>CAXXWT010000009.1:375000-1034243 GCA_963674685.2 bacterium | reverse complement strand
TTATTGGCCGCCGTGGAAAAAATTTCCGACTTCCGCGACGGGATGGTGGTGTTTCTCTCGATCAACTTGGTCATGACGCCGCCCAGGGTTTCGATACCCAGGGAAAGGGGAGTGACATCGAGCAGGAGGACGTCCTTGACGTCTCCGGCCAGCACGCCGCCCTGAACCGCCGCGCCGAGGGCCACCACTTCGTCGGGATTTACGCCCTTGTGAGGTTCGCGCTTGAAAAGATCCTGAACAATGGCCTGAACCTTGGGGATGCGCGTCGAACCGCCCACCAGGATGACTTCGTTGATGTCCGCAGGAGAGACTTTGGCGTCCCGCAGCGCCTGACGGCACGGCTCCAGCGTGCGCTGCAGCAAATCGTCCACCAGTTGCTCGAATTTCGACTTGGGCAGTTTGTAATCAAGATGTTTCGGTCCGGAGGCGTCGGCCGTGATGAACGGCAGGTTGATCTGGGTCTCGTTTGTTGATGAAAGCTCCATCTTGGCTTTTTCCGCCGCTTCCTTGAGCCGCTGAATCGCCATGGGATCCTGGGAAAGGTCGATTCCCTGGTCTTTTTTGAATTCGGCGACGAGCCAGTCGATAATCCGCTGGTCCAGGTTATCGCCGCCCAGGTGCGTGTCGCCGTTGGTCGATTTGACTTCGACGACATTTTCCCCGACCTCGAGCACGGAAATATCGAAAGTTCCGCCGCCGAAGTCGAAAACGGCGATCACTTGGTCGGTTTTCTTGTCCAGGCCGTAGGCCAGGGCGGCCGCCGTCGGCTCGTTGATAATTCGCTTCACATCCAGGCCGGCGATTTTGCCCGCATCCTTCGTCGCCTGACGCTGGGAGTCGTTGAAGTAAGCCGGAACGGTGATGACGGCTTCCGTAACGGGTTGGCCGAGGTAGTCTTCAGCGCTGCTTTTCAGCTTCTGCAAAACAGCCGCCGACAGCTCCGGTGGCGACCATTCTTTTCCGCCGGCTTTGACGCGCGCGTCGCCGCTGTCCGCCTTGACGACCTCATAAGGCACCTGCTTGATTTCCTCGGCAACCTCATCAAAGCGCCTGCCCATAAATCGTTTGATGGAATATACGGTGTTTTTTGGATTGCTGACCGCCTGCCGCTTGGCGACCTGGCCGACCAGTCTTTCGCCGTCTTTAGCGAAGGCCACGACGGAAGGGGTCGTGCGGCCGCCCTCGGAGTTGGTAATAATCCGAGGCTCCGTTCCCTCGACAACAGCAACCACGGAATTTGTGGTTCCAAGGTCTATTCCGATAATTTTGCCCATATGTTAACTCCTTTTGGATAACTTAGCAGCGAAACTCATTCGGAAAGCTAATCATCATGGGATAATTGTCAACGAAACCGGCCTATAAAATAACGTCTTTTTAAGGTTCTTCGAAGATTACCGTACTTCATCCTGAAAGGTTTGAAGAGTGCGCGTTAAAGTACGGTAATCTCCGAAAAACCCTTTTTAAGCGCCCTATTGGAGTGGAAAGAGTCGATTGCCAATCGAGCGCCGTTTCCGTCGCAATTCCTAAAGGAAATCCTCAAGAATTACACCTTCGGCATGGATTTTATTGAGGTTTCCTGCCGGTGGGTCCGAATTGTGACAATTATTACTGCTGCGCTATTGCTTCAACCGTCGAAATGTCTGTTTTTTTCATGAATTGTATTCGAGGAAGACTGAAAAGGACGAAACGGCGATCTTCGATAATGGGATCTCCAAATTTTTCCATGACCTCATTGATCATGGGCCCGAATTCATTCTCGTCTCCGGGAGGAAGAAAGGGATTTTCGAAATATTGCAGCAGGGCTTGTTTATCCAACAGCGCGCGGTCTACTCCGATGGAAATGAGTTCCTTGACGCCCCCCATGTCAATGAACCGATCCGGATTGTGGGGAGTCCACTCTTTCAACGACGCCAACGTCTTGTTTTTCGACGACAATTCTTCCCATTTCCGTGGGATAAGATAACCCGGGTCCCTGCCTCTTCCGCCCACAAGAGCTTTGCCGGACAAGACAACGGCGGGCAGAAAGTAATCGTCAAGAGGTCCCGACGGCAAAGGTAAAAAAGCCTTTCCCGGAGAATCACGCAGGGAATCTATCACGGGAGACTTATTGAATTTTGAGATAAAGGGCCGTTCATGGACATACAGAATCGATAGAGAAACCATAATAAAACAAATAACGATCAACCAAACCTTCGATGCGTTTTTCACGGCCGCGCCGCGCTCCAATTTGTCTTTTCCGAAACCCCAGGCGATTGCGGCGCATGCGGCGAAATGCGCGTAAGGCCAAAATGTGTCAGGCCGGTTGATAAACGGCGCCAGCAAAAGCACGACAAAAAATAACGACATCAGCACATAAGGCCATGTTTTTCGCGGTTTCAGCAAGATGGCCGTCACGACCAGCATCGCCGCCAGGGCGCTGTAAACAAGGATCGCATGCTGCGCAAATGAGCCATGAAAATCAACGGATACAAGGCTTGTTTTTTCAAAGAACACGCCGCCCGGAAGTCTTAACAAATCGATGGCAGCGGCGGGGAGGCTGTCCGGATAGACGAAACCGGTTTCCGGCAACAGAGAAAGCGAATTGGAAATCAAAGGTTTATAAAATATCCATGCGCCGACGATGACGGCGGCGGCGGCGCATAAATAGCCGGCGATAAATTTTGCAAGGCCGTTTTTTTCCCGTATGCGCGTGATCAGTCCCCAGGTAAAAAAGAAAATAAAAATGAACAAAACGGCAAACGCGTGCTGATAATATCCACACGCGTCCAGAACCAGAAACAGGCTTGCGGCAAGGCAACTTTGGACGCTGGGCCGCGTGTTCATCAATTCCAGGCCGAGAAAAATCAAAGGGATAAAACAAACCGGAATCTGCGGTAAATGACCGTCTCCGTATTCCATAAACTTCATGGGCGCCAGAGCCCATATGGCGGCGATAAATAGGGAAATAACGGGACTTTTCGTTTGCCGGTTAAAATAAATAAAAGCAAAGATCGCGTCCGCGAAAAGAAGGATGATGCAATAAACCGTGTTGGAAAAAGGAAGAGAAATCAGGGCGTTGAAGGGAAAATAAAGTAGGCTGTTGAGAGGGGAACCGTAAAAAAGGGCCAGTTTCACACCGTACGGATAAAAAATCGAAGAGGCTTCAGCGGGCCATCGTCCCGACAGCAGGTTTTCCTTGACGGTCCAGTTCCACCACATGGTTCCTTCGGCGTCGCCTTTTCCGAGCAAAACGCCGACGAATGCGCTGTCGGGATTCGACAGAGCCGACAGGAAAAACGCGCTGCAGCAGATCAGAAGAAGGACAATCGCCAGAAAATTCCTGGCGGAGTTCTTATTTTCTTCCGTCATTTTTCTATACGTATGTATGCCAACCGTACTGATCTTCCAGTTCTCCGTTCACGTACTGGAAAAAACGATCCTGGACGGCTTTTGTAATTGGGCCGCGCCTGCCGGGGCCGATTGGAATTTTGTCGACGCTGGCGATCGGCGTAACTTCCGCGGCCGTTCCCGTGAAAAACACTTCATCGGCGATATAGACCATTTCGCGCGGGATGGACGCCTCGACAACCTCGTAGCCGAGCTCCTTCAAAACCGTGATCACCGCGTCGCGGGTAATTCCCGGCAACACGCAGTTGCTCAACGGGGGAGTCATGACCTTTCCTTTGCGGATCACGAAGATATTTTCGCCGCTGCCCTCGCTGATGCATCCGTTCGTGTCCAGGGCGATGCCCTCCACGTATCCGTTGGCCATGGCCTCCATTTTGATCAACTGGCTATTGGCGTAATTGGCGCCGCATTTCGCCATGGCGGGCATGGTGTTGGCGGCGAAACGATTCCATGAGGCGAACATGACATTGACGCCTTTTTCCAGGGCCTCCGGTCCGAGATAGGCTCCCCATTCCCAGGCGCAGATGTATGTTTCAATCGTATTATTGCGGCCGAAAACCCCGAACGGTCCGGTTCCGCGAAAGACGATGGGGCGCAGGTAGCACTCCTTGAATTTATTGGTTCTGACGGTTTCAACGTTCGCCGCAAATAATTCGTCGTAGGAGTAGGGGATATCCATACGGTACATTTTCGCGGAGTCCAACAGGCGCTGGACGTGCTCGTCGAGCCTCCAGATGGTCGAACCTTTCGGCGTATTGTAACAACGAATTCCCTCAAAAACGCTGGAGCCGTAGTGAAGGCCGTGGACCATGACATGCACGGTCGCGTCTTTCCAGTCGATAAACTCGCCGTTTTTCCATACTTTGCTGTCGCCGGGAATGTCATTGAAGGCTGTCATGTGTTCCCCCGAAATGTTTTTGTTTGACTCGCATGCGCGCTTGGATTCCCGTCGAATATTCGGAACAACATGCGGCGCTTGCCATTTAACAAACTATCCAAGCCTCAAGCCGACGTCAACATGCCTGAAGCAATGAATCTCGATATTGCTCGCGCAACAATTGACAGTTCGATGCGGGCATGGCTAACATGCGCGCGTTTCACTTCCTGTGTGAAAGGGAGGACGAACCTTGGCGAAGAAAATCAAGGTCACGCGAAAGCAAATCAAAAGCGACGACGAATTTCTGTCCTGGTTAAAGCAACTTTCTTTGCGTTTTTACGAGCATCGCAAGGTTGTCGGATTGGGAATCGCCGGATTTTTCGGCGTCGTCGTCATCATTTTCGGTGTTCGCTATTTCATGCAAAGCGGAAAATCGCAATCCGTGGGCGCCATGGCGCAGGCGGAAAAAGTTTTCTATGCGCCGGTTGCGTCCGGGGAGGATAACGAATCCGCCGAATTCGATTCCGAACAGGAGCGATATGAAGCGGCCCTGGAAAAATTTACCGAGGTTTCCAGGAAATACGAACGAACGAAGCAGGGTCAATTGGCGCATTTTTACACGGCGCTTTCCTATCAGCATCTTCTGAAGAACGAAGAAGCAGCCGTTGAATACAGAAAGTTTCTGAAAAACGCCGATTCGTCCAATCCCCTGTGGTCCATCGCATGGCAGGCTCTCGGATATTGCGAGGAAGCCGTAAAAAACTACGATGAGGCGCTGGCCGCCTTCAAAAAAATGCAGGAAAACGACAAGGATCCGTATCTGAAAAGGCAAAGCTACCTTCACATGGCCCGGGTGCAGGAAATTCAGAAGGACTTTAGCGCCGCCCAGGAAAATCTCGAAGCTTATCTGAGTGAGACAGGCGACGCCGATCCCAACAAAAGGCAAATTGAACGACAAATCTCCATTTTGAAAAAGCTGCAGGAACTCAATGCAAGCTGATGGACGCGCATCCGCTATCGTCAACATGCGACGTGTACTGACAATTCTCCTTCTTGTTTTTACCGGATGCGTCCCCGCCCTCGCTCCGGATGCCGCGAATCCCGCTCAAAAGCGATTCGTCGAAAACCGAAAACTTGATCTTCCGCTGAAAATGGTCTGGATCACGCCGCTTGTAAAATACGGCGACAACGTTCCTTTCAGACCCCTGGAATTCTCATCCCCGGTTGTTTTCAAGGATAAAATATACGTCGGCGTGAGCACCGGCGGATTTTTCGCCCTCAATAAATCAAGCGGCGACGTCCTCTGGCAATTCGTCGCCTACGGTCCCGTGGAATGCGCCGCGGCCGTGGATGAAAATGTCATCGCTTTCGGCGACTCGGACGGCATGTTTTACGCCCTGGATACGAAAACAGGCATGGCGAAATGGACATACAAGGCTTCCGGCGAAGTCCTTGGCCATCCCGCCTTGAAAAATGGAAAAATATATTTCGCCACGAGCCACAACCGAATCTACTGTCTCGACGCCGAAAACGGCCAATGGATGTGGATGCACCAAAGAGATGTTCCCGGAACATTCACCGTCAAGGGCGTTTCCGGGATCGTCATTCAGGACGATCTGCTGTTCGCGGGATTTTCCGACGGCTATATCGTTGCCATGAATCCCGACGACGGCCGGGAAGTTTGGAAAAACCTCCTCAACATCGGCGAGCAGCTGACGGATGTGGATTCCACGCCCGTGCTCGACGGCGACTTTCTTTACGTGGCGGCCTACGACGGCAATTTATACGGACTGGGCCGCCGTGACGGGGAAATACGCTGGAAATACGAAGGCGGGGAAAGCGTTTCAAAACCCGTGGTGAAAGGCGACGCTTTATTCGTATCGACATCCATGGGTCCCATTGTCGCCGTTGATAAATTTTCGGGCGAGGTTATCTGGAAAACGGATATCCGCCGGGAAGATAAAAGCCGAAGCCTTGCGCAAGGCCCGGTAAGGAGACGAAAGAACGCCAATTCGCCCGTCATCTTCAAAGACGTCGTTTTTTCCGCCTCGAATTACGGTTTTCTTTACGCCCTGGATCATGAAACGGGGTCGGTTCGCTGGCGCTGGAATCCCGGCGTCGGCATTTCCGGCGATTTCGCCGTCGAATCGGACCGAATCTTCTTTTTGGGCAACATGGGCCAGTTGTTTTCCATGATTGTCGAATCACCCGTCGTTCGATAACGCGGCAAAAGTCAACTCCATGAACAGGCACGGTATCCTGGCATCATGGATACATCGTCTCATATGTGCCATATCACTCAATTCAATATTACCGATCAAATAGTATAACTCCTGATCCGGGTAAAAATCCGTTTGAATGAAAAGTTAAATTTTGATAAAAATTAATGGTTAACAGGAGGATGCGCCATGCGGCCAAATCACTTTGGTGCTTTATTGCTTTCCATTATTCTTGTCTGCGCTATATGTTCAATTTCCTGCTCAGGCGATGATGACGACGGCGATAGCAGGATCAACGCAAATGATGATGTAAATAATGACAATGTCCTCAATGACGATATCGACGACGTTAACGATGATGCGACTACGCCTGACGACGATTCGGATGATGATGTCGACGATGATTCGGATGACGATGTCAATGATGACAGCGATGATGATTGTGAAGGGGAACTGACGGATGGATTCGTTTGCGTTCCTTCCGGATCGTTTCAAATGGGCAGCCCGGAAGATGAGCCCGGGCGTGAAGCCTATGAAAACATCCATGCCGTTCAACTGACAAACGCTATTGAAATGATGCGGCATGAGGTCGCGCAAGGTCTTTATGAAAGCATTATGGGTTACAACCCAAGCAGTTTTTCTTCACGAAATGACAGTCAACCCGTCGAGCGTGTGAGTTGGTGGGATGCTTTGGCCTTTTCAATCAATTACTCCATTCAGGAAGGATATCCTCCTTGCTATTTACTTTCGGATATCTGGTGCGTCGACGGAACACAAGGCCAGGCGCCGGATTACTGCGGCGGACATGGATATATCGACAGAGCGAACCTTGAATTGAACAACGTGGATTCCGTAGTCGACTGCGCGGGTTATCGCCTTCCCACGGAAGCCGAGTGGGAATAT
This sequence comes from bacterium, assembly GCA_963674685.2. GTDB lineage: Bacteria > Lernaellota > Lernaellaia > JACKCT01 > JACKCT01. The sequence continues at coordinate 1,026,857 of CAXXWT010000009.1, read as the reverse complement.
GCGGCGCGCGCAGGAACGGATACGGCATTTTACACCGGTGATATCGCCAATCAGGAATGCGAGCCCTTGGATTCCAATCTGGATTCAATCGGCTGGTATTGCGGCAATGCCGAAGACGCAACCCATGATGTCGGACTTAAAACGGCAAATGATTTTGATTTGCATGACATGAGCGGCAATGTTCGCGAGTGGGTGTGGGATTGGTATAATTACGATTACTACACGCAAAGCCCCGAAAGCGATCCTGCCGGACCAAGCGTCGGTTCGAGTCGCGCCTGCCGGGGAGGGGCGTGGGGCTTCGTCGCCAGAAAATGCCGTAGCGCCGCCCGCGACAGCAGTCCGCCGGATCAGCCAAACGACGATCTTGGTTTCCGACTCGTGAGAACACTGGGAATTCCCGTGGATGACGATATGGATGATGACTTGGACGATGATGTCAATGATGACGTTGATGATGATGTGAACGACGATCTGGACGACGACGTAGATGATGACCTTGACGACGACACCGGCGACGACGATGTTTCGGAGGGATTCGTCGCGATCGATGCGGGCCAGTTCCAGATGGGCAGCCCGACAAACGAGCCGGGACGGGGAGGCGATGAAATTCTACGAACAGTCACATTGACTCATGACTTCGAGTTGATGACCCGCGAAGTCACGCAAAAAGATTTTGAGGACCTCACGGGCAGCAACCGAAGTCAGTTCTGGGATTGCGGCGAAAACTGCCCGGTTGAGTATGTTTCCTGGTTTGACGCTGTCGCCTATACAATTTTCCTGTCGAACGAGGCCGGGCTTGAGCCCTGTTACATCTTAAGCGACCTGTCATGCTATGACTCAAGTCCCGGGGACGACATACGATATTGCCAGGATAATTACGGCATCGTCAACGCTACAATTGCCCTCAACAATGTTGACTCGGTATACGAATGCATCGGTTACAGACTGCCCACGGAGGCCGAATGGGAATATGCCGCTCGGGCGACGACGACAACGGCTTTCTACAACGGCGACATTACGTACACGGAATGCGATCCCCTGGACCCGAATCTTTTCCAGATCGGCTGGTATTGCGGCAACGCCAGCGGCAGCCCCCATCCCGTCGGCCTTAAAGATCCAAACTCGTGGGGATTATACGATATGAGCGGCAATGTCTACGAATGGGTTTGGGATACTTATGCGAATTACGGTTCCTTGCCCCCCGTCGATCCTGAAGGACAGCCTGTTCCGGGCCTCAAGGCTCATCGCGGAGGCGCATGGAACAACAACGCCGAATGGTGCCGTTCGGCGCATCGTTTTAAATGGCAGGAAAGTTATCGAAGTTACAACCTAGGATTCCGCGTCGCCAGAACATTGTCTGAGTTGAATTCAATGTAAAGAGAGGATTGCATCATGATCCCTTTCCGTAATTCCCTTTTCCCGGTTATGGCGGCGGCTTTGGTTTTGCTCACATTTTCCGCCGCCTGCGGCGACGACGATGATGATTCAGGCCCCCTCGGGGGACCGGATGACGATCCGGATGTCGACGACGACCTGGACGATGACTCCGACGATGACATGAACGACGATCTTGATGACGACGCTAACGATGACGCGGATGACGATACGGATTCGCCTGATGACGACACAGACGACGATACGGATGATCCCTGTAGTGACGGCGAAATCTGGGATGAGGATTTGCAGATGTGCATTCCCGAACAGTGCGGTCTGGACGACTATCCCTCACTGACATTCACCGACGAGCAGGTGCTTTACGTTAACGCCGCCTTCTCGGGAGTCTCCGACGGCTCGATGGAAAGCCCTTTTACAACCCTCAACGACGCCCTTGCCGCCGCCGGCGAAGACACCTATATTCTGATCGCCGCCGGGGAATATGAAAGTACGGAAACGCTGCAACTGGAGCATGACCGGCTCGCGCTTGTGGGTCGTTGCGACTTCCTGGTCAAAGTATCATACACGGGAGAGGGAAGCGTTTTATCAATAGAGTTCCACGACGACAATCTTGTGCAGGGGATATCCTTCGAAAACGGCTCGCGCTCAAAAAACCGCCGTGATAAGGCGCAGTTTTTCAATTTTGCGGGGGCTAACGGCGCGCAAATAAAGCACAATTCCATTATCAACGCGGGCTGCGTCGGAGTCAGCGCCAACAGTTGCAATAACCTGACCCTAGAGGGAAACCGGGTATTGCAGGCTTCCGAGTACGGAATTTTTCTCAACAACAGCGGCGGAGTCATCACGGGAAATACGGTGCAGGGAACGCAGTCCGTAACGCATTACAACGGCATCGGCATCTGGATCGCCGACAGCGATTTTGAAGTAACGGGCAACAACGTGGGATACAACGGGAATTACGGCGTTCATATTCACAACTCTCCATGTGAAGTGAATGAAAACAATATCAACGGCAATGGCTCATCAGGTATTTACGTCACGACCCACGCCGGCGACTCCCCGGTAATTATCGAGGACAACCACATCGAGGCGAACACCGAATGCGGTATTGAATTATACGGACAGGGACACACGATAACCGGCAATTACGTCGCCGGCACTCTTACGGACAATGACGGTCTTGGAGGAAGAGGGCTTTACACTTCGGGCAGTGACCTGGAAGTCACGAACAATATCTTTGACTCAAATAAAAGAACGGGAGTTTTTTTCAACAGCGCCGATGATGTCCTTTTTCAGGGCAATGAGGTGACAAATACATTACCGGACGACCAGGGGAATTTCGGCCGTGGCGTCGACGTCCTGGACTCCTCAAATATTGATGTGTCGCAAAACGACATTGAAGCCAACGCCGAATGCGGAATCGTTTACATCAGATCAACCGGGCAGATCGTCGAAAATGAAGTGTATGACACCGTCGCCGACGCCGACAACAAGTTCGGAGAAGGAATCACAGTCCAGGAATCAACGGATGTAGACGTTTCATATAACATCGTGGACGGGAACACCACGATCGGCATTTATTTTCACGATTCAAGCGGAGAAATTTACGAAAACGAGATTCGCAATACGCAACTCAGAGCTCCCAATGACGACGGCTATAGATTCGGGCACGGAATTCATGTTCAGTTAAGCGGCGCCGTCAACGCGCATGATAATCTCATCGAAGATAACCTGAATGCGGGAATTTACTTTCTGGCGACCCAGGCCGGCTCAATTAACGACAATATCATTCGGCGCACCACAACGCAGGGCGTAACAGCAGACACCAGTTTCGGCGACGGGATCATGGTTGTAACCGCCGAAGGCTATACGACAATCGAAAATAATGAGCTGGAAGATAATGAGCGCAACGGCTTTTTAGCGGACGATTCCGATGGGATCATTCAGGGAAACACCATTACAACCAACACCAACAGCATCGTCACGCAAAATCAGTCCGCGATGGAGATCGGAGAAAATAATATCAGCAACAATGATAACGATCTGCCGCAGGATTTCGAGGGCCGCGTCATGCCCGTCAACGACGGCATGATCGAACGCAACGGCTTGATTCCCTAACGCTTAACGCACGCACCCCGCGGCTGCATCCATGAATCCCTGGTCGTCGGCGTCGAGCACGCCGCTTTGATCCACATCGGCGCCGTCGCACCAGTTGTTTTCACTGCCGCAGGAAGCGCCCTGGCCGTGCGTGTTCCAGGCGGCGTCGAATAATATCCCGTCCGCCGCGTCCACAAGGCCGCTGCCGTCGAAATCCGCCGGGGCGCACCCGAGTTTCGCCCATGAACAATCCAGGGTCTCCGGCGAAAACATGCAAAGAGGACCTTCGAACCACAGTTTAATATCACGCAGTTCCGTGTGATGCGGATTCTCCGTCGCCATCCATTCATCCGGCGGTCCCAGCGGAGCCACGCACTCATATCCGTCGCCCGCGCGCCTGACCGGGGGCGCATCCCCGAATCGATCGCGATAGCGATCGATGCGCCAGGGCGCGCGGTCGGTCATGGAAGCCAGGCGCGCTTCGACCTGATCGTAGATTTGCTGGTCCGTTAAAAGAGGCGAGGGCTGCGTGTCCTGTAGGTCGAGGAAGGACTCGATGTAGTCCGTGCGCTCGTCGCCAAGCTGGAAAGAGTTGAAATAATCCAGCGGCGAATCGATGCCGAACATGCGGGAATAAGCCGCGGCTCGGTAAAGCATGTCGTTGGTGCTGCGAAGGCCGCTTTGAATCTGCTCTTCGGATAACGCGCCGACAAATTCGCTGCGCGTGTCGTCGGCGGCGACGATTCCGTAAACCAGTTCGGCGAGAATTTTCTGCAACTGAACGAAGTGGTTCAGTGTCTGCTGCGCCTCGTGGAAAAGCTGCTCGTCTTCGACGATCTGCGCGTAATAGCAGATCCCGACGGCGCCAAGCTCCAGTTCCACGAAATCATCCATCATGCCGCCGAGCAGATCCGCGAAAACGCCGGGGAAGATGGATTCGATGAATCGCGCGATTTCGATCCATGGGCGGTCGAAAATCTCAAAATCCAATACGTCTCCCCAACTGATGCCGATTATGGCCGTATCCAGATCCCTACACGTCACCATGGGCAGCGTCGGCTCGGGAAGTCCCAGTTCGTCGAAGAGGAGTCGAATAACATCCGTTTCAATGGAGCGGGCCAAAGGGATTTCAGGGACCGGCCAGCTCAATCCATCCGTGGAGACGGCCTGCGCGAGATAGGCGGCCTGACAGGCGGCGAGGCTGCCCAGATCCTGCCATTCCACTTCGCCGTCCGGATTCATGGTTCCCGCGGCGGTCAGCGTCTCGTAGTCGTGCCATTCGTCCACCGTCATTAAAACGCTGTTGTTTTCAATAATGGAGTCACCGGTGCGATTTCCGGCTTCGACGGCTTTTTGCGCCGCCTGGGCCAGATCATCCGGCAAACCTTCCGTGTTGACCGCCTCCAAAGCCGCCAGGAAGCCCATGGCGGAGGCGGTGAAGTTGTCCCGGGAATCCTGATTGCCCCAGTAGGCGCCTTCCCAGATGCCTTTTTGAGAGATCATAAAAGAGGAACAGCAATCGGAAACGCGCAGGAAGGGAGGATCGTGATCCAATTCGTCGAACACGTACGTAATGGCGAAGTTGGTCAACTCATGAATCGCCTTGAAGTTGAACATGTACTCTTCAGGATTTTCGCGATACGTGAAAATGAGTCCGTCGAAAAAGGTATCCAGAATTTCCTGCTCCAAAGATGCATCATATGTTACAGGCGGAGTCACGGCTTCGCCCCATTTGGTTCGGGTAATCGTGTCGCTGACGCCGTCCATGACGCGCGTCCACCCCGGAAGCGCCTCACGAGTCGTCAGGCCGGGGTGACCGGAAACGGCTTCGTTGAAAGCCAGTCCCTCGAACAGGCGAATCAGCGATAACTCCATGTCCCGGCCGCCCAAAGCCTGATAAATTTTCCACGTGGTAAATGCGGTTTCGCCGAAGTAGTTGTTACCCTCGGGTCCTGGGACGACCTCGTATTCGTTTCCGTCCTTGGCGATAGCCGTGAGTAAAAATGCGTTGCCCATGGCGGCGTCCCCGGCAATGGAAAAGCGATTGAGGCTCAAAAGGGCGCGTTGGCTCCGCTCCTTGTAAAACAACCTGAATGCGTCGGCTTTAGCGGTTTCGTTGGTTGTCGGCGGAGTGATGGGATCGTCGTCGTCCGCGTCATCGTCCACATCATCATCGATGTCGTCGTCCACTGTGTCGTCGTCATCGGCATCATCGTTCGCGTCATCATCCGCGTCGTCGTCGGAATCATCGTCGATGTCGTCGTTCGCATCGTCATCAACGCCATCGCTATCATCATCGACAACATCGTCGCCACTATCGGATGAATCATCATCGTCATCGCCGCAACCGGAAAGCAGCGCGATAAAAAGCATCACAACGATCAACCGGAAACGATATTTTGGCTTCATGCAAACTCCTGATAATGCGAGTAATATGTCAGGTTTAAGCACTTTAAAAGAAACCTGACTTAGGTTAGTTTAGCGCCGCAAAATCAAATTTGGAAGGATTCCCAATGCGAAAAATTTCCCAAATGAGCTTGATCCTGATTCTCGCCGTCATTTTCGCCTCCTGCTTTACTGCGTGCGGGTGCGGTGATGACGATGACGATAACGATTCCGATTCGCCGGATGATGACGTCAATGACGACGCCAACGACGACGCGGACGATGACGTCAATGACGACGCCGATGACGACAACGACGATGACGCGACGCCGGGAGACGAAGTCGAGTCTTACGAAAACGGAGATTTCGTCGGCCTGGTGAACAACAAAGTCGATTTTCAGTACAACGTCGCCACGGGGCGATACAGCATTTACGACGGGGAGGGCGAGGTCGTCGTCGAAAAGGCGATTTCCGTCGCTTATTCCAACGTCGTCGTTCCCGAGCATCGCTGGAGAAGTCCCGACATGGCCCCGGCGACGTGGTCGGCGGAAGACGCCGAAAACGCCCTGGGACAGGGCATGACGCTTTTGATCACATTCGAAGGCAAAGAAGAAGGCGATCCGGATATGGAACTGGAATTCACGCTGTTCGACGCCGAGGCTTTCGTTTTGATGAATATGCGCCTGGTGAACAATACCGATGAGCGCGTGAACATCGGCGCCATGTACCCATTGCGCGCCGACCAACCTCTCGGCGCTCTGCATATGGGCGCGGGACCGGATCTGCGCGTCCTGACCAACGGGACTTTGAACTATCTGGAATTTATCGCCCCGTATTTTCCGGGAACGGTTCCCGTGCATTCCACGTGGAGCGCCCTGATTTATAATCAGGTCACGGGAAGAAGCTTTGTGGCCGGCGCGCTTTCCAATGCTATCGCGCAGACTGTGGTATTCACCGCGCCGACGCATCGCGAGGATCACGGCAGCAAGCTGCATATCGCCTGCCAGTACGATCCCGCGAAATATATCGAGCCCGGAGAGTCTCTCGACGCCGAAGCGGTCGTTGTCGACTTCAGCGAACCGACGCCTTTTGACGCGCTGGAGACCTTCGCAAGCCGCATCAAGGCATGGCTCAACATTCAGACATGGACCGAGCGTCACCCGGAGATCGGCGTGCCCGTCGGCTGGAACTCCTGGTCGGGCAGCGGTTCGTCCGGCGGTTACGGAACGAACATCAACGAAGAGATCATTGTCGACAACATGGACTTCGCCGACAGGGAACTGCGCCGCTGGGGTATGAATTATTTTCAGATCGACGACGGCTGGGATTATTATGACGGCGATTGGGATGTCAGAGAAGACCGGTTTCCCCCTCATGGAGACATGAACGGCCTGGAATGGCTGATGCAACGGGCGAAAGACAAGGGCTTTCAGACCGGTCTGTGGATATCCGGTTTTCTGGGCCACAAAGATTCGGAAATCTACAACACGCACCCCGAGCTTTTCGCCGATCCGCTTCTGGGCGGCATTCTGGACGACGCTGAATTTTCCCTGGATCTGACCGATCCGGCGGCTCAGGAACACCTGCGTGGCGTTGTCAACGATCTGGTGGATTGGGGAGTCCAGTGGGTGAAACTCGATTTCGCCTATCGCGGCCCCATGAGCACCAGATGGTATAACGACAACGCGACGCGCGGAGAATTTTACCGAGAAGGCGTGAAAATTTTTCGGGAAATTCTCGGCGACGACATCTTTTTCCTGAACGTGGCGATCAAAGGATGGAACTACGGCCTTATCGATTCGTTGCGCCTGACGCTGGACACCATGCCGTCTTTCGAAGGCGAAAAACCCGAGGATCCCATCGGCAACCAGGGATTGAAACCCATGTACAGGGATGCTTCGCGCTGGTGGTGGCTGCACAATCGCGTCTGGGTCAATCACCCCGACCTGATCTTTTTCCGCCCTCACAAAGAAGAGCAATTCGAACCGCTGACGTTGAATGAATCCCTGACTTTCTGCTCCGCCGTCGCCCTGCAGGGCGGCCTGGTCAAAATCGGCGACCGGCTGGTTGACCTTGAACCCGACTGGATCGCCGGCTACCGCAGCATCATGCCCGTTTACGGCATCGGCGGCAGGCCCCTGGATATCCTGCAAAGAGAATACGCGGAAGTTTGGTCTTTGCCCGTAGAGGACTTCGTCGAGCCTTATCACGTCTTCGGCCTGCTCAACTGGGGAAAGAACGTGGATTTCACCGTTCTTCCGTATATCCAGATGCCTGACGAGGACAGAGAGATCACTGTCGATTTCACCGAAACCCGGCTTGATGCGACCGCGACATACCACGCATACGAATACTGGACGGAAAGCTATCTGGGAACCGTCAGCGGATCCTTGAGCCTGGAAGTTCCCGCCCACGCGCCGCGCGTTGTCGCTTTGCGTGAAGTGCAGGATCACCCGCAATTCCTGGGCACGAATCGTCATGTCCTGGGCGGTGTGAAGGTCGTCAGCGATATCCGGTGGGATGCCGGCCAGATGGTCCTCACCGGCACGCAGGAGGCCTCCGTTGGAACCGTGCTGGCGCCTTTTGCGCATCATCTGGCCTTTTTCATTCCCGACGGATATGCGTTTGACGACGTACAGTTCAATCTGACCGAAGACCTTGAGATCAACGACGCCGACACGCAGTACACCGACGTCGAAGGCGGGCAGGTTCTCGACCTCAGGTTCACCGTTGAAGACGTCAACGGCCAGGAAGAAGGCGACTGGTTCAGCGACATGATCTGGGAGTTGAGTTTTACGGGGAACTAAAAGGCGAATTCATCATATACGCATGCAAGCGCCTGGCATGGACAAGCTCCTCGACCCGAGTTAAGCGAGGGCGCCTGTCCATGCCACGCGCGTATCATCATTCGTCTTTACTAATCATCACGCATGGATAAGATAGAAAGCAGGAAGAATGCCCGAACCTGCAATGTATTCGTCGGATCAATGAGCGGAGAGCCGTTTGCGTAAAATTAAACTGATCATCAGCGACCTTCACATCGGCAAAGGCGTTCTCGATGAGAAGGGCAACTTGAACGAGCAGGAAGATTTTCGAGAAGACGGCAAACTCATCGAATTCATCAACTATTACGGCGGCAGGCTTTTTTTTCACGATCATGTGGAACTGATCATCAACGGCGATTTCTTCGAGATGTTGATCATCGACGATCGCGATCCGGTAACAAATCGGGAAACCGAACTCAGCGCCATGTGGAAGATCCAGCGGATCTTCGAAGGTCACAAGGAGATATTCGACGCTCTCTGGGCTTTCTCGGCCCGGCCGAGAAACCGCGTAACGTTTCTGCCCGGAAACCACGATTCCGGCCTGCTGTGGCCGAAAGTGCAAAAGCTTCTGATCGACAGGATCGGGCCGGCAACGCGCTTTTTCGAGCGGGCTTATACTTTCTGCGGCATCTACGTGGCCCACGGGAATCAACACGAGTTTTTACATTCGTTCAATACAAAAAACTTCACCTACAGGGACGCCAAAGGCGATCACGTTTTCCGCATGCCCTGGGGCAGCGTTTTCGTCATGGAATTTTTAAGTTCCATGAAAAAGCACCGGCACTACATCGACAAGGTGAAACCTTTTAAAATTTATCTGAAATACGCTTTTTTGAATGACAACGCTTTCTTTTGGAAAATGTTGTCTGCCATTATTCGCTTTTGGATGCGTAACCGCTTTTCCCGCGATCCCGTCAGGCGCCGCGAATTCACCCTTTCACCGAACCGAATCATGAACGCCATGACGCATGAATCCATGGACGAGGGCGCTTTCAACATCCTGAAAAACACCAGCTACCGATACGTCATTTTCGGGCACTCTCACAAATGGACGCACCGCCGTTACGGAGCCTATGGGGAGTACATCAACACAGGCACCTGGACGGAACTCATTTCCCTGGAAATCGCCAATCTGGGTCGAAGCATCGAAAGGACATATGCCTATATCGACTGCACGGACGAGAAAAATCCCCAGGTTTTATTGAAACGCTGGAACGGGCGCTACCAGGTTGAAGAAGATTTGATGCGATAAAGTAAACGGTTTTCCGGCGGCTTTCATACGATAATAACTTCAAGTCTAACGGCCGCCGCATCCTCCGATATAGCCGTCCTCATCCGAGTCGGATAGCGGCGCGACATGGTATTCGTCGCTGTCGTCATCGTCATCGTCATCGGTATAATCTCTATCGAAAGCTCCTGTTCGAGATTTAGCGAAAGCGACGTCGGCAAAATCATTTCCGGCATTATGGTTTCCGTCATGATGAGAAACGGCCGATATTTCGTGGCGAGTCCAGCCGATGTTTTCCCGGCCGGCGGAAATGAGAAAAGGTCCGTAATCGCGAACGTTGCCGGTGGTTTCATATTCACGCAGATAGTAAGAATAAGCGATGAAGGCTTCCGCTTCGTTATCGACGGTCGAATACTCGGCGCCGTTTGAATCGTTGGCGCAAGGAAGGATCATGTCGAGTTCCACGTGCTCGTCAAGACGGCAGTCCGTCGCCCCGTCGCTAAGCGCGCACCGTAAAATCGTAAACGCGCCGCACATCAACTCCGTTCCGGTCAGCCATTGCAATTCGATTCCTTCCGATATTCGCGTGGCGGAAAACTCGATCAAATCGACCGCTGAGGGGTAGGTGTCCGTCAGAATATACGCATCCGATGAATCCATGGTCAAAAATCCCACGTAGTCTCCGGAATTGTGCGTCGGATCCTCCGATCCGTTGATTTTCCAGCGCGACTCGTCAAGCCAGACGAAAGCGGGCCATTCGGTCATGTTGACCAGAACCTGGCCTTCGGCAAAGGTGCGGGCATACACCATGGGGCCGGCCTCGATCACCGCGGCCCTGGTGATCTCCACCCAGCCTTCTTCACCGCTGACGGAGATGGTCAGCGTGGGATTGGTCAGGTTGTCGGCGCTAAAGCCATAAGAACCCGCAGTAAAAATGATGGGCTGCCACTGCGTATCGACCGGGGCGCTGGCCAGTCCGCAGTTTTCGGCCGTAGAACCGCAGGAGTTGAAACTGACCCAGGACGAACCATAATTGCTCAGATCGCCCCGGACCGTGTGGTGTCCGGAAGACCGCGCCCAGATCATGACGAGATATTGCCTGTTCGCGGCCAGGGTTAATTTTTCTTGCTGGAGATAGGCGTACTGGCCGGCTTGCGCCGACGGTATCGTGATGCGGGTTGCGTTTTCGCTCGCCTGAATGCCCGCCGTTATGGTCCAATTCGCCAGACCGGCGGCACTTTCGGTAAGGATCCATTGCTTCCACTGATCCTGGTAAGTACGATCACGAACAAGGTTCGGCAACCAGGCGTCGGAGGAAAACTCCGCCACGGATACATGGGCGATTTCAACGTCGCTCGCCGCGTCGCCCAAAGCGAATCCGAGCTTGATGTTGTCCAGGTTTTCTTCGAGGACGCCGGCTGTCGAAGTCACCATCGAATACCGTTGCCAAAGCGAAGTGAGGTAGAAAGTTTTTCCGCCGTAATCGGTCCATGGAGTATGAAACAGACTGACCCCGGCATAGATCGACCGCCGGGTCGAGGAACGCGCATAAAAAGAAAAGATATATTGTTTTTCCGGCAATAGCTGGATGTTGTCCTGATAGATCTGAACGTTATAGTTGGGGCTGACAATTTCCTGAACCTGTATTTGCGCCGCGTTGTCCGATCCGTTCGGTCCGGAGACGATCTGCCAGTTGGCTTTTGAATTCGGATCGTATTTTGTCCAGTGATCCCAGGGGTCCACGGCGTCAAAATCACCGTTGAGAATAGTGGCAAGGGCTTTCGACTGATCCCAGTCGGCTTTTTGCGTGAGCGAAGCCGCCCAGTCCATGGGCGCATCGCCATCCTCGTTTAAGATTCTTACCCGTGAAATATCGACCGAGCCCGTCGCCGCGCCCAAGTCGAATTCCACCTTCATGTCGTCGAGCGTCACGGCAGGGCAACTGATCGTATGAAATGGCAGAATGTAGACCTTCCAGGCCGTCCCGATTTCCACCGAACGCCCCAGCAGACTATCGTATTCGTAGCCGTTTTCTCGTACGGTTGTATATATCGTTTTGGTTGCATCGGCCTTGGCGAAGAAACTCAACGCATAGCGTTTTTCAGCGACCAAGGAAAGGTTGCCCTGCTGAAGATTGATGGCGTAATCAGGCGACGTCGTATAATTCACGGTGATGCGTTGCGCATTGCTGCCGGTTGTCGCCGGCCCCGAGACGATGCTGAAATCGGCGCTTGCCGGATCCGCGGCATTGCGCGTCCAGCCGTCTTCGCAGATGAAATCGAAGCACTCGACGACATTCGGCCCATGGTAGCCCGCCGGCCATGCGGCGCCTGAAGGATCACCCAGATATTCCTGTCCGAGATGAGTGACTCCCGAGTTGTCGCCGCCGCCGTATTCGTCGCGCCAGATTTGCTGGCCATGATCGGTCGGGCCGACATCCAGGCTGAAATACGCGCCGGTCAGCAACGCGAACGCAAGGTTGTATCGGAAGGCGGCATAGTCGTTCAATTCGGTACTGACGTTGACGGAAATAAAATTCGGCAGGCGATGCACGCCATAAGCCAACGTGGCGTATTTCGACCAGGGCGAGGCGTCGCCTTCCCAGAAGGATTGAAATGATTCCGTCAGCATTCCGTCGAGATACGGGTAATATCCGGGCAGGAAACGCTGCATATTGCCTTGAATGGGTCTCAAAGGCTGCAACGCGCCCGATTGGGCGAATATCGTTTTCATGCCCTGCACCCAGCTCAGATCAAGCTCGTCCGCATCGTCGGGCAGGCCGTCGCGATCGGCGTCAACGTGGGGAAGCAGCGTGTCCGGATGCCTGTTGAGCCCGCTGATGCCGTCCCATACGTCATCCCAATAAATGCCCGTGTTGTCAGGTTCGGAAGCCAGCTGGTTTTCCATCCATTGCGGGATGTATGTGTTCCATCGATAAGGCGTCCCCTCGATCGTTTTGACGGGACATGCATCGGTTGAATCGATCATCCAATCAACCATCAAAGCGTCATCCGCTTCGTTACGGTACACCCAAAATTCTATGTGCGGACGCACTTCTGCCCCAGCCAGGTGAGACGCCGGCGTAAAAATTCCTTCGGAATGTCCGCGAGTGACGGTAATTTCATTCGTATTTGTATCAACGCTTGAAATGAACATATGCTCGCTGTCGACCATCAACCCGGCAAAGTTTCTGAGTTCGTTTGCCGATGTCACATATTGAAACTGCCGGGCGTCGGTCACGGGAATGACCGTATCGGAGGCGCTGACGGCGCCCGTCAACTCCGAGCCTACGCCAAGCAACCACCAATGATCGGCGCCGTCATCCACTTTGGAAAACAAATCATGCTGGAGGGCTCCAATACTGCTGCTGCCGGATGGTCCGGCATTCAGGTCGCCGTTCCAGACAACAACTTGCGTGCTGTCCTGATAGAAATACGTCGGCTGGTTGTAAAGAGCATCATCCCAATACACGCTATCGAGATCCTCCAGCGGAAGAACATAGGCATCCCACTTCTGCAAATCCGTGACTTCTTCGGCGCTCAGAAAAAGTTTGAGATAATAATTGGCCAATTTCGGATATCCGGCCGTTGCGACAGCCGTTGTCATTGCACACAAACAAAAAGCAGCTGTCAAAAGGACGATGAATTTTTTTAACATTTCGACTCCTGGTCGGATACTTAAATATTTTAGACGATATCGCGTTCGATAGATAACGATGTGCTATTAATATTGTCAATCCTTGGCATGAATGAAATAGGATATTTAAATTTGCCGTCAGGGAATTGGAATATCGACAACCATGATGTTAAAAAAATGCCGAGCTCCGATTTTTCGGAACCCGGCAGTGACTTTTGGCAGTCCCAACGGGAATCGAACCCGTGCTACCGGCGTGAGAGGCCGGCGTCCTAACCGCTAGACGATGGGACCAGGCAAAATTTACAATGGGGGACGAAAAGTCCCCCCGCAATATCTGGGCTCAGGATTCGAACCTGAACAACAGGAGTCAGAGTCCTGGGTCCTACCATTAGACGAGCCCAGAGCAGACGCCAACAACATAATGAAAACTTATTTTATGTCAACTCTTTTTGGCGCGAAAATCACTCAATTAAATTGCGCATCCATCAATTTGGCCGCCACCAGCAGACCGGAGATATTGTGCTGGTTATAATCGATGCGCGTCCGGTTGCTGACCGGACTGTGGCGAAACACGCCCAGCGCCCTCGACGGGTTCTTGTACAGAACATTGAAAGGCTTCCTGATCAGGCAGGAAATCTGAAAACCGGCCGCGCGGCGGATGATTCTCGAAAGCTTTTCCTGCATTTCTTTGTCGCCGACGCGGTTGGCCACAATCCAAGCCGCCGTCAGTCCCTCGCTGCGCGCGCCGGCGGGAGTGACCTGCGGCGTGATCGGGAAATATCCGCCGTAAAAATCATATTGCGGATAGACGCCGATCCATTGATCGAATCCCATGCCCCGGGCGATGTCGAAACAATAATCCGCATATAGTTGATCGCCCGTCACGTCGTGCAGCTCCTCCAAAGCCAGCATGAGCCAGGCGTCGGGCGGCACGTTGAAACGCAGGCCCAGCATATTCCAACGCTTGTTGATAAGATAATCGGCGGCTTTGACGACGACATCGAGGCAGTCTTTGCGCTCGGGATGTATCTGATGATAGCGAATCAAGCCCACCATGGCCTCGCCGGGATAGTAGATCGAGCGGCGTTTTTTCGCCTTTTTGCCGGGCAGGGCGTGATAGCTGTCAAAACTCCCGTCTTTGTTTTGCGCCAGCGTCAGATGCCGCGCCAGGCCCTCCATGGTCTTCTTCTCCTGCGCGCTGGTTCCCAGCGACTTTTCTTTTTCTACGTACGCCATAAGACTCAATCCCGCGCCGCCGAGTTTGATATTTTTGCCTTCGACGACAAAAAACCGCTTCGGATCGCCGGGGTCCGCCTCGATGGATTGTTCCAGATAACGCAGGCCCTTGTTTGCGGCGAAGGCGTATTTTTTATCCGGGATCGAACCGTAAAGCTGAAACAGGGAATACGTGGTTCCGGCGTGTCGCAGGATGTTGTATCCATTCCGATTCAACTTATCGCTGCCGGCGTTGTATTCGTAATACCATCGTCCGTTCGCGCGCTGCGTGCGCACGAGATAATCTCCGGCGATGCGGCACGCATCGAGAATTTGCTTCGAGGACGGATCGCGAATCGGAACCGAAGCGCGATAAAGGGCGGGCAGTTGCGCATCGGTAAGCAAAACTCCGAAATCCTTAAATAGATATACGCCATCGGATTTTTCGAGATTTTCGACATAAGCGCCGCCGCCAAGCTCCAGCTTTTTCACGGTTTTTTCATAGCTCCATCCCCGGGCATGAATCACCGGCGCCGGCAGGGCTCGGCATTGCCTGTTTTCGCAGCGCATGACGCCGGTCAAACCGCTCTGATATCGATTGAACAGTTCGTTGAAATATTTGACGCGCACTTTCGAGACACTCATCATCAAATGGACGCTGAAAAGCCCCGAGGAAAACCCGTCGAGCTTCTTTGCCTTGCCCGCGGCTTTATTTATAAGCCCCGTCATCGCTTCCATTTCCAAGCCTTGAATCGCCTCTGCTGCCATAATCGGGGACTGTTCACTTTCAGTTTCGGAATGAAGCGCGACGATAACGCCCTGGGTGTCGAGACCATTATTTTCTGTAAACGCCGAAGCGAACGTTTCTTCCGAATCCTCAGAGGATGCGCCGTAGTACTCGGCGGCAGCGCGTCCGAACACGATTTTTCCCCAGATCGGAAAACAGATCAGGACAAGCAACACCGGAAATAACAAGCGACCGGCCGTTTTCATCTTAAAATAAGCCTCCGGTTCCCAGGTAATAGGAATAAGGGTGGGATTTTTCCGGCGCGTACGCGTACGCAAAGCGCAACGTGAACGAGTAGTAGTACGACAAACCCAGGGATTGATTCAACTCGATCCCGTAGGCGGGCTTGAATTTTCCGGGCTCGTAAATATCCAGTTCGTCGTCCCACGCGCGTCCGGTGTCGGCGAAAAGGGAGGCGTACAACACGTCGAAAAAGATGGGCCATGTGCCGATTCCCCGCTGCTGATACCAGATCGGCGTATGGTAATCCGCCGACAGCACGAGGGCTCTTTCGCCGCGTAATTCTCCCCTGTAATAACCGCGCAGCGGGAAGTAGTTGCCGGATGTCTGGGCCGTCAAATCCGTATCGGTAAAGCCGCCGACCGCAAAACTGCCCACGTATAGTTCGTCGCCCTGCGCGGCGCCGAACATTGTCCGAAACTCGACAACATTGCTGTACCAGGGCAGGGATATGAATTGCTGCAGGGAAATAATGCCGGACATGACGTCGTAATCCGAGCCGAAAGCGTGGTTGTTCACGGCGCCGGTGAAGATGTAGACGCCGCCGTTTTCCGGCGCGATGGACATGGAATATCCTTCCACGTCGCTGTACGCGGCGCCGAAGCGCGGGCCGATCTTCCACCCGCCGTCGGGCAGATCGTTATCCGCTTCGTCGATTTCCATTTCCAGATGAACATGTTCCGCCACGCCGTTCAGATACATGAAAAAGCGGTCGCTGAAGTAACGGTAGAAACCAAAAGCGCCGACGTTTCGCGTCAGGAAAAGATTGTGCGTGTCGCCGTTTTCATCTTCCGCGATGGAGCCGTAATTCAGTCCGTTGAGCAAATAACTGACGCGAAACGAGGGGGCGAATCGGTCGTATCCGTAGCTGACCAGGACGTTGGGGAAATTGTTTTTGATATCGTATATCCCGTACAGGCCCCAGGAATGGCGATACAGCGTATCGAAACCGGACGTCTGAAAACCCAGGTAGCTGAACTGCTGATTGCTGATAGCCGAAGTGCTGAACACGGGCTGCCAGTAGGAGGGCAGAAGGCTCTTCCAGGGTTTGTAGGAGCTTTCCTCGACTTTGATTTGCTCCGCCCCGAGACGGACTCTCGTGCTGATGGCGCCTTCCACGATCTGATTGGAATCAATTTTTATCTGCGATAGTTTTTCCCATAACGCATTTTTCATATCCATCACATGCACGTCGTATCCTTTGGATGAATATTTCACGAAGGCGAGGGATCTTCCGTCGGGAGACGGCGCCGGCTCGAAGGCGCCGGTTAATACATTGGTGATGCGCGCAAGTCCGCCGCCTTCAAGATCAACGTAATAAATGTTGTAAACGCCGTTTTGGTCCGAAACGAAGTAAAGGCCCTTGCCGTCGGGACTGTAAATCGGATCAATATCGCGGCTGCGATTTTGCGTGATCCTGCGGAATGTGTCTTTTTCCAGATCGTAAATAAAAATGTCCCGGTTTCCGTCGTCGTGCCAGACGGACAAGGCCACGCTTTTACCGTCCGGCGAAAAAGCAGGGGGGCCTAGTTTGGCCATGAATTCGAATCTGTCGTAAGAAGTCAGATCCCTGATTTCTTTTGTGCGCAGATCGATTTTCACGAGCTTTGTACGCGATAATTCCTGGGCCACGGCCACGGCGAACGCACCGTCGGGACTGACCGTCGGATCGCGCAGGCGTTTTCCTTCGGTCAATCGATATTCATGATAACGGTGATAATCGTAGATAAAAAGATCATGATACTGCGACCAGGGATCATCTGTGCCGATTCTGGAATACAAAACCTGATTTTTGCCTTTAACGGGCCAGGAACCCATGGTGCGGCCCTCGGCGATCAGCACCTGCTTTTTATTTTTGTTCAGATCGTATTTTATCAGCCGACCCGGCGAATCCATGGCCGCGTCTTCATAGACCAGACGCCTGTCGTCGATCCACCGCGGCCTGTTGTGCAACCCGCCGTTGGAGGAGATTTGCCGGGATTCGGTCAGGGGCTTTTGCGTGATCTCATTTTTTTGATTTTCGTATCGCTCGCGGGAATACCCTTCAAAATCCTTCCAGAGTTTCGTGATCTTGCGGCCGAATATCAGTTTCGCGTTGTGATTGAATAAAAACGGCCAGATCTGTCCCGCGTGCTTCATGGAATAATCGCCGAATTTCTCCGCTCCGAAGCGGCCGGCCAGGTATTTGTGAAACATCCCGCCGTAAATATAGGGGACGCCGCCCGCCGGCCATCGCCTGGGCCAGTGGCATAATTTGTCGATGCCGGGAAAATCGTCTTCCAGCATGGCGGTGCGAAGAAGCATCTCCGAAGTCGCCGAGTTATTCCTTCCCATGCTCGTCAGCGTGCTTTCGTTGTAAACGGCCAGGCCCTCGACCAGGAATATCGGTTGAATGTGATGGAGAAAATACGCGCGCCCGAAGACATATCTCATTCCCTTGGGAATGGCTCTGACCGAATCGAGATGCACCGCGTGCGTGAGTTCGTGGCTTAATATGGTGCGTATCCAGTCGTCGTAATAATCCAGGCGATCCTCGCTGTGGGGAAGGGCCATGAATATCCTGACGGTGTTCCATGGCTGCTGCGAAGAATAGCCGTTGGTGTCGTCAACCTGATCCGAAAGAACGATGCGGATTTTCCCTCTGACTTTCCATTGCAACTCTTCGCAGATCGGTCCGTAAACGTCCTCGGCGGAAAAAGCGGCTTTGCGGGCGAGAAATTCCTCGCCTTCGTGGTAGATGATCTCGAAATTCTCGGTTTCGAAAACTTTCCAGTCATGACCGGGCGCGTACAGGATCGCGGCGTCCAGGCGTGCGGTCATGGACATGATAAGTAAAAATGCGATAAGATAAAAAGGTCGAATAAAACTAGATTTCATTTTGTGTCCGCAATTATCGTTTCTGACCCCGTTGGCATTAAAACTCGATCAACAGGAGCATGTGGCCCAAATCCAACTATAATCTTAAACGAACAAAAACCAAAGCGGGCTAAAAATGAAATTGTTGCGAACTGTTTACAGGGAATTGGTGTCCCAACACACTAGAATAAAAATCGATGCGAACTAAATTTTAAGGATTCGAACATGAAAAGTCTTATGCGGGTTTTAGGATTTTCTCTTATCGTCTTATTGCCGCCAACCTTCTTGATCTCATTTGCGACGGCGGATGAAAAGAAAAGCAAGGTTAATCTGCCGGCTTCGTCCCTGTCGATTCCATGGTCCGATTTTCAAGGCATCTTGGAAAAGCTATCCACAAAAGAAGCCGAACCGGACCCCGAAATACCGCCCATCGATGCGCTGATCTCCAGCGCGGAATATTTTGTCGATGTGAAGGAACACATCGCCTCCGTTCGCGTCAAAGCGGAAGTGATCGTTTTAAAAGATGAGGGATGGTCCGATGTCGATATTATACACGCGGGCATCCATCTTGATAAAGTCACGCTGGACGGCAAGCCCGCCGCATTAAGGCCGGTAGACGGCAAGGTATTGAAGCTGATTCTCAGAGGGGCGGGGATTCACCAACTTCTCATGGAATATGAAGCGCCTTTAGAAGATGCCGGCGGTCCCAAGGAACTGACATTTCCGCTCATCAAATCGCAAATCAATCATCTCAATATGACAATTGGCGAACCGGACCTGCAAGTCGCGTTGAGTGACGGAAAATTTCTGAGTTGTAAATCAGTCGGCAACAAGACATCGGCGACCGGATCGATCCAACCCGGCCGAACTGAAACCGTCACTTGGGTCAAGGCCACATCAAAGCAGGAGAAACAGGAAGCGCGCGTCTCCGCGGAAACCAACACGCTGGCCGTCGTCGGCGAAGGCCTGGTGGTTTATACGTCCATCGTGGATTACACGATCCAACACCAACCCGTCAGCACGTTCAAAATGCTTCTTCCCAGTGACGTGGCCATAGCCGACGTCACGACGGACGGACTCGTCGACTGGAAGGCCGATCAAACGGAGGACGGTCAAAAGCTGACCGTCAACATCGCGTACGGCGCCGTCGGCAAGCAACGCGTCTCGATTTCCTATGAAGCGACGCTGCCCAATGAAAGAGACTCCGTGATTAAAAACGCTGACATCCGTATAAAAAACGTCGTACGCGACGCCGGTATGATAGGTATAGCCGTGCAGGGAAACGTTCAACTTGAAGTCAAAGAGGCCGAAAACCTGGTTCCCCTGGACGTCAAGGAACTCCCCAAGGAAATACGTGATGAAAAAGGCATCATTATCCTTCTGGCATTTAAATATATCACGCACCCCGCCGTCGCGAATCTACGTGTGATACGACACAAAACCGCTGACGTTCTTGCGTGCATCGTCGAAGAAGCGAATTACAGGATCATGCTGACAGGCCGCGGCAAAGAATTGATGGAGGCGAGTTATAAAATCGTCAACCGGACGCAACAATACCTGTCCATGACGCTTCCCGAAGAGATGATCCTGTGGGGTGTGTTTCGGGACGGCGTGCCTGTATACGCCGCAAAAGACAATGGGAACTTTCTCCTGCAGATATCCGGCGCCAAAGACGACAAGCCTTTCGAAATAAGACTGATTGCCTTTCGCGAAAGACCTTTTCGTAAATTCTTCGGCAGCAATGCCTTTGTGTTGCCGATTCTGGATGCACCGGTCCACAACTTGAAATTGGATCTATATCTTCCGAAAGACCAGCAATATTTCGGCATTGACAGCAACATCGATTCGATGATGCTCAAGGGCTACGCCATGCATGAAGGACGGAAAATATTTCCGGAAATTAAAAAAGATGAGTACGTGTATCGAACGAGTCATGCCAACAGTCAAACCCCGTATATTTTCACTGACGACGACGGGGTAGCTGTTAATGATGAGTTTTCAAATGTCATGACCAACAGGGCTTTGCCCGTGCAATTCCAGATCGACTGGGAAGGCATTCTGTACTCATTTTCCACGCGAATTGTTGATCCGAACGAAAAAATGTATGCGAGCGCCTGGCATATCCTGTTGGTCCGCTCAAAGATATTAAATGTTATGGTTCTCATCGCCGCATTTATTCTCGGAATTATTTCGGGGCTGATTCTGCGCAGGCGATACGTGGACCGGCAACCGAAAATTGAAGGAAATAAATGGCGCCTGATCATTCCTCTTGTGTTTTTTATCATTATTTACTGCCTGATCAGCACTGAAATTCCCGTGAAGGATTTGGTCATAGTCTTGATTATAGGCGGTGCACTTAGCGTTGCGCGTGATCTATTGCGCCTGCTCATATCCATATTCAAGGCCTTCAACGCAGTACAAGTTCCTCTGCCTTTTCGACGTAAAAAGGATGAAAAAAACGATTACGAAATCAACGCCGCGCAGCAAGCAGAAGCTCCCGCAACAGTGGATATACCGGTAGCCGACGCAGTCGTTGAAACCGTGGAAGATGTGTCAGCCGTTGAAAATTCGGATTTGCCAGAAAAGGAAGGTGAATGATGAAAAATATTATCTGCCTTCTCATTGCCTTCCTGCTTACGTCATCGGTCGCATTCGCCATCGATGCGCCGAATCTCAAAGACACGTCCATGACAATCCCCTGGAAGGATTTCAAGGACATCCTCGATCAGTTGCAGAAAAAAGAAAAAGAGAAGGAACCCGAGCCCCCGGTGGATTACGCCATCGGACGCGGAACGCTGAATTGCGTGTTGGACGGCGGAAAAATCGCCGTTGAGGCGCAATATCCTCTTTCCGTCCTAAAAAACGGCTGGGTGACGATTCAACTTGTTCCAAACAACACGCCGCTGGCCGAAATTACTCTCGACGGCAAAAGCGCCGCGGTCAGAGATACCGGCTCCAATATCGAACTGATTACCAAAGGTCCCGCCACGCGCACTCTGAAAATGCGCTTTGAGATTAACGCTCCTGAGCGCCCGGGTCCTGGAAGCGTCGCCATGAAACTCCCGGCGGCGGTAGGGCAGGTGCTTTCGCTGAAATCCGGCGATAAATTTCGCGATATTCACATCGACGGCGCCACCATGACGCCCAAAGGGAAGGGGGCTTATTTTGCGATCCTGCAAAACGATTATTTAAAAGTCGATTACACTGTCGCGCTGGAAAAAAAGGAACAGGAGGCCATCGAAATACTGCCCGCCAAGCTGCTGGTGGAAAACAATACGTTGGTTTCCATCGATGAGGGCTTTATCCGCGCGGTCAGCCAGATATCTTATGAAGTCCGGCACGCGCCGGTTTCTGCCTTTACTCTCAAAGTCCCGCCGGGATATGAAGTGGCGGAATGCACCGGTGCATCGCTGGTCGGCTGGAAGGTTGATCCGGAAACGCAAATTCTTGAAGCAAGCGTTGGATTTGAGGTTAAAGGTTCCTACGACCTCACCGTCGTTCTCGAACACTCAATGCAGGAAGATGATTTTATTTTCGCGCTTCCGGGACTCGCGGCGCAGGATGTTGAGCGCGAGCGCGGACATTTTGCCGTGCAGGTCACTGGCGGCGTCGAGGTCAAACCGGAAAAACTTCTCGACCTCCAACCGGTGGACGCCAAGGAACTGCCTGGAGCATTGCGCGGCGGCGCGACAAATCCGGTCGTTCTTTCCTTCAAGTATCTTCATCAGCCCTTCGAAGGCGTCATTCACGTCGTCCGCCATAAAACGCAGCCGGTTCTGGGCGCGGCCATCGACAGCGCGAATTACGTCGTGCAGATCACGGAAGACGGCGACTGCGTCGTCGGGGCGACGTACATTGTGCGCAATAACCGCAAGCAGTTCCTCGAAGTCACGCTGCCGGGCGGAGATAATACGAAACTCTGGAGCAGTTTCGTCGCCGACAAACCCGTTAAACCCAGCCAGGCCAAAGACGGAAAAGTTCTTCTGGCCCTGGAAAAATCAAGCCAGGCCGGGACTCAACTTGAAAGCTTCAAGGTGGAAATCATTTATTACACGAGTCTCATGAAGAAACTGCGCTTTGCCGGCGTTATCCATTTTATTTTGCCGCAAGTTGATATGCCCATTTCGCGTTCCATGCTCGCGGTATATGGTCCTTTTGAGAATAAATACAAACGAATATCCGGAACCTTCAAAGAGGGCTACGAAGAAAGTCTGCCATGGATAAAACGATTGCCGATTATCCGCATATTTGATGAAAATGCCAGACGAAAACTAGAAGCGATAGAAGAAAGAAAAATCAAGCTTGCCCAGGAAGTTTGGTACAACGAAATTGGCGGCGATATTTCAGGAGGTTATACAAACAACTTCGATGATCTTATGAAATATGACAAAACGATAACGCGTGAAGCCTGGGATCGTCTAAAAAAGAAGGGGGAAATGCCGGGCCAGGAATCTGTTGCCGACTCGGTAAGCTATAATAAAATTCAAATGTCACGAGGTGAAGGACGAGGCAAGAGCATCGACCAGAAGCAAGTTCAGGCCGAAATGGTGTTTCAACAAAGACTCAGAGCCGCGCAAAGCGCCCGCGATGAGTACGGTTCCCTCCCGACACAATTTGCCATACCGAAGTTCGGCGATTACAACCGGTTCCACGAATATATCACGATCGGCGAATCCTCCACGTTGAATCTTCTTTACTACACGCGAAAACTCAGCGACGCCGTCGACCTGCTGGCGCTGCTTCTTACAGCGCTTTTGGCATGGGCGGCTAAAATTCTATTATCCGGCGACAAAAGGGAAAAAGGCGGAAGGAAAACATTCTTCGCGATCTCGGCCGGGATTGTTTTGTTCGGATTCTGCGGAGCTTCAACCCTCTACATCATCTTCGGCGCCGTTATTGGCCTCGCCCTGCGATGGGTGCAAAACCGCTACAACAAAGTTGCGATGAAAAGAGAGTTGGCTGCCACCAAGCAGGAGTGATGTCTGTGCCTTTTAATATTTTTGGGTTCAATTCCCCGCCGCTTGCGGCGTTGGATGCTTGATAAATGATGATTCGCACATGATTGCGCAAATTGCTTACATGACCACGCCTTTTTTGCGCAGCGCCTGAATCTCATCGTCACGCAGGCCGAGCCATTCATTCAAAACTTCGTCAGTGTGTTCGCCCATTTCAGGGCCCGCTTCTATTTTTCGTTTTTCCTCGCCGCCAAAACGAACCGGGAAGCCGGGCAGGGCGAGTTGTTCCCATTTCGGATGCGGCGCGTCGGCGAGCATGTCCCGGGCCTTTAACTGCGGGTCGACGTGCAGCACCTCGTAATCGTTGACCGCGCCGCACGGAATGCGCGCCGCCGCCAGCTTGTCGATGATCTCCGAAACGCGGCGCCGAGCGGTCCAGTCGTTGATGGCGCCGATGCCTTCCGAGGCGTTCAAGATGCGCGCCACGAACGTGGAGAATCTCTCATCATCGGCCATCTCCGGCTTTTCGATGACCAGCGTGAGGGCGCGCCACTGCTTGTCCGTCAGCGCGACAATGACCACGTACCCGTCTTTCGCTTTAAAACTGTTCCAGAAGGGCATGGGATTATCCGCGTCGGAAAGCACGTTTTGCATGTCCGCGCCCAGAATCCCTTCGATCTTGTCCTTGTCGGGCAGC
Organism: bacterium; assembly: GCA_963674685.2. GTDB lineage: Bacteria > Lernaellota > Lernaellaia > JACKCT01 > JACKCT01. Next base: position 1,002,541 of record CAXXWT010000009.1, on the reverse strand, counting down.
GTGGCCCGGTCGGTCATCGCCCAGAAATTGTGGAAATAAATGACATCCTGCATGGACACGTCGACGAGCTTGCCGGCGCCCGTTTGATCCCGCTCACGCAGCGCCGCCATAATCCCGATGGCGCTGTAAGCGCCGGAACACAAATCGCCGAAGAAAACCCCCGGCGGCCGATCCTCCTGGTGATTGGCGTACATGGCGCCGCCGGTGGCCTGGGAAATGAGATCGAACGCCGTGCGATCGGAAAGCGGCCCGGTCATGCCGAATCCGCTGATGGACGCGTAGATGAGTTTCGAATTGATTTCTTTAAGTTTGTCGTAATCCAAAGATAGTTTCTTCATGATTCCCGGCGCGAAATTTTCGATCAAGACGTCCGTCTTTTTCACCATCCGACGGAGCAGGGCGGCGCCTTCCGGATCACGCAGATTGATAACGACGCCCTTTTTGCCCTGATGCATCACGTGCATGGCGCGGTGCGAACCGGTCATGCCCAGCAAAAGGCGCATGGTGTCGCCCTGCGGCGATTCCACCTTGACCGTTTCGGCTCCCAGCATGGAAAGAATCTGCCCGGCTCTTGGACCGGAAAGAAACTGACTCAAATCAAGGACACGGATTCCTTTCAAAGGGCCATTCATATTTATTCTCCAATAGATTATCTGTTTTCAAGAAAACAGCAAATTTCGACGAGAATCAATACGTGCTTGAAAAAGGCGCGATCATTAAAAGGGGATTTTTCATGGAATTCTATTTTTGTTTCGGAAATAGGCCTGGAGGGATTCGAACCCACGGCCAAGGGATTAAGAGTCCCCTGCTCTGCCAGCTGAGCTACAGGCCCGTTGCGCGCGCATTATAAGTTTCGTTTGGCCTGTGTCAAGCACTCGGCATTTCTCCTTTTCGCCGCGATTATGGATTTCACTTTTCCTCTGGCAAGAGTCCAGTAATTTATGTAAATTCATTTCTCGACGAAGGGGGCCGCATGTTTCGATTGATCGCCGTCTTTTTACTTCTGCTATGCCAAACCGCGCACGCCGACGTTTTGTCCGTCGAGGATTTATTCGGGCAGTTCACTTTTACCAGGCCGCTTGAAAACGAATTCGAAAACGGCTTCATGCAATTCAACGCCGATCACACGTGGTTTCTCGTTTCCCACACGGATAAAAACCACGATCAGATTCCGGATGCGGTCGACATCAAGCGCGGTGAATATTTCGTGGAATTAAACTCGGAAGGGCACGCTTGCCTGCGCGTCACGGGCGAAAACGGCGATTCGATTGAAATATCGCCGACCGAAATGGTGTTTTCCGACGGGATCGTCAATTCGTTCAGCCTGTCCGACAGAACGTTTCAAAGGCGCCTCGGTTCGATGCCATTTTTCGACAATACAAAAAATCAAATGCCTCTGGCTGAAGCCATCCACGTGGATTCCAATCCCAAAGGCGCCCGGGTTTTCATCGACGGGCAATACGTCAAGGGAATAACGCCGCTTGTCATCGAAAAACCGGCGGCGAACGTGGAACATATCTTGAGAATCGAATACCGGAAAAGACCTCCCGTGCAAAAAAAGATCAAACTTCGCGAAGGCGAAAAAATGATGCTGCATATCGAGGTTCTCAAAGGCGATACGGAACTTTGGGTTCGCAGCGAGCCGTCCGCCAAGCTTTTCGTGGACGGCCGATATCAAGGCCTGACAACGGTAAAAGTCGACGACCTCACGCCGGGCAAACACGAAATATCCTTGCGGATCCCTTCATTGAATCTGAACTACAGCGAAACCGTGGTTTTGGAAAAAGCAAAGTCACGAAAGTATCGAAGCATTTTACCGGTCGCGCGAAAATTCACGTCGGGAAATCCGTCAAGGTATTCGAAGGCGATAAATTTATGGGCAATGCCCCCGGTGATGAAATTGAACTGACGATCGGCCGAAAACTCTTAAGGCTCGTCGACGAAAACGGTGAGGAAAGAATTCTCCCCGTCAAGGTGGAGCCGGATAAAACCGCTGACATCGAAATCCCGTTCGCCGAGCTTGAAAAACCGAATTAAAGCAGGACTTATGTTCATTGGCGTGTGAAGCAAAAGCGCTTCACAGAGAATAAAATAATCAGAGGACTCCATGGCTAACTCAATCCTGGAAAAACTGGACGATGTCGTTGATCTTCCAAGTTTGCCTGAAATTGTCACGAAGCTTTCCAAAGCCATCGACGACGAAACAACCAGCGCGGCTGACCTGGCCCAAATCATGGCGGACGATCCGGCGATCACGGCCAAAATCCTTCGCCTGGTCAACTCCGCTTATTATGGAAGAACGGGCTCCGGGCGCGAAATCACGTCCGTTTCCTACGCCATCGCCCGCATGGGATTTCGGGAAGTGAAAAACATCGTCTTTTCTTTATCCGTATTCAATCTGTTTCAATCGAAATCCGCCGTGGTAGACCTCATCGGCTTCTGGCGCCACAGCGTTTCCGTGGCGACGTCGACGAAAGTCATTCTGGATTACGCCATCGCATCCATGCCCGGCTCGATACTCGTCGACGCCGATTCCCTTTACGTCGGCGGGTTGCTGCACGACATCGGGATTCTCGTTCTCAATCAGTATTTTCGCGACGATTTCGAAAAATCCTTTTCCATCGCCAAAAATAACGGATTGCCTTTGCATGAAGCCGAGCGCAGGCAACTCGGCATCGATCACGCCTCCGTCGGCGCCTACGTGGCCAGGCACTGGAAACTGCCGAGCAGCGTCGTGCGCGGCATCGAGATGCATCACGATCCCCTTGCTAAACTACCTGAAAACGAATCCCAGTTCGTGAAAATCATCAACCTGGGCGACTTTATCTGCAATCTCCACAAGCCGGATGAGACGGGCGAGAATCCCGGCGGCGACACGCACCTGCAATCGCTCAAGGCCCTGAACATTCCCATGTCCAATCTGCCGGAAATTCTCGACGTCATCGAAGAAGAAGCGTCTCGTTCCGAAGTCATGGTCGCTCTGATGTAAATCGCGCGGCATGACCATCATTCCCAATACCGCGAACCGGTTGTATATATTGATCCGTCATGAATCATCTTGAGAAAAATTGGCGATTCTGCATCGACCGGGGCGGCACATTCACGGACGTCATCGGGATATACGGCGACAAAATCGAGTATTGCGAAAAGCTCCTGTCCGAATCCACGCAATATGACGACGCTGTATTCGAGGGAATCCGGCGGGCGCTTTGCCAAAAAGGCGAGGATGCTTCGTCTGCCCGGAACATCTCGTTTATCCGCGTGGGCGCCACCGTCGCCACAAACGCCATGCTGGAAAGAAAAGGCGAACCGACGACCCTGGTCATCACCGAAGGCTTTGGCGACCTTTTGGAAATCGGCTACCAGGACAGGCCGGATATTTTTGCCCTTTGCATCCAAAAACCCAGGCAGCTTTACACGCGCGTGGCTACCGTTGAGGAGCGAATCGACGCTTTCGGCCGAATCCTGCGTCCGTTGAATCGCGAGAAATTGAAAAATGATCTTCGCGCGCTGTTCGATAGCGGGATACGTTCCGTCGCCATTGCGTTTCTTCATTCCTGGAAAAATCCCGCCCATGAAAAACAGGCCGCAAAAATCGCGCAGCAAATCGGATTCACGCAAGTTTCCCTCTCCAGCGAAGTGATGCCGCTGATCAAGATCGTAAGGCGAGGGCAGACCACGCTCGTGGACTCCTATCTTAATCCCGTTCTCAAGGCCTATACCGACAAACTGCGCTCGAAGATAAAAAATTCCCGTTTTTGGTTCATGAAAAGCTCCGGCGGACTGACGGAACCCGAGTCCTTCAGCGGCAAGGACGCGATTTTCTCCGGCCCTGCGGGCGGCGTCGTAGGCTGCGCGGCCGTCGCGGGGCAAAACGATTTGAACGAAGTCATCGGATTCGACATGGGCGGAACGTCGACGGATATTTGCCGGTACGGCGGATCTTTGGAACGAGCGGACTGCGCCGACGTGGGCGGCATCAAATTCACTTCGGAAATGCTGGATGTAAAAACAATCGCCTCGGGTGGAGGTTCAATACTTTCCTTTGAAAACGGCAAGTTCACAGTCGGCCCGCAATCCGCCGGCGCCAGACCGGGACCGGCCTGCTACGGATTCGGCGGACCCTTGACGATCACGGACGCGAACTTGCTGACGGGCAGAATCATTCCCGAACGCTTCCCGGCAACCTTCGGGGCAGGCGGCGACCGGGCGCTTGACCGGGATCAATCCCTGAAGCGATTCGCCGCAATCTCAAAAGCCATCAACGAAAGCGCGCCGGAGAAATTGTCGACAGAACACATAGCCCTGGGATTTTTGCGAGTCGCCAATGAGAAGATGAGCAGCGCCATCAAGGAAACGGCCTTGTCAAAGGGCAGGGACGTCAGAACGCATGCGCTGATCGCTTTCGGCGGCGCGGCCCCGCAACACGCCTGCGCCGTGGCGGAAATTCTCGGAATGGAAACGGTCGTGGTCCCGCGCCTTTCAGGCTTGCTTTCAGCCTACGGCATCGCCGTATCGAACCACACCAAAACCGCGCAAAAAGCCGTTATGGAGATTTTCAGCCAGGAATCCAATGGCGCTTACGAGAATGATTATGAACAAATGGCGGCGCCGCTTATCGAAGAACTTAACTCATCCGAAAAGACGCGTGAGAGTATCTCCATAAAGCGAAGCCTCGATCTCAGGCCCGCGGGTTCCGACAGTTTTTTGAACGTGCCTTTCGCCAGTTACACGCGGATCCTCGAAAGCTTTCACTGCGAATATAAAAATCGCTTCGGCTTCGTCGCCGATGACGTCAAGCTCGAAACCGTCGCATTGCGCGTTGAAGTCATCGCCTACGCATCATTGCAAGACGCCATGGATGAAAAACAATCATCGCACGCGCCGTCGAAAAATCCGTCGCCGATTCAGTTGATAAAGGCGTGGTTTACAGGCGGTCCGATGGATACGCCTGTTTTTGAAAGAAACAGCCTGCGTGGCGGAGATCGCGTATCCGGTCCGGCGGTTATCGTCGAAGATCACGCGACAACCCTTGTCGAGCCCGGCTTCACGGCCAGGATCAATTCCAACGGCCACATCGTAATGAGCCTGACAAGGCCAAGAGTTGAACAATCATCGACAAGGCGCGATCCGGTGATGCTGGAAGTTTTCAATAATCTGTTCACCAGCATCGCCAAGCAAATGGGTCTGACGCTTAAAAAAACGGCGTTTTCAACCAATATCAAGGAGCGCCTGGATTTTTCCTGCGCCGTATTCGACAACCTCGGGAATCTGGCGGCCAACGCGCCGCACATCCCGGTTCATTTGGGCGCCATGGGCGACACGGTGCGTTCCGTATCGGCCGAACACGGGCAAAGCATGCGCCCGGGGGACGTATATTTATCGAACGATCCGGCCGCGGGAGGATCGCATCTTCCCGATCTGACGGTTGTTTCCCCCATTTTCAACGATCAGGGCCGGTTGCTGTTTTTCGTCGCGAATCGCGGTCATCATGCGGACATCGGCGGCAAGTGGCCCGGCTCCATGTCGCCGGAGGCTAAAACACTGCGCGAGGAAGGCGTCATGATCAGCAATATGCTGATCGTTCGCTACGGCGTATTTCTTGAAAATGGGGTCCGGCGGGCGCTTGCATCGGGGCCGTGGCCCGCGCGCAACATCCCGGAACGCCTGGCCGATCTGCGGGCGCAAATCGCCGCAAATAATTTCGGATCGAAGGAATTGCTGTCGCTTGTGGATAAATACGGTATGGCCGTTACGCAAGCTTATATGGGTCATATGCAACGAAACGCCGCGGAAGCCATGGAAAAGTCTCTCGATGATTTCCTTGACGGCCGGGAAGTTTTCGAGTCCGAATTTTGCGACCAAATGGACGACGGAGCGAAACTATGCGTGCGCGTCACGATTCGAAGACGTTCGGGAGAAACCGGTGAAAAACGGGCGGTTTTAGATTTTTCGGGCACGAGCCGGCAAAAATCCGACAACTTCAACGCTCCCGTCGCCGTGACGAAGGCCGCCGTCATTTATGTTTTCCGCACCATGATCGACACCGATATTCCCCTGAATGAAGGATGCCTCGAACCCATCGAAATCATCATTCCACGCGGATGCATGCTGAATCCGGCCCCGGATGCGGCCGTATCCGCGGGCAACGTGGAGACTTCGCAGAGGATCGTCGACGTTCTGTATGGCGCTTTGGGAATCGCGGCTGCGTCGCAGGGAACCATGAACAATTTCCTTTTCGGACGCTCCGACCAAGCCGGAGACCAGTACTACGAAACCATCGCCGGAGGCGCCGGAGCGAAGGAAGGATGCGACGGGGCGTCGGCGGTGCACACGCATATGACAAACACGCGCATTACCGATCCGGAAGTCCTGGAATACCGATTCCCATGGGTGCTGCTGAAAGATTTCAGCATCCGGCGCGATTCCGGCGGAAAAGGGCGTTTTTGCGGCGGCAACGGCGTCCGCCGTGAATTCGAGTTTCAAGAAAAATGCCAAATTAATATTATCTCCCAAAGGCGCACGAAAGCGCCATACGGTTTGGAGGGCGGAAAAAACGGAATGCCCGGTATAAACCTTTTGATCGATGAAAAGGGAAGCGAAATGCAACTGGGCTCCACCGCGTGCGTCAAAGTCGATCCGGGGCAAAAAATCGTCATCAAGACGCCGGGCGGCGGCGGTTTCGGAATCGAGGAGAAGAAAATTTCTTGAGAAATTTCGCTATATTGTAGATTTGGCTCACAGAATTGCGCATTGACAACCCGACACCTGAACCATAAAATCGCCAGCGTTTAAACCATCGGAGGAATCGATGCCGAAAAAATTCTGGTTGCCAATAAGTATCATCGCCATTTCACTGACCATTATGGCCGGTTTTGCATACGCTGACGACGGCGATCCCGTGAATTCAGGTTTTGTCATTTCATTCTCACCCCGCGCGCATATCCTGAACATCGAGGAGGAAATCACCTGGGAAGACAAGATTACGACGCGAACGGGCGGCAGCGAAACACTGGAGATGGACGAAACCGATTTCGACGTCAACGAATCGCTGGGTGTCTATTTCAACCTGACCTATATCACTCCAGCCTACCTCTATTTCGGATTCGAATTCGGTCATCAGGTATTTTTAGGCGCCATTGAAGGAGAGCTGAAATCGACGGAAAGCGACGGCAGCCTGCTCGACAGCGGCCTGGGCGACACGGGTGAAGAAACACGGCACGAATACAACATCAGGTCGACGCAAGTCGGTGGTTTCGCCGGTTTGTATCTCCATAAGGCCCCGGTGCGTCCTTTCCTGCAGGTTAACGCCGGAGCCGCATTCGAGGAACTGACTTTTCTCGGCGAGGATTACGAGGCTGAAGGGATTCCTTTTTACGCCGCCGCCTCCGCGGGCATCGACTTCTTTCCGAGCGAGCACTTAATGGTCGGCGCCGGCGCCCGCGTCGATCAGTTCTTCGGCGAAACCTTCTCCAAGGATTTCACTGAAGATGATGGCAATGATCACGAATTCAGCACTGATTCCACGCGTATGCCGCTTAGCACATTCGTGAGAATCGGCTACGTGTTCTAAAAAGAAACGGTGAATTGATGAAAACCGGGATTGAAACAATCCCGGTTTTTTTTCGGTTCTTCGAGGATTACCGTACTTCATCATGAAATGAAGAAGAACCTTATTTTATTTGAAAAGGCCCCGAATGCCGCTCAGTTTGTCCGAGAATCCCTGTCCCCAAAAGGCTTTTAGTGAATTGAGAAACGCCTTGTATTTTCTGTGCGAATAGGGATACAGGAAAGGATTCCATGAAATTTCAAACGGCAAATCGTAGTTGACGTGCGAAGGAATGCATAAATCGCGCAGTCCGTCGTCGCCGTGCACTCTCCCAACGCCGCTTTTCTTGACGCCTCCCCAGGGTGTTTCCGGCAGACCATATGTCATCAGCGCGGCGTTGACCATGACCGTTCCTGCCTGGAGCTTTTCCGCGATCCTCTGGCCCCTGTAACGATCGGCCGTGAAAACATAGGCGTTTAGGCCGAATGGCGAATCATTCGCGCGCTGAACGGCGTCGTCGATATCCGAGTATTTCATAATCGGCATTGTCGGGCCGAACGTCTCTTCTTTCACGCATTCCATATCTTCGTCCACGTCCACGAGGATAGTCGGCGCATAAAACTGGCCCGGACCGTCGATTTTATAACCGCCCGTCAATACCGTCGCGCCGTTTTCCCGGGCGTTCTCCACATGTTGCTGGACGATCTTCAATTGATGAGGATCCTTCATCGGTCCGATGGAAACGCCGTCGGCGAACGGATCGCCGATCTTCAACTCCTTGACGATAGACACGACTTTATCGACGAACTGATTGTAAATTTTCTCGTGCACGTATACGCGCTCGACGGAGGCGCATACCTGCCCGGCATTGGCGAACGCGCCCCAAACGAGATACTTGGCGGCATGATCGATGCTCACATCCTCGCAGACAATCGCCGCATCCTTGCCGCCGAGTTCCATGGTGCAGGGGATCAGATGCTTTCCGCATTCCGCGGATACCTTTTCTCCCGTGGCGACGGATCCCGTGAAATTGACGTAATCGACGCCCGAACCGATGAGCTTAAAAGCATGCTCGCCCTTCATGGGCAAAACCTGAAATAAATCCGGATCCAGGCCGTTTTCCACCATCAAATCCCTGGCCTTTAAGGCGATCATGGGCGTCAGACTGGCGGGCTTTTGGATCACGGCATTGCCCGCGATCAAAGCCATGACGACTTCACCCGTGGGAATGACAAAGGGAAAATTCCAGGGGCTGATAATATAAACGACGCCGCGCGGTTTGTAATGAATATAACTTTTTCGGTATTTCATCATGCGCATGGCAATCGGCTTTTTGGCCAGAATCCCGGGAGCCTTCGAGCAGAAATAATCCGTGATATCCACGGTGGGCAGCACTTCGGTAATCATGGATTCCATGAGCGGCTTGCCGTTTTCCGTAGAGATGGCGCGGCTGAACTCATCGGCTTTTTCCATGAGCGCTTTTTTGAAACGCTGAAGGACTTTGATCCTTTGTCCCAGGCTCTTTTGGCCCCATTTGGCCTGAGCCTTCTTTGCGCGTTCGATCGCCTTGACGCCTTCGCCGACATCGAGGGCCTGAATCTCTCCGATAACTTCATCAGTGGCCGGATTGTGTACTTTAATCTTATGATTCATCAATGTTTCCCGTATTGTCGATATTTCTTCTCACAAACGCTCGCGCAGTCTATCACGGATAGACAGGTCAATCCATTACGGCAATGACATCGTTTTTAAGAATACACCCAGGACTCCATACCCCGGGGCAATTTGATCTTATTTCTTCTTTTTCGTTTTCGCTTTAACCGTCTTTTGGGGCTTTTTTACCTGATTTTCTTCATAAGCTTTACGGTTTTTATCGAAAGCATCCTGCATGGATCGGACGTCGCCCGTGATTTTCGCCACGGCGTCGAGGGCGAAGTCCATTCCCAAAAAACGCAGCGTCCTTTCGGTCGGGATTCCGCGCTCGTCCCACCCCCGGGCCTTGTAATACTTCGGCAGCATTTCATCGACGGGAACCTTCGTCCTGGGGTCGTCGGGATCCTGCGGGACATCCGTCAGGCGTTCGGGAAGGGTGTTTTCCACGAGTCCCTCGCGTACGTTAAACAGCCTTTCCATGTTGTATGACCGGTTGCCCGCGGCGAGGAAGGCGCCGGCGCCGAATTTCATCCCCGTCAGCTTGGCCACGGATTTCGAGTGCGGGATGACCGGCAGATGAAAGGGAACGGCGCCCGGAGGCAGCTTGAACAACATTCCCATCATATCGCCGGTCCCGCGCATCACCACATCCAGCGTTTTGGCCAGCGCTCCGTACGGACTGAGGCTGTTGGCGATGCCGGGAATGATGGCGTAGCTGGTGAAAATGCATGAGCCGACGGTGCTGATGGCTTCCAGCGCATTTTGCTGAAAAATCAACAATCCCGTTTTCCCCATCGTCGAAAGGGGATCGATGTTGACCGGCCCGAGATTTTCGAAATAAATCAGATAACCCGAATTGAGGTGGCAGCCTCCGCGGTTTGCCGTAGCGTATCCCAGCCCCATGCCGACGGAGCGGCGCGGTTCGTAAGCCGCAAGCTCCATTCCTTTGGCGTGCATGGCGTACTGGGGCGCGCCGTATTTTTCCGCCAGTCGCATGGCGCCTTCCGCCAGTTCGTCTCCCAGACCTTCTCTGTTGGCGATTTTAACCAGGAGCTCATCGATGCCTTTCGTCTGGCCCCACTTAATGTCGGATTTCATCAAGCCCTGCTGCGTCAACTCGGCGGCGCAACAGATCGTGCTGCCGGCGCTGATCGTATCCATTCCGAGCTTGTCCATCAGGTAATTCCATTCGCAAATTTTCCACAGATCGTTGTTGCACAGGCTCGAACCGAAAAGCCCGACGGTCTCGAACTCGGGTCCCTTGACCTGTTTGCCGTCGATCTCGACGATGCGCCCGCAGCGAATGGGACATGAGAAGCACCCGTCATTTTTCACGTTGTATTTCGTCGCCAGAGCTTCCGCATCGATATCACCGGCTTTATCGTAATGCCCCTCGTTGAAATTCCTCGTGGGCAAAACCGATAATTCATTGGCTTTGGCGAGAAGATTAAGCGTGCCGTATTTGGGCAGAACATCGCCGGTCACCGGGTGATTCCTTAGAAGTTTCGACCAGGCTTTTTTAGCGGCCTTATAACTTTCCGGCTCGGCGACGGGAGCTTTTTTGTCGCCGATGGCAACCATGGCTTTGACATTTTTGCTGCCCATGACGGCGCCGACGCCGCCGCGGCCGTGCGCTCTTTCCTCGTTCATAATGCACGCGAAACGCACGAGATTTTCCCCGGCGGGACCGATGACCATCACGCTGGCTTTTTTGCCGTGTTTTTCACGAAGCTTTTCCTGCGCGGCTTCCGTGTCGAGCCCCCAGATATCCGCCGCGTCGTGAAATGTCGTCTGCCCGTCGTTGACTTCGATATAAACGGGCTTGCTGGATTTCCCGGCGAGTATCAACGCATCGAATCCGGCTCGTTTGAGATGGACTCCGAATTTTCCGCCGGAATTGGACGACGTGATGCCGCCGGTCAGCGGACTTTTTGTGGAAACATTGAAACGGCTGGAGCAGGGCGCGCCTGTTCCCGTCAGCGGCGCCGTAGTGACGACCAGCAGGTTCTCTGCGCCCAAAGGATCGATGCCGGGTTTCAGATTGTCCCAGAGAATTTTCGCCGCCAAACCTTTGTTGCCGATGAAAAGCTCCCTGTCGGCATCCGAAATGTCATATGAAGAAGATTCGCCTTTCCCAAGATCGATCCAAAGCGTTTCCCCCATATATCCGCCGTATTTGCTTGACATTCCCAACTCCTTGCAATTTCAAATAAGATCATCCGCCGCCGAGCGGCGTAAAAAAGGCCAGCCTGTCGCCGTCCTTAAGTTTTGTTTTAGCGCCTCGGAGAAACAGGATGTTTTGACCGTTTAAAATAACGTTGGATATTTTAAGCAGCCTGATGAATTCCATATTTTGCCGAAACATCTTTTTCAATGCTTTTACAGCTTCCCCGACATCCCTCGCTTCGATCATTACGCCCTGCGTGTCCGCGGCCGCGCGAAGAGATGAAAAGAACTGAACTTGAATCGGCAAAAATTTCTCCACGGAATCGACCACTCAACCTTAAAAAACCCTATTGGGAGTGTCAACGGTGTAACCGACTGGACCCTTGTGTTATTTTCACCTAAGAATTGCAGTCCAAGGCGATTAAAAAGGGCCGACACCATGAACAAAATCATAGCCGCGGTTTTCATGAACCTTGTTTTCGTGCTTTCGCTGACGATTCCGACCTCGGCCGATACCGGTGGGCCGGACTCATACGGATATACCTGGGACGACGCCGAAACCTATACATGGGAAGATATTTCCGATGGTTCATTGGGACCGAGCGGCGACGACATCCTCGGCGAAGCGGTCGAACCGGGTTTCGCTTTTGTTTTTTACGGGCGGATATACACAAAACTGCGCATAGCCACGAACGGGCACATTTCTTTCGGAAACGAAACGTCCTGGGATGTCGGCTGTGACGAAGGCGCAATAGAGCTTAAGAATTATGCCGGCCTGTGGACGGATATCAATGCGTCGTCGACCGGCGCCATTTATCACAAAAGTGTGGGAGAAGAAGGCGACCGGCGTTTTATCGTGCAATATGACGGCGTGCCGATTCTGGATAACGATCAGGATCTTGCGACATTCCAGATCGTCCTGGAAGAAGGTTCAAACGACCTGATTGTCAGAATTCAGGACCCTTTTGAAAGCACGAGTAAGAAATCGAATCTTTCAATAAAAGGCTTTCAGGACGGTGAGTATCTCAGCGCCGATTGCGCGGCGCCGGTAAACGCCCCGGAGAAGGCATGGCGATTTATTCACCCGGATGCTATCGGCGAGATCATCGCACAGCCGCGATTTTCCGCGCGAATCGTCAATTCCGAAAATCCCCAGGCCGTCTATTTCGTGGATATTTACAACGGTGGCTCCGAAAGCCTGGATTATAACGCACAGGTCAGCGGTTCCGACTGGGTCGTCATTCTGGATACCGATTCCGATTCCATTCCTTCAGGCGAACTTCGGACGCTTCAATTATCTATCGAAGCTCCGGCAGACCGCCGGCAAAACGGATCGAGAGACCTGGCGAGTCTGCAAGTGTCCGGCGACCTGGACCTCGATTTTCCCTTTACGACGGTTTTTCAAGAGGATTTCAGCGGCCTCAACATCGATGTCGGCGATCTCAACGCGCAACCCGTCGTCGACGGTTTGCCGGAAGAAGGCGAGTACAACCTGGCGGAAGCTTTCCGCGTTGACAACAATCAAAACGTGCTGGCCCATTTCTACTATTTTAACGGCGTTCTTTACTGGCTTGTGGAGGATTTCACCTACAAGGCGGGCGACGCCGGCCAGCTTGGATTCTATTTCGATCCCGAAGGCGACGCTTGGGATGCCGATGAAAGTGACGGAAATTATTGGTTTATCAATGAAAATGGGGAAAATCGGGTTCTTTTTCGTTCCATCACGGAAATCTGGGACCACCCCCAATACGGCGACCCGATCACCGTCGGCGGACTTCAATACGCCTCCAGCCCATACCGGGATTACGCAATCCACGAAATCGCCATGGATGTCGACAACTTTTTCTTTGCCGAACCCGGCAAAGGAACGTTGCCATGCTGGTTCTATTTTGAAAATCAAACGAGCGGCTTCCTGGCGGACTGGCTCGGCCTTTCGGAAAGCGGGGGGCATCTCGATCCCTTCCAATATGGAACACTGACGCATGATTCTTTTGAAATTCCCGTGGATGATGACGCAGACGATGATATCAACGACGATATCGATGACGATTCCGACGACGACTTAAATGACGACGTAAACGATGATCTGGATGAGGATCTCGACGATGGCGATGAAATCGACGACGATGCGCCCGAATCCGATGACGATGACAACGATGAGGGCGGCTGCGGCTGCCTGTAAGAATCATATAAGTCGATATATCAATATTGGCTTCGCGATAAATCCCTTTTTCAATTGACACCCTTCATTAGAGCGATATAATCAATCGTTCAAGCGCTTTTAAAAAGCAAAGAAGTCACGGAGAGGTGACCAAATCTGTCTAATGCCGAGTTTTCGGTAAGAAAGGAGAGAGAACTAGATGAGTAAATTTCTAAAACTTTTCTTTTTGCTGCTGTTGTCGGGAGCGATGTGCTTTTCCCTCGCTTGCGGCGATGACGACGATGACGACAACGACGATGCGGACGTCGATGACGACATGGGAGACGATGATACGGGCGACGATGATGTGGACGACGACGTGAACGATGATGTCGATGACGATGTCGACGACGACGTCGATGACGACGTGGACGACGATGTGGACGACGACGTGGATGACGACGTGGATGACGACGTGGACGATGACGTCGACGACGACGTGGATGACGACAATCCTGATCCCGGCGAGGGCGGACCCGATGCCTTCGGATACACTTGGAGCAGCATGGCCGAACCTTTCGTCTGGGAAGACATTTCCGATGGAAACCTGGGTCCCGCGGGCGACGACCTTGTTAGTGATGCGATTGATATTGGATTCAACTTCTCTTTCTACGGCATGGTGGCCAAAGGTTCCCCCGTTCAAATTTCCACCAACGGCCACCTGAGTTGGGACGGCACGACGTACTTCGGCGTTGATTGCAGCGGCGGCTACATTTACAGTTACGCCGGTTATTGGACGGATATCAACGCCTCTTCCATGGGCGTCATCTACTACAAGACCGTCGGCGACGCTCCGAACCGCAAGTTCATCACGCAGTGGGATGCGGTTCCCTCTTATGACGATGAAGGCGATGTGGCGACGTTCCAGGTCGTCCTGGAAGAAGGCACCAACGATATCGTCGTATACGTGAAAGACGGTTTCGACGCTGCGATGAGCAATATGGCCATTCGCGGCGTGGGTACGGGTGAATATTTGAGCGCTTATTGCGACAGTCCCGTCGTCACGACCAGCCGCACGACCGACTTCGCCGTTCGTTTCAGCTATCCCGATGTCGCCTTTGTCGACCTCACGCCGGATGAGGGCAACGATCATGGCGACCTCGGCGACGAGGTGACTTATGAGATGACCGTTCTTAACCTGACGGGCGCTGAAGCGACATTCACCATCAACTGCACCGGCAACGCCTGGACGACCGTTTGTCCCGCGGATATCACTGTAGCCAACGTCGACATTGGAACTTTCGACGTTACCGTCACCGTTGACGCAGGCGCCTCCTATGAAGATACGGACGCGGTGACCGTTGAAGTTACCGATGGCGCGAACAGCGATACATCGACTTTAACGACTCTGGCCACCGATCAAGTCTTCACGGACGACGGCACCGCCGAAAATGGATTGATGCCATGGGGTGAAGGCAGCATGTACTTGAAACGCTTCACACCGGATGAGTATCCGGCGAATGTTTCTCAAGTCAGTGTCTGGCTGTCAACCCTGAGCGGCTATACGAGCAATTATGAAGTCGTTGTTTATCATGACGCAGACGGCGCCGATCCTTCCGACGCCACACAGCTCTGGAGCAGCGGTGTTCAGACCACGGTTCCGCCGATCTGGACCGACGGGGCTTTCTACGACTACGACACGACCGCCAAATTCGACGACATCAATGAAGGTGATTTCCTGATCGGCATGATTTGGCACAATAACGAATCTCCGTTCCTGGGCAACGATTACAGCGTGGAGTATGATGAAAACAGCATTTCCAAGAGCTGCTACTATCTCCCATGCACCTGGTCGACTTTGGACTACGGCCAGTACATGATTCGCTATCGTAATTAATCCCAGTCACTAAAATTCGCTAAAAAAAGGGGAGGATGCAAATCCTCCCCTTTCTTTGGTGCGCCCGGTATCGAACCTTGAAAAATTCACTGCCGCTAAGGGTGGGTGTTAAAGAACGGTCATCCCGGATGAACCTTATTTCAGGATAGAGCGATACTTTTTCACGACCGGATTATCGGGATCGACCCTTTCCGCGCGCTGCAGGAGTTTTTCGAGCTCACCCTTATTTTTCATCTCGTAGCGCCAATGCATGAGATGAATCAGGATGTCGATATTTTCAGGATGTTTCGCAAGCGCTTCCGATAATAAATCCCCGGCTTTTTCCTTGTTCCCCAGCCGAAAAAGCGCCGCGGACGAGGCCGTAACAGCTTCGACGGAATCCGGCCTTTGTTTTTGGGCTCGCTCGAATGCCCTTAAAGCCTCGGCAAATCTTCCCGCTTGGCCTTCGGCGCCCCCCAAAGCCATCAAAACGTCGAAATCCTCCGCACCGTGCGCCACGGCTTTGCGCAGCATCGGCAACGCCCGGCCGTTATCACCCTTGCTCCTATAGCTAAGGCCCAGAGCGGCCATGGCCTGCGCGTTTTCCTTGTCCTTATCCAAAACGAATTTGAGATCCTTGATAGCTCCGTCATATTGCCCGAAAGCCAGCCGAAGCTGCCCGCGCCTGATGTGCGGATTAATCTCTTCGCCGTTTTTCTCGATACCGCGGTCATAGGCATCCAAGGCTTCTTTTCCCCGGCCGAGGAGCCTGAGGGCTTCCGCCTTGTTGAAGTACGCCTGATCGGTCCGCCCGCCGCTTTTTACGGCTCTATTAAAGTAGACCAGCGCTTCATCCGGCTTTCCATCGGACGCGAGCGCCGTTCCCATATTGTTGTATATGGCCACGGGGTCGGCGCTATGCAGGCGATCATTGATGGATTCGGCCTTGCGCAAGGCGTCAAGCGCCATGTCGATGTCGCCGCGCTCCCGATAATAAGCGCCGAGGTTGGTCCAGAGCATGGGAGCGTCCGGATAGCGCTTGAGAGCGTTTTCATATACGGAAGCTTCATTTCTCCAGATCATCGAAGCCCGCGCCGTTTGTATGCCGTAAAAAAGCGAAAGGGCGCATAATGCCATTGACATCGCTTTGATTCCGCCCGGTTTCGGTCCGGAATTTTCATGGTCGGAAAAAAGCGTCGCAACAATCAGGGCGGCGAAAAGCGACGGCAGATACAAAAACCTTTCGGCGACGACAAATCCCATATCCGACGGGCCGCCGATGGGGATGAGATTCGCTAGCGGACCGAAACCGACAAGAAAAATAAAGACCGCCGCGGTCGCCGCCGGCATGGTTTTTCTTTTGGAGACGATGAAAATAACCGCAAGGATCAAAATCATAAGTCCCAAAGCGCCGCATTTCGTGAATGGATGATTCGCGTAAGGCCAGACGATATAAGCCGCGCTGTGAACCGGCGCGATGAGTTTTTGTAAGTACAGGGCAAAGGCCGAAGGAAACGTTGCGGCGGCTTTGAAAACGGAATGATGCGACGATGATCCGTAGAAGGGGACTCGGCCGACCCATGCGCGCAAACCGATGTCAAGTGCGACGACGAAAAAATATCCCGCCAATTCCGGCCAAAGCTTTCGGATTTTCTTACCGCGTGCATCAGGCAGGAAAATCCAGGCCAGAGCCATCATAAAAAAGGGAATAACGATTCCCGTTTCCTTGGATAAAAGGCAAATCATAAAAGACGCATATGAAAACGCAAGAAATACGAATCCCTTTTTTTGCGTTGCTTCGACAGGTTTCTTGCGGGATATCTTTTTCGTTGCGGGCGGCGAAAACAACGCCGTGTTTTTGCCCAAATAAATCAGCCACGGATGCGCGGAAGTCAGTGCAAACGCCACGCAAATCAGATCCGTCCTGCCGGAAATCCAGGCGACGTTTTCGGCGTGCGTGGGATGAACGGCGAAAACAAGGGCCAGCGACGCATTCAACAGGCCATGCGACGGAAATATTTTTATCAGCAGCCCATAAAAAAGAAGCACGCACAGCAAGTGCCATAATAGATTCATGACACGAAAGCCGGTCGCATTTTCGCCGAACAGGGCTTTGTCCGCCATGTAACTCAGCGTGATGACCGGTCGATAATACCCGTACTTGAAATCATCCTGCCCCCGGGCGAAAAAATCCCGCGCGAAAACGGCGCCGATGTTGCGAAAGGATCGTATCTGCGCGTCGGATAAAATGAGAGCGTGGTCGTCCCAGATAAAATCGCCTTGAAGCGACGGCGAGTAGGCCGCAATCGCTATCGCTGCGATGACCAAAAAGGAAATTATCGGTTTTTTATATATTTCCATTCGTTGACCGCTTACGAGCGTGACAATAACCCGCGCAATTCAAGCAGGGCGAGGGACGTGGGAACGACGTTTTTCTTTTTATCGCCGACAAATGAACCGATATCGTCGAAGCTTACGGCGATAGGGGGTTCGTATTCGTTTTGGGAACAGGCCCGAATGATTTCCAGGGCTTCGCCGGTAGAAACGGCCAGAACGCACTCGACGCATAAGTCATAAGAACGGTCTACGTCGTCGTATATAAGAGCCAGGGCTTTGGTTTTTTCAACGTGCGTTTCATCGATGCCCGTTTCTTCCTTCAACTCCGCCAGCAACTGGCGTATATAATCGATACGGCCGTCGGCATCGAGAAATCGATCGTCGATTCCGCCGGAGGGAATCAGTTCGTAATAACCCGCGTAGCCGGTGACGTGGTCCGCCCGCCTGGCGAAAAACGCGCTGTCGTCGCTTAAAACAAGGCCGCTGACGCCCAGCGTAAAAATCTCGAAGCCGCCGAACAAATCCGGACGCCGGCGCAAAGCGATGTAC
Source organism: bacterium (assembly GCA_963674685.2). Classification (GTDB taxonomy): domain Bacteria; phylum Lernaellota; class Lernaellaia; order JACKCT01; family JACKCT01. Next base: position 984,271 of record CAXXWT010000009.1, on the reverse strand, counting down.
TCCTTGTACTGCACGAAGCGGCTGTGAATGAGGCTTTTTCGCCTTTGGACCATGGTAAGAATAGGCGCATTGTAAATATGCCGTCCGCGCCTCGATTTTTCTTCCCGCCAAATTTCATCGACATGCTTTCCGCTATTTTCCGGAAGTGAAAAAGGCGCCGGATCACGGACCAACCGCAAATTTTCGTCCATGGGATACACACTTACGCCCGGGATCATGAGGAATTATCCTTTAAAAATTGCAGGACCATTTTCAAATTATCCAGGCGGCATAAAACTTTTGAATTTTCTATCGGGCTCAATGTTCCGTTCCGGTCCAGTGCTATTGTTTCAATGCCCGCGGACGTAGCGGCTGTGACGCCGGAAATCGAATCTTCCACGGCAACGGCTTCTTCTGCATTAATCCCCAAATTTTCAAGGGCCTTGTAATAAATTTCCGGATTCGGTTTCGTGCGCTCGACATCGCTCGCTGTCACAACGGCATTAAAATAACGATCCAATTCGTTCCGTGCGATAAACTCGCGGGCGATATCCCCGTTGGCCGATGTGACAAGGGCTATGAGCCATCCTTTTCGCCCGGCGTATTCCAGAAGTTCGACGACGTTTCGATAGGGTCTGGCCATTTCCGGGTAAACTTCGTTGATTTTATCGATATAGATTTTCGTCAGTTCCGGGCGGTCCGCTTCCAATCCGTGCGCGGCCTTTAATTCGGTGATAATCTCGCGAAGCGACGGCCCGTTGAGGCGGTCGAACTCCCCGGTCGAGCCGACGGCGCCGAAATGCCCGAGGAAATTGTCATAGGCGAGGCGCAGGGCGGGAATGCTGTCGGCCAAAGTCCCGTCCATATCAAGCAGTAATGCTTTAAGCCCCACTTTATTCTTCCCAATCGCCCGGCCGGATTCCGTCTCCGGCGGGAATATCCCGGGCGGCGCGTTTGCCCTGAACGGAATGAATATGGCGCGGATGCGCGCCCGGTTTTCTTTTCCCCGGACGCAGGATGTCGAAGTTTTGACCTTCGGCAAATACATCGCCTTTTTGAATATCGGCTGTGGCCTGCAGGGCTCGCCGGGCAAAATCCGCCAGTTCTTTTTCCGCTTCCTTGATTTCCTTCACGCCGTCGCCGAGCATTTTTTCGACTTCACGAACACCTTCGACCATTTCCTTGAGTTCGCCGGGCAACACGGCGAATGCGTGATCGGGACCGGGAAGCCGGTTGTCCAAGGTGAAATGCTTTTCGATAACGCGCGCGCCCATGCCCACGGCGGCCAGCGGGGCAAAGGTCGGGTGACGGCTATGATCCGAAAGCCCCACGCACACGCCGAATCTCGATTTCAGCCATGGCAGAGTTTTGAGATTCATGGTCGACGAGGGGGCAGGGTACTTGGCCGTGCATTGCATCAGGCATAGTTCATCGCCGCCGGCGGCAATGTAGGCATTGACCGCCCACGCAATATCCTTTCCCGCACACGCGCCGGTGGAAAGAATCAACGGCTTGCCCGATTTCGCCGCGGCTTCCAGCAGACGCACATGCGATAATTCATAGGAAGCAATTTTGTGAATCTTTACGAATGGATCGATGGCGGCAAAATCCTGCGTGGAGAAAGGAGTGGACATGAATTCGATCCCTTTTTCGGCGCAGTACGCGGCCAGTTCCGGAATCATCTCATAGGGCATGGCCAGATCGGCGAAGATTTCATGAATGTCCTGCCGGTATCCCGCCTCGGCCAGGTATTCGCTCTCGCCGGCGCCCTGCGCGTACGTTGTTTCAGGCCGGTATGTCTGAAACTTGACCGCGTCGGCTCGGCTTTCGGCCGCCACGTCAATCAGGGCCTTCGCCATGGCCGAATCGCGCTTCAAACCGCCCATGCGCCAGTTGGATCCGGCTTCGGCTATGATAAAAACGCCGTCTTCTTTCAGGAATCTTTTTGTCAGCGCGGCGTGGAACCTGCAAATGCGGCACTTTTCGCCCGTGTCCTCTATGAGCTTTTCGCATTCGCCCAAGGGCGCGAAACCGGCTTTTATAAAGGCTTTGCGAGAACCTTCATTTTCCACGCGGACTTCGGCGTACAGATCGTCGACGCCCCGGTCACGCAGGAAACTTTTGGAAGCCTCGATGACCGCGCTGCCGATGCCTCGATTACGCAAAGCCGGATCGACGTTGATGGAAATATCGCAGGCGGCGCGCAGTCGCCCGTACAGCGAAGGAACAGGCAGAAAACGCAAAAAGGCGACGCGTTTTCCGTTATCCAAAGCGAACACGGGCGGAAGATTCGGGTCATTGAAATAGCTATCCAGGAATTCGCGGAAAAACGATTCCCAAACCTTGGGTTCGCGATGATAGAACATTTGCAGAGTGCCGGGATCGTTGCGCCACGTCATCACGAGTTTGGCGTCTCGCTCAATCGGCCGGGCCAGTTCGAAACTATATTGATTCTCAGGCATATGGATAAACTCTCACGCGGTCGATTTTTTCCTTGGGCCAGATATCCCAATCAATCTTTTCGTAGGATGTTCTTTTTGTAAAATCCTGCGGGATCCTCGGGGCGATTCCCGCATCCAGAAAAGGCACAAAAGCCTTTAGCAGTTTTGCCTCCAGCGCCATGGCTTCTTCGTATAACTGCGTCGCGTTGGCTTTTCGCGGGTCCAGCAGTCCGCGAAGCTGGCCGATGATGGGGCCCGTGTCCATGCCGCCGTCAAGCTCGAAAAGCGTCACTCCGGTCGCCGGGCGGTCATGCAAAATGGCGTTGGCTATCGGAACGGCGCCGGCGCCTTCGGGAAGCAGGCTTTCGTGGATGCCGATCACCGGGCAGATATCGAGAAGCGGACGCCTGTAAATCTGCTGCCATCCCAGAGAATAGATAAAATCCGGTTTCAGGGCGCGCATTTCATCGACATGGTCGTTGATGTCGGTTTGCACTACGGTTTTCGGCGCATTTTGCGCGAAGGGAAAACGGGATTCTTCAATCATCGCCACGCCTTCCCAGCCGGGGGAGGATTCGCCGCGCGTGTAGAACATGAGAATTTCCTGCCCGATCTCGTGAAGAAGCTGCGCGTTGGCGTACGTGCTTTCGATGCCGCCGATGATGATGATCCTCGCCATGTTTATTTACTCGACGCTGCGCACCAGTTCAAAAGCCTCGGCGTATTCCAGTCCCACTTCCAGGCCGCGTTTTCGCGCCCAGTACTCGATGCCCTCGTTGCTTCGCGGATGGGGGTAGGGCCTGCATTCGCTTTGGTAGTGTTTCATCGCCAATTTCTTTGCGTCGATGGTCGCATGAACATCGACGAAAGTGTTGGGGCAAAAAGCGGACGCCGGATGACGTCTCGCCCGTTCCGTCGCCGACGGAACCTCGAAGCAGTAAATGCGGGAAGGGGCGTATTCGCCGGGGCTGTGCCTTGCGGCCATCATCACGGCGTCGAAAACGCGGCCGTGATCCCAGTTATAATCTCCCGGATGATGCGTATAGATAACATCCGGCCTGATCCTTTCGACTCTTTTTTTGATTTCGTCGGCGATATCCTGACGGGAGACGGTGTCCAGTCTGTTGTCGGGAAAATCCAACGCCTCGATATCGGAAAATCCGATGACGCCGGACACCTGGGACATATCCTTGCGCAGCGCTGCAATCTCATCTTTGATTTTCGGATCGTCGCCGCCGGCGTAACGTGAAGCGATCCCCGTCGCGCATATCAGACAATACGCGGCGCAGCCCAGCTTCACGCGCAGTGCGACGGTCGCCCCGCATCCGAGAACCTCGTCGTCGGGATGCGCCGCCACAACCAGGATCGTTTTATCGCGGTTTGATTGCGTCATGTCTTAAGCCGGTTCTTTCTGGCCGTAAGGCGCCTTATTTATAAGTTATTCGTATTTCCTGCATTGTCCTTCCTTCATTATATTCCAAAAGACCGACGCGGCAAGGCGGCGGCGCGAGTGCTCGTTATTTGACTCGGCTGACAACCAAGCAGAAAGCTCATTAAAGAAAATATATCGGCCGGCTTCGATTGACGAGCAGGACGAGCGCCGCTAAATTCGCCCCTTGGACAGGCCGTTGCCGCAAATATAATCAGGCCGGTATGAAAGTCGAGGTTCAAATACTTGAGGATTCTTCTGACGAATGACGACGGAGTCAATGCCCCGGGATTGCAAGCTCTGCGCAACAGGCTCCAGTCCATGTCGGATGTGACCATCGTCGCGCCGGACAGGGAGCGCAGCGCCGTCTCCCACGCCTTGACGCTGAGAAATCCCATACGTTTCAAGAAAATCGAAAATCATGTTTTCTCCGTGGACGGAACCCCCGCCGACGCGGTCTTTATCGCATTGACAAGAATCATGAAAGACGAAATGCCCTCATTGGTAATTTCCGGAATCAACCGGGGCGCCAATGTCGGCGACGACGTTTTTTATTCCGGAACCGTCGCCGGAGCGCGGGAAGCCGCCATGCACGGCGTACAATCCTTCGCGATATCGAGCGCCGCCGGGCAAACGCACAACTTCGCCCTTTGCGCTGAATTCGCGGCGCGCCTGGTTGCCTTCGTTTCCGAAAACAACCTTCCCGAAAGGGAGTTTCTTAACGTCAACATTCCCGAAGCGTCAAAAGGCGCCAACTGCCCGGATTATCGCTTCACTCAGTTGGGACAGCGCGTCTATGAAGACGAGGTCGTGAAAAACGTCGATCCGCGTGGCATGGAGTATTACTGGATCGGAGGGCAGGGCAAAACCACGCAGAAATTCCCCAACACCGACGTTGAAACAATTTCTTTAGGATTGATTTCCATTACTCCGCTCACCGTGGACCATACGGCCCACGGATTGCTGACAAAGCTTCGCGAGACCCGGATAGCCAAATGAGCAGTCCGGATTCCTATACAAAAGCCCGGGAGAACATGGTTGAAAAACAGCTTCGGCGGCGCGGCATCGTTGACGAACGCGTGATTGCCGCCATGCGGCAAACGCCCCGGCATCTTTTCGTGGACGCCAATATGGCCAATAAAGCTTACGAAGACGGACCGCTTCCCATCGGCGAGCGACAGACGATCAGCCAGCCCTATATCGTCGCGTGCATGACGCAGGCGCTGAAACTGAAAGGGCGGGAAAAAGTATTGGAAATCGGGACCGGCTCCGGTTATCAGGCGGCTATATTGTCGAAGCTGGTCGACAGAGTTTTCACCATGGAAAGAAAACCGCTGCTGGGCCGAAGGGCCGAAAAGCTTCTTTTAAAACTCGGCTATCACAACGTCCTGGTGCGGATCGCCGACGGCACGCACGGCTGGCTCGAGGAAGCGCCGTTCGACGCCGTCATCGTCACGGCGGCGGCGCCGAATTTTCAAAAGAAACTTGTGTCACAGCTGAAAGAGGGCGGGCGCATCGTCATGCCCGTAGGCGCTTCGCATGTTCAGGACCTTCTGTTATACAAAAAAGTCCGCGGCGACATCATCGAGGAAAACCTCGGACAATGCCGCTTCGTAAAACTGATCGGCAAATACGCATGGGAGGACGGCATTGATTGATTTTCTCTTTAGTATTTTTGAAATACTGAAAAACCTTATCCACGATCTGGGTTACCTGGGAATTATTATCGGCATGACCATCGAGAGCTCCGCCATTCCGTTTCCCTCGGAAGTGGTCATCCCGCCGGCGGGCGCCCTGGCCGCCGAAGGCAAAATGTCTTTGTGGCTGATTATCGGATGCGGGGCCTGCGGGTCTCTTATCGGCGCTCTGATCAATTATTACGTGGCGCTGTTTCTGGGACGGCCTTTCTTCGAGCGTTATGGGAAATACGTTCTCGTCACGGAAGAAAAAATCAAAAAGGCGGAAGATTTTTTCGAAAAGTACGGCTCCATCGCCACGCTGATCTGCCGCTTTATCACCGTCGTAAGGCAACTGGTTTCGCTGCCGGCGGGCTTTTCCAAGATGGATATCAAAAAATTTGCCCTGTACACCTTTATCGGTTCGGCCATATGGAGCGCCATTTTAGCCTTTTTGGGATATTTCGTCGGAGCAGGGGAGGAAACCATCAGGCAATACAAGGGTCCGATCACCATCGGCACTTTTGTGGTCGGCGGACTTGTGGCGATTTTCTACATCATCTATATTTTCAAAAAGCGAAGGCTTGCAAATAAATCAGCCTAAGAGGCAAGGCAAAGTGACGATGACAAAACGCAGAACAACTCAGAGGATAATCCAAAACGCCATTTGCATGTTGATACTGGCGGTGCTTTTCACGGGTTGCGGATACTGGGTGACGGCTGAAAAAGGCGACACGCTTTATTCAATCGCCAGGGAAAACGGCGTCACGGTCAACGATATCCTGGCCGAAAATCCAACGATTGCCGATCCCGACGTCATCACCGAAGGCCAGAAAATCAAAATCCCTCGGACCGGCAGATCGATTACATCCACGCCCACGACCACCAAACCGACGCCCGCCGCCAAAAAGATCACGCCGCCTGCGCGCAAGGCCGCCAAACCCAAAAGCTCGATAAAAAAACGTGATCTGATGCCGGCGGCGTCGACCACGCCCGTTCCGGTTCCCATCGAGAAAAACAAGATCAAGGAAAATCCTTTCATATGGCCGTGCTCCGGCACCATTATCAGGAACTACGGCAAAGGACCGGACGGTTACGTCAACGAGGGCATCGACATCACTTCACCCGCCGGGACAAAGATAGCGGCCTCCGCCGACGGGGAAGTCATCCTGGTCAATACGGTGGCAGAAAACGTCGATACCAAGGACAACCGGCTAAAAGCCTGGGGCAATATGGTTGTCATCCAGCACGCCAACAAGTATGTAACAGTTTATGCGCACAACAGGGTCAATCTCGTCAAAAAAGGCGACAAAGTGTCGCAGGGCGACATCGTAGCCGAAGTCGGCGATACGGGAAGAGCCAAACAGCCGCATTTGCATTTTGAAATCAGGCAAAACCTGGAAAGCGTTAATCCTCTGGAGCTATTGCCAAAATAAAGGAGAAAACATGCAGGACCTTATCGATTCGATTCGCAACGTGCCGGATTTTCCCAAAGAGGGCATTCAATTCAAGGATATCACCACGCTGTGTAAAGATCCGAAGGCTTTCAGGAAATGCATCGATCTTTTCGTGGAACGCTATAATGGCGCGGATTTCGACAAAATCCTCGGAATCGAATCCAGGGGTTTTATTTTCGGCGCGGCGCTGGCATACGCTCTGGAAATGCCATTTATCATCGCGCGCAAACCCGGGAAACTCCCGGCGGCGACCAAATCCGTCACATATGAATTGGAATACGGAAGCGATACCGTCGAAATTCACGAAGACGCCATCAGCGCAGGAGACAAGGTTCTCATTATCGACGATCTTCTGGCCACCGGCGGCACCGTCGGCGCCGTGTCGCAGTTGGTCGGCGAAATGGGCGGGCAGGTCGTGGAATGCGCGTTCGTGATCGAACTGGACTTATTGAAAGGCAGAGACAAGTTCCCGGGCGTCGACGTTTTCACGCTGATTCATTTCGACATTTAAACATTTCGACATTTAAACACGGTATTTTTCAAAATAGGGCAATATCAAACGGCATCTCCAACCCTAGACATAATTTCCATAATCTATATTATGACAAATATGAGAACTTGAAATCTTTAGTAAATTCAATGGATTTCGAAAATTGCCTTGAAATCCTCACTGACTTCTCCAAAACTCTCTTTCATTTTATTTCGCACTTCGTCCAGTTCCATCGCTCTGGAGTTCTTGGAAAACTCGCCGTATATATAGACGGCGTCCGCCCTGTTTTTTACGGAAATGTCTTGGTAGATCATGTGAAGAAACTGCATGGCTTTGGCTGTATGATATAAGGCCATGCTTTTATTTGACTCACGCAATCCTTCGATATTATCCAACTCCGAGAAAAAGCACGCGATCATGCAGGATCGATAAATCTTCAGGATTTCTTGCCCATCCGTCACGGAGTTCAGTTTACCGGTAACGACGCCCGTTTTGCCGGCCCACTTTTCCGCCTGCTTTACGTACGGCCTCAGCGCTTTGGCAGCGACGGTGATTCTGTCGCCGCCATCCTCCAACCCGATTTCATGGCGTATGTATTCCATGAACACGCGCTTGATTGTCAAATCAATGATCAAGGCGTTTATTTGCGGGATTGAACCTTCGGCTCCCAGTTCGATTGAGTCCAGAATTTTATCGTCCATCTCTATGTCGTTTTTCGCATCCACCCATTTCACGAATTTTCGCGGGCCGTTTTCATAACTGTCAGCCAGTAACTTGAAATCCGGCTTGGGCGAACCGGCAAAACGTGAGATTTCTCTGCTTTGTTCGACAAATCCGTTTAATTCTTCCGATGTAAAGTCCTTATTTTGTCCCAAAAGCGCCAGCGCCAGAATCAGCGCTGCAATGAAAATGAAAATTATCAGCGGCTTGTTCATATTTTTTCGTTCTTTCAACCTTGAATTATCCCTCACGCAAATCATCTTAAAATTTAGCGGATATCGCGTCTGAGATCGAGTCCACCAGTTTTTCGATCCTTATTTCTTCCGAGGAAACGGTCAGCGTGTTTTTATCGTAAAGTCGGACCGCGGCGCCGCGGATTTTCTCGTCCAGTACATTCGATATTTCCTGCATGGAATTTAAAGCCGTGTTTCTATAGTCCTTGATGAGGATTAGCTGATTTGTTCCGTCGATAATCAGAATCGAAATCTGCGTTTTCAGAATATCCATAGCCAAAAGCGCCATGATTCGATAATCATTCACCATCGAGCCCGGAATCGGCAACACGCATGCCTTATAGCTTTTCTTTCCGAATTCAAATACGTGCTGACTGCCCGTTTCGATCATCTGACGAAACGACTCATAAAGGCTTTTTCCCTCATCGACCAGACCCTGATCGGGTTCATGGGCGACATCTTTAGCTTCGAACAATGGTTTCAACAGCTTTCTGATTCCGTATAGATCGCTTTTCACGGCCAAAAATGCATAAAACCAGTTTATATAAGATCCCGAATCGGTAAAAAGGCGCCTGAATAAAGAATCGGTGAAATCCAGGGAAACCGGATCGTTGATATGCATTTCATCGATCAGAAGTCCGCTTGTCCCGGAGTAATTCCAGTTGACTGTCGCATCCCACTTTTGGGCGCTGAAATAATCCAACGAGTTTTTCGACCAGAAATGGTGCGAATACCAGGAAAGAAAGCGAAAATCCCGAAAACGATCCGTATCCACCACATTTTCAGGAAAAGCGAATCCGGCGACGAAAAGCCGCCTGTGATTTTTATTTTCTTTTGCAACGGGATAATCGAAGATATCCGAAACGGAGTTTTCCGGCAAAAATATTGTGTTGAAAACTTTTTCGAGATGACGATTGAGTATGACCGCGCATGCCGCGCCGTCGATCGTCGCCGGGCAGACGATCAATGATTCCGGTTCGATAGGCATCAAATCCGTCGTCATGAATTTTTCTTCCTTAATTGATCGATCAACTTCCGGTGCAATCCGTCAAATCCGCCGTTGCTTAAAATCACTACCAGATCACCCGGGCGCGCGGATTCCAGAGCTTTTTCCAGGACATCATCATTATCCGACGCGTATGCCGCCTTTTTCTTTCGCGCACGCAGATCCTCAACCAGTTTATGCGGATCGAATCGTTCGTTCGCGTCAATCTCATCCGCATTATAAACCGGCGCTAAAATAATCTCATCCGCCGAGTCAAAGGATTCGGCGTATTGCTTTTGAAAATAATTGCGACGCGTGGTGTTGGTGCGCGGCTCGAAAATCGTCAGAATTCTTCGGCCTTGCCACTGCAAACGCAAGGCATCCAGCGTTTCTCTGACCGCCGTGGGATGATGCGCGAAATCGTCGATCACCACGACGTCGCCGACCACGCCGCGCACTTCCTGGCGTCTTTTCACACCCTTGAATGTTTCGAGTCCTTTTTGAAATTGCTCCTCGTCGATCCCGATTTTCCTTGCGATAACATAGGCGGCGAGAATGTTTTTCAGATTGTGCCTGCCGACCAGCGGAGATTTCATTAAACCGGTCGCTACGCCATTTTCCATGATTCGAAAATTCATCGCCCGATTGGAAAACGAAATATCCGCGGCGATGATATCCGCCTTTTGATCGAGCGCAAATGTCGCGATTTCGCATCCGGCGTTTTTCATCAGGCGTCTCACGCTCGGGCAATCGACGCCGGCGGCGAGAAAACCGTCTTCCGGCATACTGGAAACGAGCATGGCAAAAGCGTCGTATACGGCGTCAAAATCTGGATAGATATCCGCGTGATCGAATTCCACGTTCGCCAGAATCGCCATGTCGGGCCGGTAGCGGATAAATTTCGGAACCTTGTCGAAAAAGGCCGTGTCGTATTCATCGCCTTCGATAACGAACCAGTCCCCCTGCCCCAACTGCACCGGTCCGTCGAAGTTGGCGCATATTCCGCCCACGAGAAAAGACGGCGCCAATCCGGCCGAAGTCAGAATCCAGGAAAGCAGCGCCGTGGTCGTGGTCTTGCCGTGCGTTCCGGTTACGGCGATCGTCGTTTTGTCCGCCAGAAAAAAACGCTGAAGCGCGCCGGGAAAACTCAAGTAATCCAGCTTCCCGTCGATGGCGGCCCGGGCTTCCGGATTATCTTTTCGTACGGCGTTGCCGATCACTACGAGATCCGGCTTCTCCCGCAGATTCTCCGGCCGATATCCTTCGAAAATATTAATCCCCAAATTTTCCAGATACGCGGACATGGGCGGATAGACGTTCCGGTCGCTTCCGGTCACGCGATGACCGGATTTTTTCAGCAATCCCGCCAAGGCTCCCATCCCGGTTCCGCATATGGCGATGAGGTGAATGTGCATTCGATGGTTCCTTTTCATCGCCGCGCATTTTTCAGTCAGGAAAACACGCGGCCAGGATATTCGGACGCCAGCGCTCGATGCCGGTATTATGCCGCGTGGGATGAATGCGGTTCGTCAGCAATATGGCGGCGCGTTTTTTCGCCGGATCGATCCACATGCCCGTTCCGGTAAATCCCCAGTGGCCAATGCTTTGGTCGCTGAATGCATCGGGCAATTTGGAGGCCGCTAATGATTTGCCGTCGAAGCCGAGGCAATGGGAAATGTTGGAATCGGGAAACCGCCTTTGCGTGAATTTCGCCAAAACCTTCCTATCCCAAATGCCGTCGCGCCCATCCAGCACACGCAGAACGTGATCGCAAAACTTCAGCAGATCATCCGCGTTGCCGAACAGTCCCGACTGCCCCAAGACGCCGCCCGCCGCGTACGTGTTTTCATCGTCGACCTCGCCCACAAGCTGCCGCCCGCGCCACGAACATCGCTGCGTCGGAGCGCAAACGACATCGGGCAACGTTAGCAAAGGGCGAAACGCGGTGCGCGTCATGTTTAAAGGAGCAAAGACTCTTTGCCGGGCCATCTCGTCGAGACCGGCGCCGCCGATTCTTTCCAGGATTGCGCCCAGCAGCATCATATCCAGATCGGAATATATGGCGTTTTTCCCCGGTTCGTATTCGCATATGGAATTAAACAGCGCCCGAAATATTATCTCCCGCCCTTTTATCGTTCCCAGGTGTTTTCTCGGAACCGCCTGGTACAACGGCTTCCACGCGGGGAATCCGGCGCAGTGCGCCAGCAGGTCCTCGACTTTCGCCGATTTAAGCCCCGCGTCAGCCAGTTCCGGCAATAAACTCCCGACACTCGCATCCAGGCCTAATTGGTCATCACAAACCATCTGCATGGCCAGCGCCGTAGTCGACAGAACCTTTGTCAGACTCGCCAGATCGTAAATCGTATCGGTTGTCACCGGGGGTGAATCTTCGGTAAAGCGCAAGCTCCCAAAAGGCGCCGAAAACGCCCTGCCCCGATATAAAACGCCGATCTGACCGCCGGGAAAAGCGCCCTCACGCACTCCCTCGACGGCTTGCTTCAGTGCATTCATCAACATACGGCGGATTCCAGTATATTAAGCTTTGCGTGGTCTGCATCCAACTGCGCCATGACGCCGACGGGGATGGGAACGTTGCGTTTCCCGTGGCCGACCGGCGCGCCCAATAACACGGGGCCATCGACGTCATGCGCGTAGTCACGAGCGACGCGCCGGATATCATCTTGCGCATCGGTTAAAAATTCTCCGAAGACAAGCCCTTTAAGCCCTTTTAGAATCCCGGCCAGTTTCAAGCTGCGCAGCATTCTGTCAATCCGATAGGCCGGTTCATTGACATCCTCGATAATCAGCAGACAGTCGTCGAAATTCGATATCAGTCCCGCCGCCAGCATATGAATGATCATGGTGAGGTTGCCGGCGACAACGCGTCCGACCGCCCTGCCCGGTTTTAATACTTCCACGTCAAATAAAGGCGCATCGCCGGGCGCCTGCGCGTGAAACAGGCACTTTTTAAACCAGGCTTCGACGGCCGGCTCCATGCCGGCGAACTGATCGCCCGCGGGCATGGGGCCGTGGATCGAGACCAGGCCGCACTTTTCACGCAAGTATAAAATCAAAGCGGTGTTGTCCGAGAAACCGATAATGGGCTTGGGATCTTTTTTCATCGCTTTGATATCGATCCGTTCCAAAATGCGCATGCTCCCGTAACCGCCCCTTGCGCAAAATATCGCCCGGCAGCTTTCGTCGCATGCAGCTTCGTTGAATTCCTCGGCGCGGCGTTCGTCGCCGCCCGCGCAAAAACCGTCCTTTTCAAAAATATCTTCGCGCCACGCGGGTCTTAATCCCCAGGATTTCAATTGATCGATTCCCCGGAGGAATTTTTCTTTTGCGAACGGTCCCGCCGGCGCGATAACTCTGACCGGCGAATCCTTTTTAAGAGATTTTCCTTTAAGCATTTCCATCGGCGCCATTTTTATTACACGGCATTGTCAAAGTCAAAATAATTGCATAACGTAATTTCCATGCGGCGGTTTAATCGTTCAAGATTTTTACTTCATAATATTTTCCTGCTTTCGGCAATAATACTCTTTACGTGTCAATGCAAAAAAAGCGTCGAAAAAGACGACTCGGACATTGTGGATTTCAGCCGTTCGACGGCCCTGGCCGTGAGAAGAACCATCATCGGTTATCCCGGCTCCCAAAATATCATATCCGTCACGCTTCGGGATTTTCAAGGCGGCCGCAAAAACGTCCGCGCACCGGTGCGCGTGCTTTGCAGAGGCGCGGAAGTTTCAAAGCGCCACGACCATCCCGGAAGAGGCAAATACCGTTTTTTCGCCGAACCCAATCCGGACGCCAATATCGCCATTTGCGCCGTGACCGTGGGAAGCAGGCTTTTTCCCAAAGCGGTTCGATTCGATATCATGGAGCCTTGCGTCGATTATGCGTTCGGCGCCGAGAAAAAGGAATCCATGAAGCTCGCCGAAAAATATTCTCCCGTCATCTACCAGGATGTGGGCCGATTCCCTCGCGCCGATTTCATTGCCTCCGTCGATTTCGACAACAACATCGATCCCGTGGACAATCGTGAAAATCTGAACGCCTATCCGCTCGTGGCCGCCGTGTATTACGCCGTCGTCGAAACGCCCACGCACATATTCATCAACTATTCCATTTTCCACACGGTGAATTACGGATGGTTTCTTGACGAGACCACGGACTCGGCGGAAAACGATATGACCGGTCTGGTCGTCGTCATCGACAAATCCGATGAAAACGCCCCTCCCCTGCTCGTGGTCACGTATGCCCGCGAACAATTCCTTCATTACGCGTCGGACCAATCCGTCTTTCCCGGAACGGAAAGGATCGACGGGAAACTCCGCCTGGAAAATGAAACGCATCCGAGGGTTTTCATCGAATCGGGCCGCCACGGATGCCTGGTGACGTCCGATCTGGTCATCGGCGAATATACGGGCGAATCGGGGGGGGATTTCCCCGGGAAAAAAGGAATCGTATACCGATTCGAGGCCGATCCGGACGAACCCGAGGGACCCAACGACCGCAATGCGGGATACCGCCTGGCGCCCATCCTGGAATCCGTGTGGAAGTTAAAAGACTTCGTCGGCAAACGCTCCGTCTTTCACTCGACATTCAAAATGGACAACGGGTGCGAATATCCCGACAGGTTCGTCAGCTCCACGCCCGGGGAAAAAGGCGGCCGGCCGCCCTGGGCCTGGGACGACATCGACGACGAGGGCATACGCATCGGAGAAATGTTCTTTTTTCCCGCGGACGTGATTTCCAAACACCTCACCATGCCCGCGCCCTTCGACAGGAGCTATACCTACAATCCTTACCTCGGGATTTACTGATCGATCCCGCTATCGACAAGCTGCTCGGCCATATAACTCGATCGGACCAGCGGCGCCGAGGCGACGTAACGGTATCCCATTTCAACGGCCGTCTTCCGGTATCGCTCGAACTCCTCCGGCGGGACATAGCGGACGACCGGATGGTTTTGCAGCGACGGGCGCATGTACTGCCCGATAGTGACCGCGCCGACGCCGTTATCCGCCAGGATCTTCAGCAAGCTCATGACCTCATCGGCGGTTTCGCCGAGACCCAGCATGAAACCGCTTTTCACGATCCAGTCGGGCCTGCGCGCGGCCATGTATTTCAGAACGTTTAATGATCGCCGAAAGTCGGCCTGGGGCCTGACTTGGGCGTATAATCGGGCAACGGTCTCCACGTTGTGATTGAAAACCTTGATCGGCGCGTCCGTCAACGTTTCCAAAACGCTTTCGTCGCCCCGAAAGTCTGGCGTTAAAAGCTCTATGCCGATTTCCGGCAATCTTGCTTTCAGCGCTTCCACGCACGCCAGAAAATGCGCGGCGCCCCCGTCGGGCAAATCGTCTCTCGTCACCGACGTGATGACCAGGTGCTTGAGTTTCAATTCCTCCGCAAGGCTCGCCGCCTGCTCAGGTTCCCGCGGTTCCAGGGCTTTCGGCGCGCCTTTGCCGACGGCGCAAAAAGTACACGAGCGCGTGCAGCGGTCGCCCATGATCATCACCGTGGCCACGGTTTTCAAAAAGCATTCGCCGATATTGGGGCATCTGGCGGACTCGCAAACCGTGTGCAGGCCGTGTGCGCGAAGCCTCTTTTTCATTTCATGCAGCCCGCCAAGTCCCCGAAGCTTCGGTTTCAGCCAGGGCGGCAGGCGCAGTGTGTTGTCACCGGTTTTCGGCATGCTATCCTATCGTTTCAAATTCCATCCGACTTCGCCACCTGTGACGCAGAACGCGGATGATATTGGGATGCTTTATCAATCCCGGATCGGACTTCAACAGATCGCAAGCGGCCTGGCGCGCCCGATGCAGCATATCCATATCCCGCGCCAGGCTGGCCCAGCGAAAAACCGGAAGGCCGTGCTGACGACGCCCCAAAATATCGCCGGGGCCGCGTATGTCCATATCTTTTTCCGCAATCAGAAATCCGTCGCTGATGTCCAAAAGCGCTTGCAAACGCCTCATCGCTTTTTCACCGATGTCGCCGCTCGCGGACAATATGCAAATTCCAGGCTTATCGGAACGGCCGATCCTGCCGCGCAACTGATGAAGCTGCGACAGTCCGAATCGTTCGGCGTTTTCAATCAGCATCGCCGTCGCCGCCGGCGCGTCCACTCCAACTTCGATAACCGTAGTGGACACGAGAATATCCAGTTTCCGGTCCATGAAATTCCCGAGAATTTCAGACTTTTCCTTTTCCTTCATGCGCCCGTGCAGGAGGCCGACCTTAAAATTGGGAAAGTGTTTTCCGGCAAGTTTTTTATACATGGTGGTCGCGTCGCGTGTCGCGGGATCGTCGGATTCCGCGACCAGCGGATAAACGATATATGCCTGCTCGCCTTGCCGGACGCGGTCGGCGATTATCCGATAGGCTTCTTGCGTGTCGCCGAAAAGCAGCTTCGTTTCCACCGGAAGCCTGCCGGGCGGTTTGGATCGAATGACGCTGTGGTCCAGATCCCCGAACACCGTCATGGCCATGGTTCGCGGAATGGGCGTCGCCGACATCACCAGCACGTGCGGGTGCGTTTGCTTTGCCCGCAATTTCGCCCGCTGCAAAACTCCGAACCGATGCTGCTCATCGATGATCGCCAATCCGAGTTTTAAAAACTCGACGCGTTTGCCGATCAAAGCGTGCGTTCCGATGAGAAGATCGACGGCGCCCTCTTGCGCGCGCCGGCAAATTTCATCGGCATCGGCGGCGGGAATTCCGCCGGTCAGAAGTCCCGTACGCATCCCGGCTTTTTCGGCAAGCGGTTTTATGGTCCGGTAGTGCTGCAGGGCCAAAACTTCCGTCGGCGCCATCAGCGCGCTTTGATAACCGGACTCCGCCACGCGGGCCGCCGCCAAGAGCGCGACGATGGTTTTTCCAGATCCCACGTCACCCTGCAGAAGGCGGTGCATCGGGCGTTTCGCGCGCAGATCCTCCACGATCTGGGCCAGCGCCGTTTCCTGATCCGCCGTCAACGTGAATCCCGCCGCCCTTCGAATTGCTTTTTCCATGAAGCCTGTTTCGGCTTTCGCCGCCGGAGCCATTTTCCGGGAAAATGAGTCTCTGCGTATCCGCAATCCCAATTGCAGGAAAAAAAGCTCGTCGAAAACCATTCGTCGCTGCCCCGGCGCATTGTTTTCGTTCAACTGGTCGATATCGCCGTCAATCGCGGGATAATGAATTGATTGCAACGATTCCCGCAGCGAGGGAAAGTCGAGTCCGAACTCATCAGCGGGCAATGCGTCGATGAGGCGGTCGCCGACAAGCGCGCACGCCGCCTGAATGAATGCTCGAAGCTGTTTCTGGGAAAAGCCCCTGACGTTCGGATAGATCGGGCGAATTTCCTTCAAGGATTCCAATCCGTCGTCGCCGTCTTCCGGAAAAGAATACTCGGGATGCTGCAATACCGTTTTATCCTTGACGATCTTCACGGCGCCGCCCATCAGCACGCGGCGGCCCTTGAAAAAGAGACTCCGTGCGCCCTTGGCGGGATGGCCGAAAAAATATGCGTGCATGGCGCCTGATTCATCCGCAATCTTCACGGACGCAAAAGCCTTTCTCCCTGCGAATCCCGACCGGAACGAGACACTTTGGACCTCGGCGCATACCGTGACGAAATCATTTTCCTTGGAATCGGCGATTGGAGATATCCTGCGCCGGTCGACGTATCGTCGCGGCGGGATGGCCGGAAGATCCTCGACCGCCGCGATCCCGGCATGGATCAGCTTTTCCGCCGTCTTCGGGCCGACGCCTTTGAGTTTCGTTAACTCCATGGAAAGATCGTCGGTAAGTTCACTTTAAGAAGGTTTATTGCTTGGCGGTCGCCTGGGCTTTCTTCTACGTTTGGACTGATTCGGATTCTGTGATTGGCCTTTTTGAAACTTCAAATCTTTCCTGTCGCCGGAATCGCCTGTCTTTCTCGGCGGTCCGCCCCCGGTTGGCTTTTCCGGCGCGGATTTATTGCGCCCTCTCGGGGGACGACGGCGCCCGCCGCTCCTCGGGCCGCGGTCGGGTTTTCTTTGCGCCTCGGAAATCTGCTCCTTCTTTTTCTGCAGTTCTTTGGCCTTGATTTCCTCCATCAGGAGCTTTTCTTCCCTGAGTTGCTTTTCCACAATCGACGCCAACAAGGGCGGAGGGTCGGGCAGATCCACGCGCTCGGTATTCATGACGCTGTCCGTTTCGATCAGGGATTCCAAACGCCCGAGCACCCTTTCCGAGTCTTCCAGTATCTGAATTTTTTGTTCGTTGACCGCCATGTCAAAACCGTCGAATTGGTGCAGGAGTTCCACCAGCGCCGTTTCCACGGCGATTCGAAGATCGTCCCGTTGCAATTGCTCCTTGACCTTGCCCCGGACTTTTGGCTGGATCGGCGTCGCCGAGTCGCCCGTCTTGAGACTTGTATGCGTATTTCGTATCAGGACACGCACGTCGCGTATCAGAGTTTGCAGCTTATCCATTTGAAATTGCTCCATAGCGCTTGAGTCATGGTTCAACACATTCTCACCGGCGCTTGATTTTTACAAGACCTCACTTTTGGGAAAGAATTTCCTTGTAGAATTCCACGAGGTCTATTCTTGGATATCGGTGATGCCGGATTTTGCATTTCGCCAGTTTCAGCATCAACTCCAGCTTCTCCCCGTCGCCTTCGCCCGGGAATTTCTTGACGGCCTTTTTCACAATTTTGTTCGCCCTTTTCGGGTGAAAGCGAAACATTTCCCCGAAATGCAGCTCTTCATCGACGGGAAATATTCTGGATTCGCATATCTCGCCTTTTAAAAAGCCGCTTGGAACCTCTTCTGTAACCGTAACTTTTTCCGCGCTGAAAAGATCCTTGCATTCCACGCCCGCCATCATGACCTTTTTAATGAAAAACAAGCTATGCCTGGAATCGCGGAAGCCTTCGTAAATTTTCAATTCCTGCGCCGGCAAGTTTTCTTTCATGTGTGCGATAAAATATTCCAGAGGCGTCGCCGAATGATCTTTCAGAGGTCTTTCGAACACGAACCAGTCCAGAAAAGCTTTCATATTTTCTTCGAAATACTCTTCGCTTTCATGAACGATTCCCAAATCTCTGAGATACCATTCGCGCTGCTCGTCCATTTCCAAGGGAAATTTTTCATGGGCGAATTGTTCGAGTTTTTCGAGAAAGGCAATAACAGACATCAGTTCCGGCTAAACGCGACCTTCCCGCCAACGATTGTGGCGACAACCTGTCCCTGCAACTTTTGTCCGATGAAGGGGCTGTTTTTCGACTTGCTGATAATTCTTGCGGCGTCGAACACGTACTTCGTTTTCGGATCGAAGATCGCAACATCCGCCAGAGAGCCCGGAGAAATCGTTCCCGCGGGCAAATTGTAGCATTTCGCCGGCCCCCAGGTCAGCAATTCCACCGCTTTTCGCGCGGTAATAATCTTTTGACGAACCAGGTTCCAGGTCAAAGGCAACGCCGTCTCGAATCCGATGATTCCGTTGGCCGCGTTGGCGAACTCGCAATCCTTGGCGAGTATCTCATGAGGCGCGTGGTCCGTGGCGATGGCGTCGATGGTCCCGTCCTTCAGGCCCTCGATGACGGCGTCCCGGTCCCGCGGACTCCGCAAGGGAGGAGACATTTTGCACTGCGTATTGTAATCCCCCACATCTTCATCCGTCAGGGTGAAGTGATGCGGCGTCGCTTCCGCCGTGATCGGCGCTCCTTTGGATTTGTAATCCCGAATAATGTCGACGGCGCCCTTCGTGGTCACGTGCAGGAAATGAACCCGGGATCCCGTGTCCAGCGACAGGATGGCGTCGCGGGCCACCATAATGTCCTCCGCGACGGAAGGCACGCCCGGCAAACCGAGCCTGACCGACTGGAATCCCTTGTGCATGGCGCCTTTTCCGGCAATCGCCTCGTCGATTTCGTGGACGGCTATCGGCGTGCGGAATTTTTTCGCGTAAATGAGCGCGTTTCGCATCATCGAGGAACTCATGATGCAGTTTCCGTCGTCGGAAAACGCGACAACACCGTACTCGGACAATTCGCCCATCTCCACCAGGTGATCGCCGCCCATTCCCATCGTCACGCAGGCGATGGGGAATATCCTGGCGCTTTTCGCTTTTTGCGCCTTGTCGAGGATGAAGCCGGTGACCGATGAGTTGTCGTTCACCGGATTGGTGTTCGCCATGCAGCAAACGGATGTGAAGCCGCCGGATACGGCGGATGCGCATCCCGTGGCGATGGTCTCTTTTTGCTCGAATCCGGGCTCGCGCAAATGAGCATGCAGATCGATCAATCCCGGCAAGACCAGGCATCCTTCCGCATCGATAACCTTCATATTTGTGGCGGCTATTTTTCCGGGAGAACTGATTTCAAGGATTCGATCCTTTTCGATAACCACATCGGCTTTTTTGTCGACGGACGAGGCGGGATCGATGACGCGGCCGCCGCGAATAATCGTTTTCATGATAACGGCCCTCCTCCTGACAGTAGATAGAGAATCGCCATCCTCACGGCGACGCCGTTGGAAACCTGCCCGAGTATCTTGCTTCTCGAACCGTCGGCGACTTCGCTGGAAATTTCCACGCCGCGATTCATCGGACCGGGGTGCATGATAATGGCGTCGGGCTTCGCCAGATCCAGCCGTTCGCTGTTGAGGCCGAAGAAACGAGCGTACTCCCGCTTGCTGGGGAACAATCTCTGCGACTGCCTTTCGAGCTGGATGCGCAGCATCATGATGACGTCGCATCCTTCGATGGCTTTATCGACGTCGTATTCCACCGTGACGCCGAGTTTCTCGAAGACTTTCGGCACAAGAGTCGGAGGTCCGGCAATGCGCACTTTCGCCCCCATTTTCGTCAGGCCGATGATGTTGCTGCGCGCGACGCGTGAGTGTGTAATATCTCCGATGATGACGATATTGAGTCCCTTGAAATCCTTTTTCACATCCCGAATCATCATCATGTCCAGAAGAGCCTGACTGGGATGCTCGTGGGATCCGTCGCCGGCGTTGACGACGTTGACGTTGACGCGTTTCGACAAAAGCATCGGCGTGCCCGCCTGCGGGTGACGCACGACGATAATGGACGGGTGCATGGCCTCGATATTCCTCACGGTGTCCAGAAGCGTTTCTCCTTTTCCGACGGAACTGGATTCCGCCGTGAAATTCACCGTATCGGCCCGCAATCGTTTCGCGGCGATTTCAAAACTCGTTCTCGTTCTCGTGGAAGCTTCATAAAACAGATTGACGACGGTTTTCCCTTTGAGGGTATTGAAGGTTTTAATGCTTTTGTGATTACGTACCCTGAAGTTTTCCGCCGTGTCCAGAATCTGCGTGATTTCCTCGACGCTCAGATCATCCATACTGATCAGGTGCTTTTTCACCCACATTGATTCACCCCGACAATCTTCATATTGTGAGAGACGCATATGATGACCAACAAAAGTTTATAGCAATCGCGCAATATCCGGTCAACGTGTATTTGCAGCCCTGGTATTATTCGGCAACGACTGAAGTCGTAATTTGGAAAACCGCCGATGCTTCCAAAGAAATGGACGCCTTAAAAAGACGCCCATTGATTTTCTTTATGAGAACTTACCGGATTTATTCGACTTCCTTGATCTCCAGCGTTTCGATAACCACCGGTTTAAGGGGTTTGTCGCCGGGGGCGGTTTTCACTTTCGAGATTGTTTCGACGAGTTCATAATTTTCAACCACTTCGCCGAAGATGGTGTGCTTGCCCGTCAGCCAGGGCGTTTCCTTCACCGTGACGAAAAACTGGCTGCCGTTGGTGCCGGGGCCCGCGTTGGCCATGGCCAGCAAGCCGACTTTATTGAACTTCAAGGAAGGATCGAATTCGTCCTTGAATCGATATCCGGGTCCGCCTCTTCCGGTCCCTTCAGGGCAGCCGCCCTGGATCATGAAACTGTCGATAACCCGGTGAAATACCAGACCGTCGTAGAATTTACCCTTTTTCTTTTCGTGGGTTTTCGGGTCCATGTATTCCTTTTTTCCCGTGGCCAGTCCGACGAAATTCTCGACTGTCACCGGCGCTTTGTCGGGAAAGAGCTTCACGGTAAACGAGCCCATATTGGTGTTGAATATGGCGTACAAACCTTTGGGAAGCTTGCTCGCGCCGGCCGTCTGGACCAGCATGAAAACAAGACTGAGCGCCGCGCAAGCGATGACGAAGCTTTTCATTTGTTCTCTCCGTTTTTTATTGTTGACGTTCACTTTGACTATCCTTTGATCGACTTGAAAATCGATTAATACCTATAAATCGAAGACGGCGGTTGCGCGCAATATGCATCCATTTCCGCCTTGAGAAATTTCCTGATCTTTTTCGTCGCGGGTCCGGTTTTTCCCGAACCGATTTTAACGCCGTCGACTTCGCATATCCCGGCGATTTCCGCAATGGAGCCGGATACGAAAATTTCATCCGCCTCGAGCAGGCGTCTTTTATCGAAAAATTCCTCGGAAAACGTCACGCCGATTTTATCGGCGGATTCTATAATGAAGTTCCTCGTGATTCCGGGCAGAATATTTCTCGTGAGTGGATGCGTCAGGATTTTACCGCCCCAAACGGCGAAAACGTTGGAACTGGTTCCTTCCCTGACGACGTCATCCTCGCTGAGCAAAATGGCCTCCTTAGCGCCCTGCTCCGCGGCCTGCTGCACGGCCATGACATTCCACAAAAGGTTGAGGGTTTTCAAGTCGCATCGCCCCCATCGATAATCGGGAAGTGTTATGGCCTTCAATCCCACTTCCAGGCACTCCTTCGACGCTTCGGGAACTTTGCGGATGGTCGCGGTAAGGCAAGGCTTTGTCTCTTCGGGAAACACGTGGTTTCTGGGAGCGACGCCCCGCGTGACGGACAGATAGATTTTCGTCCTGCTTTCGGCGCAATCCGACGCGAGCGTTTGTATGACCTCGGTAACTTCCTCGAAGTCGACGCCCTTTATCCGCAGACCTTCCAGGCTGTTTTTGAGCCTTTGCATGTGCGGGGCGAATAAAAACGGTTTGCCGTTGTAGACGGAGATGACTTCATATACTCCGTCTCCGAATTGATATCCGCGATCGTCGATGGAAACGAAAGCTTCCGAGATAGGCAAATACTTACCGTTGACGTAGGCTAATTCAGGCATGTCCATCCTTGATTGTAAACGGCCTTTCGGCAAAGAAATGACGGCATTAGCTGCGGGCGCCGATCCAATTCATGATATCCGCCATCACCCGGTCTTTTTCCACTTCGTTCATGATTTCATGGAAAAATCCGTCGTAGATTTTCAGTTCCTTGTCCTCGGCGGATAAATTGGCGAAAAATATTTTAGAGCCCTCGGGATGCGTCAGCTTGTCGTCTCCTCCGTGAAGAACCAAAACCGGCAGGCGCAGGATCCCGGCCCGCGCCAGGGAGTTTTCCATGGCGGCGGTCATCTCGGTGAACAAACGCGCGCTGACCCGGCTGTGGACCAGGGGATCGGCGACGTAAGCGTCCACGACCTTTTTGTCATGGCTGATAAAGCTCGGATCGATGCCGTTGTCCATGGTGAAATTCGGGACAAAACTACTTATCAGCTTCCCGGCGGCGGATTTGACCGGATTGACTTCCAGACTCAGTTTGAAAAGCGGGCCGCTGAGTATAAGCGCATGGATTTTTTCCTGAAAACGCAAAGCATACTGCGCGGCAATCAAACCGCCCATGGAATGACCCACGAGAAATATTTTTTTACCTTTTTCAAGATCCGCAACGATATCCACGAGCCTGCTTAGGCCGTCGACGAATTGATCCCAGGCGTCTATGCAGCCCTTTTTTCCGCCGGAACGTCCGTGCCCGCGGTGGTCGAGGGCGAACCATGAGTAGGATTCTTCCTCCAACGGACCGTAAAGGTTTTGATATCGCCCGGAATGTTCGCCCATTCCATGACAAATCACCACGGCGGCTTTTGAGTTTTTTTGAAGCCGGCGCCGGTAAAACAATTCCAGACCGTCGTGATCCTTCAAATAATCCTGATGTATTTCACTCATGTTTTCCCCGAATATGAGCTGTTTCGCTTTTACGGATTTGTTCAGAATCGCAGCCCCGTGTCAAGGCTTGCGTTAAAACGCGGCACGGCGCCGCCGGATGTCGGCAATTTTCCGCGAAATTTCACATAAAAACGGCTTAGGGGAGAAATGGGATAGACATAAACGTCAAGTGTGCTATTAATTGAAAATTGAAGTGAGTTTCATCTTTGGAGGACTAAGATGCGTGAGTGTTCCAAATGCAATGCAGAGGCGACTCTGGTTGCGACCAAACGCTTTCATACATTCACGATAAAAAATCGCTATTATTGTGACAAATGCTATGCAATCATTGAAAAAAAAGACGATCTGGTCCTTTTGTTCAGCCTGATCGCATCCCTGGTTCTTCTGACCGCCTCGATCTTCCTTTTTATCAATACGCGTAAAAACGTTCAGCAAACCAAGCTTCAGGCCATCGAAATCCAGCGACAGGCCAAGGATTTCGACAATGACGGCGTGGTCGATATTTGGGAGCAGCAGGCCACGGATAAGCAGATTAAAAACTTCAACACCCTGGGATATCCCTGCGAAGAGATGGAAGAGACAAAAACCGCTTCCCGTCCCATGCTGGCCGTCATACCCGCCGGCAAATGGATCGATAAATTCAACAATGACAAGGTGTTTAGAAACACCATCAACTTCCCCACCGTCATGGCGAACTTCATCGAAAAATACACCAATCCGGAAAGCAAGGTTCAACTGGACAACCTGCTTCTCACAACAACCGGCGAAATCGCCTTCGTTCTGAAGAGATTTTCCGATACTCAGAAAAATCTCGGAAATCAGGAAATCAAGGAGAATTCAGAAGCCGGCGGGAAAGCGGAGAATTCATCGAAGCCGGCTGTGGACGCCACGGTCTGTTATGAAAAACTCAGCACGCGTGAAGCCAGGCAGATCGTAAAAATCCTGGATATTCCACCCGACAGACTTACCGCGGCCTACCGCTAATCAACCAGCACGGACAAGCTCCCTCGCACACTCGGGCCGCGAAACTTGTCCATGCCGCCTGCCGGATTAATCGTCTACTTAAGAACCTCCTGCATCTTTCGGCCGATTCCGGAAGGATCTTCGACCACGTGCACTCCGGCTTTTTCCAGGGCGTCCAGTTTCGACCGGGCGCCGCCCTGCCCGCCGGAAATGATCGCTCCCGCGTGCCCCATTCTCTTGCCCGGAGGCGCTGAAAGCCCGGCGATGAACGAAACGACAGGCTTGTTGAATTCCTCTTGAATATAGTGCGCCGCTTCCTCTTCGGCGTTGCCGCCGATCTCGCCGATCATGACGACGGCCTGCGTATCGTCATCAAGGGCGAATAATTTGAGGGCGTCGACGAAATTCGTGCCGATCAAAGGATCGCCGCCGATTCCGATGCACGAGGTTTGTCCGATTCCCAGTTCGGTCAATTGCCATACGGCCTCATAGGTCAACGTGCCGCTTCTGGAAATCACGCCGACATTTCCCGGCTTGTGAATATGCCCGGGCATGATGCCGACCTTGGCCGCGCCCGGCGTAATGATTCCCGGACAGTTGGGGCCGATGAGTCTTGCGCCTCGCTCTTTGACGACCGCAAGGGCTTTGGCCATGCCCCGAACCGGAATTCCCTCGGTAATGGCCGTGATCAGCGAAATCCCCGATTGCGCCGATTCCATGATGGCGTCCGTCGCAAATGCCGGCGGAACGAATATCATGGATGTATCCGCTCCTGTTTGAGCGACGGCCTCGGCTACCGTATTGAATACGGGGATGCCGTCCAGATCGCCGCCCCCTTTGCCGGGGGTTACGCCGGCGACGATGTTCGTTCCGTACGCGACGCACTGCCTCGTATGAAAAGCGCCCTCCTTGCCGGTGATTCCCTGAACGACGACCTTGGTGTTTTTATCGACGAGAATGCTCATTGGATTTCTCCTTTTTCGGCCTTGACCGCTTTTTGCGCCGCCTCCAGAAGATTGTCCGCGGTGATGAAGGGAAATTCGGCTTCATCGAGAATCTTTCGGGCGGCTTCCGCGTTCGTTCCCGACAGCCTCGCCACAACGGGCACATCCACTTTGACATGCTTCATGGCTTCCAGAATCCCTTGAGCCACCATGTCGCATTTGACGATGCCGCCGAAGATATTGATGAGAACCGCTTTGACGTTGGAATCGCGCATCAGCAATGTGAAAGCGCGTATCACGTTCTCGACGCTGGCGCCCCCCTTAATATCGAGGAAATTCGCGGGGCGGCTTCCGCATTTCAGGATGATGTCCATCGTCGCCATCGCCAGACCGGCGCCGTTGACCAGGCATCCGATTCCGCCGTCCATGCGGACGTAATCGACGCCGTACCTGTCCGCGAGAATTTCCAGTTCCTCCTCCTCGTCATAATCCCGGTAAGCGGCCAGATCCTTGCGGAAAGGAAGGATGTTGTCGTCGAAAGTGATTTTCGCATCCAGAGCGACGACCCGCTCGTCTTCGGTGACGACCAGGGGGTTGATTTCCAAAAGCGAGCAGTTCAACTCGTCATAGGCCTTATAAGCGGCCGCGGCGAATTTCATGAAGGATTTGGCGACGCTGCCTTTGAGATTCAGGCCGAAACTAAGCTGCCTGGCGACGTAAGCCGAAAAGCCCGCCAGAGGGTGAACCGGAACCCTGATGATCGCCTCCGGTTTTTCGACGGCAAGCTGCTCGATCTCCACGCCGCCCTCGGCGCTCGCCAGAATGACAGGGCATCGCCTGGAGCGGTCCATCAGGATGCTGAAATATAACTCCTGCGCGATCGGCGCGGCTTTTTCCACCAAAACCTTCCGGCATACTTTGCCTTCGGCTCCGGTTTGCGCGGTGACAAATTTTTTGCCGATGATTTCAGCCGCCGCCTCCGCCGCCTCGATGGGACCATCGACGACCTTGACGCCGCCGGCCTTGCCACGTCCGCCCGCGTGTATTTGCGCCTTGACCACTACGCGGCCTCCGCCCATGTTGCGCGCCGCGTCGTACGCCGCCGCCGGATGCGTGGCGCATACTCCGTCCAAGACGGCCACGCCGTATTGACCCAAAAGTGCCTTCGCCTGGTATTCGTGAATTTTCATCGAAATCACCTTTTGTTATTTTGGTGAATAATCTCTTTCGAAAACAGAAGCTACACTAATAGGAAATTTTCGCCCGCACGGCAACAACGGGAAATCATCCAGCGGTTTTCCAGGGTCCGCGCTGTTTCTGAAATATCGGATTTTGCTATTTCCATAACAAAAACTTCCCTCTTTCAGGAAATTTCACTAAGTTGGACGCAATAGGTCATGCACACGCCGTCGCAAAGGATTTTTTTCACTCGTGGCGAAATTTTAAGCGAATTAATGAAACACCTTATTTTGGATACATCGAAGGAATTTCGGGGCGGACAGCAGCAGATTTGCTATATGGCGCCGGGACTCGTGGAAAGAAAACTGGATGTCACTGTGTGCGTGCGGCCGCTGTCTCCGCTTCATGAAAAGATGATCGAACTTAAAGTTCCCGTTATCCTCATCGATCCTCTTTTCGAAGGTTCACCGGCCGCGGTGTTGAAACTCGCCGGTGAAATCAAGAAAAACGGTTTCACTTTCTGCAACGCGCAGTCCAGCCATGATCACACGCTGGCCTGGTTCGCATCCGCATTGGTCAATCCGAAACCCAAGCTCGTCGTCACGCGGCGCGTGGACTTTTCGCCCGGGTCGGGCATTTTCAATCGCCGCAAATATAGGCGCGGCGCGGATCATTACATCGCCATCAGCGGCGCCATCGCGGACGTGCTTAACGATTACGGACTATCCCGGGATCAGATCAGCGTGATTCACAGCAGCGTAACGCCCGTCGAAAAAATTCCCGGAGCGCGGGATGCCGTCATTGCCAGGCACTGTTTGCCGGCGGATTCCATATTGGTCGGAGACGTCGCCAGCCTCGTGGATCACAAGGGACACAAGTACTTGCTCGAAGCCTTTCCCAAGGTTATCGAAAAACTGCCGCAAGCCAGATTGCTGCTGGCCGGCGACGGAGCGTTGCGTCAAAGCCTGGAAAATCTTTGCGTCGAACTTGGCGTTTCAAAGCAAGTGCGTTTTCTCGGCCGTATCGACAACGTCGCGCACTTGTTATCCGCGCTGGATCTCTTTGTCATGACAAGCCACATGGAAGGGCTTTGCACCAGCATTCTCGACGCCATGTCGACGCATGTCCCCGTGGTTGCTACCGCCGCCGGGGGCATACCCGAGATCGTACGGCACGAGCAAACCGGCCTGCTTGCACAAAACCGCGATCCCGATTCCATCGCCGAAAATATTCTGCGCGCGCTTCACGATAATGAAGGCAGCGCCGACCGCGCCGAAAAGGCCTATTCTATGGTTTGCAATGAGTTTGGAATCCAAACCATGATCGACAAAACCGCTCAACTTTATCAGGAACTGACCCGATCTTAAGAAAGAAGATCAAATGATGGAGGAAGAAACGGGAAGGTTGAGGAACATGGGCAAGCACGGGGACTTGCCCCTACAATACCATTGCGACATGCACATTCGTGTCAGACAATTCCTCCTTCCTATTTCCTCCTTCCTCCTTTTTACTGAACTCTTGACCGAAAGCGCGTGTCCGAAGAATTATTATAGCGATGCGCCAAAAGCGGCGCCGGATTTTTTAGCATTGAAAATATGAGGTTTCCATGTTCGCTCGCCTCGTGAAGATATTTGTCGTCATATTCTTTTGCGTCATGACCACCCTTCTCATCCTCAGACAGCCTGTCTTTAGCGTGCAAAGCGCCGAGGATCTCGCCACGCTGACGAAAATCGCGAATTCCGGCGGAGCGATATGGTCCGGCATGTATTATGTCGACAAAAAAAGCGGTTCCCGAACCAAGATCGGTTATTCGAAATCGGAAACGA
This sequence comes from bacterium, assembly GCA_963674685.2. Lineage (GTDB taxonomy): Bacteria > Lernaellota > Lernaellaia > JACKCT01 > JACKCT01. The sequence goes on along the minus strand of CAXXWT010000009.1, from coordinate 955,937 downwards.
AAAAAGAGAATGCCGGATACATGATCACCGGCGAAAGCCGGTTAAAGATCACTGCGCAGGGCAACAGCGCCCAGGTCCGGATGATTTCAAGAATTCTTACGGATCTTGATAATCACCTTCTCAGCGTGGAATTCTCCATGCTTTCCGACACGATAAAGTTCGAGTTATTCGGCCGCGTCAACGGCGACAAGCTCAAACTGGAGATAAAAACTGCCGGCGCCACGCAAAATAAAATTATCGACATGCCCGAAAACACGGTTTTGCCGGAAACGCTGCTGGCCGAAGCCGCCCGCAAAGGGATGGAAGTCGGACAGATCGTCAAAGTTCCGTTTTTCGACCCGACCTCGTTTAACCTCACCGAATCGGAGCTCAAGGTCATTGAAAAAATGAAACTGCCCGAGGCCGGAGATGCGCTGGTCTATCATTTGAGCGCCGGCTACTCCGGAATCACGATGGAAGCATGGGTCGACGAAGAAGGACACACGCTCAGAGAAGAGGCCGCGGGAATCCTGACGAAAGTTGAAACCGAAAAGCAGGCCCTGACCAGCGGATGGGGCGACGGCGCGCCCGCGGATTTGATCGATGCAGTCGCGGTAAAAACGAAGAAAACACTGAACAGGCCCAGAGGCCGCCGCACGCTGAAATTAGCCTTGAAGGGCGTCGACCCGGCAGAATATTCCATCCCCGACCATCGCCAAACCTTAATCGGAAATGTCGTCACGATCACAACCGAGGAGAATATCGATTCGTCGGCGACGATTCCGATCACGGGCGCCGAGTTCGAGGAATATCTCAAGGAAACGCCCACGATCCAGGTTCACGAACGGGCCATAAAAGCCAAATCCCTGGAAATTGTCGGCAACACGAAAAACGCTTTCAAAGCCGCCCGCGCCATCGAGGACTGGGTTTACAAAACCCTGGAAAAAAAGCCTCTGATTTCCATACCGTCGGCCCTGGATATTCTGGAAATCAAGCGGGGCGACTGCAACGAACACGCCACTTTGTTTACCGCCCTGGCCAGAGCCGCGGGAATTCCGGCCCGCATCGAAGTCGGCCTGGTCTACCAAAAAGACGGATTTTATTACCACGCATGGAACGCCGTTTACGTCGGCCAATGGGTGTCGCTTGATGCGACCTTCGGCCAGTTTCCGGCCGACGCCACGCATTTCAAAGTATTGTCCGGCGACCTGGACGCGCAAATACCCATATTGAACATGATCGGGAATCTTGAAATCGAAATTCTCGACGACGCGAATTGACGAATTTGTCATGAAATATGATCGGATGAAATCATGTCGCAACCTGTTATGATCAGAACAAAAAATCTCGAAAAGCATTACGGCAATCTCGTCGCCGTCGGCGGGCTGAATCTGGAAGTCTCCGCCGGCAAAGTGTTCGGATTCCTGGGCCCGAACGGCGCCGGGAAAACGACGACGATCAAGATGCTGGTCGGAATGATGCAACCCACCTCCGGCTCCATTGAAATCAACGGCGTCGACCTGGTCAAAGATCATATCGAAGCAAAACGCCAGGTGGGCTTCATCCCCGACAGGCCATATATCTACGAAAAGCTGACGGGCATGGAGTTTCTCCACTTCATCGGCGGCCTCTTTCGCATGGACGACGGGGACATCGAATCCCGGGGGCGCAATCTGCTTCGGCTCTTCGAAATCGATCACGTCGCCGACGAGCTTGTGGCGGGATACTCTCACGGCATGAGACAGCGCCTTATCATGGCCTCCGCTCTTTTGCACCGGCCGAAAGTCATCGTCGTCGACGAACCCATGGTGGGGCTGGATCCCCGAGGAGCCAAGCTGGTGAAAAAGATTTTCCGGCAGCAGGCCGACGCGGGAACGGCGGTTTTCATGAGCACGCACACTCTCGCCGTCGCCGAGGAAATCTGCGACCACATCGCCATCATCAACAAGGGAAAGATCATCGCCGAAGGCTCGGTGGACGAACTCAAGAAACAGACGGGACTCATGAGCAGACTTGAAGAAACATTCCTGCGGCTGACGAATCAGGAAGAAGAGCAGGACATCACGAGTATTTTATCCGAATGAGTAACTTTCATGCATGACACATATCAATTAATTTGGGCAAAAGGACAGATCGTCAAAAACGGATTCACTCGTCCGGGACAGTCCGAACGATTAAAGAGCCTGTTTTTTTTCACGCTTTCCTTGCTTTTCCTCGGCGCGCTTTTATACGGCTCACTGGCGTTTTTTCAAAAACTCGAGGCGGAAAAGCCCTTTGGCCCGCTTCTGGTTCAAAAGCTGGTGCAGTTTCTCTTCTTAACGTTTTTCGCCGTGCTGACCTTTTCCAGCATCATCACCAGCTTGAACGCATTTTTTCTGGATTCCGACCTGCCCATGCTCATCACCGCGCCGCAAAGTTACGGGCGAATCTACCTGGCCAGATTCTTTCAAACCTTCGTCATGACAGGGTGGATGGTGATTCTGTTCGGTTTCCCGGTTTTTCTGGCCTGCGGAATCGTATTTAAGGCCCCCTGGTTTTATTACCCGTGGATTATGGCCGTCATCATTTGCTTTGAGATACTCCCCGTCGCCCTTGGGTGCCTGACCACCGTGATCCTGGTCAAGGCTTTTCCCGCACGCAAGATGCAGGACATCCTGATTATTCTGGTCGTGATTCTCATCATCATTTTGTATTTTCTTTTCCGCTTTATCAAACCGGAGCAGCTTTTCAACCCCGACATTTTTCACGGCTTCGCCGAATATTTCGCCACGCTGCGTACGCCGGATTCGCCTTTGCTGCCGTCGTCATGGGGAGCGGTCGCCCTTTTGACGCCCCTTAACGGCAAGATCCTTCACGACGGCGTTTTCTTTTTGCTCACGATGCTGTCCTGGGGAATGTTCGCCGTGGTCGTGGGAACCTGGGTCGCCAACAGGGCCTACCTGGACGCTTATTCGAAAAGCCAGGAAGGCCGGCGCCTTTCGCTCACTGGAACGCATTTCGTGCAGTCGTTTTTCAGCCGCCTGGCGTCTTCACGCGATGCCATTATCAGGCAAATCTATCTTAAAGAAATCCGTTCTTTCTTCCGCGACACTTCCCAGTGGACGCAGTTGCTTTTACTTTTAGCGCTGATTGTCGTTTATCTTTTCAATTTCAAAGCCTTGGATCTCGACCGATTCGCCGGTATTTCAAAATCGCTTAGGGCGACCATCGCCTTCGTCAATCTCGTCCTGGCGGGATTTGTCCTTTCGGCGATCTGTGTGCGTTTCGTTCTTCCCGCCATATCCGTGGAAGGCAAGGCGTTCTGGATTATCCGCACGGCGCCCGTTTCCCTGCGAAGCTTCGTTTGGGCCAAATTTCGATTCTACGCGATACCTCTTTTTGTCATCAGCGAACTTCTGATTTTCCTGTCCAACCACCTCCTGAACACATCCACCTTCATCATGGTCTTTTCCATGGTTATCATGGGAGGCCTGTCCGTCGCCATTACGGCGCTGGCCGTGGGCGTCGGAGCGATATATCCCAACTTCGAGGAAAAAAACGTCGCCAAAATGACCACCGGCGTCAGCAGCATTATTTACATGGCCATCGCCCAGGCGCTTATCATCTTCACGATCGGCGTTTCGGCCTATCCCGCCGATCTCATGTTGCGGGCGTTTTACAGCGGTCACACGTTATCCGTTTTGCAACTGACCATTATCGTTCTGGCCTGCACGATCGCCATGTCCGTCATCATCGCCTTTATTTATTTTTCGCTCCAAAGAGGCATACAGGCGCTTGAAAACAGAGAGTATTGATCTATGTTTCCTCTGCGAAGCCGCCTGAAACTTTACTGGGAGTTCGCCCGGCCGTTCACGCTGATGCCGCCGGCCCTCGGCATGATCACGGGCGCTCTGACCGCCCTGGGCGCTGATCCAAAAAATCAAAGCGACTGGATCGATCCCGGATGGCTTCTCGCCGGGCGCATGGAACCTGCGTGGCTGAAATTGACATGGTACATCGCCGTCGGCGCGATTATGGCGGCGCTGCTCAACGTGGCCAGCAACGCCCTGAACCAGATCACCGATCAGGTCAACGACCGGATCAACAAACCCGACCGCCCTATTCCCAGCGGCAGGATATCCATAACCGAAGCCCGGATCATGACGATCCTGGCGGGATTGGCGGCGCTTGTTTCAAGCTTCCTCGTCAACTGGCAGTGTTTTATCATCGTCTGCGCCACGGCCTTTATCGTCTATTTCTATTCCGCCGAACCGCTGCGCACAAAGAAACGCGGCTGGCTGGCGAATCTCACGATCGCCGTTCCCCGCGGAGTTTTGCTGACAGTCGCCGGCTGGTCCTGCGTAAAAAGCGTTTTTACCGTAGAGCCTTGGTATATCGGGATGATTTTCGGCTTATTTCTGTTGGGCGCGTCGTCGACCAAGGATTTTCCCGACATCAAAGGAGACGCCAAGGCCGGTTGCCGAACCCTCCCCGTCCGTTACGGAATCAAAGCCGCCTCACGGATGATCGCGCCGTTTTTCATTTGGCCTTTTTTGCTTATACCTCTGGGGGCGTATTGGGGCGTCCTGACCGGCAATCCGACGCTATTGACGATTCTCGGGATCACGCTGTCGGTCTGGGGGTGTTATACGGTTTACCACGTCCTCAAAGATCCCGAAGGGCTGGCCGAAAGCCAAAACCATATCTCCTGGAAACACATGTATCTGATGATGATGACCATGCAATTGGGCTTCGCGATCGCTTATCTGATCTAGCAACCGCATCCTCCATCATCGTCGTCATCGTCATCGGAGTCCGCGCCGATGTCGTCATCCTCATTGTGCGCGTCATCGTCATCATCAGGCGCCGTGTCGTCATCCGCCGCATCGTCGTTTGCGTCCGCCGGACTCACGGAAATTCCGGCGACGGCGACATCGGAAATCAAACCCGCGCCGTTTATGGCTCTGGCATAAACGGAAACCCATCCGGCATCTTCGGGAATCGCCGGGATATCCACATCATTATCAGTGTCCGCATCCATCCACTCGATAAGCATAGTCGGTCCGTCGCCGTATCCCACAGCCAGTCGATAGCCGGCGATCTGGCTGTGCGCATCCTGGGAATTCAACGTGATGTTCACCGAAGCGCCTGCACTGTCGATCTGACGCGGGTGCGTATCCACCACCGGCGACGCGGGAGGCGAACCGTCCATGATAACGCCGTCCGAGAGACCCGCCGGATAGTTCGTCACGCCGTTTGAAACGCGAACCGACGCGAAAACCTGCGTTCCGTCCGCAACAGGAGTGTTGAACTCAATGGCAGCGCCCTGAGTTTTTCCGACGTTTGCCCAGACGGCGACATCATCGGCGCCTTGCGTCATCCCGACGGCGGCTTCGAAATAATACTCCGTCCCTTTAAGCTCTCCGGCCTGCCAGCTCACGGCCAGTTCCGCATTACCGGGGTAATACTCGCCGAGCGACGCCACTTCCGGCTTCGGCTCCATGGCGACTTCAACGTAGAGGTTGTCGCCGGCAACGCCCTCAAAAACACTGCCCTGCTCCGGCGCCGCGTAATAGGGCGCTGAAACCGGCGCAATGGTCGTTTGTCCTTCCGGCAGGCCGCCGATCTCGAAATAGCCGTTGGCGTTGCAATCGACGATGTGCGAATCGTTGACGAGGATTTGCGCCGCCGGCGCGTTGTATCCCGTCGAGGCGTCAACCACCTTGCCGCGCAAGACATATTCCCCCAGGGGAAACTGCTGCCCGGTTAGTCGTATGGATCCCGGCCACTTTTCGTACGTGTCGTAAAGCGCCCGGTAACTGGCCAGACCGAGGATGTCGATTTCTCCTATCGAATAAAAAGCCTCGAAGTTCGTCGTGAAAAACGGCTTGGTCGGGCTATCCGCCGCAACCAGATCGGCCACGTAGCCCCAGGCGTCATCCGTGTCGCCCGCCGGGTCCACGCACACCTGCGCTTCGGCCAAATTCGTCGTGCTGTATTCATACGGATTGTGATCGATATTCACGGATTCGCTCCCGAGGATCGGATCGGCCGCGGGATCGACGCCGACAACGTGTTTCCTGATTCTCAAGGTCACATCGTGCGAGCTTTGCGCAACGGCGAACATTTTCACAAGGCAGCATATTTGATCGGGGAGATTCTGCGCGTCGACCTCGCTGATTTCAGAGCCCTCGCCGTCGGTCCAGTCAACGTCCCAGGCAATGATATCGGCATTGGGCGAATATACATCCGGCAGGAAATTGGCCAGGGAAGCGATGGACGCCGCGCTCATGACTTTTGGGCTCCACGTCGGCCAGATGTCATACCAGTTTTCTCCCGGTTCCATCACACGCAGTATGGTCGGCCCCAGATCCTTGTACTGATCTGGATACATGTTCCAGAATTCCGGTTCGCTGTACGTAGGGCCTTCCAGAAGGCGCGTTAACTCCCTTTCATTGATCAATCCCGCCTGCCTGTCGAAAACAAGATTCTCCCCGCCCGATCCGATTCCCGAACGCAACGCCGCCATGATATCGTGCAACGGATCGCCGCTTAAGTCTTGCGCGAAATCAATCCAGGATTGCATTTTGCCGAGAACGATTTCCCGCTGACGATGAAGATCGACATCCCCGGCGGCCAGGCCGTCGCAAAACTCCGTGAAAGAGCCGTTATAAAAATCCAGAACTTCATCGAGACGGGCGCCTTGCGTGAAAAAAGTCAGCAAGCCGAAATACTCCGCAAGATCGGCGAATTCAATTTCCAGCCACGCTTCCGTCAGCAGTTCGTTTTCCCCTCCCGGATGATCGTCCATGACGCCTTCAAAAATCGAGAGTTCGCCCCATCGGCCCAGCACGGCGAATCGTTCCGTGACAAACAACTGCGCGGAAATATCGCCGCTGATGTGCATGAGATAACCAAGGCCGAACGCCTGCTTCCAAGGGATCTCGCTTCCTTCGGCGACGCCTTTTTCGAAGATGTAGTACGCAAAAGGTTCATCGTGAGGGTCCCGGCAAAACCCCGGCAACTGCCTGCCGATGTCGGGAAACGTCGCGCCAAGTTTGAAATATGCCAGAAGCTCCGGATCGGAGAGCAGCGCGATATCCCCTTTCGGACCTTCCAGGGGATTTTCATCCAGCATTTCGATATATCTGACCGCCTCGCCGATATGCGTCGCGGGGCCGTAACTCAATGCATGGCAAGGAATGAGCGTGAACAACATCGTTGCCAACGTAATAACAGCTTTCATATCGATCTCCGAAAATTTCTTAAAAAAGCCGCAACCTAAAACATTATATCATTTGATTATAGATACGCGCACATCCAAAGCGCCCTGCCCCAACAGCACTTCCAGCCGGGAGTCCGGCGGATGATCGGCGGCCCGGCGGGCGATCTTTCCCGTGTCCGGATCGCGGGCGATGGCATAACCTCTTTTCAGCACGCCAAGAGGCGACAGATTCTTCAATTGCCGAAAGTGCATTTCATAACCGCTGCGATGACCTTCAACGTTTTGCTTTATGGATCTTGGAAGTCGATCCGCGGCCGTTTTCAACATTTCCGCTTCGGCCTTCAGCCGGCGCAGGATGTTTTGCGACAATTGTTTTCGGTTTTCTTTTAACGTCTCTTTTTTTTGGGCAATTCGATGAAGCGGCTGCGTGCGCATTAATCTGTCGCCGTAATTCGCGAGTTCCCTTTGCAACACGCGCGTGTGATTTTGCGTGTTTCGTTCAAGATCGTCCGTCAACACATCGAGATCCTGCTGCAGGGTATGAATATGGCGTTCGGCGGACCTGCGTAATCTTTCCTGTCCCGCAATCAGCGAATCCGCCAGCCGCCCGTAGTCCTCCGTCGCCGCCTGCGCCGCCGCCGTCGGAGTCGCGGCGCGCAGGTCCGCCGCCAGATCGCAAAGGGTCACGTCGATCTCATGCCCCACGCCGCTGATCGTGGGCGTATTGCACTGAAACACGGCCTGAACAACCCGCGGATCATTGAAAGCCCACAGGTCTTCCGGGCTTCCGCCGCCGCGCACGACGAGAATCACGTCGCAAACGCCCAGTGCGTCGATATCGGATACGGCCGTCGCGATCATCGGAGGCGCCGTTTCTCCCTGCACGGGCGCGGGCGATACAATGACATGGAGTCCCGGTTGCCTGGCGAATAAAACTCTCAAGGCGTCGTACAGCGCCGCCGCCGACAGACTCGTCACAATCCCGACGCAGGAAGGAAATTCCGGAATCGCCTTTTTCGCTTCGAGATCGAAATAACCTTTTTGAGCCAGCTCCTTTTTCAAGTTTTCAAACGCCAGCGCCAACGCGCCGTACCCGACGGGATCGATGGCGTCCGCGACCAGTTGCATTTCACCGCGCGGTTCATAAACGCCGACTCTGCCGCGCACAACGACTTCCATCCCGTCTTCGGGCGTGAATTTCAGAAAGCGGGCGTTGGTCTTGAACATCATCGCCCTGATTTGCGCGCCGGCGTCTTTGAGCGTGAAGTACAAGTGACCGGATGCCGCCCTGGTCAAAGCGACGATTTCGCCCTGGACCCGCACATGATGAAAATCCCCTTCGAGATTTTTTCGGATCGCGCCGACCAGCGCTTTCACGGAAAATATCTTGTTATTCATCGCAAGGATCCGCGCGTTTTGCGACTTGGCGAGGCGACAACGCCGCACCGTGAACGGATGCGAAGATTTTTCTTTTCATGAAGTGAATTATCGCCAACCGGCGATCCGGTAATCAATTCCCATGAAAGTTTTTTCATGCTTGCCGGATATGCTGAAGTTTTGCGGATTTCCTTTCGTGAAGGATTTATCCGTTCGAATATTGCTCGTTTTAGTGTCGATCCGGTTATTGTCGGCGTCATAGAAGTCGATGACGATTTTGACGCTCTCAATCGGCATATCCGTCATGTTTTCAATCTGACCGACGATGGTGTAATTGTCGATCTCATCGACGTACCATTTGACGCTATCCATGATATGAACGGGCTGATTCTCGCCGGAGCTTTTTGACGCATCCCGTTGCGTCTTCGTTTCCAGATCGGTCGTTTTCATCCAGCCGACCTGGTCGTTGTTTTGAATTTTGCACCAGTCGCCGGTCTTCGCCAGAACGAATACCCCCGCGCCCTGCGGCATGATTTTCACGCTTGCGCCGTTGACGCCCGGTTGATCGTAAACGGCCGCATTGGAATTTTTCACGAATCCGATGTCGATAAAAGGCGTTCCGGTATCGATGATGAAGCTTTGGTCGAGAAGAGAAAACAGCACCAGGCAGGTTAAAAGGAGAAAAGCCAATATGCCGAAGGACGCAAACCAGCGTGAAGAACGCCTCAAAGTGAGTATGTCCTGTTCGATCTGCCGGTCGAATTCCTCTCCGCTATCTGGGACCCCTATTTTCTTTTCACTCTCCCCGTTCGTCATTCTGTCTGCCCTCCGGAAACCAAATCCCCACTATTATTTTCATCGGCATTTTGCCCAATCTCCATAACCTTAAATACCCCGTCGCCGTCTTCGTCCACTTCGACGATATAATGATCCTCACTCCAGCGTTCGCGGTACTCGAAGTATCCATCAAAATCGGCGTCCTGTTCAAGCGTCACGACTTCGTTATCCTGGAATTTATTGATAAAATCCTCTTTGCCGTCGAAATTCATGTCCCATTTCGAATAGACCAACTCTCCATTTTCCCAATATTCCCAGTAGTCGGCCTGGCCGTCGCGATTGCCGTCAAGGGTGATTGTCCGATTGTTGAGCATCAAAAAAACACGAAATACCCACGGCGAGTCGATCAATATCGAAAAAATGACATAAAGCGCCGCCAAAAGACCGGCGGAGTAGATCATGCGTCTTTTTTGATAGGGTTTCACGTGGTATGCACACTTTTCACACGGGATTCATATCCCGCAAATTCAATCTTCTCATGACGTCCAAGTTAGCATAGGGGGCATTTGCGCGCAATCTTAAGCAGCCAAAAATTTCCGAATTGAAACACCGCCGCAACGGATACTTATCAGGAATCCGCGAAGAACCGAAAAAGTGCTTGAAAAAGGCGCCGATTTTTCAAATACTCATGCGCGCCGTGTATCCGACTGAACAAGGAAGTAACCATCGATGAAGATAAAATCCGCAATATTCCTGTTGAGCGCATCCAAATACAGCGGTTGCCCGAGCGATAACGTATCGGAAATCGCTTTTTGCGGCCGGTCCAACGTGGGGAAATCAAGCCTGATCAACGCCATGACCGGGCAGAAAAAACTGGCGAAAATCAGTCAGACGCCCGGAAAAACGCGCCTGCTGAACTTTTTTGTCATAAATGATCTTTTCCGATTCGTCGACTTGCCGGGTTTCGGCTACGCCAATGTTCCGAAATCCGTCAAGGCGTCTTGGCAGAAGCTCGTCGAAGAATATCTCACCCGCCGGAAGAACCTGCGGGCGGTGGTTATTTTGGTCGATGCGCGCCGCGGCCTGCGTGACGAGGAAATGCAACTCATCGATTTCTGCGGACATTATGAAATTCCGATGGAACTGACATTTACAAAAATCGACAAACTCAAGTCGAACGAGCTTCGCCACCTGAAAAACGAATGCGCAAAAAGCCCCGAAGACGATTCCATGCACTATTCTTTTGTATCGTCTCAAAAGAATATGGGTTTGATAGAGCTTTGGCGTCGGCTGGAAAAACGGCTGACCCAATAAACGACATTGACAAATGCCGCGACAGTTGTTTTCCTTCAGGCGGGTTAACGGACAACCGGAGGAATTTTGAAAAAGATCGCAATGGTCCTCATCGGCATCACCATCGTCGTCTGCGGCGGGGGCTATGTATATCTTCGCTTTTTTCAGGTTGGGCCGAAAAACGAACAATCCGTCAATGGTCAATTACCCGCGGCGGCGGAGTTTAAAATCGGCAACGATTTCGGATTGATCCGCGTCGTCGCCACGGGCGGCGACACGATCGATTATCAGGCGACCAAAACCATCCGCATCAGCCCGGCGCAATCCATCGCCAAGGCCCTGGATTCCATTGAAATCGTTGAATCAATAACGGGAAAGGACGCGGAAGTCAGCGTCAAATACAATCATTACCGCGCCATGGAACGCAAGACGGATATCGAATTCAAGGCGCCGCCTGAAACGAATCTCAAGCTGAAAACACACCAGGCCAACATCTGGGTCGAAAGTTCGAAAGGCTCCGTCGATATTGAATCCGAAGAGTCGCAATTTATTACAATTATCGACAACGTCGGCCCGTTGAAATTAAAAGCCGGCGAATCGGAAACCCATATTTACATTGCCCCTGAAAACGCTTCGACCGTCATCGAACAAAAAGCCGGCCTGATGCGTATCATCGTCACCGGGGAAGAAACTCCGAATTTATCGGTGACCATGCAAAACGGCAAAATCACTTTAACTCTCAATCCGAAGTCGCATCCCGTTTTCAAGGTTCTCGGCGACGGAGCGGTTATCGACACGACCGGCTTCGGCCCGGGCGATCCGACGGGCGACAGAAAAGAGCCCTTCCTATACGGCGAAGAAGGCAAAGAACCTGAATTCACGCTTTCACTGGGACACGCGGACCTGACGATTGAGTATGGAAGTCCCGTCGTTTTGCGAACCAGGCCGGGAGTGAGTTAAAGTTTCACAGCCGGGCTGTTTTTCCTGAAAACCTTGACAAAAATACCCATGCTCATGCATACACTTCCGACTTGAAGAGTATCGGAGGATTCGAATATGGCGAAAGCTCAGGTTTTTAAAATTAATAAAGAAAATCCTCAAATTCGGTTGATCGGCAAGACCATTGAAATCCTCAACCAAAACGGTCTCGTCGTCCATCCGACGGATTCGACGTATGCCATCGGAACGCACATCAAGAACAAGCGGGGAATCGAGAAGCTTTATCAACTCAAGAAAAAATCCCTTTCACGACCCCTGTCGTTTCTATGCAAGGATTTGTCGGACATTTCCGAGTACGCCAAACTGAGCGATACGGCCTACCGGACCATGAAAAGACTTCTCCCCGGGCCTTATACCTTCATTCTCGAAGCGAAAAAGACTGCGCCCCGCGTCACGCAGAACAGCCACAAGGAAATCGGCATACGCGTCCCCGACAACGTGATTTGCCAGGCTCTTATCGAAGAACTCGGGCAGCCTCTGATTTCCACAAGCGCTTATGTTCACGGCGGGGATATTCTGGCCGATCCGGAAGAAATCATGGATGTCCTCGGCGGCCATGTCGACATCATCATCGACGCCGGCCTCATTCATCCGAAGCCGTCGACAATCATCAGTTTTCTGGGCCAGGAACCGGAACTTGTCCGCCAGGGCAAAGGCGAATACATCATCTATTGAACCGACGTCGGTATCCCTCGAAATTTACGGTATTTTCAGCATTTTCTCCCCTGTTCATAAGCCGTTGATATTTGTATAATCCCTCATGCCAGCTATCTTTTTTTGAAAATCACGACGGAGGTAAGTCGCCATGTTGAGTCATTTTCGCAACGCAGCGCTGACGGATTTCACCAAATCCGAAAACAGAGAATCCTTCATGGAGGCTCTCGCGAAAATAGAATCGCAACTTGGCAAAACGCACAGCCTTGTCATCGGCGGCAAGAAAGTTTTTACGAAAGAAACTTTCACCAGCCATAATCCTTCCAACCCTTCACAAGTCATCGGCGCTTTCTCAAAAGCCGGAGTCAAAGAAGCGAAACGAGCACTGGAAGCCGCTACCAAGGCTTTTGGCGAATGGTCGTCCTGGCCGGTAAAACGCCGGGCGAAACTGCTTTTCGACGTCGCCGACATCATGCGCGCCCGACGTCACGAGTTTTCCGCCGCCATGGTTTTAGAGACCGGCAAGCCGTGGATCGAGGCCGACGCGGACACCGCCGAAGGCATCGATTTCTGCGATTACTACGCGAGGCTGGCCCTGGATCTGCAAGGCAAAACGCAGCCCGTCACCCAAATCCCGACGGAACGCGCGCAGCTGTTTTATATCCCGCTGGGCGCCGGCGCCGTCATCCCCCCCTGGAATTTCCCCTTCGCCATTCTCGTCGGCATGACGGTCGGCGCCGTCGTCGCCGGGAACACCGTCGTTCTCAAACCCGCCAGCGATTCGCCGTTTGTCGGCCGCCTGGCTTTTGACGTCCTGGTCGAAGCCGGAATGCCTCCGGGAGTCGTCAACTTCCTCCCGGGTCCGGGAAGCACGGCGGGCGAGGAACTGGTGACGAATCCCAAAACACGCTTCATCACCTTTACCGGCTCCAAGGAAGTCGGCCTCGGCATCGTGGACAAGGCCTCGAAAATCGCCAAAGGACAAATCTGGATTAAGAGGGTCATGGCGGAAATGGGCGGCAAAGACACGATGGTCATCGACGAAACGGCGGACATCAACGCGGCGGCCAAGGCGTCATCCGCCGCCGCTTTCGGTTACGCCGGGCAAAAATGCTCGGCTTGCAGCCGCCTGATCGTTCACGCGAAAATTTACAACCGCTTCATGACCGAGTTGCTGAAACACGCCAAAAAAATCAAAGTCGGCGATCCCCGATCCTTTGACACAAGCATGGGACCGGTCATCAACCGGCAAAGCCTGGCCAAGTGCCGCAAGTATCTGCAAATCGGCAAACGGGAAGGCAAGTTGATTCTGGGCGGAAACGTCATCAAGCAAAAAGGCGGTTATTTTCTGGAGCCGACGATCTTCGAGGACATTAAACCCGGCGCGCGGATGGAGCAGGAAGAAATTTTCGGACCGATCCTGACCGTCATGAAATTCAACGGCTCATTCGAAGATATGATCAAGCTGGCCAACGCCACGGAATACGGCCTGACGGGTTCGGTCTATTCCGGCGACAGAGACAGAATCAACTACGCCAAGCGGCATTTTCACGCGGGCAACCTGTACATCAACAGGAAATGCACCGGGGCGCTCGTAGGAGTCCATCCTTTCGGCGGATTCAACATGAGCGGCACCGACGCCAAAGCGGGCGGGCGGGATTACCTTTTACTTCTCACGCAAGCCAAATCCATCAGCGAACAGTTTTAAAAAGCGGGGCGGCGTATCCATATGGGTAGCTCAACCGACCTGAGAATTTACGAACACCCGGATTTCCCATTTCATCGCGGCGAGGCGATGACGTTGAATTTCGAGGGCGATCCCGTAAGCGCTTATGCGTCGGAAACCGTCGCCGTCGCGCTTTGTGCAGCCGGCCTCAAAACATTTTCCCGCAGCATGAAATTCCACCGCCCGAGAGGCGTATTCAGTCTCCTGAGCATCGACGGCAACAGCCTCCTTCGCATTGACGGCGAGTCGAATCAGCCGTCGACGCGCATCTTTTGCAAAAACGGAATGAGGATCGAGCGGGACGGCGGTTTTCCGTCCGCCTCTTTCGATATGCTCCGGCTCACGGACTCGGTCTTCCGGAAAAAATTCGATTATCACGGAATGTTCACCGGCTCGAAATTCATGAACCGCCAATTCAAGGCCGCCGTCCGCATGGTCAGCGGCCTGGGCGATCTTCCCGACGTGATTCCGGCTAGGGAGCCGAAACTGTCCGTCATCAAAACGCCGCTTCTCATCGTCGGCGCGGGTCCCGCCGGCATCGCGGCGGCCCTGGAAGCATCCGAGGCCGGGTTGGATGCGCTTTTGGTCGACAGCGATACGAAGGCCGGCGGCCATTTGCAGGGATTTTTGGGAGAAACGCAGGGATTTGAAAACGGACCAACGTGGGCGACGCGCCACGCGAACCTTTTGCGTGAATCGAAAATCACTTACATGCCGGAAACCGAAATCATCGGATATTTCGCGGAAGGGTTTTTCGTGGCGCATAGCGCCGAGGGACTTGTGAAAATCCGGGCCGATCAAACGATTCTCGCCTGCGGCGCGCACGAACATAACTTGCTGTTCGCCAATAACGACCTGCCCGGCGTCATGGGCGCCCGCTCCTTATCCATGCTCGTCGCGCGTTACGGAATCCGCGCCGCGAAAAATGTCGCCATCGCGGGCCGCGGACGGTTCGCCTTGTCGCTGGCTAAACGCCTTCGCGACTTTGGAATCGAGGTATCCTGCCTGGCGGTTGCAAAGCAAAAGAATGAGCAGACGGATCGACAGATTGAATCCATCGAAGCCAAAGGCACGCAGGTGCTGCATGGTTTTACAATTGAAAAGGCATCGGGCTCCGACCAGTTGTCCGACGTCAGACTGACGGGACCCGGCTCGAAAAATTCCGTACGCGCACCCTGCGGGATATTGGCCGTCGACGCGCCGCCGGCACCGCGTTACGAACTGGCGCAGCAGGCCGGCGTTCCCGTCAATTACTCGAAAGCCATTTCCGCATTTCTTCCCGCGTGCGACGCCGAAGGCCGTACGCCGGTCCGGGGGATATACGTCGCCGGAGAAATCGCCGGGCGCGGTGAAACGGAAAACATCATACACGCAGGCCGCCTTGCCGCGGCATCCGCCGCCTGCGCCGCGTCGTCGACATCATCGCGCGAAACGCGCCTGGCCGAATTGAGGGGCAACGCGCATGCCTAAAACATTCGTTTGTTTTTGCGAGGACGTCACGGAACTGGAAATCCGCGAGGCGGTCCGGGCCGGTCACGACGACCTGGAAAGCCTGAAACGCTATCTCGCGGCGGGCACGGGCGCCTGCCAGGCGAAAATGTGCGTGGCGACGATGCTGCGCATTATCGATGAGGAAACAAAGAAAAACGTTGAAGGCTCCCCTCCCCTGGTCAGCCGCCCGCCCCTTTTGATGACGCCGCTCGGATTCTTCGCCGCGCGCGACGACGAAGAGGTCGAGCCATGAAAGCCCGGGTCGTCATCATCGGCGGCGGGATCATGGGACTATCCATCGCCTATTATCTGGGCCGTCTCGGTTGGCGCGACGTGGTGGTTTTGGAAAAAGGGCATCTCAACGGCGGCGCGACGGGACGCTGCGGCGGAGGCGTGCGTGAACAGTGGAGCAGCGCGCGGAATATCGAGATCATGAAGCGCTCCATCACCCTGTTCAAATCACTCAGCAGGCAAACGGGAGAAAACATCTGGTTTCGGCAGGACGGCTATCTCTTCCTGGCCAAAAACGCCGCCCACGTCGAGCAACTTGAATGCGGCGTCAAGCTTCAAAACGAGCACGGTTGCCCGACGCGAATGCTGGCGCCCGCCGATATTGCGCGGCTTTGCCCCTACGTAAAGCTCGACGGGATTCTGGCTGGTTCCTTCAATCCCAACGACGGCGTCATGTTCCCTTTCTCCGCGGTCCACGCATTCGCCAAAGGAATTAAAAAACACGGCAACACCTTGCTCACGCACAGTCCCGTTACGAACATCGACGTTCAATCGGGAAAAATCCAAAAAGTCCGCACTCCCAGTGGAGACTTCGAGACATCTCTGGCAATCAACGCCGCCGGAACCTCGTCGCCGAAAATCGCGGCCATGACCGGGATCGAGCTTCCCAACTATCCGGAAAAACACGGCGCCCTGGTGACGGAGTCCCTGCGCCCTTTCATGGGTCCGAATCTGGTGCCGATGGACAGCGGATTATTCGTTTCGCAAACGATGCGCGGCGAAGTATACGCATGCCTCGGCGTGGACAAAGGCCCGGCCGAAGATCAGAAGTCGTCTTTCAAGTTTATCACGGCCGCCAGCCGCCGGATCGTCGATCTGCTGCCGCGGCTTTTTTCCGTCAAAGTTCTGCGCCAATGGGCCGGTTATTACGACATCACTCCGGACACCAACCCGATTCTCGGCCCGGTCGACGCGGTCGAAGGATTCATCCAGTGTCACGGCTTCATGGGACACGGTTTTATGATGGCGCCCGCCATCGGAGAGATGACGGCGCGGATGCTGGCGCACGATGAAACGCATCCTGAAATCGAATCCTGCAGCCTGAATCGTTTCAGCACCGGCGGACTGGTCGCGGAGAAAATGATTATCGGTTAACATGGCGTTTCAGTCAGGTCGCTTCGATCTGATGAAAAAGCGCTTTTGGGAGTAGACCAAATGAAATTGATCGCAGCGATTTGCCTTTGCCTTATCCCGTTGTCCGCCTCCGTGGTCACGGCCGATCAGGTTCGGGGCTGGTATATAGAGGAATACATCGAGACCGCGGCGCCGACGGATATGCCCACGCGAAACGGCATTGTCAAAAGCTGGTTCGCCGATGGAAAACTGAGAAAAGATTCCTTCGGCCAGGAGATTCTTATCTTCCGTCCCGACGCCAAGGAAACGATTCTCGTGCATCCCCCTTCACGCACGTATTCCATCCTGCCCATCGAGCATATCAAAAGAATGACCGAGCAATCACTGTCGGCCTATCAACCGCTGCTGAACGATCCGACAAAAAAGCCCGAGGATTTGTATCGAAAAACCGGACGCAGGGAAAAAATCGGGGCGTGGGACAGTTGGGAAATCAAACTCATGGTCAAGGCCGTCACCGCTCCGGGAGTGACATCGCAAACAACGTGGTGGATCACGGACGAGGCCGGCGTCGGGCCGGAGCTTCTCATCAATATTTACCGCGCGTCCATGGGTGAAACAAAATCATCGAATATCAATAAGCTTTATGACGCCATCGCATCTTTGAAAGGCTATCCCGTCCGGCAGGTCACCGAAACCGATGTGCAGGGTCAAAAAATCGTAACGACCATGACCGTGCTTAAAGTGGAAAAACAGAAGATCGACGCGTCGCTTTTCACGACCCCGGCGGATTACAAAAAAACCGATATGCCGTCCATGATTTCGCCCGGCAAGTTCCGTTAAGCTCTATTGAGTTATTTGAGTTTTCATTCACAGCGCGCATAATTTTCGACAATGACTTTTCACCGGCCGAAAGAAAATACCGCCAATCGATTGAAGCTCTCTTATTTCCTGCTTGCGATTCTCATCGCCGCGGTTCTCAACTCTTGCGCGGCGACGCAGTGGGGCTACTACAGAACCGGCGCCGGGATAAAAAATCCCGCTTTTGAAAAACTGCTGGCCACGACGACCGACGACGGATTCATCGGCGGCAACGACATTAAAATTCTCGTCAACGGCGACGAGATATTCCTGGCCATGCTGGCCGATATCAACGAAGCCGCCGACAGCATTCATATGGAAACTTATATTTTCAATTCCGATGAAATCGGACACCGCTTTGCCGAGGCCATGAGGGCGAAAGCCCGGTCCGGAGTATCCGTAAAACTGATTGTCGATGATTTCGGCGACGGCATGGCGGAGACATTCAAGCGAGAACTTCGCGAAGCCGGCGTGCAACTGCTGATAGACAATCCTTTTTCCTGGCTTGCGCCGACCGGGGGAAATATTCGAACCCACCGCAAGTTGCTGGTCGTCGACGGGCGCATCGCCTATACGGGCGGAATCGGCATCGACGACCGCTGGCTCGGCGACGCGCAGGATGCGAATCACTGGCGGGAAACGCAGTGCCGCGTCCTGGGACCGGCGGCCGCCCAATTTCAGACCATGTTTCTGGAAAGCTGGGCCAGGGCCGGAGGCGGCGAAATCAGCGAAAAAAACCTTTACCCCGCAATCGATCCGGCGGGAGATAAACTTGCCGCCGCCGTCGGACACGCGGACCCGGAAAACTGGAGCAAAGTCAGGAAAATGCTCCTTCTGGCCCTTGCCGCCAGCCGGGATTATTACTGGGTCAGCAGCGGATACTTCAATCCCGACATCGATCTTATGAAAGCGCTGATCGAAGCGAAGGATCGCGGAGTCGATGTACGCGTCATCGTCGCGGGAGATGACATCGATCTATATTCCAGCCGCCTGCTGGCCAGCAAAAACTATGGCCGCCTGATTAAAGCCGGCGTCAGGATCTACGAATACCAGGGAACGAACATGCACGCCAAAACCGTCGTGGCCGACGATCTTTTCGTTTCCGTGGGCTCGACGAATTTCTGCAACAGGGCTTTCAACTACAATTATGAAAGCAATCTTGTGACCTACGACGACGAAATCGCGGAAGAAATGCACCGCATATACCTTATGGACATAAAGCACAGCGTCGAAGTCAATACCTATGAATGGGATCGACGGCCTTTGCATCAGAGAATTCTCGAACAGGCCATCGGCGTTGTCGAAGGATGGATGTAAGAAACATGAAACCGGGGCGCCCCATTGAAAATTGAGCATCTCGATCCATTTATCAAATCCGCTTCCAGCATTTTCAAAACGATGACCCAAACCGACATCGAGGCGGGCAAGCCCGCTATCGGCCCGATTCAAACCATCGCGGCCGATATCACCGGGCTGGTCGGTCTGGCCGGGGAAAACGTCAAAGGCTTTATCGCCATTTTCTTTCCCGGGCAGTGCGTTCTGAATATCGCCTCCAACATGCTGCGGGGAAAGTTCTGCAAAATCAACGACGAAGTCATCGAAGCCGTCGGCGAAATCATCAACCTGATTGCCGGAAACGCGCGAAAGACTTTTTCGGAATTGGGCTATAAATTCGAGACGGCGATTCCGTCCGTGATCGTCGGCAACGCGCATCGCGCCGCGCATGTCGCATCCGCGCCGGTTTTTGTTTTGCCGTTCAAGACGGAATACGGGTCTTTTTATATCGAACTTTGCATGGACCGACGCCTGTAAATTATTTTCGATATGATGAAACGCGCCTTATGCGAAGGATACGCGGCAAGGAAAAAACATGACGGACTTAGACGATCTGAAATTATACCGGGACAAGGCCATCGAGACGGCTGTCGGCGCCGGGAAAATCCTCCTGCAAATGTCCGGCAAAAGCCATATCGACTTAAAAGGCGAGATCAACCTGGTCACCGACGCGGATCACGCCTCGGAATCCTATTGCATGGAGAATCTGCTTTTGGCGTTTCCCCAAACCGGTTTCCTGGGCGAAGAAGGAAGAGGGAAAAAAAGCGACTGCCACATGACGTGGGTTGTCGATCCGCTGGACGGCACGAACAACTACGCCCACGGAATTCCCATTTACTCCGTCTCCATCGCCCTGGTGCGGGATGGGAAGCCGGTGGTCGGCGTCGTTCACGCCCCCGCATTTGGCGAAACCTATACGGCAATCCTTGGCGGCGGAGCGTTTTGCAACGACGCTCCCATTCGCGTCAGCGCCACGAAAACCCTGTCGTCGTCGATCGTCGTGACGGGTTTTCCGTACGACCGCCGCACCAATCCCGACAATAATCTGAATTATTTCCAGGTGGTCGCGACGCAGGTCCGGGGCATCAGGCGCCTCGGTTCCGCGGCGCTGGATCTGTGCTGGATTGCGCGGGGGCGCTTCGACGCCTATTGGGAACTTCAGCTCTCCCCGTGGGATTTCGCGGCGGGCGTATTGATCGCCGCCGAAGCCGGCGGACGCATCAGCGACCTAAACGATGCCGAAATCAGGCTGGATTCCAAATCATGCGTGGCGACAAACGGCCCGGTTCATGACGAAATCCTCGCGCTTTTGCGCACGGCCAAAAGATAAATGAAAAGCAAATATCCTTCATTCCAGATAACTTCATGCGATTCTTCACGTTTTTTCAATCCTCGGGCGAAAGCGCGAAGCCATGATTCGCCATGGAAATTCAAACCGATTCATATATCGGCAAAATGCCTTTTTGCTTTCGCGGCCGCTCGTTTTTAAGTTGCAATAACTCAACGAATTCTCTAAAATTTTCGCCTTGACAATATCGGCATTATTAACTAAGTTTCTGCGTCCATCCCTAGAGGTGGCTGCATTGGTTTATATTGAGTCCGATGCATAAGCAAGGAGGTTGACTCGGCAATGGCGGGTATTCGCGTTCGCGAAAATGAAAATATGCAAAGCGCCATGAAGCGCTTTAAACGTCAGTGTGAAAAGGCCGGCATTCTTTCCGAAGTGAGGAAAAAAGAGTTTTATGAAAAGCCGAGCGTTCGCCGCAAGAGAAAAGCCGCGGCGGCCCGCAAACGGCTTTTGAAAAAAATTCGCAAACTCGAGGGCCGATAATTTGTCGCGTATCCTTCAGCAGATATCGTCCGATATGACGAAGGCGATGAAGTCCGGCGACAAAACCCTGCTCACCACGCTCAGACTGGCGAAATCAGAGCTTAACAAAGCCAAACTTGATAAAAATGACGACTTCAACGATGAAGACGCCGTCGCCGTGCTGCAGCGTGAGGTGAAAAGAAGAAATGAAGCCGCCGAAGTATACGCCGGCGCCGGCCGAAACGATCTTGAGGAAAAAGAGATCGCCGAGGCAAAGATCCTGAAATCCTATTTGCCTGAAGAACTGCCCACGGAAGAAATCGATAAACTGATCGCGGAAGTTATCAAAGAAGTTGACGCAACGACTGCGCGCGACATCGGTCGCGTGATGCAAAGTATCATGCCGAAGCTCAAAGGGAGAGCCGACGGGAAAGTCGTGAAATCTCTGGTGGAAAAAGCTCTGGCTTCTTGACAATTTGTTTCACCAAGAAATCCGGGATTGACCAATGCCGTACGTTGATCTGATTATTTTAGTCGTCATCGTTATTTTCGCCGGCAAAGGCTTTGTCAAAGGCTTTTTCAACGAATGCTTTACGTTTCTCGGATTCATTGCGGCCTTCTTCTTTTCCTCAAATGTTTACAAAGGTTTCGGCGCTCTGCTTTCCGGCCTCCTGGGCGTTTCGCAAGGCATGGGACGATTCGCGGCCTTCCTCATTGTTTTTCTGATTATCATCTTCGCTTTTGCCGCCGCGGGACACTTGCTTTCCAAGGGAGCGAAGAAATTGCATGTCGGCGGAATGGACAGAACCCTGGGCGCGGTGTTCGGCGCGGCGAAAGGCGCTTTGTTGATCGGAGTTATTATAACTTTCATTTTTCAAGGCAAGACGCCGTCAGGCTCGTTTTTAGCGCCGTTCATTACGAGCTTTTTCAACCAGGCAATGAATATTCTGGATTTGTAAACAAATAACCGAATCACACCAAGGGATAAATGGCCATCGTTCCCCCTGAAAAGGTTGATGAAATCCGACGCCGGGCGGACATCCTGGAAATCGCCCAGCGCAGAACCCAGATGAAAAAAGCGGGGCGAAACTGGGTTGGATTGTGCCCTTTTCATGAGGAAAAAACCCCCAGCTTCTCCATCAACCCCGAGCGCCAGATTTTCAAATGCTTCGGCTGCGGCAAAGGCGGCGACGTCTTTAACCTGGTGATGGAGCTTGAGGGACTGACCTTTCCCGAAGCCCTGAGGTCCCTTGCGGCGCAATACGGCATCGAAGTCAATTTTGAAGCCGGTCCCGCTTCCATGTCCGGCGTTTCGCGCGAGCAGTATTTTTCATTAAACGAAATCGCCCTGAAGTTTTATCAGCGGCTTCTTCATCATGAAAATCAGGGCGACATCGCCCGAGAGTATCTCCATAAACGGGGAATTTCCATCGATACGGCGGCGAAATTCCGCCTTGGATGGGCGCCCGATTCCTGGGACGCCCTTTTCAACGAACTGAAAAAGAAGCGCGCTTCACTGGAAATAGCCGAAAAACTAGGGCTGATCGGCAGGAGCGACTCAGGCAAATACTATGACCGTTTCCGGACCAGGCTG
This sequence comes from bacterium, assembly GCA_963674685.2. GTDB lineage: Bacteria > Lernaellota > Lernaellaia > JACKCT01 > JACKCT01. The sequence goes on along the minus strand of CAXXWT010000009.1, from coordinate 933,475 downwards.
ATGTTCCCTATCAGAAATTCGGCGTCAAAAACCATTGGTTTCAGCGGGCGATTATTGAGCCAGGAGAAAAAAGCTAAATATATCAACTCGATAGAGAGCCCCATCTTCAACAAGGGCAGCAATTTTTACGGCATCGATCTTGCTTTGGAAGGGATACGGAAGAAGAAACGCGTCATCCTTTGCGAAGGCAATGCGGATGTTATTATGTTGCACCAATTCAATTTTACGGAATCCGTGGCCGCCCTCGGCACGGCGCTGACCGAAAATCACATCAGACGCCTGATGCGCATCTCTTCCAGTATTTATCTGATCTTCGACGGGGACGAAGCGGGACAAAAAGCCATGAAAAGAGCTCTGGAACTCTTTTTACCCATGGATGTCCAACCGAATTGCGTGGTTTTGCCCGAAGGAGACGATCCCGATTCCTTCCTGCGTAAAAAAGGTCCCGACGCGATGGAAGATTTGCTGGAAAAATCGGATTCCCTGATTTCCTTCGTGGTTGACACGACGTTCAGGGACCTGTCGCAAAACAACGAAGGCCGATCAAGAGCGATCGACGAACTGACTCCGCTCTTATTGAAAATCAATAACGCCGTACTGCGGAACTTATGGTTCAAGACCATTGCCGAGCGCGCGGGAGTATCGGAATCGGCATTGAGACAACGAATCTCCCAGGGACGTCGGCCATATCCTCAAAGCGGCCCCGCGCAACGTTCGGCCGGTCCGAAACAAAACCCCGACAACGATCCGGAAAGGAGGCTCGTAAGGCTTCTTATCAATTATCCCAGGTTGGCGACGCGTTTCATTGAGGAAAATATCGAATCGGAAATATCCAATCCTTCCCTGAAATACATTAGCCAAAGGATCTGCGATCTCGCCCTGTCCAGCCAAAGCAACGGTGATTACGACCTGGCCGCCGTCATCGGCGACGTGCGCGACCGGGAGCTTCAAAGCCATATCGCAGGCTGGATTATGGACAACGACGGTATCGAGGATCGTGAGGCGGACCGGGCTTTCGGCGATTTTGTTTCGCGAATCAAGCGCAGGGATATTGACTTTGAGATAAAAGAGCTTGAAACAGCCGCCAAGGAAATGGTTCACTGCGGCGATGAATCCAAAGCCCTGGAAATTTTCAAGAAGGTCGGCGAGCTTCGGCGCAGAAGAGACGCCATGAACAGCGCATGATCAGTTAAGAACCCGATGACGCAAGGAGTCAGACGGATGCCAAAAGAAAAAGACATCAAGGAATTCAAGCAACTTATCAATCTGGGCAAACAGCGCGGATATCTGACCTATGACGAGGTCAATGAACAGCTTCCCGCGGACTTGTTTTCCAGCGAACAGATCGACGACGTGATGATCATGTTCGACGAAATGGACATCGATATCGTCGATGACGCATCGAAAGCGAAATCCCCGGACGATGATCAGAAATCCGATGATGAAGAGGAAAACGAGGCCATCGCCGACTCCATCGGCAAGACCAACGATCCCGTCAGGATGTACCTGCGTGAAATGGGATCCGTCTCCCTTCTGACCCGGGAAGGCGAAGTGGAAATCGCCAAGCGCATCGAAAAGGGAAATCAGGACGCCCTGCGCGCCATTATTTCATCTCCGCTCACCAGCCGCCTCATGGGCAACATTAAAAAACGTCTGGCCGACAATGAAATAAAACTGCGCGACATCATCAAAGGCTTTGAAGAGGACGCCGACATCGTCAACGAAGACAAGCTCATCCAGAAGGTCATCAACAACATCGCGAAAATTCAGACCCTGGACGAGAAAATCCTGAGAGACATGGCCCTTTTGGCAAAGAAGAAACTCGGGAAAAAAGAGCGAAGCAACATCAAAAAAAGAATCGGCCGAGCCAGAAACTCCACGTTGCGTTATCTGGAAGAAATCAATCTTCACGAAAACGTGGTGGATCGCATCATCAATCATCACATGGTTCTCAACAAGCGCATCAAAGAATATCAGGACGACCTGAACAAAATTCACCATGTCACGAAGCTCCCCTCAAAAGAATTGAAGAAGATGTTTGCGTTGGCCCATAAAAAGCCGAAAGATTTCGCCAAAGCCTGCCAGGCCAGGAAAGTCAAGGGCGATCTCATCATACGCTACGAGCCGATCTACAAAGAGACGGAAAAAGCGATCAAGCAGACCGAACGCGACGCCATACAAAAAGCCATGGCGCTGCGGGCCGTCGTGGCCGAGGCGAGAACCGGGCGAAGGCTTGCATCCATCGCCAAAACGGAATTGATCGAAGCCAATCTGCGCCTGGTCGTTTCTATTGCGAAAAAGTACACCAACCGGGGTTTGCAGTTCCTGGATCTGATTCAGGAAGGAAATATCGGCCTGATGAAGGCGGTGGATAAATTCGAGTACCAAAGAGGTTATAAGTTTTCCACCTACGCGACCTGGTGGATCCGCCAGGCGATCACCCGCGCCATCGCGGACCAGGCCAGAACCATCCGGATCCCCGTACACATGATCGAAACGATCAACAAACTGGTCAGAACCAGCCGATATCTCGTTCAGGAGATGGGGCGCGAGCCGACGCCGGAGGAAATCGCGGAAAAGATGGACCTTCCTCTGGATAAGGTGCGCAAGGTTTTGAAAATCGCCAAGGAGCCGATCTCCCTGGAAACGCCCATCGGCGAAGAGGAAGATTCCCATCTCGGGGACTTCATCGAGGACAAAAAAATCACCAGCCCTTCGGAATCGGTCATTCAGGCGAATCTCGCCGACCAGACGCGGAAGGTTCTGGCGACGCTGACTCCGAGGGAAGAGAAAGTCTTGCGGATGCGATTCGGCATCGGCGAACGCTCCGACCATACTCTGGAAGAAGTGGGGCAGGATTTCGATGTAACGCGCGAAAGAATTCGGCAAATCGAGGCGAAAGCCCTGCGGAAACTGCGTCATCCCAGCCGCAGCAAAAAGCTGCGCGCATTCAGAGATTGACGGGGAAATGTTGACACGTGGGCGCGCAAAGTATATAGGGCACGCTTGCCGAAGCGGCGGCAAACCGGGCCCATAGCTCAGTTGGTAGAGCTGCCGGCTCATAACCGGCTGGTCGTAGGTTCGAGTCCTGCTGGGCCCATGAGTTTTTGCCACAGACGGCCTTAAAACGATTTTGCCGCTTTTTGCGGCAGCGGCGAATGCAGTTGGAACTTCATGTTCAGAATCCGGTTTGATTGAAAATATGACAAAGATCCATGACGCTCTTACGATCCTCGACCGGCTTTTCCCGCCGGTGCTGGCGGATCGAAATGATCCGACGGGCCTGCAGGTCGGTGATGTGCAAGTGGAGCTTAAAGGCATATCCGTCGCTTTGGAGGCGACCGTCGAGACGCTTCATGCCGCCTCGGGCAACGGATCGAATCTACTGGTCACGCACCACCCTCTCATTTTCCGCCCCATTTCCAAACTCATTGATTCCGATCCGACCTCCCGCGCCGTCATGGAAGCCGTCAAACTGGGCCTATGCGTCTATTCCTGTCACACCAACGCCGACTGGGCCGCAAGCGGCCTCAATGATTTCATCGCCGAGGCTGTTGAGGTCGTCCATGCGCGTCCGCTGGAGATGCGCTTTGATCATGACCTTTTCAAGGTCGTCACCTTTGTTCCGGCCGATCATATCGACGCGGTGTCCCAGGCCATGTTCCAAAACGGCGCCGGCGTGATCGGAGATTATGAAAACTGTTCATTCCGCCTCAACGGCGAAGGGACGTTTTTACCCGGCGAAGGGACCGATCCCTATTCAGGCGAGATCGGCCGCCCGGCCAAAGAAAAGGAAATCCGACTGGAAATCCCGGTCAAAGGTCACAACCTGCTCAAGGTCGTCGACGCGATGATCGACGCGCACCCTTACGAAGAAACCGCGTACGATGTTTATCCTCTTCGCCGCATGGACTCGCCCCACGGCGTTGCCCGAATCGGCGATCTGAAAACGCCGCGATCACCGCGGAACCTGGCCGCAACGCTCAAGGAGCGTCTCGGGCTGGACACGGTCACGGGCATCGGTCCGTTGGATGAAAAAGTCACAAAAGTTGCAATCTGCACGGGAGCCGGAGCATCCCTTTTGCCGAAGATCGCCTCCATGAAATCCACGGTTTACATCACCGGAGATATCCGTTACCACGACGCCAGACTCGCCGAACAATCGGGACTGGCGGTTCTGGACATCGGGCATTTCGGTTCGGAAATCCATTTTATCGATTTAACGGCCGACCGATTGGAACGGGAACTCAAAGAGCAATCACCGCCTGTGGCGGTGCATAAGATAGATCGTGAAAAAAATCCTTTCATACTCATTTAGAAGGTAGAAAATTGAAAACTTTTGCCGATCAAATCATCATCCTGGGACGCCTTCAGGAGGTCGATAACCAGGTCGACCACCTCGAAGATGAAAAAAAGCGCATTCCGCAACTCATCAGCAAGATCGAGAACCAAATCACGAATGCGCAAATCGAACTGGAAAAACGTCAAAAAATTCTGAAGGATTTACAGGACAAAAGGTTGAAGATGGAAACGGAGCTTGAGGATGCGGAAAAGCGCATTTCCGACGACAAGAGCAAGCTCATGAAAATCAAAACCAACACGGAATACGCCGCCCTTCTCAAAGAGATTGAACAATTAGAAAAGGCCAACGACGAGCGTTCCGAGGATATCCTGCTTCTGATGGAGCAGATTGACCAGATCGAGATGGAAGTCAAAAAGGCGAAAATCCAGTACGACGACGCGAAAAAAGTCATCGACCAGCAAGCGGCCAAGCATAAGGACCGCCTGACGGCCATCCCAGAGGAAATCGAGGAATTCAACCGGCAAAAAAACTCCCTTACCGTTGATCTTGCCAAGGAACTCATCGATCGTTATACCAGTTTGCGCAAGATTCGCGCGGGGCTTGCCATCGTCAAAGCCAACAGTTTCATATGCGCCGGATGCAATATGTCCATCCCTCCGCAGGTTGTGAACCGTCTCCAAAGAAACGAAGAACTGATTTTCTGCCCGAGTTGCCAGCGTATTCTTTACTGGGAAGGCGAAGCGCGGATCAATGAAGAACCAAAAGCCTGACGCCAATCCCAACCGCGGGAAACTCGGTCTTCTATTAAAAGCGACGGCGGAAAGCATTCATCTGCGGAAAATCGCCCAGGAAGCAGGCGTCAATCTGGGTGAAGCCCGAAAAATTCTTCTCGATACGTCCAGATCCCTGCTCCCTGAATTTGATTCCAGACCGGTCCGACAAGTCAAACCGGTTGTCGACGCCGCTGCCGACGCGAAGAAAATGATCCTGTTCACCGACGGCGCTTCCCGGGGAAATCCCGGCCACGGCGGCGCCGGCGCGTACCTGACGGCAAGCGACAACACCATGATCGGCGCGTATAAAAAATATCTCGGCCAGGTCACGAACAATGAAGCGGAGTATATGGCTCTGATTCTGGGACTCGACGAAGCCTTCAAAGCCGGCGCGCATGATTTGGTCGTGAAGATGGATTCCGAACTCGTGGTTCGGCAACTCACGGGCGTGTATAAAATACGCCAGCAGACTCTGGCGGATCTGGCCCGCATGGTCAGATTCAAGGAACAAAAATTCAAACGCGTCGCTTATCTGCACATACCCAGAGAGAAAAACGCCGTCGCCGACAAGCTCGCCAATGAGGCTCTGGACGAACATCTGAAATAATTTTTCTTCTTCATTTCATGATGAACTACGGGAATCCTCGAAGAACCAATTTTAAGATTTACTTTCCCGGAAACTAGGGTTAGCCTTGATGCGCCGGAGCGGTCAAGGCGGTCGCCGATGTTCATCATCGGAGGAAAGTCCGGGCTCCGCAGGGCAAGGCGCCGGCTAACGGCCGGCGGGGGCGACCCTAGGGAAAGTGCCACAGAAATAACACAGCCGATGGATGCTTAATGCATCACAGGCAATGGTGAAATGGTGCGGTAAGAGCGCACCCGCGACAGCCGGGGAACCGGCGGCGAGGTAAACCCCGCCTGGTGCAAGGTCCGATGGAAAAGCGCTTGAGGGCGGCCCGTCCGATGCTTTTTAAGGTAGACTGCTTGAGGCGGTCGGCAACGATCGTCCCAGACGAATGACCGTCGCCGCACGCATAAGCTGATGGGGGGCTTGCGCGCGGAACAGGACCCGGCTTACCAGGCCGCTCCGGCCCCCATTTGTCAATACGTCCGTTTGACTATCAATAGAAAAAGTACACTTCGCCGATTGACGTCTGGTGTATAACCAAGGCCACGTGAATAAAAGACAATCCCAAAAGAAAAATCAGCAGACTCAGTCCTCTTTTCTCCCGGTTTTCGACCTGCATGACCGCTGCCGCCGACAGAAAAGCCAGCGACGGAGCGACGGCCAAGAGGTATCTTGGGTTCGGCAGCGTCAGACATAAAAATGCGACATATAAAATTCCGACCAGCGCGACTCGGATGCTTCCGGCGTCCCTGTCTTTTTTAAAGATGTGAAATACCGATCCGGCCCATATCGGGATGTTCCACAGCCCCACCATGAAAGGCAAAAGCGGCAGCAGTATGGTTTTGATATAAAAAGCTCCGCCTTTTGGAACCATCGCGACGAGAATAAAACCGGCGATCCGCCGGATCTGATCGAAAAGCGAGCCGGTCCAGGCCGCGTATAAAAACCAGGGGGCTAAAAGAAAAAAAGGCGCGAAAAGTACGATCCATGCGCCCGCCTTTTTCAGGGACTTTCTTCCCTGCGCATCGACGAGAAGTGAGATCAGCAGAATCGGCGGCAGAAGAAATCCGTTGTACCTGGAGAGAATCGCCGCTCCCACACACAAGCCGCACCACAATCCGTCCACGGCTTTTTGCGACGCCGCGTAGCGATCGAACAGCAGCAGACTCGCGGTAAACATCAGCCAGAACGGCGGATCCAAAATGGACGAGGCGCCGTTGAACCAGACCAGAGGAAAGGACAGGCACAGCGCCGACGCCGCCAGAGCGAGGTTTCGGCCGACTTGCCTTTTCATCCACAGATAGGCCAAAGCGACGGCCAGCAAGGAGCAGGATATTCCGAAAAGCCGCCCGGCGATGATATGCGGGCCGAACAACGTATATATCCCGGCGTACACAAGAGGCAGCAGCGGAGGATGATGCGGCCCGAGCCAGTCGTTGACCTCGCTGTAATTTGAAAAGTATTCACCAAAGCCGTGGCGATGTATGTACTCGGCCGTCTTGAGATTGCTGACCTCATCGTTCCAGTGCATCATGGAAAAGGCCGCGGCGACCCAGACGACAAGCAGGAACGCAATCCCGGCGAGCTCGACGATCCGGCCTTGATTGAAAAGCCGCGTCAGAAACCCTTTCCCCGGATTCGGGGAGTCCATGATCATCATCCAGAGCATCAGCCAGACGACGCAGGCGCAAAAAGCCGTAATCAGGGATTTGAGCGTCATGCCGCTCTGGTCGGAATATCCGGAAAAGGCGATCAGACCGGCCATGTATGACAAGGCGAAAGCGCCGGAGAGCATCACGGTCAAACGGCCCTGATTTTCCGATCCCAGAATCCGCCCCATATGCTGCTTCCTACTTATACTCTTCGAGCAAATACAATGGCCTCGTCGATGACCTGATCCATATTGTAGTATCGGAATCCTCCCGTGCGGCCCAGCAACGACAATCCCGGATAACGCGCGACGGCGTCGTGAAAATTCCGCAGTTCCTTCTCGTAACCCACCAGGTACACGGGATATGCGTCGCCGACGCATAGATCAGTCGCGCTTCGACGTCGGATTCTTCAATCAATCCCAGGCGACGCAAATCGGCGACGCATTTTTCGTGCAATTCCGATGACGGCATGCTCCAGATATCGTCGCCCTCGTCGCAGAAAATTTCCAGGCACAAACTCGTCCCGTCGCCCGGCGCCATATCCGCCGACCAGTTTTTCGGTTCGTGCAGGCGGGAAAAAATTGTTTCCGGCCCGCTGAAATACATCCACGTGTCGTCGGTGACTTTGGGGCGGTTGACAATGAGAAACACGCAGCGAAGGCTTCGGTATTTCAAAGCGCCTTCGGGGATTTTTTCTCCGAGAGCTTCAGCGAGCTTCGGCAAGGGTATCGTCGAGATAATTTTCCGGCTCTCAAAAACCCGGCCGACGGCGGTTTCAACCTCGAAGCTCCCGTCTTTCCCTTGACGGATTTGCCTGACCGGCTGTCCCGTAATCAAGTTCGGGCCTCGTGCCTCGATTTTGCTTTGCAGCGCGGCGGCGATGCGGCCTATTCCCTTTTTCGGATAATCGAAGTGGGAGGCGAAGGTTTTTGGAACGGCGCCGAAACGGAAAACGGATTTTATGACGGCCTGCGTGAGCGAAATAAGTTGAATGCGCTGCTGCGCCCACTCGGCGCTGATTTCTTTTGGGTCTCTCCCCCACACTTTCTGCGTGTAGGGACCGAAATAAAGATCGTAAAGCGCCCGGCCGAATCGCGCCGTAACCCACTTTTCAAAATTTTCTTGCGAACCTGTCCGCGTCAATCGGGCTTGTAGATAGCCCGCCAGAACGTGAAATGATTTCCCGACGCCCATCCCTAAAAACGCGTTCAAAGTGCTGATGGGATAATCGATCAGGCGTCCATTGAGATAGATGCGGCTGCGCCTTCTCACCCGTATCAGTTCGTCGCCAACCAACTGCTTGAGCCACAATCTGAGCGTTTCATCTTCGGTGAAAAACCTGTGACCGCCGATATCGAATATGTGATCGCGAAAGACCACGTTTCTGGCCAGGCCGCCGACCTCGTCGCAACCCTCGATGCAAAGGACGTTTCGCCCTTTCGACAAAAGCTCACTCGTGACCGTCAGTCCCGCCAGACCCGCGCCGATAACGATAAACTCGGTTTTAATCTTTTTCACTCCCGGATTTTTTCTTTCCACGATGTCCCGCCAAACCGTCGCGCCATCCCGCCAGGGAATTCCTTGATGCGGAATCTCCCGCAAAGGCTTTGATCGAATAAAACGCGAAAGCTATGGCGCAAAACGCGGCGAACTTGATCTTCACAAACGCCCGGCCGTGTTTTTGAACCAGCAACACGCTGTTTCTCGCAAGATAATATGCCTTCAGTTCTTTTTTCGCGTCATCGTCTAAAGGGCCGCGGTGTTTTACTTCCGCCCTTCCCTCGTAGACAATTTTCAGTCCCTTTTTCGCCGCCCGCAATCCAAGATCCGCTTCTTCCTGATAGGCGAAAAATTCCTCATCAAACCCGCGCAGATCGTCCATATTACGCAGGCGGGCGAAAAAACAACACCCATGCCCGCTGACGACATTCCTTCGCACCCGCCAGGCCGGTCCGTCCTTTTCACCTTCTCCGACCATGCGCAGCGCCAGGTGCCGCCACGTGATCTCGCTCCATGCGCCGTCCAGTATGCCCGAATCACCCGCGCGCAACACTCTGGGATAGGCGATAAATTCTCCCTCCGATTTCAGGGCGTCAGTCAGCTTTACATAGTTTTCCTTGTCGATTCGCGCATCAGGATTGAGGGACAGGATATATTCCGCGCCTTTTTTCGCGGCGATTTCCATGAGGCGGTTCGTCCCGGCGCAGTAGCCGATATTTTCCTGGAAACGAACGACCTCGACTTCATTGGGAAGATTTTCGGCGCATCCGTCCGTCGAGGCGTTGTCGCCGACAATGATATCTTTTGCGTCGAATATTTCGAGTAGGTTCGCGACGCACTCCGCTACGTCGCCGCCGGAATTATGCGCAAGAATCAGCGCGCAACATTTATCAAGGCTCATGATGCGACGCCCTCGCGCGATGTGCGTTTCCAGTCGCGCCCCCGTCCGCGCAGCGCATCCCAAAATGCGATGCAGTGAGTCCCAAGATCGAAGACAAGCGCGACGGGCATCGCCGCCAGGCGCATATAATCCGAAAAGGGCGCGTTTGTCCTGTGCAGCGCGAGGATGCATTGCAGTCCGAAAGCGGCCAGAACGGCGGCGAGAAATCCCCAGGATGCGAAGTCGCGGCGCATCGCCTGAGAGAGAAGAACCAGCGCCAGGTAGGCCAGGATGAAAAGGCGATCCACGTAGCCGAAGGCGAACATCAGCCGGTCCAGGCGTTTTAAAAGACTTCCTTTTCCGAAAATCGTTTCCAGCAATCGTGATGCGCCGATTCTAAAAAACTCTCTCGACCACGCGCGATGCTGTCGCGCCGTTTCCCCAAAGCCCGCGGCCGGCATGATCGTCGACTCGGCTTCGTGGGCAAAAACGATTTTCATCCCGGCGTTTTCCATCGCCACGGTCAGGTCGATATCTTCGAGGCGGGAAGAGGGATTGAAACCGCCCAACATTTCAAGAACATTTCTTTTAATGATGGAATTGCTTCCTAAAAGCGAAACCGTCGCGCCGATCCTTTCGGCGCCTGACATGGTAATATCCTGATGCACGCTGCTTTCAAGGCGCGTGTAAAAAGACGCCGCGTCGCCCGACGCGCGCCAAGGCGTCATTTTCCCTTGCGCAGCCTGCGCGTTCTCATGATCCAAAGCGTCCACCAGCTTTCCCAGGGCGTCCGGCGAAACGACCGAATCGGCATCCACGACGTAGATCAAATCCCCAAAATCAAAACGCTCGATGGCGGCATTCAACGCGGCGCCCTTGCCCCGGCCCGCTTCCGGAAAGTTTCTTTTCAGGACAGCCATGTTTGAATTCAAAGCCGAATATTTTTCGATAATTTCGGCGGTATCGTCCGTCGAGCCGTCGTCAATGGCGACGATATAAAGCTTTTCTTTCGGCCATTCGATTTTCAACAGACTATCCAGACATCGCGCGATAACCGCCTGCTCATTTCCGGCCGGAACCAGCGCCATCACATCCGGTTGAAAGTCGCTCTTTTTCGCCGCGCGGCTTTTTACAAAAATTGCCGCAAGAGTTAGAATGACCCTGCGCGCGGTGAAAAGCGCCAGAACAAAGGTGCAGCAAAAAGTGACGAGTTTCAGAAAAGCCAACACAACTTCCTATAGCGGATGTCCGTAAGAGCTATCCTAACATCACATGCGGGAGACCGTCTAATGCATTTGCCGGGAGAATATTTCATGAAATCCATTGCCATTTTAATTTTACTTGCCTCCCTGACTGTTCCCGCAACTGTCTCGGCACAGGAATTCGTCCAGGCCGAGTTTCAAATCAATTCGCCGGATCAGCTTAAAGCATTTTACGAACTGAAAATAAATATCACGTCCCGCGTCGATGATGCGATTTACGCGGACGCCACGCCCGCGCAACTCGACGCCCTGGAATCTTTCGGCTTTCACCCAATATCCACGCATACCATGACCCCGCAAGTCCAAAGAGGGGAATTTCACACTCCCGAAGAAATGGAATCGATCCTGAATGATCTGGCCGATGCGAATCCCGACCTCATGACCATAGAAGTCATCGGCCAATCGGTCTCCGGGCGCAATATGCTGCTCGTTAAACTCTCCGACAATCCTGAGCTTGACGAAGCTGAGCCGGGGGTTTTGTTCGACGGCGCTATCCACGGAAATGAAAATATCAGCACCGAAGTGATTTTATATTTTATCAATTACTGCCTGGAAAATTACGGTACAGATTCTGAAGTAACGCAGCTTCTTGACGACCACGAGCTTTTCTTCGTTCCCATGGTCAATCCGGACGGCGTCCACAACGTGCGGCGTTACAACGACAACAACTGCGACTGCAACCGCGATCATCCCTTTTTCTGGGAGCAAGGCTGGACGGGCAAACCCACGTACGCCAGCCAGCCGGAAACACAAACCATGGTCAATCTGGCGCTGGGAAAAAATTTCGTTTCCTCTTTGAGCTATCACTCCGGCGCCGTTTATTTCAACTACCCCTGGGATACGTTCCCATCCGACACGCATCCTTCGCCCGATAACGATCACTTTCTCACGCTGGCCGACGGCTACAGCGTGCGCGCCGAGGATATGCCCATCACCGAAGGGTATGACTGGTATCAGATACACGGCAGCGGCGAGGAAAGCTACTACGGCTCAAACGGCACGTTGGCGAGCATCATCGAACTGACCTATTACCAGCAACCCATGCCGGAAAACATGATCGACACTCTGGCGGAGCGAAACCTGGGAGCCATGCTCTGGTTCGCGCAGCAAAGCCGCCAGGGGATACACGGCCTCATCCTCGACGCCGTCAACGGTGAAGCCGTATCCGGGATCATCTTAACCGACGATGAAAACTGGCCCGTTTACAGCACCGCTCCGGTGGGCGACTACTGGCGATACCTTCTTCCCGGCGCGCACACGCTCACGGTCGTCGCACCCGGATACGTGGACCTGGAATCGGACGAAATCACCCTGGCCCGCGATTCCGATTCTATCACAAGCGACTTTCAGCTTGAGCCCGACGACGTGTTTACGGGATTCGCCTACAAAGTTCCGGCCGTCAACATGGCCGACCCTCACGATGACCACAACAATTACAGCCTGCCCTACATGGCGCTGGGAATGCCCGACGACGTACCCTTTCACATGGGCGTCGGCGGTTTTATCGTCCTGATGACCACGGACCGAGCGCCCATCGCAAACGGCGACGGATACGATTTCACTATCCACGAAGCCGGCGGCGCCGGGGAATCTTACGAGGTATTCGCTTCCGATAGCTGGCTCGGTCCCTGGATCAGTTTCGGCGCCGCTTCCGGCACGGCCTCGTTCAATCTGGACAGCGTCGGCAAAACACACATTCAATACATCAAAATCGTCGACGACGGCGACGGCGCTGAAGACGCGGCCGACGCCGGTTTCGATCTCGACGCCATGACATACTCGTTGCAGTGCGGCCTGCCCGGCCCTGAATTTACGGCGCACCCGACGGAAGGCGCCGCGCCGCTGGATGTTCAGTTCATTCCCCAATATACCGGCATCCCAGGATGCACCCGGGAAATTCAGTGGGAATTCGGAGACGAGGAAATATCCGACGCGGGACGTCCCGCGCACACGTACACAGAGCCGGGAACCTATACCGTGCGCCTTGCCGCGACCGGTCCCGGAGGCAGCGAAACTTTCAGCAGGGCCGACTACATTGTCGTGACCGCCGGCGACGACGACGCGGATGACGACATCGACGACGACACGGACGATGATGATTCATCGAATGACGATGTGAACGACGACTTAAACGACGATGCTAACGACGATACCGATACGATCTATTCGGATAATGATTTTGCCGATGATGATGACGACGATGACTCTTCAGGCGGATGCGGGTGTTAGCCGGGCATCCGGCGCGTAAAGATCGTTATTCCCCTATTCGCCGAGTTCGTCCAGGTACACTTCCCGGCTCTCTTCGACCGAAAGTCTCAAAGCGTCGCGAAGATTCCCCAAAATATTCATCCAGTTCAGCGAATCCGTCTTTCTCACGCGTGAATGCGCCAGATCGGCGAGATCGGCGACGGCGTCCCGGTAGCACTGCACCGGATCATCGTCGACGGCGGCCAGCGAGGCTTTATATTCACCCCGGATATACGTGGCGTATTTCGGCCTGTCGGCGATGTATCCGTTTAATCCGCATGCCAAAATGTATCCGTCCGTCCCGGCGAGTTCGAATGATTCGTCCAACGGGTCAAGGCGTCCTCGTACGATTTGCTCCGCGCTTCGAACCGCCTCGTAAACGCCGAAGCGGCAGCCGCCGGGCGTCCTGTCGGATACCCATGTGATGATCTTTGCGGATTGATTTTCATAAACATGCACGCTTTTCACGTCGCCAAGCAGAAATATCAGCGGCATGGCCTCAAACTCCGGGCCGCAGAAATCCGCCGGAGACTCGAAACTCGATTCGACCAAAACATCATCACTGCGGCTTGAACGCCCGAGAACGGAGCGAATTCTAAGAGTCTGCGTGTCGCCGAGAATTTTCTTGTCAAGCGCCTTGCGGGCGCAATTGACGGGTCCGAAGTAGAACGCCGGTGCAAACAACCTGATTCCCGTTTTCCCCTTGCGCATGGATAGCAGAGAATGCACGTCTTCCCGAGAGCGGATGGCCGTGGAACGCAAGCCTACGGTGATTCCATACTCCAGGCATCGTCCGGCCGCTTCGACCGCATTTTCAGGCGAAAGATTGACCTCCGCCGCCAATATATCTTCCTGATGAAAAAGAGAATTCAAATCCTCGAATACCGGCGCATCGTGAATCGTCCTCGCCAGATCCGCCGCCAGAGCCGGGTCCGGATCCCAGTAACCGGCCACGTGCAAATCCGGGCTTTCCACGATCGCCTCGATCCATGCGCGCGCTCGGCCTTGCGCCCCGAGAATCGCTATGCCGGTTGAGCTTTCAGTTTTTTTCATGACGGCCGGTTTCTCTCACTTTTCATCACGGCAAAAACGCCGAACGAACGATCATTCGAATTCTTTGACGGCTTCCCACGCGAAGCATGTCCCTGGCGATTCGACTGCCCTGCCCGCCTTTTTCGAAAATGAGTTGTACTTCTTTCAATGTTTCCTTCGCTTCCGGCGGCAGGGAAATCAGAATCGCAAAGAAGCTCAAGATGGAAATAACACGGACCAATACTTTGTCGGGAAGCCGGATGAGCATTCTTGCCAATCCGATCACGATCATCGCCTTGAGATATGCAAGCCTCGCCTTCATTCAAGCTCCCTTCCCGTCACATCGTCGGGGCGCACGCGCCGATCCTCGTTCGAGGAAACGAAAGCGGCCAAAGCCGCCTGCATGACGTGGCGGCCGGTCTCGCCGGATAATTTTGGAGCCCTGAAATTGGTCAGCGCATCGATGAAGTGATGCGTGGAATCGACAAAGCTGTCGAGCCAGTCATCACGCAAATCGTCAAAACACCTTGTCTGCCCGCCGGTGTGCAAGACAAGCGGCGGATTGTCAAACAGCTTGCCGGTGAAACGGTTGATCTCGATAACTCCGCGGCTGCCGCAGATTTCGATTCTTTCATCGGCGCCGTAATACTTGCTGCGCATCCTGGCGCCGGGAGTGAAACTCGTTTCGAAATATCCAAGGACCGGACTGTTTTCATAGGTGAACGCCACCATGGCGGGAGAATCGATCGATCCTAAAGAATAATCCACCCAGGCTTTGACTTCCTTGATCGGCCCGAAGAGGTCCACGGCCATGGAAAACTTGTGATATCCGTCGTCGAAAACCGTCGGCCCGGGCCCGCACAGCTTTTTATTCATTCTCCATATCCAGGCCGAAAGCGGCACATGCCATCCGCCGGACAAGGCGCCGAGTTTGAGGCGGATCGTCGAGACTTCCCCGATCTCCCCTTCTTCAATCAGTTTCTTGGCCAATACAAAGGGCGGGTAGAAAACGAAATTTTCGAAAACACGCAGTTGAACGCCCGCGTGGAAGCAGGTGCGTATCATCTCGTCGCATTCGTCGGTCAGAAACGCCATGGGTTTTTGCACGGAAATGTGCTTTCGCGCGCCGGCCGCGCGGCACACCATATCGCAGTGCAGATGATGAGGCGTCAGGATCTCGACCATGTCGATTTTTTCGTCGGCCAGCAGGTCGTCGAAATCGCCGTAAAGCTTATCGACGCTCCATTGCGCGCCCCGGCTTTTGAGCAAGTCCCGATCGGTGTCGCAAATAGCGGCAATCACGGCGTCGGATCGATTGAAGTATCCCGGAACATGCAGATCGGCAATGCGCCCTAATCCGACAATCCCGACTCTGATTCGATCCATCAAAAACGCCCCGTCATTTTAAGTAGTTCATGCAGCGTCACGACAATAGCAATGCTTGATTATCTTGGAAACCCGTCATAATGTTATCGAGCCTGAATTTTTGCTACTTTTTAGAAAAATGGGAGCCGCTTCATGGTTGATCAGACAGTTCTTGCGCACCTGCACGTCTCGGCGGTTTTACAAAACCTTGAAGATATTCTGGATTTTGATGAAAAATCCAAAGAAATTGCCCGGGGATGGAATCATACAATGCAGTTTTCCTGTCCCGGGGGCATCGGCGCGCATATCGAGTTTTCCGATTCGAAAGCCCGGCATTTCAGGGGTGTCACGTCGCTTCCCACGGTCGCCCTCTGGTTTCCGACGGCGACGCAGCTCAATCGCCTTTTCCTGGGAGAAAAATTCAGCCTGGCGATCCCGTGGATGGGCGTCTGGAATCTCAATCTTCTCAAAGGCTTTACCGAACTGTCCAAAAGGATGGAGTCCTACCTGAAGCCGAGCGCCGAAGACCTGAAAAACAAGGAGTTTTTTAATTTTCACGTCAAATGCCTGCTCAACACGGTGGTCTACGGACTCAAAGCGGTGGGCGAAAACGATCCCAAGGTCAAACACGTTATCGAAAAGACCCGAAACGGCATCGCCGAATTCAGAATCAAAAACGGACCCGCGGCGCATATCGTCATTAAAAACGGACATCTGTTCCCGTTCAAAGGCCCGGCGACGGACCCCGACGCCGTCATGGAGCTTAAAGACTATAAAACCGCGTTCGGCCTTTTTACCGGCGACATGGACGCCTTCGCCCTGATGGGTAAAACCGACCTGCGCATCGAAGGCTTCATACCCATTATCGACAACCTCAATGCGGCCCTCGACCGGCTGGCCGTTTACTTGGATTAAGGAGCGACGAATGAGCCCTAAAGCCACTAAAACGCAAAAGGCAAAAGCGAGACCCGCCGCATCGAAGCCGGTGAAAAAAACCGCCTCGAAAAAGAAACCGGGCGCAAAGAAAAAGACCGGCGGCAAGCTCGGCGTTTTTACAAAAAACATCGACCTGTTCACCCGGGCGACGAAAATCATCCCGCAGGGAATCTACGGGCACCAAAGTCCGGCCCTGACGGTGCCGGGAAACTTTCCCTACTACGCCTCCCACGGAAAAGGCTGCCGGTACTGGGACGTGGACGGCAACGAGTTCGTCGACTACATGTGCGCGTACGGCCCCATGGTCGTGGGATACGCTAACGATAAAGTCAACGCGGCGGCCAAAAAGGGCATCGACGCCGGAGACTGCTTCAACCACCCCAGCGAATTCATGCTCAAACTCGCGGAGCGCATGACGAGCCTCGTTGCCTACGCCGACTGGGTCGTTTTCGGCAAAAACGGCTCGGATATGACGACATGGGCGACGCAGGTGGCGCGGGAGCATACGCAAAAATCGAAGATCGTCATGGTGCGCGGGACGTATCACGGCGCGCACGCCTGGTGCACTCCCGGACACGGCGGCCTGGTCGATTCGGATCGCGTCAACATGCTGTATTTCGACTGGAATCGCGAGGATCAACTGGCCGAGCTTTTCAAAGCGCACGGCGACGACATCGCCGGCGTCATCATGACCCCCTATCATCACCCGACGTTCATGGAAAGCGTCATGCCGAAACCCGGATTCTGGAAAGCCGTCCAGAGCCTGTGCAACGAGCACGGCGCGCTTTTGATCGTGGACGACGTGCGCGCCGGTTGGCGGCTTTCTCTGAAAGGCTCCCACGACTATTTCGATTTCCGGCCCGATATCGTCTGCTTCTGCAAAGCGATCGGCAACGGCTATCCCATTTCCGCCGCCACCGGCAGAGATGATTTCAAGGGCGCAGCGGGACGCGTTTTTCTGACGGGAAGTTACTGGTTCGGCTCCATGTGCATGGCCGCCGCGCTGGCGACCCTGGATATCCTGGAAAAAGGCAAGGGAATTGATGTCATGATGAAAATGGGAAGCCTGCTCGACAAGGGTCTGCAGGAACTGGGAGCGAAATACGGCTATCCCATGAAACTGACCGGCCCGGCCTCGATTCCGTATCTCATCCTGGAAGACGATCCGAACCTGCGCAAGGCCCAGCGCTTCTGCTCGGAGGTCACGAAGAGGGGAAGCTTTTTCCATCCCCATCACAACTGGTTCATTTCCGCGGCTCATACGAAAAAGGATATCGAAGAAACGCTGAACCATTGCGAAGCCGCACTGAAAACCATGAAATAAGCGCCCTTAGGGAAACGTCTTAAGGCAACGGATATTTTTGGAGAGTACAAATTGAAAGCCGATCAGTTATTCGACCTGGCCGACATCAGCAATAAAGAGCTTTTCAACGGCGAGGAGCCGGTGTGGGCTGCCCTGGACAAGATATCGGAATACGCCGCGAAAAAATTTGCGGGTGACTGGCCGCTCAAAGGATTTTTCGGACTGGTCACGGAACCTCTCGTCCTCCTGAACGGCGAACTTCTGCTGGACGCGGATATCGAGATTTCCGCCTCGGGAAAAAAGGGCGCGTTGGTCGTTAGAGTCAACAATAAAATCGAACCCGACGCCGCCGTGATCATGCCCGGCGCATATCTCAATGATGACAGAGTGATCATCGGCCCGGGAACCGTCGTGGAATCGGGGGCCTTTATCAAATGCCCCTGCGTCATCGGATCGAGAACCGAGGTGCGCCAGGGAGCCTACATACGCGGGGATGTGATCGTCGGCGATGATTGCGTGGTCGGACACGCCACGGAGATTAAAAATTCCATTTTGCTCGACGGCGCCAAGGCGGGCCATTTCGCATACATCGGCGACTCCATCCTGGGCAAAAACGTCAACCTGGGCGCCGGAACGAAGCTGGCGAATCTGAAAATGGTGACGGGAACCGTTTGCATCTGCACGCCCGACGGTACGCGCGTCGACACCGGGCGGCGCAAGCTCGGCGCCATTCTGGCCGACGGAACGGAAACGGGCTGCAACTCCGTCACGTCGCCGGGAACAATCCTCGGCAAGGAATGCCAGGTCTATCCGTGCGTCAGCATTCCCGCGGGCGCGTTCCCTGAATTCACCGTCCTGACTTCGGCGGAAGACGCCCTGAGCCTGCGCAACAGCTACATCCGAGGCAAAAAGAGAGTATGATTCCCCTCTTCGACGCACGCCGACAATATCAGGCCATAAAAAATGAAATCGACGAAGCCGCGCGCGAATGCCTGGAAAGCGGTTGGTACATTCTCGGCGACAAACTCAAAAAATTCGAGGAAGAATTCGCGCATTATTTCGAGGTCAAACACGCCGTGGGCGTCGGAAACGGCGCCGACGCCATACGTTTGTGCTTAAAAGCACTCGGCGTCAAAATAGGCGCATCCGTCGTGACGGCGGCCAATACGGCCATTCCCACCGCCATGGCCATCGCGGACGCGGGTTGCACTCCGCTTTTTGCCGACATCGACGAGCGGACATGGAATATCGATCCGGCGCTTATCTCCGAAGCCGCCCGAGACGACACGCAGGCCGTCGTCCCCGTTCATCTTTACGGCAGGCCCGCGCCGATGCGCGAAATCATGAAAGTCGCCGATGATCTCGGCCTGCATGTTGTCGAAGATTGCGCGCAGGCCCACGGCGCGAAAATCGGCGACAGACAGGTCGGAACTTTCGGTGAGGCTTCGGCGTTCAGTTTCTATCCCAGCAAAAATCTTGGGGCCTGCGGCGACGCCGGAATGACCGCAACAAACGATGAAAATATCGCCGAACGATTGCGGGTGCTGCGTCATTACGGACAAAGCAGCCGCTATGAGGCCGCGTCTCTGGGCGTCAACAGCCGCCTGGACGAGTTGCAGGCCGCCATCCTGTCGGTCAAGCTCAAACATCTCGACGCCTGGACGAAACGACGCCGTGAAATTGCCGGTGAATATCTGGATGCGTTTTCGTCGCTGCCGCTTCAATTTCCGGCCGATGACGGCCTTGAATGCGCCTATCATCTTTTCGTCACGCGTTGCGACGCGCGCGACCGTCTGATGGAACACCTGCGCAGGCATGATGTTTCCACGCAGGTTCACTACCCGATCGCCCTTCCCCATCAGCCCGCTTTTAAATATTTAAATTACCGAAAAGGCGACTTTCCCGTCGCGGAAGCGCTGGCGGATGAAGTCCTGAGCCTTCCCCTCTTTCCGGAAATGCTCGATGAAGAAGTCGCGCAGGTCGTCAAAGCCGTGAAAAGTTTTTTCTAGCGGGAAAAACCCATGCTCCACGTCGCACATATTCGTGATACCTATTTGAGACAGACCGAGACATTCATTTACGATATTTACAAGCGTCACCAAAGCGTCCAAGGCTTTTTCTTTTGCGAAAGAACCGACCATCTCGATCAATTCCCCGCCGACAACATCCTCGCCATCAGCAAGCAGGGAAAATTCCGAGCTTTTCAAGAGGATTTGGTCAGGCGCCTCACCGGCGCTTTTCCCTTCTACGGCGAAGCGGCAAAAACTCAGGGGATCAATGTCATCCACGCGCATTTCGGTCAAACCGGCTACTACGCGCTTCGCGCCCGACACGCTCTCGGCATCCCGTTGATCACCAGTTTTTACGGTCAGGATGTTTTTGAAATTCCGTCCACGCCCAAATGGAAAAAACGATACGACAAGCTTTTTGCCGAAGGCGACTGTTTCCTCGCCCTGTCCGAGGACATGAAAAAGGATCTGCTCGCACAAGGCTGCCCCGAGCAAAAAATAAAAATATACCGTCTGGGAATCGATCTTGCCGATTTTAATTTTTTTGAACGTCCCAACCGAAATCGGCCTCTTATCTTATCCATCGCGCGGCTTGTTGAAAAGAAGGGGATTGAATATCTCATCCGATCCGTTTCGCGGCTTGTCATTCAGGAGCAACTTCCCGTCCGACTGAAAATCATCGGCGACGGCCCTTTGCGTCATGAACTGAAAAGTCTCGCGTCTTCCCTGCCGGGAGGCGAAGCGGTAACCTTCGCGGGCCGAATGCCTTTTTCCAAACTTCCCGAAGAGATGCGTCAGGCCGATGTATTTTGCCTTCCTTCGGTTACGGATCGATTCGGCGGCAAAGATGAAATCAGCATGGTTCTCAAGGAAGCCATGGGAACCGGTCTGCCGTTTGTCGCCACATGCCATGCGGGAATCCCGGAACTCATTGAGAATAACGTCAGCGCCCTGCTCGTCCCGGAGCGGGATGTCGATCAGTTGACACAAGCTCTGGCGAGTCTTTGCCGCGACCGCGATTTGCGCATTCGTCTCGGCATGGCGGGCAGAAAGCTTGTCGAGCGCCAGTGGGAAATCAACCGTCAGGTCGAAAAACTGGAATCGATTTACCACGAACTCGCGGGAGTCATTTGATGCTGCCCTTTCCCATCATCCCCGAACCGGGAACGCCGATAAACACCTTCAACGGCCTGGTGAGCGTCATTATCCCGGCTTACAACTGCGCGCCGACTCTGCCGGTGAGCATCGAGTCCCTGAAAGGGCAAACTTACAATAATCTTGAAATCATCGTCGTCGACGACGCTTCGACCGACGACACGGAAAAAATTATCGGTTCGCGCGATGACATCCAATTTATCCGCCAGCCCGAAAACCGCGGCGCCGGCGCCGCCCGCAACACCGGCGCAAAAGCCGCCAAAGGAGAAGTTTTACTGTTCGCGGAAGCCGACGGGTATTACGACGATGATTACGTGGAGAAAATACTGCGTTATCTGCATGTGCCCGAAGCCTGGGCGTCGATCAATCTGGGCCGCAAGGTGTGGACCGATAAAAACAATGTTCTGGTCAGGCATACGAACGACCTTCACGAGGCGGCCTGCCGCCTGATTTTGGATGGCAAGCGCGGCACCGGAGCCTGGGCTTTCAAACGCGAGGCATTCGACAAGGTCAACGGCTACGATCCCGAGTGCAAAATCGGACAGGATCTGGACCTGGTGCACCGCATCATCGAAGCCGGCGGTAAAACCATTATCGGCGCGCGCTCGATCCTGTATCACAAGGATCCGGACAATCTGCGTGCGTACATGAGGCGGGCTTACCGCGGCGGATTTCACTCGGGCCGCTTCCGCGCGTTGTGGCATAAAGCCCGGGGACCCTTCTACAAAGCATCCTACACGGCAAGGTACATTCTCCTGGCGTCCTGGCCGGCATACCTGCTCGCGGGATTGTTTATTCATCCCGCGATTTTGCTGCTCTTTTTCGCCGTACCCGTCTACTTGCTGGGCGAAGACAAAACGACGCTCAAAGCCTGGGGCATCGGATTTTCCCGAAAAGACGTCCCGACGATTCTCGCCACGCCGGTTCTTCTGTGGCTTCGCCGCCTGGCCATCGGTTACGGTCGAATCCGCAGCTTTTTTTTTAGGACCAAATAAAAACGAGAACCCCCTTTCAACGCTGCAAGGCTTGCGTTAGTATTTCCAAAAGTCGCTGATCACGATATCGCATTTCATTCAAGGCGGTTTTCCATGGTTTGTATCAAAGACATGATGCGTGAAGAGCTCGTCATTTTGAATCTTGAGGCCGCGGATAAGATCGACGCCCTGCAAAACATCACTTCGCGTTTACGATCCGACGGCAGGATTCCCGAACATGCCGATAAGGAACTTTTCGATCGGTTAAAGGCCAAGGAGACGCAGACTTCCACCGCGGTGGGCAACGGGATCGCCATACCCCATGTCTATTTCGAGGCCATCCCCGAACCGGTCATCGTTTTTACGCGGCTTATACGTCCCGTCGATTACGATTCTCCCGACGGGCGGCCCGTCGATAAAATTTTCCTGCTCATGGGACCAAAGCGCAACAACACGGAGTATTTGAGAATCCTCGCCCGCCTGGCGCATTTGTTCAAGGATTCCGGTTTTTTAGAAAAATTATCCGCGGCCGAAACGAACGGCGCCGTCATCAAAGCCGTCACCGACGTCGAGTGCCGCCACTAGGGAGTCACAAGTGCAGCTTGTTTTCATCGTTATCAACGAACCGGACATGTTGCAGGATGTTCTTACGGGTCTGCTTGAAGTCGGCGTCACCAGGGCGACCATCTTCGAAAGTCAGGGTATGGGCACCGCCGTCATGGACCGCCTTTCGATATTTTCCGGCTTTCGAGACCTTTGGCGCGGAAACCTCGGATACAACAAGACGCTCTTTACGGTGGTCGAAGACGACATTGTCGAGGAATTAGGGAGAGTCGTTAAAGATATCCTTTCTTCAAGCGACAGCCAGAGCAAAGGCGTCCTGTTCTCCGTGCCCGTGTCCAATCTCATCAAACTCAGCGATTGAACGGTCGGCCATGAAGTCCATCATCGGTCTTGTCATCGTCGGCATCGTCGTTATCTTCGGATCGCGCCTCGTGGAACGTCCCGGCGCCGTCTCGGATTTTTTCAAACGGTTTTTCGCCGGAGGCCTGGCATATCTTCTTCTCGGCGTCTTGCTGGGGCCGTCGGGGTTTTCGGTATTCGATGAAAACATACTAACCAAGTTTTCTCCCGTCACCACGATCGCCCTTTACTGGATCGGTTTTCTTTTCGGCATCAATTTGCGCTGGATGGATTTGAAAAAAGCGCAGCCGTCCATCTATGTTCTGATGCTGGGGCAGTCCCTCTTTACGTTTTTTGTCGTCGCTTTGGCATTCCGATATATTTTTTCATACAGCCATCTGCCGATGCTGGGAGCCCAGGCGTTGGTCCCGGCCCTCATAACGCTCGCCGCCTGCGCGTCAGGAACAAGTCAATCGACAATTTTCCGCCTGATCAACGACAAGCGGTTTCGCGGTCCCGTGGCCCGCGTCGCCGCTTTCACCGTGAGTCTGGACGATATGCCCGCCATCCTGATCTGCGGCTTGTTGACATTTTTCGCGCAAATTCCCGGCGAACCGTCTCTCGATCCCCTGCTGCGACCGCCTGCCGCGATCTTTTTGGGAGTCGGCGGCGGCGTCATTCTGCGCTCGATGCTCAATAGCGTCGCCGGCGGTCAGACCCGCCTTCTCATCGTTTTGGGGGGTATGGCTTTCGGAGGCGGCCTGGCGGCGTATTTTCACATTTCGCCCATTTTCATCGGCGCGATCGCCGGCGCCGCCTTCGCCAATATCGGCTCCCACGACGAGAAGGTTTTTACGATCGTTCATCAAACCGAAAGCACGATGTATGTTCTCTTTCTTTTACTCGTCGGCGGCATGTTCCGCATCGACAACTACATGCTGCCGATTTTAGGCCTGGCGTATTTTCTGATCCGGGCCGCCGGAAAAGTGATCGGCAACTATATTTTTCTGGCGCCGGCCCGCCGATATATCAATTCTCCAATGCCCCTTTTCGGTTTAGCAATGCTTTCCCAGGGCGGAATGGCTCTGGCCATAGCGGTGCATTATCGCGGACTGTTCCCGTCGCCTCTTTCCGACGCCGTATTCGCCGTCATCATCATCGGCGTTTTCATCAGCGAACTGGTCGCATACCCTTTGGCGCTGCGCGTCGCCGCGAAGGAGTTTTAAGCGATGCTCGCCGATCTCATAGCATTGCTCATTTTCCTGGCGGCGGTCATCTGCGTGCGTATCTTGCCGTTAGGATCGTTTCTGACCGTCGGCGAGGACGCGGCCATGGTTTTCGGATTCGTCCTGCTGGCGTCGTATATTTTCGGCAAAAACGCCCGCCGCCTGAAAACGCCCATGCTCACGGGTTACCTCGTCGCCGGTTTCTTTTTCGGGCCGCATTTCTGGGAATTGTTCGACACATCCTTTCGCATCATCAGCGTCGACGTGCTCGACGATTTATCCGTTTTCAACAGCATGGCGCTGGGGCTTATCGCCTTTTCCGCCGGCGGCGAAATGCAGGTCGAGGCGTTGCGCGAAAAACTCAAAACCATCCTGAGCGTCACCGCCGGGCAATCCATTTTCACCTTCATCCTGATTCTCACCGCGACCTTGATCCTGGGCCCGTTTTCGAAATTGGGCGGGGATTTGAATTGTCAGGGCTTTATCGGCGTGGGAATTCTGTTCTGCGTGATTTCTCTGGCCAACTCCCCTTCCACGGTCATCGCTTTGATCCTGGAATACCGGGCCAAGGGCCCCATGACGACCGCGATACTCGGAATCACCGTCTTAAAAGACGTGCTGGTTATCATCCTGTTTTCCCTGGCGATGATCGGCGCAAAAATTCTTCTGGGCCATTCCGGCGGCGCCGGTCTTTCCCTGGTCGGCCTCGTTATATGGGAGGTCTTCGGCTCCCTTTCCATCGGCTGTCTTCTCGGATTTCTTTTGGGTCAATACATGAAATATCTGGGACGCGAACTTCCGGTGATCGTCCTTTTTCTGGCCTTTGCGGCGCTGGAACTGTCATCCCGTCTTCACCTTTCGGGATTGCTTTTGTGCATGTCGACGGGATTTTTTGTGGAGAATTTCACCAATCAGGGTAAAGTCCTCATCGAAGCCGTCGAACGCTTTTCGCTTCCGGTCTTTGTTCTGTTTTTCACGATCGTCGGCGCCGATATGCGTCTGAATCTCCTGGCCGACGTCTGGCCCGCGGTCCTGGTTCTGGTCACGTTGCGCCTGGTTGCGACCTGGTCCGGAAGTTACTTCGGCGCCCTTTTCGCGGGAGAGGACGAAACCAAGAGAAACTACGCCTGGACCGGTTTTATCCCGCAGGCGGGCGTCACCTTGGGTTTGGCGACGATCATTTCCACGATTCCGTATATCGGCCCAGAAATGAAAACCATCATCGTCGCGGCGGTGGCCGTCAATCAGTTGGTCGGACCCTTGATCTTCCGTTACGGGCTGATTAAAAGCGGCGAGGCAAAATTGAGTTAACCTTTAGCGGGCGTTTTTCTTCGTCCGCCGTTTGCCTCCCGAAGACTTTTTCGCCTTTTTCTTTTGCGCTGCGCGCGGCGCAGACTTATCACGCCATCGGATATTCTTTGCGATAAAATCATCGATCAGCGCATTGATTTCGTCGGGCTTTTCCAGCGGGGCATAATGCGTGGCGCCTTCGAGAATCTCCAAACGGCTGTCGCGCAGCATTTCGTGCGTCATTTTTGAAACGGCAATCGGCGTGAAAAAATCCCCGGTCGCAGCGATTTGCATGACGGGGGTTTTGATTTTATCGATAAAAGGCCTGGCGTCGTGCCGGCCTATTTCGAGCATGATCTGCGCGTAGGTTTCAAAATCCAGCTGCACGTATTCATCCACCATGCCCCGTATCACTTCCGAGCCGCCCTTCCAGAAAATGCGCGACGCGCTGAGAATCTCGAATGCATTCGGAATATTCCCCATGGCGAATCGCATGAATCCGCCCACGGGACCGTGAAGCCTTTTCATGGCCGAAAACAGCATCGGCATGGTCAGCCGGGATGATTTCAATCCCAGGGCGGTGTCGAAGGGTCTTCCCGCGGCGCCGCAGATCGGAACCAGGCCGTTGACTTTCTCCGGATGCCTGACGGCGAACTCGTAAATCACCTGCGTGCCCATGGACCAACCCATCAGCAGGGCGTCGTTGATTTTTTCTCTTTTAAGAATTTCCAGCAGATCCTCGACGTGATCGGCGACCGTCAGGCGCTTCAAGTCGCACGGGCCGGATTTGAAAAGACCGCGATAATCCCATGACAACAGGCGATAATCCGCGGCAAGATGCCGGATGATATATTCCCAGGCCTCATAACTCCCGCCAAGCCCGTTGGCGAGAACAATCGGTTTTCCGCTTCCGATATCCTGGTAGTGAATCCTGGCGCCGTCATAGGCCGTAAACTCTTTTTCTTTGACTCCCGCTATCATTTTTTCATCCTTCGCATGCATAACATGCCGTCGTTATCTCCGCATGGAGCTTTGCCTCAGGCGCACGCGCAGATACGGATACAAAAAGCAAAATGTCATGGCTGCGATAAAAGCGAAAAGCGTTTTTCCGAAAAACACCATGTACTCCGGAGTGAAAGACGGCGCGATGACGTTGAGTTGGCGGATGGAAACGCCCTGGCTCTTCGCGATAAGAACCATTTTTTTCAGCATCCAGATCCAGCCGATCATGGCGAAGATAAATACGGTCCAAGCCCTTGCGCCGAATTGCGGCGAGCGCATCCACCGGTCGCGCAATGCGGCAATCGGTCTGACGGTCAGCGCCATAATCGCCAGCGTCGCAAAGCCCGTTATCCACACCGCGTACTCTTCACCGATTCGATTTTTAGCCATGCCTTCTGGGATCGTCAGAATGAAGATGTAAAACCAGTGAAACACCAGAAACACCAGACTTTCGCGTCCCCAGAAATCGATTGTCCGGCCGATGGCCGATTCGCCGCGATAAAACTTGCGGCACAAAACAAATAGAAACGGGAGCAGTCCGACGGATTGCACGATATATCGCGCATTGGCTTTTAAGAGATGTACAGCCGGGCTGGTTCCGTGAAGCGGCGGAAGCAGGTGCGCCAGGGCGAACACGGCAAGGCCGGCGGGAATCAACAAGACCTGGATCTTCTCGTTTTCTATTCGATCGATAATGACGCCGTAGGTAAAAAATCCCACCCAAGGTATCGGGCCGAAAAACGCCACGAAATAACGCATCTTCCCGAGCCCGCGCAACGTCTCATCCGTGACCGGTCCCATGCCGACGCACCAGACGCCCCACGTGAAAAGGACGGCGGTGAACAGCGCCAGGCCCCAGGTCGGCACGCGCCAGGAGAGAAGCATATAGGTGCACAAAGTTCCGATGGCGATGGCCTGAATGAGGTCGATGAACAAAGCCGTGCCGACGCACAGGTTGTAGGTCCATCCCATGGCAAACAAAAGGACCGCGCTTTTCAAATAAAACGTCGTGGCGTCGAAATCGGGATTGCGCCGGGCGCTCGCCAGGAAATTGGTGACGTTGATGCCGCTGATGAACATAAAGAGGCCGGAAAAAAGCTCGCCGTAATGATTGTATATAAGGCGCGGCAACGCCACATGCACGCCTTCGACCCATACGTCGGCGCGAAGCGGGTGCCCGACGGTCATGACGATCAGCGCAATGCCGCGCAGGAAATCCAGTTCCGGTCTCCTGGATTTTTTCGCAAGTTTATTCATTTCTTTTTTTTAAATCCGTTGACGCGCTGAGGCAGCCTTGATTGTTCATTCGCTGAGAAGATGTCGCGCGATGACGATGCGCTGGACTTCGCTGGTTCCCTCGTAAATGGTCGAGACTTTGCAATCGCGCAAGTATCTTTCCACCGGGTACTCGCTGCAATAGCCGTAACCGCCGAAGATCTGAACCGCCTCTTTGCAGGCTCGATTGGCGGCTTCCGTGGAAAAGACCTTGGCCATGGACGCCTGCTTGGAAAATGTTTTTTTATTTTCCTTGAGCCACGCGGCACGCAGTGTCAGCAGCCTCGCCGCGTCAAGTTCCGTGGCCATGTCGGCCAGCTTCCACTGGATCGCCTGAAACGTGCTGATCGGAGCGCCGAACGCCTCGCGCTCCTTGGAATAGCTTATGGATGCATTAAGAGCCGCCCTTCCGATGCCAAGCGCCTGCGAGGCGATGCCGATGCGACCGCCGTCGAGGGCCGTCATGGCCACTTTGAAACCCTCGCCTTCTCCGCCGAGTCTCTGGTCGGCCGGAATGCGGCAGTTTTCAAAAATCAATTCGGCGGTATTGCTGCCGCGAATTCCCATTTTATCTTCTTCCTTGCCGATACTCATGCCCGGCGCGCCGTGCTCCACCAAAAAGGCCGTAATGCCCTTTGCGCCCGGTTCGTCGCCGGTTCTGGCCATAACCAAAACCACGGAGGCGAATTCGGCCGAAGTAATAAATAATTTCGAACCGTTGAGGATGTACTCATCTCCCTCACGCACGGCTTTGGTTTTCAGGGCCATGGCGTCGGTTCCGGCGCCGGATTCGGAAAGCGCGAAAGCTCCTATGGGATAATCGCCTCCGCAGATTTGCGGGATAAAGCGCATCTTCTGCTCTTCAGTGGCGCTGTTGGCGATGGTTTCGGCCACCATGTTGGAAACGCTCATGGTCACGCTGACGGATGCGTCCGCCGCGGCGATTTCCGTAAGAGCCAATGACAACGCAATCGCCCCCGCCCGGCTTCCGCCGTATTTTTCCGCCACGTTCATTCCCACGAGTCCGAGATTCGCCACTTCGCGATGCGTATCGAGGGGGAATATGCCGCTCTTGTCCACTTCGGCGGCTTTTGGCGCCAGCTCTTTTTGCGCATAACTTCCGATCGAATCAACGATCATTCGCTGATCATCATTGAGTTCGAAATCCATTGTTTTTCACCTGTCATGTAATCGGCGCCGCCGTAATGGCGACGCCGTGTTTTTTTTCCCGTTGGCCGCGATTAATCCTTCAAGATATTGGAGGCAATAACCAGGCGCTGTATCTCGCTGGTCCCCTCGTAAATTTCCGTGATCTTCGCATCGCGGAACAGGCGCTCCATGGGATATTCGCGGCAATAGCCGTAGCCGCCGAAAATTTGAATGCCGTCCGTAGCCGCCTTCATGCTCGCTTCGGAAGCGAACAACTTGGCCATGGCCGCTTCCTTGGAAAAACGCATGCCGTTGTCTTTCATCCAGGCGGCGCGGCGCGTGAGCAAGCGAGCCGCGTCGATCTCCGTGGCCATATCCGCCATCTTCCATTGCAGGGCCTGGAATTTGGCGATGGGTTTCCCGAAGGCCTGACGTTCTTTGGAATACTGGACGGATTCTTCCAGAGCTCTTTGCGCGATGCCGATGGCCTGCGAAGCGATGCCGATGCGTCCGCCGTCGAGCGTGGTCATGGCGATTTTAAACCCGGCGCCTACATCCCCGAGCCTGTTTTCATCGGAAAGCTCGCAATCCTCGAAAATGAGTTGCGTGGTGCTGCTGCCGCGAATTCCGAGTTTGTCCTCCACCTTGCCGACGGAAAAGCCCGGAGTTCCTTTTTCGGCGATGAATGCCGTAATGCCCCTGTGGCCTTTTTCCTTGTCCGTCTGCGCGAAGATGACGGCGACGTGAGCCTGCAGACCGTTGGTGATGAAATTCTTCGTTCCGTTGATGACCCACTTGTCGCCCTTTTTCACCGCCATGGTGTGCTGGCGGCTGGCGTCGGATCCCGCCTGCGGTTCGGAAAGACCGTAGCAGCCGATCCACTCTCCCGTGGTCATTTTTGCCAGGAACTTCCGCTTTTGCTCCTCGTTGCCCCATTTGTAGATGGGATCGCACGCCAGCGAGCTGTGCGCGGAGCAGATAACGCCCGTCGATGCGCAGCATCGCGACAGTTCCTCGATGACGATGGAATAGCTGACGTAATCCATTCCCGCGCCGTTATACTCCGGAGGATACGCCACGCCCATCAATCCAAGCTTTCCCATTTCGGCCACGACTTCTTCAGGAAATCGATGTTCTTCGTCGATTTTGGCGGCCTTGTCCTTCAGTTCTTTTTCCGCAAAGTTACGCACCATGTATTGAAGGGCGCTTTGCTCATCCGTCAGTGTGAAGTTCATATTTTCTGTTCTCCTGTATTGGCTCAAATATTTTTCGTGACGCCTACCTGCCGGAAAACTTCGGCGGCCGTTTTTCCAAAAAGGCGGTCATGCCTTCTTTTTTATCCTCCGTGGCGCATAAAACTCCAAAAGCGTTTCGTTCCATCACCAGACCGCTTTGCAGATCCACGTTGAGTCCCTGGTCCACGCATTCTTTGCAAAGCTTCAAGGCGATGGCGCCTTTGGAGGCCATTTTTTTCGCCGTTTTCATCGCCTCTTCCATCAACGCCTCAGGAGCGAACACCTTGTTGACCAGGCCGATCCGCAAAGCTTCGGCGGCGTCGATGATGTCGCCGGTCAAAATCAACTCCTTGGCCATGGACTTTCCGACGAGC
Source organism: bacterium (assembly GCA_963674685.2). GTDB lineage: Bacteria > Lernaellota > Lernaellaia > JACKCT01 > JACKCT01. The sequence continues at coordinate 903,002 of CAXXWT010000009.1, read as the reverse complement.
CTCGGCAGGCGCTGCGTCCCGCCGAAACCGGGATTAATTCCCAGATTGATTTCCGGTTGGCCGAATTTGGCCTTTTCCGAGGCGTAGATAAAATCGCAGGCCATGGCGATTTCCGTGCCGCCTCCGAGAGCGAAACCGTTCACGGCGGCGACAACGGGTTTGGCGCATCCCTCGATGATATTGAACAGGCCCTGCCCGTTCGACGCGAAGCGAACGCCTTGCGTGGCGTTGTAATCCGCCATCTCGGAAATGTCGGCGCCGGCGACGAAAGCCTTTTGTCCGCCGCCCGTCAGGACGACCGCTTTGACATCCTCGTCGATGCTGATTTTGATAAAGGCGTCCGTCAATTCCCGGACCACGTCGCTGTTTAACGCGTTCAGGACTTTCGGGCGATCGATTGTCAACGTCGCCACGCCGTCGGCCTTTTCAAATTTTATGGTTTCGTAGGCATCATATTCCACGAGTGCGCCTCCTTGTTTAGATACGCTCGAAAATCATGGCGATGGCTTCACCGCCGCCGATGCAAAGCGACGCGCATCCGTAGCGCGCGTTGCGGTCTTCCATGGCGAAAAGCAGAGTGTTCAAAATGCGGGCGCCGGACGCGCCGATGGGATGCCCGATGGCGACGGCGCCGCCCCAGACGTCGATCTTGGCTGGATCGATATCAAGAGTCTGCTGCGTAACCAGGGAAACGACGGAGAAGGCCTCGTTGATTTCCCAGATGTCGATATCGTCTTTGGTCATTCCCGCGATTTTCAAAACATTTTTAATCGAGTCGATGGGCGCCAGGGTGAACCAGTTCGGATCGAGGGACGCGGCGGCCTGCGCGACCACTCTGGCCATGGGCTTGATGCCGCGCTCTTTGACGAACTCGGAATCGGCAATGGCCACCGCCGCGGCGCCGTCATTCAGGCTCGATGCATTGGCGGCGGTGATAACCCCGTCCTTGTTGAAAGCCGGGCGCAGTTTCGGGATTTTATCAAACTTGACCCTGCCCGGTTCCTCATCGGTATCCACCACGGTCACATCGCCCTTTTTCCCTTTGATCTCCACCGGGACGATTTCTTTTTTAAACTTTCCGGCCTCCTGCGCGGCCAGGGCTTTCTTATAGGAATCGACCGTGAATTCATCCAACTCTTCTCTGGTGTAGTTTTTCAACTCGGCGGTCTTGTCGGCGAAGTTGCCCATGTGGCAATTGTTGAACGAATCCCAAAGACCGTCGTTGACCATCGTATCGACGAAGTTGCCCGGACCCATGCGAATGCCCTGACGGCTTCCGATCAATGCGTGCGGAGCCCAACTCATGTTTTCCATGCCGCCGGCGATGATCAAGCGGGCGTCGCCGCATCGGATCGCCTGCGTCGCCAGACCGACGGATTTCAGGCCGGAGCCGCACACCTTGTTGATGGTCATGCATGCGACTTTGCTCGGCAAACCGGCTTTTAAGGCCGCCTGCCGCGCCGGAGCCTGTCCTTGCGCCGCGGGAACGACGCAACCCATGATGACTTCGTCGACGTCCTCGGCCTTGAACCGGGAACGCTCCAACGCGCCCTTGATAGCCGTGGCGCCGAGTTCGGAAGCGGTCACCTTGGACAATACTCCGTTAAAAGAGCCGACCGGTGTTCTGGCGGCGCTGACGATCCATGCTTCTTTGCCCATAGACTTCTCCCGTTTTTATTTCAAATGTTGCTTATAAATTACCCGTTATTTTGTTTGCCCGCACAAACGGTGTAAATGATCGTATTCGGGGTGGACATATTAAGGTCTCGAATGAATCCTCGTCAAGGTCGGGCGATGCCGATCTCATGGGTCATCAGAAACATTTTCCCGGTTTGGTAATTGTCGAACGTCTCGGATTGATAAATCCGAGACGTCGTATTGAAATGCTCAAAACGATGAATTTCCGAGGTTCATCCGGTCTTTAAGTATTGACTCGAATGGCTGGTTTGTTATAAGAGACAAGCGCGTTTACGTTGCGGTTTTTGCGCGTTGAAACCTATCGAAAGGACGGGTGAGTATACATGACAATCTGTTTACGACGCAGTTTTGGTCGTCGCACTTCGACGCTTTTGTTTACGGCTCTATTGCTTTGTGTTTTCACCGTCCCCGCTTTCGCGCAGGAACTGGATCCCAAGAAAGACGTCTACAATAAAAATATCCACTATTTTCAGCCGCCCTCGGACGGCAGCGGCCTGCTGAATACATGGGGTTCCGAGCCGATAGGCCACCTGGGAATCCATCTCGGCTCCTTCGTGGATTACGCGCATCGCCCCATGGTTTATACCGATCCGCAGGACGTTGAACACGTTGTGATATACAACCAGACAGGCCTGAATGTTCTCGCCGGTTTCGGACTCTGGGAAGCTCTGAACGTCAGCTTCGCGTATGCTTCGGTTCCCAACAGGAGCTTCAACAAACGCTACCTCGAGATTTATAAATGGAAAGAAAACGCCGTCGAAGACATGCGTGTGGCGGTAAAATATATGTTTACGAACAGGCGTATCGACGGTTTCGGAATCGCCGTGATGACCGAGTTCACGATGGATAGCGGCGACCCGCAGAATTTCGTTTCCGACGAGCAAATGACCATATCCCCCCGCCTTATCCTTGATTTCGGCAACGAGTGGTTCACATACGCCCTCAACCTCGGCTACAAGATTTTTCCCGACGGCATCGAACCCGGGGTTTTCAATATCGAAACCGGAGATGAGGTGTTGCTGAACACCGGCCTGACATTCCGAATGTTCTGGGGTCTTGAACTTTTCGGGGAACTCGCGGCCCGGGCGTACACCGAAGAAGACGATTACAGCGAAATCTACTCCGAGCTTTACGGCGGGCTTCGCAGCACCTGGTTCGTCGATAATCCGCTTCGCCTGACGGCCGGCATGTCCGGCGGCCTGACGGACGGCGTCGGTACTCCGATTTCACGCTTCTACGGCGGATTCAACTGGCATTTTCGCATGCTCGGCTGGCTTTAACTGACATGAACTAAAATGAGCGGCCAGCCGAATAGTTTTAAGCTTCATGAATACCATCGCCAATTACGATCCGGACATTATTCCATTCATTTAAAGAAAAGCGCCGGTTAAAAGATTCTCTGATAACCGGCGCTTCGTTTTTTTGAATTTTTTATTCTTCGGTTCCCAACAAATGGACGTCGGCTTCCTCTCTGACTTTCCACTTGACGCCTTCCATGATTTCCGGCTCTTTCGTGCCTTCATCAGTGCTGATCAGTTGCTTCAGGGCGAGATTCAGCTGAAAAATAGCGCCGTATCTGGCTCGGTGGTCTGCAATGAGACCCACGCGAGGTTTCGTATAATCGGCCTTGGCGATGATGTCTCTGAGTTTTTTTACGATGATTTCGACGCTCTTCTTATCTTCACTTTCCAGGAAGTCGACTTCATCTTCTATGTACGGATTGCACATGGCCCTTACGTCTTCGGCTTTGGTTTTTTCCATCCCCTTGGCAAGAACCGTCCGGCCTGTTTTCGCGACGATGGCCACGATATTCGACTTATTGTCGATCAGTACGGTAATGAGTTCGTCGTCTTCTTTCTCATCGGCTTTCTGAATTTTCTTATCGACGCTCGGAGGGACGATGACGTCTTTTTCGAGCTTAAAAACGATGAGTGTCTGCGCGATGATGAAGAAGAACAGGAGGATGAAAATCAGATCCTGAAGGTTGAGATCTTCTTCTTGTACGATTTTCATTTATCAGCCGCCTTTACTTGCGTTTCCTTTGCTCGCAACGACTCTATTCATACATGACATCGCGCGGAATGTCGGCGATTTCGTCGCTGTATCGAGCGGCTCGAACTTCGATGTGATGCTTCAGAATGGAACCGATAACCTTGATAAAAACACCGAAAAGACTCGTAATAATGGCAATCTGGATTGCCGTCTGGAGTTTGGCGAAGGTTTCGGGGGACATCTGCCCGGCTTCCTGCATCGCCTTGCCGGAATCGGCAAACGCCTTGATAAGGCCCAGCAACGTTCCGAGGAAGCCGAGAATCGGTGCGACGTTCGACGCCAAAACAATGGTGTTCACGTGATCGGCGAACCGGGTTGTAATGTTCTCGACCTTCGCCCTGAAATACTGCTCCAGAACGAAGGGCTGGTTCAGGGCCGTCGGAATGATGGACGCCACGATCTCCGAAAGGTAGTTCGGATAATCGTTGACGAGGCATTTCGTCTTTTCCTTGAACAGATTGAAATCCGCCCTGGCTTCTGGCGACTTGAGAATAGTGACCAGTTCCTGCTTCTGTTCATCGTTGTAAAAGTGAATTCGCGCGACCTTAAAAAGGTTCGTGTAAATGTAATTGACCACGATGATGATCAGGCATGTGAACAGAGCGAAGTTGCAGATATAGCCCAGGAAACCGACCGCCGGTGTCAGTTTCGCGGACAAGAAATCGCTGTCCAGGATCCTGTTGTCCAGAATGGCCCAAATAAGGAGTATCGCTGTCGCGACAATAATAATCCAGGTGTTGGCCTGTTGAAATCTTTTTTTAATATTCTGGGTTCCGGTTGTCATGGCTCCTCCGCGTCCCTATTCCAAGGGAAAGTCAATGTCCTCATTAAGATCGGTATTGATATCGGCGCTTTCTTCCAAACCACCGAGATCGGCCTCGAGATCCCCGGCGGCGTCGGCGTCCTCGTCACGCTGCCTGGCTTTCATCATCGCTTTTTTCATTTCATCTTCGAATACGGTGATATCCGGGATGGGATACAGCGCGATGCCGGACTGCAGAGTTTCCAGGATGAAATTGTTCTCATTATAATTTCTCGACACTTTCAGGCGGATATCGTACACGGAAGAAACGTCCGTTTTGATCCGATATTCCCCGGGTTCGAGATAAATCGAAAACTTGTTGGGCCGGTACTCTTTGAGTTCGTCATCCGTCTGGAGATATGTTTTCAGACCCCGTACGAAATCGCGTTTGGCGACGAATAGAGTGTACTGCGACACTCTCGGCTTGTTCGATGTAATCGTCAGTTCGTCCATATTCAGAGAGTCGATGACTTCCTGAGATACGCGTTTGCCGTAAAAGGTAATTCTCGTAGCGGCGTCCATATTTCCCCAATATCCGCGCGCCTTGGAAATCCATTCGGCCAATCTCCGCCTGTCCTGATTATGGTCGAGTTCGACTTCAATATCCATGACCCTGGGGAAAATCTCCTGAGCTTTGTCGAAATAATCCGTCGCCGCCACGCCGAATCCTTCGTATCCTTTGGCGATTCCCAAAAGCGCATACGCGACGGCCATTTCCTGAGCCGCGGGATTGGCGTCTTTGGCGTTTTTCACATCCGATCCGGCGCCAATTCGATTCATATTGCTCATTTCGACGGGATCTGCCTTATCATAAATCATGGGGAACTCGATGCGATCGTGGATAATATCCTCGATATCCTCGACAAGATCGCGCCTTTCCCAAGGATCCTTGGCTCTTCTGATTTCCTCGACATTTCTGATAATGTCGTTCTGCAACCATTGCAGATAATAAATTTCAATCGGCACCTTGGCGCCGGGCTTTCCGGTCGCGATTTGCCCGAAAGCGTCCATGGCGCCGATCGTGGCCATAGCCGCCAACAAGGTCGCTACGATTACTGTGTTGCGTATTGAAAACAATGCTCAATCCCCTTCTTAGGCTTTTTGGTGGATTTTAGCGTAATTATTATTCTGTTGCTCCGCCCGCCGGCACGCCGCCAACGGGGCAGATCGCGCCGAAACGGTTGTCCAGGGCCTTGGCCTGAACCGTCTGCCCGAATCCGTCGAGATAGTTCCAGTAAGCGTTGAAGACCCTGCAGAAATCCTCATCGTAGGAAGTCGGGGCTTTGCCCCCGCGCCGCCTGATAGCGAACTTAAAGGCGCGGTTTCCGGCAGCCAGGGTCATTTCCTTATATTTCCGGTAGTTGTTTTCGTTTTCCAGGCTGTCCGCGGCCATTTTCTGCGCGGATTCGGCGAAGAGCAGAAGAACGTCGGCTTTGGATTCCCAGTCGAATCCCGCGTCCAGCGCCTGTCTTTTCAGCGAAACAACCCCTTTGTAGTTTTCCAGTAGATAGAGGTTGTATATGTAACCGGTCAGATTGACGCCGTATGATTTCTGTAAAGCGGACGTCAGTTCCCCATTGTTTTCCTCGTGGCGATAGAAGCTCTTGCCCGTTTCCGGCTGGACTTTGTTTACCACTGCCATAAGTTTGAGGCCGCGCCTTGCGTGCTGAAATCCTTTTCTGTAAAACGCGACAAGATTGTCCTTGTCTTCCGAACGATAGCGGCTGCACAGGTAGGCGATCGACTGATCCAAAGATGCTTTCGCTTTATGAGTCTGAGCCCTATTGCGTCCCTCGTTGTAAAACCATATGGCCTGATGAAACTTGCCCTCGGTGTCGGCGGACTGCGTGTATTGTTCCTGTACGCGATTTCCCTTGTACTTATACATGCCGACCAGAGAGTTGTTGTCGAAATAAGTCAGCTCCTGGAGTTCGCTCATCCAGACGCGCAAAGTTTCGAGGTTCGACTGACGGACTTCGTTTTCGCCTTTGCCGGGATTGATATCGACAAAACGGTCGGTCAACATTCTCAGGCGCGCGGTCAGCCAGCGAACTCTGCCGCGGTCCTGTTCGTTTTTGAAAATTCTGTCGGCAACGAGGTTGACGAATCCCGGTTCGTCCATGCCGTTGCCGATTGTCCACAAAATAATCTGGTCGGAGACGGCTTCCTTGAAATCCTCTTCCGCATGACGCATCAGGATCGCATCCCACATGTAGCGAACAGCTTGCTTTTCCTTGTCGAGCCGTTCGGCTTCCGAAGTGAGGGTGTCCAGCGAAATACTGATCGTTTTCCCGAGTTGGTATTCGGTCGTCTGCGTCATTCTGTCTTTATTGACTTTTTTCAAGTCATTAATGACCTTGCTCAAAGATTCGTTCGAAGCCTGACTGTTGGCGTATATTTTCAGTCCGGCTTCAACGCACGCTTTTCGGATCGCGCCTCTTTCGGGGTGCGTCCTGATCATCGGATCTTTTTCACGGCACAAATCGAAGCATTCCTGATATTTCTTTGCCGCATTGAGAGACAGGAATGTTTCCGCGGAAACGCCGCTCGTGACATCAGTCGGCACATAGGCCGGAGGCGCGCCGGGCGTGTCGGCGGGAGCCGCAAATCCCGGTGCGGAAGGGGCCGCCGGAGCGGATGGCGCCGCCGGAGGAGAAGAAGTGAAGTCCGAAGCGGCAGGCATGGAAGGCGCCGACGGCGCGCTGGGCGCCGGGGTCTCCGGCGCCGCGGCCGGAGGCGGCGTAGGCACAGGAGTCGCCGCCGGCATGGACGGCTCCGGAGCGGAAACTCCGCCGGCTCCCGCCTTTGCGCATACCGCCTGGAGTTGCGCGGAAGCGGCCACTTCGCCGGCGTTTTGCGCGCACATGGCTTTGACTTCGTCCACCATGCCGACGTCGAGGAAGGCCTGCAGTTCTGCCGGATCAAGCGCCCAACCCGACTCGGTCGCCATCAATGAAGCGGCGATAAGACCAACGAAAAGTAAAAGAAAGGGTTTAACCTTCATACCAGATATATCTCCCACTGTGTGAGGTGTTTATCTACATTTTTCTCCAGGCGGCCTGGATGATATTGCCTTTGCAATAGACTCGGATCTTGCCGCCGGCCACAATTTTATAGCCCTCGTAGTTGTAGCATCTCGGCTGATACTGAGCAATTGAACCGACATTTTGTATTTTAACCCAACTTCCGGACACGCCGGTTTCTTCCTTCGTCTCCGTCTTTTTTCCGATGGAGCCGAGATTGACGGGCGCCGCCGGGCCTCCCTCACGGCGGGTTCCTCCGCCGATCTGTCCCATATCCGGGGCGCCGTCGCCTTCATCGCCTCCGCGTCGTCCGGAGCCGATATTGTCCAGGGATACTTTTGCGGTCTCCTTCGATCGCTCCGACGTCGTGAATTTGTAGGAAATATCCGCTTCCGCCGACTTGTCGCGAACGAACATCTTTTCGAATTTGTTGGAGACCTGCATCTTGTCTTGACGGTTGATGTTGATCTTCGTATCCATCTTCTTTTCCACCTTATTGTCGAAAAGCTTCTTCAAAGGCGGAGGGGTCGGCGTCGGCGTGGGCGTGGGCGGCGGCGTCGGCGTGGGCGGCGGCGTCGGTTTCGGAGTCGGTTCGGGAGTCGGCGTCGCCTGCGCCGTGGGCAGCAGCCCTTTCAGATAATCGCTGTTGTTGATCGCCGACGGGTCGATCATCACCATCAGACTGACGAATAACACCGCCAGGCCGACGTAGGCTCTGTTGCTCCACTTCGAAAAGAACTCTTTCAATCCGATGAGCAGAACGTCGCGAAGAGCATCTGTTTCCGTGCGCTGATCCCGATGAGGTATGCGAAACTTTTCGATGTCGTATTCTACGAGGTTTTGGGGATCGAGTATGAACGCGTTGATGCTTAAGTCGAAAGACATAGACATCGACTCGATTTTCTTCGCCAGTTCAGCAGCCTTTTCCGCCTCGGTCAGCATCTGGCCGGCGCCCGCTTCCAAGGCAGCCTTTCCGGTCAAACCATCAATGGTCATTGAATCGCGCCTCCTATATCAGGACGCCCCAAGATTTTATTCAGAAACACATCCTGGTGCACCTTATATTGCACAAGGTTGAAGCCGGTATAGAAGCGGTACACCTTATAATTGATCTCCGTATTCATACGTCTGATTTTGGCCTTGAAACAGGAATTATAAACGATCAGGCCGTAATCGACGTAAACCGCGACATTTCGCTCGCCGTAATATTCCGAGAAGAAAATGATGTCGCCGAACGTAATGTCCATGGGATTTTTGATTTCCTGGGCAATGCGCGCCACGGCTTTTTCAAGCCCCTCGCCGCGGACGCGAATCTTCCAGGGAATCTGTAGAGCATTTTGCAGGAATTTCTCGCCGCTGGAGAAATCCAGGCTGGTGTTGATGGCTTTTTGAAGCGCAGGAGTTAAAACAGTGCCTTCCATCAGGGCAACCTTGTCGATAGCCAGGGTGTCGGGATCGGGATAGGATATTCCGCAAGGTCCCTCTTTGATTTTCATTTCGATGAGGTACTTGTATTTTCCTTTCAAAGACCGGTAAGCGATCAGCCCCTTCATATCGATATCGTAAAGGCACTGGCTCAAAGTATCGGAAATGGAAAAAGCTCTCCATGTCGAGGACGTGTATGGCGTGTACCGGCCCTTGTCATTCCTGTAGAATTTGACTCCGATTTTGGTTTCATAAAATTCGAGGGAGTCTTCAAGAAGTCTGTACGAGGGCGGATCTTTCAAAGGCATGCGCAGCAAGGTATCCTGGTTGCCCAGGCCTTTTGCCTCCGGGCTGTGAACCGATTGAGCGGAGCAGCCGCTCATCAGGAAGAGTGCAATAGCGATTGCCAATAGGATCGTGAAATTCCCGGCAGCTTTTTTGTCCATCAATTCGCTTCTCCTTGACCGCCCTTTCCTCGGCGGCCCACTATACTAATTATATAACATATGAAGGCGCTTTTCGTCTCGTCCAATTCCAACAAAAAGCCTGAGCATCGGGTTGCCCATTCCGTCGAGCAGTCCGATGCCGCCTCCCATCGTCAGCGCGGTGAAGTTCATCCCTCTGAAGGTTTTGCGATAGGCGGCCATGAATTCGGCGTAATCAATGCGATTGTCGCCGAAAATGTTGTTGGCTTGCGTTCTGGAATTGGTATCGAAGATGAACTCGTCTCCAAAACTGAACTGGAATTTCAGTCCTCCGCCGAAAATCAATTCATCGTCGGTGTACATGTCGCCGTCGTTGGGATGATCGATTTCATCGGAGTAAGGAGGCAGTTTTATCCTTGATTTTTCGGCGTAATATTTATAACCGCCGTTGAAGACGACGGTCCACCAGCTTCGGCCGAGATCCACCACGAGCCTCGGGGCGATCGTCAAACCGCCGTCCGACAAGTACTGATTGGGCTTGTAATCGATGGGAGTCGCGAAAGTCGTCACCACGCCGATTCCCAGGCAACGGGCCAGCCGGTCGAACGCAATCAGTTTCAGATCGATTCTCAGGTCTTCCAGGCCGTTCTCCTTGGTGTCCTCATCGGCGGCCAGAGTTTCATCGTCGAAAAGTTTCGGCCCCTCGAGTTTGCTGACATCGACGCCCGGTCGCGGAGTGGGAGGATATTCGTTGTTGTCCAGGTAGTCCTGATCCATGGATCGAGCGGGGACATATCCGATGCCGACGCCGACGTTGATGTAGCGCCAGAAGCCGATGGACCAGACAAAGTTGAGGGCGGCCTGATTGGATATCAAAACGGCGTCGTCGCCCTCGAAGTTCTCGTAATCCAGTATGTTCATCGAATCGTCGAACATCACGGCGTAGTACATTCGGAACATGTCCAGAGGTTCCGAGCCGTAAGACGTCAGAAGACCGCTGCCGTCGACGACGGGCTGGAAATAGTGCAGGTTTTTATCGAGAAGTCCCTCGGCGAAGGCCGGAGTGGAAACGAGGATGGTCAAGCAGGCTGCTGTGAAAATTGTCTTCATTCGCATCAAGTCAAATTCCTTCCATATACATTTGACAGCCTTGGCGCGGCTCGGTTCCCGATCAGCAAATCGACAGGATCAAGGTTTTTATGTCCAATTCCTGTTTTTCGATCCCGTTTGTTTATTTAGTATGACGCCCTTGGATACGAGGTTTACTGCCGGTTGCCGGGAGGTCATACGCAGTGAAAACGGCGCTCCAGTCAAAGAAATCGCTTGTTTTTAAATAATATTCCCCTTTCCAAGGCTTTTCCCGTCCGGGATTTTCCTTACGACGTCAAAGGGGAACTCGTATGAGCCGTCCGGTAGGTCCCCGAGCGACTCGGCTGGAGTATTAAACATATGGGACCGTCAATTGTCAAGCATAAGATCGGGCTTTGAAAACAAAGATTACCTTATCTTTTTCGACAGTTTCCGGCGCTGAACTGAGGGCGACTTTTCCCTCCGGCGCCGGGAAAGTTAGGTTCTACTGCGTCAGTAGAAATAAAATAACTACCGCAATTATCAAAACCGCGCCCGCGGCCGCCGCGATCCATATTTTTTTAGAATCCGAAGCTTTTTTGACTTTGGGAGCTTTGAGACTCGGATCCGGCGGATTTTCGGGGTCCACGTACTGAAAAACTTTGTCGCCCAGGCGGATAAAATCCCCGCTGGCCAGCTCGACGCCCCGAATTTTTTTCTCATTGACCCAGCAACCGTTGGAACTCTCCGTGTCATAAATGAAATGCCGGTTTTTTCTCCATACGATCTTTGCGTGTTTGCGCGATACGCTTTCGTGTTTGATGCTCAGGTCCGATTCCACGTCCCGCCCGATGAAAAACTCATTGGCGCTGATGATGTGAGCCACGCCGTCATCGACGCTTTGCAGATACGGTTTCATGGGAATTTTGGAGTCTGTAAGAATTTCAGCGGTGATTCTGACGGTTTCGTTGTCGTCCGGCGCCGGCGCATCGGGCGGGAAGCTGATCTCGCGCAGTCGCACTTTCAGATCCTTGCCCTTGTCGTTGACGAGGGTCTGCTGGACGGTCTCCTTCACTTTGGCGCGCCTTGTCAGTTGCAGACAGTGCTCACCAATCTGCAATTTATCCCCGGGCTGCATTTCGGCTTCGCCGTTTATCTTTTCGCCATTGACCAACACGCCGTTTTCGCTGTCCAGGTCTTTGACGACGACGTGGTCGGTTGCGGTGCGGACGGATGCATGAAAACGCGAAACGCTCTGTCCATCCAAAACCACTTCATTTCTTCCGTCTCTGCCGAGATTGGTCAGTTCCTTTTCCAGAACGTGCTCGGCGACAACCGCATTGGCGAGATCTTCCTTAAAAATCCACATCGACATCCCCCGCATATCGTTGCCGGCATCGATGAACCGGCTTTATTCGATAATCCGCATAACCGCCGCGCATTGCGGCGTAATCATTCATACATAAGATATTGTTTGCGTGCGCCTGCAAATCGTTTTGCGTCGTCATCGGATTTGCAGAAAATTTGGCGAATGTCCGCGGACATGTCAAGAGCCTTTCGAAAATCGTCGGACCCCGTCAGCAGATCAATCGCCGGTATGTCTTTCACGAATTCGTAGGCGTCGCGTCTCCAGCCGAAGGATTCGGGATAGTCGAGGGATATTTGTCTTATCAGACGCATATAGGTTTCGACGGGTTTGAAAACATTTCGGTCCGTAACATGGACGAATACGCCGAAGCAACTTTGACCGGCGTATTTTTGAAATTTTGGGACAAACGCGACCGGGCGAAACAGGCATCCGGGAAGACGCATTTCATTCATGGCCGCCGCCAGTTTTTCACCGTCGATTCCCGGCGCCCCGATCTGCTCGAAAGGCGTGGTCGTTCCGCGTCCTTCGGACAGCGTGGTTCCTTCCGCGAGGCACGCGCCGGGATAACATATGGCGGTATGCGGCGTGGGCATATTCGGCGACGGGGCAATCCACGGCAGGCCCGTTTCATCGAACCACATTTTCCTGCGCCAGCCCCGCATGGGAGCGATCTTCAACCGGCACTTCGGAGTCAGCGCGTCTTTGAGTAAAAGAGCGATTTCGCCCATGGTCATGGCGTGCCGGATGGGTATCGGATGCCGCCCGACAAACGAGAGGAAACCGCCCTTTTGCAAGGAGCCCTCGATGATCTCGCCCCCCAGGGGATTCGGTCTGTCGCATACGATCATTTGGGCGCCGGACTTCTCGCACGCCTCCATGCAATAGAGCATCGTCCAGATGAACGTATAATACCGGCTTCCCACGTCCTGCAGGTCGACAATCAGGGCGTCGATTTTTTTCAGGACGTCCACCGGAGGTTTCAGCGAGCTTTCGCTTGCGCCATACAGGGAAAGGACCGGAATCGGAGCGGACGCGTCATCGGGCACGGATTCCATATCCTGCATGGCGCCGGCGACGCCGTGTTCAGGTCCGAAAATCGCAACCGGATTGAAGCCGGGCATATTCGCGCACGCCGATATCAGGCTTTGCATGCGCGGCGTGTAAGAGCTTTGGTTGACGACCAGGGCCATGTTTTTCCCGTCGACATATCGACCGGGATCCGCCAAAAACTCCTCGTTGCCGAGTCTCACCATGTGGACGCCGCCTTAGTAAAGATAACGTTCATCGAAAGGGATTTCGTGCTTGACCAAAAAACTTTTCATCTCTTCTTTGAAAGACATCTTCTTATGCACTTCACTTTGTTTATTGATGAAGTCCGCCACGGACTTCAAGTTCGAGTGACTGACGGAAAAAGCGGCCCAGCCGCTTTGCCACTGAAATTCAATGTCGTTATCCAATTCGTGACGAATCCACTTGGCCGTAAAGGATTTCAGGTTGCGGGCCACGCCGGCCAATGACTCACTTCGATGAATCTCCATGAGGATATGGATATGATCCTCGGTTCCGTTAACGGCAATCGCCGAGCATTTCCGATTCTTAAGCGTTTCGTCGATCACCTTGCGCAGCCCCTTCCTGATTTTTTCGGACAAAAGCGGCCGGCGTTTTTTCGTCGCGATGATCAAATGGTCGTAGTGTCGCGAAAAATACTGTCCCATGAGTTCGCGCCTTTAGTGGTGATTGTATATTTCCCAAAGAGGATTATGAGCGCCGCAAGCGGTTTATTGCAAGCGGATAATTTCACTCGGGGGAACTATCTCGATGCCCGCGGCCTGCAGTTCGGGGATTTTGACTCTCAGGGCGTGCAGAGTGTTCTCATTGGGATGCCCGATGGCGATGGCCGTGCCCTGCCTTTTCGCCACCGCGGCCAAAACGTCGAACTGTGTGAGAATTTTATCATACTCGGGGTAATGATCCAAAAAGACGTTTCGCAATGAGGTTTTCATTCCCAGTTCCTCGGCGACTTCATAGCCCTTGGACGACCCGGCCGTCCGGGAATCGATAAAGTAAAGCCCCCTTTTATCGATCTCGCGCAGAGCAACGGCCATCTTTCCGGCGTCGGAAGTAAACCGGCTTCCCATGTGATTGTTCACGCCGACGATGCCGGGAATGCGATCCAGGCATTCATTCACCAGGCGGCGTATCTCGCTGTCGGGCATATCGACGAATAATCCGCCTTTGCCCGGAGATATATTGCTGTTTTTCGGCTGCATGGGCATATGCAGCATCGTTTCGCGCCCCTTGGCTTCGGCCAGAAGCGCAAAATCCGCGCCCGTGGGTGAAAACGGCATAATGGCAAAAGTTATCGGCGCGTCGATCTCGAGCATTTTCAGCTCGAGAATCTCACGATATCCGATATCATCGATAATCAAAGCGATCCTGGGAGGACCCTTGAAATATTTTTTGGGAATCCTTTTCTTGATATCTTTCAACACGTATTGCGCGGTGTCGGCTTCCGTTTCCAGGGCGGTGCGCGTCAGGAGGACGCTGTGCGTGTTCAACCCGTCGATATCGATATTCAAGCGGAATGTCTTGGCATCCCATTCGATCGCTTCCAGGCTGACGTTTTTGCCGAGCTTGCTTAATTTATCCCGGAATTTCCCCTGCGCGACGTCGAAGTTGAAATCGTTTGGCACCCATAGTTCCCAGAACGTAAACTCCCACTTCCTGTCGCCCACCTGTTTCGCGGCCACGTAATTGGAAATGAAGTTGATTTTCGACAAAGACAAATCGAAGAAAGCGGAGTAGGCCGCCCCGGTGGCTTTGACGACCAGATCCTCGAAAGAAAGATTTCCGGCCGGAGCCTCGACCGGAGTTTCCCCCTGTCGGGCTTGCCGATTCTCCAAAGAATCCGCCACGGAATTGAAAAACCACGTGATAAGAAAAAGCGACGCGCCGGCGAAGATCAATTGCGTGAAAAGCCCCAGGCCGAATATCTGCCCGCCGGGCATTTTGACGATTCGTCGTCCGATCCTCTCGAAGGCCGTTCTTTTTGATCTCTTGGTCATGGAGCCCGAAGGAGTTGATAGACCGGCGGTCAGCCGGCATTCACATTATGAAAAACATCCCATGCCTTCAATATTCCAAGAGCCTGTTCCAATTGCGGGTCGGCGTCTTTTCGCATGTCGGATTCCCCTTCGCCGGATTCGGATTCCGGGTCGAAATCTTCTTTGTCGCCGGCTTTGCTATTTTCCTCCTCGACGTTTTTGAGATGGTTTCTCAAATTTTTCTCGCCGAAGGCGTCGTCGGGATCGCTTTTCCATACGTTGATCTGGTTCGGACTGACCACGAAATCGGGTTCGATTCCCTTGGCCTGAATGTCGTTTCCCGACGGCGTGAAGTATTTCGCCGTCGTCAGGCGAAGGGCGACGTCCTTGCCGATGGGAATCAGCGATTGCACGGAACCTTTCCCAAAGCTCTTCATTCCCACGAGAACCGCCCTCTTCCGGTCTTTGAGCGCGCCGGCGACGATCTCGCTGGCCGAGGCGCTGCCGGGATTGATCAATACGACCAGCGGGCCCTCCCGATAGATTCCTCCGTTGTGCGCGGACATGGACATGCTTTCGGCGGCGTTGCGGCCCTTGGTGTAAACGATCAGCCCCTCGGAAAGAAATTCATCGGCGATGCCGACGGCCTGATCCAGCAATCCGCCGGGATTGTTCCGAAGGTCGAGCACCAGCCCTTTGAGCCCGTATTCGTCTTTCCGCAATTCCTTGACGGCCTTTTTGAGACCTTTGTGCGCTTCCTGATTGAAAGTGGCGATTTTGACGTATCCGTAACCGGGTTCGAGAACCCGATGCTTGACCGGGACGACCTTGATAATGTCGCGCACGATCTTGACGTCGAACGGATCCATTCCCTCGCGCCAGATGGTGAGCGTCACGGATGTCCCGGGATCGCCGCGCATCAGATCCACGGCCTCGTTGATATCCATGCCCTTGGTCAGTTTGCCCTCGATTTTTACGATCAGGTCGTTGGATTTCAGGCCGGCTCGTTGGGCGGGAGTATCGTCTATCGGCGTGACGACTTTGACGTATCCGTCCTGCATCATGATCTCGATGCCCAGGCCGCCGAATTTCCCTTCCGTTTCGACTTTCATGGTTTGAAAATCCTCGGGATCGAGAAATCCGGAGTGGGGATCCAGGCCGGCGAGCATGCCGCCGATGGCGTCATAGATCAGATCCTTGATATCCACTTCCTCGACGTATTTGAATTCTATCACTTCGAGAGCCGCCGTGAACAACCTCAGGGCGTCATGGGCCTGTTCCGACAACTGCCCCACGGCGCGCGCCGAAGGGGACATGAAGACGCCGACAACCAGCGCCAAAGTCAAAATGCCAACGTTAAAGAATTTTTTTCTCATCGACTCTCCTCACTTTGCGGACATCAGCCAATTCATCGGATTGACCGCGTTTCCTTTGAAGCGTATCTCAAAATGCAGTTGCGGACCGGACAGTGAACTCGTGGACCCGACGACCCCGATAACTTCTCCTTCATCCACGCTTTGCCCCTTGACGCAATGGATTCGATCCAAGTGCCCGTACATTGTATGGTATCTGTGGCCGTGATCGATAATAACCACCCGGCCGTAGCCCATAAATTCACCGGCGAAACGCACCTTGCCGGACGCCGCCGCGATCACCGGCGTCCCCTCGGATGCGAGAATATCGATGCCGTTGTTTCGCGTCACCGTCCCCAGACGGCTGTTGGTCACGGGGCCGAAAAAGCCTATGATCGGGCCTTTGACGGGCATTTGTAGGTACCCTTTTCTCATCCCGAAGTCAAGAATTGAAGGGGTGTCGGCGAGGGTGGATTCGCCGGGTTTTGTGATCTTCAATATCTTCTCGGTGGAATCGTTGCGATCATCCTCGAGTTGCCGCGCGGCCTTGACCGCCAGCTTTTTATCCTCCTTGATTCTGTTGAGGATATACAGGCGTTTTTCTCTTTCTTCCATGGCGACGCGGCTCTTGCGCTGCGCGTCGGATTTCAAGTCGACGATGCGTTTGAGATTTTCCCGGAGTTCCGTTTTCACCTTTGTCAGTTCGCTGACGCGCCCGGCGTATCGGCCGATTCGCCGTCGATCTTCGCGGACGATCAGCTTAATCGCGCGCCATCGTCTTAAAAAATCCGGTATCGATTTGCTCTTGAGAAGCATGCGCGCCAGATTTCCTCCGCGCATCCGATAAACATATCTCAGCCTTCGTCCGAGTTTTCGGCGGCCGGACTCGATATCGGACTGAAGCGAATCGATTTCCGACTCCATATGCCGAATGCGGCGGGAGGTGTCGGCCACGAGGTTATTCAGTCTTTTTAAATCGCTTAAAACCTTGTATTCCGCGGATTCCGATTCGTAGAGCTGCTTGAGGATCGTTTGCTCCGCCTTCATCGCGGCGTCGATTCTCGTTTGCCAGGCTTCTTTTTCACTGCCGATAATCGGATCCGTTTGCGCCGACGCAAGCGGCGTTCCCAGCGCCGCGAGGATCAGAATGATCCCGATGTGAAGCAGCCTTTTCATTCGACTTTCAAGTATCTCCCGACGGAAATCTGGGCTCCGAACAAACCGATCAACGCCCCGAACAATACCTGACCCAAAGACATGGTCAAAGTCAGGAAAGCCGGGTGAAATCCCGACAGCAGACTCATGGAGGGCGCATCGACGATAAAGGGAAGGATCAGCGACGCGTACAGCAAGTACAGCAGCGACAATGCGACGGCGGCTCCCAGGGAGCCTACGATGATCCCTTCGATCAGAAACGGCATTTTAACAAAAGCGTTGGTCGCTCCGACGAGCCGCATATTGTCGATTTCATCCCTTCGCCTGACGATTGTCAGACGCACCGTGTTGGCCACGATGAATATGGCGCTGAACATCAGAAAGACGGCGATGACGATGCCCGAGGCCCACAAAGCGGCGATCAACCGGGCGAAGGCGTCGGAAAACTCATCGCCGGCGTCAACGGATTCAACGCCCGGCGCCATGGAATATCTTTCTATCATCTGCTTGAGATCCGGCCGTTCGTGGAAGTCGACCCCCAGTTCAATTTCCAGGGATGCGGGAACCTTGATGTCCTCGATGCCGGCCAGAAACTCCAGGGAGTCGGACAGATCCGCCTTGAGCCTTTCAATGGCTTTTTCACCCGGGATATAAACCACCTCGACGACGTCCGGTTCGTTGCTCAGGGATTTTGTCAACTCATTGACCTGCGCGGCGCTTATGCCTTCCTTGAGATATACGACCACCTGAACGTGCCCCGCGAAATGCCTGATGAAATTCGAAATGTTGAGCGCCAGAATGATATAGGCGCCCAGGATCAAAAAGCTGATCATGACGACGAGCAGAGTTAAAAACGCTGCAAAACCCTCCTGGCGGATATTGGTCAGCGCTCTTCCGATGATTCTAACGATTTTTCCAAACATGGCTTTCTTCGAGGTAGTCCGAATCGCTGATGTAGTCTCTACGCAGGTGACTGAGGGCCTTGTCGCTGACGATTTTCCCGCGTTCGATGGTAATGACGCGGCGCGGATGCTCGACCAGAAGCCTCGGATCATGCGTAGCCAACACGATGGTCGTGCCGCGCAGATTGATATCCTTGACCAGATTGACAATCTCCCGGCTCATTTCCGGGTCGAGGTTTCCCGTCGGCTCGTCAGCCAGTAAAATCGCCGGATCACCCACGATGGCCCTCGCCAGGGCGACGCGCTGCTGCTCGCCGCCGGACAGTTCCCTGGGGTAGGCGCCGGCTTTGGCGTGCATCCCCACCTGTCCCAACGCGTCGTGAACCCGCCGCGAAATCAGCTTGTGGGGCAGTTCCAGAACTTCCAGGGTCAGGGCCACGTTTTCAAAAACGGTGCGTCCGTAAAGAAGCTTGAAATCCTGGAAAACCACCCCGATATTTCTGCGCAGGTACGGAATGGAGGATTCCTTGAGCTTCGCGATGTTGCGCCCCGCCACCAGAACCTGGCCGCTTGTGGGAAACTCGGCGGCATAGATCATGCGCAAAAAAGTGGTCTTTCCCGCCCCCGACGGCCCGGTCAGATAGACCATGTCGCCCTTGGGGATGTGGCAACTCAGGTCGTCCAGGGCCTTGGTCCTGGTCTCTCTGTAAGTTTTTGTCACATGGTATAAACGTATCATCGGTCGCCGTGATTTCGACGGTTGGCGTAAAAGGGCATGAATCCTTCTAGGGAAGTCATTTTGATATGTCAATCAAAGTCCGGGCTTGATTCATTTCCCTAAACGGGTTAGTGATTTTCTGTTGGATTATTTCGCGGGAACAAAGCCATGACCATCAAACTCATCCCCATTTCCGAAGTGAAGGAAGACATGGAACTGGCCAAAAGCCTTGTCAACGAAAAAGGCATGACTTTGTGCGCCGAAGGAACGCGCCTGACGTCATCTTTGATATCGCGCTTCGACCGCATGGGAATCGAGACGGTCTACATCCACAGCCAGGAACAAATGTCCGAAAGCGAGTATCTCGAAAGAAAAAAAACCATTGAGAAAAGGTTTGCCAATGTCGCCGGCGACCCTTTTTTAGGGCCGTTCAAGGAAATCATTCTCGAAAGACTTGAAGCGAAAAGGTAGCGCTGAAGCATGATAAGCATCGATAAGAACACGTTCCGGAAAAAGGTGGAGCGCCTGAGCAATCTGCCGACGCTTCCGAGGCTGATGGAGCGTTTCACGGAAATGATTCAGGATCCCGCCACATCCATGGCGAAGATCGGCGAGGAACTCGCGAAAGATCAGATCCTGACCAGCAAACTCCTGAAGCTGGTCAATTCCGCGTTCTACGGCTTCCCCGGACGCATCAGCACCCTGACCCACGCCCTGGTGCTTCTGGGCTATGACGCGGTCAAGGGCCTGATCGTGACCTCCAATGTCTTTGACGAGCTTAATCCGGCGGCCTACCCGTTGTGGCGCCACTCCATCGCGGTCTCGAAAGCGGCCAGGACAATCTGCGACATCCTGAAAATTCCCGACCACGAAGAAATCGCCGTCGCCGCCCTCCTCCACGACATCGGCAAGGTCATTTTCCACATCGAGGTTCCCGACGAATACATACAGACCATCGATTACGCCTTGGAAAAAGAAATACCCATGTGGAAAGCGGAACGTGAAATCCTCGGATTCGATCACGCCGATATCGGCATATGGCTTTGCGACAAATGGCACCTGCCCGCAAAACTTTCGAAGCCCATCGGATATCATCATAAATGTTCCGTAACCCGCGAGTTTCAACAGCGCACCGCCGTCGTGGCCGCGGCGAATGAGATCATCAAGGTTCTGGGCGGGGAAGCCGAAGTCGGCATTCCCCTTTCGAAAACGGATCCTGCCATTATGGAATATGTATCCTTGACGAAAGAGCAGTTCAACGAACTGGCCGACCGCGTGGAACCGGAATTGGAAACTTTGAAAAACATCGGTCCAAAGGATATGGATTGAGCGACACAGAACAGGAAAGGCGCGTCGTTTTTCTTCGCGGCGCCGACGGTCACGACGAATTCGTGTTCTCGATTTTGAACGATGAATCTTTCGAAATTTTCGACTATGCCAATCCCTTCGACGCGCAGGCCCAGATTTACAACAACCCGCCGGACGTGGTCGTTGTTTCAAACCGCGCATCCGGCTGGCGGGATTTCGTGATAAACATCAAGGCCGATTCTTTTTACAGCCATCTGCCCATCCTCGTTTTAATCGGCCAGGAAACGAATCATCCATTCACATCCCTGGCCGATCTGCTGTTCGACGACTTCCTGCTCACTCCATGCCGCCGCGAGGAACTGGAATTGCGGATGAAAATCCGCCTTCTGCATACGCGCCGCGATCTGGACGCCAATCCCCTCACTCGACTTCCCGGCAATTATACGATTACGGCCATGGTTCAGGAACGAATCGATTCCCAGGATCCTTTCGCCCTGGGATATGTCGATATCGACAACTTCAAGGCATACAACGACCGATACGGATTCGCCCACGGGGACGACGCCATCCGCATGACCAGTCGCGTTCTGATCAACACGGTTCGGCGGGTGGCCCCTGAAAAAGGTTTCGTGGGACACATCGGCGGAGATGATTTCGTCATCATCGTCAAAACGAGCCAGATCGTCGGATTCTGCAAGGAAACCATTCAAAATTTCGATCTTGTCAGCCCGACCCTGTTCAATGACGAGGATCGTCGAAGAGGCTGGTTTGAATACAATGACAGACGCGGAAATCACATTCGGTTCCCGTTGTTGAGCATCTCCATCGCCGTCATCGATTCATCCGTCACCAAAGTCAACCACCCCGGCGAGGCGGCGGCCATCGCCAGCGAACTGAAAGGCGTCGTGAAGAAGCTCAACGGCTCCAATTTCATGATCGACAGGCGATCAAGAGTGTGATCCCTACAATTCACTTCCCGCCGGATATGCTCAAAATCTCGCGAAATCAAAGAATAATCTTGCAACAAAATGTCGCACGATGTAATAAAGACCAGTTAATTTACTTTTGCGTATCTCTATTTGGGTCGATTTTGGGTTGGCGGCACAAGATGCAAGTCGAGTTTCTCCACTAAAACATCAAGCAGGCAGGTCTGGATCCGCAATGGCGAAAAACATTCTTCTGATAGAGCGCTCCACCGATGCGGCTAAGAAAATCGACGATTTCCTTTCCGAAATGGGCTATAAAATCACCGTCTGCGGCAACGATGATCTGGCCCTGGAATTTGCCAGGGATACTTCACCGAAGTTAATCGTCATCAATGAAAAGCAAACCATGCGCAGCGGGCATGACCTGGTTTCGGATTTCAAAAAGGACAAGGCCTTCGCCAAGATCCCCATCGTCATGATGGCCACGAAGAAACCCAGGGACGCCGATTACACCGCCGACAGTTATATCAAATTGCCTCCTGAACCGACCAAGCTTTATAACGCCGTCACGCATTGGCTCGAAAACGACAATCAGGTTCGCCCCCAGGGAGAAGATGAAAACGACTGGGGCGAAGGCAAGGACTCAAAAGACAAATCCGGCGCTGCAAAATCCGGCCGGCGCGCGGTGATCAATCCCATCAGTTTAGGAAAAATCTTTCATTATCTTCTCAACAAATCCGCTTCGGGCCGCCTGAGACTGAGATCAGACCGAAAAAGAATGATGATTTCCATCCAAAACGGGGAAATCATCGACGTGAAAACCAATTACATCAGACTGGGCTCCCTGGGACGATACCTGATTCGCGAAGGGAAAATCACCGCCGTGGAAAACGACGCAACCAGAGAACGCGCCGGAAATCAGGGAATAAAACAAGGCGAGATCCTCGTTCAACTGGGCATTCTCACCAGAGCCGAACTGGAAGTCGCCATTCGGAGCCAGAAAAGCCAGAAGCTGCTCTCTTTGTTTACGGAGCACTGGGAAGACGGCGAATATGATTTCCAGGAAATGCCCGTGGAAAACAGCGACGACATCCCTTTGCGCCTGCCGATCGCGGAATTCCTCGCCACGGCCGTCTTCAACCACGTCTCGCCGAAAAAAGCTTATCACTCTTTCTTGAGAAACAACAAAGTCAGCGTGAAAATATATCCCAGCGGGGATTTCGACGACGTGGCTGAAAGATTGGCGCTGAGAAACAACCATCTCAAGTTGATGGAGGTCATCGAAGGAAACTCGCTTCGGGATCTTAAGCTGGATCAGAATCAGCGTTTCAACGACATCGTCCTTCTCACTTTCCTCTTGGCAATATCTCAAGGAATCGCTTTCGGGGAAAAACCTGTCCGGCAACCGAAGAAAAAAATAGAGGAAAAACCGAAAAAGGAAAAATCGAAAAAGGAAAAACCAAAATCCAGGCCTCAACCCGAAACTCCGAAGCCGGAAACCCCCAAACCCGAAACTCCCAAACCCGAACCGAAAGTTGAAAAACCAGAGCCGGCGCCCTTCGAGCAAACGGAGAAACTCGATCATCCCCCCGCCCCCTGGGAACTCGATTCAACCGTCGGCGAATCTCTCAGCGACGAATTCTACGACACTTACGAAAAAGGCCGCGTCCTTTTCGATGACGGTGATTTTTACGCCGCCGTCCCCATCCTGGAAAAGGCCCTGGCGCTCAATCCCCAATCTTCCGATGCGCTGGCCATGCTGGCCTGGGTTAAATATTCAACCGGCGGTCCCGGCGCCCGCGACGAAGCGAGAGAGATGCTCAAAAAATCTCTGCTTCTCGACGATCTGAATGATATCGCCCATCTGATGATCGGACAGATTTACAAAGATGAAAACTCCATCACGCAGGCCGCTCACCACTATAAAACGGCGTTTCGGCTTAATCCGGCCAATGAAGACGCCAAGTCGGAATATGATAAGCTGGAGATCAAGCTGCGTACGCAAAGAGACAGAGGCTTTTAGGCCGGCATCGTGTTTCACGCCCCTATCGCATCAATATTGAAAGCCTGACCCTCCGATAAACTCCCGCAACACCGAATCCCTGGGGACTTCTTCGGGAAATATCGGCAGAAACAAATCCATGAATTTGAAGAGGCGATATGCCTCTACGTACGCGGGAGAGTCCTGCGACACTTCCAGTAAAAATCGCTTGGCGTATGGTTTCAGCACGGCGTGTTCGTAAACGAGAGCCGAGTTGAACATGACATCGGCGTTTTCCTGGAAAGGAAAAATGTTTTTATCCTCCCCGGCTCTGACGGAAGCCCATCCGTTAATCGTATCGGCGGCGCTGTAACCTCTGAACAAACGATCGCGCACAATGCGGCGGATCAACCGCGTATCCGAAGTGAAGATACGGTTGTGCTGGTCAATGCACAGTTGCGTCAGGGCCGAAACGAATATCTTGTATTTATTTTTCCCGGCGACGCTTTTATGCAGGCGGTCGTTGAGGGCGTGAATGCCCTCGATGAGCAGCACCTGCCCCGGCGCAAGGGATAATTCCACGGTTTTGTCCGGATCCCTTCTGCCCTCGACGAAATTGTAAACCGGTCCCCTGACGGTCTTGCCGGCGATAAGGCTCGCCATATGTTCGTTGAACAATTTCAGATCGAGGGCTTCGAGCGCTTCGAAATCGAAGCTTCCGTCGGGATGCCGCGGCGTGTCCTCCCGGTCCACGTAATAATTGTCCAGGGACAGATTGACGGGCTGAAGATCCTGTATCCGCAAAAACACCGCCAATCGCTTTGAGAAAGTCGTCTTTCCGGACGACGAGGGACCGGCGATCAAAACGATCTTCACGTCGTCCTTACGCTCCACGATTTCGTCGGCTATGGCCAGGATGCGCTTGATGAAAAGAGCCTCGGCGTTTCGCACCAGTTCCGACACCTCGCCCCGGATGGACAGATCGGTCAACTGCGCAACATTGGATACGCCCAGAATCCGGCCCGTTTCCCGGGCGCGCATAAAGGTTTCGAAAAGCAGACCTTGATCTTTCGTGGCGGCCGGCGGTTTGGAAAAGTCTTTTTTCGGGAAACGCAGGACAAAACCATGGCGGTACGGCTCCAGGGTAAAATTCCTGATAACCCCCGTCGAAGGCGCCAGAGGTCCGCTTAAAATATCGTGAAATCCCGCCAGATCAACCATCCATAAGTAATCCCGGGGCACCTGGAGCACCCAACGCTTTTTTTCCTCGTGCCCCATGGCGTCCAATATCTGCACGGCTTCGTCGACGTAGACGCGCTTGAATTCGATTCGGATGTTTTCCTCGGCCAGTTCCCTCATTTTCTTTTCGATGGATTCCGCCACGCCGGAATCGACTTCAATGCCGCGCAGTTCAAAGAAGTATCCCCCTCGGATGGCCTGTCCGATGAATACTTCGTTTTTGGGAAACAGATGGCGGGCGGCCGCATAAAGCATTAGACAGGCGGTTCGTCGATAGATGTAAGCGCCTTCCTTGCTGCCATAATCTATCGTCCGCGCCACGCAATCGCTTGTGATCCGCCTGGCCAATCCCACAAGCTTGTTATTGGCGATGACCCCGAGGGGAGGCAATTTTGTTTTATGAGGCGCCTGATACAGATAGTTTTCAAACCGGTCGTCGGCCCTGGCGCGAAACTTCACCCCGTTAAACGTCACTTCATATGTCCGGCCCGAATTTAGAATGTCGCCGTTGTTTTTTGCGTTCGTCATTTTAAGTAATCCTGTGATACGGATATCTTTCCAAAATCATATACAAATCCGTCAAAATTGCCATCCGTCCAGGTTTAGCATCTCTCCGGTAAATTTTTCCTTGACATTGGAGCGGTTATCGAGGACTATGAGGCAAATAGGCAACCAGGCAAGCGAGCAAGAAGGCAAATATTCAAGCAGTCAATAGGAAAAGTTATCGCCTTTCGAATAATCCCGCAGGGGGAATGAGGCTTATAAGGATCTTGAGACATGGCCGGAAGAAGGAAAAACAAAGACTATTACACGACCGGTGAAGCGGCCAATTTTCTGGATTTGCCGCGACGAACCGTCACGTATTATTGCCGGCAGGGACGAATCAAGGCCAGTCAGCACCCCGCGACAAAACAATGGAAAATCACTCATGAGGATCTGGTTTCCTTCATGAATGAGACGAATATCTCCCCGCAAGCGGATTTTTCCGGGCTGCGTATTCTCATCGTCGATGACGAAGAAATGATATTGAAAGCGGCCACCCAAATTCTTGAAAACTCCGATTTGAACGTCACGGTGGATACGGCCCAGGACGGATATAAAGCTCTGATAAAGATAGGACGCAGTTTGCCGGATATGCTGATTCTGGACATTCGAATGCCGAATATGGACGGCAAAACCCTTCTGAAGACGCTTAAACAGGATGAAAAAACAAAAAGTATTCGGGTGCTGGCGTCGACGGGATTCCCCGAAGACGCTGAAGCCATGCTCAAGTTAAAGGCGGATCAGGTGCTCATTAAGCCTTATAAATCCACGCAATTATTGGATGCGGTCAGCAATGTTTTGCAAACCATTATCAGGAGATAACAACAGACGTTTTTCACGCGCGCTTTCGGCATAACCTTTAGTCATTTACGAAATCAATTCTTAATTCAACAGGGGATTTCTCATGGCCAATGTCCTGGTCGTTGATGACGAAATAGGCATACGAGACGCTTTCACGGCTTTCCTCAAAGGTGATAATCACTTCGTCGACACCGCTATTGACGTTGAAAACGCCCTGGAAAAACTGCGGCGGACTGATTTCGACGTCGTCATTCTCGATATTCTGATGCCGAGAATTTCCGGCCTGGAGTTGCTGAAGCAAATCAAGGAGACTTCCGACAACATCCAGGTCATCATGATTACCGGCGGACCCACCATCGATTCCGCATCGGAAGCCGTGCGTCAGAGCGCCTTCGACTATCTGATAAAGCCCATCAGAGGTCACGTGATACGCCAAACCGTAAAAAAAGCCGTCGAGTTGAAAAACCTCACCGAGGCGAAAAATCAACTGTTGCGGGAAAACTGTCGGTATCGGGATCATCTGGAAAACCTGGTCGAGGAACGCACGGAAAAACTGGGAAAAACAAACGATCGCCTGCGCACTGAAATTTCCGAACGGAAACAGATTGAAAACGAGCTTCGCCGGACTACGGACACGCTCAACGGCATCATCGCCTCCCCCACGGAATTATCCATCACGGCGATCGATTCCGAACTTCGCGTCATTCATTGCAATCCCGCCGCTGAAAAGCTCTTTGAGAAAACCCGGTCTCAAGTCGTGGGACAATCATTTCAGGATCTTCTCAAAGAAACGCCCCTGTTGCCTGATCCTCTGTCCCAAATCGTCGCCCAGGTGAACGACGAGGGAAAGTACGATTTCGTCTCGGAATTTACGGCATCGGACGGAGGCCGCCGCTTCGCTCACATCGTCATCAGCCCGATGAAAGGCGAAAAGGATTCCATCACCGGTTACGTCATCGCGTCTTCCGACATCACGAACCGCAGAATTCTGGAGCAGCAGCTTCTCCAGTCGCAGAAACTGGAATCCATCGGACAGCTTGCCGCGGGCATCGCCCATGAGATCAATACGCCGACGCAATACGTCGGAGACAATCTGAATTTCCTGAAAGACGGATTTTCCGACCTGCTCAAGATTCTCAATCTATGCGCAAAACTTCACGCCGATCCCAAACCCGAAGAGCCCTCCTCCGAACTTTCCGCGGAACTGGTCGAAGCCATCAAGGATGTTGATCTGGAATATCTGCGCGAAGAAATTCCCGACGCCATTTCCCAGTCCCTTGAAGGAATCGGGCAAGTCACGCGCATTGTCTCGGCCATGAAGGAATTCTCCCATCCGAGTTTGGAGGAAATGATCCAGACGGACATCAACAGCGCGCTTCAAAGCACGGTGACCGTATCCCGCAACGAATGGAAATACGTTGCGGACATCGATTGGCGGCTGGAGCCGAGCCTGCAATCCGTCATTTGCCTGCCGGGGGAATTAAACCAGGTATTCTTGAATATTATCGTCAACGCCGCGCACGCCATCGCGGACGTTGTCGAAGGCGGCGAAAAAGGAACCATCACAATACGCACGCGCAACGACGGCGACCACGTGGAAATTTCCATCGCGGACACGGGAGGGGGAATCCCGGAAAACATCCGCCACCGGATTTTCGATCCCTTCTTTACCACGAAGGAAGTGGGCAAAGGCACCGGTCAGGGGTTGGCCATCGCGCACAATGTCATCACCGCCAAGCATCGGGGCGCGCTGTGCGTTCAAAGTGAAGAAGGCAAAGGCTCCACTTTTATCATCCGGCTGCCCGTCAGTTCGGACTCCGGAATTGCCAAGGAGTAATTCATGCGACGACGAATCCTCCTGGTCGACGACGAACCGAAGGTTCTGCAGGGGCTCAAACGCATGCTCTATCCCAAGCGCGACCAATGGGAAGTCGCTATGGCGGGAAACGGTAAAGAAGCTTTGGAGAAGATGGCGCAATCGCGATTCGATGTTCTGGTCACCGACATGAAGATGCCGGTGATGAACGGAATGGAGTTGGTCGAAAACGTCGTAAAACTCTATCCGCAAACGATGCGCGTTGTTTTAACCGGCGAAGCGAACAAGGATGCGCTGTTCAAATCCATCGGCCCTTCGCATCAGTTTCTTTCCAAGCCCTGCGAAACGCAGAAACTCATTTCCACGATCTCCACCGCCTGCACCCTCAGCGACTTGCTCGCCGATCACTCCCTGGCCGAAATCGTGGCGCGGCTTTCGACTCTGCCCAGTCTGCCGGACATATACATCGAGCTCATGAAGGAAATCGAATCGGAAGAGCCCTCGATGAAAGCCGTCGGCGAAATCATCGAGCGGGATCCGGCGATGACCGCGAAAATTCTCCAACTCGCCAATTCCGTTTTTTTCGGATTCCGCAGCGAAGTCACGAAATCCTCCCACGCCGCCACGCTGCTCGGCATGGAAACGATCCGATCCCTGGTGCTGATGATCCATGTCTTTTCGCAAATGAATACGGAGGCCCTGCCCCAGGGTTTTTCCCTGGACGGAATGCGTCGTCACTGCATGTCCGTCGCGGACCTCGCCAAATCCATCGCCAAATTCGAAAAAGTCGATCGCGCAACGCGTGAAAGCGTGGAAATGGCCGGTCTTCTTCACGACGTGGGAAAGCTGATCCTGGTCGCCAACCTGCCGGAGCGCTACGGCGAAGCTTTAAGCGCCATGCACAGCGGCGAGGCGACGGAACTGGAAGCCGAAATCGCGGCCTTCGGAGCCTCCCACGCGGAGATCGGCGCCTATCTTCTGGGATTGTGGGGGCTGCCTGACAGCATCATTCAAACAGCGGCATATCACCACAAACCTACGCGAAGCGATTTGCGGGGCTTCTCTCCCCTGGCGGCGGTGCACGTGGCGAATGTCATTGACGCCAATCCCGATCCTGAAACCCCGTTTTCCAACCTTCCTTTGGATCACACTTTCCTGGAAAGCGCCGGCGTCGGCCAAATAGAGGATTGGATCGACGCGGCGCGAAAGCGTTTGATGGAGCATTTGAATGGATGAAGCAAAAGTCTTGTTTGTCGATGACGATCCGAACATCCTGCATGCGTATCAGCGTCAGATGAAAAAGCATTTCAGGGTGTCCACGGCTCTTGGAGGGATGAAGGGCCTGGAATACCTGCAGCGGGATGAGTTCGCCGTTGTCGTGGCCGACATGCGCATGCCTTCCATGGACGGCATCGAGTTCCTTTCGGTCGTCAGAAAACAGCATCCCAACATCGTTCGCATGATGCTGACCGGCTACGCCAGCTTGAAAACCGCGATCCAGGCGGTCAACGAAGGCAATATTTTCCGTTTTCTCACAAAGCCCTGCCCGCCGGATATGATGATGACCGCCCTGTTGGCCGGACTCGAACAATACCGCCTCATCACCTCGGAAAAGGAGCTTCTGGAAAAAACTCTCAAAGGCTCCGTGCGGGTCCTTATCGAGACCATGACCATGGCGGCCCCGGAGGCGTTCGGACAGGCCATACGCTTACGGGAAGTGCTGCGAAAAGTCGCCGGGATTATGGATATTTCTTCGACATGGGACCTGGAACTGGGGGCCATGATGTCCCATATCGGCTTTATTTCAATTCCCTCCGAACTGCGTATCAAGTATTTTACCGGCCGGGAATTGACCGACGACGAAAAAGACATGATCGAAAAGGTTCCCGAGATCGGCCGAAAGCTCCTGATGCATATCCCCAGGCTCGAATCGGTCAGAAATATCGTTTACTACCAAAGCAAATATTTCGACGGTTCGGGCTTTCCCTCCGACAACGTCGGCGGCTGGGACATTCCTCTCGGATCGCGCCTGATTCGATTTTTCAGCGACTACTTCAAGATCACTTCCGAAGGAGCCGATCGCGACAGCGCATTAAGTTCCATGAAAGCCCGGGATCATCTGTATGATCCGGAAATATTCAATATTGCCGAGCAAGCGTTGTCCACGAGGGATCCCATAACCGATGAGGATGACTCGACGACGCTCGAAGTGGAATGGAAAGAGCTTTTCATCGGCGACCTGCTTCAGTCGAGTCTCGTCACAACCGACGGACGGCTTCTTCTGGCCGCCGGCCAAAGGGTCACCAGAACTCTTCTGCTTCTTGTCAGCAATTATGAAAGGCTCGTCGGCATCAGGGGACCGATCCGAATCGTGCGTTCATCGCGCGCCAATGCAGATTTTTTTGAAAACTAGAAAGGAGTTTATCATGCCGCATCTGGTTCTTTTGGTCGACGACAATCCCTACCTGTTAAAAGGGCTCAGGCGCGCATTTTATAAAGAGCCTTTCGACGTGATTACGGCCGGCGACGCCAAAAGCGCTCTCGCGCTGCTCGCACGGCATAAAGTGGATCTCGTCGTTTCCGATCAGGAAATGCCGGGAATGCGCGGCGTCGAATTTCTCGAACAAGTCAGCAGGAAGTATCCGGATACGGTCCGTTTCATGCTGACCGGCGCCGCAAGCCTCGATGTGGCGATGGACGCCATCAACAAAGGCTCCGTCAGCCGTTTTTTTATCAAACCAAGCCATGAATACGAAATGGCGATGTCCATTAAGGAAGCTCTGAAACACCGGGAGTTGATCGCCGCCGCCAGAAAGCTCTATTTCCAGTTGAAAAGTCAAAATGCGCAGATAGAAAAAATTCAGCAGGAACATCCGGGCATCACCGTTCTGCAGAAAGGCGCCGACGGATCCATTTTACTTGATACCGATGAAATATCTCAGGATGTCATCGATCTGATCAAGTCCGGGCGCGATGAAACCATCGACGAACTGGAGGTTGCTCCTCCGCGTTCAACGAACAAATCAAGATGAATCCGATGAGCATGCCGCTGGAATCATGCAGAAAAAAGGAGGGACGGAACCTTTGCCTTATTACGGGCGCGGCCCTGTTTTTCTGGATATTTTCCATGGCGATATCATTTTTGTCGCCCTGGGAAAATGACTGTACAAATAACTCCCTATATTTTCATGTGACCATTTTGATTATCGGCCTGGCTGCTATTTGCATCGTGGCATTGCAAAGCCGCCGCCGTATCCTGGAAAAGGCCGCATTTCAGGAAGAAACATATACGATCAATGCCGATCTTGAACGGCGCATTGAAGACCGGACCCTGATGCTGGAGAAAAACATCCATTTTCTCCAGACCCTGATCGACGCGTTGCCCAATCCTGTTTTTTACAAAAACAGCGACGGGAAATACCTTGGCTGCAACGACGCCTTTTCGGAATTCATCGGTCTTTCTAAAGAAAAAATCATCGGCTCCACCGTTTATGACCTCGCACCTTTTCAGCAGGCTGCAATTTACGAAAAGGCTGACAGGGAATTAATGGCCGATGGCGGCAAGCAGATATACGAAACGAAGGTTCGCGACGGCAACGGCCGGATGCAAGACGTCATCTTCAGCAAAGCCTGCTTTCGCAACGAAGTTGGAGAAGTCAGCGGGATCATCGGTTCATTTTTCGATATCAGCGAACGGAAAAATTATGAAAAGGCGCTGAAATTCAATGAGGAACGCTATCGCAAACTCACGGAAAACGCGCAGGACATGATCTGGCGCACCGACGCCGGAGGTTGCGTGACCTTTGTCAATTCAACGGTCGAAAGGCTCCTGGGGTATACTCCGAAGCAGGCCGTAGGACTCAGGATGAAAAACTACCTGACCGGTGAATCCGCCCAAAATATCATAAAATGGATTTCCGAAGCAGTTGACGCCGATCCTCCGAGAACCGCCTATGGCGGTGAAATAGAATATATCTCGACGAAAGGTGAGCGAATTCCGTGCGAGCTTCGAGCCAGCATATTCTACGACGATCAAGGTGAGATCCTGGCTTTTGAAGGGATATCCCGGGATATCCGGGAAAAGAGAAAGCTTGATGAAGAAAAATCCCATCTTGAGATGCAGATTCGCCAGCAGCAAAAACTGGAAGCCATCGGCCGGCTGGCCGGCGGCGTGGCGCATGAGATCAACAATCCCTTAAACGGCATACTGAATTACGCCGAATTGATCCAGGAAATGACGGAACCGGAATCGAAAGAGCACAGATTTGCATCGAAAATTGCCGGCGAAAGCACCCGAGTAGCAAAAATCATAAGGAACCTGCTTTCCTTTGCCAGGCAGGACGTCGAATGCCACAGTCCGGCATATATTACGGACATAATCGAAGCCACGTTGAGCCTCGTGGGCAACGCCCTAAAAAAGGAACAAATTGATCTTGAAATCGACGCGCCGGAAAATCTTCCATCCCTCAGATGCCGCAGCCGGCAGATTCAGCAGGTCATACTGAACCTTGTCAATAACGCCAGGGATTCGCTCAACGAACGATACGCCGACGGCCGGGGCGAAAAACGAATCGGTATACGCATACGTCCCATGAAACTCAATGATGCGCCCTGGCTTCGAACCACCATCGAAGATAACGGCGGCGGCATCGATCCGAAAATCGCCGACAAGATCTTTGATCCTTTTTTCACCACGAGATCAAGGCATGAAAACATGGGTATGGGATTGGCCGTCAGCCATGGGATCGTTGCCAATCATAACGGTAAGCTTCGTTTCCAATCCGCTGTCGGGGAATATGCAAGATTTCACATTGATCTGCCGCTGGACAGTACATGAAGCGCATTAAATTCATACACAAGCGTTTGACGGGGTGTATAAAATGGCAAAAGTCTTACTAGTCGACGACGAGGCAAGCATCAGGGAGACATTTCGAGAGTTTCTTGAAATGGATGGTCATGAGGTTCGTGAAGCGGAAGATGTGTTCATGGCGCGCGAACAGATTGAAACAGGATTGTTTGACGTCGTCGTCTCCGACATTGTCATGCCGAAAGCCAACGGCGTGGATCTGCTGAACGCAATCCGCGATTTCGATCAGGACGTGCAGGTTATTCTCGTCACCGGCGAGCCGACTGTCGAGACGGCTTCCGCCGCCCTGCGCCAGGGCGCTTTCGACTACCTGGCAAAGCCTGTCAACGGACAGATGATACGCAAAACCGTGGCCAACGCCGCTCGCGTCAAATCCCTGCGCGATGAAAAAATCAAGCTTGAAAAAGAAAACAAAAAATACCAGGACCACTTGGAAAATATTGTCAACGAGCGTACGGCGGAATTGAGAGACACCGTATCCCGCTTGAACATGGCTTTTGAAAGCGTCATCAGGGCCATGGCGGCAACGGTGGAAAAGCGCGATCCTTACACCGCGGGCCATCAGATGCGCGTGGCGCGCCTGGCCAGAGCCATCGCTGAGGAAATGGGTGTTGGCGCCGACTTGATTGAAGCGATATTTTTCGCCGGAATCATCCATGATCTCGGGAAAATTTATGTTCCGGCCGAAATTCTGGCCAAGCCAGACAAACTGGCTCCCGAGGAAATCGCCATAATCCGCAAGCATTCTCAGGTCGGCTTCGATATTCTGAGAACCATTGATTTCCCGTGGCCGGTCGCTGAAATCGTTTATCAGCATCACGAAAGAATAGACGGTTCCGGTTATCCTCGCGGTTTAGGCGCTGATGAGATGTTGCTGGAAGCGAAAATACTTTCCGTGGCGGATGTCATCGAAGCCATGGCCTCTCACAGGCCCTATCGCCCGGCAAAAGGGATCACCCTTGCCCTCGAAGAAGTTACGGGTAAGCAGGGTTTGTTATATGATTCAGAAGTGGTTAAAGCCTGTTTGCGACTGTTTCATGAAAAAAACTATTCCTTAGATATTTAAACGCTGATAATTTTGGCCGCACGCCGGGCCGGAAAACAACCTATTATTTTGGTATTTCATTGTTGGTGGACTGTTGGCGTAAAAACAAGGGAACGCAGCATGGCCGATCGAACAAAACTACTTCAATTATTGGCGATCATGACCATCGTCGCCCTGGCCGGTTCTGCTGCTGCGATTTATATCCTCTACAAAGCATCCATTGACGAGGAGCGAGACCGGCTCCGCGAAACGGTGCAAAGCCGGGCGCGTATCCTGGAATCCGTCGCACAATATGATCTGGAACATTATCGACTGCACTATAAGGCGGACAGCTACGAAAAAGCGGCCCTTGATGCATCTTTCAAGCAATTCAATGACGCGCATGAGAAGTTCAAAGGATTCGGAAATACCGGTGAATTCGTCATTGCAAAGCGCAAAGACGACAAGATAATTTTCCTCATGCAGCAAAGGCATGCCGAATCCGGCATCCCCGATCCTGTTCCTTTCTCTTCCGATCTCGCTGAACCGATGCGCCGAGCTTTGAAAGGACAATCAGGGACAATAATCGGTCTTGATTATCGTGGGGCGAAAGTCCTGGCGGCGTACGAACCGGTCGGGGTATACGATCTGGCCCTGGTCGCCAAGATTGATCTGGCGGAAGTTCGTGCGCCATTTTTTAAAGCCGGATTTCTGGCCCTAATTATTGCCATCTTCTTCATAGTAATTGGAACCATCCTTTTTATGCGCATCGGCAATCCCATCATCGCTAAATTACAATTTCAGGCTCATGAATTAATGCAAAGCGAAAAGCGATTTAGAAAAGTCATCGAATCGGACATGATCGGCATACTGTTTTGGGATAATGTGGGAAATATTACAAACGCCAACGATTTATTTCTGAAAATGATTGGATACTCGAGAAAAGAATTACAAAGCGGAAAGCTGTTATGGACGGATATAACCCCAGATGAATACCTTGACCAGGATCGAAAGGCCATGGAAGAAGTCTCGTCGACCGGATCAATAATTCCTATTGAAAAGGAGTATATTCGTAAAGATGGCGTCAGAATTCCCATCATTCTCGGGGCCGCTTCGATTCCCGGACCCACGCCGGGCGGAGTTGCATTTGTTCTGGATATTTCCGAGCGAAAAAAGTCGGAGAAACTCATAAAGGATTCCCTCGATGAAAAAGAAGCTCTTTTACGGGAAATTCATCACCGCGTGAAAAACAATCTCCAGGTGATTTCCAGCATGCTCAATCTCCAAAGCCGAAAACTGAAAGGCACGCCTGAAGCCGATTTATTGCAGGACAGTCGATCCCGCATTCAGAGCATGGCTCAAATTCATGAAAGCCTGTATATGTCCGAGGATCTGCGTCATGTGCACCTGGATGATTTCATCAAGTCCATCGCGAAAAATCTTTTTCGTCTGAACAAAATCGATTATTCAAAAATCGAGTTGGGGCTTGATATCGCCCAGGTGTCTCTGGAAATTCAGCACGCCATTCCATGCGGTATGATCTTGAATGAATTGCTGTCCAACTCACTAAGCCACGCATTTAAGAATCATGAAAACGGGTTCATCGGGATAACCATGATCGAGAAAGACAATCGCCTGTTCCTTCATTACGAGGACAACGGCGCCGGATTGCCTGAAAACTTTCATCCGGAAAAATCGGACTCCCTGGGCCTTAAACTGATCGGCACTTTCGTCAAGCAGTTAAAGGGTGAATTAGACATTAGCTCAAATAACGGTTTACATGTTAAGATTAGTTTTCCTCGAGCCTGAGGAGCGCCAACATGCCTGAAACTCGCATACTTATTGTGGAAGACGAACTCATTGTCGCCGAGGACATCAAGTCTTCTTTGGAAGACAATGGTTATTGCATCGTCGGCCCGGTGACGTCGGCCGCGGAAGCGAAAAAATACGCCAGAGAGCAAAAGCCGGACCTGGTTTTGCTGGATATCGTTTTAGCCGGTGAGGAAAACGGCATCGACGTCGCCGAATATGTAAGGGCTGAGTTGAGCATCCCGGTGATATTCCTGACGGCGTATTCGGATCCCAAAACCCTGGAACGCGCGAAGCATGCCGAGCCATACGGATACTTAATCAAGCCATACAACGAACGCGAGTTATTCTCGGAAATCGAAATCGCCCTGTACAAACACCGCATGGAAACCAGGTTAAAGCATCTTAATGCGATTTTGAGGGCCATCAGAAATGTTAATCAATTGATTGTCCAGGAAAAGAATAAAGGACGGTTGGTGCAAAAAGCCTGCGAACATCTTACAGAGACCGGAGGCATCACCTGGGCCTGGATCGCGTTACGCGGTGTTTCAGGACAAATGGGCGAGCTTTATTCCTCCGGCATCGATGAGAGCAAAGAGGAGTTTAAAAGCGCCCTGGGTATAGAAGGAACCGTCAACTGTCTATCGTTGACAGAAGAGAACGACGACCTTCAAATTATTGAAGATCCCAAAACACAATGCTCCAAATGCCCTCTGAGCAATAATATTTATGAGGAGAAAAGCTCCTTGGCCGCCCGTTTGATGCATCAGGGCCGCGATTATGGCGCCCTGGTCGTCAATGTCGCGCAATCGATGATTCACGATAAAGAATTGCCGTCGCTGATCGCGGAAGTCGCCGGCGACATTTCCTTTGCCCTGCACTCGATTGAAATCGACCGTCAAAAGAGTCGATTCGAAGAGTCATTAAAAGAAAGCGAGAGAATCCTAAACGATACGGGCTCCATGGCGAAGATCGGCGGATGGGAACACGACCTTGCCACCGGCAAAGCCACGTGGACCAAGGCGCTATACGATATCATCGAGATTGATTACGGCCGGGAGCCGCCGGGGGTTGATGAGCATCTTGACTTCTACCCCGAGGATCATCGGATAATTCTCGAAAAGGCTTATCGCGATAGCATTTCGACCGGTAAACCGTTCGATCTTGAATTGCGCATCCGGACAACGTCGGGGAAAACCATCTGGTGCCATGTTCATGCCGAAGCGATCATGCAAAACGGCGAGTGCGTCAAAATGCGCGGAACATTCCAGGACATCACCGACAACAAAAAAGCCGAACACGATCTTGTCAGCGCCAACCAACAGATATCGCGGCAACTTCAGGAAAACAGCGCTATATTATCCGCCGCGGAAAACATCTTGAAGTTTGAGGACTTCGCCTCCACCGCGCGGCACATTTTCGATGAATGCAGCAAACTTATCGGTTCAACGGCCGGTTATGTAGCCCTGTTAAGCCCCGACGGTTCGGAAAATGAACTGCTGTTTCTGCAATCGGGGGATCTTCCGTGCAACGTCGATCCGAACTTGCCGATGCCCGTTCGCGGCCTTCGCGCCGAGGCGTATAGGACAGGCCGGGTCGTATATGAAAACGCCTTTATGGAAAGTGAATGGACTCGATTCCTGCCCGAAGGACACGCCGAAATGCGCAATGTTCTTTTTGCGCCCTTAAACATCGAGGGAAAGACCACCGGGATTATCGGATTGGCCGACAAGACAGGCGGATTCACCGACAGGGACGCGAAGCTGGCGCGGGCTTTCGGAGACATGGCGGCCATCGCTTTGGCCAACAGCAGGTCACGCGAGGCTCTGGAAAGCAGCAAGGAGAAATACCGAGGATATGTCGACAACGCGCCGGACGGCATCTTCGTCGCCGATCAAACCGGTCATTACGTTCAGGTAAACGACGCCGCATGCAGAATTACTGGATACGCAAAAGACGAATTGCTGAACATGTCCATTTCCGATCTGGTCCCGGCCAAAGACAGGCGGCACGCGTATTCGAGTTTCAGGAAGTTGAATCAGGACGGCAAATCAAACATCCAGGGACGCTTTATTCATAAAAACGGCGACATACGCCACTGGACCGTCAATGCGGTAAAGTTGAGTGATGCCAGGTTTCTTGGTTTCACCAAGGACGTCAGCGATCAGGTCCGCGCGGAGGAATTGAAAAAGCAACTCGAAGACCAATTGCGGCAATCACAGAAAATGGAGGCGATTGGCCGCCTGGCCGGAGGCGTCGCCCACGATTTCAACAACATTCTAACGGTCATTCAGGGATTTTCCGATCTCCTGCTGGAAAAGACGACGGAATCGGATATGCGCGGCGACGTCCTGGAAATTCTCAAGGCCTCCGAATCCGCCTCCATGCTCACGCAGCAACTTCTGGCTTTTTCCAGAAAACAAATCATCGAACCGAAAATCGTCGATCTCAACAATGCGATTCGAGATTCCAAAGGCATGTTGCGCCGTGTCATCGGCGAGGACGTCGAATTGGAATTCATTCCGGAAAGGAAAATTCACTCGATTCAATTCGACAGGGGGCAGATCGCTCAAATCCTCATGAACCTGGTCATCAATTCCCGCGACGCCATGCCGGGCGGCGGGAAAGTCGTCATTGAAACTCTGAACATTTCTTTGGATGAGACGAAGACATCGGGCGGCGAGACAATTCCCGCCGGCGATTACGCTGTTTTAGCCCTCAGCGACACGGGATCGGGGATCAATCCCGAGGAAATGCAAAAAATCTTCGAGCCGTTTTTCACAACGAAGAGCAAAGGCAAGGGAACGGGGCTGGGGTTGTCCACGGTGTACGGAATCGTGAAACAAAACAACGGTTACATCAGCGTGTATTCCGAAATCGGGTATGGGACGACCATTAAAATTTACATACCGGCCATCGAAGCGCAGCCGGAAACTGTTTCCGACGACGCGCAGGAAATCGATCTCAACGGCACGGAAAACATCCTTGTAACCGAGGATCAGGACTTCGTCCGACAACTGGCGACGAGGGTTCTGGAATCGAGGGGCTACCGCGTGCATCAGGCCACGGACGGAGTCGCCGCTCTCGATATCATGAAGGAGAAAGGGCACGAGATCGATCTGTTAATCACCGATGTCATCATGCCGAAAATGAGCGGCAAGGAATTGTATGACCGAATATCCGAGACCTATCCGAACCTCGATGTTCTTTACATGTCCGGTTACACGGAAAACGTCATCGCGCATCACGGCATTCTCGACGAGGGCATCAATTTTATTGAAAAACCCTTTAGGCCCAAAAACTTTTTGCGCAAGGTTCGCTCGATACTCAATAAAAAAGTTCAGCCGGGGGCCTCGGAAACGCCGGCGAATCGGATCGGCGCAAAAAGCACAATACTGGTTATCGACGACGAAACCAGCATCCGGGACACGGTCAATATTTTTCTCGAAAACGCAAACTTCAACACCTTGATCGCGGGAACGGGCGTCGAGGCAATGAGATATTTAAAGAAAATGCGGCGGGCAATTCACCTGGTGATTGTAGATGATACCCTCCCGGACCGCCTGGGGCATGAGATGCTGGATGATATCCGAAAGTATTCCCCGGACGCCGCCATAATTTTGATGAGCGGTTCCTCCGCCGATGATTTCAGCGAACTATTGCGCGGCATTGCAAGAGCAAGTTTTCTGCCGAAACCCTTTCGACGCAAAGAACTGCTTGAAGCCGTGTCGGCGGCGCTGGCGAACGAAGATTGACATCTTTAGATTAACGGCAACTTCGTCGATCGAGTTTCAGTCGCCGGAGTGCGTGATCCCGCGCCAGCCGTCCTTGATTTTTTTACGACTCACATCCCATGCGGGATCGAAGAGATCATGATCGCGGCCGTATTCGATATAGGCGCGCATCGTCTTCCGAAAGTTGGCGCCCTCCTCGGCTTCTTCCTCTTCGGATTCGCGCGCGTCGGGCTCCAGTGCGTATTGATGAGGATAAGGCTCACCCGGCCTCATATAAGCCCATGTAACTTCGCCGATTCGTTCCACCTGATCCGGCACGTCCCAGTTTTCAGAGTCGCAATAATCCTGAAACACCAAACCACTTGGATTGATCTCATAAGGGAAATTGC
The DNA here is from genome assembly GCA_963674685.2 of bacterium. Classification (GTDB taxonomy): domain Bacteria; phylum Lernaellota; class Lernaellaia; order JACKCT01; family JACKCT01. Next base: position 863,532 of record CAXXWT010000009.1, on the reverse strand, counting down.
TCGGTATCGCGTTGAAATCCGCGTCCAGATTCTGTTCGGAGTCGAAAAAATCATATAGCGGCGCCGTAAATCTGTCGTAGTTCGTCAGCGGCGGCATCCCCAGGATCAACTCGAAGGTCAGCCAGAGACTCGCCATGGAGTGATGCACGTGCGAAATGTGGCCTCGTTTTGCGTAGGGACTGATAACGGTCAAGGGAGTGCGATGCGGATCGATGTGATCCGTTCCGCTCTGCGGGTCGTCTTGCGTGACAAAGATAGCCGTTTCAGGCCAGTATTCGCTTTTCATAATCCAGTCCACGATCATACCCATGCCGGCGTCGTTATCCCCAACGAAATACTCCATGGTCGGCGAACCGCTCGAAGTGCCGTCGGTGTGGTCGTTGGGAAGGCAAATGAAAATCAGGTCCGGAAATATTCCCGCTTCGAATTCGCGGATGCACTCCTGGGCGCGGATTCGGTCGGAAATAGTGTGCGTGTAGAATCCGAAGTTAAAATCCACGTGCGGAGCAAACAGTTCCATGTCGGCCAGGGTTCCGACAACTTCCCCATACACGCGAAACGAAACGCCGCTTTCCACCATTTTGTGAAAGACGGTCTTCGAAGCGGGAACCGCCGCCGGCTCCACGCCTGTCATCAACATCCATCCGTCGGCCCGGTACAGCTTTTCAACGTAATCATTCGCCATGACGCCCGTCGCCCAGGAGTGTCCCAAATCCGAGTCGTGGGACTCTGAATAATAATTGTCCGAATAAGCGAATTCACGGGCAAGGGCATGGAGATTAGGCGTGTACTGCTCCCCGAAAACAAGCAGACCGGGATCGCTTTCCGCGCCGGGCATATCGGACATCACCTGATCGAATGTTTTGTTTTCCTTTAAAATGAAAACGATGTGTTTGATCTGCTGCGATCTCACACCGCGGGTGCTGGGTATCGGAGAGTCATAATCCAGGGAGTCGTCATAAAACGCGCTCGTGCGAATATTGTTTTCCAGCACCATTTCCGTGTATTGGGCCAGCGTTTGTTCATCCGGCATCTCGATGAATTCCACGGAACCGTCCGTGTTTGCGCGCGTTTGCGCGTTGCCGAGCGTCAGGCCGTTGGCGTTGGTCACGATCATGCGATCATTTTTTATCTTGACGGCCGTAGGATACCAGGAAGTCGGAATCCGTCCTTCGACTTGGCCGCTCTCAATGTCGATAACGTCGATGCTGTTGAACCCGGAGGCCGCGACGTAAAGCTTATCACCGTCGTCGGAAAGTTCGAGTTGCGTGGCAAATGCGCCGAGTCCCGTCGTATCCTGATCCGGATACAATGAGAAGCTGCGTTTGACTTCCAGGTCAATCAGATCGATTTCATATATGTCGTCCGTATCCGAACAGGCGACATACGCCAGCGTTCCGTCAGATCCTAAAACGACGCCTTCGGGATTTTTCCCGACTTCGATATCCGCCAAAAGCACGCCGTCGCTATGGCGAAATACCGAAACCGCCCAGGTGCCCCAGTTCGTCGCAATGAGGCGGTCCGCGCCTTCGGAAACCGCGATGTTATAGGTATAAGTACCCGAATTCATGACGAGCAGTTCGGCCCCCGTCGCGATATTGATGGCGCTCACCTTCTTGCCGAACGCCATGGACACGTACATCGTTTGTTCGTCGCCGGAAATTTCGATATCGGTGGGATATCCGGCGGCGGGTATGGAGCGGTTGAAAACCGGCATGCCGTCTTCGATAAAAAATTCCCGCACCTCATCGGCTACGCCGCATCCCACCCACAGGATGCTTTCGTCGCTATTGAGCTTCATGCCTCCGAAATGCCCCGGCAACTCCACTTCGGCGACGATCTCCATGGTCAGAGCATTGATAACGACCATGTTCGATCCTTTTTTCCCGAAGGCGACGTAAAGATAATCATGCTCCGAGTTGTACATCATGGACATGGGAAAGCGATCCAGCCCGACGCTTTGCCCCACGGGAGACAAAAACCGGCCGTTGGGAAGAATCCATCTTTGATCGTCCGTAGGCCCCGGACGCAGGAACGCGCTGTCGGAAGGCACGGGATCGACCGGATCATCTTTGTCGCCCACTTCGTCCTTTATGAATTCGTCATCGTCTTCAGGGATCGCCGCGGTCGCATCGTTTCCGCTTTGGCCGCCCTCTTTTTCGCCGCAGGACGCAAAGGCAAAACAAAGCGCCAGAGAAATCAGCATGGCAATCAACGTGGTTTTGGTAGTCATGACATCACCTCGTCAGGCAGCGGCAGCCGGGAAATAAATCTTAAGAATATCGACAAGACTCTGGAGGAGATCGCGAATGGAATCCGGTTCGAGATTTTCAAAGTACGACGCCACATCCACGGTTATGAAATCAGGAATCAGCGACGGGATTCCGTAGACATTGAGAAGTTCATTTATTGAAGAAACATGGAAAGGATTGGCATTCGCCGGATCGACGTCCATTTCACTTCGATCCAGGATGGAAGCGCCCAGATCTTCGGCAATCAGCGCCACGGCGAATAAAAGTTCCAGATCCTGTCCTTCGAGAAGGCCGAGAGAAGGCGCGTCGAATGGTTCGCCGTCGTCGTAAGCGCCGTTTGCGTTTTGGTCCACGTACGCCAGAACATCATCTTCCTGAGAATCCGTTTCCGATTTGATCGCCTCGACCGCTCGGTTGAGGGCCGTCAAACCGTCGCCCAGATGCAGGCGCGATTCGGCGATCCTGTCCATGTAGTCTTCGTCGATTTTGAACATGTCCGGATAAACCGGATCGTTCAGCAATTCATCCAGCAGTTCGACAATGGAGGCGATAATCTCGGGAATTTCGCCGGTGAAATTCATATCCAATATCCTGGCGATGTTCGTATCGATCTTCATGGAAATGAGTATGCCGCCGATTCCGTCGAAAACGTTTGCCAACACGACGCAGGCTTCTTTTTCCGCTGCATCAAATTCCGAGCCGAGCAATGCCAGCGGGCGTAGTTCCCACAGAACGGGGATATCCTCGATCATGAAGGCGGGATCCCCGTTTTCCGTAAGCCACATCGAGTGCTCCCGGACGTTTTCCCCGGAAGGGTGAATAAGTCCTTCCGTGACGACGGCTGCGATCTGTCGCAGCATCTCCCGAACCGGATCGATATCCTTGGCGGGATCATGCCCGGAGTCGTAATCCGAGATCATGACCGAAATCAGGGAAACCAGTTCCCATATGTGCAATCCTCCGGCCAGCGTGATGCCGTAATGCGCGTCGCTGCTGGACTCGTCATCGAGTAAAGCGCATTCAAACGCCGGTACGGCGAGTTCCGGTATGCCGGCTTTCAGGTAGTCGCGCCCTGCCTGTATGGGATCTTCATAGTCATCACAATTGTCGTCGTCCGCGTCGTCGTCGACATCGTCATCGACATCGTCATCCGCGTCGTCATCAAATGTGTCGTCATCCGGCGCCGCGGAGTCATCGTCGTCGGCGCCGTCATTGTCATCATCGTCATCGTCGCCGCACCCCTGACATGAGCAAAGGGCCGCGCACAACAACGTGAGAATGAAAATAGCCAACACTGGAGCACTGAGTTTCATGGGCGTCGCCTCCGTGGGAATGATCCCTTTCGAATTTGTGATCCGACGCATCTGCGCCGCACCGGCGCGTTTTTCATTTCCGCGCCTTGCGTAATTTTCAATGTATCAAAGCAGGCGGATTCCGACAAATAATATGACGAACGCATCACTTCCCGCCCCCGGACGCCATGGTGTAAAAGGGCAAAACGCAAAAAACATATACGGAAAGCCAAAAAAGGATGACGAGGCTGATAGCTGAAGCGGAAATTTTTCGTCCGAATAAATAGATGGAAAAATCATGCTTTTGTGCGCGTGACAAAGCCTTCGTGCAAAGGAACAAGGCGGGGAGGAAAAGCGATAAAATGAAGCGGCTACCCATGGTGATAAGGGTGTACCACGCGTAAAGCAGAATATATCCCGAGAAATAGGCAAAAACGAAAATCAAGGCGGCCGGATGTGATCCTTCCGGCCGTACAAGAAGATAAAGTTTTTTATTTTGCGCAAAAAGCAGAATTACGGTCAGAATCATAAACGACAGAAATTCGCTGTAGCCAAAGGAGGGACCGGTAATCATCCAGAGATTGTAGATCCCCCCGGTGATTCTATGCAGCATCTGGCGCGGGGAATGGGTGCGAAAGTATTTTTGCATGGCGGGTGGTTCAACATCGTCAGTAACGCCCTGCCCCGGCGCATTTTGCGCCCTGAGTATTTCCGCCTGCGCTTCCGGAAATGAATCGCTCCACAGGCAATAGAAGTTGTCATTGTAAAAATAGCTTCCATATATCGCCTTGCTCGTGCTGATATATGGGTAAACGATCGTCAGAAAACATACGATCATCGCGACCAGGGCGCCTAAGTGCGTCAGGATAATCTTTTGCCATGAATTATTTACACCTTCTTTATCCGGCGAAGTTTTCCTCATGTCTCCGATTTCATATCCGCCGCGAAGTAAGAGCATTATTGCGGCCAAAAGAACCGCCGGAAGGACCGCGGCTTTCGTCAGGTGCGCGACGCCGGCGACAAGGCCGGCGGCCGCGGCCGTCAAAATTTTCAGATTATTCATCAGCGCCAGCAGCAATATGAATAAAAGGAAATGAAAAAAGTAAAAAAGGACATCCGCCTGAAAATACGGCGCTTTATAAACAAAAACCGTAAATGCGGCTACAAGCGCGCCGGTTAAGGCGTCGAAAAAATCGGCCACGCGATACAAAAGGTAAAACACTAACATCAAACCCATGAGCGCAATGCCGATTCCGACTTTTTTCCCGATTTTGAAAAACTCGGCGTCAGGCATGCCTTTGCGATAAAATAAAGACATCAATGCGGGGTAAAGGGGCATCCTGTTTCTGTCATTGCCATCGTAATGAAAGTTCGTTAAGGCCAGATTTTTCGCGTATCCCATATAGGCGCTTTGGTCGTCGGCGTCGAGGTTGGTGTTGGCCGATTTACCCTGTTGATTTGCCGCCCAGATGAAAACAAGGACGGCAACGGCCGACAAAACAATCATCGCCGATTGGCTTTTCATTCGCTCACTCCGCCTGCACATCCTTCATGGTGTGGTTTTTTTATCTTGAACCCTTCAACGGCGATTCGCAGTATCGGCGGATTATTTCAATTTCTCAAGCTTCCTTTTTTTTACCGTCGGCTTCGCCTTGGGATATTTGATGATCCGCCTGCCAAATGAGATGGATATCCGCCGACATTCGGCAAACACCTAGCGGGGGGCCTGCGTCATAAAACGGGGTTTTGGTTCGTCTGTCGGTTTTGGGCCGGTTTGCGAATTCACTTTCATTCCGAGCAAGCGACGACTTTGTCATTCCGACCGGAGCTTTAGCGTAGTGGAGGAATCCCTTCAATGAGGCGCTGCCGCCTTGCCATGATGTACACAGTAAAATGATAAGCACGCATCGTTTAAGGGATTCCTCGACTCGTCCTGACGGACTCGCTCGGAATGACAGATTTGTCATTCACTCAAACCGTCATTCACTCAAACCGTCTCGTCATTCAGGCCGTCCCGTCACGCGATATCGGATTGAGAAGATTTTCCTTTGAAAAGCAGATTTGTAGACTGCGTACTACAATTTTCTCCCCATTTTCTTCGGGGATCCGCAAAAATCCGGTTTCATGGCGCAGGCCCCCTGGCGGGGGCCATATTGACACGCAACACGCGATCTGCAAAATTGGCGGGCTTTGGATCGCATCCATACAATGATCAACGAATTGCCAAGGGAAGGACGCATATGCTGGAACTGAAAAAAGGCGCTGACATTCTTGCCGGAATCGGCGGAATCAACACTCTCGATGAAGCCAACGCTCTTTTTAACAAAAAACTGGACAAGGAAAACTTAGGCAAACTGCTCAAGATTAAAAACGAAGACGCTCTTCTGAAAATCGCCAACGCCATATCCCTGGGCGATCCCGACGACGTATTCGTCAACAGCGGATCCTTGGCCGACAGAAACCACATCAGGAAAATGGCCGTTGAAAAAGGTGAAGAAAAGCCCCTGGCGATAAAAAACCATACGATCCATTTCGATCTTCCCGCCGAACAGGCGCGGATCATTGACCGGACGTTTTACATCGTCAACGAAGATGAAACGACGAGTTCCCTGGCGCGAACCATCCCCCGGGCCGAAGCGCACGAGTATATCGATAAAACGTTGCGCGGTTTGATGCGGGGCATGACGTTGATCGTCGGATTCTACTGCCGCGGTCCGGTCGGCGCCAAAGCCGCCGTCCCCGCCCTGGAGATCACCACCTCCACGTACGTCAGCCACAGCGCCGACATCCTCTACCGCCATTGCTACGAGCATTTCGACGCCGAAGTCGAGCGGCGCGGATACTTTTTCACGAACGTTCACAGCGAGGGACCTAACCGGCCCGAGGATCTTCCCAACGCGCGCGTTTTCATGGACCGAAGCTGGCAGACGACATTTTCCATGCTCTGCACGTACGCCGGAAACACGCTGCTCTTAAAAAAGGGCAACCATCGTTTCGCCGTCGATATGGCCAACTACCGCCAGCGCGGCCGCGAGATTTCCGAACACATGTTCATTACGGGCCTGCGCGGGCCTGATAACCGAACCACCTTCATCGCCGGCGCCGCGCCCTCGGGATGCGGGAAAACCACCACGGCCATGGTGGGAAGCGATTTTATCGGCGACGATCTGGCCCAACTCTGGATTGCGGAGGACGGGACTCTGCGCGCCGTGAATCCGGAAAAAGGCATCTTCGGCATCGTCAAGGACGTGAACCGGGAAGGCGATCCCCTGCTGATGAAAACCCTGCGGGAACCGGGAGCCGAAGTGATCTGGTCCAACGTCCTCATCGACGACGACCTCAAACCTCACTGGGAAGGAAACAGCGAGCAGCATCCGGCAAAGGGCGTCAACTTCCAGGGCGAATGGTTCGAAGGGAAAAAGGACGCCGGCGGCAAAGAGATTCCCATTTCCCATCCCAATGCCCGTTGCACCGTCGCCAACACATCCATCGACAATTACAACGAGAAAATGGCCGAATCCAAAGACGGCGCCCCCGTCAAGGTCATTACGTACAGCGGACGCGACAGCGACACCATGCCCCCGGTCTGGGTGGCGCGTAACGCCGACGAGGGCGTCGTACTGGGCGCATCCATCGTTTCCGCCGCCACCGCCACGGAAGTCGGCGCTACGGGCGTCCGCCGCCAGCCCTGGGCGAACGAGCCCTTCATCGCCGGAGCCCTGAGCGATTATATGAGCGCGCAACTGGAATTTTTCAATTCCGATAAATTCAACGAGGCGGACCGCCCCATTCTCGCCGGACTCAATTACTTTTTGACCCACGCGGCGCGCTCATCCGACGGCAGCGGGCTTCTGGGCGAAAAACGCGACGTGGTCGTCTGGCTCAGTTGGCTGGAACGCCGCGCCCACGGCGAAATGGAAGCCATCGAAACACCCATCGGATTCATTCCGAAATACGATGATCTCGAAAAGCTTTTCTCGTCGCTGATCGCCAAGGAATATCCCAAAGACCTGTACGACAAACAGTTCTCGCTTTACCTGGACAATATCGTCGCCAGGCTCGACATGCAGACGGAAGCCTTTGCGAAAAGCGACAAAGTGCCGCAAACGCTCTTCGACGTTTATGCGAAACAAAAGAAGGAACTGGGCGCGCTCAAGGAAAAATTCGGCGCCGTCGTGGCGCCCGAAAAGTTACTCTAAATAGAAAAACGAGAGCGCCATTGGAAGATAAAATCCATTGACCCGAAGCGATGCGTTACGATTTTTCCGATTGAAAGTTTTTTCGTAAACGCGCAATCATCGGCAGTCGTCAGCCTTTTTAAAATACCTGAGGAGGTCCGACAAAGACCTCCTCATTTTTCACGAATGGATAAATTTCATCGCGGGAACGCGTTTAATCCGATCCAGCGCGCCCTTTCTCCAAGCAGCATCTCCACGCGAAGCAATTCGTTGTACTTCGCCAGGCGCTCGGAACGCGACAGCGAGCCGGTCTTGATCTGCCCCGTATTGCAGGCGACGGCCAGGGAGGCGAGAAACGTATCGCATGTTTCCCCGGACCGGTGCGAAACAACCTGCGTGTACGAGGCGTCGGCAGCCATTTTGATGACTTCCACGGTCTCGGTCACGGTCCCGATCTGATTCAGTTTGATAAGAATGCTGTTGGCGATGTCGCCGTCGATCCCCTGCTTGAGCCGGACCGGATTGGTGACGAAAAGATCGTCGCCCACGAGTTGAATCCTGTTCCCCAGTTTTTCGGTCAGAAGATTCCAGCCGTCCCAGTCGTCTTCGTCCAGGCCGTCTTCGATGGAGAGAATCGGGAACCGATCCACGAGTTTTTCATAAAACTCGATCACCTGCTCGGAACTCGCGTCGATGATTTTCTCGGCCGCCAGCGTATATCCCGAATCGGAATGAAATTCGCTGGCGGCGGCGTCGAGGGCAAAAAAGATATCTTCGCCCAATTTGTAGCCGGCCTTTTCGACGGCCTTGGAAATCAGTTCCAGGGCCTCTTCGTTGCTCTTGCAGTTCGGCGCGAAGCCGCCTTCGTCGCCGACTCCCGTCGCGTAATTTTTTTCGACGAGAACTTTTTTGAGCGCGTGGAACACTTCGGCGCCGTAACGCAGCGCCTCGGTAAAATTCGGCGCGCCCGCCGGAACGATCATGAATTCCTGGATGTCCACGTTGTTCGTCGCGTGGCTTCCACCGTTTAATACATTCATCATGGGAACGGGCATCAGCGTGGCGTCGTCGCTGCGCGCAATCGACTGATGCAGTTCGACCTTGGCGTCATTGGCGTACGCGCGGACCGCGGCCATGCTGACGGCCAGAATCGCGTTGGCCCCGAGTTTGCCCTTGTTGGGCGTGCCGTCCAGATCGATCATGGCGCGGTCGATCTTTTCCTGCTCGGAAACGTCCATGCCCACAAGGAGGCCGGCGATATCCTTGTTGATGTTTTTCACGGCGTTTAAGACGCCTTTGCCCCCGTACCGTTTTTTATCCCCGTCGCGCAGTTCGACGGCCTCATGCCTGCCGGTGCTGGCGCCGGAAGGAACCATGGCCCCTCCCCGCGCGCCGTTGTCGCAAACGACCGTCGCCGCGACGGTGGGATTGCCGCGGGAGTCGAGTATCTCCCGCGCGCTGATCTCGGATATTTTCGTCATGGTTTCACCATTGACTTTCTGGGATTTTCAATCGCCGCCTGCGCCGCCGCCAGCCGCGCGATCGGCAGCCGCGACGGCGAGCAGGAAACGTAATCCAATCCCGCTTTGTGGCAAAGCATGATGCTGGTCGGATCGCCGCCATGCTCGCCGCAAATGCCCACATGAAGATCCTTGTTGACCGAGCGGCCCTTTTCCGTACCCATTTGCACGAATGCGCCGACGCCGTCCTTGTCGATGGAAACGAAGGGATCGTCGGACAGGATTCCCTCATTTTCGATATACACGCGCAGGAATCTGCCCGAATCGTCGCGGGACAAACCGAACGTAGTCTGCGTCAGGTCGTTGGTGCCGAAGCTGAAGAAATCGGCATGCGCCGCGATCTGGTCCGCGGTCATGGCGGCCCTGGGAAGCTCGATCATGGTGCCGATGTGAATCTTCATCTCCACCTTCTTCGCCGCCAGGATTTCCGTGATCAGTTTTTCGATCCTTTCCCTCAGGAAAACCAATTCCTTCCAATGGCCCACGAGGGGGATCATGATCTCGGGATTGCACTTGATTTTGAACTTCGTTCTCACCTGCGCCGCGGCTTCAACGATGGCGCGGGTCTGCATCATGTAAATTTCCGGATACGTGATGCCCAGGCGGCATCCGCGATGCCCCAGCATGGGATTGAATTCCTTGAGCGCCTCGGCTTTATGTGCGACGACTTTCGGGGCGACGCCGATTTCCTTCGCCAGTGCGGCGATATCCTTTTTCGTATGAGGCAAAAACTCATGCAGCGGAGGATCGAGGAGACGCACCGTCACAGGCCTTTCGCCCATGGCCTTGAAGATGCCGATAAAATCCTTGCGCTGATACGGCAGAAGTTTTTTCAAAGCTTTTTTGCGACCGGCGGCATCGTCGGCCAGGATCATCTCCTGCACGGCGAGAATTCTGTTTTCGCCGAAGAACATGTGCTCGGTGCGGCACAGGCCGATGCCTTCCGCACCGTAAATGACGGCCTCGGCGGCCTGATCCGGCTGATCGGAATTCGTCCTCACGCGTAACTGGCGATACTGATCGGCCCATTTCATGAGCTTGTTGTACGCCTTGAAGGTCACGGTCTCCCGGGCTTTTTTCGCGGCGGCGCCTTTGCCGAACAGGGCCTGCTTGACGCCCGAGGGCACGACCTTGATCCGGCCCAGAATGACTTCGCCGGTGAAGCCGTCGATGCTGATATAGTCGCCTTTCTTGACGGTTTTGCCGGCCACTTTCATGGTCCCGGCCTTATAATCGATATCCAGATCGCTGCAACCGGCCACGCATACTTTGCCCATCTGCCGGGCCACCAAAGCCGCGTGGGAAGTCTGGCCGCCTCGCGCCGTGAGAATACCCTGCGAAGCTTCCATGCCGCGAATATCCTCGGGGCTGGTTTCGATGCGAACGAGAATGACGCTTTCCTTCGCCGCCGCCATATCCGCGGCGTCGTCGGCGTGAAACGCCACTTTGCCGGTGGCCGCGCCGGGGCCCGCCGCGAGTCCCTTGGCCAAAAGCCGTCCGCCTTTGATCACAGCCGCCTTGTCTTTTTGATCGAAGACGGGCTTAAGCAGTTGATCCAGCGCATTGGCGTCGGGAATCAGGCGCGTGAGAGCCTCTTTCGGCGTGGCTTTTTTCTCTTTCACCAGATCCACGGCGATGCGACAGGCGGCGAAGCCCGTCCTTTTGCCGTTGCGCGTTTGCAGCATCCACAGACGGCCGTGTTCGATGGTGAACTCGATATCCTGCATGTCTCTGTAATGATTGTCGAGTTTCTGGACGATGCCGCTGAGTTGTTTGTAGATCTTCGGCATATCCTTGGCGAGTTCGGAAATGGGTTTCGGAGTCCGAATGCCCGCGACCACGTCCTCGCCTTGCGCGTTGATCAGATACTCGCCGTAAAAGGCTTTTTCGCCGCTGGCCGGATTGCGGGAAAATCCCACGCCCGTTGCGCAATCGTCGTCCAGGTTTCCGAACACCATGGACTGCACGTTGACGGCGGTCCCCCAGTCATCCGGTATCTTGTTCAAGCGGCGGTAGACCTTGGCCCGATCATTGTTCCAGGAACCGAAAACGGCGCCGATGGCCCCCCAGAGCTGATCGTAAGGTTTTTCCGGAAAGTCCTTGCCGGTCGCTTTCTTGATGGCCTTTTTGAATTCGTAGACCAGAAATTTCAGGTCCTCCGTACTCATATCGATGTCGAGTTCGATTTTCCTCTTCTTTTTAAGTTTCTCGATAATTTCCTCGAAGGGATCGATTTCCGTTTTTGTTTTCGGTTTTAGATCCAGAACCACGTCTCCGTACATTTGCACGAAACGGCGATAGGAATCCCAGGCGGCTCTTGGATTTTCCGCCTCAAAGCCTTTGACGATTTCATCGTTCAGGCCGAGGTTCAAAACGGTGTCCATCATTCCCGGCATTGAGGCGCGGGCGCCGCTGCGCACGGATACCAGCAACGGTTTTATCGGATCGCCGAACTTTCGGCCCATGATTTTCTCGACGTCTTTCAGCGCGTCCATGACCTGTTTTTCCAGCTCTTTGGGATACGTGTTTCCGTGCTCGTAGTAGTACGTGCAAATTTCCGTCGTGATGGTGAATCCCGCGGGTACGGGGATTCCGATTCCGCTCATTTCAGCCAGGTTGGCGCCCTTGCCCCCGAGCAGATTCTTCATTTTCGCGGCGCCTTCGCCTTTCCCGCCGCCGAACGAGTAAACATATTTTGCAGCCATTGTATCCTCCTGGAGAAATCTCACATTAAAGGGATCGAATATTGTCCAGTTAATCAATAGGAAGTATCGGGCACTGCCCACGTGCCTTAAGCATATAACAGAATTATGGAAATACCGTTAATTGTCAATGCCGCCAAGACTTTTCGAAAGTCCGGCAGAATCACTTTTCCAGAAGTTCGCGCACCATTTTCTCCCAGGCGCGCCCCATCATTTTATCGCGATATTTTTCCTGCAGGCGCTCGTATGCATAAACGCCCATGGACGTCGCTTCATTAGGATTGTCCAGCAAGCGCTGCATGGCGGCGGCCAGGGCGTCCGCATCTCCGGGAGGCGTCAGCAATCCCGTTTTCCCATCTTCGACGTAGTCTCGAATTCCCATCACATCCGTGGCGACCACGGATTTTCCCATCGCCATGGAAAACAGGATCGTCAACTGGCCCAGAGACTGCCATCTTTCCGGAAGAGGCAACACAACGAAGGGAGCGTCTTCGACGACTTTAGCAAACTCGAAAGAAGGTAAAAACGGCATGAAAGACACGTTATCCCGCGCCTCGAAGCCGTCCGTATCGGAATCAACGAGGTTTGTCCTGCCGACAATCAGGAATTTCTGCGCCGGCTTCACCTTGTCGACGGCCTTCAGCAGCGTAGCCCAGTCCCGAAACTCTTTTCCGTGATGTCCCGGGGCGACGATCGGCCCGTGCGCTTTTTCCCCAAGCGGTCTGCTTTTTTCATATTCGCCGATCCCAATAGGAATATAACGCGCCGCCGAAACGAGATGTTTAAGATATTTCCGATAATATTCCCTCTGCCCGGAAGCGGCATACACCACGCGGTCAATTCTTTTCGACGCAAAGCGGATAAAAGACAAAGCCGGACCTTTTTGAATCCTTCCGAATGATTCCACATCGAAAACGATCAGCGGAATGCGCCGCCAGAAACACAGCCGCAGCAAAAACGCCAGAGGAAGCCCCACCTGCGTCGAGTAGGCGATGACCACGTCTTTGGTCAGCGACATGAAGAAAGCCGCAATAGGCGCCAGAATATAAAAACGCAGCACTTTCTTTTCGAATCGCGTTATGGGACCGAGATTGAATGCGCCGAGCAGCCGGACGTCGGGTTTCGATTCCCAATGGGAAAAAAAAGCGTACTGACCGGGATGATTTTTTTGCTTCAAATCCCAATTTGCGCAAAACAGGATTTTCATCCGCTCATCTCGACCGGCGGCGCCGACGGATTCGTCGATAACCGTTTAAGGATTACGGACAGGGCAAAAGGCAACACGGAAACGAACGGCTCTTCCATGTAGTATTCGTGAAAAAACCAGTAAACCAGCATGACGGCCAGGAAGATGATCGTCGCGACGCTCGTCGCTTCCACGAATGCGTCTTTGGCGTTTTTCACGGCATACAAAAGATTGTGAAAAGCCATCGCGCATAAAATTCCGAATGCGACAAGGGAAAAAATCCCCGTCTCCGCCAGCATTCTGGCGTAATCGTTGTGCACGGGAACGCCCTGCGGCATGGCCAGCGGGGGAACGTCCCACGAAAGGCTTCGCCACGGCACCGGGTACTTCTGCATGAAGTCCCAGGAGTGCAAAGTATAGGTTTTGACGCCCCATCCCAGAATGGGATGATCGGTAAACGCCATCAGAGCGTTGTACAAAAAATAAAACCGGTCGTGGTACAGCTGGTCGCCTTCCTGCGTGAAGCGCTCGCCGGCGGCCCTGTATATTTCTTCGGGAAAAATAAACTGGATCAGAATAAATAAAATGGACGCCAGCATCGCCACGGTAAACATGGTTTTTACAAGGCGCGTTTTTTCCCGCTCAAAGAAGTAGTACAGCGCGAAAACCATAGCGGTCAGAAGTATGGCGATTCGTGTAAAACTGACAAAAAGCCCCAGCGCCAGAACCACCAGGCTGATCGCCCACACCCATCGCCTCCGCAATGTATCTCTGAAGAAAAAGGTCAGGGCGTATGCGAAAGGCAAGAGGAGAAACATGGCCAGCCTCGGGCCGGATTCGAACGTCCCGGAAGCCCTGCGAATTCCGCCGACAGAGTAAGAGTCGACAATATCCATGCCGAATACGTCGAAGTAATAGGCCGGATAAAACTTCGGCGAAACGGCGCTCTGGGCGAAAGAGATCAGCGACTGCCCGATTCCCCACGCCATGACAATAATCACGACGGCGCGAAGGCGCTCAGGATTTCCAATGGACATGATCAAGGTCAGGCCGAAAGCCAGGGAGATCAGATAATACTTCATACCCGTAAGGGAGAAGTTTATATCGACGGAGTTGAACATGGATAAAAAACAAATCGCCACGTAAACGAGCGCCGCAACGTAGATGGGCTCCACTTTTATCCGTCGGCGGCGAATCATCGCCCGGGAAATGTAATAGCCCAAAGACAGCGCGGTCATGAAAGAAATGACGCGAAGGCGATTTCCCAGCAGATTGACCCAGGCGACGGGGATGACGGCCAGCGTCGAATACACCATAAAAATCGGCCTGCGAACCAGAAATAGAAACGAAAACAATACGACAACCGCGGCGGCCGCCAAAATGCCGTTTTTCAAAACGAGGGAGGACAGCAGCAACGCGCCGGATACTAATAGCACACCCTCTTTAATCCGCCGGGGCATGTTTTCGATTTTCGAGACAAACGTATCGAGGCTGTTTTGCAGCACTTCGTCGATCCATCCCGTGATGCGCCGCGTAACCTGACTCATGATTCCAACCGGCAAACGAAAATGAAACTCGTCATGGCGTACATCGGCCTGACGCGCCGCCTGTAAAACTCATAAACGAAGTCCGGCGTCAAGCGCCGCTTCCATGAAATTTCAGGGCTTTCCCGGGATGTGTCATAATCCGTGGACACGATTTTCAAACCGGCCTCGCGTATGGCGGCCTCATACTCACGCATGACAACCGGTTCTTCGATATATCCCATGGCCCGCGCTTCGGCCAAACTACGATGAGCTTTACTCCTGAAGAATCGCGGCAAGACCGGTTCCATGAGAATCATGATGCTTCCTTCGTCCATCAATTCCTTCAGGATTGAAAGAAGATAGCCTTTACGCAAAGAGTGATGCAGGGACTCGGCGAGCAATATGTAGTCATAACGATTTCGCAAGACGCCCTTTTCGGCCAGCCGGCCGATATCGTAGAAATCCGCCGTCACCAGACGAATCCTTTTCAGGTCCCCGTTAAGCTCCCTGATGCTTTTACCCGCCTCCTTTTCAAAATCCGGCGATATGTCCACGCAGTCGAAACGAATCGAAGGATACTTGGCGGTCAGAATCGCCGGGATGACGGCATGTCCGGATCCCGCGTCCAGGCATGCTTTATTCTCAAGGTCGAAGTTTTCCCAGAACGCCTCCAGGTCGTCTCTTCTTTTCAGCGCCGCCTCGGGATAAAAGTATTTGCCGAATTTTTTGCAAACCGCTTTTTCCCTTTCGATAACGGACATGGAATCGGCGGCGTCAATTCGAGGCATGAACCGGCTCCGTTGTTTTCGGTTTTTGCGCCAGCACGATGGCGATGTCGCCTTGGCCGAATATATCGGCGCAGCGCACGGCGAGGCCGGCCGGCAAACGCGCCATCCGGCTTTTCTCGACAAAATCCGCGGATTTCATGCGCCCCTTGGAACGCAGCAACGCGGCGAATGTCCGCATGGTCGCGCGAACGCTCGTGGCCGGCCAATGAGCCAGCACATCGAAATCACATTGCCGCAGCAGGGTTTGCAGTCCCTTTTTGGAAAACAGGTGCAGGTGTCTCGGGATGTCCAGATTATACCAATGCATCGGCAATTTCGATTGCAGGAATCCGTCGCTGACCGGCGCCCAAATCAGCACGTAGCCGCCCGGCTCCATGACCTCCCACGCCTTTGACAAAGCCGCGAACGGATTTTCCAGATGTTCCAGGACGTTGGAAAACACCACGGCGTAATACGGACTCCATTTATCGATCTCATCGGAGTTTTCCGGGAATCTTCCCTGAACCACGCAGTGATCCTTTTCTCGGGCGATCTTCACGGCCCTTTCATTCCAGTCGATTCCGATGGTCGTCCAACCGTGAGCCCGATAAAAATCCATGAGATATCCCGTGGCGCATCCGACGTCCAGGACGCGGCGCCCCTCCCCCACGAAAGCCAGCGGATTGAAGCGGCCGTAATCCGTTCGACTGAAAAGACGCGCCATCAAAACCGGCAGCGCCGCGAAAGCCGGCAGGGTCCACAAACTCCTCTTGCCCGACGACACCCATTCCACGTATCGGCGGCGCAGCCTGTGCGTCAGCCCCGCGATGACCGGTTCATAGCCTTGCTCCGCCCTGTTGTAAGGTTCGTAAGCTTCGGGATAAAGCTCGTCCATCATCGATGCGTCGGGCGCCGGATCCAGACGCCACGTTCCGCACGACACGCAGGAGACCACGTCAAACTCGCCGTCCAGACGGCCCAGGCGGTCCTTGCCGCGAACGACCAATTTGGATCGTTTGTCGCCGCACAAAACACAGTTCGTAGCTTTGAACATTTCGGATGTCGAATTTTTGTCGATCGCATCGGACTTGTTGGCGCTCATCTTTATATTTTCACCTTTTTATTCGCGGCCGACTATACGGCTTCAAAACTCTTTCGGTATTCGATATACATTCGCCCGGTCAAAACCACGGCGGACGCCAGTCTGACGAACAACCTCGCCCAGACAGCCCCCCAGAATCCCCACCAGTGCATGCAAGGGATCATCAGCGCGATCGTCGCGGCCGGCCTCGCCGTCGACGCAAAGTAATAGAATCGCTGCAAATTATCCTGTGAAATGAAATAAGTTTCCAGATACGTCACGACGACCGCCGACATGGCGGAGAAAATCATCAACATGGCCAGCGGCGTCACGTCGCGATAAGCCGGAAAAACGAATCGAATGAGAAAAGGCATGGATGCAAAAACAGCCAGCGAAATGATTATCAGCATGGCCATAAGCAGCGCCAGCTTCGACAAAAACTTCCCGGCGACGTAAGGTCCCTGCATCCGCGCGGCTTTCGGCCAGGCCAGCCGATTCACCGCCAGGCCCAGGAATCGGAACGGTTCGGAAAGACGCGAGGCCAATCCGTACGACGCCATGATTTCCATCGTAAACAGGGAGCCTACGAGAACCTGATCGATGGAGTACGATATCCCGTTGACGGCGGCGACCGCCGACAAACGCTTTCCGAAGCCGTCGAACTTCTCATCGACATTGCGATTTCTGAGCAAACCCCTCATACGGAAATACGCCAGCAGATTTCCCGCCCCTCTGGCGGCTAAATTCGCCGTCAAAATGGCAAACAAACCGCCGCTTGCCACAGCGGCCCAGACCGTCGCGGCGCAAACGGCCGCGTTCACCGTCGCGTTGATGCAAGCGTAACGCTTAAAGTCCTGCCGTCCCTGCAGATACGATTTATAATCGTCGGCGGCGAATGCGAAGGGATATATCACGCACGCCATACCCAGCGCCCAGGCGGCGTCGATGCGGCCGGAGACGAAAAACGCGACGCTGATTCCGGCGAGAATGACGGAGACGACGAATCCGCCTTTCAGGCGCATCGCCATTCCCCGCGCCAGGCTTCCGTCATGGGCCCTTGCCGCGCTTTGGATAATGGCGTTGCTCATGCCGGTCAGCGTGACGGGCAGCAGCAACATGCATATGCCGAGCAAGTAAACGTATGATCCGTAAATTGCTTTGCTGACGATATTGGTCAGGACGATTGTCGTGATAATGCTCGTGGCGACGTTGACCGCCTGATCGAATCCCAGCCAGGTCGTTCCGGAAACGATATATTGCGCGTCCATGCGAAAAATGCGGCTCGCGGATTTGATGAAGTCGCTTCTCATCTATAGAGCCTTCCGGAATATCGACGCCAGATCGTCGGCCATTCGCCCGACCGTAAATCCCCGCCGGACGTGCCTGGCGGCGTCTTTCCCGATCCGGCGGCAAAGGTCCCGGTCGCCGTCGAGACGTAAAATTTCACGGCGAAGCGCATCCTTGTCGCCGGGCGGAACAAACACGCAGTTTTCATTATGGACAAGCCCGTAACCGTCGGCCAGAGCCGAAGTGCGACTGATGATGACGGCCCTGCCTGAGGCCATGCACGAAAGCAACGTTATCGTCGCTCCCGTATAGGAATTTTCCTTGACCGGCAGCGCGACGAACGATGCGCCGGAAATGATCCGGGCCAACTCCTTGAATCCGACGGGGTCATGCGCCAAAAACTCTTCGGGGATTTTCAGGCCGCTGAGGTGATCGGGATTTGTATAAACATTCATCGGGACTTTCGATCCCGCAAGCGCATCGGCCAGCAGCTTCCAATCCCTTGAAGAATCCAGCCCCAGGGCGACAGGCCCGCCGTCTTGAGTCTCGACGCCGCTATAAAACTCCCGATCCACGCCGAAGGGAACGAAATGAAGCTTTTCCGCGGACACTTGAAAGTTTTTTAACAGCGCCTCGCCTTCCGCGCGGGAAAAATGAATCACGCAAGCCGCTTCATTGAGCAGCCGGCGGTAAAATCGAAATCGGAGACCGCTTTGAAAAGAGTTCGTCAATCCGATGGTCTGATAAACTATCGGCGTTTTCACCAATTTGAGCTTTTTTAAAAGACATATGGGAAGCGCCGAGGAATCCGCCGTGGCGTAAACAAGATCCGCGCGGCGGATCTGGCCGATAAGGCGCAGCGCCTGCCATAGGTGAAAGCCCGTCTTACGACCCTTTTCCGACATGAAATCATCCAGGACCTTGAAAATCTTTCCGATGCCTCTGATCTCGTGCCCCGCATCGGAAAAGAAGGGCAAAAAACCGTTTTCTTTAAGCGCGTTGAACGCATAAAGCGCGTCGTCGGGGCATTCGCCTTTTTCATAAAGCTTCCGGCGCGCGCATCTGGGCCTGTTGTAAACAAACAAAACTTTGGGGTCGGCGCCCATCAGGTTTGATCCCTGACCGAGGCCAGAAGCTTCAATTCCCGATCCATCAGTTTTCGGATATCAAAGTTTTGCGCGGCGAAACCGGCGGCCATGCGGCCGAGTGAATCGCGAAGCGCGAAATCCGCGGCCAATCGGGACAAGGCTTCGCCGAGTTGCCGCGGATCTTCCGAAACCAGCAATCCGGTTTTCTCATGGACAATCAACTCACGAGATCCTTCCACATCCGTGGCGACGCACGCCATCCCCGCCGCCATCGCTTCGACAAGAGCCTTGGGATGCCCCTCCACGCGGCTGGGAAGAACGAAAATGGAGGCGTTTTTATATATCTCCGGCAATTTGCTTTGCGGGACCACGCCGTAAAACCGGACATCGATTCCTTTTTCCCGAAACAGCTTCTCCAATTTCTTGCGTTGCGGGCCGTCGCCGATAATCGACAGTTTCACTTCACCCTTCACGTACTCCAGGGCGTCCGCCAGCAAATGGAGATTTTTTTGCGGCGTCAGCCTTCCGGTAAAGACGATATGAATCCCATCGCCTTCTTTGTGCTTCACGATCCCCGAAAACATGGAAAGATCCGCGCCGTTGGGGATCAGCTCGATTTTTTCCGGGCCGATCAGGGAGCGGACATGCGCCTCAAGGGCCGGTGTTGTGACGATTACCGCCGCTGCTCGGCGCAGAGCCCATCGTGAAATCCAACTCACAAAAACCGCATACAGCGGCCTTCCTTTCAATTTCATGAACCGCCCGTACCGGTAGCCGTACGTGACAACCATGGGCGTTTTCCAGATGAGATTGGCGATGATCGCCGGAAGAGCGGCGCCGGCCTGCATGACGCGCAGCACACGCAGATTGCGAAAGTATGTTCTATGGATGAACGGCGCCATGAAGGCGTAGGCAAGCCCCCGCCATTTGTTTTTTGCGGGAATGAATCGAACGCCGGGAAGCGGCGCTTCGCTTTCCTGACCGTACCCGAAGACATCGATCCCGTCGAAGCATTCTTTCCAGCGCGAAAGATAATGCTCATAAAAACGGTCCCATTGCCCTTCCCTTTTCATGGCGGCGATCCCGTCGCCGGAATTCAGAACGACGCCGAGCACTTTCCGGTTCCTGGAGTTTAAGACCTTCTCATGGACGTCGAACGTTCGCTGCGCGCAGGCGGCCCACGTAAACTCCCGCATCACGCTGCTTTGCGCCGCGGCTTTCATTTTTTCGAGCCGCTTTTCGTCTCCCAGCAATTCATCGATTTGCCTGGTGAGATTCCCCCGGTCGCCGAGCGGCAGAACCAGTCCGCTGACGCCGTGATGAACGACCTCGGGCAAAGAACCGCGGTCCGATACGACGACGGGAACGCCCGCCGCCATGGCTTCAACCACGGCCAGTCCGAATCCTTCCATGAGGCTTGGAAAAACAAACAGATCCATGGCCTTTAATATCGTGGCCTTTGCCGAAGTATCGACACGGCCGGCGAAAGTAATCTGCTTTTCAATTTTCAATTCCGCCGCCCGGCTTTTGAGCCTTTTCATCAGCGAACCGTCGGCGGAAATATCCGATCCAACGTATATGAGATGACGGTTTTTATTCCCTTTGAGCAGATCGGAAAATATTTCCAGCAGGAATCCCGGATTTTTCCTTTCCGACAAAGCCCCGATAAATCCAATCACCGTCTTGCCCGTAACTCCGAGATTTTTCTTGGCTTCCGTCTGCGTCTTCGGGGCGCCTTCGAAAACCGTGACGCCGCCGTACGTGACGTGCACTTTTTCGGGATCCAGAGAAAGAATCCGTTCCACCTGTTTTTTGGAAAAGCGGCTGGTGACGATAACGGCGTCGCAACGCCGGCAAACGAACTTCAGGACAAGATTGCGCAGATACTGATTCGGCTCAATGTGAAAGACATTGGCGATCATCGGCGTTTTTGTCAGGAAGTGAAAGATAAGCGCCGCCGGTCCGACGTAATAAGGATCGGTCACGCGAAGCAGATCGAAACGCCTCTGTGCGACAAACCAAATCCAGATAAACTGAAAGAAAAACACCGCATTGCTGATCAGCGGTCCCAACTTGTAGGTGCGTCGTATGGGAAGCGTATAAACATCCCAATTCTCGCGGGGTTCGTGCTCGGATTGAAAGGCCAGCGGAATGATGCATTCGACGCCGTCGTCGGCCAGGCGCTCCAGCAGTTTCAGATGATATATGCCGCCGCCGTAGATGTTCTCCGCGGACAGCGACATCTGCGGGGAACATATGGCGTGTTTTGCCTTGCTTTCGCTCATACAGCCGCTCTATCCATGATGCGCCTATAAAAATTTTCCGTTTTCTCGATGATCGATCGGGCGTCGAACAATTCGGCGGCTCGCTTTTTTGCCGCCAGACTCATGCGCCGTTTATTTTCTTCGCTCATGTTTAAAAGCTCCAGGATCGCCGCGGCCAGCGCTTCGGGATCGTTTCTCGGAACCAATCGTCCGTTATATCCGTCAACGACGACTTCGGAATTTCCACCGGCGTCCGACGCCACGACCGGCCGGCCCGCCCGCCCCGCCTCGATCAGCACGCGCGACAGCGGTTCCTGCCAACGCGAAGGCAGCACGATCATTTCGGATCGCCGATAAAGACGGTGTAATTCCGAATGCGGCAATACGCCCAAAAACTCCATGTTTTCAGTCTGCAAGCCCGATTCGCGCCGCCCGGCGATCATGCATCGAAGCTCCGGTTTCGCGCGGCCCGCAATTTTCATGGCCTCCGTCAATTCTTTCGCGCCTTTGCCGAGGGAGTAGCGCCCTGCAAAGACGACAATCTTTTTATCTCCAAAATCAAAACGGGAATCTTCTTTTTCATCGTCCGTTTCGAAATCGAAAGACTCTGAAAGATTGTAAACGACTTCAGAAATTTTCGGGGCAAGTCCCGCCGCGCTGTAAATGTCCATGATCCGCCTGGAAACAAATAGAGCTCCGTCAACGGCGCGCAGGGCTTTTTTCGCTTCGCGGCTGTTGCGCCATTCCAGAAGCCTGCGCCAATCATGTTTCGCCCTTTGAATCATATTGAATTCAATTCCGTAATTTTCAAGATATTTCCCGCAGCAACGCCTGAAATCACCGTATGCGCAGTTCTTGGGCGCTTCATCGCCGGTATGCAGGCAAATGGAAACCGGGCACAAGGTTCGGTAGTCCCGCACCGTGGCGGCGCAGGCTACGCCTTTTTGCCGTGCGGCCTTAAGCGCCGATTCATATGAGTCATAACCCTGCGCGTGCACAATATCCGGCCTGAAGGCGTCGATTTCATTTTCCAATTCCAGCGCATAACGCCGATGCAGCCGGGGATTTCCGAACACATATGACGCCAAAGCGCTATTGTCGGAATGGGCGGCGGCGTTTAACGGCACGCGCTTAACGTCGATATCGCCCGCGGCGGCCAACTCATCGTCAATTCCGGCAATTTCCCCGTCATCTTCTCCAATCAATTGGAAAGTGACGATTCCGACCGCGTGCCCGCGCTTTCCCAAATGCCGCGCGAACTGAAAAAGGCTTTTCTCCGCGCCGCCCGGGGACGAGGGAAGAAAATACTCGCTGGCCAATAGAATGCGCATAATCCTAGCCGTCTTGATTTTCGACCGGTTCGCAACAAAGCCTGAAGCCCGTGCTGTTTGCGGGATTTTCCTTTGCAAGGCGCCGCTTTCTCCGATCCAGAAATTCATAGAGCGATAAGGACAGACCGCCTACGAAATCAATGATTCCATAAAAAGGCGAGTCCAGCGTAACCGGCGCCGGATTGCGTGTTTCAAAACCGTTGCGGCGGCACTCTTCCTGAAGTTCGTCCAGGGTGTATTCGACAACGTGCGTCGGATCGCTATACGTGGGCAGGCCCGCCAGTCTCTTTAATTTCTTGAAACGCGTCCGGGAGTTGGGCGCCGACAGCAGCAAGACTCCGCCCGGTTTGAGAAGGCGCCGCATCCGCTGTAGAAATCCCGAGCGATCCGGCAGATGCTCGATGATATCGAACGCCATAATCGTATCGAAACTCCTGTCTCGAAAAGGCGGAATCCTCGCGGCGTCGCCCAGAACAAAACGCACGTTCTTTCGCCTTTCCCATTTGGAATTGAAGTCCGCGACGTAAACGGCCTCTTTGTCGATTTCCATGCCGACGACGAATTTCGCGAACCGGGATGCAAAAATCGTGTGCATGCCCTGATTGCAGCCGATATCGAGCACGAGCGAGTCTGGTTTGAGGTATTGCTCATACCAATAATGAGCCGCATCATCGCTCAGCAGATGCTTCGGATGAACCGCGCTGATGTGCTTGCGCGTCGCTTTGACCAGATAAGGCGCCAGCGCCTGCAACGTCCGGTTCGTTTTTTCCAGAAACATCAGGCCCATGCGCAGCAGAATCTGCCTTCCCGGTCCGACCTTCGGATCCCGTGGGAGCATGCGCGATCCGCAATAACGGCCTAAATTGACGGCGACTCTGCGGACGGGAGCGTAAAACAGCCATTTTATTTTTCCCGGGCGCTTTACAGCCGTCGTCATATCGAAGGCGGTTCCGGCGGTCGCATCAATGAACAAACGCATCGCGCCGTATCGGCCGCGACCGTATCGCAAGGATTGCCTGGCGTACGATTCGTTGTAGAATCGTTCGTAAAGCCGGCGCGGCGATTCGTTGTGGCCGTGAAACACCGCCGCCGTCGGCTCGTAAACGATGCGCCGTCCCTTGCGCAGCATTTGATACGACCAGTGCAAATCCTCCGAGTAGCTTAAGCCCTCGTCGAAACGCAAAGTTTCCCAATCGCTTCGCCGCACCGCCGCATTGGCGTTTGAAAAGGTAATCCGGCTGTCTCTGGTCAGGTAGAGTTTTTCGGTTCCGTATATTCGCTTCAAACCTCCGGCGTCGAAAGGATTGCAATCCTCTCTCGGCATTTGCTTTCCCACGACGGCGCAAACACTTTGGTCTTCAAAAGGCATTAAAATATTGCGCAGCCAGTGCCGGTCCAGCGGCGGCGCATGAGCCGACAAGGCGACGCAGTATATCGAGTTTGAATTCGCGTAGGCCAAATTCAGAGCCCGGCCGTATGAAAACTCCTCCGGATTGATTTCGATGACTTTGCAGGGGAATTCGGAAACGATTTTCAGGGTGTCGTCCCGGCTTCCGGAATCGACGACGATAACATCGAAACGAACGCCCTCCTGCCGAAAGACCTGGTTGAGAACCTTTCGAATGTTCGACGCTTCATTTTTTGTGCGGATCGCCACGCAGGCATCGTTCATTCCGCTTTTTCCTCGCTTGAAACCGGTTCAAGCTTTGTCAGTGACACATCCGTCAGGTCTATCGCTCCTTTGCCGCTGCTGAGTTCAGCCGCGCTCGCCTGGCGGCGCAATCGTATTCTGACGACGGGCAGGGTTTCGGGAACGGTAAATTCGGTCTCGAATTCGTCGAAATGCGTCCGGCATGTTTTTTCGTTGCTTGCCCTCATGTACGTGGAGACGTAGCACTCGTCCTGCGCGGTGAACAAGGCCGGCGACATGGGATGGATAACCTCAATTCCGATCCGCGTTTCGTCGCTGAAACCGCGGACGCGGATTTTGGCTTTGAGGATGTATCTCGCGCCCGGTTCGACCGGAACATCCTGAAATAAATGGAAATAGTTGGCCGGTCCGTTGTTCATCTCCACGGACGCGTAAGACTTAGCGCCCCTTCGCTCGAGTTTAACATCGACGCCGTGAACGTTCTGAATCACCCAGTCGTGAAATACTCCTCCCAGGTCATGACTGAACGATCCATTGGCCACGAGCGCGGCGTCGCGGCGCGACGTCTGCAATCCCTTCTCGTTTCGATAATCCAGAAACGCCTTGTAGGCCTCATTGAAATGCCAATGATCCATGAGATAGAGATAATACTCTTTCGTCAGCAGACCGTCTTGATCATTTTTCATGAGGTTCCTGACGCCCTGCAGTCCGACTTCGGAAAAATGAACAAGCTTCGCGGATTTGCTGAAATAGTTGGGCCGCAGTTCAACGGTCTTTCTCAGCAGCTCAATGGCTTCGTCGGTTCTTCCGTATTCAAGCGCCATTTTTCCGGCTGTAAAAAATCGGTCGGCCTGCAGCGGATCGCATTTCAAAGCGGCGTTCATTTGCGCAAAATTTTCATGGATGCTTTCCCGTGAATCGGGCTTGCCGAGGGTTTTGAGATAATCCAGGCCGACAACAGCTCCCCAAAACATGGAATGACAATCGAGTCGGTTGGCTTTCATGGCTTCCCCGTATGCCTTCGACGCCAGATAGAGCAGCCCGGCCCGCGGATTATCCGTATCGAGCCGGCCGTCGTTTCCTAAAATTCCTTGGCCGAGAATACGCAGGGCCGTCTTTTGATTCTCCTCATTTTCGTCATTGGCCTCGCTCATCGCGAAGCGGGCGAATTCTCTTAACGCGAAATCGTTATGAGGCATCATACGAACGCTTTGATTCAGGAGTTGTGACCGGCGTTCGGTTTCTTCCGGATTCGTTGCATGGATTTCGTGGCGGGTCAGAGCGCGATATTTGGACAATGCGAAGGAGCCCATCGTCCAGTAGGCAACCTTGTACGACAGAACCAAAGCCGTTATCAGCAGAATCCCCGCTATCGCCGACCGTCGCAACATGGCTAATCTCCGAACTTTCCGGATGCGGCAACCTGAGCCACGGCCAGCATCGCGAAGAACGTTGTCAAGTTAGCTGGGATCTGAAAATCGAAATCGACAATGCCGTGCAGCAACATGGCCAGAACGCCGATCGTCGCGGCCCAGGCGTAGTTTTTCGCAAAACGGCTTTTCCTCTTTTTGATTTTTTGGAATACATTCGCCAGCGCCCAAAAGATCGCGGCGACGAAACAGAACAAACCCGTAATCCCTGTTTCCGCCAGGATTTCCAGGTAATCGTTGTGGGCGTGATCATAAAACACTTTCAACATCGAGGTTCTGAACATGAAAAACAGATCCTCGAAAACGCCCGCGCCATGCCCGAGAATCGGCGCCGACAACCACGCGCGCCACGCCGTGACGTAAGCCTGCGGTCTGCCGTCCGCAACTTCCATATCGCCGATCAGTTCGGCATAGCGGAAATTGATGGGGCTGATTCCCAGCCAGATACTGAATACCACGGCCGCAAGGATTATGACTCCAAAAAGCAAAACAGGAAATTTTTCTATTTTGGAATCCGTCCTATTCGGAATACGATCAAGAAGCAAAGCTCCGATGATCATCAAAGGAACGGCTCTTGATTCGCTGGACCAGATGGCGGCCAAAATCATGACGAGGCAAAACCCGATAATCGCCAGTTTCGGCGCCGCCCCTTGTTTCCAATGGGATTTATTGCGATGGGCGAAGCGGCGCGACCAGTTGTAGAGAAACATGCCCATGCATAAAGACAATCCCATCATGAGATAAGCCGCATAGTGGTTGCGGTTGATGAATGTGCCCGTCGCGACTTCCGTGTAGGCTCGTTTTGCGTAAAAGAAGATGTGCTGATGTTTGCTGACGTGTTCGATCAGACCATAGAAGGCCTCGAAGACACTGACGCTCACGATGCAGAAAATAATCTTTTTCAGACGCTGGCGGCCGGCGACCTGCGTCGTGATGACGAAATACACGCTGAATGCCGTCATATACGTAAAAAAGGCAATCCAGCCCTTATGAGGCGCCGGATGGGGGTAAATCGGCGACAGCAGCCGGATGAGGATCAAACCCAGGAAAAGTCCCATGAAAATCAAAGGGCTTTTACGGACGGTCATATCATGCCGGAGCGCGACTTCCTGCCTTGCATAAGAATCGCGCATCGACGCGATCAGAGCCAGGGCTCCCATGACAAATGCGACAACGAACGCCGGAGCCCGCCACTGCAATGCCACGGCGCCGAACGCCAGCGGCATGTATGCCAGAAGGAATAACAGCAGCAAATCGATAAGGGACGTAAGACCTATGTTGCGAAACTTGGACATTGATGATCTTGTCAGGTGTTTTTGTTATCGGGATTCGTTTGATGCCGCATTTTATGATCACCCGGTTTCGAATTCGGTTCATCACCGTGGTAATAGCGATAGTTATAATAGTAACGATAGCCTTCGCCGTAGACATTGAAGTCGTTGAGAATCGTTCCCGTCAGATTCGAACCCACGTCCTCGATCTGTTTCAACGTCTGCTCCAAGACATCCGTCGTGGTTCTGCCGGCTTTCACCACGATGATGGCGCCGTCCACGAAACGGGACAGCACCGCGGCATCCGTGACGGCGATGATGGGCGGTGAATCGAAGATGACCAGATCGTATAAAGCCTGCAGTTCCTCGATGACTTCCCGCATTCTTTCGCTGCCTAAAATCTCGGAAGGATTGGGCGGAATGGGGCCTGACGGCAGGAGATCGACGCCTGGCACGGAAGTCGACGCGATCACATCCCGCGGAGCGGCTCGATCCACGATGAGATTGGTCAATCCCTTGTCGCGTGATACGCCGAACGCCGTATGGAGACGCGGCTTACGCAAATCGGAATCCACTAGGCAGACTTTTTTACCCCCTTGCGCGAACACCACGCCGAGATTCACGACCGATGTGGATTTTCCCTCCTGGGGTCCCGCGCTGGTGACCATTAACTTCGTCAAGCTTTTACCCGGCGAACTGTAGAGGATATTGGTGCGGATGGAGCGGCATGATTCCGTGATACTGGATTTCGGATGGTAATGGGCAAATAAATCCTTCGGATCGTCGCCCGATTCCCTGTCGAAGTTCGGAATGATTCCCAGAAACGGGGCGTCGGTCATCGCTTCGATATCTTCCTTTGTTCTGATCGTGTTATCGAGATATTCGAGCAAGAAGGCCAGCCCCAGGCCTCCCAGCAAGCCCAGAAGCGCCCCCAGCATGACATTCAAACGGCGACGCGGCCTGATGTGATTCTTTGGAACCCGCGCCTTTTCAACGATAATTATGTTGTTGGCCGTGGAGTTTTCGGTGATCTCGGTCTCTTTGGTGCGCTTCTGCAATTCCTCCCATAATATGTTCAGAGCGTCGACCTCGCGCTTTAAAACCTTGTAGTCCGTTTCCTTTTCGCTGACGTCCTGCGCCGCGAGCCTGGAAGAATCCACGGCTTTCCCTATTTTTTCTTCCTGGGTTTTGGCCAGCAGATACTCCGCCCTGAGTGAGCCGACGATGTTGTCGACTTCGTTTCCGATTTGCGCCTTCAGATAAGCGATCTGCTTTTTCTGCTCCTGGACTAAAGGATGCATGGCTTTTTTCTTGAGCAGCAGTTCTTCGAGTTTTTTCTCCGCGACCACAAGATCGGCCTTAAGGTCCATTATAAGTTTGTTGGAATTGACGGCGGGGATCATCATGGCGTTTCCGCCGCCTTGAAGCGATTTCGCCTGGTTGTAAAGCGCCTCGCTATCGAGCCTTTTTCTTTTGGCCTCGGCCATGGCCTCGGAAAATTTGGCAAGATCACGCAATGCGATATTGTATTTTTCATCGAAGGAATAAATCTGATTCTGCTTCATAAACTCGTGAAGGTCCTGCTCGCTTTTTTGAAGCTTCATCTTCATCTGCCCGCCTTCGCCGTTCAACCATTTCAGAGCCTCTTGCGAAGCGAAGCTAAAACGCCGGAGGTTTTGAATCTGGTAGACACGAGCGACGGCGTTCGCCAGATCCGCCGCTGTTTGCGGATCGCCGTGTTCGACGCCGACGGCGACCAGTTGGGAATTTTTAACGGGTTCGACGCGGATCTGATCGATCAACAGGCCTTCCGGATCGTCCGCGCCGCTGTAGGGAGGGCTTAAGCGCAATTCCAGTTGGTTCAGAACTTCCGCGGCGACGGGACGGGAGCGGATAATTCTGAACTGCGTTTCATAATAATCCTTAAGGACGCCGTAGTTGCTCGATCCCAGGGCGACGACTTCCTTGAAACTCACGACATTCGGAGCTTCGGGCAGAATCTGAATTGTCGTCGAAGCGCTGTAGACCGGTCTTTGCACGACCGACCCCAGCGTGACGACGGAAACGACGATGAAGAAAAAAGCCGCAATGGTCCAGCGCCGCTTGAATACGATTTTCCTGTATTCGCGGATATCAATGCCTCGGTCGGGATTGTTGACTCTCATCCACGCTCCCTTCGACCTTCGCACCGCTGACAACCGGCCTATGACGTTTTGCCGTTTCCCGGCTTTTCCCGGGCGGCGTCATTTAAAAAATGCTTCGCTTGATTTTGACCACGTCGCCGGGCAGCAACAGGAAATCTTCATTCGGATCGTTGGAGATTTTCCTTAAGTTCACGACGATTCGCTGATTGCCTCCGCCGGAATTTCGCGTAACGATCACTTTCTTTGAAGCATTGGGCGTCAATCCCCCCGCCAGCGATATCGCTCGCGACAGGGTCAGGCCCTCTTCATAGTTTATGGAGCCCGGTTTTTTGATCTCTCCATCGAAATATACACTGGCCATTTTAGGGATAAAAAACACGTCGCCGTCCCGCAGCAGGATATTTTGCGACAGATCCCCTATTTTCAGCAGCTTGTTGCCGTCAACGGCCACAACCTCGGCTCCGCCGAGTTGTTTTTTTTACGTCGTCGCGCGTCGCCCTGTCGGTCATGATTTTGCCGACATCTTCGCTATTGATGGAATTTCCTCCGCGAATCAGCGTAAAATTCTGCCCGCCGCTGGGCGCGATCCCTCCCGCCATGGCGATCGCCTCCAGAATGCGCGTTGATCCCTTCAGACTGTAATAGCCGGGATTTTTCACGGCGCCGAGAATGTATATCTTTTTGGACCGATACTCCTTCACGGTCACGCTGACCTGCGGGTTGACGAGATAATCTTCGCCCAGCACCTTTTCCAACTGCGTTTCAACCTGACGCGTCGTCTTGCCCGCAACCTGTAAAGCGTTAATCCAGGGCATTCTGACGGCGCCGTCCTGACCGACCTCGTAATCCCTGGTCAACTGTTTATCGCCGAACACCTTGATGTGCAAAACGTCGCCTTCGCCGATGAGATACACTCCCCTGCGCGGCGAAAGCCGGACAGGCCAGTCCCAGAATGATTATCGCAAGTTTCAGTTTTTTCATCATCGCAATCAGAATTTCGCCAGAACCTGACCGAGAAACACGTTCCTGGTGGTCGTTGTGCTGTCAATGTCGTCGTTAAAATCCACGCCGTCGTATTGAAAACCACCCCCGACGTACATCCAGAAAATCATCCTTAGCATAGCATCGAATTTGAATTGAACGAAATCTTCGTGATGTTCATACGGCAAGGAATATTCGTTGGACTGATAACTGGCGAACGCCTCCGTCGTCAGTCGTTGGAGCCAAAGCCTGTAAAATTTCAAGTACACTTCATCGGAAATATAATAATTGGTCGTGGAAGCATCGAGGATTCTGCGCCTGACGCCGACGGCGACGCTGGTTTCCTGCCCCCAAATTCCCGATATTTCCCCCAGCCAGATGGGGCCGTCGAACGAGTCCGAGGTTTCATACTCGTTTTGCTGGTATCCGCCCAGAAGCTTGAGGTGCAAGATGTTGGTGATCTGCCCTCCGAAGCCGCCCAAATAATATGTCGTCGTCGAATCGTACTCCTCCAGATTCGGATACGTCACTTGGCCGTATCCCCCCAGGAAAAGCAACGCCGTTCTCGGAAGGAATTTCAGCCTCAGATCTCCATCCGCCGACCACGCCCGGCGGTCGTAATCATCCATTTTTTCATAGCGGTCTTCGACGAGGGTGTAACTTCCGGCCAGGTAGAAATTGTTTTCCGGCCCGCGTTTCAATCCCATGACGCCGCGGGCTTCATTATGCTGCTGATCGCCCTGAATCTGATCGATATAGTCCTCGGAATCCTCGAAAGTCTCCTGATCCACGAAGGTGTCGGAAGCGGACATGAACAATCCGACGGGCGCGTCATAGCGCATCAGCCCGTTGAATGTATGATTCGACGAATCCAGTTTGGAATGGCGGTCGTCGGGATCGTCGTATCCCAGGTAATGATCGTTGTAGAAACGATAGCCGCCTTCGACTTTGAATCGTGGAGTATTGATTCTCAGGGTCAGAGCCGGCTGAAGGTTGAAAACGAGATCGGACTCCTTTTGCTGCGGCACCTCGGCGAGGGAAGTCGGCGTGAAATCGTCTTCCACAAAATAGATATTGTCGTTGAAGCGCAAGGCGGAATAGACGGAGGGGTGCATGGAAAAGGATCCGAATCGGATTCCTTCCGTTTCCTCATATGCCTCGGCAATGGAAAAAGCATTTAGGACCATAAAAAAAAAGCGCCGAGCGAATGGCCCATCCGGCAACAAATTGCCTCATTCAAACTCCACTGGCTGACAGGGAACTAAATTGTTTCTCGATTAGCCCCGTATCGACATCCGCCGGTTCATTCGGATGCGCTGACAGGTTCCGGTTCATACTCGGGAGGTCTGGGTTCGGGTTGACTCACTCTATTGACGGAGCGTATTCCCGCTTCCGCGGCCGGCAATTCCATTCCCAGAAACATCTCCAGACTTTCGGTAAAGCCGCCTTCCAAATAAATCCCGGTAAAACATTCATTCACCAATTTTACTTGCTGTTCGAAAATTTGCTGATTCTTCGTTATTTTTGCGTACTCTCTGCCGATCACGTCGGTCTTTTTCTCAAAAGCCGCCGCACGCAGAACCGATCCCGACTTTTCGCAATCGGCAAGGAGTCTCTGCAGATCCGAAAGACGCGAATCCATGCAACTGGCTCTTTTGGCGTCTTTGTCCTTGCGCGCGCTTTTGAGTTCGGAATCCATGCTTTTGACCGTCGAGCGCATGTAGATCAATACCTGCGTACTTTGGTCGATCACTGATCCGTCCTGGCTTTGCGCGTAAGCAAAAACGGATAATGCGGCCATGACCGAAATAATCACTACGCCTATGATGAGTTTTCCCATCGCCATCCTCCTTTCGAGCATACCGTGCTCTGCCGCCTGCGGGACTCTAACCCGCGGCCGGCGTGAAGATGAATGTATAGCTAACGCTGGACGATCCGCCGTCTTCCGGCGGATCAAACTTCCAGCGGTTGATCCTGCGGCACACGCAACTACCCACGCTGCTGCTTCCCACGGTGTTGGCCGTAACGGAACAGGAGCCCGCGTCGCCCGATCCGCTGATGGCAAAAGAGACGGATACCTTGCCGTTCAATGTCGGATCCGTTTTCAGTTCCTTTTCGTAACAATACCGGATGCCGCCCACGTAGCGGCTGATCTTGCCCCGCACGCTCGTCGCACTGAGCGAACCCGAGACGCCGCCCGATGAACTCACCTTGGCTTTGACGGCATGAACCTTCTTTTCTCCGGTCCCGACGCCCTGGGAAGAACCGGTCCGGCCCAGATCTCCGGCGTCCACCGTGGAAACATCGGAGCCGGAACCGCCCTTTCGCGTCAGGGGATCGCCGGCTTTCGCCACGCTGATTCCGGATCCGATCTTGTTGACGATGTCCCCGATGCCGCTGTCGGTGCTCAATTCGTTAATCAGGTTCGCCACGGAACCTTCGCCTTTGTCCACGGTGATCAAAGACAGCAACCCCTTCGACTCGACGCCTTTATCCTCGGCTTCTCCATTTCCCGAGCCGCCTTTTTTGTTATCCTTTTTTACGGTCTTTTTATTTTCCTTCTCTTTTTCTTTTTCCGTATCCAGAGCTTCGTCTTCCGGGATATCATCTTCCGGCGGAATATCCTTTATATCCACCTGCGTGATCCGGGTGATGAATCTGTTGGTTTCCGCCTCGTCGAGGGTTTCCGAAACCTCCATATTGTTCACGGAAATAATCATACCCATGTGCGCCAGCGCTGAAATGAGCAAAATTACGATAAAGGATATATCCATCCGGCTGATATAGCCGCCCTTCATGTCAGCGGGCATGGCGCGGATCGGCGGCTGCGGCGGCGAGGCCATGATCTGAAACAGAACAACCGAGTCGCCGAAATGGATTTTGCCTTTCGATGTCGCGCCGAGTTTCAGAAACCGATCCGATTCCTCATCGGAATCGGCGACTTTTTCGGCGTATTTGGAAATGTCCAGCAAACCGGCGGGAATCGACACCTTGCCCCGCAGGGCCGGATCGACCGTGAGATAATATTGGTTGTTTTCCTCAGTCAAAAGGTCCAGCTTTTTGGGCATTCCTTCGCCCTCAAGTCGGAAAGTACAGGTCGCATCCGTTCCGATGCTCAAGTTTTTCCCGCTGGAAACGATTTGTTCGGCAACCATTTTGCCGCTTCTCATCAAGCCGGCTTTAATCATTCGAGGGCGTAAATGTTCATTCATGATTTTGGCCCTTTCTATGTTTCTTGCTTAAAGGCCATCAATTTAAAATCGCTGAAATGTGCGTCACCGGCGCTTTTAATCAATCTTTTCAATAATCTGTAAGGAATATCCTTGTCGCATTGCACCGTCAATTCGCCTTTGAAATCGTCTTCCCGGGCTTTGGCCTGCTTTTCAAAAGCTTTGTATTTCCTCTCCAGAAGCGTCGTCACGGCGGGGATTCCGGCTTCGTTGGTCTCCACGCCGACGACTTCGAAATTTTCCCCGACTTCCGCAACGCCGATTCCGTCTACGAGGATGGCGTTTTTCGCAACGGTCAACACGACGGTTTCCATCGGCAATTTGCGGCTGATGGACGTCGGCAGGTGCATATTGTCCTGGATCTGGACGTTCAACTCAACGACGGAATAGCTTTTGAGCAAAAACACCAGAATGATCACGAACATATCGATCAAACTCGTCAGCCGGAGGCTCGAGAAGGGCTTGATCCTGCTTCTCATCTGAACCTTGCGTTTTGAGGCTGCAAAAGCCATGAAAAACCTCGCTCTTTAAATTTCCGACAACCCGGCCGGGCTCCCGGTTTCTCCAAAGTTATCAAATATCCCTTCGCACGCATTCATACCGGTCCCCGACTTACGTGACCGACCAGGCCAGCACCGGATTTGGGAACATGGGTTTTTTGACCTCTTTCCCGTTTTTCGTCTCCGCGTACTCCCTGGAAATATCCATGAGTTTAATAATAGTGTCGTATTTCACGTCGTTGTCCGGCAGAATAATGATGGAATAGTGATCGGGATAGGATTTTTTGACTTTTTTAAGGTTTTTCGCCAGCTTATCCCAATCGTAATCCATGGCTTTTTTGCCGTTCTTATCTTCCGCAGCCACTTTTTCAATCTTGAAGCGTTTGGATTCAGGGGCGGCGTTTTCCTCGCCTTCAGTTTCTCCATTATTTACTTGCAGGACGCCGCCATAGCCGGCCAGGATAAATCCTTCATTGGTGATAAAAACCGTCAGATTCAGTTTCGGCTTATCAGGCGAAGTATCTGTTTTTCCGTCGGAGGACGATCCTCTGGAAGGCAAAGAGGTGTCGATGATGGTCAATTCCACAAGGGGCGGCGGTCATTATAAGAAAGGGGATCAGGATCATGATGACATTCATGACCGGCAGAAGATTCAATTCCCTCTGCGTCGCATCTTTACTTCGGACTTTCTGACTTGGTTTTCCCGCCATATCTTCGTTTTCTCCTAAAAAAGAGAGCCTTTAACCGTCTTCCCCTTGCCTAGCTAACTCCTTTTGGGCGCAGCCTTTTTCGGCTGGGCGGCTTCCCGATTTTTCCGCGACATCAGGTTAATGAGTTTCACCGAGTATTCGTCGATCTCGTCGATAATCTTCGTGGTGCTGGCCTCGATCAGCGCGTGCGCCAGCATGGACGGAATGGCCACGATCAGGCCGAAGGCCGTCGTGTACAACGCGATGGCGATGCCTTTGGTGAGCACCGCCTGCTTCATGCTCGGGTCCACTTCCGCCACCGCCTTGAACGCGATGATAATGCCGAAGATCGTTCCCAGAAGTCCCAGAAGCGTCGCCACGTTGGCGATCACCTGCAGGAAGTTCGTGCGCTTGGTCAGCTTCGGAAGGATCTCCAGGGCCGCCTCGTCCACCGAGTTCTGAATATCACGGTCCGTCTGCCCCGCCTTGACCAGGCCCGCCTTGACCACCTTCGCCAGCGCCGCGTGAGGAACCACGTTGCAAAGCTGGATGCCGCGCTCGTAATTCGAGGCTTCGACGAAACCCTGAATCTTGCGCATGAAGGTCTGGCCGTTGATGTTGAAGCGGAAGAATATGAAAAAGAATCGTTCCACCGCGATGGCGATGGCGATCACGGAGGTCGACGCGATCACGTACATAATCGTTCCGCCCTCTCGGAAAAATCCGGCTATGGTCGACAGCATGGATCAAGCGCTCCTTCATTTGGCAGTTGAAAAATAATTTTTCGTTTCCTCAATTTATTGAAACGGTTTTTCGTTCAGACTCATTTCTATTTTATCGACGAAGCTTTTCTTCTTCATTCCGACGCCGAAATCGATGTTGGCCCTCTGTATAATATACGAGGCCTGCGGCCTAAGTATCCGCCCTTCGATGCGGATCACCGAATCGTCTTCTTCGTTTTGCGCGTGCGCGGATTGTAAAAACATGACGATCGCGATTGCCGCAATGACTGCAATCATCACAATCCTCGTTTTTCCAATCAACGCCAACATTCAGACTCCGCTTCGCATAATTTATCCCAGATAGACATACCTCATTGCAAGAGATTTGTCATTTCCGCTGATTCAGCGCATCCACCCATCCCTTAACCATTTGATATTGCATATCTTATTCCGGGAATACGCCAAATATTTGTTATAGCAAAACAAGGCTTTTTTGTATTGCCTAAGTTCCGCTTCATAGAGAATGCCGAGGCTTAAAAAAATCCTGGCGTTCCGGGGATTTTGCTTCAAAGGCTCTCCAGCAGTTTTTTCGCCTTGTCGATCTGCCCCGAGGTCCTGTATGCGTCCGCCAGGCTTATGGCGATTTCCGCGTTGCCCGGCTCCGTTTCCGCCGCTTTTTCAATATTTCTTACCGCTTGCGACGCATTGCCCAGGCGGAGTTGCGCGGCTGAGAGATTCACCAGGATGGCCGTGTTATTCGAATCGTTTCTCGCGGCTATGGAGAATTCCTCGTTGGCCTTGATCCATCTTTCTTTTTCACGTAACAGCGGCCGAGGGTCTGGTGGAGGTGCGCGTTGTCCGGCTCTTCTTTTTTGATATTGTTCAATATCGTCAGCGCCAGATCGGTTTTTCCTTCCGAAAGATAGATATCGGCGAGGTTCACGTGGGCGTCCACGTTCAACAAATCCTGCTCGACGACTTCATGCAGAATCTTTTTCGCATCCCGAGTGCGGCCCAATGCCAGGTAAGCGGCGCCCATATTACTTTTGGCTTTGAGATTTTTCGGTTCCCTGGCGGCGATTTTCTGGAATATCGCCAGAGATTTGCCGTGCTCGTTTTTCGCGGCGAGAACCAATCCGTAAGTAAATAAAGCTTTTTTGTGCCTTTGATCCATGCGCAGGCAACGTCGCAACGTCGCCTCGGACTCGGCGAATCGCCCGAGCTTGTATTGAGCCGCGCCGAGATCGGCCCAGGCGTCGATCAAGTCCGGATTCCGGTTCGTCGCTTCCCGAAACATTCTTTCGGCTTTCGCGAAATCTTTCTTTTTTGCCGCGGCCACGCCGTAGTTGTATATTTTCAGATCCGAACCGGGTCCCGTGGGCAATACTTCGACCGGCATGCCCGCGGGAGTTCTTTTTTTAATGGCCGCTTTGGGCGGTTGCAAAATGGAGCATCCCGCCGCCAGCGTCGCCAGAACCGCCGCCGCGCATATGAAAAGAATCGTTTTATTCCACCGCATCACTTTTTTGCCTCCGTCGAGGCCGCGGGGACCTTTTTCATGGCCATCTCATAACCGTCGTCCGAATAAGCGCTTTGATCCGTCGTATTCGGCGTCAGCCATTTTTTATCGGGATTGTCGGTTTTGTAGACGTGGAGCATGTGGAACTCATGTCAATCCATTTGTTGCGCGCGCGTTCCTGATTGCCCTTTTGCACGTTTTGCATGAAGGTGTCTTTGGCCTTTTGCTCGATGGGAAAGGCGATTTCTTCCAGTTTCGTGATGTACTGGTCTTCCTGCTCCGGTGAAAGCCCCTCGGGCACGGGCGCCGTAAACAGAGATCGCGAAAACTCTCTGTTGATCATGCCGATCATGTAGGCGGCGGCGCTGAACCACTCGAAATCGGCGTAGGACGCCACTTCCTGATACGCCTCGTTCAAGGCTTTGTATCCCAGCAGTTTCTTTTTCAGGATTTCCGCGTCTTTTTTCAGATCGCCGGTGAAAACCAGGTTTTGGTACTCGTTCCACTGGGGTTCGGCCAGGAGGAATTTCGCCTGGGCCGCGAAGCCTTTCGCCGCGGCCGCGTCACCGGGGAATTTTTCGTAGACCGCGATTCCCAGTTGGAGATTT
The DNA here is from genome assembly GCA_963674685.2 of bacterium. Lineage (GTDB taxonomy): Bacteria > Lernaellota > Lernaellaia > JACKCT01 > JACKCT01. The sequence continues at coordinate 826,313 of CAXXWT010000009.1, read as the reverse complement.
CTTTTGGCCGAATCGATGCCCATGCGCTCGTATTGATCGGCGCCCATGGTCACGTAGGCTTCCACCAGGCGCGCCGGATTATCGGTATAATTTGCCGTGTATTCGCGGAAAGTCGACATCGCGAAGTCCGGTTGATCGTTTTCGGAAGCGGATTTCGCCGTGATGAACAGAAGCTCGCCGGCGTCCCCGGAATCCGGGTAATCACGCGCATAACTTCGCGCCAGATCCGCGGCGTTCGAATAATCCTTGTCCTTGATCGCCAGCGCGGCGGCGTTGTAAAGCGCGTCTTTGGCCTGCGCGTGCTTCGGGAAAATATTCACGAAACGCTGATAGGCGTTTTGCGCTTCGGAAAACTCGACCAGTCTTTCGTAGTTGACCGCGGCATGGAAAAGATCATCGGCGGATTTTTCATACTTCGGGTATTCCTGCGCGACCCTGATAAAGTACGTGTTGGCGTCGTAGAGGCGGTTCAGCTTGGTTTCATAGATGACCGCCATATTGTGCAGAGCGGCTGGGGCGTCCTTGGCGCGCGGATTTTTATCGTAAATGGCCTGATAAGCCGAAATGGCTTCGTTGTACATTCCCTGATCCGCCAGGTCCGTGGCCAAAATCAATCCGGCGGTGGCGGCCATGTTCAGCTCTTTTTGACGCTGGGACGGATCCGCCGACGGATTCTCGCTGATGATGGCCTGGAATTTCTTGAGATCCCCGGCGATCTTCGCGCCTTCCAGCGCATAGAACTTGGATGCGTCGGCGGCCTTGGTGCCGGGGTAATCCTTCATGATCTGGTTGAATTCTTCGATGGCTTCATCCACGTACCCATACCAGAAGAGCACGGAAGCGGCCTCGAAATAGAAGTCGCCGGGATTGTTCTTGCCTTTGGCGTTGGGCGCATAATCCTTCAGGGCCGCCCGGTAAACTCTCGCCGTGGGAGTGATGGGATACTGCGTGATCTTGATGGCGTTGACGCCGGAGCCTTCGGTTTCCTCGCCGGCCTGAACACGTTCCCGTTCTTCCGCATTGGGCAATCCGCCTTCCGCCTTGATTTTTTCTTCGAGACTTTTGACGACGTTGAATCGCGCTTCTTCCCTGTTGGGAAAATCCTTCATCTGGGAAACGATGGCGTAGGATTTGGCCGCCTTCAGATATTGTCCGGTGGAATAGTATGCCTCGCCGAGATTGAACTTGGCTTCGGGATACTCTTTGGCGTCGGGATAATCCTCCGTATAGATCTCATAACTGTGAATCGCTTTGAGATATTCCTCCCTCATCATTTCCTCGTTGCCTTCATCCCGGGCTTTCTGCGCCTGTTCATGATGATAGGTCGCCGAAGAATACAGCAGGGTCAGTCGCGTTTTATCCGCCTTCAGCTGTTCTTTGCTCGAAGCTTCGTTATTTTGCGCCCACTCGCTCTCCGGCCCGTACAGGACGGTCATGCGCTCGCTTTCCTCCATGGCGTCGTCCCATTTCCCCTCGCGGCGCAAATTTTCCACAAGCCTGAGATGAACCTGCGGGTTTTGTGGATCGTCGGGATATTGATCCAGATACATTCGCGTGGCGATGTGACCGTTGTCGTAGTCGTCGGCTTCGAAATAGACGTCGACCATTTTTCGCAGGATTTCGCGATTCCAATCATCGTGTCCGCTGGTCTCGAAGAATTTCGTGGCTCTATCCATTCCATCATCGCCGTAATCGACAAATGAAATGGCGATGTAATCGATGGATTCCTTGCGCAGATCGTCGCCGCCGCCGAGTCTCTTGGTGGGATGTTCTTCGTAATATTGGAGAACCTGGACGAAGTAATCGACGGCGGGTTCCAGGGGGCTTTGATCCGCCGGAGACGCCAGTTTGTAGTAAGTCCAGCCCAGTTTGTAGAGCGCCTTGTCGTAAAAGGCCGAATCTTCATCCACCAGAAGGTAATTATCGATGGCTTTTTGATAATACGAATGGTCGAGTTCACCCCGGTCGAAATAAATTTCACCGAGCCGGACGTGGACTTCCGGGACCAGTTCGCTGTCGGGATATTTATTCATCAAGGCTTCGTAAGTCTGCATGGCGCCCGGTTCGTCGTTGCTTTCCAGAAGGCAGTACGCCAGCAGATAATAAGCCACATCGATCTTTTCATAATCGGGATAATCTTCGATGACTCTTTCATAAATATCTATCGAAAGACCATAATCGTGCATGGGCAAAGGCCCCGGTTCCCGGCCGCTTCTTTCATAGAGGTCGTATTGCTCCATGGCCGCGTTGTATTCGTCGTGACTCGATTCGAAATACAGGTAAGCCAGGCGCAACAGAATTTCAGGATCAATGTTGTTTCCCTGGTATTCGTTGATCAGATTTTCGTATTTGATGATCGTCTGTTTTCTCGCCTCGGACCGCTGCGCTTCGATCGCGCGTATCATTTCATTGTATTTTGCGCGAATGCCTTCCAGAGATCGATCCAGATCGGTTTTGGTCAGCTCCTTGAGAGCGATGGTTTTTAAGTGGACCTGACGCTCCAGAATCGTTATCTGCTTGAGAACGTCCTCTTTTTCCTTCTGCTGCGTTTCGTCGACCAGTTCGTCGGCTTTTTCCCGGAGGGTTTCGATCTCGGCTTTTAAGGAAAGGATTTCCTCCTTGAGGGTTTCCACGTTCGGATTGGCGATCGGGTCCAGGGCGGTCTGCGCCGCGGCGGGCGGAATCATCGCCAATACGGCGCAGGCGGTCAAAATCAGCGCCATCGCCCATCGGCGAATAAATAGACTATGACGCAAGCCGCCGATCATTGATTCTCCTTTGGCGCATCGTCATTGGAAGTCTCTTTTTTATCCTTGCCGCCCTCGCCGTCTTTCGAGCCGCCGGCGTCGTTATCCGAAGCCGCTTCCGTCTCGTCCGTACTCATCACCTTGTCGATGCGGTATTGCATTTTGAACCGGCGCAGTTCCTCATTCATCTCTTTTTGAATGCTTTTGATCTTCCGGCTTGCCATTTCCGCTTTGCGGTAATCCGCGTCGATGATGCCGATCCTGGCTTTTTGCTCATAGCGGGAAAGTTTCAACCGCATTTCGGACAGCTCAAACCTTGCGGTTCGCACCGCGGCGTCGGCGGCCTCGGCGTAAATCCGCGACACCTCCGGCCGCAGAGCCGGTATCGGCGCAATGATTTCCTTGAAATTCTGCCTGTACTGGGCGAGAATCAGGCTCTTTTTCCCTTCGAGAGTGCCGCGCAGGGAGCGAAGATCGCCCTTTTGCTTTTCGCACCGGCTCGCAAGCTTCGCCAGCGTTTCGGCGTCGTCGGAATCCAAATCCTCGACTTCCTGCAATTCCCCGACGCCTTCCATGAGCGCGTCGGCGTGGTCTAAAAGTTCCAGGGAACGCAGATGAGCCCCTTTGAAAATCGGAAATGTGTCGTCTCTTTCCAGCTTGGCCAGTTCGTGTTCGATCCCGACCACGAGGTTGCGGATTTCATCGAGATCCAGCCTTTGATGCAAAGCGTTTTCATAAATCTCGAAAACCCTGCGCACCGATTCGTCGGCGGCCATCCAATAAGCGATTTCACCCGGCACGCCCGGCGGCACGGAGCCGTTGAATGCGCTTTCATCTTTGTAAAAAGCGCTTTGAACGAACTCCAGCAGAGTCCGGTCGTTATCGAGTCCGGCGGCCCGGCTCTTCAGTCTGGAATAATAATCCGCGTATTTCCTTCGCGCGATTTCAAAAAGCCTGTGCGCCTTGTCGTAATCTTCGGCCTGCGTAAAGGTTTTGCCGATCAGCAATTCGGCTTCGGGAAGAAACGGGCTGTTGGGCGCATTCCGGGCCAGCTGAACGAAAGTGTCGACCGCATCCTGCTGCATATTCGAAAGATAATCGTCAATCTGATCCAGCATCTTCCTGACGTTGCTCATATCGCCTTGCAGCGAATCCACTTGGCCGGCGAACGCGGCCGTATCGCCCTGCCCTCCGGTGATGTCGACGATATCCGCAAACTCGCCGTAATTCCGGTTCAGCTTGTCATACTCGTTCCATTCCTTCTCGATGCGCCTGAGCAAATTGTCGTTTCTGGTCAGTAGAACCCAGAGGTTCTCGTACATGGCTTCCGCGTAACTCGGCGAATCCACGGGGACGCTCAAATAGGAAGAAACGGCCTGGGGATAGTCATCCAACTCGTAATGCAACCGGGCCAGGGCAAGATTCATTTGCGCGTAAACGGCTTTCTTCGTCGGATTCAGGGATTCGGGGGTCAAAGAGTTTTTCAGTTGCCTGAGTCTCTTGATGGCTTCGGGATAATTTTCCCGGCGAACATCCATGACCGCGAGGAAGTATTGGCCGACGCAGTAATAATCCCCGGTTTGAGGAATATTTTCCAAAATATCCGTTCCCCGCGCCGCATCGCCTTTCTCGACGGCGGCCCGGCCCATGATGTACATCCCCAATGAACCATCGTAATCCTCGGGAAGGTTGCCGAGCAGTTCGGAATAAAACTTCTGGGCCGAAGCGTAATCGTTCCGGTAAATGGAAACCTGGATCAACCGAACCAGCGCCGGGCCGCTATATTCACTGGCGGCTCCGTCATCGTGCAAAATCATGAAGCGCTGGTAGGAATGGTCGAAGTATTTGATCTGAAACAGAGACTCGGCGAGATAATACTGCGCTTCAGTCAGATTCGGGAAACTCTGCGCGGAAGGATGATTGACGATCCCGTAAAAGATTTCCGCCGCCGCCCGATACTCGCCGATGAGAAAATGGAAGTCGCGGCCCAGAACAAAGCGCTGCTGCAACACCAGTTTGTCTCTGTCCTCGGCCTCTCGTCCGTAATATTGAACAAGCTGCTGAACGCCGTCGACCAGTTCCTGAACCTGATTTTCATAGTACTCGACCCTGTCGGCGACAGAAAGATCCAGCAGGGCCGAGTCCATATCTTCCTGAGCCAACGCGAGGGCGGATGGAAGACACAGGAAAACGCAAATTATAAGAACTGGCAATCGGGGCCGAATAATGTTCATTTCCTTTCGAATCGAACCTTCAATCGGTCTTTCAGGCTCGTCAGAAAACTTCCGTCGTCGTAGCTTGTTACCTGAATCGTTACGACATCTCCTTCTTTCACCTGGAAGACGTAACGGCTTTTCACCTTGAACAGGTAGCGTTTAAGGTAACTGAAAATTCCGAATCCCTTGCCCCGAAAAATCATATCGACGACGAGCATATGCTCGCCGGGAAGAACACTCCCTTCATATACGGGAGTTAAATCAAACTTTTCCAGATCGACTTTGTCGTTTGAAACGCCGTGGTAAACGACGAATCCGTCGAGAGTGTACTGAATCGACTCCAGCTTGAAAGTGGCGCCGACATCATGCGTGTGCAATACGGAAAGAGAGTTTAGGGAAACCGAGCCCATGCGCAATTGATCCAAAAGCAGTTTCAATCGCGACTTGCTTTCAAAAACCTTCTCTTTGATATCGTTCAAGCGCTTGTCGAGAGCCTGAAGCTGCTCGTCGGTAAGCTTTTCGATTTCCACTTCGGTGCCCGTGGAGTAATCCGTTTTCTCATCGAATTTGGTCAAAGATTCGTCGGGCTTATCCTCGGCAAGTCCCTGATCGCCCTTGTCGCTTGTATCGTCGTCATCGCTTTTATCCGAAGAATCCGAGGCAGGCTCGTCGCCGCTTTGCGCCAGGGCCGAGGAAAGCGAGAAATCTGAAATAAGACAAATAGTCGATAATATGAGCAAAATAATCAGGAAAGAGCCTTTGGAATCGAAAAGTCGTCTCATATACAAGACTCCCAAAACCAGCGTTTTCATTGAACCGGTTATCCGCTCAACATGGTTTCGGGCCACCCGCGGAAAGACCGGTCGTGAAAATAATAAAGATAGCGCATTGTGGCCGGTCAGCTCGCGGCCATCTCAATGCACTCTCAGAAATGCGGCGGTCGGCGCGCTTGCGCCAGCCTCATTGTCCGCATTCATGATACCGGCGCGCAGCCTGATCGTCAAGTCAAACGGAGATGGATCAGGCCGTGTTTTTCCATACTTAACACGCTTTTCTTAAATCATTGCTTGATTTCCTGCAATCTCTCCCTTTCGCATGGACGGCCATTTCCCGTATTGTCTTTGTTTGCCCCCGGGCGGATAAAATTCTTGAGCAAACACCGTTGTATTTTTTCATCTGGCGCCGTTTTTATTTTCATTGTAATCTGATCATCCTGATCGGGCCGCGCGTTGTGGCGCTTCAGGCATTGGTGTTTATATATGGAACAAGTTCACTTCCTGGAAATCAAAGTCGATCCGTCATGGCTCGACGCCGTCGCCAACCGTTGCTTTGAAATCGGCCTGTTGGGAATCGAAACCTACGAGGAAAACGAAAAAGGTTGCATCAGAACCTATTGCCTTTCAAAAGCCCAGGCCAGGCAACTGGCCGGTCAGATGAAAGAATACCTGGCGAGTCTGGCGGCTTTATGGCCGGATTCCGAACCGTTTAGAGTCGAAATCGGACAAATCAAGGAAATCGACTGGGCCAATGCCTGGAAAGCCTCTTTCAAGCCGACGGAAGTCATCGACAATCTGGTGATCCGCCCCAGTTGGGAAATATATAAACCCAAGAAACAGGAAATCGTCATCACCATCGATCCCAAAATGGCCTTCGGGACCGGCAAGCATGAAACAACGACGCTGGCGCTTGAAGCCATTAAGCGTATTTCCGAAGAGTACGAAACCTCGGATGCCGTCCTGCTTGACGTAGGTTCCGGCACCGGGATTCTTTGCCTGGCGGCGAATTTTATGGGAATCGCCCGTACGATGGGCATCGACATCGATGCCGAGGCGGTTCGTTGCTCGGCGGAAAACTCGCAAATCAACGGCCTGGCGGATCGGGCCGTTTTCATCAACACGACCATCGATAAAATTTTCGGCCTGTTTGACTTCGTCGTCGCCAATATCGACGCAAAAACACTCATCCCGTTGGCCCCTGAAGTCAAGAGAGTGTTTTCCGGAAGCGGTCGCGTCATTTTGACCGGAATATTGGAAACGCAAGGGCAAAAAGTCGAAACGGCCTTCCGGCAGGCCGGATTCATCCCCGCCGACGTCCACCAGCTTGGAGAATGGATACTCCTGGAAATGGAAATCGAAGAAGAATGAGCCGGCACATCGTGGATAAGATCGAAAGCCCCGGTCAAATCATCAAACTGCCGCCGTCCGAAAGCCGGCACCTGGTCAAGGTTCTAAGACTGAATGAGGGAAATTTATTGACGGTCTTTGACCGCAACGGGCGCGAAGCCGAAGCCTTTTTGCTAAAACACCCCGAGGGCGGCTACGGCGTGGAGATCTCGAAAGTGAACGCCGTTGAAAACTCTTGCGACAAACATATCCATATGGCATGCGCGCTGATTCGCGGCGATAGATTTTTCAGGATGATCGAGAAACTCACGGAACTGGACGCCGCAACTATAATCTGCTTTGAATCTGTACGTTCCACGCGCAAAATATCACCTGCCCTGATAAGAAGATGCGACGAAATCGTGATTTCCGCCGTCAAACAAAGCGGTCGAAGAGACTTTCCGAATATTCATATCGCCAAAGGATTGCGTGATGCTCTGAAGTTCCGCCCGCATGACGCCTTCCAACTTTACTTTTCGCCGGAGTCGGAAACCAAAGTGAAGGATATCGATATTACCCAAAAGAAAGCGGATGATTTTTTCGCGGTTGTCGGGCCGGAAGGCGGCCTTGATAAAAGCGAAATTGAATTGCTTCAAAATGAGTGTTTTAAGGCGTTAAGCCTAGGCAAAAATACTCTAAGAGCCGAAACCGCCGCCGTCGCCGGCCTGTCAGCGCTTAAATTCCTGTTCGACTGATTAAATTATTATCCATAGTTTTCGATAACTTATGAATTCACGTTTGAAAAAATACTTTTTTTTCATTTTTTTTCTAAAGCTTTGTCAGGGTCTGCCGATAATTATTACTGAGCAAGGCAATGCCTGCTCGATGTCAGATTGCATATCTATTGTCGATTCTCCAGTGTGACAGACAAAAAAGCTTAGGGCCAGTGGTTCGCATCCAAGGTCAACGGCCCGGTTTGACCCCTGCGTGTTCATTGAAAAACCGCAAGGGACTGACCGGAGTTTGTCCATTTTTGCGTTCTCGATAACCTCAATCACTTCTCGACAGCTTCAATCTCGATAAACACCACTGGCCAAGGAGGATCGATATGCCACTGAGAATTACCAACAACATTGCGTCAATCAACGCACGACGAAATACGGGAAAAAATCAAAAAGGGCTGGATCAAGCCCTCGAACGCCTTTCTTCAGGTTTCAGAATCAACAGAGCCGGCGACGATGCCGCCGGCCTGGCCATCTCGGAAAAACTTCGCTCCAACATTCGCGCCCTCGCCAGAGCCTCCACGAACGCTTCCGACGGCATCGGAATGGTTCAGGTCGCCGAAGGCGCCATGTCCGAAATCAACGAGATGCTCGTCCGAATGAAGGAATTGGCCGAACAGGCCGCCACGGGAACGATCGGCACCACGGAACGCGGTTACCTGGATCAGGAGTATCAGCAACTCAGGACAGAAATTACGCGAATCGCCGACTCCACGAAATTCAACGAGACTCTGCTGCTCAACGGCTCTTTGAACGTCCAGATCCAAATCGGTCTCAGCAGCGGCAGCGCCGATTCCATCACGATCACGCTCTCGGACGTCGACTCGACCGCCCTGAGCCTGACCAGCAGCATCTCGACGGTCACCAACGCCATCGCCGCCCTGAGCGCGACCACCAGCGCGGTGGAAACCGTTGCGCAACGCCGGGCCTATTTGGGCGCCACGCAGAACCGCCTCGAGTCCGTCATCTCCAACATCGACAACGTCGTTGAAAACCTGACGGCCGCCGAGAGTCGAATCCGCGACGTCGATATCGCGGAAGAGACGGCGAACCTCACGAAGTACAGCATTCTTGTTCAGGCCGGCGTGTCCGTTCTGACGCAAGCCAACCAATCCCCGCAAATCGCCCTTGCCCTGCTTCAGGGTTAAGGATTCAATGGGCAACTCGATCGACTCTCCAGAAATGTACGACGGCCGGACTTGAAAAAGTCCGGCCGTTTTTATTTTCCGCTGATGTATTTTTCAGCTTTCCTTTACAAAGGTCAGCGCCAAAAACGGCGGCGACTCCATATCGGCGGCGCAGCGCCGCGCCGGACCGAAACCCGGAACCCATACGATTCCTTCCTCGTCGCAAACAACGGGAATCAGGTCTCTTTGATCAACGGGTATTTTCGCGTCGATAAACATGTGGTTCAATTTCTTCATACCGGGCGCCCCGACACGCGTATAAGCATCCGCGTCGCGCCTTGAGCGAACACGCAGGCCGCCGGAAATGCGATCGGGATTCAGCCACGCCACATCAGGTCCCGGTTTTAAGTTTTTCATCCGGTCTTTCGCAGATGAAATGACATCGATGACGCCAACGCCTTCCATGGCAATCCGGCCGTTTTCCGGCAACGGGCGGCTTGCGATGCCGTTTTCTTCATCTGATATTTTTTCAAAATACACGGTCTCATATCGCCGCTTCGCCGCCCAGCCGCCGCCTATCTCGACGATGGAAGACGGATTGCCGGATTCCAAGGCGGATTCGATTCTGTATATGGTTTCCAGGTCCGGGTATGCGTCCGTCAGGCGTTGTATAACTTTTCGAATCAATAAAAAGCGCCTGCCCTGCCCTAGTTCAAGGAATTCACCGACCGAGCCGGACCAACCATCGTCAACCGCTTTGAGATATCGACTCCAGTCGCTTTCGACGATCTCGTCGAGCAGATCCTCTTCCAGGCGCCTGACTTCAGCCAATCGCGCCAGCGCCGCCGGCGATCCGGGCATGATGTCCCGGCAAACCGGCAGCAGCCTGCGTCTTATGGCGTTGCGCACAAAATTTTCATCGGCATTGCTTTGATCTTCGACGAAGCGGACATTCTTTTTTTGACAATACTCGTCGATCATTTCCCGCTGGACGCGCAGCATGGGCCGGATGACCCTATCGCTCACCGGGCGTATGGCCGACAATCCCTTCGTCCCGGCCCCGCGCAGCGCCCTGTACAGGACGGTTTCCGCCTGATCATCCATATGATGCCCCGTCGCGATTTTATCCGCTCCGGCCTCGTCGGCCATTTGGCGCAAACAGCGATACCGCTCACGCCGCGCCGCGTGTTCGACGCCGCCGGGATCATCGTGCAACATATCCCCATCCAGGCATGCGTGGAAAAAAGGCATCCCCGCCTCCCGGCAGTATTCTCGGACGAATTCAAGTTCAAAAGGGGATTCTGGCCTCAATCCATGATCCACGTGCCCGACGGCGAGTCCTATTTGCAGCCGGGAACGGATCGAACGGAAGACCTCGGCCATGGCCATGGAGTCGCGTCCGCCCGAAATCGCCAGCAATAGAACGTCGCCGGGCAGCAGCATCTTGTGCCGCTTTATTGTCGACAATACGTTTTGCGTCAGTCGATCGTCGCCCAAAGTATAGTCTCCCATTTAGAACCGGCGCATAGGTGAACGTTCCTGCGAATGCCCATGCGAAAAACACTTGTCCGTGTCATCTTTGTCTTATTATCGGAAAATTGAGAGCATCAATCATCACGGACAAGCGCCCTCGCTTTGCTTCGGGCCAAGAAGCTTGTCCATGCCACCCGTATCAACTTTCAGGCGCTGCTCGCCGACGCTCGGAAGAATCGCGGTTGGAAACCGCTCCTACATTCCACATTCGCCATTGGCGCATTTCTTCTTCATCCTTCATCCTTCCTCCTTCATCCTTCTCTTTCAGGTCACCCGCCGGTTTCGGAAATGATGAAATAGCACCCTACTCCTTCCTCGAAAGGAAGAAATTGCAGGTTGAGAAATCGGCGCGGCTTGCTGAAATAATACAACTGTCGGCCTTGGCCGTCTGCGGTGTGGGCCGCCATTTCCCACTGGAAAAGCGTCATTTGCTCTTTGTAAAATTCCACGACCTGCTCCATTTCCGTCGAGGTCGAGTACGTCAGTTTGTATCCCCCCGGTCCCGTTTCCTTTAAAACCAAACGTTTCGCCCCGAAAATCGGCACATCTTCCGGAGGGATTGTGGTAACGTCCTCTTTGCACGCGCTGATGAAAACCAGCAGGGCGAGAAACGCCGCCGGGCAAAGTCGCGCAACGTGTCCGCCAACGAAGGTGCAATCGCGTGATAGGCTCAAGAAATTCCTCCAGTATCCCAAGATTAACGAAGTCAAACCGATTCTGACAAGTCCTTATTTTTCACAGCGGCGCCGCCGATAATCCCATGAAAATCAGCGGATTGGAATCCGCTTCTTTTACCTCCCATTGAGTTTTATTTTGACGCGGCCTGAAATTCCGTTAATTTATCGGGCGGCAAAGACGGCGGCCTCGACAAGGCCGTTTCAACATGCGAAGTAAGTCGGCGCTCGCAATTTAAGGGTGATGGCCTGATGGTTACGGATATATTTGGGACGATATTCGCTGAGTACCGAATCGGATTTTGCCTGGCCGAAGAAACAGGAAACGGGTTTCGTATTCTCCAGGCCAACGACGCTTTTGCAAAAATACTCGGCGTTGAAGTTCCTCTTGATGTTGATCTGGAGTTTTCGCATTGGTGCGAGAAGCTGTTTGCCAAAGATTGCACGCGGGAAATTTTTGAAGCCATGCAGTCCCGTAAACCTTTTACGATGGAAATCGTCCGCCGCGACGCCGACGAAAAAACCGGCGTGAAAACAGGCGACGTTCATGGCGCGGTTCATCTTGCTTTTGAAGGCGAACTGACAACGCGTCACTTGGAAGTGCGCGTTTTTTCTTTACCGGAATCCGCCGTCGCCATATGCCTGCGGGACGTCAGCGACAAGATTTATGAGGAAAAGCGCAGAGTCGCCTCGCAAAAGCTCGAAGGGATGGGCCTTTTGGCGCAGGGCATCGCCCATGACTTCAACAATCTTCTTTCCGGCATTTTGGGGATGGCCTCGCTGGCGCGCATGAGCATCCATGAAAACGACGCCATGGCCCTCACCCTGGACGACATCATCAGGATTTCCGAAAACGCCAAGGGATTGACCGAAAAACTCCTGTCCTACGGCCGCGGACAAACCATCCATGAAACGACCTTCGATATCGAACCCCTCGTCAGGGACATGCTGAAAGTCGTGAAAATGGGCATGCCCAAAGGCAAGCAGATCGAGTGCAACGTGGCCGAGGGCAATCATTTCATGAAAGGGGACCCCGGCGAAATCAGCCAGGTGATCCTCAACATTTTCAAAAACGCCGTGGAGGCCATCGATCCGTACCGGGGCAAGGTCCGCATCGATCTGAAAACCGAGCGCTTGGCGGCGGAAGGCGGCGAAGGGCAAATCATGCTTCGCGTTTCCGACGACGGCATCGGCATGGACGCGAAAACCCTGGAACAGATTTTCAAGCCTTTCTTTTCCACCAAACGGATCGGACGCGGTCTGGGCATGACCGTCGTGGACAAACTTATCGAAAAACACCGGGGCCGCCTGGCCATTGATTCGAAGTCAGGAAGGGGGACCACCGTTTCCCTGACGCTGCCCGCGGTCATCGCCTTGCCGTCCACGGAGATGCCCGCCGCGCTGGGCTCCATCGGCGGCTGGGAAAAAGTCGTCATGATCGACGGCGACCCGGTATTCACGCGGGCAATAGGCGAATACATGCGGCGGCTCGGATATTCGGTCGAATGCTTCACGGCCGGCATCGACGCCGTCAGACACATCGAAGACGGCGCGGCGGGATCGACCAATATGATCATTTGCGAACTGCCTCCGCCGGACATGAGCGCCAGCGAACTGGCCTGGTATTTCATCGAAACGGCGCCCCTGGCCCGGATTCTTTTCACCAGCGGCTCCGACGATGTTTCCGACGTGGCGGACATTTTCAACGAGGGTTTGGCGGATTTTATACAAAAGCCCTATACCCCGGCGGAACTTATTGCTAAAATGAGAGCGATGCTGGACGAAAATACAAGCGAATGAAAAAATGAATCCTTATTATCGACGGGTTGAGTCATGATTGATCTCATGGGCCAGGTGCCGAAAATCAAGGCCTCGACGAACTTCGAAGACATCGGCGTGAATCTGACGCCGCAGGAGATTAACATTATCTCCCGCGTCAACGGCCTCATCTCCTTCCGGGAATTGAGCGAAAGGCTCCGGATACCTCCGGACGATCTCAATCAGGCCGCCATGAAGTTTCTCAAGCATGACATCATTTATTTCGACGATCCGAATATCAAACAGAGTCTGCTTCAGGAAATCGCCGAGGAAGAGGAAACCGCAAGTGAAGCTCCCGGGGACGCCGCGCAAGCCGCCGACAAGCCCGACGGAGTCGTGAAAGGCGCGGTCGTCAAACCGGTGAAATCCGGCGAATGGCACGTCAACTCGATTTTTTCAATCATCATCGAACAGTACAGGACCAAGGCTTCAGGGATCCTTAGAGTATTCAACGATCAGGGACACTATAAGAGCCTCTTTTTCGAAAAGGGCGAGTTGGTCCAGGTGCAAAGCAGTCCTTTCGACGCCGGGCACTGCCTCGGGCGCATACTCCAGCGCGCGGGCCGCCTGAGCAAGGACAAGGTGGTCGAATCCCTGAAACGCACCAAGACATCCGGGCGCATGCAGGGCGAGGAACTGATCCGCATGGGCGTGGTCAGAAGAACGGCTCTGCCGGAAATTCTTTTGAAGCAACTCGAATTCAAGCTCAAGGATATTCTGGATTGGAAACAGGGACGCTGGGAACTCTACGAAGTCCCGGAACTGGTGTCGAGAGTCAACAAGATCGAAGTATCCCTTCCCCGTCTGCTTTTCAGCGTGATATGGAAATATTACAACTTCGACCGCAACTACAGTTTCGAACGGCAACTCAAGCGCAAGTTCGTCGGATTGAACGAAAACGCGCCCTTCCCCGTGGAAACGTTGAGCCTGACCGAAAACGTGGAAATCCTCTGGGAAGTCATGGAAAACAAGGACAACCCCTATCAGCGCCTGATCATCGTCAGCAAGATGAATCCGGATTCTCTGGCGAAAGTGATCTGGGGACTGAATCTGGTCAACATGGTGGTCCTGCTGGACACTCCGAGAATTTCCGCCCGCGACGTGCGCATCAAGAAACTGTCCGAGCGCCTGCGCTTCATCAACCGCGAAAACTATTTCGACATTGTCGGCGTTCACTGGACCTGCAACACGCGGGAAATCAAGGAAGCCTACAAGCAGTCGCATGACGAGCAGGTCAAACTCATGGAGGATTCGACGGGCACGGAGGCGGCTTTGCGCGAACACCTTCTCAAGTCCATGGAAAAGGGCTACGAAGTGATCAAGTCAAAGGATACGCGCGATCAATACCGGAAGGATGTCTACGATGATCTATATATCGAATACACTTCCGACCTCTTCAGGATGAAAGGCGAAAGCTATCTTTTCACCAAGGAGGATTACGACGCCTCGATCCTGGAAATGGAAAACGCCCTGGAGATATGGGACAAGAACGACGAATACTATAGCGTTCTCGGCCTGGCGACGTTCCTGAAGCATTTTCCCAGAAACACCAAGGAGTATTCCCAGGGGCGCGCCATCCTGGTCAAAGGCTATCGCGGAGCCCAAAAAACGGAAATCGCCAATATCTGCATGGGCATCATGTACCGCGAAGAAAGAAAGAACATGCAAGCCATCGACCACCTGGAACGCGTACTGAAAATCAATCCGAAAAACAGGTTCGCGAAAATCCTCATCGAGGAAATCAAAACCGGCAAAAGCACCGAGGACCGCGACCAGGCCATCAAGGAATTCCTGGAACGCGAAACCGAAATCGACAAGAGATTCAACAAGAAATTCGACAAGGCCAAGAAGAAAAAGAAAAAAGGAATTTTCTAAAAACAGCCGCAGGCATCGTCTTCATCTTCTTCAGATTCATTTGCGATGGCGCATTCTTCTATCATGTCATGCTTGACGGACCAGATCATGTTTCCCTCAGGGGAATATTTCTCAATGACAGCGTCGCCATAAGGAGTTTGCGAACCAAGAAAACTTGAAAGCTGCGTTCCCACAACGACGATATTTCCATCTAAATCGATCTTGAGATCAACACTGGAAACAATATAATCCTGATCCTCACCGATTTCAGAGCGCCATTTTTCTTCGCCATTTAAATCATACTTTACAAGCAATTCTTTGACGATCTCGCTCTCATCCGTTATACCGAGAATCAGATATATTGAACTGTCTGCATCAGCCAACATATATTTGACCGCACATTCATAATTATCATTTTGCGTATAATCAACTGAAGTGTTCCAGACAATATCTCCATCTTCTCTTACCTTAAATAATTGGCAGTCAAGCGCAGAAACTACTATCCCATCATCTGAACTAATAACCATTTTAACATTCGCATACAGTGAATCCTGATATTCGAATAGATCAAACTCATTTTGCTTAACTCCGGTTTCCGAAAATTTATATATTTTGTAGCGATTTTCTCCATTTCCTGATGGAGCTTTCCCTACCAGATAGAAAGTGCCATCGTCAAGCGGTGCTATATCGATATAAGTACTTAAAAACGACAATTTGTAGTCAACATGCTGGTTTGATATTATATTCAGCATTGAATCATAAATTCTAATCCCATAATCATACTCTCGATACGCAAATATAATATTCCCATTTTCCGCCATTTTGCAAGTATCATACTGTGAATTACTTAACAACTCTCTACTTTCTACATACGCCCCATCCTTATTGTATTTTACAATCTCAGATTGAATATTTTCACCTCCATCTTCATCTATTCTAATATTATCCATTATTAAAAATGCTTCATCATTTTCATTATCGCAGTTACTGACATTTCCCTCTTTTTCCTGCCACATTGCCAAAAATACCGAAGCAGTGAAAAGAAAAATAAAAGCAAAAATGATTTTTGCCTTGTTATTAAAATTGCCCATTGATTCCAAATCCATCTTGATATCCGTGACCTTCGTGAATTGTGCCTAACCAAGGAGTGCGCCATAACAGTGGTTTATTCGTGACAGTCACCAGTATATTGACAGATATATGAGAAATATTGCAATTGCAGATGAGTCCATCCAACACGACAGATTCACAGCCGTTTTTTGTTTTTCCACTTAGCGGCAAATGTCGCATCCAAAATCCTCGCAACTGTTTCATAATGGAAGAATATCAAAATTCCCAAGCATAGGCAATGACAAAAAGTCGGCACACAACGGTTTTGCGCGTGTGGGACGTTTGCTCAAGGCCGGGCCGCATCACGGGGCCATTCGCGATAATTTCCCTTTACATTCCGCGCGCACATCACTAGAGTGCGCCGCTTAACGCGCCCTCCCGGCGCATAGGAACGGCTATGGGTATTAAAAAGACGAGAAACATCGGCATTGCGGCGCACATCGACGCGGGCAAGACGACCGTTACGGAACGCATCCTCTTTTTCAGCGGCGTCAACCGCGCCATCGGCGAAGTCCACGACGGCAAGGCCACGATGGATTTCATGAAGCAGGAGCAGGAGCGCGGCATCACCATCGCCTCCGCCGCCATCACCTGCGCGTGGAACGATCACGCCATCAACATCATCGACACGCCGGGCCACGTGGATTTCACCATCGAAGTCGAGCGCTCCATGCGCGTGCTCGACGGCATCGTCGCCGTATTCTGCGCGGTGGGCGGAGTGGAAGCGCAAAGCGAAACGGTCTGGGGACAGGCCGACCGCTATCAGGTTCCCAGGATCGCCTTTATCAACAAGATGGACCGTCCGGGCTCGGATTTTTTCGACGTGGTCAACCAACTGGACGAAAGACTCCACGCGGTCGCCACTCCCCTGCAAATCCCCATGGGCGCCGGCGAAGATTTTAAAGGCGTTATCGATCTGGTGACGATGAAAGCCGTCACCTATGAAAACAACGCGCCGGTCTTCGGGGATATCCCGGAGAAATTCGTCGAAAACGCAAACGAATGGCGCGTCAACCTTTTGGAAAAACTTTCCGAATACGACGACGATCTGGCCGAAGCGTATCTCGACAACCGACCGATATCCGAAGACATGCTTCGCGGCGTCGTGCGCTTTTGCGTGCTTCGTTCGCTGTTCACGCCGGTTATATGCGGCGCAGCGTACAAGAATATGGGCATCCAGCTTCTGCTGAACGCCGTGGTGGATTATCTGCCCAGCCCGCTGAACCGCGGCGCCGCCGTGGGACACGACGTCAACGACAGCGAAGTCACGCACACGCGGCACCCCAAAGCTTCGGACCCGTTCGCCGCGCTGGCGTTCAAAATCATCCACGACCCCTACGTGGGGCAGCAGACATTCGTGCGGACCTACTCGGGCACGCTGGCGGCCGGCGACACCATTATGAACGCCAATACCGGAAAAAAGATTCGCGTCAGCCGCATCCTGCGCATTCATGCGAAGGATCGCATCGATATGCAGGAAGTCGGCCCGGGAGACATCGTCGCCCTGATCGGCCTCAAGACCACGTACACGGGCCACACGCTATGCTCCCTCGATAAACCGCTTTTGCTGGAGTCGGTGCGCGTGCCGCAACCCGTGATCAGCGTGAAGGTCAATACGGAATCGCAGAAAGAACAGGAAAAGCTCCTGAGTTCTTTGCGCAAGATGACCTTCGAGGACCCGTCCTTCACCATCAAGCAGGTCGAGCGCCTCAACGAAACGGTTATCGCGGGAATGGGCGAGCTTCATCTGGAGATCATCGTCGACCGCCTCAAGACCGAATTCGGCGTCATCGCGCAGGTCGGCCGGCCTTCCGTTGAATATCGCGAAACCATTTCCAAGCAGTGCCGCCATGATTACAAGTTCGCCAAACAAACCGGCGGCAAGGGCCAGTTCGCGCACACGATCATGCTCGTCGAACCGAATCCAGGAAACGGATTCGAGTTCATCAACGCCGTCACCGGCGGAAACATTCCTTCCGAATTCATCCCGGCGGTGAGAAAAGGCATCGAGGAAACCATTAAAAACGGCGTTTTGGCCGACTACCAGGTCGTGGACGTAAAAGTCACGCTACTCGACGGAAGCGCGCACGCGGTGGACAGTTCGGATATGGCGTTTAAGACGTGCGCGAGCATGTGCTTCAAAGAAGCGTTTAAACGCGCCGCGCCGCAATTGCTGGAGCCGCTCATGTCGATGGAAATCGCCACGCCGGACGACTTTATCGGAGACATCGTCGGCGACCTGAACCGCAGGCGGGGGAAAATATTCAACATGCGCCGCTTTCGTAAAGGCTCCCAAAAAATCAGCGGCGAAGCGCCCCTCATGGAGCTTTTCGGATACGCCACGAAAATACGGTCCATCTCCTCCGGGCGCGCGAATTATTCCATGGAGCTTAAACAGTACGCTCCACTTCCGCCGGCGTTGCAGGAAAAAACGCTGGCCGAAGCCCGCGAACGCATGCGCGCCGTAAAATAAAACCATACAGTTCCAGGCAACATCTACGCAGATTTGTTGATAAGCGCTTATCAATGAATTTGCGCATCAATGGAATCTCAAATACATATAGATACAATTCGATACCATTTAGCAACAGACAACGGCCGATGCAGGTTCTAAACTGACTATCCGTATTTTAAAACTATTTTTATTTGGGGCAATTTTAGGAAAAAGCATGACGAAATGCCTCGTTCTCATCGTGTTCCTGGCGATGCTTGCTCTTTTATTTCAACAATTCGTCATCATGGCCTTCCTGGGGAATTTTCCTAAGCCTGCCAAACAGCGTCTGCATGAAAATCTCTGCGTTTCATCGGTACAGGAGTCGCTTTTCAACAAATCCGCGCACGCCACTTTCTGTTCAATCATTGACTGCGTGCATTACTATATCTTGGACAATTATTACAGCGCCATCCGTGAATTTCAGTTGTTATTGATACTCGTCATTATTGCTTTACTGGTTCCATATCTTTCTTGACAAATC
This sequence comes from bacterium, assembly GCA_963674685.2. GTDB lineage: Bacteria > Lernaellota > Lernaellaia > JACKCT01 > JACKCT01. Next base: position 807,375 of record CAXXWT010000009.1, on the reverse strand, counting down.
CTTGCTTCATTATAATAGTTGCGATCAAGGTAGATAATTTCATAAGGGAGTGAAAAATGACTGTCACAGCAGACTGGGCGAAATGCGCGCGTTTCCTATGCGTCCTGATGTCGATCTTCACCGTAACGTTGGTTTGCAGCGCCGATTACGTATGGGCGCAGACCGATGAAGGCGGCGACGAATCGGATGATACGGACAAAAGAGTCGAAGAAGATCTGGATATTGACGTCGACATGGAAAACATGAAAGTCGGCGTGGAATACAAACGGGAGACTTTGGAAAGAGTCAAGACTCCCCCGGATAAAATCGACAATTATTCCGCCGGTTTAATGATCAATATGATGACGGGGGATAATTTATCCTCCTTGATGTACGGTGGTCTTTTCGGATGGCAACGACTGAATCCCTCCGGCGCCTTCCCGGGCATCGAGGGAGGAAAAAGACATTGTTTCAGCAATGAGCTTTATGCGCTTCTTCTATTCGGCCAGTTAAAATCCGATGTCGAAACTTCGGAATATGACGCCAGCACCAATTCGGTGGAAACTACCGACGAAGAAAAAACAACGAGTATGAACATGTTCGCGGGAGTATATTCACCTTCCTGGGTCTATTTAAGTTTTGGTTCAATGGATGAATCCACATTGAAGCAATCCGGGTGGCTTTTCAAGTTGGGATTAATGCTCGGATTCGCTTATGTATCGGTTCAGGATGAAGATGTAGGAGATCTCAGTTCCACGGCCCCTATTATCGGACCGAATATCGGATTTGGATTTCCCAAATACAACGCGGGAACCGCCCATTTGACCGTATTCAACATTTTCGGTTACGTTCTTCCACTTGGCGACACGACAACCTTCTCGGTTTCTATGTCCTATCAGTGGTAGAGACTTCACGGGAAAACAAGATTTATTTTCTCGGCCAGATTTTTCCCGGATTGAGAATCCCGCGTGGATCGAATAATTCCTTCATGCTTCGATGCAGGTCCAGGCTGACCGCGCTAAGCTCCCGGGCGATAAACGGCCTTTTGGAAATACCCACGCCGTGCTCGCCGGAAATGGTGCCGCCGTTATCCAAGGTCAGATCAAACAGGGCGCCGCGAAACTCCTCGATCTTTTCCGGTGCGCCCTGCTCATCGGGATCGAAAAAGACGTTCACATGCAGATTGCCGTCGCCGGCGTGACCGTACACGGCGTGCTGCAACGCAAGCCTTTTCGCCAGTTGTTCAATTTCGCCCAGTGTCTTCGCCAGAGCCGATATGGGAACGGCAACGTCCTCCGCGATCTTTTTAGGAGCCATTTCCTTTAACGCATCGCTGATAACGCGCCTTGCGTCCCATATTTCGCGGCTTTGCTTTTCATTTTCGGCAACGCGCGTCTTTGCGCCGATTTTTGTTAAAATCTCATCCAGGAGCGCGGCTTCTTCCTCCACGACGTTCTTGCGCCCGTCAAGTTCGATCAGCAAAAAAGGAGCCGTTATACCCCGCAGATCCTTCCCTGATCTTTCCACCGCCGCCAGGCAGTATTCATCCACCATTTCAATTCCCGACGGAAGCACCGGGCTTTGCAGGATTTTTTCAACACCCTCGGCGCAGTGCTCGATATCCATAAAGGACGCCGCCATTGTTTTTCGGCAATCGGGCCTGCGCACCAGTTTCAAAGTCAATTCGCAAATGACGCCGAGAGTGCCCTCACTGCCTACGAAAAGGCTCGTCAGGTCGTAGCCGACGACGCCCTTTCGCGTCGCCCTGCCCGTTTCAAGCAATCTTCCATCGGCCAGCACAACACGCAAACCCAACACATAATCCTTCGTCACGCCGTATTTCACGGCGCGCAGTCCCCCGGCGTTCGTCGCCGCGTTGCCGCCGATGGTGCATGCATCGGCGGAAGCGGGATCCGGCGGGTAAAAAAGCCCGGCCTCCTCCACGGTGGTTTGCAGTTTTTGCGTGATCAGACCCGCCTCCACTTTGACCGTCATGGAAACCGAATCGAGCGCAATGATGCGGTCCATCCGCATCATGTCCAGCATAACCGCAGGCCCCTCGCAAACCGCGCCGCCTACGTTGCCGGTTCCCGCGCCCCGTGCGATGACGGGCAGTCCGTGCTCATTGCAGATTCTCATAACGCCCTGCACTTCCGGCACGGAGCCCGGCCGAAGCACGTAAATCGGAGTCAATCCCGTTATCTTGTTGTCGTGGTTATACGGCGCGCATTCTCTTTCGCCGCGCCAGACATTATCCGCGCCGAGTACGCCTGCAAAGGAATCGAAATATTTCGCGAAGTCAGTCATTGAAGAATTCCGCCAGCGCGTCCGCCGCCTCGTCCGGTCTTTCGGCCATCAACATATGCCCCGCGCCCTCGAAGCATATGATTTTCGCTCCCCGTACGGCGGCCGCCAGACCTTTGTTTCTGTTTTCGCTGGTCATGACGTCCCTGTTTCCATAAAGCACTGCCAGCGGAGCGCGCAGGCCGCCGATCCGTTCCTTGATATTATACGCCTCGCAGGCCTTGAAATCCGCGAAAGCCACTTGCGGATCACATGATTTCATGTCGGCGATCACGGCGTCGGCGATGTGCGGGTCGATATGATCGCCGAAACCCCACTGGCGCATCATTTCCATGGCGGCGCTGTAATCCGCCTCGATCGCCGCGAACAGCGCCGGATTGACCGGAATGCGATAGCCGCTTCCCATCACCGCGATCTTTTCGACAATCCCGGGATAATCGAGGGCCGCCGTCAGGGCGACAGCCCCGCCCATGGAATGCCCGATGAGAAAGGCGCGCGAATGCGCCACATCATCGACAAATGCCTTCAAATCGGCGGCGTATCTTTCGACCGAGTCGTAACCTGTTCCCTGAGACTCGCCGTGCCCGGGAAGATCGAGAAAGTAGATGGGATTTTCCGGCATCAGCGCCGCCAGACGCCGCGTCAGAGTCAGCCACGCGAGTTTATTGCCGGCGGCGCCGTGGATGAATACCAGGGCGACTCCCGCGCCCCCGGCGTTGCGCGTCCGGTAGGCGATTCCGGTTGGTTCGTGAAGGTTCATGGCGTCGTCCGATTCATTTCAAAGATATAGACATGTCTCTCATAAGGTTTGAAATTATCCTCGATCATATTGCTCATGGAGGTGATGCTGCGGTTTTCGAAACGCACTTCAACATCGCGCAAAGCCGGCAGCCCCTCGACCGCGATCCGGGCCTTGACGGGTTGCAGCGATGCGTTAACGGTAATCAGCGCGCACCGGCCGTCATCCCGGCGACGCAATGTGAAGTGGATATTTTCCGGCGCTTTGACTGTTCCCGATGAGCCCATGGCATCCACAACGACCGCCGGAGGCGTGAGAAAAGATTCGATGCCGTTTTCCTTTGATGTGATTTCCGTAAAGAATTGCTGCATTCCCTCCCAGGCGTTCGGGATATAGGACAGGTCCAGGTAGCTTCCTTCGTAATCCAGGTAAAACAGGACGCCCTGCACTGCGTGGGCGATGGATATGTATCCCTGCAAGAGAATCTCGGACGCCGCCAGTTTCCTGCTGGTCCGCCCCCCCTGGCCTTCCACGCACGCCCACAGCGCTTTCGTGTCGCCCACTTGCCGGTGCATTGCGTCAATCATGTCCGTAATCTGCGTGACGGGGCGATTGGCGCCCAGCGGATAGGCGTGGAAAACGGCGATATCATATCCCTGGCGGTAGTACTCATATACGCGGGGTTTTTCGGCCTGGAAGAGATAGATTATCGGGGAATCGGGATCGGCCTCGCGAATCCGCTTTGTCGTTTGCATGGCGAATTCCAACGGCGCGCCCCACGCGGGATCGTCATGGTCCGGTTCGTTAAAGGTGAACCACGCAAGATTCGACTTGGAGTTGCGGTTGAATTTGACCACGTCCTCCACCACGCGCAACATCTCGGATTCCTTGCTGTAGCGGCTTTTGATCCAGGGAGCTTTCGTGTCGGTGAAAAACTGCACGGTGCAGGTAAGGCCGGCTTCGGCGCACGCCTCATTCCAGTCAGGAAAGCCGAAACGCGCGCGATCGAAGAACGCGCCGTCACGATATATTTCCCAGTTGCGCTTCCAGTTCATGCCCCAGGGCTGAAAATTCAGATGGTTGCATCCCGCGTCCGCGAATTTTTTCCAGGATTTTTCGCGCATCCCTTTGACGATCGCCCCGACGATAAAACGCGGCTTGCCGCCTTTTTTATAGACCATTGTGCGGCCGATATCGTCGAACTTGCTCTTCGGAACCTTCGGCCAGAAACCGGGCGCTTCTTTTGGTGCGGGAATTTCCTCATTGGCCAGGCGGATCCAGTCGATGGGCAGATCCCCCACAAGATCGCTGACATCGGCGGAAGATATGCGAAACGCGAACCAGCCGTTGAAGGAGGCGGATTGCATGCGCGGATATTTGAAAACGGCGGTTTTCCATTTGTGATCGAAAGCGCCTCCGAAGCCGCCGATTTTATAGCTTTCCTTTTCGTTTTTGGTCCACAGGCTCACGGGAGCCATAAGATTGTCCTTGTAGCGAATCGCAAGGTGAATATCATTTCCCCAGTTGATGGCCTTGACGTAGAAAATGCCGGAATGAAAGGACTTGAGCACGCGCGCGGTAGTGAAGTCGATTGCGTTGCCGGGCGTCGCCCACCGGAATTCTTCGTCGTTTTCGTATTGGATGAATTCGTCGGGATTTTTTATTCCCCAAAACCACAGATTTATATCCGGTTTCGGAAAGTGAATTTCGTTTTTATCGCTGAAATCATCCGGGGAACCGAAATCATGGTGTCGATCCTCGGCCCATGCCGTCGCGACGCAAACCGCCACGACGAGTAAAACCGCCAGTGTCGAGATTTTGCGCATGCCTCCCCTTTTCGCGAAATGTACCGGCGACGCATGATAAGCATGATGCGTCGCGCGCGGCAAGGCAAAATGCTTTAAGCCGGCGAAATCCTCATTCAAAACGCTGGAATTCGGCTTGAAACGCCGTGAATTTTCACGCGAAAATCCCTTAACCAAAAAAATTGCGATTACCCGCCCATATTTCTTGACAAGCGCCGCAAGAAACATATAATCCGTCGGCCTGTGAGGGGTTGTAGTTAAGTTGGTTATAACGCCGGCCTGTCACGCCGGAGGCCGCGGGTTCGAGTCCCGTCAACCCCGCCACATGTGCAAATCGGACTCTGAGCAATCGGAGTCCGGTTTTTTTTGTGCCCACACGGCCCCCATTTCCACCAATAAATCAAAAGGTTGCCGGTACGACGCCGTGACCCTTCCATCGAGGAGCAGGGAGTTCGAGAGCAGAATTTCCAGCATCTGGCGCTTTTCGGGCGCAGGGAGAGATTCCCAAAGGATATCGGCACGTTGGGCGAGTTCGAGAGTACACGTGCCCTGTACCATATATCTGGTGTCGGCGGTCTGGTGTGCCTCAATTTCTGACACAATTCGAGCATGTTCCATCTGGAACTCATTCATCTTTTCAACCCAAAATTCCTGATCGAGTTTTCCCTCTAGTCTATCCTGGTACACCTTGTTCTTCCAGAGCTTGATCTGGTCGAGTTGCTTGCTTAGTTCGGCGACAGAATCACGGTGGTATGCGGTTTCGTCTTCGAGGGATTCTTGCAGCCCGCGCTTGATCCACTCGATCAGTTCGTCATTCACTTTAACCTTCGTCACGATCTCCTTGAACTGCTGGTCGAGCACCTCGGCCCTGACATAGCCTTGGTCGCAGTCACCCTTGCCGTGGGTGCAGCGGTAGTACGTCCAGCGGCCACCCTTCTTGGATTCTCCTACGACTGCGCAACCGCATTTCTTACACTTCAATATTCCCCAGTACGTCATGCCCTCCTTCGGCGGGCGGCGTTTGCCTTGGAGGTTGTTCGGTAACGACAAGGATGCGTTCGCGGCGTCCCACATTTTCATTGGGACGATGGGAGTGTGGTTGCCTTGGTAGATTCTCCCTTTCCAGCGCATGAGGCCCGCGTAAAACGGATTCTTGATGATGCGCTCGATCTGCGACTTGCCGATTGGGCGTTTGGCCCGCTTAGAGGCTTTGAAATTTTGAAGTTCCAACCAGTCCTTCATCGAGCCGAGGGACACGCCACGGGCCACGCGCCGGAATATTTCCTCGACCACAGGAGCCTTGTCGGGATCGTGCCCAATGAGGCCGAGGGTGTCGCGCCGGTAGCCCACCGGTACGTCGTGCGGCCAGTCACCCTGAGTCACGGCTTCGGCCATCCCTTTTTTGACTTCCTCGCTCAAGTTTTCTAGGTAGTTCCCATCCCGAAATACGTAACACCTGAATATTAAAGCATAAATTTGTGAATTTGTGAAAAATAAATCGGGACATTTTCATCCTTTTGTGTTATCTTAATTGGTGTCTAACCCATTGATATCACGGAGGAATCAAGTCCCGATGCGAAAAAGAATACAGCAACAACCCTCACTTGTCGAGCAAAAAATCCATCACGAGCACGCCCGGGAGCTTCACCGGATCGATTTGTTGCTTCGCGATCACCTGGAGATATTCGATTGGGTGTACGCGGACCTGGTTCGCGGCCTCCGCGATCCGGCCAGGGGATGCAAGGGAAAGATGAGCGCCGAGCAGGCACTCAAAGCGCTTTTCGTCAAACAGATGAACGGCTTCAGTTACGAGGTGTTGGCCTTTCACCTGGAGGACTCCCGTGCTTACCGCGCTTTTTGCGAATTCGGTTTTGCCGACAGCACGCCTTCGCGCACGGCGCTGCAGCGTGACATCAAGCGGATTCGCCCCGAGACTTTGGAGAATATCAACCGCGTTTTGCTTGCCGCGGCAGCCGACAAAAGGATCGAGAAAGGCCGCAAGGTCCGCGTGGACTGCACCGTCGTCGAAACCAACATTCATCACCCCACCGACTCGACGTTGCTCGAAGACGGGGTGCGCGTGTTGTGCCGTTTGACTCGGGAAGCGAAAGGATTGGTCGATGTTCCCGTCGTCGATCACCGCCGCCGGGCGAAAAAGCGGGCGCTGGGCGTTTTGAACGCGAAGAAGAGAAAGGTCCGCGTGAAACACTACCGCGATCTTTTGAAGGTCGCGCGAAAGGCGGTCCGAGACGCGGAGCGCGTGGTCGACGCATTGGCCGGCGCGACGATGATCGATCCGATTTTCGCGCTTTCTTTGGAAGCCGAACTGCGCCACTACATTCCCTTGGTCTTACGTGTGATCGACCAGGCCGATCGCCGCGTGCTGCGGGGAGAAAAGGTCCCGGCCGAAGAAAAAATCGTTTCGATCTTCGAGCCTCATACCGACGTGATCGTCAAGGACCGGCGTGAGACTTGCTTTGGCCATAAGGTCACACTCACCGGCGGAGTCTCGGGACAGGTGCAGTCCCAGTAGACCTTCGTCACCGAAGCAATAAGCGCGGACGTGGGAGGTTTTCCGATCGAGAAGATTACGGACTGCCCTCTGTGCCAATAAGAGTGAGACAATGGTTGTGTGAGAATTTAGTGTATAATTCGAGGGCGTGAAGGAGAACTCGAATGAATAAGCAACGAGAAAACGGTGATGGATCGTTTTTGGGGGCGCAGCGTAGTGGAGGCGAGCGAAGCGAGCCGGAACGGAGCGGAGCCCCCAAAAACGACGGGTCGCCCGCACCCCCCTCTCCGGAGGTCTCAGAACGCCCCGAGCGCCGCCGCTTCACCGCCGCCTACAAGCTGGCTGTCGTGCAGGAGGCCGACCGCTGCGCCGAGCCAGGTCAAATCGGCGCCTTGCTGCGTCGGGAAGGACTGTACTCTTCCCACCTGGGCAAGTGGCGTCAGTTGCGGGATCAGGGCGCTCTGGATGGCCTGAACGGCAAAAAGCGCGGGCCCAAACCCGGTGCATCCCCGCTGTTGAAAAAAGAGAACGAGCAATTGCGTCGCGACAACGCCCGGCTGCAAAAAAAGCTGGCGAAGGCCGAAATGGTGATCGACTTCCAAAAAAAAGTTGCCGCGCTCCTGGACATCCCCCTGAACCGGCCGGACGACGACGGGAGCGCCTGATGCAAGCGGTGCATGAGCGCGGAGCCTCCATCGGCGTTGCGTCGGCCTGCGACGCTCTGTCTTTGCCGCGAGCCACATACTATCGGCGTCTTTCTCCCGCGCTTCACCGCCATCGTCCGAAGCCGAAAAGAGCGCTGGACGACGGGGAACGGCAAAGGGTTTTGGATATTCTTCACGCGCCGGAAAACATCGACAAAGCGCCCGCTGAAATCGTCGCAACCCTAATGGATCAAGGAGAATATCATTGCAGTACACGCACCATGCACCGCATTTTGGAATCGGAGAAAGAAGTGAAGGAACGCCGGAATCAGCGCCGCCATCCCAATTATGCGAAGCCGGAACTTTTGGCGACCGCGCCTAATCAAGTCTGGAGTTGGGACATCACCAAGCTGAAAGGGCCGGTGAAATGGAGTTATTATCACCTCTACGTGATTCTCGATATTTTCAGCCGATACACTGTGGGGTGGATGATCGCGCATCGCGAGAGCGCGGCGCTGGCGAAAACGCTCATCTCCCAAACGTGCGCCAGACAAGGAATCGGTCCTGATCAGCTCACTCTTCACGCGGACCGTGGAACCTCGATGAAATCCAAACCGGTCGCGCTGCTGTTGTCGGATCTGGGCGTGACAAAAACGCACTCAAGGCCGCATGTGTCCAATGACAATCCATTTTCTGAAAGCCAGTTCAAGACGATGAAATACCGCCCGGAATTTCCGAAACGATTCGGGTCCATCGAGGATGCACGGGTTTTTTGCCGGACCTTTTTTCACTGGTACAACAACGAACACCGCCACAGCGGCATCGCCATGTACACGCCGGAGACAGTCCATTATGGACGTGCGGAGAAGGCGGCCAGGCAAAGAGAGAGAGTGCTTTTAGAAGCTCTTGAAAAACATCCCGAACGATTCGTTAACAAAACACCAACACCACAGGCGCTGCCCGAGGCGGTATGGATCAATCCGCCGAAAACGGGGAACCAGGACAGTGTACTCTAAACTATGAAAAACGGTGTCTCATTATCGTTGACACGTTCCGCTGTGCTTCCCCAATTGGACACGCATGTTGTTCTATGATCTCTCGCGACCTTTGCTTCTTCTGAGATTCGAGTTGTCGCTGCTTCTTGCTCATTGAGCATCCTTCGTTCTTTCTTCTTCCGATGATTATAGATGTTCAGGGAACTCCAAGAAAGAACAACCTATACCGTCTGATCGACATGGAGGCCAAGGATGACACCCCCGCCTCATCCCCGCCGGAACCTCCGCCGTCAGAAGTCCAAGAAAAACATGTCTTTGCGGAGGTTGCGGAGGTCGCGGATGTATTTCCAACCCCTTGTGTCAGACGAACGGGGCCATCCTTGGATGGAGGAGCGGCAGGGGGTGCTGCCACACCCCCGCAACCTCCGGTGGCCCCGCAAGGTCTTGATCTATCAGTATCTTCCGTTGCGGAGTATCGTCCGTGCAACTCCGGTGTCCCCCGCCGGCATTTGCCCGACCGTGGCTGTCGGTTCGATCCCATTGGCGCTGATGACATCGAGGAGCCACGCGACCTCGTGCCTCCCGATCCCGATGAGGAGGCGCGGATCACGGCAGGGCCGCACTACCCACTTGTCGAGCGCGTGATGTGGGAGATGCTCCGTAAACCTCAATAGGGCAATGAGGACGGCCTCGGTCAGCGAGACCGAACGTGCCCATCAGTTATCCACTTGGTCGCCCCGCTTTCCGAGCGGGGCGGCCTTCTTTCTGGTCAAAAGTGGGTGGTTACAGCCTGCGTTTCAGGCGGTCTGGGAGCCGAGGTTTGTCAAGCGCTTTTTGAACACCCCAAGGCCGATCAGACCGTCGAGTTTTCGCCCGACTGCTTTAGCCGGTATCTGAGGGTGCCCCTCGATACGTCCAAAAGCCGTGAAATCGACCGGAGCGAGTGGCCGTGCTTGAGCAACCGGCGCACCCTCGGCATGTCGATGTCGTCCTTCCTCGGCCTGCCGAACTTCACTCCGGCCTTCCTTGCCCGCGCTACACCGGCGGCGATCCGTTCCTGGATCAAGGCGTGTTCAAATTCAGCCAAAGCGCCGATGATGTGGAACATGGCTTTGCCGATGGGCGACCCGCTGTCGATGGACTCGGTCACGCTGACAAACGCGACGCCGATGGACTCGAACTCGGCCAGGGCCTCGACCAGGTGGCGCAGGCTGCGCCCGAACCGGTCGAACTTCCAGACCGCCACCACGTCGAGCTTACCGGCGTGGCAGTCGGCCATCAGGTCATCCAAAGCCGGTCGGTGATCCTTTTTGCCGCTGACGCCGATATCGACGTACTCGTTGACGATGTGCCAGCCGCGCTGCTCGGCGACGCGCCGTAAGGCTTCCAGTTGAAGCGCTGGGTCCTGGCCCTTGCCCGATGTCGAAACGCGGGCGTACAGGGCGGCCCTCGGCTTCCCGTTGCTGGTGTAAGTCATGTCTGCCTCCTTGATCTGTCTGTATCATCACGGTGTCCGACCGTGATGCGGTGCCGCCTCGTCGAGGGATTTGCGTGAAAGCCGGTAAAAGACCGGTGGGCCTGGTACTGCGCGAACACGCGGGCCACGCGCCCGACGAAAACGGCGGTCTGAAAAAAAAGCGCCACACGCGGGCGCGGGTTCGACGGTTTTTGGGAATGGGCCAGCAGCGCCAGGACCGTATGCTTATCGACGGAATGGTGGAACGCGGGGTGGGCAGTACAGGCGTACCAGCGGGATCGGGATACGACGGGCCTCGTGGCGTGCTGGCTTGCCGGTATCTTCATGGCAGCCCTCCCGCCACGCACAGGAGGTGCTCGGTTTCCGGCGTCCACAGGTACTCGCGGGCAGCGCTTCGGAAGTCAACGAGGTGACCCCGCCACATGTGCAAATCAGGCTCCGAGAGATCGGAGCCCGGTTTTTTTTGTGCCCACGCGGCCCCCATTTCCACTAACAAATCAAAAGGTTGCCTGTACGCCGCCGTGACCCTTCCATCGAGGAGAAGGGAGTTCGAGAGTAGTATTTCGAGCATCTGGCGCTTTTCCGGCGCAGGGAGAGATTCCCAAAGGTTATCGGCACGTTGGGCGAGTTCGAGAGTACACGTGCCCTGTACCATATATCTGGTGTCGGCGGTCTTGTGGGCCTCGATCTCGGAGATGATGCGGGCTTCTTCAAACTGTAGTTCGTTCATTTTCTGCACCCAGAAATCTTTGGCCAAGGTGCCCTCCAAACGATCCTCGTAAACCTTATTCTTCCAGAGCTTGATCTGGTCGAGTTGCTTGCTTAGTTCGGCGACAGAATCACGGTGGTATGCGGTTTCGTCGTCGAGTGATTCTTGGAGTCCGCGTTTGATCCATGAGATCAGTTCGTCGTCCACCTTCACCCTCGTCACGATCTCCTTGAACTGCTCGTCGAGTACCTCGGCGCGGACGTAGCCCTGGTCGCAGTTGCCCTTGCCGTGGGTGCAGCGGTAGTACGTCCAACGGCCACCCTTCTTAGTTTCTCCTACCACCGCGCAACCGCACTTCTTACATCGGATGATGCCCCAGTACGTCATGCCTTCCTTCGGCGGGCGGTGCTTGCCTTGAAGGTTGTCCGGTAACGCCAAGGATGCGTTGGCGGCATCCCACATCTTCATCGGGACGATGGGCGTGTGGTTGCCCTGGTAGATACGGCCCTTCCACCGCATGAGACCGGCGTAAAACGGGTTCTTGACGATCCTCTCGATTTGGGACTTGCCGATGGGACGCTTGCCGCGCTTGGTGGCCGTGAAGCTCTGGAGTTCCAGCCACTCCTTCATGGAACCGAGGGACACGCCACGGGCCACGCGCCGGAAGATTTCCTCGACCACCGGAGCCTTGTCGGGATCGTGCCCAATGACGCCGAGGGCGTCACGCCGGTAGCCCACCGGCACGTCGTGCGGCCAGTCACCCTGACTGACGGCCTCGGCCATCCCCTTCTTGACTTCCTCGCTCAGGTTTTCCAGGTAGTTCTTGGCCAACAAGACCTTGATGCCGTGGATCAGCTTCTGGTGCGACGAACTCTCGCGGCTGATGACCTCGCCTTCTTTTACGAGGTGGATGCGAACGTCGAGGTCGTCGATGGTGACCCAGTCTTCGAGGTTTCGTAGGAGCCGGTCGGTTTTCTCCACGAGCACATCGCGGACGGTCTTGTGCTGCCGGATGAACCGCACCATCTCAGAGAACCGTTCACGACCGGTACGACCGGCGGACTCGATCTCAAGGAACCGGTGATCCGGTGGAACGGCGAGGCCACGATCCTTGGCGTAGGTATCAAGGAGTTTCACTTGGGCATCCAGGGAGTAGCCCTCGGCCTGCTCACGGGACGAGACCCGTGCGTACACGACCGCACGGATGCCACCACGCGATACGCCGACATCGGCGATCTTCCCCTTAGCCCCACTGCTTTGCCCCCTTTGGCTTCGAGCAGAAAGCCCACACTAGAAGGCCCGCCGCGCCACGGACGACGGTCTGCCCGTGCACAGCTTCGACACGCTGCTGGCCGCCCTGGGAACGCGCTGCAAATGCCGCTGCAAAATCAAATCCCGGCCCGATGCGCCGACCTTCGAACAACTCACCGAACCGACGCCCCTGCAACGAAAAGCTTTCGACCTGCTGGGGCTGTAGCCAGTAACGGGAATTTCCATCGAAACGTTTCCGAACCAATATCAAAGACTTACGCCATTTTACTTGGGGGAACTTCGGTTTAAAAATTCCTTTTGGTTGCGGCCGAAGGGCCGCGCTGTGCCACACACGTCTACAGGGCCGAAGCCATGCACCTTTCGCCCGGGCACGTCATGTGTGGCACACCCGCCCTCGGGTGTGAAAGGAATGTCTTGCAACTACATTTAGTTGCAGGGCCGATATCCACCCTTTTACTGCGTGGCGATGTAATCGTACTCGGCGGTGGCGATGAGCAAATCGGCCAAGGCGGAAACCAGACGGGTTTTGGCTTGAATGTAGCTGAATTGCGCGTCGAGCAAATCAAGATTCGTGGCGGCGCCGAGGATTTCCCTTTCCTTGACGATCTTCATGTTTTCATCGGCGAATGCGAGTTCGGACCTGGCGGCTTTGACCCTTTGCGCCGCGGATCTTTTATTGAGCTGCGCCGAGTAGGCCCTGGTGAGGAATGAGCGCCTGTACTCGTCGCGCTGAAGCCGGGAGGCCTGGACCTTGCGCTGCGAACCCATGATGCCGAATGCGCCTCCGAGGCTTTGGAATATGGGTATTTCCAGGCTCAGGGTCGCCGTCCAGCTTTCATCGCCGTCCAGTTCCAGCGTATCGTTGGATTCCCAGTTATAATTGAAAACGAAGTTCAAACTCGGCAAAACGTTGGAAATCGATCCAAGCCGCTCGCTTTTTGAAAGTCCGACCGTGTCGTCCATTTCCTTGATGCTGGGATGGGCGGAGTATTGAGAGAAATCAGGAAATTCCGTCAATGTCTTCAACGGTTTCCCCATCCCCGGTTCCGCGTCCAGGTTCGTCGGTGGAAAATCCCAGGTTTGGGTTAATTCGGCGCCGATAACCATGTTCATGCTAAGTCTCGCCAAACGCATTGTGTTCGACGCCTCGATCAGGTCGCCTTCCACCTGCGCGACCTGGCTTTCCCAACGCAGAACTTCGGCTTTGCTGACTTGTCCCACCTCATATCGGGCCTTGGTCAGTTTCAAGGTTTCCTTCGCAAGCTCAAGGGCCTCACGGCTCGTGTCTTCAAGCGAAAATGCCCTTTGAGCCTGGTAATAAGCCTGTTTGACTTCGTTGACCGTCGCCGCCGTCATATCCTGCGTGTGATGAACCTGCCTTCGTTTTTCCATGGTCGCGGCGTGTATTCCCGCAATTTCCGCCCCTCCGTTGAAGATCGGCTGAACGACCTGAACATATGACGAGTAAGTATCCTTCCAACCGGAGGGCTCCAGTTCGGAAGTATCCATTCCGAAGCTATTATATAATTTTTTCGTTTCATCATAGGCGTCTTCAATCTCTTCCAGCGTGTCCGGATCGATGCGGGTTGCCGAGCTTTTGAAGTACACTTTCGGCAAGTAAGCGCTGACGCTTTCGGCCTGGCCCCATTTCGCCGCCGATTCGTTATATTTCTGAGCATTGAGCGAACGATTGTTTTCCATGGCCAGCGAAACGGCTTTTTCCAGGGTAAGAACCTCCGCGTTCGCGCTTGAAACCGCGGCGAAGACCAGGATGGTCGCGATGATGAGTGCGTAGCGGGAAGCGGAACTCATTTTCTTCTCCGTTATTGACGCGCCTGTATAATTATGCGCCGGATTCAAAATCAACTCCTCAAGTGGCGCCAAGTCCGAGTTTTATACGATAAGCTGATGAAATTGAACAGTCCCCGCAATGAACATTGCGTTCGGCGATTTCAATAAATCCGTCCTGTATTTTTTCATTCAGCGACAGCGCTTTAATGACATCATGTGCTGCAGCATGTTCCCTCATCGTTTTCCGAGTCCACCCCTCTGTCGGGATCGTAGTACTCGTCGTCATCGTCGTCGTTATACATGTCGTCATCGGCAGGCGAAGCCGTATCGTCGTCGATATCGTCGTTGATGTCGTCATTGATATCGTCGTTTATATCATCGTCCGTATCGTCATCGATATCGTCGGTTGTCGTCGTTGTCGTCGTCGTCGTGATCACCGTGGTTGTGGTAATCATTTCACCGCTGATAAACACAGCCCAGGACTGCAATGTTCCCGTATCGCCGGCCTTTTTGTCGCACATGGCCAGAGTCCAGGTTCCCTCCGAGTTCTCCCCGTCGAAATCGTCCAGCGAGCCCAGCGGATCCGCCGAATTCAGCGGGGGGAATGAACGGTTATCGTATGAAGGAACGAGATCGTCCACGCCGTTGTTAATCGGCGTCGTCACATCCGAATCGAATGTTCCGAAGATGTTCTCCGCGTTGTCGCCGCCCGGGTTTTCGGTGTCGTTATACAAGACAACTTCCGTGCCTTCGGGGGAAATGACGCTGACAAGCATGTCGCCGCGATAAGTGTGTTTGATCAGGAGGCCGACATTGATGTCGATTATCGTCGCGCCGTCCCTGACTTCGATATAATCCTCGTGCAGGCTCATGCATTGATCATCCGGAATTGCGTAGTTTGGGTCCGATTCTTCGATGATCAGATACGTAACTGTTGTGGTTGTGGTTGTGGTTGTCATGATTGTCGTCGATGTCTCAAGCGTCGTGGTAGTTGTTGTGGTCGTCGTACTTGTCGTCGTAGTGGTGGTTG
This sequence comes from bacterium, assembly GCA_963674685.2. Classification (GTDB taxonomy): domain Bacteria; phylum Lernaellota; class Lernaellaia; order JACKCT01; family JACKCT01. Next base: position 792,118 of record CAXXWT010000009.1, on the reverse strand, counting down.
TCGTCGGAACCGTAGTGGTCGGTGCAATGGTCGTGGTGGTCGTCGTCGTGGTCGGCAAAGCCGTAGTCGTGGTGGTCGTCGTTGTTGTCGTAGTCGGCGGCGCGGTTGTCGTCGTAGTCGAAGTTGTCGTCGTACTTGTCGTGGTTGTGGTCGGGCAAGGATCCGTCATCTCCTGCGTGGGACCGGCGATTTCCGAATCCCCGCAGTCGTTATACGCATAAATCCTATAGTTGTGGCTGCTGCCGCAATCCAGATCCTCATGGAGCCACGATTCCGTATCCATGGGCAGTTCTTCAATAACCTGCCATGTAGGATTGCCGGCGACGTCGATTTCCTCTTCGACAATGTAGCCCGTCTCAAAATCACTGTCGTCAATCCAAGTCAGTTCTATGACATCCTGACCAAGAGCCTGCGCGTCGAATGCCAGGGGCATGTTCGGCGGCAGACATTGCGTCGTCGTGGTCGTGCTTGTCGTCGTTGTGGTTGTCGTCGTAGTCGGCGGCGCCGTTGTGGTCGTCGTACTTGTGGTTGTTGAACTTGATGTCGTCGTGGAACTGGTCGTCGTAGACGATGTTGTCGTAGTTGACGTTGTCGTAGTTGACGTTGTCGTCGTGGTGGGCGGCTGCGTTGTTGTTGTGCTTGTCGTCGTCGTGGTCGGCGGCGTTGTTGTTGTTGTCGATGTCGAAGTGCTTGTGGAAGTTGATGTTGTCGTCGGCGGCGCTGTCGTCGTTGTAGTTGTCGTGGTTGTTGGCGGAGCCGTCGTCGTGGTCGGCGGCTGCGTTGTCGTCGTGCTAGTCGTTGTCGTGGTTGTTGGCGGAGCCGTCGTCGTGGTCGTCGTGGATGTTGTCGTCGTACTTGTCGTGGTTGTTGGCGGAGTTGTCGTCGTGGTCGTCGTGGATGTTGTCGTCGTGCTGGTTGTAGTCGTCGTCGGGCAAGGATCCGTCATCTCCTGCATGGGACCGGCGATTTCCGAATCCCCGCAGTCGTTATACGCATAAATCCTATAGTTGTGGCTGCTGCCGCAATCCAGATCCTCATGGAGCCACGATTCCGTATCCATGGGCAGTTCTTCAATAACCTGCCATGTAGGATTGCCGGCTATGTCGATTTCCTCTTCGACAATGTAGCCTGTCTCGCTATCGCTGTCGTCAACCCAGGTCAGTTCTATGACATCCGGGCCGAGAGCCTGTACATCAAAAGCCAGAGGCGCATTCGGCGGCAGACATTGCGTCGTCGTGGTCGTGCTTGTCGTCGTTGTGGTTGTCGTCGTAGTCGGCGGCGCCGTTGTGGTCGTCGTACTTGTGGTTGTTGAACTTGATGTCGTCGTGGAACTGGTCATCGTAGACGATGTTGTCGTCGGCGGCGCTGTCGTAGTCGTCGTCGTTGTCGTGGTTGTTGGCGGAGCCGTCGTCGTGGTCGTCGTGGATGTTGTCGTCGTGCTGGTTGTAGTCGTCGTCGGGCAAGGATCCGTCATCTCCTGCGTGGGACCGGCGATTTCCGAATCCCCGCAGTCGTTGTACGCGTATACTCGATAGTTATGCATGGTTCCACATTCGAGATCCTCATGGAGCCACGACTGCGTATCCATGGGCAGCTCTTCAATAACCTGCCATGTAGGATTGCCGGCTATGTCGATTTCCTCTTCGACAATGTAGCCCGTCTCAAAATCACTGTCGTCAATCCAAGTCAGTTCTATGACATCCTGACCAAGAGCCTGCGCGTCGAATGCCAGGGGCATGTTCGGCGGCAGACATTGCGTCGTCGTGGTCGTGCTTGTCGTCGTTGTGGTTGTCGTCGTAGTCGGCGGCGCCGTTGTGGTCGTCGTACTTGTGGTTGTTGAACTTGATGTCGTCGTGGAACTGGTCGTCGTAGACGATGTTGTCGTAGTTGACGTTGTCGTAGTTGACGTTGTCGTCGTGGTGGGCGGCTGCGTTGTTGTTGTGCTTGTCGTCGTCGTGGTCGGCGGCGCAGTTGTTGTTGTCGATGTCGAAGTGCTTGTGGAAGTTGATGTTGTCGTCGGCGGCGCTGTCGTAGTCGTCGTCGTTGTCGTGGTTGTTGGCGGAGCCGTCGTCGTGGTCGTCGTGGATGTTGTCGTCGTGCTGGTTGTAGTCGTCGTCGGGCAAGGATCCGTCATCTCCTGCGTGGGACCGGCGATTTCCGAATCCCCGCAGTCGTTGTACGCGTATACTCGATAGTTATGCATGGTTCCACATTCGAGATCCTCATGGAGCCACGACTGCGTATCCATGGGCAGCTCTTCAATAACCTGCCATGTAGGATTGCCGGCTATGTCGATTTCTTCCTCAACAATGTAGCCTGTCTCGCTATCGCTGTCGTCAACCCAGGTCAACTCGATAACATCCTGACCGAGAGCATGCGCGTCGAATGCCAGAGGCGCATTCGGCGGCAGACATTGCGTCGTCGTGGTCGTGCTTGTCGTCGTTGTGGTTGTCGTCGTAGTCGGCAACTGAGTGCTCGATGTTGTCGTAGTCGGCGGTACAGTTGTTGTCGTTGGCAACTGTGTCGTTGTTGTTGTAGTCGACGGCGCGGTCGTTGTCGTAGACGTTGTGGTGGTGGTCGTCTCTTGCGTTGTCGTCGTCGAAGTCGTGGTTATAGTCGTTGTCGTCGTAGGCGCTACGGGACAATATGGCAACCCGTCCGCATCGAACATTTGCGCGACGATACCCCAGCTATCGCCGTCTTGCAGTTCCGAAGCCCAGGCAACGATGAATTTGCCGTCGCCGTCCATATCGACTTTTTGATACCACTGGTTTCCATAAGTATAGTCATTGACCCGGAATTCGTCTCCGCGCGGCGTCCCATTTGTTTCGTACTGTTGTCCGTACACTCCTTCGATATTTCCGTCCTGAGAAGTCGACTGCCATGTGATGACGAAATTGCCGCCAGGAGTCATGGCCGCTTCAGGATTGGTTTGCTTGCCCGTTGTATACGTGTTGACCGTGAACTCGCCGCCAACAGGATTCATCGAGGAATCGAAGAGTTGCGCCATGATATTAGATGTATATAAATTCACATCGTAACATACCCAGGCGACGGCAAAGTTGCCCGCAGCGTCCATAGCAATCGTTGAACTAGTCTGGTTACCATCCGTAGTAGTATTGATGCGAGTTTCCAACCCCACAGCATCTCCGTTTGCGTCATATCTTTGGGCACAAATGGCTCTTTCGTCTCCGTCAACGTTTTCACTGGTCCAGGTAACGATGAAATCTCCTGTGTCGCTCACCGCCACGTCGGCGTCCTCCTGGTTACCGAGAATTGTGGTATTGACGAGAAATTCTTCGCCTAATCCGGCTCCTGAAGAGTCGAGGCGTTGTCCAAATACGCCGGTGCCATCGCCATCGTGAACGATGGTATGCCAGACGACGACGAAATTGCCGTATGCATCCGTATCCAAAGCAGGCTCTCGCTGGACGTAATCCGTAGTCGTGTTGACCTGGAATTCGCCTCCCGCCGGATTTCCCGTGGAGTCGAGGAGTCGGCCGTATATTCCGTAGTTGCTGCCGTCCTGCCCGTAGGATTCCCAGACGGCGATGGCATTTCCCGAAGGATCGACCGCAATTTCCGGGAACCACTGTGTGTTGGTCGTATAGGAATTCCAGAGAGTTTCGCCGGTCAGCGGTTGGAGATAATAATCATAGCTTCTGCCGAAAATGCCGTAACTGTCTCCGTCCTGCGTGTCGGCGGACCAGCCGATTATGATATTGCCGTTTTCGCTTAATCCCACGGCCGGATAATGCTGAGAGCCGTCCGTCGTTTCATTCACGACAAATTCGCAACGATCCGACATTGTCGTCGTGGTCGTGGAAGTCGTCGTAGTGGTTGTAGTTGTCGTCGTCGGAGGCTCGGTTGTAGTGGTCGTACTTGTTGTTGTGGTGCTTGTGGATGTTGTCGAGGAAGTCGTGGTGCTCGTGGAAGTAGTCGTCGTGGTTGTTGTAGGCGCGACTGTTGTTGATGTCGTGCTGGTTGTCGTAGGCGCCGTTGTCGTGGTCGTCGTTGCAGGTGCGGTTGTTGTGGTCGTGCTGGTCGTTGTCGATGTACTTGTTGTAGAAGATGTTGTCGTTGTGGTCGGAGGCGCGGTCGTCGTAGTGGTCGTGGTTATAGTCGAAGGCCACGATTCACCGGGGCACAGGACATTGGCGTTATCATCGAATCTCCTGCCGTAAACGCCGTAACCGCTTCCATCCTGTCCGTCGGATTGCCAAACAACGACGAAGTTTCCGATGCCGTCCACGGCAATATCCGGAATTTCCTGGCTTCCATCAGTGTACACGTTTCCGGCGTATTCATCGCCCTTTGGCGCACCATCGAAATTGAATCTGCGTCCGTACACGCTGTTCAAGCTTCCGTCCTGCAATTCCGAAGTCCACGCAGCAACGAAATCACCGTCCGGAGTCATGTCTACTGCCGGGAATTCCTGAATCTCCTCATAATAATCGTTGAGCTGGAATTCACCGCCGATCGTCGTGCCGGCGAAATCGTATCTCTGTCCGTAAATACCTTCCATACTTCCGTCCTGATACAGGGATTGCCAAACAATGACGTAGTTTCCCGCATCGTCGACGGCGACATCCGGATACCTTTGCCAGTTATTATCGAATGTATTGACCTGGACGGGACCAGCCATGCTGGCTCCGGTTTCATCGAAGAACGTAGCGTTGACGTTCCAGAGTCCCGATTCTTCCATCTTCTGCCAGGCGACGGCGAAGTCGCCGTCTATACTCATAGCCACGGAAGGATGATTTGTACTGATGGTTCCCGTCGTCGGGAAATATGATGTCCCGCCGACAGTATTTCCATCACTGTCGTAAAGCTGCTTTCCTACTCTCCACAGATCGTCCGACGAGTTTTGCCCATCGACAACGATGACGAAATTCCCGACATCGTCCATGGCGATATCCGAGTAACGGGTATTTGAAGTCGACCACGTCGGAAACTGAAAATCATCTCCGACGGGATTGCCTTCGTTATCAAATATTCTGGCCCACACGCGATGAGAATATGCCTCGTGCCTGGACGACCAGCTAATGACAAAACTCCCGTCTGAGCCCATGGCCACGGCAGATTCATACTGTAAATCATCGGTGACGGTGTTGACCTGGAACTCGCTTCCAATAGGCAGCCCCGTGTCGTTGTATCTCCGGGCATACACTCCTCGCAGGTCTCCGTCCTGCCCTTCGGAACTCCACGTTACGATAAACTGACCGTCCGGCCCGAGGGCGACGTGAGAATCTTCCTGGTCTAAGTTTGTGTAAGTATTGGCCTGGAATTCACAATCCACGGAACCGTCGTACGTTGTCGTCGTTGTGCTAGATGTTGACGTAGTCGTGGTAGTGGACGGTTCGGTAGTTGTTGAAGAAGTCGTCGTAGGCGCCATTGTTGTAGAGGTTGTACTCGTCGTCGGCTCTTGCGTCGTCGTTGTAGTCGTCGGTGCAGTCGTCGTTGTCGTACTGGTCGTCGTCGGGGCCTGCGTTGTCGTGGTGGTCGTCGGCTCAACCGTTGTCGTCGTTGAAGTCGTCGTGGTTGTGGTCGTGGTCGTCGTTGTCGGCGGTGCGGTGCTTGTGGTTGTGGAAGTCGTTGTCGTCGAGGTCGTGGTCGTTGTCGTCGACGTTGTAGTGGTGGTTGTCGTCGTGAACGGCGAGCAGTATGGTTCCGATCCGGTGAATATCTGCCCGAACACGTCATTATAAGCGACGCTGGCCGTGTAATTTGTCCAGACGGCGGTCAATTCTCCGTCGGGACTGAACGCCATCGCCGGGTTGCTTTGACTGTTCAGTACCGTCGTGTTCATTCGGAATTCGTCATTAATTTCGCTGCCCGCGCTGTCATAGGCTTGCCCGAATACGCCGTAATTGCTTCCATCCTGGGACATGGACGCCCAGGCGACGGAAAATTCATCATTGGGGCCTACCGATACGGCCGGTCTTTGCTGAATATTGTCGGTCCAGGAATTGACCGGGAATTCCGATCCCGCCGGGGAGCCGCTGCTGTCAAAGCGCTGTCCGAAAATTCCCGTTAGATCTTCATCCTGCCCGTCGGATTCCCAAACCACGACGAAGGCGCCGGTCGAATCCATGGCCACGTCGGGATAGGACTGGGAACCTGTCTCGTAGGTATTGGCGTGGAATTCGGAACCCACCGGACCGGTGCTGAAATCGTAAAGCTGGCCGTAGATTCCGTAGTTGTTTTCCTGGCCCGCCGACGCCCAGACAATGACGAAAGCGCCGCTGTCATTGGCGGCGACCGCCGGGAGATATTGCCAGTTTGTGGTGAAAGTATTGACCTGGAATTCGCCCGTCAGGGCAACGCCGGAACTGTTGAAGGTTCTGGCCACGATCCCATATTCGGCGTCGGAACCCTGGTAAAAGGATGTCCATGCAATAAGGATATTGCCGTCGCTTCCGATTGCGATATCCGGATCAGTCTGATCGTTCGCCGTCGTATCGTTGACAGGAAATTCTGCGCCTGTCGCTTCGCCGCCCGAATCGTATCGCTGTGCGTAGACGCCCTGCCCCGACGCATCCGGCCCTTGCCAGGTCACGACAAATGACGCGTCATCATACCCGCAGGCGATTGCGGGATATCGCTGGTCTCCGGTTTGAGTGGTATTGACGATAAATTCATCGCCGATGGGCTCGGCGTCGTAATCGAACTTCTGGCCGTATATTCCGAAGCCGTCTCCGTCCTGTCCGTCGGATTCCCAGACAACGACGAAATCGCCGTTTCCGTCGTAACAGATATCCGCGTTGTACTGATTGCCCGTGAGGTATGTGTTGACGACAAACTCGCAGTGCGGCGGCCGCGTGGTCGATGTCGTCGAAGTTGTCGTTGTCGTCGTGGTGGTTGTCGGCAGAGGTTCGGTTGTCGTGGTCGTTGAGGTTGTTGTAACCGACGTCGTCGTCGTGGATGTCGTTGTTGTGGTCGTCGTAGGCGCGACGGTGGTTGTCGTCGTTGAAGTTGTCGTAGGCGCAACGGTGGTCGTCGACGTTGATGTGGTTGTTGTCGGGAGCTGTGTTGTGGTCGTTGTGGTCGGGATCTGGGTTGTGGTCGTGGTGGTCGTCGGGAGCTGGGTTGTGGTCGTCGTAGTCGTCGGCTCGACTGTTGTCGATGTTGAAGTAGTGGTAGTTGTTGTGGTCGTCGTTGAAGTCGTTGTTGTCGACGTTGTGGTTGTCGTCGTGGGATAAAATTCATCGGCGCCGATGTCCCATGTCGTCTCGTTCGGGCGGTCCTGCTCGTCCATGTCGTAATGGACGGCGCCGAAAGGCTGCCAATCCGTCGGATCGATTCCGTAATCCACGCACGGACTGCTTTGTGTCAGGTGATAATCACCGTTATCCTTATCGGCATATAAGGGATCTTCACTGATGTTTCCCGATGCGTCCGCGCATCCCCCCCACACGCAACCATTGACATCCGCCAGATCATTGAAAGTCCCAATGCTGGTAACCAGGGAGTCCGTGTTTTCGCCCCAGAGGTTGTTATTGTAGAGGGTATACGAGGGCGAAGGGGTTGTATTGGCTTTGTATACGGCGCTGGCAATGTAATTCGTCGAATCACCGCCGTCGATGATGTTATTGGCAAGTGTGACATGAGCCTCATACATCGAGTTGACGCCGTGATGGCTGCTTAAAGCGGAACCGCCGCTGATCACATTGTTGATTAAAGTCACATTTGAAGTCGTAGATGTTGCGTTAATAAGCACGGAAGCGCCGTATGCCAGAGGGGATTCACCGCCGATGATGATGTTATTGATCAGAAGTGCATCGACGACGTTAGTTAGGGCTACCGTATCGGCATGAGAATCGCTGTTATAGTTGGCCAAGCCCCCGTAAAATTCATTGTCGACGGCCTTGATGTATTCAGCGCCGGTTCCGAACAGAGCCTCGGGATAACTGCCGGTTCCCGCCCAAACTTTGTTTCTGTAAAGTTCACCATACGCTCCCGTCAATACTTTTATGGAATATGGGCTGCCGCTTTCCGCGCCCGAGGTGATGGAACAGTCTGCGATTACACCGTGAGCATTTTCCGGCACGCGCACGACGCCTAGTGAAGCAACGACATCGTTATTGACCGTGAATCCCTGAAGCGCCGTATAGCGGCTTGGATATTCGGAATCCTGATTCAGCGTAAATGTGCTGATGGTGGTTCCGTTGACGATGCTCTCATACATTTCGATATCGCGAATCCAACTCGCCGGATCGTATCCGCCGAATATGGAGACGGTTGTCGCCACGCTTTCCTCATATGTGCCCTGCGCGACGAATACGGATTTATCCACCAACTCAGCGGTGGCGACGCCGGCGCCGATCGTCGCCAGCGGTTCGACCATCGTGCCGGGATTGAGATCGTCGCCGTAAGGCGGCGCCGCGACGAATACGCCAACATCGTCGGAAGCCGTCGTATCCGATCCGTCGCAATCCTGGTCGACGCCGTCATCGGGAAAGTCGAAGGCGCCGGGATAGCGGAAAATGTTCGTATCGTCACAGTCGCTATTGTTTTCAACCCATCCGTAATCGCATGCGCCGGCGAATTCTTGCGTGACGGCGGGATCGCCGTAACCATCATGGTCCGCATCGCGATAACAGTCGACGGCAATCGTTGTCGAAGTCGTCGAAGTCGTCGTTATGATCGTCGTTGAGGTGGTTGTCGTTGAAGTTGTCGTTGTCGTTGTGGGCGCTTGTGTCGTTGTTGTCGTTGTGGGCTGCAGTGTTGTGGTCGTTGTGGTTGATGTCGTCGTTGTCGGCGCTTGCGTAGTCGTGGTGGTGGTAGTCGGCGGCTGTGTTGACGTCGTGGTTGTAGTTGTCGTTACAGTGCAGTATCTAGCTTTGCCTCGAATGAAGTATGTTGCCGGATATCCGATATCCGTATCGCTGTACCAGGCGCCTCCGTTGTAAATCCACGTGTGTCCCGTAGTTGCGGTCGTGTCGCGCCGCAAGTAATTGTAGCTGTCTCCCGACTGGAAAACCATTCCGATGCACCAAGAGCCTTCAGTAATCGGTTGATCGTAAATACTCTCATCTGTAGTATCAAATGTATTCCAGCCTGTGACGGGACTGCCGACCTGATCGGAAGTCCACAATGCAGAACTGCTTGGTGGGCCTGTGCCGTCCGAATCAGTATAAGCTGTAAACCTGATGGGAGTCGCCGGGCTTCCAGCGCTGAGATTAACCGATATTTCGGATAGATAAGACGGGTATTGAGTCGGCGTGAAGCAAGTCACGAAAGGGACGGGGCCACCATAAGCAAAGCTGGAATTAGCCGTTCCGTCATCTTCTATATAACTCTCTTCGCTTCGGTCGTCTTTCCATTCTGTCGTTGAATAAAATGAATCGCAGCTCAGGCAAGGATCGGACGGATTGGCATCATCTTGCTGATAACATTCCCCGTCCATGACACAATCACAGTCGGTTTGGCAAAAATCGTTCACCTCGTCGCAAATTTCGGGCAAGACACAGGGATCGCCGGCATGTCCGCAAACGCCGTCCGTACATGTGTCAACGCCGTTGCAGAAAATACTATCGTCACAACTTGTCCCTGTAAGATTTGTCCACTCCGTGGTTGATGTAGTGGAATCGCAGTGCTGACATGAATTGTCGGGATTGAGATCTCCGTTGTCATAAGCTAGGCCGTCTATGTAGCAATCGTATGGATCGGACGCCACCTCCACAGCTATCGTCCAGCAACCAAATCCGACTTGCCCCCATTTTATATAGAAATACCCGCCATCACCCCAATTACTTCCCCAACTGTTTTTGGCGATCCAGCACTCCAGGGCGTCATCCCATCCGATGAGCAGGATGATATGCCCTCCCTCTTCAGCTCCTGTAGCGTATTCATAGACACCGCCGCTGTAAGAGTGAAAATCCTCGTATACGACCATTCGCGTAACGAGAGGACCTTCCATTAAGGCGTTTTTTATCGTTTCGATATGCTCCGGGTTTTCAGTCAGGTCGCAATCGGTCGTGGTCACCCAACTCCAGCTTTCGATTTGAAAGACTCTCGATTCCCAGTCTGAACAGGTGTTGTCGCATGTTGAATTTTCAGCAATATAGGGAAAACAATCATCGTCCGGAACTCCGGAGTCGCGTATATAGGACAAGGCGCCGGAGTGTGAACCTCCGTCTTCACAATTTCCCGCTCCGGAACATGACAGTATATGCTGTTCACTGAAATCCGTCATCGGATCGACTTTATTTTGAACAACAGCGTCCTTGGCCTCGCTGACAGCGACAGCACCGAAAGCCCAGCAACTTCCGCATGAAGATTGATTTCGTACCGGCGTCACATAGTTGTTGCCGTTATAATTTCTCCAGTCCAGTTCCTCGGGAGCCTTGAAGGAAGAATCAACTGAATAATGGAGATCATTCGTGGACACCTGTGGCATACCGGCTCCGGAAAGAAGACGACGTTCTTCAGGACTTCTCCGCCATACATCATTCGCGTCGGCAATCCAGTGCGCGCCTTTTTTGCGTATAGCCTGACGAATACGTTCCAACTCCTTATCAACAACACCGTTTTGAGTATTTTGGGTTTGGATACTGTTTGAATCTGATGACGCAATAGGATCGTACCAGGAATTCTCGCCGCCGATTATAATTGCTTCATCATTAGAAACGTCTGAAGCCCCGCTTTCATCTTTTAACTGCTCTGAGCCTGGAAGAAGCTTTTCTTGAAAGCTGGCTCCTGAATTTTCCGGTGACTCATTATTATCACTGGATTTCTTGGAATAAACCGTGTCGGAATCAGAAACACAGCCACAACCTTGCAGGCAAAGCGCCAAGGTCACGCCGGTGAAAATAATGAAAAACAGTCTAAAAGATATGCGATTACGCATACTTACGCCTCCTAAAAGACTTAAGCCCCTGAATATTATTCATTTGTACAACACGACCGCTTTTGATCGCAACAAACAACAGTTGTAAAGGAATTTAGCATTTTTTTATAAATTTCCATAGGTGTCTTGACGCCTATAATCACTTTTAACGGTATTTAATTTTCAAAAAGCTTTAAAATGGTTCTTCGAGGATTACCGTACTTCATCATGAAAAGAACCTGTAAAACATATAACGCCGGCCGAACGGCCGGCGTAATGCGTTGTTTTTATTGATTAAAAGCTTACTTCATTTTCATCCGCAACAGCCTCCGCCGTCGTCATCGTCCTCGTCACTGGATGAGGGAGCGCCGAGATCGTCGTCATCGGCATCCGCATCGTCATCCAAATCGTCGTTGATGTCGTCATCGATATCATCGTTGATGTCGTCATTAATGTCGTCATTGATATCGTCGTCAAGGTCGTCGTCCACGTCATCGTCCACGTCGTCGTCTCCGGGTATGGTCGTCGTGGTGGTTGTTGTCGGAGCCACGGTAGTGGTTGTCGTGATACCCGTGTCATACGTTATCCATAGAGCCCATGATACCAATTCGCCGAGGTCGCCGTCCTTTCGGTCGCAGATGGAAAGCGTCCAGTCGCCCTGCGAATATTCACCGATAAAGTCATCCAGCGTGAGGATTAGTTCATCGGAATCATAGGGCGCAAAGTCTCTGTTGTCGTAAGCTTGGTCGGTATCGTCGACTCCGTTGCATGGAATATTCGGCGACTGCTGGTCGAACGTTCCGTAAAGGTTGTCCGCCGCATCTCCATACTCGGTGGCCCTGTCGTTATACAGGACGATTTCCGTGCCGCCAGGCGACGCCAGTTCAATGAGCAGGTCGCCTCTGTAAGTGTGATCCACGAGAATGCCCACGTCCACGTCGAGAATGTACTCGTCTTCCGCAATGTTGATCACATCTTCAGTCATGAGCGTCGCGCAGTAATTATCCGTCAGCACCGCGCCGCCGACGGATTCTTCATATATCACGTTATCCGGCATCGTCGTGGTCGTAGACGAAGTCGTCGTTTCTACGGTTGTAGTGGTTGTATCAATTGTCGTCGTCGTGGTCGTCTCAACGGTTGTTGTAGTTGTCGTATCAACGGTAGTGGTTGTCGTATCAATCGTCGTAGTCGTTGTCGGCGCTTGCGTCGTAGTTGTCGTTGGCGCCTGCGTTGTCGTGGTTGTCGGCGCTTGCGTCGTCGTGGTCGTCGCCGCCTGCGTTGTCGTGGTCGTCGGCGCTTGCGTCGTTGTGGTCGTCGGCGCTTGCGTCGTTGTGGTGGTCGGCGCTTGCGTCGTTGTGGTGGTCGGCGCCTGCGTCGTTGTGGTGGTCGGCGCCTGCGTTGTCGTGGTCGTTGGCGCCTGCGTTGTTGTAGTTGTCGGCGCCTGCGTTGTCGTGGTCGTCGGCGCTTGCGTCGTAGTTGTCGTTGGCGCCTGCGTTGTCGTGGTTGTCGGCGCTTGTGTTGTTGTAGTGGTCGGCGCTTGCGTCGTTGTGGTTGTTGGAGCCTGAGTTGTCGTAGTGGTTGGCGCCTGCGTAGTTGTCGTCGTTGGCGCTTGCGTCGTTGTGGTTGTCGGCGCCTGCGTTGTTGTAGTTGTCGGCGCCTGCGTCGTTGTAGTCGTTGGCGCCTGAGTTGTCGTAGTAGTAGGAGCTTGTGTTGTTGTCGTTGTGGGCGCTTGCGTCGTTGTGGTTGTCGGCGCTTGCGTCGTTGTGGTTGTCGGCGACTGCGTCGTCGTAGTTGTCGGCGCTTGGGTCGTGGTTGTTGTCGGCGCTTGCGTCGTCGTGGTCGTCGGCGCGGTTGTGCTTGTTGTGGTCGTGGTCGTAACCGCCTCACTACAATAGACATCAACGCCCCTGAGCGCGCCATTACGATTGATGCCGAATGTTTGTATATTGGCCCATGAGCCCGGAGCGCCAAACCATGTATGTCCCGAATTGTTGTCAGTATCGGAAGCGACGTAACTACCCCCGCTGACAATTTCGACGGCCATGCACCAGGATCCCGTGGTAATCGGCTCCAAACCCACCCCTCGGACATTATGCGTCAACCATTCTCCGGCAGTGACTGTTTGAATGGACGAAGTATATAAGGAAGCGCCATCTGGAGGACCGTTGCCGTCTGGATCAGTCAAGACATGATACTTGAACGTGTTGCCGGTCTCGGAAGAGAACTGCACGCTAAGTTCACTGATATAGGACGGATAGTGATCAGGCGTAATGCATACAGCCAAATACCAACCATCCCCCCCAGTGCCAACGCCGCCCGTGAAACCGCCGTCGTCTTCGATGAGGTCTTCTTCGGTTTCCGTAATGCATTCGGGAATGGTTGTCGTCGTCGTTGATGTTGTGGTCGTCGTTGTCGTGGTCGTTGTCGTGGTCGGCGGCGTGGTCGTGCTTGGCGGAGTGCCGTCGACGCTGACGGTTCCCTGGTAAGGGATGTAGTTATGCTTCGTCACAACGACGTTCATGTCATTCGAGCTGATGATCTGCGTGAAGTTCACCGTGGCCGAACCGCCGGAGGATGTCGCGGTGCCGAGAATATAACCTTCCTGCGTCAGACTGACCAATGCGTCGTCCTGATCCACGTTGACCGTAAAACTGGTGGCCATGGCGTCGACTGTTGCATCGTGGGATACGACCATGTCGCCTGGGACTTGGGTCCAGATTCGCGTCGTCGGATCGCCGAACCACAGGAATTCCTCGAACGCCAGTTGTTCGAGAGAGGAACTGTAATTTTCACCCATATAAATCTTGCCGTAGTTCACGACATCGCCCATACGAAAATCCGGGTCCTCGTTGCTGGCGACGGCGGACGGGTAAGCCGGATCATATCCTGGATAAAGGGCGTCCAGCCAGCCCCAGATCAGCTTGTCATTAAGACCCGAGTAACTGACTCGCGTCGCGCCGATGACTCCCACGGCGCCGCCGTTCGTGTTGGTAAACCAGCGTTCGCTGAAGGTTGTCCCGGTCTTGGAACAAGCGAATGCATCGTCCGTTTCCGTGTCGAACCAACCCGTCTCGCAGTTGATGGAAAACACGACGGGTAGAAGTGCGCCGTTTGTCAGAGCATCGACATCCGAAGATCTGAAATAAGGCTCGGCCCAACCGTTTCGGCTGCCGTGATCTCTATGCATTAATAGGAATGTTCCGGTATTCACGGCGGCGCTGATATCCGCCTCGTCGCCGTCCCATGCAAATCCATTCGCTCTTAATAGTTCGTCAGGCAGATTGTAGGTTGATAAACCCAGTGTGCCGCTCCACCAACTCGCGAACCAGTCATAGGAACTTTGATTCCAATAAAGAGGCGTAATTTCCGCTTCCGCCTGATAGATGCGCTGCGCGGTGTATCCAAGGCTCGTTTCGACGTTGGTGAAATATTGGTACGCTTCTTCGTTAGTCAGGCAAAATCGCCTCGCGGCCTCGCCGTCCGCGGCTTCGTCGTCGGCAATATCCTGAAAATACGCGGCATGCGTCGTTGACAGATAAAATGAATCGTTGTCCGGAGGATTGTTTTCATAAGCGATGATTTTGGCGATTCGGTCGTTGGCTTCCGCGAGAGTGTCGACGGGTATGCGCCCGTGAGCAATGTCCGGGATGTAATCCGTTCCGTCGACCGTGGCGTATTTCTGATCCGCGGCGATCTGACAATCGCCGCTGTAACCCGAGTAAGGATGCTCAATGCCGTAAATCGGCGCTACATAATCAGCATCTCCCAAAAACATCACCCATTGCGGCGCCGGATTCCAGGAATCGTAAGCGACCTGTATGAAGGACTGAATTGAGGCGCTGTCGGTTCCTGTTTGGGCCGTCGTTCTGACTTCCGTGTCGATGCCGGTTTTGATTTTCCAGTCGGCAAGCGTATTGGCGGCATCGAGGAAATCGGCATGCGTGATGATTAGAAATTCCGCGCCGTAAAACGAGTCGGGAGCGCCCGCCCTCGATGAGCCGCACTGCGTCTTTTCCTTTTCAATATCAAGTTTCGGAGCGTTGACGAAAGCGCTTTGATAGATGTGCTTGAAGCTGTCGGCGGCCAGGCACGGATCCGATAAAAATTGGTCCCGGCCGCCCTCGAATTCGATTGATACGTCCACTTCGTCGAAAACTTCCAATTGCCGCTTCGCCGGATGGTAACGATAGTTCGTGATCCATACGCCGCCGAAGCGAACGCCGCGCATGATCATTTCCTCATCGAGATGCGCCAATTGCGCGGGCAAGACGGCGTTGTCGTCGGCATATGCGACTTCTTCAAAGGCAAAAGGCTCCAGGCCGTCTCTCGTGTCGGGCTGCGGGGGCTGCACCGGATAAAGCAGGACATCTTCGATGATGCGGGATTTTCCGTATTGAACGTTCAGATGAACCTGCGCGCCGACCGGAATGGCGAAGCGTTTATGGACGTAGGGGATTTCCGGCATGCCGCGCTCGCCGGTAAAAGCGGAGCGCCGATATAATAATCGCGTGAAATCGTGCCCTTCTTTTTGGATTGCAATTTCCCGAACGCTGACGGGCGCAAGCTGAAAATCCATGTTTCCGTTGCGATGGAGTTGAAGTTGCAATCCCGGCGAAAGTTCGTATGAACCGCCGCTAAAGCCTCCGTCATCTCCGGAGTTTTCTTCATCCCAGGTACATCCCTGGATAATCGGCAGCGCTGCAAAAAACGCCGCAAACAGGCCTATGAGTATCAAGTTTTTCGACTGGTGCACGTCAAACCCCTGCGTTGAAAGTCGCTTTAAGATAAATAGCATACATAAAGCTTTAAAAAGCTCAAAGTATTTTTTCCTTTTATTCACACAAAGTGAGAGTTTATTTCTTGCAATTCATGCAATATATGCAATTCTTTATATTCTAATATTTCGCGCGCTTTGTTTCATTTTGCTTTTATTTTCATTTCGATACGATTAGTTTGTTGCCCAAGGTCTTTTGCATGATTCAAGAGGAAGATATTGCCGACAATTCATCGTAACGCGAAAATCCAGGTGTTTTTATTCATTTTCGCGATAATTCTTACGTACGTCGCTATTGCCGTCGCCGGTCAAAGCGGTCAATCGACAATCAACCGAGTGTTTCTGACGAATCGCGCGCAAAGCGCTTATGCCGTCACGGGTATTTGCTCCGGTTCCGATGTAATCATCGTCACACAAAATGAAATCAAGTCCATGCAATGCGCCGATCCGACGCATTTTCAGTTCAATATCGGCGACCGCGCTCCCGTCAGCGTGGACGTTACCGATGAAGGCAATTTTTCCTTTGTGACGGGTTTGGTCGATGAATGCCTGGAGGTAAAAGGAACCTTTGAAACCGTTAACGGCCTGATCCCATCTGTCCGGGATTACTACATGTACGTCTGGTTCATCCGGGAGTGCGCCAAATGACAAATCGACGCATACCCGCTTCCAACATTTTCATCCTGGTCCTGTCGTTTTTCCTGTTGGTTCTCCTTTTCGGCGCCGGTTGCGATTCATCGGAAGACTCAGACGATTCGGATAATGACGAAATCGGCGATGATGACTCCATCAATGTGAATGACGACACGTCGGATGACGAACTGAACGATGACATCGACGACGACATTGACGATCCCACCTACCTGACGCCGCCATTCGTGCGGCCGGATCTTTCCATCAACGCTTATCATATGGCTACGACGCACAACACATTCATTTGGAGAGGATTTCAGGGGATTCTCTCGCGCGTATCGAGCATGGCGGTCATCGAGGCGCTGGATAAAAATCAGCGTTTTCTGGAGCTGGACTTCGACGGTCCCACGCAAGACGGCGACTTTATCTGCAATCACGGCCCGACGCAGACGGTCAGGCTTTCCAGCGTGTTGCGCAACATCCGCTGGTGGTCGGACACGCATCCAAATCATGAGATGATCGTTATCGGCGGCAACTGGGGCATCGACAACGGTGATGAGGGACACGCCGCGCTTCGGTCTTTGTTTGACGAATTCTTTGCTTCGCCCTCTCCCTTACACGATAACAGCCCGCTTTTTTCGCTGCAGGACTGGCTCAATGACATGACGCAGAACCTGGAACCGACGATGCGGGCGGAAATTCAGACTTTAAATCCCATACAGGTCGCGCAAGTCCTGGGCTATCCCTCGATCCGGGAATTGCGTGGAAAGATTATGCTGGAAGCCGGCGGAACGACTTTTGATCAGTTGCCCTGCTTTTTTCGCATAGGCGGCGACGGTCACACAGAGAATCACGATGAAAATTATCTGGAAAATATCGACCAAATCACGCGGGTACGCATCGATCAGCGCCTCTCGCGTATTTATACAAGCGGATTCCGCCTCTATTCCGGCAATTTCGACATTTTCGAAGGCTTCGCCGCCGGAGTCACCAATAACGCCCTGAACATGGAGTGGACCGGCGAGAATTCGCCGTCGGTTTACTCGTTTGCCGATGAATTCGCGCCGGGATTCGCCTCCGCGGGATTCGTTCAAAGCTTCGACGACGCGCCAACCCGGCTGGGACCGGCGGTTTTTGTAACGGCATTTTCCGCCGACGCGCCGGCGACCAGGAAAATTCGGTTGCGCTTCGAGACACCCCTCACGGAAAGCCCGATCCGCGTTTTCAATATTCTCCTCCAGGGTCTCAGCGGCCAAACGGATGCGCAAATCCTAGTCGGCGACGCCAATGCGACTCTTTTATACGAGCACAACTCCTCATCACGCAGGCAATTTTGGGCTGTTTCTTCCGAATCCGATGAAATCGAACTGGAAATTTTGGTAAACGGCGACGCTATAGGTTACGAAGCATATGTGTACGGGCCCGCCATTGGCAACGCGGAGGTGTTTTCTTCACGGGATGTTGTTGAGTCCAAAGACGATTCAAAAGAAACGATCTGGATATCACCGACTTTCACGCCCATGAATCTTGCGCCGACGGGACGTTGCACCGCGCTTATTGAAGGCGGCCGAAGAGTCTACGGCGCCTGGGACGGCGAGACGTGCGACGCGTCCGAAAATCCGTCTTTTATGATCGAAATGTCTTTTTGATTTCCGGCGTATTCGCAGAACTGAATTAAAATCCCTCTTCACGCAGGAAATTTGCGTAATCCAGATAAAAACCCAGCCAATCCCAGTCGATGAGCCCAAGCGGATGCCCGACGATGCCGAAATGATCTTCCGGAATTTCACCCATATATTCGGCGTAGATCGAGGAGTCGCAGCCGATGACGCCGTCGTTGCAGCCTTCGTAAAGGCCCAGGATATAATGCGTGGGCGCCAGGGCAAAAAACATATTGTCGCCGTTGCCGTTAAATGAGTAATACGCCACGTCCGGGTCATCGGGATTCGCCGGATTGAATTCATCCACCACGTATTCATGCGTCAGTTCGTACAAACCGTCCCAGTCCATGCCGAATAATTCGCAAATCCAGTCGATGATGTCGTTGGCGAAACCCGGGATGACGCCCAGCGCCACGTCGGCCAGATGCGTCCCGCGATGAGGAGTTGAAATGGTGGTCAGGCTGGCGACGCGGTCGCCCCACCCCAATGTGGTGATGAGATATCTGGAATCCAGGCCGCCCTGGCTGTGCGCGATGATATTGACCCTTTGCCCGGGATATTTGGCGTCAATTTTTTCTCCAAGTTCCCTGGCGCGCTCTTCGATGGTGTTGATGGAACTGACCCACGGCTCGTAAACCTCGAATCCGTTTGCTTCCAAGTGCTCAAACACCTCATAGAAATTCGAAAAGCCCTGCAAATATCCCCAACCCATAAACCCGTGAGCCAGGACGATGGGATATCGCGTACCCGTCTCGGGCAGGTCGTCGTCCACGTCGTCATCGGGAAATAGGTCGTCATCCGACGTATCGTCGTCCACATCGTCGTTTGCATCGTCATCCGTCGCCTGGGCGTCATCGTCGTTATTGGAATCATCGTCATCCGACGCGCAGGAAACGGCAATGAAAAGCGTCAGGAGCACGAGTAATGCAGCCAGGATAAAAGTTTTGCGATGATGTGTCATGGTATTTCCCAAGTGTTCTTTAAGATTTAGCGCCGAATCGATTCTCCAAGGTTTCGACAATTTTATCATCAACGGACTTCGGCATGAAGCTTTCTCCAAATGTTCTTTTATGTTTTACCCCGATTGCGATGGAAAAACCAATGAAATAATTAAATGGGATAGTTGATGCACTTGCCGCCTTTTTCAATTGAAGCTAGTTTCAAATGTCGGTTGCCTGACGGCGACAATACAACAATCAAGGGCAAATATGAAATACTTGCGCGAATCGAATTCGGGTCGTTTTCTGCCCGGCTTTTTATTCCTCTTTATCGCATCGTACATCCTGGCCTCCAATATCGAAAGAATCGATTTATTCGAACTCAACAAATGGCTGTCGGCAAACACCCTCCATTTCGGTCCGGTCCAAGGCGAGGCCATCGATTCAAAAGGTTTGCATTTCCCGGAAAATCAGAATCTGATTCATCTGTTCGAAAATTCGCCGCAGAGACGCCGTCAATCATTTAAATTTATACTCGATATTCACCGTCTTGAAATCATACACTTTCGCATCACCGGCACGTCGATTTCCGGCGATTTCTCCATAACTCCTGAAATATTCGGAGGCGATCCGGTCGGATTGCATTCCGTCGAATTGTTGCACGACCGGGGATTTCTATCCTTTGTCGTCGACGGTAAGGTCGTCGACAAAACCGACAGATCGGATTTTGGCGTCACCGGCTACGTGATCGAGGATATAAACTCGGACTTTCATGTCCGCAAGATCATCTATGATCCGCCCTTAGAAGATTACGGCGCAAATATTTCTTTAGCCCCTGTTTTTTCAAAGCGAATTCGAAAACTGATATTCGCCCTTTGCGTGGCTCTTGTTTTCTTGCTGATTTGTTTCGGCGCGGTTGCGGACGCCGCATCCTGCATGCAAAAGGCGCTTTTCATTGTCCCGCCCCTTGTGGCGACCTTCTTTCCGCTTAAATCCGACCTTCTGGAGACGCTCATACTGTCCGCTCTTTGCTCCGGCGGCATTATTGCGGCGTCGTCTTTTCCAAAGTCTCTAACACTGAAGGTTGTCGCCATTTTCGCGTTTCCGATCCTTGTCGCCGCCCCGGTGGCGCTATTGGGAGGTCCGAGCCGGTACGGCCTGTCCGCCGCGCTGGCGACTTCCGGCGTTATATTGGTCCTGCTTCAACTGATGTTCGCCAAAACGAACGTGCGCGGTTTCGTTTTCATCTTTTTGACCTGCTTCGCTCTTTCCTTAAGCGGCCTCGAAGCTTCCTTGCGCTTGTCGGCGATGGCGCAAATTGCGAAACCCATGAACGTGGGAGCCGCTTTCGATACCCGGGACGACCTGTTTTACGCGCCGGGCGACCTTTTCGACGACAGTGTTCCCTTGCGCGTTCAAAGGCTGAATTTTCGAGACCGCACGGTAAATCTCAAGGCTGATGAAGGCGTTTTTCGCATCATCGCCATGGGCGGCTCCACCACCTGGGGCGACGGCATCGAGCACGTTTCCTATACCTGGTCCGGGCAACTGGAAACAATTCTTAATAACGAATTTCCGAAGCGCCGTTTCGAGGTCCTAAACGGAGGCGTCAAAGGCTACAACCTCTTCCAGGTGATGCTTCTGTTTATACGCTACGCCGTTCATTACCATCCGGATTTGCTCATCCTTTACATCAATACGGCCGACTCGGCGGACACCCTGGGTCCCTATACGTACCGGGAGCTATGGCTCATGAAAAACGAGGGGCGCTGGGATGAAATCGAAAAGATTATGACGAAAAACACAGATCCCAAAGCTGCGCAATGGATCGCCGACGCGCAAGGTCTCCTACAGAAATCCCAGCTTTACAATCTGCTGGCCGGCGCCGTGGTCAAAACCCGCACTGAATCCCTGTCCCCCCTGGCCGAGCGGATCAGCAGCCTCAAAGAGGTCAATCCCGACAACGATTACCGGGCGAATCTCCTGGAAATGATAAAAATTTGCAAAGACAAAGGCATCCGCCTTCTCTTGGTGGATGAGTACGAGGTCGGCGTCGATCCGTATCCCGGTTCCAAAGGTCAGCGTGTAAGGAAAATCATGCGCGAGCAAGCGGCGGCAAACGGCGTCGACTACCTGGCCCTGAACGACGAGTTTCAGGAGCGCGACGATAAAGGCAGCTTCGTGTTTTCCTACGACCAGGCCCATCTGAATCATCGTGGACACGAAGAGGTCGCCCGGACAATCGCGCGGCATCTGGCGGCAAAAGTTCTTTTGCAATAAAGGTGTTTACGTGGATAAACTTGACGCACTTTTAGTTCATGTGCCCAAAACCAATGAATATTACCCTCTGATCGGCCGCCAAACCGTCACGACTTTGATGACGATGGGGCTCTTTTCCATCGCCGACGCCGCCAATAAATCCGGGACACGAACCAAAATCCTTCATCTGGGCGTGATGACAGAAAAGCTGCCCGCATTTTCATTGCCATCATTCGTCCGGGACTCGGGCGTGCAAACCGTCGGATTCTCTCTCCACTGGCACCACCAGACCTGGGTCGTCCTGCACGAGGCGTTTGAACTCAAAAGAAGATGCCCAAACGTGCGGATCGTGCTGGGTGGATTCACGGCCTCCTACTTCGCCCGGGAACTGATTATGCGAGCCGAGGTGGACGCGGTATGCGTGGGCGAAGGAGAAAAAACATTCGCCGATCTTTGCCGCGTAAAACCCGGCGATGATTTTCACGGCATCCCCAACCTGGTTTGGAAAAAAGATTGCGGCGTCATCGTCAATCCCGAATCACACTCGCCGTCGAGCGACGAATTGGGCGATTTTAGTTTTTTTGACGCGCGCAATATGCTGCGTTGCCGCGATTACATTTCCTGGTCCGTCAATCCATGGATTCGCCTGCACGGCGTCAGGAATTATATTCAACGCAAGGCCATGCTCCAGGACGAAGCCATATTTCCCCTGATGACTTTTCGCGGATGTCTGCAAAACTGCTCCTTTTGCGGCGGATCGAAAAGCTCGTATGAAATTCTGTGTAAAAGGAAATCGCTATCCGCGCAGTCGGCGAAATCTTCTTTTCGCACGGCGCGGGAAGCCTGCGCTTTCGGTTTCAAAACATTATTCATGGAGACCATCGATTCCCCGGCGACGAATCGGGAATCGATTCTCTTGTTTGAAAAGCTTGCGGGAATCGGCGGGCTTGAGAAAGTCGTCGTGGAATGCCGAACCACGCCGGGTGAAGATATTCTCGACGCAATGTCCGCGTTGACCCGCGCGGGCAAAGAGGTTCGCATCCATCTTTCGCCGGATCGCGCCGATTACTCAATGCGCAAAAAGCATAAAAGCATGGCGACCGACGACGAAAGCCTTTTTCAGGCGCTTCATCGATGCGCCCAAAAGAACATATCCGTCGAAGTTTATTTCATCGCGGGGATGCCGGATCAGTCCGCGGAGGAAATCCGTCTCACGCAAAAATTAAGACAGGAGATGTTGCGGGTGCCGGCCGTCAAAGCCGTGCGCGTGCAATCCGTGCTCCTGGAACCCGCCTCTCCGATGTTCGAAAATCCTGAACGCTTCGGGCTCGAAAAGTCATTTCACGGTCTAAACGATTATCTGGAATTGCATCGAAGACCCCATTTCCCATTTCCCCTGGGTTATCGCCCCGTCGACTCCGACCTGAGCTACGGGGAATACACCGCCAGGGTTCAACGAATCATTTGCGATAATTTTTGCCGGATGGATAATCGAATGGGCGCCGGCGCCGATCCGGTGAAGTCTTTGATATCCGCAAGCGCTTCAACCGCCTGCCGCGCGGTCGTATCAACGCGCCGAATTCGCGGCGGGCGCTAAGATCAATCCCGCCCTCGGCCTTTTCGCAAGATCATTCATAATGATCTCTTTTATTGCACTCGCCGATAATTCGCGTATGCTTCACCGTATTCTTTTTAATACTTATGAAGCCAAAAACAACGGAGTAACAAAATGCCTTTACTGAAAATCGTCAGCCACGAAGAAGCCGAAGGGCAGATCGAACAGGCCTACGACATGATGGCGTCGATGGCCGGTTCCGTTCCCAAGCCTTTGCAGATGCTCAGCGTGAGCCCGAAGATTTTCGATATCAACATGCAGGCGCTGCATTACTATTTCCAGCATCCGACTTTGAGCGCCAATCTTCTGGCGGCGATTCGTTTTATCAGCGCCACGCACTGTGAATATCCTTACTGCATAGACATGAACAAGAAAATCCTGACGCAAATGGCCGGGATGAGCGAACAGCAGGTTGAGCAGTTGATGAAGGATCCGGAAAGTCTCGAAATGCCGGACAAGGATAAGGCCATGCTCGCTTTCGTGAAAAAAGCCGTACAGACGCCGGAAGACGTGCAGCAACCGGACGTGGACAAACTGCGCAATCTGGGCTGGTCCGATTCGGATATCTTCGAAGCCGTCAACCACGGCGCTTTCATGGTCGCCGGCGGAATTCTTTTCAACGCCTTCAAGATGGGAATTTAACATTTAAGCAATCGTGCTTTTGAATCTTCGAGATTCATGGGCCGACAATAGAAGTGCGTGTTTAACCACAAAGGAATGATGGCGATGGATAAACCGGAGGCTGAAGCGCCCGACCATATAACTCCCGAATTGACTACGCCGGCGCGAAAAAAAATCGATCCTCTTTCGCTGATGGGATTTGGTTTTGCGATCCTGGGCATGATCTCCGGAATATTTTTCCATTTATTGCAAATGGCGATCTACTCAATGCCCTATGATAATTTGGTCGAAGTGGCCAAATACATGAGTGTCGGATGGCTATTGTATTCCCTCGTCTTTGGTTTTATTTGTCTCGGTTTTGGGCTTGCCTCCGCACTGGAAAACAAAAACCATATTCTCAGTTATACCTCGTTTAATCAATAGAAAATAAGTGAGGACCAGTTCCAGTCGAGGATCAGATACACATATACGTTTCCAGCGTAAACTCATGATGGCTTTGCGTCAGATCAAGAGTATCGCTCATGATAAGATGCGGATCGCCGGGAAAACCGTCCTTGTCGTCGATCTTGTAGATTTCCAATTGATAGGTCGCACCGTCCTCAAGGCCGGGAACAGCATATTCCACGTTGTACCAGCAGTCGCATAATGCGGCCAACGGCTCCACGTCGTATTCCGTAATCGTCAACTTCGCGCCGTCGATTTCGTAAGCGCCCTCGAAGTCGAATTCGCAGTTGCGGCAGGAGTTTAAGTGCTCCACGGAAAGAACGCCGTCCGCGAAATCCATGACGTAACTTTCCTGCTGCGTGTACGGGTCCTCTTCCTTGCCGGCGTTGCTGAGGCACTCGCTGTTCCAGCCGTTGAGAACGTCGCCGTCATCAGGGATATCGTCATCGTCGGCGTCATCGTTGAGATCATCGTCTTCGTCGTCATCGGCGTCATCATTGACGTCATCATCCGTATCGTCGTTTGCGTCGTCGTCGACGGCTTCCGCGCTGTCGTCATCGTCAGCCTGCCCTGAGCTTGTCGAAGGGTCATCGTCGTCGCCGCAAGAAAAAACTATTGCCAAGGCCGCAAGCACCGCAAAAACAAAGTAAAGCTTTTTCATGACATTTCTCCTTTTACTCACATATGAACTCGCCGTGAGATTTGTCAAGAAGTTTTCTTCGGTATTTCCATTTTCAAAGGTTCCTGCGTAAATCATGCATCACCGATCTTGACAAAGAACGTCGGCAGGGAAAAAGTCAGTTTCAACACGCTTTAGGAGCCGCTGCATGTCCGCCACACGCCAACACGGAGTTCGATGAATGACCGTAAGGCGAGCGACTTTTCACGGCCCCGCGATCCTCGCGCTTGCGGCTTTGATCATCGCGCACAGCGCCGTGCTTCTTTATTACGTGCCGCGCCACATGCACGGCGCGCCGCTTTTCGGCGACGAAGCGGACAAGATTTCCCAGGCGGCAAAATATTTTTACTCAAAAGACATGGCGGTGCTGGACGGCGCGCCCTACCCGCCTGCCTTATACTTCGCCACGCAGCCGCCTTTTAAGTATTTCGGCGTCGGCAAAAACGTCGCGGTCGCTACGAATATCTTATTCATCGCCATCCTGATGATCTCCGTTTACCGGCTGGCCGCGAATCTCGGCGCGGGACCGTGGCGCGGCCTTTTCGCCGCGGCCCTCGTGATGTTTTTCCCCGGCGCATTCGCCTTATCCCGAATCTATTTTCAGGATTTCGCCAATATCGCCATGACCTCGGCGGCCCTGGCATTCCTGGCAGCGACGCGGGGCTTTACATCGCGATCCCGAACGCTTGCCTTCGGTCTGGTCTGCGGCCTGGGGATGCTGACCCGGGCGAATTTCTGCATCTTTTTGTTCGGCCCGGCCATTGGCGTATTCGCCATGACCATGAGCGGCCGCGCCGCCTGGGGGCATGACATCCCCTTACACGGCCGGTTTCGCCGCGACGCCGTCATCAACACTGCCCTGGGCCTTGCCTTGAGCCTTGCCGTTGCTTCAATCTGGTATCTGCGTGATTATCCGAACGTCATCAGATACGGAACGCAGCGCGTGACCCTCGACGCCAACGTGGCCGGCGTCGCCTGGCACAGCGTCAAAAGCCTCTTTTTCTATCTCTACAGCCTGATCGATTACCAGATTTCGGAACTCCTTTTCATCCCCGTTGCGGGCCTTGGGACGTGGGCCGCCATAAAACGTTTCCCCTCTTGCCTGCCGCTTGTCCTTTGCGTGGCCGGCGCATATCTCTTCTTTGTTTTTCCCGAGTGGAAACTGGCGCGCTACATCGCCCCCATGCTTCCCGCCATAGCCGTTTGCGCCGCCGTCGGCGCGGCATCCGTCAAAACAAAAGCGATCCGATGGATCATCATGGCGCTATGCCTGACGTGCGGGGCCGCGCAGTTTTATTTCCTGACTTTTCCCAGCCGTTATACGGAAAGCGATTTTATCGGCTCCGGCCGCATAGCGTCTCGCTTATTCGGCTTCAAAATGCATATCGACGACTACCAGGACGATATTCCCAGAGCCATGGATCATACGAATTTTTATATCGCGGAATCCGGCGACGCGCTGCTCCAATTTCTTAAAACGCACCGAAGCCGGTTTGAAGGCGGCGTAAGCGTAGCGCCGAAAACCTTCACCATGTCATGCTTTGCCGAAGCCTCGTCGATTCACCCAATCGCCACAGGCGAGATGAAAATCGACTGCGGATACCCCTGGGCGTACATCAGCGCGGTCAATAATTTGAAGATGCGCGTGGTTATGGGCGCCGTAATGCCCGACGGGCAAATCAAGCTCCACGAAACGCCTGATTTCAATCCCGACGACGTGCACCCCGGCAACAGCGACGTCATCGCGACCTATGATCCCGGCTTTTTGTCCAAGCAGAATCTGCAAAACCGATATGAACTCCTGGGTAGCTGGCGCGTGGCAGGAAATGTTGTTCCGCTTTTGTTGTATGGAAGCAAGTGAGAAATGGTCAGTGGATTGTGGTTATATGTAAGCCGGGGCATAAAAACAAATCCCCGGATTGCAGTGTGCGCGCGGCATCTATATGCTGAAGCTTGCCGACGCGCGGCAGGCGCAGGCTATAACTTAAAACAAGGATGCTTTCGTGAAACCGACACTCGATATCTCTCCGAAATTATTGGACAATGCGGCGGAATTCAAAAACAGTTTCTTTTCGCGGTTTTCGCTCCGGCACGCGCCCTCGCCGCTAAAGCTGTCGGATAAAGTCAGCAAGAATTATCTGTTCCCCACGCTTTACGGCGACGTCACATGCGCCATGGCCGTATTCATGTGCTCGTATGAAAAAGCCGAAAAGATGATGCTTCATCCGGCGATAAAGCCTATAAAAATGCCGCTGGGCCGTTCGCTGGCGGCGTTTTCCTGCTATGAATACAAAAAAGTTCTCGGCGTCGCCCCGTATAATGAAATCGCCATGACTATTCCCGTTATGGTCGATCCGGGAATCAACGTGCCGGTCCTGCCGATGATTACGCCTATATTCAAGAACTTCGGTTATTACGTCTTTTCCATGCCCGTCACTTCGCTGGAAAACCAGTTGCGCGGATTGAAGATATGGGGCCTGCCGAAAGTGGTGCATGAAATCGACATCTACGAAGACGGCCGGGATTGCGTCACTATCGATAAAGAGGAATCCGGGGAGCCTTATTTTGAACTGCGCGTTCCCATGAAAGGCAAGCCGACGAATTTCGACGTTTCCTCGAACCTGTATTCCCGGCTGGGCGACGAACTGCTGCAAAGTGAAACCAATTTCAAAGCGACATTCAATGTCGTGAAGCACATGCGCTTGCTTTTCAAAAAAGGCGCAAAGCCCGAAAAGGCATACCTGAAAATCGGCGACACGCCCTGCGGGCGCGTTTTACGTGAGCTTGAAATCGAGGAGCATCCTTTCCAGACGCGCTTTGCGAAAAATATGTCGAGTTGCTTCGATCTGCCGAATCCGAACTTTCAGTCACCCGTTGAATTCAAATAACGCCCGGAGACATTCATGCCATTGGCAAATGATGCAAAAAAGCTCATTCGTTCCATTGATCCGTTTGCGCTGATACCTCCGAAAAGGCCCATGCGCCTTCAGGATCTGAAAATCGTATTTTTCGGCGCCGGCGTCGTGGGAGGTTCCGTAGGCGCATGGGTGGCGGAGCATCATGAAAACGTGTTTTTCATCGACCAGGGCGAAGTCGCCGAAGCGCTTAAGGCAAACGGCATCACCACGTATCTCGACGATAATCCCGATGAAAAAACCAACGTCAAGGTCAACATTGCAGAAAAACTCGACGACGTAAAAGACGCGGATGTAATCGTCATCGGCGTAAAAAATTACAGCCTGGAAAACGTGGCGAAGATGATTAAAAAGAAAACGGGTGACCGGCCCATCATCGTCGCCATGCAAAACGGCCTGGACAATCAGCGCATCTTGCCGAAGTACTTTTCCAAAGTGATCTACTGCGTAGTCAGTTATAACGCCTGGATGGATGAACCGGGCGTCATCGGTTACCAAAAGAAGGGGCCGCTGCACTTCGGCGCTTTGCACAATGAACTGGCGACGGAGATGGCGGACATCGCCGCGATTTTCAGCCAGGGCGTCGACACGCACGTGACGCACAAAATAGCCGACGCGGCGCACTGCAAACTCGTCATCAACCTGACCAATTCTCTCACGACGCTCATCGGCATGGGCTTTCGGGAGATTTCCGACCAGGCGCTGTTTCAAAAGCTTTTGACGAACCTGACCTGGGAGGGCGTGCGGATTATCAAAGCCGCCGGGTACAAGGAAGTCCGTCTGGGAGGGATGCCGCCGTGGATTTTACTCTGGAGCGGCGCGAAGCTCCCGAGAGCCGTCACGAAAAAGATGTTCGCGCGCAACGTGAAAAAGATGGTGGTTTCCAGCATGGCGCAGGACATCATCCAGCGAGGCGGCAAGGATTCTGAACTGGAATCCATCAACGGCTACATTCTGGAACTGGCGCAAAAGCACGGCGTTGCGGCGCCGTATAACGAAGCCGTTTACGAACTGGCGAAGCGGGAATTTTCCAAGAAGAAATTCATACCGCTGGACGTTGCGGAAGTGTGGGAGTTTGTGAATAAGCGCAAGTGATCCGCAGCTTCCATCCTCGCATCTGTTTCGAAGGTGTTATTTACTATGCCTTAAAAGCAACCTTCGCCGCATCAATGATGCGGTTGATATCCTCTTCTGTGTGCGCGGCGCTGATGAACCACGCTTCGAAAGCCGACGGCGGCAAAAAGACGCCCTGCTCCAGCATTAAGTGGAAGAAACGGCCGAAGCGCTCGGTGTCGGTTTTTTGCGCATCGGTGAAACTCGCCACGGGGCCGCCGGTGAAAAACACGGTCAGCATGGAGCCCACGCGGTTGATGCACGTTTCGACGCCCGCATCCTTCGCGTCCTCGGCCAGCGCGGCGGCGAGCCTTTCGCACTTCGCTTCGAGTTTCTCGTAAAGTACGTCATCCAGCAGGCGCAACGTCGCGAATCCCGCCGCCATGGACGGGGGATTTCCCGAAAGCGTACCCGCCTGATAGACCGGGCCCAGCGGGCTTAAGTGGTACATGATTTTGGCCGAAGCGCCGTAGGCGCCAACGGGCATGCCGCCGCCGACGATCTTGCCGAAACACGTAATATCCGGCGTTACGCCGTAACGCTGCTGCGCGCATCCTTTAGCCACGCGAAATCCCGTCATCACCTCGTCGAAGACGAGGAGCGCGCCGGCGCCGTCACATAGATCGCGCAGTCCTTCCAGAAAGCCTTCAGCCGGAGGCACGACGCCCATATTCCCCGCCACGGGCTCGACGATCACCGCCGCGATCTGATCCGCATTTTCGGTGAACAAGCGGCGCACGCTTTCGAGGTCGTTGAACTCGGCGATCAGCGTATCGGCGGCGGTTCCCGGCGTCACGCCGGCGCTGTCCGGCGCGCCGAAGGTCAAGGCGCCGCTTCCGGCCTTGATGAGAAACAGATCGCCGTGACCGTGATAGCAGCCGGCGAATTTAATCGCCTTGGCGCGCCCGGTTACGCCTCGGGCCAGGCGTATGGCGCTCATGGTCGCCTCGGTGCCGGAATTCACGAAACGAATTTTTTCCACGGACGGCACGCGGGCGATAACCTCACGGGCCAATTTCTGCTCGACCTCGGCGCATGTTCCGAATCCCACGCCGAGACCGACGGCGGCCTGCACGGCGGCGGTGACGTCCGGGTGCGCGTGACCCAGGATCATCGGCCCCCAGGAACCGATGCAGTCGATGTATTCGTTGCCGTCCACGTCGCGCAGTTTCGAACCGGCGGCGCTTTGGATAAAAACTGGCGTTCCGCCCACGGAGCGAAATGCGCGGACGGGGGAATTGACGCCGCCCACGAGGACCTTTTGGGATTCGGAAAATAATTCGGCGCTTCGGTCGTATTTCACGGTTTATCTCCTCATCAAATTACACGTTCGTATTTTTTCTGCAAATAACGCCATGTCATCCTGAGCGAGTCCGAAAGGACGAGTCGAAGGATCCCTTTAACGATTCGTGAATATTTTGTTTACGCACACATTTTAACAACACAATTACGTCTCATTAAAGGGATTCCTCCACTTCGCTTCGCTCCGGTCGGAAGGACAAAAATTAGACGTTTTTCATTTACCGTCAGTTTCTTTCACCCTGGGCTACTGACCTTCGCCCCAAAAGGGGCTCATTCCGCTCTTACATTCCGAATTCCGCATTCGCCATTCCAAATTTGAAAGACCCTAAACCCTACAGCAGCTTCGCTGCGTCTTCCGCGAAGTAGGTCAGGATAAAATCCGCGCCGGCGCGTTTGATGGCGGTGAGCGTTTCCATCATCACGCGCTCGCCGTCGATCCAGCCTTTTTGCGCGGCGGCCTTGATCATGGAATATTCGCCGCTGACGTTGTACGCCGCCGTGGGCATTTCGAAGCGATCCTTCACGCGGCGGATGACGTCCAGGTAGGCCAGCGCCGGTTTGACCATGACGATGTCCGCGCCCTCTTCGATATCCAGAGCCGTTTCCCGCATAGCCTCTTCGGCGTTCGGAGGGTCCATTTGATAAGCCCGCCGGTCGCCGAAACTGGGCGCCGATTCGGCGGCCTCTCGAAACGGCCCATAATAAGCCGAGGCGTATTTCGCCGCGTAGGACATGATCGGAATTTGCTCATAGCCCGCGCCGTCAAGAGCTTTTCTCATCGCGCCCACGCGCCCGTCCATCATGTCCGAGGGCGCTACAAGATCCGCGCCGGCCTTGGCGTGACTCAATGCCATCTCCGCCAATAATTTCAACGTTGCGTCATTTTGTACATCTTCGCCGTGAATCACGCCGCAATGCCCGTGGTCGGTGTATTCGCACAGGCACACATCGGTCATGACGACAAGCGACGATCCCGCATCCTTGATAGCCCGTATCGCCTGCTGCACGATGCCGTCATCCGCGTAGCCTTGCGTACCGGCGGCGTCCTTTCCTTCCGGTATGCCGAATAGAATCACGCCGGGAATCCCCAGTCCTTCTATTTCACGGCATTTTTCCACGAGCCGATCCACGGAATAACGATTCACGCCGGGCATGGCTTCGATAGGCCGCGTGACGCCCTGCCCCGGCTCCACGAAAAGCGGCAGGATTAAATCATCGACGGAAAGCTTCGTCTCACGCACCAGGCGACGCAGGTTCTCCGTTTTGCGCATGCGGCGCATTCTTTGTACCGGGAAAGGCATTTTAGGATCTCCCCAATAGATGTCGGGCTACAGTCATAACGCGGCGTTATCTTTTCGCAATCCCCACCACGGCGTCAACAAGACCGGGAATCGTGCTGACCGAAGCTTCCGCGCTGACGGGAATATCGAGTTCGCGCATGGTGTCCGTGGTGACGGGGCCGATCGATACGAAAGCCGCTTTTTCGCGCATGACGGCGAGGCGCCTGGCGCCGACGAGTTTTGCGAAATTCCGCACGGTGCTGGAACTGGCGAATGTCACGATGTCCGCCGAAGTCACGGCGTCGAGGCTTTTATCCGGCGGCGTTTCACTAATCGTGTGATATGCGGTCACTTCCTCGACAATCGCGCCCCTTTCCAGCAGCCCTTCGGCCAGCGTCGGGCGCGCCAGATCGGCGCGGGGAAGCAGGAATTTTTTCCCTTTGACTTCGCCAAGCTCCATCAGCGACTCCAAAATCGCCTCGGCCACGTAACGCTTCGGTACAAGGTCCGGGATAATGCCTTTTTCTTCCAATCTGGCGGCGGTCGCCGGGCCGATGGCGCACACGCGAACGCCGCCAAAGGCGCGAGCGTCTTTTTTCCGGCGCCGCAATTCGTCAAAGGCCATGTCCACGCCGTTGACGCTGGTGAAAACGATCCAGTCATAATCCGCGGCCTGCGCGAGCGCGCGGCGCAACGGCTCCGGATCGCGCGGCGGCTCGATGCGTATCGCAGGCATTTCAATGACCTGCGCGCCGAGGTCCGCCAATCGCGCCGAAATTTCTCCGGCCTGCGCGCGGGACCGCGTCACCACGACGCTTTTGCCGAAAAGCGGCTTGCTTTCAAACCAGTTGATCTTGTCGCGCAGCGAAACCACTTCGCCCACCACCAGAAGCGCCGGGGGCTTCATTCCGCTTTCCTTAGCCTTATCGGCGATGTCGGCCAGCGTTGCCGTCAGCGTGCGCTGAACAGGCTGCGTGCCTTGACGGATCAGCGCGGCGGGCGTGCTTGCCGGGCGCCCGTGTTTTTGTAACTGGGCTGCGATTCGATCGATATTTTTCACGCCCATGAAAAAGACCAGCGTGGCCTTGTTTTGCGCGATGGACGGCCAATCAAGATCGGATTCTTCCTTGGTCGGATCCTCATGGCCGGTGATGGCCATGAACGACGCGGCCAGCCCGCGATGCGTGATGGGAATCCCGGCGTAGGCGGGCACGGCGCCGGCGGCGCTCACGCCGGGCACGACTTCAACGGCGATGCCTGATTCGACCAATGCCAAAGCCTCTTCGCCGCCGCGCCCGAATACGAAGGGATCGCCTCCTTTGAGGCGGCAAACATTTTTTCCTTCCTTCGCCAAAGAAACCAGGAGAGCATTGATTTCGTGCTGTTCCTTGACGTGACTTCCGCCTTGTTTGCCCACGTAAATCTGCTTTGCGTCGGCGCGGGCATAAGAAAGCAAAACGGGATTGGCCAGGTAATCGTAAACAACCACATCGGCATTAGACAACGCATCGCGACCGCGCAATGTCAGCAACCCCGGATCACCGGGCCCTGCGCCGACGAGGTATACGATTCCGGTTTTCGTCATTTCACGTCCTTAGCAAGTCAGTCATTTCTCCAGAAGCCGATGGTCCGTATCACGCCTTAAAATATCATGACCCATTTTCTCGCCAAGCTCCACCGCCTCCCGCGGCAAACCGGTCACCCGGCCTCGCAGAAAAAAGCCACCGTCTTCCGTGGCGAGAATGGCGTCCATGATCAGCTTGTCATTTTCGACTCTCGCGTATGCTCCCAGCGGCACGCTGCAACCGCCTTCGGTAAATTTCAAAAAGGCTCTTTCCGCACTCGCCGCCGCGCGCGCAAACGCGTCGTCCAGTTTTTGCAGCATTCCCGTGACTTCACCGTCGTCGCGACGGCATTGCACGGCCATGACGCCCTGCCCCGGCGCCGGAAGAAGCTCGGAGAATTCCAACATCCGCATGCGCTCGTCCAAAAGCCCCAAACGCGCCAAACCGGCTTTGGCCAGGATGATGGCGTCATATTCGCCGGACTCGGCAAGCTTGCGCAGGCGCGTATCCACGTTGCCGCGAATATCGACGCAACGGCAATCCGGCCGCGCCATGGCGATTTGGGCCGCGCGCCGCGGGCTTCCCGTGCCGATCCTCGATCTTGGTTTGAGTTCGTCGAGAGTCAATCCATCGGGAGTAATGAGCATATCATGGGCGTCTTCGCGAGGCAGCAAAGCGGCCAGCGTCAGCCCCGGAGTTTCCTCCGTCGGCAGATCCTTGAGGCTGTGCACGGCGACGTCGATTTCGCCGGCCAGCAATGCCGCTTCGATTTCCTTTGTGAAAAGGCCTTTGTCGTCGATCTTCGCCAGAGGATGATCGAGGATTTTGTCGCCCTTGGTTTTAATGATTTTCCGGCGGACGGTCAGATTCGGAAAAGCTTCGGTTACGGCCTTCGTGAAAAGTTCGGTCTGACGCAAAGCGAGTTTGCTTCCGCGCGTGCCGAGTACGAGTTCACTCATTTCTTCGATTCCTTCTCCAGGCCGAACACGTCCTGGAAGAAATCGATCATTTTTCCCGAGTCGGGTTTTGTGGCCACATCCTTCACGCAGATGATGGGATGCGCCAGCATCCGGCGCGCCATCCTTTGCGTGGCCGCGTCGACCGCCTCCAGAGCCTCATCATCCAACAGATCGCGCAATCCCTCGATCTCCTTGCGTCGGATCCGCTCCACGCGCTGCTGAAGCTCTTTGATCGTCGGCGTCACCTTGAACTGGGAGTGCCATTCCATGAACGCATGGGTGTCTTCGGCGACAATTTCCTCGGCTCGTTCGCATTCCTCTTGCCGTTTCTTCTTATTGGCCGCGACAAGATCGCCGAGTTCGTCAATGTCGTAGAGCAAAACTCCTTCCAGGGATGCGACGGCGGGATCGATATCCCTGGGTATCGCCAAATCCACCAGGAACAAGGGCCTGTCGCGGTCCACCAGAACCTGACGGATATCATCGACGCCCAAAATCAGCGTTTCCGCGGCGGTGCTGCTGATGACCACATCGGCTTTTTGCAACTCTTCGACGAGGTTTTGAAAATCCCCGACTTCAGCGTCAAATACTCGAGCGAGTTTTTCCGCTCGCGTGCGCGTGCGATTGGCGATTCTGATTTGCCGCACTTTTTTCTTGCGCAGAATTCTTGCGGTCAACTCGGCGTTTTCACCGGCGCCGATGATCAGCACGCGCCGCTCGGCCAGATCCTCATAGATTTTTTCCGCCAGATCGCAGGCGACTTTCGCCACGGACAAAGTGCCCTCGCCGATGGCCGTTTGCGTTCTGACCCGCTTGGCGGACTGGAAACACGTATGCATGAGCTTGTTGATGACCGGTCCGGCCGTCTTCGCGTCAACCGCCGCCCGATAGGCGTCTTTGACCTGGCCGAGAATCTGCGTTTCCCCCAGCACCATCGAGTTTAAGCCCCCGGCCACGCGGAATACGTGCCGAACCGTTTCTTCGTTCATATAATTGTACGTATATTCCTTAACCTTGTCCTTGGAATAGCCGCTGAGTTTCGCCAGAAAATCGATGATTCTTCCCGGTTGGTGGGAATGCGCCTCGAAAAGCGCCACAACTTCCGTGCGGTTGCACGTGGACAGGATCAGGCACTCCCCCACGCCGTCGATTCGATACAGATCACGCAACGCGCCGGGAAGAGCTTCGGCGGATAAAGACAGGCTTTCGCGAAACTCCATTGGCGAACGCATATGATTTGTTCCGACCAGCACTAAACGCATGCCAGAGCCTTTGCCTTTGCTTCTTCAATTTTCCCGGCGCGAATCAGGGGCAGCAAATCCAAATCCGCGACGCGGCGCCCCGCGTCCATCCTGGCGGCGGAATCATCGGGGTATTTTGATTTTGCCGTCCGGCGACACTGCGAGATGATCTGAAGATAATCGGCATATTCATCGCCGAATTGTTTTTCCAGTTGTTTGCGCAATTTCATGGACAGCGCCGGTCCCGCTCCGCCGGTCGCCACGGTCAAGGTCAAATCCCCGCGCCTCACAATGGAAGGAACATAAAAACTGCACAACTCCGGCCGATCCACCACGTTGATGAGAATGCCTTGCCGCCGGGCGTTTTCAGAAGCCATCCGGTTGATTTTCTCATCATCCGTCGCGGCCACGACAACAAAAGCGCCTTCGATATCGCCTTCGTCATAGTTCTTTTGCGCCCAGGAGAGCGCTTTGTTTTCGATCAGTTCGGCCATTTTATCGCAAACGTCAGGGGCGATGATTTTCAGCCTGCCGCCGGCCTGAAGCAAAGCCCCCGCCTTGCGAAAGGCGATTTCTCCGCCCCCAATCACCACGCACAGGCGATTTTCCACGAGTAGTTGAATCGGGTAAGTGCTTGTCATTTATCCAAAAATCAAGCCCAACAAGTTTATCCGGCAGCCTTTCGGCATATTGTCAATATCATTCTACTTTGCCGGCAATTTTCAAGGTGAAGCGACTGATTCCCCGTCACATCAGCCGGTCTGTCCAACTACTGAAAGAGCGGCTCTTTGTCAAGTGTAAGCTATCTTACAATAACTGACCGCAGATTCTCGAATGGCGGAGAATTTCAGGCATGAGTCTCGTTTTTTTTGCCGCTCATATGATAGGTAAGAAACACTTTTGTCGGATAGTCAATCCAAATCGATGAAAATCCGCAATAATTCACCAGTTTACCCGGCCGGTGAATTGATGATAAAAACGGTTCAAACTAAAAACGCTGATTACACGGAAACAAATCAATATCCCAAAGAGGTGAACTGATGCATGTGCTTCCGTACATTGCGGCCTACGGGGCCATTCTCATTTTCCTGATTGCCGTTGCCTGGCGCTTTCGGATGTGGGCGAAAATGCCAATTCATGTACGCTGGGAACTCTACCCGGTTGCCCACGAGGGTAAAAGGGCTTCGTATGGAGGATCTTACCTCGAAGAAAGTGAATGGTGGAAGAAGCCTCGGGAATTTTCCCTAATCGGCGAACTCAAGGCCATGATTCCCGAAATTCTGTTTCTGGTGGCCCTGAAAGAGAATAATCCCAAGCTGTGGAAAAAATCCTTTCCTTTCCATTTCGGCCTTTATCTCACGGCGGGCTGCGTCGGCCTGATGTTCTTCGCCGGCCTTTTACGTCTGGCGGCGCCATCGCTGCTCGGCGGCGGATTCAGCGCTCTTTTGAGTTACGGGATCATGATCTGCGGCTATCTCGGCTTGAGCCTGGCGCTTTTCGGCGCATTCGGCCTGTTGCAAAGGCGCTTGAATGATCCAGATTTAAAGGATTTCACAACTCCCGCCGACATATTCAACCTGGGATTCTTCCTGGCGGTTTTCGGATGGACTCTCCTATCCATTATCCTTGTGGACCGGGATTTTTCATCCATCACGGCATTTGTTTACCACCTGATCACCTTTCAAACAGCCGCGCTGCCGTTTGCGGGAATCAATGCGCTTTTCCTGTCGATCACGATCATCTCGCTTTGCGCCTTGCTGGTTTACATTCCCATGACTCACATGTCGCATTTCGTCGGCAAATACTTTGCCTACCATTCAATTCGCTGGGACGACGAACCCAACCTGGCCGGCGGACCCAAAGAAAAGGCCATCCACGAAGTTCTCGGCCGCAAAGTCAGTTGGGCGGCGCCACATATCCGGGGCGGCGGGAAGAAAACCTGGGGCGATCTCGCTACGGAGGAACAAGTCAATGAAAAATGAGTTAAGCGTTAAAGATATTTCCCTGGGCGACGAACCCCTGGCTCACATTGAAAACGAAGACCAGATTCCTCTGCCGCCGCCTTTTGACAAGCTGGAAGATGAACCGCGCATCGAGCCGCTGTCCGATGAGGTCAAAGAGAATTTTGTATGCCTTGACGACACGCTGGTCGTGAAAATTCCCAAGCCGAAAACCAAAGAAGAAGAAGAGGAACTGGTCAATAAATTCCTGTCCGGTTTGAAAAAACTGTTCAGCGAAGACGACAACTGGACGTTCTATCAGCAACTGATGATGTCCATGGAACACTGCGCCAAGT
This sequence comes from bacterium, assembly GCA_963674685.2. Lineage (GTDB taxonomy): Bacteria > Lernaellota > Lernaellaia > JACKCT01 > JACKCT01. The sequence continues at coordinate 754,992 of CAXXWT010000009.1, read as the reverse complement.
GCCAGACCTGCAACGAGGCATGCCACATCTATGAAGAAAGCGGGAAAAATCCGCTCTATCGCCCCACGTATCGGTCCGAAGTTCTCAGACGCATCTACTATAAATACATTAAAAACGCCTCCACGTGGGTGCACGGCGACATCGATCTGAACTGGAAAACCGTCGCCAGGCTCATCGAACTGTCCTACCGATGCAATATCTGTCGGCGATGCGCCCAGACCTGCCCGATCGGCGTGGACAACGCCCTTCTCGCCCGGGAGATCCGCAAAGTCGCCAGCCAGGAGATGGGCATCCAAACCAAGGAACTGCACGATGACGGCTCCATGCTGCAACTCAAGGTCGGCTCCTCCACCGGCATGAACGAACGCGTCTTGAAAGACAACGTTGAATTCATCGACGAGGACACGGAAGAACGCACCGGCATTCCGATAAAAACGCCCTTCGACGTGGAAGGCGCGGATATCCTGCTGATTCACAACGCCGGCGAGATCATGGCCTGGCCCGAAAACATCGGCGCATTCTCGACCATCTTCAACGCCGCGGGACTGAGCTGGACGCTTTCCAGCGAACTGGCGGCGTATGACGGGATCAACTACGGCGTTTTTTACGACGACGTGCAGTTTGCCCGGACCGCTATCCTGCACGCCAAAGCGGCCAAGAAACTCGGCGTCAAGCGCATCGTGCTGGGCGAATGCGGGCACGCGCATAAGGCCCTGACCGTGATCGCCGACCGCGTTCTGACCGGCGACCTCAACATCCCCCGCGAAAGCTGCATGCCGCTGCTTCGCGACATCGTCAAATCCGGCAAAATCAAGTTCGACAAAAGCAGAAACGATTTTCCGGTCACGTTGCACGATCCATGCAATCTGGTGCGCCTGATGGGCATCGTCACCCCGCAACGAGAAATTCTCGAAGAGATCCTGCCTGAAGGACGCTTCAAATCCATGACCCCGCAGGGCGTTAACAATTACTGCTGCGGCGGCGGCTCCGGATTCGCCATCATGTCGGGGCACAATTTCGGCTCCTGGCGGCATCATATGCTGGGCAGAAGAAAATTCCGCCAGGTCTTAAACGCCTTTCAGGGCGAACCCATGGACAAAGAACACCCCAAATACGTGTGCGTTCCGTGCAGCAATTGCAAGGGGCAACTGCGCGACATCATCACCTATTACAATGCCTTCGAAAAAGCCGGCATTTACTACGGCGGCCTTGTGGAATTGATCGTCAACGCCATGGCCGACGCGAAGCCGGGATACGTGGACTGGGAATGGCATTGATGACAAAAGATTGGTCGTCCCCGATTTGAGTGGATGAATAGTCGCCAAAATACATGGCGCTTGAGAGTCTTCATGTTATGAAAAGTCGATAAACACCCCCGTCGAAATATGTGCGAAAACTCGCTCTATATGGTTGACCCGCTCGAAGCGCCGGGTATACTTGCCGGAGCGTGTGCATCGTAGTTGCCTGTCTGCAACCGATAAGGAGAAAATAAATGAAAGACATGAAGGTCCTGCTTGTTGACGATGAGAAGGAATTTGTCAACGCCCTGTCTGAGCGTCTGAAGATGAGAGATATGAATCCGGATGCCGTTTATGACGGCGAACAGGCGATTTCTTTCGTCGAAGACAACGAACCCGATGTCATGGTTCTCGATCTTAAAATGCCCGGCATTGACGGTATCGAGACACTGAGGCGCGTCCGGAAAGCTTATCCAAAAATCCAGGTCATCATCCTGACCGGACACGGCACGGACAAAGACGAGGAACGCGCGCGCGAACTCGGCGCTTTCGACTACCTGGAAAAACCCGTCGATATCGATTCTCTGGTCAAGAGAATGAAAAAGGCTTATCGCAAAAAGCTGGAAGACCCGATGGTGGCGGCGGCCTTTGCGGAAGCGGGGGATTTCAAGACCGCCCAGGAAGTCCTCGACGAGAAAGACTAAACTCGGCCCGCCGAATCAACCGATTGGCGAGTATCACTGATCATTGAACATAACAAAAGGCGCTGAATTGCCTGATACCGGTAACAGACAAGCAAAAGAGCTTCGCCCGCCAGGCGGCAAAGGGCTTCATCGCAAGAAAAAAGAGCGATACCGTTTCCTGTGGAAATGGGTGGTTATCGTCACCTCCATTGTGGCCTGCACTCCCCTGGTCATCCTCACGCTGTTGAATTATTACCAATATCTGGCCACGATCAAATCCGAAGCGGAACAACGCGCCTACACGCTGACGTCGCTGACGAAAAGAAGCATCGGTTTTTATCTCGACGAAAGACAGCATGCGCTGAATTTCCTTTCCAATGAGCATTCCATCGAAGAATTAAGCAATTCGGAAACCCTCGGGCCGATATTCCGAAACTTAAGCGACGTTCTCGGGGGAATGGTGGATATCGGTTTCATCGATCAAAGCGGCAAACAAATCGCATATATCGGCCCTTATGATCTTTACGGAACCGATTACTCCGATCAGGACTGGTTCAACGAAGTCAAGGTGCGCAGCCATTACGTCAGCGATGTTTTCATGGGCTTCAGAAATTTTCCGCACATCGTCATCGCCGTGGCTATTCCGACGGAATCGGGCAAACCCTATGTCCTTCGCGCGACCGTCGATTCGGTAATTCTCGATGAGCAATTGCGCAATCTTGACATCGAACCTCCGTCGGAAGCCTATGTCATTAATAAAAGCGGTGTTTTGCAAACTCCTTCCCGAAAATTGGGCGGTGTATTGGAAAACAGCGGAATGGATATCCCCCCTTATTCCTCCAAAGTCACCGTGTTGGACAAAAATGATTCGCAAGGGATCCGCACTGTCCTGGGGTATGCATATATCCCGCACACGCCCTTTATCCTCATTATCGACACGCATCCCACCGTTTTCATGAAAACCTGGTTTTCATCAAAACAAAATCTTTGGCTTTTCCTGTTTTTCAGCATCATCGTCATCTTGCTGATTATCACCGGCTCGTCTTATTATCTGGTGACGCGAATTCGGGTCGCCGACGAGCAAAGAGCCCAAGTTCTCCATAACGTGGAATACACAAATAAAATGGCGTCCATCGGTCGCCTGGCGTCGGGCGTGGCGCATGAAATCAACAATCCCCTGGCCATCATCAATGAGAAAGCCGGCCTGATGAAGGATATCGCCGCGCATTGCGGTGATTATCCCCTCAAAGAAAAAAACATGGCCGCGGTGGACTCCATCATCAAGTCCGTGGAACGCTGCAGCCGCATCACGCGCCGCCTGCTCGGTTTCGCCAAACACATCGACGTCCAGGTCGAAACCATCGGCCCCGAACATCTCATCAGGGAGGTTTTCGGTTTTCTGGGGCGCGAAGCGGAGTTTCGAAATATCACCATCGACTTGAACGTTGAAGACGATATCCCATCCATCGTCAGCGACCGCGGTCAGTTGCAGCAGGTGTTCCTCAATCTCATCAACAACTCCATCAACGCCCTGTCCGAAGCCACCATTGAAAACGCCCGCGTTCACGTCAGCATTAAATCCGAAGGACGCGATTACGTCTCCGTCATCGTCGAAGACAACGGGCCCGGCATCAAACCCGATCATTTAAAGCATATATTCGAGCCCTTTTTCACCACCCGTGATCGCGGGACGGGCCTGGGACTTTCCGTGACGTACGGCATCGTGGAAAAACTGGGCGGCCATATTTCCGTAACGAGTAAAGAGGGCGTTGGAACGAGCTTCACGGTGAAACTGCCCGTTAACAAATCTGAATTACGGAGTATCCAATGAGCAGCCTGCGCGTATTGCTGGTGGACGATGAGGTGGAGCTCGCGCAAACGCTTGCCGAACGCCTGGCCATCAGAAATATTGAAGCCGAAGTCGTATCCGACCGGGAAAAAGCGCTGGGAAACTTGCGGCAAAGTGCTTATGACATCATCGTTCTCGATGTGGTTTTGCAGGGATGCCACGGCCTGGATATCTTGAAGGAGATCAAAGAAATCAATCCGGACCAGGCCGTTATCCTCGTCTCGGGCCGGGGCAACGAGGAGGATTTCGCCAAAGGCAAACAGTGCGGCGCTTATGATTATCTGATCAAACCCGTTCAAATCGAACAGCTCATCGAAAAAATGGAACAAGCCGTTTCCTCGGGAAGGACTCAATGATGAGCGACGAATCCCAAAAGAACATTGCGCAGGAAAAAATGGAATTTTTCGGCGCTGTCACCGCCAGCATCAGCCACGAAATCAACAATGTTTTCGCCATCATGAATGAAAACTCCGGCCTTATGTCGGACCTGTTGAAAAGCGCCAAACGGGACCACCCGGCGGATCCTAAAAGAATTTTGAGCATCAACGAGACTTTGGGCAAACAAATCGGTCGCGGCAAGGAAATCGTCAAAAAACTCAACCGCTTCGCGCACAGCGTCGACAGGCAATACATGGAAGTCGACGTCAACGAAGTCATGACCAACCTGTCCAATATCATGCAGCGTTTTGCGTATCGCAAACGCGCCGAACTCACTCTGTCGGTCAAAAAGCCCATTGCCGTTGAAACATCGCCCTTCGCGCTGCAGCATTTGGTTTTCCAGTGTTTATCGGCCTATCTGGCCAGGGCGCAGGAGGGCGATACGCTGCAGATCAAAGTCCGCAAAGACTCCGATGGAGCCGTTGTTTTACTCTATGGTCCGAAGCTCGATGCCGGACCGTTGTTTGAAACGCTTGAGCCCGTGATCTCCGAACTGTCGGCAAGAACCGAAACGGAATCCGAAGGCGGCAAAATACTGATCTTTTTACCGCGGTCGGCAAATGCGGGCTAAGTCATCAGCGCCATAATACGGGAGGATCGCGATGCCCGAAGAAAAAGTATTGTTGATCGATGACGAAGTGGAATTCACGCAGGCGCTCGCCGAGCGCATGGAAACCCGGGGCCTTAGGGTCACCACCGCCGGCAGCGGCGACGAAGCCGTCAAACACGTCGGCCAGGAAAGCTTCGACGCCGTCATTCTCGATTTATTCATGCCCGGCATGGACGGAATCGAAACCCTCAAAAAACTTCTCAGGAAAAATCCCGATCTCCAGGTGATCCTGCTGACGGGACACGCGACGGTGGAAAAGGGGGTTGAGGCTATCAAGCTCGGAGCCATGGATTTTCTGGAAAAACCCGCGGAAATTGAAAAGTTGATGGAACTGATCAACAAGGCCAAAGCCCAGAAAATGCTCCTCGTGGAAAAAGACATGGAGGAGAAAATGAACGCCATATTAAAGAAAAAGGGCTGGTGACTCTCATGCCGGAAAATAAAAACTCGACGATGGAAAACAAGCGCGTCCACGAAGTCATGATCCCGGTGGAAAATTATCCGATGATTTACACGGATCAGACGATCAAGGATGCGATACGTGAAATGGAAGTCTGCCAGATCGAGTTCATGGGTAAAAAGACCGCTCCTCGAACCATTCTGGTATTCGACCTTGAAGATCAGTTGGCGGGCATCGCCAGGCGGCGGGACATCATGCGCGGTCTGGAACCGGACTTCCTCGTCAGCAAACCTTTGTCGAAACGAAAAAGCATCTTCGACGTCCAACTGGATCCCAATCTGTCCGAGATGTCATACGACAGGCTTTTGAAGGGAGTCCTGGAACGAACGAAAAGACCTATAACAGACGTCATGTTGCCCGTTGAGGCGACGATCAATCACGACGACCACGTTATTAAGGCGATATACGAAATGGTCGACGCCAACCAGAGCCTGCTGCCTGTTCTCAAAGGCGATCGCGTCATTGGCGTCTTACGTTCCGTCGATGTGTTCAGAGAATTGTCCAAATACATCCTCGACCCCGGTGAGATCAACTGGGACGGCAAATAAAATTAAAGGGCGGATAATCCATGACAAAAAAATCAGTGGCAAAAAGCCGCACCGGACATGCGGCCCCGTCGGACAAAACACTCAGCCGTATTGTAAAGGATGAAAAATTTCGCAAGGCGGCCTTTGCGCTGCTGGGCATATCCTTTTTCCTGATCGCCTATCTGATCCCCGCTTTTCCCGACGCCGTCGATCCGCAGGGCAAACGTTTCGCGCTGAGTCCCCAGGGCAAGGCCGCCATCGCCCTGTTCCTTCTGGCGTCCACGTGGTGGGTTTTCGAGGTCATCCCCATCGGCGTCACGGGAATCCTCATCGGCGTCGTGCAGGCCGTGTTCATCATCAGGGAGCCGCGAATCGCTTTTACGGACTTCATGGATCCTTCCGTGTGGTTCATCATCGGTTCCCTGGTCATCGGCATGGTCTTTACGAAGACCGGGCTCACGCGGCGCCTGGCCTACAAAATGATCGCCGTGGTCGGCGAACGCACAAGCATGATTTACCTGGGATGCTTTTCCATGACCGCCGCGTTGACGCTCATCATGGCGCATACCGCCGTGGCGGCCACGATCTTTCCGCTGCTCATGGCCATATACTCGCTCTATGACGACTCGGAAAAGCCGACCAAATTCGGCAAAGGACTTTTCATCGGCATGGCCTTCGTGGCCGGCGCCGGCAGCATCATCACTTTATTGGGCGCGGCGCGCGGCGCGGTGGCTATCGGCTTTTACAGAGATATCGTGGGCAAGGAAATTTCCTTTTTCGGCCTGACCTATTACATGCTGCCCCTCGGCCTGATCATGGTGATCCTTCTCTGGGCTTTTTTCATGATCCTCTATAAGCCGGAAAGAAAAACCATCCCCGGCCTTCGCGAGCGTTCCAAACAGCTTTATGCCAAACTCGGGCCGGTTACATTCCAGGAAATCGCAACACTGGTGATCGTCTTCGCGGCCATCCTGATCCTCGGCCTGCGCTCCTTTTTGCCGGCGCTGGCATTTTTCAATAAAAGCGCCGTGATTCTGACGACGACGATTCTCTTTTTCCTTTTCGGGATTCTCACTTTGGAGGATCTGGAAAAAATCCCGTGGAATATCGTCCTGCTTTTCGGCGGCGCCATGAGCATCGGCTTTTGCCTCTGGCAAACGGGCGCGGCCGAGTGGCTGGCCATTCACTGGCTGGTGATGTTCAAAAACGCGCACTGGTTCATATTCGTCATGGGCATCGCCTTTTTTGTCCTGGTCATGACGAACTTCATCATGAACGTCGCCGCCATCGCCATTTCCCTGCCCGTGGCGCTTGTGATCGCGCCTTACCTGGGAGTGTCGCCGGAAGTGATTCTCTTCGCCTCCCTGGCAACCGCCGGCATGCCGTTTCTGCTGCTGGTCGGCGCGGCGCCCAACGCCATCGCATATGAAAGCAAGCAGTTTACCACCGGAGAGTTTTTCGTTACGGGCATACCGGCCAGCATACTCCTGATGGTTGTGTTGGGAGTATTTGTCCTGCTCATCTGGCCCCTTATGGGAATGCCGATTCTGGCCGGTTGATTTGTGCGCCGTCGATACAAACGGGTGCTCACGAACAAGGCGCAAAGCGAGGATAAAACCAAAGCGGAGTTTTAAATTTTTAATTCAAATTAGAATAGGAGAAATTTCACCCAAATGGTTGTCATCCCCAAACCGGTTATGCTAGCTTGTCGCGGTGAAAATCGGCCGTGCGCCGTGTGTTTAACAGAATCAATCTTCACGTCAAGAAATACGCCTATTTAGAGTCAACTAGGAGGCTGGCGAATGCAAAACTATAAATGGATACTGGTGACAGTGTTCGTGCTTCTCCTCGGAGCCTGGTTCACTGTCAACGTCGGCGCAAGCGCCACCGCGGAGGACTTGTCGCCGGAGGAAGGCCAATCAAATAAACCCTGGTGGTTCTGGCCGATTGTGCTTTTCTTCTTCTGCTTCGGTCTGGGGATCATCGCCGTTCTCGCCGGCGTCGGCGGAGGCGTTCTTTACGTCCCGCTGGTCAGCGGCTTTTTCCCCTTCCACCTGGATTTTGTGCGCGGAACGGGATTGCTCGTGGCTCTGGCGGGCGCCCTGGCCGCCGGACCCGGTCTGCTCAGGCGCAATCTGGCGAATCTGCGGCTGGCTATTCCCGTCGCGCTCATCGCTTCATCATGCGCCATCGTCGGAGCCTTTTTAGGGCTGGCCCTTCCCACGAATGTCATTCAAATCTGCCTGGGCGCAACGATTATCGGCATCGCGATCCTGCTGATCCTTTCCAAAAACGTGGAACGCCCCGTGGTCACAAAACAGGACGCCATAGGTCTGGCTTTGGGAATGAACGGCATTTACCGCGAGGAATCCACCGGCGAACTGGTCGAGTGGAAAACGCACCGCACGCTGGCCGGACTCATCTTATTCGTCGCCATCGGCATCATGGCCGGCATGTTCGGGCTCGGCGCCGGATGGGCGAATCTTCCCGTGCTGAATATGCTCATGGGCGCGCCTTTGAAAGTCGCCGTGGGCACCAGCAAGTTCCTGCTTTCCATCACCGACACGTCCGCCGCCTGGGTGTATATGAACAAAGGGTGCGTGCTTCCGCTGATCACCATCCCCTCCATCGTCGGCCTGATGCTGGGGTCTTTCGTGGGCGTTCGGATTCTGGCCGTGGCCAAGCCGAAAGTGATCCGTTACATCGTCATCGGCGTTTTGATCTTCGCCGGCGGCAAAGCTCTGTTAAAAGGTCTCGGAATCGGTTGAGGGAGATATCATTATGACTGGACAAGAAAAAGGCAAAGCATCCCCGGAACAGATCCGCTACGCCAACCTGCTCTTCTTCGGCTGTTGGGGCGGCCTGGCGCTTCTTTTCGTAACTTACATGATTTACGTCACGGGGATTTTCACTCCCCACATTCCGCTGAACGAAGTCTGCAAGTATTGGAAAATGCCCGTGAGCGAGTACCTCCATATCGCGCACGTGCCGCACGGATGGGGCTGGACGGCCATGATCGGCAAGGGCGATTTTCTGAACTTCATCGGCGTGGCGTTTCTGGCGGGCCTGACGATTATCGGATATCTGACCTTGATTCCGGCGTACTTCAAGAAGAAGGATTACATCTTCGTGGTTCTTTGCGCACTGGAAGTCATCGTCTTGTCCGTCGCCGCGTCGGGTGTTTTCGGCTCCGGGGGACACTGACCTTTTCGACAATTTCGGTTCATTCGGGATGACCCTACTTTATCAAAAGCCTCTCACGGCGGCCGCGCCTTGCGGCCGCTATCTGTATCGACTGATTATACGAAATCGCCTGGGTTCTTCGAGGATTATCGTACTTCATCATAAATTGAAAATGAGCAATCGATTGCCGACGCAGGCCACAAATACCCTTGAAAATCGTTGACCTTTCAACGGGCGGGGGTTAAAAGCTAGTGGAGGTGGAGATGATTGATCACGAAAGCCGTTTCTTCAAAGTCATACTTTCCTCGATTGCCGACGGCGTCTTCACCGTCGACACCGAAAAACGCATCACCAGCTTCAATCCCGCCGTCGAACGCCTGACCGGCGTGCCGGCCTCGAAAGCCATCGGGAAAAAATGCCACGAAGTATTTCATTCGGATATTTGCGAGACCAACTGCCTGGTTGACCGGGCCATGCAGACCAAGCGGGAATCGATTGACGTGCCGATTAAAATTATCAACAGCTCCGGCAGACAGATTCCGGTGTCGATTTCCGTTGCCGTTCTCCAGGATGAACAGGGCAAGGTTCTGGGCGCCGTAGAAACCTGCCGCGATTTATCGGCCATCGAGGAACTTCGAAAAGAGCTGGAGCGCAGCTATAGCTTCGAGGATATCGTCTCGAAAAGCCCCCATATGAAAAAGCTTTTCGCCATTTTGCCTGACGTTGCGGAAAGTGAAAGCACCGTGCTGATTCAAGGACCGTCAGGCTCCGGCAAAGAACTGTTCGCACGGGCCGTGCACAATTTATCGCCGCGAAAAGATAAGCCTTACATTGTCATAAATTGCGGCACACTGCCCCCGCAGCTTTTCGAGTCGGAATTGTTCGGTTACGTGAAAGGCGCTTTTACCGACGCCAAAAAAAATAAGCCCGGGAAACTGGCCGGCGCCGAAGGCGGAACCGTATTTTTCGATGAAATCGGCGAACTCCCGTTGCAAACGCAGGTCAAACTGTTGCGGCTTCTGCAACAACATGAATACGAAGCCGTCGGCGGAGTAAAAACCATAAAAGCGGATATTCGCGTGGTGGCCGCAACCAACCAGGATTTAAAGGCTCTCGTGGAAAAAGGCGCATTCCGGGATGACCTGTATTTTCGCCTGGCCGTGATTCGCTTTGACCTTCCGGCGCTGAAGGACAGACGCGAAGACGTCCCCTACCTGATCGATCATTTCGTTCGGGCGTTTAACGCCAAGAAAGGGAAAAACATCATAGGTGTCAGCCCCCGTGCCATGGAAGTTCTTATGACGCATGATTTTCCCGGAAATGTCCGGGAATTGGAGAATATTATCGAATACGGCCAGGCGTTATGCCACAAACGAATTCTCGATTTCGAGCACCTGCCGATCGAATTGCAGGAAAAATTCCAGAAGCAGGGAGAAGAAAAAAACAAGATCGTTACCAACCATCCGGTTCGAAACCTTCTCAATGAAGAGGCGCGCATCCACGCGACATTGAGAGAGTGTCACGGCAACAAGACTTTGGCAGCCAAGCGACTGCGGATCAACCGTACGACCTTGTGGAGAAAAATGCGCCGGTATGGCATCGAACTTCCTTCAAGCTGAACATATCCCTTAAAACCTATCCGGCGCGAGAAATGTTGCGTGATGCATCACTGGATGCAACAGTTGCAACTTATATGTTGCGCTTTACGCAACACCTCCCCGTTGTCTGAACTCGCCTTTTTTCTTTATTATTAACACTTTAGATTATCCGGCACAATTTGTGCTCATTAAGCCCACGTGTTTTTGTGTGCATGTTGAAAAAAATAGAATTTCATGACGATAAGTATAGAAACACTATCCCAAAAAGAAATGCAGGAAATTCGCATAGCCATTCCCTGCTTCGGCGAAGAAATCGCTCCATGTTTCGAAGCGGCTCACCATTTTCTTTTCTGGTCTTATCAAAACAAAGAAATTTGCCGGTCGGGAGATTTCGAAGCCCCCGGCCCCGCCGACGGACTTCACCGCATCCGCCAACTCTCGAAATCGCGCATCGATGTGCTGATCTGCAACGGGATCAGCGAAACCAGCAGAAATCTTTTGAATGCCAAAGGATGCAAAGTCATCCAGGGAATTGTCGGGCCGATTTCCGACGCTCTCTATGCTTATCTTGCGGGAAAAATTATTCATGACGGAACCGAGTACCGGTTATCTGCCGTCACCCCGCAACCCCGCGTGGCGGATATGGTCGAATGGACCCTGGAGTTATTTCGCCATCACGGATGGGAAGCAAGTTCCGAAAGCCGGCCGGAGGCTTTTGCCGTAGACATCATCGCGGAAAAGCCGTGTCCGGTCTGCAGCAAACCGGTGCGCGTGGCTATTTGCTGCGGGGCTCATGCCTATCGCATCGATGCTGAAATCCGCGAGTTTCAGCGGATCACCGCCGCATCGGGCTATAACCTGCGCATCTACGTACACCAGGCGCTTCCGGGCGTGGTTGCCAAATGCAGGGAATATGGAATCGTCCTATTGGATCCCGAATCTTTTTCCGACAGCGACGGCGACGCCAACGCCCTCTATCCTTTGGAGCCGATCCGCGATAAAGTCGCCGGACATCCGCACTTAAACACACTCGATAAAGCTGACCGTTTGAATTACAATAGAGGTAATCAATGAAATTGAAGCCGTTAAGCCAGTCTGAAGCCGAACAGGCTTTCAAGATCCCCAAAAAAACCGAGGTGGTTGAAAATCAAAAGCTCCCGGTCAGATACAACGTGGAGGACTTCGACGTCAAAGACCGCCGCGGCGTTTTCTGGAGGCTTTCGCCGCAATACTGAAGCACACCAATTATCGCTTCGCCCTCGATCAATACATCCGCGTCAGCGCGAAGTGCGCCCGGTGCACGACCAATTGCCAGGTTTACCTGGCCACCGGCGATCCCAGGGACATTCCCTGCTATCGTTCCGGGCTCCTTCTGGAAATCTATCGCGATTACTTTACCGTCGAAGGCATGCTGCGTGGCCGGCTTTTCGGTAAGAAAGAACTGACGGACGAAAAAATCCAGGAGATGGCCGAATCTTTTTGGAACTGCACCGCCTGCCGCCGCTGCTCCAATGAATGCCCCGTGGGAATCGATCACGGCCTCATGACGCATCTCGGGCGTTACATCCTGTCGGAAATCGGCATCGCGCCCAGAGCTCTGGTCGTCAGCGTTCGCGAGCAGCTTGAAGGGAAAACACGCAATACATCGGCGATCCCCCTGCCCGCTTTCATCGACACGCTCGAATTTCTGGCCGAGGAAATCGAAGACGAAAAAGGCGTGAAGGCCGAGCTGCCTCTGGATGTGGAAGGCGCGGAATACCTGTTCATTGCGCCGGTTTCCGATTTCATCATGGAAGCGGAAACGCTGATGGGCATCGCCGCGGTCATGGCCGCCACCGGCGGCAGTTGGACCAGCGGCTCCAAAAACTACGACGCCATCAATTACGGGCTTTTTTACAACGATCAGATCCTCGAACGGGCGTTAAAAGACGTGCAGGCCGAAGCCGAGCGGCTGAAGGTTAAAAAGATCCTGGTCGGCGAATGCGGACACGCCTCGCGAACGGCAAAGCAGTTCTATCCTGCTTTTTGCGGGGGCGATAAGGCTCTTCCGATCGTGAACATAATGGAATACACGCACCGGATGCTCAAGGAGGGACGATTGAAACTCGATCCCAATGTGATCACCGAAAGGGTCACATATCACGATCCCTGCAACTTCGCTCGTTCCGGCTGGATTATCGACCAACCCCGCGAAATCCTGAAATCCTTTTGTAAAAACTTCGTCGAAATGGAATTTCCGGGCAAAGACAATATCTGCTGCGGAGGAGGCGGCGGCACCGTGTCCATCGACGAAATCCGCCCCTACCGCATGGCCGTCGGTGGTCGCGCCAAAGCCGAGCAAATCCGCCAAACCGGCGCCGAAATCGTCGTCGCGCCATGCGCGAACTGTAAAAAACAACTGAAAGAGCTCATCGAAACGCATAAGCTGGGATGTGAACTGGTCGGCCTGCATGATCTGATTTACAAAGCGATAATCTTCCCCGATCACATGAAATCCGGCGACAGCCAATAAGGAGGTTTTTTGTGGAAACCATCATTGAATTCGGCCGCGGGCCGCTTCTGAAATTTTGCTTCGCGATAATGGCGCTCGGGCTTTTGCGTATCTTCGCGCTGGCCCTGTACGGCTTTGCGCGGACGCTTTACAACGTCCGGGACCGCAAGCTGAATTATCGCGACATCGCCCAAAGAACCTTTGAATGGATGCTTCCCAACGACCGCTGGGCGAAAATGAGGCCAGCATACAGCATCGTCTCCATACTGTTTCACGTCGGGCTTCTCGTGGCGCCGGTTTTTCTGGCCGCGCATTTAAGGCTTGTCAGCCCCACCGGCAAGCTGCTGTTCGCCGCCCTGCCCCAGTTCGTGGCCGACGGATTCACCGTACTGATCATCATCACCGGCCCGGGCCTTTTCCTCGGCCGGATTCTCAGTTCCCAATCACGCAATATCTCGCGTTTTCAGGATTATTTTTGGCCTCTTCTGCTGACGATCCCGGCTCTGACGGGCTTCCTATGCGCGAATGCGGGACTTTCAGCCGCGGCATGGCAGTTTTCGATGATGATCCACATCTACGCGGCCAACCTGATATTTATTCTCATTCCATTCACAAAGATCGCTCACTGCGTCTTGATGCCGCTCACGCAACTCGTCAGCACGGCGGCCTGGAAATTCCCGGAAGGCGCCGGCGATAAAGTGGCGGCTACGCTCGGAAAGCGAGGGCAACCCATATGAAAGCCATATTGACCGACACCACGAAGTGCATCGGATGCGGCGCCTGCGTCATGGCCTGCAGGAAGGCCAACCACCTTAAAGAGGAAAAACCCCGGCGATGGCAAATCGGCGACGGATTGTCTTCGAACAACTGGACCTCCGTGATCATGCAGGAGCAGGGCAAATATGTCCGCAAACAGTGCCGCCACTGCAAAGAGCCGGCATGCGAAAGCGTATGCCCCGTCCACGCCTTTTCCAAAACCGCGGACGGCGCGGTGGTCTATGATCCGAAAAAATGCATCGGCTGCCGTTACTGCATGATGGCCTGCCCGTACGGAATCCCGCGCTACCAATGGGACAAGGCCGTTCCCTACGTGCAAAAATGCATCCTGTGCGCCCCGCGCCTGGCCAAGGGCCTGCAACCGGCGTGCACTGAAGCCTGCCCCACGAAGGCAACGATCTTTGGCGAGCGCGATGCGCTGATCAGGGAGGCCCAAAAGCGAATCATGCAAAATCCCGGCAAATACAAGAATCACATCTGGGGCAAGACGGAAGTCGGCGGAACGCACGTCATGTACATCTCGGACATGGATCTATCCTTCCTGCATTACGGACGTCCCCTGGGAGATCAGCCGCGACCGGAACTGACGGCTCCGGCCATGAAAGCCGTGCCCTACGCATTCCTGGGAATGGGCGCCACCATGGCCGGTCTGAATTGGATTATCGGACGACGCAACAAGCTGATGAACGACAAACAGGAGTGTGAAAACGATGAATAGAGTCAGAAACGTTAAACTGGCGTTGTGGCTGATCACCGGCTTTGCCTTTTCGGTCATCGCTTTCCGATTTCTCTACGGCCTGGGCGCCAGCACGAATCTGAGCGACGCCACGCCCTGGGGCATGTGGATCGGCTTCGATCTGCTGGGCGGCGTCGCATTGGCCGCCGGCGGCTTCGTGATCTGCGCTTTCGTCTACATCATGAAAATCGAAAAATTCCATGTCATCATCCGGCCCGCGGTGCTGACCGCATTTCTGGGTTACCTGGCATTTATCGCCGGCCTGAATCTGGACGTGGGCCTGCCCTGGATGCTCTGGCATGTGTTAATCCACTGGAATATCCATTCGGCCATGTTCGAGGTCGCCTGGTGCGTGATGCTTTACACGACGGTGCTCATGCTCGAATTTCTCCCGATTCCTCTGGAGTCGACGAGCAAGCTGGCCAGACTGCGAAATTTCCTCGTCAAATTCCGCCTGCCGCTGGTCATCCTCGGCATCATGCTGTCAACCCTGCACCAGTCCTCGCTGGGCTCCCTGTTTCTTTCCATGCCCCATCGGGTGCATCCCTTATGGTACTCCCAGCTTATTCCGTTAGAATTTTTCATCTCCGCCATCGGGCTGGGCCTGGCCGTCGTCACATTCGAAGGCCTCGTTTCCTGCTACTTGTACAGGCGGGGACCGGAAACGTCGATCAACGAAAAGCTGCTGAACGCCTCGAAGTGGGTGCTGGCGACGTATCTCGCACTGCGTCTGGCGGACCTGATGGTTCGCGGGCAAATCGGTTATGCGTTCGTCTGGGACTGGCGCGCGCTGGTGTTCTGGGCGGAAATCCTTATCGGCGTCATCATTCCGGTTCTATTGATTTCCAAAGATGAATTACGCAAGTCCGTCAAATGGCAATGGATCATCGCCGGCATGATCATCTTTGGAATTGTCTGGCACAGAATGAACATCGCGGGATTCACGCACCTCGACCGCGGAACGCCGTTTTACGTTCCTTCCTGGACCGAAGTGGTCATGAGCCTGGGCATTGTCTCATTTTTCATCCTGATCTTCATGTTCGTCGTCGAGCACTTCAACATCTGGGAAAAGTGCCCGGTTGATCCGGAAAGCTTACCGGAAACCAAGGCAAAATTCGACGGGGCCAGCCACGTCTGGCTCGGGACCTCGGATTATTATTCGGTCACGGTTTATTCTCTGGCCTTTATCATCGCCGCGGCTCTCGGTTTCGCTTCCGTTTCCGGCAGCGCGCAGACCGGCATGGTCAAAGCGCCCGTCACGCAGGCTCGCGGCGACTTTTTGAATGAAATGATCATCGACGGAAACCTGGACGGCTACGGCGCGGTCTTCAATCACGAATTGCACGTTCAAATGGGCGGGGAAGCAGAATCCTGCGCCCGCTGTCATCACATGAATCTGCCCAGGGACAAAAACTCATCTTGCTCATCCTGTCATGCGGATATGTATCAGCCCTCCGACGCATTCAAACACGATTGGCATTCATCTCCCGACGGGGCGAATTTGTCGTGTACGCAGTGTCATCCGCGCTTTCAGGCGAAGTCTTCCGCAACCGCGGCGAAGTGCGGCCAATGCCATAATGATCTGTTTGTTGAAAACTCACAAATCCACGTCACGCAGTTTGACGCCCCGGGATACGCGGATACAATGCATGAACTTTGTATAAACTGCCATAAAGGCGTTCAGGAGGAAGTCGGCAATCCCGATCTGGCGCGTTGCGCGACATGTCATGACGCCAGGCGCAGTTACGTCGATAGCGGCGTAGCGGCCGGCATGAAAACGGCGCCGGCGGGGAAAAACGTTATTGTTCCGGTTAACTGAGAACAACTCGGTTCACGACGGCTAAGGAATATCATGGGCGAAGAAAACAACAGGCTGCTGGCAAAGTCGACGCTGAACGAGTTGGTCGAGCAGGTGCCTTTCAACGTGGCCGTCATCGACAAAAATTACCGAATCGTCGACGCCAATAAAAAATTCCAGGAGTACTTCGGCCCATGGAAAGGCCGGCATTGCTATGAAGTGTACAAGGGATTGAGCGCCCCTTGCTCCGAATGTCAGGCCAGAAAAACATTTCAGGACGGCATGGTTCGCGTCGCCGACGAGACCGGACACGATCGCCACGGCAGATCCTGCCACTACGTTGTGCATCTTGCACCGCTCAAAAACAAAAAAGG
Source organism: bacterium (assembly GCA_963674685.2). Taxonomy (GTDB): domain Bacteria; phylum Lernaellota; class Lernaellaia; order JACKCT01; family JACKCT01. The sequence continues at coordinate 738,230 of CAXXWT010000009.1, read as the reverse complement.
GGAAATCCCCTACGTGGTGGAAATGTCGACGGACCTGACCGCCACGCGGCAGTGGCAGCGTCATTACAATCTGCTGTTCGAGCGCGTTCCGTGCTACGTGGCCGTTATCGACAAAAATCTTCGTATCGTGCGCGCCAACGAAAAACTCCGCGACGCCTTCGGCGAAGGAACGGGAGAGTATTGCTACAAGGTTCTGAAAAAGAGAAACAAGCCCTGCGCGAAATGCCCGGCGCGTGAAACATTCCTGGACGGCGAGAATCACACGTCCATGCACACGGGTTCTCTGCGCGACGGCTCGGTCGTCAATTATCATGTGACGACGGCGCCGCTATCCCGAGACAGCGGCGGCATAGAACACGTCATGGAAATCGCGACCGACGTCACGGAAATACAAGAGTTGCAAAGCCAGCTCCAGGAACAATACGATCTTCTGGAAAGCCTGACGCAAAACTCGCCTTCGGCACTGATCGTTTTAGACAATGAAGGTCAAACGAAAGTTATCAATCGCGCGGCCCGCGATATACTCAAACTGAAAAGCTCCAGACTTCCGAAAGCCTCACGCCTGAAGAAGATGCTGCCCGAACCGTTCTTCAGCGAAACAAAACTGAAGTCCGGGAAAGTGACCGACTGGCAGGAGCTATACATCAAAGCCGCGGACGCGGAAGAAATACCCGTTTCTTTTGCCTACACCGATCTTTTCAGTCAGAAGAAGCACATGGGGCGCGCGGCATTTATTCGCGACCTGCGCCGGATCAAACAGCTTGAGCAGGAAAAACTCGACGCCGAACGGCTCGCCGCCGTCGGACAAACCGTCGCCGGCCTGGCTCATACCATTAAAAATATGCTGATGGGCCTTAAAGGCGGCATGTACATGGTCGACAGCGGCATGCGCAAAGGCGACGCCAAGAGAATTGCCGACGGCTGGGAAGTTCTTCAGACGAATTTCGACAAAACGACCACTCTCGTCAGAGATTTCCTGAGTTTCGCCCGTGGTCGCCTGCCCGACCTGAAACTGTCGAATCCCAACGATCTGGTCAAAGCGGTGTACAATTTGTATCGCGACGCCGCTAGCCAGCAGGGAGTCGAGATTATCCTTGACCTGGCAGAAAACATCGAGCAGGCGTATTTCGATCCGGACGGCCTCGAAGCGTGCCTGACCAATCTGCTTTCCAATGCCATGGACGCCGTCATATTGCGCGGCGGCGACGACGGCCGCGTGATCATGCGCACAAAGAATGAAAACGGCGACCTGCTCCTTGAAGTCTCAGACAACGGCTGCGGAATGGACTGGGAAGTCAAGCAAAGGATTTTCACCACATTTTTCACGACCAAAGGCGGCAACGGGACGGGACTTGGGCTTTTAACCACCCGGAAAATCGTGCAGGAACACGGCGGTAAAATTGAAGTCGAAACGCGCCCGGAAGTCGGAAGTATTTTTCGCGTCAGATTACCGCGGGAGCGGCTTAAGGACCTATGGCTGAAAACCTGCATGAAACGCGATCAGGACAAGGAGAACCCATGAGCGACGCAAGCACGAAAACAATTCTCGTTGTGGATGACGAAAAGGCGGTGCGCGATTACCTGAAAATGGCTCTGGAAGACGCGGGCTTTCAAGTCGTCACCGCGGTCGACGGCGCCGATGCGCTGGAAAAGGTTAAAAATCAGACGCCCGACCTGATTTCTCTGGACCTCGTCATGCCGCAGCACTCCGGCGCCAAATTCAACCGGGAACTCAAAAAGAATCCCGTGTGGAGCAAAATCCCGGTCCTGATCGTTACCGGGCACGCCAGAGACGATCTGGGCAAAGCCGATCTGGATGAACTGACGGTCTCGGGTCCGGGAATTTATCTTGAAAAACCGGTCAGCCCGACGACTTACGTAAGCGCCGTGGAAAAAATGCTCGGCATGGAGCCCACCGCGACCAATGGAAATAATTTGGACTCTCTGCGAAACGAACTCTCGGACGCGCTCAAAGGCGCAGGGGCCAATGCCATGAAAGAAGCTCTGAATCTTCTGAAGAAAAAATAAAAGTGATATCAGCAAGGAATCTTCGCTTAAACGCGAAAACCAATGGAGGAAAGCCATGGACGCCAAAACAGTATTAATTGTCGACGATGAAGCCGACGTCACCGCTTACTTAAGCGCGCTTTTACAGGATAACGGATACAACACCATCACCGCGGGAAACGGCAAGGAAGGCTTTGCCAAGGCCAAAGCGGAAAAACCGAATCTGATACTCCTGGACATCACCATGCCCGAGGAGTCGGGTGTTCGAATGTTCCGCAACGTTCAGGAAGATCCGGATACGACCGCCATCCCCGTCATCATCGTCACGGGTATTTCATCCAGCTTCCGGGGATTCATTCATTCCAGGAAAGTGGTCAAACCACCCGCGGCATACTTCGACAAACCCATCGACAACGAAGAATTCGTTGCGAAGGTCAAGGAAATTCTCGGCGACTGAAGCGTCCTCATCCAGGTGAATATAAAAGTACGGCAATTCGCGATGACCAAAAAAACCCGCCTGAAACAGGCGGGTTCTTTAATGCTTACTGAGGATTATTATCGAGTCAGAGCATCTTTTCTTCTCTGACCGTGATAACGATTTTCACGAGGAAGGTGAGGATCATCAGACCCAATCCGTAGATGCCCACCGTAATCAGCACTTCGTTAAGCGTTGGCGCGTATTCCGTAATGTGATGCAGCGGCGATGGGATGAAGCCCGTCACGATGAGGCACAGGCCCTTTTCAATCCACAGGGAAACCACTACGCCGACGCACAGGAAACCAAGCCATTTGTTGTTGCTGCGCGCTGCCGGCTGAAGCAGGAACGCGAACACCACAATGGACATGATCTGCGAAGTCCACATCCAGGGAACCAACGCATCTTTGCCGTGGATTCCGAGGAAGAGATACTTGAAGTGATCGGTGTGATGAGGCATATCGCTGTACAGGGCCGTAAACATTTCAACCGCGACGAAGAAGAGGTTGATGCCCATGGCGTAGGTCACAATCTGGGCCAGCTTGCCGATGGCCTGTTTGCCGGCGTCGAACTTCGTAAAGGTCTTCAAAAACAGGCAAAGCAGAATCAGAAGGCTGGGGCCGGCGGCAAAAGCGGAGGCCAGGAAACGGGGCGCCAGAATCGCCGTCATCCAGAAAGGCCTGGCCTCAAGGCCGGAGTACAGGAAAGCCGTCACGGTATGGATACTGACCGCCCAGGGGATCGAAAGCAGAATGATGGGTTTGATCCACTTGGGAGGCGCCACTTCATTCATTTCCGCCGTGAAGGTCACGTAACCGATCAGCAGGTTGAGCGCCAAATAACCCATGAGCACGGTGAAGTCCCAGAACATGGGAGAATTCAGCGTGGGATGAAGCGCCACATTCATGACCCTGGACGGTTGACCCATGTCGACGAAGACGAAGGTCATGCACATGATCACGGATGGGATGGCGATCATCTCGCCGAGAATCGTCAACTTGCCGAAAGCCTTGTAGTCGTGCAGGTAGTACGGCAAAACCACCATGACGGCGGAAGCGGCGACTCCGACCAGGAAGGTCAACTGCGCGATGTATAGTCCCCATGGAACATCCCTGCTCAGTCCGGTCAAAACAAGACCGGCGATAAACTGCCTGAGGTAGGCGATAACGCCGACGGCGAAAATGAAACCAAAAATACCGACTAACGTCCAATAACGTCTGCTGCCGGTTAAAGCCTTTTCAAACATATTGGCCTCACACGAGATAGTAGACTTGGGGCTCGGTGCCAAGTCCGGGTTTGCGCCTGATCGAATAGCCGCTCTTCAGCACTTTCGCGACTTCCGAGTTTGGGTCGTCCAGGTCTCCGAATGTCATCACGCCCGGGCCGGCGGCTTTGTTGCATTCCTCGACGCAGGCGGGTTGAAGACCGATGGCGAGACGTTCGGTGCAAAAAGTACATTTTTCCACAACGCCCTTGGTCCGCGTGGGATAGTTCGTCATCTTTTTGGGATCGAGGAACTCGCGCGGATCCTGCCAGTTGAAGCTTCGTGAGCTGTATGGACACGCGGTGATGCAGTATCGGCATCCGATGCACCGGTGCATATCCATCATCACGATTCCGTCCTTGCGCTTCCACGTGGCTTGCGTGGGACAAACGCGAACGCACGGCGGTCTTTCGCAGTGATTGCAAAGAACCACGGTTTGTATTTTCGTGACTCTTTCATCCTGAAAAGCGTGATTTTCATCCGGGAAAACGTTTTTAAACGGCTCTTTCCAGATCCATTTGAGTTCCCGGCCGTGCTCCTTGATTTTCGGAACGTTATGAGCCGTCTGGCAAGCGTCCATGCAAGCCGTGCAACCTTCGCGCTGCTTGCACTTTTTCAGGTCGATGACCATGGCCCAGCGTTTGGCGGTCAGCGCCTTGGGAGATTTCTCGACTCTTAAGGCCCCGGCGATGGCGTTGCCGACCGGCGCGGCCACACCCGCTCCGATCAGGGCGCACCCGGCGACCTTGAGAAAGCCTCGTCTGCTTTCATCCATTATTTCACCTCCTGCGGCACAACATGGCAGTCCCAGCAGAAGGGATCCAGATCCACGTACTCATGGCACCTGTCGCAGAATTTTTCCTTGTCCGCATGGCATTTCATGCACGTGTCGGTCAGACTCATTCTGTAGGTTTCGCCGTCCGATGAGATGTAGTTATGCTCGCCTTCTCTGACCACGGCGTTACGCCACTGGTTCAGAAGGTCCATATGCGATTCCCTCATGTAATCCGTCGGTTCAATGCATTTTTTTTCCGCTTTCGGCAAAGACGGGTCGAGTTTCTCGTCGTTTTTGCCGCTCGCTACGTTGTACCAGATCGGAATTGTTATAATCACGAGGAAGATCACAAGGCCCGTGATGATTTTTCCCGCGTCGTACATCTTTGTGTTACTCCGCTTCGTTTATGGGTTCCAGGCGAAGATTCAACTCACGTTTCTTCTCGCCCTTCATGACCAATGCATTGGCTACCAGTTCATGGATGCCGGCGACTTTCACGCCGGGCGCCCAGTAATCACAAACCGTCGTCAGCGTCGCCCTGTCGATAGCGCACATGGCCGACAGCGTGTTGACGCCGTGCTTGTCCTGAACATATTTGACCGCGTTGCCCCGCGGCAGTCCGCCGCGCAGGCGCATTTCCATGTTTTCGTCGGTTCCCAGACCGGCGCCGCCGCCGCAACAGAACGTTTTTTCCCGGATGGTGTTTTCCGGCATCTCGTAGTAGTTGTTGCAAACGTTTTTCAGGACGTACCGAGGTTCTTCGAGGATGCCCATACCCCTGGCGGGGTTGCAGGAATCGTGGAAGGTCACCTTCAGGTTGTCGTTCCGCGAAGGATCGAGCTTGAGTTTTCCATGCTTGATCAGGTCCGCGGTGAACTCCATGATGTGAATCATCTTCGTGGATTTGGCGTTCTCGAAAACGGTGCCCGTAATCGGCGATTTCGGAACTTCCAGAAAGTCGGTCGGCCCGTTCATGGTCTCCATGTACTGATTGAGCACGCGCCACATGTGCCCGCACTCGCCGCCCAGGATCCATTTGACTCCCAGACGTTTCGCCTCGGCGTAGATTTTCGCGTTGAGGCGTTTGATCGTTTCATGGGACGTAAACAGGCCGAAGTTGCCTCCTTCGGAAGCGTAGGTGCTCCACGTGAAATTCAAGCCCAGTTCCTGAAAGAGCATCATGTAGCCCATGCACGTAAAGGTGCCCGGCTCGGCCAGGAAGTCGCCCGACGGAGTCACGAAGAGAATGTCCGCGCCCTTCTTGTTCATCGGCACGTCCACGCGAATTCCCGTCACCTCTTCGATGTCGTCGGCGAAGAAATCCAGCGTGTCGTAAAGGCCGTGAGGCTGAATGCCGAGATGGTTGCCAGTGCGGAAGCAGTTGGCGACCGGCTCGATGATCCAGTTGACGTAAATTCCCAGCAGACCGAGAAGCTCCCGGCCCATCATGGTGATTTCCGCCGTGTCGATGCCGTAAGGGCAGAAAACGGAACATCGGCGGCACTCGGTGCACTGGAAGAAGTAGTAGAACCACTCTTTGATCACGTCGATCGTCAGCTTCCGCCCTCCGGCCAAACGGCCGAGAATTTTTCCCGCCGCGGTAAAATCATTGCGGTAGATGGAACGCAACAATTCTGCGCGCAGCACGGGCATGTTCTTGGGATCGCCGCCGCCGATGTAGAAATGACATTTGTCGGCGCAGGCTCCGCAACGAACGCAGATGTCCATGAAGAGTCTGAAGGATCTGTACTTTTCGAGTCTTTCCTTGATTCCCGTAAGGACGATCTCTTTCCAGTTGTCCGGCAGTTGCCAGTCGTCATCCAGAGGAGACCATTCACGGGGATTGGGAAGCCCCAGGTATTCCAGGTGTTTGGCTTTGCCCGGATAAATCCAGGACCCCATCCTCATATCGACGGGGTTATCCATCCAGCCCTTCTTTGGAGGAGCATAGTCAATATCGACGATATCCTCGTGCTTATAAAATTCCATTTGGTCGAATTTTGTTTCCTCAGCCATCAGGCTACTCCTTATCGACGGGGAGGCCGACGTTTTTCATCTTCTCCCTGAAATCGTCCTCATACTCCTCGTAGGTATGGACCTTCACCGGAGCATTCCAGGGATTGATATGACGTTGCGCCCGGTTGTTGTTGGCCATATTCCTTGTTGGACTAAGGAACACGCCGCCCAGATGCATAAGCTTGCTGAACGGGAAAAAGGCCAGAAGCGCTGCAACAAGAGTCAAGTGCATGTAGAAAAACCAATGCACTCCTTCCGGAGTTTTCGGATGGAACGTCACCAGCCCCATGACCAGTTCCTTAACGCCATACACGTCGATTCTGACGAAGTGCCGGAGTAAAAGTCCTGAAATTCCGATTGCCAGGATGAGGAACAACGCGAGATAATCCGCCGGAAGCGAAATATATCGGAGTTGCGGAGACTGGATTCTTCTCGCAAGAAGGAATGAAGCCGCCGCAACCATGATCAACCCGGACATCAGCACCGGCGGAACTCCGATCTCCCAGAATCCGTCCAGGGATTGCAACAGGGTCAAAAATCCAGGCACGGGCTCCAGGAAGAAGCGCAGATGCCTGATCACGATGACCAGAAAGCAATAATGGAAAGCCAGCGCGCCGGCCCAGAGCCAGATGCTCGGACTGTAGACAACCTGCGGGCCTTCATGCAATTCGGTTTTCGTATTTCGGAAAAGTGATCTGAAACACAAAATCTCCAGAGCCATTCTGATGATCACGCCTTTTGTGCCGGATGGATTTTCGACACTTTGGTGCTTGATCCAGGGCAGAGATTTTTGCTGGCCGCACGTCGTCGGAATCCTGAACGGAACCGGCGCTTTGGCCCATTTAACGATTCGGTAAACGAAGCCTGTCAGAAACGTGGCGATGGCCGCATAAGGCAGGACGACCCCGAACAGGATTTTCATATCCAGGACTTCCACACCAAAATACGCCACCAGCATGATTGCCAACACGGCCACAAGTGATATCAAGGCATTCATCCGGAACCCACCTCGCTTGAATCAGCTCCCTTTTTCGGAGCCTCCTTGTCATGATTCGGATCACTTTCCGAATCACCGTAAAAGATCGTAGACTTCCTATATAGCGTAGCAACCTGGTTTTTGACTTCATTGACGCGGATATCGGCAATGCGCATTCGATATTTGACATACACGTCAAAAGCCAGGCAAGCCATGCGATCTATTCTTGTCTCAAAATTGATGAAATCCGCCTGCGCGCGGGGATTTTGCAGTTCGCCGGCCAGTTTCTCTCTCAGGACATTTTTTAGAAGGAAAGCGAAAGCGACGGACTTTGACGGGGAAAATTCCTGAACGCAAAAGACCTGTACGATAGGATCGAGCAAAGGGGCAATTTCACTTGCTTTCCTGTTTTCGATCAAAGCGTCGATCAGTTGATTCAGTCCCTTCGTCACAGTCGTTCCGACCGGATTGGCAAAAGGATCATTCTTGGTCGAAAAAAACTTCGCTGAATCCGCCGGGAAAGCGTTGAGCGCCGCTTCGATCCAGGCCTGAACTATCTCGGCTCTATTCTGCTTGATAAGACTCTCCAATCGGCGGAGTCCTTTCACAATCGTCCGTCACGACGCAAGGCCGCAGCGCACAGATGTTTGTACGGATTTTTTACTGGCCTCACGCCTCGCAAGGCGTGAGACCGACGAATTTCAGATCGAACTTAAACGCAACCGGTCGGCTTCGGAAGTCCCGCGATTTTACAGGCGCCTTTGGCCGGTCCCGAGGGGAACAGTTCATAGATGACGCCCAGCTTGAAACCGGTGCCCTTGACCAGTTTACGGATCATGGGGGCAACACCGTACTCGAGGTAATAATCCCTCAGGTAATTGACAACCTTCCAGTGATCTTCGGTCAACTCGGGAACGTCTTCGACTTTCGCGAGCGCCGCGGCCACTTCTTCGGACCATTTATCCGGCTCCTGGATGAAACCGTCCTCGTCAACTTCGATCGAATAATCGCCAACTTTGAAGTCTGCCATGTGAGAACCTCCTAATTAGGTGACGTCACTTAAACGCGCCACTATTGTTTCCAAATCTTGCATCCCTACGCCGCGGATTCCCTCGCAGCAGCCACGAGGCCGCTGGCGAATTCCGGCATCCCCAACGCGTGAATATGTGTATAACTCGCCAATACTTTCTTCGAACGTATACCGTCGCGCCCGCCTCCGACGCCAACGCCCTTGGTCAGTTCCAAAACGGTATCGATTTTCTGATTTTGATCGCTGAGTCGTGAATAATGGAATTCATGCCCTCTAAACTCCAGATTTTCGGGTAAAAAGGGGTTTTTCCCTTTCACGACAACCTCAACGTAACCGTGCCCCTGCGGGCGTTTTTTCTGTTCCACGGAAACCGGCAACGCGCCCACCATGGGGTATGCCGCGTCTTTGACTTTCAAGTCCCTGGACAGATACATCAGTCCGCCGCATTCGGCCCACACCGGCAGGCCATCGGCGATTTTTTCCTTAAGCTCCCTGCGGAGCGAGTGATTATCCGAAATCAGCTTGACGTATTCCTCGGGAAAGCCGCCGCCCGCGTAAATGGCGTCGACATCCGGCAGTTTCTCATCGTCGATAGGCGAAATGAAAAACAGATCCGCGCCCTCCTGCTGCAAAGCTTCGATATTCTCCGGGTAGTAGAAGGAGAAAGCGCGATCCTTCAATACGCCGATCCGCACCGGGGATTTACCGTCGCCCGCCGCCTTCTTCCGAACGGGCTCATCCAGTTTTCGGGCCGTTGCGGCAAGATCGAAAATCGCCGACAGGTCGACGTAATCCGAAATGGTCTGCCCCAGCGTGTCCAGGGCCTCCTTCGCATCCGTTCTTTCGGAAGGCGTCACAAGTCCCAGATGCCGGCTGGGAAGATGCTCGATTGTCAGCCTGGGAACGGCGCCCAGGACGGGAAGTCCCGTTTCGTTTCTGACCGCTTCGCGAATCACCGCCTCCTGGCGCGCGGTGCCTATCCTGTTGATGACAACACCCGCAAGGCTCAGATCCGGTTCGAGTTGTTTGCACCCCAGGACCAAAGCGGCAATCGTCCGCGTCGACTTTGTGGAATCCACAACAAGAACAATCGGCGTGCCGGTCATGCGTGAAAGCTGCGCCGTGGAATGGGACCCCTTGGCGTCCATCCCGTCAAAGAGACCTCGATTTCCCTCGATAACGGCTATGTCCGCATCGAATGAAGCTTTGCACAAAGAATCGAGTATCGCCTGTTCGGGCATTAAAAAACTGTCGAGATTTCGACCACTGACGCCGGCGGCTTCACCGAGCCAGGCTGCATCGATGAAATCGGGTCCCTTCTTGAAAGGGGCCACGCGTTTTCCCTTTTTCGTGAAGGCGCACGTCAGGCCGAGCGACACCAGACTTTTGCCCGTATCGCCGGCCAAACCCGCAATAATCACTCTTGGGAAATCGATTTTCATCTCGCTTTTTATGGCTACACCATATCCAGGAAACCGCATGGACATTCGTCAGCGCACTTGCTGCATCCGTCACAGGTATCCAGGGTAACTTTGTAATAATCGCCGGGCGACGCACCGTCCACCTTCTTGAAGCAGGAAGGCGTGCAGTACATCCAGCAATTCTCGCAACCGAAGCACAAGCCGCAGGAGAAGCATCGGCCGATTTCCTGGAGGAATTGTTCTTCTGAAAGACCGATGGCGATTTCCTCGTCCGGGGAACTCAGCCAACCGTCAACCGGCCTGTGACCTCTTTCCGATCTGTCCACGGCCGGGTAGAAGTCGATCTTGATTTTGTTTTTGTCGACGACCGGAATCTTGGATTTTGCGGGAAGCGGCTTGCCGCGCAGCGTCGCATCAAGAGCCAAAGCGGCTTCGCGGCCCTGCCCCACGGCGATGGTGGCCAATCCGAGATTCAACACGTCGCCGCCGGCCCAGAGTTTGTCCTGAACCAGGCCGTGCTCATCGGTGTTGAGCCACTTGCCTTCGGGATTGATAGCCTCAAGCGAGGACCAGTCGGGATTCTGGGAAATCGCGGCCACGACCGAGTCGACGGCGATTTCATAATCCGAGCCATCGATGGGCACGGGGCGACGGCGTCCGGAGTCGTCCGGCTCGCCGAGTTCCATTTTCCTGACAACGATGCCGGTCACTTTTCCATCGTCGCCGCGTTTGATTTCAACGGGAGCGACGAGCAGTTCCAGTTTGACGTCTTCTTTGAGAGCGTCTTCGATTTCACTGTCGATGGCGGGCATTTCCGTCCGGGTGCGGCGATAAAGAATCGTCACGTCGGCGCCGGCTCTGCGCGCGGCCCTGGCCGCATCGATCGCCGTATCGCCGCCGCCGATCACGACGCAGCTTTTGCCCACATCCACGTTTTCGCCGTCGTTGACCTTGTAGAGGTAATCGGTTCCGGTCCAGACCATGGAGCCCTCTTCTCCCGGGATATTCATGGCGCGTCCTTTGTGGGCGCCGATTCCCAGGAAAACAGCCGCATGCTTTGAGTTGAGTTCCTCAACCGAAATGTCTTTCCCGACGGCGGTGTTCAATTTAATTTCAACACCCAGATCCTCGACGCGCTTGATTTCAGCGGCAAGAACATCAGCCGGGAGGCGGTAAAAGGGAATGCCCCAGTACAGCATGCCGCCGGCCTTCGAATGCTTTTCATATACGGTGACTTTGTATCCGCGGCGGGCGAGTTGATACGCGAAGGAAAGCCCCGCGGGTCCTGCGCCGATGACGCCGATGGACTCGGATTTGTCATCTTCGCCTTCAAGTTTTTCAAGGGCCAGATTGTGCTCTATGGCCCAATCGCCGATGTACTGCTCGAGGCAGTTGATCGACACGGCGCCGTCTTTCAGGCCGCGGTTGCAGTCTTTCTCGCAAGGATGGGGACAGACCCTGCCCATGGTTGAGGGAAACGGGTTGGAGTTGACGAGAAGACGCCAGGCGTCTTCCATGGCCTTATCTTTGTCGACTTTCATTTTATCGCGCTGCGCGATGAGCTGAATCCAGCCGCGAATGTCCGTGCCGCTCGGGCAGGTGTCGATGCAGGGTACGTTTTTTGCGGTCTGCGCGGGTCGAAGAGCGGATACGGATCCTCCGCCACCGCCACCGCCGCCGGTGCGCAAGGGTTTAGTTGTTTTCTTTTTCTTTAAAAGACCCATCTTTTAATAACCACCTTTCCGACCGGCCCGGACACTCAAATACACTGGGCCGGTGCATTCGCGGAATGCACGGTTTATTTCGATAACAAACCGCCTCGGGGAAATTCCCCGAGGCGTTAGTCTCTTATGGCTTATTTATCCGGAGGCAATACGATGTAGCTGCCGCCTACGTAGGAGTAAGTGCAACGGCCGCCTTCAACCAGGTTTCGGATGGCCAGTTTGCATTTCTTCTTGTCGCAGTCCTCTTCACCGAATTTGTCACGCATCATTTTGGTCAGGTCCAGCGGCTTGAGATTTTTCTTGCCGTGATACTCCTTGACCAAGTCATACATGGCGTCGGCAACTTGTTCGACGGTGACATCACTCATGATATACCTCTAGACGTGTTTGAGTTGGGCAGTTCGGTTGTAATATTCGCCGGCGTGTTTGAAGTCGTCGATGTGGTACTTGGTGAATTCGATGCCGGTCAGTTTGAAGAACTCGGGCCAGCCGATTCTCTCGATCCATTCGCCCATTCTTTCGAATTTCTCCGCGTTGGCGGCGTAAGTGTCGACGATGTTTTTCACCGCTTCCACAACTTCGGGCCACCGGGGCGGATTATTCTTGATGAACGGGATGGCGAGCTTGGAGAACATGGGCACGTGTCGAGCGTTGCTCAGTTTGCCGCCGACCCAGATGCACACGCCGTCGGTCTCGGCGTCCGCCAGCGTAATGGACGGGCAAACCGTGAAGCAGTTGCCGCAGAACATGCACTGGTCTTCAATGATTTCCACTGAAGGATGGCCGTCAACCGTCTTCGGACGAACGGCGCCCGTCGGGCAGGCCGCGACCGTCGAAGGAACTTCGCACTGCGCGCCGATGGTCTTGTGATTGATCACGGGAGCGTGGCGATGGACGCCCAGGATGGCGATGTCGGAGCAGTGAACCGCGCCGCACATGTTCAAGCAGCAAGCGAACGCGATGCGCAGCTTGGCCGGAAGATCCATGTTCTCGAAGTGCGGAAAGAGCTCATCCATAACGCTTTTCACGACGCCGGAAGCGTCGGTGGCGGCGGAGTGGCAATGCACCCAGCCCTGCGTGTGAACGACGTTCGTAATGGACGGTCCCATACCGCCGACCGGATAGCCTTCGGCCTTCAGGTCCGCAATCAGGGGATCGATGTTGGCCTTGTCGGTCAACAGGAATTCAACGTTGTTGCGGCTGGTGTATCGCAGGTAGCCGTCGCAGTATTTGTCGGCCAGATCGGCGAACATGCGGATGGTCACCGTAGCGGCCAGCCTCGGCGTGGCGGCGCGCACGGAATAAAGCTTATCACCGGTCTCGCCCACATGAACCATAACGCCGGGCTTCAGAATCTCGTGGTATTTCCACTTGCCGTAGTTGGCTTTGATAACCGGCGGAAGAAACTGCTCATAATGCGGAGGGCCGATGTCCGTCTTTCTCTTCGGTTTTTCTGGTGCCATATTCGAATCTCCTTATATTTGTTTCGCGGGTTGTTGGCCCCGTCGCAATTACTCTTCTTCGTCGAGTTCGAAGTAGATGTAGGGGTTGGTGCGCGGCTGGGTAATCATCTCGGGGATGGGCTCAAGGCCGATCTGCTCGAGGAAGTTGCCCATGCCGATGCGCTGAATGAACTCACCGACGCGCTCGCGGTTCTTGCCGTGCTCGCCCCAGAGGTCCCAAATCGCTTCGATCAGTTCTTTAATGTCTTCATAGGGCTCTTCCATTTTAATGAAAGGAACCATGACGGAAGCCAGCAAAGCGCCTTCGACGATCGGAGCTTTCGCGCCGAGAAGAATCGTCGCGCCGCGATCTTTGCCCGGGAACAGAGCTTTGGGCATGGCGTTGATGCAATGCATGCACTTCACGCAGTTGGGATTGTCGATTTCCAGGTTCGCGCCGTCCCATTTCATGCATTTAGAGGGGCAACGGTCAACGATGTCTTTCTGGATGTCGAGTTTGCCGCTCTTGGCGTAATTGGCGACTTCGGCGGCGTCCATCTGGATTTCGTCGCGCCAGGTGCCGATAACTGAAAAGTCGGATCGCGCAATGGACGCGACGCAGTCGTTCGGGCAACCGGCGGCTTTGATTTTGAATTTGTAGGGGAAGGGAGGACGATGCAGCTCATCCTGCCAGTAGTTCGTCACTTCGTGCGTGAAGGCCATGGTGTCGTAACAGGCCCATTCGCAACGCGCCTGACCGCAGCAGCAGCTCGGCGTACGAAGGTCGGAACCGGAGCCGCCCAGATCGAAACCGGCTTCGGTGAGATCTGAGAAAATCGGTTCGAGAGCTTCCGTTTTGCAGCCGAGGAACACGATGTCGCCGGTGGAGCCGTGCATGTTCGTGATACCGGAACCATATTTGTCCCAGATATCGCACAGCGTGCGCAGCGCCGTCGACGTGTAGAACCATCCCGCAGGCTGATTCACGCGAATCGTGTGAAATTCGGCAACTTTGGGGAACTCGTCGGGAATGTCGTTATAGCGGCCGATGACGCCTCCGCCATAACCCATGACACCCACGATTCCGCCATGCTTCCAATGACCGATTTTGTCGTCATAGGATCGTTCGAGGATGCCGAGAAGATCGTCAGCCATATCGCTGACGACGGCGCTCTTTTTGATCTCTGTGACGAAGCTCGGCCAGGAACCCTTTTCCAGTTCGTCCAGCTTTGGCGTCGGCCTCTTCAATTCAGCCATTCTGTGTCCTTTCAATTCCAAGAAGTTCGGAAAATGTTTATCGGGCCGGTATACTGCAACTATAGATGTACCGTGTCAAAGACAAAATTTGAATGCCCCTTATAAAGAACGTTGATTTGTCTTGATTGACATCCGGCCTTTACAGCGTGATTTCAATGCCGAAATTTCGTCCGGCGCCACGAAAAATTGAAAGCATTTTTCCACCGGAAATGTTTACGTTATGTGATATTATTACGTTATAAGATAAAAGTAAATGAAATCGCATTATCCGCACCCGGGCGCACGTCAGGATTGTGAGATGAGGTCATGATGCGTGTCTTTCGGCCCGTCGTTCCCAGAAATCCTCGAAGCGTCCGCTCAGGATGCAGCATCGCAGGGCGATGATGGCGTTAGCGCCTCGGAGCGTCCAATGCATCCCCGCCCGTTTGAGGCGCGTGCCGACGACGAGTTTGCATCCGGCCTCGACGACTCCCGTCGAGGTGCACAGACCTTTCTTTCGGAATTCCGGGTAGCGCATCCTTTGTCGATTTCGGCGGATGTACTTGGCGCATTTGCGCGCCTCTTCGTTTGTTTCGGCGTGGCGGCGCAAGGCGCGCATCAACTCGTTCAGGCGTCCTTCGTCGAGTTCGTCACATCGCCGCTTCGCCCACGTCGCCGCCGTGTCGCTGGTCGCCCCGTAGATCGCTTTGCCCACGTCGGAGAGATGCTGCTTGACGTGGAAGCGATCCACGATCTGAATCGCGTCGGGAAAGCGCTCGTCGGCCAGATTCCAGATCCACGGCGCTCCGTCGCCCAAAACCACCTGCCGCCGGGCCTTGTCGAATCCCGTCCGCCGCGCCTGGCGCTCCACGCGTTCCGCAAACGCCGACGGCGTCTCGTCCGTGTCCGCCTGCGCCGCGCTTTCGATCGCGGCAGAGTACGTCACCGACCCGTCGTCCCGCTCCGGCGTCCCGTCCTTGTTCCGGGATTCCGCCGTCCACGTCGTGACGAGCTTGACCTCGCGAGTTTTCGACGATCCGTCCGGCTGTTTTCCCGCCCGGCCCGCCAGATACTCCTTGCGCATCGGCAGGCCCGTGCCGTCCATCCCCAGGTACATTGTCGGCGCCAAAGGCTCCCCCGACTCATCTCCTTCCTGCTCCGCCTCGGCGATTTCCCGGCCCAACGCCTCCGCCGTCCGCTCCACCTGCTTGGCGTCCACCGCGACGCCCCCCAACTCCCTGAGCAGCGTTTCTCCCTCCGCGAAACTCACCATCGACGCCGCCAGCCCGGTCATTCGCACTAACGCCGGCGACAAGGACGCGCCGTCGATGCCCAGATCGCGGTCTCGGGGACAAAATCCCGCCCCGCACGACGCGCAGTGATAATAAGCCCGGGACAAGGTTAACTCGCCCAACACGGTCTTGAAGGTTTTTTCGCGCCGGCCCGCGTAACGCGCCTCGCGTCCGCAACAACACGGCAGCGACGGCCCGGCGTGATCCGATGCGTCGGCGTTCAATCGACGCTCCACCGCCCGAGCCGCCAACGCCAGCGCCTGGCGGCGCGCCGCCGCCTCGATCGCCTCGAAGTCGATTTCCGAAACGGCTCCCTCACCGATCAGCGCTTCGATTTCGGCCTCGATTTCCTTCGAGAAGGACGCTTTGAAGCCCCCTTTTTGGCCGCCTCCTCCGAGGCGGCCTGCACCGGCTCCAACTCCGCGTCGGCCCATTGTTCCGCCGACTTCAAAACCTCCTTGACTAGCGCACGAAACTCCCGCGCATTCTGAATCTGTCCTTGAACCATGGTCGCGGCTTCTTTTGTCAGATATCGCGTGCGCGTCTTTCCCCGGTCTTGTGTCGTGAGAGTGTAATACGGTCCGTGGCGGGCCGAAGGATCCTTTTGGCAAGGGCAGCTCTTCTGGCCGCACTTCATCCAACGTTCGCCGACCCACCCACTACGCATCGGGTGCGGATGGCTCAATCTCTCGGACAATATCCTGGTCCGCGATCCCGGATCGGAAATGGTTGGCATGGGATACTCCTACTGTTATATTCACTGTAGGATACACCAAAGAAATAGCCGACGCAAGAAATTTCCAACATTCCTGACGTGCGCCCTCCGCACCCGGCAGCCTTGACAAGAGGATCACTTTCGGTAAATTGTTCGTGGTTATAGAATTTCTTTATAAGATCTTCTAAAATATTGAAAACTAAAGTGGGTTCGGTAAGCGGCGCTCTCGGGGGACGGACAAGACGCCGCGCTTCCTGAAAGGCAGACATCAATATGGAGTTGCATCAGCTTCAATGCTTTATTGCCGTGATTGAAGAAGGCGGTTTCAATCGCGCCACGTCCAGGCTATTTATCACGCAGCCGGCTTTATCTTATCAAATCAAGCAACTGGAAGAAGAACTCGGCGCTCCCCTGTTTTACCGGCGGCCGCGCGGCATCACTCCGACGGAGGTAGGCAGAACATTATTCGAACACGCCCAGGAAGTCATGGAGGCCGTCAAGAAATCCAAGCGCGCCATTGAAATGATCTCCAAAGGCATCCACGGGGAGATCCGCATCGGAACCATCAACAGCGTGGGAGTGAATTTTCTGTCGCCCGTGATTTCGGAAATGAGAGGAAAAGACCCCCTGGTGCGCTTGACGATCATGTACCGCAGGGCGCCGGAACTTATGGAGGCCTTGCTGTCGAATCAGGTGGATATCGCCCTGATAGCCAATCCCCGCCCGGACAGCCGCCTGAAATTCGAACCCCTTATCGACGAAAAAGTATCCGTCGTCTGCAATAAAGCCCATCCGTTTTACGGGAAAAAAAATGTGAAACCCGAGGAGCTGAACGGCCATCCTTTCATTATGCTCACGCAGGAAACCCCTACCGGAAGTCTGGTCCGGGAATATCTGGCCCGAAACGGCATTGCCGTCGATGAGATTGTTACGACGCCGGATGTGGATACGGTCCGCAGAATGGTGGAAGTGGGAATCGGGCTCGGATTTTTGCCGGATATGGTCACAAGCCGCGACGTCACCTGCGACGGCGGCGCTCTGGACCAACTCGCCCGCGTCGACATCAAACTGGCGCTTTCCAGGAGAATCGAACTGGTGACCTGGAAAGGATTCAAATGCAACAGCGTGACAAAAGAATTTATCGAGGAAATCCGGAAGCACGCCGAACAGTGGAAAGCGTGCGTGGATATTCCCCTTTTACGGCCATTGCAGCATCATCAATAGATTTTATCTACCCCATTCAAAATTTCGTCTTGATTAATATCCACTGTCCTAATATGTTACGGAGCGATTTCGAATACACTTCCCGTCGGCGATGCCGAATTTAGGGAATTTACACATAGGGTGCGGTTATTCCAAAGACGAATCGGGACTTTTGGGCAACGAACAAGCGGCAATATTTAAAAAAGTTGCGAAGAGCTGATTCCTTTTATTCGCCAATCCCTGACAGGATCATCTTTGCGTGTATATGAAGGTGGCGTAGACAATGTCTTTTACGGCGGCTTTTGCTTCTTGAAAAGGCATTGAGTTTCGATAAGAGACAAGGCAATTTACATTCAACCGTGTATGGCCGAAAGGCCGAGGAGGTGGCTGATGCCAAGTTTTGTAAACCCGGAGAAATGTGACGGGTGCAAGGCGCTGGACAAGACGGCTTGCCAGTACATTTGTCCAAACAACCTCATGGTTCTCAATCCCGACGCCATGAAGGCCTACAACCAGGAACCGGATCAGTGCTGGGAATGCCAGTGCTGCGTCAAGATCTGCCCGCAGCAGGCGATGGACGTTCGCGGTTACGCCGACTTCATGCCCCTGGGCGCTTCGGTCGTTCCCATGCGTTCTTCCGACAGCATCATGTGGACGGTGAAGTTCCGCAACGGCAACATCAAGCGATTCAAGTTCCCCATCCGTACGATCGCCGAAGGCACCGCGGTTCCCGCCGGCGGCTTCGAGCTCAACACCGATCTCGACAACGTGGCCCTGTCCACCGAACCGGCAGCTCTGGGCACCGACACCGTCTGCGCCCCCGGCGCCTCCACCTGGCAAAAGTGAATAAGGAGTCACAATTATGAATAACGTTGAAATCGTCAAAGTTGACACCGACATTCTTATCCTCGGTGGCGGCATGGCTGCTTGCGGCGCCGCCGTTGAGGCGTCCTACTGGGCGAAGCAGAATAACCTTAAAGTAACCTTGGTTGACAAGGCCGCCATGGATCGCTCCGGCGCCGTGGCCATGGGCCTTTCCGCCATCAATCAGTACGTTGGCCTGAAAGACGGCGAAAACACCATGCAGAACTACTGCGACTACGTTCGCAACGATCTCATGGGCATCACTCGCGAAGACGTCGTGGCCAATATCGCACGCCACGTTGACGCTTCCGTCCATCTTTTCGAAAAATGGGGTCTCCCGATTTGGAAAGACGAGAACGGCGGATACGTTCACGAAGGTCGCTGGCAGCTCATGATCAACGGTGAATCCTACAAGATCATCGTCGCCGAAGCCGCCAAGAATGCTCTCGCCGAAACCGGCAATGAGTATTTCGAGCGCGTATTCATCACCCATCCCCTCATGGAAGGTGATCGTTGCGTCGGCGCAGTCGGTTTCAGCACCCGCGAAGACAAATTCTACGTCTTCCGCGCCAAAGCCGTTTTGGCCGCCATGGGCGGCGCAGTCGGCGTGTTCCGTCCCCGCTCCGTCGGTGAAGGTTCCGGCCGCGCTTGGTATCCTCCCTTCAACTCCGGCGCCAGCGCGTACTTCACGCTCAAAGCCGGCGCTGAGATGACCTGCCAGGAAGTCCGTTTCATCCCCGTGCGTTTCAAAGATGCGTACGGCCCCGTCGGCGCCTGGTTCCTTCTGTTCAAATCCCGCGCGACGAATGCCTTCGGCGGCAATTACATGATTGATCGCAAGCCCGAACTCGAAAATTGGGGATCCTACGGCAAAGTCAAGCCGGTTCCCGCCAACCTCCGCAACTACCTCGGCATGCTCGACATCCTGGAAGGCAAAGGCCCCATCTACATGAGGACCGAGGAAGCCATGGCCGCACTGGCCGAGAAGTACAAAGACGATCCCAAGGCATACAAGGCGAAAAAGAAAGAGCTCGAGAGCGAAGCATGGGAAGATTTCCTTGATATGACTATCTCCCAGGCGCATCTCTGGGCCGCCACCAACACGCAGCCCGAAGAGAAATCCTCCGAGATCGCGGCTGCCGAGCCTTACTTCATCGGCTCCCACTCCGGCGCTTCCGGCGCTTGGGTTTCCGGACCCAAAGACCTGGCGCCTGAAGGATATTTCTGGGGCTACGATCAGATGACAACGGTTAAAGGCCTGTTCGCGGCCGGCGACGCCTCCGGCGCCAGCTCGCACAAATTCTCCTCCGGCTCCCACGCTGAAGGCCGAATTGCAGGGAAAGCCATGGTCCAGTTCGCCGTCAAAGAGAATCCGGCCCTGGCCGAAATCAGCGACGACACGATCAACATGTTCAAGGACATGGTCTACAAGCCGATGGTTCTGTTCGAAGAGTCCCAGGGCAAATCGACCCAGGCCGACGTCAATCCGGCCTACATCCTTCCGAATCAGTTCCGCATGCGACTCCAGAAACTCATGGATGAGTACGCGGGCGGCGTCACGGCCCAGTTCACGACCTCCGAGCCTCTGCTCAACAGAGCCCTGGAACTCCTCGCGGTCCTGAAAGAGGACGCGGCGTGTCTGGGCGCCAAGACCTCGCACGATCTCATGCGTTGCTGGGAGAACTATCACCGCATGTACCAGGCTGAGTCCCACGTTCGCGCGATGCTCTTCCGGGAAGAGACGCGTTGGCCGGGATACTACTTCCGCTCCGACAAACCGAAGATGGACGAAGAGAACTGGCTCTGTTTCGTCAACGTCGTGATGAATCCCGAGTCCGAAGAATGGGATTGCAAGAAGGTGCCGGTTAAGTATCTGTTCGCCTAATCACGTGTTTGACGTGAAGCGAGTGACACGAAACTAAAAGCGGGAGCCCCGGGAGCCTTAAAGGGCGCTCGGGGCTTCCCTTTCTCGAAAAGAAAACAAATGACTTGCGAAGAAAAAAAATATATTTGCCCGCATTGTGGAGCCGAGCTGGAAGCTTTCACGTTGCCGGAAGACGGCGGTTGGGATCAACCGTATCACTACGCCTGTTTCAATGACGAATGCCCGTATTTTCTCAAAGGTTGGGACTGGATGATGGAAAAGTATGAAGTCAAAACTTCTTACCGATATCGCATCAATCCGGCTTGCGACGTAGCCTCGCCAATCGCCGTCTGGTCCAAGGACGCTTTGAAGGATCTGATCGTCAAGAAATGAGCAAACACGAGACCGCCACCAAATGGAAATAAAATGAACAGCAAAGCCGACAAGCCGCTGAAGACATCCGGCAGTGTCATGAACGCGAAAAAAGATACATCCAAATCCGAGGCGCCGCCGTCGCCGATCGATCCTTTGAAGGACCAAAAGCGCCTTGAAGCCAATGACCGCTTCACCTTCGGTTGCCACAAGGGTTTGTCCTGCTTTACGACCTGTTGCAGCGATGTGACAATCATGTTGACGCCATTGGACATTCTGCGTCTTGCACGCCGGCTGAAAATATCAACTGGCGAGTTTCTCGACCGCCATACGCTGATGCCTATTACGAAAGACCTTGGATTGCCTGTTCTCATTCTGCGCATGGGAGAAAAACCCGAACAGCGCTGCCCTTTTGTTTGTGATGACGGCTGTTCGGTTTACGAAGATCGTCCCTGGTCTTGTCGCATGTATCCCGTGGGCATGGGCATTCCTCCCGCGCGCGCGGGCAAAGAGCCTGAGCCCGTGTTTTTCCTTTTCGAGGATGATTTTTGCGATGGCCGCACTGAGTCTCATGAATGGACTGTCGGGCAGTGGCGCAAGGATCAGCGTGTCAATGAGCAGGAAGAGATTGAAGAGGGATATCGAGACCTGGTGTCACACCCTTGGTTTATCGGTGGACGCCAGCTGGATCCCAAGCGCATGGAAATGTTCCATACAGCGTGCTACGATCTCGACCGATTCCGAGATTTTATTTTCAGCAGCTCATTTCTCAAGCGTTTTGAATTAGATGATGCTCTTATTGAGGACATTAAACTGGATGACGAAGCGCTTTTGCGTTTCGCCTTTCGTTGGCTGCGTTTCGCGTTGTTTGCAGAACCTACGATGAAAGCACGTGAGGACGCATCGGAAACCAGGAGGAAAGAATGAACGAATCAAGCTCGCAAACCCTTCTCGTTATCGGAGCAGGGATTGCAGGCATGACGGCCGCTCTTGAGGCTGCGGAGGCCGGTCGTGATGTAATCCTTGTCGAGCGCGAACCGTCCGTCGGCGGTCGTGTACTCCGCATCCACAACTATTTTCCGAAACTCTGTCCGCCTTCCTGCGGCATGGAGATTAACGTTCGTCGCCTTGAAAAAAATCCGCGAATCAAGACCTTCGTAGGCGCCGAAGTAACGGGCCTCGAACGCGGCGACAACGGTTGGTCCGTCAAGATCACCGTAGCGCCGAAGTACGTCAACCAAAACTGCACCGCGTGCGGCGACTGCGCAAAAGTCTGCCCGGCGAAAATTGCGGATACATTCAACCTCGGGATGAATGAGACCACCGCAATCCGTCTGCCCCATCAGGATGCATGGCCCAAACGCTTCACGCTTGAGCGCGGCGCATGCCCCGACGGCTGCAAAGCATGCGTGGACGCCTGCCGGTACAAAGCCATCGACCTGGATGCGCAGGCCGCCGAGGAAAGCTTCGAAGTCGGCGCCGTCGTCAACGCCACCGGCTGGAAGCCCTATCCTCTGGAGAATCTGACCGAACTGGGCGGCGGCCAATACAAAGACGTAATCGCCAACGTGAACTTCGAGCGCCTGGCGGCTCCCGCCGGCCCCACCGGCGGAAAGATTATCAAGCCCTCGGACGGGAAGCCTCCGGCGAAGATCGCTTTCGTGCAGTGCGCCGGTTCCCGTGACGTGAATCACCTGCCCTACTGCTCCGCGGTTTGCTGCCTGGCTTCTCTCAAGCACGCCATGTACGCCAAAGAGCAGCTTCCCGATGCGGAAGTCACCATCTATTACATCGACCGCAGAGCCCCCGGACGCACCGAAGATGTTTTGACCAAAGCCGCCGAACTGGAAGGCGTAAATTTGGTTAAAGGCAAAGTCGGCGGCGTCGAGCAGACCGGCTCCGGTTTGAAACTGCGCCTCGAGGACGTGGAAGCCGGAACGATTTTGGAACCGGTGGTCGACCTGGTCGTTCTGGCCACGGGCATGGTTCCCAATCTTAAAGAAGAAAAACAATTATTCGGCCTCAAACTGGACGATGACGGCTTCGGTCTTGACGACAAGGCCTCTTCCCTATTCGTCGCCGGCGTCGCGAAAAGGCCCGAGGATGTGGCGTCTTCGGTTCGTGACGCAACAGGCGCCGCCGCCAAAGCCGCGGTGGCCGCGGAAAGGAGTGCGTAATGGAAAATATCGGCGTATTCCTGTGTACCGGTTGCGAGATCGGCGCAGCTATCAATGTGGATGAATTGGAATCCCTGGCCGGTGAAGAAGGCGCTAAAACCTTCGCCAAGCACGAATGCCTCTGCTCCGCGGAAGGCGTCGCGCTGATTCAAAAAGCCGTGGAAGACGGAACCGACGGCGTCGTCATCGCCGCCTGTTCCCATCGCGTCAAAGTCGATGAGTTCAAGTTCGATCCGATGAAGGTTTCCGTCGAGCGCATGTGCTTGCGCGAGCAGGTTGCCTGGTCCCATCCTCACGGAGAGGAAGACACGCAGATGCTGGCCGCGGATCTCATGCGCATGAGCGTGGCCAGGATACAAAAGAACACCCTGAACACCGCGCTGGAAGAAACCGTCGATCGCACGGTCCTCGTGGTCGGCGGCGGCGTGGCCGGTCTGAATGCGGCGCTGGGCGCGGCGCAGCTCGGCAATCCGGTTGTTCTGCTGGAGCTTTCCGATAAGCTGGGCGGTTACATGGCCGGCGTCAAAGACGCTATCCCCGAGCGCCCCCCTTACAACACGCTGGCCAAAAACGAAATCGCCGAACTGGTGAAATCCGTTGAAGGCAACGATTCGATCAAAGTTATCCTTAGCAGCAAGCTCAAGAGCATCGACGGCCAGCCCGGACAATTTGAGGTCGAACTGGAATCTCCCGCGAGCACGCAGCCCTTCATGGTCGGCTCCATCATTCAGGCCACCGGCTCCAGGCCTTATAACGTTTCCGGTCTTACGGACCTGGGTTTCGGCGTCTCGCCGGACGTCGTCACGTCCGCCGATCTGGAAAAAATGATCACCGCCGGCGAAATGAAGCGACCTTCCGACGGCAAAGTCCCCGCAAGGATCACGTTCATTCAGTGCGCCGGTTCCCGCAACGCGGATCACCTGCCCTATTGCTCCAGCGAGTGCTGCGCGACGACTCTGCGGCACGTCAACGCCATCAAGCGAGATTTCCCGAGCGTCCAGTGCGCCGTGGTTTACCGCGACATGCGGACCCCGGGACAGATGGAGCATTTCTATCTGGCCACGCAGGAGCAAACCGGCTGCCTGTTCACGCGCGGCGAAAACACGACCGTGGAAGCCGGTTCAAACGGCAACCCCGTCGTCAAGTTCGACAACAAACTCCTGGGCGAAGAAAGCGAATTGGAATCCGACATGGTCGTTCTGGCCGTGGGCATGACGCCGAATTCGGCGGACAGCGAATCCATTCGCCAGCTCATCGACGCCAAGGGACGTATTCTTAAAAATGAGTCCGAAACGCAGGTGAAGCAGGCGACGGAGTTGGTCGAAAAGCTAACCGACCACGAAGGCACCGAGATTCTGCATCTCAATTACCGTCAGGGGCCGGACCTTCCGGTTCTCCGTTACAATTTCCCGGATTCGCACTACATCTGCTTCCCCTACGAAACCCGACGCACAGGCATTTACGCCGCCGGGACTTTGCGCGCCCCCATGGACGCGGCTCAGGCCGCCGAAGACGGCTGGGGTGCGGCGATGAAAGCCGTTCAGTGCATCTACTCCGCGGAAAACGGCCAGGCCGTTCATCCCCGCGCCGGCGATGTATCCTTCGCGGAATTCTCCCTCCAGCGCTGCACGCAGTGCAAACGCTGCACGGAAGAGTGTCCTTTCGGCGCCATCAACGAAGACGAAAAGGGAACGCCGCAATACAATCCCCTGCGTTGCCGCCGTTGCGGCACCTGCCTGGGCGCCTGCCCCGAACGCATCATCAACTTCCCGGAATACACTGTCGGCGGCGTCGGCAGCATGGTTAAAGCCATGGAAATTCCCGAAGAAGAAGATGAAAAGCCCCGTATTCTGGCCTTTATGTGTGAAAATGACGCCATTCCCGCTTTGGACGAAGCCGCCGCGCGCCGGATGCAGTGGAATCCCTGGATTCGCATCATCCCCGTGCGCTGCCTCGGCGCCGTAAACGTCATCTGGATCGCCGACGCCATGTCCAACGGCATCGACGGCGTTTTGCTGCTCGGCTGCAAAAAGGGCGACGACTATCAGTGCCATTACATGACGGGTTCCGAACTGGCGAACAAACGGATGGAAAACGTGTCTGAAACGTTGGACCGTCTGAGCCTGGAATCCGAACGAGTCAGAATCATCGAGATCGCCCGCAACGAGTTCGAACGCATTCCTCAGATCTTCGAGGAGTTTGCCGAGAAAATCGATGAATTGGGCCCCAACCCCATGAAGGGCTTCTAAGGGAGGTAGGTTCATGGCCAATACAATCAATATATCGGCTGATTTTCGCAAAGATCTCGCCGAGCGTGGAGGCGAATCCGCCTCTCGATGCTTTCAATGCGCCACCTGCACCAGCGTGTGTCAGTTGGCCACTTCAGACGCCATGTTCCCACGCCGGCAGATGTATATGGCGCAGTGGGGCATGGCCGAAAAACTCATCGCCGATCCCGGCGTCTGGCTTTGCCACCAGTGCAACGACTGCACGGCGCGCTGCCCCAGAGACGCCAAGCCCGGCGACATCATGCAAGTGATTCGCTCCAAAGCCGTTGAAACGCTGGCGATTCCCCCCGTCATGGGCAAGCTGGTGGCCAACGCGGCAAAAACATGGCCCATCCTGATCGGCGCTCCACTGCTGTTCTGGATACTCGCCATGTCCGCGGTCAATGGTTTGAATGCTCCCGAGCATTTCAGGGAATTCGGCGAGGTCGTGCCGCACTGGCTGATCTATCTCGTGTTCTTCCCGACCGTCGGTTTCGTCACCGCCGCCATGTACTTAAGCGGCAAAAAGTTCTGGGATCTTCTGGGAGAGCACGGCCGGCGCAAAGGTTCTTTTTTCGCCAACATCGTTCCCGTGCTGATCGAGATCCTGACGCACAAACGATTTGATTCCTGCGAGGCTTCCAAGAGCCGCCGCCTGGGTCATATGGCGTTGCTTTTCGGCTTCGCCGGCGCGGCGATCACCTCGGGATTTCTGGTCATCGATCTTTATATCCCGGCGGCAAGATTCTTTTACGAGGAAATGCCGTTGCCTCTCTGGCATCCTTACAAGCTTTTGGGCAACGTCTCGGCCGTTCTGCTCGTGTACGGCGCCTTTGTCATTGTCAGGAACCGCCTGACGGATATGGCGGCCACCGGCGCATCCACGGCGTTCGACACGTTCTTTCTGGGAGTCGTCGTCGTGCTGGTCGCAACGGGCGTTCTGACGGAGGCGGCGCGTCTCGCGCTGCCCCCGGCCGCCGCCATGTGGCTTTACATTTTCCATCTGACGGCCGTGCTGACACTGTTCGCCACGTTCCCTTACTCAAAGTTTGCGCACATTTATTATCGCACGCTGGCGATGATTCATGAACGCATGATCAAATAGGATCGCGTTGACGTTGAGCGGATAAACACTCCTTGTCTCAAGGAGGCTCATATAAAGAACGTCATGAAACGTAAAAAATGATTCAAAGGTTTTGAACCTAAAAAAAAGGAGACAGCGATGGGAAAACTCGTTAATCCGCACGGCAGCAAAGAACTCAAGCCTCTTTTGCTTGAAGGACAAGCGCTGCAGGACGAAATCAAAAAGGCCGAAGGCCTTAAAAAAGTGCCGCTTTCGAGCCGCGAAGTCGGCGATCTCATCATGCTCGGCATCGGCGGCTTTACGCCCCTGGACGGCTTCATGGGATACGAAGACTGGAAAGGCGTTTGCGACAGCTACCAGATGCCGACCAAGAACAATCTCTTCTGGCCCATTCCGATTACGCTTTCTGCGACCAAGGAACTGGCCGACTCCATCGCCGACGGCGAAGAAGTCGCTCTTTGGGACGAAGAGAACAACACTTTGATGGCCACCATGAAAGTGACCGAAAAGTACGCCATCGACAAGAATCACGAAGCCCAGTCCGTTTACAAGACCACCGACCTGGCTCACCCCGGCGTCAAGATGGTCATGGAGCAGGCCGATGTGAACATGGCCGGACCGGTCAAAGTTCTGTCCGAATCCTTCTACCCGGAAATGTTCAAAGAGTTGTATCAGCGTCCCGCCGAAGCCCGTAAGATGTTCGAGGATCGCGGCTGGACCACCGTTGCCGCTCTGCAACTGCGCAACCCGATGCACAACTCCCACGCCTATCTCGCGTGGGTGGCCATCGAAGTCTGCGACGGCGTCTACATCCATCAGCTCGTCGGAAAACTGAAACCCGGCGACATCCCCGCCGACGTCCGCGTCAAAGCCATCGGCGCTTTGATCGACAAGTACTTCCGCAGCGAACGCGTCATTCAGGGCGGTTATCCTCTGGACATGCGTTACGCCGGTCCCCGCGAGGCTCTTCTACACGCCGTTTTCCGTCAGAACTACGGATGCAGCCACCTCATCGTCGGGCGCGATCACGCCGGCGTGGGCGACTACTACGGCGCTTTCGACGCCCAGCAGATCTTCCACGAAATTCCGTCGGACGCTCTCGAACTGAAGCCTCTGGCCATGGACTGGACCTTCTATTGCTACGACTGCGGATGCATGGCTTCCATGAAGACCTGCCCCCACGAAAGCAAAGCCACCATCGACGACGAAGGCAACTACCAGGGCGGCTCCAGACTCCTTCTTTCCGGCACCATGCTTCGCAAACTCATGAGCGAAGGCAAGAACGTGCCGAAAGAATTCTCCAAGCCCGAAGTGGTCGCGGTCCTCAAAGAGTACTACGACAATCTGGAAGAAAAAGTCGAGATCAAACTGCATGGCGCCGCCACGGGCGACACCAAAAAGTAAAGTAAATAATGTTCGACTCAAATCCCCGCTCTTTCGCAAGGAGGGCGGGGATTTTTCTTTTTAAGGAGAAAGTAAATTGAAACGCATCGCTATTTTTTACTGCAAGAGAATTCAGGATCACTCGTGCATCGCATGCATCAATTGTTTTCGCGGCGTCATGGAAAAGAACGGCGACTTTGCGCAGCATGACGACGACATCCAGGTCATTTCGTTAACTGATTGCGGCGACTGTCCCGGATTGATCATTCCCAGAATGAAGATGTTGAAAAAACTGTTGGACGACGCCGGCGGCGTGGACGTCATCCACTTCGGCACCTGCATGAAAACCGCTTACGAATTGTGCAACTGCCCGATGGACTTGGATGAAATGAAAATGCTGATAGAGAAAAACTTCGGCATCCCGGTCATCATCGGCACTCATGCATATTGAAGTGATTTAAGTCTTTCAACCGGCTAATGTTTCGTTAACACCCGCAGGCGGATGCGTCGGAGTCATCGTCGTCGGATTCCGATGGATCATTTCCCAAATCATCATCCGCTGCCGAGTCGCCATCGGCGTCCGAATCATCATCCCCGGATTCGACAAAGATATCTTCCCAGTCGAACCATACCGGTTCCTTGTCCGTCGGCAGGGAGTTTTCATCGGCGAACGCAAAGCCGATGCTTCGCCGGGCGGGAATGAAAATCATGGTCTGCGCGGTGATGGAGCCCCAATAATTCACCGCCGCGTCGGCGGCAGTTTGCCACAGTCTGTCAAGCGTCAGTTTTCCTTCCCACGCGTTGACGTTATCGCGAATCCCTGCGTACCTCTCGCAATCCGTCCCCTCATCGATTTTTCGAAAGTCATTCGTCGCACCAATCGTTTCCGACGGGAAATCCGGCGTGTCTTCGCTGTATCGTTTCAGAGTTTCCAGATTGGTCGTCTCCAGAACAAAAGGAGGATGATCCGCGTAATCCGGTCCCAGCGTCATGATGACGTATTGAGATGAGCGCGGCAGCGAGTCGATGACAAAGGCTGCGTCGTCCGGGGTCAACTCTCCGTCGCCGTCCGGGTCGTCGAGTTCCAACGCCTCGCGCATGGCAATGTTTATCGGTACGAATTTCTCGGAGAAATTTCTTTCCCACAACGGCACGGCGGGGTGCTTCTGGTGTTGCAATACGGAAACGCCGGCGTCGTTCATGCACGACAGGCACCCAAGCAATCCCGGGAAAAACAAAGAGAGCGTCGGCCTTCTGCCGGACGGCTTGCGGGCGATGACGATGCTGCGTCTGGCCAGGTACGTGGGATCGGACGGAACCGGCACCCAGTCCAGGTTTCTGACAATGACCGCATCCCCCTCAAGGTTCGGATCGTCCGCCGTCGCATCGCCCCACGCCATGAGCGACGAGCAGCCGAATAGGCCCTCGATATCGGGCATGGCGCCGCTCGTCACCAGATCTTCGGCCGCAAGATCCCGCTGCAAATCACGCACAAATAAATCGACGCCGCCGTCCCGCGCGCCGTCGATGACGCCACGGGCCTCTTCCATGTAACGCTCGGGAACAACGTACAGGGCGTCGAATATTGTCCTGGCCAGATTGAAGACGGACGCCTGATGCATAACCAACGGCATGATGTAATGATCGAATTCTTCTTTGACCTGCGCGCCCAGTAGACGCCCCTGGGCATAGCCCATTTCATAGGGCGATCCCCACACGCGAAGGATCGGAATTCCTTCAATCACATTTAACTCGCCGTTGATGTCCGTCTGCGCCGACGCAATGGCCGGCGCGCAAAGCATTATTGCTACAGCGATGAGAATACGAATTGCAGTCAATTTTAAAATCTTTCCTATAACGTCATCCTTGTTGCACCAAGCCTTTTCACCAGATCATTCATCCTTCCCCTTTCATCCTTCATCCTTAAATCAAAAGTCCGGCAGTGGGCTCAAACCCTTTATCCCGATCATATGTTCCGTGTAATTCGTATAATTGATCACGCGCTTTTCTTTTTCGTATTGCACTTCGCTGATCGAGCCGGGATCGATTTTCAGCGCCCAGAAACCGGCCCGGCCCGCCTGAACCATCCGGCACAGCAATACCTTGATCACGACGCGATGCGTGGCCGCGACGGCGCATTCGATTCCGGGCGTATCATGAATTTCGGCCAGGGCCGCCTCGGCCCGGTCGGCGATATCGTCCAGAGTTTCACCGCCGGGGATGCGCGCCTGATAAGGATTGTTCATCCATTGCTGAAATTCATCGGGATATTCGTCTTTCGCCTGTTCGACGAAAAGCCCCTGCCATTTGCCGAAATCCATATCGTTCAAACCGTCCATCATCTGAATCGTCAGCCCGAGTTTGTCGGCCAAAGGTTTTCCCGTGTCGACGGCGCGGATGAGCGGACTTGAGTAGACCGCCTGCACGCCTTTGTCCGCCAAGGCTCCGGCGACGGCGCGGCCCTGCGCGTGCCCGACCTCGTCCAAAGGCCGGTCGGCACGGCCGCGAAACACCTGCTCTTTATTCCAGTCGGTGCGCCCGTGACGTACGAGATAGATCGTGGTCATCGAATCATTCCCCCAGAAGTTTCATGAGGCTGCCCCCGAAAACCTTATCACAATCATCCCTTGAAATTTTAACGTTTTCGGCCTGCGCCATATATCGCTTCGGTTTGATCAGCGGATAGTCGCTTCCGAAAAGAATTTTATCCGCTCCGACAATGTCCACGGCGATTTTCAAAATTTTTGGGTCGTACAGAAAAGGCGAAGCCGCCGTATCGTAATAAACATTATGCAGCGCCTTTTTAATCTCGGGCATGAGTTCATAGAAAAACAGCCCGCCGCCCCAGTGCGCCAAAATCACCGGCGTCTCATTAATGCGCTCTCCAATGGCCAGCGCCTCGGAGTAACTCAAGCCGCCCTTCCCCGGGTATTCGTGACCCACTTCCTCGGCCACGTGTAAAAGAACCGGCAATCCGCACTGCTCCACTTCGATGCAAACAGCCATCATCCAGGCGAGGCGTTTTTGCGAATCGGTTTCATTGTACTGAGCCAGTTCGCCGATGCCGCGAAAGCCGCCTTTTGCGCATCGCTCGATCTCTTTGACAGCTTCATCCACTTCGGCGGACGGCAGCGTGGCGAAGGGGATCAACCGCCCGCCGGACTTGGCGGCGGCATTATAAACCGCGTCGTTTCCCTTCCGGCAGTTTTCGGGATTCGCCCAGGGAAAGCCGAAGCAAACGCTTTTATCCACGCCCTGCTCGTCCATGGCCGCAAGAAGCTCCTGCCCGCTGACGACGCGCGCTTTTTCATGTGAATAAAGCTGCATAAATGCAGCCTCGCCGTCGAAATATCGACCGCGGTCTTTAATCACCTCTTCGGGGAAAATATGCGTGTGCGCATCGGCGATCATAATTACAGGCGTCCCTAATGCGGATTAATGAAATATCTACATCTGCAACCGCATGAAAAAATATCATCGGCGCGCAGCTTGTGCAAGAAGCGTTTCATTTTCCGGCGCACGGGCGTTTAAAGCGCATCGACGTCGCTTCCCTTTGAAATTTTTCCGCTCCGAGACATTCGCGCCTTTGCAACCGCAAATAAAAAACACTAAGATTTCACTGGAAGAATAAAGGCCCGAAAATTTTTATATGTTTATGGAGGAACCGATGAAGGACATCGTTTGGGAGCCTCACGGCGATTATCTTAATAAATCGAACATCAGCCGATTCATGAACAAACACGGAATCGAAAATTACGAAGAGTTGATCGCCCGGTCCACCGACGATGTCCAATGGTTCTGGGACGCCGCTTTAAAAGATCTCGGCCTACAATGGTACCGCCCGTACGACGACATTCTCGACATGAGCGAAGGAATCGAATGGGCCAAATGGTTCATCGGCGGCAAAACCAACATCGTTTACAACTGCATCGACCGGCATATCGAGGCGGGCAACGGCGACAAGCTTTGCCTGATCCATGAAGGCGACGACGGCCGGGTTCGCGAATTAACCTACGCGCAGCTTGACGAGATGGTCTGCAAAACCGCCAACGCCCTCAAATCCCTGGGCGTGGTCAAAGGCGACTACGTAGGCATCTACATGCCCATGACGCCGGAAATCGTGGCGGCTTTTTACGCCACGCTCAAGATCGGCGCCATCGTCATTCCCGTCTTTTCAGGATTCGGCGCAACGGCGCTGGCCACGCGCCTGGACGACGCGAAGGTCAAAGTGCTTTTCACCGCCGACGGATCATCGAGGCGCAATAAAACCGTCAGCATCAAACAGGAAGCGGACAAGGCTCTGGCCCTGGCGCCGTCCATTAAAGACGTCATCGTCTATCAGCGAATGGGACCGGATGTTCCCATGACCGAAGGCCGCGATCACTGGTGGCATGATCTTGTCGACACGCAAAGCGCTCAGTGCGAAACGGAGCAATTGGATGCGGAAGACCGCTCGCTGGTCATCTATACTTCCGGCACTACGGGCAAGCCGAAAGGCACGGTGCATACGCACGCCGGGGCTCTGGCCCAGTGCGCAAAAGAACTTGGCTACGCATTCGACGTCAAACCTGACAGCCGCTTTTTCTGGGTGACGGACATCGGCTGGATGATGGGGCCCTGGCAGATGATCGGCGTGCAGATTTTCGGCGCCGCGCACATGATTTTCGAAGGCGCGCCCAATTGGCCGAATCCCGACCGGCTTTGGGACATGGTCCAACGGCATCAAATCACGCATCTGGGCATCAGCCCCACCGCGATCAGACTGCTGATGACGTACGATCTTGACTGGGTGAAAAAACACGATCTGTCTCGCGTTAAATATCTCGGATCGACGGGAGAACCCTGGGATCCCGATTCTTATGAGTGGTTCTTAAAGCACATCGGCGGCGGCAAAGCTCCGATCATCAACATCTCCGGCGGAACCGAGATTATGGGATGCCTGCTGTCGCCGCTTCCCATCACGGCCCTTAAGCCCTGCTCCCTGCGCGGTCCGGGCCTGGGCATGGACGTGGCGGTCTTCGACAACGACGGCCAAAAAATCGACATAGGAATCGGCCATCTCGTATGCCGTAAACCGGCGCCTTCCATGACCAAGGGATTCCTCAACGATAAACAGCGCTACCTGGACACCTATTTTTCGAAGTGGGAAGGCGTCTGGTATCACGGCGACTGGGCGGAAATCGACGAAGACGGATTCTGGTTTTTGCGCGGCCGCAGCGACGACACCATCAAGGTCGCCGGCAAAAGAACCGGACCCGCGGAAATCGAATCGGCCCTTCTCGAACACGACGCGGTCATGGAGGCGGCCGCCATCGGCGTGCCCGATCCCATCAAAGGCCAGGACGTGGTCACATTCGTCGTGCTGACGCCGGGCTATGTCGTGTCCGAGGAAATCAGAGAAGAACTCAAAATGCAGGTCGTCAAGCACATGGGTAAAACCTTGAAACCCAAGAACCTGCTTTTCGTGGAAGCTCTGCCCAAAACCCGCTCGGCCAAGATTCTGCGCGGTACGATAAAGCGCAAGTATCTGGGCGACGACCTGGGCGATACCGCCTCCTGCGAAAATCCCGAAGCCATCGACGCCATCGCCGACGCCAAATAACACAAGCTATGAGCTTGACCAATTTCTTGCGAATCCTTATGCCTTGGCGTTAATGGCATCAGAAAAGTTCAAACCACGACGAAAAGTGTTTCACCCAAGCACATCGCGTGTGGCGCATCGCGGCCCTTCGGCCGTAACCAAATGTCAATTTCCTTACGGTCCCGTCAGGGGCGAAAGAAACAAAAGCCGCGCACGGCAAATTCGCCTAAAGCGTCAGCGAAGGCGAATGAGTAAGCAGGTTATGAGCGGCCAGTGGTGAGTGGCCAGTGGTTAGTGGCCAGTGCCCAGTGATTAGAACAAAAGCCGCGCACGACAGATTCGCCTGAAGCACAAGCGAACGGGCGCTATTCTTCGCTCGTGAACTTATACCATAGAGAGTAAACGCCGTCTTCCAAGTGCGTGTGCATGCAGTCCCTGGACCTGCGTTCGCCGAGTCCATGGTAGAAAAGATTCAGCATGGGCTTATTCTTGGCCAAAACCTCAACCCGGAAACCGGTAATATTTCCGCATTCTTTCGCGATGCCTTGCAGGTGAAGCAGCATGGCCCTTCCAACGCCCATGCAGCGATAATCTTCCTTGACCGTAAAACTGCACTCGGCCACGTCGTTTTGCTTTATGACGTCGTAGGTCGCGGCTCCCACGATCCTCTCCTTGCCCTCCCGTCCGATTGTGGCCACGATAGCCATCCGGTCGCGATAATCGACGACGGCCTCGCACTGCACGCGGCTGTGCGGGAAGCAGGGATTGTTTCCCATAAAGCGAAGGAAAAGATCCTTGTCGGACAGCGAGTAATACAGTTCCTGAAGCAGCGGTTCGTCCCGCGGCCTGATAGGTCTTAGCGTGACGCGCAAACCGTTTGCCAGTTCGACTTCTTTATGGAATTGATCGGGGTAAACAAAAAGGCAATCGGACGGCAATTCCTGGTCCGCGTAGATGTAATGCATCGCCTTGGCGCGGCGCAACAACTCCTCGCGAAATTTCGGATGGGCGATTTCGATAAGCGCCAGAGCGCGTTCCCGAATACTCTTGCCGTAAAGGTATGCGATACCATATTCCGTGACGACGTAATGCACGTCGCTGCGCGTCAGGACGACGCCGGCGCCGGGCGACAAAGTCGGAACGATGCGGGACACGCTGCCGTTTTTCGCCGTGGAAGGCAGCACGATAATCGGTTTGCCGCCTTCGGAGCGCGCCGCCCCGCGCATGAAATCCACCTGGGAGCCGAAGCCCGAGTAAAAACGGTGGCCGATGGAGTCGGCGCAGACCTGCCCCGTCAGATCGACTTCCAGCGCGCCGTTAATGGCCGTCATTTTATTGTTACGGGAAATCACGCCCGGATCGCTGGCGTAATCCGCGGGATAGAGTTCGAACGTGGGATTGTTGTGAATATATTCATAGAGCCTTTTCGTGCCCACGCAAAAAGACGCCACGACCACGCCCTCGTGCATGCCCTTGCGTTTGCCCGTAACGACGCCTTCTTCGATCAAATCAATGAGGCTGTCGGTAAACATCTCCGTATGGATTCCCAAGTCGCGTCGGTTTTTGAGATGGCGCAGAATCGCCGACGGGATTTTTCCGATGCCGATCTGCAGCGTGGCTTCGTCCTCGACAAGCCGTGAAACGTGGTAGGCGATCTTTTCGCTGAGGTCTCCGGGCGCCGGCCACGTAAACTCCAGAAGATCCTCTTCGTGAAGGATCAGCGCGTCCAGGCGCTCGATCGGCACGCAACTGTCGCCGCCCACGACCGGCATACGCGGATTCACTTGCGCGATAACGTATCGGGCGTTTTCAACCGCCGCCTTGACCGTCTCCACGGAAACGCCGAGACAACACATGCCCCTTTCATTCGGCGGAGCCACCTGGATCAATGCGACATCGATCCTGAGCTGTTTCTTTCTCATCAAAACTGGAATTTCGGACAGACACGCAGGCGTGTAATCCGCCTGGCCGCGAGCGACGGCTGCCCGTGTATTCGAGCCGATAAAGAAACAGTTGAAGCGGATACGATCGATATATTTGGGATCGTCAAACAGAGTTTCGCCTGATCCTAAAAGGTGAATGACTTCGACATCGCTCAAACGTGGAGCGTATTCGGCCAGTTTGCGCAGCAGGTATTGCGGTTCGGCGCAGGCGGATGCGACGAAAATCGTATCCCCCCGGCGAATTTTGTTGAAAGCGGCCATCGGCGTGGTCACGCGATTTGAAAAACCGATGAAATTTTTCATCCAAGCCGGCCGGCCGTCTTGGCCGCCCGCGCCCGGAATATCGTTTTTGGAATCGGCGCTCATTTTCACCTCGTCGACATTGTCTAGATAGTGACGCGCTCGGACCTCGTTTCATGCAATGCGATGATCAGATTGGTCAATGTTTCGTTCACCGGCGTTTCGACGCCATGCCGTTTTCCTATCCGCGCCACGGCGCCGTTGATGTAATCGATCTCGGTTCGCCTTCCATGCAATATATCCGTCAGCATGCTCGATTTATTATCCGAGGTTTTGCGCGCCACCTGCATGACGCGCCCCTTCATCTCATCGGCGTCGATTCGCACCCCTTCCCTTTCCGCAACCTGCAGAGCCTCTTCGACGGCGGCCATCATGACGGATTTCGCGGAATCGTGCTGAATCAACCGGCCGTTTCTGATGCGCAGCAATGCGCATGCGGCATTGATGCCGACATTCACGCACAATTTATTCCACAAAGTTTCCTTGATATTTTCCGAAACGACCGTCGGCAAATTCGCGGCGCTCATGACGGCGGCGATCTTCTCCGCTTTTGGGGACGGCCCTCCTTTCGGTCTGCCTATGATCGTATCGCCGACGCCGGCATGATGAACGATCCCTACCCCGGCGACAAACGCGCCCATGGTCGTGGATCCGGCGAGCACTTTATCGTCGCCGGCCTGCGCGGCGATTTCCTCCACGTTGCCGATGCCGTTTTGAAGGCTGATAACCGAGTCGGCGTTTTTGACAAGCTCGATATGCTGCCTCATCGCTTCGGCCGTATCATATGCCTTGACGCAAACGAATACGGCATCGGCATTCATCGACGAATCCACTTTCAACAAAACCTTTACGGCGGCGACGTACTCACCCCCAAGTCCGGTAATTTTCAGGCCGTCGCGATTGATGCGCTCGGCGACTTCTTCATTTCGCGCCACGAGCGTGACATCTTCACCTTTATGCGCGAGCGAAGCGGCGAAAAGCGATCCCATCGCGCCGGAGCCGATGACATATATTTTCATATGGCAATGATCCCTTTCGATTCGTTGATCGATAGAAACTATAAAGGAATTTTTCCAGTGTTCAAAGGACGAATACGCGCCGTTCACAGCCGGCGAGGCCGGTTTCATGTTTTATCGTAGATTTTCCAAGACGCTTATTGACTCGCGCCGCTGCTTTTTACACAATGACGGCGTTAATGGATTTGCACAAATTCATCAACACCCGAATGTACCTTGCTTGCAGGACGTTACGGGGAATTTCGAGTCAGAAACAGGTCATCCGCCATATTCTGATCGCCTGGACCGAATATTCGGCCGGGACGGTTCCCGATCCCCCCCAAGTGAGAACTTCGGTAATCCACAGTCAACTTTTTAAGAGGTGTTTGAAATGGAACGCAAAAAAGTGGATATCGGGTACTTGCTCAATGCCAAGAAAAACGGCGAAAAAATTTCGATGCTCACAGCCTACGATTACCCCACCGCCGCGCTGCTGGATCAGGCGGGCGTGGAGACCATTCTCGTGGGCGACAGCGCCGCCAACGTGGTTTTAGGCTATCCCGACACGCTGCCCGTTACCATGGACGAGATGGCGATGCTCACGCGGGCCGTATCACGGGGAGTCAAGTACGGCATGGTCATCGGCGATATGCCTTTCGGCTCCTATCAGGTGTCTGTCGAGGACGCGATTCGCAACGCCGGGCGGTTCATCAAGGAAGGCGGCGCCGCGGCGGTTAAACTCGAAGGAGGCGGAAAAAACATCGAGACGCTTCGCGCCCTCGTGGAAGCCGGAATCCCCTCGGTCGGCCATCTAGGCCTGACGCCCCAGACGGCCGGCATGATCGGCGGTTATAGAGTTCAGGGCCGAACCGCTGAAACCGCGCTGAAAATCCTGAAGGACGCCCGGAAAATCGCCGAAGCCGGCGCATTCATGCTGGTTCTGGAATGCGTTCCGGATCGCCTGGCCAAATTGATTTCGGACAAGATCGATATACCCGTCATCGGCATCGGCGCGGGCGTCGACGCCGACGGACAGGTTCTGGTCCTGCATGACATGATAGGAATCCGCGCCGGTTTTTCGCCGAAATTCGTGAAAAAATATGCCGAGGTCGGCCCGAACATACTGAATGCGGCGAAAAAATATCACGAAGATGTGAAGTCCAAGGTCTTTCCCGGACCGGAACACTCTTTTACAATGCCGGACGAGGAATTCGAGAAGATCGGCTGATTTCGCTGTTTCAGCGTCAAAGGCCCGAGAAAATTTTTTCAAAAGGACGGGAGGAAATATGTGTGAATCAACCGCCTACGTCATACGCGACGGGAAAGAGGAAAAGGTCTTTGAAGACGTGGCCCACGTGCTGCCGAAAGACGGCAAAGTGATCCTGACGGGGGTTTTGGGCAGGCAGATGGAACTGAATGCCGTCATAGAGGAAATGGACCTGATGTCCCACAAAATCATCCTTAAGGAAAACGAATAGACTCCGACGACATTGAAGACGCGCGCGCCCCGGTTATTTCAACCAGGGCGCCACGATCTTTTTGAATTCTTCCGGCGCCTCGTCCAGATTATCGTAAGGGCGAATCCCTTCGTTGTCGGCGCTCAGGAATTTCTCATCGAAAGGGATGAATCCCAGGATATCGAAATCGCTCAGATTCTTTTTCGCCCTTTCGATATCTTCGAGCCCGCGAACCCTGTTGACGATAACCGATATCTTGTCCAATCCGATATCCGTCGCCAATTTGCGTATGCGCGTCGCCGCGGCCTGGCTTCTGGCGCCGGGATCCACCACGACAATCAGCCGGTCGACGGATTTTGTCGTGGAACGTCCGATGTGCTCGACGCCGGCTTCCATATCCATCACCACGACATCGTCGTGATACAGAATCATATGCTGCATCAGCGCCCTGAGCACCGCGCTTTCCGGGCAGAAACAACCGGTTCCGCCTTCGTTGATCGTGCCGGTCACCAACAGACGCACGCCGTCGCGCTCCCGGCTGAAACGTTCGGGCAGATCGTCGACTTTGGGATTCAGTTTGAACACGCCGCCGTATTGACCGGGCTGCGTGCCGGTGCGCTCGGCAATGAGGTCGCGCAGCTCGATGATCGGCGTTATGGGGGGATCCTCGGGGATGCCCAACGCGGCGGCCAGGTTGGCCACCGGATCCGCGTCAATGGCGAAAACTCTTTTTCCGCCCGCCGCCAGATGCCTTGATATCATGGCCGATACCGTCGTTTTCCCAACTCCGCCTTTTCCGCTTATTGCCAATTTCAAAGACATGATTACTCCTTCATCTCGCGGGCGGCTTTGGCCAGTCTCCCGACGGCCATTCCGCCAAGAACCGCGATGCTTTCGGCATCCAGAAAAGCCTGAACGCTGTTTTCCCAAAGCACGGATGCTTCAGGCTCGAATTCATCGTCGCCCTCCCAGCAGACGAAATGAACCCGGACTTTTGGAAACGCCTCAAGAGAGAATGAAAAATCTCCCTGATCTGAAATTTCGGCGTTCAGCTTTTTCGCCGCCGCCTTCAACATTTCCAATCTAGCGCCGAAAACTCCCAAAAGATAATTGCGAGTGCGCTTTTGGTATGGAGCATTATAAAATTTCCCGTCGGGTATTTCGGAATATGCGATGAGTTTATCGATCCCGGGAAAGGGAAAGTCGGAAGAAAGATAATGCAAAATCAGAATTTGTTCCGAGATATGAGGCTCGACGCCCGACTCGGCGACCCTGACGGTTCCCGCGGGGTGCTTCGCTTCCATGAGCTGTCCGAAAAAGGGCAAATTGACGGTAATGTCATCACTGTCAGGAAAAAATCCGGCGCCGCATCGCTTGGCCTGCAGCGCCGGATCTTGATTTCGCCACTTTTCCTGAACCATTTTGAAAGCGACCTCGTAGTGATCCTGCTCAACAAGTTGAGGTCTTTTCATGGTTCGTTTTTTTAAAGTTCCAGCCACGAGTCGGAGTAAAGAGACTCCATCATGACCACTCTGGCTGTTTTCACGTAATCCACTTCCTCTTTGCTCATAGCCGACAGGTCAAGCTGCTCTTTGTTGATGACCTTGGCGATCAAAGCGTCGAGTTCGGGGTTCTTGTCCTTGGCGATGCCCAGGATCTTTTTATCCAGACCGTCAAGAATGGCCGATTTAAGGCCGTGATGACGCAGGATGCAAAGATAAGTCTGGTTGACCAGGTCTCTGAGATGATCGGGACATCCGTTGGAGACGTTGCTCAGTCCGCATGTGGACGAGGAATTCGGGAACATCTCCGGCGCCATCATCATGAAGCCCGTGCATCCCTGGAGTTCCTGCTGCTGGCTGTTGACCGGAACGACGATGGGATCATACCAGACCATCTCATCGGGGATTCCGGCTTCCATGGCGCGATACTGCAGGATGGCCGCCAGTTCTCCGCGCTCATTTTCATCGCGGGGAAGGCCGTCGGGGCCGTATAGCAATGCGATGAAGTTCGATTCATATTTCTTCGCCAGCGGAATCAGCGCGTCCATTCTTTCATCCCGAGCCATGATCGAATTGATGATGGGTTTGCCCCACGCATTGTTGTGCGCTTTGAGTCCCGCCTCGATGGCCTCGACGTTGGAGG
This sequence comes from bacterium, assembly GCA_963674685.2. GTDB lineage: Bacteria > Lernaellota > Lernaellaia > JACKCT01 > JACKCT01. Next base: position 698,222 of record CAXXWT010000009.1, on the reverse strand, counting down.
TATCGAGAGACAGGGGTTTCTGCGCGACTTCCTGCACGGCCTTGACCACGAATTCCATCGTTTCCGGGCCGCCCTTGCGCGCCGGTCCCAGATTGATGTCAAGATAATCCGGATCGTTCGCCAGAAGTCTCTCCGTGAGTTCCTGGATGGGCCCCCGCGTTTTTCTCACGCATGGCGGGCCCGATTGTTTTCGACATAATGTTAATGTTTTCAGCGATTACGAACATCGGTGTGTCCTCCCCAGCCGCTTGGATAAATAACACGATGATCCCCGCAAATTATGCGGAGATCATCGCCATTGACGAAATTTTAGTTGTTGATCTCTTTCAGATACGGAGTGATGTTCGCCGCGTCGCGCGGTCCGATTTTCACTTCCCAATCCGACCCAAGCTCCTCTTCCAGTTCGCCGCTGACGATAGCCGCCGAACCGGGAATAATGATCTTTCGATTTTTGAATTTGTCGGCGATGCCGCTCTTCTTCACGGCCATGCCGATGAGATCTCCCGCGAATTTCCCGGCGGCCCAGGCCGTCAGAACCGAGAGGCCTTCCGTATCCACGACCAGGAGATTGGCGGGAATGCGGCTGGCTTCGATTTCGCCCGAAACGATGAAGTACGTCAGAGCGAAGTTGCAGGTGACCAAAAGCGGTGCGTCGTCGCTCACGGCGCCGATCTCATAGATCTTCGGCTCGGTGACCATGGGACGCTGCGGATCGGTGTAGATATTGAGCCTTTGCAGAAGCAGCGGGTAGAGAACCTCGCCCTGAAAGTCGGAAAGAACCACGATGCCCGCGTATTTGGCGATAAAAGTCGCCGCATAGAAGGCTTCTTTCATCGGATCGCCGGTCATCTCGCACGGGAACGCGATCGTCGGATATCCCCAGGGTTTGAACTTTTTCAGCAGCGGACCGCGGCGGATCGCCACCTGATCGGCGAACGCCTGCTTGATGTCGCGAGAACCGGTGTCGATGACGATGTCCTTGACGTCCATGCCTTCCAGCTTGGCCGTCAGGGCTTCCACGTTGTCGATGCCGTCGGCTTTGATCGCTACCGGGCAGCCCGTCTCTTTGGCGACGGCGCCCACGGCGTCCACGTTGTCGGCGGCGGCGGCGTACAGCAGCGGCTTGCGTCCCGCCAATGCTTCCGCGCCGGCTTTGAGCAAGTCGGCGTCGGCCATCAGCACAAACTCGGCGCCGGCCACGTCCTTGGCCTTATTGATCAAAGCCAGGAACTTATCTTTGTCGCCGGTGACGCTTTTGACCGCGAACAGGTCGCCTTTGAGATTCAAGCCGACGCGGTTGTACTGCAGCTCGCCGAAACGCTTCAAACGCGCGTCGACTTCGCCGTCGTCCATTTCGTCGGTCAGCAACATAGCCAGAGCCGTCTTGTTGACGAAGGTTTTTTCGTGACGGAACAAAACGGTCTCGCCGCCGACCTTCACTTCGCTGTCCTTGGCGCCGATGCCCAAGGGACGAATCGGAGGGGCGCTGGCTTCGGACAAAGCCGCCTTGCCTTCCTCGGAAACGTAGGGGCATTTCGCCAATTCCGCTTTTCCGCCCGCCAAAGCCATAGCAAAGGCGAGACACGTCGGAACGCCGCACTCTTTGCAATTTGTCTTCGGCAGGAACTTGTAAATTTGAATTCCGGTAAGTGCCATATCGAACGCTCCTTGCTACATGATGGGTTCCATAGTTAAGGCCGGGTGCTGCTTTTCTTCCAGGAAGGGCAGAATCTCCTCTTCCGTGGTTCCGACCGTTTCATCGGCGATGCGGTCGAGAAGATCGGCAATGCCCTCTTCCTCGGCTCGCTTGGCGAAACGTTCCCTGAGTTCTTCCTTCAGGCGTTTCGGCATCCAGACGACACGCTTAAGGCCGCCTTCAGCCTGAACGAACTTCTTGCTGGTGACATAAAATTTGGAATGGCCGAAGAATCCGGGTGTGACGTTTCCGCCGCCGACGCTGCCGGCCAGGGTCGTGAATTTCATGCCGCAGGGGGTCATGCCCGTGTAGTCGCGGTCGACGGTCATGACGCCGTTGCATACGGGCAGCACCGCGGCGATCGCCTCGAAGCAGCCGCAAGACGTCATCGGCTCGCGCATGATGCTGTATGCGTCATAACGCTCGACGTTGCCGCGAGAGGCTTTTTTGACGAAGTCGTTGACGCCGGACCATTGCCCGTAAAGCGGATCGATGGTCGTGCCCTTCGGCACGGGCTGATTCGGCCCCGTGGGATTGATCTCGTTGGAAGCCTTGCAGTCGAGCCAGGAGTATGCGCCGCAGAGGCCGGTTCGCTCCGGCGTCACCACGCAGACGTGGTTCGGCGCAAAGCTCTGGCACAGCGTGCAGCTGTAGAACGGATCGGTGTCTTCGTCGGTCATGCCTTCGATGCGCTCGTCACGGACTTTGTACGTTGCGCGGGCTTGAGCGAGAATTTCCTGAACCTTCTGTTCATCGGTGTAGATTTTGACCTGAACCTTATCCAGGATGCTGCCGAAGTCTTCGTGGTACTTGGCGTGCAGGATCTTGCCCAGATCGGCGATCGTAAAGCCTTTTTCCACGGCGGCTTTGCTGACGCGAATCCAGGCGATGTCGCGCTGACCGATATGCATGATGCCTTGCGCGTAGTTGATCAGGTGGTGAATCTGGCGTTCGAGGATCGGCTCGAAATCCGACTGCATCTGACGGCCGGCCACTTCGACCTTGATGGCCAGAGGCAGCTTCGATTTCGGCTCGACATCGGCGAGTTCCGGACCGAAAACCTCGACCTTGCCGTCTTCCACTTCATCCATCGGCAGGGAGGTGGTCCATTCCACCGCCGCCGTGCGGCCGCCGCCGCATTCCAGATAGATGTCGTCGCCGCGAACGCGCTCGCCCTCGAAAGCCGGGCCGTAGGAAACGGGAATCGGCACTTCGGCGATCTGGACTTTGAGTCCGCGAACTTCCGTGGCTTTCTGCACGATCTGATCGTAAGGAATGTTGCTGACCACGTGTTCGTATGTGCAAACGCCGGTGGGCAGAATTTCGGGGATCGGGGTATCGGCGATAATCGGGAAGCCGTAGTTCACCGCGCCCAGACCCGTGGCGTACCACTGCTCGACGACCTGCCCGAAGGTCAGGGCGAAGGCGAAGATGCGGTCTTTGTTGTAAATGAGGATTTTACGGAAATCGCCGGGCTGAAGACCGCCGAAACTCATGGCCGCCCTGGTGGCGAAACCGAAAGCGAAAACGGCGGCGGAGGTGTCGGGACCGAAGGAAACGAGTCGCGTACCCCAACCGACCTGAACGCCGGCCTCGATGAGTTGCTCGGAAAACGTTTTTCCATTCGAGCTTCCCGCCATGAAGATGTAGAGGTTTTTCTTCTGGAGTTCTTCCGCGATTTGCGCCGCAATCTCGGGATTCGGAGCGGCGCCTAAAATGGCCGCGAAACCCGGGGCGGTGCCGTCAACGAACTCGACGCCGCGTTTGCGCAAAATGACATCGTCCGCCGCGCCCAGCCAGATTTTCTCCGGAGTGATATCCTCACCCGACTGATAAAAATCGGGGTCTTCGACGTAACGAATGCCTTCGATGATTTCCTGCGCGAAAAGCGTCGCCATGCCCGCGTCCAGCGCCGGTCCCAGGTAAGGCAGATGCACCTTTTCCTTGACCAGCGGAGGAAGCAGCGTCTCGCAACGCTCAACCACGCCTTTCATATCTCCCAGCGTTTTTACGGGAACGCCGAGAATACCGTAAATAACCGGCAGATAGTAACCGGTGTTGGGAAAGTTGACTTCTTTATCCGGGCCGTGTTTTTCCAAAGCCGCGGCAAGCTTTTCCTTCGCCTGGCTGACGAAATGATAAGCGCCCTTAATACCGGCGGCCGCAATGATTTTTGACATTTAACCTTCTCCTACTTGCGTTTGAGGTTCGGTAATCAATCAAGACCTACCGTTTCTAATCGATAGCCCGGCGGTCCGCCATATCCATCAATACTCTTTCCTTGGCCTTGTCGATGCCAAGAGCTTTGCGCTTGTCATCGATGTGGGCGATCATCATATGAGCCGCCTTGATGGGATCCGGCTCGAAGGCCCACTTGCCGCCAAAGTCCTTTTCAATACCATTGAAGAGGTAGTCGGTCAGATTCTTGGCTCCCAGCGTCGGGAACGAACCACCGAAGACCGTGTAAACACCGCTGGACACAAAATAATGTCCGATCGAAATGGCTTTTTCGCTCATCCATTCCGGTGCGGCGCCCGCGGCGGGCAGGTCGGAAATGTCGTCGCCCAGTCCGCCTTCTTTCACAACGGCGGCGGCGGCCATAAGGATGCGGGAGTTATCCACGCAAGAACCCATGTGCAGCACCGGCGGAATACCGACGGTTTCGCAAACTTCAGCCAGTCCGGCTCCGGCGTACTTGGCGGCCGCTTCCGGCGTCATCAGACCGGCTTTGGCGCAGGCAATGGCCGAGCAACCGGTTTGAAGGACGATCACGTCGTGCTTGATCAATTCCTTGACCATGGCCACGTGCCCCTCGTCCAGTGTTGTGTTCGCGTTATTGCAACCCACAACTCCGGCGATGCCTCGGATGCGGCCGTTGATGATGTTGTCGTTTAAGGGTTTGTAGGAAGCCCTGTAAACTCCGCCCAGCAGGTATGCGATGGTTTCGTGGGAGAAACCGGCGACCATATCGGTGGAGCAATCGGGAATCATGCAACCGCCTTTGCGGTTCTTGAAATTCAGGACGGCCTCTTTGACGATCCTCTTGGCCATTTCCATGGCGTGATCTTCATGGAATTCGATATGCGTGGCGCCTTCGATCTTTCCACGGGTGTTCGTGGAGAAGATCTTGGAGTGGTAGCATTTGGCCACGACGGGCAGGGACTGGAAGATGCACTGGACATCCAAAATCATCGCATCGGTCACGCCGGTGGCGATGGCCAGTTCCTGCTGGAGGAAGTTGCCGGCGATCGGGATGCCGTGGCGCATGAGGATTTCGTTGGCCGTGCAGCAGATGCCGCCCAGGGAAATTCCCTTGGCTCCCTGCTCTTTAGCCAGAGCGATCATTTCGGGATCCTGCGCGGCGGCCACAATCATTTCACTGAGCAGAGGCTCATGGCCGTGAACGATAATGTTGACATCTTCTTCTTTGAGAATACCCAGGTTGACTTTGGAAATCACCGGAGCGGGCGTTCCGAACATGATGTCCTGCAGTTCGGTGGCGATCATCGAGCCGCCCCATCCGTCGCCGATGGCGGTGCGGGATGCGTGTTTGATGATGTTTTTATATTCCATGTCCACGCCCATATGCGTGCGATGCATCATCTCGACGATCTCGCGATCCACGCCGCGCGGCATGACGCCCTGCTTTCGCCAAATTTCCTGTCGCTTTTTCGGAGCGCGCTTGACAAACTCCATCTCGCCTTCCTGGCTGCCAAAAAACGCCAAGGCTTTTTCGGCGACATCCAGGGTGATGTCTTTGATGTCGCGATCACCGACTTCAATTCCGAAGTCCATCGCCAACTTATAAAGCTTCTGTTCGTCTTTAACGCGATAATCTTTCATTTCGCCTTTTGCCATTCCGAGGAATGTCTGAGCGACTCCTCGACCGTGGTCGGAGTGAGCGGCTGCTCCGGCTGCCGTCATTCTACCAAACTGGCGGGCGGCCATGGTGTCGGCGGTGGCGCCGCAAATACCCACGGACAGCTTTCCGCCCTTCGGGCTGATTCGGCAAGGGCCCATGCTGCAATGTCGGCAGCAAAGTCCGGCCTGGCCGAAGGTGCATTGAGGTTTTTGTTTCTCGTAACGATCCCAGCAAATTTCGACGTTGTCGTCGCAAGCCTTGGTGATAAGCGCCAGTGAAGCCGCATCTATCGCTTTGGCTTTGGGTTCTTTTTCTTCTTTTGCCATCGGGTCCCCCTTTATCCCAACCAAGGAGTGTTTTCTTCGACCGGGATGAAAGTGTTTTTCGGGTGATCAGTAAAAAGCATTTCAATTTCTTTTTTCAAAAGCCGCGTACGGCTCTTTGTTACTTGGACATCTCCTCGATGTACTCGCGAACGAACTTGACCGATTCCGGGTGACGGAGGACCAGGATATCCGCGCCGGCCAGAAGCAAAGAGGCGGCCGTGATGCCTTCGATGCTCACGCCGCGCTTTGCGGGAACGCCCCAGGTGGGCTCTTCGTCGGCGGTCGCTTTGGCTTCCTTGGTTTTCCAGACTTCCTTGCCGATATTGGCGAACATGGGGAACGCCAGCTTGTCGTCGCCCTGCATCAGAGCGGCCATACGCGCACGCTCCATCACGGTATAGGTGTATTCCAGACCGTAACCCAAACCGCCGACGGTGGGATCGATGATGATGTTTTCATCGGCCACGCCGAGGTTGCCCAGCAGGATGTTCAGTTGTTTGGCGAGGTTGATGTCGATCGGAGAGTTGGCGACAACTTTGTGTTTGTAGCCGATGGCCCCGGCGCCGACCTGCTTGTAGTTGCCTTCGACGACCGGTCCGAGGATCAGTTGTTTGAAGTCCACGCCTTCGGCGACCGCGCGCAAGGTTTCGCCGTCTTTCGCGTCGTTGTCCACGCCCCAGACGATCAGCGGAACGTCGATGGCCTCGGCCACTTTCTTGACCGTCTCTACCGCCTGAGCCGCCGGCGCGTTATCTTCATTGGGATCGGTGCTTTTCAAGGTGAGAACCACCGCGTCGGCTCCGAGTTCAACACATTTTTTCGCCCATGCTACGGGATCGCCGTAAACATCGGAAAAAACGCTGTTGAGAGAATCGGCCCAATCATCGGGGGCTTTGTCCCAAATTTCCATAGCGATCTTGGGCTTATGAGGCATCCGGCCTTCGAAGGTATGGAAGGGATAAGCGTTTTCGCCGCCCAGGGTAAAGGCTTTGTCGCCTTGTCCCAGCTGAACTTCCCTGATGGTACCCGTGGCTTCAACTTTTGGAATTTCTGCTGCCATATTATGCTTCCCTTCTAATTGTATGGAAATGGTTTAGGCAGGATTTTTACGTTTTTCACTGCCGAATCCTTCTTCGGCGTACCAATAACGATCAGCAGTGACTAAATAATCCAACATCTCTTTTCTGTCACGCAACTTTGATTGCCAGTGGTCGATGACATCCGGCTTGCCTTCTTCATAGTTTGCCGCCAGAACTTCGACATCTTCGCCCGTATGGGACTTTTTTGTTTCCATTTTGGAATTCACGGTAAATTCCCTCCTTGTTTATATATGAGAGATTCGAACACTTTTTTAGCGCCCCGCGGCCCAGATAGGGCGTAAGGATTTTTGGTTAAAAAGGCATTAATGTCAAGGCTTTGAGTATATTTACGGGGATTTTCCATACAATATTTTCTTACCACCTATCGATTAATGTTAATGAACCTTACATAATATTTTCAACGGCCTCATTTTGCGTGTTTTTACGAAGGTAAATCGCCCCGACCGGGCATATTTTCGCGCATTCGACGCACTGCCCGCATTCCTGATCCGCCAGCGGTTCGCCGTCGAATGTGCCGATCCTGGACAATAGCCCGCGGTTCATTTTATCGATGACATTTTTACCGACAACTTGATTGCAGATGTAAACGCATCGGCTGCACAAAACGCAATGATTCGGATTCAGACCGATTTCCGGCCGGCTTTCGTCCACCGGGAAATCGGGCTCAATCATTTTCAGGTTCCTGGGCTTAAGAGGAAGCTTTCTTTTTTTGGCGATTTCCTGAAGCGCGCAACGTTTGTTGCCCGGGCAAAATTTGCAGTCGATGCGGTGCGCGGACATGAGCATCTCAAAAGCCGACGCCACAAGCCGGTCCACCTGTTCGCTTCGGGTGCGTACGACCATGCCTTCCGACACGTTCACCGTGCAGCTCGTGACGGGTTTATCGATCCCTTCGATTTCCACGAAGCACAGGCGACAGGAGTTTTTCGGAGGATCGATTTCCTCCATGGCGCAAAGATGCGGAATGAAAAATCCGGCTTTAAGGGCCGCGAAAAGAAGTTTTTCTCCGGCGGCGGCTTGGACTTTTTGTCCGTCGATAGTTATCTCAACCCTTTCCATCGGAGACCTCCTTTTTCGGTCTGGGCAGCGACGGAGGCAATTCCGACAAGGGCGAAATTCTTACAATGGCGTCATAATCCGGCGGACAGACCGGCAGGCAGGATCCGCAATTCACGCATTTATCCTGCTCAATGATTTTGATGCGCTTTTTCTCGTGCGTCCAAATGGCTTCCGTCGGGCAGGAGCCGACGCACGCGTCGCAGCCCCGCGCGCATTTGTCCGGAAGTATGTAGTACGCGGTCAGGGCGATGCACTGCCTGGCGGCGCATTCCTTATTCTTGATGTGCGCTTCGTATTCCTCTCGGAAGAAACGCAGCGTGGTCAGCACCGGGTTGGCGGCGGTTTTACCGAGGTTGCACAGCGATCCGGCTTTTACGTCCTCGGCCAGACGCTGCAATTTGTCGATATCCTCCGGTTCGCCCTCGCCTTCGGTGATTTTCGTCAGCAGATCCAGCATGTGCCTGGTTCCGATTCTGCAAAACGTGCATTTCCCGCACGATTCCCGTTGCAGAAATTCCAGGAAAAAACGGGCCGTTTCCACCATGCAGTTGTCTTCGTCGAGGATGACCATTCCTCCCGAACCCATCATGGAGCCGGCTTTCGAAAGAGCGTCGAAATCAACGGGAGTATCCAGCAGAGACTCCGGCAGGCAGCCGCCGGAAGGTCCGCCGATCTGCACGGCCTTGAATTTTTTCCCGGAAGGGACGCCGCCGCCGATATCCATAACCACTTCGCGCAGCGTCGCGCCCATGGGGACTTCGACGAGCCCGGTGTTCAGCACTTTCCCCGCCAGGGCGAAAACGGCCGTGCCCTTGCTGGTCTGAGTTCCAAGGGAAGCGAAGGTTTCGGGACCTTCGGCGAGTATCGCCGAAACGTTGGCGAAGGTTTTGACGTTATTGATAACGGTCGGCTTGCCCCAAAGCCCCGACTCGGCCGGAAACGGCGGACGAGTGCGCGGCATTCCCCGCCGCCCTTCGACGGATGCCAAAAGGGCCGTTTCCTCGCCGCAGACAAAGGCGCCGGCTCCCATGACCACGCTGATGTCGAAAGCAAAGCCGCTTCCAAGAACGCTTTCGCCCAGCAAGTTCACCGAACGCGCGTCGACGATGGCTTTTTTCAGGCGATCCACGGCCAGCGGATATTCGGAGCGAACGTAAACATATCCCTTCTTCGCCCCGATCGCCAAACCGCCGATGATCATGCCGGCGATCACGGCGTGCGTGTCGCTTTCCAGAATGGTCCGATCCATAAAGGCGCCGGGATCGCCCTCGTCGGCGTTGCAGACGATGTATTTTTCATCGCTTTCCCGCCGGCGGCAGGCGTCCCATTTTCTCCAGGTGGGAAAACCCGCTCCGCCCAGGCCGCGCAGTCCCGATTCCCTGATGGACTCGATGACCTTCTTTGGCCCCGTCTCCAATGCTTCCATCAATCCGTCGTAGGCGCCCAGCTCGACGGCCTGCTCGATATTTTTCGGATCGTGTACGCCGCAGCGCTTCAAAAGACGCCTGTGCTCACCGCCGTATCTCGGCGCCATGCTCATGGTGGGGAAATCCTCGCCGTCGCCCAGGGCGCCGAGAAAATTTTCGAAATCCGGGTCTTCTTCCGTAAAAAACTTTCTGACCAGGCGGCGGGCTTTTCCCTTGTCCAGGTGGTGATAGACGAAGGGCGGATACCCGGGGCGTTTGACCACGGCCATGGGCTCGGCGTAGCAATGGCCCATGCACCCGACCTCGAAAACCTTCGCTTCGATGGCGCGCGCCTCCAGTTCGTCCTTGAACGCTTCAGCGACTTCCAGCGCGCCGGCGGCGATTCCGCAGGTGGCGGCCCCCACCAAAACGAGACTGGCCTCCTCGTTGCTCAGAAGCTCGCAGCATTCATGGCTTTTATCACGCAAAGCCTTGAAAGCTTCACGGGCTGCATCGATATTCCAATCGGCGTTCATGATGTAATTTTAATCCGGCTTGTTTTGTGATTGCTGCGCCGCGGCCTTCCTGGCCTCCTGTTCCTTTTGAATCTGATTCCTTAATAAGATGCCGTCCACTTTGGTCACGGCCATATCGCCCAGGGTTTCGTCGCCGACCATGGTCACCGGCGCCAGCGTGCAACACCCGACGCAGTCCACGCGATCCAGGCTGTATTCCAGATCTTCGGTGACTTCGCCCACGTCGATTCCAAGTCTTCGCTTCCAGTGATCCAAAATCAATTTACCCTGTTTCACGGCGCACGCTGTGCCCAGGCATACTTTGATTTCATATTTGCCCGGCGGCACGAAACGAAACTGATTGTAGAAGGTGGCGACCGCGTGAACATTTGCGGGGGACATATTCAATCGGGCCGCGACGGCTCTGCGGCCGACCTTGGGGAGATATCCGAATTGTTTTTGCAGCGCCTGCAGCGCGCCTATGAGGTTCCAACGTTCCTTGTCATTGAAGTATTCATTGACCCACTCGACAATTTCTCTTTCGTCTTCATTCATTACTTGTCGCCAATAATTTTATTCACCAGTTCACCGACGCCTTGAACAACCGGATCGTCGTCCGGAAGTTTATAGACGGATTCTCCCAAAGCGTCGTTATCCGCGACGGCGCTGCTGGCCGGAATGACATGCCACAATTTCAGGCCCGAGTCTTCGATGACGGGATTCAACGGAGAAATATCCGCCGGGGCGCGATTGATGATCAGTCCCATCTCGCCGACTTTCAGCTTGAGTTCCTCCGCGATCGAACGAATTCTGCTGGCGGCGATCACGGATTTTTTCGAATAATCGGCGACCAGAAGCAAAATGTCGATGCGTCGGGACGTGCGCCTGCTGATGTGCTCCATGCCCGCCTCGTTGTCGATGATAATATAGGGGTAATTGTCGACGAGTTGCTCGATATGAGCTTTGAGGATGTTGTTCACCGAACAATAGCAGCCTTCGCCCTCGGGATGCCCCATCACCACCATGTCCACGTCTTTGCTTTCCGTAATCATGGCGTTTAGCTGCATTTCAATATAAGCTTCTTTAGGCATTCCCGCCGGCGCATCATATCTGTTTTTGAAATAATTGTCCGTGACTTCGGCGATCGTCCCCTGTTTTTCAAGACCGATCCCGTCGGCAAGGTTATCATTGGCGTCGGCGTCAATGGCCAAAACGGGACGCTTTCCCTTGGCCACAAGATGCCGGACGCAAAGAGCGGCCAACGTCGTTTTGCCGGTCCCGCCCTTTCCCGCCATTGCGATGATTCGGCCCATGGAAATCTCCTTTTTTTTATTCCCGCCGACGCGGCGGGACGCCTAAGGGCTTATACCGCTTTTCACCTTCCGGCGACAGCCCTTTCGAGGATTTGTGTAATTGTCATTATGGCTTCCGCGCCGATCAGGTTTTTCCCGCGAATTCGTCCTTGCCCGTTCTTTTGTCGCACTCGATGCGGGCATATGCCGAGTGATTGTGAATCGACTCGAAGTTTTCCACATCCACCCGGTACCAATATATCTGATCCATGGCTTGAAGCTTTTCCGCCACGTTGCGCACGACGTCTTCCACGAATACCGGATTATCGAAAGCTTTTTCCGTAACGTGCTTTTCATCTTCACGCTTCAAAATCGAATACACGCCGCAGGATGCGCTTTTTTCCGCGATTTCAATCATCTCTTCGATCCACACGAATTCCGAGGACCGAAATCCGATGCGGATCACGCCGCGCTGATTATGGGCGCCCCTTTCGGAAATCGCTTTCGAGCACGGGCACAGCGTGCTGACCGGAACGGCGACTTCAATCATCAGATCCATGTCGCCGCCGTTGATGGAGCCCTTCATGTTGCAGTGGTATTCCATCAGTCCGCTGGCGCCGCTGACCGGCGCGTCTTTTTCGATAAAGTATGGGAATTCCACTTCGAGATGCGCGGACGCCGCCTGAAGGCGCTCGCGAATGCTGACCAGGATGGTCATGAAATTGTTCACCGAGATTTCCCTGCGATACTCGTTGAGTATCTCGATGAAGCGGCTCATGTGCGTGCCTTTGAAATTATGAGGCAGGTCCACGTACATGTTGATGGTGCCGACCGTGTGCTGTTTCCCGCGATTGCGGTCAAGGACATTGATGGGATATCGGATGTCCTTGACGCCGACTTTGTTTATAGGAATGCCACGATCGTCATTCTGACTGGCGACGTCGATCCAGCCGTTTTTGGGCACGGCTCCCCCCGATCATTTCGCGGCTTCGAGAATCTCCGGCACGCGGTCCTCTTTGCCGATAGCCATGATGTGAACGCCGTCGCAAATTTTTTCTTCGCGAAGCTGTTTGATCATCCTGCCGCAAATCTTGATGCCGGTGTCCAGAGCCTTGCCTTTGGGCGCGGATTTCAGTTCATCGATCATATCTTCCGGAACGAAGATGCCGGGCACGTTTTTGTTCATGTACCGCGCCATACCGGCGGAGACCAGAAGAACCAGACCGGCCATGATTTTCACGCCTTCATGCTTTCTGGCCATTTTCATGAACCTTTTGAAATTGTCCATGTCGTAGATGGCCTGCGTCTGGATGAACTTGGCGCCGGCTTTGATTTTCTTGCCGAACTTCAGCATCTGCGGTTCAATGGGATCCGCTTCCGGCGTAACAACGCCGCCGGCGTAGAGATTCGTAGCGCCTTTCAAGTCAGCGCCGGACATGTCTTTGCCGGAATTCATCATTTCGACGGTCTGTAAAAGCTGCACGCTGTCCAGATCGAATACGGGTTTCGCTTCGGGATGATCGCCGACGGAAATATAATCGCCCGTCAGACAAAGAACGTTGTTGACGCCCAGCACGTGCGCCGAAAGCAATTCCGACTGGATGGCCAGGCGGTTTCGGTCGCGGCATGTGAGCTGCAGAATCGGCTCTCCGCCGGCTTCTTTGACCAAACGGCAAATGGCCAGCGAACTGATGCGCATCACCGCACTCTGATTGTCGGTGACGTTGAGGCCGTCCACCTTATCCTTGAGTATGTCGATGTGATGCAAAAGCTCCGTAATATCGGTTCCCTTGGGCGGACCGACTTCGGCGGTGACAACGAAATCTTTTTCTTCGAAAGCTTTTTGAAAGCTACTGGTCATCTCACGACTCCTCTCGCGCTTGATAAGCCTCGTGCGTATATTTCGCCGGCTTCGTCATGACCTGGTAGTTCTTCGGAGGTTGAATTTTTTCCAGATAATCAAGACGACCGATTTTTTCCATTTTACGGTAGATCAGCGTCCACGCGCAGTCTTTGCTGCTGTCCACTTCGCATTTGCCGTGGTCCGTGCCGCCGCAAGGTCCGTTGAGCAGATTCTTGGCGCATATGGTCATGGGGCAGACGCCGCCGGTCTGATCCAGAACGCAGTCCGAACAGGCCATGCATTTCTGTTTCCAGAAACCCGCATCCTCGGCGACGCCGATGAACAGTGTATTGAGCGCCGGAAGAACGATTTTATCGTCGTATCGTTCGGCCAGAAACTGCACGCCGGCGCCGCATGCCGTCGACAGCACCACATCGTACTGGTCGATGACGTCGGCCACCAGTTCAAGGTATTCCCTGTCACACTGGCGCGTGACTGTTCTTTCTCCGATATCGACTTTTTTGCCTTCGATTCCCGCTTTCGCGCGGAGGGTTTCAGCAAGAATTTGAACTTCCTTTTCTCCGCCGCTCAGGCAAACCGACACGCAAGTGCCGCAACCGACGATGAGTATTTTCTCGAATGGCTCCAACATGCTATAGATTTGGTCGATCGGCTTTTGTTCTGCAACGATCATTGATCTCTCCTTTGATGCGACAATAAGATTTGCCGACAGAACTTTATTTCAATCCGACGGCGACGCGTCGCGCTCAATCCCAGACGATGGCGTCGGCTAAAAGCTTCCACAGATGCAGCGGCTTCCAACCGGGTTTATATTTTGCTTCCAGATCCTCCAAAGCGTCGTGGCAGTTGACGCAAGGAGCGCACACCAGTTCGGCGCCGGTGTGCCTGACCTGGTCGATCTTCGTCAGTCCATAGTCCATGCGGGCGTTTTTGAAGCCGCTGATCAGGGTTCCGCCCCCGCCGCTGCAACAGATGTTATGCTCGCGGTTGGGCCACATCTCGACGAAATCCTCGCAAACCCGGTCGATCACGTATCGCGAGTCGTCCAGAATGTCGGGAACGCCGGCTTTGATCGATTTACGCCCCGCGTTGCAGGGATCGTGCAAGGTGACGCGCTTTGGATTTTTCGATTTGTCGACCTTGATCAAACCTTCTTTCAGCCACTGAGCGTACAGATTCACCACGTGAATCAACTTGTACTTCGGTTTGATGCCGAATTTTTTATAGCCGGCGGCGGTGGCGTAATAGCCGTGGCCGCATTCGGTGTAGGCCATGATCTCGCAACCGAGATTCTCGACGTACTCGACCTGCTTCTTCAAGGTCGCTTCCCAGATATCCAGATCGCCGGAGAACATGGCGTAGTTGGTGCCTTCCCACCATTTGCTGCCCATGGTCCAGTCGATGCCCGCGGCGTAGTTGATCTTGTAGATATCCTGAAGCTGCAAAGGGTAATATTTCGGCAGCTTGGAGTTGATCGTAAAGAAATACTTGGCGCCCTTTTTGTCCACGGGAACGACCAGTTCGGGAAAATCGTCTTCGATTTCCTCGCGCATCCAGTCCAGCGTGTCGAGCCATTCCTCCTCGGGAATCTCCATGTTGTTTCCCTTGTGGAGATGGTTCTCCGCCGTCTGCTGGCTGCCGCCGGGGGTTTTATCCCTGGGAAGCATTCCTCTGGCGCGCGTGATCAGACTGCTCATGGTGAATCCCATGGGGCAGATGTTGGTGCAGCGATCGCAACCGGTGCACTTCCAAATCCAATCGGAATTGATCACTTCTTCTTCCTGCCCCAGAGCGACGAGATGAATGAGCTTACGCGGATCAAGCCCATCATGACCCCGGAGCGGACATACGCTGAGACAGCGGGCGCAGCCGATGCACATGTTCACATCGACTTTCCATTTCTCCTCATTCAGCATTATATCGAGAAGAGGCGTCTCCTTGCTTTCGTTAAGCCTAATCTTCTCAGCCATACTTTTAACCTCCTGGAGCGGCATTGATTCCTGTGTTTACTCTATTCTTTCGTGTTTTCCTGAATGATATGGGCGAGTCTGTCGGCCTCGTTCGCGGCGATCGAATGAAAACGAACAGCGTTTGGATCCATGCCCAGGTTTTCCAGGGAATTCCTGACTTTGAATATTCTGTTGTCGGCGGATTCCGAACCGATCAGGGATTTGCAGTTGCCGTGCTGACAACCGAAAACTTCCACCTTGCGGGCGCCTGAAGCCAGCGCGTGAAGCGCTTCGGTTTCGGAAATATGGCCGGCGCAGGGAACCTCCAGCCAGACGACGTCGTCGGGCATTTCCACATTTCGCTTTCCGGCGTCGTCAAGAGCCTGGGAAGCCGAGTTGCGGCACATGAACGCGATGACGGGCTTTTTTCCGCCCAGCGTGGCCGTGGCTTCCTTGATGGCGGCTTTAAGCTGCGCGTCGGAGAAACTGCTTCGCGTAATGGCCTTGCGGGGGCAGACGGCGGCGCACATGCCGCATTCCCAGCAGGCGCCGTCGACGAATTCCACGGAGGAACCTTCCGCCATGATAATCGCGCCGTGCTGGCAGGTGCGCAGGCAGGTGAGACAACTCGCGCATTGCCCGACATCCACAAAGGATAGTTCGCGCGGAACCATGACCGTATCCGCGGCCAGTAAAGACGCGATCTGCCCGGCGATCGCCTTCGCTTCGACCGCGGTTTCGGCGGCGTCGAAATCTCCGTGCGCGAGTCCCAGGTAATAAACGCCGCGCCGCGTGGAGCCGACGGGGGCGTGCCTGAGATTGCATGGTTGCAGGTAGCCGTCTTTGTCCAGCGGCTGTTGCAATGCGGCGGCAAGCTGTTTATTGCCCGCGCCGGGCCTGAGTTTCTCGGGCATGACGAGCCGATCCGCTTCAACCAAAAGCGCTCTTTCGGGCATCAAAGCGTCCGTGATTTCCAAAGAGAGCTTATCTCCGTCGACCGTGGCGACCGGTTCGCCGACGTAGCGAAGCATCGTAACGCCCTTTTCACGCAAATCGTCATATCGCTTTTGCCCCTCATACCCGTAAACCGGCATGTGTTGGAAAAGCAGATAGAGTTCGTCGCCTTTGGCCGTGGATTTTTCCAGAGCGTCGACAACGCGCCCGCAAACGGCGCGCGCTTCCTGCTCCTTGTAGTCCATCCATACGGCGACTTTTTCCTTGGCCGCTTTGCCTTCGAGCGCTTTGGTCCAGTCCGCCAGGGTCATCACTTTGGCTGATTCACCGACAGAGCCCGGCAGGACGGGAGCCAGTTGAGCGCCCGTTGCGGCGACGACGGCGCCGGCTTCCACAAATTTTTTCCCGGAAGGTGTATTGAGCGTGATCTGGAAATCTCCGGCGGCGCCGGCGATTTTCTCCACCACGGCATCGGCGGTGAATTCGCATCCGGAAGGACCGTTTCCGTCGGAAGCGCCCGGTCCGGCGATCATGATCACCGGGATGTCCAGTTCGCCCAAGGCGTCTTTGACGGCCGTGGCGCAACGCCCGCAACCGAAAACGGCGACATTCTTTTTCGTCGTCCGCTCTTTCAAAACGACGGGCAGACTCGTTGAGGCTTTCGCTGCTCCCACGCAAATCTGACGCAAAGCCAGTTCACCGGCCGCATCGCTTTTTGGATGAACGCCGGCGCACCATTCCAGAATATTCACTTTCTGCGCACGCAGGCTGGCGCCATCCTCGCCGACGGCGATCAGTTCGGGCATAGCCGCCAGAAACGCCGCGGAGCCCGCCATGACGATTCCGGCAAAGTCTTTTCCGGCGCATTGTGAGGAAATATCGGCATATGCGTCGCCGTCTTGATCGAGGGCGTACATCATCAAAGTGAGGTCGTCCCGGCTTTTGAGCTTCTGAACAAGGTTGTCCATATCCAGCTTGGCGGCCAGGTCCGGGCATTTGTCTTCAAGTATCAATAACGCCTTGTTTTCAGTCATGGATTACCTTTCCCGTCCTGATAGAGAATGGTTGATCAGTCTATGCAAACCGATGATTGGTGATGGATTTTTCCCCGGTGCTTTTCGGTCCGACGGCTTTTCTCACTTCGCATACCGCCGCCATGCCGTGGGCGATGGCGGAAGGAATGCTCGTGGGGCCCGCGCAAGCTCCGGCCAGGTAAACGCCTTCCCGGGTCGAGCGGTTTCCTTCGGATTTGAAAAAGCCTCTTTCGTTCAGTTCGACGCCCAGGGTTTCGGCCAGAGCCGCGTTCTCCTGGTTGTGGTCCACGCCGATGGCCAAAACAACGCGGTCGACTTCGTGTTCCACCGTTTCACCGGTTACAGGATCAATGGCGAAGAGTTTGTAGGGGCCGTCTTTTTCAACGGGAACGACTTCCGCCGGCACGCCCTGGACGTATTTGATCTCGCCCTGGGACTCATTGTAAAAGGTGCGGAATTCTTTGCCCATCACCTGCAGATCGATATAAAAGATAGTGATGTCGGCCTTCGGCAGAAGATATTTCAGCCGACGGCTTTGACGCACCGAATTCTTGCAGCAAAACTGGGAGCAATAGTCCCGTTTTTCCACCTGATTTCTGGAACCGACGCACTGGATGAAGGCGATGCGCGGTTTTTCCAATTCGGCCGGTGCGAATTTTTCAATTTCATCGGCTTTCAACACATCATCCACATCTATGATCGTGTACACTCCGGGAAAACGCCCGTAGCCCAGCATGGGATCCTGCTTGGCTTCATAGGGTTTGAAGCCGGTGCAAACCACAACCGCCGCGGCCGGGATCTTCTTTTCTCCGTCGCCGGTCTTGACGCTCGCCGTGAATTTCCCGGGGGCGCCTTCAAGCCCGGTCAATTCGGCGCCGCTTTCAAATGTAATGCCGCGATGAGAAAGCGCCTTCTGGCGTAATTCCTGGGATTGGCAGGCGCCGCACTTGGCGCATTGGCCGGTCGCCATGCAGGTCCACTCGCCGGCGCGCCCTCCGAATACACCCTTGCTTTCAACGATTGTGGTCGAATAGCCCATGTCCGCAAAGGATACGGCGCTCGTCAGTCCGGCGACTCCGGAGCCTAAGACGATTATTTCATTGGCGTTTGAAGGCATTTTTCCTCCGTTTATACGAAATATATTTTGTTCGGAAGGCGTTTAGTTTTATCCGAACCGTTCAATCTCTATTCATTGATGGTCAGTCTGGCCGCTTTAACCGTATTTTTCAAAAGCATGGTGATCGTCATGGGTCCGACGCCTCCGGGCACGGGCGTAATCTTGCCGGCCACTTCCAGGGCCTCCGCGTAATTCACGTCCCCGGCCAGTTTGGCTTTGCCGGATTCAGTCATGCCGATGCGGTTGACGCCCACGTCGATGACCGTGGCGCCGGGTTTGATCATGTCGCCGGTCACCGCGTTGGGAACGCCGGCCGCGACGATGAGAATGTCGGCGCGCTTGGTGTGGAAGGCCATATCCTTGGTGCGGGTGTGACAGACGGTCACGGTGGCGTTGGCGCCGGCGCGTTTCTGGATCATCATCACGGAAATCGGCTTGCCTACGATGTTGCTGCGGCCGACTACGACAACTTCGGCGCCCGAGGTTTCGGTTCCGGCGCGAACGATGAGTTCCTGGATGCCCGCGGGAGTGCACGGCGGGAAGCGGTCTTCGCCGATCACGAGACGGCCGACGTTCACCGGATGGAATCCATCCACGTCTTTGTCGGGATCGATGGCGTAGAGAACCTTGTTGGAATCCATGTGCTTGGGAAGCGGCAACTGCACGAGAATGCCATTGACCTTGGGATCGTTATTAAGTTCGTCGATGAGCTTGAGAAGGTCTTCTTCCGTCGTATCGGCGGGAATGCTGTGTTGAAAGCTGTTGACGCCGATCTGCTCACATCCACGGCCTTTTGCGGTCACGTAGGACACGGATGCCGGATCTTCACCGACCAGAACGGTCGCCAGGCCGGGAACCACGCCGTGCTTCTCCTTCATTTCGGCCACTTCCTGCTTCAGTTCTTCACGAATCGCGGCCGCCACATCTTTTCCGCTGATAATTTCCGCTGCCATGACCTTCTCCTTCTTGATCTCTTAATCATTTATTCGGGCGCCCGTCAAAACGACGGACGCCCGATGTGTTTTGGATTACGTTTAGAACAGACCTTTGACTTTTCCGCTCTCGGCGTCGACGTCGACGCGGCGATAAGCCGGATTGGAGCCGGTGCCCGGCATAAGGCTGATTTTGCCCGCTACCGGAACCACGAAGCCGGCGCCGCCGTAGGTGAGGATGTCGCGAATCTGCAGACGCCATCCCTCGGGCACGCCCTTGAGGGCCGGGTTGTCTGTGAGCGACAAGTGGGTTTTGACCATGCACATGCCCATCTTGGAGATCTCGGGATCTTTTTCCATGCGGGCCAGCTTGGCCGGAGCGTCGGAGACGTAATCCACGCCGTCGGCGCCGTAAACTTCCTTGGCGATCAGTTCGATGCGCTGGGAAATGGGCATTTCCAGGTCGTAGAGGAACTTGAAGTTCGTCTCGTCGTTGCAGGCGTCGATGACCGCGTCGGCGAATTCCAGAGCGCCTTCGCCGCCCTTCTCCCAGTGGCGGGACAGGGCCACGCGGGCTCCGGCGGCCTCGGCCAGCTCGCGGACCTTGGCGATCTCATTGTCCGTGTCGGTGTAGAAAGCGTTGATGCAAACCACCGGGTTGATGCCGGCTTTCTTCACGTTTTTGACGTGATGAACGAGGTTGGCGCAGCCCTTCTCAACCCATTCCACGTTCTCGCCCTCGTACTCTTTCGGCATGGGCTTGCCCGGCACCGGGATGGGCGCTCCGCCGTGGCACTTGAGGGCGCGGATCGTGGCGACGACCACCGCCGCATGGGGTTTGAGACCGGAGAAGCGGCACTTTAAGTTCCAGAATTTCTCGAAGCCGATGTCGGCGCCGAATCCGGATTCGGTCAGGTGATAGTCGGCGAGCTTGAGGCCGACTTTGTCGGCGAT
This sequence comes from bacterium, assembly GCA_963674685.2. Taxonomy (GTDB): domain Bacteria; phylum Lernaellota; class Lernaellaia; order JACKCT01; family JACKCT01. The sequence goes on along the minus strand of CAXXWT010000009.1, from coordinate 678,162 downwards.
GATCGAGCTTTGTCCGATGGCGATATTGGCGAAAGGTCCGGCGTGAACGAGAACCGGCTGACCTTCGAGAGTCTGAAGCAGGTTCGGATTCAAAGCCTCGACCATCCAGGCCGTCATGGCGCCGTCGACTTCCAGATCGGCGGTGGTGACGGGTTTGCCCTTCTTGTCATAGGCGACGACGATTTTGCCCATGCGCTCACGCATGTCTTTCAGATCGTTGGCCACGGCCAGAATCGCCATGATTTCCGAGGAAACCGCGATGCCGAACTTGGATTTCATCATATAGCCGTCGTACTTGCCGTTCACGTCGGGCATGCCGATGACGATGTTGCGCAGGGACTGGCAGCAGAAGTCGATAATCCAGCCCATTTCCACGTTCGTGGGATCGATGTCCAGGCGTCTCATCTTCGACAGGCGCTCGAGCGTGGCGTCGTCGTAGTTGCGCTCGTGCTGCATGCGGCTGGTCAGGGCCACCATGGCCAGGTTGTGGGCGTTCATGATGGCGTTGATGTCGCCGGTAAGGCCCAGGGAGAACGGAGTCAGCGGGATGCACTGGGACAATCCGCCGCCGGCCGCCGAACCTTTGATGTTCATGGTCGGGCCGCCGGAGGGCTGACGAATGGCCGCGATGACCGTCTTGCCGGTGCCTTCGAGGCGCTTGCCCATGCCTTGCGTCAGACCCATGGTCGAAGTCGATTTGCCTTCGCCGAGAGGCGTCGGAGTGATCGCCGTCACGTCGACGTATTTGCCCTGGGGCTTGTCATTGAGACGCCTCGTAATCTTATTGAAGTCCAATTTGGCCACGTAATGGCCGTGCGGCAGAAGCTCTTCCTTCTCCAAGCCCAGCGTTTCGGCGAGCTCGTAGACGGTTTTCATGCGTGATTCGGCTTCTTCCGCAATCTCGTAGTCAGCGTACTTGGTTGGGTCTAAGGCCATTGATTCTCTCCTGGTGATGCTGATTGACGATAGTTGTTGAAGGGGTTTTCAATCTGAAAGCAACGGTATTGTGAATGATAATCACTATACACCAAATTAATCCTTTATCGGCACGTCATCTGGTTTTGGGGCCACGTGTTGTTCGCCGTTGAGCAACCCACATTTGCCGTTATTTTTCAATCGAGTTCACTCCCCCGTCTTCACATACGAGGCAAATGGTTCGCAGAAGCTAGCAGAACTGTCCTTTTTTTGTCAAGTAATCGGGCGCTATTTTCAAAAATGAATGATTATTCACTCATTGCCTTTTTACTCCCGCGCGTCGTCATGAATCTCACACTGCTTCCCTATGTTATGGACAAATGCGATTTCCTTTGATAATGAAGTCTCGCGGTTATGTCAGGTTCCCTCTAAAGAGCCATCCCGGCCGCAATAGATCAGCTTCGCCAATCCCCCTTTGGGAGTCGGGATGCAAACCATGCTGAATTTCACGCCGGCCGTTTTTCCACAAACCACCGTACCCTGTCCGCGCGTTTTAATAATCGATAATTACGATTCATTTACCTATAACCTTGCCCAAAGGCTCGGCGCCATCGGGGCGTCGATCATGGTATTGCGTAATAACTCCGTTTCACCGGACCAGGTTCTGAGCATGAAGCCCGACCGAATCTTGATTTCCCCCGGACCGGGCACTCCCGACGACGCGGGGATTTCACGCGATCTGATCGAAGCGGCATGGGGAAAGATTCCCTTGCTCGGCGTTTGCCTGGGCCATCAATGCATCGGGGAAGTCTTCGGAGGACGCACGATCCGAACCAAGCCGATCCATGGAAAGGTCTCACAAGTCTTTCACGACGGCAAAGGCGTTTTTCGCGGCCTGGACAATCCCCTGCTGACGGCCAGATATCATTCCCTGGTCGTCGATCCTTCAGAAATCGACCCGGATATCGAGATCAGCGCACGCACGCAAGACGGCCTGGTGATGGGCCTGCGCCACCGCCGCTGCGCCATCGAGGGCATTCAATTCCATCCCGAATCCTTCATGACGCCGCAAGGCGACGAACTGCTCAAGAATTTTCTGCATCCCGACTATCCCCTGATATGATGATTGACGCCTCCGACATTTTTAAAGCCGCGGCCGTAAAAGTCGTCACAACCGAACTTGAACTGCCGGAAAATCCGTGCGTCATCGCCGCGCAGCTTAAATCCATGGATCACTTTTCGTTCCTGGACTCCGGCAAATCGGGCGACGACTATTCCATCCTCGCCTGGGAGCCGAAACTCGTTTTTCGCTCCAAAGGCGACGCGGTGAAAATCCGTTGGCGGGATCAGTGGAGCGAAACGAAGGGCAATCCTTTTGACATTCTGAAACCGCTTTTGGCGGGGCGAAAAATCACGCACGCGGATTCCGATGACATCCCTTTCTACGGAGGCGCCGTCGGTTATTTCGGCTATGACCTTTTCGAACACGTGGAAAAATATACGAATCTTCAGGCCGATGACGATCTCGACCTGCCCGATTGCTGTCTGGCGTTTTACGACTCGGCGCTGATTTTCCATCACCGGCAAAATAAGTGGATTTTAACCGCCGCGCCGGTATTCAACGATACCGACAACGCGGAAAAAATCATCACACGAAAAATAAGGCAACTGAATTCCCTAACGCCCGATGCGCCGATACCCGAACCAATTCCCTCGCCCGAAGACGACGGCGATTCCGAAATCCGATCCAATTTCACGCGCGACCAATACTTGCGCGCCGTTGAAGCCGCGCTGGAATACATCCGCGCGGGAGACATCTACCAGGTCAATCTCTCCCAGCGTTTTCAAAAGCAAATCACCGCGACTGCCTTTGACGTGTTTAAGGTTTTGAGAAACGTGAATCCGTCGAAATACGGCGCTTTCCTGCAATACGACACGCACGCGGTCATCAGTTCCTCCCCCGAGTTGTTTTTACGCACGGAAGGACGCCAAGTCATGACGCGGCCCATCAAAGGCACGCGCCCGCGCGGCTCAACTCCCGAAAATGATGCGCGCTTTTGCGACGATCTGCAAAACAGCCCCAAGGACAGGGCCGAGCTTTCCATGATCGTGGATCTGGAGCGCAATGACCTGGGGAGAGTATGCGTGTATGGCAGCGTGAAAGTGGCCCGGCACGCTTATGTCGAAAAACTTCCCACCGTATTCCACACGGTATCCGAAGTGCGGGGAACAATGCGCGACGATGTCGAACCGCTGGACCTGATAAAAGCCGCTTTTCCTTGCGGCTCGATCACCGGATGCCCGAAAATCCGCTCCATCGAGATCATCGACGAACTCGAACCGACGCGCCGAAACGTCTATACCGGCTCCATCGGCTATATCGACTTTTCCGGGGACATGACCCTGAACGTCGCCATCCGCACCATGATCGCCAAAGGAAGCCACATCTACTTCCAGGTGGGCGGCGGCATCGTGGCCGACTCGGACCCGCAAGCCGAATACGACGAAACCCTCGACAAAGCCGCCGCCATGATCCGCACCCTTCACACGGTATGACCGTGAGCAATTTCTTTCGAATGCGTTTGCCTCGACGCGAATGGCCGTATAAAAGTTGATATCTACGACGATCCATGAATTTTCCATTTACGCAAGGCAACAAGCTACGAGCTTGACCACAAGGCACGGCCTTGAGCGATTTATTGCGGATGCGTTTTGCTTCGTATCCAATGGCCACGTAAAAGTTGATATCCACGACGGCAAGACGAAATAGAGCCCTTTAGGGCGAGAGTTAATAGCCCCGCGGCGCCTGCCCTGAGCGAAGTCGAAGGGTAAGCCCGGGGTTAGAAGATCATCATCTTTCTAAACGAAGCCCGCCGCATGGCGGGCGACACCCGGTACGACCGGGAGCGATTACGCTTAAAGATTTTCATCCCGGCGCCTATAGCATCAGGAAGGATTGTTAGCCATTCGTGGTCTCGACGTCATGGATATCAACTTTTATATTGCCATTGGAGACGAAGTAGGAATCATTCGCAAAGAATTTGATCAAGCTCATAGCTTGCTTTCAAGGCCATGTCTTATGTGTTAAAGATTTGGCTGAACAATATATGGATGAAGGCTGGTCATCATGCTCAAGTTCGTCGGCGACAGTCACAAAGAAGCCCTTCGCGAGATTCTTAGCTTTTTGGATTCGGCGGATGATCGAGTCTATATGCTTTGCGGCGAGCCGGGCATCGGCAAAAGCCGGGTGCTCGACGAGTTCATGCAAAGCAAGGTCTTTGACAATGATCGATTCGCCAAGAAGTTTATCATCTATCGCGACGACTCGGTGGATAGTCTTTTAATTAGCTGGCTCGATGATTTGCTCTCCAAGGTCTTTTTGTTTAAGGGCAATAAAGAGCGTTGGAAGAGCATTATCGGAACGATTCCGCAATTCGGTCCGACGCTGGCCCAATTTATCAAAGACGATCCTCGCCCGGCGAAACAAAAATTCCTGGACGCCTTAAATTTACTTTCGGAAAAGATGAACGCGGACGAGCGTTTGGTGATCGTCATCGATCCGTTTGTGGATTTGAAGACTCACGAGAACGCCGAGGTCCTGCTTCACTTCGCCAGCGAAAGCCCGGCAAAGGTGAAATTCGTCATCGCCCAGCGCACCAGTGATCTATTGGCGAACGATCCGAATTTTGTGGACCTCGCGGGCAAAAACAAATTCGATCTAAAGCGTCTTCAAAACGAGGATGTGGAAGAGATCATTTGCGCAGACCCGCAGCTTTGCAAAATCGGCAAGGATAAATGCAAGGAATTTGAGGGGAAGGTAGGCGGCTGGCCGCTCGCCCTGGATCGCTATTCCCAGGAGATCAAGCAGTCCGATGAAACGGCGGATGACGTCGTCGAGCGACTTCCCGCAAAATTGGAAACCGACGTCAAAAACAATTATGAGGAGTTGGACAAACAGGACTCCCGGGTCGCGGAGTTATTGAGTCTGCTCGGTGAAACTGTCGATTTTAAAACGCTCACCGCCTTATCGAAACTGGATGAAGACGATTTATCCCAAAGCCTGAAATCCAAAACTTTGGGAAATTTGATCGAATCCACGACGCAAGACGATAAGCAAACATTTCGTATGCGCCACGCATTATACGCCCAGTGGATCGTCGATCTTCTAAAAAAACGTATCGACGTACCCGAACGCTATCGAGAAATCGCCGCCTTTTTCCTTGAACGCTTCGGCGATGACTATCGTCACGCCCAGGATCTGGTGCGCTATGTCCGTTATCTTTACGCCGCCGACGACGATAAAAATTTCCTGGAAGAAACCGGTGGAGTCTGCCAGGACATGTATCGTTTGGCATTGTACGACTCGTTGCTGGACCTGGAGGAAAAGAGATTGGCCATCGCGCGCAAGCTGGGCGACGCTAAAAGCGAAGCTAGCGCCCTCAACAACATCGGTGAGGTATATCGTGCCTGGGGCCAATACGACGAAGCCATAAGCTATAGCAAACAGACGCTTGAAGTCACTGAGAAGGCTTTTGGCAGCGAGCATCCAAATTTCGCCGCGTGCCTGAACAATCTGGCCGGGCTTTATGACAATCAAGGGAAATACGGCGAGGCCGAACCGCTGTACAAAAGGGCGCTTGAAATATCGGAAACGGCATTAGGTTCAGATCACCCAACGGTCGCGATAAGACTGAACAATCTGGCCGGGCTTTATGATTCGCTGGGGAAATACGACGACGCCGAGCCGCTGTACAAAAGAGCCCTTGAAATCGTTGAAAAGTCTTTAGGATCCGAGCATCCCTATGTGGCCGCGAGCCTGAACAATCTGGCCGGGCTTTATGATTCGCAGGGGAAATACGACGAGGCCGAGCCGCTGTACAAAAGGGCGCTTGCTATCGGCGAAAAGACTCTGGGGCCGAATCATCCGAATGTCGCCATACGACTGAACAATCTGGCCGGGCTTTATCGAACGCAAGGGAAATATGACGAGGCCGAGCCGCTGTATAAAAGGGCACTAGCCATCGACGAAAAAGCCTTGGGGCCGGATCATCCGAATGTCGCCATAAGACTGAACAACCTGGCCTTGCTTTTTCGAGCGCAAGGGAAATACGACGAGGCCGAGCCGCTGTACAAAAGGGCTTTGAAGATATTTGAAGCGGCCTTCGGTTCCGAGCATCCGAATGTGGCCGCGAGTTTGAACAATCTGGCCTTGCTTTATTATTCGCAGGGGAAATACAACGAGGCCGAGCCGCTATATGAAAGGGCGATTGAAATCGACGAGAAAGCCCTGGGGCCGGATCATCCCGGTTTGGCGACGGACTTGAACAATCTGGCCGGGCTTTATGATGCGCAAGGCAAATACGGGCAGGCCGAGCCGCTGTACAAAAGGGCTTTAAAGATATTTGAAGCGGCTTTTGGTTCCGAGCATCCCCATGTGAAAACCTGCAAGAAGAATCTGGAAATACTGAGGGAAAGGATGAAAGAGGAAGGATGAGGCTTTCTAATGCGAAATTTCGAATTCGGAATGCGGATTTCATCGCACGGCACGGCGAACCAAATCCCCGCAGGGGATGCCGGTCAGTAGCGAAGGGTGCCCGACGGAGCCCTACGAAGCCTTGGCGTAGTAGGGGCGACGGCGGGTTAACCCTGGTATAAAGGGATTCCAAATTTCCTTCTCAAACCCATGAAATGGGTGCAGGAAAAAATGCCGTAAACATATTATAATCTTGATTATCACGTAATTTTTTTGACCCATGGGAGACGCCATGGATCGCGCCTGAAATGCGCCGCCGATTGCACGATTACATGGGCGGCATTTTGATGCAGCATGAAATTTGACGCGAAATATTTGTGAATTACCTGCACCCCCTTTCGGGGGTTTAACGGATTATCAATACATCCGCCTTTTACCAGGGTTAAAACTTCGCTATGGACCTGCATCCCCTTCGGGGATTCCACGGCAAGGCCGGGTGCTATTCCTTGCGGATTCGTTTCGCCACGCCTTGTGTCGCCCTTAAGACGAGGGCTTTGGATACGAGATGAAGTTCGTGAGAAATTATCTGCTCACGCTCACAGTTTGCTACTTCCTCTTAATACGATGCAAATATCCGCGATAGACGCAGTGCGTATGATCGGAGGTGATAAAGGCGTCCGTATCGATGGACTGCGCGGTTTGCAGGGCCAGTGGGAAGTCCTTGCGTTTTATTACCGTGGTGAGGATTTCGACGGCGCCGTCTTGCCCGAGGCCGAAGGATTCGGTGACGCCGAAGCCCAGTTCCCGGAGTTTGTCGGCGATCAGATTTGATTTTGTCAGGGAAATGATCGTCACCCAGAGATTGCCCGGAGCGATCCTTTCCTCGATGAATATCCCCAGCACGGTGCCCGAGCCGAATCCCAGGCAATAAGCGATGAAATTCGGCCACGCGCCCATGCCTTTCATCACCGTCGTCAAGGCAAAAAGAAAAATCGAAACCTCGATAACGCCGATGACTCCGGCGAGATATTTTTTCCCTCGAACCGTAAAGAGCATTCGCAGCGTCCCGAGGGAAACGTCCGTAAGGCGGCAGAAGAAAATCAACACGGCGGTCAAGATCGTTTCCAACATGCCAAAACTCCTTCATTTCCGGTTGCCGGATTATTCATTTGCCTTCGGTCATTTTTTGGCTTTGCCGGTCAAAGCGGCTGCTAATTGCCCAAATTTTTACGGAAACGCAATAGCCTTCCTGCATTGACCCAAGATTATCCAATTTCAAATAATGCGGCCGACAACAAAAAGACGCATAATTCTTGACGCAGCGCGCCATGCATGTGCTATACATGGTCGCCGGCTAGCGTTCTTTCAATCACTCACTGTGGCTTAAAAAACCGTACCCATAATATCGTTTTGATCCACAAGCGGAGGGAATGCAATGATTGCATCAGAGAAAAGAAGATGGATCGTCACCCTTTCCGGAACGGGCATCAACCTGGCGCTCGGCGTACTATACACGTGGAGCGTGATTAAGGGGGCCATCCCGGAGTCCTGGGGATGGACCGCGGCGCAAAAATCCGATCCCTACGCCGTGGCATGTTTCGTTTTCGCCATCGCCATGATTCCCGCCGGCCGTTTGCAGGACCGCATCGGTCCCCGCTGGGTGGCGACCATCGGCGGAGTGTTGATCGGCCTGGGTTGCCTCCTGGCCGGTTTCATGGGCTCCAGCTACGCGGGCTTCGTCATCGGTTTCGGCGTCCTGGGCGGAATCGGCATCGGTTTCGGATACGCATCCGCCACGCCGCCGGCGGTGAAATGGTTTCCTCCTGCCAAAACCGGCATGATCGCGGGCATCGTCGTGGCGGGCTTCGGTCTGGCGTCGGTTTACATCGCTCCGCTGGCGGCTTACCTGACGAATAATTACGGTGTCTCCAGCAGCATGATCTTCTTCGGCGTCGCGTTCCTTATCGTCGTCGTCCTTTTGGCGCAATTTCTGCGCAATCCTCCGGAAGGCTATGAACCCGCCAACGCCCCGAGCGCCGACGCGCGCGAGAAAACTCCGGCGCCCGCCGGCGTCGATATCTCCTGGAAAGAGATGATCAAAACCCCGCAATTTTGGATTCTTTGGACCATGTACGCGTGCGGTTCCGCCGCCGGACTCATGGTCATCGGCAGCGCGAAATCTTTGGGCGTCAAAAGCCTTGGCGAAGCCGCATTCTGGGTTGTCGCGGTGTTGGCCGTGGGAAATGCTTCGGGACGCGTGGGCGCGGGCGTCGTTTCGGACTGGCTGGGCCGTCAATGGACAATGCTGTGTTTCTTTTTGCTTCAGGCCGTCGCCGTCATCAGCCTTCTTTTCGTGCAGCAAAACGCCGCCGCTCTTCTCGTACTCGTTTTCATTACAGGCGCCAACTACGGCTCCAACCTCGCCCTCTTCCCTTCCGCCACGAAGGATTACTTCGGCTTAAAAGGCTTCGGTTTGAATTACGGCATCATGTTCACGGCCTGGGGCGTGGGCGGCCTGATTCTTCCACGCATCGCCGGCATGGCGAAAGAGGCTACCGGCTCCGAAGACCTGGCCTTTTATATCGCCGCGGGCTTGATGGTTCTGGCGTCGATTCTGACTTTCGTGAGTCGCGGCATCGCGAAAAAAGGCACTGTATGATACGTGATAAAATTGCAGGCCTTCCGCTTTCATTTTTCATCCTTCAGCAAGTCCTGCATGACCTGATGCAGCTTCGAAATGAACTGAGACTTGTCTTTTTTCTTGACCGGAGCAGGTCCGCCGGACATCTGTCCCATCATACGCAAATCTTCCATGAGATCCCGCATGGCCATGGCCTCGCCGATGGATTCCGGCGAAAACTCCCCTCCCCTTGTATCCAAAACGCGCGCGCCCTTTTTCAGACAGTGATCGGCCAGTTGAATATCGGAAGTCACCACCACGTCTCCGACGCCAGCCTTCTCGGCGATCCACATATCGGCCACGTCGGCGCCGCTTTGCACGACGACCAACCGGATTCGGTCTTCCCTCGGTGTTTTCATATAGGAATTTGCCACGACGAAAACCTTCAGTCCGTATTTTCGCGTGGCGCGGTATACCTCTTCTTTCACGGGGCAACCGTCGCCGTCCACGTACACCGTTGGACCTGAAATTTCCGGCGCCGGCGCGTCTTTATTTTCCACTGTCGCTTCCTTTCGGTCAGGCTAAAAAATCATGAGCACGCTCATCCACGATGCTTCATGAGCATTTTCTTTGCAAGAAAAAGTGTCTTTGCTTAAGTATGTTTTGCACCTTTGCCAATTGACAGCATAATGGCTGACTTGTAGAAACAGGCCTTACCTTTTTTTCCGGCGTAAAACCGGAACGGAGGATTGCGTTGAATTTCCAAGAAGTCTTCCTAAAATTGCAAAGCTACTGGTCCAACCTCGGATGCATCATCGTGCAGCCGTACGATCTGGAGGTCGGGGCCGGAACCTTCAATCCCAGCACGTTTTTGCGCGTCATCGGACCCGAACCGTGGAACGTGGCGTACGTGGAGCCGTCGCGCCGCCCGACGGACGGGCGATACGGCGACAATCCCAACCGCCTGCAGCATTATTATCAGTTCCAGGTCGTCATGAAGCCGAGTCCCAAGGATATCCAGGAGCTTTACCTGGGCAGCCTGAAGGAACTGGGCATCGACCTTTGCGCCCATGACATCCGCTTCGTCGAAGACGATTGGGAAAGCCCCACGCTGGGCGCCTGGGGGCTGGGCTGGGAAGTCTGGCTGGACGGCATGGAAATCACGCAATTCACGTACTTCCAGCAGGTTGGCGGCATCGACCTGAGCCCGATATCCGTGGAGATCACTTACGGCCTGGAACGCATCGCCATGTATCTGCAGGGCGTGGACAACGTCTACGACCTGACATGGGTGGACGACGTCACGTACGGGCAGGTCTATCACCAGAGCGAAGTGGAGTTTTCAAAATATAATTTCGAGATCGCCGACGTCGAAATGCTTCTGGATTTATTCGATAAATTCGAAGGCGAATGCATCGTGTTGGCCGAGAAAAATCTCCCCTTGCCCGCTTATGATTACTGCTTGAAATGCTCGCACGTTTTCAATCTTCTCGACGCGCGCGGCGCCATCAGCGTCACCGAACGCGTGTCGTATATCGCCCGCGTCAGAAACCTGGCCAAGTCATGCGCGGAAAGCTATCTGGCGTCGCGCGAGGAACTGGGATTTCCCCTGCTGGAAAAAGGAAATACAAAATGACTCACGACTTGTTTTTTGAAATCGGAGTCGAGGAAATACCGGCGCGTTTTTTAAAAACCGCCATGGCCGATCTGAAAAAACTTTTCACGCAAAAGCTGGAAGGCGAGCGGCTGGCGTTCGATGAGATCATCACCACAGCCACGCCGAGGCGCCTGGTGGGCTTTGCGAAAAACGTTTCCGAAAGGCAAAGCGACGAGGTTCTCGAACGCGTCGGGCCCGCCTGGCAGGCCGCTTTCGACGAAGAGGGCAAACCCACGAAAGCCGCTGCGGGATTCGCCAAAAGTCAGGGCGCCGATCCCGGGGAACTGATCAAAATCGAAACGGACAAAGGCCCGCGGGCCGGAATCAGGAAAAATATCGAAGGCCGCGCGGCCAAGGATATTGTCGGCCCCATGCTCGCCGCCCTTTTTAACGAAATCCCCTGGCCAAAATCCATGCGTTGGGAGCGGGAGCTGCAGAAATTCGTCCGGCCGGTGCAATGGCTGCTGGTTCTTTTGGGCGAAGAAGTGGTCGATATGTCATTCGCCGGAGTGGCCGCGGGGGCTTTAACGTACGGGCACAGGTTCCACAACCCCGAGGCGATTTGCATCACTTCTCAATACGATTACTCAGAAAAGATTTCAAAAGCCCGCGTGGTTGTGAGTTACGACAGACGCCGGCAAAATATCGTGCGCGGCATTCACGAAGCCGCCAAGAGCGTGGGCGGGGTGTTCGATGAAAACGACACCGAAAAACTGATCGACGAAGTCACCGGACTCACGGAATGGCCGGTGATCCACATCGGCGCGATCCCGGACAAGTACATGGACCTGCCCAAGGCGGTATTGATGACGTCCATGGCGGGCCACCAGAAATATTTCAATATCCTGCGCCCCGATTCCGATGAATTGCTGCCGAAATTTGTCGCCGTAAGCGGCACGCAGGTCACGGACAAAGAACTTGTAACCAAGGGATATGAGCGCGTTCTCAACGCGCGCCTGGCCGACGCCAAGTTTTTCTGGGACGAAGATCTGAAAACTCCCCTGGAGAATCTCGCCGACAAACTCGACGGCGTCATATTCCATAGAAAACTCGGCAGTTACAAAGATAAAATGAACCGCGTGCAGGCAATCGGCTCCGCGTTGGCGCAAAAAACGGCTCCTGAAAACAGCGAAAACGTCTCCCTGGCCCTTAAACTGGCCAAGGCTGATCTTCTGACCAATATGGTTGGCGAATTTCCCGAGTTGCAGGGAATCATGGGGTGTGAATACGCGAAAAAACAGGGCAAAGACGACGCGGTCGCCCACGCAATCCGGGAGCATTATATGCCCCGATTCGCCGGCGACGATTTGCCGGAAAGCGACGCCGGCGCCATATGCTCCGTCGCCGACAAAATGGACTCCATCGTCGCCGGAATCGGCGTCGGTCTGGCTCCGACGGGCGGAGGCGATCCCTACGCTCTTCGCCGGCAGGCGCTGGGCGTCATTCAGATATTGCGCGACAGATCCTGGAAAATCGATATGGCCGAACTTATCGACAAATGCATCGAAGCCGCCAAAGACGTAATCAAACTGGATAAAACCGAACTGAAACGGCAGGCTCTGGAGTTTTTCCGCCTTCGCCTTTCGAATCTGCTGAAACAGGAAGGCTACCGTTCAGAAATCGTAGACGGCGTGGCCGCGGTGCGTTTTTCGGACGTCGTGGAAGTCGTCAGCCGCGTCGACGCCGTGTCGAAATTTGCAAAATCAGGAGATTATGAGGCTTTCGCGGCGGCTTTGAAGCGCGTGGCAAATATCATCGGCGATCACGTAGGAACGGACGTCAGCGAAAGTCTTCTCGAAGATAATGAGGAAAAACAGCTATTTGAAGCGTATAGCGGCATCCGATCCAAGGCTGAAGAGTTGCTTTCAAGCGGTCAATATCTCGAAACTTTGGAGCTGATTGCGTCCATTCGCCCGGTCGTAGACGCCTTTTTTGACAGCGTGTTGGTGATGGCAAAGGACGAAAACGTGCGATGTAATCGATTATCACTTTTACACAACGTGGCTTCTATGTTTTCTAATATTGCAGATTTCAGAAAAATGTAATACGATTCGGCGATTCCTCGGAGTCTGAAGGTGCTTGCTTTTTTGCAAACATCCTCAATATTTTCAAACTTTTAAATGCGAATTCCGAAGGAATTGCTTGACGATAGGAAACTATATCTGGTAGAAGGTTTTTGCTGTAGCAATAGATATTGATGATTTGTGACAAAATTTGCGAAAGAAAGGGCTCAGCGCTTTGGAATCTGAATCCTGTTTGATCACCATAGCAATCGGGGTTGTCGTTACTATCATCCTGATTACGCTGGGCATCCTGATCCGCGACATCGTCAAATTTGTTTACAAGAGGATGCGAACATCGTCTTCTTCCAAATCCAGCCTGCCCAGGCCCGGTCCATATAATCAGGAGAAACCGAAATGAATGGACAAGGCGCGAAAAGCTCTTTTGAATACCGGGACCTTTTCACCCTGACATTGCTGGGACTCGTCCTGGGCCTCTTCTACGCCTATTTTTTCCAGATTCGCTCGTACAAAGCGCTGACCTTCGTGCTGTCTTTTCCCATTGCGTTTCTTGCGGTCACGAAGGGGCTGAAACACGGCGCCCTGCTCTCGGTGATATCATCCGCGCTTTACGGTTCTCTGGTGCTCATGAAGATCATCCAGGGCACGGCGCAATCCGGATTTATCCGGGAAAGCATCGCCAACATCGGCATTCTGGTGTCCGTCGGATTCGTCCTGGGCATCATTTCCGAGGTCTTGAATTTCCGGCATTCCGACGCGTTCAAGGAAGTCACCAAAGTTGAAACATTTATCCCGGATCAGGAATCCGGGTTGTATAATTTCAAAAGCTTTCGCTGGATGCTCAACGGCGAGATGAAACGCGTCAAGCGCTATAATATTCCGCTGTCCATCATTTTCATGCGCATCAACAACCTCGACGATTTCGAGAAGCGTTATGACGCGGAAGAGGAAATCGCTCTGTTTCGGGAAATGGGTCGATTTTTACGTCAGATGCTTCGCGACACCGATTATATCGGCAAGTATTCCGATACCGAGATCGGTCTCATCCTTCCGGAAACCAATGCCAGCGGCACCAACGTCGTGCTGATGCGTATTGCCGAAAGGCGCGAGGAGTTGATCGAGGCCATTGAGTCCAAATGGGATGAAATTGTCCCCGAATTGACGATTGGCGCCTCCAACTATCCCAAGGATGCGGGTAATCTGGAGGAACTCGTCAATGTTATTGATTCGCGATATCAACCTTTTTAATGCGTCGTGATTGGAAGCAGGGCAAGTAAGTAAATGCGGATAATTTTAATCCCCTTCATCGGTTTGGCTCTGATCCTGGGGGTGCTTTACGTTGTTTTCCTGCAATTCAAACCGACCCAGGAATACGTCGGTCCCGGCGGCAAGTCCGTTTTGATTATTTACGACGTTCCCGGAAGCGGCCTCAGTCTTCAGGAAGAAATGGCGAGCGCCGAATCCCTCGCCCAATTGCTTTGCCATTTCAACGTTTCCTTGTCCAAAGTCTCCACCGCCGACTATGAAAAGGGAAGAATCGACGATTTCTCGTTCGTTTTCTACGTCGGAACGAAACTGGGACAACCTCTTCCGAGTTATTTGATTGACGATCTGTACGAAGCGAAGATACCCGTCATGTGGATCGGCGCCAATCTCGAAAGAATGCAAAACCGGCACAGCATGGACAAATGGGGCTTCGGTCTCGTCGACGACGAGAACAACCACCTGACCAACGATGTCGTTTATAAAAACCAGCGTCTGGCCAAAATCGATCTGCATACCTTCGCCGTCAAAATCAACAACCCGAATCCGGCGAAAGTTCTGGCCACGGCCAAATACGTCGACGATCCGATCAAACCCGCCGAATACGGCCAGAACCTGATGCCGGGAACTCCCGAATCCCCCATGGAAAGCCCGACCATGGACACCGTGCTGCCGGAAATGCCCATCGGAAGCGCCGTCAAGCCGATCAGGGCATACGATCTTCTCGATCCGAATTTCATGAGCGAACTGCTTCCGAAAAAAGCGCCGGCGCCTCCTTCGATCGAACTGCCTTATATCGTTCAGGCGGACAATTTATGGTACGTGGCGTCGGACGCTCTGGCTTACGCGACGGAAGGCGGAGCGTACCTGGCGCTGGCCGACGTTCTGCACGACTTCCTGGGCCAGGATCACAAGCAGAAATACAGCGCTTTCGTACGCCTTGAAGACATCCACGCCAAACGTCAGGCCGGACCGCTGAAACTGGCCGCGGATTTGTTGTATGAAAAAGGCGTCCCTTTTGCGTTTACCCTCACGCCGGTTTACGTCAATCCCGCTTCCGACGAAACGATCTATCTTTCCGACGATCCCGAGTTCGTCAACACGATCAAGTACCTGACCAGCCGCGGCGGCTCCGTGATTCTTCATGGATACACGCATCAGATAGCCGGCGAAACCGCCGTGGATTACGAGTTTTGGAATCTACCCGAAAACATGCCGATATCCGGCGACGACGCCACCTTCACATCGACGCGCATCGAACGGGCATTGAATGAATGCTTCTTAAACGGCATTTATCCGATTGCCTGGACGACGCCCCACTACGCCGCCGGCCAGGTGGATTACCGGGTTTTTGCCAACTACTTCACGACGGCGGTGGAACGCCGCATGCCCGTGGAGTTTTTCGGCTCCGACCAATTCTTCCCCTATCTGATCAAATCCGACAAATTCAAGCAGATCATCATCCCGGAAAGTCTGGGATACGTGAATCCGGACGCGGGCAGAACTCCCGAAGCGCTTCTGATCGACGCGAAAGCCACCAAGGTGGTCCGGGACGGCTGGGCCAGCTTTTTCTTTCACACCTTCCTGGATCTGGGCCTGCTGGAGCAGATCGTGGACGGTTTGAAAAAAGACGACTGGGAATTCGTGTCGCTGGCTGATTTCAACAACAAGGTCACGACGCGGGACCGCGTGGTTGTCACGGGAATCAGCGAAGTGATTCTCACCCTGGACGCGCAATACAAACACGAACTGACCTTCGGCAGCCACGGAGACGTTCTCAGCGAGAATTATTCGTTCGGAACCGTCACCGGCGACATACACAAGTACGTTTCATTGCGCCAAAGAGAAACACAGGTTCTTCAAGGGTCCTATCAGCGCCCGAAAATCAGCCTGTCGAATCTCACCGTTTTCAGGCCCACGGTGTCCGGCGTAACGAATCCCGTCGCCCTGGCCTTGTTGATCCTCGGAATGCTGACCCTGGTCACTTTTCTGTTCCTTTGGGTTTACCTGATCACAAGAAAGACATTTGCCGGAGCCAGAAAATGGATGGCGTCCCGTAAAGGGGAAGATATATAAAATGTATACCAGTGTTTACATAGATCTGGCCTT
This sequence comes from bacterium, assembly GCA_963674685.2. Classification (GTDB taxonomy): domain Bacteria; phylum Lernaellota; class Lernaellaia; order JACKCT01; family JACKCT01. The sequence continues at coordinate 662,104 of CAXXWT010000009.1, read as the reverse complement.
CTTGTCGTCGGCAATCGGCATCTGGCTCTTTTTGCTGTTCAACGTGATCCTGACCTTCTTCGCCTTCATGAACGGCGTCAGCGCCGAGAAGGAAAAGGATCGCATCACCAGCGAGCCGTTCCCCTTCCCCTTCGTTTCCATTCTCATTCCATGCCACAACGAAGGGATCGTGATCGAAAGAACCATCCAGTCCATGCTGGCCATGCTCTACCCCAAGGAACGCATGGAAATTCTCATCATCAACGACGGCAGCGATGACGACACGGCGGAGATCACGGCGCGCATGGCCCGCCGCCACCGCGAAGTCAAACTCGTCGACATCCCCAAGGGCGAAGGCGGCAAAGGCAAAAGCCGCGCGCTGAATATCGGCCTGGAGCATTCCATGGGCGACGTCATCGCCATCTTCGACGCCGACAACCACCCGAGCCCGATTCCTTGTTCAACCTGGTCGCCAACCTTCTGGAAAATCCGAAACTGGGCGCCGTTTTGGGCAAAGTCCGCACCATCAACAAAGACCGGGGATATTTGACGCCCTTTATCAACATCGAATTCATCACCTTCCAGTGGATCATCCAGGGCGGCCGGTACAAGATGTTCAACCTCGCCACGCTGCCCGGAACCAATTACGTCATCTGGCGCAAGGTTCTGGATAAAGCGGGCCGATTCGACGAAGACGCCATCGCGGAAGACGCGGAGCTTTCCATCCGCCTGTACGAGATGGGCTACCGAATCAAGTTCATTCCCTACGCCGTGACCTGGGAGCAGGAGCCCGAGGACATCAAAACATTCATCCGCCAGCGAACCCGATGGGCGCAAGGGATCAACTACATCATCCGTAAATTTCTGCGCGTGGCTTTTCAGATGAAAAATCGCCGCATCATGGTCGATCTTTTCTACATGTTCAGCCTCTATTACATGTTTTTTTTCGCGCTGGTTCTTTCCGACGTGATCGCCGTTTTGGGCCTGCTGGGAATCGTGAAACTCGGACTGGTCGGCCCCTTCGCCTTCATCTGGTTTTTGGCGATGATGCTGTTTTTCCTGCAAACGCTTATCGCCGTCAGCCTGGAGGAGGAGGAATCGTTTAAAAACGTTTTCTTATCATTCATAATGTACGTTACTTATTGCCAGCTATGGATTGTCGTGGTCCTGCGCTCGGTTTATCTCGATATCATAACAAGGAGAAAAAAGACGGAATGGGTCAAAACCGTTCGCTACAGAATCCAGGAAAAACAAGCGGAGTAAAAAATGCCCGCCCATCGCGGCTTTTTGAAATTTCAATGGACGCGATGCTTTGTGATCGGCATCGCCATGCTGCTTGTTTCCCTGGCCTCCGTGGCCTGGTGTTGGAAGCCCCTTGATCCGGTGAAGGCGGAAACCGTGTGCAGAGCTTTTTTGGAAAAACGCATGATGACCGCCGACGGAGGAATATACACGAACTCGAAAGTCAGGAATTATTGGTTTTTTAAAAAGTACAGTTCAGACGATTTCAGGCGATCCGGCCTTTTATCCGAAAGCACCGGTCTGATGATGAATTACGCCGTCGCCGCGAATGACATAGAACTGTTCGACAATCAGCTTCGGTTCGTAAAAATGAATTTCGTGGGACAAATCGGTTTGTTTTTTTGGAAAATCACATCCGACGCGCAGTTGACGGCCAACTCCACGGCCAGCGTGGACGATCTGCGTATTGCCGGGGCGTGCCTGGACGCTTATGACCGTTGGGGAAAGAAGCCGCACCTGGATTACGCCATGCAGGTCTCGCAAGCCATTCAGCAATACGAAACCGTCGATTCGACCATGAGGGATTTCGTCAACTGGCGCGACTGGGGCGCCCATACCGTCGCGAAACAGGCGCAGCTGTCCTACCTGGACCTGCCGACCATGCTGAAAATATCCAAACATGACGCCGGCTGGAAAACAATTCTTACACGCAATTATCAGCTTCTCAAAAACGGTCAGTTGGGAACCGGCCTGTTTTATGAGGGATATGATTTCGAAAGAAGCTCTTATTTCGGCCACACGCAAAACACCATCAATCAATTATATTGCGGCCTCTTCCTGACCGCCTCCCCCGACGACACGCGCGAATTGCTGAATTTCTTCAAAGAGAAACTGGAAGAAGACGGCGTAATATACGCCGAATACAACGCGTTGAGCGGCGAAGCGACGAAATTTTTTGAATCGACGAGCGTCTACGCACTTTTGACCAGATACGCCCTTCGCTGTAATGATATGGAGTTCGCGGCCAAGGTTATCAAACGCCTTCAGGCGTTCCAGCATAGAAATCCGATCAGCCCGATGTACGGCTCCTTCTGCGACGACGAGATATACTCGTTCGACAATCTGGAAGCCCTGCTCGCGCTGAGAACTTATAACGATCATGGCAAGGCGGTGAACTGAAATGATCTCCGCACGTCATCAACAACCCGAAAAGGGGCATTTGGAATGAGACGCTTTGCGATATTCCTCGCCTTTCTTGCGTGGTTGACCGTCCTCCCCCCGCCGCTTCTTGCGGATGACTACGAGGACGGCCTCAAGCACTACGGGAAAAACAACTTCGGCCAGGCCATCGGCTCTTTCACGAAAGCGCTGGAAGAAAATCCGGGAAACCTGGAGGCTAAAAAACGCCTTGGCGACTGTTACTACGCCCTCGGCAAGAACAGCATGGCCGTTTCCGTATACAAGGAGGTTATCGAACAGGATCCGAACGACGGCGTCGTACGCCTTCACCTTGCGCAGGTATATCAGTGGGAAAACGACTCGGCCAACGCCGTCGAGCAATACAATGAACTCTTGAAAATCGAGCCCAACAATATAACGGCCCTCAAGGAACTGGCGGAGGTATATTCCTGGGAAAAAGACACTTACGACAAATCGCTTGAGGCCTGCCAGAAAGTTCTGCAGCAGGACCCGGAAGATAAAAAGACCCTTCTCATCTACGCGCGCGTGCAGTCCTGGATGGGCCGGCACGCCGAGGCGGCCCAAAGTTATCAAGCCGTTCTGAAACTCGATCCGAACAATGACGATCTGCGCCTGGAGTATGCGTACGTCCTGATGTACGCCAAAATGTACGACGAGGCGACCAATCAGTTCAATCTCCTGTCCCTCAAGCCGAAACTGACGGACAAGGCGCTATTGGGCCTCGGCGAAGCCTACACATACTCCCAGCGATACGCCGACGCCGTTCTCACCTACCGCATGGTTCTGGAAAAGGATCCGGAAAATATTGTCGCGCTGCGTGGGATCGGCAATGCCTACGCCGCGCAGAAAAGAACCCGTGAAGCTATCGACGCCTACGAAAAAGCCGCCGAACAGGAACCGGCCAACGCGGAGACGAAAATCATCCTGGCCAATCTCTACTCATGGGATGAAGCCAGCTATCCCAAGGCCATCAAAACCTGCAACGAGATTCTCGAAGACGATCCCAACAACTTCGAAGCCAGGAAACTCCTCAGCCGAATATACTCGCTTTCCAACAATTCCGCCGAAGCCGAAGCTCAGTATCGCGCCATGCTGGAAGCCGATCCCGACAATCAGGATATCCGCCTGGAATACGTCAAAGCGCTCAGGGACGCCGGCAACTACGATTCCGCCATTGCCGAGGTGGACAGAGCCATCAGCGCCCTGCCCAAAGACGCCGAGGCCAAGCTGCTCAAAGCGGAGCTTTACGCGCAAACCGGTCAATTCGACGATTCCATCGACATGTACAAAGACGCCGTGGACACGGACGACCCCAAGGTCCGCATGGAAGCGCAAATCGGTCTGGCGCAGGCGTACAACATCAAATCCGTCGCCGCGCAAAAGCGCAAGGACGAACTGGCCGCGCGCATCGAAAGCCAGTGGCTCGGCATTATCGACCGCGTCCGGTGGGTATTTGCCGGCATCGAAGCGACGATGAGTTACAACAAGGCCGTGGGAATCTTGGAAAAATGCAGCAAGGAATTTCCCGATGAGCCCAAACCGCGCATCGTTTTAGCCGAAATCCATACGGAACACAAAGATTACGAAGGCGCCGTGGCGCAGTACGACGAAGCCATCAAAGCGGATCCCAACGACGTATCGGGTTACCTGGGACTTTCCGTGGTTTACGGCAAGATGGGCGACAACGAAAAAAGCATCGACGCCGTCCGGCGGGCCGCCGCCATCGCGCCGCAAAACATGGAAGTCATCGGCGCTCTGGGCGACGCCTACGCCTACCAGCAGGACGTCATCAAAGCCATCGACACCCTCGAAAAAGCCCTGGTGCTCAGGTTTACGGACCTGGACCTTCACCGCAAGCTGGCAAACGTTTACGCGCAAGACAGGGATTATTACGCCAAGGGCATCCAGGAATGCCGCTACATTCTCACACAGGATCCGGACGACGACCAGATTCGCTTGTTGCTGGCCAGACTTTATTCGTGGACCGAGCGCTATGACGAATCCATCAACGAATTTCAGATCCTGATCGCGAAAAACCCCAAGGACGAAGACCTTTACATCGAAATGGTCAAAACGAAGGTCTACGCCGGAAGAGGCGAAGAGGTCATCGCCGAACTGGTCGACCAGCTCAACGAAGATCCTTCCAGAACCGAAATCCGCCTTGCCCTCGCCCAGGCTTATCAAATGGAAGAGGAATACACGCTGGCGGAAGAAACCTATAATCAGGTGCTCAACAGTTCTTCCCACCAGACGAACGCGCACCTCGGCCTCGGCGATGTTTACCGTCTGACGGATCAATACGACAAAGCCAAGCTCGAATACCGGGAAGTTCTGGCCGCCGACGAAGAATCCGTCGCCGCCTATTACGGCCTGGGCATCATCGACCGCAAAAACGGCGAATACGAAAAAGCCATCGTGATGCACCGCAAGGCGCTGGAAATCGACCCCGCCAATTCCAACTCGTTCACCGAGCTTTCCTACAACCATTACCTCCTTTCCCGCCGGTACATCGCGGCGACGGGAGATTATCACCGGGCCTGGTGGCTTCTGACCAACGACTGGGGCGACGTCTACGGCGTTTACGGAGAATACCCCGCCAACATCGCTCAGATGCAGGGCATTCTCGAAGACGACCCGGGCAATACGGACGTCCGCTTTATGCTCGCCCAGGAATACGCGGCCCATAACCGTTACAAGGAAGCGGTCAGGGAATACCGCCGCATCCTGGAATACGATCCCAATCACACCGCCGCGCGCCTGGCCCTTGCCGAAATTTACACCTACGACAAGGGAACGTATAACGCCGCGATTTATGAATGCATCGAAATTCTGAAACAGGATCCGGAAAACTTCGACATGCGGCTGCGCCTGGCGAGGCTCTATTCCTGGACGCAACGCTTCAACGCTTCCATCCAGCAATATCAGTGGCTGCTTTCCCGCCGTCCGGGAAACCTGGATCTCCGCGCCGAGTACGCGCAAACTCTGTCCTACGCCAAGAGATACGACGACTCCATCAAGCAATATCGCGTGATCATCGCGCAGGATCCCTCGAACATCGAAGCCCGCCTGGCGCTGGCCAAACTTTATACCTACAACAACCGCGTTGAAGACGCCATGCGCCAGTACGAAGTCGTCCTGAAGATGGATCCCAACAACTACGAGGCCAGTTTCGCCCTGGCCGGCTTGTATTCCTGGGATCGCCGGTATTACGGACACGCCATCGACCTGTACCGCACCCTCTACGACCGCTATCCGAAAAACACCGAAGCCCGCCTCGAACTCGGACGACTGCTTCTGGAACGCGGCGAATTCGAAGAAGCCGAAGCGGCCTACCAGGAAGCCATCACCCTGGAGCCCAACAACGTGGACGCCCACCTGTCGCTCGGCCGCGTGTACATGGGAATGAAGAAAAACGGCCTGGCGGAAAACGAATTCAACGCCGTGCTGCAATACGAACCCGACAACGTGGACGCGCATTTCTATCTGGCGACGCTGCTTTCCATGAATCCCGATCGTTACGACGATGCGATCGTCCACGCCGAAAAGGTCGTGGTCGCCGAACCCGAGAATTCCGATACGCGCCGCCTGCTGGCGAAGCTTTACGCGTACAAAACGCAATACGCCAAAGCCGCGGAGCATCTGCAATACCTGGTCAACCAGGAGCCGAACGACTTCGAATTAAAGCTGGAACTGGCGCGAGCTTACAACTACGGCGAAGATTACGACTCCGCCATCGCCGTATACGCGCAGTTGGCCCAGCAGGAGCCGGAAAACACGGATGTCCGCCTGGAAATCGGCCTTTGCTTTTTAGCCGTCGGGCAATATCAGGACTCCACGATCAACCTGGAATACGTCGCCTCGCAGGATCCCTGGAACATGGAAGGAAGAACGGGCCTGGCCCGCTCTTACAAACAGTCCGGGCGCGTGGATGACGCCATCGATCAGTACAAGCGCATTCTCATCATCAATCCGAACAATATGGAAGCCATACAGTACCTCCAGTTGTATTCCATCGATTATACCGACGAAGCCTTGCTGGCTTCCTATTTCTCGTCGCCGGGTGTTGAAGGAGGGCCCGGAGGTCAACCGGAAGGCGCCTCGCTCTTTGCGAGCGAGGCTGAAGAGAAATACAGAGCCCAGTTGGCCGCCGAACTCTACAACAAGGAAAGCTACAAGCGGGCTCGATACGAATTCGAGAAACTCGTCGAAGCGAATCCGGACAACATTTATTACAGGCTGGCTCTGGCCAACATTTACCGCATGTCGGGCATGTGGCGCTCATCGATCCACCAATACGAGGTCGTGCGTCAGCTTGATCCGAACAATGTGGAAGCCGAACAGGGACTCGCCCAAGTCGTCTACGACAGCGCCCCAACACTGGACGTTTTCGCAGGCTACTCGGAAACCATCCGTTTCGGAGATCTCGTTTCATACATTCAGGGCGGCGCGGCCTATACGTACCGCTTCTGGGAAGGCTGGGAGGCCATCGCCAAAGTGCAGGCCGGCCGGTTCTTCCAGGAAGGCGAAGACTCGGTCACGAATCTCTCCCCCACCGTCGGCCTGAAACTCGGTCTTTTCGGCGAGATCGGCCTCAAAGGCCTTTACACGCACAATTTCTACGGCAACGCCGTCACCCACAATACCGGCAACTGGGAAGGTCATCTGTCCTACAATCTGCTGGACGTCGCCCTGCTTGATCTTTACTTGAAACGAACGGACATCCGCGAAACCGTGGCGTCCATGCGCGAGATGCTTTTCACCGATGCGTACGGCATTGCCGTAACGCTCCAAAACCTGATCGGAACCTCGTGGGATCACTTCTCGATTCACGGCGAGTACGCCTACCGTCTCAAGAGCGAGTCCATCGGCGACACCTATGATCTTGACCAGAACAGGTCCAATCTCATTACAGCCGGTCTGGGCTATACATTCAGGCAGCCCTTCGAGGTGGAAAACGCCTCGATCCTGGCGTCCTACGTATTCAGCTACATCGATCACGAGGATCAGACGCCCTACCTGGCCTCGGTTTACTGGGCGCCGGAAACCTTCTACGGACATGCGCTGCCGATTACCTGGTATCACCGCCCGACGCAGCCCGTCGATTACTCCATTGGCTTAAGCCCCTCGTATAACATCGAAGACGGCAACGATGGATATGGCCTGGGCCTGTTCGGCTCGATCAACTGGCGCATACAACCGAAACACATTTTGAGCGCCGCCGCGGATGTATCCATCGGCATGGACGACAGTTTCGTCTATGACGACATGTATTCCTACAGCATCTTCCTCAACTACCGATATATCTTCGGCGACCATCCCGATACGGTCCAATACTGACCTTTTCTTAAGGAAGAAGGATGAATTTTGCAGGCGCGTTTAAATCATCCGTCCGCATCCTCCGCCATCCTTCCTAAACACGGACAAGCGTTTTTCGCGTTGGCTCTTGCGGGAACATGTATCTCCTTATTAATTGTGATGAAAAGCTTTTCGAGTGCGGCAGCCATAAAACGATGCTCAAAACGTCTTATAGATGCCACCCGCGCGTCAGTATTTGCGTCGTTTGAAAAGGCCGAATTCCTCCTTCATTCTTCTTATTTCCTCCTTTACTCTTTGCTATAGTGTCATCGTGGACAGACGAAATCCCATAGACCTATTCAATCGCGGACGCGTGAAATGGCTCCGTTACACACCCGGCGTCATGGCGTTGGCCGCGGTTCTGGCCGTCTCCCTGACGCTTTATTTCGGCCGCTCGCCGGTTGAAAAACCCCTGACGCTTTCATCGATAAACGGCGAAGATTATCCCCGCGGCGGCGCGGTAAAAATGGTATGGGATTCCACTTTAAGCTTTTCGCCGCCTTCGACGATGGATGCCAGAGATCTGTTTCTGGAATTCGACATAATCCCGACCTGGATCGGTCAGATTTTCATTCGGCTCACGACCGACGGGCAAACATCTGAAGCCTTTGTCACCGGCGCCGAAACAGTCCGCGAAGCAGGCCGGCTTCAGCATTTCGAAATAACGATAGCGCCGGACAAGCTGATCATCCGCCACGCCGGCGTCGGCTGGGAAAAACCTTTTCCGCGCCATCCCGGGACTATCCGCGACATCGAAATCATATCCCATGAATCGGTGTTCGATCTCGATAATTTCAGCATCAAGGACTGGCCGTCGAAAAACCTGCTGTACCGTGAGAACTTCGGAAGAAAGCTGACCGACCTGCCCGCGCTTCTCATCCTTTTCCTAGCCCTGATCCTCGCTTTGTTTTTGACGCGGCAAATCGAACATTGGATTTTCAAATCCGCCCGTCTTGATTCCCGACAGGATTCTGTGGCGACTTTTTTTGCGGGCTGCCTGCCCTTCTCCGTCGCTTTGGGATTCATCGACACGCCGCTGAGGTCCGATGCGCTGGGCTCCATCGCGGCGGCGACCGTCATGTGGCGGCTTGCGATTCTTCCGCGCGCTTTTTGGCGGCGCAAAACCATTGCCTTATTCGCCTTATTGGCGCTTCCCGCATCGCTGACCGTCGCCGCCATGTTGGGTCAGGGCGATCTGGCGCGCTGGGATGCGTCCGCCATATGCGCAAGACTTCTGGCCCTTGGCTTTATCGCTTTAATTTCATTATTGGAAATATTTTTCTGGCGTCATTCCGGAAAATTAAACCTGCCCGCGGCGATGATGTTTACTTCGATGCCCTTGATATTTCTGGCCCTGCCGGCGTTTCCTCCTTTTTCGCCGACCGAGCCGACGGATTATGCGTCTTTGGCCGCATTGGCCTTTATCGCCATGGCGGCGGCAAAATTTTCTTTTCTGCAATTGCCGGAAAAACCGATCAAAGCTTATCCTCTTTTGGTTCTCATGACCCTGGCTCTGTTTTTAACCGGCGCCGAAATATCGCTTCGTCATTCGACGTTTTCCGCATCATGGCGAAGCCAAAATGTCGGCGGAAACTTCAAAGAGGATCAACTGCTTTTCTGGATCCCCAAAAACTGGATATCGCCGGATGTCGATTTTCACATGCGCCGGGACTTCGCCGTGGAAAAAATCAACTTCCGATCCGGCAAGGTCTCCCGAAAGAAACCCGAGGGCGTATTTCGCATCCTGCTGATGGGCGGCAGCAACGTATGGGGAGACCGCCTGGATCATGTCGAGGACACGCTGGCGTATAAATTGGAGAAAAAGCTCAACGGCCTTCAAAGCGGCGTGCGATATGAGGTCGTCAACGCAGGCGTCTGCGGATACAATCTCTTTCAACTGCTCGTTTTGCACGAAAGCTATCTGAAGACCCTGCAATACGATCTGCTGGTTCTTTACATCGGTTTAATGGACGCCGCCGTTTATGACGAAACGGGTCCTTTTACGCTCCGGGAATTGTGGACCGCCAAAAACAACGGAAACTGGGACGAAATCGAAAACTTCATGTCCGCACGCGGCCTTTGGGAAAACCGGCGGTGGATTATCGGCGCGCAAAAGGTCTTGCGTCGTTTCAACATTTATAACGGCCTGACAAAAGCCGTCGTAAATTTCAGAGGCGGGCGCGTGGCGAAGGATTTGAATATTTCCCATCTCAAGCGCATCAATCCGGTCGAGGATTTCGTCGGGAATCTCAAGGATATAACGGCCTCGGCCAGGCAAAGAAACGCCGATGTCGTTTTCGCCACGGAATTCATGTGGGAAAAAGATCCTTCGATGGCGCCCCCCGAGGACAATCCGGTCAATATCATTGCGAACGCCATGAAAAGCGCGGCGAAAGGAATCGATGTCCCTCTATGCGACACGCATGCGCGGATGACCGGTTCCGGCTCCGATTTGGATGAACTGGTTTTTTCATGGGATACAAGTCATTTAAGCCCCAAGGGCACGGACTTGCTTTCCGACCTCATGATTGAATGTTTTGATGTAAACGATCTGCTATAGTGACGACATGATCAGACGAAATCCCGTGGAACCGCATCAAGAACCCACGCAGCGACGCCGCTTCATGCCCGGCATCGTCTTTTTCGCGGCGGTTCTGGCGATATCCCTCACGCTTTTTCTCGGTCGGTCGCCCGTCAAAGCCCCTCTTGGTCTTTCGTCGCCAAACGGCGAGAAATATCCTCGGGGCGGCGTCGTAAAAATGATCTGGGATTCCACCTTGAGTTACACCGCGACGAGGCCCGCGGAACACGACAGATTCATGATCGAATTCGACGTGATCCCGACATGGATCGGACGGATATTTTTCCGCGTTCACACAGTCAACGGCGAAATGACCGAAACATTTGTCGTCGGCAATGACGTCCGGCAAGGCGATGCCGATATCCGGCGACATTTCCGGATTTTCATAACACCAGGGGCATTGTCGATCCAAGTCCCGAATCTGGACTTGGAAAAAAACGTACAACTCGCAAAAGGTCAATTCAAATCCATCGAAATCCAATCGACAGAATCCGTATTCGACCTCGACAACTTCAAAGCGACAAATCTCGAAAACAATAAAACGATATTTTCTGAAAATTTCGGAAAAGGTTTGTCGGATATTTTCAGCCTTTTGACGCTCTTTGGCGCGATCATCCCGCTCTTGCTTCTTGCCCGCTTCGCGGACTACAAGATTTTCAGCGCCATGGGATTGGCTCATCGATTCGATTCCACGGCGACATTTTACGCCGGATATTTTCCCGGAGCCGTCGCCCTGGGCTTTATCGATGCGCCTTTGCGATCCAACGCGCTTATATATCTCGCCGCGGCAACTCTGGTTTGGCGCCTGGCAATTATCCCCCGCGTTTTCAAGCGGGGCAAAACCGCGCTTTTGAGCATCCTTCTCATGGCGCCGGCGTCTTTGACCGTGGCCGCCATGTTCGGTCAGGGCGATGTGGGCAGGTGGGATGAAACAACCATTCGCATCAGACTGCTGGTCCTGGGCGCCGTAGCGCTGATCTCACTTCCGGAAATCCTTTTTTGGCGTTTTTCCGGACGTCACGACTGGCCGGTCGCCGTTTTCTTCGCGTCTGCGCCTCTCATATATCTGGCCTTGCCGGCGACGAAACCTTTCCGGCCGGTCCAGCCGGCGGATTTCACGGCGTTCGCGGCATGGACCTTTATCGCCGCGACCGCGGCAAAATACTCCTTGTTGCGCCTCTACGGAAAAGCTTTTCACGCATCATGGGCGCTCATGACGGGAGCCGTTTTGCTATTTGTCGTCGGCGCGGAATTTACCGTTCGACACGCCGCCTATGCCGAGCGATGGCCGTCTCAGGATCTCGGAACTCAATTTGAAAAAAACGATCTCCTGTTCTGGGCTCCGAAGAATCTGTTCGCCCCCGACGCGGGCGGCGACCGGCCCGAAGATTACGTTATCGATCAAGTCAATTTTCGCTCCGGCAATATTTCCAACGAAAAAGACGCCGGCGTTTTTCGAATTCTCGTCATGGGCGGCAGCAATGTATGGGGCACGCATATCGAGCAGGACGAGGACACCTGGCCACGCAAACTTGAAAAGAAACTCAATCAACGCCGCGACGGCCCGCGATACGAAGTCGTCAACTCCGGCGTTATCGGATTCTATTTATTTCAATTGCTCGTTCTGCATGAAACCTACCTCAAAGATCTGCAATACGATTTACTGGTGGTTTACTGCGGATACAATGACTCCACCTCCTTCGGCCAGAGAGGTTTTTTTACGCTTCGGGATTTGTGGGCCGCGAAAAACGCCGGCAAGTGGGATAAAATTGAAAGCTTTATCACCAGCAGGGGCCTTGAAGAAAAGCGATCCCGGGTGACCCGGGTTCAGGAATATTTGCGCCATTATCGCCTTTACAACGGCATGACCCACGCCATTGTCGGCAAACGAAGCGAGAACAAGGTTCATGATGCGCCGGAGTCAACCTTTTTCAAGCAAATAAATCCTGTCGAGGATTTCGAGCTCAACATGAAAGATATGGCCGGCCTGGCGCGAAGCAAAAACGCGAAAATCGTTTTCTCCACCGAATTTGTCTGGAAAGATGATTCGTCCGGTACGCCGCCCGACGAGAATCCGGTCACCATCGTTTTTAGGGCCATGAATAAAGCGGCGAAGGAAATCAACGCCCCTTTATGCGACACGCACACGTGGATGACGCAGTCAGGGATTGACTCGAATGATCTGGTTTTTCCGTACGATACGGTTCACTTGAATGAAAAAGGCGCGGACCTGCTTGCCGATCTTATGTTGAAATGTTTTGAGGAAAATGATCTGTTGCCGCATTGAGGCTTGAGGACGGGTTTTATATCCTGTGTTCCCGCGTGTCCGGCTCGACGTGTATGAGAAAGTTAACGGGATTCGGTGTTGTTTTTTGCAGATCCGTTTCGAGATCTTGCGTGATTTGGTGGCTTTGCTCCACGCTCATTTCCGGCTGAACCAAAATATGCACATCGACGAATATCTCGTTTCCCACCTTGCGTGTTCTTAACGCGTGAAAACTGCGCACCTGAGGGTGGCCCGCCACAAGTTTTTCAATATTTCCGATGACTTCCGGCGCGATGGCGCCCTCCATCAATTCGTGGATGCACTGAAGGCTCATATCCGCACCCACGAAAATAATCATCAGCGCTACGAGCAGCGCCGCTGTGCTGTCGGCATAACCCCAGCCGAGCAGCGACCCGACGGCGCCGAACAGAACCGCGATGGACGACAAAGCATCGGAACGATGATGCCACGCATTGGCGATCACAGCCGGGCTTTCGACGGTTCTGCCGACTTTTCTGGTGATTTGATACAACCACTCTTTTGCGCCTATCGAAACGACGGCCGCGATGACAACGTATTTTCCAACCTGATTCTGATCGTTATGAATAAAGGCATTTATCGCCGACCACGCAATGGCTCCCCCCGTCACGAAAAGAACCAATGCGACGAAAATGCAGGCAAGGGTTTCAAATTTCCCGTGCCCGTATTGATGTTTTTCATCGCGGGGCTTGGAAGCGATTTTCGCCCCGGCCAGCACGGCGACGTCGGATATCAAATCTCCGAAGGAATGCACGCCGTCGGCGATCAGAGCCATGGAGCCGGAAGACTTCCCGATGGCGATCTTCGCGACGGCAAGCAATATATTGACGATTGAGCCTAGAATCGTAACCCGGCGGATACGTGCAAAAACCTCGTCCTTATTTCGATTGGCTTCGCCGGCGTTAGTATTTTCCGTGGAATTTTCCATCTGCATACTTGATTTAGTTTTTTTATTCCTGCGGGTGGACAATCACCTTAATGGAATCCGATCCTTCGGCGACTTTTTGAAAGGCCTCCGTCGTATCCGAAAGTCCGTACGCGTGCGTGATCATATCCGCGGCCTTCAAGCGTCCCGCGTGGATCATTTTCAGCGCCGTCACGTGATCCGCCGGGCTGCCCGCGTACGTCGTGGTCATGGTCATGTCGGTCTTCCAGAAAAGATCGTTGACCGGCAAAGGAATCGTCTCGCCGGGCATCGTGGGTGCAAAAACCAGAATAACGCCGCCGCGTTCTACGCTGGCAAACGCTTGTTCGAACACGGACCGCGCGCCCGCCGTGGTAACGACAACGTCGGCCAGTCGCCCGCCGTTCATTTCGCGAAACTTATCCGGCGTATATCCATCCGCTAAAAAAGCCCGCGCGGCGCCGAAACGCCTTGCGGCCTCGACGCGAAACGGATTCAAATCCGTCGCCGCCACGAGCCCCGCTCCCAGGGCGCACGCCAAATGGATATGCAGAATGCCTGATACGCCGCTGCCCAGCACCAGGACGCTCTTGCCCGGGCCGACGCCCGCCCTTCGCTGTCCCCGAAGAACGCACGCCACGGGTTCGGCAAAACAAGCCTCATCATAGGAAAGGCCGTCAGGAATGTGATAGGTTCCGTTTTGCACGTTGATGGCCGGGATGCGCACGTATTCGCAGAATCCGCCGGGGTCGAAATTCGTTGTGAACAATGTGTCGCAAACCGTTTCATGCCCCGCGCGGCAGTTTTCGCAACACATGCACGGCACGTGATGGGAAACGACGATCCGGTCTCCGACAGCGAAGCACTCGACCCCCTCGCCCACTTCGGCGACCTCGCCGGCGACCTCGTGCCCTAAAACGAGGGGCGCTTTGTGAATTCGATACCATTCCATGACATCGGAACCGCAAACGCCGCTGGCGTAGATTTTCATCAGCAGTTCCCCGGGACCGATTTCGGGCACCGGGCGCTTCTCGATACGAATGTCGCTGTTGGAGTAATAAACGGCGACGCGCATTGTTTTCGACATGGCAAGCCTTTTAACTTAAATGGAAAGGGACGCTCCGCGCGTCCCTTATTTTCACCTCAGAACTCTTTTGTTTTCAAGCCGCATGATCGACGATTAGCTTTTCTCGGCCTCGTAGATTTTATAGGCGTCTTCGACGCTCGCGCCTTCGTGGACGATGGAACGCACAGCCTTGATCATCCCCACGGGAGAATCGGACTGGAAGATGTTTCTTCCCATATCCACGCCCACGGCCCCGTCGTTAATGGCGTTTTTCGTCATGATCAAAGCGTCCATTTCGCTGATTTTCTTTCCGCCGGCAATCACGCACGGCGTGGGCACGCAGCTCGAAACTTTCTGAAAATCATCACAGTAATAGGTTTTGACGATGTGCGCTCCGAGTTCCGCAGCGATGCGGGAAGCCAGTCCCAGATAGCGCGCGTCGCGCCCCATCTCCTTGCCCACCGCCGTCACGGCCAGCACCGGGATGCCGTATTTCTGCCCTTCGTCGGCGAGCTTGGCGAGATTGGTCAGCGTCTGTTTTTCATTGGGCGCTCCGACGAAAACGGAAATGGCGATGGCGGAAACGTTCAGGCGAATGGCGTCTTCAATGCTCACGGTGATGTCCTCGCCTGACAAATCCTCCTTGAGAACGCTGGTTCCACCGGAAACCCGAAGGATAATCGGCTTGTCGATGTGCGGCGAAACCTGGGCGCGTAGAATGCCCCGCGTAAGCATAAGAGCGTCCGCGTATTCGATGAGGGGCGCAATGGTGTCGCCCGGGCATTTCAACCCGGTGGTCGGCCCCTGGAAGTATCCGTGATCGACGGCCAGCATGACGGTTTTTCCCGACTTCGGATTGATGATCCTCGACAGCCGGTTTTGCATTCCCCAATCCATTTTAGCCTCCTGTTGGCTTTATTCCGTATAGGGCTGATAACTTTCCCAGTAATCCAATTCATCGCATCCGAAGAAATCAGGATAGGAATCGGACTGATCATAGAGCGTGTTGAGCAACTCCTCGACTTCGAGCATCAAAGGCCTGATGCCTTCATCCGACGGATGCATGAAAGGATAGGAAAAGTTGATCGTATCTTTCCCCGTCACCATGATCAAAAGATCGACGGCGATCCCATACTCCTCATAACCCAGCGCTTCGAGAATCAGCTTGAGATCCTGCATATCGACTTCGTTGCCGTTGATGAAGCAGTCGGCCATAACTTCGCAGAATTCCTGAAACGCAAACATCTGGGACTTCGTGAATGACAGATCCAGGTCGGGAATTTCAAGGACCTCATCTTCGTCCCAGCGATAATTCCAGTTGTTGTCGGAATATCCAAGAGCTTTTCCATGCTGCCGGTCGGTATCGCCAAGCAGAGCTTTGGACATCATGGCGAATTCCTGGAACATGTATCCCATGTTCAATCCTGTGGACCGCATGTGATTCAGGGATCTTTCGACGGACGCGTCGATTTGCGCTTGCGTGGCTTCGGTCCATTTCTCGCGTTTCAACCGGAATGCATCGATGAAAATCGGATCATGCAGCAAGTGACTCAAAACTTTCCGCAAATCCCAAAGCATGATTTTGCAGGTGCTGCCCTGCCAGGTGTATTGATCGAAAGCCACCGTGTTCAAATCCAGGTTCTGCGAAACGGCGAAATGGATAAAGACGGCCCATGCGTAATTCAAAGCGCGGGACAAGTACAGCTCCGGCCTTGAGAAACGGCCGTCCAGGTTCCATTCGAAAGCCGGTTCCTTCATATCCCATTTGTAATACTTGATGTAATACTGATACTCGTCCTCAAGATCCAGAAGGAACCGGGAAAAGTCGATGGTCTCCGGCAAGCGCCGCAGAGCGAAGTTGTCCTCCAGAATCTGCACGCCCAGAACCGAATGCTCGAAGCAGGTTCTGTCGAATCTGTTGATCGTCATGTAACCGCGGTTCA
Organism: bacterium; assembly: GCA_963674685.2. Lineage (GTDB taxonomy): Bacteria > Lernaellota > Lernaellaia > JACKCT01 > JACKCT01. Next base: position 645,529 of record CAXXWT010000009.1, on the reverse strand, counting down.
GATAGCATCCGCTGTGTTTCTCCACGTACATGAAGGGGCAGTTGATGATGCATTCCTGCAGGGAATACGTTTCCGGAGGTTGGATCAGGCCGTTGTAATCCAGACTTTCGCAAAGCATACGGCAATGTTCCGGCGTCGTGCGTACGATCCATTGTCCCGCCCCCTCGCGAATGGCGTCGCAGGTCGGCGCCGCGACCAGTTCCTCGAACATATACGGCTGCAATTTCCACGGGCAATCCGCGATGCAATGTTCCTTGGAGGTCCGAAATTCCTCCCAAAGGTCGCATGTGTCGAGTTTCTGGCAACCCTCGAAGCATTCTTCACGGGACGGGGAATAGATATAGGGTCCGCCCAGAAGGTCGACCATTCCGCTGATCGCTCTCCAGACCAGAAGGTCGTTGGACAGGATCGTTCCCCACAAAGCCTGCGGGTGCAAAGGAGCGATTTTGCGCGCTTCATAAAAGTGATTGTAGGCCTGTCCGGCGTCTCCGTACATCAGGGAACGGCGGCCTTCGCGCAGATGATCGTGCAGGGCCATTTCCTCCGGGTCCTCACCCATGCACGCAAAGAGACCCAGAGCCAACGCGGCAAAAACTATGGCGATAATGACGGTTTTCATAATTTTCATCATTCACCCTCGGGTTTGAATTTGTAGCGATCGGGAACATCGATCGGAATGCCGATGCCGGCGCCGATGGTGTAGACGTCTCTAAAGACCAAGGCGTTTCGACCGTCGGTGGCATATTCGAAGTTGAAACTGAGCAATCCGGGTATAAACAACGGCGTCAGGGGAACATTGGTGGAAACGGTGATTTTTCCGTCATCTCCGTAACCGACCAGGCCGATGGAGTCGACCAGAGCCTTGAAGCCTTCGCTGTCCGATTCGTATTTGGCCGTGCCGCCGAATCCGTGGCGATACGCGATATTGACGATGCCCAGGCTCAGGCCCGCCGTCGCGGCGAAATATGGCGGGGGGGTGTAATAGTAATAATCCCCCGTATCCGTGAGATCCGGGAAGATATCCACGTCGATGCCCTGGCTGGCGAGGTAATCTTTCACGTCCTGCTCCAGGGGCGGAAATTTTGGCGTATCCCTTTTGTCTGAAAGAAAATACGCGCCTTCGGCCATGAAGCTGATGCAAACGAAATCCGCGGGAGCGGGCATTTTGAAATCGATCATGGCGCCGCCCTTGGCGCCCCAGGCTCCGGCGCCGGTGTCAAGCTCGGGGCCGAGTCCGAAAATAATGTTTTGTTGCGGATCCGCCTGATGGGCGGTAGGGAAGATGATGCCGCCCTGAATAGCCGTGGCCACGTTGTCGCCGCGATAGTTGTTCCATTTGGCCAGGAAGGTTGTGTCGCCCAGATCGGCAGGATCCGAATCGTATTGCAACACCGGACGCGGACGTCCCAGCATTTCAAGCATGCCGTAAAAATCTTCCAGCGTGACGATGCCCAGTTTGTCCGCCGTCCCGGGTGTATAGATAGGATCGATCTTTACATGCAAAACCGCCCAGTAGGTATCCAGTGAAAGAGTCAGATGATCGGTCAGGCCGTACATAACGCCCGCGCCGTACCCCGAGGCATTGCCGCTGACGCCGAAATCAAATTCGAAAAACTTACCTTTTTGATCGAAAGGATCCGGTACGGAGATGATGGGAACGATGTCCACCATCTTACGGTCCTGGTCGAAACGCTTGTAAGGCCTTCGCGTCTGCCAGCCCATCCCGACGACCGCGAAACCTTCCGGGATCGTCGAGGACATTCCCCAAAGCGGAAGTTCCATCAACACCTTTTCGTAGTGCTTGATCATCTTTCCGTAATTGCCGAACGGGGGATCCTTCTTTTCCACTTCTTCGGGCGGAACATCTTCGGGAGCGACTTCTTCCGACTCCGTTAAAGGAGTTTCGTCGGAAGCGCTTTCCGAATCCGCCGGGGTTTTATCCTCCCCGCCTTCCTCCTGTGAGTACGCAACGCCGATTCCCAATACCAAAACGAGAATCAGGCTCAGGCAAAATACCGACATGAATTTAGGCATAGACATAGTCCTTTTTTTTATGCGCCTAATACGATATGCACTTCACATGCAAACACAACAGCCATTTAAGGCGGCCAAAGTTAACACGAAATTTATCATGATGAAAGTGTTGTGATGTATGTTCAGGGCACTTATTCACAGAAATTGACCGGTTTGATTCTCTTTGGCTGCACACGCCGAAACAAGGCCGATTTCCGGCGTATTTTTCGGCCGTGACGCGGCCCTTAATTCTGATCCTCTTGAAGTTTAAAGCCCTAACATTTCCATGGCCTGCCCTATAGATCGTTTCGTCCACATGGCGGCGTCAGGGCCGAAGAGGCAAGAATCGCTTTCATATCCGCTTTTGTCGTATTCCTCGCGGCTGACAATATAACCCATATAACCGTTGGCCGGCGCAACGGTGACGCAGCGAAGATCCTTCGGACACATGGATTCCAGGTCCTTGCCGACCGAAGTCGTTGCTTCGCCCGGCGCCGCCAGGAAAACAAAATCGCCGATGCGCAACGCCTGAAAGGTCACTTCCGGATTCGTATAAAACCCTTTCGACAGCATCTCGGGAAGGCGCAGCCTTCCCAGCGGGCGCAATACGACGCGGCGAAGCGGCTTTTTTACCGAGGCAAAAGCCACGACGCTTTTTGATTTCGGCGCCGTCGTTTTTTTCATGATTCGAACCACTTGGTCGGAAAGATCGTCGCCGAATTTGTTCATGTCGCGGATTTCCTGATCGGGATTGCTCCAGTCGGGAAGAGGCGCCGCGTCCCCCAGGGCGCCGTTGAAAAAAATCGCCGTTGCGCCGCCGCCCATTTCCTTCTCGATTTTCTCGTAAAGCACGCCGGGATAGTCGGCGGAGAATTTCATGTTCTTCGGCGACAGGGTCGTCGGATGGGCCGCGAAGTTGACCAGCGTTGAAATGGGTTTGCCTTTCAGGCCGGTAAAAGCAATCGCCGTCAACCTCGCATTGACGGAATACAGGCCCGAAGGCGCGGGCCGGCCCTCATAACCGCCCTTGTCATGCCGGAAATGCGGATCGAGGCGGCTGCGGCTCAGTCCTTTGACGTTCTCGACGGCGTAGCGCAGCGTCGCCGGCCGCATGCTTTCCTTGGCCGCGGCAACCGCCCCGACAATGCTGTTAACCGTATGATCGAAAATAGCCTGCTGATATTTACCCATAAAGGTTTTGGCGACAAAGCAGGCGTCGTATCCCGAAAAACCGGAATGCGTGTGCGTGGCGGCTAAAAGAACGCCATGCGGGGAAAATCCCATCAGCGTCAGTTTTTCCACGACCGCGTCACGCAATTCCGTATTGACGTAGCACAAATCGACGGAAATCAGCGCAGCCGTCGTTCCCTTGTTATCTCCCACGACCAGGGCGCGCGCCCAGATTGGATCGAGAACTCCCGTCGCCAATCCCCGTTTCCTGTCTCCGTATCCATTAAGGGACACTTCATAGCTTTCCAAATCGGGAGTCATATCTTTTTTGGCCGCTCCAACCAGATATTGCATGCTCATGTTCGACTCCCGATTCTCGCTATCCATATCCGGCTGCGTGGCCGATGCCGAAACCGAATATAGGAACAGTACGGCTATAAGGATTAACGCGCTCCCGCTTGTGCGGGATTTAATTTTCATAAAATCTCTCCGCTGATTGAATCCGTATCAACCGACGCAGCCGGGCAGGATTATTTTTTTCCAGTCTTCGCCTTGGTCTTGGTTTTGGTTTTCGCCTTCGTCTTTGTTTTTGCTTTGGTCTTCGTTTCCGTCGTCTTGGCTTTAGCCTTGGTTTTGGGTTTCGCTTTGGCCTTGGCTTCCGCGGCCTTTTTCTCCGTCAGGTATTTCTCGATACCTCGATTGAGTTCCATGAGATTCGGCTTTGTCATCTTCACGGCAAAGGCTTCAACGACGGGAATAACAGCTTTCAACATGAGTTTGGGGGCAAATTTCAGTTTGCCGATATCCGTTTGAATCTCGCCGCGCAACGTGACTTTCGTGCGCCCGCCCTCTTCTTCGAAAGTGTTGCGACCCGCGACTTTCGCCGCGTTCGTCAACTCGGGCAGCGTCAGTACGTATTCAACGGCATGCTCTTTGTCGATCCAGGTGGCTTTATCGACCCACGTCAGGGCGCTTTGCGGGATCAGTTTTCCGGCGGCGCCCGGCAACGAAGCCTTGGCGTACCATTGCATGGTCACTTCCACCTTGCCCTCGCCCTCTTTCCGTTCAAGCTCCTCGATTTTGCGGATGTTCGGTAGATAGTCGATCAGTTTCAACATTTCGTTCCTGAATACCCGCCAGGTGTCTTCCAAAGGGAAATCCACGTAGTCAATGTGCTCGTATTTCATGGCGTCTCCTTTTCGAAAATTTTTTATATCGTTAAAAAGCCTTACCGACTTTCTTTTTTCTTTTTCAGTTCCAACGCCGCTTTTAAACCTTTTTCGCGGATGGTTTTCACGGCCAGCCTGCCCGGGGTCATCATGTGAAACCGCTTGGCGTGACGCTTCAACTCGTTCTCATCGATTTCAAAACCCAAACCCGGACTTTGCGGCACATTCACGCATCCGTTTGCATCGACGCGCCTCGGATTCTTTAGAATGGCGTCCCTGTTTGCGGGTATCCAGCCCGGCGGTTCGTAGGGATATTCCAGAAGCATTTTCGAACCGGACGCCGCCATCGCGTGCAAATTGACGAGCATTCCGAATCCGTTGGTCCAGGTGTGGGGTGAGAATTTGAGTTTGCGTTTTTTACATTGCTCAAAGCACCAGCGCGCGTCCTCCAGCCCTCCGGCGAACGTGGCGTCGGGTTGCAGGATGTCGAAAGCCTCGTTGTCCATGGCCGCCTGCATTTCCTGGCGGCTGCCGAAAAGCTCGCCTCCGGCCACGGGAGTCTTGATCCTGCGGCGCAGTTCGGCGAATTCGGCAAAAGCGTGCATGTCCAGGGGCTCTTCGACCCACTTGAGTTTCAATTCGTCGGCAACCTTGCCGAATCGAGTCGCCCTTTCAAGGTCCCATTTCGGCGCATCGTCGATCAGCGTGACGAGCCATCCCTGATTCGCATCGGTCATGAGGTGAAAACTTTTCCCGACTTCCTGGCGAACCTTGCGGAGAATCTCAAAATCCTCTTGTTCGTTGAAAGAGTGGACGCGGATTTTCACGCCGCGAAAGCCCATGCGCCGGATTTCATCCAGATACGGCTTGCGCTGCTCGAAAGACTTGATCGAACCGGAAGACGCGTAGCATGGAATTTTTTCGACGGCCTTATCCGATCCACTCAGAAGCTTGTAGACGGGTTTCCCCTCGATTTTGCCCTTGATGTCCCAGAAAGCCGGCTCGATCCACCAGTTGCGCCAACCCAGGTATCCGGCTTCTTTGATTCTCTGGCGGACGGTAGCGATATCCGTGGCTTCGATGCCGAGAATAAAACCGCCCAGCAGATCGCCGAAGCCCTGGCGCTCGGTGGTAAAGGCGTTTCCCGCGGCGTGACCCACGATACCGTCGTCCGTCGTCAGGCGAATCAGTGTGAAACGATTATGCGTCTGCGGGTATCCTGGAATCCACGAAGGCCAAAAGGGAGGTTTGACCGGGCAGGAGACATGAAAAAGCTCGACCTTGGCGATTCTACTCAAATCCTATTCTCCGATGATTTTGATCAGGACGCGTTTTCGCCGGCATCCGTCGAATTCAAAATAGAAGATTCTTTCCCACCTTCCAAAATCCAGGAATCCGTCGGTAACGGCCACAACAACTTCTCGTCCCATGACCTGACGCTTGAGATGCGCGTCGCCGTTGTCCTCGCCGGTGCGGTTGTGACGGTATCGGCTGACCGGTTCGTGAGGCGCCAGGCCTTCCAGCCAGTCCTCGTAATCCTGATGCAAGCCGCTTTCGTCGTCGTTGATAAAAACGCTGGCGGTAATGTGCATGGCGTTGACAAGGCATAGTCCGTTTTTCACACCGCTTTTCGTGATCGCCTTCTGGACGTCGGCCGTGATATTTCGCAAACCGCGGCGAGAAGGTATTTCAAACCACAATTCTTCGCGATAGTGCTTCATAACAATAACCTCATGTGATCAATATATCCTCTCGGTTGTCGACCATAGCAACGGGCCGATGCGTTGACAAGAACGTCCGTTTGATTGTGTATTTTTATTTTAAGTCGTCTCGAAATCATCATCCGGTTTACGAGTGCAGGAGCTGACATGCCCAAACCATCCGAATTCACGGGATTTCCCAGGCAGTGCGTGAAGTTTTTCAAGGATTTGAAAGCAAATAACGGCAAGCAGTGGTTCGACGCCAACAAAGACAACTACGTTAAATACGTTGTCGAACCTTCCAAGGATTTCGTGGCGGCCATGGGGCCAAAACTCCGTAAGATCGCCCCGGGCGTGAACGCCGATCCGCGTGTGAACAAATCCCTATTTAGAATCCACCGGGACACGCGCTTCAGCCACGATAAGAGCCCATACAAGACGCACATGGGCCTTTGGTTCTGGGAAGGCGCCGGGCCGCGCATGGAGTGCAGCGGTTTTTACTTTCATCTCGAACCGCCGAATATCATGTTGGGAACAGGATTTTACATGTTTCCGAAGCCGATCCTCCATCCCTATCGCGAAGCCGTCGCAGACAAACGCCAAGGAGCGGCGCTGAGAAGAGTCATCAACGTCGTGGCGAAGTCGGGAGATTACGCGCTGGGCGGCGAACATTACAAACGCGTGCCGCGAGGATTCGACCCTGAGGATAAGAACGCGGACCTGCTGCGTTATAACGGACTTTGGGCGGGAATTGAGATGAAAATCCCGAAAGAGTTTTATACGCCGGATATCGTCGACCTATGCTTAAAGCATTACGAGAATATGGCGCCGTTGCATCGCTGGCTCAGGGAATTATCGGCCTGATGAAATATCGCGCAATAGGTGTGCGTTATTTTCACCGCATTTCAAAAACTTTTTCAAAATGATTCACGGCTTTGCGCTGGATGAATCGGATCAGAAAAACGGAAGAGTAATGCCCGGTGGGAATAACGATCATGTTCGGATGCCCGGCGGCGTTCCACCACTTGAGGGCGCATTCGTGCGGGACGACCTGATCGAAACGCGGTGAGATAAAAAGCACGCGCGCCGGATTCAGATTCGGGGCGAATACCATGGGATCGATGTCGCCCAGGGCTTTTTGGGCTTCCGCGTACATTTGCTCGTCGCTTAAACCGTATTTTTCCTTGATCACCTGCCGGTATTCGATGATCTGACCTTCCTGGCTGATCATCAAAAGCTTCGGAAAATCTCCCCCGTTGAGCATGAAGACCCCGGCGTCGATCCGCCAGTCCACGGCCATGAGCAGACTCGCCTGAAATCCGCCCATGGATATTCCGCTGATGCCGATCCTGTCGGTGTCCACTTCTTCTTTTTCCAGCCACCAGTCCAGGGTCCTTCGCTCGTCGATGATGGAACGGATGATGATCTTCCGCGAATAATTCACGGGTTTTTCAAGATCGAACATTCCTTTTTTTCGTTCCAGGCGCAGCACGTGGAATCCGCTTTCCGCGTAAAATTCCGAGAACATGATCGCCGGGCCGTAGTCGCCGTCCAGAATGGGAAGCTGGATGATTCCCGCCGTCGGCAAAGATGTGCGTTGGCGGTAATACCAGGCCGTCACTGTTTTGTTTACGGGATCGTCCCGGTGATAGGCGTCGAAACGCACGCGGATGATATCGTATTTTTCGCGCCGTTCGACGAGCGTCTCCTTGACGGCAAAATCGTTTTTCTCATAGCCGAAGAGCTTTTCGCCATCCACGCGGCTCGGTCCGTCGTCGAGATAAATATCCGCGGCGGAGGGTTTGAAAGCGCATCCGAAGCAAAGCAGCGCCGTCAGGATAACAAAAACATACCGCAAACTTTTCATAATATCCGCTCCAAAATCATGATGAGCATCCGCACCCATCGTCGTCATCGTCATCGGACTCACCGGAATCGGGAGGATTGGAATCGATATCATCATCGCCCGAATCGTCGTCCGCGGACGTATCGTCGTCGCCGGCCGTATCATCATCGGCGTCGTCATCGCCGACCTCATCGGGCGGCCAGTAAATGCCGTTCGGATTGCCCGGCTCGACGAGATTGTAATAGCGCCCCATCCAATAGGCGATCATGTAGTCGATTCCCGGATAGACTTCCGTGCCGTCCCCGCCGGGGCAGTCGATGTTGTACGGGCTTTTCTGCCACATAAACGATCGCGGGCACCGCCATTTGACGGGCCGGGGATCGAGCGTCTGCGGCTCGATATCGATCAGTTCCCGTATATCCAGCGCGTCGATCAGCGCCGACATCGCCACGGTAAAGGGATCGAGGGGCCAGTCGGGAATCTCCAGGGGAACTTCCCGCACCGGCGGATCCTGAAAATCCGCAAGCTGCGTCGGAATATCCGCCAGAGTTTCGTCATAGTAGTAACAAGCCCCCGCCCGCTCGCAATTGGCGAGATAAATGTCGTCGAAGAAAACGTTATGCGTAAGCGTTACGAGGTTTCGAATGTGCGTGTGGAAGATGTCCAGATAGAATCGCCGACGCTCGGGATTGCGCTCCAGGCGCAGGAGATTGAAAAAGGTTTCGTGGGAAAGATTGAAACCATAATACTGATAGTATTTGTTCATCAATGAAAACGAACTGACGCCCAGGCTGCCTTTTTGGTTTTCGAACACCTGCTCATAGAGTTCCCGGTATTCCGGCGTGTCGAGAATGTGCGCGGCGATTAGATGCCAACACACGCGCATAGTGCCGATCACCTGAGGCCCGGCGTCGGTGGGCAGACCGTTTTCACCGATGATCCAGTAAGAGTCGTCGCGCAGTTCGTCGATGACTTCCTTGACGTCGTCTCGGATTACTTCCTTCGTTTCCTCGTCGTCGATCAGATCATAGGCTACGGCCATTCCGAAAAACCATCCGGTGTACTGATCGCGACTGGTGTTGTTGACCCAAAACGATCCTTCCCATGCGCCTGTGCCCTGAACGTAACGGTCATGATCCGTATAACCGTTATTCCACGGCGCTTCGTCGGGACCGGCGAACCGGGCGATAAATCCGGGAACCTGCGTGACGTGTAAATGCGTGTCGAGGGCCATGACCGTGCGGATGGCGTTTTCTTTGGCTTCCGCGCTTCCGGTGACGGCATAGCGGAAGCTCTCCGAGGCCAGGTAGGCGCCCGTCCATATGGTCGAATCGCTGAAGGCATAATGCACTATTTCTTCGGAATCGGGAGCCGCGAAATAGACGTAGCCGGTCCCTCCGTAGGGTGAAACGTGATATTCGTTGAACCACTGTTCGTAGGCCAGCGCCTTGTCCTCAAGTTCGTCGGCAAAAACCGAAAGCGGCATGGCCGCCAGCAAGATCGCGATGATGCAGAGTTTGCGCATATTTTTCTCCTCACCAAAAAAATGCTAACAAATGACTAACACAGCCCCTTGCCGCCCGCAATATTCCTTAAAAACAAATCCTCCCCGATTGCATGTTGACAGGCAAAAGGATGCGGGGACACTATTATTTCGCTTTATGCAGATGAACCTTAAAGAGGCGCGCATGCCCCGAAAAACAAAAGCTGACGCCATATATCTGACGAAAACGGGCATATTTGTACTTTTCGCCTGCCTGGGACTGATGTTCGCCGTTTTGCTTGGGCGGCTTTTCATTCCGAAATCCGAAATCCAAGAGGAAATATTTACGCTGAACATCGAAGCGGAGCGGGATCCGGGAGCCGCCGACTTCTTGGTCGTTTCCCGCACGTCCACGCCGCCGGGCGGCAAAGCCGGGGGTTTGCTGGAAATATCGGTTCCCTGCGACATCAAAAGGCAACCGCTCATTGCGACCATCCGGGAGGCGCTTGTCGTGATGCACGCGTCCCATCCCGATCACACGTGCCATCGGGTCAACGTGTATCTCGATTCCCTTTTGCCTCCCGATTTTTCCCCGATCGTCGAAGCGCAATTTTGCATAAGGGGCCGCGTCGAAGACAATGTTCAACTCCCGCCCTGGACTTTTCACATCCGCCTGATACCTGAAACCGAGTGGGAAAAGTGGGGATTCGACGAAGAGAAAATCCAAAGCCTATGCCGCAAACTCGCCAAGGCCGGATATTGCCCCTGGGAGCGCGGCGAACATGATTCCAAGGCCGTCGGACAGGTTGCTAAAAGTCTAGGCGTCTCTAACGCCGAAGCGGCAACGATCATCCGCCAAGGTCAGAATCTGGTGTCGGACAACTACAACTACAGGCGCAACATAAGGTAGTGGTTAGCGGATTAGCCACTTGCAAAGCGGCAAAATTCGACTTAAGCGTCAGCTTTAGGCGAATGAGCGAGCGGGTATGCTTCGAATCAACAATTTTGCTAGTGGCTAGGCTAGCGGATCCAACCTCATCAATCGAAAAACCTGTAACCCACGCCCCGGTAGCTGACCAAGTGCTTCGGATCCTTGCGGTCGTTTTCAAAAAGCTTCCTCAGACGCAAGATAAAGATATCGACGGTTCGCGTATCCGGCGTGACCGAATATCCCCAGACTTTTTCCAGCAGTTCCTCACGGGGTACGGGCCGGTCCTTGTTTTCGATAAGATATTTCATCACGTAGCATTCGTATTGCGTGAGCGTGACGATGCCGCCTGAGGTCTTCGCCTCGAAAGTTTCGAAATTGATCCAGAAGGCGCCGAAGGAATATTTTTCATTTGCGGCGGCAGCCTTGCGATACCACTGCCGGCGCTCAAGCATCCTCTTAATGCGCAACAACAATTCGGGAAGAGAAAAGGGTTTCGTGATGTAATCGTCGGCGCCGGCCCGCAGACCCTCCACGAGGTCGTCTTCCGAGGATTTGGCCGACACAATCAAAACCGGATATTTGTTGTCGACGGCCCTGATCTTTTTCAGTAGCTCCAGTCCGCTCATGCCCGGCAGCATGATGTCGAGAATCATCAGATCGTAATCGGTGAATATCCCCAGGGCGTCTTCGGCCCGCCGGACGATTTGCGCCCGGTGCCCTTCAAGTTCGAGATTCAGTTTGACGCCTTCGGCCAAATGACTTTCATCTTCGACGACCAGAATATCAGCCATTGCCATTGTCCTCGCTATCATCCTGCGCCGGCAGGAGAATATTGATCGACGTTCCCCTGGCGCGGCCGGAGCTTTCGGCCCACACTTTGCCTTTATGCGCCTTGATGATTTGCCTGACGCTGTACAAGCCTATGCCCATGCCCCCTTGCGAGTGGGATACTCTGTAAAACATCTTGAAAACCTTCTTCTGGTCTTTTCGGCCCATGCCCTCGCCTTCGTCGCGGACGCTGACGCATATCCATTTCTCATCCGGCCGCCGCAATCCGATTTTTATTTTTGCAACGGCCGATGAGTAACGTTTTGCGTTGCTGACAAGATTGTTCATCACGACGGACATGGAATTTTCGTCAACCATGCACAGGCAATTTGAAGCCAGTTCCGCGGTCACTTCCGCGTTTCCGATCAGAGACGAATTGGATTCTATATATCGGCCGATAAACTCCGCCATATCCCTTTTTTCAAACCGATATACGGTCTTTCCCCTTTCCAGTTTCGATGCGAGGAGTATCCCCGATATGGAACCCGAAAGCCTCTCGATATCCTCCAGCATCGACGTCAGGATTTCTTTTTTCTTTTGCGCGTCAATGTCGCGAATCTGCATCGTCTCGGTATAGAGACGCAAAGAAGCCAGAGGCGTCAACAATTCATGACTGACGCCGGAGATGAAGTTCACGCGCTCGTCGTCCATCAGGCGGGACTTCGTCCAATACGTGAAAACCAACGCCGCGCCGCCGATGACCGGCACCATAAGAAATATCCCCAGAAGCAGCCACCCGACGCCCGCGTCGGTAGTGGCCTGATTGACAACCCATAAAACGAGAATCGCCACGGAGGCCAGTTGGCCGACGACGAAAATAATAATGGGAAGCACGGTTCTTCGCATATTCTCATACTAACTTCCGAAGCGATATTAATCCATTCCGACTGGGCGCACGTCAGGAATGTTGGAAATTTCTTGCGTCGGCTGTTTTTTTGGCGTATCCTACAGTTATTATAACTGTAGGAGTATTCCATGCCAACCATTTCCGATCCGGGATCGCGGACCAGGATATTGTCCGAGAGATTGAGCCATCCGCACCCGATGCGTAGTGGGTGGGTCGGCGAACGTTGGATGAAGTGCGGCCAGAAGAGCTGCCCTTGCCAAAAGGATCCTTCGGCCCGCCACGGACCGTATTACACTCTCACGACACAAGACCGGGGAAAGACGCGCACGCGATATCTGACAAAAGAAGCCGCGACCATGGTTCAAGGACAGATTCAGAATGCGCGGGAGTTTCGTGCGCTAGTCAAGGAGGTTTTGAAGTCGGCGGAACAATGGGCCGACGCGGAGTTGGAGCCGGTGCAGGCGGCCTCGGAGGAGGCGGCGAAAAAGGGGGCTTCAAAATCGCCTTCGCGGCGGAAATCGAAGCCGAAATCGAGGCGCTGATCGGTCCGGGCGCCGTTTCGGGGATCGATTTCGAGGCGATAGAAACGGCGGCGCGCCGTCGGGCCTTGTCCTTGGCGGCTCGGGCGGTGGAGCGTCGATTGAACGCCGACGCGTCGGATCACGTCGGGCCGACGCTTGTGTGCCGTTGCGGGCGCGAGGCGCGGTACGCGGGCCGGCGGCAGAAGACTTTCAAGACCGTGCTGGGCGCGATCGCCTTGTCCCGGGCCTATTATCACTGCCCGTCGTGCGGGGCGGGATTTTGTCCCCGAGACCGTGATCTGGGAATCGAGGGCGCGTCCCTGTCGCCGGCGCTGGTGCGGATGACCGGGCTGACGGCGTCGATGGTGAGTTTCGCCGAAGGGGAAACATTGCTCCGGGAATTGGGGGGCGTCGCGGTGGACGCCAAGCAGGTGGAGCGGACGGCGGAGGCACTGGGCCGGGAAATCGCCGAGGCGGAGCAGGAAGGAGATGAGTCGGGGGAGCCTTTGGCGCCGACAATGTACCTGGGGATGGACGGCACGGGCCTGCCGATGCGCAAGGAGTATCTGGCGGGCCGGGCGGGAAAACAGCCGGACGGATCGTCGAAAACTCGCGAGGTCAAGCTCGTCACGACGTGGACGGCGGAATCCCGGAACAAGGACGGGACGCCGGAGCGGGACGACGGGTCGGTGACGTACTCCGCCGCGATCGAAAGCGCGGCGCAGGCGGACACGGACGAGACGCCGTCGGCGTTTGCGGAACGCGTGGAGCGCCAGGCGCGGCGGACGGGATTCGACAAGGCCCGGCGGCAGGTGGTTTTGGGCGACGGAGCGCCGTGGATCTGGAATCTGGCCGACGAGCGCTTTCCCGACGCGATTCAGATCGTGGATCGCTTCCACGTCAAGCAGCATCTCTCCGACGTGGGCAAAGCGATCTACGGGGCGACCAGCGACACGGCGGCGACGTGGGCGAAGCGGCGATGTGACGAACTCGACGAAGGACGCCTGAACGAGTTGATGCGCGCCTTGCGCCGCCACGCCGAAACAAACGAAGAGGCGCGCAAATGCGCCAAGTACATCCGCCGAAATCGACAAAGGATGCGCTACCCGGAATTCCGAAAGAAAGGTCTGTGCACCTCGACGGGAGTCGTCGAGGCCGGATGCAAACTCGTCGTCGGCACGCGCCTCAAACGGGCGGGGATGCATTGGACGCTCCGAGGCGCTAACGCCATCATCGCCCTGCGATGCTGCATCCTGAGCGGACGCTTCGAGGATTTCTGGGAACGACGGGCCGAAAGACACGCATCATGACCTCATCTCACAATCCTGACGTGCGCCCATTCCGACTTTTCACGTCATCGAGTTTTACATTTGTTTAACAAAGTCTTTTCGCAATTCGCCCTACCATGCGTCGGAGCCGGAATCATTTGGCCGATCTTTTGGGATCATTCATCCAGTCAATTTTTTGGAAAGGAATGCATTATGCCGTCAAATCGTGAAAAGACCGTTTTATTGTCCAGTGTCTGCCGACCTTTCGGGATGAAACACGGAGACGGATTCGGCGTGGCCGCCGAAGGAACGCATCAGATCATGTGGGCGCAGGGACCTTTTCGGGTGCGCGCCACGACGACGCAGTGGGGCATCGACTTCATCGCCGAAAATATCAAAGCGCAAGCGACCACGCTGCATTATCCCACCATGAAGCAATTCATTTCGGAATTGAAAAAGGGGTACGACTACGTGGGCATCGCCTTCGTCAGTTGCACCAAACATAAAATGATTCCGATGATCGAGGCCGCGCGCAAGCATGCCCCGCGGTCGAGAATCATCCTGGGCGGATACGGCACGGCGCTGGGCGAGGAACTAGAGCCTCTGGCGGATTACATCTGCCGGGGCGAAGGCGTGGCATTCATGCGGTCGCTGCTCGGCGAACCCGTCGACGCGCCCATCGCACAACCGGACATCACGCAAACGCAATCCTTGTTTTCCATCCCGCTGCCGGGGAAAACAGGATACATTTTCGCCGGCCTCGGATGTCCCAACGGGTGCGATTTCTGCGCCACATCGCATTATTTCAAAAGAAAGCACATCAAGTTTCTTCCCGACGGTCCGTCCATCCTCGAAGCGATCCGCGATATGCGCGACAAGCATCCGGGAATCGACAAATTTTGGATCAACGACGAAGATTTTCTTTTGGATCAAAAGCGCGGACGGGGTTTCCTCGAAGCCATACGCAACTCCGACCTGCCGCCTCTTTCCATGAGCGTGTTCAGCAGCGTCAAAGCCCTGTCCCAATACACGGCCGAAGAACTGGTCGAAATGGGAATCGATTGGATATGGATCGGGTACGAAGGCAAGCGTTCCGGTTACTCCAAGCAAAACGGCAAATCATACGCGGAATTGTTCGCGGATTTTCAGCGCCACGGCATCAGCGTCCTGGCCTCCATGATCATCGGTTTCGATTATCAAACCGCCGGAATCATCCGCGAGGAATACGAGGAGCTTCTGAGCCTGCGTCCTTCCATGAGTCAGTTTCTCATTTACGGGGCTCCCCGGGGAACGCCGATGGAAAAACGTCTGAATTCGGAAAAGAGATTTTTGCCGGAAGTCGCCGCCAACAACCGCAAGCATGACGGTTTTACGCTGGGATTCGCGCATCCCCACATCTCGCGACAGGAAATGTCGGCGATCCAGCGCCGTTTGTACCACGAGGAATTCGAGAGACTCGGGCCCTCGGCATTCCGCGTCGTGGAGGACTGGCTGACGGGGTACGTAAATCTCAAAGATCACGAAAATCCCCGCGTGCGCGCCAAAGCCGAAAGGTATAAGACGGAAGCGAGCGCGGCCAAGTTGCTGATACCGGCCTCCGGTAAATTCGTGAATCGCGAAACGGCGGCATGGCTGGGCGAACTTTCCGAAAGGCTGCAAAATGCAACCGGCGCATTGAATCGAAAAGAGAAACTGATATCCGGAATCATCATTCCCGCGATGATCCGGCATACGAACTTCAAGCTTCGCACCGGAATTTCCCAGCAGCCCGAGTTCACGAAAAGAACCTGGAGAACGCACCCGCTTCCGGAGGAAATTCCCGGCCGCCTGGAATGGGAGCCCGCCGTAATCAAAGGCGATTAAAACCACAGTAAATACGAACAAATTCAAGAGTGTCGATTAATTAATTCCAGCGCCTGGCGGGCCAGATGAACGCCAACCTCGTTTTCCTCATCAACGACCCGAAACGCCCCGGCTTTTTCCAGGTCGGACAGGAACCGGTGATATCGAGCCCTGGCGACAATCCTTGCCCTGGGCGCAATGTCACGTATGTTTGCGATAACCGCCACAGTGGATTCCGGATTAGGCAAAGTCACAACAACCATTTCAGCGCCCCTGATTCCGGCATGAATCAGTATTTCGTCATGCGTCGCATCGCCGATTAAAACGGGCAATCCCAGGCTTTGCGCTTTTTTGGCTGTACCGGGATTTTGTTCAACAATCATCGGAATCTTTTCGTTTTCCGTCAGCACTTCCGCCACTTTCTGTCCCGCCGGGCCGAAGCCGATTATAATGGTCTTTTGATGATCCTTTGGAATACTCTCATTGGATTGTATCTCGCCTGCCACGGGTGTGCGAAACAACTTCCGCCATAGCCATAAGGAAATGGCCGATGCTTTTGCAACAAGCATTGGCGACACGAACATGGAAATGATCGTCACCGACACAATCAGATTAAATGTTTTTTCGATGATCAATCCATACTGCCTCGCGCCCATCCCCAGAACGAAGGCGAACTCGCCCACTTGCGCCAACGATATGCCGACGGCCAGGGAGTTGAGTCTTCCGATGCGAAACAATCTGGCGACAAAATATACAATAACTGTTTTAAGACCGAAAACGACCAGGACACCGAAGAGAACCAAAGGCAGATTCCATAAAATCCACTTCGGCTCCGCCAAAAGGCCGATGGATGTGAAAAACAACGTAACGAAAAGAGCGCGAATCGAACTGATTTGCACGCGAACCTGCGTCGCGTACGGCGATTCGGCGAGGATGATTCCCGCCAGGAAAGCGCCGAGAGCGGCGGACAATCCTACCGCGTGAAATATCCACGCGGCCCCGAGGGCGGAAATGATTCCGAGCAAACTGACGAGATCGCCGCTACGCATGATCTCCGTTTGTTTCAACAGGTGCGGGACGATGTGGTAAAAGATAAAGTAGAATCCCACGACCAGACCGGCGGCGGCAAATAAAATGAATGCTATTTTTCCCGCGACGCTTCCCTCGCCGGATTGATCGCCCATGATGGACACGATTAAAACCAGCGGCACCACGGCCATGTCCTGAAGCAGCAGGATTCCCAGCACGCTCCTGCCGCGAACGGAGTCGATTTCGGCATGATCGGTCAAAACGCGAAGCACAATCGCCGTTGAACTTAGCGCCACCATGAAGCTCAAAGCGACGGCTGTGTTCCAGGGCCTGAAAAGCCTAAAGAAAAGAGTAAATACCAAGGCCGTAACGATGACCTGCATCGAACCGCCTATGGCTGCGATATTGCCGATTCTTCTAAGCTTGCCGATGGAAAATTCAAGGCCGATTGTAAACAGCAAAAGCGCGACGCCCAGTTCGGCGAGATTATGAACGGCATGGGCGCTGAAAATAAAGGGACCGCAGATCGTTCCCGCCAGCAAGTAGCCAAGCACCGCGCTTTGCTTCAGGCGCTCGGCCAAAGCGCCGAGAAGAAAGGCGAACACCAGCAACAGCAGAATTTCCGGCAATACGGTCCAAAGATCCAAGTTCAAAGTCGAGACTCCCGTGGCTGTTCCCATCATGACATATTGCGCCACACGGCGGAACCAGAGTCGTCGTGTCGACGGTCGTCAGAGATCCCGGTGTTTTCGCGATATCCATTATAGGAAAATTGTTTGGAAAATTCACCGGGAGGTTTAGTTGCCGTTGATTGCACCCAGTCTGCTTTTGCGTTTAGCATGTATGGCGCAAATGCTTATCAGCAACGAATGCGTTGACATGACGGAAAACGAAAAGAAAAAAACAAGCCCGAGGCTGCGGCGATTCTTAAACGTGATGCTGGTTTCGACGGCGGCGTCGGCGGTCATCGGCGGCGTGATTGCGCTGACCAAGGTCATGCGACACGCATACTTCGCGCGCCATTTGCGCAATGTCGCGTTTTCGCTTCTGCGTGATGAAATCGGCCTGTGGACGATTCGCGGAATTTTCGCGGGCCTGACGCTGCTGATCTTCTGCTGCCTGGCCGGGCGCATCGTCAAAAGCAAAAAAAGGCGCTTGCGCGCATACGCCATCATGCCTCTTTTTTTCGTCGGCATCCTGGCCCTTGTCAGTTTCATCGTCACGCTGATCATGCGCGACAATCTGGCCGGCCCCCTGGCGGAACATTTGCCCGTCCGCGTGGTGGTGCTGCGCGCCATCGTGCCGTCGATCTCCGGTCCCGTTTCCGTCCCCAAATCGTTTTTGTCGCTTGCGTCCCTGATTTTACTGACGATATCGTTTTTACTCGCCGCCGGGATCGAACGCTTCATCTTCCGCAAACAAATGACGGAAGAATCAGAGTTAAAAGAAAAACCCGTCTCGCGCATCCCCGCGCTTTCGGCTTTCGGCGTGCTTCTGGCGCTGCTTGTCGCGTATCGGGTAATCGCCCCGCAGCCCCACGACGTCAATGCGCCGGACATTATTTTCATCAGCATCGATACGGTGCGCGCCGATCACCTGAGCTGCTACGGCTATCACCGGCAGACTACGCCGAACCTGGATATGCTGGCCGATGAAGGAATCCTCGTGGAGCAGCATATTTCCCACTCTGCCTGGACCCTTCCCACGCACATGAGCATGTTCACCGGTCTTCTGCCCTATCAACATGGCGTCACGAACATCGGCCGCGCCCTGCCCCCGCGCAAGCTCGTCATCACGGAATATCTCAAGGAGAAGGGATATCGAACGGCGGCGTTCGTTACGAACGTGCTGCTCAGTCCCACCTTCGGCTACGGTTCCGGCGTCGATCATTACTTTTTCCGCGCCGATTTCCCGGCCCGTGAAATCGTCACGCGCGCCGGGCGATGGATCGAGAAAAACCGCACCCCGGCATTCGCATTTATCCATCTATACGACGCGCACTACCCCTATGCATCCAAACAGGGCGCACGCGGCGCGTTCGGCGCCAGTCCCGACGGGCTGGAAGACCTTATGCAAGAGCCCTTCTTCGAGTTCGCCAAAGCGGCGATGGATTTTTCGCCGGCGCAAAAAGAGGCTGTGATCGCCCGCTATGACGAGGAAATCCTGGACGTGGACATGCAGCTTGGCGTGTTTTTCAACAAGCTTCGCGCCATCGGCCGCTACGACAACGCATGGATCATCGTCACCGCGGACCACGGCGAGGAATTCGACGACCACGGGCTGTGGGGCCATTCGATCACGCTCTATGAAGAAATGCTCCGCGTGCCGCTGATCATCAAACCGCCGGGAGCATATTGCCGGGGATTTCGGCTGCAAGGACAGGCGATTGAGCAAAAAGCTTTGTTCAATCTGATCAGCGGCGCTTCGGTTCTTTCGAAATCCGAAAGAGACGAGTTGCAGTGCGCGGGAAGCGAAACGCCGATGTTTTTGCAAAAGCTTATCGCCACGGGCGGCGTCCTGGCGGAAAGCGAGGCCTTTGCGCCGCATCGTTTCGCCATTCGTAAGGATAACAAAAAGCTGATCGAACCTTTCGCCTTTGAAATGGATCATTTCCAGGTGAAAAAAGACTGGGAGCTTTTCGATCTTGGCTCTGATCCGTTTGAGCGAAACAATATCTACAAAACCGAAGATTCAACCGATTTAGCGGGCGTCATCCAGGCCGCGAACAGCGAACGCGAAAACACCGGCCCGGGGCAATCCCGCAAAGCCGGCGTCTCGGATCGGGACAAAGCGAACTTAAAAGCCCTGGGTTATTTACAATAACGCGGCAGGATATCCGCAATGCGCTTCGAGGCGTTGCCGTCGCCGTAGGGATTTTTCGCCTCGGCCATGGCGCTGTATGCCTTCTCGTCGTCCAGCAGCCTGCGTGTGTTGTCGACAATGACCTTCTTGTCCGTTCCCACGAGGCGCACCGTTCCCGCGGCGATGCCTTCCGGCCTTTCGGTTTTTTCGCGCATGACCAGAACCGGTTTGCCCAGCGAGGGCGCTTCTTCCTGAATGCCTCCGGAATCCGTCAGGATGATGGTCGATCTTTTCATGAGATGCACGAAAGGCTCGTAATCCATGGGCTCGATCAGGTGCACATTATCCAGGCCGTTTAAAATCTCGCCCACGGGTTTGCGTACGTTGGGATTCAGATGCACCGGGTACACCAGCGCCACGTCGGGATAGGCCTGCGCCAGTTCCCGGATCGCCTCGCACATGTGCATAAACGGCTCGCCGAAGCTTTCGCGGCGGTGCGCGGTGATGAGGATCATCCGCTCCGGCAGATTGGTCAGGACGGGATCCTTGAATTCAAACGGTCTCGCGGCCACGTCCAGCAAAGCGTCGATGACCGTATTGCCCGTAACGTACACGTCTTTTTCGTCGAACCCCTCGTCAATCAGGTTTTGCCGTGATCCATCGGTGGGCGCCAGATGCACGGTGGTCAAGCGGGAACTCAACTGGCGGTTGATTTCCTCCGGGAAAGGGGAATACCGGTCATGCGTACGCAGTCCCGCCTCGATGTGAGCCACGGGAATCTGCCGATGAAACGCCGCCAGCGCCCCGACGAACGTGGTGGTGGTGTCGCCCTGCACGAGCACGAAATCCGGCTTCAAATCGTCCATAACCTTGCCGACGCCCTCGATGGCCCTGGCCACGATCCGGTCCAGGCTCTGGTTGGGGCTCATGATGTTCAAATCCGCGTCGGGGCGGATATCGAAAAGGTTCAGGACCTGATCCAGCATCTGTCGGTGCTGCGCCGTGACGCCGACTTTGACGTCGTAGGTGTCCGACCGGCTCGCCAATTCTTTTACAACCGGCGCCATTTTGATGGCTTCCGGTCTGGTTCCGAATACGAAAAGTGTTGAAATCACTATAACTTCTCCTTATTTTTCGCCCCGGCATCATTATGGGATTTGCTTTGAATCGTCAATTCTTTTAAAAAATGCGTATTCTCTCTTGATTTTTTTTGGAAAATCCATAAATTGCTCCGGGCAAAATCGATGAACTACGCTCTATAGGAGCCGACTGAATGGCAGATTTCAAGAAAAGAGAACTTGAACGCTACCGTAAAATGCTTTTGGAGCGGCGCGAGGAAATCGTGACCAAATCCAAACAGACGGTAACCGGAGGCGCTTTATCCGGAGGAACGCTGGGCGACGAGGCCGATCAGGCCAGTCACGCCACGGAAGCGGCTCTGGCTTGGCGACTTCTCGATAAAGATCGAAAATTGCTCAAGGAAATCGATCACGCCCTCAAGAAATTCGAGACCGGCGAGTACGGTTATTGCGAGGGAACGGGCAAGCCGATCAACAAAAAACGCCTTCAAATCCGTCCGTGGACCCGCTACTCCATTGAACACAAAATGGAAATCGAAAAGCAGAAAAAGCAGCGGCGAATCGGCGAAGGCACGAAAATCAATCAGCTTTTTTAAAATAAGGCGATTTCAAGGCGAGATATTCAAAGGCGGTCCACAGGATCGCCTTTTTTCGCTGATAAAGCCGTGAAATCGTCCAAAACTTCTCCTGAGCATATTCGAAGGATGAGCGGGCATTTCTCACATCAGTGAGCGAAGAAACGTATGATCGGCTATTAATGATTCTTCGGCGCCGGCGCCTTGTAAAACTCGACGCCCCGGCCGGTCAGTTCACCGTCGCCGTAGCTTTCGACCATCAGATTTCTGACCTTGTCGATCAATTCCTGGAGATTGGCTTCGGAATAACCTTCCGTGGAAACGGGATCGAGGAACTCGACCTCCACGTCGTGACGCCGGCTTGTTTTCCGATAGCAGTCCATCACGATGCCGGTTCCGCGTATCAACACCGGCGCAATAGGCGCCTCGGCCTTTACGGCCAGTCGGAAAAGTCCCTTTTTAAACGGGCCGATGCGGCCGTCCCTGCTGATTCCGCCTTCCGGGAAAGACAGCAGTTGACGTCCCTGCCGGATTTTTTCCGCGGCCCTGTCCAATGCCGCGTATGCCGTTTCGCCGCCCTTGTCGCGGTCGATGAAGACCATCTGCATCACTTCCATGGCGCGGCCGATAATCGGGACTTTCCGCAAGCTCTTCATGGCGATGAAGTGAATGTGAATGGGCGCGGTCAAAAACAGGGCGGGAATGTCCATGTAACTCAAATGGTTGCAAATCAAGACGCATGGTTCGTCCCATTTCGGACGCGTGATGCCGGATGTAAACATTCTGACGCCGTAAATATCGACCCACATCTGACTCCACAGGACCGCCAGGCGATACGTATAGCGGGGAAAGAATAAACCGAAGATGAAAAACTGCGCGCCGTGAACCAGCGCCGCCAGCACGAGCCCGGTAAACGTCAGATAAAAACGCACATGAGGCCAAAGAGCTTTCATTATTCGTAGCACTGATAGTCGTCAACCACAAAATGATAAAGGCAGCCGAATTGCTCCGCGCATTTGCACATCTCGGCGTCGCATTCGCCGGTGGAGAAGGTTTCGACGCAGGCCAAGCGCTGGCACCGGCAATATTGCAGGCAGGTCATATTCTCGAAATCTTCCTCGCAAAGCAAATCGGCCCGCTCGTCATTTCCCTCGTCGTTATCGTCATCATCGTCGTCATCCTCATCACACGATAACAGCCAGAAAAGGGCCGTGAATACGCTTAACAAGGTTATCAAAAGCAGGAGTCTTTTTTCTCGATTCATCGTTTTCACCTCCAGCAAAACAAAGCCGAAATCACTTGAATCAAACCCAGGGTTGCTTGCCATCCGTTTCATCCTTTAACACTTGGGGGACCCTGCGCACAAGCTCTTTTCCCGCAAGGCGCCAAATGCAACAAACCTTGATATCCGCAACGGCCTGTGATAGAAGTGCGGCAGGTAAATTATGCCAGGTTGGTCGAGATATATCGGCCTTCCGGTTTTGGGCGTTTGAAAAACGGAATTCACCATTTCCCTCGTTTCAACCTCACGGAGATACAAGTATGCGACGCGCATCGATTATTTTGCCGGCCCTAGTGTTTCTTGCGGTTTTTGGAGCAACAACCGGCTTCGCTCAGGAGACCGACAGGGAGGGCATTGACGCCCAACTTCTGCGTCCCAGCATCTTCAACGGCAACTTTTTAGCCATGGAAGACGCCCACACCCTCGACAGGATGTGTTACGGATTCGGACTGTATTTCAACTACGCCAACAGCGTCGTGGAGCTTCGGTCAGACGAGGAATTCGACGCGGGAATTCTCAACAATATCTACACGGCCAACCTGGTCGTAGCCGTTTCGCCTTTTTCGTGGTTGAGCATCGGCGCCGACATCCCCTACCACATCGGCCGCATGAAGGAATTCGAAAATCTGGAAGCCGATCCAGACGCGGATAATGAAGACACGCAGGCCAGTACGCTGACCAACAAAACCACGCTGGGCGACATCAAAGGCGAAATCAAACTCGGCATTCTCAAAGACGCCAACGTGGGGCTGGGACTGGCTCTGGCCGGTTTCGCGCATTTCCCGACGGGCGACGCGACAATCCTGCTCGGCGAAGGCACCCCGGTCTACGGCGGGAAACTGATCCTCGAAAAGGACTTGGGTTTCGTCAATGTCGGCGTCAACGGCGGATACATGGTCCGTCCGGTGAGAACCGTTTTCGGAGCCGATATCAGCGACGCTTATATTTACGGCGTCGGCTTTAGCCGCACGATTTACGGAGGGCTCAGCGCCTCTTTGGAATTTTTCGGAAGCAATTACGTCACCGCCGACAGCAACAAAGTTCAGGGCGATCCCAACGAGGTTCTCGGCACCATCCGCTACAAGTTCGGCAGCGGATTCAGAGCCATCGGCGGCGTCGGCGGCGGCGTGACCAGCGGCATCGGCGCTCCCGCATATCGTTTTGTCGGCGGCATCGACTACTTCCCGCGCTGCCTCGGCCCCACGCAGGGCACGATCGTCGTCAACATTGTCGACGAGCAGAATCAGCCGACCAAGGCCAAATTGAAGGTCGCCGGACCGAAAACACCGAAAATCGACGACGCCAACGTGAAAAAATTCGCCGTCGTCACCGACGATATGGGCGAATACACCGCGAAAGTCGATCCCGGCGAGTTTACCTTCGTCGCGCTGCGTAAAAACTACAAACCCGGCATCGGCAAAGGAACCGTCACCGTCGGCAAAAAGACCTACGTGACCATTCAACTCCTGCCGATTCCCAAAGCCACGACGCTGACGGTCGACGTGCTTTACAAGAAAGACAGCACGCCCATCAAAGACGCTTTGATCATCGTGAAGAATCTCGAAACCAGCAAACTCACCCCGGCCAAGCTGCCCGAGGGCAAATACGAAAACAACCAGATCGACTCCGGCAAATACCTGGTTTCCGCGTGGGCCACGCAGTATGAACGCGTTGATGTGGAAGTCGTCGTCGAAGCCGAGAAGAACAACACGGAAACGATCTATCTACGCCAGAAGATCATCCAGATCGGCAAGATCCAGTTCGATTACGATCAGGCTGGCCTGCGTCCCGAGTCCTTCCCGATCCTCGACGACGTGATCAAGAAGATCAGACGCAAGGACGCTGAAGGCGGATTCAAGAAAATCATCATTGAAGGCCACACGTCGCAAGAGCGCGAGGACACCGAGAAGTACCGCGAGTACAACACGAAACTCTCGCAGCGCCGCACCGAATCGGTGATGGATTACCTGATCAGCAAGGGCATCTCGGCCGAACTGCTTGAGCCTATCGGCTACGGCTACAAGAAACCGATCGCCGATAACGACACCGACGAAGGCCGCGAAATGAACCGCCGCGTCGAATTCATCTTCGAAGAATAGTCTATAACGATCCTTCAAAAGGTCGGTCCGTTTTCGGACCGACCTTCTTTAATTGATCGGCAGCTCATTTCCGGAATTCTTTACTAAATATGCGCCCATAATCGCCGCCCCTCCTTGACGCGATGCGGCATTATTTACTATTGTTTTCTTTCGGCTTCTCCAGATCGGGAAATCCGCACGAATTTTTCAGAGCAACGTTTTTTCAAAGGATGAAATGCCAAAGTGTCGAATGATACGACAATAAAAACCAATGCCGCCGGATTCCCCGCAGCGACGGGGTTGTACGATCCCAAACTGGATAAAGACGCGTGCGGCGTCGGAATCATCGCTCGCATGGACGGCGAGGCGAAACACGACATTATCGTCAACGCAACAAAAATTCTGGAAAACCTCGAACACCGGGGCGCCATCGGCGGCGATAAAGACACGGGGGACGGCGCCGGGATCATGATGAGGATTCCCGACGCATTCTTTAGAAAACACTTCGCCAAAAATACGAAGGCCGCCCTGCCTCCTGTCGGGAAATATGCCGTCGGAATGCTGTTTCTGCCTTCCGACGATGAACTTGCCGAAAAGTGCGTCGAGATCATTTCCAGCATCACGAGCCGGGAAAAATGTGAAATTCTCAATTGGCGAAACGTCCCCGTCAACGACAATCATCTCGGGGGACTTGCCCGGTCGACGCAGCCGAACATCAAGCAGGTGTTTATAACATCCTCCGCCGCCGGCATCGAAGACTTCGAGCGCAGGCTTTACGTGCTGCGCCGGCAAATCGAAAAGGCGGTCGAAAAGCTGCCCGGCGACGCCAGCCAGTTTTACATTTGCAGCCTTTCCGCGCGCACCATCGTTTACAAAGGTCTGCTCACGGGGCGGCAGTTGTCCCCGTATTTCCTCGACCTGGCGGATCCCATGATCGCCAGCCCCTACTGCCTCGTGCACCAGCGATACAGCACCAACACATTGCCGAGTTGGGCTTTGGCGCAGCCCTTTCGATACCTGGCCCACAACGGCGAAATCAACACCCTAAAAGGAAACATCAGCCAGATGAAGTCGCGGGAACCGAACCTGAGTTCCGAACTGTTCGGCGACGATATCGAAAAAATCAAGCCCGTCCTGATCGAAAGCGGCAGCGATTCCGCAATTTTTGACAACATGGCGGAACTGCTCCTGAAGGCGGGACGCCCGCTTCCCCATGTCATGATGATGATGATTCCCGAAGCCTGGGGTTCGAAGTTCATCATGAGCGCCGACAAAAGGGCGTTTTACGAATACTACTCCGGCATCATGGAGCCCTGGGACGGCCCGGCGGCCATCATGTTCTGCGACGACCGGTATATCGGCGCAACCCTGGACCGCAACGGCCTGCGCCCCGCGCGTTATACGATCACCGACGACGGCCTGCTGATCATGGCTTCCGAAACGGGAGTTCTGGACATCGAACCGGGCAGGATTCGCGGCAAGGGGCACCTGCATCCCGGCAAGATGTTTCTGCTGGATCTGAAACAAAAACGGATCATCCCGGACCAGGAAATCAAAGCCAGAATTTCCAGGAACCGCCCGTATCGGCAATGGCTGAAAAAACAGGTTATCGACGTCAAAGGCCTTTACCAGCCCGTCGGCGCTCCCGTCGTCGCCGGCGAGACTCTCCACAAACTTCATCTGGCGTTCGGCTACACGGAAGAAGAACTGAATATGGTGCTGACGCCCATGGCGTTAAAGGCTCAGGAACCCGTCGGCTCCATGGGCAACGACACCGAACTGCCGGTTTTTTCCGATCACCCGATGCTTTTGTATTCATACTTCAAACAGCTTTTCGCTCAGGTGACCAATCCGCCGATCGATCCGTTGCGCGAGGATATGGTCATGTCCCTCATGACCTGGGTCGGTTCGGACGACAATTTCCTCGACGAAAAAGCCCTGCCGAAAACCCGCCTGAAACTGAACCAGCCGATCCTCACGCCGGATGATCTGAACCGCATACGCAATTCGGGAATTTCGGATTTGTCGATGCGCAAAATCGATATGCTTTTCGATCCCGCGAACGGACCCAGGGCTCTGGAAAAGGCCATGAACCGGCTTTTCGAAAACGCGGAAGACGCGATATCCGAATCATGCGCCCTCTTGGTTTTAAGCGACAGGCATTACGACGAAAACAAGGTTCCCATACCGGCGCTTCTGGCGCTGGCCGGCCTGCATCGCCACCTGATCGAAAAAGGCCTCAGAAACCGCGTCGGCATCATCGTGGAAAGCGGCGAACCCCGCGAGGTCGGCCACTTCGCCCTGCTCTTCGGCTACGGCGCAAACGCCGTCTGCCCTTACGGCGCCATGGCCACGGTGGCTTCCCTGATCGATGACGAGTGCGTCGGCCGGATCGGTCTTAAGGCCGATCACGCGGTGGATCATTACATCACCGCCGTCAAAAAGGGTCTGCTGAAAACCTTGAGCCGCATGGGCATCTCGACGCTGAGAAGCTATATCGGCGCTCAGATTTTCGAATCCATCGGCCTTTCGCGAAAACTCGTGGACAAATACTTCACGTCAACGCCGTCGCGCATCGAAGGCATCGGCATCGAGGAAATCGAGGCGGAAGCGCTGGCAAGGCATGAAAAAGCATTTCCGAAACGGGGGCAAAAACCGAAGTTGCTCGATGCCGGAGGCATATACCACTGGCGTCACAGCGGAAGACGGCATCTATGGACCCCGGAAGCCATTTGCAAACTTCAACACGCGGTCCGCACCGGCAACTACGATATTTTCAAGCAGTATACCCAAATTATCGACGACCAGTCGAAAAACCGATCAACATTGCGAAGCCTTTTTGAATTCGACGAGGGACATAGCATTCCCGTCGAAGATGTGGAATCGGTGGATTCCATCGTCAAACGGTTTTCGACCGCCGCCATGTCTTTCGGCTCCATCAGCCCCGAAGCCCACGAAACCATCGCCGTGGCCATGAATCGCCTGGGGGCGAAAAGCAACTCCGGCGAAGGCGGGGAAGATGAATCCCGCTACAAGACCAGGGCCAACGGCGACCGCGCCATTTCCGCCGTCAAGCAAATCGCCTCGGGCCGTTTCGGCGTCACGACCGACTATCTTCTGCACGCCGAAGAATTGCAGATCAAGATCGCGCAGGGCGCAAAGCCCGGCGAAGGCGGCCAGCTTCCCGGACACAAGGTCAGCGTTCAGATCGCCCGCGTGCGCCATACAACGCCCGGCGTCACGCTGATCTCCCCGCCGCCGCATCATGACATCTATTCCATCGAAGATCTGGCCCAGCTCATCTACGACCTGAAAAACGTCAATCCGAAAGCGCGCGTTTCCGTCAAGCTTGTTTCCGAAGTCGGCGTGGGCGCCGTGGCGGCGGGCGTCGCCAAGGCCCAGGCGGACATGGTTCTCATTTCGGGGCACGACGGCGGCACGGGCGCTTCACCCTTGACGTCGATCATGCACGCCGGCGCCCCCTGGGAACTCGGCCTGGCGGAGACGCAGCAGTCGCTGATTTTCAACCGGCTGCGCGGCCAGTTGCGCGTCCAGGTGGACGGCCAGTTGAAAACGGGCCGCGACCTGGCCGTGGCGGCTTTGATGGGAGCCGAGGAATTCGGATTCGGCACGACGGTCCTGGTGTCCCTGGGATGCGTGATGATGCGCAAATGCCATCTCGATACGTGCCCGGTGGGCGTCGCCACGCAAAATCCCGAGCTTCGCAAAATGTTCCGGGGCAAGCCCGAACACGTCATGAACTTCATGCGCTTCATGGCGCGCGAAATGCGGGAGAATATGGCGCGTCTGGGATTCGCCACGGTGGATGAGATGGTCGGACGCGTCGACCGCCTCAAAGCAAAAACCGCCGTCGATCACTGGAAAGCCAAAGGCCTGGACATGTCCGCGATATTGTTGCGACCCACGCACGGTCCGGACACCATCAGGCGCTGCGTGAAAAAGGAATTCACCAAAGTCAACTCGCCGATCGACGATGAACTGATCCGATACTCGGGACCGGCTATAGAAGAAGGCAAAAAGCTTTGCCTTCACTTGCCTATTAAAAATATCCATCGCACCGTCGGCGCGCGCCTCAGCGGTGCAATTGTCGAGCGTTGCGGTCCAAAGGGCCTTCCCGACGCCACGTTGCAAATCCGCTTCACCGGTTCCGCCGGGCAAAGCCTGGGCGCTTTTCTGGCGCCGGGCGTCGACATCAAAGTCGAAGGCGACGCGAACGATTACGTCGGCAAGGGAATGACCGGCGGCAGAATCATCATCAAGCCCCATCCCGAATCAAAATTCGCCTCCCACGAAAACACGATCATCGGCAACACGGCTCTTTACGGGGCCACGGGAGGCCAGGCGTATTTCTCCGGCATCGCCGGCACGCGCTTCGCGGTGCGCAACAGCGGCGCTACGGCGGTGGTGGAAGGCGTGGGCCGGCACGGCTGCGAATACATGACCGGCGGGATCGTCGTCGTGCTCGGCCAGGTCGGCTACAACTTCGCCGCGGGAATGAGCGGCGGCATCGCTTACGTCTACGATGAATCCCAGTTGTTCGACACGCGATGCAACCTGGACATGGTCGAGCTGGAAACGGTCTGGACCGACGCCGACAAAACGCAGATACGGCGGCTCGTCGAAAATCATTTCAGGCATACCGGCAGCAAAAGAGCCGAGATGATGCTCGAAAACTGGGAAGCGTCATTGGCGATGTTCGTTAAAGTCATGCCCGTGGAATATAAAAAGGCCCTGGATCGCATCCGCATGGAAGAGGAACTGCAGGAAGACACGCTGTCGGCGACGGAGGAGGTGTTTGATGAGTAAAGCCACGGCCTTTTTCGAAATTGCGCGCCAAAATCCTCCGAAGCGTCCCGTCGATGCGCGCATCAAGGATTTCCAGGAAATCGAATACCTTTGCGACCGCGAAAATCTGGCGCGACAGGCCGCCCGCTGCATGGACTGCGGCATCCCCTTCTGCCACGCTTATGGGTGCCCGCTCAACAATCGGATTCCCGAATTCAATGAGATGATCTACCGGGGCCGATGGCGCAAAGCCCTCGACCTTCTGCACGCCACGAACAATTTTCCGGAAATCACGGGCAGGATCTGTCCCGAATTGTGCGAGGGGGCATGCACGCTGGGCATCAATCGCGATCCGGTTTCCATCCGGCAAATCGAGTTGCAGATTATCGAACACGCCTTCGCGCAGAACTGGGTCAGCGCGCAGCCTTGCGAAAATCTCACCGGAAAAAAAGCGGCGATCATCGGCTCGGGGCCGGCCGGACTTGCCGCCGCGCAACAACTGGCCCGAAACGGCCATCGCGTCACCGTGTTTGAAAAAAGCGACCGTCCCGGCGGTCTGCTGCGCTACGGCATACCCGATTTCAAACTCGACAAAGGAATCATCGAACGCCGTTTAAAACAATTGCGCGCCGAAGGCGTGGAATTTGAAACGGGCGTTGATGTCGGCGTGGACATTTCCGCCGCGTATCTGAGGCGAAGCTACGATGCGATCCTGCTTGCGATGGGCGCGGGCAAAGCCAGAACTCTGGATATTCCGGGTAATGATCTGCAAGGCGTCAGCCTGGCCCTTCCCTTTCTCATTCGTCAAAACCTGATTGTCGCCGGCGACGTGAAGGCCGAAGATTCATCCCTGTCCGCCGCCGCAAAGCATGTGGTGGTCATCGGCGGCGGCGACACGGGCGCGGATTGCGTGGGCGCCGCCGTCAGACAGGGCGCTTTATCGGTCACGCAGATCGAAATTCTTCCCAAACCTCCGATGGAGCGCGCGCAAGACAATCCCTGGCCCACATGGCCCCGCATTCTTCGCACCGGATCGTCACACGAGGAGGGTTGCGAAAGGATTTGGTCGGTTCTTACCCATGAAATTCTCGGAAAAAACGGCGTGGTCAACGCTCTTCGATGCTCCAAGGTCGCGTGGACGAACAATCAACCGCCGTCTTTCGAGGTCATCCCCGGAAGCGATTTTGAATTGAAGGCCGATCTCGTGTTGCTCGCTTTAGGTTTCACGCACGTTGAGCACTGCCGACTTCTTCGCGACCTCGATCTGAAACTCGACGAAAGAGGCAACATTCAAACGGACTTCAATTGTATGACTTCGCAAAGCGGAATCTTCGCGGCGGGCGACGCCTCTGCCGGGGCATCTCTCGTTGTTCGAGCCATCAACGACGGGCGCAACGCAGCGGAAGCGATGGATCGTTTTTTAGGCGAGTAATGCTATTTCATATAAAATAATCGTGACAGCCAATTTAATAAATGATAATGATACGATGTAACAATTACAGCGATTCACATGCCGCGAAATCAACAAAATTTCCCGGATGCAAAATGGAAGGCAACCATCGCGATCCCGATTTGCCTTGCGATAATTTTTTCTTTTTGAAATCGCCCCGGCGAATTCCGACGAGATCATTCATGGATCCACACGAGGCGATTCATTGGCCCTGCCCGATCGCCAAAGTTTCGACGTCGCCGAAAATAGCGAACTTTGCCTTCCCGCCGCCCCCGGCCGCGCCCCGCGAAATGTTTTATTCGACCTGAGTCACGATCCCTACACCGACCATCCCGTCGGGACGCAATACGCATCATTCATCGCCGCCTTGCGCGCCTGGGGATTCAACGTGAGCATTGCCGGCGATTTCGCCAACATTTTATCTTATGACGTCGTCGTATTTTCATTTCCACAGTCGCTGTTTGCTTCCTGGCAGATCGATCTCGTGCGAAGTTATCTGGATGCGGGGAAAATTCTGATCATCATGGCCGACTGGGGACCGAATCCCAATCGTTGGAATTTTTCCGCGGTTAACGGCCTGCTCTATAACCTGGATGCGGGCGTCACCGCCGCCGCCGCCCGGGTTTTTGATCCGACGGATTACTACTCTCACGAATTCTGGCCATGGCTGCGTGATTTTGGCGATCACTGCCTAACGAGAAATATCACGCAGTTGATCGGCCTGTCCGCCGGATACCTTGTCCTCGACAATCCCGATTCGGCGCTGGTTTTTTCGTCGCCCGATTCATACCTGGAAATCGGCGGCGCCTCCGGTCCTTTTCCCATTGCCGCGATTGCCGATCCCGATACGCATCCGGACTGGCGTCTTTTCGTTTTGCCGGACATCAACATGTTCTGCAACGATCCCGAACACGGCAATTTTTTCAACCTGGCCGACCACAGACAATTCGCCAAAAACATCGTGTTCTGGTGCCCCTGCGAAAGCGCGGAAGAATGCGACGACGGGGTTTTCTGCAATGGAGCGGAATACTGCGATGACGTCACCTTGAAATGCGCCAGCCCGGAAGACCCCTGCGGCGATGACGAGATATTTTGCAACGGCGTCGAAAGTTGTGATGAGAACGCCGATCAATGCCTGCATTCCGGCGATCCCTGCGTGGACGACGGGCAATTCTGCAACGGCGACGAAATATGCGTGGAGGAATCCGGCGCATGCGTCAGCGAGGGAAATCCATGCCCGGATGACGGCCTTTACTGCAACGGCGACGAGATCTGCGTCGAAGCCGACGATGCCTGCGGGCACGCAGGCGATCCCTGCGGCGACGACGGCGTTTTCTGCAACGGCGGCCACGCCTGCAATGAGGATGAGGATGTCTGCGAGTTCACGGGCTTTCCGTGCCGCAACGACGGATTGTGGTGCAACGGGGAGGAAAGCTGCGACGAAGATCTGGATCGATGCAATGATGTCAGCGCGCCCTGCCCCGACGACGGCCTATGGTGCAACGGCGAAGCAACCTGCGACGAAGATAACGATGAGTGTCAATATACCGGTCAGCCCTGCGAAGACGACGAATATTGCGACGAAAACCATCAACAATGCATTCCCAATGAAGAGAACGATGATCTGAACGACGACTGGATGGGAGACGATGATGGTGATGATGACGACAACTCGTCCGTCGGGAAACGTCCCGGCGCGGACGACGAGGATCAGGGCGACTGGTGGCCCTTAGGAGACCTCAGCGGAGGTTGCTGCGCCTGCTGATAAAAAAACCGCGGCGTTTAATCCATTGGAGTCAAGTTCAAAGCCGTACTTTTCAGCCAGGCCGAACGGCCCGCCCTTCAGCAAAGGTCCGATGACCGGATGCGCCATGGGATCATATTCCGCCATGATCCGGCGCAGGTCTTTTTCCCAGGCATTGCCGATCACGATTCCCTGGCACGGGAACACATTGCCCAGCGGATCCACGTGCACGCGCGACGGATTATCCAAAGATTCCCTGCCGCATTCAATATAAATTTGTGCGGGGCGCGCGGGAGCATCCTGCGCCAGCCTGTCAGCCGCTCTTCCTCGATAAAGCACGCTATCGCAATTGTCGTCGCACCTGTTTTCAGTGCGCATGAATGAAAGATTCATTTGCAGTCCTTCGCATGCCTTTGCAAATATCCTTTCCTTCTCGGCCGCGAAATCTCCGTCATGAAGGGTGTCCGCGCTGACGCTGAAATCCTCGATTCCATATTCGGCAAGGGGCCTGAGCCAAAGCAGCACATCTTCCGGCGTCGTCGCCCAATATCCGTTTGTCACGACGCCGACCCGATAGCCCAGCTTCCGCGCTTCGCCGATTCCGTAAACCAGCAGAGGATAATAAAGAAACGGTTCGCCGCCATCGAAGTACATCGTATTTACCGAAGGCGTCTTTATCCATCTTTTGCCTCCAGCCTCTCCGTGATAGGATGACTTAGTGCAATTTTAATTGCCGCAAAATTATATCGCAAAACGGGATGGCTCATGACATTTTCGAAAAATGCAATTCTACTCTTTCTATTGCTGCATTTTTCCATCGGTTATCCCGGCGCGCAGGAGATAACTGATTACCCGCCGGATGCGAATCTTCCATTTTTCCTCGGCGCTCCCGCCACGGCAAAACCGATCCCCGCAAAGGAAGTGACGCCCCATCCTTATCTGGCGCCCCAATCATCCATTCATGTGGATATGTACAATTCGGGCGTTATCGACCTGCAAACTCCATTGGGAATATCCCCCGTAGTGCAGTCTCGATCATATGGCGACTTCATTGGAATGTGCCTGAATTTTTTTTACGACACGGATAATAATCTCTACGCTTTTTGCGGCGATATGCCCGACGGGCTTTTGGGAATGAACATTGAGTTTCAGTTGGCGCTGATCGACCCAGTGGATTTGACGAAACGCGCCAAGTTCACTCTCCTGTCATTCTCGCTGCTCCACTTGCTCGGCATACCGATGGAATTCGGATACATGAATCTGGATTCCCTGGGACGCCTGATCGCCATCGACGACGACAATCGCGTGCTGTTTGTCGGTCTGCAAAATAAAAGCGAAAACCCTGAATTTGCAGTGCTGGAGACACTCGACCTTTCCGATTGGGTCGATCCCAATGTGGACAGCGTTGCATCCGTCGTTCCCGATTATGACGGCAACTACTGGTTCATGACTCTGGGGATCAATGATGACGACGGGCAGGTCACGCAACCGGCGATGTTGGGGTATATCGACAAAGAAACCGAAGAAGTTTTTTTGCATGAATTCACAGGCGAAGTCATTGAAAACGGCCTCGCACTCGGCCCCGACGGCATATTCCCGACGACGGACTGCGCGCAATACGGTTTCCGCTGGGATGTGACGGACCGGCAAATCGTCATGATATGGCGTGAAGAATATGAGCGATCCACCGTCATCAAACCGGGCGTTATTTCCCCGCGCGGCAGCGGCGCGACGCCGACATTGCTGGATGACCGCTACGTGATTATTACCGACAACGCCGACGAACAAATCAATCTCCTGGTGTACGACAGGCGACAAGCGCCTAGCGGCGAAAGGCTCGTTTGCAAGGTCCCGATTTTCGAGCCCGGCGCAAGCGCCAACGAAAATTCACCCGTCGCGGTCGGCCGAAGCATTCTGGTGCAAAACTGGTATAACGCGCCGAACATGATATTCGGCGATCATTCGCAGATGACTCCCGGACTCTGGCGCATCGATATTAGCGAAAATGGAAGCGGATGCGACGTCGTCTGGAAAAACGAAGAGGTCGCCGCGCCCGGAACGATAAAAATGTCCACGGCCACGGGTTTGATTTACAGCGCCATGCAGGATCAAAGCGTCGGCGGCATGCGCGCCTGGTACGCCGTCGCCGTGGATTTTGAAACCGGCGAAACCGTTTACAAAGTGCTTCTCGGCAATGGTTTCTGGAAAGACATCATGTACATCCCGGTTTACTTCGCTCCCGACGGCGCCCTTTTACAGCCTGTGTTGCGCGGAGTCATTTCCGTCCGCGATTCGGAGCAAAGCGACGATGACGACGACGCGTCCCTCGACGACGATGATACGGATGATCAATCCACGCTTTTTTCAGATTCCGATGACGACGATAACGAAAGCGGATGCGGTTGCACTATTTGAAACGGGGAGACATGCAGGTTAATTCATCGCATTGCCGGTACCCTTCCAGGATTGCCGCCTTCGGCTCCGACCCGGCGCACGGCGCAAGGTTATCCAAGGAACCCAAAGGAGCGTTTTTCATTCGTATGGCGCATCCGATCCCCCGCCAGAATTCAATCTTGGACCCGGCGCATTCGACATCGGACCATAAGCGGGTATTCAACGGCAACGGATTCCATGCACAACATTCGTATGTTCCTCCGAACGGGAATACGCTTTTTACGCCCCGCTGGAAATCCGGTTCCTCGATCAGGGACGGCAGCCGGTCCATCAAACAATTCATAGCTTGCACTTCCTCGCCGATGAGCGAACCGATCTGTTTTTCATAGTACTCTTGGCCTCTATAATGCCGGATGACGCCCATATCGGATAACTGATAAAATGGAAGATTCGCTTTAACATGAAAGAAAACCAGCAATAAAAACAGCGATATTTTTAATCCGGTGACCAATCGTCGAATTTTGCCGCTTTTAACGACGCTATCGATGAAAATTTCATCGCCGACCGCAGCGGCCAGGCAGAAATATCCCACGGGCGGAAGCCAGGTCATATGACGTATCGACACGAGATTCAGATATCGAAATGAAGAAAGAAATACGAATCCGGAAAAAATACTTAGAGGAAATATTATCCGCCATTTTTCTTGCCTGAACCGTTTGAAAATTACGGAAAACAACACCCAACCGGCGGCAAAAAGGATTATCGGCAACTCATAAACAAACTGGAACAGCTCGACGAGTTTCATATTGAAGTTATGAAAGAAGCGCACGGGCGAAGGCAGCCCCAGGCTTTTAACAATCAGCGCTCCTTTATCGGATTGGATGACCTCGGGAGCAAAGGTGAGTTCCCGCCAAGCCTTTACAGCGAAGAAAATAAAGGGGGATATGCCGATGAAAACTCCCAGCCCGTAGTACGCTACGGATCGGAGTCTTCTGCCCGGAGCAACGAAAAAGCACGTCAGTATCGGAGGTAGTATCGCGATCATGGCAACGGAGGGACAGTAGGCGAGCAACAGACCGTTTGCGAGGCCGGCCGTTGTGAACAGGCAATATTTTTCCTTTTTCAGCGCGACGACCCATAGTAAAACAACAAGCCATATAAGGTCCGACGCTTCCGGATACGATCCCCACAAAACCAGGGACCACTTCAGATAATCGATGCTCGGAAATAAAAGCAGGGCCGCCAGAATCGCGCCATATTTTGGACCGAGCCGCCAGGAGATCAGAAACACGAGCGAGAAATAACCCACAAAAGAAATAAGAACGCGAAGCAACTTCATGGAAATCGTCGGGGATACTCCCATTTTCAAGAAAGGCAGCAACGCCAGCGCCGTCGCCTTGTGACCCCATAAATGATTTCTTGGAGCGGAGGCGTTTTGTCCTTCTTCAAGAGCCTTCGCCAGTTTCATGATCTGATACTCGGCATGATCGATGCCGTGAATGTGATCTATCGCGGAGGAAAGGATGATAAAGCGCGTCAGGAAGAACAGCGCCGCCGCCGTCACTAAAACAATTTTTAGTGATTTATGCGTCGCGGCGGCCTGCACCTTACACTCTCCTGATATCAAAATACTGGATCATGCGGACAATTGCGGGGTGCCTGTGCTCCGATGCGAAAATATTTCTCTCACCGGCTTTTCAACGACTTCCAGGATAATCCTTTACTCAAAGACCGGGAATGCCGCTCGGCTGCTCCATCACCGAAACCTGGAATTTGCTGCTGCTCACGCGAACGACCAGAACGACAATCTTGTATTTCTTTTTGGAAGACTTTTTCGCACTGACGTCATAAAACAACGCCTGCTTGCCGTTTTTAAGCTTTTTGACTTCCTTGACGTGATCTTTTTTCAGCTTGAACTTGCCGTATTTTTTCGACTTCATCGTATCGCCGATATCGTCTTTTTTCACGGTAAAGGTCTCGCCCTTTTCCTTGATCTGCTTTTCGATCTGATTGAAAATACTGCAGGCGGACAGAAGCGAAACGAGAAAACCCAAAGCGATCGCAAATGCTATAAGTCGTTTATAACTATTCATCTCTTCCTCCCCTTTTATCCGGTTGCAAAAATCAATTCATCGACGCTGTAATTCTTACAATAATGCCGTCAAAAGGCAAAGGCTAAAAAAAGCGCGGTTGCGGCGGTCTAATTTTCCCAAAGATCGATCGTTCTGTTGATGTTCACGTGCAAGTCATGATAGTCGCAAACATATTGCCTTGCCCGCGCGGCCATATCGAGCAAAGGTTTTGGATCACGGACGAAATTTTCCAGGCTGCGGGCCAGACCCGCCGCGTCGTCCGCTTCGACTAATACACCTCTATCGTTTTCCAAAAGCTCGGGAATGCCCGAAACGGCGCCGGCGATAACGGGTCTTTGCGCGGCGATGGCTTCCAGTAAAGCGAAGGGCTGTCCCTCGGCCCGGCTGGGAAGCACGAACAGATCAAAGGCGGGCAATAATGCGGTCGCGTCGTCGCGCCAGCCGTGCAGGGCGATCGTATCGCCCACGCCGGTTTCCCGAATGAGCGTTTCAAGCCTCCCGCGCATGGGGCCTTCTCCGATAATCGAAAAATGAATCCGGCCGCGCGCGTCTGAATCCATTTCCGCCACGGCGCGAATCAACGTGTCCAATCCCTTTTGCTCGCAAAGGCGCGCCACGCTGACGGAATAAAATCGCTTTTCAGGCAATCCGAGGCGCTTTCGGACGGCTTCAATTTCCTTGTGAGACAAACCGGCGACATCCGTTTCCACGGCGTTGGGAATAACCACGAGATTCTCACAAGGCAGATTGTATTCGTTTTCCAAAAGCCCGGCGTTGTTGCCGCTGACGGCGATAATCTTCCCGGCCCGCCTGTAGATGTCGCGAATTCTGTTGTAATCGTCGCCTTCGAAATAAAATCCCGGCGCCACGTACTGCTCAGTGAAATACAGCGGAACATCTCGATCCAAAACCGCTTCCCTCGGGACAATCGTGTTCCACGGCGCACCGCATACGGCATGCGCGATATGAGGCAAAAATCCGTCCAGGCAATCCCGCGTCGCATTAAGTCGCTGATCTTCGCCGAACCGGCGGTGATACAGCGGCGCGCGCGTGACGAAAGCGCCGCCTGCTTTCAGCATGTTGTACAGCTTGTTCGATCCGGGGAGCTTATCCATCAGCACGCGCGTTTCCCAGCCGCGTTTTCGGGCCGCCAGTTCCAGATTGCACACGTAGGTATCCACGCCGCCGGGAGCGGTGACGTCGGTGATAATCAGTACCTTGCCGGACGGTTCCATGCCATATCCCTAAAGCGACATCATTGGCCCGACGCGCAGCTTGTCCGCCAGCAATCGCGTGTTTTTGATAAAGCCCGGACTGGTCCCGCCGATAACGAACGTCCCGGAAAACTCTTGCGCCCTGTCCAGGGGAAGAACGTCGACCCCGCCGATTCGCCCGGCATCCGCCATCAGACCCGAATCGTAAATCGCGGCGACTTCGCGACCGCTCTTTTGCGCGGCCTCGACAAGATCGAGAATTTCCTTGCCCGCCCGATAAAAAGCCAGAGGGCCGTGAACGTCACTGGACTTCCGGAAAATATGACTCGCGTTTCGCCGGCAAACAACGAGGTCGAGAGTTTCATCGGAAAGAATGCTCCGGTCCTTAAGCGCCTCCGACTTCATTTTATCGGCTGCGTCGCGCGCCGCCTGAAAACCTTTCATCGCGCATTTCTTATCGGCCAGAATCTCATAGCGGCGCATAAACCAATCAATAAACCGGGACGCTTCGTCATCCGGGAAAAACTTCCAGGCCAGGTAAATATTGTTGGCGGTAAGTTTCTCGACCATGTAGTTGAAATCGTCGCGCGCGGCGGGTTCGTGGCAAACGGTCCAGGATTCGTCGAAACGCACCGCTTTTCCCGCTTCCAGGCACCGATACGCCAGTTCGTATTCTTCAACATAGGTTTCATACACCGGGGGGTATCCGCCGAAACGTAAAAATTCTTCACGGCGAAAAGCCGCGCCGCATCCGATGTGAACGAATTTGGATCCGCCTTCTTCCCAACTCTTATCGGGCAGCCTGATCATGCACGCGGCGATGCCCAGAGCGCCGTCATCGAGGGCGGCGATCAATTTTTCCGCAACCCCCCTTTGCGGCCATGAATCATCGTCGAGCATGATGACGACCGGCGCATGCGCGGCCTCGACGCCGATATTGCGCGCCATGGTTCCGAGATTGGACTTGAGGCGAATCAGTTTCAGATCGGGATATTGTTCTTTAGCGGATACGCCCGTTTTATCGTCCGAATCATTATCGACCACGATGACTTCCACATCCGGACCGGGCGTGGCGGCGAGCTGCATGAGAGTTTTTGCAAGGCGGCTCCTGCGGTTGCGCGTCGGCATAACGAAAGCCGCGGGCGCATTTTTTTGAACAAATCTCACGGGCAGCCTCGAAAAAGCGTTTTAAAAAAACGCGGATTTTCAGTTGTCCTGCTGGCGCTCCTGCAATCCGCGGTCGATCAATTCGTATATTCTGGACTTCACCAGATCCTTGCACTCACGCACGATGGCCGGATCATGTTCCGCCTCCGGCGGGTATCCGAAATGAATCGGCTCGCCCACGTACTGCGTCATTTTTACCGGGAACGGCAGAACGCCGATCCCCACGGGAAGGCTTATGGGAAACATGGCTTTGCGCGTCCTGAAGAATTTATAGGCCGTCGTGTATCCGTCAAAAAATACGTGATAAGTGTCGTCCGTTCCCACGTTCGCCGACGGGATGATAGGGCAACGGTTTCTGAGCGCCAGGCGGATAAAGCCTTCCCTGCCCTTCCAAATAAGCCTGTAACGAAAACGGGACGACTTCCACGCCTCTTTCGAACCGCCGGGCATGATGAAAATCAGTTCCTCGTTTTCAAGCAGCTTGTCGCCGTTATCATGAGAGCCGACGATCACGCCCATATCCATAAAGAACTGTCGCATGTAAGGGATTTTGTAGATGCGCCAGTCGGTCATGCCCCTCGGCCAGCGCCCGGTGGCGCGCAGGATCTCATAGTACAAAAACCAGCCGTCCAGCGGGAGAATGCCGTGGTTTGAAATAATCATGGCCCGTCCGTTGCGCGGCACGTTCTCGATGCCCTTGACCTCGTATCGAAAATAGGATTTGAGCATCCACTCCAGCGGCTCCACCGCGCGGATCAGTTCCCATCGCGTCAGGTCCAGCCGGTTTTCGTCGCCCTTTTGATATCGATCGGCGGGGACATAAGCCTGCAGCGTATGGAACAGATCCTCGAAATAACGCGTCATCTGTTCGGAAAACGGATCGTATCCGTCGGGAGATAGTTGCGTCCCGGCTTGTTTTTCCATAGCGGCCTGCGCTTCGCGCAATTCGCCGGCGTGGCGCTCGATTTCATCGTTGCCGGCGCGGCGCATGATTTCCCTTCGCACGCGGGCTTTTATTTTCGGATCGAGCTTCTCGTAGAACTCAATAATTTTGGCGACGTCCACGCCGCCGTTTTTCTTTGTCTTTGCCTTGCTTTTCATCTTATCAGGCTCTGCTCATTTTGAAATTATTTGCTATTAAAATCGTTATTAATACTCGGGCTTTGTATCTTAATTGCGCCAAAGCGGCAACCGCAACAACCCAAACCTCTTACACTGGATTCCCAAGGCCAAACATATTAAATTCAATTCCGGCATTCGTTTTATCGAAGCTAAAAGCAAAACGAAAAAGGTCTCTATGAAAAAGCTTATTTTCCTGACCCTGATAACGATTCTTGCCGCCGGATGCAGCGACACCTATTTCGATGACGTCCCCGTGCACAGCGCGCACGAGTTTCTCACCCGCGAATCACGCGGCGAAGAACTGATATTCGCCATCAATAACGCGCAGATCGCATCGGTCGCCCTGATTGCGGGAGCCAAAGAAGCGCCCGTCGAAGACATCTATCCCGATCCGGGGTCGCCGGAGGATGGAAACGAGCTCGTGCTCAAGGCCGGCGAAAAATTGCCGGGACGTCTCATCCCCTTTGTTTTCATTCCGAACACGCAGTCCGATCCGGCGGCTTTTTTCGAGTCCTTTCACAAAAGGCGAGCCCGCGGTCTGGCTCTGTGGCGCCTGGGCGAAGAAGGAGAAAGGCCTCTCGGCGATCCCGTTTTCGAGCCTCTTTATAATTATGCGGAGATCAACGGCGTTCCGGTTTTCGTTTCGATCAAGCCCGATTATCTCGACGAGCTTTCTCATGTCCTCAACGATCATCACGACCTGAAGGTAATCGGCGGCGGTCTCCTGGGCCTGTATGATGATTTTCAACGCCTGCAGGAATACCTCGAATATCACCCCAATCTCTTCGTCGATATCGGATTCGACGGCGACGCCGATTTCGTCGACATCCTCGACGCGATGACAAAGGATCAAAAGGGCGTCGAAGCCTTTTTCGAAAGGATGAAGGACCGGCTTCTGTTCGCCGGGGGACTGCTTTTCGATCACCGCCTGTTCCGCAAGGGACTTTGGGGCATGCAGGTCTACAAAATCTATCGCTCGTTTCTTGAAAAAGGCGGCGCCGACATGCGCGTGCGGGATGCAAGCGGCTACTGGCGCATGAGGCATATACCGGGCCTGGCTTTGAAAAAGGCGCGCCTGGAAAGAATTTATCACAACAACTTCATGAAGATATTGGGCCAGACCTTTCATGATCCCGTCCCTTCCGAATTCGACTCGTTGATTATCAAGGCCCCGCCAAGCTGGCGATTCGATCCCGCCTCGCCGACTCGCCTCATTGCGGCGCTGGTTTCTCCGAGGGAAAAACTCGTCACCATGATCAGCACACAGCGCTTGCGGGATATTTTCGCGGGAAAATTGACGGACTGGCGCGAGATCAACGGCGAGCCGGGTCCGATTCGCGTGGCTTCCCTGGGTCCCTTGGCGCAAATCGTCGCGAATCAACTGGACGCGCCGCTGGTGATAAAAGTCGAATTGTTTGACGATCCGAT
Source organism: bacterium (assembly GCA_963674685.2). GTDB lineage: Bacteria > Lernaellota > Lernaellaia > JACKCT01 > JACKCT01. Next base: position 603,648 of record CAXXWT010000009.1, on the reverse strand, counting down.
GAAGCTGCGCCGGGGCGTCGAGGAAAGCGGCGACTTGCTGGGCATCATTCCCTTTGGAGATCTGAACGGACGGCTGTCCGTTTTATCCGTCGACGGCGACAATCCCTGCGCCAGCAACGTCAAGTACTGCGCCTCAAAGGCCGCGCCGACCGTTTCGAATTATTTTTCCACATATCCCCTGTTGATCCCGGTGGCCTATTCGGCGGATGAAAGCGCCGAAAAATTCGATCCGTTCAAAATTAGAACTGTTTTTATCGGGGGACGAATCCGAGCGGAAGAGCCGGATCTCAATGTCGTCACGCCGCACATGCAGTCCGACGGACTGCCGGATATCCAGGCGACCAGGATGCGGCCGATTTACGAAATCCTGCCTTACGTTCGCCGCAATGATTTCAATATCTTCCTGGGAGACACGCCGGAAAGCTACGAGGCGTTTCTGATGCGCTGCCTGGGAGCCAGGGCCATTATTTCACCTTCGGCCATTCATCGATTCGACGCCGCTTCCGCGAGGCCGCCGGCGAATGTCATCAGCGGCCGTATCCGCGGATTGCCCGTTCGCCTGGCCGGCGCCGCCGGGGATTTTTCGCCCCGTGCATTCAATGTTCTGACGCTTGCCCATAAGGACAAAGAGGCCGTCAACAGCGGACTGGCCGCCGGAGCCGACATGGTGGTTTCATCCGAGGGTCTCGAAGCCGTCAAAGGTCTGGGGGCGCTGGAAGTTCCTTTGGGCTCGTTTCTCGGCGATGAGGAAAGCATGGGCGCCTTCGCCGTTTTGTCGTTTTACGACCATCGCCTCAGCAATATCGAGATCGTTCCGACGCAAACGTTGCAGGGTGAAGTTCAAAGGCGTTTCGGCGCGGATGCCAGGAATTTTCTCCTGTCTGTTTTCAAGCCCCTGGTTTGGGAAAAGATTTAGGCATTGACTTCTTTTCGACGATGCTGATTTCGTATCGGTTTTTGGCGGCGTTCTTCATGCGAATGATCACTTTTCCCGCGAAAGTTTCGTCATCTTTTACGGGCTGAATATCGATCCGGATATCCATGATCCCCCCGGCGGGAATCGTTATCGGATACTCGGCCTTGTCCGCCGGCCATGCTTTGAGGCTGCTTCCCGATGATTCGATGGATTCCACGATGACATCCTTTTCCGACAGATTTTGCAGCGATGAAGTCAACGAGTTCTTTTGATTTTTCACTTCATCTCTGTAAAACCGATAATGCTCGGGGGTAATGATCAAATTCGGCTTGACGAATCCCGAAACCTGGAAGGGGAATATGGGCGTTTCAATGTTCCCCGTTCTGATGGCGAGTTGACGCTCCATCCTTCCCGGAAATTCAGTCGTATCGATGGAAACTTCCGCCTTGGTTTTTTGCCCGGGAAGCAGAAAAAAATTCTCGAACTTCACATCGGGTTCCGGGCATCCGCCCTCAATGCCCAGAAGCGTAATGTTGCCGGGTCCGAGGTTTTCGATTTCAACGGTGAACTGCGCCGGATCGCCCTGGTTGACGACGCCGAAGTCGCCTCTGTCGGGAGTGATGGTTATCGTCGTGAATCCTTCAGGCGTTTTACGCTCGGCGCCGTCGCAGGCGCTGAAAAACAACACCAGGATCGCCGCGGCAAATAATGCTCTTGCGCAATTCATGGATACATTGTGTTCCGTGAGGCTTCCCGGGTCAAGAAGCGAAATCGGCCGGATGGCAAATCGGCGAATAGAGGCATAGCCGCCGGCAAAACGATTGATGCCGCAATCTTCGTTTTTCAAGACAGCCCCGCAGGGTTATAAAAACCTTGATCATGAGATTCTTATTTTTCGGATTCGATGCACACCCGCTCGCTCATCGCCTGACGGCGATTTTGCCGCTCGCGGCTCTGTTTCACCACCAGCCGGGTCAGTCACGTCCGGTATGGCCGAATCCGCCTTCCCCGCGAACGGTGTCCGACAGTTTCTCGGCGGTTTGAATATCGGCTCTTGCCACGGCGGCGACGACGAGTTGGGCGATGCGATCGCCGTCGGCGATCGTAAAGCTCTCTTGCCCGAGATTGGCTAAAATGATCTTGAGTTCGCCGCGGTAATCGGCGTCTATGGTTCCCGGCGTATTCAGACAGGTGACGCCGTATTTCAACGCCATGCCGCTTCTCGGCCTGACCTGTATTTCATATCCCATGGGGATTTCGACGGCCAAGCCGGTGGGCGCCGCGAACCGGTCTCCCGGTTTCAGTTCCATCGGCTCGTCCAGGCAGGCCCTGACGTCCATACCGGAACTGCCCGGCGTAGCGTACGCGGGCAGTTCCATCGGTCTATCGGGATCAAGCTTTCTGATGCGGATCGTAACCTTGTCCATCCTTAGTCCAGAACGTCGTCGGGATTTAACCCCAGGGCCTCTTTTCGGGACAGGCGCACGCGTCCGGTCCTGTCGATATCCAGAACCCTGACCAGGAACTGATCGTTTTCGGATATGACGTCGCGAACGGCGCCGATTCGCTCATTCGCGATCTGGGAAATGTGAACCAGGCCTTCCTGACCCGGAAGCACTTCGACGAACGCGCCGAAATCGACGATCTTCACCACGCGGCCCATATAAACTTTCCCGACTTCCAGTTCGGCGGTCAGCGCGCGAATCCTCTTGATCGCCGCCTGGGCCGCCTGCTCGTCGGGGCTGGCCACGTTGATTCGGCCGTCGTCGTCCACGTCGATCTTCGCTCCCGTTTCCTCGACGATGGAACGAATGATCTTGCCGCCGGGGCCGATGACGTCTTTGATTTTCTCCACCGGAATGTTGATGGTGATAATACGCGGAGCGTATTTGGAAAGATTCTCGCGGGGCTCGGTAATGGCTTCGGCCATTTTGCCCAGAATATGCAGGCGCCCTTCCCTGGCCTGTTCCAGAGCGCGGCTGAGGATATCCTCATTGATGCCGCCGATTTTGATGTCCATCTGGATGGCGGTCACGCCCTCTTTGCTGCCGATGACCTTGAAGTCCATGTCGCCCATGTGATCTTCATCGCCCAGAATATCGGAAAGCACCGCGTAGTTGTCGCCTTCCATGATGAGGCCCATGGCGATTCCCGCCACCGGATTTTTCACCGGCACGCCGGCGTCCATGAGGCTCAAAGAAGAGCCGCAAACCGTGGCCATGGAAGAAGAGCCGTTGCTTTCCAGGATGTCGGATACGATGCGGATGGTGTAAGGGAAGTCATCCCAGTTCGGCAAAACCGGATTCACGCCGCGCCGGGCCAATGCGCCGTGACCGATTTCGCGCCTTCCGGGTCCGCGAAGAAATTTCGCCTCGCCGACGGAAAACGGCGGAAAATTGTAATGGAGAAGAAATTTGCGCCATACGTCGTCGCCGAGTCCTTCGATCTTCTGTTCTTCCGACCGCGTGCCCAGCGTGACGATCACCATGGCCTGCGTCTCGCCCCGGGTGAAAATGGCGGAGCCGTGAACTCTGGGCAGATAACCGACTTCGCAGGCGATCGGCCTGATTTCGTCGAATTTCCTGCCGTCGATCCTTCGTTTTTCATCGAGGATCATGCGGCGCATTTCCCGAGATTTCAAATCGCCGTAAGCCCCGGCGATTTCACTTGGATCAATCCGATTTTCCTCGTCCTTGTCGGCGTTGATTTTTTCAACCGTCTCTTTCTTCAATTCCGAAAGCGCCGAATAGCGGGCCATCTTTTCCTTGATGACCAGATTCTCTTTCAGTTTATCCAGGCAAGCTCCCTTGACCATGTCGAAAATCTCGGGATTGGGCACGGGGGACTCGAATTGGACTTTTTCCACGCCGACGGCTTCACGCAGATCTTCCTGCATCTGAATCAGCGGCTGCATGGATTTGTGACCGAACATGATGGCTTCGACCATGTCGGATTCGGACACGAATTCGGCGCCGCCTTCCACCATGACGATAGCGTCCTTGGTTCCGGCCACGATGATGTCGATATCGCTTTGCTCGATTTCCTGATGCGTGGGATTGCAGATCAGTTTGCCGTCCACGCGGCCGACCCGGACTCCGGCCAGGGGACCGTCAAAGGGAACCTTGGAGATGTGCAGCGCCGCCGAGGACGCGGTAATCGCCATGACGTCGGACGGATGAATTTCGTCCTTCGAAATCACCGTGGCGATAATCTGCGTCTCGCGCACCCAACCATCGGGGAATTTCGGACGCAACGGGCGGTCGATCATCCGGCTGACGAGGGTTTCGATTTCCGTCGGCCGCCCTTCTCTTTTGAAAAACCCGCCGGGGAATTTCCCGACGGCCCAGGCTTTTTCCTGATAATCGCAGGTCAGGGGAAGAAAGTCCCGTCCCTCCCTCTCCTTATCTTCGGCGACGGCGGTGGCCATGACCATGGTGTCGCCGACGCGCATAATGACCGCTCCGTGAGCCTGCTTGGCAAGCTTTCCGGTCTCCATCTGGATCTTATAACCGTTTAATTCAATTTCTACTGTTTTCATTTTTCGAGTTTCCTTCCAAACGCAAAATGGCACACCTCGCGGCAATGGGCCGTGAGGCATGCATTAATTGGCTTTTCATTTTTATTACTTGCGGATTCCCAGCGTCGCAATGAGTCGTTTATAACGGTTGATGTCTTTTTGACGCAGGTAGTTCAGCAGCGATCTTCGTTGACTGACCAGTTTCAGCAATCCTCGGCGGGAATGATGATCCTTCTTGTGAATCTTGAAATGCTCGGTAAGAGTCTTGATTCTTTCAGTCAGCAAAGCGACTTGAACTTCAGGGGAACCGGTGTCGGATTCGTGATGCTGATGCTCTCCGACCAGTTCCTTTTTCCGCTCTGCAGTGATGGACATTTTTTCTGCTTCTCCTTCTTCTTTTTTCTTATATCCTTCGTTTCTTGGGCGCTCTTTAACACACAAAGTACGTATTTGCAAAGCTCTTTTGCGCCGAATTAAAAATTTTCATCCGCGCTTTTCAAGACCATCAACAGTTTTGCCGCCCGGCCTTCGGCGTCAATTTGCGCCATGGCGAGAAGTTCGCCGGCGTCATCAATAATTCTGATAATGGAATTCGGCACCGCCGGCCCACCGGAAAGATCGTCCATGGAGGGCTGTTTTCCGTTGATAACGGCCTGCTCAAGCAGCGCGTCAGCCTTAAAAGCCGTGTATTTAGCGCAGGCGATGCTCATCGGCATCAGGATTTTATTGAAATATTCCCTCGATCCCTCGTCCTTGTACGCTTCGAGTAAATCGTCGAGTTTATGAGATTTCTCAAGGGTTAAATCGCCGGAAGCCACGCGGCGCAACTCCTTCAAGTGCCCGAAACCGCCCAGCTTTTTGGCCAGGTCTTCAGCCAATGTGCGGATATAGGCGCCTTTTGAGCATGTCACGGAAACTTTGAAGCCGCATTCGAAACGCCGAATAAGCTTAAGTTCGCGAATATAAATGGTTTTTGGCTTTCGCTGAACTTCTTTTCCCTTGCGGGCGATCTTATACAGAGCCTTCCCGTCGATTTTAGCCGCCGAATACATGGGAGGAACCTGCTGTATTTCGCCGGTCATGCCCTTCATCGCCGCAAGGATTTCCGATTCGTCCGGCAATGGCGCGTCGCACGAATCGGTGATTTGACCGGTGCGGTCGCCGGTATCCGTGGCGCTTCCCCAGGAAACCAGCGCCTCGTAGCGCTTGTCATCCTCATTGAAAAAACGGGCCAGGCGCGTCGCTTTGCCGATGAGCATCACCAGAACGCCCGTCGCGAAGGGATCCAGCGTGCCGGTATGGCCGATTCTTTTTACCCCATAAATACGACGCAGTCTGTTGACGCAGTCATGGCTGGTCGGACCGTCTGGTTTGTCCAGGATGAGTATTCCGGTAGGATTCACTTCGATGACGCCGGCTATTGATTCAACATGGAGACGAGCTTTTTACGGACGTCTTCAAGATTGCCGAAGGCTGTAAATCCCGCCGCGCGCTTGTGTCCGCCGCCGCCGAAATGCCCGGTGATGACCGTCGCATCGATGGCGTCGCTCGTGCGCAGGGAGCCTTTGACCATCGCCCGGCCGTCTTTGCTTTGCAGTTCGCGAAGCAGATAAGCCGCTTCGACGCCTTCGATGGAGTTGGGAATCTCGACGAATCCCTCCAGGGCTTCGTAATCGGCCCCGGCCCGCTCGAACATGTCCGCCGTCGCCGTCAAGCCGGCGATTTTGCCTCCGTCTTCGATTGTCAAGGTCGGAACGACGAGACTCAGCAAACGCGCCTGCTCCGGGCGTTTTTCGATAAACAGATAACGGGCGATTTTCGCGGGATCGACGCCGGCCTCCACCATCTCCCCGCATATTCTCATCGACAGGGCCGTGGAGTTGGCGTTTTTAAAACTCCGCGTATCGAAATAGATGCCCGTGTACAGGCATTCGGCGATTTTTTCGTCGATGCCGACGCCCCACTCTTTCATGAGGACGTAAAGTATTTCGCACGTCGAACTCGCCCGATCATCCACGTAGTTCGTGCGCCCGAACATCGGATTGGACGCGTGGTGATCGATGTTGACGACGCAGGGGTGATTCTTGAACTGTTTTACGGCCTCGCCCACGCGTCCGAAATCCCCGCAATCCAGAGTCACGATGACGTCATAGGCATTGATATCTCCGAATTCCTTCGAGAAACGCTCCACGCCGGGCAGATATCGGGTGTAATGCGGACAGTCGTCTTCGTTGTAAACGACAACTTTTTTCCCCGCGTTTTCCAAAGCCCGCATCAAAGCCAGCGCCGATCCCACGGCGTCCCCGTCGGGATGCGTGTGCTGGGCCAGCAAAAAGGAATCGTTGCTTTTCATCACCTCGATCACGGCGCTCAAATCATTCGTCATCTTCGTCATCCGTATCCGTCGAGTAACCCTCGCGGCGTATCTGTTCAAAAAGGCTTTCCATTTTTTGCGCCCTTTGGGGAGTCACATCGTGAAAAAAGCGCAATTCCGGCGTGTACTGCAACCTGATTTCCTCGGCGATCTTTTTCCGCAAAACGGGCGCGGAGTGGACCAGGCCCTTGCGCGCCTGCGCGACCTGTTTTTCGTCGCCAAACATGCTGAAATAGACTTTGGCGATCCTGTTGTCCGGCGTCATTTCCACGGCGGTGATGGAAATCTCGCTCAACCTGGGATCGGACAACCCCACGATAAGCGACGAGGCGACAAGCCTGTGGATTGCGGCGCTGATGCGATCGCCTCTTTTGAATCCGTGATATTTTTTGGGACGCTTTTTCTTCATGGCCTCTATACGCCGTTGCTTATTTCCACGGCGATCCCGATGTCAATTCGATATCATGGTCGACGATCTCCGCGAGATACAGACCATGAATGAAATTCAATATTTTGTCCATGACGGAGTTTACGTGCGCCGGATCGTTTCCCACGGTCACGAAAGCGAGTCTGGCGCTGTGGTGGGAATCGTTGTCGCCGACTTCCGCCGAGGCGACGTTGAAAGTGTCCCGGGTTCTGGAAAGAATCCTTTTAATAACGCGCCTTTTGTCCTTTAAGGACGCCGCCCCGTGAATGCGGCAAACAATGGTCAGCGCGCCGATTACCATGAAATCACTCGGAAAAGATTAAGCCGATGTGGCCTCGCCCAGATCGGGAGCCACTTCCTCGATTGAGTAGCATTCGATGATGTCGCCGATGTGGATATCGTTATAGTTTTCAATCTGCATGCCGCATTCGTATCCCGTGCCCACTTCCTTGGCGTCGTCTTTGAATCTCTTGAGGGACGCCAGGCGTCCTTTGTGGATTTCCACGCTGTCGCGCAGCAGCCTGATCCTCGCATCCCGCGTGATCTTCCCGTCGAGAACGTAGGAACCGGCGATAGTGCCGATGCGGGAAATGGTAAAAGTGTTTCGGACTTCGGCGCGACCCTGGTAGACCTCTCTGTGCTCGGGCTCCAGCAATCCCATCATGGCTTTTCTGATGTCGTCCAGAAGCTCATAGATGATCGAGTAAACCTTGATTTGCACGCCCTCGCGTCCGGCCAGATCCCTGACTTCGGGGGAAGGACGGACGTTGAAGCCGATGACGATCGCTTCGGAAGCGACGGCGAAGTTGATGTCGCCTTCGGTAATGGCGCCGACGCCCGAATGCGGAACGGTCACCTTGACCTTTTCCGTGGTGAGTTTATGCAACGCGTCCTTCACCGCCTCGACGGAACCCTGCACGTCGCCTTTGAGAACGACTTTGAGTTCCTTGACGACCTCGTCCTTGATCTGGTCGAAGAGGCTTTCAAGGCTGACTTTGGCCATGCGCTGCGTCCTGGCTTCACGGGCCTTGTTCATCATGATCTCGGCGACCTGCTTGGCCTTCTTCTCGGTTTCGGCCACGAAGATCCTGTCGCCCGCCTCGGGCACGCCGCCCAGTCCCACGACCTCGATGGGATCCGCGGGCCTGGCTTCGTCCATGCGCAGCCCGCGGCCGTCGTGCATAAAGCGAACGCGACCGTGATAGATGCCCGAAACGATGGAATCGCCGACGCGCAGCGTTCCTTCGTCGACCAGAATCGTCGCCACGGGTCCGCGCCCTTTTTCAAGACGCGCTTCCAAAACGACGCCCGAAGCTTTCTTGTCGGGATTGGCCTTGAGTTCCATGATTTCGGCCTGCAACAGAACCTTTTCCAGAAGCTCCTTGATGCCGATTTTCTTTTTGGCGGAAACGAGGGCGAACTGCGTGTCGCCGCCCCAGGATTCCTGAACCAAACCGTACTCGGAGAGTTCGGAGTAAATCTTGTCCAGCTTTTCCTGGCCCTTGTCGATTTTATTGATGGCCACGACGATGGGAACCTTGGCGTCCCTGGCATGATTGATCGCCTCGGCGGTCTGAGGCATGACGCCGTCGTCCGCCGCCACAACGAGAATCACGATATCGGTCACCTGGGCGCCGCGGGCACGCATCTGGGTGAATGATTCGTGGCCCGGAGTATCGATAAAGGCGATGCTTTTACCGTCCACGTCGACTTTGTAGGCTCCGATATGCTGCGTAATGCCGCCGGCCTCGCCGGAAACGACGCTGGTGGTGCGGATGGCGTCCAGAAGCGAAGTTTTGCCGTGATCCACGTGCCCCATGACCGTGACGACGGGATGACGCGGCTGGAGGTTTTCCTCTTTTTCCCCTTCGTTTTCGAAGAAGGATTCGACCTCCACCGTCGTATCTTCGATTTCATATCCGTATTCGGCGGCTATAATCGTCGCCGAATCCAGATCCAGGGACTGATTGATGGTCACGCCCTGTCCCATGGCGAAAAGCTTTTTGATCAGTTCGCTGGACTTGATGCCCATCCTGCGCGCCAGTTCGCCGACTTTGATGGCGCCCTCGATTTTGATCTTGCGTTTGATAGCTTTGGGCGTCGTAATCTCCGTGCTTTTGAAATCCCTGGATTTCTTTTTCCTCTGTCGCTCGACGCGAAGCTCCCGTTGCAGCTGTTCCTTGCTTCGGCGGCGGCTGCCGTAATCCCTGGAGCGGGAAATCTCGACAACCCGGCGGCCTTTCCTCTCGGGTTTGTCTTCTTCATCCTCTTTCTTGGCCTCTTTTTTGCCGGCGGCGGGAACAGTGGGCGCGACGGGCTTCGTCGGCCGTGAAATGACGCGCGCCGGTTCGGCGGTCACGCCTCTGATTTTTTTCAAACGGGAGGACTTTATGGTCTTGGCCTTTTTCACAGGCACGGCGCTTTTCTCTTCAGTTTCGTCGGCGGGTTTTTCCCCGGATTCTTCTTCCAGCGGAGCATCCACCACCGTCTCCGCGCTTTCCATCACTTCCGGCGCCGCTTCTTCCTCAACGATCGCTGCTTCCTCGGCGAGTTCCGCTTCAGAAATCTCCTCCGGCGTTTCAGCATCGGCCGCTTCTTCTTCTGGCTCCTCGAACTTCTCCAGCTTTTGAACCGGCTGAAGCTTGGTCACTCTTTTACGCCCTAAAACATCTCCGATGGTTTTCGCGGGTTCGGAAGGTTTTCCCTGGGCCTTCTTTTTTGTTTTGACCGCCTTTTTCTCGGGTGTTTTCGCTCCGTCGGGAGCCATGGCTTCCTGTTCCGCCGACTCCTCGGGTTCAGCCGCTCCCGCCTTGCGTCTCACGCGGCGCCGGATAACCGTCGAACCGACCCTGCGTTCAGTATAACCGCCGGACTCCTTATCCTTTTCCTCTTTCAGAAGGATTCGCACGCGTGGAAGGATATCGGTATCGATGGTAGACTGCTCGTCGTCAACAAAGATCCCGAGTTCCTTGAGCTTGCTAAGGAAAACAGCAGGTTCCTGTTTCAATTTGCTTGCGGCGTCGACAACAGTTATTTTCGCCATCGAAAACGATCTCCCAGCTATCCGGAAAAACCGGATTGCATGTTTATCACCATTTGGCGTAATTTTTCAATATCGATTTGAAGGGAATCCCTTCTCAGCGTTCGATAAAACGCCTTTTTTTTCAAAGCAAAATCAAAGCAGGACTCCTTCGGGCAGATATAAGCGCCTCTTCCGTCTTCGTTTTGCCGTTCATCGATTTTCAAAATTCCTTCGGCCCCGGCGAAAAAACGCATCAGTTCTTTCTTTTCCTTCTTCGCACGGCACCCGCAACAAGTCCGGATCGGTTCATACGACATCCGGGATTACTCTTTTATTAAGAACCCATGGATTCCACAATCCTCTGGGCCAGTTCGATATCCAGATCGGGAACGGCCAAAAGCCCTTCCATGGTCACATTTTTCAATTTATCGCGATTCGTATATCCGGCCTTATATAGAGCCTCGGCGCTCTTGAATCCCACGCCGTCAAGCTTCATGAGATCGAGCAACAATTCCGGGGCAGTGCCTTCGTCAGCCTTGGCGACCCTGGCGGCGCCTTTTTCCTCGCCGCCTTGCGAAGAAACCAGGTCGTTAATTCTTTTGGGGTCTTGGGCGGCGAATTCCGCCCCGATGGAAATGACTTCGTCGCCGGAATCTCCGTCGGCGTCCTCTTCATCGGATTCCGTTTTTTCTTCAGGCGGCGGCAGAGGCCATTCGTTTGTATCGAGGATATGATTGCAAGTCGCGATGATTTCCGCGGCTTTGTCCATATTGATGCCCGGGAAACGCGCCAGATCCTCGGGTTTCGCGTCCGCCAGTTCCTCGACGTCCATGTAGCCGGACTTGATAAGAAGCTCGACGGAGATATCCGGGATTTGCGGAATGCGGCCGAAGGTCGACTTGGCGATCTCGGAAATTTCCTTCCATTTCGATTCGGACTGGATATCGAGTTTCCAGCCGGAAAGCTGCACCGCCAGGCGGACGTTCTGACCTTTTTTGCCGATGGCCAGAGACAGCTGATCGTCGGCGACGACAATCTGCATCGAGTGGCTGTCTTCGTCGATGATGACTTTGAGGACTTCCGCCGGCGCCAATCCGTTGCACACGAACTTCGCGGGATTTTCCGAATAAGGCACGATGTCGATTTTTTCGCCGCGCAATTCGTTGACCACGCTCTGAACACGGCTTCCTTTCATACCGACGCATGCGCCCACCGGGTCCACGTTCGGATCGCGGCTCGTCACGGCAATTTTCGCGCGAAGTCCCGGCTCCCGCGCCGCCGCCACGATGGTGACGATGCCTTCGGAAATCTCCGGAACTTCCAGCTCGAACAGTTTCCGCAGAAATTCGGGGCTCGTTCTGGAGAGAATGATCTGAGGGCTGGTGGAACTTTGCACCACGTCGCTGATATAAGCCCTGATGCGTTCGCCGACCTGATAATTTTCGCGCGGAATCTGATCCTTCTGGTAAACGATGCCTTCGGCGCGGCCCAGGTCGACGATATAATTCCCTTTTTCAAAACGGCGCAAAATGCCGTTGGCGATTTCGCCCTTGCGGTCTTTATATTCGTTGTAGATGATTTCCTTTTCCGCATCGCGCACTTTCTGGATAATGACCTGTTTGGCCATCTGCGCGCTGATCCGCCCGAAATTCTTGGTATCGACTTTTTCACCAAGGGAGTCGCCCAACTGGGCTTCCGGATCGAGAATCCGCGCTTTGTCGACATGGATTTCCAGAAAATCATTCTGGACCTCTTCCACGACTTCCCGAAAACGGAAAAGCTCGACTTCGCCCAGTTTCTCGTTGAACTGAGCCTCCACGTCGAATTCGATCCCGAGTTTCTTTCTGGCGGCCGTCAACATGGCCGTTTCAAGAGCCTCGACGATTACCGCGCGGGAGACACCGCGGTCCTTGACCACCGTATCAATAATTTGATTGAGATCCGAAGCCATAACGCGCTCCTTGAACTAAAGGACGATTTCGCCGTTTAGAACTCGTAAATCATATTGGCCTTCTCGATGAGGCCTTCCGGAATTTCATACTCGAAACCATCTACCAAAATACTCCACGCATCGTCTTTCACCGCTATAAGGCGTCCTCTGAAGGTGCGCCGGTCCTGGACATTGCGTTTCGTTTTAATCTTCACCAATTTGCCGATCAACTTTTTCGCGTCGTCGGCGGACCGAATCGGCCTGTTCAGTCCCGGACTCGACACTTCAAGGTTATAGGAGCCGGAATACGGATCCTCCACATCCATGAGCGTGGATAATTCCCGGCTGACCCTGGCGCAATCATTGACTTTAACACCTTCGGATTTGTCAATATAAATGCGCACGATCCTCCTTTTGCCGGCTCCACTAACCTCGATATCGAATAATTCAAGCCCGCAATCGCGGCATACCCGTTGCGCCAGTTCACGAACTTTTTCGACGGCGCCGCTTTTTGGATTCATGAAAAATATCCGTTTTGAGAATTTGCCAACAAAAAAGCGGGACCCGTCAAGGGGCGCCCGCTTTCTGAGAAGCTGGCCAATTTGCGGCGTATATAGCACGCAAAATTATGAAATGCAAGTTATTATTTCGACTTGGGCCTGCGCCACAAAACCCGGTTTTGTGCTTGCTTCTTTTTTTTTCTCGTGATATTGTAGATTATTATCAACAATCGCCCGGGAGCCCCGATGGAAAAACTGTCCGACCTGGAAACTCGAAGGGAAGAAATTCTTTCGCAAATGCGCTCCATCCGTTCCATGAAACGCGCAACCATCAACGAGCAATATTTGAAGGTCCCCCACAAAGGAAAGAAACAACCTGTTTTAAGAGGTCCCTACTACGTCATGTCCTGGCGCGAGAAGGGAAAAACCGTCGGCCGACGACTGACGGCGAACTCTGAATTGGAACAGGCGCAAAAAGACATCGAAGCCCATAAACGCTTTATGGACTTATGCCGGCAATACGTTGAACTGACGGAGAAAATGGGAGAATTGGAACGCCGACAACAGGAAGACTCCCCGGAAAAAAAACGGCGCAGATCGCCGTCGAGCAGGAAGAAGAAGTAAGGCGCATTCTCAAAAGGGCGGCCAAGGCGAGGCATGCCGACCTGGAGGCGTGGGAAGGCGCCATACGGTCCGCCGTTTTAACGGCCGGGGCCAAGGCCCTCTCCGGCCTTTTGGAGGAGATCGGCTCGGGGAGGAGGGAAAAGCCCTTGATTTGCTCATGCGGCCGGCGCATGGAAAGTCAAGGGCTTCAAAGGAAAACCTTGTTGTCGATCCTGGGTCCCGTTTCGTATCGTCGCTCCGTGTATCGATGTCCCGACTGTGGAAAAATGCGTTATCCCGGGGACGAGGAACTGGATGTGGAGAAAACGACGCGCACGCCGGGATTGCGCCGGATGATGGCCCGGGCGGGAAGCCGGAACACATTCAAGGAGGGATGCAGGGATTTGGAGGTCTACGCCGGGGTTCTGGTCAGCCCCAAGGATGTAGAACGCGTGGCGGAAGGAATCGGCGGGGACATGGAAGCCTGGCGGAAACGGGAGGCGGCTGAAGCCGTCAAGGACCGGGGCGAGGGGCGCGTAGAGAAGGATATCCCGATCCTGTACGTCGCCTACGACGGAACCGGCGTTCCCATGGTGAAACGGGAGGTGCATGGTCGGAAGGGAAAGCAGCCCGACGGATCGGCGAAAACCCGGGAGGCCAAACTGGGCTGCGTCTTCACGCAGACCGGGCGGGATGATAGGGGCCGGCCGGTGCGCGACCCGGATTCGACCAGTTTCGTCGGAGCGATCGAAGGGGCCGAAGACTTCGGGTGGCGGATTTACGCCGAGGCGAAACGGCGAGGCCTGGACCGGGCCGCAAAAGTCGTCGTTCTGGGCGACGGCGCGCCGTGGATATGGAACCTGGCCGGCGAACATTTCCACGAATCGATACGGATCGTGGACCTTTATCACGCCAAGGAGCACGTGGCGGATTTGTGCAAGCTCCTGTTTTCCGAGGAAGAAGCGATCCATCGCCATCGGACACGATGGTGGACGGACCTGGAGGAAGGAAAGGTGGAAAAGATCGCCGCCGAAGCACGGGACGCGCTGCCGCGCCGCGGCAAGAACCGGAAACAGGCCTTGAGGGAAATCGCCTATCTGGAAAAGAACAAGGAGCGAATGCGATATGGAAAATTCCGATCCGACGGATTGTTCGTCGGTTCGGGAGTGGTCGAAGCCGGATGCAAAAACGTCATCGGACAAAGGCTCAAACAGTCCGGCATGGAATGGTCCGTCCGCGGAGCAAACAATATCATCGCCCTAAGGTGCGTCATGCTCTCCGGAAGACTCGAAGATTACTGGGAATCAAGAGTGGCCTCATGAAAACCCGGTTCTGTGACGCAGGCCCTTTCGACTTTCAATAGCTTTTCAAAAAAGGTCTAACTGCGCTTTTTCGGTAATTTTTTTCACTTTTTGTCCGCGGAGTTTCTGTGCAGGGAATTATAACAACAAAAGGGATAAGCTCCGCCTTTTGTCAGGTAAATATGATGGCAGTTTCTTGCGGCAATGAAATCAAAACCATGATCACTGTAGAATTTTTCAATATTTATAAATAAAAAATCCGGTGAAAACCGGCCTTCATCGGGTTTCAGCATCCTCCAAGCGCTTTTCATAAACATATAAAAAGCGCTTTTATATTTCAAAATTGTCCCAAAAGAAAAGAAACGATTACAGGGAATCAATGCATTTTCATGGCGATATATCACCAGCGGAAACATGCACGGTCTGGGCCGAAACATGGGATTTTTAGTTGCCTTGTAATATCTGTTTCCTATTTTCTTTGCCGCAATAAAATCTCCGACCAGAATATCCCCCCTGCTCCCTTTTTCAAGAGCCTCCATAACGTCAAGGACATGCGTTTCCTTTTTTTCGTCATCGTCCGTGCGCCCTACTTCGGAACAGGGGTAAAAACTCACCCGGCGGATATCAGGTTGTTTTGCGGCATAATCGACAATCGAAGCCGCGTCCCCGTCGTTGACGCCCTTTTTCACCATGATCGCCAGATGCAAAAAAAATCCCAGAGCTCCGGCCCGCTCGATCACCTCGTCTTTTAACGCGCGTAAATCCCTGCCGCGAAATGCGACGGATGCGTCGGCGTCAAATCCGTCGAATTGCAAAATAATCCACTGAAGGCCGGCGGCTTTCAACCGCGCCAGCAAATCATTTTCCAAAAGCAATATGCCGTTGGTGTTCAGCCTTGGAACAAGGCCGCGCTTTTCAATAATCGCCTTGATGATGTCCGGCAGATCCGGTCGCAACGTCGACTCCCCGCCGACCAGGGAAATGTTGGGTGCGCGTGACCTGCCGCGATAATCCGGAATCATTTCAAGGATTTCGTCGACAGTCGGCTCCGATTCATCCGATTCTTGCGCCTGAGCGAAACAATGCGGGCAGCGAAGGTTGCAGCGCGTGGTCAGATCGACGGCGAATGTGGTGAGATAATCGGCGACTTTTGGATCGTCGAGATTCAGGGGATCGGGTCCGGGCAATCCCGAATCATCATCCAGCACAGTCCGGTACAAATCCGCCGACTTGAAAAACAAAGTGCGGGCCGATCCATGCTCCGGGCAATCCGCGTGAAGATAAATGTCGTCCTTTTCTTCCCGCAGTTGGGCCGAAATTTCCCTGCCGCACGCCGGGCAGATTGTTTTTGTATCCTTTCGCCACATCTTAACGCATGTTTCGCTTTGAATGCGCCGCAAGTCAACAGCCTGCCTGCACCGTCATTGCGCGTGACACGACGGATTTTGGGTGATAGTTTGATCGGCCTGATGCGCGGTCGCTGACCTGTAATGATCGGCGACGCAATCGCTACCCAAGGATTCCATGGCCACAGAGTCGAACACGCCGGACATCGTCCTGATACACCCGCCCACGAACGCGGTGACGGTCACGCCGCCTCTGGGCCTTGGTTATCTGGCGTCTTCATTAAAACAAGCCGGCGTCGAAGTCGAAATTTACGACCTGGCCCGGCGCCACATGGATATGGCGCAGCTTTGCGGCATCCTCAATAAAACAAAGCCTCCCTATATCGGGATGACGGTGTCGACGCCGAATTACATCAGCGCGAAAAATCTGGCCGCGTCCCTTCGAAGGCTTCACTACCAGCCCACGATCATCCTCGGCGGCCCGCACGTTTCCTTCTACTCCGAAGAAGCCCTCGATGAGTTTTACGGCGATTACGTCGTTCGTTTCGAAGGCGAAATCACGCTGGTCAAACTGCTCAAGACGCTTATGCGAAAAGGCGATCCGGCCTCGGTCGAAGGCGTTGCATATCGAAAAGACGGCCGAGTTTTCAAAACGAACGATCCAAAAATCCTCAAGGATATCAATCAGCTTCCCTGGCCGGCCTGGGATCTGATCGCGCCGCATCGCTATCCTCCCATTCCGCATCAACTTTTCGTCAGATTCCTGCCCGTGGCGCCGATCCTGACCACGCGGGGCTGCCCCTTCGGATGCCCTTTCTGCTCGGTCACCGCGCTTTTCGGCCCGAAACTGCGCATGCGCGATACGAAAGACGTGGTGGCGGAAATGCAGATGCTGATCGAAAAATTCGGCATCCGCGAAATCCACTTGGAAGACGACAATCCCACGCTGAACCGCGATCATATCGAAGGCCTGTGCCTGGAGATGCTGCGCGGCGGAATCAGCGTACCCTGGAAATTTCCCAACGGGATTATGGTGCATAACACGGACGAATCTCTGCTGACCACGATGCGGGACGCGGGCTGTTATCAGATTTCCTTAGGGATCGAAACCGCCGACGAGGATTGCGATCTCGGCAAGTCGGTGTCGCTGCCCAAAGTCATCGAGATCACGAATTGGGCTCGGCGACTCGACATGCAGACCGTCGGCCTTTTCGTCCTGGGACTTCCCGGCGAATCCGACGACATGACAAAAAACACCATTCGATTTTCACGGAAGCTCGGTCTGGATTTCGCGCATTTCGGCATTTACATTCCGCTGCCGGGAAGCCGCTGGGGCGACGAAATTCAAAAGAAGCAGCGTAGCCTGGAATACCTGAACTTTTTTACGGCCTATCAGAAAGATCCGGCGGAAGCGGCGCGGATGAAAAAGCATCAGCGCAACGCGGTGCTGGGATTTTACTTGCGCCCGCGAACCGCTCTACGCCTGCTGTTCATGGTCAAACTCCGGCAAATATCGGGCT
This sequence comes from bacterium, assembly GCA_963674685.2. Classification (GTDB taxonomy): domain Bacteria; phylum Lernaellota; class Lernaellaia; order JACKCT01; family JACKCT01. Next base: position 586,192 of record CAXXWT010000009.1, on the reverse strand, counting down.
TTATCAACACTTTTATTAAATATGTCTTCGGGTAGTGGCTAGTGGCTAGCGGCTAGTGGTTAGTGTCATGTCCGTGTACTTATTTCATTTTCGCAAACAATTATCCTTGGCAATGCATGGACAAGCGTCCTCGCAAAGGCTCAGGCCGAAGAAACTTGCCCATGTCACGCGGGCACTCAGAGCCCGCCTCTGCTCCTTCATTCTTTCGACTAGAAGAACGTGATGGCAATGGCGAAAAACGGCCCGTGCGCGCCGTCGCCCACGTCCTCGTCCTCCTGGGCGTCTTCCACCTTTTCGAATGTCACGAGGTCGGCCTTGTAGCCGGCGCGGGCGCTAAAGGAAAGAACCTGCGCGCGGCCTAATTCGTATCCGAGAAATCCGCCGAAATGCGGCGCCCAGTACGTGGAGTCCTTGTATACCGGCTCGTCCGCGTCGTCCTTGAGCGAGATCATATGGATGCCGAATGTGCCGCCGATAAACGGGCTGCGATCCTTCTTTGAAAAATAATACAGAAGCGACACGTCGATGGGCACTTCCGTGATGTAAATATCGTCTCCGATGTTGTTGCTGTAATACATGCCGCTTTCCAGGTCCACGGCGATGTCCGCCAGTTCGTAACGCAAGAAGCCGGTGAACATATAGAGATAATCCGCGCCCAGGTAGGAATCGCTCAGAGGTTTCCAGACGCCCAGGCCGGCGCCCACGCTGAAATCGCCGTGCACCTTGCGCTTGTTGGGATCCTGCTCCCGGCGCGCGACCGAGTCCATCCCCATCTCGGCTTCGAAACTGGTTTTTTTGACAACGGCCGTCGCAAGCCTTTCAGCCAGATCCTCGAATTCCTCGGGATTCTCCAGCGGCACCTTGTAACGATAAGTTTTATTGTCCCAAACCGATTTGACCATGATGATTTTATGGCTGCCCAGCATCATGACCTTTCCCACGACCACGGCGTCCACGCCCCGGCTTTGCAGGGTTTGTTTCGCGCAAGTGACCTCGTAGCATTTCTTGCCCGGTGCTTCCTTGACCTTGGTCTTGGGAATTTGCTCCATCTCGGCCCGCAACAGCTCGCCCATGACCTGAACATCGTTGACGGAAGCGTCACCGGGATCGAAATCGTAAACGATGAAATTCTTGGCCTGCGCCGATGCGGCGGAAGCCAGCACGGCCATGGCGGCGACGATCAGAAAGAGTGTCCTTTTCATAGGAATCCTCTCGTTTGAAATTTCAAAAACGCCACGATCCGGCAATCGCTTATGCCTCATCGAGAAAGGCGCATCGGCTCAATGACAAATCATGACCTCAGGCAGTGTACATGCATTCAGCGAATAATTGAATATTTAATAGTTGCGACGCTTTCCATGTAAGCGGCGTAATCGCTGATCGCTTTGATCAGAGCATCGGGATCCAATCCGCCTTCTTCCAGAACTTTTTCGGCTTTGCCGCTTCCCAGAAAACGCCCTGCTTTGAAGGGATGGATCGTGCGCTTTCTTCCCTCGGCGGAAGTCACCCAGCGATACATGGTCGCCATCGTGAATCCGGTGATCCCCATGGCTTCATCGGCCCGGGTCTGCGGGTAGACGGCTTCTTTTTCCTCGTCGCTCAATAGATCGAAAAGCTCCGCGCTGGTCACGTAATACACGTTCAGGTTCAGGCCCTTTTCCTTCAAGACCGGCCAGACCCGCGAGGCGAAGTTGATGCCCACTTCGCTGCCCTGCAACACGAGCGTGCCGTGATAGGGCTTTTTATCCGGATCGCCGTCAACCAGTTTGTAGATGCCCTGCACCGCTTTTTCCGGCCCGTTGAATCCCAGCGCCGCGCGGTCGGGTATCGTTTCATTCGGCCTCGTGACGAATGGCGCCAGCAGCGCCGGTTTTTTCTCAAGCGCCGCTACGGTCAGCGGCCAGATTTCCGTCGGCTCCCAGGGCGTCAGCGTAATGGCCGCGCCCCTGGGAAAGTTTTCGCTCAGAAGCTGCAGGCACTGCGGGTCGGCGTGCGTGGGGCCGTCTTCGCCCGTTTTGATTCCCGCGTGCCCGTTGATCATGATGAAAGTCCGCATGGGGTCGCCGTATGTCAGATGCCGCGCCTGCTGGCCGATGGCGTGCAAACGCGCCGGGACGTGCTCCAGCGCCGCGATGAAAGCGCCGTAGGAGGATGTGACGCCGATGTGCCGGCCGAACGTGGACAGCCCGGCCATGAAGCCGCCCATGGCGTCTTCGCAGATGCCGCCCACGGGAATCAGGCGCGCTTCGGGATTTTTCACTTTGTTGTAAAAACCTTCCGGGAAATCCTTGGCGATGTTCGTCAGGCTCGTGGAGCCGAAAAGGTCCGCCGACGAACCGATAAACGCGCCGCCGGTCTTTTTATTCAGGATATTGAGGACCGTTCCCAGCGTAGCGCGCAGCGTCGTCGACTGCCCGGCTGCAAGGTCGATTTCGGGTTTCGCCGGATCGGCGGGCGCATCGAAAATTTTGCGCAATTCCGGGACGCCGCCGCGGACCTGACGGTTTTTATCCTTAAGGCGTTTTTGCGCCTGCTGGATTTGCGCCGCGGCGAACTCGGCGGTTTTGGCCTCATCCTCCAGCGTTTGCCTGATGCAAAGCAACGTATCGTAAAATACTTTTTCAACCTGCGCCGAATCGTCACCTTGATGACAACGCGGGAATTTTTCCATGCAATCGCAAAAAGCACTCTCGAATGGCTGCGCGATGTACTTTTGATATTCATCGGAAGCGTACTTGTGCCCGGCGCCGTGGGACTTCCTGCCCTCGATGCCGTATTGCCAGCCTTTGATCGTGCGGTAAACGATCGCCGTGGGCTGTCCGTTTTCGATAGCCAGAGCCAGGCGCTGCGCGGCGAGAACCTGCCGCATATCCTTGCCGTCGGGAACGTACACGACGTTCCAATCGTGCATGTAGCAAAGCTCCGCCGGACTCCACTGGACGTAGTCGCCGGCCTTGCCTTCCGCGGCGCACACCTGGTTCGAGTCGATGGAAGCCTGGTTCCAGTCCACGTGCATGATCGCGTTATCCATATTGGCCGAAGCCGCGGCGGCCAGCGCCTCATGAACGCGGCCGGCGGTCATGCCGCCCTCGCCTTCCAGCAGATGAATATACGGAGCGTCGCCGCCGTACGTGTCCAAAGCGCCCAACGCCATGCCCAGCGCCGTGGGAACGCCGACGCCGGACGCGCCGGTGGCGATGGGGACAAACGGGACGAGAGGCGACGGGTGCCCGTCCAGGGGCTTTGCGTTGAATTTGGCGAAAAGCGGCGTCTCCTGCGTGGGATTGCGGCGAAATCCGAGAAGATCCTCGAAACGCACCTGGTGTTTTTCATCGGGCAGAAGCTCCGGCGCGCCGATGCGGACCAGTTCGTTGCGCAGCGCATACATGGCGTAAAGACCCATGGCCTTGTGCCCGGCGGCGTAGATCAGGCGGTCCGCGTCTTCGGCGTCGGGATTATTGAAATCGTAATCCTGCGTGAAATAGCACAGGGCCTCGACGATGCGCCCGGAAGAGATGCTGCCTCCGGGATGGCCGGAAGTTTTGGCGAAGTTATACAAAACGCCGCACAGCGTGCGGTAAACCAGGTCTATGGTTTCCATGCGCGCCAGAGCCTCGTCATCCCACCCGTCGGGTAAAAGCGCATTAAAATTCTCGACAGAGCCCAGATCGTAAAAGACGGCGCGCTTTTTCTGGTACGGAAAAGTCGCTTCGCCGATTTTGATTTTTTCGAGCAGATTCCCAGCCATGTCCCTATCCCTCTTGGCATTGCCGTTTATTGATTTTTTGTAAAACAGCGGTCTTTCGATGGGCAAGGATAGGATTCATTTGATGAAAATTCAACAGGGATGAAAGCTCATGAATATTTGACGGTTAAAGTCCCACAAGGCTCGTAGTTCACATGAATTGGGGGCCTCAATTTCAGGTCAGTCTGCCAATTCGGCGAGGACATCCCCTATTCCCGCAATCGGCACATTATTCCGTTTCAGAAGGCGGATGAGATCGATGAGGCGCTTGCGTGTTCGGGATAAGCCCACGTAATGCCGAAAACTCGAAAACGCGCCGAGCCCCGCGGCTCTGGGCTGATCCGGATCGTATTCCCAGGGGTGCGTGTAGAAGTTGAAATGCCTGTCTTTGCGCAGCGTCCGCATCAGGCCCGGACGATGAATCATTCCCGGCAGCAAACGGAAATAACCGCCGCCGCCCCAGGGAATCGTGCGGCCCGCAATAACAAGATTGCTGATGGGAAGCTCGAAAAATTCCCCGGCCGGGTGGCGGAACACTCCGGGCGAAACCTCTTCATAGTTCGTTAAATCCAGCCGCCCGTATCGGTCGTGCCAGGCCACGTCGTTGAAACTGGAGTCGTATAAAAATCCGGACTCGCGAAGCTTTTCGACGCACGATTCATCGACGGTGAAACTCGGCGCGCGATAGCCGGTCACAGACTTGCCGGTGATATCCTCCAGCATTTTTTTGCTCGCCGTCATGCTTTCGGCGATTTCATCGGGTGAAAGCTGCGTGTTGAGCGTGTGCATCATGCCGTGGGAAGCGACCTCATATCCCCTGTCGGCGATGCGACGGACAAGATCGGGATGTTTTCGCGCCACGAACCCAAGAACGAAAAATGTGGCTGAAGCAATCCCTTGGTTTTCCAGGCTTTCCAGAATCCAGTCGACCGGCTCAGCCAAGCGCGAAGGAATGTCGTCCCAGTCGGAAACGGGAAAGGCATTTCTCAAGTTTTCCGATTGGAAAAATTCTTCGACGTCGATGGTGAGAATAAATCGCATGCCGCTCATGGATTTGAAGATTAGCCCGAAAAGACATGAGCATCAATGGCCAAGCAACGATTCACGGGCCTTTTTAAGTTGACACATCGCTTGATGGCTGACATAGCATCCGCGAGCCGGAGAATCTTTTACGAATTCGGAGAAATTTTTCCATGGCGGAAGCGGATGTGAGCATGGCGATTGTGGGCGGCGGCGTCGTGGGCCTGTCATGCGCCTACAGCCTTGCCGACAAGGGCGAGTCCGTCGCGCTCCTGGAAACGCACGAGCGGCTGGGCGAAGAAACGTCCACGCATAACAGCGGCGTCATACACGCCGGGATTTACTACGCAAAAGATTCGCTTAAAGCCCTCCTGTGCGTCGCAGGCCGCAGAAAACTCACAACGCGGCTGCGTGACTGGAAGATTCCCCACCGCATCGGCGGCAAGCTCATCGTGGCCGCAAACCAGACTGAGATTCCCGAACTGGAAAGACTCCTGAAATGCGGCCTGGATAATGACGTAGAGGAACTTCGCCTGATCGACGCAAGCGAAGCACGCAAGATAGAACCGAATATCAAAGCCGTCGCCGCCCTTTTTTCGCCGGTCACCGGAGTCATGGATACCGGGGCCTATATCCGCGCGCTGGAAGCCCGTGCGATTGAAAAAGGCGCCATGATAAGTGCTCGATCACAAGTCACGGGAATCGACATCGAAACCGATTCTATTGTGCTTCACACGCAGCGCGGCGATATCAGAGCCCGAAAGGCGGTCAACGCGGCCGGGCTATGGGCTGATGAAGTGGCTGCGATGTGCGGTTTCACCGGACACAAAATATATCCCTGCCGCGGCGAATACGCCTCGGTCATCGCCCGGAAAGCGCACCTGGCAAACAATCTCGTCTATCCGGTTCCGGCGCTCTACAGCCTGGGCGTACATCTGACGAAAACAGTGGATAACGAGTTGTGGCTCGGGCCGACGGCGCAATTTATTGAAGACAAACGCAACTACGAAACCGGCAGAAGACCGCCGGAGGATTTTTTTGAGGAAGCGCACAAGCTGTGCCCTTCCCTGACCGTCGGCGACCTGCGCATGGGCCCGTCCGGCATTCGGCCCAAAAGAGTCGGCCCCGGCCAGGCAACCGCGGATTTTCTCATAACGCCGCAACCGGACGATCCGCGCGTCATTCACCTGATCGGCATCGAATCCCCCGGACTGACGGCTTCGATAGCCATCGGCGAAATGGTTGCGGGTCTTTGTTCAAAAAGCGACTGACGGTACATTTTTTTTAAGCAAACAAACCGGTTTTATAGGCAAACTGTTGCGATTGCGCCGACAACGGATTATCTTTCCCGTGTTGCGCAGCAGGTATTTAATTTTTCAATCCATCAGGTGTAAACCAGAGATTCATGAACAGCGCCGAGGCAAAATCCGATTCCGCGATAGCGCACGTGGAAATAAAAAGACTCTTTTTTTCAGGCCTTCTCGGTTCGGGATTCTTCTTCATATTGTTCGTTTATTCGCTGGCGCTTCATGGCGGTTTCACGGTCATGGGCGTCGAGGACGACCGCCTGGAAGCCGTCACCAAAATATTCATGGACAATTTTATCGGCGACATTGTCCTGATCATCTTGCATCACCTGTTTTTACACATGGCCGTCGGTTTTCTCCTGGGGATTTTCGCCGCCCTGTTGGCTGAAAAACTCCTTCCCCGGCTTGCGATGATCGTTGGCGTCCACGTCCTATTTTATATTCATGAAATGGCCCAAACGCCACAGCTTTTTTACGAACTCTGGCTTGCCAAAGGCGGCTTGAAAAAAGCGATCCACTGCGCGGTCACCGATTACGTCGACCCGGCCTTCATTGAAGTTATCCTGGCCGCGATTGCCGTTATCGCGTTTGTGAAAACGATCAGAAGATATCGAAAGCTTAAAGCGGCCGTCTGTGCGGCGATTTTATTATGCGGCGTCTATGGTTTAAGCCAAATCGGAATCGAGACCGCCCTTCCGGCAAAGGCAAACGCCGCGCCGCAAAAGACAGGTCCGAATATCCTCATGATCGGCATCGATTCCCTGCGCCCCGACCGCCTGTCCGAAAGCGGTTATCATCGCGACACCACGCCGACCATCGACGGGATTATCGCGCAAGGCGCGTTTTTCCAAAACGTCTACAGTCCGCTTCCCAGAACGTTTCCCGCCGTTATCTCCCTCATGACGGGCGCGACGCCTCTTCAACACGGCGTTCGGACCATGTTCCCGCGCTATGAACACCGCGCGTTTTTACCGAAAACCATCGCAGAACTATTGCGCGATCAGGGATATCAAACGGCTGTCATCTCGGATTTTGCCGGGGACATCTTCACGCGCGTCGATCTGGGCTTCGAGGAAATCGACACGCCGAACTTCACGATCCTGACGCTGGCCGAACTGCGCATCGCGGAACTCATGACCAACATCATGCCCTATGTCAACAACGCGCAAGGCCGCAAATTGCTTCCCATCCTGGAAGAATTCGCGCACGACGCCGATCCGAAACCTCTGACCGACAAGGTGATCAATAAAATAGATAAGCTGTCGAGCAAAGGGCCTTTTTGTCTCAAGGTTTTTTATTCCACCACACATTTCCCCTTCGCTCCGCCCTACCCTTACTACAAGAAATATGCCGACCTTTCTTACAAAGGCGCGTATCGCTATCACAAATATACGATCCCCGGCGTCGTGGAAAATCTCACCGAAGCCGACAAAGCCCAGATCAGCGCGCTTTACGACGGCGGCCTGCGCGCCGTGGATGATCAGATCGCCCGGCTCATGACTTATCTGGATAAAAGCGGTCTTAAAAAAAACACGCTCGTGCTCGTTTTCGGCGATCACGGAGAGGACTTGTTCGAGACGCCGAACACGCCGGTGCAGCATGGCGAGCAGTTACGAACCGAGTTTTCCATGAAAACCGCCGCCGTCTTCGCCGGGCCGAATATTCCCGCCGGCAAAACCATCGGAAAGCGCGTTCGCCTCATCGACATCGCCCCGACCATCGCCGAATACATGGCGCTTCCCCGCGATTCGTTCGAAGGCCGAAGCCTGATGCCCCTAGCGCGGGGAGAAGATATGGATGATCGCGGCATATACGTGGAAACGGGCCTTTGGTACGACACGCAAGGCCAGGCCTTTTACAACAACCTGCATATTCACTACCCCGACGTCACAAAAATCCTGGAAGTTGATCCTTTTCACAATCACGAAATGGTCATTCAACGCCAATGGGAACAGCTCACCAATTACGCCAAGCACCGGGCGTGGATCGCCGACGATTTGAAACTGATTAAAATGCCGATGCAAAGCGGTTTCGGCTACGAACTGTACGATCTGAATTCCGATCCGATGTGCGTGAATGATATTTCCGGCAAGCGCCCGGACGACGTCCGGCGGCTTTCGCTGCAGCTTGATCACTACATGCCAAGGAGCGTGGTAAGTGATTAAACGCCACTTAAAAATAGCCGCCGCCGCACTTTCCATCCTGCTGCTTATCGCCCTCGGGCTTCATACTTATTGGGACATGCGCTATGTCCAGCCCCGCGTCGAGCGCTGGCCCGATCCCGTCCCGCTGGCCCTGCAAAACGGTCTGGCGCCGCAGGACTTTCATTACGAAGTAGCTTACGACCTCATCGACATGCTCGATGAAAGCGCGTTCGATACGCCGTTGATCGACGAAGCGATCGAGGCTCTTCCCAAAAACCTCGATGCCAGGCCGAACAACCGAAGACCGCATCTTCTGTCGCGTTTGACGACCCTCGGCAGTTCCTCGAACTTTCGCCGCAGCATGCGGTCTTTGCATATGCCGCCGCCGGGAAGCGCGACATATAAAATCACCGTCCCCGCCGACGCCGTATTGCGCGGCGCTTACGGACTTATGCCGAAACAATCCGCCCCCGTTTCCTTTTCCGTGATGATCGACGGTGAGAAAGTTTTCAGCAAGACGGAAAAGCCATTGCCGAACTTCCCGTACGATGAAAGCGGTTGGTACTACAAGGAGATTTACCGTTACCTTCATATCGAGCTTATCGATCGCGAAGCCCGTTGGGTCCCTTTCGAGATCGACCTGGCGTCCTGGGCCGGGGGCGAGGTCGAAATAAAACTGGAAACTCTCACCGAGGGCGGCGATATCGTTCAGGCGTTCTGGGGAACGCCGCAGATACTGGTCAAAAAACCCGGGCCTGCCCGCGCCGTCGTGATTTATCTGATGGATGCTTTCACGGCCAGGCATATGGGCGCATACGGTTCGACGGACAATCTCACTCCGGCTCTGGACGCTTATGCGAAAAACAATGTATTCGCCGAATCTTTTATCGCCGGGGGAAACTGGTCGCGTCCCGGCGTCACGACGCTTTTAACCGGCAAAGCGGTCCCCGAGCTTTTTCTGCCCACCAGCCCGCCGCGCAGGAGCCTCAATCAGGCCGTGCGCAAACTGTTTGAAAGCGAAGATCTGGAAACGCTGGCCACGGTTTTTCACGAAGCCGGCTGGAAAAGCCTTTGCGTGGCGAATAATTATTTCGTCATGCCCTGGGCCAAAGCCGGCGTGGATATGGGTTTCGATAAAACGACGGCGGCCAACCGCTCGAATATATCCACGATGGATATCGAGTATTTCGTGGCGGAGGAACTGGCGCAGAATTCCGACACGAATTTCTTTTTATTCGTCCACCAGAACGCCCCGAATCCCGCCGATGCGCCGCCGCGCCGATTCCGCAAAGAAGCGGCCCATGCATGGAAATCCACGGGGGATTACGCCTACGGGCGATATCTGTCCTGCGTCGCGCATGCCGATTTCACCTTCGACCGCTTTCGGGAGATGCTCCGGCAAACCCGGCTTTTGCCCAACACGTACCTGTTTATTTCCGCCGACCACGGGCAACTCAACAATCCTCGCCATGACATTAAAACTCCGGACGGGCCGGATGAAATGCGCAAAGCGCTGCATTTTCACGGTCAGAGTCTCTACGAAGATGAATTGAATATCCCCTTGATTATTTCCGGCCCCGGAATCACGGGCGGTCGGGTGCTGAAAGGCCAGTATTCATACAGCCGCATTTTCTCGACCATACTCAGCCTGACGGGATTGCGTGAAGAAAACCGGCATGATCCCGGCGATATGGCCCCGCTTTTAACCTCGGATGAATCGATTGCCGCGCCCGATTCCGTTATCGCTTCATTCGGCAAGGAATCCACGGCGATAAGAGTCGACAACCGCTATAAATATATCCGTTACCGGGACGTCAACAGGCTTCACAGAATCGACAACGAATGGCTCCCCGAAGCCGTTCGCGAGGAACTGTTCGACCTGAAAAGCGATCCTGAGGAAAACAATAACCTCATCAATTCCGACACCAATCTTCTTTTACGAATGCGCCGTCTCTACGAACGGCATGTCGAGAAATTCCCACACGTATGGTCGTTAACGGTCCCGTCGACGGCGGCGGATGAGGTCCGGATTTTCGGCGCGAAGAGTCTTTGTGTGGCTTCCGGCGAAACCGCGATAAGGGCCGACGACGGATCATTGATATTGAAACCGGAAAAAATGCTGCGCCTGGCGGCATTTCCCGATCCCGCCTCCGACAACCTGACCATCACGCTTAAAAAAGAAGGCCGGATTCTGACTCGCGATAAATTGCGTTATGGTCCGGCTTTCGTGATGCCCGATTCGCGGCAGGGTTATTTCTTAGATGCAACGACAAATATCAATAACGCCGAAAGCGAACACATTCCTCCCATGCCCGAGGTCAAAGATTATCCGCACCTTTGCTACATGGGCCTCATTTTCTGGATCAACCAAATGCCCGCCGGGGCCAGCGTCGACGGCGCCATCAAAGACTTGTTAAAGCAATGGGGTTACGTGCATTAGGATGGAGATTGGCGAAGGCGAGATTATTTCTTGCGGCCGAAAATTCCGAATAATCCTCTTTTCGGTTTGCTTTCCGGCTCCCTGACTTCCTTTTTCGCAACAGGCGCGCTTTCGCGATTGACCATTCGCTGCTCCAGGAGCCTGATCTCCCGATTAATGTCTACGGAATGGGGGTTGAGGCCCTGCGCGGTCCTGTACAGCAAATCGGCCTTTGAAAAATCGCCGAAACGCATGGCGATGCGCCCCAGGAAGAAATACGGTTGATCGTAATCAGGGTGTTTCTTAGTCAAATCCCTGAGCTTGTTTTCGGCCGCCTTGTGAGCCTCGGGATCGTTTTTCAAATCAAGATTGAACTGCGCCCAGGTTAAAAACGCCAGCGCCTCTTTATTATCAGTATCATACTCCAAAACTTCTTTGAGCAGCTTCACGCCGCCGTCGAAATCCGCCTCGTTCACCAGGTTTTTCGCCCGGCCCAGTTTTCGCTGACGCCTGAGAACTTTTTCCTGAACCTCCTGCTTTTTCAAAGTGTCCCGGGCGCGCAATGTGCGATCATAGGCGCGACGTTTTTTATCCGATGAAAGCGTATCGTAGGCCTCATTGATGGTCACGAAGGCGCGTACAGCCGTCGGATGACCTTTCAAATCGGCCAGCGTGTCGGGATGAAATGCCTTGGCCAGATTAAAATACGCCTGTTTAATTCCGGAAGCGTCGGTGTTTTGCGTGACGCTCAATATCTCGTAATAAGTTTTTCCTTCTTTTTCCTTGATGAATTTGTTGAGTTCATCGAGGCGTTTTTTTCGTTCCTCGGGATCCATCTTCCCGGTGCGGCCCGAGCGCCCGTTCAGATACAATGTCCGTATGTAACTGTCGCGCGATTCCATGCAGTCCGGGTCAAGATCAAGGGCCTTTGCCACGGAACGATTGGCATGGTCCATATCGCCGATTTTCTCATAGCAATAAGCCAGCGCAAGATAGGTCTCTTTATGATAACGGTCGAAATCCAGCGCTCTGCGAATCGAAGTCAGCGCCTTTTTACAGGCGTCAATTTCGCCCGGCATGGTTTTGAATCTTGTAATGGCCGCCCTGGTTCTGTACTCGCCCTCCGACGGCCGCATCCTCATGGCGGTTTCGAAATCGCTCAGAGCGCCGTTTTTATCTTCATTTTCCAGTTTCACAAGCCCGGAAAGGAAAATGGACTCGGCCTTGTAGGTATCCTGCGTGTCCACGAGAACTTTCTCGGCCAGTTCGGTGAAATGTTCGAAGCGGCCGGCTTCCTTGGCCTTGACCCATCGGATGATGGCTTCAAAGAAATTGCTGGCCCGGTTGAAAAGCTTCTGGGACAGCTCCTGAATATCCGCCGGCATTCGCTCCATAAAACCCGAGCGATGATACCGCTGCGCCAGCGTGTAGTAGCCGCGTCGGACGTCCTCATCGGAAATGTCCAGGGCGCGCCGGACCTGGAGCATCTGGAAAGGATTTTTCTCCAGCAGTTCGGGAACGTTGCTTAAAATTTCCTGCGCGAACCGAGATTCCTCCTCGCTGAGATCCTCCATTTTCACTTCGGACTTGATCTTCTTGCCGGGAAACTCCATGTACCCGGTCACTTTCAGGCAATAAAGAAGCCCGAGGGAATGCGCCATATCGAGATCGGAACGATAGGCGATTTCCATCAGCGGGGTGGCGGCGTTGATCAGGCGGACCAGCCGCGATTCTTCGGCTTTAAGCTGCAGGGTTCGAATGATCTCCGTCGCCTCGCTGTTTAGTATCGGGACGGAATCCTGATAATCCTTGATGGCTTTTTTGATGCGTTCCAGGCGATAATATTTTTTGATACCGTTGTATATCAGAATCGGAAGAGGAATATCCATATCCCAGTGCTTGCCCTGCCCCGTCGGTTCCTCATCGAAAACGAAAAGGTAATCTCCGTTATCCCAAAGAAACAGGTCCAGAATGCGCTGGCCTAAAAGCTCGGATACGAGTTGGTTGACCTCATGCGGGCTGATAATCTCTTTTTGCGTCAACCAGTCGAGCAGCGGAATCTGCAGGCTTCCGACTTCCTGCAGGAACTGAAAAGGATCGGCGTTGCCGATTTTCTTTTTGGCAAACAGGAAGCGAAGAAGGCTGTCGCGAGCCAGGCTGGACTTGATATACCTGAGGCGTCCATCTCTGAAGTACACCTTTTTAATAGCCTGTTCCTGGTAGATATAGAGGCATCCGGTTTCTTTTCGATGGGCGAGGGAAAACAAAACTTCACCGACGGAAAAGTCTTTTAGAGTCCCAAAGTATGAAACACGATAATCGGACGACATGGAAATCCTTAGTGGAAAACCCTAATTCAAGCGACAGACCAGCCGTTAACTGATCGCCGGAATATAGACGTTAGGGAATTTCGGCGTCAAGGAGTAAAACAACTATTTTCGTCGAAACTGACATATTTCAAATTTTCTTCGCGCCATTTAAAGACATCAATGTCCCGTCAATGCTCTGTTACTTTGCAATAATACGCGCTATTTGTAAAACTGAAAACGTGGTTCATAGCGATATCGGCTGAATTTTTCATGTATGAAGCAATCCTGATTCAACCCAGATCGAGCGTTCTGGATCTTAACAAGGGCAAGCCTTCGCCGCCCTTCGGGTTGTTATGCCTGGCGCGATCGTTAAGCCCCGAATGCCGGGTTCGCATACTCGACCAGCGAATCCCGGGATTCGACCGTGAACTCCGGCGGATTCTTGAGACAAAACCGCTATTTATCGGAATAACCGCAATAGCCGGCCCCATGATCCGGCACGCCGTTGAAATCAGCGAAAAGGTCAAATCGGCTTCGCCGGACGCCAGGGTCGTCTGGGGAGGACCCCACTCGATTGTCGCGGGCGATCTGGCCGCGCGCCATCCGTGCGTGGATGCCGTCGTGATCGCCGACGGAGAAATAACCGCCTTAAAAATCGCCCGGGCGATGAAAAACGACGAGTCCCTCGCCCCCATCAGAGGATTGTGGTTGAAAAATGGCGAAGGAGACGTCACGTGCACCGGCGAGCCGGAGTTTCCCGATCTGGATGCGCTGCCGCCGGTATCCTACGAAATCGTCGGGGACCGTTACTTTTATCCTTCCCTCGGGAAACCGACGGCGTATTTCGAAACCTCCCGAGGCTGCCCCTACAAATGCTCATATTGCTATCAAAGTTCACGCAGTTTCCCCCGCCGGTTCATGAGCCCCGAGAAAGCGATCGAATCCTGCTTGTTTTTGGTGAGGGAAAATCCGTCCGTCGGGCATTTGTACATCGTGGACGATAATTATTTTTTTGAAAAAGACCGGGCTCTTGAGATAAGCCGCCTGCTGATCGCAAAAAGCATGAGTATATCTTATCAGGTTCAAGGCGCGACTCAGATCGATCTGGAGCGTTTCAGCGACGAGGAGCTTGCGTTGCTAAGGCGCAGCGGATGCGTCCGCGTGGACATCGGCGCGGAATCCGGCTCCGCGCGCATGTCCAAAGCCTTGGGGAAAAAAGTCGACAGCCGTCGCCTGTTGGAAATGATCGGCCGTCTGACGAAGGTCGATATCATTCCGTGGATCAATTTCATGAGCGGTTTTCCCGACGAAAGCGAAGAAGACCTGAACAAGACCGTCGATACAGTCCGCGCCATCACGCAAAATTTTCCAAAAACCCTCGTTTCGCCCATCTACGCCTATTATCCCTATCCCGAAACGCGCATGTACGACCAAGCGATTGAAAAAGGATTCATCAAACCGGAGACCGTAGGCGAAATCGCCCGGGGCGCCTGGCGCACGCCGCAATCCCCCTGGTTGAGTCAAGGCCGACGAACGGCGCTGGACCGTTTATATTTTTACAGCATTTTCATCGACGCAAAAGTCGCGTTCTACAGTTCATCGCGACGGACGGCTTTTATGATGAAATTCCTGAAGCCTCTGGCCCGCTTCAGATTGAAAAGAAGATGTTTTGGTTTTCCATTCGAGAAATGGTTTTTCGAAAAATTTTTCGGGAAGGAATACTGATTTGACCGGGATATCTTTTTCAAACCTGACGGGCATCGCTGCAAAATATTCGGAGCGCATCGGCCCCGGGCGGCGTAAGACGATCATCACCGTTTTTAAGCTGATCGTCGCCGTTTTTCTCATGTGGCGGATATTCCTTTTGGCTTACCTCCTTCGAAGCCCCTTGCTTGACGACGTCATCTGCGACCCGGACGTCGGCGGCGCCGCCTATAGTTCGCAATTTTTTTTCGCGCCCGGGTCGATATACCGGAATGCCGTGGAAACAAAGCCGCCGGGCGCGTATCTCCTGATGAATCTTGTTTTTAAGCTCTTTGGAAAATCCATGCTGCCCGTGGCATGGCTGACGTTGGCCTATCACTGCGCGTGCGCCGTGATTCTATTTCTTATCGCCAGGCGGCTTTCGGGATCGGCCGCGGGCTTGACGGCGGCGTTTTTATATTCGGCTTATTCGACGATTTCCGCGGGCAACGGCCTGTGCGCGAATTTTGAGACGTGGACGCTGCTTCCCACGCTGCTGACCTTTTACGCGTTGCTGGAAGCGTACCGCCGGAAGGTGCAGCCGCGATTTCTCATTTTCTTTGCGGGCCTTCTCGCCGCTTCGGCGGTCATGTTCAAGCAGCAGGCGGCCATGCACGTACTCGCCTTCGGCGTCGCCCTGATCGCCGCAACGCGTCTTGCTCCCAGAAGCCGAAAAACCGCCTCGCTGACCGCCGCACTGTTTCTATACGCCGGCGGCGGCTTGCTTTTGACCGGCGTCGTACTGGCGTTTTTCGCTTTCAAAGGCGGCCTCGCCCCCATGATCAAGGCATTGAATCCATCCAACTATATCGGTTACGCCTCGACGGAAGGCTGGGGGTTTTTGAATTTACAGATCACCGAAAGCCTGCTGCCGTTTTTATTCAACACGCGTACGCTCCTTTTATTGGCTTTTGTCGGATTCATCCTCTTTTTCTTCACGAAACAGGAAGATGAACCGAATGCCCCGAATAAAATCTTCACCGGCGCCTATATCGCCGCGACGCTGTTGGCGGTTTTTGCCGGAACGAAGTTTTTCGATCACTATTTCATGCTGCTGATTCCCATGCTGGCCCTGCTGGGGGGATTGTGCGCCGGCGGCGTACTGCATAACCGGCTCATCCCCTGGGCGTTGAAAATCCTGCTTTGTTTTCTGATTATCCCGGCGGCATGCAACGACATGAAGCTTGAAATCGAACTCGGACGGGAAGCTCGGGCGGATATCGCCGAGAACGGCCATGCATCGTGGGACAAGCAGTCCCGATTCTTCTGGACCAAAACCACCGTGCCGCGCTATTCGTCCCTAAGCCACACGGCCGGCCGGTTGGCCGTGTGCATTCGCCGGCACAGCGAGAACGGCGACACGCTCTATGTCTGGGACTATATCCCGCACCTGTATTTCTACTCGGGCATGCGCGCCCCGACGCGACACTTCATGTATTTCGATGTGGCGGTTGATTTGCCCCCGGGATCCGGGCGATGGCATGACCTCGTCGACGACCGCGTCCACGACTCCCGCGAAAAGCTGCAATCCGATCTCGCCGCGGCGAAACCGGTCAACATCGTATATTTTGCTCCCAGAAGCGCGGAAATCCCCTGGTATTTTCTCACCGACCATGCGCCGATTTACACCGAGTTAAAGCGCTGGATCGACGAAAACTACGTTGTCGATCCCTACTGCAAAGATCAATATTTCGTCGTGCTGCGCCGCGCCGACAGGCTTGAACCGAAAACTTGAAATCCGACTTTTAGCGCCAAAAGAAATTGAAATCGCAGGGTTTTGCGTCTTTGGCCAGCGTCGTCGACCTTTCGAGTCTGATATCCGGTTGGCGCTCGGAAAAGAAAATCAGATCCCCCGCGCAAAACAGGGGCGCCAGTTCCTCGTGCCCCACCCGCCGCATCAGTTCAGGAAAGCGGCATCGCGCGATCCGGTAGCGAAAAAATTCGTCGGAGATTTCAATTCCTTCAGCATCGGCGTTGAAAAATTTATCCGCGATGGATTTTGCGTAACGCAAACGATCTTCCGGATTCATTTTCAGAACCTGTTTTTTCTCGATCACCGGCACCTGCTCTTTAAGAAAAATCACGCTCGCGTCGATGATGATTTCCCTGCTGACATCCAGGGCGCGCTCGCTTCCGACGACGCGCTTCAACGCCCGGTATAAAACGATCGCCGGCGCGGCCTGCCGGCGGCTCAACGCCTCTTTTCCATCCTCCGGCCCCGGCATGCCTTTGAATGGTTCGCCTTTCAATTGGCGAAAACTCATATCGGCTGCGACGCGCATGGCATTTGCGACGCCGAGCTTTTGAAGCAAAATTCCAAGCCCGCTAAGGGATGATCGAATTTGAAACGCGCAAGACAATCCCGGCAATATTTTCTCCGATCAGCCGTTCCAGGAGAACTCCAGCGTACATCCGACCGGTAAAAATGAAAATCCCCCGGCTTGTAAGCAGCCGGGGGACAAAAAGCCCTTTTTCAGGAAAGATTATTCACACGCCGCGTCTTCATCCTCGATGAGATTGACGAACGTGGGAGTGCCGTTGTCGATATACGTGCGGAAGAAGCATGCGATGCGCCGGCGCATGGATTCGTATTCGAAGGAGACGAAATGTCCGTCTTCATTTATATCGACGGGCGCGGGATACTGGGCGAAAGCGGCGGTAATCGGCGTTCCGTCATGCGCGGTCTTGTTGCCGGTCACGCCGTCATCGGCCAGCACGGCGCCGCCGTTGTACGTAATGCGATCCACCGCGTCGCTATCCAGCGTATCGCCCACCATGTCCATATAGGACGACGCGGCAAAAGCGCCCTGGCATTTTTTATCCACATAGGTGTCGGTAATTCCGACGGCCTGGAAAACGTGCTTCGGATCTCTGCCTTCGACCGCGCGTTTGTACATATAGTTATTCAGAGAAGAGGGATCGACCACGTCGGAAACGTGCTGGATGACATTGAGAGCGGAATGGAACTCGTTAAACTCGATATCCGTTTCCTGTTGCGATAGCATCAATCCCAGGCTTGCAACCAACTGGCCGATATCCACGGGATTTTTCTTTGTCAGAATATTCCATAAAAGACTCGCTCCGGCGCCGCTGAAGTATGAAGCCTTGAGATTGGGATCGACGGCGGTCATGACCGAACCGACGATGGCTCCCTGGGAATGTCCCATGAAAAACGGCCATTGCATGTCAAAGCCGACTTTTCCGTCGAACGAGCCGGAGGCGTCCGAATCGGGAACGAGAGACTGCTCAATACGTAAATCTCCAAGCCGCTTCAAGATAGACATCAATTCCATGGCGGCCTGAATTTCGTTATCTCTGAATGAATCCGGATTCAGAGCGTTGTAAAAGAGCATGGCTTCATCAAGCGTATATAGGTCCCTGTCTCCATGAAAAGGGGCGTCGGACGACACGCCGGCGATCCCGCGCTTGGCCAGAAGGTCCGCGGGGCCGTGGCTTCTATCCAGGGATCCGTAGTCACCCCCGGAACCGTGTGAATATATCAACACCGGCCAGCCGTTTTCGGGCATGACGCCTTTTGGAATGGAAAGCGACAGCCTGATATCCATGTTATTCTGAACAATGGGAGCGCCGGCGCCGTCGAATTCGATATTGCCCCCTGTAAAGGTGTAGGGCAACGCGCCGGCCTGGTAGTTCGGAACCGTGACCGTGCCGCCGAGCAAATAACGGTTGCCGTGAGTATCCAGAACCGTTAATCCACTCGCGTCGATGGCGGGCAGATCGTAACCGTATACGTGATCCCGCATGGCCAAAAGGCGCGGGATGGGATCATTCGTCGTAAACACCGTGGCCATGGCTATTTCCTCTTCCAGGATGAAAGCATCCGTCGCCAAAAAGTCGCGAAGAGGCGCGTAAACCGCATTGGCGTCCGCATTATCGGAGTTCCCCGCCAGCACATCCTCGAAATCCGGACAACTGACGATGGAAGCGCCGAGGCTGTCTTCGATGTCCTTGGTTAAAACCGCCGCATACGTGGCGCCGTGAAGAAGCGCGACGCCCTGCACGGGAAGCATCACCAGGAAGTTTGCGGGGGCGTAAACCGTCGCGTCTTCCATGAAGTTGAAACGCACGGGATACATCGTTCCGTAATCGTCGGCGCTCGGATCGATGCTGATCAGAAATGCCGAAGCCGACTCATCCATGGAATCCGCCGGCGAGGCGGGAAGCGTCGACGTATCGATGGCTCCGTTGAAAGTGAAGAAAACGCCCGAGTTCGCCCCGAATCCGTGAGCTTCCTCGTCGCCTTCTTCCAGGTAGCGCGTCACAACGGATGAGTTGCGGGGATTGGGATAATCCAAAATTCGAATCGTTCCGTCGTCCTCGATGCGCAGGTTATTTGGAAACGGCATGTCGAAGAAACCGGCGGACTCGTCCGGATCGAAGTTTACATGCACGCCGGGACAAGGATTGGTCGTCGTCGTGGTGCTCGTCGTCGTGGTCGTTGTGGTTGTCGTCGTCGGTTCAGCGGTGGTAGTGGTCGTCGGCGATGTCGTCGTCGTTGTCGTATCCTCGGTATCGTCGTCCACATCGTCGTCGGCGTCATCATTCAGGTCGTCATCGGCGTCATCGTCGATATCGTCGTTCACATCGTCGTTCGCGTCATCATCCGAATCATCGTCGGCGTCGTCATCCGAGTCGTCATTCACATCCTCGGAGCTGTCGTCATCGTCATCATCTCCACCTCCCCCGCAGGATATGCAGAGGGCAAAGCTCATTATCAAGACAAAAATCATGCGGTATAAATTCATGTCGATTTCTCCCTTAGCATTTGACTAAAGTCCACTTCTTGTTGAATTTCCTGCGTTATTATACAGAAAAATCAGGAAAATTGAATACAGTTTCCGAATTTGGCGATCATCTTATCGGCAAGGAGTCCCAAATTGCCGAAACTTCAAATACGTAAATAGTGGGAGAATAGATGGTTTTTTGGGACTCCCACTTGTACGCAAATCGTCCCTAAGTTAATCTTAGCCCTCATTCCCGGGATTAACGACCATGGAAAAACAAAAAAACAAAATTCAGAGTCCGAAAGCCACGACGCAGATAACTTCGAATATGGACAATGCGTTTCAGTCCTTTTTGGCATACGGAGGCATTATCCGCCGAGGCCGCATTCGCCTTTTTTTAATTATCCTCTCTTTCTCCCTCCTGATATCGCTGCTCGTTTCCGGCCACGGATCATCGACCATCCCCACGCTGATCGCCGGCACGTACTCTCAGAAAAGCGTGCGGGCGCCGTATGACTTTGAGCTGATCGACGAAGAGGCCACGGAGAAAAAGCGGGTCCAGGCGATTAACCAGAGTCCTCCCGTCCTTGATTACGACCCGGATGTTCTGAAGCCGTCCATCGAAAAACTCCGAAAAGCGTTTCAAGCGCTGAAATCGTTGTATTTGGAAGCCGTGGAAACGCCGGATGCCGCAAACGGCCAAGGAAAACCTGATACGACTCCGGCGGAATCGGCTACGGAAGCGCCCAAAGAACCTTTGCCTCCCGATCCGCAAAAGCTCCAAGAGGCCGAATCCCAATTCGGCGAAATCCAAAATCTTTCATTGGACAAAAGCGATTTCAATATACTTAGATCGAACAAGTATCATCAGAAAATTTACAAGGCGATTCTTACGCTTCTCGACTCGGTGAAAGCTTATTACATCGCCATCGACCGGCCCGAGCTTTTTGCACAGTTGAAATCGAGCTTTCCCGACTCGAACTCTGCGCCGAAACTGCAAATACGCAACACGCACGATAAAACGGAAAACACGCTCACGGACCTGACAAAGGTCATCGATCTGGCGACGGCGGAAAAAATCATCTCGGAAAACATCAGGAAACTTGATCCCGGCGAGTCGACAATACTGAACGCCGTTATCGAGAAGATCGCCAGGGCTTTGATCCAACCCAACGCGGGGGTCAATGTCGAAGAGACGCAGGCCAGGAAACAAAGAGCCGCCCAGGAGGTCATTCCCGTCCTGCTGGTTTACAAGAAAAACCAGCTCATCGTCGGCGAGGGTCATATTGTCACCGAAGACCAGGCAAAAGTGCTCCAATGGATTGTCAGCCGGGAAAGCCTCGAACTATTGCTGCTCAAGATAGCCGGTCTGTCGTTGCTGCTGGCGGTCCTCATTTTCACGGCATTCACCATTATCGTCGTCAATTTCCCGGACATGCAGGTGCGGGACAAGGATTTCATTTTTATCGGCTTCCTTTTGCTGGTCACGATTGGAGTTCTGCGCCTGTTTATGGCCCTGGGAGAAATCCTGGCGGAACGGGAATACGGATTTCCCCCCATGGCCCTGACTTTGCTTTTCCCGTTCGCCGCGTCGGCCATGCTGGTGCGTTTTATTTTCCGCTTCGAGCTGGCCTTGGTCTTCGCGGTCTGCGCGGCTTTGATCAACGGCCTGACGGTGCAACTCGACTATCCCATGTCGATCTACTTTTTCATTTCCAGCCTGGCGGGAGTCCATTTCATGGGAGGCGCCACGCGCCGCGCCGATATCGTCAAAGCGGGACTCTACGTAGGATTCGTGAATCTGGCGCTGGTCGGCTGCATGATCCTTTTCGTAAGAAACTTCGACAATGTCCTTGCGTTGAGTTTTTACAGTCTGGCGGGCGGCTTTCTTTGCGGACTCTTCGTCGTCGCGCTGACTCCCCTGGCGGAATGGATTTTCGGCTATATGACGCCGGTCGCGCTGCAGGAACTGGCCAGTTACGAGCATCCGCTTCTGCGGGAGATCATGACCAAGACGCCGGGAACTTTTCAGCATTCCGTCACGATTGGAACACTGGCGGAAGCCGCGGCCGAATCCATCGGCGCCGACGCCTTGTTATGCAGGGTCGGCGCCCTGTTTCACGACTCGGGCAAATCGCTGAATCCTGACTGGTTTGTTGAAAACCAGTCCCGGACCAATCCTCATGATGAATTGAACGATCCTTACAAAAGCGCCGCCATTATCAAAAAGCACGTTTCCGACGGCGTCGCCCTGGCCCGCCGGCACCACCTGGGCGAACGGCTCATCGACTTTATCAGGGAGCATCACGGCACAAGTACGATTAAGTATTTCATGTCCAAAGCCATCGACGCCGCCGACGGCGACATCGATAAAATCGATCAGTCCGCATTTGTTTACGACGGCCCGCGGCCGCGTTCCAGGGAAACGGGGATTCTCATGATCGCCGACGCCATCGAGGCAATCAGCAGAACTCTGAAAGATCGCTCCCGGGAAGCGATGCGGAACATGATCGACAAAACCATCTCCCGCCTACAAGTCGCCGGACAACTGGCCAACACGCCGCTCACGCAAAAGGATCTGTCGACGATCAGCGAATCTTTTTGCCGCGTGCTGACGGGTTCACACCATACCAGCATCAATTATGAGGAAAGCAAGAATTAACTGGCGCCGCGCCCGGTGAGAACAACGGGCAACGTTTTCAGCAGAATCACGAAATCCAACTTCAGCGACCAGTTGTCGATATACTTCAGATCGAGCTTCATCCACTCATCGAAATCGATCTCATTCCTCCCGGAAACCTGCCAGATACAGGTGATTCCCGGGCGCATGGACAATCTTCTGCGCTGCCACCGCTCGTATTTTTCGACCTCCTTGGGGATGGGAGGCCTCGGACCGACAAGGCTCATGTCGCCGGTGAACACGTTAAAGAGCTGCGGCAATTCGTCGAGACTCGTTTTTCTTAAAAAACGCCCAAGCGTCGTCACCCTGGGATCGTTGGCGATCTTGAAAACCGGTCCGTTCATCTCATTGAGTTCTTCCAGTTCGGACCGCAGATCTTCCGCATTTTCCACCATGGTCCGAAACTTATAAAAATTGAAAATCCGTCCGTTCAACCCCGATCTTTTCTGGACAAACAGGATCGGGCCGCGACTGGAAAGTTTAATCGCAATGGAAATGCAAAAAAACACCGGGAAAAGTATGATGATTCCCACAGCGGCCATGATCCGGTCAAAAAGCGTCTTGATCAGCAACTGGCCGACGGCCGAAGGAGTCGTTGAAAACGTCAGGACGGGTATGCCGAGAAAATAGCGCACACTGGTCATGGCGATGGACGGCTGGATGAAATCCGTCATGAGAGAAAAGCGGATTCCCACTTCTTCGCACGACCAGATCAATTCCTGGACGTTGTCCACGAGATGCACCGGCATGGCGAAAAAGACTTCGTCGACTTGATTTTGTACGATCAGATCATCGAGTTGTTCGACTGTTCCTAGAATCGGAATCCCTTTTACGCTTTCGCCGACCATGGCTTTTTCAACATCGACGCAACCGATGATTTTATATCCGAGATCGCTTTGCGTGCTGATGTGATCGATCAGATACTTCGCCTGCCGCCCCGTTCCGATGACCAGAACATTCGATACGTTGTATCCTTTCGATTGCAGCCTGCCGGTAACGGACTTCAGGATGATTTTGGCCACTATGGCCGAAAATGCATATGTCAGACCGAAAATTGCCACAAAAAGGCGCGACAAATGCTCCACTTTGAACGCGAACACAATCAGGGTCATGCACACGAGAACGATCACGGTGGACTGTATTGTCTGGGTTAGGATTTCTCCACGGGTCATGGTCCGGCCGAAGGTATAAAAACCGTGAAGATAATTGCTGCCGACCAGAAGGAAAAGGAAAGTCAGGAGAAACCAGCCGTTGCTCCCGGCGAAACTCAGCAATTGGCCGTCCATGGGCAGATTGCTTCTGAGATGCGAAGCAATGAAAAAAGACGAAACCACAATGAGGATGTCTACAAGAATGCTGATAGCGGTCAGCGTGATACTGCGTTCTCTATGCACAAGTCCCCTCGGAACTTACCAAAAAGTACGGTAAACCCAACTCCGCCGATACTACACAAAAGCGATGGCCCTAGCAATCTTTTCGGGCTTGCGCGATTTCCTGAAATCTGCGCCGTTCGACGTTTTTTTCCTCTGCATATTCGGCGCAACGTCATAACAGCCTATCATAAGAAATACTTGAGGATTTATGGGCTGAAAAGCCGTTTCATCGGGCGCAATGTCCGGCGTTGATATTCACGGGGTTGTGGCTTATCGTTCTTTTCGGAATGCAAAATTGGGGAAAGCATTGAAAATTGAAGTATATTTTAAATTCATCATCGTTTTCATTTATCTTCTGATATTGATTGGCGCGATGATCGTCGCCTGCAACGATCACGACACCGACGAGGATATTCCCCCGGAATCCGATGACGACACGGGAGAATCGGACGATGACTCCACGCCGGACGACGCGTGCGTGGACGAGGATAATGACAACTGGTGTTATCCCGAGGATTGCCGGGACAACAATCCCTTCGTCAATCCCGGCATGATCGAGGACTGTTTCGACGGATTCGACAACGATTGCAATTCTCTGACGGATGAAGAGGATCCGGTCTGCGAAACCGATGATGACGACACCGATTTTTTCGCCTGACGCACTCCCTGCTCCGCACCCATTTGCGCCCCGGCGGGAAAAACTCTTGCATATTGCGCTTTTGTGTGATAAATGCGCCTCCCGATTTCGGCAAGGAGAGTGAAATGGCGAAAACATGCGAAATATGCGGAAAAAGACGATTGGTCGGGATGAACATCAGCCACGCCCACAACCGTACGAAAAAGATCTGGAATCCCAATCTGCAGCGGGTCAGAGTCGTCACGGCCAACGGAACTCATAAAAGAGTGCGCGCCTGCACGACCTGCATATCCCGCGGACGTATTCAGAAAGCCGAGCTCAAAAGAGCCTAGCGCCGGCGTCAACCTCTGACGCGCACGACTCTTTTCACGCCCTTCACTTTGTTCAACTCACCGATTAGTTTGTTGAGTTGATCGATGCTGTTCACGGAAACCTCGAAATGAATGACGGCGTCCCCGTCCGGGGAATGCGATGATTTAATGTCGCTGATGTTGATATTATGCGTGCCGATGATTTTGCTGGTGCTCGACAGCATCAGGGGCTGATCGTTGAGATAAACATCCAGCCGAGCTCTCATCGCGTCGGTTTCTTTCGGAAGATCCCATTCGACGTCGACGATCCTGTTGGGATCCTTGCTTTCCAATTCGACGCAATCGGCCACGTGGATGGTAATGCCGTGCCCCATGGTGATAAATCCCCTCACCTTCTCACCCGGAAGCGGATTGCAGCACTTGGCCAGTTCGAAAACCATCCCGTCGATGCCCTGAATCTTGACGCCCCCCGAACCTTTCTTAAACGGCCGTAAAACTCTTTCCAGCGGCGCCTCTTTTATCTGCGCGCCGTCCTTTTCCGGCGAGATGAACTGCTCGATGAAATGAGATAGTGGAATTTTTCCTATTCCCACGTCGGCCAGCATCTGATCGACTTTTTGATATCCCATTTCCTCGGCGACATCCTGGAGGCGGCCTGTCTTTTCCACGCGCGTAAAACTGATTTTGTGTTTGCGAAGCTCTTTCTCCGCCAGAATCCGCCCCGCCGCCACGGATTGTTTGGCTTCCTCCTTACGCAGAAAATCCCGGATTTTATTCTTGGCCGTCGTGGTTTTCACCAGCTTGAGCCAGTCCCGGCTGGGCGTGTGACCCTTACGCGTAATCACTTCGAGCCTGTCTCCACTGAGCATCTGGTATGTCAGCGGTTTGATTTTCCCGTTGACCTTCGCGCCCACGCAGGTGTGCCCCACTTCGGTATGAATCCGATAGGCGAAATCAATGGGGGTGGCGCCCCGTGGGAAACTGATGACATCTCCTTTGGGCGTCAGGACATAAACCTCATCCGGGAACAGGTCGGTTTTGACCATATCGATATAGTCCCGGGGATTGTCTTCCTGATCCAGTTCGATGATTTGCTTGAGCCACTGGAACCGGTTGTCTTCTTTGGCTTTGCCGCCTTCTTTGTACCGCCAGTGCGCCGCCACGCCTTCTTCGGCGATCCGATGCATTTGCCTGGTGCGTATCTGCACTTCCATACGCTGACCCAGCGGACCGATAACCGTGGTGTGAAGGCTCTGATATCCGTTGGATTTCGGCAGGGCTATATAATCTTTGAACCGCCCGGGCACCGGCGTCCAGCGAGCGTGAATATAGCCCAAAGTCTCGTAACATTTCGCGATGTCCGCCACGATGATGCGAAAAGCGATCAGGTCGTGCACCTGCTCGAATTCCAGTTCCTGAACCTGCATTTTTTTGTAAATGGAATGGATATTCTTTTCCCGTCCCATCACCCCGCACTCGATTTTTTTCTCATGTGCGAGATCCTGCAGGGTTTTGATCATTTCCTGAATGAACCGGGAACGTTCCTTGCGGCCCTGGGAGAGTTTGAAAACGATCTGGTAATAGTCCAGGGGATTCAAAAAACGAAAAGCCAGATCTTCCAATTCGTTTTTGACCCACTGAATTCCGAACCGGTGAGCCAGCGGCGCATAGATTTCCAGGGTCTCCCTCGAAATACGTATGCGCTTATTTTTCGGCATGTGCTCCAGCGTCCGCATGTTGTGAACGCGGTCGGCGAGTTTGAGCAAAATAACGCGCAGATCCTTGTTCGTCGCCAGAAGCAGTTTCTTGAAATTTTCCGCCTGCTGTTGCTCTCTGCTGGTGAAGCTGATCATGTCGATCTTCGTCACGCCGGCGACGAGTTTCGCCACTTCGGGACCGAAGCGCTTTTCAATATCGGAAATCTGCGTGTCCTGGTTGTCTTCCACGGTGTCGTGGAGCAGGCCGGCGGCCACCGTCGGAACATCCATGTGCATCCGCGCAAGGATATAAGCAACAACCAGGGGATGGTTTAAAAATGGGTCGCCGCTGACCCTTTTCTGTCCCGCGTGGGCCGAGGCGGCGAAAACGTAGGCCTTTCTTATAAAACCGGTATCGGCGTTCGGATTGTGCTTTTTGACTTCCTGAAGGATGTTGTAGACGCGAATCATGTAGCTTTGTACTCGTCGTTCAACTGCTTCATCATCGTCTCACGCAGACTGCGCCTCGCATATACGATCGACATGAGGCGCTTGAGCGCCTCGTCGAAGTCATCATTGATAATAACATACTCAAATTCAGGCAGGAAGGAAATTTCCTGTTTTGCGTGTTGCATTCGCCGCTCGATTTCATCGGGAGCGTCCTTGCCTCGATTATCGAGCCGGGCCTTCAGGTCGGCGAAACGGGGTGTGACGATGAAAATCAGGACGGCGCCGGGGTGCCGCTTTTTAACCTGCATCGCCCCCTGGCCTTCGATTTCCAGCAAAAGATCCACGCCGTCGTCCCGCGCTTTTTCATACTCCGCCACGGATGTGCCGTAAAAATTCCCGTGAATCCGGGCCCACTCGAAAAAGCGCCCGGCATCGATCATTTCCTGAAACTTTTCTTCGCTCACAAAATGATAATTCACACCGTTCGTTTCTTTGGGCCGGGGTTTTCTCGTCGTATGACTCACGGCGCAACGTATGTTTTCAACACCCCGGATCAATTCCTGGCAAAGCGTTGTTTTTCCCGCCCCGGAAGGCGCCGTAACCACGAACAGCGCGCCTGCGCCCTTTTCCATCGCCTACTCCAAGTTTTGTATCTGTTCTCTCATTTTTTCCGCCGTTGATTTCGCCTCGACCAACAGGCGCGACACGTCGCGGCTCTGCAGTTTGTTGCCGAAGGTCGTAATCTCCCGATGGATTTCCTGCATGATGAAATCCAGACGTTTGCCGGCCGGCGAACCCTCTTTCAAAAATGTCTCAACCTGCGCCAAATGCGCTTTGAGCCTGGCCACCTCTTCGGTCACGTCGCTTTTCGAGATCATCAGCGCAATTTCCTGGGCGATCCGATCCGGATCGATTTCCCCGGATGACGTGGACATTTCCCCGATCCGCGATGTGAATCTGGTTTTTATGGCCTCAACGGCCGTTGGAATTTCCTTTTCCAGATTCCGGGCCAACGCCTTCAAAGCGCCAAGGTGAAAATTCAGTTCCTTTTTCAGCGCGGCGCCTTCTTTCCTGCGCATCCCCTGCAAAGCCTTGAGGGCCTTGCCGACGGCCTGCGAGACGACCGGCCAGTGCGCTTTGACGGGAGCTTCGGGATTTTCGACGAATCGCAAAACACCTTCCCTCACGATGATATCGCCAATTTCAATATCGCCGGAAAGATTCAGGTTTTTCTGCAATTTTTTTAATTGCTTTCGGTAACTGTCCGCCAATTCCATGTCGATGCCGATTTTTCCGGAATCGGATGAAGGCGCAATCACGGAAAGGGAAATATCGACACGGCCTCTTTCCAGTTTTTCCGTGACCATATCCCGGATTTTCACTTCCAGGGGAGCATAAATTCTGGGCATTCGAAAATGCAGATCGCAATAACGGTGATTGACCGACCGTATGTCGCAAGTTGCCATGATTTCACCGTCCCGCGCCATGCCCCGGCCGAAGCCCGTCATACTGTAAATTGTCATTGCATGCTCCATTTTGCGCCTTTTACCGGCGCTACGAAAAGAAAGCTTCAAACGCGTAAAACGCGATACTTGCGCTTTCAGCTTCAAGGGTCAAGCCATGCGATCTTATCACGCCTGAAATTTAGCCAAAGATTTTCGAAATTTTTTTGGTTCAATTCTATTTCGATAAGCGTTACGCGAATTTGAGGCAAGAGCCCAGGGTTTAGGGTCCGGGGTCCGGGGTTTTCGGACTGCTGGCACAAGTCTTGCTCTTTAAGAACTACAAACGGTCGCTCGACCTGGAGGCTCTCGACAGCCGGATTCTAACTTCAGTGACGTAAGAGACTAATAATCCGACGGCCAGCCTCCGGGCGCGTATGGCAGATCGTAACCACGATCCTCGATGGCTTCCGTGATGGTTTGTCCGACCGCCGGCTCCATCATGTCGTATGGATCGACCACAATGTCCGCCGCCGTTTCATCATTTGTTTCGCTTAAATTCCGGTCGTACCAGAAGCTGCCGTCGCCGTCGTACATGCACGAATTCGTCGGAGCGTAGAGAATATCCGAGCCGCCCGTGGGCTGATCGAAAACGCCGGTCTCATCGTTGAATTCCAGGAACTGCCGCTGCGCAAGATCATGCAACTCCAGCGTGTGCCCCGGCGCGGCCCAGTTGCATATGAAACCCTGAATCGTCCCGTCGCTGTCGCCGATTGGGTGGCCGTATCCGAAATAGGCTTCGCCGTCCAGCGGCTCGTGATCGTTCAATCCCAGATTGAGGATGCGCGCCCTGGCGTCGCCGGGACCGGCCTGCCAGAGATAGGCGTATTCGCCGTCGATGTTCGTCGGATCGAAGTTGGCCACGAAGACGTTGAAGTTCTGGCTCCAGCCGTTGAGATGACCGTCCGAGGCGCCGTCGTCCACGTCCACCTGCCCCGTCGCATCCACGCTCCCGGCGCCGTATCCGCAAAACACGCCAAGGCGCGACTGCAAATCCATTTCCGTCTCCGACGTTCTCTCATACAGTAGCGAGCCGTTGATCGTATGCTCGGAATCGGCGCAGTTGGCATCGCCTCCCAACGGACCTTGCAGCCAGTCGGCGCGGTAATAAAGCACGCCCTCGTACTCGTACATGGAGCCGCCCGACGTATGATCCAGCGTCACGTAGATGTTCATATCGTCGCCATTCCGATTGTATTCAAACTCGATGGCGTAGGTCCATTGATTGGACGCCACCGTTGTGATGCCGGCGTCGATGAACGTCACATCGGGAATTCCCGCCGCGTTCATATCCGTCGTCAGGTCCAGATGCGCGCCGGCGCCGGGAATGGATAAGCCGTTGTCGTATGCCACCGACAGCATGGACGCCAGGCTCATCAGCGCGATCAGGGACTGGTCGCTTTGACCCTGCAGCCTGGTGTTGAGCTGCGCCGCCGCGCACGCGTCGCCCATGCCGCCCAAGCTTTCGTCGTCCACCTCAAGCCAGATGCCCAGATCGCCTGTAGGCAGATCGCCGTTATTGGGAATCGCCCCGTCGGGATGATCCTCGTACATCAGGTTGGGGCCGTAGCACACGGCGTCGAACGGAAGCATGTAAAACGACTCGGGCACGAATGCGTCGTTGAGCGGCAGATTTCCGTTGAGCAGCGATTCGATGCGCTTCGTCGCCCACGTGAAAGCCGATTCCCACTGACCCGCCTTGAGATTTCCTTTGCCGCTTTCCACGAACGCCAGCGGCGACGCCACCGCCAGGCCCATGGGAAACGCCTCTTCCACCGCCGCGTCGTCATCATCATCCGCGTCATCGTCCGCGTCGTCGTCCGCGTCGTCATCCGCGGCATCGTCGTCGTTGTCATCATCGTCATCGTCATCGCCGCACGATAAAACAATCAGCGACGCGCAAAGCAACAGCGAAATAAGCCAAAAACTTTTTATCCTCATCGCTACCTCCCGATTTTTAAAACCAAACCTGCATGAAAACGACAGGTTATCGCTTCATTATTTCATCGGAACATTATTCGCTTATCTTTAACATGCGAATCAGAATTACAGCCATGACGACTGACAAAAATTACTTCCATGATGTATTATCAATTGAAATTGTGTGGAGATATCACGATGCAAAATCGTTTTTACCTGATGACCGTTTTGATTATCCTTTGCTGCCTTGCCGCTTTGTGCGCGTGCCACAAGGACGGCAGCGATGTTGCCGACGAGACCGTCGCCATTGAGGATGATTTTTCCGAAGTGCGCGACGCGCTGGATAAATCGGTGGAGTATCTGCTCATCGCGCAGGATGAAAGCGGCTACTGGGAAGGCAAGTTCATCACCGACACGTCCGTGACCGCGTATTACGTGATCCTCATGCAATATTTAGAGCAGGTCGACGAAAGCCGGCAGCAAAAGGCTCTCAATTATATCTTGGGAAATCAGCAGGACGACGGATCGTGGAACGGATATCCCGGCGGTCCGGGCGTTTTGGACATCACCGTTCTGGACTACCTGGCGTGCAAACTGGCCGGGATGCCCGCCGACGACCCGGTCATGGCAAATGCGCGGCAGTGGATACTGTCAAGCGGCGGCGCCGAACTGGTGAGCGAACTGCCGAACATGACGCTGGCTCTTTTCGGGCAGCGGCCGTGGAACGCCTTTCCACCGGTGAACACCACCGCCATGATCGCTGAAGACGCGCTGTACATGATCGGCTATCACCACGCCATGCTCATCCCCATCCTCGTGATTGCCGAAAGCTATCATCGGGTCATCCCTGCCGAAGGCCGTGGCGTGGCCGAAATCTTCATTAATGATCCCTGGGAAGGCGTGCATGAGCGAGCACCGCGTAAGGGATGCTGCACGCTGCGCGCCGTTGACTGGATCCTCGAAAGACAGGAAGGCGACGGCAACTGGTCCGGTGTTTTCAACAACACCATGTACAGCCTGATGGCGCTCAAATCCCTGGACGATCCTGCGTATAGCGAAGTCATCGCCAGGGGCATCGCGGGCGTGGAAGCTTTTCAGAACATCGACGGCGACAGCCTCAACCAGCAATTCAGCACCTCCCCCGTGCAGGATACGGGATACGTGATCGATGTGCTGCGCACGGCGGGCATGCCATCAAACGATCCGGCCGTTGAAAAAGCCGTCGAGTGGCTCATGTCCAAGCAGACCACGACTTACGGGGACTGGCATCACATGAATCCCGACGGTGCGCCCGGCGGCTGGAGTTTCGAGCATTACAACGAGTGGTTCCCGGACGTGGACTGCACGGCGATTGTACTGCGCGGCCTGTCTTCGTTGAGCGACGATCATCTCGACGGCATATGGGACGGCGTGCAAAAAGGCATGGACTGGGTCATCACCATGCAGAATTCCGACGGCGGCTGGGCGGCGTGGGATAAAAACGTGCTGGACCTGCAAGCGCTGCTTCCCTTCTATGAATCCCCCTGGCTCATGTCCGACACCAGCACGGCCGATCTTTCGGGCCGCGTTCTCACGGCGCTTTCCAGCATGGGATACCCGGGCGAGTTCGGCGATCCGTCCGCCCTGCCCCGCGCGATTGAATTCATCAAGTCGAAACAGGAGACCTTCGGCGCGTGGTGGGGCCGCTGGGGCATCAATTACGTTTATGGCACGGGGGAAGTCCTGAAAGGTCTGATCCTGGCCGGCGAAGATCCGGATCAGCATTACATCAAGGTCGCCGTGAAATGGCTGAAAAGCGCGCAGAACGCCGACGGCGGGTGGGGCGAAACTCCCCGGTCATATTTGGACCCGGATTACGCGGGCGTGGGCGACAGCACCGCCGCTCTGACGGCCTACGCCTTGACCGCACTCATGTCTGCGGACGGCCCCGACAGCCCAGAGGTTGAAAAAGGCATCCAATATCTTCTGGACACGCAAACAGAAGACGGTTCGTGGTTCGACGAGGATTTTTTGGGAACGAACATCCCGGAGGTCTGGTACGCGCGCTACGACATGGCCTCCATCTACAAACCGGCGCATACGCTCGGGCAGTTCTTGCGGCTTGTGGAGCGGTAAAAAGGCAAGGAGCCATAAAGGGGTAAGGAGTCAGGGGAAAGGGGAAAGAAGAAATGCCTTTTGAGGATTTGGACGTTTGGCAAAGATCAGGTTTGCAGGGCGGCGGTTTCAATTATGTCAAACATTGCTGATGGACATGAACGAAACTCCTTCAATGAGTTCAAATACTTTCTCAACATCGCCAAAGGATCGGCAGGGGAACTGCGCGCGCAACTTTACCTCATTATCGATCTCGGTTATCTTGAGGAATCTCAAATTCGCCCATTGATCCATGAAGTGACTGAAATATCCCGAATGATTGTCGGTCTTATACGTTTCAGGGAAAACCGAAAAGCATGAATTAAGTCCTTGCCCCTTTCCCCTTTCCCCTTGCCCCTTTCCCCTTGCCCCTTTTGCCTGACGTATGGACAGATCACGCAAGATGTGAAAGTTTCGATTGCATCGTCGCTGTAACAAAATTTTCTCCCTGCGGAAAAAAAACACATGAGCGGGACCTACATCCTCCAATCCCTTTTCAGACCGGTCACGGACACGGTGATCACCACCGGAAAAATGGGATTTTTTTTCATCAACTGCCTGCGTGCGCTCAAAGACCTTCCTTTATTTTTCGAGGAACTAGTTTTGCACACGTACCGGATTTCGTTTCGCTGCCTTGTCCCCGTGCTCGCCGTCGTTGTTCCGATGGGAATGATCATCGCCATGCAGGGCCTTTACATCCTCAACATATTCTCCGCGCAGCCTTTGTTATCCAGCCTTCTGGCCATTACCATGCTCCGGGAGATGACCCCGGCGATGGCCGCCATTATGCTGGCGTCCCAGGCCGGTTCCTCCATCGCGGCGGAGCTGGGCGCCATGCGCATCCGCGAGGAGATCGACGCGCAGGAGGTCATGAGCGTCAATCCGCTCGCCTACCTCGTAGCGCCGCGCATGCTGGGTTTGATTATCGCCGCGCCGATCCTAACGACAATCGCGAATTTCGTGGGCGTTATCGGGGGATGGCTTATCGCCGTTCCCATCAAGGGAATGAATCACGGAATATTCGTCGCAAACCTGCTGGACTTCGTGCAGCTTGAGGACATCTTCAGCGGCGTACTCAAGGCGACGATTTTCGGGACGGTCATCGCCATCGTTTCCTGTTATCGCGGTTATCACGCAAGCGGCGGGGCGGCGGGCGTGGGACGCGCGGCCAACAAAGCCGTCGTGGAGTCCATCGTAATTTTTCTGATTATCAACTATTTTCTTTCATCGGCTATTTTCAGCGTCGCGGAAAAGATGGCGTAAAATGACACGTGTTTTCAAACCCATCATTGATTTTATCGCCGAGACGGGGAGCATCGGCCTGTTTTTGCTCAAAGGCCTTCGCAACGCCTTCATACGCAAGCCGGTCTTTGAGGAAACCCTTCGTCAGGCCTATTTCGTGGGCGTCGAAACCATGCCCATGCTCATCGTCATTTCCATTTTCATCGGCAACAACGTGGCCCTGCAGGGCTATCACGTCTTCGCCAACATCGGCGGACAATCTCTGGTGGGCATCTTCGTGGCCCTGGCCGGTTTCCGGGAGATGGCCCCGATCATCGCCGGCATCTGCATGGCCACGAAAGTCGGCGCGACCATGGCGTCGGAAATCGCCACCATGCGCATCAAGGAGCAGATCGACGCCATGGAAGTCATGGCGGTCAATCCTTACTGGTACATCATCGCTCCGCGCTTTCTCGCCTTCATTTTTCTGGCGCCGCTTCTCGTGATCTTCGCCGATTTCTTTTGCATGTTGTCCGGTTATTTCGTTTCCGTTTTTCAGTTGGGGATCGATCCGGCGACGTACATGACCGCCGTGATTACGCATCTGGATATATGGGATATCGGCTACAGCATTGTGAAAGGATGCGTGTTCGGGCTTCTTATATGCCTGTTATCCTGCTATTACGGATTCAACTCTGAGATGGGCGCGGAAGGCGTGGGCGCGGCCGGCAATCGCGCCATCGTGTCCGCCGCCTTGAGTTGCATTATCGTCAACGTATACATGACGCAGGTGATGTACGGATGATCAAAGTCGAAAACCTCTGCAAAAACTTCGGCGATCACCAGGTGCTGAAAAAAA
The DNA here is from genome assembly GCA_963674685.2 of bacterium. Lineage (GTDB taxonomy): Bacteria > Lernaellota > Lernaellaia > JACKCT01 > JACKCT01. Next base: position 551,977 of record CAXXWT010000009.1, on the reverse strand, counting down.
TCAACCTGCATTTCGAAGAAGGCAAAACTACGGTCATTATCGGCCCGTCCGGCCACGGCAAAAGCGTTCTCATCAAGCACATCGTCGGCCTTCTCAAGCCCGATTCCGGCTGCGTGCGCGTCAAGGGATTGAAAAAGCCGCTTAACGAGTTGCGCGAAAACGAGCTTTACGAAACACGCAAACGCTTCGGGATGCTTTTTCAGGAAGGGGCGCTTTTCGATTCCATGACCGTGGGAGACAACGTCGCCTTTCCGCTCAAGCGGCACACGAAAAAAGGCGAGGCCCAAATCCGCGAAATCGTGGAAGACAAACTCAAGGCCGTGGGGATGCCCGGCATCCGCGCCCAAATGCCCGCCAACCTTTCCGGCGGCATGAAAAAGCGCGTCGGCCTGGCCCGAGCCATCGTCATGGAGCCGGAGATCGTCATCTTCGATGAGCCGACGTCGGGCCTGGATCCCATCACGGCGGATTCCATCGACGATCTGATCATGGACTTGAAAACCTCTCTGGGAATCACGTTCATCGTCATCAGCCACGATATCCACAGCGCTTTTAAAATCTCCGACAATATCGGCCTGCTCTATGAAGGCCGGCTCGTTGAATTCGGGAATCGCCGCACGCTGGCGGAATCACAAAATCCTATCGTCGTAAACTTTTTCAGGCGAAATTTCCAAAGCCCAACGAAATGGATAAGGACAGCCCCATGAGCAAGAAACTCCGCATGGAAATCGGACTCGGCCTGCTGATCCTCACCGGCGCCGTCGTCCTGGCCTACATGGCGATCAAGGTCAAAAGCATCGACATCGGCAAGGGCGTCGCCATTGATTGCCTGTTCGACAACGCCTCGGGAATCGTCAAAGACAGCGCGGTGATGATCGCCGGAGTCAAGATCGGAACCGTGGATAAAATCGCCGTGGATTTCAACAGGGCGAAGATGACGCTCCGCGTGAACCCGGCGGCCCAACTCCGCGCCGACGCCACGGCGACCATCAGGTCCAAGGGCCTGTTGGGCGAAAAGTTCATCGAGATATCGCCGCAATCGAAAGACGCTCCTCTCCTTGCCGACGGCGCCGTGATCGAAAACACCGTCACGCCCATGGAAATCGACCAGGTGATCGGCGAGATCGGCCCGCTATTCACCAGCATGGAAAGCGACATGGAGCCCATCGGCAAATCCCTCGGCAAAGTCGCCTCGGAACTGGCGAAGGCCATCGAGGAAAACGAGGGCGAGCTCGGTCCCATGATCACGGACCTTCGCCAACTTTTAAGCGCTTTTAACGGCGCCGTCGAAAAAAACGAGCAGCGCCTGGCGCCCATGCTCGCCAACATGGACCGCCTGCTGGCCGATTCCCGATACATCGTCGCCAACCGGCGCAACGACATCACGCAGCTCATCACGAATCTGAGCGTCATCTCGCAGGAGATTTCGGATAATTATCTTTCGCTGACAGACGAAATGAAAAAGCTGGTGGTGAACATGTCCGATGCGTCGGAGTCGTTTCCTTCCGCCGTGAAAAACCTGGACGCCATGTCGCAAAAAACGGCCAAGACCATCGACATGCTCAACAACATCCTCGCGAAAGTTCAGGATGTGGACGGCAAAACCATCAGGAAGCTTTTGCAGGAAGAAGGCGTGACCATTAATATCGGAAGCTATTAACAAACCGATGGCGTACCATTGCATGCAGCCGACCAATGATGCCAAAACCGCTTCGCCAAAATAATTCCCTGATCTGCGTCGCGATTTTGCTGTCGGCTTTGGCCGTCCGGTTCTGGTATTTCCTGGCCGTGGATCACGTCCTGGACGGCGAGGAAAACTTTCGCCTGATCTTTGCCTTAAACTGGCCGGACCAACATTATCCCATGATCGGTCCGTTGCATCTGGCGATGCTTCGTTCCCTCATTGCGCTCACGCATAAACCTCTTGTCGCCGGTCCCTTGCTGTCGATATTTTTCGGCGTCGCCGTCTGCGCAATGGGCATGCTCCTGGCTTATCGGCTGTTGAACCGGGACCGCCGGGCGACCGCCTTTGCCGGAATTCTCCTGGCTTTTCAGTGGCCGCTTGTGCAGTACTCCGCCCTAGCCAAAGTCGAGCCAATCTTCACGTTCTTTCTGCTGGCCTGCCTTGCGATTCTGGCGAAAGAACTGCGGAGCAAACCATATGTGGCAATTGCCGGGTTATCGCTGACGGCGGCCTGCGCGCTGCGTTTTGAGGCGTGGGCTTTGATCCCGCTTCTTGCCTTCGAAGTAAGGCGAAAATCTCGCAGCCGCGATGGACGGTGGAAGGAAACGATCCTTTTCGCTTCGTGCGCGTCCGCGTTTCCCGCAACGTGGTTGATCGGACATTGGCTGGCGACGGGCGATCCGCTATTCAGCTTCCACATGATCGCCGAACAGGGAATGTCCTGGTCGTTCGCTGCGTGGTTTCACACGTTTTTCAACGCGCTGACATGGCCGCTGGCCATACTGGCGACCATCGGATTGGTCTTCGTAAAACCACGGCGCTTTTCGCTTTTTATTGCTTTATTTCTGGTCCTTGTCGTCGTTTCGGTTTCTTCCATCGGCCTGCCGCCTCGGGACATAAAGTATTTCATCGCGCCGATTTCCCTGGCTATGATTCCGGCGGCGGGCGCGATTTCTCTTGCGTTACAGAGTATTCCGATCAGGCGGCAAAAGTACGCCGCGGCGGCTTTCGTGATTTGTATTTCGGCCGTCAATATAGACGCAGCCATACCGCACATCGAAAAGCAACAAACGCCCGAAGAGTTTCTAAAAATCGAGCGATTTTTTACCGATCTGAAGGTTTCTCCGTGGTCCATTCAATCGGCGGGCGAATTTGAAAAATATTGCGGACTGCTGCAACTGAAGCTTTATGAACGAAATCCCGTCTGGTTCCCGCCGCCGGAAAAATACAGCGCCATCCACCGCGTGGAATATATGGAAAATCAAGAATCGACTTGTACGGAAGGCATGGAAATCGGCCGCTTCCCACCGTGGATCATCTGCAAATTCAAATCCCAAATCAATAATAATTGATGATGATCCGACGCATGGTTTCCTCACCCCAGGCCGACGTCTAAAAGCATCATGACCACGAAACCCGCCATGACTCCGAAAGTGGCTTCTTTCTCGAAGCCTTTTCTGTGGGATTCGGGGATGATCTCATCGCTGATGACAAAAAGCATGGCGCCCGCGGCAAAAGCCAGGCCCCAGGGCAAAATCGGTTGCGAAACCGACACGATCCCCGCGCCGAGAATTCCTCCGACGGGCTCCACGAGACCCGTCAATAAAGCGACTCCCAGGGCATACTTCATGGAATATTTCAGCGTCAGAAGCGCCAGAGCCACGACCAGGCCTTCAGGCATATTCTGCAATCCGATGCCGATGGCCAGCGTCATTCCGTTTTGAATATCGCCGCCGCCGAAACCGACGCCCACGGCTAATCCTTCCGGAAAATTATGCAGCGTGATGGCGATGACAAAAAGCCAGATTCGCTTGAGCTTGTTCGCGTCGGCGCCCTCAGGGCCTTTAATGAAATGCTCATGCGGCGAATATTTGTCGCTGGCCCACAGAAACAGACCGCCGAGAATCATTCCCGCGCCGACGGTGAACGCCCCGCCCCAGCCTCCGCCCACGGCGTCCACCGCCGGAACGATAAGAGAAAAGGATGTAGCCGCCAGCATGACCCCCGCGCCGAAGCCCATCATGACATCCTGCGTGCGCTGGGAAATTTTTTTCGTAAACAATACGGGCAAAGCCCCGACGCCCGTCGCCAGGCCGGCGGCGAGACTTGCGACGGCGCCGAGCAGCCAAACGGGCCAACCGGCGATTGCATCAAACGACATACGGACCTCCGAAATTTATCTCAACGAACGAATCGCTTTTTTTTGCCGGCGGCATGGGAACCGCCATCCACGGCGCGGTCGCAGCGATCATCGGCCCCGGATGCCCGGCCCCCGAAAAATGCCCCAATAATTGATCGCAAACATCGGTTTATATTCTGCTTCGTTTTTCATCAACTCGTCGAGGCGCCGCGTCTGCGGATTTATGCCGGTATCGGCGCAAGCCGCTTCCCGAAACTTGCTTGCCAACTGTTTTGCGGTGTAAGGTTTCGCGTCACGCAAATCAAAACGGCCCACAAGGCAGATGGAATCCGTTTGGGGAATTTTCGAGGCGTTGATGTCTCCCGCCACGAGGCTCGGATTTTCATGCCAGATATAAAAAGGCGCCCATCCGTCGAAGCTCCCGGCCTCGGCAAATATCACGGCTGTATCATCCGAACTGCATTGCATGGAAATCAACTTTGCAACTTCCGGGACATCGTAATACGAAGGCCGCAAGGGGGCGACGAGATAAGGTTGGGGCACATTTTCGAAAAGCGGGTCGAGTTTCTGGATTTCATCGCCGTAAGCAACGCCGGCAACCCATGCGAACCATGAATTGCCCATCAAGGCGAAGGCCGCGACCATGGCGACCGCCTTGATTTTCGTGAATTTCAATTCCGCCAAACCCGTTGCAATGATCACGTACGTCGCCGGGACGGCCGTTATGAGGTAAAAATCATTGCGCTTGGGAAGCAGGCTGAAAAATATCATCGGAACAAACAACCAGCCCGCCGCCGGGATCATTTCCCGTCGTTTTTTCCCGGCCAGGGCGATAATCAAGGCGATGACGGCCGTTGCGGCCAAAGCCGGCCCGGCCATGGAGCGGCGCCAGATCGCCGGGCCCGAAAGAATCGTTTTCGGATTGCTGAAAAAACTTAAGTGACTAAAGCGCTGACTCATCGCGCTATCCACCAGGCCGCCGTAATCAACCGTCCTGACGAGCATCCATGCGGCGAATATTCCCATCACAATCCCCGCTGCTTGAATAATTGGAACTGATCGCGACACGCCCGTCCGAGTTTCGGCTTTTTTGCGCCCGAACCATTCATACCCTTTCCAGGCAAGCCAAGATCCCGCGCCGCAAGCGAAAAACAGCAGGAAGAACAAAGCGTTGGAAAAGTAAACGGCAAACTTCGCTCCGACAGCCAACGGGATCGGAATGAAAGCGGCAAGCCAGGCTCTTTTGCCGACGTCGGACCAGGCCAGCAGCGCCATGGCCGCGGTGATCATGGATTGCAGCATGAGCAGGTCGTCCAGGCAAACGGACAGGCCGATGCTCATCGGTCCGATCAGCGCCGCCCAGGGAGCGGCGGCGCCCGCGAGCGCCCCGCCCCACCGCCACGCCGCAAATCCGGCGGACGCAAGCAGTAAAAATAAAAACGGAAGCTGCGCGACGACAATGGCGCGATAATCCCCGCCGAACATTCTCATCGTCCATGCGGCAAAGCGCACCAGCGGATTGCCGTCCACGTTATGCGTGCCCGGTCCCGCGGGGACGCCCTCGGCACGCAGATTCAGGCTGACCACATCCCACATGACGGGATGAGGCCGAGGATAAATGCTCGGCGAATCAAAGGACGTCCACCACGACCAAAGCGCAAAGGCGGCGGCGCAGGCCAGCAGCATCGAGACGAAAACGCTTGCACGCTCGACTTTTCCTGACAACGGTTTATCGAGATTCAAAGCCATCTGCGATTAAAGCCGAGTAAAGATAACGCCCGCGGGATGTTTCATCTATATGGCCGCCCTTTTATCGTCGAGCATGAGGAGCGCTCCGTAAGCCGAAAAAAGGAATCCCGCGAAAAATCCGAACTCCCACAACACGAAGGTCTCGATGTGCATGGCCATGTGACAATAGTACATCACATCGGTCACCATGTATCCCACCATTCCCGCCAGGGGCCAGAAATAGGCGAGGGTTTTATCCGGATCCCCGATGCGCCTGCCCGCCAAAGCCGCCGTCATGAAAATCACGACCACGAGCCCGGCGAACACCATGAAAATCGGGCCGATGACCTCGTCAATCGATCCATGTTCCCGTTGCATGGGCAGGATTACGAAGTACAAGGCGAAGAGGCTGAATGAAATGATGAAAATCCACGGCAAAAGCGCCTGAAGCCAGCCGATCCAGGTGCTGATCTGGCTGGACACGATCACGCGCATGGCCAGGTATATCAGGGCCAGCCGCGCGGGAAGCCCGATCATCGAGGATATGGCCATACTCTCCCCGCTTGACATATCCAGCCATTCTTCAATGGCTCCTGCGAGTTCCGTGGCGAACAACAGACCAAGGGCGACAAGGAGAATCTTCCAGTATTCTCTGCCGACATCGTCCAGAACGGCGCGGCGCAGCACCTGCGTCACGCAGGCGACCGCAAGCGCCGAAGTCAGCAGCAGATTCGTGTTGATGAAAATCAATAATTCACGATTGCCGAGATCAAACAGCTTTAATTTAAAGATGCACAGAACCAGGGCGCTGATAAAAAGATAGACCCATACGAACGCTTTCAAAGCAGCATACGGTGATTTTCGCATCCAATCCTCTAAACCGACAAAGATACCGGGGCATAAGCATTTTTATCTTACGATTTAAACCGGGGAGTGTAAAAGATGTTTATTCATTTGGCGCAAAATCAGCGGAGCGTCGCCCAGACTATTTTCGGTTTACGTTTTCTTTGCTTCGAACCAGATGACCGTATTCGAATGCCAGTAGCGATAGGATTCGAAGTCGCTCTGCTCGAAAAACGAGATGAGTTCTTCATTGGTATAAGCGGGAATGCCGAATCCGTAAATCTTCTGCTTGACCCAGGATTGATAGACGTGCCCGGGGCTGCCGGCCCGTATCTGGTCGCAGATAAACGTCCTGGCGCCGGGCTTCAGAACGCGGTGGATTTCATTGAGGGCCTTCACGGGATCGTGCCATAAATATATCGAGCTGGTGGACGTCACGATGTCATAACTTTGATCTTCAAGGGTCAGTTCGTGCGCGTCCATGACGTGAAAGTGAATTCGCTCCTGTTTTTCCCGCCCGGCGCTTTTTTTCGCGAAACTTATCAGGCTCGGGGATTGGTCCACGCCCGTCATTTCCATGTAGGGCGTCAGCTTTCCGATCTCCAGTAGAAAAGTCCCGTGTCCGCACCCCACATCGAGGATCTTTGCGTCCTTCCAGGAGTCGTCGACGATTTTTGCGGCCTCCGTGGAATACAGTTCCCTCGCCAGGTATTTTTGCAGATATCCGAAAAGCCATCCGAAAGGCGACTTGAAAAACCAGACTTCGGCTTTGCGTATTTTCGGAATAATCCCCACGCGGGTATTGCGGATATAGGGTCTCTTGGGTTTTTCGCTGACGCCGTCTGAAAAACGAACGTTCTCGCTGCTGCCCAAGATGGTTTTTCGAAACGCGTATTTCATGACTTCCAGCGCCATATGCAAGGCGCCCCCCATGTAATGAAACACTTCCTGAATGGAACTGAAACCCTGGATAATGCGCAATAGAGCAGGGGGATAAAAATAAAACCCGACCATGGATTTCATCATCCACTGATTCAGCTTTTTATTGGTCAGTCCGTAAAAATTTTTTTCTTGAAACGGTCCGGCGTCGCCGAAAGAATAATAGCGAAGCAGGGCAATCTCATTTTTCAAGCCGTCGTTTCCTTTGCGAAGCTCCACCGGAATCGGCATGTTGATCCCGAAAAGGACGAACCACGCTTTGGACGAGCGCAGGCGGCGATTGGTTTGGGCGATCGACTCGTCCGTTTCGCCGCAAGAGCCCACGAGGATATATCCCAGGCTTCGGATGCCGGCCTTTTGCGTCCATTCCAGGGCCTCGAAGTTTTTGTCTCTATCGACCTGCTTGTTCATGCAGCCCAGAACGTTGTCCGAACCCGACTCAAGCCCGTACGCGATCATATAGCAGCCGGAATCGGCCATGGCCTTGAGCATTTCCGGCGTGACGCAGTCGGTCCTGGTTTTGCAGCTCCACTTTACGGGCCGCGAAAGGTTTTTCAGAGCCTCGCAAAGCTCGAATGTGCGCTGCGCATTCAGCGTGAAGGTGGGATCGACGAAGTGAATTTCTCGGATATTTTCCCGCGCGATCAGATCCTCGATTTCACGGACCACGTACGGGACCGGTCGATGCCGATAACAACGCGAAATGAGGCAGAAGTTGCAGTGATAGCTGCATCCGCGCGCCGTTTCCATCAGCGCCGTCGGGGAATACACGCCGTACGGCGGATGCATGCGAGTCAGCCGGTATGGTTTGCCTCTCCAGAGGCTGCGAAGGGGATACAACTCTTTCCCGAGATCCGCCGGCTTTGCCGGGGGCGTGTTGACGACGCCCTTTTCGGTCCTTAAAGCCAATCCCGGCAGATCGGCGAGTTCTTCGGTTTTCTTTCCCGCCGTCAGGGCTTCCATCAGCGGGAGGATGATATTCTCGCCCTCGCCCCGGCCCAGAATGTCGAAAGCCGGAAATTGATCGAAAATCGATTCGGCGCTGAAAGCGTCGCAGGGACCGCCCAAAATAATTCGGGCGCCGGGGTTTCTGTTTCGGATGATTTCCGCGGTGCGGTGCGTGGGAGCGATGTTGGTCACTTTCGCGGTCAGCGCATAGACATCCGCCTCGGCCAGCGCGTCGGGATTGCGCTCCGGATTTTCTTGCGGAATCTGCGCGTCGATATAGCCGACTTTGTATCCCGCTTCTTGCAGCAGGCTTCCCAAATAGCCCAGGCCCAGATGCGGCAGGGGATAGACGCCGCTGATATTGAAACCAAATCGGACCAGGGGAGCTTTGATAAGTAGGATATCGTATTTCTTCATCGTCGACGAAGTATAAGACGACCGGCGATTTTCAACAACAATCCCCATTGCCCCGGATAAAAAAGGCGGCGCAAATGCCGTAAAATGCGCTTCGGATGCAGATAAAAACGCCCGTTGATCCGCGCCGCCAGGATTCTCAAGTCCTGACGGCGATCATCCATGGCCCGCAGAACGGGCATGTCCGAGTTCACTCCCGGCCGCTCGTGAAACACGTTGAGGGAGATGTAAGCGGGATCGAGCAAATCGAGAAACGCGGTCAGGCGCTTTTGATAATCATCGAGTCCGGCGACGCCGTCATCCGGCGGCTGCCCCATGCCGATAAGGATGAACGCCGCCGTATCGACGCCGTATTTCGCCGCCAGCCGAAACGCCTGAACGATCTTGTCGTAACTCATTGCGCGCGACATGTCCTTGAGGCTTTTTTCATCGAAGGTCTCGACGCCGAAAAGCAAAGCCCCGCATCCCATCCGCGCGGCGGCGCAAATGCTCTCCTCATCCACAACGTCCGGCCGCGTATAGGCGATCCACTCAAAGCTCATGTTTTCTTTACGCCACGCATCGAACAACTCGAACGTATGCTTTTTATCCAGCATAAAAGTCGGATCGCGCATATACAGGCTGCGATAGCCCATGCTTGCCGCCGATTTCATTTCCTCGATCACGGAATCGATTTCACGCTTTGCGTAGCCGACCTCATGCACATTGCAGTAGGAACACTGAAACGGGCACCCGTACGTGGTCAGCAGGCTGTAATATCGGGATTTTTTGAAAAACGGCAGGCGGTAATTGTATTTTCGGGCAAACTTGCGCGATGCCGGCGGATGCGCATAGAAGCCTTTTTTGAGCTTCGGTTCGAGATCATTGCCCTTCGTCGCCAATTCGGCGGAACTTCGGCCGTTGAGATAATCAAGCAGGGCCGGTGAGGAAAAATCCATCAGGACGCCCTCGACTTCCGGCAGGTCGTCAAAAACCTTGCGCGCACGATAACGCGCGATATCACCGGATAAAAAGCACTTTGCCCGCGGATTACCAGCGATCATTTCACCCACAAACTCCCTGTCATTTTCATAAACGGCTTCGGCGATCATCGAAAGGATGACGTCAGGGTCAAAGGCCCGAATTCGGCGCAATACATCCGGGAATTTCGCATTTTCGACGACGCCGTCGATAAAGTCGATTTCATATCCCGCCTTGTCGAAATACCCGGACTGCGCCTGCAAATCCAGGGGGTGTATGAAAAAAGGCCCCTTGGTGATGTCGCTGCAATAACAGTCGCGAAAAACCTGCTGCCGCGCGGGAGGATTGACCAACAGAATTTTCGCTTCTTTGCCTGCCATGCTTTTCACCTAAAAACGTTGCGGTTTTTCAAAACGGATATGCAAATTGCGTCTTGATCAGGCCCATAAATAAGGCTATCGTAGCTTTGTAAAGTGTCAAGTCGCCAAGGGTGCATTTTCATGACGATGATTGCGCTAGATAAGCTTGTCAGAGCCAAAGCGGCGCGTCTGCGTCAGATGAGCGCGAATCTGCGCCGCAGCAAACACGTCTTAAGCAGTCCCACGGTCCTGAATATCGAAACCACGTCGGCGTGCAACCACCGATGCCTGACCTGCCCGCGCACGCACATCGAGCGGCCGGACCGGCAAATGCCCATGGATATGTTCCAGGACATCATTCACAAATCCCATCGTGATGTGGACTTCGTGCACCTTTACCTGCTGGGCGAACCGCTGCTCGACACGGACCTGGACGAGAGAATCAGGCTTTGCAGCGATTACGGCATTGCCACGCACGTGGCGACGAACGCGACCCTGCTGGACGAGGATAGAGCGCTTCAACTGGTAAGGGCCGGTTTGTCGGCCATCACGTTCACCATCAGCACCACGCAGCCCGACACCTATCGCCGGCTGCATGGCGGAGCGCATTACGGCCGCGTGATTCGAAATGTGGAAAATTTCCTCACCATCAAACAGCGGCTGCGTGCCCCGGTGCACGTCACCATCCAGACCATACGCAATCCCCAGACCATGCAGGAAATCGGATGCGTGGCCAATCGATGGAGGCGCGAGCCGGGCATAAACTCCATCAAAATCACGCAGGATGAATTCGGCTACCTGGGCTGGTGCCCGGACGACAACCGCCGTTGGGCTGACGCCGGCAACAAATTATGCATTCACCTCTGGCAGGGCCCTTTATATATCGACGCGGACGGGGGATATTTCCCGTGCAGAATTTCCCCTTTGCATTCCAAGGCCATGGCCAACGCCCGGGACATGAGCCCCCTGGATTTTTGGAGTTCCGAAATGATGTCCGACCTGCGTGAGAAGCACATGGACGGCATCCTCGACCCGCATCTGGATTGCGCGAATTGCCCCGCTCCCAAGCCTATCGCTTCTTTGTGTTATATGAGCTACCTCGCCAGCGCCTGGGATGCCCGCCTGCTGGGCATCATGCTCGAGCGCTTCGCTTTTTTACATAACTGGAGGATACAGAGCCGTGAAATCATCTAACCCGCTTTCAGGCAAAGACCACATCAAGGTTCTTCTCGTCAGACCTCCCGGATACATGTGGCCGATCATCAACGAGTCGGACAATTTTCTGCTCCCTCTGGGTCTGCCGTGCATCGCCGGTTACTTGCGCGAAAATATGCAGGGCGTCGAGCCCATTATTCTCGACTGCTGCCCGGAACGTATCGGCTGGAAATCCCTGCGCAAAAAGATCGAGGAAATACAGCCGGACGTATTCGGCGTGGGCGACATGATCTGCTACATGGCCGAAGGAATGCGCGCCGTGAAACTGGCCAAGGAGGTCAATCCCAATATCGTCACCGTGGCGGGGGGGCACTTCCATTCCCACATGCCGGAGTATTCCCTGGAAAACTACCCGTCCCTGGATTACATCGTCCGCTGGGAAGGCGAAGAAGCTTTCAAGAAGCTGTTGGAAACTCTGCGCGACGGGGGCGATTTGAAAGATGTGGGCAGCCTGGCTTATCGCGTCGGCGACGACGTGGCGCAAACGGCTCCCATGCCCCTGATCGATCCTTTGGACAAGCTGCCGATCCCGGCTTATGACCTGACGAAACTGGAACTCTATTCGCCTTTCGGAAAACTCTGGCCCAGGGCCGCGACCATCCAGGGCAATCGGGGCTGCCCCTACAAATGCCGCTTCTGTTCCTGGGCGGCGCTGGAGGGTCAGCATTACGTGACGGACGACGGGGAAATGGGCGTTCAGCCGACCTTCCGGTCCAAAAGCATCGACCGGATCATGGAAGAAATCGATCTTCTTTATAACCAACACAACGTCCGCTACCTCTTCTGGGCCGAAGGCACCTGGAATTACGACACGCGTTTTATGGAGCAGCTTTCGGACGCCATCATCAGCAGAGGATACAAACTCGGCTGGTGGGCCTTCGTGAGGCCGGACAAACTTCTGGAACAGGAAAAGGCCGGCGTGCTGGAAAAAATGGTCAAGGCCGGATTTTCCCATGCCCTCATGGGCGGAGAGCGCAACGAGGACGAGGATCTGGACCTCATCGGCAAAACCGGCTCGACCTTCGATATCCTCAAGGAAACCTGCCACCTCCTGGAAAGGAAATATCCGACCGTTTTCAGGCAGGCGACCTTCGTCACGGGCATCCCGACGGACACGAAGGAAAAACTGATGAACCTGGGAAAATACGTGCGTTCCCTGCATCTGGATTTTGCGGCGTTTCATCCCATGATGCCCTACCCCGGCACCAGCCTTTGGGAGCAGTACAAGGATACTCCGCTGGTCGAAACGAAGGATTTTTCCAAGTACGACATGTTCCAGCCCGTCCTGCGGACAAGCGATATTTCCCGGGATGAAGTGGCCAGATATACGGAAAAAATCACGTTGGATTTCGTGCAGAAACAACCCCATCGATACCTCATGGGCATGTTCTCGCGGATTCCCATTCGCCGCAGGCTTCACTGGTGGTTCCTGTTTTCCATGGGCCGCGTGGTCGTTCTCGATCTCTGGCACGCCATCACCCGGCGGCGCACGTTCCGTGGCTTTTCCGCCGCCAGCGAGCTGTGGAAACCCACGTGGTATGACAGCTGATTAAATTCGGAACTTATCCAAGCGGCGCTTTTCATCGCCCAAGATGGAAATCGCCGTTTGTGTTTTATTCGGGCTTTCCCAAACAGGCAAATGAAGGCTAATTTAGGTTCATGTCTTTCGAAGCGGCAAGAGAAATATCCGTCATCATTCCGGTATACAACGAGCGCGAAAATCTTCCCGCGCTTTTTGAGGAAATCGAAAGTCTCGAAAAATCCTTGAGGGCATCTTTCGAAGTCATCGCCGTCGATGATTACAGCACGGACGGCAGCCGCGAATATCTCGAAGAAATAGCAAATAGATTGGAGTTCCTGCGCGTCGTTCCCGCGTCGGAAAACATGGGCATGGGCGGCGCCATTATGCACGGCGCGTCGCAATCCCGGGGCCGTTTTCTTTTCTGGGCCATGGCCGACTTGTCCGACAGGCTTTCGGATATCGCCGCCATTTACGACAAACTCCGCGAAGGAAACGACCTGGTCATCGCATCGCGGGCCATGCCTCAGGGAAGTTACGGTGGTTTGCTCGGCTGGAAATCCTTTCTGTCCCACTCCTATTCACGCATCGCATCGCGTTGGTTCGGCATCCCGGTTCACGACGTCACCAATGCATTCAGGGGCATGAGACGCGAGCTTTTTTTCGCCCTCAATCTGAAATACCGGGACTTCACGCTATCGCCGGAAATGACGATCAAGGCCCATCGAAGCGGCGCCCGCGTCGGCGAGACTCCCACGATTTACCGCTACCGCCAGGCCGGCGTCAGCAGCTTCAAGGTCTTGAAGATGGGTATCGAGTACGCATCGCTTTTGGCGCTGCGTTTTTCCCCCATGGCAAAACTGCCGGGTGATTTGAAATGAAGGTTTTGCTTCTGGCGCCGCCCTGGGGCGAACTGTACGGAAGCTACCGGCGTCTGACCAGATCGCTGAACCTCAATCCGCCGCTCAACCTGGGCTACCTGGCTTCTTCGCTGATCGCGGCCGGGCGCGAAGTGTTGATCCGCGACCTCGAATTCCATCCCCGCACGACCGACGCGCTCGATAAAATTTATTCGCAGTTCAATCCGGACGTTGTCGGATTAACGATCACGTCCCCCGTATTTCCGGCGGTCGCGAAAATCGCCGAATACTTAAAAGGTCAAGGCGCGACGCTTATCGCGGGAGGCCCGCACGTGTCTTTGACCGGCGGAAAATTCCTGACCGATTGCCCGCACGTGGATTACGCCCTGGCCGGGGAATCGGAAATCACGCTGCCGCGCCTGTTAAAGCAAATTTCCTCGGGCGTCACGCCGGATGTCGAGGGCCTCATCTCACAAGACACGCCATTCGGCGACGGGAACGCCCTGCCGCCGCGCATAACCGATCTGGACGCCATACCCGATCCCGCATATCCCGGAATTGATTTCAGAAATTACACATGGAGCGTCAAGGGCAAAGGCCCGACTCCGGCCCGCACCATGATCACAAGCCGAGGGTGCCCGTACAATTGCGTGTTTTGCGGCATTCATCGCCTCACGGGGACAAAGGTCCGTTACCGAAGCCCGGAGCGCGTCGTATCGGAGATAAGGCAGGCCGCCGAATCCTCGCCCGTCCGTCACATTGTATTTGTCGATGACGTTCTGACTTTAAGCAAAAAGCACATTCGGGCCATATGCGAAAAACTTATCGTAGAAAATCTTTTCGTGACATGGGAAGGCGATACGCGGGCCGATACCGTGGATCAACAGACGCTGGAGCTTATGGCCCTCGCCGGATGCACGCGCATAAACTTCGGCATCGAAAGCGGGGACGAAACGGTATTGCGCAATCTGAATAAAAAGCTCGATCTGCGCCGCGTCGTCGAAGCGTTTCGCTGGGCGAAAAAAGCCGGGATGGACACGCGCGGCACCGCCATGATCGGCAATCCCGGCGACACGCGGGAAACGATGAGCAAAACCGTTCGCTTTATGCGAAAACTCCCCTGGCTCGATCAGCCATACCTATCCATCGCGCAGCCCTACCCCGGCACACGGCTTCGGGAAATAGCTCTTACGGGGCAGTCGAATCTGCGTATCGAAACGGATCAGCTCGGGGCCATGCGCCGGTACGGGTCCGCGGTCATGCACGTGGGCGACATCGCCCCCGCCGAAATGATCCGCATACAACGAAGCGCCCTGCTTAAGCTCTATCTGACGCCGAGAAGAATATTTTACAACATCACGCGCTCCGGCCTGCGCGACGGGCTGTCTATGGCTCTGAATTTTTGCCGATCTATAATTTCCGCCCGCGAAAATCCCGCACACAAAGCTTTATCAACGGAAAACATCAGCGCCGATTGAGTTGCGCGCGGCTCGATGCTGCCCTAACATCGCCTTTGAAGAATTACCCTTTTGCATTACCCGTGGTAGACGCCTTGAACAAAGCGCTAAAAGCAATCCGGGACTTTGCCGCCGGCCGCGAAGACATCCCCCTTTTCGGCGATCTGACTTCTTTTGAAAAACTACTGGCCTTTATCTTCACAATGGCGCTAATAGGCGCGCCGGCTTTCCCCAGCCTTATCGTCCAGGTCTTAAGCCGCGCGAAGTGCGTTATTCCTGCTTTCATTCTCACCGCTATAGCCGCCGCCATGTTCAAGTCAGCCCTTCGGAAGAAAAGCAGGCTGCTGACATTCATCCCCGCACTGCTTTTTTATATCCCGGCCTTCGCCTACCTGTGGTTGATATTCATCCTGGTTTCCACGGGTTCGGTCGCCGTTGTCGGCGTCATCATCGCCTGGTGCGCGCTGATTTTCACGGCGGCGAAGCTGGATACAAGCGGGCGTTATCTGTTGGCGCATATCGCAGGGTGCGCGATTTTGTTTTATTCGGTGCTTGCGCACGCTCCCGGAATGAGCCGATATATTTTCGCCTTTATCTTCATCGTCTACCTTGTTTTTTGTGAACTGCTCAGGCGCCGCAAATCCCTTCTCGCATATTTCAGTCCCGTCGCCGTTTTGTGTCTCACGGCGACAACCCTCGTTTATTGCTTCGCTTACCTTCGCTACGACGCCATTTATCCGGATCAGGCCGCGAGGATTTCAAACAACCAAAGCGTGCGGCTCATTTATTCCTACGACCCAAAATCTCCGACGGCGGGCCGCGTCGGACACAAACATATGTTCGCGGCGAGATTTGAAAATGATATTCTCATCGGGCCGAACAATGGGAGAGACGATCTCACGCTGATTCCCGACAAGCCCGCCCTCAAACGCCCGGACGTCAGGAATCTTTATATCGGAAGCCGGGGAGGAGATATGGCCGCCTATCTTCCCGATGAGCCCGGCGCCCTTCTCGCCGGAGGCGTCGGCAAACTTTACAAAGTGCTCCACGAGCCTTTCAAAATCGCCGAGAAAATCAGCGCCCAATCCAAGGTCATCAATTTCATCCGCGTCGATCCCGTCAACGGATACGTGTTCGCCAGCCAGGACAACGCGCAAAACGTGATACGTTTTGCGCTCGACAATCTTGCCGATGTCGCATATTCCAAAGCCCTCGGCCCGTGGGAATGGTTCTTTAACGTCGCCGTCGATCCGGCGCGAAAAAAGTTCTACTTCGCTCCTTTGAGTTTCGGCGGTTCATGGATTGTCGAAGGCGACGTTGAGACTCTGGCCTACACGCGCCGGGCGCCTTTAAAAGACGCTCTTTGCTTCATGACGGAGATCGATGCCGAAAATCGCGTGCTTTTTGCTTCTTCATATCTCACCGGCGAACTCATCGTCTGCGATCTTCGCGATCTGTCGATCAAAGCCCGAATCCCTTTAGGGACGAGCATCCGGGATTTAACTTTCGATCCGAAACGCCGCAGGCTTTACGCCGTCAATTATTTCGCCGGGAAAGTTTTCGTGCTTGACACGGACAGCCTGGCGGTCATCAACAGCATTTACGTGGGGCCTATCGCCCGGCGCGCCAATTTGTCCCGGGACGGAAACGAGTTGATCATCCGCACCGCGGCTGGGATTTTCGCCATCGATCCGGACAAAATTGAAAACCGGCAGGGCGATCCCGACATGGATATTCCGATGATCGCGCCGTTTGCAGGACCCATCGTTTACCACAGCGCCAGACTTTTTCTCCCGATTTTCATTGCAATAAATAATTGGACGGTGGATAAAAACGAAACATAAGCGGTGAAAAGCATGGTCGATCCCATGCCTTTTTTGTCGCAACCGGGGTAAAATTCGCACATGCCGTTAACTGCCAGGCGACAAACATTTTTCGATCTTGGAATTGCGGACAAGATTGCGGTCGTCGCCTTCGCGCATCTTATCTACGGATTCCATTTCCTTCCCGAATACGGCGTGCATATCGCGCAACAGAACCCCATACTCCTTATGCCTTTTATCGCCGTCATCACGGCCATGGTCGCCTTCAAGGATTTTTTAAGGCAAAAAGCCGGGAGATTTTTCTGGTTTGCCACGGGATTGTATTACTCGATCCTCACGGCCTATCTGGTTTTCGTCACCTATATATCCCTCTTTCCCATGGATCCCTGGATTCCCGCCGTATTTTTCGGATGGGCGCTTCCGGTTTTCGCGTGGAAAAAATATCGCCGATTACGATTGTTTTTCGGGCTTCACCTGCTCGCGCTGGCGCCTTTGTTTTTCTGGATCGACTCGCGCTGTCCGGACAGATCGCCTTGGGTCATCGTTTCATACCTGCTTCTCGCGGCTTTTGGATACGCGATCCTTTTCCGCCGCCGCGCCTTCGCACTTTTCGGGGCCGCGCCGATCGTGTTTTTCGCATACACGTCCATAGCCTTCCCGCTGCTTTATGCGCGTATGCAAGGAATAGACACGCAAAGCGTACCGAGAATCACCGACCAGCCGGGAGTGAGTCTCCTTTATTCCTACGAATCGGCGGCATACGAACAATTGGGAAACCACTATATGTTCGCGGCGCCTCTGGGCGATTCCATTGTCCTGGGACCGCACGATCCCAATGAATATTTTTATCTGTTCAATCCCGAATCACTTATGGGCGACAAGCCGCAAATCGAGCGCATCCATATCCGGACACGGGCCGGAGACATGGCCCAGTACGATCCTCGGAATCCCGAAACGATTTACGTGGGCGGGTGGCGATGTCTCTTTCAACTAAGCTCCGGGCCTTTCAGGATTCTTCGCCGCATCGAGCTTGAGGGCGGGCTTTACAACATGCTTCGCGTAGACGCGAAAAAGCGCTTTTTATTCGCCGCCCAGGATCACGGCAAACGCATCGCCCGTTTCGATCTGGACAATCCGGACGAGCCTGTCTACTCGCCCTTCGTGGACGAAGGATGCGTCATTTTCGACGTCATTCTGGATCCCGGCCGCAATAAATATTTCATGGGGGCCACGGCCCTGGACGGGTGGCATATTTTCCAGGGAGACGAATACACCCTGGAAATCGAGCGCCGCGGATTCGTCCCCAAAGCTTATGCCGGTGTTATAGAAATTGATCCCGAAACCGGCCTGATCTATCTGACCTCGGGCGTCACCGGCGAACTGATCATATACGACATGGAGGCGCTAAAGGTCGTCAAACGAATTCCCATAGGGATCGGGGCCAGAAACCTGACCTTCGATCACAAGCGCCGGCTCCTGTTCGCATCGGAATTCTACAACGGCTATCTCAGGGTTTTTAACGTGGACGAATCAAAAACCATCGGAAAAATCGAAGTCGGCCCTCTGGTCCGGCATCCGCAAATGGGTCCCCATGGCGACCGACTTTATGTTCATACGACCTCCGGCGTGTTTCTCGTGAACATCGACGAAGCCGTCCGGGGACTGGCGAAAGGGCAAACGGGCGATGCCGCCGAGTAAGCAAAAAACTCCTTCGGGAAGGAGAACGAACGGACGCTACGCCGCCCTGGTCCCTTTATCGGTGTGGATTGCCTGCGTCGTTGTTTTTCTGATGCGCATCGGTTCGTGGGAGTATTTTTCCGACGCTCCTTTGTACCAGGAAAATTATCCCAAATACTTTTACACATCGGAAATCGCCTCGGATTTGCTGAAGGATCAAGGCGCATTCTGGGGTTATGATCCGAACTTCGCGGCCGGCCTGCTCATCAATCCGGGCGGATCGACCATTGCCTACGGACTTCTTGCCGTTCTTTGCGCCGCAACCGGCCTGCCCGCGACGATCATCCTCAAACTCCTTATTGCGATATTTTTCGTCGCTTTTCCGTGGCTGATCTACTTAAGCGCCCGCCGGTTCGGTCTATCGGTCACGCAATCCGCCGCCGTCATGGCCTTGGATGCGGTCATGAACTTCTATTCCCTGCGCTACCGCTCCATTCACGCCAGCATGGGCATGTTTTATACGGCCACGCCGATTGTCCTCTACGTGTCCGCCGTTTTATTTTCCTCGGATGCGAAACGCGGCCTGAGACCTTATGCCGCGATGCTCCTGGTCGGCGCCGCGGGCGCTCTTTTAGTGTATTGGCACATTCTCCAGGCCGGCCTTCTGGCCCTGGCCTCTTTGCTGCACGTCATTCAAAGAAGGGACATTTATCTTAAAGCGAAAAATTTCCCGAGCCTTGTCATGGCCGTCGGAATCGTTTGGCTGGCTTCACTTCCCTGGTTGATCCCATTTTTGAAATTTCAATGGGAAGTCATCCCTTTTCACGATGTCATTTTGAATTATACAAATATCGAATGGCTCCGCTTTAAAGCCTTTCTTCTGATCCTGATTACCCTTTTGCACCCCCTGACTCTTTCGGCCATGATCGCGACAATCGCCGCGCGCCCCTGGCGCCGGTTTCGCAAAAACAGCTTCGGCTATCTCTATTTATTCGCCGCCCTTTGCACGCTGCTCGCCGCCGCTTTAAGTTTTACCCTTTTCGGACGACTCATGACCGCCATGCGGTTTCTGGACATCGTCCCCGCATGCCTGTTTATTGTCATGCTCGCCGGCCGGCGGCGCGCACCCGCGCGGCGGGGAATATTTCGGCGTAACCGGCGCGCGCTGATCATGGCGTCCATCGCGGCGACGCAAGGGATATTGGCGGTCGCCATGGATTTCACGCCGTCATTTCGCAACGAACCGGGGCCGGACTACCTGGAGTTGGAACACTGGATTGTTAAGGACACGGACGGAAGCGCGCGCATCGCTATCGAAACCACGGGAAAAGCCGGCGATCAACCCCTGGCTTTTGCGCCCGTCTCCCTGCTGGCCAAAACGATAAACCGGCAATGGGCGGCGCTTCCTTCTTTGGAGTCGGCGAACATCCTTTACTACGCTTATCTGTACGAAGGGCAGCTTGGTCCGCACGATCTGGCGGCGATGTCCGAGGAAAAACTTGACGAATTAATGGAACTCTACAACATCGGCTGGGTCATCGCCTTGTCGGATAAGACAAAAAGAGTTCTTGAAAAACATCATGATAACTTTGAGCTGATACACGAAAATAAGTTCTATTCATTTTTTCAGGTCCTTCGCACGCATAATTATTTTCTCTACGGCGGCGGTAAAATCCTCTCGCGCACAAACGGCCTCGAATTAAGCGAGCTAGCGCCCGATGAAAGCGGCCGCATCGCGATTTCCTACCATTACTATCCGTGCATGGAGGCCAACGGAAAAACAAAGATTACAATGTTGCCGTCTTCATGGGATTCGATAGGTTTCATGGAAATTCACACCGACGAATCATCCGTCGATATACGCTGCGACGCCAGACAGGGTTTCCGATCCTTACCGGAAGGTTATACTTTCCGGTCATCTCAGTGATGAGCCATAGGAATGCTTAACGGTGGATGCCGTCAACGGCGGTTTTCTTATTTCTTTTTGGACCACTTTTCCACGATTTTGATATAGCCCGGCCAGGCGGCCTTAAAGCCCTGGGCCACTTTTTTCTCGATGGTCTTGCCCACGAGCGGAATACCGATTTCGGCTTGCATGGTCATCGTGACCTTCGTTTGTTTGCCGTCTTTTTCGAGCTTGTTGGAACCGGTAACGCTCACGCGGGGGCCGTGCGGGCCGTGCCAGGTCCACTGACCTTCAAGGGCGTCCAAATCCCACCTCTGAAGGGAATAACTTTTTTCCGTTTTGTTTTTATCGATTCCGGTCACGCCGCGCGCGTGAGTCACCGTATGAATTTCGAACTCGTGATTGTTTTTATCTTTCTTGAGTTCCTTGATCTCGACTTCCAGGGCTTCGCGGCTCTTTTCCGATTCCTCGATCATCTTATAATTGCGCATGGCGGCGGCCACTTTTTTTGGCGTCGCATCAATGAAAAATACTTCCTGAGCCTTTACCATGTCCAATACTCCTTTGATTTCCTGATGCTGATTCTGCTTTCGCTTTGGATATGCTTACATAAAATCTTGACTGATGCCAAGAAGTAAATTGGGCGGCCCCGAAGTGTAAACCAGGGAGTAAACGTCTTCAAATCAGCGCCCGCTTCGGGTAATGTGGCTGCGTGAAAACCGCTTTGATTCATTACGGCGAAAAGCCATACTTTCGCGACGAGGGAAAACAAGTGAACGGCACAGCCTGCGCCATTGGAAGCCTGCCCCATACCGACGCGAATGCAATCGTCGGATACATTCTCGATAAATTCGACGGCATACCCTTCTGGCCGCAACTGCCGAAACTTCATTACCTGGAAACTTTCTACGCGCAATATTGCGAAGGCCTGCCGGCGTGCGCGCTGGACGTCGAAAAACAGAAGCTTCGTTTTCTCACCGAATCGCGCCGGGATGAGCTGGCCGATTTTTACGAAAAAGTCATCTCCGGCGATATCGAATCCTTCGCCATTTCCGAAAAACACGCCGCCGGCCTGCACAGCCTGCTGCGCTTGCTGCGGGGCAAACATTTTCCGGCCGTCAAAGGCCACATCACGGGACCGGCCTCCTTCGCTCTGTCGGCGGAAGATGAAAACGGGCGACTTGTGGCATACGATCCGGATTTCCAGGATGTTCTCGTCAAGGGCGCCGTCGCCAAGGCCGTCTGGCAATACCATCAACTCAGGAATTACGCCGATGAAGTCATCATCTTTATCGACGAACCCGGGCTGTCGGGTTTTGGAAGCGCCTTCGTCCAGTTGAGTTACGATCAGATTGCAAAGATTCTATCGGAAACGGTCGGGGAGATTCAAAAAAGCGGCGCCGTTGTGGGCATTCACTGCTGCGCCAACACGGACTGGTCTTTGATCCTCAACGCCGGTATCGACATTTTGAGTTTCGACGCTTTCGGCTTTTTCGATAACCTCTTGATATATCCGAAGGAGTTGAAGGAATTCTACGCACGAGGAGGCCGAATCGCATTTGGCGTCGTCCCGACCGATGAAAAAGTTTTTTCCTTAACCGCCGAAGAATTATCGGCCATGCTGATCCGCCAGGTCGAGGCGATTTCCTCCCTTGGGATCGATAAAGAAATCGTCGTCGCGCAAAGCCTCATCAGCCCGGCCTGCGGCCTGGGAACCGTAGGAGCGGACCTGGCGGAACGCGCCCTGGAATTAACGGGGCAATGCTCTCGGCTCTACAAGCGGCATTTTGCTTTAGAATCGTAGATCGGCGGCAGTCTAGAAAAACGGGCTAGGCGTCCCACCCCTGAACGGTTGCCTTGCCGTTTTCCCGGGCCTTTCCGAGGGCTTTATTGGCGTTTTCGAAAAGCTTCATGTAATCCTCGCCGTGCCGGAAAGCTTCCACGACGCCCGCGCTGAAGGTCAGCTTGTCATTGATGTCCGCCACATCCGCTTTTTCCAGTTTCTCCTGAAGCTTCTTCACGGTTTTTAGGGCATTTTCCAATTTTGTCTCGGGGAAATACAATAAAAAGCCGCCGCCCCCCAGGCGCCCCACGATATCCGTCGCTCTCGTCGAGCTGCCGAGAATGTATGAAAGATGGACGACCGCGAGATCGCCGGTCCGCTGACCGTACTGATTATTGATCTCATCGAGCCCATCCAGTTCAAGAGTAATCAGGCTTCCGACGCCGTCATATCGCTTCAGGCGATAGAGCTCTTTTTTAATGTGATGTTCCAGGTGCTGCCGATTGAGAAGGCCCGTCAAACCATCGCGCCTCATGCTTTCACGCACAACTTCATAGCGCGTTACGGCGGCCTGAACGTAGGCTACGAGAGCCAGCGGATCGAAGGGTTTTTGCAGGCAATCCTCGACGCCGGTTCGCAAACCGCGCAACTGATTCTCACACCTGGCCTGGTCGTCATCTGTAATGAAAAGAAACGGCAGTTCGCGCCGATCGGGATCATCTTCCAGAATTTCACGCAAGTTCGTTCCATTGTCCGAAATATGATTGACATCGGCCACAACCAGATCAACCGGCGACTGAGCCAGAATGTTCATCGCGTCCGTAGCGGTGCTGGCGGCCAGAATCTCGTAACCGACTTTTTTAAGATTATTCCGAATAAAGCTCAACGAATCCGAATCGCTGTCCAAAACAAGAATGGATCGGTTTTCCCCTGGGAAAGTCATTTTCAATACCTCCGGCATATTACTTTACCTCCGGCATATTACTTTTGATAGCAATAAATGACATCGTCGATTTTGGCAAGTTGATTTTTTTTATTTGACTCTTGCAAAAAGCGATACGAAGCAGCAACATATGGACGGCCAATTCAGGCGAGGGGCAATATCTTGATTATTCGTCCCAACCTGCTTGGAGGCCGGGCAGGAATATCAATACGCGACAGGGGATGGCAATTGGCCGCTCACGGCAACTCAAAAAACGGCATGGTCGAATACACCGAAGAACACGTTCGCAGTCTCGACTGGAAAGAGCACATCCGCACGAGACCGGGCATGTACATCGGCAAACTCGGCGACGGAACGCAATACGACGACGGCATTTACGTTCTGGTGAAGGAAGTCCTAGACAACAGCGTCGACGAGTTTCTCATGGGCGCCGGGCGGAAAATCGAGATCACGGTGGATGAAAAATCCGCCCTCATCCGCGATTACGGCCGAGGCATCCCGCACGGCAAAGTTCTGGAATGCGTGGGCAAAATCAACACCGGCGCGAAGTACGACGACGGCGCGTTTTACCGCTCGGTCGGTCTCAACGGCGTGGGCACCAAGGCCGTCAACGCCCTGTCGGAGCAGTTCATCGTCGAGTCCTTTCGCGACGGAATAGTCAAGAAGGTGGAATTCGAAAAAGGCGAAAGCGTTAAAAATCACGCCCTGGCCAAATCATCGCAGCGAAACGGAACCCGGATAAGTTTCGTGCCGGACCCGGATATTTTCAAGGAATATCGGTTCGACGCCAAATTATTGGAAGAAAGGCTTTGGAACTACGCATATTTAAACCACGGCCTGAAAATCATCTTCAACGGCGAAACCATCGCCAGCCAGCACGGGCTTTTGGATCTTTTGCATAACGAGGTCGGCGAGACGGCCCGTTATCCCGTCATCCACGTCACCAGCGACGAAATCGAATACGCCATCACGCACACCGACAACTACGGCGAATCCTATCTGTCATTCGTCAACGGGCAGTACACCACTGACGGCGGGACGCATCAATCGGCCTTTCGCGAAGGGGTTCTCAAGGCCTTCAAGGAATTTTTCAAAAAGGATCTGAGCGGGCCGGACGCCCGGGGCGGCGTCGTGGCGGCGGTTCTGGTCCGCATCCACGAACCGGTTTTCGAATCCCAGACCAAAACGAAGCTCGGCAGCACCATGGTGACTCCCGACGGCCCCAGCTTGCGTTCGTGGGTCGTGGAATACGTCCGCGACACGCTGGTCAAGGAGTTGCACAAAAATCCCAATATCGCCAAAGCGCTCCAGTATAAAATCCAGCAAAACGAAAGGGAGCGCAAGGAACTGGCGGGAATTAAAAAGCTGGCCAATGAGCGTCAGAAAAAGGCGAATATCCATAACAAAAAACTGCGCGACTCCAAAGTTCACTTAATCGATGAGAAGCATCCCGACCGCCTGGCCACGCAGCTTTTCATCACGGAAGGCGACAGCGCCTCGGGAAGCCTGAACAAAGCCCGGGACGTTCAGACACAGGCGGTTTTCGCCCTCAAAGGAAAGCCTCTGAACTGTTACGGCTCCTCGAAAAAAATCGTGTACCAAAACGAGGAACTCAATTTGCTGCTGCACGCCCTGGGCATAGAAGACGACCTGGACAACCTGCGTTATAATCAAATCGTCATCTCTACGGATGCGGATGTCGACGGAATGCATATCCGGCTGCTTCTGCTGACTTATTTCCTGCAATTTTTCCCGGAACTGGTCCGCAACGGTCATCTCTACATCCTCCAGACGCCCCTTTTTCGGGTCAGGAACAAAAAGGAAACCCGCTACTGCTACACCGAAAGCGAACGACAGAATGCGATCAAGCGCCTCGGACCCAAACCGGAAATCACGCGATTCAAAGGCCTGGGTGAAATCTCCCCGGGCGAATTCGGCGGATTCATCGGCGCGGATATCCGCCTGGATAAAATCGAGTTGCCTCAGCGGGCTTCCATCAAGGAAGTGCTTCAGTATTACATGGGAAAAAACACGCCCGAACGAAGGGACTTCATCACTTCGAATCTTATCGTCGAACCGGCCGATCTGATCGATGCGGGGGCCATGGCTTAATAAAAAATGGCGAAGAAAAACAAACAAAAAACTATTGCCGAGCCGATCAACACGCTGCGTATTCAGCAGACTTACAAGGATTACTTTCTCCAGTACGCGTCATACGTGATCACGGACCGGGCCATTCCCGACATCATGGACGGACTCAAGCCGGTTCAGCGCCGCATCCTGCACTCCCTGTGGGAAAACGAGGACGGCCGATACAACAAGGTGGCCAACATCGTCGGCCACTGCATGAAATACCATCCCCACGGCGACGCTTCCATTTATTCGGCGCTCATTGGGATGGGGCAAAAGAACCTTCTCATCGACACGCAGGGCAACTGGGGCGATCCGGTCACCGGCGACGACGCGGCCGCGGCGCGCTACATTGAAGCGCGCCTGACCAAATTCGCCAAAGAAGTGGTTTTCGCTCCGAATCTGACGAAGTACATGCATTCCTACGACGGCCGCAACAAGGAGCCGCTTCATCTGCCGACCCGCTTTCCTCTTCTTCTGGCCATGGGAACCGAGGGCATCGCGGTGGGGCTTTCGACGAAAATTCTTCCCCACAATTTCCTGGAGATCCTGAAGGCGCAAAAAAACTACCTGCAAGGCGAGCCTTTTCAACTGTTTCCCGATTTTCCCACAGGCGGTTTCGCCGATGTCAGCAACTACCAGGACGGCGCCCATGGCGGCCGCGTCAAAATCAGAGCCAAAATCGAACCGGACGGCGGCAAAAAGGTCGTCATTCATGAAATCCCGTTCGGAACGACGACGGATTCTTTGATCGAGTCCATCCTCTCCGCCAGCGACAAAGGGAAGATCAAAGTTTCCAAGATCGAAGACAACACCGCGGCGAATGTGGAAATCGTGGTCACATTTTCGCGGGGCGTGGACATGGACAAGGCCGTCGACGGCCTTTACGCTTTTACCGACTGCGAAAACACCATCAGCCCCAATGCGGTGGTCATTCGCAACAACCACCCCATTTCGACTAACATCAGCGAACTTCTGGCCCACAGCGCCAAGCAGACCAAAGCCCTTCTCAAACTGGAGTTGGAGCTTCGCCGGGAAACTCTCGAACTGCGATGGCATCACAAGAGCCTCGTGCAGATTTTTATCGAAAACCGCGTCTACCTGAGAATCGAAAAATGCAAAACCTGGCAATCGGTTCTGACCGAGATCCACGAAGGATTGAAACCGCATAAAGACAAATTGCGCCGCCCCATTACGCAGGATGATCTCGTCATGTTGACCGAGGTTAAAATGCGCCGCATCAGCGCATGGGACGCCGAGCGGGCCAAAGAGGAACTTGTCGCCATCGACGAGGAACTCAAGCAAATCGCCGGTTTTTTGCGAAATATGACCAAATATACGGTCGATTATATCGATGAACTGATCGAGAAATACGGCGAAGGCAGGCAGCGCAAAACGATTCTCGACACCTTCGACGCCGTCAAGGCCGTCACCGTGGTTGAGCGAACGGAAAAGCTTTACGTCAACAAGGAAGGCGGCTTTATCGGCACGGACCTGAAAAACGGCGAGGAAGCCGGCGCCTGCTCGTCCATCGACGACGCCATCGTTTTTCTGGAAAACGGCGCAATGAAAGTCACCAGGATCGAAGGCCGTAAATTCGTAGGCGATAAAATCGTCCACGCGCAGGTTTTCGGCGAAGCCGAGCGGGAAACGGTCTTCAACATGATTTACGAAGATAAAAAGACCGGGCAGGCATGGGCGAAACGGTTCACCGTGGGCGGCGTCACGCGGGATAAGGCCTATGACCTGACCCCGCACGCCAAAAAAGGCGCGCGGGTTTTGTTTTTCTCTTCGGAAAATCCCTGTTACGCATATCTCAAACTGCGCAAAAAACCGCGCATCAAAACCGATCTGTATATCAACTTCGAGGATCTGCTGGTGAAAAACCGGGGCGCCGGAGGCGTCACCGTCAGCAAACACCGCCCTTTAAGAGCCGACGCCATATCCGCCAGAGTTTATATGAACAATACGGGCATCGAACCGGACGGATCGGGCGATAACGACGAAATCCGGGATGTAAAAAATCCGAAAGACACAAACGGCGGCAGCGGCGGCGGGCAGCAAAGCCTGTTTTAAGCCCTTCCTCCCTTTGATTTTTTTCCACGGCGACCTTAAAAACAACCTGTGGAAAATCTGAACCAAAACTTCGACAAACCCAATTCACCGAAGACTTCTTTTCCGTTTTGCCCGCAGTTCATTTTCCCTTTCGCGATCACGCTGGCGATTTTCGGTTTGATTTTCGCTTTCGTCCCGCTGAGAAACACATGGGATGCGATTTGCCGGCTCAGCCCCTGGACGATACTTATCGTCCTGCTCATTGCCACGATATTCAGTTCACTCGTTTACTCGATCCGCTGGCGATATGCGCTGAAACACATCGGCCTGCGGATCGGCGTCATCGAGATCACGCGAATTCAAGTGGCCACGGGACCAATTCACCTGGCGCTGCCGATGCAAACCGGCGAGCTGGTCACGGCGGCGGTTCTGGCCCGCCGGGCAAACGCGTCCACGGGAATGATTTTCGGCACGATCGTCTACAACAAATATCTGACTTTGGTCGCGACGCTGATTCTCCTGGCCGCCGGATTGATTGCCGGCGCTTCGACGGATTATCCGGTGCTGCGCGTCACGGCGGGCGCGGGACTGGCGGCGCTACTCGTTTTCATGGCTTTCGAGGTTCGACTCACGCGCAGCCTCATTATCCGTATGGCTTCCGGCGCGCATTCCGGACTGGGCGAACTGGCCGAAAACTTCCTGGCCGCATACGACAAAATCCCCTTGAAGGCAAAATTCATACTCGTTTGCTATTCACTTTTCATACAATTTTCGGAAGTCGTCAGCTGCCTTCTGTTATTTCGGGATTTCGGGATCGACATGCCTTTCGCGCAGCTCCTGGTCTACGTACAGCTGTTCATTCTGATTACATCTCTTCCCATCTCCATTGCCGGAACCGGTACGCGCGAAGGATTGGCCCTGATCCTTTTGGCGCCGCATTCATCGCCGGAAACCGCCGTGGCATGCGGCCTGGCATATTCCTTTCTGGAATACATCTGGCCGCTGATTATGGGCCTTCCTCTGACTCTGGCGATGGGATCCGAACTCTGGCGGCCGGTAAAATGACTCCACAATCCATATAATGATAATCGGATTCATATTGTCACCCTTGTTTCCGGAAATATCATGAGGTATGAGTATTATATATTCGGCGATGAAATCAATTTTTCTACTCGGCCAAGAGGAAATGGGAAAGACATGCGTAACGCCAATTCAAAGAAAACATGCGTGGGATTTATCGCAGCCGTAATGTTCGGATCATTATGTTCGGCTTGCGTTTTCGCCACAGGCGATATCACCATGACAAAGCTGCCTGAAAATAATCCCGCCGTTACGAAATCCAATGATTACTCTCCGGGCGAGTATCGATCCGTTATCGTCATTCCCTCCTACGAGCAGGCCGCCGATATGACGATCGCCATAGCTCCCGCCAATCCGGAAATCGAAACCGGCGAAGAGAGCAGTCCGAATCCCGATAATAACGATCGCAAGTTTTTCGTCAGAAAGCCCGGGCGTCGCGAATACGATTTTGCCGCCGGCGTGATCGAAAGAAATTTGATGGCGCGTGGATACCGCGTCATATCCAGGGAAATCGTATCCGGACTTGACAATCGAAGCGGCTCCCGCGCCGATTCAACCGCTACGCCCAAAGCGTCCTATGATCCGGCTGAAAAAGCTTTGTTTCTCAAGGAAAATTCCGACGCAAAGGCTATCCTGATTATCGAGCATCTGGGCATCTGGATTACCGAGATGGATTATATCTTCGATGACGACCGGTGGATTCCGGCTCACCGTACGGCGGATATGGAAGACGGCGCCTGGGCGACTTATTATCTCCCGGAAATTTCCATACGCCTCAAACTCGTGAATATCGAAAACGGGCAGATTCTTTGGACCGCCGCCGGCGTAATGCAAGCCAGGGAAAGTTTCCCCGGCGACTGGCGCGCCGTTTTATCCGTGCGCGGTGATGAAGTTTATACGGAAAGCGAAAGCTTTCGATTAAGCGATTTCAACACATACAATTCTTTGTACGAGCAAATGGAGTCGCTCATCTCCAGGATGTTGGAGACCATAGATTAACGTCTTGGCCGTCATTTTTTCTTTCGATATAATCCGTTCTCGCAAATAATCCGTCCGTTGATCTGCATTTCAAGCAGTTGTTTTTCGATCATCTGCCCTTCGAAATATCCGAGCACCGAAGCGCGCCAGGGATGCTTTCGATAAATCGGTTTCGCCTCGGCAATTTCATCGAAACTTTTCGGCCTGTCGAGCAAACTCAGGATATTTGAGGCGTGCGTGTCGAATTTTGCGCAAAAGCGCCGGAATTCCTCGCCGACGTTCTCGCGGATCGGCCTGCGGTGCGAAGATGCCGCCATGGCGGGTTTTAAGTCCATGATTTTTTCAAGCGATTTTTTAAACGGCCCGATATCCGATTCCGGATTGCCGTACCATGGTCCAAAGCCGCTGAAATCAATGTCGAAACTAAGCGCCAGGCCGATTCGTTCCTCGAAAAAACAGAAATGATCGTCCAGATGACCCGGAGTATGCACGGCCTTTAGTTTCACCTTGCCGAAATCGAACACATGACCGTCGTCGAATGTCTGCGTCGGTTTACACTCGGCGAAATGCAGATGCTCGCGCGCAAAGCGCCGCCAGTCCGCCGCCACCTCGGGAGAAACGAATCTTTCGGAAAGGGCCTGCACGTTCCCCGATGTGTCCGCGTGCATCTTGGGCACGATGATCTCGATTCCTTCGAAAATCCCGTTGCCGCAGGCATGATCGGGATGGGAATGAGAATTGATCAGCATATCAGGCGAAAACTTTTCTTTCACTTCACGCAGCAGGTCATGCCCGCATCCCGTATCAATCAGGGCCGTTGCGTCTCCCTGGACGAGAAAACAATGCGCATGCGGAAAACGCCCTTTATTCCGGCCGTTTAACAGAAAAATCCCGTCGCTGATCTCATCGAGCTTCAAATTCATTCCTTCCGGCTTTTATGAGTATTCACATTCATCCATTTCTTCGATTAACAATGGCAGGCAGTCTTTAAAGAATCCGGTTTGCTCTCCGGTGCATATTTCGCAGCAACAATCGAAAAATTGATTGATCGCATTTTCCATACACGGACCGGACGGATCGATCTCGAAACTGGTTTTCAGCCCCGAACACACTACCTCCAGCATCATATAGGTAAAATCATCATCCGCCATTTGGCAGCAATCATCGAACAAGCGCATGCATTCCTCATATTTTTCATACCACATCTCATCCCAGTTCACGTCGTCGGCATCCGAATCCTCGTCATCTTCATCCTTCTCTTCCGGGCCGCAAGTGCAATTGACCGGCAGATAAAGAGCCGCAATAAGAAAAAGAAAAATAAAACACTCCAGCTTTAGCTTTTTAGCCATCTCTATTCTCCGACTGCGCAAGCCAGTACATAATTCATATTATTTAACACGAAAACCAGTTCAAAACGTGCCCATAATTGACATTTTCTTGATTTTGAGGCGATATGCATGGCCTAAAAGCGCCAGTCGCTCTTTCGCGGCCGAATGCGTCGACAACTGCGGCTGCCTAAAGTTAAAAGCCGGCAACGGAGCTTCCCATTGACTGCCATTCGCGGTTTTTTCAGTGAAAACCGCTACCGAAAAATCCGAATCGCCCTGATGACAATCGCTCTGCTTCTGGTGGTTGAAGCGGCCGTTCGTATCTATTTCTCCCGACCCGACCTCGTCACGCGCAACGTCGGCAACAACGACCAGGCCATGCAATACCTGTTGGAGCAGATACACGACGACAAAGGCAAAGGCGAGCGCGTCGTGTTTATCGGAAGTTCTGTCATGCAGGGCTATATCAACGCTTACGATGATCGGACCTTCCCCTATCTGACGCAAAAATTCCTGCGTAAGAAATATCATTACAAGGATTTGAAAACCTATAATCTGGGCGTGGCGGGCAGCAATTTCGCCGATCACCTCTGCCTGCTCAACACTATATTGAAAGAAGAACCCGAGGCCATCGTTCACGCCATTCATTTCAAGCTGTTTTCCACGCATCGCGCCAAGCCGATCACGAGGGAAAGCAACATCTACTATCTGCGCGGCGCGCCGGAATTCAGTAAATATTACAAGCGTTTCAATATCCCGCCCAAAAAATATCTGGGGATTTACCTGGATCACAGGTTTGGAGAGTTTTTTAAGCTTTACGGATACAGGGATCTGATCACGCATATGCTCACCGGCGCGGAACACGTGGCGATGAAGCAGGTGGAACGCTCGTTCCAGGAGACTTTCGGTTTCCTGACCGAAGAAGCCATTCTGGCGCGCCATCACGTTCCCGAAGATCATAACCAGCAGTATTTATGGAAGCTTTTACCCAAGCCGCTTCTCAAACAGAATTACGAAATATGCGGCAACTTCAATTTTACCGACACGAACGACGCCTGGCTCAATTTCAAGGACGAGTGCAAACTGGCCCGCGACAAGGACCAGACGATACTCTGGTACTTCACGCCGATGAACAAGGCCTTCATCGACGAAAGAAAATTCTTCAACTGGCATACGGTCATACCCACCTATAAGGAAAACGTTTATTCCGTGGTCAGGCGCTGGGATCATCAGCTTCTGGATTATTCCATGTCCGTCGATACCGCGAATTTTTCCGATACGGACCATATCACCATGGACGGCCATAAACAGGTGGCCCGGCGCGCCGCCAAAGACATTCACAAGTATCTTAAAAATCAGCGGCGGAGGAGATAAGCCTTGGAACTCATCTCGTGGGCGACATCTCTGTTTTTCATCATCGCGCTGCCGGTGTATTGGGCGCTGCCGAAAAACCGCCGCGCGCCGTTTCTTTGCATCGCCGGTTTCCTCTATTACAGCGTTCTGCAACCCCAGGGCGGAATCGTCGCCCTGCTCTATCTCTGGATTGTTCTGCTTTTCCAGAAACTCATTCTGGCCGCGCAAACGCCCAGGGGGAAAAAGCGCCTTCTGATTCTGGGCGTCATCATCGCCCTGACGCCGATGATCATCTACAAATACAGGCATTCAATCTTCGGCGGCCTTCCTTTAGTCGGCGTGTTTGCGGACCTGCCCCTGGCGGTTCCCGTCGGCATCAGTTACTTCACGTTCAGGGCCGTGCATTTTCTGGTCGAATCCCATCGCGGGAAAATCGGCCCGATTTCAGGCATCGACTTTTTCTACTATATCACCTTTATTCCCACCGTCGTCGCCGGTCCCATCGAACGATATCCGGCATTTTCAAAGCAGCAGAAAAACATCGACGGATTCGATCCGGAACTGTTCGGCGACGGCCTGCAGAGGATCGCCGTCGGCCTTGTCAAAAAGCTCGTTCTGGCGGACATGTTTTACGGTTTCATCGAACCGTTCATGGCCACGCCGACGAATCTTGCGCTGACGCCGGGACAGATTTGGCTTTCCCTCCATGGATATTACGCATATCTGTACATGGATTTCAGCGGCTATTCCGACATCGCCATCGGGATCTCGCGCCTTTTCGGCTTCAGGATTATGGAAAACTTCAACTGGCCCATCTTCGCGCACAACATCCGCGAATTCTGGCGCCGCTGGCATATATCCCTCACGGGCTGGCTGACTGAATACGTTTACTACACGCTGGGCGGAAACCGCGCCGAATCCACGACGAAAAGAAAGCGAATCATCGGCCTTATCGTCATCTTCGCCCTGATGCTCGTGAGTTTCGGATCCGCCTCGACTCCCCTGGATTTCATCGGGCGCATTATCTTTTTCGCCATCATCGCCGGGCTGTTCCTTTTGTGGAGCTTCGGCTTGTTCTATACCGAAATCAATTCCATGATCACGATGATGCTGATCGCTCTGTGGCATGGATCGGTGACGCTGAAACATTATTTCATCTGGGGCATCTACCTCGGCCTCGGCCTGATCGTCTTGCGCTACTGGCTGAAACTAAAAGCCCGTTTCTTACCGGGATTCGTCGAAAATCCCACGGTCTGGGGCAGAGTCGTCGGCGCCGTGATGACCATCGAATACATGAACATCAGCTGGCCGATCTTCCTGTTCGATCAGCGCGTGGCCTTTATAATGTATGCCAAGATGTTCGGATTGGCGGGATGATGGAGGTCCGATTATGAGCAAATCTCTGCTGCGTGAATTCGCTTGGGCCTTCGTCTTTCTCGGAATGGCGCTCCTGCTGATCTTCTTCGGAAGCGGCGGCCCGCAATTCATCTACGCCATGTTTTAAAGTCCTACACGGCGAACCTTCATTTCAAAAAATACTTTGTTGTCGATTCAACGCGCACCCGCTCATTATCACGCATTCGCTTCGCTTCATGCATGATTGGTCATTCGCGGCTCCGTTTCGGGCGATTCCGATTGCCGAGGCTCGGCGCGTCGGTCATTCGCGATTCGGTTTCTCTTATTTCAACTGAGTCGCGCAGGAGCGTCAGTGGCAGCGCGGCGAGAGTAAGCTGGTCCGACAAGAACAGATTTTGCCGACGAGGAGCAATCACAGCCGAGGGCGGTCGCTCGACCTTGAGGCTCCCTTCGGGTCTGAGCCTGAGGCTCAGCCTCAGGGTCGAAGACTCGACAGGCTGTGCCACACACGCGCGCAGGGCCGAAACACTGCACAGCCGGGGGCGGTCGCTCGACCTTGAGGCTCTCGACAGGCTGTGCCACACACGCTTGCCATCACGAAATCACTATCCACTAACCTCTAGCCACTTGTCACTAATGCTTAAATGATCTTTGCCCGGTGAATACCATCGTGGCGTTGGATTCGTTGCAGGCTTCTATCGACTGGTAGTCGTTCAGAGATCCGCCGGGCTGCACGACCGCGCTGACTCCCTCGCGCAATCCCACATCCACGCCGTCCCGGAAAGGAAAGAATGCGTCGGAAATCATTACGGCGCCCTGTAGTCCTCCGTTGAGTTCAGCCACATCTTTTTCAATCTGCGCCGCTCTGTCGGGATTCGTTGCAAACAGTTCGTTGAAAGGGATGCCGAGTCTTTCGAAGCATATCCTGTCGGCCAGCTTGCGATAGGCTTTGTCGCGGGCGATTTGCGCCACGCCCACGCGATCCTGTTCGCCGGTGCCGATGCCCACCGTGGCCAGATCCTTGACGTAGATAACCGAGTTGCTGGTGATGCCCGATTCCACCAGCCAGCCGAAGATCATGTCCTCGTATTCGGCCTGCGTGGGTTTCCGGTTGATTTTGTAGGCTTTGTCCTGATAAACCGTCTCGGCGATCTTGAAATCTTCCGAACGGCGCGCCAGCGGCTGATACGACCACTGCGCCACAATCCCGCCGTCGATCAGGCTCTTGAAATCGACCACGCGTTGCGTGGCGAACTCATGCAGCTTGTCCATCCGCCCGATACGCAAAACACGCAAATTGCTTCGCTTTGCCAGAGTCTCCAATGCGCCATCCTCGTAATCCGGCGCCACGACAACCTCGGCATAGCGTTTGGAGACTTCCTGGGCCGCCTCTTTGTCCACGGCGCAGTTGAACGCGATGGCGCCTCCGAAAGCCGCTACGCGATCCGCCCGATCCGCCTTCACGTACGCCTCGGCCGGACTTGCGCCGATGGCCGCGCCGGAGGGATTATTGTGCTTCATAATCGCCACGCACGGCTTGCCCGGAAAGTATCGCAGAATGGACAAAGCGTTGTCCGCGTCCGTGAGGTTGGTCTTGCCGGGATGCTTGCCCGATTGCAGAAGCTCCAGGTCGGAAACGAGCCACCGGCCCGCCTGGATCATCTCGGATTCGCCCAAAGCGAGATTGCCGTTGACCAGACGGAATAGCGCCGCCTCCTGGCCGGGATTTTCCCCGTAGCGCAAACCCTTTTTCACATCATCCACGGTCCAGGACACTTTTTCGTAAAAAAGAGTCTGCTCCTTATTTCCTTCACCGAAGGTGATGCGCATTTTGTCCGGGAAGTGGTCTTCCATAATCGTTCGATAGGCTTTTTTCAGATCGTCCGACATTTTTTTCCTCGTTATTTCAATATTTCGTAGCACGCTTCGACCTCGCCGAAGGCGCGTTTTTCTAAAAATCCCGAGATCATCGCATCGTATTTGGCCGTATGGCCGAAAGCCTTTTTGGCCAGTTCAAAACGCGCCGCCAGATCCAGGCAACCGTCATGCGATTCCATCGCCTCGATAATCCGCGGGTAGTCGCCGGGATCGGTCACGCTGGCGACGCGGATGTAATTTTTCGCCGAAGCGCGAACCATGCACGGCCCGCCGATGTCGATGTTCGCCCTGGCCTCTTCCGTGGTCACGGATTCCTGCGCCGTCACCTGGTCGAACGGATAAAGATTCACGACCACCATGTCAATGGGCGAAGCGTCGGTGCGCCGCAGGTCGCCTTGATGCGCGTCGTTATAAGTTTCCGTCAAAAGGCCGAGGTAAATTTTGAAATCCAGAGTTTTCACGAGACCGCCCTGCGTCTCGGGCTGCCCGGTATAGTCGCTGACCGGCGTCAGGTTGGCGGAGCCTTTGCCCAGCATCCCTTCGATTTTCGCGAAGGTTCCGCCGGTGGACAAAATCCTGATTTCGGGATTGATTCGCAGCAATCCGGGAACCAGCGTATCGAGACCGCTTTTATTGAATACGGAAATCAGGACGGTTTTGATCTTCACGAGTCCGTCGATCTTTTCCACTACGTTTCCGGGCATTTATAGACTCCCAACCTTTTACTGTTCGATAACTTGATCGATGATGGCGCCTTCGGGCACGGCGCGTCCGTCGAAATACAGCAAGCCGTTTTCGTCGAAACCGTATTTCCCCTGCGCCAGAAGCTCCAGCGTTTTCGGAAAGATGACCCAGTCGCCCTCTTCTTTCAGAACCTCCTGATGCTCGTCGGCGAACTTCATCAGCGCCGATTTGTCGTCAAGGTCCAAGTCCCCCGGGTCTTCAACGAGCACCGGCGCCGAAATCATCAGGATTTCCCCGTAATCGACGGCCTCGCGCACGATGTGGACCGTCGAGTGCAACAAAGGCTCCCCGGCTTTGATGGCCAGCGCCACGGCACGGTCCCAGTATATGTTCTCTTGCCGTTTTCCTGCACGCGCAAATCCGCCGGGTGCACGTTGATAATGCGCCCCGCGTATCGCTCCAGAAGCGGCTGCGTTACGATGCTCATGTATCCGGCCAGCGCGATGACGTCGATGTTGTAGCCTTCGATGAGTTCGATGGTATTTTTATCGAATTCGCTTCGCAAACTCATGTCGCGTTTGTCGGCATGGCCGCGCTCGCGGTAAAACTCCTTGATGTCGCTGACAATTACGGGAATATTGAATCGCTCGCCGATCTTTTTGGCATTGCTTTCACCGCAGTCGGTAAACACGCAGACTACTACGTATGGCGATCCGCCATTTTGCTTTAAGTTTTGCTGGTGCTCGATAATCTTCACGAGGTTGCTGCCGGAACCGGAAATAAAACCGGCCACGCGCATCACGGAATCCGTCTTCGGCTCATGGATTGGTGTGACGGGCATTTTTTGAGATTCCCAACTTTTTTTCATTGACTAAGAAGACTTCCCCAAAGGGCAATGACTGCGACCGGACAATATCAAATGGCGTCAAGGCCGTAAAGAGAGCTAAGAGCGGATGCATGTCTGGATTTTTCTTACCAAGGCGCTATTATGTTTTTTGTGAAAACCGATTATTTCAAACATTCAAACCCGCTTTGGGGAGGATGCCGCCAGTGCCTGATTTTCGAAATTTTTTGATAATGCTTTTGGCGCTCGTTATTTTGCTGCCCGTATCCTTGTCCTGCGAACGCGAAGGCGCGCAGGAAAGCGTAAGGACCGACGAAGGCGGCCAATCCCAGGGAGCCTGGACCGTCAGCGACGGATCGTCCGACGCGGATGACGATGATGACGATGACGCGCTGCCCGAAGATTACGGCGCCGATACAGGCTACGGCAATATGGATCCGTCGAATCCCATCGCGATCAGCTGCGACCCGAATAATCTCGATGCTTACGAACTGGCACTTTTAAAAACCACTGAATTGATCGATATGCGCGCCGACGCCGAAATCGAAGGCGGTGATGATCCCGCGGAAACGGATTTGGCGGCCTGCGCCGGAAATTTGATTTCGAGTGCGCTTCGCTGCGCCGCCGCCGATCAGGATAATAAGGCGCTGACGCAGTGCCTCACGAATGCGCGCGACGCCGCCGTGGATTGCGGATACGAACCCGCGGACGTTTTCAATCCCCGCGCTCTCGCAGCGGATATCATGAAACTCCAAAAATATCCGAAGCGAATGACCTGCTTGAAAAACGCGCAGGCCTTTTCGGATTCCTGCGGCGACTGGGACTGTCTGGATAAAACGAAGGAAAGAATCGAGGACTGCGTCATCCGCTGATTATGACAGAGGATGGCGCCGCGTCATCCGCACTCATGCTCGCCGATCTCGAAATCGTAGATGTACAGATTCGTGAAATCCACTTCCTCTTCCAGCAACGCATCGATCTCGCCATTAATGTCTTTGGTCAAAATGGATAATTTGTACTTTTCGGCGGGCACGTCGGAAATGACGTAATTGACGTTGTAAAAACACATGCAGAAAGCCGCCTCGTCTTCGGAATTTCCTTCGACAATCTTAATCGCACCGTCTTCTACGGAATAATCTCCGTCGAAGGTAAACACGCAGTTCCTGCATGTATAAAGATGCTCCACGTATAGCGTACCGTATGCGTATTCCAGATGGATTGTTTCGAGGCTGACGCCGCCCGCCTTACTTTCCAGGCATCCGCTTTGCTCCGCCTGGTCGTCTATTTGCGACTGCCCGTCACCCGATGAATCGTCATCATCCGACTGACAGGATGACATGACAAACAAACAACACAAAACCGCCGTCAACATGAACAAATAATTTACCGTTCGCATAAAATACTCCCTTTCCCATAAAAACACTTTTCTCACATAGCGATTCTACCACAGAAACCTTGTCGGCTCATATACCCCGTATTCATCAAAAATATATGGAGATTAAAGGCTGATGACTTCCCGCTGCTTTTTTTCCTTGG
This sequence comes from bacterium, assembly GCA_963674685.2. GTDB lineage: Bacteria > Lernaellota > Lernaellaia > JACKCT01 > JACKCT01. The sequence continues at coordinate 513,557 of CAXXWT010000009.1, read as the reverse complement.
CCTTCTTTTCTTCTTCGGCCTTCGCCTGCGCCTCGTAAGGGCACACGCCGCCGGGAGGACCCTGGGGTTGCGCCTGCCGGGACTGGGGGACGAACTGCACGTTGCCCATGCTTTTCAGTTCGTTCATCATTTCGGTTTGCGTGCGTTTTACGTGCCCCGCCGCTTTGGAAATCAACTTCGTCAGTTTTTTCGAACCGCAATGTTTGCACTTTTTCCGACCGAAAAAAAGGCGCGGCGGTTCGAACATCTTTTCCATGAAGCTCGAAACATGTCCGCATTTTTCGCAACGATATTCGTAAAGCGGCATGGTCTCTCCGATGTACCGGCCCCGCGGCCTTATTTTACCTCATTATGCCCGGATCGTCTTTGAAAACGCCGTCATAAATCCAGTGTACCGCGCCTTCCAGCCAGGCGTCGCCGTCGAGGGGCGTATTTGGTGAGAAATCAACAATCAATTTCTCGCCGGATCGCACCGTCAGCGACGCGGGAGCCTGAATCCGCCCGTTTTTCGCCAGCGTCAGCGCGGCGGCGACGCATCCGGTTCCGCACGCGAGGGTTTCATCCTCCACGCCCCGCTCGTAAGTGCGAATGACGAGTTCGTGTTGATTTATTATCTGAACGAAATTGGCGTTGGCGCCGTTTGGCGCAAATTCTTCGGCGTGGCGTATCATGGCGCCGGTGGATTTCACATCCACGTCTTCGACGTTTTCGTTAAGAATGATCGCGTGGGGCACGCCGGTATTTAAAAAATAACCTTCGACAATTCCTTTCGGCGAATCGAACTTGAATTCCCGATACCCGAAAGCCTTGGTCAACATGACCTTGGCGACTTTGTCGTCGGTGATATGCGCCTCGATCTCGCCGGCGGTTGTGAAAAATCGCATGGACTTTTGCGCGATGCCTCTTTCAAACGCATAGCGCGCCGCGCACCGGGCGCCGTTGCCGCACATCTCGGCCTCGCCGCCGTCCGAGTTATAGAAATTCCATGAGAAATCAAGCTCGGGATGATTCTCGATAAAAATCACGCCGTCGGCGCCTACGGAAACGGCCCGGCGGCACACGCCGCGAACGAAGCCGGGCATGCGCTTTTTCGGCATCAGACCTTCACGATTATCGATAATGATAAAGTCGTTGCCCGTTCCCGATAGTTTTGAAAATTTCAGCGGTTTCATCACGACGTAAAATCCATTGAAATAGATTTCTTGGAATTACTTGCCGCGCTTTTTCGCCTTGACGGCCTTTTCAAGCCTTTCGACTTCGGTTTCCAAGTCGCCGATTCTTTCCTGGAGATTCGCCAGCGGCCGCAGCGAATCGAGAAAGCGCGCCAGATTATCCTCGACGTGCCTGGCGACGTCGGTCATGCTTTTCTGGCTTTGGCTGTATAGTTCCTTGATAATGTGCTTGCGATCTTCTTCTTTCAGCTTGCCCCGGTTGACGAGGCGGTCGATAGCCTTTTCGACTTCAACCTTGGCCTGCTGCACGGAAGTGACTCCGGGAGAAAAGAATCGATCCACGATATCCTGAATGCTTTCGGAACCTGATTGAATGATTTTCTTTAAGGTCGAAAGAGGCAACACGGATTTATCTTTTTTCTCTTCCTCGAAAATGATCTGCGCCAAGGTCATGGCCGTCAGATCTTTTTTCGATTTGTTGTCGACGACCTTGATATCACGGCCTTCTTTGATCATCAGAGCTATGTCGTCAAGGGTCACGTAGCGACTGTCTTGCGTGTCGTAGAGTTTTCTATTCTGATAGCGCCTAATAATTCTTGGCTTTTCATCCGTCACGAGCCGACCCCTTATGATTGCAGGCTTCGGGCTCCCATTATCACCCCTTGCCAACGTTCGTCAACAATCCCCGGATTGCGTGCATATGCCCGGCGCACGCGGTTTTGGCCGCTTCGATATGATTCATTCATTCCGCAGTTTTTCCTCGTAACGATTCGTCATGCCGTGATTGATTCCCAGTTCATCGAGCAAGTCGACCGCAATGCAAAGCCTCTCGCTGCGTATCTCATAAGTATTGGCCCTATCTTCGCTATACCATTGCCGCCAGTGCCGCGGCTTGGGGAGAATCACGCCGAAACTTTTCGGATCGGCTTCGATGGCGCATTGCGGAGTGATGATGCACGACGACAAAGCGGATACCTCATCGATCAGATATTTATGCTTTCGTACGAAATCCAGAGTTTGCTGAAATTCCGCCTCTCCTTCGCCGGGGAAGCCGACGATGAGATTGATGATGACCCTGATCCCGGCATCCTTGCAGCGCTGCATGACCTCTTTCGCTTCCAAGGCGCTGTAACCCTTTTTCATAAGCTCCAAAACCTTGTCCGAAAAGCTTTCCACGCCGAAAACAAGGCTCGAACAGCCGGAATCCGCCAGAAGCGAAAAGTACGCCGCGTCCATGCGCGTATCGATCCGCGCCTGCCCGGACCAGGCCATGCGTATTTGGCCGCTCACGGCCAGTTCGGCAAACTTTAATAGGTTCTTCAGATCGGCGTTGACCAGAAGATCGCAAAACATGAAATCGTGCGCGCCGTATCGCTGCTTGTATTGCTTGATCGTTTCCAGCACGCGCTGCGGGGAATGCGACCTGTATTGCGGCGTGATCCGGCGGTCATTGCAAAATGTACAGCGATTCACGCATCCCCGTCCCATCAAAAGCGGAAACTCGCGGGACCGGTAAAGCTCCAGATGATAATCATCGAAATACGGCGTCGCCAGATCGTCGAGGTTTTTGACCTGATCCGACGCCGAAGGCTTAAGGGAAGGTTTCGTCCCGACAGCCTCAAAACCGGGATGCCCGTCGAGCGACCGGCCGTTTTTTACGGCCTGAACCAGGCTCGGGAAATTCCTTTCCCCTTCGCCGATCATGAATCCGTCGACAGCCTCGCCCTGCAAACCGGCCCGGTCCACGGGCCATGCGACGCCCGGGCCGCCCAGAACGACGAAAGCGCCGGGCCATTCCTCTTTGATCTTTTTCGCGATGCGAAGGCTAAAGGGCAGATTCGATTCATTGGTCGATAGACCGATCACGCAAGGCTGTTTGCTTGAAATCTCATCCAGCAATGAGTTGACCTGCGGGACCAGAAAAGCGGCGATCTCATTGAGCCTTTCGCCGGGCGTCCAGAATTTGAGGTTTTCCGGCTCCCACCAGGTCCGCAGATAATCCCCGCAGGCGTCGTGGCATTCGATATTGAGATCACGCACGCTGACGGCCAGTCCTTCCCGGCGCAGGGCCGCGGCCAGATAGGACAATCCCAGGGGCGGGAAGTTAATCCCCCAGGGCGGCGGCAGGACGATCAGCGCATCGACATGCTCCGATCGACCATTGTTTGCGGGTTTTATTTCTTCGATGGGATGGGCCGCCCTTTCGCGCGCTTTCCGATCCCCGGCAAGGCGCTTTTCCCGATCCTCTTTATCGTAAACGTTGACCGTATGAATATTCTTGTCGCGCTCGGCCAGCAGTTCGGTTATCGCCATCAGGCGGCGCAGTCGCTCTTCGTACGTATTCCCTTCCTCCGTGCGCCACTTCACGCTGCCGTCCGCCGGCGTGAAGATGATGCCGTAATCCTTGTAATTATCGAAAAGCTTGCTGCCCAGATTCACGAGGCACGGCGAAACCGAAGCGACCTGATCGATGATCTCCTTATGATCGCGCAGGAAGTTGTAGGTCTCCTCGAATTCCTTTTCACCTTCGCCGGGGAATCCCACGATGATGTTGATGATGGTTTCGATGCCCGCTTCATGCGTGTCGGTCAGGACCTTCTCGGCGATTTCCCGCGTGTAGGGTTTGTTCATCAGTTCGAGGACTTTGTCGCTGAAGCTCTCGATGCCGTACACGAAACTCTGGCAACCGGCGGCGGCCATCTTCCCGAGCAGTTGCGCGGTCATCTCTTTGCGGATAACGCCCTGCCCGCCCCAGCGTATTTCATACCCGGATTTCAGGATCAGGTCGCAGAGTCTTTCCAGTTCCTTGATGTCGCCGTTGATCAAGAGATCGAGAAAGGTGAAGTGCATGGCGCCGAGATTTCGAACGTACCATTCGATATCGGCGAAAACATCCTCGGCCTTTCTCGGACGGAACCGGCGCGAGATATGATGGTCGTTGCAAAAAGTACAGCGACGTATGCAGCCGCGGCTCGACAGCAACGGCACCGCGTCGGTCATGTAATCATCGAGATTCAAATCCTCGAAAGTCGGCGTGGGAAACGACGTATGCCGGGGGATGACGACTTTCTCGATTTTTTCCGGATCGATTTTTTCGCCGACGCGCACGAAGCCTTCGACGGCCGACGGATCGCCGCCTTCGGCGATGGCCCGTGCAAATTTCGGCAACGCCATGTCGGCCTCGCCGAAGAACATGTAATCGCATTCGTCGGTCTCGATGAACTCCACGTCGAGGCTGTTGGTGATCGCCGGGCCGCCGTAGACGATGATCTTATCCGGCGCCAAGGTCTTTAAGCGGCGCGCCGTCTCCCGGGAAAACAGCCAACTGGATGTGCAGATGGAAAATCCGATTACCTTCGCATCCATCTCGGCGATCTGCTTCAGATAATGCTCCGTCAGCGGCCACAGCGCTTCGTAGGCGCCGGGGAATTCTTCGGGCGTCGTCCAGGATTTGTATCGATCCATATTCCACAAAGATCGATCCTCGAAGCGATTGTGCATTTTGACGTTGAGGTCGACGGCCCGGACCTTTAGATCTTCCTCGCGGCAGGCCTGCGCGAGATATGCCAGAGAAAGCGGCGCCACATCCACGCCCCAGACGGGGCATTTGACAAGCAGCACATCCACGGGGTCGGCCGGAATCGTCTCCCATTTCGGTTCGCCCTTGGCCGGATCGAATCCGTCATCCACGCACGTTTCACACGTCGGCGCGGGCAAATCGGACGGCATGATTTCCGGAGCCGGCGGCAGGGCGGAAACGTCCGCGGCCCGTTCCTGTATATTGCTCACGCATATCGGTATTTGCATGGATTCGATAAACGCAATGAAATCCTTGAGACGGGCTTCGCGCAATGCCGGCGTGTTGTCGCCTTTGATCCAGCGGACGTCCCGGGTTTGCGCTTCGTCGCTTTCGATGCCCAGCTTCGCGGCGTTTTTCTCCAAAGCCGAGCCTTCCAGCAGGATGCACGAGTTCACGGAGGTGATGCCGCAAATCCATGGTCTGTTGCGCCGGATGAACTCCTTTGTCTCATCGATGTCGCGTTGTGTTTCCCCGGGGAAGCCCACGATGAAATTGATCATCGTGTTGATGCCGGCCTGGCGCGCCTGTCTGAGGGCTTTTTCCATGTCCGGTACGCGAAATCCCTTGCCCATAAGTTTGAGAACGCTGTCGGCTCCGGACTCGACGCCCATGTTGACCGTATAGCAACCGGCGGCGGCCATTTTGTGAAGCAGTTCATCGGACATGTCGCCGCGAGGCTGGAAAAGCGCGATCCATTCGACGCCGAGATCCAGGCGAATGAGTTCGTCGCAAAGCTCCTCCAGCGCGCCGAGGTCGCCGTTGATGAGCAGATCGTTGAAGCGATATTTCTTCACGCCGCTTTGCCGTACGTGATGGAAAATCTCGGCTGCTGTCTGCGCGCCCGGACGGACGCGATAGCCCGTCGCCCGTTTCGTATCATTGCAGAAAGTGCAATGGGACACGCACCCGCGTGAAAATTGCAGCGGCAGTTCTTCCTGCCGATATTTGGAAAGGTCGAACAGGTCGAATGCCGGCGCCGCCAACAAAGACAGATCCGCCAAAAGCGGCCTCGGGCGCAGTCCGGCGAGATTGAAGCCGTCGAAGCAATCCACGCCGGGTATGCCCCGGGCGCTTCGACCGGAGAAAATATCTTCCAGCAGCGGGATGATGGTCGTCTCGCCCTCGCCCACCACGAAGTAGTCCACGACGTCAGGCGGGAAAAGCAAACGCTCGCTCGGCGTGTGAACGCCGCATCCGCCGGCGATGATGATGAGGTCGCGGCGGCGCGCTCTCAGGCGGCGCATAACCTCAATCGTAAAGAGGCGATTCGGAGAATACACGGAGAAGGCGACGACTTTTCGGCCCGATTCCACAATGCGGTCAACCAGGCTTTCGATCCGGTCGTGAAAAGCCGCCGCAATCCGCGGGCAGGTCTGTTCATCGGTCCAGTGCCGAAATGAATCTTCTTCGAAAAACGGCTTCAGATGTTCGGGCGCGCTGTTGAAGCACTCGATGTTGAAATCGTAAAGGGTCGGCTCATAGCCCTGATTGCGCAGGAAACCGGCCACCATCGCCAATCCGAGAGGCGGCGCGTCGACGCCCCAGACCGGGCAAATGACCAGGGCGACCTGATCGTGTCCGGGCACTTCCCGTACCGGCTCGCCGCGCATGACTTTGTCGATTTTGCCGATGAGATCGTTCAGGTCGCCGGAAATTGCATCCAGCCGCCGCTTGGCGTCATCCAGTTTTTTGGCAAACAGTTGCCGGGGCGGCATGATGTCGTCGATGTTTTCGAACTCGACGGGGATGTCCAGTTCCATCAGCAATTGATGAACCGCGGTCACGCGCTGCGTTCGCAGTTCCGGGGTATTTTCTTTCGCGCGCCATTTCGTGGTCCAATCGGGCATCGTGCGGTCGAGCTTCTCGATGCCGAAACTTTCCGGCTTTTTATCAAGGGCCGCGCCGTGAATCAGAACCAGACCGTTGACGCTGCGCACCAGGCCGATGCAATCGGCGTTTTCCTTGATAAAAGCGAGAGTTTCCCGGAAGTCCTCTTCAGTTTCCCCGGGAAATCCCACGATCAGGTACAACACCACCATGATCCCGGCGTCGTGCGCGGCGCGCGCCATTTCCGCCGCGCGCCCCGCCGGGTATTTCTTTCCCATTTTTTTCAAAACGGCGTCACAGCCGCTTTCCACGCCGAACTCCAGGCGATAACAACCGGCGCGCTTCATCTTCTCGAAAAGCGGCGCTTTGACTTTGCAGTTAGGAGAAATTCCGGCGGCCCATTTGATGTCGAGCCCGGACTCGATAATGAGATCGCAGATCTTTTCCAGGTTTTCCGGATTGCCGTTGACCATGGGATCGACGACGTTGAAAGTCGTCAGACCGTGGCGTTTGACCAGGTAATCCAACTCCTCGAACACGCGCTTGGGAGATTTGTTCCGATACTTGATCCAGAAATCGTTGATATTGCAAAAAGTGCAGCGCCCGACGCATCCGCGGCTCCACTCGACCATGAGCGCCGGGGATTCATAAGCCCGTAAATCGAAATCATCGAAATCCGGTATTGGGAGATCGTCCAGCTTTTCGACGATCTCACCGGGCACAAATTTTTCCTCGCCGGTCTCGGGATCGAAATGAGAATATCCTGGCATTCCATCGAGGCTTTCACCGGCGTTGATGCGCCGCAGAAGCTCCTGCGTGGCAAGCTCTCCTTCGCCGACGATGAAGCCCTCGACGTTTTCCCCGCACACGGACCGGATATGCCGGCGAAGTTCGACGTGCCCGGCATGGGGTCCGCCGATAAAAATGCGTAAACTTGGATTGAGCCGATGAACTTCCTTGACGAATATCGCCGTCGCCGTTTCCTTGTGGGATACGACGTTCACTCCGATAACGGCGGCCTCCGTTTCAACGGCCTCGGCGGCCATTTGCCTTAATACATCGCCGAATTCCTCCTCGACTCTTTCATAAGAATCCCAGAATTCGCCCCGCTCCCATTGCCACAAGTTTTGCCTGGATTTATCCGCCGCCTGATAACAACGAATGTTTCCGTCCATCAGAGCGACGCATCGGCCCTGCGCGCGCAAATGCGCGGCGATGGAAGCCAGGCCGAGCGGCGGCGCGTTGACCAGCCACGGCGGCGGATTGAACAAAAGAATGTCCGGCTTTGGCGCTTTGATTTCGGCGGGCTTTTCATCGTGCGAATCGACCGACTGGCAAGATGCGTGCTTCTCGTCGCGCGATTCCTCGATGTCATCGGCGACGACGGCGTCCTCGCAATGCGAGCATAAAAATTCATCCGGCAATATTTCGCCGGAGCCGAGCCGATCGAGAAACTCCATTCTCCTATCGCCCTGCCAGACGGCGCGGAGGCTTCCGGCTTCATCGACGTTTCCGAAAATCGCCTTGCGCCGCCAATCCATGCAGCAGGGAACCACGTCGCCGTTATAAAGCACATGGGCCATTTTATAAGCCCACACGGTTTTGCATCCTTTGATTCGCGTCTTCAGGACGGGTTCGTGTCCATGCACTTTGACGTTTCCGGCCCGGGAAATATATCCGCCGTCCAAATCAACGCGGCGCACGCCGACTTGCTTCCAATGGTCGGCCGCGCTTAGAAATTCTTCCTCACTCACATGCGGTCGCGCCCGCGTGATGTTAACCTGCACGAAATCCGGGCCACGCGCCGCCATGGCGCGGTCCGCGAAGGCGTCCAGCCGTTTCAGAATTTCGGCAAAGTCCTTGCGTCCCGTGACGGCCTGATATGTTTCCGGCTCGATGGCGTGCACGGATAATCCGATCCAGGAAAGTCCCGAGTCGATCAATCGGTCCCCAAGTTCCCGGTCGAGCAATATTCCATTGGTGACGATGTAGATTTCGGCGTCGGGTCGCGCCTTGCGCATCATGTCGATGCGGTCGCCGATTTTTTTATCCATCAAAGGTTCGTTCATGAGGTAGAGCATGATGCGGCTTAAAAGCGGATTGTCCCGCGCCTCGTCCACGATCCGGGCAAAAGTCGCGTCGCTCATATTGCCCTGGGGTTGCGTGTCTGCCGTCAGCGGCCAGGGACATATCACACACGCCGAGTTGCATCGCGACGTAGTCTGCACCATCAGATGCCGCGGGAACTCCAGCTTTTTCGCATCGGCGATATTCATGATTCCTCGCCGTGGAGAATCAAGTGTCCCATGGATAAATATGGCAGACCGGAAGCGGTAAAAGCGCGCACAGCATCCTCCGGCGTGGCGACAATCGGCTCTTCGTGCATATTGAAGCTCGTGTTAAGCATTGCCGGCAAATCCGTCAGCTTCTCAAACTCCCTTAGGATATTATAATAAACTTCGTCATCGTCACGGCTGATGATCTGCGGCCGCGCCGTCCCGTCGACGTGCACAACCCCCGGACATTTTTCTTTCATCATGGGCGTGCAATTAAAACAAATGTTCATGAATCGGGCTGTAAAAAGCGCGCCGCCCGTGTTCTCGAAACACTCGGAAGCCCTTTCAACGCGCACGACCGGCGCGAAGGGCATGAACTCCGTCCGACGCAGTTTTTCGTTGAGCCAGTCGTTGACTTTCGAATCGTCGGGCCGATAGAGAATCGAGCGATGTCCCAGGGCGCGGGGGCCGTATTCCATGCGCCCGTCGAAACGCGCCACGACGTTATGATCGGCGATCAGTTTCGCGACGGCCTTCGCCGCATTTTCCGGCCTGGTGATTTTCAATCCCGACTTCTCGGCGACTTTTTCCATGCGCTCAGGCGAATACTCCATCCCTAAAAAAGGCGTTTTCAATGCCGTCGGCTCAGGCCTGCCGTAAGCCAAAGCCGCACCCGCCGCAAGGCCGCCGTCGGACATGTTGGGGAAGATGTAAATCGACGAAACGCCGGGCAATTCGTGAATCCGCTGATTCAATTTGACGTTTTCGAAAATCCCCCCCGCCAGGGCGAGATCGGATATCCCGGTGCGCTCGATCCAATACTCAACGAAAGCGCACATCTGCTGTTCCAAATTGCGCTGGCACGCCGCGGCGACATCCCGCGCTTTTTCACTCCGCAGTTTGCCGTAAAACCCCAGCCCGGGCATACGCGATTGCCAGAAGGAGTAGTTGTTGAAACCGGGTCCGCGAAAATGCGCCTGCCGGCGAAAGTCTTCCAAAAGCTTATCCGCATCCCCGTAAGCAGCAAGGCCGGTAATCTTTCCTTCATGCCTGTTGGGCGTGTAGCCCAAAAGCTCCGTAATCCGCGTGTAGTACGGATTGAACGCGCAGCGCCCGTCCTGTTCGAAGATGTTTTGTATCCGTCCCTTCTGCCCGACGCCGACGCTTACGGAAACACCGTCGCCCATGGCGTCCGCCGTGATAACCGTCGCTTTTTCAAAGGGTGAAGTCAGATACGCGCTGTAGGCGTGGGACAGGTGGTGGTCCATCAAATACACGTTGCACATAAAGCCGCGCTTTTTGAACCATCGTTCGTAGAGAAAGCGCGTGGCCTGCACTTCGACGGATTTCAGCATGCGAACGAGGCGCACTAGAACGTGATAAGCCACGTACAAATCATACAGGACGCTGAACTGGCTGGTCGCCTTTTTGATCGATTGATGAAGACCCTTGATGAGCCTTAAGAAAAATACCGGCGTAAACTCGCTTCCCACGACGACAAGATCGACGTCCTGCGTTTCGATGCCGCCGATTTTCAGAACTTCGTCAATCGCGTCGGCCGGAAACGCCATGGAGTTTTTCTCACGGTCCAGGCGCTCCTGATTCACGGCGGCGACAAGTTCGCCGTCGCGGGTAAGCGCCGCGCCCGATCCGTGATTATCCGATATGCCCAGAACGATCATTCATGCATCCTATAGTTTGCAGCAGCGGCTGCACGCGGGGGTCAGGCCCTTGCGTATGAATGCCCGAAAACGCCGATACGAATCGCTGTTCCAGATTTCCTCCAGGGATTTTTCCTTGATGTTCCCCATTTTCAAATAAAGATACTGACAAGGGTAAACTTCCCCCGACGAGTCGATAAAAGTCGAGCGCCAGATAAAAACGCACTTGCGCTTTATATCGAAACGATTGCTGTACCAGATTTTGGCTTCTGGCCGCGTGAGGAAAGGCTTTGTAAATACATTGGCGTTTTTCCCCTGCGCGAGGATGTCCATCAGCCGTCCGTCAACGTTTTCGGGCGCCTGACAGACGTAATGCAGGATTTTTTCCGGCTCGCGCCCGTATCCCTTTTGCCAGACAACGCTGTTCGCCTGCGCTTCATTCGGCGTGATGAAATTCAGATGCGATAGACGCCGCAGGAGATTTTTTTTCGGGCGAATCTCATCAAGGAAATCATCGAGGCGCCCAACGGATTTTTCCGTAACAATGTAGTTGACCATCGGCCCCGGCGCCGGCCAGTGTTTTCGAAAAAGGTTCAGCGCGGCCATCGTCTTGTCATACGATCCCGGCCTGCCCACGGCTTCATCATGAGCCGCGCGTGTCCCGTGAAAACTGACGACCACGACATCAAGGCCCATGCGGCGCAGCCTGATCACATCGTTTTCGTCAAGCAAGGTCCCGTTCGTCACGACGCCGACCGGCAGATTGCGCTTTTTCGCTTCCTCGATAACTTCGTAAATGTCTTTTCGCGCAAAAGGTTCGCCGCCGGTGATAAAAAGCCCGATGCGATTGCGCGCCAATTGATCGAAAAGCCTTTTCAATTCATCGAGACTCAGTTCGTCCGGGCTCTTTCCCAAAATATCGTGGTTGAAACAAAAGGCGCATTTCAGATTGCATACGGTCGTCACATTCAAATTGACGATGCTGGGAAGCGAACGCGAACGGCCGTCGCCGAAATAATAATCCAGCGGGAAAGTCACCGCGTCGCGAATGGTTTTAACAACCGGAAAGAAGGGACGGAAAGCCCAGAGATTTTCAAATTGCGATTTGATTCCGGTCAAAAACGACATCAGTCTTTGCGTCCTTCATCCAATGCCCATTTTACCGTTCTCGCCAATCCTTCCGGAAAATCGATTTCCGGAGACCAGTCCAGAACCTGCCCCGCCAGCGTGATGTCCGCCTGCGCGTAGCGTTGGTCTCCGGGACGGCGCGGACGGTTGACGACCGGATAGCTTTCCGGATCCTTGCCGAGGGCCTTGCAGCTTTGGGCGGCAAGCTGCCGGACGGATATCTGCCGGCCCGATCCGAGATTGATGGCCCGCCCGTTGCCGGCTCCGGGCCTGCACGCGCGCCTCCACGCGTCGACCACGTCGTCGATGTAGACAAAATCCCGTGTCTGCAATCCGTCGCCGTCGATGGCGTGGGGTTCGTCGCGCATGACGTTGCCGATAAAAATCGCCAGCACGCCCTGGTACGGATTGTCGAGGCTTTGCCCCGGTCCGTACACGTTGAACATGCGAAAAACCACGCCCTCGAAAGGCGCCGTGAGATCGGGGCGCATGGCCGTGGCCAGCACGAAACGCTCCGCCGCCGCCTTGCCGATGCCGTAATAAGATATGGCGTTAAGCGGATAATCCTCGGCCACGGGCAGCGTATCCATATTGCCGTAGGCGGTCATGGATCCGGCATACACCAGCTTGGGCGTTTTATGCTCCAGGCATTTGTTGATCACCTTGACGGTGCCGCAAATGTTGACTTCCACGTCGTGCGCCGGATTGCCGAAGCTTTTAATATTGCTGGCCTGCGCCGCGAGATGAAAAACCACGTCGGGCTTGCCGGAAAAGGCTTCTTCCAGTTTCTGCTCGTCGCGGACGTCGCCTTTGATATACGTCGCCTGCTCCGGGACGAGCTTTCTGTCTCCCGTGGATTCGTTGTCGATGACGGTCACGCCCCACCCTGCGTCCAGCATGCCGCGCACAAGATGATGACCGATAAAACCCGCGCCGCCCGTTATGAGAACACGGCCATTCATCGCGATTTTCCTTTTATGACGTGATTCACCAGTTGCTCCTTTTCTTTGTCGGTCAGCGCCAGAACGCGCTCATGCTGCTTTTCATTGTGCATCAGGTTATCACAGGTGCGATAACAACCGAATTTTTCAAAATACGAGTGCGACTTTTTCTCGCACAAAGCCATCTTGCGAAAAGTTCTGTATTTTTTACCGTTCCAGATATCCGTGAACGTTTGCTTGTTCAGATTCCCCATGGGCGCGTCCACGCCCCGGCAGCACGGCGCCACGCCTCCGTCGGGCATGATCCGGCAGAAAATCCAGCCCACGTAGCAAGGAAGCTTATCCACGGCTTTTTTATCATAATCGCCGCGCACCACGCCCACCGAATCAAGGCGGCGCAAAAAGCCGTTGAAGTTGTCCAAGGCAAAGCGCCGGTTGACATTCACTTCCTCGACGCGCTTGCGCACTTCTTTGAGATGCTCGCGAAGAACTTTCAAATGCGGCGGCGTCAGCAAAAGCCCGTCCGTGGGCGGCGCGACGGAATCCACGACGGCGAAATAGATGCCGTCGGCGCCGACGCGAAGTGCGAAATCCAGCATCTCCCGGGTCTCCATGTAATTCATGGAAAAGATGACGTTGGCGATATAGACCTTCGTCGCCGGCTTCTTCGCGGCGCATAATTCGCGAAGCAGAGCCTCGATTCTCTCGAAAGCCGAAGCGCTTTTCGTGGGGTGGCTTCTGGCGTACATATCCGGCGTGCCCGCCCAGATGCTGGCGGTGACTTCCTCCACGCCCAGTTCGGCGATCTCCGCCACTTTTTTCGAATTGAGGGCGGTCATATTCGTCGTCAGCGCCGTAATCAGATTCCGCTCTTTAACATGGCGCAGAAACTCGGGCATCTGCGGGTGCGTGAAAGGCTCTCCTCCCCCGGTGAAGCGGATTCGTTTCGTTCCCAGGTCGGCCAATTCGTCGATGGTCCGATGCAGTACATCCGGCGCCATCTGCTGCTTATGCCAATCCTCCGGCGGCGCAAAACGTCCCAGCAGCGGCGACTTGGTCCAGCAGCCAAGGCAGTTGTTGTCGCAGCGGTTCGTGGGATCGACGGTCACGTGCTCGGGGCCGACCCAGGCATCTGCGCCGTGCAGAATTCCCGCGACGTCCCGGTGGTCGTAAAGAAATTTCTCGAAAGGATCTTCCGGCCTTTTGGGATCGATGAATTCCGGTTCGGGCGGCGCCGGTGCGGCGCTTATAATCGGCGCATCATCGGCGATCTCCATAAAAGATGAGGGCGTCTGCCGATAATCCCGCGGATTCTCGGCGACGACCTCGAATTCATATTCCACGCCGCCGGCGTCGGCGATCGGCAAGTATGCGATATGGCGGTTCGGACCGGCGGGCCGCATGCGCATGCGCCGGTATTCGCTTTCATCCATGGCTTTCCAGAGAATATCCACGGACCTGACAAAGGGCAGCGGGTCCAGATATTCGACGGGCAGAACGCCTTTTGAAATCTGCTCGATAAAATCTTCGCACTCATCGTCGCGGTCCGGACCGAGAAACGCCGTCCCTATGCGAAAGGCCGCGTCGCCGGGCAAATCCGCCAGAACGTAATGGCCGAAAAGCGCGTAGCCCAGCGCCAGGCCGTCGTCGGAGGCCGCCGGTTGAATGAAAATATTTTTAAAAGGCGTCTCGCGCAAAACCGCGCCGTTGGCGACGGAGTTCAGCGCCACGCCGCCGCCCAGCACGAGGTTGTCGGATTTCGTCCGCTTGTACAGATCGGCGGCCACATGCGTCATCGCCTCTTCAAGGCGCTTTTGCGCGGCATAGGCGAAGTCCATCTGTTTTTGGGAAATATCTTCGAAAAATTTGCGTCCCGGCCCGAACGTTTTCATGAAATCCGTCGACAACCTTTTTATCGCCACGGGATTTTCCAGGACGTATTTTTCCCGCCAGTAGTCCATGGCCTGCTTGTTGATGCGGATTCTTCCTTCGGGTTCGAGGACAATCACTTCCCGCATGGCGTCGACAAGCGACGTTTCTTTGCCGTAAGCCGCCAGGCCCATGAAACTGCCTTCTTCCATATCGAGAAAATGGCTGCACAGAGCGTAAAAATAGCCCAGAGAGGCGTCGGCGAAATAATCCTCGATCTCGTCCATGGCCTTTGCGCGAACGGCATGCCCGATGGTCAGGCTCTCGGCGGGATAATTGCGCGCTTCGCCGCCGGGAAGTTTTTGCAGCAAGTCATCGAGCAAAGGATGCTCGTGCGCGGGCCTGTAGCCTTTTTCCATGAAATCCAGTTCGCGCTGCGTGACGCTCCAATACTTCTTCCGGCTCTCGTCGTCTGTCACCGGGGCGATGCCGCCGGACGCGTCCACGGTCATGAACGCGGCTTCATTAAAGGGACTCGGCAAAAAAGCGCTTGCGGCGTGCCCCAGGTGATGCGTGAGCTGATAAATTCGCTCTTTGTTCCGGTAATCGGGAAAAACCGGGATCGGTCCTTGTCCGGGCGGAAAGTAATGATCCGTGTCGCAAAATATTCCGTCGACCTGATTCAATTCGATGTTTCCGGCCCGCAACACGCACGCCAGAGCCCGGCGAATGGAATTGCGCTTGTCGCCTCGGCGCACGCGGCAAAGGCGTTCTTCGTTGATGCACGCCACCACTTTACCGTTGCGCAAAAGGCACACGGAGCTGTCGTGATCGCTGACGACGGCGCCGATGACATGCAAAGGCTTCACGCGCCCTCCTTGAAGAGAATCCGCCGACCCAGAACCAGGGCGTCCATGTGCGTCTGCGCGAAACATTGAAAGGCGTCCAGCGGCGTTTCCACCACCGGTTCGCCGTGATCGTTGAAGCTGGTGTTCAAAATGACCGGCACGCCCGTGAGTTTTTCAAACTCCTCGATGACGCGCCGCGCCCGGCCGCCGTCCTTTTTTCCGACGGTCTGCACGCGGGCGGTGCCGTCGATGTGCGTGACGGCGGGGATGGCATCCCGTTTATCCTCCAGAACTTCGGCGACGATCAGCATGTGCGGGCTTGGCGCGTCCATGCGAAACCACTGAGACGCTTTTTCCTCCAGCACCATGGGCGCATAGGGCCGAAACCATTGCCGATGCTTGACGCGCTCGTTGATGTAATCCTTCATGCCTTCCCAGCGCGGGTCCGCCAGGATGGAACGGTTGCCAAGAGCTCTTGGACCGAATTCACTTGAGCCCCAAAACACGCCCACGACTTTTCTTTCGCTTAGAAGGCGCGCAATTTCCTTTTCCGGATGATCGGGCGTATCCACACGAAAGTCCGGCCGGCCGACTTTCCATCGCCTTCCGTTTCGATCATCCGAATAGATAAAATCGCCCATGAGCGGTCCTTTTATAAAAGATGAGAAGCTAGCGTAGATACCGGCCGGTCATCCTCAAATACAATTGCGCGCTTTTCAGCACGATCTTTTTAAAAGTCGACATGCTCTGTATGCGCCCGTATAGATGCGTGAGGCGTCCCAGATCGTCGCAGGCCTTGTGGCATCCGCACTTTGCATCCGGGTCGTTGCCGATATTGGAAAACCACGGATCGTTTTTCGAAAAGACATTGGTTTTTTTCCGAAACTCCTTTTGCGCCGTCCCCGTCCAGATTTTCTTGAAAGAACTATCGGCCAGGCTTCCCGTGGGTATGCGATGGGCCTTCAAGCAGGAATTGATATTGCCGTTGGCCAGAACGCGGGCGAACTGCCACCCCACCGTGCACGGCAGGGATTCCACGATCGTTTTATCGTGCTGGCCCGTCGTCGTATGCCCCCCGGAAATTCGCCGCAGAAACTGATCGAACATGAACAGGTGCACGCGGCTTTCCTTTTCATCGTCCACGATCCATTTCCTGATGCGCTGCGCTTCCTCAAAAAGCCATTGCTGTTGCTTGTCGTCCAGAAGCAGCGCGTCGGTTCGCGCGGGGATCGTATCCACCATGGTGAATTCGACGCTTTCGGATTTCGTGTCGATAGCGAAATCCACCATTTCCTTTATCTCATGGAAATTCAGATTTGACAGGACGTTGTAGGTTTTGATGTAAGGCATCTCGCACTTGATCTCATTGAGGTGCGTGAGATTCGCTTTCAGGTCCCAGAAATTTTCCTCGATTTTGCTCGGGTGCGTCAGGACGTACGCCTCGGGCGTGGCGGCCCAGACGCTGACGGTCATGTAATCCACGCGCATCCGCGCCAGTTCCTTGACCACATCCCGGTCCACGTTCTGCATGCTGGTGTTGAGGTTGCATATCAAACCGCGCCGCTTGATGGAATCGATCATCGGCAGGATGTGGGGGTACGACATGGGTTCGCCGCCGCCGGCGATGTATATTTCCCGCGTTCCCATGGCCTCGCAATCATCCAGCACCGCCATAACCTGATCGAGAGTCAGGCTCTTGCGCTGCAATTCCATGGGCATTTTCTTATCTAAAAGAAGCGGCGAGCGGCACCAGCAGGCGATGCAGTCATTGGGGCAGCTGTCCGTCGGATCAATCTGCACCGTGTATGGGCCGATGAATGACACCTTGCCGTCCAGAGCGCCCATGACGTCCAGATTCGCTTCGATGAATTTTCTCACCGGCGCAAAAGGGCCGAGCTTGTAATGCGGCGGTCTCGGCGGTTCCACGCAGTAAGGATTCGGTTCATCATCCCCGCACACGTCGGCGCTATCCGCTTTTGGAGGCATTATCGGCTTTTGGTCGCAAGCGGATTCTTCGTCGCGGCTATCTGATTCAGGGATTTTTTTTTTGGCGTCCGGCTCTTCGGATTGCGCTGATGGGGGCGTCGTGATCGGCTTTGGATGCGCCTGCGGGGCGGGCGTAATGCGCGAGGGCATTTTCGACGCGGGGATAGGCCTGGGCGGCCCGGAGGTCGTCACCATGAAAGGATCGCCTTCGGGCTTCTTGTCGACATTCCAGTAAAGCCAGCGGGATTCATCGAGGATCATCTCATAAGCGGTCAGCATCCTTTCCGCCGTCACGCCCCAGTTGAATTCGGTTTCGGCGCGCCGCCGGGCCTTTTCGCTCATGGCGCGGCGTTTGTCCGGATCATCCAGAAGACTCACGACCGCGTCGGCAATGGCGTCGGCGTCGCCGGGTTCAACGAGAATTCCCGCGTCGCCGACCATGCGCACGACTTCGCCGACGCGCGAAGCCACGATAGCCTTGCCCGCCGCCAGATATTCGCAGATTTTCAACGGCGATTTCGTGCGCACCTGCGGCGTATCGGCGAAACAGGCCACGGCCACGTCCGCCGCCGCCACGTATTCGGGGATCAGCTCGTGATCCACGGCGCCGGTGAAAACCACCTTGTGTCCCACGCCCATATCCTCGGCGATCTGAAACAACTCGCCGAAACGCTCTCCGCCGCCGACGATAAGAAAAGTCGGAGTGCGGCCGCGATCCATGACGGCGCGGGCCGATGCGAGGAAAAGCTCCAGATACTGCGCGCCGTGAAGCTGCCCCAGATACAATACGATCTCACCGTCGATGTGATGCTCGGCGCGGACGCGGGCGCCGTCGATATCCGGGCGAAAGCGATCCAGGTCCGCGCCCACGTGCCCGTCGAAAAGGCGTGATTCGGGGACGCCGCGTTTTATGGCCATCCGGCGGATCGATTCGGACGCCACGCTGATGGAATCCACCATGCGCGGCAGGTGCTTTTCAAAAACATCGATGATCGAACCCACGAACCGATTCATGGGATTGTAGTTGTAGATGCCGAACTCCCAGTCGTCCCAGTCGTAATGAACCGGCTTGCCCAGGCGATAGCCCGCCCACAACGCGGGAACGGACACGTGAGGGAAACACTTCTGGAAATGAATCACATCCGCCCAGCGCGCGAATTCCAGGACGCTGCGCATCTTGGCCACAAGCGCGAATTGTCCGCGATAAGCCGGAATCGTCGTGAAGGGATATTCCTGCCTGGCGGTGGCGTCTTCCAGAGAAATTCGGGGATCGATCAGGTGGTAGATCAGGCGGACATTGTGGCCTCTTTTCACGAATTCCGAGGCCAGGTAAGTGATGCGAACGGTCCACGGCTCCGAATTGGAATAAATATCATGCGGGTGGAGCATTAAAATGTTCATCGATCCATGCAGCCCCTAAAAATTTGCTCGATGTCCCAAATTCCCGGATTCCACGAAAAAGCCGATCACCGCGGCCCGGCCGCATTTCTCACCAGCTTTTTACTGCGGACGTCTATCCGGCAGGAACTACGAGCTATTCTCCCTCCAGCCGCCTTGACGTACCGTTGAGTACGTCCGCGGCGTCTTCCAGTCCGAGTAGCCCGTATTCCCAACCGTCTAAACGCCCTCGCGACAAAACCTGGTGAGAAATGCGGCCTGACGGATTCAGGTTAAGCAATATACATAATCGGCGCGTTTTTTCCTAGCGTTTCAAGCGATTGTTGAAGCCCACGGCACATGTTCGCCGGCCTTTAGATTCAAGTTAAATTTTTCTTATAAAAATCCACGATCCGCCAGCAGATCCAGTGTTTTCGACATGGCCCCGGCGCCTTTTTCGACAGTCGACCGCGCCGAATCACCGATTTTCTTTCTTTCATTTTCGTCATCGAGCAGCCGCCGTATTGCCTCCGTCAGTTCCTTGCCGTTTTTCACAATGATCAGCCCGCCCGCCTCACTCAGACTCAGAGTCTCGGATTGAAAATTCTGCGTGTACGGTCCGGTAATGACCGGGAGGCCGAATGCGGCGGGCTCCAGCAGATTATGTCCGCCAACGTCGACCAGCGAACCGCCGACAAAAGCCGCGCAGCTTATTGGAAAACACGAAGCCAGTTCCCCCAGCGTGTCCAGGAGCATGACGCGCGGGCTGCCGGATTTTTTATCTCGCCATAAACTCCGCCGCACGGCATCAGGGAAATTTTGTTCGACGATCTTCCACGCCGCGTTGAAACGCTCCTTGTGCCTGGGCGCGATCAACGCGGCCACGTCTTCAAATTGGGCAAACAAACTCTTGAGACTCTGGCAGGCGGCGCTTTCTTCGCCCTCGTGCGTGCTGGCGAAAATCAGCAGCCGTTTCGATCCGGCAAAGGCTCGGACCATTTTCACCACGTCCTTATTCACATTAAGGCCGTCGCCCGAACTTTCGAATTTGACGTTGCCGGTCACGCGGCAGGCGTCTTCCTTCGCGCCCAGTTCGATAAGCCGTTTGCGATAGGTTTTATTTTGCGTGGCGATAAAGGAAAGTCCGCCCCATAGCGGGCGAAGAAAAAAGCGAAAAAACCGGTAACGCGGGAAACTGCGATCCGAAATTCGCGCGTTGATCATGGCCACGGGGATGTTCAGCGTCTGGCAATCGCTTAAAAAATTCGGCCAAAGCTCTGTCTCGAACAAAATCACGCGGGCTATTCCCAGACGCCGCAGCCAGTATCCCGGCAAATTGCCCACGTCCGCGGGAAAGAACACAACCCGGTGATCGGCAAAACGCTTTTTCGCCTCGTCGTTTCCCGTCGGCGTCATGGTCGAGACGACAATCCTTTCCCTGCCGATCCTCTCGGTAATTTTATCGATGAGGGGTCCCGCCGCGTGAACCTCCCCGACGCTGGCGGCATGAATGAGAAGGCGATCATTTCCCGACGTTTTTTCGACGAATCCCATGCGCTGCCAGAATCCCTGGCGCCAGCGGGCTGAAAAAACGGTTATGAACAGGACAAAAGGGAAAACCAGCGCTCCCAAAATGGATGTCCCTATTTTATATAAAATCAGCATCAGCCTTTTTTCCCGACTTTGATCCTGTATTTCAAACGCGCCAGGCTGTCATTGAACGGATCGGCGAAATAGCCTTCCAGCGGACCGCTTGAGTGAAAATTTTGGAGAGCGAAAATGCTAACGGTTTTCGCCTTGCGTTGACCATATCCCAACTCAAAGCCGCCCAGCGATTCCCACTTATCGAAATGCAGAAACAACTTTTTCGCCGCGCCTTGATAATCCACGTAAATCACATCGCGCCCGATGAGATCGCTGTAATTCTGCCATAAATCGTACTGGCTTCCGCGCCCTGCATACGACGCGCAGTATACATCCGTTTCCGGTCCCAGGTAGAATTCGAGTTCGCTCGCCACCTGATACCGGCGCGCCATCACGGCGGTATTCGGCGGATGTTTCGCCAGTTGTTGTCTGACTTGCGCGGCCAGTTCCTCCCAGCCGTGAGCCTGCGCGGTCATATCCGCAGACGCTGGCAAAGGGATGAACGGGCGAATCGTGTGAACGTGGATGCACGCCGTGATAATAATCGAAAAGACGATTCCGGCGATGGCCCATCTTCTGACCCTATGTTGCTTCCAACGATCGACGATGTAATCCGCGGCCAGCAGACATCCCGGCAGATAGGCGACGGCGGCCCAGTTGCCCTGCGCTTTCGCCCGAAATCCCTGAATGAAAAAATAGGCAAATACAACAGCCGTCGCCGAAACCAGATAAATTCTGCCGGACATCGATTCGTCTTTGCGATTTCTCCATACCTGCCTTACGGCCAGCGCGATCAGCGCAAAGATAATCGGCGTCACCAGCAGGAGTTGCGAGCCGACGAACTCCAAAGGCGACGCAAGCCTTTCGCCGATGCCCATGGACACGTCTTTGGAAAGCTTGCTCACGGCGTAATAAGCCACCCAGCCGTGGCGCATGTTCCAAAGGATGACGGGCGAAAAACAAACCGCGGCGAAAAAGGCGGCGAGCCAGGGCTGCGGGCGCAATAGATGCTTTCGGCTTTCGGGGCGCAGCGCAAAATAGGCCAGCAGGATCGGCGCCAGCAGAACCGATGAAAATTTGGCGTAAAGGGCGACGGTCGCCGCAAGGCCCGCCGGATACCACCAGACCCCCTTGTCGTCAACGACGGCCCGGGCGGCGAACGCCAGGGTGAGCGCAAAGGCCGCGGCCATGACCGTATCATGCAGCATCAAAACCGCGCCCAGACTCAGCAGGGGAAGAATCTGCGTCAGCAGCGCGCCGAACGCCGCTTTTAATTTCGAACCCAGGCAGGTCTTGCCCAGATCATACACGGCGGCGGTGGCGACAACAGACAAAGCCACAGCCGCCAGGCGGGCTCCGAAAACGCTCTTGCCGAAAAGCATCAAGCTCAACTTGTTGACCAATGCCACGCCGGCGGGCTGATCCCAGTAACAGGCCTGAATTTTATCGGCCCAGAAGAAATAATACGCCTCGTCGGGTATAAGGTCGGTTTGCCCGATGAGAAGCAATCGGAGGATTGTCAGAAGGCCGAGACCGATGGCGAGGATGAACGCCGGAGACATGGCCTAACCTTCCGGCTCATGGGGCCCGTCGAATTGCAGGTTGTACAGGTATGCATACTCGCCGTTTAAGGCGAGGAGGTCGTCATGCCGGCCGTCTTCCACGATCCGGCCGTCTTTCAGCACGAGAATCCGGTCGGCCTTTTGGATGGTGGAAAGCCTGTGCGCGATGACAAACGACGTTCGGTCCTGCAGCAGGCGGTCCAAGGCCGCCTGAACCTCGCGTTCGCTTTCCGTATCCAGGCTGCTGGTCGCCTCGTCGAGAATCAGTATCGGGGCGTCTTTGTATAGGGCTCGCGCGATGGCCAGCCGCTGCCTTTGCCCGCCGGACAGGCGCACGCCCAATTCGCCGATGCCGGTTTCGTAGCCCTTCGGCGTCTGCACTATGAAATTGTGCGCGTTGGCGTCTTTGGCGCATTGCTCGACGCGGGCTTTATCGGCATCCTCGTCGCCGTATGCGATGTTGGCGAAAACCGTATCGTCGAAAAGGAAGGTCTCCTGCGTGACGATGCCGATATGGGCGCGCAACGACGTCATTTTGATATCGCGGATATCCGTCCCGTCAATTTTGATGCCGCCTTCGCTGACGTCGAAAAATCTCGGCAGGAGATTGACCAGCGTCGTCTTGCCCGAACCCGACGAGCCGACGATGGCGATGACCTGCCCCACCTTCGCCGTAAAATCCACGCCCTTGAGTACGGATTCGCTTTTTTCGTCGCCGTAACGGAAAACGACGTTATCGAAACGGATTTTCTCATTCACTCCATCCAGTTCGATTCCGTCGGGTTTGTCGACAATTTCGTTTTTCGTCGTAAGCACTTCAAAAACACGCGTCGCGGCGGCGACGGCGGCGTTGAAGTTCATATACATTTTATTGATCTTTTTCAGCGGCTCATACATCATTCCCAGCGCGGCCAGAAAGGCGAAAAAAGCCCCGGTCGTGATCGTTCCCCGAATGACCATCATGCCGCCGGTGAGAACAACCAAAGCTCCCGCCACGGAACCGATGGCCTCGATGACCGGGCTGGAAAGCTCGTCGAACACCACGGTTTTCATATTGGCTTCGAAAACACGCTGATTTTCTTTCCGGAAACGCTTGATCTCGTATTCCTCCATGCCGAAGGCCTTGATCACGCGCACGCCGCTGAAGGTCTCTTTGAGAACTGTATTGAGTTCGCCCATGCGTTCCTGTCCGCGCCTGACCCATTTGCGCAAACGTTTGCCGAAAAGGGCGATGGGATACGCGGTGAGAGGAAAAATCACGAACACAACCAGCGCCGCCTGCCAGAATTCGTAAAACGCCACGACGGCAAGCCCGACCATCGTAATCGGTTCCCTGAAAAGGGACACAAGACTCGGCACGGCCCTTTGCATCATGTTCACATCGTTGGTGATGCGGCTCATCATGACGCCCACGTGCGTGTCGGTGAAATATGAAGCGTCCAGGTATTGGTAGTGTTTGTATAGCTGCCCGCGCATGCGCCTGATAACGCGTTCGCCGATGGAGCGCAGGATATAGTTTTGCAAAAACCGGAACAGGCCTTTGACGAAGAAAATGACGACGATGACCACGGCAATGAGCTTGAGAAACTCGGCCTGCTTTTCCATGAAAATTTTATTCATGACCGGTTCGAGCAGCCATGCCGTCAAAGCCGTCATCCCGGATACGATCAGGGCGCACAAAACGGCCATGATCAGCCAGAATTTATAGCCTTTGAAATAGCCGATCAGCTTCAGGAATGTGTCGACGGTTTCGGTGTTTTCCGAATAATATTTATCCCACAGCTTTTTAATCATCAGATTTTCTTACTCATAAGGTCAACAATTTCCCGCGCGACGCGGCCGCTTGTATCGCCTCCCTGGAGGCTGTTTTTCACGCGTTCGCAGGCTTTCACAAGTTTTGCATACTCCCCGGCATCCCGCAAGATCGCAAGGACTTTTTCGGCGCACGGTTTAGCCCTGGCGTCTTTTTGAATCAGCTCGGGAAACGCCATTTCATCGCCGCCTAAAATAATGTTGGGAAGCCCGACCCGGTCGATGCTCACCAGACGCCGGGCGAGCCAGATGTTCAACGGATGGCCGCGATAGACAATCACCATGGGAAGCCCGGCCAGCGCCGCTTCCAGCGTGGCGGTGCCGGAGCAGATTACGCCGAAATCCGCGCACGCAAAAAGGTCGATATTATCGCCGCGTGTAAATATAGGTTTTATCCCGGCCGTAAAAGCCGCGTTATCCATTTCGTTTTCATCCGCTTTTTGCGCAAGGGGCACGGCGACCTGCCAGTCGGGAAGCTCGTCGAGAATCAGTTTTCCCGCCGCGAACATATCAGCAAGGTTATATTTGAACTCGTTGCGCCTCGAACCGGGAGCGATTACAAGCGTCTTCTTTAAAGGATCGAGACCGAAGTGTTCTTTCGCCTCTTGCATGGAATCAAAATGCATTTGAAAATCTTCCAAAAGCGGATGGCCGTGGAAGGCCACCGGAATCCCGGCTTTTTCATAAAACATTTTTTCAAACGGAAAGGCCACGATCATCTTGCTGACTTTGTCGGCCATGGCCCGCACGCGCCCGCGCCGCCAAGCCCAGATTTGCGGGCTGATGTAATATAAAACCGGGATCGAGCAGCGTCGGGCCTGCGTGGCCAGCATGAGATTAAAATCGGGAAGATCGATGCACACGAGGGCGTCGGGCGTTTCTTCCCGAAATGAATGCACCAGCCTGAAGAAAATCTTTACGATGACCGAAAGCGCCGTTATCACCGCGGTGAAGCCGACGATGGAAAGCTCATTGGCGTCAGCCAGAAGCCTTAAGCCGGATTTTTCCAGTTGCTGGCCGCCGACGCCATACGCCTCGATTTCGGGATTGAGTTTTTTCAACTGTTCAATCACGCGAGCGCCGTAGATATCCGCGCTGGCCTCACCGGCCACCATCATGATTTTCGGTTTGGCATCCGGCGGTTTAGCGTATATGGCGCTTTTCGGGAAACTGCTTAAGCCGTGGAAGATTTCAAAAAAACGTAAAAAGCCCCATGAAGTTACGGTTCCGACACTCGCGCCGAAAAGCACGTCCAGCGGGAAATGCACTCCGCATGCGATTCTCGACACTCCTACAAAAACGGCCGGTATCAAAAGCAGCCAGGCAATTTTTCGACGGGAAATATAGATGAGTCCGACGGCGAAAGCGAAAGCCGCCGCGGTATGGCCCGAAGGGAAAGAATGGCGCTTATAGCGCTTGCCGATGACCTTCAGCGCGCCGGACATATAAGGCGCGGCCGGGTCGTCGCATAGGTAATAACTGACGCGCATTCCCCCGGCGAGCCTTGTTTCGCGCATCGTGTCTGCGTCCACGTTGAAATGTTCATCCGCTAAAGGACGCGGCCTTTCGACGATTTCTTTGATCCCGGCGTTGATCGTGCCGGCCAGGGCCATGGCCAGGCCGACGATAACGAAGTTTTTGGGAAATCTTTTCCGGTCGAAAAGCAACAGGGCGAAAAACAGGATGACGGTCAGAACCAGGCCCTGCCCCAGGTATGTCCCGTAGCCGAAGATATGATTCCAGGCGGCGCTATCGACCTGGTTGACCGCGCAAAAAGCGATCCGGTCTATCTGAAGCAGAATCTTGATCAGACCGCTTGTCATGTCACCAGCTTATTTTCCACTCGCCGCGCAGCGAGGCCGCATCATGCGCGTCTTCGCGAAAATAATCGCCGAGGATGAACAAGTGCCCGCCGTACAGCGAGAAGGTCACGTTGTTGGAAAACAGGTAATCGACGCGCATGTCATTTTCGATTCCGATGACGTCCGAATCGGTTTCGGGATTTTTCTCGCTGGCTTTGATGTAGCCGACGCTGACGTAGTAATGATGGTTCGCATGAAAATTCGAATCCCACGCCAGATTGACGAAGGTGGTGTTTTCTATGCCGCCCGATCCGAGGTTGTCCTCCATCCTTCCCGGCACGCCGGCGCCCGGAGACAGGTACTCATAGACATTGAAGTAACCGCGTTTGATGGGCTCGTCCATGGTTTCATCACGGATGCCGAAATCGTTGTGGGGAGCGAAATAACCCTCGTAATCCACCGTCTCCGGATCGTCGCCGGAGCCGTAGCCCGCCGTCAGAGAAATCGTCTCGTCCGAAAAGAAACGGTAGTCGAACTTGGCGAATCCGGCGAAACCCTTGAAGTTGATGGGCTCCACGTTGTCGAAGACATCGTCGCTGGCGTGGATTTCACCCCATTGCTGATCGTACTCCAGGTTGACCGTAAAAGCCTCGGTCAGATTCCCGACATAGTTAACGCCTGCGTTGGCGTGCTGATTGGTTTGCTCGTGATATTTTTCGTGCGTGTAGTTCGGCAGAAGCCAGAGCGGGCTGCTTTCGATGACGAAGCTCGGGTATTGGGGAATCTCATATAAGGTGTACCAGGTAAAGAGCGACAGGGTGTGATTTTTCGACGGCGTGATATTCAGCCAGCCGTCGAAGTTGTCCTCGTCGTCGTTGTATTTCATATCCATTTCGTAATTTTCGCCTTCGTAATAGCGATATCCGCCGGCGCCGAGTTCAAAATACTTGTGCCGGTAATAAAGCCGCGCGCCGTCCGCCTCGTCGCCCTGGATGATGCGATTTCCGAAAACAAACGGCATCCGCCCGAATTCCATAAACAGCGGAATGGGGGCCAGCGAATAGCGCGCCCACAGTTCCCTGATCCAAAGGGTGGCGTGATCGAATTTTTCATTTCCGTCGCCGTCGAAAGAAGGCGCCTGGGAGCCCCACGCCCAATCGCCGAACTGGAGCACGGCCACGATATCCGCCGCTTCGCCGAAGTTGAAAATCATGGACATCAAAACGCGGGAATCCCACCAACCGTAATCGTTGACGAACGTGGATTCGGGATCGTAGGCGTATATCTCCCGCCCCGCCTTGTTGGTATAGCCGTTGACCGTGTTGGCCTCGCAGAGCGCTCGGGTGCGGAACTCGCCGTGCATCGAGACGGTCCAGCCGTTGCTCATAAGCGCATAGTCGCGATCCGTGTCCCAATCCATGTTTTCCATGAGAAACTTGGTATTTTCCTGATTCTCGTTCAATGCATCGATTTTCTTTTCCAGTTCGTCGATTCTTTTTTTGAGTTTCTCGACATCTTCCTTGTCGGAATCGCCGGAGTCTTCATCGGCCCATAACGCCCCGGCAAACACAAAGATCACCGAAACGCAGGCAACAACGGCAAGTAATCGCAAAGCCATATTATTCCTCATTGTATTTGACGCCCACGATGGCGATGCCTTTTTCCTTCGCCAGGTTGATCATGTTGTCCTTGTCGAACATGAAAGTGCATCCGGCCTGCGCGGCCAGGACTTTCCCCTGCGCGCCTGCAACGGCCGAAATCGTGTCAGGGCCGACGGCCGGGACGTCGAAGCGAAGATCCTGATTCGGCCGCGCGACCTTGACGACCACGTGCCCGCTTTCCACCAGTTCTCCGGCCCGGCGAATCGTTTCATCCGTATGCTCGAAAGCTTCCACGGCGATCACCGCGCCTTCGCGAATCACGACGGTCTGGCCGATGTCATGCGCCGACAAGGATTTGGCTACCTGGAGGCCTTTTTCGATATCCTGCTTTTGCGCGTCGTTTATATCGCCGCACAAAATTCCTTCCGGCAAAATCAACTCGCCCAGAAATTCCGTTTGCTTGCGTACGCCGAAACCCAGATGCACCAGTTCCTCGATCACGACCTGCGCGATCTGGATATCGCCGCGCCCCGCCAGGCGGGACAACATGCTCAGGGCGGTGGCGTCGAATTCGTGGCCGGCGAAGTTCAGCGTTTTATCGACCTTGCCGATGATCAACACATCCGTAACGCCTTCGCTTTCGAAAAACTCGCGCATGGTCCCGGCCTTGGCCAGAGATATCGTGCGTACGGCGTCCGCTTGGTCTTCAGGAAAACTCTCGCCGACTTCCTCCAGCATCGACACCACGACGCGCCACCCCTGCCCGCGGGCATTTTTCGCCGCGATGACGGGACTGTCTCCGCCCCCGGCAATGATTCCAAGACATTTCATCAGGCCGCCCGATCCCATGATATTTTACGAAACAACACCCTGCTCACGCAGGTGATCCAGAACCTCGATGGCGACGCGCAGGCTCGAAAGGTCCGCCTCCTTGGTCGTCATACGCTCCGCCAGCCCCGCGCTGCACTCCAGAAAATGCTGCAACTCCAGGCGCAGTGGATTTTGCTTATGCACGAAAATCCGCTCGATCAGACTTTCCTGCTTATAACGCAACTGGTTGCTCAGATAACGGTAACTGCTGCTGGCCTGGCGATGGATTTCGATATCCTGATCCGTGTAATCCAAAAGCACGTAAGCGTCTTTTTGATGCACGGCGAGGGTTCGGCTTTTGTGCTCCGTAACCCGGCTGGCCAGCAGATTGGCGACGCATCCGCCCTCGAACTGCATCTGGAGGCTGACAAAATCCTCCATATCGCTTTTGACCGAACTGCCCATGGCGCTGATCCGCCGGATTTCGCGGTCCACCAGGTTTTGGACGATGTCTATGTCGTGGATCAGCAAGTCCAGGACGACGCCCGCATCGTTGATCCTCCCCGTAAAAGGCCCGAGCCTGCGGGTTTCGATCAAGTGCGGCTCCCTGACAATGTTCTTGATCTCTAAAACCGCCGCGTTGAAACGCTCCACGTGGCCGATGTGAATCTGGCATCCCTTGGCTTCCGCCAACTCGAAGAGCTCGATGGCCTCTTCCACGGTCGGAGCAATGGGTTTTTCGACCAGGACGTGAACGCCGGCTTCGAGAAAGTCTCTGGCAATTGGGAAATGCAGGTGCGTCGGCGCCGCGATGGAAACGGCGTCCACTTTTCCGAAAAGATCCCGGTAATCCGTGCAGACCGAAACCTCGAAGGCCTTGAATTCTTCCTGCAGTCGCTTGGCCTGCGGATCGCATGCGGCGACGAATTCCACGTGGGGTATTTCCGCATACGCGCCGATATGGTACCGCCCCATGTGCCCGGCGCCGACGACGGCAACTCTCATTTGGGGCAACTTGGATCGACTTTCCAGCATAATTGATTCCTTAAACTATTTTTTTATCCAAGTTTCGAAAAATCCCTTACGCCCGGGAGTCCGGCTAAAGAGAGATCCCGCGTTCGGATTTTTCAATAAAGCTTAGAATGTGTTTTATCTCGGGCCATTGCGGAAGCTCGCTCCGAATGATGCGGCAAGCCTCCGAAATGCTGTTGGATGAACGAAAGAGGATTTTATACGCTTTGCGAACGGCCTGCCGGGCCTCTTTTGGCACGCCGTTTCTTTGCATCCCGAGCAGATTCGGCGAAATGGCGCGGGCCGGCATTCCCAGATAGGTCATATACGGAACCGCGTCCTTGCCGATCTTCGCGCCGCCTCCCAGCATGGCCAGAGCGCCGATGCGCACGAACTGGTGAATACCGGCGTAGGCCGCGAGCCATGCCCGGTCTTCCAGTTGCACGTGCCCGGCCAGTCCGGCGTAATTGGTCACGACGCAATGATTGCCGATCAGGCAGTCATGCCCCACGTGGGAGTAAGCCATGAAATAATTTTGGTCTCCGACGACCGTGGCGCCTTCGGGCGTGTAGGCTCTGTGCATGGAAACGTATTCGCCGATGTAGTTGCCCTGCCCTATGCGCAAATACGTCGGCTCGCCTTTCCATCCCTGATGCTGCGGGTCCCCGCCCAAAACGGCGTATTCCTTAACCACGCAATCCGCTCCGACGCTCGTATTGGATTTGACAACCGCTCCGGTCCTGATGCGGCAGCGGTCGCCGATCCGCGCGCCTTTTTCGATGACGGCGTTGGGGCCGATTTCAACATCGTCGCCGATAACGGCTTCGGATGAAATCGTCGCGGAAGGATGCG
This sequence comes from bacterium, assembly GCA_963674685.2. Taxonomy (GTDB): domain Bacteria; phylum Lernaellota; class Lernaellaia; order JACKCT01; family JACKCT01. Next base: position 483,798 of record CAXXWT010000009.1, on the reverse strand, counting down.
CGTTGACTTTCGCCATCGTCAATCCCCGCTCTTTTTCAGCGCGTCTTCAAGTTCGGCGATGCGTTTTTCAAGGCGATCCACTTGCTTTAGCAGGCCCGGCAATCTTTTTTGGGCGGCCAGGCCGCGTTTCCATTGCAAATGATTGACGGCCGGCAGGCCGCCGACTTTACTGCCGGGAGGCAGGTCCGCGGACACGCCGGACATCCCGGCGATCATGCTTTTCGCGCCGATGGTCGTGTTGTCGGTGATTCCGGCCCTGGCGCCGACGACGCAATTGTCCCCAAGGCGCACCGAACCGGCCAGTCCGACTTTGGATACGAGGATGCAGTTTTTTCCCACGTGGCAGTTGTGCGCGATTTGAACCAGATTGTCGATTTTCGCGCCGTCGCCGATGGTGGTCCGTCCGACAGTCGCCCGGTCCACGCACGAGTTGGCGCCGATCTCCACATCGTTTCCGATTTCCACGATTCCAAGCTGGGGAATCTTCATCTGCATATCGCCGACGGGAAAATATCCGAATCCGTCGGCTCCGATCACGGTCCCCGCGTGGATGATGACGCGATCGCCGACGACGCATCGACTTCCAATGACGACGTTGGGATGAAAAACGCATTTTTCGCCGACAACGGCATTTTCCATTACGGCGCATCCGGGCATTAAAACGCTTTTGGGGCCGAGCACCGCATCCGCTCCGACGAACGCGCCCGCCGCGACGGTTGCGCTAGGGTGCACTTTCGCGCTCGGATCGATATACGCGCCTTGCATAGCGCCGGGTTCGATCGGGGATTCCGGGGCAAAATGAGCGGCGATCTGAATGGCCGCCATTTTAGGATTGCTGACGATGATTTGCGGGATGCTTAAGTCATCCGCGAACGCGTCGACTATAACGGCCGCAGCCGGGCTTTCGCGCACCATATCGAGATAGCGCTTGGATACGGCGAAGGTGATTTCGCCGGGCCTAACGTCGTCCGCCGAAGCGACCTGGAGAATTTCCACCGATTCGTCGCCGACGATTTTCCCCGCGACCAATTCAGCCAATTGTTTAACTGTCGCCATTGCCCCACCGTTGCCGGCTTCGATTCATCAACTCTTGTCGTTTAATTTCTTAACGACAACGTCCGTCAAATCGACTTCCGGATCGCCGTAAATAACCAGGGAACTGCTGGTGATGACGTCTTCGACTTTCAGGATGACGATTTTATATCCTTTTTCCTTGGCGACCACGTTGGCAACCGCTTCCAGATCGCCGATGAAGGAACGGATCAGCTTCACGCGACTTTGCTCGAAAGACTGCGTGTATTCCGAAGCTCTTTGCTGATAGGCCATCATGCCTTTCTGGAACTCCTGCACCTTGGTCTTGAAAGCTTCTTCGGAAAGAACGCTCTTCTGAGTTTCAATCTCCTCTTGCAACTTGCGCAATTCCAGTTCCTTCTTGCGCATTTCCAGTTCCATGTCATCTTTCATCGCCGCCAGTTTCTTTTGCGTTTCCTTGCCCTTGTCGGTCAGTTGCAGGGCTCTGTCGAGATCGACAAACGCCACTTCGCCGGCGTAGGACGCCGCGGCGCACAGAAGCAGCGCGGCCGCCGTCAGGATAATCACCTTTTTCATGTTCTCTCCTTTGCCTTATCAGTCAAAGTGAACCGATTTCTAGAAGAATGTCCCAATACCGAATTCGAAGACCTGATCCATCTCATCCTCTCTGGGATGCAGAGGATAGCCCCACTCGAAGCGCAGGGGACCGATCGGGCTGATCCACCGTACTCCAAATCCCCAACTTTGCCGCAATCCATCAATAGCGAACCATTCGTCTTCAAGCAAGGTGTTGCCGATGTCGTAAAAGATTACGCCTTTGATCTTCAGATCGTCAACGATGGGGATCAGCAGTTCGACGTTGCCCTGAATCATTTTGTCGCCGCCGATGCGGGAAACGACTTCCGTGAGCGTGGAGGACGGATCGTCGGAATTCGTGGGAATCAGCGACGTTTCCGTCGGGCTTAAGTCATAGTTGGGGAATCCGCGCACCGAGTTGAGTCCGCCGAGGAAGAATCGCTCGGTAATGTGAAGGATTCCGCCGTCCAGAGGGTAGCCGTATCCGCCTTCGCCGTTGAACATAATGGAAAGGCCCTTGTAGATCGGCTGATATTTTCGGGCCTGCCCCAGCAATTTGATGAAGTTGAGATCGCCTCCGAAATACTCGCTGGCCCATTCCGTCGCCAGGGACACGCGGGCGCCGTCGGTGGGATCGAAGGGATGATTGACCGTGTCTCTGACCACCGTGTATTTCGTGCTGGTCGTCACGGTCCGGCCTTCCTGCCGGGTCAGGAAGCTCGACGCCTGCCTCTCGACATTCTTGATTTCCACGGAACTGTAGCTATAGGCCAGGTGCGCTTCCCAGTCCCAGTAGAGCGGACGTCCAAGGCCGAGCTGCCCGGATTTGTTGAACCGGTCATACTGATAATAGGATTGTTCGGAATTCATGAGACTCAAAGTTCCGATCCAGTCCGTATCGATCAGATGCGGTTCCCGTACACGCAATTGATAGTTCTTGCGCACGCTGCTGAAATCGGCCTGAAACGCGACTTTCACGCCGTAACCGAGCATATTGTTATGGCTGACCGAGGCCTGGCCCACGAAGTTTTCCAACGAGGAAAATCCGACGCCGACCATGAACTGGCCCTGCTGGCGTTCCTTGACGCGAATGGTCAGTCTCACCGCGTCGTCGCGGCTGCCCTGCTCCGTGGCAATGGCGACCTCGTCGAAATAGCCCAGGCGCATCAGACGCTGCTTGCTCTTGCGTATGCCGGGACCCGAATACAGGTCTCCTTCCACGATGGACAGTTCTCGCCGTATCACCTTGTCGCGGGTATTTTCATTGCCCGTAAAAACGATTTCCTCGAAATAAGCCAGCTTGCCTTTTTTTACTTTGAAATGCAGGTCAATGATCCGGCGCGTCTGATCCGTGGGCGTGGCGGTCGTGACTTCGGCGAATGCGTATCCGATATCGGTATATTTCGAGCGTAGCGCGCCGATGCTCTTTTCAATGGCCGAGCGCTTGAACAGATCGCCGGTTTTGGCCTCGATGAGTTCCATGAGAGCGTCTTTGGAAAAGAGCAGATCGCCTTCGATATCCACCTTGCCGACGTAATACTGCTGCCCTTCCTCGATATCCAGCGAGATAAACATGGAGCGTCGGTCGGGCGAGAGATTGATCTTCGGCTCGCCCACTTTGATCTCGATATATCCGTTGTCGAGGTAGTAGGCGCGCAGCATCTGGACGTCGTTCAAAAACAACTCAGGGCGAAAAATGCCGGAAGAGGACATGAAGGACCATATGTCGCCTTCCTTGGTCATGATGACCTTTTTCAGCTGTTCGTCGGTAAAGGCCCGGTTGCCCATGAAATTGATGCGCTTGATATATACCTTTTTATATTCATTGATTTCGATAATCACCTTGACGCGATTTTGCGGCAAATCTTCCAGGCGATAATCGATATCCACCATAAAATAGCCCTCGTTTTCATAGAGCTTGGTGATCTTGAAGATATTTTCCTTGATCTTGGAGTCGGAAAGGATGGTGTTGGGCTTCAGATCGGTGGCTTCCTTGATTTTATCGTCGCTGATTTGGGAGTTTCCGATGATCTTGAATTCCTTGACCGCCGGCTTTTCCTCGACAATGAAAGCGACTTCCACGCCGCCGTAAACATCCTTCACGTCGATCTGCACGTCGTAAAAATAGCCCATATTGAATATGGCCCGCAGATCGGAGTCCAGCAGGGTCGGGCTGTATTCGTCGCCGACGGTGGTGGTTATCTTGTTGAGTATGGCGTCCGGCTCGATCCTCCTGGCGCCGTCCACGTTGATCTTCACGACTTTCGCGGCGTACGCGGCCTCGGTCCCGAGGGAAATGAGGATAAGGATGGCCAGAGAAAGTATTATGGCGAAGGATCGTCTCACTTGATTTGATTCGCCTTTCCTTCAGACAGCCTGACGATTTTATTCATCTTGTCCGCCAGGCCTTCATTGTGCGTGACCACGACGAAAGTGGTGTGCAGTTGTTCGTTTAAGCGGATGAACTCGTCGTGCATTTCCAGGGCGGTCTGCTTGTCCAGATTCCCGGTCGGCTCGTCGGCCAGCACGACTTTCGGACGCATGACCAGGGCGCGGGCCACCGCGGCGCGCTGCTGTTCGCCTCCGGAAATTTCTCCCGCCCGGTGATCGGCGCGCTTTTCAAGCCCGAGAATCGCCAGTGACTCCAGCGCTCTTTCCCTGGCGGCGGTTCTCGAGTCCCCGGCGATGATCGAAGGCATCATGACATTCTCGGCGACGCTGAACTCGGGGATCAGGTGATGCGACTGAAACACAAAACCGATCTGCTTGTTGCGAAAGTCGGACAGTTGCGCTTCGGTTTTATTGATAAAAATATCCTCTCCTTCGTAAAACACGCTTCCCGCCGTCGGTTTTTCCATCAAGCCCAGAGTATAGAGCAAGGTGGTCTTGCCCACGCCGCTGACGCCCACGATGGCCAGCATATCGCCCGCCATAATGGTCAGATCAAGGCCTTTGAGAACCTCGACGGGCTGCGCGGTCTCGTAATAGGTCTTTTCAAGACCGCGACATTCGATAAGCGGCGTATCATTCATAGCGCAACACCTTCACCGGATCAATTCTCGATGCGATGACCGCCGGGATATACGTCGCCAGCAAAGCCATTCCCATGGCGGCGCCCGTGATCATCACGAAGTTCAGCAATTCCAGTTTCATGGGCAGCGTGTCGATAAGGTAGACCTTCGCATCGATGCTCACCAGCTTGAAATGAATCTGGGCCAGGCATAGTCCCGTGCCCAGCGTCAGGCCGAGGAGCGATCCCACGGAGCCGATAAACGCCCCCTGGACCATGAATATCCGCCGGATCGCTTTGCCGGTGGCGCCCATGCTTCGTAAAATGGCGATGCTCTTCTTTTTATCCATAACCATCAGGTACAAGGTCGAAAATATATTCAGCGACGCCACGAAAATGATGATGCACAGGATCAGAAACATGACGAGTTTTTCCAGTTTGATGGCGGCGAATAAGGGGCCGTGCATCTTCGTCCAGTCGCTGACCTTGTACGGCCAGCCGAGATCCGCCGTCATTTCGGCCGCCGCGGCCGGGGCGGTCATAATATCTTTCATGGTGATTTCGATCCCCGTCACCGTATCGCCGATGCCGAGGAACTGCTGCGCGGCCGTTTTGGGGATAAAAGCGAACTTCGCGTCGAACTCGGTGAGATTCATCTTGAAAATCCCTGTCACGACGAATCGCTTCATCTTCGGCACAAAACCCATGGGCGTCGCTTCGCCGAAAGGGGTGACCACGTTGACCACGTCCCCGAGATAAACATGCAATATTTCAAAAGCCAGTTCGGAACCCAGCAGGATCCCGGGCAAATCCTCCGGCTGATCCGTTTCGTCAATCGTCGTTTTATGCAAAGTCCCGAGACTCTCCAGGGAGCCCTCGATCATATTGTCATCCAGCGTTGACACGCGTCCGAAGCTGTCGGCTTCCACGCCGCGCAGCACCACGCCGCCCACGTCCTTGCCGAATGTGATCATGACCTCCGAATAAACGAATGGCGCGGCGGCCTTGACGCCCTTATAGGCTTCGACTTTTTCCAGAAGTTCGTCATACTCTTCGATCTGCGTGGTGAAGGAGAGGATAATGATGTGGGAGTAGGCTTCCATGGTTTTTTCCTGCAGAAAATCCTGAAAACCCGTGATCACGCTGATGACGACAATCAGCGTCGCCACGCCGACGGCCACGCCGGCGATGGAAATCAGCGTAATAATCGACAGCAGAATTTGTTTGCGCCTGGGGCGCAGGAAGCGCATTCCGACAAAGCGCTCAAAAGCTCCCACGAAAAATCTCTCCTATGCTTCCGGGCGAAGATGGGGAAACAATATGACATCTCGAATCGACGCCTGGTTCATTAAAAGCATCACCAGCCTGTCGATGCCGATGCCGCAACCCGCCGCCGGCGGCATCCCGTATTCGAGAGCGCGAATATAATCGGAGTCGAAGGATTGAGCCTCGTGGTCTCCCGCGGCTTTGGCTTCCATCTGCCTTTCGAAGCGTTCTTTTTGATCGTCGGGATCATTCAATTCGGAAAATGCATTGGCGATTTCGCGGGCATGCACGATCAGTTCCCAGCGATCCGTGACGCCTTCGTCTTCCTCATTTTTCCGGGCCAACGGCGACACTTCCGTGGGGTAATGATAAATGAAGGTCGGCTGCATGAGTTTCTTCTCCGCCGTTTCCTCATAAACTTGCGTGAGCAACTTGCCCCAGCCCCATCCGGGCGCCGCCTCGACGCCGATTTTCTTCGCATACTCACGAAGCGTATCGGCATCCCGCAGTTGTTCGGGTTTCAAGCCGGCATTGAACTTCAACACAGCCTCTTCCATGGTCATGCGCACGAAAGGCTTTTCATAATCGATTTCCGTATCCTGGTAAGGGATCTGCAATTTTCCGTGCAGCGTTTTGGCCAGATCCCTTATCAGTTCCTCCACCGTATCCATAAGATCGGTGTAGACGGCGTAAGCCTGGTAAAACTCCAGCATGGTGAACTCGGGATTATGGCGAACGCTCATGCCTTCGTTGCGAAAGTTTCTGTTGATTTCGAAAACCCGGTCGAATCCCCCGACAAGAAGGCGCTTTAAGTAAAGCTCGGGAGCGATGCGTAAAAACAACTGCATTTCCAGGCTGTTATGATAGGTCTCGAAGGGTCTGGCCAGGGCTCCGCCGGCGATGGGGTGCATCATGGGAGTTTCCACTTCGGTGAAATCCCGTTCCATGAAAAACTGCCGGGTGCGGCGGATGATGGCGCTTCGGGCGATAAAGACGTTTTTCACATCCGGATTCATGATCAGATCGACGTAGCGCTGGCGATAGCGGGTCTCCACGTCGGTCAGGCCGTGCCACTTCTCCGGCAGAGGCCGCAGGCTTTTGGTCAACAGATAAGCTTCGGAAATTTTTATCGAAAGCTCGCCGGTTCTCGTCTTGACCGGTCTTCCCACGACGCCGGCGATGTCGCCGATATCCCAGATTTTTTTGATTTCCTTTAAAACTTCCGGGCCGACGATTTTCTTGCTGACGACAAGCTGAATGCGCATGCTCGAATCACGCAAATCGGCAAAAACCATATTTCCGAAATCGCGAACCGCCATGATGCGGCCGGCGAGCCTGAAAGTTTCTTCGCAGCTTTCCAGTTCCTCGGCGCTTTTATCACCGTATTTTTCGTGAATTTCGCAGGCCTGGGCCGTCGGCGTGAAGTTGTTGGCGTAAGGATTTCGGCCTTTTTCCCTGATTTTCGAGACCTTGTCCCGTCTTTGCTCGATGAGCTTGTTGGTTTCCATATCCATAGTATTTCCAGCCGGCTAATACGATAAGGGCCGGCGCATGAACCCTCCAAGCACCGGCCTGAAAAATCAGCCTTTTTTACGTCTTATTGATCGTTCCCGTCAAGGATGGAAAAGGGTTGACTTTTTCGCATTTTCTAAGCGGGGACATCGCCGAGGAGAATATGCGATTTACCGAGAAAAGACCAGCCTAACGCTGCGTCCGGATTTTATAGACAAAAACCACTTCCGGGACGGGATTGGCGGCGGCGACGTCCTCCAGGTTCCCGAAACTTCCCCCCCGAACTCCGCGAGTCGGATTATTGGCCTGGCATCCCTGATTTTCATTGCCCCGCGGCACGAAAACGAAGGGGCGCTGCGTTGATAATTCGACCCTGATGAGATCGTAGCGCCCGACCGGCTCTCCGACCTCGAACGACTTGCCCGGCGGCAGAAACTCCCCGGAATATTCCTGACCGGCTTTGAGAAGCATCGACTGCCTGTAACCTAAAAAATGATTCGGATAATACTGGCAGAATCCGCCCAGTTCCGGCGTCTCGGCGGTGATTCTGATGTACGCATCTTTCGTCACACGAATTCGGATGCGATATTTTTCCCCGATTTTCAACACTGTCTGCGGGATTACGGGCGTCCCGTCGAGTTTTTCGACCAGAACCTGCAATCCCGGCGCGTTTTTCGTTGCAACCGGCGCATGGGCCCACAAATATCCCACATCCCCTTGAGCAAGGTCGACGGAATTCAGCGGCGTTGCCTGATTTTCATCAACGATGATTTCCCGGCCGTCGGGAAGGCGAATCATGTACTGATCTTTCGTGTGGCTGACGATGGGATATTCTTCACCCGGCTGTAAAACGATATTTGAAGCCGCTGTCTCCATGGCTTTCTTTTTCTCGCGATACTCGACGACTTTCTTAATGACGACTTTGGCCAGAGCCGATGCCGCGCTGATGGCCAGAGGCGCCAGCGCCACGCCGCGCGTTCTCACCCGGTCGATGGACGACGATTCGACGAATCCGGTAATCCCGTTGCGCTCGATCATCACAATTTTGTAATAATCTCCGGCGGCGGCCTCCACATCCACGCGCTCGCCATCTTTTAGAGCCGCCACAAGTTTTGCGCCGCCGACAGGCGCCACGCGAACCTTCGTCCCATTTTTAGCGGTAAAAGGCACCGCTGCCAGAGCGCTTTGCGTGAAAAGTAATGTGCAAACAATGATGAAGGGAATTATCATTCGCAACTTGCACATAGGACTCACCCTCTAAAAACCATGTAGTGAGTTAGAATAGACAAATGAATGTTCAAAAGCAATATCAGGTTTGATTGTCCGAAGACTGCCCGTCCTGATCCGATTTATCAGGGGATATTTCCTGTTCGGCCGATTCATCCGGCGCTGATTCATCCGACTCCTTTTCCGTGGAAGAATCAGGGGCGCGCATTTCGTCTTCCGCTTCAGGATCGGCGCCGCCGTTTGATTTTTCCGGCGACGCGTCATGGGTGGATTCTTCCCCGCCCTCGACGGCATTTTCACCGGTCTCCAATTCTTGGGGCGGCTCGGCGGTTTCCCCGTCATCCACGGACGGTTCATCCTGTAGTATATCGCCTGCTATTTGCTCAATCGGGCCATGCTCCCCATGTTCGTCCCAGACGACCACGCGGTTGCGGCCTTCTTCCTTGGCGGCGTATAGGGCCATATCCGCCGCGTTCATAATTTCCGCGGCTTCTTCGCCGTGCATCGGGAACGTGGCGACGCCTAAAGAGATCGTAATAGACCGTCCCATCTCCGGCACTTTGTTTTCTTCCAGAGTTTTTCTGAGCCGCTCCGCCACCATCTTCGCACCTTGAGTTCCCGTTTCGGGCATGAGAATGATAAATTCCTCTCCGCCGTACCGGCACGGAACGTCGGGGCCGCGTAATGATGATTCCATTTTCCTGGCGAGAAAAACCAAGGCTTTGTCGCCTATGGCATGTCCATACGTATCGTTGACCTGCTTGAAATGATCGATATCGATCATAATGATGGAAAATTCCTGCTGATATCTGTTGGCTCGGCGAATCTCCTCCTGAAGCCTGTGCGTAAAAAAACGCCGAATAAACAGTCCGGTCAACTCATCTTTGATGGCCAGGTTATAAAGCTTCGCCCTGTGTATCGCCGCGGCGGCCTGGCTGCCCATGGCCAGCAGGAGTTTCTGGTCCTCATCCGTAAACCCGGTGCTGTCTTCCTTATTCGTAATGTTTATAACCCCGATGGGTTCGTCGTTGGCCACCAGGGGGATGCAGATGATCGAATCGACGTTCGATCCTTTCTTGTCGTGAAAGCTGTCGTCTTCCTTCACATTATTGACGATCATGGGCGCCCGTTCCTGGAAAACCTTTCCCGCGACGCCTTCGCCCACCGCGAAGGTTTTGCACTCGATCTCGCCGGAGTTGATCTTTTCCTCCGTCAGTTTGTCGGGAAGCCCCTGCACGACGCTGACTTTGATGCGATGTAGATTCTCATCGAAGAGCATCAGCGAGCCTTTTTGCGCGGAGGTTGTTTTGCAAGCCTCGTTGAGGATGAATTTCAACAAATCCTTCAACTCGGAAATGTGATTCATCATCCGGCCCACATCGTAAAGCATCCTAAGATTGACCAGGGTTTTATCCAGGGCGATTTTGTCCTGCCGGTTGATCTCGTTGAGCATGGCGGTGTGAATCGAAGGGGCGGCCTGCGCGGCGAATCGCGGAACATAGGTGTTTTCCAGGCACGCCTTGACATCCTGCACGGACAAGGCCGCGAATCCTATGGGGGAGCCGCTGATGGAAAGGGGCACGAAGATTTCGAGCCTGCTCAAATCCAAATCGAGTTCGGCGAATGTCTGCTCGAAACGCAAAGTTCCATCGGGCGCCAGCGATGTAAATGCTTCACCTTGACAAATCAGTTCCCAAAACAATCCGTCCCTGCGCGGAAATTCAAGGCCCACGTAATACTTGTCCGGAAGATTCGTGGCTTCCGCCAGCCGAAAAGCTTCATCTCTCGGCCAGTAAAGAAAGAATGCCGAGGATTTGGATTCCAGGTGTTCCCGCAACAGGGTATTGAAAATGACGACCTTTTCCTCGGGTCTGACGACGCGATCCAAGGCCTTAACGCTGGAAATGATTTCTCTGGCGTCAAACAATTCCGCTTCAAGTTTATTGATAGTGGCCCGAAGATGCTCGATTTGCCGGGAATAATCCACGTCAGGTCCATTTAATTCATGATTCGCCAATGCCTCAAATCCTCCCGAAGTCCCCGCTGCTCCAGCCTTATTGAGTACATTGACGCACTCATCGCCGCAATCACAGTCAGCTTGTGCAATGGGGGGCAAGCAAAAAAGGGAAAAACCCTTCTCGGATCGTCAGATTAGAGCAAAATCACCGGTTTCTCAAGATGCTGAAATCCGCGTGCAATCGGTCCGATATTTTATGAATTATTACAATCGAGGTTTTATAAAAATTTCGCCTTTTGCCTTGGCTTTCCCGGCGATTATGCCGACGGTTCTGGCGGCCATATTCATCATGCAGTAAATCGAATCCCCATAACGTCCCTTCTTAAGGTCCCTGACGGCGCTTGTCGTTAAGTGCGTATACGTGTCACGCAAATAATCGTTTTGAGACTCTCCGTTTTTCGCCAGCGCATACGTGGCATACTTGGCGTGCCGCATGGCCTGACGCGTTACACTGACCATGCCTCCGCCCGGATAATGTCTGACGACCGCGGCCGGTTCATATACCAGCCGATACCCCGCTTTGCGGATTCGCAAACAGATGTCCACATCCTCACCCGCCGCCTGGAAATTCGAATCGAATCCGCCGATTTTTTTTACAATGGATTTTCGAAAGGCGAAACACAATCCCATAAGCATCCAGTCGTCCCTGATCGGAATATCCCCATGATCTTGCGGTGTTATACGTGCGCGCCAGCGCGTCGCCATGTTGTCCCGCTGATCCTCCACGCCCTTGCCGCCGACGGCGCCGACTTTGGGATCCCTGAAATGTTTCGCCAACATCTCGACGCACCGTTTTTCAGGGACCGCGTCGGCGTCGAAAAAGACGACAATCTCGTTTTCGGCGCTTTCGACAATCGTGTTTCTCGCTTCGGCCAGGCCGCGGTTTCGATTGTGCGTTATCAGACGCACGTAGGGTGACATGGCCTGCGCGGCGCCGCCGTCGGTGGAACCGTCGTCCACGACGATAATCTCATCGAGGGGATGTGATTGCTTCATCACCCCGTCGATAACGCGGCGTATTGTGCCGGCGGAATTGAACAGCGGAATTCCCGCAGTGATTTTTCTGCGTCGAGCCATTTCAAACCGCTTGAGTAAGTTGTTTAAAAATTCCCGCTAAATTCGGCTATGCCCCTTAACTTCAATGTATCAAAAGGCACGCCGGGAAACAACAAAAAACCGCATTATTTGCTTTTAAGGCGTTGTTTTATGATCGCTACGTTCGAAAAATAATCCAGCGCGATTAACTTGAAAACGAATGCGCCTGCAAAGGGCGCCGCGAAAAACTCTTGTCCATGCCACCCATGGGGGCTTGCCCAATTCCTCATTCTTGTTTCGGTTCAGCCTTTAATGTCGACGATAATAAGTTGCACATTGCGTGTCCCGCGATACTCGTTCATCTCCACGTTAAAGGCCACGTCCACGTAATCGCCCACTTCCTTGAAGCGTTTCGCCATCCGCCAGCCGATGGCCGTCACCACCGCCTGCCCGGCCGCCAGGCGCAATTTGAGATGCTCATCCTTTATCAGCGACTTGAAGATAACGCGTACTTTCTTTAGGGCGAAAACCGGCTTCGGATTGCCCGCGCCGAACGGAGCGAAGGAATCGATCTGCGCCACGCTTTGTTCATCCAGATCGGCGAGTTCGCACCAGGCGTCCAGATGGATGCTCTTGACCGTCATTTCCGGTTTGATCTTTTTCCTGGCCCAGGTCTCGAAAGCGACCATAAAAGGCTCGATCTCCTCCGCGCGAATCGTCATTCCCGCGGCTTGCCTGTGTCCGCCGAAACCCGTCAAATGCCGCGAACAGGCCGTGAGGGCCTCGTGAAGATCAAACCCGCTGACGGATCTTCCGCTTCCTCTTCCCACGTCGCCGTCCAGACTGATGACAATCGTCGGCCGATAGAACTCTTCCTGAATTCTTCCGGCCACGATGCCGATAACTCCTTGATTCCAGCCCCGTCCGACGAGCACCAGTGTTTTGAGTTTGTCCAGATGAGGATTTTCCATCACCATTTTTCTTGCCGTTTTGTGGATTTCTCCTTCAATTTCCTTTCTTTTCTCATTGAAGGCATCCAACTCGGCGGCAAGCGACTGTGCTGCCGCCGGATCCTGCGTCGTGAACAACTCCACCGCCGTTGCGCCGGAGGACATTCGCCCGGCGGCGTTGATTCTGGGGGCGATATTGAAGGCCACGTTGCCGTAATTGACGGGCCGGCCGGATATCCCCCCGACTTTTTTCAAAGCGGCGATGCCGGGCCGGTCCTCCCGGGACAAAACATCCAATCCCGTTTTAATCAATGAGCGATTGACGCCGGTCACCGGCGCGATATCCGCGATGGAGCCGATGGCGACAAGGTCGAGAAGCTTTTTCAGGTCCACATCGGCCCGAGAGGCGATTTTTCTTTGATCAAATTCCGCGCGCAGGGCGCCGGCCAGAAAAAACGCGATTCCCACGCCGGTCAGATCCTCGCCATGAAAGCCGCAATGTTCCAGATGCGGATTCACGACGGCGTCGGCGTCCGGCAGGGTTTCGGCAATCTCGTGATGGTCGGTGACAACGACTTTGACTCCCAGGCGGCGCGCCGTAAGGCAGGCTTCGTGTCCGGAAATCCCCAGGTCCACGGTAATGATCAGCCGGACGCCTTCCGCCGCCAGGCTCTCAACCACCTCGGGATGGAATCCGTATCCGTGATCGGCCCGGTCCGGCGTGAAATATCTGACGGGATGACCGGCGCTTTGAAAGAATTCCAGCAAAACACTGGTCGCGGTTACACCGTCGGCGTCGTAATCCCCGTACACGCAGATCGGATCGCCGCTTTCCACGGCGTCTGTGATAACGGAAACGGCTTCGGCAATACCCGCCATGATTTCGAATGTCGGGAGATCCGCCAATCGCGGATTGCGAAAAGCCTCAATTTCGCGGGGATCGAGTATGCCTCTGTTGGCAAGAACCGTCGCCGCAAGCCGGGAAAGCCCGGTCCGGTCGCAAATGAGCCGGATGGCGTTTGCATCCGGCTCCATTAGCTCCCAGCTAGTCGGCATTGATTTTTATCTTTTCTTGCTTCGCCGTCTCCTGAGAGAATACGTTTCCAGGAACAGGTAGACCGGCGTGGCGATGAAGATGGAGGAGTACGTACCGACGAGAACGCCGAGAATCATGGCAAAAGCGAAATCCTGAATAATCTCCGAACCCAGGAAGTAAATTCCGAGCAAAACAATGAGCGTCGTCAGCGAAGTCAGCAGCGTTCGCGACAAGGTGTCATTAAGAGAAAGATTGAGAATTTCCCTGATGGGTTTACCCCGGTACGTTGTATGACCTTCGCGGATACGGTCGAAAATCACAACGGTGTCGTTCACCGAGTAACCGGCGATAGTCAAAAGCGCCGCGATGATGGAAAGCGATATTTCATGTTGCACAATCACAAACACTCCGCTGACGATAATCACGTCGTGAGCCAGAGCAATGACGGCGCCGGGGGAGTAACGGAAATTGAAACGAAACGCGATGTAAGCCAAGATGCCGCCCATGGCGAACAGGATGGAGTAAAGACCCTTTTTACGCAGATCCTTGCCGACCCGGGGGCCGACCATATCCGTCGAAACGATGGATACTTTATCTTCGCCGAAAGCTTTTTGCATATGCGCGAAGATAACCTTGGCCACGTCGGGCAGATCCGATTCATCATTATCTGAAACTTCCGTCTCGCTGATTTTCTGGACGACATGCTGCGCGCCTTTGACCTTGACGGACATGACGTTGCGGCCTTCGACCAGAAAAGTCATCACCTGCACACCTTCGAGCCCGGCTTCATTGGCGGCTTTGCGAACTTGCGCGATGGTGATGTTTTTATCGAACTCCATTCGCATTTCCACGCCGCCGGCGAAGTCGATGCCGTAATTGAATCCCTTGGTCAGAATCAAGGCGAGTGAGGCCAGGACTACCAGGGATGAAACGACGCACATGATTTTCATGGCGCCGACGAAATTTATTGAAGTTCCGGGTTTTATAATTTGCATAGTCGCGCCCTTAAATTAAATGCTGAGTGTTTTGACATCGCGCCGACGCTGAAACATGTAATCATAGATCAGACGCGTGCCGATCACCGCGGAAAACACCGATGAACAAAGGCCGATCATCAAAGTCACGGCAAAACCGCGTATCGGTCCGGTGCCGAACTGGTAAAGCACGAGACCGGCGATGGCCGTCGTAATATTGGCGTCCAGAATCGCCGAAAGGGCCTTGTCGTATCCGGCTTCCACGGCCACCCTCGGCGTCTTGCCGGTCAGAAGTTCCTCGCGAATGCGCTCGTTGATAATCACGTTGGCGTCCACCGCCATACCAATGGTCAGGATGATGCCCGCGATACCCGGCAAGGTCAGCGTGGCGCCGAAAAGAGCCAGACCGCCCATGATCATGACGATGTTGGCCACCAGCGCCGACGTGGCGATCATGCCCGCGCGCTTGTAATAGATTATCATGAAAAAGATCACGAGCAGGCCGCCGATGGCGAAGGAACGATAGCCTTTACGAATCGAATCCTCGCCCAGCGTCGGGCCGACGGTGCGCTCCTCTTCGATTTCCACAGGGACCGGCAGCGAACCCGCGCGAAGGACGATGGCCAGATCCAGAGCTTCTTCCAGCGTAAAATCGCCGGTGATCTGGCCGTGCCGCGTGATGCGGGACTGAACCGTCGGCGCGCTCATGACTTTGTTGTCCAATACGATGGCCAGCGGTTTGCTGATATTCTTCTGCGTGAGTTCGCCGAATACTCTGGCGGCGTCGGAATTAAACTGAAAACTGACCGAAGGGCTTTGCATCTGATCCACCGAACGGCGGGCGTCGACGAGATCCTTGCCCGTCATATCAGGCGTCTTTTTCAGCAAATAAAAACCCGCGGGGCTTCTTCCCTCGCCGGTCGAAGGATATACGGCGTAACCTTCCGGAACCTGGCCTCCATGGCGAGCCAGCAACTTTTCTTCAGTTAAAGCAAAGTTCTTCTGGGGTTCTTCCACAATCTTGAATTCCAATACAGCCGTCTTGCCGATCAGGCTCTTGGCGCGCGTCGGATCAACTACGCCCGGGAGGCGCACCACAATCTGATCCGCCCCTTGAGTATAGATCTGAGGCTCCTTGACGGCGAATTCATCGATGCGGTTTTCGATGGTTTCCTTGGCCTGCATCAAGGCGTTCTTTTTCAAGAAGGATATTTCCTGAGGATCCATCGCCAGAACCAGAGAATCACCGCCTCCCTGGCTGACATTATAGCTTTTCCAATGTTCCTCGATGTACGCCCTGGCCTGTTTCATCGACTGCGGGCTGGAAAACTGGAAGAAAATCTCCTGGCCTTCCCTGACGACGGCTTCCGTCGGCGCCGCGTTCTTTTCCGTCAGGACTTCTTCCAATCTCCGCGCATCCAAGCCGAGTTCGTCGGTAATGGCTTTGCCCGTCATCACACGCAGAATGACATGCATTCCGCCTTTCAAGTCCAGGCCGAGGTTGATGGATTCCATGTGAATGGGCCCCAATTTGATCTCCTCGCGCCCCAGGAAATTGGGGATCAGGAAAATCAGGCAGATCGCAAGGACGCCCAAAACTAAGATGGTGCGGGGTGTTAAATTCTTCTTCATCGATCACGCACTCCATTTTTCGGAGACGATTCAAACTAAAAAACCGGCATCATTCCCGAAGTCGACGGCGCGCATACTAACCGGATTGAATTTCCTTGGCAACGCCCTGGTTCCCATAGGCTTTTCAATAGAGAAATGCCGGTTAAAAAAGCCCCGGCGGATGGTTTGGCCCTGCCTTCGATTTAGGATTGAGCCTCTTTCTTCTCATCCGTTTTCTGGTAGTGGCTGACCTGGGATTTCACTATCTTGATCTGCATGCTTTTCGAAACTTCCAGCATGATGACTCCCTTGGAGTCGTCGATGGAAGCGATAGTCCCGTAAATACCGCTGCCCGTCACCACCTTGTCTCCGCGTTTCAGATTGCCGAGAAAGTTCTGATGTTCCTTGGTCTTTTTACTCTGCGGACGGATGAAAAACATGTAAAAAACGACGATCAAAAGGCCGATCATCATCATGTTGAACATCTGCCCGGCGCTATTGGGCGCAGCGGCGCCGCCGCTTTGCTGCGCGTACGCGATGTCGCACAAGAACCACATAAATAACTCCTTGATTATTAAGGCCTCCTAGGGGCTTAACGAAAGCCCCCGGCCTTGCGAAAGCGCCGAATAGTATTCCAAAAAGCTCCCGGATTCAATGGCCTTGCGGGCGCCGTGAATCAGGCGCTGAAAATACGCGAGATTGTGGATCGTCAGAAGGCGGCTCGCCAGGATTTCGCCGGCGCTGTACAGGTGGCGCAAATAGGCCCGCGAGAAGTTTTTGCACGTATAGCATTCGCACTCGGGGTCCAGCGGAGCCTCATCCCGCCGATACTGCGCGTTTTTGATAACCACCCTGCCCTGGCTGGTGAAGCAGTTGCCGTTGCGCGCGTTTCGCGTAGGCATCACGCAGTCGAACATATCCACGCCGATCCTGATCCCGCGCAGAAGATCCTCCGGCGTGCCGACGCCCATGAGGTAATGGGGTGACCCGACGGGCAGCAGCGGCAGCGTGTGATCGGCGATCTCCCACATGAGGATTTTGCTTTCCCCGACGGACAAACCGCCTACCGCGTAGCCGTCGAAGCCGATGTCGATGATCTGTTTCGCGCTGAACTCACGCAGGTCTTTTTCCATTCCGCCCTGCACGATGCCGAAAAGAGCCTGCCCGTTGTCGGTTTTCGCCTCCCGGCACCGGGCGGCCCAGCGCGTGGTCAGTTCCATGGACTTTTTCACGTATTCCCGCGTGGCCGGGTACGGCGTGCACTCGTCGAAGGTCATGATGATGTCGGCGCCGATGGCTTCTTGCACCTGCACGGCGTATTCCGGCGTGAATTTGTGATAGCTGCCGTCGATGGGGCTTTGAAAACGCACGCCCTCTTCGGTGATCTTTCGAAGCTGGGCCAGCGAAAAGACCTGGAAACCGCCGGAATCGGTCAACATCGGCCTGTCCCACGAAATAAAATTGTGCAAGCCGCCGAAATCACGAATGAGATCGTGCCCGGGCCGCAAATAGAGATGAAACGTATTTCCCAGGATTATCTCATATTCCAGGCTGCGCAGATCATCCGGCCCGAGGGCTTTGACCGTTCCTTGCGTGCCCACGGGCATGAACACCGGCGTTTGCACATCGCCATGCGGCGTACGCAATACGCCCGTCCTTGCCGCGCATTGCGGATCCTGGTTTTTTATCTCGTATGAAAATCCGCTCAATGTCCCGCCCTGACAATACGACTACGGTCAACGCGCAAATACTTAGGGGAGATGCCGCCAATTGGCAAGAGGATTTTCCTTTCGGGTACCCAACGCCTGAAATATTTTCTTCGTGATCCCGTGATCCTGTGATACAGTGTTCCTGTAATCCTGTAATCCCGTGATCCCGTGCAAGGAGGTCAATCATGGAAATGCAAAATGTGACGCTGAGGCTGCCTAAGGATATTGTGCAACAAATGCGACATATGGCGGTGGAAAAAGGAATTTCCTTTTCCAAGCTCGCGCAGTCTTATCTCGTAAATATGTTGAAGCACGAGCCTGAGTATGAAAGATTGCGACGACAGTTCAACAGTTCATTGAATAAAGGCTTCGATTTGGGCACGAAAGGCAAACGCACGTGGACAAGAGAAGAACTCCATGAGCGTTGAATTCGTTGATACGAATATTCTGGTCTACGCATTCGATAAAGGCGCCGGAGAAAAGCGCAAGAAGGCCAAAGATATCCTCGCCGATCTGGCTGCTGAAAACAGAGGATGTATCAGCACACAGGTGTTGATGGAGTTTTTCAACGCCACAACACAAAAAACACCAAAGAAATTGGCTTTAAAGAACGCTCAAATGATTATCGAATCCCTGGGGAGTTGGTTAATCTTCACACCGGTTTTGGAAGACATATTGCGCGCTGCCGATATTGTGCAAAAATATCAAATCAATTTCTGGGACGCCATGATCGTCCGGGCCGCGTCGAAGATGGGCGCGTCGATTTTATGGACGGAAGATTTGAACCACGAGCAAATCTACGAGGGCGTCGAAGCGAAAAATCCGTTTGCGACCTGAAAATCAACCACGCCAATCGGCCTTCGGTTTATCTCAGCACTAGTGTCATGTCACACCTGTAATGTTGGATAAAGCCTTCTCAGTTTTATCCTTGCGTCCTTTGTTGTGAATTGCCAGTTAATCGTCGCATTTTTCGAATTCCTGTGATGTTGCCATGCCTCGACCTCCGCGGCGACGGACGCCATATCGGGAATTCGCCTTTTCAGGCATTGCCTGATCAGAACATTCAGTTCGACTTCCGCCATATTCAGCCAACTGCCGTGTTTGGGCGTATACACAAACTCGAAACGATCCCAAAGCTTTTTAGCCCGGTCCGGCGCAAACGTTTCATAAAAGGAGCCCGGCTTATGCGTATTGAGATTATCCATCACCAACGTGACCTTCTCCGCCTTTCTATAGCGCCGTGCGATGCGGTCGATAAACAGCGCCCAGTCTTTCTTGGTTTTTCTTTCCGTCACCTGAACCAGCCGTTTCCCGCCCAAAGGCTCGTTGGCCATGAAGACGTTGCAGACGCCTTGCCGCTTGTATTCATAGTCGTAACGAGCCGGCCGTCCCGGCGCGCCGGGTATGGGGGTTTTCACCTCGTCAATCAACTGGCGCGGCGATTCATCCATGCAAACCACTGGAAACCGCGGATCATAAGGCCTTTTGTAGACATCCAAAACCCTTTCCATCTGGGCTACAAATTCGGCATCCTGCTCCGGCGGGATGACCCACCCGAGCTTTTGCCAAGGCTTAAGTTCGTTTTTTTTAACACGCGGCGAATGGTTTCATACGACACGCTGTCCACATACTGCAACTCCACCACCTTGTCCGCCAACAGTCGAAGCGACCACCGAACGTGTCCCTGGGGCGGATCGCTGCAACTGAGGGCGATCAAATGCGCCTCGAATTCGCCGTCGGCTTTTTTTTCATAGCTCTGTTGACCTTTGCGCCCATGCAGGGCCATGTGAAGCCCTTCCTCCACAAAGCGTTTTTTGACGCGATACAGCTTCATGAGGCTGATATTCAGCACATCGGCGATGTCCTGTTCTCTCAGAGTTCGCGGTTCCTCCTCTTTCTCGTCGCAGTTCAGCAGAATCAGGGCGTTGATGACTTTCGATGTGTTGTGCTTGCCCCGGCATACAATGGCCTGGAGTTCCTCCCGCTCTTCTTCCGTCAAAGAAAATCGATACTTGATCTTCGGCATCCGAGACCTCCTTTCCGAGGAGGTCATTATGGCACATTCTTATATAACATATCAAGTGTGACATGACACTAGCCACTAGCCGCTAACCACTAACCACTAGCCACTAAATAAAATCCCGCTTGCCTTTTCCCAAAACGAATTTAAGCAGTTTCCCGGCGCTTATCAGCAGATCCTTCGGGCGAAGGATGAGTTTACCCAGGCGGCGGATGATATAGCCGGGGCGCATGTAGAACCGGCGATAGAATTCCCTTTCCAGGTCCATGTAGCCGTCGTATTTTTCTTTATCTTTCGGGTGGATGGCGAAGGGCAGCAGGCTCACGTGCAGATCGTTTTTGTACTTTTCAAAAAGCTCCGTGCCCGGCCAGTATTGCAGGCGCGTGACGATGACGTAATCCACGCCGCTTTTTTTCGCCAGCGCCAGACTGGCCTCGAAATCCTGCCTCGTTTCGCCCGGGCCGCCCACAATGAAAAAGGCGGACGTTTCGATGCCCGCCTGCCGGATGCGGCGCATTCCGCGATGAATAGCGCTCAAATCCATGTTCTTGCGGTACGTATCCAGCATTTTTTGCGATGCGCTTTCCATCCCCACGTACAGGCGTTTGCAGCCGCTTTTCGCCATGGCTTCGGCCATCTGCGCGGTGATGTTGTCCAGCCTCGCCAGAGCCGTCCATTTCAAAGGCCCCAGTTGCGCGAGGCCGTCGCAGATTTCCAGCACTTTTTTTTCATCGATGGAAAATGCGTCATCCAAAAACCGGATATTGTAAGCGCGCATTTCCTGAACGATAAAATGAAGTTCATCGATAATCGATTCCGCGCTGCGCGCCGACAGCCGCCTTCCGAAAGTGCGAACGCAAAAAGTGCATGGGTAGGGACATCCCCGCGCCGTAAACAGCGCCGCCACGCGCCGTCCGATAAGAACCTCGTAATAATCATCGGGATCGACCGCGCCGTGATCGGGCATGGGCAGACTGTTGAAATCCTCGATGGGTTCGGGCGCTGCGCCGACGACAACGCCCGCCTGCGACCGATACGCCACGCCGGGCAGCGTGGAAGCGTCTTCGCCGCGCTGCAGGCATTTCATAAAATTGCAAAAAGCGATTTCCGGTTCGCCGCGTATCACGGCGTCCAGGGACGATCCTTCAAGAATTTCTTTCGGGTAATACGTCGGCAAATGCCCCATCGCCACGACGGGGACATCAGTTTTCTCTTTGAGACGGCCGACGAAATCCAGATCATTTTCCATCGTGGCGTAGCCCAACTGGCAAAAGACCAAATCGGCTTTTGTCTCATGCACAGCCTGCACGGCAGCCTCAACGCTGTATCGTCTCGCCACGCAATCGATCACATTCGTTTGCGCGTTCAAAAATTCCTTTACCGCGGATGAAACATACAGAAGGTCCGTTGGAGGCAACAGAAAATTCGGCGCGAAATACGACGCCACGTACCGGCGCATCACCGGTATGGGATACGGCGGATTGATCAGCGTGATTCGCGGATTATCCGGGATTTGAAAAGTCAATTTGACCTTCGTCTCACTTATGGCCCTGTAATATTTCCTTTTCCTTTTCCATGTATCGGCGGCGTCTGGCGGCGTTTTGAATAAAACCGCAAACACCCAGAAACACGCCCACCGGGATCATGATGACCGCGATGATGCAACGCCCGATCAGCTTACTCATTTTCCATCACCCATTTCTCCGGCAGGTTTTCGGACTTTCGCCGCAGCCTTGCGACCAGTTCATCGAGGCCCGGCTTTTTTCCGGCGAAATGCCCGGCGATCAAGCGCTCGACCAGCGGATACTTTTCGACGCTGTATTCATAACTGTCCACCTCGCGGG
This sequence comes from bacterium, assembly GCA_963674685.2. Taxonomy (GTDB): domain Bacteria; phylum Lernaellota; class Lernaellaia; order JACKCT01; family JACKCT01. Next base: position 461,979 of record CAXXWT010000009.1, on the reverse strand, counting down.
CGGGACCCGAGAGCGCGCCGTAGAAAAGGCGCGCATAAACATCCGCCGGAACGCCGAAAACGCACGTAGGTTGCGTGTCGAATAAAATGAACTGCTTTTTGAGGCCGGTCTTTTTGGAAATCCCCAATCCGTCAAGCCGCTTGTCGCTGTCGCCGACTTCGTAAATCGGCGAGTAATGGCGCATGCCGTATCTGGCCCACAATTTTTCCCGGTTGCGCCGGATAAAAGACGGCAGCTGTTCGGGAACCGTGGACTGAAAACGTATGCTCCCGTCGCCGATCACGGGAATCTCATTTTCCAGGCAGTAGACAAGCGCCGCGGCGTGCATGGCCATTCTGCAACCCAGGCAAATCAGCGCCGTGAGATTGAATCCATATTTTTTCCAGTCGCCGGGCAAATCCGCCCACAGGACTTTGCGGATGTTTTTTTGCACGGGGATGATCTCGTGCCGTATTTCCACATCGGGCAACGCCTCGGCCAGGTTTCCCACGTGCCGGCGTGAATTTTCGACAAACAGCACGTGTTTCGGCTCGAAAGTCAGCAGGGTCAAGTGCCTGACGCGCCGCCCGATCAGGTAAGCCGCCAGCGTGGAATCCGTGCCCCCGGAAAAAAGCACGGACGCTTTATCGGCGACAACCTGTTTTGGCGGATTTGTTGACATTGGGATCCTTTGCTAATTTGAAGAAACCGATCATAGCCCCTTTCGCGAGATCGGAAAAGGAGATTTCAGGACATTCATCATCACGGGCGATTGTCACAATCGTTTTGAAGCGTTAGAAAATCAATGAAGGCCTGCGCATTTTACGCCGGATATAAAAGAAAAAAGCAATGACTGAACCGGAAACTCAAATTCCGCCGACGGAAACCAAACCGGACAAGCGTTCATTCAGCCGGCGGATTATCAATTTTTTCCAATCCCCGAAGCTTTGCCAAACCGTCAAGACTCTCATATCGATTCCGATTTTCGCTTTACTGTTTTTCATGGGAAGAAATGAATATCTTTTTCCATCCCAGATGGCGATCATCGGCTCCGTCGCCATTTTTATCGCCGGCCTGGCGTATAAGTTCATCCGGGAACGCGAAGCCCACACGCCTTTATGGATACTGACTTATCTGTCCCTTATGAATCTGATCATTACGATCGGCGGTTACTGTTTCATCAAATTCCTGACTATCCCGGTCATCATCGGCTGCCTGATTTTAGGTTTTTTCATCCTGCGTAAAGCGCATATCATCCGCCGACTCGCGCTTTCGTTCATTTTCATTTCCTACATCGGCATTCATATTCTTCCCAATTACACGCGAATCCATGAGCTTGAAGGACGATGCGAAAAAGATAATGCGCAACTCGACGACATCGTCGAGTTCGTCGACCATAGCGGCGCTCCCTATGATTTTCTTCTTATCAACGAAGTTCGCTCCGGCGAAGCCGCCGGTGATTCGCCGACGAAGCTCGAAAAGCCCCTTTTGCTTTCAGCGAACGGCAGGGCCGGCGAAATCCACGTGTTCGACGCCGATTCCGGAAAGTTTTTAATGATCGTCCCCCTGCCAAATATCGGCCAGTGCGAACGATTGACCCAAAGTCGCGACAAAGCCATGGTGTACGCTCCCCCTGGGGAAGACGGGGTGTGGGGGGAGAAAAGCTGCCGATTTTGAGCGTGCTGAATTTCGGCGTCATGGACTATCTCCCCGTTCCCGATTGCAGAAACATGATCGACGTCGAAAGCGATCCCGTCACCGACGACATTTACGCTTTATGCGAAGTTTCACACACGCTGGTGAAAATCGACGCGAAAAGAAACAAGGAAACGCAATCGGTCAAGCTGCCCGGACTGGACGTTTACGACTTTGCCTTCGATCCCAAAAGGCGGAAATTTCTGGTGACCGATTACCTGACGACCAACGCGACCGTGGTCGATCCCGACGCCATGAAAGTTGTTCGCAAGATCCGCGTCGGCTGGGTCAGCACAGGCGTCAAATATTTCGACGATAAATTCTACGTTGCGCTGCCGCTTGTATCACAGGTCGTCGAAGTGGACGCCGACACTTACGAAGTCACGCGCAAGCTCGACGTCGGTTACGGCGTTCGGGATATCGAAATCGACAAAAACAGGCGCATCCTTTTTTCCGGCAACTATCTTTCAGGCTCCGTCGACGCCGTCGATTTGAACACCGGCAAGCGGTTGAAACGAGCCAAAGCCGGCGGCCTCATTCGCGGCGTGGAATACCACGCGAAAACCGATCGCCTCTACATTGCCTCGGGCTGCGGCGTGAAATTCATACCGGTTGGAAAGTGGCTTAACGAATAAGCATATTATCGCGGCATATTGCCCGCAACGTCTCGCGGCAAAACGAATTGAACGCCGCCGATATTTTCCAATCCACGTAAGATCCGCGCAAGCACCGGCCGATAACCGTCGCGATAATATTGCGCGTTGGCGTGCGTGCATAAAACGGGAAGTCCGCCCTGCTCGAAAATCGATCCGCTTTTTTCCAGCCAAAGATCGACGCGGTCTTTGCAGCCCAACGTCAGCAGGCGGTCGTCCAGGGGAAGCGTCACCGGAATAACGGTCAATCCGCTTTCCGGATAAGGCTCCAGCATGCCGCATCCCCTGTGCAGCCCGGCCTCGGCGAAAATATCCGTATCGGGAACGGAGGAATCGTACAAGAAAATCGACGCCAGTTCGCGCCGGAAACGGGAGTTTGTCAGCAGCGCCGGCGCCCTGTAACCCCCGATCTTAAAGTTTTGAATCACCGACATAAACTTACGGATTTTTTCCGCGTAGGTCTCCGGGGCCATGAGTAAATGACGGCAATCATGAACAAGGCCGTGAAATCCGATTTCATGACCCATGGCGGCAATCGCCTCCACCTGCTTGGCGCATTTTTGTAAAACAAGCCCCGGAAGATAAAATGCCGATGGGATTCCCGCGTCCCGGTCGATCTTCGCGACTTCCACGGCGAACGGCGCCTGCTCCGGCCCGTCCACGTCGTGCGTGACCACAAAACGACGATCCGAAGGCGCCCTGCCCGCTTTAACACCCAGGGAAGTAAAGCACTGCGTCAACAGACTTTGGAGATTCCACATGGGCCAAAGGCCTTCCTGGATTCGCGGATACCGGATTTTGCGCTGCGTGACCAGCATGTGATGAATGACAAGGCGCGCCCATGCGGGAACCAGGCGGTAATTGAAAGGCAGCCACGTCGTCGAGGGACGGCAGGGCGGATTGTATTTCTCGTCCAGGTGATCTTCGATGAGTCCGCCGATATCCGCCAGAGCGCAGGGGCCGTCGCCGTCGTCGACAATGAGCGGCCGCCACTTTCCGTTGATCCGCACTTCCATCAGCGATCTGGCGGAAGAAACTTCAATCAAGTGATCCAGGTATATCGGAGTCGCCGAGTTCATATCGCCGGTTTTCCGGCACGCCGCGCGGATGAATCCGCTTTTGAATTTTTTCGGCGATCCATGCAGGGCGACGGCTTTTTTATGCGCCCTGCCCGCGGCGGTTATCGCCTCGGAACCGAAAATATATGCCGCGGCGTTTTTCAAAGATTTTTACTCCGGTAAAAAAAGCGATAGCGAATCAGCTCATGAATCGTTCTCAGGATAGTCGCGGCGCCGCTTCCCTTGGCCAGTCCTTGAGTGCGCCGATGAAACTCCGAGGGGATTTGCACGATGCGCAAACCTTTTAAGCGGGCGCGATCCAGCATCTCCTGCTGCATAAATACGCCCTTTGACAAAAGCGTAATTTGCCCCGCCGTCGCCATGCGCCACATCTGCACCCAGTTCACATCCCGAAAATCCTGGTCGAATAAAAAATTCACCAGCCGCAGGTAAACCGATGATTGCAGCTTGCGCCTGACGCCGTAGGTCCGTTTGCGTCCGCGGCATCCGATAACGACGTCCGCATCGGCGGCGGCTTCGACGAAGCCGGGAATCTCGCACGGATCGAATTGGAAATCCGCCGGAACGAATATTGCCAGGTCCATCTTCGCTTTTCCCAGGCCGGTCCTAAGAGCCATTCCGCTGCCCAGATTTTCCGCATGACGGATAACCCGGCCGTAATTTTCAAGGCATTTTTCAGCGCAGGCGGCGGTATTATCCACGCTGCCGTCATCGACGACAATGATCTCAAATTTGATCTCGCGATCCCGCAGGGCTTCAACGCAGGCCCGGCAGATTTTTTCGATGCTTTTTTCTTCGTTAAAGGCCGGAATGATGATGGAGGCGGATTCCAATGCTCATTTCTCGATCAGGCAGGGGCCGATAAAAAGCGCGTCGAGGCCCGAAGTGAAAAAACACGCCAGCGCGTCGGGCGCCGTAGCGCAGATCGGCTCGCCGCGTTTGTTCAGCGACGTGTTGAGCACCATGGGAATCCCCGTGATCGACTCGAAATTTGAAATCAGGCTATAGAGATTTTCATTTTGATCCTCCCGCACGGTTTGCAGTCGCACGCTTTGATCGTCATGAACAACGGAGGGGATTTTATGCGCCGCATCCGGCTGCGCCATATAGACCTTGTTCATGTAAGGCGTCGGTTTGGCGTCGAGGAAATAATCGCCGACGGCGCTTTCCAGCGCCACCGGGGCGAAGGGGCGAAACGGCTCGCGATACTTCACCTTGGCGTTGACGATATCCTTAATCCGCGCGTTGCCGGGATCGGCCAGAATGCTCCGAGAACCCAGCGCGCGGGGGCCATATTCCATGCGCCCGTCCATCCACCCGACGATCATGCCCTTGGCGATCATCTGCGCGGCGAGGACCGGAGCATCGTCGACGAGCGTGTAGGATAAATTGTATCCGCCCAAAAGCTCCGCTACGTCGTCCGGTTCATATTGCGGCCCCAGGCGGTCGTCGTATTCGCCGTCGAAAACGGGATAAACGCCCCGCCGCAAACCCGACAAAACCCCTGCGCCCAAAGGTCCGCCGCCGTCATGCGCGGGCGGTAAAACAAATATTTCCTCAAACGGCCCTTCGCGCTCGATCCTGCCCATGGCTACGGCGTTTAAGGCCACGCCTCCCGCCAGGCATAGCTTCGTTTCGCCGGTCAGCTGATGCAGGTGCTCGGCAAGGCGCAATAAAACGCGCTCCATCGCTTCCTGCACGGCCGCGGCCAGGTCCAAATGATTTTGCGTTATGGCTTGCCCGGGCTTTCTCGGCGGGCCGAATTTGTCGACGAAGGTTTTGGAATAACGCGTTTTGGAACGCAAAAAGTATGAAAAATACGATAGGTCGACTTCATATCCGCCGGGCGCGCACCGCAAAATATTTTCAAAAAGGCTCCTGTATTTCTCCGCGTTTCCCATGCCCGCCAGGGCCATGACTTTGCCTTCCCCGCTGTTGGGGCGAAATCCGAGAAACTGCGTGACGGCGGCATAAACCGATCCTAGGGAATGAGGAAAACTCGTTTCCGCGATTGTCTCAATCCCTTCCGGTCCGCCTCGCCCCAGCAGCGTCGATGTCCGTTCGCCATATCCGTCGGCGCTGATGACGGCGGCTTTTGGGAAACGCGATGCATAAAACGCGCCGGCGGCGTGGCAGAGATGATGATCGAAATAATCCAGCGGAATATTACGCCCGCCGTATTCGAAGGTCAGACCGGTGCGGGATCCGACGAGCCCGTCATCCATCATGGCCAATATCCGCGCGGGGATGATGTCCAGATATTCCCGATGGTCGCGATAAGCCGAATCACGCAGCCGGTCGGGCAAAGCCACGTGCCGGCCCGGATTCCAGGAAACGCCGACGGCGTCCACGTCGTCGATGCGGATGCCGCCTTCCCGCAGGCAATACTCGACGGCTTGCGTCGGGAACGCCGCGGAATGCTTGATGCGGTCAAAGCGCTCCTGGCAGGCGGCCGCGACAAGGCGCCCGTCGCAAAAAAGGGCCGCGGCGGAATCCAGCGAAAAGTTGAGGCCGAGAATATTCAACGCGCATCCATAAAATCATTTTTCCCTAGAAGTATGTAGCCCGGCATCGATGCCCGGTCAACGAGCTTTTAACGAATGTTTAGATTGCCGGATGCTTTTTGGAAAAATCCTCGCAAGCGATTTTTCCCTCGAAAAGGCCCAGCACATCCAGCATGAACGCCTGATCGTCTCCGTCGAATTTCTCTTTGATCCAGTTGTCCCAGTAGGTCAGATCGATTCTTCGGTTGGGGTTTTCGGCGATGACGGTCACGGCGTATTTCAGGACGCCGTCGGCGAACTGTTCTTCGTCCGCCAGTTTTCCCCAGACGATTTCGAGAAAATAAAGGCGCTCTAAAAGCGGCTCGCTCAAACGCCCTTCCAAAGCGACGTGGAAATAGCGATTGACGTGATCATAATCCTGCTCGGTAAATAAAACGATTTCGGCGATCGCCACGGCGACTCCCGCGTTGCCGGGATTTCTATCAAGGGCGTAATAATAAAACCCTTTCGCATCCTCGAAGTCGCCGGCCATGTGCAAATGCGTCGCCGCATACAGGGGAATTTTCGAATCGGAGAAACGGACGAGGGCGTCGTAAAACAGGTTGACGGCTTTGTCTTTTTGCCCGGCGCGCAGATACAAATCCCCCAAAGCCAGATAAGCCGGCGCGTACCGCCGCAGGGAGCTTAACGCCGATTCGTAAACTCGGATCGCCGCGTCGATATTGCCCTCCTCCACGTATTTTTGCCCCAGGGCCATGACGATGACCCGTCGGTCATCCAGGCCTTTGCCGGACGAAAGCGCGTTGAGCCGGGATTTGACTTCGGCGCGCCGGTCGTATTTTTCGCCGAAGGCCAAAATGCGCGCGATATCCGAGCCGCGCACCGTTTCATCATAACGCAACGCCAGGAAGTACAACTCAAGCGCCGCATCCACATCGCCGGAAAACTCCCGGGTCATGGCTTCCAGGCGCAGGGCCTCCGTGTCGGCGGGATCGACGGCGCGCGCTTCCTGCAAAATGGCAATCGCGCCGGCGTAATCCTTTTTTCGATAATAAATTTTTCCGATGGCGCGAAGGAGTCTGACATCCTCCGGATACTTGTCTTTAAGCTGATGCAAAAGCTCCAGGGCTTTTTCTATCTGTCCCGAGTTGTCATAACTTTCGGCCAGACGGCGCTTGATATCATCGGAATCCGGAGCAAGCGCCAGCCACTCGGCCAGCACTTCGGAAGCCTTCCGGTATTCCCCCGCCCGTTCGGCCAGGTACGCCATGCGCCTTACGTTGTCGATGGTTTTCGACTCGGCGCAAATCAGGGACTGGTATTTCATCGCCTCCAAATAGCTGTCTTCCATCATCAGAGCCGAAACCAGTTTCGGATAGATCGAGCGGTCGCTCGGCTCCAGTTGCAGGGCCTCTTTATAGCTTTGCACGGCCAGCCCGTATTGGCCCTGGCTGTGATAGAGGTCGCCGATGGACTTAAAAAGCCTCGGCGCCCCGGAGCCGGAATTGATGGCGAACTCGTAGTACTGGATCGCCCTTTTCAACTGCCCGGAATCCAGCGCCAGATTCGCCGCTTCCAGGTACGCCCAGGGATCGTCCGATTTCTGTGACAAAGATACGGAATACCAGCGCAGAGCCTCCGAAGCATTGCCGATATCCCGGTAATAGCGCGCCAGCTTCAGCGGCGGCGCCGGATCGTAAGGATCGAGGTCAACGGCATGCTGATACCAGGCCAGAGCGTTATCGCCACTGCCCTCTTTGAGCTGCTGATCGCCCTGCGCCATGGCCCGGGCGATTTCCCCGGCGGGCTCATCGGAGAAGCTTTCCTGTGCGGCGAAAAAAGCGGTGTCGCATAATCCGCCCCAGGCGCCGTCCAGGGGATAGATTTTCGACCGGGATTTCGATGTTTTCGCATCGATGTTGCGCACCATCAGCCACGGCGTTTTGCCCTCCTTGATATCGATCAGCAAAACGGACGAAACATGATTTTCCCTTCCGGCCTTTTGCAGAGTGAAGCGATCGTAAGCCGAAAGGCCGCGTAAAAACTTCGCATAAGTCGTATAGCTTTTGGAAAACACCTGCGTTAAGCATTCGCGAAGCTCATCTTCACTGTACTGCCGCACTCCGCTGTTTTTGATAACGATTCCCACGGAACGACGCACGTAGCCCTGGGCGCCGGCGATGGAAGGAATTATCAGGCCGATAAAGATAACGACGGCAACAAATCGTTTCATTTTTCCATGGGGTCAAAAGGTTTCGTGATTGTCTGTTGGGCTTTGTTTAACTCGATGAGTTTTTCCACATCCATATTTTTTTCGTTGAAATATTCTTTAACGATTTTTCCGATCAGGGGTGACTTATCCCGAATGTATTTTTCAACCTTGTCGGGGGGATAGACGGTATGCCAGTCGAAAACCACGTCGCCGATGTGCTGGAATCCCTGAATGCAAATTGGCTGAACGCCGTGGACGCCGCGCCGAAACCGGTATCCGCTCCACATCCCCGCGTCTTCCATGAGAGCCCGCTCCATTCTCTTGTCGATCCCGTATTCGATCAGCGGCGTCCTGTAATCGATTCCGTATTCCCAATAAAGCCTGCCCATTTCACGGCGCGTTACGGGCATGCTCATCACGGCGTATTCGCCTCCGACGCTGCTGCAAAGGAAATTGCGCGGGATGGAATGCTCCAGGCACCGGATGATCGTATGCGTCAACATGGCCAGTTGACAGCCCAGGCACCATATCAAATGCCCCCCGTAGGGTTTCCAGTCCGCGACAAGGCGCTTGACGGTAAGGCGATTGAAAGTCTGCGTCTGATTATAAATGACGTGATGAACGCGCTCCGGCCCGAATATCCGCCGCAAATCCTCCACGTGCCGCCGGGACCAGCCGACGAAAAGCGAGCCGTAGCTGTGGTGCAGCGTATACAGATAAATATCCCCGGCGTATTTGCGCCCCATGATGTAGGCGACCGCCGTCGAGTCCAGCCCGCCGGAATAATTGACGTGGAAGCTTCCCGGTTCTTTAACCGCCCAAAGAGCGTCCATTTTTTCATAAAGCGTTTTGCGTACGTCCGTCGTCATGAAGCCTATTCCAAAAATCGGGCGAAAACGTTGATAAGCGCCGCTTGCGACGGGTGACGTTATCACGACGCATTTGCACGAATCAAGCAGCCTGCGACATTTTCCATGTTTTACCTAAAGGGAGCATACATTGGCTTAATTCGAATGTTGCTGGAATAAACCTGTCAAAGCGAACCAGCTTATCTGCACCAAATGAAGTATGCATCCCATTTCACTATACAAATAGTAGTGTTATCTTCTTGACCTTGGCCGTATTGGCCGCTATCTTAGGGCAACATGCTCTTGCTTCGTTATCAGCCGGATGAGGATATATCTGGAGGCCGGAAATGCGTGATTCTGGAAAGCTGAAATTGCTGATTCTCGTCATCGCTTTTTCCGCCGCCGCCCTGTGCGCGGCGGGATGCGACTGTTCTTCCGCAAGTCTGGACGACGACGATGACGATGACGACAACAATGGCGGAGGCGGAGGGGGCGGCGGAGGAAACAACGTGAACGGTTGCGACGAAAGCTTCGCCTACGGCGACGGCCTGGGCCAATATCAAGACGGCGCATGGGTCGACGCCACGCCCGACGTGTATTCCCAAAACTGGCGTTTGAACGACGCGGCCTGGGTCAATTGCGAACAACTGATCTTCGTGGGATACGACAAGACCAAAAACAAAGGCGTCGCGCTGACCTATGAAGATTCCGCCTACGTCGTCGACGCCCTGCCCGACATCGGCGACAACTGGGAACTGACCGCCATCGACGCATACGGCGATACGGCCGTCGCCGTCGGGGGCGACTGGGAATCCGGTGAAGCCGTCATCATGACCAAAGTCAAGGAAGAATGGGAACTTGCCGAATCCCTGCCCTACGTGTCCGACGACTGGTGGCTGACGGGGGTTTCGCTGACTTCCTCGGACAGCGGCTGGGCCGTGGGCCTGGATTACGACCGCGGCGAACCGGTCCTGATGAAATTGTCCGGCGGCGAATGGAACACGCAGGCTCCACCCGCGGAAGGCGGCATCGACTCATACTATCTGTACGCCATTGATATGTACGACAAGGAAAACGGCCTGGCGGTCGGCAGAAATCTCGACAATTCCAAAGGCGTCGCCATCTGGATGACAAACGGCGTCTGGTATTTTCCGGTCACGCCGCAATTGCTGGGCGACAACTGGGATCTGGCGGATGTCGCTTTGGGAAGCTCCGGCCGGGGCATTTTGATCGGCAGGCGTTTCGATATTTCTTCGGGCGTCATCCTGGAATTCGACGAGGGGCCGCTTGCGTCCATGGCGGTTCCCGATCTTTCCGACGACTGGACCTTAAGCGGAGCCGCCGTCAACGACGGCGACATGCTGGCGTGCGGTTACGAAAGGGAACACGGCGAGGGTTTCGTGCTGCGTTATACGGAAGACGAATGGCGCGTCGACGGCCGGCTGCCTTTTAAAACTCTGGGAATTGTTTACGGAGATTAATCAGCGAGGCTGTTAAGAAGCTCCCTGGCCGCCTCGGCATCCATGTTGCGCAATTTTTGAACCGTAATTTCCGCATCTTTTTTATCCAACTTCATCGCCAGGTTTTCCGCCGCCTTTCCGTCGATAAACGGCGCACGGATAACCAGCGAATTGGTGCGCGCCTCACTGGTGAAACGGCACGGGACGCCGACGCCTTTCACACCTCCGGTTTTTAGGAAAAGCTCCGTGAGAATCTGGGCCGCTTCATCGGCGTTGATCCGTTTCAAGTGGACGATTTTCACCTGCGGCTGCGCGCTTTGCACATCGAATCGGGATATCAGCTTGCGGATTCTGGCGATGTTGGCTTCGCTGTCGATGATGACGATGCCAGGGTTTCCGGGAGATGCGGCGATTTTGCCGTTTGGCCCCAACAGCACGCGCACCGATTCGATCGCCTGCTCCGGAGATATGTATTTCAGCGAAATAACAGCCGTGACCATGTCTTCGGCGATCTCCGGCGTTTGCGTGGTTCCCAACGTCGGCAATGGCTGATGCGCCGCGGCTTCCTTTGGAACGACTTTGACGATGGCGCCGTATTCGACGGTGGTGAAGCCGTTGATGGAAAGAGCGCTTTTGGCGACTTCCCAGACCTGATCTTTCGTCAGGGCGTTGGGGCTGACGAAAGTCACGGAGCCTTTGACCGACGGATCCAATACAAAGTTTTTACCGGTAATCGAGGAAATCTCTTTCAGGAATTCCCCTACGGGCTTATCCGTCGCCTGGATATGGAATGTTTCTTCCGCCCGGAGGGCCGACGCGAATACGAAAAGCGCCAGGCAAACCGTCAAAATGTATAATCGTCGAAATCTCATATCCGGTATAATTTCCGGGAATCATCCCGCGTGTCAAATGAAAAATTTCGCGCATGCTTCAATAAGGAGAGTTTTTAATCGATTCGTACATATGCCGGGCCTGCGCGTGCCGTGGATTGATCTCAAGAGCCTTTTCAAGCAGCGCTAAAGCGCTTTCTTTTCTGTCCTGATCCATCTCGACAGCCGCCAGCGCCACGAAGGCCATTTCATATCCCGGCCGTAAAACCAGCACTTTTCCAAGAACTTCTTCGGCCTTTGCAAATTGCTTTGTTTTGGCCAGAGCAATGCCGTAATTAATCGCCGCCTTGGAGCAGTTGCCGCAGTTTGCGTATGAATCGCCCCAAAGAGATAGGGAATCCCGATAAACACGGTTTTGCTTTACGGCCAGTGTGAAAAAACACACGAGGATAAAAGTCGCGATCACGGCGAAGGTCTTGCGGCGGTTTCCATTCGCGCGGCTTGATTTTTCATGCCAATAAGCCGCGCAAAGTGCTAAAGCCAACGTCGGCATATAAAGGTAGCGGACGTGGCGCTGTTCGACGTTGGCGACGATATTGGAAAAAGGCAGTATGCCGGCAAGCCACCAGGCCGCCGCCGCGCCGAGATAATGCCTTTTCAAAAGTCCCCACAACGCCAGGCAAAGCATGAACGCCGCGATCAATAAACCTGCCGCCGTCTCCCAGTGCGCTATTCCGGTGAAAGTAAACGGCGGGTACACCTCATGCAGATCCACGGGCAAAAGCGTCGTAAAAAACATATAATGCACGATGGCCAGCATGATGGGAAACAGGCTGCCGCCGGAATCGACGGGCGGCGCGTCCACGCGGCTCCACAAGCCTATTACACCGACGCGAACCAGCATATAAACGCCGCAAACAAGGCCAATCAAGATCAGCAGTTTCATGATGCGGCGGTTTTTCATGAGGTCTTTGACGCCGCAATGCACCAAAGCCAGGGCGCCGAAATAAACGGGAAGGAGCAGAGCTTCCTCGTTGGCGAAAACGGCCAGCGTGGTGAATACGCCGACCCCGATCCAGTCTTTACGCGAATCCTTTTTATAAACCAGCAGCCTCGATGCGCATAAAAGGGCCGCCATCATCGCCGCCATTCCCCATATATCGAAACTCCCGATGATCAGGACGACTCTTTCGCTGTGCGTCGGATGAAAAAGCCAGATCAGCGAAGCGAAGAATGCCGGTTTCGCATTGAAGAATAACTGGAGAATTTGAAAAAGCAGCAGAGCCATGAGGCCGTCCAGAGCGATTCCGATCAACCTGTATGGAGCGGGATTATGACCTGTGACGGGTGTTATGAGCGCGTAAACAATAGAGCGAACGGGACGATAAAGCCCGTGCAGAGGCTGCATGAGCCATTCGAGGGAATGATCTTGGTCGATGACCGCCGGCTGATTGAAAAGAAAGTAATTGTCGTCGTACACAAAGCCGTAGCCGACCGTATGGATCCTGACGATTATCGCGGCAAGAAGAATCAGGCCGGGAAACAACCATGGTTTCCGTTCGGATAATGAGTTGTTTGTTTGCGGTTGCGTCATCGATAAATTATTCGGTTAATGAAAATACGGCGCTTGTCCGGAAATAATAGATGCGTCTGAAAAAAAAGCAAAAAAAAGGACTCCCGAAGGAGTCCTTTCTTCTTGACGCGAATTGATAGATCAGTCGGTGAACAGGAACGTTGTTCCCTGGCCGTTGGCGTGCTGCGTGGTGTAGGTGTAACCGGAAGTGTCGCAGGATCCAAAGACGAAGGTGACGTCGTTATCGTCCGTCAGGTTCCTGTCGTAGCTGAGGAGCTCGGCCAGATCGCTTGAGTAACCACCACTGATATCGCCGCCCTTTTCATTGAACCAGACTTCCTGAGCGAGTTTGGCGTTGCGGCCGGCGCTCTTGGCCGAAGCGTTATAAGCGCGCGCTCGCAGGGAGAGGAAATTCGGGATCGCGATCAGGGCCAAAATACCGATAATGGCAACAACGATCATCAGCTCGATAAGAGTAAAACCTTTTTTGTGCATTCTCTAACCTCCTTAGTGCGTTAATAATCCACCAGCCCAGTGGAGTGTGAACCTGCCATAAGCTTTTTGCAATTAGGGTGCCAAGTCGCCATGATGCAATATATGCCTAATAAATCAATTACTTATAGATATCTGTCCTTATTGGCTAGGAGAAGGCTACCCACAAAGTGACGAAAATTGTCAATCTTAGAGTCATCTAATGACAATTAGCGGCAAATTATATTAAGATAAGTCTCAGGGAAACCCTTACCCGAAATGCCATTGCAACCGAATTTCCCTGACCGGCTCATTTTTTGGGATTTACAAGTCTTCGTCGAGATTCCCGTCAGCATCGCTATCGCTGTCCAGTCCATATTTCTGGAGACGATATCGAAATGATCTGAAGGTAACGCGCAGCAATTGCGCGGCTTTGTTCTTCACTCCATTCGTCTTCGCGAGCGCGTTGGTGATCAGGAGTTTCTCATATTTCCCCAAAGCTTCATCGAGGTCCAATCCCTGCGCGGGAATCTCCGCTGACGGCAAGGCGGATTCGGAAGGCGCAATCCCCCTCAACCTTTGAGGCAGCGATTCAGGCAACACCACGTTGGACTGCTCCAGCGTGACGCCGCGTTCGATAATGTTTTCCAATTCCCTCACATTCCCCGGGAATCGATACTGCCTGAGCAGATTCATGGCTTCGGTGGAGATTTTTCGGATTTCCTTGTTAATTTCCGTGGAATATTTTTCCAGAAAATAATTCGCCAGAATAGGTATGTCCGACGCGCGGTCTCGAAGCGGCGGCATTTGGATGGCGATCACATTCAAGCGATAAAACAAATCTTCCCGAAACCCGCCGTCGCCGACCATTTTTTCCAGGTTCCTGTTTGTGGCCGCGATGATTCTCACGTCCACGTCCTCGTCATTGACCGAGCCGACGGCCTGTATTTTTCTTTCTTGAATAACGCGAAGCAGTTTCACTTGAATCGCCAGGGGGATTTCACCGACTTCATCGAGAAACAATGTCCCTTTATCGGCCATGGGAAACTGTCCGCGTTTTTCGGCGATGGCCCCGGTGAACGCGCCTTTTTTGTGGCCGAATAATTCGCTTTCCCACAAGGCCTCGGGAATGGCCGCGCAATTAACCACGACGAAAGGTTTCGAGCTTCTTTTGCTGTTGAAATGGATGGCTTTTGCGGCAAGCTCCTTACCGGTGCCCGTTTCTCCAAGTATGAGAATGTTGCTTCGCGTTTCGCTGACGCGTTTGATCAGTTCATAAACTTCCCTCATCAGGGGATGGGCGCCGAAAATATTGCCGAATCCATAGCGGCTTCCCAATTCGGCTTTCAACTGGATATTTTCGCGAACCAGAGTCTGCTTTTCCAGAGCCGACCGCACGACGTGTTTCAGATCTTCCACGCGAAAGGGCTTGTGGACATAATCCGTCACACCCAGATCCAGGGCTTCGGTCACGGAATCCCGCGTTGCGTAGGCCGTAATCACGATCACCGCGGCATCCGCATTCTGCTGTTTGGCGCGCCGGAGAACTTCGATGCCGGTCGCTCCCGGCATTTTTAAGTCCGTAATGACAAGATCGAAATTTTTGTTTTGAATTTTTTGGAAAGCCTCTTTGGCGTTCGAGGCGCTGTCGACAAGATAGCCTTCTTTTTCGAAGAATATCTTTAAGAATTCCCGCATGGAAAGCTCGTCGTCGACGACGAGAATTTTAAGCTTGGCCATCTTTTTCCAATCCGTTTTCGCTATTGATGGCGCCGGCCCTTTCCGCGGCGGGGATCAGGAGGATGAATTTCGAACCGACGCCTTGCTTGCTTTCCACGATAATGCGGCCGCCGATCCATTCGACGATATTGTGGCAGGATGTCAACCCCAGGCCCGTTCCGCCTTCTTTGGTGGTGAAAAACGGATCGAATATCGCTTCGATGGTCTTTTCATCCATTCCCAAACCGGTATCTTGAAAAGCGATCTCCACGGCCTTGCCCGCCAGATCCTCCACCGATTCGGTTCGCGTGCGCCCCGTAATCGTCAGGACGCCGCCGCCGGGCATGGCCTGCACGGCGTTGATCGCGAGGTTCCAGAACAATTGCCGAAGGCTCTTGGGATCCGCCCGGACGAACAGTCGGTCATCGATGGCTTTGACAATCTCGACGTGATCACGGCATCCGGGTTCGTTGGCCAGAACCTTCAAAACCTCGCCGAGAATGATTCTGGCGTTGACCAGGCATTCGTTATCCCGTTCGGGACGCGAAAAAGCCAGGAAGTCCGTCACAAGTCCGTTGACGCGTTCGGTCTCGCGTATCACGATATCCATCAACTGCCGATTCACATCGTCGAGCTTCAATTCTTTGAACAGCACCTGGATCGAGCCGGAAATGCTGGCCAGAGGATTGCGCAGTTCATGGGCGATTCCGGCGGCCAGCTTGCCGATGGCGGCCAGCTTGTCCGCCCTTTTCACGGCCTCTTCCATGGCCCGGATATCGGTCCGATCCTCGATAACGATCAAGCTTCCGGGAGTCTGGCCTTCCGCGGCGTCAAGGGGCGAATGTGTAATTTCCAATTGACTCGTCGCACCCTCGCGGTCGTATTGCACGGCCAGGTGCCGGGATGATTTGTGAATAATATCATCAGGCAGTCCCTTGATCACTTCCCTGACGGGCTTTCCAACCAACTCATCGCGTTCCTGCGCGAGAATCGCCGAAGATGAGACATTGGCGAATTCCACGTCTCCATCCACGTTGACGGTTAAAACCCCGACCGGAATGGAACGGATGATGTGCTCGTACCGAGCGCGTAAAAATGCCAGATCGTCCTGCTTCTTTTTCAGCGCGTCACTGACAAGCTTGCTTCTTTCGGAAAGGAAACTGGCCAGATACGTGGCCACGAAAATCGAAAAAACATTCAGGGCGATTTTATTGATGACATCCCTGGAAGTCATCGGCTGAAGGCCGAAATCCGAGTTGGGAACGGGAATGTCCCCCCGCCACTGGGAAATGAAAAGAAAAACAAGAATCATCGCACAGATGATCGAGCTGACAATCGCGGCTTTTCGGCTCAGCAAGATGGCGGCGTTAATGACCGAGATGATGTACATGAACAGGAAAAACGAGAAATAACCGCCCGAGATGTAAACCAGGCCCGAAACGAAAACAATATCCCAGTAAACCTGTATAACCAGGAAAAATGTCCTGTTGGCATACCTTTGAATCATCAGCGCCGACAGCAGAGCCGACAAAACGTGAACGCCGATCAGGGAATAAAACGCGTATCGCACTTCCGGGTGTTCGATAAGAAAAATCGTTCCGAACACAAAGGTGGAGACGACGACCCGTAGAAACAAAAGCCACAGCAGGATCTGCTTGTTGTCGTATGCCAGGCTTGAATTGACGGCGAGATAGTTGTCGCTGTCGCCAAGATCGTGATGAGTCCGAATCATCGCCTCACGCCAAATAGATATGGGCCTTAAAGGCCCATATACAGTGATGCTTGATTTTTGTCACGGGTATATAATCAGCCGATGACGCTCACCAGCTTGAAAATCGGCAAATACATGCAGACCAGCAGGAATCCGACGGTGCCTCCCAGGAAAACCATCATGATCGGCTCCAGCAGCGTGGTCAGCGAGTTGACGGACATATCCACTTCGTCTTCGTAAAAGTCCGCGATTTTGGAAAGCATGACGTCCAGGGCGCCGGTCGACTCGCCGACGGTGATCATCTGGCAAACCATCGACGGGAACACGCCGGACTCGGCCAAAGGTTCGGCGATTGTTTTCCCTTCGGAAATCCGGATCTTCGTCTGCATAATGGCCCGTTCAATCGTTTTGTTTCCGGAAGTTTTGGCCACAATATCCAGACCGTCGAGAATCGGAACGCCGGATGTGATCATGGTGCTCAGGGTTCTGGTGAATTTCGCGATGGCCTGTTTTCGAATCAACTCGCCGAATATGGGGGCTTTAAGTATGACATCGTCAAAAATCGCCGAGCCTTTTTCCGTGTTGAAGATCTTCTTGGCGCCGATGTACGCGAGGATCGTGCCGATGATCAGGGCGTACCAATACGAGGTCATGAAGTCGGATACGTTCACGACGAGCTGCGTCGGACCGGGGAGTTGTCCGCCGAAGTCCTCGAACATTTTCTTGAACACGGGGATAACGAAAACCATCAAGATGATAACGACCAGAATGGTGATGCCCAAAACCGCGGCGGGATAGACCATGGCGCCTTTCACTTTTTTCTTGAGCTTCATGGTCTTTTCGATGTAAGCGCCGAGGCGGTTCAGAATCGTATCGAGAATACCGCCGACTTCGCCGGCGGAAACCAGGGCGACAAACAGTTGATCGAACTGTTTGGGATGTTTGGCCAGGGCTTTGGCGAACGTCGAACCGGATTCCACGTCGGACTTGACCTCGCTCAACACCTCACGGAAAGTCTTGTTCTCCTGCTGGGAAACAAGGATATCCAGGCATTGCACCAAAGGAAGACCGGCGTCGATCATGGTGGCGAACTGTCTCGTGAAAATCACGATGTCCTTTTCCGACACCTTTTGTTTCATAATCTGGATATTAGCCAGACTTGCCGCTTTGCCTTTCGCCTTGACCTTCGTGGCGACGATCTGCTGAGTCCTTAGTCGAGCGATGACGGCTTCTTCGTTCGGTGCTTCCATTTCACCGGAGGTTTCATTGCCCGTCCGCGTTTTTCCTTCCCACTTGTAAATTGGCATGTCGATAACTCCCGTGATCGTTGTGTTATCTCGATTCACCCTTGGCAATCTTGTTGATCATGCCTTGCAACTCATCCGGTTCGGACGTGGACATCAGCGCGTCACGCAGGCTGATAAGGCCTTTGGCGTATAGCGCCGAAAGGCTCTGGTTCATGGTCTGCATACCGTGCTTGCTTTGCCCCATTTGCATTTGAGAATAAATCTGATGAACTTTATCTTCGCGTATCAGGTTCCGGATGCCCGCTGTGGGCACCATGACCTCCAAAGTCAAAACGCGCCCCACGCCGCTTGCCCTCGGCAGGAGCCTTTGACATAAAACCCCTTCCAGAACAAACGACAACTGCGCGCGCACCTGCTGCTGTTGATGCGGCGGAAAAACGTCGATGACTCTGTTGATTGTCTGCACGCAGCTGGAGGTGTGAAGCGTCGCGAACGTCAAGTGGCCGGTTTCCGCCACGCGAAGAGCCGATTCGATCGTCTCCAGATCGCGCATCTCGCCGATAAGAACGATATCCGGATCCTGGCGCAGCACATATTTCAAGGCCGTCGGGAACGACTCGGTATCGGCATGAAGCTCCCGCTGGTTGACGATGCATCCCTTATGAGTATGGAGGAATTCAATCGGATCCTCCATGGTAATGATGTGTTCGTTTCGTCCGGAGTTGATCCGGTCGATCATGGATGTCAGCGTCGTGGATTTGCCGCTGCCCGTCGGACCGGTCACGAGGATCAGGCCGGCTTTTTTCTGCGAGATATCATTGACGACTTTCGGCAGGCCCAACTCTTCAAATGTGAAAGTTTTAAAGGGAATGACGCGAAATGCTCCGGCCACCGCGCCCCTCTGGCGAAAAATATTCGCCCTGAAACGAGCCAGGCCTTTCACGCCGAAGGAAAGATCCAGTTCGCTTTTCTCTTCAAAATTATGCCGCTGCATATCCGTCAGAACCGAATAACACAGGCGCTTGGTGTCGCTGGCGGTCAGTTGCGGCACATTCACGGGAACGAGCTTGCCGTCAATCCTCAAATGCGGGGCCGCGCCCGTCGTGATGTGAAGATCGCTGGCGCCTTTTTCAATTAAAATTTTCAGGAGTTGGTGAAGATCTACCACGCTGTTCCCTTTGCCGATGCGGCCCGCATGGACGTCGAGCCTGTAATTAATCGCCGCCTGATTTCGCTCTATTGGTCGGCCGCCGTGACGCGAACGACTTCGTCGATGGAAGTCATGCCTTCGAGCACTTTCGTCAAACCGGCCTGACGCATGCTTTTCATTCCCAGGCGTATCGCCTCACGCTTGATTTCCGCCGCGGAAGCGCCGTTGAGAATGAACTCCTTGATTTCGTCGCCGATGGGCAGAACCTCATACAACGCAATACGGCCGCGATATCCGGTTTTGGAGCATTTCATGCATCCCGCGCCATGGTAAACGACGGCGTTTTCCGCCTGATCTTCCGGCATGCCGAGATCCTTGAGCACCTGCGGGGAGATTTCCATTTCCTCCTTGCAGTTCTCGCAAATCTTTCTCACAAGACGTTGAGCCGCAATCAGCTGCAGCGACGCAGTGACCAGGAAGGGCTCGATGCCCATATTCAAAAGTCGCGTAATGGAACTGGGGGCGTCGTTGGTATGAAGAGTGGACAAAACCATATGGCCCGTCAAAGCGGCTTTGACGGCAATTTCCGCCGTTTCAAAGTCGCGGATCTCGCCGACCATGATGATGTCCGGATCCTGCCGGAGGAAGGACCTCAGAGATGAGGCGAAGTTCAATCCGATGGCTTCGTGCATCTGCACCTGGTTGACGCCCTTCAGCGTATACTCGACCGGATCTTCCGCCGTGGAAATATTTTCGGAAATGGAGTTGAGTTCCGTCAGCGCCGAGTATAAGGTCGTCGTCTTGCCGGAACCGGTCGGACCCGTCACCAGAACCATGCCGAAGGGTTTGTGGATGGCTTCCTTGAATTGCTTCAGGGGGGTTTCCTCAAATCCCAGCTTTGTCATGTCGAGTTGGAGCGAGTCTTTGTCCAGAAGTCGAAGAACGATTTTCTCACCGTAAATCGTCGGCAGAGAACTGACGCGGAAGTCCATCTCCTTGCCCTTGGCGGTCTTGAGCCGGATGCGGCCGTCCTGGGGAAGACGGCGTTCGGCGATGTCGAGTTCCGCCATAATCTTGAGACGGCTGGTGATGGCGTGCTGCAGCTTCCGCGGCGGGTCCATCACTTTGTGCAAAACGCCGTCAATGCGGTAGCGCACGCGGAAGCTCTTTTCGTAAGGTTCCACGTGAATATCCGACGCGCCCTTTTTGATGGCGTCGGAAAGAATCAAGTTCACGAGCTTGACCACCGGAGCTTCCTCGGAAGCCTGCTCCAACTCGTTGAAATCCAGATCGTCGTCGCTTTGAAGAATCTCGATATCCCCGTCTTCGAAAGAATCGAGAATGTCTTCCATATCCGTATCCGACGTATCGTAATATTTTTCGATCGCATTGATGATCGAATCTTCCGTGGCCACGACTGCTTCGACGGAATATCCCGTCAGGAA
Source organism: bacterium (assembly GCA_963674685.2). Taxonomy (GTDB): domain Bacteria; phylum Lernaellota; class Lernaellaia; order JACKCT01; family JACKCT01. The sequence continues at coordinate 441,403 of CAXXWT010000009.1, read as the reverse complement.
TTTAATATCGTCAATGGCGATAATGTTCGAAGGATCCACCATCGCCACGATCAGCGAGTTGTCCGCCTTGGAAATCGGGACGCATTTGTATTTATCCGCAATCTCTCTCGGCACAAGCTTGATGACCTCCGGATCGATCGTAAACTCGGAGAGGTTGATAGACGGCACGCCGTATTGACGCGACAGAATGTCCGCCAGTTCCGATTCTTCCAGATAGCCCAGTTTGGAAAGATGATAACTCAAACGGCCGCCGGAAACCTTTTGCTCGGCCAGCGCCGTCTCAAGCTGTTCGGGACTGATCAGGTCTTCTTGTACGAGTATTTCGCCTAGCCTGTCTCGATCGTCGCTTCCGCCGGCCCCATTCGTATTTGCATCGGCCATTCACACACCTCCATCACGGACGCATATCGCCCTAAGAAGACATTCATTATGTCAATTTAGATTATGAAAACCGCCCGCTTTCTGTCAAGTAAGGATTTCATAAAAGATCGTCAATTCGTCAATATTCATCAGGAAAGCCCTGAAATGTCCATCCAGAAGCCCTACTCCTGGGTCAGTTCCCGGAAAACTTGCATTAAACGGGCGGAAAGCCAGTGCCGAGGACCGATAAACCGTTCCACGATGCGCCCCTGTTTGTCGATCAGGAAAGTTTCCGGATATCCGGTCACGCCGTATAGTTTTGGAATGCTCCCCTGCGGGTCCAGAAGAGTCGGGATATCCAGCCTGCGTCCCCGGTAAAATGTTGCCACGTCCTCATGGCCGCCCTGATCGACGGACACCGTTAAAACGGCAAACTGCCGCGGATCCATTTTCCTGGCGAGGCTTTGAATATCCGGCATCTCGCGGCGGCACGGCGCGCACCACGTGGCCCAGACGTTCAGAAAGACCACTTTCCCGCGATAATCGTTCAGCGAAACCATGCGTCCGGACATGTCCGGCAGGGAAAAATCCGGCGCCGGGCTTCTTTCGGCGCTCAAGTTTATGGGACCATCGCAATCGCCCCCGAAAATCAATCCGTACAGCAAGGCGGCAAAGACGATGAATAACAGAATCAAAAGTTTATTGACCGTCGCCTCTTTCATTTTCTGCGTCCTCGTTCGATCAATCGGTTTCATGAAACGCCGGCTCCCGCGGCGGCTTCCAATAAAAAACGGCAGGGCAGCCCTTGCGCGCCCCGCCGTTTGTTTATGTCGTCATCATTTCACTCTTTGTCGGGTTCTGCGTCGCCCTCATCGCTTTTTTCGGCCTCGTCCGCCGGAGCGTCGTTTTCAGAAGCCGGCTCATCCGCCGTTTCTTCCGCGGCAACCGGGGTCTGCGCGTCGGCGGTTTCCGGCGCCGTTTCTTCAGGCGCTTCGGCCGCCTCGGGTTCGCCGGCCGTTTCTTCAGTTTCAGCGGCCGCTTGCTCCGTAGCCGCGTCGGCCTGGTCCTTGGTCTTTTTACGGCCCGAGCGGCGGCGGCGTTTCTTTTCCTTGCCCGCGGCGCTTTCTTCGTCGCCCACCAGTTCGATGAACGCCATTGGCGCGGCGTCGCCGATGCGAGGTCCGAGTTTGATGATCCGCGTGTATCCGCCCTGACGGGTTTCAAACCTGACGGGCAGTTCCTTGAGAAGAACCTCGATGGCCTTTTTGTCTTTCAGATACGCAATGGCCTGCCGGTGAAGATGCAGCTTTTTCGCGGCGGTCTGTTTGTCGTCGTCCGCGGGCCCGAGCGTGTGATAGCGCTTGCCGACGGTAATCAGTTTTTCGACAACCCGGCGCAATTCCTTGGCTTTGGCCTGCGTGGTTTTAATGCGGCCGTGAATCAACATGCTCGTAGCCATATTGCGGAACATCGCTTTGCGATGGGAACTGTTTCTGCCCAGTTGCCGTCGATCATTCAAGTGTCTCATCGTCACATACCTACTTGAGTTTACTTCTTGTGGTTACAGCGAAAATTCGCCGAATTATTCCTCTGTTTCCTCCTCGCCGACTTCATCTTCCGGCGGGCTCCAGTTCGGCAATTTCATGCCCAGAGACAGGCCCATTTCAGCGAGAACTTCCTTGATTTCATTCAGGCTCTTGCGCCCGAAGTTTTTCGTTTTCAGCATTTCCCCTTCCGTCTTCTGCACGAATTCGCCGATGTAGCGAATGTTGGCGTTGCGCAGGCAATTGGCTGCTCTGACGGAAAGATCCAGTTCGTCGACGCGCCTGCTGAGATGCTCATTGTATTCAGGCACTTCTTCCACTTCCTCTTCCTCTTCTTCTTCGATCTCCGGTTCTTCCTCGAAATTAATGAAGAGGTTGAGTTGTTCCTTGAGAACCTTGGCGGCGAGGCCGATGGCGTCGTCGGGTTTGATGGAGCCGTCGGTCCAGACTTCCATGATAAGTCTGTCGAAGTCCGTTCTCTGGCCGACGCGGGCGTTGGTGACCTGGAAGTTCACCTTCGTCACGGGCGAAAACAGCGCATCGAGCAAAATGGTGCCGATGGGGTTCTTCGTATCCGGCCCCTTCTGGTCATCGGAAGGCACATATCCGCGGCCGACTTTCACCGACATTTCGCAAATCAGACTTGCGTCTTTGCCCAAGGTGGCGATTTTGACATCGGGGTCGATGATCTCAACCGACGGCGGGCCGGAGATGTCTCCGGCGGTGACCACGCCTTCGCCGGTTTTGTTGATCGTCAGCGCTTCTTCCGTATCCGTGTGAAGTTTCAGGCGCACTTTTTTCAGATTCAGGACGATGTCGGTCACATCTTCCTTCACGCCGGGGATCGTGGAAAACTCATGACTGACGCCTTCGAAGCGCGCCTGAATGATGGCCGCGCCGGGAAGAGTGGACAACAGGACTCTCCGCAAGGAATTCCCGAGAGTTTGCCCGAATCCCCTTTCCAGGGGTTCAGCGAAGAATCTCCCGTAGGTATCGGTCAAAGAATTCTTCTCGGCAACCAGACTTTTCGGTTTGATTAAATCTCGCCAGACTTTGTACATTTGGGCTTTCCCCCCTGCGGTGCATTAGCGATTATTTGGAATAGAACTCGACGATCAACTGAGCGTTGATTTCTGCGCCCAATTCCTCTCCTGCCGGATAGCTCAACACCTGGCCCTGGAAGTTATCCGCGTCGACTTCGATCCACGACGGAACGCTCCGACGCTGCACGGTTTCCAGGGACTCCAGAACGCGAGCCACTTTGCGGCTCTTATCGCGCACGCTGACGGACTGGCCGGACTTCACGAGAAAACTGGGGATATCGACTTTCCTGCCGTCCACGCGGATGTGCCCGTGGTTGACAATCTGCCTGGCTTCCCGGCGGCTTCCGGCGAATCCCATCCGATAGACGATATTGTCCAGACGTCTTTCCAGAATCTGCAGGAGGTTGTCGCCGGTGACGCCCTTCATCTTGTCCGCTTTCTTGAAATAGTTGCGGAACTGCCTTTCCAGAATGCCGTAAATCCTTCTCGCTTTCTGCTTCTCGCGGAGCTGCAGACCGTAATCGGATTCCTTGCTACGGCGTCTTTGACCGTGCTGACCCGGCGCGTATTTCCTTCTCTCAAGGGCGCACTTCTCAGTGTAGCATCTGTCGCTTTTCAGAAAAAGCTTTGTATCTTCCCGTCTGCATAATCTGCAAACCGAATCCACATACTTGGCCACGTATTGCCTCCTTTATTAGACGCGCCGGCGTTTCGGCGGTCGGCAGCCGTTGTGCATCACCGGGGTCACATCCTTGATGATGTTGATTTTGAATCCCGAAGCGAGAATCGTTCTCAGCGCCGCCTCGCGGCCCGAGCCCGGTCCCTTGACGAAAACCGACAACTGCTTCACGCCGTGATCCTTGGCGGTCTTCGAAACCTCCTCGGCAGCCAACTGCGCGGCGTAGGGAGTCGATTTCCGGCTGCCCTTGAAGCCGCTGCTGCCCGCGCTGGCCCAGCAGATCGTGTTCCCGGACAAATCCGTGACGGTCACGATCGTGTTATTGAAGGTCGCCTGGATGTGAACGATCCCGCTGGGGATATTCTTCTTAGCGACTTTTCCGCCCACACGCTTGGTTTTAGCCATGCTTGTATGAACCTCCCGCCTCGCCCTTTTGACCACGGGCGAAGGCCGTTAACTATTTCTTTTTCTTCACGGTGCCGCGCTTGGGTCCCTTGCGCGTGCGTGCGTTGGTGTGGGTCCTTTGTCCGTTCACCGGAAGATTTCGCCTGTGGCGAAGACCCCGATAGGATGCAAGATCCATATAACGCTTGATATTCATCGCCACTTCTTTGCGCAGATCGCCTTCGACTTTGTAACTCTCGTCGATGGTGCGGCGGATCTGAGCGACTTCGGCGTCGGAAAGCCTTCCGGCCCGAATACTCTCATCCACACCGGCGATGCTCAAGATTTTGCTGGCTGTCGTTCGCCCGATGCCGTAAATATACGTCAGAGCGATGACGATTCTTTTGTCATTGGGAATGTCCACACCGGCAATGCGGGGCATTGCAACCTCCTGATTCGATTTCTATCCTTGGCGCTGCTTATGTTTTTTGGTTTCACAAATGATCCGAACAACGCCTTTGCGTCGAATCACCTTGCATTTGTCACAACGCTTTTTTACCGAAGCTTGTACTTTCATTTTTCGCTCCCATTTCTCCCGATCGGTTCCGGCCTTTTCGGAATCCGGTGTTAATGCCCGATCCCAATCGTTTCGTCAACACGAATTCGGCCGAAAACCTCAATTTTTCACACTTTTTCAAGTCCTGTGCGACAATACCTTCGGACCATCGGCCGTCACGGCGATGGAATGCTCGAAATGAGCCGAGAGTCTTCCATCCGCCGTTCTGGCGGTCCATCCGTCCGAGTCCACCTTGATATCCCCCGTACCCATGTTGATCATGGGTTCGATGGCGAAGGTCATCCCTTCCCGCAGGCGTTCCCCGGTTCCGGGACGTCCCAGATTCGGGATGGAGGGCGGTTCGTGCATCCTCCGGCCGATGCCGTGGCCCACGAATTCGTGGACGACGCCGAATCCCCGGCTTTCAGCCAGGGTCTGCACGGCGTAGCCGATATCGCCGACCCTTTTTCCCAGGCGCGACTGGTCGATCGCGGCCTCCAGGCACTGGCGCGTCGTCTCCATGAGAACCTTCGCCTCCGGGGCGACTTGCCCGACGGCCACGGTCAGGGCGGAATCGCCGCACCAGCCGTCGAGGAAAACGCCGAAGTCGAGACTCAGGATATCCCCGTCTTTCAGGACCACGTCCTTTGACGGGATGCCGTGCACCACGACGTCGTTGACGCTGGCGCAAACCACGGACGGAAAAGCCGGTCCGTCGCCTGCGCCGGGATACCCGAGAAACGCGCTTTTCGCTTTATGCTTTTCAATGATCCTTCGACCGATTTCATCCATCAGCGCCGTCGAGGCGCCGGGGGCGGCCGCTTCCGCCATGCATTGCAGGGCTTCGGCGACCACCTGATTGGCCCGGTGCAACTTTTCGATTTCCGCCGGGCTTTTTAACTGAATAATCATTTTAGAAGGTTCAGCCTTCCAACACTCCGTTCATGCGCGCGGTGATCTCGTCGATGGAGCCCTGTCCCGAGACTTCCGTCAGCATGCTTTGGCCTTTATAAAAGTCGATCAGCGGAGCGGTCTGATCGTGATATGTCTTCAGGCGCTGACGAATGGTCTCTTCCTTGTCGTCGTCGCGCTGATAAAGTTCGCCGCCGCATTTGTCGCATTTGCCGTCGACCTTGGGGGGCGAGAAGAGGCGATGCATCATGGCGCCGCAGGCCCTGCATGTCAGGCGTCCGCTCAAGCGCTCGACCAGATCGTTGTCGGGCACGTCGATGGAAATAACCTTGTCCAGATTCATGTCTTTCTTTTCCAGAAGTTCGCCCAGCGCTTCCGCCTGCGCGATCGTCCTCGGGAAGCCGTCCAGAATGAATCCCTTTTTCGCATCGTCCGCATCGAGACGTTCGTCGATCAATCCGATGACCACGGAATCCGGAACCAGTTTGCCGGCGTCCATATATTTTTTGGCTTCGACGCCGAGTTCAGTCTGGTTGCCTACCGCCGCGCGCAGCATATCGCCCGTGGAGACCTGGGGAATGCCGAGGCGATCGACGATTTTCTTGGCCTGCGTGCCTTTGCCCGCGCCGGGGCCTCCCAACAGAATCATACGCATATCGAACCTCCATATATCTAAAACTAACGACGTCCTTTGAATTTGCCTTTGGCCCCGAGGAATCCATCGTAATGCCGCATGAGCATGTGGCTTTCCAGTTGGGAGATGGTGTCCAGGGCGACGCCCACGACGATCAGCAAAGCCGTCCCGCCGAAATAGAAGGGGACTTTGAAGAACGAAACGAGGAATGTCGGCAACACGCATACCGCGGAGATATAAACCGCCCCGCCCAGCGTAATTCGCGTCAGAACCTTGTCGATATAATCCGCCGTCCTTTTGCCCGGACGGTATCCGGGGATATAGGCGCCGGATTTTTTCAGATTGTCGGCGACGTCCACCGGGTTAAAGGTGACGGCCGTGTAGAAAAAGCAGAAGAAGATGATCAGCGCCACGTACAAAACCAGGTACAGGGGCGCTCCCGGATTCAGCCAGTCGCTGATGGTCTGAAGCCACGGATGATCGAAGAAGTTCGAGAAGGTGGCCGGAAACATCATAATGGAGCTGGCGAAAATCGGCGGAATCACGCCGGCGGTGTTGACCTTCAGGGGAAGATGCGTGCTGGAGCCGCCGTACATGCGCCGGCCCACCACTCTTCGAGCGTGCTGAATCGGGATCTTCCGGTGAGCCCTTTCCACGAAAATAATAGCAAAGACCACGAAGACCATGGTAATCAAAATGGGAACGGTGGACAGGATGTTGCGCTCGCCGGTTCCGATGTCCACGAAAAGCTGATACGCGGCGGCGGGCATTCTGGCCACAATGCCCGCGAAGATGATAAGGCTGATGCCGTTGCCGATGCCGTGCTCGCTGATCTGCTCGCCAAGCCACATGATGAAGGCCGTTCCGGCGGTCATCGTAATGGCCGTGATGATCTTGAAAAGCAGACCCGGATGAAGAACGACGCCTTGGCCGAGCATACCCTTCTCCAGGGCGACGGCCATCATGAATCCCTGGAACAGAGCCAGACCGACTGTGCCGTACCGGGTATATTGGGTGATTTTCTTACGCCCGACTTCGCCTTCCTTCGACAATTGCTCCAGATAGGGAACCACAACCGTCAAGAGTTGCAAAATAATGGACGACGAAATGTAGGGCATGATTCCCAGGGAGAAAATCGATCCGCTTTCCAGCGCGCCGCCGGTGAACATTGAGAACATGCCGAAAACGGTTCCGGCCTGCGCTTTAAAGAAGTTCGACAGTGCGGCAGTGTTCAGGCCGGGAATCGGCACGGTGCAGCCGACCCGGTACACGGCCAGAAGCAGCGCCGTGAAAAATACGCGCCGTCTCAGCTCGGGTATCTTGAAAATATTTTGAAACGCGTTGACCAACGGTTCAATCCTTTATGGTTTCTACGGTGCCGCCGGCGGCCAGGATTTTTTCCTTGGCTTTGGCGGAAAATTTATGCGCCACAACCGTCAGGGAAACATTGAGATCGCCTTCGGAAAGGATTTTCAGGCCGTCGCATTTCTTACGAATCAGTTTCTGTTTTCGCAGGATGTCCGGATCCACGACCGAACCGGCCTCGAAACGCGAAAGCTGCCCGACGTTTACGACCGCGAAGAACTTGCTGTTGGGATTTTTAAAGCCTCTTTTGGGAACTCTGCGGATCAAAGGCATCTGACCGCCCTCAAAACCGGGTCCCTTCTCGGTGCCGGCCCTGGCTTTGGCGCCCTTGTGACCTTTGCCGGCCGTTCCGCCCTGACCGGTGGCATTGCCCCGGCCGATGCGCCGGCTCTTGGTCACCGCGCCTTTGGGAGGCGAAAGTTCAGAGAGTTTCATTTAAAGAGTCTCCTCATAACGAACGAGATGCAAAACTTTTTTCACCATCCCTCGGATGGTGGGCGAATTCTGATGAACCACGGTGTGATCGATTCTTTTCAAACCCAGGGCGTCGAGAATTCGCTGCTGCTTTTTGTCGCGGCCGATCGTCGATCGGACCTGCGTCACTTTGATCTGTCCCATGATCACTGCTCCTTATCGGCGGATTTTCCGCCTCCGGATCCTCTTTTGAGCCGCCTGCGGTACTTTTCCGGATCGTTCAGATTCTGCAATCCCCTCACCGTGGCGTGAACCAGGTTGTGCGGATTGCGGCTTCCCTGGCATTTCGTCAGGATGTTGCGGATGCCCGCGCTTTCAAGGATCGCACGCACGGCGCTGCCGGCGATGACGCCGGTGCCGGGGCTGGCGGGGATCAATTTCACCTTGGCGGCCCCGTAACGTCCCATGCGTCCCTCGATTTCGTGGGGAATGGTGTAATTTTCTGTCAAAGGCACCTTGAAGACGGACTTTTTCGCGCCGTCGATGGCCTTGCGGATGGCGTCGGGAACTTCATTGGCTTTCCCTTTGCCCACGCCGACGCGGCCCTTGCCGTCTCCCACGACCACGACAGCCGTAAAGGAAAAGCGGCGACCGCCCTTGACAACCTTGGCGACACGGTTGACATGGACGACCTTTTCCACAAATTCGGGCGCCTCTTGAAATTCGTTGCGATCTATGTTCGCCACTGGTTATCCTCCTAAGGTCCTAAAACTGCAGGCCGGCTTTGCGCGCCGCATCGGCGACGGCCTTGATCCGACCGTGGTAGAGAAATCCGTTGCGATCGAAAACCACCTTTTCGATGCCCTTTTCCTTGATCCGCCCGGCTATCATGCGGCCGACTTCCTCGCTGCACAGGATCTTGGATCCTTTGGGGGCGGCGGCTTTGCCTTTTTTCTTATCGCTCTTTTTCTCGTCGGCTTCGGGTTTTGCTTCGGATTTCGCCGCGGGGGGTTCGGGCTTGTTGAACGCGGACTCCAGGCTCGATGCGCTGGCGACCACGGCGCCCGTCGAGTCGTCGATGACTTGGGCGTAAATGTGCTTCAGACTGCGATAAACGCAGAGTCTCGGCCTTTCGGCGCTTCCCCGGATCTTCCGTCGAACCCGCCTTTGCCTGTGTTTCCGCGATGTGTCTGCTTCCTTCTTGTGACTCACCGTATGACTCCTTGACGCGCAATGCGTCGGTTAGGCCTAATATCAGGCGCTGGTCTTTCCGACCTTGCGCACGATCCTCTCGGTATCGTATTTGATTCCTTTGCCTTTATACGGCTCGGGCGGGCGCACCCGGCGAATTCGAGCCGCGAACTCTCCGACCATGTCCTTGTGTATGCCGCTGACGGTGATTTTGTTGTTGTTTTCAACCGTCACTTCCAACTCCGACGGAATCGCCAGGGATTTGGGCGCCGGGAAGCCGACGCTCAGCATGATCCGTCCCTGCTGAACCTCCGCCTTGTAACCCACGCCGCTCATTTCCAGTTTCTTTTGATATCCCTTGGATACGCCGATCACCATGTTCTGGATCAGCGCCCTGGTCAGTCCATGCAGGCTGCGATGATCCCGATGATCCGTTTCACGGGTGACCTCGACCAAGTCGTCTTTGACCTCGACGCCGATACCCGGCAAAAAGGTGTATTCCAACTGGCCTTTCGGGCCCTTGACCGTGACCGTATTCCCGCTGACGGCGGCCGTCACACCGCTTTCAAGCTGAACGGGTTTTTTTCCGACGCGACTCATGATTTACCGCCCTGTCATTAATATCGATTCTTACCAAACGCGGCATAAAAGTTCGCCGCCAAGCTTCTTTTCCTTCGCCTCATCGTCCGCCATCACGCCTTTGCTCGTGGACACGATCATGGTGCCCAGTCCCTGCAGGACTTCGGGAATCTCTTCGGATCCCGAATAGCGGCGCAGTCCCGGCTTGCTGACTCGCTGGATGCCGCTGATCATGGGTTTGTGATCGATGTCGTAGCGAAGATGGACATGCAGCATTCCCTGCTTGTCATCCTGCTCGAACTTGTAGGCGTCGATAAATCCCTTATCCTTGAGGATCTTCAGGACGCCGGCTTTGAGCTTCGAAGCGGGCAGGCTGATGCTTTTGTGCCCCGCCTTGTACCCATTGCGAATCCTCGTCAACATGTCCGCCAACGGATCCGTCATGACCATATCGCTTTCCTCCCTTGAATCGGCCGCTAAAGCGTCACCAACTCGATTTAACCACGCCCGGCAGGTCGCCCTGGAGCGCCAATTGCCGCAGGCAGATGCGGCACATGTTGAACTTCCGATAATAGGCCCGGGGGCGTCCGCACAGCGGGCAGCGGTTATACTGGCGAACCGGGAATTTCTGCTTTCGTTTCGCCTTGGCTACAATCGATTTTTTTGCCACGTTAGTAGTCTCCGTTTGATAAACGCTTACTTGCGAAAGGGCATGCCCATGTGCCTGAGCAATGCGCGGCCTTCCTCATCCGTCTTCGCCGTCGTGACGATCGTGACGTTCATGCCTTTGATCTTGTCCACTTTATCGTAATCAATCTCGGTAAAGACGATTTGTTCACGAATTCCCAGGGAATAATTACCCCGGCCGTCAAACGCTTTTTCGGAAACTCCCCGAAAGTCGCGAATACGCGGAATGGCCACGGAAATCAGGCGGTCGAGAAACTCGTACATGCGGTCTTTCCGCAAAGTCGCCATGGCTCCGATATTCTGCCCCTCGCGGAGCTTGAAGGAAGCGATGGATTTCCGGGCCTTGGTCACCACGGGCGCCTGGCCGGCGATGGCGGTGATTTCCGTGACGGCGGACTCGATCAGCTTGGGATTCTGAATGGCTTCACCCAGACCCATGTTCAATGTGATCTTGACCAGCTTCGGAACTTCCATGGCGTTCTTGTAACTGAACTCCTTGGTCAAAGCCGGTACGACGTTGTCCTGATAATAAGTTTTCAATCTGGGGACCATCTGGTCGCTCCTATCGAAGCACGTTTACTTGTCCAATATTTCATCGCACTTTCTACAAGCGCGCACTTTCTTTCCGTCCTCGAGTTTCACCATCTTGATGCGTCGGGGAGCGTCGCAGCTCGGGCAGACGATCATGACGTTGCTGGCGTGAATCGGACCTTCCTTTTCGATGATGCCGCCCTGGCGGTTCGTCTTGTCGGGCTTCGAGTGCCTTTTGATGAAATTCATCCTCTCGACGATCACGCGGCCGTTTTTGCGATCCACGCTCAGGACTTTCCCGCGTTTCACGCGATTGGAAAGCGCTCCCGATTCCTTCCCGCCGATGACGTGAACGATGTCGTCTTTTTTCACGCGGGTTTTCACTTTTTCCTTCGCCGACATTTTATGTCTCCTTGCCGATGCGCGACTAACCTTCTTAAAGAACCTCGGGAGCCAGGGATACGATCTTCATGAACTGCTTGGCGCGCAATTCCCTGGCCACCGGCCCGAATACGCGGGTTCCGATCGGCTCCATGTTATTGTCGATCAATACGGCGGAATTATCGTCAAAACGGATATAACTTCCGTCCGGACGCCCGAGATTGCTTTTCAGGCGAACGATGACGGCCCGGCGCATTTCGCCCTTTTTCACTTTGGCTCCGGGGATAGCTTCCCGGACCGAAACGACGATGACGTCGCCGACGGAGGCGTAGCGTTTCTTGCTGTCGCCCAGAACCTTGATGCAGGTCAGGCGTCGCGCCCCGGAATTGTCCGCCACCGTTAAAACGGATTGCATTTGAATCATGGCCAAAGTCTCCTTGAAAGCGAACGCCTCGGTCTATCCAACGGCCTTCTCTAAAATTTTCTGCACCGCCCACCGCTTCTGGGAAGAAATCGGCCGGCTCTCGATGATCTGCACCGTGTCGCCCATGCCGCACTCGTTGGCGTTGTCATGAGCTTTGTATTTCTTGTGCTGGGTTATGACCTTGCCGTACAAGGGATGCTTGTAAACCCGAGCCACGCGCACGACCACCGTCTTTTCCATTTTGTCGCTCACCACGACGCCCTGCAGGGTGCGGCGATTACTCTTTGTCGTCATGGCTCACATCCTTTTGCATTTGACGTTCCTTGAGAATTGTTTTAACGCGCGCGATGTCGCGTTTCACGCCTGTCATCCGCGCCGTATTTTCAAGCTGCCCGGTGAAGAACTGGAATTTGAGCTGGAAATAATCCTTCACCAAATCCTGTTCCATATTGACCAGTTCATCGGCGCTGTACTTGCGAATTTCATCAGCCTTCATGGACGGCCTCTCGAATCACGATTTTCGTTTTTAAGGGCAATTTGGCGGCGGCCAGCTTGAAGGCCTTCGTGGCCTGCTGGGTGTTCACGCCATCCATCTCGTACAACATGCGTCCGGGCTTGACGACGCAAACCCATTCCTCCGGCGAGCCTTTGCCCTTCCCCATGCGGGTTTCGGCGGGTTTCTTCGTAATCGGCTTGTCGGGGAAAATCCGAATCCAGATTTTGCCGCCGCGCTTGATCGAACGGGTCATGGCGATACGAGCCGCCTCGATCTGCCTGGCGGTAATCCATCCGGCTTCCAGAACCTGAAGTCCGTAATTTCCGAAATCGATGCCGCTTCCCCGACGCGCCTGGCCGCGCCGACGTCCTTTCATGACCTTGCGATGTCTGACTTTTTTCGGCGAAAGCATTTTGTTGCCTCACTGTCCTTTTATTTCGAAACCACGTCGCCGTGGTAAATCCAAACTTTGATGCCGATCACGCCGTAGGTCGTCCTGGCGTGGTACTGTCCGTAATCGATGTCGGCGCGCAGCGTGTGCAGAGGCACGACGCCTTCGCGGTACTGCTCGAACCGGCTCATCTCGGCGCCGCCCAGACGTCCCTTGGCGGTGATGCGAATGCCCTTGGCGCCGAGCTTCATGGCGTTGGAGATAGCCCGCTTCATGGCGCGCCTGTGAGAAATACGGCGGGCCATCTGGTTGCCGATGTTCTCCGCCACGAGCTGAGAGTCCAGATCGGCCCTGCGGACTTCCTGAACCTTGATGAAAATGTCGCGATCGGCCATGCGGCGCAGAACCTTTTGCAGCGCTTCCAGTTCAACGCCCTTGCGGCCGATGATCACGCCGGGACGCGCCGTATGGATGATGATCGTCATTTTATTATGCGTTCGTTCGATGTCGATCTTCGAAACGCTGGCGTTGGCGAGCCTCTTTTTCAGGAATTTCCGAATGTTCAGATCCTCGTGCAGGAGCTTCGCGTAATCCTTGTCGGAAAACCATCGCGAATTCCAGTCACGGATGATTCCCAGTCTAAAACCGATCGGGTTTGTCTTCTGACCCACCGTAGCCTCCCTTAAATCTCGTCCAAGACGATGGTGACGTGGCTTGTCCTTTTAAAAATCCTGTTGGCTCTGCCCATGGATCGCAGCCGGATCCGCTTGAGCGTCGGTCCCTCGTCGACGCAGATGCTTTTGACGTAAAGCTCGTCGACGTTCACGCCTTCGCGGGTCTGCGCATTTGCGATGGCCGAGTCCAGTAGTTTTTTTACGGCCCTGGCGGATTTCCTGGGCGTGTAAGAGAGCATTCCAACGGCCTCGTGAACGCTTTTGCCCCGAATCATATCGGCGACAAGGCGGCCCTTCGAGGGTGAAAATCTCAAGTATTTCGCTTTGGCCTTGACTTCCATTTCCTATTCTCCCATGAAGCGGATCGTCGTCACATCGGACGATATCGCCGCCGACTAGCCTTTCTTGGCCTTCCGATCCGCCGCGTGGCCGTGAAAAACGCGGGTCGGAGCAAATTCGCCCAACTTATGACCGACCATATTCTCCGTCACGAACACGGGAACGAATTTCTTTCCGTTATGGACGGCGAAGGTCAACCCCACAAACTCGGGCAAAATGGTCGACCTGCGGGACCATGTTTTAATAATGGTCCGGCTCTTTGTTTCGGTCGCCGTGTCCACTTTCTTGAGAAGGTGGTCGTCGACAAAAGGTCCTTTTTTCACCGAACGCGCCATGCTCGAACGCTCCTTATCGTATACGGCAATGCCGTTTGACGATTATTTCTTATTCCGTCGTCTGACGATCAGCCGATCGGAATTTCGATTCTTCCTGGTTTTGTATCCTTTGGTCGGAACGCCCCACGGCGTGCACGGATGACGTCCGCCGCTGGAACGACCCTCGCCGCCGCCCATGGGATGATCCACCGGATTCATGGCCACGCCGCGGACGTGAGGTCTGCGGCCGAGCCAACGGGTGCGGCCGGCTTTGCCGATGGTGATGTGGCTGTGATCCACATTGCCCACCTGGCCGATGGTCGCCATGCAGTCGCCCAAAAAACGCCGCAATTCGCCGGAAGGCAGCTTCAAAGTCACGTACTTGCCTTCTTTGCCCATCAACTGAGCGCAGTTGCCGGCGGAACGGGCGACCTGCCCGCCTTTTCCGATTTTCATTTCCACGTTGTGGACCAAAATCCCGTCGGGGATGTTTTTCATCGGCATCGCATTGCCCGGCTTGATGTCGACGTGTTCGCCGCTGACGACCGTGTCGCCGACCTTGAGCTGATGCGGGGCGATGATATATCGCTTCTCGCCGTCCTGGTAATTCAAAAGCGCGATCCGGCTCTTGCGGTTCGGATCGTATTCGATCGTCGCGACCTGAGCCGGAATATCGTGTTTGTTGCGCTTGAAGTCGATCACGCGATAATGCCGCTTATGGCCGCCGCCCCGATGCCGCATCGTAATCCGACCATGGCTGTTGCGACCGCCGTTTTTCTTCAAGGGCTCCATCAGCGAACGTTCCGGTTTGCTCCCGGATAATTCCTCGAAAGTGCTGACAGTCATATACCGTCGGCCGGGGCTTGTCGGTTTGTGTTTCTTTATCGCCATGCCATACCCTTCCGTGCCTAGATTAAACGCCTTCGAAGAAGTCGATGCTCTCGCCGGGCGCCAGCTTCACGAGAGCCTTTTTCCAATTCGGAGTTCGCCCGAAGGTTCTTCCGCGCCTTTTGTTTTTCCCACGCATCACGCAGGTCTGGACGCTTAAGACCTTGACTCCGAACAACTCTTCGACGGCCTTTCGGATTTCAATTTTGTTGGCAGCCATCATGACTTCGAAAATGTGATGATTGCTGACTTCTTTATCCAGGTTGGCCTTTTCCGTAATGATTGGGCGCTTGATGATCTGATGAGGATTCATCGCTTCGCATACCTCCCTTCGATCACGGCCACGGCGTCTTTGGTCAAAACCACTTTGTCATAGCGGAGGATGTCGTAAACGTTCAGTCCCTCGACGGGCAGAACCTTCACAAACGGAATGTTTCTCGCGCTTTTCTCGATTTTGTCATCGCGTCCGCCGATCACGATCAGACCGTTTTGAACATCCAGTGATTTCAGAATGTCCGCCATGTCCTTGGTTTTGATCCGGTCCAGGGAAATTCGATCCACCACGGTCATCTTTTCCTCGGCCAGCTTCATGGACAGCGCCGAAGCCACCGCCTGACGCCGAACCTTTTTGGGAACCGTGTAGGACCAATCCTTGGGACGCAACGCGAAAATATGACCGCCGCCCACGCGAACGCCGGATCGGGCGCTTCCCGCCCTGGCGCGTCCCGTTCCCTTTTGCCGATACAATTTCGCATTGGTGTAATTGACTTCGGCGCGGGATTTGGTTTTCTTCGAGCCCGCGCGTTTGTTGGCCGTCTGGTTGCGCACCACTTCCCAGAAGAGATGAGGCTTGACTTCGATGCCGAAGACATCGTCGCGCAATTCCAGCGATTCCACCTTTTCATTCACACTGTTGACTATGTCCATCTTCGCCATGGGACCGCCCTTTATCCGGCAAGTTTCTTCTTTTTCGCCGTTTCGTGAATCATCACATTTGCGTTGCGGGAACCGGGAATGCCGCCGATGAGAAACAGCAAATTCTTTTCTTCGTCGACTTTATAGACCGTAATTCGCTGCACGGTTCTGTTTACGGAACCCATGTGACCGGGCAACTTTTTACCCTTGTGCACACGCGACGGCGTCGCGGACATGCCGATGGAGCCCGGCTCACGCTTGTTCTTGCTTCCGTGCGTCATCGGTCCGCGGCCGAAATGGTATCTTTTGATCGTTCCGGCGAAGCCTTTGCCGATGGAGCGGCTGCGCACATCGACCTTGTCTCCGGCGGCGAACTGATCGACTTTGATTTCCTGGCCGACCTTGTAGTCATTGGGATTATCGACTTTGAATTCCTTGAGGTCCCGGTAACCGACCTTGGTTTGCAGAGTCTTTTTGTAGACGCCGGCTTCGGGCCTGTTCAACTTCTTCAGATCGCAGGAGTTGAAACCGACCTGGATGGCGCCGTAGCCGTCTGTTTCGACGGTTTTAACGCGAACCACCACGCCCGGAGTCGCCTTGACCACGCTCAGGGGCACGCGACGTCCCGACTCGTCGAAGACCTGCATCATGCCCAGTTTTTTCCCGAAAATACCTTTCATCAGGCCGCTCCGATCAATTTGATATCCACGTCGACGCCGGGAGAAAGCTCGAGTTTGCCCATCGCTTCCATGGTTTCCGGCGTCGTATCGAAAATCTCAATCAACCTTTTATGCGTACGGATCTCGAATTGCTCACGGCTCTTCTTGTCGACGTGAGGTCCGCGCAGCACGCAGAACTTTTCTATCTTCGTCGGCAGCGGAATAGGTCCGGATACATGAGCCCCGGTCCTTTTCGCCGAATCGGCAATCTCCTTGGACGACTTGTCCAGGATTTTGTGGTCATAAGCTTTGAGCCGAATACGAATGCGCTGTTTCAGTGCCATGAGAATATCCCGCCTAGTGTTACTTGATCACCTTTGTGACGACGCCGGCGCCCACTGTGCGGCCGCCTTCGCGAATCGCGAAACGAACGCCTTCTTCCATCGCGATCGGCGCAATCAACTTCACCGTCAAATTCACGTTCTCGCCCGGCATCACCATCTCGATGCCTTCCGGCAGCGTGCCCACGCCCGTCACGTCCGTTGTGCGAAAGTAGAACTGGGGACGATAGCCGGTGAAAAACGGCGTGTGGCGCCCGCCTTCATCCTTGCTCAGAACGTACACTTTGCCTTCATACTCCGTATGCGGATTGATCGTGCCCGGATGCGCCAGAACCTGGCCGCGCTCAACGTCCTCGCGCTTCACGCCCCGAAGCAGGCAGCCCACGTTGTCGCCGGGCTGGCCCGAATCCAGAAGCTTGCGGAACATCTCCACGCCGGTCACCACCGTCTTGCGCGTGTCCTTGATGCCCACAATCTCGATTTCCTCGCCGACTTTCACGACGCCGCGCTCGATGCGGCCCGTCACAACCGTGCCGCGCCCGGAAATCGAAAACACGTCTTCGATCGGCATCAGGAAAGGCTTCTCCGTATCGCGGACCGGCTCGGGAATGTATTCGTCAAGCGTATTGAGAAGCTCCACAATGGCTCCGTCGCCAACGACATCGTCGGTGCCCTGCATGGCTTTGAGAGCGCTGCCGCGAACGATCGGAGTGTCGTCGCCAGGAAATTCGTAAAGACTCAAAAGCTCGCGAACTTCCATCTCCACCAGATCCAGAAGCTCAGGATCGTCCACAAGGTCCACCTTGTTCAGAAACACGACGATCTTCGGAACGCCGACCTGACGGGCCAGAAGGATATGCTCGCGGGTCTGGGGCATGGGGCCGTCGTCGGCGCCGACCACCAGAATCGCGCCGTCCATCTGCGCCGCGCCCGTTATCATGTTCTTGATGTAGTCCGCGTGACCCGGGCAGTCGACGTGCGCGTAGTGACGCTTCTCGGACTCATATTCCACATGGGATGTGGCGATCGTCAAAATCTTCATCTCGTTGCGACGGCCCTGGCTCACGCTCGCCTTGGCCACTTCGTCGTAACTGACCGCTTTCGCCCAGCCCTTGCGCGAGGCGACGGTCGTGATCGCACTGGTCAACGTCGTCTTGCCGTGATCGATGTGACCAATCGTGCCCACGTTGACGTGCGGCTTCGTTCGATTGAATTTCTCCTTCGCCATGATGATCCTCCAAAAACAAATCGGCGATGCTTCGTTTTTCTAACCTAGTAACCTCTTAACCGAGTCAATATCTTTTCCCGAATCTGCGCGGGGGTCACACGATATTGCGAAAAGTGCATCGTGTAAGTCGCCCTTCCCTGAGTCAGGGAACGCAGATCCGTCGAATATCCGAACATTTCAGCCAGCGGCGCTTCCGTATCGACCACGCGGGCATTGGCCCTGATCGACATTCCCTTGACGGAGCCCCGCCGGGAATTGATGTCCGCTATAACATCTCCGAGGAAATCCTCCGGTGTGACGATTTCCACGGACATGAACGGCTCCAACAATACCGGATCGGCTTCACGCAATCCCTTGGCCATAGCCAGGTTCGCGACGGCTCTGAAAGACGCTTCGTCCGAATCCACTTCGTGATAAGCGGCATCCTTCAGCGTGACTTTCAAATCCATCACCGGGTAACCCGCCAGTCCGCCGACGGAAAGCGATTCCACGACGCCGTTTTTCAAAGCCTCCTGGAATTCCCGCGGCAATTTCCCCGCGGAAAGCTCGGATTCGAATCCGAATCCCTTTCCCCTTTCGAGGGGTTCCAGAAGCAATCGGGCTTTCGCGTACATTCCGCGATTGCCGGCCTGCCTGACGTATTCCTCTTCGATCTCAATCGCGCGTCCGATGCTTTCCTTGTAGGAAACCTGGGGTTTTCCCACATTGGCGTTGACGTTGAAATCCCTGCGCATTCGGTCGGCGATGATTTCCAGATGCAATTCACCCATTCCTGAAATGATCGTCTGGCCCGTTTCCTGATCCTGTCTCACGTGGAAGGATGGATCCTCCCTGGCCAGGTTCTCCATGGCGCCGTCCAATTTTTCCTGATCGGCCTGCGTCTTGGGTTCGATGGCGATGTGAATGACGGGATCGGGGAACGTCAGGCCTTCCAGCAGCAGTGGATGATTCTTGACGCAAAGCGTGTCGCCGGTCGAGGTGACGCGCAATCCAACCACCGCGACGATATCCCCGGCTTGCGCCATCTTCAGTTCCACGCGTTTGTTGGCGTGCATTTGAAGAATCTTGGAAAGGCGTTCGTTCTTTTGCCTTGTCACGTTCAGCACGGACTCGCCGAGGTTCACTTTCCCGGAATACACTCTCAGGAAGCAGAGTTGCCCGACGAAAGGATCATGCAAAACCTTGAACGCCAGAGCCGTAAAAGGTTCGGTGATCTCGGCCTCGCGGGTTTCCTCCCTATTGTTCCTGGGATTCGCTCCCTTAACGGGGGGGATGTCCCTGGGGCCGGGCAGATAATCCACCACGGCGTCGAGCAACGGCTGGATTCCCTTGTTTTTAAAGGCGGCGCCGGCCAGCACCGGGACGATATTCAGAGCAAGGACGCCTTTGCGAAGGGCTTTTCTGACAACCTCTTCATCGAGTTCCTCGCCTTCCAGATAAGCCGCCATCAAATCATCATCTTCTTCGGCGACGGCTTCCAACAACTCCGTCCGGTATTTTAGAGCAATTTGTAAAAGATCATCGGGCACGGGCGTTTCCTGAAAGCTGGCTCCCAGGGATGAATCATCCCAGATAATCGCCTTCATGCTGATCAGGTCCACAACGCCGACAAAGTCGCTTTCGCTTCCGACGGGAAGCTGAATGGGCACGGCCCTCACGCCGAATTTTTCCCTGATTTCTTCGCAAACCCGGAAAAAATCCGAACCGATCCGGTCCAGTTTGTTGACGAAAGCGATCTTCGGAACATGGAATTTTTCCGCCTGCCGCCAAACGGTTTCGCTTTGAGGCTCAACCCCGCCGACGCCGCAGAAAATGGCGATCGCTCCGTCCAGGACTCTCAAGGCCCTTTCCACTTCGATGGTAAAATCCACATGACCCGGCGTGTCGAGGATGTTGATCCTGTGTCCGCGCCATTTGCAGGTGGTGGCGGCGGTCGTGATCGTGATGCCGCGCTCCTGCTCCTGAATCATGTAGTCCATCTGGGCGGTCCCATCATGAACCTCGCCCATCTTGTGGCTGACTCCCGTGTAATAAAGGATCCTTTCAGTCGCTGTCGTCTTTCCCGCATCAATATGGGCCATTATTCCGATATTACGGATATTGGCCAAGGGCGCTGATTTTGACACGTCGTCGCTCCAGATGCTGTAAAGACGGGCGACCGGGGCTTGCGGCCCCTTTCTTATATTGACGCCTTACCCTCGAGGCGCTTTTTACAGTTAGAAAATTTTTCAATGCCGGAATCAGCGAACACGAGTTTGGCCGAAGTGAGTATCCGTTATTTTTTCGGCTAACGTCGTATCCGTCGGTTCCGTCTATTCGACCCGCCGCCGACTTCAGGCGGCGGTTCCCGGTAGGGGCATCAGGAGATAGGCTGGCCCGTCAGCCCTCCCCCCGACGCAAGAAGCCGGGCTTACCAACGGTAATGACTGAATGCCTTGTTGGCTTCAGCCATCTTGTGCGTGTCTTCTTTCTTCTTGATCGAAGCTCCTCGACCGGACGCGGCATCCATAATTTCCGCCGCCAGCTTGTCTCTCATGCTGTTGCCAGGTCGAGCCGCCGCATATTTTTTCAACCATCTCATCGACAGGGCCAATCGCCTGTCGGCGCGAATTTCAATTGGGATCTGATATGTCGAACCGCCCACGCGCCGGCTTTTCACCTCGACGAGGGGGCGAATATTCTCAATGGCCGTTTTGAAGATATTCAGAGGATCTTCCTTAGCCTTGTCGCTGACGATGTCCATGGCGCCGTATAAAATTCTCTCGGCCGTACTTTTCTTACCGCCGGTCATCAGGGTGTTGATGAATTTGGCGACGACGACATCGCTGTATTTCGGGTCCGGAAGGACTTCTCTTTTAATGATTGCTCGTTTACGAGGCATCGAAACGCTCTCCTGTTATTTCGGCTTCTTTGTTCCGTATTTGCTTCGGGCCTTATTGCGATCCGACACGCCGCCGGAATCAAGGCTGCCGCGAATGACATGATAACGCACGCCGGGCAGATCCTTGACGCGCCCGCCGCGAATCAAAACCACGGAATGTTCCTGTAAGCTGTGTCCCTCGCCGGGGATATAAGTCGTCACCTCAATACCGTTGCTCAATCGTACGCGAGCGACCTTGCGAAGAGCCGAGTTCGGTTTCTTGGGCGTTGTCGTATATACGCGCGTGCACACGCCGCGCTTTTGAGGGCACGATTGAAGAGCCGGAGCTGCTTTCTTTTCTTCCAGCACTTTTCGGCCGTTTCTGACCAGTTGATTAATCGTCGGCATCCATAAAACCTTTTGTTTTTTTTACCAAAATTAGGCCCAGCCTTCGTAAGGCCGCGGGAACATAGCAAAATGCCCCCTGAGTGTCAAGCCTAAATGATACATTTTCTTACATTTTCAAAATTCGTTTCAATAAGAAATTGCCGTGATCTTTCATGCGGAACGATCACGGCAATTGACATCTGCTGAAAATGTGTCAGGAGTCGTCTTCTTCCGTTTCCTCGTCGTCGGAGGACGCTTCCACGTTGCCTTGGATTTCTTCGATCCCATCCTCGTCGTCAAAACCGGTCTGGACTTCGCCGGTGGCCGCCTCCATGGCTTCAGCCGCGGAAAAATCGAGGTTGCTGAAATCCTGTTCGAAGCCCATATCGCCATCCAGGGGCATCTCCCCGTAATCATCGGGCAGATCGACTTCCATGCTGAAGTCTCTGTATCTCGGAACGCCCGTGCCCGCCGGGACAAGGCGGCCCATGATGACGTTTTCCTTCAGGCCGCGAAGCCAGTCGATCTTTCCGTGGATCGAAGCCTCGGTCAGAACCTTCGTGGTCTCCTGGAAACTGGCGGCGGAAATGAAGCTTTCCGTGGACAGAGAGGCTTTCGTGATGCCGAGCAGCAAGGATTCACCCTGCGCGGGCTTTCCGCCATCGGCCAGCACTTTTTCGTTCTCATCCTGGAACACCTGTTTTTCAACCTGCTCGCCGTATCGGAATTTCGTATCGCCGACAACCTTGATGCGCACGCGGCGCAGCATCTGGCGGACGATGACCTCGATGTGCTTGTCGTTGATCTTCACGCCCTGCAGGCGGTATACCTCCTGAATCTCGTCCACCAGGTAGCGGGCCAGGGCTTTTTCATCCAAAACGCGGAGAATGTCGTGAGGATTCAAAGCGCCGTCCATCAGGGCTTCGCCGACGCGGACGTAGCTGCCTTCCTGAACGCTGACGTGCTTGCCTTTATTGATCAGGTACTCGCTCGGCTCGCCGACTTTCGGAATCACGTGGATCCGGCGACGCCCCTTGGCGTCTTCATCGAAATGGACGAATCCGTCGATTTCGGAAATCACCGCGAAGTCCTTCGGCGTGCGCGCTTCGAACAGCTCCGCAACGCGCGGCAGGCCGCCGGTGATGTCCTTGCTCTTTGTCGTGGCGCGGGGGATTTTAGCCAACACGTCGCCGGCCATCGTCACTTCCTGCTCGGTCTGATAGATATTGGCGCCGATAGGAAGCAGATAACTCGCATCCCGGTTCGTTCCCGGAATTTTCAGAGGATTGCCCGAGTCGTCTCTGATCGTAATGCGCGGCCGCAGTTTGGAATCGCGGGACTCGATGATGACCTTGCGCGAAAGACCGGTGACCTCGTCGAACTGCTCGGTCATGGTCTCGCCTTCGATGATGTCCTCGAACATCACGAAGCCCTCGACGTCGGTCAGAATCGGCGTCGTGTGCGGATCCCACTGCGCGAGAAGCTGTCCGGGTCTCACGCTGTCGCTGTTCGTCACCAGAAGCACGGCGCCGTAAGTCAGACCGTATCGCTCGCGCTCACGGCCGCCGGACATGAGGATCAACTCGCCGCTGCGGTTCATGACCGTGGCCAGGCCGTCCCGGTTGGTCACCAGCGAAACGTCTTTCAGCTGAACCTCTCCGGCGCCGCGGGCCTGCAGGGTCGACTGCTCGACCTTCCGGCTCGCCGTACCGCCGATGTGGAAGGTGCGCATGGTCAACTGCGTGCCCGGCTCGCCGATGGATTGAGCCGCGATGACGCCCACGGCTTCGCCAATATTGACCAGGTGCCCGCGAGCCAGATCGCGGCCGTAGCACATGGCGCAAATTCCGCGCTTGGCCCGGCAGGAAAGCACCGACCGGATCTCGACGGCTTCGATGCCGGCGGCCTCGATTTTCTTGACCTCGGCTTCGTCCAGCATGGTGTTGGCCGAAACCAGAACTTCCTGCGTGATCGGATCCAGAACGTCTTTCAACGTCACGCGTCCGAGGATGCGGTCGCCGACGTGGTCGATCACTTCGCCGCCTTCGATGAGGCTGCTGACGTTGATGCCGTCCATGGTCCCGCAGTCCGTGATGGAGACCACCGTATCCTGCGCCACGTCTACGAGACGACGGGTCAGGTATCCGGAGTTGGCCGTTTTCAGAGCCGTATCGGCGAGACCTTTGCGAGCGCCGTGCGTGGAGATGAAGTACTGCAACACGGACAGACCTTCGCGGAAGTTGGCCGTGATGGGCGTCTCGATGATTTCGCCGGAGGGCTTGGCCATCAGACCGCGCATGCCGGCGAGCTGCCTGATCTGGGCCGTGGAGCCGCGGGCGCCGGACTCGGCCATCATGAAGATGGAATTGAAGCTGGCGCTTTTTTCCTTGGCTCCGATGGCGCCGGCGTAACCTTCCGTACCCATGCGCTCCATCATCTGTTCGGTGATGCGCTCGGAAGTGTGCGCCCAGATGTCGATCACCTTGTTGTATCTTTCGCCGTCGGTAATCAAACCGTCCTGATACTGCTGCTGAATTTCATTGACCGCGTCATTGCTCTCGGCAATGATTTTTTCCTTGGCTTCGGGGATGAGCATATCGTCCACGCAAATGGAAACGCCGGCCAGCGTGGCCATGGTGAATCCGAACGTGCGCAGCCTGTCGGCGAGGATGACCGTCGCCTTGTTGCCGGCATTGCGGTAACACAGGTCGATGAGCTCGCCGAGTTGCTTCTTTCCGACCACTCTGTTGATGGCGGAAAAAGACACTTCCTTCGGCAGGATCGTGCTGAGAAGAACGCGGCCGACGGTGGTTTCCACGAGCTTGCCGTCCAGGCGGCACTTGATGCTCGCCTGAAGATGAACTTTGTTTTCGGCGTAGGCCGACTGCACTTCGCTCGCGTCGGAGAACGTCAGCCCCTCGCCCGGCGCTCCCGGACGAAGCAACGTCGAATAATAGGTTCCCAAAACCATGTCCTGACTGGGGACGATAATGGGTTTGCCGCTGGCCGGCGAGAGGATATTGTTCGTGGACATCATGAGAACGCGGGCTTCGATCTGCGCTTCGACGGACAAGGGGACGTGAACAGCCATCTGGTCGCCGTCGAAGTCGGCGTTATACGCGGTGCAGACCAAAGGATGCAGTTGGATCGCCTTGCCTTCCACCAGCACGGGCTCGAAGGCCTGGATGCCCAGGCGATGCAGCGTGGGGGCGCGGTTCAGGAGAATGGGGTGCTCTTTGATCACCTCGTCGAGGATGTCCCAGACCTCGGGTTTTTCCTTCTCCACCATTTTCTTGGCGCTTTTAATCGTTGTGACGAATCCGCGCTCTTCCAGTTTGTTGTAAATAAACGGCGTGAACAGTTCGAGGGCCATGCGTTTGGGCAATCCGCACTGATGCAGACGCAGTTCGGGTCCCACGACGATCACCGAACGGCCGGAATAATCGACGCGCTTGCCAAGCAGGTTCTGGCGGAAGCGTCCCTGCTTGCCTTTGAGCATGTCGGACAGGGATTTCAGCGGCCGCTTGCTGGGGCCGGTGATGACGCGTCCGCGTCGGCCGTTGTCGAAAAGAGCGTCCACGGATTCCTGCAGCATGCGCTTTTCGTTGCGCACGATGATATCCGGAGCGTGAAGCTCCATCAGCCTCTTGAGGCGGTTGTTTCGGTTGATCACGCGGCGGTAAAGATCGTTCAAGTCGGAGATGGCGAACCGGCCGCCGTCCAGGGGCACCAGGGGACGCAGGTCGGGAGGGATGACCGGGATGATATCCATGATCATCCATTCCGGCCGGTTGCCGGAATTCAGGAAAGCTTCCACGACCTTGAGGCGCTTGGCCATTTTCTTTTTCTTGGCTTCGGAAGTGGCCTCGATCATTTCCACGCGCAGGTCTTTGGACAACTGTTCCAGGTTTTGCCTGGCCAATAGTTCCTTGATCGTCTCGGCGCCCATGCCGGCGTGGAACTCGACCGGATCTTCTTCCATGCATCGGCGAAATCTTTCGTCGCCGATCAATTCGCCTTCCTTGGTGTCCGTCGCGCCGGGCTCGATGACGACGAATTTTTCGAAATACAGAACTTTCTCAAGTTCCTTGTAGGTCATATCCAGCATGTTCCCGATGCGGCTGGGAAGGCTTTTGAGAAACCAGATATGAGCGACCGGAGTGGCAAGCTTGATATGCCCCATCCTTTCGCGACGCACCTTGCTCTGGATGACTTCGACGCCGCATTTCTCACACACGATGCCGCGGTGCTTCATGCGCTTGTATTTGCCGCAGTTGCACTCGTAATCCTTGATCGGTCCGAAAATTTTGGCGCAGAAAAGCCCGTCGCGCTCCGGCTTGAAGGTTCGGTAGTTGATCGTCTCCGGCTTTTTGACTTCGCCGTACGACCAGCTCAGAATCTTGTCCGGACTGGCCAGTCCGATTCTGACGCCGGGGAAATGAATGGGATTTCTGGGCTTCTCGAAAAAGCTGTGTCGCTCTTGCAAGGCGTATCCTCCACTAGGTTGAAGGAAAATCGAAACGCCCGGTCCTCAAAGCCGGCCATGAAGGCCGCCGGGGAACCGCGCGATCCGTACTAATCCAAATCTTCTTCGTCTTCCTCGGTCTCTTCTTCATCCTCGGAATCAGCGGCGCTATCTTCGATGGGAGAAGAGAAGGATTGGTTAAACAGCGCTTCCGCCTCCTCCATGGCCGATTTCTTCTCCGTCATGGCCTTGAATTCGGGGAATTCTTTCTTCACCACGTCATCATCGCGCCCTTCCTCGATCAGCGTAACATCCAGGCTGAGGCTCTGGAGTTCCTTGATCAGGACGTTGAAGCTTTCCGGCAGTCCCGGTTCGAGGGTGAACTCACCCTTGACGATGGACTCGTACATGCGGGTGCGGCCCGTGACGTCGTCGGACTTGACGGTGAGAAATTCCTGCAGGGAGAAAGCCGCCCCGTAGGCTTCCATGGCCCAGACTTCCATTTCACCCAGTCGCTGGCCGCCGAATTGCGCTTTGCCGCCCAGAGGCTGCTGGGTCACCAGGCTGTAAGGTCCGATGGAACGGGCGTGAATCTTTTCGTCGACAAGGTGATGAAGCTTGAGCATGTACATGGTTCCGACGGTCACCTCGTTGAAGAGAGGATCGCCGGTTCGTCCGTCAAACAGCGTGCTTTGTCCGTGCTCTTCGAGCATCGCCAGTTCGAAAGCCTTTTTGATGTCGCCTTCCGACGCGCCGTCGAAAACCGGCGTCGCCATGTGAACGCCGCGGCTCAAGGAACGCGCGAAGTCCATGACATTCGACGCGGAAGCTCTTTTGATCTTTTCACGAAGAGGCTGAACCGTTTCAAGCTCTTCGTCGAAGATGCCCAGAAGTTTCTCGCGCATTTTTTCGGCGGAGAAATTTTCTACGATCATCTGCTGAATCTGGGCGCCGAGATGATATCCGGCCCAGCCCAGGTGGCATTCCAGGATCTGCCCGACGTTCATGCGGGAAGGAACGCCCAGGGGATTGAGAATCATGCCCACGGGCGTGCCGTCTTCCATGTACGGCATGTCTTCTTCGGGAACGATGCGGGAAAGAACGCCTTTGTTTCCGTGACGTCCGGCCATCTTGTCGCCCACCTGAAGCTTGCGCTTGATGGCGATGTAGACTTTGACCATCTTGATGATGCCGGGGGCCATTTCGTCGCTGCGCTTGATCCTCTCGATCTTTTCGTCCCACTTCTGCTTGGTGGCGTCGATCTGTAAAAGAACGTTTTTGACCAGATCGCTCAAGCGGATTTCGATCTTGGAATCCGCCAGGGAAAGTTCGCCGAGCTTCTTGAACGGAATTTGATCCAGCACGTCGCCGCTCAGGATCGATCCCTTCGTCACCAGAGTTTCATTGGTGTAATCCGCTCCGAGATCGGACATGGCCTTTTTGCCGGTGATCAGGTTTTTGATCCGTCCGCGAGCGTTCTCCGTGATGATGTTGATTTCCTCTTCCTGGTCCTTGAGGATCTTGGCGATTTCGGCCTGTTCGATTTCCTTGGCGCGCTGATCTTTTTCAACGCCCTTGCGGGAGTAGACCTTCGCGTCAAGAACCGTTCCCTGAACGCCGGGGGAGACGGTCAGGCTGGTGTCGCGCACGTCGCCGGCCTTCTCGCCGAAAATCGCCCGAAGCAGTTTTTCTTCCGGCGACAACTGCGTTTCGCCCTTCGGCGTAATCTTGCCGACCAGGATGTCGCCGGGTTTGACCTCGGCGCCGATTCGGATGATGCCGCTGTCGTCCAGATTGGCCAGCATGTCCTCGGAAACGTTGGGAATGTCTCTGGTGATTTCCTCTTTGCCGAGTTTGGTGTCGCGGCTGACGCACTCGAAAACCTCAACGTGAATGGAAGTAAACTGGTCGTCTTTGATCAGCCGTTCGGAGATGAGGATCGAATCCTCGAAGTTGTAGCCGCCCCAGGGCATGAAGGCCACGACGATGTTCTGGCCCAGGGCCAGTTCGCCCATATCCGTCGAGGGTCCGTCGGCGATGACGTCGCCGGCCCTGACGATTTCGCCCATGGAGACGATGGGTCTCTGGTTAAGGCACGTATTCTGATTGGAGCGCAGATACTTGGTCAGGTTGTAAATATCGACTCCGGCCTCGTTTTCGTTATGCTCGCTCTCGTCGATTTTGACGACGATGCGCATGGCGTCGACATAGACGACCTCGCCGCTCCGGCGGGCGATCATGGTCACGCCCGAATCCCGGGCCACAATGGCTTCCATTCCGGTTCCGATGATCGGCGCGTCGTTTTTCAGCAAAGGCACCGCCTGGCGCTGCATGTTGGCGCCCATCAGAGCGCGGTTCGCGTCGTCGTGAGCCAGGAAGGGAATCAGGCTGGCGGCCACGGACACGAGCTGATTCGGCGAAACGTCCATAAAACCGACTTCCGTAGCCGGAACAATGGCGAATTCGCCGTGCTGCCGGGCCGTCACGTTCTCCAGCGCGAACATGCCTTTCTTGTCGAGCTTCACGTTGGCTTGCGCGATGGTGTATCGCTCTTCTTCCAGCGCGGACAGAAAGCGCACATCCGTGGGAACCGGCTTCGAGTTTTCAACGCGTCGGTACGGCGTTTCGATGAATCCGTATTCGTTGACGCGGGCGTACGTGGAAAGACTCGCGATCAGACCGATATTGGGACCTTCCGGCGTTTCCACCGGGCAGATGCGGCCGTAATGCGTGTTGTGCACGTCGCGCACTTCGAATCCGGCCCGTTCTCTGGTCAGGCCGCCGGGGCCGAGAGCCGAAAGGCGGCGTTTGTGCGTCACTTCCGACAGAGGATTTGTCTGATCCATAAACTGGGAAAGCTGCGATGAACCGAAAAATTCCTTGATGACGGCGCTGACCGGCTTGGAGTTGATCAGGTCATGGGGCATGAGCGTGTCGATCTCCTGAAGGCTCATGCGTTCGCGAATGGCTCTTTCCATGCGGACCAGGCCGATCCGGTACTGGTTTTCCACAAGTTCGCCCACGGCGCGGACTCGGCGATTTCCCAGATGGTCGATATCGTCGATTTCCCCCCGCCCTTCCTTGAGATTCAGCAGGTAGAAAACCACGGAGAGGATATCGTCGCAAAACAGCGTCGACGCTTCTTTCGCCAGCTTTTCAAGTTCGTTGCCGATAACCTTGGTCGAATCTTCGGTCAGGTGCGTGTGATCGCCGATGTGTTTGACGATCTGGCGCGAAATAGCCAGGACGTCGTCGCGGGTGTAAATGGTTTTTTCCCGCAGCAGGTTCATGATTTCAAAGGCGACTTCCACCGCGTTGTCGTTGGTGACGGGGACCTTTTCCATCACGGCGAGGATGATCTGCTCGGCAATCTCCTGCGCCTGCTTCGGGGTCAGTAGCGAGTTTTTCGCCATGGGATCGAGATTGAGTTTGTGATCCATCTTGACGCGGCCCACGCGGGACAGGTCATAGCGCTCGGGATTGAAAAACAGGTTGTAGAACAGGGATTCGGCGGTGTCCTCCGTGGGAGGATCGCCGGGTCGCAGCCGTTTGTAAATCTCGACTTTGGCTTCCAGGTCCGTATCAACTTTGTCGAGCATCAAGGTGTTGCGCAGCGAAGAACTGATGCTTTTACCGTGCGTGTGAAGGATCTGGAATTCGAAGATTTCCCGTTCTTTGAGCGCATTGAGCAGTTCCTGCGTGACTTCCTGGCTTGTCTCCGCGAGAATTTCCCCCGTATCCATGTTGACGATGTCTGAGCCGACATATTTGCCGACGATGAACTCTTCTTTCACCGGCAGTTCGGTCAGTTCCGCGCGACGCATTTTTTCGCAGGCCGCCGCCGTTATACGTTTGCCCTTGGCCACGTAAACCGCGCCGTCCTTGCGAATATCCATGGAAGCGATCTGGCTTTTGAACATATCCGGTTCGAATTCCATGATCCACTGATCGTTTTTATCGAATTTGACGCTGAGTTTTCTGTAATACTTCTCGTAATAGGAGTTGAGAATTTCATCCGCGTTCAGGCCCAGGGCCTTGAGCAGGATCGTCGCCGGCATCTTGCGCCGCCGGTCGATTTTCACGTGAAGAATGTCTTTTGTGTCGAACTCGAAATCCAGCCACGAGCCTCGGTACGGAATCACGCGGGCGTTGAACAGCAGTTTGCCGGAACTGTGCGTTTTGCCCTTGTCGTGATCGAAAAAGACGCCGGGGCTTCTGTGAAGCTGGCTGACGATGACTCTTTCAGTGCCGTTGATGACGAAAGTGCCGCTGTCGGTCATCAAGGGGATGTCGCCGAAATAAACTTCCTGCTCCTTGATGTCGCGAATGCTCTGGCCGCCGGTCTCGTCGTCCATGTCATACACCACGAGACGAATGACGACTTTGAACGGCGCGGCGTACGTCAGATCCCTCTGCTGGCATTCGGCCACGTCGTATTTCGGTTTCTCCAGCTTGTAGCAGACAAACTCGAGACTGCATGTGCCCGAAAAATCCTTGATGGGGAATACGGACTGAAAAACTCCCTGAAGGCCCGTGTTCTCCCTTTCCATGGGATCCGCCGTACTCTGAAGGAAACGCTCATAGGAACGCTTTTGGATATCGATCAGATTCGGGATATCGATGACTGTCTTGATTCGCGAAAAGCTTTTGCGATAACGCTTAATGCTGCCCAATGCTTCCGGCATGGTCATGGACTGTCACTCCTTGCTCGAGTTGTCGAGACCCGCAACAAAAGAACGCACACCGACCGTCCGTCTTGCGGACGGTCGGAAATGCTTCTAAAGAAATAAAGCTCTATTTAATCTCAACGCCGCCGCCTGCCTCTTCGATCTTCTTGGCGATCTCTTCGGCTTCGGCCCTGGGAATTCCCTCTTTGACAGCCTTGGGCGCTTCGTCCACCAGAGCCTTGGCCTCTTTGAGACCCAGACCGGTAATGGCGCGCACTTCCTTGATGACGGCGATTTTCTTGTCGCCGGGGCTGGTCAGAACCACGTCGAACTCGGTCTGCTCTTCAGCAGCTTCCGCTCCGGCGCCGGCGCCGAGTCCGGGCATCGCGCCCATCATCATGGGAGCCGCGGCTGAAACGCCGAATTTGTCTTCCAGTTCCTTGATGAAATTGGACAAATCGAGGACGGTCATATTCTCGATAAATGCAATCACATCCTCTTTGGTAACATCCGCCATGAGATTCTCCTAAAATCGGTTAAGAAGCTTTTGCTTCATGTTTTTTTGTTGCACGAATGAGCCTTGGCCTAAAACGGCTAGGCTGCCTTTTCTTTTTCTTCCTTGACGGCGGTCAGAACGTTGAGCATGCCGCGGGGCACGCCGGCCAGCACGTTCACCAGGCCGGTCAGGGGAGAAGCGATCACATAAGCCAGTTTGCCCAGAAGTTCCTCGCGGCTGGGCATGTTCGCCAACGCCTTCACGTCATCCTCGGAAAGCAATTTGCCTTCGAGAATGCCGTCAAAAACCGTCAGCTTTTTGTGTTGCCTGGCGAAATCGGCGAGGATCTTCGTCGGTCCGATAATGTCATCCTTGACGACCAAAAAGGCATTGGGGCCGGCCAACGACTTAAAAAGCTGCTCCGACTCCGTTTCCCGCGAAGCGATCTCCGCCAGCGTGTTTTTAACAACCGCCATCGAAACTCCGCCGTTCTTTTCCATGATGCGGCGCAGTTCATTGAAGCTCTCGACTTTCAAACCCGAGAAGCCGAACCTGATGACGAGTTTGGCCTGTTTCAACTCATCTTGAAACCAGGCGACGACTCTTTCTTTCTCGCCTCTGTCCAATAAGCACCTCCTCCCTTTTCTAGCTCTTGTTTTTGTCGATTTGCTTATTCAGCCTTCTCGACGCGAGGTGATCGAACGAGGCCAGCAAAGTCGGCCCATCCGTCTGTCGGATCATCTCAAATCGTCTCCGCAGGCTGAATAATATTCAATTATGCCTATAAAAGGCGCCTTGCTTCTTTGACGAGCCCTTTCGCGGCGGGTTCAGTCCGCGCGATCAGGTTCGAATTATACTTTGAACAGCCGAAGCATCCACTTTGATTCCGGGACCCATGGTCGTCGAAATCGAAATATTTTTCAGGTAGGTTCCCTTGCTGGTGGCGGGCTTCATGCGAATGACCTTGTCCACCAGGGCAACGAAGTTTTCCCTAAGGGCTTCTTCGCTGAAACTCTTTTTTCCGATGGCGACATGAAGGTTTCCGGCTTTGTCGACACGGAATTCGACTTTGCCCTTTTTAAAGGCCTCCACGGCGTCTTTAATGTCGAAAGTCACGGTCCCCAGCTTGGGATTTGGCATCATGCCCCGGGGTCCCAGCGTGCGGCCCAGCTTCGAGATATCGCGCATCATATCGGGTGTGGCGACGACTTTGTCGAAGTCGAGCCATCCGTCCAGAATTTTCTGGACGAGATCGTCATCTCCGATATAATCGGCACCGGCTTCCTTGGCTTCCGCCGCTTTGTCGCCTTTGGCGAAAACCAGCACGCGCAATGTTTTGCCGGTTCCGTGAGGTAAAACAGTGCTTCCGCGCACCATCTGGTCCGCATGGCGGGGATTGACTCCCAGGCGCAATGCAACATCCACGGATTCGTCGAACTTAGTGACGCCGGTCTGTCTCACGAGGCTGATGGCGTCCTCGAGCGTATACCGCTTCTGCCTTTCGATTTTTTCCGCCGCTTGTCGGTAATTTTTCCCTGTGCTTTTCATGGCCTTATCCCTTGTGATGCGATGTCACGCGGTCATCCTTCGATGACATCCACGCCCATGCTTCTGGCCGTACCTTCAATGATTCGGCTCGCTTGTTCGACATCATCGGTATTGAGATCCTGCATTTTCAACTGTGCGATCTCCCGAATCTGGCTCTTTTTGATCTTGCCCACTTTATCGATGTTCGGCACACCGGAACCCTTGGCGATTTTTGCCGCCTTCTTGATGAGGATGGCTGCCGGCGGGCTTTTGAGAATAAACGAGAAACTTCGATCCGCGTAAACCGTAATCACGACGGGAATGATCATGCCGTCCTGATCGGCGGTCTTCGCATTGAATTGTTTGCAGAACTCCATAATGTTCACGCCGTGCTGACCCAGCGCCGGCCCGACGGGGGGCGAAGGATTGGCTTTTCCGGCGGGGACCTGAAGTTTGATTTGTCCAGCGACTTTCTTGGCCATTTTACCGGTCCTTATTTTGCGTTCGAAATTTGTTTGCGAACCTTGTCAACTCTTTTCAACCTGATAGAAATCCAGTTCCACAGGCGTTGCTCTTCCGAAAATGGACACCATCACGCGGAGTTTGGACTTGTCCGGCCGGACTTCGTCCACCACGCCGGTGAAGTTGGCGAAAGGACCGGCGGTCACGCGCACCGACTCGCCCTTTTCGTACTCGACTTTGGGTTTGGGCCGCAGCGTGCCTTCGGTGATCTGTTCCGTAATTCGCCGCACTTCCTCTTCGGGCACGGGAGGCGGATTCCGCATCCCCCCCACGAAGCCGGTCACCTTCATGGTGCCCTTGACGATGTGCCAGGTTTCATTGCTCATGGCCATTTTCACGAGGATATATCCGGGGAAAAATTTCCTGACGCTGGTTCGTTTTTCGCCCTGAACCACTTCCACGACCGATTCGGAAGGGATCAATATCTCGCCGAACAGCGATTGCATACCGTTTTTTTTGATACGTTCTTCAAGCGCCTTTTTCGCTTTGGCTTCATAACCCGAATAGGTATGCACTACGTACCATTTCATTTCCTCAGACATTATTACTCCCCGTGGAGGCCCGTCGCGCTTATCTTATGCAAACGCCAGCGACAGCATAAACTTCAGAACGCTGTCGCACACAAAGAAGAAAAGAGAGAAGATAATGGATAGTATGATCACCACCCAAGTCGAGGCCAGAGTATCGGCTCGCGTCGGCCAGGCAACCTTCTTCAATTCGCGCTTTACATCGCCCAGATAAGAAACGAGATTCTTAATAGGTCCGGGTTTTTTCACCGCATCTTTGCTTTTGGCTTTTTTCATTTTTTCGCTTTTGTCGCCGGCCATAATCCGATATGCACCTTTTCTTCCAACTTTTCACCGAGAAGGCGTTTTATTCTCCCTTTCGGCAAGGCGGTCGCGGGTGGAAGATCCCCTCCCGCCATATTAGAACACAACAGGTCGGCCCGCGTCCGGCATCGACGCGGCCGATCGTCGCTTTTCGATAATTTTATTTCGTTTCCTTATGCAGCGTATGCTTCGCGTCAAAAGGGCAATACTTTTTGATTTCCAGTTTCGTCTGGTTCTTCTTCTTGTTTCGCGTCGTGGTGTAATTGCGCCTTTTACAAACCGTACACTGCAAAATCACGATATCTCTTGCACCTGTCGCCATGGACTGATTCCTCTTTTTACTTGATCACCTTTGTGACGACGCCGGCGCCCACTGTGCGGCCGCCTTCGCGAATCGCGAAACGAACGCCTTCTTCCATCGCGATCGGCGCAATCAACTTCACCGTCAAATTCACGTTCTCGCCCGGCATCACCATCTCGATGCCTTCCGGCAGCGTGCCCACGCCCGTCACGTCCGTTGTGCGAAAGTAGAACTGGGGACGATAGCCGGTGAAAAACGGCGTGTGGCGCCCGCCTTCATCCTTGCTCAGAACGTACACTTTGCCTTCATACTCCGTATGCGGATTGATCGTGCCCGGATGCGCCAGAACCTGGCCGCGCTCAACGTCCTCGCGCTTCACGCCCCGAAGCAGGCAGCCCACGTTGTCGCCGGGCTGGCCCGAATCCAGAAGCTTGCGGAACATCTCCACGCCGGTCACCACCGTCTTGCGCGTGTCCTTGATGCCCACAATCTCGATTTCCTCGCCGACTTTCACGACGCCGCGCTCGATGCGGCCCGTCACAACCGTGCCGCGCCCGGAAATCGAAAACACGTCTTCGATCGGCATCAGGAAAGGCTTCTCCGTATCGCGGACCGGCTCGGGAATGTATTCGTCAAGCGTATTGAGAAGCTCCACAATGGCTCCGTCGCCAACGACATCGTCGGTGCCCTGCATGGCTTTGAGAGCGCTGCCGCGAACGATCGGAGTGTCGTCGCCAGGAAATTCGTAAAGACTCAAAAGCTCGCGAACTTCCATCTCCACCAGATCCAGAAGCTCAGGATCGTCCACAAGGTCCACCTTGTTCAGAAACACGACGATCTTCGGAACGCCGACCTGACGGGCCAGAAGGATATGCTCGCGGGTCTGGGGCATGGGGCCGTCGTCGGCGCCGACCACCAGAATCGCGCCGTCCATCTGCGCCGCGCCCGTTATCATGTTCTTGATGTAGTCCGCGTGACCCGGGCAGTCGACGTGCGCGTAGTGACGCTTCTCGGACTCATATTCCACATGGGATGTGGCGATCGTCAAAATCTTCATCTCGTTGCGACGGCCCTGGCTCACGCTCGCCTTGGCCACTTCGTCGTAACTGACCGCTTTCGCCCAGCCCTTGCGCGAGGCGACGGTCGTGATCGCACTGGTCAACGTCGTCTTGCCGTGATCGATGTGACCAATCGTGCCCACGTTGACGTGCGGCTTCGTTCGATTGAATTTCTCCTTCGCCATGATGATCCTCCTACGGGTTGCAAGATTAAGGCCTTGCAACGATAGCGGGAAACGGGACTCGAACCCGCAACCCTCAGCTTGGAAGGCTGACGCTCTACCATTGAGCTATTCCCGCGCCTCCAAACCTTTTTAGTTCATCCGCTCCAAGTTTCATGAACCGCTTTGAACCTTAGATATTGAAGCGGTTTCATTCGCCGGCCGAAAACGGTTCGGAGAAACTATCGATTTTCAAATCCTTCCGGATTCACCTGCGGAAAACGCCGATGTTCGCCGCAAATATTGGTGGGGGGAGGATTCGAACCCCCGTAGCGAACCCGCAGCAGATTTACAGTCTGCCCCCTTTGGCCAACTCGGGAACCCCACCGTGCATTGAATTCAATGGAGCTGGCGATGGGACTCGAACCCGCAACCTGCGCATTACAAGTGCGCTGCTCTACCAATTGAGCTACGCCAGCAACCCGACAATTCGGGTTTCAAGGGAGCGCATTATAGTGATGTCCGACTCCGAGTCAAGCCTTTGTTTTCAATAAAGGCATAAAAAATGCTATCTTAAAGATCACGCGGTTTTTTCAAGGTTAAATCACTTCCGCCAATTGAAATCGTTCAAAGCATCGACAACGCGCTTATCGGCAAAAAAATATTTCCCATAGACTGTATTTACTTCGGCTGAATCCGTCTCATTGATATTTTCACGTGAAATAGTATGGTCATATGCGTCAATTTTTAATGAAGACCCGATTAAAAAGGTCTTTTTGGAGCAAAAATCCATGGATGTCAGGCAATATCGAATCTTTTCAGCACTTATCGCCATATTTTCAATACTTTTGACGGTGGAACACGCATCAGCGGATCAATACACGCTGCAAAACTATCTGCAAATCAAAAGCGCACGAAGCGGCGATTGGTCTCCGGACGGAAAGCAAATCGCCTTTCTTTCCAACGAAACCGGCACATATCAGATTTACCTTGTCAGCGCCGAAGGCGGTAAACCGAAGCCTCTGACAAAATACTCGGAAAATGTGTCTTTTTTAAGATTTTCGCCGACGAGGCCGGAGATCATTTTCGGCATGGACGAGGGGGGCAATGAAAAAACTCAGCTATATATGCTGGACGCGCAGACGGGAAACATCACCCGTATGACCCATGACGACAACGTGATTCACAATTTCGGCGCCTGGTCGCACGACGGCGACAAGTTCGCATTCGCCTACAATAAAAGGGATAAAAAATATTTTGATATCGATGTCATGAAGCGAAAAAGCCAAAAGAGGCGCCTGGTTTTGCAGCACGACGCATACAACGAAGCCGCCGCATGGTCATGGGACGACAAATATCTGGTTGTATCCACCTGGGAATCCAACTACGACAATAACCTGACGCTCCTGAAATTGAAAAACCTGCGCGATCTTCTTTTAACCCCCCATACGGGCTGGGCCACGTACACGCATGTCAACTGGCCTAAAGGAGAAAACGATCATTTTTATTTGATTTCGGATCTGGGAAATCCCTGGTCGAAACTGGCAAAATATTTATTAAAAAAAGAAACGATCGAGTTTCAAGACAACTCCCCCATGTGGAACACGGAGTCCCTGACCCTGAGCCGCGACGGCAAGCGCGTCGCCTACACGATCAACGTGGACGGATATTCCCAGCCTTTCATCATCGACATTCCGACGCAAAAACTCCTCGGCCCCCTTAAAATGCCGGGAGGAATCATCGAAAGTCCGCGTTTTTCACCGGACGGCGAAAAATTGATGTTTCAATATCAGTCTCCGACCGCTCCGCCGGATATCCATGTTTATGACATCGCCAAAAACGAATTGATTCAGTTGACGCATTCCGACATGGCGGGCATCGAAAGCAGCGCTTTCGTCGATTGCGAAATCGTCAAATACGCGGGCTTCGGCGGCCTGAAGATTCCCGGATTTTTATACAAACCCAAAGGATTGAAAAAAGACGGAAGCAATCCCGTTCTCATTTACGCCCACGGCGGCCCCGAAGGGCAGATTCGACCCTATTTTTCGAGATTCTTTCAATATCTGGTCAGCCGCGGCATTTCCGTATTCGCTCCGAATGTCCGCGGAAGCGACGGATACGGTAAAGCGTATATTCACCTTGATGACAAAAGAAACCGGCTCAATTCCATCAGGGATTACGCCGCGGCAAATTACTACCTGCGGAACATGGGTTACTTCGCCAAAGACAAAATCGGCATATACGGGGGCAGTTACGGCGGGTACGTGGTCTATGCCAGCCTCACGGAATATCCCGATCTTTACGCCTGCGGAGTTTCCGTCGTGGGCATCGGCAACTTCATCAGTTTTCTGGAAAACACGGGGCCGTGGCGTCGCAAGATACGAGAAGCCGAGTACGGCAGCCTGGAAGAAGACCGCCACTTCCTGGAATCGATCAGCCCGCTCAACAAAGCCGAAGCCATTAAATCGCCCCTGATGATCGTGCAGGGCGCCAATGATCCCAGAGTCCCGCAATCGGAGGCGGATCAGATGGCGGCGGCGATGAAAAAGAATAATATCCCCGTCGAGTACCTTCTGTACAGCGACGAAGGACACGGATTATCGAAATTGAAAAACCGCCTCGACGCATATCCCAAAATCGTGGATTTTTTAAATCGTTATATGGCGACAAAAAGTGAAAGCGTCGAAGAAAAGGACAATTCCGATCCTCCCGCAGTTCAGTAAACGCATAAAGAAAACCGGCAGACGTTTTAGGGGCGCCCGCCGGTTTCGTTTTTTCAACAATATCTTGCGCTACTTGATCATGACGATCTCGACGCGCGCGTTCTGGCCGCGACCTTCCGAGGTCGTGTTGGTCGCAATGGGATTCGCGGTGCCGTAGCCCACGGCCACCAGCCTTTCGGGATCGATGCCCCGGTCGATGAAGTATGCCCTGACTGCATCGGCGCGGTATTGCGTCCTTGCGACGTATGTCTCCTCGCTTCCGCCTCTTGCGCCGAGATAAGCGCGAATCTCCACACGGCTTTTAGTTTGAAGCAGCTTGTCGCGGAATGCCTCGAGCTTGGCGAATGACGTGGGCATGAGTTTTTTGTGGCTGCGCTCGAACTCCAGGTAAAATACCGTCGGCTCCTCCAGGGGATTTTCATCCGGACAGCCGTCCTCATCCTCGAAATCGTTTTTCACTTCGGCTTGCAGCGGGCATTTATCGTCGCCGTCCAGAAAACCGTCACCGTCGTTATCCGGGTCCGGGCAACCATCGGCATCCTCGAATCCGTCCATGTCTTCGGGCTGCTCGGGGCATTTTTCCATCTTGTCGGGAATGCCGTCCTTGTCCGTATCGTCGGGAATCGGCTCGTAGCCGGCGGGTTTCATCTTCCAGATATCCCAGTTTTCAGAGCGGTCGGAATGGAAATAGATGAAGCCGTCTTTGCCCCAACTGGGGCCGCCGTCGTGGGCAGGGTCGTCGGTGAGGCGCTTGAGGCCGGTGCCGTCCTTGTCAACAACCCAGATATCCCAGTTTTTGTCCGAATATGAGGTAAAGGCGAGTTTCCTGCCGTCAGGGCTCCACGTGGGTTCGAGATCGGCTATTTCAGGGCGGTTGGTCAGCCTGATCAAAGCGGGGTTGTTGGGATCGGGTTTGATGGTATAAATTTCGTAATCGCCCGAGATATTGCTGGCAAAAGCGATGCGCGTTCCGTCCGGCGACCAGACGGGATTGATGCCGTCGATCAGAAATTTGTGTCCCGTGCGATCGGGATTGATCAGATAGATGAAGGGCATTTCCTTTTTAAATTCACGATACCAGCGCTGCCCGTCCTTGCGCATTTTCGCATCTTTGCCGTCTTTGAGCGCGCTGTATACGATCCGGCCGTTTTTCGGATTCGAATCCGCGTCGAAGTCCACCGTATCCTCGATGGACACCTGTTGATTGCCGACTTTGCCCAGCGTTTTCAGCCAGATGAAACGCTTTTTCTGCGGGAAGGAGTCGAAAAGGATGCCTTTGTCGCTCATGGTCCAGGCAGGATTGGTGCAATCTTCGGATGCCGACGTCACTTTTTCCATCTTGCCCTGCATGTCCATGATCACCGAAACAATGATCTTGTCATCCTTTCGGTATGATTCGAAAACGATGCGGTTTTCGGTTTTCGAAGCGTTGGGATAAAGCTCTACTTCGTCTCCACGCGTCAACTGAACCAGACGGCTGATATTCAGTTTTTCGTCCGAGCTTTGCGCGGAAGTGGCGCAAACAGCGATGACGAGGATTCCCAACATGCAGACTTTTACCGCTATTGACGACCTACTCATGAACCAGACTCCCTTTTGAATCGACATTTTAAAAATCCGAACCGATCCATGACCGGCCGTATTTTTTGTCATTCAATCTTTCGTTTGCAACTTTTGGCGCGCCTTTATGGCTTGCATCATGCTATGCGATGGATTCGGCAAGGTCAACAAGTCAATTGGAAATCCGGATTCTTTCGCGGCTCGAAAGCGGTTCTTCGATGATTACCGTACTTTACCGAATTGGAGAAGAAAATTATTTTTCGTCCTTGACAAAACCTTTGGGATGGAATTTGTGCTTATAGGTTTTGAAAGGACATTTTTCATCGCGGCCGCGGGTAATCCCTCTAGTGTCATGTCACACGTCGTCTGTCTGCACAGAGGTTGACGAGGCGCCCGGTTGACAAGGCATGAGAAACGAGAATATCGGGAATATTTGAGTGACGAATAACGCCGTCAACCGGGATGAGTCGGCGACCGAATGCGACTGTTGACGTGTGACATGACACTAGGCTCAATAGACCGGAAAACGCGCTGATAATTCCCGTGCTTTTTCGGCTGTTTCTTGCGGTTTTCTGCTGCTGGAAAAAGGAAATGTCCTTTCAAAACCCTAAATGACGAGCTTTTCCATCCCAAAGGTTTTGTCAAGGATCGTTGACCGCCCTCTTAAGGCGGCGAAAAATAATTTTTCTTCTTAGCTTTTTGCCGGGAGGTCATGAAAGTACGGTAATCCTCGAAGAACCTCGAAAGCTGTTTTTATAAGGCCATCGACTTGACACGGGAATAACGACATGCAACTTACGTGTCAGGAGTTACGTTTCAATGAAAACCTGATATGCATGGGAGGACGAATATGAAACGCGCATCATGGATCATCACGGTAATTATTCTGATTGCTTTGATCGCCCCGGCGGCCGCAACAGCCAAGCAAAAAGCCTCATCCCGCGAAGATTTCCAGGCGGGAATCGACGTCGGCTCCTATATCTACGGCGTCATTCCGTACGGTTCCTGGGAAGTCAGCAACACGGATCTTAAAGGCTCGGTTTCCGGCCAGGGCGGAATGGGACCCATTTTCGGCGCTCACTTCAATCTCATGGCCGCCAGCAACCTGATCATTCACCTGGATCTGGCCTATTCCTATCAGGGCGGCGACGCCACCTGGGAATTCGACGAAGACACGATAGACGGCGTGGATTACAAGGAATACGATTTCGATTACGGCATGAACATGTTCCGCGCCTCCGTGGGCATCGGAAAATACATCGCCCGCACCGGAACGGTGATGCCCTATTGGATGGGCGGCCTGGGGCTGCACTATTTGTCCTTCAAAGACGACGACTGGGACGAATCGGCCAGCGGCAGCGGCGTCGGCCTGTGGGGCGCTCTGGGCGTGGACGCCAAGATCGTCAAGACCCAGGGTATGCAGTTTTTCGGCGGCGGCCAGTTGCGCATGGACATGATCTACTCGGTCAATCCCCTTAAAAACAGCGACTCGGATGTAGAGATCACCATGCTGTATGTCCCGCTGCAACTTCTGTTGACCGGCGGAATCATGTTCTAAGAATCGCCAAAATCATAGCGTCAATAATGGAAAGGCGGCTTTAAGGGCCACCTTTTTGATTCTCATTTTATCCTGTTTCCGCTTAAGGACGCCTGGCGATCAAGGCCGCGTAACTGACCAGGCCGCCGCCGTTTTCCTCGATCCATTGATCGTGGGCGATAAGCTCAAACGGCAATCCGCACGCTTCGGCGGCCACGTAAATGGGAGTCAGTCCGCAGATCCTCCTGACGCCCTTTTCCGCGGCGATGTATTTTACGAAAGCCGCGGGATCGCCCTCGACAAGCCCGCTTAACATTTCGAGATCGCGCTGCCTGTTGATCTTTCCCTTTTCAGCGTCCACGCCGAAATCATCGTCGAACATCCGGCCGACGTGCGCGAGATCCGCCGAAGCGATCAGCGCGAGATCCCGACCATATGAATCCAATAGGTCGCGGCAAACCGCGCTGAGTTCCAGCAGAGCCTCATCCGTCCCGCTGTCCTGCCCGCCGCGAATGATGTCGGACGCCCCTCCTAGAAGAACCGGAACGATTTTCAACTCGGGGCGCATATACGCCAGCATGGTCGCCGCCAGTTCGATGGAATGCTCCGTTCGATGGGAAATTTCATCCGCAAAAGGATCGAATGGCATTCGCTCGGCGATCGTTTCAAGAGCCTCCCGGTCGATATCCATCACGCCGAAGGGCGTATCGAACTTTTTTCGCGTCAGGGTGACCGGCAATCGGTGCGCCTGGTGATTTGTGCCGAGAATGACGACACCGCCGCCGGCAAATGATTTGGCGAATTCGGCGTAAGCAGCCGCCCACACCCTCCCCCCGCGCATGTAATCGATGTGCGGCGCGATGAGCGCCGCAGCGCTATTTTCCTCCGCTTTTATCTCATAGCCCGGTTCGTATCCGGTTTCGCGAAAATAGCCGTCCAGCATTCCCCGCAGGTCGTCGGCGGCCTTTTCCTTGTCGCCGGATTCGATGTAATCGAATAGCGTCACCGGACGCGTATCCGCCGCCGACCACGCGTAATCGACTTTTCTGCGATGTTGGTGGAAACGCTCGTTGTCGAAAAAGCAATGCTCGTCAAAAGCCATCAACAGTTTTTTCACGGATTCCACCGGCAAGTCGGCGCCGACTTTTTCCTTGTAGTAAATGGCCAGATCATGCAGAGTCGTTCGCCCGTCGCACGCCGCCACCACGAATGCCGCGGATTGCTCCACCGTCAGCATGGCCGTGGCGTATCGAGCCGGATCCTTGAAGGCCAATAGCGAACCGCGGTCCATTTCAACGGGAAAGGTTTCCACGGGGCGCAGCGGCGGCAGAGGTTTATCCCAGTCGATCAAATCGCCAATCTCCTCTCATGCGACTTCTTGATACATCAGCGATCCGTTGCACCCGCCGTCGTCGATGTTGATGCAATTCGCCAGATCACCGCAACTGCCGGTCACCTCATCCACGCAGGCAAAGACGCACTCCCAGAAATCATCGCCCGACTGGCATTCAACGAGGGCGTCCTGTCTGGTTAAATTCTGTCCCGGAGGGCTTTTGAAAACAAACTCGTCGCCGCAGGCGTCGTACACGGCCGCCATAATGTCCTCACAATTCACCGGAGGCTGCGCGTCGTCGTCGGCGTCATCGTTCACGTCGTCATCAATGTCGTCATTGACGTCGTCGTTGACATCGTCATTGACGTCGTCGTCGACGGAATCGTCATCGGCGGAATCATCATCGACGTCGTCATTCACATGATCTTCGTCATCATCGCCGAATTCCTCTTCATCGTTTTCGTCCACGTCCTTGTCGGCGCTGAAACAGCAAATGCCGGTAAGCAACACGAACACGCAAAACATTGCCGCAAACAGCATTTTCACTTTAACGCGCATTTAAGCCCCCGTATTTATCATTGCCTGGTTCCAACGCTATCAAAGCCCTCTTGCACGGTCAATAACGCTCTAAAAAGGGTTCATCCGGAATTACCGTACGTTAAGAGATAAACCGGAAGACGCGTCGACATTCCCGTTGATTTCCGGCGGTCTCATAGCGGCCTGTTTGCGCCCATAAAGGGTCATGTCCTTTTAAGGAATATTGACCAATACCAGGAATGGCGAGCCCAACATGAATACGTTCATCGTGCGATGCCGCTTGCGATAATCCGCGTCGCGCAGGATTCTTAAGTTCGAATTATCCCAGTAATATGGTGTATTTTATCGTTTTTCAACGACGCTTTGATAAATCGATCTGATGTTTTGCGTCGTCATTTCAGAGGTAAATTTTTCTTCAACTCTCTTGCGCGCGGCCAGGCCGGTTTGCGCGGACTTCTTGGCATCATTCAGGTATCCGATGACGGCCTCGGCCATATCATCCGGATCCCCGGGGTTGACCAGCGCGCC
This sequence comes from bacterium, assembly GCA_963674685.2. GTDB lineage: Bacteria > Lernaellota > Lernaellaia > JACKCT01 > JACKCT01. The sequence goes on along the minus strand of CAXXWT010000009.1, from coordinate 397,982 downwards.
CGAAACGCCGTCCTCGACGATATCTATCACGCCGCCGGCCCGCGTGGCCACGACGGGCAGCCCCGTCGCCATGCCTTCGATCACGACGCGCCCGAACGCTTCGACCTGGCCGTATTTCGGATTGGCGTAGCGGGAGGCGTGAACCAGCAGATCGGAAGCGGCCAGCAACCCGCGAACGTCGTCCAAGCCTCCGATAAATTTCACCGAATCGCCAAGATCCAGGCGCTCGACCTTGTCACGGCATGTCTTCAGATAATCCTCACGTCCGTAACCGACAACGGCCAAAACGGCGCCGGGGACGCTTTTGACAACGGTCGCCCACGCCTCGATCGCGACGTCCTGCCCTTTCCAAGGAATCACGCGCCCCAGCATGCAGGCCAGCTTCGCTTCTTCAGGCAAATCGTACTTTTTCCGCGCATCTTTATTTCGCCCCACGCGAAACGCCTCGACATCCACGCCGTTGAATGCGATGGAAAATTTATCCTCCGAAGCGCCGCTTTGTCTGGCAAGACAGCGCATTTCTTCGGTGCTGACGCAAATGCAGCGCTTGGTTAAATTCAAAAGGCGCAACTCGCTGCGGCCGTAAAGCCTGATTTCCCTTCCGTGCATCACGCATGGAACGCCCGCCTTTTTGGCCGCTTCCAGCGTCAGCCTCGAGTACATATTGAATTGGTTGAGATGAACGATATCCGGTTTAAAGTCCTCTAACGCCGCCACAAGATACGGGGAAATGAGTTTTTGCAATCGCCCCAGCTCCATCAACTGCGTGATGACGGGAATGCGTATTTTGGTGGCTTCCCGCTTCGTGGCGAAAAGGTTTTCAAAGCCTTCCCATTCGACGTTGTAGTATCGCGCCAGGTCGCCGACCAGTTCCCTGAAAAGATCGTGCCTCGACGCCGTGACGGCGACTTCGTCGCCCGCGGCCGCGAGCCCTTTGATCAACTCGGCGCCGCTGCGAATGCTCCCGCCCATGGACGGCGAGGTGTCGACAATCAGAACTTTCATGCGCTTCCCTTAATATTACTTCTAATGATTTCCAAAATGACATCAAGCAAATTTCACTGTCAACATCCTTAGCATATGCAGGGAAATTTCAACAGCTTATTGAGCTTTTTAACGGCCGACAAAATAACTGGCTCCCATCCCGAAATAGCCGTTTTTCAAACGCAGCGTCAACATATTCGCCCGGAAAGAGATTGTTCTGCGCCCCGAAACTTGGACCAGTCGGACTCTAATAAAAAAACGGATTGCGATTGGGTTCAGGAAAAAGGAGCACAGGTTGAAAAAAGGCGTTTTTCGACGGAGCAGATCGCCTTTGCTTTGCGTCAAGCCGAGGGCGGCGTACCGGCGGTGATTTAGAGAGAACCCCTTGCCTTCTGTTCGCGGTGATCGCTCGTGTTCAGCGGGTCCAGGGCATGCTCAGGATCTGCAGATCGCCGGTGTCCAGCATCTCCAGGGTCGCGCCGGGATGGCCGGACGTGTGGGACGACCACAGCGGCTGTTTGTCCGCGCTGTAAATCACGAAGTTGCCGTCGCCCTGCATCCGGCAATCGGCGCCGGGATTGCCGTCGGTTCCGGTCGCCCACAGCGCCTTGTCCCCGATGTCCTTGTAAACGACCAGATTGCCGTCATCCTGCATCGTGTACCAGGCGCCGGGATTGCCCTGGGTGTGCGTGGACCACAGCGCCTTGCCGTCGGTGTCGTAAATCACCAGGTTGCCGTCGAAGTCCTGCATGACCAGCGTGGCGCCGGGATGGCCTTGGGTTCCGCTTGCCCACAGCGCCTTGCCGTCGGTGTCGTAGATCACCAGGTTGCCGTCGAAGTCCTGCATGACCAGCGTGGCGTCGGGATGGCCGTCGGTTCCGCTGGCCCACAGCGCCTTTTTCTCGAAGGCGGTGTAGACAACGAAATTGCCGTCATCTTGCATCGTGTAATAGGCGCCCGGATGGCCGTCCGTGTTGCTGTGCCACAGCACTATTCGATCGTCGAAAAGGTTCAGATAGATCGCGGCGCGCGTGGCGACCTGGTCGTAAGCATCGACGTAGAGGATGTTCGGATAAATCTGCTGCGTGATGAAGCCTTTCTCGAGCCAGTCGCCGATGACCTTGGGGAAGAGCGCTTTGCGTGCATCCAGGGCCATGCTCAGGATCGTCGTTGTATTGGTTGCGCACGCCAGAGCGTCGCTCTCGCTCATGGTCAGAGTCCAGGAGAGCAGAAACAGCTTGTTCTTGTGGTTGTCCTGCGTCGTGAGCTTGTCGTACTGGTCGGCGGCCATGGCGTCCAGGTCGTCGGCGTTCGAGTAATGGTCATAGATCGGCAGGTCGTTGTCGGACCAGGAGAAGATGCCGTCGGCCTTATCGCTGGAAACGCCGTCGACCAGGGCGATGACGTTTCCCTTTTCGAAAATCTCGTTGAGCGTCATGTCCATCAGGTCGCAGTCGTCGCTGCACTTGACCAGGCGGGGCAGGTCGTTCTTGATGTGCTTCTTGATAAGATCGAAGTCAGAACTGTTGCATTCCGCGTTGGGCTCGCTGCTGGAACCGTCAGCGCAATGCGAGATTTTGAGGATCACCAGTTCCTTTTCATGGGCGCCGCCGGAAAAGAAGTCCGAGATGTCGGAGAAAACGTCTTCCATGGGTTCGCCACTGCAACCCAGCCAGATTTGGCCGTCGTCGATGATATCGAAGTGTCCGGTGCGCCAGGATGACCATTTGGTCGGGTCGTCGGCCATCGGATCGACGCAGTAGGGGCGTATGTCGAAGTAGCGTGATCCGCGCTCGAGCTGGCCGATGATGTCGGTGTCCTGCGCGGTGGTGTTGCACGAGCTGGCGAAGTCTTGGCAATTGAGGAGATGATAGTACGGGCTTGTTTACTCCCGCGTCGTGGGAGCCGGGCAGCGTGATACTGGTCAGCTTGCGGTCGCCGATGACGCTATTCATCGCCGACATCCAGTCGTCATCGTGCAGAAAGAGGGTGTTGAAATCGATGGGAAAAGCGTGCTCGTAGTAGTCTTCCAGTTTGCCGCTTGAGGTCTGACCGCCCAACTTGCCGCCGTCGCGCAGCTCGTAGATCTTCCAGCTATAGTCATCATTGTTTCTGTGGACAAAGAGGTAGGGCTTGCCGTCATCGGCCACGTATGAGGCCACGGTCGGATAGTATAATTCCCAAGTGCCGCCGTCGGTCTGGGCGCCCATCGTGCCGGCGTGAAGCACGTGCTGGATGAACCAGACCCCTTCTTGATGCGCGGTCGGTTTTCTGATGCCGAAGAAATACCACATGCCGTCGAGCTCAAAGGCTGTGTGCGCGTGATACAGGTTGTTCCAATAGCCATCGTCGGTCTGATGGAGGTGTCCGTCCTCGCTCAGTCGGGCGATGAACCAATAGTACTGGCTCGACTCGTCGGTGCTGGACTGGAAATAGATGTAAGTCCGATCATGCATCTCCAGCGGGACCGCGACCGGGTAATAGTCGTGCCAGGTGCCGCTGGATGTCTGGTTTCCGAGCTTGCCGCCGGGCAGCACCTGCTGGATGAACCAGTACTTGTTGTCGGAGTTCTGGCCGAAGACGAACGAGTTGACGCCCGACTTGCAGCCGACCAGGGTATCGAAGTGGTGGCTCCACGTGCCGCTGTCGGTTACCGGTCCCAGGTCGACGGTGCTGTAGATCTGCTGGATCCACCAGGCGTTCGTATCCGTATGATAGGTGTTTCGGTGGGCCATGATGTACTGCTCGTCGCCCACATCGAACTTGGTCATCTGCTCCCAGGCGTGGTCCTCGCTCCACAAGCCCCTGAGCAGCTCGGCGCCCAGGTCGGAGTAGGCGTGGACGCCCAGGTAGTAGTTGAAGTCCTTGCGATAGAGGAACAGAGCTGTGCCGTCCCCTTCCGGGTCGCCGCCGACCGGGCCGTCATCGACCGAATCGTCGCCGTCACTGTCATCGTTATCACTGCAGGCCAGCATGATCGGCATGATCAGCGCCAGGATGACGATCATCGCTTTCAAAGTATATTTCATTGCGCTTTGCCTCAATCCGATCCCGTTTTTTCTATTCGGATTCGTTGCGGACGCAACGCACGTCCATGCCCGTGTTCGTAAAATTGTATTGAATCTGCCCTGTGTCGAAATTGACGAACCAGGCTTCGTCGTCAAGATCCGAAACCTCATCGGATGACCAGAACCACCAGCCATCGCCCAAAAGGTCTCCGGGCCGGTACCAGCCGTTTGCCGGTCCTTCCTGAAAGGCGCACCCGGCGCATTCATCGGAAAAGCAATCCTGGGTCAGACAGGAATCGGCGACATCGCACGCCCCCCCCGAAGCCGTATCGTCGCACCCACGGATCAGGCTCCGCAATTCCGAGATGGTCGGCAACCGCCAGTCCTCCCGGCAGTTGTACATGAGGTGCTCGCAATAGGTTTGCGCATCCGGCCAGGAATAACAGCAGTTCGTTTCATTCTGCCAAATCAGACCCGTGTCCGGATCGGTCCAGACTTCCTCGGCGAATTCGCAGTTATCATTGTCGGTCAAATCATCGTCATCGTCATCATCGCAGTTGTTGTCAGAATTACAGGCGCTTGTAACAAGAATGCCGACAACAGACATAACAAAAAGCAGGACTAACAAGCCTTTAAAAAAATGGTCCATGAAATTTGTTCCTTATAGAGAAAAATCTGACGGTTCTAGAAATTCGTGACAGTCACGAATGGCGCTAAGTTAAGCCCCAACTTGTTCATTTACCTCTTTTTCTTTTTCTAACCCCTTTGGTGGAATTATCCATTATTTTCAGTGAGATAGCGCGAAGTTGATCGATGTTATCGTTGAGATAACGGTTCTCTTCGATGGCCTTCCTCGATAAATTCGTGATAAATTCGTGACAGGCACCAGTTATTTTAATGAATTATGTGATTTGTTATTATTTCTCTCGAATTCATCCAGCACGACAGCCCTGTCGTCATTTTTCTTTTTTCTATCAAACAACAAAATAGGCATCCTGATCCTTAAAGCTTTTTATTCTCTGGAAGAATACTAAAATTCCCAAACACAGGCAATGAGTAAAATTACACAAACATAACCGGGCTATGAAACGACATCCGCCATTTTCACCCCGTAAATCCACCGCGCTGCCATACGGCGGCCACGTCCATGGCCGTATTGATGGTCCAGTGCAGCACCATGCCGTACCAGAATGATCCGGCTCGTAGCGCGAAAACGCAAAGCAGTTCGGCGACGAAAATCGCGCCGAGAGCTTCGGGCAACGGCTTTGAGGAATGCAAAATGACGAACGGGATCATCGGCACGAAAACGGCGATGGTCCCCAGTTGCTTGTGCAGGGAAAAGAGCATGTACCCGCGAAAATAGAATTCCCACCCGACGAAGTAGAGAAAGGAAACCGCTTCCCAGACGAGAAAAGCCTCCAGGCTTTTCATGGAGCCTTTGGAAAGCGGATATTTCATCGCAAACGTATCTGTGTAGCTGACGATGAAAACGATGGGCAGCATGAATGCGAGAAAAATAAAGGTCCAGCGCAAACCGAAACGCCAGTCCCCCACCCTGATGCCCAGATCCTTCGGTTTGTTTTTATCCAGAAAATAGCCGGCCGCCAGCGCGATAAGAAAAAGCAGAACGAACGTGGCGATATACATCCAGGCGCGTTGTCCGAGGCCGTAAAACTCCACGTCGAAGTTGTAAATGGGGCGGATGGTGTGGCGATAGAAATTTTTCTTCGTGCAGAAGAATTTGTACAGCAAAATCAGCGTGGCGCCGATGAGAAAAACCCTCACCACGGGCCAGGGCATGTCACGCACATAGCTGAACATATCCAGAATGTCTTTTTTCAGTTGCCTGAAAATTTTTATAAAGGGATTTGCCGCTGCTTCGTTTTTTGCGTCCATTGCGGGAACCTTGGGAAAAATTACAGCAACTGTTTACAAGGGATGCCATTGAAAGGCAAACACTCGTCCAGTCGGTCTGAAGAACCGTTTGGATTTAAAATCGATGTAATATGCTATTCGGATATGATCTGCCCCGTCTTGGCGTTCACCAGAAGCAGAACGTTGTTTTGATCCTGCGTGAGAAAGACGCGCCCCAGAACATCGCAAGCGTCGTCCACGTCCGTGTCGCATTCGACGTCCACGCTTTTTTCCGGCTCCAGCGCAACCTTGTAAACCGCGCGGTGATCGCCGTCATCGGATTCGGAATAGAACCAGTACGTCCATTCGAATTCTTTTTCCGGCAATTCGACGTCGAAATTCTGCGCCTCCCCTTCGATCTGGAATAAAGCGAAAATATCGGGAATGCAGGTCAAAGCCGTTTCCGCCAACTCCCAGGCGTCGCCGATAAAGCATTATCACAGGCGTGTATTTTACAAAATCCCCATGGTGAAAACGCGGCTCAAATGCAAATTTCATCTTCGATATTCTTTGCAAGTGTCATCGGATTTTGCTAGCTTCTGATTTGGAATACGTTAGAATTGCTTGTGCATCTTTTGCAACAACTCGTTAAGGAGCCGAAATGAAACGCCTTTCGTTTATGGGACTGTGCGCGGCGATTTGCCTGCTTTCCCTGCAAACCGCGCACGCGGGGCTGCTGTTCGTACCAAACACCTACGGCCTATCGGCCAGAAGCGTGGCCCTGGGCAACGCCATGACCGCCGTGGGCGATGATTATTCCACCACCTATTTCAATCCCGCGGCCCTGGGCGACCTGGGAAACCATCAGATCGACGTGGGCTATCTCTACGCGGCCCCTGATTTCGAAGGCGGCCCGGACGGCGGTGAAGACGTGGATTTCGACACCGCCAACAAAATCACGCTTTTAGGCTTCACCATGGACCTTTCCCAGATGCTCGAAAACGGTCACGGGCTGGGACTGGGTCTGGACATCGCCATCGACAACAACCTCAAGTCCTTCATGAATTTCGAGGACCAGCGCAGCGACAACGGCCAGTTCCTTCGCTACGGCCTGACAAGCGTCACGATGGTCACGGGACTGGGCGTGGAAATCTGCCCGAAGCTTTTTCTCGGCGGCGGCGGTTACGTCATGGTCAAAGGCGAAAACAAGCTGATCGCCGAAACGGACATGGCCGGCAACACGCGGGAAGAAGAAATTCAGGTCAGCGCCGAACCGGTTATCGCGCCCATCGTCTCCATCTTCGCCCCGGTCCATGAGATGTTCACTCTGGGCCTGGCATACCGCGCGAAAGGCGTATCGGAGTTTTCCAGCATCGACGCTTCCACCGACGCTATGGTCAGCGACTCGACCCTGACCGAACTGAGCCTGATGATGGCGTTCAAAGACACGTATGTCCCGCAGCAGGCCTCCTTCGGAGCGGCGATTTACCCCACCGACTCGCTCATGGTCGCTTTCGATCTCACCTGGGCCGACTGGTCGGATTACGCCGAAGAAGTCAAGGAAGACGATTCGGTCAAAGACGACGCCGATTTCGAAACCAAAGACACGTACACGCCGCGCATCGGCGTGGAATACGCCGCCACCGACAACCTGTACGCCGCCGCCGGTTTTTACTACGAGCAAACGCCTTTCGAAGATCCGGGCATCGGCAACAACGTGGTTTTGGACAACGACGTATACGCCTTAAGCCTGGGCTTCACGCACGACTTTACCTATCTGTCGTTTTTCAACCTGCCGCCCAGCATCGGCGCCTCCTATTTCTATCACTATCTCGCCCCGCGCACCGTCGAGGCGGGAGACGGAACCGACTACGACAGCAGCGGCCGCATTCACGGCTTCATTTCCAACATCACCCTAAGGTTTTAAGAAGGCGGAGGTTTTTCACGTCATGAAATATAAATACCTTTGGACGAATCTGATCATCGTCGCGCTTTTAGCCTTCGGGCTCATGGCCTGCGACGATGAACGGATTCCGCTTGAAAAGGAAAGTACGGCCGAGCCTTTGCGTATAACTATGACGATTCCCCACCAGGGGCAGTTCGGCGTCGTGCTATCCAGCAATATCGTGATTCATTTCAACGAGGCCATCGACGCCAACACAGCCGAGAAAATGGTCTCGGTCATGGACGAAAACGCCGAGGCGCAGGACATCGACATCGAAGTCTACAATGCCTCGATCATCGTCAGCCCGAAAACTCACTGGAAGCAAAGAACCCATTACGTCGTCATGGTGCAGTCCGGCATCAAATCGCATCTCGGACATGAATTGTACGCGACGGATTCTTTCAGCTTCGAAACGGGAATGAGGTTGCCGAAAACCGCGGAAGATTTTTCGGTCAAACGCGTGCTTCCCGGACCCTATGATCCGTGCTGGGATTTTCAGACCTTTCGCGTTTTCTTCAACGAACCCGTGGCGCGATGGAATCTGAAACTCGGCGAAAGCGTTCTTTTCGAGGACGTGGAAACCGGAGAAAGCGTTCCCGGCAACCTGTTCGCAAGGTCCAATCAGCTCGTATTCGATCCCGACGAGGATCTGACGCCGGGCCGCACATATCGCATGACCCTTACCGAGCAGCTCAAAGACTTCAACGACGACGGGCTCGACGAGCCTTACACAGTGGATTTCACGGTCCGTTCGACGGGCGAGCACACTTTACTGGCCATGGATCACTGCCCCACGGCCAACGGCGCCGACGGTTTCTGCGAGCCCCTCGAAGAGGATGAGCAGTACCCGAAAAGCCGGTTCATCAACCTGCCGAAAAACTCGGTGCTGACGCAGTCGGTCTTTCTCGGCGACGCGAACCTCATGGTCGGCGGCCGCCTCTGGAGCGAATTCGGCGACGCCAAATTGTCTCCCGACCGCATTCCCTTCGTCGTGCGAAAAGGCCAAAAACTCAGCGGCAAAAGTCTGGAATACAAGGTGGGCGGCGTGATTCCTTCCGGCATCACAACCGGCGACGTGAGCATCACGCTTCTCACCGACGCCGTCGGGGAGATGCTCGGCTCCGAGTACGTGCACGGCGCACCCGGCCTGCCGGCGACCATCCGCCTGACCATGGACTCGGCTATGTCCTTCGAAAACGCCTCCGCCAACGCCCTGATGCCGCAACCCATCATCGGCGCCGAAATGGTCGGCCAGGCGTCGGTTCAGCAAATCGACGGGCAGGACAACTACGAAGCCATGGTCATCGAAGTGACGGGATTTTCGGAGGTCAACCTCGGTAATGAGATGATCCCGGTTTCCATCACGCTGCAGATGATCCCGCCCCCGACGCTGCCGGAGCAAACCGTCGATGAAATCCCGCCGGAGATCCTTTCGGTCGCCCCCGTGGACATCGAAATCGAACCGGAGGACATTACGGGACTGGTGGACACGCGCACGGCCCAGTCCAAAATCATCGTCTATTTCAGCGAGCCCATCGATCCCGACTCGGTGGCGGGGAACGTCAAAGTGACCGGCCCATTCGGCCCCGTCGAGGGGCGTTTCGACCTGTGGAATCCCAAGCTCTTTTTCATTCCCGACGATCCGCTGCCGGCCGACGCGCAGTTTGAGATCGAAGTCTTAAACGGGATTTACGACATCAGCGGAAATCATCTGGCGCAAACGCAGTATTTCCATTTCAAAACAATGTCCTACCAGTCGTCGGCGGTGGAGCCGCCCGTGGTCATGGCCGCGACGCCGGGAAACTTTGAAAACAACACGCTGGCGAAAAATTTCCTGCCGGAGTTTTTCTTCTCGCAGATCATCGACAAAGACTCGCTGGTCTACGGGGAAACCTACGGCCTGTACGACGTGACCTATGAGAAAGAACTCGTCCCGGGATTGCTCCTGCACTACCCGCTCTTTTTCGATTTCGTCCCGGATAGCGAACTGACCGAAAATCACATGTATTTGTGGACGATCAATGAGGGCGTGACCAACCTGGACGGCGTGGCGCTGGATACAAACGAGGACGGCGTTCCGGGAGGCGAGCCGATCGAGATTCGGTTCATCGCGACGCCCTATTCCAAGTTCAGCGAAACCGTCTCCATCACCTATCCCTACGCCGATACGAACAACAGCGGATTTTTCGAATCCGGCGAAAGCGAAACGGCGGTCAACTACATGGTCATGGACAGCCCCATGATCAAGGAACCGGCCTACGTGATGGGCTACTTCCCCATCAACGTCCACGAGCTTCTCTACGGCGAGGACGGCGAACCGAGACTGCCCATCAACGTCGAACCGGGTTCCCTTTTATTCGGCACCAGCGTCAGGGCTCATCTGTTGGGCAAGGACGCGAAAAAGGATCCCGGTCTTCTGGACATGGGACGTCTGAGAATCGAACTGCTGGCCGGTTCCCGCACGGACATTGTCCCCGGCGCCGACGGCCTGCTGGGCGCCGATCTTTATTCCCTGATGAAGATGAACGCCGACAACAGCCTGATCGATTCCCTGCTGGTTCACGACCTGACCATGAACATCCTGGGGACGGTGCGGTACACCAAAGACGGCCGCATGCTGACCATCATCGAAGGCGACTCCATGGCGGGCATGTCGATTCCCCTTCTCGGGATCATGGATATCCCGGTGCAGGTCAATATGCTCACCTGCACGGTCCCGACGATCCGCTGGTTCTAACATCAAGTTAACGCCGATACGCCCGGCCTCCTCGTGAGACCGGGCGTTTTATTTTCGCTGCAACGAAAGATTATAATTCCGGTCCGACCAGGCCGCCCATCAATTCGATCAGTATCGTCAGCAAGTCCATGTTCGTCCATACGTTGAATGATTTGATGTCGTAGGTGAGGATTTCGTAAGGGTTGAATTCGGTGATCTCGACGCCGTCGGGCAGATCGAAACCGAAAATCGCCACGATATCCTCGTCGGTGAACGTCGCGGGCATCGGATACGTAAACTCCGTCGAATCGCCCGGCAGCAATGCCACGATCGCATCGGCATTGGCCGGACCGATAACCGCGAGATACGCGTCCACCGTCAGGTCGGAAACGTCCACGTCATGAAAAGACCAAGTGATGGCGCCCGTATCCGTATCCCAACAATTACTCCAACCGTTGAATAAAGGCAGGAAATCGGTCCGGTTGTTGTAGTCGATCCCATCGCTCCATTCGCTCCAGTCGTCGGCGTATTTCAGGGAAAACGAGGCATTGTTGAGATTGTACAGGTCGTTTTTAATCAGCACCGTGATGTAGTCGGCGCCGGGAACTGTCGCGATCTCAGCCTCCCCTTCCCTGTCGCCGGTTCCCTCGCCGGGCAAAAAGCCGAAGCCGACAGGCAGCGTCGCCCGGTTAGGAATCTCGGCCAGAGTCAGAGCCATATAGTGCCACCATTCCAGCGGTTCGGTGATGGTCATAGGAATCACTTCTGCGCCGTCTACCTGGCGCACATTCATGTCGGGAGCGCTGACGCCGTCCCAGGAAGGCATGGTTCCTATATAGGGAAAGGACATGCCGTTTTGCATCAGCACAGGGATCGTCTCCAATATCAGTACAGCCAGGTCGTCCGGCGGATCCTGGAGCCAGCCCATGATGGTGTCCCACGTGAAGGCCGATCCCAGATCGATCTGCATGATGAAGGTTTCCAGCGGCGAATCCGCAATACCCTCCATGGCCGGAACATTGTACATGTCATGCGCGGCGTTGAATGATAATCCGCCGACGCCGGTCAGGTCCAGTTGCACGTCGACATCCGGGATATACAGATTATTGGGCAGCGGCGCCGTTTCCTCCGCTTTCGCTTCGGTGATCCCGTAAGTGACGTCGAAGGTTCCTTGCGTCAGCAGGCAACGCAGGTCCGTCGAGACAAACGTCTTGCGTGAAACGCCGGGGAAAGCGGCGCCCAGATAGATGGGCTCGTTAAAGAGATTGAGAATATCGAGAATGGAAGCCACTTGCGGGTTGTCAAGATCGAGAGTCTCTCCGTCCAACTTGTGATGCCCGTCGACGGAATCGGTACAAATCCTGTCGTGTCCCCAGGGCCGCATGCGAAAATACATAACCTTCGCGTTGACCTGATATCCCCAGTTCACGTAACCGAATTTATAGGCGGTGACCAAAGCTTCACCGGCTTCGTCGGGCGTAATCTCGAAATAACCCGTGGACGTTTCATCGTAAGCTACGCCCTTGTAATAGACGGTGCAGCCGCCGAGCAGTTCCCCCGTCGCGTCGTCGAATGTGTAAACCTTGATGAGATCCATGATGGGCCCGCCGCCGATCAGCAGGCCGTCGCCGATACCTTCCGGATCGGGCAGTTTCGGGTACCATTCGGGGGGATCATACGGACCCGTATCGTCGTCCACGTCGTCGTTGACGTCGTCGTTGACGTCGTCGTCCACATCATCGTTGACATCGTCATCCACGTCGTCATTGGCGTCGTCATCGGGCGAAACCGTGTCATCGTTTACCTCATCGTCATTGTCGTCATCGTCCCCGCATCCGCATCCGATAAGCGCAAATGCCGGCAACAGGCAAGCAACCAGTAAAACGAAAAAAAGCTTTGCGTGTTTCATGACGTATTCCTTCCTTGTGAATTGAGCTCTTTCCGCTGTTTTGAGAAAAACCACCAACTTATATTTCAACTGTTTTAATTTTGTGTCGTAATTTTATACGCACAAACGTAAAAATGCCAGAAAAATGATAAAAAGTCGGCAGATTGCTTTCCGAGATGCGTGTTCGCGCTGTATTTGGCAATCGAGGTTCGATAAAGATGGCTGTTAAAAGTGCCTTAAAATTGACTTTTCCCATATCGGGATTTAATTGTTATTGTTCTTAAGAAAATTTTTAAGGACGCCTGAAATTTTGCGCCATTAGAGATTATTGGAAACTAAAAAGCGGGATTTTATAATGCCTGAATCGATCTCCAAAGCCTTTTTTGAAATTCTGAAGACTCGAATCGACGCGCGGGCCGGGCAATGGCTGGACGCATATCTCGCCAAACCTTTCGACGAAAAAAGTCTCCTGATAGCTTACGCGGGCGCGGCCAGGCGCCTGGGAAGTGATATCGTCGAACCAACGCCTGCGGAGCTAGCCGCGCTGGAGGCGGCCATACCCTTCGCCTGCCCCTTTTCCTGGACCGCCGGAGAACTCGGCCGCGCCGCCATGCTGATTCGAGCCTCGGAGAACTCTCCCGAAGACCGCCACGTCGAAATCGTGGAGGATATCTATTACAAAGGCGACAACAAGGAACGGCGCGCCGTTTTAAGAACCCTGGCGTTTCTGCCCAAGCCGGAGCGTTTTCTACCCCTGGCCATTGAATCCTGCCGCACCAACGTCGTGACGGTGTTTGAGGGCATCGCCTGCGAAAACGCCTATCCGGCCGTACATTTCCCGCAAGACAACTTCAATCAGCTCGTGTTGAAAACGCTTTTCACCGGCCTTGAACTGGACCGCGTGTTCGACTGGAAAAGGCGAAACAACGAGCGGCTTTTCCGCATGGCCGACGATTACGCCCGGGAGCGCCGCCTCGCCGGGCGTCCCGTCCCGGAAGGCAACCTGAAAATTATCGAGCATTACAGGAGTGCAAAATGAAAATATTCGATCCCCACGTCCACATGACCTCCCGCACCACCGACGACCTGGTCGCCATGGCCGAGGCCGGCATCTACGCCATCATCGAGCCCGCGTTCTGGACCGGACAGCCGCGCATCCATCCCGAAACTTTCGAGGATTATTTCCTGGGAATCATCGGCTGGGAGCAGTTTCGGGCCAATCAGTTCGGCATCCATCATTTCTGCACTCTTTCCTTAAATCCCAAGGAGGCGAACAACAAGCGCGTTGCGCAGGGGGTTTTGGATATGATGCCCCGCTACCTGGAAAAGGACAACGTGCTGGGCATCGGTGAAATCGGCTTCGACGACCAGACCCCGGAAGAAGAGCACGCGCTCAAAACCCAGTTGGAAATGGCCAAGGAATACGATCTGCCGGTTCTGATCCACACGCCCCACCGTGACAAAAAAGAAGGAACCGAACACATCATAGCCGTGCTCGATGAACTGAGATTCCCGCATGAGCGCGCGCTCATCGATCATAATACGGAAGACACGCTGCCCGTCGTTTTGGAAAACAGCAAATGCTGGGCGGGACATTCCATATACCCGCATACAAAAATGACTGAGGAACGCATGACCGCGCTGGTCGCAAAATACGGACCGGAGCGCATCATCATCAACAGCGCCGCCGACTGGGGCGTCAGCGATCCTCTGAAGGTCCCGAAGACCGTGAAACACATGCGGGAAAAAGGCTTCGACGAGGCGCTCATCAATAAACTCGTGTGGAATAATCCCATCGAGTTTTTCGCGCAAAGCGGCAAGCTGGACGTGGCGAGCCTCGAAAACCGCCCCCGCATCGATCAGCGGGAGCTTTGGGAAGGCAATTCGGTCCTTCGCGGCCAGACGCCGAAGGTGGACGACTGATGCGGCGCACGCTGGTTCTTCTCGTCGTCGGCTTGACGCCGAAAATGGTCGGCGAAAATACCCCCAACATCGCAAAGCTGGCCAAAGACGGCGCGCTTCGGCGGCTTGGCGCGATCACCCCGGCCGTCACGTGCTCCGCGCAGGCCACGCTCATGACGGGCCTTTTGCCGTCGGAGCACGGCATCGTGGCCAACGGCTGGTATTTCCGCGACCTGGGCGAGGCATGGCTGTGGCGGCAGTCGGACAAGCTGGTGGCCGGAGAAAAAATCTGGGAAGCGGCGAAAAAGCGCGATGAATCCTTTACCTGCGCCAAGCTTTTCTGGTGGTACAATATGTATAGCGCGGCGGATATCGCGGCGACGCCCCGGCCCATGTACCCCGCCGACGGCCGCAAGATCCCCGATGTCTGGACCCATCCCACGAAACTGCGCGATGAATTGCAAAGAAAATTCGGCGCCTTTCCCCTCTTCAAATTCTGGGGACCGGCGGCGGACATTACGTGCAGCAAATGGATCGCCCGGGCTTCGCGGCACATTTACGAAACGCGTAAACCGACGCTGACCATGGTTTATCTGCCGCACCTGGATTACAACCTGCAGCGCCTGGGGCCGGATCATCCCGATATCGCGCAGGACGTGCGCGCCATCGATGAAGTCTGCGGGCCTTTAATCGAAGCCGCGCAAAAAGACGGCGCGCGCGTTGTGGTCTGCTCGGAATACGGCATGACAAACGTCGCGAGCGGCATTCACATCAACAGGGCGCTGCGCGAAGCGGGGCTTATCGAAGTGCGCGAGGAAATGGGTCGCGAGGTTTTGATCACCGGCTCATCCGACGCATTCGCCGTGGCGGATCACCAGATCGCGCATGTTTACATGCAAAAAAGGGAACTGATCCCGCAAGTTAAAGCCATCATCCAAAAACTGGACGGCGTGGAAGTCGTTTTGGATGACGAGGGCAAGCGCGATTACAGTCTTAATCACGAGCGCTCCGGAGAACTGGTCGCCATCTCCAAGCCTGACCGCTGGTTCACATATTATTATTGGCTTAACGACGCGAAAGCCCCGGACTACGCGCGCACCGTGGACATCCATCGCAAGCCCGGCTACGACCCGGTGGAGCTTTTCATCGATCCGACCATCCCTTTGCCCAGACTGAAAGTCGCCTGCATGCTGGCGAAAAAATTTGTGGGCTTGCGCACGCTTTTAGAGGTCGTGTCCTTCGACGACACGCTGGTCAAAGGCTCGCACGGCCGCGTGACCGACGATCCAGACGACGGCCCGGTTT
This sequence comes from bacterium, assembly GCA_963674685.2. GTDB lineage: Bacteria > Lernaellota > Lernaellaia > JACKCT01 > JACKCT01. The sequence goes on along the minus strand of CAXXWT010000009.1, from coordinate 382,380 downwards.
TCATCACCGACGCCCCGGACCTTCTCCCCGAAGGCGATATCAAGCCGACAGATTTTAAAGATATCGTCCTCAAACACATTTTCGATTGAATGTGATCACGTCCCGCTGATTTTCCTTTGAAACAGCAGCGTAATAATGAATCCACCGACACAGGCGACAGCCGCGTACGGATGGTGCGTCAGGTAGCAGACCAGCGCGTCGAATAAGGATATCCCGGCGATCAGCATCATGACCGCGCTTTTCACGTTGCGGCCTTCAATGCGCCTGGCTTGAATCAGCGCAAAAACGCACGCCAGGTAAAAGGCGATGAAAAGAGCGATGCCCAGCGGTTTTTCAAATGCCGGTTTCAAAAAAGGGATGGCGGGGGAAAACACGAATATCCACGGCCAGATGGGGCCGGACTCATCTTTCGATTCCTTTGCCGCAACGACCGTTAAACCCGCGACGTAAAATAAAAGCAGGATGGGAAAAAACAGGCTTTCACTCGTCAGCGTTTTTCCCGCGGCGCACCCGACGCACGCGTAGATCAGCGCTCGGCACAAACCCATCACGTACGGCGCGTGCCAACGGCCTTTATGCCGCCAATTGTAAAAGATGATCGCAACGGCCAGCGCCAGCCCGGCGACGGTTACGGGAGTCAATTCGCTTACGCCTTTTCCTGCCGCAATCGCTATCGCTGGCAAGATGAGAAAGCCGACGGCCAGCATCGCAAATCCGTACGCGAACACTTTGCCCCGCGCCACGCGGCCCGCGGGGATAGGCCGATCGGAGCGCAATTCAGTGTCTGATTTCGCGTCGAAAGCGTCGTTGAGATACATGCCCCCCACGTAGTACAGGGACATGGAAATCATCAGCGCGAAGAAAATAGAAGGCGGCAGCGTCAATGCGCCGGCTACGGCCAGCCCGGCCAGAACATTGGTCCAGACCGTGGGCAGATTGGAAACGCGGCCCAGTTCAAGCGCCGTTCGCCAGTTCATAACTGCTCCTTCGCCCATAGCACTTCCCGCGCGATGTCATGCACCACATCCTCGCCGCGATATTGCGCGGGCAGCACCTGCCACGTGTAGCTTTCCACCTCAAAATGCATGCACGCATCACCGGCTTTAATCGCGCCAAGCGCGTCCAGCAAAAAATCCTGCGTGCTGGAAAATACGCCCATCTGCGTCATGAAAATCGGCACGTGAAAATGCACGCGCCATATCTGCGCGTTGTCGCCGTTCCACGCAGACAGCGCCTCGTCCAGATCGAGATAGCGCGACACCTCGTCTTTCGTTTTCACGCTCACCTGATGCAGATAATGCCCGTCGTCAAACGCCTTCAGATCACGCAACGCGTCGTCGCTCGGCTTTTCGATTTGCAGCGCGGCGCTAAGTTGCACTTTACCGATGTCAATCCCTTCCGCGCGCAGCATCGCGACCGACTCCGAAGGATTTTCAAACTCAACGGCCATGTGCGCCATGTCCAGGCAAATCCCCAAATGCCGCCGGATCATTTTTTCATCGTCGCGATTGAACAGCAAGTATTCCTTAAAAAATTCCACGCACTGCCGCGTCGTGGAAATGTAGCAGAACGGTTCCGGTTCGAGATTGAGGGTGATAAGCTTACCCGTCTCGCTTTCAATTGCGTGCAGATATTGCGCGCATTCGACAAACATTTCCGCCGCAACTTTCGCCTGTTCATCGCTCGTGATCCGCGACTTGAAAGCCACGGGAACCGTGCTGATGCTTCCACTTAAACCTTCCGGCAGCAGTTTGGCGAAAAGGCGCGCTGTTTTGCGCGTATAATCCAGGCGGCGCCGGTCAAGCCAATCGGGCAGATAGACATTTTCCTTGATTCGCCCGCCGTGAAATTGCCCGTAGGGAAAGGCGTTTATCGTAAAAACGTACAGATCGTTTTCGCCAAGGAACTGTTGAAAATCACGTAGTGTTTTTTCATTATCCAGATCATCCGCGGCGCGCGCCGAAAGCCGCGGGCCCACGCCGAATGGCGCATCGGGACTCACCAGCGCTTTGACCACCGGAAGCGCTTTTTGCAGGTTCGGGAATATTTCAGAAAAACTTTCGCCGGCGTGGATGTTGGCGCAGTAGGTCAAATGGCGCGGGCCGCCGTCCGGGACTCTCATCCCTTCGATCCTTTGGTCTTCAGTTCCTCGATGCAGCGGGTCATGATTTGCTCGTCGATCTCGTGAACCTCGACGCCGCGTCCGATTCCTTCAAGCAGCGTGACGGTCAGATCGCCGCCCAGATGCTCCTGAAAATCCTTCAAACCACGCAGAACTTCAAGCCGTCCGTCAGCGTTTTTTTGCGCCAGACAATCATCCCACAAATTGACGCCCAGCGTCGTGAGCAAATCGATTATCCGCGACAACTCATCTTTCGGCAGCATCCCCACGGCGGCGGAATAACAGGCGTCCAGGGCCATGCCGATCGCCACGGCCTCGCCGTGCCGAAGCCTGTAATCGCTCATGGACTCCAGCTTATGCCCGGCCCAGTGCCCGAAATCCAGAGGACGCGCCGCTCCCATCTCGAACGGATCGCCGGAGGTGGCGATGTGGTTCATATGAAGCTCCGCCCCGCGCCGGATCATCCAGGCCATGGCCTCCGTCTCAAAAACACGCAACTCCTTCGCGTGATCACGCAGCCAGGTGAAAAACTCGGAGTCTCGAATCAGGGCGACTTTGATGGATTCGGGAATGCCCGCCAGTTTGTCCCGCGCGCTCAAGGTCCCGATGAAATCGAAATCGTCCAGCACGGCGAACGGCGGCGCGAAAGCGCCCAGGAAATTTTTCACGCCGAATGCGTTGACGCCGTTTTTCACGCCCACGCCCGAATCGTTCTGAGATAAAACCGTTGTCGGCACGCGCACCACGCGCAGACCCCGATGCGTCGTGGCGGCGGCGTATCCGACCATGTCCTGAATCGCCCCGCCGCCGATGATTACCACGAAGGACTGGCGGTCGAGGCCAAGTTCGTAAAATCGCCGATGCAACTTCGCGGGGCCGTGGGGATCGTTTTTCGCCGCCTCCCCGCCTTCGATGATCATGGGCTCGGTCGCAAGCTGTAAATATTGCGCGTGTTTGTCCGCGTACCGTGAAATCGAATCGGCAAGATCGGACCAGGCTTTCGCCACGCCGTCGTCGATTACGGCAAAGAATCTATGCCGCCGGTCCGGTTCCATGCGCCGGACGATGTCGACGAAATCGGTGTTGCCGGAATCGAAAACGCCCCGGGTAAAGTGCACCGGGTATTCGTAAGGAATGCTGAATTTTTGAACGTGGCAATTCATGGGCGAATTGTATTGCACACAGCCCCGTGCAGGTCAAGAATGACGCCCTTGCAAATTCGCCGATATTACGCGAAACCGGATGAGGGAAGTTTGGCCGATTCATCCTTAAGGGAACGCCGATGAAGATATTCAATAATCCGCTGGAAATCCTGGATCAATGCGCCGTCGTGGACAATTTTCTGGAGTTCGTGAAAATCGACACGCAGTCGGATCCGGACAGCGAATCCAATCCGTCCACGCAAAAACAGTTCGACCTGCAGCGGATTATGGGCGACAAACTAAACGCGCTGGGGTGCGAGGACATCAAACTCGACACCAAGGGTTATCTCTACGCCACGTTTCCCGGCAACCGGCCCAGGGCCAAGACCATCGGCCTGATGGCTCACGTGGATACGGCGCCGGATTTCAGCGGCCGTGGCGTCATGCCGCTGCTACACAAAAACTATGACGGCAAACCCATCAATTTGCCGAACCACGACACCGTCATCGATCCGGCCGAGTGCCCCGAGCTTGCGAAATGCCTCGGCGATACGATTATCACCGCCTCCGGCGATACGCTTTTAGGCGCAGACGACAAGGCGGGGCTGGCGGTCATCTGCGGGGCTCTGGAGTTTTTGCATAACCACGACAAGCTCCCCTGCCCCAGGATACGCATCGCTTTTACGCCCGACGAAGAGATCGGGCGCGGCGCTGCGAATTTCGACGTCAAGGGATTCGGCGCCTATTGCGGTTACACTCTCGACGGCGGCTTCGCCGGTGAAGTCAATTTCGAGACCTTCAGCGCCGACAAAGCGGAAGTCACGTTCACCGGCGTGGCGGCGCACCCCGGCTACGCAAAGGACAAGCTGGTCAACGCGCTTCGTTTTTTAGGCAAATTTCTCGACAAGCTTTCCAAGGACGAAAGCCCGGAGAACACCGAAGAACGCAAGGGATTTTTTCATCCCGTAACCGTCAAAGGCAACGCGTCCGAAGCCACCGCTGAACTGATTCTTAGAGAATTCGACGACGACTTGCTGGCCGATCGCGGCAAACGCCTTGAAAAACTCGTCGCCAGGATCACCTCCAAGGAGCCGCGCCTGAAATCGGAAGTCAAAATCACGCAGCAATACCGCAACATGGCCGGCGCGCTAAAGGACCATCCCAAGGTACGCAATTATCTCCTGATGGCCGTTAAAGACGCGGGGCTTGCGCCGAATAATACTCCCGTGCGCGGCGGCACCGACGGATCGGGCCTGACGGCCATGGGCCTTCCCACGCCGAACGTCTTTGCCGGCGGCGTCAATTTCCACGGCCCCCGGGAATGGATATCCACGCGCGTTTTGGCGCTGTCGGTATGCACGGTGTTGAATCTCATCCAGCACTGGGCCGAAGACGGTAAGTGACACACGAGGCGAGCACCCGCTTTCCCGCCGTCTCGGACCCAACGAAAAGGCCGGCTCCAAAAAGGAACCGGCCTTTATATTGGGATCCCGGCGACGACCTACTCTCCCACAGGGTTACCCCTGCAGTACCATCAGCGCTGGAAGGCTTAACTACCGTGTTCGGGATGGGAACGGGTGTAGCCCCTCCGCTATAGCCGCCGGAAACTGTGTATCAAAGGAAAAACTGATCCTTGACTCGTAAACAACCCATTGGGCAAACAACCCGTTATAAATATGCTTTGTAAGCCTCACGGCCTATTAGTACCGGTAAGCTGAACGTATTGCTACGCTTATACATCCGGCCTATCAACCTTGTGGTCTACAAGGGGCCTTTAGTTCCCGCAGGAAAGGGATACCTAGTCTTGAGGGAGGCTTCCCGCTTAGATGCTTTCAGCGGTTATCCCGTCCGAACGTGGCTACCCAGCAATGCCCCTGGCGGGACAACTGGCACACCAGTGGTTCGTTCACCCTGGTCCTCTCGTACTGAGGGCAACTCCTCTCAAGTATCCTACGCCCACGTCAGATAGGGACCGAACTGTCTCACGACGTTCTAAACCCAGCTCACGTACCACTTTAATCGGCGAACAGCCGAACCCTTGGGACCTTCTCCAGCCCCAGGATGTGATGAGCCGACATCGAGGTGCCAAACCTCCCCGTCGATGTGGACTCTTGGGGGAGATAAGCCTGTTATCCCCGGCGTACCTTTTATCCGTTGAGCGACGGCCCTTCCACGCGGAACCGCCGGATCACTAAGACCTGCTTTCGCACCTGCTCGACTTGTAGGTCTCGCAGTCAAGCTCCCTTATGCCTTTACACTCTTCGGCTGGTTTCCAATCAGCCTGAGGGAACCTTCGCGCGCCTCCGTTACATTTTGGGAGGCGACCGCCCCAGTCAAACTACCCACCAGACAGTGTCCTCGACCCGGATTCACGGGTCTGAGTTAGAATTCCTAAGTACCCAGGGTGGTATTTCAAGGATGGCTCCCCCGAAGCTAGCGCTCCGGATTCAACGCCTCCCACCTATCCTACACAGAATAATCAAGAACTCACTGCCAAGCTGCAGTAAAGGTGCACGGGGTCTTTCCGTCTAGACGCGGGCAGTGGGTATCTTCACCCACACTACAATTTCGCCGAGTCCCTCGTTGAGACAGCGCTGAAGTCGTTACGCCATTCGTGCAGGTCGGAACTTACCCGACAAGGAATTTCGCTACCTTAGGACCGTTATAGTTACGGCCGCCGTTTACCGGGGCTTCAGTTCACCGCTTCTCAAGATCCGAAGATCTCAATGACGACTCCCCTTAACCTTCCGGCACCGGGCAGGCGTCAGACCCTATACGTCGTTTCACAACTTTGCAGAGTCCTGTGTTTTTAGTAAACAGTCGCTACAGCCATTTCACTGCGACCCCCTTCAGCTCCGTTCGCGAAGAACTTCACTTACCGGGGGCACACCTTCTCCCGAAGTTACGGTGTCATTTTGCCGAGTTCCTTAACGAGGGTTCTCTCGAGCGCCTTGGTATATTCTACCTACCCACCTGTGGCGGTTTTGGTACGGTCGGCAACATCCTCACTAGAGGCTTTTCTTGGCGGCATGGAATCAATCAGTTGGTTTGCAAAAAATGCGCACTTCCCCGCGTCCCTTGGCGTTTGAATAGGAATCCGGATTTACCTGAATCCCCCGCCTACGTAGCGGCCGCCCTATTCCAACAGGGCGTAGACATATCCTTCCGCGTCCCCCCATCGTGTCTTGGGCGGACATTGCCGGTGCAGGAATATTAACCTGCTTTCCATCGCCTACGCTTCTCAGCCTCGGCTTAGGCACCGACTAACCCTGGGCGGATTAACCTTGCCCAGGAATCCTTGGGTTTACGGCGAAGGGGTTTCTCACCCCTTTTATCGCTACTCATGTCAGCATACTCTCTTCCATGTCCTCCAGCAGTACCTCGCGGTCCGCCTTCACCGGTAAATGGAATGCTCCCCTACCGATCCCGCAAGCGGGATCCCGCAGCTTCGGTACCATGCTTAGCCCCGTTGAATTTTCGGCGCAGCCCCATTCGACCAGTGAGCTATTACGCTTTCTTTAAAGGATGGCTGCTTCTAAGCCAACCTCCTGGTTGTCTGGACAGTTCCACCTCCTTTAACACTGAGCATGGATTTGGGGACCTTAGCTGGCGGTCTGGGCTTTTTCCCTTTCGACTACGGAACTTATCTCCCGCAGTCTGACTCCTGAGAAACGAGCTGTCGGCATTCGGAGTTTGGTTGGGTTTGGTAACCTGGTGGGGCCCCTAGTCCATCCAGTGCTCTACCTCCGACAGTCTGACTCAAGGCTATACCTAAATATATTTCGGGGAGTACCAGCTATCTCTGGGTTTGATTGGCCTTTCACCCCTATCCACAGCTCATCCCCTGATTTTTCAACATCAGTGGGTTCGGTCCTCCACAGGTTGTTACACCTGCTTTAACCTGGCCATGGATAGATCACTCCAGTTTCGGGTCTAATTCCCGCGACTGAATTGCCCTATTCAGACTCGCTTTCGCTACGGCTCCACCTCACGGCTTAACCTTGCCACGAAAATTAACTCGCTGACCCATTATGCAAAAGGTACGCAGTCACCCGGCTCCTCCGACAAGTCGGATTTCCAGGCTCCCACAGTTTTGTAGGCACACGGTTTCAGGTA
>CAXXWT010000009.1:0-370000 GCA_963674685.2 bacterium | reverse complement strand
ACCGACGCCACTTCATCGAGGTCCAGCGCCCTTAAACCGGCGGCCAAATCCGATTGTTTGTAAGGCAGCGCCTTAAGATTTTTTTCAAGCAATTCAGTATTTATCGAAGATTTTTCCATACTTTTCGCTTCAAACCGTAAAAATCAGACTTCCAATTTGCAATATCCGGCCTCAAAGCTATAATAACGCCAGAAATGGAAACGGCCATGTTCGCGAGACTATTTGAGAAAAAATATTTTTTAAAGTCTTTATTCCTTTATGCCGATTTACTGTGTGGAAAGGATTCCAGTGCGGAGGCAAAACATGGCTGTTAACACAATTAGCTCTTCGGCGATCAGGGATCCTGTGGATTCGCCGAAATATCTACAAAAGCCGGTTGCGGACAAGGAAGCTTCGCCATCGCGTGAAAAAGATTCGATTGCGAAAAATGACGAGGCTGCCGCAAAAGAGGAAAAAGCGAAATCCAGGGACGTTGGATCTTTCGTTAAATCCATTGATCTCGGCAATAAGTCCATATCGTTCACCGTCAACGAAGAACTCGAACAGGTGGTTGCGAAAATCACCGACTCGGATACCGGTGAAATTATCAGGGAAGTTCCGTCAAAGGAACTTCAGGACATTGCCATACGCCTGCAAGAAGCCGCCGGACGTTTGCTGGATACAATTATCTAGCGATCCGGCGCGGTTTTCCCTTTTTGTTTTAACTCGCGAAGGTTATACTCACGATATGCGTGCAAAGGCACAAAATAAGAGGTTCACATGACCAGCGTAGGCCTTGCATCGGGAATAGATACTGAATCCTTAATCTCTCAGTTGATGGCCATTGAGAAAAGACCTCTTCTGCGCCTAGAGGCAAAGGTCACCGCCAAAGAAAAACAACTGAGCATATACTCGGACCTGCGATCCAAGTTGACCGCTTTGAACTCGGCCGTGTCCAACCTGAAAACCGTATCGTCCTTTTCCAAAATCAGCGCCACGAGCTCGGATGAGGATATCGCGACGATCTCGGCCACCGGCGAGGCGGACCCGGGCAGCCACACCCTGAAGGTCACTCAACTCGCCACGGCCGCTAAGAGCGTGAGTGAAGGATTCGCCTCGGATTTGGACGAAATCGGAACCGGAACTTTCAGCATCGCCATCGGCGACGAGACAGTGGAAATCACCATCGACGACACCAACAATACTCTCCAGGGATTGAAAGAAGCCATCAACTCCTCCGGCGCCGACGTGACCGCCAGCGTGATCAACGACGGAGACGCGAGCAATCCCTACAGGCTCGTCATATCTTCCGATGAAACCGGTACGGCAAACGACCATACGATTTCGTTTGATGACTGGACCGGCGACACGGTGAGTTTCACGAAAGGCTCCGGCAGCGATCCGGGACAGGCGGCGCAGGATGCGCTATTTACTTTCGACGGGCTGGATATCACGAAAAGCAGCAACGAGGTCGACGATCTTCTCGACGGCGTCGCCATATATCTTAAAGACGATTCGGAACCGGATACCACGGTCAACCTGAACCTTTCCAGCAACATCGGCGAAGTCAAGGAAACGATCCAGGGCTTTCTGGACACCTACAATGAGACCATTACTTTCCTCGAAGAGAAAATGAAAGATTCGTCCATGTCGTCCGACTATGCTTTTTCGGGAGTCAAAAGGGCTTTGCAAAAAGTGATTTCCGACGGCACGCCCTACTCCGGAGGCGCATACACGACTCTGTCTCAGGTCGGCATCCGCACCAGCAGCGGTCAATTGGCCATCGACGACGTCGACGCCCTGGAAGACGCTCTGGAAGATCATTTCGACGACGTCATCTCCCTTTTCACGACCAACGGCTCGGCCTCCAATCAATACGTGGAATTCGCTTACAGTACGGAAAACACTTCAGCGGGAAATTACGCCATCGAAATCACCGGCGTGGGAGACCAGATTACAGGCACGATCGGAGGATACGCGGCCAATTCATATTCCGGCAATTATCTGATCGGCGCCGACGGCACCCCGATCGAAGGGCTCATGGTCAAGTTTTCCGGCTCGACGACCGGTTCTTACGGAACAATGAATTTCTCCGTGGGGCTCATGGAGAATATCGAGCGCCTGCTTGAAAACTATGTCACCGGCTCCGACAGCCTGATCGCCACCAGAGAAGACCGCATTAACGATCAGATTCAGGATTACGAGGATTTGATCGAGGCTGAGTCGAGAAGCCTCGATAAAACGGAAACACAATTAAAAATGAAATTCACGCGAATGGAGCAGTTGATTTCTCAACTCCAGGTCGCGCAAAGTTCTTTGGCCGCCCTGTGATAATATCTTAACGGATCGGACACCGGGGATTTTGATTTGACGGATAAAGAAAATAAAATTTCGGCTTACGCCAGCAACGACATCAACACAGCCAACCGCCTGCGCCTTTTGGTCATGCTTTACGACTCCGCCGTGAAGTTCATGGCTCTGGCCATTAAAAAGCTGGACCAGGGAAACATCGCAGAAAAAGGCATGTACGTCGGCAAGGCCATGGCCATCATTTCCGAATTCAAAGGCACCCTCGATTTCGGTCCCGACCTGGAACTGGCTAGGAATCTCGACAAGCTTTACACCTTCATCAACGACAGCCTCATCCAGGGGAATATCAAAAACGATCGCAAGCAACTGGAAAACGCGCTGAGAATTACAAAGACTTTGCGCGAAGGCTGGATAGAACTGGAAAAGAAAGTCAAAAAGGGGGATATCCCCAATATCGATCCGAAAGCCCGGACGCAAAACGAAAACAGCGCCCTGCGCATCAGCGTTTAATTTTAAAAGACGCCGGCGACCCCTCGATGGATCACGTACAGAAAATTGAACAAAAACTGGCGATCCAGATACGCTATCTCCAAAAGATCCATGAACTGGAAATTCAAAAGCAGGACGCCATCGAAAAAGACGATCTCGACGCCGCGGAAAAGCTCCAGGAAAATACAAACGCCCTGATTACGGAAACGCAGCTTTTGGCGCGCGCGATAAGCGCCCTGCAAACACAAAGTGAACTGCCTGAAAGCGCGCCGGGAACCGAGAAGATCGCGCAGTTGCAAAAAGCGGTCAAACAGCTCGCCGGGCAAGCCGCGGACCTTACCGGCGATAACCGCCAAAAGCTTCTCGACCAGATTCAAGACGTCTTCAAGCGACTCGATCATGTCAGAACCGGCAAAGCCGCCCTCGCCGGCTATCAGGAAAACATGGGCCGGGCCATAAGCGACAAAGGCCCCAACCGCGGTGAAAAATAAGCGCCTCGCACGAAATATCTCTCCTTGACACCCAACCGGAACGCATGCGGGATTGACAAATCATCGCGCAGACCCGACAACTGCCGCAATTTCGCGCCCCGGGGAAATACTTGGAAATAAAAGCGCAAAATATAAAAAGTCCCGGCAGCATTCCGATGCGCGTGCACATGACGCTGATTCTCGTGCAGCTTGGTTTCGGCAGCATGCACGTGGTGGCCAAAAGCGTCCTGGCGCATCTGCATCCTCTGAACCTGGCCTCGTTTCGCGTTATCGGCGCCGCGCCGATCCTGTTGGCGACGGCCTGGATCATCGAAAGGCAAAAACCAAAAGGAAAAGATTTTTTTTATCTGGCCGTGCTGGGATTCTTCGGCGTATTCGGCAATCAGCTTCTATTCATATTCGGCCTTCACCTGACGACGGCGACGAACGCCGGAATCCTGATGCCCTCCATCCCGGTTCTGGCCGCGGCCATCGGCGTGATTTTCCGCATCGATAAAGTGTCCTGGACAAAAGCCGGCGGCATCGCCCTGGCCGTCGCCGGTTCCCTGGTCATGCTGAACATCGCGCATTTGTCATTCGCGGGAGGCCGCGCCTGGGGCAATCTGATGATCCTGGGCAATTGCCTGTCGTTTGCGTGTTACCTGGTTTTGCAAAAACCTATCCTGCAAAGACTCGGTCCCATAACCGTTACCGCCTGGGCTTACGTATTCGGCGGTTTGGGGATTGTCTCGGTCGGCGCTGTGGCCATGCCTTCTGTCGACTATTCAACAATACCGTCGTGGGTATGGCTCGGCGTGCTTTATATCGTTTTGGTTCCGGCGTCGTTCTGCTACACGGCCAACGCCTGGGCCATCAGCAAATCCTCGCCGACGCTCTCGGCGACCTACATCACGCTGCAGCCGGTTTTCTCCGCGACGCTGGCGACGATTTTCCTGGCCGAAACCATGGGATTAAGGGAAGGCCTCGGATTCGCCTTAATCGTCGGCGGCCTCCTGATGGTCAGCAAACCGAAAAAGCACAAGAAATAATTCCGCATTCCGAATTCGTCATTCGAAAATCGGCATGGTGTTTCCCGTGTGCGCTTCCATCATCTCCAACCAGGCATCATCGAGTTTATGGATGTTGGCTTCGTAGGGACGTTCGAAGACAAGGTCCGGCTTGTTTTCCAGCATCATGATCCAGGCGCCGGTCGTGACGTTGTCGACATGGCGAATCCGTCCGTCCTCGACGAAGTAGGAGCCGACGAAATAAATGGGCGTATCCTGCTCGTACCAGTTGGATTCGCATAAAATTTCCCCTTGGGCCTGACTGCGCGTGCCGTATGGGAAATAAAGGTAGCGCCGCCACCCCCGGATGATGTTGTTGTACATGTCCACCTGCCCCCAGCGCAGAAACGGATGGCGTCGGCCCGTGTTTTCGAAAATGTTGTGATGAAAAGTCACGCGGATGTTTCGGTCCAGTTCCTGCGGCGCGTCGCCGTTGCCGAAAAGCAGAACCTTGTCGTGATTCATGAACCGGCACCAGGAAATGGTGATGTCGCCGCTGCCCCAGACCACGGATATCTGCTCGTCGGGCACATCCTCGACGAAAGGCATGAGTCCGGCGCTGTCGAACAGGCAGTGAAAGATCACGATGTCGCGGCTTTCATTGATGATCTGGATGCAGTCGCCGGTCTGCCCGGAAATATCGACGAAAGCGATGTTCATAATGACGATGTTGCTCTGGCCGTCGATGCGAAAGCCGTTTTGCGTAAGCGTAATGTCGCGCCCCCGCGCGTCGATGGTGATGTCCGACGGAAGATCGAGAACAGTCAGCGCATCGATAATTCCGTCGGCGGCAAACTCCACAACCGTCGGCCCATCCGCATCACGCAGTATCTGCCTGAGAGTTCCCGGTCCGTCGTCAACAAATGACGTAACCGTCTGTGTGACGCCGCCTTCCTGGTTTCCTCCCGTAGCCGAAGCGCCGAATCCCTCGAATTCCATATCGTAATCCGGCTCGGGAGGGATATCATCGTCATCAGGCGATGCCGTGTCATCGTTAACGTCGTCATCCAAATCGTCGTTCAAATCATCGTCGATGTCGTCGTTTGCGTCATCGTTAAGATCATCATCCGAAGACGTATCGTCATCGGAGTCGTCATTTGCGTCATTGTCCGCGGGCTCCGAACCGGATGAATCATCATCGTCATCGCCGCAGCTTATCGGCAAAACACCTGTAAAAATAATGATCGCCGTCAAAATCAGCTTGCGCTTCATTTTGCCGCTCCAATAAGTCAAGCCGTCAATCCATTAGACAATTTCGTTGAGGACCGGTCAAGAAATGGAAATCGAACGTGGATTTCCTCGACGAGATTCAAGCGGCAACGGGAACCACGAGTTTATTGGATCCGGAAAAGGTTAAAACTATCAATAGTTTTCAGGTTGAAGAAACTGCGCCGTTTTGGAAGCATACTTTCCATCCGTAGCGATCCCGCTATCGACAAGGATCCGATCAATTTCTTGAATTCTGTTATCAGTCAACTCCAATGCTCGGGGATACTTTGGCGAGTTCCTGTCATTCATAATGGGAACATCCCATCCATCGGTTGACTCAATAAATTGAAAGGCGGATTTCGTTCCGCCAAGTTTGAGATATCCATCAAGAACGCAATCCAAATAACTTTGCGGAATTGAATAATTAACATTGTGTAAATCCTGGAATTCTTTTTTCCCGATATAAAGATATGAGTTTTCGGCATAGTGCTGATAATTCTCATCTTTTAAAACAGGTGTTACACGGACAGGCTTGTAACCAATTTCTCTTTTATTTAGAATTTGGGCAATTGACTCGTCGGCAACAAGAACTACTCCTTCTATTTCGCAAAACTTTCTCTTGACCACAGTTAATGCGCGAAGATTAAAACCATGCAAAGAAACGCAGTGACCCCAGCTTCTGCAATATCCTTTCACTCTCGCCGGATAAGCCTTCGCACTGAAGTCCAAAGTATCGGGATTCACCAATGACCCATAGGAAAATATTGAAAACTTCTCCTTCATAGTACAACGTACTTCCATATGAATACAATCCAAAATAGAATCGTCAGATAAAAGGGTAAGCTTTGAATTTTTCTTGCTTTTCCCACCCAGGCGCTATGATCTTTTAATAGTGGGAAAAACCCCAATTCTTCTGACTTATTCTGGTAGAACGTTACTAAGGTGGACACTCTCCTTTCCGCCTGGAGAAAGTACCCGGCGAGGAAAATACCGGCTACAGCAACAAGAAAACTCAAGAATCTGCTGCCGGTAACTTCCTTGCTGTCCAAAGCAAACTTAATCATTACTCCAAGAATTGTGACATATATAGTGAACATTGCAAAACGAAGATTACTGTAATGTCTTGCCATCTCTCCGACTTGGGCATGATTCTTTTCAAGTTTTTTCTCCATGACTCACCCTAGAAAATTCAGCTTTAAACTTAGTTCCACGATTCTATTAGCGTGTCAAGAAAATATTCCTTGAAAATTCGATGGCAAGCGACATATCAATGCTTGCGAGTTATAGCGTTAGCCAGTATTCGGCAACGCATTGACAACTTCCGCCAAGCCGATATGACTTGTCATGAGGAGAAAGGAGATTCCATGCGCATTTATTCGTGGAACGTCAACGGCTTAAGGGCGTGCGTGAAAAAGGGATTTATGGACTGGCTGGCGCAAAGCGGCGGCGACTTCGTCGGCGTGCAGGAAGTACGCGCCAAGGTGGAGCAAATTCCAGAGGAAGCCCGCGAGCCGGAAGGATATCAAACGCATTTCTTTCCCGCACAGCGCCCCGGCTACAGCGGCGTGGGCGTTTATTCCAAAAAGAAATTCGACGAAATCGAAACGTCCATGGGCGTCGAAGATTTCGACGTGGAAGGCCGCGCGCAGTTCGTGCGCATTGGAAAACTTTTAATTGTCAACACGTACGTGCCAAACGGGACGGGACCGAACCGCGACTTGAGCCGCATCCCCTACAAGCTGGATTTTTCCAAGCGCCTTTTCGACATCCTGGAAGACGAAAAGGAAAAAGGCGGGCGCATCCTCGTCATGGGCGACTACAACACGGCGCACAAGGAAATCGACATCGCGCGCCCGAAGGACAACGTGGAAAACAGCGGATTCCGCCCCGAGGAACGCGCGGAAATCGACCGTATCCTGGACCTGGGCTGGGTCGATACTTTCCGCAAATACCATGACGAGCCTGATGTGTATTCCTGGTGGAGCAACCGCTTCGGCGCCCGAAAGCGCAACGTAGGCTGGCGCATCGACTACATCCTCGCCTCCCCCGGCGCGATGCCCTTTATGAAAGACGCGAACATCCACATGGAGGTCATGGGATCGGACCATTGCCCCATCAGCGTCGACGTAAAAAACACCATCCTGAAATAACGAAAGTGCCGAAGCAAACACCCAACCTCATCACGATCCTCGGTCCTACGGCCACGGGCAAAACGCGCCTGGCGGTCCGCATCGCCGCGCGCGTGCGCGGCGAGATCATCTCCGCCGATTCGCGACAGGTTTACGTCGGCATGGATATTGGAACGGGCAAGGATCTGGATGAATACGTGCTCGATGGGCGTAAAATCCCATACCACCTGATCGATATCATCGAGCCCGAAATCGACTTCAGCGTTTTCGATTTTCAAAAAGCTTTTTACGAATGCTTCGCCGATATCCGCGCCCGCAGCGCCTTCCCGGTTCTGGCCGGCGGCACGGGGATGTACATCGACTCGGTGCTGCGCGGCTATGAATTATTCGAAACACCGGAAAATCATACGCTTCGCGACGAGCTTTCCGCCCTGTCCATGGAGCAGCTTGAAAAGCGGCTGAAATCCCTTGCCGATAATCTTCACAACGTCAGCGACCTCAAGACGCAGGCAAGCGCGATCCGGGCCATCGAGATTCACGAATATAAAAAGACCCATCCAGAAAAATCCTACAAATCCCCGCATGCCGTCGAATCTCTGAACATTGGTACGTTTTTTGAGCGCGAAGAGATACGAAAGCGAATCCGCAAACGCCTGCGCGAGCGCATCGAGGCCGGGATGATCGACGAGGCGCGGGCTCTGCGCGTGGCGGGCCTGCCCTGGGAGCGCTTCGCCTACTTCGGCCTGGAGTACAAATACCTGGCGCTGCACCTGCGCGGCGAGCTGAACCAAGGCGAAATGGAGGAAAAACTCGCCACGCAAATCGGGCGTTTCGCCAAGCGGCAAATGACCTGGTTTCGCAAGATGGAGCGCCACGGTGTGAAAATTCATTGGCTGGCGCCCGGCGATTTTGACGGAGCCATGGAATTGATCAGGCAAGCGGGGATCGCTTGAACGCCAAGCTTAAAAAGTATCTACAGAAAAATCATATTGAACCTGCGCCCGGCGCGAATCATCGCCCGATTCAGATCGTCATTCCCGCGCTGGCGGAAAGCGAAAGTCTACGCATCCCTTTGGAAAGCCTCATCGCGCAAGGCCGCGGGCAGGATCAGACCGCTATCACCGTCGTGGTCAACAATGAAGAAGGCGACCGCACGTGGCGTTTTGAGGACAATCAAAAGACGCTTGAGATATTGGGGTCGAATTCCGCGCTACGCAAAGCCGTTGAAAGCGCTGGCTACCGTTTCAAGCTCATCGACCGCGCGTCGCCGGGCAAAGGGCTGCCTCCTAAAACAGCCGGCGTTGGAACCGCGCGAAAAGCGGGGTTGGATCACGGCCTTGGCGAACTTGTCGGCCTTGACGGCCGGGGCCTTCTGGTCAGCCTGGATGCGGACTGCGCCGTGCCTGGAAATTATCTGGATGCGCTTCTCACGTGGGAGCTTAATCGGCGTGAATACGGCGCGGGCGTAGTCGATTACGCGCACCCTCTTCCCGATGACCCGACGCACCGGCGAGCCATCGCGCTGTATGAAATCCGCCTTCGCTATACGGAAGCTCTGCTGCGAAAAATCGGAACGCCTTACGCATTCGCCACCATCGGCTCGACGATCATCTGCCGCCCGGACGCCTACGTTCTGGCCGGCGGCATGAACACGCGCAAGGCCACGGAGGATTTCTATTTCCTCATGCACCTGGCCAAAGCCGCGCCCGTCGACCGGATTCGCGAAACGGTCGTGGCGCCGTCGGCGCGCGTGTCGGATCGCGTGTATCTGGGAACCGGCCACGGCGTCGGCAAGCTGATCGGAAGCGATGAACCGTATCTGCTGGAGCCGCCGATTGCTTACGAGATCGTCGGCCGCGCGCTGCGTATCCTCATTGAAGGCTTCGGCAAAGACGCGGAAGAAACGCTGCGAGAATTGAAAAAACATTGCCGGGATCTCATTCCGTTTCTGGAGAGCAAGAAACTATCAGCCACGCACCGCGAAGCCCTGGCCGGAACGAAAACGTTTAAAAGCTACGAGCGCCGCATTCACCAATGGTTCGACGCCCTTAAAATCCGCCAGGCCGTGCATTTCCTTTGCGAAAACAGCCGCCCCATGATTCCCTGGAACGAAGCAGTGGATGAATTGACCGACGAAGCTGTAGACGGCGACAAAACCGCGTGTCTATTAAAATTGCGCCACGATTTAAAATGAAAAAGAAGCCGTTTTTCACAGCTCCTTGATCACGCATTTTTAAGGTTAGTCGTTTTGCGGGTTCTCGGATTCGACGACACAGGCTTGCGCCAGTTCGGCGTCGGATGAGGCTGTCGAAATCCCCGCCGGGCAAAGATAGGTCTCGCCCGAACTTGACTGCGTCCAATGTAATCCGCTTTCGCTGATGTGTGCTATATCGGCCATGGTAATCTCCTGTATTCTTTGATGGTTGTCGTCTTATCACCTTACGCGTGAACGAAAAGCGATGGTCATTCCGTCGCCCCGACGAGCGGCAAAACCTTGTCCACCTTGAAGTAGGTGATATAGCGCGGCTCACCGTCGTTGTATTCCTTGGGGCTTCTTCGATATTTCGTTAGGAGCTCGTCGTTTTGCTCCTCTTTTTCAAATGTCAAGTAAAGCCGCTTGCCTTCGTATCCGCCGTCTTCCTTGAACAGATAAACGGCCTTGGGGTTGGTTTTGAGATTGCTTCTGTTGAGGCGATCCTTCATGATGAAAATCGCGGTTTCGTCGCCGTCGAAGTGCGGCCTTGCGTAGATTGCGGAATTGACGTTGCCGTCTGCGTCCGCGGTTGAAAAAGCTCCAATGCCCTTGTGGCTTTTAAAGTATTCGTTAAGGCTCATGGCAATTCCTCCTCTTTGTATTTTCAATCGAGTTCGACCTCAAAGTTTCCTTGATTTGCCTTTATCAACGATCACGAATACATCATAACCACGATGCGCTTTCGGACACATGATCTGCGTCATAAGGCTGTCGAATTGGATCCCATCGTCCTGCACCCCTCCGGCGTTTGGGATGATAGGAACAACCTTCTTTTTCCAGGGTTAAAAACCTTCGATACTGACTTGCATCACTGCGAAGCACGAGCCTCGGGTGTGAAAGGAATGTCTTACAACCACATTTAGTTGCAGGGCCGAAATATACCCGCTTACTCATTCGCCTTCGCTGACGCTTTCGGGCGAATTTGCCGTGCGCGGCTCTGTTCTAACCACTGGCCACTCATCACTGGCCACTCATGACCCGCTTACTCATCCACCTACGCAAAAGCTTCGGTGGATTTGCCGTGCGCGGCTCTGTTTGTGTCGCCCCTGACGGGACATCTTCTTTGACTACGAAAAATCCTTCAGACGCTTTGCAACTTCCAAACCCAGTTCATAACAATTATGCAGGTCGTCGGCTGTGGGCACATACTGCACACGCAGTCCGTCGCAGACCTTTTCGATCTTCATGGCGTCGAGATATTCGTTAATCTGTTTAACGCTCTCGCCGCTCCAGCCGTATGAGCCGAAGGACGCGCCCAGGAGGTTTTTCGGTTTCAGGCCTTTGAGGTAGGTCATCACGTCGGCCACCGTGGGGAATATCTGGTTATTCATCGTCGGCGAACCGACTAAAAGCGCGCCGGCGTCAAGAATTTCCGAAGCCACATCGCTGCGGTGACTCGCACCAAGAGGCAGCATCTTCGTTTCGGCGCCGCCCGCGCTCAAACCCTCGCAAATGACGGAGGCCATCTTCGCCGTGCTGCGCCACATAGTGTCGAAAACGACGACGGCTTTGTTCGTCGGCTCCTGCCTGGCCCACTTGCCGTATAAAGCGACGATCTTTTCCAGGTCCTTGCGGAAAACCGGGCCGTGATCCGGCGCGATGATCTTCATGGGCAGGTTCATTTCGGCGACCTTGGCCAGAAGCGCCGTCACCATGGGTGAAAACGGCATCAGGATGTTGGCGTAATATTTCGCCGCCTCTGCTTCCCAGTCGCCCACCTCGTCGTCGAAGCGTTTCGAGGAAGCCAGGTGCATCCCGAAGGCGTCCTGAGAAAACAGCAACTCATCTTCGGCCAGATACGAAAACATGCTGTCAGGCCAATGCAGCATCCGCGTTTCCGTAAAAGTCAGGTTCATGTTGCCGAGACTCAAAGTCTGTCCATTATCCACCGCCTCGATGTCGGATATGCCGAAATGCTGATTGAGGGCCTTTGCGCCCATCTTCGAAGCGAACAGTTTTTCCGGCTTCAGCTTGTGGATGAGAGTAGGCAGGCAACCGCTATGATCCATTTCCGAGTGATTGGAGACAATGTACTCGATCTTCGCGGGATCGGCGACCGATGCGATGCGCGACATGAGTTCGCCCATGAAGGGAGCCTTCACCGAGTCGATGAGCGTGATCTTGTCCGCCATGACCAGGTACGCGTTGTAGCTCGTGCCCTGGGATGTTTTGTAGCCGTGAAAGTCGCGAATCGCCCAGTCCACGGCGCCGACCCAGTAGACGTGTTCGGAAATCTGCGTTGCTTTGAGGGGCTCAGACATTGTTTTCGCCAATCTTTTTTTCTGTCGCCCCTAAAGGGGCTTTTCATAATAATGGAGATTTTTACCCCGAGCTTACCCTTCGGCTTCGCTCAGGGCAGGCGCTCGAGGCTCATATTGTTTTTCCCTGGCAGGCTTCTGTCAAATCCGCATTCACAATCCGAAGCCTGCACAGCCTCAGGGCGGCTTTCGCCACACACGATTGCAGGGTTTAAATCCTGGACCCTGAACCCTGGCCCCCGGACCCTGGACCCATATATTACTCCTCCGGCGAGAAGTCGTCTTTGGCGGCGCCGCAAACGGGGCATACCCAGTCATCGGGCAGATCTTCAAACGCCGTTCCCGCGGCCACATCGTTGTCGGGATCGCCTTTGGCCGGATCATAAACATAGCCGCAAACGTCGCAAACGTATTTCATGTTTTCTCTCCTGTTTTTTAGTAGATGAGATCGTCTTCCGTAATTTTTCCACTGAAATGTTTGTATACGAACCAAGTGTAGCCGATGACGACGGGCATTCCCAGGCCCGCCATGATCAACATGACCGTCAGCGTCAGTGAACTCGATGAAGCGTTGAAGATCGTCAGACTCCATTCCGGATTATTGATCGCCGGCACGAGCTTCGGAAAGATGCTCGCTCCCACGAGAGCCATGAGAGACGCGATGGAAACCGATGAACTGATGAACGCTTTGAACTCCTGATTGCGCGTATTGTAAATCCCGATGGCCACGGTGGAAATGATGACCGCCACGGGAATCAACCACAAGACGGGCTGCGCCATATAGTTGGCCAGAACGTTCCTCTGAAAAACAAACGTGTAGGCAAATGTCGCGGCCATCAGCCAGATATAAGCGTTCCAGGATTTATACGCCCATCCCTTGGCCATTTCCCGCAGATCGGATTCGGTTTTCAGCCTCAGGTAAAGGGCGCCGTGCGTGGCGAACATGGCAAATCCCAATAGGCCGATGAGCAGAGCGTACGGATTCAGCAGGCTGAAAAAGGAACCGGCGTAGTGCCCGGCGGCGTCCAGCTTCACGCCGCGCACGATATTGCCCACGGCAACGCCGAATAAAAGCGCCGGAACCATGCTTCCTACGGCGAAGGCTATGTCCCACCTGCCGCGCCATTTTTGATTGCCGACTTTGCTGCGAAATTCCAGGGACACGGCGCGGAATATCAGGCCGAACAGAACCAGCATCATCGCCATGTAGAAGCCGGAAAAGACCGTGGCGTAGACCATGGGGAACGCGGCGAATAACGCCCCGCCGCCGGTCAACAGCCAGACTTCGTTTCCGTCCCACACCGGGCCGATGGTGTTGAGGATGATCCTTCGCTGCTTATCGCTCTTGGCGAAAAGATGCCAGATGCCCGCGCCCAGATCGAAACCGTCCAGGATGGCATAACCCGTGAGCAGCACGCCGACGAGGAAAAACCATGCGACTTGCAGAAAAATCATGATTGACCCCCTTTATCCGTCGTCGTTTTAATCGGATCAGGCCCGCCTTTGATTTTCCTTCGCAGGATGTAGTAGAAGGCGTAGCCCAACAGCGCGTAAACGGCGATGAACATCACCGACGTCAAGGCGACCTGATACCAGGGCACCGTGGCGGAAACGCCGTCGGAAGTCCTCAGCAATCCGTAGACGACCCACGGCTGGCGCCCCACCTCCGCGGCGATCCAGCCAAAATGATTGGCCGCCGTCGGATAGAGGAAACCCGGAATGAACGCGTATAAAAGCAGTTTGAAGTCAAACAGGCTGCCGACGAGCATCAGCAAGAAGGCCAGCGAAGTCAGCCCGATCATCAGCATCCCCAGGCCCACCATTCCGTGATAGGCCATGAACGTGATGAAAAGCGGCGGCCACTCGTCCTTGGGAAACTCTTTAAGCCCTTTGACTTCGGCGCTTGTCGATCCGTTCAGCAAAATGCTCAACATTCCCGGCACGCGCATGTCCATATAGGTTTTTTCCGCGCTCGCGCTGGGAATGCCGAACATGGAAAGGCCCACGTTTGTTTCGGTTTCGAACTGCCCTTCGAAGGCGGCCAGCTTCGCGGGCTGCGTCTTCCAGACCTGCACCGAATGCATGTGTCCGGTAAAAAGCTGTCCCCACGCGCCGATCAGCGCTGCGACAAGAGCGATCTTGAACGATTTTTTCGCAAACTCCTCATGCTTGCCCTTCACCAGGTAAAACGCGGAGATGGACAGCATGACAAAAGCGCCGGTGGCCAGTGCGCTGACGATCACGTGCGTGTATCGTTCCAGCGTGGAAGCGTTGAAAGCCGCGGCCCAGAAATTCGTGAGCACCGCGCGGCCATTGACGACTTCATATCCCGCCGGGGTCTGCTGCCAGGAGTTCGCCACGATGATCCAGAAAGCCGAAAGCGTCGAGCCGACGGCGACCATCAGCGCGGAAAACCAATGCGTCTTTACCGACAGTTTCTTCCATCCGAAAATCAACATTCCCAGAAAAGTGGATTCCAGGAAAAAGGCCATGATGCCTTCCGCCGCCAGGGGAGCGCCGAATATATCGCCGACGAACCGGGAGTATTCGGCCCAGTTGGTGCCGAACTCGAACTCCATGGTGATGCCCGTGGCCACGCCGACGGCAAACACCAAAGTGAAGACATTGATCCAGAATTTCGCCATGACCCGGTAAATATCTTCACCCGTGTTTTTGTATTTGGTCATGATATAAACGATGATCCAGGCGAGACCGATGCTCACCGGCGGCCACAAATAATGAAAGCCGACCGTAATATAAAATTGGAATCTGGCCAGATGCTCAGCCATCACGCAACCCCCTTCGCTGATCTTTCAAGGAAATCCCCTGAAGTGAAATCGTATTCATAAAAGCTCTGCCCGTCCAGTTCATTTTCCGTTATTCGCACATGGAAATCCGCATCCAGGACTTTCAATACATCCGCCGCATAAGCCCTGATCGCCGGATCGGAATCCCCCAGCGATTTTTTAAGCGTATCGACAACCTTTTCGTCGCGATAGACTTCTGTATTTATTTTCACCAGGCGGGAAAGCGCCCAGTGCGCTCCTTGCACGAAAGGCTCTTCGACAAGAAACGAGGAAAGAATTTTTCCGTATTCGTCCATAAGCTCCGGAACTTCCATGATAACGCACGCGATCAGCTCCGGCCCCCTGCGCAATAATCCGCCGGATTCGTCATTCATGAGCCACAGAGCTTTCCGGACGATCCGGCGCACGTCTTCCACGTCCGTTTCGGCTAATTGCTTCGCGTATCTGGAAACGGCCTCGACGGCCCGCCATTGCAAAAGAGGATCGGAATCGAAAAGGAAACTCAGCAGGCGTCTGTCGGGGCTTTTGCGGCCTTCCATCAACTTGAGCAATCGATCCCAGGCGCGATCACAAAGGATTTCCTCTATTTCTTTTTTTTTCAGCAAGCGATTTCCCGATGCAGTTTTCTTTGGATCGTGTATTTTTTCTATCGCATCATTACAGTCGTTTGCCCGCAACGTCATTGGAGCTATAAGCCGCCTGAAAAACTTTCAAATTCGCATCGACGACTTTTGGAGGAACAACGGATTGAAGCACTTTTTCGATGATGCTCGAATCCATCCCTTCGATAAGTCCCAAGGACGCAAAGCGTCCCAGAACCGCCACATTCTGCATGCGCGGGTCGGGCAGATCCTCAAGGCGCACCGGCACGGCTTTGGTGCCGATTGCCTCGGCGGCTTTTTGAACATCATCGCCGGTCGGATATGCGTCGACCCCGGTCCGAACCGCAATAGGCTGCTGCGCCGTATCGTAATACAAAACCGTCCCGCCGGGTTTAAGCATTTTCAATAATCCCCGCAGGCCTTCAATTCTCTCAAGAGCCAAAACGATGTCGGCCTGGCCTTCGGGAACGATGGGCGTAAATACTCCGTCGCCGATGCGAAGATGAGATACGACGGTTCCTCCGCGTTGCGCCAGCCCGTGCGTGTCCGCGCCGAAAACCTTGTAGCCGGCCTCCATGGCGGAGCGTATCATCACTTCGGACAACAACCCGATTCCCTGGCCGCCGACTCCGCATAGATAGATATTCATTTTATCCACGGCTTACTCCGTCTCGGAAAATTTGAGGGCATTGACCGGGCACGTGGACATGCACGAGCCGTCGCCGATGCACAGTTCTTCATTGACGACCACGCTCCCGTCGTCCTGCACGGCGAAGGAAGGACAAGCAAACTCGCGCAGGCACTCGTAGCTGCGGTTGCAGTTGTCCTGAACGTGCATCTTTCTTTTATTGGCCTTGCCTTTCCTTCTTTGCTCCCGCGTGAATTTCAACATGCAGGGATGCGAGGCGATGACCACGGAAAAGCCCTTGTGATCCATGGCCTCTTTCATCGCCTCCTGCAGCGCTTTTTGATTATAGGCATCGACTCTTTTGATAAACTTCACGCCCAGAGTTTCCAAAACGCTTTGGATAGGAATCGCATCGCCGATTTCTCCGGAGCCCGCATGGGGCTGATGTCCCGTCATGGCCGTCGTGCCGTTTTCCATGACCACCAGCGTAAAATCGTAGTCGTACAAAACGGCATTGATCACCGCCGGCAATCCCGCGTGGAAGAACGTCGAGTCGCCGATAAACGAGACGACTTTTCGCGTTTCATTGCCGATGCTCATCCCGGCGGCGGTGCCGTTGGAATGACCCATGCACAAAAGGACTTCCCCCATATTGTACGGGGAGTAGTAGCCCAACGAATGGCAGCCGATATCGGCCACGGTAATCGCGTTTTCCGGCAGGGATTTTTTCACTCCGTAAAAAGCCGCCCGGTGCCCGCAACCCGGGCACATCTGCGGGATGCGCGGATTTAGGGATTTTTGCACCTCATGCGGTTTCCGCTCCGCGAATACATCCGGCCACGTTTCGGAAAGGATTCTCCAGGTTCTATCCGGCCCCAGTTCACCCATGAAATCCGCACGCTGCTTTCTCGAAAATATTTTGCAATGCGCGCCGGCGTCCCAGGCCATGGATTTGATTTCGTTTTCCATAACCGGATCCAGTTCCTCGATAATCAGCACCTCATCATGGCCGCGCAGAAAATCCAGCACTTTGTCATTTGGAAGCGGATAAGAAATTCCCAGTTTGAAAAGGTCCAGCGGCTTTTTCGATTCATGGAAATTTTCCAAAACGGCCATGGCGGGCATCGAGGCGGAAACAACTCCCAGGCGTTTGCCGTTAATCGGCTCTGAACCGTTAGGGGAATAAATGACATTGGATGTCGAGGTTTCGCCATATTCCCGCACTCGATCGAGTCTTTCCAAGGCCATCGTTTTCAGCGGGAAGACGTCCGCGGCTATTGGGAAGTACGGGCCGTTGGCCTTGGAGTCGAATTTAGGCGTCCAGTCCGGCGGCGCCGGATCGAACGTTCCGAAATCCACTTTCTGCCTTGCGTGGCAGACATGCGTTGTCATGCGAAACAGAATCGGCATCTTCATCTTTCGCGAAAGCTCGGCAGCCTCCAGAAACATCGAATACGTTTCCGCCGGCGTGGCCGGCTCGAACATGGGCATATAACTCATGCGTGAAAAGTGCCGGTTGTCCTGCTCGTTCTGGGAGGAATTCGCTCCGGGATCGTCGCCGATGACCACGACCATGCCCCCGATAATATTCATCATCGGAAGCTGGACCGCCGAATCGGAAGCGACGTTCAATCCGACGGATTTGAAAAACACGCACGACAGACGTCCGTTGACCGCCGCGCCGAAGGCCACTTCCAAAGCCACTTTCTCATTCGTGTTGTACTGGAAAACCAAAGGGCGCTGATCTTCCGGGACGGACAGGATCGCCGCGGCAATTTCCGGAGTCGGCGAACCGGGATACGTAGTCGCTACTTTGACGCCTGACTCGAACATGGCGCGAACCAACGCGTCGTTGCCCATGACGAGGCCGGACCATTTTTCCGGTTTGATCAACAGATCCGCTAATCGTTCCATGATTTATCCTTATTTATCCCACATTATTTATCCCACATTTGCCGCTTTACAATCCCCGCCCTGAAACCGCGAATAAATAAACACACGAAGCCATGCCGATTTTCATTATATCCTTGCAAGGCTTCGTGCATTCATCAAATGACCAACGCGCCGATTTTATGCTTTCCACAAACCATGCAGGTTGCAGTACTCGCGAGCCGTCACGTTGTCGGCGTCGATCAGGAAAGTCGCCTCCGGCGTCTGTCCGGGATTTAAGTACTGGCGGTAAACTTTGTCGCCGGCCATCAGCTCGATCCACTCGATGTAATGTTTGTCTTCCATGGGATGCGCTACGCTGCCCACGCTGACTTTGTAACCGCCGTCGATTTTCTCGACCACGGGAACGTGCTTTTCTTTCGCGGCGTCCACGGTGTTTTCCTCAAAACGCTTCATGGGTTTGTTGCAGCATACCAGCTGCCCTTTTCCGCCGTGAAGCACCTCGACGATATTCCCGCAAATCTCGCACTTGTAAACCTGAGACCTTTCAGCCATCTTCGCAACTCCTTTCAACTTTATATACTGCTTTTTTGCCCAATGTTTTTCCACGATACCAGATTTCCCCGAAAAAGTTTATCGGAGTCTTTCATCGCCCATCCGACGAGGAAGTCCCCCGGAAACTTCCTTTAGTCCAGAGATTCCATGGTTCTGCCGCAGCAAAGCGGCACCTGCTCGCCTTTTTTCACGAGGAAATACTTGTTGCATGTGCTGCAGTAGACCGTGGTGTCTTCGCCTACGTAAACCGGCGCATGCTCGTCTATCTCGCCTTCCACCTGGAATCTGGCCAGGTTTCGTTTGGACGGGATGTATTCGCCGACGGGCACGAGTTTTTTATTGAATTTCACGCAGTCCACCATGAGCTTCCACAGGGCCTCCAAACTCTTGGTTTCCGTATCGTTTTCCGGTGTAAATTCCACCAGATTTTTTTGTCTGTTGATTTGCATGATCGTCCCCTTTTGACCTTTTTTGTCGAACAGGCCGCTTTGCGATTATTTCCGTATGATGGTTCGATATTGGGATCAGGTGTTTTTCTGCGCGTATTCCTTGAACGCAGCCAGGGAATTGAGCAGGCGAACGTGCTTTTCCTCATCTTCCAGCAAATATTCGAACAGTTCCTTGATGACCGGGAGTTTTTCTTCGGCGACCAGTTGCTTGCCCAGGTCGACGGTCTTTTGTTCGAGGGCCAGATGATCGTTGATCATGGCGGAGATTTCGGCGATCTGCCCGAAATCCAGGGACGGCGCTTTGACCGTCATGGCGCTCTTGAGGAATTCCTGGATCCTTTTGTGCTTGGCCGAGTCGGTCCTGATGATGTCCATGAAAATCTTGATTGTGTCGTTATCCGTGGATCCGCTGATTTTCGTGGTCATGGCGATGGTGTCGTCTTCGGCGACCAACCATTCGTTGAGAAGATTGACTTTGGCTTCGGTGGTGTGATGCGACATTTTGCTCTCCTTTTCCCGAGTATGAAACTCGAGTTGTTAATATTGCGCTTCCCTGTTGTCTTTATTTTTACGTTTCGAATTTATACAAACTCGAAAGGTGATTCAAACTTTCATGAACGTGATGTAAAGAATCTCACGTTATATTGCAGCAGGCCTACCGGCGCTCGCACTCGCAGGATTTTTCATCAGCCTTTTTGCTTTCCTTGTGCAAACGAATGGCCTTTTGCGTTCTTCCTTCGATGGCATGCGGCGCGACACGTCCGCAAAAACCCAGGCCTTTGACCGGTTTACACATGCCGTAGCACCACTTGGAGTTGCTCTTTGTCAAAGGGCACCCAAGCCGGATGTATCGGGATAAACCTTCTCTTTTTCTCGCGGCTTTGGCTGTGATTTTCATGGTCGTCTCCTTTTCTTAAGCGTTATACTTTGCTCAAGCTCTTTCTTTTTACGGCTCTCTAACGAATCTGCGACGCGTCTGAAGTTTTTTTATCAGACCACTTTTTTGAATTTTTCTTTCGGCGCCCGGCAAACCGGGCAATTATCGGGCGCTTCGCCGTCGGTGATATATCCGCAAACGGTGCAGACTTGATATTCGGACACGCGGTCGCCCATCATGTCGTTGATCGCCTTTTGATACAGCGAGGCGTGAAACTCCTCGACATCCCTTGCCTGGGAAAAAGTGATGGACGCCGCCTTTTCCTCTTCTTCCTCGGCGTCTTTGATCAATTGCGGATAAGCGCTTTGCGCGATGTTCTCCGTGGAAAACGCCCGCTCCAGATTGGCCTCGCTGTCTTTGACGATGCCGCGAAGCTTCAACATTTTCAGAGCGTGAACCGCCTCCGCTTCGGCCATGGCTCGAAACAACCTGGCGATCTGGGGCAGTTCCTCTTTTTCGGCCACATCCGCGAAAGCCCTGTTGCGGAAGTATGCCTCGGATTCGCCCTGGAATGCTTTTTTCAGGTTCGCTTTCGTTTTTTCGCCCATAGCCATGTACCCCTTTCGTCGATTACCAGTTTTCGCCGAGCAGTTCGAAATGCGCCTGAGGATGATCGCAGGCCGGGCATTTCACGGGAGCTTCCGTGCCTTCATGCAGATATCCGCAGTTTCGGCAGCGCCAGATCACCGCGTCGCCCCGCTTGAATACGCGGCCGGCCTCGATATTCGCCTTGAGTTCGTTGTAGCGCTTCTCATGCTGCTTTTCGGCAACGGCGATGGCGTCGAACACGGCGGCGATGTCCACGAATCCTTCTTCGCGCGCGGTCTTGGCGAACTCGGGATACATCTCGGTCCACTCGTGGTTTTCACCGGCGGCGGCGGCGGCCAGGTTTTCCACGGTGCTGCCGATCATGCCCGCGGGAAACGCGCCGACGATCTCAACGTCTCCGCCTTCCAGGAACTTGAAAAGCCTTTTGGCGTGCTCTTTTTCCTGATTCGCCGTCTCCTCGAAGATCGCGGACATCTGCACCAGGCCCTCTTTCTTGGCCTTGGACGCGTAGTAGGTGTAGCGGTTGCGCGCCTGGGATTCCCCGGCGAATGCGGTGAGCAGATTCTTCTCGGTTTTGCTGCCTTTCAAACTCATGTTTTCAGTCCTTTCCTTTCTCAATTGATTTTGTCATTCCATTTGCCGCCCTGCCTGTGCTTGTCGCACTCCTCTTCGGCCTGCTTACGCAGCCTGTACGCCGCGTCGCGCAGTATGCCGTAAAGGATGCCGCAGGAGTCGTCCAATCGGTCTCGATCTCCTTCATCGGCAAGGGCCAGCATTTCTTTTGTCATGCGTATCGTCCGAAGGAGATTCTCATTGGCTTTCTCCTGCGCTTTTTCGTTGCCTTCCATGAAATCTCCTGATCTTGGATTGCCTGTCTGCCACACTCTACTCGCAATACCCGTGCCAATCAGGACGGAATTAATTCTTTGCCAATGAATCCAATGAATTAGGAGAATTCTTTCTTAATTCTGCCGTCACTCACATGAGATTGAGTGTATCATTTGAAGTGTTCCAATGCAAATCAATGAGACATATCGTACAAGACACTTCTCAGAATAACATGTTTCATCAATCATTTCTATAACTTATGAAATCACAGAAGATGCCATTTCATAAAGAGACATGTCTCATCATGTATCATTATACGAGTATTTCGCCGCCAGATCAGGATTTTCGTTCAAAAAACGATACAGCGTCGCGCGACCCACATCCAGCAACTTCGCCGCCTGAACCCTATTGCCCTTCGTTTTATCGAGGGCCGCCGCCAGGGATTCCCGGGTCAGTTTCCTCCGGCGCAATCGTCCGGGTTCTCTCACCGGCGGAGTCGTTGCCTCAGTCGCTTTTACGCGCAGGCGAACTTCCGGTGGAAGATGCTCCGGTTTTATTGCGCCTTCGCCGCAGTGGATCGAGGCGAACTGCAAGGCGTTTTTCAACTCCCGGATATTTCCCGGCCACGCAAAACGCAGCAGCATATCCATGGCCTCGTGTGAAACGGCCAGGCGCCTGAGGCCGGTATCCTTTTTGATCTCGTCGAGGATGTGATCCACGAGAAACGGCAGGCTCTCCACCCTCTCGCGCAAGGGCGGAAGCGTTATGGGAACCACGCACAGCCGGTAATACAGATCCTCGCGGAAATAGCCGCCGGCGATCAATTCGCGCAAGTCGCGGTTCGTGGCGCTGAGGATTCGTGCGTCTACGTGGACGCGCTTTTCGCCGCCCACCCTTTCAAAGCTTTGCTCCTGCAACACACGCAGCAATTTGACCTGAAAACTTAGCGGCAGCTCGCCGACCTCGTCCAGAAAGAGCGTGCCGCCGTCGGCGAGTTCGAATCGCCCTTTCTTGTCCCGGATGGCGCCGGTGAACGCGCCGCGCACGTGGCCGAACAGTTCGCTTTCCAAAATGCTTTCCGGCAAGGCGCCGCAGTTGACCGGCACGAAGGGCCCGCCGCTTCTGCGGCTTTCGGCGTGGATCGCGCGGGCGGCCAGTTCCTTGCCCACGCCGCTTTCCCCGCTGATCAGCACCGAATACTCGGATGCGGCGACGGTCTTTATCGTGTCGAATATTTTGCTCATCGCTTCCGACACGCCGATCATGCCGTGAAAAGTGTGCCTCATCTCCCGATCAAGGTGCAGCTTCTCCACCTCGGTCATATCCCGCATGACCGCCAGAACGCCCTTAGGCTTGCTTTCGTCGATGACGAAGGGCGAAGCGCTCATTTTCAGCCGCTTGTCCACGCCCTGCTTGTCGGTGATGAGAATCTCATACTCCTGCCTGTCCGTAGTGTCCGGCAAAGAATCCTTGAAACGGCATTGGCTTCCGCACAGACCGCCCGGAGCGAAAACCTCGTGGCAATCCCTGCCGCAAATCTCCTCGCGCGCATAACCGGTGATCTGTTCCGCCTTTCTGTTGACCATAAAAATGATGCGGGAATCGTCGTGGGCCAAAAGGCCGTCGTCCATGAGATCGGCCAGTTGATCGAAACGCCTTCGCTGTTCTTTGAGCGCGGCGAAATAATCCTCATCGAGCATCGCCCGCACGCGCTTCTCGATCTCCTCGCGCGCCTTGAGGTAAGCTTCGGAACTGCGTCGCTTTTGTTGCATCCCTTCGATGAGCCGATCCAGCGGCCAGTGGATGTGAATCGGCGCCCCGACGAATACAGAGTTTAACGCCTCGTTTTTTTTCTTTCCGGCGGCGTCGAGTTCCTGCAGCGCGACGCCGTGCTCACGGGCTTTTTCACACAGCGTGATCACGAGGTCGAAATCCAGCCTGCCCAGATCGCCCAGGGCCGGGATGCGCGTATCGGATACGTCGGCCCCGGCCTTTCGCATGATCGCCGCCGCCTTCGGATCGACTTGCTCTGGCTGCGTGGCCGCGCCGAACGCCACGTCGCCTTCTCCCAACAGCGGATTCGCAATCCGCTGGGCCATCCACGCCGCCCCCGCATTTTTCGCGCAAAGAAAAAGTATCTTCATCATGTCTCCCGACTGTCTCACGCGAGTGTATCACTGTGTCTCATTAGCGGCAAGAGAATATTATTACATCAATAGTGAAATCAATTATTGCATTTATGATCAGATGCTGGTATTTCACTTATGAGTAAAATTTGCTCTGTTTAGAATATTCGTAAAATCTTCTTAAACGCTACGGGGCGATCCCCGCGAAAAGGAAAGGACCGACATGAACAAAATTGGTGTTTCAATGGCTGTGGCGATTATGGTGTTCGTAGTTTCGGCAACGATGGCGTATTCGGAAGAGCCGCAAATTCGTTTCAAACCGTGGGCGCAAATTTTTGCGAATTACAGCTATAATTTTTCGGATTATCCCGACTGGGACACACGGCACCAGAACAACGATTACAACGGCACTGAATTTACGCAGACCTGGATCGGATTGGATGCCTTCCTTTCCGACAAATCCAGCGTGCGCGTGGTTCTGGACAGCAAACGCGCCGAGGCGACCAAGTTGGTCACGACCACGCGGGAAATCCCCGATCCGAACGACGAAACGCAGACGATTTCGGTTGTCGACTCGGCCCAGTTGCAGCAGAACCGGACGGGGCGGTTTGATGTCTGGCTGACCTACGCCTACTTTCGCCATCAGTTCAGCCCTTATTTCGCCTTGGACCTGGGCATCGTCTCCGGCGCCATGAGCAAGCAGCACAATAACTATTGGCGTTACCGCTACGTGGATCACATGGGGCTTTACAAATACGGTTTCGCGCAATACGGCGACCTGGGCATAGGGATGGACGGCGTGTTCCCGGCCGGATTCGGCGGATGGCGCGTGGACGTGGTCAACGGCGAGGGGAAAGCGACCAAGGAAACCGACAGCGGCAAAGCCATCGAGGCGCAGGCCCACTTCAATCCGTTCCCAAAGGTTTCGGCGCTCAGCGGCCTGCACCTGGCCGGATTCTACAAGCTGAACCGCGTCAGCAATCACAAACCGCGGGAGAGCAATACGGTCTGGGACGCGATTTTGTCCTACCAGTACGCGGGCGACGCGGAAAAAACCTGGGGATTTTCGGTCAACGGGGAATACGGTCAGAGCACGCGAACGTTCGGCGCAGAAGAGGAGAGCCCGACCGATCCGCAGATTGATGAATACACGTCGACTCTGTTGTCGGTGTGGGCGGACGTCTATGCTTTCACTCGCTACGGCCTCGTTGCGCGCTACGACAGCTTCGATCCGAACACGGAAAACGATGAAAGCACCGGGCTGGGTTATCAGGACGAGACGGAACTCATGATTGCCGGCGTCTGGTTCGAGCCCATCAAATACTTGCGCCTGTGCCCCAATTTCCGGCAGACGAGCTACACGGCGAAAGTGATCGACGACGAGGGCGAGGAGGCGGACATGGATCCCGATCGCATGTTCTATTTCAGCGCCGAATTCAAGTACTAAACCGCTCGAAACAATCCACCGGCAGGAAAGGAGAGGATAATCATGAAATCCATCCGTCAACGAGAAGTCGTCCTCGCGACGTTTATTGCAGCTCTCGCCTTCTCTTTATTATTCCTACTATCCGGTTGCTCCAAAACACAGCCGGACGCCGGCCCCCAAGAGCCGGAAGCGGCTGCCCCGTCGGACGCGAGTCCTGACCTCGGCCAGGTTTCGTTTCGGATGAAATGGGTGCCCTACGGCAATTACGCCGGCGATATCATCGGCGAAAAATGGGGGATCTGGAAAAAGCACGGACTGGACGTGAAAGTCAATTCCGGCGGACCGGGAATCATCGCCACGCAGATGGTGGCCAGCGGCTCCGACACCTTCGGTTCGACCGGTCCGGACGAACTGGCCATCGCCATTTCCAAAGGCCTTCCCCTCGTCGCCATCGCCGCCGAGATGCAAATCACACCGATCGGTTATCTGGTCCATCCGGACAGCGGAATCACATCGCCGGCGGATTTCGTCGGAAAACGATTCAAGCTCATTCCCGGCCACAACAGTTATTACGAATACCTGATTCTCTCAAAGAAACTCGGATTCGATCGGTCGAAGGTCACCGAGATCGTCAACAAGGCTCAATATCAGCTGTGGCTGGCTCACAAGGTCGACATCAATCCCACGTACAACAACCTCGGCGCGACGCAATTGCGTCATCGCAACATTCCTTTCCGTCTGCTCCGCTCCATCGATTTCGGCGTCACCAATTACGGCAACATCCTGTTTACGACGAAAAAGTACGCCGAGGAGAACCCACAGGCCGTGAAAGCCTTTATCCAGGGCTTCTTCGACGCGTGGCAGGCCACGTGGGCCGAGCCGGAGAAAGCCATTGACGAGATCACGCTTCTCACACCGACGTTGAAAAAAGAGGAGGAAGTCGAGATTGCAAATACCATCCGGCCCTACATGGAGCGCACCGACGGCCGTTGGGGATGGATGGAGTACGATCGTTGGAAAGAGCAGCTCGATATGTTCTTTGAAGCCGGCGTCATCGACAAGAAGATCGCGCCGGAAGATATCTTCACCAATCGTTTTTGCGAGGAAATTTACGGCAAGCCGGCCCAACCGTTGGGAGCCGGATTCGTCTTGCCGCCACATGAATGATCGAAGGCATCGAAACAAATAATGGCGGGCGCCAACGGCGCCCGCCGTATTCCAACATGAGATGTCATACTATGGAAGCGACGCGTCCCCGGCTGCCCTGCCAGACGATAAAGCATATCCTGATCGACGGTGCGACTTTGGCGCGGTTTCCCGATCGTTGCGCGGACATCCTGAAGTCATTTCCCGACGTTAAGCCTGAAATAACGGATGACTTTTGCGATCAAACCATCGCTCATCGTCTTAAGGCGGCCTATCCCGCCGCGGAGATCACCGACCAAAAGAAAACCGCCTCGGCCGTCAGCGCGGGCAAGCGCTTTCTCGTCATCGGATCGGCGGAACGTGAAAAAGGCGTCGAAAAGTTCATCGACTCCAAGGGGATGGTCTGTCACGGCTTCTTCCACATCATGGTGATGAACAACGGTTGCGTTTACAACTGTCAATACTGCTTCCTTCAGCAACACATCTGGGATAAGGACGTTTCTTCGCACATCCGCTTGAATGTCAATTATGAGGACATCGCGGACCGGATGCGCGAGTTGGCGCGACAAAGGCTCGATGCCGGCCAGGCGACGCTTTTTCATACGGGCATTCTATTGGACTACCTGTGTTTCGAGCCGGTCACGCATTTTCTCGAATTTCTTGCGCCGCGCCTGGGCGACAGCGATTTCGCGAGATCGAACATCGACATGTGGTCCAAAGGAAACGACATCAACGCCTTGCTGGTCGCCGCCGCGAAATACCCATGGGCTACGCGCGTGATCCTTCCGGGCTGGAGCGTCAACTCCATTTACGCGGCGGATCGTTATGAAATCGGCACGGCCCGAACCCGCCAGCGGCTCGCCGCGGCCAGACAACTCCAGGATGCCGGCTATAAAGTGACCATTCGCATTGATCCGATGGTTCCCTATAGGAATTGGCGAACGGATTACACGGATCTTGTCGATATGATCTTCGGGGAATTTGGCCTGCGGCCGGACGTTGTCTTCGTTTCCTCTTTGCGTTTCGATGAGCCGGACCTCATCGAGACCGGACGACAGCGTTTTCCGAACTCGGACCTGTTCTCCTGCGACTTCCTGAAAGAGGATCGCGCCAAATATCGCATTCCATTCGTTCAGCGCATGGAACTCCTGCGAACAGTCATTAACCGTATTCGCCGGCATCGTCCCGAGCAGGTCGTCGGCGTTTGTAAGGAAAACGTGAAAACATGGCGGACGCTGGACCTGGACCCGGGGAAATGCTGTCTGGCCGAGCCGCTGTTGGCAAACACGATGGACCAATTCGTCCTGGAATAACAGCAACCGCTTTGGAGGATAGTCATGGTGAAATCCAGTCAGGACTCCCAGGTCAGGCTTCACCCTCGAAACGACGTTCCCGGTTCAGATTTCCGGGAGTTTCCCCTTTCGTCAATGACGGAAATGAAAAATGAAGTTCAGGCATTGGTGCGGGAACACGGCGCCTTGGTTTTCGGCGTTGCGTCCATCGAGGAGGTGAATAAACGCACTCCAGTCGGTCATCGCCCCGAGGATTTTCTGCGAGGGGCGAAATCAGTCATTGTTTTTGGATTCACCCTTTTTTCCGCCGGGTCGACGCTTGCACCCGATGTCACGGTGCAGTCCATTTCTGCACACCACGGCATGAAACGCATCTTTGCCGTGAACGCGAATATATCCCGGATACTGGAATCCAGATATGGTTATTTCACCACAAGCCTTGCCGGACTGCCGTCAACCGGCGATTTCGATCCCAACATCAGTCTCAAAGCCTGTGCCGAAGCTGCGGGGCTGGGCTGTCGGGCGTTGAGCAGCCTGATTATCAATCCTCAATTCGGACCCCGCGTTTTTTATTCCGGCATTGTCACAACCGCACCCCTGCCGGCGGACGAGCCGCTGACGAATAATCCCTGCCCCCATCCCACGTGTCTGGCGCAATGGAAAAAGGAACGTATCACGCCTTGCCTGGCCGCCTGCCCCGCCGGTGCGATTTCCGGCGATTTACAGGGAAGGGAGATCGTCCGCAGTGTTTACGATCAACTTCGCTGCATGCCGTATGCCCTCATTTCCCACATCGAGCGATTCACCAAATCCCTGGAGACGATTTTCGATGAGAAGGATGCGGCGAAACGGAAAATGATCCTCTACGGCACCGAATTCCAGCGTTGTCTGTACGATCTGTATTGGAGCGGCATAGAAGGAAGAGGCACCTGCTGGCAATGCATCAACGCTTGTCCGGTCGGTAAAGAAAACATCGAGTTGCGCTAGGAGTTTATCCCATGCATGTTCCCGGCATCACAAAAACCGGCGTTGTCACGGTCGAAAACTATCGACGCTGCAAGGACGTGATCCTGGCCAATAGCACCGCCTTGCAAATCAGGGAAAACGGCCGGCCGGTCGCCGGACTCGGCGACGAGGAACTGGCTTCTCAACTCGGCCTGACGTTATGGGAGGTCAGGGAAATCCGCGCCATCGCCAAACGCGACGCCGGCTCTCTCGCCGATTGGCGCTACGCGGATGAGCGCATGCAGTCCCAACACGAGAAACTCGTCCTGGATCAGCAAGAATCGCAAGTGGTTCAGCAAATTAAGAGGAAGACAACATGACAAATCATTCTGCCGTTCGCCGCGCGTCGAGCGCCATTCGATTCGTCCTCGTTCACGAACAGGCGCACCATCGTTTTCCCGAACGAGTCGATGGCGTCTTGTCGCATTTTCCCGATGCGGACGTTCATTTCGCCTCCGATTTGACCGCGGAAACCATCGATCGCCATTTTCAGAAGGCATTCCCCCGGGCGCAGATCGAAAAGGAGAGAAAAACGCCGAGCGCGATCAGCGCGGGAAAACGGTTTCTGGTCATCGGGCAGACCGAAAAACAAAAATCCGTCGAGAAATTCACCGACTCCAAAGGCATGGTCTGCCACGGTTTCTTCAACATCAACGTCATGGTCAACGGTTGCATCTATAATTGCCAATATTGCTTTTTGCAGGAGCACATCTGGGACAAGGACGTTTCCTCCTACATGAAGTTGCACGTGAACTACGAGGACATCCTCGACGACATGAAGAATATCGCAAGGGAACGCATGACCGCCGGATTGGAGACGCGCTTCCAGATGGGCGTTCTCATGGACTCCCTCGGCTTGGAGGAAGCGACGCATTTCGTCGAATTTCTCGCGCCCCATCTCGGCGACGATGTCTTTGCGAAATCCACGGTGAAACTCGGAACGAAAGGCGACGACATCAGGGTCTTGATCGAGGCGGCGGCGCGCTATCCCTGGGCGACCGAGCGATTCCGCCCGGGATGGAGCATCAACACCCCGTATGCGGCGCGCGCCTACGAGCACGGCACGGCGAGTTCGGATCTGCGTCTTCAGAAAGCGCGGGAGCTTCAGGACGCCGGATACGTGATCCGGTTCCGCGTCGACCCGATCGTGCCGTACGAAGGTTGGGAAAAGGATTACACCCGGTTAATCGACTCGATTTACGTCCGGTACGGCATACGCCCGCACACCATGGTCGTGGCCTCGCTGCGCTTCGACGAGGACGGATTGATTCGAACGGCGAAGGAACGTTTTCCGAATTCCGATCTCTTCGGTTACGATTTTCCCAAAGAAGACCGCGCGAAGTTTCGACTGCCGTTCGAGCAAAGAATGAAAATCTTCCGGACGATGATCGACAGAATCAGAAAACACAACCCGGACCAGGAGATCAGCGTTTGCAAGGAAAACATGAAAACCTGGCGGACGCTCGGGATGGATCCGTCATGCAGTTGTCTTAAAGAGCCTTGCCTGGAAAATACCATGGATCAATTCATCCTGGATTAACGGCGGGAAAAAAGGAGGAGTCCGATGATTGTCAAATGTGTTCTGGCCTTTCCCACGGGAAGCGCCCGCGCGATGGCCGCGCGATACGAAGCGGACGTCGTCTGGCCGGAAGGCGTCAGGGCGATCGGTCCCATGTACTTTCGTTTTCTCAACGAGGGCCTGCGGGAACTGACGATTTTCGAAATCGACGAAGACCGCGCTTCCGAGGCGCTTTCGGCGATTCGGGAATATCCGAAAAGATACATGGGCGTACGGGGCTTCACGTACATCGTGGACGTGGGACTCGACTCAAACGAGTTCATGGCGCTTATCGGGCAAGACGGCCGGATGGAAAAACCGGCGCCGGGCGAAGACGGCGCCGTCGTGAAAATGGCGCTTTCCTTTCCCACGGAAAGCGCCGCGGAAATCGGCCGGCGCCTTGTCGACGGCGGCTTTGACTGGCCGGATTACATTCAGGCGTCGGAGCCGTACTTTTTCGTTTTCATGCACGAGGGTTTCCGGTCGTTTACGGTCTTCCACATCGAACGAGACCGGTTGACTGACGCTCTTGAAGAAATCCGCTCATTCGTGAAACGGTTCTTCGACGTTCAGGGATTCACGTACATCGTGGAAGTCGCCGCGTCGCGCGAGGAGATGCGAAACATCCCGGAGTAAGTGATCAATGCCTGAACCTCGAATCGGCCGTCGGAGACCGTCTCTACGGGAAATCGACAGGAGACCTGCGGTGCGTTCGACTGTCGCCGAACAGTTAATGCGCATTCTGACAAAGCGAGGGCGCGCGAACCGGCTTACGGCGCAGCGTCTCGCCGCCGGTTTGCTCCGACGGGTTTCCGAAGGCGGACCGACGTTGGCCATGAGTCGATCCTGCGCAAAAATGCTGGACGAAGAAGGCGTCATCGACAACCTTCGCGCGCGTTTTCCCGACCGAGCCCGCCGCATGGCCGAGCAGACGAAACTCCACGCGAAAGGCCCGAACATTCTCGATTTCGGATGCGGCGACGGCGAGGTCGGAGTGGCGCTTCGTCGCCGTGGAATTCAAGTATTCCTTTGCGATCTCCAGCGGCGTCTGAGCCCTAAAGCCGAATCCCTTCCATGGAAACGCGCGAAACCCGGCCGGGGCGAGCCTTTGTTCCATGATCCCGTCCACACGGTCCTGGTGCTGAACGTCCTTCACCATACGAACGATCCCGATGCGGTGATCGCGGACATCGCCGCGCAAAACGCCGGGCGAATCGTCATCATCGAGTCGTCCGTCGGCGTAAAGCGCGAGGACGCGCCGTCCCGGGAAGTTTCACGAATCATCAAAGAGAATCCGATCTCAGCCGTCTGGATGGACTGGAGTGATAAAGATCAACTCCTGTACAACTCGTTTTGGGATTGGTGGTTCGCCCAGGTCCTGGGCGGCGCCGGGAGAATTCCGTGCCGGTACCGTCATCCCGATCAATGGAAAGCGAAATTCAAGGAATTCAATTATGGCGAGACGCACCGCCGATGGCTGGGCATCGATCAGCCGTTGGCTCCGGAATTTCATGTCCTTCAGGTCTTTGACTTTGATGAAAATCAATCTGCCGACGGAGTTGGCCCGTGACACCGATTCGCAACGCCTCTTTGTTCATCGACGGTTCCTGGCGTCCGGCCGCCGACGGCCGGCGTTTTATAGTAAAAAACCCGGCTGACGGCCGCCGATTGGCCTCCATTTCAAACGCGAGCTCCGAAGACGCCGTCAGCGCCATTGACGCCGCAAGCGGGGCGTTTCCCGGATGGTCGAAGGCCGGCGCCAAATACCGGGCGGAGCTTTTGCGAAATTGCGCGTCTCTTCTGATCGAGCGGCGTGAATCGCTGGCGACCCTCATCACGCGCGAGTCCGGAAAGCCGCGCCGAGAGTCGCTGGCGGAAGTTGCGCTCGCCGCCGAATATTTCCGCTGGTTCGCCGAGGAGGGACGCCGGGCTTACGGCGAGATCATGGCGCCGGACGGAAGCGGCAGGCAACGGCTGGTCTGGCGCCGACCGATGGGCGTCGTCGGCGTCATCACGCCCTGGAATCTGCCCTTGATGATCGCTGCAAGAAAAATCGCCCCGATTCTGGCGGCCGGCTGCACCTTCATTCTCAAACCGGCGGAGCAGACTCCGCTGTCGGCCGTCGGATTGTTCGAAGTATTCACGGATGCGGGCCTGCCCCCCGGCGCGGCGAATCTCGTGACGACGTCGAAGCCCGCCGCCGTCGGACGAGAGTTCGTTCGCAACGACGCTCTTGCCAAGATAACCTTTACCGGCTCCCGAGACGTGGGGCGCAGACTCGCCGCCGGCGCCGGCGACAGAATTAAAAAGATATCCCTCGAGTTGGGCGGTCATGCTCCGTTTATCGTGTTCAAGGACGCGGATTTGGAGACCGCCGTACGGGAACTGATCGTTTCAAAATTCCGCAATTCAGGCCAGACGTGCCTGGCCGCCAACCGCGTTTATGTCCACCGGACGATTTACGATAAATTCCGCGATCGTCTGCTGAAGAAGGTTTCGATGTTGCGCGTCGGGGACGGCATGGCGCCGGACTCGGATATCGGGCCGCTCATCGATCGCCCGACTTTCGATAAAGTCGAGGCGCATGTCAGAGACGCGATTCGGCGCGGCGCCCGATGCCTGTGCGGCGGCGGCAGGAAAATGATCTCCGATTGCGAGAAAGGACTCTTCTTTTCTCCGACGGTTCTGGACAATGCCCACGACGATATGACGGTTTGCCGGGAGGAGACTTTCGGCCCCGTTATTCCTCTCCTGGCGTTCGACAAGGAGGAGGACGTCGTCAGCCGGGCCAATCGAACCCCTTACGGCCTGGCCGGTTATTTGTTCACCCGGGACATGGACCGGGCGATCCGCGTTGCCCAGCAGCTGAATTTCGGCATCGTCGGCGTCAACGACGGCCTGCCTTTGGCGGTCGAATGCCCTTTCGGAGGAATGAAGCAGAGCGGAATCGGCCGGGAAGGCGGATGGCAGGGCCTGGATGAGTACCTCGAAACAAAATATTGCTCCATCGCCCCTTCCTCCGCGCTCAGAAACAAGCCGCGAAAAAAGGAAAAGCCATGAAAAAGAATCATCGCCGCGATGTCCTCGGCGTCCTCCGTCGCATTGGTATTGCCCTGGTCCTTATTGCCATTCTCATCGTCTTGTCGGAACTTACCCTCAAGCTGCTGAAGGTCCCCGCCTACCTCATCCCCCTACCGAGTCAGGTCTTTCACACGGCCTTTTTAACCGGTCACTTGGGATATTTCCTCTCCATGACATGGACGACCATGCTCGAGGCGATCATCGGTTTCACCATCGGCAACGCGGTCGCTTATCTCCTGGCGCTGGTCTTCGTTCGCTTTCCCATCGTCGAGAATCTGGGACTGGCCAGCGCCGTGGCGGTCAAGGCGACGCCCGTCGTCGTCCTGGCGCCCTTGTTCATCATCTGGTTCGGCAACGGGATCGCCGGAAAATGCCTGATGGCCGGCCTGATATGCTTTTTCCCCATGCTGGTCAACGCCCTGGTCGGCCTGCGCGCCGTGGAGCCGGATATTCTGGATTACATGAGCAGCCTCGGCGCCTCCAACACGCAGATTCTTTTCGCCGTGCGCATTCCGTCTTCGCTGCCGTTCGCCATGGCGGCGGCCAAGACTTCCTCGACGATCAGCGTCGTCGGGGCGATCATCGCCGAACTGGCGGGATCGGACAAAGGCATCGGTTCGATTTTTGTCAAATCGATATGGGACTTGAGAACGGATCAGATGTTCGCGGCGATTTTTTTCGCGGCGGTCGCCGGAATCCTTTTTTATACGGTCGTCGGCTTGCCGTTGAGATACCTGGCGACGCATGGTTTCGAGGAGATGGCCAATGTTCGATAAAGGCGATTGCTCCGACGCAGTTTCGGAGATCAAAGACCCTAAGAAGAATCAACGACTGATCGCCGTCGAGGGCTTAAGTATTGAATATCTCAATGGGGACGGCGACGTTCTCCGGGTTGTCAATGAAGTCGGCTTCCAACTCGAGTCCGGGAAACGGCTGGCGCTTGTGGGGCCGTCCGGTTGCGGCAAAACGAGCATTCTCAAGGCTCTGGCCGGATTGCTCGTTCCCGCCTCGGGCCGGATCACCTTCGGGGATCTGGCGCCGCCCGAGGCCCGGGCGCAACGAATTTTCGGGCTCGTGCCGCAGCACGACGCTCTGCTGAAATGGCGCACGACGAGCGGGAATGTCGCCCTTCCGCTTCAGATCGCCGGCGTGAATAAAAAGACCGCGATGAAACGGGTCGAGTATCTTCTCGAACTTTTCGGCCTTTTGCCGTTCGCCGATTACTTTCCCAGCCAGCTTTCCGGAGGCATGCGCTCCCGCGCGTCGATCGCCCGCGCCCTGGCCCTGGAGCCGGATGTTCTGCTTCTCGACGAATGCTTCGCCAACCTGGACGTGATGACCCGGGAACGACTCTACAAAGAGCTTTCGCCGATGTGGAGCCGCCTCGCCACGACCCTGATTTTCATCACGCACTCCGTGCCCGAGGCCATCTACCTGGCCGACGAGATCGTCGTGCTGACCGCGCGCCCCGGGCGCGTGATCGAAAAGCTGACCATCGACGCCGACCAGCCGCGGCCC
Source organism: bacterium (assembly GCA_963674685.2). GTDB lineage: Bacteria > Lernaellota > Lernaellaia > JACKCT01 > JACKCT01. Next base: position 335,438 of record CAXXWT010000009.1, on the reverse strand, counting down.
GACGAATTCATGAACGGCGCCGTGTTTCACAAAGCCGCGGCGAAAATCCGCTCGCTTCTTGGATTATAACGAGAAGAGAATAGCGACCGTCGACCACGCAACCTTCGCAGCGAATCAAGGATATCCTGGTCCTTGAGGAGGCCCAAAACGTCCTCGGCCATCGGGCCGGGCAAGCGGAATTGATGAAATCCGCCCGATAGCCGCGCGGCGGAAATTCGCGACGAATGACAAATCATTCGTTTAGGGCAACGCCGTTCTACCAGCCACAACCGCCTTCCGACTCATGCAGGGCTTCATCGGCCGCTTCTGAATCAGCGCCGTCTTCGGCCGAATCAGCTCCGAAAACCAGATATCCATCGTCATCGCCGTGGTCCGGTTCATCATCACCGGGCGAATCCATATCGTCATCGGGAGTATCGGCATTATCGGCATACAATAACGCCGGACCATAGTGGTTGACACCGCCGGTGGTTTCGTACTCGCGAAGCATGTAGGAATAATCGAAACCTTGATCGGCGCTGAAATCAAAAACATTGTACTCCGCGCCTGAAACACTATCCTCGCAAGGGACAACCACGTCGGCGAGTTGCTCATAATCACCGTCATCGCAGGATTGCCCGTCAACCATAGGGCATCGCAGTATTGTAAATGCGCCGCAGTCCAGTTCCGTTCCCGTCAACCAGCTTAAAATCGCTCCTTCATCAGCCCATTGCGCCTCAAAGTAAAGAAGGTCGACCGCTGCATCGGCGCCGCAATAAATGTAGGCTGCTCCGGCCACATCCCCGGCGCTCGTTTCGTATGGAGCACTCGCTATGGCGTAGCTGCCGGAGATGGCGACGGCTGAACCGAAATTGTCATCAGCTTCCGGATCGCTTGCGACTATCTTTGTCTGCGTATCCCATGCGTTCAGATCGGTGCGCTCGAAAATATAGGCGGCGCCGGCGTTGTTTCCCTGAGAACCTTCTCTATAGGCCCCCGCAATGGCGTAATCGCCGGAGATGGAAACGGACTTGCCAAAGAAATCGGAGGCTTGTTTATCGGAAGCTTGAATCTTTGTGACGGAATTCCAAATATTGGCTCCCGTATTGCGATAAATATAAGCTGATCCGGCGTTATTTCCTCCCGTATCTTCATACCACGCACCCGCGATGGCATAACTGCCTGAGATTCCGACGGAGTAGCCGAATTGGTCGGATGCCTGGGCGTCTGAAGCGGTGATCTTCGTTCCTCCATCCCAGGTTTCCCCGGTGCGGGAAAAGATATACGCCGCTCCGGCGCTGGATCCGAATTCATCTTCCTGATAAGCTCCCACAATGGCGTAGCTGCCCGAAATTCCAACAGAGCATCCGAAATAGTCATTTCCTTGTGCATCTGACGCCATTATCTTGGTTCCCGAGTCCCAGGTGTTTGTATCGGTGCGATGGAATATATAGGCAGCGCCGGCGTCATATTTGGGATCACCCGGACCGCCGTTTTCACCCTCCGCCCCCACGATGGCGTAATCACCCGATATCGAAACGGAAACACCGAACTGATCGCTGCTTTCTCCGTCTGATGCCATGATCTTGGTTCCCGTATCCCAGCTATTTGTATCGGTTCGATAGAATATATAGGCTGCGCCTGCGCCATCAGCTTTTGTATCTTCCAGGTGAGCGCCCACAATGGCGTAGTTGCCCGAGATCCCTACGGACCTGCCGAAATAATCCCATTCACCCGCATCATCCGCGACGATTTTTACTCCGGCGCCCCAGCTGTTTGTACCGGTGCGGTGATAGATATAGGCCGCGCCCGCGGTAGAACCACCCGCATCTTCTCCCGTAGCTCCAACAATAGCGTAATCGCCGGAGATTGCTACAGACGTGCCGAAAAAGTCGAACTCCTGTGCGTCATTGGCGATTATTTTCGTCGTGGCATACGCACTGGAAACGCAACACGCCACAAGAAACATTGAAGCGATAATTTTGGTTGTGATATTCACCAGTTCCCCCCTCTTAATAAAAATCCCGAGTGCCCGAACAAGCCTGCGCGGGACCAAGTTTGCATACAATATCCAATATAATGGCAAATCAAGTTGGTTATGTGAGTTAGGCGTCCCATGAAATGCTTTTCCTGTTGCCTGCATCGAGTTCCGCATCTACTACCATCTGGAATTACATGCCTTTGGGATGGGCAAGCGTATCATTTCAGCGTGTTTCGCGTCACATATACATTCAATGCGTTCGGGTTCCAGCCAGTCGGCGAGTGATTTTTCAATATCCGCGCATATAAAACCGGATGCGGCGCTTTGCCGGATGATCCGATTGATCTTCGGTCCGGCGGCGACTTTCCCTCGCTTTTTTCCCACAACCGGTTAATGGCCGACACGTACTTTTCGCGGCTTTTGAATTGAGAAAAAACGGCATGCGTCCAAGACAACTTCTCCGACGCATCGCCCCCCGCCTCGTCGACGCTTAGGGCATTTTGATGAAGGCTTTATTCCGCTCGACGGCGATACCTGTCATGATCATACAATACTTTCTAAAGATAAACCGCTCCTTCTACACGCTGCCGGCCGCCTGTCACGGACCGCTTCGCCGCGCCCTCAATCCTCTTCGATGACATTGTGTTCGATGGCGTAGCGCGTCAGGTCGGCGATGCCGCCCAGGTCGAGTTTTTTCATCATGCGCCGGCGGTAGGCGTTCACGGTGCTGGTGCTGATTTTCATTCTCCTGGCGGCGGTCTTGGAACTGAATCCCAAAGCAATCAGGCGCAGAACCTCCCTTTCCTGCACGGTGAGTTCCACGGATTTCTTTTTGTCTTTATCCTTGAGATTTCTGACGTAATCGCTGATGACTCCGGTGGATATCAGGGGACTCAAATACCCTTTTCCGGCGACGACGGCCTTGATAGCCATAATCAGCTCATCCGAAGCGGCGTTTTTCGGCAAATATCCCTTGGCGCCCGCATGAAGCATTTCCGAGACAAAAACCTTTTCCGAGTGAACCGACAGGGCGATGATCAGGACTTCGGGATGCGCGGCGGTGATTTCTCTTGTCGCTTCGATTCCGTCCATCTCCGACATGCTGATGTCCATAACCACGACGTCGGGTTTCAGCTTTTGCACCTGCTCGACGGCCTCTCTCCCGCTGCCGGCTTCGCCGACGGTCTCCATATCTTTCTCACGTTCGACGAGCAGCTTTAATCCGTCTCGAAACATTTGATGGTCATCAACTAAAAGAATTTTCATGCTCATTTTTTACTCCGCCGTTTTTTGGGAATTCATAATGATCGGCGTCTCGATGACAGCTTTTATTCCGGCCGCCTTTCCCGATTCCAACGTCAGTCGGCCGCCGATATTGCTCACTTGTTCGTGAATGCTGAATAACCCGAAACCTCTGTCTTCTTTCGGATTGATCACATTATCTTTCAGATCGTCACATCCTTTGCCGTCATCTTCCACGATGACTTTTAACTGGCGCTCTTTTCTTTCGATATCAACGAAAACATTTTTCGCCTCGGCGTGCTTGATTACATTCATCAGAAGCTCACGAACGCTTCGATACAACAGCTCTTCCTGCGCCCGTTCCAGTCTTTGTCGATCGCCCTTGATTTCGCAATGCGCGCTGATTCCGAATTTTTCACTCATTTCAATCATAAACTGCTTCACGGCCTTTTCAAAACCGAGGCGATGCAATGCCGGCGGCGACAGTTCGTATGTCAGCGATCTGGCGCTGCCGTATGCCATTTCCAGGATTTCCTTGATTTTCTCCAGGCCGGCCGTTCTTTGTTCAACGGTTTCGGATCCGTCGATGACGCCGGCCTGCAATTTGGCCGTGGCCAATAGTTGGCAAACCCCGTCGTGCAGATCCTGGGCGATCTGCTTGCGCTCGCGGGATTCCGTGGACACCAGTTCCAGCGCCAGAGATTTGAGCCGCGACTGGTATTGCTGCAGCCTGGCTTCATCTTTCTTTCTCTCGCTGATATCGATGTGCGTTCCCACCATCCTCCGCGGCGATCCGTCGTCATCGTATTCGACGGTCATTCCCCTTCCCAGAATCCAGCGCCAATCCCCCTTTTTCGTTTTCATCCGAAATTCCACGGAGAACATTTTTTCCCTATATCCCGTATATTCCCTGATGGTTTTTCTCACTTTGCTTCTTTCAGAGCGGTGAATGAGGTTCATCCACGATTCGAAGTTCAGATTCAGGGCGCCGGGATCGTATTCCAGCATGGAGTAGAAGCGGGGACTGAAGTAAATTTTGTTCGTTTTCAAATTCCAGTCCCATAATCCCTCATTCACGGCGCGTAAAGCCAGTTGGAGCCTCGCTTCGCTTTCACGCAACGCCTGCTCGGCTTTCTTTTTTGCCGTGACATCGCGACATGTGACCAAAAGGGCCGGCCGGCCTTTATAGGACAGTTTCCCGGCGTCGAGATCGACATCAACAAGACTGCCGTCCCGCCGAATGGCAAGAATATGGGATATGCCCATATCTTTTTCACCGCCCACGTATCGATTATGGAATCCCATAATCATCTCATGAAAATCTTCGTGGATGTAATGAATGAAGGGTGAACCGACAAGTTCTTCATCCGTATAATCGAGCATTTCCGTCAGGAACGGATTGCAATATTCAATGATCCCGTCCTGGACGATCAATATGCCGTCGCTCGATGTTTCCACAACAGCCTGGTATTGATTTTCCGTGTCCCGCAGTTTCTCCCATATCGCTTCTTTTTCCGTAAGATCCTGCGTGAATATAGCGAGCTTTCCGACGTTTACGCCGTCTTCGGACAAAGGATTGATGAAATGGAAAAAACGCTTGTCGCCGCTGGAATCCTCGAAATATTGAAGCATGCGCGTTTCCACGGCTTTTCGAACATATCTTTCACAGTTTTTGGCGGCTTCAGCGGGAATCATATCAAAGATGTTATGTCGGATAATCTCATCCTGCGGCCTACCGACAAGATCCGCCAGTTTGTCGTTGCATATCAGGCATATTCCATTGGTGTCGATCAAAAACGCGATATCCTGCGTCGCATTGATGAGCGACCGGAGTTGTCTTTCACTCTCCAGGGCCGCTTCGCGAGTTTTTATCTGCTCTGTAATGTCGCGAAACAACGCCAGCGTGCCTGTAATATTGCCTTTATTATCCTTCATTGGCGTCGCGTTGACATTGATCATACGCCGCAGTCCATCGGAACGTACAATGCTCAGGTCGTAACGGCTGTTTTGATCGGCCAGTCGGATATTCGTCTGGCTTTTGACAAACTCGCTTCCTTTTTCGTCAAGAAAATGAAACAAATCGCTTTGAAGCATTTCCTCGATTGAAGAACCGAATATTTCAGCGCCGGCGTTATTGATAAAAACAAAACGCTCCTTAAGATCAACAATGCCGATCCCCTCCGTCAGGTTTTCGACCAGAAGGCGATTTCGCCTCTCATTTTCCTCCAGAGCCCTCTCATGGTTTTTCAAATCCGTGATGTCGCGGCCGAATCCTGCGACTTTGGCGACTTCCCCCCCATCGTTAAATACCGGGTACAATGTATTCTCATACAATTTACCGCCTCGACTGTCCTGGAAGCGGACCGGTTGACCTGTTTGAATAACCTTTTCAATGTTCGCTTTTCTTTTCTTAAAAATCGAGTCATTCGATAACGCCATAAATTCAGTGCCTTGAAAATCCTCGACGTCGGAATCGAATCTGTCGGCAAATGCTTTATTCACCGTCGTGAACACCATATTTTTATCAATGAGAAAAACAATATCATCCGTTGCATTCAACAACACTTCCAGTTCGTTGCGTTGGTCTCTTAACTGGGCCTCGGATTTGTATCGGTCGGTAATATCTTCCGTGTAAACCGCCACGAGATCGGGAGGGACAAACGCATACGTTACATCCAAATGAACATACTCGCCCGTAGCCCTAAACTGAAAGTGGCGCTCTTCGTGGCAAACTTTCCGTCTATTATAACAATCATGCAGTCGCCGGATGATATCGGGATCATTCCCGTGGATTTCATATTCATTTTTTCCGAGATAACTTTTGATTTTGCCCCTTGTGATTTTTACCGCGGCGGCGTTGAAATCGACGAGAATGAATTGCTCATTTTCTCGTCTCCATATGTACAGCGGGATGGGCATGTGCTGAAACTGCTCTCTGAGCCTCTCTTCGCTTTTTATCAGAGCCTGTTGATTTTCCTTTTGCTCCGTAATGTCTTCGGCCAGAACCACGATGCTATTCGGCGGAAGAAAAGAATAGCGGACTTTCAGATCCCTGGTTATTCCCGTTTTAGTAAAATAGTATGGGATTTCTTTTTCGAATGAATTTTTTTTCTCGTAGCATTCTTCCAGGTCGTTGATGATGTCCGGGGATTGCGTGTACATATCCCGCGCCGTCGCGCCGATAAATTCCCTGACGACTCCATTTGTCATTTGGTCGGCGTAATAGTTCGAATCAATGAGCACGAAATCATCATCGTGCCTCTGCCACATGTACATCGCCACCGGCCAATGCCGAAACAGTTTCGTCAATTCCACGCTGTTTTTTGATTCGGTTTCGAGCTTTTCCCGCACATCCTTGGCGAAACAGATGATCACGCTTATTTTCGACGACGATGTCTCGTGAGTATGTTGTTTGAACACAAGGTTCATGAAGAACGTGTTTTTTCGGCTGTCCTTGATACGTACGGCGGCCTGCGCGGTTTTTCCCTTCGATGCTTTCCCGGCGGAATCGCGGATGATGGAAATCAGCTCCGGATTATCGAAAGCTTCGTTCAGATTCGAATACTTTTTTGCAAAAACGCTCTTTCCGAAAAGCCTTGCGGCGGCTTTGTTGGAAAACACGATGCGCATTTCACCGTCGACGGCGAACACCGCGTCATCCATGGATAAAAAAACGTTCAGGAAATCATACTGCTTGATATCGCTCATATTGATCGTCGATCCAAAGTTGTGTTGCGCGGACAATAGGCCCGAAGGCTTAATGCCGTGTCATGAAAACATATGCCGCAAACTCCATGATTTCTTTTAATGGGTTTGCCAAGAAATGAAAAGAGGTCGGCGCCGGGATCAACCTTCTTCCGTTTTCATGAATCGCTCGATATGTTTCATCAGAAGGCTGTAACAATCCGGCTCCCATTGTATCAAAGCCACGTCGCCTCGAATAAAATGGGCTATTTCGTCCGCCAGTTCGGGCCTCACCACAATAAGAGCCTGCGCATATTCGCCGGCCTTGAGCGCTTTGACCGGCGTGAGAAATCCTTCATTGCGCAACTCCAGAGGCCCGATCTCATCCACGATGCAAATCCCTTTGTGATACTTCGGATCACACGCGTTATTGGCGAAGCGAATCCCCTCATGGGAAAAACGCCACGGTCCATGCCGGAGTCCGGGCTGATCGTCTATTCGAGCCAGCTGAATCTGCTTGCCGGTTGATAAATCCGTAACCGCCAGACCGATCACTTCATCGTCGGAAAACATCTTCGGGGTGGCCACGCCGAAAACACTGATTCCCGACTCGGCGAGGCTGACGGCCACGCGCAATACGCATGAGGTTTTTCCCACGCCGCGCGGACCGCTGAATATGGTTACGCGAGGCTGTCGCGCAGTTGACTTCATCACCTTATACTCTTAAGTTGAGCCCGAATTTCGACCTGATTGCGTTTCAATGACATTAAGACGCCGCACCAAACTAGCCTGTATTTATTTCCTGGTCAATTTAATGGGATTCGGCCTCGGTTGCGGTCCGGGCTGGGACGGATACTCGGAAAATTACAGCGATCCCGGCCCCGTTTTGCAAACGCCCTGGGACGGCGACGAAAGCGTCATCGTCGAATGGGAAGATATGAGCGTCGAAACTTTCCTTAAAGGCTTGGAGACCCGCGATTATCTGGGCGCGCCCGCCGTGCGATTATCGGATATCATCATCCAAAGCGGACTGGCCAATAATCCGGAAAGCTACCGATACGATTTCACGGCGACGGACGGTTATAATCTTTATAAAAAACGCCATGAGGATATCACGTTGCTTCCGAGCTGGACCGAAATGAGCGCGGGGTATTTATACGTGGATTCCAGAAATGACGATCTGACGTCGGGTTGGCAGACGCATCCCTGGGGAAGCGCCCTTTCGGCCTATCAGGTCAAATGGATGAACGGCGGAACGATTACTTTACTGACGGAATGATGAATCCAAAGGACGTAAAATGAAATTTCAAAAGAGCTTATTTTTTATTCTTATCGCCATGATGGCGCTGACGCTGGTTTTGAGCTTCGGATGCGCGAAGAAAAAATCCGGAGACGGCGACGATGACGACGACGATACCGCGGGCGATGACGACATTCAAAGCGGCGTGGGCTCATACTCGGTGCATCTGAACATGGTCTCCGTAACCCTGGGCTCGTTCACGGAACCCTCGCCCCAAAGTTTTTTCGATGCCGACGGACAAAACCAAAGCGGCGCGGCGATTGTGGCGAAAGAGCTGATCGATTCCATCGAAGCATTCGCCGAAGACGCCGACGGATTCCGCTATAAGTTTATCAGCAAAATGGAAGATTCCGTGATGGGACCGGTCGGTTATGCCGATCTTTCCGGTCTGGTTTTCTTTGAGGATATCGATAGCGAGAGCCTTTGCGTCGGCTGGATCGAAAGCGGACATGACGACGACGCATTTTGCGACATGGAAGACGGCTGGATAATCACGGAGCCGGTCGACGGCGCTTTTGACGTCAAGAGCCTGGAATGGATCAACCGACGGACCGGCGACCAGCCCGATCATCTCGGCGAAACCGTCGCCGTGCAGGCCGTCGCGGGCGTGGGCGCCAACACCATCGTCTCCGGCGATTATCTTAAAACCTATCTCACGCAGAACGGATACGGCCTCAAAGTATTTGCCGAAGCCGGGGCGACGCAGCAAAACCAGGGATACGACGGCTCCCTGATCGCGGAAATCGAAACCTTCATCGGCGACGAGGTTTTCGTTCTGGGACGCGTCACCGTGCATGACGGCATGATCGAATTCGTTCCCAAAAGCGCTTATCATATCGCCGTGCTTTCCACGAACAACGCCGTCGACGAGCCGGCGCATTTGACCACCGACGAGCTTATCGACGCGAAATACCGGTACGCCGGAGCGCTCGTTCGCCTCAACAATCTGAAAATCGTCGACGTGGACTCAGACGATCCGACGACGGACTGGCCGGAATACGGAACGAAGTCGAAGGACATCACGGTCCGGCAAACCGACGGCGGGCCGAAGATCAACTTCCCCGTATATGAAAATACCGGCCTGCCCGGCTCGGAGAAACCGGCGGACGGATTCGACGCCGTCGGCGCGGCGGAAGTGGACGGCGATTTGGTCATGGTTTTCCCGCGCCGCGTGGAGGATATCAATCCTTCGGATCTGGCGCTTTCCGGGCAGGTTCGCGTAACGGTCATCGGCGAGGATTTAAGCGCACTGGTGGATCTGTCGGAACTGGCGACCGGCCTTCAGCCCCTGGGGGACGATGACGCGCTGGCGCCGGTCGTTTCCCTGGCCGAGGTCGCGCACGCCGCCGGCCTGACGCGCAATCCGAAACTCATGGAATTCAAGCCCGTCGCCTACGACGACCGCCAACCCTTTGAGACCGCCACGTTCAACGACATGAAAAGCGGCGTTTTGTACCAGGGAATTCCCGAAAATGAAGACGAGCCGGATCCTATGGTCAACAGCTATTTCTGGCCCCAGATCGGCCTGTCGGATATTTTTTACCTTCGCGGCATCAACCGCATCCACGCGTATCGGGCCGTCGATCCGCCGACGGAAGGCGAAGCGGAATACGGTGAGGGAATCACGCTGATCATAAACGGCAAATCCTTCGCCGTGAAGTTTTCCTCCATGTCCCAGACCGAATATCAGGGCAAAGCCGCCGTGCGCGCCGATCAGGTCATCAGCGATCAGATCATCTCCCTTTACACCATGAGCGGCAGTTTCTCCACCGATCAGATCAAAGCTTTATACGATTACCATTTCATCGGCCATAACGATTCGGACGAAACAATGATCGCCTTCGACGATCTGGCCGACGGCTATCTCATTTTAGACAGCGATCCCTACATGATCTTCCCGGAACTGGTCGACGCGCAGCGCGTGGACAAGGTTCACGTCGTGGACATGATGCGGTTCATCCAGGTCGATTTCGGCGACGGCAATGATCCGGAGAAGGTCTACCTGCGGGATTGCGAAACGTTCCCGCAGGACGTGGGCGACGGCGAAATCGAGGACGTGGTTTTTTACGACACGGTTTTGACTTCAACGGGTTTCGACACATCCGAAGGAACGTACCTGTACGATTTCTGGCTGGTGGCGATAGATGAGTTTATTTCTAAATGGGATTACGGCCACGGTCACTTCGACTCGCTCTACATCAGGCCGTACGAAAACCGGGGATTCACCGCCGACGAAGGAGTGGGCGCGTACGGCGGGCGCGCTTCGACCAAGGGCGTATACGAAATCCGCCTCGTGGACGTGCCGCAGGAGGCGCCGTCCATTGCGGTTGAACTCGACGGTCAGACTGTTTGGGGAAGCGACGCCAATTCCTGCGAAGGGTGCCACTTCAAAAGCGACGCGGTTCAGATTCCGATCAATTGCGGCGATTGCCACACTTTGCCTTAGATACGAAAGGTTTTCATGCATCGAATAGGCCCCATCCTGCTTTGCCTGATCCTGGCATGGTCCGCCGTCGCGCTGGCCTCGGAGGATGAGGACGTCTTCACGCAGGGTGAAATCGTCGTGACGGGGAAAAAGCTTCCGGCGGAGCATACGGCCACCATGCAGGAAATCGACGCCGCCGATATCGAGGCCATGGGCGCGACGAACGTGGCCGAGGCCCTGCAGGCCGCCGCGGCGGCGCGCGTGGACACGGCCCCGACCTCCCTTTCCGCCAACGGCAAACAGGAGCATCTGGCGGGACTTCGAGGCTTCGACCCACGCAACGTGCTCATCCTCATCGACGGCGTTCCGATTTACGAGCCGTATTTCCGGGTTCTGGATTTGCGCCAGATTCCAGTAGGCGACATCGCGAAAATCAAAATCATGAAAGGCCCGACCAGCGTGTTGTACGGCCCCAACGCCCTGGGCGGAGTCATCAATATCATCACGAAAAAAGGCGGCGGACCGGCCCGCGGACACGTGGACGCGTCCTACGGCGACGTGGAGACGTATCGCGCCAACGCATCCGTGCACGGCGGCGCGGGCGATTTTGAATATTTCATGGCGCCGGGCTTTGCCAAAAGCGACGGTTTCAGGGTGTCGCGGGATTTCGACGAAACGCGCAACGAGGACGGCGGCGTGCGCTTCAATTCGGATTACAGGGATTTTTACCTGTCGGGCAAAGCGGTCTGGACCCGCGCGGCGGGAGGCCTTTCGCTGTCGGCGAATCACTACGAATTCGACGGCGGCGTGCCCTTTTCCATGGAGGCCGTCGAGCCGTCGACGCTGTGGCGCAAGCACTGGCGCAAGACCGGCGCGGCGCTGCACGGCGACTGGGCGCCGGCGGATTATCTTTTCGTGCGCGGCAATGCTTTCTACACGCGTTTTTACAACACTATCACCACGTACACGAATACGGACATGTCCTGCGTGGCCGCCGATGGCGACGCCGTTTCCACGTACGACAACGACGTATTCGGATATCACTTTCTGCCCACGCTCATTTTCGGCCGGGCGCAAAACCTGGCGCTGATGGCGCATTACAAGCAGGACAAGGTGAGCATTCAGGACGAGACGGGAGCGAAGTGGTACGACTACGGCGCCGAGACCTATTGCTGGGGCGGGCAGTACGGCCTGAGTATCGGCGATTTCAATTTCACGGCGGGAGGCGCATACAATTTCTTCCGTCGCACCGAAACGCCGGATGAAGACCTGGGCGAAGACAACGGCGCGGTGGACTGGCAAACGGGGCTGGCCTGGGCGCCGTTTACCGCCATCGAATTTCACGGCGGCGCGGCGAAAAAAAGCGCTTTCCCGGATTTGCGTTCGTTGTATGGCTCCCAGGGAAATCCCGAATTGGAGTCCGAATCGGCCCTCAATATCGACGCAGGCCTGCGCGCAAGCCTCGGCGATGTTGCGCGCGTTTCCTCGACGTACTTTCAATCGTATATCGAGGATTTGATCGGCAAAAAAGAAATGGGCAACGAATTCACCTACGAAAACATCGACGAAGCGGAAATTCGCGGCGTGGAAAGCGCGCTGAATTTAAACCTGGGCGACGGCGTTTTCAGGCTCGGCCTGGCGCACACGTACATGGATACGAAGGATTTGCGCGACGACCGGAATCTGGCCAAGCTGGATTTTCGCCCGGAACATACGGCGTCCGTGGACGGGCGGCTGAACTGGCCGAAAAACACTCACCTGGCCGTGCAATACTATTACGTGGGCGAGCGAGAGTACGAGCAGCCGTCCAAGGATCGCAACATCATGACCATGCCCGAATACGGCATCACCAACGCGCGCTTATCGCAAGCGATTCCCATTGATGACACGACCGCCGCGAAAGTTTTCATCGAAGCGAAAAACCTCTTCGACGTCTACTACGAATCGGCCCCGGAAAAATGCGCTCCCGGCCGCATGCTCTCCGGCGGCCTGGCGTTTGAATTTTAATCTTGGCTTTGGAAACGCATTCGAATTGTGTACATCCCAAAGCAATAATGCCAAAATGATTTGAAGCAATTTCGATCATTTGAAAAGATCGAATTACTTATGTTATGCATTTTGCGTTCAATGGTAAGATTTTTTGCATTCTAAAATCGCCGTTGAACCCGCGCGGCGGATCCGAGTCATAGGGGAGCGCTATCATGAAAATCAAAACATTATCTCTGGAAAATTTCAGAGGGATTTCCAATCTGGAACTGGGTTTCTCAGACCAGATTAACGTCCTCGTCGGCGCGAACGGCGCGGGCAAAACCGCCATTCTGGACTGCCTGGCGATAATGCTGTCCCGCCTTGTCGGCAGGATTCAATCCGCCAATGGGACCGGACGATTGTTCACGGAAAACGACATTTCCAATAAATATTCTACTTTAAAATCCATCATTGAATTGAAATATAAGAACGATGACATCGCCTGGAAGGTCGGGAAAACGCGTAGAGGACGCAAGAAGCAGTACATTACCAATCTCGACGGGATAAAAGGCGTTGTTGAGAGCATTCAGGAGGAATTGGAGAACGACGAAAAAGCGAACATTCCGATAGCGCTTTTTTATTCTGTAAACCGGGCCGTCCTGGATATTCCTCTACGCATTCGGACAAGACACCCTTTCGACCAACTGTCGGCCTATGACCGCGCCCTTTTTCCCGACAGAGAAAACAATTTCAGGATATTTTTTGAGTGGTTTAGAGAAAGAGAGGACATCGAAAATGAGAGACGTCTCAAAAAGAGAAGTTACCGAGACCGTCAACTAGGAGCCGTGAGAAGAGCTGTTGAAACATTCCTGCCGGATGTAACCGATCTTCGTGTGAAAAGACAGCCTTTGCGCATGGTTGTAGAAAAAAACAAACAAGAGCTGATTTTAAATCAGTTGTCGGACGGGGAAAAATGTTCTTTGGCGCTGGTCGGCGATCTGGCCAGGCGCATGGCCATCGCCAATCCCGGGCTAAAAGATCCTCTTAATGGCAGCGGCGTCGTTCTCGTCGATGAAATCGATCTGCATCTTCATCCCTCATGGCAACGACATGTTATACCGTCCCTGACAAAAACATTTCCGAATTGCCAATTCATTTTCACAACCCATTCCCCGCAGATTCTCAGCCACGTAAGCGCGGACAATATCTGGATTCTTGAAAGATCGAAAGGCAATGTCACAACCTGCCGTCCCGAGGACTCTTACGGGCACGAATCAGGCAGGATACTTGAAGACATCATGGGCGTCCCCTCGCGTCCTCAGAAAATCAAAGACGATCTGCATAAGCTGTACATTCTGATTGACGAGGGCAAAATAGAAAAAGCGAAGCGAAAGCTACTCAAGCTCCAAAATACACTCGGCGCCGATCCCGAACTCGGCAAAATCTCCGTTCTCCTGCTTCATAAGGAGATCACGGGGCCGAAGAAAAAAGCCAAATAGGTTATACCGAAGGAGCCAATTGTTTTATGAGACATCTTGTCAAGAATCCTGAACCAAGCGATTTTACTTCCTGGAAGACCAATGACAAAATGCTTCTGCGCGGACGCCCCAATTGGAAAAGACTATCGAACGCTCCCGGAGTAAAGCAAAACCTTAAGAGGGCTTTACTCGGCGAACAGGGCGGACCCTGTTGTTATTGCGAGCGTCACACCACATTAAATGAAAGTCATATCGAGCACTTCAAGCCGCGGGAAAAATTCAAAACACTAATGTTCGATTACAACAACCTTTTGTGCTCATGTCAAAATGACCTGGAGGTGAAAGAACCGAGAATCTGCGGAAACGCCAAGGGGAGTTATTATGATGCAAATCTTTTGATTTCTCCATTGGACACGACATGTGAAAAGCGCTTCGCATACGCCTTCGACGGAAGCATCCGCCCCAAAAACAACGATGCGGCCGCGAAAACGACAATAAGAAAACTGAATCTCGACGCTGATAAACTCAGAAGTTGGCGCAAAGGCGTTATTGACGGCTTTCTCCATATCCTATCCGGCGGCAACTCGATTACGGCATCCGTCGACAATTGGTTGAGCCCGAATCAGGACGGAACATTCAATGAATTTTATACGACGATCAAATATTTGTTCACTTAAAATCATTAAGAATCGCGCTTTTCGTTTCAACTTTTACCTGCCTTAATACTCTTCGGTTTCATCTCGCGATACGGGAGGCTGAACCATCGCACGTCGACGCAGACATTACGGCAAGTTTCGCAAGTTTATTTACGCGCTCGCGCCGGCGCTGATTATCCTGCTATGCCTGGAAACGGCGAGCCGCCTGTACATTCATTTTCGCTTCGATGATCTGCAAACGCCCAAAGGCGCGCTGGAGGCCGCGTACAAGAAGTGGGGCGAGCAGAAACTCGACGACATCATCATCTTCGACAAATACAGCGGCTTTAGGGTTCGCGATGTTCCGGACGGCGATTCGCTTCGCCCCCCTTCCCTTCCTTTTCGGCCAAAAGCCAAAGATGAAATTCGGATCATCTGCGTGGGCGATTCCGTGACCTACGGCATCCATCTGCCGGAGAGTCTCGCATGGCCCGCGCGGTTGCAGGCGAAGCTCAACGAGGCATTCGAAGACAAGACGTTCACGGTTTTCAACATCGGCGTACCGGGCTACGGCGGCGTGCATTGCAAAAGACTTCTCCAAAGCCGCTACATGGTCCTGGAGCCGGACATGGTGTTATGGGCGGAATCCCCGTTTATCGGCGACAGCGTCGAGCTGCCCGATTCTTTCCGATCCGATGGGACAAGCGGAATCGCCGCAAAGCTCTACCGCTCACGATTCCTCTATCTTCTGTGGATTTTTCACTCATCGGATTTCGGCAAGGGTATTGAGAACATCGGAAGCGCTCAAAGTTATCGCGACATGCCCCCCTACAGAACCAACAAGCCTTTCTACGGCAGCGTTTACGGCGAGTTCGTTAAGTGGTGCCGCGAGCGGGGCGTCGAATTGTTTCTCGGCGTTGAATACCTTGAATACAAAAATTCAGGCGGACCAAAGGCTCTTTATGGCAACAGCAGCGTCTGGATGGAAAACAAGCACGGCTTCATTGAAACTCTGCCGGCTTTTCGTCAATTCGACGGGGATGAGTCCGGGCTGTTTTTGGACTTGGTCCATCTGTCGGACAGCGGCTCCGAGTTGTACGCGCATATCGTCTTTAATACTCTGAAGCAAAACAAATCATTCAAACAACTCGTTTCACGATAAAATACATAAAAAGAAGGCGGCCAATCAAGTTGAACCGCCTATACATAGAGAGTTAGGGTAGTTTTCTACTCCACGAGATCCGTGATGTCATGAATCTCGATGGTTCCGTTGTCCATGTACTTCGCGCTGTAAGAGCTGGGGAACAGTTCATCGGCAAAGAACACCTGATATCCGTCATCGCCGGCGTCCTTGAGCCACATGTTGTGAACGTTCTTGTCGTCGTTGTCATCCCACCAGGGAAGATCCGTCACGTCATCGCCCAGGCCCTCGATGTGATCGAGTAAGCTGTAATCGTCGTTTCCGATGAAGTTGATCGCGTAGTAGTAAGTGTACGTATCGAATTCCTCGAAAGCCGCATCCAGGATCACGTGATGAACGTAAACGGCCAGATCATCGCCGTCCCAAAAGGCCGGCAGGCCGTTAAGGTTCACGGCGGCGGCGGGAGTTCCCCCGTCGAATTCCACGGTCATCGTCACGTCCTGATCGAAAAGGATATTTTCAACCATTTCGATGCTGCCGCCGTCCATCATGCGGGCCCGCATGTAGCCGGGGAATTCCAGGGCGTCATCCCAGATCACCTTGATGTCCGTGTACTTGCCCTCTTCCTCGTATTCGATGAAGCAACCCAAGGGAAGCTGATCATAATCGGGAAGCGTGCGGAAATCGCCGTCCATTTTCTTGCCCAGGGGATCGTAACCGTCCGAGGCGACGAAATTGAACTTGTAATCGCCGGCGTCGAAATCCTTGGAGCCGATGGCGGCGTCCACGACGTCTTTGACCAGCACGCCGGGAAAGGTTCCGCCGTCGTCGGGATCGCTATCCACGCAGTCGCTGTAAGGAAGCCCGTTTAAGGAAACCTGCACGTCGCCGTCGGGTGTTAAGATATTGACCGTCTGGTCTCCCGGCCAGCCGCCATCGTCATCCGCGTCGTCGTCGGCGTCGTCATCGGCGTCGTCATCAACCGCGACATCATCATCGTCATCGTCATCGTCGTCGTCCCCGCATCCGGCGAACGCGGCCAGGCTCAATGCCAAAAGAACCAGAATCGATAAAAAGTACAATTTCTCCGGTTTCATTTCGTTTTTCACTCCTGTTTAAAGATGTCTTCCTTGCTCATTTTTCATGACACTCTCATGCCGCAATTATTAATTATTCCGCCTTTCGTCAAGAGAAACAAAGCGTAAAATTATCTTCTTGCGTTATTTCTCGATATTTACAATTTCTCTTAACCGTCGCGTTTTTGCCATTCAAAGGCCTGCGAGCTTTTTGTATAAGCCGCGTTGAATTGCGCGATGGCTTCGCACAATTGCTTTTCCGAATGAAATTCTTCGCCTTTGACGGCGCTTTGCATAAAGATGCAAAACCATATCTCAATCTGACTCAGCCACGTCTCATAGGAACTCATATAATGAATGCGCACATTCCTGTGCTGCCTGAGCCACTTATCCCGAACGGGCTTGTGCGTGCGAAATGTATTGCAGACGACGTGAATCCGCCGGCCGGGATTTTCCTCGGCGATTCCATCCAAAAAATCATGAAAGCGCCTTCTGCGTCCCTTCAAAGCTCTTTTGGACAGAGTTTGCCTGGTGGCGATGGCCAGCGCCTCGTAAAGCGACGAAACGGGCCTGAGGCTTCCCGTCGGCACGTAATCCCTGACGGAGCGCCGATCCGCCACCTTCAGATCGCCGTGCGTTTCCGACCTTCCCTTTTTGCCCTCGCCGACGCCGATCACAATGGCATTTTCTGGCGGAGACAGATACATCCCGATGATGTCCGCCGTTTTGGCGACGAATTGCTGATCCGTCTTCACCTGCCAGTTTCTCTGTCGACTCAGCTTGACGCCCCGGCGGCGCAGCACCCGCCAGACCTGATGTTCGGATACGTCGCCTAAGGCTTCGGCGAGCAATTTCCCCGTCCAGCTTTCCTCACCCGGTCCAGGCGGCTGATTCGCCTTCGCCAGTATTTTCCTCTCAATTTCGATCCCGTAGGATTTCGGCTTGCCGGACCTCGGAGCGTCCTGCAGGCCCTGGATGCCGTCACGAGCAAAGCGAATGCGCCAGCGGCTGACCGTTGTGGGGCGTATCCCAAGTTCCCGGGCGATTTCCCCGGTGCTTTTTCCGTCAGCCGCCATAAGAACTATCGAACCGCGCAACACCAGGCGCTGCTCGGCTTTTCCGGAACGCAGCCAACGATTCAGCACCTCCCGGTCATCCGAACTTAAGGAAATTTTCGTCGCTTTGCGGCTCATGGAAGTAAAAATATACATATATCGCTTATTTTCGCAACTACAATTTTGCAAAGGATTTCATTCAAGTTTGATCGCCATCGCGAGTCATCCCTTTACGATAAACGAAATCGGAAGACGCGTCGGCATTCCGGTGAAAAAGACTTCGTTCTCTCACGCTCAACGCGTCCCGGACGATGTGCCTCATTACGCCAGAGTAACCGGCCGAGGGATAATCCGGCGGGACTCATCAACGGTGATCGGGGCGCGGCTTCAAACCCCGCGCCCACCAGCATTCCTGGGAAAGCTCACCGGAGATTGCCCCCCATGCCTTAAAAAACTCATGATCAAAGGACGAAAAGGCCGCTATAAATAAATAAGCAATCCACGCCCTGTCATTCCGAGCGAGTCCGCCAGGACGAGTCGAGGAATCCCTTCAATGAGACGTGATCGCGTTCCAAAAATCGCTCGTTAACAAAATATTCACGAATCGTTAAAGGGATTCCTCCACTTCGCTTCGCTACGGTCGGAATGAAAAATAGGACGTTTTTCCATTTATCGACAGTCTATCGAGCGACCGTTTGTGGTTCTTAAAGAGCAAGACTTGCGCTTGCAAACCCTTGCCCCTGGACCCTAAAGGCCCGCTTCGCGGGCATGCACAGCCGAGGGCGGCTGTGCCACACACGCTTACAGAGCCCTAAACCCTAGACCCTGGACCCTTGCCTCAAATCCGCGAAACGTTTATCGAAATAGAATTGAGCCTGAAAAATTTCAAATATCTTTGGCTATTATTTAGATAAAGGAGGCTGCCATGTTGAAACCAAACCCAAAGAGCCAGCTTCCGGCAGCGACGCCGGTGAACCTCGCCGACCTGGTTGAATACGGCGAGGGCGCGGTGGTAAGCCGCACCCTCGTTAAGAACAGCGCCGGAAACCTGACCCTGTTCGCCTTCGACGAGGGGCAGGAGCTATCCGAGCACACCGCCCCCTTCGACGCGGTGGTGCAAATCCTGGACGGCGAGGCGGAACTCACCGTCGGCGGCGAGAAGGTTCACGCGACGGCGGGGCAGACCGTGCTGATGCCCGCCAGCGCGCCCCACGCGATAAATGCGCCGACGCGCTTCAAGATGTTGCTTGTAATGATACGCGGAAGCTCACCGTCATAATGAAAGGAGGTTCATCATGGAACCCGGAAGAAAGATGATGCCCATCGGGCCGCTGATGATCGAGCACCGGCTGATCGAGCGAATGATCCGCCGGATCGAGGTCGAGCTTGCGAAGATCGACAAGACCAAGGAGGCCGACGTGCGGTTCATCGACCAGGCCGTCGATTTCATCCGCACCTACGCCGACCGATGCCACCACGGCAAGGAAGAAGACATCCTGTTTCGGGAGTTGGACAAAAAGCCCCTGACCGCCGAGCAGAGGCGCATCATGGAGGAACTGGTCGAGGAGCACATCGTCGGGCGAAACACCGTGGCCGCGCTGGTTTCCGCCAGGAACCGCTACGCCTCGGGCGACCAAACCGCGCTGGACGAGATTCGTGAAGCCCTGACGACCCTCGTCAACTTCTACCCGAAGCACATCGCAAAGGAGGACAAGGCGTTCTTTATCCCCGTGATGGAGCACTTCACCAAGGACGAGAAGGATCGGATGCTGCAAGAGGGCTACGACTTCGACGCCGATCTCATCCACGAGAAGTACCGGAAGGTGGTCGAGGAGCGAGAGGCCGAATCAAAAACCTGAGTAGTAATTAGCGAAACCTAACCTTGTAATTCGCTTAACTATCCAGCACCTGCCGCACCTTTTTCGCGAGCTCCTGAGGACGGAAGGGCTTCTGGATGAAGTTGGTTCCCGCATCCAGCACTCCATGATGAGCGATGGCATTTTCGGTATAGCCGGACATGTACAGAACCTTCATGTCGGGGATGATCTCCGCGAGGTGCTTGTGCAGTTCCTTGCCGCTCATCTGGGGCATCACAACATCCGTCAAGAGCAGGTCGATTTTCCCTTTGAAGTCCTTGCCTGTGAGAAAAGCCTCGCCCCCGTTTTGGGCTTCGATGATCGTATAGCCCTGAGCCCGTAAGGTCCTTACAGCCAATTTGCGGACGATCTCTTGATCCTCCACGAGTAGGATCGTCTCGTGCCCTCTTATCGCCGTAGGCGTTACCGGCTGGACATCAGGTCCGACCTCATCTGCGACAGCGGGCAGGTATATCTTGAAGGTCGTGCCGCCGCCCGGTTCGGAATAGACGTTGATATGCCCCTTGCTCTGATGCACGACTCCATGAACCGTGGCCAGGCCGAGACCGGTTCCCTTTCCCTTTTCCTTGGTCGTGAAGAAAGGCTCGAATATTTTTTCAATCGTGGCCGCGTCCATGCCCGGCCCGTTGTCGCTGACCGCCAGCATCACGTACTCGCCGACGATGGGATCGTTGCAGGACAGGCATCTTTTTTCGTCCAGAACCACGTTCCTCGTTTCGATCGTCAGCTTACCGCCGTCGGGCATCGCGTCACGGGAGTTGACCGCCAGGTTGACGAGAATCTGGTTGATTTGTCCGGGGTCGATCAAAACCCTGCTGATTTCTTCACCGGCCATAAAGACAAAGTCGATGTCTTCGCCGATAATGCGCCTGAGCATCTTTTCCGACTGTGCAACAGCCTGGTTCAGGTCCATGACCTTCGGAGAGATGATCTGTTTGCGGGAAAACGCGAGAAGCTGCGCGGTCAAGGCGGCTGCGGAATCGGCCGCTTTTTGAATCTCGCCGATGTCGTTCCGCACGGGGTCGCTCTCATCCAACGAATCATAGGCCAAGTCGGAAAAGCCACTTATTGCCGTGAGCAGGTTGTTGAAATCGTGAGCTACGCCTCCTGCCAGACGACCAATGGATTCCATTTTCTGAGCCTGCTGAAACTGTTGTTCGAGCTTCCCCCGTTCCTCTTCCGCTTTCTTTCGGTCGGTGATATCCCGAACCACGGTCACCATGTAGTCTCGGTCCAAATGAACAAACTTGATGTTGACTTCGACCGGAAACTCCGTCCCGTCCTTTCTCCGATGCCTTCCCTCGTGCATCATGAAACCTGTTTTAGGGAGTTCTTGCCTGACCTTCGAAAATATCGAGGGATCAACAGTCGGATCGATGTCGGGGATTTTTAGAGACAAGTACTCTTCTCGACTGTATCCATGGTCTTTACAACCTTTTTCGTTGACGTCAAGAAATCGTCCGGTTTCCATGTCAACTACCTCGAATGCGTCGTTCGAGTTGTCGATGAGCGTGCGGAACATTCGAAGGTCTTCCTCTGCTTGTTTTTGCTCCGTGATGTCCTGGTTCACGCCGAAGGTCCTCACCGTCCGGCCCTGGTTGTCTTTAACGATGAAGAATCGCACGGAGACATAGCCGATGCTTCCGTCCGCGTACAATATCCGGTGTTCCAACTGCCGGGAGAAATTGGAGTCGGTTGCCTCGATTGCCTTTCGGACTTCTTCACCTACCAGGGCCGCGTCATCGGGATGGACGAACCGCCGTGCATATTCCGCTGAAGACATCGTGTATCCGCCGACCTTATCAGCCGTCGTACGGAATATCTTGTAGAAATGGTCATTGAATGTGAAAAGGTCGTTAATAACATCGTATTCCCAAGGACCTAAATGGGCCATTTCAGCGGCATTGGCCAGTTGCGCCTCGTTTTTCCGCAAGTTTTCTTCAGCCCGCCTGCGCCCTGTGACGTCAATCGAGAGGATGAAAATTCCTTCCGGCACGGGCTGGATGCTGAGTTCAAAGCACGCGGTATCGCCATCGGGGTAAACGAACTGGTTTTCTATCATGTTCGGCTCGCGCTCTTCCATACACCGCCGCATCGCCGAAAACAGCTTCGTCTCTTCAATGCCGGGGTAGGCCTCCATGAAGGTTTTGCCCAGCAACTCTTCCTTGGCTTTTCGCCCGTGCCTGGCGGCGGCCTCGTTCACAAATGTATAGCACCAATCGAAGTCCAATATCTGGCAGCCTTCGAGCATGTCCTCCAGGGTGGCGTGGTAGCGTTCCATCGTGAGCCGTTTGGCAAGGGCAATGGCGATTTGGTCGGCCGCGTTCTCCAGGAACATCATCATCTCAGGAGTGAAACGATCTTTTTGATGATCGTTGAATTGAAGCAGGCCCAGAGTTTCCTCTTCGGTCCTTAAACGAACCAAAGCGACGGATTCATACCCGTCGCCATTGCAACGATTTCGCGTTCGAGCCTGTCGATCCTCCTCGGTCGTGGTCGCAAGCAGTTTCGTTGTCCAGTTGGAAAAAAAACTCCCCCTTTCCGTGAAGAAAGGTTGTGCGGGATCGAACCTTCCGTTCAAAACGTTTCCGCACATGCAATCGTGAATGGGATTGCCCACTTCGTCCCGACGCAACTGCCCGTCCAGATCGTAGCTGCATAGGCTGTTTTCGGCCTTGACGAACTTCTGAGGGAAACCCCGTGTTTCATAATATTGATAGTCGTCGCCCTTCCTCAGTCGTACACCCACCGCTTCGCATCCGCTCCTTTCCTGTAGGAATTGCGTGACGTTGCGAATCATCTCCCGCGTGTCGTTGCGCTCGTTGAGCAACCGCATCAGCTTCAATCTGGTTTCCTGGTCGTGGAGCCTTTTGCGCTCCTCGGACTGGTCGCGAAAGACCATTACAACACCAATTATGTCACCGTTAGCGGACCGGATCGGCGCACCGCTGTCCGCGATGGGGCATTGTGATCCGTCCCGGGAAATGAGCACCGTGTGATTTGCCAGTCCGATGACCTTGCCCTCGCGAATCACCCGACTCGCGGGATTCTCAACAGGTTCGCCGGTCTCTTCGTTGACAATATAAAATATCTCATCAAGTGGTTTGCCCCTGGCTTCTTCGATACTCCAACCAGTAAGCTTCTCGGCCACCGGATTGAGCATCTCGACCCTCCCCGCGGCATCGGTGGTTATTACCGCGTCGCCGATGCTCTTCAGGGTCATGCGATTGCGTTCCTCACTTTCGTGAAGCGC
Source organism: bacterium (assembly GCA_963674685.2). GTDB lineage: Bacteria > Lernaellota > Lernaellaia > JACKCT01 > JACKCT01. The sequence continues at coordinate 312,344 of CAXXWT010000009.1, read as the reverse complement.
TTCAGCCGCCTCTGCTCGCTCTCGTAAATGAAGAACCTGCCGTTGCCGCCAGATAAGGCCGACTCCCGCAAAGGCTGCCAGCAGCAGTACGCCGATGAAAAGAACCACCCAGTGCAGTTTTTCCCGAAGCGGGGCGTAAACCTCAGTCGTATCCATCCGGGCGACGAGATGCCACGGGGAATCGGGGATATGTCCGATTGCGGCCAGCACAGGAACATTACGATAGTCTTTACCCTGTACGACTCCCTCCTGACCAAGAATCGCCATCGCGGCGGGCAGGTTTTTGTTCGACAGGGGGATGCGCAGAGACAGGGCGGCGTTTTCCTGAAATTTCAAATTGTTCAGGAAAAGAACGTCGTTTTCATCGCGGCGTACAAGGAGCGTCTCGGCTGTTTTCGTAAGTGTGGGCCATTGTTGCAGGAAGGGGTAAAGGTATGTCTCCGGGTCGATGCGAAAGACAAGCATCCCGAGGGGTTGGTCGGCATTGCCCTCATCGAGGATTGGAACCGCGACTGCCAGATAAACCGGTCCTTCCGGCCAATCACGGTGAAAATCAATAAACCTCGCCTCGCCTGACCCTAGAATTTCAACGGTTTCGTCTATCGGGTGCGCGGCTTTGTGGGTCGTCGTATCCGGGGCCGACAACCGCTCGACGCCCTGGTCATCCAGGATAAAGACCCTATCGTAGTTATATGCCGACCGGACTTGTTCAAGCCACCTGGAAAGGCGTTGGGATGCGTCAATGTCCTGCGGGTGATTTAGATATCTTTGGACGAGGCCGGAAAAATTATCGTTGCGGAAAAAGACCGAGGCATCGCCCAATCGTTCTTTGCGCCACCACGTAAGCTCGTTGATCTTCAGCTTTGTGATGGACTGAAGCTCCTCCTCCACCTCGGTCCTGTAGTGTCGCTCCTGGCTGCGATAGTATAGGAAACCGGCGGTGACGATCCCGACGGTCATCGCCAGAAAAACAAGGATGAGAGCAAGCGTCGATCTTTCCATTTCCGCTTGCGGCCTCCGATTTTCGCGCCAATGTTTCGTCATCGAAAACAGCAGCAGCGATGATCCAAGAAATAGAAAGGCGAAAGAAGTTGAGAGTGCGGGTGGAATCACATCCCCGCTGTAAAGAAAAGGGGAACCGTAAAAATAGGCGACCAGAAGCATAAAAGCGATGAGCGTGGCGGCCAGGGCGCACATCAAAGTCGCCGCATTTCTCCATGAGTGATTGGAGGCAAAAGGAAGAGCGGCAAGGAAAGATATCCCTACAAGCAGGAAACACAAGGCCGTCAAAGGCGACATGTGCCCTATCGGCGCGTTGCCGACCGTCCCTGAAATTTCCATCCCCAGATGCTCGAAGTTTGGGTTGGAGCCGGACATCGAGAGAATCAGGAGGAGCAGCGCGACAAGCAAACCGATAGCCGTAATGGCTATTCCGATCTTTCCCGTCGTTATACTTTCAGGCGACCGGAGAAGGATAAGAACGCCGATTCCATACAGCACGAACAGAATCGCCGTGCTGGGGGCCATCGGAATCCAATCCGGCGCGAAGGAAGAAAGACTCGTGGCGCCCGCTACCCATCCGATAAGCGCCGCGAGACCGAGACCGGCTGCCAGGATCGCGCATCCTTGTTCTAGTTTTTTCACGAAGGAACTATCTGTTTTTTCTTTCTGTTTCATACGGTCTTCCCTGTATTGAGGAGACATTTCATGATATCGGAGCCTGGCAGTTTGACCTATACATGAATAGTACGGTAATCCTCGAAGAACCAAAATTCGTCTTCTATTTTCACTACTGTCCGGTTAATAATTGAATAAATCCAATTGGTTGGCAAGCCCCTCCTCGATGTTTTTGTATTCTATCTGCGAGAGGGCCTGTACAATAGGGGTTTTCTCAAAAAGGGTGACGCTCAAAATCTGTAAAATTGTGTAGAGGCTCAAGTCGTCCAGGTGCAGCCGCTTTTTCAGGATGGCCACCAGCACGTAAACGGAAATAACGATCCAGATTTGGGTTTTCACGGCGTTCTCGCTCGTCCCGAAAAACGCCTTGATGCGCATATGCTGTTTGATCCATTTGAAAAACAGTTCCACGCGCCAGCGCAAACGATACAAGTCCGCCACGGTTTGGGCGGCGATGTCGAAATTGTTGGTTAGAAACGCAAACCGCTTTCCCGTTTCCAGATCGACGTATTTGACGACCCGAAGTTTATCCGGGTAATCCCGCTTGGCGTAAAAGTTCACCAGGACAACGGTCTGGTCGCACCGCAAACCGTTGTTTTTATCCACCGGATGCGAATAGAGACGATGATAGCGGGTGGTTCGTTTTGTGCGCGTAATGAAAAAGCCCGCCTGCCCGTTCATGACAAACAGCCGTTTGAAATCGAGGTAGCCTCGATCCATGATGTAAAACGATCCGGGTTCGATGGGCAACAGATCCAGGGCGTTTACATCGTGGACCTTTGCCGGCGTGACATGCACCCAGCAAGGTATATCGCCGCGTAAATCCAGCAACGTGTGCGCCTTCACACCCGCCTTCGTCTTGCGAAACCTGGCCCAGGGAAACAGCGAAAGGCACAGGTCGATGGTGGTGGAATCGAAGGCGTAAGCAGTTTGCTCCAACTCGATATCGAAGGAATCGCCCGCATACAGTTCCCTTGCCTCGCGGATCAGGACCTGAGCGAAGTCCGACCAGATGTGCCAGTCGCGACCCTCGTTGGCGTCGGCCAGCGTACTCTTGGATATCTTGCCGCGAAACCCCATGTGGTAAAGCTTGGACTGCATCGCCCGAAGGCAGCACTCGATGTCGCGAAGGCTCTCCCGGTAGGATAGCTGTGCGAAAGCCATGCACAGAAATTGATCCATGCAGGAAAAGGATTTCACATATCGTTCACCGTTGTAGCGCTTCACGCAAGCAGCGAAAGTTTTGCGCGGTAGGTAATCCAATACCTGGGAAAAGATGGTTCTGCCATGGTTCATCAGCGGCCCCCCGGTGGTTTCCGGGATTATGCCGCCAATGAAAATTCAAATCGATCCCTTGAAAATTGGCCGAAATATCTATTAGTATCATTGGGTTAGCTTAGGTCAGAGTAACTTTTACCGGACAGTAGTGTTCTATTTTATGATTTCACATGGCGCCGGTCAAACAGTATCCTAGATTTCATGTGCTGAAGTGGGAAAGTTTGGACGAACTGCAATTACAGCCACTTAAAAAAGCGTGTCCTCTTCGTTCATATCGCCTTCGGTGTTCGTAAATCCGATGGAGATCGAATCCAAGTCGCCTTCCAGGTCATAGCGGATTTCGCCGTTTTCAAACCGGATGAAACTGACGAAAAGAAGTACAGTAATTCACGATGAACCTTATTTAACTTGCATTAAATAAATCGGCCGTATCGTTGGCTGCGTCGGCGGGGCTTTTTTTATCCAAAAACACTTCCGTCAGCATTTTGGATATCTGCTGGACGGCCTTCACGGCTTTCGGATTCAGCGGCAGGCTGCGTCCGTGGGCCAGAGATTGTTTGAACGCGGGGCCGTCCTGATTCTCGTCGAACCACGCGTCACGCAGCACCTGCCTGTTGACCGGAAGCAGAGAGTTTTGCCGCAGTTTGCTGCGTTGAGTCTTGGCGTCGAACAGGCTTATGACAAAATCCTCGGCTTTAACGTTTGCGGACTTCGCCAGGACGAAGGACCAGCCTCCGATAAGCGTCACTCCCGAGTTGTCGCCCTTTCCCGGAATCGGCATGGCGATGATATCTTCGGACAGGCGGCTTTGTTTTTGGAGCATATCCCGGTCCCACGTTCCCCCGACGATCATGGCGTATGCGCCGCCGGCAAGGCCGGTAAACACGTTGCTCGTTTCCAGGGCGCCGACCGCGGGCGGCGCCGTTTTATCATCCACGAAAAGCCGCAGATACTCCATCGCCTCCCGTGCCGGTTTTGCGTCGAATCTAATATGGCCGCTGTCATCCGACAGTCGGCCTCCAAAGGTGAGATACCAGGGCAAAAACGCCATGGCCGAGGTGGGGTTTTCCCCGGCGGCAAAGGCGAAGCCGTAGCGTTGCGCTTTGCCGGAATCTATGCGCGTCACATTTCGGGCGTAGTCCGGCATCCTCTCAATGTTCCAGCGAAGCGTAATATGGATTTGCGGTCCGATAAGATCGTTGCGCATCCAGACAACGTAGGCGTCCGCGTCGAAAGGCACGGCCCATAGCCCGGATTCATCCGCGACGGAGCCGGTCAGCGCGGGCAGCAGATTCGCCTCGATTTTCGCGGCGTTTTCCGGAGTGATTTTCCGAATCAATCCGTCGGCGGCCAGTCGCCCTATCCACTCGTTGCGCACCAGTACCGCGTCGGCGAAATCCTCGCGCGTAAGTCCTAAAACGATTTTTTGAAAAATGCTGGAGCGCTTGCCGAACAGCGTTTCCACGTGCACGGGAAAATCTTTGTTTTCCTTATTCCATGCTTTGCTTGCCTCGGAAATTGCCGGAAGATTATCCGGCGAATACCAGACCGGCGCCGCCACTCGGATAGCCTGTTTCTTTTCCTCGCCATCCGTTGTCTTGTCACAGCCGAAAATCGTGACAAGGGCAAACAAAAGCAGAATTATCAGGATTTTAAATTTCAATATCTCTCCAGAGTTTCCGCCGAAATAATAAAAAGAGAATCACCACCGGAAGCACGGACAGCATCATAAACGCCGCCACGTGCCCTTTTTGAAATCCGTGCTCGCTGAAAAAACGGTACAAGCCCACGGTCAGCGTCATCTTCTCCGGCTTTTCCAGCAGAATGTACGGCAGGAAAAACGTGTTCCACGACTGAATGAAAAGCAATAGCCCCGCAGCCAGTATTCCAGGCCCGGCCAAAGGCAGCGTCACGCGCATCATCGCCCGGCGCCGCGTGAGGCCGTCGACCTGCGCGGCGTGTTCAAGATTTTCCGGCGCCTTCTTAAACGCCGCCATGAGAATGATCAGAGCGAAGGTCACGCCGCCGCTTTTTATCAAGGCCACTAGGGCCAGGCTGTTGAACGCGCGCATGATTTCCGCTGTGCGATAGATCGCCGCCATGCTCGCCATGCCCGGAACCAGATGCAAAAGCAGGCATGCGGTCAGGATCAAATCCCGGCCGCGAAACCTGTGCCGCGCCAATCCGTATGCGCCCATCGCGCCCAGGGCGAGAGAAACCAAAGTGGACGCAACGCAAACGCCCAGCGTATTAACGAGTTGCAGCCAGAACCGCCCGTCGCCGAGGATATCCGCATAGTGCCCAAGCGTCATGCTCGGTGGAAGTATCGCAATCGGCGCAACGTGCATATCCGCTTCGGGCGTTAAAGAAACGCGCAGCAGCCACAGCATGGGCGTCAAGGCGAATAAAACGATGCCGAGCACAACGATCCACGCGGCTGCGTCGCGTTTTTTCATGCCGCGGCCCTCCTGCGCAGGCGAAGCAGAAGCGTCATGAAGAGTGCATACATCATGAGGATGACCATGCCCTGCGCGGCGGCGTATCCCAACTCGAAATCGCCGCCGAAAGCCGTGTGATACGCGTAGAGGGAAACAAATTCCGTGGCGCCCAAAGGTCCGCCGCCGGTCAGCGCGAAAGGCAGCGCGAAAACAATCATGGAATGCAGGAAAACCAAAAGCATGTTCACCGCGATGATTCGCGCCTGGTGCGGCCAAATAATGCGGAATAATATTTGCGGCAATCGCGCGCCGTCGACTTTCGCCGCGTTGATCAGGGACTGCGGGAGCGACGCCAGACCCGACATTTGAAGCATGGCGCTAAACGCAAGGCCCCGCCAAAGGCTCGCCATCCAAAGGACGCCCATGGCGGCGAAAGCTCCGGTGCGAAAAATAAACGGCGACAGGCCGAAAGAGGTCAGGCACGCATTGAGCAGGCCGGATTCGCCGCAAAAGCCGCTCCAGATAAGCGCCACCGCCAGTTCGGAAAGCACCCAGGGAAAAAGCAGCGCCGTTTGCGCCGCCGCACAGGCCTGTGGATTGGAGCGCAAGACCAAAGCCAGCGCAAGGCCGATCAGCACGTTTAAAAAGGTGAGACCGCCGGCGAAAATTATGCTCAGGGCGATGCTTTTCAAAAAGCCAAGATCGCCAAGCGCGCGCAAATAATTCGAAACGCCCACCAATTCCCCGGCGCGCCCCGGCGTCGCGTTCGTGAGCGACAAAAACAAGGCGTAAAGAAGCGGCAATCCCCATACAACAGCGGCCAGGGCCAAAGCCGGGATCAGGTATGCGAATGGAAATCTTTCGCTACGCGGTTTCAAATTCTCTTCCCGGTCGATGGATCGAAAAAGAGTAGTTTCTTCTCATCGACGCGCACGAAAACGTCCGCCCCGCGCGCCGGTATATCATCGGCGCGGCCGTGCAGGCTGAGCAGCGAAAAGTCGCCGGGCAAATCCACGGTCAGCACGAGCTCATGCCCGCAATAATCGATCTGACGCACGGTCCCGCGGATTCCCGGTCCCCGCTCGCCTACAACGCAATGTTCAGGCCTGAAAGCAGCGAGCGCTTCTGTTCTTTTTGAAAGATCGGGCGCCGGCAAGCTTCCCCACGAGCCGGTCAGGACGCCCTGCCCGACTGAACCGGGAAGGAAATTCAGGGGCCGCGCGCCGATGAATCGGCCGACGAACTGCGTGGCCGGATTTTCATACACATCTTTGGGAGCGCCGATCTGCTCGATTCGCCCGCCGCGCATGACGGCCACGCGATCCCCGACGGCCAGCGCGTCGGACTGATCATGCGTCACGCATATGGTGGTCACGCCGTAATCAGTCACGAGTTCCCGAATCAGAGCGCGCAATTGATCCCGTAAAGGCAGATCCAGGCCCGCCAGCGGTTCGTCGAGTAAAAAGAGTTTGGGTTTGCGTATCAGGGCGCGTCCCAGGGCCACGCGTTGCGCCTGCCCGCCGGATATTTCCGAAGGCATTCTGTCCAGCAGATCGCCGATTCCCAGGCGCTCGGCCATGTGCGGCACGGCTTTCCGCCCGCTCTTGCCCCGGGCTTTTAAAGGGAAGGCGAGATTCTGCGCGACGGTTAAATGAGGATAGAGGGCGCCGCCCTGAAAAACCACGGCCACGTCGCGGTCGCGCGGCTCGACGCCGGCCAGAGAACGGCCCAGGAGGCTGATTTCGCCCTCGTCAGGCTCCAGCAACCCGGCGATGATGCTTAAAGTTGTGGTCTTCCCGCACCCGGAAGGCCCCAGGAGCGTAAGAAGTTCCCCTTCGCGCATGGTCAGGTTCAAACCGTCAAGCGCACGCACTGCGCCGAATGATTTTCGGATATTCGTCATGACCAGCGCGGAATCACTCATGGCAAAGCATCAACTACTTGCAGAAAGCGGCGGCAGTTTTCGGCCAGGTCCGGGCCGCCGCGGTGAAGGTCTCCGCCGATGAGGAGGATGACGTCGCGGCCGTAGAAATCGATCAACTCGGAAACGCGCTCGACCGTCATTCCGCCCGCCGGGGCAATGTGCATGGGCTTCATTTTGCAAAAAGGTTTTACCGCAGCATCCGCGATCTGCCGGCATTCATTTTTCGTGAAGGAAAACCGCCCGCCGTAGCTCGGGAAAATGCAGGCGTCGGCGCCGGCCAGTCTGTTGAGCAGCCCGAACATAACGCCGTGCGCGATTCCTTCATTTTCAGAGTTCGTGAACGATCCCTGAAATGCCGGGTGGCCGAGGATCGGCAAGTTAAACGCGTCGTCATCGGCAATCTGTTTGATGAAATCCAGCCCCGCCAGGCCCGGAGAAATGACGACTCCCCCCGCCCCGCACTGCGCGGCGTACGCCGCGCGCTTTATCGTCTGCGTCGCCGAGGCGGTCACATTGGGAAAATACAGGCAGCGGCCTCCGGTCTTTTCGTTGGCGTGGTTGACGGCTTCGGCGCACAATTTCACGCGCTCGTCGAATGGGCAAAAATCCTGGTCGGCCAGACCGTGATCGTCCTTGATCATATCGACGCCGCCAAGAGCGAATTGATAGGCCATGTCGCTCAGTTCCTTTGGCGAAAGACCCATGGGTTTTAGCGCCGTGCACAGAAGCGGCCTTGCGCCTGCGCCGGTAAGTTTCCGCAATCCCGCTACGCCGAATCGCGGGCCGGCAAAATCCGCGGACATGGAATCGGGCAGTTCGAAATCGACGAGTCTTATCCCCGGCCGAAGGCTGATGTTGCCGAAAAGAACGTTGATTAACTGCGTGAGTTCGCTTCCGGCGATTTCTTTGGCGAAGCTGATAACCGCTTCGTGCATGCGTTCATTAAGAGACCGGAAATGCTCGACGCGCCCGAAAACCTGATCGCGTATGTCTTGCCGATTGATGAGGTCCGGCGGAAATTCCACCGTCTGTTCGATGCAGATTTCATCCGCCCGCTTGCGCGCATCGTCAGCGGTTCCGGGAAGATGATACGTCGCGCGGAATCTTTCGCCGCTGAAATTCAAATAACCGGAGTCCGCCATCAAAGGGCCTCGGCCTTGGCGCTGCTGTGAACCGGAATGATGTCCACGGCGTCGAGTTCGCCCTCGGCGATATCGAGATTTTTTCCGCAAAGGTCCTGCACGGCGCGAACCAGGGCCATGGCGTCCAGGCCGAACGTCTTCATGAGATAAGGACGGCTTGCGCCGTGCGCGTACTTGTCACGCAGTCCGATGCGCACCAGCTTTTTGCCCAGACCTTCTTCGGTCATGACTTCGGCGACGGCGGAGCCCAGGCCGCCGATGATGCTGTGATTTTCGAAGGTGATGACGCCGTATTTCACGCGCCGGGCGACGTCCAGCCAGTGCGCGCCGTCGAATGGTTTGAGCGTGGTGATGTGCATGTGCGCCGCGCCGATACCGCGATCCTTTAACGCCCGCGAAGCGCGCATGGCTTCTTCGGTGCAAATGCCGCTGGATAGGATCAGCACGTCGCCGCCTTCGCTTAAAAGGCGCGGGACGCCGACACGCATGGCGTCTCCGGCGTCGAAAAGCCGGGGCATCTCGCCGCGCAGCATCCGCAAATAAACCGGGCCGTTGACGCCGTGCGCTGCGCCGAGGATCGTCTCCACGTCCGTGGCGTCGCCGCATTCCAGGATGGTCATGTTCGGAATGGCGCGCATCAGCGCCACGTCGTCCGTCGCCTGATGCGTCACGCCGCCGGGGGTGGTGACGCCCGGCAGAAAGCCGAGAAGGCGTACAGGCAGATTGGGATAAGCGATGGACATGGCCACCTGGTCGTACGGGCGGCGCGTGATGAAAACCGCGAAAGTGTGCACGAAGGGAAAGTACCCTTCCCGCGCCAACCCTGCCGCAAAGCCCATCATGTTCTGCTCGGCCATGCCCAAGGAAAAGAAGCGGTCGGGGTACGCGTCGCGAAATTCGTCGGCTTCGCAAGATGATGTGAGGTCCGCGGACAGCACCAGGACTTCCGGTTTATCGGCGGCCCATCGAACCAAATTCGAAGCGTGGGGGCGTTTAACCTTTTCCATCGTAGCCCCCCATTTCCATCAGCGCGTTTTCGTATTCTTTAAATTCCTCGTCACTTTTAAAGCGCACGTAATGCAGCTTCGGCGCGCGGCGGCAAAGCAGATCGATGCCTTTGCATGGATCGGTGCGGGCCAATATAACAAGAGGCTTTCCCGGATGTTTTTCGGCGGCGGCATCCGCCAGGGCCTGCACGTCGTGACCGCCGACCTCGCGGACCTCGGCGCCGAAAGAACGCAAGCGCTGCGCCAGGGGCTCGACGTTCATCACATCATCCATCGCCCCGTCGCACTGCTGCCCGTTGGCGTCCACGACGACGCCGATGTTGTCGATCTTCAAATACGACAGGGACGCGAAGGCCTCCCATGTCTGGCCTTCCTCGAACTCGCCGTCGGACATGAAAATCCAGACTTTGCCCGTGTCGCCTTTGAGTCTGCGCGCAAGGGCGATGCCCCCGGCCTGGCTCAGGGCTTGACCCAGGGAACCGGCGGTCACTTCGTGACCCGGCGAATGCTCCGCGCCGATGAGTTCCACGGTGGAGCCGTCCACGTTGAACTGATCCAGGGCGTTTTCGTCCAGGCGCCCTACCTCGATAAGCGCTGAGTACAAAACCAGCGCGTAATGCACGGGGGAAAAAATGAAGCGATCCAGGTCGGGGGCCTTGGGGCCGTTGTATCCCGCGCCGGTGAAGTAATCCGGGTTATCCGGTCCGGGCACGCCGGAAAAAGGAAGCGGAATTTTCGGCGCGATGCTGGGGCCGAGGTTCATGATGCGCGTGTAAAGCGCAGCCAGTATCTCGGCCGACGAGCAGGCCTGGCTCAAGTAGCCGCCGTTGTTTTTCAGCGTGTGGGCCAGCACGCGCCGGCGGATGCCCCGCGCAATATCCCGCGCGTTAACAGCCCAATCGTTTTGCTCAGCGCCTGCGCTTTCCACGGCAAATCCCTTTGATCAGCGAAATGCAATTTCATTGCATGACCTGCGTGGGTCATTTGAATGAAAGGATTTTAGCGGAATAATTTGGGATGCGCCAGCAGTCGTAGACGGAAAGGATGAAGGCAGAAGGAGGAAGGAGGAAGGAGGAAAACAACAACACATCTATATGAGCATCGCCCCTGTCATTCCGAGCGAAGTCGAGGAATCCCTAAAATATACGTGTGTATAATTTTGACGTGTACATCATGGCAAGACGATAGCGCCCCATTAAAGGGATTCCTCCACTTCGCTTCGCTACGGTCGGAATGACAAAAATCGGACGTTTTTTTTGTTTATCGACAGTCTCTCACGCGCCGGGCTATTCTCTCTCGCCCTTTGGGCTTGGATGCAAAAGCATTCATGACACAAGACAGAGAGCGTCAAATAAATTCTTTGTCAGTTTAAAATGCAACAATAACGCGCCGGCTATTTCCGCTGCTCGTGGCAGCCCAGGCATTCGACGGGGGCTTTCGACGCGGGATTTTTCTTTTGCGCGTCGGCGTGGCAGCCCTTGCAGCTTTTGTGCATGGCGTCGCGCAGGTTGACGGAAGCGTCCGGGGCGTTGTGGCAGCTTGAGCACGCGCCCGGAGTTTCGTCTTTTCCCGAGATATTATGATGGCATTTCTCGCAATCGCCGAGGCTTTGAGCGTGCTCGTCGTGCGCGGAAAATGTAACGGGCAGGTAACGCGTCGTGGGAGAAGTCGTGGCGTCGAGAACCGGTCCCTCGTCGGCTTTTTTAGCGCTCGCGGAAACGGCGGAAGCGGTGCTGTGCGTATCTGGTAAATCGACGCAGACAAGCGCCCAGACTGCAATAATCAGAATCGTTGCGAGAAAAAAGATCGTCTGGTGATCGAGGCAATTTGGTTTATTTTGCGGCTTTTTCATTTGATTCCCTCCCGATCCAGAATCAGGCTCGCCGCCTGCCAACCCGATATCTGCGCCGTACTGACGCCGTGCCCGGGCGACGCCCAGGAACCCGCCAGATAAAGCCCGTCGATGGGCGTATCGTTCATGAGGCGTTTTTCAACATTTTGTTCCGGGATGAAATCCCATCCGTAGGGGATGCCGCCTTTGCTCAAGGTGAACTCTTTGAGCGTCAGCGGCGTGATCACTTCCTTGACTTCGATGTGATCTTTTAAGCCCGGCAGGAAATTTTCCGTCAGCGCGATGAGCTGATTGGAAGCGTCCTCTTTTTTCTTGAGGTAAGCCTTGCGGTCTTTGGGCCAGAGATCGGCCTTGGAATAGGCGTGCAGCACGAGCACGGATTTGCCCTTGGGGGAATAGAATGGATCGCCCAGATTCGTGTAGAAAGTAATGGACGCGGCGCCCTTGTCGAACTCGCCGTCCATCATCCGCCGGTAATTCACGTCGGGATCGAGGCTTCCGTTATAGAAAATCTCGTGATCCTTCACGCCCCAGAACGACGGGGGGACGTCCAGGCCCATGTAAACGCCGAAAAGGGAATTGCTCGGCTTCATGGAGCGGATTTTCTTGCTCCAGGATTTGGGGAACTTATCTTCGCCGACGAGTTTGAAGGAAGTCTGAAACGGATCGGCGTTGGAGACCACGTAGCGGGTCGTATAGGTACGGCCGTCCGCTGTCTGCACGCCGCGGGCTTCGCCGTCTTCGACGAGAATCTTCGTAACCAGCGCGCCGGTTTTGACCGTGCCGCCCAGTTCCTGGATGCGTTCGGCGTACGCGTTTGAAAGCTCTTGCGAAGAGCCTTTGACGTGCCACGCGCCCTCGCGCAGATACGTGATGTTGGCCAGCATGAAAATCGGCGCCCACAACTTTGAGGGCGGCGGCCCGTAATAAACCCAGTACTGGGAAATCACGGTCTTCAGTTTCTCATCCTGGAAATAGTTATCGAGAACGTCCTGCAAAACGGCGTTACGGTACTTGATGTATTTCGGTTGCCGAAACGGCGCACCCAGCAGCAGACCGACTTTCTTGAAAGAACCAGCCCTAAAATACGTCTGCAACCCGCGCATCTGGCTGTGAAGCCGATCCATTTCTTTATGAAAGGCGACGATGCCTTCTTTTTCCTCGGGCCATTTTTCGGATAATTCGCGAACCGCCGTGTCGTAATCGCCGGAGTACGTGAAATCCACGCCGGGAGCGACGGTGCGGTAAAGGTCCTTGACGCGGATCAACTCGACCTTTTTATCCACCCCGGCGGCCTCGATGAGTTTGCCCAGCGAAGTGCCGGGACCGCCCGCGGCCATTTCGTGCAGCGCGGCGTCGAAGTTGAATTCACCTCGGGAAAACGACGTGGTGCAGCCGCCCACTTTGTGGTTTTGCTCCAGGACGAGAACCTTCATGCCGTGTACGGACAAATGCGCCCCGGCGGAAAGCCCGCCCATGCCCGCGCCGACGACGATGGCGTCGTAATCGGTCTTCGCTTGAGCCTGGGCGTTTTCTTGTTGGCTGTAAAAAATAACGGCAAGTGCGGCGATCAAAACAAGAAACAGCGACTTAAATCTCATACCTCAAATAAACTCCAAAGTTGTAGAATGCAAAGCCTGCTATGCAAAGCTTAAGTTATTGCCAGATTTCCTTGATGTCAACAAGTCTTCCCAGGGCTGTCTGGCGGATTTTGGCGCAACGAAAAGTCCGTTTGCAATTCTGCCGATAATGCCCGCCCCAAAAACTTTATGACTCGATGCGCCCGTTGCCGGATATCTGTTTGATGAAAACATCATGCTTGGAGTACGGAATCTCGATTTCCGCCTCACCCAGGGCGTTGTAGATGCGCGTGTTCAGCGCATCCAGCACGCGGCCTTTGAATACGGGCTGCGTGACCCATGCGCGCAACTGAAAGACCAGGCCGGAATCACCGAACTGCCTGAACTGGACCGACGGTTGCGGGTCTTCGGCGATATGATCCACGTTTTTCGCGCATGTCAAAAGAATGTTTTTCACCTGTTCGACGTCGCTGCCGTAAGCCACGGGCACCGTGATGCGGATCCGCATCTTCGGATGCCGCCCGGCCGTCTCATTGATGATCTGGGAATTGGCGATGGAGGCGTTGGGGATGGTGATTTCGATGTCGTCGCGGGTGAGAATTCGCGTGGAACGGATCCCGATCTGCGTGACCATGCCACGCTGGTTGCCTAAAACGATGAAGTCGCCGATTCTGTAAGGAGCGTCCGTTAAAATGAACACTCCGGCGAAAAGGTTGGCCAGCGTGTCCTTCGCCGCGAAACCGATGGCGATGCCCAAAATCCCCGCCGATGCCAGCCAACCCGTAACGTTGATGCCCCAGGCGGTCATGAAAAAATATCCGAAGGCGGCCACGACAACGACCTTCAGGGCGATTTCGAAAACCGGCAGGGAGGTAGGCTGGATAAACTGAACGCGGTCGGAAAGTTTGCTCATGATTTGCAGAAAAACCGATCCGATCCGCATGGAAGCTTTGGCCCAGATCAAAACCGCGACGGTTTTGAGAACGCCCAGGACATAGTAGACGCCGTTTTCGCCGATATTAAGATTTCGGGCCGCTAAAGAAAGGCCTATGAGGATAACGGAGATGAAAACCGGGAAGCGCAACACGCTGACGATGATATCGTCAAACTCCGTCTCGGTTTTCTTCGCCAAAGAAACGAGCAGCCGAACGAAAACCTGATTCAGAGCCAGGGCCAATAAAACCGACGCGAGAACGATGGCGGCGGCCCGCACTCCCGGAATTTCACAATAGGGCGTTATGATTTCGATGAAGTCATTCATGTTTCATTTATTAGCCTGAATCGCCCTGCGTGAAAAGCATTCGCAAAGGTCGCACTTGATTAGGAATGACAAGCGCCGCCGTCTCGATCATAACGCCGGTCGATGGAATCCGAAAACAACAATTTACTGGAGTTGCGCAACGGCGTTGAAATTCGCATTAATCAATTGAAGCAATGAAAGCAAAACCGAACCGGGGTTTTTCACCCGATCCGGTTATTTGTCGAAAATAGATTGTCAAAAGTGGCTTAAGACGCTATTTCGCGTATTCGACCGCTCGATGCTCCCTGATGACCATCACGCGTATCTGTCCCGGATAGGTCATTTCGGTTTCGATTTTCTTGGCGATATCGCGGGCGATCACGACGGATTCATCGTCGTTGATCTTGTCCGACTCGACGATCACACGGATCTCGCGCCCGGCCTGGATGGCGAAAGTCTTTTCGACGCCGGCAAAGCTTTTGGCGATGCCTTCCAGATCGTTGAGGCGGTTGATGTAGCTTTCGTACATCTCGCGCCTGGCGCCGGGCCGCGCGCCGGAAAGGGCGTCGGCCACCTGCGTGATGATGTCCAGTGGCGATTCGATCTTGATGTCCTCGTGATGCGACCCGATGGCGTGCACCACGTCCGGGTGCTCGTTGTATTTACGGGCCAGTTCCATGCCGATCAGCGCATGGGAGCCTTCCTGATCGTGATCCACGGCCTTGCCGATGTCATGCAGGAGTCCGGTGCGCCTGGCGAGCTTGACGTTCATCTTCAGCTCCCCGGCCATGATCCCGCAGATAAAAGCCACTTCGATGGCGTGGTCAAGCTGATTCTGCGAATAGCTGGTCCGGTACTTGAGACGCCCGATCAACTTGACGAGTTCGGGATGAATCCCGTGCACGCCCACGTCGAACGTCGCCTGCTCCCCGGCTTTCTGAATCTCCTTCTGGATCTCCGCCTCGCACTTCTGCACCACTTCCTCGATACGCCGGGGATGGATGCGCCCGTCGGCCATCAGCACCTGCAGCGTCTGTCTGGCGACAGCCCGCCGCACGGGATTGTGCGCCGACAGGATCACCGCTTCCGGAGTATCGTCGACGATGAAGTCCACCCCCGTCGCCGCCTCCAGAGCGCGAATGTTTCTGCCTTCGCGGCCGATGATGCGCCCCTTCATTTCCTCGGTGGGTAAATCAACGACGCTGATGGAATGTTCACTGATATAATCGGTGGCCAGACGTTGCGTCGAGAGGGCGATGATTTTGACGGCTTCCGCCTCCGCCTTCTCCCGAGCTTCTTCTTCCAGTTGCCTGACCATTTTCGCGGATTCGTGACGGGCTTCGCTGATCATGGAATCCATGAGCTGCTTTTTCGCTTCCTGGGCGGAAAGTCCCGAAATTTTTTCGGTTTTCGCGTACCATTCCTCGACCAGGGCGTTATAAGTTTTCTCCTGTTGAACCAGAGCTTTTTCCCTGACGATCAGGGTCCGCTCTCTTCCGGTAATCTCGACTTCTTTTTGATCCAGAAAGTCGCATTTCTTGTCGCTAACGTCCAAACGATGCCGAAGGCTCTCCTCCTTATTTTTGAGCCGGTTTCGTACGACGTCGGTTTCTTTTTCAACGGCCGCCTTCATCTTGAGCTCTTTATCGCGTATCTTGAGATCAAGTTCCTTTTCCGCGGCCTGCATCTGTTTTTTGATTTCGAGTTCCTTCTTGCGGGCTTCTTCCTCGACTTCGAGGAATCTTTTTCGTTCCGCGATCTTCGCCAAAACGAATCCGGCGAAACCACCCACAACAAGGGTAATGATAATCAATACTGCTTGTAAAAGACCACTCACAATTGTCCTCCTCTATTTGAAGCTTATCGACGCCGTTCAGGCCGTGAACACACGCGCAAATAAGCATTGTCTCGTCTGCCTTGATTATGAATTCGTTGTTTACAAGAGGCGGGATGCCGACCGGCTGCGTTGGTTCGCTTAAGAGCGCACGCTCGCCGCCGATGGCGATCACGTCGCCATCGACACAAAGCATGTTTATGTATGCCTGCAAGGTCTTTTACGAAATACCTTTTGACGAATCGGGGACCGTGTTGGGTCTTTATTTTTCTTGATGCCTTAGCGGCTATTATTTCTTAAACGGTTTACCCTCTTCAAAGATATCGACCTGCCCGGCTTAGCCTAGTCCGAATCCTGCCTTTGGTTTCGCTTTGCGAAACCTTTTATCTATTTGACTCGTTTTCGATTTCCGATTCGCAGGCAGTACATGAATCGGAATCGAATTATTGAGTTAAATCCCCCGCCCTGCCCGTGTCTGCGTCTCTTTGAACCTGTTTGCGTTACACACAAGCAGGCGGGCGCCGATATGCAGCTTCAGGCTTCGCCCACGAATGAAGCAAGCACACCACCACAGAGACCGGCTCCCTTTGGATCGAAAGATGGCTCAAAGTCGATAGACAAATCACAAAGCCGGCAGGGGATTATTTTCAAAGCGCAATACTCCTTTCACGCTGTAAGTTTGGTATCGATAAATTCAATAAGCTCACTGCAATAGTGATCAATTCGATTATAAGTTTCTTTTTGTTTTTCCGTCGCACTGAAAAGCTCATCGGCGATATTCAGCGCCGCTAATACGGCAATATTCGTTTCCGTGGCATTGGGGACCTGTCTCTGAATTTCCTCAACCTTATCGCGCACGTACTCCGCCACTTTGCGGATATATTCCTCGTCTCCTGTATTCTTCAAAGGAATCCTTCGGCCTAAAATACTGACTTCAATGGTGCCTGCCACTCTAACCCCCATTGTGCGTATCCCCATTTGGCATTATGGATTTATTTGGGCCGCAATGTCAACAAGGAAGGTTTTAAAAAACCAAGTAAAAAAGCCAGCTTCCGTATGAATAGTGAAATAATCGCTCAAAGTTTTTACGCAGGCCAAAAAATCCCGGTCTCGGGCTTTAATTTTTCATTTTTACGTCCCCAATGCGTATTTGATGTAGGCGCGTCAATGGTGCTAATATCCTGATCGGAATTGAAACGGCGATTATGCGGCGTTTTAGACCTTCATGGAAGGGAATGCGCGATTATGATCGTGCAATGCGACCTTTGCCCCAAAAGATGCCTCATCAAACCCGGACAAAGCGGGGAATGCCGCATCAGAATCAACGCGGGCGGCAAGCTTGTCGCATCGACTTACGGGCGGCCCTGCGCGGCCCACGTGGATCCCGTTGAAAAGAAACCGCTTTTTCATTTTTTGCCGGGAACCGGCATCTTCTCCATAGCCACTGTCGGCTGCAATCTGCACTGCAAAAACTGCCAGAACTGGGAAATATCCCAGGAAAATCCCGAAAACATCAGAGCACATGTTTTGCCGCCGAAAAAACTCGTCGAAGCCGCCCTGAAGCATCGCTGCCGATCCGTCGCCTACACGTACACCGATCCCGTGGTCTACTACGAATACGCGCTGGATTCGTGCATAGCCGCCCGGGAGGCCGGCCTGCGCAACGTCCTGGTCACGGCGGGCTACATCAATCCGGAGCCCGCGCGAAAGCTCTACGCGCACGTGGACGCCGCCAACGTGGACATCAAAGCTTTCTCCGACGACTTTTACCGCACCTTCTGCGACGCCTCTTTAGTGCCGGTTCTCGAAGGCCTGGTTATCGCGAAGGAACTCGGCGTTCATATCGAGATCACGAACCTGGTCATTCCCACGCTCAACGACCGGGACGAAAACTTCAGGGATCTTAGCCGCTGGATCGTAAGAAACATGGAATTTGGAACGCCGCTGCATTTTTCCCGTTTCTTCCCTCGGTACAAAATGAAGAACCTCCCGCCGACGCCCGCCGATACGCTGGAGCGGGCGCGGCTGATCGCGAAGTCCGAAGGCCTTCGTCATGTCTACATCGGCAACGTCATGAGCAAAGACGGAGAAAATACCTTCTGCGCGAATTGCGGACGCCTTCTGATCGAACGGCGGGGATACGCCATTGTGAAAAACGATCTTGTTAACGGCGCCTGCCCGGATTGCGGGTATGAGGCGCGCGGGGTTTGGAAATGAAAAGGCGAAAATTTTTGATGACAACCGTCGCGTTTTGCGCATGCGTCGCAAAGCCGCTTGCCAAAACCGTCACGAAAATCATTCCCGCAAGATATGTCGAAGCATCGCGCAACTTTCGCGCCCGCATCCCGATCAAACCGATGCGCGACGCGGATACGCGCAATCAGGCCCGATGGAGTGGATGATGATGCAAAAACGTTTCAAAATTCATAGCGCCGCCGTCAAGCCGATTCTGGTCATTGCCGCATGCGTGTTTTTTCTCGCCATCGCAATGGCGTGTGAAAGCAAGCAAGCGCAGTCGGCTGAAGCCCAAGCCATCTCGAAGGGGGAAAAATCCATGGATGCACCGCCGCCAAAGCAAAATAAAACCGTCCTGCAATCATCGCTGGCCGGCAGTTGGTATCAGGCAAGCAAGTCTGCCCTCGATCAGGAAATCCAGGGGTATCTCGACAAGGTCGAAGCCAGGCCCATGGATGACGTTATGGCCCTTATCCTCCCGCACGCCGGTTACCGTTATTCGGGGCAGACGGCGGCCTACGGTGTAAAAAACGTCGTCGGCAGACATTACAGCCGCGTGATCGTCATGGGGCCGACGCACCGCCATCCCATGCGGGACACGGCCAGCGTGCCGGATGTCACGCACTACGCGACTCCTCTTGGCGCAATACCGCTGGACACGGAATTCATCGGCAAGCTGAAAAGTTCGCCATACTTCAAGACGGTTCCGCAAGTCCACGAAGGCGAGCACAGCGTGCAGATCGAGGTCCCGCTTCTACAAAAAGCCCTGGGGGATTTTACAATCGTACCTATGGTGGTGGGGCAACTCGGCGTCGAATCGGCGAAGGAAATGGCGAAGATACTAAACGAGCTGATCGACAGCGAAACGCTGATTGTCGTCAGCAGCGATTTCACGCACTACGGCGCCCGCTTCGGGTACACGCCCTTTCGCGACGACGTGAAAAACAATCTTGAAAAGCTCGATATGGGCGCGGCGGACCTGATCAAGACAAAAGACCTGCCCGGCTTCGCCAAATACCTGGACGACACCGGCGCAACGATCTGCGGGCGCTGCCCGATCATGGTTTTGCTCGCGATGCTTCCCAATAACGCGCAGGCGCATCTGCTTCGTTACGACACGTCCGGGAACCTGACCGGCGATTATCAAAATTCGGTCAGTTACGCGTCCTTCGCTTTCACGGGGAAATGGAAATCCGCCGGCGAATCCCAAAAGAAATCCGAAGATGAAGTCTTGAGCGCGGAGGATAAGAAACAGCTTCTCAAGCTCGCCCGGGGCACGCTGACATATTATCTCGAAAACCACAAAAGCCCTTCGCCGGAAAAGCTGGGCGTTGCGATCACCGATTCCATGAAAAAGGTGATGGGCGCTTTCGTCACGCTGAAAATTCACGGGCAGCTTCGCGGCTGCATCGGCGAGATCATTCCGTTTCGGCCCCTTTATCAGGCCGTGCAGGCGCAGGCCGTCAACGCGGGAACGCGCGACCACAGATTCCGTCCCGTCAATAAAAGCGAACTGACGAATATCGAATTCGAGATATCCGCTCTGACGCCGCCGGTGACCGTGAAATCCTACAAAGACATCGTCGT
Source organism: bacterium (assembly GCA_963674685.2). GTDB lineage: Bacteria > Lernaellota > Lernaellaia > JACKCT01 > JACKCT01. The sequence continues at coordinate 292,550 of CAXXWT010000009.1, read as the reverse complement.
GGGCAAACACGGCGTCGTGCTGAAAAAAAACGGGCGACAGGCCGTCTTCCTCCCGCAGGTCGCGCCGGAACAGGGATGGGACCGGGACACGATGCTCAGTTACCTGGCCCAAAAAGCGGGCCTGCCCGCCGGCGCGTGGAAAAGCGGCGCAACCTTCGACGTGTTCGAGGCCATTGTCTTTCATGAGGACGAAAAATGAAAAGCGCCCGAGGCGCGATAATCGTTTCCCTGGGGTTTTTCGCCCTCGTCGCGCAGACGCTTTTATTCCGGGACTATCTCGCGTCGTTGGAGGGAAACGAAATCGCCGTCGGGGCGTTTTTCGGAACATGGCTTGCGTGGATTGCGGCGGGCGCCATGGCGGGCCGCGCGGCGCTCAAACGATTCACGAAAATCTCATCGCATTTCGAATTTCTCATCCTGGCCTATATCCCGGCCTTCGTCGCGCAAAAATATCTTCTGACGCACGGCAGATCGCTGATCGGCGTCGAAGCGTATGAAGTCGTGCCGCTGGCGGGTCTGCTCGCCTTAAGCCTCGTCACGAACTCCCTTGTAAGCTTTACAACCGGTTTCAGCTTCACCGCGGCCTGCAAATGGAACGCGGGCCAAAGCGCTCTGCCGACAGCGCGCGTGTATATCCTGGAGGCTCTGGGCGCCGGATTGGGCGGAGTCGCCGCCACGCTGGCGCTGGTTAAGGGCCTGGATGCGGAAACCATATTCCTTTTATCGTGCGTTGTTTTGATAACCCCGGTGCTTTCTTACCGCGCCGTTTCAACCAAGTGGCCGATTGCTAAAAAGGCCGTGGTATTTGCTCTTGTCGCCATAGCGGCAGCCATCGCATTTCCCCTCGGCGAATATCTGGCGAAGGCCTCCGCCCGCGCGGCGTGGGCGCGGCTTTTGCCAGCAGAAAGCTTTGAAGGATATTTCGCCACCGCGCAGGGCAAATATCTTTACGGCGAAAACCACGGCCAGTTCACGCTGATGAGTTACGGCAGCGTCTCGGAAACGCTTCCCAATACCGAAGCCGCCGGGCAGTGCGCCGCCGTGCATATGGCGCAAAATCCCGAGGCGAAAAATGTCATGCTCATAGGCCCCGGCGGCTTGTCCATCGCCCTGCAACTACGCAAGCTGCCGCAGATCGAAAAAATCGTCTGGCTTCACAACGATCCGGCCTTACCGAAGAAACTAAAAGAAGTGCTGCCGGAAAAATGGAAATCAAAACTGGCGAGCATCGAAATACCCGACGTCGATGTCAGCGAATATCTAAAAAATCACGATGATAAATTCGACATCATTATCCTGAACGTGCCCGAAAACTCCACGCCGGCCCTCAACCGTTATTCTACTCTTGAGTTTTACAATACACTTGTGCCGCATGTTGTCCAAAGCGGCATCATATCGATGAATTTTCCCGGCGGAGAAAACTACCTGGGCGACGAACTTACTCTTCTCGGCGCGTCAAAGATAGACAATATGCTGATCTTTTACCGCCACTTCGTCATACAACCGGGCGAATTCAGTCGGATATATGCATCCTACCTCTATAACCGCCTTTCCAAAGACCCGCAGGAACTCAGCAAACGTTTCGCAGCGATCCCCGGTGCATATAAAGTTTATCCCCCAAAGGCTATCGAAAGTCTCTTCCCAAAAGACCGGGTGGATTTTCAGATGAATGAGTACGACCGGATTCGAAGGGGGTGGGGAAATGCGATTCTCGATAATATGGGATGGTCGCATTTATTCACTTTTGACATTTGGGAATTGCTTAGTCGTACCGGAATATCATCTCTCAGCAGATTGGGCCAGATGATTCACCTCATCGAGAGTCGTCAGCCCAAGGCGGTTTTACTCACTCTCTTGCCGGCGCTTCGCCGCGCCGGCATGCCGTCCGTGGTGAAAAAGCTCCCAATATTCATGACTTTCGGTTTGTGGATGGTTCTAGGCCTGATTTTGTGTTACGGCGTTATGCGCCTCGTTTATCTCTTGAAATCCCCGCGCGACAAAAACCGTATCACCCTGCCCCGTCGATATGACGCACAGTTTATCGTCGCCGCGATGGGCGCCGTATCCATGTCGTTAAGCATCATCCTGATGTTTAATTTTCAAATCCAATACGGTTCGCTTTATCTCTATATTGGATTAATCTCCGCCCTGTTCATGATCGGCTCGTCCGTTGGGGGTTGGTTATTTGAAATCCTGGCGGCAAGGCAAAATACACTCCTGCCCCGAATGCTGGCTTACGCGACAATTCTACATTTTATTGTCATCTTAAATGTTTTGATAATGGAACAAAACGCTTCACCTTTTCTATACGCCGGGCTTTTCGGCATATGCGGCATTTTCGGAGGCGCGTACTTCCCCATTGCCGCGAAAAGGTTGCAGTTATGCGGCATGAGCGCCGAGGATGCGGGAGCGCGCCTGGAAACGCAGGACCACCTCGGCGGCGCTTTCGGCGCCATAATCACCGGAACTGTTCTCATACCTGTAATAGGCACTAAAAGCGCACTTATCATCCTGATTTTTTGCGTCTTCGTATTCAACATCGGGCCTTTAATTGTGCGTAAGGGCGCAGTCCGCGCTCCGGCCCACGCAGACCGCTTCGATCAATTCGTTCGCCCACTCGGATATTGGTTATTCGGTGCTGTTGTATTTATCATTTTTACAACCTGGGTCATAAATACTGCTGAAAAAGGAAATGAAAATAGGCTCTTTAACGACAGTGCCGAAGGAATGGCTGGAGGTACGCAATTTGGCACATACTTTGGGAGTATCAAGTATTTCTTTGTACTCGACGACTGGAACAATCTCACCGCATATCTGTGGCCGTCCTGGAAGTTCATTGATGCGCCGGCGGGTTATGGAGGCCCTGTCAAGCTGGCAGTCTACGCCGACAAAGACGGCAAGTTAAAGAGTTTTCGTCTCATCCAAAGCCATGAAACACCGGCTTATATGAACTACTTGGAGCCCTGGATGCGCGGGCTTGCCGGCAAGAATCTTTTCAGCACCGACGCGCTTCATGATGTCGATGCGGTCAGCGGCGCGACTCTTACGTCAAAAGCGATAATCCGCGCGCTGTCCGAGTCGGGCCGGGAATTTGCAATATTTGTACTCAAAAAAGACATCGAACGGCATAGCAGAATAGGAAACTCACAAATCTTCGATTGGCATGTCGTTTTCCTGTCGGCGCTGCTTGCCGCCGCCGTTGTTTTGCGTTTTTTCCCAAAGAAATACTTGCGCCGCGCCTTTCTGGCGGTTGTTTTAATCATGGCGGGCTTTGCGCTGAACCTGCAATACTCTTCCGACCACGTCATGTCCCTGCTTGGAATCAGGCCGCCGCCCATCGCATTAAACGCCTCGTTTTTCCTGTTCGCGGCTGTTCCCATTTCGCTGATACTTTTCGGGAACATTTACTGCGGCTGGCTTTGTCCTTTCGGCGCCGCGCAGGAGCTTATCGGCGAATTGCGGCCCAAAACTCTTGGCGTCGACCCGGACAAGAAAACCTGGCGCTACGCACTCTTCGGAAAATATATATTGCTTCTGCTTCTCGTTGTTTTGTTTTGCGTGACGGGCGATAAGGCCGTGCTGGGCGCAGATCCTCTCATCAGCTTTTTCGGCAAGGCGCGCAGCGCCTGGATCACTGCGTTTGCCCTGGCGATTTTCGCGATGTCGTTTTTCTATCGCCGCTTCTGGTGCCGCAACCTTTGCCCCGTCGGCGCTTTCTGCTCGCTTGTCGGCGGCGTGAATCTGCTGCGCCGTTTCATGCCCAAGCAAAAACCCGCCGCCTGCGATCAGGGCGTGCGCGGCATGCGTGATCTCGACTGCATCCGCTGCGACAGGTGTCGCCATGAATAAGCGCGAGGGGATTTTCATCATATGCGTCTTTGTTTTCGCACTGATCTTCGCGGCGGCAACGATTGCGAATTTTCACGAAATCACTTTCAAAGGCAGTCTCAGCGGCGCGCAAAACACTGACGGCAAAGCCCGCGACCTGAATATGAAAGTCATCGAAGCGCAGATCGGGCAAGGACGCCTCTCGGATCACGAAGCATTATTTTACAAGCCCGCCAATCCTTAAAGTCTTATCATTCCCTTTTCCCATGGCCAACGAGAGACTGTCGATAAATGCGCTAACTGAGAGATCTGTGAATTGTCATTTCGAGCGAGCCCGTCAGGGCGAGTCGAGGGCCTGCCCTGAGCGTAGTCAAATGGGATCCCTTCAATGAAGCGCTATCGCCATACTGAAGTGTGCGCTTTAGCAAAATATTCGCGCATCGATAAAGGGATCCCTCCACTACGCTTCGCTTCGGTCGGGATGACAGCAACTGGATATTTGTTATCGACAGTCTTATACGCCCGGGGCGATTACTGTTGCGTCCCTAACGGGACTCATTCGGAATGAATCACAATTGATTACAATCGAAGAGCCCCATTGATCGCGCACGCGCCTTGGCATAAAGTTCAAGCGCATATTGGCGCGCACTGGAGGAATGCATGTCCATCGTTGTTGTCGGTTCCGTCGCTTACGATTCCATTAAAACTCCCAACGGGGAAGCCGATCGCGTATTAGGAGGCGCGGCCAGTTATTTTTCCCTGGCGGCGGGTTTTTTCACGGACGTAAAAATCGTCGGGGCCGTGGGCGAAGATTTTGAAAACAAGCATATCGAACTGTTCGAAGGCAAAGGCGTCGACATCAGCGGTTTGCAGCGCCTGCCCGGTAAAACATTTTTCTGGAGCGGCGAATACTCTCCCGACATGAACACGGCGCACACCAAAGACACGCAGCTTGGCGTCTTCGCCGATTTCAATCCGGTTTTACGAAAAGCTCATCGACAGACTCCGTTCGTCTTTCTGGCCAACATCGATCCGGATCTACAGATCAGCGTCCTCGACCAGATGGAAAATCCGAAACTCGTCGCCCTGGACACCATGAATTTCTGGATCGAAGGCAAACCGAATGAACTCCAAAAGGCGCTGAAAAGAATCGACATGCTTTTCGTCAACGACGGCGAGGCGAAGATGCTGGCGGGTTCGGACAATATCATGCGCGCGGCGCGGGAAATCCGGGCCATGGGGCCGGGATGCGTCGTGATCAAACGCGGCGAATACGGAGCGATCATCTTCCACGAAGCGGGAATGTTCGCCGTGCCCGCTTATCCGCTGGAGACGGTTTTCGATCCCACCGGAGCGGGAGACAGTTTCGGCGGCGGCTTCATGGGATACCTGGCCCACGCCGGGGAAGCGAATATGAAGAACATCCGCACGGCGGCGGTCTACGGCTCCACGGTGGCCAGCTTCGCCTGCGAGGATTTTTCCTTGCGCCGTCTCGACCGCCTGGAAAGGCCCGAAATCGAAGAGCGTTTCGAGTTTTTCCGGGAGTTAACGAAGTTTTAGGAGTGGTTAGTGGTTAGCGGCAAGTGGCTAGTGGCCAGCGATGAGTGTTTCGAATCCGCAAACGTGTGTGGCACAGCGCGGCCTAACGGCCGCAACCAAAAGGGATTGTAAGACATTCCTTCACACCCGAGGGCGGGTGTGCCACACATGACGTGCCCGGGTGAAAGGTGCATGGCTTCGGCCCTGTAGACGTGTGTGGCACAGCGCGGTCTGGCGACCGCAACCAAATGTGCTTGCCAGGCATTCCTTCACACCCGAGGGCGGGTGTGCCACACATGACGTGCCCGGGTGAAATGTGCATGGCTTCGGCCCTGTAGACGTGTGTGGCACAGGCGCCCTCGCCTGTGCGAGCCCGCAGGGCGACAGTGAATAGCTCGGCTCGTCAGAGCCGTGGGAAAGGGACCATAAACATTATGAAAAAGCCCGCTTTGGCTTCGCGACGGATATGGCGTGAGAAAAAAATCGTGAGGCCACGCAAAGAATTTCAACATTAGTAGTACAGCCTGTCGAGTCTTCGACCCTGAGGCTGAGCCTCAGGCTCAGACCCGAAGGGAGCCTCAAGGTCGAGCGACCGCCCCCGGCTGTGCGGGATTTATTATCTGTAAACATACGTCAATTGGATTTCCAAAGGCTTTGCAGGATACCGAATGAAATCCGGAATTCCTGATGAATAATTCATTTTTTGCCGCTGGGGTTTTCGAAAATAGCCACACGCTTTCGCGCGGGGGAAAGATGTTCTCGCTAGAAAAAAAATCGAAGCACCACAGCCGAGGACGGCTGCGCCACACACGATGTACCCGGGCGGAGTATTTCAATTCGCACCCGAAATCCGCTCATCGCGCCGTAACCGAAGGCGAAAGCGGAAAACCCAAAACTCGATACTCGAAGCAAATCGCGGTTTCTTTCGGCCGCGCTCTCTTCGAGCCTGAACCTCAGAGCCGAAGGCAGGACAGGAAAAATCGCTCCTACATTCCGCACTGCGAATTAAACATAACCCCTAGAATCCGGGACCTAAGACATGGACAAATTCTTTAACGCAAAAAGCATCGCCGTGATCGGCGTCAGCGCCAAACCGACCAACCTGGGGCGGCGCATCCTCATGAACCTGCAGGCTCACGAATACCCCGGCGTCGTTTATCCCGTGGGTCCCGGCGGCGGCACTTTCCTGGGCCACTACATTTACAAATCCGTCGAGGATATAGGCCGCCCGGTGGATCTGGCGGTCATTCTGACGCCGGCGAAATTCATCCCCGCAATCGTCCGCCAGTGCGGAAAAGCCGGAATCAAGCACGTGATCGTGGAATCGGGCGGATTCGCCGAAACTGATAAAAAGGGGCGCAAGCTGGCCGACGAATTGCGGGAAGCCGCAAGCCAATACGGCATTCGTTATATGGGTCCCAACGGCATCGGCACATCCAATCCGGCGGCGGGCGTCTGCCTGGGCTTTCCCATCTTTCCCGTCAACAGGCCCGGCGGCACTTCGATCATCACGCAGTCCGGCGGCGTGGGTCTGTCCTACCTCATCGAGATGGAAGCGGAATCCATGGGCGTGGCGAAATTCGCCTCCATGGGAAATAAAATGAACGTGGATGAGGTGGATCTTCTGGAATATTTCATGGAGGATCCGCGTACCTCCCGCGTGGTCTGCTATCTGGAAAGCTTCTCCAGAGGACGCGAATTCTGCGAACTGGTCGCCCGATACGACAAGCCGGTCATCGTGCATAAAAGCAACGTGGGCGAGCTTTCGAGCAAGATCGCCGCCAGCCATACGACGGCCATGCTGTCCGACAACAAGGTCGTGGACGAAGCCCTCCGTCAGCGCGGCGCATACAGGGCGCATTCGATACGCGGCTCCATCGACGCGGCCAAAGTCTTTTCCCTGCCGCCCATGACGGGACGGCGCGTGGGGGTGGTGTCTCGCTCCGGCGGACACGCGGTCATCGCCGCGGACACCTGCGACAAGCGCGGCTTCACGTTGCCGCCCTTTCGCAAACATGTGTTGGAACTGGCGCAAAAACACGTTCGCGCCGGCGTCATCAAGCTGCAAAATCCTCTTGACCTGGGCGACCTTTTCGAAACCGAAACTTATAAGGAAATTCTTTCGGATATCGTCCAGCAAGAGCAAATCGACGGCATCGTCTTTTTACTGGCCTACTTCACGGCCAGCCGTCCCAAACCCCTGGAGGGTTTGCTCGATCACGTGGAAGAAATGGCCGAAAAACATCAAAAGCCCATCGCCCTGGTTTTGCACACCTGGCCCGAACTTCTGGTCAAGATGAAAAAGCGCAGCACCTTTCCGATTTTCGCATCCGCCGAAGATGCCGTGGAGGCGTTGTACATCAGTCACGCGCATCACGAACGCGTCATGCGGCGCAACGAAGCCATCCCGCGTTTCAAGGCGGGCAGAAAAATCGCCGAGCGGATACTTGCCGAAAACAAGGGCGCGGCTCATCTCGGCGCGGCGGCGTACGACGTTCTCGACGCCTACGGGATTCCGGCGGTCAAAACCCGAGCGGCTGCAAGCTCCACGCAAGCGGTGCGCCTGGCTAAAGACATGGGATATCCCGTGGTCATGAAAGTGGAAAGCCCGGACGCCAGCCACAAGACGGACGTCGGCGGCGTCAAACTGAATCTGCAAAACGCTTCGGAAGTGAAAAAGGCTTTCAGCGATATCCGCAAGTCGCTATTCGACCTTGATCCCAAAGCGGAATTTGCCGGCGTCACCGTGCAGCCGATGATCCGGGGCGGTTTGGAATTCATTGTCGGCGCGCACCGGGATCCGGATTTCGGACCCCTGGTGATCCTGGGATGGGGCGGCACCATCGCCGAGGCGGTCGGACCTCCGATCATCCGCCTGGCGCCGATTTCCCGCAAGGAAGCCTTCCGTATGATCGAGAAACTGCCGGCGCATAAAATCATCCGTGGCTTGCGCAATTATCCCCCGCTGGACGCCTCGGCGCTGGCGGATGTCATCGTGCGCGCGTCGAAAATGATCGCCGAGCTTTCCAACCTGGTCGAGATGGATCTGAATCCGGTTCGCGTTCGCCGCAAAGGCAAAGGCGCCGTTGCGCTGGACGCGCGCATGATTCCCGCCTAGGAGGAGCGAGCATTTGCCCAAAGGATTCGAAGCGATATGGGAAGAGATCGTGGAGCAATCGCCCCTTCCCGTTCCCGACGGCCTCGGCGGCCGTCTGGCGACATATCGCGATGAGCTTGCCCGCTGGAATCGAAAGATCAATCTCATCCGATATCAAGACGACCGGGAGCTTGCCTCCAGGCACTTCCTCGACAGCCTCGCGGCGCTGGAGTTTTTGCCGCAAGGGGCTTCGGTGCTGGACATCGGAAGCGGCGCCGGATTTCCGGGATGCGTCATGGCGATTGCGCGCCCCGATTTGCGGGTAAAGTGCGTGGAGAGTATTTCAAAAAAGGCCAATTTCCTCCGTCAACTGGCGCGGACGATTCCCATCGACAATCTCGACGTCATTCACGGCAGGGCCGAGGATCTTAAGCCGGGGATTTACGATATCATAACGGGCAGAGCCGTCGCCGCCCCCGCCCAATTCGTCCGCATGGCGCTATGCCCGGTCAAAGCCGGCGGCCGGGTCATGATCTGGTTAAGCGAAAATGATGTGAATGACCTGAGAACTGATTATGAATTTGAGGTGAAGTTGTATGAGCTTCCCGGTGAGTCGCGACAGCGCGCCGTCGCCGTGATTACTGCCCCCGCGCGACGGACCGTTCCATCTGCTTGAGCCTCCGGTCGATTTCCTCGTTTCCGGGCATGTGCTCTAAAGCTCTTGCCGCGACCTGTCGAACGAGATGATATTTGTTTTCATCTTCAAAAATTCGCATGAGCGTGATGTAAGCCGGAACGAAGGTCGGCGAGGCATTGAGGGCTTTTTTGCAGAAATGAACCGATTCGATGAGGCGGTCAAAACGGTCGATGAACTTGTTGCGGTACGTGGCGCGCGCCGCCTTGATGAGTATTTCCGGATCTTTGTCCTCATATTGCGCCACCGCCTGATAGCATTCCTGAGCGCGGGAAAACGTATGCTGTTTCATAAACTCGTCGCCGCGCTGTATCAGATCCTCTTTCGTCATCGGTTTATGAAATTCTTCCCGGCCGTCTCCGGGTTTCGAATCGCAGGGCTCGACGATGTCGCCGCTTAAAATTTCTTTTGCCTGCGCCGAAATGCCGTTTCCATTCCGACCGAAGGCGGCCGATTGCCGATTTCCGTCGTTTGCCGCCCCGGATTTCATTGCTCCTGGAACGCCGGGTCTTGCAGATTCGGGACGGGATTTGATCTCGTGCGTCCGGCCGGTCGGCTCATGAAAGGGCGGTGGTTCCGGTTCTGAAATCGGTTCCCTGGTTTTATCGACGGTTTTTTTTACGGCTTCAACGATTTCCTTCACGGGCCTGGCGGTTTTTGGTTTGGCGGCGTCCGGAGAAGTCTGAGTAATTCTCCCTATGACAAGCAACGCGAAAAGCGCCGACAGAACGGAAGTGGGGTCCGTGCTGAGTGTAAACAGTTCGCCCAACGTCGCTCCGCGCACGCACGCTGAATGGATATCGTTCAAGAGGGTTTTGAATTGCGGATCGTCGCCGGCCGGGATGGGGGCGTCCGGCGTCCAGTAATAACGTTTGCCGATGGAGGTCTGCTCTTCGATCGCGGATTGCAGGCGCCCCATGTCGTATGAGCTTTTCACGGCAAAATGAACCGGGATAAACGGATCGATCAAATGGAATTTTTTCACCGGTCCGTCGACGAGGCGATAGCTGCCATGGCTCAGAGAAGTGAAGCCGCGCAACTGATTTTGGCGCCACCCCTTCTCCAATTGCGTGATGTTGTCCTCGGAAAACTGCAAGCCCCGAAGCCCGGCGATCACGTCGATGCCCTCTTCCCGATAACGCCGCCGGATCCCCAGGACTTCCACGCGGGAAAGCTTTTGCTGCTTTTCCAGTATTTCCAGAAGATTGACCGAATACAGACCGACGATGAAGCCTTTTTCCCACAAGACGGAGATGGAGTGATCATCGCTGCGAATTTCGAGCCGTCCGCTGATCTTCTCCCGAGCCAGCGAACCGACGAGGGCCGGCATGTCGACCTCTTCGATGGCTCCCTGGGCCAGAACGTTGTAGCCGTTGCTTTCTTCACGCGATGCGCCGTCGGCCTCCCGGCTTTCCTGCGCTTCTTGTTCGGTTACGGACTCCGACTGCGCGACGTCCGGCTCCTCGGCTTCTTCCAAAACCTCGCCGGGGCCCAGGGCCTTTTCAACCACGAAGAGCACATCGCCCAGTTGAACGGGTTTTTTCACAACGCCGTCGGACCAGTTATGAAACTCGCTTCGCGACGCGCCGGTCACCAGGGGAGAAAGCATGAAAATGGGCGTTCTCATTCCCTCGTGGCTGCTTTTGAGGCGCTTGGCGATCAGCGCGCCGTTGATGCCCGGCATGAGGGTATTGATAAAAACGATGCCGGGCAGATATTCGAAGAACAGGTCAATGCCCTTCTGGGCCTTGTGCGTGGTGATCGTTTCATAGCCGTGATTTTTGAGATATCGGGCAATCTTGCTGAGATCGTTTTTATCGTGATCAATAACAAGAACCGGCTTAGGCATTTTCGCTTACTCCGAATTGCCGAAAATCCATCAAGAAATCGGGGCTTCGACATCTAAATGATTATCCGCCGAACGCAACGCAAACGGCCCTTGTTTACGGCCTCCGGCTATTATCGCGCTGCTTCGCAGCCGCGCAATATTAATCGAAGTCTCTTATGAAAAGCAACAACCTATTCCCGTTTTACAAAGCGATTATATACATAACCGCCATAAACGCCGATCGCAAGAGCGAAGAATCCAAACACCGTAACCATCGCCGCGAGGATTACTCGATCAGGACCAGGCCCGCGATCATGACGCTTGTCGACTGCGGATTGGTATTGCCGTCGGCGTCTTTGAACATTTCCCAGCCGAGAATCTTGGATAATTCATGCCAGTTGACGCCGAAACCCGATAGCGAAGGCCTGGCCTTGTCGGGAAAGCGGCATTGCCCCCCTTCCTTCAGCGCTTCGCATTCATCAAATTCGCGACAATAGGATCGGAAACACGAGCCGCCGGAGAATCCGCGAGCCCGCGCGAATCCAAGCGTCTTCGCATGCTGCTCGATCTTCACCGTCGCATCGTGCAGCATAAACAGCTTGTCGTACCTTTCCTCGCCGCTGACCGCCGAGATATCCAGATCGAACTTGAACGCCAGCACATGCGCGAATGTGCTTAAATACACTTTGAAATCATGCGGCATCATGGAATGCGGGGGGCAATTCGCACTTTTTGCGTAGTTGCGGCAGCGTGGTTTTTCGCACAGAGAGCGGAACTTTTCGTCGATCCTGATTCTCTCGGCGCCGACGACTTTGACTTCGCTGACCTCCAGGGCCTTCGCGAATTCAATCAGATCCCGATATTTTTCATCGTTGAGTATCGCCACGTCGGCGATTCTGGCGCCGCAACTGGCGCACCGGTGATTTTTATTCTTCAGCTCATCGGAGAAAATCTCGTACTCGGCGCCGCAACTCTGGCAGGTGAAAATAACAGGCTTCAAATTTCTGAAGAGGGTTTGTCCGCAATGCGTGTAAATGATCGCCATGCCTTGACCGTTTCTTTTTTTCTATACGTTCCTGTCAGGTCCATGTCTTACAACGATTTTCTTGAGCATTTCAACCATCCCCATGGCCAGGAAGTAAATCGAGTCGGCGCCCAGGTTGACTTCGGCGCTCCGGTCGAAAAACAGGTTCAGCTTTGATTCAAATTCGTCTTCCGCCTTCCAATACGCAATCACCATCGGGACTTTTGGCAGCGGGTATAGTGTAAACAGGTGATCCGCCGATGACATATCCTTCAAAGACTCCTCGTCATTATCCACGCAAAATAAATCCAGAGAATCGATGAAAAGGTCAGGATCTTTGTCGGCGATAAGCTTGATCTGGCGTTCGCACCGGTGCTCGAAAAACCGGACCCAGTCCTGCGCGCCTTTCAACTGCTTGAAAATCACCCATTCGCCGGTCATGCCTTGGCCCGCGCTGCGCACCACGTAGTTGATTATCGGCAAATGCACCCAGGCGTTGACGTGGCACAGGGAATCGAGCTTGCCCTGCTGATTGAGCTCGAATATTTTACCCAGGCAGTAAATCGCCAGATTGCCGCTCGAAGTAACGGACGCATCGCAACGCTTCGCCGCTTCATGAAAATCCACATTGCGGATTTCCTTTTGCAGGTTGCGGATATATTCGTCCCTTTCCTCTTCGATGCTTTTTTTCTTTGAGGCGACCGCCCCGCCGAGACGGGCGGCGGTTTCCTCGTCGATATACGGACAGGCCGAGAGTTCTTTTTGCCCCTGCGTGACCATGGCCGCAAAAGCCATGCACGTCGGCACGCCGCACTCGCGGCAATTGGATTTATTCAACACGCGCAAAATATCCATGACCGTCATTTGTTTTGCCACCGAACACTCCGTGATTTAGCTTTCATCATTTCCTTGTGATTCATCTTGTTGGAAAAATCTTCAGGCGCTGCGAACCTGCCGGATTCTTTCCGGCGTGACAAGGCCCACGACCTGCGCGCCGTGCATGACCGGCAAAACGAGCCGCGCGAAGGGGATTCTGATTTTCAGAATGTTCTCCAGCGAATCCTCGGGCGAGATAATCGGCACGTTGCGATCCATGATCGTGAACGCGGGATCGTCGAGCCTTCCCGTGCTCATGGCCTGGCTGATATCCCAGCGCGTGACCATCCCGACCAGGTCGCGGCCTTCGATGACCGGAAAATCCTGCTGCTCGTGGTCCTGCGCGTAATTGGCCAGGGACTGCACGCTGGTCATGCGCCCGGCGGTGGTCACGGGCCGCAGCATGGCTTTCCATACCGGCGTGGACCGAAAACGGTTCACCACGGACTCCATGCGCCATTCCTGCTCGGCCATCATGAAAATGAATATGGCGATAAAAACCAGCCATGTGCGGTCGAAGGCGATGCCGAAACCGGCCATCAATACGGCGAAAACCTGCCCGACGCGCGCGGATATCTTTGTGGAGGAATCCTTGAGCGACGTCATGGCCAGCACGCCGCGAAGCACGCGCCCGCCGTCCATGGGCAGCGCCGGAATCAGGTTGAACATGCCGAGCATCAGGTTAATTTCCGCCAGATACAAAACGAACTGATCGAGTTGCGTGGCGGGTTTGAGATCGGGAACCATCAGAAATGTCATCACGCCGAAAATTCCCGCCAGGGCGAAACTGACGCCGGGCCCGGCGACGGCGATGATAATCTGCTTGATCGGCTCTTTGGGAAATCGCTCCATGCGCGCCAGGCCGCCAAGGGGCCAGAGAGTGATGTCGCGGACCTGGATGCCGAATTGCCTGGCGGCCAGCGAATGCCCCAGTTCATGCAAAACCACGCCGGCGAAGACCGATATGGTCAACAGCAGGTGCATCACTTTGAAGCGACCGTCATCACCGGGGAATAATACAAAAGCCAGAAGGATCAGGAATGTCAGGTGTATTCTCACCGGTATTCCGAAAGGCGATCCGATTTTAAACGACCATTTCATGATTGATCCCGTTTCTATGGAGTGTCGCACTCCTTCAACTGTTGAATATAAACACCTTCTGTTGTCATGCAAATGAAAAATGCCGCGACGGCATGCATCGGGCGTATCGATCGGATGCGGGAAATCTCATTTCAATTTCCCGAACGTCGCCCGGTTGCGTTCAACTCGCCGGACTCATGCCGACATAATTTTCACCAGCAGGGATTTGTGAATTTTGATTCCGTCATCCGGGCATAATTCATAACAGCAAAAACATTCGATGCACTTGTCTCGGTCGATGGTCACGCGATCATCGGCAAGGGTCATGGCTCCGACCGGGCATGAATCCACGCACAGGCTGCAAAGTGAGCATCCGTCGCGGATCCACTTCGGCTCGACGATGAAAAAGCGGCGGTTTAAAACGCGCAGCAACGGCTTGGGAATCGCGCGCATCATCCAGTTGCTGCACAGCTTGAAATCCGCGGGCTTCAAATCCTCGATGGCGCTTCCTAAAACCTCAATAGCCGCCGCGTCGTTTTCACCCAATAATCGCTCTTTGGCCGGAGCAATCGTCGGGATCAGCGCCGGATCATAGCCGATCAGACGCGCCGCCACGTGGTCCAGCGCCACGCCGTCCGCCGATGCCAGCAAAGCGCCGATTTGTTTCGGCTTGCCTTTGGACGGTCCGTCGCCCTCCATGCCGACCACGGCGTCCATCACGCACAGCGCCGGGCGAAGCGCGCTGTAAATATCCAATAACGCGTGGCCAAGATCATCCGGGCTGGGCGCCTGATTATGCACCATCAGTTTCGCCGCGCCGGGCAGGCAGCCCAGCATATTTTTCGCCGCGCCGGTCATGAGGGTTTCAATATGCGTTTTCAGCTTGGGCACGCTGATGATCGCGTCGGCCTCCAATACCGCATTGGACACGGGGATTTGCGGCAGAAAGCGATGATTTCCAACCGGAATATTTTTCGAGCCGGCGGTTTCAAAAATCACCGTTTCAATCCCATGTTCCCGCGCCAGCGGTCCGAAACCGCATTGTTCCAGCGCTCTTTCGGACAAACCATAGGCCGCACCGCCGCAAGAATCGCCGATGACCGGCGTCGCGCCGATTTCGGCGACCAGTTTCGCCAGCGCCACGGCCACCACGGGATGCGTCGCCACGGCGTCATCCGGCGAGGCGCCGCGAAGCATGCTGACTTTGATCAGAACGCGCTGCCCGCTTTGAATATATTTTTCCAGCCCGCCGATGAGATCGAGAGCTTCGCGCAAAGAGCGCGTCACTTCGTCGAAATCATAATATCCGCACGGCACAAGCGCCACTTGAGTCAATTTATTCCCTCCGAGAAATCGTCACGAACGGATATTAGCAAATGCTGAAATGACGCGCCATGACTTTTAGTGGTTAGTGGCTAGTGGTTAGTGATTAGCCGCTTGCAAAATTATCTATGAGGTCGTTTTTCATCCAACAATGCCGAAGCGACACCCGCTCATTCACATGCCTCAAGCTAAAGCTTTCGCCATGTCTGCCATTCGCGGCTCTGTTTGACCTGTGCCATGGCACGCTTTGAGACAGAGCCGCGAGCGGCAAGATTCGCCTTGAGCGTCAGCGAAGGCGAATGAGCGAGCGGGTATGCTTCGAACCCGTAATTTTGCAAGCGCCTAGATTAGTGGTCAGTGTTTAGAGATAAAGCCGCGCACGCCGCGCCGTCAGGCGCGGCGAGAGTCAGCGGGTATTTATTTCAGTCTCTTGGTCGCCTCTTTATAACTGAGCGGTGAAAGTTTATTTTTGTTTTCCTCGACGAACTTTTTGACCTTTTCCGGCGCGGTCTTGGAATATTCCCGCAAAGCCCAGCCGATGGCTTTTCGAATGAAAAAATCGCTTTCGTCGGCGCATTTGAGGCAGTAGGCAAACAGGCGCTTTTCGTCGGTTTTATCCCTGTGTTTGATCTGGCAGATGATCGCCGTGCGGCGAACCCACATATCCTCGTCTTCGATCCACTGATCCAGAACCGGCGCCATCTTGCGGGGATTCTTGAGATGCGCGGCGCCGATAAGCTTCACCGCCGCTTCGTCGACCAGATCCCACCACGCGCCCTCACGTATGAGGTTTTCGTAAAAAGGCAGTTTATCCGGGGTAACGAATTTCGTTTTGGAATGCGCCACGCGCAGTGCGGCGTATTTGCCCTCGCGTTGCTTCATATTCCAAAGCTCGCGGGCCGCCTGTTCGATATCCTCGGCGCTTTTCAGCGGATGAATTTTCATCGCCTTTTTGATAATGTCGTCCCGTTCGGGAGCGCTGACGCCGTAAAAGGGCATTTCGGTTTTCATGTACGCCGCCATCTCGCCGGCCTTGAGTTTGTCGGCCTTGGCCGCGAATTCCTGTTTGATAAAAGAAACAAACGAATCACTCATAATAGTCCTCCAAAATCCGGATGACATCCCTTCCAAGTCTCTTATGTTAAATCCAAAGCGTATTTTTTCCAAATATAGTGTTTGCCGCCAACAATGACTTGACGCATTTTCTCTGTCGGTCATAGTTTGACGCTTCAACGCCCCGGAGTCATTTTTATGGATCAATTCAAGCTCATCGACACGTACACACCGCGGGGCGACCAGCCGCAGGCCATCGAGGAACTGCTGGCGGGTCTGGAGAAAGATCGAAAGCACCAGACGCTTCTGGGCGTTACCGGCAGCGGAAAAACCTTCACCATGGCCAACGTCATCGCCCGGTCCAACCGCCCCGCCCTGGTGCTGGCGCATAACAAAACCCTGGCCGCGCAGCTTTATGCGGAATTCAAGGAACTGTTTCCGGAAAACGCCGTCGAGTATTTCGTCAGCTATTACGATTATTATCAGCCGGAAGCCTACATCCCGCGCAGCGACACGTATATCGAAAAAGATTCGTCCATCAACGAGCGCATCGACCGCCTGCGCCACAGCGCCACGCGCAGCCTGCTGACCCGAAGGGACGCCATCATCGTCGCGTCGGTCTCATGCATCTTCGGCATCGGCAGCCCCAACGAATACAACCGCATGATGCTGCTCATCAACCGGGGCCAGATCATCGAACGCGAAGACCTGCTGCGCAAACTCGTCGCCATGCAGTACGACCGCAACGACATCGACTTCGCCCGGGGCGCGTTTCGCGTCAAAGGCGAAACCGTCGAGATTTTTCCGGCCTACGAAGACGAGATCGCCATCCGCGTGGAATTTTTCGATAACGAGATCGAACGCTTAAGCGAAATCGATCCCCTGCGCGGCAAGGTTATCCGCCAGACGGAGCGCGTCGGCATTTTTCCCAACAGCCATTACGTAGCCGACGAGGACACTATCGAACGCGCCATCAAAAGCATCAAGGAAGAACACAAGCAGCGCAGAGAATATTTCCTGTCGCAAAACAAGCTTCTGGAAGAGCAGCGGCTGAGTCAGAGAATCCTTTTCGATGTCGAGATGATCGGCCAGCTCGGGTATTGTTCCGGCATCGAGAATTACAGCCGCCACCTCGACGGGCGAAAAGAAGGCGAGCCTCCCTCCACGCTCATCGACTATTTTCCCGACGATTTCATCCTGTTCATCGACGAAAGCCACCAGACCATTCCGCAGCTCAACGCCATGTACAGGGGCGACCGGGCGCGCAAGATGACGCTCGTGGAATACGGCTTCCGCCTGCCCTCGGCGCTGGACAACCGCCCCTTGAAGTTCGAGGAATTCGAAAAACGCATCGGCCGGGTGATCTACGTCTCCGCCACGCCCGGCCCTTACGAATTCGACAAATCCGGCGGCATCGTCGCCGAGCAGGTCATTCGCCCGACGGGGCTGATGGACCCGGCTCTGGAAGTGCGGCCCGCGGAAAATCAGGTGGACGACCTGCTCGAAGAAATCCGGCTGCGCCTGGAAGCGCAGGAGCGCGTTTTGGTGACAACGCTGACCAAACGCATGGCCGAGGACTTGAGCGATTACTACCGGGAACTCGGCCTTCCCGTCCGGTATCTGCACAGCGAAATCGACACGTTGGAGCGCATCGCCATCCTCCGCGACCTGCGCCTGGGCAAATTCTCGGTCCTCGTGGGCATCAACCTCCTGCGCGAAGGTCTGGATCTGCCCGAAGTCAGCCTCGTGGCTATCCTCGACGCGGACAAGGAAGGTTTCTTGCGTTCGGCCACGAGTTTATTGCAGACTATCGGCCGCGCGGCGCGCAACGTGAACGGCAAGGTCATCCTCTATGCCGATAAGGTCACGAAAAGCATGGCCAGAGCCATCGACGAAACCGAGCGCCGCCGGGAAAAGCAGCGCCTGTTCAACGAGGAAAACGGCATCACGCCCGAATCCATCGTCAAAGGCATCTCCGAGGTGCTGACCAGCATTTACGAAAAGGATTACGTCACCGTTCCAAAGATGGCGCCGGGCGCAGAAGAAGATCTGAGCGAGGATCAATTCGAAAACCTCATCAGATCCATGCGCAAGGAAATGCTAAACGCCGCAAAGGATCTGGATTTCGAGCGCGCCGCCGAATTGCGCGACGATATCAAACGCCTGGAAGAACGCCACCTGGCGGGATTTTAAAAATTCCTTATGCCGGAACGTCTCCGCAAAACATGGAATACGTGATCAGGCCATGATAATCCGGGCGCGCGATGATATAATCCGGCGAATTTTCATCCATCAGATTCGACACGGCCAGCCAGTCATCTTCACTCACATGCTCGGCGATGTCGTCGTAGAACATGTGCAGCGTTTGATGGACCGCCTCTTTCATTGTCTCGTCAAGCGGCGCATACGCGCATGAGCTGAAGCAATGAGCCCGGACGTTGATGAATCCCGCCTCGCGAAGCCAGCCGGTGGCGCACATTACGTGCTGCCGGGGATTTTTCACTTTTAAGTAAGGAATGGAATTCGCCAGGCCCACGCCCAGTCGGGCTTCAAGAGCCGGATAGCCGGGCAGTATCAACTGCGTGGTCCAGAATAAAAGCGCCGCTTTACCGCCGGGCTTTATCACGCGATAAAAATCCTTGAGCGCGCCGATGGCGTCTTTGCCTGATGCGCCGTGCTGCGGCGTATTGGGCCAAAGCGTGTCCTTGCACCAAAGCCAGTCAAAGGAATTATCATTCATCGCGAGATCGTAGACATCGCCTTTAACGAACTGACAACGTTCGGCGACTCCGGCTTCGCGAGCCAAGCTTTTCGCAATATCAAGAAACTCGGAAGACGCATCCAGGCCTACGATTCTCGTGCTTTCGCCTGCTTTCTGTGCAAGCCGGATTACGTTGTGCCCTATTCCGCAACCCGCATCCAGGCCGACGCTCCCGCTTTTCGGATTCAATGCGCCGACCGCCTGCTCCACGGCTTGCGCGGTCAATGGATATATTGTTTTCAACTGGTTTGCATAATGACTCATTTTTGCTTGATCACTCATGAGAAATTCCTTTTTGAAAAAATTCCGGCGACATATTCAAAACAATAAGGTCAGATTAATCTAAAGCATTCGCGAAGGAAATACTTAATGAGAATTAAGGGTTTGACAGTATCAGACTCCGCGTGTAATTCCCCTGGACCATGAATGACGAAAATCACGCAAAAAACGCCCTCAATCAAGTTTTAAGATTCCATGAGGATGTGGATCAATTCTCATCCGAGCTTGCAGGCGCATTGGGAGAAAGAATCCGATGCCGCCTGGGATGCCGGGAATGCTGCGCCGACGACCTGACCGTTTTCACCGTCGAAGCCCTGCGCATCAAAAGGGAATTTGCGGACCTGCTCGAAAACGGCGCACCCGGCCCGAAAGGCGCCTGCGCTTTTTTGGACGAATCGGGCGCGTGCCGCATCTTCGCCGCGAGGCCCTATGTGTGCCGCACGCAAGGCCTGCCGATTCGCTGGTTCGAGGAAATCGAGGAAGACCGCATCGTCGAATACCGTGACATATGCCCCGTCAATGACGACGGCCCGGACCTGGAAGAACTCGACGAAAGACTGTTTCTGACCATCGGTCCTTTTGAGCAGCGTTTACAGGAAATGCAAATCGCTTTCGACGACGACAAAATGGAGCGCGTGCGTTTACGAAATTTATTTCAACGAATTGCATAATCTCTCAAAATCGCGGAAACTTTCGCACGCGGATCAAGCCGCCACGAAATAAAACGCAAGGGAGCCTCCATGGCTAAAAAGAAAACTAAGTCCAATCCCGTAAACGCGCAAAAAGAGTACGCCCGCGAACTGATCACGCGGATCGTGCGCGAATGCCCCCGCCGCCAGCCGACCAGCGAGGACGAGCGGCGCTCGCAATTGATGATGAAAGAGGAATTCGAGAATTTGGGCATCTCCACTGAGTTTCAGGATTTCGAATTCAACGACAATCTTTATGCAAATATCGCGCTGCACTTCGGCCTGGGGACTTTGGGGACGCTGGTTTCGGGCGTGTTTCCCCTGGGCGGTCTGGCGCTGCACAGCCTGGCCTCGGGTTCATACTGGGCCGATTCCACGCGCCGGGCTTATATCCTGCGCAGGCTGTTTCCCTTCAAGCCCTCGCAAAATCTGCTGGCGACCATGCCCGCCGAAGGCCCGCCGGATTTGCGCGTAGTGTTTCTGGCCCACGCCGACGCGGCGTTCACCGGACTTTTATTCGATCCGAAATTCGTCAAAAGATTTTCGGGCGATCCCCCCAAGGGCCTCGGCTTCGTCAAGCGATCCATGGCCCTGGCCACGCAGACGCAGGCGGCCCTGACGGGATTCGACACACTACGCGTTTTCCTCGGTCCTTTGACATGGCCCTTACGGCCCATCGAGTTCGCGCTGACCATTCCGGCCATGATCGCCGTGGGCCTGAATCTGCAAGTGGTGATGAGAAACGAGATCGTTCCCGGCGCCAACGACAATTTGAGCGGCGTGGCGGCGCTTCCGATTCTCGCGCAACGCCTCGGCCCCAAAAAACCGGCGAACGTGGAGTACGTTTTCGGCATCACGGGATGCGAGGAAGCCAGCCTGGGCGGCGGAGACGCTCTGGCGAAGGCCATGGACGGCGTGTGGGACAAGGAACGCACGGTGATCATCGGCCTGGACGGCCTTTCCAACGGCGATCTGAATTTCGCGGAGATCGAAGGCGAAGTCGTCAGGACCCCGATTCCCAAATGGCTCGGGGACATGGCTCGAAAAACCGCCGCATCGGACCCGAAGTTCGAGGAAGTCAAAGGATTCGAAATCCCCGTGGGCGGCACCGACATCGCCGCATTTCTGGCCCAAGGCTGGGAAGGCGTCAGCATGATATGCGTGGACCATGAAATCGGCGCTCCGCGCAATTATCATTGCCCGACCGACACGCCGGAAAACCTCGACTTCGACAAGTTGATGTTCTCCATCGAGTTCACGGAGAAACTGGCTAAAAACATCTTGAAATATCGTCTAAATTAATTCGAACGCAGGTAGCTTTTGCTGAAAAACCTGAAGATATTTCTGCTGGCCCTCGCCGCGCTCTTATTGGTCAAAGGCGCCATGATCCTCGTTTCCGGCGGCAATCCGCAAAGCGGCCTGAACTTTCTTCGCCCCGTGGACGACGCGTACATCTCTCATCGCTACGCGGAAAATCTCGCCGAGGGCCGCGGCCTGGTTTACAACGAGGGCGAGCGCGTGGAAGGCGGAACGACATTTTTCTTCATCGCCCTTCTGGCTCTGTTCGGTTTGCCTGGCATCCCGCGCCTGGACATCGTGGCCGTCGTTTTGGGCCTTATCGCCACGGCGCTTCTGGTGATGCTGGTATGGCGCTTCATGAAATCAAAGCGCGCAGGCCCCGCCGCGCTTCCCGAAAAATTCATCCTGATCTATTTATGCGCCGGCGTGACCGCCTTGGTGTGGAGCTGGTCGGGAATGGAAACGCCGATTCTGGCGCTGATCGTCTTCGCGGCCTTCGCCGGCCATCTGCGTGAGATCGAAGGAAAGCGCCTGCCCGTTTTCAGCGCCGTGCTGACGGCTCTTGCCGGCATGACGCATCCGGAAGCTATTTTGATCGCCACGGTTCTGGGCATGTCCTGGCTCATTCCATTCAATAAAAAACGCCTCGCCCTCGGCATCCTTTACGGCGCGATCGTCGTGGCGCTTTTCGGCGGCTACTGGCTTTGGCGCTGGCGTTACTTCGGTCACCTGATGCCGAATACTTTTTACGCCAAGGCGGCGGGCGGCGGCCTGGCCATGGCCAAAAGCGGCCTCGTTTACGTGCGCGTCGGGCTGTTTTCCGCCGTTTTGCCCATGGCCCTGGCGGCCTTTGCCCACTCCGGCTTCGGCGCGCGGGGCAAGCTCTTTTTCGCCGGCATGGGCTTCATGCTGTTTATCATCATTTTCCAGAATCTCGCCCTTTTCGCGTGCCTGGCGGCGCTTATCTGGTGGATTTCGAAACATAAAGCAGAAGTCAAAGAGCAGCCGCGCTGGGTATGGCTTTTTTCCTGTTACACTTTTATTCATCTGATCGCCGTGATCAAAGTCGGCGGTGACTTTTATCCCTTCCATCGCTTCATCTGGCCCATTTTGCCCCTTTCCCTGCTGGTGATATGGAAATTCTGGCGCGATGCGCTGGACAAGGCTGCTAAGAAGGCTTCCGACGAGCCGACCAAACGCCCGGAAATCTCCATCGCGAAAATCGCGCTCATCATCATGGCGATCAATCTCTGGTCATACGCATATACTTTTCAGGGGTTCATCCACAGCGAATTGCAGCGCGTGGTGCGTAACTTCGCCGACGTGGGCAGGACGCTGCGCAAGGACATGCCCGCCGGCGCCACCGTGGCGACGCTGCCCATCGGAGCGCTGGGCTATTTTTCCAAACTGCGTATCCATGACATGATGGGCCTGGTCGACGAGCACATCGCGCACATCGACATGGATCCGACCCGCGGCATCATCGGGCACTCCAAATTCGATCACGCCTACACTTTCAGTCTGCGTCCCGAAGCGGTGATCGTCCTGCCCAGCATCTACAGGGACGACGAAAAAGGCTTCAAAAAATGGATCGATGAAAACGCCCTGGCGCCCACGCAATACAGGATTTACGAGCAGCCGGCTTTGCGCGATGAGTATCAACTGGTGAAACTGCCGGTGAAAAAAGGCTGGGCGGCTTTTGGATTTTTGCGTAAAGACTTGGTGGGCGACACGCTTTACAGCGCCTTTTACGCCATGGACGACCAGCAGACGGAAGCCGCTTTTAAAACACCGGAGCGCGCCGCCGCGCATCCCCTGCACGGCAAGACCTTCGGCATCTGGTCCTTTAAATAGTTATAATTCAATTTCCATCGCGGCGCGCGTCAGGTCCAGCCGATCGGCGCCGGCGGCGATTTTCGCCGCCGATTCGAGGACTTTTTTGGCCTCCGCGACTTTTCCGATTTCAAGGTATAACTGCGAAGCCTCACGGGCGGCGCGTACGGCGAGGTCCGGATACCGAGGCCCGCGTTCGACGATATCCGCAAAACGCCGCGCCGCTTTTTTCTTTTGCCCCAATGCCTTTTCGCTTTGAGCCATAAGGAAATCGGCTTGCGCGTACCCGATTCCCGACTTGTCGGATGCGGCGATTTTTTCCAAAAGCCGCCGCGCATCGTCGTACCGGTTTTCTTCGAGCCAACGGCGCGCGATATCGCAACGCAGGCGCACTCCGGCGTCCGTGGACGATCTTATCAACTGGTCGAGGTTTTTCGGGCTTTCGCGCGCCGCAAGATAGGCGATGATCTTTTCACGTTCATCGGAGGCGTCGTTATCCGAATACGCGAGGCGGATAATATCCTCTGGTCTGTCTTTGACAGGAATACCGTTTTTGCTCAGAGCCTTTTTGAGTCTTTCGCCCGCGGGATCGATCTTCGACAACGCGCCGAGGCGCAATATCAATTTGCCGCCCCCGTCCGAACTCATGCCCTTCTTGATTTTTTCATAAACTCCCGTGGGAAAATCCGAACCTTCCCGCAAAGCCGTCGTCAGGCTTAACACGACGGCCTTGCGCACCAAGGCATTCGAAAAATCATGGGTCACATTTTCTTTGACAAACTTTCCGATTTCCTTTTGCTTTTCCACGGGCGTCTCAAGATCGAAAAGCCTTTCGAGCTCCAGTTGGGAAAGCAGCGTTTTCGCCAGACGCCCCTGACGATAATCCCAATAGCGCGCCGCCAAATCATGATAAATGCGCATGGCGTCCGCTCGCTCGCCGTTTTTGAGGTACGCTTCGGCAACGACCAGCAAAGCCTTGGCCTGCGCCATTCTCTTAGGACCTTCGGCCGCCTCGCAACAGGCCGCCTTTGTTTTTTCGTAATCGCCGGACTCCCATACGGCGTCACAGCCTTTTAAAAAAAGATCATCGCGGATTCGTCGCATTTTTTGGCTGCGCGCTCCGATCCGATACAAATCGCTTGCCCGTGCAAATTCTCCCTTTTCGATAAGCGAAGCCGCTTCGGTCTCCACGCGTTTGGCGGACCAGAAGCGCGGCGAAGCCAAAAACGCCGCCAGTAATCCGGCGCAAAATCCCAGGGCGAGCAAAACCATCAGTCGACTCACCAAAGCCTTCATGGGATCACCCCGGCTTCCGTCAGCAAGGCAAAGGCGTGGCGGGCCACTTCCCGGTTGCCGTCCGGCGTCAGGTGTACGTCGTCGATAAAAAGCTTTTCGCCATTCGGCTTCACGCGAATATCCATATAAACGTCCCGAAACGGAACATGGATGCGGCCGGCCAGTTCGCCCAATCCCTCATGATATATATCGTCTTCCAACTGCATGGCTTCCGCCATGAGCAGCAATGGGATATCGCGCTCACGCAGCAGTTCATAGATATCCCTGACATTGGCTACGAATTCGTTGGGGCGCGACGCCGACACCTGATCCATTTTCAGTCCATCGCGTTTGATCCCCGCCACGGCGATACGCGCGGCATTGTAAAGGCGCAGACGCCCCAAAAGCTTCTGCGCGCGGGTGACGACCAGGCCGTAACGGCCTCTTTCGCCCTGCGTCATTTCCCACAACTCCCTGTCGGAGTATGAACCATAGGAGTGGGCCAGGTCGTTATGCCCCACGTAGAGGATCACGGCGTCGGGGCTGAATTGCAGCATGTAATAATGCATCAAAATTAAAATCTGGAAACTCGTGTATCCCTCGACCCCGGCATTGACAACTTCCGCGTCGATCCCGTCGGCGCGAATCATCCCGTTTAGAAACGCAGGCCACGTTTCGTATTGATTCACACCGCGACCCCACGTGGAAGAACCGCCCATGCAGACAATCCTCTTGATCCCCGGTGTTTTTGGCACGCTGATTTTGCCGGAACGGAAGTTCATGGTCGCGACTTTTCTTTCATCGACGCCGGGAAACATCCCTTTCGGCACGTAAAACAGCAGGTCGTCGGGAAGCATATCATGGCCGACCTGCCGGGGACGCAAATACTGTTCGTAGTGCGTTTGCCGAACGGCGAACTCCATCACGACGACGGCCAGAAACACCGCCGCCCACATGACGACGGCGTAAAATCGCGCCCGGTGTTTTTTGAGCGAACAGACCATGAAGACGCCGCAGACAAATAGAAACGCCGCGAGAATCAGAAATTCATCAAGCCCCCGTCCGGATCCGAGGACCGCGGCCAGAACAAAGGGAGTGGAAAAAATAAAAGACTCGATCACGACCGCCCGGCGCTCCCGGGACGGGAAGGCGATCAACGAAAGCAGCCAGAGAATATAGGCCACGATGACGTATTCCGAATCCCGCTGCCCCATAAGCGACATGCAAAACAAAATGACGACGCCCACGGCAAAATACTTAAAGACCGGTTCGTCCCACGACCACGTCGAACTTTTTTCGCGATTTCGCAGGGCGTAGGAAAGGCGGTTGAAAAACATCAGCCCGAAAGGCGCCAGGATAAAGCGGCGATCGATATCGCTGAAAATCAGGCTTACGGGAATCCAGATTAGCGCCGGCCAAGCGTGAAAAAGGAAGCGGCTTGAGAGTTTTTGCTCGTCGCTTTTGAGAAAGAGCCGCCATAAAAACGGCTCGAATATGTAAAAAAGACACAAAACGGCTGCCGTCAGGCAGGCGAAATGAAACTCCCGGAATCCGAATCCGATTTCGATGTAAAAAGCTTTTTTTAACAGGGTGAAGGCGGCCAGAACTCCGGCGGCGACACCGCAGGCGACGGCGACGCTTTGAAGCCATCTTACGCCAAGGCTGCTATCGCTTGTAAATTTCTTCCAAAGCAGCCTTGGCTCCAATAACGGCTTCATGATCTTCGGGATATTCCTCGATCACCTTTTTAAACAACTCGACGGCCTTTTCCTGATTGCCGTTCTCATTATAGAGGCGCGCCGCCGAGAGTAATCCCCACGCGGCCTGCGCCGTGCCGGGATAACTTGCGTAGACATCCTCGTACCGCGCAATGGCCTGCGGGTTCCTGCGCTGCTGAACGTACAAAGTCGCCAGGGAAATCAAGGCGTTGGCCCTGGTGTTCGGATCGGAGACCTTTAATTCAATCAGGCGCTTGAGGGCGGATTCAAGTTTATAATCGTCGCCGATCTGCTGGTATATCTGGGACATGGCGTTAAGAGCCGGGGCGGCCTGCGGGTAATCGGGCCACTTCGTAGCGACCGTATCATATTGCTTGACGGCCTCGCTCCATTGCCCTTCTTTGGCGAGATTGGCCGCGATGCCCATATGCGAATCGATCAGGGCCGTCATATTGGATGAATGGTTCTCGATCAGATCCCGGTAAACCGCCGTGGACTGCTCGGTCCTGCCCATCTGGCCGAGAATCTGCGCCTTGGCGACCATGGCCCAGGCGGTCTGAGGCTGGCCCTCGTACTCTTTGATGACCGGCTCGATCTGAGCCAGGGCCTGCGCGAATTTCTGCTCGGCCCGAAGTTTGTTGGCCACGGCCATGCGCAGGTCGATAATTCCGTTATAGTCCTGCGGGAAAAGCTCTTTCAGTTTTGCCGCCACCTTGTCGATGCCGTCGAAATCGCCCAATTCCAACAGGGCCTGGGCCTGCATTTTCATGGCGCTGTTGGCGATGAAATCCTTGCCCGCTTCGTCGGCGAGTTTCTTGAAGATTTCTTCGGCCTTTTCGTAGTCATTGCCGGCCATGTGCACATTGCCCAGACCCAGGCGCGCCTGCCGGGAAACCTGCGGGCGATCCTTATATTCCTGAATCATCCCGAGGTAAACTTTCTCGGCTTCCGCCGCGTTCCCCATGGCCAGATGCGTGTTGGCGATCGCATCAAGAGCGCGAATCTTTTCGCCGTCTTCCGTCGCCTCATCATGGAGTTTCCTGTATTCCTGCAGCGCTCTGTCCTGCTTGCCTTCCATGGCGAACAGGCCGGCGAGTCCGAAACGCGCCTGTTGCAGATACTCGGGGAAATCGCGGAATTCCTCCATGAGCTTCCCGAAATATTCGCGGGCCTTTTCGATGTCCTGTTTCTCGGAATAAATCTGAGCGCTGAATTCCAGGCTCCACGCCGCCTGCCGGCTCATGGGGTACTTATCGTGAACTTCGGCGAAGCAATCCAAAGCTTCGCTTTTCCGATTGCCGCTGCGAAGCAAATTACACATATTCAACTTGCTGTCCGCGGCCTGCTGCGTGCTTTGGGGGAAGCTTTCGTTGATGCGTTTATAAGCCTCCTGCGCCTCGGCCATATTGCCCTGCCGCCCCTTGATCTGGGCGATTGCCATCAAGGCCCAGTAAGCCTGCTGGGATTTGGGATCAGCCTTGGCAATTTCATCGAAAATCCTTAATGCCTCGTCGTCCTTCATCTGCTCCTTGAGGCTGTTGGCGATGCCCATTTTCGCGTTGATCACCGCCTGCGGATTATCGGAGTATTTGTCGATGATGTTCCGGAACACCTCTATGGCCTCGTCGAATTGCTGCTGCGCCAGATAATGCTGCGCGATCGCGGTATCCGCCCATACGCGCCGGCTTTCGTCGGTGGCCTCGTTTTGAATTCGGCGATAAGCGGTCAGGGCTTTTGTGTTTTGGCCGAGTTGATGATAGACGTTGCCGAGTCCCATAACCGCGTCCAGGCGGGCCGTTTCGTTGTCGCCGAAATCCTTGGCGATCATCTGATACGCCTGAACCGCCTTTTCCAATTCGCCCTGGTCGATCAGAACCTGGGCTTTGGCCGACAGAGCGGACAGGCGTATGCTCTCGTCGTTGATCCCTTCGATAATCTCATCATATATGGCGGCGGCTTCTTCGTATTTGCCTTGGGTTCTGTTGACCTCCGCCTTGCCGGCTTTGGCCTGCGCGAGGACGTTGGGATTTTCCGCGTATTGCTTGATCAGCGCCTCATATTTGTTCAGCGATTTTTCCTTGTCGCCCATCTGGTCGTAGGTCTGGGCGATGGCGACGGACGCGTTGGCTTTGCTGTTTTCATCGGGAGCCGACTTTTCGGCTTTCTCGAATGCGGCCAACGCTTCGGGAAACTGTTGGTTCTGCCGGTAGGTCATCGCCTTTCCGTAA
Organism: bacterium; assembly: GCA_963674685.2. GTDB lineage: Bacteria > Lernaellota > Lernaellaia > JACKCT01 > JACKCT01. The sequence continues at coordinate 264,126 of CAXXWT010000009.1, read as the reverse complement.
ATGGAATTATAGCGCAGCCCCGAACTTCCCGGCGAAACCGCTTCCAGTTCCTCGTAGGTTTTGTTGGCGTCCTCAAAGCGTCCCTGATCGGAATAGACGCCCGCGATCCTGGACAAGGCTTCAACCTGGACGCTTTCGCCGAGTTTCGGATCCACGTTCTTCCTCAGGAAGCTTAGGGCCTCGTCATAGCGGCGCTGAAGCTGGAGAATATTGCCCATGCCGGTGTTGTATTGAGCCACGGCGTCGGGCCGATCCCCGTATTTTTCGATGATTTCGCCCAAAGCCGTTTTGGCGGCCTCCAAATTTCCGACGGTGGTTTCAATCCTTGAAAGATCCAACAGGGCCTGGATCTTCCCGTTGGGACCGGACGATCCTCCGGCGATCAGCCGATATATTTCGGCGGCTTTTTTATAGTTGCCCGCGTTGACGTAAACGCGGGCCATTCCGAAACGCGCCGTTTCGACGATCTGGGAATCGTTCGGAAATTGATCGATCAGCTTCCCGTAAATTCCCAGGGCCTTCGGGCGGTCTCCCATATCCGTATAGACCTGCGCCTGGCTTGTCAGCGCCTGACTTTTCACCGCCGGATTTTTCGTCACATTGACGATGGCGTCGTAGCTTTGCAGCGCTTCGTCCCTTCTTCCCTGCCCGGCTAACGCCGAGGCGATGGAAAAGAGGGACTGCTCGATGACTTCCGGCTGGTCCGAGTATTGTTTCTTGATCTCTTCCACTTTTTTCTTCGCGGCGTCCACGTCGCCCATCTCGGCGCTGACGCGAACCCATGCGGCGTGCGTTTGGGCGAGAGCCTGAATATTTTTCGTCAGCGCCGCCGCTTTTTCGTACTGCAGCCTCGCCGAGGCGTAATCTCTTTGGGATTCAAAAACGCCTGCAAGACCCAGATACGCCATCGAGACGATATCCGGATCGGTTTTCGGATCGTATTCGGCGATCAGTTTGTCATAGATTTCTTTCGCCTTTTCCAACTGCCGCATATCCATGTAGCAGGCCGCCATGCCGTCGTAGGTCCATGCCTTCGCGGAACCTTTCGGCGCCGCCGGCAAGACCTGCTCGAAAAGCTTGAGGGCTTCGTCGGATTTTTTCTGCGCCCGCAGGGCGTTGGCCATGGCCAGCTTCGCGTTGAAAACGACATCCGGCGCTCCGGCGTAATCCTTCGTGATGGTGTCGTAGACTTCACGCAATTGGTCGTACAACCCCATCTCCAGGTAGTAATTCATCATCGAGGAAAGGGCCTGCTGCCTTCGGGGCGGATCCTGGGACCGGGCGACTTCCTCATAAATGGCCATCGCCTCGGTTTTCTTTCCCTCGCGGTACAAGGCTCCGGCCTGATCGAGTTTGGCCGTCAATATGGCCGTTTGATTATCCGGGAATCGCCTGGTGATTTCCTCGGCGATTTCTTCGGCTTTTCTCGTCTGATCCAGGTCCGCGTACAATCTCAACAGAGCGTTCAGAGCGTCGATGGCCCTGCCGGCGTCTTCCAGGTTCGCCACTTCCCGCAAGGCTTTTTCCGCCTGCTCGACGCTTCCTTCGTTTTTATAAACCTCCGCCAGAGACAGTTGTATTTGAGATTTGCGCCACTGATCCCTGCCGAAATCATCCATCATCTTCAGAAGCGTTTCTTTTTCCATCTTCAGGTCGCCGGCGGCCTGATATGTGCGTTGAATCCACGAGAACGCCTCGAACCGGATGCGATCCTCCCTGGCGACATCGGCGGCTTCCCGAAAATATTTCACCGCCTCGTTTAAACGCGACTGCTCTTTTTCAATGGTCCCCAAGCCGATTAAACCGGCGAAAACCGCGGCGGCGCTGTCCGGATAACGATCCATCAAATCGACGAACACCTTTTTCGCCTCTTCGATCTGTTTGTTGTTGAGATAGGTTTGTCCCAGCATGATGGCCGCGTTTTGCCTTTGCTTGTCGTCGTCCGTTCCGGCCATAACTTCCTTGAGGGACGCGATGGCGTCTTCGAAACGGAGCATCTGCGTCAGCAATTGAGCCCGCTCGATCTTCAGCTGATTTTCCATGGTGACGTCGTCGAAGCGGCTTAAAAGTTTTTTGTAAACGTCCAGCGCTTCGTCGTATCGTTTCAGCGAACCGTATAGAGAAGCCAGGCGCGAACCCGCCCACAAGGCGTGGATGTTGTCGGAATGGTCGGCCAGCATCTTTTTATAACGCTCTTCCGCCGCCTTGGGATCCGCCATCCTCGCCTCGATGTTGGCGATGAAAATTTCCGCATCCAGAGCCGAATTGATCTGATCGGGAAAGCGCTCGCGCATTTCCTTGAGTTTGGCGGTCGCTTCTTCCAGCTCATTGAGCCGCACCAGAGCCTGAATCTGGCCCAGCATGGCCCGGGAGGCGGTCTGCGGCACTTCGGCGTATCGTTCGACCATCTCCGCGTATCTTTTGTTGGCGGTCTGATACTCGCCCTGCTCTATCATCAAATTGGCCACGTCGAATTCGGCCCGCAACACCGCCCCGGAGTCCGTGGCGTGCTTGCTGATGATCGACTCATAAACCTTCTCGGCTTTCTCGGGTTCGCCGATCAAGACGTATACCTTGGCCATGCGGTCCCAGGCGTCCACGGATTGAGGAAAATCCTTCCACTTTTCCGCAAAGGCCTGATAAAGCTTCAAGGCCTGGTCGTATTCCTCCTGGTCGCGATAGGAATCGGCCGTCCCCAATTCGGCCAGAATCATGGCGTTTTCCTGATCGGGGAACATGGTCGTCACATCCTGGAAAACCTTTCGCGCGGCTTCGGGCTTCGATTGCTCCAAAGCCAGATAACCCAGCTGGTTTTTTGCGTGGGCGACGCGGACGGGATTTTTGCGGTATTTGCGGAGGATAATCTCGTAATAGGATCCGGCTTCGTCCAGGCTGTGTTCGATGCGGGCTTTTTGAGCCTGCCTGTCCAATCGCTCGAAACTCCAGTTTTCCGGATTGTTGTACCAGGACCAGACGCCGTATATCGACGACAACACGGCCAGGAGAATCGCCGCCTGAAGCCCGCGGCTCTTTTTGACTCTCCGCAGGGCTCGTCGAACAAGAAACTTGTCGACCTTGGCGCCCCGGGCGGCGAAGGCGTTGATTTGTTCCTCGGTGTATCCGCTGACGGATTTGAAATTGGCGCCGGAAAGCGTCGCGCCGTCGAAATTGACTTCAACCTGTTCGCTGACATTGAACTGCGCTTCCGAAAGATCGGCGTTTTGAAACGAGCTTCGCTCGATCAATGTGTTGGACAAATCCGCCTGAACGAACTTCGATCCCTCCAGGGAGCAATCCTGAAACACGCACAGGGAAAGATCCGCTTCCTTCGCTTCCAGTTTTTTCATGCCGCAATGAACGAAGGTGCTGTTCTGCCAGACGCCGCCGTCCATTTTCGTATCGCTGAAATCGGACTTTTCCCAGCCGCTTTCCACGGCGTCGGCGTCGGTGAAATCCGCTTTACGGGCCTTGACGCCCGCGCCTTTGGCCTTGCCCAAAAGCGCGCCGGTGAAAACGGCGCTCTCAAGATCGGCTCCGTCGAGGTTGACGTTTTTCAAAGTAGCGCCGGGCAGCTTCGCCCCTTCGAGCCTGGCGTTGGTCAGATCGGCGCCGTCCAGGGATGTCTTTTCCAATACGGCGCCACGAAGATCGGCGTCGCGAAGGTTCGTATTTCTCAAATCGGCGCGCGTCAAATCCGCGCCGGACAAATCCGCGCCGCTGAGATTCGCTTTCGTCAGCCTGGCGCGAACCATGACGCACCCGGCGAATTTCGCTTTCGGCAGGGCCGCCTTTTTGAGATTAATCCCGGACAGATCCTTGCCCTCGAAATCTCCTCCGGCAAATTTCTCAAGAACATCTTTTGCTGAAATCGTCATCGTTCCCATGGTTTCTTTAGATTTATTAAAATCCGCAAGTTCCTTTAACGGCGCATAAATCCCGCGCTAAACACCGGCGGCCTTCGACCACGCCAGCCTTTTCAGGCGCGTCGGCAAATGCCCGGGGCGGTATGCAACGGCCGAATCCAGGCAGCGCACGGCCGCCGCGTCGTCGCCGTCGGCTTTCATACACGCCGCCGCGGCATGTCCCAGAGTCCACAAACGTTCGCCAAGCCCCGGGATATCCTTATAGTTCAGATCCGACTGCGTCAAAACACTTTTTATAACCGCGGCTGTTTGCGAATACATCAAGCCAAGCCGACGGCCCGCCTGCCCCGCGTGCCGATTATATACCGCAAGAGGCTCTGGATGGAATGTGGTTCTGCCAAGTTTTGAAATTTGCAGCCACATTCCATAATCCTCGGCAGGGCAAAATTCATTCTTGAATCCCGTCGTTTCATCCAGAGCCCGACGCATCACGATCACAGCTGAAGTGGGAATGTAGTTATCCAGAAGCAAGGATTCGAAAATGTCTCCGGCAAAAGGCGTCTGCTTTGAAAATATCGTATCCGATTCGCCGCCGGGCTTTCCGTCGAAGTATTCCAGCGCGTCGCTGTACACCATCACGGGCTTGGGATCGACGGCGAAATACGCCAGTTGTTTTTCCAGCTTGTCCGGCCGCCACAAGTCGTCGGAATCGCAAAAGGCTATCAAATCCCCGCTTGATTTTCGAATGCCCAGGTTCCTGGCCTCGGCGACTCCCACCGGCGGCGACGCAACGACCGTCAGGCTCTCATGCCTGATTTCCATAAGCATCTCGGCAGTCCCGTCCGTCGATCCGTCGTCCACGACGATCACTTCATCCGGCGGGCGCGTCTGGTGTAAAACCGATTCGACCGCCGCTTTGACCATGTCCCGCCTTTGCCTGGTGGGAATGACGACGCTGACTCTAGACATGAGGATAATCCGGAAAATAGTTTTGGAACCATAATTCCAGGCAAACCCGCGTATAGAACGCCCTGTCGAATTCGCCGCGCCCGCTGCCCTTGGGGATTTGCAGGCGGGACGCGAGTTGGGATTCGAGGTTGTCGGCCCACGGGGCCAAAGGTCCGGTCAGCCACCGGCGGAAAGGTACGACGAGGCCCTTTTTATCGTTGCGGTCCAGGATGGCGTCCGGCACGATCCCGCGCAGAGCCTTCCGCAAAATGGATTTCGTCGTTCTGTTTTGTATTTTCATGCCGCCGGGCAGCCTGAAAGCGAACTCGACGATTCGATGATCCAGAAACGGGCAGCGATTTTCCAATCCATACGACGCGCACGCCCGATCATTCATCGTCAGCAGCGACGGCAGGGAAATCCGCGAGTCGCAATAACCCATCTTGTCCACGAGTTCCCGGTGGCGGGAAAAGAGTTCCTCCACGGTTTTGACATAGGGCCGCTCGTCGACGGGCGTGGCGCGATAGATGAGGCGAAAATACCGCGCGGCGGGATTTTCGAACATCGTCGGCGTCCAAAAATGCCGCGCCAGGGAATGATAGTTTTTCAATTCCGGGCTTCGCCCGATCTCGTCTTCGATGGACATCAGAAGATATCGGACGTAGCCGGCGAAAATCTCGTCGGCGCCCTGCCCGCCGAGGATCACTTTGATTCCGCTTTTTTGCGCGGCTTCGGCCAGCATAAACTCGCTGATGGTCGAGGCCGTGGCGATGGGCTGATCCAGGCAGCGGATCACGCGCATGAGGTTGGCGCGCATATTGTCGTGCGTCGGCCGGACGACGACGTGCCGGGCGCCGATTTTTTTCGCCGCCAGTTCCGCGTATTTCAATTCGTCGAATTTCTCGCCGAGAGGAAAATGGCACGAAAAGGCGACTTCGGGTTTGGCGATGCAGGCGATGGCCGCGGAATCGATCCCGCCGGATAAAAACATTCCCACGGGCACGTCGGCGACCATGCGGATATTCACGGCGTCGATCAGCAGTTCCCGCAGTTCATCGACCAGTTCCGATTCGCTTTTTTCGTTCACGGGGCCGTTTGGAATATCCCAGTATCGCCTGATCTGCAGATCGCGGCCGTCGTATGTCATCAAATGCGCCGCCGGCAGTTCATGAATCCCGTCGAACAGGGTTCTGCCCATTACCGGCGCATCGTATACCCAAAACGACTCGTCGATCACCGGCGCCGAGGAAAACTGCGCGAGGACGGCCTTGATCTCCGAGGCGAAAATCAGCCGCCCGTCGCGCATGGCGTAATAAAGCGGTTTCTCGCCCATGCGGTCCCGCGCGATCAGCAGCCTGCTTCCGTCCCAAAGAGCGAAGGCGAACTGCCCGTTGAGCCGGTCGACGACCTCCATGCCCCATTGCTCGTAGCCGTGAACCAGAACCTCGGTGTCGGTCTTGGTTTTGAAAACGTGGCCGTGTTTTTGAAGCTCGGCGCGTAAAGCGCTGAAATTGAATATTTCGCCGTTGTAAACGACGACGACGGATCCGTCTTCATTGAAGATCGGCTGAGAGCCGGTTTCAAGGTCGATGACGCGAAGCCTTCGTATCCCCAGGTGAATCCTGTCGTCTTTGAAAGCGCCCTCCTCGTCCGGTCCGCGATGGACGAGGTTTTCCAGCATGGGCCCCAAAGCATCCGGCTTCGGCTCCCGCGCACCCCAATATATGCCCGCAATTCCGCACATGGTTTCACCCGCTATGAAGACCTAAGTTTACGTGGCGCGAGCCGAAACTCAAGCAGCGCCTTCGGAATATCGGTCAGCGCCTGCATCGAAAAGCGCAGCGGCCTGGTGATAAAGCTTTCCCCGGCTTCGCGCCGGTCGAAAACCACCGGCGTCTGCGCGATTTTTAATCCCAGGGCGTTGGCCGCGATGGCGATAAAGTGCTGGTAATATCGAAAGGGGCGGTGATAGTTCAGGACTTCCGTCATGGCATGGCGCGTATAACAGACAAACCCGCTTTTGATATCCTTGAGATTCATATGGAAGACCAGGTTGAGAAAAATCGAAAAGCCCTGGGTCAACGCATAGCGCAAAATTCCTCTGTCCACCTGCGTTTCCCGCCAGCCCTGCACGAAGTCGGCGCCGCTTTCGTCCATGATTTGATTAAGTTTCAGGATATCCTCCGGCCTGTACTGCATGTCGGCGTCGATGGTCACAAGGCGGTCCGCCCGCGCGGCCATCAGACCGCTGCGCCAGCCTTCCACGATGCCCCGGTTTTTCAAGTGCCTCACCGCAACGATCCAGGGACGGCCTTTCGCGCACTTTTGAATCTTCTTCCAGGTATCGTCCGTGCTGGCGTCGTCCACCAGAACAAGCTCGAATCCGCCTTCCATCGGTTTTAAAGCTTCGGCGACGCGGTCGACGAGTCGTTCGATGTTCTGCCCTTCATTGAAACACGGAGCGATTACGGCCAGTCGGGCTTGCGTCATATAGTCTATTTCCAGTTTTTAAGCTTTTATGTTGATTTTGCATCCACCATCGCTTAAGAGCATAGCCGGAGTCGGCTCGGCAAACAACAACTTGACGCATGGAATTTAATCGTTGCCAAATAGTCATGGCATGAAAACGCATAACGATAACAAAAACGGGCAATTCAACCGGTATCTCATCCTGGTCGCCCTGGTGGCCGCATTCGGCTATGCGCTGAATCTATTTGATTTTTTCGTGTCCGATGATTTCCCGGCCCTGTATTTCCTGAAAGCCGCCGATATCCAACAAATTTTCACCGGCGTGAACAAAGCGGGATTTCAATCCTACAGGCCGCTGGCGCTTTTACAAACCGCGTTTATCCTAAAAATCGCCGGCCTCAACCCTTTGGCGTTTCACCTGACGGCGGCCGCGTGGCGCGCCCTCGGCGCGGTCCTGGCGGCGCTCATAGCCTTTGAGATCACTTCCAAAAACCGCACGGCCGCTCTGGCGGCGGGATCCGCTTTCGCCGTGCACCCGGCCCACGCGGAAAACGTCGCCTACATATCCGGCCTTCCGTCTATGGCGTCGGCGGTGTTGATCATGGCCGCGGTTTTGTGCGTGAGACCCGGCGGGGGGAAATTGCGCCGCTTTCTTGCGATCTTTGCGGTGTTCGCCTTGTGCGTAGCCGCGGCGCTTTTTCACGAAAGCGGATACGTCGGGCCGTTTATCTGCGTGCCGGCCATGATTCTTTTTAAGGATCCCGAAAATAAACCCAAGCAATGGGCGCTGCCGTCGGCCGGTCCCGTCGCCGCCTTGGCCGTGATCATCGTTATCCGCGCTTTCGCAAACGGCGGATTCAAGGCCATTCCGTGGAGCGGCCCCGTCGGACTGTATATGCCGCGAAACATCATCCGCTACCTTCAACTGGCGGCGTTTCCCCTCCCTTTCGATCCGATAAGTTTCGCAGCGGTTTATAAAAACGTGCTTTTTGGCGTCAGCCTGGCCTTCATCGCTCTGTTCATCTTCCTTTCACGCAAAAAGTTTTTTGCCAAATCCTTTCTTTTCATCACCGGCCTTTTTATCGCGGGCTGCGCGCCCGTTAGCGCTTATTTTCCCCGCGCGATGCATATGCCTCTTGTCACCTTCGCCGTCTCGCTTGGCGCGGGAGTGATCTTATCCCAATATATCGGCGGGGCGAAAAGCCGATGGGCCATCGCCGTCTTCGCCGCGTGGATCGTCCTTCTGGCCGGCGTTTCGGCGGTTGAATCCGTGAAATGGCGTCGAGCTTCGGATTTTACGGAAAAACTTGTCAAAACCTTTCCGCGCTCCGAGCTTTGCGGGCCTGAAAAACGGGAGCTTGTCGTTCTTTGCGCGCCCGATTCGTTAAACGGCGCATTCGTGCTGCGCAACGGCCTCGATCAGGCGCTGCGCCTTTTCGGCCCTCTTTGTCCATTTACCGTCGACCGATATCTGCTGGCGGGAATGCGCGATGTCCGATCCGACGCCGTGGATTACAGGCGAATCGACAAAACCACTTTCGAGGTATCGATCACGGGACGCCAAAGCGGCGATTATCTTTTATTGCCCGATGCAAAAATGGACCGCCACCTGGCGGATATTGCCGTAATCGGCCCGGTCGGTTACACAATAACCGGCGAAGACAGGCCATATTTCACGGACAAAGTGAAGATGAGTTTCGATCCTGAGTTCATCGGCAAAGACAACGTCTCGATTCTTGTCTACAAGAACGGGACCTTCACAAAACTTGATTCGGAGTTGGTCGAATGAAAAATGCTTTCATTCTGTTTTTTGCGGGCCTCGTCATCCTTGCGACATTGCTGATGCTTTTCGGCAAAGTGGATCCCGAGCGTTTCTGCAACGAAGAAAGCAGCGCCGTCGTTTACTTTCCGAATATCATCGAAGCCATGAACAAGGCCGTGGGTTCGGAGACCTTTCGCGTTGTTTTCAAAGAGGGCTCCGGCGAGGAAAGAAGCGGCCAGCTTTTCAAGGCTTTCGACGAGCTGAATTCCGGCGCTTTTACCGGAAGCCTTATGAAGTTATTCATGCCCCGGATCATGCTGGTTTTCGGAAATGAAGTTCCTTCGATCGGCGAAGGGCAGACTCCCTTTTTAACCGTGGTCGACATCGGTCGTCCGGGACTGATCGTTCATTTCCTGGGCCTGTCGGGCAAGGCCGGCAAGGGCGCCTATTCCGGCGATTATCTCGGTCATCCGATTTTTATGGAAAAAGACACGGCGATGACGATGATTCGCAACATCATACTGGTGGGTCCGGAAAAGCTGTTGAAGCTCGCCGTCGACGCCTATGAAAACAAAGCCGGCTCCCTGGCCGTCATGTCGGATTACAAACGGGGTCTGGAAGACTTTATCGAAAAAAAATCCGACGCCCAGATTATTTTCATCAACAGCGCCATCTTTATCCCGCAGGGAGCCGGGAGCCTGATCGATCCTGGGAACTTTTTAAATACCGGCGAATTCGGCGTCGGCGCGGCAAGGCTCAATATCAAAGACGAAGGTCTGCGGATTTCGGCGAAGTTTTTATCCAAAAGCGGCAAACCCCTGGTCAAGCTCCTGGATACGGGAGCGCACGAATTCAAAAACACTCGCTTCATCGATCTGGATTCGCAATTCGTCACCGGTATCAGAGTATCGAATCCCGGGGATGCAAGCCGGATGGCGGCATCGGCGATGCTGGCGGACGATTCATCCGGCGGCGGCTTGAAACAAAAACTGCTTCAAACGATTCTTAACCAGTTTTTAGCGCACCTGGGGCCGGAATTCCTATTCTTTCCCGATAACAACAATGATCTGTGTTTCGTGACTCAAATCCGCGAGGAGTCAAAATTTCGCACGGCCGTCGAAAAAGTCTCGACAAAGTTCGGCGACGGCGAAGCGACCCTATCGGAGATCATCAAAAACGAAGACGCCTTAAAAGAGGCTCTGCAATTCGGACAACTCACACTTCAGGAAATCAAAGAATATATCGAGACATTGCCCGATGAAGTCAAAGAAAAAGCCCGGGCTCTTGTGAACGGCCTCCCCTTGGAATCGCTGAAATCCGTCGTCCCGAAATACAAGCACATCAACTTAAAGGGAAAAACTCTTTACTACCACATTGCGAGCGACCTGCTTTTCATCTCCACTTCCGCCGGCGGAATCGATCATCTCGTGAAACTGGCCGACGCCCCGGAAGCGCCGAGTCCGCCCTTCGACGGCGGCGCGCCGACGGGAAGCGCATTTTTCGCCATGGACATCACCGACAACTTCCGCGCCGTGCTGCCGAATTCGGCGGGCAAGCCGGAATTCGAGCGGCTTTTCGAGATCCCGTGGCTGGCCACGGCGCAGCTTTTCGACGAAGGCACGAGTATTCTTCTCGATGTCAAAGCGGATGTCCCCCTCGGGCCTTTCCTCTTTGAGCAGGATTCAACAAGCTTTTATGAAGTGCTCCTGCGTGCGTTGCACTTCCTCCTGCTGGCGCCGGGAATTTTCGCTTTGTACATTTTCATCCGCCGCCTTCATAAAACATTTAGAGCGTCTTCATGAAACTCGACCGCAGGAAATTGGCGACGGCGCTGATCATTATCGTTCCGGCGCTATTTGCGGCGGCGATCATGGCGCGCGAACTGATCCTGGCGCATATTACGGCAGCGCAGCTTTCCGACGAGCTTTCGGAAATCGACATCGCCACGCAAAAGGTATCGGAAAACTATCCGCCCTCGCCCTGCGATCTTGCGGTTCATGCTCTGATGGCGCGCTGCGAGGGACAAGTGGAGGATCAATCGGCGGACGACGCCCTCGCGTCGTGCAAAGTCGGCAAGCCGCCCTGGGACTGCGTTCGGGAGTGCGTGGAAAAAGAAACGTCCTGCCAGGATCTTCCGTCATGCGTGGTTCAGTGCACCGAATCCGGCGGATTGAAAACCGATATCGCCAAAGATACGAAAGCGGATATGGCCTTCATTCCCGGGGGATGGTCGGTTCTGAGGCTCGTGGGTCCCCGATGGGAAACGCGCTTCAAAATCATCTACGTGGCGCCTTTCGCCATGGATAAATATGAGTTTCCCAATAAGAAAGGAATCGTGCCTGTCGCAGGGTCGTGGCAAAAGGCAAAGGATTCGTGCGAGGCGATCGGCAAACGGCTTTGCACCTGGGCCGAGTGGCAGAAAGTCTGCGGACAGGCCGAAGGCTTGAAGTACCCCTTCGGCGATAAATACGATTGCACGAAATGTTCGTTTCCCTCCTGCGTGGATCCGGAAAATCTCAAGCCCGGAAAAATCCATCCTTCGGGGGCGTTTCCCGAATGCCGCGGGCGCTACGGCGTCTATGATCTGGCGGGCAATCTTTCGGAATTCATCGCCGATAAATGGGGGCCGTGGGATCAGCACCGCATGGTGACCGGCGGTTCCTACAACATCAACGACCAAAACGATCAGAAACAAAACGCGGACGGCAAGTGGGAATTCGTCACGTACTCATCCGAATGCAGCGCGGTTCATCATCACGCGCCGGACGTCACGCACGAAGACGACGGGTTTCGCTGCTGCCTCGATGCGGGCGATCCCCTGGCGCCGCTCATGCAGTTTTAAAATTGTTTTTCTAAAATCCGCCGTAAATGAAGGGCAGAACGGCGCTTCCTTCCGTGGCGTAGATAAAGATGGCTAAAAGCAGAAGGATGATGATGATCGGACTGAGCCACATGAGTTTTTCTTCTTTGAGAAAAAGGAAGAATTCTTTGAGTATCTTCATTGCCGCTCCATCGAAATACCGGGCAAATTCATCACTTCGCCAAGGTTAGCACTTCGCGCCGATTGTTTTCAAGCCTAAATAATGTGGCGGTGAGAAATGACCGCTCATTTCTTCTTGCGCTTCGCGATTTTCTCGGCCCATTTTTGTGCGGAGCGGATGGAGAGAAAAAGCCAGAGGCCGTCGCCGGCGAGGCCGATGAAAACGTGCAGGCCCAGGTTCGGAGTCATGGCGGCCATGTCGTAAACGTTGCCAAAAAAGAAAGGCTTTGATTTTTCAATGAGAACGGCGATTTCAACAACGGCGATAAAAGCGACCGTCAATCGCATCGCCCATTTCCTGTAATCTTTTTTCCCAAGCCACCCGGCCAGGGCGCCCAGCAGCGGTCCCGGCAAAAATACGATCAGCCCCAGCTTAATCAGGCCCGGTATAACGTGGTAAAGCAGCATGGAGCCCCGCCTTTAATCCTACATCAATTCGTCGATCACAAATTCCTCGATATCGGCGCCTGACAGGAATTCGAAACAGGTCATAAACCGCCAGTAAACATCATAAACCGATGCGCTGTCGCCGATTTGCTCTAAAAGCGAGGTAATGCGCCGGTCCACCTGCCCGCAGGGCACAATATGTTGAAAAGGACGCAGGTCGTTTCGGACGTTGATCGCAAATCCGTGCTTGGTGACGTTTTTGTCCACGTTCAGGCCGAGAAAGGCGATCTTTTCATTGTTGACGTAAATTCCAGGATCGCCGCTGATGGTCGAAGCCGTCAGTTCGTACGTATCAAGCACCAGCAAAATAGTCTTTTCGATCAGGCTCACGAAATTTTTCAGTTTGAATCTGTTGCGCTTGAGATCGAAGATCATGTAGCCGACAAGCTGCCCCGAATTGTGAAGCGTCGTCTTTCCGCCCCGATCTGTATTGATGATGCGGTATCCCTCTTTCTCGATGTCTTCCCGCGTGGAAATGAGGCCGCTTTCCTCGCCCTTTTCCGAATACCCCCTGGTGATGGTTTTGGAGTGTTCCAGAAAAAGGATGAACTCGGTTTCCACCCCGCCCTGCACGTCTTCCCGCAGACCTTCCATGAGGGCCATGGCCTTTTCAAAGGGCGTTTTGCCGATATAACACCACCGGACCTTCATCGACGCAGTTCCTTTTTATCATAGCGGCCCATGACTTTGTTGGCGCGAATTTGCAATAGCTCCAAAAACATCATCGTCGAATCCCAGATCGGATGAACCCGGCTCATCGGCGAGTTGATCCATTGCACCGGCAATTCGCGAACGGTGTAATCCAGGTTCCGCGCAATGACCAGAAGTTCCACGTCGAAGCTGAAGCCGTCCATCCGCTGAAGCGCAAACACATCCACCGCCGCCTGACGTCTGAAAAGCTTGAATCCGCACTGCGTGTCCACGAAACCGCGCAGAATAATCAGCTGCACGAAAAGATTGAAAATCCTTCCCATGCTTTCCCGATACCAGGGCTGATGGATTTTGACGTCGGATTCGGGAAGGCTGCGGCTGCCGATCACCACGTCGGCGCCCTTTTCGAAAAGCGCCAAAGCCTTGTCGACTTCCGCGATGGGCGTGGAGGCGTCGGCGTCGTAAAACAGCACGATATCCCCTTTCGCGGCGGCGACGCCGGTTTTCACGGCGCAGCCCTTGCCCCTGTTTGCCTCGTAGCCCATGACTTTCAACCAGGGATATTCCCCCTGCTTTTTTTCCGCCAGGGCTTTGGTGTTGTCGGCGCTTCCGTCGTCCACGACGATGACCTGCGCATCGTAGCCGCAAACCTCAAAATACGCCGCCAGTTTTTCGAGGGTTTCCCCGAGGCGTTTTTCCTCGTTGTAAGCCGGAATGATGACGGAAAGCTTGGGCATTTTATTCCAAGTGCGTGTCACTTAAAAGAGCAGACTCATTATCACGTTCAAAGCCCGAAGGTCAAACAATCAAGGCAGCGAAAATTCCATTATTAGACGCATCCCACGCGCCATTGACAGCGTGCCGGGCTTTAGTAAAGTGTGCCGGTTATTCGCAAAGGGCGGTCAATAGCGTGAATACACAGATTTTAATGGTTATAATCCTTTACGTCCCGGCGCTGATTCTGGCCGTGTCGTTTCACGAGGCGGCGCACGCCTGGGCCGCAAACCGCCTGGGCGACCCTTCCGCGAAGATGATGGGCCGCGTATCCTTGAATCCGATCCGTCACATCGACCTCGTCGGCTCGGTCATCGTTCCGCTTTTCCTGGCCGTCAGCGGCGCCGGCGTGATGTTCGGCTGGGCCAAGCCGGTGCCCGTATATCTACACAACCTGTCCAATCCCAAACGCGACAACGCCCTGATCGCCGCGGCCGGCCCGGCGTCGAATTTACTCCAGGCCCTCTTTGCGGCCTTTTTGATGAGAACCCTGTCATTCGCGCCGAATTTTGTTTATCCGCTTATCGAGCCCTTCACAACATTTTGCGCCGCTTCGATTTTCATTAACATCATCCTCGCCATATTCAATCTGATCCCCATACCGCCGCTGGACGGGGGAAGCGTTCTGGCGGGATTTCTTCCCGACGAAGCCGCGGAAAAATTAATGTCCTTAAGAAGCTACGGCATGTTGATCATCGTGTTGCTTTTCTTTTTCGATCCTCTAAAACTGGAAATCTGGCCGAAAGTTATCTCGCCTATCGTAACGTTTTTAAATCGGGTATTTTGGGCCATCGGCGGATTGTATGGATAAACTTTTCATCCGGACAGGAGATTAAAAAAATGACGATAAAGCGCGTTGTATCGGGGATGCGGCCCACGGGGCGTCTGCACCTCGGACACCTTCACGGCGCACTGACCAACTGGATTGAACTGTCCGAAGATTATGAATGCTTCTTTTTCAGCGCCGACTGGCACGCCCTGACTTCCGATTACGCCGACACCGGCGCCATCAGGGAAAACACCCGGGAAATGGTGATTGACTGGATTTCCGCGGGGCTCGATCCCGAAAAATGCACCATCTTCGTGCAAAGCCGGGTCAAGGCCCACGCCGAGCTTTACCTGCTTCTTTCCATGTACACGCCTCTGCCCTGGGCGCTCGGATGCCCCACCTTCAAGGAACAGCAGGAGCAGATCGAGGACAAGGATCTCAACACGCTGGGCTTTTTGGGATATCCGATCCTGCAGGCGGCGGATATTCTGGTCTATCGCGCGCACTTTGTGCCCGTGGGGCGCGACCAGATCCCGCACATCGAAATCACGCGGGATGTAGCGCGGCGGTTCAACAACTTCCTGGGCGACGTGCTGGTCATGCCCGAAGGCCGCCTGACCGTGGTTCCGAAAATCCCCGGCACCGACGGTCGAAAGATGAGTAAAAGCTACGGCAACGCCATCAACCTGACCGATACGCCGAAGGAGGTCCGCACGAAAGTCAGCACCATGATGACCGACCCGGCCCGGCAGCGCCGCACCGATCCCGGCAACCCGGAAATCTGCCCGGTCTACACGCTGTGGCAGGCCTACGACGATCATGCGAATCTGGAATGGATACGAAAAGGCTGCACGAGCGCGGGAATCGGATGTCTGGATTGCAAAAAGCCCCTGATCGAAAAGATCGAAAACCGCCTGGAGCCCATCAGAGCCCGCCGCGCGGAATTCGAGAATCAGCCCGAAAAACTGGATCGAATCATTGAAGAAGGCAACGAAAGAGCGCGGCAGGCGACCGAAGAGGTCATGCGCGACGTGCGCGGCGCTTTGAAGCTATAGAGCAATATGGACGAATACCGAGTAAAACTTCCTTTTTTCGAAGGTCCGCTGGACCTGCTGCTTCATCTGGTCCGCAAAAACGAATGCGACATTTTCGACATTCCCATGGCGGTCATCACGCAGCAGTATCTCGATTTCCTGGAGATCATGAAGGAACTCAACCTGGACGTCGCCGGGGAATACATGGTCATGGCCGCGACGCTGACGAAAATCAAAAGCGCGTTGCTTTTGCCCCGGCACGAAGACGAGGAGGAAGAAGGAGAGGATCCACGCGCGGAACTGGTGCGGCAATTGCTCGAATATGAGAAGTTCAGGGAAGCCGCTCTCGAAATGGAACGCATGCCGCTTTTGGGGCGGGACGTTTTCGCCCGGAAATTTCCATCTCAGGACATGGAGCAATCCAAGTCCGATTCCGTGTATTACGAAGTTTCCATGTTCGAATTGATGGACGCCTTTCGCGTGATATTGAAAAGCGCCGCCGCGCAGTCGATGCACGTGGTCACTCCCGACCGCTACTCCATTCGGGAAAGAATCAACCAGCTTATAGGGATACTGGCCGGCCGTGAGAGCGTTTTGTTTGAAAGCCTTTTCGACGAAAAATCCACGAAAAGTGAAATCATCTCCACTTTTCTGGCGATTCTGGAACTCATGAAGCGCAGCCTCGTCGGCGTTTTTCAAAAAGGGCGCTTCGGCGCGATCCATCTCATCCCGCGCATTCTCTCGGAAGAAGATGTGGATTCCGTGGATTTGAGCGAATTGGAAAATATTTCATCGGTGAAAGAAAGCGAAGCCGGAGATCCGGCGGATACGATCAGCGACAAACCAGTCGAGGACGACAATGAGTCTTGAACGAGGCCGCATCAAATCGATTATAGAATCCCTGATATTCGTCAGTTCCGAACCCCTGCCCCTGGCGAAAATCCGGGCGGTCCTCGAAAGCATCCCGGTCAACGACGTCAAATCGATCATCGGGGAACTACAGGCCGACTGCCTGGCCTCGGACCGCGGCGTCTATCTGGAAGAAGTCGCCATGGGGTATCAATTCAGGACAAATCCCGAAAACACCGACTGGATCGCGGCCCTGGTGGAAACGAAACCCAGGCGCTTTTCCAAAGCGTCTTTGGAGACGCTGGCCATCATCGCGTACAATCAGCCGATCACGCGGCCGGAAATCGAAAACATTCGGGGCGTGGATTCTTCCAGCGCGGTGAATCTCCTGCTGGAAAGAAGGATCGTAAAAATCGTCGGGCGAAAAGATGTGCCCGGAAAGCCATTTTTATTCGGCACCACGAAAGAGTTCCTGGAGCTTTTCAATTTGAAGGAACTTTCCGAACTGCCGACGCTGCAGGAAATCGAAAATCTGGAAGAAACGCATCCTGAGTTTTTCGAAAACGAA
This sequence comes from bacterium, assembly GCA_963674685.2. Taxonomy (GTDB): domain Bacteria; phylum Lernaellota; class Lernaellaia; order JACKCT01; family JACKCT01. Next base: position 246,952 of record CAXXWT010000009.1, on the reverse strand, counting down.
GTCCGGGACGATAAGCCGGACGAAAGCGATAAGGCGGATGAAAATGAAGATTCGGATTCGGACGGAGACGTAATGCCCGATGAAGAGGAATCCACCGCGGAAGACGAACCGATTGAGGAAAAGGACATATCCGCGGAAGATAATGAAGACGACGCAGACGACAAGTACGGCGACGACGAAGACGAGGACGAAGACGACGACGTGAACGACGTGGCCGATCATGACGCCGATGCAGACGACGGGAACGACGAAAACGATGATTAGACTGCCCGTTTACATAGCCAGAGCCGGTATCGCCTCGCGCCGGGAGGCAGGGCGCATGGTGAAAGAGGGTCGCGTGCAGATCAACGGCAAGGTCGTCGACAATCCGGCCACGCAGGTCGACGAGAGCAAAGACCACGTACGCGTTAACGGCAAATTGATCACGAAGCTGCAGCCGCCGGTTTACCTGATGCTGAACAAACCGGCGGGCGTCGTCACCACGCGGTCGGACCCGCAGGGCCGGCAGACGGTTTTCGATTTTATCGAGCGCGTCAAATGCCGCGTCGAGCCCATCGGCCGCCTGGATTACGACGTGACGGGACTTTTACTTTTTACAAACGACGGGCCGCTGGCCGATAAGCTCATGCGCCCCGCATCAAAGATTCAAAAAGTGTACCTGGCCGTGGCGCAAGGCCTCGTCAAACCGGAAAAACTCAAGGAGCTTTCAAACGGCGTGGTTATCGAAGGAAGAAAAAGCCTTCCGGCGCAAGCCCGCGTGATCGCGAAAAGAGGCGCCAACACGCACCTTCTTATAACCGTTGTGGAAGGACGTTATCATCACGTGAAGAATTTGTGCGAGGCCGTCGGCCATCCCGTCAAAAAACTGAAAAGAGTCGCTTTCGGCCCCATCACCCTGGGAGAACTGGCCGGGGGCCGCTTTCGTTATCTCAGCGAACGCGAAATCGAAAAACTGCGGCGAGGAGACGCGCAATGCGACGATCTTGCGTACTGATTATCATCGTCGCCTTGCTGATGTGCGCGTCGTGTAAGAAAACCGAGGACGCCGCGCCTTTGCCGGATTTCGACGATAAAATTTCCCTGACGGTTTTTCAGAAGCTTCACATGACGACCCTGGTCCGCACGGCCATCATGGTTTATCCGGACTTCGACAAGCTCAAAGAAATCCAGGTCGATTCGATCATCCCGGAGATCGGAGATCGGCCGATTTTCGTTTCGATCTTCGACAAAGCTCTTCCCATGATTTGGGGCGTCGGCCTCAAAGGCGACACGCAGGAAAGAATTATCCGCGCCACGCTTCAGATCATGCAACATCCGAATTTCGCCAGACACTATCTGGTCGACCGGGAAAAAATCGCAATCAAGATCGACGTGGTCACGCGCCTGCAGGGCATCGAGATCGGCAAACACGGCAAGGGCAAATCCGTCGAACCGGGCGTCTACGGTCTCGCCCTGCAAAAAGGCGATCAGGTCTTTTATCAACTGCCCACGGATTACATCACTCTCGGCTGGGAAACGGATAAAATCCGAGGGAATCGCGGCCGAAAACTGAAAATGCTCGCCGAATTGTCGAAACAGGCGGGCATGGGCGAAAAGGGCTGGCGAAAATCCAGACTTTACCGATTCAAAACATACTCCTTTTTACAGGAAGCGCCGGATTACGCTCCGATCAATCTTTATCGCGGCCGGACGCTGACGGGCCGTTTTTCCATGCAGACGATACAGGACGCCGCGCTGAAGCAGGGCCGGCATATTTTGAATCATATCCAGCCGGAAGGGCGTTTCCGATACGAATACGATCCGATCAGCAACGAAATGGGAAGCTGGTTCGAATATGACGCCGTCGATCACGCCGGCGCTTTGTACGCCCTGTCGGTCCTTTTTCAATACAGCAAACGCGTGGAGATCATCGACCAGACCAAGGCTCCGCTCCTGTGGCTGATCCGCCATCTGAAAACTCCGATCATGGAGCCGGAAGCGACGGCGGTCAGCCTGTTCTGGGATCAGACGGCGGAATCGACGGCCATGACGCTGCTGGGGCTGACGAAGATGCCGCCGCTTGTCATGGACGAACTCGGCGTGGCCCGCGTCAATCGGCTGGCGACATTTTTGACTCTGATGCAAAAAAATGACGGACGATTTTACAACGCCTACTACAACAAGCTGCTGGGGCGCCCTTCGAAATCGAGCAATTCCAGCCTTGCGGGGCTGTCCATCAAAGCTTTGAGCGATTACTATAAAATCAATCCCAACACGCAGTGGCTCCAGATAGCCGCGCAAAGCGCCGACCGGGAGATCAGGCTTTTTGAAAAAACGGGCGCGGCCGATCCCATGGTCGTTGTCGGGCTGGCGGCTTTGTGGAATGCCGATAAAGATGAGCGATACGCCAAAGCTTGCCTGGACATGGCCGAAGAAATACGCAAAACGCAGTACGGGAAAAATAAACGCCCTTACGTCGATTATACCGGCGGCTTCCGCACCGCGCGCCCTCCCCGCTCTTTGGACGCGGCGCTGCGGACGCAGGCTCTGACCGAGGCGTCCGGCGTCGCGTCGGCTCTTGGCGTCAGCACGCAAAAACTTGAAAAAGCGGTCTTGCGCGCCACGGGATTTCTGCTCAACATGCAGATCAACAAGCAAAACAGCTACTACATGACCTTGCCCGACGAAACCTACGGCGGCATGAAAAAAAGCCTCGTCGACAATAGGATCGAGTTGAAAACTCTCAACCACGGGCTCATCGCCTTGTGCAAGGCCTTCGACGTCAAGGAACACAACAACGCGGCCCAAAAAGCCAAGAAAAACAAGAAAAAGCCCTGATTCATCGGCTTAAGTAATGAATAACAACGGAAAATACATCGATGACCCGCCATCAACTAGCGAAGTATGCAGCCGGCGAAAAAGAAAGCCTCGGGCGCGAGCATCCGGAAAGTTTCAAGGACGCAAGGCCTCCTTTTGAAAGGGATCGCGACCGCATTATTCACTGCGGCGCGTTCAGGCGTCTCGAATACAAAACCCAGGTTTTCGTCAATCACGAAGGCGATTATTACCGAACGCGCCTGACCCACTCCATCGAAGTGGCGCAGATTTCCCGGGGCATGGCCAAGATGCTGGACCTGCAAGTGGAACTGGCCGAGGCCCTGGCCCTGGCTCATGATCTGGGCCATACGCCTTTCGGCCATTCCGGCGAGGAAACCCTGCAGGAATTCATGGCCGACGAGGGAGGATTCGAGCACAACGAGCAGTCTTTGCGCGTTGTGACCGTTCTGGAAGAGCGCTACCCGGCCTTTCCCGGCCTGAACTTAAGTTTCGAAACGCGGGAAGGCATCGTTAAACATTCCACCTATTACGATCACCCCGATCCGAGTAAGCACGCCAACTATCATCCGGAATGGAAACCGACGCTGGAAGCGCAGCTCATCAACCACGCCGACGTGATCGCCTACATCAATCACGACCTGGACGACGGCCTGGAAAGCGGCCTTATCAACTGGGACGAACTCGGAAAGATCGAAATATGGGACCGCATGCTCAAACAAGTCGAAAAACGGTACGGCGTCGTCGACCGGCGCTATCAAAAGAGCATGGCCATCAGTCATCTCATCGGCTATTTCATGGACGATCTGGTTTCCAACATCATGAAAACTATTGACGAACGCGCGATAAAGACTCTTCGGGACGTGCGTGAGGCCGATGATCTGATCGCGCGGCTTTCGGATCAAGCGGCCGGTTTGCAGGAAGAAATCCGGGAGTTTTTATACAAAAAGCTTTACCGGCACCATTACCTGGAGCGCCGCCGTTTTCAGTCCCAAAACACGATCAGAATGCTGTTTGGAGCCTACCTCGAGTATCCGGAAATGATGCCGAGCCGGTACGCAAAACTGATCGAACAATACGGCCTCAAGCGCGTGATATGCGATTACATCGCCGGCATGACCGACCGCTACGCCCTGCAGGAATTCGCGCAACTCTTCGAATCGCCCAAGGGACCGTAAGCCGTATCGTAATTGATTGACGTGATTAAATGCGATTCAGGGCGTTAAAAAGAAGCGATATCTTTTCGGCCAGCAGTTTTCTTTCCGATTTCGGCGAGACATCCATCAAAGCTTCTTCGCGAAGCTGCAAGGCATCCGGCTCTTCCGATTTTGTATTGAATACGGAAAGCCCGCATATGGCGGTTTCGGCGCGGCGCCGATTCATGATTTGAAAACGCGTTTTCAAATTCCCGCAGGGCTCTTTGCTTCCAAGCCCGGCTCTGAGCGAAAAACGCATGACCAATCCGGGATCCGGCAATATGCGTGAATCCGGCCGTCCATAAGTATCGAAATCAAAGCCCGCGCTGTTCGATTGGTGCATGACCGACTCCTTATACCGTGCGCCAAACCGCCTTCATTAGAATTTGCTTTCTATCGCCGCCTTGACGATGCCGCCTTTTTTGATAATGGCGTTGACCGCCGCGCTGTAAATCAGTTGCGCTTTGGCCAGCCCCGCCAACTCCTTGTCGACGTTGACGTTGTTGCCGTCGACGCGAAGCGACTTTTCATCCTGCTCTTTCATCGGGACGGGATTGCTTTTATCGTTTCCCACGCCGAAATGCGTGGGATTCGTGGCTCTGAGTTGATCGGCGGGAAGATTATCCACAAACGAATTCAGAGCGGCTTCGAAATCGACTTCGACCGCCTTGTAACCCGGCGTATCCATGTTGGCCATATTTGAGGAAATAGCGGAAATCTGCGTGGACTGCATATCGAGACTCCGAGCCAGCAGCATATTCACGGGATCGGAAAACAGAAAGGATTTAATTCCCATATCGACCTCCACACTTTGTTTTCAAGCAAAGGGTGTGCCACAGTTTCTATTCAATAAAATCCATTAAAATCAACAGGATAATCCCTCATCGATACCGGCGGTCGTTCATGGGGGGGATAAGATGCGTCAAAATTCCGGCAATATCTGCCGTTTTGACTTTCAAAAGGGGAAAGGAGCATTATGAGCGCCTTGCCTCTTTCCACTTGCCCCTTTCAGGTCAGATTCATGGTGATGTAGGCCGCCAGGAAGGTCAGAAAGAAAGCGAGGCTGGATAATAAGACGCCCAGAACGAATTTCGTTCTGTCGAAACCGGACACGGCGGCATGCTTTGGCGCTTCCGGTTCCCTGTAAATCATTGCTTCGGGCGCCAACTCACCCGATTCGGATTCGATATTTCCCTCGAACGGCGTCCCTTCATATTCTCGGGCTCCCGCCTCGCCGGCAATCCGCGTTTGCCGGTTTTCATCCGTCGGCCCGGCAGGCGCGCCGGTCTGCTTGACGCCCCCTTCCCGTCCCCGCTTCCATGATTCGACGTCAACAAGCCCGATTCCGCATTGCGGACACCGCTCGCTCGGCATCTCATATAAATTCAGGCAAGTGGGGCAAATTTTCTTCATCGCCGCCTCCCTTTTTAGGCAAAATAATATAAAGATTCCCGCCGATATTGAAAAGCCCGGAGCGACGCCCGGATTCTTTTATAAACGGCTGTCATGGCGCGGGAATGAGTTTTTTCTCTTTGAGAAGCTCGATCCACCGGCCGGCGAAATATTCATGGACGTGCGCGGGGGCGTGCATGAATGCGTATTCCTCCCCGGTGTTTTTCGGAACGTAAAGGCAATCGAAGTCAATCGGCGTTTGGGCCATGACCCTTTCAATCTGCATGTCATGGTCATCCAGGCAGGGGCATTCCACGGACGCCATGGGGATTTTGGAAAAATCGGCGGCAAACTCATTCAGAGCCTCGATATGCCGCTTGATGGTCACTTTGTACACCCGCCTCTCTCGTTCATCTTTCGGGATGGTTCTGTTGTAATGCGCGATGTAAAGAAGAGCCAGCCGTGATCTTGCGCCTACCTGCGCCCAGAGATCGGAAGTTTCAGCAAAAGGAAGCAGAAAATGCTCTCGAAAAAGCACCGGATCCTTTTTATACGCATCAAGCTCGATATGGTCGTCCAGAAATCCCCTGGCCCCGATCAGGGAAACGTGAAAAAGGATCAGGTCCGGATCGCATCCCAGGGCGATCAGGCGACGGGCCACGGCCGTCATCTGCGCCGGACCGTACGAACTGACGCCGGCGTTGACAACCTCGAAGCGAATCGGACCGCCGTAGTTTTCGTTCAGGGCTTTTTCCATGTAAGCGGCCACGGTCTGATCATTATCGACCATTGCGCCGTAACTGTATGAACTTCCCAGCATGATGATGCGAAAAACGCCGGCGGGCTTCGGTATTCGCCGCTCGGGATCGCGAAGCCCCAGGCTGTTAATTGACACGGCGTACTTTACGCCGCTTTGATCCACGAAAGAATCGACGGCGCCGGGCTTGAGCTCGAACATCTGTTCCAGATTGGACGACGGCTGATGAACGGACATGTCGGCGCCCTGCCGAAAAATAAAATCCGTCACGTATTCGGGCAAAGGGCGCGTATGCAGCCACAATTCGGCGCCGGCCAGCGCGAGAAAAAACACCAGGCAAAGAATCAGGATCTGATGCCTTAAAAAGAATCTTAAAACTCCGGCCGACGCGCGATTCAATATCCCGGGCTCCGTTATGATTCCCTTTTCAAAGCGGCGCGTTTTGCCAATCGCCGCAAAGCTCGTGTATAACGCGAAACTTCAAAAAAGGGAAAAGCCATTGACCGCATAACCAAAATTACAGGCGACAAACATTTGCCATAAGCAGGCGCTCCGGTCTAAAATCAATCTTGCGAAACAGGCTAAAATTCATTTGCCCGCAGGTGCGCGACTCGTGAAATTGGTGGATTTTATTAAAAGATATTTCTGGATCTGGTTTCTGGCCGCGCTGATCATCGTCGCGATTTATTTCCTGACGACGGGCAATGAAGTGGTGCTGCCGGCCATTTATCGCTAGGGGCTCCGGACCGTGTTCGTGGAAATTCGTTTTATGGACAAAAAGCCGTTTACATGGTAGGGGAAAGTAGCCTCGCGGTTCACCGCCCGGGCTGTGCTTATCATATTATTTGCAGCAAAATGCGGTTTATTCGGGATCAGCAATCATGATGTCCGCCGACGACATTAAAAAAGTCATCAAACTGGAAATTTCCCGGCGCATCCGGAACGATGAAATCGAAGTGCCCATGCTCCCGCACGTGGCCAGCCAGGTCATGTCTTTAGCCTCGAATCCCAACGTTTCCATCAAAGAATTGACGGCTCTGGTCGAGCACGATCAACACATTTCCGCGAAAATCATCAACATTGCCAACAGCCCCGTCTACAAGGGTCTTCACGACATTACGAACCTGAACCGGGCGATTCTGACCATCGGTCTTCGAAGCGTCACGGACCTGATTTTCTCCCTGTCGGTGGGATCGAAGATTTTTCGCAACAAGGAATTTCAGGAGCGGATGAACAAGCTTTGGCAGCATTCCGTGGGAACGGCTTTCGTCTGCCAGGAAATCGCCAAGCGCCACGTCAAGGATACGGAAAACGCCTTCTTGTACGGCCTCATGCACGACATCGGCAAAACCCTCGTCATCGACACGATCACCAAGCTGGTGAAAAGAGCGCCCGACAAGCTCAGTCTCGTTTTCATCAACGAGTATCTGCTCGACGAGATTCTCGACAGCTTCCACTGCCAGGTCGGCGGACTGGTCGCGAGGAAGTGGCGTTTCCCGGCGAACCTGACATCCGCCATCGTCTTTCACCACGATCCCTTAAGCGTCGACAAACCCCGACCCGAAGCCGTCCTCACCAGCACGGCCAACCTTTTCGCTCACAAACTCGGACTGGGCGTCGAAGCTTGCAACATGGATCTTACCGCTCATCCCCACATTAAAAACTTCGGCATCGAGGCCGGTGAAGTGAAAAAACTGGAGCAGGAACTGGCCGGCCCCGCCGTTTTATTCATCAGTCAGTTTATGTAAAAAAAATGATCAAATATCTTTGCACACTCCTAATATTTGCGTTGCCGATTATGTCCGGCGGCTGCGATAAAATTCATCCTCAGGTCTCCGAATCGACGACGCGGGAAACTTCAGTTCTCAAGTCGATTCCTTCCAGGACGGCCAAGCAGGCCGGCGAATCCATTGTGGATCAATGCCGTGAAACCTATCGCTATCTCTATGGCGAGGGCGGCTGTCTGGCGAATCGGCTGTCCGCGGACGACATCGACACCGCATGCCGGGCATACGCCGCCTGGGACGAGCGGGACGACGCCTGCGCCGCGCAAAGCTTCGCAAGCTTTTTTTCCTGCCTCAGGGAAGCGGACTGCGAAATCTTCGACAGTGAAGACGAGGGAGCCGAAGAAGACGGAATCGGCCTCGGCGGTCTTTTCTCGGCGTGCCGGCGTCGATTCGCCAAAGACATGGATATCTGCATCAACGCACAAAAAACCGAAGACGAAACGAACTGATTATTTCGACAGCGCCTCCAAAACAATTTTTCGGGAAAGCATCCTGTCGGTCAGACGCCATACGGCCTTGTCGCCGTCCATCAGCGTCGCATTCGTTATCGCGACATCATGATTCATCTTCACGACAACGCGCAGCAATTCCACTTCCCGCCCCTCGCTCGGATCGAAATCGAACGCGAAAGCGGGCAGATGCATTCGAAAAACATCCCTCCCTTTATCGCGGCCTAAAAACACGACGGGGCTTTTGACCTTATAAAAATCGATCGCCTTTTTCGAGCGCATGATGTATTTGAAATTGCCTTGATCGTCTTTTTCCGCGGATAGATCCATATCCTTCACGCTGGACGGCAATATGGAAAAAAACAGGGGCATAATAAACTCGGCGGCTTTGGCGGCGGGCCGTTTGACTTCGATTTCGATAGTGACGTCGGCTTTATGCCTCCCCGCCTGCTCGAACTGCACCGATACATGAAAGTAGCGAGGAAGGGATTTGGCGACGAAGGCCACGTCCGTGAAAGTGGGCGCCGGGCCGAGGGAAAGACTCCGGTCGTTTTGCTCCGGCGTTTCATTTTCGCCGCCGTCTTTTTTACACGGCAAAACGCTCAGGGCATCGGCCTTCATCCCTTTGGCGAAGAGATCATTGATCGTCATTTGGTACAAAGGGACGGACCTGAGATCGAAAATTTTCGCGTCCCCGGCTTTCATGGTTCCGGGAAGAACCAGGCGAAGGCGGAAATCGCCGGAATAGAGCTTGTCCAAAACTTGCCTGTAGGTCGTTTCCTCCAGCCTGCCGAAATCCTCCATCGCCGGCCACAGGAGATGATCCGGATTTCTCACGTCGATTTTCATCGAAGCGCCGTAATTTCCGCACAGGCCTCCGCCGGACTTGAAGTCAAGCGTCGCGCCCGCCAGAAGATACGGGATTTGCTTCGCCGCCGGCGAACGCCAGAATTTGTTGAGAGCGCCCACGTTGTCGAAAACGTATCGGTAGCGGAAAACGAGTTTTTCACCTTCGTCGTACAGCGCGTCATCCAAAAATTCCACGCCGTCGATATCCTCCGAAGCCGATTTGAGCATGGACGCCATTCGCTCGACCTCGGCCTGGACATCCTTTTGAAGAATATTCGCCGTCAACGCCGCATCGAGCCGGTTTCCCGTAATCCAGGTGGAAAAGATGCCGGAGCCGTCGGGCAATATCCGCACTTCCGTTTCCCATTCCAGGCAGCCGGCGGCGGCCAGGGAGCCGGCCAGAATCGACGCGATAAGAAGCTTCCTGATCATGATCGTCACCATGTCCCGCTTTTTTAAGATCACGGGGATTTATGCCGATAAATTTTCGTGGGCGCCGTCTTCGTGGCGCTGAACATTTTCGGCTTGCTCGAAGACGGAATCGACTTTTTCTTTTGATAGTCGCTGTTGAGTATTGTCCTAAGCGCGCCGGACATGCCCGTCTTTTCCTCGACGATAAGATAATCGACTTTATTTTGGCGAAATTCCATCGCAATTTTTTCAAGCTGTGGTTTGGCCCAGTCGGCTTTCGCAAAATCGCGCCACGACATCTCGTGAATCCAGAAAGTATTTTCCCGGGGCAAGACGTGCCCCGGCATGTAATATGTCCCGTCCAGCCCGTCGAGCATCGATAAAAACCGGCGCGCTTTTTTGTAATCCCCGGCGTCCGGAACTTCGCTGCCGTACCAATGCGCCTGGGCGATTAATTGCGTCAGCAATACAAAAGCAAGAGCCCACGCAGCCGCGGGCTTACTTATCGGCAACGCGCCCGCCGCTTTGCCCCGAATAAAGGACAGAACCTCCGGCAACATCACGCCCGCCGCCACGGCGCATGCGGCGGCGACGGGAATATAAGAGTTTCGCGCGCCGCCGGATGTGACTCTGAACAAATAGGAATTGACGTACGCGATGCCGAAAAAGGCGAGCCATTTATCGCTGAAAAAGTCTTTGACGCCGCCCATGGACAACCGCGAAACCATGCCCATGCCCGCGACGGCGATCGGAATGGCGTATTGAGCCACAATCCACACGTGAACCAGAAGATAGCGTTTTTCGATGGGATCGTTCGTGACCAGGGCGAACGTGTATTTTAGAAACCATCCCCCGCCGGCCCAGTGCCAGATCCCGCAGACGGCCATCGTCAGTCCGGCGAATACGACGCTGAAAATCAGACCCTTGCGCCAATCCTTAATAAAATACATGCACGCCAGACCCGGATAATAAAGCAGCGCGTTTTGCTTGGCCATAAGGGCCGCGAAAAGCGCGACGCCCGCCAGCGCGGCCCTGCCCCGCCCCTTGTCGGGATCCGCGGCGACGTAAGCTAAAAGGAGTGTAAAGATCGCCAGAGAATCCACGCGAAAAAGATCATAAAACTCGCTGACGAAAGGATAGGACGCGAAAAAAACGGCCGCGCACGCCATAGCGATCAGCATATCGCCGGTTTTCTTCCTGACGACATAGACGATCAGCGATCCCGCTCCCAAAGTGCATAGGACGGAAAACAGGCGCCCCACCCAGAAATGGCTTCCGAAAATTTTTACCAGGCCGCCTGTCAGCAGAAAATACAGCGGAAAATAAGGCGCCGGGATGTATTCCAAAGAAGGCGCCGGATAAAGGCTTGCGCCCTGGGCCACGCGCGTGGCCATGGCGAGCATATGTCCTTCGATCCACTCCAGATCGAATGGATACAAAAGGCGGCTTCGCACCATGCGTAAAAATATCACGAGTGGCGTCAGGGCCAAAAGCACCACGACGATGCGCGGCAATCCCAAGGTCCAACGGGCGCGGGTATTCAATTGTTGCTCGGTTGCGTCATCCATGGGTCGCATATTTCGTTTCAATCCTGCACATCGTCAAGCGCGAGGTTTTGGCGGCAGAAAAATTATCCGGGCGAACAGCTGAAGATATTGAAAAATGGTCGGGATGATGCGGATCTTGCTTTCGCCTTTTTTCAAATCGTAGCGCAAATCCAAAGGAATCTGCTCGACGACGGCGCCGATCCTCGACATTTTGATCAGCAGTTCCACGTTGACGGAAAATCCCGCGGACTCGATGAGTTTGTCCCCGTAAGCTTCCCGAGCCCCGCGCAGAAGCGAAACGCGATACAGGCGATAGCCGCAGCTCACGTCCCGCGCTCCCAGGCGCCCGAAAAGGGTTTCGGTCAGCAACCTGGTTCCGAACGACAGCATTTTTCTCAAGCGCGAAACGCCTCGGACGCCCGATCCTTCGATGTACCGTCCGGCGACGACGATCTGCGCGCCGGCGTCCGCTTTTGTGATTAAATCAGGAATTTGCGCGGGCCTGTGCGAACCGTCCGCGTCCATGAACACCGCATAATCTTCGTCCGCCGCCTTTTCCAAAACGCAGTCGATAGCCGTGCCCATGGCCCGGGCGAGTCCCAGATTGCGTGGGTGGGCGCAGACATGCAGATCCATTTGCGCCCCGGCTTTTTTGGCAATCTCGCCGGTCGAATCCGTGGAGCCGTCGTCGACGACGATCACCTTCGCGCCCGGCGCCGCTGCGTCGATATCGCGCAGCAACTCCGGCAGGTTTTCGGCTTCGTTATAACTGGGCAAGCAGATAAAAAGTGTATTCATTTTGTCACTTTCATGAATCCATAAACGCAACAGTAACGAATTCAACGGATCGGGGCAATAAAAGACCTTTTTAATCCCTTGAAAATACTTCCCAATCGTGCAGTCATATTCCCACTATTGTCGTTCAAATAAATTTCGTCGGAGTTGCGCATGAGAATCATCGATTTCCCACATGGCGACGAGGCGTTCGTTGAAAAGGCCGCCCGCATACTGACCGACGGCTTTCGCATCGTGGCCCCGGATTGCTGGGATACGCACGAAAAGGCGCTGCGGGAAGTTCGTAGATGCGCGGGGAAAGGACGCTTCGGTCTGGCGGCGCTTGGAGAATCCGACGAACTGGTCGGATGGATCGGCGGCATCGAGTCCTACCACGGCCGCGCCTGGGAACTTCACCCTCTGGTCGTCCAGCCCGACCGTCAGCGCAGCGGCATCGGGCGAAAGCTTGTCGAGCAACTGGAATTGCGCGTCGCCGACCGTGGGGCCTTCACGTTATGGGTGGGAACGGATGACATGAATAATATGACATCCATCGGCGGCGATGATCTATTTCCGAGAGTTATCGATAAATTGAGGAAAATCAGGAACTTCAAAGATCATCCTTATTCTTTCTACCTTAAATGTGGCTTTGAAATTGTCGGAGTCTTGCCGAACGTCAACGGACGGGGAAAGCACGATATACTCATGGCAAAAAGCATATCAGGAAATTCAAAGAAGTGATTTTCACATGCGCCGGGATTTTATTGATCGAGGAATCCCGGCAGGCGGCGGTCGAGTTTTTTCGCGTAATTGAACACCAGATCGAAAAGAGCGTTGTTCAGCGCCTGTCCAAGGCGGTCGTTTTTCAAGTACGCGCCCATGACGTGAAGTTTGCGCCCGGTTCTGTGCCAGGTTTCGATATGGCGCTTGCCCGGTCCGGAGGATCCTTCCACCAGCATTCCGCTTTCCTTGCCGTCTTTTGCGCGAATCAGAGTGACGTCCATGCTGAACATGACCTGATCCCCCTTGTCGACCTCATAATAAAAATTCGACGGAATGATTATCAAATCGGCGTTTGCCCGATCCTTGGCGTCTACGACCGCAACACGCGCCGCCATCACCTTCGTCGCATCCCGCAATCCCGCCATCAGGGCCTGGCCAAGCGTATGCCCGAAATCCTCGGTGTCGCGATGCCGCGCATGGATCAATCCCGCCGGCCTGACGATGGCCGCCGAAATGGGCAGCCGTTGCAGGCCCGGCGGTTCTTCCGCCAGGATGAAAGGCGGCGCAAATTGAAGCGACGGACCGCAGGCGATGCCCGGCGCCAGAAAGGCCAGGATCGCTATCATCAATGCGCGGTGTCTATTCGTCATGGTTTTTTCGTTCATTTTTGGCCAAAGACCCGTGATCGAACAGTTTTTCATCCGGTTGATTGACAATCGCCGTATTGTCCACATTCAAAATCGTTCTCGTCCGGTCCTTCGCATGCGTCAATTCCAGCTTGCGCGGCATCATTTTCCCCCCGATATCGACAAAACCAGAAGCTTTGATCGCCTTGACGGGGAGGCCCTTTTTATCCTGATATTCGATTTTCACAAGCGACAAGTCGCCCGTGGAAATCCAGAATCGAATCCGGCGTCCCGGCTTTTTCGGATCGGCGTTCTCCCGTCCTTCGACGAGACGGCACTTCTTTCCGTCGACAATGGCAAAAGACAACGGTCGAAAGTGGGAATATGGCGAAAAGTCTTCCACGATCTCCTCATAGGTGAAACCCGATTTCATAAACTCCTTAAATCTTTTGCGGCCGGTCAGTTGTTTTGTCTTGTCTTTTTTAGCGTCGTAAAACCAGATTTCCGCTTCTTTGCCGCCTACCGCTCCCTTGCGCCGCGCAATCAGTACCGAGCCCGCCTTTTCTTTGGGTTCAAGGATTTCGAACCTCATCATGTCGTTTTGATCCCGAATGCTTCGCAGCATTTTCCACTGCGCCTTTTGCACGTCGCCGTTTTCCAGATAACGTGTCATGCTCACATCCGCGCCGACGGAAAAATCCTTTGGGTGCGCAAGAACCTCGGCGACAAGGCTTTCGGCGTCGGGACCGTCGGCCGAAGCCGCCCGGGCGTCGCGCCGCGCATCCACCGCCGCCAGTACCGTCAGAATCGCCAGCGCCGCAATCGATAAATACTTTTTCATTGCCTTACTCCGATAAAAGAAGCGGACCGCAAAGCTGCGCCGCAAAGATTAGCGAAAAATATATAGCCTTGCAAAGATTGCAGAATGGGATCTTTTTCGATAGAAGAATCTCAACAGATGCGGGAGGCGCCCATGTGCGGAATTGTCGGTTATCTCGGCGAGAAAAACGCGGTTGAAATCCTCATGCACGGTTTAAAAAAGCTGGAGTATCGCGGATACGACAGCGCCGGCGTAGCGGTGATCCATGAAGAGAAAATTCACCTTCGCCGCTCCGTGGGAAAACTCATCAACCTGGAGGAATCCTTAAAGGAAAAACCTCTTGCCGGTCATCTGGGCATCGGGCACACCCGCTGGGCCACGCACGGCAGGCCCTCGGAAAATAACGCCCACCCCCACAAGGTCGACGAAATCGTCATCGTGCACAACGGCATCATCGAAAACCACCGCCGGCTCCGCGAGGAACTGCTGGAAAAAGGCTGCGTCTTTCAAAGCGACACCGATACGGAGATCGTGGCCCATCTCATCAACCGGGCCAGCCAAAGCGGTCTGGAACTTCTCAACGCCGTGCAGGAAACTCTCAAAGTCGTCGAGGGAGTATACGCCCTGCTGGTCGTCAGCGCCGACGACCCGGACCGAATCATCGCGGCGAAAAAGTCCAGTCCCCTTCTGATAGGCCTTGGCGACACGGACGAGGAATATTTTCTCGCTTCGGACGCTCCGGCCATTTTGCGCTACACGCGCCGCGTGATCTACCTGGAAGATATGGACATCGCGCAAGTCGGCCCCGACGGCGTGCAGATATTCGATCAAAACGGCGAGGAAGTTCATCGGAAAGTCATCCGCATCGAGTGGTCTCCCATCGCGGCGGAAAAGGGCGGCCATAAACATTTCATGCACAAGGAGATCCACGAGCAGCCTCAGTCCATCATCAGTTCCCTGGAAGGCCGCGTAAACCTGGGCAGCGGCGACGTGGATTTCGAAGGCGACGGATTCAACGACATCGCAGTCGGGGAGATTCAGCGCATGATTCTCATCGCCTGCGGGACGGCCTGGCACGCCGCGCAAATCGGCCGGTACTACATTGAAACCCTCGCCGGCATCCCCTGCGAAGTCGACCTGGGAAGCGAGTTCCGCTATCGCAATCCCATCGTGCCGAAAGGAACGTATTGCGTGGCGGTGTCGCAAAGCGGGGAAACCGCCGACACGCTGGCCTCTTTGCTGGAGGCGAAAAAACAGGGCGCCGGCTCCATCGCCGTATGCAACGTGCAGGGATCGACCATCGCCCGGGCTTCGGACGCCGTATGTTACACGCACGCCGGACCGGAGATCGGAGTCGCCTCGACCAAGGCATTCGTCACGCAGCTATCGGTTCTTTTCCTGTTGGGAATCTGGCTGGGACGGCGCAACGGCCATCTTTCGGAAAGCCAGGCGACTGAGCACCTGGAAGAAATCAGCAAGATTCCTTTTCGCATCCAGGAAATTCTTTCCCGGGAATCCAAAATCCGGTCGATCGCCCGAGCCACGCGCAACCTGAAAGGATTCCTGTACATCGGTCGGCATCTGAATCACTACATCGCTCTGGAAGGCGCCCTGAAGCTCAAGGAGATCAGCTATCTTCATGCGGAGGGGTACGCCGCGGGAGAGATGAAACACGGCCCTATCGCCCTGATCGACGAGGAAATGCTGGTGATTCCCATCGCGTCCCAGTCCCACGTTTACGACAAAACCCTTTCCAATATCGAAGAGGCAAGGGCGCGCGAAGGCAAAATTCTGTCCATCGTGACGAAAGGCGACAAACAGGCGACGGCCATCAGCGACTATTCGGTGGAAATCGGCCGATGCCCGGAATTGTTGGCGCCGATGCTCAACGTCGTGCCCCTGCAGCTTCTGGCGTATCACATCGCGGACCTGCGCGGCACGGATGTCGATCAACCGCGCAATTTGGCCAAAAGCGTTACCGTGGAATAGTTACACGCTATTGATATCAGAATATTTTTTTCAGTGGTGTTTTAGGGGCAAGGAATCAGGGTTCAGGCTCTAGGGTTCAGGGGCTAGGGTTCTGAAATTTATTAAAGGTTGTGATATTATGAAAAGGACAAAAGTTAAAAGTTATCGGGAATTAAATGTTTGGCAGCGCGCAATGGATATCGTGGAAGAGGTGTACCGTTTAAGTAAACACTTTCCAGTCGACGAAAAATTCGGTTTGACGAATCAAATACAAAGATCCGGAGTATCCATCGCTGCTAATATCGCTGAAGGATACGGACGTTCACATAGAGGAGATTATCTCCGTCATTTATCCATCGCAAACGGTTCATTAATGGAATTGGAAACTCATTTAATAATCGCCGGTCGTTTGCAGTATTTGACAAAAGAAAAGGCCGAGAAAGCTTGAAAATTGATTCAGGAAACGGGGAAAATGCTAATTACTCTTATGAAATCTCTTTCCGCGTAATCCCAAACCCTGGGGTCTGGACCCTGCACCCTGGACCCTGCACCCTAAAGATATCCGAGAGTCTTCATTCGCTTCAGATGCTCTTCGTTGTCGCGTTTTTTCATACCGGATTCCGCACTGGAAATCCATGCGCGCACGGAAGCGTCAAGTCCCTGCGGAAGCTCAGGGGGTCCCGGGGAAGCCAGCGACTCCCGGATATTGGGATCGGCGAGATTATTTAAAACGCCCAAAGGCGAGCCTAATTTCAGGCCGGCAACGATCAATTCCTTTTCCTGCAATCCGGCGCCGTCGACACTGATTCCCGTTTTCAGCAATTTCATGGAATTTTGAAGTGTAAACATAAGCTTCATGGATTTGCCGGATTGCGTTTGAAAGGCCAGATTTCCCTTTGTGAAATCCTTCGATTGCCGCCAGACGATGTTTTTATCTTCCGAGCCGCCAAGAACGGGCGTTGCAGAAACATCCGATTCAAAACCGATTTTCCAGTCCTTCGGAGATTCGGATTCAAAAAGCAAAGTCACGACCGTTTCGGACGACGCGCCAAGCCCCAGGCGATGAAAATCCCGAAGAACTTCATAAGCCATGTTTTGCCATTTGCTCTTGGATGAAAGGTTCTTTTTTTCCTGCGGGTCTTTCGCCAGATTGTAAATTTCCTGGCTTCGGCCTTCGGGGGCAAAAATATATTTAATCCTCGGAGTTCGAACGCTGCTTTTGTCCCTGCCGTAAAGCATATGCTCCGAAAACGCCGGAGCGGACGCTTTCGCGTTTTCCCCAAGCAGGGAACGGCCGACGAAGGTGTCCGGCGGCGTCACATCGGCCAGTTGCGCGATTGTAGGCGCGATATCTATCAGGGAAACCTGCTTTTTAATCCTCCGGCCGTTATTGTCGCCGGGCCGCACCAGAATGAGAGGAACCCTGAGGAGCTCGTCATACAGGGAATGCCCGTGATCCCACTCGCCGTGTTCGCCGAATTCCTCGCCGTGATCACTGGTGATGATCACGATTGTGTTTTGCATGAGGCCCATCGTTTCCAGGTGCGTTATCAGCTTTTCGACGAGATTGTCCGAAGCGAGAATCTCCCCGTCGTACAAGTCGATAATTCCCTGAAGCTCCTCCGGGCTTTTTTTCTTGACATTGTATAGCTTGTGGCGGCCGTAAAACCGCCTCTCGATGGTCGAGGCCTGCTGACTGTCGATAAAATTATCCGTGACGCCTCTGACGAAGTTATACGGACCGTGCGCTCCGAGCAGATGAAGATACGCGAAAAACGGCGCCGACTTCTTTCGCGGCTTCAGCCATTTAACGAATTCATTGTATATATCGCCGTCATTTTTCACTTGAAAGTACACGTTGAAATCGCGCCCGCATCCGTAGTCGTAGGCCAAGGTCACGTTATTGACCACGCCGACCGTCTGATAACCTTCATCGCCGAGCACTTTTTGTATATTGGGAAGCTCCGGCTCGATGACGAATCTGTCCCCGAAACAGTTGTGCGTGCAGATCTGATGAGGATACGCCGAATATAGCATGGACGACACGGACGGTCTGGTCCACGGGGATTGCGCAATGGCCTGCTCGAACAGAATGCCGCGCGCGGCCAACCCGTCGATGTATGGCGTCGTTCCCCGTCGATACCCGTAACATGACAGATGATCGACGCGCAGGGTATCGATGGTTACCCACAAGAAATTGGGGCCGCCTGCGTCGGGCGATTTGTCATCCGATTCCACAGCCGCCTGCGCCCATACGGGAATTCCCTCGAAAGGCGTCGGCGATATATTCGGATTGATAAGCCGACTGACGACCTGCAAAATGATATCGACTTTCTGGCCCTCGTATTCCGACAAAGACACATTGCTTTTCAGCCAGGGCTTCTTACGTACATCCGAATCGGAAGGGACTTTTTGAAAAAGCCGCTTGACGACGCCGTCGGGTCCGCGAACGTGGGCGGTGAAAATGATGTCGGCAGCGGCCTTGCGCCAGTCTCGTTCGGCAATGCCGTAGACCAATTGCAGCTTCGCGTTCGGCGGCACGTCGCAGGGAAATTGAAAAGACGACGGCGGCGCGGCCTCCAGACCCCGGCGAACCTCATCATCGATCTCATGGGTTTTGATATATTTCGCACCCCCGGCGTCCTCGACGGCCGCAAGAAGCGATCGATACGTCTCTTCCTGTTTTGGAGACGACTTTTCCGGCGCAACTGCAACGGGGACAGGCGGTTCGATTTCCTTGCACGAAATCTGGCAAAAGAATAACAGGAGCGTTGCGACAACAAGCAAAACTTTCATTTTTTTCATCATTTGCAGATCACAATCGAAAAATTTTTGACTCGCCTCGTATGCATAAGGAATTCGCCGGTCAAAATCAAGGACGAGTGTTGGTTTTGGTTATTTTATAAATAAACCTGAATTGAATTTTTGCGCCGGTTTTACTCGTGGTATTCCATCTCAAGGCCGCGGCGTTTCAACTCCCGCAGGAAGCTGTCCGGATTGTCCAGCAGGCGCTCGGCCGAATACACGCCGCCGGGTTTTTTGTCGAATTTGCCCGCCAGCAGCCATTTGATAGCCACGAAACACGGTATCGAAGTGATGTCCGCGATATGCCCCACATAAGTGTAATACCGGTATACCGGTTTGCCTTTGTCCGTGCCCCGTACTTCCACGCGCCCAACGGATTTGTCAGGATCGCTTTCGGACGCAAACACCGACATGAATGGATCGAGGGCTTTTTGCAGCTTCAAACGCCGCTCGTGGGTTTTCGTGACGCCGACTTTCGACATCCACGCGGCAAAGGGGAAAATCCACGTGGGCACGCACCCGCCGTGCAGGCTCACATTGCGCAGGCCGGGAAGGTTTTGCGGAATGGATACGGATTCCGCGTGTCCTGTATAAAAAACGGGAATGCGCCCTATCGGCTCGGGAAACTCCACCATCTTGCGCCCCTCGCCGGCGCGCACCGCCGTGTGCACGCCGTCGCGCCACTGAATCGTCGTGCCGTTCATGAAATGCATCACGTGCAAAATATTCGCCGGGCCCACCGCCTCGTTGGAGCCGGCGCCCCAGTTCACCGCGATGTCTTGCGGATTATCCATGGAGTTATAGCCCTTGCGGGCCAGCACTTGCGTGAGGCCGGGAGAATTCCCGAAACCCGTGAGAATCTTCACCTTCGCCTTTTTCGCTTTTTCCTCCAGCGTACGCACCGAAAGATAGGCGTCGTAATCATCGGCGATGCTGATGTAATGAACGCCCGCGTCGACGGCGGCCTCGGCGCAGGGCTTTTCGAATTTGTAAAAAGGCCCCACGTAGTTCACGACGCCGTCGTGGCTTTTCATGATGGCGACCAACGCGTCGTGATCCGTGGCGTCAAGGCCGGCCGCCTGAAATTTATCGCCGAACTCTTTGGCCTTGGCCTGCGCCCGGTTTTCATCCAAATCCGCGATAGTCACCAGCTTGACGGCCTTGTCGTCGCGCATCAGAGGCAGCATGGCCGCGGCCATCTCCCCCGCGCCGCCGAGAAACAATAACTTCATGAAGAACCCCTGCTAAAGTAAAAATCCGGATATATATTAGTTTCGTATCGTTTCGATAACAAGTTCATTGAATTTGCGTGTTGTGCTGTGATAAACACAGGCTTCGGAAAGAGAGTCCTTGCGCCTCCAGCGTTATGCGAGGGCTTTTCAACAAAGGGAAAGAGAAAATGAAAATCAGCATCATCGGCGGCGGCAGCACCTATTCACCGGAACTGATCGAAGGCTTTGTCAACAACGCCGAAGACCTCGGTCTCAAAGACGTAACGCTCATGGACATCGATCCCGAGCGGCTGCGGGTTGTCGGCGACTTCGCAAAGCGCATGGTCGCCTACGCCGGTTCCAAATTTAATCTCAACACCACGCGGAATCTTTCCGAAGCCGTATCCGGTTCCGATTTCGTCCTCACGCAGTTTCGCGTCGGCACGCAGAAAGCCCGCCACGAAGACATCAAGCTCGGCCTGCGTCATGGGCTGATCGGCCAGGAGACGACGGGCATCGGCGGCATGGCCAAAGCGCTGCGCACGATTCCGGTCATCATGGATATCTGCCGCGAGGTGGAAAAGACTGCGCCGAATGCGTGGATCATCAACTTCACGAATCCTTCGGGCATCATCACGCAAACGATTCTGAATCACTCAAAATGCAAGTGCGTCGGCCTTTGCAACGTCCCCATGGAAATGCAGATGACCATCGCGCGCTTCATGGACGCGGCCGACGACGACGTGTACATGGAAAGCGTGGGGCTCAATCATCTGGGCTGGGTGCGCAAGGTCACGGTCAAAGGCGAGGATATTACCCCGCGCATCCTGGAGCTTTTAACCGCCAAAGAAGCGCCGGCGAATATTCCCGACGTGGATTTTCCAAAAGAACTGCTCACGGCGCTGGGCGCCCTGCCCCTTTACTACAACCGTTACTATTACATGCCGAAGAAGCTGCATGATTACATCCAGAAAAAGCCCAAGACCCGCGCGGAAGAAGTGATGGAAGTCGAAGACGCTCTTCTGGCGAAATACAAGGATCCGGCGGTCGTGACGAAGCCGCCGGAGCTTGAAAAACGCGGCGGGGCTTTTTATTCGAAGATCGCCGTGGAACTGATCCAGGCCATCTTTCACGACTCGGGCAAAATTCATACGGTCAACACGCACAACAACGGCGCGGTGCCGGACCTTCCCGACGACGCCGTGATGGAAATCCCGGCGCATATCGGTAAAGACGGCGCGAAAGTCATCAAGATGGAGAAACTGGAGCCGAGCATCCGCGCGCTGATTCAGCAGGCCAAGGCTTACGAGGAACTGACCATCGAAGCGGGAATCAACAAAAGCCGCTCGGCGGCTTACCGGGCCATTATCACCAATCCGCTGGGGCCGTCGGCCGAAACCGCCAACGAGGTGCTGACCGACCTACTGGAAACGAATAAACTGGATTATAAGTAGTTACTTCTCGATGGAATAGAACTTCAGCGCCACCCAGCCGGCGATGGAAAACCCCCCGGCCAGGATAATTCCGCTCAAGACTCCCCAGGGTTCGAGCTTCGTGGCGCCCAGGTATTTATTAAGCAGCGGAACGATAAACGCCGCGATGCCGGCGGCGGCCTTTGTGATCAATCCTTCCATGCCGTTATACATGGCTTCGCGCCGATAGCCGGTGCGCTGCTCGTCCTCATCCATGACATCGCACAGCACCGCTCTGGGAAGAACCATGATGGTCGCCACGGGAAAAGCGCATACCAACAGCAAAACCACGCAGTGCAGGAAACTGACCATTCCGGGTTCCAAAGTAACGCCGAAAAGGCTCAACGGCCCCGAAATGACGTAGCCCAAAAACGGGAAATGTTCGAAGAAGGCCAGAAGACAGAAGGTGATTCCCATGCCCAGCAGACCGATCAGCAACACCTTTTTCTTGCCGATGCGCGCCGACAATTTCGTCACGTACCAGAACATCAGGGCCGAAGCCAGAACGATGACGCCCTGCAACGCTCCGGCGAGGCCTTCGCCCAATCCCATGATGTTGACGACCATAAACGGGATAAAGGCGATAAATACGTCGATGGCCAGGCGCAGGAATGACACGGAGATGACATAAGGCACGAAAGGCGGATTGGAAAAACTTTCCTTCATCGCTCGGACAAAATTGAACGGAACCGCCTTGGCGTCGTCAAAGGGCCGCTCCCGGACCTTGATAACGCTGACGTAAAACCCGACGGAAAACATGAATGCCAGCAAAAGCCCGGCGACCTGGTATCCGTTGTCGAATTTGTAGAATCCAAGATCCAGGCCGCCTCCGAATTTTTGGATCAACATGCCGACGGCCAGAGCGCCCACCAGCATGGCCACGACGTCCATGTAAGCCATGGCTTCGGAGACCTGGATGCGCTCTTTGTTATAAGGCGTGATTTCCGGCAGCAGGGACAAATACGGAGCCACGACCACGGTGTAAAAAAACCAGAATCCCGAAGCCATAACGGCCACCCAAACGAAGTTGGGCGTAATCTGCAAAAAAGGTTGGACGAAATACAGATCAAAACTCATTTCATACCAAACTGTTCCGATCCCGGAAGGCTCGGGAGGAAACCAGATGAGAATTTGAAACAAAGCCAGAAACGGCGTGCCGACCACGACCCAGGGAATGCGCCTTCCCCATTTGAAATTCCATTTGTCCGAAAAAAATCCCACCAGAGGATCGGCCAGGGAATCCACGACCCGTCCGAGCAATCCCAGGATGGCGATGCCCCAGGCGGACACCAGCAGCATCGTGCCGCCGCCGGGGATTTCGCGGCCCGTATAAAAGTAAATCAACCAACCCACGACGATAGCCGGCGACAGGGAAACGCCCATCTCGCCGACGGAATAAGTCGCTTTATCCCAAAAACTCAGAGCTCGTCCTTCAACGTCGCCGGCGACAGCGGAATTTTGTCCTGTTTGGTCGTTATTCATTCGTTTTTGTCCTCGCAAAAAGTCGGGAAGAATTGAATTTGACGAAGGCTAGCACAAGTTCAAATACGTATCCACTCCCCGGTCATTTCATAACTGAAAAAGGGAATTCTCCGTTTTTCAATACGGAACACTTGCCCCTTGCCGCTAATAAAAAAGTTGCCGAAAGATGAATAACGGGGTATTTAAGCTCTGGATTTGCAATTTATTATTCTCATGAAAATTCAAAAGAGCAGCAATTTCGTCAGGTCGTCGGTTTATTTCGTCCGCTTTATCTCAAGGGCGGCATTGACGGGACCCTTGAAAAAGTGTTCCAAAACATCAAAATAGTAAAAACGGCACTGAGTGCAATAAAAACGCCGAAAAAACACGCACACTGCAAACAGTTTTTTGAGATGACCGAGGAAATAAAAAAAACAAGCCCCAATCCGCCGGAAAGCGACGCGCCCCGCGACGATCGCGTGAATGATCTAATCACTTTATTGAACGACGACGAAAGCGTTTCGATGCTGGCGGAATTCATCTCGGAAAGCGAAGACCGGCTCGGACAGGCCGATCAGATCCTTTTGAATATCGAAAAAGAAGGCAGCGCCGAAGAGCATATCAACCGTCTTTTCAGAGTCTTCCACTCGATCAAGGGAGTCTCCGGTTTCCTGCAACTCAGCGACATTGAAAGCATTTCCCATGCCACGGAGACCGCACTCAACCGGATTCGCAAGGGCGAAATCATCCCGACCGGAAGACATATCGACATGCTTTTCGACGTCATCGAGGAAATGAGAAAAATGTTCATAAAAGTCAAAACCTCACTGGACGAAGGTCTGACTTACAGCCCGGAGCCGAACCTGCCGTCATTGATCAAACTCCTGGATTCCTTGTTCGATGATCATTACGAGAAAACGCTGGTTCTGGCGGACATCAAACGCGGCGAGAAAATCGGCGAAATTCTGAAGAGACAACCGTTTCAGGTCAATGAGCGCGTTGTCGAAGAAGCTTTGGAGCGTCAGCGCTTAAGCGGGCGCAAGCTGGGAGAGGAACTGCTGGCCGACGGCAGCATTCCGCCGAAAAAAATCGGTCAGGCATTGCGCGCCCAGATGGAAGCAGAACTCGGGCATACGAATCTGATCAATACCATCAAAGTCAACGTCGACCGAATCGACCATTTAATCGAGTTGATCAACGAACTGGTCACCACGGAAACTTTATTGGCAAACGACGCCGACTTTTCCGACGCTCAATCACCGCACCTTTTAAAACACATGAACCGGCTTTCACAAATTTCATGCAGCCTGCAAAACATCGCGATGAGCCTCCGCATGGCGCCGATCCGCGACATCTTCGGCAAAATGGAGCGACTCGTACGAGATTTAAGCCGCGGCGGCAACAAGACAATCACATTTCAAACTCACGGCGAGGAAACGGAGTTGGACCGGATCATGGTCGAGCACATCAGCGAGTGCCTTATCCATATGATCCGCAATTCCGTGGATCACGGCATCGAACCGGAGGATGAGCGTATCAAGGCCGGCAAACCCGCCGCGGGTTCAATATCCCTTTCGGCCGGATACGAAGGCGACGGCATTGTCATCAAACTGTCGGACGACGGCCGCGGATTGGATCGCGAAGCGATTATGGCAAAGGCGCAGCAACAGGGACTCATCGACCGGGCCGACCAAATGAGCGACTCAGAAGTCTACCAACTGATATTCCAGCCTGGATTCTCGACCGCCAAGGAGGTCACCAGGGTCTCCGGTCGAGGCGTGGGAATGGATATCGTCATGCGCAACCTGATGGTGTTCAAAGGCCGCGTGAGCATCGAATCGAAACCGGGCGAAGGAACAAGCTTTCAAATCATTCTTCCCCTGACGGCGATTCAAAGCAAAGACCTTTCGACTCTCTCAGAGATTTATCAATAGATCATTTCACTCATCGGGCTGTTGCCGTTGAATTCCATAAAAACGCGAACGCCCCACCCTTCAGATATTTATCGAGGAAGCGATGACTGGAAAAACCTTTCGCTGCAGGAGATCGATGTGAAAAAGCAACAAAATCGACTTTTGTTTTTTCTTCTTTTCCTCTCATTGGTTCTTTGCGCCTGCGATGACGGTGAAAACGATGACGGCGAAAGCGATGACGGCGAATTTTCGACGCTTCTTACTCCCGGCGCAGGCGACTGGACCTGGAACTTCGACGCCGATGACGCGCTGGCCATCTATCACGGCAGCCGAAATCTTTTCAGACTGGAAGCCGTCGAAGTCCGCCGTTTCGAAGCCGACGTATCCATGCTGTTCGGCTTTTTCAAGGTGAAAAAGAAAAATGAAAGCCGCGAAAGTCTTTCGATGCGTTATTCCGATGCATCCATCGGCCTTTTTCTCGCCGACGAGAGGATCGGAGATATGGCGATTGAAAAAACGGAAAAAGGCGCTTTGCGCGTCCGTTTGAACATCGATGACGGTTGCCGGGCCGATTCGCTGAAACTGAAATTCACCATGCGCGGCGGCGACAGATTCTGGGGTTTCGGCGAGCAATACAATTTCGTGGATTTTCGCGGCCGCCTTGCGCCGATCTGGGTGCAGGAACAGGGTATCGGCCGCAAGGAGCATCCTTTACTGCCCACGCAGGGCAAACTGACCAATTCATATTTCCCCATGCCATATTTCATCGACCCGCAGGCGGGCAAAGGTTTCCTGATCGAAAACAGCGAAGCATCCTTTTTCGATTGCGGGCGGGCCGACTCCCGCCGCTGGTCCGTGGAAGTGTTCAGCGGCAGCCGGATATCTTTTCTCGTTTTTCCCGGACCGACCGGCAAAGAAGTCATAACGCAATTAAGCGACGAACTGGGGCGTCCGCGGCGCATCCCCCCCGATTGGGCCTTTGACGGCGTATGGCTCGCCGCGCAGCAAGGAGAGCAGGCCGTGCGCGAACGCCTCGCAACCGCTCTTGACGCGGGCATCCCCGTCAGCGCCGTATGGACGCAGGACTGGGTGGGCGAGCGCCACTTCGGCCTGGGCAACTACGGACTCAAGTATCGATGGATCTGGGATCAGGATCACTATCCCGATTTACCCGGGATGATTGACGACTTCCGCGAGCAGGATGTGCGCTTCTTGGGTTACTTCAACAACTTCATCGCCCGTCAGTACGAACATTACGAGACGGCCAGGGACAACGATTATATTATTCGGATGCCCAACGGAAGTCCCTACCTGTTCTTGATCTCCGTGTTTTTCGGAACCGATCTGGACGTGACGAATCCGGCGGCGGTGGAATATTTTAAAGGGTACGCGCGCCGGGCGGTGGAAATGGGCATGTCGGGCTGGATGTGCGACTTCGGCGAGTGGCTGCCCTTCGACGCGGTTTTGCACGACGGATACGCGCCGGCCTTTCACAATCTCTATCCGACGGCGTGGCATCGAATCAACCGCGAGGTTCTCGACCAGGCCTATCCCGACGGGGATTACGTCATGTTCACGCGCAGCGGCTTTACCGGCGAGCAGGACGTGGCGCAAATCGTCTGGGCCGGGGATCAGGAAGCCGACTGGGGCGACGACGGCATCCCCACGGTGATCAAAGCGGGCCTGAATCTGGGGCTGGCGGCCGTTCCGTTTTTCACGCACGACATCGCGGGATTCTCCGGCGGGCCGTGCACCAAAGAACTATTCATGCGCTGGACCGAACTGGGCGCGTTTACGCCTTTCATGCGCACGCACGACGGCCTGCAAAGAGAAAAGAATCATCGGTTCGATTCCGACGCCGATACCCTGGAGCATTTCACGCGCATGGCGAAGCTGCACGAGGCCATGGCGCCGTATTTCATGGAAATCGCGCAAGACGCCGTGGACGCGGGCCTTCCGATCATCCGTCACACCGCCCTGGTGGATCCGGATTGGGAAGAATCTTTCGAAGCGCATGAGCAATGGATGCTGGGCGACGACATTTTATTCGCGCCCGTCGTCAGTGAAGGGGCAACGTCGGTTCGCGTGCTTTTTCCCGACGGCAAATGGGAGCATGCGTTGACAGCGAAAAAATACGGGGGGCGCGTCGCCGTCACCGTGGACGCGCCCATCGGAACGCCTGCGATATTCGTAAGAGAATCAAGGCACACGCAGTTGGTAGAGAATCTGCGCATGATTTATAATGCGGATTAATCGTCGTTTTTCAATCGCCAACCCTGAAAAGCGCCCAGAACGCCGTTTCACTCACAACTTTCAAAGGCGTGTTGAATTCCGGTGCGCGATCCGATGCTGAATCCGCGTCGGCCGACGCATCCGCCATGAGCAATTGCCCGAGCGTCGTGTCAACTGCCGGCGCCGCTGGAACCTCGGCCGATTTTTCTTTAATGAAGAATGTGTTTTTCGAAACCGGCGCGTAAAAGGACCCATTTTTTGCCACGTCGAATCGGGTATCGGGCAGGCGCGCCAAAATCCCGTAGCGCCATTCCTCCAGAGTATCCAAAGCGAGATCGTCGGCCATGACAATCCAAACCGGATCGCCGGCTTCTTTATTCTGAATCATATTCTCGGAAAACATTTCGATATCAACGGGGCGAACGAAGGAAATATCAACGGGCTTTTGCAGAAAATTTCGCGGCCGGGCCTGCATGTAATCCAACATGGGCGATTTAAGATCGGGTACGAACACAAACATGCGCCATAAGCTGAAGGTCGCTACGCATAAAACGCTCGAAATAGCGACGGCAGGCCATAGTTTGCGTTCGGCGAATGAAGCCAGGCCGACAGCCGCCAGAGGCGCGGCGGCCGCCAGAGCATAGTAGTCGTAATAAAAGTTCTTTTTACCGATCAGGCTGAGAATAATCAGCGGGCCGAACAACCAGAAAAGAAGGCCGAACCGCCCCGAATGATTTTTTCGAATCAATCCGAATACTCCGGCGGTAAGCGCGAGAGACATGAAGGGTCCGAGCTGATGCAAAACGATCAGATAAGGGTAAGCCAGCAGGCTTAGAGCCCGGGAACCCGGGGAAGCGGCCAGGGCATTTACGTTTTCCGTAAAATAATAATCGACATGCGGAACCCACGGCGCACCCGTTCGATACAGGCCGAATACAAAAACGCTTGCGGCAAACGCCAGCCCCGCAGCGAGAATGATAAGCGCTTTGGTCATATATGCCGTTTCGCCGCTTTGATCCGACTCGCCGGAATGCCGATGGATGAACTCATCCAAAGCGAAGCCGCAAAAAGCAAACGCGCCGCACGCCAGGGCGATCAAACCGTTCGAGGGCATGAATGAATATCGCAACGCCAAGCTTAAGGATAATCCGGCCGGAAGCGCAAATAGAATCCTCCGCCATCCTTTACCCTCGATCATGAAGGCGACCGCGCACGCCACCAGGGCCATGTTGAACATGTGGTCGTCGAACGTCAGGGCGGCGGTCATATAAACGGGAGTAAACGCCGCGAAACAGGCCGCCAGCCTCCCGGCGCCGGCGCCGCCGAGCTTCGATGCGATCCTCCATGCCGCGAGGATGAAAATGATGAAAAAAACAAGCTGGCTCGACATGATGCTCAAATAGCTTCGACCCAAAAGATCCATAAAAGCAAAGGCCAGTCGAAATTCCGGGGGATTGTTCGGGATATTCCAAAGGGGATCGAAAAGTCCCGGATTTTGGTGGGCCGACAAAAGATGCCCCAAAACAGGATGCGGCCTTCCCACGAGTACAGGTGGCGTTTTCGCGTTCCACGCGGTCATCGCCCCGACGGAAAGCGCCACTGCCGCGAATACACTGAGCCTTATCAGTCGATTTTTTCCAATCGGCATCGCGTAGCCTTCAATCTTCAATCCCGCTTGCTGCGATCCCGACCAATATACCCGAATCCGCCCTTTTGCCCACCTCGCCTCATGACCGGAAAAATAATGATGCGCCAAATTTCGTTTGTTGAAAAAAAATCAAAGTGATATATTTACCGCATGTAAAGAAGCTATCGATTTATCATGCGAAGGGAAGAAACCATGAGTAATATTTTTCGACTCTTTTTAATCCTGACGGTTCTTTTCGTTTTTTCCGCGGCGGTCGCCTGCGACATCGGCACGAGCAGCGACGACGACGATGACGATGACGACGCCATTGACGGCGACGATGACGATACTGCTTTGGATGACGATGACGTCAACGACGACGGGGATGATGACGACGACGATACGGTGACGCCCTGGTCTGTGCGCTGCAATATAATGGTCAGTGAATATTATGATGAGTGCAACAACGCCTTGTTCGATATGACAAGAGATGAGGCGCTCGGGGCATGCGAAAATCATCTCCCGGAAGAAATCCCCTGGCCATGCGTTATCGGGTGCTGGGAAGATTTCCCCGACTGCGCGCTGTGGTACACTTGCGTTACGGAAACCTGCGATCTCCCGCAACCCGACGACGACGCAGACAATGATGTCGATGACGACGCGGACGATGATGTCGATGACGACGCGGACGATGATGTCGATGACGACGATATCTCCCTGGACTACGACGCGCTGCATGTTTTCAATGTCGATATGCAAAACGGCGAGGAATTCGTGATCCGCTCGCAGGATCAGTGGAACGAATTCGTCGGCTACGCCCGCGCGGGCAAGCTCTGGTACGAGATCGATTTCACGCAGTACATGGTCGTGGGCGTCAACACCGGCGCCGGCGGATGCGCCGTGTGGGGACAGATCATGAACATTTATCGGGATCAGGACTCCATCGACGTGAGTTACGCGACGGAAAGCGGCGGTCCCTGCGACTGTTACGTCAATCTGCCCATATTCGCCGTGATCGCCAAAAGCGATCTGCCCGTGAACTTCTATCCCGTGGATCTGGCGGCGCAAAGAGACGACGAGCTTTACAGCGATCTTTTCCTAAACTCCTGCATCTTCGATCAGCAGGCGGAGTTTAACATCCGCACGCCGGACGACTGGAATCTTTTCCTCGGTTACGAGCCGGGCGGCGCGCAATATAACTTCATCTCCATGCTCAATTTCGATACGAACATGGTGCTGGGAATCAACGCTGAAGTCGGTGGTTGCGCGGGCATCGGGCTGGTGTATGACATCAGCCCGGATTTGATGGGAAACTATCTGTGGTTCACTTATCTCGCGCAGGGCGACGGTCCCTGCGACAGCTTAATCCGCGTGCCGATTTTCGCCACGTACCCGCAAAGCGATCTGATCGTCGACTTTTTAGCAATAGAATAAACCGACAAGTCAGTGGATTGCTGGATAATGGTTAGTGGTTGGCGGCGAATGGCGAGTGGGTAGTTACCCCGCCAGTATATCGGCAAAATCATTCAAAAACACATCTCCGTTAGCGAAACTCCTCCTTCATCCTTCCTCCCTCCTCCTTAATTCCAAATCAGTTCTTCGCGTTTTCGTAGGCGTCCAACATTATCTTCAGGATTTCCAGGCCGTCTTCGCCGCTTTGGGCCGGGGGCGCATCGTTATTGATGCATTTCACGGCGGCTTCGATCTGGGCCAGATAGCCGCATTCGAACACCGTGTCGAACATGGGCCATTGCCAGCCGTCGGCATTCCAAAGGCCGCCCACCTTCTCTTTTTTCACGAATGATAAAAGCCCCGAACCCTTCATCAAATCCGCGTAGCCGTTGCCGTCTTTCCCGAAAACTTCCGTGACCGAATCCATGCCGCCCAAGTGACACCAGTTGGATTCCACCGCGCCGATCACGCCGGATTCGTATTCCATCCAAAGGAGCATAAAATCATCCACGTCGCCTTGAGTGTGCGTGTATGTGCGCTGCACGGCTTTGACTTGTTTTACTTTTTGGTCTTTGAAAATCTCGCGGATCACGGAAATGCTGTGGCAACCCAGATCCATCATGGCGCCGCCTCCCGCCGTTTCTTTTTGAAAAAACCAGGGGGAATAAGGACCGGCGTGCCGCTCGATCTGCCGGGCCATGTAAATCTCCCCGAAAGCCCCGGCCCGGGCCATGTCGATCAACTTCGCGAATTTCGGCGCCAGGGGAAGATTTTCCGCGTAGATGAGCTTCAGGCCCGTTTTTTTGGAGGCGGCGAGCATTTCCTCGCCCTCTTTTATCGTCACGGCCAGGGGTTTTTCCACCATCACGTGCTTGCCGGCCTCGAAGGCGCGAAGGGCCAGCTCGCAATGCTGATAGTTGGGCGTCGCGATGACGACCAGATCCACGTCGGGCGATTCGATCAGTCGGCGGTGATCGTCGAAGGCCTTTGGGATGGCGAATTCCTTAGCGCGTTTTTGCGCGTTTTCGAGGCTGCGGCTGGAAATGGCCGTAACCTTGATTCCGGCCGTGCGCCTGATCGCCTCAACGTGATTGGGAATGATTCCACCAGATCCGCAGATGCCGACTTTGATCACATTCATTGTGACACCTTTCCGTCGCCCGCTAACGCGGGCTTGCACAGCCGAGGGCGGCTGTGCCACACACGCTGTGGCTGACAAACCGTTTTTCTTTGGCACGTCACATGAGGCACAGCGCGACCCTTCGGCTGTGTTGTTGTTTTTAAGATAAAGATGACTCCATCAATAATTTTGCAAGCGGCTAATCCACTGAGCACCGATCACTCCTAACTCTTCGCTACTCCCGCCAGCGCATCCTTAAAAGCATCGACCAGCTTTACGCCCATGTTGCGGCCGCCGAAGGCCATGGCGTTTTCGTAGATGCACATCCAGCGGGCGTCTTTGTCTTCCCATTCGAGAAGTTTGTAATCCTCGGGCATGTGCACGTAGCCGACGTAATCGTCGGTCTGGGACGCGGTGCTAAAAGTTTTGAGGCCGGCTTCGTCGACCAACTTTCTTGCGGCGAAGCCCACGCCCGGTCCCATATCCGAAGGAAAACCCGTAAAGATCATTTCGCCGACGCGAATGACGGGAACGCGCGTCCGGTGTCGTCCGCCCAGGCCCCGCGCGCCGAATCGACGCACCCACAAGCGCAGCGGAAGCGCCAGAACGTCGAGCCACGCTCTTTGTTCGTTGAACAGCCGGGGAAGCGTGATCTCCACGGAAGTCTCGCCGGTTGCGAAAGCCACGTCATTTGCCTCGACCGGCTCGGCCTCTTTGAGCGCCGCGTCGACTTGTTCGCGAAGCAGCCGGGTCAGCAAATTCAGATGCACTTCGATATCCATGGGCCCTTCCGGGAAAAGGACGTTGACCGCGCCGACGGGTCCGACGATGAACATTCCGTGATCTCCGCCGGCCTCGACGGATTTTATCAGTTCCCCCGGATAATCCGCCGAAGCCGTGGCGTACTGGCGAAAGGCCACGGTCACGGGATGCGCGCCGAAGGTCATGACCGTAATGTCTTTTGTCGGCCGCTTGATTTTCAGTACTCCCATCGACCGGTCGATAGGCGCATCCTTGTGACGGCGATTGTAATTGAGACCCTGCGTCTGGACGGAACCGAAAGAAAATTCCGCGTCATGCAAATCGTTGACCGCCTCGACGACGGCCGATGCGATTCCCTCGACCAGGCCGTCGAAAATCGCCTGCCGGTATTTCCCCAAAAACAGCGGCGCGGAAAGCGTATCCCAATAGCCCCCGCAGGCGGAATGCGTGTGCGTGGCCGAGATCATCAACCCGTCGATATTGGTTCCGGCTTCGGCGACGGCCTTTTCCACCGCCGTGCGCAAGGGAACCGTGGTCAAAAGCAAGTCCGTGGAGACAATGGCGGCGACTTTTTTTCCGTCGGAAAACGCCAGGGCGCGCGCGTAAAGAGGATCGCGGATTTTATCGGCCAGCCGTTCTTCTTTGCCCGCCATGCCGCCCATGGGAAAAGGCAACGGCGGCGTTATATCCTTGATCCCGAATCCCGCTTGCACCGGGCTTTTTGTCGTTGACTTTTTTGTCGCCATTTCCAAGCTCCTTTTTTTATCCTTAGCGCATTCATACCAAAAACATCGCCCGGCGTCACCGCTTTGCCGGGCATTGAAAGTCTTAAAACTTTCCCCTAATAATGTGACTGCTTTTTTAAGCGAAAGAAACAACAATAAAAAAAGGTTCGGTGCTTCAATGACGATTCGCAATGCGTTGCTCATTCCCATTTTCATTTTTTGCGCAATCCTGATCGGCTGCGCCGCCGATGACGACAACGACGAAGATGAATACACGGCGCAGGATTACGTCAACCTCGGCAAACACTATCTGACGGAAAACGAAAGCCTTGAAGCCGAGAAGGCTTTCGAAGCGGCGCTTGACATCAAACACGACAGCGAAGACGCCCAATTCGGGCTTTTTCTCGCCAGACTTATTCGGCTGCCGAATCTGATCGACCAGATCATCGGAACCATCAGCAGCATCAGTTTTGAAGATCAGGCCAATGATCAGGCGGCCAAGTCCCTGCAGACGCAGCCGGAGTTTTCCAGTTCCATCCACGAGTATCTGTACGAAAATGTCGGCGGGCGTTTGTTTGAAAACGAGGAATTGTACGAAACACTCGCCACGGCGTCGAATTTTGAATTCGACATCGAGCGCTATGCGATCATGATCGACGAATCGGCTCTAATGGAATTTTCCGGCCGGTTCGATCAATGCGACGTGGCTTTTCTCGGCGGACTCGACGCGGTGTTGAACGCGCTGATGAACTTCCTTCTGTCCGTGGATTTGAGCTTCGATCCTACGTTGCTGATTTTGCCCGACACGGAGGAAGTCACCGAATCGAACGAACTTGTCCTGGCCTATCTGGAACTCATCGAAAACCTGCTGACCAGCGAAGCCGAGCCGAGTTTCCTGCGCTATCGCGAAGACGGATCGCCATATCTGCAGCAGACCGCCATTGACCTGGGCAACGCCTTTGCGCGCATTGCGGACACGTACGATTGCATGACCAATGCCGCGCTCGACCGATCGATTTATCAGGTCCGATATTTTGACCGAAACGCCGACGGCGTTTACACGCCCTATAAGGATCCGGTCGATATCGGCGACGACCTGGAACTGAATCCCGACCTTGCGGCGGCGCTTCAATACCTGGCGGACCTTCTGCCTCCGGCGTTTTACGAAGGAACCGAAGCCGATTCCGATCCGTCCGACACGGCGACGATCACACCCGCGGATTTCAACGAATTATTGTACGGCCTGGATTTGCTGCCGATCGAACTGGGCCCCATCGTCATCGACGCCCTGCCCGATTACCCCGAAATCAATATCAGCGAAATTTTCGTCGATCCCGATCCGAACGCATTGCGGGACACGCTGCTGACGATCATCGATATCGCCAACGCGCTATTAAAGTGAATAGTTATGAGGCCTCAGGGTCACTTTTCACTTAAAGGATTTGGTTCTGTCCTTCAGGGAAAATATCCATAAGAATCCTCCCTGCCTGGGCGAACGGCCGAACAGGTGAAAAGCCCGCGTACCGCCCCAAATCAGCCACAGAGGATAAGAGAGGGTGAAGGGAATCGCGATGGCTTTTGGAACAATCCTGAAATGCGCCTCCAGGCCCCATGGGTCGCACCCGAACCAGGCGAAGGCTGCGTTGATCCAAAATGCCATGACGGTGATAAACCCGATATGCACGTAGAAGTCGGGATGCTTGTCGACAAACAGCTTGGCGTAGGCCAGTGCGTAAACGAAACCGAGAAGGATGAGGATCGGCGCGTCCCAGATAAAGATTCTCATTTAAGCCACCCCCTTTCCTTGCACCACGTTATGTAGTCCCATATCCCGGGCCTGGGATCCGGATACTTGAACTGAAAACCGAGGTCTTTGATTTTTTGATTGGAAAACCAGTATTGATGCGTAACGTATTCCACCATCGGCACATCGATCTTCGGGCGCGTTCCGGCGGCCCGGGCGCGCGCATCCAGGCGCTTGGTTAATACAAGCGCCCGCTTCGCCCCGTATTTGTAGATCGGCCAGGGTACCGGGATTCGCTTGTAGGGAACGCCCAGCGCCTTGAACACGAACTCCATGAAATCTTCCTGGCAGATGCAGTCGGACAAAATGTTATACGCTTCGCCAAGGCATTTCTCCTTATTTTCGGCCATAAAGGCGGCGGCGTCGACCAGGTCCGTCACATGCACCGACGGGACCATGAGCTTATACTCTTTGGGCCAGAGGCTTAACACGAAAGCCGAGCCCATTTTCTGCAGCGTGTAAAGGATATGAAACACGCCGTAGCGATGATTCGGCCCGTAGATGGGCGCCGGGCGAAGGACCGTGAGAGGCAGGCCCTGCTCCCGGTGAAACTCCCACAGCATTGTCTCCTGCTCGACCTTCGATATGGAATAGTTGTTCGGCGGGTTGAAAGGATGATCCTCGTCGCCGGGCGGATTTTCAATCTCGCCGTAAACGCCGTCGGTGCTCCAGTGCAGGAAATGCCCCGCGCGATGCTCCACGCAAAGCCGGGCCAGGTTGCGCGTGCCTTCGACGTTGACTTTTCGCAGCAAATCCAGGGGCGCGAAATAATCATAAAGGGACGCCACGTTGAAAACCGCCCAATAGGAGCCGCCCGCAAACACATCTTTTAGATTTTCCGCGTCGGTCAAATCGGCGGGAATGAATTTGACGCCGAGTTCTTTCAGGTGATCCTCGATGTAGATCGGATGGAGGTCGCCCTGCTCGCAGTAGTATTCGGCGTGCGCGCCGCGGGCCAGATCCGTAGCCGTCACATCGTATCCCGCTTCGTGCAGGCGCTTGACCATATGCGATCCGGTAAAGCCGCAAGCCCCCGTGACCAGAACTCGCTTGGGCATTGGGAAACCCCCGAGATGTTGTTTTTTGAAAATGACCGAAAAACCATATCACAGGCGCGGCGAAATTGCAGTATTTCAATGTCGTGAAAAATGAGCGAAAATAAATTGCGGTGATTTGCCGTTTGATTTTTTTTGATTTGCCCGCAAGCTTCGCCCCGGTCGTAAAACGAAGTTCCCATGAATTGAGAAAAAAATGAAAGCTATGACGAGAAATTTTATATTGTTCCTTTTTATCGCCCTCGCGGTTGTCGCGATCTTTGCGGCCTGCGAAAGCTCGTCGGATTCCGATGATTCCGAAAGCGACGCTGAAAATCCCAATGACGACGCCGACGACACGCCCGATGATGATGCGGCAAACGATGATCTCGATGACGACGTCAATGATGATACGGCTTCGCCTGCAGACGACGATGTCGACGATGATTCCGCGGACGATGATACGGCTTCGCCTCCAGACGACGATGCCGACGATGATTCTGGAGACGACGATACGACAGGCGATGACGATGACACGGGCGACAATGATGACGATACAACGCCGCGCACATCGGCGGGCGGCAAGGTTTACCGATTCGACTGGACTTTCGATTACCTGGAGGGAGGCCGCGTCGAAGTTCTGGAGTATCCTGATATCGAACCGGTTGTCGTCGATGCCGAAGGGGAGTTTGATCTCGAAGGCGCACGCGTCGGGCGGGATATGACCCTCATCCACCGACATGACGAATTCTACCCCACGCAGTCTGCCACGCTCGTACCCGGTGAAGAGGGAATTGGCGACATTTCATTTCAGGTTCCGCCTCGCGCCATCGTATGGGCCATGTCCGTTTATCTTTGGGAGTGGCTCGATCCGGATAAATGTCAGATCGCCACCACGGTGACGGAAGCCGGCGGCACGCCGTTTTCCCCGGGAATCGCCGGAGCGGTGGTCGGAATCGATCCGCCTTTGCCGCCGGAACAGGGACCTTTTTATTTCGAGATCATCGAGATTCCGGGCTGGCCGATTATCGATCTGCCTCAGCGGGGCCTGACGGAAACCACGGGGGACGGCGGGGCGATATTCCTCAACGTGCCGCCCGGCGAATATGTTTTATCCGCCGAAATGCCCGACGAAGAATTCACGCAGGTCCGCCTCAAGTGCACGCCCGGCCTTCTCGTGAACGCTTCGCCGCCTTACGGCCTGCAGACGCTCAATCCGTAAAAACCGAGCTCGTCGGAAACCATCCGTCGGAAATATTTAAGAGCAACCGCATCCGCCGCCGTCGTCGTCATCGTCGCCGGATCTGATCTCGGCGCCTGTATCGTCGTTGCCGTCAGCGCTGTCGTCATCGCTTGCCATATCGTCATCATTCGCGCTGTCATCATCGCCGGTCGTATCGTCGTCTCCCGCGTCATCATTCACGTCATCGTCCGCATCGTCGTTAAGGTCGTCGTCGACGGATTCGTCGCAATCGTCGGTGTCTTCATTGCACACCCGGTCCTCGTCGCAGGGATCGCCGGTATGCCCGCACTCGTCGCCGGATTCGTCGCAGAACTCGTCGCCGTTGCAATACAGGCCGTCGTCGGCGCAAGGATCTTCTCCCGCCACGCATTCTCCGTTGTCGCACTGCTCTTGACCATTGCAAAATACTCCGTCGTCGCAATCGTCGTTTTCGAAGCATCCGCAAATAACGGTATAATCGATTTCCCCCGAAGAATCGGGAGTTGTTCCGTAGGAATTCATCTGCGCGTCGCGAACGTGAGCAACATTTCGGCCGTCGACGCTTTCGCTGCAAGGCTCCGGTTCGGCGATAAAGCGGGCTTCGATGGTGAAGGACTCGCCCGGCTCCAAGACCCGGCCGAAGGATGCGGTCAAATCCGACCATTCGATCCAGCCGTCGTTCGCGTTGTTGTCGGACGGGGGTGTCGAGGAAATATAAGTCAGTTGACTCGTATCGTATTCATCGAAGACGGGCGCTTTGACGAGAGCCGCGAAAGATGTGTTGGTGATCGTGATTTCAAAATCGACTTCGTCGCTGTAATCGATATCTCCGGCATGGGAAGTGATCGTTTTTTCCACTTCAACTCCCAAGGATAGCCGGGCGACTTTCAAATCCGTGGGAGAGCAGGAAAATGTCCCGCAACTCAAGATTTCACGATCAACTTCCTGCAAACTTGACGTATCATAGGCCCGAAGCGTCGGATCAAGAAGAAATCCCCCGCCGACGGCGACGAAAACGGTCGAACCGTCGTTACTCACGTCGACGCCGCGACCGTCGGAACCGAGATCCACGGAATTGTCGATATGCGTATCCGTGAAGTACTGAATCAGATAATCGTGCCCGCCTGGAGCGCCGTTGTCGGAGGCGGCGCCATAAATAATCGGCGAACCCGAATATGTATCCACGGCGATCCCCGTAATAATCATATCCGCGGTGACGCCGCCGACTTCCTCATGAGTATCGATATCAAACCAGCAAACCTTTTCGTCGGCATTGGCGATGAAAAGAAGGTCTTTCCCATCGAGGTTTTCCACGCAATCCACATCGTAGGCGCCGATACCTGTTTCCTCCGAGGTGTCGTCGTCATCCGCGTCGTCGTCGCTTTCATCGACGTAAGTGCAATATCCGTTCGGCAGCGTCCAGGAATCGGCCGTTTCCAGTGTATCCATGTTCACGACATAGATTTCCGGCTCGCCGCGCTCGATCACAAAAGCCAAACGTCGCCCTTCCATCGTATCGATACCGGCGAGATTCGACGTTCCCGCCAGAGGTATTTGATCCGTAAGATTGAAAGCGGCGATATCGTACACATCCATCAACGCCGATTCTTCAAAAGTGAAAAACACATTTTTATTGACCGCGTCGATTCCAAGTCCCACCGGACCCGTCGCCATGTGGTAGATTTCGAAAGTGTTTTGAAGGCTGATTTGGTTCCCGCTGATGTTGTAGACATCGATGGGACATTTTCCAAAAAGATCGCCATCCATGGTTTTGATAAGATACAGGGTTTGCGCGTCCGGTGTTTGAGAATATGACGCCCCCGTCAGCGCCGCCGATAACATGAAAGTCAGCAGGATTATCGGGAATTTTGTATGTCCAATTCGCTGAACATTAATTCCGATAAAAAACAGTCGAAATAAAAATCGTCTTTGTTTCATAATTCACCAAAATTTCTTGATCCGAGCTAAACCTACGGCCTCCGGCCGTGCAACCCGAAGAGGTTCGACCGATCCGTAGTGAAAAAAGTAGGCTCTCAATCCGGGAAGATCCCAAGGGGGCGGGAAGGAGAACCTGCGATGCATGATTGGAGTAGTTTATAGCATGTCCGTTGGGAATGAAAGTGC
Source organism: bacterium (assembly GCA_963674685.2). Taxonomy (GTDB): domain Bacteria; phylum Lernaellota; class Lernaellaia; order JACKCT01; family JACKCT01. The sequence goes on along the minus strand of CAXXWT010000009.1, from coordinate 207,875 downwards.
CACGTTGTTTTCTTCCCAAGTAATGCGTCACTGCATCGATTGTCAGCGGGATGCACAATCTTCTGCACGCATTAACCGTCGGGATTTCTGGCCGGTAAAACCTTCCCTAGTCGCCGGGCGAAATCTCGATTCGTCCGACGGCGCTTTCTTTGGCGTTTTCCATATCCAAGTCCATGGAAATGCCCTCGCCGCGCATGAACATGTCGATCTGATCATCGTAATGCGGCGACGAGGGCCTGCCGGATTGCCCGCCGGGCAGGACCATTCGCGAGCCGGGCAGATCGCTGAAATCCACCATCACGCGCAGGACCGGGCCGTGGTGAATCGGAAACTGCGTGGGATCGGTGCGGTCAAACTGATTTTTGAAAACCGTGTCGATGGCGCCTTTCGTGGGAAAGGGACCCCGGTTCAGGAATTTGGCCAGCGATTTCGAGGAACCGAAGGAGTGTTTGATATAAAACGGCGCCGCGTCTTTCCATTTCCAGTTTTCGATGTCGTCCCCGTAGCGCTCGGCCAGGGCTTTGACGGTGATGATAAACGCCGTTTCGATAACCTCGTCGGCGGTTTCTTTATTTGGCGTCGCGCAGTCGTCCCACGCCGGATTGTCCGGATTGTTCAGGATGCCGTAGACAAAGGGCTCGACGTTGAAATAACTCATGATGAATCCGTGTGTGGCCTCGCTGAATTCGTCTTTGAGCGTCATGCCGATCAGATGCGTGTTGAGGGAATTGAAAATCGTCGGGGCGACGGCGTCGGGCAGGCAGTCGCCGTTCCAGGTTAAAAGCGTTTCCGCCGCTTCGGCGACGAGGGGATCGTCGTTTTTACTCAGTTTGCCTAAGACGCCTTCATAGACGGGCATGGTTTCGTAAATGCCCATATCCAGCGAGTCCAGTTGCAGATCGCCGATTTGCCGGACGATCGAGCCGCCGCGAGCGCCCTTGGAAAGCACCTGCCTGATCCTGGCCCACCGGTGCGCCACGTTGCCTTCGAAATTCACGGGATAGCCCGTGGATTCGGGCTGGATCACCTGATTGTTGGCGGTGCCCAAAAAACCCTCGGGAGGATTTTCGATCCAAGGCAGTTCCTCGATGGGAATATTACCTTGCCATTCGTATTTTTCCGTCCAGCCGGGAACCGGGATCGTACCCAGGTGCTCGGTGCGCCGCGGCAGTTGCATCGGGCCGCAGTAGGCGATGCCGCCCCGCGCGTCCGCCAAAGACCAATGCCCCACCATGGCGAAAAAGTCGTTTAACGCCAGGCGCGCCTGCGTGACGTTTTGGGATTTGTAAAGACCCATAATGGCTTTGAGAGGCCGGCCTTTATCATGACCTCGCCGAAGGGTCACGAGGGGAAAATCATCCGGCAGGCGGTCGATGAAATCATTGAGGATAACGCCGTGGCGCGATTCCCGGACGCTTAAGCTTTCCTCCTTGAACTCGCCGTTTTTCAAGCGGATCCTGAACACCTCATTGCGGATTTTAAACGGCTCGGCTTTGCCGTTATACAGATAATGTCCCGGTTTTCCCGGCGCCTGCTTTTCGACGTAGACGTCGGCCATATCGCCCCAGTTCGAGGTCGGTCCCCAGGCCACCTTGCCGTTTGTTCCGAAAGTGACGGCCGGAAAACCCATAAAAACGCCGCCGATCACTTCGTAGTCGCCGTTTTCGCAGCCTTCGCATTTGACGTGCATGAGATAGCCCAAAGACGGAAGCATGTGCGGCATGTGGGGATCGGAAGAAAATGCGCCTTTGCCGGTTTTCGTCCACGCGCCGCCCATGGCCCAGTTGTTGCTCCTGGAGCCGCCTTTTTCAAATGCGGCCAGGGGATTGTCGTCGTATCCGCACATGGCCTGCCGACCCGGACTGGAGTTCCGCGCGGATTTCTCGCCGGCATAGGATTTCAAATATTCGGCGAGTTCCGGCGCCACGGCCGGGATATCGGCGAAAGGATCAGTGTCCGGTTTTTTACCGATGAGATGGGGGCCGAGATTCACGCGCGGGGGCCAGATTTCCAGGGCTCGTTCTATGGTTGCGCCGGTTTTGAGCTGCTGAACCATCAGTTCCAGGCGCGCCAGTTCCTGCTCCCAGTTTTTACTCAAACCGAAGGAAATCAGAGCGGCGATGTACGCCGTGTCCATCGGGGTCCAGTCGGCGGGCTTGTAATCGAAAAGGCGAAACTCGAAGGGTCTCGGCTCATTTTTCGTCGCCGCGTTCACGCCGTCGGCGTAGGCCTGGAAAATCTCCATGTCTTTTTCGGTCGCGTTGTTGATGACAGACTGCGCGTCTTGGCCCAGGTTGATCATGCGATTGATGATTTCAAGCCGGCTCACCGCGCCGGTGGTGTCCTGGTCGCCGATGAGTTCGCGCATCCTGCCCGTGGAAAGCAGACGCAGCATTTCCAGTTCAAAGCGGCGGTCGCGCCCGTGCATATATCCGATGGCGAAGTTCAGGGAGCGTTCGCTCGATGCGGTGATGTGCGGCACGCCGTATTTGTCCAGGTAAATCGTAGCGGGAGCGTCAATGTCGACTGCGCCGATTTGCCGGACGCCGGCATTTGATACGTGGTCTGGATTGATTTTGTATCCGATGTAGCGAAATGTCGGCGACGAGCATCCCGCCGAAACGGCGATCAACGCCGCGACAAAAATTGCGAAAGTCATTTTAATTTTCATTGAATTTCTCCCGGGTCTTACCAGAATTTAAGAACACTCCGTATTCCGAAACCCATGACGTTGGGCGCGCGGCAGTTTTTGCCGGGCAGCCAGGTGAGGTTGCGGTATGAGGCGTAGGGCATCAGCGGAACTCCAAAACGGTACAAGCCGACGGTGGCCTGACCGAACAGAATGTTTTTATAACCGGGCCGCCATTGCTCTTCCTGCTCCCAGTCCCAGATGTCCGAATCCGATTCCCAGTTCGATTGCTGCAGGTGCGTGAATGTGTATTTTGCCGTGAGTGAAAGAACCGGGGGAAACTTGTCCGCCATTTCCTGACGGCCCTTGGTGAGCCATGTCTGCCGGGCTTTGCCCTTGATCGGAACGACGTCCACCTGCGTGGAGAATCCGGTAAAATCCCCTCCGTCGATGACGTAGGTTCTTCCCGTGTACGGACGGATGTTGAGCATCAGAGGATTTTTTTCTCCCTGCGGGGCGATGTATTCGTGCGGCAGCATAACCTCGTAAAAGGCTTCCAAACCCAGCGTGAGCCTGCCTCCCAGGCTTTCGGTGAAGAATTTATCCAGTCCCAGGTGGAAGCAAAGATCGCCGTTGGCATGCAATTCCCATGTCGTCGTTCCGGCGGAGACGACCTCCTCGGGCTCTGCGGGCGCGCCCGTCGGCAAGGCTCCCATGAACATGAAAGCCATGGCCAGGTCTTTGTCGTGAAACCATTTGAATCCGTCCGTGAACCGCCACCGGCTCACCAGGATGATGTCGGACAGAACGCCGTGGTTGCCTTCCCATTTTTCAGGCTTGGGTTGACCCATACTCTCCGCCCAGTCCCAGAAATCCTGCTCGCTGTACGAGCGGCCCAGGTTCCACTGGTAGTCGCCTTCCTCCCATTCGAATTTGGGGTCGACTTTCGTGTACATGACGATTGGGACGGCGACGCCGGCCATAAGGCTGTCGGTGAGGCCGTAATGCAGTTGGATCGCCAGGATGCCCAGGTCCGCCTGCACATTGGGGATGAGCGTGCCCTGTTCCCCGGCGCCGGGTTCGTATCGGACCATGGGATCGATCAGCGGCACGAGTTTGCCGTTGTCGTCCCAGCGCTTGTCGATCGTGGACATGATAAAGGACGTGTCGAAAAGAAAAGTCTCGGCCGGGACGGTTTCGGTAAATCCGGCGAAAAGCGCGCACGGCGACGCCAGCATGGATGCGGCGACGGCCAGGGCGATGAAATATCTCATTGCGCGCCTCCTTTCGCAGCGGAAGCGCCGAGATCGAATTCCTCATATGGACCGTCGCTGGGCGGAACCTGCCCGGCGGCGACGTGTATCAGCAGTTTGGCCGGCTGATAAATCGCCGACTGCATGCCGTCGCGCTGATCCTCCAGTTCGTTGTGACGAAGAATACTCGCCATTTCCGAAAAATCGATCTGTCCGTAATTGTCCTCGATCACGTCGCCGAGGGTCCAGAAAGCTTTGAGAGATCTGAAGAAAAAGCTCGACCAGTATCGCTGGGGCTGAATATTGAAGGTGGCGATCTGGTAATCGATTTCTTCGACGTTCTTTATATAGTTGGACGAAGCGCGGATATCATCCGGGCCGACGCTGGCCCAGGCCCGTCCCCAGGAGTCCAGATTGCCGGGCTGATCGAACTTGGTCGAGTACGTGTAAAAGCCGTCCGAAGGACGGTTGAATATGTCGCCGTCGAGTTCCGCCACGGCCATGTCTCCGCTTTTATCGACAATGATAAAGTTCCAGCCGAATGTGGCCTGCTCGGCGGCCAGATAGCCCAGGGCATCTTCCGTAACGCTCGACCGGGCCAGAATCTCCCGGCCCATCATGCCCGCGGGCACGCCGTCGGGCAGAAGCTCCGCGAAAATCAGCCCTTCGTTGAAGCCCTGCGCGAAGGAGTTGTTGAGCGTGTCGGAGGTATTGAAAAGATAAGACACGCCTTCGGTGTTCATGCCGGAAAATCCCCAGGTCAGTCCCGTATATCCCAGGAATGCGTAGTCGGGACCTTCATCCGGGTGGTGAACGAAGAGGGTCGCGTGTTTGTGCGTCGTGTCGCTGTCGAGCATGGCGAAGTTGTGGCCGAGATAAATGCCGCCGTCTTTCGTCGCCGATCCCCTGACGGCGAAACCCAGGGACGTGGGTTCCGTGCGTCCGTCGGGATAACCACGATTGGGAACCTCATGAATCTTTTTGCCGTAACCCGCCGTCGTGAAGGTGATCCGCTCGTCGCGCATGGAGCGGGGATGATGCGGCGCCACGCGGACGTACTCGTTGAGGTCGTAGCCTTGAATGTTGACCGCCACGGCGCTGGCCGGCGGCCATCCTCCCGGCGGGGCGAAAGCAACTTCGATGGTCTTTCCTTCCCGCGCAATTCCTTTCGTTTGGATGAGGTCCGGATTGTCCACCGCCGTGTACAGCTTTTCGTCGACCTGGATTCTGATGGAGGTCTCGTCGACGCCTTCTTTGTCGTCGTCGATCGTAAAACGCAAAACCGCGTCAGTCGGGATCTCCACCCAGGACGCATATAATTTCGGTTCATACGGCTCCAGGAGTCCTTCGCTGCTTTCGTCAATAAGGCCGTCGCCGTCATTGTCGGCGCCGTCGGTCTCCAGGCTGCCGACGAATTCGGCGGTGAGCATGGTTGGTCCCTGAATGAGCTTGATGAAAAAGGTGATGGAACGAAAGCCCATCAGAGTGTCGAAAAAGGTGTTCATGACCAGGATGTCGTCGAATGACATGCCCGAGCCGTCGGCGATGCCGTGCATTTCTTCGATATATTGCGGCGGGATGGTTTTCAGAAGCTGCCTGCCCGATTCCAGCATCATCAACTGGGAAAATTTTCCGTCGCCGTAAATCTCGTCGTCCTGGTAGCGAAGCATGACGCTGGCTACGTCTTCTCTTTCCCGGTTGAGATAGGGGAAGATGGAATTGGCCAGCAGCATTGTATAAAGGGATCGGATTTTGCTTTCGTATTTTTGACCGTGCTGAAAACCGCGCTCGTAGGGGCTGCCGTAAACTTCAAACACTTCATAGTACGCGGGTTGCTCGGACGTGAAGCCGTAATCACAGGCGGATGTTAAAAGGATTGAAAGAATGAATAAGGCGGAAACCGACGAGCGACAAAGTCGTTTCCGCGGCTTTTCACGGTGTATGAACATTTTCCAAAGCTTCAAAAAGCACCTCCGAATTTACGAGAGTATCCAGGTCAATATGATGCCCAGGTAATTGGCTACGGCGTATCCCACCAGGGCGCAGGCGATGCCTGAAAAGACAATCTCCTTGTTGCGCAACGACATGGCCACCGGCCCGACGAAAGGTACGGAGAAGATGCCCGCGGTTGAAGTAATAATGGCTGTGTCTCTGTCGATTCGAAATAGCGCGCACAAAGTATAATGAATCGTCACTCCGGTCGCCACGATGAAAAGAGTGAAAAACAGGTACACCAGCGAGGAATGGAACAGCTTGCTCAAATCCGTGGTGATGCCGATAACCAGGCAGAAAATCAGCAGGAAATACTGTCCCATCTGCTGCGTGCCTCTCAGGGCTCTGACTTTGGGGAAAAACGAGGAAATAACCGCCAGGGAAGTGATCGTTAAAATGGCGACCATATCCCGCCCCTTTTCCGGAACGGTGTTTTTCAACACCAGGCCGCAAAAGACGATGGCGACGGTCAGCGCCAGGCCGGGCAGCATCTGTAAAAAGGAGGGCATGCGGCCCTGGTCGTCGTCCCAGGCGTCGCCCTTTTCGGAAGGGCCCGCGCCGTCGGGATAGGGGAACCGGGGAAGAAAATAACCGAAGGTTTTGCCCGCGGCGGTTATCAAAAAAAGGAAATACGAGAAAGAGACGATGAGGTCCGCCGTATTGAGCATAATGAACGTTTCCGACGATGCGCCCACCGCCAGTCCGATCGCGTTCATATTCGGAGTTCCTCCGATATAAACTCCCGTAAGCATCCCCGCCATCTTCGCCGTTTCGGCGGATTGGTTTCTGAAGATGAAGTGGGCCGCCGTCGCAACGACCAGCACCGAAATGATGCAAAAAGAAAAGGCCAAAAGAGTCCTTCCGGCGAGCCTTAGCCAGGCGATGATATTCACGGAGAACAAAAGGAGCGGAATCGCCAGAGCCACCGTCAGGGCGCAGACGGTCAAAGCGAGGCTTCGGCTGAATTCGATCAGGCCCTGGTTGCCCAAGAACATTCCGAAACCGTAGCAAAGAGCCACGGGGCTGATTGTGCGAATAATTTTCCAACGTTTTTCGGCCCAAAGTGTTGCGATGGGAACGATAACGGCTAAAGCCACCTGGAGAATGCCAATGCCGATTGGTATGTTCTTCATCTATGTTTCATCGACCGAACCTTCCGGTCAGGCGTTTTTTAAAATTGAGAAAAGCCAGACCCGCTTTGGTCGCCCAGTCATCGGCGTCTTCGGGATTTTCCATATCCGGCATCCGCCCTTGCGGGCCGTACATATCCATCATCATTTTCAAGACGTTGCTTTTGATCATTTTACGCAACGGGATGTTGGCGATCATGCCGTACATGGCGGCGGCGCCGCGCTCGGCAAGTTCCGGATGGTTTCTGACCGTCTCGACGGACTCGCGCAAGTCCGAAAGATATTTCTTTGCAACATGCGCGTGGCGGGGCGTCACCATGGCGTGCAGAGCCTCGGGTCTCTGATTCCTGTCCATATGCCAGCCGCGTTTTTCCATCTGGTCGCCGACGGCGTAAATGCTGACTTTGTCGGACGTGGATTGATAAGCGAATACACCGGCGTGGGGTTTGCCCACGATCTTAAGCTCGGGGATCTTGCGGATGCCGTCCATGAGCTTTTGAGCGGTTTCCATGATGACCTTCGCGTTTTCGAGATATCCGCTTTCGCCCAAGGCGTTCATGGCGGCCCACGCGGCGGCGACGGCGCCGCCGGGGCGCGTGCCCAAAAGGGCCGGCGAGGCGAAGATTCCTCCCGGCCAGTTCTCATAAACGAAAAACTGGTGCTTCATGTAATCCATGTTTTTGTAACAGATGGTCGAAGCGCCCTTGGCGGCGAATCCGTATTTATGCACATCGGCGGAAATCGACGTGACGCCCGGGATACGGAAATCGAAGGGCGGAATGTCATAGCCCAGCTTCTCGGCGAAAGGCAGAAGAAATCCTCCCAGGCATGAATCGACGTGCAACGGGATTTTTTTCTTCAGCGCGACGGCGCCGAGTTCCTCTATCGGGTCGACGGCGCCGTGCGGGTATGACGGCGCCGAACCCACGAGCATAATCGTGCGCCGGTTGATCAGGCGCTTCACTGCCTTGACGTTGACGCGTTTGTCGGCGTCCAGGGGCGCTCGGACGATATTTACGCCGAAATATTCCGCGGCCTTTTCAAAAGCCACGTGCACCGAGTCGGGCACGATCATTTCCGGCTTGCCGTAAAACAGCTTTTTGGACATGGCCAGATCGCGGTAGGTCTTCACGCTCAAAAGGCAGCTCTCCGTGCCGCCGGAGGTCATGGTTCCCACGACGTCGGCGCCGCCGTGAAGCATTTGAGCCGTCATGGATATGACTTCGCTTTCAAAACGCTTCAGGCTTTCAAAGGCCATGGGACTCAGGCCGTTTTCACTGAAAAAGGCGTTGTAGGCTTCTTTCAGCAGTTCGGTATGTTTATCGCCCAGGTAATAAACCAGGCTCCATGTCTTGCCGGATTTGTAGTCGGCGTCGCGGCCGCTGTATTGCCGCATTGTTTTCAATACTTCTTCTTTATCCAAACCCTTTTCCGGCAGGATCGGGCGTAAATCAGTCATGGGATACTCCGGGAAGAATCGGCAGCTTCGGGATGGACCGAACCGGCGTTTGCTTGCGCATCACCATTGGGGACGCCATCGGCGTATAAACATGAAAAGTCATCGATTGCGCCAATCAAGCGGATTGAAAAAATACGGTCTCATAATTGATAATTTTCCCATTACTGAATCGACCGCGGAAACGAAATAAAAATATTTGAGTATTCACTCGCGTTCGGCTATCTTAGGCAAAGCGCTTTTGAGTGACAACTCGCGTTTAGGATGAATCGAAAAATGAAAGATAAACGAGACACAAAGCCCAGAAGAATGCCTAAACAGTCGCGATCTCGGGCGCTCGTGGATGAGATATTTCACGCGGCTGCTCAGGTTTTGATCGAGGAAGGCTACGACAGAACCACAACGAATAAAATTGCCGACAGAGCCGGCGTGAGCATCGGCTCCCTGTATCAGTATTTTCCCAACAAGGAATCTCTGGTTTCGGAATTGAACCTGCGTCTGGGGACCAGAGAATTCGACATCATTCAAAGCAAGTTCGACCTTATAAAAAACGCCCCGCTGAAAACGGCGGTAGCCGAGATCGTTAAAGCCATGGTCGACCTACACGCCTACGAGCCGTCGCTTCACAAGGTGTTGGTGGAGCAGGTGCCCAGGATCGGCGATCTGGAGAAGATCAATGAGATCGACCGGCAAATCGTCGATCTGATGAAGCAATACCTCAGGAATATGCCTCGGAGAATCTCCGAGGAAAAAATCGATCTGGCCGTTTTCGTCATATTCAACGCCGTCGAATCGCTGACCCACCAGGCGGTTTTATACAGACCGGAGCTTTTAAAAGACAATTTGCTGGCGGATGAAATCTGTTTTTTAGTGGAAAGCATCATTCAAAGGCATATGGGATAGGCGTAAGGGTCGGAGGCAAGGCGATGAATCGGGCAAATGATTCTGATCCGCGCCGGCGTTTAATGAAGTCAGGCCGTAATCCACCGCCATGTAATCGGCGCTTTTCGGATCGCCGCCGCTTTGTTTTATTTTTTTAATCGCGAGCGCGTCGTGCCCAAAAGCGCGAAAACAATATCCGGCCTGATTCTTCTCATCGCGTCGGTTGAGCGACGCAGTCGACGCCCTGCTTTGCCAGTCCGCGTGCCACATGGCTTCCCACGTAGCCCGTCGCGCCGGCCACGAAAGCCTTGATCCGATGATTTTCTTGATTCATTTGCCGGGTTCGCCAAGCAATTTCACGGCCCATTTATGCACGTAACCGCCTTTTCGCAAAGCCGCGACATATGCCAGGATCCCGAACACCGCAAGGCCAATCCACCAGTCGAACAGGCGCACCAGGATGCTTGCGGCAATAGCCATGACCAGCGTTCCGCCCAGGATGATGAACAAGATCAATTTTGTAATATCCCATTTCTCACGATGCTCGTCGTCTTTCGAATTGATTTTGGATTGATCCCTGGCGGTCAGAAACCACGAACTCATCATGTACAGCATCAAGGGAATCATGATGACGCCGAACAAATAAAGCGTCAGCGCCACGTCGCTGATCAGCCACCGGAAGGCATTGGTGATATTCCAGTTTACAAATTCCGTTTTTGTCGCGGAGAAAAAGCGTTGGCAGCCGGTTCCGTCCCACCCGTGAACGAGAATGAAAAACAACAAGAAATATCCCAAAGCCATCTGCAAAAGCGCCGCGTAGCGATATCCGGCGCGTATGAGCCGGTGCGCGACCCAATATCCCAAAACGCCCTGCGTGATATTCGTTGACGCAAACAACGTCACAAGCCAGGCGGGCAGATTCCTGTCCCCGACGTGCATGGTCTCCCAACTGGGGAAAGCCCATAGCAGGCATACGCCCGACGGCGCGAACAAAATGGAGAGAAAAAGGATGTTCGCCGTAAAATATGCGCTCTTATACCAGGCGCCCTTCTCGTCAGGCGATTCATTTTCAATCGGCTTCGATGCGGCCACGGCGAATCCGGCGCCGATGGCGTATGTCCAGAACACATCAACCTGCACCATGATCAGTCCCCTTTTCATGAAAAGGTCTAAACTCTCATAATTATAAAATAGGATTATAACCGGAATTTCAAGGCATCAGGGCATATTCCATGGCAATATTATATAATTGAAAAAATTTTGGTTCTGCTCATAACCGACACTCAAGATTTGCCGGATCACGCATGCTTTGTTAACGATCATGAAAAACAAACACCTTGCTACTTTTCACGAAATTCGATAATTTTGCGCATTGAAAACAGGTTGTGATGCATTTTCGTGCTAAATCATTTTGATAATGACATACAGGAAACTGGAGGACCGCCATGTTGAATAAACGGGCTTTTATCGCTTTGACGATCTGCGCGCTTTTGATCCTTCCCGCCGTCGCTTCGGCAAAACGGATGGCTTTGGTTGTCGGACTTGGAAATTACCAGAACGAAGGTGTCGAAAAGCTGCGTTTTGCCAGGGCCGACGCGGCAGCCGTTTACGACTACCTGGTCGATCCGAAAATCGGGCAGTTCACTCCGGAGGATGTCAAGCTTCTGGTTGACGAAAAAGCGACGCGGAACAATCTGCTGGCCGCTTTTATGTACATCCAGGACAACGCCCTTAAGGACGACATGGTATTCATCTACTTCGCGGGGCACGGCGCGCCGGAATTCGACCGGGAATACGAACACGCCGACGGCTATACGAAATACATCATCCCCTACGACGCCGATCCCAACAACCTGTTCACCACGGCAATTGCCACGGACCGCCTGGAAAGCATCTTTGCCAAGGTTCAGGCCGAATGCCTGGTTTTCGTCATGGACTCCTGTTATTCCGGCGGCATGGGCGGCCGGACCTTCGCCAAAAAGGTCTCCGGGCGCTCCCTGCGCGTCATGGCGGACCCTTCCAAGGAACTGGCGAACAAGGCCTACGGCAAAGGGCGCGTGGTCATCACCGCCGCGCAGGCCAACCAGGTGGCCCAGGAAGCCGACGGCCACGGGCTTTTCACGGCCGCCTTCCTCGAAGCCCTGGAAGGCAAGGCGGACAAGGACGCCGACGGCAACGTGACATTGGATGAGCTATATAAGTACGTTTACAAGAAAGTCGCCCGCCTGACGAAAAACAAGCAGCACCCGCAAAAAAGCGGCGACATCACCGGCGAAATCGTCCTCGCCTCGGCGACGTCGGGCTTCGTGTTCGAACCGGGCCCCGATCCCATGATGTTCGGGACGACGCGCCGCTGGCAGGCCCCGAAATGGACCGCGGCCAGCATCACCGTGGTCGGCGCGGCGGCCACCGCCGGACTCTACATGACGGCGCTGAACAATTACGAGGCATGGGAGGACGCCAACGAGAACGACGAGGACAGACTCAAGCAGGACACCATCGATTATTATCAATACACATACATCGCCGGAGGGGTAACGATTGTGGCTGCGGGAGCGACGGCCGCGTTCTTTTATCTGGATCACAGGGATATGAATAAAAGCGCCTGGAACTGGACTCCGGCCATTACCGTATCCGGAGGCGGCAGTCCCATGGCGGCGGTTCAATTCCGCTGGTAAAGAGTCATTTTGTCATTCCATGGAAATGGCGTTGCGTGTAAGTGACGCAAAATATAATGAGTATAATGTGAATATATTGCCGCCGTCTTTCGTGAGTATCGAGCAATAAACCGGAGACGCCATGAATTCGATTAAACGCTTCCTCCTCGTCATGATCGCTTTGCTTCTTTTCGCGTCGATCCCGATCGCCTGCGCTCCAAATTCCGGCGAGGACGGAGCGGACGGTTCCGTGGGCGCCGACGGCGAGGATTATCTGCCGCCCGAAGGCGCGGGAGCCCCGCAAGCGCCGTCAAATCTCGAAGCCTCGGCGGCAAATTCTTCCCAAATCGATCTGAGTTGGACTTTTAATTCCGGCAGCGAAGCCGGTTTCAACGTTCAGCGCATGGCGGCGGATGATGATTGGGAAACCATCGGCGGGACCACGGCCAATGTGACGATATATCAGGATAAAACCGTCGAATGCGAAAAGACCTACAGCTATCGGGTGCTGGCCTACAACGATTACGGCGAATCATCCCCATCCTCGGAATCCTCCGCGACGGCGGATTATTGCGAACTCGACGCGCCCGCGGACCTGACCGGCATTCTGGACGACGAACAGGACGACGGATCACAACGCGCAATTCTTCTGTCATGGAGCGAAGGCGCCGGAGAATTGCCCGGCGTACCCGGAAGTTATGAGATTTATCGCAAAACCTTTAACGGTTCCTGGTCGGATTCACCTCTCGCCACGCAGCCTTCCGACCAGACCACATATACGGACGAGGACGCGGCCTGCGACGGGACCTTTCAATATCGCGTGCGCGCGGCAAACGGAAACGGCGTAAAGTCCGCTTTTTCCAACACAGCCACGGCTCCTTCGGATGCCTGTCCACTGACGGATCCCTCGAACTTATCGGCCACATCGGACCTGGCGGGAACTATCGAAATTTCATGGGACATCAACGATCCGGACGCCACGGGCTATCTGCTTCAGCGGCGCGAGCATGAAACGCGCGATGATTGGGCTACGATAGCCGACCTGCCGGAAGGCGCAACGAACTACACTGATATCAGCGCCGTATGCGAAACATCCGAATACGATTATCGCCTTCGCGCCTATAACAACGACAAGCAGTCAGCCTGGATCGAGACGTTGACGCCGGGATTGTCCTTTTGCCCGGTGGAAGCTCCAAGTGGATTGTTTTGCGAGGTTCTCGACCCTGAGGAAATCCGCCTGAGTTGGGTCAACAATGCCGATAATCAAACGGGATTTTATCTTTATCGCGATGAAAGCCTTGTCGCCACGCTTTCTTTCTCCGATCGTTTTTATCGTGATACCGACGTCGTTTGCGAAACAACCTATCGCTATAAAATAACGGCTTTCAGCGACAACGTTGAATCTGATTTTTCGAATACCGCCTCAGTGCAATCGGATTTCTGCCCCGTCACGGCGCCGTACAACGTTGCGAGCATCGGGAACGGCAATGAAGTCACGGTAAGTTGGGAACACGACCAGCAATACGTGGAAAGCTTTGACGTGCAACGCCGCACCGGAGGCGAAGGAATCTGGCAACTCCTGGACACCGTGGCGGCCCCGGACACGAACGTCACGGACGCCACGGTCGAATGCTATAAGGATTATGAATATCGCGTTCTGGCATATAACGAGAACGTGGAATCCGACTGGTCGGTTCCGGCAACCGGAGCGGCCACAGGCTGCACGCCGATAAGGCCGCAACCTGTTTTAGTATCGAGCGAACCGGATTCGTACCTGGCCTATTCGCAGGCGCAGTATCCCCTGACCTTCCAGGGACAAGGTATTGCAACCGACACAAAAGCCCTGATTGGCGATTATATCATCGACTGCGACACATCCGGGGAAGGCGCCGACTGTCGAGCCGACGAAAGCGGCGATCCCGTCGCCGGAACCTGCGCCGATACTTGTACGGCTGCTTTGCCGGACGAATTGATGAAACATGCCGACGAGTATGTGGTGCGTTTGTACACGCCATCACCGGTTTACCAAGGTTCGGGCTCTTCGGAAAACTTTGAATACTTCGCCGTCATCGCTCCGTTGCCGGAAATTACTAAGATATGGCCGAGAGGCGTATTTCAAGAGATCGATGCGGATGGAAATCCGATTCCCCAGGAGTTGGACGTAGGGATTTGGGCGGACAAACTCATGGATAACGTGCAATTCCGCCTGGACTCCAACTTCGGCAAAAAAGTGGAATCTGACGAGATTCCGGGCAATCCGGACCTGATCGTTCGCATATCGACGCACAATCTTTTACCCCGGGACGAATCCTATTCGTTCACGGCCATCAATCCCAGTCCGGGCGGCGGCGAACGCAGCAGACCATTTGGCGTCAATCCGCTGATTGAGGATTGGACGGATAACTTATCGACGGACCTGCGGTCCACGCGCGCCGCCGGTTCCGGAACGCTGATCTGGCAACGCGCCGATTTGCCGCGCGTGGAGCTAAGTACGGGCATGGGTTGGAGCGGCAACGCCGGGTGGGCGGCCCTGCGAGACGAGGACGACCGGCTGATGACGAGAATGAGCCGGGCCGCCTCTTTCGGGATTCTGCCCCTTCCCGTCGGATCGGCCCTCGCTGAATTGCAGGATGAATTGGGATTCGGACCGGATGTTCAACTTGCCGACCGGCAGGTTCTGTATCGGGGCGGCGACGGAACATTCGGCGCAATTCTCAACGCGGCCGTGGGCGAAGGCTCCAATTATGCCGCATTAGGGGATTTCAATGGCGACGGCAATCCGGACCTTGCGACATCGAACAATCTCAAAAACAACATCACTGTTCTTCTGGGAAATGGCGACGGAACCTTCAGCGGAAGAACCGATTGGGAAATGGGAAAACTCCCCGAACAGGTGGTCCTGGGTGATTTGAACGGCGACGGGATCCTGGATGTGGCCACGGCCAACGAGCAAAGCGACGACGTATCCGTCCGATTTGGAGACGGCAACGGAGGTTTTGGCGGAAAGACCGACCTTGCCATGGGGCCCGATCCCATGTCCGTCGCCATAGGCGATTTGAACAACGACGGCCTGCCCGATCTGGCGGCTGCCGCGCGCAACGCGGAAAATGACAACGGTTACGTCACGATAAGATTCGGCATGGGCGGCGAAAAATTCAGCACCCGGCGGGATTATCCTCTGGGCGCCGGAACATACTTCGTGAAAATCGGAGATCTTAACGACGACGGCATGCTCGATCTGATTGCGGTCGACAAATGGGATGACCGAATTTCAATCCTTCTCGGGATCGGCGACGGTGTTTTTGGAAATGCGACCGAACTGGCCGTAGGGCAATGGCCCGAGGAGGTCGCTGTTGGCGATTTAAACGGCGACGGCGCCCTCGATCTGGCGACAGTCAATAACGCGGCGGAAAATGTTTCGGTATGGCTCGGCAACGGAGATGGAAGCTTCACGGGCTACGCCGAATACAATATTGATTCGGGACAGGACAATAAACCAAGCTCTATATCAATCGACGATCTGAATGGAGACGGAGCGCCGGATATTGTCACGGCGAATTATTGGAGCCATGAGATTTCCGTTCTTATCGGCGCCGGAGACGGCACTTTCGGCGCATCCGTTGAACTTGATATGGGATGGTCGCCGAGATACGCCGGCATCGGTGATTTGAATAACGACGGCGCTCCGGACATTTTCGCGACAAACGGAAACGAGCTTATTGCCGTACGCCTGGGAAACGGACAGGGAGCATTTCACCCGAAAACCGAATATCCACTGGATTTGTACGACGATCCCGAAAAACTCGCCGTCGGGGACCTGAACGGAGACAATATTCCCGACCTTGCTGTAGCCAACCATCTGGATGACAATGTTTCTATCCTCATCGGCAACGGCGACGGAAGTTTCGGGGCCAAAACCGATTACGCCGTGGGCAGTCGTCCCAGCCAGATCGCCCTCGGTTACTTGAACGGCGACGCAAATCTTGATCTGGCCGCCTCGAATTGGACCGGAGACACTATTTCGATTAGGCTCGGAAACGGCGGCGGCGCTTTCGGTCCCGAAACGCAACTCCCCACCGGCGCCTATCCTTCATCCATGGCGATCGCCGACATCAATAACGATGGCGCGCAGGATCTTCTGGCTTCGATTTACGCGTACGACGTCAACGAAATGTGCTATGTCTCCATTCTTCTCGGCCACGGCGACGGGACCTTCGATCCTAAAATCGACGTTCAAATGGGGGATGCGCCGGAGTACGTCGCGGTTGGCCTTATCAATGATGACGCGGCGCCGGATATCGTCACCGCAAACCGCTGGGGAAACGACGTCTCCGTACGTTTGGGAAATGGGGACGGAACTTTCGGCGATCTGGTTAGTTATCCGATGGGACAGTGGCCGGAATGCGTGGCCGTTGCGGACTTGAACGGCGATAGTTTCCTCGATCTTGCAACATCGAACCGTGACAGCGACGACATCTCCATTCGCTTCGGCAACGGCGACGGCTCCTTCGGCGATAAGACGGATATCGGCGTCGGCGACGATCCGCGTCATCTCACGACAGGAGATATCAATGGCGACGGAACTCCCGACATCGCCACCGCCAATGAGGAAAGCAACGATCTCGTCATTCTTCTGAACGACGGAACGGGCAATTTCAGCGCCAAAACCCGATTGCTCGTCGGTAAGGAGCCACTTGGTCTTGCCCTCGCCGACTTGGATGGCGACAGCGCGATGGATATTGTCGTAGCGAACTCATCGAGTGATGATATTTCAGTTCGTTTATTGGGCATTCCCGGCACATGGCGACAATATCTGACGGAATTTTTCTCGGATGATCCGGATAAACCGTGGTTGTTGAAATACGTCCCCACGGGATTTACGGAACTTGACATTCATCAGGCGGCGCAGACGGTGACGAAAGTCGGAGTGCGGATTCTCCTCGAGTGGGCCGTCGAACCCACGGGAAGCGTGGATATCGGTTTGACGGCGCCGGACGGCCAGATGGTGGATCTGGGAAGCCATAGCGATTTTACGCCCTGGTATGGCGCAAACGGTCAGACGACTTGGAGACTCAACAAAACATTCCGCGAATACGATTTCAACGGTGAAACCGGCGTCGCGGATTTGGCAAACCTTCACGGCGTACAGCCTATGGATTACTGGACTTTGAGTATCGATAATCAAACCGGTTCAACCGCGCAGGTGAAAAATTTCACCGTCGTCACCGACGGCGAATTCTGATCGGAAATATTGTCACATGAGTAAGGATAGTGCTAAAAACAGATAGGTTTTCAAGCGATAAACAAACACAGCATTATCAGCTTTCAACATTTACCGGAGGAGCCATGAAATCCATTTTGATCCTCATTCCATTTCTGATGATCATCCTGGCCCTGGGATGCATGCCCGATTTCGAAGAGGATGACGACGATGACGATGATGATGACGACGATGACGACGACGCGAATTGCGATCATATCGACGTCGCATGCGGCGAGGAGCTGATGTGGGCCAAAGCCGACAACGGCGAAGGACTAAGCTTTACGGACGCGGAAGCCTATGCCGAAGAATTGACCCTGGCGGGTTACTCCGACTGGCGATTGCCGAGTTCGGAGGAACTGGTGGCTCTTTATGACACGAGCAATCCCAGCGAGTGCGGCTGCGAAGGCGGCGACCATCGCGCCAATATCGTCGAACCGTTTGCGTTGTCCTGCTATATCATGTGGACCGGCGAACTCATTGACGACTACAACGCCTTTGCATTCAATTTCGAGACGGGACAGGACTGGAGCGGTTCATTGGAATCCACGACGCCGCGCGTGCTTGCGGTCCGCGACCTGTAGAATAGAAAAAGCAACCGGTTATTTAAAAGGAGAAGCCCCCATGAATTCTTCTGTACATACACGCTCCTATAGCCGAATCGCATGGATGGCATGCGTTATTTCAACCGTCATTATTCTTGGTTTCTCCAACGCGTTTGCCGACCGGCTGTCCATCGAGGACATGAAGAACAAGGCGCTTGGCGATCCTGAAAAGTACACCGTCCTGGTCATGAACTTCGGAGATTACTCCGGCGATCCGAGCCTTCGCGGCCTGGCGGTTGCGGCGCCGAACGAAATCGCGCGTCAGATCCGCCAAAGAACGAAACTCAACACCAAGCGGGTCGTCGAACTGGAAAAAGCAACCAACAGGCCCGAAGATCAGACGGAATTATCCATGGGTTCTTTCTCCCTGAAGTTCAACCCCAATCAGATCAAAGCCTGGCTGAAAAAGCGCAAGCTGGCCATGGTGATCGAAGGCGAATACGCGCAGATCGGCACTGAACTACGCATCACCGCGCGCATGATCGATCCCAAAAAAGAAGAACAGGTGGGAAACGACATTCAGGTTCGCGGAAATGTCATTCAGGCGCCGCTGCTTCTGGATGAACTGACGGAAAAGATCATCATGGTCTGGCCCTGGACGATCAAACGCAGCGACATGCAAACGGAGGATTTCGCATCATCCTGGGGAAAGGCCGCCGGGGATAATCTGGCATCCAAAGCGAATCAAGCCGTCAATCAAGCCGCCAATCAGGCCATATCCATCACGGCCGCGGACCTTAAAGGCGTCAATGCGAAAAATTTCAACGTCAGCAAAATCTTCGGGGGATCGGCGCCGGACAAGAGCATTCAAATCCAGGTCACGATGGACAAGAAATCCTACAAGATCGGCGAAAAGGCTCGGATCAGCGCCAAGAGCAACGTGGACGGCTATTTGACCCTGATCGACATCGCCACTTCGGGCAACGTGCAGGTGATCTTTCCCAACCATTGGCAAACCAGCAACTTCGTCAAGGCCGGACAAAAAATCGCCGTGCCGGACACGGGAAAGACGGATTACATCATCGTGGACGGACCGACCGGCGCCGACAAGGTTCTGGCCGTCATCACGCGGGAGCCGTCGGCCCTGACTTTGCCCGACCTGTCGCAGGGCGTCGGCGCCGTGACCTATCGCGATCTGAAAATCATGCCGAAAACGCTTTCGACCACGAGTTACAATTACAGCATGGCGCAATTCGAAATCACGCAGTGAGAGAAATGAAGGACCGGGGCCTCCTGTCGCCCGCTAAAGCGGGCTTGAATGAGTATGGGCTTATGTCTTCATACCGGCGCTAACCCTTCGACTTCGCTCAGGGCAGGCGCACCGGCCTATTGACTTTCGCCTCTTACGAGGCTTGGCTGATTTTTCGCCTCAAATTTATTTGATCCACGAGGCTTGCCTGGGCTTCAACCATGATATATTCGTGGGCTAAACCTGATTGATTCTTGCTGGGAAAATCCGCAAAATTCATTATCAAACAACGCATATGTCTTTGAAGTTTCAAATATCTTTGGTTAGTAAATAGCGGGTAGAGGGGAATTTTATGTCCGGCGCCCTGCATTGCAGGCTCTTTTCTTTCCCTTTCACCTTTCCCCTTTCACCTTTTATACAAATTGTGTAAAACCCTGTCGCCATGAGTTTACTTGCCGCGGACAACCTATGCCTGGCCTACGGGCCGAAAACCATTCTCGACGGCGCGGGCTTTATGATCAGCCCGCAGGACCGCGTCGGCGTGGTCGGTCCCAACGGAACCGGCAAATCCACCCTTTTCAGAATCCTCAGCGGCAAGCAGGAACTCGACGACGGCGCCGTGCATATCGCCCGCGGCGTCAGCCTGGGCTATCTGCCGCAGGATGTGCTCGAAATCGGCGAAGCGCCCCTTCTCGAATCGGTGCTGTCCGCGGTTCCCGGCAAAGTCCACATCGAAGACCGCCTCCGTCTGGCTGAAGAAGATATCATTCACGAGCAGGAACCGGAGCGCCAGATGCGCCTCGCGCAACGCATCGCCGACCTGCATGATCAGATCGACCGCTTCGAGGCCGAATACAGCCGCCACAAAGCCGAGAGCATTCTCGCCGGACTCGGGTTTAAGACCAAAGATTTCGACAAGAGCCTTTCCATATTTTCCGGAGGCTGGAAGACGCGCGCGGCGTTGGCGGGACTGCTTTTCAAAAAGCCCGATCTGCTTTTGCTCGACGAGCCGACGAATCACCTGGACATCCCTTCCCTCATGTGGCTCGACGAATTTCTCAAGCAGGTCTCAAGCTCCATCATGCTCATCAGCCACGACAGGGATTTCATCAACCGCCACGCGCAAAGAATATTGTCTTTTGAAATTGAGGGACTGCGCGCCTATACCGGCAACTATGATCAATATCTGGTGCTGCGCGAGCAGGAACTGGAAGTGCGCCGCGCCGCACGCCGCAACCAGGAAGCCCAAATCCGCCAGGCCGAGCAGTTCATCCGTCGCTTTCGGGCCAAATCCACGAAAGCCCGGCAGGTTCAAAGCCGCGTCAAGAAGCTTGAAAAGATGGAGCTTGTCGAAGTCGATCATGAGCGGGCTTCGATCGAATTCCGGTTTCCGCCCTGCGAACGCACCGGGCGCCATCCGGTCAAGGTCGAAAACATCAGCCAGAGTTTCGGGCCGCTGGATTTGTACAGGAATCTGAATGCGGCGGTGGAGCGCGGCGACCGCGTCGCTCTGATCGGCGAAAACGGCGCGGGAAAAACGACCCTGCTTCGCATCATGTCGGGGGAACTGGAACCGACGGCCGGAGAAGTGAAATACGGAACCAACGTGGAGCTTTCCTACTACGCGCAGCATCATCTGGACAAGCTCAATCCCAACCGATCCGTTCTCGAAGAAGTATGGGTTGTCAATCCGTCCCTGACGCAAACAAGGGTTCGCTCCATCTGCGGCGCGTTTTTGTTTTCCGGCGAGGAAGTCGACAAGCAAGTGGGCGTTTTGTCCGGCGGGGAAATGGCCCGCGTGAGCCTGGCGCAACTGCTGGTCAAGCCCGGCAATCTTCTTCTCATGGACGAACCGACGAACCACCTGGACCTCATCTCCAGCGAAGCATTGGCCGAAACCCTGGACAGTTTCGACGGCACGTTGATTTTCGTCAGCCACAACCGGGCCTTCATCAAACGCCTGGCCACGAGAATATGGGATATCCAAGACGGGAAACTGATCGATTATCCCGGCAGCCTCGATGAATATTTTTATCATCGGCAAAACGCCGTCGAAACCGATGAGCCGGAAGAAGTCAAAGAGGCAAAATCCACAGCGAATGATTCCGAAGCGAAGGTCAGTTTCGAGCAACGCAAGCAAATCAACCGCCAACGCAAAACATTAGAGCGCCGCATCGAGGAAACGCAAAAGAAGATCGCGGATATCGAAGATCGCGTGGCGAGGCTGGACGTGGACAAGGCCGAACTGGAAAAGGCTCTCAGCGATCCGAGCCGATACGACGACCAGGGCGCATTCGATAAATTGCTCGATCAGTTCACGAGAAAACGCGACAAACTCGATGAATTGACGGCCCGCTGGGAACACCTGATCGAAGAAGGCGACAAGCTGTCAAGTGAATTGGACGAGCTTCCCAGCCATTAACCGCGAGCCTCCCGAAACCCGGAATCCAAGCCCCGATACCCGAAATTACGGATACGTCTTCGCCAGGCGGAATCCGATATAGGGAAAACGCATTTCCGGAAGATGCGCCGCGCGCGCGGCCGAGCGGCAATCCTTGGCCTTCCCGGAGTAGTTGCCGCCGCGATAAACCCTGGGCGTTTCCTCGTCGCCGCTGAATTTTTCCGGGTTCTCGGCTTCCGATGAATAAGAGCCGTAATCGTCCCAGGTCCATTCGCCGACATTGCCGTGCATGTCGTAGATGTTCCATCCGTTAGGCTCCAGCTTGGCGCCGGCGTGCGTTTCATAATTTGAATTGCCGCAGTACCAGCCCACGAGGTCGAGGTTCGGGTCAGGATCATTGCAATTTTCCGGGGATGTGATGTCGCCGTTGAAAAAGGCGAAGGTGCGCCCCGCCCGCGCGGCGAACTCCCACTCGGCTTCCGTGGGCAGTCTATAGCCCTCGCACTCGTAAACCGAGGCGACGCCTTTGAGGGAGACAATTGCCGCGTCGATGCCGCCGTGGCCCGCGCAGAAGCGGTTTTCCTCGTCTTCGGAGTCGATAGTGCCGTCCCAGCACATGACGTCGGATAGTTCATAGCATGGCGCGACGCCTTTGTTTTCGGAAAGAACTATTGCGTAGGCTACGGCGTCGTACCAGCTCAAATTTTCCACGGGACATTCGCCGCCGCAATAAGTCGGAGAGCTGGGATTGTGCTTCATGAGATTCTCAAACTCATTTTGCGTGACTTCCTTTTCCATGATGAGAAAATCGTTCGTGAGCGTAACGTCGTGCTCCTTTTCGTCGTCATTTCGCCCCGTTTCATCCGACGGGCTTCCCATGGCGAAGGCGCCGCCGGTGCAATAAATGTATCCTTCCAGGTCTTCGTCGCCGATCTGGTCGCCGGAATCCGCGTCGTTGTCATCGTCGTCGTCATCGCCGCAGGCAAAGAAGAATGAAAGTCCGATTAAAACAGCCAGCATCGGCAGGAAAAAACTTTTGGGTCGCATCATTATGAAATCCTCCATATGTCCCTCAAAACAAGACTCCTTCTTATATCATATTTTCGCGCGCGAAGAAGAGTTTGCATCAATGGAAAACATTATCCTCCCATATTATTAGGCAACCGGGCAGTTTTGCTCTTGAATCAATCCGTAATATTGTTAATCTCCTTGAACCTGCTTTGAAAATCCAAGGAGCCATTTTGAAAATCGGAGTTTTCAGTTCCGCCATCAATCCGATCAGGGATTCGCTGGCGAACCTGGAGTTGGATATCGCCCGCGGCAAGGAGATGTCCATTGAAGAGCGGGAAGTTTTTCGAAACCATTGCACCAGATTAACCATAGCCGGACTCTATATCTGCGGTATTACGACATCAATCGGCGCAATTGTTCCTTGATTTACGGATTTTCTATTCTTTGATCTCAACTCCCCGTTTTTCCTCGCCATGCAATATTTCCGCATTTCAATTCTTCTCGTTTCTCTATTGACATTTCTTACGTTGCGATTCAGTCGAACATTTTCCGACCACCCCTATTATCTGGGCCTTATCGCATTTTCCGCCATGATGGCGATAGGGGGATGGATTGTCGCCGGGGTCGGCGGATTCAACTCTTCCTTCGCTTATGCGGTGTATACAACGCCTATGCTTTCGGTGATGTTGTTCGTTCCGCCGATAAAAAGGCTGATCGCAGCCTTTGCGATTCTGGTTTTTTATTTCGCATCATTATTCACATTTGCTTCGGATCAAATGGCCCTTGCCGTTGTCGGAACGCCCGTCACCTGGTCCGTCGCTTCGGCATTTGCGGCATTCGCCGCCGGGCACGCCATTTATCTTGTATTGCGAACCAATTTCCTGCAACGGCGTAAGCTCAATGACCTCACTGCAAACCTTCAAGACCGTGTCTCCGAACAGACGGAGAAGATCAGGCAGTTGACAACAGCGGTGTTCAAGGTGCAGGAGCAGGAACGCAACCGCATCGCCCACGACCTTCACGACGAACTGGGGCAGATGCTGGTGCGGATGGATATGGAAGTCCCGCTGCTGAATAAGGCCAGTGACCCGAAAAAGGCTCTTGCGAAAAATCGTCTTGGCCTGAGGGGCATTGAAGAAAGGGTGAAACTACTTGGAGGTGAAATGACGATCAAAACCAAGACAGGAGACGGCACCGAAATTTCAATTTGTTTTTCCCTTGAAAAAATGGAACAGGGAGACAAGAAGTGATTCGGGTATTTATCGCTGACGACCACGAAATTGTTCGAAGCGGATTAAAGCCGCTTCTTTCCGTTGATTCGGAAATCGTTATTTGCGGCGAGACGGAAACGGCCGTCGACCTGGACAAAAAAGCGCAAACAGAAAACTGGGATGTCCTGGTGCTGGATATCAACATGCCGGGTAACTCGGGTCCGAATATGATCAAAGACCTCTTGTCCGTCAAACCGGGTTTGGCCATTGTTTTATTCACAATGTACCCTGAAGATCATCATGCTGTATCCTATTTCCGCGCCGGAGCTTTGGGGTTTCTCAACAAACGCCGTCCGATCAGCGAACTGGCGGAAGCTATTCGCGTTGTATCCACCGGGAAGAGGTATATCACCAGAGAACTTGCGGAATACCTTCTAGAGCATGAAATCGATTTGGCGAAAAATCCGGAAGCATTACTGAGCACCAGGGAACTTCAGGTCGTTCGTGGGCTGACCCTGGGAAAACGTTCCAAACAGATCGCTTTGGACATGGATCTTTCCCAAAGCACGATTAATACCTATGTGCAGCGAATCAAGATCAAGTTAGGGCTTGTTAGTATCCCGGATATCATTGAATTCGGCAAAGACAACGGATTTCTGGGTTAAAACAGAGTCCTTCCCTCCACCACGCCTCCTCAATATTAATAAAAAATCAGATACTGTAGATTTTTGTCTACATTAAAATACCTTTTGTAGATTTTTGTCTCTTGTTTGATTCAGGCGCCGGTGACAGTATTTCCCTCAGGTAGTCATTTTTATTCGGAAGGTAATCTTTAGCAGGCTCACTTGCAGCTTTACACAGGAGATCACATGAAAACGTGGATGTTCCGAATTAGTATCTTGCTTGCCCTCCTCATTTCGGTTGTGGCGCTTCCACTAACTTCCTGTGGAGATGACGACGATGACGACGATAACGGTGTACTGGGCGGCGACGATATAACTCACGATCTTGCTTCGGCAGGAGCGACCACTGCACTTACAGCTCTGTTGGAAGGCGCAGAAATTCCTTTTGCCGATCTTATCGGAGATGAGACTGCCGGATTGATTATGTCTGCGATTTTCGGAGGCGGGCCGGATCCCGACCAGGAAATACTGGACGACCTGGCAGAAATGAAATCATTGCTTTTAGACATCGAGGCCAAACTCGATAATCTTGCCCAACAGCTAAGTCAAATCGAAAAACTGATGGCAATTTACACCAGCGATATTGAAAAAACCGTTATACAGCAGGGGTTGCTGCCTTATACGAACCAGATACAAGCCTACTATGAAAACTATACTAGTCTGCAAAATGACACTGGAACGTGGATTACCGACGACGCGGTGCTTCACGGCCTTGCTACAGACATTCTCGATAACTCGAATGGGGTTTTTCCTCAGCTTGTCGGCATACACAATGCCCTTACCGGTGAAAGCGGACTTTCAGACAGCGTTTTAAGGGCTATTGCCGATACTGCCGGTCTAAAGGCCTACGCCAACGGCGACCAGCTCAATTATTATTACGTACTGGAAAACTACTTCGGCTCGGTTCTCAGATATGAGACCTGGGCAGCCACCTTGATGGTCGAAGCGTTAAGATACCGGGAGGCAAGCGGCCACACCATACCCGGCTACACGCAGGATGCCCCTTATTTTATGAAGTGGTACGTGGCGCACATCAAAGATCAGGTGGAAAACTTTCTGGAAGCGGTGGAATATTTTGTGGCTCTTTCGGCCTACCCACATAAAAGCTTAACGGATTTTGTACCCGATTCCGATACGATCTTCTGGAGAGCGGACCTCACCGCGGCATGGCTGTCGCCGTTGCACAGGCCTGACCCGACCACCGAAGCGGACGGACAGGAACTGCTGGTATATCGCGTTGTAGGCAGTCCGGAGAGAGTGAAATCCTACCCAGATACGTTTAATGACAATTACTTTGCGGCTCCCTGTAAAAGAATGATTTATAAACCATCGGGGCAAACAGAATATTTCGTACCTGTTTATGAACTGACCGATACTCATACGATGAACAAACTGTCCGAAAGTCCCTATGTTCAGTTCCATCCCGGAAATTTATTTGGTACATACATCGAAGCAGGCACAGTCAGCGAGGCAACCTCGATACTGTACAGCAAATATTACTCCAGTGTTTATAACACATCTGGGGAATTGATAGATGAGGCCTATACATACCGCAATGATTTTTTACAGCGCGCCGTCTTTCCAGTAAAAGTAGGGAAATACAATCCAAAGGGTCTTGTTCCGGAAGACGGCGATAAATCAATAACATACGGTCACGCTCTGGACATCCAGCATCCGCCCGCCCTAAACAAAGGGCATTGGTATCTCCAGCATACGCATGACGAGAAAAGCAAAATGCAATTTGTGGGTTATGACTTGGGCGGAGAGCCGGTCGACACGATTAATCCGTCGGGGGCATGGACTCAGACTAATAACACTATAAATGTCAATGCATGGCCCAGCCGTTATTTGGACCCCGATGACTATTTCCATGTGTTGGGAGGTTTCAGAGAGGAATATGCAAACGTCGGAAGCTATTACTGGGCTGGAGACGATTCGCTGATCCTGACCGCCAACTACGACATCGATGTAGTCAGAACCCTGATCTCAGGCGCCACTCCGGGAACCCGCTGGTGGGGATCATATATATGGCTTCAGTGCGACAACCAACACGGGGTCAGCTTCCATGCAAACGACTACAGTTCAGGCGGGCCGGTCAACTACAAGAGTGGGCTTGCTGTCGGAATGGTCCACGACCAATTGTTTTATATTTCCTTGGGCAGCAGGGCGGAGGCGGACTGGCAAAACTCCTATTGTGATGTCGACGCTTGGCACCACTGGGAAGGAAACCAACATATGTACATAAACGACCTGTATTTCACGCTGTCACAGTAAGGATGTAAATAATCGGCGATAAAAATAGAGAGACCGTTGACCTGACCATGTTCGACAATCGACAGGAGGATATGATATGAGTCGAACGAGTCTGATCCCCATCACAGTCATTTTTCTACTGCTTGTTGCAGCTACTGGATTTGCCGACAAGTACGACGAGGCTAGCAGCAAAAAGTCATACGACCAGGTTTCGCGTGATTACGTTCTCAAACAGACAACTGTGCCGGTTTACACCTTCCAAGTCGTAAAGAAAATTCCCCACGACACGGAATCCTACACCGAGGGCTTGATCCTTACCGGCGGTTTTCTCTACGAAGGCACCGGTTTGTATGGTAAATCCCACATTCAGAAGATCGATCCGAAAAACGGCGCTGTGGTCAAGAAGATGGAGACCTCTCCGCTCCATTTCGGAGAAGGGCTTACCGTTTTCGGGAACGAGATCATCCAACTCACCTACAAATCGAACACAGGTTTCACTTACGACAAGGACACTTTCGAGAAGAAAAGCAGCTTTCACTACCCTTCCCAGGGCTGGGGGCTGACCCAGGATGGCAAACGGTTGATCATGTCCAACGGTTCGGCCGCGTTGTTGTTCCTGGACCCAAAGGACAAGAAGCAGACCGGGTACGTAATCGTTCATGACGACCGTGGGCCGATCGGCTGGCTGAATGAATTGGAATACGTCGACGGACGGGTCTACGCGAACATCTGGCAGTCCGATTTGATCGCGCGCATCGATCCGGAATCGGGAAAGGTGACGGGCTGGATCGACCTGACCGGCTTGAATCCCGAGCCCGAAAAACTGAAGTATCCTTATGTTTTGAACGGGATTACTTCCGACAAGGATGGCAAACTGGTCGTCACCGGCAAATGCTGGCCGTACATTTACACGATCGACCTCGTTTCAGTTCAAAGACCTTGAGATGTATCATTTTCGAACACAAAGGCAGCGTGGTCGAATTTTCTTGAAAGGAGAACTCCATGAAACTATCCAGCAAAGCGGCATGGGCTTTCATCGCAATCTCCTCCCTTTTGGTCTTTGCTGGCATCGCTTGCGACAACGGTGACGATGACGATGACGAGGATGAAGGTCCTTCGGCTGGAGGCGCTCCGGACCGCCTGGCCGACGGAGTCGCCTTGTTCGGCTACAACCAAAGCGATTCCACATATTTCACGCAGCAGCTTACCGACAAATTGATTTCCGGCGAGATGACCCGCGGATTCTATGGTCATAAGTGGGATGTTATGACCTATTTCACTGTCGACGGCGAGCAGTTTATCATGGGGCACGGAAACAAGAGCGACGGCAGGTACGAGTATTTTATCCAACAAATCCATGTGTCCGGCGAAATGGGTCTTGAGACCGACCGCGGCTCCTGGGCTTACAAATACAACACGCTTATTCCCCTGATGTTTGCCGACAAGACGTTCATTTTTGCGCAGGACAGTTCCAACGACAACTGGTGGTTCGTACAGGAAATCAAATCCGGTGGAATCCTCGGCCACGAGACCGACCACGGAACCGCCGCATATTTTTACGATACAATTACACCGATACCTTTGGATAAGGACGACAGGGCGTGCTTTTTCGGCCATACCATCGACGACAATGATCATTACTGGATTACGGACTGCATCACCACTGACGGCGAATTATGGCGAAAAGACAGCGGGCACTGGGGACACGGCTGGCAGGTCGCCACTTCTTACAGGGCGCCGGATCAGACATATCTTTTCGGCCACAGGCACGATTACCACGCATCGGATGCTCATTATTACGGTCCATGGTTTCTTGCCAGAATAGACAACGCCGGTGGAATGGACGATACTGGATTCGAAACTGGCAACGGCACATGGCATAACTATTACAAAACCATAACTCACTATTACTACCCGCCGAACGATAGGTTCTACATTGTCGGCGAAAACACGGACAAATACTTTTTCATCCAGCACGTTTCCCATGCCGGCACGATGCAGTCGGAAACTTATAACGACAACTGGGGCAGGTTCTACGATTACCTCGCCCCCGTTTACCTGGAACCGAAATACACTCAATTGGACAGCTGGATGGGAAATATGAACTCGGTCATCGGGGACAGAACACTTTTCGAAATAGCCTTGCCCGGATCTCATGACTCGGCCATGAACGAAGACGACAAGCATAACTGCTATTACGGATATTCCTGCAATACGGTTACGCAGAAAGGGAATGTCGCCTATCAGTTGGAAAAAGGATCGAGGTATTTCGACCTTCGGGCGATGGCGCACAGCAGCGACGACGGCTTTGAGTGGGGCTTGGGCCATGCCGCACACGTAGCCGGCTCCAATATGGGATGTATGGGCGAAGGATGGGAAAGCGTTGTCGATGCATTGGACGATTTTTTCAGCGATGATTCCCATTCCCAGGAAGTGGTCATTCTGAAGCTTTGGAACTGCATGGAATATCCGGGGCTGGGCAACGACGGTTCGTGCTCGAATACCGCGAAACAGACTATTGCCTACCAATTTGCGGATAATCTGGACATGATGGGGCATCTGGTTAAATGCACCACCAGCAGCACTGAAGATTGCGATATCAGAAAGAAAACAGTCAACGAAATACTGGCCATGGGACCGGACGGCAAAAACGGAAACATTATTCTGGTTGTTCAAAACATCGAGGACCATGAAAGAGGAATATATCAGTGGGGATATTCCATGGACTATGGCTTTTATCTTCATGATAGTTATTCCGATACCGAAGATTATGACACCATGAGGGACGATCAGATCGACTTGATGCTCGATTCGGCCAATCATGCCTGGGATCAAGGCTTTTTGCTTTCCTGGACCCTGACGCTCAGCGACACGGACGCATCCGGCTGTGAAAAAAACATTCTCGATCTGTCCGCCCACGCCATTCCGCATCTATACGCCGAGATATACGAATTGGCGACTTCGAAAGATACTTCCAATCAGATAACAAAATCGCTTTTTCCGAACATCTTATTGGTTGACGCCTTCGTAGGAAATGCCACCAGGGCGGCGATGTTCCTGAATGAATATTACGACAACCTGTCGGACTGAGTCGGATCATTCTTCCATGACCGGCGACAGCGGAGGACACATATGAAAGCGAAAGGAACTTCGTCGAGTGTTATCATGGTTGCGACGGGACTCATTCTGATGACCTTCCTGCTGTCGGCGACGGATTCGAGCGACCTGCCTTCCTCCCTCGACTGGCGAGACAACGGCGACAACTTCGTCACGCCGCCGGGCAATGAGGGAGAATGCGCGAGTTGCTGGGCGTTCGCGGCGGCGGGGATGACCGAATCCTGGTATGCGATTCAAAACAACATCGCCGATCCCGATATCGATCTTTCAGAACAAACGCTCATTTCCTGCAGCGGCGACGGAAATTGCACGTGCGGCGGCGACATGGGCGAAGCGCTGGACTTCATACGCGACACCGGCTTACCTACGGAGGATTGCTTTCCGTATGAAGGGGAGCAGGAATCCTGCAATCGGTGCGACGATTGGGAAAAGAACGTCACCAAGATTCCCGTCTGGTCCTGGGTGGACGAAGACAAGGCCGAGGATGACGACATCAAGCGCGCCCTGATGAAAGGGCCGGTTACGGCCTGGTTCCACGAGCATTCGGAGTTCGAGGATTACTCCGGCGGCGTGTACAAGTGCGAGGGCGACTATGTCGCCGACCACTTCGTTCTGCTGATCGGATGGGACGATTCCGAGGGCGCCTGGATCGCCAAGAATAATTGGGGAACCGATTGGGGCGATGGCGGTTTCTTCAAAATCGCTTACGACACCTGCGGAATCGGCCAGTGGGTAGCACAGGTCGGCGGCAGCAACGGAGACGATGACGACAATGACGACCAGGGATGCGGATGCGGAGGATAATGTCTAAAAATCGCGGACTTCAATTTAAGGATTGCCGCCGACTTTGAAATATAGACAGCAGCGGGATCATGGACGTTTCCATGATCCCGCCGTCATTGTCGCCAAAGCGTCGGAATTCGTATTTATGCCTGCCCGCTGTTTCCGTGATGATGAACATCCACCTGCGGGAAGGGAATTTCGATGCCGGCTTCGTCCAGGCCTTCCTTGATGCTTCGGTTGGCGGCGAAAAATACATCCCAGTAATCCGCGGTATTCACCCAGGGCCGGACCACGAGGTTCAAAGATGAATCGGCCATCTCGACCAGTTCGATCATCGGCGCCGGTTCGGGGAGAATCTGCGGAATATTCTTCAGCCTGCCGGAGATGACCTCGATGGCTTTGCCGATGTCGGCGGAATAGGAAATGCCCACGGTCATGTCCACGCGGCGCGTATCCATGGCGGAATAATTCACGATGGAGCCGCCCCAGATTCCCCTGTTCGGGATGACGATCTTTTTATTGTCCGGCGTCAGCAAGGTTGTGGCCATCAGATTGAGTTCCTTGACGGCGCCCGCGTGCCCACCGGCTTCGATATAATCGCCGATTTTAAAAGGAGCGTTGAGCAGCAGCATCAGGCCCGCCGCCAGATTCCCCAGGGATTCCTGGAAGGCGAAACCGACGATGAAACCCGTGACGCCCAGACCGGCGATCAGCGGAGCAATGTCGATTCCCAGACGCGGCAAGGCCACCATGAGCAAAACGACCCAGAGGACTTTTCCGACGACGCTGACGAGGAAATTTTCCAGCGTTTCCGTAATGCGGCTTGAGCGTTTGCAAAGCCTGCGCGTGACCTTGATCAGGCCCTTGATGACAAAACGCCCGATGATGATGATTAAAAGAAAGATGATGATGTTCACAACGAAGTCGGCGCCGTTTTCAATCAGCCACTCCTGGCCTTTTTTCAGCCAGGTCAGTTCCTGTCCGCTAAGAGATTTCAGATTGATATCCATTGTTGCGCTCCTTGGGGGTGAATTGATTAAAAGAAGGAGATAACCAGGGCGTTGGTCCACGTATACGCCACGTATTCCGCCGGAACCAGGCCGTCCACTTCAGGCGTCAGGATATTGTCGTCGTCATCGTAGGTCACGACGTTGCCGTACGGATCAAGTTCCTCGACCAGGCCGGGCTGATTCGTGTACGTAAGATCGTAAAGGGTTTTGAAAGACAGGTTGCCGGTCAGTTTGAAAGACAGGCTGGTTTCCGATTCGACGGTATAGTCGTCTTCATCTTCAGTATTGTGACGGTAAACCGTTTCCTCGGCGAAAAGGATGTAGCTTTTGATGGGAATCGAAGCGATGATTCGCGCCAGGCCGTTGTGCGTCGGTTCCCAGTAATGCAACTCGCCGTTTTCGAGTTCCACCTTGTTGATCCAGTTCGTATCGACAAAAGCGTAGCCAAGTTCCGTTTTAAGAACAGTTGGCTTGATTCCGAACCAGCTGTAACCAAGGCCGGCCTCAGCGATGTAGCGCCCCCAGTAACCCTGGAACTCGTCGCTTTGCGCTCCCAGCAACGACCAAAGATAAGGTTTCTTGGAACGCGTCAGATAGCCTTCAAATTTGTACTTGCCGAAATAGGAATTGGCGTTTTTGATCGGGGATCCGCCGGGATACATGACGTCTCCGTAAGTGATGCCGCCGGTGAGGATATTGTTGGTCCATGTGCCCAGGCGCGTGAGGTTGTAATCGCCGGTCAATGTGTTGGTGTTGATGCGTTTTCCCGTTGCGGAATACCCGATGGAGCCGGAGCTGGACCAGATGGGAAACTTCTCGGCGTTTTCCGCTTCTCCAATGGCGTCAAGATCGGCTGTTTCGCCGGTTTGCGCATAAGCGACGGCGGCGATAAGCGTCAGAAATAAAGCAGCCGCGATAATCGATGTTGTTTTCATGCAATAGTCCTCCAATGATTGTTTTTATTACGCACCCAGTGATTGCTATTAAGAGCCTAAAAGCTTTTGTGATATGACTTACGTCATAAATTGCTGATTTCCATTGAAAATTCTCTTAAGAAAAACCTTTTTCAGCCCTTTTCACGGCCCACGCGAATGAAAGTTAGCATATCCGCACTGACTTCCCAATAAAAAAAAGGTTCATCGAGAATTACCGTACTTTAACACCTGCCCTTTAAACTCTGCTAAGAAAGAAAAATCAAGGAATTGCAAAGTGACAAATTTATCATGTTTGTGATATATCGAAAGTGGTTTTTTGCTTTGCAATTTGCCATTTTGGGCATTCATCACATTCGGGGCGACAAAATAGGACGCGCCACAAGCGTCCAAAGGGAGTTTGCGCCATGAAATCCGGCATTTACCGACTTTTGATAATTTGCATCCTTACCCTGACGGCCACGGCGGCCTTCGGGCAAAACATAAAATTTAGCGCGGGCGAACCGATGAGCACGACGGTTTTAGAGGCGGACGGGAAGCATGTGCTGGTTTCCGTCGATATTTCGGCCGTCAAACTCTTTCCGATGAAAAATCGCGACGGCGAACGCTTTGTGAGGATTTATCTGCCTGAAAGCGGCGTCGAACCCGCCGTCGGCCGGCCCGAACTGCCGGTCGTCACAAGATTCATTCGCCTTCCCTCCACGGGCGGCGCCCGCCTGAGCGTCAAATCCGTCGAATATGAGATTATCGATCTCGATGAAGTCGGAACCGGATCGCCTATCTGGCCCACGCAGGCGCCCATCGACAAAATGCCCGGCGCCGCCGAAGCGGCGGCCTTCGATTATGATGTAGATGCTTATGCGCGTTCGGGCTATACCGGCCCGCAAACGCGGATCGGCGAAATCGCCGTCATGCGCGATGCGCGCTTCGCCGTCGTCAAACTGGCTCCCATGCAATACGACGCCGCCGCGAACAAGCTTAAAGTCGCGAAAAGCATGGTCGTGAAAATCGGTTTCGATTACGATGCGGCCGACGTGGGCGTTGCAACCGACGCGGCCCTGCATAATCCGCTGATGGAAAAAATCACCGACCAGTTGATGATCAACAACGACGCCATGAAAGCGGCGTCGAAGCCGTCGATTTCAGGCGACGTCCCCGAACTCGGCGTTCCCGGCGGATACCTGATCATCACCGCGCCGGAATTTCTGGATAACGCGGATCTGGCGGCCCTGGCGCAGTGGAAAGGCCAGAAAGGCTATGATGTCACCGTTGTTTCCACCGATGAAACCGGCGCAACGAAAGAGGAAATCAAGGCCTATATTCAGGACGCCTATGACAACTGGGGAATCCCTCCCGTATTCCTGTTGCTCGTGGGAGACACGGATACGATTCCCTACTGGCAAGTGGTGGAGATCACCGATCTTTATTACGCGACGCTTTCCGGAGACGACTATTTCCCGGAAATGTTCTATTCCCGATTCCCCGTGCGGACCGCGGACGATCTGGCCAACATGGTTGACAAGACGCTGCATTATGAATGGGGCAACTGGGACGACGACCAGGATTTTCTGGACGCCGTGTTCATGGCTTCCGTCGACAACAATGATATTTCCGAAGGCACGCACAATTACGTGATCGACAGTTATTTGAACGACGCCGGCTTCGTATCGAATAAACGATACTACGCGCAGGGCGCCACGACCGAAGAGGTGATCGCCGACGTCAACGCCGGACTCAATTACCTGATTTACAGCGGCCACGGATCGACGGACAGTTGGGGCGACGGTCCGCCCGTGAGTTCGGATCAGGTCCGCGGCCTGTCCAATAAAAGTTACCCCTTCGTGGCCAGTCATGCCTGCATGACCGGCTCCTATCAACTCGACGAGGCTTTTTGCGAAGTCTGGGTTCGCATGCCCAGCGGGGCCTTTGCTTTCTGGGGCGCTTCCACGTACACGCAGTGGGATGAAGACGATATTTTGGAAAGACGCTATTTCGACGGCATTTTCGATACGAACCTGGAAAGAAATTTCTACACGATCGGCGAGTTCACCGTCTACGGAATGCTGGAGCTTTATGAGTACTACAGCGGCGGCGGACTTTCCCAGGAGTATTTTGAAAAATACAACATCATGGGCGACGCTTCGGCGCCCCTGTGGACCGGGCTGCCGCGCCCTCTGAGCGTGGATCACACCGGCGTTTTGTTTTACGGAACGAATTACTACGCCCTGACGGCGACCGGCGAAGGCCAGCCCGTTGAAGGCGCCTTGGTGGGCCTGAGCCTGGACGGATATTATTACGCCGCCGGGCTGACGGGCGCCGACGGAACCCTGCTTTTGACATGGGATGAGCCCCTTTCACAACCAGGGCAATATGTCCTGACCGTCACTGGGCAGGACTACGCGCCGTTTCAAGTCGATCTGGTCGCCGCAACCGCCGGGTCCGACGGACTTTTGCATGCGACGCCCTCTCTTGTGGGAGACGGCTATTCGATTATGGTGACGGTCGCCGACGCGGATCTGGCCGGCGACGGCAGCGTGGATGTGGAGGTTTCCAGCACCGCGGAAGCCGGACCGGAAATCCTGACCCTGACCGAAGCCGGCGTGGATATCGGCGCGTTTACGGGTACGATCGCCGCCACGCAGGATGTCACGCCGGGGGATGATCTAATCGGCGTGCAGGAAGGCGATGAAATTCACGTGGTCTATCACGACGCCGACACGGGAAGCGGACCCGCCGACAAGCAGGCGGATATCGAGGTGGATCTGACGCCGCCGGATTTCGCAGGACTCACCCTGGCGGAAGCCGATGACGGTCTGGCGACCCTGGGATGGGATGAAGCGACCGACCTTCACGGCCCGATCACCTACCAAATATATCGATCCACGGAAAGCGGCGCGCAGGATTTGAATGCGCCCATCGCCCAGACCACGAACTGCGAATACACGGACGAGGATTTGCTCAATTATGTGACCTACTTCTACGTGGTTCGCGCCACCGACGCGCTTCACAATCAGGAAGACAACCTTGTCGAGATGCAGGCCCAGCCCCAGGGACCGCGCCTGATCTGGCAGGAAACATGGGAGGATGAGGCCAAGTGGGATCATCCCTGGACCATGGTCAACGGAGGCGGAGCCACGACCTGGACCGATGAAAATCCCGGCGGGCGTTCGTCGGGATACATGGAAAACACTTTCATGATCGCCGACTCGGACATGGTCTGGGAAGACATGGACGAAGAGCTGATCAGCGAAGTGATCTGGTCGAACAGCTTCAGCGGCATCGAACTGCGTCTGGCGCAATCCTTCAGAACCTACGGCGGCGACGTGGCGGACATCGACATCAGTTTCGACGGCGGCGACTGGCGGAACGTCGCCCGTTACACGGGTACGGGAGTCGACGGGTATACGACCATCGACTTGTCACCGTACGATTTCGACACCGTGCAACTGCGTTTCCACTACTACAACGCCTATTACGACTGGTGGTGGATGATCGACAACATCCAGGTCTGGGGATGGCCGACCGCGTGCGAGGCGAGTCCGGAATGCGACGACGGATTTTACTGCAACGGCGTGGAGACCTGCGAAGGCGGATTCTGCATGCCCGGGCAGAGCCCTTGCGAGGACGACCGCCTCTGGTGCAACGGAACCGACTCGTGCGACGAGGGTAATGACGAGTGCGTGCCCGGAACGCCGCCGGACTGCTCCGACGACGGTTTGTATTGCAACGGCGACGAGTTCTGCAACGAAGATGACAATATATGCGATCACCAGAACGCGCCCGAATGCCCCTCCGACGGCCTGTGGTGCAACGGAACCGAAGCGTGCGATGAGGACGCCGACGACTGCGCCAGCTTCAATCCGCCGGACTGCTCCGACGACGGGTTATGGTGCAACGGCGAGGAATCCTGCGATGAAGCCGCCGACATGTGCGTCCATTTGAACGCTCCCGAATGCCCCAACGACGGAATCTGGTGCAATGGCTATGAGTATTGCGACGACGTGAACGATGAATGCTCGCACATTAACGAACCCGATTGCGGCGACGACGGGTTGTATTGCAACGGCGAGGAATTCTGCGACGAGCAGGAACAGGAATGCTCGCGCCGCAACGCCCCGGAATGCCGGGATGACGGAATCTTCTGCAACGGCGCCGAGTATTGCAACGATGAAATCGACGCCTGCGATCATCGTTATATCCCCGAGTGCGAAGACGACGGAATTTTCTGCAACGGCGAAGAAGCGTGCGACGAAGAAATCCAGGATTGTGCGAGTTTGGGCGATCCCTGCGAAGAAGATGAAATCTGCGATGAGGAAAACGGGGAATGCGTCGAGCCAGTCGACGACGACGATACCGGCGGCGACGATGACGACGATCAGGATTCGATTTTAAGCCCCGACCCCGTCGCCGACGGGGATGACGATGACGATTCCAGCGGCGGTTGCGGTTCCTGACGGCCTGTTAATACTTCAATAGCGAAGCAAGGCGGCGACATCCCCGACTTTGGCAAGTTCGGGGATCGGATCGGCAAACTCGATCTGCGCGCTGCTTAAAACCAGAAGCTCCGCGATTTCATTGGCCGGATCCACTTCAAACACGGAAGTCGACCCGCAGCGCGGACATTTTTCCGATGTTCCGGCAAACAGCTTTTCACAATCCCGGCACCGCCTTCCGGCAAATTTCGCGTTGCGGTTGATGACGGCGGTTTCGACGCGGCCGTTTTCCGCGGCTTCGATCACGTTGTCGGCGCCCACCGCCGCGAGGCCGTGACGCAGATATTCGCTTTGAATCCGGCTCCACAGGGACTGCTCCGCCTGCCTTTCCGCCTGCTCGTAAAGATCGAGAATCTCTTTTTCCATTTCTTTGTCGCCGGCGCCGACGTTCAGCGCCTTGGTCCCGACGACTTTCGAAGCGATATCAGGCGGCAGGGCTTTTTGAATTTCGGCGATGGTTTCCGACGAACCGACCATGATGATCCGGTCGAATTTTTCGTGATCGTTCAGGCGTTTGAGATGCTCGGAAATTTCCTTGGCGTAATGATGAAGTTGCTTGTCCCGGCGCCGTTCGTAGCGCTGCTGAGACCATCCGCCTTTGCGAACGTGGTTCTTGATCTTTCCCTTGATCTGCCCCTCGGTTTCGGATCGCGTAGCGGTAACGAAATCGATGCGCGTTTTCGTATTGTCGGCTACGACGACCACGTAGTTTTCATATTCGTCCTGCAACTCCGCCAGGGGACGGATATAAAAAGACGAATCCACGACCAGCAGGTCGGGAAGCTCCACATCCAGGCTTTCGGCTCTGAAATAGTCCAGCGCCCAGCAGGAAAGCAAGCACAGGCTGCCTTTGAATTTCTCATGCTCCGCAAGATAGCCTCGGATCAGCTTGAGATTCTCGGCAAGGTATTGCGCTTCGCTTTCGTTTGCCTGCACCAGCTTTTCGGCGTCGCGAATGCGGTGTTCCAGAGATTTGAGAGACCGGTGGTCTTTCAAATAAAGGCTCAAAAAAGCCCTGTCCGGGCCGGTAAGTTCGGCAATTTCGCGCAAGTTAATTTCACTTAGCATTGATTCTCCTTAAATAGGATTACTCATCCCCCTGAGGATTCCCCGTCTTCGCGTGACGATTGCGGCGTATTTGGTCAAGCTCATAGCTAGAGGCTTCCAGTGGCAGACTTACCTGATTACGCATCCCCCTGAGGATTCCCCGTCTTCGCGTGACGATTGCGGCGTATTTGGTCAAGCTCATAGCTAGAGGCTTCCAGTGGCAGACTTACTTGATTACGCATCCCCCTGAGGATTCCCCGTCTTCGCGTGACGATTGCGGCGTATTTGGTCAAGCTCATAGCTTGCCTCATTTATGGGCAGAATTGCCGGATTTCGTCTCCACGCGAATATATGACGCGCTCTCGACGCTATCCAGGTGTATTTGGTCAAGCTCATAGCTTGCCGCAGGAGTCATTGTCATCATCGTCGTCGTCGCCTTTGGCGGCGGGACCGTCGCTTTCAATCGAATCCTGATCATCATCGTGATCGTCGTCATCGCCGACGTGAGGTTCGTCCCAATTTCCGTCCAGGCATTCGAAGGCGGCGGTTTTTACTGCGTTGGAAAAAGTTCCCGCAACGCGCACATCGTAATATCCAAGCGGCGCATCGGCCGGGATATCCAGGCGCAGTTTCACGCTCCGCCCGTCGGATGCCTGTTCAACAATGCCGCCGCCGAGAGTGAAGCCGTCTTGCGTGACCTGAATCTGCGCATCTCCCTCCCGCAGGCCTTTGCCGCGGATTTGGAGAATGGACGAACCGCCGCGAACGAGGGTCGGGGGCCACGCTTCCGTGATTTTCGGCGTCGGCGTCACCAGCACTGTCACAGCCCCGCCGATGCGCGCGTAGCGATGATCTCTCGGCGCGCCGACGGCCAGATCCGCGAAACCGTCGCCGTTGATATCGGGAAAAGCGACGGCGGCGCCGAATAGCGATTTGTCGTGATCGTAAGGGATATCCCATTTGGAAGTGAGCGCGGCCTGCCCGTTTTGGCCGCCGGACATCAGCAGGTGCGCGGCGCCCGCCTCGCGGCCCGCATCGGTATTCAGATAGGGCTGCGTGACGACGAAATCGTTCAGGCCGTCTTTGTTGAAATCGTGCGCCGCGGCGCGCCAGGCGAAGCGCGCGTAGGCCGCGTCGCCCTGCAAATGCATTTTGGGCGACAGGCTTTGCACGAAGACATTTCCCGCCAGAGAGTCGATTTCATAGGCCCAAAGAGCGCCGGCGAATTTGCCGCCCTCGCCGCTTTGGGTGGGCGCGGATACGACGAGTTCAGCGATTCCGTCGCCGTCGACGTCGTCATATAGAAGATGAGCGCCGAATTTGGCGAAAGCCGTATCGCCGGTCAAAGTGAAATAAGGCCGCGGATCATCGCCCGTCAGATCGGCGAATCTGTAGCCGTAAAGCCGCCCGGCATTCGGCGCGTCGTTCATGCGATAGGCCGGCGCGCCGACGACAAGAAAGTTTTCGCCGCCTGCCGATTCGGCAACCTGCAGAGCATATCCGAACCATTCGAAATTGCTCTGGCCATAAAGGACGCTGTCCGCGTCGTCTTCCGTCAGTTCGCTTCCTGCGGGATATGCGGAAGTGGAAAGAAAAACGTCGACCTTGCCGCGCTGCCTGCCGCCGGATTTCGCGAAGGGAGAGCCGATGACCAGATCGCGTGCGCCGTCGCCGTCAAGATCACCGGAAGCCAGGCGCCATCCAAGGTTCGTGATATTGTCCTGCGCGCTGATCACTAGGTCCGGCTCGGTCGAAATCCCCGATTCATCGGCAAAGAAAACATAAACCTTGCCCCTATATTGCCAGGCGTCGCCTCCGACCGCGGGAGCCGAAACGGCCAGATCGTCGCGACCGTCGGCGTTCAGATCCACAACGGCCAAGGAATAGCCGAATCGCCCGTAAACTTCGGAACCGGCTAGAATCACGTCCACGCTTTGCGTGGATAACGCCAGTTCCTCATGACCGTTGACATCACGGCCTCCGAAAACGACGTAAACCCTCCCGCTTTGCGGGTCGCCGTTGCCGCCGTGTCCCGGTGCGCCGATCGCCAGATCCGCAAAACCGTCGCCGTTGAAATCCCCGTCGGCCAGGCTTTGCCCGGCGTCGGCATAGGCCGTTTCCGAATACAGTCTGACGGAATCATTGATATCGCCGGGAATAAAATCGGCCTTGTTTGCTTTTGGCGCGTCAGGCAACTCGCCGTAATAGCGAATCTCGTGGATCACGCCACGGGGCGTGCGCGTTGTCTGCACGTCCAAAAGCCCGGTTTGCCAAAGCCACTTTCCCAGTTCGATCAATTCCTTTTGGACATCGTCCGCAAGGTCGGCTTCCGGCAAATCGGCGACGGCGCTTGTCGGCACGCCGTTTTCCATGTAGTCGACGTACGTTTCCCATTGCCACTGGGTCCATACGCCCATGTCGTCCAGACCGCCGAGGAAATAATCCTGGAACTGCTCGGTGAGAAACTGCGATTGTCCCATAATAAACGGTGCGACAATCCAGCCGGCCAGCCGCCCGGCGACGCCGCCCAGAGCCAGCATTTGCGTACCGTCTGTAAGCATTTCCACCGTCACGTGGTCGTCGCCGTAATATCTGGCGTAAACTTCGGCCATATCGTCAACCGGGAAGTAATAGGACCAGGAATGCCACGACATATCCTGCTGATAGGAAATCATCATCTCGCCGCCGGTATCCGCAATGGTGTGGGCCGGTGAATAAGCGCCGCCAAAATCCTGATATGCCATGGCTTCGATAAAACCTTCGGCGATGCCGGCCTTCCGATGGTAGTTCGTATCGGCCATATTGTGAGAAACAATTCCCAGCATAAAAACCGCCAGCTTTTGCGTTTCCTCATTGTCCCATGGCTGGGGATAAGTCTCGTATATGTACTGAGCCGCCGTTTTCATAAAGTTGTTTCCATGCGCGACGTCGGACTCGTTTTGATGACCGGAAGCGTATCCCCAATCCGGAAAGGGGGAGCCGGCCTGAAGCGCGCTCTCATACCTTTGAAGCCATCCTTTAATATCGGGATGGGCTCCGCCGTCGAAAAACCAGCGCGCGCGGACGGACACTTCCGAATGCGTGTTCATGCCGCAGGGCCAAAGCGCGGACGCCTGCGTCAGAACCAGGAAAACAACGGTCGTTTGAAGGAATCGTTTCATGGGTGGACCCTTTGCGTTTGCTCAACTTCGGACGAGATCACGAAGACATAAAAAAATACAAATTGATATCAATGCTTTGCAGACAAACGAAACGAATCCGTAATAATAATTACGATTCGGCCTCAGCCGGCTTCGAAGGACGCGGTGAAAAGATAAATTCCCCCGTCAAAGTCACCCTCATTTTCCGAATGAAGAATCACCGCCGCCCGTCCCGCGTTCGCGTCGACGTCGTAGCCCAAACCGTAGACTCCCAGGGCCAGGGGCGCCAGGACTTGTGCGTCGGACCAGGTCTCTCCCCCATCCTGACTCGCCATGTACTTCAAATTCATTTTGTATTCATCGCCGACCTGCTCGCCGCTTGCCTCGCACCAGGCGGCCACAATCAGGTCGCCGTCAACGGCGACTTTCGGATCGGTTATGAATTGATCGCTATCGCATAAGACCCAAAGCGGATTATCCCATTCGGTTGCCTCGCCGGCGCCCTTGATCAAGGTCAGGCGATAGCCGGTGTCCCAATCCCGCACTGCGACCATCCAAATCGAGCCGTCCGATCCCATATCGGCGTCCGCGGCGCGAATCGGCGTCGTCCCCATCGAGCCTGAACCCACATCATCAAAATCGACGCCGCTGTTTTCGCTCACGTAAAGGGCTTCATCGGAAGG
This sequence comes from bacterium, assembly GCA_963674685.2. Classification (GTDB taxonomy): domain Bacteria; phylum Lernaellota; class Lernaellaia; order JACKCT01; family JACKCT01. The sequence goes on along the minus strand of CAXXWT010000009.1, from coordinate 166,058 downwards.
GACGACCACGCGCGTGTCCGTCACGAAGTACACTCCCGCCGGCATGCCGCCGCCGACGTACAATTGCGTCTGCCACTGCCCGTCCACAAGATACGAAACCCTGGTTTGATCGCCTGTCCCGTCCTTTTCGTAGCCGAAAGCCATGAGCAGGCGTCCGTAGGAGTCCTGCGTCAAAGCCGCGGTTCGCTTAAGGGAGCCCTGTCCGGTATTCTCGCTGTCGACGCCGTCGACTTCCACCCAGGCATCTTCACCGACCTTGCCTGTGACCAGCACATGACGCCGGGCTCTCGTGGCGATCAGCTGGATATCATCGCCATCGTAAAGCCAGGTCGCCTTATAAGCTTCCGCCGTAACATAACTCGGCTCGGAGACCGTTTTTTCATCGTCGCTGATAACGACCCAGTTGAGATATCCGTCGACCAGTTCCCCGGTCACGGGCTTGTAATACGCGGCATGAATCGTATCCGCGTCGTACACGCGCACGGATGGCGTTTGGCTGTTTCCGGTCGCTACGGACAAGGGCGCGGACCAGTTCAGCGGATCGCCGCCGCCGGGAGCGAAGGGATTCTCTTCGTCGTCATCGTCATCGCCCATATCATCGTCGTCATCTACCTCGCCGCCTTCGGTCGATCTGTCGTCATCGTCATCGCCGCAGCCGGCTGATAACCAGGCCGTGAAAAGGGCCAGACAAAGCAGAAAAACGATAATTTTCAATCCGTTTAATCCACGCATGCGTAATCTCCCGTATCAATTTGCCGATTAATCGTTAGAGATTTGTCAGGTTCGTCGGTATTTGCCATAGAATTCTTCAGTTTTCAACACCCCATCATTGAGTGATTGCGGGTTTGACGTATAATACACGCAAAGGGGGCCGGCATGAAACAGTCCGTTAAATTTATCATTTTTTCTTTGCTGATTTTCAGCCTTGCCGTCGGTTGCGGCGACGACGATGACGACGACAATGACAGCGATGCGAACGACGATGCCGATGATGATGTAAATGACGACGCCGACGACGATGTCAACGACGATGCGGATGACGACGCCGACGACGACCTGAACGACGATCTTGACGATGACACGGATCCTGGAGATCCCCTTTTACCTTCGGAACAATACCTTGCGCGCCAGCAAGAATACCTGGAGCAATGCGCCGAAAACGGCGGCAACATGCACGCGCAAGTTTGCAAGCTGACCATGGGCTATGACGCCATCGACGAAGACGCCATCGACAATACCTGCAATAAAATGAACAACCGTGAGGATTGCGCGGATTTCGATCTGGCCTCTTTGCTGCGTTTTCTCTATCTGCACGGCGACAATCCGGCAATCAGCGCGGAAACCATGCAGCAGATCAAAGACGCCCTTTTAAATTTCAAATACTGGATGGACGAGCCGAACGAAGACGAGATGTGCTTCTGGTCGGAAAATCACCAGATTCTCTTTCACTCGGCGGAGCTTTTAGCCGGGCAGCTTTACCCAAATGAAATATTCCCCAACGCGAACATGACGGGGCAAGAGCATATTGACCACGCCCTTCCCATGATCCGCCGATGGCTTGCCTGGCGGGGAAAGATCGGTTTCGTGGAGTGGCATTCCAACGTGTATTTCAACGAAGACATCCCGGCGCTGACCAACCTTGTCGATTTTTCCGAAGATGAGGATATCTCCACGCAGGCCGCCATGCTCCTGGACGTGATGGCCTTCGATTTCGCCAACAACTATTTCAAGGACGCCTACGCCACCACCCACGGGCGCACCTATCCCAGCAAGCTCATCGAAGGCAGCAACGATTCCACCGACGAAGCCGCCTGGGTCATGCTCGGCATCGGGGAATACGATACCGGCGCCAATTTTTCCGGAGTCGCCCTTGCGTCGAGCACGAAATACTGGCCAAGCCCGATTTTGGAAGATATCGCCGAAGACGCCCTGGACTGGAACGAACACCGGGAAAGAGACAGCATCGATATCGACGATGGTCCATACTGGGGAGTCGGCTATGAAAGCCACGAGGACGTCACTTTCTGGTGGAGTCTTTCGTCCTACGCCGCCAGCAAGGTTCTGCCGGGTACTTTTCAGATGGTCGACGACTACAATATGTGGGAAACCAACGGCTTCTTGTTCGAAACCCTTTCTTTCCTAAGTTTTCTGGTCGGCAGTCCTTTACTGGAAATCGTCCCGGCAGCCCTGGACGAAATGACCCGTGGTCCCGCCCTGGAATCGGTCAACACCTACACCTATCGGACGCCGGATTATCAGCTCTCCGGCGCGCAGGATTACAACAAAGGCCTTTGGGGAGGGCAGCAGCATATCTGGCAGGCCACGCTGGACGCGGACGCCAACGTTTTTACCACGTATCCCGGCGGCCTGGCCGGGGACTACCTGGCCAGCGACTGGACCGGTGGATGGTTTCCGAGGGCGACTTTTTTCGAAAACATCGGAATTATTCAATATCAGCGGAGGCAAATCCCTCTTCTGGACGACCTGATTTTCATTTCCTACACGCACGCGCATTTCCCGACCTGGGCAATGGATGAATGGACCCAGTCGGGGAAATGGACCTTCGGGGCCAAAGGCGACAGCTACGTTGCTCTGTATTCGGATCTGCCGACGGCCTGGGCCGATACGGAACCGGAAAGCACATATGAACTGATCGCCGACGGCATCTCCAATGTCTGGATCGTGGAACTGGGATGCGCCGACGACAACGGTTCCTTCGAGCAGTTCATGGCCGACATCGAAAACGCCTCGGTCACCGTGGGCGAAGACGGCGTGGAATACAACTCGCCCAGCCAGGGATTGGCTACGGTTGCCTGGGACGGCCCCTTTGTAATAGAAGGTATAAATGTTGACATCGGCCCGTACGCGCGCTGGGACAACGCCTACAGCCAGACCGAATTCGGATCGGAACGGACAATTATTGAATTCGGAGGACAAACCCTGGATTTGGATTTCGCAGGAGTCAGAAGAAGATATTTCTCCGGCGAATGACGTCGAAAGTCGATACACGCTATCATCGAGGGATGTCGTGAAATTGAGAAAAACCGTTCTTCTATGCATTCTGCAACTATGTGTAATTGCTACAGTTTTGTCTTGCAATCATAACACCGACAGGCCTGAGAAAAATGTACCGGAAGTCGAATCCACGCCGGATACGCCCGATACGCCTCAGGCGTCGAATACTTCCCACGATGAGAAACCACATTCCGCTTATCCGGAATGCCCAATGCCGGCGAGCCTTCATTTCAAGCCGGATGAACTCGAAAAGGGGGTCGCCTCTATAAAAAGCGCCATTGATAAAATGGCTGAAAAAAAAGAACGTTTTTCTTCCTGCACCAGTAATAAAGCCATGAAAAGTGTTCTTGCGTCGGTTCCGATCAATCCATCGGCGGTCATCGCCGATATCGGCGCGGGGACAGGCTATTTTGAAATGGAAATTCTCGAACAGGGAATTCCTTTCCAAAAACTGTTCGCGGTGGATATCAACGCGGATTCCCTTGAATTGCTTCAATATGCATTGAATAAACTGGGATATCCCGACAAGGAAAAAGTTTTGACAATCCATTCCGCGATGTGGGATACGAAATTGCCGTCAAAATCCGTGGACCTTGCTTTGCTCATTCGAAATCATTTTTACAACGGCAGTGAGGTTGATGGAATGAATTGCTTAAAATCGCTGAACTCGGCCATGAAACCCGGCGGCAGAGTACATATATTTGATCAGGCACTTTCCTACGAAGGCAAAGACCTGGAAGAGAAAGCGAAATTACTGCAAAAACAAACGATAAATGCTTTTCATACCGCAGGATTTCATCACATTAAGACGGAATCGGACCTGCAGGATTCCGATCTGATTCACATGACATTTTCAATTCGCGCTAAAACCAATGGATAGGCGGTGATTAACCTCATGAGATATTTTCCTATTATTATGGCTATTTGTCTTGTGCTGACTATTCCACTGAAAGTACAGGGGGACCAATTGCTTGCACCAAACGATGACGCGCCGGCTTTTAAGGCAAAAACCTTCGATGATCAGGCCATCGAATCCTCAGCCATTTATAAAGATCATCCACTGGTCCTGATCTTCCTCCGCGGCTTCGGTTGACCGTATTCTCGCAAGCATCTCGTGCAGATGCGTGACGATTATGCAAAATTCACCGAACGCAATGCACAGATCGTGGTTGTCGCCAGACATGATGCGATGAAAATGAAATCTTTCTGGTTGGAATATAAGTTGCCTTTCACGGGTATCCCCGATCCCGATGCAAAACTCGGAAATCTTTATCACCAGCAGAAAAAGCTTCTGAAGCTCGGATTGATGCCGGCCATGTTCGTGATCGGCAAAGACGGCAAAATCGCCTTCGCGTACTACAGCAACAGCATGTCGGATATTCCGAAGAATGAAGATGTGCTGAAAGTTCTGGACGGATTAAAAGATTGAGCCGGCGGGGATCAAATCCATATATCCGCTAAGTTCCCAGCAGCTTCGTTAAAATTTGAGCCCAATGATCCGGCAAATCGACCTTATGGCCTTCTTTATAATCGTAGGACACGACGAGAGCATCACCCGTAGCTGCCACGCGCTGCAATTTCTCGCTGACGATCATCATTTTCAAGCGAAACCGGTCCCTGCCCATTTCGACGACTTTGCATCCCACATGCAGGACATCCGGGTATTTTACAGGGGCTTTATATCAGCAACTCGTTTCCGCCAGAATCGGCCCGACCTGCGCCAGCGTCCCGTTTGTTGTAAATCCGTATTTATCGAAAAATCCGATTCGGCAGTTTTCAAAATGTCGAAAGAAGAAAACATTGTTGAGGTGCCCGAAAGCATCCATTTCGCCCCACACAACGGATTCGCGGACAACGACATGACATGATTTCAGCAGTTCACTGACCGACATCGAAAACGCCTCGGTCACCGTGGGCGAAGACGGCGTGGAATACAACTCGCCCAGCCAGGGATTGGCTACGGTTGCCTGGGACGGCCCCTTTGTAGTAGAAGGTATAAATGTTGACATCGGCCCGTACGCGCGCTGGGACAACTCGTATAGTTTCACTGAATTCGGTTCTCAAAGAACAATTATTGAATTTGAAGGGCGGCGATTGGATCTGGACTTCCGAGGAATAAGGAGGAGGTATTTCTCCGGCGATTAATATCGGTAGTTGATATGATATACAGGAGATACCATGCGATCCAAAATATCTCTTCTTGTCCGCATTTTGCGGTGGTGCGTCATCGTAGTGATTTTCTCTTGCAATCAGCACGTCGATACTGCGACGACAACGGCGCCGAAAGCCTTTCCCGGTCAATCGAAGCCGAATTCTACGATACCCATGGAGGGTCGCCCTGATCCTCCTTCCGCATACCCCCAGTGCCCTATGCCCGCAAGCCTGCATTTCAAGCCGCACGAAATTGAAAAGAGAATGGCGGCGATAAAAAAATCCATCGATGAGATGGCTGAACGAAAAGTACGATTCTCTTCCTGCATCAAAGACTCGCTGATGAAAGATGTTCTCGCGTCGATTCCGATTCGCCCGTCGGACACGATTGCCGATATTGGCTCCGGAACGGGCTATTTTGAAATGGAATTACTCGAACAAGGCATCCCCTTCCAAAAACTCTTTGCCGTGGATGTCAATAACAACTCCCTTGAAATGATGAGATACGCCATTGACGTTCTGGGTTATCCCCACGGGGAGAAAGTCACGGCAATTCATTCCACGATGAGGGATACTATGCTTCCGGTACGGTCGGTGGACCTCACTTTGATCATTCGGGCTCCTTTCTATCTCAGAGCAGGGCAGGACGGTTTCATGTGTTTGAAATCGCTCTATACGGCGATGAAATTCGGGGGTAATATCCACGTTTTCGACTCGTCCGACGCCGACCATGGGAAAAATCTGACGGGAAAAGCGAAAAATGTGGAAAAGGAAACCAAAAATATCTTTATTAAAGCAGGTTTTCATTACATCGAAACGAAATGGGATATTGGCGATACTGACCGTATTCACATGATATTTACGAAAACCGACGAGGCTGCGGGCGAATAGCGCTTTCCTCCGTCCCCGGTTCTCTTGTTTTGCAGGACTTCGGCCGGCCCGTCTCCGTAAGCTTCTCGGGCAGATGCGTTAAGAACCTTCAATATTTCATTGATTGTATCGTTTTTTCCCATTTCATCCCCTGGAATCCATGCCGTTTTCTTAATCGAACAGGCGCAAAAACTCAAGAGCTCAAGCGCAGATTATTCCGCCGTCGTCAATTTATTTATTGAAAAATCCTCTTATAATGATATAGATCATAGAAGTAAGTCTCGGAGTAATTTAAATACTAGTTTGCTCGCGCCAAAAGAAATTATCGCAAGATCTTTGCAAAAATTGGCCGTCAAACTGAAATTCAACTGTTCTGCTGTAGCAGAAAGGAGCAAATCATGGTTAAAAATTTCACTAAGGCCCTGCTTGTCGGAGTCGCCTTGCTTTTATTGGCAAGCCCGGCCTTCGCCTGGCAAGGTTATAATGCGGATCAGCTGCGGTTGTCGCTGTTCGGAGGTAACTTTGTCACCATAGAAGACGCCAATACGCTGAAGCAGTGGTCCATGGGAGGATCGCTGTTTTACGTATATACCAACAGTCCGTATCGAACCTATGATGAAAACGACGAATGGAATTACGACATCATCAGCGAACTGCATTCGCTTCACGTAACCGCCGCCCTGGGTCTGACGAACTGGATGAGCCTCGGCGCCGAAGTCCCATACCATTTCATGACGCGCCGCCGCACGACGATTGAAGACCCCTACACGATGGAAGGGTTGTATGCCCCGGACGGCACGCTGGAAGAACTGGAATCCGACGGCTCCGCCGGCGACGGGCGCGTGGAATTGAAGTTCAGGATTCTCAATCAAGAGGATCACTGGCTCGGCCTGGCTCTCGGACCTTATTTGACCTTCCTGTTGGGGGGCGATTATGACAACTACCTCTCGGAAGGCCGCAACACGGGAGGCGCCACGCTGGCCGTCGAGCACGATTTCGACTTCATCAACATCGGCGCCAACGTCGGCTACAACTACCGCCGCGGCAACCAGGATGAAACCCTCGCTCACGTGGCCGGAACGGACGTGGGCGACGCGATCAAACTGGGTCTGGGCTTCTCCCGCGCTTTCGAAAACGGACTGTCTTTCTCCCTGGAATATTTCGGTTCCTGGTATGACGTAGCCGACCGCCAGTTCTTCCATAAAAGGAGGATCATGGAAGGCGACGACGTGATGTATTCCGAAAACGTCAGTGAGGCCATTTTCACCGTTCGGTATCAGTTCGGCGAAAAAGGACCCCGCGCCATCGCCGGCGCCGGACCGGGCTTGAACCGCAACGAAGGCACGCCCGAATATCGGGTTTTGGCCGGCGTAGATTACTACTGGGAAAAAGAGGAAGTCACCGAAGGCGATCTCATCGTCAATGTCGTGGATGAAGACGACAATCCTCTGGATGCGGCCCTCAGGCTCATCGACCCCGAAGGGACCGAGACTATTCACTCCGCCGAAAACGGCATGCTGCAGTTGAAACTGGTCGAAGGCGAGTACCAGATTTTCGCCAAGAAAGACGGTTACGTATCCGATTCCACATCGGAAACGATTGTCAAAAAAGGAACCACGCAGGCGAAGCTGGTCTTGAAGAAAATCGTTGTGGCCCAAAAGCTCGTCCAGGGAGAATTGACGGTCAGAGTGCTGGAAAGCCACACCGGCAACGAAATCTGCAGCGAAATCACTCTGACAAAAGGCGACAATAAGGAGACTTTCAAAAACGAACCCGGCGCTTTCGTCAAGAATGTCGAACCCGGATATTACACGGTCGATATCAAATCCGAAGGATACTCATCCAAAACGCGAAAAATCTATCTGAAGGACGGCGACACCAAAACGCTGATTGTCAAGCTCAACCTGATCCTGAAGAAACTCGACAATGTCTACTTCAAGTCCGGTTCCGCGACGATCCTGTCCAAGTCTTATCCCGTGCTCAACGACATCGCGAATCAGATTAAGGCGATGTGCGAAAAGAGTTCCATAAAAGTGGAAATTCAGGGGCATACGGATAACGTGGGCAACGCCGAATTCAATCAGAAGCTGTCGGAAAAACGCGCCTATTCGGTACGCAGTTACCTCATCAAGAAAGGCGTTAAAGCCGATGCGCTGACGGCCGTCGGTTACGGTATGGAAAAACCCGTTGCCGGCAACAACACGGATGACGGACGGGCCAAGAACAGGCGCGTCGAGTTCGTCGTGCAGTAAATTCCAACCAGGTATAAATGAATCAGGCCCCGCACATGCGGGGCCTGTTTTTTATGGATTGTTTCTCACTCGGGTTGCTCAGGGCAGTTCCAGCCGAAAACATCGCGCCAGATCGTCCAATCCTCGGTCAGTTCCTCTTGCGTATCCACGAGCGTAAGTTCATGTCCCCAGCCTTGAAAACCGAAAGTGACATCGTCGTATCCGTCCGGGATCGCTTCCAGGAGCCACAGGATAAGCCGGCTGGGAAGCTGCGTGGCGTCGCCGATCAATGAATCGCAACCCAAAGGCACGTCGTCGAAGGTCAATGTATCGCCGTCGCAGGCGTCCTTATGCCCGTTTTCCTCGGCATCGCAACCTTCGACGGGCGTCATGAGCGTGTTGGGTTCGTTCCCGAAACAATTATACGCGCAGTAACTATCGACGATGAATTGCTTCATCATGTCGATCACTTCGGTTTTTTCCAGGGTCGCGCTGATCTGGCCGATATCGAAAGTCAGGTTGCCGTCGTCGTCGTATCCCAACCGCGCTTCGGGAAAGGGGGATAGATCGTAATTCAGATGCACGCCGCACACCAGGTGATTCCCCCACGGGTCGATCAGCGGCATGAGATCGAAGGGCAGGCTTGCGTCCGGCGCATCCATGCACGGATCGTCGGCCTGCCATTCGAAGATTTCGCACGGCGGAGTGGGGAAAATCATCTTGGTCAGGGAATACTCTCCGGATTCCGGATTGTCCTTGCGATACAGCGAAGGCATAGTGAACATGATGTCGAAAAGATCGTCGCCCTTGTCCTCCACGACCCAAAGGGCGAAGGGCGTATCGTCCAGATTCGCCGCCGCCAGCAACATATCGAGAACCCAGTTGTCCGAGGTCATGGACTGGATGTACACGCCGTGGAAGGTTCCCTCCAGGCCGCTCAGGTCGCCGACGGCGTCTTCGCCGGGCTCACAGGAGTAGTTTTCCCATTCCGGCGGATAAGGAAGCTCGCCCTTGTTTACCACGGTCAGGCTCGGAACAGCGGGATCGATTTCCAGCACGGCGATATAATCGCTGCTTCGATGGACGGAGCCGAAACCATAAGCGTCGATATCGGCGAAATTGTATTCGTTGTAGCTGTTGTGGTGGCCGTTGAGCAAGGCGAAAACATTGTCCGCCTTTGCGGTTAATACATCTTCCAGGGACTGCTCGCCATCCCCCACGGCAACGGCGTCGAGCATTGTAAAGGAACTGTGATGGCTGAAGATGATCGTCGGATCACCCGATGAAATCTCGTCGGCCAGGGCCGCCAGTTGATCCTGTCCCAAAGAGCCCGTGGCGCCGTATCCGAGTTGCCATTGAGGTCCGGCCATGGAGTTGGCGGCCAAGAACTTGACGCCTTTATGCGTGAAGGCGTACCAGGGATCGCTTCCGGGATAGGCGTCGCCCCAGAGAGTTTTCAACTCGGCGTCCCGCTCGGCCCAGTCGGCCCACTCGGTGACCACCGACCCGGATGTCGAACTCGCCGAATACTCTTTTTCACCCGGCGCGAAATAATAAGGCAGGTTCAAGTTTTCCAGACTCGCCATGGCGACGGCGACGGCGTCGTCCCAGGTTTTATCCGGGTCAAAGGGCTCGGTCCACCATGGATAATCCCAATACGAGTTGTAAAATCTCGCCGCCATATCACCCAGAATCAGAACAAAATCGATATCCTCAAGGGCGTTGAGATTTTCGATCGCCTCGTCGATAACATCGTTGTAATGCAAAACATCGTCCTGGGAAACGAACGCGTCCGCTATTACGGCGATTCGAAACGTCTCTCCGGTGTCGTCGTCCGCGTCATCGTCAATGTCGTCATCCATATCGTCATCGGAGTCATCGTTCACGTCGTCGTTCGCGTCGTCGTTCGCGTCGTCGTTGACGTCGTCGTTGACGTCCGCAGCGTCATCGTCGTCATCGTCACTTTCGTTGTTGCACCCGCACCCGACCAGATTCGCCGACAACAAAATCGCGATCAGAATGAGAAAAAGATGCATGAAAAAGCGCGTTTTCATGGCGATGCCCCCTTGGTGGTTGATGAAATGTCTATTTTTCCCGCGATATGGATTTTGCCATGTTGAGAGATCATGTCAAGGTTGATTTTATAAGACCTATCATCGACCTTTATCGTGGAGTGTTCTTTTTAATAAAATTACTTTTATAAAGCAGCAGAGACTTGTGCTTAATTCAAATACCCCAAAGACCTCAATGCGGCGCGGCTGGCGGCGTCGGTGACCGAATCCAGCGGGATGCGGGGCCGGCGCGGGTATTTTTGTTCGTACGTGTCCACCAGGTTCATCAAGCGGTCGAATTGCTCCGAATTTGCCTTTGCCAGATTATTCTTTTCATACGGATCCAGGGCGAGATCGAATAGATACTGTTTATGTTTTTCGATATCCAGCACAAGTTTCCACGCGTCGTCGCGAACGCCGAAAAGCGTCATGCTGCCGCCCTGCAGTTCGCCGTCTACTTCCATGAACATGGGCGCCGTCGATTCCGTATCCATCAACGCGCTTAAACCCCCGTCCGCGAATCCGTCGGGGATGGTTACGCCGGCGAGTTGAAACAGGGCCGGCGGCAACTGGATCAAACTCTTCGGCTCGTCGATCACTAAGCCCTTGGGCAGCCCCGGCCCGGAAACGATCAGCGGCACGTGGACTTCCTCCGAGTACAATGAATGTCCGTGATAGATGCCGTCATGCTCGCGGAACTGCTCGCCGTGATCCGATAAAAATACGATCCGCGTATTATTCGTTATTCCCCGCTTTTCAAGCTCCTGAAAAAGCCTGCCCAGTTCGCGATCCATGTACGCGATTTCCCCGTCGTACAAAGAGCGAAATACTTTCAGCGCCGCCGGATCTTCCGTGGCGCGCAAATCTTTTTGACTATAAAGCCAGGTCAACGGCGGCGGTTTTTTCCCTTGTGCGTATTTTTGCTTGAAAGTTTCGGGGGGATCATACGGAGCGTGCGGGTCGATCAAATGCAGATAGCCGAAAAACGGACGCCCGTCGTCTTGATCAACCCAGTTGATAAAGCGGTCCACGGCGTGATCCGCGTCGTCGGCTTTTACGGACTGCCGCACCGCCGAAAGCCCGAATGCCCGCGCGAAAGTCCGGCCCGTAAAAAAGAATGACGCTTCGTCCACCTTCGTGCGATCCTGGTACGTGTCGAATCCCTGCCCGAAACCGAAATAGCTTTTCAAAATCGCGTTGGTCATCACGGCGCCGGTGCGAAATCCCATGCCACGTAAATACTCGGCCACCGTCGTCAGGTCTTCGCGCATGACGCCGAAAAGCGCTCGCATGCCGTGCTCCCGGGGCGTCAGGCCCGTCATGAGCGTGGCCACCGTCGGGCGGGTCCAGGAACTGACGGAATATACATCGCTGAAAATTACGCCCTCTTGCGCGAAGCGGTCGATGCTGGGCGTCAGATCCTTCGCGCCGCCGTAACATCCCAACGCGTCGGCCCGCAGCGTATCAGCCAGGATAATGATGAGATTCTTCGCGCTTTGCGGGGCCTGTCCCAGGTGAGTTTCGCCTTTGTTTTTGAGGCCGCGTTCGTAATGTCTTTGAAAAATCGCGTCGTCGTCCAGGGCGGATTGCAGTTTCAGCGCCGTCGCCGGCGTCGCCACAATGGCGATAATAAGAAAAGCGCTCGACGCAACGCGCTTCTTTCCTTTGAATACCGAGAAAATGAGCAACAGCATCAACGCCAGGCCGACGGCCGCCGTTGCGATGGAATGAACATTGAGATGCGTCTGGTATTGATAGCGGGCGATGAAGTATCGCGCGGCCCAAAGAGTGTTTTGAAAGATAAACAGCCCCGCCGCCGCGAAGGCCGCCTGGTTTAAGGCCGGGCGTTTCATGGCAAAGGCCGCAAGGGCGGTCGCCGCGACAGCGCACGCCAGCGCCGACAGCGCCGCGTTGACGGGCAGCAGGTAGAAATGACCCGCCGGGGCCAGTTGATGGGCGACGACCGCTTCGGCCAGCGTGATGTAAAGCCCGACGAAAATGCCGATCAACGCGGTATGGGCGATTTTTTTATAAGGCATATCCTAAGCGACCTGCACCCCTTCGGGGTTTGGAAGGATGGATTGTGTCTTCTTTTCCAGGGCTAATCCCTCGGCTTCGCTCGGGACAGGCGCCCTTCACTATTGACCTGCGCCCGCTTCGCAGAGTAGTAGCGGCTGCGCCACACACGTTTACAGCTCCGATACTCGACGCATTCCGAAATCCGAATTCCGCATTAGTTCTAGGCTCCGGAGATATCGAACTGCTCGATATGATACGTCGGCTGGTCTTTGATCACGATGCGTTTCTTGAAACGAATCTCCAGATTCTCCAGAGCCTGACGCTCCTGCTCATAGAGCATGTCCGCCACGTCGGGATTGACTTGAAGAATGATCGTCGTGGCCGCAATCTGCGCCGCCTGCTTGCGCAGTTTGCGAAAGATCTGCGCGCACACGGCGGTGCGGCTTTTCACCACGCCGCGGCCTTCACAATAAGGGCAGGATTCGGTCATCACGCGCATAATGTTTTCGCGGGTTCTTTTGCGCGTCATCTCCACGAGGCCCAGTTCGGAAAACGGCAAAACGTTGGTCCTGGCTTTGTCGTTTTCCAGTTCCTGAATCAGGGTTTTATAGACCTTCTCCCGGTTGCCTTCGTTTTCCATATCGATGAAGTCGATGATGATGATGCCGCCGATGTTGCGCAGCCTGAGTTGATAACAAATCTCGCGCACCGCTTCGAGGTTGGTGTTCAGGATTGTTTCTTCGAAGTTGCGGCGACCTACGTAACGCCCGGTGTTCACGTCGACGGCGGTCAGCGCTTCGGTGTGTTCAATGACGATGTAACCCCCGCTGCGAAGCCAGACCTTGCCCTGCATGGCGCGGGCGATTTCCACTTCCAGGCCGAATTTTTCGAAGATCGGCTCATCGTCCTCGTACAGTTCCACGGTAGCTTTAAGTCCGGGCATATTGTCGCCGAAAAGCGACAGCGCTCTTTCGTATTCGTCTTTATTGTCGATCAGAACCCTGTCGATATCGTCGGTCACGATATCCCTGATGGCGCGCAGGGTCATGGACAAGTCGGAATGAATCAGCGAGGGCGACGAAGCGTGCGTGCTTTTCTCTTTGAGTTGCTCCCACAAATGGGCCAGAAACTCCCAGTCGGTTTTCAGCGTATCCGCATCCATGTCTTCGGCGACGGTTCGGACGATGCAGCCCATTTGCGTCTCCTGCCGAATTTCTTCGACGATGGACCGCAGCCGCTCGCGTTCTTTTTCGTCCTCGATGCGGCGCGAAATTCCCACATGTCCCATCGTGGGCATCAAAACCAGATAGCGGCCCGGCAGGCTGATATGATTGGTGATCCTGGCGCCTTTGGAGCCCAGGGGTTCCTTGGCGACCTGCACCAGAAGTTCCTGCCCGTCATGAAGAAGTTCCTGAATGGGGATTGTATGGATCGGCTCTTTCTCCCCGTTCTTGACGTATTCAAGATCCTGCGCGTGATCGAAGTCGCCGTTGCTTTGCCCGTTATCCGGGCGCGTGGCGATGAGCATCCGACAATCATCGTAATGGCCCACGATATCCGCCACGTACAAAAAGGCCGCTCGATCCAGGCCGATGTCCACGAAAGCCGCTTGCATGCCCGGGAGCACGCGAAGCACCCTTCCTTTGTAAATATTGCCGACAACGTCGATCTTTCTCGCCGGCTCGATGTGAAACTCCGTCACAAGCCCGTGCTTCAACAAAGCCACGCGGGTTTCCTGTTCGGAGAGATTGATGATCAATTCATTCGACATTAACGGACCTTAAATTATAGTCTCAACTTTCTTCCAGCGTATAACGGGCCACAAGCTTTTATCGATGTCAAGGATTGAGCCTAAAGCGACGGAGGGTTTCAAACTGCCGCTTACAGAAAACCGAAGCATCATCCGCACGCGTCCGTCGCCAAGATATTCGATTTTCGACACAATGTCTTTCGCTTCGACGCTTTTGGTTTTGCTCTTCTTGACGATATTTATCGCGTGGCTTTCGGCTACGCGAAAATCTTCGATCCTCATGAGTATTCCCTGCTCATCCGCCTGCCCCGAATCGAAAAGACCGCCCAGAAACGCCTCGAAGGTCATCGCGGAAATGGCGGTGAACAAGGGTTTGTCCTTTACGCCCACCTGTTCAAGAGAAGCGATGGGAAGGTCCCTGAGAGTCTGTCCGCGAAAATCTTCCAACAATTTCGACGCCTCGACGTGCTTTGTCAGAAACACGTCGAAATACTCGTTGTCGCTTTCGATTCCCGTGGCCAGGGGAGGCCCGAACGACACCCTGGGCTGCGGGTGAAAACCCTGCGTGTAAGCCAGTGGAAAACCGGCGCGCCGCAAGGCTCGGTGGATGATCGAAGCCAGTTCCAGATGTCCCAGATAACGCAACGTGCCCTGCTTCGCATATCGGACGCGATAGCGAAAAAGGATCGGCGGCGATTTCGGAGCGCCGAGTGCCGACGTATCCGTGACACCGGGCTTTTCCCGCGCCAAAATATTAAGGATTTTTTCATGATCGCAAACGCCGCACGCCGAGCAGTCTCCTTCACGGCAATCTTCCGTCAACGCGCCTTGCTCCGCCTTTTTTCTTTCCTCGATCAAAAATCCCTTATCGACCAGCGTGTCGATGCCGTCCCAGGGCGTCGGATCTTCGTAGGCGTAACCGGCGAGTATCCTTTCGGCGTCCACGCCGGCTTCCGAAAAAGCCTGCTCCCATCTTCTCACGTCGAAATGCTCGGTCCAGCCGTCGAAGCTTCCGCCCAGATCCACGGATTTTTCGATGGCCGCCGCCACGCGCCGGTCGCCGCGCGTGAGGATGCCCTCGACGAAGGACATGCCCGGATCGTGGGCCTTGATCCGGATTCGCGTTCTTCTCGCCGCGGCCTTGAGATCGCGGATGATCTCATCGGCCTGTCCCATGGACAATTGTTTTTCCCAGGCAAAAGGCGTGTGAGGCTTGGGCACGAAAGTCCCGATATTGACGTTGACCTGCCCCTTGCGCCGCCCCTCATCGAGGATGCGTAGCGCCATGAGGCCCACTTCGATAATATGCTCCCGATCTTCCGCCGTTTCCGTGGGCAGGCCGATCATGAAATAGAGCTTGGCGAGATTCCAGCCGTGCTTCACGACCGTTCGGCAGGCCCGCGCGATCTGCTCGTCGGTAATGGGCTTGTTGCAGACCCGACGCAGACGCTCGGTTCCCGCTTCCGGGGCGATGGTAAAACCGGTCTTACGCACGCTGGCTATCTGCCGGATCATATCTTCGGAAACGGCGTCGACGCGAAGCGAAGGCATGGCGATGGCGATGCGCCGGCCGCTTTCAATATTCCGCACCTGCGTGAGCAGATCGTTGAGGCGGCTGTAATCGGCGCTGGATAAAGAAAGGAGCGTGAGGTCGTCGTAGCCGGAGCGGACGACGTTCTTGTCGATCAGATCGACGATGGATTTCACCGAGCGTTCCCTTAATGGCCTGTTGACGAAACCCGGCTGACAGAAGCGGCAACCCCGCACGCACCCGCGCATGATTTCCACGGCCAGGCGGTCGAAGATGGGCCGCGTGTTCGGCAAAACCGGCGTGGCGCAATCGGGCAGCGCGTCCAGATCCGCCACGATGCGCCGCTCGGCGGGTTTGGCGCCTTTCGCGACGTTGAATCCGGTAAAGCGCATTCCCTCGTATACCGGCTCCCACTGATCCGGCCGGTAGATTCCGCGAATGTGTGAAACGGCGTCGAGTTTTTCGCTTCGCGGCGCGCCCTTCAATCCTTTCAACGCATCCAGGATTTCGCCGACAACCTCCTCGCCGTCGCCCGGGATCAGGGCGTCGAAAAAAGGCGCCCAGGGCTCGGGATTTAACGCGCCGTAACCCCCGGCCAGAATCAGCGGCATATCCTCTGAGCGTTCGGCGGCCCGGCGCGGAATATTCGCCAGGTCCAGCATCATCACGATATTCGTGGCCGCCAGTTCGTATTGCACGGAAAAAAGAAGCAGATCGAATTCGGACAGGGGCTTTTGCGTCTCCAGGCTGTGCAAAGGCTCATTTTTGCTTTGAAGCTGTGCGCGGTAATCGTCCCAGGGCGCGAAAACGCGCTCGGCGAACACGTCGTCGCGCAAATTGGCGATCTGGTAAAGAATCTGATAGCCGGTGCTGCTCATGCCGATCTCATAAAGATCGGGAAAAGCTAAAGCCATATGGATGGCGACATCATTCGGATCTTTGGCGGCGCTTCCGAATTCACCGCCGATATATCGGGATGCGCGTTCGACGGCAGCCCACGATTTGCCGGGCATAATTTTATTTTCTAAAGGCGGAAAAATTAACGGATAAATTCGCTGCGGCAGGCCGGTCCGCCCCTTTCGACTCCAGGCCGCATGCAACAAGGGATTACGGTCCGTAAATATGCGCCGTTTTTAAAAAACGGCTAAACGGAAAGACGTTAATTAGCAATTCGGATTCTAAGTGTCAAACGGATGTAAATGACACAAAGATGATTCATCTCATAATATTCGGATGCATTATCAGGCATATTTCCCTTAAGGCGAAGTATTTTTGATCACCATGGGAACCGGAGCTTAATCATGGACAAGACAATCCTGGTGACCGGAGCAAACAGAGGCCTGGGGCTGGAATTTACAAAAAGGCTGCTTCAGCGCGGCGAAAAAGTCATCGCGACCGCCCGTGCGCCACAAAAAGCCCAATCGCTTAAAGAACTCCAAAAAGTCCATGGCGCATTGCTGGAGATATTCCCACTGGATGTCAGCGACGCCGGCAGCGTCCGCAATCTGGCCGACGAACTACACTTCACCAGTCTTGACGTCATCATCAACAACGCCGGCGTCCTGCTGGAAGATCTGGGACGCGACGTAAACGCCGATCCCGAAGTGCTTCTAAAAACGCTCAACACGAATACCGTGGGGCCGGTGCGCGTCATCGAGGCGCTTTTGCCCATGCTGTGCGCCGGGGATGAGCCGGTCATCGTCAATATCAGCAGCGGTCTGGGCAGCTTCAGCCGGGAAAACGGCGCGGCCGGCCCGGCTTATCGAGCCTCCAAAGCCGCTCTGAATATGATCACGAAAACGCTTTCCGAAAGCCTGCGGCACCGCAATATCACGCTGGTCAGCCTCGATCCCGGCTGGATTTCCACGGACATGGGCGGCGCAGAAGCTCCGCTGACGCCTCCGGAATCCGTCGACGGAATGCTGCGCGTGATCGACGGCCTGACAAGGCGGGATACCGGCCGATTCATCAATCGCAACGGTGAAGATGTGCCCTGGTAGGTCATTGCGGTAAAAAAATAGGTTGACCTAAACGCAATAATTCACTAAGCATCAGGCTCCAACGGGCTTTTTTTTAATCTCCCGACGAGGAATAGTGCAATGCGCAGAATTTGGAATATTCTGGTTTCCTTATATGCCTGGGTGTTCATCTCACTGATCGTGCTGTTGATGCTCCCCGTCCTTCTTATCGTGCGCATCCTGGATCGCGATCCGGTCAAATATCGCACCGGTTACGTTTTCCGCCGCATGGGAAGCTGGCTGACGAAGGTCAATCCCATGTGGAAGGTCAAACTATACGGCGCGAAAAAAATCAAGAATCGCCGCAATCCCTACGTTGTGGTCAGTAATCATCAATCCATGGCGGACATCCCCTGCATTTCCTTCGTTCCCTGGGAAATGAAATGGGTCGCCAAAAAAGTGCTCTTCAATTTCCCCGTGGCCGGCTGGCTCATGCGACTGGCCGGGGACATCCCCGTCAATCGCAGCGACAAGACAAGCCGCGGCAGCGTCTACGGCAAGGCCCGCAAAGTCCTGGATCACAACTGTTCGGTCATGTTTTTCGCCGAAGGCACGCGCTCCAAAAACGACCTCGTTCTCCCCTTTCGCGACGGAGCCTTTAAGCTGGCCATCGACGCGCAGGTTCCCATCCTTCCCATCGCGGTCGACGGCTCTCACGACTGCCTGCCGAAACACTCGTGGATCATGACCAAAACCGCGCACGTCAGGATCGAAGTGCTGGATCCCGTAAGCACCGAAAACATGACCATGGCGGATGCGCCCCAGTTGCGTGACAAGGTCCGCAACATCATTATGGACCGATTGGCCGAGTGGCGCGGCGTTTCGCGTCTGGAAGTCGATTCACAAATCCCGTCTCTCGCCTGGCCCGAACCAAGCCTCTGGGCGAAAGGATTCGCCGAAGCCATGACCGCCATCAGCGAACTGAACCAGAGAATCTCCGAAGCCATGACTTATAACGGACATACCGATGAAACGTCCCAGCACCTCGAACAATTAAAAGACCGCCTGAAACTGGCCATGAAGGAATTACCCCAGCAGGCCGAGCGAAACATGGAAGAACTGCACGAGCGCATCACCGAAGCGAAAAAGGCGCTGGCCGACTGGCAGCATCGGGCCGAGGAAAAAATGGCCGAGATGCCACGCCAACTGAAAATCGCCATCGAGGAACTCAGCGCCGCGCTGCGTGAGTTCGAATTGTCGCAGGCGCCCGCCTGACAGAGGAAAAATGTAACAACCGGATTATACCTTACGGGCATGTCTTTATGGTCAAAAATATCAGCAATCCTCCTTCTCAGCGATGGTTAAGCAGTCCCCCCACCTCACCACTTGCGCTAGTGATGTAACTATGCTAATTTGCCTTTAGTGCTTGATTTTACTCATACCATGGTATATACGTTAGTATAGAGAGGAGTCCATGAAGGGAAGACTTAACGAAGCGTTGTATCAGATAATTATGTCCGCCCAGAAAACGGGTGGAATTGCCCCAACCGCAAAGGAGCTTGGAAGCAAAATGGGTGTATCCACGCGGGCTGCGCAAGACAAACTTCAAAGGTTGGAATTAAAAGGATACTTGGTTAAAGGCCCAGATAAAAGAAGGAGAATAAATGAGAAACAATGCACTGAAGCCGAAAGCGCTCTTTTCATACTTGTCGGAATCGGTCTATGCAAAGTCGACTCAAATGGGAGATCAACCAAAACCAAGTTGAAAAAAAGACTCACAGAAATTGATCTGAATCATTTCGGACGAAGTGAGAACTTTGATTTTTCTGATATTTTCCACCGAGCTGTCGAAGGAGAGTACTTCGTTGAGCTCGGTGCTAATCGAAAATCTTTCAAGATCGGTGAGAAATCACACGACCAGAAGCCGCTTTTGAAGATGCTAGCAATGAATTCTAAAAATGGTCGCAAATTATTAAAGGAAACGTAGGCATGGAATCAACTGACTTTGGCTATTTAAAAAGGACGAGATTTGAAAGAGTACTCCCTTATCGAGAACTAGGTAATAATGTTATTCGTGTGCTTAGAATTATTAAAGAAAAGGGGCCTCTCTGTGGGTGTCTTGTCGCTGAGTACGCTGGCCTTGAAGAGGATGTTGTGGATAAAATCATTGACTACCTCCTTGAAATAAAGCAGATCTTCGTTTTTAATACCATTAAACTAGATGAAGGCGAAGGTGAAAAATCCATCAATTTTTACCATTATAAGCGTTACTAATATCGGGGACATTTATGCAGCCAGTTCAATTCGGTGGATGTTGGGCTTTACTTGCGGCAATTCAAATTATCGCCGCTTTTCTGTATCTTTATTCGAAGCTGAAGAAAAAGGATGCGGATGCAATACTAAAACCAGCCAGTGTAAAGAGGTCTATAAGAACATGGGCCACAATAAATTTAATTACTGGAACGGCTGTATTCACTTTCTTTTACAAAAATATAGATTCTGAAATTTACCATGCATTACTCGCTTTCACGTTGGGGTGGATTCCACTAATCGGATATGCATATGACAAATTTGCTGAATTTATTATCCGCAGGGTACTGTTAAGAAACCAAGACATTGGAAAAGATGACAAAGTTGAGGATTTTGTGAAGGAGTACTCAAAGGGAATTCCATATTTCCAAAATATTGATAAAATTCGCTTAATCCAAGGTGCGATTTTAAAAAACTTCTTTTACATGATAGATGTTGTTGAATCTGAAAAAAATGAAGGATTGGCTCGGGCTGCAAATCATTTGTACCAAGTTTTTGGCGAAGAGGCTGTGAAACAAGTTATGGAAAGGCTTACTGGTTCATCGGATGATCTACCACCAAAAATTAAAAAGAAAATTCCAGCGGACGTTTTAGAAGACCTAGAGAAGCACACATCAGTACGCGGAAAGCTTCAGAGAATATTGTCCTTTTTTTCGCATGATCTTATCGAAGTGTTCGTGGAAGTTGCACCTCATACAGTGAAAGACAAGCAGAGAGAAAACCAAATTATTCGAGCTAAAAAGGAACTTGAAAGAACCTTCGATACAAATCCAAACCCCATATTTCTCGTGAATAAAAAGTATACAATAAAAAGAGCGAATAAAGCTGCCCTTCGATTACTCGGATTTGAAGCGGAAGCAGGAAAAGGCGTATGGACAAATGTCATTGAGAAGAAATGCTTTGACGTATTCAAATGCAACAACACAGATTGCCCAGTCGTATCCTGCAACTATGAACACTGTATGGTGACATGTCCTAATGATACAGAAACCGAGTGGATTTGCCTGCCAAATAATAAAGAAAACACAAGATATGTAATGGTAAACAACTTAATCCCAAGCAAGGCTTTTTCAGTAATTGCTGGCAACAAATAAACATTACTTGTGCACGTAGATTTCCAGGTCGCCGTCGCACTTTGCGTTGACGGTTTCTTTTAAGGTGAAATCCGCCAGGATTCTTTCCTTGAACAAATAATCTTCCGGCGCCGGCGGCGGCGCCTGTCCCGGTGAGGCGAAATTCACGGAATCTTTCATGAGCTTCGCCATCTGTTCCGAACTGATATCCCAAATTTCCTTTTGCACTAAAAGCACATCGAGTTTCGGCAATAGTTCCTCGAATCTCGCGTAGTCGATCACTTCGTAGCCGCGAACTTCATACGCTTTGGATTCACGCAGATTGTTGGCCTGCACGATGAGTTGCATGAGGTCCAGGCTGAACGAGGAATTCGGCGCCGTCAGGGGATGCACGGCGAATATCGCCAGTTCACCGCTTCCGGTTTCGTCGAGGGTTTTTTCGATCTGCCGCCTGTAACCGGCAAAACCACGCAGGCACTCGGGATTGATTTGCCGGATGTCGCCGGTGGGAAAGGGATATAATCCGGGTTTGAGTCCCAGCGTGGCGAATCGCCCGGCTGCCGCTGTCGGAAGCGCTATGGCGATAACGAGCGCTACTATGCGCAAAGCCTTGAGATTAACCCGGCTCAGTTTTTCAAGGCCGATGACGATCAGTATGGGAAAGTAAAACAGCAAGGGCGCCAGGTAGCGAACGTTTTTGTGCGGGATGGCGATCAGAGCCACGTAGGCGGCGAGAAATCCGGTCAAAGCCATTCTTGACGCACTCGAAAAGCGCACGGCGAAAGCGACGGGGACGGCCGTGGCGATCAGCATCGCGATTTCCAGGCTGTAAAATTTCGACCAGAGGATATGCAGGTACCAGGTCGCCTGGACGATCAATCCGCCGGCCAACGGGTCCGCCTGCGCCCCCACGCGCACTTTCTCCATGTTCAGGGAAAGCAGATACCAGGGCAGCGTGACGGCCGCGGCAATGAGCGCGAAAACGATTACTCCCCTGCACTGCCTTATGATTTCACGAACGCGTTCCCGGCCGTCCTGCCGCAAAACATGGGCCAGGGCTTCAATTCCCGCGTAAGCGATGATTCCCCAGACCACGTATAGAAAAGACCACTTGATCATCAACCCGACGCCGACGGCAAAGCCCGCCGCGAGGCAGCGCCGCCAGGATGAAAAACCGTTGCTTCGGATAAAGGCCCACAGGACGACGGGGCCCAGAGCCGCCAGCGTGGCCTCCAACATGGGCGACCGCGTGAAAAAGACCAGATAGGGACTCGTCAGGAATAAAAACACGGCCAGAAGGCCGGGCCAGGTTTTTTCCGTAATTTTTCGGAAAATTCCATTGATCGCATAAGCGGCGAAAGCGAAAAGCACGATATTGACGATTGCCCCGGAATAGTTGCCGGCCTTTAAAACGGCGCGCGTCAGTCCGATCAGCGCCGGCAACAAAGGCGGATAATAATCCTGCGCGAAAAATAGCTCGACAAAGGCCGTGAAGCCGCCTTCGTTGAAAGTGTGCGCGAATTGAAATCCCTGGATGCGCATGAAGGCGCAAAAAGGATGAGGATTTAATTTAAGCCAGTAGACATCCGCGGCCAGGCGAACGAAAAGCATCGACGCGATGCCCAAAGCAGCGATCCTTTTTCCGGCGATTTCTTTGTCGGGCTCCGGCATCACGTTGATATCGACTCCGGCTTGAATTTATTCAATCGTCAAAGAATGAAAAATGCTGGCCCGCCCGCTAAAACGAATACTTGGCCTCGACAAACACCCGGGAATATTCCTTGACCAGGCCGAAGAGAGTTCCCCGAGCGCCCCAGAAATAGTTCACACCGCAACCCATGGTGTAGTGATCCGTGAAATCCCAGTCGACAATGGCGCTGGACTGGCCGCTTTGGCCGAAGATGTCGAGGCTCTCCCATTCCCGGCGATCCAGGCGACTGAAGTCATACGTGAACGCGCCCTGCACGGTCATGCGTTCTTCAAAAAAAGTGGTCATATAACCGATAAACAAGAACGGATAATCGGATGGGGCGATGAGGTCGTTTTCATAATTGCCCAGGAAAGAATGGTAGAGCGTGGCGGAAATGGTGATGTCCAGCGGAAACTCATACTCAAGATTCAAGGCATAGTTGTAAACCGGCTTTTTCACCAGCGTCAGGTCTCGGCGATACGTGGGCCGACCCCATATGGCGGTCCCTTCCGCGCGCACCGACAGCGCGCCGAAAGTCGTGCCGATGTCGGCGCCCGGGCCGTAAATCCGATGGTAAACGATTCTGAAAGGATCGGTCAGAAGCGCAACGGCGAGATCCTCCACGTCCGCCGGTTTCGGCATGGGAAATACCTGACTTTCGTAATCCTCCATGTACTCCATGAAGTCATGCAGAACCGGATTGACGTGCACCGACGGGATTTGATCCCAAAGGTAGAATCCCATCAGATCGAAATCCCAGCCGCGCATGCTGCCGCCGAAACGCACGGCGCCGGAACTATTGGTGAAATCATCTTCCAGGCGTTCGGTCTTCGTGTCGTAATAACTTTGGTCGTTGATTTCCTCGGCCATCGTTTCTTCCCAATCGGGAACCCAACGATCCAAAAAGCGTTTCGCGTAGCGATACCCGCGTTCGTCGTCGATAAAACGCAGCAGGTCATATAAGGGAAATCGGTGGCCCAGAATCGCCGTGTCTCTTCCCACAACGGAGAATTTCGACGGCCTGTGAAACGGAATATAAACCCCTTCCAGGCGCAGCGAGGAAAAATACCAGGTCGCCCCGGCGGACAGTATGGGCAGGCGCCCCAGGTTCATCTCGATATCGAAATACCGGTTCAGGTCTATAGGATTGATCAGATTCGTCGGATTGACGATATCCGTCAGGCCCCAGGCCCAGATGCTCTGGCCGAGCTTGAAATCCACGCTGCTCGTCCGGTACTTGGCAAAGGCCTCCCAGACCTGCAAATCGTACTCGGCGCGGTTTTCATTCTTGTTCCACGCGGAATCGTGCGTGAAAAGAACCGACATTTGCGCCGACAGCTTTTCCGACATGACGAAATCGCCCTGCCCCAGGACCACGGCCAGATTGGACACGAGAAATTCATCCTCGTTGTCCTTTTTCATATCTCCGGCGACCTTTTCCCAGAACTCGCCGGTAAGATGCCCCGTGGGCTGAAATACGGATGTTGCGGCGGGAGAATCGCCGAAAAAATCATCCGAGGAATCGGCGGCGGGCGCGGCGGGAGTATCGGAGAAGAAATCGTCCGAGTCGTCGGCTTCTTCGCCAAACGAAACGGCAGGAAAAACAAATGACAGAATTAAGCCGAAAATCATGAATGGGAAAGTGATCGTAACTCGGCTCATTGTTGATTCTGCATGACATCTAGGAAGCTT
This sequence comes from bacterium, assembly GCA_963674685.2. Classification (GTDB taxonomy): domain Bacteria; phylum Lernaellota; class Lernaellaia; order JACKCT01; family JACKCT01. The sequence goes on along the minus strand of CAXXWT010000009.1, from coordinate 141,717 downwards.
GTGAGTTTTAACGACTTTCCAAAGGTATTGTGGAAAACAAATTGCCCGCAAAGGCAAAGGAGCCATTGCCCATAGCGCAACAGACTGTTGATAAATGGAAAACGTCCAAATTTTGTCATTCCGACCGTAGCGAAGCGAAAAGGGATTCCTCGACTCACCCTCAAGGGCTCGCTCAGAATGACATGGTGTAAGTTGCTCACTTTTTCCATTTATCGACAGTCTCGGCAGCTGTGGGCTAATGACTACCTTGCTGTGTTTCACAGGCAATATCGAACTAGAGATTCGCCTCGTCTTTCAAAAAACGCTCCGTGAAGTAATCGTCGGGAACATCCGCGTCGGCCTTGTATTTCAAGATGTCGATTTCGGTCTTGGTGCTCTTTTGCACGTTTTCCATGAGGATCTTTTTCGCGATCCATTTCCCCGGCTTATACTCCTCCAGATCGGAGGCCGACATCTTTTTCTGAAGCTTCAGGGACTGATCGTACAAATCGGCTTTCAGGGCCACGAGACTGTCTTTTCGCACCCACCAGATCGCCTTGCTGTATCCGTAATCGTCCGGATCGTTGGGAATGCTTTCAACGACGTAGCAAGGCTTTCCGTCGATGTTCTCATCGTCCAGGCGTTTGTGCTTGCCCTTATCGGCATCATGGCTGGACAGGTCGTTGAAGGAAAAATCCGTTCCCATGAAGGAACCCGAGCGCTGGGAACTGGAGATTCGGCGTATGCGTTTGATGGACGACAGATAGAGCATCTGGTCGTCGTCGCGGTCCTTGTTTTCGATGACCAGAAACTTCACGGCGCGCACGTCGGCGGGTTCCTCGAAGGAGATCACCGAACGGCTCAGATTGTTTTCTTTTTTCATCCGCGCCCGCAGTTTTCGTTCCCGCGTCTGCCCGCTTTTGCTGTAGATCGTCATCTTGAACTGCATGAGCATATTCTCATTCTGGAAACCGCTTTCCATTTTGTCGATAATCTGCTCGGCGGTCATTTCCCCGGCAAACGAGGAGCCGGCGAAAATCAAGGCGGCGGCGATGACGGCGGCCGATACTTTAATCATGCGATTCATTGGAAGCTCCCGATAGAGACGTTAATTGAAAACAGCGCAGGGAATTATGTCACAGGCCATTGGCGACGACAAGGCGCGTTAAAAGCTTTAACCACCGCAGCAGGACGAATCCCCTTCATCGTCATCGGCAGGGAAATCGGGTTCGCTTTCGATGGTTTCGGCGCCGGCGAGGGCCTGCGCGTTGTCGGCATGGAAAAAGAGGTGCTTTGTCACCGCATCATGATACCCGGCCGCGTCCAGCCCCGCTTTCTCGCTTCTTGTCCATTCGATTTTTCCTTCACACCCTCGGATTCTACACTTTATTCTTCGCCGACGACGTTAGCCGTAAGAAACTCGCGATTGAGGCGGGCGATGTTCGTGATGGAGACTTCCTTCGGGCAAAAAGCTTCGCATTCCTCGTGATTCGAACAGTTGCCGAATCCCAGTTCGTCCATGGCTTCAACCATATTCATAACACGCCTTTTGCGCTCGATCTGCCCCTGTGGAAGCAGAGCGTACTGCGATACTTTGGCGGATACGAAAAGCATGGCCGATCCGTTGGGGCAAGCCGCCACGCACGCCCCGCACCCGATGCAAGCGGCCGCATCCATGGCCAATTCGGCGTTTTCCTGCGGTACGGCCGTGGCGTCGGCTTTCGGGGCGCTGCCGGTGCGAACGGAAACAAATCCGCCGGCCTGCATGATTTTGTCCAAGGGCGAACGATCCACGATCAGGTCTTTGACCACTTTGAAAGCGCGTGAGCGCCAGGGTTCGATAACGATCGTGTCGCCGTCTTTGAAATTGCGCATGTGAAGCTGGCACAACGTCACGCCTTTTTGGCCGCCGTGGGGTTTGCCGTTCACGACGGCGCCGCAGGTCCCGCAAATGCCTTCGCGGCAATCGCTGTCGAACGCGACGGGATCAACGCCTTTGAGGATCAGTTTCTCGTTGAGAAAATCAAGCATTTCGAGAAAAGACCAGTCGGCGTGGACGTTGTCGATCTCGTAATTTTCAGCCTTGCCTTTTGCTTCGGCGTCGGGCTGACGCCAAATTCTCAGGTGCAAATTCATTTCGCTTCTCCAAAACAGGAGTTATGTCTCTAATACCCAAAACAAGCAACCCACACCATGTCATTCCGAGCGAGCCCTTTAGGGCGAGTCGAGGAATCCCTTTAAAGAGGCGCTATAGCCTTGCTAAAATGTACGTGTTAACCACATATTTACGCATCATTAAAGGGATTCCTCCACTTCGCTTCGCTACGGTCGGAATGACAAAAGTTGGACGTTTTTCTCATTTATCGACAGTCTATCACGCCCCGGGCTGCATTCTTTCGCCCTTCGGGCTTAGTCGCGGTTGGAAACCGCTCCGACATTCCGAATTTGAAAGATCGTCGCCGCGAAACTCCGCGTAGCCGAGGGAGGCTTTCGCCACATGCGTTTGCCAACCCGATACCCGAAGCCCGATACCCGATCATTCCGCATTCCGAATTCCGAATTTAAAAGACCCTGGACCCTGGACCCTAAACCCTAGACCCTACTTATAGCTTCGCTGCGACGGCTTGCAGTAGTCGAAGGTCAGCTGTTCTTTATGCAATATCGGATCGGCGCCGACGCCGGTGAATTCATAAGCCGACACGTGCATGAAGTTTTCGTCGTCGCGTTTGGCTTCACCCTCGTCGGTTTTGCTTTCCACGCGGAAATGCCCGCCGCAGGATTCGGCGCGGTCGTAGGCGTCTATCACTAAAAGTTCCGCGAGTTCCATGAATTCCGCGACGCGCAGCGCCCTTTCCAGATCCTGATTCAAGCCTTCGGCGTTTCCCGCCACTTTGACGTTGCGCCAATACTCATCACGCAGGGCGCGGATTTCATCCCGCGCCTTGAGCGCGCCTTCGGCGCTGCGCGCCATGCCGCACCCTTCCCACATGATCTTGCCGAGTTGCTTGTGATACGAACGGACGGTTCTGTTCCCGCCCGCGCCCAGCAGTTTCCCGATTCGATCCGCCGTCTCGCCTTCCGCGTCCCGAAACGCCTTGTGCGCTTCGGTCAGGGATTCAAGTTCCGCGCCCGCCAGATAACCGCTGATCGTGTTGGGGACGACGAAGTATCCGTCGGCCAGACCCTGCATGAGAGCGCTGGCGCCCAGGCGGTTGGCTCCGTGATCCGAGAAATTGGCTTCGCCCAAAATGAACAGACCGGGAATCGTGCTCATCAGATTATAATCCACCCACAAACCGCCCATGGTGTAATGGATGGCCGGGTAGATCATCATGGGCGTTTTGTAGGGATCCTCGTCGATGATCAGGTTGTACATCTGAAAGAGGTTCCCGTATTTCTTGCGCACGGTTTCTTTGCCGATGCGCTCGATGGCGTCGGCGAAATCCAGATAAACCGCCAGGCCGGTCGGACCGACGCCATAGCCCGCGTCGCACATATCCTTGGCTGCCCGCGACGCCACGTCCCGGGGCACCAGGTTGCCGAAAGTCGGATAGCGCTCTTCGAGATAGTATTGCCGCTCCTGCTCGGGAATCTCCCGGGGCGGCCTCTTGTCGCCTTTGTTTTTCGGCACCCATACCCGTCCGTCGTTGCGCAGGCTTTCGCTCATGAGCGTCAGCTTGGACTGCCCCTCGCCGTGCACCGGCAGGCAGGTGGGATGAATCTGCGTGTAACAGGGATTGCCGAAGAAGGCGCCCTTTTTATGCGCCCGCCACGCGGCGGTGGCGTTGCAGGCGATGCCGTTTGTGGACAGGAAAAATACGTTGCCGTATCCGCCGGTCGCCATGATCACCGCATGCGCCGCGTAGCTTTCCAGCTTTCCGGTCACAAGATTTCTGCAAACGATTCCCCTGGCCTTGCCTTTGACGACGACGAGTTCGAGCATCTCGCGGCGCGGAAAAACCTTGACCGTCCCTGCGCCGACCTGCCTGGACAAGGCGCTGTAGGCCCCCAGCAGAAGCTGCTGCCCTGTCTGGCCGCGGGCGTAAAAGGTGCGCGAAACCTGCGCGCCGCCGAAGGATCTGTTGGCGAAATAACCGCCGTACTCCCTGGCGAAGGGGACGCCCTGCGCCACGCATTGATCGATGATGGCGTCGGACAATTGCGCCAGGCGGTAAACATTGGCTTCCCTGGCCCGGTAGTCGCCGCCTTTGACCGTGTCGTAAAACAGGCGGTAAACGCTGTCGCCGTCGTTCTGATAATTCTTGGCCGCGTTGATTCCGCCCTGCGCGGCGATGCTGTGAGCCCGCCGGGAACTGTCCTGATAGCAGAAGGCCTTGACGTTGTACCCAAGCTCCCCGAGGGTTGCGGCGGCGGAAGCGCCGGCCAGTCCCGTGCCCACGACGATGACTTCGAACTTGCGTTTGTTGGCGGGATTCACGAGTTTCAGGTCGAACTTATGCCGATCCCATTTGCTCTCGATGGGGCCGCCGGGGATATTGGATTCGAGTTTCGTCATAAAATCATCTCCTCGCATCTGAGGGAGCCAAGTATTATCTCAGTCGCCCGAAAAGCCAGACGGCGATGGGCATAAAGCCGAATCCCACGCCCACGGCCAGGCTGAACAGCAACCCGGCGCCGCGCGTCAGGCGAATGAACCGGGCGTTGGTCATGCCGAAGCCGATAGTCTGGAAGGCGCTCCAGACGCCGTGCGCCACGTGCAGGGCCACGGCGATCATGGAAACGATATAGAAAATCACCCACGCGGGACTGGAAAGAACGCGGTCCACAATGGGCGTCAATTTCTCCACGTCGCCGCCCGTGGCCATGCGGAAGTTGACGAGATGGACGATCAGAAAAAGCAAAGTGACCAGACCGGTGTACAACACCAGTTTGGACGAAAGACTCCGTTCGTCGCTGGATCGATTGACGATGTACCTCACGGGTCTCGCGCGCCAGTTTTCCCAGGTGACCCAAAGGGCGAATACGACATGCGCGCCGAACAGCAGGATCAGTCCCGCTTCCATGACGTAAACGAAAACGCCCAGGGCATGAAGATGTCCGGCGTACGCGCTCAAGTATTTGCCGCCGGCGTAGATGGTCATGTTCCCGGTCAGGTGCGCCGCCAAAAACAGCAGCATTAAAAAACCCGACACGGACATGACCTCCTTTTTCACAATCGAGGACAATCCGGGTTTTTGACTCAATTTCATTCCCTTTGTCTTTAAAATTTTCGGTTCATAAAGGGCAGTGATTTCATTTTCGGCAACCGAAGGCGAATGTCAAGAAAACCGACGGAAACCGACGGAGATATCCGCCATGAAATGAAAGAGGATGGAGGAAGTCGCAAATGATTCGCACCCGTTTTGCTCGGATTCATCCTTTTTATTTCATCTTTCATCCTCCTCGGTTGACTTGTCTTATATTCTGTGAATTATTTTGTTAGACAAACTTGATGAAAATGTATTGATGCGAGCCGGGCGTTCAGCGAGTCGAATCGCAAAACCTGATTGATCTTTCTCACACTTAAATTTTTTCTCGGTATCTCTTAGAGCTTTGGAGTTGGATATGTCCGAAAATAAGCCGGAAACGGAAGTATCGCAGTCATCCAATAAATGCTGTTCACCGAAGTTTTCCGTTGGCCTTAATGTGTTTTTTGAATTGCACACCAAAAAAGATCAAAGCCTGCGAACCCAGGCGAAAATCGTCGGCTGGCATGAAAATACCGTTCTGATAACAACGGCCCCTACCATAAGCGGCGATGCGCCTCACGTGTCCGACGGAAGCAAATGCATCGTCCGATATATCAACGAGGGGACGGCTTACGGTTTTCCCACGGTTCTTTTGGGAAAGCACAAACACTTCGCCTCTATATGGCTGTTGGATTATCCTACAAGCGTCGAGATGAAACCTTTACGCAAAGATCCCAGGGTCAATGTATTTATTCCGGCCGAAAATCCTGAAAACCGAAACTGGAACATCCTCGATCTGTCGCGAAGCGGCGCATTGATCGGCGCGAACGGCCAGATTCCCGAAGCCGGTTCCGACGTGAAATTTTCTTTCCTGCTGCCCAGCGGTGAAAGAGTCGAAGAAATCCAAGCCAAAGTCGTCAGACAACACAAGGGCTCAAAAGGCAAACATGCTTTTGGAGTCATGTTCCATGAGAACCAGGGAAGCAGAACGACATTAATCAAGCAATACTGCGAGAAATATCAGGATACTTGCGGCGAGCAATAAATCCTGAATCAGGCATGCCCTTGAAAACAGAAAACCGATATTTTTCGAGTTACCGGTTATGTGAAAGAATTCCGGCTGCTTTATCCCGGTTGGCCCGGTAGATGACCGCCAGCACTTCCGCGACGGCCTGATACAGGTCGCCGGGGATTTCGGAATCCAGTTGCAGTTTGAATATCAGGTTCGCCAGGTCGGGATCGAAGTGTATGGGGATGTCGTGTTTTTTTGCGGCTTCCAGGATGCGTTCCGCCACGAGGCCCACGCCCTTTGCGATAAGGCGCGGCGCTTTGAATTTTTCGGCGTCGTATTTTACGGCCGTGGCTTTTTTTCTTTCCTTCTTTTCTTCTTCGCTCATTTTATGCCTTCACATGCAGGCGTCCGTCGCCGCCTTGGGACCCGCCCAGCAGAGCCGCCAGGCCGGGAAGCTTTTCATCCATCGCGGGAAAAGTCGTAAATTCCACGCGAACCGGTTTTTTCAGCGCCGACAGCCCCTGAATAAGCTTATCGCGATAGCCCTCGAGGTGCTTGCGGCTTTCACTTTCCGATTGAATAACCAGGTTCAGCGACTTTCCGTAATTCATATTCACGCGCACTTGCCCCAGCGAAGTCAGCGTCAGTTCCATATCCACGCGCAGCTCGCCTTTGCCTGACTTCCGGCGCGCGCCCCGGCCGCCCGAATCGCGGCGGATCAGAATCTTCAGCGGTCCGGACTCGGCGTGATACGGAGGCCACTCCAGGTATATCGTGTTTCCCTTGTCCGACAGCGCGATATTGGCGGCTCTTAAGATTTCCACGCTTTTTTGCATGGAAGATAGACCACGCAGCACGGACTCCAGGTTTTCCATGGACCAGCCGGCGTCGACGGCGGCTCTCCATGCGGGTGCGGGCAATTTTAATAACGCATCGATCGTCTGCGGCAGCGAGGCCGACGCGAAACGCCCCGCCAGTGACCATAAGCCGCTTTGACGCCCGGCGCCCAGCGCGGTGAAAAGGGACTTCATCCCCTCCGGTGTAATTTTTTGCGGATCCAGCATAGCGCTCAAAATGGATTTGAGTTCGGCGACCATGCGCCCGGCGGTCGTGTTCTGATCGGCCAGTCCCCGCAGTTGGGCCATGAACTGCTCCATCCGTTCCACAAGCGCCGGCAGATATGACACCTTCGGGGCGACGGACTGGGACACGCGAAACGCCAGAGCCTGATCTTCCGGCAGGCGTTTTATAACGAGCTGTGGCTGCGTGGCGTCGATGCGGGCCACGAAGCTTTTGCCGACCTCTAAATTGCCGGGGTCCTCGGCGTGAAAAACCTGCCCCTTGACCTGCACCGAAATCAAGCCCTCAGCCGGTCTGCCGAGAACGCGAAACATCAGACGCTCGCCGTATTCGAATGTCTGCTGATAGGCCTGGTAGGCGGTCTTTCCCTGCTCGGGACGGGCCAGAGTCATCACTCCGACATCCGCTCCCATATAATCTCTAGGCCCTTACATCGATATGCTTAATGACGGGACGGGAGTCGCTTTTTGGCTCCTTGTCCTCGGACTTGTCTTCCTTTGCGGACTGCCGGCGCTCCTGTTTTTCTTTTTCCCGATCCTTGTTGACGCCGATTTTTTCCGATTCTTCGGAGGTGGGCACGGTTTTCTGCTTGTCTTTTTGTTTTTTGGCCTGAATCTCGGCGTTCACGTGCCCTGAGATTCCCGCCTGATTGTTCTGGCCGGTCTGAACGCGCTCGACCAGAAGCGACGAGGCGAATATTTGATTTGTCGCAAGCGGTCCGGGCATCGGACTTCCCTTTCCTTATCCCCGTGATGGAATCCGGAATCCTTTAAGACCCGAATATTTGATCGATTTTTCGCTTCAATACTTCCGCGGTAAAAGGTTTTACAACGTAGGCGGAAACACCGGCCTGAACGGCCTGGATGATGTTTTCCTTTTCGGCCTCGGCGGTGATCATGAGAAAGGGAATGCCCTTGAGGTCCGGATCGGCGCGCACCGCCTTGAGCAATTCCAATCCCGTCATTCTCGGCATATTCCAGTCGCTGATGATAAAATCCACGCCCTGCGTCTTGACAATTTCCAGGCCGTCGACTCCGTCATCAGCTTCCAGAACATTGTTGAAGCCCAGTTGCCTGAGCAAAGTTTTCACGATCCTTCTCATCGTCGGAAAGTCGTCGATGGCGAGAATCGTCATGCCGGAATCAGTTCCCATTTCACACTCCCTCACTAATACATATCGGCTAATTTCAATATAAGCTTTAATCGACCTTTACAAGCCCGTATTTTGCGTTTTTCGCTTTAATTTAGCTCTCAAGCGCAAAATCGCCTTATTGTGGATCTGGCTGATGCGGCTTTCCGTAATTCCCAATACCTTGCCGATTTCCTTCATGGTCAATTCATCGAAATAATACATCGAAAGAACCATCCGCTCATTTTCCGGAATGACGTCAATGGTCCTGGCCACCAGGGCCTTGATTTCGTGAAGATTGAATTTCTCCACGATATCCTCTTCATTCGGATTGCCGATATAATCCTGGTAATTCCGCCTGAAACCTTCGGCATTGCCCCGCATCCCCAGGTCGTCGAGGCTGATCAGCGAAACCCCGTTGGCGTGATTGAGAAGCTCGAAAAGATCCTCGCCGGAGATGCCCATTTTCGCGGCGACTTCCTCGTCGGTGGCCGACCGGCCTAAAACGGCTTCAAGCTCCTCATAAGTCTTTTCCAGTCCATTGAGTTTTTGCCGGATGGAGCGAGGCACCCAGTCCAGGGTGCGCAGTTCGTCCAGGATCGCCCCCCGGATACGGAATTCGGCATATGTCTCAAAACGGATGTCGCGATCGGGATCGTATTTTTCGATGGCGTCCATCAATCCCAGAACGCCGGTGTTGATGAGATCGCCCAGTTCGATTTGCGGAGGGAGCTTACGGATGATACGCGTGGCGACGAGTTTGATAAGAGGGCTGTATTCTTCGATGAGGCGCGCGCGGATATCGTCGCGCTCTTCCGCGGGCGCTTTATGCCAATAACGAAGTTCTTCCAGACTCACTTCGTCCAGATCCTTTCGAATATGATCACGGCAATAACGGCAATCATTCCCGCCGCGAGGGCGGCCGCCGTGGAACGCAATAAAATTGTTCTGGGCGGTAAAGAATAAATCAGACCTGTTATCGCAGCCACCATAAACGATCCGGATGCAATAGTCGAGATAATCCTTCTGTGACTCGCTTTCACGCGGGTCCTCCAAAAGCGCCAAATCCGGGCGATAAACGACCCCGGCGCATACAAAAGCCGACGGATTTACGGATCGCCTCCGAATTTGCGCAATTTCGCATCGTTAATACGGCGCTATTCGCCTTTAATGGACCGTCCCCACAGAAACTGCGTGTTGCCCTTGAGCCCGGCGGGCGGCTTGAGAGCAAGAACCCTCTGAGCCAGTTTTGTAAACGCCTGGCTGGCGGCAGCTTCGGGGAACATATCCAAAACCGCTTTCTGGTTTCTGACGGACTTGGGAATATGCGTGTCGGAAGGAATGAAACCCAACAGATCGATGGAGATATTCAGGAATTTGTTGGCGACGGTGGAAAGGTCCATGTAAATCTTCTTGGCGCCCTTTTCCCCCTGCACGTTGTTGGGCAGCAAAAGAAAGCGCGATTCGCCGTATTTCGTGGACAGAACCTTCATCACGGCGTAAGCGTCGGTGATGCTGGTCGGTTCCGGCGTCGCCACGATGATGATATGCTGGGCCGATACGCTGAAATACATGACATTCGAACTGATGCCGGCGCCCGTGTCGATCAACATGACATCGACGGGATCCTCCAGTTCCTCGAACTCGCTGAGAAGATGCAACCGCTCCTCGGAGCTTAAATCCGTCATCTTTTCCACGCCGGACGACGCGGGAAGTATCTTGACGTTGCCGGGACCCTGGACGATGACCTCAGACAGCCTTCTTTCGCCGGATAAAACGTGACCGATATTGTACTTCGGAGCGATTCCCAGCAAAACGTCGATATTCGCCAATCCCAGATCCGCATCCATGATCAGAACGTTTTTTCCGACGTTGGACAGGGCCATCGCCAGATTCACGCTGATATTCGTTTTGCCGACGCCGCCCTTGCCGCTGGTGACGGCAAACACGCGAACTTTGGGCCAGAAGCTCCCTTCCCCGTAGGATTCCTGGTTTTCCCGCCTTTCCCTGGCTTTTTCACGCAAATGCAGCGCCTGATCCATGACAACCTCTAATTGGCCGTTATGCCGAGCATCTTGTCCACCAAGCGCTCCGGCGTCGCTGATTCAATATCATCCGGCACATTCTGGCCGATGGTGTAATAACTCAGTGGGAAGCACTTTTTCGTCGCCAGCGTATAGATTCCCCCAATTGCATTGCATTCGTCAAGCTTGCCGGCGATCAGCGTGGAAACCGGCATCATCCGATCATAGGTATCGGCGATATCAATCAAATCCTTGTACTGCGTCGTAGCCGAAACGATGAGATGGATATCGATCTTGCGCCGGGCGTCGAGTAATCCCGCCAGTTTTTTCATCAGTTCCTCGTCGCGCTGACTCACGCCCGCCGTATCCAAAAAGATGGCGTCCTTATCGGCGTGACGGGCGATCTTCTCGTTCAATTCTCGGGGATTTCCGATCACTTCCAAAGGGGCTTCCATGATATTCGCATAAGTTCTGAGTTGATCCACGGCGCCGATGCGGAATGTGTCGACGGTCAGAAACGCGGCCTTTTTTCCCCGCCCGAAAACCTGCGCGGCGGCCAGCTTGGCGATTGTGGTCGTCTTGCCCACGCCCGTGGGACCGACCAGGGCGCACACCATCTGCTGAGAGCCGAGTTTTTTGAAAGGATCGGTCACGCACACTTTTCCCATCAGCGTCCGAGCGACGCACTCCATGGCGTTTGCCTTGTCGAAATCATCGTCCCATTCCATGTGGGCCACCGACTCATCGATAACCTCGGCGGCGATTTCCCGGTCCAGGCCGGATTCGATCAGCTTTTCCAGCAAGCCGTCGAAGGGTACTTCCAATTGCGCCGGCGCCAGCGCGTCATCGGAATCGGGAAATACGTACGAAGCCTTGTCGCCGGCTTTGGCGTTGGCTATCGAACTCACGGCCTGAGAAAGGGATTCGAGTTGCATATTCATATGATCCAGGCGCTGCCTGAGCTGGGCTTCGATGCGGCTTTGCTCGATTTTATCCAGCCTCATCGACAGGTTGCCGATTCTGCTGATCACTTCATCATTCGATTCCCACATCGACGTATCGGAACCGTTGCGATGAGCGGACGTTTTTTGGCCGCTCAACCTTTTTTCGCCGAATGACGGATCCAACGCAGCCGTAACTTCCACGCCGCCTTTACGCAAACCCGGCAGCGATTTGACGCTGCGCGTGGACAGCACGACGGCGTCCGAACCCAACCCGGCCTTAACCGCGGCAATGGCCTCTTTCATCGTTGACGCCCGGAAAGTTTTGATCTGCATTTTAAAGCTCCAATACGCCTAGTGAGTAGATTTTGGCTTTCGCGTCGATTTCGTTATGAGACAAAAACACCCAGTTGGGGAGGAATTTGTCCACCAAGCGCATGAGGTGGCCGCGAATCAGGGGATTCGTCAAAAGAATCGGGCGCAGCCCCATGTTCTGAAATTTCGACGACGCCTTTTCCAGCGAGGAAATCAGCTTCTGCGCCAGATCGGGCTCCACGTTCAGGTAAGGCACGTTTCCTTCCGTCTGCAGGGATTCGGTCAACCGGTTTTCCAGTTTGGAATCCATGGTCATCAAGGCCATCGTTCCGTCATCGGAGATATACTGATTCGAAATCATCCGGGCCAAAGACTGGCGCACGTATTCGGTGAGAATATCCGGATCTTTGGTCACGTGGCTGCTGTCGGCCAGGGTTTCCAATATGGTCAGCAGATCGCGGATGGGAACCTCCTCTTTGATCAGGTTTTTCAAAACCCTCTGCACAACGCCTAATGAAAGCAAGTTTGGGACCAATTCGCCAACGACCTTGGGATATTTTTTGGCAAAGTTGTCCATCAGATCGGACACATCCTGGCGGTTGAGCATTTCGTGCGCGTAAGTCCTGAATATTTCAGCAAGATGCGTGGTTATCACCGTCGCCAAATCGACAACCGTGTACCCCGCAAACTGGGCTTTTTCCCTGTCGGACTTCTTTATCCACAGGGCGGGAAGCTGAAAAGAAGGCTCGACCGTCGGAATTCCGTCAACCGGTTTGTCAACAGTGCCCGGATCCATCGCCAAAAATCTGTCGGTCATCAAATCTCCGCCGGCCACTTCGATACCTTTGATCAGTACCCTGTATTGCCCGGGTTTGAGTTGCAGATTGTCCCGAATGTGGATCGGAGGAACAATAAGGCCCATTTTCTGGGCCAGTTGCCGCCGAATGGCTTTGACCTTGTCCAGCAGTTCCCCGCCCTGTTCCCGGTCGACGAGATTGATCAGTCCGTATCCGATTTCCAACTCGATTAAATCGAGAGTCAGGAGATCCTCGATGGTCTCCGGCTCTTCCGGTTCCTGCGGGGGCGCCTTGATGATCTCGGCTTCTTCGGCCATCTTCTCGCTGGCCCTGACGCGGAATCCAATCAGAGCCATGCCGACGGCCAGAAGCAGAAACGGACCGGACGGAAGGCCGGGGATCATGGCGAAGAAAGCCAGAATCATGGAGTTGAACAATATCACGCGGGATTTACCGAAAAGCTGCCCCGCCAGGCTTTTGGCCAGGTCGGCGTCGGTGGACGCGCGGCTGACGACGATGCCGGCGGACGTGGAAATGATCAGCGCCGGAATCTGGCTGACCAAACCGTCGCCGACGGACAGGATCGTGTAAACCGAAGCCGCCTCGGCCAGGTCCATTCCCTGCTGCGCCACGCCGATGATGAAACCGCCGATGATATTGACCATCGTTATGACGATGCCCGCGATGGCGTCACCGCGCACGAACTTGCTGGCGCCGTCCATCGCGCCGAAAAAGTCGGCCTGCCTTTCGATGATCTGGCGCCGGTTTCTGGCCTGACTCTCGTCGATCAATCCCGCATTGAGATCCGCGTCGATGGCCATCTGTTTTCCGGGCATGGCGTCCAGGGTGAATCTCGCCGCCACTTCCGCGATGCGCGTGGCGCCTTTCGTGATCACGACGAAGTTGATGATGACCAGGACGATGAACACCACGACGCCGACGACGTAGTTGCCTCCCACCACGAAGTTGCCGAAAGCCTCGATGACTTTTCCCGCGGCGTCGGAACCCTCCGAACCGCGAAGCAGGATCAATCTCGTGGAAGCCACGTTGATGCCCAGGCGAAACAGCGTGGCGATGAGCAGCATTGTGGGAAACGAGGAAAAATCCAGCGGGCTCTGGGTGTATAAAGAGACCAAAAGAACCAGAAGCGACAGCGTGATGGACATGGTCAGCAGCATGTCCATCAAAAAGGGCGGCACCGGCAGAACCATCACGAGGACGATCCCCACCATGGCCAGCGCCAAGGCAGCCGTGGAGGCGGCCGCCTGCTTGTTGATTGTCTCGCCGGCCGGGCTCATGCCGTACCTCCGAGCTTGTTGCGCGTCATGATGAAGGCCAGAATTTCCGCCACGGCGTTATAAAGATCGACGGGGATGACGTCGCCGATGCGGCACCTTTGATAAAGAGCCCGGGCCAGGGCTTTTTGTTCGACGATCGGCACGCCGGCTTCTTCGGCCTTTTTCCTGATTTTCAAGGCCACCAGATCCTGCCCCTTGGCGAGGACGACGGGGGCCGGATCGACGGCTCGCCGGTAACGCATGGCCACCGCGAAATGAGTCGGGTTCGTGATCACGACGTCGGCTTTCGGCACTTCCTGCATCATGCGGCGCTGGGCCATTTCCATCTGAATCCGACGGATTCTATTCTTGACTTTGGGATCGCCTTCGGTGTTCTTGAACTCGTCCTTGACTTCCTGCTTGGTCATTTTCTGCTGCTGAAGATATGTGTATTTCTGGTAGGTAAAATCCACGACGGCCAATAATATCAGCGCGATTATGACGCGAACGACAATCATAAACGAAATATCCCAGAACTGCCGGAATACGGAATCGGGGTCGAGTCCGCTCAAACCCAGAATCCGCGACATCTGTGATTCGACGACGTAATAAACGATGAGGCCGACGATAATAATTTTCGCCGTGCCTTTGACCGTCTCGAAAAGCGACTTTATGGAAAAAAGCTTTTTCACGCCGGAGATCGGATCCAGTTTCTTCAAATTGGGCGTAATGGCTTTCGTGGAAACGAGAAATCCGAACTGAACGAGATAAGACGCGACGCCCACGATCATCAGGGCCAGAAACAGCGGCAAGACGGCCACGGCGGTCAGGCGTACATAAGGTATGATGACCGTCAGCAAAGTTTCGGGATTGATTTCCGTAGTCGTCAGCGACCTGTAAGAGTGAGTGACCACTGCTAAAAGATGCATCCAGATCCACGAACCGGCGAAAAAGAAAACCAGCACGGCGGTCGCCAGAATGGCCACCGTCGGGATCTCCTGGGACTGGGCGACGCTGCCTTCCTCCCGGGCCTGCTCCAGCTTCCGTGAAGTCGGATCTTCGGTTTTTTCTTGTTGTTGATCCTCTTCGGGCATTTAAAAGCCCAACCTTTCTATCCCGGCATCGCGGCGCGAAGCATGAACCAGAAATGTCCCTCGGCTTCGCCGAACAGGGTCATGATCGTCGCCACGAGAAAAGGCGCCGCCATGGAAATCGTAATCAATCCCAAAGCGATCGTGACCGGAAAAGCCACGAAGATCACGTTCATTTGAGGAAACGTTCTGGCCATCAGTCCAAGGCCGACTTTGGTGAGCATCAAAACGATGATCCACGGCGCGCCGACCCGAACCGCATTGACGAACATTTCTCCGCCGATCCGGATAAACCGATCCAGAGTCGCCGGGCGCAGGACGGCCTGCCCCGGGCCCAGCACCGCGAAGCTGTTGACGATGCCCGCGATGAAGTGCCGATACAGACCGCTGACGACGAATATCAGCGACGCCATAAGGATAAGGAAGTTCCCGATCAAGGAGACCTGCATCCCTTCCTGCGGGTCCACGACTCTGGCCAGAGAAAATCCCATCTGAAAACCCGCCATATTGCCGGCGAAGTTGATTCCCTCCACGGCCATCTTGACGGTGAAGCCCATGGCCAGGCCGATGAACATCTCGATGACGGCGGCCGCCGTCACCGCCGCAAAAGTCGCCGGAACCGCGTCGGCGCGAGGCCGAAACGCGGCAAAGGCGATGAAGGTCAGGAAAAAGCCCAGCCCCACTTTAGCCGTCGTCGACACGCGGTCCGAGCCGAGCACCGGCAAAACCATGACAATTGAAAGAACGCGAAAGAACATGAGTAAAAAGAGGATGACGAAATCCGTGGAAAACATCAGCCACATGGTTCAAGCCCTACTTTCCGAGAAACTGGGGGAAAGTGGTGAACATTTTAATCGTGAAATCCAGCATGGAACTCATCATGTAGTTGAAAAACACAATCGCCACGACGCCGACGGCGATGATCTTCGGAATAAAAGTCAGGGTCATTTCGTGAATCTGCGTGACGGCCTGGAAAATGGAGACAAGAAGTCCCGCGATCAGCCCGGCGATGAGAATCGGTCCCGCCACGGACAATGTCGCTTTCATGGCCATCTGAACAATGAGCATGACGGATTCCAAAGTCACCTGAGTCCGCTCCCTTCTAGGTATGAAAACTGTCGACCAGGGATCCGATAATCAGAAACCAGCCGTCGGCCAAAACAAAAATCAAAAGTTTGAATGGAAGTGAAATCATAATCGGCGGCAACATCATCATACCCATGCTCATGAGGATCGAGGCGACCACCATGTCGATGATGAGAAAGGGCAGATAAACCATGAAACCGATGATAAACGCCGTCTTCAGTTCACTGAGAATGAATGCGGGAATAATGATGTAACTTGGGATGGCGCCGACCGATTCGGGTCTTTCGATTTTGCTGATCTTCACCAAAAGCGCCAGATCCTTTTCACCGGTCTGTTGGAGCATAAAAGCGCGCAGGGGCGCCATGGCGTTTTTCGCCGCCGCCTCGTAGCCGATTTTTTTTTCCGCATAAGGCACGTAAGCGTCGGTATAAATTCTCTCGAATGCGGGCCGCATGATGAAGACCGTCAAAAACAAGGAAAGGCCCACGATGATCTGGCTTGAAGGCACCTGCTGCGTTCCCATGGCCTGACGCAAAAATCCCAGGACGATCACGATCCGCGTGAAGCATGTCATCATGACCAGGATGGACGGCGCCAGGGCCAAAACGGTGATCAGAAGAAGGATTTTAACGGGAGTCGTAAGATCCGCGCCGCCCGCCGTCGAATCGACGCTGATGCGAAAACCCGGGATGCCGGCGGAAACGCCCGAACTTTGGGCGTACGCCGCACCTGTCGGCGCGAGCACCGCGATGATGATCAACGTGACAAGCGCCGTTAAGCGATAAGGCATTACGACCTAAAGTTTCTTCATGCCCGCCATCTTGTCGCGGATGGCTTGCAAGGCGCCGTAACCGGCCTCGCGCGGCATGTCATAGGCTGATTCCGTTCCGACCGCCGCTTTCAAAACGGAAATCCGCTGGTTGAACTCTTTGTGAAAAACGTTGTCGCAATTCCCGGATTCCCCGTCCTGTTTTACCTTGTCGGCGGCGATGTTCGGTGTCAGCGATTTATTATCGGGGCTTCCCTTGATTCGCTCGATCGTCTGAGGATCGTCGATTTTCATCAGCATATTGATCTGGTTCTCGCCGACGCCCACGACGATGATTTCTCCGGCCACGTCCAAAACGGCGACGCGCTTTTTCGCATCGATGGGCGTGGAGCTTAAAAGCTTGACCATCTGTCCCTTGGGAGCGCCTGTGAAAATCGGCGAATCCTTCAAGAATCTTTTTCCCACGGCGGCCAGAATGAATATCAGGGCGATAACCGCGGCCAAAGCCGAAACGGTCTTGACCAGACTCAGGCCCAGGTTCGGAACCCCGGATCCGATGACTCCGTTAGGCGCGCCGGCCAAAAGCGTATCTTTTAACTCGCTGGCGTCCGCCGTTTTTGAATCGTCGTCCACGAGCCCTTTCTCGGGCTTTTCCATCTTCGCTTCACCGAATACCTTGTCGAGGTCAATCGGCGGGCCGATTCTATCCTCTTCGGCAAGCGGCGCGGCGGCGGCGGATTGCCCCGCATCCATGATAAATCGAATCCGGCCGTCGGCGAGATTTGTCTTGACGCGCACATCGTCGGAATCGATTCCCGCGCTGAGAAACAGGCTGACGACGGCGGTGCTGCTGTTCAACTGGTATACTTTGACCAAACGGAGCATGTCGCTGTCGGACTGCCGGAAATTACGCGTCGGCGGATCGACCCATGTTCTGGGCATCCTGAATCGAATCTCGCGACTGGATCCCTGGCGCCATTGCTCGATGTCGGACGCGTCGTGCGCCAAATCCATCGACAAATCCACCACGGCGCCGCTTTGCGTATGCGTCACTTTGACGTCCCGAATGAAATTCATATCTTTGAGTACTGCCGCCGCCGGAGAAGCCGTGGCGACGATCAGCAAAATAACGGCGACTAAGGCATATTTCTTCATGGAAGAGCCTCCTTGCGGGCGGATTATTCCTTGAGGTTTTCGATTCTCTCGGCTTTGCTCGCCACTTCCGTCAAACGGATGCCGAATTTTTCGTTGACGATCACCGCTTCACCGCGGGCCACGAGTTTCTGGTTGATGTAAATCTCCAGCGGCTCTCCGGCCATTTTATCCAGTTCCACAATGGAACCCGGCCCAAGAGTCAATAGGTCTCCGATGTTCATGACGGTCCGGCCCACTTCGACCGAAAGCCTCAGCGGAATGTCCAGAAGAAATTCCAGGCTTTCCGATCCCTTTGGAAGTTCCGGCTTCAGCAGTTCCCGCGGCTTCGGTTCCGGTTTCGGTTCCGAGGTTTTGGACGACATGGGATTCATGTCCTCGTCCAGTCCCCAGGCGGCCATATCCACTTCGGAGTCCGCGGGCGATTGATTTTGCTTTCCGGCGCCCGGTCCTTTGGATGCGGAACTTCCCTTTTCGACTTCCGCCAGCAGGCTGTCGATGTCATCCTGGCTGATGGAACCGGAATCATCCTTTTCATCACTCATTGCAACACTCCTTGAGGTCCGGCCGTTTTAGTTTTTGAAAAAAAAGCCGCTTTATCTATTGATCTTTTCGGTTAATTGAAGCGCCTTATAATTGCGAATCACTCCCGATTCGGCGTGGTATTTCTCCACGCCTTCCACCATGACATCCAGAGGCTGGTCGGCGAAGCGTTCCAGCTGAATGACGTCGCCGACTTTCAAATCGACGATTTCTTTGATGCTCATGTGGGAGTGGCCCAGGATCGCCTTGATTTCGACTTCCGAATCCAGAACGTGCTGCTGGACTTCGGTTCTCCAGACTTTGTCCATTTCCCCGCGCTCGCCCAAATAGCTTTTTTCCAGTCGATCCTTGATCGGCTCGATCGTGGCATAGGGAATGACGATCTGCATGTTGCCGGCGGCGCCTTCAACATCCACGACGCTTTCCATGATGACCACGACTTCCGTGGGGTGGGCGATGGATACGAATTGGGGATTGATCTCGGTTCGGATAAAGCCGACTTCCGCGGGATAAACCGGGCGCCAGGCGTGAGTCATTTCCTGAAGGGCTTTTTTGACGATCCTGCGAACGAAGCTCAGTTCGATGGAGGAGAAATCTCTTCCTTCCACGCGAAAACGGCTGCTGCCGGTTCCGCCGCAGAAAACATCCACCAGCGTAAAAACGAACTGCGTGTCCACCACGACAACGCCGTTGCCGGGCAAAGGATCGATTTTGAATACGGAAAGGCAGGAAGGAACAGGCAGGCTGTTGAGAAATTCCTGATAATTGAGAAGGCGCGTCCCGGTCGGTTCCGCTTCGGACAAGCGCCCGAGGTCAAGGGACAACGTATTGCCGAAGTCCCTGCAGTATCGCTCATGAATAACGTCGAGCATCGGCATCTTGCCGCGAAAGATACGCTCCTGGCTCGTGAGATCGTAAGTGCGGACTTCCTGATGATCGTCACTCGACTCCTGTTCGGATTTTTCCTGCGCCGGCGGATTATCCTCGTCGAAGTCGCCCTCGGAAACCGCCGCCAACAGCGCGTCCACTTCATTTTGCGACAAGACCTGGGACATCGATGCATCCTTTACTGGATAATGAAATCCGTGAAATACACCTGCGTGATGCCGTTGGTCCCCAGTATTTCGTTCAGGCGAATGATAATCTCCTGACGCAGGCGGGTTTTTCCCTTGATATCGCGAATCTGGGGATACGTTTTGCTGGAAAGAAGTTCCACCAGCGAGTTGCGTATAGCCGGCAGATTGGCCTCGCAGGCCGTCTTGACTTCCTCATTGGCGACTTCAAGTTCGACCTTGGCTTTCAAGTACCGCGCCTGATCCGCATCGGCCAGGTTGACGATAAATTCTTCCAGCGCCACGCTCGAACGCTCTTTTTGCTCGGGCAGCTTGATCTTGACATCCGCCGTCTGGGTGTCGTCCGGAGCCGCCTCGCCGCCTCCGCCGAGAACGCCCAAGGCCAGCAGAACCACGATCACGCCGGTGATCAACACCACCGCGGCGGCGGCGATCATGATAATCTTCTTTTTCGAAGATTTCCCTTCGCCGGTTTCTTCTTTTTCAACTTCTTCGACATCAGCCATGTTCAACCCCGATTTTGAAATGGTGAATTTTTCCGACAAGATCCATGGCTAAATCCTGCAATGGAGTGAAAAACAAACTCACTATCGGACTTAGCAATGGGTATGCCACATTTCCCGCTAATACTATCACTGTATTTCATATCGTCCATAGCTTCGTAAAATCTCAGAAGCCTAGATTTTCCTATATATTTCAGCATATTACAGGCACATGGCTTTTTATGTCAAAGAGGAAATGGATTGAGTTTCAAGCTTTCGGCGTCAAATCAGCGCTGCGACGTCAAAATCTTGACCAAATTGCCTTGATTGATCCCGATTCTCGGGCATGTTTTTTTTGTAGAATAAAGATGGAAGTGATCAATTCATGGAAAGCTGACGGATAACAGGCGTCAGGCGGTCGTGTCGTCGTCCGCGGAAGTGTCGTCGTCCGTCGAATCGTCGTCCGCCGTATCATCATCGCCCGTGTCGTCATCGCCCGTGTCGTCATCGGTGTCGTCGTCCGCCGACTCCGTGACGGTAAAGGCCGATGCGAGAGTATCGGTTTCGCCGTCGGAATTTTCGACGGTCACGTCGTACACGCCGGGAGTGAATCCGGCGGGCGCTGTGGCGACGACGCGATCGGCGCCCTGCACGATCGCTTCCGTAAGCTGCACTTCTCCCAAGTATACTGCCATGGGAGAGGTAAAATTGGCGCCGTAAATGGTGAGGTTGACATCGTCTTCATTCGTTGCGCTGACAGGATCCACGCTGTCGATTCTCAGCGCATCCGCGGAAACGACTTCGAAAGCTCCGACGAATGTCGTCTGGCTTTCGTCGGAGTTGGTGACGATCAGATCATAAACGCCCGGCTCCATCGACGAGGAAAGCGCCGGAACCGCGGCGTTGATCGTTGTGCTGTCGACGACGCTGACCCCCGTCAGGGAAGTATCGCCCAGCGCCGCGACGACCGGGGCCACGAAGTTTGCGCCGGAAATCACCACGTCCGTATCCGTGTCGTCATAACAGGAATTCGGACTGATGGAATCCACCCTGATGTCCGTCGGATCGATAACCGTATAGGCTTCGGAAAGAACCGCGTTGGCCCCGGTGCCGGAAACGATGATCACGTCGTACAGACCCGCGGCGATTTCCGCCGGGACGACGGCGGTGATAATGTTGTTGGTCAACACTTCGACGCTGCCGCATTCGGCTCCGCCGATGAGCACCTGCGCGCCGGCGGGGAAATTCGTGCCCCGGATGGTGACGGAAACTTCTTCGGCATTGGAGCCCGACGAAGGCATGATCGTCGCGATGGTCATGGAAGTCGACCCGGAAGCGGAACTGCGGTCATAATCTCTTTCACACGCGTGCTGCGTGGACATCAGCAGTAAAACGATGGCGGCGAAAATTCCCGTCAGTGATTTGCGTGACTCGCTCGGCATGGTTCGATCCTTGTTTGCTTTATCGCACCGTTTCTAAAAACGGAAAATGCAGGCCGCTCCATATGCGCCGGGTTTCGGGGAAACGGGATAAATCACGAATCGCTTTTCATCGTCTTTTCTCGCCGTCACAAAAGAGTGATCCGTCAACACGAGATATAATCCCGTTCCCACGGCGGCGACGCCGACTCCGCCGAGAATTTGCCAGGCTTTGTCGTAATCCTCGGTTTTATTCTTGTACTTATCCAAGTCACTTTCCGATTCGGCCTGCTGATAATCGTGATAGGCCTTTTCCGATTCGTTGTAGTAGTAAAGCCCCGCGGCCGTCAGCGCCACGCCGGCGGCCATTGTACCGTAGCCCCAGGCCTGCCTGTGGGATATGGCCGTCACCTCGATGGGTCCTTTGTTCTCGTGTATCTTCAAGGCCTTATCCGCGGCGTCGGCAACGGCGATTTCCGCCAGACGTGAAGGCGGGATGCTGAACGGCGTCTCATTCAAATATTTTTTTCCGCCGCGACCGATAATCAGCTCCCTGAGATTCCAGATGGTCTGCCGGCTCGATACTTCGATGCAGTGAATGTCGAGTTCGACCTCGCTGTCGGTCAAATTTCCCTGAAAATACTTGCGGATGACGCCGTAAACCACCGCGTCGGCCGAGACCTCGGCGCCGATGCGCAGGGCGTCGTTTTTCGATCCCTCGAAAATCCAGTCGCCGGGATTCGGATAATATCGCTTGATGGTCGTGTTGATTTCCCGCCCGTCGATCACGTCGTACACGCCCCGCGACGCCAGTTCCCCGATAAGCTGGTTCGTAATCTGAATGCTGACGACGCCTCCGCGATCATGGTGATCGAGATAATCCGGGATCACGAAAGGCAATACCGCCACTTTCCGGGTATTATGGTTTACCGCCTCTGGATTGACGTAAGGATTGATGGGGACATTGACAACCTGGCTAGCGCACGAGCACAGCAGCACGCAAATCACGATATGCAGGAATTTCAATCCGTATTTCATGTGGCCTTTCTCAATGAATCAGAAAATTCGCCAAAGCGCCGTTTGGAAATTCAAGCAAAAGATATGCCGAGTAATCATGCGATTTCCGCCGACATTTTGTCGCCGCGTACGCGGGACGTAACCGCTTGATTACATTCATGATTGTGTAATAAATGCTTAATCGAAGCCGGCGCGATATCACGGCTTCACGTATCGCAAAGGAGAAAATAATGCCATGCCGAGCAATATTTTGACGCTTAAAGAGGATTCCTGAAGTTATTGCGCGGCAGCCAACATTTCCCAGGTGTTGCGAAGGCGAAGAGGATTGCAAATGCGCACATCATTAACAGTAAAATCCCTCATCCCGTTATATAGAACGAAGCCGGAAGCGGTTCGCTGAAGCCCCAGGGTCTTAAAAGCAATCAATCCTTTGATAAAATCTTTGGAAAATGTCGATGCGGATTTAATTTCCACGCCGATGAGGCGCCCTCCCTCGCGAATGATCAGGTCGACCTCCCGGCCGTTCGAATCCCGGTAAAAGAAAATATCCGGCCGTAAGCCATTGTTGAGAGCGCCTTTGATAATTTCACATATCACGAGGTTTTCATACAATCCGCCGCGCAAGGGATCACGAACAGCCTGTCTTTCCGTATGTATGCCTAAAAGGAAGGAAGCCAATCCCGGATCGGTAAAATACACTTTAGGCGACTTTACGACGCGCTTTCGGACATTTTCGAAATATGGCGGCAGTTCGAACAGAATGTACGATGCCTTCAATACATTCAGCCAGTTTTTAATAGTTGTCGCCGATACGCCCAAATCGTTCGATAGAGAAGCGAAGTTGATCACCTGACCGACGCGACCCGCAAGCAGCATCAGAAGTTTCTGGAACTGACCCTGGTCCCGAATATTGAGAAGTGAGCGTACGTCGCGCTCGACATAGGTTTGAAAATACGAGTTGAAAAACCTCCTGCTTTCCAGCCCCTGCTCATGAAGACGCGGGAAAAATCCTTTCACAATGAGGTCGAAGGCGTCAAAGTCGATTTTATAACGTCGCAGTTCCGAAAGCGAAAAGGGCCACAGGGTCAACATCGCCGTGCGGCCCGCAAGGGATTGAGCAATCGCTTCCTGCAACAGAGGCTGATGGCTGCCGGTCAGAATGAATTGGCCCGGCCGGTTTTCTTCGTCCACAATCCCCTGGATATATGAAAGCAAAATCGGCAGCCGCTGAATTTCATCGAGAATGGCGCCGTCTTTCATTTGAGCCAAAAAGGCCCGCGGATCGGCTTCGGCGGCCATGCGGACATCCGGATCTTCCAGGGAAAAGTACTTTTTCTTTTTAAAGGCCATCCTGACCAGAGTCGTTTTACCCGACTGCCTAGGCCCGATGACGGTGGTTACAGGATATTCCCTGAAAGACTGAATAAGTTCTTTTTGAAGGTCCCGTTTAATCATGCGGCGATGTTAGCGCAAATTTATGCAAATCGCAAGTTATACTTTGGATTTGCATAAATACGCAAACATCCGCCGCTCTGTAAAAATGTGTCGAAAACGCCTTTTTGATCAGCCGATGACGCCCAGCCAGTCGCGCATGAGGAAGAGGACGCGGCCGATGAGAAGGGAGATGCGGGCCATGACCGTGTATCCGAAGGAAGCGCCGAAGCCGATCATGATGACGTAGGTGCCCACCTTGGCCACGTATCCGAAGGCGCCTTCGTGGGGTTTTGAAAAGAAGAAATAAACCAGCGTGCAAACCGTGCCGAAAAACAGGATGACGCCGCCTATGACGGTCCAGACCGTGGCGTCCGGCCCAAAGTATTGAATGCTCAACGAGCCGCGAATCTGCTCCAGGATCATGGCCTTGATCGTCGTGGGAATGGCGAGTCCCGCGCCCACGCCGATGATAAAGGCGATGGGAATGCGCGACAGATGCGCCATGGGCTGATGCAAGCGGGCGAATATCATCAGCATCAGGATCGCCGGGATGACAAGGATCAGCTTGCCATCCCGAAACAGGGGAACGATAAGGTCGGGGTGCACGATGTTGAAATACTCGATGACCACCAGATAGCCGGCGGCCACGCCCACGAAAATATTTTCCGCGACCTTGTAGACCACGTTGTCTTTGTAAAGGAATGAATACATGGCGATGGTGAAAAAGGCGGCAACCCACACCCAGGGATTGCTCGAAAGATACCGGCCCATGAGAAATTCGCCGCTCATTGCCTGCTCATCCTTTTTCTTCGTTGCTCGCTGAAATAGGCGATATTGCCTAAAATAATGAATCCGATGACCACGAGATGGCAAAGGGACTGGCTGTCCAGGCCTTTGGCGGCGTCGCCCAGAGAATCGGTCAAACCGGCGCTCATCAGAAGCTGCTCGTATTCCGCGGCGCCTTTCATGCCGCCGATCAGCCCCATGCTTTGCCCGGTCTGCACGTAAGGATAGTAGTCGCTGGCCATAACCGCGGTGCACCCGATGGCGTAATCGAACTTGTAAGGGCCCACTCCGTAGATAATCCAGTATTCCACCATTTTCGTGCCGCCCAGGCCGATGGTGAAACCATAGTCGTCGAAGTTCTTGATGTTTTGCATGATCGGCAATTTGTCTATGGGCGTGCTGTAATAATCCGTGTTGTAGGTCAGGCGCAGGTCTTTCGCCATATTGATCATCACGTTGGCGAAAGCCGTTTTGAATCCCAGGAACACGTAATCTTCGCCGTATTTCTTGTCGTGCTTGGCCGCCGCTTTTTTGATGCGGATTTCCGCCAGGGAAGTTCCCGTATAAAGGAAGTTCAGGCCCAGGACGGGGACGCCATTGTAAAAGGCGTGGTCCATCAGGGCTTCGGCCATGGGTCCGACCTCGGCGTCGGTGCCCGGATCGAAATCGAAGGAAATGACCAGAGGCTTGCCCGTGCCTTTGAGGGCCTGCACGTGGTCGAAAACCTCAATGACCTCTTTGCTCGGAGTAATGGCCAGGCCCATGGGAAAAAGGAAGGGCAAAACAGCGGATATCCCGATGATCACGAACGTCCACCGGCGATCCAGTTGCAGCAGTTTGTCCACCAGTTTCTTCATGGCTTAGGACCTGTCTCCAAGATATCCTCGCTCGATTCCCAAAATGATCTTCAAAGCCGTGGAAATCATCCCGAGCCCCACGCCCATCATGATGCCGCGCTTGGCGGCGGTGTTCGGGTAATCGAGAATAAAATTCGAAACGGCCGGTATCACGTCGCTGATGGCGTGGCCTATTGGGACGCGCCCGATCATGATCAAAACCGCCGCGATGAGAAGCAGCGTGGCTTCCGCGTTGCGCGCCCGGAATGCGCGAAAAGCCGCCGAGGCGATGTAAAAAGCCAGCAGGCTGAAGGTCGTGGCTTCCAGGGGCGATAGGATGAACTCGTAGAGCCGCATGAAAAGCGTGCCCTGCTCGATGCCGGTGATAAAGCCGATGACCATCGTGGCGACCAGGGAGACCAGGGCGATGATCGCATAGCCCCACCCTTCCTTTTTCGCCTGGACTTTCAAGGTGAGATGTTTCATCAGGGAAAGGGTTCCCAGGGCCAGGGCCGCGCACCAGATGAGGGCGGTCCAGCGGTTGATCTCTTCCACCACGTTCTGCACGTACCTGTGCGGAATGAAAAACTGCGCGGCCATGAAAAGGCCGACAACAAACGCGATGGTGACCGGGACTGATTTCTTCCACATGGTTTACATCAACTTCAGCAAATTGAGCACTCCGTCCCACTGGAACATTGCGGCCGCGAAACCGGATCCCAGCAGGGCGAATATGAATATTTTGGCAAAATCCAGGGCCTTGAGCGAACCCACCAGAACCGGATCGTCGCTCAAATAAGCCGAGGCGGCGTAGAGTTCTTCGCCCATCAGCGTGTAATCGCAGGCGGCGATGAAAAACGGCAACTGCGTGACCTGATCGGTGCCCGCAATCTGGATGGCGCCGGTGGCGGCGCCGGTTTCGGCCAGAATCAGGCTCTCGGCATAAAACGCCCCGAAGAAAAAGTTGGTCGCGGGCTTGTCGCGCATCATGATTCCGGCGACGCCGGCGGCGTAAGCGAACTGCCGGCCGGACAGGAAATAAATATTATCCTCATTATACGAGTCGGGTCGTCCGATCTTGACATAAGCCTGCCGAACCACTTCTTGCGCGATGGAATAAACCACCGGATCGCGGTTGGGAACGATCAGGGGCGTATCGTACTCGGCCACTTTTTCGGCGATGGGCGACAAGATGGTCAAGGCCGCCAGCGTGGCGATCTCCTCGATCATTCCGATGCCCGGCACGTACAAAACCGGCTTGCCCATTTCCGTGGCGCGCCCCACGGCGTCTTCCACGGCGGAGATGCCGGAGATCGGCCGGACGTACATTTTGCGTCCCTGCTTGGCCCGTTGGATGAAAAACACCACCAGCGCCACGTAGATCAGCGTCGCGAGAAGAATGACCGTGCGATCCGAGTTGAACCACTGGCCCGTGGAAACGGCGGCGACGACCGATGATTCACGGGACGGATCTTCCAGAACGCGTAATTTGTATTCATATGTTGCGCCGTCTTTCAGCGCGTGTTCCGGTCTGTCGCCTTTGGCCGGAGTAAAAGAATCTGTATATTTGCCGGATGCGGCCTCGGCTTCGCCGATTTTCTCCCAGTCATGCCCCGGAACGGTCTTGCGCAACACTTCGTAACTCGTCGCCGCGGCGACGACGTCTTCTTTTGGAAACTTATCCCAGAGAATCTGGATCGCCCTGCCCCCGTCGTTGGGAACATCCTCGGCGCGCAGGTTCATCGGCAGCGGCTTGACGATGACGCTTTCTTCCGCAAACGGCGGCGCAATCGTCTCGCTTCCCGCCGCCTCGACTTGAGCTTCCAGGCTTGCGGCCGAAACCGCTTCATCACCGGCGCCGGCCTCTTCCTGCCCGCCGAGGGCCGCCGCATCGCCGGACGACTCCCCGGAATTCGATGCCGGCGCAACCAGGGCATAAACCGGCGGCGCAAAGCCGAAAAGCGCGATCAGTAAAAATGTCGGGATCAGAAGATTTTTCTTCAAGTAAAACGCCCCGGAAAACAAGTTGCCAATGCTTACCCAACCTTGAAAGGCATGTCAACCAAACGCCGGGAACACGCGAGTCGAAAATCCAACGGAGAGGAAAAGGAATTTGCGATACCCGCGCCGCGGTATTCCTCGCGATACGTGAAAATTTTCAACTGCCTTCGATAATGGGATGTCACTCTATCCGCGCAGCCGATAAAGTTTGCCATGCAAAAGAGTTTCGCATTTGGCATGATCGATCAGGAGCAACCGCAAGCGTCGCTGTCATCGTCATCATCGTCATCAGCTTGGATATCAGCGTCGTCGTTTACATCATCATTGATATCGTCATTTGACGAATCGTCGTCGGAATCGTCGTCAATGTCGTCATCCGCGGAATCATCATCCGCATCGTCATCGTCCGGCATTGTTTCTGGGTAGTCGACCTGCCATAGAATGTGGCCGTCTTCATCAATTTTCACGGTTCGATAATAATAATCATCGTCAATCTCCTTATCGGAAAAAGTCAGGAATATTTCCCCGTTTTCATTGGTGTCAAGCGCAACCGGCCCCATTCTCTCTTCAAATTCAATGGACCAGATTTCGGCCCCATCCATCGATATGCAGAGCAATTCGCGATGCTCTATTGAATCGGACATCAAAGATGAAAAAGCCATTACTATCTTGTTGTTATTTGTTAAGACGATATCATTTAACCAACTTTCCACTGGGTCATCAGGTCCATACCGAATATTCCATATAACATTGCCATCTGCATCCATTCTCATCAAGAACAGTTTTGTTTTTTCTTGAGCAAGTGTATAGCCGCTATAAGAGATAAAAATGTTGCCATTCGAATCGACCAAGGGTTTGCGTACTGACAAATCTCGTCCTTCATCATTTGTGATCAACTTAGACCACATAATATCGCCACTAATGGCATATTTCCGAATTAGAAGGTCACGTTCGAATCCAATAAATACAACAATATCATCATCCGGTGTTATTGCCATATTGTAAAGTAAATTCGACTCAACCTCATGATCAGAATTCTCCCAAATGACATTACCGGAACTATCGTACAGTCTTAAAACCCATTGAATTCCTCCAAATGTATATAAATACCCATCATTTGTAAGTTCAGCATTATAAAATGTTTCGCTATCGTACCATATATATGGATCGATATCATTATATGTACTCCAGGTATACTCATAAGATGAACTATAGTTGACAATTATCCCCGGGCCATCACATCCCCAACCAGCGCAACAACCGCCAAGCAATGATAGTCCATATTCTTCATCAAAGACAGAAACTTTTGCTGCTTGGACTTCGTCGCAGTAATACTCAAGTTCGTTAAAATCAAAATCCATTTCCCAAAGCTTTTCACCCAATGAATTCAATAAATATGTTTCAAACATCCAATCCCAACTGATAATAATATTCCCATCTGAAGCATCGTGCAGTCTGATACTATATTCCGTAACAGGAAAAAGGATGCTACCTTTCCCGCTTTCAACCTCAGGCAGATCGATTTTGTGAATCCACTGGAGCTGCCCGTCTTCTGAATATCGCACGGTGTCGAGATAGCCAACTGCATAACCGGTAACAACAACACCTCCGTCAGGAGAAGCCAGGATATCCCGTGGATAGTTGATGTGTGCACTAACGGTATTCACAGCGCATAAGAGAGAAGTCAACAAGCTGAAAGTCAACATGACCAACATTGTCTTGCAGAAACTAAGCATCATTCACCTCATTTTCGAAACGATTATTTCATGTCATTGGCTCTCAGTTTCTTAAATATCTTTGCAAATTTACGAAAATTGTCGTAGCGAAAATTCTGCCTTATTGGATCAATCTTAATTGTATCAAGATCAACGACTGACTGATTAGCAAGCCCCTCCCTGATAACGTCCAAGTAAATTCGATTGTCTGGGATAGGGGATGCACCAAAAGGAAAATTTATTAATGCAAGTTCCAACGCAGTTAGCTCTAAAAGCGCGTGAGTATTTCCGAAGCCATCATAATCTTCATCATCGGTAAAATTATCATAGTCTCCATGATTGGCATCACTATCCACCCAAACTATTTCATCACGACCAATTCTTGAAGGATCATTATACAAGCTATAGACAGATATATTAACAATCTCTGTTCTTTGATTTCCACCGATTGCAAGAAAATAATTTCCTTCAAGGCTTGGATCGAAATCCACTGGAGTTCTATCAACAGGGCTCTTGACCCATGTAACAAACATCGTACTATGCCCACTTCGTTTAATTTTTGCATAATCTCCTGGCAAAATCAAATCTCCCAAATCCTCATATACTGTATTCCTTGGCTCATAATATAGATCAAGCGCTTTGAAATTATCTGTTACCCAATTAGATGCAAAGTCTTCTAGGTTTTCATTCCAGTCCCATATTCCATGGGAAGCCTTTCGCAATACATAACAATAGAACTCAGAACACCAATAGTTAGGTCGATTTTTTTCCCAATTCCAAGGGCAGTATTTTGGACTCCATGCTTGAAATAGTTCATTTGCTGCTAGTTCTAGTATTCGGGATGCATGGGCCGGACCTCTGTTAGAAGCATATTTATATTTAATTAAGTTTAAGCGATAATCTCTAATATAATTCCATAAGCACACAGGTTTGAAGGCAGTAACTGTAACTGGAATACAAACGCCATTTATTAAAAATGGGTCGTTCAGAAAGGTTTTACCATTTAACAAAATAAACACATTTTCCAGTTCAATCTTTCCTTCATTCAAATCAATACGTATGTCATCAAAAAGCTTCAGGTTCATCGGATCCCATTCTGTAGGATTGACAAGACTACTATTCATAATCGCCCAATAATTAGTCCCATCCTGAGAATATGCTATATCGATAGTCGTACTACCGCTACTTGCGGAAAAAGTAACAGGAATAGTGACCTTTTGCCTCCCATTGGGATTGAATACCAGGGAACCATGCCGATCACTGGAAGAAATATCATGTGTTATTTCAATATATGCTTTCCTTAGAAAACCATGATACTGTGGCGGATAGCCTTGAGTATAGACAGGACCAGCGTAAAACTTCTTTTTTTATGCGAGACCGGTATTATCCATTACTGCATTGGGAGTGAAATCGTTGACAGCCTCACCCTTAACCGCAAACATTTTTTTCTTCGCGCTCCTGTCAATCGGCCTCATCACCTTCTTCTTGCTTCGATCAATCGGCTTCATGATTTTTTCCGATTTCACGCGCGTTGCCGGCTGAAATTCCGTGCTGGTCTGCATGCCCTTGCGCTTTATGGGGCGTAGCTTCTTCTTTTCTTTGGCCTCCTCGCGATTGTAGGGCCGCATGACTTTCCGCTTTTTAATCTCCTCTTTCGTCAAAGGTTTCATTTCACCCATTTTTCAATCCTCATAATTTTCGATAATATCACGAAATTACAGTTCAACAAAAAATTATTTGATGCAAAGGCGGGCGAAAGGCCCGCCCCGCTCTGCATGCTCAGTTTGCGCTGCTCGACTCGTCCGCGATAACCTGCTGCGCAACGGGCATTTCCACGTCCTCGCCCTTCGTGTTTTTCATCAGGAAGTCGATTTTCTCTTCGCCGGTCAAAAGCGACATGGTCTCCAGCGAAACGCCGTAGTAATTCGCGCCGATCTTGTCGGACTCGTGATAAATCACATTGTTAATTGGGGACACCCATCCGGCCCGTCGGTCGTTTCAAAATATTCCATCATGCTTAAAGCTTGTTCTCAAGAAATAGATGATCGACAAAATGGGTGTCCCCAATTAACAAGGCCGTTCCAGATTTTGATGAAAGATTTTTCAATCGCCTTGACCGCGTAGTATTTCTTTCTGGCGCCGGTGGTTTTGATTTCCGTCGTGAAATGCTCCAACGGCATTTCGTTCCACGGGCTAATTTGAACAATCGAATCCATCAAGGCATAGATGCCGTATTGCCAGGCGTTTTCGATGTAGATATCGCCTTCCAGGGTCAGCCAGGATTTCGCGCCGACGAACACGCTCATGCGATTTTCCTGAAAATAGGAGTTTTCGATGACGGCCACGGAATTGGCCATAACCTCGCACGCGCATTTTTCGCCGTAGAAATGACAGTAAGTCATTTTTGCGTAGCTTTGGGAATTCATGATCACGCAGTTGTTGTCGTCATCTCCGTCGATCTTTATGCCGCGGAATTCCACGCCCTTCGTGTTTTTCAATTCAATGCTTCCTTTAATGATGGAAGGGCGCGTATCCTCTTTGATATCCCATGTTCCCGCAGGCGGGTACAGAAACGGACTGTATGTCCCGCCGGAATAACTTGTTGAATTCCAAACGACTGCATCGCCTGACTTCCCGGGCTCAATAACAATATTGCCTTCACCGAAACAATGAATTGTCTTGAAAGTTAAATCCTCGTTGTACCCAACGGGAGTCGTCATAATGATCAACAGTCGCCATATGAAAGCTCCTTTCAAAAGAAAATAGATTTTTCTGTCACATTGGCTCGATAATAGCAGGGGGGTAATTTCTGTCAATACCAAAATATCATGCCAATAGGAAATTGATAACATATCATAATATTCTAATTATCACAAATAGTTGTGCAGTTTCTTCTCAAGCTTAATTTAAGGTCAGGCTCACCGGACCAACGATAAAAGAAACGACACAACGGCCAACGACAGAGTCAGCCTCGACAGGC
This sequence comes from bacterium, assembly GCA_963674685.2. GTDB lineage: Bacteria > Lernaellota > Lernaellaia > JACKCT01 > JACKCT01. The sequence continues at coordinate 109,591 of CAXXWT010000009.1, read as the reverse complement.
GCGGGTTTTTGGCGAAGATCCAGTAAGCGATGGCGCCGATCGGCCAGAGGAAAAGGATACTCCAGATATAATTTCCTTTTGTGAAATCACTCAGCACGGCGCACGAAAAATAAAAAGCAAAAAGAGCTGCGATCAGCAAAAGGCCGATCATGCCGATCATGTTCAAGTGGTCGATCCAGGTCCGAGATTTCGTTTGCCTGGCGTAAAGGATGGGATTTTTCGGCAGGTTTCCCAATATCCTCAACGGAATAATCAGGCCGAAAACCGCAAAACCGAAGGACGTCAGCAGTAGATATGTGATTACACCTGGGATGGCGGTGGCGAATTTATTCATAAAAATAAACAAAGCGATAAATACGGCGCCGGGAATAAATGCGTGTCGCACCGTTTCGATCCCGAGGCGTTTGTGGTAGGTGAGAAAGAGGCGATTGTCCGGGTGGTGGATGAAAAGGATCGAGTCCGCCCAGAGGCGAAAGGCGATAAACAGGCCGATCATTTTGAAATAGCCCAAAGAACCTTTGAAATATACAAACGCGAAAAACGCCAGGATTACGCCAACAGCGATTTTTCGAACCTTAGGCTTAAGATTCAGGGTCTCGTGCGTCATCGCCAGGGCATAAAACGCCACGGCGCATAAGAGGCACAGGAGGCCGAGATAGTCGATTTGATGGAAACGTCTGATTTGCAGCAGGTGCAATATTTTCGAATATTTCACCCACAAAAATATCGAACCGGCGCCCCAGAAGACGCAGAAAAAAGGAAAACGCCGCCGGACCTCATCGACCATTTTGAGCCGGTTTTTCAAAAACACCGGCATGGAGATTTTCATTGATCGCGGAATCAAGAAGGAACCTGTCGGATAAGGCGTAATTCAATAATTCAACGCAAATTCGTTGTCTATTGAGTAAATTACCACATTTCCCGAAAGCGGGTAAGAGCCTCAATGTTCGAAGCGCCAATGTTCACTCGCATTTTAGTCGAATCGTTTTAAATGTCAGGGGATCAGACTGCATATGGCCGGCAATCCCGGATGACCAAAGATTTTACCGGGCAAGTCACGAAATAAAAAGTTAAAGAATTTTATTAGATATATGGCAAAAAGTCCTTGATTTATTTAAATAATTATTTTATGGATACTTGAGTTAAAAGAAGGCTGTAGGTTTCGCCCACGAATGAACAAAACAGCTGGAAGGCAAGGCCATGAGTTATCTCAAGCACTACGGTTTTAAGTTTGAGCCATTCAACAACGCCCCTGACCGCCGCTTTTTCTGGTCCGGCGCCAGTTACGAACGCGCGCTGGCGAAGCTGAAATTCGTGGCGGACAGGAGGCGCGGCCTTGCCGTTTGCACCGGTCCCGTCGGTCACGGCAAAACCACGCTGGCCCGCCGCCTTTACGACGAACTGCCCGACCGCAAATACCACAAGGGCCTCCTCGTGGTCATTCACAGCGACGTGACGGCGCAGTGGCTTTTAAAAAAGATCGCCGAGGTTCTCGGCGTCAAAGAGATCACCAACGACAAGGTCGAGTTATTGGGGCGCATCTATTCGCAGCTTCGTAAAATTCACAGCATGGGTAAAAAGACGGTTATTCTCATTGACGAGGTTCAGATGCTGGCAAGCCGCGAGCTCATGGAGGAGTTTCGCGGCCTGCTGAATATTGAAGTCCAGGGCTTCAAGCTCATCAACTTCATTTTTTTCGGCCTGCCGGAAACGGAAAAGGTGCTGGCCCTTGATCCGCCTTTGAAAGACCGAATCGCCCTGCGCGCGCATCTCGAACCGCTGGACATCAGCGCCGCCATGCGTTACGTGGCCCATCGAATCGAAACCGCCGGAGGCGATCCTGATATTTTCAGCGACCGCATCCTGCGCCAGGTTCACACCGTCACCGGCGGCGCGCCGCGCCAGATCAACACGCTGTGCGACAACCTCCTCCTGGAAGCCTTTCTCACCGGCGACCACAACCTCACCGTCGATCTCGTCAACCGCCTCGCCGGAGAAATGGGCCTGACGAAAAGGAGCGTCTGCACGGTGCTGGATGAACTGTTCGGCGCCGGCGACAAGGATCAAGTCCGCGCGGAAATTGAAGCGGACTGGACCGTCGACTCCGGCGACGAAATCGATCAGATCCTTTCATTTCTGGACAAGTAAGGCCCGAAACCGATCATTCGACAGGCTTAAGCGCGCTATTGCCCGCCTTTTCTTTAAACAACCGCACTTGTTGTTTCATATTTCACGGCATGATCTATTGAGCACCCCTGCCCTTTGTGCTTTTATCGAATCCATGATCGGAGAATTCGACATGAGGTTTCGGCTAAAATTTTTTTGGATCAAAGCGGCGCTTGCGCTGCTTGTCGCCCTGGCGGTTTTTCCAGCGGCGAGCCGCGCGGGCGGCGGGCCGGACGCCTATGGATATATCTGGCGGGAAGGAGGCTCCTGGGACTGGATCGATACGGAAAACGCCACGGCTCTGACCATGGGCGACGATAACTGGCGCAACCTCGCCCTTGCCTTCCCCTTCACTTTTTACGGTCGGGAATATGAAGAACTGTGGCTCGTTTCCAACGGCTACGTGGTATTCACAGGCCCGCAGTCCACATTCAACAACGATTGTCCGCTCCCCACGCCGCAGGAACCCAACGGCGCCATATACATATATTGGGACGACCTGGCGCCCCCGTCCGGCGGGATCATCAGCTACCAGGTCGTCGGCGCCGAACCCTACAGGCATTTCGTCATCACCTTCGACCGCGTTCCCCTGTTCGGCTACAACAGCAAACTGACCGCGCAGCTTATTCTCACCGAAACCGTGGGATGGATTCAGATCAATTACTTGGACACCGGGCGCATGGGCGAAGGCGCGACCCTCGGCGTAGAAAACGCCGACGGAACCGCCGGCATGACGACGGTCTGCAATGAAGCCGCAATCCGGGACGACAGCCGCGTGTATTACGGATGGCCCCCGGTGGAGAATTTTCGATACGAACCGGCGGGCACGGCCCTTCGCCTGCTTTGGGACGATCCCGCGGGCGCCGAGTCGTTCATCGTAGAGTATCGGCCGCTGGATGAAATGCTCTGGACGCAAATCGGCCTGACGACGCAAACCGCCCTCCTGGATCCCGACGCTACGGAATGTTCCATCAGGCAATACCGCATCACCGCGCAGGCCGGCGACTACGGCGTCTCGGGTCCGACGGAGGCTTACACGCTGGTCTACAAGCCGATCAAACCGACGGGGCTGACGGCGGTGATGGTCGCCGGTCAATATGTCGAGCTTCATTGGACGGACAACTCAACGTGCGAGGACGGTTACGTCATCGAACGCCGCGCGGGCGACGGCCCCTTTTTGGTGCTGGAGCAGATCGAACCGGATTCCACGCAATATATCGATGCGTCGCTATCGGCGGGGCTGGATTCAACTTATCGCGTCAAGGCGAAAAAGGAGTTGATGTCCGGCGATTACTCGGACGAAGCGCCGGTGTCGACGGGCCTTTTCGCCGTGACCGATCTGGAGGCGAACAGCTATTCGGACGCCAAAATCGAATTACATTGGACGGATACGAGCATCGGCGAACAAGGTTACGCCGTCGAAAGGCGCGCGACGGCGACGGGTGATCCCTTTGCGTTGATTTCATACGTCGGCCCCGACACGCAAAGCTTTCTGGATTACGGGCTCGACAGCTTGACCGAATATGCCTATCGGATTTACCCATACTCGCTGACCGTGCCGGGTCCCGTATCCAACGTCGCCATGGCGGCCACGCTCGAACCCGACTCTCCACCGATCGACGACGACACGCTCGACGACGACAATGACGATTATTATCCTCCCGGCTTAGCGGATGAAGAAGACAAATCGACGCCGGGAACATGCAGCGCGTGCGGGATGTAATCGGAGAAATTCGTCAGAATTGCGACAACTTTCAAACAAAAACAAGCGTCAAAATTATGTCAGAATATTTCGCAAGGACGCCAAATCAAAATATTTCCTATTGCAATCAATTAGTTATGAAGATATTGAAAAAGAAAAAATAAAAAACTGTCAAGTTAGTTTTATTCTCTTCGACGCAATAAATCTGAAAAATCAGTATCCAGTAAGTCATCCGACAAAATTTCGACACAAAATATGAGGCCAGACGTCTTTTCGGCGGAATATTGATAAAAAATGCCGTGCCGATGCATTTCTTTCCTAAAATAATGCTCTTTCTAATTGAAAAAACTTAGGGTTTCAGCAGAGTTATTTTTTTTTGGAAATTTTTAAAGTAAATCCATTAAGCATCAAAATTCATAATATATTTCACGCATTTACAATGATGACCCCTTCAGTAAAAACTTAAAGTCTCACTTTAGCTTTCCTGCCTTAAGTCTCCATTAATAAAAAGCGATCTCAATTTTGGCACGCCTGTTGCTCAATAGGTGCTCGTCAAGGACATCCGGAGTCCTTTGCAGGCAAATTCGGCAATAAAAGAATCGATTCTTAAAAGAGCCTAAAATACGAGCAGAGCTTTTGCAATGTGCGCATGGTTTGCGTGGACGCCGTAAGTGCGCGCATCGAACGATTGAAAACATGAATGATAACCGACGCGTCAAACAGCAAGAGAGGGTCATTATGAAAAACTTTTTTTCGAATTCAGACACGACACAGATCCAAAAACGTTTTGCCATCCTTGTCATGCTGGTTTTCCTCGGGGAACTGCTCTTCCTCTCCGCGGCGAATCTGCCGACAAACACCCAAGCCCAGGATTTAGCCACACTCGATACGACGCAGGTCGCCGGCGCAAGCTGGACGGGCATCATCACCTGGTTCAACAACCTGTTCATCGATCCCGTGATCGTCTCGGGCGCAAGCTGGACGGGCATCATCACCTGGTTCAACAACCTGTTCATCGATCCCGTGTTCGTCGCCGGCGCGAGCTGGACGGGAATCATCACCTGGTTCAACAACCTGTTCATCGATCCCGTGTTCGTCGCCGGCGCGAGCTGGACGGGAATCATCACCTGGTTCAACAACCTGTTCATCGATCCCGTGTTCGTCGCCGGCGCGAGCTGGACGGGAATCATCACCTGGTTCAACAACCTGTTCATCGATCCCGTGTTCGTCGCGGGCGCAAGCTGGACGGGAATCATCACCTGGTTCAACAACCTGTTCATCGATCCCGTGTTCGTCGCGGGCGCAAGCTGGACGGGAATCATCACCTGGTTCAACAACCTGTTCATCGATCCCGTCCTCATCGCGGGCGCAAGCTGGACCGGCATCGTTCAGTGGCTCCAGATTCATATCATGGCCGTCAATCCGGTTTCTTTCATTGTCTAGAAACCGGTCATTTTTTGATTCGCTTTTCAATGCCGGCAAAGTGAAAAAGATCTGACCCTGAAAATCATTCGCAGGCGGGAAGCTTGAAAGAGCTTCCCGTTTTGTTGTATTTGTGTTAAATATTTTAATTTATCTGCCAAACTCACTATGTAGTGTTCATATTTGGTTTTTGCGCTACATATAGTGAAAATCTCCCTTCCTCGAAGCCGGTTTATCATCGGAAAAAGTCATGGACATTGCAAAATAATCCATGTAATATAAGTACTTACGAGGATAAGTTAGAAAATACTTTAACTATTTTCCTCTCCGCAAAATCGTGAATTCGCGACCGCAAAGTTTCGGGTCGCCGGATTTTGTGAATTGATGCGGGAGTCGTCCTCGAAAAGAGAAGGTTAAAAAAATGGGTTATCGCAATCTTCCATTGGCCACGAAACTTTACATCGCTTTTCTAACGCTCTGCGCGGTGTACGTGGTGTACATTTCCCCTGCTTATCTCCTGTTTCGCAGCCCGGATATTTCCCTGGCCATATACTTCGCTCTGGCCGTGGCCACCGCCCGGATGACGGTTAAAATCCCCTTCTCCAGCGTGCACATCTCGCTGAACACCGCTTTTATTTTCGTCATCCTCATGCTCTACGGATTGATTCCTGCGCTGATCGCCGAGACCATCGCCCAGTTCATCCAAACGGTTTTCAACGTCAAGCGCTCCACCCTCTTCAAAATCCCCTTCAATATCGCCGGCGGCGTAGTTTCCATATTCATCGCATTTATCGCTTTTATCACCGCCAAATCCGTTTTCATGGTGCAAACGCAAAGCAGCGCCTCTTACGTCCTGCCGATCATCGCCATGACTCTGGCTTATTACTTTACGAACACCATGACGATTTCCATCGCCATATGCCTGTCGGAAAAGCTAAACCTGATTAAATTCTGGTTTAAAAACTTCCTGCCCACCGGCATTGGTTATATAAGCTGCGCGTCCATCGCCACGCTGCTGTTGATCATGGATTGGCAGTCGGGGCCTTTGGGTTTCGTGGTCACGATCCCGCTGGTGGCGCTTTTATACTTCACGCAGAAAGTCTACCTGGCCAAAGAAGAATCGGCCCGCCTTCACATCAAGGAACTGGAGGGAGTTCTGCTGTCCACGGTTCAATCCCTGGCTTTGACGATTGACGCCAAGGATCCGTACACGCACGGCCACGTCCACCGGGTCCGTCATCTGACCGTCGGCCTGGCGAAAGCCATGGGCATCACGGATGAAGAACAGCTCAAAGGGCTTTCCCTGGCGGCCCTGGTTCACGACATCGGCAAAATCGCCATCCCCGACGCGATCCTGAAAAAGCCCGGCAAGTACACGGACCAGGAATTCACCGTCATGAAGGCGCATTCCATTCTCGGCGCGGAAATGGCCAAGAATCTGCCCCTAAAATTCCCCGTGGCCAAAATCGTCCGCCATCATCACGAGAAGTGGAACGGCCGCGGATACCCGGACGGCCTGGCCGGCCAGGAAATCCCCCTGGAAAGCCGGATCATCACCGTAGCCGATGTCTACGACGCCATCAGGTCGGATCGTCCGTACCGTCCCAAAATGGAACGCAGCAAGGTCATGGAAATCATGCAGCATGAAAAGGGCATAACCCTCGATCCGAATATCACCGCCGTGTTTCTGGACCATATTCATGAAATGGAACAGGGCATGGAAATGGTGGACAGCCGCATCATGGATATCGTCAAGGCGACAAACCTGAGTCCGGAAATGTTCATCGATCCTCGAATGGGCGGCGATGAGAAAAAGGCGCAACGGGAGTTCAAACTCTATCGCGGACTCTCGGGGGTGCTCTTGGAAGATTCCGAACTCGATGACGCATTGAAGCACGTCGCGTCATCGGTCTCGGAAGTCATCCCCTACTCCGCCCTGGTTATCTACCTGCCCGATCATACCGGCATGTTGCTTTGTCCCGCCATCGTGGACGGCCTGGACGCCGAGTTTCTTTCCAGCAACGACATGCGCGTAGGAACCGGAGTCAGCGGTTGGGCTTATCAGTGCCAAATGCCCGTTGTCGTTCCTCCGCCGGATCAGGAATTCGCCAACGTAGAAAAAGCCGCCGTCCCGTATCTTTCCTGCCTGTCGCTGCCTTTGTCCGTCGCGCAACAGCCGCAGGGCGTGATGACTTTATATTCCTCCAGCCGCGAGGCCTTCGGCAACGATGATCTCGAACTGCTTCGGAAAATGAGTCCGGTAATTGCCGTGATGCTGGCCGGCCAAAGCCTCCTGGCGAAAAACGCGCAGGACAAGGCAAATCTCGCCCGGGAAATCGCCGATGAGATCAAGACGAGTTCCGGAACCATTCTGAAGGTTCTGCACGGCGATGATTCTTAAAAATGGTTCTTCCTGGAAGAAACATTTATGGTTCATCGAGAATAAAATATGACTCAGCACGCACAAGCGCCCTCGCATCCGCCTTCGCCAAGGCTTCGGCGGACAAGGACTCGGGCCAAAGAAGCTTGTCCATGCCGCCAGCGGGACTACTGACTTTCAGCCTTCAACCTTCAACGATTCTTCCAGAAACCGATTGAGAGCTTGGATGACTTGATCGCGGTTATCGGCAAAACGCAAATACAAACCGCGATAGCTTTCCAGTCGGCTCGGCCCCGGGAAGGGAGAAAGAAAAACTCCATGCTTGGAAACCACCACGCGCCGCACTTCGCTCCAGGGCCTCGGGCGTTTCCATAAAAGATAATGCACGGCCACGCCGCTTTCGCCGATCGAATAACGAACCGGCAAAAAGTACTCGCGGAGGCCGAAAGTCAGGATGAGCGCGGCGATGAATATCCACGGAATTTCGGCGCTGAAAATATAAACGGCGGCCAGCGTGGCGATAAAAATCGGTATGACGAGTAAAAGAGTGCGCGGCCGGTCGATGATCGGCCAGCTCCTCCAGGCCAGTTCGTTTTTTATCAAATCCGTCATGCCGCCGCCATTAAGGATAACTCGGCGGGCAATTTATGAAAGCCGTCGGGCCAGGTCAAGTGCAAGCGATCCTCAAGGAAATGAAGAATAAATCGCATGGCCCCGCGCCGCGGCTCATGACAAGCTCATCATTATTCTGATACGGTGCGCGCCGAGATGAAAAAAATCCTTTCTTTCACCGACCAAATCGCAGGCGACGCCCCGCTGGGGCCGACTACGCTCAAACTCGCCCTGCCCGCCATGGGCACAATGTACCTGATCTCTTCCTTCAATTTCATCGACACCAAAATTGCGGGAGAACTAGGCGCCGTCTCCCTGGCAGGTCTGTCCACCGGGCAATTTTTTGTCTGGAGTATGATCGGCTTGTCAAACCTGATCTCCATCGGAATCGGCGCCGTCATCGCCCGGCGCATCGGAGAAGGAAATCGAATAGCAGCTGAACACGCGGCATACCAGGGTCTTGCCATGACCCTGATCGCTTCGCTTGTTTTCGGTCTGCTGTTCAGGATCATCGGACCTTTCGTGTTTTCGGACGTAATGCGTACGAGCGAGGAAGTCACGCGCGCGGGATTGAGTTATCTGTACATGGCTCTGATCGCCTCGCCGCTTATTTACTTATCCATGACATCGAGCCAGATATTCCAGGCTCTGGGCGACACCAGAAAGCCCATGTATTTCATGGCCCTGGCCCTGATAACGCATTTCATCCTGGACTATACTCTCATGCTGGGTAAATTCGGCGCTCCGAAAATGGATGTAACGGGCGCCGGCATCGCCGTTTTGGGATCGCGGGCTGTTTTCGTCGTGTTCGCGATGTATGTCCTGTTCTCACCCCGCTTCCCTTCATTCATGGCCCGGCCCCACGGATCATGGGGCATCGACTGGAAACTGCTCAAGAAAATTTCCATCATCGGACTGCCCACCGCCGTCGAAGGCCTCATGTTCCCGGTGATCTACATGCTTCTGACGCGCTATACGACGATTCACGGTACGGAGCAGGTCGCGGCCTTGCGCGTGGGCCATACGGTTGAAGGGCTGGTATTTTTCGGCGCCATCGGCATCGGAATCGCCATGCGGCCCCTCGTGGGTCAGAACCTCGGCGCCGGGAATATCGAGCGCGCCCGCAAAGCGCCATGGGCCGGCGTGAAAATCTTCCTGGCGCCGGTGTTGATTCTATCGGCGATCATGCTGATAAAGCCGGAACTCATCGTAAGTCTCATCACCGAGGATCCGGCGGTCGTCAAGGCCGGATCCGTTTATCTGCGCATTGTCGGATGGTCCGAGGTCTTCATGGCCGTCGAGTTGATTTACGTCGGCGCTTTCGCCGGCGCCGGCGTCACATGGACTCCCATGGCCATAGTTTTTCCGCTGACGCTGGCCCGCTGGCCTATCGCCGCCTGGTCGCAGCACGCGGGCATGGGAATCGAAGGAGTCTGGTGGGCTCTCAGCGGCACGAGCATTGTGAAAGGCATTTTGGTCTCCTGGGCCTTTTCCCGCGGCGGATGGGTGAAAAAACGAATTTGACGCGAGTCGTCCGGGCCACGCAATTGACAATCAATAAAAGCCCTCCTTATACTCCCCCGGTCCGACGCGAGCGAAATGGACGAAAATGAAAACAAGGAAACGGAAAATCAAAAACGCCCTGATAATTTCAGCGGTTCTTCTGTGCGTTTACGGCGCCGGTTGCACGACGGACACCGACGAATACGACGGCGCCGGGGGAGCCATCGACTCTCCGGTCAGCGTCGCCGTCAACGGCGACTACGCCTACGTGATGAACGCCAACTTCGATCTGTCGGGCGACAAGAGGGGCGCCATCGCCGTAATCGACATCCCACGCAGTCTCATCAACCGGAACGACTGCATCATTCAAAGGCTCGAAACCTCGTCATACATCGGCCAGATGGCCATAAACGCCGAGGGAACCATCGGTTACCTGGCGAATCGCCGCAGCAGCAGCATCATGCTGATTGATCTGGGCGATCCCGCCGACCCGCGGATCATAGACCTCGAACCGGACCAGGACGGCGATCAGGGGATCAAAGTCGGCATCGAGCCTTTCGGCGTCGTCCTTTCCCCCGACGAAAAAACTCTGTACGTCACCGCCGTGGGCAGCGGCGATCTGTCCATTGTGGATCTGGTGGAGCGGCGGCTCATCAAAAACGAGCAGATCAGCTGGGGCATCAACGACATCGCCCTGCAGCCCGGCGGATCATACGCCTACGTGACGAACAAGGGCATCGGCTCGGTGGCGCTCATCGACATCGTGGAAAATCGCTACGTCACGGATTTCGCCCTGGGAAGTTATATGCACGGCGTCGGAAACGACACGCGGGGCGTGGATTTCACTCCCGACGGGCGCTGGGCTTTCATCGCCGCGAGAAACCCGGAATCCCTGCTGGTCATCGATACGTCGAAAATGCCCGATTATCCGGAAGAAGCGGTCGTCGACCTGCTCCCGACGGATTACAAACCGACCGCGGTGCGCGTCACGCCCGACGGCGAAGAGGTATGGGTCACCAACTACACGTCCAACAATGTTTACGCATACGACACGCACACGCACGCGGCTCTGGAGGTCATCACCGTCGGCGACGGCCCCTATGACATCGCCATGGCGCCCGCCGACACGGATGTCGAAGGCCAATACTGGGTTTTCGTATCCAACTTCCGTTCCCACAACGTCAGCCTGATCGATTCGGCGTCGAAGGAGTACATATGGGTTATTCCGTAGACCGGCGCCGACTGGCGGCATATTTCCTGCTCATCGCCCTGATGCTCGCGGGGGCGGCGGCGATGATGACGTGCGGGGGCGGCGGGACATCCTATTCCGGGGGACAGGATCGCTTCGCCGGCCCGACGCGCTTGGCCGTGGCGCAAAACTTTCTTGATCCATACGGGCATTATCTTTTCGTCGCCAACAGCCACGGCGGGACCATCGCTGTGATCAACGCGCAGCGATATAGCGTTTTATCCGCGCACACAAACGACATCGACGACACCGACGTTATCCGGGTCGGCCGCGCGCCTTATGACATCGCCCTGACGCCCGAAGGCGACAAGCTCTTCGTGACCGACGCCTGGCTCGACAGGGTGCGCGTTGTGTCCGGCTGGGCCGGACGGACTCCCGGCGTTTTCGACGTTCTCATCGAGTTCGGCGACGAAGGCCAAAGATATCTGCGCTACGACATCGAAGTGGATGAACTGGACGCCGTCGTCCGCGCCGGGGACATCGCCATCCAAAAGCGGCCGGCGCGCAGCGGCTCATCCGTTCCCGTGTTCATCGCGGACAGAGACAACTTCAGCATCCTCGTCCTGGATTCCGCAACCGGCGAGCAGTTCGCTCAAATCGACTTGGGCGAAGAACCGACCAGCCTGCTGGTCACGGCCGAAGGCGACAAGCTCTTCGTGGCGACCGCCGAAGGCAGAATTTACTTTATCGACGGGCAAAGCCTGACTCTTAACGTTGATCAAACGCTGGACATCGGCGGGATTCTGCGCGGCATGGCAATGGATAAATACGAAAACACGCTATACGTCATCAATTCCGATCCCCCCGAACTTCACGTGATCGAACTCGAAGGCGATCCCGTCCTTCTCGATACGGACATCACCATTCCCGACGCGCCGACGGGCATTGTCGGAACAGGCGACGGGGAAAACTTTTACATCAGTTCGAACAACGGATACGTCTACACGTACGATGTCGACACGATGCGCCTGTGCAATTCATGGGTCGGCAGAATATTTCACCGGGACGAGTGGCCGCCGTCGGACACGAAACTTGAGCGCGTCGAAGTCAAGGACTGCCGCGTGCGCAACGAGCAGTTTGAAGTGGTCTACCACGAGGACGCCGAAGAATGGACGATCCGCGGCACGCGCTCAAGCCTCCAGGAAGGCCGCGCGATCAGCAACCAGTATTATGAAACCGACAACGGCGCCCTGGGGTTCTTCATCCGGGACGAAGGCAATCACGCCTCCGACGGCGATACATTTTACTTTCAAGTCGACGTGGGCACGGCGCCGGTCCCCGTGGGCCGGGTTCCGGGCGATATCGTCGCGACGCCGTATTATCTTGACCCCAGGTATGATGTGCTGTTTGTATCCAACAGCGGCTCCCACAATCTGAGTATGATTTTCACATACGAAAATACAATCCTGGGATCGATCAACTAAAAATCGACATAGGTAAGCCCTCGCGGGCTTTCCCTGTCACACCACCGGGCATACGGGTCCGTACCACGGCGGTTCGGTTGGTTCAGCATTCTACCTCGGGTCCAGGTCTATAAGGTCGAGCGAGCGAAAGCAACAGTTTTTAAATGCGATGCTAAGCGCCGGGCTCATGCTGATACGCCACGGTCCGTGGGGACTGCCTGCGGTTTGTGCCGCCAGGTCCTTTCCCACGCCGCGCTTTCTCAGTTCCCTGAAGCGGACTTTGCCTCGCTTCCACTGCTTCCAGGCCACGCATCGGAGCCGTCGCCTGATCCATTCGTCGAGTTTACCAAGCACCGAAGGCGTCTCGCAGAATCCGAAGTACCCGAGCCATCCTCGGAGGAAGCGATTCAGGTCTTCGATCATCTTTTTCAGACTTACCGTTCGGGTTCGGCGCGTTAGATCACGGACTCGCTCCTTGAAGCGGTCGAGCGCCTGCGGCGATATTCGCCGTTTTGCGTTTACTCCACTGGTGAAGCTGAATCCGAGAAATTTGCGCCGCACGGGTCTGTCCACCGCGCTTTTGGATGCGTTGACCTTCAGCTTGAGTTTGCGTTCGATGAAGCGACTGACGCTTTCCATCACGCGACGCCCCGCCCTTTCGCTGCGAACATAGATGTTGCAATCGTCAGCATAACGGACGAAAGGCAGACCGCGCTTTTCAAGCTCCCGGTCGAGATCGTCGAGCACGATGTTGGACAAAAGCGGAGAAAGCGGACCGCCCTGCGGAGTGCCTTCGGTCGTTGGGCCGACCAGTCCGTTTTCCATGACGCCGGCATTGAGAAATGCGCGGATCAGTTTGAGGACGCGCTTGTCGGAAATGCGTTTGGCGATGCGCCCCATCAGCATGTCGTGGTTCACGCGATCGAAGAATTTCTCCAGATCGATGTCCACGACGAAGCCGCAGCCTTTGGCGATGTAGCTTTGCGCCTTGGCCACCGCCTGATGAGCCGATCGACCGGGACGAAAGCCGAAGCTGTTGTCCGAAAACGTCCGATCCCAGCGTTCCTGGAGGACTTGAAGCAACGCCTGCTGGATGAGTCGATCCATCGCCGTGGGCACGCCCAGTTTTCGGACGCCGCCGTTGGGCTTTGGTATCTCAACCCGTTTTACAGGCGCCGGCTTGTAGGTCCCCTTAAGAAGTTCCTCGCCGATCCTCGGCCAATGGACGTTGATCTGTTCCGCCAGCCTTTCGACTGTCACGCCGTCCACGCCGGGGCCGCCTTTGTTCCGCTTGACCCGTTTGTAAGCTGCTTTCAGGTTTTCCCGTTCGAGCACTTCCTCCATGAGACTTGAGGTTGACGCCGGGCTTTCGGGGCCGGGGGACGCCACGGACGGTTCGATCCCTTCGGAAACGACCATCGGGGCTTCACCCCTACCCTTCGTTTCCAAGGCCAATTCCAACTGGATTTTCCGACAAATGCCGCCCATGAGAATCCTCGTCTCTACTTGCCGCTCCATACCGTTCGGGCCTTCGGCGATATCGCCTACTATGCCCTCTGCTGACTTCTGCAACGCGGTCAGGACGCCTCGCGACGACCTCAGTCCCGAATCCGGGACACGAAGCAGACCTCCCGAGGTAAGCACGACAACCTTCACCGCGCACCCGCCGGATTTACAGCCGATGCCCTTGACGGATATGGACTTCGCGATCATTTGCTCGCTCGTCCGGCAAGGACTGCCTCACATCCGGTTTCTGTTCGTCAGGTCGCGGCTTTGCTACACGCTTCCTTCAGACGACGCCTCGCGACGGCGCCCTTGCGCTTCGCTAGCCCGAAGTTCCCCCAAGTAAAATGGCGTAAGTCTTTGATATTGGTTCGGAAACGTTTCAATGGAAATTCCCGTTACTGGCTACAGCCCCAGCAGGTCGAAAGCTTTTCGTTGCAGGGGCGTCGGTTCGGTGAGTTGTTCGAAGGTCGGCGCATCGGGCCGGGATTTGATTTTGCAGCGGCATTTGCAGCGCGTTCCCAGGGCGGCCAGCAGCGTGTCGAAGCTGTGCACGGGCAGACCGTCGTCCGTGGCGCGGCGGGCCTTCTTTCGTTTCGCATGATCCGAGATGTCCGCCGGCGCCACGGGATCGCGCGTCAGGCGATCCTCGTCGAGCCTTTCGTCGGCGAACAGAAGCGGCGCCAGCGCTTTCCTCATATGCCATTCCACGTAATAAGCGAGCATGCACAAAAAGATATGCGCCTTAACGCGGCCGGCGCCGCGATGACGGATCGGGCGAACCCTGATATCGATTCCCTTGAGCGTGCGGAACAATCGTTCGACCCGCGACAATCCCTTGTAGGTCCGCACCGCGTCCTCGGCGGTCAATTTCTCTTGCGGCTCGCTGGTGCGGATCACGTATATTCCGTCCAGCGCCGATTCGCCCTCGATGGATTCGGCCTTGCGTGAAAAGGAAAAGCTTCCGTCCTCGATATCCAGGCGGAAATGTTTGGCCATCTTGTATTTGTTGATCACCTTGCCCGCCGCCAAAGCGATCTCCGTTTTGGGCATGGGCGTCTTTGTCCGGCGCATCGCTTTGACCGCGATCTTCGAAAGCTCCTTTTCCGTCGCGGTTAAAAGCTCCTCGCGCTTGCGCTTGCGTTCATCGGCCAGCAAAGGATTGAAGCAGGCCACCAGCCGCTCCCCCGGAAAATCCGGCGACGAAAACTCCGCCAGGTTCTGCTCGTCGAAAAGAGACAGCTGCAAAGCGCCCCCTTCGGCCAGCCGGCGGATCGCCCCGCTGCGCAAAGCGGTGATCCATCCGACGCCCGGATGTTTCTTGAGGTGGTCGATCTGCGTTTGCGTGAGCATCCCCCGGTCCCCCGCCAGCACCACGCGGGAAAGGCCGAAGCGGTCCCGGAGTTTGTCCGCCTGGTCTGGCACGGTGGTCGGATCGCCGGTGTTGCCGGGGTAAACGTCCACCGCAATCGGCCGTCCGTCGGCGTCGGTCATCGCGCCGTAGACGATGATCTGTTTGCCTTTCTTCCGGTCCCGATTGTAACCGAATTGCGCCAGAGGGCAGGTGCGGCCCTCGTAATAGCTGCTGGACACGTCGTAGAGCACCGTCGCGTCCTCGGATAAGTGACGCGCCGCCAGCTTCTTTTCGATGCCATTTTGACGGGAAAGGAGCCAGTCCATGGCCCCGTACAAATCGTCGGCGTCGGCGTCGGCCACGCCCAGTTCCTCGGCCAGCGTGGTCGTGCGCCACAAACGCGTCGTCGCCAGCTTCGACGCGGGATGGATCAGACGCTCGGCGATCATCGCGACCACCAGGTCACGCTCGCGGGTGCGCTTTGCGCCGATGATCTTGTCGAGCCCGAGCTTTTTGATCGCGCCCAGCACCGCCTCGACGTGGCCGTGGGGAACGGAGGCCTCGACGCGAAAAGCATCGGACAACGGCGCGTACTGCCGTCCCGATAAAAAGCCGCGGATGATTTCGATCAATTCCCCGGGTAAATGGGAAATGTTTCCCAGAGTTTCGTGTTTGACCTTGCCGCCTTCGCGGTAGGTGCGCCGAAGCAGATGGGTCTGGTAGACCTTGTTTTTGTATTTTCTTTGTGTAGTGGCCACATGGACCGCGCCTGTTCTTTTCGCCATACGCCAATAATAAAGAATGATGAAATACTTGTCAAGAGATAATATGACATATTAGTGGCTACATATTGCAGCGATTTTCAGGCGCTATTGCACCGCAATTCATGAATTTCATTCATGTTTTATGGGCTACCAAGGGAATTTTGAACGGGGAACTTCGGGCTAGCCCTTCACCTCCGTCAGGTTGGGCAGGGGACTTACACCCCCAAGTTGACGTGCATGCTCGGCACACAAAAACAACAAGGCCGGAGCTTGATGACGCTCCGACCTTGTTTCTTTGTGAAAGCTTCGTTTTTTCTAGAAATAGACGAAGGTGCCCAGGCTGATCATGATGCCGGAAAGATCGGCGTCATCCAGGCTGTCGCCGCCGTCGATCATATGATAGGTGCCTTCCAGTTTGGCTCCCAGGTAATCGTGGAACTTCACGTCCAGTCCGAGTTGTCCATAAAATCCCACCACGCCGGCGCGATCGAATTTCACGGGGGCTTTGGTCTCTTCATACTCATCGGGCAGATCGTCGACGAGCGGATAAACATTGCCCACGGAATAGAAACCGACGCCGCCGCCTACGTATGGATCGAACACATTGTGGGGCAGAATCTCAATCGACAGTCCCAGCGTCGCCGGAACGATCATCAAACCCCGATATGTGTCGATTTCACGCGTTTTCTTCGTCGTGCTTCCGTCGTTTTCCTCGACCTCGTACTCGAAATCCTCCGAGCCGGTCGCGCCGCCGGCCGCCACGCCGAATCCGAAGTTGATTCCGACCCATGGGATGATAAAGGCCTTAAAATCCAGACCGGTCTGCGCCATGATGGAAACATCTTCGGAAATATCCTCATCCTGCGGCATGTAAACACCGATTCTGGGACCAACGGCCAGACCTTTTCGCTGCTGCTTCTTAAAGAACTTCGCCGAAGCCGGAGCCGATAGTGCGAATATCAAAACCACAACCAGCAACAGGGCTATTCTCCAACGCGAATGCATTTTGACCTCCAATTTATTACTGATAAAAGTTTTTGCTTACCATCGGAATTTTGTAACACGAGTATCGCCGCCCGGTCAATTCCGAATAAATTCCCGCAAAAACAATAAATGTAATGTTGCACTTAATCCTGTTCAAATTCGATCAACGACATGCAGTGCAGCGCGTACATAAGACTCATAACCTGTCGGCCGGGCTTTTTCAGCGTATCGATAATTTGCTGAATCGACATTTTCCCGTTGATGGCGCCGATGACCGCCAGGTCTCCGGAATCGCTGAGATTGTTGCGAACGCGCTTCTGAATTCCACCGGACATCTGGATAGCGCTTTTCATGTATGGCGACAGCTCGCCGGCGATGTGATCGGCTGAAACGCCCGTTCGAAGCGCCGCCAGCACAACCTTGAGCATATCCACTTCCAGAGGCGTCTTGTCGCCTTCCGGCTCCATGGATTGAAAAGCCAACTCCTGTCCCTTGGGATTCGCCAACAGGTCCAGAAGCTTGGTTTCGGTCTGATTGATCAGCGCGTTATAAAGGTCGTAGGGAGTGATTTTTTTCGCTTTCAGCAGGACTTCGCCGATCAGCTTTTCCTGCGCCTGCGCCGTATTTAAGGCGTCGTCGCGATCCCGGGCATTGATCAGTTTATCGGCGATCAGCATTTCACCGAGTTGATGTTGCTCGGAAGGATCGCTGATGATTTTTACCGGCTTGCCGTTGGCAAATGTAATATCGTGCCGGGCGCTTTGCGTCGTGACGCTGAGGATTCCCGTCGCCCCGGAACCGCCCAGGGCATACAGGGTTTTCATGAGCTCGCTTTGAGATCCGTCCGCCACAACGCGCCATTGCCCGCCGGCGTCGTCACGATCCGAATCTCCGTGAGCCTCGGCAATGGCTCGATGCATGACGGACTCTTCGAGCTGAAAAAAGGCGCTTTCGCCGTCCTCGAAATAAATCAACCCGAACAAGTAGAAAATATACAGGGCCTGAAAAGTACGGATGAAGTTGAGCCTGCTTTTGCTGATGATCTCTCCAAGGGTTTTTTGCCCGTCGATTAGATCGAGAATCGCCCACTCTCTTCGCGTCAGCTGCAATCCCATGCGCGCGTTTTTGTATCCGCTGTTTTTCATGACCTTTCGATGCTTATTCAGATAAATGCGATCCTCCAGCAGCGACAGAGTGATATGATTTTTTATTCCGGCCAAAAGGATGTGCAGAATGCCCCGGTCCAGGGTTCCGGCGTCGCCGGATGCGGCGGCCCCCTCCACGAATTTATAGGTTCCTTCATTTCGCTTGAAAGCGCGGATCAGTTTTTCATGGGCCTGAAAATCCAGCGTTTCCATAAGTTCCGCGTGCGTCATCAATCCCATATCCATCAGCACTTCGCCGAGCCGCCGCTCATCCTGACGGGCTTCCTTCTGGGCCTTGGCCAGCTCTTTTTGCGTAATCCTTTCCTGCATCAGCAAAATGGGCCCCAGGGATTGTCCCACGATGAAATTCGTGTCGATGGAAACGGGAATTCCGTTTTTGAGGTATATGCTCCGCTCCTCTTCGAGGCTTTTGATATTCAACATGCCGTCGGCGCGTTTCTCGTAAAGATAAAGCAACAGCTCCGGCAACAGAATTTTTCCGAGCCTTCCTTCCAGAGGAATGCCTTTATCGAAGCTTTGCGATTGCGGAATCAGCACGGGTTTTTTTGGAAACTCGGTCTTTTTCTCCTGTATTCTTTCCCGCTTTAAAGCGCCGGCCGGCTTGCTGACTTTTGCCGGTTCCGCTTTTTTCACTTCAGGCTTTTTGTCAACGGTTCCCGGGGCGACGAGGTTTTGAACGAAGCTCGGAAGGTTGTCCACATCGACGGGATGAGCCAATACTTCGTCGGCGTAAAATCGCGATTTGGCTTCGACGAAAGAGCGGCTGCCTTTAGGAAAGGAACTGATAATGATAATGCGCACCGCGCGATAATCACGGTTGCCTTTAATGGCGCGGCACAATTCCAGGCCGTTGCGATCAGGCAGGATGGAAGCCATGATAATGACGTCCGGTGGATCGAAATCCTCCAGTCTTTTCATGACATCCTTGCCGAGACGCACGACTTCCACGTCCCATTGCCTGGCCTTGAACGTCGAGGAAGCCATCTGGGAAAAACTCTCGTTGTGATCCGCGATAAGTATGGAAATGCTTTGCTTGTCGCTCATTTGAACCTTCCAAACAGGGACTTTTTCGTCTTTTTGTTGCCATTTGCGAGAGTCTGGCCCACGTAGTGCAACTGGCGGCGGGCTTCCTCATGATCGGGATCGAGTTCCAGGATTTGCTGATAAACCCGCGCGGCGGTTTTCGTATCGCCCTCTTCGCGGCACATCTCCGCAAGCCATGCAAGATAACCCGTATTTTCTTTGTCGTCCCTCACGGCTCCGGCAATCAATTCCTTGGCTTCTTTTATAAGCTGCTCGCGATTTTTCAACAGGCAAAAGAGACTGTATCCGGCTCGGGCTCGATATTCGGGAACGGAAGGATCGGCCTGCGCGGCGCGGGAAAAGGACTCGGCCGCCATGGCGAATTTTTTATTTTGAAAATTTACCAGGCCGCGTTGAAAAGCCAGTTCCGCGCTCATCTTCTTCTTGCGCGCCGCGGCCACGGGATCATCATCGTCGGTTTTCATTTTCACCAACCGCGCGATATAGCGCCTGCGGCTCACCGGATTCAACAAAGTTTTTCGGGCTTCTTCCAGACGCTGCGCGATGGCGGCGGCCCTTCGGCGGACATCGCCCGGCGCATTGGGCTGAAGCTTGTCGGGAGAATGCGCGTCCTTGACGAATTTATAACCGCTTTCAATCTTGTCCGGATCGGCGTCCACATCGATTCCCAGCAGATCGAAATGATTCAAGTCCTCCATACGGCTGGCCATATCGTTAACGGCCTTGACGATCGCCGGTTCGGAGCTTTTGGCTCCCGATGACGACGCGCCCTTCGCGCTTTTACCGGCGGTCCGAGACCCGTCGCCCCCGAATGTGATCCGTTCCATGGCGGCGAAAGCGAAAGTCAGCCTCAAGGCTTCCAGCATGCCGATATCGGCCTGCGCAATAGCGTCTCCCAGAGTCTGCGTCGTCAGCGATCCCAGAAAAGTTTTCTGGCGGTGCGTCAGATATTTTTCGGCGTCGGCGTAGATCGGGTTTCCCTTTGGCTTCGGGCAGGCCGTTTTGTTTTCCTCAAACCCCTTTTCAATCAGTTCGATGGGGTAATACCTTTGGAATCCCATCAAAAGGATTTTCGACGGACTGGCCTCGAAAGTCGAAGCGTTCGACGGATAAATCGTCTCCGGTTCAATTCTGTAATCGGCTTTCAACCAACTGAAAATCGAAGCGGTTTTAATAGCCGTCTGCTCGCAGAGATATTCCGTGAGCGCCTGCGTGCTCATGAGATTCTTTTCGATGAGCAATGAACCGACTTTCCTGCCCGTCTCGGCGCTTTCCTCCACGAGCCCGCGATATTCCTCCTGATCGATTCGCCCTTCTTCCAGAAGCAACCGGCCCAGGGATTCCTCCCTGATGTTGGACTGGACGAAAACCGGCGTCCCATCGATGAAGAAAATCTGCTTTGCTCCTCGCGGCCCCTGCGCCTGAAGAGCCCCGGTAAATGCCTCGTTAAAAAGCCGGTATAAAATTTTCACGAACCGGGGCGGTGTAAACTCCCCTTTATCCGGTATCTTTTCTTCAATAACCGGGGCCGGCGCCGGGCTTGGCGGGACTTGGGCGCTTGGAGTTTCGGGTTCCGGGATCTTTGGGCGCGCCGTGGCGGCGGTCTTTTCCACGATCCTGATCTTTTCTCTCACCGGCTTTCGTGGAGGAAGAGGCGGTTCGCTTTTCGCCTCGTCCTTTTTGGCATCTTCTTCCGAATCGCGCACGCCGGGCCCGACGAGTTCCTCGACCATTTTTATCAAGACGCTTAACTCAAACGGTTTTTGCAAAAACCCGTCGGCCTTGTATTTCCTGGTGGCGCTGTCCCGTATGGAAACGCTTTGCGGAACCTTGGAAGTGACGATGATCTTCACCCACTCCGGCGCCTGTTCCTTGATCAGCTTGGAAACTTTAAGACCGCCGATGCCCGGTATGAGAACTTCCACAATGACCAGATCCGGATTCGATTCGGTAAAAGTTTTCAATGCTTCGTCACTGTTGGACGCTTCGAGAATTTTATAACCGACGGCCGTCAGCACTTCCACGAGTTCGCTTCGCTCGCTATCCAGATTTTCCACGACGAGGATGGATTTTTTCTTCATGGCAAATCTCAAGTCTTCGACAGGGATTTCAGGGCTTCGGCCGCTTCTTCATGGTTCGGGTTGTTCTGGAGCGCTTTTTCGAAAAATACGCGGGCTTTTTCCATATCTCCCGAGTGCTCGGAAATAACGCCCATAAAATAGTATCCCTGCTCCAGCGAGGGATTCATACTGACTCCCAGTTCGATATCGGCTTTGGCCCGGCTGACGTTCGATTCGTCGTCGGGAGATTTGAGATAGCGAGCCCATCCGAGATATTGATAGTACTCCGCCTCTTTCGGGGCCATTTTAATGGCGGCGGCGAAATGTTCGATCGCCCCATCCATATCCTTGTCTTCCAGAGCTTCCTCGCCTTCCTGGAAAGCCATTTCCGCTTTAAGAGCCGAGGCCATGTTTTGCGTAATTTCTTTGGACTCATCCAGCCGCACCTGCTCGTCGCTGCTGATTTCGAGATCCTTCACGTCATCTTCGTCCGACGCCGCAAACGCCTCCTCGGCGCTCCAGACCGAAGCCAGGTCATCTTCCAAATCATCCATCTCGGCATCCGGCGGCGCTTCGGCGGGCATTTCAGCTTCGATCCGAGCCGACATATCGCCTTCCGCCATGGCCAGATCCAGCAGTTCATCGTCGAATTCGAACTCGAACTCGTCTTTGACATCCGCCGTTTCCTTCTTCGCCGCGTCGGTCCGGCCGATGTCGTCGCCAATAACGATTTCAATGGGGGCCGGCTGTTCATCGAATTCCGCCGCCGGTTGCGGTTCCGATCCGGCGATCCCGATTTTTGCATCATATTGTTTGCGTTTCGCGGGAACGATCAGCGTTGAATAAGCTTGCGTCAGAGCGCTGAAAATTTTATCGGCCCGCTTTTGAATCACATCGTCGGCATTTTGATAAAGCCGATGATCGTGATACCTGTGGGACTGTATGTAGTAGGCCTGTTTAATCTGCTCGGCGGCCGCCTTGGAATCTATCTCCAGCCTTTCATAATGATTTTTTCCCTTGAAGCGCTTGAAGGCCGTGTTGACGGCGCGAACGTACTGGTTCAGGCGCAGAAGGTCCGAGCCGCCGCTTTCGGCCACGCGGCGAAGCTCATCGCGCTTTTGCAGCCTCTTCCTGACGTATTCCTGCTGGGCCGCGTCGCCGCGGGTTCCGAATGAACGGTCGACTTTGAATCGTATAATTTCCATCAATATCATGAGGAATAAAATCTGGAAGGTCTTTGTCAACGTCAGATTGCTTTGCGCGACCAGCCGGCCCACGGTGCGCTTGTTGTTGATCATCGTAATAAAGCGCATTTCCGCCGGCCCGAATCCGAGCGTGGAAATGGGAACGGGAGGGTTCTTCCTTTTCACCAGCCGCTGGTTTTTATACTCGTTGAAGAATGCTTCCAGCCGCCTGAGAGGATAATGCCGCGTGATTCCTTCATAAGCCAGTCGAATGGAATTGATATGCAGCGTCATGCTCTGATCGAGGTCGAATTGCCCGGCCTGAAACTGGTAACGGCCTTTTTCCCAGGCATAAACGGATAAAACTTTTTCGTGAATGTGCTGTTCCAAAGCGCCGAACAACTGGTGCGGCGTAATGGCGCCCATGCGCAAAAGAATGTCTCCGTGTTGATATCCCGTACTGAGCATCTCCTCCAAAGAGGCGTTGTATTGGGCCTGCGTGATGATCCCCTGTTGGACAAGGAAGCGTCCGAGGCTTTCGCGGCTCTGGTTGCTGGTGACAAAAACAGGCGTTCCCGATCTGAAGTATATGACCTTGCTGACCTGCTCGCGGTTGATTCTCAAAGCGCCGGTGCGGCGGTATTTATACAAAAAGAACGCCAGTTTGGGAAAAGGGATATCCTTCAAATCGCCTTCAAGTCCCACTTTGCGGAGCTTTTCCGCCGGCTTTTCCGCGGGGATTTCCGTTTCTTCCCCGAAGGTTTCCTCGATGTTTTCCCCGGGAAGTTCCGCGGGCCCGATGAGTTCGTCGATCAGATTTTCCAACTCGGCCACATTGACGGGTTTTTCCGTATAGGCGTCGACTCCCACCTTTTTGCGCGATTCATATTGCTGCTGAAACTGTTTGTATACGCTGGACATCAAAATGATTTTGACATCCTGGTATTGATCGAGAGCCTTGACCGCCTGCGTAATCTTCAAACCGGTCATGCCGGGCAGCAGAGCATCCAGAATCATGAGATCGGGTTTGACGTCTCCGATCTGCGACATGACGTCGCGACCGTTTTTCTGCCAGTGAACCTTGAAACCCTTGGCGGTCAGTAAATCGTGAAGGACTTCAAATTCCGCGTAATTGCTGTCTCCGACGAGAACCGTTTTCGGCATTAGGCATCCTGGTAAGTGGTGTCAAAAAAACCTTAATTCAAAAACCTGATCGAATCACGAAAGCCCCTCCGGAATCAGAGTTGCAAGGAGGGGGAACATGATTTCGTGATGACCGGTCAAATGATACCCGCGTCCCCCGGATTTCGTAGGACGGGCGACGACATTTGTCAATGGCCTGTATTGCGGCAAACCGTTCGAATGCGGCGCCGGGCCGGCGCGGTCTGGCCATCCGCGACGCATCCGTCGGGCTGTCGCGGACCCCCGAGGGCATCCTGTTTAAAGCGCTGAAGTCAAATGGCCTCAGGCAATGGCTCATGCGCCGTCCTCCGGCGCTCCAAACAGGCTTTTTTCAACGAGGCCGACGAGAATATGGCCGCAGGTGATGTGGATTTGCTGAATAATCTGGGTGGACTCCGTAGGCGCGACGAAAAGATGATCGCAGATTTCGCCCATTTTTCCCCCGCCCCGGCCGGCCAGCCCGACGGTGGCGGCGCCCTTTGCCCGGGCCGTCTGCAATCCTTTCAAAACGTTTTTGCTCATTCCGCTCGTGGAAATGCCCACGACGACGTCTTCGCCTTTTACGAGAGCCTCGCACTGCCTGGCGAATATCTCGTCATAACCGTAATCGTTGGCCAGAGCGGTCAGGCACGAGGTGTCGGTGGTCAGGGCGATTGCGGCCAGAGGGGACCGTTCGCCGAAACAACGGCCGACGAACTCCGTGGCCAGATGCTGGGCGTCGGCGGCGCTTCCCCCGTTGCCGAAAAATACGATTTTCCCGCCCTTGTTCAGCCGCTCGACGAATAATTCGCTGCACCGGGCGATTTTCTCACGGTTTTGTTCCATGAAGCCGCGAATCGCCTGAGCGCTGAGTTCGGCGAATCTGTCAATAAACATCAATGCGGAATCACTCACTCGCATACCCCTTTGTCCATGGGATTCACGGGAAACTTTCTTCATGACTTATAGATCAATGGCCCTAAGAGCACCCGCAGGAACTGGAATCATCCTCATCCCCGCCGTCGTCTACGCGTGGAACAGTATCTTGCGTATCGTCATCGCCGTCGTCGTCCGCCGCGTCATCGTCGGCGTCATCGTCGGCATCGTCATCGCTGTCATCGTCGGCGCCTTGCGTCGTCGTCGTGGTGGATGACGGGACGGTCGTCGTTGTTTCGTATTCGATATCCAATATAATATCGCTCAATACATTACTCGGATTCAAATTCCCGTCGGTAACGTAGATTTGAGCCTGAATGCTGAACACGGCTCTTGCCTGGAACATGGTTTCCGGCAGCATGAGCCCCCATGTCAACGGGCCGTACGGATTATCGCAATCTCCGTGGTAAGCGGGAAAATCGATCAAATCCGTCCATGCAATGTCCACGGTCTCCATCCATCCCTGGGCATCGGAAATTAACACGTGGCCGCCTTCGAGATCGTTATTCGGATCGCATACCCACCACTGGAATTGCGCGCAAGCCGAGGTCTCGCAATCCGCCGTCCACGTCACCTCGTCGGGTTGCCATGACGCATCGAAAATGATGGGGTTGTCCGGCAGCGTCGTGGTCGTCGTGGTCGTCGTCGTGATCACGGTGGTCGAGGTCGTGGAACTCGTCGTCGTGGTGCTCGTGGTCGTGGTTGTCGAAGTCGTCGACGTGCTCGTTGTTGTCGACGTGGTGGTGGTCGTGCTTGTGGTGCTCGTGGTCGTGGTCGTCGTCGTGGTTGTGGTCGTCGTCGTTGTGGTCGTGGTCGTCGTTGAGGTCGTGGTCGTCGTAAAACCGTATTCGACGACAAGGTAAAAGCCTCCCAGGCGATTTCCCCAGTGGCCCGACGCATCCGTGGCGCGCAGGTCGAAATCGACGTAGTAGGTATCCGGGTCGCCGAACAGCGACTCGGGTATCAGATAATCCATGACGACGGGTCCGAAGGGATTTTCACAATCGCTGATATCGCCGGGATCGTAGCCGATCAGTTCCCCCCAGGATAAGGAGGCGACTTCCAACCATGGCGTCGGATCGTTGAATCCGCGAATGAAAAAATGAACATCGCCGCCGATGACGTCGCTTTCCGGATCACAGACATACCATTCCAACTGAGTGCATGGGGTGATTTCACATATGGGTTGCCAATAGACATGATCTTCGGTCCAGCTCGCGCCGGACAAGACCGGACCCGACGCGGATTCCAGGCACTCCCGCGGATCCTCCGAGCAATCCTCTCCCTCGAGGCAGGGGATGTCCAGCACGGTGCATTCATCATTTTCGGCGTCGCAGGCTTCTTCCCCGTCGCACCAGAGTTCGTTGTTCGGACAGGGATCCTCGATAACGCATTGATCGGCGTCCTCATCGCAATCCGCCTCGATGCCGTTGCACAAAACGCCGTCGTCAAGGCAGGGAATCCAGAGGTGCTCGCATGCATCGTTATCCGTATTGCAGTCTTCCATCCCATTGCAATATTCGCCGTCATCCGGACAAGGATCGTTGACGATGCAGCTGTTGCTTTGTTCGTCGCATCCCGCTTCGAGCCCATTGCATAAAACGCCGTCGTCCGCGCAGTCGGGAACATTCATGGCGGAGCAACGGTTGTTTTCCTCGTCGCAGTATTCGTCGCCGTCGCACCAGAGGCCGTTGTCGGAGCAATCCGGCACATTATTGGCGCCGCATGTATCATTGTCCTCGATGCAATATTCCTCCCCGTCGCAATATTGGCCGTTATCCTCGCAGGGAACATTCGCCTTGTAACACGAATGCCCGCCCTCGTTGCACATTTCCTCGCCGTTGCAGAATACTTCGTCGTCCCCGCACGGCTCCGCGCCACTGACGCATTCGTGTGTTCCTTCGCCTTCTTCGCAGGTTTCCGGGCCGTCGCACCAGACACCGTTGTCACACTGCGGGACGCTCAATACGGAGCAGCGCTCATTTTCATCGTCGCAGTATTCAATGCCGTCGCAATAAAGGCCGTTGTCAGGGCACTCCGGGATATTTTGATGATCGCACATCTGTTGCGCTTCGTTGCAATATTCCTCCCCGGTGCAGTAGAATCCATCGTCCGGGCAAGCCTGGCCTTCATGCTGACACTGACCGCTTAAACAGAAATCAGCTCCGTTGCACCACACACCGTCATCGCAAGGATCGCCATCAATAAGTACTGTCCAATCCAAGGGATTGACGTCATAATTACAAATCTCGCATTCATTATCGGGATTCCTGCCACCATTCAAGAAGCATTCCGGCTCCGCCATTCCGGTATCAATCAGGCATCCGCATTCGTAATCATCGGGGTAATCTCCAAACCAGCACCCCCCGCAAGGTTCCTCGGCATATTCCACCGTCAGGGCTAAAGCGCCGCCGAAGGTCACGTTGCCCTCCGCGTCGTCGACGAAAAAATCCAGGCTGTAATTGTAATCGCCATAAGACGAAAAGGAACTTTCAGGAATCAGCATGACCTGCTGAAACGGTCCCGCATACGTGCCGACGTCGCCGGGAACGCAACCCGTCGTATCGACCGGCGCATAATCGCTCCAGGGAGCGCTTCCGGCCGGAAAAAACTCGAAGGGGTTCGTCGTGGCTTCATTGTAAAAATAGACATTGCCGCCATCGAGATCATTGTCGGGATCGCAGGCGTACCATTCCACCACCAAACACCCTTCCGACTCGCAAAACGAAAACCAAATGAAATCATCGCTGGGTCGAAAAGTTACATTGCCCAGACTCGGCGCCGAACCGCGGCCGATGGCGCTCAATCCTCCCTGAGCGCTATTATAGCTAAACTCCACATCGACAATGCGGATCGATTCGGAATCGAAACGATCGTCCGGGACATCGGCGAATTCGGCTTCGGCAACTACGCTTTTATATCCGTCGGCCTTTGCTTCAGCCGCCGACAATTCAACGACCGCGGAACGGTTGTCGACCTTGAGAGTGCGGCTGCTTTGCTCCATGCAGGCCCAGAAAGCCGACGCGACCAGCAATAACACCGGTAAAAGAAACCACGGATATGCGATTCCGTATTTAGGACCTGCCATGCCGAATTTCTCCAATCAATAACAATTAATCATTCTCACACCGACCGGTGCTATGACCCGGCATTTCATTATCCACAGCAACTCGACGAATCATCCTCATCGGCGGCGGGGTAATAAACAGGCGCTGAATCATCATCGTCGTCAGTCGGAAAATAATCGTCGTCCGCCGTGTCGTCATTTAAATCATCGTCCCCCGTATCGTCATCGATGTCGTCGTCGACATCGTCGTCTCCCGGTATGGTCGTCGTTGTCGTCGAAATCGTTGTCGTCGTCGTATCGTCGCCGTAATTGATCGTCAGGAAGTTGTTGGAAAGCACGTTGCTCACATGTCCTGCATCGTCGGTCGAATAAAGATTGATATTGGCCGCGTACTGGGCTGCGGCGACTCCGAAAATCTCCTCCATAATGTAAATCGAAGTCGATACGGACAGGGGATTGCCGCAGTCCGTTGCATCCACCGGGAACGTGAGCAAATCCGTCCACGGCAGATGCACGGGATCGGTCATCAATAGGTCATTGGTGTCGGTGATGACGACCTCTCCACCTTCCAGATCGTTTTCATGATCGCAGACATGCCAGTCCAGAGATGCGCAGGTTCCGTTTTCACAATCGGGAATCCAGTCCACGGTCTCGGGATTCACGCTCGCATCCGTCAGAATGGGCGCCGTGGGATCAGCCGTCGTCGTCGTGGTCGATATGGTGATTGTGGTGGTGGTCGGCGGATTATAATTGACCGTCAGTTCAATGTCCGAAAGCCGGTTGCTCAGATGGCCGGCGGCGTCCGTGGCGGTGATTTCCGCGCTGGCTATGTACTGATCCGCCGCGGTTCCGAACATGATTTCCAGGATGTAGACCGGGACGCCGACCTCGATCGGGTTGCCGCAGTCCGTGGCGTCCGCCGGGAAAGTCATCAGGTCGGTCCACGGAATATTGTAGGGCTCGTCGAGGATGAAAAGGTTGGCGTCTTCCAGGGTCACCGTACCGCCTTCGAGGTCGTTTTCCGCATCGCAAACGAACCAGTTCAAAGTCGCGCACGTCCCGTTTTCGCAGGCGGTCGTCCAATCGACGCTCTCGGGTTCGAATTGCCCATCGGTCAAAAGCGGGG
This sequence comes from bacterium, assembly GCA_963674685.2. Classification (GTDB taxonomy): domain Bacteria; phylum Lernaellota; class Lernaellaia; order JACKCT01; family JACKCT01. Next base: position 80,805 of record CAXXWT010000009.1, on the reverse strand, counting down.
CCATGGCTTCCACGGTTGTCGTCGTCGTGGAGGTGGTCGTGGAACCCACGGTCGTCGTCGTGGAGGTGGTCGTGGAACTTACGGTCGTCGTCGTGCCCGGCGCGTAGTCAATGTCAAGCGTGATTTCCTCCAGCCGATTGCTGGGCGCACCCGAAGCATCCGTCGCCTCGATATCGGCGATAGCGGTATACGTGTCCGCTCCATGGTCAAACAAGCTTTCCGGCAATTTGATTTCTATGACGACCAGGAATGGATCCAGGCAGTTCGAAACGTCGACGGGAAAGTCGATGATGTCCTGCCAAAGCAACGTCATTGGTTCCTGAAAGAAAAATCCCTCCGTGTCGGTCAGAGTCAACTCTCCATCGAAAAGATCATTGTCCGCATCGCAAACGTAGAATTCCAACTGCGTGCAGGGATCGCTGGCGCATTCGGAAGTCCAGTTCACCAAATCGGGATTGAATTCGCCGCCCGACAACGTGGGACCTTCCGTGCTGACAATCGTGGTCGTCGTCGTGGAAGTCGTCGTTGCTATGGTCGTCGTCGTTGTCGTCGTCGCCTGCTTATAATCGACATGGAGCTCCATTCCGCCGATCCCGGCGCCGGAAACGCCGGAAGCGTCCGTGCAGGCAATATCCACGTTGGCGTTATAAATCATCTCGCCCGCGCCGAACATCGATTCCGGCAGCAGAATATCCAGGGAGACGTCGACGGGATTTTCACAATCCGATGCGTTCACCGGAAAATCGATGACGTCCGCCCAAGGCACGGTCACCGGCGCGTCGCCCAAAAATCCCAGAACGTCGGTCATCGTGAAGTCGCCGCCGTACAGATCATTGTCCGGATCGCACACGGCAAACTCCAGCAGCGTGCAGGCGCTGTTTTCGCACGCCGGGCTCCAGGTTATGGAACTCGGGTTGAACGCGCCGCCCGACATGGTCGGCCCTTCCGTGCTCACGATGGTTGTCGTGGTTGTCGAGGTCGTCGTGGGACCCACGGTCGTCGTCGTGCCCGGCGCGTAGTCAATGTCAAGCGTGATTCCCTCCAGCCGATTGCTGGGCGCACCCGAAGCATCCGTCGCCTCGATATCGGCGATAGCGGTATACGTGTCCGCTCCATGGTCAAACAAGCTTTCCGGCAATTTGATTTCTATGACGACCAGGAATGGATCCAGGCAGTTCGAAACGTCGACGGGAAAGTCGATGATGTCCTGCCAAAGCAACGTCATTGGTTCCTGAAAGAAAAATCCCTCCGTGTCGGTCAGAGTCAACTCTCCATCGAAAAGATCATTGTCCGCATCACAAACGTAAAATTCCAACTGCGTGCAGGGATCGCTGGCGCATTCGGAAATCCAGTCCACCGTATCGGGATTGAAAATACCGTTCGACAAAGTGGGGGCTTCCGTGCTGACGATGGTCGTGGTCGTCGTCGAAGTTGACGTAGTGGTCGTGGTCGTTGTGGTCGTCGTCGTTGTGGTCGTCGTCGTTGTCGTCGTCGCCTGCTTATAATCGACATGGAGCTCCATTCCGCCGATCCCGGCGCCGGAAACGCCGGAAGCGTCCGTGCAGGCAATATCCACGTTGGCGTTGTAAATTATCTCGCCCGCGCCGAACATCGATTCCGGCAGCAGAATATCCAGGGAGACGTCGACGGGATTTTCACAATCCGATGCGTTCACCGGAAAATCGATGACGTCCGCCCAAGGCACGGTCACCGGCGCGTCGCCCAAAAATCCCAGAACGTCGGTCATCGTGAAGTCGCCGCCGTACAGATCATTGTCCGGATCGCACACGGCAAACTCCAGCAGCGTGCAGGCGCTGTTTTCGCACGCCGGGCTCCAGGTTATGGAACTCGGGTTGAACGCGCCGCCCGACATGGTCGGCCCTTCCGTGCTCACGATGGTTGTCGTGGTTGTCGAGGTCGTCGTGGGACCCACGGTCGTCGTCGTGCCCGGCGCGTAGTCAATGTCAAGCGTGATTCCCTCCAGCCGATTGCTGGGCGCACCCGAAGCATCCGTCGCCTCGATATCGGCGATAGCGGTATACGTGTCCGCTCCATGGTCAAACAAGCTTTCCGGCAATTTGATTTCTATGACGACCAGGAATGGATCCAGGCAGTTCGAAACGTCGACGGGAAAGTCGATGATGTCCTGCCAAAGCAACGTCATTGGTTCCTGAAAGAAAAATCCCTCCGTGTCGGTCAGAGTCAACTCTCCATCGAAAAGATCATTGTCCGCATCACAAACGTAAAATTCCAACTGCGTGCAGGGATCGCTGGCACATTCGGAAATCCAGTCCACCGTATCGGGATTGAAAATACCGTTCGACAAAGTGGGGGCTTCCGTGCTGACGATGGTCGTGGTCGTCGTCGAAGTTGACGTAGTGGTCGTGGTCGTGGACGTCGTCGTCGTAGTCGTAGTGGTCGTCGTTGTGGTGGTGGTCGTCGTCGTCGGGTTATAATTGATGAAGACGGAATCAGGCGCAGCGAGAGGATCGCTTTCATAGTCCGATGCGTCCGTCACAACGATATCGATATCATAAACATAGAAATCAGGCGTCGGGAACATGGATGAAGGCAGCAGAATTCCCAACTCGACGGGTCCATAGGGATTTTCGCAATCGGCCACGGAACCGGGATCGGAACCGATCAATTCTTCCCACGTATAGACCGCGGGATCCATCATTTCCGTCGGATTCGAGGTTCCCATTTCGTAGAAATACACGCTTCCGCCGATCAGATTATCACCCTCGTCGCAAACGTACCACTGCGCCGTGAGGCATGCGACCGTCTCGCAGTTGTGCGTCCATTGGACGGAATACGTATCGAAAGCGAAGTCGGAAACTAGGGGTACGTCGGTGTTGGCCTCGCATGTTTCGGTTTCTTCAATGCATATTTCGTTGTCATCGCAGGGGACCGAATATTCGACTGTCCTGCATGCGTCGGCTTCCCAGTCGCACTCTTCCTCTCCGTCGCACCACAGATCATTATCACAAACCGGCGGATCGCCTCCGCAGGAGTCGGTATCCTCATTGCATAGCTCTTCATCGCCGTTGCAGAATTCTCCGTCGCTCATGCCGGCGCAGGGACTTTGGGAGAAATCGCATTCTTGTTTTTCCGAATCACAATGATCAACCGTGCAAAACAATCCGTCGACGCAGGGAGCAGGCGTCGAATCGCAACTGTCTGTAAGCACGTTGCAGGTTTCCGTCCCGTTGCACCAGTCGTTGTCGTCGCATATATCTATCGGAGTATTGCATTGATCCAATTCTTCATTGCAGCCTTCTTCGCCGTTGCACCCCACGCCGTCATCCTCGGGACAAACGGGCACATTGGCGGGGACGCAATCCTTCGCATCTTCATCGCAAACCAGTTCTCCGTCGCACCACTGGCCGTTGTCATAACAAATCGGTTCTTCGGGAGGCACGCATACCTGCAAATCTTCATCGCACACTGGCGTACACATTAATGCATTGCAAGGTGATATAAAATTATGTTCGGCGCATTGCCCGGCGAGGCATCTATCTTCTCCGTTGCATAAAATGCCGTCGTCGCATAATGCGCCATCCGCTAGCGCTTGCAGGACGGTTTGACTTACAGGCAGATCGCAGAACAAACAGCCTACCCGTTCCTGGTCGTTGTAGCAATCCACCCCTCCCTGCCCGTCGTCGATTGCGCATTGTTGATGACCGCACTCTTCGCCGGTATAATTGACGATCATGGTGATGTTATTGATTCTATTGCTGAAATTTCCCTCCAGATCGTCCACATATAAATCTACGGAAACCTCATATTCTCCCGCTCCCTCCTCGAAAAGGTCGGTAAAAATATTTATCCCGTATTCCAGTTCCACGGGATTTCCGCAATCCGAGACATCGGGCATTGGATCGAAAAACTCGAAAGTCGGCGGATCTTTGGGGAAAAGCAGCGACTGTGTTTGCGTATCCGTATCCAGAACATAGAGATCAGCATATGTACTTCCTGCAACCAGATCGTTGTCCACATCGCAGATAGTAAATCGCAAATTCGTGCAATATCCGACAAAACCGGGATCATCTGCTTTCAATTCGCAAGTCGCGGTCCAATCAACATAGGTTGTTGTAAATTCCGCGCTGAAAAGTTCCGGCGCCGTTCCGGCAGCCGCCCCATCGACATCGCCGAAATATACGGGAAAACTCTCTACGAAAACTTCGTCTTCGGCATACTCCAAAGGTTCAACCTCGTCCGGCTCCGAGAGGCGGACAGCCGTTGCAATGCTTTTCAAGGAGTTTTCCGCGTCGGTTTCTATGACGATGCCTTCCTCGGCTGCCGATTTCTCGGCGCCGCCAATATAATGTTTGTTGCCGTGGTGAGACTCTTCACCGGCGGTCCACGCAAAGGCGGCCCAAACCACGATCAAAACCGCAATGAACATTAATGGCTTTCGGATATGGAAAACGGATCTCATAAAGAGCCTCCTTTATCAGGGGCCGCCGTTTCGCATCAGGCGGGAAAAATACCCGCGGTCCAACCCCATAGGTGACCACACAATGCCATCATGCGGATGCACTTTCTAGCATCCGGCATCGCGTGAGATAATTTTCTTTCACGACCCGCCAAATTTCCGGCATGGGTCATTAGCGCACACGCGCGATGAGTCTAACTCATCGTGAATTTTAAGTAAATAAAAGTAACATTTATCAGGCTGGCATCACATATGATGCTTTTAAGGTTCTTCGAAGATTACCGTACTTCATCATGAAATAAAGAAGAAAATTATTGCAATTGTTTTCAAGAAGACAAATTCCAATCGACATAGGTAAGCCCTCGCGGGCTTTCCCTGTCACACCACCGGGCATACGGGTCCGTACCACGGCGGTTCGGTTGGTTCAGCATTCTACCTCGGGTCCAGGTCTATAAGGTCGAGCGAGCGAAAGCAACAGTTTGTAAGCTGCTTTCAGGTTTTCCCGTTCGAGCACTTCCTCCATGAGACTTGAGGTTGACGCCGGGCTTTCGGGGCCGGGGGGACGCCACGGACGGTTCGATCCCTTCGGAAACGACCATCGGGGCTTCACCCCTACCCTTCGTTTCCAAGGCCAATTCCAACTGGATTTTCCGACAAATGCCGCCCATGAGAATCCTCGTCTCTACTTGCCGCTCCATACCGTTCGGGCCTTCGGCGATATCGCCTACTATGCCCTCTGCTGACTTCTGCAACGCGGTCAGGACGCCTCGCGACGACCTCAGTCCTGAATCCGGGACACGAAGCAGACCTCCCGAGGTAAGCACGACAACCTTCACCGCGCACCCGCCGGATTTACAGCCGATGCCCTTGACGGATATGGACTTCGCGATCATTTGCTCGCTCGTCCGGCAAGGACTGCCTCACATCCGGTTTCTGTTCGTCAGGTCGCGGCTTTGCTACACGCTTCCTTCAGACGACGCCTCGCGACGGCGCCCTTGCGCTTCGCTAGCCCTTCACCTCCGTCAGGTTGGGCAGGGGACTTACACCCCCAAGTTGACGTGCATGCTCGGCACACAAAAAATCGGGAGGGGCAATCCCCTCCCGACTTCGTTTTATTGACTGTATTAAACGTTTTTTAGCAGGCGCCCAAGCAGGTGAGCGCATCTTCAACGTTGTCCGGGCAGTCGGCGTCGAGGCAAGCCTGAACGCAGTCCCAGTCCTCATCCATCAGATCGCAGACAGACGCGACATCCATCTCGGGAATCCAGTAGTCGGCATTGCTGAAAACGTAAACGATGCCGCAGTCGTACATGTCGCCAACCGTGTCGGTGCATCCGCCCGCGGGGGCCGGATCGAAGCAGGCGTTAATGCCGTCTTCGTTGCAACTGTCCAGAGCGCCTTCGCCCACGCAGTTCCAGAAGGGGCTGTCGGTCTTTCCGCCGCTTACGTAATCTTCGCACATGCCGCACCACTCGAGCAGGCCGAGATCGTCAAGCTGGTCGCCATTGATGTCGGACATGGTGATTTCGCACTCGAAGAACAGCTCGTTCACGACATCGTCGCAGCTCATGTCGTCGTCAGCGTCGTCGTCAACGTCGTCGTCGGCGTCGTCGTCGACATCGTCGTCGACATCGTCGTCTACGTCGTCGTCTACGTCGTCGTCCACGTCGTCATCGGCGTCGTCATCGACGTCGTCGTCAGTAAAAGGGTTGGTGTCGTCGTCGGCGTCCTCTTCGTCATCGTCGTCGTCATCGTCGTCGCCGCAAGCCGCGACGCTCATCATGCCCAGGGCCATCGCGAGGATCGCAATCAGGAACAGGTATTTTTTCTCGAACAATTTTGTCATCTCTCTTATCCCTCCTTAAAGGTAAGTGCTGTGAAACCTTCGGCTCTCTTACAATTTCTTCTCGGCCATTACATACAAAAACACACACCGCCTCCTTAAGGCGTGCTCGCTTATTACCACATGCCTTATTAGGGGTCAAGAAAAAAGCCGCCTTCATATTATGCCCAAAAAAACGCATAATTGGGTTAAGTTGGATTTGTAAAATAGGTTTATTCGTCAAGCAGCATCGGAAGCTTCAGCCACTGGGCGGGATCGCGCATCAGGTTGGTCGGCGTAAAACATGAATGAAAACAGGAACATCCGCTTCTGATCATCGTCTTTCTCTTTTGGGCCCGGTCGCCGGATAAAATTGCCGAAAGGTCTTTTTCCCTGATATTTCCTATCGGTTTGGTCAATTCGCAAAAAGCGACATCGCCTGTTTCCGTTAAGACCAAATGCGTTTCATCGACGCGACACGGCGGCATCCGGTCGACTCCGCGAAGCCAGTCCACGGCCAGGTCGAACAGGCGCAGCTTTGCCGCCAAAGCCAGCCGGTTCACAACGGCGTTTGGGTAAAATTGCGTGTATTTTTTCCAATGCCGGATGATTTTTGCCCGTTTTCCCATAAGCAGGGCCGGATCCGGCGGTTTCACCGACTGGTCCCGAGGCCGGCCGCGCATTATCTCAAAATGATGAAAAGAAGCCTGCGGGAAATCACGCCGCGCGCATAGAAGGATTTCCTCCAGATGGCGCTCGTTCAGGCTGCATAGCGTGGTCGCCAGCTTGACGCGCAATATGCCCGATTCGCAAAGAGGCGCCAGGATATCGTGGCATTTTTTCAGTGTGACATAGGCTCCCGGCCGCCCCCGGACATTGTCATGCACGTCCGGCGGGCCGTCGAAAGATAGGGCCACGGTCAGGCGCGTCGAAGGCGCGTGGCGCAATATCATTTCCGCGGCCTGCATCACCAGTTCGGGATGGAGTCCGCCGGTGGGAAAAGTCACGGACCGCGGTTTGCCGAAACGCAGAACCGGCTCCAGCAGCACATCGAGGTCTTTTCGTAAAAGCGGCTCTCCGCCGGAAATCGACAAATCCTTTATTCGCCCGAGACTTGCCGCAAATCTCCTCGTATCTTCCGGCGTCAGAAGCTCGCCGCCGCCGGCTTTGCCGTGATAAAAACAGTGACGGCAAGCCGAATCGCAGGCGGCGGTGACGAAAAATATCAGTGATCTCATGGGTTTCTATTTATCCATTCCATATCCTGAATCAATCTGTCAACGATCGCCCGGGCGATCGCCGCATGCCCGGCGGGCATGGGATGCACGTTGTCGGGGGCGGGGAAAATCACCGGATCCCCTGCGTCGGCGGTCTTTTTCAATTTGGGCATGATATCGATAGCCGGTTCGTGAATCCGATGTTCTTCGCATTTCAGGCCGCCGTTCGCTTCCAGATACGGCGGAGCGATAAAATAAGCTTTTGCGCCGTTTTTCTCTGAAATTTTAGCAATTTCGTCCAGATTCGCGTGGTAATCCGGCAGACTCACCCTTTCCAGGGGCCTCCCACTTTTCACCTGCTGTTTTGCGCCGACAATGAGCCGCGTGAGATAAGAATAGAGCGCCGACTTGTCCAAGGCATCCGAACCAAGATCCACGGGGCGCTGGTCCTTGTCCGCGTATCCTACGGCCTCAAAGCCGTCGTTTATTCCAAAATAAGCGATCACCACGTCCGGTTTCATGTTTTTAATGCGCTTTTTTAATAGCTTCATCCCCTGATAGCTCGTATACCCAGGACACCCCAAATTCACCGCGCGGAAACTGTTGTAGGATTTTGCGGGATAATCATTCACCAGGGCCTTTTCCAATACCGACGGATACAGCGATTTACCGACTATCGCCGGATAAGTTTGATCATAGTCGACGCCCCCGGCCCCCAGGCCGAAAGTGCAGGAATCCCCAAGGCAAATGACCCGGTACTCGCCCTTTTCTTTTTCCTTCGGAAGCTCGGGTCCGCGAAATCCGGCGGCATTGACCTTCCACATCGGATTATCGGGTTTAAGCTTCCAAAACAGTTCGTCGTCGGGAATAAAGCCGGATTGCTGGCGGTGAGGGTTGGAAAAGCGCATATACGCAGGCCCCGCCGCTTCTTTCGGCAAAGCGATCCGGCAGGCGATCTCCGCGGTGAGGAAAATGCCGATAACAGCCGTAAAAATGAAGAAAAGCTTTTTCATGGCCGGGGATGATTATATGCGAAAGCCGCGAAAAATACAGACCAACTGCAGGTTGTCGGGTAAAATCGATCCGGTTTGGCGACGATACGCCTTTAAACGGGCGTCAAACGTCCAGATTCGACACTTCCAGGGCGTTGTCCTCGATGAATTTTCGCCTCGGCTCGACCTGATCGCCCATGAGAATCGTAAAGATGCCGTCGGCTTCCACGTCATCCTCAATGCGAACCTGCTGCAAAATTCTGTTTTCCGGATTCATGGTTGTTTCCCACAACTGATCCGGATTCATTTCACCGAGACCTTTGAAACGCTGAATCGAATAGCCGCGTTTGCCCACATCCAAAACGACGTTAAGCAGCCCTCCCACATTATCCACCGCCTCGGTGCTTTTGGCGTCGTCGACGCGCCAGGGACCCGTTCCAAGCTCGGAAAGCCGTTCATGAATTTCCACGAGCCGGCGATATTCCACGGATTCGACAACCTCGGCCTTAATCCAGATCTGCCGCTCCCAACCGTTGGATTTATGCATGATGGGAAAGGAAAACGTGGCGTCTTCCATGCGCTCCTCGACCTGCCCCGCGTTGAATCCCCGGTGTTTAATTTCCACGGCCAGTTGATCGACCTTTTCACGATCGGTGAAATACGATCTTTCCCTGATCCCCGCGGCCAGCATAAATTCGATGATTTGTCTGGCATAACCACGCCGGCTCAGGTTCGCGATAAAATTGTTGTAGCGCCGAAGCAGCCGCATCATCTGCAGCAGGGCGGCGCCGGTTATCTCGTGACCCTCGGATCTGACCGTGATTTCGTCACACGCCCTTTTCATCAAAAATTCATCCAACTCCGATTCATTTTTAATGTACTGGGATTGCTTACCCCTGCCGACCCTGAAAAGCGGGGGCTGCGCGATGTAGAGATGACCCCGCTCCACGAGTTCGGGCATCTGGCGGAAAAAGAACGTGAGCAGCAGCGTTCGGATGTGCGAACCGTCCACGTCGGCGTCGGTCATGATGACGATTTTATGATAACGCAGTTTGGAGACGTCGAATTCCTCACGGCCGATGCCGCAGCCCAGCGCGGTGATCATGGTGCCGATTTCCGCGTTGGAGAGCATTCTGTCCTGCCGGGCCTTTTCCACGTTGAGAATCTTGCCGCGCAAAGGAAGAATCGCCTGCGCGCGACGGTCCCTGCCCTGCTTGGCGCTGCCGCCGGCGGAATCGCCCTCGACGATGAATATTTCCGAAAGGGCCGGATCTTTTTCCTGGCAGTCGGCGAGCTTGCCCGGCAGCGAGGAAAACTCCAGCGCGCTTTTGCGCCGCGTGAGTTCCTTGGCCTTGCGCGCCGCTTCCCTGGCCCGGGCCGCATCCACGGATTTCATGACGATTTTTTTCGCCACCGCCGGGTTCTCTTCGAGAAACTCGCCGAGTTTTTCGTTGATCAGGCTTTCCACGATTCCCTTGACTTCGCTGTTGCCCAGTTTGGTTTTGGTCTGCCCCTCGAACTGCGGCGAAGGAACCTTGCACGAGATTACGGAGGTCAGACCCTCGCGAACGTCGTCGCCGGTGAGGTTGTTTTTCATATCCTTGAAAAGATTGGCCCCGGAAGCGTAACTGTTGATCGTACGCGTCAAAGCCGAGCGAAAACCGGACATATGCGTCCCGCCCTCGCTGGTGTTGATGTTGTTGACGAAGGAGTAAATCTGCTCCTGATAACTGTCGTTGTACTGCATGGCGATTTCGACGGAAACCGAATCCTTCTCGCCGGAAATGAATATTGTATCCGGGTGGGGGTTTTTGTTCCGGTTCAGATACTCCACGAAGCTGACGATGCCGCCTTCGTAGTGAAAATTCTTTTTCTTGTTGTCCCGCTCATCTTTGATAACGATCTCGACGCCGGGATTGAGAAAGGACAATTCCCGCAGTCGGTTCGCCAGAATATCGAACGAGTATTCCAGCTCCTCGAAAATCTCCGGATCGGGCTTAAAGGTGATCACCGTGCCGCGTTTTTCCGTCGTGCCGACGAGGCGCAGCGGTTTCGTGGTAACGCCCCGGGCGAATTCCATGCGATGAACTTCCCCGTTCCGCCTGACTTCCAGTTTGAGATATTCGGACAGCGCATTCACGCACGAGACGCCCACGCCGTGTAGGCCGCCGGACACCTTGTAGGTTTTGTTGTCGAATTTGCCGCCGGCGTGCAGCTTCGTCATGACCAGTTCCGCGGCCGGGATGCCCTCTTTCTCGTGCATTTCCGTGGGGATGCCGCGCCCGTTGTCTTTGACCGTGACGGAATTGTCGATATGGATGTTGACCCGGATTTTGTCGCACACCCCGGCCATGGCTTCGTCGATGGAGTTGTCCACCACTTCGTAGACAAGGTGATGCAAACCAAGGGAGCCCGTCGAGCCGATGTACATGGCCGGCCTTTTGCGAACGGCGGCCAGGCCTTCGAGCACCGTGATATTTTTCGCCGAATAATCGCCATCCTCGCCGGCCGCGGGGACGGCCTGCGCCTCCGGCTCTCGGGGAGTCAGGTTTTTCAGAATCTCGACGTCCTTACTTTCCGTCATTTTTTCCATATCGTCCGACATGTTTTACCCATTCGCCACGCGTTGTTTCATGATCGAATTTTTAAAAGCAGAACACCGGTCTCATTTTCATGAGCCTGTGATGGAATCAAGTGTTTCTCAGGTGGCTTGAGACAAGCAGCAGCCATATAAAATCCGTCGATTCAATCGGCCGCGATGCGCCTTGATTCACGCTGTTGGAAGATAGCACGAAACGGCCAAAAAAGTCAATGATTCAGATGAAAAAATGAAAGTTTTATTGGAACGTAACTTATTGATATTAAAAGGAAATATCCCTTCAATACAATTTGACCCCCTAATACGCGCCCTGAATTGGAATTACCCCGAAATCCGCGCACTTTTTGCCCAATAAAAGCGAATCAGGCAAATATGAGTTTTATCGAGTTTTGGCGCATGTCGCCAGTGGTTTTTTCGGATTTCTTATATCCAATCCATGCAGCCGATTGCCCCGAAATACGGCATTACTGGCTCACAAAATTATGCTTTCCTACTTTGGTCTATTGGAAAAATGTTATTAAAATGTTAGCGAATGGTTTGGAATTCGGATTTTTTTAGGAATTTTCGATCTTGAGGCATATTCCAAGGATCTGATCATGAGCAAACATCTGAAAATAATTACGGCGCCGCTACTGTTTGCGGCAATGATTTTATTCGCTTCGACGACGATTGCCGACGTGCGCAAAGGGCCGTGGCTCATGAACCTGTCCAAACGCGGCGTGACGATCAAATGGGAATCGTACAACACCACCGGGCAGGTCAAATGGGGCGAAACCAACGCCCTGGGAAACGTCACGCAGTCCGATTACGATGTGAGCGGCATTCATACGGTCACCCTGGAATGCCTGCGCCCGGACACGCAATACTTTTACCAGGTGGAATCCGGCGGCTCGCCGACGCCCGTCGAGTGGTTTTTCACATCCGTCGAGCCGGATCAACCGATACGATTCGTCGTTTACGGCGACACGCGGGATAATCTCGATGACCATCAATCGGTGGTGGAAGCCATCATCGCCGATGCGCCCGATTTCGTGATCCAGACCGGGGACATGGTGGATATCGCCATTTTTTCCTGGGAGTGGGACGATTTCTGGACCGTCGAACAGGAAATGACGAAAAACTTCCCGTACTTTCCCGTCATGGGCAATCACGAGTTTTGGGGCGGCCAGATCAACTTCAGCCGATATTTCACGACTCCCGTCGCAAGCGGAACCGACTACAGCCAGTACGCCTATCAGTTCGGCAACTCCTATTTCATTTTCCTGGACATCGGCAAATTGTACACTCCCCTGTCCCCGCAGCATTCGTGGCTGAAAGAAAGACTCGACGCGGCATCCGCGGCGCCGGACATCAAGCATTGTTTCATGATCGCCCACTTTCCGCCCTTTTCCGCGGCAAACCACGGCGATGATCCCGACGTGCTGCTGTTTCGAACCGTGATGACGCCCATTTATGAGGAATACGGCATCGATCTCTCCTTCGCCGGGCATGATCACAATTATCAGCACAGCAGAGTTAACGACATCGATTACATTGTCACCGGAGGCGGCGGAGCGGACCTTTACGGCGTGGATACCGAACCCTGGACCGTCGCGGGAGAAAGAACGCTGAACTATGTCCTCGTGGAAGTTGCGGGCAACCTGGTCACATTAACCGCCAAACGGCCGGATGGAACGGTCATCGAAACTTTTGAAGTCGAGCAGGATTTCGGAGACGGCGATGGCGATAAACTCCCGGAGCTTTGCGCCGATTTCGATTACGATGAAGACGGCCTCACCGACGGCGCCGAATACGAAATGTGCACCGATCCCTACGACGCCGACAGCGACAACGACGGCTGGGGCGACGGCGCCGAGCAGGAAGCCGGAACCGATCCTTGCGATGAATCATCCTTCCCCGCCGCGGACGATGATGTCGACGACGACGCGGATGACGACGTGGACGATGACGTCAACGACGACAGCGATGACGATATCAACGACGATGCGGATGACGACGCAGACGATGACGTTAACGACGACGCCGATGACGACAGCGCATCCGACGACGACAGCGCAAGCGGAGATGATGATGAAATCGCCGGCGATGACGACGACAACGACTCGTCCGGCGGCTGCGGCTGCTAAAGGCGGTATCACCGCCCGCAATTACTTGCGAATGCGTTTTCCTCAACTTTACGTCATCTTTCAATTAACGCACCCGCGATTAATCTTAGCACAATATTTCTACGCAAATAGCAACGTTCGGTTTCAGGGACTTGACGGGCCTGCGTCATAAAACGGGGTTTTGGTTCGTCTGTCGGTTTTGAGCCGGTTTGCGAATTCACTTTCATTCCAAGCAAGCGACGACTTTGTCATTCACTCAAACCGTCTCGTTACTCAGGCCGTCCCGTCACGCGATATCGGATTGAGAAGATTTTCCTTTGAAAAGCGATTTGTAGACTGCGTACAACAATTTTCTCCCCATTTTCTTCGGGGATCCGTAAAAACCCGGTTTCATGACGTAGGGCCTGACTTGACTTAATAAAAGCGATTTTGCTATTATTGGTCGATTGGTCGTACCAATATACCAATCTTTGAAATCCTATTGGAAAGGCAAAAATCCATGGCGGGAATACCCGATCCTTTGAAAAATAACCCGGCGGAAACTAAAGAAGGCCGCCTGTCCACGCTGCGCCCGGTGGGCAAAAACCGCGTGTCCGATGAAATCCTCGTGCAGCTGACGGAACTGATCCTCGACGGCGTTTATAAGCCGGGAGAAAAGCTTCCCACGGAGCGCGAACTCGCCGTGAGATTCGGCGTCAACCGGGCCAGTCTGCGTGAGGCGCTGCGCCGCATGGAAGTCATGGGCATGGTGTATATCCGTCAGGGCGGCGGCATATACGTTCAGGACTATGCGGCGCACGCGGGCATCGAATTCATCTCTTTTTTGGTCCAAAACGGCATCGATCTGAATAAAGACCTGATTCTGGACATGGCCGAGATGCGCATTCAGGTCGGCAACATGATGCTGCGCATGGCCGCGAAAAACATGACCGAAGAATCCGCGGCGGCGCTGCAAAAAGCCTTCGACGACATCGTCGGCGCCGTTCCCGCGCAGCGCCAAAACGGCGAACTGGACTTTGCATTTTACTACGAAGTGGCCAAGGCCGCGAAAAACCGCATCTTCATTTTCCTCATGAATACGATCCGGGACGTGATGTCCAAGGTGATCGGCGTTTACTTCGAGGTGGCCGACAATCCGAAAACCTCGGTCGCGTTGTACCGGGATCTGCTGGGCGCGCTGCAAAACCGCGACGGCGACAAAGCCATGGAAATTTTCGAGCGGCAGGCGCGCCGGGACGACGCAATGCTGGCCGCCTTGCTGGAAGGAATGGACTAGAGACCGCCTATGAAAAGGGAGAGATAATGAAAAAACGAATCCTGCAATTTCTCATTCTGGCGCTTTGCCTGAGCGTAATCTTGTTTCTGATGTCGTGCGGGGACGACGATGACCCTTCGGCAAGCTCAGGGCAGGCTGACGACGACAACGACGACGTAACAGACGACGATACGGCTTCGCCTGATGACGACGTTAATGATGATACATCGGACGATGACGCCGACGATGATGTTGATGATGACGTCAACGACGACGTGGATGATGATGTCAACGACGACGTGGACGATGACGTCGATGACGACGTGGACGATGACGCGGATGATGATGTCGATGATGACGTGGACGACGACGCGGACGACGACATCGAGTTCGAATACAGCCTGAAAACATATTCCCACTCGGCGGTGCTGCCCTACATGGACGAAATCGCCGCCCGCGGTTTCAGGATCTACCTCGGCGCCGGAACCGGGAACATCGGCTCGCAGGATCTCATCGATGTGCTGACGCAAGCCGAGACTCTCGGCATTCCCATCACGCTTTGCATCTATCCTTCCAGCGGCGGATTTCCCAACGAACATAACGCGCAGGACTTTGCCGACAGCGCCGATACAGTTCTGGATTGGACCGAGACGATAACGACGGCCGTCGACACGATTTCCGTCAACATGGAACTGGGCGCTCCCACGGATCACGATATCCAGGACGCGTGGGTCGCCAGGGATTACGCGCTGCTTTTCGATATCGTGGAAGAAACAATCGATAGAGACCTTTATCTGCAAACGACGGCGCAATATCAAGTGATCGTCGGCGATCTGCAGGAGCGCGGCTACGAAGTTCAGATAACTACTTACCCCTTGCTTTTGGATGATTTGGATGACGGTGACACCGACATTCAGGACCTCTGCAATTCTCCCATGAGCGACATCCCCTGGGACCGCGTGGCGCCGTGCGCGTATTCCACGGAATATGCGCACTACATCGGGCTATGGGATCCGTCGCCCTATTTCGTATACACGTACGCGCAAACCGTACGTGAATACTTCGGCGACGCCGCTGTCGTGGACCTGGGCCTCGTCCGGCAAAACGGCAACAACTGGTACGACACGCCGGATCAGTTGGCCGCCGACGCCGCAGCCGCCAAAGCCGCCGGCATCCGCAGGATCGAAGTATTTAAATTCAGCGGAATGCTGTCTTATGACGATTATAATTTCGCCGACTGGGCCGACGCGCTGCTCGCCGAACCGGAAGCGCCGGCCACTGAACCGATGATCGACGTGTTTCGCGGAGCGCTCAAACTGGGCGATTTCCTGCTGAACTCCGTAAACTGATAAACGTCAGAGTATATTTACGGGAATCATCCGCCAGGAGGTGTTGCCGATTCCGTCGGTGACGTAGGCGATGACCTCGTATGAGCCGGACGCTTTATACGTGTGCTGAACCTGCGCGCCCTTTGCCCGGGTCAGATCGCCGAAATACCATTCGTAGTCCGCGATGCCGTCGGCGTCCATGGCGCTTGCTTCAAAATGAACCGTCTTGCCGTTTTGGTCGGCGACGCGCGCCGTGAGCACGGGCTTTGCGTTATCTTCCGCAGGCCACTGCTCCAGAATCGGCGGTTCGATGTCGTCTCCCGCCGGAATCGACCAGATTTCATCGCCGCCGGCGACGTCCGTCGTCGCCCCGGACGACGCCATGACTTCTTTGGTCAAATCCAGATTGATCGAAATCGCGTCGTCCAGCGTGTAATCGTTGAACATGAATTGGCGCTCGTCGACCAAGCCGGATTTGAATTTTTCCGGAATCCCCGAAAGACCCATCCAGTTGCCCAGAATGCCGCCCACGGACGAGGGATTGCAGTCGCTGTCCTGCCCGCAGCGCATGGCGATCACCATGGATTTTTCGAAATCCCCGCCTCCGTATAAAAGGCCGATCAGAACGTACGCGCCGTTGAGTTTGGCGGCGATGTTGTAACCAGGCCTGGAATCGTGCTCCCATCCCGGGCAGCGGTCCACCGCGCCCCACGTGTCCTGCAGATATTGCCACACGTCCTCCCACGCCCAGCCCAGGCCGTGCATGGCGATGACGTCTTCCACGACGGCGCGATACGCCGATCCTTCCGGCAGCGCCCGCCGGCCCGCTTCGACGATGTCCATGATGTCTTCGGCGAAAAAACTCGCCGCGTGCATGGCCGCCATGAACACGCCGCCATACACGCCGTCGCCGTAATTCATCACATGCCCGGCGCGCCAGGACAATTCGACGGCCTGATTGACAAGGCCCGGGCACAAAGTCCCCACGAAATCCGCTTCGATCTGCCAGTCGATGTCGTCGCAGTGCCTGTTGTTTTCATAGTGCCCGGAATCCGGCGCGGGAATGCCGTTGCGCAAATTGACGCGGGCGACGAGATTGGCGTGGGCCAAGAGAAAATGGGTGTCCTTAAAAGCTTCGCCGAAAAGCGTCCAGTTTGCGGTCGCCCCGTAATTTTGCATCACATCGATAAAGGGAATCTCCACGTACACGTCGTCTTGCACGAAGCCGTTGTTGATCCGCTCCGGCGTCCACAGCGGCACTTCATCTTCGGGAATGATCGAATCCGTATACTGAAATTCCGTGGGAGCGCCCCAGGCCACGCCCGACATCTGGCCGATCCACGAACCCCGGATTTTGTCCTCCAGCGCGCCGGCGCCGATTGTAAATACCGGAGCTTCATCATCGTCCGCGTCGTCGTCGACGGACGTATCCTCATAAATCTCTTCCGCTTCATCCCGCGAATCATCATTCGAATCGCAGGCCGCCGCCATTAAATATACCGCCAATATTAACACCAGGCTGATTTGAGAAAATAACTTCATAACCTTCTCCGGGAGATATGCCTTCAAACTCATCGTCCACTAGTTTAGCCGCATGCAAAATTGATGATTCAATAACCGTCACATCAAGCGAATAATTTATTAACCGCGGATTCACTATATCACAAAAGGCCTTTCGATAAACTCACCGGGCCTTCGCGCAACATCGAAATCCGTCGTCCCCGTACTTTGCGCTGTCTTCCAGGCTGTGCGTATGGCGCGAGTAACATGACTGCCCGTAGTCGGCCGGCCACGCGGCGCCGCCCATGACGGCGTATTGATCCTGCATGCCCTCGCGGCTGGTCACCCACTCGGACACGTTTCCGTTCAGATCAAAAACGCCATATTCATTATGGCATCCCGGATGGCTGCCGGAAGGTCCGATTTTTGCGCAGTCGCCGGCATACACGCCGTCGGTATTGCATCGCCACGGCTGAAAGATACGGCTGTAGGAATACGGCCGGCTTTCGGGTCCGGCGCAGGCAAAAAGCCACTCATCTTCCGTGCACAGCCGCTTGCCTTCGCTTACGCAAATTTTTTGCGCGTCGATAAAGGTGAGGCCGGTCAGAGGAACTTCATACTTTTTGTTGGGATATTCATAAACATCCATGCAAAACGTTTCGACCGTCTCAAAAACAGGCAGATGCTTTTCGTCGTCTTCCGGCGGCGGCAACTGAAGCTGTCCGCCCAGGATCACCGCCATGCCTTCCGGGCATGTGATCTCCCTGATTTTGATTTGCGTTTCTTCAGGCAAAATCGGTTGATCCGCTTTTGAATTCAGGGCTCGCTCATTATTTTTAAGCTCGCTTGCGCTTTGATCGATCGCCGATTGCGTGCGGAAATGACAAACTGCGACAACAATCAGCAAAATCAATACGGGGTGCAGGTATTTTAAAATTTTAATTAATTTCAATGATAAACCGCTTTATTCGATCAATTTATCAGTTCGGTCACTACGCGCCGTTACATCACGATTATTATTGCCTTTGTTAAAACATTAAATGCAAGTCCGAGCCGACGGCCTGGCGCATAAAATCCTCGGCCAGCATGATCTCGACGCCGGGGATGAAATCATCATGCGTCAGGTCGAAAAGATCGGCGCTGGTTTTACAAGCCAGAAAACGCACGCCTTCGTACTGCGCCATTTCCAGCATGTCCGAACAGAAAGGGATGTCCTTTTTGTCCATGCGCTCGCGCAGTTCCGCCGTGTGCCGGTCCACTTCCGCCTCGCCGGGGTTCACGCCCGTGGGATAATAACGCAGATTTTCCAGATGCCCGGGCCGAATCATGTTCAGGCCTTCGAAAGTAAAATAGATCATGGTCTTGTATCCCAGGCGCGCGGAATTCAGCGCCAGGATCAGGAGGCCGAACGCGCTTTGCATGGAAAAATTCGTGCAAACCAGGGTCACGCGCCGCTCGGCGGACGATTCCGTTGAATTGTTCATTTTATTGGCCGACATATTCTCTCCCCTTTCACGCACGTCGATAATCCGCAAGCCGCTTCATCAATCATTTCGATGAATAATCCGAATGCAAATATTATATCTTTAATCTCTTGAAATCCAGATCACGCATTCATGTAATCGGCGACGACGGGGCAACCCGGATCAGGAGTAAAAATGTCGCCGTTGACGTGCTCGGCCACCACGTGGCAGCCGCCCTGGCACAAGGTCAGGTACCGGCAGTCGGCGCAGGGCCGCGGCGCGGCCTCCGTCCAGTGGCGAAATGCGCTGAAGGTTTCGCCTGCGCCCCACCATTTGTCGATATCGTCGATCTTGTGGTTTTCGCCGTGCGCAAAGGAACAGGCCACGGCCTCGCCTTCGGGATGCACGCCGCAGAGCATGTTGCCGCCGTAGCAGCCGAAGACGCCGAAATATTCCAGTTTCTTCTTGTCGGGCTTGTGCGCGTAAACATGCGGCGTCAACGAGCAGTCGATGTTCAGCGGAGTCCGGTATTTTTTAGCCAGCTTCATGATTTTCGGAAAAAAGTCCCAGGCCTGCGTGGGCGTCAGATCTTTAAAGACGTGATCCTCGGCAAGCCCCGCCGCCCTGCCCGCCGGCTTGAAGCGCAGAAGCTCAAGCTGTTTGACTTTGAGCTTCTTGCAAAGCGCGAACACGTCGTCGAGATCGTTGAAGTTGTCCCGGGACACGACGCAGTTGACGCCCATGCGCACGCCGGCCTTTCGCAAAAGCGTCAAAGCGCGCACCGCTTCTTTGAAACGATCAAAACCACGCAGCGCCGCGTAACGCGGTCCCACGCCGTCGATGCTGACGTTGACCTGGCCGAATACTTTGAATTTTCGCGCCTCGTCGATATCCGTTATCGAAAAGCCGTTGGTTGTAAGGTTGGGAATCATCCCCAGACTTCGGGCCGCATGCGCCGCCTCGAAAAGCCACGGCAGTTGCGTGCTTTCGCCGCCTCCCATGGCCACGTGAAATACTTTCATCCGCGCCAGCTTGCTTAAGGCCGCCATGACGCCTTGACGGCCCATCTCGGAATTTTCATCGCAGGATTTGCCGCCGTCCATGTAGCAGTGCCTGCAGCCGGCGTCGCACTTCCTGGTCAGGGCGAGGTGAACTTCCGTCGGGGCGGTCAGTATCTGATCGTCCGCGTCCCACAAGGGGCTTTCGGGATAACCCAGATCCCGCATATAGTCCCGGTCCACGTAAACCAGGGCGCTGGGTTTTTCCAGTTGGATGATTCCGCCGAAAGCTTCATAGCGGAACTTTATGGGTTCATAGCTGCTTAACATTTGTCGTATTTCTCCAACGACGAAACAGGCGGACGCCCGCGGCCACGCTGATAACGGCCACGGCGCTCAGGGCCGCGCCCCAAGTCAGGATTTGAACGGCCGCGCCGAGACTGGATGAGTTGGGATTGTATCCGAATCGAATCGACAAGATGCGTCCTTTGCCTTTTTTCCTTATCGCCATCTATGCTCCATCTCGTAAATCAGAGAATCCCACAGAACGTTCGCCAGGTCCGACGAGTAATAGATCGCGTAAGCCGCCGCCAGCGAAACGCAAAATGCCGCGGCGATCCCTTTCGCGACGGAGTATTTACTCATCGCGCGGTTTTGTATGTAGAGGTTGTTACACAATGCGATGATTATTCCGGCAAACCAAAGCCAGAAAATACTGGAGAAAAATATGCCGCCGCGATTCCGTAGATAATAAAGTATCCCGAAAAGCGACAACGTCAGGGAGGCGAACTCCGGCCAGATCGCCAAAACGGATTTCGGCCGCACGCTTTTGAACGGGATGCTGATCGCCATGAAGATCACGTATGCGGCGATGATAAAAAGCGACAGATAAAACATCCAGCGCATGACGAGGAATGTGTTGACGCGGTGTACGCCTTCGCGCCCGGCGGCGATGCCGTAATCGCTGGTCAGATCGCCGGACAGCAGACGCTTGTAGGCATTTTTGGCGCCGGAAAAATCTCTGGCTTCGATCAGGGCCTGACCCACGCCCCGAAGGGCGACGATCTTGTTTCGCGGCGTGGGAAATCGGGCAAGCATATCTTCATAAGCCTTGACGGCGCCAAGGAAATCGTCTCCCCGCAGTCTTTCCTGCGCGATAAATAAAAGGGCTTTTTCGGCGTAAACGAAGCCCGGATTGCCTTGAATCAGGTTTTCCATCCGCTTTAAGGCCTGCACGCCGCCGATTTTCTGATAGTTTTGCAGGATGTCATTGTATTCGCGAAAAACCTCGTCGCCGAACCGCCGCCCCTTCTTCAGGCGCTGTACGGCCTTTTCCGCTCGCCGGGAGTGTTTCGACCGGGGATGCTCATCCATGAGCTTGTTATAGTAATCAATGGCTTCGCCGTACGATCCCAGGCGCTTTTCATAGATCTGCCCGATTTGAAATAATATATCGTCAGCCAGCTTGTCCTGTGGATTTTCCTTGTACAGCGCGATCAAATCCGCCACGGCCTGCTCGGCCTGACCGTTTCGCGAAAGCTTCAACGCGTCGCTGTACCGATCCAGGAGGCTGTTTGCCGATGCGGACATCGCCCAGAAGAATGTCACGATGATGATTACAGTTGTTTTCATGACGCGGCCGATCATAATCTTAGTGCGTATTCAGGGTCAATTGAAATCCTTATGGGAAGTGACCGACGCAACCGTTTTCAGCTATTCCTCAGGATGCTCTTCCTCGTCGTCGCCCATCCCCGGCTCCGCCATGGCCGGGCGGGGATCCACTGCCGGCGGCTGCTTGTGAAACCACCCTTCCCACGCAGGCAGGGCGCGCCCGGCGCCGCTTTGAGGAATCGCCGAAGTCACGGTGATATCGTCCGAAGTGTGAAAACGCCTGTCGGCGCCGGATGAGCGAAGCACGAACGCGCCGGGGCCGAGTTTTCGGTAAAACCAACGGCAGTTCCAGGGATCTCGATTGGGGATTGCGTTGACGGCAAGACTCCCGGAGCCGTTAGCGTAGGGGATGCTGTAAGGTTTGAATTTCCCGGATTTCACCAGGCTTTTAGCCATGCACGGAAACGCGCAATCCGGGATATCCCCTTTTACTTCGGACATTCGATTGAGTCCGCCGGCAACGTTGATCAAAAGCGCGCGGGCCTCGATCATCCCGACGCGCTGACGATAGCGCCCGAAATTTTCCAGACCGATCCCGGCCAGCGCGATGAAAACCAACAGGATCATGCAGATCGGCGCTTTGACGAACAAACTGACGCGCCATTTCGCGGCCAGAAGGCAAAAGAACGACGCGACCCCCAGGACCAGGACGCCGGGCTCATAGTAATCGGAAACCACGGCGCTGCGTACGATCCACGCGGCCAGAACCAGGCCTAAAATGATCGGCGCTGCGATGCCGGCGACGCGGCGGCCAAAGCTTATGGTTTCTTTTTGTTTCGTCAAAACGACAGAGAGCAAAAGGTTACCGGAACTTCCAAAGCGCCGCCTGAACTTGCGAACGTACATATTTTCAAAACAGGAACTTTCATAACAAAACGTTTACTTTTAAGCCTTCCCGGCTTTTTTTGCCGCCTTTTCGGCTGCCTTGCGCTCCTTCTTTTCCTGCTTTTCAAGCTTGGCGGCCATTTTTCTCAAAAAAACATCGCCCTTTTTAATGCAGCAGTTCTTGTATTTTTCGCCGCTTCCGCACGGGCATGGATCATTTCGCCCGATCTGCATAACGGAACGCGGGCCGGTCACGACGCTTTTTCGAAGCGACATCCTCGGATTGATTCTTACGGTTTTTTTCTTACCCATTTTATCCTCTTTCAGACACTATCCACTAACCACTCGCCACTAACCACTAATACATGGCTTTATGAAATCCGCCATCGCGATTTTTTACAAAATCGACGATCATCGGTAAATACTCCCGCAAATCCGGACAGTGAATCCCCCGGCCTTCCAGGGTTTCGCGCAAGTTTGCGTCGCTATAGCCGGCGGAATATTCGGCGTATGGTAAAAAGTTTTCGTCAATCGCCGTCAGTTTTTTGAGGCCCGGTATCTTTAAAAGCGCGCCCAGGGCGGCGACGGGTATGCCGAATCCCATGGCTTTCAGGCCGAAAAGCTCGTAAAGCCTTTCCTGGAACTCGCCGAATGCCGGAGGATTGGGATCGCAGACCTGAAAGGTCTTTCCCACGGCCCCGGCGACGCCGGACAGCTCGCAAACGGCTTCGGCCAGATAATCCACCGGGACAAAGTTCATTTTTGATCGGCCGGTTCCGAAAACGGGCAGGCGGCCTTTCTTCGGCAAGAGCCTTTTCCTTTGCAGCATAGCCAGCATCTGAATCATGGGATACGGCCCGTCGAACTTGACGGCTTCGCCGGTTCGGGAATCGCCGATGACGATGGCCGGCCGGATGACGACCGTGGGGATCTTTTCCATATGCTCGCGAACAATCATCTCCGCCTTGAATTTCGTGGCCTCATAATGGTTCTTGAAGCTCTGCCCCATTTCCAGTTCGGACTCCAGAATCACGCCCTCGCGCGTTCCGCTGACGTAGCAGGTCGAAAAATAGATCAGCTTTTTCAAAGCGCCCATGCCAAGGCATAAATCGAGGACATTTTTCGTCCCGTCCACGTTCACCTGGTAAGCGACGTACTCGCCGACCGAAAGATCGTAAGCCGCGGCCAGGTGCCAAACCTCCGTGGTCTCGTCCAGAAGCTCTTTTAATGCCGACCCGCCCAGCCCGAGATTCCGGCGGGTAATGTCTCCGACAACCCAGGACATTCTCCCGGCCGCGTCCGGCGCCGCTTCTTGAAGTCCGGCAATCGCCTTTTTGGCGGGATCGACGAATTTTTGCTGAACGAGGAAGGAAAAACGCACGTCCCGGTCTCGGGCCAGAAGTTTTTTCACGATACTCGTGCTCAAAAAACCCGGGAATCCCGTCATGAAAATCCGCCGGGATTTTCCGGCGCTCGCAGAAACCGGAGTCTTTTTCGGTCTCGTTTTCTTAGCGGGGGCCGCCTTTTTTTTTGATCGCCGTTTTCTTCGCGGGTTTTGCCGTGGCTTTCTTTTTCAGTTCGGCCATTATAAAAGCGCCTCTCAGCCAAAGGAGTTTCGTCAATTCACCGATTTAATAAAACAATTATGACCGGCCATAAGCTATCGACAAGCGCCCGGCCTTGTCAATTACTCCGGGGAATCAAAAAGCGGCGCGGACGGATGCGAATCCTTGAAAAATTCCCGGATGAAAATCCCGCTTGATGCAACGGCCCGCTTTGACTATAAGTAAGCGGGAATTTTTGCTTTGAACTAAAAAGAAAAGGCCCTTTCCAATGAATAACGCGCTCAGTGCGCTCATACTGGGAGTCGTGCAGGGATTGACGGAGTTTCTGCCCGTCAGCTCATCGGGGCACCTGGTCATCGGGCAAAACCTTCTGGGAATGAAGGAGCCGGAACTTTTGCTCGACACGGTTTTGCACATGGGAACGTTGTGCGCCGCCGTCGTATTTTTAAGGCCGCAGATTCTCGATATCATGACGGGCCTGATCAAACTTGCCAAGGCCCCGCATAATTTCAGCCGGCTTTATAAAGACGATCCGGGAATTCGCTGGTTTGCGCTGATGATCATCGCGTCGGTTCCCACGGCGCTTATCGGACTGGGGCTGGAAGATTTTTTCGAAAAGCTTTTCGGCAATCTGCTCGCCGTGGGCGCGGCGCTGATATTCACGGGATCGATCCTTTTTGCGACATACGCCGTCATGCAGCGGACCGACAGAAAAACCCGCCCCATCGGGATGAAAGACGGCCTCATCATGGGACTGGCCCAGTCCGTCGCGATCATTCCGGGCGTCAGCCGCTCGGGCATGACCATCGCCACGGGAGTTTTTTCCGGACTGGACATTACGGCGGCGGCCCGCCTGAGCTTTTTGATTTCCATTCCCGCCATCTCCGGAGCCACGGCGCTCCAACTGCTGAAAGTCGAAAGCATCTCCCAAAGCGCCATATTGGGCCTGATCCTGGGTTTTTTCGCGGCCGCTTTGACGGGATACTACGCTTTGAAATGGCTGTTCGCCCTGCTGGAAAAAAGGCGTTTTCATCTTTTTGGCATTTACTGCCTGACGGTGGGCGCCTTGACGATTATTTTCACTGTATTTGACGGGAGTTGACGCACGATGCCTCCACGAGCTCTCATCACGGGCATTTTGGGCCAGGACGGCTCCTATCTGGCCGAACTGTTGCTCGGCAAGGGCTACGAGGTCTACGGAACGGACCGGGATCCCCGGGAGGAGAGGTTTGACAAAATCCGGCGCATTCGCGACCGGTTGACAATCCTTCGCGCCGACATGCTGGACGCAACGTCCATCGACAAAGCGATTTCGGAATCCGAGCCGGACGAAATCTACAACCTGGCCGCCATGAGTTTTATCAAGGCCGCCTGGGACGAACCGGTGCTGGCGGCGGATCTGATGGCTTTGGGTACAACGCGGCTTTTGGAATCGGTGCGCCGGATCAATGATAAAATGCGCGTTTTCAACGCTTCCAGCGCCGACATATTCGGCCGGGTCCAGGAGATACCGCAAAAAGAAACGACGCCGTTCAATCCCAGATCACCGTACGGCGCCGCCAAACTCTACGCCCATTTCATGACGAGGAATTACCGGGAATCCTTCGATATCTACTGCGTGTCGGGAATATTATTCAACCACGAATCCCCGAGACGATCGCCGCAATTCGTCACGCGCAAAATCACGCAGGGCGTGGCGAATATCAAGCTGGGGCTTGCAAAGGAAATTTCTCTGGGCAATATCCAGGCGAAGCGCGACTGGGGATTCGCCGGAGATTACGTCCGCGCCATGTGGCTTATGCTGCAAACCCAGGAACCGGACGATTACGTGATCGCCACCGGAGAATCTCACAGCGTACAGGAGTTGTTACAAATCGCCTTTGAAAGAGTCGGCCTGGGCTGGGAAAACCACGTCAAAATCGATCCGGCGCTCAAGCGCCATTCGGATCCCGATTACCTGGTGGGGGATTCGATGAGAATACGCGAGAACCTTGGCTGGAAACCGACGATATCGTTCAAGGAACTGATCGAGATGATGGTCGATTCGGATCTCGCCGCACTGAAGGAAAGTTTGCCGGATCACGCCTGATCATTAAGAAAAATTAATCGCAATAAATCCCGAAATTCTTGAATCCTTCATGAACCTTTGCGCCATAAACAAGCGATTTCAGGCACTTTTACGTTGACAAGGCCCATTTATTCTGAAAATGTCCCCTCGAAAGAAAGTTAACCGGATGACCGACCATCGCCTTTAACAAAAAGGCATTAAGTTTTGTGAAAGCTTAACTTGCCTTGATAATATGCCGATGATCGGTAAAGGCGCTCACTGACTTGGAATAAAATCCATGGATGAAGACAAGCCTATCGATCCTCCCGAGGCCGAAGGGCAGACAATTGAAGAAGAAGAAGACGCCGATGTCTTTGAACCGGATTTAGACGAATCCGGCCGCCCGTGTGAAGCATTGATCGAAGTTTCCATGGACGGTTTGCGGGCGACCACCCAGATATTCCCCCCGGTCGGCGAAGCCGGTCACGTCACGATGGAAATACTCAAAAAGGCTCTTTCCGACAAGAAAATCTCCCACGGCGTCCACCACGACGTGCTGCAAAAAATCGTCGACGAACGCCTTTACATGAAAACGATTGAAATCGCCAAAGGCACTCCGGCCGTAAGCGGCGACGACGCCCGGTTGATTCTCCACTACAACAAAAACCGCAGGACTCAGGATCGATCCCTGGACAATCTTGACCGCGTCAATCTCAAGGAACTCGACAAAACCATCAACGTCGATTCCGACGATTTGCTGATCGAAAAAAAGCCGGCCACGCCGGGTCAGCACGGAACCACCGTTCACGGCCGGACCATCCCGCAAAGGCGCGGAAAAGATATTCGCCTTCGCGTCGGCAAGGGCGTGAAAGTCGACGACTCGGGTCTTCTGTTTCATTCGATCATTCCCGGACAGGTGATCTTTCGCAACAATCAAATCCGCGTCGAAGACGTTTACGAAATCGAAGATGTGGACGCCTCCACCGGCAACATTCACTTCAAGGGTTCGGTCATCATCAAAGGCCTGGTCAACGACGGATACCTAATCGAATCCAATTCGGATATTCGAATCACTGGGAGCATCGGAGCGGCGCGGCTTTACGCCGACGGAGATATTCTCATCGCCGGCGGCATCTTCGGCGGAGGCAACTGCGAAGTCGTATCCCACAACGGCAGCATTTTCGTAAAATTCGCCCACAACGCCAAACTTTCGGCGGGGGAAAATATCTTCATCGAGGATTACGCGAAAGCCTGCAACCTCACCGCGGGCAAAGCGGTCAAGCTCACCAGCAACCGTTCGGATCATGGTTTTCTGCAAGGAGGCCGGACCATTGCCGCCGAGGAGGTCTTTGCTCAATCGATCGGATCGCCTCTGGAGCAAAAGACTTTCGTCGGAGTCGGCGTCGACTCCGAGACGGCCGAGGCCGTAGCGGAAGATGAGAACTGGATCGCGGACACGCAGAAGAATTTCGCCGAGGCCTTGAAGAACCTGCGTTACCTCAGGCAAATACAGGAAGCCGGAAAACTGGATCCGCGTAAAGAGGAACTGCTCGACAAGATCATCATCGAATTCAGCAAAATCCGCGAAAGCATCCATCCGAGGTTCAGCGGATATCATAAATCCATTCGCACCATGATCGGGGCGAATCGTGGAAAAATCACGGCCATGGAAAATATCTTTCCCGGCGTGCAATTAAAAATCGGCGGCGAATCCATCACCATCGACAAGGTGGTCAAGGCCGTGACATACATTTTGGGCAACGAAGGAGTTATCTCAAGAGCCGTCAGAGCCGACGACGGAAGCGTGAACGATGCCGACTAAACTGACGAGAAAAGAATTCCTCGACGGAATTCAAAAAAATATCAAGATGACGGGCCGCGCCATCACCAGCATGGATATCAAGGAAATGACTTTCCTCGACGATTCCCTGGCGGATCTGGAAGCGGATCACGTTTTGTTCAGAGAGTGCGATTTCACCGACACAAAACTGGAAAAAATCAAGCTTCATAAATGCCGATTCGAGCAATGTGAGTTTTCCCGCGCGCAATTCGAGCAGACCTGGTTGAATTCATGCCAGTTCGTCGATTGCGGGATGTCCGAAGTTGTTTTTTCAAAATGCCATGTCATTACAACCAGTTTTCTAAAAACCTGTGCGAGAAAAGCGACCTTTCAAGACAGCGTCATGCAGATGTCGATCTGGGAACAATGCAACCTGCTCGAATTTCATAACCAAAATTCCCCGCTGCTCCTGACCGGAATGCGCAACTGCGGGCTCCAGGGCGCTTCTTTTGCAAACAGCAATATCCCCGGAGGAACATTCAAGGACTCGGATTTGACCGGAGCGAATTTCAGTATGGCCAATCTCATATTATGTTCTTTCAACGGCGCAAATTTGAAAGATACTAATTTTACAGGAGCCCGATGCATCGGCATATCCGTGATCGACATCCAGGCGGATGAGACGGTCTTTAAACAAGCCGACTGCCACGGCATCATCGAGCAGCCGCTGGAAACTCTGGAAGAAAGCGCGGAAAAAACAGACGGCTAAACGCTTGCCATTAATATTTGATTTTTCATAACTTTTTTAGGGACGATGGAAATACACAGCGATGGGAATCATCAAAAAACTCGCTTTATACGGCGGAAAAGCGATCAGAAAAAACACGCTGTCTTACGGCCGCCAGAGCTTAAACCGCGCCGATGAAAAAGCCGTTATCGAAGTCCTGCGTTCCGATTATCTGACGCAGGGGCCCGTGGTGGACCGCTTCGAAAAGGCGTTCGCTAAATACGTCGGCAGGCCCTACGCCGTGGCCTTCGCCAACGGCACCGCGGCCCTGCACGGAGCCTATTTCGCCCTCGGCCTCGGGCGCGGCGACGAGCTTGTCACCACTCCCATGACCTTCGCCGCCACGGCCAACGCGGCGCTGTATTTGGAAGCCAAACCGGTTTTCGCCGACGTTCACGCCGCAAGCGGTCTGATAGACCCGCGGCAAATCGAAAAAATAATCACGAAAAAAACCAAAGCCGTTTCCGTCGTGCATTACGCCGGCGCTATGTGCGCGATGGATGAAATCTCCGCGATAGCCAAAAAACATAAAATCACCCTCGTGGAAGACGCCTGTCACGCGCTGGGAGCCGCCGGATATGGCGATAGCGCCGGTGGTTTCGGCCAACTCGCCGCCTTTTCCTTCCATCCCGTCAAACCGATCACCACCGGCGAAGGCGGCATGGTCGTCACGGACTCGGGGAAGCTTTACGAGCGCCTGAAAACCTTCCGGTCCCACGGCATCGTCAAGACGGCGCGCATGGAAAAATCGAAAGGCCCCTGGTTCTATGAGATGCGCGAGTTGGGATTCAATTACCGCCTGACCGACATGCAGTGCGCTCTGGGTCTGTCGCAGCTTTCGCGTTATGACGGATTCCTCAAACGCCGCCGCGCCATCGCCGCCGAGTATGACGCGTTTTTCTCCGATTTTACCGGCATCCGGCCCTGCCCCGTCCCGGCGGGCGTCAAATCCGCATACCACCTCTACCCGGCGCTCTTGGAGCCGGGGAGTTTCAACGGCGGACGCAAGGTATTTTTCCAGGCGCTTCGGGCGGAAGGAATCGGCGTGCAAACGCATTACATTCCCGTCAACGCGCATCCCTATTACAAAAAACTGGGATACAAAGGGTCGGATACGCCGAATGCACAGGAATTCTACCGCCGGGAAATCTCCATTCCGATTTTCCCGGCCATGACCAAAAACGACATCGACGACGTGAAGCGCGCGTTTGAAAAAGTCGCCGGCGGACTAAGGCGATAAGGATGACGAGCGCGCCGCCTCCCCGCGTCACGGCATGCGTCGTTTCATTCAATAACGCCGACACCCTGAAAAAATGTCTCGCCAATCTGCTTTCGCAAACCGGCGTGGAATTGGACGTCGTAGTTTTCGACAACGCGTCGATTGACGAGTCGGCGGCAATCGCTTCGGAATTCGAAAACGTCAAACTCATCGTCTCCAAGCAAAACATCGGCTTCGCCGCCGGCGCCAATGAGGCTTTCGCGCATTGCGACGGTCCATACGCGCTGTTTTGCAATCCCGACGTTTTTCTGCATCCGGGATGCCTGTCGGCATGCGTGAAGGCTCTTGAAAAAAGCGATGCGAACATCGCCGCCGCGCAGCCCAAGCTCGTGCAATCCGGAAAAGACGATCAGGGCCGCAGTCGCCTGGACTCCACGGGAATATTGCTGTCATTAAGCAATCTTTCGCCGCGGGATCGGGGGCGCGGGAAAATCGACGAAGGGCAGTACGACGGAGCAACGGAGATTTTCGGCCCCACGGCGGCCTGCGCTCTTTGGCGGGTCGAGGCCTTGAGAAAGTGCATGATCGGCGGAGAGCTTTTCGACGAGGATTTCTTTGCCTATTACGAAGACGTGGACCTTGCATGGCGCGCAAACAATCAAGGCTTTCGATTCCTGTTCGTTCCCGAAGCCCGGGCCGCGCACGACCGGAAAGATCCGCCGTTTCACGGAACCCGGATCGACGCGATCGCTTTTGCGAACCGATATCTTCTGCTTCTTAAAAACGCCCACGCGACGCAAATTGCATTGACTCTATTAAAAACCTTCTGGTGGGAACTGCCTCGCTGGATCTACAAAAGCCTCACGCAGCCCGGCTTTTCAGCCGCATGGAAACAGCTGTTTTGGAAGCTGCCGAAAATGTTAAAAAAAAGAAAGCTGATCGGATCTTAAGGATGAAGGAGGAAGGATGAAGGAGGAGGAAAGTTATGAATGAGGAGTTATGAGTGAGGAGTTAAGAATTGTCCCGTGAGGTTTTTACTATAGACGAGATGATAGCCCGACTATCCACTCGCCACAAATCACTAGCCACTAACCACTTCTACAGGTCGGCTTCCTCGCGTACGCCGAGGAAATCCCCCGTATCCACGGCCTCGAAAAACGCCTGCACGGCGATGGGATCGAACTGGGAGCCGCTCTTGTCCCGCAGTTCGTCCATGGCGACCTGGTGCGGCAATCCGTTGCGATAAGGCCTGTTGCTGGTCATGGCCATCGTACGTGTCGGCGATGCAGATGATGCGCGCCATCAAGGGAATGCCATGACCTTTGAGGCCTTCGGGATAACCGCGCCCGTCGTAGCGTTCGTGGTGATATAAAATACCCGGAATGACATCCGCCATCCCCGGAACATGACGAACGATTTCCTCGCCGAAGGTCGTGTGCTTTTTCATGGCGGCGAATTCTTCGTCGGTGAGCTTGCCGGGCTTGCGCAGGATCGCGTCGTCCACGCCCAGCTTCCCGATGTCGTGAAGCATGGCCGCCATGCGCAGGCGTTCCTGGTCCCGTTCGTCAAGCCCCAGCTTCATCGCGATGGCGACGGAGCCGTCCACGACGCGCTTGGTGTGGCCGCCGGTATACGGGTCGCGCTTTTCAATGGTCTCAACGAGAGCCGAGATCGTGCCGAGGAATGCGCGTTGCAGTTCTTCGTAAAATCTGGCGTTGACGATGGACACCGCCACCTGGTTGGCCAGGGTCTCGAAGGCAAGCTGGTCGTTTTGCGTGAATTTGAGATCGCCGAATTTGTTGGCCACTTCCAGAGCGCCGATGACTTTGCCGCGATGAACCAGCGCCGTGCACATCAGATTACGTGTGACGAAATCGCTGAAGTAATCCACCTTGGTTTCAAACCGCTCGTCGGTTTCCACGTCGTCGATCACGACGGTTTTGCCCGTGTCGATCACATGCCCGACGATGCCCTCGCCTTTACGGATTCTGACCTTTTCGAATTCCGATTCCGCCGGACCGAAAGCGACCTCCACCACAATATCCCCCGACTCGTCGTCGACCAGAAAGAGGCTGGCGGCTTCCGTGCTGGCGATTTCCGCGGCGGCTTCCGTGGCCCTGCGCCATACGACCTTGGGATTCAGCGATCCGGATATCAGTCCGGCGATTTCCACGAGCCGCTGATAGCGGTTCTGCCGCACAAATGTTGAGGTGGCGTATTCGGTGTCACTCACAGCGCTCTCCTTACTTAAAGGCAATTTTCAAATCGGATTTTCATTCTATCTCAAATTCGGTGCATTATTGTATAGTTTTTTACGTTTTCCGTGAAGAAGGCCAATATGCCGATCGATAATTCCTATATGACCGCTATTCGGATGGCCGATCATGCCGACTGTCAGCGCTGACAAAATCGCCGAACGCGCGAACTTGGACTTTTCCGCCTGGACTGATATGGGTAATCTGGCAGGAGAAATTTCACCGCAAATGGTCATGAGGACGCTTCGCCCATGAGCCGAGAAAAACCGATCATCGCACTCGTCACGCCCTACGGAACGGAAAACAACGGCGTGCGTCTGCTGGCGGCGGTTCTTATGCGCATGGGCTTTGCGCCGCACACCGTTTTTTTTAAGGAATGGCGAAACAACAACGTCGTCGCTCCCACGCAGGCGGAAATCAAAGCGCTGTGCGATTACCTGCGTAGCGCAGGCGTCGACATCGTGGGCGTCGGTTTCGGCACGCCGTATATCCGCATGGTCCGGCACATCGCCGAAGAAATCCGCACCGCGACAAAAGCGAAGATCGTCGCCGGGGGAATTCATCCCACGATAGCGCCCGAAGACTGCCTGGATTGGGCGGACGCCGCCGCCGTCGGCGAAGGCGAACCGATCATCGAGCAAATCGCCCAAAATACTCTTGAAGGCAAAGACTGGAACGGCATTCCCGGATTGTACCTGCGCGGCGATAAAGGCCCGTATCCGCCCGCCGGCGATTTCGTCGACCTCGACACCTTGCCTTGCCGGGATTTTTCCTCGGCGAACAAGGTTCTGATCGAAGGCGCCGGCGTCATTCCCGGCGATCCCCTGACCCGGCAGGGAGTCATCCGCGTGCACGCCAGCCGGGGATGCCCCTACGCCTGCGCCTATTGTTACGAAGCTTCACTGGCGCAAGTTTACGGCAGGCGCTTTGCCTACCGGCGCCGGTCCGTCGATTCGCTTTTTCACGAAATCGCCGAAGCCCGCCGACATTTTACGCGTTTTCTGCGCGTCAAGTTCGACGACGACACTTTCATCCATCCCAAAAGCTGGCTGGAGGAATTTTGCGCCCGCTGGCCGAAAGAGGTCGGCATGCCCTTCGACATCCTTCTCAATCCGGAGGCTTACAGGAAAAAGGATATCGACATGCTGCATAAGGCGGGACTGCGTCATGTGCAGATGGGCATCGAAGCCGCCGGGCAATCCGAGGCGGAAATTTACAATCGCAAGGAAAGCGGGATTCGAACCATCGAATTCGGCCGGCAGGCAAGCCGCCTGGGCCTTGAGGTCAATTACGACGTCATCATGGACAATCCCCTGGCCACGGAAGCCGACAAGCGCGCCACTTTCGACTTACTCCTGAACCTGCCCCGGCCCTATCGGCTCTTTCTTTACTCGCTGAACGTCTTTCCCAAATCCGGCGTTTACGACACGCTGGCCGAAAGCGGGCACATGACGGAAAACGAGATCGAAGGACGCGGCCAGAAGTGTTTTCGCCAATTCCGCGCAAGCTTCGACTGGCCCCGGCCGGCGGAGGATCGCTATTACATGGCGCTGGCGGCGCTGGCGTCTAAGCCTTTCATGCCCCGGTGGATACTGCGCTTTCTCGCGTCGCTGCCATGGCTG
Source organism: bacterium (assembly GCA_963674685.2). Classification (GTDB taxonomy): domain Bacteria; phylum Lernaellota; class Lernaellaia; order JACKCT01; family JACKCT01. The sequence continues at coordinate 47,317 of CAXXWT010000009.1, read as the reverse complement.
AAAAAATATCCCGGCATCCTCGTCGCCACGGCCCGCGCGGCGGACGCGATAAGGCTGGCGGGCATCGGCATCGGCAAACTTTTAAGCGGCGAACTGACTCTGGCGAAAATCAAAGAATACGCTTCACTGCGCAGGCTGCCCACGCAATGACCAGGTCATCCGCCATAATCCTTGTCGCCGCGTTCGCCCTGTCGTGCCTGCTTTTAGCGCCGCAATACCGCAGCGGCCTGAACCTTTCCGACGAGGGACTCATCTGGGAAGGCGCGCGTTTGGCCGGGCAGCGTGCTTATGACGCCAACGCTTTTGGTCATTACAGCTCACGATATATTACGGATAACCTGATCCTGCTGATTGGAAACAGGAATCTCCTTTCGTTGCGCGTTGCCTGGACGATTCTTAGAATACTGACCGCGCTTCTCATTGCGCGCCTGGCTCTGGCTTACGCCGGTCCTTTGGCCATGATCCTGGCCCTGCTGCCCTTTGCCTTTGCGCCGGGACCAATCCACAAAGCATTTATTCCTTTTTCGGAAATGCTGATCCTGACGATCCTGCTGTGGCGCGCGCCGAATCGCCCCACGCAAAAGGCAGCGTTGCTTGTCATAATCAGCGCGGTCGTTACAGCCATGCACCCTTATACGGGCGTTCCGCTTTTAGCGGCATCAATACTATATTTCATAATCCGCAAGCATCGTTTCGGAAGCACGATCTGGCCGCTGATCGGCATATATCTCGCGGTCCTGCCCTTTGCGGGGCCGTGGATTATTATCAACGACTGGAGCGTATTTTTCCGGCGGCATTTTTTACTAATGGGATCGGATTTTCTCGGCCCAAGGGATTTGCTTCTGGCGCTGTTTATGGGCTTTCGCGTCCCCGGCTCCGCGGGCGTCGCCGAAGCGCTTCTAATTGACGTGTTTATTCTCTCCATTGTTGCAGCGGTCATCGTGATAATCAAAAACAAGGATGCGGAGCAAACGCGAAGAATCCTCACGGCCGCGGGGCTTGTCGCGCTGGCCGGAGTTCCGAAAATGCTGGCCCGCGCCGACGGAGCGCACTATCTCCAGAACGCCGCGCCCTTTTATCTGCTTTTCGCCGTCAGCTTCGATCACGGCGTCATGCGCGCCAAAAACAAAAAGCTTAGTTGCCAATTTATCATCAGCGCCGTTTGCTGCCTCTTTCTGCTGACAACAAGCGCTTTGTTCATCTCTTCGACCGATTATTACGTCGGCAGCGTCGGCCCACTGTTTCGCGAAAGCAAAACGCTCAATATTTCCGGCGCTCGTTTCACCGATCACGAGAGAAAAATCAACGAAACCGAAAAAGTCGTCGAAGCGATACAAAAACTCACTCTGGATGCCGACCCGATTTTCGTCGCGCCTTTCGCGCCGGGACTATATCGCCTCAGCGGGCGGCGAAATCCCTTGCCTCTGGCGCTTTTCGACCGGCCCGAAGATCTGACGGGATTTTCTGAAAATCGGATCCTCACAGCTTTTGGAAAAGACACTCCGAAACTCTTCAAAGCTTATGTAGAGGATGCGCCGAAGCTCGTGATCCTGGAAGACTTCACGGCCGACGGCAAAGAGGCCAACAAGTTCGAAAACGTCGCCCCTTTGCTTCACGCATGGATTATGGAAAACTACGCATTCCACCAAAGGATCGGCGCATTTACAATTTACACGCCGACCGGCAAGGAAGAATGACGATGCCGCGCTTATCCATCATACCCCGCTTAAGAGCCTACGCGCACGTCGCCGAGGCGGCCTGGCTGAACCTCGACGATAAACCGGGCCTGCCCCGCGCGGCGCACGTGGTTCCCACCTGGCGATGCGACGGCCAATGCACCATGTGCGACAACTGGAAGCGGGCCGAGCAGTGGGAGGAACTTACTACGGCGCAATGGGACGAAGCGGCGCGGCGCCTGCGTTGCCTGGATATCGTAAAGATCATCGGCGGCGAGCCTTTCGTGCGCGAAGACCTGGCGGAAATCTGCGAATCGTTTCGCCGGCACGCAAAACCCTACATCCTGCAAATCACCACCGCCGGCCACCGCACCGAAGCTATCGTGGAATTCCTCATGCGCCGCGGAGCGCCTGATCTGAACTTGCGCATAAGCCTCGACGGCATGGAAAAATCCTACGCCAGGGTCCGTGACAAACCGGACGTTTTTCAAAGCGTATTGGAGACGCTAAAGGCATGCGCGGCGCTGTCGAAGGAAAAGGGGTTCAGCGTCGGCGCCAATTACGGCATGACCGACGACACGGTGGACGAGTTGCCCGAAGCCGTGGCGTTTTGCCGTGACCTGGGAATAGACCTCGTGCCCGGCATCAACTTCTCGCCATTTCTGCACCACGTCGAGGACTGGTCGAAAGTCGAGCATAAAATCGTGCAGGTGAAAGATACGGACAAAGTTCGCCGGGCTTACGAAAAATGGAAGATGGGATACCGGGGCGGCCTGAGTCGTTTTGCAAAGCTCTTTTTGCAAAGGTCCAACCGGGACATCGCCACGCGCCGCCTGGCCGGCGAGCCGCCGCAAAGATTCCGTTGCCGCGAAGTGCGCAACCTGGCCTACGTGATGCCAAACGGCGACATGGCGGTCTGCGGTCTTCGTTACGACGCCATCGGCAACCTCACGCAAAACACCGTCGAGGAAATCTGGTGTTCGAAGCGCGCCGACGAACTGCGCCGGATGGTGGACGCCTGCACGGGATGCTATCAATCCTCGACGGAAATCATGTCCCGCCTGTACTGCGGAGTCCTTTGATGAATTTCACGCGCCAAAAATACTTTGAGGTTAGACGCCTTTGGTTAAGGTATGCTCAGGATTTAGGGTCTGCGAGCGTGTGTGGCACAGGCGCCCCCGCCTGTGCATGCAGCGCATACCGCGGCGTCGCAGGCAGAGGTGAACTAGCCCATAGCTCGAGCTATGAGTGAAGATTTATAAACTAAACCTGACGAGGCGAAAAAACATTAATAGACCATGACGGACGACACTACCAATAACAGCGCGGAAAACGATATCAACGCCAAGGCCCTGGAGATCATCCGGGCGCATCAATGCGTGTTGGATCACAGCATGCGGCCCACCGTGCTGGGAGACCGCCTTCTCGCCCTTTCCGACGAAGAGGTTCTGGAAATCATCCCCAGACTTCACGAGATGGCTCGGGAAGGAAACGAAGGGGCGCGGGAAGCATGGTCCACGCTGACTGACGCGCAAAGTTTCGTCGACCGCCTCGATGCTTTTCGCAAAAGCCGCCTCTATCACCGTGCGGTCAAGGAAGAAAGCGATATCGTCACGGCGCTGTTTTCCCGGGGCGAAGCGGCGCGCCGGACCGACGGCGAGGACAAGAGCTTTCAAGTATACGGCCTGGCGGACCTCACGTTGGGCGAACGCATGGCCAAGGCCCGCAACCTCGACAAGGAGACCCGAACCAAAGCCGGATTCGACGTGAGCCCGAGGGTCATCAAAAATCTTCTGGCCAATCCCCGAACCACGGAGTCCGACGTTCTGAAAATTGCGTCCCGCAGGCCGAACGACGCGAAGGTCCTGGAGACAATCCATCGCAACAAAAAATGGATTTCGCGTTATCAGGTCAAGATCGCCCTGGCGCGCAATCCCTATACGCCGGCGAACCTCTCGAAAAATCTGCTCGTGCAGCTTATGCTCAGCGACCTTCTGGAGATTCGCTACGACTCCGCGCTTCATATGGACGTGCGCAAGGCCGCCTTGGAAATCATCCGGCGCAAACGCGAACAAAACCGAATAACATAACGAGATTTCATGCAAAGTCCGGAAAGCATCATCGGCGTCGTCGAAAAAATCCTGTATTCAAACGAGGAAAACGGATACGCCGTCTGCCGCCTCGTGTGCGATCCGCCCCGCGGGGAATTCATCGCCGTGGGTTTCATGCACGATGTGACGCCCGGCGAAAGGCTCGAACTTGAGGGCAGCTGGGAGACGACGAAACACGGCAGGCGATTCGCCGTGCAATCCTTCAAGACGCTTTTGCCCACGAGCCTGGAAGGCATCCGAAAATATCTCGGCTCGGGAATGATTCCCGGCATCGGCAAAAAGATGGCCGAAAGGATCGTCAAGCGCTTCGGCGAAGACACGCTGGCGATCATGGACAGCGAGCCGAAGCGCCTGTCCGAAGTGCAGGGCATCGGAAAGATGCGGGCCGGCGCCATTGTGGACGCATGGCGCGTCAAACGGGGCCTGCGCAACCTGACCGTTTTTCTCCAAAGCGTGGGCCTGTCGCCCAAACTGGCGCCGAAGATCGCCAAGCGCTACGGCGACGCGGCGCAAAAGGTCGTCCGTGAAGATCCCTACCGCCTGGCGCTGGACGTCAAAGGCATCGGTTTTCCCACGGCTGATAAAATCGCGGGCGCCCTGAACATCCCGAAAGATTCGCCCATGCGCATCGCCGCCGGAGTCATTCACGCCCTCACCGAATTTTCCGACGACGGCCACTGCGCCTATCCCATGCCGGATCTGATCGAGTATTGCACGAAAATGCTCGAAGCCACTGCCGGCGCCGTCGAAAACGCCATCGGCGAACTGGCCGCCGAAGGGATGATCGCCGTGGACCGACGATACACGCAGCGCGACGCCTACGTCTATCTCAAGGAACTGGCCGACGCGGAAATTGAAGTCGCCGTGGGCCTCAAATCCATATGGCGGGCCAAAAGCCGCCTGCGCAAATTCGATGAAGAAAAAGCCGTCGCCTGGGTGCGGGAGAAAAAAGGAATCCCCTTATCCGACGCGCAGGCCCGCGCGGTTATCGGGGCGCTGAAAGACAAGGTGATGGTCATCACGGGAGGTCCGGGAACGGGCAAAACGACGATCATCCGCGCCATTGTCGAAATCCTGGGGATACTCAAAGGCGATGCGCTGCTGGCGGCGCCCACGGGCCGCGCGGCCAAACGGCTGGCCGAATCGTCGGGCCGCGACGCGCAAACCCTGCACCGATTGCTCAAGCTGCGGCCCGGGCAAAGCCGACACAAAGAGCCGGAGCATCTTCTCGATCCGGACCTTTTGATCATCGACGAAGCCAGCATGGTGGACCTTCCCCTTATGGCCGCGACGGTCAGAGCATTGGCGCCGACGACGCATTTAATCCTCGTGGGCGACGTGGACCAGTTGCCGTCCGTCGGACCGGGTTCGATTTTGCGCGATGTGATCAATAGCGGCAGCTTCGGAGTCCATCGCCTCACGCAGATTTTTCGGCAGGACGAATCGGGGCTGATCGTCGCGAACGCGCACCGGATTTTGCAGGGCCTCGCGCCGACGCTTCCCGAGGGACAGGGCCATCACGAGTTTTATTTCATCCGCCGCGACAATCCGGTCGGCGTGCAAAACGCCATCGTCGAAACGGTCACGCAGCGCATTCCCAAGACCTTCGGCCTGGACCCCATGCGCGACGTGCAGGCCATCACGCCCATGCACAAAGGCGAAGCGGGAACCAGATCGCTGAATGCGATTTTGCAAAACAAGCTCAATCCCCACGGCCCGGCCCTGAAACGGGGCGACAAAACGTTCCGCCTCCACGACCGCGTCATGCAGATCGCCAACGATTACGACCGGGAAATTTTCAACGGCGATTTGGGATACATCAGCAACGTGATTTTAGACGACAGGCGCCTGGTCGTGGACTTCGACGGCCGCAAGGTCACGGCCCAGGGCGCGGAACTCGATCAACTCGTCATCGCCTACGCCGTGAGCATCCACAAATCCCAGGGCAGCGAATACCCGGCGGTGGTCATGCCCGTGACCATGCAGCATTTCATCATGCTCCAGCGCAATCTTCTCTATACCGCGGTCACCAGGGCGAAAAGACTCGTGGTCCTCGTGGGCTCGGAAAAAGCCCTGAAACGCGCCATCGACAACGACCGCGTGAAATTGCGTTACGGATTATTGGCCGAGAGGTTGAGCGGGTGAAAGCCCGACCGGCGGGAGGGCGACTCATCATAATAGCCCAGGGCGAAAGCCCTGTGGATATAAATCAAATAAACTTACACCCGAAGCCCGCCGCGCGGCGGGCGGCTCATAACGGAAATAAAAATTATTTCACCCGGAAAAAGTCGCCGCTGAAGTCGGGCTATCCCTCCGCCCATTTCATGGGCTGTTTCATTAATGATTTGTCATTTACCTATAGCCTGAAGTATTGACAGGTCCGAAAGTGAATGTGACGCTGCCGTCATCGGTAAGGCCTCTGTCATAGGATAAAAGCGCTGAAAGGTTGCTTGTGTATCCGTATACAATACGACCTTTTTCGCAATACCACACTTCCGCAGCCGGCTTTACGTCGCGCACCGATTTACTCGGCGGTGCGGCGATACGCGCCTTTTCCCGCAAGTCTAAGTAATTTGGGATGACAATCATCGCCAGAAAAGCAATGTAAAACAATGCAAAAATACCCCAAAGAGCGATGGCAACCGGATCATTTTTCCCGGAAGATTCTTTTGACATCGTTTTTCTCCCTGCAATGCGGGTATTCAATCTTCATGGCGTTTCAAAAACCTCTAATCCGTAAATACAAACTTATGATTCCCCTTGGCATGGTAGGTCGTGTACGTGTAACCGCTTATGTCGCAATCGCCGAAGATGAAAGTCACATACGCATCCTCCGTCAGGTTTCTGTCGTAGGATAAAAGTTCCGCGAGACTGCTTTTGTATCCCCCGGATATATCGCCTCCATGTTCGCACGGCCAAAATTCTTGAGCGCGCTTGGCATTGCGCCCGGCGCTTTTTGCCGAGGCGTCATACGCGCGTGTTCTTATTTTCATGAAGTTCGGCACTGCAACCAGCACAAAAAGCCCGGTCGCCAGAACGAACAATATTTTCGTCCATGGCGAAAGCCTGGTTTTAACAGGTGATTCAATCGAAAAATCGTTAAGGTTTATCTCACGTTCGCACTTAGGGCATGTGGCTTTCACGTCATACGTGGAATTGTCAATCTCGACGATTTGTTTGCAGTGCGGGCATTCGATATTCATAGCGAACCTCAAGGCAAATTTTTTATCATTATTAATTTATCAATGTCCGGCGATATAATACAAGCGTAAAAACACAAGATTTCAAATTGGCGCGATACACCTGTCGCCCCTGGCGAGATTTACCCGCTGACTCATTCACCTTCGCATTTGCCCAGGTGAATTTGCCGTGCGCGGCTTGTGTTTGTTTCGCCCTGCGGGCTTGCACAGGCGGGGGCGCCTTTCGCCACACACGTCTACAGGGCCGAAGCCATGCACTTTTCGCCCGGGCACGTCATGTGTGGCACACCCGCTACTACTCTGCGAAGCGGCACTTCGCTGCGAAGCACGAGCCTCGGGTGTGATAGGAATGTCTTGCAACTACATTTAGTTGCAGGGCCGATATCCACCCGCTTACTCATTCGCCTTCGCTGACGCTTCAGGCGAATCTGTCGTGCGCGGCTCTGATTCAAACCACTGGCCACTAACCACTGGCTGCTCATGACCCGCTTACTCATCCACCTTCGCTGACGCTTTTAGGCGAATTTTGCCGTGCGCGGCTTTTGTTTCGTTGCCACAGACCGGATCAGTGTCAGGATATGCTTGAGTAATTGATCCGAATTCGCAATCGCAAACCAAAACAGCTGACCTTGGCATGCGGGATCGCCCGAAACAGAGCCGCGAATGGCCAATCGCATCTTTGCGTTAGCGAAGATGCGATAATGAGCGGGTGTGCCACGAATCGGCAACAAGATTTTATTTTGAAAACAAAACCGCGCATGCAACGGCGTGATCATTTCGATTATCGATGCATGACCCGCTTACTCATTCGCCTTCGTTACAACTCAAGCGAATTTGCCGTGCGCGGCTTGTGTTTGTGTCGCCCTGCGGGCTCGCACAGGCGGGGGCGCCTGTGCCACACACGTCTACAGGGCCGAAGCCATGCACCTTTCGCCCGGGCACGTCATGTGTGGCACACCCGCCCTCGGGTGTGAAAGGAATGTCTTACAACCACATTTAGTTGCGGTCGCCAGACCGCGCTGTGCCACATGTGTCTACAGGGCCGATATCCACCCGCTTACTCATTCGCCTTCGCTGACGCTTCATGCGAATTTGCCGTGCGCGGCTCTGTTCTAACTACTGGCCACTCATCACTGGCCACTCATGACCCGCTTACTCATTCGCCTTCGCTGACGCTTCAGGCGAATTTGCCGTGCGCGGCTTGTGTTTGTGTCGCCCTGCGGGCTCGCACAGGCGAGGACGCCTTTCGCCACACACGTCTACAGGGCCGAATCCACTAACCACTAGCCACTGCCCGCTATAGCGGGCTGTCTTGACATATCGGCAGGCTCCCTGATGATACTCCAATGGATGCCCCCGTCACCAACAATCAGGGCGATTCGGCGGATTCAAAAGATGCGCAGGAAAAGAAACTTCCCCGCATTTCCGTCATCATGCCTTACCACAACGCGGCAGATACGATCCCGGCCGCCCTGGCTTCTTTAACGACTTCCGATTACCCGGACTATGAAATCATCTGCGTGAATGATTACTCCACCGACATCGGCGGGGATATCGTATCGACCTTTGAAGTGCGCCACGCATCTTTACTCGAAGCTTCCGGCGCCGCGGCGGCGCGCAACGTGGGCGCGTCCATGGCCACCGGCGACATCCTGCTTTTCATCGACGCGGACGTGCAGGTCGGCAAAAAGACTCTGAAGCAAATCGCCGACGCCTTCGCCGGAGATCCGGTGCTGTCGGCCTGCTTCGGCTCGTACACTCCCCTGCCCGCGCCGACGAATTTCGCCAGCGTATATAAAAATCTCGTGCACCATTACACGCATCAGCACTCGGATATGAAGGCCCACACATTCTGGTGCGGGTGCGGCGCCGTAAAAGCGGATGTATTTGAGCGCATCGGCGGTTTCGACGAAAGCTACGAGGCCGCGAGCGTGGAGGACATCGAACTGGGCTATCGCCTCAGCGGCGAAGGCTACCGTATCCGCCTGATCAAAGCCATTCAGGTGCGTCACGCGAAACGATATTCCATCCGGAGCCTGATCCGCTCGGACATCTTTGACCGCGCCGTGCCCTGGACCATGCTCATGGCCCGTAAAAATGTTTTTTACGCCGATTTGAACCTGCGCCCGGAAAACGTAGCTTCGGCGCTGACCTTGGTGTTTTTTCTGCCCCTGTCTTTTGCCGCCCTGCATTTTTTCATGCCGGAAAACGCCTTTTTCGCGCCCGTTGCCGTCAGCGGCGCATACCTGTATTTGAACCGGAAAATATTTTCCTTCGTGCGCCGTCACACGGGAATAATTTTCCTGGCGGGATTCATTGTGATGTACACGCTGACCTACTTTTATTCGATTATAGGATTTATGCTGGGAATTTTGTTATATATCGGCGAGAAAATCAGGTCCTCGATCCGGGGAGCGTAAGAAATAAACAACCTTTGAAGGCGTCATGCCCGATTGGCCCGAAAAATCCGAAGCCGCCTCGAAGCCGCGTAAAAAGAAGGTGCGGATCGGATGCGTATTGCTCGGCCTTTTCATCGCGGCCATACTCGCCGCCGCGCTCGGGGGCGTGATCGCGTATCAATATTACGCCTCGGACCTGCCTCGCCTGGACAGCCTGGCCGATTACCGGCCCAATCTGCATTCCGTGGTCTACGACGCGAAAGGCCGCGTCATGGGAGAATTCCGGTACGAAAACCAGCGGCGTTTTCTCGTGCCCATATCCAAGGCCCCGCAACTGATGATCGACGCCTTCGTCGCCGTGGAAGACGAGCATTTTTTCGAGCACAAGGGCGTCGACTACATGGGCATCGCCCGGGCCACGCTGGAAAACCTGCGGGCCGGGGAAATCAAACAAGGCGCCAGCACCATCACGCAGCAGGTTTGCCGCTCGCTGCTGCTCAGCTCGGAAAAAACCTTGGAGCGCAAAATCAAGGAAGCGATTCTGGCGCAGCGCATCGAGTCGCGTTTTTCCAAAGAGGAAATCCTTTACCTGTACTTAAACGACATTTATTTCGGGCACGGCGCATATGGAATCGAAGCCGCCGCGCAAAGTTATCTGGGCAAATCCGTCGGCGATCTTTCGCTGGGCGAAATCGCGCTTCTGGTCGGCCTGCCCCAGGCGCCGAGCCGGTACAATCCCTATGCGAACCCCGAAGCGGCCCTCGAACGCCGCCGGCACGTCCTCAAGCGCCTGGTGGACGTGGGAAAAATCGATAAAAGCACCGCCAAACTCGCCGCCGAGGAGGAGTTGAAACTCGCGCCGGACGTCGATTACAACCGCACCGTGGCGCCGTACTTCACCGAATACATCCGCCGATATGCGATGAGAAAATACGGCGCGTCCCGCGTATTGAAAGACGGCATGCGCATTTATTCCACCTGCGATCTCGACCTGCAAACGGCGGCGCAAAAAGCCCTGCGCGAGGGACTTTTCGAACTGGCGAACAGGCAGGGATACACCGGACCGCAGCGCCGCGTGGCCGTAAGCGACCGCCCGGCGTATCTCGAAACTTTGGCCAAACGCCGGGGCGACGCGAAAATCGAGGAGGGCAAGCGCTTCACGGGGCTGGTGACCGGCATCAGCCAGAACATCGCCACCGTGGATATCGGAGGCGAAACGCTTCGCTTGGGCCCGCCGGGGATCGAATGGGTCGAGCAGGTCCGGCTCAAGGGCAAGCCCGACCGCTACGGCCCTTTTAAAAAGGTCGACGAGATTATCAGCGAAGGCGACGTCATTTTGGTGCGCGTCAAAAATGCGGGAATCAAAACCTGCTTTTTGGACCAGCAGCCCCATTGCCAGGGAGCGATTCTGTCCATGCGCCCGCAAACGCGCGAGGTCGTCGCCATGGTCGGCGGTTTCGATTTCGCCGACAGCGAATTCAACCGTACGCTGCAGGCCAAAAGGCAGCCCGGATCGAGCTTCAAACCCATCGTATACGCCGCGGCTCTCGACGCGGGCATGACCCCCGCCACGCACATATTGGATACGGCCATCGTTTTCGGGGACGGCTGGAAACCGCGTAATTACAGCAACAAATTCTCCGGCGAAATCACGCTGCGGGAAGCGCTGACCCGATCCATCAACACGGTGACGGTGCGCGTGGCGCAGGCTTTGGGCCACGAATATATCGCGCGTTACGCCAAACGCCTGGGACTCATGAGCCTCAGCGGCTCCGACCTTTCCATGGCGCTGGGAGCATACGAGGTCATCCCGGCGGAACTGATCAACGCGTACGCGGTATTCGCTTCGGGAGGGCAATTCGCCGAGCCGATCTTCATTAAAAAAATCGAGGATCGCGAAGGTCATATCCTCGAAGACAACGCCTTGTCGCAGCAAATCGAAACGGCGCCGCCCATGGAAAACATCCCAAACTGGAAAGCAAACAAAATCAAGGAGCGCGACCTGATCGAAGGCGATCCGGGAGCGTTGTTCGATGACGATTCACCGGGCCGAAGCGAGTTCATGGACGATTTCCGGCTCCGACAACGCGTTCAGGAATTGATGGAAAGGCGGTCGAAGACGCCGTCGAGGATCGACGAAATCCCCATGCCGCGTTTTCACAGGGACGCCGAGGGACACATCATCAGCAAACAGATCATCAGCAAGCAAACGGCCTTTTTGATATCGAGCATGCTTAATTCCGTGGCGACCGGCGGCACCGGCGCGAAAAGCAATGCGCTCAAAAAAACCGTCGCCGGAAAAACCGGCACCACAAACCGCAACGTGGACGCATGGTTCATCGGATTTTCTCCGGATGTCCTCACCGGCGTGTGGGTGGGCAACGACGCGGGATCGAAATCCCTGGGCAAAGGCGAAACGGGCTCGCAGGCGGCGCTGCCGATCTGGATCGAATATATGAAAACTGCCCTGGCCGATTTCGGCGACAAGCCTTTCAAGGTCCCGCAGGGAATCGAGGCCATGCAAATCGACCCGGCCAGCGGGCTGCGCGCTTATGACGAACAACCCGACGCCTATACCGAGTATTTCAAGGCCGGCGCCGGCCCCACGGAAGTCGCCCTGCCACCCGAAGCCCTCAAGCCCGACGAGTTTTTCCAGGTGGATTTTTAATTAAGAGGGAAAAAATTTCTATTCGCCCTTGACACATACCCTCTAGCGCCTATAATGCTCTCCAAAGATGTCGTGTCCGACAATATATAGAGGGGATTAGAAATGGACGTTGTAGAAGTTGCTTTCAACACCAAAAAGGAGGCTGAGGATTTTCTCGGTCGTCAAAAAAGGAATCCTCGAATTGTTTTGAATCAAATGGTTCTCATCGAACACGAGATATTGGCCTTTAATTCGGATTTGTCCGGGATGAAAATTACGGATGTAAAATTCGCCTGGAAGACGGATTTTTCCAAGGCCAATCTCTCCAGTGCGACTTTTCAAAACTGCGATCTTTCCGAGGCAACCTTCGATAAAGCCGATCTTTCCAGAGCGACTTTTCAAAACTGCGATCTTTCCGGGACGATCTTCAACGAGGCCAATCTCAATGGTGCGAAATTTTCCGATTGCCTTCTCGGCGCGGCGGATTTCACCGACGTTGAGCTTGACGACAAAACAAGCTTCACCGGATGTCATTATAGCCTCTCCCTGATCGGCAGCCCCATAGGTCCGGCCCATCTCATGGACGCGACGAAAAAACCTCTTAACGTAGCCATATTCCCTAAAAACTTTATCAAGCAGCATCTTCTAACCATCAGCGAGTTCGCCGACGAAGTGGGTTTAAAGCCACAGACCGTCAAAGCGCTTTGCCAATACGAAACACTGAAAGGAGAAAAACACGGACGGGATTGGCGAATTCCTCGCTCTGAGATCGACCGTTATCGAAAGGAGATTCACGGGCGGCCGGGGCATAAACCCGAACTGATTGTCACCGTCAGAAACACACCGAATACGTCTTTCGGCGTGGAGATGAGCATCATTCTGGCCGATGAATTGAAAGACAACAGAATCGAATACCAAATCACAAGCATGATCGAAAGCAACCATTACGATATGGATGAGATGAGCTCATTGAGAGCGATGAAAGACCACCTCCAGCAACATATTAGATCCATCATAGGACGCGATGTGTCCGTGGCCGTCGTATCATCGTAGAAGAGCGGCGAAGTTTTAACGGAGACTAAAATGCAATGGGGTGGCGAGCGAATCGCATCAGGCTAACGAGAGGTCATTATGAGATTTGATGTCTACTGCGATGAAAGCAGGCCGGACCTGTTGGCGTCGAAAAAATCTCCTGCAAAATATCTGGTAATCGGGGGATTGTGGCTTCCGACGGCCAAAAGGGAGGAGTTCAAAAAACAAATCCACAGCCTGCGCGACAAGCACAAAATCGGCGGCGAGTTCAAATGGCGGAAGGTGTCTCCGTCGAAACTCGATTTTTATATGGAGCTTTTCGAGTGGTTTATCAGCCAAGCAGAGGAACTCCGATTCCGATGCATCGTTGTCGATGCCCAAAAAGTCAATTTGGTGAAATTTCATGAGAGTGATCAAGAACTGGGATTTTACAAATTCTATTACCATATGCTGAGGCATTGGATTCTCGACTTTAACCAATATGCCGTATTTTGTGATTTTAAAAGCAACAGAAAAAGCAATCGTCTTGATACTTTGAAAAAATGCCTTCATTTTTCCAACTTGTCTTCGAGTATATCGACCGTTCAGAGCGTGAGGTCGGAGGAGTCCGTACTGATACAGCTTGTCGACGTACTCGTCGGCGCATGCTCCGCAAAGTTCAACCAGATCGGCACGCCCGGAGGGGCGAAAGAGAAACTGATTCAAAACCTGGAATTACAACTGGGCAAACAACTCGGCCCGACCTATCGCTCGGAGCAAAAACTTAATGTATTTTTAATCAATCTCGAGGGCGGGTGGTAGATGAAATATCCTGATCTGCTGATCCTGCCGTCGGAAGAAGACTATCGCGTCCGTTTCGAATCCGAATACTGCACGACTCCCCTCGTAACTTTTGACGGTATAAAAGTCCGGTTTAAAAAGTCTGACTTCGACCATGCGTTTTTCGAATCTCGAAAGGGAGGTAAAGACAATGTCTTTTCGCTTCCAAGGGCGCAGAGAATGCTTTGGATATCATATGCCTTAACCGATCCAGATTCGGAACGCTATCAAGGTTGGGACAAGGTAAAAAAACGACACGATCCGTACAGACGGGTTACCCTCGTGAAATATTGCTACGTTGTCGTTATCTCAATAAGAAAAAACAATCCGGTTTATTCATACTTCAAAACGGCATATGTGGCGGATATGAAAGCTCGCCCAGGTCAGTTGTCAACGGTGGATAAAATCAAAATGGGGCCGAAATGGGCATAAATAAACCGCCGATTCGCCAGGCTGGCTCGGCGGAGGCCTTTATAGATTCTGCTGCCACTGGCAGAGAATATTTGCTCATCAAGTTAAACATATAACTTAAGCATGGCTTTGTCAAGAAATACTACGCTCCTCTCAATGCAAATCAACATGGATTCTTCATATATATCAATAGGTTATGAGAATTTTTCATTACGGCTCGTACCGAAAATGCCCCGTGATTTTGAATTCGAATAATCGATCTTCGCATTTCGGACCGGCGCCGATGTTGTGCACGATCATGGGGCGTTTGCCGCCGGCGCCGCGCTTTTTCACGACGATGCCGATGTGGTCCAGGTTGCCGGGAATCTTCCAGGTGACAAGATCGCCGGGCTTGTAATCCTCGGGATTTTTCGTAACGGGCAGTTTTTTCCCTTTGCGCGAAAAGAATGTCATCAGGTTCGGCACGCGGCGATGATCGATGTTCCTATCCGGCGCAGGCAGCCCCCACTTTTTCGGATACTTTGCGAAATGCGCGCGCATGTCCTCGTGCACCAGTTTCTGCAAATCGATCCCCAGCGCACGATAACTGCGTATCACCACATCCGTGCAAACGCCCGTGTCCGACGGCACGTCACCGCCCGGATACGGAATCTTTACGTATGCGGGATCGTATTGCACTTCGCGTGTCGTGCGCTTCATGGCGGCGGCGCTGAGTCTGTCCGCAAAACTCGCCTCCGCGGTTTCCGGCGCTGCGGCGGCTCGGGCGGCGAAATGCTTATATGGACAAAAAACAACCGGCGCATTTTTTAATATGACCGCAAGCAGCGTCACCACGCACGCGCCAGCGAGAATCGCCGCAATAAATTTCGCCTTGCCTTTCATGTCGGCCTACCTTATTTAATATTCATCGCCGCAAACGGCGGCATAACACGATAATTGTAGCGAAAATTCTATCGAGGTTAAATGATGATTTTCTCATGGCGCAGACGATGCCTGATTGAGGTCCTTATGGCCCTTCTCGCTGCATGCTTTCTTTTCTCGGCGGCGTGCGGGGATGATGACGACGATAACGACGATGCACAGGACGTTAACGACGACGATGATGACGCCGATGACGACGCGGATGACGATGTCAATGATGATGTCAACGATGACGACGCGGACGACGACACGAGTGAACCGACCACTACGACCACAACGACAACGACGACAACCACCACAACCACCAGCACCACAACCACAACGACAACAACTTCAACAACAACGTCCACGCACACCATTTATGACTGTGACGGGGTTGCCGAGTCGGCTTTTTGGGCTTGCCATCTGGCCGCGCAAAACGTGCAAGGACAATGTTCCGATAACTGCATACTCGTAGAGCCAAACGAATGCGAAATCAACGAATGCGTGAACAAAATTTGCCTCGTTCAGGCGCAGTATGATTTCGCGGACTGTTCCTGGGATAACGAATGCGAAGGGAAATTCAATCCCTACTACTTCGAATGCCTGGCGGATTGTTACGACGCGCTCGGGCAATGCTACATCGACGAATGCCCAACCTGGACGAACTGCCAGACCAACTACAACGCATGCGCCGCGATATGTCCTCCGATTTGAGGTTTTGAATGAAAAAACGCGTTCTTTTCCTGTGCACGGGAAACAGCTGCCGATCCCTGATGGCCGAAGCGATCACAAATAATGAACTGGGCGATCGCTTTGAAGCCTTCAGCGCGGGCACCGAGCCGTCAAAGCCGAATCCCAAAGCGCTGCAAGTGCTGGAGGAAATCGGCATCCGGCACGAAAACGCCCGCAGCAAGCACTTGAGCGAATTCGACGGACAGGATTTCGATCACGTCATCACGCTTTGCGACAACGCCAACGAAAGTTGCCCGGTGTATTTCGGCAAAACCAAACGCGCGCATCTGGGTTTCGACGATCCGGCCAAAGCGACGGGCACGCCGGAGGAAATCCTCGCCGAATTCCGCCGCATCCGCGATGAGATCAAGGTAAAAATCATCGAGCGCCTGCTGCAAGGCGAGTGATGGATGAAAGGCGCGCCTCGCCGGCTTATTAAGGCAACTATCACTTTGCTCGTTATCGCGATTATCTTCATAACCAGCGCGGCCTGGTTTTACTTACATCCCCCGCAAAAAATCCCCTCCAATATCAAAGTCGATAAAATCCTCGTGGAAAAAAGCGCGCGGCGTCTGCACGTGCAAAGCGCGGGAAAAACGATTGTTTCCTATCCCATTTCCCTGGGCGGCCGTCCCAAAGGCGACAAACAATGCGAAGGCGACAATAAAACCCCTGAAGGCGAATACATTCTCGATTGGCGAAATCCCGACAGCGTCGCCTATAAATCCCTGCACATATCCTATCCAAACGAAGACGACCGGCGCGAAGCCGTCGAACTCGGCTGCAGCCCCGGCGGATCGATCATGATCCACGGCATCGCGGGCGGCTGGGGATGGATCGGGCGTTTTCACAGATTCGATGATTGGACGCAGGGGTGCGTCGCCGTGACGAACGAAGAAATGGAGCAACTTTGGTGGGCCGTGGAAGACGGAACGCCTATCGAGATCAAGCCATAATGATCAATCGGCGAACATTTCAATCCCCAGAATAAACTCATCCCAGGCTGGTCTTTCGGAACCGTCCTCCCAGCGGCACAAACCCATGGTCCGAAGGGATTCCTCATACATATCGATAAACCACTGGGGCATACCCTGAAGCCACTGGAGATAAAAATTCGTCAATTCGGGCGACCAGTCAATCAACTGAAAAATTATTGCCGCCCGAAATCGCTGTGAATCCTCCATCTCATTCCAAACCGCCTCAAAGAAAGCCCTTTGTTTTTCCAGCGTACCTTCAATATTCGATTGCTCATCCTCATATCCGGCTGGACATCCCAGCTCCTGAATGACTAGAGGAAGATCACCGGACGCTCCCAAAAGAATGTCGATGCTCTCTTGTACAAAATTTGCATCCTGCACAATTCCCGCGGCATCCTGGCAGTAGAAGTTGAAGCAGGCCACATCCAGCAACTCCATCAATGAAGCCGTAAATTGTGGCTGGTTTGTCGCGGCGCTCGCCGTCAAGGTCACTGTAACGGCCATTTCCGACTCCACTTCATGAATCGACTCAACGGCTCCGGCCACGAAATCCACGATCTCCAGCACGTCATCAGGATGATCTTCAGACCGGATATCCACCTCGTTTCCCACAGTGATCAACCAGCCGCCCGCATTATAAAAATTGGGTACCAGCCAGTTCGCCAGATTCTCGAATCGCTCCAATACGACTGGATCATTCAATGGCATCCCATCGACCAGATCCTGATGATCCGGCTCCATCAAATCCTCTGGAAAAGTCAATTCCTCGCTGTCGAGGGTCGACAGCGTCAGCATCGGCTTTACGCCGTCTTCCACGAGAAGCTCAAGGGATTCATTCAGCAACTCTTCATTAAAAACCCCGGGGGCCGGTTCCAAGTCAAGCCAATCCAATTGTATTCGCCCGACGGTCATTCCGGCGGCGATGGCCTCATTCCAGCGGTCCTCGTATGCATGCTCGTTTTCCGCTATCGGCTCATCAAAACCGAAAATAAAACCGATATGATCACCCGGCCCGAGCAAAGACAGAGAATCTTCCATGTCGTCATCGAGGTCGTCGTCTGAATCATCATCAACATCATCATTGACGGCATCGTCATCGATATCATCATCACTGTCGTCATTGATATCTTCACCATCATCGTCATCCGAATCACTGGAGGGCTCTTCACCGCATCCCGTTACTGCAACGCTAAAAGAAAATAGGATTATGCCAATAAAAAGCCCAAAGTGGTTTTTGTTGAATTTCATATCGACTCCTATTTTCCTGAAGCAGCATTCTTGAGGATTTAAGCTATCAGGGAATCTTTGCATATTCAATGCACATGAATTTTCATGGTTCTACCGAGATTACCGTACTTTAACACGCACTCTTCAAACCTTGCGAAGAAGAAAATTATTTTTCGCCGCCTTAAAAGGGCGGTCGTCGATCCTTGACATTCCCTTTGGGATGGGAAAGCCCGTCATTTAAGGTTTTGAAAGGACCTTTCCCTATTTGGGCGTCAGGAGACCGCGATAAAGCCGCCAATAAATCACCGAATTGTCGACATGTCTTCCGATCCTTTTATAAGGACGAAAAATAATTTTCTTCTTCATTTCATGATGAAGTACGGTAATCTTCGAAGAACCATAATTTTCCTTAGAAGTTTGTTCGCTTAAGGGATTTTCGATGTCCTGCCCAATGCCAACCAATGCCTCATTAGCCATTTCAACAGAACTAAGGACAAGCCTTATCTCTGCTTTTTTGGGCGTTCCCACGGAACGTGTCAACGATAATGAGACACCGTTTTTCATAGTTTAGAGTACACTGTCCTGGTTCCCCGTTTTCGGCGGATTGATCCATACCGCCTCGGGCAGCGCCTGTGGTGTTGGTGTTTTGTTAACGAATCGTTCGGGATGTTTTTCAAGAGCTTCTAAAAGCACTCTCTCTCTTTGCCTGGCCGCCTTCTCCGCACGTCCATAATGGACTGTCTCCGGCGTGTACATGGCGATGCCGCTGTGGCGGTGTTCGTTGTTGTACCAGTGAAAAAAGGTCCGGCAAAAAACCCGTGCATCCTCGATGGACCCGAATCGTTTCGGAAATTCCGGGCGGTATTTCATCGTCTTGAACTGGCTTTCAGAAAATGGATTGTCATTGGACACATGCGGCCTTGAGTGCGTTTTTGTCACGCCCAGATCCGACAACAGCAGCGCGACCGGTTTGGATTTCATCGAGGTTCCACGGTCCGCGTGAAGAGTGAGCTGATCAGGACCGATTCCTTGTCTGGCGCACGTTTGGGAGATGAGCGTTTTCGCCAGCGCCGCGCTCTCGCGATGCGCGATCATCCACCCCACAGTGTATCGGCTGAAAATATCGAGAATCACGTAGAGGTGATAATAACTCCATTTCACCGGCCCTTTCAGCTTGGTGATGTCCCAACTCCAGACTTGATTAGGCGCGGTCGCCAAAAGTTCCGGCTTCGCATAATTGGGATGGCGGCGCTGATTCCGGCGTTCCTTCACTTCTTTCTCCGATTCCAAAATGCGGTGCATGGTGCGTGTACTGCAATGATATTCTCCTTGATCCATTAGGGTTGCGACGATTTCAGCGGGCGCTTTGTCGATGTTTTCCGGCGCGTGAAGAATATCCAAAACCCTTTGCCGTTCCCCGTCGTCCAGCGCTCTTTTCGGCTTCGGACGATGGCGGTGAAGCGCGGGAGAAAGACGCCGATAGTATGTGGCTCGCGGCAAAGACAGAGCGTCGCAGGCCGACGCAACGCCGATGGAGGCTCCGCGCTCATGCACCGCTTGCATCAGGCGCTCCCGTCGTCGTCCGGCCGGTTCAGGGGGATGTCCAGGAGCGCGGCAACTTTTTTTTGGAAGTCGATCACCATTTCGGCCTTCGCCAGCTTTTTTTGCAGCCGGGCGTTGTCGCGACGCAATTGCTCGTTCTCTTTTTTCAACAGCGGGGATGCACCGGGTTTGGGCCCGCGCTTTTTGCCGTTCAGGCCATCTAGAGCGCCCTGATCCCGCAACTGACGCCACTTGCCCAGGTGGGAAGAGTACAGTCCTTCCCGACGCAGCAAGGCGCCGATTTGACCTGGCTCGGCGCAGCGGTCGGCCTCCTGCACGACAGCCAGCTTGTAGGCGGCGGTGAAGCGGCGGCGCTCGGGGCGTTCTGAGACCTCCGGAGAGGGGGGTGCGGGCGGCCCGTCGTTTTTGGGGGCTCCGCTCCGTTCCGGCTCGCTTCGCTCGCCTCCACTACGCTGCGCCCCCAAAAACGATCCATCACCGTTTTCTCGTTGCTTATTCATTCGAGTTCTCCTTCACGCCCTCGAATTATACACTAAATTCTCACACAACCATTGTCTCACTCTTATTGGCACAGAGGGCCATCCCCATGCAATACCACACCGCCATTTCCTTCGAGGCGAAAGCCACGTCATCCGCCACTTTGCAATCTTTCCCCGCGCAGGACACTTCCCAGATTTTATGCCTCGCTTTGAACCGAATGAGGATTCCGGCCCTGATCCCAAGCTCGATTACGTCCAGACCGAGCGGTTCTCGCTTACGGCGGATTTGCCCCATGACGTAGGCGCATTCCTTGGGGGAATGGAGGTAATCATCCGGCGCGATTTTGACCGGCCGGCCGAGGATGGATTTCAACGAAGTGATCAGCCACTGTCGGTGCGTCACGTTTTTCGGTTTAAGTTTCATGGAACGTACTCCTGTTTTATTGACCGATCCTTACAGCAGCACCGCGCTATCTCACTCCTTTTCCGACCAGTAGAGATATCGAATATAATAGGCCTCGTTGTAAGCCATCAAAGTGTCAACCATGGCTGAATTGTATCTGATCGCCTGTGTCCCGAATTCACAGATCGCGTCGAATAATAGATAGGCTTCCACAAACTCATACTTGTATTCCAAACAGGCGTGTTCGATGAATTTCCCACGGGAAGCCAGTATGGTTTCGGGCGCCATCTTTCTTAAAATCGCGTTCTGTAGAGCTTTTGCCTCGTCCTCGGTCAAGTTCCCGATTTGGCGGAGGGACAACTCGAACTGCTCGAAATACAGCGGAACACCATTGGTCTCCCCGCAAACCGTTTCGATCCCTGGTTTCGGAGTAAAACCCGCTTTCCGTTTCTTTTTCCCCTCGCAGTATCTTTCCAGCCACGGTACGGGATTTAGTCCACGCCGCTGGTGCTCGATAAAGGCCCGAGCATCGACAAGTTCATCGAAATTGGCCGGGGCAATGCTCCGGCAAATCGACCTGGATTTTTCCTCTCCCCACAATCCTAGTCCTTTTGTTTTTCCTCTGGCGAAGAGGCGGTAAACCTCCGGATCGTCTGTCGTGGGCGGATTCCACCATTCCCAGTCCTCGAATTTGGGGTGTTCCTTAACTTTATCGATGAGCCACGCAAGTGTTTGTAGCGCCTCGATGTTTGGATAACGCTTGTGATGGGAATAGCCGACCCTGTCCGTACACCAGGACGTAGCGATCCCCCAGAGAAAGTCCTGCATTACGGGAATCCCCACCAGGTGCTCTTTCTTGATGGATGTAACGTTCACCTGGTTCTCAATGACGCCGTTCATCCTGGCATCCCTCCTTGTTACCCGACAAACCCGATGACCACGTTATGGCCATCCTGTTTAGCCAGGGATTCCTTCTCCAAAGCCTTCAGAATATCGATAGGACCGCAGGATTCTTTAAGGAGGCTCCACTGCCTCAGAAAAACGATGAAATCCCCGCAGGTCAGATTGTTCAGGCGGTCGAGGCGATGCCAGATCGGAGCGAGTTCCTTCGGTTTTGCGTCGATGATGGACATAACACGCAGGAAAAGCTCACGGCGCTGGGTGGAGGTGAGATAGTCGAAATAGACCTTGAAATCGAATCGTCTTAATGAGGCTTGGTCGATGTTCTCCATCAGGTTGGTCGAGCAGATGAAGACACCGTCGAAGTTCTCCATCTGCACCAGCATCTCGTTGACTTGCGTGACTTCCCAACTGCGGGAAGCGGTTCTTCGATCGTGTAAAAAGCTGTCCGCCTCATCCAAGAGCAGGATGGCGTCCTCGTCCCTGGCCTCATCGAACATCGCCGCCATCTGTTTCTCCGTTTCACCCACCCACATGCTGAGCAGGTCGGAGGCCCGCTTCGCCACCAGGGGGTGCCCCATGCTTTTTGCCAGATGTCTGGCGTAGGCGGTTTTTCCCGTGCCCGACGGGCCGTACAGGCACATGGTCCCCCGTCCGCTTTTTCCGATGGCCTCGGCGAGGCGCGTAACGTCCATTGAGGCGTTGACGAAATCGTAGCTATACTCCAGGAGCGCCGGCGGCCGAATCTTTTTACCCGTGGATGAGCCGCGAGAGAGAAGCCGCTGTTCCGTCAACAGGGCGGCGGCCTCCGCATTATTCTTCGCCCCAAGACCAGCGACGGACAGAACCTTGGAGAGTTTTTCCGCGTCTGCGGGTGTCAGGTCAGCGATACCGGCCATGGTCCGAATATCTTCAACCGGAAGACTGAGATGACTAAGGCGATCGCGGAGGATGTTTTCCCGAACGTTCCGGGGCGGCTTCTTCATCTCCAGGATGATGTCAAAGCGCCGGACGACCGCCGGATCTATGTGGCGAATTTTGTTCCCGATCCATATGGTGGGGACAAGGTTTTCCTCCAGCAGCCGGTTCATGCGGTCTTTTTCGGAGCAGGATTTATTTTCCGTGGGAAAAAAGAAAGACAATGGCTCATAGGGGAACAGATCCTCAATTTCATCGAACAGGATGACCGAACCTTTACGTTTGCGCAGAAAACTCTGGCTGAGCAGGAGGGACTCCAACCGTCCGCGCCGATCCCTCTTCTCGTTCGTGTTCACGGTGACCTCATACATCCGGTTCGACACTCGGTTGCTGATGGCCCTAGCCAATTGCGTCTTGCCGATGCCCGGAAGTCCGTGAAGAAGGATGTTGACTCCTTTGACGCCTCCCTCGACGGCCTTTTGAAGATAGGCGTGAAGCAAATTAATTTCGCGTCTCAAATAGGGAAAATCATCCGGCGTCAGTTCAGGCGGCGGCGAGGGGCGAAAAAACCTGTTCATTAAATCGTCTTCGGATTCGTAACTATCCATCAGAATGAGCGCCAGATCGTCCATGACCTGGATTGGAGAGACGTGGTACTCCATACTCAGTTCCAGCTTGACGAGACCGGAGGCCATCAGCGTCGAATCTCTGTCGAGGGCGATGAGAACTTTCGACTCATTGATTTTGAGCATGGCCGCAATCACTCGGGACATGCGGGGCAAAGCCAGGGGCGTCATGGAGTTGAAAAAATCCGTCATCGTATCGCTGGGACTCGCGTACAGCGCGAAGCCGAGGATTTCCTTTTCGACATCCGTAAGGTCGATGGCTCTTGCCAGGATGGTGATATTTCGTCGGATAGTGGGATCGGGTGTTTGACGGCCCCGTTCCACCTTTTTTATTTCGGCTTTCAAGGCCGATAATGAAAGTGGCCTGCGCCCCCGGTCTTTATCATCGCGCTCCGGAATTCCGAAAATTTCCTCGATATCGTCCCAGTGGTCTTTGTCCTTTCGGTACCATCTCCGGCCCTCCTCCGTGAATGCGACCGCCCGCATGAGCCAGAGGCCGATCGTGCATCGCTCTTGCCTTTCCAGGAACGCATTCTTTCCGCGATGTCCGAAACGTCTCATGTCCCCCTCCGCTTGAAACTCCTTCCCTCGACGCGTTTTTATGGTAAAACAGAGAGTGCTACGAAACATAGCAATCACGAAAAAGCGGAAACTTCGAGACGGGAGAATTCATGGCCGGCGCGCAATACCCCATCCACGTCGCTCTTCCCAAAATTGCTTACCGCCTGCTCACCAATCCCCGGGGCTGGCGCGTGTCCGACTTGAAGGAAGAGCTGCGCATAGCTGATTCCACCTACCGCAAGTATCGAAAGATTTTGAGGGAGGATTTCGACTTTTTATTTGACGAAAACGGTCAAAGCCGTGTGGAGGAGGTGCGTGATGGAGACGAGCGTTACCTGCGTCTGCGGGAGATGGGAGAGGCCGAGGAACGGGAGCGTATCCCGCAGGTGATCGCACTTTATCTGGCCAAGTCCACGCTCAACTTCCTGAAGGAGACGGACTTGTTTCGGGAGGCGGATGGTTTTTACCAGGAACTGATGCGGTCGAAAAAAGGCCTGGGATTTCTGCCCCACCTGTTCGAGAACATTGACCGCATGATTTTCACCATTCCCTACGCGCCCAAGGATTACAGCGATAAAAACGACATCATCAAAACAATCCTCCACGGTATTTTCTTCCGGAAGAAAATACGCATTGTTCACAAGGCCCTCGGTGCGGAGAAACCGCGCGAGCACCTTTTGCAGCCGTGGACGCTCCTCATGTGGCAAAGCGGGCTCTACCTTGTCGGCAAAGGACCGAAGTACAAGCAGCCGGCCACTTACGCCGTGGAGCGCATCGAAAGCGCAGTATTGACTAAAGAGAAGTTCGCCTATCCGTCCGATTATTCTCCGTCGATCATGATGGATGGAAGTTTCGGCATCTTCCGTGAGATGGACACCAAACATAATGTGGAACTGATCTTCGAGAACGATCCCCTTTTGAAAGAACGTCTGAAAAGCCGCCGTTGGCACCCGACGCAGCAGTTCATTGACATGCCCGATGGAAAGTTGAAAATGACGTTCACGGTGAATTCGTTGGTCGAGGTTGAACCGTGGGTGAGGAGTTTCGGAAATGACGTAACCTTATTTACAGGGGAATAAAAATGGCTAAAAGACGTTTGATCGATTCTTGTGAAAATGAAGCAAATTTCAGTAATGTTATCAGAGCTATTGTCGCCTATAGAAGGTTAGAACGACAACGGCTTAGAGAGAATAAAAAGTTAGGAGATCAATATAAGATCAATGGAATACAACTACCAAACAAAGTTACAGAGTTTTTGGCGATATATTGGATTAACAAAAAACATATTATTCCTGATTTGGCAAATGGATTTATTGCCGAACCAGGAGGGAATCTCTCGGATATTATTGCAATAAAGCGTGATAAAAATGGCCGAGAAACGAAGAAGACAATAGAAGTAAAAGCTGGAGTACAAAAATATAATGAGTTAAGAGCGGCAGATTTAGCAGCTTCATACCTCATTCTGATGGATTTTGCCAAATTGGCCACAGCAAAACCTTACCAGGGATGGGCGACTATCCATGTCATGTGGATCAAAGACCCAGGTAAATCTTTGGAAATAGGACCCCATAAAGGAAATATTGTTTTTTCTGATATTTATCAAAATGCGCGGACAGCAAATAAAGGTATATACACTAGACAGATTCCGATAAAATAAAGAACATTTTGTAAATCAGGTTTTGTTGTTAAAGAACTTGAACTTCCGCCGGTCATTGACGACGTACTCCTCCTTCCTCGGAAATCCCTGACTATCCTGTGGCTCGCCAAAATTCATATTTGAACAATATCAGACACTTGCCTGCTAGTCAAAAATGTGCGTCAATGCTGCATCATGAAAATGAAACAACTATTTTCGAGAGTAAAAGCGACCTTTGAGACGATTTGCTCCCTCTTTCAATCTCGTAAAAATCTGGCGCTGGAGAATCTTGCCCTTCGTCAGCAGGTCGCCGTTATGAAAAGGGAGAATCCAATGCCAAATATTTGCTGGTTTGACCGGGCATTCTGGGTTTGGTTGCGGCGCTTCTGGTCGAATTGGGCGAATGCTCTGATCATCGTGCAGCCGGAAACTGTAGTCAACTGGCACAAGCAGGGCTACAAACTCTACTGGAACGCCATTTCCAGGAAAGGACGCCGAAGAGGAAGACTCAGAAAAGATAAGGAAATCTGTGACATGATCCGGCAAATGGCATTGGAGAATGGCTGGCGCGCTCCGAGAATCCACGCCGAACTGCATATGCTCGGGTTAAGAAATTCGTGACAGTCACGAATGGCGCTAAGATAAGGCCTAATGCGTTTCATTTTTCTTTTTCCTTTTCTTTACTCCCTCGGTGGATCTTTCCAGGATTTCCGTTGAGATATCGCGGAGTTCGTCGATGATAACGTTGAGAGTGCGGTTCTCTTCGATGGCCTTCCTATAAATTTCCGCTTGGTTTGAGCTCAGGTTCACTGTGACGGTCTTTCCTTTCCGCTTAAAGGTCCACTGGAAGTAGGGTCCGAGTTTTTTCTTTTCCCCGGGACGGTTCGGGTCTTCTTTTTCGATCCAGCGTTCGGTGATGGTGCCCTGGGCCACGTGGTTCAGTTTCAGCAGGCTTTTCTTCAGAGCTTCGAATCGGCCCTGAAGTTTTTCTAATTCTTTTTCATTTTTTTTCGTCGTCATGCTTGCATTCTATTCCAAATTGTACTACAAGTACATATACTTGTTGTTCTCTGTCAAGAAGAAGGAGGTCTCATGATTTTGCAACGATTCGGCTCGCTCCTTTCCCGATGGCGTCGCGCCGGCCTGTCCGACCTGTTCGCTCTGTTCGATTCCTGGCTTGTTTTGCCGAAAGTTCCGTGTCGCCAAAGGCTCTTTTCCCCCCGAAAGAACCTTTTGGATGTTTTTGTCCCAGGTCCTGTCCGCGGATCGCTGCTGCCGTGAGGCATTGCAGAAATTTCTGGCGCGGCTGAAGAAGTTCGAGTCCCAAAGCGCCTCGGGAAGCACCTCAGCCTACTGTCAGGCCAGAAAGCGGCTGAAAACGGATTACCTGTCGAGGATTCACGACGCGACGACGGCGCGCCTGGAATCCCTTGAGAAGCCGCGTCATCTCTGGCGCGGCCGCCAGGTCAAGGTTGTGGACGGATCGAGTGCTTCCATGCCGGATACGGCGGAAAACCAAAAGGTCTATCCACAGACCAGGACGCAAAAAGCCGGATGCGGATTCCCGATCATGCGCCTGGCCGTCATTTTTTCCCTGGCGACCGGCGCGATTCTGGATGCGGCCTGGGACTAGAGCCGAACGAAGGGCTTTGTCATTGTGCGACGCATCCGTCGGGAAGATCATATTGTGGACTGGATCAAGACCGCCGTCTGCCCGGTGTGGATGGATTATCGGCAGTGGTTAAAAATGCCGGAAAGGCTGCGTCTGCGCGAAGTCAGCTTTCGCGTGGAGGTCCCCGGCTTTCGTTCCCGCGCGATCACCATCGTGACGACGCTGACCGACGCGCGCCGCTATCCCGCCGAGTCTTTCGCGGAATTGTACCGAAGGCGATGGATGGCGGAACTGGCACTGCGCGACCTCAAGACGACCATGGGAATGGATGTTTTGCGCTGCAAGAGCCCCGACATGGTGGAAAAGGAACTGCGCATGTTTTTCATCGCCCATAATCTGATTCGCGTGCTGATCTTCGAGGCGGCGCAAAAACGCGGCGTCCTTCCCTATCAGATCAGTTTCAAGGGCGCGCTTTCCGTCGCGCGGCAATGGGCGCCGGTTCTCGCCGAGGTCCGCTCGAAGGCCGCCAGAAACCGGATGATACGCGAAATGTTCCGACAAATGGGAAATTATATCGTCGCCGACCGGCCGGATCGCTTCGAGCCAAGAGCCGTCAAACGAAGACCGAAGGAATACGCGCTCCTCAACAAACCGAGAGCGGAAATGAAGCTAAACATCCTGGAGGAAATGGACAAAATGGCCTTATCTTAGCGCCATTCGTGACAGTCACCTATTATTAGAGAAATTCGTGACAGTCACCTATTAATTGTGAATAATATACGAATTGTGTGAATATGTGTTGGTCAAGATTTCTTTGGTCTTCCCACGGGTTTTGGACGCAGCACTTCCCCCAGGCGTTTTTCCAGTTTCATGACGAAATCTTTGCCGGCGAGTGGATGTCCGCGATGCGTTGCGCTTAGCACTTGCGTGAGATATTCCTCGCTGTCTTCGCCGCCGAGGCGCGCGCGCCAGTCGACGTGATGCGTCCAGTTGCGCCAGCGCGGCATGTCCAGAAGGCCGGTGGCGTCTTTGACCGAAAGGTGCGCGGCGGCGCTGGACCACGAATAATCCCACGCGTTTTCGACCATGTTCGCGCGGACGGGATTACGCTCGACGTAGCGGATCGCGTTGAGCAGATGATCGCCTTCCTCAAGAACGCACGAATAGAATCGGTTTTGCCAGAGATGGCCGCTGCGACCATGGGCGCGGTTGGCCGCCAGGGCGAAGCGATAGTGCGTGCGGCCGACGGCCTTGGCCAGGGAGTCGGCGTTGAGGGGCGTGGCGACGATGTGCACGTGGTTGGTCATCAGGCAGTAGGCGTGCACCTGCATGGCCCACTTGCGGGATTGCGCCAGGAGCGTGTCGAGATAGTAGCGAAAATCGTCATCGCAAAGGAAAACCGTCTGGCGGCTGTTGCCCCGCTGCGTGATGTGATGGGGTGCGCCGATTGCAATAATGCGTGCTGATCTTGCCATGATGACAATATATCAAAAAACAAGAAAATCTGTCAAATAATAGGTAACTGTCACGAATAAAAGGAGTTGCGTGATAGGTCAAAAACGCTGTAATCTATACAGCCTTATGGCTGATCGTGCATTGAAACTGGCGCCCCGGCATGGCGAAGCGGAGGATCAGGCGTTTCAACGCCCGGCTCCGAAGCGTTTTCGGAAGTTACTGAAAAATACTTTCGATCATTACTCGGCGCTCCTTCCTGCGAAGCTGCCGATTTTATACCGGCTATTTCTGCGTTTCCTTTTTGCTCGGGTAAAATTCGACGAGCGCAGCATCGGGGCCATCCGCCGGGCTTCGGAAAAGGGCCCCATCCTCTACGTGGCCCGCGACAAAAGCACACTGGAATATCTGGCTTTCGCATGGATTTTCGGAAGGCATGATTTGCCCGTCCCGCAGTTCGCGCATTACGTGTCGCTGTTTATGCATACGCCCCTGATCGCCACGATGAGGCGCGCGCTTTCCATCATCGTTCACTTCATCGAACGCAAGTCCTATCCCAATCCCTATCGCAACGGATATCTCTCGAAACTGCTGGAAGCAAGCGTCCCGACGCTTCTGTTCGTTTCCCATTTTCGCAGCCTTCCCCGGCGGTTCGCCGCGAAGGAAACCGACGTTCTTACGGAAATTTTTCGCCGGCAACGCACTTTGCCCAGGCCCATCCAGGTCGTGCCTCTGGTTCTGATCTACGGACGCAAGCCCGACAACGATTTGAGTTCCATGGCGGATTTGATTTTCGGGCCCACGGCGCATCCCAGTATTCTACGTCGTTTGTGGCTGGCTTTCAGGTACCGCAAGAGCGTGACCTTAAGCGTCGGAGAAATCGATTCTCTGGAAAACATGGTTTCCAAGCTCGGCAGAAAATCGTTTTCCGTGGGCGATACTTCCCCGGAATGGGCTTTTCGGCTTCGCCGCAATCTGATCACGCAGCTCGACGAAGAAAGGCGCGTCGCATTAGGCCCCATTCAGAAAAGCCGGACGGAAGTGATTGAAAGCACGCTGCACAATCAGAATCTGATTCGCTACATGCGTTCGTATTGCGAGAAAAACGAAAAGAGCTTCGTGGAGACGCGGGCCCGCGCCAGGCGTTATCTGAATGAGATTGCGGCGGATTACAGCGACGCCACGGTGAATCTGGCGCGCCGCTTTATGGATATCTGGCTCAAGTGGGGACAAGGGCGCGTCAATTCCGAGCCCGAGGGACTCGATCGCGTTCGCCATATATCGCGCCAGATGTCCCTGGTTTACGTTCCGTGCCACAAAAGCCACCTGGATTATCTTCTGGTGAGTTATCTCCTGTACCGCAACTACCTGTCGTTGCCGAGGATTCTTTCGGGCATCAACTTGAACAGACTATTTATTGGAAACGTCTTTCGAAAATGCGGCGCGTTCTTTTTACGCAGATCTTTTCGGGGAAAGCGGATTTACTCCGAGACCGTTGCGGCGTACGTGGAAACGTTGCTGCATGATAAAATCAATCTGGAATTTTTCATCGAAGGCGGCCGGAGCCGCATCGGCAAGGTCATTGCGCCCAAGCTGGGTTTCACGGGCATCATCTTCGAGGCCTTCCGGCGCGGCGCCTGCAAGGATGTGGCCTTCGTTCCGGTGACGATCGATTACGAGAGAATCTTCGAGGAACGGATTTTTCTCGAAGAAGCCAGCGGCAAAAAGGTCAGCAAGAACAAGCTGAATTTCCTGATCAAAAACCGCCGGATTATCCGTCGTCGGATTGGCGACGTGGATATCGAATTCTCGGAACCGATCAAGCTGCGTCAGATGCTGGCGGACAGCGGATTCGATGAAATGCCCGCCATGCGCGTCGACCAGCGAAAACTGGCGGCGGAAATGAATTACCGGCTGGCCTGGGCCATCAATCAAAAGGTTCGCGTCAGACCCTACGCGGTTTTGGCCACCGCTTTGCTGGCCACTCCCAAAAAAGGAATTCTGCTGCCCGATCTGGAAAAACGGGTCAGTATTCTCGTCGAGTTTTTGAGGAGCCGGGGCCGGCTCATCGCCGGCTCCCTTTGGAAGCAACCCGACTGGCCGGTTATGCTCCTGGACCTTGCGGTCCGTGAAAAATTCGCCCGCGTGGAAATCGGCGATCTCGGCTATGAGGACACCATCGTTTTTCTGGACGAAGACCGGCGTTTGAACCTGACGATCCACCGCAATTCGATCTTGCATTTCTACCAGGACATCGCCTTGATTTCCGTGGTATTCGCGTCCGCCGGCGAGCCGAAGCCCGTCGAGGAGCTTTTCGAGTCATTCGTATTCGTCAAGGATCTGCTGGCCGGCGAAATGATATACAGCCCCAGTCCGGAGCAGACGCCGGCGGAAATCCGCGATATGTTCGACGAAGCTTATGAATATTATTTCGGCAAAGGCTTCATTGCGCGAAGCGACCGGGGCGTCGTTTTGACCGCCGAAGGCATGGAGACGGCGCGCCTGTTCGCCGGGATTCTGATATCCTACCTGGAAAGCTATTACGTCGTGGCGCGCACGCTGTGGAAGTATCGGGGAAAAACGGCGGGCGACAAGGAGTGGGGCAAGCGGATCATGAAAAACGGCCGGGGGCTTTTCAGCCTGGGGGAAATCCAGTATCCCGAATCCCTGCATAAATTGCATTTCGAGATGGCGATGAATCATTTTTCCAAAATGGAATTTTGCGCCAAAGAGGAAAAGCTCAAGCACAAGCACAAAGCGGAAAGAAACGTGACGTACGAAGTTTCGGATCATCCCGGCCTGGACAACCTCATTTCAAGAATACGGCGCTTCGTTCAGCAAACGTAGCTTATGGCTGTTGATTGAGTCCCAGGCTTTCTCTGGCCTCCTGAGCCACCCAGCAATCCGAATATTTTTCAAGCACCATTTTGAATAACTCGTTGAGTTCCGTGTCTTTGCCCCATTCCCGCAGATTTTGGGCCTTGGAGGACATGACGCGGCAGCAATCCATGGGATCGGAGCATTTCGTCGCCGCTTCATCCAATAATGAGGCGGCTTTTTCAAATTTCATCAGACGGCGGGCATTTTCGGCAAGCCCGATCATGGCGGTGGTGTGAGCCTGCGGGGAGTTGGGCCATTTGTCCATTATGGATTGAAAATTTTGATTGCTTTTTTCTTCCATTCCGTTGTCGAAATAGAGCCGCCCGAGGTTTTCCGCGGCCTGTAAGAACATGTAGCGGTCATCGGAATTGTTATAAACGTTCTCGTATCGTATTTTTGCCTCATTGAAGTTGTTCATGTCCCGAAAAATGTGTCCCAGGGTCGTTTTATTTTGCCATTTTATGTAATTCGGAGTGTCGTCGTTGTAGGATTTTTCAAAAGCAAGGAATATATCCAGGACTTTTTGTTTGAGCCCTTCGTCGAACGGGATGCCGGACAGGCGCATCATGTTATTCGGGACATCATCGGTCGGCTTTTCCATTTTCATGATTTCGTCAAGAATATCCGACACTTTGTTGCGGTCGCCTGAATTCCAATAAAACTCGGTTTTATAGATCTTCGCCGCCAGTTTTTCCCGAGGAGTTGTTGATTTTGCGTCCATGGCGTCGGCCAGAGCGATGGCTTTTTCAGGCATTTTTCCCTGCTCGAATACCTCCATTTTCATCGTGAATATTTCCGACTTCATCTGTTTGTCGATATCCATGTTCTCCAGCTCGTCGAGGATATTCAGAGCCTCGTCATAATTGCTTTTCCGCAGGTAGAGCCTTGCCAGAGTTATCTTGTTCGATACGCGCATAACGCTGTCGGTGCTGACCTTGATCAGCATTTTGGTATTCTCGATCGCTTCGTCGATCCTGTCCAATTGAGATAAATATTCCACCTTCAGACTTCTGGCCCATTGATCGAAACTCGGATCGATATCCTCTTTGAGGATTTCCTCCAGAATGTCCAGAGCCTCTTCCGGATTCCCGGATCCTTTGGCGATCTGCGCCTTGCTGATCATCGCCTCGATCCAAAATTCATCATCCTTGGAAATACTTTTAAGAGCTACTTCGAGGATTTGCCCTGCTTCTTGATATTCTTGGAAGTCGTTCAACATGCCGACCAGAGCTATCCGAGCGCGGTTTTCAACGCCGGGGGAGGGCGCTTCGTTGATGATTTGCTCCAATAACTTCCTGGCTTCCTCGTTCCGATCCATGCCGCGAAGCGACTGGACTTCATCCATTTTCGCCAGAAATACGTTTCCCACTTGGTCCGGGAACTGCTCGGCCAGCTTGGCGTAATATTCTCTGGATTTTTTGATATCGCCCTTGTTTCTGTATGCCTGGCCCAACCCGCTCAACACTTCACGTAACTGCTCAGTGGACAGCGACATTTTTTCGAGGGTTTTGAAGTCCTCGATGGACTTGTCGACCATGTCGCTGTTGACGAGGCTATTGGCCCGCAGCAGCAGCATTCCCTTTCTCAGTTCAAGATTATCCGGATCCGAATCGAGGGCCATTTTGATCAATTCGATCACGAGATCGAATTTTCCGGCGGGCACCAGTTGGATGAGGAGGTTTGAGTAATTGCTTAAAAGGCTTTCTTCGCTTTCCGTCAACTCGATGATTTCTTTTGCGGAATTGACGATTCGGTCATAGCGATTGTCCCGGATATCGAGATTCGCCTGATTCGCCAGAGCCTCGACTTTTTCATAAGGCATGATTTTAGGATTGGCCAGCACTTCCTCGACGAGGACCGTAGCCTTTTCGTCAAGGCTTTTCAGGGTATAAGCGCGGGCCAGCCCGATTTTGGCTTCCGCGCTGCGATCGCTGCCGGGGCCGAGTTTGTCGATGATCGCCTTGTAGTACATGATGACGTCGTCGTTTCGATCCTGGTCGGTAGCCGCCTGCAAGTGACTCCATAGTTTTTCCTCGGACCACTTTGAAGGGGATTTCGAGTAATTGATGCCGTAAATGGTCGCGGCTGCGATCAGGGCGACGGTTGAAACTCTACCGATATTGTTGGTGAAAATGAATTTCAGAAGTTTTTTCACGATGTAGCGGCTGATTTTGCCGCCTTCCGCCTTGATTTCATCCAAAACACTTTGATCCAGCCCCGAAACATAACGGAAATTGGCTTTTTCATATTTGCACGAGCTCAAGGTATTCGACCTGAATTCAGCGGTCGTCAGTTCCGCCTTCCGGAAATCGCAATCGACCCACTGAACGCCGACGGCCAGCATCCCGGCCATATCCGCCGAGGAAAAAGAACAATCATGGATTTTGGAATCTTCAAATACGATCGACAGAAGATCCGCGGATTCCAGGTCGCATCTGGTTAATTCGCATTTTTCAAAACGGGCCGCGGGGGATTTGAGTGATTTCATGACGCAACCGGTCAGGACGCACTCGCTGAAAAGTCCCCGGAAAAATTCGCCTTGAGAAAAATCCGAATCGACGAAGGCGCTTTTTTTGATTTTGCATTTGGACCAGGACGTTTGCTGAAAAACGCTGCCGGTGTCCGTCCAGTTTTCAATTTGAATCTGACGGAATCGGGCTTTTTGAAAATCCGACCCCTGCGTTGAAAAATTCGTCATGACGCTTTTATCGAAGTTGGCGCCGCGCCAATTGGTTTTATCGGCTTTGACATCGGCAAAGACGGCCTGGCTCAGGTCGGCGCCGGAGAAATCCGCGCCGGATAAATCGGCGCCGGTGAAATCCGCGCCCTTGAGTTTCGCTTTCTGAAAATTCGCCGAGCTCAGATCTTCGCCTTGAAAGCTTTTTCCTTTGAGATTGGCTTTGCGATAGTTTTTCTTTTCTTGCGGGGAATTGCCGTTTTCTGTCATGGGGACATCCTTGATCATCAATAAATTACAATTCGTATTGGTACTCACGAATCGTATGGAGTCAAGAGGTTGGGTTGATTTATAGGGCGGGCGCGAAAAATATTTTCGATTTAGCGCAACTGATAGGAGACCAGATCCGAGACAAGAATGGTTCGCATTTCCTTTCCGATCTCCGTGGCTTCCAGCTTATATCTCACCGGCCCTATGTCCTTTGCAAAAACCGTCGTCGATATAAAATGCCGTAGAGGATAATCCGGCCTTTCCTGCTGAAGACCGTCATTTCGCGATGCGCCGGCGCCGGGCGTTCCCGGGACGGGACCGTTGACGAAATCATCCGCGGACATGGTCACGGGCCCTTTCCTGGTCGCCTCCCAGGCGACGGTGATCGTTTTGTCGAACACGCCGGCGGGCACTTCGATTCTGTCGCCGACGGACGTGATTTTCATCGTGATGCTCCGGTCGCTCCACTGGGTCCCCGGGCGGAAAGGATGGCGCAGTATCCTCAGTCCGTTTCTATTGATGAGGGCGTCGCCGGACAGGCGAATAATGATTTCCCCGTTGTTGAAATAGTAAGCGTTTTCGTACCGTTTGATGATCTGATCGCCGTCGGTCAGAATCCGGCCGTCGGGATATTTCGTTTGATATTCCCAGGCGTTGCCGACTTTCAAGGGGTAATAATCCTCGGCCTGGGGACCGCATCCGGCGATTATCAAACCGGAAGCGAGCAAAAGGGCGAAAAGAGTGATTCGTCTTAGCAAGCTCATATAACAGGGATTATCGAATAGTCGGCTTCCGGTCAATGGAATATTGAGAATGCATCTAGGAATTGTCGGCGCTCGATCCGCCCTTCGGCGAATATTTGCTGGCCAGGATCCGCACGTTCATCTGATCCTTGTTGTCGAAACGGACTTCCACATGAAGCTCCTTGACGCGAAGAACCTTCGGAGAATATTCCAGTTCGTACAGGTAATCCATCAGTTGCACGATCGTGACGCGATCCAGTTTCACTTCCACGGCCTCTTCATTGTAATAGGGATTTTTCGGCTGCTTTTTCTTATCCATGGAAGCGATCAGGCCTTTCACCTTGGCTCTGTCGGCCAGGGTTTCAAGTTCCGATAAAAGCTCGAAATCGCCGGAGCGTTTCATGGCTTTTTCGGCGTCGCTGAAATCCGCTTTGGTCTGCTGAAAAGTGCGGTACAACTGGATAATATCCCGCAGTTCCTTTTCCTTCGTGTCCACGGCGCCGGAGCCGCCTTTGCCGATTCCGTAATCCACGATCAGATAAGCGCCGATCAGTCCGAAAAACACGACCAGTATAATCAGAACGCGGCGGTCTCGTTCGGATAGGTTCATGGCGCGCCTCCGTTGCCGGCGCCGGGGATGTCCGAAGCGTTGCCCGATCCCGGAAGAGCGTTAGACGCCCCATGTTTTTTCATCAACGTGGCCACGCCGGAGGCGCCTTGCGTTTTCTCGACCATGTACATGGTGAGTTTGAACTTGATTTTATTTCCGACGGTCTTTTTGGCGTCTTCCCGGTCGACGGATTTGAAAATCTCGTGTTTGCCCAGTTCCGACTCGATTTTGTTGACGGATTGGAAATTGTCCGTGATCGCCTCGATTTTGACGAAATCGGATTTGAGATCGAATTGCTTGATGTCGATGGGTATTTCCGCGGGCACGGATTCGGACATGGCCCGAATGACATCCAGAACCCGGACGTTGCCCTCGCCGAGGTAACCGATCACCTTGTATTTGTTCGAGATTTCCGAAATTTTGTTTCTAAACGAGGCAACGATGCTGCCCGGCGGAGCGGGTTGGTTGAAGGTTTCCAGGTAGATTTTCTGAGCCTGCTGCTCTATCCCGGCGATTCGATCTCCGCGGACTTTGTGGCTCTGCACGATGAGGACGATCAGCAGAGCCAGCAGCAATCCTCCCATGGCCGCCACGGCTTTAAGGCCGACCTGGACGTCCCTGGCGATCTTGCGATACGCAAATTCGCCGATGCGGAAATTAACCGACTTGTTTTTCACCGACGGCGCCGCCGAAATGGCGAGTCCGAGGCTTGCGACGAAATCGGAATCCGGCCTTTCGGGACCGCCGGAAAAATTGTGATGGCAGACATCGAATCCGGGGTAGGGCTCGACGGCGATGTCCAGTGATTCGGCGAAGAGGTTGTCGATGCCCGGCAGCCGGGCGCCGCCGCCGCAAAGATAGATTTTTTCGAGGTTAACCCCGTCTTTTTTCGCGGCGTAAATCGTTTGCCGCAGCCGTCCCAGGAGCGGCTGATGAGCCTTGATCAGAGATTCGCTCAGGCGCGTCATACGCTCATCCGAGGATTCGGCTTCGTCGGCGCCGAATACTCTGGCCACCTGAGTTTTGAGCTTTTCCGCGTCGTCGTATGGAATCTCCAGGTCTTGAGCCAATCCGAGGGTGACGGCCCGCCCGCCTTCCGTGATGCTTCTGACCAGGGCGATTTCCCCGTGGTTGATGATGACCACGTCGGTCGACTGCGCTCCGATATCGATGACGACGGCGGCGTTTTCACCGCTTTCCAGATACTGCGCGGCGGCGACGGAAATCGCGGAGCAATTGACGGAAAGAACCTTGGGGTCGATTCCCGCGGTATTGAAGTGGCCCAGCAACCGGGCGACATCCTCTTTGCGCGCCATGGAAGCTAAAACCGTGGAGCCGCTTTTTTTCATGGTCAGTATCTGATTCGCCAGAACCATGTCGTTCATGTCGAAGGGAACCAGATCCTCGACTTCGAACGGGAGCACCTGGTTGATTTTGGAGCGCGTGGAGAAGGGCAGGCTTACGATCCGCGTCGAGGCCCAGTGTCCGGCCATCCCGCAAATGACCTCTTCGAACTGCAGGCCGGTCCGTTTGATGAGGTTTTTGACGCCAAAAACCCAGGCGGGAGGCGTTTCGGGTTCGTCTGGTCCGCTGTCTTCGCGTTTATCGATATCGTCGTCGTCTTTTCCCTCGGACTCGGCTTCGTCTTCTTCCCGGGCGGGGAAATCCTCTTCCGGCTCCTGTTTTGTCGGTTCCGGTTTTTGCTCGGATTCTTTTTCCATGATCAAAGCGATTTGATCCGGCGCGGGAATCGCTTCGACATAGCTTTGCAGAATCTCATAGGAGCGCATTTTCGCTTCGATCAGCGTGGCCTTAACAGTCTGCGTGCCTATATCCAGTCCCAGTATTCGATGCATCAAACGCCCTTGTCAGTTTCCTGATAAATAAAGGGCCGGCCGCGTTTTGCGCCAAAAACGCGGCCCGCCCTCCATGGAGGGAGAAGTTTCATGAATTTCAAAGCAACCGTCATGCCAATAGCAAAATTTTCCATGATGCACCAGTCTTTGCGCGCCCCGCGGATAAAAATCCACGTTTTTATGCCTTTTTTGGGCTCTTTGGCATGGCGCACCGCCGCGAAAGGCATTATCGGCGCCGGTATTTTCGCGAATGCGCTTACACCTTTTGCCGTGTAGAATCATTCGCATCAGGAGTCGATCCGGCCGCCGCCGACGACCTTCGTCAATCCAGAACATATTCCACGCTGAAGCGCCGCGTGCGCCGCCTGTCCAGCTTTCTTTCAATAATATTCACGGGTACCTTGACGAGGTCCGTGCGGGTCAGCAGTTCATCATTCGCTTTCTTTTTATAGCGAAGCCTCATCGGCAGTAGTATCGTGTATTCCTCCCCCGGCTTGACGCCTCTTGGAACGGTTATATCGATGACAATCGGGAAAATGAGGGAATTGGGATTCAGCTTGTATATGTCTTGTTCGAATTTGAACGGGCTGTTGCCCGGAGCGTATACTTCGATGGGCGTGTCGGAATACAGGTACAGGTATTCCGACGTGTAAACATAAAGCAGCACTTTGATGGCGTCCTCCACGGAGGCTTCGACGTAGTTTTCGGTGGGGATATCATCGACGAATTGCGGCTCATCGGTTTCACTGGAATCCGCGCAGTTTTTTCCCGCCGCGCAGGAAGTCAGCATGCATATGGCCAGGAATATTGCGGTCCGGCGTCTGAAATTCAACTCAGCACCTCCTGATATAAATTCAAGAACTGTTCGAGGATATATCCGGTGGCTCCCCAGATCGTGTGCGGGCCCCAGTAATAATAGTGCATTTTAATGTTTTCATTCATCCATTGCGCATCCGAAGATTTGTGGATTTTCGGATCCAGCAGATCGTCTATGGGAATATCGAGGATTTCCGCCGTTTCATGAGGGCTGGGTTTGAGGTCGAAGGATTGATCGATCCAGGCGACGTAAGGGGTCACGCGGTAATTGCTGATCGTGTACATATCGTCCAGGCGCCCGACAACCTTGATGACCTCCGGATCGATGCCCACTTCCTCGTTGGTTTCTCTCACCGCCGCTTCCTGGAGCGTTTCCCCCTCATCCTGGCGTCCGCCTGGAAAACTGATCTGATTTTTATGGTGCTCCACTTCATCGGTGCGCACCGTCAGGATCAATCGCCTGGAATCATCGACGGCGACAATGGGGATCAGCACCGCGGCGGGCGTGAAGTCCATGATGGGCAGTTCCCGCAAGGATCTTTGAGCCAAAGCTTCGCGGATCGTATTTTTATCGAGTTTCATGCGTGCCTACCTCAAAAGAGCGCATTGCAATATCCCGATGTTAGCAAAGAGCAAACTTCGAGCCAAGGGATAATCGGCAAATTTGAGCTGCGAGTGCGCGTATGGGATCCTATTGGTTTGTTATCCGCCTGAGTTCCAGCAACTCTTTCGTGACGCGATCAAGACGCCGCCGGACTTTTGCGACGGATTTTTCTTCTTTTTTCGCGTCTTGGGACTTTTCACTCATTGATTTCATTCGAAGCAATAAAAGCGAATCGAGATCTTTTTGCGCTTTTGAAAGCAAATCGGCGGATTTAACGGAGTAAACGAGCACATCGACGGGAACATCCGCGCCGAATCGCTTCATCAGCTCCGGAGCATCGGCGAGCCACGCATCATTTTGGAGCTTTTTGAAATCCCCGGTCATGGTTCGCAGGCTTTCTTCGAATTCATCCAGGATATCATTGCGAAATTCGCGTTGCTCGACTTTATCGCCGAACGAAGCCTCGATTTTGAAAATCCATTCCTTCCCTTTTGGATGCCGGCGAATGATATCACCCGGCTTTTGGGGACGGGCGTCAAGGAATTTGCCGAGTCCCGGGTTCAGGGCGGGGGAAGCGACGATTTGGGCAGTGTACTTCAGCGGCGCCGTAAACGGCGTCACGGCGATGAAAGTTTGCGACGCGACGGGAAACGCTTCCGCGCTAACGCCACGCAGCCCTTCCGGATCCGCGATGGTTTCGATATACAGCCAAGTCCCGTCCGGCAGGTCGGCGCGTCCGGTCACGACGACGCGGCGGCTTTCATCCCGTATGATTTTCCCGGCAATCAACTCGGCAAAGCGGTCGTTGTTTTTGCATGAGGGTATTGACGCAGCCATACAGAACAGCAGCGCGGCGAACGCAACTTGCCGTTGCACTTTATTTCAGATCCTTGATGGCGCGCTTGGAAATCCAGCCGAATTCATAGGCCGTGAAAGGACCGACGGCGTATTCAATGAGATTTCCCGGCCGCTCGATGGTGAAGGCCTGCGTCGGCAGGTAGCAGGACATAATCTCGGCGGAACGCTGCGGATATAGAGGAAACTGACGGGGCTCGACAAGTCCCTCGGGATTTTTCGGATAGCCCTTTTCCGTGAGTTTTAGCGTAGCGCCCATGGCGCGCGCGATATAGTGGCCGACGGCCGCCAGATAATAATCATTCGACCACAAGGCATTGGATAAAGGGATTTTCAGGTATCCGTAGTCCCCGTACGACAAGCCGAGTTCCTCCATGTAATCATTCATGACGCCCGTTGTGTCCACGAGATCGACCATAATAATGACATCGTATTTGCCCAGTTGCTCGCTCAATCCGTTATCCGAAATGAACTGTTTGAAATACGACCGGTATTCCATCCCTTTTTTCAGCGCCTCGTAAGACAGGTCGTTTTTCACCGGGGGGATCGGGGGCGCAATCTTGATTTCGTAAAACCCGTACGGCTCGATGGTGATGATGTCTTCGGTCCTGGCTGTGTAATTCCGATATTCGTTGTTGAACCATACGGCCAGATCGCCGATGTTGTGGTTCTCTCCCTCGACCAGCCCGTCGCTTTTAGGGCTCTGGCGCTGCGACACGAAAAATTGGCTCTTTGCCCTGTCGGGATGCTCGGAAACGAAAACCGCCGCAACTTTAAGCACATCCACGGGTCCGTACAGGTTGAGAAGGCGTTTGACGGGACTCCACAGAATGATAGTGAGAAAAATCGCCAGCAAGCCGATGAAAGCTCCGCCGATATATTTTAGCACCTGCTTTTGTTTGAAAATCTCATAGTGCTCGGGACAGAACAGTTTGCCCCTGGAATTCAGCAGGCAAAGATCGCAAATGTATTCGCCGCATGACCGGCATCTGGCCCTGGCGCCGCGATGGGGATGGAACGCGCAGAAACGGGATACCTTCGTTAAAGGAAGAACCTCGACGACGGCGCCGGAGTTGTTGAGTTGCTCGGCCAGGCTTTCGGCGGCTTCCTCCGGGATTGAGTACAGGAGGTCGACCGGGGCCATATTGGCCATTTCCTCGGCTTCCTCGAAAGACATACCCAAAAGCTCGGCCATTTTTTTAAGGGATTCATAGCGTTCCTGCTCGGATTCGAATCCGACGAGAACGACTTTTGCCTTGGGTATAATTTCTTCCTTTTTCTTTTGCGCCAAGCTCTACCCCTATGAGAAAACAAGGATCGGCCGCAAAACGGCTACATGCCTGTTTTCACTATCATATCGCTGTTTAGCGCGCAACTTCGCGCATCGGCGGATGACGCCAAATCATGAAATTTTCTTCTTCGCAAGGTTTGAAGAGTGCGTGTTAAAGTACGGTAATCTCCGAAGAACCTGAAATTTTGTTTGTTGAGTTACTCGATAGCTGTCACGTTTTTACCGGCGGCCAATCAAACCGTGTCATCGTCCATCGTATCGTCGTCCATCGTGTCATCGTCCATCGTGTCATCGTCCATCGTGTCATCGTCCATGGTGTCGTCGTCCATGGTGTCGTCGTCCATGGTGTCGTCATCATCGGTTATTTCCATGGTGAGATCGAGCACGTCGCCGGCCTGCGTGTCGCCGTCGAAGGTCCACATGACCATCCAGTCGTTCAGGGAATAAGGTCCCTGTGTAAATTGCTGGACGGCAAAAATGTCGCTGATGGA
Organism: bacterium; assembly: GCA_963674685.2. Lineage (GTDB taxonomy): Bacteria > Lernaellota > Lernaellaia > JACKCT01 > JACKCT01. The sequence goes on along the minus strand of CAXXWT010000009.1, from coordinate 5,940 downwards.
GGCATAGGCGATGAGACTGCACGTGGAACCCGCGCACGGCTCAAAAGGATCGAAATTAAATGCCTCTTCAGCCGCCGCCAGACCGAAGCCTGAGTTAAAAAAGAAATCTCCGTCGATATAGGATTTTTGCGGCGTCGGCGTCACGGCGCCCACCACAGGATCGGAGACGATCAGACCCGTGTCGCCGTCCTGCAGAATCTGGACTTCGTCGGTGTCCCAGTTCACGATGCATTCCATAAATTGTACGTTTTCCAGGTCCGCCTCGAAGGGCGCCAGAAGGGTCGTTCCGATTTGCGTGATGTGAATCGATCCGCCAACGGAAAAGAATGAACGCTCATAGTCAATGGTTTGTTCGAGAATATTGATCTGCGCGTTTTGCAGAACCATCACGTAGGGCTGAATGTCAATGTCATCGTCATCCACGTCGTCATCTTCATCATCGTCGACGTCGTCGTTCAGGTCGTCGTCAATATCATCGTTTACGTCGTCGTTGATATCGTCGTTGATGTCGTCATTCAGGTCGTCGTTGATGTCGTCCGTATCGTCGTCGACATCGCTATCCGTGTCGTTGTCGTCGTCATCGTCCCCGCACGCCATGGTCAGGGCCGCCAGGGATAAAATCATGATCAAAGCAAAAATTATGGTTTTAGGCATAACGGATTCTCCTTTTCGGCAATTCTTGTAAAACGCTACCACCGAACCGAAACAGCGGTCAAGAAGGAAAGCGCGAAAATTGAGGTTTTGAAGGTGCGTTGTGTTGAATCCGCAATGAATATTTGCCGCGTGTGTCGCCCGTTTCACGGGCTTGATAAATGTATGGCCATTCACAACCCATAGCTTTCGCTATGAGCTATGGCTCCCTTGCCCTGTCGGGCAATTTCCTCGCGATATATGGGCTTGTTCACCTTTACCCTGCTGGGCAATTATTACAAAACAACCGGGCTGGTTCACCTTTGCCCTGCCAGGCAAATTGTCAGGAAGCGCTCTATTTTCGATTGGCCTCACCCGGCTCCAATTCGTTTTTCGCCAGAACTTTGCGGCCGCCGGTGGCCAGGACGATGCCGCCGGCGATGATGAAGGGCAACTGCGCGGCCAGGTGGCTGACAAAAGCGGGAGGAACGGCGGCGTCTTTCGTGATGCCCGCCAGGACCGCGCCGGCGACGAAGCCCACGTGGTACGTGCCCACGAATCCCGGCGACGACGGCAGGGCGATGGCGAAGGTGATGCCCAGCAGGATGATAACCGACGCCGAATACGTGATCGTCATGCCGAATGCCTTGAAGAAGAAAATGAACGGCGCGGCGGTGAGCATCCACATGCCCACCGACAGCGCGATGATCAGCAGGATATCCCTTTTCGATCCCAGAGCCTCCAGACCGCGCAGCGCTTCGTCGAGTCTTTTAGCGGCGAATCCCCGGTCTCCTTCCGCCGCGGGCTCGCGCATGGCGCGATAGCGAAGCCAGAAACCGAATATCGCCATGGCGCAGATGACGCCTCCCGCCACGGCGCCCATGGCTTTGGGCGGCAGGGGCAGGCCGGAAAATTCCTTGCCGACGGCTTCGGTGACGAAGATGGCGGCCATGGTCGAAAGCGACGCCAGGTCGAGCATGCGCTCTAAAACCAGGGCGCTGGTCGTAGCCAGGACCGGCGCTTTGGCCCGGCGGGCGAAATACAAAACGCGAATCGCTTCGCCGCCGCGCAATGGCAGCACGCCGTTAAAAAAAAGCGAGACCAGAACAGCCTCCAGGCTGGCGCCGTACGTGGAGCCGGCCCGGCGCATCATCAGGTGCCAGCGTAGCGAGCGTATCAGCGCGCCGACGGCGAGGATGAGAAGGCCGATCAGCACGGGACCTACGCGCATGGTCAATAGCGCGTTAAGGGCTTTTTGAAAGTCCACGTCTTTCAGCGCGAAATAAAGCGCCACGACGGTAACGGCAAAGGAGATGGTGATCGCCACCGGTTTTTTACGCAAAAAAGCGATAACCGGCGTTAGTTTGCGTCCTATTTCGCCGAGCAGGTTTTTCGTTTCATCCGTCATGCCCGGTCATGCTTGCCACTCACGGCGGGATTGTCAATTGACGCCCTGTTGCCAATCGATTGTTTTCCAATGAATAATGACGGCATGAAGCGCGCACTAATCTGGACCGGCGTTGCCGTTTTTATTTTATTTCACGCGGCTGTGGATCTCTGGTGGATCGACAGGCACACGACTTTCGACGGCGTGAGCGAAGGCGATCTGGTCAACAAGGCTTTGGAATTTCGCGACTTCTGGGAAAGCAAAGACCATACGGACAAGGAAAAATGGCGTTACCTGCTTTGCCGCGAAGAGCGCACCGACACGCCGCGGCTGCTTTTTCTCTACGGCTGGTGGTCCATGAAAATCTTCGGCGAGAGCCTGGACTCGCTGCTTTATCCCATGGTCGTCTGGCACGCCCTTTTACTTTTCGCGACGTACGTGTTCGGCAGAGTGACGGTGGGCGAAAAGGCGGCTTTGCTGGGCATGGCGATACTCGCCTTCATGCCGCAGGTTTATGATTACGCCCGTTCCTACAGCATGTACTGCGCGTCGGCGGCTATATACATGTTCGCCCTCGTCGCCCTGATCAAAAGCGAAGGGCTCACGCGCCTCAAACCCGGAATCATCTTTGCCCTTTTAGCCGCCACGCAGATGCTCACCGAGCGCGGCACGCCGTTTTTATTTCTCGCGGGACCCCTGGCGGTGTGCGTGTGGCCGACGGTCAAAGAGATCGCGCAGGGCCGGACCAGGATTTTTTTCTGGCTCAATATTTTGATCGGCATGATGATTTTTTATGTGCTCGTGTGGCCGTATTTGTTAGGTTATTTGTCCCTTTCCGTCGGACATATCGGCGAACGCGTGTCCCAACCGTATTTTGTGCCGGGGGATCAGTGGTATGGCTCCTCATTTAAGTTCGCTTATTATCTGGTCGAACTGGGGCTCCGGCAGGCAGGACCTTTAACGGCGCTGGTTTTCTATCTTTCCTTGATCGCCCTTTGGCGCAAACCGTTTGAGAACAGGCGGTTCGTGGTCGCATCCCTGCTTGCGCCTTTTATCATTTTCACGCTGATCGCCACGAAGGACGTGACGTACGTGCTGGCGTGGCTGCCCCCGGTGGCGCTGGCGGCGGCGCACGGCATTTTGTCGCTTCCGCTAAAGCCGCTTCGGATGATCGCGGCGGCCTTTGTTCTGATCGTCGGAATCTTCAATTTTGCATCCTGGAGTTTCGGCCTGGGCTGGGTTGAAAAATACAATATCGCCGACGGAAGCGAAAGGTCGCTCTTTTCGTTTCTGACCAACTGGCACGGGCATTCTCAGCCGCGAAAGCCGGATTCATCATGGCGCTTGCAGGAAACCGCGGAGAAGATCGTCAAGTCGGCCCAAGGTTCCGAGCCGGTTTACGTCCATTATCAATACCGCACCGGCGGCATCGATCCGCAATTCGATTTGGCTTTTTACGTGTGCTTTATCGATCCGCGCATTGAAAATATCATCCGCTTTTATCCTTTGCCCGAGGATTCACCGGATTTCAATCTGACCCTCGTGACCATCATTCCCGTCGGGGCCTGGAAAAAGGCGGGGCACTCGGAAACGCCGACCCTATACCGGCTTTTACTGAAGTTCGATACGGGCCGTTTCATCGAGCATCACGAGGATGAGAAGCTTGCTTTCGATGCCTACCTGAAATCCCTGAAACGCACGGAATTATTCAGCGGGGAACTGGCCCCGGGATATCCGTATCGCGTGGATGTGGCCTGGCCGCCGGATTGAGTTGTCATCATGGCAAGATCAGCACGCATTATTGCAATCGGCGCACCCCATCCGCGCGAACATGGTCGAAAACGCGTGGGATTATTCGTGGTCCAGCGCCGCCGCGCACCTTTCGGTCAAAGACGCCACCGGCCTTCTGGACATGCCGCGCCGGCGCAACTGGACGCATCACGTCGACTGGCGCGCGCGCCTCGGCGGCGAAGACAGCGAGGAATATCTCACGCAAGTGCTAAGCGCCACGCATCGCGGACATCCACTCGCCGGCAAAGATTTCGTCATGAAACTGGAAAAACGTCTGGGGGAAGTGCTGCGTCCAAAACCCGTGGGAAGACCAAAGAAATCTTGACCAATACATATTCACACAATTCGTATATTATTCACAATTAATAGGTGACTGTCACGAATTTCCACCAGTAGGGGCGGGCCCCTGTGCTCGCCCTTTGAAACATGGGCAAGCACGGGGACTTGCCACTACAATATCGTTGCGACATTTTCAATCGATTGCATATTATGTTCTTTTCACTCATGACTTGGTCTCCTTTCTGTTGGTTGAACAAAGAAAGCCCCGTTGATTGGGGCTGTGGGGGACTGATATTGCAGGGATTGATCTGTGAGGGAAATTAGCTAGTTCCCATCCCGAAATAGCCGTTTTTCAGACATGGCGTCAACATCGTTGTCCGGTAAGGGGATCATTGACAAACCTTGGCAGCGATGTTGCTAACCGATTTTATGGAATCGGCGCGTAGACCGCGATTTTTCGCGCACGTCTCCATTTCCCGGTTCGATTCCTTCTTAACAACCGCGTGTCAGTCGATGAGATGCCTGGCGATCAATAAAAGGTTGGCGGTCACCACCGAGGCCCAGGCGTAGGACTTGAATGATTCGAGGCCGGACCATGTGCAGCGATCCATCCCGAAGCAGCGTTTGAGAAAGGAGATCATCCCCTCGATGCCGGCGCGGAAGTTGCGCAGCCTTTTATAAACCCACGCGCTCTTCGCCATATCGGCGATTTTCAATCCCCGCTTTTTATGGAAGGCGACGTCCTTGACGCCGAGTTCCTTGATGTGGGCCAGATTGTCTTTCGACGCAAACCCGCCGTCGAAGGCGGCCTGGCGCGGCGCTCGTCCGTAAATTTCCTTCTGCCGAACGATCATCCTTTCGGCCAGCGTCGCGTCCGCGGGATTGCCGTTCTCGATCACCAGATCGGTCACCAGTCCCGAGACTCCGCCGGTGAGCGTGACCTTATGGCCAAAGCAAGTCTCACGCCGGTCCTTGACGATCACGTCGGTATGAGGCTCGAAGATCGAAACGATTTTTTCTTCGGCCGGGACCTTTTCTCCCCGCAGCACGCGGCGATCGGCCTGGTCGATCACACTTAAGACCAAGGGAATGTAGTGGCGCAGTTCGGCTTCCAAAGAAAGCGCGAAAATCGGATCGATCATCGTCGCGCCGGCCAATGCGTCGACCACGCGCTCCGCGTCTCGGACCGCCTTTCGCGCGACCTTCAAAAGATCGCGGTAGTGTTTCACGCGGACCTTTCTCTTCTTCGCGTTCAAAATGCCCAGCGCCCGCTTTTTCGCCCGGCGGCGGTGATCGACGACGGGAACATCGACCAATCCTTTCGCTTCCCGAGTCAAACGGCACAACACGCGCACCCCGTCTTCGAGCAACGTCGAGTCGGTGGGGTGATGAATGTTGGTTTCGACGACGGTGCAGTCCACGCGGACCTTGCGGCCTTTCTCGATCCTTTTGTCGGCTGCCGCGGCAAGCAAAACGCGGTTGATATTCTCCAAAGTCTCGGGGCGAATCCGCTTGATGTCACGCTGCAGCGCCGTGCGCGAAGGCGTGCTGTCGGCAAAACCGAATTCGCAAAAAGCGCGGTAAGCACGGGAGTCCTCCAGGTGAAAGGCCAACACCTCGTAACTGAAGCCGTTCATCTGTTTGACGAAAAGCGCTTTGAGTGCCTGCTCGGCGCTCATCTTTCCCTTGCATCCCCTGGCCGGATCGCGGAGGCCGCGAACCAGGTCCGCGTACACCCAATCGAATATCTCCAGGTGATCGCGAAGCAACAAATCGATCCGGTGAAGCTCCCGGGCGTGCTCGTGATGGATTTTTTGCTCGACAAGTGAGGGTTGTTGCTGTATTCTTTTTCG
>CAXXWT010000008.1:0-41161 GCA_963674685.2 bacterium | reverse complement strand
GCGAAAAGCCGTCAGCGCCTCGGGACCTTTTCCTTCTCCGGCGATTTTTTGAAGCAAGGTCAGCGCCCGGGGAGAGTCGAATCGCCCGAGCGCGTATATCGCCGCCGAGCGCACCGCCGCGTCGCGGTCGTTTAGCGCTTTTTCAAGGAAATTCAGTTGTCCGTCTTCACGGATTTCCCCGATAGCCCAGGCGCAGGCGGCCCGGACTTTCGGATCACGGTCGCCGACGACTTTTTCATTCAGCACTTCAACGGCCGACAATTCGCGGGTGATGCCGATCATGGTCGCCGCATAACGCTTCTGCACGTCCCGGTCGTCATCCTGATAAGCCAGCATGTCCGTCAGCGTCGCCGGATCGATTCCCGCGACTTTTCTCGGCGGACGATCCACAACGGGATCGTTTTCAGCCGGCTGCTGCGCGCACCCGCATAGCTGGAAAACACACGCCAATATCAAAACGAGAAAAGAAGATCGCTTCATACAGATGTTTTTGAATAAATTTTCAAAGTCCGCAAGGATAAAAGACGGTCATTTCCAATTTCATTGATAGAAAAGATGCCATTATGTAATATCGGCGTCGAATAGTGATTTTCGCCTAAAAAGGGGATTGAATGGAAAAGCCCGTCGGGGTGGCGCAGGTTGTGCACAGCCTCGAGATTGGAGGCATGGAGCGCGTGGCCCTGCATTTGGCGACGCATTTGAATCGGCAAAAATATCATCCCCTGATCGTTTGCCTGACGGTTGCGGGGGATTTTGGGGTTTTGGCAAAGCAGGCCGGCGTCGAGGTCATCGCCATGGGCAAGCAGCCCGGCGTCGATCTGAAACTCCCCTTCAAACTGGCAAAAGTGTTTCAGGAAAAGGGTGTTCGCATAATTCACGCGCACAATTCCGGTCCCTGGTTCAGCGGCGGACTCGCCTCTCTGGTCGGCGGCAAGGCGAAGGTTGTCGTCACGGATCATTCCCGCAGCTACCCCGAAAGGATTAGGGTCCGGCTCATTGAATGGGCGCTGCATCACAAGGCAAAGATCGTTTCCGTCAGTCAGGACAACAAGCGACAGATGGCCGAGAATCTCTGGATTCCGGAAGAAAAAATTCACGTGATCCACAACGGCGTCGCGCCGGTTGCCATGCCTTCAAATGAAAAGCGCGAATCTCTGATGAAGGAAATGGGCGTCGACGAAGATCATTTCGTATTTCTTTTCGTCGCCCGCTTTGAAAAGCAAAAGGGAATGCCTTATCTCATCGAGGCCGCCGCCAAACTAAAAGACAAATACCCGCGTATGCGCATCATTCTTCTGGGCAAAGGCAGTTTTGAAAGCCAATTGCCGGACCTTTTGAAGAAAAACGGTCTGGAGAAACAAATCATCGTGGCGGGTTTTCGCCTGGACGTGACCGACTTTTTCAGCATCGGCGATTGTCTTTTGGTCAGCAGCCTATGGGAAGGGCTTCCCATGAGCATCCTGGAGGCCATTTCGGCGGGTCTCCCGGTGGTATCCACGAATGTGGGCGACGTCAGTTCCGCGGTTTCTGACAGCGAGAACGGATTTCTCGTAAAACCGCAAGACGCCGATGCGCTGGCGGGGGCCATGGAAAATATCATGCGACAAAAAACTTCCGAAATGGAAAACTTCCAGGCGGCCAGCCGGCGGATCTTCAACGAGCGCTTTCACGTGGATGTCATGGTCAGGCAATACGAGCGGCTTTATGAGGATATGTTATAAAATACACGGCGATTAAGCCGGAGATGAGTGTGTTAGAAAAACTATTCGCCAATTTCAAAGGACCATACGCCCTTATCGGGTTGACCGCGTTATGCGGATTGCTGGCGCTCATTAGCCTGAAATTCAACGGATTGTTTGTTCTCGGCGCACTGATCGCCCTGGTGGCGGCATTTTTCCTGGTGAGTTACCCTTTCTGGTGCGTTCCGATCTATTACATGCTGCTATATTTTCGCCCCGAAGACTGGTATCCCCCGATTGCGAAATTTCGGCTGATCTTGCTGCTGGTGGCTCTGATGGGCGGAGCTTTCGGCCTGAAAGTCCTGGTTTTCCGCAATACCAAGATCATTAAAAATCCCCAGTTCGTGTTTATCCTTGGAATTCTGCTCGCTGTTGCATTTTCCATTCTGGAGTCTTATTACCGCTCTTACTCCCTGACGCGCTTCATGGATATGTGCAGAATTCTGGTCATGGTTTTTCTGATCGCGCATATCGTGGACAATTATAAAAAATTCAAAATCACCATTTGGAGCATTATCGCGCCGCTGACGATACTGGGCGCCGTAAACTTCGTGCTTTGGGTTACGGGACAAAAAGTCGCTCACAACGGCGGCTCCAGCGGAATCGCCGGCGGCTTTCTCGGCGACGGCAACGACTTCGCCCTGGCGCTGAACTGCATCCTCCCGCTCGTGGTATTTCAGTTTCTTTCCAGAAAAGGCTTCTGGATTCGTCTGATTCTGGCCGGCGTTGCCGTCGTCTTTCTCATAGCGGTCGTGGCCACGTACAGCCGCGGCGGAATGCTCGGCTCCGTCGCGGTGTTTTTGATGGCCTATTGGTTCTATATCTGGCGGACCAAGAAATTTAAGCAGGGAATTATCGTCGGGGTCATTGTTTTTTTCATCGGCGCTGTCGCTTTGATTTTGTTGGCGCCGCAGACGTTCGTCGATAGAATGGCCGGAATCACGGACTACAAAGAAGACGAAAGCGCCATGGGCAGGCTCGACGCCTGGGGAGCCGGAATTAAAATGTTCCGGGACCAACCCTTGTTCGGCGTCGGCGCGGGGGCTTTCGCCACTGCATACGGCACGAAATACAAACCCTTCGACGCGGTGGCGGCCAATTGGCGCGAGGCGCACAGTTTATATTTTCAGGCTCTTGGGGAACTGGGATTATTCGGAGTATTCTTTTTGGGAGGCCTGTGCTTTCTTATGCTCAAGCAGCAAAGAAGCATCCATTATTATGCATTTTCCGATCCCGCCAAGCAGATGGAAATACATTTTTTAGCCGACGCCCTCACCACGGGACTGGTGGGTTTTTTAGTTTCGGGAGCATTCCTGTCGGTGACGTATTATCCCAATTTGTACATTCTGAGCACTTTGACCATAATTTTAAAGCGCATTACCGATCTTGAGCATAGCTGACAGCGGAAAACTTGATGCACATAGAAAAAATATCAAGCGATAAAGAAAAAATCTGGGACGAATACGTGGCGGGGCATCCTCGCGGCACCCTGTTTCATCGGGCTGCCTGGCGCGATGTCATCCGGGATTCCGCCGGGCATACGCCGCATTATCTCATGGCCGTGGACGAAGATTGCGTTTGCGGGGTGCTGCCGATTTTCGTCTTAAACACAGGAATCTTCGGGAAAATGGCCGTCAGCCTGCCTTTTCTAAATATCGGAGGGATGCTGGCGGACTCACTTAAAGTTCAAAATGCGCTCGCCGAAGAATCCGAATCCCTGGCGCGCGACTTGAACCTGCGTTACGTGGAGTTGCGCCAGGCTTTTGATCTTGATCTGGATCTTCCCGTTTCCGACAGAAAAGTCGTCAGCACGATCTCCCTTGATGGAGGCTCCGAAGCCGTATTTTCCCGGCTTCACCAAAACGTCCGGAATAAAATTCGCAAATCGGGCAAAAACGATGTCGTCATCGACAAGGGAAGCGGATATCTCGATGAATTTTACGCCATGTACTCCCGCAATCTGCGCGATCTGGGAACGCCCGTCATTTCGAAAAAGTTTTTTAAAAATATCCTCGACGCATTTCCCGGCGAGGCGCATATTTATATTGCGCGAAGAAAAGGTGAACTGATCGGAGCAAAACTGGTGTTTTTCGATCAACAAACATGCTATTTCGTTTGGGCGGCGTCCCGAAAAGACCGCATGAAGTATGCGCCGGTGCAGGCGCTGAACTGGGCGGCCATCGAAGACGCCTGCGAAAAGGGATGCGCGAGCGTTGATCTTGGACGAAGCACCAGGGATTCATCGCATCAGAATTTCAAGAAATACTGGGGCGTGGAAGTCAAAACCCTTCCATGGTCCTACCAATTGATCGGAGACAGCGAAATGCCCGGTTTGAATCCGGACAATCCGAAGTTTGCATTGGCCGTAAAAATCTGGCGACGATTGCCTTTATGTTTCACCCGTATTATCGGACCTGCGTTGGCGCGACGCTTGCCGTAATCCATGTTAAAACGCCTTCCTCCCGTCAGCACGATTTATCCGTTGAAGACGGCCTTGCGTGTTTTCAAAGCTGATTCAAACGCCGTTTCAATCCTGGAAAACCGCCTGGCGGAAATGTTCGGCGGCGAGTCGGCGATCGCCTTCAACTCGGGCAGGGCGGCCCTTGCCGCCGTTTTAAGAATGATAGCCGCCACCAGGCGCGGCAAGGGCGTCATCGTCCCGGCTTATTTCTGCTACTCGGTCGCCGCAGCCATCGCCAAGGCGGGAATGCGGATCTACCCGGCGGATATTCTGCCGGAAACCTTAAACTACGATTACAAAGACAGGGTCCGCCCTCCGCCCGACGATGTGGTGGCCGTTATATCTCCGGGGCTGTTCGGAATTCCCGCGGACATGCCGGAGCTTTTACGAATCTGCGAGCCAAGCCATCTCTTTGTGATCGAAGACGCCGCGCAAAGTCTCGGCGCGACCGTTGACGGCATTCCTGCCGGATCATTTGGAGATGTCAGTCTTTTCAGTTTCAGCAAGGGAAAACCCGCCGGCGCCCTCGGCGGGGGAGTGCTGGTGACGCGCGGCCGCGCGCTGGGCGCCGCCATGAAAAATCTTGCACCCGAGCCGAATGACGCGCCGGCCTGGAAAATCGCCCTGAAAAGCCTCGCCGCCGCCGTGGCGTTGCGCCCCAGAATTTTCAGCGTTGTTCGATTGATGCCCTTTGTCCGGCTTGGCCAGTCGATATTCGATCCCGGATTCAAGGAAAGCGGCCTGGATTCGGGATGCGCCGCTCTGGCCGGCGCCGTATTGGATTTGGCGGAATCGGTTATCGAAACGAGGAAAAACAACGCCCGTCTTCTTTTTGAAAACCTGGAGGGAATGCCCGGAATACTCATCCCCAGGCCCAGGGAAGGAATCGTGCCGGCATATTTGAGATTTCCCTTGATATTCGAAGACCCGGCCGATCGCGATGCGGTCATCTTTGAACTGACCACCAGGGGATTGGGAGCATCCGCCATGTACCCAAAAGCCATACACAAGGTCAAAGAGGCGCATGAATATATGAAACTGGATTTGCGGCCGTTTCCCGGAGCCGAAAAAATCGCCAGAGGAATCATGACCCTGCCGACGCAGGCGGGTGTGACGAAATCCGAAATCGCCAAAATGGCGAAAATTATTCGCAATGTGACAACGGCGGGGGCATGAGCAGACTGGGGCTGAAAAAACTCATCAAGCGCGTGAGTGCGAAACCTCTGTCCGCGTGCGGGGTCTTTGCCGTCACGCGGCGCATCAAAAAGGGCAAAGTGGCCATATTGTCCTATCACCGGGTCGTGGGAGACGATATCGACAGGTATGAGCCGGGGATGGCCGTATCTTCCGATACCTTCACCGCGCACATGCAATGGCTCTCTTCGCGTTTTCAGATTATCGATCTGGTGGATTACACACGAGGTTATCTGACGGGAGAATTGCCGCAAAGGCCTTGCGCCGTCGTGACATTCGACGACGGCTGGCTGGATAATTATCAGGTCGCTTTCCCGATCATGAAGCGATTCGGAATCTGCGCCACGATTTTCCTGGCCACGGATTACATCGACTCAGGCCGTGAATATTGGACGGCCCGAGCCGAGGAAGCCATATGGGAAATCCATCAGAGACAGGCAAAACTCATCAGGGCGTTTCCCGACGAGCATATGCCGGCCGAGGCGTCTTTCGTGATGGATATTCTGGGCGAAGATCCCCCTCTGGATTTTCTGATGACGCGGATCATCGCCGGGATGAAATACAATTCCATGGAAAATATCGAAACGATTATTCGGTTTCTGGAGTTTCTGGGGGAAGTCGATACGCAGCCGAGGCGCAAGGTATTGAATTGGGAGGAAATACGAAGAATGTTCGCCGCGGGCATGAAATTCGGTTCCCATTCGACCTCGCATGCCATTATGACGACGCAAAGCGCATCGGAATGCTCCTATGAAGCCTCGATGAGCATGAAAATCATTCAGGATAAACTGGGATATCGGCCGGAATGTTTCGCCTATCCCAACGGAGATCACAACGAAGTCGTGGTCAGAGAAGTCCGGCGAAGCGGGTATTCTTGCGCGGTGACGGTGAATCCGGGTTTTGCGAATCTCGGCCGGGATTTGTATACCTTGCCGCGTTTCACCGTCCACGAGGGCGGGGCGCCTTCCGCGTCGAGCCTGGATTATCTTCTTTCCGGCCTTGCGGGCGCATAAAATGAAGCGGAATCGGCAAATCGACGGAGACGGGATTTGACCTCCAAATTCGCCGAAAGAAAAAGAGTTCTTGTTCTCGACGGGGACACGCGCACCTGCCTCGTCATCACGCGCAGCCTGGGAAAGGCGGGATGGCTTGTCGGCGTGGCGGGATCGCGGACCGACGCGATATCCTTCATGTCCACGTACGCCAACGAAGCTTTGCTTGTTCCTTCGCCCGTCAACAACCCCGACGCTTTCGCCAAGATGATTCTCGAACGGGCTTCGGGTGACGATCTGGCCGCCATAGTTCCCTGCACGGATGCCTCGATTGCCGCAATAGAGCCTTATCTGACGGAATTATCGAAACTGGCGGCGCTTCCGATCGCTAAAAAGAAAGTTTTGCGGCTTCTGGCCGACCGGGCGGAATATCTTGAGGAGGCGGCAAAAATCGGCATCGCCACGCCGAAGCAGATTGCGATCCAAAACTTCAATGAACTGCCCAGTATTTCCTTTTCTTTTCCGGTATTTTTAAAACCCAAAAGATCCATGGTCCGCCGCCAGGACACTTTGGTGAAAATCGAGGTCATGAAAGCGCGCAACCTGGACGAGCTTTCCTACCTTATACGCTCCATTCCCCCCGAGGCTCTGCCCGGCCTGGTGCAATCGCAACTCCACGGTGAAGTCGAGCGTTATTACGCGATTTACAAAAAAGGCAAACCGGTTGCTGAATTCGGCCAGAAGCGAATCCGATGGCTCAATACGCAAGGAAATCCGTCGGTGCTCAGGCAAGCCGCGGAGCCCGATCCGAAAGTCGTGGAGTTATCCCGCCTTTACTTAAGTAAAATCGGCATGGACGGCCCCGTGATGGTGGAGTTCATGCGGGATCTGCCCGGCGGGAAACCGGTGTTGCTGAAAGTCAGCCCGCATTTCTGGAAATCGCTTCAGACGGCCGTGGACGCCGGCCTGGATATGCCGTGCCTTGCGGTGGACTCGGCGCTTGGAAAAAAAATTGAAAAGAAAACGGTCGTCCGATACGGAATCCGTTCACGCTGGCTGGTCGGCGACGCGCTGCATTTATTGAGCTACATTTTCGGCGGCAAAAAACGGTTTTATTCCGACGATCAGCAACCCAGTGTCACGCAGGCCATTGCCAATTTTCTGTCGGAAAATAAATCCGACTCGACGTACGTTGAAGACAAGGCTTTCAATGATCCGAAGCCGTATTACATCATGCGCAATCGCTTTATACGCCAGTGGCTGAAAAAGTTTCGGCATAACCTGCTTTCCAGATTCCGCATGGGACCCTACGATTATCGAGGCACGATACTCGTGGAGGAATCCACGACCGACGACCGGGATATTTGTGTCGAGGCTCTTCGGGAAACTTTACAGAAAAAAGGATTTCGATTCGCTTTCACGGCAAGGCCCGCCGACGGGATGACGCCGGATTCCGTGGACAAGTTCGTGGAAAACTGCGCCCGGGAATGCACCGATCAGTTTCTCGTTATTCCGGGATTTGAATATAGCTTTTCGAACATCCACATCATCGCCATGGGGATGCGCACCCTGCTCGTCGCCAAGAATCCCGTCGATTTAATCCGGCAGATCAGGGACAGCGGCGCCATGGCGGTCTGGAGCCGCATCAGGCCGGGCGCAATTCCCAATAATCCGGATATCATCGATGAGATCAACGGTGTTCTGATATGGAATATCAACAAACACGGCCCCTACGGACCGCCGACGATCCTGCTGGACGATTATGCCGTCGCGACGGAGCGTTCTCCTTATCTCGGAGCGTTCATGGGCATGGACCCGTCCGCCAAAGGAGCAAGTCGCCTGGCCTCGATGCGCGTGTATGCGAGCCAGTTTAACGAAACGGGGATCATTTCGGCCATGGAAAACGGCTTATTCAGATTATCCGGAGTGTTTTTCAGCGCCCGATGCGACAGGATGAACTTCATTCTATACCGCACCTGGGCGCATTTGGTGGATGTCGCGGTGCATTGGTTTCGCGGCGTCTTTGATCAGATTTTTCAAAAAGACAAGAAAAGCGTCTCATGAAGATTCTATTCTTTATTCTATTGTTATCCGGCGTCATCGGCCTGGCTTTCCCATACGTGGGATATCCCCTGATCTTAAAAATCATGCCCAGGCGCCGAAAACCGGAAAAAGAACCTCTTGCGAATCGGCCCGCTTTGAGCATCATCGTTCCGGTTTACAACGGCGCCGAATTCATCGAAGAAAAAATCCGAAATATTTATGCTCAGAATTACCCCGGGAAATACGAAATCATTGTCGTATCGGACGCATCCGACGACGGTTCCGATGAACTGGCAAGCAACATGGATGGTTTCGGCGATAGGCTGAAACTGATCAGACTGCCTGAGCGCAAAGGGAAAAGTCTGGCTCAAAATCAGGCGGTGAAAGAAGCTACGGGCGAAATCCTGATCCATACCGACGCCGCCGTGCTCCTGGATGAAGGAGCCCTTGAACGCATTGCCGATGAGTTTCGCGACCCGACGGTCGGATGCGTGACCGGCGAGGACGCCAGCATCGCCCTCGATACTCAAGATCGATCCGCCGGGGCGGGAATTTACAGCCGCTTCGAGGTTTGGCTGCGTCGACTGGAAGTTGAAAAAACCGGAACGCTGCTCGGCGTTTCCGGCTGCCTTTTCGGCGTACGCCGTTTTTTAAGGCCTGATGTGCCGGAAACAGCTGTCGACGACCTCTATGTCCCCTTGCACGTCGTCTCCAGGGGATTTCGCGTCGTGATCGCGGAAGGCGCCGTGGCGTTCGTGAAGCGGACGGAGGGACTGCAAAGCGAATTCCTGAGAAAGGTCAGAACGTTTACCGGCGCCTTGTTCAGTATTTGCGAATCGTTTAAGAATGAAAAACCCGAAGGCCTGCGCCGCGTTCGCCTGCAACTCGGCGCGCATAAGATACTCCGCTGGTCCGCTCCGGTTTTCGCCGGCTTCGCTCTGGCCGGAGCCGTGGGGCTGTCCAGGACGCACTGGGTGTTTTTTTCGATATTGTCGGTCCAGATATTCTGCTACTGGCTGGGCATCGCGGGATTGATCGCCGCGGCCGGATGGATGGGAAAGAAACGGCGTCCCGCAAGCGGAATGTCGAAAATTTTCGGCAAGGCGTCCAGGCTGGCCGCATTTTACGTAATTATCCTGACGTCTTTGACCGCCGCCTGGATTCGCTGGATATTCAGAAGGCCTTACGTTACATGGACCCCGACGAAACGGAATTGACGAACGCCGCGCGTATTTTTATTAATGATGTCGACGGATTTATCCGCGAAAACGAAATAAAGTGAAACGATTTGCAATGATGGGGAGATAAAAAGTTGTTCGATAAATTTTACAAGTTTCTGGATGACGCCAGGGAGAAAGCGGGCGACGTCGGCAAAGCCGTGATTTTATTCGAGCCCGAACCTCCGTTTCGCGACAAAGGCATGATCACGGTCCTGGTGACCAGCGCCAGCCTGATCGCCATTACCATACTCGGCGGCGTTACGCTGGCTTCCCTGCTGATTCTTCTGGTCGCCCTGTCTTGCATCATGCTGATCCTGACCAGAATTCTCGGAATCGATTTTGATGTCAATCCGGAAGATTTATTCGGATTTCGCGCATAATTTTTTCCGTAGGGGTCAAGCCGGACCATGAGCGCCCGATACGATCATCGCGAACATATATACCAGTCGCTTCCTGAAATCGAAGTTGAAATCAGGGCGAAAATTCTCATCAGCCGCGGACCGAGCAACGTCCTGGCCGATAAAGCCCTGATCTGCAAGCAATACATTTTTATCGAAACGGATCAGACCTGGCCCATCGGCGCTCTCGTGGACATCGAATTCACCTTTAACGACGATATTCTCTCCTATCGCGGCGAAGGGCGCGTCGCGCATGTCGGTCCACGCAAGCACGACCGCGACATACGAGGCGTCGAAGTGGACTTCGTGCGTTTGAAGGAGAGGCCTCTCACCATCACGCAGCGCATTAAAAGGCTTGATCGCACGCGGCGCATCGCCACGCAGACTATCGTGGACGGGCTCAATTACTTCAGCCATGAGATCAAGGGCAACGGCATTGAAGAGAAAGAGTTCGGCCAGCCCTCTTCCGGTTACCGCCGGCCGACTTTGATCATTCACGGTTTTCTGGGGACGCGAAACGCCATGCTCCTTTTGGAAAACTATCTTAAAAAGTTGGGATTTCCGGTCATATCGCTGACTCTCGGAGCGCTGAACCTGGGCGACATCGAAAAATCATCGGATATTGTGGCCGGAAAAATCGAAAAAATATGCGAAAGCTTCGGGATCGATCAAATCAACGTGGTGGGCCATTCCATGGGCGGCCTTATCGCTTTGAATTACATCAAACACAAGGGCGGGGCGCAAAGAGTCCGCCGCCTGGTGACCGTGGGAACGCCTTATCTCGGAGCGCCCATCGCGTGGGCTTCCATCATCATTTTGCCATGGACCGGAATTCTCGGAAAAGGCGTGTGGCAACTTCTGCCGGGCAGTTCTTTTCTGAAATCGCTGCACGAAGGCCCCATCCCGCCGGAAGTTGAAATCGTCAGCATCATCGCCAATAACGACGGCGTCGTCGGGTCCAACCGCTGCGTGCTGGAAGGCGCCCGCAATATCCTGATATCGACGAACCACGCGGGATTGGTCGTATCGCCGAAAGTGCACGAGTTGATCAAATCGATTCTGGTTATCAAGTAAGAATCGCCGCCGGCCTCCATCCACGAATCACTAACTGCTATTGAAAGCTGTTTTGAAGCAGAAAAACGGCGACATTGGCGGCCGCGTGAATCATCACGCCGGGCCAGATGGAATGATAGCGGTTGCGCAGCCAGCCGAAGAGCATCGCGGGAAACACCGTCGCCAGCCTGAATGCTTTCGGCTCGGTTATGAAGTGGGCCGCGGCAAATAATATCGCGGGCATAATAATCGGCAGCGTGAAAAAGGCTTTGAAATGGCTTTGGCGGTCCGGATCGGGAGGCGTCAGCAAACCCTGGAGAAATCCCCGGAAGAATAATTCCTCCGGCAACGAAACCAGGCACAACTGCTCCACGACGACCAAAATGAGAGCGATATCCCAGTGAAAAATGAATTGTCGATTCCGATAATAATATTGATATCCGATCCATGCGGCGGCGTATAAGGCAATGACCGGCAATCCGATAAAAAGCGCCGGCCGCATGTCGGTTTTTGCCCTGATTCGCCCGAAACCGAGTATCGATCCGTTGATATCGGTCCATCGAATGAAAATAAACGGTATGCCGATCAGCAATACGGCCGTAAAGGATCGGAAGTATTGGGCAAGGTTGACGGCTTCAAGCAGTCGTTCGCCGGATTTTATAGCCGCGGCTGTAACCGCGAATATGAAGAAAACCTGAATAATTATTCCGCGGGGATCGCCCGTTTTCTTCTGCGTGACATCCATGAAGATCAGACTAAAGGATTTGCCGGAAAAAGCCACAAAGTTTGAAAATTATGAATTCTACAGGCAAAACGGCAATGGATATTGTTAGATTTCAGTTAGCGTTAATATTGGGCTAACATTTTCCGGGCATTTATGCTAAGTTTCGCCTGCTTGGCCTCCCGAAGGATCGGGAATTAACAAATAGTCAATAAATTCAATAAGATACGCTAACGAGGCCATGAGAAATCAAAGAGCAGAAGATGCAACAAGAACTGAGCAATTCGGCAATTGGCTAAGATCGTTTATTGAGCCGGAAAAATCCTCAGTTTATAAGAACATCCTTACCGTCGCCTTTGTTTTTGGGATTCTGTACTGCTTTTTCGTCAGCATCGAGTTGCTTGGCGTCTCTTTCAGATATTTCGGCAAGGGCTTTGCCGAAGGTCTTATTAAAACTACCGCCAGCCCATTGGTCGGTCTGTTTATCGGCATTTTATCGACCAGTATAATTCAAAGCTCTTCTTCCACTACTTCCATCGTTGTCGGTCTCGTGGCCTGCAACGCCATCACCATTGAAAACGCCATTCCCATCATCATGGGAGCGAATATAGGAACCAGCGTTACCAATATGCTGGTGTCCCTGGGGCATATCTCCCGCCGCGAGGAATTCAAAAGAGCGATCTCCGGCGCAACGGTTCACGATTTTTTCAATTTGCTGACAGTGATCGTTTTGCTGCCTCTGGAGATGATGACCGGATATTTGAAACATGTGGCGTATTACCTTGAAAGCGCCTTTGAAGGCATCGGCGGTCTCAAGCTTTTAAGCCCGCTTAAAGTCATTGTAAAACCTGTCTCAAAATTTGTTGAGCACTTTTTCACCGACACGGTCGGTTTGTCCAATATACCCGCGGGCGTCGTGATTCTCGTCCTGTCTTTGACGCTTCTTTTTATCTCCTTAAATATGTTCGTTAAAGTCATCAGGAAAATCGTCGTGGGGCGCGTGGAAAACGTCATCAACAACGTTTTATTTCAGTCCCCCGTTAGAAGCTTTGTTTTCGGCATGATCCTGACGGCCGTCGTCCAGAGTTCATCGATCACTACTTCCATTATCGTACCAATGATCGGCGCGGGAATTCTTACGGTGAACCAGTTCTTTCCCTATACGCTGGGAGCCAATATCGGGACGACCATCACGGCGATTCTCGCCGCGCTCTCGACGGGCAGTCCGGCCGCCGTGACCATCGCTTTTTCACATCTGATGTTTAATGTGACCGGCTCCTTAATATTTTACCCTTTAAGATCTCTGCCGATCAAACTCAGTCAAATGCTTGGAGAGTATTCGGCCAGATGGAGACCTCTTGCTCTCATTTTCATCGTTACGACTTTCTACATTATTCCCCTGCTGCTCATCTTCTTGACGAGGTGAAACATGCTTAGAAAACTCCTGGACTTTTGGAAAAAAGACTCGCTGATTCGAACTGCTTTCGAAGATACAAAGCGCATGCTTGCCAAAACGAATCACATGTTCGTCGCGGTTTCGGATCTGTTTTTGGAGGGGCGTTCCGTCGATTTCGACATTTACGCCATGGACAAGGAAATCAACGCCATGGAAATCGGCGTCCGCCGCAAAGTCCTGCAGCATCTTTCCATCAATCCGGCGCAGGAACTGCTCGCGTCCCTGGTTCTCACGACGATCATCAACGATATCGAAAGAATCGGCGACTATTCGAAAAACATTTTCGAACTCACGGAACTTTATGAAGTCTGCAATAACATGCCGCCCTATACGGAAATCCTTTTAGGAACGACCTCGACGGTGCGCGACATGTTTGAAATGAGCATCGAGGCCATCAAAAGAGAGGCTCATCACGTCGCTCAGGAGACCATGGAAAAACATGGGCAGGTCAACCACACCATGGAAAACATGATGCAGGCCCTGGGCAAGGACACGAAAATCGCCACTCCAAAAGCCGTGCCCCTGGTCCTTTATGCGCGTTACCTCAAGCGCGTCAGCGCCCACTTGAGCAACGTCACATCGAGCGTCAACAGGCCGTTTGACAGGATCGGTTATTTCACGCCGCAAAACTGTGATCCGAACTGTGATCTAACCGCGGAAACGGACCTGGACGACCTGGGCGAGAAGGACTGAGTTCAATCTTTATAATCTCTCGCGCTCATCACCAGGCGCGACGGCGGGCTTCGTAAAAGCCCCGGCCCCTGATGTCGGTTCCCTGCCATCGGCCCGCGACTTTGACGCCGCCTTCCCAGAGCACCTTTTCCACTTCGTGATTTTCAAAATCGGCGTTGACCGTGAAGCGCGCCGCGAAATCCGGCAGATTAATCACCCATCCCGTATCCCATTTGACATGCGTTTTCGGGGATGTCCATGAGGCCGTCGTGTTCACGGTGAAATCCACATGATGCGCGGTGACGCCGTTGGGTTGATGAACGTCGCAGAATTTATGGACGATCCGGTCGTCTTTCCAAAAACGGAAAAGCAGAATTTCCGTTTGATTCATCAGGTTGATGGAAAACCAGTCCCACCTGTCGAAATTGTCGTCGTTCCAGTCGCCCCACTGCCTGTCGATCCAGCCGCGTCCGCGAAACTCGGCCGACTGATCCTTGAGACGTCCCGTACCCCTGACCGACATATTGGTCAGCGAGTAGTATTTGCTGATTCCGCCTTCTCCCATGGCGATCGTTCCCGTACCGCCCACGGCCATCGGGGGTTTGTTGGCGCAAAGCGTAAGATCGAGGGCGAGATTCGGTTTGTCGAAAGTAAAATCGTAGCAAAGGTATTTCGGTTCCGGCTGAGTAATTTTTGCGGGGCCGGACTGGAAGATGCGGCGCGCCGGATCGTGATGCACCGCCACCTCGGGCATGGCCAGGGCGACGGCGTATTTATTTTCAATATCGGACAGGATGCCGTAAAACTTGTTGTCCTTGAGAAGGGCCATCATGAGCGTATAGCGCCGGTTGTACTGGTCCAGCAGATGCGCGTTGAGATACCACCATTCCTTGGGGGCGTCGTCGTGCAGGACGCCCACGCCGAAGGCCTCGCGATGCTCCCGCGGCATCGCCGGAAACTCGAGCTTTTGCATGGTGAACATATCTTCGAAAGGCGTTTTTTTATTGACGCCGAATTTCATGGAAAGCAGAACATTGCGCCCGAATAAAAGGGCCAGCAACACGCCCGCCGCCAAAATCAGCGCAAACGCGGCAAAAAATAATCCGATTTTCGCTTTATTCTTTTTATTTTCCGTCAACGAAGCATTCTCCAAAAATCAATCCGCCGAATCTTAACAGATGCCCTGTGATGTGCCAAGATCGCAAAGTGCCTAATTTGCGCGCGATTACAGGATGAAAGAAAAAAATATCGCCGGATTGAAACCGCCGGGATTAACGAAGAAGGAAGAAAGATGACTGTTTCAACGCCGGTAAAGGCCACAGTCGTTGGATACGGACTGAAATTATCCATTTTGACGGTTGTCGCGTTACTTTGCGTTTCCTGCACAAACGGTTCTTCGTTTAAAACGCAGACCTCGACGGAAAATAAACAAACAAAAGCTGCGCCAAAAAACGGCGAAGTCGAAAGCCAAAAGGAAAATAAAAAAAAGATCGTTACCGACGACCCGTCTTTAAAAATAAACTTCGATCAAATTTCGGCCGCCGTTTCCAAAGCGAAAACGAGTTCGTACAAAATCTATTCCGTCAAAGTCGGCGCGACGCAAAGAGCCAAGCGTAAATTATTTATTCAAAAAGGTGAGAAGACCGATCGCATACCGATTGCATTTTCCTTCCAGATTCTCGAAAACAAAAACGGCGTCACTCTCGTTGACACCGGATTTATCAGCGAAAAGATGAAGGCAAAATGGAAGGTCGTCGATTACAGGAATCCGGTTGCCGCTCTAGCGGCGCTGGGAATCGCTCCCGACCGGGTTTCCAATATCGTCATCACGCACAGGCACTGGGACCACGTCGGCGGACTGACTCTTTTTCCGAAAGCCAAAGTCTGGATGCCGAAAAAAGAATTCAAAACCGCACTGAAAAAATTCGGCTCAAAATTTCCGGTCATCACGAGTTCTTTGGAAAACGCGGAAAAAGAGGGGAGGATGCGCTGGACGAAGCGAATCGAGGAAGTTCTTCCCGGCGTCGTCGTGGTGCGGCAGGGATTGCATACCAGAAACTTTCAGTACGTCGTCGTGAAAAACAAAAACGGGATTTGGGTTCTGGCCTCGGATGTGGGCGGCCTGTACGAAAACTTCGACGGACCCGTCGCAAGCGGTCAGACTTTGAATCCGCGGGGCTCTGTCGAAGCCCTGCGGAATATTGCGAAGTTGGTGGACAACGATCTTAGCCGCGTCGTCCCGAGTCACGATCCCGAGGTATTCGAACGTTTTCCTCAGGTTGAACCGGGCGTGGCGCTCATTACGGACAATTGACGATCGATTATTGTTCGTATCCGTACATGTAAAGGTACGCGTCGATCACATCCCGTCCCGCAAGCGGTCCGGGACTGAGAAGAGAGTTGTAGATATACGCCAGCGAGGTGTATTGCTCCGGCAGCATAATGTAACCGACCCAGTCCATTCCCAGATTGATCATGAACTGGTGCTCGGATCCCATGATTTCCCGCAATATGAGGCCGATATCCGGCACGAGTTCGCCGGGGACCGTGGCGAATTGCACGGGACCGACGGCAAATGCGGTAATCGTCGTGGTCGACGGCTTGTGATACGCCGGGATATCGCGTGGGATCAGTCCAAGACTGCCTACAAGAGCGAAAAACAGGTTGTCATTATTCGATTCGAATTCTATCGAGCGAAGCCACAAGTTGGTGTTGGTCGCGACTTCCGTTTCTTCCATCAATTCCTGCGCGTCGTCGGCGATCACGCGCCCGAAGTTTTCCACATCTTCCCAGGTGCCCCAGTCGCGTCCGGTGTAATCGAAGGGATCGTAAGGGTTGATCGGGTGAATCGACGCGCCCAGATTGCCGTTGACGAACATGTTGATTCCGCCGACTTCCTCATCCATGAGGCGGTAGTATGGTCCCAGGAAATCGGAAGACAGCAGCGTATTCTGCGGTCCCATCACCATGGGATGGCAACCCCATTCCATGAGCGTGGCGATCGGGTCCCCGTCGGGCGTTTCGACCTTCATCAGCGTCATGGCGTCGTCGGTCTTGGCGCCGGGATCGAGAACGTCGTTGGAGTTGTAATGCATGTCGGCTTCGACGCCGGTGGCGAAGGATAAAACGGCGGGCTGACGCGCCTGGTAGGCTTTAACTCCGGCTTCGACGCCGTAATCCACGAGCGTTTGCATGAAATCTTCATCCCGACCGGGAACGGGAGGCAGAAGCACGCCCCAGATGCCGATGCCGTCCGGGCTGTGATGCGTGTGACTGGACGAAACGACGATCCTCTCCGGCGCAATGCCCAGTTCCTGCGCGATGCCGTCTTGAATTTTCATGATATCCGTGGTGATCACGCCCACCATGTCGAAATGGATGAGGATGATCGGTTCGCCTTTTCCGTCGTCGAATGCGATAGCCGTGGCGTAAAGCGGATCATGCGTGCCGGTGGACCATCGGCACGTGCTTTCCAACAGAAAATATGTGCCGTAACCGCCCATCTTCAGGGGCCAATCGTCGGCCGGAGACACGTCGATGCGCGCGGCGCCTAATTGAAAAGCGGGTTCCTGGTCGTCATCGCTGTCGTCGTCTTGCGTGTCATCGTCATCGGTTGCGTTGTCGGAGGAATCGTCGTCATCGTCATCGTCGCCCTGACAGCCCGTATAAAAGAGCATGACCGTAAGCGAAAGTAAGATGAAAAGGACGGATTTTCTCCACGTGTTTTTTTTCCTCATGATCTGACCTCATTGCTAATCGGTAGCGCCCCTTTAGTTAATGCATGAAATCTACAAACGAATTTTTTGTAAAGGCACCACGCAAACGAAGGTCAGCGCCGTGTCTCCGGTGTTTTGAATCTGATGCTCGCTATGGGGTTCGATAAAGGCCACGTGCCCGGCTTCCACTTCGTGTTTTTCGCCGTTGTACAAAACGCATCCTTTGCCGGAATGGAAAAACACTTCATGTTCGTGTTCATGGGAGTGGTGCGTTGTGTAGCCGCCGGGTTCGACGGAAAAAACACGCATCACGAAATTCGGGGCGCCGTGCTCGGCGCCTACGGCAATGCGCATGCTCACTTTTTTCATTTGGTCGTCGTCGAACTGCTGCGCAGGAATTTCTTGGAACGGTTTTATCTGCATTGCCCTCACTCCCAGATTTTTTCGTAGGATCAGCTTATCAGGCTTCCGGTCATCTCGGCAACGGAAGGGATTTTGTGATCGTCGAGATATTTTTCCATATCCCGCGCGATATTCAAAGTGGAAAACGGATCTCTGTAATTCTGCGCGCCGATTTGGACCATTGTGGCTCCCGCAACCATGAATTCCAAGGCGTCCTTTGCGTCGCGTATACCCCCGATCCCAATCAAAGGCAAGTCTATTTTCTGATAAATCTGATGAATCACACGAAGCGCCACCGGTTTTATGGCCGGCCCGGACAATCCGCCGTACACGTTGGCCAGCGCCGGGCGGCGCTTTTTCAGGTCGACGGCCATGCCGAGAAGCGTATTGACGGCGCTGATCGCATCGGCGCCGCCGTCTTTGGCGGCCTGCGCGATAGGGATGATGTCCGTGACGTTAGGCGTTAGTTTGACGATGACCAGGCGTTTTGTCATCGAACGAATCTGCGCGGTCAACGCGCGAACAATCTTTGGATCGGTGCCGAATGAAATGCCGCCGGCCTTGACGTTGGGGCAGGAAAGATTGAGTTCGTAACCCGCCAGCCCGTCTTCGCGTTCCAGGCGGTCGACGACGCGCTTGTAACCGTCGGCGTCGCTTCCGAAAACATTGGCGATGACCGTGGCGTTTGCTTCGCGTAAAAGCGGCATTTTTTCCGCGCAAAACGCCTCGACGCCGATATTTTGCAGGCCGATGGAATTCAGCAGTCCGGATGCGGTTTCGTGAAGGCGAGGGGGCGCGTTGCCGATGATCGGCTCATAGGAAAGACCCTTGGTGAACACGGCGCCGATTTTAGAGATATCGAAAAACTCCTGGTATTCGATTCCATAGGCGAACGTGCCCGAGGCGGCGCCGACGGGATTGACAAATTCGTATTCGCCGATTTTAACGCGCATATCAGCCATTAACGCATCCCCTCCCACGTTAAACGCGAAGCGTCAAAGACGGGGCCGTCTTTGCAGACACGCAGATGATCGATGGCATCATCTTGATCTTTTATTTGCGCCACGCATCCCAGGCATGACCCGATGCCGCAGCCCATGGTCGTTTCCAGCGAGACGAAGCAGGGTATCCCGCATCCTATCGCGATATCGAAAACGGCCTTCATCATGGGTGTCGGCCCGCAGCAGAAAATCGTCGTTTGCTTCGGATCGAACTTTCCCAGATCGTTTTTTAAAACATCGGTTACGAGCCCTTTTTTGCCGAATGAACCGTCTTCCGTGGCCGCTTTTCGCGTCGCCGTTAATCCATGGAAATCGTCCCATGAAGGCAAATCTGCTTTGGAGGCGCCGCCGGCGTAGAGATGAAGGAATATTTCTTTCGATCCCCCGGCAACGGTCCGCGACAGATAAAGAAACGGGGCGACTCCTATGCCGCCGGCGACCAGCAAGGTGTTTGGGGCAAGCGAATCCATATCGAATCCGTTGCCCAACGGCCCCAGGATATCAAGCTGATCTCCAACCTGCGCGCTTTCCAGGGATTGCGTCCCCGGGCCGACGACTTTAATCAGCAATGAAACGGTCTTTTTATCGTTATCCACGTCCTCGATGCTGATGGGCCGCCTTAAGTATGGTTTTAAAGAAGGATTCGTCAGGATGTTTACAAACTGTCCCGGCTTTGCGGCGTGGGCAATTTCATCGGACTCGAATTGCAGCCTCAAATAACCGCCGTCGAACAGGCGGCGGCTGACAACTTTCGCGATCACTTTTTTCATTCGTAATTGTTTTCCCGAATTACCGGTTGGTGTTGGATTTTATCAAACGCCGCCGATTTTGTTAAACATGACGAGGGCGTCTTCGCCGGTGTCTCCGTAATAGCCTTTTCGCCGTCCAATTGTTTGAAAGCCCATCGCCTTGTAGAAATCCTGCGCCGCGGTATTGGAATCGCGAACTTCCAGCCAAATGATCCGGCCTTTTAGCGGGATCGCCGCCTCGCAGGTCGATTCAAAGAGCAAACGCCCGATGCCGCGACGCCTATAGCGCAAATCCACGGCGAATTTGAGCATGTGGACTTCATCGGCGACGATCCAGTTCAAGGAAAATCCCGCGATCCCTTTTTCCGCTTGGGCCACGAGAAATATCGCCCGGGCGTTGGAAATCTGCTGTTCGATGCTTTCTGCGCTCCACGCCGTCGGAAAGGCTGACTGCTCGATACGCATGATGTCGGCCATGTCGCCCGATCGGGCCTTGCGAATACTCGAAAGTCTATAAATCGCCATCGTCAACGAAACGTATTTTAGCTCTGTACCGGTCTTCCATGTGGGGAATCAAGTCGCCGAGGATCATATCCCGGTAATCTCCGCCGCCGAAATCATCGGCCTGCTGGTCGAGGAAAAAGTGATATCCGGCGCTTTCCTCTGTATCACGGAATCCTTCCAGAAACACCATGATGACCTGCTGCGCGTAGCCGTCCGAAGCAAGATAGGCCTGCGCCCGCGCCAATTCGATAACGTCGTTGACTTTCTGGTCACGATCCAAAAGAACGATGAGCAGAGGGTATGTCTTCCATCGGCTCCGCTTATCGTAATATCCGGCGGGAAGAAGGACCGAGTACGCAACTAGCGCATCCTCGCCAAGCGTCGGGGAGTCGAAGGGCGTGGGTTTCAAAGTATGCCGGGGAATCTTTGGCGTCATCCCCGAAATAACCGTTGGGAATCCTCTGGGATAAAAACGACAGGGAATGCGGCCCAACGGGCCATCTGCGTGCTTTCGCTGCCCATATGATTATCCGATGTATTGGACTCGGGTCCCCAGTAAATCACCGAATTTTTTTCCGTAAACCAGATGGGATTTGTCGGGTAGGGGTAGTTGCCGAAAAAATCGCCATAGACGCCCGTCGAAAACTCCAGGCAGTGAAAGGGATCCGGCGTGGGGACGGATTCGTAAACCGCATCCGAAGTCATCGGTCATGGAATCCGTCGTGAAGCGAGCAATTCCAATAGTCGGCGCGTCCGCAATCCATATAAATAGCGCCCTTAAAGCGGGAATCCGTATTGATTTCCCCGTTTCCCGCCATGGCGGCGGGGCTGTGGCGCAGCCAGGTCTCTATCTGCGGGTTGAGATCGTAGTCGCCGTTGCCTTCGCCGTAGTCGTTGGTGCCGTCGACGCCGTCCAGGCCGTAATCCTCAAAAGCTTCGCCTTCGTCATGAATCCCGTTGCTGTTGTCGTCGGTGAAAGGCTCATGCATGCGAAGCAAAATCGGTTCGCCGCTGTCCCGAATCCCGTTGCTGTTTTGGTCCAGTGCGAGAAGGAAATCCACGACGTAGCCGCTGACGTCGCTGAAGGTGATCGCGTTCAGCGATCCGTCGGCGTTGTCCGGGGAAATAAAATTGGCGACTACGGTAACCGATTCATTCGCCGAAACGCCGGGAGGATAATACTTGCTCGACGGATTGATATATGCCGGATTGCCCAGGGCGATGAAAATATCGCTGAGGAATTGGAGGTAATCCTCGCGGGTCGGAGTTGAAGACCAGTCGTCGAATTTCGTTAATTTCGTCTCGATGTCTGCCAAAAGGATTTGCAGGTCCAAAGGCGAGGACAGGGCGGCGGAAGCGCCGAATAATTCAGGATTGTCCAGGGCGATATCCAGGGCCGCGACGCCGCCCATCCCTATGCCCATGATCATGTGATACGGGCCGTCGATTTCATCGTCTTCTATCCAAAGCGAGCAGGGCGGATCGTCTTGTGCGTCCCATTGACCCCTCGTGCAGTGGCAGCAAAGGGCGATCAGGATAAAAAGTGTTGAAATAGCTATGAAATTTCTTTTCTTCATCAATCCTTCCCAATAAAGGCGCGACATAATACGCACGGGCCAATGTCGATGTCAACGAAGAGTTGCATGAGAGTTTTTGGTTGAAAACAGCGACGATTTTTCATGAAAGAGTAAAAATCGGCTTGACTCTAATGGGAATTAGTATCATTCTTATAGAGATTGAGTCTCAACAAGGACTTTTCATGTGTGAACTCGAAACATTCAAAGCTTTCCTGGAAAATCAGGGACTGCGCATGACGCGTGAGCGTCGCCTCGTCGTCGAAGAGATATCGAATCTCTCGGAGCATTTCACCGCCTCCGATCTTCTCGATAAAGTGCAAAAGCGCAATCCCCGGCATGGGCAGATCCACGGTCTATAGGGTTATTCCTCTCTTGCTCAAAGCGCGTTTGATCGCCAAAGCCGCCATTCCCCGCCGGGCGCGAAGAACAGATTTACGAGGTGGCTTTCGAAGAACGCAAGCACGATCATCTGACCTGTGATGTTTGCGGGGAAATTATCGAATTTCGCGATGAAAAGCTCGTCGAACTTCAGGAGGAAATTGCTGTGCGCTACGGGTATAAAGTGCGCCGCTATTTTTTGAATATTCACGGCATCTGCCCGAATTGCCAGGAAAAAATTCTATCGGGAGAAATTCGGTGGAGATGATGCAGGATAAATTCGAATCGGTGATGGAATCACCGGAAAGCCATTTTAGAAAATATCTGGAATCCAAAGGTCTCAAGTTCAATTGGGAACACGAGGCTGTTTGCCGGGCGGTTTTCACCATTCACGCGCATTTCTCGCGCAAGCAGCTCGCCAAAAATCTGGAAAACAAAATCGATGAGAACGAACTCAGGAAAATTCTCGGCCTGATGATCGAAGCCAAACTCGTCAGAAAAATCGTTTTGGACGAAAACAAGGTATTTTACGAACATATATACGGACACGCGCACCACGATCACATGGTCTGCGTTTCATGCGGCAAGGTCATCGAGTTCTACAGCCCGGAAATAGAATCCGAGCAGGAGTCCGTGGCGTTTCAACACAAATTCAAAATGCTCCGTCACCACATGCGCATCGAGGGAATCTGCGAACAATGTCAGAAAGAAGGACGCACCGGCGACGATGAGTTTCATTCCTCCGTGCAGACCCGAAACCGAGAAATTCCTTTGACCATGCTGGAAAACGGCGGAAGCGGCGTTATCACTTCTTTCAACTGCCTTCAGTGGCGCATGAAAAAATTCATGAATATGGGCCTTCGGATCGGCGATCAGATACAAGTCGTCAAAAACTCCTTTGACGGCCCATCGTGATACTCCACGAGGACACGCAAATGGAAATCGACCAGGGCACGGCGCATCGTATCCTGGTGACGCGAATGCTTGAAAAAAGCTTTCCCCCAAGCCGCCGGCGCAGAGGAAGGCACTGCCGTCGCCACCAACATTTCATGCACGGACAACACGGATTCCCGGCGCAAAACGCCAACGGAGCAAACTGGCTCGCCAGATTCCAGAAGCACGGTCTGGCCGCCGATGAAATGACGCTGCAGGATTGCAAGGAAGGCGACCGCGTGCGCATCGTTTCCGTCTCGGGGTGGGGGGGCCTTTCACGCGCAGGATGCTGGAGATGGGTTTCATCCCGGGCGAGGATTGTCGAAGTGAAGAAATACGCCCCCCTCTTCGACCCGATTGAATTTATCATCAAGGGCTCCCATGTCTCGCTTCGCCGCAGCGAGGCGGCCCCTCGTGCGCGTGGAACCCCTGGAAGAAAAAGAAAACTAAGGGACTTTTATGAGCGTGCGGAAACTCACATTTGCTCTGGCCGGAAATCCCAACGCCGGAAAAACAACCCTATCAACGCCATGACCGGATCGCGGCAACACGTGGGCAATTGGCCCGGCGTGACCGTCGAAAAAAAAGAAGGGCATTTCTCACATGGCGATTATGAAATCGCCGTCGTCGATCTTCCGGGCGCTTACAGCCTCTCGGCTTTTTTCCATGAAGAACTGATTACGAGAAATTACCTGATCAACAACACTCCGGGACGTGGTGATCCAAGTCGTCGACTCCTCGAATCTCGAAAGAAATCTCTTCTTGACGACGCAGCTCATGGAACTGGATCTGCCGCTGGTGCTGGCGATGAATATGTATGACGCCGTCGAAAAAAGCGGCGCGAAAATCAGGCTGGACAAGGCCGCATCCATGCTGGGCGCGCCCGCGGTCATGACCGTCGGCAGCCGCGAAATCGGCATAGAAGAGCTGATCAACGCTTCATTGTGCGTCGCGGAAGGAAGAGAAGCGTCGCTGCGCGGCGTGAAAATTCCTTACGGCGAGGAGATCGAATCCCATATCGAAGAAATCCGCAAGGAATACAAATTCGAGGAAATCATCGGCGATTCGACGCCGTCGCGCTGGGCGGCGGTCAAGCTTCTGGAAAATGATTACGAATTCAGAGACCGGCTTTTGAAAAAGGGAGAAGACGCGAAGCGGATCGTAGATACGGCCGCGGAAATACGGGATCATCTTTACAGCCTGTTTAAAGAGGATCCGAGCCTGATTATCACCGAGTATCGATACGGTTTCGTTAGCGGCGCCATCCGCGGGTTTTACAGGCCGCCCGCGCAAAGCCGGGCCAACAATTCCGACCTGGTCGACAACATCATCACGCACAAAGTCCTGGGCCTGCCCGTATTTTTCCTGATGATCTGGGGAATGTTCCAACTGACGTTCACGGCGGGCGCTTATCCCATGGAATTTCTCGACATGCTCGTGGGCCGGCTGGCGAATTGGACGGGAAGCGTTCTGGGCGACAACATCATCCGCGACCTTATCGTCAACGGCGTCATCGGCGGCGTCGGATCGGTGCTCGTCTTTCTGCCGAACATTCTTATCCTTTTCTTCTGCATCAGCCTCATCGAGGATTCGGGCTACATGGCGAGAGCCGCATTTTTGATGGACCGGGTCATGCGCATGCTGGGCCTGCACGGCAAGGCGTTTATCCCGCTGCTTCTGGGATTCGGCTGCAACGTGCCGGCCATCATGGCCACGCGAACCCTGGAAACACGAAGAGACCGAATCCTGACAATCCTCATCAATCCCCTCATGTCCTGTTCCGCGCGGCTTCCCGTTTACGTTCTGTTGGCCGGGGCGTTTTTCCCGAAAGAAAACGCGGGGACTTTGATGTTCTCCATCTACCTTCTCGGAGTCGTCCTGGCCGTCGTGATGGCGCGCCTGTTTTCCAAAACCATTTTGAAGTCCGAAGCCTCGCCGTTCGTCATGGAACTGCCGCCGTATCGCATGCCCACGCTGAAAAGCTCCATGATTCACATGTGGGACCGCGCCAAAATGTTTCTGAAAAAGATGGGCGGCATCATTCTCATCGGTTCAATCGTTATATGGGCGCTGACGGAGTTTCCACGCCCGGCGAAAATTTTGCCGCCTGCTGATTCCCAAAATTCGGCCACCGTCGAAACCGGTATTTTGCCGCCTCCAAACAACGGGCAGGGCGAATCTCCGGAAATTTCACTCAACGACCCGGCTATCAGCATGGAAGCGCAGAGGTTAAAGAACAGTTACCTCGGCCGCCTGGGACGCTTTATGGAGCCTGTGATCCGTCCTCTCGGCTTCGAGTGGAAAATCGGCGTCGCGCTGTTATCCGGAGTCGTCGCCAAGGAGATCGTCGTGTCTACGCTGGGCGTCCTTTACCTTGGCGAAGAGGATGAAGGCGGTTCGGAAAACCTTCAGGCGGCTTTGCAAAAATCGGAATTGACGCCTCTGCGCGCCTACGCGCTCATGGCGTTCGTGTTAATATATTTACCCTGCCTGGGGACCATCGCCGCCATCAAACGTGAGACGAATTCCTGGAAATGGACCGCCTTCTCGATGGGGTACAGCACCGCGCTGGCGTGGATCGTCGCCTTTGCCATCGTCAACGTGGGCGGACTGTTGGGCCTTGGTTGACCGGCGCGTCGGTTATCCCACGACGGCGACGGCTTCGATTTCCAGTTTCGCTCCGGGTTTCGGAAGCGCCGCGGCCTGCACGGCGGATCGCGCGGGGAAGGGCGCGGCGTCAGCGAAAAATTCCGCGTAGACTTCGTTGACCGCCTTGAAATCCGCGATGTCTTCCAAAAAGACCGTGACTTTTACGATGTCGCTGACTTTCGCGCCGCCGGCCTCCAAAACACCCTTGACGTTTTCCAGAGCAACGCGCGCCTGGGCCTGCACGTCGCCGGGCATGGATCCGTCCGCCGGATCGATGGGGAGTTGCCCGGAGGTGAAAACCATATTCCCGGCTTTGACGCCCTGGCTGTATGGTCCGATGGCGCCGGGAGCCTTGTCGGTTGTCAATGCGTTTTTCGGCATGCTGATCTCCTTCGTTATAACTTTGCTTTTAAATTCTCGGAACGCGTTTTATATCTTCCGAAACGGCCGTAAGTATCTCATCGGCGATGAATTGATGGCCGCGCGCATTCGGATGGGGCCACCGCATCCATGGGAGAAGAAATTTCGCCGTGTCTTGCGCGGGGATTTTTTCCTCCAGATCGACGATCATATGGCCGAAACTCGAAGCGGCGGTTTTCGCAAGAAAATTTCTCCGGGAATACAGCGGATAGTGAGGATATGCTCTGTCGATGC
The DNA here is from genome assembly GCA_963674685.2 of bacterium. Classification (GTDB taxonomy): domain Bacteria; phylum Lernaellota; class Lernaellaia; order JACKCT01; family JACKCT01. The sequence goes on along the minus strand of CAXXWT010000008.1, from coordinate 14,649 downwards.
ACTCCAGCTTTGGATAAGTAATGAAAATCGTTTTGACATCGGCGTCGCGGGCCGCCTTGGCGATTTCCAGCAAGAACGTCTGCGTCTCGGCCAGACTGAGTCGTCGGACGACGTAATCCTTTCTATCTTCCGGATCAATGTTGCGCGCCTTTAGAAACCTGTAAAACCTGTCGTTCGACCACAGCCTTGAGATGCGCCATCGGGGCAGCGCGGCGTCCGAAGCGACGGAAAAGGGCTTGCGGGCGCTGAAATCGCCTTCCAGGTAATCCGGGATGCAATCGCGCAGCCCCGTCATGATGACGGCCAGGTCCGCCTTGTAGCGTTTCAGCGAGCGGGGAAAAATTTCCGCCACATCTTTCGTGGAAAAATCCGGCTGTCCCATATTGACGACGCGCACGGCGAGATTTCTTTTTTCCCGAAGTTCATTTTCCATGATTCCGGCGAAGGTTTCAGCGCTCGAACATCCCAGGCCGAAGGGCCATGCGCCGCCGAAGATGACGATGTTATAAGTCTCTCCGGTAAACGGATCGTCGGGATAGCGATTTCGATCTTCGTATGGATTTCCCTTCGTCGGCGTGCCGTCGGGCAGGAGGTGATGCGGCGGATCGGCGTAATGAATCATCCGCAGATAAATTTCCATGCCGCCGATGAAAATACACATCCCCGCGAGAATGACTCCGATTCTCCTGAGGTGCGTTTTCCTCATTTTCGCCTGACTCCCAAGTAAATAATATCACCGGGTTCCTGAAATTCGCGCCCGATCGGCGTTGTGTCCACCGTTTTGCACGCATCGAACACAATTTGCAATTTATCCCAAAACAGCGCGTTTGCGCTCGGAGACCAGACGGCTATGACGCCGCCTTCTTTCAGGCAATTTGCCAAAGTCCACAAACCGTCGATGTCGTATAGCGCCTCATTTTCGACGGCGGCCATCCATCCCGGACCGTTATCGACGTCCATGAGAATCATGTCGTATGAATCCGGGTTTCTTTTCGCGTGATCCGACAGATTTTCCACACAAACAGTCGTTTTGGGATCGTCGACGGCGCGGCCGTTGTTTTCCGCGAAATATTCCCTGTTCCATGCAACGACTTTGTCGCTGATCTCGGTCACGACCACGCGCATGGCTCCCTTCAAGGCCAGCGCCGCCTGAAGCGTGTATCCCGCGCCGAGCCCGCCGACGAGGATGTCCAGTTGCTCTTTGCCCGGCGGCAGCATATCCCGCGCCAGTTGCGCCATGACCGTTTCGGAGTGTTTTCCGTGCGTGGCCATGAGAAAATTGCCGTTGAGACGTATTTCATAACCCGATTCGCCGGTGTCGGCATGATACTTTCGCAAACTCACCTCTCCTAACGGAGAATCGGCTTTTTCGACGTCGGCGTATTCGATGCGCGTGGTGCTTAAATTTTTCCGATGCCCCGGCAAATTATCCGTCCTTTCTTCCCCGGACCTTACATGATTTCCCGTCTTATCGACAATGGAGCCGAGCCCCCGATCGAAAGCATTTTGGCATTTTAAGTTTTTCCGGGCTTCTGCTAAAACATTTCATGCAATGGAATTCATCGGAGACCACGATGCATGATTTCGAACGGCAACTGGAATCGAAACGAATCGCCTTTTTTGACATCGACGGCACGCTGGCCCTGGGCCATACCGCCATACCCGGCGCCCCGGAATTCGTGCGCGAATTGCGCCGCCGGGGATTGGAAACGTTTATCCTGACGAACAACTCTTCCAAATCGAAAACGGATTACGTAAAAAAATTGGGGGAAATGAATTTCGAGTTTGGCCAAGAGGAAATCATCATTTCCACGGACGGACTGATCGCCTATTTCCGCGAAGAGGGCATCGACAGGGCGTATATCCTCGGCACGGGCGGCATGCGCGACCTGATGAGCGAAAACGGCATCGCCCATGACGATAACGCCGAGGTTGTCGCCATGGGTTACGATACGACGCTGAACTATGAAAAAATGGTTCGCGTCTCGCATTTATTGCAAAAAGGCGCGCGCTATTACGTAACGCATCCCGATCTCGTATGCCCGGATCCCGCGGGGCCGCTTCCCGACGCCGGTTCCTTTATCGCCATGTTTGAAAAAGCGACGGGACGCATGCCGGACAAAGTTTTCGGAAAGCCGTCGAAAGACATGATCGAACACGTTCTGAAATCGAAAGGCATCCCGGTAAAAAATGCTTTTATGGTCGGCGACCGGCTTTATACGGATTTCCAAATGTGCCTTAATGTCGGCATGGACTTTATCTGCGTGCTCAGTGGAGAAGCGACACGGCGGGACTTAGAGAAGTTCGGCGTTAAACCGGCTCTTGTCGTGCAAAGCGTCGCGAACATCTTGATTTGAAGTTTTATCGGCTTATGTTTTAATTTTCACGTCCTGAAAAGTTTTAAAGTCGAGGAACCGAAGGAAGATCGGGAGCCAGCATGGCGAAATACCTACCCCTTGAGCATCATGAATTAAGCGCCAGAGTCAAAAGCGAACTGCCGGAAAATGCGCCTTTTCAAAAACGCATTGCCATAGCCAAGGGACTGATTCCCCTGGGCACGGCGGATTTGCTCGGCGCCTTGTACTTTCTTGCCGGCGATCCCGACAAACGCGTCCGCCAAGCAGCCCAGCAAAGTTTGAAGGAATTGCCCGAATCGCTGATTTTCGTCGGGATCACCGATGAAACGCATACCAAAATCCTGCATTTCCTGGCGACCCGGCAGTTCGACAATGAAAACATCCACGTCAAGGTTGCGCTTCACAAAAAGGTCGCCGATCCGACGCTGGCGTTTATCGCGCTTCACGCGGAGAAAGATCACGTCCTGGATGTGATCGCCAAAAACGAAGCCGCGGTGCTGCGCCACCCCGCGATCCTGTGGGCTCTGTCCGTCAATAAAAACTGCCCTAAGCATCTTCTCGATCGCCTGTCCCATTTTTATGAGGTCCAGAAGAAACACTCTTTCAAAGAGGACATCAGCGAGAATCAGAAAAATGTCATCAAGGAAGCCAAGAAGGATTTCAAACCCAAGCTTCCGGATCTCCCCGAGGAGAAAAAGCAAAAACTGATAAAGGAAAAGGCGGCGGCTTTCGAGATGGTCGACGACCGCCTTCATCCGGGATTCCGTGTTTCCGATATTCTCAATCCCGAGTTCGACGCCGATGAGCTGTTTTCCAAAGACATGATGAAAGACAGCCAAAAGGAACTCGATCCGGAAATAAAGGCTCCGCTTTTTCAACGAATCGGCCGGATGAGCATGGTCGACAGAATGCTCCTGGCGCTTCACGGAAACGGAGAGGCCAGGCAGTTTCTCGTCAAATCGCCGAATAAAATGATCCAGGAATGCGTGATGAGAAATCCACGGATTACCATCCGGGAAGTCCTGGCTCTGGCCAAGGAAAAATCCACCCCGCAAAATGTTGTGGACATCATCTGCCGCAATCGTGAATGGACCAGGTATTACGAGGTCATTAACCAGCTTTGCTGGAATCCTAAAACGGCGAGTCAATACGTTTTGCGTTTCCTGCCGCGTTTGAACCTAAAGGACATCAGGAGGCTGGCGGGCAGTAAAATGATCGCGCAATTCACAGCCATCCAAGCACGTAATCTCGCACTGCGCATGGAGAAAAACCGATGAGCAAAGACAACAACACGTCGAGTATATTTTTTCCCTGGTTGAGCCATAACATCAGGCAACCGCTCAACAGCGTTTTCGACGCCATCGCGCTTCTCATGCAAAAGGATCTGAGTCTGACGCAGAATCTCTACCTGGGCGCGATCTCCGACAAAACCAACGAGCTTTTGATGCTGATCAACGATATTCTCGATCTGACGCGTATCGAGGAAGGGAATTTCAATCCGCTCAACGAGCGTTTCGATCTTCGCGCCGCGGCGCAAAGCGTCGCCGGCCTCCTGTCAAAAGACGCGCTTTATGCAAATATCGACTTCGAGTATTACATCCATCCCGAAGTCCACACGTGGGTGCGCGGAGATGTCGGAAGATTTCGCCAGGTATTCACCAACATCGGCTGGCTGGCTCTCAATCAATCCCGCGAAAGCGCGATTGTGATGGATGTCACGATGGAGGAAGAGAACGTCGGCAACGTCCTCATTCATTGCACCATTAACGACGCGATTTCCAGGCCTTCCAAAAAGCTTCTGGCCTTTCTCGATCAATGCGAAAAAGGCGAAAGCATCGGCGCAATAAAGGAAAATCCAGAATTTTGCCTTAGGGTCATGCTGTCCAAAAGGCTGGTGGAAATGATGGGCGGCAAATTCGTCATTGAATCCTTCGATTCCGCCGGAGCGAGTTACCGGTTCAGCGCCAGATTCGAAAAGAGCGTCATCGTCGCAGGCGATGAAACGGAAAGAGACGCCGAGTTAAGCGACATTCGTATTTTGCTCGTCGACGGAGACGATGAAAGCCGCGCCAAACTGACGGACATGATGCAAGGGTGGGGCGCAAAGGCGCTGCCCCTGCCTCATTGCGACGCGGCTTTTTTGCGCCTTCGTGAAACGGCCGCGAAAGGCAACCCGTTCGATATCGTTTTGATATCCACGCAATTGGACAGCCAGGAAGCGGAAAACTTCGGGCGCGCCATGAAAAACGATCCGCTGCTAAAGGATATCCCGCTGATCCTTGCGGCGCCCGTCGGCCGCCGCGGAGACGCGGCCAGGCTTCAGCAGGTAGGATTTTCCGGATATCTCACGCGGCCATTCAGCGCCGCGCAGGTCAGACGCTGCGTGAAATACGTTCTGAAAGCCGAAAACTCGGTCGACGCCGGTCAGGCGCCGGTCCTGGTCACCCGGCACTTACTGACGGAGCTGTCTCGAAGCCATATGCGCGCCATCATCGTGGAAGACAACACCGTCCATCAACTGGCGCTGAAAAGAATGCTCGAAAAACTCGGCTATTATCCCGAGGTGGTCGCCGAACCCGACATGGCGATCATCACTTTGGAAGAGCATGAATACGACCTGGCCTTTCTGGATTTGTCCCTCAAGGGTTTCAACGGCAAACGCGCGGCAAAAATCATTCGCGAAAAAAGCGGCAACGCCTTTATTGTCGGCCTGCTGAACAGAAAGCCGAAAAACGACGGCAAGGGCTATTTGGAAAGCGGATTCAGTAAAATCATCGTCAGGCCGATCAAGGAAGAAACGCTGGTGGAGCTTCTTGAAAACGCCGTCGCGCAAATGGGAGAAAAATAAAAGTGAACGAGCTTAACATCGCCGTCAGGCCGGACATACAAAATCTTTTTGACGAGATGACGGCGGACCGTCGCGATTTTCACCGGCATCCCGAACTGGCGTTTGAGGAAAAGCGAACAAGCGGCATCGTAAAAAAGCGCCTGGACCAATTGGGATTTGAAACTTCCATCCTCGCCAAAACCGGCGTCCTGGGATTATGGCGCAGCAACGCGACAAACGCGAAGACTATTGCTTTTCGCGCCGACATGGACGCGCTGCCTTTGCAGGAACTCGGCGACAAACCCTATAAATCCCTGCATCCCGGATGCATGCACGCATGCGGGCATGACGGCCACACCGCCATTTTACTGGCTTTTGCCAAATACATTTCGCGACGCCCCGACGAATTTCCCGGAAATGTGAAACTGATATTCCAACCGGCGGAAGAGGGGTACGGCGGCGCGCTGCCCATGATCAAAGAAGGGGCGCTCAAGGACCCGGACGTGGATCGCGTTTTCGGCCTGCATCTCTGGAACGACTTCCCGGCGGGCGAAGCCGGCGTGCGCGGCGGCGCGGTCATGGCCGCGGCGGATGAATTCATCCTGACGATAACAGGGAAGGGCGGCCACGGCGCGCAGCCTCAAAAAGCCGTCGATTCCATATCTGTATCCGGACACGTCATCTGCGCGCTCAATACTATCGTCGCGCGCGAATGCGACCCCCTGGAGCCCGCCGTCGTGACCATCGGCCAAGTCAACGGCGGATCGAATTTCAACATTATCGCGCAGCAGGTGCGCCTGCGCGGCACGGTAAGAACCGTGCGCGAAGACACGCAGGACCGGATTCAAAAACGGATCGAGGAAATCGCTTCGGGAATATGCGTGAGCATGGGCGCGAAATGTTCCTTTGAATATATCAGGCAATATCCTGTTCTTCATAACGATGAAGCATCCGCGCAAAGCCTTGCGAAAATTCTCGTCGATCTCGTCGGCGAAAGGCGAGTCCGCACCGACGGTTTGTCCATGGGCGCGGAGGATATGGCGTATTATCTCAAAGAGGTTCCCGGCTGTTTCTTTTTTTTGGGATCATCCAACGAAGAAAAGGGACTCGACAAACCGCATCATCATCCGCAGTACGATTTCGACGAAAGAGTCATGCCCGTCGGCGTGGAGATTTTCGCAAGAATCGCCCAGGCGTTCTTTAACGACAGTCTGTAAAACAAATCATTGAAGGGATTTCTCGACTCGTCCTGACGGACTCGCTCGAAATGACAAAATGTTGATTTCACGGCTTTATACAAATTTCAGGACGCCGTTTTCCGCGCCGACCTTTACGGTTTCGCCATCTGAGATCGAACACTGAAGCAGGCCCTTGGCCAGTTCGTTCATCAGCATGGTCTGGATAGCGCGTTTCAAAGGCCGTGCGCCGAACAGCGGATCGTATCCCGCCTCGGCGAGAATTTCCTTCGCCGAATCATCCAGTTCCAGTGTGATGTTGCGCTGTGCAAGTCTGGAAGCCAGCAGACCGATCTGAATATCCACGATCCTTTTTATCTGCTCTTTGTCCAGGCGGTGGAAGATGACGATTTCGTCGATGCGGTTCAGCAGTTCGGGGCGCATGAAACGCCCGAGCTCTTTTTGAACTCTCGATTTCATTTCCTCATACCTGCTCTCGTCGTACTCCTGGATGATGTCGCTGCCGATATTGCTGGTCATGATAAGAATCGTGTTTTTGAAGTCCACGGTTCGTCCGTGACTGTCGGTGATGCGTCCGTCGTCGAGGATTTGCAGAAGAACGTTGAACACTTCAGGATGCGCTTTTTCGATTTCATCGAACAGCACCACGGAGTAGGGCCGCCGACGGACGGCTTCGCTGAGTTGCCCGCCTTCGTCGTATCCCACGTATCCCGGAGGGGCGCCGATAAGCCGCGAGACGGAATGTTTTTCCATGTACTCGCTCATGTCCAGGCGCACCAACGCGGACTCTGTATCGAAAAGAAATTCCGCCAGCGTTTTGGCCAGTTCCGTTTTCCCGACGCCCGTGGGACCCATGAAAATAAAGCTGCCCAGAGGGCGGTTGGGATCCTGGATGCCCGCGCGGCTTCGACGAACCGCCTCGGACACGGCGCTGATGGCGTCCTTTTGCCCGATCACGCGCCTGCCAAGTTCCGCTTCCATGCGAATCAGGCGATCCATATCTCCCTGCTGCATTCTCTTGAGCGGGATTCCGGTCCACTGGGAGACGATCTCGCCGATGTCCTCTTCGCTGATTTCCTCTTTAAGGAACTTCGATTCGGACTGCGGTTTATGCAGCACGCTCTGCGCGGTTTCGAGTTCCTTCTCCAATTCGCCGATTTCTCCGTAGCGAATCTGGGCCACCTTGCCGAGATCGCCCTGGCGTTCGTACTGAGCTTCACGCACGCGGGCTTCGTCGATTCTTTCTTTCAGCGAGCGAATGCGCTGAATGTCGCCTTTTTCTTTTTCCCATTGCATGGACATGGCGTCTTTTTTCTCGCTCAAATCGGCGATGCGCTTCTCGATCTTTTCAAGCTTTTCTTTCGAGTCTTTTCCCTTTTCCTTTTTCAGAGCCTCCCGCTCGATTTCCAATTGAATAATCTCCCGGGAAATTTCATCGAGCTCCGTGGGCATGGAATCGATTTCGATGCGAAGGCGTCCGGCGGCCTCGTCGATCAGGTCGATGGCTTTGTCGGGTAAAAACCGGTCGGCGATGTAGCGGCTCGACAAGGTCGCCGCGGCGACGATGGCGTTATCGGTGATTTTCACGCCGTGGTGAATTTCGTATTTGTCCTTCAGACCGCGCAGGATGGATATCGTGTCCTCGACGGAGGGCTCCTGGATCAGGACATTTTGAAAGCGCCGCTCCAGGGCAGGGTCCTTTTCGATGTGCTTGCGATACTCGTCCAGCGTGGTGGCTCCAATGCAACGCAGGTCCCCGCGGGCCAGGCTGGGTTTCAGGAGATTGCCCGCGTCCATGGCGCCTTCCGCCGCCCCCGCGCCGACGAGGGTGTGAAGCTCGTCAATGAACATGATAATTTCGCCGTCCGAGTCGATCACTTCGCGCAGCACCGCTTTCATGCGGTCCTCGAATTCGCCGCGATACTTCGCGCCGGCCACGAGGGCGCCCAGGTCCAGGGCGATGATGCGCTTGTCGGCCAGCGTGGAAGGGACGTCGCCTGAATGAATTCTTTGCGCCAGGCCTTCGGCAATGGCCGTTTTTCCGACGCCGGGTTCGCCGATGAGAACCGGGTTGTTTTTCTTGCGCCGGTTGAGGATCTGAATCACGCGGCGTATTTCCGTATCCCGTCCGATGACCGGATCGAGTTTTCCCTTGCGCGCTGCTTCCGTCAGATCGACGGCATAACGTTTCAGGGCTTCGTATTTCTCTTCGGGATTTTGGTCCGTGATTCTCTGATTGCCGCGAACTTCGGCCAGCACTTTATAAACGGCCTCGGGCGTGATGCCGTTTTTCTTGAAAATCGAATAAGCGTCGCCGCCTTCCGCGCCGGCGACGGCGAGCAGCAGATGCTCCGTACTCACAAACTCATCTTTCATCCGGTCGGCTTCGGTCTGCGCCAGTTCCAGGATATTTTCCAGGCGGGGCGTAATGTAGGTTTGAGCTTGCGCGCCCTGCACGGCGGGAACTTTGCCAAGGGATTGTTCAAGTTCATTAAGAAGGCTTTGCTTCGATATTCCTAGCCGATCCAGCAAAGCCGGAGCCGTCCCGCAATCCTGCGCGACCAGGGCATGCGCCAGATGTTCAACGTCAATGGCTTGATGCTTGTGATCAGACGCCATTTGATTTGCGTTTTCAAGGGCCTTTCGCCCCATCATTGTTAATTTGTCCGTACGCACTTTTCGATCCTTTAAGCAGTGATTTTACTCGTTAGACCTCGTGTCACGTGGATAAATGTAATCACGAAAGGGCCAAAATCAAGCGTCTTCGATTGATCATTCAATACGGTATTGTTTGTTGATTACAAAAAAACGGAACCGGATCAGCGTCCGGCCCCGTCTTTTAGAGTCTCAATTTTAGAGCTTATTTTATCATGGTCAAAAAGAGCGATCCGCCCTCGCGTTTAATCAGAAACAGCAGGGACTCTCCTTTTTCGACTTCCTTGACCGCATCCAGGAAATCATCGACTCCGTTAACCCTGCGTCGGTTGACCTCAAGGATCACGTCGCCTTTGCGGATTCCCGCTTCTTCCGTCGCGCCGCCGCGCACCATGTCCACGACGATGACTCCGACGCCGGATTTCAGCCCCAGTTTTTTGGAATACTCGGCGGGGACGTCGCGAACGGTCATATCGAGTTTTTCCTTCGACTCGGAAGTTTTCTCGGGAGCGGCGTCGCCGGGCATCTTGGCGATTTCAACTGCTATCGTTTTCGATTTACCGTCGCGGATGATGCCGATCCGGGCTTTGGTTCCGATATCGGTCTCGGCGACAATGATCGGCAGATCGTCGTGTTCCATAATTTCCTTGCCATTGAATTCAACGATGACGTCGCCGGGCTTCAATCCGGCATCTTCGGCGGGCGAGTCTTCCATGACCTCGGAGATCAGCGCGCCTTCGGCTTTTTCCAGACCCAGCGAGGAAGCCAACTCGGGGCTGACGCCCTGGATTAAAACGCCGAGCCAACCGCGTGTTACCTGGCCGTCTGCCTTGAGTTGTTTGAGGATCCCTTTGGCGAGGTTCACGGGGATGGCGAATCCGATGCCCTGGCCCGACGCGTTGATCATGCTGTTGATGCCGATGACTTCGCCTTTGGTGTTGATCAGCGGGCCGCCGGAGTTTCCGGGATTGATGGAGGCGTCCGTCTGTATGAAGTCGTCATAGTTTCCAGCGCCGATGTTGCGGCCCTTGGCCGAGACGATGCCCGCCGTCACCGTGTGGGACAATCCGAAAGGATTGCCGATGGCCATGACCCATTCACCCACCTGCAGGGCGTCGGAATCGCCCAAAGGCAGAACGGGAAGTTTTTCCGGATCTTTGATTTTGATCAGCGCCAGATCGGTTTTCGGATCGGCGCCGATAAGTTCGGCGTCGAAACTCCGTTTATCCTGAATTTTGACTTTGATGCTTTCCGAACTGCTGACGACGTGGTTGTTGGTGATGATGTAGCCGTCGTCGCTGATAATGAAGCCGGAACCCTGGCCCTTTTGAACCCGATCCTGTTCGGGAATGCCGAAACGCTCGAAGAAATCCCTGAAAGGATCACCCTGATCGAAGAAAGGGGAGAAACTACGCCCACTCACGTGAACGCGCTTGGATACTTCGATGTACACCACCGCCGGCACGCAATCCTGCGCAAGCTGCACGAAGCTTTGAGAGGCTCTTTGAATATCCTCGTTTGTGACGTCGTTTTCATCGGTCAGCTTTTTATGCGCCGCATCTTTTTTTGCGGCAATGACATTTTTCGGTGTATCGCCAAGACCGTTTTCGGCGGAACAAAAAGCAGTGCTGAAAGCGACCAGCAAAAATACAATCAACGCGGATACCGACAATGGTTTTTTCATGGGATACTCCTTTTGCGAAATATTTAACTCTATTTTCTGGCTTGCACGAAGCGAAGCCGCAAATCGCGCAGGATTGAAGATAAAAACGCCTCTTCTTCCTTAGTGAGATTTCCTTGGGTTTTTTCCGAGAGAATGCCGAGCAGGTCGATGCTTTGTTTGGCCATACTGATGTCCTTGACGCTTTTGCCCTCGGGATCGGCAATGTCGCCCATGTGCATCATGGCCGCCGTCGCCAGGGAAAAGACGAGACTCTGGAAAGAAGCGGGAGGAAGTTCATGCCTTTCTTCGTGAGTCTCGGACTTTTCGTGCTCATGGGCCGTTTCTTTCGCCGCATCATCGGCCTTTGCCTCTTCGGGACTTTTTACGTCGTCCTGCTTTTCTTCTTCTAAATTCCGGTTCTCGACCACGCCGTCTTCGCCAACTTTGAAACGCCTCTTGTCTTTGACCTTAACGCCGTCGCCGTTCGGATTGTCAGACATCATTCGCCTCCCTTCGGTTCCGAAAATTTGTATCCCAACCGGTTTTATTCATCCTTGTCTTTTGAGACAATGACTTTGGCCGCGCGCAGCAGCCTGTCCTTATGCGTGTATCCCTGTTGTACGACGGAAATGATCGATCCGGGTTCAAACTCGTCGCTGTCTTGCGCCAACATCACTTCGTGCAGTTTCGGATCGAGCCTGTCTCCCGGATGCACCTCTATCGGTTTCACATCCATTGCGGCAAAGCCGCTCAAGAGCTGACGCTCGACCGCTTGAACTCCCGTCGTCAGGCAATCGATATCATGATCATTTCCGGCCGTGCACAGCGCCGAAGCGATACTGTCCATGGCCGGCAGAATCGCCTCGACAGCCGCCGCGACGCCCGCATCCCTGCCGCGCATGAACTCTCCGGCGTTCTTCTTGCGGTAATTTTCAAACTCCGCGGCCAGGCGTTGAAGCTGATCCGTCAGATCCGGTTCGGATCCCATCGTTTGATCTTCGGCTTTCTCGGCGGGACTCTCGGCGTCTTCGTCGTTTTTCGATTCCGTCATTTCCACGTCGTTATTATTTTCTTTCATGGCGGCGGCCTCCTTTTCATCCGTTGGCGCCACGGATTCTTCCTGTTTTTCTTCTTCCCCCGAGGCATCTTCATCTTTGAAATTCGCCTCATCGGTTATGGGAATAATTTTTTTCATCTTCTCTCCGGACAAAATACTGAAGCGGCCTTTTTACATCACGCCGCCTTGAACGGGATTTTTTTCGTTGAACTGTTTGATCAATTCCTTGCTTTTTTCGTCGATTGTCTTCGGCAATACGATTTTCACGGCGACCAGCAGATTTCCAGGCGTGCGGTTTTGCCGCTTGATTCCTTTTCCGGCGATTCGAAAAACCTGCCCCCCTTGCGTACCCGGGGGAATCGTCATCTTGGCGTCGCCGTACGGGGTAGGGAAGGTGACTTTTGTTCCGAGAATCGCGTCGGCGGCGGAGATGCCCAGGGTCACCCTGATATTGTCTCCATCGCGCTTGAAGTGCGGATGCCTGCCGATATTTATTTTTATCAACAGATCGCCCGCATGCCCTCCGGGGGCCGGCATACCCTTGCCGCGCAGTCGTATTTTTTCCCCGTTTTTCAATCCCGCGGGAATGTTGAAAGTGATATTCTGCTTTGCGTTGCCCATATCCAGGGTCGCCGTTTTCCTCACGCCGTGAATGGACTCCATGAAATCAATGGTCATTTCCGATTCCACGTCGCGGCCCTTTGCCGGCCTTCGGCCTCCGAAAGGATTGCCCTGAAAACCGCTGGAACCGCGCGGGCCTCTCGGACCGCCGCCGAAGAGTTCCTGCAGGATGTCCTGCATGCTTCCGCCGGTGTTATAGGTTTGGCCGAATCCCCTGAACGACCCCCCGAAATCGTTGAAATTAAAGTCTGAAAAATCGAAACCCTGCCCGGCGCCCGGCCCGCCGCTGTGGCCGAACTGATCGTATTTTTGTTTGGCTTCCGGATTCGTCAAAACGGCGTAGGCTTCGCTGATTTCCTTGAATTTGCTTTCCGCTTCTTTATCGTCCTTGTTGAGATCCGGGTGATATTTCCGCGCCAGTTTCCTGTATGCCGATTTGATAACTTTCTCATCGGCTTTGCGGTCGACGCCCAGAATTTCGTAATAATCTCTTTTCGCCATTTTTTTCTCTCTAATAGATGCTCTTTTTGGCGCCAGTTATAAAAACGATCCACATTGCGCGGACTGGCCGACAATGTGGATCGCTTAACGTCTCACTTATGTATTTTTCCTCAACGTCAAATCAACGTTAAACCATATGGCCGTCAGCCGTCGGATTTGATTTTTCCGACCATGACGTTAAGCACTCCGTTTTTCAATTTCTTTTGCACGGAGTCCGGATCCACTGCCGACGCGAGTTCCACGGTGCGCTCGAATTTTCCGCAAGCCCTTTCAACGATAACGGCATGATGTTCCTTGCCGTCTGAATCCGCGCGACGGTCCGCGCTCACCGTCAGGTAAGGACCGTTAACCGCAACTTGAACGTCTCTCAGGCGACATCCGGGAAGATCCACAATCATCTGGAAGCAATCAGGCGTTTCGATGAGGTCGCAGGATAATGTATTGCCCTGCGAATCCACATCACCAGGCCTTTTTATTCTTCCGTCAAGGGAAAGGGCGGAGAGCCGTTTCGACAGTTCTTTAACCATTCCCATGACTTCATTGTGCATCTTCATAGACCGTTTCCTTAATTCTCGTCGACGATTTCCGCGTCGATAACGTCTCCGTCATCGGATGCGCCGCCGCCGGCTGCTTCACCGTTTCCGCCGCCCATGTTCGCCCCGGCGGCCGCTTCCGGATCCGTCGCCCCGGGCTGCGCGCCGGCTTTCTTGTACATCGCTTCGGCCAGCTTGTGGCTGGCTTTTTCCAAAGCTTCCATACTCGACTTGACGGCGTCGATATTATCACCTTCCAGGGCTTTGCGCACGTTTTTTACCGCCTCCTCGATGGCGGTTTTGTCCGCCTCGTCGATCATCTCCTTATTTTCTTCCAGCATCTTTTCAACGCCGTAGGCCTGGGAATCCGCCTGATTTCGTAAATCGATCTCCTCACGCCGCTTCTTGTCTTCTTCGGCGTTGATTTCGGCGTCCTGAACCATTTTTTCGATATCGCTGTCATCAAGCCCGGAACTGGCCGTAATCGTAATCTTCTGCTCTTTGTTCGTCGCTTTGTCTTTTGCCGATACGGAAACGATTCCGTTGGCGTCGATGTCGAATGTCACCTCGATTTGGGGAATGCCGCGCGGCGCGGGCGGAATACCCGTCAGGTGGAAACGTCCCAGCGTCCTGTTGTCCTTGGCGAACTCGCGTTCGCCCTGCAGGACGTGAATTTCGACGCTGGTCTGATTATTGGCCGCCGTGGAAAAAATTTCCGACTTCCGCGACGGGATGGTGGTGTTTCTCTCGATCAACTTGGTCATGACGCCGCCCAGGGTTTCGATACCCAGGGAAAGGGGAGTGACATCGAGCAGGAGGACGTCCTTGACGTCTCCGGCCAGCACGCCGCCCTGAACCGCCGCGCCGAGGGCCACCACTTCGTCGGGATTTACGCCCTTGTGAGGTTCGCGCTTGAAAAGATCCTGAACAATGGCCTGAACCTTGGGGATGCGCGTCGAACCGCCCACCAGGATGACTTCGTTGATGTCCGCAGGAGAGACTTTGGCGTCCCGCAGCGCCTGACGGCACGGCTCCAGCGTGCGCTGCAGCAAATCGTCCACCAGTTGCTCGAATTTCGACTTGGGCAGTTTGTAATCAAGATGTTTCGGTCCGGAGGCGTCGGCCGTGATGAACGGCAGGTTGATCTGGGTCTCGTTTGTTGATGAAAGCTCCATCTTGGCTTTTTCCGCCGCTTCCTTGAGCCGCTGAATCGCCATGGGATCCTGGGAAAGGTCGATT
>CAXXWT010000007.1:0-970632 GCA_963674685.2 bacterium | reverse complement strand
GGCCGAAGCGCTGAAGGCGCCGTCTTCTTTCAGTTCGCTGGATTCTATTTCCGGACGGGCCACGACTTTCAGCTTATGCTCTTCAAAAGCCTTTTTCAGGGCCTCTTCCATCAGATCGCCCGACAGTTCCTCGTTGATGTTTTCGCCGTAATAGCGCTCCAAAAGAGCCGGGGCGCTTTACCCGGACGAAATCCCCGGATCTGCGCCTGTTTGCGAACCTTCTTGAAAAGCTTGTTGCGCTCGGTTTTCACCCGATCCGCGTCCACGGTGATGAGAATTCTTCTCTTGACGCCGGAGGGCGACTCGACCTTGATTTCCATAATGTTTCCCGCTGTTGTTGATCGTTTGAAACCGGATAAACCCTACTTTCGGCCAAAAGCCCCACTCCCTTACAACAGCGCCATAAAAAGGTCAAGAAAGGGCGCGAATTGCGAACATGTTGGGGTGGATTGGCGTGCTCACCAGAAACAGCCGGGGCTCGTGCTTCGTAGCGAAGCGCCGCTTCGCAGAGTAGTAGCGGCTGCGCCACGCGCGCGTGCAGTCTCGGTCGTACCAGGCAAAGAGGACCTGGAACCACTTCGGCTGCGCCACGCGCGCGCAGTCTCGAAATCTGAAACCCGGGACCGGACAAACCCGAGACTCGAAACCCTAAATCCTAGCCAAAGATATTTGAAATTTCAAAGACTTATGCGTTGTTTGACAAAGAAGTTTGCGGATTTTTCCAGCAAGAATCAATCAGGTTTAGCCCACGGATATATCATGGTTGAAGCCCACGCAAACCTCGCAGGTCAAATAAATTTGAGGCGAAAAACCAGCCAAGCCTCGCAAGTCGTTTGAATTTGAGGCTGAGAATCAAGCGGGCCTCGCAAGCTCCACGAATATTTGGCGGATAAAACCAGTTAAAAAGGATTTGAATTTCAATGCGTTTCGCATTGTCCGCAAAATAAATTCGCGGATTTTTTCAAGTCAGACCCTGAACGCTCTTAAGACAATTCTTGCCTTCTGCTGATTTGATCGTCTATGCTTCAATTCTCCTTTTGAAACAAGGAGAGTATTTTCACGCTTAGTGAACGCGGAGTTTTGATATGCGGATAAACCGGCGGCATTTTCATACTTGGTTGGGAATTGCATTGCTTCTGGCGGCGGCCTTGACGGCCGCGGCCTGCGGCGATGACGATGACGATAACGACGACAGCGACAGCAGCGGCGGCAGCGATGTCTTTTGCGAAAATATCGTCGCCTGCGACTTCAACGCCGATCTCGGCATCGAAAACATGGCCCAGTGCGAAAGTTATTGGGCCGGATTATCCGACGCCGTGAAGGAATGCGTCCTTGGCGCTTCGAACTGCGAGCAACTGTCGGGTTGCCTTGGCTTGAACGGCGACGACGACGTCAATGACGACGTGAATGACGACATCGACGACGACGTCAACGATGATTCGGACGACGACACGACGCCGGAGTGCGTGGATGAAACCACGTTCCCCGACGGCGACATTCCCGCCGTGGAGGATCAGCCGGCCCTGTACGCGCAGCAATGCCCGGACAATCCCGATCCTTCCGCATTCACGCCGGTCACCGTTCAATACTTCGAAGGCGAAAAGGAATTCGGCTTCGAGGATCGCGAGGCGCGAGACATCGAAGCGGTTTTAATCGCCCCGGAGCATCCCATGCACGTCAAATACATGGAGCTTTTCTTTTACGGCGGCTGCGGCGAGGTTCTGGTCCGCGTTTTTCCCGACCTGCTCAAATCCGCTCCGAACAAAGACGGGGACCTGATCGATCCCATCCGCGTGCAATTGCCCGACGACGCCGGATGGGTGCGCGTCAATCTGCCGGTCACGGACTTGTTGCGCAATCCGGCGGACCGTTTCTGGGTGGGCATCGAGCACATCGAATCCTATCCCTATCTCGGCCAGGACCGCTACAGCAACGTGGACAGCACCAGCCGCTTCTACGCCAGGCAGTGGGCGCAGGATAACTCTCCCTTCAAATATGGCACGACTCTGCGCAATTTCATGGTGCGCGTGACGGGCAATTATTTCTGCGAAAAGACCGGCGTGTCCTTCACCGACGTAAGCGCGGAATCGGGCATCGGCGCCGAAGTGGCCAGAC
The DNA here is from genome assembly GCA_963674685.2 of bacterium. GTDB lineage: Bacteria > Lernaellota > Lernaellaia > JACKCT01 > JACKCT01. The sequence goes on along the minus strand of CAXXWT010000007.1, from coordinate 968,517 downwards.
AAAGGACGGTCTGGACCGACCTGGACAACGACGGATGGGACGACATCGTTCTCAATTCCGGCGGTTATGCCGAAAACGGATTTACCGTGTTCCATAACGGCGGCGGCAGCTTCGTGGACATCACCGATGAAACGGGCCTCAACGGCTACGGCGCTCAGTTCGGCCTTTTCGTGGACATGGACAACGACGGCGACCAGGATGTCTATTTGGCCGTCAACACGCCGGAGAACACGCCCATCGAAACCGACGATGACGACACGACCGACGACGATACGGGCGATGACGACACGGCGGACGACGTGGTTTTTTATTCGACGGTTTTGACCAACGACGGCGACATGCATTTCACGGAAGTCGCCGACAACGGCGTGGACATCGCTTTTGAAGTGGAGCCGGATGAAGGCGATCCCTATATGACGCGCCCCACAACGGCGTCGGCGACCGCAACGGACTACGACCAGGACGGCTACGTGGACATCTACGTGGGCAACTGGTGGATTTTCTATCCGGCGGGACCGGCTTTCCCGGATCACCTGTTCAAAGGCGCCGGGGACGGCACTTTCACGAACGTCATCGACACGGCCATGGCGGAAGACGGCGACCCGCATTCTCCGCGCCCGAGCTACGGCAGCGAATGGACGGACTACAACAACGACGGCCTGATGGACGTTTACGTGGCCAATTACGGCGGGCAGTACAACCGCATGTGGAAAAATCTCGGGGACGGCAGCTTCGTCAACGTGGCCAACGACATTGGACTCAGTTCGCCCTGGGAAGGCGCTCCGGGCACATCTTTTTCCATTGATTTCGCCGACGTGGACAACGACGGCGACATGGATGCCTACATCGCCAACATCACCCATCCCCGCTTTTGGCCGGATATCACCGGACCCAGCACCCTTTGCCTGAACGGAGGCGCTCCGGATTACGTGTTCAACGACGTCACCGAGGCTTACAACATCGCCTTCGATGAGGGCGAAATCGAAGTGTCCTTCATCGATTTCAACAACGACACGCGCCTCGATTTCTTCGTGTCCGATCTGTATACCGGTCATTACGGCAGGCTTTTCCAGCAGCTTGAAGACGGCACTTTCCAGGATGTGTCCTATTGGTCCGGCATACTCATGCACGATTGCACCAACCATTCCTGGGGCGACTACGACAAGGACGGCGACCTGGACCTGCTGGTGACGCGGCGCTCGCCCACCACCGTGCACCTATGGCGCAACGACATCGGCCAGGACAACAACTGGGCGACCTTCCGCCTGACAGGAACCGGCGATCTGGTGAACCGCGACGCCTGCGGCGCCCGCGTGACGCTGACGACAGGCGACCTGACGCAGATCCGCGAAGTGCAGTGCGGACGCGGCCACGCCAACAGCCAGCCATCCATCGCCGTGGAATTCGGCCTCGGCCGGCGCACGGAAATCGACAGCGTAACGGTCGACTGGCCCGGCGGCGGCCAGGAAGTCTGGAACAATCCTCCGATCAACACCTTCAACCTCCTGACCGAAGGCGAGGACACGATCGGAACCTATTAGAATAAGGATGAAGGTTGAAGGAGGAAGGATGAATGAGCCCGCTCTAGCAGGTGAAGGGAAACACTCAGAAAAGTTTCCTTGACGTACCTGCATTTTCTCTTCTCTTAAAAACGTAGTATATTCATTTCCGATAAAACAATTTACCGATTCAACCTGTGCGGGTTTTTGCGGAGGAAGCCATGAATGGGAAAACCGGGTTTCACTTCCTGCTTCTGCTGATTGCTCTATCTGCGTCCCTTGCCGGGTGCGCGTGCGGGGATGATGACGACGACAACGACGATCTTGGCGGTCCCTACGACGACGATTTTACGCCCGACGATGACGACGTCAACGATGACACGGCCGATGACGACGTGAACGACGATGTGGATGACGACGACACCACCGACTGGATCGAGCCGACGGCCTGGGACGACTTTCAGGAGGCGGAGCGGCAGATCGAACTGGCCAACTTTTCCAACGCCATGGTTTACTACGAGACCTGCATCGAAAAACTCCTCGACGACGAGCCTCTCAACGACGGTCCGGCGCCGGACCTGACGCTGGAGCGCGCCGAATACGGCTGGACGTTCATGATGACCACGATCCCCCTTCGCATCATCGAAAGCTTTCTTTCCGGCTGGCTCAGCGCCGATGATGTCAAAACGATGATGGAGCAGTCCCTGCGGGATATCGGCGCATACCCGGAGGATCAACCCACGTCCCTCATCTCCGTTTACCTGTACGAAATCATCCTGCCGTTGCTCGAAAAAGGATGCGCGCGCCTGGATCACGCCCGGGCCGCGGAAAATTTTGTCTACCGCATGCCGCCGATGCGCTTCGTGCTGATGAATATGGCGATCGAAATTCCCGCAACCACCGGCAGCGACGGTCGCGGGGAACACGACCGGACCGACGCGCACTTTCTGGCCGTGTTTTACCATCTGATCCATTCCTCGGCTCTCGTCGTCACTACGCAAAATCTCGACACCGACGCCGGGCGCATCGACGACATTCTGAATATTCTCATGAGCGGCGATTTCGCCGACATGATCGGGCTTTTAGACGACTTTCCGAATCTGCTGACTCTGCACGACGACGAGGAAATCGACGGCCCGGCGCTTATGACAAAGGCTCATCGGGAATGGATGGCCTCGCTGGCCGCGCTGAATGACGACAACGACGCCGACGGGCATTACTACATGGATGACAACGATACGCCCGCAAGTTCGTCCGACGACTTCGTCGATCCCGGCGAAAAGCCCGACGATTTTGCCGACAGCCTGCAAATGGAAACCGACGATCAACTGGACGACATCCTGAGCCATAGCGCCTTCGGAGGCGTTTCCATCAACATCAGCGCCGACGGCGTAAAAATCGGAACAAGCGGCGTCATCGGCATTTTGAATGCGGCGCTGGCGTTTACAAGCGATGAAATGCTGCGGGACATCGAAAGCTGCCTCATGGGTTTTTATCCGCCGGAAGCAGACGCAAACGGCATGGACGATGAAATCGCAAGCGGAGTCTCCACGGGGCTGACCGACGACACGCTCACTGACGCAGGAGCTTCTTTTGCCGCCGACGAATTGGTGGGCCGCGTGCTGAATCCCAACGTCGATCAACCGGCGCAACATGAAACCAACACGACCTTCAGCATCGTGGGCAACACGGCGACGACGATCATCGTGGAAGGGGACATGACCGCCGTGGCGCAGGCCGGGGACACGTACAGCATCGGCGACGGCTTCATCGACGACAAACCTCTGGATGTTTCGGAAGTTCTGCACACGCTGATCGGCAACTTCGTCACGCCGATCTGCGATACGGGATTCTATCTTTCCGAACTTTACGAAGTCCCCATAGGCATCCGCGAAATCCTGCCCGCCTGGGATACCGCGACGGGCGATCCGGCGTATTTCTACCTGATCGTGGATCGGACGGAAACTTACTTGGACGACAACGGAAACGGCCGGTATGATCCGGGAATCGATTCGTTTATCGACGCGGACCACGACTGGGGCGATATGCATTTTGCCGCCGACGGGTACTTCCAGCCGTACTATTTCTTCTTTCCCGACGGGCGCCTGGGAGGGCTGCTCCAGTACGGCGGCGACTGGGCGAACCATAATTCCACGGACAACCTCAACAGAATTGTCTCGGGTATATTCATGCTCACGCAAGGAGGCGCCCGATGAAAACTACGCATCTCCTAATGCTGATACTTGCGTTGGCGCTTGCGCTTTCCGCGTGCGCTGCCAATGAGAGCACCCCAGTGCAAAACGCCGGCGACGACAATGAATCGGTCATGGGCGGCGCGCGCATCGGCCGCGACGAATGGACGCCGGTATTTCCCAGGGCGCAAAGCGCGCCGGAGCATTTATACATCTACGACGCGCGGGGCCAAAGCTACGAAATGCTGATCATGCTCACGAGCCTGCAGGGCGTGGTGAATCAAACCGAGCCGCGCATCTACATGATCCACACAAACGAGGTGGACGCTTTCTGGCTGAGTGAAATGGAAGAGGACTACGGCGTGACCAGCGAAACCGTCGAGAACCCGTGGGATCTGCTGGACATCTTCGCGGACGAACTCAGCGGCCTGATCGTTTATGATCCGGATTTGCTTGCGTCGACGGATTTGGCGGACACGCTGGCCGGAATCAACGGCGCGCTGGTGGTTTCGCCGGATTTGCTGGCCCAGGCTCAAGGCCACGGGCTGGAGATTCTGGAAGGCATGGATTTTCGCGGGCGCTTCGCGCACAACGTGGAGATGTTTACGTGGGCCATGGAAAACGTCTGGCCTTCGGCGAATCAAAACGCCATCTGCTTTTTGAATCCCGTGGTTTACACGTCGCGGGATTACCTGGTTTCCAATAAAATCCTGACGCTCATGCTGGACATGCATATTCCCGATGAGCGCGCGCTTTTGGAAGAAGTCCTGGCGCAGACGCCGCCGAACATCCCCATCCTCGGCTGGGCCATCGACGAGCTTCTGGGCGTGATCATCTTTTCCGAAGGCAACAAATTTCACGTGGCCACGGAAGGCGCGCGGAACATGTCCGTGACAAGCGGCCTGCCCTTCCCCGAACTATCCCAGGATCATGCCGGGCCGTTTGCGGGGCAGCTTGAAAACAAAACATACATCGCCTTCGCGTACACCGACGGCGACAACGTGGCCTATTCCCTGGACGCTCTGTATCACAAGTGGCAGGACCCGGCGCGGGGGCAGATTCCTTTAGGATGGGAAATCACGTTCAACCTCGTGGACCTGGGACCCATGGCTATCCGATACTTCTACGAAACCAAAACGGATATGGATATGTTCATCGGCCCGGCCTGCGGCATCGGTTACATCTATCCCAACCGATACGAAGACCTGGACACCTTCGTTTCCATGACAAAGCCGTACATGGAAGCGGCGGACATGGACACCATCTGGCTGATCAACGACGACCTCACGCTGGCCGACGACGCGGTGCTGGCCTACACCGGCGGCATGGACCTTTTGGGGATTTTCCTCGACTACTGGCCGAACCTGGACAAAGGTTTTTACTTCGCCTCCGACGGCACGCCGGTGCTGCGCAGCCAGTACACGTATCTCATCGGCCCGGAGCAGATTCCCGGCATCATCGAAACCAAGAAAGTCGAAAAGGACATGCTCTATCCCGATTCGCCTTTCTTCCTTTTCATCGGCGTCAACGGATGGGCCACCTCTCCCACGTACGTCAAGGAAATCATCGACGGACTTGGCGACGAATACGTGGTCCTTCGTCCCGACGAAATGTTCGCCGCCATGGACAAAGCCTACGATGACGGCTGGGAGTTCTAGCAAGCTATGAGCTTGACCAAATTATTTCGCTTGCGTTTGCTTCGCCCGAATGGCCTTATAAAAGTTTGAAGCCGTCGTAAACGATACGAAATAAATCACCGAGAATTGGGGGGTTCCGGGGCATTTTCTGGTGATAATATATGGCGCAAAATACACTAAATGTCCAGCAATATCAGTATGTTAGATGCTATTTCAGGGGCGACTAATTAGCTGCGCGGCCTTTTAACTGATCCTCTATCCGCAAAGCCATATCTGATGCCGATTCGTCTTTCGCGAAAATAACAGGCGCCGCATCACTCCATTTTTCCCGCTGCAATTCGCCTGTGATTTCGCCGCAAAGATAAACCGACGCGCCATTTTCAAAATTCGCCTGACTTTGCGCGACGTAACCTTTCAGCGTTTCGACGCTGCACTCACTGATAAGCCAAAGACAAATCCCGTCGATATCTTCCTGCGCCGCCGCCTGCGCGACCTGCGCCGCGGACATGCCCAGCCCCAGCGGAATAATCTCGAATCCCTTGTCGCGCAGGGCTTTCGCCAGGTTCCGGGGGCCGCGCTGATGGTCGCCGTCGCCGATTTCCGCCAGGATCATTCGAAGGGGTTTCACGATATCTCCATGCGCCGGGCGCTTTTCAGTTACGCCGGAATTTTTCTTAGCTGCCATGTGCCGCGCGCTTCTGCGCAGACCTGCCCGCTTTCATCGGTGAGTTTAAGGTCCAGCGAAAAGTCGGCCTTGCCTTTTTCGTCGGCCTCGGCGCTGATCCGCTGCGCTTCTTCCGGCGACAATGCCACATCCAGGAACATATCCGTCGTCGCCGGACGACGGTAGCGAATCGAACATTCCTTGACGATAGGGAAATACTTCATGTGATCGAAACAGGCCGCGTAGATCACCCCGCCGGAAAACTCGGCCAGGCTGAAAAGCGATCCGCCGTAAGCGCTGCCGATGTGATTCCGGTTCGGTTCGAGGGGCATCATGATCCGGGCTTTGTTTTTTTCCAGATCCACGATTTTCATCCCCATCTTCTTCAGGATATCCACGCTTTGCTCCAGCATGGGAACGGCAAAAGCAAGCTTTTCATCGATCATCTCATCCTCCCGATTCAAACCGGTTATTTATTTCTGTCGTTCACCCATTTCAAAACCATGGCGTGCACTTCCTCCGGCGCCGTGCGCCCGAAGACGATGTCCCCGTGCCCGTAATCGGCCTTCCCTCCGTTGATTTTGGCAAAGCAATGGAATTTTTTATCCTTGCTGCTCATGCCGTCATAGGCAATTTTCACCAACTCGGGAGACACCAGGTCGTCGCCGCCGCCGGCCAGAACCAGAAACGGGATGGTCACCAACTTCATATTTTCTTCGTAATCATATCCGTCTTCCGAAGTGCACTTGCCGGTTTGAAGCCATCGCGCGAACTGGAGCAGCAATGAGGACGGGATGGTGGAAATGACGTTGGCCGCCGCCAGCTTTTGCGTTTCGGGGTCGATGTTTTCCATCTGCGCCATTCGCAAAAGTTCCTTGCCCGGCGCGACTTTGGCGATGGGCGTAAAGATTCTGAAATAAAGGCCGAGATTCAACCGGGGCAGCACTTTCAATATGGGGATGAATTTCAAAAAGGGCTTGAAAACGTCCAGGGAACGCAGCGTCCCCGGGCTGGATATGGCCACGGCGCCGCGCATCTTTTTCGCCGCTTCGGTTTGCCCCAGCGCGTAGGCGGTCATGCCGCCCATGGAATGCCCGACCCAGAAAATCTTTTTGGCTCCGGTCTCGGCCAGGACGTGATCCATCGCCGCCGGGCCGTCGCGGAAAACGAAATCGTCGAAACACACATCCCAGCGGCCGGGCGTACCCCAGCGCCCCGGAACGCTCTGGCCGAATCCGGATAGTTCCAGGCAGAAAACGTCGTACCCTTCCCGGCTGAACATCTCCGCGAAACTGTATCGGCCCGGCAAAGCCAGGTTGAATCGGTTGGCGCCCAGACCGTGACAAAGGATGATCGGATACTTTCGCTTTTTCCCTTCCATCGGGCGCAGGCGGTGAAGAGCGACGCGCCTGTCGACGCCGACGGGCACGTAATGAACCTCGTCGAACGACGGACCGAAAGCCCATCTGGAACCCCAGAAATAAAAAACGATAATAACAATTACAGCGAATATCAGATAAGCCATTGATGCCTCCGGTCAATCCGCAACAGCCTAATATCAACGCGAATCGGCTGCAATACCGGCTATGGTCAGAACATGGCGTAAATGAATTGCGGGGCTCTTTCGGTAAGCATGACGATCATGACCAGAACCGCGAACAACAAAAATCCGAAAATCGCGTCGCGGGCAAGCGAAATCATGAAGTTTTTTATTCGATCCGGCTTCATAAAGTTCCTTTTCCTGGATCGATAATATCCACGGAGCAACTTTAATCAATTCACGAAGGGTTTGAAAGAGTAATTTATATTATGCCGCCGATTCCCGCACTTTCTTCCGCTTAATAGGCATTATTTTCGCTTCAAGCTTTTTCTAAACAAATTGTCAATTGCCGCGGGCTTCTCTAAAGTGGACGCGATGCATGAACACGCCGATAATAAAGAGACGACAAAATCAAGATCCCTGTCAAAGCGCCTTGCCTATACTTTCGCGGCGCTGCTTTTGTTTTTCGCGGCGCTGGCGGCGGCGGAGATAATCCTGCGCGTCAAGGATGTCCAAATCCACACCGGCGATGAAATTTATTTCAACCGGCTTTTCTACGCAAAGGTCGCCAAAAGCCCCTTTCAATTGGATGAGTACATCACCCTGGGCGCCAAAGTCTATCCGTTCACGCCGGACTATTACCGCATTGAAAACGATCCGACGCCGAAAAAGGAAGATGAAATCCTGATCCTGTGCATGGGCGATTCGTGCGCGTGGGGACTCGGCGTGGAAGCCGATCAAACATATTGCTCGCTTCTGCCCGAAAAGCTGCATCAAAGGTTTCCGCAGAAAAAATTTCGATCCCTCAACGCCGGCAGGCCGGGTTATACATCTTATCAGGGAAAAGTTCTCTATGAAAAAATCGTCCCTTATCTCAAACCCGACTTCGTTTTGTTTCATTTCGGCGCCAACGATTATTCGGGCGCGCCGATCAGAGCCGACAAGGATTGGGAGCACGTGCCGCTGTGGGCGCTGAAAGCGCATCGCTGGCTCTATCTTAACGCGCGTGTTTACCAGGTTTTCACGAACATCAATCTGGATTATATGCGCCGCCGCGTGATGCACCCGGTCAGCGATAACCTGAATACGAATTATCACCCGCGGGTTTCGGAAACGGATTTCAACGCGTACCTTGATTTCATGCGTGAAAACACCGTGAAAACCGGCGCCCGTTTCATCGTCATCAGTTCCGTCGGCTGGCACCGGGATAAGGTTTTTAAAAATCCGTATTACGTCAACAAAAGCCTCGACGACGCGGATCTGGATGCTTACGCCCTGTTTTCAAAAGTCCAAAAGGAGCAAAATCATTTTGTCGACTCGGTGCACTACAACGCCCTGGGCCATCAGCTCGTCGCCGAAATCCTGGCCGATAAAATCGCAAAAAGCTTGTTAAGCGGCGTCCAATTGGAGATAAAGTCCGAATGAAAAGCGGGCATAACAGTCGAAACGAGTTATGGATCCCCGGCCTCATTATCCTGGCGGGCCTGGCCTTTCGCCTCTGGCTGTTTTCGTGGCCCCTGGAAAGGCAGATCGGCGCATTTGTCGCCGACGACGCCTTTTACTACACGCAGATCGCCCACAATATCCTCGCGGGCAGCGGCCCGACTTTCGACGGGCAAATCGCCACCAACGGCTTTCATCCCCTGTGGATGATGTGCTGCGTGTTTTTTCAAATCGTTGCGGGACCTGATCCCGAGTCCGTCTTGCGCCTGATGCTTCTGTCCTGCGCTTTCTTATCGGCTCTTTCCGCCGTTTTCCTGCTGCATCTGTGCCGGCGTTTCGTTGCGCCGGGCTGTCGCTGGGCCGCGTGGCTGGCATGCCTGTACTGGGCCGCGAATCCGTTTATCGCATTCACCGAAATGATGGGCGTGGAAGCGCCGCTGGCGCTTGTTTTCACGCTGGCCGCGGTCACGGCGTTCGAACACTGGAACAAATCGAACTCGGTCCGGACGCTGGTTCTGTGCGGCGTGCTGACCGGACTGGCGTTTTTATCGCGAACCGATACGGGACTGCTGGGTCTGATTTTCGCCGCCGCCATACTCATGAAAAAAAGAAGACGGCGCTTTTGATCCGGCGGCGAAAGTGAAGAACCTGGCGCGGTTCGGCATTCCCGCGGCGGCGCTTGCTTCCCCCTGGTTTATATGGAATCTCACGCGCTTCGGAACCATCTGGCAGGATTCGGGCCGCGTGCTTGCCTTTCGCACGCACGCCATGAACCTTGCCGGCGGCGCGTCTTTGGGCAAAGTCGTGATCGATCAGGCTAAAAACGGATTTTACGGCTATTTCCTGAACCTGATCGGGGGAATCAGCCTTCCCGTAACCGTGGCGATCATCGGTTTCGGACTCGGCTTCGCCGTCTGTTCCATGGTTTTCGGCCGCCGCGCAAAAGGAAAAAATCCCTGGATTCTCCACGTTTTCACCGCGGCCTCGTGGGGTTTTTATATCCTGTATTTCTGGCAGCAGAAATTCTGGTATTTTCCTGCCGTTGACCGCCTCATTCGCCCTGCTTTTTCGGAAGGGCTGGGGGCGTATTTTGAAAACACGCTGCGCGATAAGGGGCGATGGGCCCCGGTACGCCCGCGGCCGCGCTGGCCGCGACAGTCCTGATTTCAGTTTTTTCCCCGTCGCGTCGGGCATGACGAAAACAAGGCTATCACGTCTGGCAGCAAACCTACTTACAAGTCGCGCGGGATATTAAAAACGATAGAATCGACGGACTGCCGGACGGACCCGTCGGCGCTTTCAACTCAGGGATTTACGGCGCTTTTTTCCGGCCGCAGGATCGTCAATCTTGACGGCGTGGTGAACCCGCATATCATCGAAGCCATGCGCGAAAAAGCGTTTTTTTCCAAGTACCTTCACGATTCCGGCGTCAAGACGGTTTGTCGATCACCAGCAGGTGATCGCGAGTTATTCGCAATGGTCCGGCGAAGGTTATGCGGAAAAATTTTCGAGCTGATCAAACGCTATAAAAACGCCGCCCTTCGCGGGGGGACATTCTCGTTTTTACGCCCTCAAAGAGGCTGTCAATAAATGAAGAAAAACAAGCAATCCGCAATATGTCCATTCCGAGCGAGCCCTTTAGGGCGAGTCGAGGAATCCCTTCAATGAGACGTGATCGCCTTGTTGAAGTGGGGCGCGCCAACAACAGATACACGTCTCGTTTAAAGGGATTCCTCCGCTTCGCTTCGCTACGGTCGGAATGACAGAAATTGGATGCTTTTTTCATTTATCGACAGTCTCCAAAGGAAAACGGGAGAATCGCCTTGAACGAGGCTTTTAGCGCATTCTTGATATTCTCCGGCCTGGGCATGATCGCCGCGGGGCTCGATTTATCCCACGGAATCGACGGCCCCATCGGGCAGGCGGCGTCGGTTCTGGCGCCGGCGGGAGCCATCATGTCCGCCGCCGGAGCCATATCGTTTATGCTGCCGGATTTTTTCTAAGGGGCCGTCCACTTTGACGAATTTGACCATTTTAGCGGAACTCGCCGGACCGGAAGTCGCCGCCGATCCCATTTTCATCGCCTTCGTCGCCGGCAGCGCATTCGCCTTCGGAGCCGTGATCGGCAGTTTTCTCAATGTCTGCATCGCGCGTCTGCCCATCATGTCCATCGTCAGCCAGTATAAAAACGGCGACGACGGACTGCGCAAGGAAATCGTCGAATCCTTAAGCGTCGACGGACCAGACGGCAAAAAACTCGTCGACGAAATGATCGCGGAAAATCCCAATCTCATGAAACCGCGCTCGCGATGTCCGCAATGCAAAAATCTCATCGCCTGGTACGACAACATCCCCATCGCAAGCTGGATTCTCCTGCGCACGCATTGCCGTCATTGCAATAAGAAAATCAGCGCGCTGTACCCGGCCGTCGAACTCATCTCGGGCCTGGCCCTGGCCTATTTCATCCTACGATTCGATCTGGCCGTCGGCGGAATCTATTACCTGGTTTTCGCTTCGATGCTTGTCGTCACCGGCGTCGACCTGGCCATTTTCGAGATCCCCGATGAAATCGTCATTCCCGGCATCCCCCTGGGCCTCGCGGCTTCGATCATTCTGCCCGCGACGCTGACCGAGGCCGTCATCGGCGCGGCGGTCGGCGGAGCCATCCCATACGCCATCGCCAAAGGTTATTATCTGCTGATGAAACGCGAAGGCATGGGATTCGGCGACGTGAAACTGCTGGCCATGATCGGCGCCTTCTTCGGTTGGAAAGGCGTGATCGTCGTTTTGCTCGTGGCGTCCATGGTCGGATCGGTCACGGGTCTTTCGCTGATCGCGCTGCAAAAACGCGAGGCGCGGGCCTTGATCCCTTTCGGGCCCTTCCTGGCCCTGGGAACGGTTGTTTACATGCTCTGGGGACCGGAGCTGATCGCATGGTACACGAACATCGGCATCGCCATTTAGAATTCCCGACGTCATCATTTCGTCGGGCTATGAAAGCGAAGCAACCTTGAATATACCGGCGAAAATTATGCGTGGCGTATCCCGCATGGGGCTGCGCTTCCAGGTGATCGCCTTCATGGTTCTGATCACCATATTGCTGGTGTTCGCCCTGGGTTTCGTCTGGCTCCGCCTGCTGGAACGCAACTTCATTCAAATGAAATACGCGCAGGGCGACATTCTCGCCGCCAATTTTCAGCATCTGTTGCTCGATCGATACGAGGGCCAAAGCGATTTTGAGTTTCGCCGAAAAACATCCGGCGGCCTGCAAAGTCTTCTGGAAAGTTTTTCGAACAATCTCGAAATCCCGGAAATCTACGTCGTCAACACCAACCGGCAAATCATCGCCGCCCGGCGATATACAAATGTCGGAAGAAGGTTCAGCGACGAGGACATCGACAAGGCATTCGCCACGTCGAGCATACAGCGCCGCTATATTTCATCCGACCGCGGCGCAAACCTCGACCCTAACGACCTGGTCAGCATCACCAGTCCTCTTTTTTCCGACGATGAAACGGTGGCCGTTTTGCGTCTGCGTCTGCCGATGAAGGACGTGGCCAAGGCATCCACGGGGGCGCGGCGCGTATTGATACTTTACATGCTGTTGACCGGAATCATCACGGCGCTTTTCGGTTCGCTGTTTCTCGTCAAAGTGGTCATTTTACCCCTGCGGCGGCTTTCATTGGCCACGCAAAATGTGACGGATGAAAAATTTGACAATCCCGTGGCGGCGCACAACTACAACGAGATCGGCCTTCTGGCCAAATCCCTGACGCGTTTGCATGAATCCCTCATGGAAAAAGAAGCCAGGGTCCGGCAGCAAACGACGCGCCTGGAAAAAGCGCTGGAAAAAATCAAGCGGGACGAAGCCAACATGATTCAGCAGGACCGCCTGGCCTACGTGGGCCGCGTGGCGGCGGGCGTCGCGCACGAAGTGGGCAATCCTCTGGCGGCGGTGTTCAATTACTTGAGCGTTTTATCGAATCTGGAAATCCTGGACCCCGAGAGCCGGAAGATGATCGAACGCATGGACGGCGAACTGACGCGCATCGACCGCATCATGAAAGAGCTTTTGAATTTCTCCCGCCCGCAACCCGCCATGCCCGCCTCGATAGATTTGCCGGCCCTGGTCCGCGAATGCGTCGGCATTCTCAGGGATCAGCGCCAGCTCGACAATATCGAAACCGACATCGCGGTCGAGCAGGAAATTCCCCGCCTCGTTCTGGACGCATCGCAGTTCAAACAGGTGCTTCTCAACGTTCTGATCAACGCCGTCGACGCCATGTCGGGTTTCGGAAAAATCGAAATCCGCGTCGGCGGCGCGAGCTATGAGCAGACCATGCTGTACGAATCGCTCCTGACGCCCGGGCGGGACGCGGAATCCCGCGAGCGCATCTCGGATCTGGCGGCGCGCGGAATCGCCTTTTCGACGAAGCCGTCTTTTTTCACCGGCGAAAAACTTGCGGTGATCCACATCCGCGATTACGGGCCCGGCCTGGAGCCGGAGAAAGTGCAGCAGGTATTCGATCCCTTTTTCACGACAAAGGTCAAAGGCAAGGGAACGGGGCTGGGCCTGGCGATCTGCCAGCGCATCATCGACGGCATGTGGGGTTTGCTGCGTTTCGAAAGCCGCCAAAGCGAAGACGCCGAATCGGGCAGCGTGTTTTCCATCTATCTTCCCGCCGAAGGTGAAAACGAAGCGAACCGGGAAAGCTGACTATCGCCTAAGGAGGAAGGAGGAAATAGGAAGGATGAATTGCGTCGCGCACGTGGCATGAACAAGACGTTTTGAGGTTCTTCGAGGATTGCTTCCGGTCGCCAAACCCGATGACATCTCCCTTGCAATCGATGCATAAGCAGACATCCTGCGAAAGCCAATGCGAAAAACGCTTGTCCATGCCACCTGTCCAGGTTTGCCCATACTGCGCGGGGTTGTCCACTATTTCATCATTAGGCTTCAGGTCAGATCAGCCGATTCACCACGGCCAGGAGCCCTTCCCCCGGTGCCGGGCCAGGCGCCGGATGTCGGGAAGATCCTCATAGCCTTTTCCCAACGCGTCCGTGACGAGCAATTCAAACAGCTTCATGGCGGCCCAGGCGTCGTCCCGGGCGCGATGCGTTACGGGAAAGCGTATATCCAAATCATGGACCAGGTTGGAAAGCGAAAAACTTTGAAAACGCCCCTTCCAGAGCTTGCGCGCGAATTTCAGCGTGCACCACCATTCCATATGCGGGGGAGTAAGGTTGTTTATCATGATTTCATTTTTCATAACGCCGGAATCGAAGGGCGCATTGTGCGCCGCCACGATCCACCCCGAAAGCCTGGGTTGCAGCTCTTCCCATAGATCGGCGAACCGCGGCGCGCAGGCTACATCCTCGTCGCCGATGCCGTGAACGCCGCGGGAAAAGGGATCGATGGGGCATTCGGGATTGATCAGAAAGTTGAACTCATCGGACGGCGCGCCGTTTTCCACCGAGATCATGCCGATTTCCACGGCGCGCAATCCGTCGGCGCTGTTCGTCGTTTCAAAATCCAGAAAGGCGATTTTATGGACCGGTGAAAAAGTCATGGGCGTCTTTGCGTTAGAAATCTATGACATCTTGACCTTTGCCATATGCCACTAAAGCAAACGTTTTTCAAACTTTGTTTTTTGCTTCCTCGACGTTTATGCAATTAACTGATAAATTCGGGCTTCTTTGATAGCGGGGGACAATGATGAAAAACATCTCTTTTATCGGCATTTCTTTTCTTTGTTTCATGATCGCCATGGCGACGGGCTGCAAGGCCCCTGCGTCATCGGACGGCGGTCATCAGCCGACCAAGGCGACGGAAAAGGCCAAATCGGCAAAAATCGCCAAGGCGCCGATGATGAAAGCGATCAAGCGAACCGATAAAAAAGGCAAGGATGAGAAAGCCAAACCCAAAAGCCTTCCCGTGGAAGTGCCCGACGAAGTCAAAACGGCATTCAAAGAAGTCACATTGCGTCTGGCGAAAAAGGACGGCTCCTTTCAAAAGGATTTCACGGTAAAGATCGGCGAAAAGACGCCGTTGGGCGACAGCGGGATTTCAGTCGAGGTTCTGGCCTATCTGCCGGCTTTTTACATGGATCAGAAAAGAATCACATCCGTCGGAACGAAAGCGACCAATCCGGCCTGCAAAGCCGGCGTGTTTGAAAACGGCGCTGAAATTCACACCGGCTGGCTTTTTCAAAAAATGCCGGAGGTTCACGCCTTCGAACACGCGCAATATTCCCTGATCCTCGTGGGCGGCGAAAGCTGACGTCATGCCCTTTTTCACGGGCCGCGCTTTCTTGACTTTCGACTATGCTAATTTAGAATGAGAGCCGAAAAATCGCTCCCATTTGAGGAAACCAATGCAGCCTACCGGCATTACGCGACACCCGATATATCTGGAACACGATATGGGACCGTGGCATCCGGAGAGCCCGAAGCGCCTGGAAGCCATATATCGAATGCTCGACGGCCCCGATATGGCCGGCCGCTTCAAACTCATCGAACCGCGTCCGGCGACTCCCGAGGAAATCGAGGAAATCCACACGGATTTCTATTATCGAAGCGTCGAGGCGACCAGGGGCCGCCGCGTTTTTCTTGATCCCGACACCTCCACGTCCGAAGCAAGTTTCGACGCGGCCCTCATGGCGGCGGGCGGCGGCATCGAAGCGGTCGACGCGGTGATGCGCGGCGATGTGAAAAACGCGTTTTGCCTGCACAGGCCGCCGGGGCATCATGCGGAGGCCAACCGCTCGGCGGGATTCTGCATTTTCAACAACGTGGCGATCACCGCCGCGCACCTGTTGAAAAACACCGACTGCCGAAGGATCATGATCGTCGATCCGGACCTGCATCACGGCAACGGAACGCAGCACTCCTTTTACCACCGCAAGGACGTGCTTTACATCAGCGCGCATCAGTACCCCTACTTTCCCGGCACCGGCGCCTTCAACGAAATCGGCTCCGGCGAGGGGGCGGGATACACCATCAACTTCCCGTTAAGCGGCGGATTCGGCGACGGCGATTATCTGAAAATTTTCGATGAGGTCATCGTTCCCGTCGGGCGGGAATATGATCCCGACCTCATACTCATCTCCGCCGGCGTCGACATCTACGACGGGGATCCCCTCGGCCTGATGCGCGTGACCTATGAGGGTTTCGGCGCCATGTTCGAGCGTTTGCTCTCGCTGGCGGATGAAGTCTGCGCAGGGCGCCTGGTCGCGCTTTTGGAAGGCGGGTACGACCTGGACAACCTGCAGGCGGCCGTCGGCGAAGCCTTGAACGTCATGAGCACGGAGCCGGATAAACGACGGCATTTGAATTTTGATCCTTTAAAGTCAGGGGCTATCGGTCAAGTCATCGAACAGGTGAAGAATATCCACGCGAGCCACTGGAAAGCCCTTTCTTAAAAAGGCTGACAGTGAAAGGACCCGTATGCCCTTCGATCTCAAAGAATACCTGAAATCACGGCAGGAATGGTGCAACGAATATATCGCACGGTACGTCGATATGCGGTGCGACGACTCCTTCGCGCTGCTTCGCGACGCCATGAATTATTCTTTGTTCGCCGGCGGAAAAAGAGTCCGGCCTATCCTCGCCATGGGCGCCTGCCGGGCCTGCGGCGGCCGTGAGAAAGACGCCCTTCCCTTCGGCGTCGCCCTGGAAATGGTGCATACTTTCAGCCTGATTCATGACGACCTGCCGTCCATGGACGACGACGATTATCGGCGGGGCAAGCCGTCGAACCACAAGATTTACGGCGAAGCCCACGCGATTCTGGCCGGCGACGCGCTGTTGGCCGAGGCCTTCCGCATGCTGGCCTGCCCCGATCTGTACCCCCCGGTGACCCCGGAAGCGGGCCTTGAGATCATGCGCGAAGTGGCCGAAGCCACCGGCGTCACCGGCATGGTGGGCGGCCAGAGCCTGGATTTGATCTCGGAAAACAAGCCGATAGTCGAAGACAGGCTTTATCTGATGCATCTTTGCAAAACCGCTCGGTTCATCGCCTGTTCCACGGTGACCGGCGCCATCGCGGCCGGCGCCGAAAAGGCGAAAATCGAAGCCATGAGACAATATGGTCTGGAAATCGGCCTGGCGTTTCAGATCGTCGACGATTGCCTCAACGCCGTCGGGGATGAAAAAGTCATGGGAAAGGCGACCGGCTCCGACGCCGAGCGGGGAAAAGCGACCTACCCCGCCCTTTACGGCGTGGAAAAAAGCCGCGAAATCGCGCGCGGTCATGTCGACAAAGCGGTCGAAGCGCTGGCGGATTTTGCGGACAAAGCCGAAATCTTGCGCGCCATCGCCCTTTACATCATCGAGCGCGATAGATAGAGCCGGGCGAACAGGTCTCGGGTTTTACGGGTATCGGGCCTCGGGCCGATAAACGCCTACAGCCACAAACCTGGCCACTTGCAAAACTGTTGATTGGTTATTCATGCGCCTTATACAAAGTCGTATTTTTTTACTAATGCCGAATCGACACCCGCTCACTCACATGCCTCAAGCCAAGCTTTCGGCATGTTTGCCATTCGCGGCTCAGTTTTCGATTTTGCCAAAGCACACGTCAAAACAGAGCCGCGAGCGGCAAAGTTCGGCGGAGCGTCAGCGAAGGCGAATGAGCGAGCGGGTGTGCATCGAATTCGTATTTTTACAAGCGGTTAAACCACTAACCACTATATAAAACAGCAGCTCTTCAGTACGGATAAAATCGAGCCGATCCCGCCTTTGGTTCCGGAAAATACCTTGGACTCCAGGAGAATTTCGCCGGTTTCATCGTTGCGGACGACGCCTTTGACTGTTGCGAAGCCCCCCAGCAGATGCATATCGCCGATGTCCTTTTCGCCCCGGTAGGAATAGGAGGTTCCGTCGTATCCGGAAAATTCGAAGGAATACTTGATTTTTTCAAACGGGATGATTTTTACCGTTCCTCGATAAATCGTGCTGCTTTCCGCGACGCCCGGGAGCGTGACGTAACTGTTCTCGCCGATCTCCCAGGTCAGAAACTGTTCCTCGTTGGTGGGATCCAAAAGGCCCATCAGGTCTCCGACGGCCCGGATGCGAAACAGATAGGGAACGGCTTTGCCGTTGTCCAGCCTGTGGTTGTTTTCTTCCGGCGAGCCCAGAGTTTCTTCGAAAACCAGGGAGCCTTCCTTCAGCAGACCGACTTTCTTCAATGCGCCGATGTTGATCGCGTTGGCTATGCTGGCGTAAGCGCCGGCGACGCGGCTGACGGGTGTGAGGGCGGATTCAAGAAGCATTTCCCCTCCTTATTTTTCTTGGCGGGACCGCAAATGTCCCGCGTCGAACACATCTTAACGGATTACTCATGGATTTCAAGTAAAAAATGACGCAACGTGTTAATCCGCTTACTTGCCCTCGACCTGCTCTTTCACCGCCTTAAGTACTTTTTTGATACTCGAATTCGACAGCCAACTCTGAATGAATTTCGGAACGGACACGCCCGTATCCACCTCGACGGTATAGGCCACGATGGTCCCCGCGCCATGGGCTTTGAGCACCCATGCTCCGACGGAATCCTTGACGTTTTTCTTGGGCTTGGAATCATCCATCCGCCATTGGATCGAGCCTTTATTCTTATCCACTTTGTGTATAACCGTGTAGTAAACCTGATTTCCGAGGATGGAAAGTTCAAATTCGACGGAAGAGCTGGTGGGGGTTTTGGATAATACTTTCGTCTTTTTGGTATTGGGCATCCACTTTGGATAGGTGCTGTAATCCTGCAGGACGCTCATGATTTTATCTTTCGGCGCATTGATCAGAATCAGCCCCACGCCGCGGCCGGAATCGCCGCCGTCGGCGCCGGTGTTCATGATATTTTCCTTGACGACATCGCCCGCCTCGAGCGTTTTCAAGTTATCGGGCGACAAGTATTTGGAAATATCGGGAAGCGGCACAAAATTTGGGGATGCGCCGACGCCGGAGTAGACAAAAAGGGAAAGAACCAGCGCAGCCGTGATAAGCCATAGCGTTTTGCGCATTGTTGAAATCCTCCTTTATTAAAAAAACTTGAGCTGAATTCGCGTCAGACGTTTTTAGCCAATTGGAATGGGGCTGTAAACCTCTTGGATAATTCAAATCATTCCGAGGCGTTTTTAAGGCAATTTCAAGGCCCGCAAGATGACAGGCTTCAGCAATTCGGCCAGTATCTTGTGACCCTTGGGCGTCAAATGCGTGGTGTCCAGGAAAATACCGGGGTCTTTCCGGAGGTCGAGAGCATCCAGGGCGTCAACGCACTGCGCTTCCGTGTATTCACAAAAAATATTCATGAGATCGGAAATGGCCTCATTCGCATGCTGTGAACATGATGCGATTTCGGAAGCGAAGATGAGTTCAAAATTGTTTTTCTGACTCAGCTTCACCATATTTTTGAATATTCCCGCGGTCGTGGGCTTGATCATGGTCAGGCATTCTTCGAGATTGCGGTATTTCGCCAATCTCATTTCCTGTTCATACCGCTTCCGGATAATCCGATTCCTCAGCAATAAAAAAAGACGGCTTTTCCTGAAAACGGACCAGGCCCTAAGGGCAACGGGATTCGCCGTGCCGTAGGCTACGGCGTCCTCCAAATCATCGAAATGATTCCGGCCCCGGCTCTTCATCCGGGCGACGATCTTCTTCACTTTGGGATAGTACTCTTTCGCTGACTGCTCGGAGCATTCATTGCCGCCGTAATAGAAAAGGACGACATCCGGATCGAGGCGCACCAGAACTTCCGACAGATAGATCCATAGCTCATAGCTGTTGTAACCGCCCCAGCCGCCGTTGATCACCGTGGCCTCGGGAATCATCTCGTTCAGGAGTTGCGGAAAAGCTCTTCTCCTGTCTTTAAGGCCTGCGCCGTAGGTGCTGGAGCTTCCCAGGCAAATCACGCGCTTTTCGCCCGGCTTCTTTTGTATATTGATATTAAAATCTTCGAATTCGACAATGTCGGCGGCGTCGTATTGACCGTAGAGGTTGGTATGCCGCGCAAGCATCCAGTATTTATGGTTCAATTCAAAGCCGCCGCTGTCGGGAACCAGGATCCGCACACCGACTTCCGCCGTCAAAATCGCAGCCGTCACCGCGACGGCGGCGTATGCAATCATGCGTATTTTGCTGATTCTTTGCTTCATGAATTTCGAGCTCCTCGGCGCCCATCTTTGTAAAACACAAAGAAGCGCACTTCAATACAAGCGGCGGTAAAAGAAAAATTCGATACAGCCGCCATCCCCTGCAAATTTCAAATCATTCCGTTATAATGCCCGGCTATAGCTGATGGATGAAAAATAAATCGTGGATTTGCATGATGAGGAGAATTGGATGAGTCACGTGAAATATGCCGAGCGAGTCGAGAATCTGGCCCCTTACCCTTTCGCCGCCATCGACAAGGCCCGCGCGAAAGCAAAAGCCGAAGGCAAGGACATCATCAGCCTCGGGATCGGCGATCCGGATCTGCCGACGCCGGATTTCATCGTCAAGGCCCTGCAAAAGGCCGTCGAGGATCCGGCGACGCATCGTTACCCGGATTACGCGGGTCGGGCGGACTTCAGAAAAGCGGCGGCGAATTTTTTCAACAAGCGTTTCGGCGTTTCATTCGATCCCGCCTCGGAAATCGTGGCCCTTATCGGCAGCAAGGAAGGCATCGCGCATATTCCTCTGGCCTTCGTCGATCCCGGGGATTACGTTCTTTGCCCCGATCCGGCCTACCCGGTGTATTCCGTGGCGACGGGATTCGCCGGCGGAAAAGTCCACAGGATGCCCCTGGTCCCGGATTTCAATTTTACGCCGGATTTCGAAGCGATTCCCGATGACGTGGCGAGGCTTGCAAAAATGATGTTTTTGAATTACCCGAACAATCCTACAGGCGCCGTGGCCTCGAAGGAGTTTCTGGCCGACGCCGTGGCCTATTGCCGGGATAACGAGATTCTGCTCGTGCACGACTGCGCGTATACGGAACTGGCGTTCGGGAAAGACAAGCCCGTTTCCATTTTCGAAATCGACGGCGCCAAAGACGTGGCCGTCGAGATGCACAGCCTTTCCAAAACTTTCAACATGACCGGCTGGAGGATCGCTTTCGTCGCGGGAAACGCGCATCACGTCGGCGGCCTGGGCAAGATTAAAACCAACGTGGACTCGGGAGCTTTCGACGCCGTGCAGATGGCGGCCATCGAGGCGCTGAACCGTTACGACGATCCCGCGGTGCTGAAAAATTACAAAATATTCGGCAGCCGCAGAAAGCGCTGCGAGCAGCTTCTCGACGAAATGCTGATCAAGTACTTGAAAAGCGACGCCACCTTTTACGTCTGGTTTCAAACCCCGACCAAAGAAAGCAGCGCCGAGTTCGCCGCCAGAGTCCTGTCGACCACGGGAGTCGTGCTGACGCCGGGAAGCGCCTTCGGACACACGGGTGAAGGATGGATGCGCATCGCCCTCACGGTGCCGGAAGACCGGCTTGAGGAAGCCCTCAAACGAGTGTCGGAAATTTTATAGTTTATCGAGCAATTTCGAATTAAAAAAATCAATCACATTGCCGATGCCATCGGGATATCCATAGGGTTGTTGCATTACGGATACCGAATATTCCATCACCGGGCTGACAAGAAATGAGTATGGGGAAATCGCTGGTGCTACACCGTCCATAAAACTGTCGTTCATACCAAGATTACAATAACTCTGGCTTGTTTCATCACTCACATAAGCGAGGAAATAGTCGCTTCCCCCAATAATTCTCGTAATGTTTCCGTCTATGCTACCGGCGGAATGACCAATCAGAAAAATCGCGTCAGGATCTATTTCATCAAGACCCCTTAAAAAGTCAGCGCTTTGGAGCGCCATATACACACGCAATCCTATCAGGCTAAAACCATCGAGAAGCAATTTACGCGTGGCGACATGCTCCGATCGGTCCGCACACCGGGCTCTAACAGTCACCATGAGAATCGCATAACCGTTTTCGGGATACAAACTTCCATAGTAATTGCTCATGAAGGAATTAGCATTGTCAGTATGCCCGTGAACCGCCACAACAACCGGATGAGATCCTCCCGTTTTCGGCGTCAGTAAAATCCCCTGAAACTCGCCTATCCATTCGTCGCTGAACTCCAAATAACGATATCGATATTTCTCATCGATTTCATCCTCCAACACAGTGCTTTCAAGCGGATTTTCATCCATGTCCTCGAGTAGGAATCCAATGTTAAGTAAATCGATTAGTTTTTCTTGCAGTTCATTTTCAGGAATGGGATCATCCAACTGTAAGACATTCCCGCTTAGTACGTCGTCTATTTGTCGCCAAAGCTCATCTTCGCAAATCGGACGCGAGTACTCGGAGACCTTTTCCAAAAATTCTCTGTAGTACAAAGCGCATTCGCACCCGTCCCACAAATCGCATTGCCAGGATTCATCCCAATCGTCATATCCTTCACTATCATCGTCGTCGTTGTCATCATCAGCATCATCATTCAGGCTATCATCATCCAGACTGTCGTCATCCATGCTGTCATCATCATGAGGTGAGTCGTCGTCCATATCTCCTGAGCTATCATCATCGAAAGTCACGGCGGTTCTGCCTTCGGATTCATCGTCACCATCATTGCATGATACCATAAACATCCAAGCGGCAAGAATTAAAATAATTACGATTCTAGCTGCGAGCCATTGACGAGTTCTCTTCATGGATCATCCTATTTCCAAGAAAGTTGAAATGGTATTATAGGACTCATAATCTTGCGCGCAAGGCGAAAATCCTTTAGCACGGATAAGCGGCGTAGATGCAGGCCGGAATGCAATTCATGGGAAAAACAACGTGCTGAAAAATCTCGTCGGGCGTTTTGAAGACGCCTATAACGGCAATCCCCGCACCGACATCATGGTCCGGCGTCTGGCTTTGGCCTCAGCCGCGTTTCTCGCCGTTTTATTTCTTTATACGGCCGTTTCCAGAATCAATTATCCGTATGAAATCGAAACTCAGGAAGGAGAAACTTTCCTGGCGGCGCTTAGGACCATCGAAGGCAAAACTCTCTATCCTTCCCCGGAAACCGAACCTTTCTGGGTCCCCACGATTTTGGCGCCGCTTTATTATTACATTTGCGGATTTTTTATCAGGATATTCGGCGCGTCGATCTGGGTTCCGCGCCTGGTTTCCACGCTGGCCGCGCTTTCGATTTGCGCCATGATCGCGCTGATCGCCAGGCGCGGCGGATCGACGAAAACACACGGCGTCGCTTGCGGCCTTTTGTTCCTGGCCTTTTATCCCGTCAGCGGTCAGTGGTACGACGTGGCGCGCGTGGACATGACATTTTACGCCCTGAGCCTCGGCGCTTTCGTGGTGCTGGATAAAGACGAACTGGGCATGAAGGATTACATTCTCGCCGCCGCAGCGTTCATCCTGTCGGTCTATACCAAGCAGGTCGGCGTGTTTTACGTGGCCGCGGCGTGTCTATACTTGCTGAGGTTTTCCTTCTTTCGCAGTTTCGTGTTCGGAGCCGCGTGCGCGCTGACCGCTGCAATAATCGGACTGATATACAACGCAAAAACCGATGGCCAGTTTCTATTTTTCATCATGAAGGTGGGCTCGGCGCATCATCTGTTTATAGACCGCCTGCTGGACCCCCGCCCGTGGATCAAGTTCGCCGTTCCCGCCGTATTCGCCCTGCTCGTTGGCGCGTTCGCTCCGAAAAAGCCTTTTAAGCAAAATCGAAACCTGCATTTATGGCTGCTCTATCTGGTTGCAAGCCTACCCGCGGGATTGCTTCCCTGGGCGAAATTCGGCGGCTTTGTCAACGACTTCATTCCCATTTTTCTGGCCTTTTGCATTCTTCTTGCCATTGTCGATACGCCGATGACGCGCCTGGCGATCATCGCGCAGGCCGCCATGCTGATCTACAATCCCGCGGATTTCATACCCCCGCCGGAGGCCAGGGACATCGGCGCGAAATTCATCGCCGGCCTGGCCGCCGAAAAAAATGAAATCTACGTGGAAAATCATCCGTATTATTCCTGGCTGGCCAAAAAGCCGGTCTACCCCAAGTCGCTGTACGTGGCGGAAGCGGAAATGGCCGGCCGCCCGGCGCCGAAAGCTCTGGCGGACAAGATTCGAAATCAGGAATTTGAAAAGATTCTGGCCGGCGCACGCAAGCCCATGACCGAATTCGACCGCCTGATTCAGGCGCGATACAAAAGAACCGGAACTCTGGATTACACGGACAAAAGACTCAAAGGCCTGCGCATGATTCCGAGGTACGTTCTCACACCCGTGCAGGAACTAGCCGCGTGGGATTTCGACGCCGGTTTGCCCGAAGGCTGGACGGTCAATAACGGATTATGGGTTTCGCCCACGCTGCCCCCGCAATGCGCGTCCGTATCGTTCACCATCGACGGCAACGGCAAGCCGCCCACCATCATCCGCCTTTACTCGGGCTATGACATCGTCGCGCAAACGGCCGGCGCCGGCGACGAAGAACCTTCGCGCATTCGCTGGGACGCATCCCCATGCGCGCAAAAGCCCTGCCACATCGTCACGAGCAAGCCCGGTTTATTGCCGGACGGCAAACCCGCTTTATCGAATCTTGTTTTCGAAAAATAAGTCCGCGGCGATGCGGGTTATCGCTTTGACAAACCTGAGGCTGTTGAGGCAAATTCCATAGTGAAGATTGAATCACATGATAAATTCCATTGAAGACAAGTTCAACCAATCCGAATCCATGGCGCTCTTTTTGCGCCGAGCGAGTCTATTGCTGACGGCATGCGTGGCGGCGCTGTTTCTTTATGTCGCCCTGTCGCGAATGTTTTATCCTTATGAAATCGAATTCGAAGAGGGCGATCTTTTCCTGGCGTCATTGCGCGTGCTGGACGGCAAAACTTTATATCCTTCTCCCGACGTCGATCCGAGTTTCGTGCCCGTTCTCTACGTTCCCATGTATTACTGGGTCAATGCTCTGGCCATGCTGGTCCTGGGGAAAAAACTCTGGGTGATGCGCCTGGTCTCAACCCTGTGCGCCTGCGGTATCGCCGCTCTGACGGCGGCCGTCGCCAAAAGATACGGCGCCAAAAAGTCCCACGCCGCCGCTGCGGGATTATTGTTCCTGTGTTTCTTTAGCGCCTCGGGATATTGGTACGATCTGGCGCGCGTGGACATGGTGTTCATGCTCTTCGCCCTGGGAGCTTTCTATATCCTCTCGGCGGAAAAATCCGGGATATGGCGATTGATTCTCGGCGGCGCATTGCTCGTCGCGGCGACTTACACGAAACAACTCGGAATATTTTTCGCCGGCGCGGCTTCCGTGTATCTCATGACCCGCAATTTCAAACGGGGCTTTATCTTCGGCTCGATATGCCTGGCGACCATCATACTCATCGGCCTGGCTTATCATTTCAAAACCGACGGGCAGTTCACCTTTTTCACTTTGGCCATGGGATCAGCCCACGAAATATCCTGGCAGCGGTTTTTCAACCCCTGGCCATGGTTCAAATGCTCCTGGCCGTTGATTCTTGTCTGCGCCGCAACTTTTTCCGCAAAAAACGGCGGGGGCGTATCGAAGAGCCTGCCCTGGCTTTTATATTTGGCGGCGTGCATGCCCGCCGCGCTCCTTCCCTGGGCCAAGGTGGGTTATAATTTCAACGACTTTATCCCGCTGTTTTCCGGTTTGTGCGTGCTGGCGGCGCCGGCGGATAAATCCTTCGTACGGCTCCTGATGATCTTCCAGGCTGCTATCCTGATATTCAATCCGGCAGGCCAAATCCCGGGCAAAGCCATGCAGGAAAACGGCGCAAGGCTCATTCAAAGTTTGAGCGAAGACGAGGGAAAGACATATCTGCTGGATCATTCCTATTATTCATGGCTGGCCGGCAAGCCCACGTATCCCAAGGGAATGTTCATCGCCGAAGCGCAAAAAGCCGACCGGCAGCCTCCGGCGAAGCTCGTGGAGATGATCGACAATACCGAGTTCGACCGCATCATCGTCGACCTGACGCCGCCCTTCGATCTTTTCAGCAGCCGGATCATGCGCCGCTACAAGGTGACGAGCCAACTGCCAAGCCCTCCAAAAACACTGACCGGAGCGGTCATCTATCCCATTTTCATTATGACGCCGGTGAGTTTCATACAGGTCATTCAATTCGATCAAGGCGTCCCCAAGGGCTGGATTTTTCAGGACAATTCTTTCATCTCGCCGGCGCTGCCGGATTTCTGCAAAACGGTCAGTTTCGACATCGAAGGAGGCGCCGGCAGCGTGGTGCGCCTCGTAAAAGAGCAGGAAATCATCGCGCAAACCGCCGGCGTTCCCGGCAAGCCCGCGCTTCGCACGCGCTGGAAAACGGATCAATGCGCCGATAAACCGTGCCGGATCATCGCCGGCGACATCAAACAATTCGATGACGGCCGCATGAGCGTAAAAAATTTGAGTCTGGAGTGGTGAGGTTAACCGAATCTGAGAAATCGGCCTCTTCTATCCAGTTCAATTTGAGGTAGGAGAATTACTCTATTTTTCGAGACGTACTTTGATGCGGTCAGCAACTTCGCGAAGCTCGTACATCCAAGGATAACCTTTTGCACCGAAATCATTCACGACTTTCCAAGCCTTCTTCAATACTTTCAAATCTTCTGTCTGAGCAATATTTTCAAAAATCCTTTTTACATCCTTCGTATCGTGCAATCTGAAGTTTTCCCGATCATCTCCATTAATGAGCAATTCAAGAACTTCTAAAGTGTCGCCTTGATGTTCTGAAGATAGTTCAACCAGCCTGTCCATAACCAGAAAATCCATGTCCAATTTTACACCAAAATTCAGTACTTTTTTCAACTGCCTAAAAGTCCATTCCGGATTTAATTGTTTCGATGCAAACCACCATGCAAAAGCACCCAACTCATCTTTTCCATCCTTGACCTTTCCTGATTCAAATTGTTCAACTCTCCAATTCCACAAATCCATCAGCCGTTTTTTATGAATTTCTGAAATCTGTTCATTTTCATCGCGCAGATTGGGACCTATGAATTTGATCGCTTCAGCTCGCAGATTTTCAGGAGCCTTCTCAAAGAATTCCTCAAGTATTCGATCCTTATCATCAAAACTAATTAATTCTCGCATATAGAAAACCATCAATTCCTGCGTCAGCCTTTCCTCCCCGGCACTCCAAAAAGAATCTTCAAGATATTCCGACTTATCCAGCTTATCGATAGTTCGCTTTTCCAGTTGATCTATTGCCCATAAATAATGCGGTCGCAGAAGTTTGAACAGTTCGTTATAGGCATTGGATTGAGTTATGTACGCCATCCATGCGCGACTACGCATCTCCTCATTTTTGGCCGGGAAAATATTTTCAAGGTTTTTCTGAGTCCATTCCGGCTCAAGTAAATTAAGCCATGGGAGCCAGCGCCCAAAGCGCTCAGGATAAGATGCTGACATCTTTTCTCTATTTTCAAGAGCGCTATTAATAAGTTGCCTGAATCCGGATATCGAGATTGGCATTTTATCTGATTTTCTTTCCTTCATTTCTTCATGCCTGCGGACCCAAAGCGCATATTGAACAGCACAATCAAATCCCTCTGATTTAATTTCCTCCGTATTGGGCATCCTTTTATTTTTCACTGTCTCATACATTATCGGCGTTAGTTTGGGATCAATGGTTAGATCATCGATTTTAAATTCAGGAACTTTCAATTTCACCAATGCTTGAATGATTTCCCAAAGACCATTTCGATTCTGAATAGGAATTTCAGCATCCTTCAGGCCAAAACCTGCTTGCAACAGATAAGCAATTTCTAGCCAGACCGTCCCCCAGTGGTAGTCGTAATCGCCATACTCGTCTTCCGGCTCTTGTCGCAAAATATTCTGCTCGATCACCCATTCGCAAAAAGAAATTACAGATGCCCAATCAATTTTCATCTCTTTTTTAACAGCATCCCTAAAGCCTGAAATTAAAGCAGCCACGTATGCCGGTTCAAGATCTTTGAAGCCTTCTTTAAGTTTTATGAAACGATCGATATCACTTACCACAGCCTCGCTTAGAATTCTACATAAATCATATCTTTCTGGTGATCCAATTTTTTCTTCCTTTTTCCACTTCCGTAAATAATCAATTATATCATCGTTTCTCTTATCTAATAGCTCTCCAGAAGTAATCGTGGATTCAACGCCTCTCGTAGTGTATCTATAGACAGTGAAGTCTGGATGCTTAATTTCATGAAATTCGTTCTCCAAATTGTCAAATTGAAATTCTTTTTTTTGCTTTTCTGATAAATACTTACTTATAGGCAAAAGCATTTTATAAATCCACTTTCTTCTATGCTTTTCTCCAACCTCAAACGGAGGTCTTTGTCCTTCATTTTTTTCGATACGATCACAAAACTTTTCTGGATCAGGTTGATTTTCCTCGCATCGAACGTAATTTAAATATTTATCCCTGACATTTTTATCTAATTTATAAAAACAATTTTTTAATATATGATACACTTCATAACGATAATTTTGGTCTTGATAAAACATAATATCCGTTAGCAAATTACTTGTCCCTACTGGATCCACGTCATAATAGTATCTTCTTAAGTGAAGCCCAATTCTCTGAAATATAGAATAATGTTTTTTATATTTTTCGACTAAATAAATAATTTCTCGACCTTTTATATTAATTGCTTTACTTGACTCATCTCTTATTGAGTCAACAAGAATACCTCTAATATCAGAACTTAATTTCTGTTCACTATCCTCGATTGTTGGTCTCCAAATGAAAGAATAATCCTCATTTTTCACATTTTTTGTTTTACTTATCTTTTTCTGACTCCATTTAATTGCATCCACAAGCAAATCACAAAGCAATATCACAACACGCTCAGGAGTTTTTTCAGTTAAAGAAGAAATATACTTTTTCAACATATTCTCATATTCACGCAGACTGATAAATAGCTTTGGACTTGGTTTAGAAAATTCATAAAGTCTTGTACTTTTTTTATTATAATCAAAATTTGGATCTTTTTTAATTTCCAATATTTTTTTACATATTTTAATCGCTTGCATATTTTTACCTGCTTCTATAAGCCGAACAGAGAATTTCCCAAGTTCCTCAGCAAGAGGATTGTATAAAATTGAGTCTTGTTTTTCAAGCCATTCTACAACTTTTTCCTTCCACATTATAGACATACTCAGCGGTAGTGAGTTAACAATGCTTAATATGTAATAACATACATAATGATTATCATTAAGCTGAACAGCAAATAGCACTTTGGCAATTAATTTTTTATATCCAATGTCTTCAGATCTTTTTACCTCTCTTTGCAAAAATTTTATTTGAGGCCAAAATGGAAAATACAAATTGCCTTTCTCGTCCTTCTTTGAATATGGAGGATTTTTAAACTCCTCATGATCAAATACTAATTCAAGCCAATCCTTTCCTTCAATTCTGTCATAAAAGTAGATTTGTGCTATATCTGAATCTAAATATCTAGGCAAATGGGTCGGATATTTTTGATTGAGAGATTCTGCTATCAAAACATCTATTTTTCGCAATACCTCAAACGTCTTAAATTTCATGATCATCCCCCGCATTGATTACATATTTATTTTGCTTCTCAATCTCCTCATATTTAATTTTTATGTTCCAAAGCAGATTTTCGATTTCTTGATGCTTTTCTTCATCGCAGGCATCATATCTAATTATTTCTGTATTAATCAATTGCATCTTTCTTTTTTGGTCAGCCATCAAATCAATGTCCAATTTCTTTTTATCTTCTGAATCATAAAAATATTCATTGCATAAAATAATTATCCTTTGCTTTTGAATAAAATCACCATGTTTTCTGCTAAAATCAACAATCCTTTCAAAACATTCAAAGGTATTAGGCTCTGAAAGCCGATATCCTAAAAATATTATATGTTGTTCCGGAACTACCTGTGTTATAAAAGAACTAACAACATTCTTGTATGCTTCTTCAAACTCACTTTTGCAAAACACAATATTATCAACATTAGGATATCCATTCCTATTTGCAATGCCATGAATATAAAAGCCAGGACTTTTATTTTTATATAAATACTTAACATTAACATCATAAGGATAGCTATATATATTTTTATTTTCTATTTCCAAATGAAACTTCAATAATGGATCAATATTCGTTGTCACGTATGCTTTAAATGGCAATTTCATTAAATATGAATAGGCGTGCCTTGACATCCCTTTATCATCACCAAACAGCTTACATAATGTCATTTTGTAATTATTTAAATTAATTTCTTTACAATTATCTGCTATCCTTAGCAAGTATTTTGGATCTTTTTTTTGATTTTTATCAAATTTGATTCCGCAAGATTTACATATTTCTTCGATTGCATCAGCCCATAGTTTGTAACCAGATTGCCTTGAAAGACCCGAACCAATCCAAGCAATACATTCCCGAGTATGAATTAATCTCGCTAGCTTCTCAATAATTTCATTTGTCCATAAATCCATTTTAATCCTTTTAAGTCATGGATTGTGCCTTTTTCCAAAGTTGCAATCTATTTGTAGTGATAAAGTTAAAAAATTGCAAGCATTTTAAATTTCCATGAATTATTTGATACATTTCTTGTAATTTTTCAGAATTCAAAAGATCTTTTCCTTAAAGAAATCGGTTAGAATCGTCTTCAATAGATCCATCGTTGAATTGATCGTTACTTGTTGCAAGGTTCACACCGGCTCTACGAAAGTCAATTCCGTCGTGATAATCGGCGATGTCAGGCCGCAGGCGTCTTCCAGGTAAAAGTGATAAAGGATTTCTCCGGCGACGGAAACCGGGTTGTCCCAGACCAGGCCCCAGGCTTCCATGTCCGATCCCCAGTATGAGCAGGGAATATCGCCTTCCTCGAAGGGACCTGCGCCCACGATGAAGTCGGCCTGGTTCACCGCCATGTACAAATTGCCGCCCTCCCAGTCGCAGTCGGGATTGGACGTGCCGAAGTACAGGGCGTAGCACTCACCGACATCCACGGTCCAGTCATCGGGCCATTCCAGCGGCTCCCAGGTGTCGCAGTCGATGATCGCCAGCCACGTGACGAAAAGAAGCGGCGGATAATTTTCAGGACATTCGGCTTTCGGCGTCACCGCCCAGCTCATGTCGTACAGTTCGCCGTACTGCTCGTAGTCCGCGTATTCGCCGTTTAGAAAAAGCAGCATGGTATTGAGACCCACGTCGATGGTTTCGAATCGCCCGGACCAGGGCTCCTGATCGAATTCCCACCAATGATCCTCGTCACTGTAAGACATGACAAAATCCTCTTCCACGGACACGTCGAATGTATCGTAGGCGTCGCCGTCGACCACGCCGGTCAGAAATTCCCAGCCGCCTTTGAGCGTAACGACATCTTCCCTTTCCCCGCTATGCTCCACGCAGAACTTCAGCGGCTCGTCGAAAATGCTCGTGCCGATGAGGATTTCCCCCTCGCAATTTTCGATGTAGTCATCGTCCGCGTCATCGTCCGCGTCGTCGTCAATATCCGTATCGTCATCCGCGTCGTCATTGAGGTCATCGTCAACATCAGTATCATCATCCGCGTCATCGTCCGCGTCATCGTCCGCGTCGTCATCCGCGTCGTCATCGACGTCATCGGCGCCACACGATTCGCAGCAGTCGTCATCGTCATCTCCGCACGCGAAACACGCCGCCAGCGCCGCAATCAAAAAACCCGTCAAAATCCATTGCGCTAATTGCCTGATCATTGTCATGGCCGTCTCCCGTGGTCATTCGAAATCGTTATAGCGTAAGACCGGATGCTTTTATCCGTTTTCCTCGTTTCAAATTTGCGTGTGAGGATCATAACATATGATCCGCGGGAAAGAGAAGGCGCGGCATAAGTGAGCGGGTAACGATTTTCCCACACAATAACCCGCGTGGCATGGACAAGTCGTTTTGATCTTAACCGGCAACGAGATCGCCAATTCATCTTGTTGACTCCCCGCTTGCTTTTTTCCATACATCCCTTTATCGTTAATTAAACGATTAATTAATAATCGCGGAGAATATCATGGCCAGACCGGCTGACAGAAAAGAAAACACGCGGGATAAAATTCTGGACGCGGCGGAAAACCTGTTTGCGCAAAAGGGATACTCGGGCGCCTCCGTTAAAAACATCGCGGACCAGGCCGGCGTCACCGGCGCCATGATCCACTATTTTTTCAAAAGCAAGGAAGCTTTATACAACGCGGTTTTGGAACGCGTGGCCAACGAGCTTTACGAAATGGGAATGCACATCATTTCCACGCAAAAACCCGCTTTGGAAAGACTCGAACTCTACATCGACTCTTTTTACGACTACGCCGAAAAGCACCCGAACTTCGCGTGCCTGACGCGCATGGCCGTGGGCGCCGGCGATTGCGTGAATACCGGCCGGATCATCGAGGAAAAATTCAGGCCGCTTTTTGATCTGGGCGAGCGCTTCATCGCCAAAGGCGTCAAAGACGGTCTTTTTAAGCCCATCAATCCGAAACACCTGGTTTCGACTTTTTACAGCGTTTTCGTATCGTCTTTCGCCGACGCGGAAGTCTTGAGCGCCATGTCGGGCATAAACTTCGACACGCCGAAGGAGAAAAAAGCACGCAAAGCCTATCTTCATGAGCTGGCGCTGCGCGCGCTGGGCGTGGATTCCAAAATATTACCTCAAAAATCCGAAAAGACCACCGGGCAAAAGAGAGCGAAAAAATGAGTAATTTAACCCGCCTCGGATTCGATTTAGGCTCTTACTTCGTCAAAGCCGCGGCTCTTGATCCCAGCGGCCTCGTGACGGATCGGATATACAAAGCACACAACGGAAAGCCCGACGAAATCGTCTCCGCTTTTATTGCCAAATACCCCAAGAGCCAAATCGGCGTCACCGGCGGCAGCGCGCATCTGGCCGGCGACTTGCACGGATTGCCGACGATCCACTTCGCCCGCGCCCTGCTGAAATCCCTTTCGACGCGCCACCCGGAGGCGCGCAATATCCTGGATCTGGGCGGCGGCTCCAGCACCCTGATTTTTCTGGATGAGAAGGGGCGATTTATCAACATGGAAACCAACTCGCTGTGCGCGGCGGGCACCGGCGCTTTTCTGGACGAGCAGGCGCGGCGTCTGGAAATCGATTTTGAAAAGATGAAGGACATGCCCTTCGACGACAATCCGCCGTCCATCGCCTCGCGCTGCGCCGTGTTTGCGAAATCCGACCTGATTCACCGGCAGCAGGAAGGCTACAGCCGCCAGGCCATGTGGACGGGCCTGTGCAAAGGATGCCTGGACACCTGCCTGCAAACCCTTCTGCGCGGGCGGCCGCTGCGGGGAAAAACCATCATCGTCGGCGGCGTCACGCAAAATCCTCAGGTCATGAAATGGCTTTCGCGCTACTACGGCGATCAGGTCGTCATTCCCGGCGACGCGCCGCTTCTCGCCGCCGTCGGCGCCGCGCAACTGGGCGGTGAAAACATCACCGCCGTGACAAACGGCGACAGCGTATCCAAAGACGAAGCCGATAAAAGCACAGATCGCGCCCCTGCCCTCTCGCTAAGTTTGAGCGACTATCCGTCCTTCGACGTGATGCGCGAGTACGTGGACGATTGTGAAAACGAAGTGCGCGCGTGGCGCATGCCCGACGGCAAGCGCTGGAAAGGCTATCTGGGAATCGACATCGGCTCCACCAGCACGAAGCTGACGATCATCGACAAAAGCGGCGACGTCGTTCTGGACATTTACCGAAAGACCCTGGGCGATCCCCTGGCGGCGGTCCGGCATCTGTTCGCCGCCGTCGAAAACTTTACGGAATCGGAAGGGGTGGATTTGGAAATCCTCGGCTGCGCCGCCACCGGTTCCGGCCGCAAGTTCATCGGCAAGATCATCGGCGCGGACCGGATCATCAACGAGATCACTGCTCACGTGGCCGGCGCGCGCAGCACGGATCCGGAAATCGACACCATCTTCGAGATCGGCGGGCAGGATTCCAAATACATGCACACGAAAGACGGCGCCATCCGCGAAGCCAACATGAATTACATCTGCGCCGCCGGAACCGGCTCCTTCGTGGAAGAACAGGCGAACAAGCTGGGATTCGCGGTTTCCGAAATCGGCGATCTGGTGGAGGGCGTCCGTCCGCCCCATTCCTCGGACCGCTGCACCGTGTTCATGGAAGAGGACATGACCAAGCTTCTCCGCAAAGGCCACAGCCGCGTGGAAGCCATCGCCTCGGTCATGTATTCGGTGGTGAAAAACTATCTGAACAAGGTCGTGGGCAACCGCTACATTTCCAACAAAAAGGTTTTCTTTCAGGGCGCCACCGCCAGAAACAAGGGCCTCGTGGCCGCCTTTGAAAAGCAGCTCGGCGTGCGCGTCGTCGTCTCGCCCATGTGCCATCAGATGGGTTCATACGGCGTCGCCCTTCTGGTCAAAGACCAGATGAAAGGCCAAAGCGCCTTTCGCGGATTCGGTCTGGCGAAGCGTAAAATCGATTTGACAAGCGACACGTGCGTGCTTTGCAACAACAAATGCAAAATTACTTACGCGCACATCGACGGCGAAAGCCAAACGCCGTCCTGGGGCTATATGTGCGGGCGCGAGCCGGATGAAACAAAGCAGAAAATATCCGACACGTACTCACTTTTCATGAAGCGAGACAAACTTTTGCGAAAAGCGCTGGCAAACGATCCGTCATTAAAAAACGCGCCGGTCGTCGGCATCCCCATGTCGCTGACGAGTTTCAGCTACGCTCCTTTCTGGACCAAACTCTTCAACGAACTGGGCTATCGCGTCAAAGCCACTCCCGCGTCCGACGCGCATATCAAGGAAACCGGCGTCGGCGCGTCCTCCGGCGATTTCTGCTTTCCCGTCAAGCTCGCTTTGGGCCACGCGCTGCAACTGCCGGCGGATGAGAAACTGGATTACTGGCTCATCCCGCAGATGATCAGCAACAAGCCCAACGATCATTCGACGAACGCCCTTTTCTGTCCCTACGTTCAAAGCCACGCGGCGGTCGTTAAAAGCGTTTTTCAATCCCGAAGCATCGATGCATCCAAACTGCTGGCCCCCGTTTACGATATGCGCTGGGACGAAGCGCGCCTCGCCCGCGAGTTTGAAAAATCCATCGCGGCGCCGCTGGGTCTCCATGCGAAGTCCTTGAAAAAAGCCCTGGCCGAAGCGGCGAAGGCGCAAAAGTCATTCGAGCAGGCTTGCCGCGACGAGGGCGAGCGTTTCTTGCGTGATATCAATGCGAAAGGCGAAAAGGCCGTGATCGTCGTGGGAAGGCCCTACAACTGCTTCGACTCCGTAGCCAATCTGGACTTGCCGAGAAAGATCGCCGAATACGGGTATCACGTGGTTCCTATCGACTTCGTTCCTTTCGATCCGGCCAACCTGGGAGAAGAATACAGAAACATCTATTGGAATTACGGACAGCGGATCATCTCCGCCCTCAAATACGCCGCGGATCATCCCAATCTGCACTGCGTGTATTTGACGAACTTCAGTTGCGGGCCGGACAGTTTTCTTCTTTCCTATGCCGAGAGAATCATGGGCCGCAAACCCATGCTGATTCTCGAACTCGACGAGCACGGCGCCGACGCGGGTTACATCACGCGCGTGGAGGCGTTTCTCGACGTCATTTCCTCCAAAGCGAAACCCGAAGTCGGCCGCCCGACATACCTTCCCGTCCACTCATTCGACGATTTCAAAAAACGCACGCTCTGGCTTCCGCCCATGCACCCTTACGGATCGCCCCTGGCGGCGGCGGCCATGCGCCGGTACGGATACGACGCGCACGATCTTCCGGCTGAAAACCGGGAGACCTTTGAAATCGGACGCCAGGCGGTTCGCGGCGCCGAATGCCTTCCCACGTGCGTGACGATTGGGGCGCTTCTGAAAAAGCTTCGCGAGATCGACGCCGATCCGAAGGAGCATGCCTTTTTGATGGCCACGGCCTGCGGCCCGTGCCGATTCGGACAATACGCGCTTTTACATCGGCAGATCCTCAACGAACAGGGCTACGGCGACACGCTCATCTTATCGCCTTCTTCATACAACAGCTATCAGGGCGTGGAAGAAAAGGTTCGCCGGGGGCTCTGGTCCGCCTTCGTCGCCGCCGACGTTCTTCTCAAGATGCAGTGTAAGATCCGGCCGTATGAAACCGAATCGGGCTCGACGAATCGTTTGGCGCGGCGCTGGCTCGATGAATTGGTCAAGACTTTCGAAAGCGGCGAAAGAATCGAAAAAACGCTGGCCGCCGCGGCCGCGGAATTCGCCGCGCACCCCCGTTACGATATAAAAAAGCCGTTGATCGGCGTGGTCGGCGAGATTTACGTCCGGGGCAACACCTTCACCAACGAGGACGTCATCGGCAACATCGAGCGTTTCGGCGGCGAAGCCTGGCTGACTCCCGTATCCGAGTGGTTCCTTTACACGGCTTACAAACAGGCCTGGGCCGCGCGGGAAAACCTGGCCGGCTTTTTCGAGCTCGGTAAAAGCCATCTGAAAAACAAGTTCCTGCAAGGCGTCGAACATAAATACTATGATCAGTGTCGGGCGGTGTTGCATGATCGCACCGAGCCGCCGATCAAGGATGTGCTGGAAGACGGCATGCGATATCTGCCGATCAATTTCGAGGGCGAGGCGATTCTGACCCTCGGACGCGCCGCGCATTTCGCCAAAGCCGGCGTCAGCCTCGTGGTCAACTGCGCGCCTTTCGGGTGCATGCCCGGAACCCTGGCCAACGCCATTTTCAGCGATATTCAAAGCCGCTACCAGGTTCCCATGGTCAGCATGTTTTACGACGGCGAAGGCGACATCAACAGGCGGCTTGAGATTTTCATCCAGGAGTCTCTATAAGCATAGACGCACTCGAAAATCATTCAAAATACCTTCCGGTTGCAAATCAGCCGTGATCGGATAAAATCCACATCTGTCGTCCTTCCCCCGGACCTATTCATTTTCAAATTAGAAAAGAAAAATGGAACAAGAAGAAAAAAAAGACCTGCTGTCGCGCATCGCCATTTGCCTGGTCGAACCGATCAAGGGCGGCAACGTGGGCTCCGTGGCCCGGGCCATGAAAAATACCGGCCTGAGCCGCCTGATTCTCGTCAATCCGCCGGAACTCGATACGCCCGAATGCCGCATGATGGGCGTGGGCGCGCTGGACCTTGTGAAAAACGCCGAAATTCACACCAGCCTGGAAGAAGCCATCGCG
This sequence comes from bacterium, assembly GCA_963674685.2. GTDB lineage: Bacteria > Lernaellota > Lernaellaia > JACKCT01 > JACKCT01. Next base: position 931,364 of record CAXXWT010000007.1, on the reverse strand, counting down.
CCTTTTCACATCTGCGTTTCCACGACGCGCCGCCTGTCGAAAAACCGCCGCCCGGATTTTACGCCGCGAAGTTTCGCATCCTACATCATGCCGAAAATCGGCGACGCGCAGGCCGTCATATTATTCGGCAGAGAAGACAAGGGCCTGTCCACGAAGGAAATCGACCTGGCGCCGCAGATTCTCACCATCCCCTCGGACGAAGCTTACGAGTCTCTCAATATCTCGCAGGCGGTGATGGTCGTGGCCTACGAACTATTCCTCGCGGCGGGCGAAATGCCGGATTACAGCTACAAGGTTCCGGCGTCGTCGGACCAGATCGAAAGATTTTTCCGGCAAGCCAGACCTTTGCTGCTTGAATGCGGCTTCCTTTTACCCGAGAATCCCGATTGGATATTGCGCGCTTTGCGTAAGATGCTTCACAGGGCGCAGCTCAATCATCGCGAGATAAAAATCCTTCGAGGCATATGCTCGAATATGAACTGGTATCTGTCACACACAGCGGAAACGGGGAAACGAGATGGTGAAGGTTACGTGGACCGGAGCGGCGGGACTGGAGATAACGAATAAGGGCCGCACCTATCTGGTCGATCCATATTATTCGAGGCCGAGCAAGTTCGAGATATTTTTCACGCGCCCCGTCAGCAAAGCGGAGGTCGTGCGCGAACGCCTGCGGCGCCTCCCCGGCGAACCGTCGGCGCTGATTTTAGGCCACACGCACATCGATCATGCTTTGGACGTTCCCGTGATCATGCAGGATCTGAACCTTCCTTGCGTGGGAAGTCAGAGCCTTGAAAATCTCTTGGCCGCCCACGGCCTGCCCGGCCGCGTCACCGTCTGCGAGGGCGGCGAAACGGTAAAGCTGCCCGGGGGCATGGTCGTCACCATGATCAAATCCCTGCACGGCCTGGTGCTGTTCGGGCGCGTCCCGTACGCCGGGAAAATCGAAGCCGGATTGACGCCGCCGCTGAAAACCAACGAATACAAGCACGGAACCGTATTTACTCCGAAAATCGAAATCGGCGGCGTTGTGTTCATGCACCTGGGAAGCGATAATATGATCGAATCGGAACTGGAAGGCCACGAATGCGACGTGCTGTTCATGGGCGTTCCGGGTTGGAACCGCATCCCCGATTTTCCGGGGAGGCTGCTTCGCATCGTCAAGCCCAAGGTCATCGTGCCCTTTCATTTCGACGATTTCAGCGCCGCGCTGTCCGCCATGGGGACCGCGCCCAGGCTTCCGCTGATCAAGATGGATGAATGCCTGGCGCAGGCGAAAAAAGCGCTGCCCAACGTGGAGTTCAGATACTTTGAAAACATCAATACGACGCTGGCTTTTTAACAATCGGAGGCAAACGCCTTGAAATTCACCATTCAGACAAAATTTGCTCTTGTATTGCTTTTATTGGCGATCATTCCGTCCTTGATCATGTGGGTGGCGGTCAATCGTTCTTTGAACACTTATTCGTCTTTGTTTACCGAGTATATCGAGGGGGCGCAGAAACAGATCGAGGGTCTGGAACTGGCCGACGGCGAAAACGCCTCGCAATATTTGTCGGACATTTACAACGCGATTCCCCGTGAATCCGGGGAACTGCTGTGGCGGCTGGCGAAATTGAACTTCGCCGTCTTTCTCGTCCTGGCCGGCGTCATATTGCTTGTGGCTAAAAAAGCCAGCCGTGAACTGACGAATCCTCTGGTCGATCTCGTCGGCGCGATCAGCGGCTACGAAGACGGCAAGGATATCAAGATCAAGGTCCATACCAGCGACGAGATAGGATATCTCGCCCAGCGATTCGCCCTGATGGCCGGGAAAATTTCCGACCTGTCCAAAGAACTCGAAGCGCCGAAGGAAAGCGAAGCCGGGCAAGAAGATTCCACGCAGGATCTGGAGTCGGCTCAAAAAGATAAAATGGAATACAAGGCGGGCATGGAACAGGCCATGAGCCAGATCAAGGAACTCGATCAAAGCGCCGATGAGTTTCTCGCCCTGATCCGCCACGAATTGAAAACGCCGCTGACGTCCATCATCGCCAGTTCCGAAGCCTTGAGCAGCGACATTCCCTTCGACAAGCAGGGAAGGGAAAACTTCGCGCGGATCATCCATGAAGAAGCCCAGCGGCTCAAGCGGCTGATCAACGACGTGATGAATCTGTCCAGCTTCAAGGCCGGGCGCATTCCCATGCGTATCGAGGCGGTGAATCTGGAAAAGCTCGTTCAGCAGGTCGCCGATTCCAACGCGCAACTGGCGAAAACAAGCAAAGTCCACCTCGATGTGATCGATCTTCCCGACGATTCGCGGCTTTTCGAGATACGCACGGACCCGGACCGTCTCAAGCAGATCCTGATGAACATCGTCGGCAACGCCATAAAATTCACGCCAAAAGGCGGCAGCGTCACCGTCCGCGTCGACGCGATCAGGAAAACTCTAAAAGGGCGGGAAAAATCATTCGCCCGAATCTCCGTCAGCGACACGGGATCGGGGATCGATCCGAAAAAGCGCAAAAAAGTTTTCGAGAAATTTCAGCAGCTTGAAAACGCCGCGGGAAAAGGCGGCCTGGGACTCGGCATGTCCATCGCCAATACCTTATGCAGGGAACTCGGCGGAAAAATCTGGTTTACATCCAAAGTCGGCGAAGGCTCCACTTTCTACACGACGCTGCGCATTCCGAACAAAGCGCGATAACATTCAAACGATTGCTTCATGATGCGGCCGGCAGGTTTATTCAATAATAATAATTCCGAAATTTTTCCGGCATATGCTCCTTAGGAACTTCGAACAACTCCAGCATTACGCCGTCGGGAGCGGGCACAAACACGAATCTCAAGGTGGCCAGATCGTTGATCTTGGGATTGAATTCCACTCCCCCGTCCTTCAGCCGTTCCACGAGTTTTTGCAGATCATCGGTTTGTATGCCCACATGATGGATCGGTCCGCAATTCGGACCCTTGGGCGGCATTTCGTAAAAATGCAAATGACCTTTGCCGATATTCATACCCACATGCCTGATTCCTCCCATCACCATATCGAATTTGACTTCGCCGTCGAAATACTTCCGATAAAACTCTATGCTTTTGTCGAGATCGGAAGCCAGAAGGTGGACATGATGCAAATGACAATCCATTAAAAACTCCGCAAAATTTTTCTCTCAATCCCTCATTAACTGACTAACTCAAAACAGGCCTATGGACAACAACTTTTATTACACGCAATAAATACTTAATATCCGTTGCCTTTTACAAAAGACTCACGGAAACAAAATGAGCAAACCGAGGGCAAACAAAAAAGCGAGGATTTTTTCCGATGATCTCCCGCGTGGAATCGTTTTGGTATTTGCTGTTTGCCTGTTCGTCTTGATCCTCTCAAGCGCCCTGACTCTGTTATTTTTTTGGAATGAAGCGACGGATCCGATTTTTCCCGAACGCCCACACACCTTTGTCGCCTTCTCTCAATTCCATTACTACGGCATTCCGGAACACGATGACTGGGACCCCCATGCCTGGAAAACTCTGCCGACGATTATCATGTCCAATATCTTTCAAAAATTTTTCGGCGTCGAGTATCGCTCCATCATGTTGTCCCAAAGTTTCTGGTTCGCGGGCATCATCATCATGCTGAGTTTGATCGCGTTTCGCGTCGCCGGGAGCGCCGCCGCAATATTCACGGCGGGTTTCGCCGCATTTATGCCGGGCCTGCTGGCCGTATCCGCCGCCTACGACGACCACGCATTCAACCTCTTCGCCGCGACGGCCGCCGTATATTTCCTCATCAGATCGGACAATCTGTCCCGCTATCGCTTCACGGCGGCCGCCGGTCTTTGCATCGGCGTTGTGATGCGCCATGCATTCAGGCCCACCGTAGGGATCATGGCGTTCGCATCGGCCTTGAGCGCCGTCGGCGGCCTGGCGCTTGAAAATTTACTGAAGGAAAAAAAATCACCTGTCGCCGCCGGTTCGAAAGGACTGAATCTAAAACTTCCATGGATCATCGGCATATTGATTTTCCTGGCTTGCGCCCTGATGATCGGGCTCCGTCAGGGCATCGGCGGCCACATCGTTGAGGTGTCCGGCGAAGTCGGATTGACTCCCGAGCGGTATCACCCCTACGAACCATATTCGTTTTTCGTCTATTCCATTTTATTGGCGCGCATCCTGCTCGGACCGGTCGTCCTTGTCGCATTTGCGCTCGGTTTGACGGGCCTGTTTTACAACAAGGTTCCGCATCGAATGACGCTGCTCGCCTGGTTTCTGGGACTGAATATCGTTTTGAGTTTTATTCCGCGGAAAAACGATTTTTATATTTTCTACGTGATGACGGCCGCGGCCCCCGTCGCCGGCGTCGGCATCGCATCTTTCAAAAAGCAATGGGCATATTTTCCGGGAGTTTTGCTGATCGCCTTGTCCGCCCTGTATTCCACGCATTGCATGACGGTGAAACCCATTATCGACAAGGACGCCAAGGTCTTCGATTACCTGGACCTCAACAACCGATTTTACTTAAAACCGCCGTATCGCGAGGTTAAGGCGTTTCGCGGACAGGTCGAGGAAGTTGTGCGCGCGGTATGCCGTCTCGAAGGCAGGCGTGAAATACAACTCATCGTCATGGGCTCCGGGCACATGAGCGATCAGCATATGTATTATTTCAAGCTTATGGCGCCGCAAATCCGGCTCGTCGGCCTGATGCGCGCGGCAAAACTGCCGAAACTCGACGAAAACACATATCTTTTGAAAAGCAATCTGGGGCCCGTCGAGTGGGCTATGGAGCCAGACGAGTTGTTCATGGAAAGCCTGCAGACGAGAACAAATTTCCTGCGCCGAAACGGCGAATATCCCGAACGAAAGGCGGACGAAAAAATCATGGAAGGTTATCCGGCTTTGCTGAAAAATTTTCGCCCGGCATTCAACTCCCAGGCTTTCACCTTGTATCGCCGGTATGATTCAGACGCGAATGTCTTGACGAAGCCGCCCTATGAACCAATAAAAAAAGCCAACGATCTATTCGGCGCAAATCTCTAATTGAGTTTCTTAAAACACGGAAATCGTTTATAAGTGGTTTTTGGAGGATTTATTCAATGAAAAAACTCGGCGCTTCCCATAAACTTCTTTTTGTGATTCTTGTCCTTTTTGCGTTTTCGTCGCTTGTTTCCTGCGATAACGACGACGATGACGACGACAATGACAATATCGCTCCGGCCATCGACGACGACGCCAATGACGACGACGCCAATGACGATGCGGATGACGATGCCAACGACGACGTGGATGACGACGTCGACGACGACGCGGACGACGACGTCAACGACGACGCGGACGACGACGTCAATGACGACGTGGATGACGACTACGACGACATCACGCCGCCGGAAGTCAATCCCGACGCCAGAGCCGACGCGTTCAAGCTTTTCTATCGCGAGCGCGCCGAACGCGTTTTGCTTTCCCTCAACCGTTTCGGTCTGGCGGGCAACTCGGTTTTCGGCACGGCCATCAACAAGTACTACATCGCCAAATCCGGCAACGAGTACGAAGTCGTCGCCGGGCCGAACGACAATAATCCCATCGGCCTGACCGTTTTCGGCGCCTGGAATCTCTACAAAGCCATCGGCGGACGCACTCTGGAACTGACGCTGATCCGCCTTTTCGAGGGCCTGTGGTTTTCCGAGCAGGTCTCCGGCCATTCGGGCCTGACGAATCGCGAAGCCCTGCCCGGCTGGACCCGCGTGATGGACGGCGTCAACGACACGATCACCAGAACGCGCATGGGCGATCCGATTACGCCGCCCTATGTATATGACGCTGCGCTGGAACAGGAAATCCTCGACGCCTTTTACGACGGCGTGATCTATACGTATCGTGAAAATCCCGAGGAGTATTATTTTCATTTCAAGGCCCGCAACGAACTACCCGAATTCGCCATCTCCTTCGTGTTCGACGAACTGCCGGATTACTTGCGCATCAGCAACTGCTGCTCGTCGTGGATGATCTCCAAACTCGGAGACTGGCAGGGAGCCTTCTGGGGCAATCACAATTCACGGGACAATTTTACCGATTACGCCCTGGGATACCTGGCCGCTTTCGAGGCCGAAAACACTGAAGGTTTGCCCGATGATCTGGCCCAGGCCGCGCAGCGCGCAGCCGACGCGGCCCGCCGCGTGGGAGACGCCATCGTCGGCGCGGGCATGATCCAGATGACCGTGGACGAACATCACGATTACAACACCCTCGTCCCCGGCGGCGAAGTCCGCCCCGACGGCGCCACCGAGTGGCAGGATCTGGGCAGCCTGTCCTCCTGCCAGATGGCTTACACCGCGCAAGCCATATCCTCAGAGGGTTTGAGCTATCCCGTGCCTCAGGTTCCGCTGCCCGGCGCCATCGAGACGTCCGCCCTCAAGTACCTTTTCGATATCCTGGGCCTTCCCATCCCCGTTCCCGTCTCTTACTGCTACACCATGGACGACGCATTTGTCGGCATCGGTTGGGGAGAACTGCTGGACCTGGAAGTTTTCGGAATCCCCATCTGGGATATTACGGCGCTGCTTTCCGAATTGTATCCTGGACTCTTTTACGATCTGCTGGGCAGCATGATGGACGACTTCAAGGAACTCGTGCTGGGCGCCGTGAACCTGTGTTTCTACGCGCGAATACAAGGCGACGAAGAACTCTATTTCCACGCTCAACAGACCCTCAACCACCTCGTTCAACTCACGCGAATTCTCGGCGATCTGGTCTACGGCATCGCCCGGGACGACGCGCTTCGCGCGCAGGCCGAAGCCGAGCTGGGCGCCGACGCGATTGCCGACACCATCGCCAGCACGGAAGAATTCTATTATCTGGCGGCCCTGTACGCGCGCATGTTCGACATCGATTCGCCCATGGAACATTTCGGCGGCTTCGGCATCGGGCAAACGAAAACAAACTGGATCGAATCCCAACTCGATCACGCCGACACAACGTACACCGCGCTTTTGACCGACGAGGAAATCCGCGAAATGATCGTCAACAAGCTGGCGACAAAGGAGTCGTGGATTCAGGATCGTTTCTACGAACGTTTCGGACCGGAGGATTCTTTCCTGGCCGCCGTCCGGCGCGCGGGAGACGGATATGAATGCCTGGCCCCCGGCGGAGAAAACGACAACTGGATGCCGACGGAAAACACGCGCCACTGGTGGTTCGGAGACATCAACCTGTTCCGCGAAGCGCTTCTTTGCGACAATGAACCTCACACGCTGGATTGCACATGGGCGGCCTTGGGTTGCGCGCCCGCCGATCTGGACGACAGCGGCGCGGTGGATGCGGCGGATCAAACGCTTTTCGACGCGGCATGGACCACGTACGGCGAAAACGCCTCGTGCGCCCAGCCCGATTGGTGCGACGGCGCGGACCTGGATCAAAGCGGAACGCTCGATGCCGACGACCAGGGTTACATGGCCGCCGCGCAAGGCTGCACCACGATGTGATCGTGAACAAATTCTCACGGATGCGTCTTGCGTCGCCTCGCATGGCCTCGGAAAACTTGATGCCATGGACGTCGAAAAAAGCGCATATCTGCACCACGATGTGATCGTGAACAAATTCTCACGGATGCGTCTTGCATCGCCTCGCATGGCCTCGGAAAACTTGATGCCATGGACGTCGAAAGAAGCGCATAACCGCACCACGATGTGATCGTGAACAAATTCTCACGGATGCGTTTTACATCGCCTCACATGGCCTCGGAAAACTTGATGCCATGGACATCGAAAGAAGCGCATATCTGCACCACGATGTGATCAATTCGGATTCCGGGTTTCGGGTTTCGGGTTTTGTAAATATGCATTGTAAGAGCGGATTCCATCCGCGATAATCGCGCAGTCTTTGGAAATCTGCGTTATTAAGATGCATGTATTGCGGATTCGATGCACACCCGCTCGCTCATCGCCTGACGGCGATTTTGCCGCTCGCGGCTCCGTTTTTGCGTGTGCCTCGGCGCGATTGCAACAGAGCCGCGCACGAAGTCGAGTCTGAGCGTCAGCGAAGGCGGATGCGAGGGCGCTTGTCCATGATGCCACCCGCGTTTGCAAGATCCTGTCAGTGCTTCATCCTTTGCTAATCACTAACCACTGTTCCAATTGACCCCCTGCAACCCCTGTGATATTCCATATCCTCCGTCGAATTCGACGCATGGAGTATTGAGTTGAAGATTCTTGGGATCAGCGCTTTTTATCACGATTCCGCGGCAGCCCTGGTCGTAGACGGCGACATTATTGCGGCGGCGCAGGAAGAGCGATTCACTCGAAAGAAGCACGATTCCGACTGGCCGGAAAACGCCGTTGAATCGGTGCTTCAAATCGGCGGGATCAAAACCGACGATCTGGATTACGTCGTTTTTTACGACAAGCCGTTCCGCAAATTCGAGCGCCTTTTAAAATGCTTTCTCAATGAAGCGCCGGCGGGATTCAGGCTCTTTTTACACTCCATGCCCACATGGATCGGCGCCAAAATGCTCATTCCCAGAGTGGTCGAACGTGAGCTTGGCTACAAGGGCGAAATTCTTTTCCCCGAGCATCATCAGTCCCACGCCGCATCCGCGTTTTTCCCGTCGCCGTTCGATCGGGCGGCCTTTTTAACCGTGGACGGCGTCGGCGAGTGGACCACCACGTCCTACGGCGTCGGCGAAGGCAACAAAATCAAAATGCTCGCCGACATACGCTTTCCCCATTCCATCGGACTTTTATACTCGGCCTTCACCGCATACTGCGGCTTTCGCGTGAATTCCGGCGAGTACAAGCTCATGGGCCTGGCGCCGTACGGGGAGCCGAAATACGTCGACGCCATTTACGAACACCTCATCGACCTCAAGGAAGACGGTTCCTTTCGCCTGAATCCAAAGTATTTTTCCTACATCGTAGGCATGCGCATGACCGGTCCAAAGTTCAACAAGCTTTTCGGCGGCCCGCCGCGGCAGCCCGAATCCAAAATGGAAAAACGCTACATGGACGTGGCCCGCTCGATTCAGCTTGTGACCGAGGAGATCGTCCTTCGCATGGGGCGCCATCTCCACAAAGAAACCGGTGAGAAAAATCTCTGCCTGGCCGGGGGCGTGGCGCTGAACTGCGTGGCCAATGGACGGCTCCTGCGGGAAGGGCCTTTTGAAAATATCTGGATACAACCCGCGGCCGGAGACGCCGGCGGCGCTCTGGGCGCGGCGCTGTTTGCCTGGCATCAATACCTGGACAATCCGAAGCCGGCGCTAAAAGGATCCTTCGATCTGCAAAAGGCGTCATACCTGGGTCCGGATTTTTCCAACGACAAGATCCGCGCCTATCTGGAAAGACGAAACGTTCCCTATCAGTTCATGGAGCGCGACGAACTGCTGGAGGAAACGGCCCGAAAAATCATCGACAACAAGGTCGTGGGTTGGTTTCAGGGGCGCATGGAGTTCGGCCCCAGAGCTCTGGGCGGCCGTTCGATCATCGGCGACGCCCGTTCGACGAGCATGCAGCGCATCATGAACCTCAAGATCAAATACCGCGAATCCTTCCGCCCCTTCGCGCCCACGGTCATGGCCGGCCGCGCGCACGAGTGGTTCGAGTTCGATGGCGAATCGCCCTACATGCTGATCGTGGCCAACGTGCGGCCCGAGCATATGAAGGAACTGACCGAAGAGGAAAAGGAGCGAAACGGCATGGAGCTACTCAATACGCCGCGCTCTTCGATTCCCGCCATCACGCACGTGGACGGCTCGGCGCGCCTGCAAACGGTCAGTCAGCGTGATAACGCCATCTATTTCGACTTAATCGACCGCGTGCGTAAGCACACGGGAGTTCCCGTTGTCATCAACACGAGTTTCAACGTGCGTGGCGAGCCGATTGTGTGCACGCCGGACGATGCGTATCGCTGTTTCATGCGAACGGAAATGGATTTTCTGGTCATGGGCGACTTCTTTATCGACAAAACGGATCAGCCGCCGCTCAAGGAAAAATCTGACTGGAAAAAAGAATTTCCGCCGGATTGATATAACAAATAATTCCGCCGCCGGGATGGATATATGAAACGCAAGGAAAAACCGGGAGACATCTGGAAATTCAGCCTGACGCTGGGCGTCCTGTTGAATGTCATCGGAGGATTGCGCCTTTACCACGGCGCTCCCTACGCCTACTGCTTTATGGGCGCGGGCGCCGTTAGCGCCATATTGGGATTCGCTCTGCCTCCCGTTATGCGGCCTGTTTACAAGGGCGGCATGTTCGTGGCGGATAAAATCTCCTGGGTCATGACGCGGATTGTGTTGACGATCCTTTTTGTTTTCGCTTTCACGCCTTATGGATTAATTTTCAGAATCGCCCGCAAGGATCTGCTGGACCGCCGCCTGCACCCGGAAAGAGACAGTTATTGGAATTTCAAAGGCGATGGGGCCTACGATCCGAAATCCACCGAACGAATGTTTTGATTGTAGTGACGATTAAATGAAGAGCCGAATTTAAAATCGACATAGGTAAGCCCTCGCGGGCTTTCCCTGTCACACCACCGGGCATACGGGTCCGTACCACGGCGGTTCGGTTGGTTCAGCATTCTACCTCGGGTCCAGGTCTATAAGGTCGAGCGAGCGAAAGCAACAGTTTTTAAATGCGATGCTAAGCGCCGGGCTCATGCTGATACGCCACGGTCCGTGGGGACTGCCTGCGGTTTGTGCCGCCAGGTCCTTTCCCACGCCGCGCTTTCTCAGTTCCCTGAAGCGGACTTTGCCTCGCTTCCACTGCTTCCAGGCCACGCATCGGAGCCGTCGCCTGATCCATTCGTCGAGTTTACCAAGCACCGAAGGCGTCTCGCAGAATCCGAAGTACCCGAGCCATCCTCGGAGGAAGCGATTCAGGTCTTCGATCATCTTTTTCAGACTTACCGTTCGGGTTCGGCGCGTTAGATCACGGACTCGCTCCTTGAAGCGGTCGAGCGCCTGCGGCGATATTCGCCGTTTTGCGTTTACTCCACTGGTGAAGCTGAATCCGAGAAATTTGCGCCGCACGGGTCTGTCCACCGCGCTTTTGGATGCGTTGACCTTCAGCTTGAGTTTGCGTTCGATGAAGCGACTGACGCTTTCCATCACGCGACGCCCCGCCCTTTCGCTGCGAACATAGATGTTGCAATCGTCAGCATAACGGACGAAAGGCAGACCGCGCTTTTCAAGCTCCCGGTCGAGATCGTCGAGCACGATGTTGGACAAAAGCGGAGAAAGCGGACCGCCCTGCGGAGTGCCTTCGGTCGTTGGGCCGACCAGTCCGTTTTCCATGACGCCGGCATTGAGAAATGCGCGGATCAGTTTGAGGACGCGCTTGTCGGAAATGCGTTTGGCGATGCGCCCCATCAGCATGTCGTGGTTCACGCGATCGAAGAATTTCTCCAGATCGATGTCCACGACGAAGCCGCAGCCTTTGGCGATGTAGCTTTGCGCCTTGGCCACCGCCTGATGAGCCGATCGACCGGGACGAAAGCCGAAGCTGTTGTCCGAAAACGTCCGATCCCAGCGTTCCTGAAGGACTTGAAGCAACGCCTGCTGGATGAGTCGATCCATCGCCGTGGGCACGCCCAGTTTTCGGACGCCGCCGTTGGGCTTTGGTATCTCAACCCGTTTTACAGGCGCCGGCTTGTAGGTCCCCTTGAGAAGTTCCTCGCCGATCCTCGGCCAATGGACGTTGATCTGTTCCGCCAGCCTTTCGACTGTCACGCCGTCCACGCCGGGGCCGCCTTTGTTCCGCTTGACCCGTTTGTAAGCTGCTTTCAGGTTTTCCCGTTCGAGCACTTCCTCCATGAGACTTGAGGTTGACGCCGGGCTTTCGGGGCCGGGGGACGCCACGGACGGTTCGATCCCTTCGGAAACGACCATCGGGGCTTCACCCCTACCCTTCGTTTCCAAGGCCAATTCCAACTGGATTTTCCGACAAATGCCGCCCATGAGAATCCTCGTCTCTACTTGCCGCTCCATACCGTTCGGGCCTTCGGCGATATCGCCTACTATGCCCTCTGCTGACTTCTGCAACGCGGTCAGGACGCCTCGCGACGACCTCAGTCCCGAATCCGGGACACGAAGCAGACCTCCCGAGGTAAGCACGACAACCTTCACCGCGCACCCGCCGGATTTACAGCCGATGCCCTTGACGGATATGGACTTCGCGATCATTTGCTCGCTCGTCCGGCAAGGACTGCCTCACATCCGGTTTCTGTTCGTCAGGTCGCGGCTTTGCTACACGCTTCCTTCAGACGACGCCTCGCGACGGCGCCCTTGCGCTTCGCTAGCCCTTCACCTCCGTCAGGTTGGGCAGGGGACTTACACCCCCAAGTTGACGTGCATGCTCGGCACACAAAAAAAAGTCGGCCGCTATTGCTGACCGACTCTCCAGTGTGACGGGCCTTGGGCTTAAGATCCTAAGCACGCGTTATATGCTTGCGGCATATGTCCCTGTGCTTGGGATCAGGTTCGACCCCCACGAAAACCGTTTCATCCGGTGAGCGAAATGAATTCGCCGATGGGATGACGCGGTTTGCGTTTTTTTTTCGATTCAATTTTCAAAGTACGTCGCAAATCAGGCGGTTTCTTCCGTTGTCTCGTCGCCTGTCTCGTCATCATCCAGATTGACGCCGCCGCCGGATTCGGCGCTTCCTTCCGGATCGCCTTCCCAGAAATCCACGGAAACCCTGACCTGCATGGCTTTGTACGTGGCCACGACCGCCGAGTACCCGGACATCCCCGTCGCGCTTAATGTCGTTATGGCGACTCCGTCCACGTCGGTGATCAGGCTGTTTTCTCCCAGGGCGCCGATGGTCGAAGTGACGACTACGTCGGCCCGTTCGATGGGCGATCCGTCGGCTCCGTATAGCTCCACCAAAACCGTGGCGGCGCCGCCGGAAAAAACATCCAGATTATCGGGAGTCACCGAAAGCTTGATCGTCTGACCCGCTTCGTTGGTCGCCACCGCGGATTCTTCCGTCATGAAATCGTCCTCGCAAGAAAGGACGAATGCGGTGATCAGGACTGCCAATAGAATTATGCCAACGCGGTGCATCGTTGCTCCCGGTAGTTTCTCCACCGGGAGTTGAGCAAGGGGCGTGCCAATCGATAATACGCGAAATATAACTTGTATTTATTTCATAGATATCAATAAGTTACAGTATATTTCATAAAGTAATTAATAGCTTTTGAGCCCTATAACGAACAGGCAAATCCCACCGCTTCTTATTTGCCCGGGAGGGAAGAATTTGCCTGTTTCGAGGTCACAGAGCCGCGAATGTCCAGCCGTATCTTCGCGCCAGCGAAGATCGGCAATGAGCGGGTGTGATTCGAACCGGCAAGGAATTGACATGCTATCTGATTTCCGCATTCGCAATTCGAAAATCCTGCGCAGCACGCACGGCGCTTGACCAAATCTCCGGTGCGATGATTAATAAACGCATGTCGGCGAATCCGCTCAAACGCATCTGGCCTTATCTTATTCTGATCGCGCTGGTCCTCGTGGTCTCACGGTCGAACCTGAGCCCTTACACCACCTTCGGGCATTCGGCGGGGCTGGACGCAACGCGCCTTTTCGAACTGGACCGGGGCGTGCGTCATGGCGATCTCTATCCCCGCTGGGCGGCGGACATGTATTTCGGCTACGGCTCCCCGCTGCTTTGTCTTTACGCGCCTCTGGCCTATTTCGTCGCCGAACCGTTTCACCTTATCGGCCTTTCCATGACGTGGGCCTTGAAGATGTCGTATCTGGTCGCCACGCTCCTGGCGGCCCTGGGCATGTTCCTTCTCGGGCGCCGCGAATTCCAATACCTGCGCGAAAAATCCGATGAGCATCAACAAAATCTCGCCGGCCTCGTCGCGGCGACCTGTTATATCCTGGCCCCCTACTTTCTCGTCGATCTCTACGTTCGCGCGGCGGCGGCGGAGCTTTACGGTTTCGCCATCATCCCCTGGGTGATCTATTTCCTCGCGCTGTTTTGCGACACGCAAGACCGCCGATGCCTTGGCGCCGCCGCCCTGGCCTACGGCTGCTTGAACTTTTGCCACAACATCAGCGCCATGATCTATTCCCCGGCGATCCTCGCGTGGATTCTGATCCGCTTTCCGCGAAAGCTTTGGATCAAAGGAGGAATCGTTTTGGCGACGGGCCTTGCCGTCGGCGCATTTTTCTGGCTTCCGGCCCTCGTGCTGAAAAACGCCGTGCAGTCCGAGGCGCACCTGACCACGGGTTATTTCGCCTTCGACGGGCATTTCATCCCCTTTTCCGATCTTTTCATTCCGCGCTGGGGCTATCAGCCTCCCGGCGACGCAAAAGACCTGATGTCCCTGCAACTCGGCTTGGCGCACTGGGCGTTTTTGATTCTCAGCCTTGCGGGCATATATTTTATCAAAGCCAAAAGAAGAATCATTCCATATCTGCTCATGATCATGGGGGCCATATTTTTCACGCAGCCCCTGTCCCGGATTTTTTGGATATACGTGCCGCTTCTAAAGTTCGTGCAGTTTCCATGGCGTTTTTTGATGATCGCCACGTTCGCCGCGTCAGTGTTGCCCGTTTTCGTGATCGCCGCGGCGGACGGATATTTTGGCAAACGGGCATTTTTTGCGTGCGCCGCCGCGCTGGCCTTCGCTTCGCTCGTTTTGTACACGCCTTACGCGAAGGCGAAGTACCTTTTCCTCGACACGCGAAAAATGGCCTATCACGAAACGGCGCCGGCCGAGGTTCATGAGGCGATCGGCAATCCGGCGCTGGTTACGCTGGAGCAATTCATGAACACGCACAACGTGCGCCGGGCGGGCATCACGGGCATGGCGTCGGACGATTTTCTGCCCGCGGACGTCAAACGCAAACCGAAACACACGGCGGAAAATCCGCTGAGCATCATCGAGGGAGGCGCTACGATCAGCGATGTTACGTGGGAATTTGATACGGTCGAGGCGACGATTAGCACACTGGACCCGGCCGTCGTGGTTTTCGAGTCCTTTTACTTTCCCGGAGTCAAAGCCCATTTAAACGGCAAAGACCACGCACTCGAAACCAAAGCCCCGGAAGGCACGATCCTCGCGCGCATCCCGCCGGGAAAACACCATCTGAAAATTTTCTACGGCAACGCGCCCATCCACACTATCGGAGACGTTGTTTCCGCCCTGGGTCTGATATTCGCATTGGGCTTGATATTATTTCCAAAGCGGAAAAATGCGGCTTCATAAAAATCGACACTTCATGAAAATTCTTGATTTTTTTATCGAAGACAATAATATGGACATTGGAATGGACATCCAATTGGACATATTATTAATTAAATATTTGTAATTATTGACAAAATAGGTGGACATTATCGATGAAATATAAAAAGACGCATCCGTGGCTGAAGTTTTCAATAGATTTTTCGCGCGCGCCGGCGGAGCTTTGGATCATGCTCGGAGAGTGCAAGTCCAAATGCGAGCATATCGCCGGAGTTCCGTTAAGACCCGGCACGGCAAAGGAATTGAATGAAATATATCTGATCAAGGGGAGTCTGGCTTCCGCCGCGATCGAGGGCAACACTCTTTCGGAAGATGAAGTCATACAACACAGGCGCGGGGGACAAACATTTCCTCCCTCAAAAGAATATTTGCAAAAAGAAGTTATGAATATTATCGATGCGAGCAATGAAATCACGGAATACGTCGCCAACCATGTTTTGACGGAATTTTGCCCGGAGCAAATAAAGGCACTCAATCGCATGGTTCTGCGTGGCCTTGATATGGAAGAAGGAATCGTTCCCGGCGAAATCCGCACTTGGAATATTGTCGTGGGTCGTTATAAAGGCGCGCCGCCCCGGGATTGCGCCGGGCTTTTGGATAAACTCTGCCTGTGGCTTAACGGGGAGCCTTTCGCAAGCGCGCCCGTGGATGTCAAGATCATTTACGCCATCATCAAAGCGCTTCTCGCCCACCTGTACATCGCCTGGATACATCCCTTCGGCGACGGGAACGGAAGGACGGCCCGCCTCATCGAGTTCCAGATATTACTGAACTCCGGCATCCCCGGCCCCGCCGCCCACTTGCTGAGCAATCACTACAACCAAACAAGGTCGGAATATTATCGTCAACTTAACCGCTCCAGCGCTTCCGGCGGCGACGTTATCCCCTTCATTCAATATTCCGTACAAGGCTTTTTGGACGGATTGCACAAACAACTCGATTTGATCCGGGATCAGCAGTGGGATGTGACATGGCGAAACTTCGTGCATGAAACGTTCAAGGATAAAAACGGCGCGGCCGACATCAGACGACGGCATCTCATCCTGGATTTATCGCGAATGAATAAACCGGCGCCGATTTCGAAAATCGGCGAGATCAGCGTGCGCGTTGGGGTCGCCTATCACGGCAAGGCCCAAAAAACAATTTCACGAGACATCAAGATTTTGCAGGACATGAAATTATTGATTAAGGAACGCGACGAGATCAGGGCGAATAAAAACGCCATTTTATCTTTCCTTCCCATTAAAGCAGCTCAATAATTCAGCGCCTTCCTGCCGACGACGGGGTGCAGGCGGAAGATGGGCGCTTCCATGAACCAGTGGTAATCGCGGCGGTCGGGAGGGATCAGTTCCGGGCCCGGCGCCGGATCCCAGGCTTTGACGGCGCCTTCGCCGCCCAGAGACAGGGGCTCGATCCGATAGCCGGTTTCATCCATCAGTTTTTCGGCCTCGCGTATTTTCTCTTTAATGACCGGCGTCAGGATGAACAAGCCTTCGTGCGTGGCGTTCCAACCCACCAGGCTCATGGCCCGGTTGATTTCCAGGCGCATGACGTGGTTGATCCTGCCCACCGGCGAACGGGCGTCGCCGCAAAACAAAAAGCCGCCCTGCACGAAGGAAAACCGCGTCTGATGCGTCAGCCCGTAGCGGTAAACAAAATCCAGATGCCCCACAAGCAGCGACATCGTGTCGAGGCCGTCGTCGATCAGGTATATGTCCGATTCGCCGGGCAGCGCTTCGTAAACTTTCTCGATCTCGTCGCCCACCATGCGCACCTGCTTTCCCCGCGCCACGGCAAGCTGCGCGCGATCAATAGTCTGCAAGCTGAAATAGGTCGCCAGAAACGTCAGCGCGGCCACGAGCACGTACCGGTTTTTTATCCGGGAAAGCAGATCGCCCGCGACGAGGCAAAAGCATAGCGCGGGGCACAAATAAGCCACCGCGGTATCCGGGGCGGGATACGCCGGATCGCTCAGGTACGGAATGGACATCAGTATCGCCGGAACGAACGCCAGGAGCGGCGCCAGGCGGGGAAAATCCGACAGATTCACGTAAGCCCCGGCCAGAAGCAAGGCCAGTGAAATGACAACCGCCGCGATCGAAACGACGCCCGGCGACCCCGAAGGAATGCTCATGGCCTTTAGCCCCAGCGCCATCGCGCGCAGCAGTTCGCCGGCGTGGCGCAGACTCTTAAACTGCTCGGCGGCGACGGAAACGCCGATGACCCGAAGCGCGCTGTAAAACAAAAGTGCGCTGGCCGCAACCGCCAATACGGAAAAAAGGCGGCTTAACAATGTCGATTCCAAGCCGCGGGATCTGTAAAACAACTCCAGGCACGCGATCATCATAATGGAAAACACGCCGACGCCGTCGGTGGACACGGCCAGAAACGTGCACAGCATCGCGGCGATAAGCTGACCCATCCCGCCGCTTTCCATGAAACGCAAATAACGCAGCGAGGCCTGCGTGACCCAGAAAACCGCCAGCATCGCCGGTCCGTTGGCGAAGCCGGGCGCCATTCCCGCCAGCGCCGGATGCACGGCGAAAAGCAGTCCCGCCCAGGCCGCCGCCGTGCGTCCGTAAAGGGCCTTGGCGAACGCCGCCGCGGACCAGGCGGCCATGATGTGCACGAAAAGCGCCGCCACAAAATGCCAGGACGGCTCGGGGCCGACGATTTTCATCACCAGGCCGTGATAAAGCCAGGTGCCGGGCATGAAGGTCTCGCCCGACGCCAGAGCCCGGGCATTGAGCATCAGAGCCGTATCGGAAAAATCCGGCGCCCATTCGGCCAGGGTCCTGGCGGCGTTGGCGCGAATGAGGTCGATCTCGGACTGGAAATAACTGTGCGCCGCGTCTTTGTGCGCCGCGACGGCCGCCAGGGCGATCAGCAGGTAGATAAGCCATAGATAATGCAACCGCGACCGCTCGGTCTTGTTCATTTTTTCGCCTTGGCTTTGCGGCGTTCGTTGCGGGATTGCAGCGTGGTCAGAAGCTGCCTCAAATCGTCTTTCAACTCGTCCTTATCCTGAATCGACGCCTCGGCCAGGGCCTTTTCGATGGCCCGCGTATCCGACGGCGGCGGCAGGGGCGCGGGTTTCGCCGCTTTGCGCCCGGTATCGAGTTGCCCGGTGACGAAACGAATTTCCCTGACATGCCCGGCGCCGATGCATTCCGCGATTTTCGCGATCAACTCCTCTTCCATGTACTTCAGCCTGTCGGTCCAGGCGGGATTATCGCTTTTGATCATCAGCACCCCGTAGCGCAGGCTCACGGGTCGCGTGTTTTTCGCGTTGGCTTCCCCCACGATTTTCGGCCATTCGATAAATACGCGCATCCGCCGAAAGACCCTGCCCTTTCGCACGGATTTGAGCGATTGTTCCAGCGTAGTGATGATGTCGGTCGGCCTTGCCATAATCTCCTTTGAAGCCGCCTTGCGGTTATTTCGATATTAATCGCACATTGGAGTCCGGCGCAATGCAGCGGGAACAGGCGTTCATGTATGGGCGATCCCCAATGAGCGCTCAATAAAATTGAGCCCGAAGGACGGCAAAATATTAGCGCGCTGCGTGAGCGCCGGGTAAAGAACGATTGATATGATTTATTTGAGCCGGTCAGGGTGGCGCACTACCAGAAACCAGGGTTAATCATGTGCCGCCCTGACGGGCTTTGTACAGCCTCACAGCGGCTTTCGCCACGCACGATTGCAGGGCCGAAGCCATGCACCTTTCGTCCGGGCACGTCATGTGTGGCACACTCGCCCTCGAGTGTGTAAGGAATGTTTCGCAATCACGTCGATTACGACCAAATAACAGCGTTGTGCTACACGGATTTGCAGGGCCGATATCAACCCGCTTACTCATTCGCCTTCGCTGACGCTTCAGGCGAATCTGTCGTGCGCGGCTCAGAAGAAAGCCACACACGTTTGCAGGGCAGAAGCCATGCACCTTTCGCCACGCACGTCTGCGGGGCCGAAGCCTTAAATGGCTTTCGCCTGCTCCAGGACTTTTTTAAGTCTTTCGAGGTTGGCGGGCGTCATGGGCGTCAGGGGCAGTCTCATCAACGAATCGATCTTGCCCTGCAGGCCGAGAGCGGCTTTGACGGGAATCGGATTGGTCTCGAAAAACATGGACTGAAAAACAGGCCACATCTTGTAAAAATTTTCCCTGGCGTCGCCTGCGCGGCCTTCGGTCCAGGCGTCGTAAATCGAAGCCATCGTAGCGGGCATGACATTCGAGGCCACGGAAATCAATCCGCTTGCCCCCACGGACAGAAGCGGCAGATAGAGGAAATCTTCCCCGGAAAGAACCGTGAAATCCGGCCGGGCCTTGAGAATGGACACGCTGTTGCCCACGTCGCCGGATGCCTCCTTGATGCCGATAATGTTGTCGACCTCGGCCAGTTTCAAAACCGTATCCGTCGCGATGGACGAAGCGGTCCGTCCGGGAACATTGTAGAGAATGACCGGCGCATCCACGGCCTTTGCGACGGCGGTGAAGTGCGCGATCATGCCGCCTTGCGTCGGCTTGTTGTAATACGGGGCGGCCAGCATGACCGCGTCGGCGCCGTCTTCCTGCGCTTCCAGGCTGCGGGCTATGGATGTGGCGGTGCAGTTCGTTCCGGTCCCGGCAATCACGGGAACGGCTCCGCCCGCGGCTTCGACCACGGCCCGCACTACGGCCCGGCGCTCTTCGTCGTTGAGCGTCGCCGCCTCGCCGGTGCTGCCGCAGGGCACGAGTCCGTCGATCCCCGCGTCGATCTGCTCGCGGACCAGTTTTTTCAGAGCGTCGTAATCCACACCGTTTTCGGTAAACGGGGTGACGATGGCTGTCATGCATCCCTTGAAATCCTTGTGCGTCATAACTTTCCCCGTGGCGTCGGCTGTTGAATCCGGCCGCGATCAAATGCCGTCGGCCGGAGGCAATATTATATTTTGAGTTATCCTCCAATAGGCGTTCACATAAAAAAGCATGCGCGCCGCAATTGCAAGATATCGTTAAGCCCTTTTCGGCAAAATCGCCTCCTCGGCGGGCGGGCGCATATTGTAATGGGAACTCATGGCCCGGCCGTATGCGCCCACGGTGGCGATCAGAAGAACATCGCCGGTCTTCGGCGCGGCGATGCGCCGGTCGTGTCCCAGCACGTCTCCCGATTCGCAAATCGGTCCGACCACGTTCACGGGAACTTTTTTACGTGTCTGATATCCCGTGAGATTGATGATGTCGTGATAGGCTCCGTACAGGGCCGGCCGAATCAGGCTGTTCATGCCCGTATCCACGCCCACGTATGTGTAATTTTCTTTTTGTTTGAGCTGCGTGACTTTGGCCAGCAAAACTCCAGCCTGGGCCACGAGAAATCGACCCGGCTCCAGCCAGAGATTCAGGCGCGGATAAGCATCGCGCACTTCCCGCAGATTTTTATCCACTTTTTTCAGGTCCAGCGCGATCTGCCCGGGTTTTTCCACGACTCCCAGGCCGCCGCCGAGATCCAGAACCTGTACTTCGGGAAGATCGTCGGCCAGCGCGGCCAGGACTTTCGCCACGTCCCGCCAGTTGTCCGGCGTAAGAATACCGCTTCCCGAATGCGCGTGCAGACCGACGATGTGCACGTCGTATTTTTTCGCCAGCTTCTTGAGACGGTCATACTGATCGTACGTCACGCCGAATTTGGAGTGGCTTCCGGCGGTTTTGACGAAATCATGATGCCCCCTGCCTTTGCCGGGATCGATGCGCACCATGATTTCGCGGCCCCGGAAAATTTCCGGCCAGGCTTCCAGGGGGAACACGTTGTCCAGCGTAGTGCGAACGCCCTTTTCAAAACCGTACTCGTATTCCGAAGCCGGAGCGAAGTTCGGTGTAAATATCACGCGCTTCGGATCGAGCCCGGGAAGCGTCTCAAATAAATGCGCGACTTCTCCCGGCGACACGCATTCGAATCCCAGACCGGCCTGTTCGAAAAGCCGCAGGATGCCCGGATAGGAATTGGCCTTCATCGAGTAGAAAATCCGATCCACCGACTTGATTTTCTTGAGTTCCTGCACCGCCTCTTCGAGGGTTTCCTCGTTGTATACGTACAAAGGCGTTTTATCGGCGGCCAGGGCCAGCAAATCTTCCCGGCGCTCCTTCCACCAGACGATGTCCTCGGTGTATCCCACGGCGGAATTCTTGTCGAAAACCTCGCTCCACGTCCTGCCCAGCACGGCGTCGCTTCGGTGATGCTCGAAAAGCAACTGATGCAAATGGTCCACCAGGCGGGCGACCTGACTTTCATTGACGACGAAAGACATGTTTAAATCATTGGCCGCGTAGGTCACCATCTGCATCCCGGCTTCCTCGAAAACGCCGAGGATGTCTCCCAGTTCGTGAAGAACCTTGCGGATGCTGCTTCCGACCAGGCTGATGGACGCGCAAGAATTTTTCTTTCGTACTTTGCCGAAACGGCTCAGATCGTTCACCAGGTTTTCGATGACCTGATCGTGAAAAGCCCCATCCAGGTCGTCCAGCGTAACCGAGACATTGGTTTCCGAAGTGGAAACCAGGTCCACGGAAACGCCGTGTTTGGCAAATGAGGCGAAGACTTTGGCGAGAAAACCGCTTTCCTTCCACATGGCCCGTGATTCCAAAGAGATGACCGTAATCTTTTCTTTGGAAACGATGGCTTTCACCTGGGACAGCGCCCGCGTCTGCTCCTCGCCGATGATGGTGCCGATCATCTTGGGCCGTTGCGTGCATCGGATGTGAAGCGGAATATTGTTGTCCATCAGCGGCTCGATGCAACGCGGGTGCAGAACCTTCGCTCCCATGGCGGATATTTCCTGCGCTTCCTCGTAATTGAGGCGCTTGAGCAAACGCGCGTTGGGCACCGCGCGGGGATTGGCCGAATAGATGCCAGGAACATCCGTCCAGATTTCGCAGCGCTCGGCATTTAATATGGCGGCAATATAGGCCGCGGAAGTGTCCGAACCGCCCCGCCCCAACAGGACCGTCTCGCCGGCGCGGTTGCGTGCGATGAAACCTTGCGTCAAAACCACTTCATTCGGATTTCCGTCGAAGATTTTCCGCACGTTCTCGTCGGGTTCGTAATCGCAATTCGCCGACAGATAGTTCTGGGACTCCAGCGTATTTTCCTCGACCCTTGCGACAAGAGCTTCCCGGACATCCTGCCACCGGGCCTGAATTCCGAGTTTTTTCAAATACGCCGCGCCCAGGGCGGGAGACAGAAGCTCGCCGAAAGCCGCAACCTTGGCGTGCAGTCGCGGCGACACTTCGTCGACCAGGGCGGCGCCTCGAGCCAATTGCGCCAGCTCATTGAAGGATTTTTTCAAATGATCCGCAAGGTCCACGTCCAATTCCGAGGCCAGGGCCAGATGGCGGTCCTCGAAATTTTTGAGATGTTCCTTGTAAGAAGGATCGGGCAATTTCGCGAGCATCGCCTCCAGTTCATTGGTGATGCCCGAAAGGGCCGAGCAGACGACGACGGGTTTATACCCTTCAGCCAATCTTTCCGACACGACGCCGGCGATGTTGTCCCATCGTTTTTTGCTGGAGACGCTGGTGCCTCCGAATTTCAACACGATCCAGCGGAGCTGATTATGCACCTTGTTTTCACCTCGACTTGAAAAGTCTAATAAAAAAAGCGAGGTCGCCCTCGCGTCGGTTTTTTAAGGTAAATTTTTTTAGTAACCGATCAATCCTTTCCTGGAAGTTGCTACGATCCAGTAGCGGGGATAATTAACAGAAATCAATATCAAAATCAAATTCAATATTTCACGGGTGTGATTTTTTTCACTGATTGCGGCCTTCGATCAACACGGCTATCCATGGCCGATGCTTCAAGATCGGCCGTATATTAAGTTCATGATCGTCGCGGCGGGATTTTTTTATGAAATACCCATGAAGCGCCGAGGAATGCCGGCTATGTCGGCGAATCCTTTTTAGCGGCGCTTTAATACAACAACTCGTAGATTTGCCTGGTCTGCATGACCTTCTTGACGTAATTGTTGGTTTCCCTGTAGCCGATTTCCTCGATGAAGTATTCGATGGGCAGGTCTTTTTTGAAGCGGTACCACTTTTCCGTGACGTCCGGTCCCGCGTTGTAGGACGCCGCGGCGCAGGCTTCCACGCCCCCGAAGCGATCTATTAATTTACGCAGGTAATAAGTTCCGAAACGGATATTGGTCTCGGGTTCGTACATTTTCCCCATGTCGAAATCGTCGACGCCCAGTTCGCCGGCGACGGCGTAGGCGGTTTTGGGTATCATCTGCATGAGGCCCATGGCGTTGGCCGGCGACAGGGCCTTGGGATTGTGATTGCTTTCGCAATACATGATGGCGTTGACCAGGCTAAAAGACAGATTTTGCCCGCCGCCGTAGCGGTCCACGAATTCCGGATACGCCAGAGGATAGATGATGGGCCAGTATGTCTCGCTCATGGGGGCGTTAAGGGACTTGCAATAGGAATAGAAACCGTCGGTATAGGCGATCCGCTTGGCTTTGGCGTATTGACCCCCGCGCATGAGAATCAACGCGCCGTGATGAAGCCGGCTCATGCCATTGTCGCCATACGCGCATTGGGCGATTTGTTCGGACACCGCCGAAGCCTCCGCGCGCAATCCCAATTTTTGAAGAAGTAAAAAGCGTTTTCCGTCGTCGCCGAAAACCTTGACCGTATCGAAGGCGGCGACGGTCCCGCCGTGCTTTTCCAGACCCTGAAGCGACGCCAGAGCCGATTTGGGATTTTCCCCCTGCTCGATCAGCCGTTTGGCCGCCAGCATTCCGTAATAGGTTTTCGGATTGGAATTGACGATTTGCCAGTCCTTGACGGCGGCCATTTTTTGTTTTCGCGCATTATAAATCACGCCCCGCCAGTAGCGGTAGCGTTCCGCGTCGCGGGATTTCCCGAAATCCGTGATGAGTTTGGAAAACAGCTGCTGGGAGCTTTTCAGGTATCCCGACCGAAAAGCCGTCCAGGCGGCGAGCCAGGTCAAGTATTCCCTTTGGCCCCCCGACGGCCGGGCGATGCGGGCTTTGAAATATTTATAAGCCTTCTCGTATTGGTTTTCCTCCAGGTCGAGCAAAGCGATCTGATAACGTGCAGAGTGATAATATCCGCTATTGCGAAATCGTTTTCTAAGCGCTACGAAGGATTTTCGGCTGGCCACGTTGTCGCCCATGCGCGTCTGCACCTTGGCCAGGCGGTACAAAGCCTTGTCGGCCATGGCGAAGTCCTCGCGAGCAGCCAGGTCGGCGAAGATGTTATGCGCCGTTTTGTTGTCGTGATTGAAAAAGGCGCTCATCCCCAGGCGAAACAAATCGTCGTCGCTGAATTTATCCCCTGCAATATCCCGCAGCACTTCGAAGCCCGACTGCGCCTGCCGAAAGCGATCCGCATCGTAATGGGCGAAGGTATAGCCTTTGACGAACTCGGCGTAGGCCGCCGGATAGGACGCCTTGTTGGTCAGCCAGACCAGGGCGCGGTAACGCTCGAAAGCCATGTTCATAAACCGGTCGATTGAATCGGCTTTTAAAACCTTGAAATATGACGCCTTGGCTTTTTCGTACATACCTTCCAGTTCGTACTGCTCGCCGGCCAGGTAGTGATTCTCGGTATAAACGCCGCTGGATGAATATCCTCCGGCCAGCCGTGAATACTCTTCGGCCGCGCCGGCGTGTTCCCCCAGCAGGGCGGTGAGCCGGGCATGATGAGCTTTGCAATCACGGGATTCGAAAAAGGGCGAGCCGGCGTGAGCCTTGCAAGCGTGCTTGAGTTGAAACTGGGCCTGGGAATACTGCCCGCCTTTTTCCAGGGCTTTGATCAGATACACGGAACATACGTCTGCCAAAAGCGGCAGATCGGTTTCGGCCCGGTGAAAATACGCCGCGGCGGTGACGGGTTCATCCGATGCCAGATAAGCCATGCCTAAAAGCAGCTTCGCCTCGCCGATGTTGCTCGGGGCGGGCTTGCGTGCGATGTAATCGGCCAGTTGAAAAATAGCTTTGTCATATTGTCCGAGCCGATATTCGGCCAGAATATCGTCAAAGCTGATGGTGGGAGACGTCAGTTTCACGGGAGTTTTACCCCCCGCGCCGACGCCGCCGAAAACCAGCAGGCAAATAATGCCGATGTAAGCCGGTCGCCTTTTAACCGATAATCGCCTGAAAAAATCTATCAACATCGATGTTCGAATCACCTTCGATATTCTTTGGCATTAAGGAAACTTCCACCGTCGTATAACATCGGCATGTTAGAGAAAAACGAAAGCGAATTCAAACGGTCGGGGATTATTAAAAGGCGTTTTTTGGCGGATTACTTCAGAGAAGATTGAATTTTTTCCCGGATATCATTGCGCTCGTTTTCAAACAGTTCGATGGTCTGACCCTTTTTGCCGCTGACGATTTCATACACGGACCTGGCCAGATGCGTTATAACTTCCACTGGGCCGAGCCACCATAATTTCCATATGGACATATTCCATATGAGAAACAGGTTGCTCGGTTTGAGCATCCTGCTTTTCATGGCGTCGTATTTGGCGAAATGGAGTTCGTTCACGGCGTCGTCGGACGGCAGGAAGTTGCAGAAATTGTTGCCCAGGTTCGCCGCGTCCTGCCCGGCGTCCATCATTTCGGCCATTTTCGTTCCTTCGTAAGGATTAGCCGTCACCAGGGCCAGAAGATCGATGGTCGATTCTTTCGCAAAGCGGATCGTGGCTTCCATCTCATCACAGGTTTCCGTCGGAAAACCGAGCATGAAATAGCCGATGGTGTAGATTTTGTACTTGGCGGTCCAGGCCAGGGCTTCCTTGGCTTTTTCCAGATTCAGATTCTTGCCGATGACCTTTTGCATGCGCGGCGAGATCGACTCGAAGGGCACTCCCAGAAAGAAACAGCCCACGTCGCGAAGAAGCTGCATGAACTGTTCGTCGAGCATGTCGAAACGAACGCCGTTTCCGAAACCCGGCGCCATGCCCGGCAGTTCGTCGCGCATCCGCGTCAGGATTGCCTTGGCCCTGTCCAGATCCAGGTTAAAAATGTCGTCGATGATCTCGATGTGGCGGATGCCGTATTTGTGATAAAGCAGGTGCAATTCTTCGAGGACGTTGTCCACGGACCGGGCGCGGAATTTTTTCCCGAAAATGTTGTGGCAGTAAATGCAGTGGAAGGGACATCCCCGACTGGTGGTGATGGCGGCGTAGGGCTTTCGTTGAAAGCACATGGAAAGAAATTTTGCGTACCACGCAAAATCCATGCGGTCCCAGGCGGGAAAGGGAATGTCGTCCAGGGGGATGGTCAGAATCCGTCTTTTATTTTTGATGACTTCCCCCGCATCCCTCCACACGAGATTCGGAATCGCCGCAAAATTCCTGGCGCCCTCCAGCGCCTCGATCAGGGCGGGCAGGCTTTCCTCCCCTTCTCCCATGACGACAAAATCCACGTTCGGATTTTCCATGACGCCGTCGGGATTGGCGCTGCCGATGGGGCCGCCGGCGACGACCGCGCAGCCGGGCAGTTCCCTTTTGAAAAAATCCGCCAGGCTATGGAGCATCGGCAGGCCGTGAGAGTTCGAACTCAGACCGATGAGGCCCGGCTTCGAATCGATAATTTTCTGCAACTCGCGGCGCGCCTGCTTCGGCCGCGTGACCTGAAAATCCAGGCACGCCGTCACGGGCATCCCTTTGCTTTCGAGAACCGACGTGAGCTGATAAATGCCCATGGGCATCAGGACGCTGGCGTTGAGCATGGAACTGAAATCGACTTTGATAAAAGCTGTTTTCATTTCAAATATTAATTCCGTTCATCGAGCCCGATCATTTACCGCAGGGAGCTCAATATGTTTTCATGAAGCCGCGAACGTTCTCCCTCGAAGATGTCGATCGTATAGATTTTATCTTTTGAAAACTGTTCCCTGATGATTCCGTAAAGGTGCGCCGCCAGAAGCTTCGGCCCCAGCCACCAGATCTTCCACGTCGCAAGATTCCACAGAAAATACCAGTTCACCGGATTGAAAAGCCTCTTTCTCATGATCTTGAGCTTGTAATTGTTGATCGCCTGCCGGCGGCTTTTATCCGGCGTGAAACTGCCGTGCACGTTCCCTAAGGCGAAGGATTCCTCGGTTGTGCCGAACATCTCCGCCATCTTCGTGCCCTCGAAAGGATTGGCCGCCTGCACGGCCACGAAATCGATGGGGAGCTTGTCCGCGTAGTCGATGGTGGTTTCCATTTCCTCGAAGCTCTCCGTGGGAAAGCCGATCATGAAAAAGCCCCAGGTGTGAATTTTGTATTTCTTCAAAAGCCGGATCGTCTCTTCGGCGCGCTGGAAGTCCACGTTTTTGCGGATGAGTTTCTGCACTCTGGGCACGGCGCTTTCAATCGGGACGCCCACGTAATGACAACGCACGTCCGCCATCAATTTCACAAACGGCTCGTCCATGAGGTCCAGGCGCAGGCCGTTTCCGAATCCCACGCGCATGCCGGGCAATTCGTCGCGAATCCGCGTCAGAATCTCCGTGGCCCGGTCGTAATCCCAGTTGAAAATGTCGTCGATCATCTCGATGCGCCCGATGCCGTAGCGGTTCTTGAGAAGACGCAGCTCCGCCATCACGTTGTCGGCGGACCGGGCGCGGAACTTGTGGCCGAAAATCTTGTGGCAATAGATGCAGCCGAACGGACACCCCCGGCTGGTGAATATGGCGGCGAAGGGGCTGCGGCGAAAGGTCATGGAAAGAAATTTGCCGTACTTTTGAAAATCCACGCGGTCCCAGGCGATAAAGGGCAGATCGTCCAGCGGCGTTTGCAAAATTTGAACCGGATTCATTTTCACCCGACCCCCGTCCGAGTAGACCAGGCCGGGGATGCCGGTATAGTCGCCGCCGTTTTCCAGCGCTTCGACCAGGGCGGGAAACGACTCCTCGCCCTCGCCCATGATCCCGAAATCCACGTGCGGTGAGCGGCCCACTCCGTCGGGATTCGCGCCGGCCAGCGGTCCGCCCACGACGATTTTCACATCGGGCAGGCGTTTTTTGAAAAAGCCGGAGACGGTTTCGACCAGCGGCAGGTACTGGGAAACGGAACTGAGGCCGATGACATCGGGCTTCGAGTCGGCGATTTTTTCAAGCCGGCCGCGAACGTGCTTCGGACGTATGGTGGACATGTCCGTTACCGACAAGACGCCGTGACCGCGGGCTTCGAGCACCGACGTCAGCTGCAAAATGCCCGAGGGCATCATCACGCACGGATTGAGCATGGAGATGAATTCTGTCCGCAACAGCGCTATTCGAGACATAATTCAAAACTCCGGTTGATTTTTTTTATCAGCTTGCGCCGCCACTTCAAAGGCGCGACGACGCTCAACAGCTTCAGCAGCAATATGCGCCATCGGCTCGAAAGACGCCAGCGAATCTCCGAGTAGTATACGAACCAGTAACGGGGATGCATGAATTTTTTCCGGGCGATGTTGATCGCTTCTTCCATGAATTGCGCCGCCTCGTCGTCGTCAAAGCGATAGCCGTATCCGCCGTCCAGGGTTTCGGGGTTCACCGTTTCGCCGGGATGCGTGATGTCCCAAAGCTTCGTGCCGGGATACGGCGTCACCATGGAAAAAAACGGCACGAGGCCGTCGAGCCGCCGGGCCAGGCCAAACGTCTGTTCCATCTCCTCGCGGGTCTCCGTCGGGAAACCGACCATGAAACACGTAAACGCGGGAATCCCGTATCGGTTCAGATAGCCGGCGGCCTTCGTGATTTTTTCCATGTCCAGATTTTTGCGGATCATTCCTTGAATCCGCGCGCTGCCCGACTCCATGGAAACGGGAATGAACACGCACCGCGCTTGCTTGAGCAGCTTGACGAACGGCTCGTCGAGGAGGTCTCCGCGCACCGCGTTGGGAAAGGAAATTTTCATGCCCGGATAATCGTCGCGAATGGCTTCGAGAATTTTCACGGCCCGCGCGTAATCCATGTTGAAAACGTCGTCGATGATTTCCAGAAAGCGAATGCCGTAGCGGTGGTAGAGCATATCAATTTCTTCCAGCACGTGCTTAGGGCTTCTGGCGCGAAATTTTTTACCGAAATAATGCTGGCAGTAAATGCAGGAGTACGGGCATCCCCGGGAGGTGTGAATCGAGGCGCGGCGCCCCAGGCGCAAAGACACCGACAGGCACTTTGCGTAAGCGCCGAAATCGATCAGGTCCCAGGCGGGCTGCGGCAGTTCGTCCAGGGGATCGATGGGCTCGGCGTCCTCTGTGATGTGAATTTCATCGCCCGCCTTGTACGCCAGGCCGGGAAGGCGCCGCCAGTCCGAGCCTGTGTTTAATGATTCGAGCAGCGCAGTGAATGTTCGCTCACCCTCGCCGCGCACGCACGCGGAAACAGGCGCGTTATGAAGCGTGTAATCCGTGTTGACCGTGGCCAGCGGGCCGCCGGCGACGATAAAGGCGTCGGAGTGATTTCTGACGTATCGCCCGATCATGCGCGTGTTTTTCGCCTGGTGGGAATGAGCGCTTAATCCGATCACATCGGGCTTTTCGGCTAAAAGCGCGTCCAGGCGGGGTTTCACATCCTCGGTGCGCGCGATGCGGGCGTCGAAAATGTCCACATCGTGCCCCGCGCGGCGCGCCGCGGCGGCCAGGTACAAAATGCCCACGGGACTTGCGACCCAGCGATCCGTTTCCGTCAGCCGCTCGGATTTTATCAGCAGAACCTTCATGAAATCTCATTTTAACGCGCGCTGCTTTGCGCCGCGAATTCCACTATCCGTTGACCGGCCGATAATTTCAAGACAATTGCTTGATTGCCGCGGGCCGGGACACCGATATTGGATTGAACTATATAGCGCTCAAAGTCGAAGCGGTATCCTGAAATCACCAATCGGGAAAATCCAAGTAAATGTCGCAATGGGTTTATTCTGTTGACGATTTTCTGATATTGATCAAATACTTCAATTTTTTCACAATTTCGATGCGTTTCCTCTTGACGAATATTTATGGGCCATGGTAAAAAAACCCGTGTTATCGTTGAGTTGTGGGTTGTCTGTCACAAATTAAAGGTGGTCTAACAATAGTTCCAGTAGCCCTAGCCCGCTTCTTTATGGGTATATTGATTGGAATTTTTCTATTCGTGTGTTACCTTGAATCTGTGACGAAGCGCTTTTGAAAGCGTATTGATGTCAGGAAGGACTTGAAATACAGAGTGTTCCCGGCGAGAAAAATAGGATTGATTCTTATGATTCACAACCGTTTTCTCGCATCGGCATTTCGATTGAAGCATCCTCGATTCGGTTTTCTGAAAGAACCGGAGTGAGCTTTCCCTTTCGTTGGATGCGGTGATTTATGGGGAGAAACGTGTGTCAGACAATTTGAATTACCCGTCATATCGCTTGGGCAGAATTTGCAAAATTGAGCGGAAGCTGACTTTCTTTGAAGCACTTGATCTGGCTGAATCACTGAAAAAGGCATGGCCGAATCTGAAAGACAAAATCGCCGCTGAGTGTACTAGAGTATCGATGGGAGCAAAGCCTACTTTTGATTCTGGTTCAAAAGGCCGTCCCAAGCTTATGGACAGGGAATACCCCATTCTCTCATACCCTGCTTTTTCATATCGACTGCAATCGGGCGAATATTCCTATGAGATCCGTCAGCGCAACGCGGTCACTGTTTGTCTCGAGGAGTTCAGTTGCAAACTGTGGTCTCGACTAAGTCTGCTAAAATTTTGCAAGCGGTGCAAAGGGAAAAACAAATTTTTACCGGCGGTTCACCTATCAAAAAAAGAAGTACTGGATTACTACCTTTTCGCAGAAGAACACGCGTTCCACCATACTAATATGCTCATGGATGTCTACAATCATTCGCTTCATGATTTCGGAATAAATGAACAACTTTCAAACGCATATAATTTGGTTTTCAGGACCATGAACTCCAGTGATGATCGCGTACGCGATTTTTTCCGGGATTACCGAGAAGGAAAAATTTTCGTTCGCGATACGGTCAAGCAACCGGAGTGTTTGTCTGCTCTGGAAAATTATTTCAAAATCGTTTTCCATCGAATCGACGCGTCACAAACTGAAATAGCAGATCAAGTGCGGCAATCCTATCGCAGAAAGTATTTTACGTGGCAAGGCTTCCTTAAAGACAGACTTTTTGACGATCCGGAATTGAACGCGCTTTTTGCCGTGCAGCTTTCCGTTCAGAAGGGAGAGATAGATCGGTTAGTCCATACCGGACTGACCTATTATGAAGATGATGAATACAAAACAAACAATCCTTCAGAACGGGCAAACAAAGAATACGCTGACGCCAGTGCAATTCTCGCTTAAAAAAAGGTTCATAATTTCCGAGTAACCAGCTGGGATGCAACTATGAGCAATGATGCGAAAAGTCACTATCTAAAACATACGTCGGATGTCATTTCCCCGAAAGAACTCCGTTATTTGAATATCGTCCGGCAAATGATGCTTCTGAATAGAAAATACGTTACCTATCCAAAAAACTCCTTTATCACTCCTCGCCGCAACAACGATATTAAACTCGCTTCGGTAAGCGTCGAATTCTTAGAGCAAGACATCGAAAAGATTCCCGATGATAAAAACGATAGTCTTATTCGATATTGTATAAAAAGAGAACGACTGCAATCCTACTCTGACCAATTGCTTGAAAAAATAAAAATCGTCGCCCAATGGGAACCGAATTTCATATGCGCCAACGAGTTTGCTTTTCCATTTCGAACAGACAAGGAATCGCTTAGGATTCTGAACAAACTCAATCGGGCCTTGGTAAAAATAGCAAAAAACAAAGGAATCTACATTATTGCAGGGAGTTATCACAACGAAAATTGTGAAGGCATCTCTCCAATTTTTCACCACGGCGACGGCAGAAGATTATACAATCCCTTCCCCCATCAGAAAGCGACATCAGCCATTCGTGTCGGCGAGCAAATAAATATTTCCTATGAACGATCCGTTTACCTATATGAAACAGAATTCGGATCATTTTCGGTCCTGATTTGTTCGGACAGCTATGATGCCTCCCTGGTTTCGGGACTTCTCTGTCACAACTATCGAAATCGAAAAATTGAATCAGGAAATCCTGCCGATCCCGTGAATATTCTTTTCGTACCTTCTCTTAATGACGATAAAGAAGACGCCATTGAGGGGTGTAAAAATATATCTCTGGGAGCCGCGAATATCGTTCTTTTCGTAAACGGCCTATCCTATAACAAACACAGCCGACTTTTTGTTGTTGGCAACCAAATCTTACCGATGGACCCAAAGCCTGTTGATGTTGAGGATGTGGATTTCTATCAGGTAGATTTCAACGCATACAAAAAGAGTAGACTGGATGTCGTCAACGATTATTCAAGCTCGTATCGATACATGATGGGTGATAAACCGGTGAAAACAATTGGGTGAACTCCAAGCCGCTCTCCCTTTAGCGACAGATCCATTGACAACCTTGATTGCCTTTAAAAATGGATGTTGCGATTATTGAATTTTCATACGGTTAAAGTAATCATCGGCAAGTTACGGATAAAATGCGAGTGTCTTTTCCGGAGGCGCTTACTTGAAATCCTTTTTCATGATTTTCTGCGTGATGGCGGCGGCTTTTTCGGCGGGCATCAGGGCGAGGATGCTGGCCTGGTCCTTAGTGTTCATTTGGTAGATCACCTGCAGACGCAGATTTTCGTCCAGGTTGTTGAGAAGGGGCACAACCTGCGCGGGCTTCATTTTGGAATATATCTTAACCAGCTTTTTGATCTTGTCGGCCCGCTGTTCGTCTTCGACTTTCAGCCGCGAGTCGATGTCTTTTTGCAGCTTGAGCAGGCGCTCGATGTCGGCGCGGACTTCGGTGCGCAGCGCGATGAGCGCCTGTTTTTCGCGTTCGATGCTCCGGCGCTGCTCATCCAGATTTTTCATATACTCTTTTACTGACGCGAACTCCCGAGGGATTTCCGGCATCTCCACGAGGACCGCGTCGCCCTCTTCGGCCTTATTCTCTTCGCTTGCAGGCGAAGCCGTATCTTCGTTTTCGGCCTCGTCGCTTTTTTCATCCTGCGCGACGGCCGGCGAGGCCATGCCCCAGACCGCCGCGACGGCGACGGCTATGAAAATCAAAATGAGTTTGCGCTTCATGTCGAACCTCTTTGGCTAGACCTGTTCATCCCGACCGTAGCGGATGATGGCGATTTCCGAAAGTCGTTTTGTTTCCTCGCGCAAATCCTCCAGGCGGGACTGCTCCACGTGCTTTTCATAAAGCTTGTCCATCATCCGGCGCTCCTGCATGGCCTTGATCATGATCTCCCGCTGCTTTTCCAGTTCCTTTTTCGCCTGCGCCAGGGCGATTTCCGCGATTTTTTTATTCCGATAAAGCGACTGCATGTAGCGCTGAATCAAAAAGTCGCCCTGCAGATCGAAATGCTCCCGGCGGCTGTGGTTGCTTAAGTCCATGACGGTTTCTTTTTCCGATTCGAGGCCGCCGATGTAATCCAGAATATCCTGAACCTTTCGTTGCTTTGCCGCAAACTCGCGCTGCTGCTGCTTTTCGCGCAGCTCGCGCACCCTTTTCACCGTTTCAAATCGGAATTTGCCCGCCATTTAAAATTCTCCGACCGGCGGATGTTCGCGAAGAATTTTCGCCAGGCCGTTGATGGAATGCCCGTAATCGGCCTTTTCACCAACCGACTGACGCAAAAATTTATTCAGATCGCCGATCACGCTCAGGGCGTAGTCGATTTTCGGATTGGAGCCTTTGGCGTACGCTCCGATATTGACCAGATCCTGCGCGTCGGCGTACGTGGCCAGCACCTCGCGCAGCACGCCGGACATCAGTTTTTGATCGTCGCTGACCACGTCGGGCATGCAGCGGCTGGTGCTTCCGAGAATGTCGATGGCGGGATAATGGTTCTGCTCGGCGAGCTTGCGCGATAAAACGATGTGGCCGTCGAGAACCGAGCGGGCCGCGTCGCCGATGGGGTCGTTAATGTCGTCGGCCTCGACTAAAACGGTATACACGCCGGTGATGCCTCCGGCGGAGTCCGTATTGCCAACGCGCTCCAAAAGCGAAGGGATCATGGCGAAGACGCTGGGCGTGTAGCCTTTGGACGTGGGCGGCTCGCCGACGGCCAGGCCGATTTCGCGACGGGCCATGGCGAATCGGGTCAGGGAGTCCATCATGAACAGCACGTTCTTTCCCCGGTCCCGAAAATACTCGGCGATGGTCGTGGCGAAAAACGCGCCGCGCAGCCTTTGCAAAGGCGATCGCTCGCTGGTGGCGGTGATGACCACGGAGTGCGTCAAGGCGCTGCCCAGATCGCGCTCGATGAATTCCCGCACCTCCCTGCCACGCTCGCCGATCAGGGCGATAACGTTGATGTCGGCGGACGTGTACTTGGCGATCATTCCCATGAGCACGGATTTTCCCACGCCGGAACCGGAAAATATCCCGACCTTCTGGCCCACGCCCAGGGAAAGGAACGCGTTGATCGCGCGGATGCCCACGTCCAGAACCTTGTTGATTCTTTTTCTTTTCATGGGGTTGATCGGCCGGCCGTAGAGAGGGCGGTTTTCCGATCCCGCGGGCTTCGGGCCGCCGTCCATGGGCTCGCCGAGGCCGTCGAGCACGCGCCCGAGCATGTCTTCGCCCACGCGGACCATGGGCTTGGAACGCAGACGGACGATCCGGCTGCCCGGCAGCACTCCGCGCATGTCCTCCAGGGGCATGAGCTTCACGCTGCGTTCGTCGAAGCCCACGATCTCCGCCGCGACGGGTTCGCCCTCGCGGCCCGATTCGTCCACGGGATAAATGTGGCAGAGGCTGCCGACGCCGCTGCGCGGCCCCGCCGCCTCGATGAGCGTCCCGACGATTTTCTGCACGTAACCGTAGACGCGGATCGGCTCCAGGTCTTCGATTCGTTCGTGATAAGGCGTCAGATCGATCAAATCCTGCATGACATCAGTCCACCAACGTCTTCAATTCCTTGAGAGCCGTTTCCACCGTGCCGTCGACGCCCCCGACGGAGGTTTTGATCCGGCAGCCTCCGGGTGTAATGTCCGGATCGGAAACGACGGTCACCGCGTCGACGCCGTCGATTTTCAGGATCTCAGGGCGAAGCTCTTCGATCACCTCGTAATCCAGCGGCGCGACGCGCACCTCGATCTTTCCCCGGTCCACGGATTCGAGAATCGACTCGGCCACGGTGGCCTTGACGACCTCGGAATCCTTATCGATGGCGATGTGAACGATCTTCTCGGCGATTTCAACGGCGAGGCGGGCGATTTTTTTCTCCATGGTCATGAGCATCATTTTTCTGGAATCCGCCAGATTTTTCATCATCTCTTCCAGGCGGTCCAGCGCGGGAGCCATTTTCTGTTTGCCGAGTTCGACGCCCGCCGTTTCGCCCTTGGAAAAGCCGCCTTCATAGGCCTGCCTTTCCATTTGCGCGGCCTGCTGCACGGCGGAATCCAGCACCTCCCTGGCGCGATCCTCAAAATCGACCAGGCGAAAGTCCTCCCTGAGTTCGCGATCTTTTGCAAATCCGGACTCCGGCTGCGAGAATTTGTCTTTGACAAAGCTTTTGCTTTTCATTGATTCCCAACCGTCAAGAATGTTTCGGGGCGGGCGTTAACCCGCCCCTGACATGGACCGGCGATATGAATCGGACATCCTTTTGATGCCGTATAAACGCACCGAAATCTTACGGCGACCGAATTTAAACAAAAATGTCGTCGCCGCCGCGTCCGGATACGTATATCTTTCCTTCCTGCTCCAGCTTCCTGGCGATGCGTATGATCGTCTGCTGGGATTTTTCCACGTCCGACAGGCGCATGGGCCCTCGGGCTTCGATATCCTCCTTGATCATTTCGGCGGCGCGGGAACTGATGTTCTTGAAAATTTTGGCCCGCACTTCGTCGCTGGACATCTTGAGAGAAACCACCAGGTCGTCATTGCTGACCTCCTTGAGGATGGTCTGGATGCCCCGGTCGTCCACGTTGAGCAGATCCTCGAACACGAACATGTACTGCCCGATTTCCTCGGCCAGTTCGGGATCCTCCTCTTCGACCTTGCGCATGATCTCGTTGGCTTCGCTCTTTTTCATCATATTGACGATTTCCGCCGCCGACTTGATGCCGCCGGTGGCTTCGGCCTCGCCCACGCGGAAGGTGGAAATATCCTTCATCAAAGAATCGACCACTTCCTCCATGGTCCCGGGAATCACCTGATCCATCCGGGCGATGCGCGTGATGACCTCATACTGAATGTCTTCGGGCAACCGGCCGATGATGTCGCTGGTCTGGGACGGCATCAGGTGCGTGCAGATAAACGCGATAACCTGCGGGTGTTCCTTGTTGATCAGGTTGAAGATGGTTCTCGAATCGTACTTTTTCAGGTCGTCGAGTTTTTCCACGTAAGACAGACGGTTGAGGATGCCGTCGGCGCGGGTCGACGGAAGCGCCATGCGCACGACCTTTTCGATGTAATCCTTGCCGAGGGCCGACATGTATCCCTCCTGCATGACGCGTGTGTTGAATTCCCTCAACACCTCGTCCATCATTTCCGGAGGCACGTCGTCCAGCGTGGTGATGGCTTTCGCCAGATGATTGACTTCCTCGTCGTCCAGCTTCTTCATCACCTGGGCCGTAATTTCCTCACCCAGAAAAAGCAGGAGCGCCGCGGCCTTCTGCGGTCCGGTCAATCCACTGTCGTCTTTAGCCGGCGCCATGCGCTACTCCTGTTTCTGTTCCTTGAGCCACTTTCTGACCATCAGCGTAACAGCCTTGTCATCCTTGGCAAGATTGGCTTTCAATTCATCCCGCTGTTTCACCAGGCGCCTGTGGCGTTCCTGCTCCTGGGACAGCCGGGCGCTTTCCTCGTCGGGACCGGAAAGCATTCTCGGTCCCTGTTCGGAAATCCTGGTTTCCAGTTCGCCAACCCTGGACGGCAGCAATCCCGCCATTTCGCCCACCGCCTGATAGGAAGGCTCCCGGGTCAAAAAGCGCATCATGGTAAACGCCATCACCGCCACGATCAGCAGCATGGCGCCGTACAAAACGTAATTGGCGATCTGCTGATATTTCAAGCCGCTTCCAACTCCCGGCAAAGGCGCGGGGGCTTCGAAGGTGGGATTGAACTGCACATTCTCCACGACCAGCTGGTCTCCGCGCTCATCGTTGTAGCCGATGGCGTTTTTCACCAGCGTGGTGATTTTTTGAATCTCTTCCTTGGACCTGGGGGCGTACGTTTTGGTCTCATTGCCATCCGCGTCCTTGCCCGCCGTGTAAGCGCCGTCCACCAAAACGGCCACCGATAATTTTTTGAGTTCGCCCACGGGCTCGGAAATCTGGCTGACGGTTTTGCCGATTTCATAATTGACGGTTTCCAGCTTGCGCTCGGATTGATTGGTGCTGGCGGCTCCTCCTCCCGGCGTGACGCCCTGGGGCAGGTTCGACGCGATTCCCGGCGCTCCCGTCGAGTTTTGTTCCGAATCCTTATTCAACTCGTCTTTGAGCTGTTCGGAACGAACAACCTGGTTGTCCGGATCGTATCTTTCCTCGACCTTGGTGACCATGCGGAAATCCAGCGCGGCCGTCACTTTGGCCGCCACCTTTTCCGGTCCCACGATGCGGCTGATCAATTCGACGATGCGGTTTTCCATGCCGGATTCGAGGCGCCTCCGATAATCGATCATGGCCGAGTTCACCGGCCCGGCGACATCTTCGGATTTTTTCTTGGACAAAACGCGTCCCCGGGAATCCAACATGGTGACGTCGCCGGATTCGAGTCCTTCCACGCTGCCGGCCACGAGGAAAGTGATGCCCTCGATTTCGTCGTTGGTCAGGCGGGCGTTGGTTTTCAATTTGAGAATCACCGAAGCCGTCGGGTTCTTCTGGTCCTCTTTGAACAAAGCTTCCTTGGGCAACACCAGATGAACGCGGCTGCTTTCCACGGCGGCGATTTTATTGATCGTCCGCTCCATTTCGCCCTGCATGGCCCGCAAATAATGCACACGCTGCTGGAACTCGGTCATTCCCATGGATTTCTGGTCGAACAGCTCGAAACCCACGGATCCGCCCCGGGGAAGCCCGGCGGAAGCCAGACTCATTTTCGTTTCGTAAAAGTTTTGCTCGTTGACGGAAATCGAGTCTCCGCCGGCGCCGATCTTATATTCGACTTTGTCTTCTCTCAGCCGGGCGACGATGCCCGAAAGATCCTCGGCGCTTAAACTTGAATACAAAACTCTGTACGTCGGCTGCTTGGCGAAGTACACGACGCCCATGAACATGGCGATGCCGAGAATCATGAACAAAAGGAAGCTGATTTTTTTTCCGAGGGTCAGGCTGGCATAGAGATCACGCAGTTGCGTCAGGATATCGGCGGATTTTGCCATTCAAGCCTCTAACGGAGTCGTTGCGGAAGTTAAACTTGTGCGCCGATTTTATACCGGCGTTCGCATCAATTCCTTGTAGGCGCTGATCAGCTTGTCCCTGACTTCCATCATGGCCCTGAAAGACAGGTCGGCTTTCTGCAGCGCGATCATGGCCTCGTGGATGTTGTCGCTCTTTCCTTCCACGAGATTGGCGATGGCTTGATCGGCTTCTTTTTCCAGACCGGACACGTCCTGGATCGCCTTTTTCAAGACATCCTGAAAAGACGGTCCGTCTTTTTTCGTTTCCTCGACATTCTTGGGACGTTGGAGTTCCGACGGCTGAAGCGACTTCAGCTTGGTCAGCATGGTGATGTCATTAATCTTCGTCATGAATCACACTTTCCTAGCGTCCGAGTTCAAGAGCCTTTTTCGCCATCTCCTTGGCGGCGGTGATGGCGGAGAGATTGGCTTCGTAGCTTCTGGCCGCGGACATCAGTCCCGTCATTTCCTCCATCATATTGATGTCGGGATAAGCTACGTCGCCGTTTTCGTCGGCGTCGGGATGGTCGGGCTCATGCACAAGAACCGGAGCCCTGCCGTCATCGACGATCTTCTGAATCTCCACCTCAAAGAGCTTCCGCTGCCGGTCGACTATTGATGCAAAATCGGAGCCAACCTGCTTTGTTTCAACAGCTTTCAAGATGGGGACCTGCCTGCGATACAATCCTCCGTCAACCCCGCGCGTCGTGTTCATATTCGCCAGATTGGAACTGTAAACGTCCATTCTGACGCGCTGCGCGTTGAGTCCCGAAGAACCGATGGCCATGACATTGAAAAAACCCATTATAACTCCCGCATACGCATGGGCTTGATGCAAAAACTCCGCAGCAAAGAAGAGCAATATGCGTACCGAAAGTGAATATCGCGTAACTTCATGATATTATTGACTAATTTTTCAAGAAATCCCGTAGCGGCCGAGACATTTTTTCCCCTCAAGCCGTTTTTGGGGGGCAATTTCGTCCCTATGACCAGACTTTGAATCATGGCTCGTCCTGCTCGTATTCGTTGAGCTTGTTGCGCAAAGTCCTGATCGAGATTCCCAGTATACCGGCCGCCTTCGTGCGATTGTTGCCGACTTCTTCCAGTGTTTTAAGAATCAGCTTCTTTTCCATTTCACGCAGGCTCATGCCCGCCGCCAGCGCGCCGCCGGCCGGGCCGCCCCCATTTATCCCCTGCCCGGAAACCCCATTTTCGTGGATGAAGAGGGAAGATGGCGTAATCACGTCGCTTTCCGCCAGCAAAACCGCTCTTTCAATCGTGTTGGAAAGCTCCCGGACATTGCCTTTCCATTCGTATTTCTGCAAAAGATTTTTCGTTTCGTCCGAAATTTGAATTTTTTCCTTGTCGTATTTGCTCCCGAAAACTTTGACGAAGTTGTCGGACAGGAATGCAATGTCACCATTCCGTTCCCGTAAAGGCGGAATCGTCAAAGGAATGACGTTTAAGCGGTAAAAAAGATCCTCGCGGAATTTGCCTTCCGATACGAGTTTCGGGAGATTTGCGTTGGTTGTGCACAGCACGCGAACGTCGATGGGCTTCGGTCCGGAAGCCCCGATGCGGTCGATTTCTCTTTCCTGCAACACACGCAGCAGTTTGGCCTGCAACACGACTTCCATCTCGCCGATCTCGTCCAGAAGAATCGTCCCGCCGTCGGCCTGCTCGAATTTGCCCTTTTTCGACGCCGTGGCGCCGGTGAAAGAGCCTTTTTCGTGGCCGAACATTTCCGATTCCAGAAGCGTGCCGGGAACCGCGGCGCAATTCACCGCCACGAAAGGTTTTGCGGATCGGCGGCTGCGGCTGTGGATATACAAAGCCAGAAGTTCCTTGCCGGTTCCGCTTTCACCTTCGATCAGAACCGTCGCATCCGTGGAAGCCACGTTTCCGGCGATCTTGAGAATTTTTTTCATTTTCGGGCACTGCGTGATGATGGGTCTTTCCGACCGGGAATACTCTCCCGCGTCGCCGGCGAAGGGCCTGCCCGCCGCCGTCTCGGCCTCGTCGATGTTTTTCGCTACGGCGCTTTCCAGGGCGTCCGCGGTAAAGGGTTTGACGATGTAATCCGCGGCGCCGGATTTCATGGCTTCGACGGCGTTTTGGATCGTGCCGAAACCGGTGATGACGATGACCGGCATGGCGGGGCGCAGCCTTCGGGCCTCGCGCAGAACGTCGATGCCGCTGCGCTTCGGCATGTTGACGTCCGTGACCAGCAGCCGGAACTGTTCCGAGGAGTGAAGCATCGTCACCGCTTCCTCGCCGTCGGCGGCCAGTGAAACTTTGAATCCCATGCGCTCCAAAGCCAGTTCCAGGGCTTCGCGCATGTTGAATTCATCGTCGGCGACAAGGACCGATCCGGAAAAATTCATTGATCGGCTCCTTGACTTCCGTGTCCGGGATTGATCGGCAGGTTGACCGTGAACGAGCTGCCCTCGCCGGGCGCCGAATCCACGTCGATGTGTCCGTCGTGCGCCTTGATGATGTTATGCGTCAGCGCCAGTCCGAGTCCCGTACCCCGGTCCTTGGTCGTGAAAAAGGGATTGAACAACCTGGAAACAACTTCCGGCGTCATGCCCGATCCGGTGTCGGCGACCTGCGCCTGCATGAATGGGATCAATTCGTCGGTTTCATAATCACGCAGATCCTTCGTGCGCGCAGCCAGCGTCAGGCTGCCGCCCTTCGGCATGGCCTGCGCGGCGTTAATAATGAGATTCATGAAGACCTGCTTGAGCAATCCCGAATCGCCTTTTATTTCAGGAAGATTTTCCTCGTAGCTCGTTTTCACGGAAATACCCTGCCCGTCCAGCAAGTGCACATTATAACTCAGGCATTCATCGAGAATCGAGTGAATATTGACGTTTTGCAAAGTGGGCTGCGTGTTTCGGGCAAAAGCCAGCAGGTTGCTGATGATGTGATCCATGCTTTGAATGCCCGAACGGATTTTATCGACAAGCTTGCGCTTTTCAGGCTGGTCGGCCAGATCCCGGGAAAGCAGGCTCGCCACCAGCTCGATGGAGCCCATGGGATTGCGCACCTGATGCACAATCTTCACCGCCATTTCGCCCATGGCCGCCAGGCGCTCGGTTCGTTCGGCCTGCGCGCGGCCTAAAGCTTCCTCCGTGATGTCGTCCAGACGAACGATTCTGCCCCCGACGCTTTCGGCGTCCAGCAGCGGATGGGAACCGGCGCGCAGAATTTTCGGCGCACGGCCTTCGATCTGGAGCTCGAATTCCCTTTCCCGGAATTTTTCGCCGCCGCTTATAAGATCGGCGGTAATGCCGTCGGGTCTGGTCAGGCCGTCGAGACTCTGCGCAAGGGATCTCCCGATTAAATCCTGCATGCCGGCATCCAGCAGCTTTACGGCGGCCTGGTTGGCCATTTCGATCTTTCCCTGCCCGCCCACGACGAAAACGGCGCTGCCCAGGCTTTCCAGAACATTTCTCAAATATACGGAAAGGCGCTCGGTTTCCCGAAGGTTCGCCGCCAGCTCGCGATTTTTTTCCTCAAGCTGAAGGTCCAGTTCCTCGACCTTGACGGCGAGTTCCTCGTAGGCTCGCGTCACGGTTTCGCCGGCGCCGGTGAAACGCTCGAAAGCCTCGATCAACAGGGCCATTTCATCTTTGGAAACGTCGCTTTGCTCTCCGCTCATCAATAATCGTCCCATGCTCCCCGGTCTTTGGTCGCCGACAACCATGCGTCGTTTGTCGCCATCAGGCCGGCAATTTCATTCCACCATGCCGAGGTTTCGATATGGGGGTCCGCTTTTTCGCGGATCGCCGATAAGTACACTTTGGCCAAACCCGAGCGCACATCTTCCGGGAAGGCGCCCAAGGCGGCCTCGATCACCGGCTCGGCGGAATCGTGACGTCCGCTACGGTACATGGACGCGGCCAGGCCGTACAGGGCGTCGGCCAGAACCACGCGCTCACGCTCTTTTTCCGCCGGCAACAGAAGATCCACGGCGCGCCGGAAACCCTCCACGGCGGCCACCGCCTCGCCCAATTTCAGTTTGGACCGCGAACGCAAAACGAAAAGCTCGGCCTTGTCCGTTTTGGTTTGCGCGATTCTCAAAGCGCTGTCGGCCATTTCTATGGCGACGACGGGATTGTCCTGTTTATCCTGCATCCGGGCGTTGAGCAAAGCCGCCTTGCCGCCAACGTACCCCTTGTCGCGCCGCACAAGCTCGCGAAAAACGATGCCCGCTTCACGATAGTTGCCCCGCGCCTCATCCGCCCGGGCGCGGGCCAGTTCGGCGCGGTTCGGAAAGAGTCTGATGGCTTCCCGGGATACGCCGATGGTGTAAAGGCTGTCGAACAGCAAGCTTTGATAAAAGGATTCCGTGATCCTGTCGAAAACCGATGATTTCATACGTTCGTTGATGACGAACTGGGCGTAATTTTTATAAGCCAGGCAAATCGCGATGTAATTGGAATCTTCGAACTCGCGCTGCACGAAATTCTCGAAGGCCTCGGCGATCATGTCCAGTCCGCGCAGCAGACGCTCGTCGCTGATCGACCTGACCAGAAGGCTTTCCAAAACGGCGAGAGCCTGATCGTTGCGCTCGGCGTCGATCATCATTTCCGCCAGGGCCAACTGGGCGTCCTGGCTGAGTTCTGGAAAGAGAAGATTCCTGACGACGTCGTCAAGGTAAGCGGCCGCCTCTTCGCTCCACTGGCCGCGATGCTTTTTTGCCAGAATCAATCCCAGGCGCAGTTCGGATTCATAGCCCCACTGTGATTTGGGGAAATCCTCCGTCGTTTTTGAAAACAATACCACGGCCTTGTCCTCATCGCCTTCCGCCAGGGCGAATTCTCCCAGGCGATACCAGACCTCGGGCTTGTAGATTGTTTCGGGATTTTTCTGAAGAAGTTCAAGAAAAGCGGATTTGGCGGAAGCGACATTCCCGGTGACTCTTTGCAGGTCGCCATAGGAAAAAAGGGTTTTCTCATCCAGCCTGCTCATATCCTCGGGGCCGGAAATGATGTCGGCGAAATAGCGGGCCGCATCGGCAAAAAAACCGGAATCCATTTTCGCGACCGCCATGCCCGCCACGGCGGAAAATTTTTCGGCTTTCGTGGAGCCCACGTAATCATAAACGCTTTCAAACTGCTCAAAAGCCTTTTCGGGGTTTTCCATGGCCAGATCAATTTTCCCCAGCGCCAGTTTCGATTTTTGAACGAGGCCGCTACCCGGATAGGCCTCGATGAGATATGCAAAACGCCCCTCGGCTTCGGGATAAAAAGTCTGCTGGCGCATGATGGACGCGATTCGAAACAGTTTTTGCGAATTGCGTCCCGATTTGGGAAAAAGGGACATCAACTCCTGATAAATGGGCTTGGCATGCCGCGTGCGCATTCCGAGATCGGCCGACCCGTTGAAATAATACGCCTCGGCTTCCAGCAGCCGGGGAAGTTCCCATTTACGCGCATCCGGTTCGTACATGAAAAGCGTGTTGAGAAGCTGCTGCATCTCCCCGA
Organism: bacterium; assembly: GCA_963674685.2. Taxonomy (GTDB): domain Bacteria; phylum Lernaellota; class Lernaellaia; order JACKCT01; family JACKCT01. Next base: position 887,272 of record CAXXWT010000007.1, on the reverse strand, counting down.
ATTCCCGCTCCCGGTACGCTTCGAGAATGAGATCCAGCGAATTCTTGAAACGCTCGGCTTCGTCGGGCGTGGCCTCCAGATCCAACAGATAGGCGGAACCCAAAGCGGCCGAATCCCCGTCGGCGGCATTGTCTTTAGAATCGTCGACGGCGATCAGTTGCGCGGACGCGGACGCGAGGCCCGCCGCGAAAACGAGCGCCAGAGAAATCATGAGTATTTTTATCAGTTCACGCATAACTGAAATTCTTTATTAAGCAAATATCGCGCCGAATTACGTGCCGGAGGGTGAAGCACGAATTTCCGTCGCCCGCTAAAGCGGGCTAAATATAATAAACTCGACTCTATCCCCCGAGCTTACGCTCGGGGCTAATATTGTTTCGCCCGATAGGGCTCGGTCACGCTCGGGCGAAATGTTTCAACCTGCACTCCGGACCCTGGACCCTAGACCCTAAACCCTAAAACCTGGACCCTGATTTTCAAACACCTTTGGTGTGTTTTTGGTCGAAAACCTCTTCCAATCCCTTTTTCTTGATTTTCTCCACCAGGGTTGTGCGCTTGAGATTCAGCAGGCGGGCGGCTTTGTTCTTGTTTCCCCGGCTGCGCTCCAGGGCGGACAATATCAGCTTGTTTTCAAACTCCCCGACGATATCGTTGAAATCCAGTCCTTCTTCGGGGATCAGCACGGCGTCCGGAATTTTGACGCCCGCTCCCTTGTTTATTTTTTCGGGCAGATCGTTTAAGTGAATAACGCCTTCATCGCTTAAAATGACCATGCGCTCGATGAGATTTTCCAGTTCCCGGACATTGCCCGGCCAGTCGTATGAAGCCAGAGCGCTCATCACGGAATCGTCTAACGGCTTGATATCCATGAGCTTTTCTTCACGGAAGTGGTCCAGAAAATAATTGACGAGAAGCGGAATGTCGCTGCGTTTTTCGCGTAAAGGCGGCAAATGGATAGGGATAACGTTCAGCCGATAATAAAGATCCTGGCGAAATTCCTTTTTCCGGACTGATTCCTCCAGGTCGATATTGGTTGCGGCGATGACGCGCACGTCCACTTTGATTGATTTTGAGCTGCCGACCGGCTCGAATTCCTGATTTTGCAAAACGCGAAGGATCTTGACCTGCAAAGTCGAACTCATATCCCCGATTTCATCGAGGAAAACGGTGCTGTTGTCGGCGGCCTCGAATCGCCCCATGCGGTTGTTTGTCGCCCCGGTGAACGCCCCCTTCACGTAACCGAAAAGCTCGCTTTCCAGCAGATTTTCCGGAATCGCCCCGCAGTTGACGGGAATCAGAAGCTTGTCGGAGCGGCTGCTGTTATAATGGAGAGCCCGGGCCACCAGTTCCTTCCCCGTGCCGGTTTCGCCGGTAATCAAAACGGTGGAATTGGTGTCGGCCACGCGTTCGATGAGGCGAAAGACCTCCTGCATCGAGGGATGATCGCCCACGATGTTGGAAAATTTGTATTTCTTTTTCAGCTGACTTTTTAAGCTGATGTTTTCCTTGCGCAAACGCCCGTATTCAAAGGCCCGTTTTACCGTCAGGCGCATTTCTTCGATTTGAAAAGGCTTGCTGACGTAGTCGAAGGCGCCGGCCTTCATGGCCTCGACGGCGGTTTTGACCGTGGCGTATCCCGTGATGACGATGGACATCGTCTTGGGTGAAATCCCTTTCATTTCATTGAGCAGGGTGATCCCGTCGATCCTCGGCATTTGCAGATCCGTGATCACCAGATCGATATCCTTGTCCTGAATGACCGAAATGGCCTCGGCGCCGTTTTCCGCTCCTTCGACGCAGAATCCGTCGTCGGCCAAAACCCTCTTCAGAAGATTCACGGTCCCTTTATCGTCGTCGACAATCAGAATGCTTTTTGGCATTGCGCCGTCCTATTTTGAATTCATGGTCTGCTTGAGCTTGTTTTCGCGATTGGACCGCAGATGCGCTCTTTGCACGTCAAAAACGTGAGAAATGATGGCTTCCCGATCATCGTCGGCGATGACCTCGAAATCGACGGCGATCCTGCCCGGATGAGGTCCGTAGGCCGGATCCGGCCCTTCGACGCGCGCAACCCGGGCGACCAGGTGTATCGGTTTGGTGACATAACTGCCCAGGCATATGGACATCTGGAGATAAGTCCCGGGTTCGACATCGTCTTTGCCGCCAAAGAGCATGCCCGTAGCCGAAAGATCGCAACGCACAACGTCGTCGTATTTATCCGGCTGCGACTTTTCATATAAACGGTCCATGGCCGCGATGATGAAATCCATTTTCTGATCGAGTTTCATAATGGCGTCCGCCAGTTCCCGATAACCCGGATCCAGGTTTTCATCGGCAATGCGTTCCAGCGGACGCGGTCGGAATGGATAGCGCTCTAAATCCCTGCTGCGCAAAAACTCTATGGCCTGCCGGGCGTGTTCGAGATCCTGCTCGCGGACGATTTCGTAACTCAAACGCACGACATCCTTGACTCGAACACTTTTTCGTTTTGGGCGTTCCAAGTTAAACTCCCGATTGTGGTATGACCTGCATTCTTTCATGGCACTTTTCACATATTGCGTCAAGGTTTTGACAAATTTCGCGGAACTAATGTTTGAGAAAAGTCATATTTGTGACATGCCTTTCAATTGATCGCCAAAATCCACGTTGATATGTTCGACGCATCCCTGTATGTTTTACCTTGAGGTCCAACAATGAAACAGATGCATTACGATCCGCGGGTCATAGCCGAACTCAAGCGTATGCCGAATGTGGGACCGGCCACCGCCAGGGACTTGTACCGTCTGGGCGTAAGAAGCCGGGACGATCTTCAGATGCGGGAAGCCGACGCCATGTACGAGCAGCTGTGCCTTCTCGACGGCGTAAGGCACGACCCTTGCGTGTGGGACGTATTCGCCGCGGTCGTGGATTATGCCAAAGGAAAAGGATCCAAACCCTGGTGGCATTACTCCCGGATCAGAAAAGCAAACTCCGGGAAGAGATAACGAAGCTTTTTTTTACGAAAAGATATGCGGTCCATGGTTTTGACTTTTATGATTTTACGCGCATAAGGAACATGGGAGATTCAAATGGCTCGACTTTCCATAAAAAGCGGCAATCACGCCGGGCAGGTTTTTGATCTGCATGGAACGCGGCAACAAATCGGGCGCGGCATACAAAACGATATCCGCCTGGCCGATCCCAGCGTTTCACGCAAACATGCCGAAATCATCTACCGCGATACGGGCGGCTTTTACCTGCGCGACCTGGGTTCTTCCTATGGAACTTTTGTCAACAACCGGAAAGTCGCTGAATCCGACCTGGCCGACGGCATGGAGCTGCGCCTGGGTGAAGTTATGATCGAGTTCATTGACGAGTCGGAAGACCGCACCCTTCTGTCAGGCAGAGAAGAAAGCCGTGGGCACATCGAATCGGACACGGGGGAATATACGATCCTGCATTCCCTGGCCCTTTCCGAACTGGTCGAGGAAAAAGACTCCGACAACATGCAGTCGGCCAAGCAGCGGCTGCAGACCGCGCTGGAAGTGTCCACGTATCTGAGTTCGGCGACAACGGACCTTCAGCAGCTTTTCGACGTGGCGTTAAAACAGGTCATGAAAGTCATCAGCGCGAAAAACGCCGGCATCCTGTTGTGGGATCCCGACACGGAAACGCTTGATCTGGTCGCGGGGCGCGATTCGGAAAACAGCGGCCAGACCGTGGAATACTCGAGCACCGTAGTTCGGCACGTGGCGCGCAACGGCGAATCCCTTCTGACCGAAGACGTCACGAACACCGACGGCATGTCCACCTCCGTCAGCATGGTCAACCTGGGAATCAAATCGGCCATGTGCGTGCCTTTGCGGCACGAGGACACGATCATCGGCGCTCTCAATGTGGACTCCACGGGCATGGGCGTTTTCAGCCGGGACGATCTGCATCTCATGACGATTCTCGGCAACATCATCGGAACGGCCATCGTCAATTCCCGGCTCCACGAAGACAAACTGCGCGCCGAGCGTCTGGCGGCCATCGGGCAATCCATGGCGGGACTCGCGCACGACATCAAAAACATCATGGCCGGAATCCAGGGCGGTTCCTACATGGTCGATCAGGGCGTGGATAACAATGACGAAACCATGCTCACGCTGGGGTGGGATCTGGTCAAAAGCAGCCAGGACCGCATCAACCAGCTTGTGCTCAACATGCTGGACTGGAGCAAGGAGCGAAAACCGAAATACGAAACGGTGGATCTGGCCGAAACCCTCGGCAACGTCCGCGACCTGACCGCGGCCCGGGGAAGGGATAAAGGCGTCGAAGTCAGCCTCGAAGTGAGCGGCGGGGAAAAAGAAATCGAAGCCGAAGGCGTCAGCGTTCATCGCTGCGTTTTGAATCTGGCGAGCAACGCCCTGGACGCGCTGCCCGACGACAGGCCGGGAAAAATTTGGATCAGCGTCAAGCCGGACGCCACGGAAGATTTCGTGGTCATCGAAGTGCGCGACAACGGCATGGGAATCCCGGCGAATGTTCTGCCTTCGCTCTTTACCGCGTTTTCCAGTTCCAAGGGCTCCAAGGGAACCGGCCTGGGTCTTGCGGTCTCCAGGAAAATCGCCAAGGAACACGGCGGCGACATCACCGTCGTGACCGAAGAGAACAAGGGAACGGCCTTTAGCATTCACCTGCCGAGAAAAAGACTCTAGACCCTAGCCAAAGATATTTGAAATTTCAAAGACTTATGCGCTGTTTGACAAAGAAGCTTGCGGATTTTCCCAGCAAGAATCAATCAGGTTTAGCCCACGAATATATCATGGTTGAAGCCCAGGCAAACCTCGCAGGTCAAATAAATTTGAGGCCATAACCAAGCAGGCTTACGCGCAAGCTCCATGAATACTTGGTCAATAAACCAAGCGAGCCCCGCAAGCTCCACGAATATTTGCCGGATAAAACCAGTTAAAAAAGGTTTGAATTTCAATGCGTTTCGCATTGTCCGCGAAACGCTTATCGAAATAGAATTGAGCCTGAAAGTTTTCAAATATCTTTGGCCAGGAGTTATGCTGAACCGGGCAGGCGCAAGTCATTCTCACGAATAATCAAATATGTTAGACAGGTGACAGCATTTCGCTTTCGAGCAAATAAGGACGCAACGATCATGGAATTGTGCGCGCTGATCATGGCGGGAGGCCGCGGAACAAGATTCTGGCCCTGGAGCAGCGAACTGATGCCCAAGCAGTTCCTCCCCCTGGCCCACCCGCAAAAAAGCCTTTTGCGCCAAAGCTTCGAGCGCATCGCAAAACTCACCGGGCCGAATCGAATTCTGGTTTTGACCAACCGCGAATACGTCGCCATGGCGCGAACGCATCTTCCCGAAGTTCCGGACGAAAACATCATCGGCGAACCGATGCTCCGCGACACGGCGGCGGCGGCGGCCGCGGGCGCGGCGGTTGCGGCCCTGAAATGGCCCGGCGCCGTGCAATTGGTATTGCCCTCGGACAACCAGATCGATCCCGAGGACCGATTTCACCGGATCATGGAATATACCGCGCACTGCGCCGAAAATGACGGAAAACTCTACACCATCGGATTAAAGGCCACGCGCGCCACTTCCGCCTACGGATATTTGCGGCATGGCGGGAAACTGGAATCCCCGGACGAATTCAACCGATGCCGCGTCGAGGCCTTCGTAGAAAAGCCGGACATGGAAACCGCGAAGCAATTCGTGGATTCGGGCGACTATTACTGGAACGGCGGGATATTCGTCTGGACGCCCGAAGCCGCTTGGCAAGCCATCAAAAGGCAGCTTCCAATTCACGCAAAGGAACTCGGCGAAGCGATCCGGTCTTACGGCGCGGCGGATTTCGACGACAAACTCCGGGAGGCGTTTTTACGCCTGCCGAAAATTTCCATCGATTTCGGAATGATGCAGGCCGAAGGGCAGGCGGGCAACGTGCGTTGCGTGGAAGGGGATTTCGCCTGGAGCGATCTGGGCGGATGGGAATCTTTCGCCGAAGGGATGCGGGCCGACGCGCACGGCAACAAGGGTTTCGGCCGTCTGCTCAACTGGCGAGACGGCGGATGGAGCGAGCGCTGGCTGCCGCGAAAGCCGGCGGAAGGCGACAAGGATGAGGACCTGAGCCTCGGCGAAGTCTTCACGAAAGATTCCGCGAACAATTTCGTTTTCAATAACCGCAAAGGACATCGCGTTGTTCTTTTCGACGCGCATGATCTGACCGTCGTGCACACGCACAACTCCACGCTGATCTGCCCGAACTCCCAAAGAGACAAAATCAAGGACATCGTTTCCGAGCTTCCGAAAATCGACAAACAAGGCGGAGTCAAGCAGCCCGTGAAAGTCGAAAAGCCCTGGGGTTGGGAGCTTTGGTGGGCCTGGTCCGACGACTTTGCGGGGAAAACTCTTTTCATAAAAAAGGGGAAAAGATTCAGCCTGCAATACCACGTGCTCAAAGAAGAAGTTCTCTATCTTCACAGCGGCAAGGCCAAAGTCCTCACCGGCGCCAGGGGCGATGAACCGGAAGAGTTTACGATGGAAGCGGGCCTGGCCCTTGAGGTCGAGCCGGGGCGCATCCACCGCATCGAGGCCGTCGAAGACTGCCTGATATTCGAAGTGTCCACGCCTTTTCTATGGGATGTGGTCCGCGTGGCCGACGATTTCGGCCGCGAAGGCACGCGCGCTTCGGAAATCTCCGAAAAAAAGATAAAGTAATAGTCTTACCCAAACTTGAAGATAAAAGGGTTGACAAGCCCTCGCGGGCGACATGGACAAATCGACTGCGAGCGTCAGCCAGCTTACGCTTGTCCGTACTTAACTTCGTGACTTCCGTCATGGGACATCATAAGAATCAGCAACTTTGGCACAAGAAAAACAGAGCCGCGAATGGCAGACATGCTTCAAGACTCAAGGCTAGAAGCATGTGAATGAGGGGGTGGATATTGGATCGGTAAAAAATACGGTTTGAAAACGAGATCGCACATACGACTGCGTTAATATTCTGTTTGTCGACGCATTACCCGCTCGCTCATTCGCCTTAAGCTGTCGCTTAAACCGAATCTGCCGCTCGCGGCTCTGTGTCTCGTGCCAAAGATATCACTTCATGGGCTGCCATTGTTACGTTCTCGCGGCTTCGAGACAACGTGGAGCGAAATCCGTCAATAATAATGGTTCTTCATGAATGGTCAGGCCAAAGACCGGCGGCGACGCTAATCGGACTCGCGGAGGGCGAACTCCTTGAGCACGTGCTTGACTTTGGCTTCCAGGACGGGGATGTCAAAAGGCTTCGCCACGTAATCGTCCTCGAAAGCCTTGCGGTCGTAGGCGTCGAGTTCCGGCTCTTTGATATCCGCGGTCAGCAAAATGACCGGTGTATTTTTTCCCTTGGGCGACAGCTTGATGTAATCGATAACTTTGAATCCGTGCACGTTGGGCATCATGAGGTCCGTGATGACGATGTCGTATTCGCCGTGCGCGAAACGCTCGACGCCCTCCTTGCCGTCTTTGGCCGTAATGACGTTGTGGCCTTTGGCGGTGAAGTAGGCCTGGCCCATTTTCCTGATGACGGGATCGTCATCGATGATCAGCATTCGGCTCATGATTTATTCCCTCTTTTCAAGCGCAATCCGGTTGTATTCGGCAACTATTTTTTCTTCTTCGGCGGGTGAACATTCGCGAGAATCTTCATCGCTCCCGGCGTGCCCATGAGTCCCAGAATCTGCGTGACGTGCCAACGAAGGTCCTTATCGGGATTCTGGGCGTTTTCATTGCAAAATTCCAGAACCTCGGCGGAGCGGATTTCCGCCATGCCTTCGGCGGCGCGGCGGCGCAAGGCTCCGTCGCCGTCATGCAATGTTTCAATGAGTTTTTTCACATTTCTATTGGCAATCCACTTTTCCACGCGAGACGCCGTGGGTCCGAAAAGCTTCATGGGACGTTTCCTTTAATAATGATTTACTTTCATTTCACACTGAATTTGGAAATATGACGTTATTATAATCGGGCCTTAGGGTCAAGGCGGCTTGAGCCCATAAAACCGCACCGGCGGTGGATTTGGAGCCGTTTATCGTCGCGCAAGCGCGATTACCCGGTCATGCCTTTCGACTTGAGTTTGGCAATCGCCGCTTTCTTTTCCGCGTCGCATTGCTTTTTCGTCCAGCGTAAAAGAGTTTTCATGCGATCGGCCACGGCCCGCACCGACTTGTCCGATAGCTCGCCGGTGGTCCCGAGTCCCGTGCGCCTGAACAGGACGTCATCCAGCGTCACGGCCATTTCATCCTTCACGGCCCGGTCCACGACGGCCCATGTTTCGACGTGCCTTTCGTCGATGCGCTCCCCAAGTTTGGGATTTTTTTTGACGGCCTCGAAAATGGGAACACAGTGGGCGCCGTAGGTCCGGGTCCAGTGAATCGCGTCGTCGGCGTGAACGCCGTAATCGCGCATCAGCCTGCACCGGAAACCGGCGTAGGAGCCGATGCGGCCGCCGGGAAGGATATATCCGGCCGTGGCGTGCGTCGGAACCGGAAGGTTCATCTTTCGGGCGGCCATATCCACGACGCTTTGGGCCAAAGAGCGGCTGGTGGTGTATTTCCCGCCGATCACGCTGATCACGCCGCCTACCCCGTCGTCTTTTTTGTGGTCGTAAATTTCATATTTGCGTGAGGCCTTATTGACGTCCTTGACGGTCGTGTCCTGCTCGACGATGGGCCGAAGACCTCCGTAACTCCACTGCACGTCGTCGATGGTCAGGTTCGCGCTGGGATAAGCCTCGTTGATTTCGTCGATAAAGTGCAAAATGTCTTTTTTATCGACGCAATATTCGTCAGGATTGCCTTCCCATTTCGTGTCCGTCGTGCCGATCAGTGAATATCCCCGCCACGGCAAAATGAAAAACAACCGGCCCGTTTTCGTCGTCAGCACCAGCGCGTGATTGTTGGTGATCTTTTTTGTGATGATGTGAATGCCCTGGCTGCGCACCAGCTTTTTGTGCGCCGACTCGCCGATGAAATCCGTGAGGCAATCGGCCCACGGCCCGGCGGCGTTGATCGTGATATCGGCGCGGATTTCGTACTTCTTATTGCTGAGTACATCCACCACCGCCGCGCCTTCAACATCTTTGTCTTTGCGCAGCAGATTTTCCACGCGCGTGTAATTGGCCAGGTCGGCGCCGTTTTCCGCCGCGCCCAAAATGAACTCCAGGGTCAGACGCACGGAGCTGTACATCTGGCAATCGTAATAAACGACCGATCCGCTGAGTCCGTCTGTTTTCAGTCCGCCTTCCTTCGTCAGCGTTTCCTCTTTTCCGTAGTTTTCCCAACCCGGCACCCGGCGGTCCAGATCGTCCAGGTCCGCTTTGTCGAAAGACAGCTTGTCGTATAAAAACATGGCCGGAACCATGGCCAGCTTGCTTTGCATGAGCTTGCTGTAATTGGGAACCATAAAAGGGATCGGACCCACGATGTGCGGCGCGATGTATTCCATGGTCCGGCGCTCGCGCAACGATTCGCGCACCAGGCCGAACTCGAAGGTCTTCATATAACGCAGGCCGCCGTGGATGAGCTTGCTGGTGGCCGCGCTGGTGGCCCCGCCGAAATCGCCTTTTTCGACGAGCGCTACGGATAAGCCTCTCAGGGCCGCGTCGTGGGCTATGGCGGCGCCGGAGATTCCTCCGCCAATCACGAGGACGTCGTATTTTTTTGCCGCCATGGCTTCCAGGTTTCTTTGCATATCCTTACTCCCGATTTATTTTCATCGTGCAAAGCTACCGTTTGATATCGGCACTGACGCGGCGTGTCAAGCCAGTTTGAAACCGGACTGCTTTTATGTGGTTTTGTATAAAACGCCTTACTTAATCCGCGGGGATTTCCATCTGCGTGTAAATGCCTTTGACCGTATCGAACGACATTTTTTTCTGCAGGCGGTCTTGCGTGACAAGGCCCTTGAGGTTCGTGAAGTACGCCGGATGGGGATCGCCGGTGGACGGATTCCACTCCATGCGAAAATCGGCCAGAACCCAGGGCATAACCCCGGACAAATATTCTCTTTCCATAAACTGGTTGAGATGATCTTCGAGAAACCAGGCCTGCCATTCTTCGCTGTAGCTGTGATCGTCCAACGGCTCGGGCGCCGGCTCGCCGTCCAGTTGCCGACCCGCCACCGCGCCGGCGCCGAACTCGGTGGCGACGATGGGCTTGTTGGGATACCTGCGGTGTATGAGGTCAAGGCACCTGCCGGCGCCCTCCATGTATCCCATGTACCAGCCGTAGTATTCGTTCACGCCGATGATGTCCACGTTGGGCAGGCAAAAATCCAGCGGGACGACGCACGAGGCGTTTGAAATGACCGTCGCCACGCGCCGCGCGGGATCGAGCCGGCGCGATTCGGCGCCGAGCGTTTTGGTCAGGGTGAATGATCCGGGAAGATAGTTGCCGTATTCATTGCCGACGGACCAGGCCAGAATCGCGGGATTGTTTTTATCCCGTTCGATCATCTCACCCAACTGGTGCGCGGCGTTATCCAGCAATCCCTCGTTGGCGACCTGCCCGATGAAAAGCTGGTAAACGGGAATTTCCTCCATCACCGTAATCCCCGCGTCGGCCAGCGCGTCCAACAATCGAGGCTCCACGGGATAATGCCCGGGCCGCACGTGATTGGCGCGCAGGTCTTTTAAAAGCGCGACTTCCCGCGCGATGCTTTCCGGCGTTTCCACGCTGCCTTGCTCGGGATAGTCGGAATGCCTGCTGATGCCGTGCCAGTAATCCCGCTCGCCGTTGAGATACATCACGTAGCCGTCGTTTTCGAAAGTGCGATAGCCGAAACGCACGGTCAGCCCGTCGCCGCCTCCCACGTAGTTCATTGTCAGGCGGTACATGTTTTCCGGATTGTCGCGGGACCAGATCTTGGGAATTTCCGCATGGAGTAAAAAGCGGTATATGTGGACGCCTGGGCCTGGAATCGTGACTCCGAAATAAAACTCGTCGATCTTCCCGCTGGGGCCTTCCAAAAGCCAACTGAATTCCGGTGATTTATCTTCATCCGCCCACAACCCCATGGTCACCCAAAGTTGATCGGAGTTTTCGCCGACGAAAGACGGCTCCAGTTTGAAAATCCACGGATCGGGAAGATCGTGCAGAGTCACGCCGCGGGAAATGCCGCCGTAGGGCCACCATCCGTGGGAATGAATGTGCGTGAGCGTATCGACGGGGATCGTGGTCCACTTGATCCGGTTATCGGCGCGAACGACCAGAACATTTCCCGTTGGTCTGATCAATCTTGCGCAACGCAGATGAAAAGGCGTGTATCCCCCGCGATGCTCGCCGATGAGCGTTCCGTTGAGAAACACTTGGGATTCCAGAAAAACCGCGCCGAAGCGAAGCAACATTTCCGGCGGCAGTTCGCCGTCGGGCCAGGAATCTTGAACGTCGAAAGTCAGGGCGTACCAGGCGACTCCCTTATACGTAAACAACTCGGGAAATTCGGCGTTCCAAACACCCGGAACGCTGATTTCGCGCCATAGCGAACGGTCGTAATCCGCCGCGTACCACTGCTGCGCGTCGCCGAGGCCGTTAGGATCTTCAAGAAACTTCCACGTTCCGTCCAGGGACTGACGCAAAGTGGCGTCTTCGTCCCGCCACGTGGGAACGGGAAGCCCGTTGTCGAGAATATACGGAACGTTTCCTTCAGGCAGAGGTTGATACGGGGGATCGCTCTCGATGTCGCCGCCGTCGTCGGGAGTATTGTCGTGAACCGACTCGTCATCGGAATCGTCATCGTCGCCGCAGGAAAACATCATCGCCGCGCATAGGAGCATGGCGATCACCCCGGCAAAGATCAGCCCTTGTCGATTGTAAAATTGATTCATTTTATATGCCTTATTCCGCCCGGTTGTTCATTTCCTGCCCGGCGGCCCGAATCAGGCAATTCGGACCGTCTCCGATCAAGTCGGTTCTTCCGGTTTCCTGAATGGCCTCTTTGACGAAACGCGAGTTGCCCGACTCGTAATAATGCAAAAGGGCGCGCTGGAGTTTTCTTTCCCGGTGAGACAAAGGCCGATACATCTGTTCATCGGTAAAAGGATCCCTGCCCGTATGGAACATGCACGCGCTGGCGGTTCCCGGCACGGGAATGAAATCCTGTAAAATACTTTTGCCGATTTTCCGCTCGTGCGAGAACAGGGCCGCCTCCAGGGCGTCCTCCATCGTGGAGCCGGGGTGGCTGGCAATAAAGTAGGGTATGATTTTCTTGTGCTCCATCCCGTGTTTTTTCAGCACTTCATCGATACTGTCGAAAAACTTATTGGTCATTTCCGTTGAATATTTCCGAATGCGACGGTTGACCGAATCGCTGACATGCATCGGCATAATCTTGAGATTGTCGCCCGTGAGCCTGGTGAGGAAAAGCTCCAAAAGCTCCCGGCCGCTCGGATCGAGCTCCAGTAGATCATAGCGGAGGTTCGAGGGCAAAAAGGCCTTTTTGACGTTGTCCGTTTCGAGAACCTTTTTCAGCAAGTCCAGATATGGTTTCTGATCGTAATCAAGATCCTTGCAAGGTTCGGGGTAAACGCACGACTGGCGGAAGCACTGCTGCGCGCCGCAACCGGAGCAGCCGTTCCTGGCGCACCGCGCCTGATAAACATTGCCCACCGGTCCGCCCACGTTGCTGATGACGCTCCTGAAATAGCGAAAGCTGGTGACTTTGCGCACCTCGTCCATGATGCTGTGCTCGCTGCGCGAAATGACATACCGGCCCTGATAGGCGAAGTCGGAGCAGAACGAACATCCTCCCACGCATCCCAGATGGGTGGTGATGGAAAACTTGATCGTTTCGAAAATGGGGATGGCGCCCTGTTTTTTGTATTTCGGGTGCGGCGTGCGCACGAAGGGAAGCGTGTAAAGAGCGTCGAATTCCTCGGTGGTCATGGTCGGCTGCGGCGGATTGACGACCACGATGTGATTCGAGTAACGCTGATACATGGTCCTGGCGAAGTTCGGATCGAAATTCGTCAGGTCCGACCTGGCCATGTCATAAAAGGCGTTCTTGTCGGTGCGGACGCCGTCGTAACCCGGCAGGTGTATCGGATCGTCTTCGACCAGCTCGGATACTTTGTCGTCATATCCCGCTTTCCATGCCAGGCCCTTGATCGACCGGCAGCCGCTGACGCCCTTGCCGCGACCGAGAGAATGAACCACTTCTCTCATGGCTTTTTCGGCCCTGCCGTAAATCAGCAAATCCGCGCCGGATTCGGAAAGCGCGCTCATCTTGATCGCATCATCGAAATAATCGTAATGGGCCAGCCGCCGCAAAGAAGCCTCGACGCCGAAAAGCACGACCGGGACTTCGGGAAACTCCTCTTTCAATACCTTGCTGTACTCGACGACGGCGTGGTCGGGACATTTGCCCGGAAGGCATCCGGCGGAATAGTAATCGTACTTGCGCGGGCGCTTGGTCGGCGAGTAGTTTTTGAACATGGAATCGACGCATCCGCTGGTCACGGCGAAGAAAAGCTCCGGCGCGCCGAGTTGCGTGAAATCCACCTGCCGCCCGGGATTCGGCTGGGCGATAATGCCCACGTGCAGGCCTTCGCTTTCCAACAGGCGGGCCAGGACGGCCACTTCGTGACTCGGGTGGTCGATATAGGTATCGCCGGTCAGGAAAACCACGTCGCACTTTTGCCAGCCCACTTTTTGCATCTCGAAACGAGACATGGGCAAAAACTTTTTTTCAAACCTGGTGTTTTTCATATTTTCCTCTTAACGAGGTTTAATTTTTAAGTCACGCGCTAAGGATCCAATCTGATGGCGCCCTTCACTTACGCTGTATGCTCCCTCAATATACATCGTCACGAAGTTCTTGGCTTTACGCGCTGCGTCGAGCAGTGCGTCGCCGAAAGCCAGGCGGGCGGCCAGCCCCGAAGCGAAAACACATCCGGTGCCGCGCACGTTGGCCCCCGGCTTCCGCAAACCGGGAAGGCGGTGATGATCTTTGCCGTCGAACAGGCAATCCACCGCATCCCCCGGCAAATGCCCCCCCTTGATCAAGACGGCCCCGGCTCCCGTGGCGGCGATTTTTTCCGCGGCGGCCCGCGCGTCGGCTTCGCCGGCAATCCGCATGCCCGCCATAAGCTCGGCCTCGGGAACATTCGGCGTAACAACCGATACCAGCGGCAGAAGCAGTTTGTTCATTTTCTTGCGGCCCTCGTCGCCCAGCAAAGAACCTCCCGCCCCGGCGGCCAGAACCGGGTCAAGAACCACCGGAATTTCGCCGCCCAGATCTTCCAGTTTCTTCGCGACAAGCTCCACGATTTTTTCATCCGCCAGCATTCCGATCTTCACGCACGAAGGCATGATCTCTTTCACGAGAACGTCCCATTGCTCGCCGATCCACTGCGCGTCCACCGGACGATAACCTTTCATGCTTTGCACGGACTGCGCCGTCAGAGCCGTTGCGATGGCCATGGGGTGCATGCCGAACGCCGACAGCGTCCGTACATCCGCAATCACTCCGGCGGCGCCGGACGGGTCCAATCCGCCAAGCGCCAAACCGGCCGGTATAGCCTTCATTGTTAAAGTCCGCCTGATCAACAGTTAGGGTAATCGAATCATTTTATTTGGAATTGCATTTAAAATTTCAATTCAAATTCGCGAAAAATATTTTCATTTCCATTTCGGAACCGGCTTCATTTTATACAACGGACAACCGCTCCCTTTTGGATTCCAAAGGGAGGCCTGAGTGCTTTTAGCTTTTAATTCGTCAACTCCAATCTAATACACGGCGAACTTAAAAATCAAGCGAGTGTTGTCAATTATCTGCGTCCGCGGCATTTAAAAAACCGCCATTCGGAAGCAAAATGAACTCCGATTCCGCCGATGATGGTCAAACCACGGAATTGTGCTATAAAAAATAACGACGCAAATCACATATTGTAAAAATCCCTATCCACCAAATTGACCGCGGAGAAGCCATGATACAGGCATTGGGAAGCAGCCTTGACCGATGGGCGAAACGTTGGGTTCCGGATCCTTTTGTGTTCGCCGTCATCCTCACCGCCCTGACCGGAATCCTGGGAATTATCCTGACCGGTTCGGGACCGATGGAGATGGTCGAGTACTGGCAAACGGGATTCTGGGGGCTTTTGGCATTCGCCATGCAGATGTGCCTCATTCTCGTCACCGGGCACGCCCTGGCCACGTCCCCGGCCGTCTTGAAAATTTTAAAGCGCCTTTCCGAACTTCCGAAAACTCCCGGCGCCGCCGTGATGCTCGTAGCCTTTTGCGCCACCGCCGCCTCACTGATTCACTGGGGCCTGGGCATTATCGCCGGAGCGCTTTTAGCGAAAAACATCGCCACGCACGCGCACAAGCAGGGCCGCAAACTGCCCTATCCGCTTTTGGGCGCGGCGGCCTATTCGGGCTTCATCGTCTGGCACGGCGGGCTGTCGGGTTCGGCGCCGCTGAAGGTTGCGGAAAGCCAGCATTTCCTCGCCGCGCAAATCGGAGTCATCCCGATTTCACAAACGCTGTTTTCGCCGCTCAACATCGTTATGGCGATTGTCATGCTCATCGCCATCCCTCTCGCCGTCAGGATGCTTCTGCCGAAAGATGAAAGCGATTTTGAAAGCATCGACGATATCGCGCCTCAATTTGCATCGGAATCCGAACCCGAAAAACCGCAGCCGGATCAACCGGCGGGAAAACTCGAAAACAGCCGCGTCCTTTCCATTTTCATCGGCGGGATGGGGCTGGTATGGCTCGTTTGGCACTTTGCGAAAAACGGCCCGTCACTGGACCTGAACACCGTCAACTGCATCTTCCTTTTTTGCGGCATTCTCCTGCAAGGCACGCCGATCCGCTACGTCCGCGCCGTGGCGCAGTCCGCCGGGGCCTGCGGCGGAATCATCCTACAGTTCCCTTTTTACGCCGGGATCATGGGAATGATGAAGTACTCGGGGCTGGTCGGCGTCATGGCCAACTTCTTCGTTTCAATTTCAAACAAGACCACGTTTCCCGTTTTCTCTTTTCTCTCGGCGGGGCTGGTCAATTTGTTCGTGCCTTCCGGCGGCGGCCAGTGGGCCGTGCAGGGGCCGGTGCTGACAAAAGCCGCCGCCGAACTGGGCGTTTCGATTCCGAAAACCGTCATGGCCCTTTCCTACGGCGACGCCTGGACGAACATGCTCCAGCCTTTCTGGGCGCTTCCCTTATTGGGAATTACAGGCCTCAAGGCCAGGCAAATCGTCGGCTACACGCTGATTGTCATGATCATTACGGGGGCGCTGTTTTCGGCGGGACTGCTGCTGTTGCCGGCGTAGCATTTTTATGCTGAGACCTGAAATTCCATCGCCCGCTTCACGGGCATGTAGAGCCTTTGGAAAGCTGCGCCGCATGCGACGCGCCGGAGAAAAACGGTTTGCCGGCCACAGCGTGCGTGGCACAGGCGCCCTCGCCTGTGTTGTTAAAGTATTTAAAACTCGGATTGAGGAAATAGTAGTTTTGCAAGCGGCTAAATCACCGGTCGCGAACCACTGCTCTGTCCGGCGTCGTGATATTCCTGGGCCTGCGTGAAAAATTCCGTCACTTCGTCAACCAGAGTCTGCTCGCTTTCAAACGACCATAATTTTTTGCGCAACGCCTGCGCGCCGCGCAGGCCCTTTGTAAACCAGATCAGGTGCTTTCTGATGTCGAGCAGAGCGCGCTCCGGCGTCCGGAATTCGGCCAGATCCCGCCAGAAAGACAGGAAAGTTTTGAGCTTGTCTTTCGGTTGCGGCGGCTGGGGAATCTCGCGGCCCATAAGGGCGGCGCTAACTTCGGCGATAAGCCATGGATTGCCCAGCACGCCGCGGGCCGGCATCACGCCCGCGCACCCGGTGACTTCTTTCATCCGCACCGCGTCTTCGGCTTTGAAAATATCCCCGTTGCCGATTACGGGAATGCTCACGGCTTTGACCGCCTCGGCGATGCGGCGCGGATCGGATTTCTCTCCATACCCTTGCGTACGCAGGCGGCCGTGCACCGTGATGGCGCTTGCGCCCTCGCCTTCGGCGATTTTCGCGATCTCCACGACGTTTTCGCGCTTTGCGTCGTAGCCCGCGCGAAACTTTACGGTGATGGGAATATCCGGCGCCGCCTTGCGCAATGCCTCGATGCAACGCGCCGCCAGGGTCGGATATTTCAAAAGCGCCGAGCCGCCGCCGTTTGTAACGATGCGCCGCGACGGGCAGCCCATATTGAAGTCGATCAGGTCCGCGCCGCGTTCGGCGATGGCTTTCGCGGCGACGGCCACGGTCTGTGGCTCGCCTCCGAAAACCTGCACGGCGTAGGGATGCTCATCGGGATCGCGGGCCAGGATGCGGTTTAGCACATTGTGCGCCGCGCCCCGAAGTTCTGCCGCCATCGCCGGCGCCGCCGCCATTTCCGTAAAGCACATATCCGCACCGAACTTTCGGCACATCTTGCGAAAAGGCAGGTCCGTGATTCCCACCATCGGCGCGACCAGAACGCCGCAACCGAGATCGAGTTTTCCTATGATTAGTTTTTTTTGTGCGAACATGGAGCAATCCCGTTAAACTTCCGCGCCCGGCGCGGTTTCTTGAACGCCGTTTGTCGTCAAAGAGACTGTCGATAAACGCACAAAACAAGCAATTAGCGCAATGTCATCCCGAGCGAGCCCTTTAGGGCGAGTCGAGGGATCCCTTTAATGATTCGTAAACTATGATGCTTATGTGTACATTTTTACTGGACAATTACATCTCGTTAAAGGGATTCCTCCACTAAAGCTTCGCTACGGTCGGAATGACAAAAGCTGGGTGTTTTTCATTTATCGTCGGTCGTCAAATCCTTCGGTAAAAAGAAGATCAGAACAAAGCCGGGAATCGCCGCGACGGTGCAGATGACGAAGTAATCCAGAAAGCCGATTTTTTCAGCCACGGC
This sequence comes from bacterium, assembly GCA_963674685.2. Classification (GTDB taxonomy): domain Bacteria; phylum Lernaellota; class Lernaellaia; order JACKCT01; family JACKCT01. The sequence goes on along the minus strand of CAXXWT010000007.1, from coordinate 869,365 downwards.
GCCGCCCACCGTGGAGGCCAGTGTGCCGCCCAGACTCATCAGGCCCGTGGCGATGGCGTAGTGGCTGGCCTTGAATTCATCTTTGCAGGTGCGGATCAAAAAGAAAGCGAAAGCCGCCGAGCCCATGCCGCCGCTGAAATGCTCCACCATGTGCACAGCGCCGATTAAATAAAGGCTCGGTTTGCCGATCATCGCCAGCCACACATACAGCAGATTCGTGGCGCCCATGACGAAGGCGATGGGGACCAGCGACGAGCCGATGCCTTTGCGCGACACCCAATAGGAACCGGCGACGGCGCCGATGATGGATGCGCCTACGCCCAGCGTGCCGGAGATGACGCCCATTTGCGCGGTGGTGACGCCGCACGCGTTCATGAAAAAGGGCGTGCTCATTTTCGCCAGCATCTGTTCGCCGAGTTTGAAAAGCAGGATGAAGGAAAGCAGCCGCACCGGCCCGGACCTTTGCGCGTAGGAATAAAACGCCCTGGTGAATTCTCCGAAAAATCCCGCGACGCTGTCGTAGGTCGGGCGGGATTGCCTCGGGCTCGGCATGACGAAAATCGACCATCCCGCCGCCAGGGACATGAGGATCGCCGCCAGGCCGTATCCGACGACCCAGTTCGTTTTCCCGGCGATGTAAACCAACGGGCCGGAGGCGCAGATCATGGCGACGCGGTAGGCGGTGACGCGCCAGCCCACGTAAAGGGCCTGCCGGCGCTTGTCCAGCGCATCCATATAAAACGCGTCTTCGCTGATATCCGCGGTGGCCGAGAGCATGGCCGTCACAAAGAGAATCCCGGCGGCGATCAAAAGCACCGAGGGAATCCGGCCGACGGCGGGCCAGTCGGTCATGCCGAAATCCAGTTCGCTGACCACGGCTGTCAGGCCGATGGCCGCAATCAAAAGCAGCAGCGCCGCGACGACCCAGGTTTTTCGTCTGCCGAAAAGATCCGTCAGCGGCGACCAGAGCGGCTTGATGGTCCAGGGCAATCCCAAAAGCGACGAAGCGCCGATGGCGGTTAAAGACGCTCCCTTGGCGGTGAAATAGATCGGCGCCATGAGTTGCACGACGCCGTATGGCAGACCCTGCGCCAGGTAAAGCGGCGCAATCCACCAGAGGGGGCTTCCCCGGGGCTTTTCGCCGTCGGCCGGCCGGTTGTTTTGTAGTTCGGTCACGCGGGCGTTTTCCGATCAATTCGGATCACAGGGGCCGTCGCAATACTGCACGGCTTCCCCGTTTGTCAGAAAATGAATGGCCTGATCCAGCGCGTTAGCCATGGTCGGCGCGCCGGCATGCACGCCGTTGTCCTGCGTCGGAATGCTGTTGTCTTCAGGCGGCATGTAATTCTCGGTGTTATCCACCATGTGATACTGGGACAAAACCGAATCGTAGGCCGGAAGCTCGACGCTGCCCAAGCCGTAAATCGGCTCGATGTATGGGAAGGCCTGCGTGACGCCGATGGTCCGGGCCAGAATCTCCGTCGTGATGTTCGGCACCAGGCAGTCGCCGACGGCCTCCTGGAGCAAAACGGACCGCTCCGCCGGCGCGTCGGGCAGCGGCGACTCGAAAAGAAGCTTCGTCATGTTGACCGGATCGCTGTAGTCGAAATGCACTTGCATGAACGCGAAGAATATCTGCTGCTTCAACGGATCAGGGTACGCCAGGTCGATGACGGCCTTGATCGGCGCCCACACAATGGACCGGGACATCATATCCGACCAGACCGAACCCGGCACCGCCAGGACGCCGCGTTTTATCCGCGGCGACAGGGAAACGAATGACGATCCCTGAATCCCTCCCAGGCTGATTCCGTAATAATACACCTGGTCCGTGTCGATGAGATCGTTTTCGCCGACTTTGACCTGCGGGTCGTCCTTCAAGGCGCCCAGCGCCAGTTCGGTCATGGTGATGTTGTTGATAAAAGACTGCTGAAGCCGTTCGGTGATGACGCCGATATTGTCCGGATTATCCACCAGCTGCTCGATGATCAAATCCAGATCGCCGCCGGAAAGGCCGATCCAGTCCGTGGCGATGAGTATGACGCCGTTTTCCTGCGCGAGAGGCTGCAGGATGCTCGCTCCCCACCCCGCCAGGTACTCGCGCCCGGTCCCGAAAATGCCGTGGCCGAAAACCACCAGGGGAAGAGGCTGCCCGTCGTACGCCTTTTTGGGAATGACCATGGTGAAGGGAAAGCTTTGCTTTTCCGCCTGCTGGATCGGGTGATGATCGGCGTCGTAAGAAAAACGATTGTTTTCATCCAAAAAGTTCAGGACTTCGAAATCGCCCTGCACCATGCGGGCAAGATTTGCGTTGGGATCGTTTTGCACGAGGGTCAGAGTATAAGGCGCGCTTTTATTGTCCAGATCGGCAAGCGCTTTTTCCCTCATGGACAAAACCGAGCCCAGGATAAAATCCTCGCCGGCGACCATGAAATCCCAGGCCAGCAGCAGGTTCTCGCGCTCGTATCCTTGCGCGTCCAGGAAATCGAAGTTGTCCTCATAACGCTCGCGCACCTCCTCGATTTCCTCGTTCGTGGTGAGTATGCCGTCGCGCAAAGCAGCGAAAGCTTCCGGCGACTCGAAAAAATTGCCGTCGGCGTCCGTAACGTCCTTCGTCAGCGCGACGATATGGCGACGGCCCATTTTCATGCGCTGCATGGGGCGGATAATCAGCGCGTATTTGGCGTCGAAGCCGTCGCGCCGGTTCATGTCCATTTCGGAAATATACAGAATCCGATCGCCGGTTTCCGCGTCGAATATAGCGATGGGATTTCCCGGAGCCAGGGAGCTTTCAATGTCACTGTTGGGCGTCAGAAAATCCTCGTGAACGTCGGCGGCGAAATGCATGAGAATCGGCCCGGTAGGCGAAGCGCCGTCGGCGGCGTTGAAAGGAGCGACATCCATATAAGTGACGAAATTCAGGGGCAGAGCGTCTTCGGGATAATCAACCCTGACCCCCGTCGGCGTGGAAGCATCCGGCGTCTGATACCAGTGGCTGGGATGGGGCATAATGCATTCGGCGCTGGTGGCGAAAGGATTGCAGCCCGGAACCAGGTCGATGGTGATGGGATCCGGTTCGGTATCGTCGTTGACGTCGTCATCGGCATCATCGTCGGCGTCGTCGTCCACGTCGTCATCAAGGTCATCGTCGGCATCATCGTCGGCATCATCGTCGGCGTCGTCATTCAGATCATCGTTGAGGTCGTCGCTTAAGTCGGCGTCATCGTCGGGATCTTCACCGATTGCCGGAGCAAGCCCTACGCCGGCGCTGTCGTCGTCATCGTCCCCGCATCCCGTCTGAAACGAAAAAATCACCAACACGGCGATTACGACAAGAAAGCTTATTTTCCGAATTTTCATGGCCATTTTTTCCTCACTCTAACCTCGTGATCACATTGCGCGTCTTTACCCGAATGAAAATTTCAAAAGGAAAAGACAGATTCATATGTCCCGAATTGGAAAAAAAGTCAAAAAAATCCCCGCCTTATCAATGTATCGAACTCCACCGACAAATAAATCGGCTAATTCAGACAATTGCCAAACATCCACTCGAATATTCCGTGCGCCATCACAGTTTTTTTGATACTTTTCGCTCAAATATCTGTTGGCATCGGTGTTTCAGGGAAAAAATCGACGTATTTCACGATATATTAATAATCGCGGGAAAAATAAATGACTCTCCAATGAATTCATATAGTTATCCATAGACAAGAACCCGCGGAGCGTAATTTTTGACCACGACATTTTCTTGACATTCATTAAAGTGCTACAATATTATTCACCGGGACTGAAAATTGCATCAATTCGGAATCAACTATTGGGCGACCGTTTCATCTCTCTTGTTAGGAAAGGAGGCTGGCGGAGCCCGTTTCATGTACGATTCAATGAAAAAATGAGTTTTAAAGAGCGTTTAATGCTCTATGAATCCATGACCACAATAACCCAAATGAAGGAAAGGGAAAAAAAATGAAGGAAAAGCTATTAGTGTTGTTCTTGATTCTTGCGGCGTCCTTCGCGTTTCTCGTCACCGGTTGCGGCGGCGACGACGATGACGACGACGATTCCGCCGATCCGGGTGACGACGACACCGGCGACGACGACGTGGATGACGATGTCGACGACGACGTGGATGATGATGTCGATGACGACGTGGACGACGACGTGGACGACGACGTGGATGACGATGTCGACGACGATACGGACGTGGAATATCCGTCTTTGGCGTGTTCCATTCCGGATCCCGAAAGCATCGCCCCCAACACGGTCGGCGGCGGCGCGATCAGCGATACGATCAAAGTCTACGTTTATGACGACGTTACATGCGATCCCATCGAAAACGCCGATGTCATTCTCAACAACGATGCCGCCGTGCAGACGGATCTCGACGGATACGTTGAACTGAATGTTGGCGCCGACGCCGCGCAGGCCGTTACGGCTGCCGCGGACGGTTACTGGATCTGGTCCTATACCGCCGACGCGAACGTCATGTATTTCCGCCTCCAGCCCGAGGATAGGGCCGCCGATTATACCGACTCCAATCTCGGCGACTTCACGATGGAAGGCGCCCCGCTGGGCCTGACCAATCCCGGCCTCCTGGGCCTGTTCGGCAATCCGATTGTCGCCGGCGTCGCCATTCCGGGCATCGCCCGCAGCACCGCGCTCTCCACGGACTTCAACGGTCTGATGGCCGAAGGCGAGTTCAATCTGACGCTGAACACGGGCGACGGCGACCAGGATCAGCCGCTTCCCGACAACATTTACCTGCCGGCCCTGAACCTCGACCTGACCGGTCTGAGCGTGGACTTCAAAATTGTTTCCCCGAATCACACGCAGTTTGCTCTTCCCGTCGCCAACGGCGCTACTGAGATGCCCATCGAGGGTATGGTTCTGACCGTCGACATCATGTCCGCCATTCCCGGAATCGACGATCTGCTGACTCTGATCGGTTGCATCGGCGATCCTCCCGACGGCGACATCATGAACTGCATCACCGACGAACTGATCTACAATGCCGTCAACGAAGCTTTGGCCTTCGCGTACGTCGGCGCCACTCCTGACTGGGCCGCCACCGGCGCTCCCGACATCGAAGTGGTCGAGACCGGCATGCCCGACGCCCGCGGCGGCGTTCTGGATGTGAACGTGGCCAACGCCAGCGACGATTACGATTACATGGCCCTTCTGGCGGCCGAGATTCCGAATCGCGCCCTTCTGCCTCTGGGCGTCGGCCTCATGGACGCCGGCACGGTAGGCGTGGACTACGCGAGTGTTGATGACGCCGATTACATGGCCCTGGTTGCCGCGACGGATTTCATCTCCTCCGGCTTCACCAGCGCCAACTTCTCCATCGGCCTCAAGTACGCTGAAAGCATCAGCGAATTCACCGACGGAGTGGACTTCGACACCGCCGACTTCCTGCCGAACTTCGACGGCGACAATTGCGCTTACAACGAACTGACCGGCGAAATCACCTGGGCTCTCGAAGCCGGCGGCACGCCTGATCTGTATCAGATCATCTACGTGCCCGCTTGCGACAGCTGCCCCTGGCTGCTCGCGCAGGTTCCCGGCGACGCCGCCAGCTATCAGCCCCCGATTGGCGCTCTTGGCATCACCGCCGGCGAAGGCGACATCGCCGTCGTAGTGGGCATCGACCTGCCCGACGAAGTCGACATCGACGCTTACAATCCGGGCGGAATCCTGGGCTACAACAGCGCCGCGCTGAACATCTGGACCAACTTCGATATCAGCGGACTGCTCGAGGGCCTTTTCTAGAAAAACCCTGACTGACTGACAAAAACCCGGCTCTTGCCAGAGCCGGGTTTTTTATTCATCATGACGCCATCAATTTATCGACAGGGGGAACAGGTGATCATCACAAATCTTGAAACGGTTCCGGGCAAGACCATCATCGAGCATTACGGCCTGGTTTCCGGCAGCACCGTCAGAGCCAAGCATATCGGCAAAGACATTCTCGCCGGTTTCAAAAACATCGTGGGCGGCGAGTTGACGAGTTACACCGAGCTTCTATCGGAAGCGCGGAACGAATCAATGGACCGGATGACGCAACAGGCTCAGGAACTGGGCGCCAACGCAATCGTCAACGTCCGCTTTTCCACATCATCCGTCGCGCAGGGCGCCGCCGAGTTGTACACCTACGGCACCGCCGTCAAAATCGGGTAAGTCATGGAAGTACTTATCCAGCTGGGAGTTGTGCTCACTTTAGTGGCCGTCGGTTTTTTCGCCGGTCGCCTTGCCGAAAAAAGGCATTTTTCTTCCATCCACAAACGGGAAGAAGATTTTCTAAACAAACCCACGGCAACCTGGGACGACGTGGAGGACGCGGATAAAATCATGCAGGCGCAACTCGCCGTCGGCAGCGTCGTGGTCTCCGTGGATTATTACAAGCGGATTCTGGCGGGCCTCAGGATGTTTTTCGGAGGCGAACTCAAATCCTACGCGTCGCTTCTCGATCGAGGCAGACGGGAAGCGATTCTACGAATGAAGGAATCATGCCCCGGCGCCGACGCCTATCTCAATTGCCGCGTGGAAAGCAGCGCCATCGCGAAAACCTTAAGTCAAAAGAACACCATCGGAGGCGTTGAGGTTCTGGCCTACGCGACGGCGATTTATTACAGGAAATGAAATTCGTCCCGAAGCCCTTAGAGAAAACCGGCGACATCAACCGGGGCGAAGCATCGCGCGCGCAAACAATCAAATGGGCCGCCGGCCTCGCGGCGGGATGCCTGGCGGCGTATATTCTTCTGGGGATCATCGCCGACATCGGAGCGCGATTTTTCCCAACGAGCCTGGAGCGGCGTCTGGCGGGTATCTGGACTCGCATCGATCTTCCAACAAGCGAAAAAAAATACAAACAACAAATCGCGGAAGAACTGCTGGCGAATCTGACGACATCGCCGGGGCTGCCCGACCTCGACTACAGCATCCGGATCATCGATTCCGACGAGCCCAACGCCCTGGCCATGCCCGGCGGCGCCATTTTGCTGACGGAAGGCCTGTTCGACGCGGTGCAATCCCGGCAGGGTCTGGCCATGGTCATCGGCCATGAACTGGGGCATTTCAAACACAGGGATCACCTTCGCTCCATGGGAAGAGGCATTCTTTTAAGCCTCGTCGTCGGATTGGTTTTTCGCGACGGCGACCTGGCCGAACTCGTCCAGCAATTCGTCATGGTGGATCAAAGGCGCTACAGCCGCCGCCAGGAACGGGCCGCCGACGAAGCGGGCGTCGAGATTCTTGTCGAGACCTACGGCCATGCCGGAGGCGCCCTGGAGTTCTTTCGATCGATTGAAGAAAAGCACCGTCAGAATGCCTTCGTCGAATTTTTCTCCACGCATCCGAATCCCGACAAACGAATCGAGCACTTGAACCGGCTGATCGAAGCCAGGGGATACGCCGTCGGAGAAGTTCATTCAATGAAGGAACAGGAAAATTGAACGCGCCGAATTATATTTGCGAGGCGAGGGATCTGCGCGTGAGCTATCGCCGCCGGACAAAGCAGGTCCACGCGGTGCGCGGCGTTGATTTTCGCATCGAAACAGGTTCGACCTTCGCCATTATCGGCGAATCGGGCAGCGGCAAAAGCTCCATCGCGAAAGCCCTGTGCGGCCTTGTTCCGTTTGACGCCGCCGCGGCGCGGCTTTTCGGCGAATCGCTTGTCGGCCGCCGTCGAAAACAATGGCGTTTTTTCAGGAAAAACTGTCAGATGATTTTTTCAGGACGTGGGAGCGACGCTGACGCCGCGCATGCGCGTGGTCGATATCGTTGCCGAGCCCATGATCATTCACGGCCTCGGATCTTCGGTCGAAAGGAAGCGCCGGGTGAGCGAGCTTCTCAACGCCGCCGGCCTCGATGACGCCATCGCAAAAAGATATCCCCATGAATTATCCGGCGGCCAGAGGCAGCGCGTTCTCATCGCCAGGGCGCTGGCCGCTTCGCCAAAGCTTTTAATCGCCGACGAACCGACCGCGTCCCTGGACGTATCCGTGCAGATCCAGATTCTTCGCCTGCTTTCTGAAATGCGCCGGCAATTCGGCCTGACGACGCTCTATATAAGCCATGACATTCGAAGCGTCGGCGCCCTGGCCGACAACGTGGCGGTGATGCATGAGGGAAAATTCGTGGAAACCGGTCCGGCCCGCGCCGTCCTGGAAAATCCGCGACATCCATACACGCGGCTTCTTTTAAGCTCGCTTTTGAAAATCAACTGATGCGACACTGTTTGATGATCCACCGAATCGTCAGGCGCCTCACGAGTTGCTAAACACGATGTTTCAAGCGCAAATCGTTGCTTGACAAGCCGGCAAATTCAATAATATGCTGGAAATGCTTGAGTTCTTTCGAGCCCAATCAAATGATGCAATGCACACAGCCAGAATGAAGTGAGCTTCAGCGAGGCGAAGCAGCCAATGAGTTTGCACTGCGGCGTTGCATATGGGAGAATGATGAGTTTTAAGCGAAAAGAGATTCACCTTTTCAAGGCCATCTGAAACGAAAGAAAGGTCAAGCGCATGAAAAGCGGGTGAAACTCCGCGGGGTAAATGCGGAGATAAGGGCGTTCAAGAAAAAACTAGCAATCGGGATTAGTTAACAAAAACGCAGATAGCATTAGGAGGATTTAATGGACGAAAAAGGCAATGTCAGTTTTGTTTCAGGTCTGGCCTTGATACTCTCGGCGCTGGCTCTTTTACTCATCGGGATCATGCAGATCAGTTCGAGGCCCTATGACGAGACGATGGAGGCCATCTTGGAGAAAAACCTCGATGACATCGAAAACCGCGTTGACATGAAAATCGAAGCGGGATTGAAAAAGATTGAAAAGGCTGAAGAAGGCGCCGCTTTGCGCGAGATGAAATATTTCTCCGCGAATATAGAGGGATGGTTAAAATCGGGCGCCAACGGCTACACCAATGACGCCAAGGCCGTCAAAGAGAAACTGGATGCGCTGATTTCCAGCATGGAAGGCAAGCCGGCGGCGCCCCCGGCGGCGGAGAAATAGTAAGAACATCGTCCGTTGCATTTGATGGGATTTTAAAAAGGCCGGCGATCCATTTCGCCGGTCTTTTTCGTTAAAAATTGAATTATGGGGATTCCGCGCCGAGTTTTTCCACCAGAAATTTCATGGTGCGCTCCGATGCTCCCTGCGTTGCGCCCGGTCCGACAAACACTTCGATGGTTCCCGCGGCATTGGACTTTCTCATAACGACGCGCCCTTTCGCACGGGCGTCCTGCCCTGAATCCACGTTGATTTTTTCATCGATCGCCAGATGCCGATCGTTGATCATGACGACTTTCGAGAAACGGGCTATCTTGCCTTCGAACATCTGCATTTCCAGCAGATAAAAGGCATCCGAACTTTTTTTTATGGAAAGACGCACATCGGTTTTGGCGCCGTCTCCGGTCTTGTCGTATACGTAGGCATAACCGACATAGCTGCCGCAAAAGCCGGTTTTTTCTTCCGGCTGATCGTCCGCGGAACTTAAAGCCGGCAAAAAAAGAATCCAAACCAAAAGGATGCTTATCACCGGCGCAAAAGCGGCGATTCGCGCGTCGGGGGGTGTTTTGAAAATAATTTCAATCGCCTTTGAAGACAAAATACATCACGACGAAAGTGACCAGGATCATACCGGCGAAAAAGCCGACCATCGGCGCCAGGCTTATCTGGTTTCCCGGCGACAGAAGGTCAAGCTCGACTTTGTGCCTTTCCAGAGTGTAATGGTAGATGATCCCGTAGGACCAGACGGAGCCAAGCAGGACAATGCCTCTGCGGGAGCGTTTGATGCTTAAAAAAACCAGTAAAAGCGCGGTGACGCCTATGGAAAACGGATTCGTCAGGACCGCCCAGATGTTATGATCTTGAACCCCCATGGCGAGGGACTCGTAGTTGGTTTGAAGAAAATCACTGTAAAAACCAACTCTGAAATGAATTAGGTCCATGCGGCCGATGAGTTTTTCCATGCGCGTTTACACCCTTGTTCTTTTGCTTCACGAGGTTTAACCTTGTCATTATAATTGGGACGTTGCCAAAACAAAAGCCCTTGCCTCAAAAGGCGGGGTTTTGTATAAACAAGCGTTTTTCTCTTGGGCATTAGGGGACCAATGTTTTTCGACCAATTCGCCGGCATGTTTTCGCAGGACATGGCCATTGACCTCGGAACGGCCAACACCCTGGTATTTATGAAGGGGCGGGGAATCGCCTTTTCCGAGCCTTCGGTGGTCGCCGTGCAAAAAGACTATCGGGGAATGAAGCGCGTGCTGGCCGTCGGCAAAGAAGCCAAAATGATGGTGGGCCGCACGCCGGGTCATATCATCGCCATACGCCCCATGCGCGAGGGCGTGATCGCCGATTTCGAAGTCACGCGGGAAATGCTGCGCTACTTCATCCGAAAAGCTCACAACCGTAAAGCCCTCGTCAGGCCGCGCATCATCATTTCCGTGCCCTTCGGCATCACGGAAGTGGAAAAAAGAGCGGTCAAGGAAAGCGCCATGAGCGCCGGCGCCCGGGAGGTTTACCTGGTGGAAGAGCCCATGGCCGCGGCCATCGGGGCGGGACTACCGATCACCGAACCTTCCGGCAACATGATCGTCGATATCGGCGGCGGCACCACGGAAGTGGCCGTGATTTCCCTGGCGGGCATCGTGCTTTCCCAGTCGGTGCGCGTGGCGGGGGACAAAATGGATGAGGCCATCATCCAGTTTCTGAAACGCAAGTACAATCTTTTCATCGGCGAATCCACTGCGGAACGCATCAAGATGACGATCGGGACGGCGTATCATACCGATGAACTGATGACGATGGAGGTCAAGGGCCGGGACCTCGTGGCGGGCGTGCCGAAAACCGTCGAGATCAATTCCGACGAAATTCGCGATTCCATGATCGAGCCGATCAACGCCATCGTGCAGGCCGTCCGGCTGGCGCTGGAGCGCACTCCGCCGGAACTGGCCAGCGATATCGTGGACAAGGGCATCGTGCTCGCCGGAGGCGGCGCACTGCTTCGGCACGTCGATGTTTTGCTCAGGGAAGAGACCGGACTTCCCATAACGATTTGCGACGATCCCCTGGCCGCCGTGGTGCTGGGCACCGGGAAAATGCTTGAAGAGTTGGATCTTCTGCGGCAAGTGGCCATCCAATCGTAGCGACTCCAAAATGGTTCATCGAAAAAGCTGATATGGCGGTATGAGAGGTCTTCTAAAACACTACAAATATCTTCTGCTGGTCATCGCCCTGGTGCTTTTGGGACTCCATCTGGTCTCATCGTCTTTGAACAAGGGCGTCAATACCGGCAAAACAGGCCGGTTTATTATGAACATCTACGCGCCGGTCCATTCGACGATTTCCTGGCCTTTCGCCAAAGTCGCCGATTTCATCGGCCGATATCTTCTGCTGGTGGATCTCGATGAAGAAAACCGGAAGCTCAGTAAAAACAACCGGGCGCTTCGGCTCCGAATGATGGAAACGGAAAAGCTCATACTCGAAAACAAACGGCTCAGGGAACTTCTCAATTACGATACGCCGAAGGATATGACGCCCATCTACGCCCCGGTCATCGCGCGGTCCCTGACTCCGGAAACAAGGACGCTGCTGATCGGCAAGGGAAGCAAGGACGGCATCGAAAAAAACATGGTGGCCATCAGCCCGGACGGCCTGGTGGGATACGTCAACGTGGCGACCGCGAACTCGGCGAAAATCCTTCTGGTGACCGATCCGGCTTCCGTCATCGACGCCGTTGTTCAAAGAACCCGCGCCACGGGAATCATCAAGGGGAAAAATCCCACAATGTGTTCCCTGAATTTCCTCAACCGGACAGAAGATCTGGAAGTGGGGGACATGGTGGTCAGTTCGGGCCTCGGCGGCATCTTCCCGCCGGGCCTGACGGTGGGTCAGGTGGTGCGCGTGGAAAGGGAAACCACCGATATGTTTTTGAACGTCGATGTTTTTCCCGCGGTCGCCTTCGATAAGCTGGAAGACATCATTATCATTCCCGGAGTCGTTTCACACGATGAGCCGGACGTGAGCGACGACATCGCGGATTATAGTTCGGACGACATGGAGATCCTGGAATAATGCAGACCCTCTTATTCGCATTTACGGGTCTGTTGCTGCTCGTGGCGGAAAACTCCTGGAAAGCGCATCTGCCTTTCGATTTCACGGCGCCGCAACTGACTTTGATCTGGGTGCTGGCTCTGGGGCTGCTGGACAATCCCGTCCGCGGCGCTCTGTTCGCCTTCGCCGCGGGATTTGTCATGGACTCGCTGGTCGGGGCGCAGCCCGGCCTGAACGCCACCATATACGCGACCATTTATTTCATCATGAAGTTTTCCGGCAAAGCATTTTTTCCCAGAAGCCTGGTTTTCCACGTCATCGCCGCCGCCTTTCTGACTTTCGCGGCGTTAATGCTCAGGTCTTCGCTCTTGTTCGTTTTTCCATCGTGCGACGCGATGATCGGTCACGTCCTCGCCGAAGCTCCCACGCAGGTTCTCGTCAACTGCGCCGCCGCCATTGTCATATTTCCGATTATGTTTCGGCTTGACGACCTGACCGGACCCAAGCGCGAGGATATGTTTTACCTGCCTTCGAACTGGTAGCCGCGCATGCTCGAAGAAATGACCGACTTTTCAGAGACCCCGGAAAGCCGCCCGAAGCTTTATTACTCGGTCCTGATCATAGCGTTTGTCATCCTGGCGGCGAAACTGTGGTACCTGCAAATCATCCAGGGCGCCGAACTACAGGAAAAATCGAAACGTCAGGCGGTGCGGGAATACCGCATTCCGGCGGCGCGGGGCATTATTTACGACCGGTACGGCGCGATCCTGGCCGAGAACCGCCCCAGCTTCAATCTCTTTTTTCATCCCGAATGGCTGGAAAAAGAAGAGCGCATGGATTTCTTGAAAAAAGCCTGCGTCGAATTCGAGGTGGACTACAACGTGGCCAAACGGCGAATGGCCTCTTCCGAAGGGAAAAGGCCTTTCAAGATCGCCACGGACATCTCCCGGGCCATGCTGGCCAAAATTGAAACGCGCAACATGACCTACGGTCCGCGCTACCCTCTGGAAATACAGGTCGAAAGCATCCGCGTTTATCCGAAAAAGGAACTGGCCGCGCACATGCTCGGATATTGCGCGGAAATCGACCGGAAACGTCTGAAATTGCCGAAATACGAAGATTATCTGCCCGGAGACCTGGTGGGGAAAACGGGCATCGAGGAAGCTTACGAGGAATATCTCGCCGGACAACTCGGGCGGAAAAAAGTCGAGGTCAACGCCCGCAACGCCCCCATCAAAACGCTGGAGATCGAACAAGCCCGAGCCGGCATGAACCTGATTTTGAACGTGGATATGAAACTGACCAAAGCCGCCGCCAGGGCCATGGGCCAAAGGGCCGGCGCCGTGGTCGCCCTCGATCCCCGGGACGGCAGCGTCCTGGCGGTCCACTCGTCTCCGAGTTTTTCGCCGGAAATGTTCTCCCATCCCATCAGCAACGAAGTCTGGCAGGGGCTCATCGACAACAAGATGCACCCGTTGTCCAATAAATACCTGCAAAATCTGTATCCTCCGGGTTCGACGTTCAAAGTGATCACCGCGCTGGCCGGCCTGGAAAGCGGCGTCATCAAACCCAAGGCTACGGAGTATTGCTCGGGCAGCTGGAAATTCGGGCGGCGCTTGTTTCGCTGCCACGCCAAAAAGGGACACGGCTTCATGAACCTGCACCTGGGGATCGTGAAATCGTGCGACGTGTATTTTTATAAAATGGGTTTTGAAACCGGAATCGACGTCATTTCCGAATACGGAAAGGCCTTCGGCTTCGGCCGGAAAACGGGCATCGACATCGTCGGGGAAAAAGCCGGCGTCATGCCCAATAAAGAATGGAAGATCGAGACGCTCAAAGAACGCTGGCTTCCCGGCGACACGCTCAACGCCGCCATCGGCCAGGGTTACGTGCAGGTATCGCCCATGCAGGTGGCCGTCGCCTACGCGGCCGTGGCCAACGGGGGAAAAGTGTTTCAGCCGCAGGTGGTGCATCAAATCAGCAGACCCGGAGGCGAGATCGTGCGGGACTGGAGTCCCGAGTTGCTCCGGGAGCCGAATATCAATCCGGCGAATCTGAAATTGATCATCGACGCCCTGGCGGATGTGGTCAACACTCCCGGCGGAACCGGAACGAAAGCGAAACTGAGTTCCGTCAAAGTCGCCGGCAAGACCGGCACCAGCCAGGTGCGTGGCATACGCGCGGTTCGCTTGCACTGGAGTCAGATGAAGTACGAGCATCGCGATCATGCATGGTTCGCCTGTTTCGCTCCCGCGGAAAATCCGGAGATCGCCGTCGTCGTTCTGGCAGAGCATTCCGGCCACGGCGGAACGGTGGCCGCGCCCATTGCAGGCAGCGTATTAAAATCGTACTTCAGGTTGAAGAAGCAAAGACGGCCCGTAAAAACCTTGACGTCGCCGTAACGAAAACGCATCGGGAGAAAGAAAATTGCCGCTATTTCGGCGCCGAACATATGAGTCCAACGTATTCGACAGACGGTACCAGGGGCGCGTCAACCGGAGCGCCGGCGCCGGTTTCGACTGGGCCATGACATTCATCATTACGACGCTGATCGTCATGGGGATCCTCAATCTCTATTCCGCCGTCCACGGATCGCCCGTCAAAGAAGCCATGTTCTACTCCCAGGTCCAATGGATCGTCATCTGCGCCGTTTTGATGATCCCGCTTTTTCTCATCAATTATCAATTCTACGAAAGCTCGGCCTATTGGCTGTTCGGCGTCACGTGTTTCTTCCTGATCGTTCCCTTCTTTTTCGGCTACGCCGCCAAGGGAGCCTACCGCTGGATCAGTATCGCCGGATTAAGCTTCCAGCCGTCCGAACTGACCAAAATCACGCTGGTGATGTGCCTGTCCCGATATTTCGTGCAAAAACCAAGCTCGGAAGGTTACGAACTCAACAAGCTCGGAGCGCCGGTTTTATTGGTTCTCGTTCCCTTTCTGCTCATCATCATCGAGCCGGATCTCGGCACCGCCATGCTTCATATGCTTGTTTTCGGAAGCATCTGCGCGTTCGTGGGAATCAAGCGGCGGTCCGTCCTTCTCATGACCATTCTTACCGTCGTGCTTTTGCCGCTCACCTGGTTTTTCGCCCTCAAGGATTATCAGCGAGAGAGGGTCCTGACGCTGATCGATCCGGAGCGCGATCCTCTGGGGGCCGGATATCATATCCGCCAGTCCCTCCTGGCCGTCGGCAGCGGAAAGATCTTCGGCAAGGGATATCTCCAGGGAACGCATACAAAGCTTCAATTCCTGCCGGAGCAGCATACGGACTTCGTATTTTCGGTTCTGGCCGAGGAATGGGGATTCGTGGGCGGCATCGTGGTGCTGGCGCTGTTTTTCATCGTGATCGCGTGGGGTTTTTCCGTCGCCGCCAACTCCAAAGACCGCTTTGGATCGATCATGGCGTTCGGGCTTTCGTCCATCCTGTTCTGGCACGTATTCATCAACGTGGGCATGGCGCTCAACATCATGCCCGTCGTCGGCGTCATCCTGCCCTTTTTCAGCTACGGGCGCACGTCGATCATCACCATGATGATGGTCGTCACGCTGCTGATGAATATCAACAGCCGCCGTTACATGTTCGATTGACCGGAGATTGCGTTGTCATTTCGAGGAAGCCCGTCAAGGCGATTCGAGAAATCCCTTTCATGAGATGTGATCGCCTTCCTGAAGTGTGCCTGTTAACAACATATTCACCCATCGCTAAAGGGACTCCTCCACTTCGCTTAAGCTACGGTCGGAATGACATTTTTTCACATTACTCGACTTTATAGACAGGCTCTAAGTTGGGGGCCTATTTTCACAAAAGTCCCCGCGGGACATCATGGCTTCTCATGACGCCGTCGGTTTAATAATTCCAGGACACGTTCAACATGATCGTTCTGACGTCGTCGCCGCCTTCCACCGCTTCGGACATTTGCTGAAGCATGGTTCCCGCGCTGATGAACCTGTCTTGCCCTTGCATGAAACGCACGTCGAAACCGATGGAAACTCCCGGTTTGCCGGACTCGATGTCTTCGTCGTACGAATCGCCGTCGATCTCCACCGACACACTGCCGAATAACGGCAGGGAGATAAAAGCATAGGGAAGAAACACGTACGAGCCGGAGTAAATCGAGGCGATGGCGCCGGCGGATAAACTGAGGATATACATATTGCCCGATCCGTCGAAACCGTCGCCGGAAATGGAAAAATAATCCAGCATGAAATTCGCTCCGCCGAAGACGCTGACGGCCTGGCCCTTGATGGGAGGAGCGGCGGCGCTCGTCCGGACCAGGGAGTCGAACAACTCCAAACCGGCCGCGGCGGAAGGCATATATCCTAAAACGGCGACATCGGTATGATCATCGCCGCCCCTGCCCAGAAGGAAGTTGGCGATGCCGTAGTTCCACGTCGCGCCGTCTTGCGGCAGACTCAAGTATTGCGTGTACAGTCCCCCGTACAGGCAGTTCATCGACATGTCGCCCGAGCTGATATTTGTATATGCGGCTTCCCGAGTCTTTTATCGATCGCTTCCGTGGAGCTGGCGAATCGAAACGGCGGCGGCGACATGGAAAACGAAACTCCCTGCGCCCCCGCCGCGACGGGAGCCAGAAGAACAGACATGAAAACCAACGCGAAAATACGCGTGAAACGTTTATTTGCGTGAAATTGACCGGAAACGGTATTGCTCATCATCGACCTCTTGCGAGTGAGTGTTTTTGATTTGCCGGCAAACTTTCGTCGAATTGAAGTTTATACAAGCGCCGAAAGAATGCAAACATTCCCATGATGAAAATACTTCATCGAAAAATACGATTTTCATTGACGGGAATATCAAATATTTCGAATCCGGCCTAAAAGGAATCAGCAGCCGCAGCAGCCGTCTTCATCTCCTTCGTCGATGCTCTCATAGGAATATTCGTCATTTTCGTTGTCGCCGGAATACGGGGATCCGTCGTCATCGTCCCCGTCGTCGTTATCGTCGTCGATGTCGTCGTTTGCGTCGTCGTCGACGTCGTCGTCCCAGAAGTCATCGTCATCGTCGTCGTCCGCATCGTCGTCGGCGTCGTCGTCGATGTCGTCGCTTACCGTAATTCTCACGACGTCCGAATCCGTCTGCCCGCCGGCCTCGATCGTGAGCTTGAATTTATAAACGCCGGCCTCGTGAGGGATAAAATATGGCTGCGGGGACTGATACTCCCACAGTTCGACATCGTCGCCTAGCGTTTGTATCCAAATCCAGGAGTCGATGTAATCATCCGGATCGTCGGAGGCGCCGCCGTCAAGCACCACGCGGGCGTCGATCCCTACGGTCTGATCGGCTCCCGCGTCGGCCGAGGGCGCCTCGTTGACGCCCACGTAACGCGCCGTAAAGTTTTTGTCGCCCACGATATATCCGAGGAGGCGATTGAAAAAATCCATGCTCCGCAAGGGAGCCGGAGGCTGCATCAACATGAAGGACCAGGTCTCGCCGCCGTCGTTGGTATGCAGGACAAATCCCTGCTCCACGTCGTCGCCCAGCGACGCGCCCGCGATGTAACCGAGCCGGCTGCTTAAAAATTTCACGTCGGCGGCGTCGTACGGATTGCCGTCGACGCCCTGCTCCGGCAACTCTCCCTTGTACCAGTTGTTGCCGCCGTCTTTCGTATAATTCAAAGTGAACTGGGCGCCCGTGGCGCTGTCGGGCTCGTCGGTGATCACGAAACCGCGAAGCTCGTTGTAAAAGCTCGTCAATAATGCGGCCACGTCATCTTCCTCGAAAACGGTCACCCAGGTTCGGCCCCCTTCGGTCAGATAACAGCCGCCCATGGACGCCGTGATCGCCGGAGCTTTGCCTTGAGCCCGCAGGCGCAGCCGATAGACGGGATCCTTGAGATAGCGGCTCGCGTCGCGCAATGCCGTAAAACGCTCGAATGCTTCGTCGGCGCTTTCCGGCATGGCGGACGACAGCTTGTCGTCGTCCACGACGGTGGCGGCGATGGCGCCGAATTCGCCGTCGTAAAAATCCGAGTCGGTATAGTTGCCGCTCAAACCCAAGGGTCCGTTGATGGTGGCCCAGTACTGACAATCCGTCGAGTAGCACTCCACCATCGTACCCCCGTTGCCTCCGGCGATAAGGTGGTCGTTCGTCAGATAGTCCACGAAGAAAAACTCGCCGAAAAAATCGCCCCGGCCGTATTTTCTCGCCAGACTGCCGCCTCCGTCGCTGGTCAACCAGACCGTCGGTTCGCAGAGCAAAACGCAAGCTAAACACTCCGGGGAAGGAAGCAATTGACACCATGGCGGAACACTTCCTCCGGCGATGGCGCCCTGAAATAAATTCAGGAAATCCGTTGAGTTGTAAGTATTGAACATGGCGGGGAAGGAGCAAAGACCGCTAAAACTGGAGCTTTGCTTAACTTGGTAGGTCGCGCCGCCGTCGCTGCTGAACCAAGCGTTCTCTTCTCCGAATAGTCCCACGGGTTTCGCACCGACGGTATAGAGCGTGTTAATACCCATTACGGCCACATCGCTAAACAGCGCTCCCTGATTCTCGGCGGAATGGGTAATTTCCCAGGAAACGCTTGCGGCGGCGGGCGCCGCCATCGCCGTCATCAATACCGCCAGGAGAATATATCGGGCCGGGCGCATGGAATCCCCCAATCAAATAAAGCAGTCCGTTTCGCGGCAGGTATCGCGAAACCCGCCACGCACCCGGCATTATATCATAAGGAATCGTCGGATTGAAAACTCTTACTTTTGGGTTTTATTCCCACATATAGTAAAGCTCGATGTTGTCCAGATACACCGGACCCGATCCCACGTCGCTGAAAATGACCCATCCGAAAGAACCGACGTAGGGGTACTCGCCGGCAAAGAAACTCGCGTTTTCCACGACCGGCGTATTATCGAAGAACGTGGTCGTCGTCAGCGTATCGTAATTGACCTCGATGCGGACGTTGACCCAGTCTTCAAAGGCGGCCCCGGCGTCGATGGGCGTCGCGCCTAAACCATCGGGGTCGTAATCGGTCCAGACGTTGAAAGTGTCCGTAGCGTCGCTGGCCTCCAGGGAATACAGAGTATCCTCGAATCCCCATTTCATCAGGGATGAGTACAACCGAAAACCGCAGTTGGCCCGCGTGACGTACCAGTCGAAACTGATGGCGAAGTTTTCCTGAATCAGCGGAACATAGAGATGCTTCATGGCCGAATAGGAGTCGTACCGCAGCTTGTCCATTTCCACCACGTTTCCCGACGGCAATGTCGAAGTCGCGGGATAATCGTCGGTCACTTCAATGGCGTCGGCGTCCCCGTATAAGAACCACTGGAAAACGTTGGGTTGGGAACCGGTCGCGTCGTCCTCGAAATCCCAGCCGTAAATGTGCGGGTCGTCGTCGTCAACGTCGTCGTCCGCCGAATCGTCGTCCGAGGTGTCGTCGTCCGCCGTGTCGTCGTCAACATCATCGTCAACGTCGTCGTCCGTGTTATCGTCCGTGTCGTCGTCAACATCATCGTCAACGTCGTCGTCCGTGTTATCGTCCGTGTCGTCGTCGACATCGGCGGCGTCATTGTCATCGTCATCGTCATCGCCGCAGCCGGCGACCGCGACGGACATAACAGCCAACATCAAAAGCAGCATTGCCAGCGTGGTCAAAGCCTTTATCATCTCACATCTCCTTGTAAATCAATTGGTCGATCACCTTGCCTGAATCGAACTATAACACAAGTCTAGCGAATTTGTTCGAGTCATGGAACCGGTTGACATTCCTTTTCCATCTTCTACTGTGAGTCGGTTGCTTTGGCGACGAAATAACTTAAAAAACAAACCGGCCGGGTCGAGCCGGCGCAATACCTATGGAGACGTACATGTCCGATGAATATCCTCCCATGAAAGAAATGATCGAGCGGCTTCACAAGAAGCGGGAAAAAGTCCTGGCCATGGGCGGCGAAGCCGCAATCGAAAAGCAACATTCCCGAAATAAACTCACCGCCCGGGAACGCATCGACCTCCTTTTCGACAAAGGCACTTTTACGGAAATCATGATGCACGGGCAACACCAGAGCAACAGCCCCCTCATGGCCGGACGCAAGACGCCCGCGGACGGCGTCATCACCGGCTTCGGTGAAATCAACGGCCGCCTGGCCTGCTGCGGCGCTTACGATTTCACCGTCATGGCCGGCTCCATGGGCATGATCAGCGAAATGAAAATGACGCGTCTGCGTCACTGGGCTCTGGAAAAGCGCGTGCCTTTCATTTGGCTGTTAGACAGCGCCGGAGCGCGCGTGCAGGAAGCCACGGGAAGCCAGTTCGCCGGCACCGGCGGTCTGTTCTACGAAGAAGTCATCATGAGCGGCGTCATCCCCATGGTGGCGGCGGTCATGGGCCCCTGCTCGGCGGGCACCGCATACATCCCGGGCCTTTCGGATTTCGTGCCCATGGTCAAGAAAAACGCCTCCATGGCCCTGGCGGGCGTCCACCTGGTGCGCGCGGCCACCGGCGAAGAAATCACCGAAGAGGAATTGGGCGGCAGCCGCGTTCACACGCAGATTTCCGGCGTCGCCGACCTGGAAGTCAAAACCGATGAAGAGTGCATCGAAATCATCAAAAAATATCTGTCCTTCTTCCCCATATCCTGCAACGAAAATCCGCCGCGACTCGAACCGACGGACGATCCGGAGCGGGCAGAAGAGGCGCTTTTGGACATCGTGCCCACCACGCCGCGCAAGCCCTTCGACGTGCGCAAGGTCATCGAACTGATCGTGGATCACGGAGAATATTTCGAGATCAAACCGAAGTTCGCCAAGGCCATCATCACGGCTTTCGCCCGCATGGACGGATATTCCGTGGGCATTTTAGCCAACCAGCCCAAAAGCAAAGGCGCAGTTTTAGACAACGACTCCGCCGACAAGGCGGCGCGGTTCATGAGCCTGTGCGACGCATTCAACATCCCGCTGGTCTTTTTGCAGGATGTTCCCGGATTCATGGTGGGAAAAGCGGTGGAGCACGAAGGCATCATCCGCCACGGAGCCAAAATGCTTTTCGCCATGAGCGACGCCACCGTTCCCAAGATTACGGTGGTGCTGCGCAAGGCCTACGGCGCGGGCTATTTCGCCATGTGCGGGCGCGAGTTCGGCGCCGACGCGGTCTTTGCCTGGCCGACGGCGGAAATCTCGGTCATGGGACCCGAAGGCGCGGTGAACATCATGGGACGAAAACTCATCGAAGCTTCCGAGGACAAAGAGGCGGCGCGCAAAATGCTGCTGGATCAGTTCAAGAAAATGATCGACGTGTACGTGGCCAGCGGCTGGAGTTATATCGACGACGTGATCGATCCCAGGGAAACGCGCTCGAAAATCATCCGCACCCTGAAACTGGCCATGAACAAGAAGATCGAACGCCCCTGGAAAAAGCACGGCGTTTCGCCGGTGTGAGAGAAGAAAGGATGAGGGAGGAATTAAGAAGGAGGAAATAACGCGGATCGATTTCAAGTAAAACGATCCGCTTTAACTCTGTTGTTAAGGCATTCGTGCCTGCATCGCGCAAATTCATCCTTCCTCCTTCCTATTTCACCCTTTCACTCCGCGGCCATCTCGTCCGAAAAGAAATTTTCTGCTAAAATCCTTCGCATGATGACGAAAAAATCCATTTTTATTTTCGCGGTTCTGGCAGTTGCCGTTTTTTGTTCCTGCACCCAAAAGCCATGTTCCGGGGATACCGACGTCATGGGCGCGGCCCCGCCGGAAGGAACACACCGCTGGTGCGTGAAAGCCGGCGACAACGGCGCCCAGGTCAAACACGGCCTGGAAATATTCTGGAACGATGCGGGCGAAAAAACTCTTGAAAATGAATATTACAACGGCCACATCACCCGCAAAGCGCATTACAAGGGCGAAATCAAAGACGGCCCGTACGCCGCATGGCACGCCAACGGGACGCAGTTTATCGAAGGCGCGTATAAAAACGGGGAAAAAAACGGTCACTGGATTCACTGGTATCCCAACGGGGAGAAGGAAAAAGAAGGCGATTTCGTCGATGGAAAATTCGAAGGGCCGTGGCTGTTCTGGCATCCGAACGGATCGCCCCGCCGGCGAGTGAGCTACAAAGACAACAAGCTCGACGGACGGGAGCTTCGCTGGAATCAATACGGCATGCCGACGGCGGACGTGGGCTACGCCAACGGGGAAAAGGACGGAATGTGGACCGTCTATTATTCCAACGGCAAAAAGAAAACCGAGGGCATGTACAAAGACGGCCTGCCGCAGGGCGCCTGGGCCGCGTGGTCGGAAAAAGGCCGCCGCTTGGACGACATCATTTTCAAGGACGGCGTCGAAGTCACGCCATGAGCCGCCCCAAGCTTTCATCGACGATTCCCCTGCTGGCGTTATGCGTTATTCTTCTGGCGGGATGCGCGCCCCGCGTGTGTCCCGTCGGCGCAAAGCTCGAAGGCGCCGCTCCCCCAAAGGGCGTCGAGCAAAGCTGTAAAACAAAAGACGGCACGCTGCACGGAAAGCAGACCTACTGGTACAAATCGGGAAAAATCTATCAGGAAGTATATTATAAAAACGGCCTGCGCGACGGTCCGGCCTTGGAGTGGTACGAAAACGGCCATAAGAAATTCGAAGCCCATATGATCCTTGAAAAGGCCGACGGAATCGTGCGCTCCTGGTACGAAGACGGCGCCCCGGAAAGCGAAGTGCCCTTCGTCATGGGCAAACGCCTGGGAAAGGCGCACTATTGGCACGCAAACGGGCAACCGGCTATGGAATGCGCCTTCGAGGGCGACGAAGTTCATGGCGCGATGACAAGCTGGTACGATAACGGCCAAATGCAGACGCAAAGCGAGTACGACCACGGCGTGCAGATCGGCCGGTGGATAAAGCGATATCCCAACGGTCAAAAGCTGGAAGAAGGGCAATACGCAAGCGGAAATCAGGTCGGCCGCTGGTTCCAGTGGTATGAAAACGGGCTGAAAAAGGTCGATTTGAATTATAACGATGAAGGCCAAATCGACGGCCATTACATCGAATGGCATCCCGACGGGCAAAAACGGCGCGAAGGCGAGTATTGCGGCGGACTTCGTTGCGGAACCTGGATGCGCTGGGACTCCGGCGGCAATCGCCTCTGGGAAGACACGTACGAACCGGAAGCGTTTTAGATAGATACCGACCTCGCCGACTTATAACCTCTTTTTCCTTCCCTTGCCCTTTGCGCCCGAATCGGATTATACCAATTCAACGCGAGTGATTTATCCGTAAATAAAAAACAGGAGCTGCGTCAATGCCCATTCGAGACGAGGTCGTCATTACCTGCGCCATGAGCGGCGTGATCGCAAACCGCAATCAGTGCCCCGCCATTCCCTACACCGTGGCCGAATACGCGGCGGAAGCCCGCAGGGCCTTCGAGGCCGGCGCCGCCGTCGTGCACGTCCACGCGCGGGAAGACGACGGCAGCCCCAGTTATCGCCCGGAGCGATACGGCGAAATCAAGGACGGGATCAACGCGGCCGTGCCGGAAATGATCATCAATTTTTCCACCGGCGCCATCGGCATTCCGAAAGAAAAAAAGATCGATCCGGTCACGCAGTGCAAACCGGATATCGCCGCACTGAACATGGGCACCATGAACTACGGAAAATACTCCCGCAAACGCAAGGATTTCGTTTTCGAGTTCCAGTTCATCAATCCGATTTCCGAAATTAAATTCCTGCTGGAAAAAATGAAGGAAAGCGGCGTGCGTCCGGAGATGGAATGCTTCGACACCGGGCACGTGAACACGGCTTATCCTCTGATCGATCAGGGCGTCTTGGAGCCGCCTTATCAGTTTTCCTTCATCATGGGCGTCGTGGGCGGCATCGACAATTCCATCGAAAGCCTGGCCCACATGAAACACCTGGCGCCCCGCGGCGCGATCTGGGAGGTCATCGGCATCAGCCACGATCAATGGCGGCTCATCGCCGGAGCTCTGTCGCTGGGCGGCAATGTCCGCATCGGCCTGGAGGATCATTTTTATACGGAGCCGGGCGTCATGGCGAAAAGCAACGGCGATCTGGCGGCGAAAGCGGCGAAAATGGCCCGGGACGTGGGCCGCAAAGTCGTGCAGGGCGCCGATGCGCGCAAGGTGCTTCAACTAAAGGATAAAGGATGAAGGCAGAAGGAGGAATCGAACAGATGACACGCAACCGTGTTGCGAAATTCATCCTTCCTGTTTCCTCCTTCACCCTTTTCAATAGACACTAACAACTAGCAGCGCGGAGCGTTCAATGTCCGATATCGAAGTCAAAAGCGAAGTCACCGGCAGCGTCTGGAAAATTCAGGTCGCCAAGGGCGATTCAGTGGAAGAAGAAGACGAACTCATCATCCTGGAATCCATGAAAATGGAAATTCCCGTGGAAGCGCCGGTTGACGGAACCGTGAAAGACATCCTGGTCAAAGAAGGCCAGCAGATCGAAACGGATCAGGTGCTGGTCATCATGGAAGAGGAAGATTAAAGCGGTTTTATCGGCAGCGCGCGGATTCGATGGAAAAAGGGGCGGCAAGCTTCCCCTTTTCAACGACGCATGACTTTTGTTATGAATATATAGGCTTTCAAACTTAAGATCACGCAGGCGGCGTTGCCGGCCGTTATCATCAGGGGGAAACAACATGCATAGCGTCCCGGTTGCTGTACGAGCGATTATGGTTTTAGGTCCGGCTCTTTTAGGCCTCGTGCTGCTTTTCCGCTTCGCGCCAAGGCTCCTGAAAATCATGAACAGATCGGCGGAGAGAAGGCGCCCGGGCGAAATGGCGGACTATGCGGCGGATACGATCATCTCCGTGGTTCTGATCATCCTGGCTCTGCTGGGCTTTTTCCTGCTCAAACCTCCGTATGTCGCCTCGGGCACAATTGCCTGGGGAAGCCACTCAGGATACCTGCTTTCTCAAAGCGACCTTCTGAGTCTGTCTCGCACCGACGCCAGCCCCGGAAATGTCGTGTATAATTTCCAAATCGTCTCCAAGGAAAAGGTGAAGCAGGGCCAGGAATTCCCTTTGGTGCGGGAAAGCATTTCCACGCACGGCAAAGGCGGCGTTTTCGAACTGGGCAAGGATTACAGCCCCGACGTGGCGGGCGAAGACCTCGTGGAAGGCAATGAGGGCATCTTCGCGGATGAGATCAAACTGGTGTTCAACGCCAAGTGCGCCGGCTCCTATACCTATGATTTTGTCAACAACATGATCACCTGCGCGCAGCCGGCCCCGAAAACAAGCTGGCTCGATTTCATCGCGCCCAGCGCGCACGCGGACGTATTAAGTATTCTTCCCGGCGTATTTCTCGGGCAGACCGTCCACGGCAAATATCAAAAACTCGTCGACGACGTGACGCAATGGGACGTGGACGTCATCACCTCGGAGCGATCCAGCCCCGGCGCCAAGGTCGCGGCCATGCGCAAGATTCTGACTCTCAATAAAAGTCAGATCTCCAAGCTTGGCGAAATGTCGGTTCGCAATTCCAACAGCACGCTGCCGCTGGATCTGCTCGATCTGCAGCGCCATACGGATCCGGAAGTGGCGGCCTGCGCGCGCAAGCTCGGCGACAAGATGGACGTGCCGCGGGTTCTGGAAAATATGCTGGCCGCCTGGAGCGTCAATCCCGACAAGCTTTTGGAGAGGATTGTTGTTCTGCCGCCTCAGTACCGGGAAAAAATATTGACCGTTTCCGCCGACACGCTCAAGGAAGTGGGATTCACGAAACAGGCGGTGCGTTTGCTCAAAGTCATCAAAAACACGAAGGACATTCCTCAGCAGGCCCTCGTACCCACGGGAACTCCGGCGGGAGACCGTTACTACATCAACGTTTCCTGGAATAAATCCGACGAAAAAACGACCTCGTGCCTGGCCAAGGCCTTCGAAAAGAGCATGAATCTCTGGGATTATTCCTACGAGAAGGATTTCGTGAAGAAAAACTCGAGTCGCAATGTCTACTGGTACGACCGCGTGAGCGTCCTGAACGCGGCGCAGGCCTGCAGCCAATGCGGCGCGCAGGTTGAATACATCAAGGGATACAAAACCGAAAAATAGGTTTTTTACCCGGCATAATCAACACATTTAGACATCCCGGAGCCGGACCGTGCATCACGTGATACGCGCCTGAGTCCGGCGTTGTTTCTGTTCACGAAATCGAATAAAATATCCCGGAGTTTAAGAAAACAAAATAATAACCGACCGCAATCGGAAATGCTCGGCGGGGACTGGCGATGAAGATACTTCTTGCGGCGATCCTTGTTTTTCTGGCGGCTTTGGCCGCCTTGCTGGCCGTGGGCCTGGCCATGATACGCAAATCCGGCAAGGAAGCGATTGTCAAACTCTTCTTCGGCAAAGACGCGAAAGTTCCCGGACTGATCACACCCTCCTTGCACAAGGCCATTTTAGCCGCGCCCATGGGATCGAGTTTCAGGCCCGCGACCACACCCGGAAAAAGCGCCATGACGGGGTACGAACGCATCGAGGCCGCCATGACTTTCGGCAAACTCGACCGCGTTCCCGTTTCACCATTTCTGCTGCACCACGTCGCCAAAACCACCGGCCTTTCCATCGGCGACTTTCTTTTCGACTTCAAAAAATCCCGAATCGCCGGAAGAGTCGCCTACGATATCTACGGACGCCCGGACATGGTCAGCTGGTTTCCCGGCGCGGGGCATCTTTTATTCGGCGGAGAACGGCTGCTGTTCGGAACCGACTGGGTCGTGTTCGCCGACGCGCCGGTTCAGATCGTCGAGCGCAAGCAGTGGGAGGTTTCGGACTACGACCGCCTGATCGAACAGGGCATTTCCAAGACAATGCTCAAGCGCCCGCCCGAAGGATTCTGGCCCTTCATCAAGGCCGCGCACTACATTCGGCAGGAACTGCGTTATTGGGAGCGTCAACGCAAAGCCGCCGGCTGGGTCGGATCCGTGACCGTCTTTCCCTTTGAGATCCTCTCATGGAAACGTTCTTTTGAAGAATTCATGGTGGATATTTTCAAAGTTCCCGACAAGATCATCGTGGCCAGCGATTATCTGGCCGACGGCCTGGTCGCCCTGGCGAAACTCCAGGGCCGCTTCACCGGATTGAAACGCGTTTTTTTCGACTGCAACAGGGCGTCGGCCACGTATATTTCACCGCCGACATTCGAAAAGCTGGTTCTCCCTTCGTTGAAACGCATGGTGGAAAGCCTCGTCGCCGACGGCTTCGATATTCTGTTCCACCTGGATACGGACTGGGCGCCGATGCTGCCCTACTTCCGCGAATTACCGGCGGGCCGATACATCGTGGAACTGGAGCATACGGATATCCGAAAGGCGAAAGAAATCCTCGCGGGGCATATGTGCATCAAGGGCAATGTCAGTTCCACGCTGCTGGCGCTGGGTACGCCCGACGAGGTAGAAAAAGAGGCGAGAAATCTGATCGACGACCTGGCGCCCGGCGGAGGATTCATCCTGGCTTCCGGTTGCGAGGTGCCGATGGACGCGCCTCTGGAAAATGTTCGCGCGCTGATCAACGCGGCCCGAAAGTACGGACAATACTGACCTGAAAGGAACGTACGAATGAGCGAGGAATTGATAAAGGCGATTGTGGAACTCAAAGAGGAAGAGGCCATAGGTCTGGCCGAGCAGGCTCTGGCGTCGGGAATCGAGCCATCCGAGATTCTGCTTTCCTGCCAGGGGGGAATGACGCGCGTGGGCGAGCTATTCGAGCAGAAAAAATACTATTTGAGCGAGCTGGTCTATTCCGGCGCCATCTTCAAAAAAATCTCCGCGCTTTTGGAAGAAGCCATGAAAAACCGGGACGGCGGCCTGCAGGAATCCAAAGGCGCGGTGGTCATCGGCACGGTCGCCGGCGACGTGCACGACCTGGGGAAAAACATTGTCGCCATGCTGCTGTCAGGCGCGGGGTATGAGGTCTTCGACCTGGGCGTCGACGCACCTCCGGAAAAATTCATCGAAAAGGTCAAAGAAACGGATTGCCGCGTGCTGGGCGTGTCGGCGCTTATCACCAGTTCATTTCAGGGTATGAAAAAAATCGTCGAACTTTTAGGCGAAGCAGGCCTACGGCAAAAAGTAAAAGTCATGATCGGCGGCGGCGTGGTGGACGACATGTGCCTGCGCTTCACCGGCGCGGACATGCAGTCGAAAAACGCCTACGACGCGGTCCTTTTCTGCAACGAGCACTGCAGGGCATAATAATTCAATTCGCTTTCAATACTTATCAATTCGTACATATTTCACGAATAATAGGGAATAATAGGTGACTGTCACGAATATTCAGTCACGAATATTGACGAATGTTGAATGGCAGCGAGAAGGATTGATGCCCACGAAAGCAAGTAAGCTAAGAGCTTGAGCTATTACGCCGCCATCGCCTCGCGTCGAGCCCGCGAAGCGGGCGCAGGTCAGTAGCGAAGGGTGCCCGCCGGAGCGAAAGCGACGACGGATTAACCCTGGTATGAAGAAACATCCCCTTTCTTCTAAAACCCCCGGAGGGGGTGCAGGTATGGGCTTGAGCTTTCATATACAATCGGTGATAATCGCTGAAGTATTTTAAACGACGAGTTATTTATCATGTCCGAGCGATACATGTCTCTCAAAAAAAGGATCTGGGAAATTGCTGAAGTCGGCCAAGACGGGGACACATTGTCCCGCGCTTTCGACATCTTCATACTGGCCCTAATCTTCTTAAATGTATCGGCTGTGATACTTGAAACGGTCGATTGGATCTATGCCCTTGCGCCGACCTTCTTTCGGGTGTTTGAGTGCGTGTCGGTACTCATTTTCACCTTGGAATATGCCGCAAGAGTCTGGTCTTGCACCTGCGGCGAACGCTACGGCCGTCCCTTGGCCGGTCGCCTTCGCTTTATGTTAAAGCCCATGATGCTTATTGATCTGATGGCTATCGCCCCCTTCTATCTGGCCTCTTACGGCAGCCTTCGCGTAGTGCGGGTCCTGCGCTTGCTGCGGCTTTTCCGGGTATTGAAAGTCGCCCGCTATTCCTCCGCCGTAAAAACCCTCGGCAAGGTTTTAAAGATAAAACGCGAGGAACTGCTGGTTTCGGTTTTCGTCCTATTGATGCTGCTGGTATTGTCTTCCTCCCTGATCTACTGCACCGAACACGAGGCCCAGCCGGAGGCTTTCGCCAGCATTCCCAAAGCCATGTGGTGGGCGGTCGCCACGCTCACCACCATCGGCTACGGGGACATACATCCGGTGACAACGGTGGGGAAACTCATCGCGTCCATCATCGCCGTTTTGGGTATCGCCCTGTTCGCTCTGCCCGCCGGAATTTTAGCCTCGGGCTTCATCGAAGAATTTCAAGGAGAAAACAAAAGCGTCTGCCCTCATTGCGGGAAGGAATTGAAGTGAGAAAATTGCCGCCATCCACATGAAAGCGGGGAATGCTAATGGATGATACTTTAAATAAAACCTTGTGCCTAATCGAAGAATTGGAAACGGCAAAATCTTTAATCGTTTCCGGGTTCGGGGAACTTCAGGAAATACGAATGGGAAACGATTTTTATCATTTGCCGCAATTGTTGCTCGCCGGCGGATTTGAGCGGCTGATGAAATGCTACATCTGCCTTGTCTATGAAGCGAGAAGCGGAGAATATCCGAGCACGGAATTTCTTAGAAAGTCCCTCGGACACGATTTGAAAAAGCTTAAAGGGAAAATAATAGACGAGTATTTCAATACGAATTGCATTCCTCTTTTGCAAAGTGATCTTGAATTTATCAAAAAAGATATTCTCCTTGACAAAATCATTTCCGTTCTTTCCGAGCTCGGTCAAAAAGCCCGCTATTATAACCTGGATATCGTCACCGGCAGCAAAAAACCGCCGATCGATCCGAAAAGAGAGTGGGAAGAATTGGAAAGAGAAATCGAAGATCCAACGCCCTATCTCTCTTTGGATTCCATGGAGAGACTTGAAAGAGATTATTATCCGCGGGTCAATGCAAAAATCATCGCAAAGCTGGAAAGACAGTTCAGATCAATTGCCATGCAGTTTACATTGGGACAGCACGGCGGGAAATTAAAACAATTTTCGCCAATCTTGAGCCAGTTTATTGTATTGCGGGACGCCGAATTCGGAACAACCGATTACCGCAATACGACAAAAATGGCCATCCGAACAAAGGACAACTGGCATAAGCGAAAAAAAGTCGATGCATTAAAAAGCAAATGGCCTTCAACTCTTCTTAACAAAGACGGATTTCAAAGCGACTGGCCGTTCCGAAGCGAAGAGGTCGTTGTTGAACTAAGAGAGAAGATTTTTTACGTAATAAATATCGAAGGATACGATTTCGCATTAAACGGCGCCGCGCAAAGCAGATTCGGCTACCCGTATCCTCACGACACGGGAATGGCGATATTGGGGAAATCTATCGGGCCTTTTATTGAGAAAGCATTTTTACTTAATAATGAAATTTCATAGCGCTTCTTGATCCACATTTCGATGTTGAAATCCGTGACGAAATCCGTACGAAATTCGTGACAGTCACCTATTATTTGCCAGATATATGAGATATATTGCAATATGCATTGGGTTTTTCCACCGCTTTGTCGATTTTTAGTTTCCGTCGTCGATATCCGCATTGCAAATTCTCGTTTTTTCTACGTTGTCAAAGTGTATCACATCGCCAATCCTCGCTGCAACCATGGGATACGCGCTTGCCTGAGCTTTCCTCCTTCATCCTTAAGTTTCAGATCAGAGCCTGCCTTTACGAAACGCATCCAGGTATTTCATGCAATAGGGGTCACGGTTTAAAAGCGCCTCGACGGCGGCAATCGCGGACGCAATGCCCTGATCCAGCGGATCGGCGATGACCGCGTCGGCGCCCGCGTAGGCCGCCATGCACAAGAAGGCTCTGTTCAAAACAGATCGCTTGGGTAAACCGTAGGAGACGCCGGAGACGCTGATGATTATTCGCGCCGGCGCGACAAGCGTTTTTAATTTTTCGATGCACTGCAGGGACAGATATGCCTTGGACGTGTCCACGGCGACGGACTCGGCTATCGGGTCAAGAAAAACTTTTTCGCGCGAAACTCCATGCGCGTCGAAGTGATCCATCAACACATTGGCGATTTCCACACGGCCTTCGACGCTTGCCGGCACGCCTTTATCGTCCATCAGCAATCCCACCACCCCGCACCCGTAATCGCGCACCACCGGCAAAAGCGCCGACAACCGATTTTCTTCCAGGGTCACGGAGTTGACCACGTGCCGCGCAGGATCACTCACGTGACTCAATCCTTTTTCAATGACTGCGGCGTCGGAACTGTCGAAGAAAAAAGGAACCGATACCTGCGTGTCCAAAACGGCGGCCAGCCATGCCATCAACTCCCCCTCGCCGCCTCCCGTCCCGCAATTCAGGTCGAGGAAATCGCAGCCCGCTTCCTGCTGGGCAAGGGCCTCGCGCACGAAAAAATCTTCATCCTTTTTACGCAAAGCCTCGGCCACGGTCTTTCCGGTGGCGTTGATTCGCTCGCCGACAAAGATCAGCTTTTGATTTTCCATGGTTTCAATCCTCTTTGCTCCGGCGGTAGGGGCATTCGGTCCGGCCGCACGCGCTGCACGGCAGCCACTTCATTTTTGCGGCATCCGGGCCGAAGCCGATGATCCCGCAGATGGATTTTTCAGGGATCATCATCCCGCCCGATGTCAGCGAAATGCCGATCTTCCGTGCTTGAATTCGCGTAAGCAAAGAAGGCATCTGCTTGATCGGCCAGTCGCAATAACCCGGGCTGTATCTGTAACCGGCGAAAAGGCCTTTTACCGTTGCCTCCGCTGCAAGGCGATCCTGCAGGCGATCCGCCAGCGTGTCCGTTAGTACTGACGCGATGGCGTCGGCGATAAATGCGCCGTGGGGATCTGGCGCAAATTCTTTTTTAATCCAATCCGAAAGCTCGCGTCCGGCCGTTAACGCAAACAGGGCGACTTCGGCGGCCGGCTTCATCGCTCTTGCAAGAAGCCTCCCGGAAAATCGCGGGCCGCCTTGAAGCAATATGGAATCCGGCCCGGCCTGCTGCATATCAACAAAAGCGGCGATCGCCCTTGGCTTTGCATGTCGGATCGTTTCTTCAACCAGTTCGGGAACGCGTTTTCCGACAATGGCGGAAACGGCCGCCTCATCGGGATATCCCAGATACGCGTAAACACTTTGCAGGTCGATTGAAACGCACGCAGCGCCAAATGAACGAAAGCCTTCCAGGATCATGGTCTTAGCCGCTTCCCGAATGCGATCCGGCATTTGCTTTCCTTTATCCGCTTTGCTTAAAAGGATTTTTAGGCACCGTACACGTTTTCACAGCGCCAGCGCAAAGCATTGGGGGAAAATGCAAAAAAATCATGCTTCCCTTGCGTTTTCCCGGCGTTTCAGACTTATATTGTGCTTCAAGTATTTCAAAATTCCCCTTTGAATAATCGATGGCTTTTTAATTTATGACGCCAGACTCGGAAAAAGCACTTTCGACAACGCGCGTTGACCGCGTCGCCTACATGGACAACATTCGCGCTTTGACCATGGTTCTGGTCGTCGCCACGCACGCCTCTTATTACGTCGCATCCAGCCCGAGCGAGCCGAAGTTCATTTTGTATCTGGCCGCCAATTTTTGCACCCAGATCTTTTTCATTTGCGACGCCATGATCTATTTCCGCAAAAACCCCCTCGAAGGGCCGCATGACGACAAGGGCGATTTGATCCGTCACGCAAAACGCCTTCTGCTTCCCTGGTTGATTTTCAACGTCGGCTACACCGCGGCCCGCGGACTCGCCGAAGCGGCGGGCATGTTCGGCCGCCACGCGATTCTCGGTCAGCCCGCGGCTCAGGTCATTCTTGATATTTACGGCTCGGCAAACGCTCCCCATCTCTGGTTTTTACCGGCTCTGTTTTTACTGCGCGCCGCGCGGCCCGCTCTGCGGCAATTGTGGAGGCTGCCCGGTCCCGCTTTGATTGTAATTTACCTGTCGTACATGCTCGTCTACGAGCCCTTTCATGAACTGCTGGTCCCGTACAAGGTGACGGATTATGATCCGATCTCCCATACGTTCTTCGGTCTTCAGTTTTTGCTCCTCGGCGTTGTTTTGGCCCGCTACGAAAAGTTTGCGCACAGGTTCGCGCTTGTCATGGCCGCGCCGATGCTGGCCTTATTTTTTGGAAATCTTCTTATAAACGGCGTGCAACCTATCCCGATTATCCGAAATGCCTACATCCTGGGCTTTTTTCTGCTGTCCATGAGACTCCTGCCCAAAAGGGGCGTTTTAACGCGAATCGGCCGCAAGTCCATGGGCGTTTACGTTCTGCACTCCCCGATCATTGTCAAATTCCTTTCGATCCCCGTTGCGCTTTTGCCTTTGAGCAGCAAAATTCTCATCCCCCTTCTTGCCGTCGTCACATATGCCGCATCCTATGCAGCGACTGTGTTTATCAATAAAATGCCTTACGGGAGCATTCTGTTCGGCGTGTTTCCGAAAAAAGCGAAGTCCGTAAAAATCCGGGCGTCCGGTTTAGAGCCGCAACAAGGAGAGTGATACCGTGAGAAACTCGATAATCTTCCAACATGCCATTTGCTTTTGCCTGATATGCTTCGCCATATCCGCGGCGTGCGGCGCATCGGCGGCGCAAGAGCCGTCCGCCGCGGACGCCGATCGCTTCGCGGACCTTGGCGGCACGGAAGACGGCAATAAATCCGCCGACATCTACCTGGCTCCCGACTGGTCGTTCTGGGGCGGCGGTAAAAACTGGGACCGCTTCATCCGTTATGAAAATGACGAGGAATTCCGCTGGGCGACCACGCCGAGAAAGAAAGAAAAATACATCAGCTCCCGCGTGCAAAAAAGCGTGTACGCCGGGCAGATTCGCATACGCGCATTCGCCAAAAAGCCCGCAAAGGTTTATCTGGCGATCCGTTACAAAGACAACCTCGTTTCCCCGGCCGCCACATATATCAACAAAAACGGCCAGCTTGTCTCGCTCGGCTCTTTCGGCGGCAAACTGGACCGTGCGTGGAAAACGGCTCTGTTCACCGTCGGCGCCGACAAGCTCGCGGCCACAGACGGATATTACCGCTTCCAGATCGGCCGCTCGGATTACAACGGCATTGAAGGCGACCTGCCCCTGGACTGGGTGAAACTCTCCACCAAGCCCATCACGCCGGAGCCGGACAAGCCGGGCTTTTATCCCAAGCGCGTCCCATCCCGATTCGACAACCTGGCGAAAACGCAAATCTACAGCGAAGGCGGCAAGCCCCTGTTCCCGATGGGGATGTGCATGCTCGGTCTGCGCACCGTCACATTCGACCAGCTGAAAAAAGCACACCTCAACTCCCTGATGCTCCTCGGGTGGGAATTGTCTTTCGATTCCAAGCGCCGCGTTTATTCCGGCGACCGATACTCGGACCGCCTCAGCGCCGGCGTCCCGGACCTGATCGACATGGCCGAGCGATCCGGCATCAACCTCATGCCCTGCCCCGGCACCGATACGCGCAGTTATTGGATTCAAAAACAGTACGGATCGGAGGGAAAAGCCCTTACGGCCCTGGAGCGGGGTTTTGCCAAAAACTCCGGCGCAAAATCCCTTCTGGCCTGGTTCATCAAAGATGAAACGGACCACGACGACGACACCTGGGGCTCTCCGGAAGAATTCATTCAGCAAGTCTACAACGCGCAGAAGCGCGCCGATCCGTCCAAGCCGACGCTGGTCAATTTTCAAGGCTGGAAAACGGGACAGTACCCCCGCTACATGGACGCCGCGGACATCGTGGCCTTCGACTCCTATCCGATCGGCCGCGGGGATTCGGGCCGGGCCATCGCCGTGTACGCGGACCGGATGCGCAAGGAAGTGAAAGGCAAAAAAGCCCTGTGGGCCATCGTCGAAGCGTACGACCGGGAGCACGTGGCGAAAATCGGACGCCAGATGACGAAAAAAGAAACACTCGTACAGGCCTACATCGCCATCGCGCACGGCATGCAGGGCGTGTTTTTCTTCGTGGGAAACAGCAATCCCTACATCGATCTCGCAGAAATGACCGGGCCGTGGGGCGGCATCACGCAGGCCGGAAGCGAGTTTCTGGGACCTCAGGGAATCGAATATTATCTGAAAGCTCCGGCCAAGCCGATGCACATCGCCGACACCGACGGAAAGAATCTCGCGTCGGAAAAGGAAATCCACGTCGGCATTTTCGAGGGCCCGGACAAAAGCCAGATGATGGTCGCCGCCAACGACTGCTCCGACGCCATCGACGACGTCACGATAAAATGGCCGGGGTTAGCCGCGGGACGCACCATCGAAGTCCGCTTCGAGTCGCGCACGATCACGTCGCTGGACGGCGCCGTCAAAGACAACTTCTCCGATTTCGGGCGGCACGTGTATATTGTGAAGTAGGAAAAGATCTAATCAATCGCGAATTACCCGGAGTATTTTATACTTGCGGGAAGGTTTGCCTTTTCAGTAGTAGCCAATGAATAGCCAATTATTTTTGAGTAGCCAATTGATTATTTTCAATCGGCAATAACGAATTTTTCGAATGTTAAAAGCCGGAGATTCCCATTAACCACCGGCCGGCGTTTCACCCAGGGCCGCGTGGACTTTAACCATCCACTCGGCGATCTTGATTTTCTGCGGGCAATGCTCTTCGCACTCCAGGCACGCCACGCACGAACCGGCCCGCTCCTCCTCGCTAAAAAATCTTGAGTAGGCGAAGCTGGACTGATCCATGGCTTCGTGAATGAAGCCGTTGTTATACAATTCAAAGTTGCGGATGATGGCGACGCCGTTGGGGCACGGCACGCAATAGCCGCACTTTGTGCACGGGATCGGAACGCGCGCCTCATATTCCTTGCGAACTTCGGCCACCAGCTTTTCATCCTGCTCCGTGAAAGAGCCCACGCCGGATTTGTCCGCCGAAGCGAGATTGCCTTCCACGTGCTCCATGGTCGTCATGCCGCTTAAGATCATGCTGACTTCCGGCTGATCCCATATCCATTGCAGCGCCAGATCCACCGGCGATCGCCTGGGCGAAAGTTTGTCGAATACGGCCTGAATCGGCGCCGGGGGATCGGCCAGCTTTCCGCCCAGAAGCGGCTCCATGACCACTACGGCGATGCCCTTGGACGCCGCGTAGCGAAGCCCCGCCGTCCCGGCCTGGTTTTCCGTGTCCATGTAATTGTACTGAATCTGACAAAACGCCCAGTTGTCGTAGCCGTCGACGATGGGCTGAAAATGCTCCGCGTCGTCGTGAAAGGAAAATCCCAGATGCTTGATGCGCCCGTCGGCCATGGCCTTTTCCGCGCGCCCGAAAAGCGTGTGCTTTAAAACCTTGTTTTCCCAGGACTCCTTGCCCAGCGCGTGAAGGAGATAGAAATCGATAAAATCCATGTCGAGCCGCTTGAGTTGCTCGTCGAGCAGTTTATCGAAATCATCCGGCTTTTCGATCAGCCACACCGGCGATTTCGTCGCCAGCCTGACCTTCTCGCGATAGCCGTCTTTCAGGGCCTTGCCCGTAACCACCTCGCTTTGCCCGCCATGGTAGGGATACGCCGTGTCCACGTAATTCACTCCGCCGTCGATGGAGCGGCGAATCATGCGGATCGCCTCGTCCTCGATGATGTTGGGCGACATGGGCAGATTGTCCGTCGTCGGCAGGCGCATGGCTCCGAAACCCAGCGCCGACGCATCCCAGTCCATCGATCCGAATTTTCTGTATTTCATCATTTCCCCGCGTTTTCATTTCATCCAAAGTGCATTATTTCATATCGCAATAAAGCGCGAATGACAAATTGGAAAGCAGAGCAAACGGAAAATTCACGCGATTCAATGACTTCTTCCAAAGATCCTGCGCTAACGGAATAAAAAGTGTCATCTGGCCCATCACATTTTTCTCTCATCCCCTTGACGGAGTTCATCGAGAACGGACCGGATTACGGCCCGATCAAATTGATTCACCGGGGTGCTGATAGCTTCCTTACTCTCCACAGAAAAGCGTATGATGAAAACTTCAACCGGCCGTGGGAAAACGTAGGCAGCGTCTCAGTGGATGACCTGGAATTAAAATTTTCCAGACATTGCAACTTCCTGACAGAAGATTCATATTTTTCGATCAATAGCTTCTATAAATCTGGTGGCGAAAAAAACCTTAATTTCCCTGAGTTGGAGGCTGTTCTGCGAAAGAATAAGGCTTTGCGTTATCTCAACGCCTGCTTTGTTGATATTGACTGTCACCACAAAGGAATCGATGATGATCAAGCAATAGATGAAGTCATGCGCCTTCAATGCGAAAAAACTATTCCAGCTGCGAGCATCATCGTGCAAAGCGGTCGAGGTATATGGCTGCTCTGGCTTCTCGTTGATGTTGAAAATGAATATGCTAAAAATAACATCTCTCAACGAGCCTTTGAAGATAAGCGAGAACATTGGGCAAACATCCAGCAGGAGCTTTGTGGAAGATTTATCGACATCGGAGCTGACTCAAAATCGCTGGACCCCGTTCGTGTCACTCGCATTCCCGGTTCGATCAACTCCAAAACTAACCGCTATGTGGAATATTACAAACAAGTGGATTCAAGTGGGCGAAGCTTCCTTTACAATCTTTACCAAATGGAGGACATGCTTGGATTCAAAAACTCTCGCTCTACTTCCACAGATTCCGGGCTCAAACCCAGCCCCAAAAAAAGGATGCAAAGAAAGGCCACTGTTCCGCCTCAGACATATAAGCAGAAGCGAGTCGATGACTTGCGTACCCTGGAAAAATTGCGCGGTGGTTTTCAGGATGGATGCAGAAACAACGCCCTTCTTACCTATATTTTTTGCCTTAAAAACAACGGCGCTAATGAAGAGTTTTTGCAAAATGAAGCCAAAAGAATGGCCGATAATTGCCATCCTCCCCTTAAAGAGGCCGAAATCGGTGGAGACTTAAAATCTGCTCGCCAATGGTCAAAGCTGAAAGACAGCACAATTGCAGGATGGCTTGAAATCAGCATCAAGGAAGCCAGCAACCTTAAGCAACTGAAATCCGCCGATTATTACCGGGAAAAAGAAAAAACTCCATCTGTAAATCCGCAGATAGCGATTAAGCAACGTCACAATCGCATCAGGAAAATTGTCCATGAGAAGAGTATTCTCCCAGCAGTTCGGGAGATGGAATCGATGCTAAAGCCATATGGAATACATGCCAGTCACATGACTATTCAACGGGATTACAAGGCACTGAATATCGATTCTGGACGCACAAAAAAGGAAATACGGCAAAAGAAAGTTCGGCAAGCGAAAGGTTGCGGTGTTACAAAGGCAAAAAAGCAAGATAACTCCATGAATTATCATCGTAATTCTCGTTCTTGTAACATTGACGCCTATATAGAGTAAGTAGGGAGAGCAAGCGGAGTCAGGTTGAGCGCCAGCGAAGGCCTGACGAACGCGCAACAGAATCAGAGGGGTACACTGCAAGCACTAAAACTCAATCGGGCCTGCACCAGATCGCTTGCCCGCTCCAAAACTCCCGCGATAACAGCCGTGGACCATTTCTCCCCACGTCTCGGTTTTCTCCCCAGGTTTTCGAGTCTGCCCGAAATCTCCCTGTAGGTGAGCCCGGCATATCGAAGGGCCAGAATCTCCCGGATAATCTCCTGCTCGTGGTCATCCTCAACGAGGGCTTTATCTTCCAGCCGGTAACCATAAGGCGCCGGTCCCCAGGGACGCCCCGAAGCCCTGATATACTGGATCGCCTCGGAAACACGCTCGGCGCTTCGCTCCCTTTCCATCTGCGCGAATATTCGCAGGATCTGGATAAAGCCGCGGCCCATGATGGACCCCGTGTCGATGGGCTCGGTGACGCTCACCAGCTTGACTTGGTATTTTTCGCAGTCGCTGACCAGGTGCGCCATGTCGATGGCGCTGCGCGTCAGGCGGTCGATCTTCACGACGACCAGGGTATTGACCTCCCGGCGTTTCATCATGGCCATGAGGCGCTGCAACCCAGGGCGCCGCATATCCTTCGCGGATTGCTTCCGGTCTTCGATAAACACGTCAATGCTGCAATCGTTGATTTTTCCCCAGGCCCGGATTTTCTCAATCTGCGTCTCAATGGAAATGCTTCTATCCACCAGTTCCTGCGGTCTGGGGGAAAACCGGACGTATCCCACGGTTTTCATCTTAATAACTCCAAATATATTGGCGCTCCCCATTTTCGGGGAGCGCAAAGGCCATAAAATTTACGCGGCTTTTGTTTCGGCGCTTTCCCCGGCGTAATTGATGGCCAGACCAACAACCTCCATGATCTCCGGGATCAGGGCGAAAAGGTCTTTTCTGCCGGCCTGGTACATCTGCACGTATTGCAAAGCCTGCATCCCGCACTGCTCGCCCTCAAAGATGGAAACCAAAACAGCCGCGGATACCTCCGCCACGGTCTCATTAATTTTTGCCCCGTCGGGATCCGCCACCCTATCCCGAAGCTTTCCCGTTTTGTGATGCAGGGCATGGGCCAGTTCATGATAGAAAACGCTCAGATCATGGGTAAAAAGCTTGATCTCGCTGCTTTGCCTGTTGAAATACCCGTGGGCGCCGCTGCCGTCGTTTCCCGTATATTCCACGGTCACGCCCAGGCTTTCGGCAACGTCGGCCAGTTTCGGCAATCTCTCAGGCGTATGGTCCGGCAAAGCCTCGCCTTCCGTATCCTCGACGCGGAAAACCGGCGCTCCCTTGAATCCGACAAGTACGCGGGCGCTTTCTTCCTCGCCGTCGTCGTTTTCTTTTTTCTTCGTCTTGTGACACGGGATCAGGATGTAAAAAGCCTTCGCGCCTTTTTTGACGCTACGCCCGGCGTCCTTCCATTGCCGGAATCCCCGGGCGTCCCCGGTCCCTGCGAAAGCCGTTAATATCCGGTTGAAATAACTCCACTTCGCACACGGGCTGTCATTGGGTATCAAGGCCGCGCGTTTGATCGTGTCGACCAGATCAGCGGGATTATCGAAAGCTGCCGCGATACGGTCCAGGGTCTGCTTTGCTTTTTCTCCCAGCGGTTTCATTATCAATCCTCCTCTGGAAGCATGATGGTAAGGACCGGCTCCATATCGTCGCCCGGGCCGCAAACAGCCTTGAGGGTGACAAGCGGTGGCGCCTGGCGCCGGTCGTCGTTTCTGACGTGTAGCTTGAAAAGGATAGTGTCGCCGCCGGCGGATCGTTGAATGGCAAAACGAAGCATGTTGAGAATATCCCAAAGTCTGCCGGTTGCATCCTGCCCGGTTTCTTGGGCAAGTTTCGGAATTTTCACGTATTTCTCCCAAACCGCCGAAGTCATAGCGATAGGCATGACAAAGCCCGCCTCCCTTGCCAGGTCTGGCGAAACCTCTCCCAGTATCCCGTCTTCGATGGCCTGCGCTCTGGTGTATCGTGAAATGACGGGACCGAAGATTGTTTCAAGGTCTTGTGCTTCCTGCATGTCTCTTTCCTCCTTTCGGGCATAATTGCCCCGTGATGCCCTCCCATGACGGAAGGGCAAGCCTGTCCAACTGCTGTAATATGCGCTTTTTTATTGATGCAATGGGCATAGTTAAATTATACAATGGCGAAAAAGAAAATTTGCTAAAATCAACAAATAAATAACGCAATAAATACAAGCACTTACGGCGCAACGACCATGAATTATCGTAATAAATGGCATAATCCAACAAATCCCGCAATAAAAAGTGGATACCCCTAACGAAGGAAAACGAGAATAATCCAATGATATCAATAGGTTACAATGTCAAAACGAAAATGGTGAAATCAAAATATATGCCAAGTCACTTGATCAGGAAATAATGTAAGGGCCATTTGCGCCAGGATACGGGTGCTCTCCCTACGCGCGTGCATGCAATATATGGCATTATGGCCAATTCGCCATATTGATAGCATAATGACCACGTTTGATGCGAAGATTCTTCACCAGGCATTTTTGACTTGGCTTGTTGAATGCTGTGTTCGGAGTACCGTAGTAATCCGAACACGGAATGGATGACCTGCAATAATAGTCAATAATTTGCTGCTTTTTATTCTTCGCGGTTCATTGGATCATGCAAAATGCCATGCAGGATATTTCGGTCAGATGCCAAGGCACAATCGCCAACCTAAATCACGAATAAGCAGGGAACTCCTACGCACGGAGATGGGACCCCCCTTTTTATATAAGGGGCTACCCCCCTTGATGTGACTGAGAAAATTTTTTATTTTTTTGGTTGGGTCATTTTTGGTTCATGCCCCGCTGTTTATTTGTTATTAGTCAAGGCGCTCCTGGCTATTTACGGCTCTATTTTGGCCTGAAATATTTTTCCGGGGTGATTGTCCCTTTTGAGGCCAGATCGTCAATTCTGGGAAAAATTTCTAAGTCTAGGAAAAATGCTACCCTAGAAATGCTCAATCGAAACGCTCTACGAAATAATAACTCCAAGTTAACATGCAAAGATTGTCAATTTGTGTGCGACATAGCGATAAAATATGGCTACTTCAATTCATTCATCACGTGATTCTTAAAGGCCATTCGGACGGACCGGGCAGGCAATCCGCTCTCACGGGCCTTCACGGCTTCTGTGAGCTTTCTAGAGTATAGGAATAAATTTTTCCGGTGGATTTTGAAGCCAGCGGTCCTTCCCCGGCGTAAATCCATTCACCATTTTGCCATTTGAACACAAGCTCCCATTTCTGTATGGTCGTCGTCAGCTTACTTCCGGTAAAAAGGTTTTGAGAAAATTTCACGGCGGAACTGATCTCCACGTAAGTGCCGCTCCTTCCCTCGTAGTTGTCCGCGACATAAGCCTTACTATTGACCCGGTTATAAGCAAACTGACCGTCAAAGGCGCTAAACTTATGGCGAGCAACTTTCTCAACGAGAGATTTTGCATATGATTTTGTGCGAATTTTATGTTCAAAGATTATTTTCTTTGAAGTGGGCTTCGGTTTCGCGACCGTGTGCGACTTGGATTTCGGCTGAATTCTCCACTTTAGATTTTCGGGTTGACCGCTTTCCACCAGCCATTTTATAACGCTTCCAACGGCGCATATCACAGCCACAATCAGGGTAGCAACAATAATGTGATTTCTCCACCGTTTCAAAAACGCCGCAAAAGGACTCTGAATTTTTTTTTCTTTCGCATTTCCAATACGCATAACTTCGGGAGTGTCTTTTTTCTTTTGCCCATCGTCTGTTTTCGCGTACCTATAATAGTGGCGCAAAGTCGAGATGACCGATTCCTCGACTGCCGGAACCACCTCAACCTTTGATACGCCCGAGATGAACTTAATGTCATCCAGCGCGACGATATTTGCGGGATCCGCCATGGCCAGCTTCATCCAATTCTCGTTGCTTGCCATGGGAATAACTTTATATCTTTCCAACAGATGCCGCGGCAGGCGACTCATTGCATATTGATCCACATCGGCGATTGTTATGCGCCTCCAGGAAGACCGCCCCTGCGTGTCTTCAACGGCCCCTGGTCCCGGCTCCCTGACTTCACACTCCGAAATTGCGTATTTTTCAAATCCCGGAAAGCTTTCAACGCCCAATAATTTTTCCGGTTCGGCGCCAAATGGTTTGTCACCCGCAGACAGGTGTTCGAGTGCGTTCTCCTCAAAATCGATTTCTCTTGCGCCGCCGGCATGCCTTGCGTCGACGGCGTTTTCCGAAACATTCCTGTTGATAAATTCCTTCACTGGCGACAATTCCACCGATTTCGCGCCGCTTAATGCAGACAACATCTCTTCGACACTTTGATAGCGATCCTCCGGCCGAATCGATAAACCTCTGGCTACGGCATCAGACAGACTTTGTGAGACATCATCGCCGACAAGTTCTGTTAAGAGCTGAAGATTGTCTTCGGCGATGCGCTCACTCGCCGGTTGAGGCCGTCTCCCGCTTAACAAGCGATAAAACGTAGCGCTTACAGCATAAATATCCGTCCACGGTCCTTCCTTGATCCCTTGCGTGTATTGTTCAAAAGGCGAGTAACCTTCCGAAACAATTTTGGACATCGTCGCCGAATGCTCTCCCATGGCTCTTCGCGCGGAACCGAAATCCACAAGGCGGATGCTGCCTTCCTTCGTGAGAAAAATATTCGCCGGTTTGATATCCCGATGAAGGAGATTTTCACCATGAACTGAGCGAAGCCCATCAAGAACCATGGTCATCATTGGGATAGCTTCCGACTCGGGAATTCGCCCGCCTCTGAGTTTCAAAAACTCCAGGAGGTTGTTTCCCTCCAGGTAGAGCATGACCAGGTATGCCGTGTTGTTGGCTTCGAAAAAGTTGACGACGGACACGATGTTCGGATGATCAGCGAAGCGTGCAAGGGTTCGGCCTTCTTCGATGAACTTGTTCATTCCGTAAATAAAACTTTCGGTCGCCTGGCCGGAGTACGGAACGACCGTTGAACCGTCCTGATGCCGCGTTGCAAGCTCTCTGGGCAGATGCTCCTTGATCGCCACGCGCATTTGGAGATTCAAGTCGAGGCCGAGGTAGGTTATCCCAAAACCGCCGTGGCCCAGAACGCGACCGATCAGATATTTATCTTCGAGAATTGTCCCCGGCGCCAGGTAGAGGGGATGCGAGTCGACTTCCCGGCCGTCGGCTTCGGCGCCGCACAGCTCGCACCCGCCCGGACGTCCTTTTTCAAGGCAGCAGTAAAAGCAGTATTGGTCGTTCATTGTTCTCAGAGCATCAAACTGAACTCAGCTATAGTCAGAAAGTCCATAAATTTTCCCTATCACTCGTATTTTTGAAGCTGTAACGCCAAGCAGGCTAATCGATTTCCTGCGTTACAGGATTTTTGAAGCAATGGCTTTGCCAAAGCAAAGTTTTTTTCCTCGTCCAGAATTCCTTTTCCAAGATAGCCGCAAGCAAGCAGATGACCATTTGCGTTGCATAATCGTGTTAATTCCGGCTTTACAGCTATCCAACTAGTTCCATGCTCGTATAAACCCCATGCAAGGAACAGACACGAGTCATCATTTCCCAGATCACAGCCTTTTTTAAAATAGGTCTTTGCCGAAGTCCAGTTATTTTCAGCAACTTGAAGCCCGGCGCCGGCAAAGCGACATGCATCTTTTTGGTTGGCTTCACATGCTTTTATGAGCAAGGGTTTTGCACTAATCCAGCTTCCTTCTTTCCAGAATAAAAGTGCCGTATGCGTGCAAGCATCCGGGTCTCCAGTTTCACACAACTCCAAAAATAATTTTTTTGCTTCTTGCACCATGTTTTCTTTTTGCATGAGAATTAACGCGTACTGCAAACAGGCGTATTTTATTCCTCCATCACACGCAAGCTTGAATTTAGGCTTGGCACTTTTCCAGTTATTGCCATTAGCAATAAAACCTACACCTAAATCGGAACAAGCCTGCATAAACCCACCCTCGCATGCTTTTTCATAATACGCTTTAGCCTCGTTCCAATTTTTTTCCTGGTTAAAGAGAACAGATGCCAAATTATAGCAAGCTTTCCCGTCTCCCTTTTCACACAATTCAGTATATTGTTCTTTGATTTCTTCGTCACTCAGTTCTTTCTTGATTATAGCTTTTCCCTCTTTTACATTTTCGTCATTCCGCTCCTTGTTAAAATACCAATTCAGCGTCAAAATCAGAAAGAGGACCACAAAGATAATGCTGCCAGTGACTAACCATTTGAACTTTAAAAGCTTTAATACTCCCTCAATCCATGTCTTTTGAGGCGCATCGGGTTTTATTCGCGTATCGTCTATTTTATAGTCCGGTTTGGATGTTAATTCAGAATGCTCCAAGGCTTTAACAAGGCGAATTCTGAAATCCTTCGCGTCGCGATAGCGGATATTTCTATCTTTTTGAAT
This sequence comes from bacterium, assembly GCA_963674685.2. Taxonomy (GTDB): domain Bacteria; phylum Lernaellota; class Lernaellaia; order JACKCT01; family JACKCT01. The sequence goes on along the minus strand of CAXXWT010000007.1, from coordinate 824,519 downwards.
GGCGGTCATGATCGCCTGCATGACGGGGCGCGGCGCATCCTTGATGGGTGGCGGCACCTTATATTGAACTCGTTGTTCCAGATCGCCCACATCGCGCCAAGGATGCCGGCCGGAAAGACATTCGTAGAGAACCATCCCCATGGCGTAACAATCCACCTGTTCGTCCGTCTTGCCTTCGATCCACTGTTCCGGCGGCATGAACAGCGTGTGTAGCGGCATTTTACCCCCGGTAGCTTTATGGACGATCCGCCGTAAAATCCACTCGTACCCAAAACCTCCCACGGATACTTTGCCGCCATCGTTATGGATGATGCTCAATGAATCCAAAGCGCCATGATGCACGCCCTTTTCGTGCGCGTGGGCGAGAGCTGCGCCGATCTCAACGCCAAGTTTGACCGCTTCCCTGGAAGATTGAGGGCCATTTTCGTCAAGATATGTTGAAAGATTTCTGCCCTCGATATATTCAGAAACAATATAGAGATCCTCGCCGTCCAGATGAATGCTGCGAACTTCCTGAATACTCTTGTGATGAAGAAGCTTTGCGGCCTCTACCGCTGGGGCAAGCAGATTGAAATTGGTTTCGCTCGCCACGTCGGCAGGAAGAAGTCGAATCGACACGTTTTCATCCTGATTTGCGCTGTCCGACGCTTTATACACAATGCCTACAGGATCGATCTGAATAATCTCGATGATTCGATAGCGGTCGGAAAGCATCGTTCCCGGCTGCATCGCGCGAACCGCCAGACCGGATTCGGGAAGATTAAAATGTAAAATTGAAGCGGAAATAGGGCCGCTTTGCCCCTTTGTCAAATCGAAAAGCACTTCATCGGCGCTTTGATATCTCTCGCCAGATTCCACGGCCATGCATCGGCCCACGATATCGGAAAACGAACGGCTCGCCGAAACGTTTTCAAGTTCCGTCAAAGCAGGCATTTCATCCTGCTGAGCCCGCTCCGTGGCCATGGGCGGCTTTTGCCCGGACAGCATATGATACGCCACGGCGCCGGCGGCGTAGATATCGGTCCAGGGGCCTTCCCGCCCCGTCGTTATATATTGCTCAAAGGGGGAATAACCGTCTGAGACGATCTTTGATAATACCTGGGAATGCCGTCCCATGTCGGTGCGCGCCGATCCGAAATCGATCAGCTTCACCGTGCCGTCTTTCGTGATGAAGATGTTTTGCGGTTTCACGTCCCTGTGCAAGAGGCTCGCCTCATGGATCGCTTTCAGTCCGTCGAGAATCATCATTAATATCTGCGCCGCCTCCGGTTCCTGAAGGCGGCCGCCACGATTGGCCAGATGCATGTCCAGGGACATGCCCTCCAAATAGGGCATGACCAGGTAGGCCGTGTTGTTGGCCTGCAAAAAATCCCGGACTGAGACGATATGGGAATGCTCGCTGAAGCGGGCCAGGGTGCGGGCTTCCTCGACGAATTTATCCAGCCCGTATTGATAATCCTCCCGATCTTTATCGGAAAATGGAGTGAGGTTCGGCGAACTGGTTCCCCGCGAAGCCAGATCATGTGGAAGGTGTTCCTTGATCGCAACGCGCAGCTGAAGCTGCAGGTCCACGCCTAAATAAGTTACGCCGAAACCGCCGCGTCCCAAAACGCGGCCGATCAAATACTTGTTTTCAAGAATCGTTCCCGGCGCCAGATAGAGAGGATGCGGCTCAACTTCGGCGCCTGCGGCTTTGGGACCACAGAACTCGCACCCGCCGGGGCGTCCTTTTTCGAGGCAACAGTAAAGGCAGTATCGGTCAATCATCGTATCCCTTTCCTTGCAAGATAGCAGCAGTACTCCAGTTCACGATTGTTGAATTGAAAATGATGTCAATAAAAGTCAGGTAATGACATCAATCTTTGAATAAAATTCTCTTTGCTCAACAACTTGTTCGTTAACAGGTTTCGAGCAACTCCCTTCAAACAACGTGCTGTTTCCTGATAAGTTGTTCGAGCCATTACACATGATTCATCCTATTGCAATAACCTCTGTCTGACAAAGCAAAAACCAACATTGACTACTTGAAATAAAACTTTTGGGTTCCTATGGAAACTACGTGGTAACAATGCTATTTTTTTGGAAAAATCAGGTTGGACAGTTTGGAAATTTCCTGTTTAGACAGCTCGGCGCAGACGTTGCATTTCCAGTCCTGACTGCATTTCCATTTTCCAGTATTTTCAGTGTTTATTTCGCAAACGCATTTCCCGGCCGAGTATCCTCTGCAAAGAATATTCGTGTACTGAATAATGGCGCTTTCTGCTTTGGCGCATGCCGTGGCCTTGTCTGAACCGGGAACAGAAACCTTTCCTGAGGAAAATTTCCCCTTATCCACATTAAACTTCGACTCAGTCTTTCCATTGGCTTTGTTTGGAGCAGCAGGCTTTTGCAAGTCGGGTTTTTTTGACGGCAATTTCACATTGGATTGAGATTGAAACTTTGGCTGAATTTCCGGGATCTTTTTATCGGTTCCATAGGATGCAATGATCGCAATACCGATAATGAGCACGAGACCCGCAAGCGACCATCCAAGCGGCTTTTTCCAACGACTTTTTCTTTTTGGCAGTTTTGCGCTGCCACTGCGTATAACATTGGGCTTATGTTTTTTTGGAGGTTCAGCAACCGGCGTTGAATGCTTATAATAGTTATGAAGCGTGGAAAGGATCGATTCCTCGGTCGCCGGTACAATTTCAATATTCGATACTCCGGCAATGAATTTGACATCATCCAGAGCCACGAGGTTATCCGGATTCGCCATGGCCAGTTTCATCAAATTCCCGGTGCTTCCCATAGGGATGATTTTATATTTCTCCAGGACGTGCCGAGGCAGGCGCTTCATGGAATTCTGATCTATATCGCCGATCGTCACGCACTTTCTTCCCGAAATACCCGGAGATTTCCCTTTGGCATCTCTTTTTCCCTGTTGCGACTTCGCTTCGGAAGCTTCATGTTTCTGAAAGCCGGGAGAACTGCCCGATTCCATCAATTTACCCGACTCGTCTCCGAATACTTTTTGCTCCGCCTTTGGATTCCCTATAAGAGAATCCTCAGGAGAAGAATTATCGATGATGCCGACGGCATCAGATGTCGTATTATGAAATTCACCTGAAACGTTGCGGCTAACGAAATCCTTAATGGAAGATGTGCTGTAAGATTTCACACTGTTCAGAGCATCCAGCATATGCTCGACACTTTGAAAGCGCTCTTCAGGGCGCAAGGCGAGGCCCTTGGCCACGGCGTCGGAAATGCTCTGAGAAATCTCATCGCCAAAAAGCTCCCTCAAAGGCCTAAGCCTGTCTTCAGCAATTCTCTCGCTCGCCGGTGGAGGACGTTTCCCGCTGATCAAATGGTGCAGCGTCGCGCTGACAGCGTATATGTCCGTCCAGGGACCTTCTTTAGCCGCTAGCGTATACTGCTCAAATGGCGAATAGCCGTCGGAGACGATCTTTGACAGCGTCGCCGAATGTTCCCCCATGGCTCTTCGCGCGGAACCGAAATCCACAAGGCGGATACTGCCTTCTTTGGTGAGAAAGATATTTGCCGGCTTGATATCCCGATGCAGAAGATTCGCTCTGTGAATTGCACGTAGTCCGTCGAGAACCATGGTTATCATCGGCACGGCTTCCGTTTCGGATAATCGCCCACCCCTGTTTTTCAAAAAGTCCTGAAGATTGTTTCCTTCCAAATAAAGCATTATCAAATATGCTGTGTCATTGGCCTCAAAGAAATTTATCACCGACACGATATTAGGATGGTCTGCGAAGCGGGCGAGAGTTCGGCCTTCTTCGATGAACTTGTTCATTCCGTAGATGTAACTATCCGCCTCCTGCTCGGAATAAGGTATTACGGTGGAGCCATCCTTATGCCGTGTAGCAAGATCCCGAGGTAAATGCTCTTTAATTGCCACGCGCATCTGCAGATTCAGGTCGAGGCCGAGGTATGTGATCCCGAAACCACCGTGCCCGAGGACACGTCCTATCAGATATTTGTTATCGAGAATCGTTCCAGGTGACAGATAGAGGTGATGTGACTCAACTTCCCGGCCGTCGGCTTCGGCACCGCAGAATTCGCAACCGCCGGAACGGCCTTTTTCGAGGCAACAGTAAGGGCAGTATTGGTCTGTAGTATTCATTCTCAATTTTTCATTTCAGATTTCATCAGTTCATTAATTACAACTGTGTCTGATAAAAGCAATGATAAATCCAATGATAAGCAACTCAATCCATGAGTTGCCTCTTGGGAGAGGTTGCTCCGCCTTGGGCTTCCGGTTTTCTTCCAAACCGGTTCCAAGGGCATTATCTGAATTGGGCGCGCCGGCGCAGAACGGACATACTCCTATTGTTTTATTATATTTTTTGTTACATTTGGGACACGTCGCATACTGAGGATTTTTATCTTGAAAAATATTGAGAACTGAAAGAATCGAATGTTCGGACGCCGGAACTATGTCTATTTTTGATACTCCAGTCAGTAATTTGACGTCATCCAGAGCCGCGGCATCGTCAGGATCAACCATGGCCAGCTTCATCCAGTTTTCATTGCCGGCCAGCGGAATGATTTTGTGTTTTTCCAAAACAACTCGTGGAAGACGATTCATGGAGTATTTGTCAACATCATTGACCATGATGCGTTGTCGAATCGTTATATTTGACGGAGTGTAGCTGATTTTACCTTCCGCTTTCGATTCCGGGTCGGCGCAGGCGTATTTATCGAAGCCGGGTATGCTCCCCCCACCTGCGGCAAATCCCGCATCGCCGCCGGATATGCCTTGCTTTTCTCCGGATTTCTCGTTTGGTGATTCACCCGTGACAAGCTCACCATCAACGATACCGCCATATGGGATTTGCTGATCAGGTAAATTCGGAAAAGCTCGACTGGTGTAATCCAAATTTGAATTCTTCACGCAGCTCAGTGCGCCGACCATCTCCTGAACTGTTTGAAAGCGATCCGGGGGGCGTAATGAAATACCTTTTTCTACGGCATCCGAAATGCTTTCGGATATTCCGTTATCGAACAGTATTTTTGATGGCTCGAATTTTTTCCCGCCAATTCTCTCGCCGGCCGGGGGAGGTTTTTTCCCGCTGAGAAGATGAAAAAGCGTGGCGCTGACGGCATATATATCCGTCCAGGAGCCTTCTTTTGCGTTTTGCGTATATTGTTCAAACGGCGAATAGCCGTCGGATACAATTTTCGACAGCGTTGCCGAGTGTTCTCCCAGGGCTCTTCGGGCGGAACCGAAATCCACAAGTTGGATTTTTCCATCCCTGGTCAGGAATATATTTGTCGGTTTGACGTCGCGATGGAGAAGCTTTGCGTCGTGCACGGCTCGAAGTCCGTCCAGCACCATAGTGATAATCTGCACGGCCTCAGCTTCGGGCAATCGCCCGCCTTTTGATTTGATGAAGTCCAGAAGATTGCTGCCTTCCAGGTAGGGCATGACCAGATAGGCGGTGTCATTGGCTTCGAAAAAATTCATAACGGACACAATATTCGGATGGTCCGCGAAGCGAGCCAGAATTCTACCCTCTTCGATAAACTTGTTCATTCCATAGATAAAGTTCTCCGTCGCCTGGCCTGAATAAGGAATAATTGTTGAGTCGCCCGGGTTTCGTGTTGCAAAATCACGCGGCATATATTCCTTGATCGCAACGCGCATTTGAAGATTCAGGTCGAGGCCAAGGTAGGTGATTCCAAAACCGCCGTGCCCCAGGACGCGGCCGATCAGATATTTATTTTCCAGGGTCGTTCCCGGCGTAAGAAATACAGGATGCGTTTCAACTTCCTGGCCCGCTGCTTCCGGTCCGCAGAATTCGCAACCGCTGGGGCGGTTCTTTTCCCGGCAGCAGTAAAGGCAGTATTTTTTTGCTACTTCATCCACCATAAGTTTTCCTTTACAAAAGTCATAATGTGTTGAATGCGCCATTTTATGGGAAATAGCATCGGTTCATCCACAAATTTCCAGTCCAGTCCTTTCGAAAATTGCCGCTGCAGACAACACTTATTTTTTCCCCGACAGGCAAATTTGCCTTTTTAGACGACTTTTTTATATCCAAAAAGATACATGGACCACTGTTGCTGCACATTTGGGGGCCACCGTTTACGGAATCGGAGTTATAAATTGTCATTGCCAAAAATCCTTCATTTCTCATTTCACTAGCTTTTGAGACTCTTCCTGTAACCTCAATTTCATCTTTCATCGAGTAAAATTGTCCGTTTTTAAGCCCCTCCCACAATTCAGAAGCCGTATAGCTCGTCCTTGGCGTCGTTTTATTTTTTACAAAAATATTATCCCAAAAAATTGCGACAGCCACGCCGATAAATACCATCACTACTGCGATCAACCAGATCTCCGACGACTCCCAGGAACGAAGCAAAAATCTTCTTTTTGTGCTTTTCTTCAGCGGCGCAAAGCATCTCGGGCAAAAATTCTGATCCGGCAAAGCCATGGTTTTGCATTTTGTGCAAAAGAGGATTTCCTGATAAGAAATATCCTTGAATAATTTAATTCTGTTTTCTTGGCAGAAATTCTCGATGTAGAAATCCGCTTCTTTTCTCATCACTCCGGATAATATCGATTCTTCTATCATGGCCTCGTAATTTTCTTTGGCGACGCAGCCGGCGACGCCGACTTCCAAAATTTGAGAATCAAATTTCGACAACTGCGAAATCACAAACTGACGGCGCTCCCTTTCTTTTATTTCCGCCGGTGATTCAGCGATACCCGGGCTTGCATTACTCAGCAATGCCAACTTAAACGGTTCTGCATTATTTCCCGGATCACCGGGGACTTGGATGTCCTCGGATTCTTGACCGGCATCTTCGTATATTATGAAATCATTGGGTTCTATATTGATAAGGTCGTCGTGCGAATGTTCATCAGACGCCGCCGTTTGTTTAATGCTTTCAAAAAAATCGGTTTTGATATCCGAATGGCTTATAAAGCCCTCCATATCGACTTTATCATCGCCCGATTCACACAAATCAAGACTTCCAGATAGTCCGCCGAGCATTTCATCAACGTTTTGAAATCGGCCGTCAGGTTCCAGGGACATGGCTTTTGCAACGACATCGGATAGAGTTTTATCGATTTCAGATTTCGGAAGGCTATTAAGCGGCTTCAGAGAATCCGCCATTTTTCTTTCATTAGCAGAAACCGGACGGCGGCCGGCAAGGCAATGATACATGGTCGCACCCACTGCATACAAATCCGTCCACGGTCCTTCGTTGCCGTTGTGAATATATTGCTCGAAAGGAGCGTAGCCGTCCGATACGACTTTGGTCAGGGAATGCGTCTGTTCTCCCATGGCTCTTCGCGCCGAGCCAAAATCGATCAACCGAGCGACTCCGTCTTGCGTAATAAAAATATTGTGCGGTTTGACATCGCGGTGGAGCAATCCGGCGCCATGCACGGCGCGCAGTCCGTCCAACATCATCGTGGCAATGCGCACCGTTTCCTCAACAGGCAGGTTTCCGCCTTTCGCATTGAGATGCTCCATCAATGACATGCCTTCCATGTAGCGCATGACAATATAGGCAGTCCCATTCGCCTCAAAGTAATTGATGACGGATATGATATTGGGATGATCGACGAATCGGGCCAGAGCGCGGCCTTCTTCAAGAAATTTGTCCATGCCCAGCTTGAAATCCTCACCGGCGCCGCCGGAAAAGGGCCGGACGGTTAAACTGTCACCGGATCGGGAAGCCTGGTCGCGAGGCAAGTATTCTTTGACGGCCACGCGCATACGCAGATTCAAGTCGAAACCGATATAGGTAATACCGAAGCCGCCGTGGCCAAGGATGCGCCCGATGAGATACTGTTTATCGAGAACCGTCCCCGGCGGTAAGTAAATCGGGTGCCTTTCCACATCGAGGCCGGCGGCGTCGGCGCCGCAGAATTCGCAACCGCCGATGCGGCCTTTTTCAAGGCAACAATAAAAACAGAATGTCTCGTCCGGTTTCAAAAATGTACCCGCCTGGTGACTATGTTTAATACTTAATGAAATATTGGATTACTGAAATACACGTTTTATCTGGTAAAGAAAGCGATCAAAAATATCGACACACTTCAAGGTCACGACGATCAGCGAAGCGTTGTCTTCCTTACCGCTGCCGGATTCGGAAAAACGTCTTGAGATGATATCGATAAACTCCCTGCTGGAATTACACATTTTTGAGATTCGCTCAAGGTCGCTGGAATTAAGATGTTCCCATATCCCGTCGGTGCATAATATAAACCGATCGCCATCAGCCAAAATCCGGCCCTCGATTTGCGCCTTGAATTCCAACTCCGATTCTTCTCCCAGGGACTTGGTCAACTTTGCGCGATCCGGATGTTTTCCCATTTCATCCTCGCTGATTTCACCCATAATGCGCAGAACCTCAACGACCGAATCATCCTGCGTTCGCTCGATAATTTTATGTTTGCGCATAAAGTACAGACGACTGTCCCCGGCGTGAGCCCAGTAAGCTTTTCCTCCGGTTATTTGCAAAATCACCGCTGTTGAACGCATTGATGAAGTCTCCGGGTTCTCCGAAGCTTTTTTCACGACCGCCTCGTTTGCCGCGGCCAGAGCCGACTTTATCCAGCCGCTTCGCCGTTCGAAGGGCAGTTTCGCCACGGCGTTGACCGCCGCCTGCGCAGCAAGTGCTCCTCCCCGATGCCCTCCGAGTCCGTCGGCAACGATAAAAACGCCTTCGTCTTTCTTTTTCGTCGGAAATACTCCGACGCAATCCTGATTCTCGCTACGATCTCTTTTCATGGAAATCTGGCTGATATCAACAATCATTTCAGCGAATCCTTAAAGGCGGCAAAACAGACTATTTCAATAATCGATCGAGAACATTTCTGATTCTATCTTTTTTGGGAGAAGATATATTTATGCTTAACACAGTAACATTATCCTGGTTCAGGCGTTCTTTCGCAATGGCCTCAGCCACCAGATTTTCGCCGATGCTCTCAGGATGACTCCTGAAAACGATTTGCAGGATCTCATCGATGGGCAGTGCGTCGGTCAGGCCGTCGCTGGCCAGGATAAAAGTTTCCCCGGCTAATATCGGTTCGGGATCGGAGACATCCACTTCTTCCAGCTCTTCCATGCCCAGGCTGCTGGTTAAAAGCTTGCGATCCGCCATTTTCCAATCAGCTTCATCCTGCGTGATAAGACCTTCGGCGAGTTGCTCATCCATGCGGGCGCCCATGTTATGATCACGGTTGAGCCGCTCAATTCCCGAATCGGTAATGCGAAAAATAGGGCTGTCGCCAACAGATACCCACTGCCTTCTTTGATGATCAAGATGCAATGCGACGAGTGTGCTTCCCATTTCGCCGCCCTGTGAATACCTATGGACTGCGTCATTGGCGTCCCTTGCCGCCAGGATCATGCGGTCGGCCAGGTTCATCGAAGGATCGCCTTTATCCATGGCCTCGGTAAAGGCGTTGACCGCCAGGACGCTGGCCTCATCGCCTCCTTCGTGACCTCCCATGCCGTCCGTAAGCACAAGTAGAACCGAAGTGGCATTCCCGCGGCCGTCATCCCTGATATGAAAGGCGAAGTAATCTTCCTGGCGCTGCCTGGCGCCGAGGGCTTGGTGGTTGCTCAGCAGAATCTCTAAATCACCAAGTTTCATTTATCTGCCGGATATCTCGACGCGAAAAAGAGTTCTGCCGAATTGAAGGTCGTCGCCGGTTTCAAGCCTTTCACTTTCCTGGACCTTCCCGCCGTTATGAATAGTTCCGTTCGTCGAATCCAGATCCTCGATCACAACGATTCCTTCTTCCAGGCGCAATCGGCTGTGCCGCGCTGAAACCTCGCCGTCGCCGCCAAGCCGGATGTCGCCCTCGCGCCCCAGAATGACGCCTTCCGATGTTATGCGATACGGTCCCGGCGGATGCAGTTCACCGGCGCCACTGACCAGCGTAAACTTGACCAGACGAAGGGGATCCTGACCATATTTCTTAACCGGCGCCGGAGCAGGAGGCTTTTCCTGCAGCTTGTGTGTCGGCATTTCTGGCTGGACGATATCGAGGGATTCCCCTTCTTTCGACCCGCGAAAAATAAAGACGAGCAAGATAAGAATAAATAATGCGGCGCCAATCAAGCCGGCCAGCAGGAATTGGTTTTTCCACCTGGGCGCGGCCTCGGGCAAAGGAGCTTTTACGGCGGGCTTGGCAAAGCTGATCATATCCGCCGCAATGTTTCCCGTGTACGTTTCCTTCTGATAATTGAAACGCAGGAAAACTTTCTGAATCGTTCCATCCGCCTCGCAGGCCTCGCATGACAACGACAGCAATTGGCCCTGCCCGATGCTTTCCAGGAATTTGCTGAAAGCCTGCGTGATTTCTTCCGCTTCCTTCTGCTTCGTGTGAACACCCCACGAAAGATTCGCCAGTTGCTGCAACGCATTGAAATTCGCCGCCGGATTTTTCAGATAGCCTACGCTGAAAATGGGTATATGATTTTTTTGCAGCTGATCTTCGATTTCCTCAATTGTCGCGCGGCTTCCGTCGTCGTCTCCGTCGGAAATGATCAATATGGCTTTCATTTTCGGAAAAGCCGGATCGGCAATCACATCGAGCTTCGCCATGACGGAGTGAATCGCATCATACATTCGCGTTCGCTTGTCCGAGGGCTTGATCGCCTTCAGCGCTTCTTTCAGTGATTCCGCATTGCTGGTGAAATCGGCTTCGAGTCTGTAGTCATCGCCGAAACTCGCCACGGCCATCAGGTCACCGGGATTCATCTTTTCGACCATCATTTCCGCGGCGGCAGTCGCATCCTGAAATGCTTTTCCCGACATGGAGGCGGAGCGGTCGATCAATAGAATCAGGGCCGAAACATCGGACGCCTCTCTCAGAGCCTGAACGGAGGAGACGGAAGCGGATTCATTTCCCACCGTCGCCTGAAAATTCATAGGAGCTAGGCCGGTGAGCATTTGGCCGCCGGCATCTATGACTTCAAACCAGATTTTTAGATCAGGAAGGTTGGAAAAGCTTTGTCGCAATCGAAACCGGATGTCGCCGTGCTGGATTGTGACAGACACTGGCGCTGGATTTTGAACGTGTTGAACCTGAGATGTTGCGTTTTCTTCCTGCGGCGCCTGTGCTTTTTGACCGACGTTCGGCAACGCCGCACCGTCGGGAGCCGCCGCGGAATCATCATCCAGGGTTTCCTGCGCCAGGACGTAAGGCGGGATGGCGAAATCCCTGGCTAAAAGCAAACATGCAATCAACAAACAAATCAGGATGGCTGCAAGACCGGGTTTTCTCATTTTCATGGGATCACCCTTCGTCGCCCCAACTGAAATCCTCCCCGCACAAGGGGACGAAAAGCACGGTGGTTTCACCAAGTTGGATGAGATCGCGCTTTTTCAACTTTACGGGCTGCAGAACGAGTTCCTCGTTAACGTAGTTGTTGTTGGATCCTTCACCGTCCAGGAACCAGAAATCCGATCCTTTATGATCGTACTTGATCACCGCCTGTTTATCCCTGCTGATCGCATCGTCACCGGTAATCTGAATTCTGCTTTTCGGCGAACGGCCGATCATGTTTTGCCCTCCCCGAATTCTATAATCCTTTCCTCGGCTGGGACCGCCGACGCACACCAGCCATCCTACGACGGGATCATAGTCGGCTTTGCCATCGGGACTGATTCGCCGGGTTTTCCCGTCTCCTTCCTGAATTCCGACGGCGGCTCCGGGATTGGCTCCATGGTTGACCGGCTTGGGGGCGGCTTGGCCCGGCTTTCCCGTCACGCCCGCATCACCCACGTTGGCGCTACGGCAATAGGGGCAAAAAGTATGTTGATCGGAATTGTAAAAATGAAGTCCGGCGTCACATCTGACCATAGGCATTGTTAGCCCTCCTTATCTGATTCTGATTCAACCGCGTTACGGATTGCCACCGTTGAAAACAATGGATATATTTCGACGTTCTCCCTCGTACATTTCCCACAAAAAGACGCGGGCCTTGCCATCGTGGCATGGATTCACCCTGACATTGGCCGTGTTCGGACTGATGGAACCTTCGTTTAAGGCCTCAACAATGATGTAATTGGCCCCCGGCTTCAGTTTGACAACGTAATCTCTGTAGGCGCTTTGCAAACTCAGTTCTTCATCCAGTACTTCCTTGCCCAGCATGATTTTTGCGCTGTCGCCGTCGACTTTGCCGTGATCCTTGAATCCGATAATAACGTTCTCAATGCCCACTTCGCACATGCCGATTGCCGCGCCCATGGGTATATTGGCTTTTTCCAACTCCTCCTGAATCTCTTCCTTTTCCTTTTGTATTTTGAGGTTTTCTTCCAGTATTTTAAGGTTTTCCTCCTGAACCTTCTGGATTTTTTCCTCCAACTCCTGTTGTCTTTGCTGACAATCCTCGGAACTGCTCTTGGCCTTCATTTCCGCCTGCATGGTGATAAGAAAGAGTATGAGAATTGCTCCCAGGGCCGAACAAATAACATCCAGCATGGAAATATTGAATACATTAATTTCTTTTCGCGACCTTCTCATCTTTTATCTTTCGGTAATAATCTGTCCAAAACTCCGTCAAGCGTCCAATCTTGTTTTTTTGTCATCCTCGGGAATATAGAGCCGATTGATCAGATTCCGCAGACAATAAACTGCACTGGTATTTATTGATTCTTCTTCTTTTTGCTGAACGACATGAATGAAAAACACGATTATCGCACTTTCCACCAGAGCCAGCATCGTCGTGTTGAACGCGATTCCCAGCGTGCCGGCGATAGGGCCTATTCCGCTGGAAAGGTTTTCGGCGCTGGCTCCGACCAGTTTCAAGGCGGCGGCTATTCCGACCACCGTTCCGATAAAGCCGATGGTCGGCAAAACCCAGGAAATATATCTGAGCATTGAATACCGGAGGTCAATTTTGTGCATCTCAAAATCCACCAGAGAATTGAGAACGCTGTGCGTCTGATCGATGGAGCGGTTGGAGTGAAAACGCAGGATGCATTCGTCGATCAATGTGCACAGAAAAAAGGAGGTTTCCTTTTGGGCCGCGTTGATCTTTTTTCGCACGACGGGCAATTCGGTGACGGTCAGCACCGTCCGATCATCCTCCGGCAGCAATTTCATGTTGACAGCCGCGCTTTCTTTTTTCGCCTGCGTGTATCGAAATATCACATCGCCCATTCCCAAGGCGAACAATATTGTCATGATATTCTGAATGGTCAGGGGATATGGAAAAATTGAGTTATCCTGCATGTCGAGCAGTATGGTCGCAATTTTGACTTTCGTTTCTCCTTCACCGCTTAAAAGCAGACTGAGAACGGCAATAACAAATACTCCGATGCCCGTGGAAATCAGCAGGTAGAGAGCCCTGCGGCTTCGAGTCGGCTTGTTTTCCATTATTTGATCCTCCTCGATTTCCCGCCGCACACGGGGCACTCGTCTCCTTTATGTTTGATACTGCCGCAATTTTCACACCTGATCGGAAATCCGTCGCCCTCTAGCTTTTTAGCCTTGGCTTTTTTTACCTTGGCGGCTTTCGGCTTTCCCTGGGATTGAGCCATGGCGATTAAATCGCTGACCGGAAACTCACAATCTCCGAAACGCAAAATATCTTCCCCGCAAACCACGGCCTGTTCGATTTGCTTTGCCTGCGGGCCCTTGAGCAAGTATGTTCCGTTCGATGAGTTCAAATCCACAACAAATAGATCACCCTGGGGCGTTAACTCCAATTCGGCGTGAACTCTGGATACCGATTGATCCGCAATAGGAATTTCGCAAGACGGATCACGACCAACCCTGAGAACGGTTTTCATTGAAATCACCCAAGTTTAAAGTTTGCATGTCATTTCCAAGGCAATAATATCGAAAAAGTTCATAAAAACAAGTTTTGTTTAGTTGATTAAACCGATTTATGATATTCAGATGAAGTGTTATTCAATTCCTGAACAGGTAAAGCTGCCCCAGTAGAAGGGTGATTCGCTTCTGGCCTCTTTTCGGCTTGTTTGTATCATGTGAAGTTTAACTCTTTGCACTTCACGGGCGCAATTACCTGTCATTAATACGGCAGGCATCAATCTTTCCATGAATTCTTTTGTCTCCGCGGAAGGCACATGCCATGATGACGCGACAACCGTATTGGCTCCGGCGATATTGAATGCGTATCGCAAGCCCATCAATCCCTGTCCTTCACGCACTTCGCCAAGACCGGTCACGCATGCTGCAAGAATAACCAAGTCAGCTTTTTCAAGATCGAGGGCAATGATTTCAGCGCCGGTCAGAAAGCCGTCGTCATTGGGATCAACCGTTTCCGATGCGTTGTTTGCGCTTGCAAGGACGATTCCACATTCATGCAGGGGATTGACTTTAACGCCGTAATGTTGCTCATGCGTAACATTCGCCGTTCTGGAGGAACTGATTTGCGTCGATTCCTGTTGCGATGCGCGGAAATATCCATGCGTAGAGAAATACAGCAGGCCTTTGCCCGGTGAAAGGGATTTGACGCTGTCTTCCGTAGCGCCCGGACCAAGAAGAAGCTTAGTTTTATTATTGGAATAGGCTTCAAATGCCCCAGCGACAGACCGCGCTTCATCGGCAGTTTCAGGAAGTCTCGTGAACCTTGGTAGCCCGTCGATTTTCGGACTATCAGCACTGAACGCGCCACCCCTGGCCATACCCAAAGCGACCTGCCGGCTGCCTGAATTGGCGGCAGGGCTCAAATCAAAATCAGGATCCCCCACGACAAGAGCCTCACGAATGCCTTTGGCGCTTAGGTCTTTTCTCAGCAATTGTCTGGCGGAAGCAATGTATGAAAAAGCGTAGGATTCGATCAGGTATTTACTTTTGTGATCGACGAACACGCCAAAAGGCACGGTTGCCAAAAGGCCGTCCGGACTGATCTGGATGATTTCATATTCTTTCAACAGTGATTCGTAGGGAGCAAAGGCCAGTTGGTAAAGTTCATGAGCAATACTGTTTATACTCGCCACGGTCTTTGCCGAGTCCACATCTAAATTGAATTGCGGATCGATCATATGACGCAACTTTTCTATCCTTTGATCCACATCCGCCGCGCTGCCGAGGTCAAATGCCTTGACATTATTTTTTGTTACGACGAAGGCGGCATAATGCTTTATTTCATCCCATTGCATCGCTCCGGTTTTTTTATTTGGCGAAAGCGGTCGATAGCGAATAATATCCACCAGTGCCTGATCTGTGGGAACCGCCCGGCAAATTGCGCCGGAATCGACTTGAAGCAGTTTCTGATTATTTCGATAATTATAGCTGAGAGAATTCAGATGCCGCTCCATTTCCTCGGCCAAACCCTGTTTTTGAGCAATCGCTTCTTCAAGATGTCGCTTCTTGCGCGGATCAATCACGCTTTGTCGCATATTGACTAGGGATGATAGTTCGGCAAGCGTGCCGGACAGATTTTCATAGACTTGGTTTACTGCAGGATTCAGCTTCTTCAACTGATTTACGTTAACAGCGGATTCATAGGCCAGGCCCTTCCAGGACGAAACCATGTCATAGGTTTCCTTTATGTGGGATCTCGTTAATCCATAGGAAACGAGGAGTTCAAAATAGTAACCGTATCGCGACAGCAACTGCATCCCTTCGCCGCTGATTCCGATATTCAGATTTTCGCGCAATGCATCCGTCAGCGCCATTCGGACAGCATGAAACACCTTATCCGCCATCTTCCAGCGCTCCTGCCTCCAATACAGAAACAGCAGATTTGTAAGAGTGCTTTGCGTGTTCGGATGGTATTTCCCAAGCTTCTGAATACTGAATTTCAAGGCCTTGCCATAGTACTTTTCCGCCGATACAAGATCTCCTGAACTGCTCAAAGATAAAGCGAGATTATTGTAAATATTTGCTATTTCAGGATGACTCTCGCCATACTTTTCACGTAATATCGCCAGCGCTTTTTTATGATACCGAATCGCCTTCGAAAATCGTCCCGTGCCGGAATATAGCAGAGCTAAATGATCATAAACTGTTGCCGAAAAGGGATGATTTTTGCCGAGAATGCTCTCTGTGATCGATAAGCTTTTATTGAAAAGAACTTCAGCTTCGTCCAATCGATTCATGTTGCGGTACAAAATCGCAATATTGTTTAAAGCTGATGCGGTGTTAAGATGCATCTTTCCGTTGTTCTTTTCATCAATTTGCAGAACACGCTTGTAGTATTGTTCAGCCAGGCCGTAGCGTCCCGTTTTCCCATATAACATTCCCATATTCTGAAAAGATGTTCCTGTCGCCGTATGACTTTCGCCCAGCAGGGTGAGGCGGATGCCAAGCGCTTTTTTGAAATGCGGTTCCGCCAGGGCATAACGCCCATTGTCGAAATAGTAGTTGCCGAGTATGTCGTACATATCCGCCGTCAGAGAATTTTGGTTGCCCAATACGTTTTGCGTCGCTTCGACAACACAAAGTAAATGCGGTTCCGCCAGATCATGCCTCCCGGTTTCGCGATAAAATCTTGCCAACTCATTATGGGCCAAAACGGTTTTTTGATGATTTGAACCGAGTTTTACTTCAGCAAGATTCAGCGCTTTCAGAAAAAGATTCCCAGCGTTTTTTATTTCAAATCTCGCTTTGAAAGCGCGTCCCTTGTCGATTAAGTGATCAACCTGCATGGAAACTTGCGCGACCGTTGCGGGATTAGGAGTTGGAATTTGAGTTGGTGTCGAAATCACCTGGTTTTTTGACGATGTCGGTGCCTTTCTTGATTCAGTGGCTATGGATGCATTTTCGGTGCTTTCACGTTTGCATCCCGAAAGCGCAATGAAGGCAATGATCGAAACCACGGTGATCAGCAGAGGAAGTTTTTTATGGCGTTTCGGCATTGTCATTAGCATTCCAAGTGATAAGCGGATTCATCCATCATGTCCAGCCAAATTCCTTTTGTTTATTGCTAATCCGGAAATTTTATGATATTGCCCACGATAATAAATAAGAGGTACAAAATGAAAAGATTCCGCGTTTTTATCTCCTTGCAGACAACGCTTGCCATAGCGATTTTCGCCATTTTATTCATTTGTTGTTCCAAATCCGAGCCGATTGATTATTCCAGCCTGTCCGCATTGGGTTACGAAAATCCTGATGCGACGGAGGTTCGCTCCATTAACGTTCAGCGGGCGGCTGAAAAGACAGGATTATATATAAAAATTGTAGTCAAGAGCCTGCCCAAATGCGATGACAAACCTAAAGGTGATTACTGGTTCTGCAAAGTTACTCTCGGCGCGAAGACGGGCATCAATATTAATAAGGAGTATTGGCAAGAAATGGCTGAACTGCGTGAGTCCGGTGAACCATTCATGCTTTACGGATATTTAGCTGCTGATGCCGCCCCCATTATTTGGGTGACCAGGACACCGCCAAGCCATCTATGGGAGTATTTGCAATGACAATGCAGATAAGATGTCCTATCGGATATCTACTGAATTTTCTACTAATCAACCACGCCCATAGGGCGTGGGTTTAGGAAGGTCCCCCCAAGGGGACCGTTGGCGTTGGGAAGGCCCGCTGGGGCCGTTATTTCAGTTCCAAGTCTCCTTGCCGGTTTTCAATCTCTTCCTGATCGCGAATGTACCTGCGAATCCGGGCCTCGTCCAATCCCACCGTGCTTACGCAGTAACCGGTGGCCCAAAAATGCAATCCCGTCATCCGCTTCTCCTGCAACAATTGACGGTGAATCCGCACCGCGCTCTTCCCTTTGATAAAACCTATCGTATGCGCCACACTATACTTCGGGGGTATGCTCAGGCACAAATGGACGTGATCTATGCTGGCGTTGCCCTCGACCAATTACACACCTCGCTGATCGCACAGTTCACGGATGATTCTTCCTATCTGTTTCCGCAAGCGCCAGAAAAGCACCTTTTGCCGATATTTCGGGATGAAAACAACGTGGTACTTACATTCCCAACGGACATGAGATAAACTGCTCCAATCGTGCATCGTAGGTTCTCCTTCCTGCCCCTTGGGGCCTTCCCGGATGGAGAGCCTACCTTTTTTCACCACGGATCGGTCGAACCTCTTTGGGTCACACGGCCAGAGGCCGTGGATTTAGCTCGGACTAACTTTTTTGACAGCAAATTTGACAGCAACCCGGGCGAACTTCCACGAACCGCCATAAACACTAAAATGGCGAAATCCTTGTTTTTCAGGCCATGACGCACTTCTATATACAGCGGTGAATCCCTACTTGATCTATTTTTTTGGTTCATCGAAGATTACCGTACTTCATCATGAAATGAAGAAGAAAATTATTTTTCGTCCTTGACATTGCCTTTGGGATGGAATTTTTGCTCATAGGTTTTGAAAGGACGTTTTTGATCGACGTCGCGGGCAATCCCTTCAAGATAAATGGATCGGAAGAAATGTCGACAATTCGGTGATTTATTGGCGGCTTTATCGCGGTCTCCTGACGCCCAAATAGGGAAATGTCCTTTCAAAACCTTAAATGACGGGCTTTTCCATCCCAAAGGAAATGTCAAGGATCGACGACCACCCTTTTAAGGCGGCGAAAAATAATTTTTCTTCTTCGCAAAGTTTGAGAAGCGGGTGTTAAAGTACGGTAATCTCCGAAGAACCATTTTTTTATTCGCAG
This sequence comes from bacterium, assembly GCA_963674685.2. Classification (GTDB taxonomy): domain Bacteria; phylum Lernaellota; class Lernaellaia; order JACKCT01; family JACKCT01. The sequence continues at coordinate 805,938 of CAXXWT010000007.1, read as the reverse complement.
AACGGATGAATCTGCAATTTTCTTGGTGACTTATTGGTGACTCCGCAAAAATTATCACCAAAGTGAAAATAGCCTAAGTTCCTGATTTTATTAAGCGGGGCTGGAGGGATTCGAACCCCCGACTCTCAGGTTCGAAGCCTGATGCTCTATCCAGCTGAGCTACAACCCCAAGGTGCAAAGAGGCTTTTATACGATGCGGGGCGGGCGGTCAATCACTTGCGCAGGTCAAGCCGTTTGATTTCTTCCATCGGATATTGCGCGGCAATCTTTGACGCAAGCCATTTTCCTGTGTCCAAAATAAATCCGGCGCCGCCGCTTGTGAATTCCATCTTCCAAACGCATAATCTTATTCGGCGGCGACGGCGCATCGCCCACCGGAGACGGGCCATGAATTTCGCGTTGACATTCAGGCCGTTCCGTTGATACTTAATGCCATGAAAATACAATGACCGCGTGAGGTATAAATTATGGAAAATACGGCAAGCCAGTACGGATTAAGTCTTGTCGACAACCTGGCCATGGCGCGCTACGAACCGCTGGGCCAGCATCTTTTCGAATTCATTTTGCACGTCGTTGTCGGCGTCATTTTTGTCCTGGCGTTTTTATCGCTGATTAAAACTCTTCGACTATATCTAAAACCCAACGAAGAAGAAGTCGAAAGAACGATGGAAAAAATCGAGATTCTGCATGTCAAATGCGCGAAATGCGAATGGTCTGGACGGGTTCCGGCATTCGCCAAGGTTTGCGCCGAATGCGGCGGAACGGATTTTGAATTAACGGGATGATCCGATGGCAAGGATCAACGGGATCGGCACGCCATGAAAAGACTGATCATACAGTTTCTCATCGCCATGACCATCGTCAGCGTCCTGTATACCTTGTATCTGAAAAGCCGCCGCGAAAAAATCGCGCGACTCAATAGCATTATCTCCCATACCGGCTCTGCCGCTTCGAATTCCGAAAACTCCTCCCCGGAAGTTTCCCTTTCCCCGCAGGAACTGCTCACGGCGGCCAAGGAAAACGTCGAGTCTTTGCAAACGGGAATGAACGACCGTTACAAGCAGGCGCTGACGGCTCTTGATCTCGGCAGCGAGCCGCCGCCTCCGACATTGATGTCCGAGGAAATGAAAAAGAAAAAGGAAAGAGTATGGAAACCCAGCGGGGGCGACGGTCCGATCAACAAACTGCTGGACAACGTCAAAGCCACAGCCGCCGCTTATGAACAAAGCGCCGTCAAACGATGCGAACAGGCCCATTCGACAGGAAGCGAACCGGGAAAATCGTCCGGTGGAAAATAACTTTTGATTCAACGAATTATTCGAATACGACAAGCACTTCGCCGCGGGCGACGGAAGATCCTTTGTCCGGACCGAGGGAGACCACCCTGCCCGCCGCGGGCGCCGGCAGCTTGTTTTCCATCTTCATGGCTTCCAGCGTGACGACGGGCTGCCCGGCCGTCACTTCATCACCCACGCTGACCAGGTAAGCCAAAACCGTTCCCGGCATGGGAGCGAGAAGGCTTTTGGAATCGCCGCCGGCAGCCGGCGTCGGCGCCGCCTTCGGCGCGGGCGCCGCGGGTCTGGGTCGGGTCTTCGGCGCGGGCCTTGCTTTGCGGGGAGCGGCGGGAACGCGAACGGCGGGCGCGGCGCCGGAATTGATCACAAAATCTCCGCCGGCTTCCACCATGACATCATACACTTCGCCGTCCACGGCAACGCGGAAACTCTGCGCGCCGGGACCCAAAGCCTCTTCCGGCTCTTGGGTTGCCTGCTGCTGCCCGCCATCCGCCGCGGGCGCTTTCTGGAATTTCGCCTCGCCGGGTTTTTCGTCGGACAGGCCGAGAAGCCAATTCAACAGCGCCTCGCCCCGGCGGGGATAAAGCGCCACGATGAGTACGTGATCCTTGTCGGGCTGCTCGCTTTTGCCCGCGGCTTTGTATAGCTCTTTGACTTTGGCGACGGCGGCGTCATATTCGGGATCGAGATAATCCGCCGCGCGCCCGGTCACCGGAGTCTCGCCCCGCGAGTACCCTTTCAGGCACAGCTTTTGAATCTCCGGGTCGATGGGCGCGGGGGTTTTGCCGTAGAGTCCGTAGCAAAGTTCCTGCACTTCCTCGCTGATCATTTTATAACGCCCCAAAAGGACGTTCATGACGGACTGCGTGCCGATGATCTGGCTCGACGGCGTGACCAGCGGGGGCGTTCCGAGTTCGGCGCGCACCTTCGGCACTTCATCCAGCACCTCCGGCAGGCGAAGCAGCGCGTCGGCCTCTTTGAGCTGGTTGATCATGTTGCTGTGCATGCCGCCGGGGATCTGATGAATCAGAATCTCGGCGTCGATCAGCGAAGCGTGCAGGTTGTCCTTGAACCGCTCGTAGCGCGGCAGAATCATTTCGATGGATTCGTTGATGCCGGAAAGCAACTTGACGTCCAGTCCCGTATCCCGGGGCTCGCCGTCCAAAGCCACGATGACGGCTTCGGCGGCGGGCTGGCTGGTTTTGCCCGCCATGGAGGCCAGGGCGCAATCCACCACGTCCACGCCCGCGTCCACGGCGCGAAGATATGACATGGCGCCCATGCCGCTGGTCATGTGCGTGTGGAGCTGCACCGGCAAATTGGATTCGGATTTCATCAAAGACACCAGATTATAGGCGTCATGCGGCGTGATGAGTCCCGCCATATCCTTGATGCAAAGGCTGTTTGCGCCGAGTTCGACGAAGCGCCGGACTTTTTCGGCGTAGTATTTTTCGTTATAAACCGGCCCGCCGATTCTTCGATCCGTCACCGAGAAACATATGGCGGCCTGGAAATGCTTGCCGGCTTTCAAAATGGCCTTCGCCGACGTTTCAATGTTGCGCGGATCGTTCAGAGCGTCGAAAACGCGGAAGATATCCACGCCCGCCTCGGCGGCGCGAGCGACAAATTCGCGCACCACGTCGTCGGGATAATGCCGGTAGCCCACGAGGTTCTGCCCGCGAAGAAGCATTTGCAGAGGCGTTTTCGGCGACGCCTCGTTGAGCTTGCGTAAGCGGTCGAAGGGATTTTCCGCCATGTAGCGAATCATTACGTCGAAGGTGGCTCCGCCCCAAACTTCCAGGGAATAAAAGCCGACCTCGTCGAGCTTCCCGGCAATCTTGATGATGTCGTCGGTCTTCAGGCGCGTGGCGATCAGGCTCTGATGCGCGTCGCGCAGCGTGGTGTCCGTTATTTTCACAGGCCGTCCGGCGGCGTGATTTTCCGTCATGGTCGGTCCCTTTCAAAAAATGGCGTTTATCGCATGATCCTTCTTTGCATCATTTGTCGCGTCCGCATCGCCTCCTGCCGCCCGGCAAGGGCCCACGGCGAAGTGCGTTGCGCCGGCATCGGCGACGCGACTTTCGTGCCGGAGCCCTGCGCCATGTAAGCGGTTACCGCGGCGGCAATCGCGGCGACCTTTTCCTTGGGAATTTTCGCTTGCATGCGGTGAAAGTCCTTACATGGGAATGTTGCCGTGTTTTTTCGGCGGGCGCGTTTCCCTTTTCGTGCTCAAGGAATTCAGGGCTTTGATGAGAACCGAACGGGTTTTGCCCGGCTCGATCACCGTATCCACGTATCCCCGCGCCGCGGCGATGTACGGCGAATAAAACAGATCGCGGTACTCCTGGAGTTTTTCGTCCCGCATGGCCTTGGGATCCTCCGCGCCCTTGATTTCTTTGGCGTAAAGAATGTTCACGGCGCCCTCGGCGCCCATCACGGCGATTTCCGCCGTCGGCCAGGCGACCACGAAATCCGCGCCCTGGTGCTTGGAGCACATGGCTAGATAGCTGCCGCCGTAATCCTTGCGCGTCACCAGCGTCATCTTCGGCACGGTGGCTTCCGAGTAGCACCAGAGCATCTTGGCCCCGTGGCGGATGATGCCCATATGCTCCTGGTTGACTCCCGGCAGAAATCCCGGCACGTCGGCGATGGTCAAAAGCGGGATGTTGAAGGCGTCGCAGAATCGGATAAAGCGCGTGGATTTGTCCGACGCATCCACGTCCAGGCACCCGGCCAGAAACGCCGGTTGGTTGGCGATGATGCCGATGGAGCGTCCGCCCAGGCGGGCCAGGCACGTGATGATGTTTTGCGCGTACGCGGCGTGGGGCTCGATGTATTGTCCGTCGTCCACGATGGACGATATCACGTCATACATGTTGTAGCTCGCGCCGGGCTCGTCGGGAATAATTTCGTCGAGCTCGGGCGCCGGCCTGTCATGCGGATCACCCGAATCCACGAAGGGCGGATCCTCCATATTGTTCGAAGGAATGTACGACAGAAGTTCGCGGACCGTCTCGATGTTCTCCTCGTCGGAATCGCAGGCGAAGTGGCAGACGCCCGTTGTTCCGGCGTGCACGTCGGCGCCTCCGAGAGCCTCGGCGTCGATCTGCTCGCCGGTCACGGATTCGATGACCTTGGGGCCGGTGATGAACATGTATGCGCTTTTGCGCGTCATCAAAATGAAGTCGGTCATGGCCGGGGAGTAGACCGCCCCGCCCGCGCACGGTCCCATGATGGACGATATCTGCGGGATCGTTCCCGAGGCGGCGGAGTTGCGAAAGAAGATTTCCCCGTAGCCCGCCAGCGCGTCCACGCCTTCCTGAATGCGTGCGCCGCCGGAATCGTTGAATCCGACCACCGGCGCTCCGGCCTTAAGGGCCAGGTCCTGCACTTTGGCGATTTTCATGGCGTGCATTTCGCCCAGGCTGCCGCCCTGTGATGTAAAATCCTGCGCATAGGCGAAAACGGTCCTGCCGTTCACGGGTCCGAATCCCGTGACCACGCCTTCGGCGGCGATATCTTTTGTCTCCATGCCGAAGTTGGCGCAGCGATGTTTCACGAAGGCGTCCAGTTCGGTAAATTCACCGCCGTCGAAAAATTTTTGCATGCGCTCACGGGCGCTGAGTTTGCCCCGGCTTTTTTGCGATTCCACTCTTTTTTCGCCGCCCATCCGCCTGACGGCGTCGAGCTTCGCCTTGAAATCCTCGATCTTATCCCTGGTTCCAGCCACCTTCATTCTCCCGAGTCAAAATTTGGTATCCTGTCATATCAAATGGCGACGGCAAGCACAACGCGAGGCAACCGCCATGTGCAATTATCATAGTCGGTGGGCGGCGTGGACAAGCTTCTTGAGCCCGAGCTTGCGAGGGCGCTTGTCCATGCTGATTGATGCTCTCGATATTTCGCGTCAGGCGCTTTTTATGACATCGCTGAAGAAGGATTCTTCCTCATCGGCGATCTTGCCGAAGATTTTCGCCGCTTCGTCGAATCCGCTGGGCTGCTGAAGATCGCTGATCTGCATAAGCATCTCGGCCAGGGCCGTCCAACCCGCCGCGATTTCCGTCATTCGCCGCGTTAACTTGAGTTTTTCTATGCGGGGATCGTAACTTTCAGCTTCTTTCAGAAATTCGGCGTACTTTGTCCGAAAGGCGCCCCCGCCCGTGCCCCGTTTTTCAATAATCTGGTATCCAAAACGCGCGCACCACTGCCAGTCCTCCGCCTGACTCCAGGCGGGCATCGCCCCGGCCATGCGCCGCATGGCGGGGATGCCGAACAGCCCCGTCTCGTCTTTGACAATCCTGCCCGCGCATTCCGTCAGAGCCCGCGGCGCCGCCTCTTCCAGAGGGGCGATGACTTTGACGGCGCTTAAATCCCACCACTGATAACTCAGGTCCCATGGCATGTCGGGGAAAAACCGGGCTCTTTGTATCTGGTCGAGGGTTACGACCTGCAGATCGGGAAACTCGCTGTCGGAGATAAAAACGTCCTCGGTTTCCGGATCGAATCCGGCGACCAGAATCTTGTGCCCGGCGAAATGCGTGCGCGTGTTGTAATAGGGCAGACCCTCGATATCCACCTGCACCAGCACCGGATGCTGCTTTTCGACCAAAGCCTTGATGCCCGGCCAGGATTGCTCGGCGTTGTCATGGCGCTTCATGGGAGCTTTGATTCGAAGGATGCGAAAGAAATCCTCTTCCAGGACTCCGCTTCTGGGCATGAAGCAACGGGTCGGATTGAACTCCTCGCCTTCGCCGTAAAAGAAATTCAGGCCCATGCCCAGACCCAGGCACATGGGTTCGGACAAATCGACGCCGAAGTGCTTCAACAATAGTCGCAAAGCGGTCGTCGCGCAGTGAAAACCCGTCTGATGCTCAAATGGATCAGCCATGATCGGCGGCATAATATCTCCGAATTAATCGGCGCTTATCCCCACAAAGGCGCGCCCGGACGGTTTTATGAAAAACCATCGCATAGATTAATGGCTTGCGACTGACTTGGCAAATGTTTCTTAATGGATCCCAGAATTGCGTGATTATTTACATATATGACATAATGAAGATTTTTTTCGCCGGCCCGAAAACCGGCCCGCTTATGCTTTCTTAAAGTGTTTTTGCGTTTGCATTGCTTAAATTTTATTTTCCGTTGAAGCTATATTCGACCGCGAAGCGCATCAACGAACTTTCGGAGAGAACATGGCTTTATATCGATTTGAAGACCGCGCACCCGTCATCGGCGCCGGCGCATTCGTCGCCGAAAGCGCCCTGGTGATCGGCGATGTGCGAATCGGGGACAACTGCTATATCGGCCACGGAGCGATATTGCGCGGCGATTACGGGACCATCGTCATCGGCGACGGGACGGCCATCGAGGAGGGAGTCATCGTGCACGCCAGACCCGACGATAAAACAATTTTCGGCCGGCGCGTCACCGTGGGGCACGGCGCCATGATCCACAACGCGCACATTGAAGACGACGCGGTGATCGGAATGCGCGCGACGATATCCGACTATTCCACGGTGGGATCATGGGCCATCGTGGCCGAAATGAGCCTGGTGAAAAACAGCCAGCAAATCCCGGCGGAAAAAATCGTCGTGGGCGTTCCCGCAACCGTTAAAGGCGACGTGAACGACAAACACAAAACCATCTGGGGATTCGGAAAACAGCTCTATATCGATATGGCCAAACGATACAACGCGCCGGGGGCTTTTGAACGAATCGGTTGATTTCGCACAAATGCGATATTTATAATATGATATATTTTATATCATATTTGACTCATAGACTCATCCCTGATAGATTGGCGGCGGGTTAAGGCTTTTCTTGGGGGAATACATATTTCATGCCCGACTCAAGCGATATTATTCTTCGCATTGACGGTCTCGACAAGCGGTTCGGGGAAGGTCCCGACGCCGTGCAGGCCTTCGAGGATTTGAACCTGGAAGTGCGCCGTGGAGAATTCGTCTGCCTGGTCGGGCCTTCGGGCTGTGGAAAGACGACGCTGCTGCGCACGCTGGCTGGCCTGGACGCACCGAGCACGGGGACACTTTCGATCGATTATGAAGACAAGGAAAAAACAACGCCCCTGGCGATGGTCTTTCAACAGCACGGTCTGTACCCGTGGATGAACGTGGAAAACAACTTGCGCTTCGTCTTAAAAGCCGCGGCCATCGAAAACGGCCGGCACGATGAAATCATCACGCGCTTTCTCGACGCCGTGGGCCTGGCGAAATTCCGGCGCTTCTATCCCAATCAACTGTCCGGCGGGATGAAGCAGCGCGTGTCTTTGATCAGGGCTTTTTGCGTGTATCCGCAATTGCTGCTGATGGACGAACCTTTCGTTTTTCTCGATTATCAAAACCGCATGGTTCTGCATCAGCTTCTTCTCGAACTGTGGACCGAAAGCCGCCAGACAATCATTTTCGTCACGCACAACATTAACGAAGCCGTCACGCTGGGCGACCGGGTGATGGTCATGACCGCGGGGCCGGGACGGTTCAAGCGGGAGGTGGTCTGCGATTTTCCCAGGCCTCGGAACGTGGTGGAGCTGCGCAAGAACGCCGAGTTCGGAAAAACCGTCGTGAGCATTACAGAGGATTTGAAGGAGGAGATCGAAAAGGCGCAGGCCTTGGAAAGCGAAGGACGAATGAAATCCGGGGACAACGACCGCATTTCGCGCATGCGCGGACTGGAGGTCTGACATGCCGACGTCCACAAAAATGGAAAACCTGCGTTATCGAATCATCTACATCTCCAGTCCGTTCTTCGTTTTATTCCTTTGGGAAATCAGCGCCCGCACGGGCATTATCGACGCGCGATTTTTTCCGCCGCCTACGCAGATCCTCAAGCAGTTCATCCCGCTGTTTGTCGAAGATAAATTTTACATCGACATCGGTTCATCCATGTGGCGGATCGCCGCGGGCGTCGCCCTGGGTTTTATTCCCGGCGCGATCCTGGGCATGATCATGGGCCTGTCCCGCACGGCCCGGGCGTTTTTCTCGCCCCTCGTGGCGCTCACGTACCCGATTCCTAAAATCGCCATTCTGCCGCTGCTTCTCATCATTTTCGGCCTGGGCAATTTTGCGAACATCATGGTGGTGGCCATCGGCGTGTTCTTCCTGTCGCTGATCAACACGTACGCCGGCGTAGGCCAGATTCCGAAAATTCATTTCGAGGTGGCGCGGGTTTTTCGCATCAGCCGGATGGAAGTTTTTAAAAGCATCATTTTACCCGCCAGCCTGCCGGGAGTTTTTACCGGCCTCAAACTGGGCGTGGGATACGGTCTGATCCTGATCGTGGCGGCGGAAATGGTGGCGGCCAACGCGGGGATCGGCTTCAGGATCTGGATGAGCTGGGAAACCTACCTCATCAAGGACATCTACGTGTGCCTGGCGACGATTTCCACCATCGGAATTATTCTTTCCGTCGGCCTGGACAAGCTGGAAGAAAAAATCATCCACTGGAAATAAGCGCGCCGCGCAATAACCGTTTACTCATCATATCCGGGCGGGTTACAATACACGCATGAAAGAAACCGTTTTCGCGATACTGGCGCTTTTTTGCGTCGTCTTCATTTTGTCGGCCGCCGGCTGCGGCGACGATGACGACGACGAGAGCCCCGACGCCCTACCCTACCCGGAAGACGATGACGACGATACGTCAGCGGATGACGATTCCGCTCCGGACGACGATACGGTTAACGACGACGCGAATGACGACGTGGATGACGATACTTCCATGACGGATGACGATTATCCCCTGCCCGATTACAGCTACCCCCTGACCGGAATCACGGTGGAGGATTACAACACCTACCAACTGGTCAATTCCTGGCTGCCTGAGTGGACGGGGGATCTGTGGCCCTGCGCCTGGGGCGCCGACGACCGGCTTTACTGCGCCAACGGCGACGGCCTGGGATTCGGCCTGGGCTGGGGCGACGTGGTGTTCAACGTCATCGACGGGCGCCCGCCGGAGCTGCGGGGCGAAACTCCGAACTGGGCGTACGGCCCTTTCATCGCGCACGAATGGGAGCCGGAGCCGCTGGCCCTCTCACGCAAGCCGACGGGCCTGACATGCGCGGACGGCGACATCTACATGTTCTATCAGAACCTTTCCAACTTTCTGTCGGAGGAAGCTTTCGCGTACGCGCCCAACGCGTCCATTTCCATGACGCCGGACGGGGGCGAAACCTGGGACGTGCCGCGCGACGCGCCCATGTTCAGCGACTATCTGTTCACGACGGGATTTTTTCTCGATCAGGGCAAGTGCCGCGAGTACGCGTTCGATTCCTACGTGTACGTTTACGGCCTGGATTACAACTGGCGGTTTTCCGACGACTTCTTTCAGGCGTACGTGTACCTGGCGCGGGTCCCGAAGGATAAAATCATGGACCGGTCCGCCTGGGAATTTTTTACGGGCCTAAACCGCGGCGAGGCGTCGTGGTCCGTTAACATCGCCGATAAGGCGCCCGTCATCACGGATGAAACGGTTTATCGAAATGACGTCAGCGGAATCTGTCAGGGCAGCGTGGTGTATCTGCCGAAGCTCAACCGATACATCTACACCACGCGCGCCGTTTACGAATGGATTTTCTGGGAAGCGCCCGAGCCATGGGGGCCGTGGACGAAATTCGCCGTGCGGGAATGGACCGGCGGCTGGACGCGCGAGTTTCACGCCGGTTATCCGACAGTCATTCCGAGCAAGTTTCTCGACGAGGATAATCTGGGCGGCTGGATCGTCAGCAGCCTGTCCGACGGTTGGTTCGACGGCGACTTTTACAACATGGGCTTTCGGCGCTTCGAACTGGAAGCGGATGGAAGCGGCGTGAAATAATTGTGTCGCGAAGCTGAAGCGGACTTTTCAAAAAACCCCATCATCTTTTTCTTGGAAGCATTTTGCAGACTCTCGGCGTCGACGGCGAGGGAAGGTCTCGGCTTGGCTTTCTTGGAACGGGGCGGCTTTCGCCACACACGATTTGCCCGGGCGAAAATGTTTCAATCCGAGATCCGAGAATCGGGACCTGAATAAAAACTGCTTCTACACGCGTAAGGCTTCGGCATTGCGAACATTCCGAATTCCGAATTCGCAATTCCGATTTTTTTCAGGCTGTAATAAGGGATTCGGCGGCGGCGCCGACCTGTTTCCAGATGTCGGAAAGGTCGAACTCGAAATCGAGATTCAGATCCATTCCGCGCGCCTTTTCGGCCAGCTTCAGGGCCTTCAGATAGAATTTGTTGGTGCGCGCGTAGTACCGGTTCAAACCCCGGGCGTATAGATAGATGAAACTGCGCGCCACGGAACCTTTGATCATGTGCTTGAGCGCCCGGCGGCGTGAGTAAAACATGGCGTGAGCCCGCATCTGCGCCCATTGGAGATCCCACGACGACACGTTCGCCGGCCGATACACCACGTGGTGCCCGTCGTAGACGGAATAATTATCCACGGTGATGCGCCCGTCGCGCACGAACTCGTCGTACATGGGCGTGCCGGGAAGCGGCGTGAGAATCAGAAACTGCACGGAGCCGATGCCGCTGCGCACGGCAAAGCGCGTGGTTTCCAGCAGGGATTTTTTCGTGTCCGTATCGAATCCGAAAATAAACATGCCGTGATTGTCGATGCCGTGTTTTTTAAATTTCGTCACGGCTTTGATCATGTCGTCCACGCTCTGATGCTTGTTCATTTCCTCTAAAGCGTCCGGATTCACCGATTCGAAGCCGATGTAGACCGTGGTGCAATTCGTGCGCTGCATCAGATCGAGCAATTCGTCGTCCCGCGCCGCGTCGGTGCGCACCTGGGACGACCAGGATTTGCATAGGTTTTGTTTAAGCAGTCCCCGCGAGAGCAGATCCTTGGTCCATTTCGGATTGGCTGCGAAGTTGTCGTCGTAGAAAAATACGTGCGTGTTCGGATTGTCAAGTCGCTTCAATTCCTCGATCACGTTGTCCACGGACCGATACCGCATTTTGCGCCCGAACATGCCGATGACGGAGCAGAATTTGCACCCGAAGGGGCAGCCCCGCGTGGCCTGTATGGGAATAATGGGCCTTAGAAAGAAACTTCGCGTTTGTTTGAATCCTTTAATGAGATTGAAATCGGGAAAAGGCAAACTGTCCAGATCGTCGATGGTGCTGCTTTGCTCGTTGTGGCAAACGGCGCCGCTTTCGTCGCGATAGGAAAGATTGGGTACGCTTGAAAGCTCCCGGCGTCCGAAGATGGCGTCCATCAGCGCGATCAGGGCCTGCTCGCCCTCTCCGCGCACCACGTAGTCGCAATGTTGCAGGGCCTCTTCGACCAGAAATGTAACGTGCGGGCCGCCCATCACTACCGGGATGTCGAAGGTCCGCACCGCGTCGGCGATGGCGTAGGAGCGAAGCGCCGTGGAGGTCGTCGAGGAGATGCCCACCAGGTCCGCCGTCAGGACCTCTTCATAATCGACTTCGGCGAGTTCCTCCACGTACACGCGGACGTCCCATCCGTAATCCCGCGCGATGGTTCCCAAAAGCACCGCGCCCAGTCGCGGCAGTTTCAACTTTGAGTAGACGTGCTTGTCCGGCGGTTTCGTTTCGATCAGAACCAGCTTGGGTTTGTCCCGGCGCCGCCACGCGCCCGCGTGGACCTTGCGCCTTGCCTTGACGATCTCGGCTTTGGCGACCAGCGACGCGAGCGCCGGGGAGCTGAAAATGTTCTTCATCGATAGATGGCCCTTTACATTCCCGCCTTTAAATCAGGAAGTCATATTTATACTACTAAATCCAAACGATAACAATAAAATCCCTCTCAGGGTATTCCCCACGCACGTGGGGGTGAACCGGGGAGTAACGATGAAAAAAATGATGGTTATTCGTATTCCCCACGCACGTGGGGGTGAACCGTGCTTGATTTTACTGGGAAATAAAAATGCAAAAGTATTCCCCACGCACGTGGGGGTGAACCGGGCTGGATGTATTCCGCCGACGCACTGTGGGGTGTATTCCCCACGCACGTGGGGGTGAACCGATGGGTGGTGCCGGTGGAACCCAGACAGTTCTGTATTCCCCACGCACGTGGGGGTGAACCGGCGTAGGCGCGCGCCAAAAGGCGTAGGCCGCGTATTCCCCACGCACGTGGGGGTGAACCGTCCTGGTTTACCCGCGCCAAGTTTGCCCGATCGTATTCCCCACGCACGTGGGGGTGAACCGAACGTCTGAGTGATTTCCACGCGCCGGGACATCCGGATTATTACGAGGAAGACCTATACTTCGGTCGCGACACGGAAACCCGTTACCGTGAACTGGTGAGAACGATGGCTCTGGGCGGCTAATTACATTCGTGCTTTGCCCCCGGGTTCATTGCGGGATAATGCGGCTAATTTTTTGACAAAAAAAGCCCGGTGGAAACCGGGCGTTGTTCTTTTTAAAATCGGGTTTATTCCATTTCCGTCAGCGGCATTTCGCCTTCTTCGTACAGTTCGGAGATGAGGCCCACGCCCGGGGCGTAGAGTTTCCACTCAACCTCGTCTTCCAGCAGGTCGTGTTCCTCGACTTTGATCACGTCGGTGAAGTCGCCGTAGGGGGTCGTGTAATCCATACCGGTTTCCGTGATTTCCGCCGATTCTTCCGCCTCGTCGGGAGCGGCCTCCGGATTGAACGTATCGCCGAGTTGCGGGTCGCCGGGGAAAATCATTCCGGGGGCGTCGGCGTTGTCACCGACTCTCCAGGCGCCGGGATGGCCTTCAATTTCGCCGTCTTCGTATTCATCAACCGCTTCGCCGAAGTAGTAGACATCGCCGGTGGATTTTTCCTGCGCGAACCAGTTGAGGGAAACCTCGACCAGTTCGCCGTCTTCCCATTCCTCTTCCTTGAGAACGGTGCAGTCCACGCCCGCGACGTTTTCGGTTTCGGCGAGCACCGTGGTGACGACCTTCAGATCATCTTCGCCGTCGTCGCCTTCGAAGGTTTTCACCGTGCCGGGCGTCAGCGGGAAATACTCGTTGTCCACCGTCGTCTGGAAATCTTCCGGATCGAAGTTCAAGGTCATGTCGTCGTCATCGTCGTCATCGTCGTCATCGCCGCAGTTCAAAGTCAGGGCAAAAAGCATCGCAGCCATGACCAGCAGCGTCAGGGTTAATAATTTTTTCATGGCATCCTCCTGTTGCAGTGGGTGAAATACTCGTTCTTAGGGTCATATTAAGCAAAGTCCGCGCCAATATTTTTTTCGGATGATTTTTAACATAATAAGAGGATTCATCATGAAATGCTCGATTTTTATGCGCTGAAAATTCAGCGGCTGCTGAAAATTCAGCATTAATAGAATCGATAAACTAATCCCAGTTGGCCGATATGATCCTGAAAGTCTTTTCTGTCATATGTAGAGTCGTTCATGCGGTACAGGTATAACGTTTTTGCGTACAGTTTTTTCCAGAGACGTACGTTAAACCAGGAGGAAGTACAAAAAAGCAGGTCGACGCGGTCGCCGTCATATTCATCCGTTTCGGCAAGCACCGTTTTGTGTATGAATTCCTCATAAAAAGCGATACTGAATCTGTCGTTGAAGCGATGGTGGAATAAAAGCATTCCTTTGTGCTTGTGGTTGTTGAATTCGTCGTCGCTTTCCAGGCTCTCATCTTCCCCTTTGATCTCGCCGATTTCATCCAAGACCTCGTTATCGTTTTTATCCGATTGATAGGCATATGAACCGGTGAAAAAGTTTTTCGCCTTAAAAAACGACTCGAAACCGATTTCCCCGGTCATCCGTCGCCCTGCCTGCACGATACTTTCATCCTCATTGCCGCTGCCGTGATCCAGTCCCTGGAATTGATGATACGTAAAGCGATAGTACGTTGTAAGCGCTGTGTCCCAGGTCGTTTGAAGCTCTGACAGGCCCCCGTGGGCCATGTGGTCGAGACGATCGTTTTGCGTGTACAGATGAAGGGTATTGATATATCCGGCCTTGGCCTGCCATTTATCGGAGAGAGTTCTTTTATAGAAAACCGCCGCCGAGTTGCGGTAGTTGTCGAAATCCGTATCGTCCGGTTCCGTGAAATAGGCCGACTCGTTTGAGATACTCAATGTATTTTTCCCGAATTTATATCCCATCTCCAGGTTGCCGCGCCCCAACGCCCAACTGTCTTCGGGAGCCTCGACGTGGAGGTCGGCAAGGCCGTACAATTCCAGTTTCATCAGCAAAGGCGAGTTCCACGGCGACGTGACAAGTATCCAGGTAGAGATTTCCGTAATCCATGCGTCGTCGATTTCATCGTCGATATTCGGGTCGTCATTCACTTCCTTGCTGATCAGGTCGACGTTGGAATCATATTTGCCGGCAACGCTGACCTGTCCCCTGACGATGATCTTCTCTTCCGAATCCTCGGCCATGCCTGCCGCGGGCGCCAATAACAGTCCGAGAATGAGAAATAAATATGCCGACAGTCTCATAATGCTCCGCCCTCCTTGATATGAAGAAGTCGGGCTTTTTCCCGATACGACATCGCCAGTTTACTCATCCGATTGATTTGCTTTTCCAGTTCAGCCTGAGAATTTCCGTAGGCTTCGATTTGACCGGTGGTCGCTTGAATTCGGTCGGAAATATCGCTGAGATTTTGCCTCATTTGGAAATCCCCGCCCATCTTAATATCGGCAATGCCCTGCAGGCTGTCTTTTTGACTTAAGAGACCGTCGAGCCTTTGCCGGCGCTTTAGGATTTCCTTTTTCAAGCGTTCGTTTTCCCGGCGGAGCTCATCCACGCGGTCGTCGATAATTTCTGCTTTCTCAATAATGTCATCGGGGCCGTCCAGTTCACGCAGGGCGATGGCGGCGGAAATGTCCTTCCATCGTTTCCAGGCCGTCGCGGAATCGCTGATTTCATCGCCGAATGACAGTTCGCACCAGGTCGCCGACAGGGCGATGACGATGAATAAAATCATTATTTGGCGAAATACGGTCATCAGTCCTCGATCCCGTATTTTTCCAGCTTGTAACGAAAGCGATTGCGGTCGATGCCGAGCATCTTGGCCGCCTGGGCCTTGACGCCGCCGGATTTCTCATAAGCGTGGAATATCAGACGCTTTTCGAAATTTTCCATTTCCCTGTCGAAATCCAGGTCCTCTTCGGGCAGCGCGACATAGGACGTGGTCGAAGCGGAAAGCATTGGCGGAAGATGCGAAACCTCGATTTCTTCTCCCTGCGCCAGGACGGCGGCCCGCTCGATGATATTTTTCAATTCCCGCACGTTTCCCGGCCAGTCATAGTCCATCAGCGCGTGCAGCGCCCGAGGGGAAGGCCCTTTGACCGCGCGGCCCAGACGCTGCGCCTCACGTTTGATGAAGTCTTCGACCAGAAGAGGGATATCGTCTTTTCTTTCCCTTAAAGGCGGCAGGTCGATGGCGAATATATTGAGCCGGTAAAACAGATCCTCGCGAAATTCGCTTTTTGCGATGGCCTCGTGCAGATTCTTGTTGGTCGCCGAGACCAGGCGGATGTCAACCTTCAAGGTTCTGGAGCCGCCGACCCTTTCGAATTCTTTTTCCTGGATCACGCGCAGCAGTTTCGTCTGGATGCCGCCCGGGATTTCTCCCACCTCGTCCAGGAAGAAAGTGCCTCTATCCGCCAGTTCGAAGCGCCCGATTTTTCGCGCCACGGCGCCGGTGAATGCTCCGCGTTCATGGCCGAAAAGCTCGCTTTCCAAAATCCCTTCGGCATAGGCGGCGCAGTGAACGCTGATAAAGGGGCCCTTCGGCCGTCGGCTTTTTTGATGTATGGCCCGGGCCACGAGTTCCTTGCCCGTTCCGCTTTCGCCGAAGATCAAAACCGTCGAATCCGTGGGAGCGACCTTGTTTATAGTTTCAAACACTTCTTTCATGGGCGCGCTGGCGCCGATAATTTCACCCATGCCGTAACGGTACGCGTTGTCCGCTTCATAAGAATCGATCTGCGCGCTGAGGCGCTCCATCTTCAGGGACATTTCCCGCTGCGCCACCGCCTTTGCGAACTTCACCTGCAATTCATTGTTGTCCAGCGGTTTGGTGACGAAATCGAAGGCGCCGAGTTTCATGGCTTCGACGGCCGCTTCCACGCTGCCGTGTGCGGTCACGACGATGACAACGATTTCGGGCCGGCTTTCCCGAACTTTCTGTAAAAGGCGCATCCCGTCCATATTCGGCATCTTTAAATCCGTGACGAGGATGTCGATTGATTCGGCTTTCAATACGGATAACGCCTGCAAGCCGTCGTATGCCGCGAAGGTCTCGTGCCCCCTGCGCTGCACCAATGCGCACAATGCGTTCGCGGCGCTTTTGTTGTCGTCGACAATCAGGAAGGTGGCCATTCTACACTTCCTCTTTCATGGATTGATTCGAGGGAATCCGGACGCTGATTTCAGCGCCGCCCTGTGGGAGATTTCGCGCGGTGATCGTTCCGCCGTGTTCGTGGATGATGCGCCGGGCATTGGAAAGACCGAGTCCCGTGCCGCTTTCTTTCGTCGTATAGAAGGGCTCGAAAATTTCTTCCAGGCGGTCATTTTGTATTCCGAAACCATTGTCCGTTGTGATGAATTCCACGAATGCTCCGTCTTTCGCGTTTCTGACTTTGATGTCCACGCGACCGTTTGGGCCGGAGGCCTGCACGGCGTTTAAGACAATATTAAGCAAAGACTGTTCCAATCGATCCCGGTCGACAAACAGGTCCGGGAGAAGCGCTTCCGCGGCGACTTTGATTGCCACTTCCTGCTCCGTGGCTTCCCCGGCCGCCATTTCCGCCGCGTTTACCGCCAGATCCGCGGGGGAGACCTTGTTTCGAACCAGTGTGATGGATCGCGAGTACGTCAGAAATTCGGTTAGGAAACGGTTGAGTTTGGCGATTTCATGATGAAGTGTTTCCAAAGATTCGGGCGGCGGGCCGTCGATGACATCTCCCAGTTCCTCGCCCAGCAGGGTCAGTTGGAGCTTCAGCGAGTTTAAGGGATTGCGGATTTCATGCGCGACGTTGGCGGACATTTCCTTGAGCTGTTTATCGCGCATTTGCACCTGCCGGGCCATGGCATTGATTGAATCCGCCATGGTGCGCAATTCCGCGGTTGCGGGAAGAAGCACGCGCGCTTCATAATCTCCGCCGCCGATTCGCTTTGCCGTTTCCGAGATTCCGCGGATCGGCCGGGTCAACGTCCTGGCGAGAAAGAGGGCGAAGATGGAGGCGAATACGGCCAGTAAGGCGGCAATCCAATACAGGCGCGTGCGCATCTGTTCGATGATGCCGACTTCGCCGGCTCCGCCGTCGACTCCGACAATAGCGAATAATTCACCGTTCGGATTCAAAATCGGCGCGTAGGCCGAGATAAAGAATTTTCCCGCCGGCGAGCGGTAACTTCGGGAACTGACGGCCTGACCGCGGCCGAGCCCGGCCGTAAATGATTCATCGAAACGAGGCAGATCGCAGGCGCTTCCGATTGCGTAGCCGGGGCGCAAGTCCAGCAGCGAGCGCCGGTCCGTCCCGAAGATAATGATATTTTCCACGCCCGCGGCCTCCCTGATTTCCCCGAGCTTTTCTTTCAACCTCAAAACCATGCGGCTTTCATCGTCGCCGATTTTGATCAGATCCAGCCGCTCAAAAGGGGCGTTTCGCGCTGAAATTCTGGCGATATCCATGAGTTTTGCGCCGACCTGACGCTCCAGGTGACTTTTGGCCGTGGAGAAAAAGAATACGCTGAACGCGGCGGCAAGGGCGATGATAATCAGAAGAAAGGAAGCCGCTTGCGTGGTGAATATTGATAACCCTGATTTTTGCACTCTGGCTTCCATCGTCAATGGAGATAGCAATCACCGTACCATTTGGAATGCTTTTCCGTGATGAGTCAACCTACATGTAACAATTCGTGAGCATATGATTATCGAGAAAAAACGGGTTTTTCAAAATATGGGGCAACTCATTTTATTAGGGAATTGCCTGACTATTTGATTTTACTGAATTGGAGCTGAACGGGATCGAACCGTCGACCTCTTGAATGCCATTCAAGCGCTCTTCCAGCTGAGCTACAGCCCCGAAAACATAACCGGCTTTTTAAGTCGGCCATCGCACCGGCGCAGGTTTATATCAAAAGTCGGCCAATAAAGTCAACGTTTATTGATCCTGCGCGATTTTGCTCCAGAATTCCTGGTTTTCCACCACCGGATACCGCTCGCGAAGCCCCTGAATCCACTGCGTCATGAAGCCCATGTATTTTTGTTTCATGAATTCGTTTTGCAGTTTATTCTTTTCTGCTTCGAATGCCTTTTGGTCGGCGATGTCCCGGCCCGCGACTTCGAAGATGATTCTTTCGCCCGAGTTTTCCACCGCCTGTTTCGGATACTTGTCGGGCGGGAAAACGCCGAAAGCTTCCTCGACGAGGCCGTTGACGTACCCGAGCTTGGGAACGCTGTAAACGGACGCCGAGAACTTGCCGGTGTCGATGATCTCCAATCCCAGTTCCTCGGCGATCTGGTCCAAAGTCATTTCGCCGGCGCCCAGCTTGCTCAGATAATCGTCGGCCATTTTCGTCAAAAGCTCTTCGACGCGCTTTGAGGCCACGCTCATGCGGACTTCGTCTTCAATTTCCTCAAACGGCGGAATCGCGGATTCTTCGATTTCAATCAGTTGGTAGATGTACCAGTGGGAATAACCCTCGTGGGGTCCGGCGATTTCGTTAAGCGTCATGGTGAAGGCGCTTTTGGCGACCTCGAATCCTTTTTCAATGCCCTTGGCGTCGCCGGAATCCGTGAAAAACGGCGTGGCGGAGGTCTCGTAACCTTTTTTCTCCGCGAATTCCACCAGGTCGGTTCCGGGCGTAATTTCCGAATAAGCCGCGGCGATGTCCTTGCCGGCCAGTTGGCGGGCCGCATTGTGCATGGCTTCCAACTCCACGCGCTCTTTGACTTCATCGAAAGGCCGCGTACCGGCCTCCCGGCGCCCTTCCAGCTTGATCAAAGCCACGCCGCCCGGGATGTCGATGACTTCGGAGACATCGCCCTTGCTCATGGCAAAGGCCTTGTTCTTGATGCCGCTGATTCCGCCGGACTTCGCCTGCCATCCCGCGTCGCCGCCGCTTTCGGAAGTTGTTTCATCTTCGCTGTATTTCTTCGCCAGTTCGGCAAAGTCGGCGCCCTGCTCGACAATCTGTTTGCGGATCGATTCAATCTTCTCTTTGACTTTGGCCTGGGCTTTTTCTTTGGCGCCGTCGGCAAAACGCATGATGATCTGGCGGTAACGGGCCATTTCCGGCGCGCGATAATGATCCTGGTTGTTGTCGTAATAGCTCCGAATATCCTGGTCGCTTAAGTCCACGTCCTCGATGTAGTCGTTGACGTCAAAGGCGACGTAATTCAGCCGCCTTTTTTCGGGCCTGCGAAAATCCTCCGGGGATTCGTCATAGGCTTTTTTCATTTCATCGTCGCCAAGGGAAGCGGGATCGAACGGGACGGCTTTTTTGTCCATACGAATCACACGCAGAGCCACTTTTTCGTTCTTGGCCTGATATTCCTTCCAGACCTCGTCTTCGGATGCGAAGATCGAAGACTGAAGGAGATTGAGAAGTTTATATCCTGCCAATTCAAACCGAATATTGTTCTCGAAATCCTCCAGGGATTGTCCGCTGCGGCGCAGGAAATTGAGCATTCTTTGCCTGTTGAATTTTCCTTTGCTGACGAACATGCCGCTGCGCCTCAGATAGTTGGCGACCTCTTCGTTGGAAATTTCGATCCCCATATCCTGCGCCGCCAGGCGAATCACCACCATATCGATAAGATTGTTCAGGACGGAACGCATGAAAAACGGCGATTTGAAAATTTCCTGATCCTCGCCGAAGCCCTGGGCGCGGTAACGGCGCTTGGCCTGCTCGACTTGCTCGATGTACTGCCTGCGGGAGATATCCACGTCGGCGACTTTGGCGACGCTGTCGATATGCTGCGTTCCGGCTTTTCTCACGGATTTTAAAAAGTACGATGCGCCGAAGCCGATAATGAAACTTAAGGCGACGCCGACCAGCAGGACTTTGATGACGGGGCTTTTCGCGTTTTTACGCATATAGGACAGCATGGGCATTCCTTTGAAACGATCATGTTTTACTGCATTCAAGCTTAAATAAAGCTCGCAAGCGGCGCATTATGTTTCAGCCGCCATTGAAATGCAAGACCACCGGGAAATGCGATTATTTTCAATAAATCCCGATATTTGTTCTTGTTTGCGCGCGTCTGTTGATGTTTTATAATCTTTATCAATAGTCCGTAACATTTCAAATGGCCGGCGGCGGAGGCTCACATGGACCTGGGACTGGAAAACAAAAACGCTTTGGTGTGCGCGGCAAGCAAGGGTCTCGGCAAAGCATGCGCCATGGAACTGGCCGCCGAAGGCGCCAATATCGCCTTATGCGCCCGGGGAAAAGAAGATTTAAAGCACACGGCCGATGAACTGCGCGAATTCGGCGTGCGCGCCGTTCCGATTGTTGCGGATATGAGCGCCGAAGAAGACCGCGAGCGGATTTTTACAACAGCCGTCGAGGAACTGGGCAACATCGACATCCTCATCAACAACGCGGGCGGACCTCCGCCGGGAGGCTATGAAAATTTCAGTCTGGATGATTATCGCGCGGCGGTGGAACTCAACATGCTGTCATCCGTCGATCTGACGAACCGGGTTTTGCCGATGATGATCGAAAGAAAATGGGGCCGCGTGATCAACATCGTTTCCATCGCCGTCAAGCAGCCCGTGGACGGCCTTATTTTGAGCAACGCTTCCCGGGCGGGTCTCGTGGGATATGCCAAAACCGTCGCCACGCAGGTCGCCATGCACGGCGTGACCGTCAACAACATCTGCCCCGGCCTGATTCTCACCGACCGCGTTCGGCAATTGCTCGGAGGTAACGCCGATTTGTATTCCAAGCCCGAATCCGGTCCCGTGGCCGACGTGATCCGCGGACTTCCCGCGGGACGCATGGGATCACCGGAAGAACTCGGCGCCCTGGCGGCGTTCCTGGCTTCCGAGCGCGCTTCCTATATCACGGGAGTTACGCTGTGCGTGGACGGCGGAGCGCACCGCGGATTATTGTAAAAATTCTAAAAATTATTTTAACGTATCAACTCGCAGAAACCTTCGAGAATTTTTTCCAGTTCTTCTGCTGAGACGCGGCCGATTTTCTTTCTCAAACGCTGCGTGGAAAGTGTACGCACCTGCGTCATTTTTACCCAGGAATCCTTGGGCATTTTTTCCGATTTGATTTCCTGAGAAAGGGGATATCCCGCACGTGGTTCTTTGCTCGTGACGGCCAGCGCAATAACGGTTCCGGACTTTTTGTTGAGGATGTCATGGCTGATGACCAGCACCGGCCTTTTTCCGGCCTGCTCATGCCCGCGCACCGGGTCGAGGTCGGCCCACCACAGGTCTCCTCTCAATATTCGGGCCATGACTCATCCTCGATGAATTCTTCCGCCATGCGCTGCTCTTCCAAAGGATCGAGCTTGGCGCATTCAGCCGCCAGACGAAGCTTTTTCGAATCGCGGAGAATCTCTCCAAGGGCGATCTGCACGATCTTGCTGCGACTCGGATAACGGCCCGAGGCCACGAGCCGATCCATTTCCTCGGCTGTTTTTTCTTCCACTGTTACGGCGATTTTAACCATCGTCATGACCTACCTCCGTCCTTGGTATGATAATACATACTACCGTCCGCGGGCGTCAAGAAATATCACTTAAACAGTTAAAATCCAGGAGCGCCAATCGAATGTAATAATGTCAGGCGCGTGCGTTAACAGCCGCATCCGCTCTCATCATCGTCATCATCGTCTGCATCGGGGTTTGCGTAGTCATCATCTGCGTCGTCATTCACATCATCGTTGACATCATCATCAGTGATCCAGTCGTCATCGGCGTCGTCATCAGGCGAAGCCGTATCATCATCCGCGTCGTCGTTGATATCATCATTAAGATCGTCATCTGCATCGTCGTCAACGTCGTCGTCGACGGGCTCGGCGTCGAATATTTCATCGACGGTCATCCAGGAGTGATTGACCGCCGGATCGTTGTCGTAATCGGACCAGCGTGAAAGCCCCAGCATCCGTTCGGAAGGGCGGTAAATCGCCGAGTGGAAAGTGAGGCACAGAGGCTCCACGCAGTGATTGAAATCCAGAAAATCCCAGAGGTTGGCCAGCGTCAGTTGCCGGTTATAGACGTTGAGAATGCGATTGACGCCGATTTGATAGCGCAGTTCATGCCCGGCCTGCCGGACGGGGAAAAGTTTGTCTTCCCAGTTGAGCGTCAGTTCCATATCCGGAAAAAGCGTTTGGTCAAATTCCGGCAGGCGCACGGTGCGCGAGTAATAATTGATCTCCTGCACGGCGGTGGGGGGATCGCCGCGGTCTGCGGGTCCGAATATGTGAATGAGAAGCGAGCCGAACTGGTGGACGTTTTCGTAAAAATCCAGAACGTCCTGGATGGAGTTGACCTCATCGCCGTTGTAATCCGCCTGAGCCAGGGACTGGCGCGTTGACCAGACGCCGATATCCTGCGTTTCTTCCGGGTCGACGGCGAACAGATCGAATTCGTAGCCGCCTCGGTTCGTCGTCAGGCCGATGCCCGATTCGTTCATTCCCGAGACGATTCCGATAAAGCCGGGAAAGGTGACGGAGATGAATCGCTGTTTGTCCGGGTCGTCGGGTTCATAGGCGATGATGAGGCCGTTCGATCCGCCGAAGAAGGGATCGAATTGATACAGGCGAAAATCCGTGTTGTGCGCCACGGCCATTTCGCCCTGCAGGCCCGGGTCCATGGATGTAGTCGTATTCCAGGCGGCCAGCGTCGTGCAGAAAAGTCCCGCGATATCCCGCATGGCGATGAAAGTCAGCAGATCGCCGTGATCCAGGTCGCGGCCCAGCAGATCCACGTGCAGGGAGACGCCGGAATCCACGAGGGCGTCGTAGACCCCTTGAGACTCCTCCAGAAGCTCATCGGGAAAATCGAAGGTCTCCAGGATGTAGTCCCGTTTCCAGTCGTAATCCAGCGTGTCGCCTTCCGGCGCTCTGATGGAATAAATTTCGATGACGTGGATGATTTCCTCGGGGATCAGGGAGCCGTGCGCGTAGCCCATTTCGTAATTGGAGCCCCACAGGCGCATGATGCGATGTCCGCCCAGCTCCGCCATATAGCCGTTTACGGCAAGCGCCGGCTGCGCGGCGATGATAAACGGGAACGCTATAAGTAAAATGACTGCGATACGCAAAGTCCTGCGCCTCCTTCTTGCCCCGATGAGTATTGTATCCCATTTGTCGCAAAATTCAAAAATACGCTATAGTTTGGTGAGCGGTTTTTTACGAAAGAGGATTTTAAGACATGAACATGCGTTTTTGGCTCGTGATTTTGTTGGCGCTGTCGTTTTGCGTCGCAGCGTGCGGGGATGATGACGACGACTCGGATTCTTCCGGCGATGACGACGTGATCATGGATGACGATGTGGGAGATGATGACGTCGACGACGACGCGGACGATGACGCAGACGATGATGCCGACGACGACGCGGACGACGACGTGGATGATGATTTGCCCGACGACTACATCGCGTCCTGGCCGCAGAGCAATATCGAAACGCCGGATTACGACGAAAGCGTCGCGGCAGGGGCGCTTCGCCAAAAGGCCGTCGAGTACGACGCCTGGCATCTGGCCAATCATCAGCCTTATCACGGCGGGACCGTGGGCGCGGCGTTCACCGACGAGACGCGATCCGAGGTGGATCATTACTTCGACTGGAACGACAGTTGCGAATGGACGGGCCTGTATCTGGGCAGTCAGGCCATGCGCTACCACGTCACCGGCGACGCGCAGGCGAAAGCGAACGCGATCCGCATGGTCGAAATGCTTTCGGGCAATCTGCGCATTACGGATACGCCGGGCTTCATCGCCCGCTACTGGGCGGATCAGGATCCGCTGATCTACCAGGGCGACGAGTGGTGCGACGGGCAGGTGAAATGCCATCACATCGAAGAAGGCGTCGACGCGGGAAAATGGTGGTGGGGCGAGACCAGCCGGGATATGTACAACGGGTGGTTCTTCGGAAATTGCCTGGCCTACGATCTGGTCGACGATGAGGACATGCGCGAGACCATCCGAACCAACGTGGAGCACGTCCTGACGGTTCTCATGAGCCAGAACTGGTTTATCTTAAACGAGATCGGCGAACCGACGGGTTACGCCCCGGACGTCATGCCGCCGTTTCGCATGACCTGGCTGACTATCGGCTATCACATCACCGGCAGCGAGGCGATTCGGGAGGAACTGGCGAAGTGGCTCAAAAACGACATGCGCGTCATGCTGCGCGTTCTCAGCATCACTTTCATGAATCATTACATGGAATACTTCGGCAACTGCCTGTCCCACGAGTACTGGTATAATCTGCTGCGCCTGGGCAAGGTTTATTTCAGCGACGACGACTACGCGTTTCTTCTCGATTTATTCGAAACGCAGATTCACACCTTCACGCGCCTTTCCCACAATCCCTGGTTCAACGGCGTTTTCATGGGCCAGGGCGCGTACGTCCCGGAAGCCGGCGATCCCTATCAGGCCCAGCTCGAAGAGGATTTGCAGACCTTTCGCGACGCGCCCCTGTTTCGATATCACCTGGATGCGCGAGACCCGTCCACCTTCGATCTGGATCCGTTGTCGGTTTTGCTCAGTGATCTAATGGAAGGCATGCCGCTTTTGCAGGATCTTCTCGGGGATGTGGATTACCAGGCCGCGGAGGCTTTCCCCGTGGACATGCAATGCTCAACGGATTTTCTTTTCCAGCGCAATCCTTTCCAGATCGAGCAGTGCGGCGTGGACGATCCGACGACCGTTAATCCCGGCGTGGATTATATCCTTTCCTATTGGCTGGCGAGTTATCACAAGTTCATTACCAAGGACATGTAGGGGATTATGATGCAAAGGATTGGATTGGTCTTTGCTTTGTTCATCTTGCCGGCGCTCTGCGCCGGGTGCGGGGATGATGATTCGGATTCTTCGGACGATGATGCGATCGACGACGACACCGAAGCTGTAAACGATGGCGACGACGACTCGGCCGATGACGATACGGATTCTCCTGATGACGACCTCGACGATGATACGGCTTCACCTGATGACGATCTCAACGACGACGACACGCAGGAGACTTTTCCGCCCGAGGATCAGGCGCCTTTTTTGGAAAAAGGCTTCATCCTGCCGCCGAATTCCCTGGAGTGCGTCCCGCAGGATACCGGCGAGCCGCAGCTGGATTGCAACCATCACGGCTCCGTCGTCGCCATGTTGCCCGACGGACGCGTGGCGGCGGTCTGGTATCACGGCGTGGCGGAAAAATCCCCGGACTCCCGCATTGTCTGGTCGACGCTTGCGCCCGGCGGAAATGAATGGACATGGCCGCGGGTTCTTTATGACGATCCGGCGCGGTCCGAGGGAAATCCCGCCTTGTGGATCCATGAAAACGGAACGTATTATCTGTTTTTCGTCACGATTTTCGGCGACAGCTGGAACGAATCAAAGGTCAGGATGATCACCTCCGATGACGGCGGCGCCGCCTGGTCCGACGACGTGCTCCTGCGCGACAACTATTGCTGGATGGTGCGCCACGAGCCGGTGCGCCTGCAAAACGGCGACCTGCTTTTACCGCTGTATAACGAATGCCTGGCTTATCCGGTGTACATGCGCTCGACGGATGATTTTACGAGCGTAACAGAGGAGGCGCATTTCAATCTCGGCTATTATCTCGGCCATGCCGGGCAAATCCAGCCGGCGCCCGTCGTTCTCGATGATGGAACCGTTTCCGTATTGACTCGCGACGGCATGCCCACGAATCGCGTGATGCGCACGACCAGCGACGACGGAGGAATCACCTGGTCGGCATGCAAACCCACCGCGCTTCCCAACAGCGGAACTTCCATCGACCAGGTTTTGCTTTTGGACGGGCACGTGCTCGTCGTTTACAACGACAGCCCGGAAGCGCGTTTTCCCTTAAGCGTGGCCGTTAGTCACGACGGCGGCGAGTCTTTTATGGCAACGGCCGATATCAACGACGAATGCGACGTCGATCGATGCAATTATTCATATCCGTCCATCACGCAGTCTCCCGACGATGGAACCATTTGGGTGACTTATTCCTCGAATCGCGAAACGATCGGCTGGGTGCATTTCAACGAGGCGTGGATTCTGGCCAATTTGAAATAAAAGATCAGGGATTATCGTACCTGACGTAAGAGATATCCTTATTCGACAAATTGCATTGATGAGTTATAATATTTTCGAGAGATGTTCCCGAGTACAGCGTTGCGTTTGATCCTGCCGAGAATTACCGGCAGGATCGGTGCTTAGATATCTTCATATTTTCGATGATGGACGGCTGAATGAGAATTCTGATAGCGGAAGACGATCTTACTTCCAGGCTTATGCTGCAGGCGTTCCTCAAAAAGTGGGGTTACGAGGTCATCACCACGCAGAACGGCCGGCAGGCGCTGGAAGAACTGATCAAGCCCGACGCGCCGAAACTCGCGATCATCGACTGGGAAATGCCGGAACTGACCGGAATCGAAGTGATCGAGCATTATCGGAGTCGTCAGGAGTCGAAATTCGCCTATATCATTTTACTCACGGCCAAAGGGGAGAAGCAAAACATCGTCGAAGGCATCAGCAAAGGCGCGGATGATTACGTGGTCAAGCCCTTTGATCCCGAGGAACTCTCGGTGCGCATCCGGGCGGGGCAGCGCATCGTCGATCTCCAGACGCAGCTTCACGACGCGAATCAGATATTGGAGGAGATGACCCGAACGGATCCTTTGACCGGCCTTTCGAACAGGCGCGCGCTGATCAAGGAACTTCGAAGCCGCTTTCAAAGCGAAACCGAATATGAAATGCCCACGGCGTTCATCATGGCGGATATAGATCACTTCAAAAACGTTAACGACAATTACGGACACGACGCCGGGGACGTTGTTTTGAAAGGCGTTGCCGAGACATTGAAGAAAGCCTTTCGCCAGGGCGACATCGTCAGCCGCATCGGCGGCGAGGAATTCCTCATCATCGCGCCGGATACGGATCCGGATGTCATTTATAATGTTTCAGAGCGCGCGCGCAGGATGATCGAAGAACAAAGCTTTCAAGTTTCGAAGGACGCGTCCATATCCGTGACATGCAGCTTCGGCGTCAGTTTCGCTCATCTAAAAAACAACGCTTCCGTGGACGAGTATATCAAACTCGCTGATCAGGCGCTGTATCATTCCAAGGATACGGGCAGAAACAAAGTCACGGTGCACGGTCAACAATCATCGTGATCAAAACGAAAACACATTTCCCGGCCATAACGGGCTGAATAAACTTACTTCCACGGCGACGGCGGGATATCGTAATAGACTCTTTCGCCGGCGACGGGATCGTAATAGAACATGGGTGCAAGCGATTCGAGATATTGATATTCCGTAAGCGGCTCCCAGTCGAGCCATTGGGGTCCCGGATCCGCGGCGGGGCGAAAGCCGTCATCGGTGAAGTACTTGGGATCCGGCGCTTCCTTATCGCCCCAAAATGCTTCGTGCTCATGTTCGCCTCGGGTATAGCCGCCGAAGGTGCTCATTTGCCAGCAGCCGGGCAGATCGAGATCGGCCTCCTGTGTGTTTGTCCACATATGGTGGCCCCACGTTGCGCCTCCAAAAAGGGAAAAGCGGTCCAGGCCGTAGCAATCAACGTCCCATGGAGTCGAGGTCCATTCGGCAACACCTCCGAGAAGGTCGAAAACTCCCGTCCCATAATCGCCTTGCATGGTGGGCCCACCGGTTGTTCCGACGGGATCATCCTCATAAGACCTCGGGCCATCGCATGTTTCGTACCAGGAAAGGGATGACAACTCGCATTCCCACCTCGGTCCGAATACCCATAAATTGTCCGGATCGCCCTTGGTTGCGACGAATTGGGTTTCGGCGTAAGCCGGAAGCCTCCAACCCTGCTCTTGGCATGAATAGGCCGCCAAATACCAGCCGGGATCGATAGGCAGCTTATTCGGAAGAACCTGCGCCGGCGGGATTTGCGCGCCGTATTCCAGATCTCCGGGGTCCACATCGGTTGCTCCGGGCAGGGACGCTTCGAAATCAGCCAGGCAAAACGGCTCAAGGAAAACGTCATAGGTAAACAGATTGCTTTGCCCCCAGCGATTTCCGGCGCGGTGAACAACGAAGGAGCCCCCCGGGAAATAGTGAAAATTCGGCGGGCAAAGTTTCGCGAGATCATCGTCATCATCGCTGTCGTCGTCGGCGTCATCATTAAGGTCGTCATCAGGCGAAGCCGTATCGTCATCGGCCGAGTCGTCATCGCTGTCATCAATCAAGCCGTCCGTGTCGTCATCGAGTGACGAACGTCCGTCGCTTTCATCGTCGTCGCCGAGACAAGACGGTAAAGAAATAATAATTCCGATGAAAACAATCACGATAACTGAGTGAAGTTGACGCATGATTAATCTCCGGAAGTTGGTTTAAGGAAAATTTGATCATTTGAAGATCCCAAGCCCGAATCGGAGGCGTTTTGCCGTAATATTGTCGAGTTTTGGATCATTTGGTTGAGGCGTTCACCGAGGCTCAGGCGGAAAAACACATCGTTGGCGTTTCCCAAAAAAACCAGGGCCGACTCGTCTTCGTCGGCGACCATGCGGGTAAACAAAGTAAAAAAATACTCATCGCGAAGCTTCTGGGATTTTTCCCATGTCCACGCCTGGAGCAGTTCGTCCCGGTCCATATAAGCCGGCGCGTGACGATAAGCCGCCGCGACCGCCAATCCGCATCCCAGCAATGTCCCTATGGTCAGGGTAAGGATGCTTTTTGCCCCGATTCCGATTCCGGTGCGATTCATGGGATGTTTTCCGGCAGTTGACTGTTTTCAATTAAAGCACGGGCGATGGCCGAGCCGACGCAAATATTTCCCGCCGGGGTTAAATGGGTCCTGTCAATCATGAGATCGCTCTTGTCATTCGCGCACATCGATAACGCTTCATCGGCGTTATAATACATCAAACGATTTTCCCTGGCCACAAAGGACATGATGTCTTGATAGTTCGAAATATTATCTTGTGATGCTTCGCCCACGAAAACCAGTCTGATATTGTGCTCGCGGCAAAGTTCTACAAAGGAATTCATATTATGAAGAAAATCCTCCGGCGGCACGGCTCTGACGGATTTCGGCTCTTCGTCCGGATTGCCCTGATTCAACGACCGGAAACCCGGGATGTCATGAAAAACGGCATTGAGTGATGAGAAAAAGGTCATGGGATTCAATACGACGCCTAAAACTTCTTTCGGGCTGGTCTTGAAAGATATTTTTCTTTCGTCGGCAAACGGATTGTTGAACGATTCGGCGATATATGCCGAATCGAAAACTCCGTCTTCGGCCATCGACAAGAGTTCTTTTTCAGTGAACGCCCCGTGGCCGTATGTTGCGTCGCTGTGCGCCGTATAGAGCAACAACATATCCGGATGATAATCGAGGAGCACTTCCTTGAAGTTGATCAGCATGCCGAAGGATGTCGATCCGCCGATTCCCGCATTGACGACTTCAAAGTGGTATGGATAGCCGTTTTCGTTCAACGTTTTTTCCAGGCTTTGCGTCCAACTGTTGACATTTATCGTAACGGCGCCCGCGTCCGTGGCCGAGGAACCTTGGGCGATGATGCGGAATGTATCGGGCGCTTTTTCCTTTGAAGGTCTGCCGAGACTGAAATAGTCTATCTCTATCCACCATCCCAGCGGCAGGCTTTGCAGCGCTCCGGGGGGAATGATTTCTTTGTAAATTCTGGAATTTCTTCCTTCGAGAATATGCTCGCGAACATAGGTCTTCACTTTTTGAATTTGCGGGCTGGACCACGGTCCGCTCATCAAAACGAAATTCATCGGGAAATAGGTGCAAAGAAACGTCACGCAGGCGGCGGCGATCATTTTCTTTTTTGAACTGAAATTCAGAACGGCCCATTCAAACTGCGCCAGTCCGAAAAAAACAAAGAAAAGCAAAAGCGCTTGCACGGATCTTTCCCGCTGCGTGTTTTCCAGTCCGAAAAACACCAGCGATCCCGCCGCCGCAAGGATGCACGCCGTCAATTCGAACAGGACAAATTCGCGCCGGTTCATTTTGAAGACTTTGAAATATATGATCAAAGCCGCCGGAAACGCGACGGCCGCATACAAATTATGGGCGCCGATGATCACCGGCGCGCTCAGTAAAAACACGGTCGCCGCGGCCAGATTGATCTTGTCCGATGTGTTTCCCGACTCAAACAGGATGACGGGCATTTTTTGATAAAACGAACTTTGATTAATGATCCAAAGCAGAATAATTTGAAAAAACACAACGCAGGCGGCAAGAAATAAGCGGTCGTCTTTAAGCCAGGCGGCCGCGAAAAGCAGAATGAACACGAAAAACCGCGTAGCGCTTATTTTTCTTTTCTTTTGCGCCTTTATTGTGAATTGCATCGTGGCGATAAGTGTGAAGGCCGCCGCGATCAAAATGTAAATACGACCGGCGGGAATATGCTTCAAAACGCCCGACGCGAAAGGGATGAGTTGTTTTTGCAGCGCGTAATCATCGAGAAAATGGGTTGTCCAATAAAAAGCGGCGGCGACGGCTGAAAAAAAAGCAAAATAAAGAAAAACATTTATTCCTGGCGGGGAGTATGCGGCGGGTTTTCCGTTATTTTTCGCTTTTTGCGTCATACCTTGATTGCTTCATAAAATTGAAAAGCTGCGCCGGCATTGTGTATGAAAAATTTCGTGAAGAAAAGAGGAAACGACGCGTCGCCTCTTGCTTTCGGCTTGACAGCGATATTTCATCAATCACAATAACGGCTTTCAACGCCTGCCGGAGTCAAGCCGATGGTCGAATATCGAAAAACCGAACTGGGCGGCGCGTGGGACATGATCCCCGTGGACGCTTTTAGCGCTGAGTATGATTTTTCAAAGTCCTTGAAGACGAAAATTCCCTCCCACTGGCAACAGACCCCCGAATTGGCGTCTTACGCGGGAAAGGTCGTTTATCGACGTCATTTTCCATGGCGCAAGGTCCGGGGGCGGCGGGTTCATCTTTGCCTGCCCGGGGTTTTTTACCGATCAGGCGTTCGCCTCAATGGAATGACCCTCGGCTCCCACGAGGGATATTTCGAGGCGCAGGAATATGATGTAACCGGGGCGCTGAAATCGAAAAACGAGCTTATCGTCGAAGTCGATTGCCCGAACGAAAAAAACAAGACCGGCAAACAGATGATTACAGGCGTCTTTTCCCACTGGGATTGCCTGGATCCACGGACTAATCCGGGAGGAATCTGGCTGACGCCTTTTTTGCGTGAGACCGGCGATGCTCGTGTCGCGGAAAATCTTATCCATACGGAAAAAATCGACGACGAGGGCGCTCATCAGATTCAGCGCCTTTGCATCCACGCGGAAAAGGAATTGAAGGCCGTTGTCAAAACCACCTACGAGCCGGAAAACTTCAAAGGCGCCGCGCAATCTTTCGAAAATGCCGTTGAACTGCAATCGGGGGACAATTCCCTGACGCACAGGCACGTCGTCGCCGATCCGAAACTCTGGTGGACGCACGATACGGGCAAGCCGAACCTTTATCGCGTCAGGGTCCAAATCCTCAGCGGAAAGAAGATCCTGGATGAATACCATTGCGTAACGGGCCTGCGCACACTGGCTTTTGAGGATTGGGTTTTTTATCTCAACGGCCGTCGCCTTTATCTGAAAGGCAATAATCTGCCGCCGGTCGACACGCGCATCGCCGCCGCGAAAAAAGTGACTGTGCAAAAGGATTTTCGCCTGGCCGCAAAAGCGCACATGAACATCATGCGGGTTCACGCCCACGTGAGCCACCCCATGCTTTATGAAGCCGCCGACAGGGCCGGAATGCTGCTGTGGCAGGATTTCCCGCTTCAGTGGCTGTATCGAAAGGAACTGCTCGGCGAGGTGATCCGGCAGGGCCGGGCGATGGTGAAGCTTTTGTACAACCATCCTTCCGTGGCGATCTGGTGTTGCCACAACGAATCCTTCTTTGTCGTGGATACGGATGAGGAAAGCCCCGCCAACGTGGCCAAGACGCTGTTTTCCCTCCTGATATTTTCCTGGAATCGGGACGTCATGGACACGCAAAATAAAAAGTCCATCGAACAGCTCGATCCCACGCGGAAGGTTGTACGTTCGTCGGGAGAAATGGCGCTTTTCGGCAAAAAGGGGACGGATCTGCATTTTTACGGCGGATGGTACCGCGTCATGGGAACACACCGGGCGTTTGATCGAATAGTGAAATATCTGCGCAAAGGCCTGGGCATGGTCACCGAGTTCGGCGCCCAGAGTTTCCCCGACCTTGAAAACAGCAAACGTTTCATGAACGAGGATTTTGACAAAATCGACTGGCAAAATCTCGAAGACCGCCACAGCCTCCAATTGGAACTGATCAATCACTGGACGCCGCGGGATCGTTTTCAAAACCTCGGAGACTACATCCAGGCCACGCAGGATTATCAATCGGAAATCAACAGGTTCTATATCGACCGCATTCGCGCCCTCAAGTACGAACCGAACGGCGGCGTCATGCCGTTTATGTTCGTGGATCCCAATCCGGCGATCCAATGGTCCGTCGTGGATTACTGGCGCCGTCCCAAGTCGAGCTATTATAAAACGGCCGATGCGCTAAGGCCCGTGTATGCCTTTACGCTTTTGCCCAAAGACGAATATCGTCGCGGCGAATCCCTCGATGCGCCGCTTTACATCGTCAACGACACGCAAAAATCCTTCCCGGAGGCGGTAATCGAAGTGCGCGTCGGAGATGATGAAGGCAGGCTGTGTTACGAAAAATCTTTTTCCTGCAATCTCGAAGCCGACAGCCGCGCGATCAGGCTGGGAGTTATCGACGCCCGGGCGTATATCAGAGGGAGTTTGACGATTGACTTGGTTTTAAAGGGATGCGGCCCCGAGTTCGTCAACCGATATGAAGCCAATATCCGGTGTTAGAGGATTGTTAAAAAAAATATTTCCTCTTTTTTTTTCTAGGCAAATTGCGTTATCATAAGGTGTTGCGAATTTGAAAGAATTGAACTTGTTGCCGTACAATAAAAAGAAATAGAAGGAAAACCGATGAGTGAGCAAAGACGCCGTGAAAAGCGATTGACGAGAATCGTATTGGCGAAAATCCTGTTGCCCAGTGAAAAACATATTGGATATATACAGGATTTCAGCCAATCCGGAATCGGCATCACATGCAACAAGGCTCTGGAATTAAAGACCGAGGTCGGCGTGTCGGTTCAGTTGCCGAATCTCGACCCCATGAGTCTTTCCGGCCGCGTGATATGGAGACGGAAACTCCCGAAGGTGTCGAGGCATAAATATTTATACGGCTTGCGCTTTCAGGAAAGACCCCCCGAGTATGACAAATATCTCGAAGCAGAGCTGGAGAAGGTCGACGAGAGGCGTCAACACAGCCGTCTTCGATATTTCATGAGAGTGAAAAACGAAGACGTTCTGAAAATCATTAACGCCACAACGGAGGATATTTCCGTCGGCGGTTTTTACATTCGTTCCCATCAGTTGCTTGATGTCGGAGAGGAAATCACGTTGGTGCTGGAAGATAAGCGGCTGGAAAAACCCATCTCATGCATGGGGAAAGTGATCTCCTGCTTCGAGTGCGACACGAACAACTTCGATTATCCCTATGGCGCGGGAATCAGGATCGTCTCTTTTCAACAGGGAGACGAGGACCGTTTCAAGGAATTCGTCGACAGCCTCGAAAATTTATTCGACTATTCGAAACCACACTGATTTATTAATGAAGCACGGACAAGCGTATGCTCGCTCGCGCTCGCATACAACTTATCCATGCCACCCGCCGCACAAACAAAACGGGACGGGATTTTCCGGCCCCGTTTTTCTATCGGATTTTAGCCCTCGCTACAAAACCTGGTGAGAAATGCGGGTTAGTTGTTTGACTTTTTCACGGGTCTGAACGGATTGATCCATCCGGCGAACTGGGGTCCCGACCGGGTCTGGATCCACAGATCGCCCTCGCCGGTGTAGCGGCACACCAGGCCCTCGCCGGAAAGGAACGTGGCTTTCAAGCCGCCCACGGCCTCCACGTTGTAGGAGATGCCTTCGTTGAAGGCCACGATGTGCGTCGTGTCGACGATATAACTTCCGTTGATGCTGACTTTCTTCAGGCCTCCGTAGCTGTTGAAAAACACGGTTCCGTTGCCCGAGACTTTGATCAGAAAGAAACCTTCTCCGGAAAAGAAGCTTTTGAAACCGCCGAATTTGGAATCGATTTCCACGTCGCCCACGTGCGCGAGATACGCCCCGGCCTGCATGAGGTAGCTTTCGCCGTTGAGTTTAAGGACGTCGATGTCGCCCGGCGCCTGGGGCGCCAGTTTGATGGTTCCTGCGTCGCCGTCCGGGTGGAAGTTGTTCGTGAAAAAGCTTTCGCCGGTCACCATGCGCTTGAGCCCGCCCAGCAGGCCGCCTTTGGCTTTGGTTTCGATTTGCATATTGGCGCTCATGGCCACCATGGCGCCGGTTTCCGCCGTGATCGTCTCGCCCGCTTCCAGCGTGATTTCCGCCAGCGCGTAATCCGGTTTGCCCGTCAGTTCGTATTTCATCAGTCTCCTCCTTCCCCTAGTGTTCCCGAGGCGGGAGTTTGGGCCCCAGCAGCCGGCCGAAAGCCGAGGCGTTGTGGGTTTGCATGTACAGGCGCCCTTTGCCGGAGAATTCCGTGACGAGGCCTTCGCCGGAAAGCAGCGTGGCTTTTAGTCCCCCGACCTTTTTGACCTTGTATTCCAGCGTGTCTTCAAAGGCGACGATGTGGCCGGTGTCCACGATGAACGAGCCGTCCACGTCCTTGTAAAAGATGCCGCCGAAGCTGTTGAGGATCAGGTCGCCGGAGCCGGAGAATTTTATCCAGAAAAGCGATTCGCCGCTGAAAAGGCTTTTCATTCCACCGAACTGCGTGTCCATTTCCAGGCCTTCCGAGCAGGCCATGTAGCTGGAGCTTTGGACGATCAGATTCTTTGTTCCATCGAGGGCGATGTGTTCCACGTCGCCGATAAGCGTCGGGGCGAAACTGACGTGTCCTCCGGTGGAGGAAGTGAATTTGTTGAGGAAAAAACTTTCGCCGGTCAGCATGCGCTTGAGTCCCTTGAGCAGTCCGCCGGCGCCGCCGCCGGGAGACATGGCGCTGGTGGATACGGTGACGTCGCTGGTCATGCTGACCATGGCGCCGCCTTCGGAAATAACGCTTTCGTTCATTTCCAGGTGAACGTCGGCGATGGCGTATGCCGGTCTGTTTTGGATTTCGATTTTCATGGGCTTTTCCTTCCTATCGGGGCAGCATGGGTGCGATCCAGCCGAGCAGGGACGAGACCGTGCGGCTCTGGATGTAGAGTTTGCCTTTGCCGCTGAAGTTCATGACAAAGCCTTCGCCGGACAGCAGCGTGGATTTGAAACCGCCGACTTTTTTTACCTTGAACTTCAACCCGTCTTCGAAAGCGACGATGTGGCCCGTGTCCACGATATACTGTCCGTCCACGTCGATTTCCGTGATGTTGCCGTAGGCGTTGAACCACAAATCGCCCTCGCCGCTCATTTTCAGCAGGAAGAGGCCTTCGCCGCTGAGCATGGATTTGAGGCCGCCGTAGGCCGTTTTCATGGAAATGTCCGGCGAACTGGCTAGAAAGGACGACGCCTGCAGGGTCAGCGGCTTGCCTTTTTCCAGGGTCGCGTGCCGAATTTCTCCCGGCGTTGTCGGGGACAGGATCAGCTGCCCCGGTTCGCCGTCCGGCGTATAAGTGTTTTGAAAAACGCTTTCGCCGCCCAGTAACTTGCGGAGCAGAGCCCGGATGAAGCCGCCGTAGACCTTCGTCGATATCTTCATGTTCGAAGACATCCCGGCCATGGCGCCGGCTTCGGTTCTGACTTTCTCTCCCGGTTCAAGATCCAGAAACAGGCTGGCGAAAGAAGGTCCGTGTTTTATCTCCTGTTTCACGACAGGCCTCCTTCCACTGATGCTTGTACACAACAAATGATGTTATGGTTTGTGACAAATTGCGCTGCTTCATTTTCCATAGCACAGGCTCAAATCAGGGTCAATGAATGAATGCAAAAAGAAAATACGAGCACACAAGATATGGACGCATCTTTTAAAAGATCGCTATTGCGTCAATATATGGGGTTGTGTTAAATTTTTGACACAATTTGAGCTTTCCAAAAAGAGAACGGCGAGGAGGCGGTCATGAAGGTAGCAATCGGCTTCGATCACGGCGGGCTGAATTTGAGGAGCGTCGTTATTGAAAGGGTCCAGGCGGCCGGTTTCGAGGCATTGGATCTCGGCCCGCAGACCGACGACAGCGTGGACTATCCGGAATTCGCGCACAAGGTCGCCGGAGCGGTGAAAAACGGCGAGGCGGTGCTGGGTGTGCTGGTTTGCGGCACCGGTCTGGGCATGAGCATGGCGGCCAACCGCCATAAAGGAATCAGAGCCGCGGTATGTACAAATATGTACATGGCGAAAATGGCCCGGGCTCACAACGACGCCAATGTGCTTTGCATCGGCGGGCGCGTCGTGGGAAAGGGACTGGCGGCCGGCATACTCGATATGTTTTTCAGCACGGCCTTCGAAGGAGGACGTCACGCGAAGCGCATCGAGATGATCGATCACCGCAAACAGCTCGAAGAAACGGCGGAATAATTTGATTCCGGTTTATGGCGCATAGCCGGGATCGATAAAGAATAAAGTCCGATAACTCCGACTTGCTATTGTCGATGAAAGGCGGAAGCACATGAAATGCCCCTGGTGTCAGGCTCTGGAAAACCGCGTGATGGATTCCCGCTATCGCGAAGGCGGAGCGGTGATTCGACGCAGGCGAAAATGCATGGCCTGCAGTCGACGCTTCACAACCTACGAAAGGGTGGGTGAGATTTTCCCGTGGATCGTCAAAAAGGACGGGCGTCGGGAAAGTTATGCCCGTGAAAAAGTCGTGTCGGGAATCTGGAGAGCCTGCGAGAAGCTGCCCGTATCCCGCGAGCAGATGGACGACGTGGTCAGCAAGATAGAAATTCGCTTATGCGAACTGGGTGAAAAGGAAGTCACCAGCAATGTCGTCGGCGATCTGGTCATGACGCACCTTCGGGATCTGCATCAAGTGGCTTACGTGCGTTTCGCTTCCGTTTACAGAACTTTCAACGACCTGGACGACTTCATGGACGAGCTCAAAGGTCTTTTGAAGAAAAAGAAAGTCGTCAAGGTCAAGGCCAAAGGCAAGGCCGGAAAGAAGGCGAAAGCCAAAACCAAAACCAAAGCTAAAGCCAAAAAGGCCGGCGGTTAACGGCGGCGCCCATGGCTTTTCCCGATCTCGATTATTCTCACCTGATGCGTCGCGCCCTGCGCCTGGCCAAGCGGGGCGAGGGCTTCGTGCACCCCAATCCCCTTGTCGGAGCGCTTTTGCTCGTCGACGGCGAGATCGCCGCGCAAGGGTGGCACCACGGCGCCGGACGGGATCACGCCGAGGTGGACTGCATAAAAAAAGCTCATCAAAAAGGCGTAAACCTTTCAAAAAGCACCATGGTCGTGACCCTGGAGCCGTGCGCGCATTTCGGAAAAACTCCGCCGTGCGTCGAGGCGCTGGTGCGCGAGGGCATTCCCCGCGT
Source organism: bacterium (assembly GCA_963674685.2). Classification (GTDB taxonomy): domain Bacteria; phylum Lernaellota; class Lernaellaia; order JACKCT01; family JACKCT01. The sequence goes on along the minus strand of CAXXWT010000007.1, from coordinate 767,983 downwards.
CGTCGTAGGAATGGTGGATCCCAACCCGCAGGTGGCCGGACGCGGTCTGGCGTATTTGCGCGAGCGCGGCGTCGAGATCATGGATCACGTGGAAGTCGACGCGTGCCGGGCGATCAACATTCCTTTCATCAAGTACATCACCAGGCGCGTTCCCTACGTCGTGATCAAGGCGGCGATGACGCTGGACGGAAAAATCGCCACGCGCGCCGGCAAATCCCAGTGGATCAGCGGGCCGGAGTCTCTGCAATTCGCGCACAAGCTGCGCCACATCAACCAGGCCATCATGGTCGGCGCGCGGACGGTCAAGCTGGACGATCCGCGCCTGACCTGCCGATTGAAAAGGAAAAAGGAAGTATCCCATCCCGTTCGCGTGGTCGTGGACGGCCATCTTTCCATCCCCTTGAAATCCAAGCTCCTGCAAAGTGATTTGCCGGGTCGCACGATCATCGCCACCACCACGAGTTCCGATGAGAAAAAGCGCGAAGCCATCGAGGACATGGGCTGCCGGGTGCTGACCTTCAGATCGAAGAGCGGGCGGATTAAATTTGACAAACTCGCTGTGGAACTGGCGCGCAACAAGATCGCCAGCGTGATCGTCGAAGGCGGGGCGGAGATTCTCGGCCAGTGCCTGGAATCGAAAATTGTGGATAAAGTCTATATCATCATCGGGCCGAAAATTTTCGGCGGCAAGGATGCGCCGGGAATCATCGGCGGCCGCGGCGTGACGCAGGTCGATGATGCGTGGCGGCTGCGGGATATGAAATTAAAACGCCTGGGCGACGATATTCTCGTTTCCGGCGATGTGATTTATTCTTGAGGAGCAAGAGGTAAGAGGCAAGAGTCTCGCAAGAGGCTGTCGATAAATGAATAAAACAAGCAATCTGCAATATGTCATTCCGAGCGAGCCCTTTAGGGCGAGTCGAGGAATCCCTTCAAAGAAGCGCCATCGCCTTGTTGAAGTGTGCGTTTTAACAACATATTCGCGCATCGTTAAAGGGATTCCTCCACTTCGCTTCGCTGCGGTCGGAATGACAAAAATTGGACGTTTTTCTTTTATCAACAGTCTTGTAAGCGCCGCTGTCAACAGAATTGACGGGGAAAAGCATGTTTACCGGACTGATTGAAGACATAGGCACCGTGCAGAAAATCACGCCGCGGGCCACGGGCCGGCGCCTGGTCGTGAAATGCTCCATCGACCTTGGCGAGGTCGCCATCGGCGATTCCGTCGCCGTAGACGGATTCTGCCTGACCGTGGTGGAAAAAGGGCGCGACGAATTCGCCGTGGATGTGGGGCAGGAAACGCTGGCCGTCACCACCGTCGGCGATTTGAAGATCGGCCGGCGGGTGAACCTGGAGCGGGCCATGCGCCTGGGCGACCGCCTCGGCGGGCACCTGGTGGCCGGGCACGTGGACGGCGTGGGATCGGTTCAGCGCATCGAACGCTCGCCGGATTTCATCATTATTCACATCCGCGCGCCGAAAAGTGTTTCCCGGTACATGATCGAGAAAGGCTCGGTGTGCGTGAGCGGAGTCAGCCTCACGGTCAATTCGGTTTCCGGCGACGTCTTTTCCGTGGGCGTTATCCCGCACACCGCCGCCAACACGAACATCCACGAACTGAAAACCGGCGACAAGGTCAATCTTGAATCCGACATGATCGGCAAGTACGTGGAAAAATTCTTCCTGGCCTCGCAAGGAAAGGAATCAGGCGCCATCACGAAAGAATTTCTGGCCAGACATGGATTCGGCGACTAAAAAAACGCCATATTCAATATGGACTTAATGCAAACTCTGCTGCGAAAGGAAACTTACAATGAAGCGCTTTCTGTTGATCTTGGCTCTTTTTACTATGCTGTCGTTAAGCGTAGCTTTCGTTGTGGCCTGCGGCGATGATGATGACGATGACAACAATGACGCGGCGGATGACGACACCAGCGACAACGATGTCGACGACGATGCCGACGACGATGTCGACGATGATGTCAACGACGACGTAGATGACGATGCGGATGACGATGCGAATGACGATGTTAACGATGATGTGGATGATGACGCGGATGACGACGCGGATGACGACGCGGATGATGATGTCGATGACGACGTGGACGATGACATTGGCGATGTTGAACCCAATAATGACAAGGCGACAGCATCGGGTCCTATTGCGGTCGATACGCCCGTGGACGGAGTCGCCGGCGACGAGGACTGGTTCTATTTCACGCCGACGGCGCAGCAGCAAATCCTCAGGGTGAACCTGAGCTTTTATCAAAGCGAAAACGATCTGGACATAAAAGCCTTTGATGAGGCAGGCAACGGACTCGACTATAGCGGAGGATCCACTAACTGGGAACAAATGGAGTTTGCAAATCCCGATGCGAGGGGAAATATTTACCTCCGTATCTTTAACTACTTAGACACCTACACCGACAGCGCCTACACACTTGAATGGACCTCAATGGATTATTGCACGGGCTATACGGGCGACAATCTCTGCTGCCAAAACGACAATCCATGCTCATGGGAAGAAGACACCGATTGTGATTGCGACGGAATGTGCGATTGGGACGCTGTAGACTGCGCCTGATCCCTCAGTTGTTTCTCGGGATATTAGAAGGATATTAGCTGCTATGCAGTTGGGTTTAAGTCCAATACTGTTCACTTAAAGCCCCCTTTCCACGATGCGGCATGTAGGGGAAGCCCGTGGTGGATCGAGATTTTCCCCTCGTCGTCGTATGGGATAGTTGCTCATCTTCACTTTGACGCCGCGTTTGTTTCTTCGCTCTCGGCTGGAGACCACGCGTTCTTCGAGAATTTCTTCCAAGAGCCATCGATGGAATTTCTTTCTAAGCCGAGGGGGGAAAAGGATTTGTTTTTGGGATTTTTCGCCTCACGATGCGCACGGCGTGAACGAAGGAAAGTTTGTCCGCATCGAGATTGACGCTTTTGGCAGCCTGATGCATCAGATTGCGGATCATGAAGTGGGCCAGCATCAGGCCGAAAAATTCCTGTTTCACCAAGGCCGGGCTCTTGCTGCGCAACACGATCTTCGCCCCGCGCAGATGGGTTTTGAGTTCATCGAACGCCGTTTCGATCTCCCATCGTTCGTGGTAAAGCGCCGCCAGTTCCTCCGCCGGCGCGGCCTTCGCGTCAAGAATCGTCGTGATCAGGCGATAAATCGGCTCCGCGTCGGGCTGCCCTTCAAGCCGATACTCGATAACCCGAACCCGGATTCCGTCCTTGTTGTGTCGTTGCGCTTTTTCCGTCGGATAGATCGTGCTCAGATAGGATCCGTCGGACAGTTGTTTTTCCTTGCGCCGTACGTTGTTGATTTTGAGTCGCCAAAGCAGGTCCGCGCCGGTTTCGGCCGCCTGTTTCCACAAGGGATAACCGAAAAAATTCCGATCCGCCAGGCACAGCATCCCCTTTTGCAGATGTCCGACGACCTCTTGGGCCAACGTGATTTCCTGGACGCCGTAGGAACCCATACGCGAGTCGAACAACACGTGGGTGCCGTTCTCCACCAATGACACAAAACGGATTTTCGGATAACCGCTTTTGCCCCGAGACGCTTTCGGCCGACCGAAAGCCGCTTCGTTCTCATCGGTGTCCGCCACGTCCAGGGTGCTGCCGTCCAGGCTGACCGTTTTCCATTTTCGATACCACGCACCCGGTGTTTTTCGCGAAGCCAAAGGGCGCACCGAACGGTCGTGAAGCAAGCGAATCGGCTCGACGCCCAACCGCGTTCGAGCCTGGGATATCCCCGACTTGCCTGCGGTGCGCACCGGCTTCCCCAAAGATGGAAACCACTTGATCCCCTCTTGCAAACAACGCAAAACCTCACCGTAGGAAACCTGCATGTACAACGACATGGCGATCACGTAATAGACCATCAAATCCGCCGGCAAATCACGCTCGCGAACACTGGCTTTACCGCTCTCGTACAAAATCGCCTGTACCTGCTCAAGAGGAAAGGTCATGCCGAGAACCCCAAGACTGATATGATCCGTGACACGCATCCCTGGCGGAAGTTCTGCTACTGTTCTTGCCATAGTCGTATCCTCCTTCAATCGAAAGAAGAATACCAGAAAAATTTACTTAAGTGAACAGTATTGGGTTTAAGTCATTTAAACTCTCCAAGAAGAGCCTAAATCTTTCTCACCGCTTGTTTTTCAATCCGACACGCAATATGGAGCGTTCGCCCCGCATTCCGAGATCGGCTCCGACCGAGAAGATTTCGATCCGAAGTCTTTCGTTCATCAGCCGATGATCATTCAGGGGTTTTTCCTTGAACAAGGCGATCAGGTTGAACAAAAAAGCGATCAATCGATGCGCCGCCTCCGTGCCGTGGAAGTTTTTCACGCAAAAGCATTTTGCATAGTAATGCTCGGCGACCTTCTTAATTCGATTCTTGCAATCGGCTCGGCTGTTTTAAAATCTCCAAATACTTTCCGGCGGCCAGTCAAAGGAGGTCGCCAGTCGGATCCCCAATTGAAGGATAATGGCCTTGTCTGTGAATAGAAGGGGAAGCTCTTTTGAAAGGATTTGTTATACAATCTTGGACGGCGTCGTTTGCTTCTCCTTTGGGTTGTGCGTGAACAACACAACTAGATATTTTTCCAAAGGAAAAAACTCTAAGATGCCATTTTATCGATTTCCAAATACATTATTCGGGTTTATTTCGACCCATATATTCCACGTGGCCAAAAGCAAAACCTTCGCCGGGCGCCGCCAGACTTTTTCCTTTCCGGCGCCGAAAAGGGAATCGACGGCCTTTTTCGGATCGTAGGGCCGCTTTCCGTACTCCGGCGGATTTTCGATGATCGCGCGGAAGTAATTTTCCACATCCGGCTTGGATAAGTACGTGGCGTAGGGAGCCTGAAGGCGGATTTTTTTCAGTCGGTGATTTCATTTGTCAATCCGAGAATTTGCGCCGCGGCCTTGACGACGGTTTTGCCTCCGTTTTTCGTTGTCAGCAGGCGGTCGGGAAGCCTTTGCGCCAGCGCCATCACCTCGTTGTCCAGATACGGATAACGCATTTCCAGAGGCATGCGCATTCCGATACGGTCGTTTTTTTGTTGGATATTTTGTGGCAGCGGTCCGTGCATTTCCGTCGCCAGGATAAAAGGCATGGCGCCAAGGCCAACGTCCGCGGCGTTTGCCGTGGACCGGGGCAGCGCGTCGCGAACGGTTGGCGCGGGTATATATCGCGGCAAGTCTCATGAGCCGATTACAGGGCGATTATTAAACGAAATTATTCAAAATAGATGAATAAACATCGAAATTCACGCAAGAATTCGTACTTCCGGCATTTCTCGCTTGACAGGCGTCATGAGCCAATTATTAATGAAACCAGAGGATTTGAGACCCAGGAGTAATGATTGATCGGTCAACTACGCAAGCTGCTATGGTGGGCGCTTGGCGTTTTCATTTCCGTATTTATATTAGGGGTGTTGTTCAGCCGTTTTGACGCTCGTAGCGTGTTGGATGTGGCCGGCGATGCCTGGAAACTCCCTCTGGGCATGGCCCTGATACTTTCCGTATCGGCAAATTTGGCTTTGTCTTCCTGGCAATGGCGCACCACGTATAACGAGCTGGGTTATAAAATTCCGCTTGGAGAACACATTTTTGTGAAATCAGCGCTCTATCCTTTGCGCGCGGCGCTTCCCTTGCGCGCCGGCGATTTGGGCCGGGCGTTTTATATGTCGATTAACCATCACGTCCCTACGGCGTTGAGCATAGGCGTGCAGGGAATCATTCTGATCACCAATCTCTCGATTTTGTTGTACATGTCCATCATAGGATTTCTCGTCGCCGAACTTTATATATTTTCCATTTTGGCGTTGCTTCTTCTTGTCGTACTTGTCATCACCGTGGTGATCGGACGAAATACTCTCGTCAGATTCGGCAAAGTCGATTTTGAAAACGGCAACTGGTTTGAGCGGCAAGTGGAGAAAATGAAACCGGTGGCCGGGATATCTCTTGGTTCTCTCATGCCGATTGCCCTGTTGGGATTGACGACGCTTCTGGCCCAGATCGTGACATTCAGTCTGATCGCCATGTCGTTTAATGTGCCGATTCCGCCGCAAAAAGTTTTCGCGTACACGCCGATTATTATGCTGGCCGGGAGTCTGCCGATTTCCCTGATGGGGCTGGGAATCCGGGAATGGACCACCCTCAAGCTTCTGGCTCTTTTCGCCGAACCGGAAACCCTGCTGTCCATGGGAATCATGTTCAGCGTGGTCGATCAGTTGTTTCTGGCGTTTATCGGCTTGATTGCGCTTCCGCCTTTTATTTTCTCGTGCCGAAGCAAAGACTGGCCCAGCGTCAGGGAATGGTGATATCGTGCGAAAGTTATAATCGCCGGCTTGATAAAATGCGGCGGTGAACAATACAAGGATGGATGTTCCGGTTTGCGCGTTGGATATGTTATAGCAATAGCCGTTGTTCTGGTTTTCGTGATGGTCGCGGTCCGCGTGTTGGTCGGCGGCTTCCACGAGGATCGCATGGCGAATCAATACCTTGCCGAAGGCAACGTCGTCGAAGCCATCACCGCGTTTGACCGGTCCATGCACTGGTATCTGCCGGGTAGTCCCACCGTCGCCCGCGCGGCTATAGGATTGGAAGACATCGCGCGAAAAGCCGAATCCGCCGACGACATCGAAACCGCATTGCGCGCGTGGAGAGTTTTACGAAGCGGATTCTACGGCGCCCGATGGATCGTGCAGCCGGGAAAACAAACCATCGCTTTGTGCGATGAGAACATCGCCCGCCTCGTTGCGGTGAAAGTCGCCGCGGCGCACCCGGAAGACGCCGGCGCCGGGCAGTTCGCCTACGAAAAAGAGATGGCGATCTTGACCAAAAAGGTCGGTCCGAACGTGGCCTGGTCCATGGCGGCGCTCGCCGGTTTTTTCGGATGGATCATTTTTGCGGGTATGTTTATTTTTAAGGCATTCGGCAGGCAGCGGGAATTTTATCGACGCCCCGCCGTGATATACGGCCTTTGTTTCCTCGCCGCTTATGCCTTATGGATGATTTCATTATCCAGGGCATGATGAACATAATCCGAGCGATGCTTATCATCCTATGCCTGTGCGCCGGTTTGGCGGGTTGCGCGCAAAAGACCACGACCGTCAAACTGAACGTTGCGAGCTTTCGCGAAGCGCCTCCCGATCATACGGGTAGTTCCCTGACGCGCGGCGGCGCCGGCGTTTCGAGCGAAGATCTTCAAGGAGCGTCGGAATTGAATCCCACCTGTTACGACGACGGAGATTGTTGTCCGGGTGGTTGCGATCCGCATTTTGTCGTCCATAAAGATGAAAACGGCAGCGCGCGGGTTCATGCGCCGGATTCGACTGCCGAAAATTGGCTCCCATGCAAAAACGGACATGCGTGTGAATTGTGCCTGGGCCCAAATCCGAGCCATTGTTTCGTACTGATTTACCGTGGGGGCGGGCCGGGGCCGGGCCGCGTGGATTTTACGGCGGCTTTCTGGGAGATGGCGTGCGCCATGAAAAATGTCCCCGAACCTGTCGCGCGCCAGTGCGGGTACATTGAAAACGCCGCGAAACTTCTGGGACGAATTTCCTGTTTGAAAACGCCGGCCGCCGCCGGTTGCGAAGAGTTGATTCCTTCAGCCGCGCGGATCGCGAAGGAGCGCGAAAAAGTCCGGCGTTGCCTTGAAAGACAGCGGGGAGATTGGCGCTGTTACTACCAGGGACGCGGCCGAACCCTTTCGCCGGGAAGCTGCGAAAACGCCGCGATCAACCGTGACGGATGGGACTGTTGCACCGGAGATTCCTTTCACGACGCCTGCGTCAGCGGCTGTGAAAAATTTTACATCGAAGCACAATGAGCAAAACGAAAATCCCGGGGAATCGTTCGCCCGCGAGTTTTTGCGCTTTACTTATTGTGATGCGCTATTTCGTTTTGTAATAAATCGACTGCATTCACTTCGCTGCTATAATCCAATATTCACCACGTAAGCCGGTTTTCGAAGTTTAAGTAATGACGCATTACTTTTTGTTGTCAGTGATTTTTCAAGGCAAAGCGTGTGCAATTTATCGCGGCATATTTTCTTCTTATGAGTTGGAACCAAAATTATTTAAATAAAAATTATTCACATGAAGTTTAAAAGGAGGAAGACCGAAAAGGCGTCTTATCCATAAGAGTCTTTTCGGCCTTTGGGGGATAATATAGAGGCTTAACGGCCGGGCCTCAAAAAACCTCGGCGGCTACCTGATCGAACTGGCCTTTGCGGCTGCGTCGAGGCGATATTTTTGCGTTTCTTTGAGCTTGATCTTGTCGCTGGGCAGAATATCTTGCGCAAAGTCATTGACGACCAATTGTACCGGCATGGGCAGGGTCTGTGTGAAAGCCATGATACTGAATGCAAAGGCCGCGGCGCACAAAAGCATTAATAAGTTCTTCATAATGCATCCTCCTTGATGCCCCATTGAAATCGATAAAAGCTCCAGGTTTCCTCGCCGTTTCCAACTCACCATCCGGCAAAAAGGCGTTGCAAAACGCAGGCCAACGCGCCTGAAAAAAAGCGCATCGCCTTAATCGTTTTCAAGGTCATGAAATTGTCGGGATATTATTAAAACAGATTCAGCTTGCCAGTTTGACGACTCCGATGACATTCAAAAAACCGAAGACGACGAAGCCGAGTCCCAGGAGGATATAGAACACGCGCATTCCGGTCTGGCCGAGAACTTTGGCTACCAGCCTGGCCCGGTAGTTGTTCATGAAAAACTGCCAGTTGAAAAGGACCGCCGCGATGGGAAACAGGCCGATCAGAACAAAGATGAAACCGAAAAGATTTTCGTTCATGGTTGACTCCCGAATAAATTGTGCGAATCCAGCGAATTAATTTCATATAGCATCGGTGAAGAATGATGAAAAGCGCTTGCGGCCTGCTTATAATGAACTTGCTAAACATAGGCCCGCGCTTATTTCGAGACCACTACCCAGGAGCGCATGCGGATCGTAGCGCCGCCGTCGGGAAACGGTTCGCCCTGGTAATATCCTTCATAGTCGAACGTGTTGTCGTCGCTAAAGTTTACCTGCGAGGTTACGTCGGTCATGACCACGGGCACGTCCTTGCCCGGACACCAGCCGCTGCGCCCGTACCACCAGGTGCCGTACTGATTCGGCACCGTGCCGTCAGTGACTTGATCCATGCACCCCTCGTTGTTCCCTATGTACGGAAAGTCGAGCACGTTTTCGTTGCCGTTGACGAAAAAGTGGTGCGTGGTGTTGCAGAATTCGGCGCAGTTGCCGGTTTCGCTCATGCCGTGTCCCGTGATGACCGTGGCCAGTTCCACCTTGACCGCGTCCGCCGGGATCCACACGTCGATGGGCGTGAATTGCTCGTTGTAATCGGCGTTGAACGCGCCGCCGGTAAACAAATAGGTCGATTCCTGCGCGCGGGATGGTTTGGATTGCGTCGACAGCCGGAGGTCAAGCTTCACTTCGTAGGTCTGCGAGGTCTCGAATCCGAAGCGGCGCGTGCCTCCTTCGGCGATCAGGGGAAGCAGGCCGCTGACATCGTGCACCCATCGGCCTTCGCGATGGTAGGTTGTGATCCATCGCCCGAATTCCGTGCCGCAGTTCTCGGGATCATCCGCGTCGCAAAGATACAGGTACACGAGGTAATCCCAGGCCGGGCATGTTCCGAATTCGCCGCTGCCGTCGCAGCCTAAGTAAAGATCGAAGGACATGGTGTCGAAAGTCGACATGGTCTCGGCGTCGGGAAGCTCGATGTCGACGTACTGCGTTCCGCTGAAAGCCTCGCCGGGGAATATGTTGATGACCGTGGCGTTTTCCGCCTCCATGGCCTGATCGCGTTCGAATTCGAAGTTGTAGTAAATGGATTCGTTGGCGGCCATGGAAAGATTCGGGGCGAACCATCCCATGCCCGAGTCGTAACGGCTATAGTCGGCGAAGCTGCCGATATATCGAATACGCTGGAACCGGTCGATGCCGTATCCCCACTTGGGGCTGTAAAGCATGGGCCCGAGCCAGCCCTCGATCTCACGGGCCTGCTGCGTAACGTATATGATTCGATGATGCCAGCGATCCTGCGCGTCGGCGGACTGCTGCGCCACGTACTCGTCAACCTGTTCTTTTAAGGCGTACAGCGCGTCGAGGCGTTCGCTTTCATCGCTGTCTTGCGCCACGAATAAAACGCGCACATTCGCCGGGAGCATTTCCAGAAGATCGTTAACATCCCGGCTCCACAATTCCCGGGACCATCCCTCGCACTGCTTGGGCTTGTCGGGAATGACGAGATAGGTTTCGCAGCCGGTCCATTTATCTTTCAGGTTCCAGTCGCCGTGACGCAGCGTCGGCGCCGTGAAATCCGCCGCCGTGGCGTAAAGCGAACGGTCCACATCCGCATCGATGAATTGCCGGACCGGCAGGCCGAGGTCGCTGCACTGGAAAGCGTCGGGCGGGGGAGGGCTTGTATCGTCGTCGCCGTGCGTGTCGTCGTCGCCGGTGTCGTCGTTCAAATCGTCGTCGCTGTCATCGTTTATGTCATCATCGCCGGCGTCGAAACACTCCCGCGCGGCGTCGCACCCTTGAGCGTTTAACACGCAGTTGCCGATATCCGGCGATATCTCGTCGCACTTGGAATAACATTCTTCCGTGGAGAGTGCGCCGATCATTTCCTGCATTTCGCAAAAAACGATTCTCTCGCAGAAAGTCACGCACTCGGCCGCCACGTCCGCGCTTTGACCGTCGTCATTGTCGTCGTCGCTCGCGAAAAGGCATCCCGTCGCAAGCAATGCCATCATAATCGCCGGAACAGTCGCCGCAAGCAAAGCGCCGGTGCGTTTCATGAGATTCTCCCGCGATAATTCTTGAGTCCACATTGCTCACGGAGTTTCTACTGCTTAACATATAGGAACTACGAGCTATTTTCCCTGCAATCGTCAAAGCGCCCTCGCTGCAAAACCTGGTGAAAAATGCGAGCTCGTCGAGCGACCACTCTCGGCTGTGATTGATTCGCCATCCCATTGGGTTTCGCAAAATCCAAAACGACCTCGCGAAATACTTTGCAAGCGGCTAATCCATGACTCACTTCCTCGTTTCCGGGTCACGGGGATCGGGGTCGTCTTTGGGTTCGCCGATCCAGTGGCGCATTTCCGAGCAGTAGAAACGGACGTTGCGCAAAATGGTGTCGGGGCTGCCGTCGTCTTTGGCGCCCTTGTGGTAGCTCACTTTGACGCCGGTGACGAACTCTCCGTCTTTGCAGGTGAAATCTTCTTTGAGCTCGCCGGAGCCGAATATATTTTTACCCTTGCTTTGTTCGACGGGCCAGTAGCGCCGGCAGATGCGGGATACGCCGCCGACGTTGCGCCGATCGTCGGTGTAGCCGGTGACGCCGGCTAAAAAGAATCCGGCGCCGCAACGCTCCTTGTAGACCCTGCCGCCGAATGCGTCGCCGTAAGCGCCGATCTCGCTGGTCTTGTAAACCTCATTGGGATCCGCGCACGTCAGGCCGACGCCGGCCAGAGCTTCCTTGTCGTCGTGCGTATCCACGTTGACGATGATTCCCCGCGCCACGTGCCCCGGAGGGCATTTGTAGTTCTGATTGCAAAAAGCGCCCTCGCCGGTCAGGCAAGGCGTTCCGGCCCTCGGCGTCAGCGTGGCGAATTTGCTTTTGAGATAAAGCATCCCGCGCACCGACTCGGAAAATGCCATCCCGCTTGCGATCAATACGATCGCCAGCGCGAGCGGCAACGCGAATTTTATTCTGCTTCTTTCGGATCGAAGGCCCTTCATGCCCGCTTCCTTTCTTTGGCGCTTGATTTGCTCTTTCCAAAGATACACATCAGCCGGTGCGCCGGTCAACACGAGCCGCGCGCACCGAGGCGTTTGCATAGCACACAATGGAAACCCGCGCCAGATGAAAGGTTAAAATGTTATGTAAACGCAATTAAAACATTTGAAACGGCAAATTAGTGCTGGTTGTGCTTCCCAATGGGCGATTTCATTGCCGTATCATCATAATCGATAATACCGCCCATTTTAGACTCATAATCCATGCCGAGTTGCGAAAGGTAATTTATCGAAGTCGGTCGATCTTTTTTATTTGATCCTAAAACGATTGAATCAAAGTAAGTGATCGACTCAAAATATAAGCCTCCGAGCGCAGGAGCGTACTCCGAAAAGAACATCTTGTATTTTGTGGCATAATGAACGTCTCTTTCTCTATTGATGCCACGTTTCTCGTCAATTTTGAAATCGACGTCCGCCTCAATAACGACAGGGGAAATCGTCAACTCTCCCAACACCGTTTTTATGATTTCCGGCTCCCCGACATATGTCTTTTGTTCCTTATTGCCACCAAGAACCTTGCCCGTTTTTTTTGCCTGCCTGTCAGCCATGTAATCCGACGGGGCGGATGCCATTAGGACACCTGTTTCGAGACCAAAGGCGGCTCCCAGCAATGGCCCACCAAATGAAAATAATCCGGTAGTCGCGCCGATTGCCATAGTTGATCCAACCGATGACAGCCACTTTTGAAAGCCGGAAACTTTTTTCTGTTGCGCTTCCGAGGACTCAGGAAGAGGCGCTTTAGTATTAAAAATGACTTCAGAGTAGTTTTTTTGTTCCAGATCGGCGATGGAAACATCAAGGGGAATGACTCTGCCATCCGGCAGCGCCTTTCCGTAGCATGTTCCGCTTTGCATAGAATCAGAAAACGCAATTAAGTCCTTATCATCGGAAGGAAAAGTCAATTGGCATTGCGTAACAATTGCTTCCGGAAAAGACGGCATTTTATCAATGCACAAATATTGGTATTGGATTAGTGAACTTCCACCCTTTTGGGATGTTGCTTCAAATATCTCGGCGGTCTGCTTCATTCCTGAGCAATAAAGATTTCGTTTCCCTTCGCCACTGAGAAACAGGTCACTATAACTTGAGCGTTCCTCCGCAGTGTATACATAATTGACATTTTCCCAAATAAGGTGTTCGCCTGTGGTTTCGAGAATCCCAACGACATTTTTACTGGTTTTTATATTCCCTGATTTAACAATATATTCACCCCATGAACCAGGAACAAGAGCGCGGGGCTCCTTCGAGTAGACTTGCTGCATTTCAACACGGTCCAGATACATCATGTCTCTGGCCATGAAAAAGCAACCTGGGAAAAAAGTAAACACAAGGAGTATCATCCAAAGTTTTTTCTTGTGAAAAAATAATTTCAAACCAGAGCTCATTTTTGTACTCTCCTTACCATGCCAAATGCGTCGGCTTTTACTTTATCATCGGACGGTAAACCCGCATCGAAAATCCTCTTTGTTGTTTGCTTCATCGAAGAATATCAAATTTCCTTACGACGGGCAATCGTAAAACGCCCGTTGCGGGCAATCTCCTTTTACGTCGCCTCTTGTTGCCGGAGCGGAGTCTTGGTAGAAGGTTCACGGAGAAAATCAACGGGAGGGCGACATGCCCCGGAATTTATTGGCGATAGAAAATACAGGCGATTTTGAAAAGGCGGCGCAGGGCGATTTGATCAAGCTGCTTGCCGCGCCGGGGCATCACAGCCTGCACATCCCGAAGTGGATTCTCACCGCGCTGGCCTACGCCGTCGTCACTCACGAATTCACGCATTTGTCCGGCCCAACGGGTACGGCGAAAAGCTCGCTGATCGAAGCGCTCTCGCTCGAGCCGGAAAACATGCTGCGCATATGCAGCGCCATGGGTCTGCCGCCGCGCCCGATCAAGCTCTACCCCGTCGAAATGGCTTCCTTCGAGCTTCCCGGCGAATTGTACCAGCGCCGCTCGCTGAAAGACGGCAACACGTATGACGAGCCGAGCATCCTGGTGCGGGCATTGCGCGACGCCGCGAAGGCCGGCGACGTTTATCCGCTGATCTGGCTGCGTGAAATCGGCCGCGTCCACACGCCCAACGTGCAGGGCGGCCTTTTAAACCTCATGACCAAACACGACGTCGTGCTGCCCGGCGGCGAGCGCCTCCGCGCCGGGGGCATCGGCTGGATCGCCGATTCGAACTACCAGGCGGAAAGCTCCAACCATCACACGCTGGCGCCCTTCGACGACTCGTTGAAACGGCGTTTTTCCGTCAACATTACGATGGATTACCTGACTACGCAGCAGGAAAAGGACATCCTGCGCGATCTGATCGGCGCGGAAGTTGACTTTGCCGAATATCCTGATGCCGGCGATCTTTTTACGCGCATCACGGCGCTGGGCGCGGCGATACGAAAAGCTCGCGGCGAAGGCTCCCTTTTGTCCATCGCGCCGCCGACCATATACGGCTATCTCACCTTCGCGCGCATGGCCCTTTCAGGGCACGCCGGTCCGCCGCCCCGCGTGGCGAAAGTCACTATGCTCGGCAACGCCTCCGTGGAAGATCAAAAACTCATCGGCGGCCTCTTGCAGGAAGTTTTCGGCGACATGCAGGATTCGGGACAGGATCCCACGCGCAGCGCCAACGTGTTGTAAGAATCGATGCTGAACCGGAAAGCGAAAAAAAGCTCTCTAGAAAAACTGCGCCATCCGGTCCTTTACCGCCCGAAAACCGCGTGGGCCGACGCGGGTCCCGGCGACGCCTTCAAATCCCACCCGCCCTGGTCGGACATCATCCGCGCGCAGCGAAAATTTTATCAGGCCACGCACGAGGCCATGAGCGCCGCCGCGCGGGCAAGCCGTGATTCGGCCCCTGACAGCCTGGATTTTTTCACGAAACCGCAAATCGCCCCGGCTTTTGCGCTCGCGCCTTCTTCCTTTGCCGCCTGGGCATGCGTGGGCTTAAGCGCATACCGGGAGTTCGCGCTAAGCAATGACGATCTGTCGCTGCGCCAGTACATCCACAAGTATTTACTGAATCCCGTTGAATACGACCGCGACTCCAACGCCGACGCGAGCGCGTATAGCGAACTGGCGGGCATGGTTGCGGACTGCGTGCAAAAACGCGCGTATCTTAAAGTCATGACGCAGTCGCCCGGCCTGGAATCCGTGGAGACGTACCGGCTTTTTCTCGCGTCCGCGCAGGATCGCGTCATTCGCAACATGCGCCAGATCGTCGAGGCCGCCGTTTTCTTTGCGGACCTTTTACCCGGCGAAGAATTGACGGGCGAAAACACGGTCATCAAAAGCTGCCTTCGCATCGCGCATCCCATCTCGACTCCCTATTTAAAAAGGATGCACGGCGCGACGCGCCAGGAGATTGTCAACGAAGCCATTGCGTGCGTGAAAGCTCTGGCCAAAGCCTTGTCGCCGTTTTTGCCAAAGGCGGCGCACGCCGATTTGAATGCGGTCAAGCAGTCGCCAAAGCTGCGCGCTGCCGCCGGTTCGTCGCCGCAGGCTAAAGCATCCGGTGGGGCATCCGCCGAACCATGCGGCACGAACACCGGAATCATTCCGCTGAAGTCCGACGTCAAAACGCCGATGGAAACGTTCGAAGGCTATAAAGACAGCGCGAGCGCCGATTCGCCTTCGCTGCTTCATGAAATCACCGCCATGCTCGAAAGAGCGTCGGAGCAAAAAAGCATCATCGACGATCCCCGGGGCGATATCCTTCAGCGGCAACTTGTGGACAAGGCGTTTATGGAAAGCCCCATTCAGGGCGCGCAAGTCACGGGGCACAGCGTGCGCATCCGCCTGGGCGCAAATCGGGCCGAGAGGGGCGATCTGTTTTCCCGGACGCTGCGCCCTCGGGAGGCGCCGGAAGACCTGGCGGAGCTTTTGCCGCAGGCCCAAAGCCTCGCCGACAAATTACGCAAAGTGCTTTATCCGAGCATCGAGATGGTCCCGCAGGCGCTCCGGTTTCGCGGCGCGGGCCAGATCGATCCGCAACGTTTGCCGCTCGCGTCTTTTTCCGAAGCGGTTTTCAAGCGCTATGAAATCGCGCCGATGCCGGATTTGCGCGGCCGCCCGACGCTGCTGATCGCCTGCGACGCTTCGGGTTCGTTCGACGAAAAGCGGATGACCATGCTGAAAATCCTGGCCGGGGCGTGGCTGCTATCCACGACGCGGACCGATATCCGTCTGCTGGCCGCGATTTATCACAGCGGCCCAATCCGCCGCCGGGTCAACGCGCCGCTGGTGCAGTGGTTGTATCACCCGCAAAAAACCCCCGCCGTCACAAAAGTCGACGCCATGAAAAATCTGCTTTCCCTGCCGAAAAAAGGCGTGGGCAAGCAATCCGACGCTTTGTCCATCGCGTTTTTACTGGAGGAAGCCAAGAACTTTTCCAAAGGCGAAAACATATATTTCACGCTCATCAGCGATTGCAAATGGAATAAGGCCGTCGACGGCGACCACACGGGCGCGGACGAAGTGGCCGCAGTGCTAAAAGATCTGCGCAAAAAAGAAAAAGACAAAATGCGCGCCACGCTCGTGGGATTGGGCGTTTCGGGCAAAACCGGCCTTGAAGGACTTTTTGACGACGAGTTTTTGCCCAGTGAACAGGAACTGGAAAACCCGCTGGAAGTTTCGGAAAAAATCGCCGGACGCCTGGCCATGCAACTGCGCCGCCGGTACAGGGATCTTTGGCGCGAAGTGGAATCGGGGCAGCGGCGATGAGGATGAATAAAAATCCCATCGCCGAACTGCAAAGCATTCTCGAAGGCGTCGATAAAATCACGCTTAAAATTCGCGAGAAAAGCGCCGGTGCGAAGGACATGGATAAGCTGCGTAACCTTTTCACAAAGCCGCTTTTCGATAATCCCGCGCTGTCGCTGCAAACGCCGGAAGATTTGTGCGCCGCCGTTCGCGATGCCGAAAACGGCGATCACCTGCTCCAGGTACGCAAAGCGGCCGAGGGTCCGCCGTCATATTTCCTGGGCCGGGTTTATAGCCCAATAGGATTGCCCTACCCCCTGATTCTGGAGGGGATTCATCGAAGCCCGCATTTTCCTACGCTGGACGATAGCTTTGAAAAGCTGTTCGACCGGGGCCGGGAAAAATGGTTCATGCGCCTGGATGATTTGCGCCGCCCGACGCGAAACTTTTTACAAATTATCGACGGCGCAGGCTCACATGACGTGGATGATTTTCTCATCCGGCTCGGTTCGTCGATCCTCGGCGCCGCGCGGCATGAAGATCAGATCCCGGCTAAAAAAGCGGCGGCGCTGCTTGGCCTTCCGGAGTTCACGCAAGCCATGGAACTTCTGTATTTTTGCCTGAGCGCCGACCTTGCCGCAATTAGAAACAATCTCGAGACGAAAACGGTGGATTTTTTTGAAAATGCCCTGCCCCACGCGCCTTTGCACGGATTGCTTGCGCGCCTGCCTTCCATGAGCGGCAAGGCCGTCGATGCGCTGCCGCATCAAGCCCTCGCGCAATACCATCGCCTGGCGGCCGCGTTTCGGGATTTACTCGACGCGCACACCGAATGGGGCCGGCCGCCTTCACCGACGCCGGTTTATAAAATCCTCTACGCAAACCTCTGGCGAATCGACCTTATAAAAAAACAGATCAAAGAATCGGACGAGATCGCCCGCGCCCGGGAAAAACTCATCACATCCTCGAATACAGCTGTTGATGAAATTCTGAAAAGCGTATTACGGAAACTTAATACTATTTGACTTGCCGATTTCGTGATTACATTGTCAGGTGGAATCTTTATGGTTCATGCGCTTCGCCTTTTGAAAAAAGGAAGGATAAAAATATGGATTCGATTTACGATCTTATCGTCATCGGCGCGGGTCCGGGCGGATACGTGGCGGCGATTCGCGCCGCGCAACTCGGGATGAAAGTCCTGGTCGTGGAAAAGGAATCCGCCCTGGGAGGAACATGCCTGCGCGTCGGGTGCATTCCATCCAAGGCCTTGCTGGAATCCAGCGAGCTTTACTACAAAACCAAACGTGAATACGGCATGCACGGGATCAGCGTGGAAGCCAGCGTCGATCTGGCGAAACTCATGGCCCGCAAGGATTCCATCGTCACGCAGCTTACCAAGGGCATCGCCGGGCTCTTTCAAAAGAATCATGTCGAACACGTCGCCGGCGAGGCGAAATTCACCGGCCCCAAAACCATCGCCGTGGGAGATGAAAGCTACGAAGGAAAAGCCGTGATCATCGCCGCCGGCGCGCGGCCCGCCACGCTTCCCGGCATCGAATTCGACGGCCGCAATATCGTGGACTCCACCGGCGCCCTGTCTTTCGACGAGATTCCCGAATCCTTGATCGTCATCGGCGCGGGAGCCATCGGCCTGGAAATGGCTTCGGTCTGGTCGCGCCTGGGTTCGACGGTGACGGTCCTGGAATACATGCCCCAGATCGTCCCCGGCCTGGACGCGGAAACCGCCGAACTGGCCAAACGGATTTTAGGCCGCCAGAAAATCAAGATTGAAACCGGCGTGCGCGTGACGGGCGCAAATGCGGACGGCGACAGCGTCGCCGTGACAGCCGAAGGCAAAAAGGAAGGCGATCCGCCACGCCAGTGGACCGCCGGCAAACTGCTTGTTTCCGTGGGACGCAGGCCCAACACCGAAACCTTGAACTTAAGCGCCGCGGGAATCGAAACCGACGCACGGGGCTTTATCCCGGTGAATGAAACCCTGGAAACGAAAAGCCCCGGCGTATACGCCGTCGGGGACGTGATTGGCGGTTTGATGCTGGCGCACAAGGCCTCGGAAGAGGCGGTGGCGGTTGTGGAGCGCCTGGCGGGCCGGCAGGCCTCGGTCAATTACGCCGCGATTCCCGCCATTGTTTATACGGACCCGGAAATCGCATCCGTCGGAAAAACCGAAGAGCAACTCATGAAAGACGGCGTCGATTATAAAAAGGCAAGCTTCCCTTACGCGGCCAACGGGCGGGCCAAGGCCTTGAACGCCAAGGAAGGATTCGTGAAAATCCTCGCCGATCCCGATAGCGACAAAATCCTCGGCGCGCACATCGTCGGGGTTCATGCCGGAGACCTGATCGCGGAACTCGCGCTGGCCATGCACGTCGGCGCCACGGTCAAAACCGTCGCGCAGACAACACACGCGCACCCGACGCTGTCTGAAATCGTCAAGGAAGCCGCCCTGGCCGTCCATGGTGAAGCGATACATATATGATAAGGATGAAGGGTCGAATCAAGGAATGACGGACTCGACTCTCAAACTGACTCAATATCAAACGCAAATCGAAAGCTCTACAATCCACGAAGGCCGGGCAGTTGATTACGCAGCAGTTTGCCGCCCTGATTTTTCGGCAGGCTTTTGGTGAAGAAAACGAGACCGGGAACTTCCACGTCGCTTAAAAGATTTTTCAACTCTTTGATGACGGCTTTTTCGTCGAGGCCAGAGCCTTTTTCCGGGACCACGGCCAGGCCCACGATCTCGCCGCGCTTTTCGTCGGGCACGGGAAAGGCCCCCGCCTCGGCCACGCCGGGTATCCGTACGGCGGCGGCCTCGACGTTTTGCGGGATGACTTTCAGACCCGCCACGTTGATGATTTCCTTGATGCGTCCGACGATGATCAGGCGCCCTTCCGGCGTGAACCGGCCCAGATCGCCGGTGTGCATGCGGCCGTCGCGAAGGGCCTGCGCGGTCAAATCGTTATCTTTGTAATAGCCGTTCATCAACTGATCGCCGGCGACGAGGATCTCTCCGACCTCGCCGGGCGGCAGCGCTCTTCCCTGCTCGTCGGCGACGATCACATCCATGTGAGGTCGGCCCACGCAGCCCGGCTCGCTGCTCGAACCGTCAACGTCGATGCTCACCCAGCTGGCCGTTTCGGTCATGCCGTAGCAGTTGTGCAGATTGACGCCCCAGCCATCGCACCAGTCGCGCAGTTCCTTTGTCAGCGGCGCCGACGCGCAGCAGATTCCCTTTAACGATCCCGGCGGCTGCTGCGCCCTGGCATGAAAATCCTTAATGGACTTGAGCATGGCCGGAACCAACGTGCAGACCGTGGGCTTTTGTTTTTCAAGAGTCGCATAAAAACGCATCGCGCCGAAGGCGTCGAAAGCCCTGTCGACGATGATGGTCATCCCGAAATAGACGGGCATGATGAAATTTATATACAAGCCGTGGGGAGTGTGCCATGGCAAAAAGGACAAAAAGCGCCCGCCTTGCTTGAAATAAGGAAGCCGCGACGCCAAACTCCCATACGTTGCATTCAGCGCGCGATGGGAAAGCAAAACACCCTTGGGCCTTCCCACGGTTCCCGAGGTGTAGAGAATCAGCGCGGAACTCTCGGGATCGATTTCGCGAAAAACCGGATCGGCGCCTTCGGCAACGGCATTCATACTCTCGTCGCCGTCGGGATCGATCCGCGCAATCCTGTCGTTTTCCAAAGGGTAATCTTCGGGACCGATAAACGCCTTCGCGTCGCTGTGCGTGATCCGCTTGTCGGCAAGATCTTTCTCCGGCTTCGGCGACAGGGGCGTCAGCGCCATGTTGCCCGCGAGGATCGCATATGCCCATAAAGCCGATTGCGGCGAGCGGTTCATCACCATGGCCACGCATTCGCCCTCTTTCGCGCCCTTGTCGCGAAGCAATTTGATCAGAGCTTCAACGGCGCGCCGGGCTTTAACAGCGGAAAAAACTTCGCCGGTTTCCACGAACTCCATGGCGGCCGCGTGCGCGCGGTCGGGAAACCAGGACGCAAGGACATCCAGGCGATTTTTCATGCCGCCGTCCGGCGATGGTATGGCGAAAGGCCCGCTATCATGGCGATCCCAGCCTGGCGCCGGCCAAAGGCGTATAACGCGCGCCTTCGAGTCGAAGATCGGAGCGGTATAAAATCAGTTCCTCGACTTTGAATTCGCCGAAAATTTTTTTCTCCAGCGCGCCGGCGCGCTTTCGGATAAGGCCAAGCTGCTTCTGCGTTTTGACGCGAGCCAGCGTGAGGTGCGCTCTGAACGGCCTTTTTTCCGCTTCAAATCCAAGTTTCTCCAGGGCTGCATCCAGGTCGGCGGCCATTTGAATAAGTTTTTGCGCGTCGCCGATGAGGGGCGCGAAAAGCACACGGGGATTTTTCAGATTCGGAAATCCGCCGATCCCCTCGCTTTTGAGTGTAAAGGAGGAATTTTTGCCCGCGACAATCGAAAGAACCCGGCCGATGGATTCGATCCGCTCTTTTTTGATATCGCCCAGGAATTTCAGCGTGATGTGCATGCCGCCCGGCCGAACCGTTCGGACGTGGTTGATGTCGCCGAAGCTTTTTTCCGCGCCGGCTCCGAGGGCTCTGCGAAGGTCGTCGGGAATCGGAACCGCAATAAAGCTTCTGATTGTATTTCCCGCCATGGTCACGCCGTCTAAAAAATAGGGTTTGACAAAAAGGCGCGCAAGCTTCGTCCTTTAATACAACTGATCGATTTCGTGGGAGAAGCGCTTGACCACGTGCCTGCGGCGCAGTTTCATCGTGGGTGTCAGCATCTCGTTTTCCACGTTGAAATCCACGTCCGAAATGATGAATTTCTTCACGGTTTCAAAACGCGCCAGCTGGCCGTTCGCCTTGTCCACGGAGTTTTGAATCAAATCCCGGACCTCCCGGTCTGCCACCAGTTCCTTGTTCGATGCGAAGTACAATCCTTTCTGCTTGGCCCAGTTTTTCACTTCCGTGAAATCGGGCACGATCACCGCGGTCAGGTATGGCCTTCGGTCACCCACGACGAACGCCTGGGAAATGTACGTATCCATGCAAAGCAGCGCTTCGATAAACTGCGGCGCAATATTTTTCCCGCCGCTGGTCATGATGATATCTTTTTTGCGGTCCGTGATGGAAAGAAATCCGGAATCGTCGAAACGGCCGATGTCGCCGGTGTGGAGCCACCTGTCTTTGAGAGCGATCTCGGTTTCCATCGGGTTGTCGTAATAACCCTTCATCACGTTCGGGCCGCGCACGAGGATTTCGCCGTCGCCGGCGATGCGGACCTCGACTCCGGGAATCGGCCGCCCCACGGTTCCCAGGCGCGCCGCTGCCGGACAGTTGGCGGAAATCACCGGACTGGCCTCGGTCAAACCGTATCCCTCGTAAATCGGCAAAGATGCGGCGTAGAAAAACTCGGCGATCTCTTTGGTCAGGGGCGCGCCGCCGGAAATGGCGAAACGCAGCCGCCCGCCGAAATTTTCACGGATCTTTCGAAACACCAGGCGGTCGGCGGCCTGGTATTGAATATCCAGATATGCGGGAACCCGCTTTCTCTTCAGGCGGTATTTCGTCACCTGTTTGCCCGTGTCCACGGCCCATTTGAAAATGTTGTTCGCCCAGATTTTGCGCTTGCCGACCTGGTTCATGATCCTGGCGTGAAATTTTTCGAAAATGCGCGGGACGCCGACCATGACCGTCGGCTTCACGTCGAGAAGATCGTGGGCCACCGTGGACATGCTCTCGGCGTAGGCGATGGACGCGCCGCAGAAAAACACCGCGAAGTGCCCGGCGGTGCGCTCGAAGGAATGGGACAGGGGCAAAATGGAAAGGCAAACGTCGTGATGCGAAATGCCGAACAGCTTATGCGCTTCGTGAATGTTCGACAGCAGGTTCGCATGCGTGAGCATGGCGCCCTTCGACAACCCCGTCGCCCCGGATGTGTAAATCAGCGTGGCCACGTCTTCCTGCTGTATCTTCTCCATGCGCCGCGTCAGAATGCCCGCATCCCGGCAACCCTTGCCGCGATTCAGCACGTCATGAAAGCTGACGACGCGATCGTCGGTATCCGTGAGATCCTGGATGGGATCGAAAATGATGATGCGCTCGACCAGCTTGTTCAAACTCTTGACCGCCAACGCCTTTTGAAGCTGGAAGTGATTGGAAACCACGAGAAAGCGGGCGCCGGAATTCTCGACGATGTGCAGAATCTCCTTCGGCGTGTTCGTGGAATAAATGGCGGCCAGAATGCCGCCGACCGCCTGCACCGCCAGATCCGTAAAAGCCCACTTCGGGCGGTTTTCGGATAAAAGGGCGATGCGGTCCCCCTGCTTGAAACCCATGTCGATAAGGCCCAGGGCGAGATTTTTCACGAATTCGTCGACCTGTTCGTAGGTCAGGGACTTCCAGTCGCCGTCCTTCTTCACACGCAGGCATTCTTTTTTGCCGAAGCGGTGAACGCTGTTATCCCACATGACGGCCAGATTCTGTTCCAGTTTCGGCATGGACCTTCCCCTATGAACACTCTAACGATAAAACGCGCCTTATGACATCGCGCGGTCTATGGCTTATACGAAATGGGCGAACACTTCATCGGACAAGAATAATCCTTTTCGCGTCAAGCGCAATCGGTCGCCGGTTTCCTCGACAAGATCCAGCGCTTTTAAAAGGCGCAACGGTTTGTCGAAGCGTTTTCGAAAATCAAAGCCGAAGCGCCCCTCAATAGCTGAAATCGACACGCCGCGCAACATGCGCATGCCCAAAAACACGGTCTCCGCGAGAGCCCCGGCCGCCGTGACGATTTCACGATCCCTTTTTGCGTCGCCGCCCTTTTCGACCAGATGAATATAGTCATCCGGCTCGCATTCGTTGCGAAAACGTATACCATACCGGGCGCCGGGAGCTTTTTCGATGAATGAAGCGGCGCCGGCGCCGAGTCCCACGTAGGATTTCCGCTCCCAGTATATTGCGTTATGGCGGCTGTGAAAGCCGGGCCGGGCAAAATTCGATATCTCATATTGTTCGTATCCCGATTCGGCGAAAAGCGCGCAGATGTCCTCGTATTCCCCGGCGGCCTTGTCGTCGCCGGGCCGTAAGCGCAGGCCTTCGGCGATCTGTTTTCCCAGCGGCGTTTCATCGTATACCGTCAGGCAGTAGGCGGAAATGTGCGCCGCCTTCGCATCCGCGATCGCCCGCGCGTCGGGCAAAGGATCGTGCCCTTCCCACAATCCGAAAATCATATCCAGGCTGACGTTTTTTATGGGAGAAGAAAGGGCCGCGTCGACGCCCCTGTGCGTTTCTTTAGCCGTAGTGTTTCGTCCCAGCGCCCGCAGGGATTTTTCGCTGAAAGACTGCACTCCGACGGAGAGACGGTTCACGCCGGCTTCGGCGAATTCCGTCAACTTGGCGGGATCTATTGTTTCAGGATTGGCCTCCAGCGTGATCTCGGCGTTTTTTTCGATTCCCGCCCGGCCGCGAATGCCGTCGAGTATTTTTCGAATATGCTCAGGCGTAAGCAATGAAGGCGTTCCGCCTCCGAAATACACCGAGCCGACTGGTTTTTTACATTCATTGGCGCGATCTTCGAGTTCGCGTAAAAGGGCGGCGGCATAGGCGTCGAAAGGAGGTTCCTTGGCGGCGACGCTGGAAAAATCGCAATAAGGGCATTTTTTACGGCAATACGGAATATGAATGTAAATCGCCCGGGCCATGTCCGTTTCCTTTGAAAATACTTTTGCGATATTCGCACGAAAAATGGTTTTTTTGCCAGCATCCGGCCTCGGGAGGATCCGTTTGCACCATGATTTTTGGATTATCTACCAAGTGTAGTTTGCTATTTGACATGCACCCCAATATCTTGTATGGATTTTGAGTTCTAGTCTTTCCATGAGGTGATATGCAAATGAGGGAATTACATGAGTGCGCGCGATTGATCGGCCTTGGATTCGTCGCCCTGGAAGACCTGGACGAACACATTACGCTGGGGGATCTTTCCAGCGCCACCGACTCGATCAAAAGCGCCTGGAGCGCCGTCATCGAGCCCATGTCCATCCTCTCCCGCTGCTGGGACGGCACCTTCTGGGCCGACTGGGACCGCCGCGAAGCCCTTTTCGACAACATCCAAAGCGCGCAGGATCTGCTGGTGGACGTGGAGCGGGTCAACCTGACAAACGTGCTTTACGAACTGCGTGATTTGCTGATCGCCAACCTGTTTATCTTAAGGGACGCGCTTTTGATCCTGGGCGCCGACTGCGGCCCCACGGTCACGGAAATTCACACGGGCCTGCTTCACTAAAAATCCGCCCCAGGTTTTTACATTATCCCATATTTGGCCTTGCCGCGTTTTTGGCGAATGATTAAAATATTGTGCGGTTGCGGTCTTATTTTGCGCGAATTGCGGGATCGCCTTTCCCGCGGCGTCGGAACCGGATGATGCCGGGACGAATTCGGGTTAAAATGCGAAACGGCATATGTTGGCAAAATGTCCGCACTGTCTTCGGAAGGTTGACTCCAATGCCAATTTCTGCATTTTCTGTGGTCATGTCTTTGACAAAGCCGTGCGAAGCGATAGTGTTGTCGGGGAACCTGAAGAACTTATTCCCGAAACGAAGGATAGAGTTTTGACATCGGATAATCGTCTAAAATCCAATGACAACCGCGATCAGGGCGGTCAGGAAAAAATGCGCGCCATGCCGCCCCGGCCTCAATCCCCGGGAGCCGGCATGTTAAAAAGACCGCAAATACCGCTCAAAAAGCCCCCCGACGCCGATTCCGGCGAAAAGACCGGCGCCGACTCGAAATCGAAGATCCCTCCCCGTCCCATGACCAATAAAACCGTCACGTCTTATCGCTTCCTTTTCGGAAATGAATCCGCTTTTGCCGCCAAGCCGGCGCCGAATAAATCCCGGGAGCCGGAAGCCAAAGGACCTGAAGGAATTCGTATTCCGCCCAGGCCTTTAGCTACCGCCAAATCCGTCGGACCATCGGCGCAAAAGCCGGCGTCCTCTTCCCCGACTCCTCCACCGACACCGGCCGTTTCTCCGGTGAATCCCGCGGTTTCTCCGGCAATTTCTTCGCCCGGACCGGCCGATGCCCCAAGTGCGCTGAAGAAACCGCGAACTCCCCCGGAAACAAAGGAGCTTCGCGACGTGGGCATGATGGGCGCGTCCGCCGCAAGCGACGGACTGGAAAAACATCTCGAAACGATGGAAAAAACGCCGAACATTCCCGGCCTGATCATCATTGCGCCGAAGCCCATATACAAATCCTTAAGTAAAATCGGCTTCCGGTCCGGCGTACCGATGGATAAACTCACTCGGAACATGGTGCAAATATCCGGAGGCCGATTTCCATTCGGACCTAACGGCAAGGCGGTTGAGATCGGCCCTTTCTACATTGACAAATATCCGGTCACCAACGAGCTGTACCGGCAATTCGTGGACACGGTGGGCGTCGAACCGCCGCCGGACTGGATTGACGGTCATTACATACACGGAACGGGAGACTACCCGGTCACCATGATCAACTTCGCGGAAGCTCAGGCTTACGCCCGGTGGGCCGGAAAACGGCTGCCGACGGAAAAGGAGTGGGAAAGAGCCGCAAGGGGCCCGGGGGGATTCAAATATCCCTGGGGCAACGAGTTCGATCCCGCCAAAGCGCATTTCGACAAAGACTACGGGTGCTTTAAAAAGGTATATAGCTTCCCTGACGGAATTTCTCCCGAAGGGTGCGCGGACATGATGGGCAACGCCAATGAATGGGTCGTTTCCGACGACGATCATAAAAAGCCGCTGATACGCGGGGGCTCATTCATCGAAAACTACAGCTATATCAAAGCCTATACGCGAATGATTCCCGGCGAACGCGCCCGATCCGCCTATGTCGGTTTCCGCTGCGCCACGGGCATGGATCAAGCGGCGAACGCTTCCTACGATTTGTAGAAAAAAATTCCTTACCATGGAAAGGTCATGGACAATGAATAATGTCAGCATCATCGGCACCGGACCCGCCGGCCTGACGGCGGCCATATACACGGCCCGGGCATATCTGAATCCGGTGGTTTATACGGGAATACAGCACGGCGGGCAGCTGACCACCACGTCGGAAATCGAAAATTTTCCCGGCGTCGATGAAGGGATCACCGGCCCCGAATTGATGAACAAAGTATCGGCGCAAGCCGAGCGGTTCGGGGCCCGGATCGAATACGATACCGTAACCAGGGTGGATTTCTCCTCGGCGCCGCTGAAAATATGGCTCGGCGATAAACTGATCGAATCCCGGACGGTGATTATCGCCACGGGCGCCGCGGCCAGGGTTCTTGAACTGCCTCGCCTGCGGGAACTGATCGGCAAGGGCGTTTCCACGTGCGCCACATGCGACGGATTTTTCTACAAGGGCCGCCGCGTCATGATCGTCGGCGGCGGCGATTCGGCCATGGAAGAAGCGCAGTACCTGTCCAAAATCGCTGACGAAGTGATCCTGGCGCATCGGCGGGAAGAATTTCGCGCATCCAAAATTATGGTCGGGCGCGTCGAGAAAAATCCGAAGGTGACCATTGTGCGCAGCGCCGTTCCCGAAAGCCTGATCGAAGACGAAACGGGCCTGCGGGGCGTCAAACTTAAAAACGTGAAAACCGGCGAAGTCACGGACTGGATGGTCGACGGCCTGTTTCTGGCGATCGGCCACGCGCCCAACACGGCCGTTTTCAAAGACGAAATCGAGTTGGACGACAAAGGCTACATCAAGGTTCACGATCACACTCTGACATCGGTCAAGGGCGTTTTCGCCGCCGGGGACGTGTGCGACCCGAATTTTCGGCAGGCCGTGACAGCCGCGGGCATGGGATGCCAGGCCGCCATCCAGGCCCAGCGTTATATCGAGGAGCTCGGCCTGGACGAATAGAATCGGACCGGGAGAAATGATGCGCTTTTTCTCCTTGAACAATATGATCCTCAAGGTTATCGCCCTCGTCGTCGCCATGGCGGCGGGCGCGGCATGCCTGGACATGTTTCGGGCGCCGGAAAAGCAGATTACCGGCGCCTTGTTGGTGCGCAGCATCGAGGGATATCAAAAATATCTTTCGTCGATCATTCCCACGAAATGCAAATTCAAGCCGACATGCAGCGAATACTCCAAAACAGCCATACGTAAATACGGAAGCTTCAAAGGGGGATTGCTGAGCATATGGCGCATCATGCGCTGCTCTCCGCTGACCGACGGCGGCGTCGATTACCCATAACTTCCGGCTGCAAGTCCCGTCTTTTTTTCTTGATTTCACCGGTATTGTTCTTTAGCTTGTCCTTGTAACTGTTCAGGAAAGCACATGGTCTCATTTCGAGTGCTTTCCGGTGTGCTTTGTTGAACATAAGCGGAGGACGCAACAATGAATTTGAAAAAACTGATGTTTCCGGTGGTTCTTTCCTGTCTGCTCATCCTCTCACTTGGCGTGGGCTGCGGCGATGATGATGACGACGATGACGACAACGACAATCCGTCCACGGACGACGATGACGATTCCTGCACGATGGAATCGATGTGCGAATTCGCCATGGATTGCGGCATTGAAGACTTCGACTCAGTCGACGATTGCGTAGCGCAGCAACAGCTGGGTGCGGATAATTGTGAAAATTACGATGAAATCCTCGCCTGTTCCTGCGATTGCGCGGAGCAATATCCCACCGATTGCACGAAGGCCATGGATTGCGGAATGGCGTGCTGGGAAAATGCTGATTGTGGATAATTAAATAAAGCACCTGTCCGATTTTATGCCGGTTTAGCAAAAATCATCCGGCGGCGCTCAGGCGTCCGCCGGATTTTTATCTGCTTAACAGGGCCAGGTTCACCAGGTTGAGCAATGTCTCGACGGATGCCATGTCCGCATCGCCGATCACCTGTTCCGAGACGGCGTTATCCACGAGAACGCAACCGATAGGCTCATCGGCGCGGCAAACCGGCAAAATCGCAAACGCGTCGCTTTTGAGCATATCCATGAATTCGAGGTCGGGCAGTGAATCATAAAGAGGCGACGCCGCGTCCAGCACGTTGAAGCTTTTTCCTCCGTCGAAGGCCATGGCCAGCAAACCGGGCCGGCTGGCCGAAAGATTGACGCGCATCCGGTGATACAAGCTCGGAGCGTTATGGCCCAGCCCCATTCTCCCGGCCAGAATCCTCCCGGTTTCCGATTTCATGAGAAGAAATACACGGTCAAAACCGATCCCCCGGTAAATCCCCTCGGTGAGCGCTTGCAGCATATTGTCTTTGTTGACGTTTTTATCCAGAGCCAGACTCGAAATTTCATGCAACATGGCCATTTGCCGCGTCATGGTCTGAGAACGCCTGACAGAGTCCGCCGGTTTCGATTCCGGCTTTTTCACGGTTTCGATTCTCGGCAGACCGATTTGCAAATCCAAATCGAGAGATTTCGTGACTTCTTCGATATGCATGGCCAGCTTTGAGGAAATATCCTTGAAATCCACGCGCGTGACGCCCAGGTCATGATACGCGAAATGCAGGAGGTTCTCGATGTTCTGTTTTCGATCCGTTATCGATTGCCTCGACGATCCCAGAACGTGCAGGGCAATTCCGTTGGCCAGGCATATAATTTTGCGTTCCTTCAGGAAATGCCCGCCGCTTTTCATCGCATGGTGCCCGCTGCACACCTCGACGAAAATGTCGGGCAAGCCCCAGGCCTGGGCCAGCAGCCCCCCCACTTCCTCATGCGTGCATCCGAATACCCTTTTTTCCGCCGTAATGGAATTCTCTCCGTTTTTCACAAGCTGGGCCGCGGCCCTGAACTCCTCCGGGTGGCTGTAAATCATGAAAAGGCGTCCGCAGTCGTGCAAAAGACCGGCGATCATCGCCTGCTCCGGATCCGTTCCCAGGCGAAGGGCCAGCAACCGGGCCGCGACGCCGCACCCTATGGATTGAACCCATATCCGGTTATAAACCGGGCCGGAGAAGTGCTTGAACACGCCATCGCTGACGGAAACCATGAGAACAAGGTTCCTGATGGTGTTGAAACCCAGGACTAAAACGGCCTTGGTGATGGTGGTCACTTTCTGACCGATTCCCCAAAAAGGGGTATTGGCCACGGAAATGACTTTGCCGGTCAAAACCTGATCCTGTAATATGGCTTCCGACAGGTCGCCGGCCGAAGACTTCCGGTCGCTGGTGATTTTATTGATGCGCTCCCACATGAGCGGCATGACGGGCAATTCCGAAGCCTTGACGAAATCCTGTATTTCACGATTGATGACCCTGATATCCAGCATCAGATTCCGAAAACCTCCCTGTCTTCGTCAACTCTTTCGGAGGCTTTGGCGCACAATTCCTCCGCCGTACTTGCGTCGACACTCAAATTACCGAGAACTTTCAGATATTCTTCTTTCTCGAAATATGCGCCCTCCATCGAAGCCGACAACAGATCGGCCAGGCGGACGATGTCCATATCGACGCCGCTTTCTTCTTCGCCGCCTGCCGGATGATGCCGTTCGACAATCGTGCGGATGCTTACCGGAAACTGCCATTTTTCCAGCAATACCCCGCCGAGTTGCCCGTGCGTGAATCCCAGATATTTCATCTCGCATTCATTGATGGACTGCGTCCCGTTTCCATGAAGATTCGACTGTTGCATGTAATTTTCGATATCCTCGGCCTGCTCGGGGAATTTTGCCAGGATGGCGACTTTCCCGATATCGTGAAGCAAACCGCAGACGAAAAGCTCGTCGCTCGACGATTCCGGCGTGCTTTCCGACAAAAGCGAGCACAAATAGGCCGTTTGCAGGGAATGTTTCCACAGGCGGACGACGGGCTCTCGCGATTGCACGGAAACTTTCCTGAACATGCTTGCCGTCGCCACGGAAACCACTACGTCCCTGATGGCGGCAAATCCCAACACCCGAATCGCGGCGGGCAGACTCGCGATGGGATTGCCCCGCGAGTAATATGCGGAATTCGCCAGGGTGAGGATCTTGCCGGCCAGGACCGCGTCTTTGCTAAGAATCTCATATATTGTTTTGACTTCGGCGTCGGGATTTTCAATTTCCTTCAATATACGGGAAGCCACCTGCGGCATCGGCGGCAAATCTTCAATCGCGCTGCCGATTTTTTCGACGATCCCATCTGTCATGATATCCTCCCCGCGCAAACGCCCTACTCATTACTTCGGCAACTTCGACGGCATACTTGAAATCGTAAAGACGTTTGTTTTACCAGTTGACCGGCAATATTCGTTTCCTGTCAATGAAATAATCACTCTTTTCACGGGCCGCCAAATCTCTTTTTTCATTGAAGAGAATCAAATCGGTCCTTTTATGATAACTTTCTTGATTTTCCTTTCACCGTCTTATAGATTCATAGCAGAAAAACAGACCCGAACAGTCTTAAGGCGGATCACAGAAATTGCGCGGACTTAACTGGGAATTTCTTAACGATTTTCATCTCACCGAAATCCTGAATTGGCAGGTGGCCGTGGATATTATCGTGGTCACCGTGGTGATCTACAACATCATCATGCTGATTCGCGGCACCCGGGCGCTCCAAATGATGCTGGGCGTAGGATTGATCCTCGTCGTTTACGGCGTCGCCGAGGCGGCCAGCCTTCACACGCTGCACTGGATGCTCAACACTTTCCTCCAGTCCGCCATCATCCTGATCGTGATCCTTTTCGCCGAAGACATACGCCGCGGACTGGCGCGATTCGGACGCAACCCCTTCGCCCAGATGTCCCATGTCCCGGCCTCGGAATTTTCCGATGAACTCGTCCGCTCCATTCAGGCCCTGGTCAACCGCCGCATCGGCGCCATCATTGTCTTGGAAAAAGATACGGGCTTAAACGAATACATCGATGAAGGCACGACTCTGGAATCGGCGGTATCCCGGGAACTGATCATCTCGATATTTTTGCCCTCGTCGCCGATCCATGACGGCGCCATCATCATCCGCAACGGCCGCATTATCGCCGCCGGCTGTTTTTTCCCGCTGGCGACCGATGTCGACCTGGACAAGGATCTTGGAACCAGGCACCGGGCCGCGGTGGGAATCTCTCAGCTTTCCGATGCTTTTGTTATTGTCGTGTCCGAAGAACGCCAGGAAGTCAGCCTGGTCTACCAGGGCAGGCTGGAACGCAATTTGACACCCGACGATCTCTATGATCGAATCGGAAAGCTTTTCGGATAAATTATGTCGAAATCACGAAACCTGCTGTATCGTCTTTTCTTTCACAACTGGGCTCTGAAGCTTCTCAGCTTCGTTTTCGCCGTCGCCCTGTGGTTCTACGTCTACTATCAAATGCCCGAATCCGAAGAGCCGATGGAAGCCACGCTGGCGTTGAAAAACATGCCCTCGGGCCTCATTCGAACTTCGGACATGCCCGGCAAGATCAACATTATCGTCAAGGGTCCGAACGCCAAACTGCAACAGATTAAAAAAGACCGTCTGGCCTACGAACTGGACCTCGAAAACGTCAGCCCGGGCAACCTTTCCTTCAAGGTCATCGATACGAGAATCAAAGGCCTGCCGCTGTCGGGCGTGAAAATCGTGCAGATCAGCCCGACGGAAATCACGCTGACATTGTCGGAAAGAATCGAACGCACGGTCCCGGTCGAGATCATTACGCGGGGCGAACCCGCCAAAAATTATACCGTCGAGGAAAAAACCTCCAAGCCGGATCTGGTCAAGGTTTCGGGAGCGCGAAGCGAAGTGGAGAACCTGAAGGCGGTCCCCACGGAGGTGATCGACATCGCCGGATTGCGCGAAAGCTATACGGGAACCAATCAACTGGATCTTCGCGGCCGGCATATCGACCTGCTGGACGCGCAGAAGGTGCGCGTGCAAATCCAGATCGTCCCCGACATGGTTCAGCGGGAATTTCCCGGCCTGGCCGTTATCGTCGAAAACACGCCCTGGATATGGGCGGTCAATCCGGCGCGCCTTGACCTGCGCCTGAAAGGTCCGGCGGAGATGATGCGGGAAATGAAGGCTGAAAAAATCCGGCTTGTCATCGACGCGAAGGATCTGAAGCCCGGCGCTCACCAGGTCAAACCCAGCGTCATCGTACCGGGCGAAAGCGAAGGCGAGTTCATTCCCGTAGGCCTGACGCTGCCCGAAGTCAAACTCGTTTTGACGAAACCCGAAGAAAAACATCCCAAATAAATGTTATAGGAAGTCGTTTAATGGATCAGCGAAAATTATTCGGCACCGACGGAATCCGCGGAGTCGCCAACGAAGAGCCCATGACCCCCGAAACGGTCATGCGCGTCGGCCTGGCGGCGGCTTATCTTTTCAAAAGGGACGACCGCCGTCACCGCGTCATCATCGGCAAAGACACCCGCAGGTCGGGTTATATGATCGAGTACGCCCTTTCCGCGGGCATCTGCTCCGCGGGAGTGGATACTTTGCTGGTCGGCCCGGTCCCCACGCCGGCCATCGCCTTTTTAACGAAAGACATGCGCGCCGACGCGGGCGTCGTGATCTCGGCGAGCCACAATCCCTTTCAGGACAACGGCGTCAAGTTTTTCGACGCCAAGGGATTCAAGCTGCCCGACGAAACGGAAGCGCGCATCGAACAGATCATGGAAAGCCGCGAAGCCGAATTGAACCCGGTCACCGCCGGGGAGGTCGGCCGCGCCAAACGCATCGAGGACGCCCGGGGCCGGTACATCGTTTTCCTGAAAAAAAGTTTTCCGCCGCTGCTCACGCTTGAAGGCATGAAAATCGTTCTCGATTGCGCCAACGGCGCCGGATACAAGGTCGCCCCCACCGTGCTGGAAGAACTGGGCGCGGATTTGACGCTAATCGGCGTCGAGCCCAACGGCCGGAATATCAATGACGGGTGCGGAGCCCTGGAAACGCAATGCCTGCAGGACAAGGTCCTGGAAACGGGCGCGCACCTGGGAATCGCCCTCGACGGAGACGCGGACCGGCTCATTATGGTCGATGAAAAAGGGCGCGTCGTGGACGGCGATCACATCATGGCCGCGATCGCGAAAAATATGCTGGCCGACGGCCGGTTGGCGAAAAACACCCTCGTCGCCACGGTGATGAGCAATATGGGTCTGGACAAGGCCATGAAATCCGTCGGCGGACGCGTCGTGCGCGCCGGGGTCGGAGACCGATATGTGATGGAAATGATGCGGAAAGGGTCATTTAACTTCGGCGGCGAACAATCCGGCCACCTCATTTTCCTGGACGAACACACCACGGGCGACGGCATCATGAGCGCCCTGCAGGTTCTGGCGGCCCTGGTCCGCACCGAGGTGAGCCTTTCCGATTTCGCCGACTCCATGGAAACATTCCCGCAGGTGTTGAACAGCTTCGCCGTCCGCGAAAAGCCGCCCCTGGAGGAATTGGCCGACGTGGTCGCGGCGATTGAAAACGCCGAGGAAAAACTGGGAGAATCGGGGCGCGTCCTGGTGCGTTACTCGGGAACGGAATACAAAGCCCGGGTCATGCTGGAGGGCGAAAACGAGGTCTTGATCAACCGGTTGTGCAATGATATCAGTGACGCCGTCATACGAGCGATCGGAACAAATTGACCTGAAGCTTAAGGATGAAGGAAAAAGTCAAATGACGGAACTCAATGTCAACATCGACCACGTCGCCACCGTAAGGCAGGCGCGCAACGCGCAATATCCCGAACCCGTCACCGCGGCGGCCCTGGCGGAACTGGCCGGCGCCGACGGCGTCACGTGCCACCTGCGAGCCGACCGGCGTCACATTCAGGAACGCGATCTGGAAATCCTTCGTCAAACCGTCAAGACCAAACTGAACGTGGAAATTTCCACGGCGCAGGATGTTCTGGGCGTCGTGATGGAAATCGCGCCGGACATCGCCACGCTGGTTCCCGAAAGGCCCGAGGAAGTCACCACCGAAGGCGGCCTTTCGATCATCAACAACAAGGACGCCATCACCACGGCATTGAGCCTGCTGTCGGAACGCGATATCCGGGTCAGCGTCTTTATCGATCCCGACCTGACGCAGATCAAGGCCGCGCACGAAATCGGAATCAGGGCGATCGAACTCAACACCACGCGCTATTGCGAGGCCGGGCACGAGGATTCGCGGCGCAAGGAATATGAAACAATCCTGGACTGCGTGCGCATGGCCGACAAGCTGAGGATGAAAATCGCGGCCGGACATGCCCTGGATTACAACAACGTGGGGCCGATTGCGGCCATCCCTCAACTGACGGAGCTGAATATCGGCCATTCGATTATCGCCCGCGCCGTATTGGTCGGCATGGATCGGGCGGTGCGCGAAATGATCGAAGCGATTCGCGTCGGCGAACCGCTGGAATAACCAATCAACATAATTTTTATATGGCCGAAATACAATCCGCAACCAATGTAAAGGCGCCAATATGCTCAAACTCGCCACTACGAAATTAATGCGTGAACTGGATCGCGCAGCCGTCGAAGAATGCGGCGTGCCGGGGATCGTCCTGATGGAAAACGCCGGCGCCGGCTGCGCCGGAATGATCCTGGATTACCTCATGGACGAAGCCATGGCGGGCGTATGCGTTGTTTGTGGTCCGGGAAACAACGGGGGCGACGGCTTCGTGATCGCCCGCCACCTCTGGAACACCGGGCTCGACGTCGAAATCTACATATTGGGCGATCCGAAAAAATACAAAGGCGACGCGAAAATCAACCTGGAAATTCTGGAAAAATACGGTCTGCCGATCAACAACGTATCCAACGAGGACGAATTCGACATTCTCTGTGAAGAACTCATGGCCTCGGGATTGGTCGTGGACGCTGTTTTTGGAACGGGGCTCGACCGGGAAGTCGCCGGTTTGTTTTTCGAGATCATCGACGCCATCAACGAATCGGGAACGCCGGTTTTTTCCGTGGATATCCCTTCCGGCCTGAATTCCGACAACGGGCAACCCATGCCGATCGCGGTTTTCGCCGATTTTACCGGAACATTCGGCATGCCCAAAGTCGGCCAGTTCACTTACCCCGGCTATCTGTACTGCGGCGAAATCCAGACCATCGACATTTCCATCCCGGGCTTTCTCATCGACGAAGCGGATGCGGATGCGGGCATCGCCGAGCCCTTCGATTTTTACCAGATGTTCGAATCGCGCAACAACGAATCCCATAAAGGCGGTTTCGGGCACGTCGGCGTCATCGGGGGTTTTCCCGGAATGACCGGCGCGCCGGCCTTCAGTTCTCTTGCCGCCCTTCGCACCGGCGCCGGTTTATGCACCCTGGGCGTTCCGGAAAACCTCAACCTCGCCATGGAAGCCAAGCTGCTTGACGTCATCACCAGGCCCCTGCCCACCGGCGGGAAAAAAGGGCTGGGAATCCCGTCGCTCAAAGAGGCTCGCGAAATGCTCAAGGGCAAGAATGTCCTGGCTTTGGGTCCGGGCATGGGACAATCGCCCGCCGCGGCGAAATTCGTCAAGGAACTGCTCGGCGATCTGGATATTCCCGCCGTCATCGACGCCGACGGCCTCAACAACCTCGCCGGACAGGTGGACATTCTGGATACGCGGCGCGCCGAGACCATCCTGACCCCGCATCCGGGGGAAATGTCGCGCCTGACCGGGCTTTCCACGCAGGAAATCCAGGCCAACCGCATCGAGGTCGCCGTATCGTTCGCGCAAAAACATGATGTTTACGTGGTTCTCAAAGGCGCCAGGAGCGTGATCGCCACGCCGGAAGGCAAAACCTGGATCAACATCACGGGCAATCCCGGCATGGCCACCGCCGGAAGCGGCGACATCCTGACGGGAATCATCGCCGGATTGATCGCGCAGGGTTTTCCGATTCTCGAATCCCTGATGGCGGGAACATATCTGCATGGATTCGCCGGGGACATCGCCCTGGAAACCAAGACCGAAAAGGGAATGATCGCTTCGGATATTCTCGACAAACTGCCCGAGGCCATTAAATCCATCGAAATGTTTCTCACGGGCGAGCTTGAAGAATCGGAAGATGTCGTCGATTTCGGCCCTGACTTGGACGAGTAGTCGATTCATGATGGCGTTTCAAATCGAACTGACCGGCGAGAAAGACACCGATCGTTTCGGACGGCGTTTCGCGCGGTTGGTTCTCCCCGCGGACGTCCTGGCTCTTCGCGGCGATCTGGGCGCCGGAAAAACGCGCTGGGTCAAAGGGCTGGCCGCCGGCCTGGGAATCGATCCCGACGACGTCGGCAGCCCCACGTTCAAGATCATCGGCGAATATCACGGCAGGCTTCCTTTGTATCATATGGATTTCTATCGGCTGAAAAGCGTCGAGGAAGCCGAAGGCATAGGCGTCGAAGAGTATTTTTACTCGGAAGGAATCTGTGCGGTCGAATGGGCCGACCGGCTCGAAGGAATTATTCCCGCTTCGGCCGTCTGGCTGCATTTCAGTATTCTCGAAGGCCGCGGCAGAATCATCACCGTCAGCGCGCAAAAAGACCGGGCGAAAAGCCTCATGGCCTCCCTTGATGATTTTCATCCCCAAAGCGCTGCGGGGGACGACGGCCCATGAAACTCATCGTCAGGAAATACGGCGGCACCAGCGTCGGCGACGTCGGGCGAATCCGAAAGGCGGCCGAAAGCGCGGTCAAGGCCGCGGCCGACAACCGGATTATCCTGACGGTTTCCGCCATGGCCGGCGAAACGGACAGGCTGATCGATCTGGCGAAAAAGGTCGCCTCAAGGCCGCTTCGGCGGGAAATGGATGTCATCATGGCGACCGGCGAGCAGGTCAGCGCGTCGCTTTTGGCCATGGCCATAAACGACCTGGGCCGTCCGGCGAAAAGTTTTATGGGCCATCAAGCGCGCATCGACACCGACTCATTTCATTCCAACGCGCGCATTCTCGATGTGCAGACCGGCGAGCTTCAGAAAGCGCTCGACGAAGGCTATATCGCCGTGGTCGCGGGATTCCAGGGCGTAGACGGCCGGGGAAATATCACGACGCTGGGACGCGGGGGATCCGACACGACCGCGGTGGCTCTGGCGGCCGCCATGTCCGCGGACCTTTGCGAGATTTACACCGACGTGAACGGCATCTACACGGCGGACCCGGCGGTGTGCCCCGATTCAAGAAAACTCAAAGAGATCAGCTACGACGAGATGCTGGAAATGGCGTCTTTGGGAGCCAAGGTTCTGCATCCAAGGGCGGTGTTTCTGGCGTCGAAATATAATGTCCGCCTGTCGGTTCGATCCAGTTTGAGCGACCAATCCGGAACATTCATCACTGCGCGCGGAGCAAACATGGAAGACGTCGTCGTTCAGGGCATCTGTTGCGAAAAGAATGTCGTTATCATTCGATTCATAGGAATCCCCGACCTGGCGGGGGCGCCGGCAAAAATTTTCGGCCCTATAAGCGAACAGGGCGTCGACGTGGACATGATCCTGCAAAACTCCAGCACCGACGGCTTCACGGATTTGTCTTTCACCGTATCGAAGAAAGACCACGTCCGGGCGCTTTCCGTGTGCCGGAAAATCGGCGGGCAACTTGGCGCGGTCCACGTGGAAAGCGTCGAAAATATGGCGAAGATATCCGTGATCGGACACGGCGTCAGAACAGGCGCCGGCGTAGCCTCGACCATGTTCCGGGCGCTCGCCGATTCAAACATCGGCATCAGAATGCTCGCCTCCGGGGAGATCAAGATATCCTGCGTCATCGAACAAGCCCTCGCCGACGAAGCGGTCCGCGCGCTGCACAAAGCCTTCGATCTCGGCCGCGATAAAGACGGACAGGCGCCTTGATAAAAAGCGCGGCAACTTCTCCAAAGGCCAAAACACGCAAATCCCCCGCCCTTTCCACTCTATTGCTCCGCTGGTACAGACGGCGCGGACGGGAGCTGCCCTGGCGGCGCAGATCGGATCCCTACAGCGCGCTGGTTTCCGAAGCCATGCTCCAGCAAACCACGGTGAGCGCCGTCATTCCGTATTACGAGCGCTGGATGCGCGTTTTTCCCGACGTGAAAACTCTTGCCGAAGCCGATCGCGATCATGTCATGAAGATGTGGGAGGGCCTGGGCTATTATTCCCGCGCCGTATCCCTGCACAAAGCGGCGGGCATGATCGCCCATAAGCGGCAGGGGCGATTTCCCGAAAATGAAGACCATTGGCGAAAGCTCCCCGGCGTCGGCGCTTATACGGCGGCGGCTTTGGCGGCCATCGTGAGCGGGCAAAGGGTCGTCGCCATAGACGGACTGGCCCGTCGCGTTCTCTTTCGCTTCCTGGGCATGACCGGCAATGCGCAAAACGCCCGGGCCGTTTCCAAAATGCGCGAAGAAGGCCTGATTCTCATTGCGGCCAAACGCCCCGGCGACAGCGTTCAGGCGATCATGGATCTGGCGACCGCCGTTTGCACCAAAAACAATCCCCGGTGCGATGAGTGTCCCGTTTCCCGCGCATGCGCCGCATTGGCCGCGGGCGATCCGGGACGGCTTCCGGCAATAAAGCGAAAGAAGATTGAATCCATCGAAGTCGCCGTGGGTTTATGGGTGCGCGGCGAGACCGTGTACATGCAAAGAAGGCCTGACAAAGGGCTTTTCGCGGGCCTGTGGGAACTGCCCGGAGGAAAAGTGGAAAAAGGCGAAACTCCCGAGCAGGCATTGGTCAGGGAGTTTCAGGAAGAATTACACCGGCGCGTGCGTCCCGTTTTATCGCTTTCGGTCGTCCGTCATTCCTATACGAGTTTCAAAGTCCGCATTCACCCTTTCGTCGTGCGTGGGGTAGGACAGGCTCCCAAATCCGGCGACGGACATTTTATCCCCCTGGATAAAATCGGCGACTACGCTCAGCCGGCCGCGAATAAAAAAATCTGGCGGGATTTTTTTCAAAGGAAAGGCTCATGAGAAAAAGAAAACCGGGAATTGTCAATCATGGCGGCATTCGGCCGGCGTGCATTTTCATACTGGCGGCATTCGCCTTTTGCCTGACGGCCTGCGCGCCGAAAGTCGGTGAAAATTTTCATTTTTTCAATGACGATAAAAACCACATGTACGTTTTCTATCCGGCCCAAGATGAATCAGCGCCGGCGCCGCTACTTATGGTCCTTCACGGTTACGACGGCCAGGCCCTGTCCGCCGCAACGGTGTGGCGCATGCAGAAAGGAATAGAAAACTTTCACATCCTCGCCCCGCAGGCGCCGATGAAAAAAAAGGGGCGGCGCGTCGTTTCCACGTGGACCGGGTCAAGCGACGAAAGCTACCTGTTAAAGCTTATGGACAAAATCGCGGCCGAGGCGAACGTGGATTCGAAGCGGATCGCCGTCGCCGGGTACAGTTCGGGCGCCTCCATGGCCATGAGAATGGCTTTAAAATATCCTTCGCGTTTCAATGCGTGCGTGTGCGTGGGAGCCGGATTGAGTTTATCCGACACGCAAAGGCCGGAAAATCTCAATGTCTTTCTTCTCGCCGGGCAAAGGGACAGGGGATTCAACGGCAACAAAGTCAAGAGCCTGGCCGCGCACCTTGAGCGCCGAGGCGCGCAAGTGAAATACGAAATCGTACCGAATGCGGATCACGCCGGATTGTACAATAAGATCGGGCCGGCCGCCGTCTGGCTCGTGGATATTTTTAAGGACGGGCCGGCGCTCCACTGATCCTTATGACGGGGAAAATATGATTGCTCTTCAATAAATTTCATGTCGCGCCAACCACATCTTTTGCATTTACGGCGATAGCGCATATAATTCCCGCATGAAAACCGCCCCTTCAAAATTTTTAACCCGCCGGTATCTCCTGGTCACCGTATTTCTGGCCGCCAGCGCCGCCATACTCTGGTATGTGAAATCAACCGGTCTGTACGTGGATATCGAACTTCTTGTCGTGGGTGAGCAGGCCCCGAGTTTTCGGGCGGACCGCCTGGACGACCGGAGGCAAAGCCTTTCGGAGATGCACGGTTCCGTCGTGTGGATCATTTTCGGCCGCACCGATGATGACCGCACGAAAATCCAGCTTAAAGAAGCCGAGGGCGTGGCGGAGTATTTCAAGGAATGGGACCTGCGAATCCTCTTTATGTCTCAAAGCCAAAGCAAAACGGATCTGGAGAAATACGTCGCCGAAAACGGATGCCCGGCGGCGGTCATGCTCGACAAGGGCAACCGCGTCGCCGACAAGTATCACGTCGACTATTATCCCACTTCCTATCTTGTGGATAAAACAGGCTTCATTCGGTGGGTCCATCGGGGCGTCGTGCGAGCCGACGATCCGAGATTTCTGAACACCATCGGAGAGCAGTTGCGCAGCGGAATGCGAAACGCTCCGAAAATGCAATGACGTACAAATACGAGGCAAAACTTTTTGACTGAAACGGCAAAAAACGGCGCGGCCGAAATCGATGAATCCGAGATCCTTCTGGAATGCCGGGATCTGGTGAAAACCTTTCACCGCGGTGTTTTTCGCAGGCGGAAAATCGAAGCCCTGCGAGGCGTCAACTTAAAAGTCCGGCGCGGAGACGTGTATGGATTTTTAGGCGAGAACGGCGCGGGAAAAACCACGACGGTTCGATGCCTGATCGGACTGACGCCGATCAGCGGGGGCCGCATCGTCGTTTTCGGGCAGGAAAATCCGCGGCCGGAAACTTTGTTTCAAAAAGTCAGCTATTCTCCGGAGGAAACCAACATCTTTACCGGCCTGACC
The DNA here is from genome assembly GCA_963674685.2 of bacterium. Classification (GTDB taxonomy): domain Bacteria; phylum Lernaellota; class Lernaellaia; order JACKCT01; family JACKCT01. The sequence goes on along the minus strand of CAXXWT010000007.1, from coordinate 726,830 downwards.
GGCCGCGAGCTATTAGTGATTTACGGCAGGCTTTACGGCGTGGAAAAAAATAAACTCACGCGCCGAATCGATGAAGTTTTGGAAACCGTCAACCTGGTGGAAGCCGCCGATCGTTATATCTCGGGATACTCCAAGGGCATGAGGCAGCGCATCGGGCTGGCCCAGGCGATCCTGTCCGAGCCGGAACTGATTATCCTCGACGAGCCGGCCCGGGGACTGGATCCCGTCGGACGCCGCCGCTTTCGCGACGTCATCAACGAATACGCTTCGAAAGGCACCACCTTTTTCATCAACTCCCACACCCTTTCGGAAGTGGAGAAAACCTGCAACCGAATCGGCATCATCAAAAAGGGCCGGGTCATCCGGGAGTTGGCGCCGCGGGATCTGGAAAAAACCAACGACTATGAGATCTGCTATCAGGCGCCCGCGCCGCTGCCGGAAAGCGCGCCGCGAGATCGGCTTCACGTCATCCGGGCTTTGGACACTCTGGAGCTGTCTGAAATCTGCGCGCGCATCGACGAGATAGGCGGCCGCGTCGAATCCGTCGCCCGAGGCAGAGTCAGCCTGGAAGATTATTTCATCAAAGTCGTCGGCGATGAGGAGGTGGTTTTATGAAAGTCCTCATCATCGCGAAATACTCCTGGTTGCGCATGGCTCGATCCCATTATCTCAAAGCGTTTTGGGCCATGGCCTTTTTCGTTTTTCTGGCCGTGTCGGCGACCAACACTTCCGCGCAAACCGTGGCGGGAAAAATGGGTTCCGTGGAAACGGGCGTCAAGGTGGCTCGGCTCTGCATCTGGCTCGCCGCGATCTGGGTGGGAATGTCGGGATTGTCCGGCGAGATAAATTCCCTGACCGCCCGGACGCTTTTCACCAAACCCATCAAAAGATTCTCGCTGGTTCTGGGAATTCTGATCGGCGGATTTTTTTATATCGCGCTGATCCAGACCGTACTGACCCTGGAAATTTTCGCGCTGGCGAGAATACGCGAAATTCCTTTGGGGACGGAACTTTTCGTTTTACAGTTTTCTTATCTGCCGCCGATCTTCGCCATCCTGGCTCTGGCCCAACTCCTTTCCATCCTCATGCCGAAGCCCCTGACGGGGTTTTTCATGCTGGGTTTGAGCTACGAAGGCTTCTGGGATTATTTCGCCAACGGTTTTGAAGTGTCGGAGCATATAATCTTAAGCGTCGCGTTGCGCGTGGTGTATTATCTCACTCCCACGTACAGCCGCTTCATCATGCAGTATCAGCAATTCGTCAAGCTGCCTTTCCCTCTGGGCAACTGGCTGCTGCACAGCGGATCATGCGTCCTTTACGCCGTGGTTTGCTGCACGATCGCCGTTTTGATACTGAAGCAAAAAGACATCTGATTTTTTCATAACCGATTTGGATTTTTCCGATGCCCGTCAAGCTGGCTATTTTCGATCTCGACATGACGCTCGTAAACAGCATGGACGATATCGCCGCCGCCGCGGCCCGGACCATGAATCTTCTATGCGGTTTCAATCTAAGCATCGACGACGTCATCCCCTTCATCGGCCCCGGCCTGCGCGACATGTTCAAAAACCTTGCGCCGGATGCGGACGATGAAAAAATCGGGGCGTGCGTTCGCGAATACAGGAGATGGTATTACGATCACTGCGCGGATCGATCTTATCCGTACGAAGGCGTGCGGGAAGGACTGGCCTTGCTTCGCTCGGCGGATTGCCGGCTGGCCGTCGCCACGGCGAAAAACGCTTTTATGGCGTACCGCCTGATGGGCAAGTTGAATTTGACGGAGGAGTTCGACATGGTCCGCGGGGCCGATGGATTGAAGCCGAAACCCGATCCGGAGATCGTCATCGAGGTTTGCGCACGGATGAACGTCGAGCCGAACGCGTCGATCATGATCGGCGATTCGACGACCGATATCCTCGCCGGAAAAAGCGCCGGAACGAAAACCCTGGCGGTCACGTACGGGGTGTCCGGCAAAGAAAAATTGGAAAGATTGAAGCCGGATTTTCTTTCGCCGGATTTCAAGACGGTCGTGAGTGTCCTTCTCGAATTGACCTAACCACTGAATTTCAAATTACTTTTGCAGGTTGTAAAATTTGCTTGGCGAGCCGCCGATTTTAAAGCGCATTTTTCGCTTGCCGATTTGAAAAATTTACAAAAAATATTTCGAGAAATTTGAAAAAATTTTCCCCACTTTTTCCAAAGGGTTAGACGAATGTCAGGACAATTTTAAAAAAAAATGTTGTCGATTTGGATTTTTGACCTTGAAATCAAAAACGTCTTGCGTATACTGAAAATCCGTTTAGAGCAAAGCTTGAAAAAGGGTAAAAAAGCGACCGCCAAAATTGGGGATTGGCGAGTAGGCAAGCCCTTCGTAATTACTCAAACAAGGCACGTTTTTCGGGAAGTTCCGTTCGCTCCGAACGGGAGATGGTGCGGTTTTGTCTTTACAATCCGAAAAGCGGCGCCGGAAGATTTGCGGCGAAGTCGAGGATTTGATGCAAGCAATTTGGGCTCGGGCAAAAAAGCTTTTATCCGAGCGACTGGATACAAGAGAACTCACCACATGGATCGAACCTCTCGTCGTCCAGGAGAATTCCTCCAAGCTGATTCTTGAAGCGCCGAACAAACTGAGCAAGGACTGGTTCGACGTTCATTACAGCGGCATAGTCCGCGACATTCTCTTTGAATTGACTTCGGAAAATCTGCCCGTCAACGTTCAGGTAAAATCCAACGGCAAGTGCAAACAACTCGATTTCGGATCGGACTTCCTCGGCGATCCCGTCACACTCGCCAAGCCGGAAACCAAGCCGAAAACCTCCCGCGTTCGATTTGTCGCCAAAGGTCAGAATCTCAATCCCCAATACAATTTCGGCCGCTTTATCGTCGGCGCATCCAATCGGTTCGCCCATGCCGCGTGCATGGCCGCGGCCAAGAAGCCGGGACGCGTCTACAACCCCCTTTTCATCTACGGGGCATCCGGTCTCGGAAAGTCCCATCTCCTTCACGCCATCGGGCATTACATTTTTTCTCTGGACCCGTCGGCGAAGGTCGTTTCGATAACTTCCGAGCGCTTTACCAACGAAATGATCACGGCCCTGCGTCAGGGACACATCGACGCCTTCCGCAAGAAATTCCGTCGAAGCAGCGTGTTGCTCATCGACGACGTGGAGTTTTTGCAAGGCAAGGAGCGAACGCAGGTGGAATTCTTCCACGCCTTCAACGAACTCCATCAATCCGGCGCACAGATCGTGGCGACTTCGGATCGTCCGCCCAAGGATCTCTCGGAGCTGGATTCGAGGCTGCGCTCCCGATTCAGCTGGGGTCTCATCGCCGATCTTCAGCCTCCCGACCTGGAAACCCGCGTCGCCATCCTGCAAAGGAAAGCGAAGGACAACGAAATCGATATGCCGCAGGATCTGGCTTTTTATCTGGCGGATCATTTTCAGGCGAACATTCGCGAACTGGAAGGCGCCCTCGTCAGGATCTCCGCGTACGCCTCGTTGAACCAATTGCCGATTTCCATCGACCTTGCCGAGCAGATCCTGCAACATGTGATCGAGGAAAAAAGCGATTTCATCGACGTGGCGAAAATTCAGCAGGTCGTTTGCGACTACTTCCAGATCAAACTCAAGGAAATCAAGGGGGCGAAGCGGGACAAGAATCTGGCTTTGCCGCGCCAGATCGCCGGTTACATGGCCAGAGAGCTTACCGACGCCAGCTTCCCGGAAATCGGGAGGCAATTCGGAGGCCGGGATCACACCACCATCATGCACGCCTGCAAAAAAATCAAAAAACTCAGAGTCACGGACAACGGCCTGAACAAAACCATCCGCGAGTTGGAGCGGCGCATCAAGGGGCGCTGACTCCTTTCAAGTGAAAATTGAAATAGGGAATGATGAATTTGCGCAACACAGGCGCGAATCATCGGTAAAAACCCACAAGGCGAAGCTATTTCGCAAGCCCCTTTCCCCTTTTGCCCCTTGCCCCTTTCCCCTTGCCCCTTCCATCTTGTTGACTCGCCCGTCAAATTATTCTAAGTTTTGAATAGTTCAATAGTTGGAGCAATATTTTGCCGAAAAATACCGATCAAAGCCGAGACAAAACCGACGCCATGGTCGACCGCCTCGCCCATGCCCTGAATCAGATCTATCGAAAAATGGACCTGTTCAAAGAGGAACTGCAGACCAGCCCCAAAGAACAGCTTTTCCTATTGAACATCGAAGAGACGGGACCGTGCCGCTTGAAGGAACTGGCGCAACGCGTCAACCTTCCGCTGTCCACGGTATCCTGGACGGCGGACAAGATGGTGGCCAAGGGCTATATCAAGCGCAGCGCCGATCCCGGCGACCGGCGCGCCGTCATCCTCGACCTGGCGCGTCGGGGCAAGGCCGCCCTCGCCCGGCATCACGAAATTTTTGAAAACATCGCGGAGATTGCCGGCCGACAACTGCCGGCGACGGAACTCAAACGCATCGTAAGCATCGTGGAGAAAATCGAGAAACTGACGGCATAAACCGCGTCCGAATCCGTCACGAAGAAAACGCGGGGAGAAAACAATGACCTATGATATCATCATCGACAACGCAACGATTTACGACGGCACGGGACGCCTTCCTTACACGGCGGACGTGGCGATAAAAAGCGGCCGGATACAAGACATCGGCCAGTTGGAAGACGCCAGGGCCAAAACGCGCATCGACGCGGGCCGCAAAGCGCTTTGCCCGGGTTTCATCGACGTGCACAGCCACGCCGACCTGGTCATCCACTCCGGCGATCACCATAAAACGCTGGAGCCGCTTCTTCGGCAGGGCATCACGACCTTCGTGGGCGGAAACTGCGGAGCGGGCCTGGCGCCTTTTACGAAAAAATTCCGCAAGGACGGCCTGATCTACATGAGCCTGTTCGTCGGCGAGGACCAGGAACCTTTCGTCACGTGGAATTCGACGGCCGAGTTCATGGAAGTCCTCGAAAAGCGCGGCATGGTCATGAACGCGGCCCTTCTGACGCCGCACGGCCAGCTTCGCATCGGCGCCATGGGTCTGATCAACCGGCTTGCGGAAAAATCCGAAGTCGAAACCATGAAGCGCCATCTGTCCGAATCCCTCGAAGCCGGCGCTCTGGGCATGAGCACCGGCCTGCAATATTTCCCGGGGCTGGCCTGCGACGAGGACGAACTGACCGACCTGGCGCGAATCGTCAGAAAAAGCGAAGGCGTGTTCACCAGCCACCTGCGCAGTTACTCCAACACGCTGCCCCAGGCCATCGAGGAGATAATGTCGATCAGCCGCAAGACCGGCGTGCGCATCCAGATATCCCATCTTTTCTGGCTGCCCAATGTCAACGTCCTGGTCGACCGCGCGGTGTCGGAAGTTCTGCGCACCGGAGCGGCCGTCTACAAACGGCTGAAATTGCCGATCCCCCTGGATCTGGCCATGCGCGACAAATTGGCCCGGATGGGAAAGGCCATCGACGACGGCCTGCCCATGGGCATGGACGCCATGCCGACGGGCGCCGGCTTCACGCACGCTTTCGCCTTCATGCCGCCATGGTCTCTGGAAGGCGGCAAGGAAAAAGTGATAAACCGTTTCGCCGATCCGGAAACGCGGCAGAAAATCCATCGCTCCATCATGCGGGGCAAGTCGATATGGCCGCATCGCGAACCCGACACCTGGTCCATGAATTTTTTCAAGGTCATGGGCTTCAAAGCCGTGCATCTGATGGGCGTCAAGTCCGACGCCAACAAGAAATACGAAGGGATGAATTTCGCCGCGATCGGCAAGGCTATGGGGAAACACCCCTTCGACGCGGTCTGCGACATGCTGCTGGAAGAAGACGGCAACGTCCTGGTTTATGAAACCCCCACGTGGCCGGGAGACGAATTCGCCGAGCGCAGCGTTTACGCGTCCGTTTCCGATCCGAACGTGTCCGTCGTCACCGACACGCTGCTTCTGGGGCTGGGAAAGCCCAGCCATCTTTTCTACGACTGCTACCCGAAGCTGCTTTCAAAATACGTCCGGGATGAAAAGCACATGAGTCTGCCCGAAGCGATCAGAAAATCGACTTCCCTGCCCGCCGCGCAGTTGGGCATCAAAAACCGAGGTCTGATCCGTCGGGGATACTGGGCGGATCTGGTCCTTTTCGATCCCGACGAGATCAAATCGAACAGCGCGCCGATGCAACCGGACGTCTTCCCTTCGGGCATCGAGTACGTGATGGTCAACGGACATCCGGTGGTGACGCCGAGCGGGTACGCCCCACAGCCGCGCAAAGGCAAACTCATCCGGCGCGGCGACGATTAAAAAGATAACTTATAAGAATTCAGTGTCCCTATGGGACGTAAATGTATTCGCGCATCTTTTAAACCCCCGATGAATCGGGGGCCTATTTTCAAAAGTCCCTACGGGGCATCCTCATCGCCTGCCGTCGACTTGCAACATGGCATTATCGGCTTTGCGCCATCTGGCTCATGAAAAATTCTATGGCCCTGGGATCTTCTTCCTTCATGATCGTCAGGACGCGTCGACGCAGATCCCTTTTGATGTGCGCGTATGTCTCGGTCTTGGCGCGGCCCAGTTTTTCGGCTAATTCGACGGCTTTCGGCAAAACCTGGTCGGCGGGGAACAGTTCGTCGATGTACTCCATCTCATAGGCCTGCTTTGCGGTGAAGCGGTCGCCGGTATAGAAAAGATCCCGCTGCGCCTTCGGAGGAAGGATGTCCTGAAAAATGGCTCGCATGCCCGGCCAGAAGGGAATGTTGATCTGCACTTCGGGAAGCCGCACGAAACCGCGATCCTCGGACATGTAGCGAAAATCCATGCACGCGCCGAAGATGCATCCGGCGGCCACGCAGTGCCCCGTAATCGCCGCAATAAACGGTTTGGGATATGACGTGAAAAGAATCAGGTTATTGTGAATGTGATGCAGGAATTCCTTGAGCGCATTCGGATCGGAAGCCCCCTGTTGCATCATCCATTCCAGGTGCAGGCCCGTGGAAAAATATTTTTCGTGACCTGAAGCGATGACGACGGATGAAACCGCGTCGTCTTTCGCCAGCTCGTTTAAGCTCTGCGCGATCTCTTCCATGAACGGCGAGGTGAAACGATTTTGCTCTTCGTGCTTCCAGACGGCAATGGCTACAGAACCCTCTTTTTTTATTTCGATGAATCCCATTTTTAAAACTCCGCGTGTTAATTCCTAAGAAACGGGTATTAGCACAGCTTCACGCATTTGCGAAAGTGCGGGGCTTTTCATCCGTGAGCTTGATCGCCCGCGCCCGCTACGTTATCTTAAATCCAACAGGCGAGCCTTTCGGGGTACGGGGTGAATCCGCAATCATGGGATTCGCCCCTTTCATTGTTAAAATCTACCGTAGATAACGCATATAGATTTCAAGATTCGCTTTCGCCGGCTTGAAGTCGGGCGACATCTCAAGAGCTTTTGCGTACTGCCGCCGGGAAGCCTTGCCGCTGATTTTATCCATGTCGTTGCGATCCGTCGTTCCCCAGTCGCCAAGCTGCTCGGCGACCATCCAGTTGCCCAGATACGTGGCGGCCCGCGCCGATTCGCCGTATTGCTCCACGTGACGCCGAAGCTCCGATCTGGGATTGCGTCCGGAGTCGATAGCCTCGTTAACGAGGTAAGTCACGTCGAAATCGGCGCCCGTCCACCAGCGTAAATCAGCCAGATCGGTCTCGCGGCCTTTTCGCATTTCCAATTCCTTATCCAGCGCCGATTGCGCGGACGGGAACCGCCCTTTGATCCCCAGCGCGGCGGACACCGGCCCGGCCAGCAGATGCGCCGCCAGAATATGCCCCCGCGCGTTGTAATGGCAGTAATCCAGAAAATATTCATAGCCCAAAAAACCGCCCGGGACGTAATGTTCAAATTCGCCTTTCAAGTCGAAGGAGTCGACGCCCGCCGCCGAAGCCGCAAGTTGCAGGATATAGTTGACCTGCCCGCCGGCGCGGATGATGTGCCCGCCCATGTCCATGGCCTTTACGAAAAGCCGCCGGGCCTCTGCAATGTCGCCAAGAGCCAGATGCATGTTCGCGAGTTGCCAATGGCTGTATGCGTCGGGCGTTCTTTCCTTCATGCGGTCAAACCACACTTCGGCTCTTTTTTCGGCGGCCGCTTGGCCTTCGATAGCCACCGACGACGCAATGTAAATATACCATTCGCCGAAACCCCCGCCCGCCAGGCAAGGGCTTTCGATCTCGGCGACCAATTCCCGATAAGCGTTATCGGACTGCTCCCGCATCCCCGCGGCCCTGAGCGCCATGGCCGAAACGAAACGCGCGGGAAAATCCTTTCCATCGACTCCGATCCGGCTTTTCATGATTTCGGCGGCTTTTTCCGGAGCTCCGTAGCGCATCGCCCAGCGGGCCTTGATGAAATCCACGGGATGCGCGTTGCCGTCCCCGGCGAAAAACCACTGCCGCAAATTCGCATAGCGGATATTCACGGGAACGGTGCAAACCAGCATGCGGCATCCGTTGTCACGCGCCGAGAGCGCCATGTTCTGAATAGAGCGTTTCAATCGGCCGGTCACGTAAGCGTCCGCCGCCTCTCTGTCGCCGGCGCTTATTTTCCCCATGGCTTCCAGGTGCTTTGCCGGCGCGACGTTTGTATCCGTTTTTTGCTCCGGCCTGAAGAAACGCGCCAGGGCGAAATGCCTTTCCATCCTGCGCGCCAGGGTCAGGCGCAGAGGTTTCGCGACGCCCTGGGTCTGAAACTGCATGTCGAGATATTCGTTGTTGCCCATGACGGTCAGGATCAGATCCGGCTCGACCAGAGGCACGGCTTTGGAAAGCAGCCATGTCAGTTGCGGGCTGGCGTATCCGGTCCGGCCCATGTTGATGACTCTGACCCGGCGCGCGGAAACTTTATTGAGAATCCTCTCAAGGTGCGTTGCAAAATTTGCCGTGGGCGCGATGCCCATGCCTTCCGCGGCGCTGCCCCCGACAAGGACGATCCGGATTTCGTCGCCTTTTTGCGCCGGCATGAGCGCCGGCGGGCGCCCGCCCCAGGCCAGGGACCTGAAATCCTCGCCGTCGATTTGGACGTTCTCCAGAACCGGCGCGTCGGGCAGTTTTTGAAACTCAATCGGGCTTCTGGCGTCCACGGGTTCGGTCGACGCAAATCGCTCGCCGATGCGGGCCAGCGACTCGAAAAAAATAAGTCCCAAAAATATAGCCGCCGAAGTGAAAAACAAGTTCTTAAGCAGTCTTTTATAAGTCATCGATAATTACCATACTCAATAATTACGGATGTCGTTTTCAATTGTGTTTGCGTCATTGTAACCCCCGGAGGGGGTATTTGGTCAGTAGCGAAGGGCTTTAGCCCTGGAATACGAGATTGGTTCATTTTCAATAAACCCCTGGCAGGGGGTGCAGGAAGCGCGTCGCTGCAAATCGCCTTATTGATGATCACAAGAAAAACCTCCTACGCCCCGCTTCGGGGGCTTATGCAAATTTAGGCCATTCTGTTTTCCAGGGCTAAAGCCCAATGATAAAGTGCGGTATTCGCGATGAGTGTTCTCAATAGACATCCCGAAATTCTATTCTCGATTCGCCGTTTATTGTCAACGCGCCTTTGAATATTTGTTTGAAAAACTTATTTGCGCCATGCGCGTCTTGAGCCGCGATCCCCTTTTAGTATATGTATTGTTGGATCGAAACTCATTTCTGATTAGGAAAATCAAATGCTCCGGATAAAAAAATTCGCTCATTCCGACGTCGTTTTCCGCTTCGTGATCCTGATGCTGATCCTGGGGTTTTACCCCGGCGACGCAAAGGCGCAGCAGGAGCACAAATTCGCCACGGCCATGTTTCACTTCAACGTGCAATACGTGGCCGGGGGACTGGAAGGCTTTTTGCCTTTCGGCTTCGAAGATTTGTTCACCAGTTGGGAGATGAACGAAAAAGAAGCCGAAGACATGATCATCGTTGAAAGCTTCGAACCGGTATTGGACCTGTACCTGGAGCATCCCGGCTGGGGCGTCGACCTGGAAATGCAGGCCTACATGATCGAGGTGATGGCCGAGCGCCATCCCGGCGTGCTTGCAAAGCTCAAAACGCTGGCGGACCGCGATCAGGCCTCCGTGGTCAGCTTTCATTATTCGGATCAGCTTTTCATCGGTTACGGCCGACCGGCGTGGGAACACAGCAACGAGGAAACTCACCGTGTTTTCGAAGAACATGACATCCCGCTGTCCACGTCGGTTTTCTGCCAGGAGGGACAGGCGGGCATGGGCATGGCCGCCGCCATGGCCGAAAGCGGCTATGAAACCATGGTGTGGCCGAAGAATTTGTGGATTTATCAGCACGGCGAGTTCGACGCCGCGCCCTATTACCAATTCGGCGATCTCGACCTCGTAGTGGGCTCCAAAGGCGTGGACTACGACGACGGCGACAACATCGTCAAACTCACGTGGACCTTCCTTAACGACGGCGAGCTTCTGGCCACCTGCGATCTGGATCCGTACTTCCCGCCCTTTTTCAAGAAAAACGAGCAGTGCCTGCAGGAATACGAGGACCGCCTGCAGGGACTGGAAGATGAGGGCTGGGACATCGCCACCGTTGAACAGTACGTGGAGGCCGTGAAGGATCTGGACATCGAGCCCGCGCAGCTTCCGGATCTGTTCGACGGCACCTGGCAGCCCGGCTCCACGAAAGGCGTTTTGATGTGGCTCGGGCGCGGCGGATTGTGGCGCGAAGGCGAGCGGGACAACCACGTGCGCACCAGCGTGGCCATCGCCTATCGCGAACTCATGGCCGCGCAGACTATCGCCGAAGTCGCGGGACTGGATATCGACGACGAACTGCGCGAGGCGTGGCGGCTGATGAACCTGGGCATGGTGACCGACGCCACGGGCATCAATCCTTATAAAGGAGAAATCGGCTACGGCGTATCCCGGGCCGGGGAAGTCGCGTGGCATGCAAGAGAAATCATCCGCCGGGGTAAAGAAGCGCTGGGTTTTACCGGTACGGTGAAAATCGACACTCTCAACGGGACTGTCGATCCGGCCGAAGGCCCGGAAGAATCCACCATTGAAGCGCAAGCGCCCATGGAATATCTCATCGCCGCCGGCGGCCGGGCTTATGAGGAAAAATGGTACACGCACTCGCAGGATCCGGAAATCTACCGCCTGGATATCGACGTGGCGGCGGGCGAGCCGCGTTTCATGTTCGTCAGCTTTCCCGGCTCGGGGGAAGTGACTTTCACGCCGGCGCTGGCCGACGATCAGCCCGTCACATACACCAAGGCGGACTTTAACTTCGAGGATACGGACTGGCCCATGGCGCTGGCCAACGGCATGATCAGCCTCGCCGACGGTTGGTTCGCGGTGAAGGACCAGGCCTACACGCACATTGCCGCCATCATCCACAACAATATGGACAACGTGATTTTCTACGACGAAACGGCGACGCCGGATTCAGCGTTTACGTGGAGGTTCTACCTGGTCCACGGCAGCGTCGAGCAGGCCGTGGATTTCGCCAACGCCCTGAACGTTTACCCAACACTCTATCGATAAATGGCCATGATTAAATTTCCAAAAGATTTCCTCTGGGGCAGCGCCACCGCCGCGCACCAGATCGAAGGCGCCTGGGACAAAGACGGCAAAAGCCCGTCGATCTGGGATACGTACGAAGCTCAAGCCGGCAGGATCAAAAACGGCGACACGGCGCGCGTGGCGTGCGACCATTATCACCTCTGGCGCGAAGACGTTGCGATGATGAAAGACCTGGGCATGCAGGCTTATCGCTTTTCCGTCGCCTGGCCGCGCATCCTTCCCTCGGGTCGGTTTCCGGTCAACGAACCGGGGCTCGATTTTTACGACCGCCTCGTGGATGCGCTGCTGGAAGCGGGCATCCGCCCTTTCGTCACGCTCTACCACTGGGACCTGCCGCAAAGGCTCATGGATAAATACGGCGGCTGGGTCGGGCGCGATACGGCTTATTGTTTTTCAGATTTCGTCGCCGTGGTCGCCGCACGCCTGGGCGATAGGGTCACGGACTGGATCACGCACAACGAGCCCGGCGTAGCCATGGAAGCGTATCTGGAAGAAGGAATGCCGCCGGGAATTCTGGATAAGAAAAGCGCATATCAGGTCGCGCACCACGTGCTGCTTTCCCACGGTCTCGCGGTGGACGCCCTGCGCGCCAACTGCAAGAAAACACCGAACGTCGGCATCACGCATGACCTGTGGCCCGTGCATCCGGCGACGGACTCCGACGAGGATCGCGAGGCGGCGCAAATGCGCTGGGACCTTCGCTGGGCTTGGTACATGGACCCGATTGCGCATGGGAAATATCCCGAAAAGGCGTGGGAAGCGCTGGGCGAGTTTCAGCCCAAGGTCGAGCCGGGAGACATGCAGTGCATGGCCCGCGAATTGGATTTCTTCGGTCTCAACTATTACTCGCGCATTGTCATGAGCGCCGAAGACGGCGAACTCGGGCCGCAACCGGGGCGCGAATACTCGAACCTGAATTGGGAGCTTTATCCCGAAGGCATGTACGAGGTTCTGGACGTCGTCTGCAACAAATACAAGCTCGGGCCGGTGTACATCACGGAAAACGGCGCGTCATTCGACGACGAAATCGGCCCCGAGGGATTCGTGCCAGACGATAAGCGCATCGGGTACATCAAAGGATGCCTGGAGCAAATCCACAAGGCAATTTCCGACGGCATGGACGTTCGCGGCTACCTGGTCTGGTCGCTCATGGACAACTTCGAGTGGTCCTTCGGTTTTTCCAAACGCTTCGGCGTCGTGCACGTCGACTACGCCACGCAAAAACGCACGCCAAAAGCCAGCGCGAAGTGGTATCAGAAAGTCATCAAGCAAAACGGATTTCCCGCATAAAGACCGTAGAAAATGTCGAGTTTTACAAAAAGTGCGTCATTCCAAGTGGAGCGTAGCGGAATCGAGGGCTCCATTTAACGATGCGTTAATATTATTTTGACGTGTACATTATACCAAGGCGAATGCTTCTTTTTGAAGAGATTTCTTAGGCAAGGCCTGAAATTTGGCGGATAAAAAAACCCCGGCTTAAAACCGGGGCTTTTTACTGTCAGTTAATTTCGGGCGTTGAATTACATCATTCCGCCCATTCCGCCCATTCCGCCCATTCCACCCATGCCGCCCATCGGAGGCATGCCGCCGCTGTCTTTTTCGGGCTTGTCGGCGATCATGACTTCCGCGGTGGTCATCATGGTCGCGACGGACGCGGCGTTCTGCAGGGCGCAGCGCGTCACCTTTTTGGGATCGATGATGCCGGCCTTGAGCATGTCGGTGTATTCATCGGTGGCCGCGTTGAAGCCGAAGGCTCCCTTTTCGTTCTTGACTTTGTCGACGACCACGGCGCCTTCGCCGCCGGCGTTGGCGACGATCTGGCGGATCGGCTCTTCCAGAGCGCGTTTGATGATGTCCACGCCGGCCTGCTGATCTTCTTCCAACTTCAGATTATTCAAAGCGGGGAGGCAGCGCAGGTAAGCGACGCCGCCGCCGGGGACGATGCCTTCTTCCACGGCCGCGCGCGTGGCGTTCAGAGCGTCTTCCACGCGGGCTTTCTTTTCTTTCATCTCGACTTCCGTCGCCGCGCCGACTTTGATGACGGCCACGCCGCCGATCAACTTGGCCAGGCGTTCCTGAAGTTTCTCACGGTCGTAGTCGGACGTGGTTTCCTCGACCTGGGCGCGAATCTGATTCACGCGGCCTTCGATGGCGTTGCTTTTGCCGGCGCCGTCGACGATCGTGGTGTTGTCCTTGTCGATCACGATGCGTTTGGCCTGTCCGAGGCTGTCCAGGGTGACGGATTCAAGCTTGATGCCCAGTTCTTCAGCCACGACTTCGCCGCCGGTGAGAACCGCGATGTCTTCCAGCATGGCCTTGCGGCGGTCGCCGAAGCCCGGAGCCTTGACGGCGGCCACGTTGAGCGTGCCGCGCAGCTTGTTGACCACCAGCGTGGCCAGGGCCTCGCCCTCGACGTCTTCAGCGATGATGACCAGGGGTTTGCCCGAACGGGCGACGGCTTCCAGAACCGGAAGCAGGTCTTTCATGCTGCCGATTTTCTTTTCGTGAAGCAGCAGGTACGCGTCTTCCAAAACGACTTCCATGCGCTCGGGATCGGTCACGAAATAAGGGGAGAGGTAACCGCGGTCGAACTGCATGCCTTCCACGACTTCCAGCGTGGTCTCCATGCCCTTCGCCTCTTCCACGGTGATGACGCCCTCTTTGCCCACTTTGTCCATGGCCTCGGCGATGATGGTGCCGATGGTCTCGTCATTGTTGGCGGAAATGGTTCCGACCTGCGCGATCTCTTTTTGATCCTGCGTGGATTTCTTGATCTTATCCAGTTCTTCAACCACGACGCTGACGGCTTTGTCTATGCCGCGCTTCAGGTCCATGGGATTGGCGCCGGCGGCCACGAGTTTGAAGCCCTCGCGGAAAATGGCCTGGGCCAGGATAGTGGCGGTGGTGGTTCCGTCGCCGGCGATGTCGCTGGTCTTGCTGGCGACTTCGCGAACCATCTGCGCGCCCATGTTTTCGAATTTGTCTTCGAGCTCGATTTCTTTGGCGACGGTGACGCCGTCCTTGGTCACCGTGGGGGCGCCGAAACTTTTATCCAAAATGGCGTTGCGGCCCTTGGGACCGAGGGTGGCCTTCACGGCGTCGGCCAGAGTGTTGACACCGTTGAGTATCTTCGTACGAGCGTCTTGTCCGAATAAAATGACTTTTCCAGCCATGGCGTTGCCTCCTTAAATTCCTTATATGACCGGCCTTTTGGCTTCGGTCCGTTTATTTGTCGATAATTCCCAGGATGTCGTCTTCACGCATCACGAGGTACTCTTCACCGTCGATCTTGATCTCGGTTCCGGAATACTTGGAAAACAGAACGCGATCGCCGGTGCTGACTTCCAGGGGCGTCACGGTGCCGTCATCCATCTTTTTCCCGTTTCCCACGGCGACGACTTCGCCTTCAGCCGGCTTTTCTTTTGCCGAATCGGGAATAATGATTCCGCCTTTGCTTTTCTCTTCCTCGGCAAGGCGCTTAACCAAGATACGATCATGCAGAGGTCTGATCTTCATTGCTCCTGACTCCTTTCCCAGCCGTCCTCTAAATCGGTCCGGCTTTAGTTTCTGTTTGCTTTTTTATTGGTCCATTTTGCTTGATTTATCGAAATTGGCGCGACTCTGACATCACCCCTTAGCCGCAACCGCCGAATTCTTTTAGTGTTTTCTCTTCAGATCGTTGCTCTATAACAAGGATAAAAAATCCGTGAGGCAATGTAGGCACTGATTCGATGCTGTCAAGGCCCGAATGCTAATTTTTGGTTTTAAAGCGGCTTTGACATCCAAGGCTGCGTGAGAAAGCTACAATTTGATACATTTATTTGAATTATTTTATCTGGACACTTTCAGTCCGTTGACGTTAAACTGATTGCGATCGGCGTTGACGGCAGGTGTAAATCATTTTCTTTTTTTCACTTGGGGCAATTTGGAAATTTCATCATGAAAATCGCAATCTTGCGCCTTTCGCGTTCGTTATTAATAATTCTCCCGGCGATAACAGCGGCCATTTTGCTATCCTCATGCGTTGGAAGCAATGGCGATTCCTCATCCGATTCATCCGACGATAACGGCGGCGAACAACTTATCATTCAGTACGGCGACGATGACGCCAACGACGACGATGACCTCAATGACGATCTCAATGATGATCTCAATGATGATTTGAATGACGATTTCGATGATGATGTAAACGACGACACCTCTTCGCCTGACGACGACACACAGCCCGATTTCACCGCCGGATACGAATATTTCATTCTTGAGGGCGAACCGGCGCCGCCCAATCCCGTCACGGAAGCCGAGACTCCTGCGGAATTCAACGCCATTCCGCTCTTTCGATTCCGCCTGGCTTCCGACATCGCGCAGGGCGGCGAGTCCCGGCCCGCCAAGGGCATTTTTATTCTCATGCCCGGCTACGTCGCCAGCGCGTCGCAGATGTTTCACATAGCGCGCAACATCGTGCGTCTGTCGCAGGGCGACATCGAGGTCTGGATTCCCGACCGGCGCCACGCTTTGCTGGAAGATCAGCTCGGCATGGATACCGCCGAACGGGAAAAAGATCCGTGGATCGCCTACGATTATTATTTCAACGGCGCCGAAATCGACGGCCAAAGATTTGTCGACATTAACGCCTACGGGCCGGAAACGGATATGATGAGCGAATGGGGGCTCGATCTTCAGATGGCCGACATTCGAAGAATCATCAGCCTCATTCCCGAAGAAGACCGGCCGACAAATGTCTTTCTCGGCGGCGACTCACGCGGCGTCGCATTCACGCAGGCCTACGCCGCGTACGAATTCGACGACGGCCGCCTGGGATGCGAGGATCTGGCCGGACTCATCCTTTGGGACGGAGGCGTTCGCGACGATCCGTGGCTCACGGAATCGGATTATCTGGACGAAATTTTGCGCCTGCGCATCCGCATGCGGTCGCGAACCGTCGAGGAATCCTCGACGAGTCACTTTTTTATGGAAATTTTCGGGATGGCGGTCACGGAAGGCATGGGCGATCCTTATGATCCCGCGCTGGGACCCGACGGATTCTTTCCCGACTACGGCCCTTTTCAGATACTCTTCCCGCTTTTGACGCGCTTTCGAGACGTTACGCTCACCAACGAAGCCTTTATGGGCATGGTCATGGACAGCGACTACATGCCGCTGCCCTCTTACATGGGACACATGGGCCAATTGACCGGCGGAGAAATCGATCATGGCATCCTCGGCGATTATCCCTCGGAGGCGGGAGCGCATTATTCCTGGCTCAGGTGGGATGAATGCGATCCGCCGGAACTGATGAACATCCAGAATCTGGCGAAAATGCTTTACGAAGGCCCGTCCAATTTTTCCGATCCCTTTTATTCGTCCCGGCTCGATCTCGACATGACGGCGGCGGATTTTTTTGAAACGGAAGGAACCTGGCGGCATAATTATTTTCATTTCTATTCCTCGCGCGTGGACGTTCCCGTCTTCGCCGTGTCTTCGCTTCTTTGGGCCGACGCCCCGCACATGCCCGATTACCGCGAGGCGATCGCGCCGGTGCGCGGACAGGACCGACCGCGATCCGAGTACGGTTTCGACTGGATCGTCAAAGATCACTGGAGTCACCTGGACGCGATCCTCATCGAGCCGGTGTTCGACGATGTGTTGCCCGCCCTCGTCAACTGGATCGACAACTGGTCCGAAGGCGACACGCAGGTCGTCATTCCCGAAGACGCATTGATCGACCGACCTTAAAAAGCTTGCTCACGCTCCCGCTTGGGTTTAATGATAGTTGCAGTGTTCGACTCACCATCATTAACAGGGAGCTTCGCCGATGCCCGGCCGACTTTTTGAAAATTCCACGCCCCTTTTCGGACCATACAGGCTGGAAATCATGGTCCCGGATCAGATTCCCGCGGTCACTTCGATCATGATGGCGTCCGAACCCTGGGAAAGCTATGGATTCACGTCCCACACTATCGAGAAGTTCATCGGCGGATGCGTGGAGGCGAAAATCGCCCGCGTAATCCTTTGCAGCGAAAAGGAAAAGGAAGAAACGCCGGAAAACATCGCCATGGAATACGTTGTGGGAATCGCCGTCGTTCAGCCGGGTTTTCTCGGGGGGCGATTTCTGGAAATTCTCGCCGTTGCGGAACAGCACCGCCAAAAAGGCATCGGAAAAAAAGTCATCGAAACGATTTGCAGAGAATGCCCCTCGAATATCCGCGACCTCTTCGTTCTGGCGGCCATGTCCAATACGGACGCCATCGCCTTTTACGATAAAATGGATTTCGTGGATGTGGGCGAACTGCCGGGTCTGATTTTGCCCAACAAGGTGGAGCGCCTGATCTGGCGGCGCTTCAGGGAATGATTGTAAAGCCGCATCAAATCAGGGCAGCGTCGTTTTTTTAAGTCCGGGGTGCACTTTTTTCAATGAAAATGAAGCTGTCTCCACTAAAGCGCACGATTTTCACCCTCCTGCCGACCTTGATGTTACTAAGCGCCGCTACCGCCGCGTTTTGGTTGCTGGAAAGATACGGCGTCATATACACCTATCGAATCGACGATCAGGCTCAGTATTCACTCGACACATTCGAAATCGTCCCATGCGGCATGGGCGACTGCTTTCAGACGCTGAATCCCGGAATGATTGCCGGCCGATTTCACGCCAAAAAATCCCGAAATACTTTTCGCATATTTGTCACCGGCGGCTCCTTCATGCGCGGAGATCCCTACATCCCCAAGCATGGCGGCGATGACAATCCGCCGGGCGGCATCGCACAGTGGATGCAGGCCTATCTTGAAATGCGTTTTCCTTCGATGAAATTCGAGGTGATCAACGCAGCCTCCGGAGGCGCCAATTCCAAACTGGTCGGCCGCATCGTTCAAGACCTGGTGGAAATGAATCCCGACCTGATTGTCGTGGGATGCGGCAACAACGAGGGGTGGCTGCCGTCCACTCCTTTCAATGAAGCGCTTCACAGGTGGATTTTTTACCGGGTTTTAAAAAGGACTTTGCTTCATGAACCCGATATTTCCGAGCGCCCGTATTTTGCGCCGCAGGATAAAGACACAAAGGCCATCGAACAAAATTTTCAGCGAAATCTGCAAAGGATTACGAAGCTTATCAAGCAGCACGGCGCAACGCCGGCCCTGTGCGCCTTGCCGATCAACCTGAAATATGAACGAACGGATTTATCGGACGTGCACGGCGAGCCGTATCCGAAAGACGACCAAAGCTTGATGGAAGGGGACCAGCTTTTTCACGAAAATAAGTTTGAAGAGGCGGTTGCAGCATACGCAAGCAGCGACAATCAGGGCTATGCCGCCCGAAAAATCGCGAAATGCCATGAGGCGATGGGGCGCTATGATCTTGCGGAAAAGTTTTACAAAATCCACGTTCAGCAGGTTCCGCTGAACCGCACGCGACCTTCGTACAATGGGTACGTCAGGCAACTGGCGGGCCGGCAAGGGGCTTTGCTGATCGATCTTGAAAAGTTGCTGGAGTCGCGCTCGGCGCATGGTCTGCCGGACCCGGCCTTGTTCAAGGATTATTGCCATATGCATTGGGAAGGTTATCGAATGATGGCGGAAGAAATTGTTGCCGGCATCATCGATGGCGCAAATTTTGCCCAAAAACCGCTTCCGGCGCCGAGCTCCGATGACATTATCCGGAAATATCGCTGGGAGATTCTCAAGTCGGATAAAATGGCCGCAGCCGACACGCAACAATGATGTCACGACGCTCGCGAATCCGCCGGCGAGATTTCTTTTTAAGGAATTTCAAACTCATCGAAACGCAAATAGCTCAGGCACCCGAACCCGCGCGAATACGCTCGGCCAGATCCCAATGCTCCTGACTTCCGATCACGGAAAGGGGCGGCATTTTCGTTTCGGGAAAGCTTCCAAGAATCGTCTCGATTCTTCGCGCAGAATCCAGAAGGATCGTTCGGGGAATTTTTTCTTTCATCGCCGCGTCATAGACGCCGCGTATAACTTCTTCCTGGCGCTCGACGCGATGGCAAACAAGTAGAACGTCGCACCCTGCGTTTGTCGCCATGATTCCGGCTTCCGCCATGCCGAACCGGTCCGCCACCGCGGCCATCTCCAGGTCGTCGCTGACCACGAGGCCTTCGAAAGGAAGCTTTCTGATCATGGAAACGACTTTTGGCGACAAGGTCGCGGGAAACTTTTCATCCACGGCCGGATAAAGAACGTGCGCGGTCATTATAGAAGCCACGCCCGCTTCGGCCGCGGCCCGGAAAGTTGAAAATTCCACTTCACGAAAACGCCTTTCATCGCGTTCATCCACCGGCAGTTCCACGTGGGAATCCGCCCGCGTATCCCCGTGGCCGGGAAAGTGCTTCGCGCACGCCATGACGCCTTCGGACTGAAATCCGCGGACCGCCGCCGCCACGTAGTGGGACGCTTTTATAGGATCGCCGGAAAACGCGCGCCTTCCGATGACGGGATTGTCCGAGCACGTGTCAAGATCCGCCACGGGCGCGAAGTTCCAATCGACGCCCACGGCGCGCAATTCCCCGGCGTTGAAGCGGGCAAAGTCTTTGACAACCGAAGGCTCTCCATATTCCGAGAAGGAGGCCATGTCCGGCCATACGGTGAAAGGCTCCTTAAAGCGCTGAACCTTGCCGCCTTCCTGATCGACGCAGACCCACAGCCGGTCATGCACGCTAAGTTCCCGGAGCCGGATGACCAGCTCGCGAAGCTGCGCGGGTTCTTCGTAATTGCGCGTGAACAATATCACGCCCCCGACGCCGAGTTCACGCAGGGCGAAACGGATTTCATCGTTTACGTCATATCCGTCGAAACCGGCGATCAAACGGCGGCCGATTTGCGTGATGTTCATGTGTGCTCCGTGTTTGAAGGAATGTCGTTACAAAATCGCGGTTGGAAACCGCTCCTCCGCAGACCGCTAAGGATAGACGTAGGATTCGGGAAGCAGTTCGCCAAGCGTGGTTTCCCGAATCGCATCCCCGTCTGCCTGCAAATAGATTTTAATCTCGGGAGCGAACTCGGCAAGCATTTGCCGGCATATGCCGCAAGGGACGATTCCGGGCTTTTTCGGAGCATGGATCGCCAGAGCCTCGAACCCGCGCGCCCCGGCGGCCAGGGCGGATAATAGGGCGACGCGCTCGGCGCAATACACCTGCAAAAGCGAGGGAGATTCCACGTTGCATCCTTCAAAAATCCGCCCGTCGTCGCAAAGCAGGGCGGCTCCCACGGGAAATTCGGAAACGCTCGGCCGGGCGTTGCCCGCCGCGGCAACGGCCCGGTTCATCAACTCGACCTTCATCATGGGAACAACTCCACAAGGCGAATGACGGCTTTGGCGAAATCGGCCGCGCCTTCGGCTGCGGACTTGAGAACATGCTCGTGGGACAGGCCCTGCCCCGATCGATGCGCTTCATTGGTCACCAGGTCCAGAGCCGCGATGCGCAATCCCAGATAACGCGCCGCGATGGCTTCCGGGATCGTGCTCATGGAAACCACGTCGGCGCCCAGCGCGCGGATCATCCGCCTTTCCGCCGGCGTTTCGTAGATCGGCCCGGGCACGGCGGCAGCGACTCCCCGATGCAGGGCAACGCCGACGGAATCGGTATAAGCGCGCAAAGCTTCCTCGAAGGAGGTATCGAACATTGCGTCCATGTCGACGAAAGGCGTTCGCCCCGATTCAAAGGGATTTTTCTTCCTGACAAAGACGGCTTCAAAAAGCGGATTGGTTCCCATGAGATTGATCTGATCGTGAACGAGAACCAGATCGCCGGCCCGGTAATCCGGATTCAGGGCGCCGGCGCTGCTGGTCAGGATAACGGCTTCGGCTCCCAGACCGCTTGCAACCTGCGCGGGCAGCGTCACTTCATACATGGCGGCGCCTTCGTAGAGGTGCGCCCGGCCGGCGAAGATCAAAATCTTTTTGCCGCCAAGTTTGCCGTAGACTAAATAGCCCCGATGCCCGGCGACTTTGGAGCGGAGAAAATCGGGTATATCCTCGTATTGCACGCTCACGGGATTTTCAACATTGTCGGCGACTTCCGAAAGTCCGCTTCCCAAAACCAGGACGACTCTCGGAGTTTCGCGAATGCGCTCTTTGATGTTTTTTTTGATGGAATTGAATGAGGGATGAAACAGCATGTTTTTTTTAATGACCGGGCCTTTAGCCCATGGGAAGACCTTCGCGCCCGGTCAGCAGGCGCTTAATCGCCGACAACATTCTCAGGATTCGCTCGCCAATGGATTTGGGTTTGAAAACCTCGACGTTGATCACTTCCCACTCGGCGCTTTTCTCGTACTGCTTTTGATAATACTGAATCAGCGGCGTGGGATTCATTTTTAAGACCGAGCAATAGCTCTTGATGAAACCTTTTATGTAGATCGGTTCCGGCAGTCGCGCCATATCCTCATTTTCCAGAGCGTCCAGATAACTGAGGTGCACTTTCGTGATCCGGCTGATATCCGCCAGATCGTACCCGCGCCTTTCCCTTTCCCCACGCAAGCAGGCTCCGAAACCGTCAATCTTCGCATGCCTTCCGGATTCGGTTTCCCGGGCCATCTTGAATTCGGCGACCATGAAGTCTCCTCTTTATGGAGGCGTTAGGGGCTCCGTCACATCATAAGCCGTTAATCCAACAGGTTCAGATACTCCTGCGCCTGGGCTCCCCATTTTCCCATGGGGTCCACTTCTAATACTTTTATAAAGTGCTCCCTGGCCGTTTCCTTTTCCCCTTTTTTCAACATGCACATTCCCATATCCAGATTCGCTTCGGGGTACAAGGGTGCGATATTCAGCACAAATCCCAGCTCCTTGATCGCGTCATCGATTCGGTTCGTCGCCATGTAAACCTTGGCCAGATTATCGTAGGCAATCAGATAGCGGCGATCCCTTTCAATGACGTCCTTGAAGCTTTTTTCCGCTTCCACGTAGTTTTGCATTTTATAGTAAGCCCATCCGAGAGAATTCAGGCTGTTGGACTGATTGCGGTAGGTATCGTTTTCCAGAGCCTCTATGAACTCATTGACGGCTTCGTTATATCGCCCCAGGAACAGATAAAGGGTTCCGAGGTTATGCCGAGCATCGGAATATTTCGGATCAAGATCGATGGCCCTTTTATAGGCCGCCTCGGCTTTTTCGAATCGCTCTTTGTGATAAAAAAGCAACCCCATCCCGTTTTGAATCTCAGCGCTGTACGGATCGATTTTCTCCGCTTTTTCCATTTCCTCCATGGCTTGAGAGCCTTTGTTCGCTTTAAAAAACGCCATGGCCAGGTCGTAATCCGCCTTCGCCTGCCTTTGCTTGTCCAGGCTGACGGAAGGCTTTTTATTTCCACAGGAAACGAGCATGGATAAAGCCATGCACGCCATTAAAATTATCCTTAAAGTTCCGCGCATTAAACACCCGATTTTCAAGTAAAATCACTCAACATCTAGTAGCACTGACGCTGTAATGTGTCAACATTTTGTGTCATTTAAAGAAAAACGCCGAAATTCGAGGTCAAAAACCGCCAAATTCCCATTTTTAAACCATTTTTGATCGGGATTTAAGTTGAAGTCGAGGGAGTTACTACCATATATGGTATGGATATTTTTTATTCGTCTATATAATGTATGTATTATCAATCACGGTGAGTCAGGCTTCACCGTCTCTTCACCGTGTTTGCCTTCGTCCGGCAAATCTTTTGGTTCATCCGAGATTGCCGTACGCTATCATAAATAAAGAAGAAAAATAATTTTTCGCCGCCGAAAGGGCGGTCGTCGATCCTTGAATTTGCCCGAAAGCGGCGGCATAAAGCCACCGCCCGGGTTCCTAGTTTTCTTTTGCGCCGTTTTTCTTTTTGGGTTTTAACCTTGGCGCTGTAAAATAGTTTTCTTGTCGCCCGCGTCTTTTGTGGGCTAATTCTAGTTTTCTGTCATCTCGTACAAAACACCTCCCCAGGTGAATGACCGTCTATCGAAAAGGCGCCTGTCATCGCGCTCGCGCCGGATTGACAAAGGAAACCGCCGGGGCGATGAAGCCCGAAGATAATGAGCGTGGACTCTCGTTGCGTTGTCACGTGCCCCGACGTCCCGCGTGGAAACTTTCGAGGCGCCGTGATGTGGATCATCGGCTCTCCAAAATGTTTCTCCGCATTTGGAAGGCGCCCCGACCTTGCGATCGAGACCGTCGATTTATTCGACTGCGGATCAACATCTACGCCCCGGCGGTTTTTTTTCGAAATCATGCTTGATTCTTTCCTATCGCCTGTCGTTTCTCGCGAATTTCGTCCGATCCTGTCCGCGGTATTGAAGCGCCTCGGAAATATGCGGCGCTCTGATTTCCCCGGCTCCGTCGAGATCGGCGATGGTTCGCGCGACCTTCAAAATCCTGTCATGGGCTCTGGCGGAAAAGCCCAGTTTTTCCATGGCCGACTGCATCAGTCTGTGGCCGTCTTCATTGAGCCGGCAGTATGCGCGAAGCTGCCTGACGGTCATCCCCGCATTGCACTGCGTGCGTGTTTTGGCAAAACGCGCGGTCTGCTTATGCCTTGCCGCCATAACCCGCTCGCGAATCGCCTGGGATCCTTCCCCTCTGTATTTCGCGTTCAACTCCAGATAGCGAACCGCCGGCACTTCCACGTGAAGATCGATACGGTCGATGAGCGGCCCGGAAAGCCTTTGGTGATAGTTGGCAATCTGCACCGGCGAACAGATGCACTCGTGAAAGGGATCGCCGTAATAGCCGCATGGGCAGGGATTCATGGCCGCCACGAGTGTGAAATCCGTCGGAAAAGTCACCGACCCCTGCGCGCGCACGAGCGTCACCTCGCCGTCCTCGATGGGCTGTCTCAAGACCTCCAGCACGGGCCGGGAAAACTCGGGGAATTCGTCCAGAAACAAAACGCCGCGATGCGCCATGCTGATCATTCCCGGCCTGGGCGACGTCCCTCCCCCGGCCAGGCCCGCGTAGCTGATCGTGTGATGCGGACTCACAAAGGGCCGTTGCGTGACAATCCCACGGTTATCGGGAACGCGTCCGACGATGGAATGGATTCGCGTGACCTCCAGCGCCTCTTCGATATTCATGTCGGGCAGAATCGTGACCATGCGTTTGGCCAGCATGGTTTTCCCCGATCCCGGCGGGCCGATCAGCAAAATATTGTGCCCTCCGGCGGCGGCGATTTCCATGGCCCGCTTGGCGTGCTCCTGCCCGGCGACCTGATTGAAATCCTCTTCGCAATCCAGCGCGCCTCCGGCCAGCAGCGACGCGGCGTCCGTGCGAACCGGCGCCAGTTCCAGATCGCCCCGAAGAAACTCGACAACCTGCGTGAGATGGCTGACGGGAACGACCTCGATCCCGTCGACGACGGCGGCCTCGCGCACGTTGGCCGCGGGAACGATAATGCCGTAAAATCCCTGATCACGCATGGCCATGACGACGGGAAGCACGCCGCGCACTCCCCTGACCGAACCGTCGAGAGCCAGTTCGCCAATGACGGCGTATCGGCCGACCCTGTCCTGATTGGAAATGAGGTTGATGCTCGTGAGTATTCCCACGGCGATGGGAAGATCGAAACCGGAGCCTTCCTTGCGCGTGTCCGACGGCGCAAGATTAATGGTGATGTGGCGCTCGGGAAGATAATAGCCGGATGTATAGAGCGCCGACTGCACGCGGTCTTTCGCTTCGCGCACGGCGCCGTCGGGCAGGCCGACGATATTGAAAAACCACTGGCCCGGCCTGGCGTCCACCTGTATTTCAACGCGGTAAGCCTCGACGCCAATAAGCGCCGCGGAATGCACAACAAGCGCCATGATCCACACCTCCAACGCAAAGTCCGGCGTATGGAGTAATCAAGGCGCGTGCCAACATGAACTCAATCCGTAACGCTATGATATTGTTGGATTTATTATAACGAACACACGAAACGGCGCCGAATATTCATACGATTATCGGAGATTGCCTCTCCGAATTTCGGAGTAATAAACATAATTGAGCTAATCATGTTAAACGTTCATTGCAGGTATGCGCTATGTCCGGATTCGTAATGTCCCGGCAGCGTGACAGGCAGCCTGCCCAGGGGTTCGCGCATGCCCGTCAGCGTTTCAGCCGCCATTTCAATGGCCAGATCGCGAATATTGTAAACGGCCAGATATGTGGAAGCTTCCGGGAAAGACAGGAGATCGAAAGGCGTGCCGAAGGATAAAACAATCGTCGGTTTTCCCAGCGCCAGGACATCGCGCACCATCCGAGATTGCCCCTGCTCATAATGGGCGTTGAATGTGCCGATGATGATTTTCCCGATCGCCGGATCGGCCGCCCTCGCGAGCGCCTCATCCATCAAAAACGATAAGCTGCCGGGCATGAAAGGCGCGCTTTGCGCCAGAGGAGCGATTTTCGATACTTCCTTTGCGAGCGTGGTCCCGGTCATCATCGCGAATTCGGAAGCCGGATCTTCGATCATGATTTCCATGGGGGATATCACCAGCAGTCCGCTTCCGTCGCCCAGGTCCATGGGCCAGAGCCCTTCATCGTTTCGCACAAGCGTCATGGCGTCAGCCACGGCCTGCGTCGCCAATTCCAGGTTTTCTTGCGTGGCGTTTAATTCTTCAGCCTGCCTGGGATCGGTTTCCGCCTTTTCGAACAGGCAGTATTTCTGTTTGTAACGCAATATGCGCGCAACGGATTCTTCAAATTGATCTTCTGGGATCACACTCCGGCGGACGGCGTCGGCAATGTTGTCCACGATCCGTTTAGCGTCGTTGTACGTCGCGACTTCAAAAACATAGAGCAAAAGGTCGGCGCCGGACTGCACCGCCAGAACTTCCTTGGGCATGCCCCAGTCGCGCTCAAAAGGCGGCATGCCCATATCCCCGGTGGAGATCAGTCCGTCGAAGGCCAGTTCGCCGCGTAAAAAATCCCGCTTCACGCGGCTCGACAAGGCGGCGGGATAAACCGGATCCAGGGCGGTGAAAATCACGGGAGAAACCATGACCATATCCGCGCCGGCCTGAATCGCCGCGATGAAAGGCGCCAGATGGGACTCGAACAATTCCACTTTGCCCGTATCGCAGGTCGGGGAATCCGCGTGCGTGTCCTGCCAGACGCATCCGCCGCCGGGAAAATGCTTCATCGCGCCCAGGATCAGTTCGCTTTGAAAGCCGCGAACCGCCGCGGGCGCGTGCCGGGCGACCATTGCGCCGTTTTCGCCGAAGGCCTTGGTGTAGACCCATGCGGCTTCCGGGCTTTCAACGAGATCAAACTCGGGGGCGTAGGCGATGTTCGCCCCCCACGCCCTGATTTCCCGCCCCATCATGGCGTAAATGTCGAAGGTGATATCGGGATCGTCCAGGGCGCCCAGAGCCATGTTGCCCGGCCCATCGGTGCCGCCGGTGAGACTTTGCCAGGCCTGCGTGGCGCCGCCTTCCTGATCCATGGAGAAAAAAAGCGGGATCGCGTTTTCCCGATCCATGGCCAAAGCGTTGAGATCGCCTGTCAGATTCGCCATGGTCGACGGACCGGGAAATAGAGCATTAAAGGATTGCAGGAAAATCCCGCCGATTCCCAAATCGTGAATCAGCTTCTGCGTGGTCGGAGGAATCCAAAAAGGAAAAGCCAACTCGCCTAAAACGAGCATCTGCGCCGCTTTTTCCTCCAGAGTCATTTTGTCTAAAAGCGATTCGACGGCTGCTTCATCCACGGCGCAGTATGGCGGCAAGTCACCATTGTCGGCGTCTGCGTCGTCGTCGCCGGCGGATTCATCATCATCGTAATAGGAATCATTGTCGGCATCCGAGTCAGTCGAAGAATCGTCTTCACAGCAAGCTCCGGTTATCAGAATGGTCAAAATCAAAACCGGGATCGCCGCAAGTTTGAATCGCATATGAGTGCTCACGTCGGATGCCGATCTATTAACGAAATATCAGCAGTTGATCGCGTCTTCCCAATCGGTCGCGCACGTTTCCCACATGTCGCAGTCATTTCCGACGCACGCGATGAAATCGTCGGTCGCTCCGTCGGCGTCGCACTGCTGTTCGAGATCATAATATTCGGTGCAAAGCTCATTAGCTGTTGCGGCGTCGAATCCGTAGCATGTCATAACTGTACCCACGCAAGCGTCGAAGGCTGCGTCCACATCGTCATCGTCGGCGTCATCGTCAAGCGACGGATTATCGTCGTCATCGTCATCGTCGTCATCGTCATCCCCGCACGCGATCATTGAGCCGGAGATAATCATTGCAAATAATGTGATCAGCCAAAAAATGTTCCGGGGTTTCATTATAGCCTCCATGGTTATCATTTCATAAGCATTCTCCAAGGCACTTTAGGTGATCAAACGCGTCGATTCAAGCAGCTTTGGATTTTCGTTTCGCGGGCTTGCGGGTCGGTCGTTGCCAAGTGGCTGTGCGTTTAATGGAAATCATTTTTCAATTCGATGCACACCCGCTCATTCACACGCCTCGATCTGACGATCTTTGGCGTGTCCGCCATTCGCGGCTCAGTTCAGAATGTTTTGATATGCGAAAAGCATTTTGCCCGGCACAATCGACACAGAGCCGCGCACGACAGATTCGCCTGAGCTATGGCGAAGGGGAATGAGTAAGCGGGTAAAAAAAATAGGGATGAGTTGAGGTAGACGCACCAACCTATTTTCTTTATGGATCTTGCGAGGCGATTATTCCTTCATCCTAAATTCATTCTTCTTTCCCAGGCCAAAACTCTTTTATTTAAAGTAAAAATCAATTATCCTTGTTTTGTTAAATTCCGGAGGGGCAAAATCGCGTAGGCGGGAGGAGATTGCGATATCATCTCTTTTTCGTGCGGGAGTGCGCCATGAGTTTTCTGAAAGCTTCAATCTTGCTGGTCATTATTGTCTCATCCTTTGCGACAATCGTTTCCTGCGGCGATGATGACGATGATAACGACGACCCTTCGACAAGCTCAGGGCAGGCTGATGGTGACGATGATCCCGCCGATGATGACGACGCGGACGATGATGTCAACGACGACGTGGATGACGATCTGAACGATGACATCAATGACGATGTGAACGACGGCAATGATGATGCGGACGACGACCTGAACGACGATATTGACGATGACGTTAATGACGACGTGGATGACGATATTGACGATGACGTTAATGACGACGTGAATGACGATATTGACGATGACGTTAATGACGATGTGAACGACGACGTGAACGACGACGTCGATGACGACATCGATGATGATGTCGATGACGATACCGTGGACGACGACGTAGAATGCTCGCTTATCAATAATTGCTATGAAGACACGTACAGCGATTCCGGCAAGCAATTAAACCGCGGGCTTGATCGGGATTGCGACGGCGGAGTTGATTTGTGCTCGCAGTACATCTTCGATGACGCCGGGCGGATGATCAAATACGGAGAGGACGAAGACTGTGACGGCGTCTTGGACTCCAGTTGCAGAAGATATCTGTACGATCACGCGGGCAATCAAATCCTCTCGATCGGATCAGGCGATTGCACCTGGGAAAGCGCCGGAGCAAACATCAGCGCGTATAAAAACGCAACCGGCATTCAATATAAATACAGTAAATCCTTTTCCAACGCCCGAACGGAAGCCCTGACAAAATGGGAATATGACGATCAAAACAGACTGACCGGAATGTATTATTCCCTGTATCCGGATGACTATCCCGATTACTGGTACAGGTGCACTCTTTATTCCTATATGTCGGACCCGGAAAGGACGCACGTCGAAGAAGACGACAGTTGCGACGGCGCGCCGGAATCTTGCTGGACGGATTATTTCGACGCCGAAAACCGGAAATATGAGCGCCGCTCTGAAAACAACTGCGACGGCTCGGACTATTCCTGCCATTATTATGAATATGACGAGCAGGGCCACTTGACGTCATTAGCGACCGACAGCCTTTGCGACGGGACGACGGACATTTGCACCGATTATACATATACGGAATCCGGGCTGGAACTGACTGAAACAAAAGATGCAAATTGCGACGGAACTTTTGAATATACGGATTATCATACATACGACGCGCAAGACAGGGAATTGACCCATCTGACGGACACAAACGGCGACGGGATTAATGATTACTGCTTCCGGCACACGATTATCGACGAAGATCCTGCGAGGTATTTCCCCGACGCCGCGGCGAGCCGGAATGCGGGCGAGCCGGGAAAAACCCGGTCATACCCCCCTGCGACGATGAATTCCGAGGCGCAATCGACGCAAAACGCCGACGCCGACGCCTGCTCGGAAAAACTGCTGTGTTGGGAATATTGGCAGGAAGAAATCGGCGACGGGTATACCGCGCATTATAAGGCGCAAGATGACGAATGCGATCAGATTCGCGATGAATGCTCCAGCGAAACCTATAATACCGATGATTTGCTCCATGCCGCATCCACGGACACGGACTGCGACGGTCAGCCGGATAAATACTGCGCCGAATTTAATTATAATGAACAAGGCCGGCAGATAGCATACCGCGGAAGCAATAATTGCGACGGCGCGCTCGGCGCATGCATATACACCGTTTATAGCGACGACGGCGCGCATTCCCATGAATATAACTATGACGGATGGAGCGGCGACTTAAACGGGTACTCGGACAGTTTCTACGACGACAGGCAAAGACTCATTCAAACGGATTACCACACGCACAGCCACGAGACATTCGGATATTACGCCACGACGTACTACACTTACGCCGCGGACGACAGCTCACTACACATCTATTTTGACCCCTTCTTCGGGACGACGGAGCCGTGGTGTTCGACCACGTACTATGACGAAAACGGATATGTCACAGCATACCGGGAGGATACCGGATGCGGCGGATGGATATTGAGTTGCAACTATTATACACGCGACGAAAACGGAAATGCAGTCTCTTCGATTTATGATCGAAATTGCGACGACGAATACGAAATTTGTTATGCCTATACATATGACGATGACGGAAACAGGTTAACGGAAACGGCGGACAACGATTGCGACACCGTCATTGATTGGTCCCGGAGCTGGTCGTACGACGCCGAAGGCAGGCAGCTCAGTGACGAATACGATCACGACAATGACGGCGTTCCGGAGGAGTGCGAATACTCCACGTGGATTGAGGCAGTGGCCCGTGATTAGCGGCCGGTGAACAATAGCCGCGCTGAAGCTCTTGTGAAAGCGAACGAAAGCAGGCGCGTGATCTGTGACTTGCAAAAAGGATTTCGGATTTCTTGAATGTGCCGAATTTTTACATCGTAAAATCACTGGAGATCGAAATGAAATCAATGACGGTTCTTATGTTGGTGCTGCTTGTTTTTTCTTTATTCACTCTTTCCTGTGGCGATGATGACGATGATAACGACGACGCCGACAATCCGGCTGACGACGACGCGGACGATGACGTGAATGACGACCTCAATGATGATATCGATGATGACGCCAACGATGACACGGATGACGATCTCAATGATGACTTAGACGACGACGTGGATGACGATGTCAATGACGACGTGGATGACGATATCGACGATGACGTTGACGACGACGATACGACGCCTCCCACCACGACGACCACCACGGCGCCGGCGACAACGACTACAACCGTCGTCACAACGACGACCACGACGACCCTGGAAACGACAACGACGACCACGGTGGGTTCAACAACGACATCCACCACGACGACGCAGCCGGTCCTAAGCCAACTATGCATGGCCGAAAGCGTGATCGTCGGCTCCCTCGACGAAGACAACGACGGCGATCTGTTTACCGAAGCGCAGGGCGATTGCAATGACGACGAGGCGGCCGCCAAACCCGGCGGCGTGGAAATACTCGATGGCATCGACAACAACTGCGACGGCTGGATCGACGAGGGCTTCGACAGCGACTGCGACGGATTCCCAGACACGGGCGCAGCTCTGGCCGAAGAGGACTGCGATATCCAAAACGCGCTCATTTATCCCGGCGCGCCGGAGATCCCAAACGACGGCGTGGATCAGGATTGCGACGGCGCGGACCTTATTCCAAGCGACGACAACGGCGTCTTCGTCGATCCGTCGGGCGACGACGGAAATCCCGGAACCATGGCCGAGCCCAAACTGACCGTGCAGGCGGGCGTCGATCTGGCTGAGATGGAAGGCAAAGTCGTTTTCGTTTCCGGCTACAGCTACGATGAGAGCGTCACGACTTCCGTTTCCATCTATGGTTACAGCCCATCCTCAAATACAAATCAATCTACTGCCGATGAGGCGTACTACACTATCAAATCGGTCGGTGCGGCTGCCGTTACTGTTGAAGAAGGAGCGAATGTTGCCATTTACGGACTGATCCTGACGGGCGGAGAAACCCCCGATCCGGCAATCAGCCTGATCGTCCGGGGAAAAGCTCTTGTACAATACTGCGATATTCGTCCCGACAACTGGGTTTCATCGGCATCCGAGTCATACGGCATCGTCGTGGACGGCGGTTTTGCGTGGAGCCGAAAGAACACGTACGAAGGTTCGTCGACTCCCAAGTCCGTCGCCATGGAAGTTCGCGAAGGCGGCACTCTCGTGTCCGATGACGACTGGACCTTGTTTGCCTTCGGCGGAACGGAAGTTGGCTACGCCGTTAACGTAGTGAACGGTTTTGCAATCGTCGACAAGGCGTTTTTCACTATCAGAGGCGATGAGGCGAGTTTGATTCGCGTTGAGGAAAACGGCGCCGCCGTCGTACAAAACGGGGATTTCGGCGACAGCAATCCCGACGTGATAGATGGAATGATGGTGTACGGGCGTCTGACCGTCCGCGATACTTCCATGTATTTATTCGGTTCGGACACGCAGTCCAACGCTGCGAGAGTTTACGGAACGGCGTCTTTCATCAACTGTGAATTCACTGCCGGAAGCGGGCAGACTTCATATGGGATCGTCTCGGAAACAGGATCGACGGTATATGTGAAATCCAGCGGCATCACATCAGGCGCGGGAACGGGGTATTTCACAGTCACTTCAGTCGGCATTCACGCAAAAGGTGAAGTACGCGTGGAGGACAGTAATATCACCGGCGACGGCTCCTGTCCCGACCTCGGCTATCATTACCAATCAACGGGCATGATGATTGAAGGAAGCGCCGTCGTGCAGCGTTCGACGATTGTCGGCCTTGGCGCGGAAACGGCCTATGGCATTGTCAGCAGCGGAACAACAAATTGCGCCAACTCAGTGATTATCGGCTGGGGCGGCGGATTGCCGGATTGGGGAAACAAGGGCATCGGCGTCTGGGCCTACGGTGGCGTTACGACCATGGTCAATAACGTCGTTAAACTCTACTCCAATGGAGAAGCCGCGGGCGCAAGGATCGACGATCCCGCCGAGGCCGTTTTCATCAATAATGTTATCGACTCGGGTTACGACAATTACAACTATGGCGATCCGGAACCCACGTATGGTTTCAGAGTCACCGGTTCGGTGAGTCTTATCAACAACAACATCACGTCCGCCGGCGACCATTGCATGTTGTCTCGCAGCGGCGGCGTTCAATGCGCTCCGACGGATGTGAACGCCTGCGACTGGACGGGATGCGCCGAGGCGAGCGGCAACATGGACACGGATCCGCAATTTGCCGGCACGCAGTGGAGCAGCCGGAATTTTCATCTTCTCGCAACGAGCCCCATGATCGACGCCGGCGTCGATCCGGTATCCTGGTACTCGGGCGATCTGGCGGATTACGACATGGACGGCGAGCAGCGTCCTCTGGATAGCGGATGGGACATCGGTCCCGACGAGTTCAGTGAGTAGCGGATAGTGGTTAGTGGCGAGTGGCGAGTGGCTAGTGGCTAGTGGCTAGTGGTTAGTGGTTAGTGTTCAGGGTTCGCAAACGCGTGTGGCACAGCCGCCCCCGGCTGTGCATGCCCGCGAAGCGGGCCTGGGAGACATAGCCCATAGCGCGAGCTATGGGTAAAGGCATCAATAATATTTACTAAGCCCGCGAAGCGGGCAACGGAGTTTCGAATTTGCGGACATCGCCAAATAGCGCCGAACCAAATCACAGGAGGCTGAAATGAAGCCGTTTATCCTTATTGCGCTTTTGACGGCATTATCCCTTTGCGTCCTATCCTGCGGAGACGATGACGACCCTTCGACAGGCTCAGGGCAGGACGATGACAGCGACAACGACGCCGGCGACCCCCTCAACGACGACGCGAATGACGATTCGATTGATGATGACGATTCCGATGACGACGTGGACGATGACGCCGATGATGACGTGGATGACGATATTGACGATGATCTCAATGATGACACGGACGATGACGCAAACGATGACGCAAACGACGACGTTGACGATGATGTTGACGATGACGTGGATGACGACATCGACGACGATGTCAATGATGTCATGACGCTGCGTGAGGCGTGGTTGGGCGGCGAACCGCTTCCGACGAACGTGATGCGCGCAAGCGACGGCCGCGTATTCGTCCTGGCGGAAATCGGCGGGGACATCTACTTATACACCATCGACGGCGATCAAATCAGCGAAGACCTTGTCCGGGAGGCCGGCAAAGTCCTGGGCGCCGCCTACGACGCCTGCGGCCGCCTCCACGTGATTGACCATGATTATCGCGACGACCGCATTTATCACATCCAGCGCACAGGCGAGAGCTGGGAAGAATTTGTCATAACTTCCGATCACTATTCGGACTACCTGGTTCGCCTTGTAACCGACTCACTGTGCCATGTTCACTTCTGCCTGCAAGGTTCCGGGGGCTCTAATAAGCATCACGCAAGCAATGAAAGCGGCTCATGGACCATCGAAGACATTGTGACTTACGGCGAGCCGGGAATCACTTGCGAAATGCGTATTGATTCCAATGACGAGCCCCACGTCGCCTTCGATGAGGATTGGTACGACGGCTACGGCCACGTATTCGATCAAATCAATTACGCAAAGCGCAGCGGCGGGAACTGGGAATTCAGCCGGGTCGAACTGTACGGAAACAGCTTCCTGGAATTCATCCTGGATGCAGACGACGAGCCCCACCTCGTATTCCACCAATATGATAACGGCTATGTGCATGCGTCGAAAGGCGAAACCGACTGGGAACTGGAAAATATTCCGTTAACGGGCAGTCACCGGGATATTTTTCTAGACGAAAACGGCAAAATCCACGTGCTCAACACGCAATATTCCGAATATGCGACATTCGAGACCGTGCAGGGCGACAGCGGATGGACGGAAAGCGATCTGGGAATTCAGAGTAACTTTGTCGTTGCCGTCGATATGGACCCGAGCGGGCAGTGGCGCCTGGCCTATGAAGGCCTTGAAGACGATTACTTGTACTACGCCGTCAGCGGCGCCAAGGCGTGGGATAAAACGATTTTAAGCGACAGGGACAATATCTACAGCATCATCGCGCAGCGCAAAGACGGCGAGGCTCTGGAAACGATTTTGCAAAAGCCGGACGGGCTGCAAACGGCGCGCTATGAAGCGGGCGAGTGGGACTTCGAAAACATCGACCTGGAACTGGAAGACGTCTCCTGGTACAGCGGCGTCGTGTCTTCCACGGGCGCGTATCACATCGTCGGCGCGACGAGATCATTGTCGGACTACGCCATGTACCTCACCAACGAAAGCGGCGAATGGGTCAGTGAGCAGATCGGCGAGATTACCGAGAAAAGAGTCGGAATCCATCTGGATGAATCGGATGCCCCGCACGTGATTTATATCAATACCGACATCTATTACGCCCGGCGCGAAACCGGCGTGTGGACCGCGGAAACCGTCCCGGAGGAAAGCGCCGTCCAAACGACTTCATCCCATCTGTCTTTGTGGGCTGACGCCCAGGGAAACGTGGTCACATGTTACGAAGCCAAGTACGACGATGACGTCCGCTGCGCCCATCGCGAAAATGAAATATGGACCATTAAAAACGTGTCTACGACAACCTTATGCCCCGGCGTTTACGAGAGTCTGGAAAAAGATCCCTCCGGCGCCATGCAGCAATTATGGGCCGATGGCTGCCTGAATGAAATCTACATCGCCAAATACGAAAACGGCGTCTGGCAGTCGACGCCGATCGGCGCGCATTACGGCGGCGCCTCCAAGGACGGATTTTTGTTTTTCGACGATCTGGGCATGCGGCACGTGTTCTTCGCGACGTACGCCGAAAACGTTTCGTTCGAAGCCTATTATTACCTTCACGAAAGCGCCGGCGGCTGGCATGAAACGGTAATCGACACGGGCTTCTATTACGCGATAAAGGCCGCGCCGATACGCATCGACGATACGACATGGCAGGCGGCCTATACGGAAAAAGGAGGCCTGTGGCGCGCCTGGATTTCAAACGAACCGCTGTAAATAATCCATTGTCAAACCACATCTCCTTGCCTTCAATTTGTTTTCACAACATGATCGGTCATTGATGTGAGCGCTTTTGGAGGATGTCAATGCGCGCGGTGCTGCAGCGGGTGAAATGGGCGAAGGTGGAAACAGGCGGCGAAACGGTGGGCGAAATCGGCCCGGGTTTGCTGGTCCTTTTAGGCGTCGCGGAAAGCGACGCGGAAAAAGACCTGGAATACATGCTGCGAAAAATTCCCGAACTGCGCGTCTTTGAAGACGAGAACGGAAAAATGAACCGTTCGCTTCTCGACACCGGCGGACAGATGCTCGTGGTGTCCCAATTCACGCTCTTCGGCGATTGCCGCAAGGGCCGCCGCCCGAGTTTCACCGGCGCCGCCGGGCCGGACCTCGCCGTACCCATGTACGAAAAATTCTGCGAGCGCTGCCGGGATATGGGCATCGACACGCAGACAGGACGTTTCGCCGCCATGATGGATGTCAGCCTTTGCAACGACGGACCCGTGACATTGAATCTGGATTCAAGGTTTTAAACCGGACAGAGCCGCGAGCGGCAGATTCTCCTCCGCATCGGCTTAAGGCGAATGAGCGAACAGGGGATTTTCACCGCGTTAATCCGTCTTCGCCAAAACCGCCCGAAGGTTTTGCATGACCGCCGGCGTCAAAGGATGGTTCGGCGCGCCTTCAATGAATTGCCTGTATTGCCCGGCGGCTTCGGAATACTTTCCGCGCTTGTCAAACTCCATGCCCGCGCCGATTCGCGCCGTCATCGCGCACGGGTTGTTTTGAATCATGGCGCCCAGGTCTTCCGTGTGCGTGGTCGCGGCCAGGCGCCGCCCCATCAAAACGAGAGCTTTTTGATCGCAGGGATCAACTTTCAATACGGCTTCGATCTCGGCCAGCAATCCGTCGTAATGTCCCATCTCCATTTGGATGTTCGCCCGGTTCAGCCGAGCCTTGATATTCGCGGGATTGGCTAAAGCAGCCTTCGTGTAAATATTCAACGCGTTTTCAAAATCCTTTTTTTCCGCATAAACGGTCCCCAGGTTGTTTAAAACCTGCGAGTTATCCGGCGCTTTTGCCAGGTTATCCGTCCATAGCTTTTCTTCGCTTTGCCACGTGAATGCGCGGCCCAGCGCGGCGACGGAAAATACGACCACCAGCGCCGCTGTAATCCACTGCGCCGCGCGCCGGCGTGAAACGACCTCGCTGATTCCCCCGAGAGCCAGGCACGCCGCGGCGCAGGGCAGATAATAATAATGCTCGGCGACCGGGCGAATCAGCGCCACCAGTCCGCTGTATGGAGCTATGGCCGCCGCGAATAAAACGGCGGCGAAGGCGAAAACCGGACTTTTTCGCCTTGCGACATAAGCCGCGGCGAACAGCGCCAACCACGCGATCGTCGAAACCGCGACAAGCGGCGCGGCGGACAAGGCATCATAATTCGCGCTACGTATCGCACGCAGTCCCGCGGGCAGCAGCGACAGGCGCAGGGCATTCAATGTCAGGGCCGGGACGGCCAGAATGCGTTTTGCCAGGTCCACGTCCACGGATTTGTGCCCGTGGGATATCCCCAGGATGCCCCACCGCCATATCGCGTAGGCGACAGCGATCCCGGCGATCACGCCGACGGTGCGCAACCAGGTAATCGGCTCGCCAAGGCGCTTCGGCCGCGCCAGCCACAGCCACGCGGCCAATGGGATGAAAAGCGTCAGAGGTTCGGGTTTGAAAAGCAAAGCCGCGATATAAGCGGCGATCGCAAACTCGTAATATTTTTTTTCAATTCTTCCTTCTTCGGGCAACGCCAGCGTGAAAAAGGCCAGCGTCCACAGCGACAAAACCCCTGTCGCCAGGCCGCCTCGGTTGGCGACCAGGCACACCTGCTCGGAGCAAAGGGGATGCGCGGCCAGCAGAAGACCCGTGAGAATCGCGGCGGCCTTCGACTTCATCAGGGAGCGCGCAATCAGATACAGAGCGAAGGCGGCCAGGCCGTGCAGCAAAATATTGATCGCCCGCTGCGCCGTCGCATTTTTTCCGAAAAGCGCGATTTCGATGTGAAAACTCGCCGCCTGCAAGGGTCTGTAAAATCCCATGATGCGTGGATGTTGATTGTACAAACCCAGGTCGTGCGTGAAGTATCGAAACAAATTGGTATGATCGTCAAAAGTCGGATTCTTTTCGATCAGGGAAAGGTCGTCCCACATATAAGGCGCCGTGAGCGCAGGGGCGTACGCCATAAAAGCAAGCGCTATGAAGATGATCGGCATAAGTCGTCGCATCGCTTCTTTTTGACACAGCTTTTCAAATCTTGAAATAGGGCGAACCGGCCGGAGGGTTTATACGGGGCTACAACTAGTGTCATGTCACATGTCGTCGGTCAGCACTTAAGGTTGACGAGGCGCCCGGTTGCCAAGGCTTGAGGAGCAAGTATATCGGGAATATTCGAGCGACGAATAACGCCGACAACCGGGATGGATCGGCGGCCGATTGCGACTGTTGACGTGTGACATGACACTCACCCTCATTTCATGATAGGAAAAATCTTCAGTCCGCGCATATTATCGGCGACGGAATATTCACGGAGACAATCCGATATGTCCAAAAGGAAGAAAAAGGTAAAGACCGTCAAGCGTCAGGCGCTTGGCGTGAAAAAGGAAAAGCAGGGATTTTTACTCAAAGCGCGAAGCGCCGAAGTGATCCCGCGTTATCAGGTTTACGCCGTCGCCGTGGTGATCATGGGCTTCGTTATCGGCACGGTGAGATTCGGCTTTGCCCCCCTGCCCCAGGCCTATTCGAATTTTTTAACCGCCATCGACTACGCCGAAGTCGGCAGTCTGGCCGCCGTAATCGCCAAAGCCGCGCCGGACAGTTATTTCATGGCCCTCATCGGCGCACTGGCTTATAAATTCACCGGCGCCAATCCCATGATCCTGACGAATATCATCGGTTACGCCGCCTTTCTTTACATTCTGTTCGCCCTGGGCAAACGGGCCTACCGCGAAGAGGAGGACATCCCGGACATCCCGCAGCGCTTTTCCGGATTCTGGCTCGTCGCATTTTATCCCGCTATGTGGATATACGTTTCCTCGGGAACGGAAGTGGTATTGTTCACGGCCTTCGCCACGGCCGGATTCCTTTTGCTGGTGGACTGCCTGGAGTACGACACGCCGTCATGGCAAAGCGGCCTGGCGCTGGGGCTGGCGGCCATGGTGCGGCCCGAGGCCGCGCTGTTTGCCGCGTGCGCCTTTATCCTCATCCTCGTGTTCGGACGCCAGGGATCGAAAATCAAAGATGCCGTGACAAACGTCGTCATCGCGCTGGCGATCTTTGCGTCTTTCACCGCGCTTCGCGTGTCCACGGGAGGCAGCCTGTTCGACGGCGCCTTCGACGCGCTCGGCCAATACGGCGCCGGTTCGACGCTCGGCCCCGGCGTCGGCTATATGCTGATCTGGGCCATGACGAACATCATCGCCTCGGCGACAGTCGTCATCGCGGTCTACCACGTATTCACCGACAGCCCGATTCGGACGCGAAGCATGATCGGCATCGTCTGGCTGCTTTGTTTCGATGTTCTGGTCATCGCCATGGGCGGCGACGGCGCGCCCTATGGAAGACTGTATCTCGCCGCAATTCCCGTTGTGGCCTGGATGATGGCCGATCAATGGCCGCTGATCGCGAAAAGCCTTGAAGACCGCGGCATCGCCAAAATCGGCGTCACGCGTTACGCCGGATTCGGGATCATTCTCGCGAGCCTGGCGTGGCCCGCATTCTACCCTCCGCATTACAAAGAGTATAACAACTGGCTGGAGCAAAGCGCCGATGACCGCAAAATCGGCGGCGAGCTCAAAAAACTCACGGCGGGCGTGAAAACCACCATAGGAAATCCGCCCTCGCCCGTTATGCGTTTCCACAGTGGTTTCGCCACGGCGGACGATCCCGCGCTTTACTGGGTCGGTTCCTTTGAAAAAGACATTGAACCCCAGGCTTTGTTCTATGAGACCATGGGAATTACATCCGGCTTGCGCGAGTCGCACGACATTTCGGAACGATACACGCTTATGAAAATGAAGCACCGGGAAAACCCCGTGGTCTTTCTCGTCAAAAAAGAAACCGTGAAATCGTTTGCCGAAGCCTTCGAGTCGCTGGACCTTTTTCAGACAAAATCCAAACACGATGACGCTTCTTAAAAAACTCCGGTCCGTTAAACAAGGTCGGAGCCGTCGCTCAAAGCCGTCGCTCAGAGCCGACAGCAAATCAGTTTGTCATTCCGAGCGTAGTCGAGGAATCCTTAAAAGATACGTGTATATACAATTTTGAAGTGTGCATCATGCCAAAACCAAAGCGCCTCGTTGAAGGGATTCCCTCGACGATGCTATGTGAAAAAGCTATCCTAAAACCGTATTTACGGGAGGCCGGGCATGCGTTTGACGACGACCATTCTTCTATTTGCAATTCTTTGTATCTCTTTCATTTTCTGCGCCTGCGACTGCGGTGATGACGATGACAATGATGACGCGCACGACAACGACGACGATGACGACACGGGCTCGGAAGATGACGACATCGACGACGATGCGGATGATGACACGGGGGATGACGACGCGGACGACGACACGGGCGACGATGACGAGCCCGTCGATCAATACCTCACCGTCCCGGCCGCCCTCGACGACGGAAACGAAAAGTACGCCGTCGTCATGACCCAGTGGATCGAAGACGAGAAAAGCCGGGCCGCCATTTCCCTGATCGCTTCTCCCGGCGGCGAAGTGCGGCGAACCGGCGAGGCGAAGCAGCTCGGCGACGCGGGAACCGGCTGGGTGTCCGTGGAGGATTTCACCGGCGACGGCGTCGCGGAAATCGCCGTGTCGTGGATCACGCTGAATCTCGACGGCACGAGCAGCGCGGAAGTCGTTTTGCTCGACGCGCAAAGTCTTGAGACCTCCCGGACGCTCGGCCTTTATCAAAACGCGCAGGCGTTCCTCGGTCCCCATGCCGACGTGAACGGCGACGGGATTCCCGAACTGATCGTCCGCGTCAGACCCATCGACGACGCGGGGGGGCAACTGCACGCCTTCGACGGCGCGCATGATTATCAGGATTTGTGGAACCTCACCGCGGATCCAAACACGAACATCGATCTTTACGGCCCCGCCGTGCGCTCCGCCTGGATCGGCCCGGGAGATTATTCCGGCTTAAAAGGCGATGAGTTTCTGATCGCTCTGTACGACCGTTCCGGCGACGCGCCGCAGTTGCGGCTAAACGCCATCGACGCAAACGGACAACAGACAAGCGGCGCCGGGCCGTTCGCGTTAAGCCGCGCCGGGGCATTCTCCATTGCGACGGCGGATATGGATAGAGACGGAGATCCGGAAATTGCCGTATCCTTCCAGGGAACCGGGCAAACAACCGTTTACGTTATCAGGGATAATTTCGAGCCGCCCGACAGAGACTTCATCTATCCTGCCGGCGCCGGCGCGCAGTTGAGCCTCAGCTACGATCTGGACAACGATCAGTTGCCCGACCTCGTCGCTTCCGTCAATCCGGCGGACGACGCGCCCATAATCGACGTTTATCTTTCCGGGGAATCGCATACCACGGCGGCGAGTTTCGAGACCACGGGCGACAGGATCGACCTGATCGGCGCCGTCAACGAATACGGCTTGCGCGCCCCGGGAGAGTTCGGGAATCTGGGCGCCGTGTTCGGCGTGAGCCGGGAAA
The DNA here is from genome assembly GCA_963674685.2 of bacterium. Lineage (GTDB taxonomy): Bacteria > Lernaellota > Lernaellaia > JACKCT01 > JACKCT01. The sequence goes on along the minus strand of CAXXWT010000007.1, from coordinate 685,224 downwards.
GTTACGAAGAAGGCGGGCCGGCATTTGTGGAAATGTACAGCGCCCCGAGGCAGGGAGCGGCGGTCGCCTTCGATAGCCTGGCGGGAGACTTTGAGCACCTGAGACTGAGCTGCGTCCTGCGTGATTTTAACGGCGACGATCTGGCGGAACTGTTTACCGTGTCCATGCACTACCTCATTTTGGACGCGGTCAATTACTATCATCGCATTGCCGTATTCACCGACGCCGGCCCCACGCTGGCTTACGATACGGATTTCATCTCCGGCGCCGCGGTCCGAGGCGGGACCTGGGACTTCGATGAAGACGGAATTCCCGAAGCGCAGATCATCCACTACGGATCGAGCGGCGGGGACGCGGGATGGATCAGGCTCATCAACGGCAAAAGCGACTGGTCACAGGCCGTGATGGAATTCACGGCCGCGCCGGACGCCGACGCATTTTTATTCGGGCTTATTCGCTAAAAAGGATATCGATGAAATCTTCGGAAATAACGCATGTTTTTTTCGTCCGGCACGGACAATCCGTTCATAACCGCGATTCCATTATCGGCGGGCGGGAAGAAAGTCCCTTGTCCGATCTGGGAGTCGAACAGGCCGAAAGTCTGGGCGGGATGATGCGGGATCTGGAATTCGCCGCCGCGTACACCAGCACCCTCTCACGCGCTTACGACACCTGCGACATCATTTTGCGGGAACACGATATCAAAGCCGAGCGCCTGGAAGAACTGACCGAACAGGATTACGGCCGGTGGGAGGGAAAGGATTATCGCGAGCTGATTAAAAAGCATCCGGAAATGTTCCAGCAGTTTCGCGACGATCCCCTGGACACGCGGCCCGGAAACGGTGAAAGCCTGGCGGAAATGTCGCAAAGAGTCCGCCCGGTCATAGAAAACATCATCGCGACGCACGACGGTGAAAACATCCTTTGCGTTTGCCACGGCGGAGTCATCCGCGCCGCGATATGCATGATGCTGGACGTGGACCTGTCAAAACACTTCTTCCGTTTCGACGTCCCCAACGCTTCGATGAACGTGGTGCGCGTGGGCTTTTTCGGTGCGCAGCTCATCGGCCTGGGGATGCGCGACGCGAAATTCTGGAACTTTCACAACCGCCTGATCGATTAGCCCGCATTCCTGCCGGATGGGCGTTAAGCAGTAGAAAGCTGGTGAGGCGGGCTAGTCGATAAATAGATTTCGTCTTATGTAGGCGATGATTTTTTTGCGTTTAAGCATTCCTATGAAATTCTTAAACCACTTTTCATGGCGAACCGCCTCGAAGTCCGGTTCTTTTTGCATCTGCTTGATGCTTTGAAGCGTGCCGTGCTCATAGGCGTTTTCCAGCCACCTTTTACACTGCGCACTGTCGCCGCGCAAAGCGCCGACGCAAGCCAGGTTGTAAGAACCGCAGCCGGGTAAAATGCTGTCAGCTTTCAATAAAATCGACTCGGCCTGCGTGTAGTATTCTTCCTTGTCTTCAATGTGTTCCAGCGCTGCCAGACCCAACAGCGTGCATCCCCAACTGACAAGCGCCATATGATAATCCGGCTTGATATCAAGGGCGGCTTCATATTTTTCCATGGATTTCCTATAAAGCTTTTCCGCCTCCTCGCCGTCTTTCATCTCGGCAAGATATAGAAGAGAAATCCCCCAGTTATTAAGCGATACATGACCGTCCGGTTTGATTTCAAGGGCGGCCTTGTAATAATTCATGGATTCGTGGTGATGTTTTTCCGCCTCATGGCCGGTTTTCAACTTCGCCAGACTCAGGTGCGCCAGTCCCAGATTGTTAAACGCCGTATAGTTGTCCGGTTCGAGCTTAACGATGGCCTTGTATTTGTCGATAACCTGATAAAGCGCCTTGATCGCCCTCTTCCCGCGCAGCACGTGCGAAAGCCTCTGGATTTTATACGCCTCGGCAAACAATGCGTCTGCCTGGGAAGCTGAATCTTTCTTGGACGAAAATATTTTCATCTTGATGATGCTTCAAACATTATCTCGGACTCATAATGATTTCGCCGCCGGCGCGGGCCGACGGCGCGTATTCCAAAAGCCTTTGACGCAACGTCAGCCTTCGCAGCCCATAACGCATTCGACGAAGTCGTCGCAGTTGTCCTGGTTTTCGAAGCAGTAGGCGTAGCAATTGCGCATATTCGCCGTGATCCGGGGATCGCAGGCGTGGCGGTAGTATTCCTTATATTCCACGCACTGCGCGTTGGGCATGCCGAAATACGCGTTCTGGCATCCGGTGGCGTCGTCGTCGCTGCAATCGCCCAGGCAAACTTCCGCTTCGTAACAAAGCCACTCGCCGTCTTCCAGCCCCTGAAGGCAGGCGATGTAACAGGCGGGATCGGTGATGTCGTCTTCGGTGCATCCGTAATACTCGAAGGAGCTATATCCGATGCATTGATTCGCCGGCAGGCCGTCGTAGGTCTCCCGGCAGTCGAAATCGTCCCCGGTGTCATCGTCCACGTCGTCGTCCACGTCGTCGTTCACGTCGTCGTTCACGTCATCGTCGACATCGTCGTCCGCATCTGCGTCGGAATCATCGTTGTCGTCGTCATCATCGCCGCAGGCGACGGCGAGACCGAAACTCAGAGACAGAAAAGCGACAATCGACAGTAAGATCCAATAGTGATTTCGCATAACGTCATTCCTTTCCGATTGGCAAGTATCGCATGAATATACATCAACTTTTTTCTTCGTTCACAATGCCCAGCAGGCGCTCCCGCAAAGCTTCGACCTGTTCGACGCTGAAAGCCTCGACCTTTTTGCGTGCGAAGAGGCGTAAAAGCTGCTTTTCCAGCATGCCGAGTTTGGACAGCGCTTCGACGAGTTTTATGTTCGTGTTCGACAGGCGCTCGCCGATCACCCGCGCCGTAGTGACGGCCAGTTCGGGATTGGCGATGAGCATTTCCAGATAACTGTTTTTCGACATCATGGACATGAGCGTGCTTGAGCGGGCGCGGATCGTGGCGGAGCGGGGTTCGCCCAACAGGGCGGCCATTTCGCCGAAAAGCGCTCCCGGCTCCCGGCACTCGAAAAGAAGTTTGCCGCCCTGGAGGACTTCGATTTCCCCGCCGCGCAGGATAAAGACATCGTCGTCCAGGTCGCCTTCGTAAAACAGAACTTCTCCTACATCCAGAGAAATACTCGCGGCTTTTCGTTTTTCCAGCGCGCGCAAAACGGCCTGGGAAACATCCGACGGCCTGACCTCTTTTTCAATTTGCAGGGCCTCGGTGTCGAAATCGAAAAAGGAACTTCCGCGTCTGACCACGGTGGTTTCCATGTCCGCGTCCGTCAGTTCCAGATCCATGTCCATGTTTTCGATATCCTGAAGAAGTTCCCGCGGCGACTGGTAACGCAGGTTCGGATGCTTTTCGATCATTTTCCTGAGGATGAATATGGAATCGGCGCAAAAACTGTCGGCGATCTCCGGGCCGATGACGGGCTTTTGCGTGACCTGTTTCGTCAAGACCACCTTCGGATCCCGGTCGGGAAAGGGAGGGCGGCCGCTCATCAGGTGCAAGAGGGTCATGCCGAAGGAATAGCAGTCGCTTCGATGGTCGATTCGGTTGTTGTTGCCGGCGATCTGCTCCGGCGACATGTATTGCACCGTGCCCATGATCAATTCTTTTTCCTTGGGATTGGGCTCGATCTCATCCCAGAAAGTTCCCAGGTCGATGATGTACGGCGCGCCGTCGTCGGTCAGGATGATGTTGGAGGGTTTGATGTCCCGATGGATGTAACCCTTGTCGTGAAAAAACACGAGGACTTCGGCGATGCCTTTCATGACGGCGTAAACCTGCCGGGGAGGCAGCGTGCCGTGAGCGCGCAAGTGATCCGTCAGCGTCCTGCCCTGAAGGTGTTTCATGATGATGTAATGAAGCCCGTTTTGGCGGCCGACCTCGTAACCCTTGACGATGTTGGGGTGATCGAACTCGATCAGGAGGCCGCCCTCCTTTTTGAAACGCTCCAGGGAATCCTCGCTGGCGGCGTACACGGCGTGAAGGATTTTACATCCGTAGATTCGGCCGTCGTCCTTTTTTTTCACCCGGTAATACCGGCCCTGTCCGCCTTTGATCCCGTCATCGGCGACAATGTAATTCCCGACGGCCAGACCTTCGAGATCGGGCCAGTCCTTGAGTTTGGCATCTTGCGCGGTCAATATATCTCTCCGGTTCCGATGTTGTTTCCTTCGATGAGCACAGCCCGGCAATCTTGACTCATTTTTATTGTCCGCTCAACCGTTGACGCATATTGCTTTCGCGCTTTCATCTGATAAAATCCTTGTTGCTGGTTAAGCCATAAAATGTCGTGGAGGTTTGTCATGCAGGATTTTGAGGGCATCGCGCCTTTGGACCATGTTGCCGTCGTCATTGTGGATATTCAGGAAAAGCTTTTCCCTCGCGTGTTCAACAATGAGGAAATCCTCGAAAAATGCGGCAAGGTTATCGCCTTTTGCCGGCGGCTGGGCATTCCGCTATTGGTTACGGAACAATACCCGCAGGGATTGGGAACGACGCTTCCCGAGCTTCAGGATCTGCTGGCGGGGGATTACAAGCCGATTCCCAAGACCGCTTTCTCCTGTTTTGGCGCCCCGGAGTTCACTCAGGCGCTGGATGAATCCGAAGTGGAAACCGTGGTTCTGGTCGGCATCGAAACTCATGTGTGCGTGATGCAGACCGCGCTCTCGGGTCTTTCCATCGGCGCGCACGACATCGTGGTTCTGGCGGATTGCGTGGGCAGCCGCAACGAGTCGGATCATCGCCTGGGGCTCGAACGCATGCGCGACGAAGGCGTGATCATCTCCAGCATGGAAATGTTTTTTTACGAGGTGTTGGGCGAAGCCAAAACACCGGAACACAAGCTCGTATTCGATCTGCTCAAGTAACCGCGCAGCCTTTATCTTTGCTTAAAACCACTGCCGGCGATTTTGCTCTCATGATGAGGAAAATGAGATTGGACTCGACTATTTCGAAGAAATGGAGTAGATATATCCCGCGCAGGCGTCCAGACGGTCATGATGACGCTCGTTGCGTGTCGAACACGGAAGTCATTAACGTATGCACTTGGAATCGATGAACTAAAAGCTCGTCGAATCAGCAGTCAGGATAAGCGGTTTATTATGGCGAAAGAAGAAGCGATCGAAGTTCAGGCCAAAGTTATTGAATCTCTGCCGAACGCCATGTTCAAAGTCGAACTGGAAAACGGCCACAACGCCCTGGTTCATCTGACGGGCAAGATGCGGAAATTTCGCATTAAAATCGTTCCCGGCGACGAGGTCACCGTCGAGTTGTCTCCGTACGATCTGACCCGGGGCCGGATTACCTTTAGAAAACGCTGATTCATAAACGCATATTGTTATAGAGATTTGCGGGCGCGGATTTGTCGAATCGCCGACATTTTAAAAATATACTGAAAAATATTCCGCATCGTTGAAGACTTAAGAAAAATATTATAAAAAATACGCGGGCCAAAAAAACCGACGCACATCGATGATTCGGATATGACGCTATGAACAAGTCCCAGAGAAAAAAGGCCTTGGCCGTTGCCCGGAAGCTTCTCCCCCCGGAGGAATACGAGCGGATCGTGGCCATTGACTTCAATGACACGGGATTCGGATACGACCAGTTCGGGCTGGAAAAGGAAACGGCCATCCTGGCCATGTGCCTGGTTCAGTACATCTACAAATACTATTTTCGCGTCGTCAACCACGGCATCGAGAACGTGCCGATCAAGGGCAGAGCCATCATCGCATCCAATCATTCGGGCGTCTTGCCCATCGACGCCGCCATGATCGCCGCGGACCTGGTGTTTACCATGGACAGGCCCAGAGTTCTGCGCTCCATGGTGGACAACTTCATGGGCTTTTTGCCTTACATCAACACCTTCTTTTACCGCGTGGGGCAAGTTGTGGGAGCCCGGCGCAACTTTCGGGATCTTCTGGAAGCCGACGAGATCGTGGCGGTATTTCCCGAAGGGGCCAAGGCGCTGGGCAAACGCTTCACGCAGCGCTATCAGCTTTACCGCTTCAACGTGGGTTTCATCGAGCTGTCCTTGAAGCACAAAGCGCCGATCATCCCCACGGCGGTGATCGGGGCCGAAGAACAGTCGCCGATGCTTTTCAACATCAAGCCTCTGGCGCGGGCTCTGGGATTTCCTTATTTTCCCGTAACCGCGACTTTCCCGTGGCTCGGGCCTTTCGGCATGATTCCGCTGCCCACGCAGTACCACATATATTACGGCGAGCCGATTCGCTTTTACGAAAAGTATCCGCCCGAGACGGTGACGGATCCCGAGAAGGTCCGCATGCTCGCCGACCGGGCGCAAATCATCGTACAGGACATGGTCAATAGCGGCCTTGATCAAAGAAAAAGCGTTTTCGGCTTTCAAGAGAGTTAGCCATGGCAAAGCGGCAGGAAAAACTGAATATTTTGATCACCGGGGCGAGCACTTCCATCGGCCGGCACCTCGTTTTGCACCTGGTCAACGAAAAGAGGGTAGGATTTATCCTGGCCGTCGCGCGGCACGAAAAGCCGTATTTTTTCGACGACCTTCCGCCGGATCGATTCGTCTACAAAACCTGCGACATTCTCAAGCATCGCGAACTCAACAATCTTTTTTATTCCCGCGCTTTCAAGGACGCCAATATCAATACGGTGGTTCACCTGGCGTTTCACTCCGGGGTGACGCGCGGGGAAAAAGTCCATCAGCTCAACGTCAACGGCACGAAGTCCCTGTTGGAAAAATGCATCGAAAACGGCAGAATCAAAAAGTTCATCTTTAAAAGCTCCGACGTGGTTTATAAATTGCGCCCGGACAATCCCGTTTTCCTGGACGAAAACGCCGATCTCAATTTCGATCCCGACGCCGATCAGTGGATCAAGGACCGCGTGGACGCCGACATGATCTGCCGCAGTTTCATGGACAATAAAAGGATGAACATCATCATCTTGCGCATGAGCAACATCATCGGCCGCAACATCGCCGGGCAGCTCAACGCCTACTTCGACTCCAAACCGATTTTTAAAACCATGGGATTCAATCCTCTCATCAACCTTCTGCATATGAAGGACGTGATACAGGCCATCCGCCTGTCCATATTCAATCGCACATGCCACGGCATTTATAATATCGGCGGCGTGGACACGGCGCCCATCACCACCATCGCAGACCTGGCCGGCGCCAGGGTGGTCAGCATTCCCGAGCCATTGCTGCCCGTGGTCAACTGGTTCCAGCGGAAAATGCAGCTCACCAATTATTATTATTCCGTGGACAAGGACCGCCAGAAATACACCTGCCTGCTCGACATCGGCAAAGCCAAAAAGGAACTGGGCTATCAGCCCGAAGGCCGAGTTGAATTCTAGATAGTGCCTAGTGATTAGCGGATAGTGAACAGAGCCGGTTTTCAATCGCGATGGCCTGCTTTGAGATAAAATTATATATGCACAGCGTCGCGCCGGGACCTCGCGCCGGGGCTTTTCCATGACAACGCAAATTCGCTATAATGGTTTCCAACGTTAAATGCCACGCAAAGGAAAAACCATGCATCATTATTATCAAGTTAAATTTCATCGGAGTGTCATTTTGTTTTCGGCGGTTGTGTTTCTGTCGGCATTAATCATCACGCCGCAAGACGGATACTGCCAGCAGACCGTTCCGCAAAGCGTTTTCACCATCGGCAATATCAATCCCATCTTCAACTTTCCGATAAATATTTATTCCAGCGACGGCGCGACCTTAAGCTGGACCGACACCTGGCGCTATCCGCAGGTAGGAATCGGCGCCGTCGGCCTGGCGGTCGACGAGGATCATGAATCTCTTTTCATCACATATGAAGCAGAAGGCTTCGTCGATATCGTCAGCGCCCGGGACGGCGCAAACATCGACCGCGTGACATTGGCGGGAACCAGCAATCTTGCCGGCATCGATGTCCGCGAAGGCGATAACCTTCTTTACGTCGTTGATCGCGGCATGAATACGCTCTATTCATATGATACGATAAATTTTGTATCCGCGGGAAGCTGGATTCTTGTGAATCTCGGCGGCGACGGCGCATATGATATTGTCGTTGTCGAAAACGATAGCGGCCCGGATTATCTATATGTGACTAATGCGACAACTGACGTCGGCATATATAATCTGGACACGCAGGCGCGCGAAGGAGCGCTGGAATTTCCCGATGTCGTCAATTCCGTGGCCGTCGATAATTCGAGCGGGACACCGGTGCTTTTCGGCGCCGCTGCAATCAGCGGCACTCCCGGCGGCCATAACCTTCTGATGAAATACGACGTAGCCACGCATACCACCGACCAGATCGATCTGGGCGCGGACGGCCGCGGCGTGGGCGTCAATCCCGCGGACGGCGTCGTATATGTCAACGTCGGAGGCGTACCCAACACGTTGCGCGTGTATAATGAAGAAACGCTGACCGAACTGAATCGCTATAATCTCCCCGGCAGCCCGACGGATCTGGAAGTCGCGCAAATATCCATCGGCAGCTTTATGAAAAAGGAAATCGTTTCGACCAGCGCCAATCCCGCCAACGGCGCCGGGGAATTCGAGGAAGGGGAAAATATTACTTTTGAAATTACCGTCATCAACAGACGGGCCGCGGATATCGATTTTCTGCCCGTCGCCGATCAATACGACACGCAAATACTCAACTATGCCTCAGCCTCCATTACCCCTTCCGACAACATCGACGACGGCGAAATCGAATTTACGGATTTGATCAATGCCGTCGGCCACAACCTGGCTTTCGGGGAAGAGTTCAGTTTTGAAATCACCTTCAAGGCCGAACCGGCTAGTTGCGTGGATCCGGTGGAAGGCCAAAACACCGCTGTTATGAGCGGCGCGACAGACACTAATAGCAATGAGATATCGGAGCAGACAGCCGGCGTCGGCTTTACGGTCCACTGCGGATGCTGGCGCACGGAAGATTGCGACGACGGTCTGTTCTGCAACGGGCAGGAGGATTGCTTTAGCCGCCAGTGTTCGTCCGGCGCCAACCCCTGCGACGAAGACGAAATATGCAACGAAACGACCGACTCCTGCGACTTTGCGGATGACGACGTGAATGACGACGCGGATGACGATGTGGATGATGACGTGAACGACGACTTCGATGATGATTTCGACGATGACGCCAATGATGATTCCGATGATGACAACGCTAATGACGACGCGGATGATGATGACGATGATGGCGGAGACGAAGATGATGATTTATTCGCCGACGACGACGAATCCGATTCCTCGGATGATTCGGACGACTCCGGCGGCTCCTGCTGTGGATGTTGATGTGATCAGCGGTTAGTTGTTCGTGGATAGTGATCAGTGTTTAGTGGTGGGTAGGGGCTTCGCTCCTGTGCCTGCCTTTGAAACTCTTGACACGATGCCTCTGTGCCGCACATTCTCTTGACATAACAGGGGGAAATTCGTGCCGAAGCTTTTTGGGCCGATCACAAAATTCGGTTTGCGTCGCCGAACACTGCCGGTCGTTTTTGTGCTGGTGGCGGCTTTCGCCGTGACGCATGGATTGTGGTCGACGCACGTGAACTTCGGTCATTCGTCCCATATCGACGTGATGCGTCAGGTCGAGGTCAACAAAGCCGTCCGGGACGGTTATATCTATCCCCGATGGATCGCGGATTTTTATTACGGACGCGGTTCGCCCATATTCAATTTTTACGCGCCGCTCATGTATATCGCCGGAGAGATCTTCTGCTATTTCGGCCTGGCCCCCTACATCGCCGTCAAGATCACGTACATTCTGTGCGTCATGCTCGCCGCGCTGGCCATGTATTTCCTTGCGCGGGAGATTTGGGATCTGCCCGCGGCCCTGTTCGCCGCCGTGTTGTACGCCATGGCGCCGTATATGTTGACCGACCTCTACATTCGCGCCGCTTTGGCCGAGATGGGCGGCTTCGTCTTTCTTCCCCTGGCCATGTATTTCCTTTTGCGGGAATCGAAAACCAATTCCACGCAGGACGCCGCCCGGGCCGCGGCGGCCATTGCGCTGCTGTGCCTGTCCCACAACATTTCCGCGCTGATCGGCGTTCCGGTCCTGATTATCTGGGCGATCTTCATTAAGGAAAACGCCTCCTATAAAAAGCTTTTCCTCGCCATCGGCCTGGGACTTTTGATGTCCGCTTTTTTTTGGGCTCCCGCGCTTTACGAGACGAAATACCTCGATGCGGCGGCCAACCTTACGCAAGGCGAGTATCACTACTCCAAACACTTCGTATCCCTGCAAAAGTTATTCGATCCGACCTGGAGTTTCGGTTCTCCCATGAATGACGAGGGCCCGGGCATGAGCACGCAGGTCGGAACTCTTCACTGGTTTGCCCTGGCGCTGGCTTTGACATGGTTCGGTCTTTCCCCGCGGAAATGGGATTTGAGGAAAAAAGGGGCGGCGGCTTTTATACTCATCGGCCTGATCGGCTTGTTTTTTACCAACAGCGTCTCCAAGCCGCTGTGGGATTTCCTGCCGCTTCTGCCCTTTGTGCAGTTTCCGTTCAGATTTTTGCTGATCGCCACGCTGGGATTGACCGGCGTCGCGGGAGCTTCGGTCATTCTCGTCGGGGACAAATTCGGCAGGCGCTGGGCCTGGATTTCGTCGGCCGCCCTCATCCTGGCATGCGTCGCTCTTTACGGCCCTTTTACCGAGGCGCGTTATTGGCTTCACGACAAAAGCGATCCGAATCGAATCCTGAAGGTCACCAAAGAACGCGCAAAAGAAGCTCTGGCCACGGGTCTGGTCCTTGAAGTGCACGAACTGCTCAAGCCGAAAATTCTGCGCGAATATCGCGAGACCAAGACGACGGCGAAAGACGACTATTTGCCCAAGTGGGTCAAGGAAAAGCCCCAGTTTTATTACGCGGAAAAATTTGAGGTGACCGCCGGGGACGCGAAAGTGCGGCTTCGTCAAAGCCGGGAGTATATGAATCTGTTTTACGTCGAAGCCTCGACGCCGGCGTCGATTCTGATTCACACCTTCTATTTCCCCGGCTGGACCGCCTGGAAAAACGGGCGGGAACTGCCCCTGGAGGCGGACGCGGAAACCGGGGAGATCGTCATCACGGCTCCCGCCGGCGATTATGAAATGCTTTTATCTTTTGATGATACGCCGGTGAGGATTTTCGCAAAATTCCTCAGCATATCCGCCGCCGTGGGCATCATTGCCTGGATGGGCGTCGCCCAGTATCAGCGAATCCGGACCGACGGCCCTAACAGCCGCAAGCCCCGTCATCGTCGTCATCCCCTCCGTCATCGTCGTCTGCTGATTCGACGTCGTCGTCCGTAGCGTCATCGTCGGCATCATCGTCGGCGTCATCGTCGGCGTCGTCATCGTCGTCCGCGCTGAGTTCCAGGCCGGTGATAATCAGGGAAAACACCTGCGGTCCCATGGGAACGTCGCTTCCCATAACAATCACGTCATATAGCTCGTCGCTTTTTTGCGGCGTGAACTCGATCATCTCCACCGGATTGATCGCGTCGACGCCTTTCGTGGCTTCCAGGGTCGGGCTTTCGGGGTCGAGAATCCAGGGCCGTTCGGTTCCGCCGGGCGTTTCAACGCTCAAGTCCAGATCGTTGACCAGAGCCCGCTCGGTCAGAAGTTCGCCTTCGGGATCCGTCCAGACCAGCGTGACTTTGACCGGACCGCCGGTCGCCTCCATGGCGAGTGTGAAGGTTTGACCCTGATCCAGGCTCTCTTCGAGAATCACGGCGCCGTCGATCAAGTCCAGAACGCTCGGCACGTTCAAATTTCCGTAACCGAATTTGTAATCCGGTCCCGGACCGCCGACCTCGTCGGCTCCATGAATAAAAAGCGCTTTCATCGTCGAGGCGCGGGCGTCGGTTTCGCTGATCTGCCGCCGCCAGTATTCCTGAGCCAATGCGACGGAGCCCGTGACCACGGGCGCCGCCATGCTGGTGCCGCAAAAAGCCATGTAGTGCGTGCCAAAGGACTCGAATGCGGGGGAGCCGCAGCTCATGATGCCGCCTCCCTGGTCCCAGGTCGTCGAGCAGCCCGGAGCGCTGATGTCGGGACGGATTCGACCGTCGTCCACGGGTCCGTAGCTGGAAAAATCCGTCATGGAAAAATCTTCTTTATTCGTCGCGCCCACGGCGATCACGTTTTTCGCGGTGGCCGGCGGCGCCGTTGTAAAATAGTTGCCGCCGCAGCTGTCGTAGCCGCGCTCGTTGCCGTTGGCCCAGACGATGGTGATGCGCCCGTAGGCTTCGCCGACGATCCGGTCGACGAGTTGCGCGCTTCGTTCGTAATCTCCCTCTTTATCGCAAAAAAGCTCGCCAAACTGCGCGAGGTTGGAACCGATGGAATTATTGGCCACCGTCGCCCCGTGCTCTTGAATCGCCGCCTCATAGGCCGTGGCGATATTGCAGGGGGAGTTGTACATGGGCGGAATCGCCAGACTGGGAATGATGGACGAGGAGATTAAAAGAGCGTCGGGCGCCATTCCCTGATACAATCCGTCGGAGGCCGCGCCGTCTCCGGCCACGGTGCACGATACGTGGCTGGGATGGCCGATCATATCGGGCATGGGAAAGCCGCTGATGGTCACGCGCCCCTCAAGGTCCGTATGCACTTTGTCGCCCACGGAAACCGTCCCGCCGTCCAGCACGAACGCGGTGACGCCGTCGCCGGTGACCGAGTAAGGCGCTTCGCTGGCCGTCACGCCTCCAACGGCGGGTTTCGCCACGTCCATCATCGGGCGCAGGGCGGGGATTGCCTCGGAGATAAACACTACCGCGTCATCCGCCGCAAGATTTTCGATGTCCGCCGGATCGACGGCGGCGAGATAGGAGTTCGTCAAATCGCTGTATTCTAATATGACGGCGTTGGCTTTTTGCAGCGCCAGCCGCCCGTCGGATTCGCTCACGTCCTTTTGCATGCCCACATCCAGCACGCGCCGGCCGTTTTCGTACTTGGAAACGGGCGTGAAACTGCCAATCGCGACGGAATTCTGGATTTTATCGGCAGTCTCCAGGCGCCCGACCCAACGAATGTCGTTTGAATAGTCGCCTTTGACCTCATGGACTTTGGCAAGCCACGCTTTGCCCGATAGGGGACGCAGGAGCGTAACGCCCTTGCGGGAAAACGCCTGCCTTTGCCGCGCCGTCGGCGTTTGCTTGAGCTGAACGAGCGCGTGACGTCCGGCCATACTCACAAGCTGCGTGTTGACATCCGTCATCGCCTCCGGCGTAAAGCTCCGGCTTTTCAGTTTCACGGCGTACCCGTCGCCGGCGAAAGATGTCGTGGCAAATGCGATAATGATGATCGCAATGAGAATCAGTTTTTTCATTTTGTGCTTCCTTACAATTTCAAAACGACGGCGAACTATAACAGAAGTCATGCTAATGACTCCAGAGTGGGCAAAAGTGCTATTTTTCCGGATATGGTAATGAATTAACATTGATTGGCCTCGTTTCCTTCGACGGGTGACACCCGCGCGCCGGCGTTATATAATCGTCGACGCGAAAACTTTCATGAAGGAGATCGATTTGCGCCCGGGCCGATTGCGCGTCATTGCCGTTGCCGCCGGATACTTCGCGGCCGCCTGCGCGTTTACGTGGCCGATGATCGGGCGCATGAGCCTGGGTGTGTGGGGACGGTCGTGGGACGCGATCAACAACCTGTGGTTTTTCGATTTCGTCCGGCGCGACATCATCGGCATGGGCGAGTGGTCCGCGACGACAACGAAGGTTTTTTATCCCGTCGGCTATGACCTGCGCGCCGATCTTGCGCATTTTCTCCTGCCGCTTGCCTCCGCGCCGCTGCAAAACTTCATGAGTCTTACCGCAACGTACAACCTGCTTCTTTTGTTATCCCTGACCTTTTCCGGCATCGCCGCCTATTTCCTGGCCCGGCGCTTTACGCAAAACGCGGCGGCGGCTTTCGCGGCGGGAATTTTGTGGATCGCCAATCCCGTCGCCGTGCGGGAGATCGCGTCGGGAAGCCTGGAAGTGGCCTGCAGCGGGTTTTTCGTGCTGGCTTTCATCGCCTTATTGCGACTGCGTGAATCGGCGACGATATGGCGCGCGGCGCAGCTGGCGGGCGCGTGGTTTTGCGCCGGACTGACCAACTGGGTCATGGCCGGCATGTTCGGCCTGGCGCTTGTTTTTGCGTGGCCCTTTCTTGTCTATCGAAAAGGAAAGGGGCTGAACAAAAAACTTGCCGCGCTGATCGCGGCGGCGCTTATAGGCGTTACCGTATTATCGCTTCCTTTCATCGGTCCGCTGATTCAAGGCGATAAAACATCCATCAACGAAGCGGATGCGTCGTTGGCCGCCATTGCGCCGGACAAGAGTTTTTCAAGGCAAATCGGCGGGGCGGGCGAATCTCCCATGATGGCGCTGGCTCCCGATTCCCTGGACGCGGGGGATTTATTCGTCGCGCAGGACGCTTCCGATCCCGCGGCGCCGCTGGTCTGGTGGCTGATTTTCATTCCGGCGCTTTTAAGCCTTCTGGTCTCGGAACGCAGAAAAACCTGGCTCGTGGGCGGCGGATTCATGTTTATGATTCTCGCTCTGGGGCCGTTTCTGCGCTGGTTCGATCAGTTCCGCTTCGGCGGCAGTTTATCCATCCCCCTCCCCGCGTGGGTGGCGTACAAGATCGTTCCCGGCTTTCATCTTTTTTATCGTCCTTACCGTTTCATGTTTCCCGCCGTGCTGTTGCTGATCGGACCGGCGGCGGCGTATTGGGAAACGCTTGTCGGACAGGGTCGTACGAAAAAAGCAAGGGGAGTCCTAAGCGCCTGCGTGATTTCGGCGTGCTTCGTGGCGGGGCTGGCCGGATTCCAGGGCGCGGGCGGCGCATTCAATCGCTTGCATGTGCCGGATGAATACCGGACCGTGATGAAACCGCTCAAAGCCAGGGCCTTAATCGACGCGCCTTTTTTTCCTCTGCCCGTATCCAACGTGAACGCGCACGCCATGTTCGCGCAGACGCGACACGGCATCCCGATTCTCAACGCCACGCACCTTCGGCTCGACGGCTGGCGGCGATTCGCCGATTTTATCGAGGGCAATTCGTGCGCGCGGGCCATGCTGGATTTGCAGCTCAAAAAGCCCGGACCTTATCGCGTTGAAGTCGACGATGCGCGCAAACTCGGCGAATTGGGATTTGATCTGGTTTTGGCGCACACGTCGTATTCGGAAGACGATCCTTCCGTGGATCGCTTTCGGCGGATGCCCCACGAGTTTTTCATACTGCTGGAAAGGCTTTTCGGCGAACCCGACGAACTGGTGATGGGCCTTGTTTACAAGACGGATAAGGTGACGAAAGACGAAACCGTTATTATGCAAGACACCGCCGCAAAGCGCCTGAGATTCGCGCGACAGTATTTTCAACCGAGCAACACGCGGGAAGCGGTCGGCTACGTGACGCTGGAAACGAATTTACAGGGCTTCAGTGAGACGTTGCCTTTTTCCCTTCCCGAGGGCGCCGGGGCGGGTGATGATTTTTGCGGCTGGTTTCGGTTCAACGCCAGCCTCAATACATCGCGTAAAGTGTGGCTGGAAAGCGGCGCGGGGGATGCGGGACGAGGCGACGCCTGGAAAATTTCTTTCATGATTGACCGTATGGACCGGCCCTTCCAAAGCAGGCCCATGTGGCGCCGCTACTGCCGCAAAAGCGAAGACTGGCTGCCGGAAAATACGGCGGCGCCCTTCGATCCTTCGCGCCTTTCCTGGCTACGCCTCAGGCATGAGGGCGGCGATCCCATCACCCTGGAAATGGACGACCTGGCGTTCGTGCCGCGCGTCAGCACGGCGGATAATCCCACGGAATAACTACATCGTTTCCGGCGCGTTGATGCCCAAAAGCGCCAGGGCGTTTTGCGTGACCCGTCGGACGGCGCCGCATAGATGAAGCCGCGCGGCGGATAGGGCGGGATCGTCGCCGACGATGCGGTGCTTGAAATAATAGGGATGAAACATTCCCGCCAGTTCCGACAGATACGCGGGGATGCGATGCGGTTCGCGCTGCTCGGCGGCGCGTTGCACCACTTCCGGGAATTGCAAAAGGTGCTGCGCGATCTGCGTTTCTTCCGGTTCCACCAGCTTCGCCGCGTCGAAGTCGGCAAACGCGGGAACCGTCACGCCTTCCTCGGCGGCCTTTTTGAAAATCGAGCAGATGCGCGCGTGCATGTACTGCACGTAAAACACCGGATTCTTGTTCGACTGCTCCTTGGCCAGGTCCAGGTCGAAATCAAGCTGCGAGTCGTGCCTTCGCATCAGGAAGAAAAATCGCGCCGCGTCTTTGCCGACTTCGTCCACCACTTCGCGCAGCGTGACGAATTCCCCGGCGCGCGTGGACATGCTCACGCGCTCGTCGCCCCGCGTGAGGTTGACCATCTGAATGAGCATGCACGAAAGCATTTCCGGCTCCTTGCCCAGGGCCTTGATCGCCGCTTTCATGCGCGGGATGTAGCCGTGATGATCCGCGCCCCACACGTCGATCATCTCGTCGAAGCCGCGATTGATCTTGTCGCCGTGATAAGCGATGTCGGACGTCAGATACGTGGCCTCGCCGCCGGATTTGATCAGCACGCGGTCCGAGTCTCCCGGCCACAAGTCCTCGGATCGAAACCACAGGGCGCCGTCTTTGTCATATGCCAGATCCCGCGCACGCAGATCCTCGATCATTTTCCTGACCGCGCCGCTGTCATGGAGCGATTTTTCGCTGAAGTAGACTTCAATATTGACGCCGATGGCGTCAAGGTCGCCCCGGATCTGATCCAGGATTCGGCCGGCGGTCCACAGCGCGATCTCGGGGATGTCGTCTTCCGTCAAACCGTCCCCGCGCTGCTCACGCAAAACGCGGGCGTGGTCGACGATGTATTCGCCCTGGTAGAGATTTTTATCTTCCAGGGGCTTGATTTCGCCGTCGATAAGCTGGCGGTAACGCTCGAAGGTGGAGCGGCCGAGATTCTTGATCTGCAGGCCCGCGTCGTTGACGTAATATTCTTTCTCGACGTCGAATCCGCCGGCTTGCATCACCGCCGCCAACGCGTCGCCGAAAACCGCGCCCCGCGCGTGGCCCACGTGCAAAGGCCCGGTGGGATTGGCCGAGACGAACTCCAGAAGCACGCGGCGGCCTTTTCCCGCATCCACGCGTCCGTACTCATTTCCTTCTTTTTCGATGCGTCCCAAGACGTCGAAGTGTCCCGTGCTTTTCAGAAAGAAGTTGATGAATCCCGGCGGTGCGATCTCGATTTTTTCGATGGGGTCGGCAATCGCGATGAAGGCGACGATTTTTTCCGCGATGTCCAGGGGCTTCATCTTCGCAAGTCCGGCCAGGGGCATGGCGATATTCGCGGCGTAATCGCCCTGTCCCTCGTGTTTCGGAATGGAAACGCCGACTTTGGGCGGTTTCACTCCTTCGGGAAGATTCTTGGCCGCGAAGTCCGCAACCGCTTTTTCGATGATTTCGATCAGTTTGTCTTTCATCGCCGCCCTTTCTTATTTTTCCTACTTTAGGCCGCCGCCGCTCAATAACGTATATCGAGGCACGGTGGCAAGATATATCGAACAGAAGCATAATGGAAAGGTCAAAAAATGGTTGTGGAGATAATCTACGCCCCATTTACAGAATTTGGCGCACGAAAATTGAAATCTACAGGTTTTTGCGGCATGGGTAGATGGGCGGACGAGCAGTAGCCTAGAAAAAATACCTTTTCAAGAAGTATTAGAGCGTATAGAATCAATTCCAGGAGTGATGCTCCAAAGAGAATTTAATTGATGAATGGTTTGATGAATGGGGAGTGAGGACATGACTGACCATAATGGGGCGAAACCACCTCCACCAGATAGTGAAATAGTATTCAGAGAAATTCTCACTTCCCTCAACGACTCGGTTTTCATTACCGATGATGCCGGGTGTTTTAAATTTGTCTGCGAAAACTGCGGCGTAAATTTCGGATATTCTCAGGAAGAAGTGCTGGCCATGGGATCGATCCAGGCCCTTCTCGGCGGAGAAATATTTGATCCTTCGGCGCTGGAAAAAAGCGGTATTGTCGAGAACATCGAGTGGGAGGTCAAAGATAAAAAGGGCGTCGTTCATAATTTTCTGATCACGGTGAAGACCGTCAATCTTCTGTGCGGAACCAGGCTTTACGCCTGCCGCGATACTACAAGCCGGATATCGTTGGAACGAGCTTTATCCGAAAGCAAAAATAAATTCGAAACTCTCGTCAATCAGACTCCGCAAGCATTATTTCTACACGACCTTCAGGGCCGGATTTTAGAGGTCAACGAGACGGCCCTGAAACGGTACGGTTATACAAAAGAGCAGTTGATCTCGATGAACACCGCGGACATCGATCCGGATTACGTTCAACGCGAGGACGGTGGATTATTCTGGGACCATCTCCATAAGAAACATAGAATCACGTTTGAAGCCCAGCATAAAACCAGCGATGGGGAGCTTTTTCCGGTCGAAGTTTCATTAGTTGCCATCGAATTGGAGGGAGAAAAACGCATCATCGCCCTGGCCGACGATATTTCTTTGCGCAAACGGTCTGAAGAAGAAATCAGACGCACCGCCCGGGAATGGCAAACAACCTTCGATGCTTCCGCGGATGTGATTTGGATTCTGGACCGCGATCAGCGGATCGTCCGTTGCAACCAAACGACCGAAAAAACATTTGGCCTTTCGGAACGGGATGTTCTGGGGAAGCATTGCTGGGAAATCGTTCACCAAACCACCGAGCCGATTCCCGAGTGCCCGATTACACGAACCTTGAAAAGCCTGTCCCGTGAAAGCATGGATCTTGAACTGGGCGAGAAGTGGTTTCGCATCGTCGTGGACCCGGTTTTAAACGAACGCGGCGAATTTAACGGCGCAGTTCACATCATCAGCGATATTACCGAGCGAAGAGCGCTTGAAAAAGCCTCCCGGGAAAGAGAAGCGCTTCTGGCGACCATGACTGAAAACTACCCCAACTGCTACATCTCGATTATCGAAAAAGATATGACGGTGGGCTTTACTTCCGGCCAAGAGTTTCAAAAACAGAATCTTGACCCCAATGATTTTGTAGGTCTGTCTCTGGAAGATGTTTTCGGCGAACAGGCTCCCAAGGTCAAAGAGCATTACGAAAAGACCTTTCAGGGAGAGGAAAGGGAGTTCGAGCTTTTTGTCGACAATCAGCATCAGCGTTATCGAACGGTTCCGCTATACAGCGAACGTGGAGACGTTCAACGGATTATGACCGTGGTTGAAAACATTACCGAAAGGGTGATGAAAGACCGGAAGATTCACCAGATAGGCGAGCGGTACAGGCTGATATTCGAAAACGCGCAGGATGCAATCTTTATCGCCGATCCCGACTCGGGAATGCTGCTGGATTGCAATAAAATGGCGGAGGAACTGGTCGGGCTCACGCGCGAGGAATTGCGGCAGATGCATCAGACGCAGCTTCATCCGCCGGAAAAAATAGAGGAATACGCCAAAGAATTTGAAAAGGCGACAAAGGCTGAAGGCATCCGTTTTCTGGAAATGGATGTAGTCCACAAAGACGGTCGGAGAATCCCGGTTGAAATCAACTCAGGCGGTGTGATCGATGAAGGCGGGCAAAGGATTCATTTCGGAATATTCCGGGACATTTCGGAAAGAAAAAAAGCAGAACTGGAAATTGTCAACGCGCAAAAACGCTACTGTGACATTTTCAACAACAGCACCGATTGTATTTTTATACACGACGCAAAGACCGGTGAAATTGTGGATGTCAACCAGAAGACCCTGGATGTTTTCGGTTATTCCATCGACGAAATAAAAAAGCAGAACGTCGGCGATTTAAGTATAAACGAACCGCCATATACAGCCGAGGAGGCCTTTGGATGGATTCAAAAAGCCATGAGCCAGGGCCCCCAGCAATTTGAATGGCTGGCGAAAAATAAAGAAGGTCAGTTGATCTGGTTCGAGAACAGTTTAATCTACGCCAATATCGCCGGCGAAGACAGAGTCCTGGTCTTTGGGCGCAATATCAATGACCGCAAGATTGCAGAAAATAAACTGGCCGAAAGTGAAAGCCGGTTCCGAAGTTATGTGGAAAACTCCCCGTATGGGGTCTTCATTGCCGATAAGACGGGAAGATACCTGGAAGTGAATCAGGCGGCCTGCCGGATTACCGGCTATTCTGAAGATGAATTGCTTTCAAAGAACATCCCGGATTTGATCCCGAAAGACAGCAGAGGCGACGCCATAGAGCATTTCACCCGCCTGCTGGAAAACGGATATTCCAGCGGAGATGTGCCGTTTTTGACAAAAAACGGGGAAAGAAGAATCTGGTCCGTCGATGCCGTGAAGATATCCGAAGACAGATTTTTAGGCTTCACGCAGGATGTTACGGAGCAGATTCTTGCGCGTGAAAGATTGCGTGAAAGCGAGGAACGATTCCGCTCCATGGCCGAGCAATCGACCGATGTCATATCATTAACGGATACCAGTGGAATCATAACTTACGCCTCCGAAGCCTGCCGGGATGTATTCGGATGTTCCCAAGAAGAAATGACCGGACGGCATTTTACCGACTTCCTCCACGAGTCTTCCATCGAACTTGCGATGCATCATTTCCAAAAAATCATTGCGAAAAACACCAGGGCAAAAAGCATTGAACTTTTGATGAAACGAAAAGACGGTTCCAGTTTCTTCGGTGAACTCAGCGGCAGGCTTTTTGACGTCGCCGATAACCAGGGCGCCCTGGTCGTGATCAGGGACATATCCGACAGGAAAAAAGCTGAGGAAAAGCTGCGCTTGCAGACCCTGGTGCTTGACCAGATCCAGGACCGCGTGACCGTGACGGATCTCGAAGGGATTATCACCTATGTTAACGATGCGGAAGTGCGCGCCTTGGGTCATTCCCGCGATGATTTGATCGGCGCCTCAACGAAGAAATATGGAGAAGATAGTCAACGAGGCGCAACACAGCAGGAGATCGTCGAAACGACGCTTCGGGACGGTCACTGGCGCGGCGAAGTGGTCAACTACACGGTGGATGAGCGCGAAGTGATCATGGACTGCCGAACGCAGACGGTGCGCGATGATAGCGGCCATGTCATCGCACTTTGCGGCATTGCCACCGACATCACCAAGCGTAAAAAAGCTGAGGAAGAACAAGAGAAACTAAAGTCTCAACTTCTGCAATCCCAGAAGATGGAATCTATCGGACGCCTCGCCGGTGGAGTCGCCCACGATTTCAACAATCTTCTTACGGCCATTCAGGGCTTTTCGGATATCGTTCAGGATTCTTTGAGTCCAGAAGACCCGCTGAAAAAAGATGTGGCGGAAATACAGCGAGCCGCCGAATCGGCCGCCGCCCTGACCCACCAGCTTCTTGCCTTTTCCCGGAAACAGATCATTTCTCCCAGGATCATCGACCTGAATAAAGAAATTGCCCATTTGGAGAAAATGCTCAGGCGGATTATCGGAGAAGATGTTGATTTTGTGTTCAAGCCTCAAGAGAAAATCGGCAGAGTCTTTATGGATCCCGGCCAGGTCAGTCAGATATTGGTCAATCTTGCGGTCAATTCCAGGGACGCCATGCCGAATGGAGGAAAACTCGATATTCAAACGAGGCGCGCCCATTACGATAACGGCATATGCCGGCAATGCAATTCCCCAATTAAAGGTGAATTTATTGTGCTTGCCATCAGCGATACCGGCGTTGGGATCAATGAAGAAACCTTGAAAAACATTTTCGAGCCCTTTTTCACCACAAAGGGCGTCGGAAAAGGCACCGGACTCGGCTTGTCGACGGTCCACGGAATCGTTCATCAGAACAATGGGCACATCAATGTTTTCTCCACTCCCGGCGAAGGAACGACTTTTGAAATTTACCTTCCGGCCATCGACGAGAAGGAAGATATTTCAATTGAAAAAAAGGAAATCAATGACCTCAAAGGAGGAGAAACAATACTTCTGGTGGAGGATCAGGGAATTGTACGTAAAATGGCGAGTCGATCACTGAAAATCCACGGATATCGAATCATGGAAGCGGAAAACGGCGGAGACGCCTTTCTGAAATTTGAAAAATACGGTCATGAAGTCGACTTACTGCTCACGGATGTCGTGATGCCGGAAATGAGCGGCAAGGAACTTTATGAACGATTATTGAAAATCAATCCGAAACTAAAAGCTTTGTTTATGTCGGGATATTCAGAAGACATCATTGAACACCACGGGATTCTTGATGAAAGGATAAATTTCATCCAGAAGCCCTTTAAACCGAAGGAACTGGCTGAGAAGGTGCGTCAAGTTCTTGATAGTTGATCCGATCCTCCTTCCTCCCTGGCGGCCCTCCCTTGCGCGCCCGGCGAATATTGTTCATATATGAAATCGGCCCATGCTCCAAAAAAAATCGGCCCACGGCAAAGTGGACGCCACGCGGGGGGATTCAAATGAAAAAAGCTTTATTGGCGGTCATTACTTTTGTTTTCGTTTTTGCGTCCGTTTCTTTAGCAAGCGAAGTCACGCAAAAATTCGACACTCTCTGGAAAACGCGCACGGGCAATACGTCGGCCATGATCGAGGCGCTGGGCGCCGCCGATGCGGCCTGGGCCAATGGCGCGGATTTCGAAATCGCCTGGCGCGCGGCCAGGGCGTGTTTCTGGATTTGCGACCGAACCGAAAAGCAGGATGTGGACGCCAAGTACGGCATGCTGGGCAGCGAGTGGGCGCAAAAAGCCATCGACCTCAAGCCCGGGGACGTGAAAGGGCATTATTATTACACCCTTTGCATCGGCGAATACGGCAAAGGCATTTCCATCCCCAAGGCCGTGACCAAGGGCGTGGGCCCGAAGTTCGAAAAAGCCGGGAAAAAAGCCCTTCAGATCAACGGCAAATACGATCACGGGGGGATTTACAGGGCCTGGGGCCGATATTACTTCAAACTCCCGTGGCCCATGTACAGCTTCGAAAAGGCGGAGAAATACTTTCTGGACGGCTTGAAAATATCTCCGCAGGGTCCCCGCGGCGCCTATTATCTGGCCGAGCTTTACGTCAAGGAAAAGAAGTACGACAAAGCCCGCGAAACACTTTCGATGCTGCAGGGCTTGAATGGCTATCCCGATATGAAGTGGGAAACCGGCTGGTACAAAAAACAGGCCGCGAAGCTCATGAAAGAAATCGAAGGCAAATAAAACTTACGCTTCGTCCGCGTAAAATGCCGGTTTTATCGATGCCGGACTTCGCCGAGCGCCTCTTGCCATTGTTTTTTATTGCCGCTACCGTTGCACACGCGCGAAAAAGTATTACATTTCGCTGATTGACGAGTACGCCTTGAGGAGAATTTCATTGCCTTTTTCCGACGAACTGATCGATCATTTCAAACTCCACAGCGACATGCTGCTGACGTTTATGCGCCAGCTTCTTTCCGTGGGCTTTTCCGGTTTTTTTATTAAAGACGATGAAATTCTGGACGTCGAACCCTACCTGGAAAAAGGGAGCTTCGAGCCGGGTTATAAAATCCTGGCGGATCACGCAAAGCCCGCCAACGCGGTTTTTCAGATACGTTTGAACGACAACGTGGTCACCGATTCGGCCTACGACCAGGACGGGCATACGGATATCGATCTTGTTTTTTTTCAAGGGTCGGCCAGGCAGTTTCTGAAAACCATGCCGAAGCTGCTCGATCAGGTTCGCGAAGCGATTTTAGAGAATTTTGAATTGGAGACGCTATTTGACCTGATCGATTTCGGAGCGGATTTTCTGGAAAAAACACAGTCCGATTTTTCGTATGATATCAAAGCTTTCGGTAAAACGATTTTCACGGGAAAGCTGGAAGATGGCGTGCTGCGCGTCGGGATCGACGATCCGCCGGCCTGGGCGCGGATCGCGCTTTTTATTCTCAAAGGCGCCGACGCGGTGGCCCTTTCGATTAAAAATCCCTTCGACATTCTCGCGCTTCTGGATACGGTGCAGGCGGCCTTGCGTCATCTGGCGGAATCTTATGAAGATCGTGGAATGCGCATCGAGGTCAGCGCGTTGGGGCAGAAAGTCATGTCATGCGGCGACGGCGTGAAATCCAACCTTATGACCAACAGATTCGGCCCGACGGCCATTCACCTGGAATCGTTTCTGAAAATACTCAAATCGGCTCTGACGGCCTGGAAGTAAATTTTTTAACAAGCGGACAATACTTATGACGTATCAGCAGCAAGGCGGGGGAGGATTCGGCGGCGGGCGCTTTGGCGGCGGCTTCGGCAATTTTCAGGGCCGGCCGACCGTTCGCTTCGGCCCGAAACTGACCCCGGTGGTCAAATACTTTTTGTTCGCCTGCGGCGGCATGTACCTGGTCCAGAACATCTTTCCCGCAATGGCGGGTGCGTTTTCCTTAAATCCGTCGCGTTTTTTCAGCGGCTGGCTGTGGCAGCTCGTCACTTTCAATTTCCTCCACGCGAACCTCATGCATCTGATGATGAACATGCTCATGATCTGGATGTTCGGCGGCGAGTTGGAAATGAAGATGGGGAAACGGCGCTTTATCATCCTGATGGCGGTTTCCGGCATGGGCGCCGGATTTTGCCAGGCTCTGGCCATGGCGGGGATGGAAGCGCTGATCATGGGCGCTTCGGGCGTCGTTTTCGGCCTCCTCTTGGTTTACGGAATGACCTGGCCGGATCGCATAGTCCTGGTAATGTTCATCTTCCCCATGAAAGTGAAGTGGATGGTCGCCCTTTTCGGCGTCATCGAGTTCATGGCCGTCGTCGGCGGCGGACAACCAGGGATCGCCAATCTGGCGCACCTCGGCGGAATGCTCTTTGCCTATATCTTCATGCGCTACGATACGATTTACATGCGCCTGCGCAGGGCGTATTACGAACGCAAACTGGACCGATACCGCAAGCGATTCAGCGTTCATGAAGGCGGGAAATCAGACGACGACAAGGGTCCGACGATTCATTAGTGTATTATCGGTATTTTTTTGATGCCGAAAAAGAAAAATTGAGCATTTCGGTATGTTTTTTACAGTGTCAGGTTTAATGACAGCCTTTGCCGCCGGCCTTTTGCACGCTGATTGAAAAGTCGGTTTGATGACGACGGCGGTAAATGTTTTCGTTTGACGCTCTCGCCTTGCCGTGATAGGAATTTTTTGTTGTATTTGTGAGTCTGTAATTTTGCATTGAACCCCATTGGGAGGAAAGAATGCCTTTCAACTATCGCCGCCTCATTTTCATTTGTTTCACCGCATTTTTATGCGCTTTCGTGATCAATACGCGGGGATTCGGCGACGTGAAAACACCGGCCGGCAATGCCTTGGCCGGTACCGATATACCCGGGGACTGGTTCGATCGCGTGAAGATCGGCATCATCGCGGATCAATATCGATTTCACGCCAAAAGCGGCGCTTATCAAATGAACAACCGCTCCCAGAAATTCTCGGCCCGTTTTCACGACGGCGGATTCGTCGTGGAAAATACGCGTGATTCATGGACGTGGTCATGGAGTCTGCTGGCTTTAGGCCGCGAGGATGCTCCCGCGGCGGCCGCTGCGGGCAAGCCGGAATTGTCCGCGAACTTAAAAAACCTCAGTTACTATCGCGGTTCGATCATCGAATGGTATGAAAACGATTCGTCCGGCATCGAGCAGGGATTTTATATTGAAGACAGACCCGGCGGTAAAGACCTGCTCGTCATTTCCGGCCGCGTGGAAAGCGAACTTTCCGGAAGGCTCGGCCCGCGGCAGGATTACGTCATCTTTTCAGATAAGAGCAGGGACGTCCTGAAGTACCACAGCCTCGTGGCGACCGATTCGGCGGATCGGGAATTGATCGCCTGGATGGAATATCAAGAGGGAAAAGGCGAATCCGAGCTTCGCCTGCTGATCGACGACTCCCGGGCCGTCTATCCGATTCTGATCGACCCCGGCTTGTCCGCGACGGCCGACTGGACCGTGGAATCCGATGAAATCAACGCCCACTTCGGCTGGACCGTCGCCGGCGCCGGCGACGTGAATAACGACAACTACGACGACGTGATCGTCGGCGCGCCTCAATTCGCCGACGGCGATAACGACGAAGGCGCCGCATATCTTTTCCTTGGAACCGCGGGCGGCCTTCAGACGACGCCATTCTGGTCGGTCCAGAGTGATTTGGACTACTCGAAGTTCGGTTTCACCGTGGCGGGAATCGGCGACGTGAATAACGACAACTACGATGATATCGCCGTCGGCGCCCCTTTTTACTCAAACGGCGAGGACGAGGAGGGAGCGGTTTTTGTTTTTTACGGATCCGCCGCGGGACCCTCGGATACGCCGGACTGGATGATGGAGCCGCCCGCCGGCCATCCCGGCGCTCATTTCGGATACAGCATCGCCGGAGGGCAGGATCTCAACAGCGACAATTGCGACGATATGGTCGCCGGAGGACCGGGTTATGCCGACGAAAGTTGCCAGGGAGGCGTGGCGATCGGTTTCTTCGGTTCGCCGGACGGTCTGAAATCAGTTCCGTCATGGTTCTACGTCAGCAATGAGGCCAACGAAAGCGCGGCGATCGGCGCCGGCGTAGCCCTTTCCAAGGGCGTCAACGACGACGAATTCGCCGATATTATCGTGGGAGCGCCCGGATATGACGCCGCGAAAAGCGGCGAAGGCCGAATCATGGTTTTCCATGGGAGCTACTCGGAAATTTCCACCACTCCGGACTGGGTATCGAGCTATGAGACGCCGAACGCCGCTTTCGGTTACAGCGTTTCATCCGCGGGGGACGTCAACGGCGACGGCTTCGGCGACGTGATCGTCGGCGCTCCGAATTACAGTCATGATGACAATGCCGAGGATTTTGATGACGAAGTCAACGAGGGCGCCGCGTATCTCTATTACGGATCGCAAACCGGGCTGGAAGATACGCCGTCCTGGTTCACCGACTCGGATATGGGCGGCGTGAACTACGGCTTCAGCGTTTTCGGAACCGGGGACGTCAACGGCGACGGCTTCGACGATGTATTGATCGGCGCTCCTTATTACTCCAACGGACAAACCGCCGAAGGCAGAGCTTTCGCTTTCTACGGCTCGGAGTCCGGCCTCGCCGAAGCCGCCGACTGGACCGCGGAAGTCGATTTGCACGAGGCTTATTTCACCTACAGCCTCTCGGGAGCCGGAGACGTCAACGGCGACGGCTTTAACGATGTCATTGTCGGCGCTCCGCAGTATGAAAATAGCGAATACATGGAGGGAGCCGCGTACGTGTATTACGGATCCTGCTCGGGCTGCGTCATCGACGAGCAGTGCTACGGTGTGAACGCCACGCAGCCGGGCAATACCTGTTACATCTGCGATCCCGAGTCGTCCACGGACAGTTGGACCTACAATAACGAAGCGGAATGCGACGACGGGCTTTACTGCACGGTAAGCGATGTTTGCGCAGACGGTGTTTGCGACGGTGAAGCCAGAGACTGCGATGACGGCGCATATTGCACCGGAACCGAATCCTGCAACGAAACCTCGGATTCATGCGTTTCCTCGGGCAATCCGTGTCCGCAAAATGGAAGCTACTGCGATGGCGTGGAAAGCTGCGATGAAGGTAACGATCAGTGCGTTTCTTCGGGCAATCCGTGCGAAGACGACGGAATATTCTGCACCGGCGCTGAATATTGCGACGAGGATCTGGACGATTGCGCGCACACCGGCGATCCCTGCACTGACGACGGCGCATACTGCAACGGCGAGGAATACTGCAACACGGACAACGACGCCTGCGATCATACCGGCGATCCGTGTCCGCAGAATGAACTTTTCTGCGATGGCGAGGAAAGCTGCGATGAGGATGACAACCAGTGCGTTTCTTCAGGCGATCCATGCGTGATCAACGGAGAAATCTGCGACGAACAAAACGATGAATGCGACCCGGCCGCGGACGACGACGCGGATGACGACGCCGACGACGATACGACGGGCGACGACGATACGGCGGCGGATGACGACACAACGGGCGACGACGACACGACGGGCGGCGATGACGACGATGACGATGCGGGAGCTCCCGTCCTCGGCGACGATGACGACGCAGAAGATGTGTACTACCCCCGTTCGGAAGAAGATGATGACAGCGGCATGTGCGGATGAGCCGATAAATTTTAGCCGGCCGGGGGCGGCATATGCCTCCGGAAAATAGGAACGTCAGCGCTTTCACCGGCGGGAATTTGCATTGATTTTTTAATATGTTATAAGCACGGCTCGGTTCGCGAAGCATTCTTCGCGGAACTTAGTGTGGATAAACTTGATAATAAGCCATCGAGGAAGACATGCGAGAAACTCACTTTCCCCGCAGCACTGTGACGGTTGTCTGCCTGGTCGCCCTGATCGTTGCGGCATTCGCCGGGCAAGCCTTCGCCATCGACGATATCGTCCGGACGATATTCGTCATCGGCAACGTGGACAGCACAATCATGGACACCTACCCGATCGTGGCGTTTTCGGTCAACGGAAACCAGCTGGTCCGCGCCGACACCTTTTATCCGCAGCACCACGGCGTGGGGCCGGTCGGCCTCGCCGTCGACCCGATCGCGGAACATCTTTATTGCACCTATGAAGGCGAAGGATTTCTGGAGGCTTTCGACGCCAGGGACGCCACGCCCTTGACGACGATCAATCTGACGGGCACGGACAATCTGGCCGGCATCGACGTTCGCGTGGGCGAGGGACTTCTCTACGTCATCAATCGCCGCATGAGCACGCTGTACGTGTTCGATTCCGACACCTTCCAGCCCGTCGAGGACTGGCCGCTGGAGAATCTGGGCGTGACCGGCGCGTACGACCTTGAGATCGTCGAGCATTGGGACGGCCTCGACGTGATTTTCGTGTCCAACGGAACGCCGGATGTGAATTATTACAATCTGGATACGCACGAGCACCTTGGCTCTTTCACCATGTCCAACATCGCCTCGTCGATGACCGTGGACAATCATCGCGGCAAACCGGTTATCTTCGCCGCTTCCACGGGCAACGGCACACCCGGCGGGCACAATTTTCTCCTGAAATACGACATGGCGTCGGACACGCAGGATCAGGTCAGCCTCGGCGGCGGCGACGGACGCGGCGTTTCGGTCAATCCCGGCGAGAATCTGGTTTACGTCAACGTCAGCACCTCGTTCAACGGAACGATTCGTGTTTTCGACCAGGATTCGCTGACGCAGCTCAACAGCTATTCGGTCGTCAATGGATTTTTCACCAGCCCCTCGGACAACGAAGCCAGCAACCTGGCTTTCGGCAGCACCGTGAAAAAGGAAATCATCAACGCCAGCGCCAATCCCATCAACGGGGCCAACGAGTTCGACGCCGGCGAGCAAATCGAATTCCGAATCAGTTTGACCAATAATCGCGACGTGGATATTCACGTTCTGCCCATTACGGATATTTACGACACGACGCAGCTCGATTTCTTCTCATCCACGGTGACGCCGGTGGATGCCGTCGACGACGGTGAAATCGACTGGGCGGATATGATTCCCGTCATCGGGCATGATCTGGTCTTCGAGGAAGTGTTCACGTTCGAGGCGACATTTACAGCCAACCCCGACGATTGCCAGCGCTTCGTCAACGGAAGCAATATCGCGCAGAGCCACGACGCCGTCGACGCCAGAGGCGAGGACGTGGAGGAAAGTTCGGGAACCGCGGATTATAAAATCTGGTGCACGTGCGTGACCGATGAGGATTGCGACGACGGAATCTACTGCAACGGTCCCGAGACCTGCGAGAACAGACAGTGCATTCACGGGGGCAATCCCTGCCCGGTGGACGACGGGGAATTCTGCAACGGCCAGGAAACGCTTGAGTGCATCGAAGAGACGCAGGAATGCGGGCATACCGGCGATCCGTGCACCGACGACGGCAACATGTGCAACGGCGACGAGGTTTGCGACCAGGATCTTCAGCAATGCGTCAATACCGGCGATCCCTGCGAGGATGACGGCGTTTTCTGCAACGGCGACGAGTTCTGTTCGCCGAACAAACTGGAATGTCAGCACACGGGCGATCCCTGCGAAGAGGATGAAACCTGCGACGAGGAAGCGGATCTTTGCGTCGGCGGCGACAATCCCATCGACGACGGCGAGGAAGACGCCGGCTGGCCCGAAGGGAAAGTGACGGGCGGTTGCTGCGGATGTGAATGATTTTATGAGTGGCGAGTCGTGTAGCTGCTTGTAAAATTCCTGATGCCGCATGAAACACCAGGATCCTCCGGACAATCGGATTTCTCGTTCCACGGTTCCCTTCGGCCTTGCTTAGGGCAGGGAAAACCGCTCCTATGCCAGTTTCTTTCCCTTGCCGCCCGCAACAGCGCAGCCAAGGCTCATGCTTCGCAGCAAGCGCCGCTTCGCAGAGTAGTACTGGCTGTACTACTAATCGTAGAAATCTTTGCGTGGAGTCACGATTTTTTGTTTGATCGTGAGATAAAGCACGGTAGGCAAAGAAGATGTCCCGTAGGGATTTAAAGAAAATTGACATTTGGTTGCAAGGCCGATATCTACCCGCTTACTCATTCGCCTTCGTTACAACTCAGGCGAATTTGCCGTGCGCGGCTCTGTTTCTAACAACTGGCCACTCACCACTTGCTTCTGATCACTAGCCACTAATCACTGTACTCGTCCGCGCCGATATCCCAGCCGGCGCCGGAGGGGCGCGCTTCGCCTTCGAAATCGACATTGAGGAAATCACCGTCGTACCAGGGCGATGGATCGATTCCGGCGTCGATGGCGGGGCTGCCGTCGCCGAGATGCCAGTCGCCGGCGGCGGGATCGGTCAGCAGCGGATCGCCGGTTATGTTGCCCGCCGACTCCAAGCAACCGCCCCAGGCGCAGCCGTTGACGTCGGCGATGTCGGTGTAGCAATCGCCGTCGATGTCCAACAGGCAGCCGTCGCCTACCAGATAGAAATCATTGTTTTGCAATTCCAGATCAAATTCTGTGTACCAGGTTTCAATCAGCTTCGTATTTGTCGCTTCCTCGGCCGCGAATACATTGTTGATGAAATGATAGACGACGTCGTCGTGGAGATGGGCCAGTATGAAATACTGACTGTAAAAGGAATCGTCCCTGACGGCGAAGAAACTGTTGTTCACGGCAGTCAGGTCTGAGCGAGAGTAATACTCAAGTCCGATGGCGCTTGGAGATGCGCCGAGCATTATCCTGTTGTTGACCAGCGTGACCGGCCCGGCCATGTCGCCGCTGTTGGCGATGAAAAGCGCCACGGGAGCGCTCCCGGAAGTTTGCGGAAGCGCCGCTCCGATGATTTCGTTATTCGCAATGATGGTGTCCGCATAATCGGAAATATAGGCGGCATGTCCCGTTGACGTACTACCGACGCAATCCACCGAGCCGCCCTCGATGCGATTGCCGACGAGCGCGCCGCCCCCGCGAATGAACACGCCATACGCCCAGCAGATTCCATCATTCGGATTGATGATCTCCCCGGCCGTGATTTGATTATCGATCAGCGCCACTTTGCCGAGTGCATCCACGCCGACGATTTGAGTGCCGTCGTCGAATCCGCCGGTCCATGGACTGACCTGGCCTCCTTCTATGTCGCAGCCGACCACAACAGCCCGCGCGTTTTCCTGAACACGCAGGCCGGTAGCTTTGGTCTCCAACCCCCACTGCGCCCGGACGCCGCCGAAAAACTCCGATGACAATGCCCGCAGCGTTCCGCCCGCCACGTCGGCGCCGAAAGAGTCTTCATAACCGTTCTGGGCGTGAATGTTTGCCTGGGAGTTGATCATCAGGGTCACACCGTCCGCCACGTACAAACCGGCGCCGACCAACTGGTGGTAATCATCCGGCTCGTATATGCGGCATCGCGAACCAAGCAAGGTCACGGGGCCGGAGGTTTGGCACCCGTAAACCGTCGGCACGGACGATGTGTTCATAGTCCTGACGAGATGAATCACGAGTGGCTGTGCGGCGACAATATCCAATGTGTATTCGCTCTCGGTCTCGACATATGTCGTTTGGCCGTCGTGCTGCGACCAGTCGGTTGGATCGAAACCGCCGTACATGGAAACAGTCACCTGCAAGGGCTGCTCGTCAAAACTTCCGGATGTGATGAAAACGGCTTTGCCGTTCGCGGCGGCCAGGGCGTGTCCCGCGGCGATGGCGTCCAGGGGATCCGCCATCGTACCCGCGCCGTCCGGGCGGCCGTTTACGGATACGAAAACACCGTTTGCGTCGGAAGGGATCAGATCGACGCCGTCGTCATTTTGATCGATTCCGTCCAGGGGAATTTCCGGCGCGCCGTCATGGGCGAGTGGATCGGCATCGTCGAAATCGCCGTCATTGTCCGCCCATCCATAAGGGCATTCGCCGTTATCGAAAACCTGGCTTTTATCCGGCCGGCCGTACCCGTCGTAATCTTCGTCGCAATAACAGAGGATGGGGCCAAGCGTCGTAGTCGTCGTCGTTGTTCCAGCCGTCGTGGTGGTCGTGGTCGTCGCGGGAGTATCGGTTGTCGTCGTTGTCGGAACATCGGTCGTCGTGGTCGTTGAAATCGTCGTTGTGGTGGTTGGCGAATCTGTTGTCGTCGTCGGTTCAACGGTCGTCGTTGTCGTCGAACTTTCGGAGGTCGTCGATGTCGTGCCGGTCGTTATGGTCGTCGTCGTGGTCGATCCTTCGGACGCGTCATCGTCGTCGACGTCGTCATCCGCGTCGTCATTGACATCTTCGTTGTCAGCCTGCCCTGAGCTTGTCGAAGGGTCGTCATCGTCATCGCCGCAGGAAACAAAGATCAACATGCTGGATAAAATTATGGCCATCAACAATTTCATTTCAAAACTCCCTGGTAGTTTTTCGGAAACCGGGCGTACCACAAGGCGTTGCCGCTCATAAACGAGGCGTGCGCGTCGCCCATATCGTCCAGGGACAAGGAAGGATTGAAACCCGCTTCCCCGTCTGACGCGATCACGGCAGCGACCCAGCTTCCCGATTGGTTCGTGGCGTAATACAGATCTTTATCCACTTCGCTGTAGTAAACGACATGCAGTTTTTCGTCGGCGTCCATGACAAGCTTGCTGTCGGACCAGAACGCCACGCTTCCGGCCCAGTCCACGGTTTCGAAACTCCATCCGTCGCCTTCGTTCGAGGCGATCTTCAGGCCGCCGAAGCTTCCGTAATAGGAGATATAGACATTGCCGTCCGGGGACGCGGCAATGGACGATCCCATACCGGATCCCGGCGCGTCGTCAATTTGGGCGCTTTGCCATGCTCCCCCGGCATTTGTCGCATACCAAAGATGATTGCTTTTATAGTAACTCATATGCGCCGCGCCGCTTCCGTCGACGGCGATCCCGATGACCGGATCCCAGTCGTCGCCGCCGTCCACAACTTCCGTGACCCAGTCGCCGGTTGCGTTGGATGTGAATTCGATATTGTCCGTCGCGTAATTGTAGTGTCCGACGTAAAGAGTTCCGTCGGCGCCGAAAGTCGCATCGAGATAGTCGCCCGTATTGACGTTTTCGTTGATCCGCTCCCCGATCCACTCTCCGCCCTGTCTGTAGAGATGATACAGCCCGGAGGGCTCCGGGATGCGGCCGTATATCACGTGAGGCGCAAGACCGGCGTCCAATAGTATTTTCGCTTCGGTGCGCACGTTTTCGCAGTCGTCCAGAGTTTCCGTCGCCCAGTTCCCGCCGGCGTTGGTCGCGTATTTCAGATTGCGCGGTTCTTCGATGATGTAGGCGATGTGGACGGCGCCGTCGGGCTGCGCGGCGATGGCGGTGCCCCACTCCACGCGCACTCCCTCGGCGATGACGCCCCGCTGCCACGAGCCGGACAGATTCGTGGCGTACTGGAGGTTTTCATCGGTCAACTCCCGGTAGCCGATATACGCGTGTCCCGCGTCGTCCACATCAAAACCGATTTGATGATCGCCGGGCGAATTGATTCCGGTCAATGTGCCGGTATTCCATCCGGAGTCGGTTTGCACGGCCAGATGGGAATCCCTGAGGACCGACCAATACCCGTAAAGGATATTAATAGCGCCGTCGGCGCCCGCCGCCATGATGGACTCATCACCCCAGCCGCCGCCTTCCACCGCCTCCTTCGTCCAGGACCCCGCTGAGCCGTAAGCGTGAATGAGCGTCTGCGTCGATTTGAGGTAAGAAATGTGTATCGCGCCGTCGTCATCGATGAGAATGAACCGTGAAGCCCCGGGGTACGTGGGACAGTCAACGGCCTCTAAAGACCAGTAACCGAAAGTGTTGCGGGCATGTAAAAGCTCCATGGATGAATAATTCCAGTAGGCGATATGCACGTATCCTTGAGGGTCTACGGCTATGGAGCTACGCAAGTCCACCTGGAAGGAATTGTCCACAAATTGATTAGTCCAGTTCCCGGAAGCGTTGGTGGCGTATTTCAGCCGCAGGTTGAAATTATAACTGATATGGACACTGCCGGACGAATCCAGCGTGATCGACGATTCATGTTGAATGTTGGGATGCTCCTCCACAAGTTCCTGCCGCCACGCGCCGCTTTCGTCGGTCGCATAGGAAATCCCGTTTTCGACCGTATCGTAGAAAGACACATGCGCGTTGCCCTGCCCGTCCACGAATAAGGAGGGATAGGAGCCGTTGTCGCAAACGTTTTCTTCCGCCTGTATTTCGCCATCGAGATATCGATACGCCGCGAGGCGGTTTCCAACGGTGGCGATGATCAGAAAATCGCCCTCGTCGATCAGCGCCGCGGCAACGCCGTCTTCGCCCGGGGCTCCGCCGTCCACGCGCCGGATATAGACCGGCGACAGGTCGTCGTCATCCGCATCATCGTCGAGATCGTCGTTTGCGTCGTCGTTGAGATCATCATTGACATCATCATCGAGATCGTCGTCGGCGTCATCGTCGGCGTCATCGTCGAGATCGTCATTCGCGTCATCGTTCGGATCATCATCGGAATCGTCATCGGAATCGTCATCCGGCTCGATCTCCTGTCCCGGATCCGCCGCATCGTCATCGTCGTCGTCTCCTCCGAAACCAAGACATGTGGCCGAAGAAACTCCCGGCAGAATCATCAAGGAAATTAACACGCAACCCGCGGCAACCACGTATTTCATAATTTCACTCCCTGGCGTAAAGGCGCGAACCAATTCATCGTCCAAGACAATCAATCGATCATGGCCCCTTTGGAATGCGCATAATACTAAAGGAAATACGCCCCGCCCCGAATCGGGAATAACAAGGAATGCATGGGATCAACATAACGCATTTATCTTGAAAAACCAAGTCTTTACAAACTATCGGCTTTCATGAATTTGACTCTGAATCCCTTTTGGCATTAATGAATGCAACGACCCATTCGCGAAAAAGAAGGATTTTAAAATATGAGCGAATTGATAATCAGACCCGCCACGGCGGACGATGCGCAGATCATCGCCGAGTACAACGCGCTGGGGGCCAAGGAAATCGAGGACCGCGACCTGGATCCGGCAACGACGCTCAAAGGCGCGAAGGAATGCCTGGCCGATCCGTCCAAAGGCTTTTACTACATGGCGCAAACAGGCGACGCGGTGGTCGGGCAGCTTATGATCACTTTCGAATGGAGCGATTGGCGAAACGGCGTGTTCTGGTGGATACAATCCGTGTACGTCACGCCAAAAGATCGGCGCAAAGGCGTTTTCACGGCCCTTTACCGGCATGTTTACGCCGAGGCCAGGCGCCGGAAAGATGTTTGCGGCCTTCGCCTGTACGTCGAGAAGAACAACAAACGCGCGCAGAAGATCTATACCGATCTGGGCATCGGTTTGTCGGATTTTCTTATGCACGAAATCGATTTTTATTTTGAGGAAAAATAATTCATTGCTACACTCGCGTAGCGTAAGGGATATTATCAACCGACAACGTTTAAACGGAATCGCCGACCAGTGCATGAAAAGTCCCTAAATACTCATCGAAACACGGGTAGCGATATCCCCGCCGTTTTTTATCGTCTCCAATTTACGGATTGGGCTCTCATCGCCGCGATATCAGTGCTCGCCTATGCACTTCGCTGGTGGCTGTATCCGCGCACGATCGGCGCCACCTCCTCCATCTGCGTCGAAGAGATGCTGCGCCTGCAGATGGCCGTCGGAACTTATGATCTCAGCACGAGCTTTCCCATCCTTAGAACCATGGGACCTTTTCAGATGTTCGCGGGCAGACTCGGCATTACGCTTTTCCCGCACGCCGTTTATATTACGCGCTGGATCAGCTTAATTTGCGGAATCGCATCGCCGGGCATTGTTTATCTGGCCCTCAATAATTTCGCCCGACCCGTCCGACTCGGTGCGGCGTTGGCGTTATGCGTGTCGCCGGCGCATATTTGGATATCCACACTCGGCGTCGCGGAGTCCCTCACATTCTTTCTGGTTTTTGCGTCGTGTCTATGCTACACGCAAGCGATTTCCTCGCGGCGCATGAGATTCGTCTGGGGATTTTTCGCCATCGCCTTTCTTTGGGCAGCCTTTCTCACGCGTTTTGAAACCTGGATCATCGCGCCCTTTTTTTTCATCGACGCCCTTATTCGATTCGGTCAAAAGCGCATTCCCTTCTGGCTGTTGATATTCGCCGTCCCCGCGATATGGCTCATTTACTGCAAAGTATTCTGGGATGGATTTCTGAGCAGCACCGATCTTCAAGCCGGAACCATCACCTTCGCGGAAGCGTTGGAAGACGTAAGGCTGACTCTGCGCTTTATGTACGAAGCCGGCGGGTGGGCCGGCATAGTCCTGGGGTGCGCGGGATTCGTCGTTTTCGCGCGCCGTAAAGAAAGCCGATACTTCGCGCTGATCGGCATATCTATAATCGCCTTCGAATTCGCCATGATGCTCAACATGGAACTGATGGCGGATCTGAAATACTCTCGGGCCATGATCGTTTGGATGAACATCTCCGGCGGAGCATTTATCGGCGCGGCGGTAGTTTATTTTTGGGAAAAACTTGGCGCTTATCCGAAATTCAGGATGAAAGCCGCGATGCGAAGCAGATTCCATCAGTACACGATCGTCACAGTTCTTACGGCGACGTCGATTTTTAGTTTAAATCCCTTGCTTGGTTATGATTTCGACACACTGCTCACCGAGCAGGGAACCGATTTCGACAATGATCGGCGCCTCCTGGAATACATCGAAACCCAACTGATGAAATTCCCCGATTCAGGATTCGTTTTGCTGACAACCGAGGTAAACCGGAATTTCATTTATTTGTATTTGAGTCCGCAATTTTACAAAAGAGTGGTCCTGCCGCAAACGGAGGAAACGCGAGCCACGGAAATTTTACGCGGGATGTTGGAGTTTCATAAGGAATTGCAAAAGTTTTCGAGCTTTCGCGTCGTGACGCAGTCGAGCGCCGATCCGGCTCCCGCGGACGACCTGCCGAAAAACGGAAAAGTTCTGGGACACAGCGTACTAAGTGTTGAAAAAAAAGGTGTCTTTACCGTCTACGACATAATATAGTATTTAAGACACATCAGTAGTGAAAATTTCATATTATCGGAGTAATCATGAACGCGCGTGAACTTTCTGTCCTGGCGGCATTATTGGCTCTCGTTTTTAGCGCCTGCCTTTTTGGCTGCGGCGACGACGATGACGACAATGACGATTCCGAAAACGGAGACGACGACGATGATGACTTGTGGCAACCCTCGCCCGGCACGAGTTGGCAGTTGCAATTTGTCGACGATATCGACACATCCTTCGACGTCGACATGTACGACATCGATCTTTTCGACACGGACGTTAAGACGATTGAGCAACTGCGGGATGACGGGAGAATCGTGATCTGCTACTTCAGCGCGGGAAGCTACGAAGATTGGCGTGATGACGCCGCGGATTTCCCCGAAGAAGCCCTCGGCGCGGACCTGGAAAACTGGGAAGGCGAGCGTTGGCTTGACATCACCAACGAGCAGGTTCGTGAAATCATGACGGATCGCATGGATCTGGCCGTCGAAAAGGGGTGCGACGGCGTGGATCCGGATAACGTGAACGGCTATGCCAACGAAAACGGCCTGGGATTAACCGCCGACGATCAGCTCGATTACAATATCTTCATTGCCGAAAAGGCCCATGATCGTGGTTTGTCCGTGGGATTGAAAAACGACCTGGGCCAATTGGAAGAATTGGTGGATTATTACGACTGGGCTCTGAACGAGGCGTGCCACGTCTATGAGGAATGCGACATGTATTCCCCATTCATCGATGCCGGCAAAGCTATTTTCAATGTGGAATACGTGGACGACTGGGCCGACGCACAGGATCTGGCCGACGACATCTGCGGATCGACTCCCGAACTGGACACGATCATCAAGGAATGGGAGCTGACGGCCAAACGCGTTGCGTGTAGTGAATAGTCGTTAGAGGCAACCGCCTTTTTTTGCATCAATTTCGGCTATTAAGGGTTATCGCCCGAATCCGTGTCGCTTCCTTCGACGGCCTCGTTTTCCTCAACCTGCGGCTCAACATCGACCGGCTCATCGGCCGCCGGAACGTAAGCGCCCTGCTGGTGGCAATGAGCGCATTCATCCATCCCGGTTTTTCCCAATTCCACCTGCTTGGCCGCATGACATTTGATGCAAAGGCCGTGCATGGCGTCTCGATAAGGGATCGGATAACGAATGTCGACGTCGGGCTCAGTCGCGTAGGCCCAATCTTTTACGATCGCCATGTCATCCTTATGACATTCCAGGCAGGACTTGGCCGTCTCGGCGCTTTTGGGACCGGCGGGGTCATGGCAGAAAACGCAGGAGCGATTTTCCGGGTAAAAACCGTCCAGTTTTTTCTCTTCGGCCACCCAGCTCATGTGCTTTTCATGATTGAAAGCATCGGACTTCGCGTTCATTTTCGTGTGGCATTGCCAGCACGAAGTCGTCTGGTCGTCGGGCTTGGCGATGTGATGACAGACCTGGCAGGACTGCTTGTCGCCTAACCGGCGCTGGTGTTTCACATGCTCGAAAATCGTCGCAACATCCCGGCGGTCCCCGTCGATTTTGAGCACCGCTCGCGTTTGATCCAGGGCGATCGGCGGCTTGACGACATCGCCTTCCGAATCTCCCGAGGAAGCGCCCAGGGATACGAAGGCCAGGGGCAGCATGATCACGAAGATAAGAGAAATCCTTCGCGCGCCGACGGGTCCCATTGTGGCGCGCCAGGACTGAGAAGGGGGTTGAAAGATGGTTTTCAATGTTATGACGGGCGCCTCGGACGTCTCGTCAAAGAGGCGCAGGTGCTCGGCAAAGAAAAGATAAACGATTCCGGCGGCCGCGACGATGCCCAGACTCAACGACCATTCGAGCAAAGACGGCATATATATTTTTCCCGCATCCTGGAAAAATCCGAATATGCCCACGTCCAGGCGGTTGAGGGCCAGCCCCAGGGAACCCAATAATCCGGCAACCGTCAGCCCGGCCTTTGACCGCCTCGCCGCCCCAACAGCGACGATCCCAAGGGGCGCAATGACGGCCATCGTAATTTCAATCAGATACAGCCAGGAATACAAATCCCCTTTGCCGAGATAACGCCAGCTTCCGCTTTGGATAAGGTCCACCACTTTCAAGACGAGATAAATCGACAGGAAAACGGCGGCGATGACAGCCAGCTTTGAAAGAGCCGGAAGCTCGGGAATTTTTTCGCTTTCGGGTTTTTCATCGGCGACGCAGCAGACTCTGGTCGGAAACGGCGCATTCGGAGACAAGCCGGGATCGTGCAGCCACGCATAGGCCAGGCGGACAAAGATGAGAAACAGCAAGCCCCCGCCGATCGCCGACGTCAGAAACTGCGCGGGGATCATGGGGGAGAACCACAAGGGGTGCAGGCGCTGCGGGGTCAGAAGAAAAAGTGATCCCAGCGACGAGTGGTGCAGCGTTGAAAGGGTTGCGCCGATCACGACAAGAAAAAACACCGCCCCGTGAATCACGCGGCCGATGCTCGGAAAGCGATCCTGCAGGATTACGGGAAGAGACTCCAACGCGGCGATGGAGAAATACATGGACACGCACCAGAACACTTCGAAGAGGAAGGAATGAAGATTCCACATGAAAACCGGATGCCAGAACAGATGAGGCAGGCCGATGTCGAACAAAAGCGCAAACAGCGACGATCCATAACCGAACACGGCGATGAAAATCGCCGGACGCACCAGCGATTTGAATTGCTTGCGATGAAAAACATACACAATGATGCCGAGCATGAATCCGCTGGTGGAAAGGGCCGCGCCGGCCAGCATGTTGAATATCTTCCACATGCCCCACGGCATCGCATCACTGAGATTCGTCGTCGCTCCCAGCCCCATCTTCATGCGCAAAACCCCGGCCACCAGGCCCCAAATGGCCAGGATCCAGAGTATGTCCTTGAGTATTTGCATGCGCCTTGTCATGGAATATCCCTTTTATTGAGGATTAATCTTCGTGGGAAATTGCATCGTCCGAGGCGGCGCCTTCTTCGGCTTCGCCGCCCATCAGCTTCATCCTTCGCTTGATGATCCAGTTGATGCCCAAAAGACTCGTGATGACCGTCGCGCCGATGACCGGCGTCGCCTTGACGACCGGCATGGCCAGCTTCGAAGCCGAAGGCGTTGTAGGAGACGGCCAATCCAGCGCCGAAAGATCGACGTCCGAGATGTACAGCAGGGAGGTTCCGCCGACTTCCGTTTCTCCCCAGACGCGCTGAACGTATTTCGATCCGGGCTTGGAAATGGTCTCCTTCGCCTTGCGCAGCAGATCTTCACGCAGTCCGAAGGTCAGCGCGTTGTACTTGCACGCCTCGACGCACGCCGGCTTATCGCCCTTTGCCTGCCTGTCGACGCACATGTCGCACTTGACGACGTAGGGCAGCGCTTTTTCCCACTCATAGCGGGGGATATGGAAAGTGCAGGCCAGCATGCAATAGCGGCATCCGATGCATTTTTTCGGATCATACAAAACCGCGCCGGTCTTTTCGTCTTTTTTCAGCGCCCCGACCAGGCACGCCGCCGCGCAGTTCGGCTCGTCGCAGTGCAGGCAGCTCTTGCGCGCGAACCGGCCTTCGGCGACCGGAAGGATGCTGATTCGTTTGCGGCCCGACAGACCGTCCTTGGCGTTGTAACGGTCCGTATCCACCTTTTTGGGATCTTCTTTTTTGACCGTGGTGCAGGCCTCGACGCATTTCTCGCAACCTGTGCATTTCGTCACGTCAACCAGAATTCCATACGCGCTCATACTTTGGCCTCGTTTCCGTAAAGGGTGCGGGCGACTTCTTCGCCGGCGCCCGGTCTGAACTGCCAGTGGACGGGAGACAATCTCGTAAACGGATAAAGCACCGCGTGAGCCAGCTTTGTCACGGGAATCAGGACAAGGATGAGGTTGCCGCAAAGAATGTGCATGAGCATCATGACATTCCACGGCAGCGGATTGACATTGGGATGATTCGCGAAATAACCGGTGACGAAACAGGCGCCGATCAGCAGAAGAATCAGGTAATCGGAGACGTCGCTGGTGGCCCTCATACTGCTTCTGATAATCCGCGAGGCGAAAAGATACACCAGACTGATGAGGGTGATGGCGGTCAGCGCATCCGCCAGACCGTAACCCAGGCTGGGAAGCTTTATGCCCGTGCCGGATTTCCACAAAGCCGTATGGTCGGCGAAAAAGAACGCCACGATAATCATGCCCGTGTGGAATGCGAATGAGAAAACAATAAACGGAACCGACGGCGAGCGGGCCGCATGACTGGCGGGAACGATCCAGGTAAACATGTCCCGCATCATGGTCCGCCACGGAGCGTTCGACAGGCTCCTTTTCGATCGCGTAAGAAGGAACCAGAGCTGGACGCCGACCACTCGGATCAGTCCCAAAACCATGAATCCGAACGCCATAATGAACAAAGGGCCTCTGGCGAATTCAAGGGCGTATTCCATTTATCAATCTCCGGCTATCGTCGAACCGCTTGACGGCCATGATGAATCGGCGGTCGACATCGTTACTGATCTACATGTACTCGTCGGCGATTTCCTTGCGTTCCCGGGGAGACTTGGCGCCCGGAATAATGATGGCTTTGAGAATCAGGTCGTGAAGCCCCATCACCTCGCACGGGAGTTTGTAATACTCGACGATTTCCTTGACCTGCTTCTTGCAGTTGGCGCACGGCGTGATGACGATTTCCGCGCCGGTGGCGCGAATCTGATCCGCCTTGGCCCGTCCGGCGACTTCCATTCGAAATTCGTGGGTTTCGTCGCAAGAGACGAGTCCCCCGCCGCCCCCGCAGCAGTAGTTGAGCCGCCCGGAAGGCGTCATCTCCACGAAGTTTTTCACGAATGAATTCAAGATTTCCCGCGGCTGATCGACGACCCAGCCCGACCGGGAAATGTTGCACGGATCGTGATAGGTCACGCGCTCCGTAATGATATCCGGGTCCAGTTTGATCTTGCCTTCTTTCATGCGGGCCAGCGTATACTCCATGAAATTGATCACCGGGCGGGTGGATTTTCCGCCGAACACCGGCACGAAATCGTGCGCCGCGCGCGAAGCGTGACCGCACTCGCCGATCAGCAGCGTTTTCGAGTTCAGGCGATCCGCCTCTTCCAGAACCCGGTTGACGATTCTGTCCAGATGCCAGTCGCTGTAGAAAAGCCCGTAGTTGATGCCGTCGAAATTGCCGGTGCCGATGGTCCACCGATCCCAGTCGCCCGCGGCGTACACCACGGCGGCGTTTCCCATCAAAGTGTCCGGTTCGAGCAGATAGTCGCTGACGGCGCAGAAAAACACATATTCCCTGTTGGGCTGGTCCACGGGGAATTCGAGTTTAAGTCCCAGCAACTCCTCCAACTCTTCCGCGAGGAATTCCAGCGTGTTGATCATGGCCGCCGGGGGAATTTTGGAGGTGTTTCCCGTTTCCCCTTCCAACTGCTCCCGCACGCTGACCTGAAGAGCTTTTGGAGAGATGCCGATGAGGCTGAAAACGTATCGCCCCAGGCGCGTCAACAGACCGTAGTCGATCCCCAAGGGGCACTCCATGGTGCAACGCCGGCAGGCGTTGCAACGCCAGACCAACTCCGCCAGTTCATCGAGGATTTCCTCCGTCAACGTAAATCCGCCCCCGAACCGCATCGAAAGCCAGCCCTTCATGGTGAAGTATCGCTGGTAGATCTGTAAAATAATATGGGCGCGGTGGCAGGGGATGTCCCGTGGATCGCCGCTCGCCATATATACATGGCATGAAGTCGCGCATTGGGCGCATCTCGTGGCGGCCCCGCAGTATGCGTCGAGCAGACTCCGGTAATCCGAGTGATCCAGCACCACGGCGAAAGCGTCCAGAAATTTCGCCACCCTGTTTTCGGGCATGGGACCCTCAAGGGTGATGAGAAGTTTGTTCGTGCTTTGCAGTCCCAGACCGTTTTCGTTTGATATCTGAAGATTGTTCGCTGTCATGTCGATCCTTCTTTTTGGCAAATGTTCTACAGTGATGCAGACGCCGACGAAGGATGACGCAAGGTTCGTACCAACGGGACAAGCCCCGCGTTGCTTACCGACATCAGCGCAACGGTTCGCTTTTACGAAAAGCGATGCAGAAAGCTTCATTGCATTGAAGAACGCAATCGAAGATGAAAACGCCAAGAGGGCTTCCATCGGGAATCCGCCGCGAGTTTTCATAATTCAACAAAAGGATGAGGGCCGCGCAAAATGGAGGATGATGCACAAAACGTTGCATCACTTGTGTAGCAACGCAACTGCTTTTGCAACCTACTGATGCAGCAATGCGATCCTCGCGGGGATTGAATACGCGCATCA
Organism: bacterium; assembly: GCA_963674685.2. GTDB lineage: Bacteria > Lernaellota > Lernaellaia > JACKCT01 > JACKCT01. The sequence goes on along the minus strand of CAXXWT010000007.1, from coordinate 641,495 downwards.
TATTTCAGGGCTCCGGATAGCCGCCAAAGCCGCTGGTTTCCCGCAACATCACGTTTTTATCAGGGCATGCCGACCGGCAAAATCAACGACGCTTTCCGTTTGTTAAGTGTTGGCACGCATGTTGCGAAATTCAAGCCGGAGTAAAAATGCGTTTTGCACTGCCCATACTAAACGACCGAATCTCACCACGCCCAACTTCGGCGCGGTGGCTGGCCCTTGTCGACACGAAAAATCCCAGCCGCAGCGTGGAGCACATCGAGATCGATGAACCGAATCTCATTGATTTGCTGGACGTGCTGAAAAGAGACGATGTGGATATTCTCGTGTGTTGCGGAATCGACCTCAACGCAAAACACGAACTGGCCGATTACGGAATTGACGTCATAGAAAACGTGGCGTGTTCCGAATCGGAAGCCGTTGAAGCCATCTACGAAAATCGCCTTGAGCCGGGTTTCGGCCTGTACAAGGATGAGACAAACTCTCCGAGCGCATCAACCGACGATTCTTCTTCCTCGGTAATTGAAGATCTGGAAAACTCCCGGAAAAAATTTACAGGCTGCCTCATTCTTGACGGGAAGCCGTGCACCGGGGCGAGAAATTGCCCCTTGGGCGAGCCGTTTATATCCGCGGATGATGATTGGTCGCGGCACATGATGGACGCGGCTTTGGACGTGGCCATGGAACAGGAACGCAGCCTGTGCCGGCTCAGTGAAGTGATCTATTTCTGCCTGGGGATGAAATACACTACGGTCGGCGTCGCTTTTTGCTCCGACCTGGAGGAGCCTGCGAGAATCGCCGCTTCCGTGTTGAAAAGATTTTTCAACGTGGTGGGCGTTTGCTGCAAAGTCGGCCCCAACGGCTCGGCGTCCACGTTGTCCGATGATGCGATACCATACATGGAAGGCGAAGGCCGCAGGCAGTGCAATCCCCTCGCCCAGGCTCAACTCCTCAACCGGGCGCAATGCGATCTCGTGATTCTGATCGGGCTTTGCGTCGGCGCCGATTGCATCCTGACAAAAGCCTGCAAAGCCCCGGTCACGGCTTTGTTCGTCAAAGATAAAGTGCTGGCCAACAACCCCATCGGAGCGATTTATTCAAAACGGTACCTCAAGGAATCTCTGCGCGCCCTGTCTCAAACCTAAAAAGCGGGCGGGCAAGTAAAGGAGAGCAAATCATGACGACAACTCGGATACAAAAGATCGGTTACTGCGCGCACGATTCCAAAGAAGGCGACTGGGCTTTCGAGATCGCTCTGGATCTGGCGCGGCGGCTCGATCTGCCGCTGAACGTTTTCGGCTTCCTGCTTGATCCCTATCAGCGGGATAAGCACGAAAAAACCGCTCCGAAACCGGCGGACCCGCAAGAACTGGTGCGCCTCGAAAAAGAGCTTCGCTTCCGTTACGACAAAGCCGCCGGCGATTACGTCGAAGTCGGATTCAGGCTTTGCCACGACGGCGCCTGGTACGAGTTGCACCGCTGCCTTTGCCGCAGGGAGTTTCAGGTTCTCGTCTTGGCCAAACCCGCCGAGGACGCGCTTTTTCTGGGGAATCCGATGGATCAGTTCATCGAATCGTTCATCTGCCCCACGATCGTCGTCGGGCCCGGCGGCAAGGATCGAATCCATTGCAACCAGGCGTTGAAGTTGATTCAAAACCAGATTGCGCTGCCTTTGGTGCGGCCGAATAGCGAAACAGAGATTGCATCAACGCCGCGGTGGGTGTAAAGATTCAATGGTTGCGCATACGCCGGGGAATGCGGTGAAAAGTCCGCATCATCAAGCCCATTTGCCATCATCGCTTCCCCGGAAGCCGGAACCAAGGAGCGAACCCGTGTACGGCGGCGAAGAAATTTATAACCTTATTTTCAACAACATCTCCGAAGGCGTGTTCACGGTCAACGAACAGTGCATCATCACGTCCTTCAACAAAGCCGCTGAAAATATCACAGGATTCAAAGCCTCCGAGGCCATCGGCAATCACTGTTTCGAGATTTTCCGGACCAAGATCTGCCACCGGCAATGCGCTCTGAAACAAACGCTGCAGGATTCCCTGCCGGTGGAAAACTCGCGGATCACGATCATCACCAAACGCGAATGCGAAGTGCCCATCAGAGTCACGACCAACTTATTGCGAAATCAAAACGGCGACATCGTCGGCGCCGTGGAGTTTTTCCGGGATATTTCCGAGGAAGAACACATGCGGCGAAGCCTGGTGGGCCATCGGGGCATTGAAGACATCGTCACGCGCAATCCCGAAATGCAGCGCATCGTCTCGCTTCTGCCCGACATCGCCGAAAGCGAATGCAACGTGCTGATCGAAGGTCCCAGCGGCTCGGGCAAGGAACTGATCGCGCAGGTCATTCACAACCTAAGTCCGAGAAAATACGGGCCGTACATCAAAATCAACTGCGGCGCCCTTCCGGCGCAGCTTCTGGAATCGGAACTGTTCGGCTACCAGAAAGGCGCGTTCACCGACGCCAAGGGAAACAAACCGGGGCAATTCAGCCTGGCCAACGGCGGAACGCTCCTTTTGGACGAAATTTCCGAGATGGATATCTCGCTTCAAGTCAAACTCCTGCGCGTTCTCAATAACGGCGAATATCAGCCGCTGGGCTCGACAAAAACGCAAAAAACCGACGCCCGAATTATCTCCGCGACGAATTCCATGCTGGAAAAGCAGATCGCGGAAAGCAAATTCCGCAAAGACCTTTATTACAGGATCAACGTGGTCAAGATCGAAGTGCCTTCCCTGCGCCGCCGTCGGGAGGACATTCCCATGCTGGTGGATCACTTCATCGAGCAGTACCGCCAAAAGCGCCGCCGGCCCATCCACGGCATCTCGCCGGAAGCGCTGCGCATCATGATGAATCACCCGTTTCCGGGTAATGTGCGGGAGCTTGAAAACGCCATCGAACACACGTTTGTGATGTGCCGCGACGAAAACATTCAGCCTCACCATTTGCCGGCGCATATCCTGGAAGCCAAAAAAATGGAGCCGACGACGCCCGCCGGCGAGGAAGTCGAAGAAACCGCCATCATCAAAGACGCCCTCAAGAGATTCGGCGGCAATAAAAGCAAAGCCGCAAAGCACCTCAACATGCACCGCACCACCCTGTGGCGAAAAATCAAGATCATGGGTCTGGATTAATCAGGCAAGGCCGATTCACCGGCGATAATATTTACATATAATGCAATATTGTTGAAATATATTGCATTATATGCTAATATTTCATAAGGAACGCTGATTATCTACGCGATAAAAATCAAGGAATCAGCGTAGAAAGCATTTAAAAAACCGGGGCCTTCTGTCAGATCGAGAATTTGGATCGCAATTTCCGAACTGGCGGAAAACCCGCACCCGCCGGGCTGCGTGAAGATGAGCGGATACGACGATCTTTGGAGGATTCGGGTAGGTGCATGGCGAGTTATTTATCAAATCCGAAACAGGCAAATGACTGTCCTCGTCATCCGAATCGGACATCGCCGGGATATTTATCGCCTGTAAAAAAAGGAGGCCGACAATGGCTGAAATCAATATCGCACCCAAATACGTTGAGGTCGGCGCGGGAAAACGGATCGTCATCTTGGACGAAGACGAATTCGACAAGCTTCTCGATTCCCTCGAATTGATTGAAGCGAAGATGATTCTTGAAGACGAGCAAGACACGGAGATCGACTGGGAAAGCGCCACAAAAGAATTGATCCGCAACAGGATTTCCGCAATACGCGCATCCAAAGGCGTCACCCAGCGGGCGCTTGCCGCGCGCCTGGGCGTCCGGCCGTCCACGCTCAGCCGCTGGGAAAAGGCCAACTCGAACCTGACCCTGGAAACGTTGCGAAAGGTCGCCGCCGCACTCGAATGCGACATTCATGATCTCATTGAATAGTATAAGAGAAATCTCTACGGCCTGCCGCCGTTCATCATTTCGCGGGCGGCCTTGCGCGCGGCGTCGGTGACTTTGACGCCGCCGAGCATGCGCGCCAATTCCTTTTCGCGCCCCGCCTTGTCGAGAGTTTCAACGGTCGTAACCGTGCGGCCTTTGGCGGAAAGTTTTCTGACGGCAACGTGCGTGTCGGCCAGGCCGGCAATTTGCGGCAGATGCGTGATGCACAAAACCTGATGAAGCTTCGCCGCCGATTGCAATTTGCGCCCGAGGATCTCCGCCTGCGCGCCGCCGATTCCCGCATCCACCTCGTCGAAAACCAGGCTCGGTACGAAAAAGGTTTTGGCCAGGGAATTTTTTATCGCCAGCATGATGCGGGAAAGCTCGCCGCCGGACGCTATTTTCGCCAGCGGCTTGGGATCCTCCCCCGTATTGGCGCTCAACAGAAACTCGCATCGCTCAAGCCCCGATGAATCAAGGCGTTTCCCATGCACTTCGATTCCGGAGTCCGCGGCCAGCGGATCGAACCGGCTTTTAAATATCGCGCCCGGCATGTCCAGGTCGGAAAGCTCGGCCTGCACGTTTTCAGATAGCGTGGCGGCGACGCTGCGGCGTTTTTTGCTCAAATTTTTCGCGGCATCCAGCAAGCCGGTTTTTGCTTTGGCCAGCTCGCTTTCAAGGCTTTCGATGCCGCCGGACAGGCTGGAAATCTCGCCAAGCTCTTTTTGCGCGTTGTCGCAGAAATTCAAAACCGCTTCGACCGTGGCGCCGTATTTTTTCGTCAGGCTTTGAATCATACTGAGCCTGTCGTCGATGCGCGTCAGTTCTTCCGGATCGTTTTCCAGCTTTTGCAGATAATCCGAAGCCGACCGCGCCGCTTCCTGCGCGGCGATGGCGGAGCTTTCCAGGGATTCGGCAATGGCTCCAAAGTCACGATCGATCTTCGAAGCGTCGGTCGCCTGCCGGGCCAACAGCCCCACCCGGTCGGCGATGGAATCCTCGTCCTGCTCGCAACTCATGAGAATCAGATTCGCCGTCGCGGCAAGTTTTTCCGCCGCGACCAGAACGCGCCGCCTTTGCTTCAGCGTCTCGTCCTCGCCCGGTTCAAGGTTTACGCCGTCGATTTCCATGATGACGAATTTTAAATAATCCGTTCGCGCCGCGCTTTGGGCCTCCCGCTCACGCAGCGCCGTCAGTTCCTTTCGCTTACTGAGCACGTCCGCGTAAAGTACGCCGTAAGCATCGAGCTCTTCGCCGAGTCCCGCGAATTCATCGAGGATGGCCATGTGATTTTCCGCCGCCAGAAGTCCCCGGCTTTCGTGCTGCCCGAAGATGCTGACCAGGCGTTCGCCCACGGGGATCAGGCGCGACAGGGGCATGGATCGCCCGCCGAGATAAACGCGGTTCGGACCGGAAACCGAGATCACGCGGCGCACGTACAGGCGCCCGTCTTCCAGCAGGCCTTCCCGGTCCAGTTCATCGCGCAGATCCGGCAGTTCGGATAAATCGAAAAGCGCTTCGACCTCGGCGCTTTTTTCGCCGCGCCGAATCCACTCGGCGCTGGCCCTTTCGCCCAAAGCCAGGCTCAGAGCGCCCACGATGATGGATTTACCCGCGCCGGTTTCGCCGGTGAGAATGTTCAATCCCTTGCCCGGGCGCAGGCTCAGGTCGTCGATGATCGCCAGTTTTCTCGCCGTCAGTTCGATGAGCATCCCGCGTCGGACTCCTATTATTCTTCGCCCCAGCGGAGCTTGTCGCGCAGAACGCCAAAGTAGCCTCTGCGTGGACTGATGACCTTCAACACCTTGGATTCGCTCCGCCGCACCTTGAACACGTCGCCATGCAAAAGAGAACAGACTCCCTGACCGTCGGCGGTAACCATGACGTTTTTATCCTTGCGTCCCGTTTCGATATGGATTTCCCGGTCGGCGGGAATGACCACGGGACGGAAGGTCAGGCTGTGCGGGCATATGGGCGTGATCACGAAGCAATCCAGTTCCGGATGCAGAATCGGTCCCCCGGCGGACAGGTTATAAGCCGTCGAGCCCGTGGGCGTGGAGATGATCACGCCGTCTCCGCGAACCCTGGTGATCATCACGTCCCCGGTGGAAATCCGCAGTTCGATCAGCCGGGCTTCCTGGGATTTGGCGACGATGAAATCGTTGAGGACTTTATAGCTTTCCGTTTCACCGGAAGGCGTCGTCTTGATTCCGTCGAGCATGGTCCGCTTGCGTATGCGGGCCTTTCCCTCCAGGGTCAGTTCCACGGCCTCGTAGATTTCATCCAGATTGATCTCCGATAAAAATCCCAAAGTGCCGAAGTTGATGCCCAAAATGGGAATCTGCTTGTCGCCAAGCATCCTGGCGGTGGCCAGAAACGTCCCGTCGCCGCCGAGAACCACCATCATCTCCGCGTTGTCCACCAAAAATTTCTCGGTCACGCCGCCGGTGATGCCGTACTGCTGTTCAAGCTCCCGCGGATACAGGCAGTCCAGTCCCCGCATGCGCAGCCACTGGATAAGGCGTTTGGCCGATGAACCCGCCTCCGCGTCGTTTCGTATGACGATCATGCCGATGCTGTGCAATATGAAAGCTCCGTGCTCGGTTTTATCCGCGATAAATTCCCAAGGCCTTTTCAGCGCAGGGCGACGTGAATAAAGGCCCTTAATTCACTCGCCCGCTTGCCGACAATCTTTGAGCCGTGCTCGTCCACGACGTAGAAACTGTCGATGGCGCGTCCGGCGATGGTGTTGACCTTTGCCGACGTGATAACCAGACCGAAATCGTATAAGGACTGCGTGATTGTGTAAAGAAGTCCCGAGCGGTCCGCCGTCCAGACTTCAACGACGGTCTGCGTGTCCGAACAGTGGTTGTCGATGCGAATTTCCGTCGCCACGTGAAACGGCGCCGCGGCCGCCGGCGTCTTTTTATTCGACGACTCGACCAACCGGGCGATGTCGCTTTGCCCGCCCAGAACCTGACGCAGCCTCTTATTGATTCGAGGCCCGATTTTTTCCCTCGGCGTGCGGCTGCCCGTTGGCGCAAACTGGAACGTGTCGATGACGACGCCGTCGTCGGCGCTTAAAGCCTGCGTTCCGTAAATGTTGAGTTTTTCAACGGAGAAAACACCCGCGGCTTTGGCCAGCAATCCCCGCGTATCCGGCGCGCAAAGCACCGCCTCTCCCACGGGTTCGTCGTCTTCCCAGAAGATTTCAATCAGAGCCTGCCCGTCTTTTAGATATTTTTCGAGAGCCGAAACGTGCATCTTCGCTATGCGCGGCGTCAGCCACGAAGGGCGCAGACGGCGCATCTGCTCAAGATAATCCGCAACCGCCTGAGGCGCATGCCCGACCAGCGCCTGCTCGACCTCGTGAAGCACGCGGCTTGCGTCGACGTTCAAAGCGCCTTTCGTAAGATAGGCCAAAGTCCTTTCGAAAAGCTCCTCGATCAGTTTGGCCCGCCATTTCGTCCAGACTCCCGGCCCCACGGCCCGCATGTCGCAATAGGTCAGCATGAAAAGCGCCTTGAGCGATTCGGGATCGTCGATCCTTTCCGCCAGTTCCTTGATGACGCCCTGATCGTCCACATCCCGCGTGTTGGCGATGTGGGCCAGGGCCTCATGCTCGCGCACCAATTGCGTGATGAAATGCGTTCCGGCCCCGTCGAGTCCCAGCCTCATGCAGACCACCGGCGCCATGCGCGCGCCCCGGTCGTTATGCCCGGGCCCGCCGACCTTGCCTGTGTCATGAAGCAGAATCGCCAGCCGGACAAGATCCATGTGGGGAAAAGTCGCGGCGATTTCCACAAGGCGCCGCGGGCCGGTTCCCGCAATCAGGCGGTCCAGAAAATCCAGGGCCAGCAACGTATGCTCGTCGGCGGGATAACTGTGAAAGACATCATAAGGCACCAGGCCGCGCAATGCGCCGAAGGGCGGAATATAGGCTCCTAAAATGCCGATGGAGTTCAAAGCCCGCAGGCTGTCCACCGCGTGCTTGTGGTCAAGGATCTTCATAAAGGCCTTCGCGTTGTCTTCGTCTTCCCTGAATTCATCGTCCACCAGCGCGGCCAGCGAGGAAAAACGGGAACGCGTGCCCTCGGTCAGGACCAGCCCGGTCCCGGCAAGCCGCGAGAACACTTCAAAGATTTTTTCGCCCCTGTCGCCGAAGTCCGTTTTGCGGAAAAGGCGGATCGCGCCTCCTCCGGCTTCGGCGCCCGGAGCAATATCCTCCCGAGGCGAAAAATCACCCTGGTCCACGTAATCCCGCATTCGGCGGCTGAAACGAAACACGCGGTTGGCCGCGTCGAAATAATCGTTCAGCAAAGCCTTGGCGGCCTCGGCCTCCCCCGCGCCCTGATAGCCGAGTAAAATGGCCGCTTCCGGTTGGATGGTCGAAAGCAGCCTGTCCTCGACGCCGCGCGCCCTGAAATGCAATTCATGCCGCAGGCGCAGCAGCAGCTCCACCGCCGTTTGCAGTTCGAGCCGGCCGATCCGCGAAATCACTTTGTCTTCAATGAGTTTCGTCTCGTAGTTTTCCCGGCCGAAAAATCGCTGCGCGTTCCAGATCGCCACCTGATAATCACGCAGTCCCCCCGGCGATTCCTTCACATTCGGCTCAAGAGTATGCACGGTGGGCGGATAATCATCGGGAACCGGGAATTCCACGGACCTTTGAATCGTAAACTCCAGCTTTTGCCCTTGGATCAGATCGTCGGCGACATCCATGAGGGAGTTGCCCAAGGCCTCGTTGCCGGCGATATAACGCGCGTCTAAAATAGCTGTAAACAGCTCGGAATCCGTTTGCGCGTCTTTTTTACATGAATTTAATGTATGAGCCCTCTGCCCGGTTTTCACGTTGGCGTCCCAAAGAGGATAACAAAGGGCTTCGGCGACGGATTCGACTCTGGCCGTATCGTTGTCGTCGGAGCTTAGAAGAAAAAAGTCTACATCCGACCATGGCGAGATCTGCCGGCGGCCCAGGGAGCCCGTCGCCATGAGGCAAAGACCGCTGCTTGAACCGGCGGCGTCATCGAAGAGGGTTTTCAGGTTGCGGTCCCAGAAATTCGACAGCCGCTCGCTGAGGGCGTAACCGCCGGCGCCGTGCCGATGAACGGATCTTAACTTGCTTCGGATATCGCCGAGGCGGGATTTGATGTCGATCAATGAAGCCCCTAAAAATTAATGTGATTTATCGGCCGGTCTTTTCTCATAGCAGTTGTTGTTTGCAAAGTATTCCGTATGTTCGAGCCAGCGAAGCGGCTGCAGGATCAGCATGACGCCTATGGTTATCCCAAGGGCCGTATACACGTATCCTATTCCGGCCAAAACGCCAAGAGCCGCGACCAGCCAGATCGTCGCCGCCGTCGTCAGCCCCGTCACCGTGACGCCCTGACGCAAAATGGCCCCGGCGCCCAAAAATCCCACGCCGGTGACAATCTGCCCGGCGATCCGGGAAGGGTCCATTACGCCGTATCCCAGTTTGGCGATCATCTCCTGGGACATCACGAAGATGCATGATCCCAGGCAGATCAATATGGTCGTTCGCAGGCCGGCAGGTTTATGCGAGCGCTCCCTTTCCCATCCGACGATAAAGCCGCACAAAACCGCCGCGCCGAATCTCATCCAGAAAGTCGGCTCCAAAAGATACGTATTGTTCAAGGTTTCCATGGAATCCCCGATGATGTTGCGTGCATTATATCAGAGCCCGCACTGTCTACAACATCAAGGTCGGCGTGTCGGCGCTGTCGTTGACACCCGGCGAAATCGCGTGATAGATTCCCTTTCGCAAATCGCGCCGATTTCATTAGGGAATCCATGAAAGTTATCTCTGTCACCAATCAAAAAGGCGGTGTCGGTAAAACGACCACGGCGATTAATCTCGGCGCCGGGATGGCTCTTGCGGGAAAAAAGGTTCTTGTTGTGGACCTGGACGCGCAATGCAACGCCACGCAGTTTCTGTACCGCCTTCTGGAAGAGGATGAGCCGGGAGTTTTCGAAATCCTCGTGGATGAAGGCGACCTGGGCGAAATCGTCGTCCCGACTTCCGTGGAGAATCTCTTTTTAGCGCCGGCGGGTGAAAGCCTGGCCAACGCGGACCTCAACCTGGCCAGCCGCATGGGCCGGGAAGCGTTTTTGAAAGACTCCCTGGCGTCTTCCAGCCTGGAGGACTACGATTTCGTCCTTATCGACACGGGACCTTATCTCGGACTTTTGACCATCAACGCCTTCGTGGCTTCGGATCACCTGATCGTGCCGGTCAGTTGCGAATACCTGCCCCTTCTGGGTCTTAAATTTCTCTTGCAGACCGTGGACAGAGTGCAAAGCAAGCTGCATCCGAATTTGTCCATTCTCGGATATCTGCTGACCATGTACGACCGCCGGGAAAACATCACCTTCAACGTCGAGAAGGTTCTGATGGAGCGCTTCGGCGACAAAGTCTTCAACACGAGAATCCGCATCAATACGAAACACCGCAGCGCGCCTTCGGAGCGTGCGACGATTTTTGAATATGAACGATCCTCGCGTGGAAAAGGAACCGAGGATTTCACCGCCTTTACCAAGGAAGTCCTTGAAAGAATAACAGGAGATTGATCGATGGCTGCCAAAAGCGACAAAAATCTTGATTCCATTTTCGAACCGACAAAAGACAAAAAGACCACGAAAAAAGCCCCTTCCAAAAAGGCGAAAGCCAAAGCCGTGGTGAAAGCCAGCGACGGGGGGACGGGCGGCGGATTCGAGGTCAACAAATTCAAGGTATTGAATACGCTGCTCAAGAACCACGAAGCCGAGGTTCTTTACCGCAAACAGAAAGAAGACAAACTTCTGGTGGCGGGTCTGGGACTCGTCGTTTTGATGTCCGTCGGCGCATTTTTGATTCGCGCCCTGTGCGCCGGATACGCGGGGAACGGCTGGTTCTATTCCCTGATCTTCCGCACCTTCTTCGCGGCCATGATCGGCGTCACGGGATTTTCCGCCGCTGCGATGATCGAACTGAACCGCACGCGCCTGCAGGACGTGCTGGCCATGATCGTCAAGATCCAGGAAAAATTCGGCCTGTACAAAGGCGGCGAGTACGACGAAGACGCCTTTTTGCCCAGCCCCTACAAATTCATCGGCAGCATCAACGACGATGAAAGCAATTACGCCCTTCTGATGCTTAAAGTCGGCGCCGTCGTGGCCGCCGTCGCCGTGTTCCTGCTGGTGTAAATATCAGCGGAATGCAAAGAGCAATCAGACGATAAATCATTTCGAGCGCTGCAAGTTGCGCGGTATAAAACGCCGCGCAATTTTATTCACACCCGCTCATTCTCGCATTTTCGCTGACGCTCTCGGCGTGTCCGCCATTCGCAACTCAGTTTCGGCCAGCGCCTTTTTCTTTATTTTAGATTAATCAGCCTGATTGAATTACATAGCCTTCGCCACGCATCCGCATCTTGCGGCGAGCGCTTCGCTGGCCTAATATTCGTTCAACTTCTTTTCATAAGGACACCATCCATGAGCGAAGAAAACACGACCGGAAACGGGGCGGAAAACTTCAACAAGGGATTTTTCGGCATCGAAACCGAAGGCAAGAAACCGGAGGATATCGAGCTGGAATGGTTCGAGAATTACTACCGGGGCGAAATCCCGCAGCTCACGGTTCGGGCCGTGGTCATGGGATCGATCCTCGGCGGCGTGATGAGCCTGTCCAACCTTTACGTCGGCCTGAAAACCGGTTGGGGCCTCGGCGTCGCCATCACGGCATGCATCCTGTCGTTTTCCATCGGCGCGGCGATGAAAAAGATCGGCGTTCTAAAAACCAACCTTTCGATTCTGGAAAACAACTGCATGCAGTCCACCGCCAGTTCCGCGGGTTATTCCACCGGCGGCGCCATGGTCAGCGCCATCTCCGCTCTGCTGATGCTCAAAGGCGAACATCTGCCTTTCACGACGCTCATGCTCTGGACCATCTTCCTGGCCATCCTCGGCGTGGTCATGGCTATCCCGCTCAAGCGCCAGATGATCAACGTGGAGCAGCTCAAATTCCCCAGCGGCATCGCCGCGGCGGAAACATTGCGTTCGCTATACGCCGCCGGAGAAGAGGCCACGAAAAAAGCCAAGAGTCTCGGCATCGCCGGCATCATCGGCGCGGTGATCGCCTATTCCCGGGATATCGGTTTATCCTTTGTATACAAATGGGCCGTAATCCCCGCGCATATTCATATTCCGGGCAAAATCGCCGGACAAAAAATGATGGAATGGACCATTTCCTGGGAAAACAGCGCCATTCTCCTGGCCGCCGGCGCCATCATCGGGATGCGCGTCGCGTGGTCCATGCTGGCCGGCGCCATCTTCAACTGGGGCTTTTTGGCCCCGGCCATGTATGAAAAGGGCGTCATCCATAAACTCGGTTATCGCGGCATCGTGGAGTGGAGCCTGTGGGGCGGCACCGCCCTCATGGTGACCAGCGGCCTTTTAGCCTTCGCTTTTCAGTGGCGGACCATCGGCCGGGCTTTCTCCGGCCTTGTACGGATGATCATGGGCGGCGCAAGCTCCAACGAACGCCTGGAAAAAATGGAAGAAGTCGAGGTTCCGGGAAGCTGGTTCGCCATCGGCATGATCGTCGCTTCGATAGGCGTTATTTCAATCCAGGTCGTGAGCTTTTCCATCAACTGGTGGATGGGATTGCTGTCCGTGTTCATGACTTTCTTTTTGGGCGTCGTGGCCTGCCGCGCCACCGGGGAAACCGACATCACTCCCATCGGCGCCATGGGAAAAATCACACAGCTTTTCTACGGCGTCATCGCTCCGGCCAACATGACCACGAACCTTATGACGGCGTGCGTGACGGCGGGAGCCGCCGGTTCCTCGGCGGACCTTCTCAACGACCTCAAATCCGGTTATCTGCTCGGCGCCAATCCACGCAAACAGTTCATCGCGCAATTCTTGGGCATCTTCGCCGGCGCCCTCGTCATCGTCCCCGCATTCTATCTGCTCGTCCCTACGGCGGACGTTCTGGGCACTGACAAATTCCCGGCCCCGGCGGCGCAGGTGTGGAAAGGCGTAGCGGAACTGCTCGCCAATGGAATCGGCAGCCTGCATATCACCGCACGATGGGCGCTGGCCATCGGCGGACTCGTCGGCCTTCTGATCCCGATTCTCGAACGCATCGTTCCGGCCAAGGGCCGCGTGTTCATCCCCTCGGCCATGGGCCTGGGGCTGGCTTTCGTGATTCCTTTTTACAACACGCTGTCCATGTTCATCGGCGCCCTCGCCGCATGGATCATTGCCAAAAAATGGAAGGACATCGGCGATCTTTACACGATCCCCGTGGCCAGCGGCGTCATCGCCGGAGAAAGCCTGATGGGCGTGTTCGTGGCCTTGCTGTACGCGACGGGAGTTGTGTAATCGGGATAATGAAGGAGTGAGTTTTCAAAGTACGTATTTCTTCAAATATGCGTCGCTTTGGAACTGTCAAATCTCGACAGTCTCTTCAAAAGGAGAACGTCATGAAACGATTTTACTGCTTTCTCGTCGCCTTATCCCTTTGCCTGTTTGCAGTCGGCGCTGCGGCGCAACATCCCGGGCCGCCGCCTCCGCCCCGGCGCCAGGCGCCCGATCCGCCGCCGGACAAGGAAGTCACGCTGAAAAGTTCCGGGGATTTCAACCGCGTGCGTATTGAAGTCCCCTTCGACGCGGCAATCGAAATCGGGGGCAAAGTTGAATGGATTATCAAAGGTCCGCACCGCCTGGCCGATATCGTTGACTGCAAGATCGAGGATCAAACGCTTGTCATTAAATTCGATAAGGAGCATCCGACATCTCTTTTTACTTCGAATAAAGTGAAAATCCTTATATCCGCCCCGCAGATTCTCGGCCTGGAATCGACAAGCTCGGGCGACGTCGAACTGTCGGGCAAGAAAGACGATTTTCTGGAAGTGAAAATCTCGGGCTCCGGAGACGTTTCATTAAAGGGCAAGGCCGAGGATTTCGACGCGCGCCTTCTTGGCTCGGGGGATCTCAACGCGGCGGAATTCGACGCCGGTCCGGCGCGCCTCGTCGTCAAAGGCTCCGGCGACGCGGTTTTGGGCCGGATCCATGAAGTCCTCGGAATCGAACTCAAAGGTTCCGGCGACGCCATGGTCAAAGCCGCCCATGTCGAGACGATCACCGTGCGCAGCGCCGGTTCGGGGGACATCGAGATCGATGAAGGCGCGGCGGACAGCGCCGAGTACAACGTCAGCGGCTCCGGCGACATCAACGCAAAAGGCGTCAAGGCCGTATTCGTCGTCGCCGTAAGCAAAGGCAACGGCAATATCAGTTTTTCCGTCGCCAAATCCCTCACCGCGCGATCCATGGGAAGCGGCGATATCATTTATTACGGCGATCCGGATGAAAAGGCCGTCTTCGAAAAGGGAAGCGGCCGGGTCAAAAAGCGGTAAACGGTTTTCAAAGCACACGCAAAGCTACAGGTTATTATTAATCCACACTCATTGAAACATCCGCACAACCACAGGGCGGTTGTCACACATGACTCGTTCGGGCGAATGTTCCAATCTGAAACCCGCCCGACGCGCCGTAGCCGGAGGCGAAGGTGAGAATTTCGCCTTCCGCCTTCCGCCTTCACCCTTCTTCATTACAAAGTCAGACTGAGCCAATCCGGATCGGGCATGCCGACGGACAAGCTGATTAAGTAGCGGTTTGTTTTGATGGTTTGTTCGGGCCCCGCGCCGTAAACCGCGAACTGCTCGTAGTGCTGATAACCCGCCGAAAGTCCCAGCCATGTAAAGAAGTAATACGCGGCGGTTACGCCGGTTCGATAGGCGTCGATGATTCCCGGCCGCTGATCGGAGCGGCTGAATAAATGGTTGACTCCGGTGACGAACTGCCTGGTCCATACCTGATCGAAGTTGATATCGTACCGTTGATTGAGCACGGCCCTTTCCACGCCGCTGGCCGGCACCAGATCCCTCGTATAGTTCAAGCCGAAACGATAGCGGCGATACTGATAGTTAGCGCCGAGTTGCTGATACCAGTCGATCTCGCTGAGTTTGTATTCTTCGTTGAGGTAGTACACGGGCAGGACCAGGCCGGAACGCACCTGAACAGTCAGCGTCGGCGTCACCTGATACTCCAGGCCCAGGCCGGGAGTGTAGGCGTCGAAATCGCTGTGCCGAATCAGCTTATACGGGAATTCCTCATCCATGCGCGCGTCCGAATCCCAATGGCGCCGCATGAAATCGAATTCCGTGTTGTACAGGTTTCGGGAATAACGGCCGAAGACGATCAGCGTGTGCCGTTCGCTGATTCGGCGGCGCCATGACATTTCCACGAGATGGCGCACCACGTCGTACAGATTCGAGTCCTCGTATTCCGTCGTGGAAAATCCGTATGACGCGTCGACCACGGACAGGCGGTTGATGATTCTCCTGCCATTGACGGAAATGACGTTGTTGATGCTTCCCGTGCGGACCTGCAGCACTTCTTCCGCGTCGGTGCCGAAGCTTTCGCGGGGATCGTAAAAAAACGTCAGCGTGTCGCTGGCGCCCATCTGTGTTTTGGGATTGACCCAATAGGTCATGCCGGAGCCGACCTGCACGTTGTTGGGCAGGCGGTTTTCCTCCACGTTTTCCCAATAGGATGTGACGCCGACGCTTCCTCCCATGTAAGCGGCCAGGCGGTGCGTATCGTAGGTCAGGCGCAGGCCGGGCCGCGTGGTGAGGATGTAGTCATCGGTTTTTTCTTCGGTCTCGTCTTCTTCGGTGATCAGAAAAATGTTGTCGTTGTATTCGCCGTCCAGGGCCAGGCTCGGCGCGAGGGCCAGTCGCCCCGCATAAGCCGGCGCCGCGAAAAGCAGCGCCGCAAAAACCGCGCACGCCGCAAGGCGGGATGCGGCGCTTTGCGTATTGCCGGCGACGACAGGCATCAGGGATGATGACTCGCAAAGTTCATTGGATTCATGGCACCACGATCGTATCGCCGGGACTCAGGCGGGTATCCGGATCTTTGCCGGCGATGATTCTTTTATATTTGACGCGGATTTTTAAAGTTCCGTCGGCTTTGGTGCGCAAAATGATGATCCCGTTTTTATCGGCGAACTCGGTAAAGCCCCCGGCCAGACTGACGGCCTGCGTGATGGTGGAACCGCCGGAAATGGGATAGGCTCCGGGATTCGCCACGCTGCCCTGGATAAAAACCTTATAGCTGTTGATCTGGGATAAAATCACCGTCACCTCGGGATTTTCCACGTAGCGCTTCAGACCGCTTTCCAGTTTATTTTTCAACTCCAAATTGGTCATTCCGGCGGCTTTGACGTCGCCCAAAAGAGGCATGGTGATCATCCCGTCGGGCCGGACCGGTATGGTTTTGGAAAGCAGATCATTTTGCCATACGTTGATTTCCAGCACATCATCCGGCCCGATCCGAAAATCGCTGGCCGTTAAAAAGGTCGACGAACTTTGTCCAATTGGCGTTTCCTTGCCGTCTTTGACGACGAAGGCCTTGGCCTTATCAATTTTTGAAGGTTTGACCTTTTTATCGACGCGAACGACGCTGGCGCCTTTCGGCGTTATTTCAATTTCCTTAACCAGCTTGCCGTCGGCGTAGTAACGAACCACGATAATTTCATCATCTCCCAGTTCTCCGTCCGCATGTAAAAATGCCGGCGCCGGCAGGAATATAAGAAAAACCGCGGCCAGTAAGAGTTTTTTCATAACAACCTCGAATCGTATGCGGGCTTGGGGCTCAGGTGGATGGTTGAGATGGCTTTTGACCATATCCGCCGTAGGAATAACCGTATTTGCCATATCCATATTTGTATTGCCCGCCGGCGAGTCGGAAGTCAAGGGAATTGAGGACCATCCCGATGATGTTCTTGTCTTCCATGTCGTCCAGAGCCTGCATGATGACCTTGCGGCTGGTCTCCCGGGCGCGAACGACAAAAACGGCGCCGTCCACCATGCCGGCGAAACCGACGGTGTCGGCTATGGGGACGACTGGAGGTGAATCGAAAATGACGAAGTGAAACATTCCCTTGACCTGATCCAGGAAGTTTTCCATGGATTGCCCGACTAAAAGTTCGGTCGGCATGCCGGTCGTTATGCCGGCGGGAATATAAAACAACCGGTCGAGTTCGAAATTGATCAGGCAGTCTTCGATTTTCGCCGATCCCTGCAGAATGTCGGACAAGCCTTTGCCCGGCATATCCATTCCCAGGTACTCGTGGGTGCTGGGGCGATGAAGGTCCGCGTCCACGAGCAATATTCGCACATCCGGAACCTGCGCAATCGTCGCGGCCAGGTTGATGGTCGTAATCGACTTTCCTTCCTGGGGCAGCGAACTGGTGACGATGAACGCGTGCATTTTATCGTCGCCGTTGTTCAGGGCTTCGATCTTGTTCCACAACAAATGGTATTGTCTGACCGCCGCCGGGTGATCGTGCTTGAAAGCCGGCAGCAGATCGCCGGCCGCCTGCGCTCCCAGGCGCTGCGTCGGAATGCCCTCGGGCAGATCCTTCAAAGCCTGCCTGGTGATCCGTCGGGGAAGAACCTTTGCGGCGTCTTTGCCTTTGAGCTTGCGAACCTGGCGGACTTTCTTGACCACCTCGCGGCCGTCGGGAAGGCGCACCACGCGGCGAACGACGCGCACCTGTTCCTTGTCGCTCTCGCTTTCCTCGACGACGTTTTCGCTCAAGATCAGATTGCCCGCCTTATCCCGTTCCTGTTTTGGAAATTCCGGAAACGACGACGGCGCAGGCTTCTGCGTTTCCGGGCTCGCGGGCGCGCGATTTTCAGGCGCGGTCTCGTCGGGCTTGTCCGGCTCGTCATCGTCCATGGGAGACATGGAGCTGATATCGATAAGGTCGACGTAGGTTTCGGTGATCAACTCCCCTTCGATCACATCCATCTTGCGCGCGCAGCCCACCAGCAGGCTGTTGTCGCAGATCGTGTTGATCAGGCGGGGAATGCCTTTGGCGTATTGAAAAATCAACTTGACGGCTTCTTCGCTAAAGAGCGATTCGGGATCTTCGCGTCCCGCTTCGCTCAATCGGTGCATGATGTACGCCCGCGTGTCTTCGAAATTCAGCGACTGGATAACCGTACGCATATTGATGCGCTGACGAAGCTGCCGGAACTCCTGGGAAGCCAGCGTGCCCTGCAATTCGGGCTGTCCGACCAAAATGATCTGGAGCAGCTTGCTTTGCATGGTTTCCATGTTCGTCAGAAAAACGATTTCGTGAAAAATCTCCTTGGAAAGATTGTGCGCCTCGTCGAGAATCAGAAACGTCTTTTTCCCCTCTTCCAGGCGCCGGACCAGAAATTCACGAAGAGCCAGCGTCGCGTCGGCTCGATCCGTGGGTTTATGAGGCACCTGATACTCGGCGAACATGTAGCGATAGAGGCTCTTTGAGTCCACGTGTGTGTCGAATATGATGCACACCTTGTCGTCGTCGTCGAGTTGGGACAGGAGGGTGAAGATCATGGTGGTTTTTCCGACGCCGACTTCGCCGGTGACGACCACGAGGCTCTTTTTTTCCTGCACGCCGTACAACAATTGCGCCAGCGCGGACCGGTGACCCTCGGACATGTATACGAAATTCGGATCGGGTGTAATGGAAAAAGGCAGAGTTTTCAGGCCGTAAAATTCGTTGTACATTTAAGGCGCAAGCCCCCAAAAAGATTGATTAAAATGCCGCGGAAACCGTAAATGATTTCTCGCGGCCAAGTCAAGTGAGAATTTGGCGCAGGAACGCGGCCGCTTCAATTTATCGGTCCATGTGATGAAGAGCCTTAAAAAAAAAACCGGACGAGACCGCCGCCGGAAATAAGGACGGCGGTCTCGTCCAACAACGAAGGATTAAGAGCCCTGTCCAAAAGCTCTTAGAGGAACAGGCGTCGATTCGTCGCGAAAAATAAAAAAACAGCGACAAACCGACTTCTACTTTCTTTGGATAGCAACATTCGAGAAGATTTTCTGTTGCATTGTTGTATTCGTTTGTTTCCGTTTGTATCGGGCCGGAAATCCGCCGGCAGACTGGAAGTCTTTTAAGGTTGAAACAAAAAGGTACAAGACGTTACAAAGCACCAACAGACAAATTCCCCGGAAAATTGCATATTTCTCGCCACGAACAGACCGTACGTTAAACAAGCGGTGGGTGAATGAAAGCGCCAGAGGATCGATATGCAAAAACCTGTCTATTATCCCTCCTGATCCTTCTGATATTGGGAGGGGCCGCCTCGACAACCGTCGCCGGCCAAGGTTTCCCCGCCGCCGGCGCCGTTGAAGGTTTCGTTCTGGCCAAGGGCGCAAGAGAACCTGTTCCTTTCGCGATCATCCGTGAAAAAAACCTCGGATTGGAAACACAGACGGACGAACTCGGCGCATTTCGGCTGGACAACGTTTTGCCCGGAGAGCGCACAATCCATGTCATCCTCGAATCCGGCCGGGAATACTCCATGAAAGCGACGGTCAGGGAAAATGAAACGACGCATATCAAGTGGTACGTCCACGCCGACGCCTTTCTCACCGACGAAGTGGTCGTCGTGGGGGAAAAAGCGACGGAGGGCATGAGCCGCCACAGCCTCAGCAAAGAGGAAATGACCGGCATTCCGGGCAACAACAACGATCCGATCCGCGCCGTGGAGAATCTGCCGGGAGTCGCCGGCGGCGGGGGCGGTTTCGGCGGAAGCGAGGGCCTGATTATACGAGGCACGAGCCCCGAAGACAGCAACTACCTCGTCAACGGGTTCGAAGTGCCGCAGCTTTTTCATTTCGGCGTATTGGTGTCGGTGATCAACCCCGAATTGATCGAAACCATCGACTATATGCCGGGCAGTTACGGCGTGCGTTATTCCGATGCGCTGGGCGGCATTATCGAGGTCAAAACACGCGACGCCCACCGGGATCGCTTCGGCGGCGTGGTGGATCTGGCGACCTATTCCTCTTTCGTCATGTTCGAGGGTCCCTTTGGGGAAAAAACATCCGGGGCGGCGGCGATCAGAAGGAGCTTCATCGATTTTTTTCTTCCCTACGTGATTCCCGAAGACCAGGCCGAGTTGACTCTGGCGCCGCGTTTTTACGATTACCTGGCCGTTTTCAATTACCAGATCGATACGAAAAACTCCCTGAAAACGACCTTCATGGGATCCGACGACGGCATGGAACTGCTGGCCGATTCCGACGACAACGACAACTACGAAGAGTCCATGACCTTCAAGATGAGCAACTATTTTCATCGCGGCGACGTGGACTGGCTTACTTGCCCGAATCAGCGATTGTCCAACCGTCTGACTTTCAGCCTTTTATATTCCGCGCAGGACCAGTCCTTCGGAAGCATGGCGAGTTTTCAGCGAAAGGTTCTCACGCCGGCTTTGCGCGACGAACTCTCCTTTTCCCCGGGCGAATCGAACGAATTGCGCCTTGGCTTCGAAGGCCGCGTCGAAAGCACGGAGATTTCCTCGAAAATGAACCGCCCTCCCAAGGAAGGCCAGACCGGCGGACAGGACGGCGGGGGCGGACGTTTCGAACTGAACGAAGAGTTTGCGCCGGTCGTCGCCGGCCTTTACGCGGAAGACGCCGTGAAACCATGGCCGTGGTTTCAAATCATTCCCGGCTTTCGCTATGACTACCATTCCTATCTGGGCGAATACAGCATCGATCCCAGGCTCAACGCCAATTTCTTTCCGACGAAAAAGGCGACGATCAAGGCGGCGGCGGGCCAGTATCATCAATGGCCCGCGTCGGATGAGATGATGGAGAATATCGGCGCGAAGGATCTTGAAGCGGAGAGCGGCATCCTCGGGGCTCTTGGTTTCGACTATCGCTTCGACGCCGGATACAGCGCCGAGTTACAAGGCTATTATAAAAGCCTGGACAACCTTGTTTCGCCGACAAACGACCCGCGGGGCGAACCGTATGAAAACTCCGGGATCGGCTTCGTCTACGGTCTGGAGATTCTCGGGCGCAAACAACTGACGGACCGTCTTTTCGGCTGGGCCTCCTACACGTACTCCGTGTCGAAAAGAAAGGATAGCAACGACGACGATTGGCGTTATTTCGACCAGGACCAGACCCACAATTTCATCATCCTGGCCAGTTATATGCTTGGGCAAAACAAGCAGTGGAAAATCGGCGCCAAGTGGCAGTACTACACGGGCATGCCCTACACCGAGATTCTCGGCGGCGTCTACGACGCCGACGCCAACCGGTACGAGCCCGTTTACGCAAGCGAGGTCAATGGAAAAAGGGAGGGCGATTACCATCAACTCGACGTGCGCGTCGATAAATTATGGACGTTCAACCGGTGGACCATGAACACGTACCTGGACGTTCAGAACGTTTACTGGAGCACCGATCCGGCGGGGTATCGATATAATTACGACTACAGCGAAAAAGAGGATGTCTCCTTTCAATCATTCATGCCCACGATAGGGATACAGGCCCGGTTTTGAAAATGACGGATGAAAACTTGACGCGAAATCTGCTGCTTTTCCTGATTTTCCTCGCGGCCTCCGCCATGGCCTGCGGCGACGGGATGGAATCGCAAAACACCATCGAGTCCAGACGATTTCTGGCCATCGTCGCCGACCCGTTGGAGGCCGGTTACGGAGAAACGGTGAATTTTTTCGCCCTCGTTTCCGAATCGAACGGTAAAATCTACGACGGTCCCGTGAATTGGAGCATATCCAGGGACGACAGTCCCGACGACTCGGGACTATCGCTGGATTTTTCTTCCGAGGCCGGCGGGGAAGCAACCTGGGAAATCCCCGCAAAATCGGAATTGTCGTCTCTGCTCGGTCCGCCGGAAATAAAGGGCTATCTGCTGCGGGCGACGATGACGACGGCCGAAGGCGAACACGTCGAAGCTTATAAACGATTCGTCGTATCCGAGCGCGACGCCGCGGACCGGATCGCCAATCCCGTCATCGAAAATATGGAGCTTGGCTCCGGCGGCGAAGCTTTGGAGGCCGGCGGCGACGGGACGTACGCGACAAGCCGCAACGAAGTCACTTTGACCGCGCAAACCTCGGGCAACGAGGACGATCTATTTTTCGAGTGGTATTCCACGAGATCGGATTTCGAGCCCGATCACGACGCGGCGCAGACCTTCGAACCCGGCAAAAACGGAACCTGGACCATGTACTGCGTCATCCGCGAAGAACTCGAATTCGAGCACGACAACTCCTCCGTCACAACCCTTGCCGGAATCGACTGGTGGAGGGGAGTCATCGAGTTTCAATAAAAAAAAGGTTCTTCGAAGAACCTAAAAAAAGCGCCCCGTCGCCGGACGCTTCCGTCTTTTCCTTGAAGTTTGATCAGGACGCCTTTTTCTTCCGCTTTTTTTTCGGCTTGCTTTTTGTCGCTTCCATGCCGAACTCGTCGGGAGGCAGTTGGTTGAAATGCTTCCTGAGCCACTTTTCGATGCGCAGGTTGAACAGATGCGGCATTTCGATGGGGGCGGTATGCGTGCCGTGCGGGATGACCATGATCTCCGAATTCGGGATCAGATCGTTCATCCGGTCCGACAGCCACCGGGGGGTGAAGGTGTCATGCTCACCGGCGATGATCATGGCGGGCGCCTTGATTTCCGGCAAAAAATCCTCGGCGGTGTGCCGCGCGGCGTGATCCAGCATCTTGATAAAGATCCGCAGGGGAACGGAAGACAGGTCGTGGAAATACTGCATCATGTCGTCGCGTTTGAGCAAATGCCCGTTGACTTCCGTCCTGATGGCGATCTCCCAGGCCAGACGCGTGGGAAGAATTCCTTTCCATAACGGAGAAAAAGCCCACGGCGCCAGAACGCCGGGGACGTACAATACGGGAAAAATTTTATCCGCCAGGGCCTTGCCGTGAAAGGTGCGCAGGGGGTATCCGTAACTGCCGCAGATGGGCGCCAGGCCCTGCACCATTTCCGGATACATTTTCGTAAACTCGAAAATCACCTGCACGCCCATGGAATGCCCCATGAGAATGCCCTTCTTCACGCCGTCGTCGTCAAGGACGGCTTTGATGTCGCGGCAGATATCCTGGATGCTCAGGTTGTTCTCATCCTCGGGAACCGCGCTTTTGCCGTGACCGCGATAATGGATATGCACAAAACGGTTGGTCGATGAAAAATATTCGTTGAAATATTTCCAGACGTATCCGAAGCAGCCGATGCCGTCGAGCTGGATTAACGGAAGCCCCTCGCCCATGCTTTCATAGTAAATTTCCGTGTCGTCGAAAGACTTTACGTAGGCTTGTTTCAGCCTTCTCATACTTGACCTCGAACAAAATGTTAAAATTCGATAAGCAACGCAGATTATCCTTATTGGGCATTTGCTGTCAATTTGCCGGCATGATGGCATGATGGCGGCTTTAATCCAATGCCGTATTGCGGTAGTCGCCCATTTTCACCGCCACGCAATACTGCCAATCACTGGCGTCGACGCCGGCGGCTTCGAGTTGATCTTCAAATTCGGGAAGAGGCAGGCCTTCGGCGCCGCCCCAACTGGTCGGCTTCAAAGTCAGATAAACCGCCGGGCCTTTGATGCCCATATAATCCACGCCCGCGCCATAATTGTCCCAGTCGTACAAACCGCCGAAAGGACTCGCTTTCCAACCGTCCTTCCAGTTCTCCAGATAAGGCCCGTTCCAGTTGCTCAAATCGAGGTCGTCCCACTGCGCGGAATGTCCGCCATTTTTCCAGCCGTATTTTTCGATCAGTCCCGGATCGACGCCGCGCCAGACGTCGGGCGGATAAAAACCCATATCCTGCTCGAAGCGATTCGCGGCGATTTTCACCTGCCTTATATCCGAATAAAAAATGGCCATGAAAGCTTTATGCCTGACGAATTTGCTGTAAATAAAGCCCATGCCTACCAGTAATCCGAGGATTCCCAGAGCGACGACGAGTTCGACCAGCGTGAATCCGGAAGTCCTTCCCGACCGCGATTTCGTGAGGCGCATGGCGAAATCCTCCCTTGTCGACCACCTTTCCATCGTGGCAAATACAGTGCCAATGGCGGCCGTCCGGGGTTCGGGCATCCCCGACGCAAATAAAGCACAATGATAATTAATATTCTATATCTATTTAAACTAATAATTACAACTATTTAGTGCCATATTATTCAATGGGCCGCTTCCCATCGCACAATGGCCGGCGCCGCCCCGGTTTTACGTTTGGACAGGCGTTAAAATTTACAAAACTAAATCCCCAATGTATTTTTGTAAGAATTCCGTTAAAAGTCGGAAAAACCATCGGGTGATATATATGGATGATTTTATCTACGGCGCGCACAGCGTCAAAAGCGCTCTCGAATCGGGGTCCGTGAAAATCCAAAAAGTGTTTTTGGATAGCAGCAAAAAGAAGTCTCTCGATTTATTTATCGAATCGGCGCGGGCGCGCGGCGTGCCTTATGAGTTCGTGCCCAGAAAAGAACTGGATAAAAAATCGGGCAGGAAAAACCACCAGGGAGTCGGCGCGACGATCGAACCTGCGCAAAGCGCCGATCTCGATGATCTGCTGAAAACGGAATCGGGCATGCAGCGCACGGCTTTGATTCTGGACGGCGTCTCGGACCCGCAGAACCTGGGAGCCATCCTGCGCAGCGCCGGCGCATTCGGGGCGGATTTCATCGTTGTTCCCAAAGACAGGTCGGCCCGGATAACGCCGACGGTCTCGCGGATCGCCTCCGGCGCCGCGCAATACGTTCCCGTCGCCCAGGTGGTGAATCTCTCCCGCGCTATCCAAAAACTCAAAGACGCCGGTTTCTGGATCTACGCCCTGGAAGCCGACGGTGAAAGTTTTTTGCACGAGGCGGATCTTTCCGGGCAAGTGGCTTTCATTCTGGGCAGCGAGGGCAAGGGACTGCGCCCCCTGGTCCGGCAAAACGCCGACGCGGTCTGCCGTTTGCCCGCCTCGGGATCCGTTTCGTCTTTGAACGTGGCGACCGCCGCCGCGTGCGCCCTCTATGAGCGCTTCCGTCAGGCGACGGGAATGACCCGCGGGGACGATTGAAAATTAACCGGCTATGGCGGCGCGCGTGATTCCGAGCGTCCCGATGGGACGCTGTAGAGTTATCGGAAATTCAATGATATAGTGAACGTACTGAGTCTTGGCCCAAGCTTTGTATTGATGGATAATATCCGCATTCGATTCATTGATGAACAATTCCTTTTTTGATCATATCCGCCAGGTTCGCCTCCTCGTCGCCCTGGCTGTCGCATTTGTCCTTTTCGCTCTTTGCGACATCGGCGTCAGGCGGCTCGAGCGCTTTCCGAACCTCGCCCTCGGAAACCACCGGCGCAGCCACGCATTCACCCCCTACTTTTTCGAGCAGATCAGCCATACGAAAGACCGGCCGGCCGTCGCATGGTTCGGCGCATCCGTGGTCGAGGGTTTCAACAACGCTCCGCCGGAACTTTGCGCGCCGGTCCGAACCCAGGGTCTTTTGGAAGCGCACGGATATCCCACGCGCGCATTCAATTTCGCCGTAGTGCAAAACAGCATGGGGGATCTCCTCGGACTGATGACCGAAGCCGCGGGTCGCGGCGCGGATCTTCTGATCATGCCCCTGCACCTCAAGGCCTTTTCCGACCGGGGGATCATGGGCTCGACGAGCCTGCACAAAGACACCTGTTTTTATCTTCGCCACCGGCCGGATTTCACAAATCTGAGAAGAAACACTTTGCATATTACGGACCGGGAATGGAACGAGATCCGCATACGCAAGAACCTCGAACGCATCTGGGCGTATTACAGGGAGCGGGGATTGATCACGTACATGCTCACCGGTCATCCCGAACCGCCGCCGCACCAGTTCCGTGAATGGTTCGCCACGACGATAGCCGGCGACAATGAAATCCTGCAGGAATACGGCAAGAAACCGGATTACGAAAAGCGCAATGAAAAGTACATCTGGCGCGGCGTCAAGAGAATTTATCAGGAAGAAAACCGCAAATACTACGGCGAACTCGATCTCAGATACGAAAATATGCACTTTGTCCTGTTCGAAATGATCAATCGGATCAGTCGCGACAGCAACGTGAAACTCCTGTTCTACGCCACGCCGCTCAACAGGAACATGAACAATATCTTTCACTTCTGGCCCTGGCAGAAACACACGAAATTCATTGAGATGGTCAGAAGCGTCATCGAGCGCAACGGCAACATTTTCGTGGACCTGACAGACGCCGTCAGCAGCGCCGAATTCACCGACGCCGACCACCTGACCATCGACGGCCACGATCAGCTGTCCCGCGCGCTATATCCGCACATCCTCAAGGCTTTGCAGGAGGGCGGCGGATCATGAACATGTTCTCCATCCAGATCGTCCAGTTCGTCCTCGTCGCCTACGTGATATGCCGTTTTATATCCAAACCAAAGTGGCGTCACAGTCTGATGCTGGTCGGCGCGCTCATTTTCATATGCATGCAAAACGCGCCGCATCGACTGCTCAATTTCTTTTTTGTCGCGATGACCGTCGCCATACTTTTCATCGCCTGGGAAATGGGCCGGCGGATCGAGCGCGCGCCGGAAGAGAAAAAACCGAGGCTGTTGAAACGCGGCGTCTGGCTGCTCGTCTGCCCGCTGGTGTTTTTCAAGCTGATCCAGGTGGTTTTGCCGCCGCATATTTTCAGCAATTTTCTGGCGGTTCAGGGAAATATCGAAATGGCCGCCCTGGCCCCTCTGGGCATCAGTTACTTCACGTTCCGATCCATTTCCTATCTGATCGAAATCCGAAGGGGCAACATCGAGTCCGTCGCCTTTTTGAAATACGTCAATTACGCCGTATTCTGGCCCACCTTCATGGCCGGACCCATCGAACGGCCGAAAGCCTTTTTCGCGCAGTTGAACGTGGCGGAAAAACTCAACAACGAGGATTTGCGCATCGGCCTGACCCGCGTGCTCATGGGCATGGTCAAAAAACTGATCATCGGCGATTTCTTTTATCAGATCGTCAATCCCCTTCTGCTCATGTCCAGCAAGCCGGTCGCCGCGCTTCAGCAATGGAACACCGGGCAGCTGTGGATCTGCATGTACGCCTATTATTTTTATATCTACTGCGACTTCTCGGGTTACTCCGACGTGGCCATCGGCATTTCGCGCATCTTCGGTTATCGCATCATGGAAAACTTCCGGTGGCCGATCCTGGCGACGAACATCGCCGAGTTCTGGCGGCGGTGGCACATTTCCCTCACGGGCTGGATCAGAAAGTACGTGTATTTCGGCCTGGGAGGCAACCGCAAAGGCGCCAAGGCCGCCTCGCGCAACACCATCATCGCCATGGTTCTCGTCGCGGCGTGGCACGGACTGTCGCCGCATTACTGGGTCTTCGGGTTTTATCACGCGGTTTTTCTCAACATCTACCGCCGCATTCGCATGAAGAATAAAGGCGGCGAGGCGCCGCAAACCTGGTGGAGGCCGCTTCTGGGCTGGCTGGCCACTTTCCAGATTCTGAATATGGGCTGGCCGCTGTTTTTGTTTTCGATTAGAAAAGCCTTTTTGATCTACACAAAACTCTTCGGATTTTAGAAAGGATTGCCGTGAAACCCTCGTTTGCAAGAGATTTCGCTTTTGGAACGGCGATTTTTCTGATATTGGCCCTGGTCATTCTGTTGGGCGGCAAAGTCTCCCAATTTGTGTATGTCATGTTTTGATAGTAAGAATAACGCCGCCGATTTTCCTTCAAGAGGGAAAAATTCACAGCGCCTTTTTTTAGGATGAGGAATAGAATTGAAAGCGCCGCTTGTCGAATATGTCAAAAGCATCCGCCTGCGCTATGCGTTTCTGACGACGCTGGCCCTGCTGTTGATTTTCGATGTCGCCGTGCGCGCGTTGAATGTTCAAAACAAACCGAACCTGACGCTTCGCAACGAACAGCGCAGCGACGCCTATAACGATTACTTCTTCCGCCAGATGCGCCTGACGGATCGCCCGGTGATTGCATTCATGGGCGCCAGCATCGTTCAGGGCTTCGTCAACACGCGGCCCGAAAACGCCATGCCCATGCTCATCCAGGAAATGCTGGACGAGCAGGGGATTGCGAATCGCTGCTTCAACATGGCTCTGATCGGCAACAACCTGGGCGATCACCTTGCCCTGTCGTCGGAATCCATCAGAAACGGAGCGGACCTTGTCGTTATCCCTTTGCACTTCAAACTTTTTTCGGGCAGGGGAACGCTCAACCGCATGATCATGCACAAGGACAACATTTTTTACCTGCGCGGCCGCAAGGATTTTCGAAAGCTTCGGCGCAAGGTTTTCAAAATCACCGACGACCAGTGGTCCGACATCAAGATCAGAAAAAATCTTGAACTCATCTGGGCGTTTTACCGTCAGAGAAATCTATTGTCTCTTTGGGCGACCGGCCGGACCGGTCCTTTCCCGAACGCCCTGTTTATGTCCCTGGGGCGAAAAATCCGTTTTTTACAACCGCTGGTCAAAGAGCCCCACGATCCGAAAAAGTGGAACACGGACAATCACTGGAAAAAGAAATCGAAGCTTTATCACGAGTCAAACAGAAGCACGTACGAAGATATCAACCTTGATTTCGACAACATTCATTTTCAAACCCTCGACATGATCTGCGCCATGGGCCGGGAAAAAAAGGCGAAGCTCCTTTTCTACCTGATCCCTTTAAACAGAAGCGCCAACGAGCAATTCCATTATTTCGACTGGGAAAAACACGCCCTCTTCAAACAGATGACACAGGAGATCACGGAAAAATACGGGTATGAATCCATGGATCTGACCGACGCCGTGGACAACAGGCATTTCACGGACGGCGATCATTTGAACATGCGCGGACATGAGGAATTCGCACAGGCGTTGTTGCCCGGCGTCCAAAAGATTCTGGCGGCGAAACCATGAATTTATTCACCCTGGACGCCATGCTCTTCGCGCTGTTTTTCCTGATCCTGTTTCGCGTCTTCAAACCCGCGTGGCGGCCGGGATTGATGCTCGTATCGGCCGTTCTTTTCGTTTTCAGCCAGGATGCGGCCCATTCGGTACTGCGCCCGGCCTTTATCCTGATCACGGCGGCGATCCTTTACGCCGGATGGGCCATGGGGCGTAAAATACACACCGCCGACGAAGCCTATAAGACGCGCCTTGTCAAAATCGGCGCCGCGTTGATGCTGCTCCCTTTGTTTTTGTTCAAACTCATTTTTATCGTCGTACCGCCGCATCTGCTGGAAACGATCCTTGTCTGGCGGGACCAGGACAGCATCGGCATGCTCGCGCCGCTGGGCATCAGCTACTTCACCTTCCGGGGCATCGCCTATCTCATCGAAATCCGAAAAGGAAATCTGGAGCCGGTCGGCTGGTGGCCTTACGTCCACTACCTGCTTTTCTGGCCCACACTGATGGCCGGACCCATCGAACGGCCCCAGGCGTTTTTCGCGCAAAGCGGCAAAGTCCTTCAACCCACGGCGGAGGACGTCCG
Organism: bacterium; assembly: GCA_963674685.2. GTDB lineage: Bacteria > Lernaellota > Lernaellaia > JACKCT01 > JACKCT01. The sequence goes on along the minus strand of CAXXWT010000007.1, from coordinate 612,210 downwards.
CGTGGGGATGACCAGAATTTTTACGGGGATTTTCAAGAAACTGGTCATGGCGGAGTTTTTTTACACGCTGGTCAAGCCCTACATCCAGATGGCTTCGGCGCCGTCGATGGAACTGAATAAATGGCCGGTCTGGTATCTGTGGATATGCGTCCATGCGTATTATCTTTATCTCTATTGCGACTTCGCCGGATATTCGGACATGGCCGTCGGCCTGGCGCGGGTCTTCGGCTACCGGATCATGGAAAATTTCAAATGGCCGATTCTGGCGACGAACGTGGCCGACTTCTGGCGGCGCTGGCACATCTCCCTGACGAGTTGGATTACCGACTACGTGTATATCGGACTGGGCGGAAACCGCCGCGGCCCGCAGATCGCCTCCCGCAATACGTTCATCGCCATGCTCATGGTCGGTTTATGGCACGGACTGACGCCACACTTCGCGCTTTGGGGGCTCTATCACGCCTTTTTCCTGAACATCAACCGAAAAATGCGCCGGACCGGCCAGGATGCGCCGCCGGAAAAAACTCGGGCGCAAAAACTGCTCGCCTGGTTTATAACGTTCGAGATCATCAACCTGGGGTGGGTGCTGTTTATTTTCAGTGTGAAAAGGTCCCTGGCAATTTACCTCAGGCTGCTGAGTTTTTAAGGAGCGCCCATGAAGCCGTCGATTTTCAGAGATATACTTTACGGCACGCTGCTTTTTCTGCTTTTGATGACCATCATCCTGATGGGCGACAAAGCGCCGCAGTTCGTTTACGTGATGTTTTAATCCCGGCCTTTTTACCGACTCGGAGATCGCCTTGGCGATAGTGGAATACACGGGATTGGTGGCGAAAACCATTGCCTATCGCGAAAGCGATTTGATCGTCTGGCTCATCACGCCCGAAGCGGGGCTCATCTCGGCCATCGCTCCGGGCGCGCGCAAAAGCCGGAAGCGGTTTTCCAACTGCTTCGACCTGGGCAACCTGATCGCCGTCAAAGCGGCCAAAAGGAGATACGGAATGCCCCGCGTGGATTCCGGCGTGCTCCTACACGGGTTCTGGGAACTGTCCCAGTCGGTTCATGCCATGGCCGCCGCCTCCCACATCGTCGAACTCGCCAGGCGCTTTTCCGTCGAACAGCAGCCGGAACCGGAACTGTTTGACCTGGCCGTCGCCACGCTCAAGGAATTGTCGGAAAAGGGCGTGAGTCAGTTCAGGCTTCGGGCTTTCGAAATCAGGCTGCTGGCCGCGGCGGGCCTGGCGCCGAACACGGACGCGTGCGTGAAATGTAAAATGGACATCGGCGCGTCGGCGGATGCGGCGTTTTCGATTCCCCGTTCGAGCGTCATTTGCCTTTCGTGCGCCCCGGAAAAGGACCGATATCCCCTGCCGGCGCCATCCCGGAAACTGATCCGGCAAATACTCGCCGCCGATCCGGCGAACATCTTCGAACTGTCGTTTCCGCCAAAGGCCCTGCCCCCCTTGAACCGGCTCATTCCCGCGCTGATTGAATATCAACTCGGCGGCCCCCTGAGATCCCTTCGATTCGCCAGAAGTTTGCCGAAACCAGAGCAATACTCCAAGGACAAATGTTGACATTCGCCGATCGCTCGTTAACTTTTCATCGGACGCTTGTTTTTAACGGAACAAATTCGATATTCGAGTGTCCCATCGATGGGCCGGTATAAAAACAACTCTTGAAATACGGCCCGACTTGGAAAATACATACGCATGAGGTCGTGAAGCGATGCTTCCCAGAGAACTCATACAAAAAATACGCAAGATCGAAATTTTAACCCGGCGCCACGTGGATGAAACCTTCGCCGGTCAGTACAACTCCGTGTTCAAAGGACGCGGAATGGAATTCGCCGAGGTTCGGGAATACCAGATCGGCGACGACATCCGCGCCATAGACTGGAACGTCACGGCGCGCATGGGCCGCCCCTATCTCAAGCTTTTCGAGGAGGAGCGGGAACTGACGGTCATGATCGTGGCCGATATATCCGGTTCCATGGACACGGGCAGCGGCGACGAAACCAAACGGGAAATGGCCGCGGCGGTGGCGGCGATTCTGGCCGTGTCCGCGGTGCGCAACAGCGACAAGGTCGGAGCGCTTTTATTCGCGGGCGACGTGCACGCCTACGTGCCGCCGGGCAAGGGGCACCGGCACGCCATCCGCATCGTGCGCGACGTGCTGTATGAAAAGCCGAAAAAGGAGGGAAGCGATCTGGCGAAGGTTCTGGACATGCTGGGGCAGGTGCAAAAGAAGCGCGCCGTCGTTTTCGTGTTGACGGACCTGATCGGATGCGGCGATCCGGGCCGGGCTCTGGAGATCGCCGCCAAGCGGCACGACATCGTGTTCATCCACGTCGGCGATAAAAGAGAACGCAGCCTGCGTGGTTCGGGCCTGATCCCGCTGGAAGACGCGGAAACGGGCCAAATCGCCTGGATCGATCTGGCCGACGAATCCTCCAGGAAGGCGTGGGCCGACGCCGCCCGTAAACGCGAGGCCGACTGGAACAAGCGATTGATGAAACTCGGTCTGGACCGGGCCTATATCGACGCCGGGGGCGATCCCGTCCGGCCTCTCGTGCGCCTTTTCAAAGAGCGCGCTCACCGGGCGCGCTAGGAATGAAAAAGAATGTTACAAAAGGGCTGTCAAGATGAGCAACAAAACGATTGCGGCATTGGTTGCGTTGAATCTTATCCTGCTGGGAATCGTCATCGCGCTGCAGGTTGCGTCGCCGGCGGACTCTTCACAGAATATCGATGTGGATGAAATCAACCGCGTCGCCGCCGCCCTGGCCAACCGGGGGCTTTACAAAGATGCGGGGCAAATGCTGCGCAAGGTCGCGGATCATCCCGGACTCGATCATGAAACCAAAGCCAACGCGCTTTTTCAGATGGGCATATGGCAGCTTGAGCGCGCGAATGATCCCGAGGCGGCGCTGGCGGCTTTCGTGGAATTGAGAGAACGATTCAGCCATCTGGATATCGCCAAGGAAGCGGCGAAAAAGGAGGTGGCCTGCCTGGATAAACTCGGTCGTCCGCTGGACGCCAAAGGCGTATTGGATGAAAGCGCCCGCGTGGATTCGCAAAAACCCGCCGCCCCGAGGGAAGGCGTCATCCTGGCGAAAATCGGAGACAGGGAAATCACCTCCGGGGATCTGGATGCGGAAATCCGCCGCCTGCCTCCTCAGATGCAGGAAAACATGACGGATAAAAATGCAAAGATGCAGGTTCTGCAAAGCCTCATCGCGCGGGAGTTGCTGTACGATTCGGCGGTGGGCCAGGGCCTGGACAAGGACCCGGAAGTTCTGCGCTCCACGGCGGAAGCGAAAAAGGGGATCATGGCCGCGCTTTTAATCGACAGGCAAACCGCCGGCAAAGTCCATATCGACGATATGGATGTCAAAAACTACTACGAAGCCAACAAAGACAAGCTCAAGGGCAAGGACGGCAAAATCCCGCCCCTGGAATCCGTCAAGGATCGGCTTGCGCAGATGCTCGCCACGGAAAAGCAAATGGCCCTGGTGCAGAAAATGATTCAGGACTTAAGCGTCAGCCGCCAGGTCCAGGTCTTCGACGAACGCCTGTAAAAAAAAGGATGAAGGAGGAAGGCTGAAATGGTAAGCCAAATCCTAACTCCTCACTTATAACTTTTTCCTTTTCCTGCCTTTAACTTGTTTCCGTTGCGCGATTAAGCGCGGCTGCAATAATTGGCGACAACTCCGATTTTCCTGTATATTGATTTCCACGATTGTTGCGTTTTGCATTTTTTATTATGGGGCGATAATCGGAGACGTCATTGCGTTATACAATCGACGGCTTGTTTTCGATCCAAAGCGCCGGCTCGCGGTATCCCGTCAGTATAATCATCGATCCCGGTTTTTTACGAATTACTCACGCAAAACTTGAAATGGACTATTAATATGAAAGCATCCGTTATTTTTTTCCTCGCGTCGGCATTGTTTATCTACGGCCCGGTCTCGGCAACCGCGGAAATCACCGGGGAACTGGAACTGACCGGTTCCGATCTCAGACAACAGGCGGCGCCCGGCGAAACAATCGAATTCACTTTCAACGTAAGAAACCACGCCGATTCGGCCCGCACCGTATATCTGGCCTATTCGGATTTCCACGGCTGGGCCATTTCGTGTCCGGATCAGGCATCCGCTCCCGCAAACGATAAAGTCCGCGTAACGTTATCGGTGCGCCTTCCGACAAACGGCACGGCCATCAACGATTTCATCACGGTTACGGCAACAGCGGGAGAAGACGTCGCAACCCTGGAACTGTTCGCGCGCAGGACGTGGTTTACCGGCGCGGAGGCGCCCGTGGATATCTTGTTGGCCACCGCAATTTTCGATCCGGATAATAATGTTTTCTGGTCCGTCGGCGGCAACAACAACGAAGACCTGATCTACGGCGTCATGAGTTACAATCCGGCGACAGATGCGTGGGAAGACGACTACGCGCAGCCTGTCGAGTCAGCCACCGGCGGCGGCGTATGTCTGTTAAACGGCCGAATATACATGGTCGGCGGCTATAAAGACGATTTTGAAACTCTGACGAACGCGATGCAGATTTATGATATCGCCTCGGACCAGTGGACCATGGGAGCGCCCATGGATGATGAAAGCGGCCTTTTAACGCCGGGATGCGTTTGCGATCCGGATCGCGACCGCGTCTGGATCGTCGGCGGGATGAACGGCGGTTTCATTCCCACCATGAAAGTCCAATACTATGATATCAACGAAAACGAATGGACATCGTCGGGACTCGCCCGCTTTCTCCATCCTTTCTGGAGCGTCCGCGCCATTTACCACAAAAATACGATACGGGTCGTCAGCCTCTCGAATATCAGTTTTTACGACATCGAGGCCAATGACTGGCATGACGATATTGCTTTACCCTATGACCGGATCGAAACGGCCTATGACCATTTCGGCGAATACGAATACATGGTGGGAGGATGGAAATTCGGTCCGATCGGGGATATTGCCTCGGATTACAGCGTGATTTACCGGTCCATCGAATCGGGAGGCGACTGGGCATTCGATACGCTGCTTCTTCCCAAGGCCTTGGGACCCACCAGCGGCGCCTTCGACGACCAGGGGCGCTTTTTCATGTTCGGCGGCCTGCAGGCGGGCTACGGAAGAGGAGATATATTATCCGATGTCTTCGAGTATCCGGTGATCGAAGGACTGCCTGACGATCATTATGCCGATGAAACACCGGAAACGGTGATGGGCTATGACGACGGCGATCCGGAAGTCGAGTTTTATATCAACTGCACGCCATGCAGCCTGGTCCAGGGCTTCCAACCGAAGCTTTATCCCGTACGGCTACTGGATTTCTCGTGGCGCAACGGCGATTCTCCGGATTCTTATCCATACACGCCGCACCGGCTCGTGGTTTATTACGATGAAGTCGCCGACGGAATTCCGCAAAGCGATGTTCCGATCTTTCGTTCGGATCTGATCGGCATCGGTGAAAGCAATTCATGGAACACTGTCGACCTTTCCTACGTCGCGGAATTGCAAGGTCCCATAGAATCCGGCGAGGTTTTCATCGGCTTTGAATACGTCAATCCCAACAGCGTACGACCCTATATCGGATTCGACGCCGATTCCGCTCCCGTGGACCGTATCTGGTACAAGATCGACGGAACGTGGGAGTCTTCCATGAGCCACGGCAAAGTCGGCGTCATGTTGATGCGCGCGGGCGTCGAGTTCATCGGCGAAATGCCCGACGATGATTCGGATGACGATACGGCTTCGCCTGATGACGATTCGAATGACGATCCGCCGGACCTCGATGATGACAACGACGAAGGAGATGATGACGACGCGCAACCGGATGACGGTAACGCCGAGAACGCATCGAACGATGACGATAACGGCGACGGAGCCTGCTGCTGGTGATTCAGTTAAGGATTTAGCTTATAGCGCGAGCTATGGGTTCAGGCTTTCCCCGCAATCCCACGCGCAATCTCGAATTCCGATGCAACATGATCTTGATCATACATGCGCCGAGCCGATTCATGTACTTTTCGAATCAGCCATAGATTGGCTCATTGAACACGTAAAAACAAAGGAATTGAATTCATCGAAATATGATTCAAGCATCGAAAGGCGGGGGAAAAATGCTGAACTCAGAGATACAAAAAAGTTTTAACGAGCAGATCAACCATGAAACGGGATCGGCTTATCTTTACTGGTCCATGGCGGCATGGTTCGCGGCGGAAGGATGGCCCGGATTCGCCAGTTGGCTCCGCGTGCAGGCTCTGGAAGAGATGACGCACGCCGAAAAATTCTACACGCATATCATGGACCGGGGCGGACGCGTGGAGATGCTGGCCCTGGCCAAGCCCAAAGGGAAGTGGACAAGCGCCGTCAAAGCCTTCGAGGACGTTTTGAAGCACGAGCAGTTCATTACGGGGAAAATCCATGCGCTGGTGGATCTTGCATCCGCGCAAAAGGACCACCCGGGATTCAACTTTTTGCAATGGTTCGTCAACGAACAGGTTGAAGAGGAGAAAAGCGCCGAAGATGTTTTGAATATGCTTAAGAAAGTCGAGGGCGGCCAAAACGGCATGTTCATGCTCGATCAGCAGATGGCGGCGCGCCGGTTCACGCCTCCCGCGGCACAGGCCACGGCGTAACGCCGCGCGGTTGACAAATTTTCAATTTGCGCAAGCATGCAAGGGCGGTTGATTTGCCGCCCTTTTGTTTTGGGAAAGCCATGAGCGAGCAAAAACGTCTGACGCAATATAGCCACGGCTCCGGGTGAGCGTGCAAAATTTCGCCGGCGGGTCTGGCGAAGGTTTTGGCGAAGCTTCCGGTTATTAAGCATCCCAAGGTCCTGGTCGGCGTGGACGGGGTGGACGACGCGGGCGTGTATCAACTGACTGAAGACCTCGCCCTGGTGCAGACGGTGGATTTTTTCACTCCCATCGTCGACGATCCTTATGAATTCGGCCGCATCGCCGCCGCCAACGCCCTGTCCGACATCTACGCCATGGGCGCTGCGCCGATCACCGCGCTGAACATCATCGCATTTCCCGAAGAAGGCCTGCCGGGCCTGGACGTTCTGGCGGAGATATTGCGCGGCGGGCAGGACAAATGCACCGAGGCCGGCGCACCCATTATCGGCGGCCACAGCATCGACGACAAAGAGCCGAAATACGGCCTCGCGGTGACCGGCGTCGTCGATCCGAAAAAGATGTGGACCAAAGCGGGAGCCAGGGCGGGAGACGTTCTGATTCTGACGAAGCCCCTGGGCACCGGGATATTGTCCAAGGCGATCAAGTCGGGCAACGCCTCGCCCCGGCAGATCGCCGCCGTCATCGCAACAGCCCACACCCTCAACAAATACGCCGCCGAGATCGCCTCGAAATACGACGTACGGGCCGCCACGGACATCACCGGATTCGGCCTGGTCAATCATCTTCTGGATATATGCCGCGCATCCGGGGTCGGCGCCGTAGTGCACGCATCCGCGCTGCCCGTTTTGGACGGCGTGCGGGGATTCATTGAACAAAAAGCCGTTCCCGGCGGCTCGATGCGAAACCTCGAACACGCCGGACAGGCTCTGGTGACCGACCTTCCCGAGGTCGAGCGGATCGTTTTTTCCGACGCGCAAACCAGCGGCGGCCTGCTTTTGTGCGCGCCGAAGGATCGGGCGCAGGAAATGGTCAAAGAACTCCGGGATAACGGCGCGCTTGCCCATGCCGCCATCGGCGCAATCGTCGAATCCTCATGCCCCGAAGTCCGACTGATCTGAAAGGATGACGGAAGAAACAGGAAGGATGAATACCGGCTGACTTGAAGCTTAATCGACCAGCATCAGCAAGATGATAATGGCGGCCCAGATCAAATTTCCGATGATTCCCAGAACGGAATAGAAGCGTTTGGAATCGGGCTTCGCCAGACCGGAGAGCCCCAGCCCGATGCCGGTTAAAATGAGAAATGCCCCCATGGCGGTCCCGCATCCCAATACCACCGAGGCGGATCCGAATCCCATGTGCTGTCTCATCGCCCACACGTAGGAAGGGCCGAGGATCAATATCAACGCCAAAAGCGCGGTGAGAAGCGTGATCGCCAGCAGGAACGAAATCACGCCCTGGACGGAATGCCTCTTTCCCCCATCGTATGCCAACGCGTTTTCCGATTCCTGATTTGCCATAAATTCATTAATCCTCACGCCGCGCATCATAGTGTCGTATTCCGTTTGCCTCAAGACCTCGTTTGCCGGTTTCTCGCCATTTGAGCGCTCGCTCATTCGCCTTCGCTTGCGCTCAGACGAATTCTGCCGCTCGCGGGTGCGCGTCGAACAGCGAATAAGCTTTTTGGCGTCATGAAATCGTATGAATAAATCGCGGACGGTTGAATCATAATTCCTGACGGGACGCATCGATTTATTCTATAATTTGTCACGTCATAACTGTATTCGTCGCAATGAATGGGAACGCGTGAAACATGAAACATGAAACATGATCCGAAATTCATCGGCAGTTGCTGCTGCTACTGCAAGACCTGCAAGGAATTCATCAATGCAGGTGGATATCAAAAACTGATGCGCGCCGCCGAAAAATGGAAACACTGTTACGGGCCGCTGCCCTAGTCAGCCCGCGTCTTTGGCGCAGCGAAAACCGACGGTGTTGCTCATCAAATCGCCTGTGGGAACAAATTCACGGTAATAATTGGCGCTCTGCGCTTTTTCGGAGTACCAGTGACCTCCGCGAACGACGACCTCGCCGCTCGGCGACGTACTCGATGTCCACTCAGCCACGTTGCCGCCCATATCCATAACTCCATAGCCCGACAAATCCTCTTTATAGGAACCCGGCGGCGCCGCGAATCTATAAGACCTGTCATTGACGGACCGCATGGAAGCGTAGGCCGTATTTGCGGCGTCGGCGCGAAACCGATCGCCGTATGGATAACGCATTCCCTTCGGTCCTTTCGCCGCCTTTTCCCACTCCCATTCCGTGGGCAGCCGCCCGCCGACATAGGCGCAGTAAGCCGCGGCGTCTTTTTGCGTGATCATGACGGCCGGCTGCTCGGGGTGATTAAGCGCCGCCGGGATCGCGCCGCGCCGCCTCCCGCACTTTCCCGCGCGTACGCACTGCTTGTATTGCGCGACTGTAACTTCGGTGACTTCAATGAAAAAGCTGTTGATTTCCATTTCACGGACCGGATGCAAGCCCATTTCATAGGGAAGGCCGTCGGCGTCAAAGCGCCCACCGGGGATACGGACCATGCGGCTGGGAGCCGGTTTTTTACCGCAGGAAGCTACGGCGATAGTCAACACGCATGCCGCAATCAGAATCAAAACCGCTGCGATAATCCTTCTTCTCATCACTCGGCATCCTTCGCGCAGCGAAAACCGAGCCGGTATCCCCTGGAGGGTTCGGTGCGGTTTCCGTCGCGCTCAAAGGCTCTGATCTTCTCGAAATCCGAGCGGAAATCGCCGCCCCGCACGGTGCGCGTCAGACCTTGCGGCGGTCCTTTGGGATCGGTCGTCGCCGTACGTGCGTGGTAATCCGCAATATATGCGTCGGCGGTCCACTCGGCCACGTTGCCCGCCAAATCGTAAACGCCTTCGGGAGTGGCGCCTTTGGGAAAGCTTGCCGCCGGGTAAACAAAACGATGCTTTTTATCCGGTGTGCTTGCGTCGAAATTCGCCCGGCCGCCGGGTTTTTGTTCGCCCCAGGGATAAGTTCTTCCTTCGGCTCCCCGCGCGGCGCGCTCCCATTCGGCCTCCGTGGGAAGCCGTTTGCCGGCGAAAGCGCAGTAGCTTGCCGCGTCGTTCCAGGAAACCAGTGTGACGGGATAGTCATCATTATCAAAATTGGGATTGTCGATCTCGGCGTTGATCATGCATTTCCCGGCCTCGGCGCATTTGCGATAAGCCCCCAGCGTGACTTCCGTGCGGTCGATGTAAAAAGCCTTAAGCGTGACCTTGCGCCGCGGTCCCAGCGGCGGCCGGTCGCCGTGCCCCATGACAAAGGAGCCGGCGGGAATGAAGGCCATGTCGCCGGATGTTTGCGCCTGCGCGATTCCCGAAAAGAGCGCCACGCAAAGCAGCAAGGCGATCACAAAGAGGCGATGAGTTTTGGATGACCGATTCATTGGTTGATCGTGTCGTGGAATGCCGGCTCCCGCTCCCACTCCCGCACAGCCGAGGGCGGCTGTGCCACACACGCTGTGGCCGGCAAACCGTTTTTCTCTGGCGCGTCGCATGTGGTACAGCCGCTACTACTCTGCGAAGCGGCGCTTCGCTGCGAAGCACGAGCCTCGGCTGTGTTTGCTTTTCATCTGCACAATCTTTCCTAACCCGTAAATGAGAATAACTACACCACGAAATATATTTCGCCAGTGGCTATGCCCCTGGCCCCTTCGGTTTGTTTCAGGCCCGTTTTTTGACCAGATTGCGAAATAATACCAGATCGTCTTTGGTCACGACGCCGAAGGCGAAAGCCGCCACGGCGTAAATGCCGACGCCGACGGGAATCGCCGTGAAAAGGCCGAACCGGGCCGTCCACCATACGCCCGCGCCCATAACGAGGGCCGCGGCGGCGGCCCGGGCGATGATCCCGGCAATTTCAAGCTTGCCGAGGGATTTGCGCAGGTTGTAATAACTCCAGGAGAAAACGAGAACATAACTGAAAAGCGTGGCGTATGCGGCGCCCATGTAGCTGTATTTGGGGATGAGAAAAATATTGAGCCCTACGTTGAACATGGCGCATACGCCGGTGATTTTCGCCAGTTCCTTTTCACGATCCAGCGCACGCAGTGTCGAGGCGCACAGGGGATTGATGGAATCCAAGACCTGTCCCCAGATGAGTATCTGAAGCGCGGCGCCGGCCACGGCGAACGGCTCGCCGAAAAAGGCTCCCATAATCTGCGTGGCCAGGATAGTGGTCCCCACGGCCACGGGCATGGTCAGGCCGACGAGAACGCGCAGGGATTTTCGAAACGTGACCAAAACGCCTTCGGTCCCTTTCATGAATTTTCGGGCCAGGACGGGATAAACGGACATGACGAAGGCGCTGGTCACGAGCCCGAGGGCTTCCATGAGTTTGTAGGCCGTATTGTAACGCCCCACGGCGACTTCCTTGTCCACTACGGAATCCATGAAGGAAAGCATCACGATGTCGGCGCGGCAATAAAAAATGATGAAAAGCTGCGTGATGAAAAACGGCCACGCGCCGGTGAGCATGGATCCGAGCAGGGCGCGATCCGGCAGGCGAAATCTTTTATCGGCCAGCAGGCGGCGTCCGAGCCTACGCGCAAAGAAAAACGTCGCCACGCGCGCCAGAACATAGGCGCCGGTCAACTCGACGACGCCCAATGCGCATATCAAAACGGCGGCGCCGAAGGCGATGGTCAGAATCGTATTGAACACGTCGACCATGGCCGAGAATTCCATGCGCTCCCGGCCGTTGTACAGCGCGTGATAGCTGTTGGTCATCGAGGAAAAAAGCAGGCTGAAAGCAAGGATATAGGCTGAAATTTGCGCCTCGCGGGCGTATCCCAGAAACGGAACGACGGCGAAAAAACACCCAAAGAGTATGATGGAAAGAAAAAAATTCGTGGTCAGCACGCCGGAGATGAAATCGCCGGATTTTTCCTGCCGCCGGGCCGCATAGCGAATGATAAAGGGGCGCGCCACGTAGTTGGGCAGAACCTCGACGAGTCCGACCAGGGCCATGGCGCTGGAAAATCTGCCGAAACCGTCTTCGCCCAGCGCCCTGGTGACAAAACCCAGGAAAACAAGGGACCCGGCCTTGGTCAGAATCCGCCCTCCGGCCAAAACGGCGGAGTTTTTGAAAATCCTTTGCACGGAGGACATATAATTTCTCCATATTCGGCCTCATGACACTAGCGAAGAATGCCGATGTTGAAAAGCGACTTATTGTGACTTGTGAAGCTATTATGCTAATTATTGATCAAGATTTCAAACGGTAAGTGAAATTCCCGGAGTCTGACTCTTGAAGGAAAATATCTGTCTTTATGCCCCCGATCTGGCTGATACGCCGATTTTCGCCGTGGACGGGAACCTTCGCCTCATTTTCGCCAATGAGGATTTCAAGGCAGCCGTCGATTCGGATAAGTGGCCTGTTGAAAACCATTTTTTTCGGGAAATATTCGACGATCTGTCGACATTATTCATCAAAGAAAGCTTTAAAAAGGCGGCGGCAAGCGACGACGCCGTCGAAGCGACGGTCCCCACGCCCGAAAGCGCCAGCCAGATGCCCGAACCGTTTCATCCGGGAGCCCGTTTCAAGGTTCTGCACGTCAAATCCGATAACGATCAAAAGGGCGAGTGTATTTTTGTCGGAAAATCCAAGCTGCCGATGCCGGAGGAAATAAAAAGTCTGAAATACAAGGCCCGTTTTCTGTCCCTGATCGAGGAACTGAAAAATACGGTGCTTTTCATGACCGATTCCAGCGGATCCCTCACCTACTTGAGCGACGCCATTGAACACATTATGGGTTATCCTCCCGATCATTTTGTCGGGACATACGCCTACAAGCTTGTCTATGAAGACGATGTGAAGGATTTCATTCAAATCCTGGTCAAAACCCGCGAGGGCTTCAGCGGAACGGCGGAACGCGTGCGCATGTTGCACCGGGACGGAAGCATCCTGCATTTCGCCCTGAACTACGGCCCCTGTATCGAGGACGACGGGACTTTCGGCGGCGTCGTCGGCATCGCGCGCCATATCACGGATCTGGAAAAACCGAAGGACCAGGAGCGGGAATACAATCTGGAAATGCTGCGGGGCATCGCCGAGGGAATTGCCGGCGATTTCAACGGCATTCTGGTCGGCCTTGTCGGCAACATCAGCCTGATGAAGGCGCAGGTCAGCAGCGACGACGCCTTATGGAGCCCCATCGAGCGAATCGACACGGCGACGCAGCGCGCCGTCGATCTCACACAGCAACTCATGGCCACGGCGCGGGGCGGCAAGGGAAGAACGAAAATCGTCAACGCCATCGAGATTATTCAAAAAGCCGTGGAGAATTCCCGGCGGATGGTGGACGAGGACGTGGAGATACAACTCACCACATCCACGGATGAATTGAATCTCGCGGCGGATCCTTCCTACATGAAGCAACTGGCCGGAAACCTGCTTCAAAACGCCTGGGAAGCCATGCCCGGAGGCGGCGTCATCCAGGTCAGAGTCACCGATAAAAAAGTTCGAAAACGCGAGATTCCCGGCCTCACGGAAGGCGACTATCTCGTATTAACGATTATCGACGAGGGCATCGGCATCGATGATAAGGACATGCCCCACATCTACGAGCCTTTTTTCACCACGAAAAGCATGAGGAGGGGACTGGGTCTGTCCGCCGTGCACGGCATCGTGACCGAAATGAAAGGCGCCATCAACATTAAGAGCGTTTCCAGCGAAGGCGCCGAGGTTTCGGTTTACCTTCCGCTGCCCAAAGTAAAAACCGCCGAAAAAGCTCGGACGGGAGTCAATCTGGTCGGAACCAGCGTGCTGGTCGTCGACGACGAACCGCTGGTCAGGGATTTTTGCAAAGCCGCCCTGGGACGCATCGGCGTCGATGTTCACGCGGCCGCGGGCGGCAAAGAAGCCCTGAAAATTTTTTCCGAGGATCCGGATAAATTCGACTTGATCATACTCGATCTGGTCATGCCGGGCATGAGCGGCGAAGAGATTTTTCTCGAAATGAAAAAACTCAACGCACAAGTCAAAGTGGCCTTTTGCAGCGGCCACGGCGGACTGCGCGATGAGCTGGAAGAAAAAGGCCTGATGGATCAGGCCCTCGCCTATCTGAATAAACCTTTCGATCTGGGTCAGATCATCAGCCTGGTCAACGATATCGCGAAAACAAAAGGGCTATAACCGCCCGGCTTGCGGTCAATTTCTTTGCCACGCTGCCACGATGACATTGTTCAAGCATTTGATTTTTATATTGCCGTATGTGTGCTCACCGGGATTGTTCAGGCACCTGACCTGGTACTGGGCAATCGAGCCCACCAGGCTGACCTTCACCCAACGTCCGGACACCGCCGGGGTTGCATTGTCTGTTCTAATGCGCGACGTAAATTGCGCGCCGGCGTCAATGCCGTTATCGGAACCTCCCCTGTCTCCACCGAGCGTTGGAACAAAAGCGAAACCGTTGCCCGCGGAATCCCCTCTATGATTGGTCACGGCGATATGTACGTCGCCGGAATCCGAGCTTTCGGCGCGCTCTAAATCAAGGACTACGTTGATGGCCGAATCCAGCGGATTATTGCGGTGAAGCTGATTCAATTTCGGTGGTGAGTTTTTAGCGCTTGAAGGCGCCGGAGTCGGCGTCGCCTTTTTGTCGATAACCTTTTTAGGAGGCTTTTTATGCGGCGCGGGTGTGGGAGTCGCAAAATCATTTGGATTGATATATGGATCGCGTTTTTCTATTTCAGGGATCAAAGCCATAGGTTCCAGCGTGGCCAGAAATGTGATGAACAATCCCGTCACGGCGATCTTCGCCCAGTTGTTTCTGCGCGCCAAAAAAATCGCGGTTTCTTTTTTCAGGATCTCGGAGGCTTTGGCGCTTTTTCGATTCCGGGGTCGCATGGCCGTTTGAAATGCGTCAGCCGACGTCGTCTCTCCGATTTCGGAAGGAATAAAACCATCCGTTCCTAAACCAAAGCTCCATTTCGATAAAGAATGCATCTCGGATGAATTCAAGGATGCGGCTAATGGGGAATTACCGGCGGAAGAAAAGGACTGTAAATCACGCACGAGGCAGCTCCTTTCGCTTTTGCCCCTTGCGTGTATGACATTCAAACCGCTTTTGCGGTTCCTAAAGAAAGGAGTATACCACAACTTGGTCGGCTGACGAAAAAAAATAATCCGGGCAGGGCGCTCGGATTATTCGAGTCATTTAACTTTTTGCTTAGTCCGCGTATCCCACGGCCTTTTTATAATCGGCGATTTCCTTTTTCCACGCGTTGTAATCCGCCGCCGGGTGGTGCTTTTTCAAGTGGTCTTCCCAGCGCTCGCAATGGAAAATCACGTTGTCGGCCAGCGCGGGCATGGCGATTTTCGTGGCCTTGTTGACGATGGGCAAAATCGCGCCCAGATTGCCGCCGGGGTTCGTGTCCACGAAATATACGCAATCGGTCTTGAGCAAATCCTCTTTGGTCTTCACGTACTTTTTCGGCAGCGGCGACAGATGCCACGCCCCGTCGTTTTTCGTCGTCAAAACCGCATCTTCCCGAAATTTGTTCATTTCAGGATTCCACTCGTCCTGACATTTCAGATCCTTGGTCTGGCGCCAGTGGCTTTCCCAGGGAAATCCCCGCCGGTTTCCGTATCGCGTCAGGGCGAAATGCCGCGGATCCACGAAGGGCATGACCAGGAGCTGATAGAGGTATTGATTTTTATCGCCGCACACCTTCGAGTCGAAGACGTAGGGCATGAAACTACGCCTCTTGGAAGTCAGCGAGCCGTTCTTCGGATAATCGGCGGACACGAGATCGAAATGCTTGATGTCCATGATAACGCCCCAGACCGTTGAGGGCGGATAAGGCAGAAACACGCGCATGAATCCGCTTTTCAAACCGGCGTCGGAATCGAGGAGTTTGCAAACCGGCTTTCCCTCGACCAGTTTTGCTTCCTCCGAAGCCGTCAAGGCGACTTTCGGAATTTTCATTTTGATGACTTTTTGCGGCATGACCTCGTAGGAAACGGACGATCCGACGTCGTCGTGATAGAGGGCGTAAATTGCCGGAACGAAAAGAACCATGGCCAACGCGAAAAGAACCGGTATCGGCATCAAGCGTTTTTTGTTGGATATCATAATGAAATGACCTCGGCGAAATAACTGTGGATCAACAAAGCGGCATATTTGTTATCACGCGAAAAACCAAAGGGCAAGGCGACGACTTTGTCATTCCGACCGGAGCTTTAGCGTAGCGGAGGAATCCCTTCAATGAGGCGCTGCCGCCTTGCCATGATGTACACTGTAAAATGATAAACACGCATCGTTTAAGGGATTCCTCGACTCGTCCTGACGGACTCGCTCGGAATGACAGATTTGTAGACTGCGTACTACAATTTTCTCCCCATTTTCTTCGGGGATCCGTAAAAACCCGGTTTCATGACGTAGGCCCCGACTGGAGTAGCTACTTGTCAAATACATCTCGATGCGTCGTTATTCTCATTTACGGTTAAAAATGTGCTGAGGACAAACAAAAGCCGCGCACGGCAAATTCGCCTGAAGCGTCAGCGAAGGCGAATGAGTAAGCGGGTGAATTTCGGCCCTGCAAACGTGCGTGGCATCTCGCGGCCATTCGGCCGCAACCAAATGTCAATTTCCTTATGGTCCCGTCAGGGACTTAAAGAAAAACAGATTAAGGAATCATTGATTTTGCGAGTGGCGAGGAAACTCTCCGGCAGTCCTGACCCGGCCCGAATGTTTGACGGGCTGGAAATGCAAAACTAAGCTTAAGGGCGTCGCGCATTAGGATAATCTTTTTAACAAACCGGAATTGAAAACGATGAAAAACCTCGATGCCATTTTCTCGCGCAGAAGCGTACGAACATATTTGAAAACGCCGGTGTCCGACGAACTGGTAAAAAAACTCATCGAAGCTTACGCAAAATATCCCCGCTTGAACGATCTGCGCCAGAGGATCGCCGTGATGCCGACGGATAAAGTAAAATCCGCCATGACCGGCATCGTCGGCTCCTACGGATCCATGAAGAATCCACCCTACTACGCCATCGGCGTCTGTGAATGCGGACAAAACGATCAGGTCGCCTTCGGCTATGTCTTCGAACACTTCATGCTGGAATGCGTGAAGGAAGGATTGGGCGCCTGCTGGGTCGGCGGATTCTTCAAAAAAAGCATCCTGGATCAGCTTGTTTCCATGCATGACAACGAAAGGATCATCTGCGTGGCGCCTTTCGGATATGCGGCAAAACCGAGATTCGCCGAAAGAACCATGCGCTCGGCCATCAAAGCCGACGGACGAGCGCCTTTCGACAAGAGGTTTTTCCACGATAAGTGGGGCCGAGGGGCGTCCGCAAAGCTGCCGGAGGACTCTCCTTATCGCAAACTCTTCGAAGCGGCCCGGTGGTCGCCGTCCGCCAGCAATATGCAACCCTGCCATTATATTTACGACGAAAAGCGAATCGTGCTTTGCGTCCTGACGACGCTGCAAAAAAAGTATCCGGACGTGATCGCCAAAGACCGGGCGGAGGATTTGAACTTTCAGAATGTCGATGCCGGAATCGCCATGGCGCATATCACGATTGCCGGGCGGGAATTGGGGATATCGGGACAATGGACTTTGAATTTTGAAGAACCTTTGCTTCATGAAAAATATGCGATAATTCCCGAGGCTCGCATCGTTGGAGTTTATGAGTTATCATAAAACGAATATGACATTTCCATTCTCGTTTTCATCAGGGGCAAAAAGGAAATGGTATTTGCATGAGAACCGTGCTTCGTGAAACTGAGTGTTTCCGCTAATCAGCACGTTTTGATGCGTATTTAAATTCATTGACCGGAGCCTGACATGAAATTCGCTCTTTCCCTCACCCTTTGCGTTATGATTCTCGCCTCCATTATGACCATCGCCTGCGGCGATGATCCTTCAACGGATTCCGATTCCTCGGATTCTGATTCCACGGATGATGACACGAATAGCTACGGCAATCCGGATGATGATGACCCCGATGCCGATGACGACACGGCTTCGCCCGATGATGATGTGAACGACGACGTCGACGACGATGTTGACGATGATGCCGATGACGATGCCGACGATGATGTTGACGATGATGTCGATGACGATGCCGACGACGATGTTGACGATGATGTCGATGACGATGCCGACGACGATGCGGATGACGATTCCGAGTTTTGCCAGGGCAACGGGCAGTGGTTCGTTGAATCCATCGATGATACGCGGATTCCGAGTTTCCGTGTCTCGCTGGCCGTAGACGCCGCCGATCAACCCCACGTCGTTTTTGCCGATGAAAACCTGGGACCGGGCATAGTCCATGCCGTGCGCTCCGGCAGAGGCTGGCAGTTTGAAACGCCGCCGATGCTGAATCCCATGTTTTATGAACCGAGTATCACCATCACGCCCGACGGTATGATCCACATAGCGGCCGTTTTTGCGGATTATACATCATCATACGCAAGGCTGGTCCACGCCTACTCCAACGGCTCGGGATGGAATTCGCGGTTCATTTTAGTTGAATTCGCCATGGACGGCACGATGCTCAAGCACGGCCCGACCGGCGATCTTTTTACGGCATTTCGGCCGAACACCTACGAATTCGACGCGACTGTGGCTGTCAGCAACTACGACGGCGGCCTGTTGTGGTACCGGATACTTAACCACTCCGTCGACATATATACCGGCGGCGCCCAACTCGATATCGCGGTTGATCAAAACAACGAGCCGCATATCATCTTCACCGAAAACGCCGCCTGGGATCCGACGCCCTATCAATACGGTTTCAGGCAAAACGGGAACTGGACATTCGAGGACCTCGATCCTCTCCTGACCATCCCCGCCGGTTCGGCCATCGAGGTGCTGAACGACAACACGCCCGTGGTTGCGTATTCCAATTTAGCTTTGCCGAGAATCATGCTGGCCGAGCGCACCGGCGGCGTCTGGACCCGAAGCAACATCGGCGCCATGGGAACGCCGACCATACTGGACATGGGCGTGGACGCCTGCGACAATATTCACATCGCGTACGTGGACAGCGGCTCAGGCAATCTTTACTACGCGACAAACCGTTCGGGTCAATGGAACTTCACGCAAATTGACGGAAGCTCTTACGTCTCCTGGCCCATGCTTTCCATGGACATCGACAGCCAGGGCCGCCCGCACATCGCCGCCATCGAACATGAAAGCGAGAGCGTTCGTTACATGCATTTCGCCGAATCCCCGGCGCCGTAGCCTCAAACTATACATCGCCCGCGCGTTTTGATATGTTTTTGTCAGCAGGCGCAAACTTGTAAAAAATCGCATACACAACGACGAAGCGGGGCAAGCTATGAAACGCGCGCGAATTGCCGTGGTGATTCTCATCGCCGGGATGTTTTCGGCAGCCTCCACGCAGGCCGAAGTCCAATACTGGGTCAGCTACACCAATGAAATCGCCGGCCCGAGCGGTCACGCCAACAGCGTGAGCGGCAGCAGCCTGTCGGACAACAATCACGTGGAAGTCGATATCGAAAACGACGGCGTCGTGGACAATACCTACGACCTCATGGCCTCCGAAGGCATGAGTTTTACGCCATTGCCAGGTTCGAAAATCGTCGCCGACTATCCCCTGCAGCTCATATACACTTATCGCTTTTCCGATTACGGCACGTACGAAGACGGCGGCCTGCGCTATGAATTGTTACCCCAGCAATCCATCGGGGACGATTATTACGCGCCCATCGACGCAAGCCAGGCCGCGGTGCTTTCCATCAACGACGGCTGCGTGATTTATTACGATGCGAACAACGACGGAACGGCGGATGACGCCTTCAACCTTGACGAGGGTGACAACCACGTTTTCGCCGCCGCCGCCGGCGGGCACTTGTGGTCGGCAAACGATTTCTATTTCGTCGAAGCCGAGTGGGGCGCAAGCGGATATCATCACACCTACGCCTTCGCCGTCGCGCCCACACACTCCTACGACACTTTCTACGTCTCGCCGAACCAGCACGGATACACGCACCCAAGCGCCACGGACAACAGCGGCGTGTACGTGGTCTCCGGCGCCGACGGCGTCACGGTCAACATCGGCGCCGGCCAGCAAATTCTAAACGCCGGGGACGTGTGGGCATTTAACACGGCGACGGAGCAGATCGTATCGGCGGACGGTCCTATTCTGGCGGTGTATCTTTCCAGCATCTCCGGGACCGATCCCTGGGGCGGAACATGGCGCGAATGGGAATTCGCCATACCTCTGGCGCCGGAAAGCTTCGGCGTGCGTGAACTGTATACGCGCGGCGGCGCAATCGACTCCCACGGCGGTCCGACGCACCAGGCCTTTTTCGCGTCCTACAGCGACGGCAACCAGTTGGACTTCGAGTGCCTGGGAGGCGGCGGGACGTATAACGTGACCCTAAACGCCGGCGAAACCCTATACCTTCGCGAAACCGATACGCCTCTGGCCTGCTGGCGCTCGGAAACGACGCATCTGCAATCCTCCGCGCCCGTCGAAGCGGGTATTTCTTTTCGCGGATGGTGGAATTCGTATTCGGAAAGCACCGACGCATTCGCCTACATGATCCATGTGTGCGAATGCACCGAAAACGCACAGTGCGACGACGGGCTTTATTGCAACGGCGAAGAAACCTGCGAGGGCCAGTGCGTGTGCGTGGACGGCGATCCGCCCTGCCCCGACGACGGACTTTTTTGCACCGGGGAAGAATCCTGCGATGAGAATTTACAGGAATGTCATGCGACCGGCGATCCCTGCGCCGATAACGGCGTGTTTTGCGACGGCGTGGAATCCTGCGACGAAGAAAGCGATCTGTGCGCGTCCTCCGGCGATCCCTGCGCCGATAACGGCGTGTTTTGCGACGGCGTGGAATCCTGCGACGAAGAAAGCGATCTGTGCGCGTCCTCCGGCGATCCCTGCCCCGACGACGGATTGTTTTGCACGGGCACGGAGTCATGCAATGAAGAAAGCGATCTGTGCGAGACGACCGGTGAACCGTGCGCCGATGACGGCCTGTTTTGCAACGGCGCAGAAAGTTGCGACGAGGAAAATGACGAGTGCGCCCAGTCCGGCGATCCGTGCGCAGATAATGGACTTTTTTGCGACGGCGAAACCTACTGCGATGCGGCCGAGCAAAAATGCACGGAGACGGGATATCCGTGCGCGGAAGATGAAACCTGCGACGAGGAAAACGACTTGTGCCTAAGCGGCGACAGCCCCGTCGCGCAAGACGACGAGGAAGCCGGATGGCCCGAAGGCAAAGTCACCGGCGGCTGCTGCGGATGATCGACATAGGTAGGCCCTCGCGGGCTTTCCCTGTCACACCACCGGGCATACGGGTCCGTACCACGGCGGTTCGGACGGATTAAGCTTACTCCTTCGTCACAAGACTCGGAAGTCCCAACGATCTGAAGTAGGAGTTGGAAAACACACGATTCATGATCTTCGATCCTCCGGCCCTCCAGGGACCACAAGAACCGTTGGCCACGCTCCACGCCGCCGACACCGTCGCTCCGCGCTTGCGGAGTTCCCTGTAGCGGCGGCCTCTATGCCAGTGCTTCCAGATCAGGCTCCGTAAGCGGTGTCTGATCCATGACTCCAGACCCTTCAACTGGCCACTAACCACGACCCACGCAGTTGACATGCGCGGCGAATAGATTTTGACTGAACGGACCGCCTACGCTTACAGCAACCGGGGAATAAATTTTTTAGGAGAAACGTTATGAATCACGCAACGCGCCTGTTGATCGCCGGAGTGTTGGCGCTGTGCCTTCTTTTTGGAGGCGCGGCGGCCGCCGAAGAAACTCTGCTCTTACGTTATCCGGATATCCACAACGGTCTGATCGCCTTTTCCTACGGCGGCGATTTGTGGGTCGTCAGCGAAGGAGGCGGAACGGCCAGGCGTGTGACAGGGCACACCAACGGCATGGAGATTCATCCCAAATTCAGCCCCGACGGCCGGTGGATCGCCTTTACGGGGGATTACGACGTCAACGAAAACGTCTACCTCGTTCCGACTCTGGGCGGCGAACCCAAGTGTCTGACGTTTCATCCTTCGAGAGATCGCGTCATCGACTGGACTCCCGACGGCAAGGTGCTGTTCACCTCGCGCCGGGGGGAACCGATGGAATGGCTCAGGCGCCTTTACACCGTCTCCACGCAAGGCGGCCTGGAGACGCCTCTGCCCATGCCCGCCGGCGCCGCGGCTTCCTACTCGCCGGACGGAACCAAAATCGCTTTCAATCGCATCGACCGGGATTACCGGACCTGGAAACGATATAAGGGCGGCACGGCGCAGGACGTTTGGATCTACGATTTCGCCGCCAACAAAACCACGCGGGCCACGAAATGGGCCGGGACCGATTCCTTTCCCATGTGGCAGGAAAACAACATCTATTTTTTATCCGACCGAAATCACACCGCCAATATCTTCGTACAGGACCAGGCCGGCGGCCCGGCGCGCCAGCTCACATTTCATGACGAATACGACGTGAAGTGGCCGAGCATGGGACCGGGAAAAATCGTTTATGAAAACGGCGGTGCGCTGCACGTTCTTGATCTGGCCACGGAAAAAACCCGGCGCGTTGCGATCACCGCGCCCAGCGACCGCATCGCCGCGCGGCCCCGATGGGAATGGGTCGGCGGCATGATGTCCTGGGCGGATATTTCGCCGTCGGGCGCTCGCGCGGTTTTTGAAGCGAGAGGCGAGATTTTCTCCGTGCCGGAGAAGAAAGGCCCCACGCGCAATCTGACGAAAACCTCGGGAGTGCGCGAGCGCATGCCCGTCTGGTCGCCTGACGGGAAATGGATCGCCTATTTCAGCGACAAATCCGGCGAGATGGAAATCTACGTCGAGGCGCAAGACGGCAAGGGCGAAGCGAGACGCGTTACAGAAGACGGCGCGGTTTATCGTTTCGGGCTGATGTGGTCCCCGGATTCGGAAAAGCTGCTTTTCGCCGACAAGACGCAGAGTTTGTTTTACGTGGACTCAGACGGCGGGAAACCCCGCAAGATCGACCAGGGCGTTGCCTGGGAGATCAAGCGCTATCAGTGGTCGCCGGACTCCCGGTGGGTGGTTTATGAAAAACCCGAAGCCAATCGGCTTTGTTCGATATTCCTTTATTCCATAAGCGGCGATAAATCCTATCGCCTGACGGAAAGCATGATCGACGACGGCTTTCCCACGTTCAGCAGGGACGGAAAATATATTTTCTTTTTGTCCAACAGGGATATCCAGCCATACATGGACATGTATGACGCCGCTTACATCCTCCAGAACATCACGAAAGTGTACGCGGTGACTCTTAACGCCGACGACCCTTCGCCCTTCGCGCCGGAAAGCGACGAGGAGGCGGGAGAAAAAGGCAAAAAGAAAGACAAGGATAAAGACGATGACGAAGGCGATAACGAAGTGAAAAAGGTGAGCATCGACCTTGACGGCATCGAAGATCGCGTGGTCGCCTTTCCCGTGCCCGCCGGCAATTACCGGAACCTGACGGCCGGCGACGAATGCGTGTTTTTCATATCCCAGCCGCCGCGCCCGCTTTCCGGAACCTGGGAAAAAGACCCGGAGGATTTCAGGCTGGTGCGCTTCGATTTCAAAGAGCGCGAGACGCAGACCGTCATTTCTCCCGTTTCCGGCTACGAGCTTTCCGCCGACGGGAAAAAAATTCTCTACGTTCACGAGTCAGTCGTGGGCATCGTCAAATCCGATGTGAAGGACAAGAAAAAAGGCGAAGGCAAGCTGAATTTAGACGATATGAGGATGTTTCTGGATCCCATGGCGGAATGGCGGCAGATTTACAACGAAGCCTGGCGTTTCCAGCGGGATTTCTTTTACGACCCGGATATGCACGGCGTCGACTGGGCCGGCATCAAAAAGAAGTACGAACCGCTGATGGCCTATGTCTCGACGCGGGACGATCTGAACTACATTCTGGGCGAGATGATCGGCGAACTGAATAGCTCCCACACGTACGTCTGGGGCGGCGACCGGAATTACGCGCGCAATATCCGCGTCGGCCTTCTGGGCGCGGATTTCGCCCTGGATGAGGAATCGGGACGTTATTATCTGGCGCGAATCCTTCCCCCCGACCCCTGGGATCTGGACAACGATTCGCCTCTGATGCAACCCGGCCTGAACGTCGAGGTCGGCGATTTCGTTCTGGCGATTAACGGCCGGGAACTCATCGCGCCCGATAATCCTTATAGGCTCCTGCAGGATACGCTGGGCAACCAGACCCGCCTGACCGTGGCTAAAAGCGCCGGCGGGCGCGCCGGCCGCGACATCGTCGTTGTGCCGATATACAGCGAAACGGATCTGCGCTACCGGGCCTGGGTGGAAAACAACCGCAGAAAAGTCGAGGAAGCTACGGGAGGCCGCATCGGCTACGTGCACTTGCCGGATATGTCCACGGACGGCCTCAAGGAGTTTTCCAAGGCGTTCTATGGGCAAATCGACAAGCAGGGCCTTGTCGTGGACGTTCGCTACAACGGCGGCGGGTTCGTGTCGGAAATCATTTTAGAAAAACTGCGTCGGGAACTTGCGGGAATGTTCGCGGCCCGCAACGCCGGCGATGAAACCTATCCCTGGTCGATGATATACGGCCCGATGGTTTGCATCATCAACGAACACGCCGGCAGCGACGGCGATCTGTTTCCCTACTTTTTCCGCCGGTACAAACTCGGCAAGGTCATCGGGCGGCGCACCTGGGGCGGCGTCATCGGCATCCGAATGGATAAGAGGCTGGTCGATTTCGGCGGCTTCACCATGCCCGAATTCGCCAACTACGGCATCAATAGAGACTGGGTGATCGAAGGACACGGCGTGGACCCGGACATCGACGTGGATTTGCTGCCCGAAGATTTCGTCGACGGCCGCGATCCGCAACTCGAAAAGGCCATCGAGGTTGCAGTCGACGAACTGGAAAATGGCAACTGGGTCAAACCGGCGCGCCCGGACAAGTATCCCGTGAAGTAGCAGGTCAAGCGATCGGAATATCAGTCTCTTACGCCACTGATATTGGAATTTACTTCTCGGTAGGATTTTGAGGCCAAGGTTCGGGATTTAGGCTCTGTACACGTGTGTGGCGCATCGCGGCCTAACGGCCGCAACCAAAAGGGATTGTAAGACATTCCTTTCACACCGAGGGCGGGTGTGCCACACATGGCGTGCTTGGGCGAAATGCTTCAACGACTCCCCACAGATTGTGATTGCAAGATTCTTTATGCACCTCAGGGCGATATTCGCCATACGTGATGTACGCGGGCGGATTATTTCAACTGTCATCGCAAGATCCGAAAATTCAAATATCTTTGGCTAGTCGCTGACAATCAAATCGACTCCGGTCATTTCCTCCGGTTGCTCGACGCCCAGAAGACCCAGCATGGTCGGAGCGACGTCGGCCAGGGTTCCCCTTTCACGCAGTTTGACGTCTTTGAGCCTGCGTGACACGAGAATGAACTCCACGGGATTGGTCGTATGCGCCGTTTGCGCTTCGCCGGTCGCCGGATCGATCATTTGATCCGAGTTGCCGTGATCGGACGTAATCAGCGCGATGCCTCCCAGCGCCAGCGTGGCTTTCACAACCCTTCCGACGGCCCCGTCCACGGCCTCAACGCCTTTGACGGCGGCGTCGAAATCCCCCGTATGCCCCACCATGTCGCCGTTGACGAAATTCATGACGACCACATCATAGGTCTCGGCCAGGCGGTCCGGTTCCTCTTCGAATCCCGACTGCCCGGAGATATGCACGTTGTCGGCCTGCTGCGCGGCCTCTCGAACCGATGCGATTCCTTCACTCAGGGCCAGCGCGCAAAAGTCCGCAATAACCGGCGCGGACATCTCGGGCTTTTCGTTTTCCGGAACCTTCGGACTGTCGACCAGGATGCGCTCCTCGCCGTCATAGGGTTCCTGGAGCTTCGAGTTGAAAAAGCTGGTCACGTGCGCGAATTTCTGCGTTTCGGAAATGCGAAGCTGCCACAGTCCTTCGCGGCTTAAAACTTCGCCGAGGATGTTGGACATGTTCATGGGCGGCAGGACGTAGTTTTCAAATTCGTCGTAATAGCGCGTGAGGCCCACAAAGAGGATGTCCGGCTTTTGCGGACGCGGAAAAAAGTTGAAATCATCTTCGACAAACGCCTTCGTGATCTGGATGGCCCGGTCCTGGCGGTAATTGAAAAATACAAGGGAGTCCCCGGACTTGATCGTGCGCGGCTCGCCGTCATCCGCGGCGATGAGCGTGGGCAGGATGAATTCGTCCGACTCGACGATTCCCGCATGTTCTTCGCCTTTCGCTTTCGCCTCGGCCAGCCTCGCGTCGGCGCGCGCGTAGGCGGCTTCGACAGCCTCGGTCCAGGATGCGGCGCGAAGCCCCTCGCCGTCTATCATCGCGCGGTATGCCTTTTCGACGCGGTCCCAGTTCGTGTCCCGGTCCATGGACCAGTAGCGCCCCATCACGGAAACGATCCGCCCGACGCCGAGCTGGTCGATTTTATCCTGCAGCTTTTGAAGATACCGCCGGGCGCTTCGCGGCGCCGTGTCGCGTCCGTCGGTAAACGCGTGGATGTAAACGTTTTTCAGGTTGTACTTGGCGGCCATTTCCAATAACGCAAAAAGATGCGTGTCCATGGCGTGCACGCCTTGATCCTGCACCAGTCCCATGAGGTGCAGTGCACCGCCGTCGCGGCTGTTTTCCATGGCCTTGACGAGGAGCGGCTGACGGGAAAACTCGCCGTTTTGTATCAGCTTGTTGACGCGCACCACTTCCTGCTCGACGATGCGGCCCGCGCCCATATTCAGGTGGCCGACTTCCGAAGAGCCCTGCGCTCCGGGAATCAGACCCACATCTTCGCCCGACGCGCCCAGCACGGTGCTGGGATAATCCCGCAAATAGGAATCGATGTTCGGCGTATCGGCCTTGGCCACGGCGTTGCCCGGATCATTCGGATCGCCGATGCCCCATCCGTCGCGAATAATCAAAACCAGAGGTTCCGTCATGTTTTTTCCTCATAATGAAAAAGCGGTTCGCGCTACGACGAATACTATAAGACCTTAAACCGATTCTGTCCTTATGGAAGTGAATATTATGCAGGATAAAGAAAATCTCTGTCGCCTGCTGACGCAGGCTTTTTTTTATTTTTGAGATGCCTGTACACCGGCGTTTACGAGGCTGTTGATATATGCACAAAACGAGCAATCAACACCATGTCATCCCGAGTGAGCCCTTCAGGGCGAGTCGAGGGATCCCTTAAAAGATGCGTGTGTATAATAAGGGCGTGTACATCATGGCAAGGCGATCGCGTATCGTTAAAGGGATTCCTCCACTTCGCTAAATCTCCGGTCAGAATGACAAAAATTGGACGTTTTTTCCTTTATCGACAGTTTCATACGCACCAGTCTATTGAATATCGCTTTACACGCGCAAATCCCGAAAATATTTATTATCCGCGCCCCTTGCGCAAACGCGATTCGGATTGCAAAATCTCTTTCGTAAAACAATCGGGGCATGTCATGCGCAAAATGAAAATTATATTGATTGGTTTTTCGATACTCCTGATCTTATCGGTCGGGGCTGTCGCATTCGTTTACTTTTACATGACGCACGAGATCGAAGGATCGTTTTTCGATTCCGCGGGCGTGCGCATTCGATATTTCGACGAAGGGCAAGGCGAACCGGTCATCCTGGTCCACGGATTCGCGGTCAACGCCGACCTCAACTGGCGCCGTCCGGGCATCGCGCAAAAACTTGCCGAAGAATATCGCGTTATCGGACTGGATCTTCGCGGGCATGGCTTGTCCGACAAGCCCTATGACGCGAATCAATACGGCATGGAGATGGCCCCAGGACGTCATCCGCCTGATGGATCACCTCAAGATTCAAAAGGCGCACCTCGTAGGATATTCCCTGGGCGGTTTCATCGCGCTCAAACTCGCCGCCACGCATCCCGAGCGCTTCATCACCGTCTGCCCGTGCGGCGCGGGATGGGAAAAACCCGACGAAGGGCAGTTTTTCAAAGCCATCAACAAGTTCGCCGAGGATTTACGCGCCGGGCGTTCGGTCGGCCCCGTGGTGACGAGTTTCGGCGGCGATCGCGAAAAGCCGGGATTCATCCACGAATTGTGGGTAAGAATTTTGACGGGCTATCTCAACGACAGCTTGGCCCTGGCCGCCCTGATGGGCGGATTGCGGGAGTTGGGATTGTCGGAAGAGGACGTGCGCGGCCTCGATATGCCCATGCTGGGAATTTCCGGCGGCCGCGATCCGCTGACCGTCGGCGCGAAAAACCTCATCGACGCGGCTCCGAATTACAAGCTCGTTATCACGCCGGGCACGGATCACATCAAAACGCCGATGCACGATGAGTTCACTAAAGCGCTGCTGGGATTTTTGCGCGACAACAGTTGACGCACACGCACCCCGGGTTTAGCGCCCGGACAAAAAGGGGATATGCCATGAAAACGCCCGCAACAGGCATCTTCACCGCCGCCATGATTTTTTCCGCGATTCATTTTTCCTTTGCCGCCAGCCTGGACGGCACGGTTTATCACGACGCCGACCTCAGCGCGCGTTCATTTTACGAACAGTCTCTCGAAGACATTGATGCGCCTCTGCCCAATGTCCCCATGTTGCTTCTCGGCCCGGATGGAGAAATGCAGGCGGAAACCAACGAAGACGGCATTTTTACTTTCGATGATCTTTTAGCTGCGGCAGACGGGGATTCGGACGATGATAACGACGCATGCTGCGGGTGAGTTAGTGGCCAGTGGCTAGTGGCTAGTGATTAGCAGGGGCAATCCCCCAGGGTTGTCCGTGTTACGGCCGGGCGCTCAGAGCCCGCCCCTTTCCCCTTTCTCCTTTCCCGTAATGCCAACCCTTGAACACCGGTGAACAACAGTGCTAAATTGGCGCTTCCTGTAAGACAGCAGCAACGCTTCAACAAATAAGCAATCATTCGCCGGAGAACGAATATGGATCAATGGGAAGACAAACCCTCCATGGCGTATAAGGCCAAGGAGTTTTACTGCAAAACGACATTGCAGGCTCTGGGCGTCGCTTTCGAGCTGGTTTCGAAATGGGATCCGGAGCTTCAGGACGAAATCGCCGACTGGCGCGAAGATCTGGTGTTCAGCATGGGGATTTTGCCAAACGGCCCGCACATGTGCGTGAAAAGAGAAGGCCGCCGGGTAAAGTATCTCGGGCTGGGAGAAAAAAATCCCGAAGTTTCCATATTGTTCAAGAATATGGACAGCGCGCTTTTATCCTTCACCGGACAGATCGGCACGCCGGGTCTCGCCGCGCAACGCCGGTTTCTGGTCAAGGGCGCGGTTTCCGAAAGCATCAAGATCGCCCGCGCGCTGGAGATCGTGCAGAAGTTTTTGTTCCCCAGCATTATTTTAAACAAAATTTTCAAGAATCCGCCGCGATTTTCCGTCGAACAACTGATAACCAAGGCCAAGGTCTACGCGGCGATCGGGCCGGCCATCGCCATGAATTACAGCAAGTGAAAAAATATAGCATTTCGCCCCGATAAAGGAGGATGACGTGATTCCCAAATATTACCAGTTCGATTGTCCCGTGAAAATATTAAGCGGCCATAAAGCATTGCCGAACCTGCCCTACGAAGCGGATCTGATGGGCCTGAAAAAAGCCATGGTCGTTACGGACCCGGGCGTTGTAGCCGCCGGCCTGCTGAAACCGCTCAAAGCCGCCATCCAGAAAACGAAGTTCAAGATCGGGGCGATTTACGACAAGACGCCGCCGGATTCGAGCAACAGGGTCGCCAACGAAGTGGCGAAAATTTACCTGGAGAAAAAATGCGATTGCCTTCTGGCCGTCGGGGGAGGAAGCGCCATCGACACCGCCAAGGCCGCCAATATCGTCATTAGCGAAGAGACCGACGACCTGATGAAATTTCAGGGCGCCGACAATCTCACCAAGCCGACGCAACCCCTGATCGTCATCCCCACCACCGCGGGAACCGGCTCGGAAGTCACGCTGGCCGCCGTCATACGCAACGTGGATACGGATCGCAAAATGCCGTTCATGTCCGATAAACTCTATCCGCGCCTGGCGATCATCGATCCGGTCATGACCATGACCATGCCGCCGAAAGTCACCGCCGCCACGGGGCTGGACGCGCTCACGCACGCCGTCGAAGCCTATTACGGCCTGCAGAAAAATCCGATCTCCGACGTTTTTGCCGTCGCCGCCATCGACCTGATTTTCAAGTATCTCCCGACGTGCACAGAAAAGGGAAACGACAAGGAAGCGCGCCTGGCCATGGCCAACGCGGCGCTCATGGCCGGCATCGCATTTTCCAACTCCATGGTGGGAATCGTGCACGCCCTGGCCCACGCCACGGGAGGCGTCGCGCATGTCCCGCACGGCGTGGCCAACGCGATCCTTTTGCCCTTCGGCATGGATTACAACATCAATAAAGTACCGGAGAGAATCGCCGGCGTGGCTCAGTACATGGGACTCGGCGAGCTTCCGTCAGATCAAAAGAAACAAGCCCAGGCGGCGGTCCAGGCGGTTCGCGATCTGAACAAAAAGCTGAACCAACTGTCCGGCCTACCCCTGACGCTTTCCGAGGCGGGCGTCAAAGAGGATCAATTGACGGAAATCGCCAAGGCCGCCGTCAACGACGGCTCGTGCCTTTACAACCCGGAAGACATCACGGTGAAAAGCGCCCTGGCGGTTTTGAAAAAAGCTTTTTAGCGGTCAGTGTCTCGGGTTTCGATATCAGCCGCGCCGCAGGCGTGGCGACAGATTGAAAGACCAAGCAGAAAACAAACTATATTTATTAACGTCGGTGCAATGGATCGTTTGGGATACTTTCGCCCTGCGGGCTTTTGATACCCGTTACTGCTTTTTTGCATCGCACCTTCTGAAAAACCTGCTTCAGCAGGCGCCGGTCAGTTACCCGGGGTTAAACCCTGGGAAAGCTGATCGCAATTTAACTTGAACAAACCCCCGAAGGGGGGGCAGGTCGCCTTAAAGTTCAAACGGCCACTGGGCGTCAAAACCGCAATCGTCCTCGCTGCCTTCCGTGGAATCGGCGACGGGATTTTCATTGCCGTCAAGGTCCACGGCGGATTCCGTGTAATAGACACGCAGATAATCCGTTCCCCAGCATTCCGAAGACTTCCAGGCCTCCAGTTCGAAATCATCGGGCAGGTCGCCGTTGGTGACGATCAGATCGCTGCGGCCGGTTCCGTCGGTCTGCCAGCGCGTGTTGAACCACATATGCTCCAGGCCGTCATGCACGCCGTCTGCGTGGACGTCGTCCCACCAGTCGAAGGTGAAGGTTCCCGTGTTGTCATCGTGGTTGTGATATGTGTAATTGGCGTTGAAGGGATTGGCCACGCGCCACTCGTCCTCGTAATCCGGCACGAAATCAAAGAACTCGATGTCGATTTGCCGCCCGTCGCTGACCGTGTCGTAGGACGTCTCAATCCTGCCGAGTTCCTCCACGGTCCAATCCAGGCTGTTGGCCGTTGTGAAATCGATGATGTAATAACCCTCGCCCCGGCGGGCCGTCGACGTGGACGCCACGACATGCCCGGTCCAGATATCCTCCCAGTCGTCGTCGGATTCGGAAAGCTTCGGCCGCCACTGCAGCATGTAATCATAGGTGTCCGCCGACACGAGGTTCATGACGAAACGGGACTGCGTCTGATCGAGACCCGTATCCTGCCACGGCCCCCAGGTGCAGGCGTCGCCGTCGCACTGCGTGGGATCGTAGCTGGTGACCTCGTCGATCAAGGACAGGAAATACAGGATGTGGTGATTGACGTCCTCGGTGAACTGCACCGTATCCGTATAATACCGGGCATGGTCTCCTACGGCTTTGTAATCCGTGTCGTATTCATGCCCCGGCACCGTCAACATCAGGCTGTCGACATCCGGAATGGCGTCCAGAAAATTCTGCTCGCTCGCGTCGTCGTCCGCGTCGTCATCCGCGTCATCATCAAAATCGTCGTTGTCATCGTCAGCCTGCCCTGAGCTTGTCGAAGGATCGTCATCCCCGCACGAAACGAATATTGCCAAGCTTGAAACCAACAAAACCGTGAAGAACAAAATCCAAAGCGAACGCATAGCTTCCTCCATTTGTCATTCAAAACGATGAGGATTGTAACATGAGTTTGCCGATAAGAAAAACAAGACATCTTACGCCTCAAACGTTGACGACAAATACGAAAAATTGTAATGTTGCCGCATGCGGTCGGAAATATTGTAATGCCGCGGAGGGAAAATGTCGCAAAATGACGCGCCACAAGATGTTTTGAGCAATATCATCGGGCGCAGTAAAAATCTTCAAAAGGTTATCACGATTGCCGAAAAAGTGGCCCCATATAAAACGACGGTATTGATTTCCGGTGAATCGGGGACCGGCAAGGAGGTTTTTGCCAAGGCGATCCACGCCCTGAGCCCCAGAAACAAACACCCTCTCGTGGTTGTCAACTGCGGCGCCATTCCCGCCAACTTACTGGAGTCGGAGCTTTTCGGCCATGTCCGGGGCGCTTTCACCGGCGCGACCATGACGCGGGAAGGGCTTTTTGAAAAAGCCGGGAAAGGCACGATCTTTTTGGATGAGGTGGGCGAACTGCCTTTGGACATGCAGGTGAAGCTTTTGCGCGCCATTCAGGAAGAAGAGATCATGCGCGTCGGCGACAGCCGGCCCATCAAGCTGGATATCCGCATCATCGCCGCCACGAACCGATCCCTGGAAGATGAAGTGGAGGAAGGCCGCTTCCGCCAGGATCTGTATTCCAGGATCAACGTGGTCAACATCCTCATCCCTCCCCTTCGGGAGCGCCTGGACGACCTTCCGTTTCTCGTGGATCACTTCATTAAAAAATTCAGCGCCAAACTCGAAAAAAAAGTGGACGGTTACACGCAAGAAGCGCTGGGCATGATGAAAAACTACGACTGGCCCAGCAATATCCGCGAACTGGAAAATATCCTGGAGCAGACCATCGTGCTGCTGGACGACGGGAAAAAAATCGACTGCCCCGATCTGCCGCTGTTTCTGGAACGGCGCGGATACGAACGGCGCAACCGCTTCCGCCAGGAGTCGCTGGACAAGATGCTGTCCATCAACGATTACACGAAGGAATTCATCGAGCGCTTCCAGGATCAGCACACGGAAAAGGAGCTCGCGGGCTTCTTAGGCATCACCACGAAAACCCTTTGGGAAAAACGCAAAGCATGGGGCATGCCCAGGACCAGGCGTTGAAACGATCCTGATCGAAAATATTCAAATCTAAAAATTTCTATTCGACTTTCGATCAACGGTGGATTTGTTCAGGGATTGAGAGCTTTGTTTGAATGACTGCGCGGACATCCTCTAGCCGGCAAGGATTTCGTTACACAACTGGAAAAACGCCTGGGCAAAAGACTCCGGCCAAACCTCTCGGAAGACCGAAGAAAAGTTGGTTGCACCATATTCATATATTTCGAACATTTCTCATATATATTAGGTGACTGTCACGATTTCCTTGTCACGATTTTCTTACGATTTTCTTTAAAATACTGGCGCTACATGAAAGCCGCTATGAGATGGTCGGATGATAACGTACGGTAATTCTCGATGAGCCTCACTTATCAATGATTGAACACCTTTTTAAATTGACTATATAATGGATTCGAGCTATCGATTTTTGACAATATCGATTTTTGCATACGTGTTATGTCTTTAACAAATAAAGGTAGAATTACCGGTATTGGCTTAGAATCTATTGTTATTAATAAATAATCGACACTGAAGGCAAAGCGCATACACCTGACCTTCTTTATACTTTTCCACAGTACAGTTCGCTTCCTCAATAATATATCCCTTGAAGTAATTCCCTCTGTATTTATCCTTATAAGAGATGCCAATACTTCAAAATATGTTATGGCTAAAATCACAGAGCCAGCTATGGCAAAATAATATACGTATCTCATTTTAAATCCTGAAAAAATGCACTCGATAATATGACATTTGCAGTAAGGTGGAATAATTAAAATGATAGAAATCAAAAAGGTTAATGCAAAAGATATTGCAAATGCGCTTAAATTTTTTAATGCGGCGACAGCGTATCTAACTTCAAATGCTTCCTCTTTTCTATTTAGCGCCATTAATTCCTCCTCAAGCTTAACTATTTATTGCCAAATATTTCATGCAAAGCTTACTTAAAAATTCGTAGAATTCGTGACAGCCACCAATATTATAACAGATATATGAGATATGTTACATATTGTCCAGGATTTTTCCAATACGAAAAAATCGCCGCTGATTTTCGTTTTTTCATTCAACGATATTACTTGCATGAAAAGCCCTCATTGCATCTTTCACGCAGAGGACAAATTCAAAGTCCTCGTGAGTTTTTTATTTCACCAGCCCCAACTGGAAATCCATAAAATGCTTTACACTTTCACAATAGCACATCTTCGGCGGGAGTGAAATGCGTTTTTAATGCGTCGCATATGCAGGCGAAGACGGCGTCGGAAGCTTAAAGTTTTCCTGCATCGACGCATCCGGTTTTCGCCGCGCTTTGTTTTTGCTATAAAGCATACTTCGTGAACGCCTCTTTGAAGAAAAGATGGAGTGCATTATGAGCGTCAAAGGCATTGGCAAGGTCCCGGTCATTTACGTGGGCAGCGTGAAGAATCTGCGGCAGAAGAAAAAAGCGTCCGCCGCGCGCCCCGGTGTTTTGTGGTTCGAATACACCGACGATTATTCGGTTTTCGATTACGGGAAAATGCCCGACGCCATTCCAGATAAAGGCGCCGCCGCGGCCATGATGACCGCCTGCCTTTTCGATGAAGTCGCCAAACCCCAAACCTGGAAGGATTTCGTCAAACAGGGCGTTCTGGACAAGGTCAAATGCAAGACCATGCGCCGGGAACTGGCCGACTCGCAGGCTCTGAAAAATTTGCAGGCTTCCGG
Organism: bacterium; assembly: GCA_963674685.2. Classification (GTDB taxonomy): domain Bacteria; phylum Lernaellota; class Lernaellaia; order JACKCT01; family JACKCT01. The sequence goes on along the minus strand of CAXXWT010000007.1, from coordinate 577,578 downwards.
CATGGCCACGCATTACCAGGGCGTTGTCGACGAAGACGGAAAATGCGCGCCGCTATCCAAACTCCGCAAGCCGAGCAACGTTCTGCAGGTCGCGGGCGTGCGCATCATTCATCCGAAAGTCACCGCGATTCGCGGGCAGCGCCTTTACAATTACACCATGTTCGGCCCGGACATGAAAAATCATCTGGCGCCGCTGGAGTGCATTTTCCGCTTCGGCCTGCCCAAGGGATCATCGCTGCTTCGGCGCCTGGCGAAAAATCCCGAGTACGCCGAGGAGATCGGCGTTTCGGCAAACGCCAAAGAAGGCTCGACCCTCTTTCGCCCGGTCATGGAGTTTTCCACGAAACTGGAGCCGTCGGATCGCTACATCAGCTACGAATTCGCCATGAACGCCGCGGGCATGGAAGCCGAGGAATTCAAAAACCTGCTTCACAGCATGACCCTGGCGGCCCTATGGCTCAAGGAAAAATTCGCATCCATCGGCCTGAAACTCTGGGACGGCAAATTCGAGTTTCTGCGCATGGGAACGGGTCTGGCCCTGGGCGACGCCATCACTCCCGACGAACTGCGCCTGACGTACAAGAAGCTGCAAATCAGCAAGGAGCCTTTGCGCCAGTATCATAAAATCCATCAGCCCAAATTCGCCGAAGCGATGGACAAGGCGAAGAAGATCGCGCAACGCAAAGACCGCGCCCTGTCGAAGATCGTCGCCGACCTGGGCGCCTCGCCCACGCCCGTGGACCCCGTCGTCATCAGCGCCATGTCGGACATGTACGCCGGCATCACCGAGCGCCTGATGGGAAAAGACATTTTCGGCGGCCGCGCCGATCTGGGCGACGTCACGAAAAGGCTCAAGAAACTGGGAATCGGATGACGCCGGTCGAAAATGTCACCAACCATCCGCTGGCGGGAAAATTTTCCGTGGACGCCGAGGGCGTCTGGCGTCACGACGGCGTGCGCATCACGCACGAGCGCACATGGAAATACTTTTCGAGCCTGCTGGCGTGCGATGAAAAGGGCGTGTGTCACATCAACGACGGGCTGGTGCGCGTGGATGTGCGGGTCGCCGACGCGGCGCTGATCGTCATGGCGATTCGCGCCACCGACGAGGGCATCCGCTTATTTTATCACGACGATACGAATGAGCTTTTCAAACCGGAAAGCCTGGAACTGAAAAACGGCGTTCCATACTGCGACGCGCGCAACTGCCTCAAGGCGCGCTTTTCCCGCTCTGCGTGGCTCCAGTTGGCCGATCACATCGTCGAGGACGGCGATGGTTATGCCCTGGTTGTACTGGGGAAAAAGTATCGTTTGGATTCTTAATACATAAAGGGCAGGCACCCAGGGCCTGCCCCCTCCGCATTTCTAATCACTAACCTAGCCGCTTGTAAAATACATTTCGAGGAGTCGTTTTTTCATTTACTGGAAAAATTGTGCTGATAGGAAACAATCACAGGCGAGGGCGCCTGTGCCACACACGTCTACAGGGCCGAAGCCATGCACCTTTCGCCCGGACACGTCATGTGTGGCACACCCGCCCTCGGGTGTGAAGGAATTTCACAAAATCCGATTCAATCGCGGCTGGAAACCGTTCCGGGACTCACATCACTCATAATCCGCTTACTCTCACCGCATCTGTCGGCGCATTTTCGTGCACGGTTCTGTTCACTAACCACTATCTCATCCGCAGCATCCGCCGCTGCTGTCATCATCATCGTCATCGTCGCCATCCGCATCCGCGTCGGCCGTGTCATCGTCTCCGGCTGTGTCGTCATCGGCGACGTCATCGTCTCCGGCCGTATTGCACTGATCGTTTTCCTCGTCGCAGGTTTCGCCTTCCAGGCAGGGATCGCCGGAGCTTGTGCACTGCGTGTTTTCTTCGTCGCAGCCTTCGATGCCGGTGCAGAAAAGCTCGTCGTCGGGACATGGGTTGCCCGTCGTGTCGCAGGCGTCGTTATCCTCGTCGCAGAATTCGTCGCCATTGCAGTACACGCCGTCGTCCACGCACGGATCGCCGGAGGATTCGCAGGCGTCGTCGGTCTCGTTGCACGATTCAATGCCGTTGCAATACTGCCCGTCGTCGCCGCACGGATCGCCGGAAGAAATGCACTGGTCGCCATCCTCGTCGCACGACTCGTCTCCGTTGCAGAACAATCCGTCATCCACGCAGGGGTCCCCGGAGGACTCGCAGATATCATCGGTTTCGTTGCAGGATTCGAGGCCGTTGCAATAGACGCCGTCGTCGCCGCAGGGATCGCCGGAGGACTCGCATATATCATCGGTTTCGTCGCACGACTCGTCGCCGTTGCAGAACACGCCGTCGTCCGGGCACGGCGTTCCGGAGTGCACGCAATCGTCGATGTTTTCGTCGCAGCTTTCCAGGCCGTTGCAATAAACGCTGTCGTCGCCGCACGGATCGCCGGACGAGATGCATTGATCATTGTCCTCGTCGCAGGACTCGTCGCCGTTGCAGAAATACCCGTCATCGTTGCATGGATCGCCGGACGACACGCACGCGTCGCCGCCTTCATCGCAGGATTCGACGCCGTCGCAAAAGACATCGTTATCCTCGCATCGCGGATTATCCTCGTCGTTATATTCGTGCGCGCAGGTGTTTTCATCTTCGTCGCAATACTCATTTCCGTTGCACCAACTGCCGTCGTCGATGCAGGGATCGCCGGAGGCCAGGCACTCGTCTTCGGTTTCGTCGCAGCTTTCCACGCCGGTGCAGTACTGCCCGTCGTCCGGGCAGGGATTGCCGGAATGTCCGCACACGTTGTCGTCCTCGTTGCAAACCTCATCGCCGTTGCAGAATGTCGAATCATCGAGGCAGCGGGGATTGTCGGTGTCGTTGTACTCGTGCGCGCAAACGTCGCCTTCCTCATCGCAGCTTTCCAGGCCGTTGCACCACAGCGTGTCGTCCGGGCACGGATCGCCGGCGTGAATCGTGCATGCGCCCTCGCTGCATGAATCGTCGCCGTTGCAGAAAACGCCGTCGTCGCACGGACCGTCGTTGTCATCGTGTTCGCACAGCGAGCCGTTGCACACGTCGTCGGTGCAGTCGTTGCCGTCGTCGCAGTCCTCGTCGAGTTGGCATTCGCTGATGCGCCCGAATACGCCGAAGTAATCCCCGTCCTGATTTTCCGACTGCCACACCGCCACGTAGTTGCCCGCCGCATCCATCGAAAGGCGCGGAAACCACTGCCCGTCCGTTGTAAAAACATTCAAGGAGAATTCGTCGCCTAGAAGCGCGCCGGTCGGATCAAACTTCTGACCGTAATCGCCCTGGTCGTCGCCGTCCTGCATGTAGGATTGCCAGGCCACGATAAAACCGCCGCCCGCATCCATGGCCACCGCGGGATTCGCCTGATCGCCGGTCGGGTAAGTGTTGATTTGAAATTCGCCGCCCACCGGAACTCCATCGCTTGAGAATACCTGTCCGAAAACTCCCTTCCCGTCTGAGTCCGCCGATTCCCAAACCACGGCGAAGCTGCCCGCGTCGTCCATGGCCGCCGACCGGCCCCATCGCATGGACTGCGCGCCGTCGGTCGTGGTGTTGACCTGAAACTCCGCGTCCACCGCCGCGCCGGTGTTGTCGAATCGCTGTGCGAAAACGCCGTCGCCGGAGCCGTCCTGCTCCTGAGACACCCAGGCCACGACGAAATTTCCGTTCGCGTCACAAGCCAGGGACGGGCGCCACTGATTCGCGTCGGTGTACGTGTTGACGACAAACTCGTCGGTAAAAGCCGCGCCGTCCGCGTTGAACATGCGTCCGACGACGCCGTAACCGTTTCCGTCCTGCTCTTCGCTTTGCCAGGCCACGGTAAAGTTGCCCGCGTCATCCATGTCCACGCTCGCGAGCCACTGGGAATAATCCGTCGTCTGATTCACGGGAAACTCGGCGCCCGCCGGAAGGCCCGCGCTGTCATATCTTTGCGCGTAGATTCCCCAGCCCGAGCCGTCCTGATCGTAGGAATTCCACACTACGACGAAGTCGCCGTCCGTATCCATGGCCACTATCGGGTCGGCCTGGCTCGACGTAGTGTACGTGTTGATGTGAAATTCTTCCCCGACGGCGGCGCCGGCGGAATCGAAAAGCTGCCCGTATATGCCCCGGTTGTCGCCGCCTTCCTGCTCCGACTCCCACACCACGACAAAATTGCCGAGATTGCTTACGGCCACGCAAGGATCGCCCTGAAAATCCGTCGTGTACGTATTCGCTTGAAACTCGCCCTCCGCGGCTTCGGCGATGATCGGATAATCCTCCGGCGCATCGGGATCGTCGCCGCCGATGCCGGTCCAACCCAATACGGGCAAAGTCAATACGGCGATAATGACGGCAATCCATTTGAAACTTCGCATCATAATGCAACCTCCGGCGGAAGATAGAGCCTCACTAGGTTATACTTGTTACCATAGAATAAATCCTCTAAAAAGCTCTTTGCACATACTGAAGTCAAAATCAAAAAATCGCCGCGACCGGAGGCGCCAAATGCAGACGAGAATCACGGAATTGTTCGGCATCAAATATCCCATCCAGTGCGGGGGCATGCTTTGGATCGCCAAACCGGAACTGGCGGCGGCCATAAGCAACGCCGGCGCCATGGGCAATCTCACCAGCGGCAACTACAACACCGCCGACGAATTTCGCGCGGCCGTGGACAAAACGTTCGAACTGACGAGCCATCCCTTCATCGTCAACATCACCACCATGCCCTCCATCCGCCTTCCCGTGGAACTTTTGCAGGATTTTTTCCGCGTTTGCTGCGAGAAAAAAGTGGCGGCTATCGAAATCGCCGGGGCGCCGGTCAACACCTTCCTGGGACCCGAGTTCATCCCCATGGCCAAAGAAGCCGGCGTCAAGGTTTTGCACAAAGTCGGCACGGTGAAGCACGCGGTCCACGCGCAAAAAATAGGCTACGACGCGGTGACCATCGCCGGATTCGAGGAAGGCGGCTTCCCGCACAAGGACAACGTCTCGACCATCGTCCTGGTTCCCAAAGTCGCCGAGGCCATCGACATTCCCTTCCTGGCCGCCGGCGGCATGACCGACGGCAAAAGCCTGGCCGCCGCGCTGGCTCTGGGGGCCGACGGCATGATGATGGCCACGCGCTTTTTGGCCACGAAGGATTCGGGCGTGCATGAGAACATTTACAAAATGCTGCTGGAATCCAAGGAGATGGACACGTCCCTGCATTTGAAAAAGCTTTTAGGGCAGTACGGTCTGCAGGTGCGCGCCCTGCACAATGACATTATGAAAAAGGTCGAGGAAATCGAAGCGGGCCAGGGAGATTTTTCCGAGCTTTTCCCGCTGATCACGGGCGAGAAGGCGAAACAGGTTTGGGCGAGCGGCGAGGCGCAGGAAGCCATGCTGACCGTCGGGCAATCCATCGGGCGCATCGACGACATCCCGACCGTATCCGAGCTTGTCGAGCGCATCGCGAAGCAGGCCCGTGAGACTTTACGATCAAGCCTTGACAAGGTCGGCGAATTACGGAGGTGAATCATGGCGAAAAAAGGCGTGGAGCGAATCGGCGTTTCCCTTCCCCCGGATCTTCTGAAACGCTTCGACGAATTCGTGGAACAAAAGGGATACAAAACCCGCTCGAAAGCCATCGCGGATCTGGTTCGCGAGGCCTTCACGCAGGCCGAGTGGGAGGACGCCAACGAAGAGGTCATGGGCGTTTTGTCACTGGTATACGATCATCACACGCGGGATCTGTCCACCAAGCTCAATGAAATCCAGCACGACCACGTCGACAGCATCATCACTTCCACGCACGTGCATATGGACGCGCACAAATGTCTGGAGATTCTCATTTTGCGCGGACCGGCCAGCCACGTGCGCAAGCTGGGAGAAAACCTCATCAGCACGCGCGGCGTTTTGCACGGAAAACTGATTTCCACTACTACGGGAAAGAAGTTATAAAGCCGATCGGCGAATGCCGGGAAATTACCTTCATGACGAAAAGCAAACGCGCGCCTCGAAACCGAACCGTCGACCTCGATCCAAAAGAACGCGCGCAATATGCGAAGCGGCTTTTTCGTCCCAAAATCGCGCAATCTCCAAACCGGTTGATGAACAAGACGCTTTGCATGGACATTTACAAAGCGCTGCCGCTTTTGCCCGAAAACTTCGTGGATCTGCTTTTTATCGATCCGCCGTACAACCTTAACAAACAATTCGGCGCCGGCGCTTTCAAAAAGATGGGAAACGCCGATTACGAAACCTGGATTGATTCCTGGCTCGGCCCTCTAGTCAAAACTTTGAAAAAAACCGCCTCCGTTTATATCTGCTGCGACTGGCGGTCGTCCGCCGCCGTTAGCGCCGCCGCCGAAAAGCATCTGCGGATACGCAATCGCATAACCTGGGAGCGGGAAAAAGGACGCGGCGCCAAAGCGAACTGGAAAACCAGCTCGGAAGACATATGGTTTTGCACCGTGTCGAACGATTACACGTTCAACCTCGACGCGGTGAAGCAGCAGCGCCGCGTTTTGGCGCCCTATACGGATGAGCGCGGCAAACCGAAGGACTGGATAAAAAGTAAACAGGGCGGCTTTCGCCTGACGCATCCTTCGAATCTGTGGACGGACATCACCGTCCCTTTCTGGTCCATGCCGGAAAACACGGACCACCCCACGCAAAAGCCCGAAAAGCTCCTCGCGAAAATCATCCTGGCCTCATCGAACGAGGGCGACGTGGTTTTGGACTCCTTCCTCGGCTCGGGAACCACGTCCGTAACGGCGAAGAAACTGGGCCGAAATTACGTGGGCATCGAAAAGGACGAGCAGTACTGCTGCCTGGCGGAAAAAAGGCTCGCCCAAGCGGAAAAATACAAAACCATTCAGGGCTACGGCGACGGCGTATTTTGGGAGAGGAATTCCAAGCGAGTTTGTGATAAAATCAGTTCGAAAAGTTAGTTGGTTTTTTTAAGGGAGTTATTATGCGTAGAAACTTACTTGCAACAGCGGCTATCATTTTTTCCCTGGTGTGCGCTTTAGTCTGCGGGAATTGCGACGGGGAAAGCGGGTCCGGAGATGACGTACAAACGGGCTCGCCCGCGCAGAATCAGGACCAGGGCAATTGCCTGTACCGGGACGGCGACGAGAAAATCGCCGCCGATGAGGATCCCGAGGACTATTACGAGCAAAGCATCGAGGTCTCCCTGTCGGACGGAATTCTTGCCGTCAGCCATCTCCACGCCGCCAGGCAATGCGGCCTTTGGCTCAACGTCACGTACGAGACCAGCGGCGACGCCATCGAGATTACCGAAGGAGACCGGCAGGACGCCATGACCGGTTGCTCGTGCTGCTTTAACTTCGAATATGAAATCCCGGTCGACGGCACGGCGTTTACGCTTGTCTTCTATAAAAAATCTCCGGGCAGCCAGCGCGAGGAAATTCTCGAAAGAGAAGTGGATTTTCTGACGCAGGATACCTACAGCTTTTCGCTGGGCGACATCCTCTGCATGTAACAAGCTAAGGATGAAGGCTGAAATAGGAAGGATGAACAGGAGCGGATTCTGAGTGTCCGCCCGCAACATGGGCAACCACAGGGATTGCTCCTACTCTTACAAATTCCTCCTTCAACCTTCCTCTTTCCTCCTTTTATAAGAGCTATTCATCTTTTCGCGTCAATCATGCTATATTCCGTCCCCAAGGAGGACTAAGCATGAAAAAATCCATTCTGATCTTGTTGATAATGACGATGTGCGTGGGCGCATCCTGGATCGCGGCCTGCGGCGACGATGACGACGACGATGAAGTGACCGACGCCGACGACGATGACGACGATGACGATGACGATAGCGATGATGACGGCGGGGACAATCCCTGCGGCATCAATTACAGCGCCGATCCGGGTTGCAACGGCAATTCCGAGGAATGCGGCAATCTGGACATGATCAACGAAGACCGGGAAGCGCATCCCGACGAAAGCGACTGCGCCCCCGCCATCAAATGGCATGCCGGATTGGCCGCCGTTGCCCTGGCCCACTCCAAGGACATGTGCGAAAGGAATTTCTTCGATCATTTTAATCCCGATGGCGACAGCCCCTTCGATCGCATGGACGACGGGGGAGTCGATTACGTGGCCGCCGGCGAGAATATCGGCATGGGAATGGGCGTGTCCGTGCAGGACATTCAGGATCTTTTCATGGACGAGCCCGAGTGTGAACTGAACCACCGCAGCAATATCCTTGCGCGGGATTTCACGCACGTCGGCATCGGCATCTACGACTGCCCCAACGGCTATTTCTATCTCACGCAGGATTACGGAACATTCAGCTTTGACGATATCCGACAGGACTCCCACGACTATTGCCCGAACTTCGAAAACTGATTTAAACCAAACTCAACAAATATGCGGCGCAACCTCCGGCAGGCTGCGCCGCTTGCTTTTGCTAAGGCCCGAAGGGCGGCACAATATTAGCCCGGTTCGCCTGCCCTGAGCGAAGCCGAAGGGTAAGAGCCGGGGATAAGGATGCATATTGATTCTTATTTGAGTCCGTCAGGGCGGCGCTGAACAAATCCCGGTAGCGATGCTACAAAACCGTCCAGATAATTCTTCCCTGGAAATCCTCGCCGTGTAAAATCCCCAACGCCTCCATGCTTTCCAGGTGTTTTTCAATCGTGGCCTTGTGCGCCCGTTTGAAGGAAGCGGCTACGTCGTTAACGGTCCAGGAGCCGGGGCGCGTGGACAGCAGGTCGCGTATGGCGCGGAGTTGATCCGGCACGGATTTCGGCCAGGCCGTCGGGGAATGCGAAGCGGCGATTTCGGAATGCGCAGCGCCGGAATCGGCGCGCATGTCCGCGAATTCGCCCTGCGCGGCGCGATGCTTGCCCTCCGGATCCTGGAAGTCCGGGCGCAGCCAGCGGATGATCCCCTGTTTTTCCTCGGCGGCGCGTTCGTGGTTTAAGGCCACCAGCCGTTCAAGTATTTCCTGGTCGGGCAGGTCGGCGGGCCAGCCGTAGGCGTCGGCCAAGGCATTGTCCAGGTCGTCGTGTATTTGTTTGAGGATGCCGATGAGGGCCTTTTCGTGAAAGGTTCTTTCCTTTTCCGTCAAGGGCTGGATTTCCTCGCCGGATTTTCCATAGATTTCCCGCAAGCGCTCCAGGGCGTTGTACATTGCCGTCAGCGTCGCGTCGGGATAATCGGCCTGCACGCGTTTGCGGTGGGCGTCCAGGCGCTCGCCAAGCTCGCGGATCTGGGCTTTTTGATCTTCGCTCGCGTCGGGGAAGGGAAAGGGATCGAAGCACAAACTCTTGTTATAACGTGGTCGATCCTCTAACGTACCGCCTGCACTTAGGGACCATTTGGAGTGAAACAAACTCGAAAGAACTCCAAGAATAAAGGAGTCGTTTGAAGCAATAACAACTAGGCCTTGATCAGGCAAAATTTCATTTTCCAAAAAAACAAAGAATCTTCTGGAGGATGTAAGTGGAGTGACAATGTATTTATCCAAGTCAAGAAGTGATCGGCGCATTTCTACTCTTGGCTCTCCACAAATCCACCAGAACTTTCTATAAGATGCTCTTCTGTTTTTTGCTCTATCGGGATATACATTTTCAAGAACCCATTGATATATGGGGCCTAATGATTTTAATTTACCTTCTTTTATTCCATAAAGATCTAGCACATAAGAGGAGCGCTTATTGTGAATTAGGTCTCGCCCATTAACAGATAGCTTGATAAGCTCATCTATATTTTTTATTCCAAAATGCGTTGCTTTTTTATGTAGTATTTCAGCTTCATTCAAATTTAGAGATAAGCCTTTCGCATGTAAAGCTACCCCTACATGAGCAATACCTTGATTAGCTAGTAAAAGGTTTATGGATTTTGTGTCGACTCCAACAGTCAGACTCTCATTTATTATTCCTATTAAATTTTCCTTCTCTTTTAAGCCAGAGATACAATCATTTGAACGAAATGATGTCATCTTTTTTAATTTACCCTTTATTTCTCCCTTTTCTACTGCTGTCATTGATATTCTAACAGCAGCTCCAGAATCTACCCATGGATGATCTGCAATTGCAAAGACAATAGAAAGTTTTTTGTTTGACGTTAAATGTGAAGCAACAACCTTTCGATTAAATGGTTGTACAATTGAGTTTGTAGTGATCATTCCGAATCGAACAAGTTTTTCATCGGCAACTAAATTGGCAGCATGATCCCACCAATACATCACATAATCTGCACTCTGATTGATGCTAGGATAAATGTTTCTAAGAATTTTAACGTAGCTATCACCTAATGTAGCTCTGAGCTTTTTATCACCGATAAACGGCGGATTGCTTACCACGTAATCCGCCTCCGGCCATTCGGCGGGGCGGGGATTTACGTAGTCCAGAACGGGCAAACGAGCATCCTCGTCGGGCACCTCCTTGCCGGTGACGGGGCTTTGTTTGTACGTGCGCATGTCCCAGACGGTGACGGGCTTGCCGTCTTTATCCAGGCGCGGCTTGATGTCGTCGTATTCGAGCACGGCGTCGCGGCATACGATGTTTTTAAATGGACGCAGCACCGGCTCGGCGGGCGTGCGGTCGCCGTGCGTGCGCCGGTGCCATTGCAAATAGCCGATCCACAAAACCAGGTCGGCGATCTCCCGGGCGCGGGGGTTGATCTCGATCCCGAGGAACTGCCCCGGATTGACCGTAAATCCTTCCATCTCCAAAAGCGCCTGCGTTTCGCCGAGGTCGGACAGCTCGCGCAGCGCCTCGGCTTCGATCTCCTTGAACAGGTCGAGGGTCACGTAAAGAAAGTTGCCGCTGCCGCAGGCCGGATCGAGCACGCGCGTGTGCACGAGATGATCGTGAAAACGCCGGATGACCGCCGCCGCTTTCTTTTTGTCGGCGGGAGTGGGTTCGGCGCCGCCTTCTTCGGTTCCGGGCTTGTCGAGGGCGACGCGCCCGGCGAGGGATTTGTCCATGATCTGCCTGGCTTCGGCCTGCGCGATTTCCCATTCGGCGCGCAGCGGCTCGATGACCGTGGGCCTGACCAGGCGTTCGATATACTCGCGGGGCGTAAAGTGGGCGCCGAGCTTGCGGCGCTCGACCGGGTCCAGGGCGCGCTCGACGAGTGTTCCGAAAATGGCGGGCTCGACGGATGCCCAGTCCATCTTCGCGGCTTCGAGCAGCAGTTCAAGCTGCTTTGGCGTCATCGGCAGGGACTGCCACGTGGAAAACAGGCCGCCGTTGAAATGCAGGAGTTTTCCGACAAATCCGAAAGGCAGGCCGTCTTTCATGGCGCGCCAAAGCTGCTCGACGCCGGCCTGGAAGGTCCTGGGATCGGGTATCCAGTGCTTTCGGATGGCGTCGGTGAAGAGGTTTTCGGGCAAAAGCCCCACATCCTCGCAGAACATGGTGAAGATGGCGCGCATGAGAAACTGGGCCACCAGTTCGGGATGATGTTCGCCGGCTTCCAGCGTTCGGGCCAGTTCGGCCAGCTTCGCCGCCACTTCGCGGGTAATGCGCTGCGCGTGCCGCGCCGGGTCCAGGTCGAGGGGATCGGTGAAGATTTTAGCGAAATAACCGAATACCTCGGGATCGGCCAGCGCCGAAAGCTCGACGGTGCGCCGCGCGCCGTAGCCGCCGTAGTCGCCGGAAAATCCCGTCCATATTTCGAAGCAGTGGCCGATGTCGCATGTGATGAGAAACGGCGGTTTGCCCTCGGGCAGATACGAGGCGTATTTCAGCGCCTGTCCGAACGCGCCGCGCATGGCTTTGTCCCAGGAAGCCGTGCCGCGCCGCGCCGTGCCGACCGTCGCATCGCCGGATTCGCTGCCTTGCTTGGCTTCGATGACGAAAAAGTGTTTTTTGTAAAAATCGATAAACCGCGTGGTCGAGCGGCCGTCCTCATGGGCGATGACGACGGGTTTCTCGAAGCAGTATTCGGGGCGGGCCTCGGAGGATGGATCGGGGCGCTCGACGCCGAGAAGATCGCACAACTCGACGAAGAACATATCCTTGTTCGCCCGTTCGGCGGCGCCGGACGCGGACCAGCGGGCGATAAAGGCATTCACTTTTTCGCTGCGCATGTTATTCATAAAATAATTCGTTCAATCGTCATGAAACTTGAATCCTGTTTTAATCCGTAATGCTATGAAATGACAAGGAGAGCGGTTAGTGGAATGAGTATGGGCTTATGTCTTCATACCGGCGCTTACTCTTCGACTTCGCTCAGGGCAGGCGCACCGGCCTATTGACTTTCGCCTCTTGCGAGGCTTGGCTGATTTCGGCCCTTGACTATTCATGGCGCCCCGAGGTTTCGCTTGATTCTCAGCTTCAAATTCAAACGACTTGCGAGGCTTGCTTGGTTATGGCCTCAAATTTATTTGACCTGCGAGGCTTGCTTAGGCTTCAACCATGATATATTCGTGGGCTAAACCTGATTGATTCTTACTGGGAAAATCCGCAAACTTCTTTTTCAAACAACGCATAAGTCTTTGAAATTTCAAATATCTTTGTCTAGACTTTTGCTTCTTGTCGAGGCTCTTTCCCCATCCTCCCTGTCATGTCAGAACAGCCCGCCGCACTGCCCGCCGTCGTCATCGTCGTCATCGTCGTCATCGCCGCCGGAATCGCCGTCGACTTCGATATCGCATTTGCTCGAAAGGCAACCATCCAAGTCACCGCAGGTATTCACGTCGGGGTGATCGACGCATTCAAGGATGCAATCCCAGGGGCCCTGATTCTGCATGCACCAGGAAAAAGCCGTATCCCTGTTCACGGTTGAGCCGTCGGCCGCAAAGCCCAGGCCGCAGTCTTCATAAATCAAATTCAGGGCGCCGTTGCACATGTCATTGTCGATGGCCGTTCCCACGCACTCTTCAGCATTCTCGTCACAGGTTTGGGATGCGCTGCAGGGATTTCCCTCGTGAACGATGCAGGCCTGATCCTGGCAGGCGTCGGCGCCGTTGCAGTATTCGCCGTCGTCGCACACCGCGCCGTTGTTATCGGACCAGCCGAAGGCGTCGGCGTCATGATCGCAAATTCTGCACGGATTCGTCGGGTGCGGGTCTCCGTCGAGATAACAGGTGTCTTCCACGAAACATCCGCCGCAGTCGTAATCATCCAGAAAATTCTCGATCGTGCCGTTGATTCTCGGCCCCATGCAGTTGGCCAGCGTCAACACGGCGGCCACCTTGTATCCGCCGTCGTAATACGTGTACATGGCGCTGCCGCTCTGGCCGTGGATGCAATCGTACTCGCCGCCGAAGTCGAAATCGATTTCGATCATGCCGTACATCATGTATACGGCCCGGCCCATGTCCCACCACATTTCGCTTCCGTTATATCCTTCGTCGCCCGGATAACCCGCCGTCTCGAAATCCCGGCCCGAGTACCAGGAAGAGCCGGTTTCGTAATAGGTGTCCATGTATCCGGTGTCGCCGTCGAAGGGCCGCACGATGATCACCGCCCAGTCGTTCGTCGGATCCTCCCAGTTGATCCAGGAATTGTTCGTGGCCCAGTTGATCGCCTCTTTGCTGCCGAAAGGCTTTGAACTGCCGTCCTTGCCGGGAACGACGGTGATCGATTCCGGAAATCCGCCGTACTCGGCGTTGTAGATGCAGTGCCCGGCGGTCAGAACAACCTGGGAATTTTTTACGAAGGAACCGGAACATCCGGCATATCCCACGTCGAATTCCATCAGGAGATTGACGACGCTGCTGTAGGGATATTCTTCCGTGTCTTCGATGCGCAAAGGACCATCATCGGCCCGATGGCCCGAGGCCAGTTTCCGCGCAATCATCCGATCGTCGTCCTGCGTGGTTTCCTCCATCGGCCACAGGGCGGGATTGTATTTATAAACCATGCGCACAGGCTCGTCGGGAATTTCCCTGTTCAAGGTCTCCGGATCGGGAAAAGGCATGGGAACCGTCTGCTCCAATATCCGGTTGACTTCCTCCTCGCTGACTTCCCAATCGTCGGCGAAAGCCGAATCAACCAGGCAAAGCGCCGGGATGCAAAGGGCCATGACCGCCAGTGCGATAAATTGGAATCGGTGAAAAGGGAAAGCTTTGATTTTCAACATCGACACACCTCGAAAAAGAAAGGCCATCAAACGCGATCTTCTATCATGTCCGGCAAAATAAAGTCAAAGAGGTTTGTAAGTTTTGTTTTGATGACCGATTGGGCGCTCTTTTTGATAATTGCTTGAATCGTTTTCAAGGCTATAATCGAATCTCGGATCTTGTTATGGAGGCGATCAATGAAAAATCTGAAAACCCCTTTTGCGCTGGCCGTCCTTCTTCTTGCCGTTTTGACTCTGTCCTGCGGGGATGATGATGACGACAACGACGACAACGACGCCGATGACGATCTGAACGACGATACGGATGACGACGCGAACGACGATGTCGATGACGACGCCGACGACGACACCACTCCTCCCGATCCGGCCGATGCGTGGCTCGGCGTCTGGTACGTTTACGGAAACGACGACGAACTGGGACCATTTTCCGGCCAGGTGGAGATCCGGCGAAATGACAAAACTTTAAGTTTTCACCGCAGCGTCAAATACGACGACCTGGCTTTTAGCGAATATGAAGTCTATTCCGGATGGGAAGGAACCGCAGCGCTGACCGACTCGGGACTGGAGGCTCTGGTCGAGTTGCGCCGCGTGGATTTCATCAAATCCGCCGGGGACTTAAGTCGCGAAGGCCAGGACACGGAGCCTGAAATTGTCGCCCTTTCCTACTCCATGCCGCCCTATGAATCCGACTCGGACGTCAGCGGCGCGTACGCATCCGAGCCCGCGGGACTTGTGAGCGGAAACGAGGTCTGGACGTGGCTTGAGCAAAGCGGCGACGAACCGATATTTCACATGGACGACGCCTGGCATCCGTCCCACACGCCGCCCCCGGAGCCTTTGAAAAATCTCATCTTCGCGCTGCTGACCGATTATCACGCGCTGGAATTTTACGACGATTACAGGGACAAGCCGGAGTTCGACGAGGCGGTTCATTACTTTCCCCGTTTCCGAACCGACTTTGCCTGGTATCGGGAGAATCCCGGCGCGCTGCGCGTGCCCAACAAGGTCATCGACGACATCAGCATGACCGAAGCCATGCTGCGGGCGCGGGCCTATTCGCAAACCCTGAGTGAAAAGGCGGAGCTTTTCGACCAGGATATGCCCGATCTTTTCATCAATCCTTCCGGGATGATCTCCCAATGGAAAGCGGGAACCCAGCCGCCGGAGCATCAGGGGGATTATGATTCCTCGCTGTGGACGGGAACCTACGTGGCGAGTCAGTTTTTCCGCTGGGACGTGACCGGCGAGCCCGAGGCTCTGGACAACGCGCTGAATTCTCTGGACGCCATGTTTATGCTGCCCGACATCCCCGACGATCCCGCCATGTTCGCCCGAACCATGCGCCTGCATCAGGAAGACGCCGCCCCGCCCCATCCCGCAAGTTATCAAGGCGGGCAGTGGTATCAGGGCGTGGACGATCTCGACTGGCTCGACTGGCAGTGCTGCGGCAATAACGACATGCTCGAAGGCGTGAGTTACGCCTACGCGGCGGCCCTTTTCTTTTTGCAGGATCAGCCCGACTACGATCAGATCAAGGAAAAGATCGGCGAGCGCGCCGTTTCGCTGCTCAATAACTGCGACGTGGTTTACGGCAGCGATTTCGACCGGTTCATCTTTCTCGGCCTGGCTTACCTGGCCACCGGAGACGAGCAATACCGCACACAATTCGACGCCGAGTACAGCGAGATTCTGGAGCTTTGGATACGCGTGGGCAACGGCGAGTTCTACGCCTACGGCGTCTCGGACTGGAGCGGCCAGCATCTCAATACCGTATCCATGATCGCGCAGCACATGATCGTGATGATGATGGAAGATCAGCAGAGAATGGCGGCCTACGAATCGGGCTGGATCTGGGGCATGCGCCTCACAAATAAAATCCGCTACGTGCTCTGGCCCATCGCCGGGTACGCCTTCGGCCAAATCGGCGACGACCTGACGGAAGTGCTGGACGAAGCGGTTTGGGGACTGCGCGAGACGCCTTATCCCAAAGAGGATTTCGACATCGATTTCCGCGTGGATCCCGACTGGTGCGCCTCGCCTTTGCCCTCGCTGTTCTGGAAATTCGACTGGGAGGACGGCGGACGGCACCAGGGACTCTACGCGCAGCCTTATTTCCGCCAGGGCGCAACCTCGTGCGCGTGGAAGGACAATCCCCTGAAAGTGAGTCAGGGACCTAATGAATGGCGGCACAACGGCGCCGACTATTTGCATGCCTACTGGCTGGGCCGCTGGGGGGGCCTTATCTCTGACACGCAAAGCGAATGAATAGTGGTTAAAGATTTTACAGCACAAGAAAGCCATCAAGCGCGCGGCGGGAAAGCATTTCATCCGCGAAAGGCCTGGGTGTTTTTAGGTTTTTGCGCGCTGACGCTTTCGATATACGCCGGCGGTCTCAAGGGTCCGTTTTTGTACGATGACCATGCGTACATCACAGGCAATCCCACCATCAAAAATCTGGGGCGGGCTCTGGCAACCTTCGGGCGGCCCGAAGCCCTGACCGACGGCAGTTTCAACCACCTGGCATACAGGCCGTTGATGCCTATAATCTACGCATTTTTATTCTCTGTTTTCGGGATGAATCCCGCCGGGTATCACCTGTTCAATCTCCTGATTCATTCCCTCAATGCATGGCTTGTCTTTTTGCTTTTAAGCAAACTGAAAATCCCTCCCATCCCCGCCGTTTTAGCCTCGGCTTTGTGGCTGGCGCATCCGGTCAACGTGGAAAACGTGCAGGGAATCACCGGCCTGGACGATCTATTAAGCGCAGCTTTCGCCCTGGGAGCGATATTGTGGGCGCTCGATAATCGCCTGCGCGTCGCGCTGCCGCTTTTCGCTGCCGGTATTGCGTGTAAGGAAGGGGCGCTCATTGCGCCGGTTTTGCTGTCTCCTCTATTAATCTTGAGGATGCAGGACCGGCCGATGCTTCAAAAGATCAAGGCAACTGCGTTGCGGATCGCGCCCTTCGTGGCAATCGGATTTGCCTTCATGCTGATCCGGCGGCATTTCATCTCATTCGACGACACGAAAGCGCCGGTGCAGGGACTCATGCAGGCGCTATTGGTCATGCCGAGAATCCTTTTCACGTACCTGCGTTTATTGATTCTGCCCGTCCGCTTGCGCATCAATTATTTCTTCGACTTGAACAACCTGGTGGATTTCCTGTTTTTCGCTTCGTGTATCGTCATGGCGACTCTGACGGCGGCGGCCTTTGTGTTGCGAAAAAGAGTCCCGCTTTTCACGGCGGGACTCGCGTGGTTTTTCATAGCATTTTTACCCGTCAGCAACCTTATCCCCCTTCGCGCTCTGGCGGGAGAGCGTTTCATGTATCTTCCCTACGTGGGATTCGCCATAGCCGGCGCCGGATTGTCCGCAAGCCTTGTGAAATATAGAAAAGCCGCGGTAGCAGGCGCGGTGATCGTCACGCTTCTTTTTTCACTGGCGGCCGCGGCCCGCGTGAAAGTCTGGTGCGACGAAGAGCGGTTCTGGAAGGACATCATAGCCAAGGAGCCGGGTTTTTCGATTTACCAGATGTATGAAAGCAACCTGGCGAACTGCTATCTTCTTCAGAAGCAATATAACAAGGCTGAAATTCTGTTGAAGCGAATTTTGCGCAATAAACCGGACTGCATTCAATGTGCGCATAATCTGGCCCAGACCTACCTGATTACAAAACAATACGCGCGGGCCGTTTCACTGTTCGAACAACTGCTGACAGCGCAGCCGATCAATGAGCTTTTCGCCGATCAACTCGCCGCCGCGCAAAAGGGCCTTGCGTCAAGCCAGACGACAAACGGTGTTGCTCCTTAGACTTTTCAGATCACTTTTTTTTTGAATCGAATCACGCCCAGGCTGACCAGCGCGGGGACCAGAAGCAAATCCGCAAACAGGGCCGTGAAAAGGGTCATGGGCATGAGCGTTCCCAGGATGCGGATGGAAAAATAATCGCTCATGGAGCAAGGGAGGAAGCCCACGAAAAGGATGATGGAGGTAATGACGATGGCCCTGCCGGAAAAGTGAAAAGTTCTCATGAGCGATTCCTTCGTATCGCCGTCGTTATTCGACTCGATTTTCAGGCGCATAAGGAAATGGATCGTGTCGTCCACGCCGATGCCGATAGCCATCATGGCGACCATGAGGGTATCCGAATCCACCTCGTCCCATGCCAGCCCCACGTAGCCTCCCAGGACGAGCAGCGGAATGACGTTCGGGATCATCGACCACATTCCGGCGGAAAAGGATCGCAGGCCCACGATCATCATGGCGGCGATGGCGGCCAGAGCAAAGAAAAGACCCCGGCGCTGCCCCGCCAGAAGCTCATCGAGCCATTGCCCGATAAGATAAGGCAGGCCGGTGGATTCGACCCCTACAGGCTCATTAAAAAATTCTCCGGCCAGGGCCAACGCCTTTTCGCCGGTATCATAACTTTCACGCACGCCCCAGCCTTTTGTGTAAACGTTGATGCGCATGGTCTTGCGCTGAAAATCCACGAGCCGGTCCAGATCCCTGCCGCCGGACATCTCGAATAAAAGAAGATATTGAGAAAGCTCCTCTTTCGTGCCCGGCAAATCATCGGGGCTTTCCGGATTCATTTCGCGATGAATAATCCGCATGAGATTCACGAGAGAAACGGCCTCGTGCACCTCGGGCAGCTTTTCGACGCGCTTTTGAAAACTCGCGGCCTTTTGGAAGAAACCGGGATCGAGAACGTCGCCTTCGCCGGGGCAGTCGATATAAATTTCCAGAATGTTGGCGCCGGGAAAATGCTTGTTGAAGTATCTTTCGTTGACGCGCACAACGTTATCTTCCGGCAGGCGCTTGGTCATGTCGGTTTCGACGTGAAGCTGCGTTATGCCGAAAACAGCCGCCGCCGTAATGACGGTAAAAAGCGCTACGACAATCCACGGCCGGTTGACGGCCAGATTCGACAGATGCCGCAAACTCAAGTCCAGGCCTTTTTGAATCCGCGAAGCGCTTTCCCTCCAGGGCTTCGGTCGCGGCATAAAGGCAAAAAGGACCGGCGTGAGCGTCATGGCGATCAGCAGGGAAACGGCCACGCCGAATCCCAGCACAAACCCCATCTGGCGAAATACCGGCGTTGGAACAAACGATAACGACACGAAGCCCACGAACGTGGTCATGGATGTGTAAAGGCATGCCCGTCCCACGTCCACGCCGCTTTTGTGGATGGCTTCTTTTTTATCTTCCGCGTCTTCCAGTTCCAAAAGATAGGCGCTGCATAAATGAATGACGTCGGAAAACGAGACGATAAGAATCACCGTCGGCGCCAGGGCCATCAGGATGCTGACCTGCCTGTCGATAAGCACCGCAAAGCCCATGGTCCAGACCGTCGCCATGAGGGCTACGGTGGAAGTGATGAATACGGGCCACAGCCTTCTGAACATGACGAACACAGCGAGAAGAAGCACGGCGAGCGTGGCGGGAAATACTCTTTTGAAGTTATTGATGGTCTGGACCATCACCTCGGCCATGATGGTCAAAAAGCCCACCGGATGAAGTTCGTCCGCCTGAAATCCCGCATCGCGCAATTCGAACAACACGGAATTGACGAGTCCCGGCGCGGACTCGGCGTGGCGATCTTCGTTCAGCTTGAGTTCGACCGCCACGACGCCGTGTGCGGCGTCCGGGGAAATCAGTAGGCCCGAGTACATGGGATCCGCGGCCAACATCTTTAAAAGCGGACCGGCGCGCTCGGGATTTTTTGCGACCAGATCGGCGTAACTTTCCACGAAAAGCGTCTCGCCTTCGCTCCACA
This sequence comes from bacterium, assembly GCA_963674685.2. GTDB lineage: Bacteria > Lernaellota > Lernaellaia > JACKCT01 > JACKCT01. The sequence continues at coordinate 557,773 of CAXXWT010000007.1, read as the reverse complement.
CGCGTTGCGCGTCGAGCACCGTCGTCACGCGATCCACCTCGGGATGCTTCTCGATATTTTGCACGGCCTTTTGGAGGCGGTCCCGGCCTTGCCCGCCTAAGGGATCCACATCAGGGAACGCCACGACGATGACTTCGTAATTGCCGAATTCTTTGATGCGTTTCAAGTATCGGTGATAGCCTTTGCTTTCGCCGAGAAACAGCTTGGCCGCCGAAGAAGCGACGACGCCCCGGGTCATCATCCACCCCGCCGCCGCCGTGATGAGGATAAGCGCGCCCAGCACGTAAGCCTTGTAGCGCACTATGAATTTCAGATAGGAATCCAAACCGCGCGCCTCCCGCCGAGATGGTTTTACGCGTAATCCTTAAACAAAACTGCCGCAATTAAAAAATGCTCTTTCCGACATACACTTCATACACTCCAGGCATTCCGGTGTCGAGTCATGAAGAGGAAAAAGGGGCAACGGGCAAGGGGAAAGGGGCAAGGGGAAAGAGTCTCGCGACAGCTGACGGTGTGCGACACTTTTCGATTTAGCCTTTTTCCGAATCCATCCCCCTAACCAATTTTTAACCGAAACGTAATCTTCTCATCGCTTTTGATTGCCAAAAACCTTCCCAAGAAGCCGCCGCCTTGTTTGAGGAAGGAAATGAAAAAAACAATTTGCAAAATTATCGCACTTGGAATTTTCATCGTCGCGTCAAGCTTGCCCGCTTTCGCCGACAATTACGCCGGGGAGGGCGGGTGCGAAAAGCGCGTCCTGTTCGACCTTTCCCATGACGCCCTGAACTGGCCTCCTCTGGACCGATACTACGCTCCAGCCATTTCGCGCATGGGGGATATGGGATTTTGCGTCGATATCGCCGACGCCTTCGACCGTCTGGACGAATACGACATTGTTATCGCGCACCTGCCCGGATCGACGTATTCCAACCGGGACGCGGAAGCGATCGGGCGTTTTCTGGATGACGAGCGCACCTTTATTTTAACAGGCGAATATCGCGATGCGCTCCGGAATCCCGCCGCCGCCAATGAACTGCTGACCGCTCTTGGCGCCGGAATCCGAATCGCCGGCACTACAGTCATGGAGCCAAACGAATACTATCTGCACCAGGTCTGGCTGCACGTGGTTGATATGTCGAATCATTGCCTGAACCGACACGTAGCGGAAATGATCAATCCGGCGGCGACGCACCTGGAAATTGAAAATCCGCAATCGGCGCTTTATTTTTCATCGCCGGATTCATATCTGGACGGCATGCGCGGAAAAGGTCCGTTCACTCTGGCCGCCGTCGCCGATCCCGACGCGCATCCCGACTGGCGCCTTATGGTTTTGGGAGACACGAACTGGCTTTCTGAAACCAGCGAAAATTTCCTGGCTCTTAACGACAACGCCGTATTTTTAAGCAATGCGCTGTACTGGTGCGAAAATCCCTGCGCAAGCGATTCCGAGTGCGACGACGGGCTATACTGCAACGGCCGGGAATATTGCGACGCGCAATCCGGGCGCTGCGCCCTGGTCGAATCGCCATGCGCGAAATCCGGTGAAGTTTGCAACGAGACGGATGAAGCCTGCGAGATCCCCGCCTTCCCGGACGACGATGACGATGATGACGACGACGAATCCGGCCTGGGACTTCTCACTTCTTCCAAACAGGCCGATGAAGATAAAGACAGCGGCTGGCCGGCGGGCGGCCTGTCCGGCGGATGCGGCTTTTAATCTAATAAATCACGCCAAAATTGTTATATTTGTCACAAAATCCACTGTGTTTCACGGCGCTTATTGATGTCAGTTTCGGAAAATCGGCATTTATTCCAAATATTTTGCAAAAGGTGTTATAATATCCTCGGATTTTGAGAGGTAAGTCTTTTAAAATAGAGCCATCCGATAACAACAACCCATCAAGTTTTTCACTACTGGCGGGAAAGAACTCCATGATTCAATCCAAATTACGTATTTTGACTGTGGCCATTTGCCTGATTCTTTTATCCACGGCGGCGCAGGCCGTAATGGCGCCCATGACGCAGGAAACCCTCGTCGACCGGGCCGACGTCATCGTTCGCGGTTATGTCATTTCCACGCAGTCCGTAACCGGCCACGAGGCGGGCGAGATCAACACCGTCGTTGACATCCGCGTTTTGGAATCCATCAAAGGCCAGGCCCCGGAAGAATTCAGCTTAAGCGTTCCCGGCGGCAGCATAAGCGGGGATTTTTATTTTGTTACGGATTATCCGGCTTTCGAGGCGGGCCAGGAGATCGTTTTATTCCTTGATGACGGCCTGGATAAAATCGTCGGTCAAATCCAGGGCAAAGCGACGCTGGAATCGGGCGTGGTCATGGAAACGATGCTCGACGCCGACGATTATGTGAAATCCCTCAAAAGACTCGCACAGGGAATCGAGCCGGCCGTCGATCCGGATGCGCATTTCGCGCCCGTATCCTCCATCGACTCATATGTACGGAACCTGCGTGAAAAATACGCATACGACGGATTGAAATGGTCTTCTCACAGCGTTCGCGTCGAAATCAACGAAAACTGCAATGACACAACCGGCGAAGGCGACGCGGTCCGCGCGGCGATGAGTTCATGGAACGGCGCTCCGGCGGATTTTCGTTTCATCGACGACGGCTCGCACTCGCGCACTTCCGTCGAATATAACGGCGACAATGAAGTCATGTGGGGGTGGGGCAATCCCGGTCAGGCCATCGCTTACACGGCCATATGGGGTTACAACGACGACACCATCGCCGAATGCGACATGCTCTTTCTGAACGACTACGACTGGTCCGCGCAGGGCAATCCTGCGTATTACGAGATGGACGTCCAAAATATCGCCACGCATGAGTTCGGCCACTATCTGAGCCTGCTGGATATGTATAATAACAGTGACTCGGAAAAAACCATGTACGGATACGCCACGCAGGGAGAAACGAAAAAACGCTCTCTGCACCAGGACGACATCAACGGAATCGTCCATATCTACGGCTCCGGGCCTTCCACGGACGACGACACGGACGATGACGACAGCGACGACGACGTGAACGATGACGTCGATGACGATGACGATGATGACGATGATGACTGGCTGCCCGACGACGACGATAATTGGAGCGACGACGACGCGTGGGACGACGATGATAACGCCGCCACCTGTTCGTCGGCTCTTTCGCTGCTTTACGAAGATTGCGGATACGACATCGACGCCGGCAGCGGAACGTGGAGCGCCGGCGAAGCCATGGAGGCCTGCGGCGAGGGAGGAGACGCGTGGGACTGCGTGTTGAACTGCTCCGTCGACGACCTCGTCAGCAGTTGCTCGCTTTACGTCGAGTGCCTGCAAAGCTCTTGCGGCGTCGTGATTTCCGGCGACGGCTCCGGCGATGACGACGGAACGGGAAAATCCTGCGGCTTTTCCTGTATCTGAAAAGGATTTATGAATCCCTAAAATCCATTAAGCCGCTTGACGCCCTTTGCGGCGCGCCCCTACACTTGTTTTCGCGCAAAATTAAAGTAAACGCGCATCGCCTTTAAAGGGACGCCATGCACGTCGCGTTGGTTTACATGGGGCGCGAAAGCGTCGAACTGGAATACATCTCCGCCGTTTTGAAACAGGCCGGGCATCGCGTGACGTTCGCCTATGACCCGGGCGCGTACACCGCCGTGGACAACGTGGCCCACGTACCTTTCCTCGCCGAAAAATTTTCCAGAAAAAAACAAATCCTTTCCATGCTCGAAAATGAAAAGCCCGGCGCGATCTTCTTTTTCGCCGACACGGACATCTACCGATGGGCTTTAAGCATCGCGCAAGCTCTGCGTCCTCGCGTTGACTCGGCGATCATCTTCGGCGGGCGTCACGCGACCTTCGCTCCCGAGGCGGTCATGAAAAGGCCGTGCGTGGATTATGCCGTGGTCGGGGAATGCGAGGAAACGCTGCCCGAGCTGCTGGAAGCGATCGAGAAAAAGCGCGATCCGGCGAAGATCGCGGGCGTCTACTACCGTCGCCGCGGCAAAGTGATTTCGACGGGCATGCGCGCGCCGATGGCGAACCTGGACGATCTGCCCATGCCCGACAAGGAACTATTCGCCGCGGAGATCAACATCCGGGACGATTACATGCTCCACGTCGGGCGCGGATGCCCGGGATCATGCACCTACTGCCGGGAAGGAACTTTGAGGCGCATGTTCGGGGGGCGTTATCTGCGCCGCCGGAGCATCGAATCGGTCATGCGTGAACTTCAGATCATGAAAAGCCGGTACGGTTTTTCCTTCGTGATGATCAACGATCCGGTGTTTTTCACGTCCAGGAAATGGACGCTGGATTTTTTGAGCGAATACAAAAAAAGAATCGGCCTGCCTTTTCGCTGTTACGGACAAATCAAGTATTTAAACGAGGAACTGGTGCTGGCGCTGAAAAGCGCGGGATGTTACGGCGTGGAATTCGGCCTGCAAACGACGAGCGACGACATACGCAAAAACATCCTCGATCGGCCGGAAACGCTGGAAGACGCCAAAAAAGCCTTCGCGCTGTGCGACAGCCGGCGGCTTCGTTACGACGTGGACCACATCTTCGGCCTGCCCGGCGAGACGGACAAGGACTGCGCCGACGCCGCCCGCCTGTACGCGGACTGCCGGTATCTCAACCGCGTGAAGGTTCACATGCTGGTGCATTTTCCCGGCGCGCCGATTATCGACATCGCGCAAAAGATGGGGATGGCCGACGCCGAAGACAAACGCCGCGCCGAGCAGGGCGAAGTCGGCGACATCTGCCGCACGGGCAGCGTCGAAGGTCGGGAAACGAACCGGCGGATACGCCAGTGGAAAAACTTTTACAAACTCATGCCGCTTTTCGGTCTGCGCCTTTCCCGAATCATGATCGACCGGGGCCGGCACGCCCTTTTCGGTTATCTGCCCGGCGCCCTCGTTTTGCCCCTGCAATTGCTGGCGGCGGTTCGCGGCGGCGACTGGCGGTTTTGGATTTACATCAAGTATCATATCCACCGCGTGCGCCGGCATTGCCGCCTTATTCGCGAAGTCAGGTAAAAACATTTGCATCAATTCGTCGATCCTTGACATTTCCTTTGGGATGGGAAAGCCCGTCATTTAAGGTTTTGAAAGGACATTTCCCTTCATGATGAAGTACGGTAATCCTCGAAGAATCACTTTTATTTATCCGAGGAATTCTGTAGATCGATAAACGGATTTTCAATGACGAGACCTCTGACTTCCAGACCGTGTTGCATGTCTTCGCTGAGGAGTTTCTTACACCCGCCCCTGGCGGCGGTCTCGACGATCAGCGCGTCCCAGAAAGAGAAGCTGTGATTGCGTGAAAGGGAAATCGCGTCGACAACCATTTCCTTGTCGATCTGCACTACCGGAAGCTTGCATAATGAACGAACCGCACTTTCAGCATCACTTGGATCTTGAAACAAATTGAATTTTTTCGTGACGGCAACGTAGTATTCCTGCAAAACCTGCGTGCTGATGACGACGCGACCGGAACTTCGATGAAAATCGATGATTTCCAGCGCTCGCTTTCGTTTTTGTTCTTCGGCGTTATCAACAGAGTAAACAAAAATGTTGGTGTCGAAAAAATGTCTATCTCTCATGGAGTTCATCTCTCGTCCAGGTTCTGCCTTCCGGACCGCTGCCGCAATTTGCTTCTCGAGCGATTTTGAGAAATTCCGTTAGACCTTCTCGATGAAGATCATTGCCTGCGTAGCTTTCAACGTATTCTCTCAGTAACGCGTTGACCGAGGTCCCCTGCTCAAGCGCGCGGATTCGCGCCCGTTTCAGGACATCCTCGTCGATGGATATCGTCAAGTTGGCCATGGCATTCTCCTAAACCCGTGCTACACGGGATCAGTGTAACACGGGTTTATATTATTTCAATAGAAATTTTATTTGTTTATTCAATACTTCATAAGGAATTCTCATACAGTTTGAGCAATAATTTATATACTCGAACATACATCACAAATGTCGATAATTGAATTTCGGCGGCAGACGCGTCGCGTCAAATACTCTTGTAACCTGGTATGATTATTGGACAAAAACCGGTTTTGCGGCTATAATCGATGTTTCCACTGTGGCCAACCACATCTTTTTCGAACACGAAAAGGCCAAAAAATACGGGGGATCAAAACATGACGAAAGCAAGCGAAACGACGCCAAAGAATCCGCAAAATCTGCTGGAAATTATCCATCGGCCGGGCCTTGAACGAGTCGTGGCCGTGCGGAGCAGCATTTCCTGCGTGGACGGGGAAAAGGGAATCCTTGAATATCGGGGAATCAATATTGCCGACCTGGTCCGACATAGCTCATTTGAGGAAACCGTTTTTCTTCTGCTTTATAACCATCTGCCGAACGAGAGGGAGTTTAAACAATTTCAGACTCTTATGGCCATGCAGCGCGGCCTGCCGGCTTCGGTCCGGGACGCCATTAAAAATTTCCCGGTGGGCATGCACCCCATCAATGCCCTGCAATCGGCCATCATCCTGCTGTCCGGCGAGGATTTCTACGCTGATGATGTTTCATCGCCTCAGCACAATATCCGCCGCTGCATTTCATTGATTGCCAAAGCGCCTACGATCCTCGCGGCTTTCGAGCGCGCACGCCATGGCGAGCAACCCATGCCCGCGGTGAAGAAATATACTATCGCCGAAAACTTCCTGTTCATGCTCACCGGCGAACCTTGCCCGCCGGAGGTCGGACGCTTCTTCGACAAGGTGCTCATCATGCACGCCGAGCACACCATGAACGCCTCCACCTTTGCCAGCCGCGTTATCGGCTCCACGCAGGCCTCCGTCTATTCCGCCATTTCAGGCGCCGTAGGCGCTCTGAGCGGACCTTTGCACGGCGGCGCGAACGAGCGTGTTTTGCGCATGCTATATTCCATCGGACACCCGGACAACGTGGATAAGTTCCTCGACGAAATGCTGACAACGAAATCGAAGATCATGGGCATCGGTCATCGTGTTTACAAGGTCAAGGATCCGCGCGCCGTCCTTATCCAGTCTTTTATGAAAAACCTCCTGGAAATCATCCCCGGAGAAGGGCGCAAGAACCTCTATCAAACCGCCTTGAAATTGGAGGAGAAGGCCAAAGAAAGGCTGTCTCACAAGGGTCTGCATCCCAACGTGGACTTCTATTCCGGGATCGTGCTGGACGCCCTGGGAGTGCCCGGCGATCTTTTCACGACGGTTTTCGCCATATCGCGCGTGGCGGGATGGTGCGCCCACTGGCTTGAACAGATCGGAGTCAATCGCCTCTTCCGCCCGATTCAGGAATATATCGGCGACCATAACCGTCCCTACATTCCGATCGAAGAAAGATAATTATAAATGCGCGGAACATTAACGCACAAAATTCTGGCCGAACATCTCGCCTTCGGCAATCTCGAACCCGGCGGCGACATCGCCGTCAGGATAGACCAGACCCTCACGCAGGACGCCACGGGCACCATGGCCATGCTGCATTTTGCGGCTTTGGGGCGAAAGCGCGTGTCGACCGAGCTTTCCGTCTCTTACGTGGATCACAATACCCTGCAGACGGGCTTCGAGAACGCCGACGATCATCTTTTTCTGCAATCTTCCGCCGCCAAATACGGGATCGTCTTCTCGCCTCCCGGAAACGGCGTGTCTCACCAGCTTCACCTGGAGAATTTCGCCATACCCGGAAAAACGCTCCTGGGCTCCGACTCCCATACGCCGACCGCCGGCGGAATCGGCATGCTCGCCATCGGCGCCGGGGGACTGGACGTGGCGGCGGCCATGGCGGGTCGTCCGTTTTATATCAAAACACCGAAGGTCGCGCTCATCCGCCTTACGGGGAAACTCGGACCCAGAGTCGGAGCCAAGGATGTCATTTTGCACATCCTGAGGATGCTCACGGTTTCCGGCGGTGTGGGAAAAATCATGGAATACGGCGGCCCCGGCGTCGCATCCCTTTCCGTTCCGCAACGCGCCACCATCGCGAATATGGGCGCCGAACTCGGCGCGACCACCTCCGTTTTCCCGTCCGACAAAGCGACGATGGATTTTCTGGCCCGGCGCGGCCGGGATGAAAACTGGATCAAACTCGCCGCCGATTCCGAAGCCGAGTACGACGAAGTCCATGAAGTGAACCTGTCGGAAATCGTCCCCATGGTCGCAAAACCGCACAGCCCGGACAACGTGGCGCCGGTGGAGGAAATGCAGGGCCTGCCCGTGCACCAGGTCATCGTGGGAAGCTGCACCAATTCCTCTTACGAGGACTTGATGCGCGTGGCCGAGATGGTCAAAGGCAAAAAGGTTCATTCCGGTATAAGCTTCGTGATTTCCCCCGGCAGTCGGGACGTTTTGCAGGCGATCATCGAAAACGGCGCTTTGGCCGACATGATCGCCGCGGGAGCCAGGGTGCTGGAGCCGGCGTGCGGACCGTGCATCGGCATGGGTCTGGCGCCGCCGTCCGGCTCGGTCACGGTTCGCACATTCAACAGAAATTTCGAAGGGCGCAGCGGCTGCGCCGACGCCGGAATTTATCTCGTCGGCCCGGAGACGGCGGCGATAACGGCCCTGACCGGGCAGTTGACCGATCCGCGCAATGTCGATGAAGAAAACGAAAGCGATTACAGCCTGCCGATATCAGGCGGCGGAACAAATTTCTTCGAGCCCGCCGACAACGGTGAATCCGTCGAAGTGCGTTTCGGCCCCAACATCAAACCCCTGCCGGATATGCCCGCGCCGGATGACGCGCTGTCGGTGGAAATCCTTTTGAAAACCGGCGACAACGTGACAACGGATCACATCATGCCCGCCGGGGCGAAGATCCTGCCCCTTCGTTCGAATATTCCGGCGATCTCCGAATATGTTTTTTCCGCGGTCGCCCCCGGCTTCGCGCAAAAAGCCCGCGCAAAAGGCGTCGGCGTGATTTTGGGCGGGGCGAATTACGGCCAGGGGTCCAGCCGGGAACACGCGGCGCTGGCCCCGCGGGCGCTTGGGATTCGCGCCGTGTTGGCGAAAAGCTTCGCCAGGATTCACCGCAACAACCTGATCAACTTCGGCATCATTCCACTCATCGTCAGCGAGCAGGTTTATCAGGCGTTGAACGAAGGCGACAAGCTGGAGTTTACCGATCTTCGCACCGCCTTGAAAAACACCGGCAAACTGACCTTTGCGTGCGGTGAAAACCCCTTTACGGCCGAACTGGACGTATCCGAGCGAGAACGTAAAATACTTCTGGCCGGAGGCCTCATCAATTTCATCAGGGAAAGCGCATAGCAATCCATGTCCGATTTTGAGCATATAAACATTCCCGACGGCGACATCATCGAAATGGGGACGAATGGCCTCGTCGTACCGGATCGCCCTATGATCGCCTTCATCCCCGGCGACGGCATCGGACCCGAGGTCTGGCAGGCCGCCCGCCGCATTCTGGATGCGGCGGTCGAAACCGTTTACGGCGGCGAAAAATCCATAGCCTGGTGTGAAGTATTCGCCGGACAAAGCGCTGCAGGAATATACGGCGAAGGAATATTGCTGCCGGATGAAACCATCGAAGCCATCCGGCGTTTTCGCGTGGCGATCAAAGGTCCCCTGACCACGCCCGTGGGCGGCGGCGCGCGCTCGGTGAACGTGGCCATGCGCCTGGCTTTGGACCTATACGCCGGCGTGCGCCCGGTGCGATACCTTCCCGGCACGGCGTCGCCGATGAAAAATCCGGAAAAAGTCGATCTGGTGATTTTCCGGGAAAATACCGAGGACGTGTACGTGGGCGCCGAGTGGCCCGCCGGTTCGACGCAGGCCGAAACAATCCTGGATTGCGCCAACGCCCTGCTCGATGCGGAAAAGCGCTCCGGCCTGGCGAAAGGCAGCGGCGTGGGCGTCAAACCCATGTCGGAAACGGCGTCCAAGCGCCTGATCCGAAGGGCTTTCGAGTTCGCCCTGGCGCAAGGCCGACCGTCGGTCACGCTGGTGCACAAGGGCAACATCATGAAATGCACCGAAGGCGCTTTCAGACGCTGGGGATACGAGCTGGCTCAAGAAGAGTTCGCCGGGCGCGTGTCGGCCGAGCCGGGCCATGCCCCCGTCCTTGTCAAAGACCGCATCGCCGACGCCATGTTCCAGGATTTGATCCTGACGCCTGAAAATCACAGCGTGCTGGCCGCGCCGAATCTTAACGGAGATTATCTTTCCGACGCCGCGGCGGCTCTGGTGGGCGGCCTCGGGCTTTCGCCCGGCGCCAACATCGGCGACGAAGCCGCCGTTTTCGAGGCGGTTCACGGCGCCGCGCCGGACATCGCGGGAAAAAACATGGCCAATCCCGCCTCGCTGATTTTATCCGGCTGCGAGATGCTTAAACATATCGGATGGTTTAAGGCCGCCGACGTTGTCTTCGAAAGCGTTTGCAAGGCTTTATCCAACGGCGAAATGACCGGCGACCTGGCCAAATGGGTTCCCGGCGCGAAGTCTCTTTCATGCACGGCCTTTACCGATGCGCTAATCAATCACATCCGCGGTCATTGATAAAGTTCGCGGTTACCCTTTTGAAAATGAATACGCTGTAAAGTCTTTTTTGTAAAAAACGCTTAAAACAATAAACAGTCGTCGATGATACGGCCGCGTATGAGGTCGGCCAGCTTTTGGATCTCGGGATACATCACGCGGTCGTTGACATATCGTTCCACGCCTTTTTCCTTCAATCTCTCGACGATGCGCTGAATCAGATTTCCGGGCAGCAGCGGCTCGCGGAATTTCAGCGCCTGGTAAGCGGTCAGCATTTCGATGGCCACGACGGTCTGCACGTTGTCGATGACCTGCGCCGCCTTGCGCGCGGAAATGGTTCCCATGCTCACGTGATCCTCGGCCCCCGCGCTCGTGGGAATGGAATCCACGCCCGCCGGATGGCAAAGCACCTTGTTTTCCGAAACCAGAGCCGCCGCCGTGTACTGCGGAATCATAAAACCGCTGTTCAGGCCGCTTGAGCGGATCAGAAACGGCGGCAATCCTTCCGACAGCGATTCGTCCACCAGGTGCGCCACGCGGCGCTCGGAGATGCTTCCCACTTCCGCCGCCCCGATGGCCAGCGTGTCCATGACCAGCGCAATGGGCTGGCCGTGAAAATTGCCGCCGGATAAAACGCCTTTGCGGCACTGAATTCTGCGTTCGGGTTCGGCCTTAAGCCACTGGCGGTATTCCTCCGCGGTCTCAACGCCCTCGCCGGGGTCCGGCGGGAAAAGCAGAGGGTTGTCCGTGGCGGAATTCAATTCCGTTTCCACGACATCCACCGCCCACCAAAGCGCCCGCTCGGCGCAGGCCTGCACCTGCGGGAAACAGCGGAAGGAATAATCATCCTGCACGTGCGGCGTATCGGGAACCGCCTTCGTGATGTGATTGAGCGCGCTCATCAGCGCGTTGCGGACTTTCACCGCCGCCGGCGCTTCGGGAAAGCTTCGGTCGTCGGCCATATGCAAAAGGTCCACGGCCTCGTGGCGATAGGGCGTGAGCATTTTTTCGAAAACGATGATCTGATCCCGGTCGGAAAGTTTCGCCCACGCATCGAGCTGCTTTTCGTCCACGCAGTCGCCGTTTACGGGAATCAGCTCTTGAAGGCGCTCGCCGAGCTTTTCGATTTTTTCCGCCAGTTCGCGCACGGGAGCGATCTTGCTCTTGTCTCTCAGCTCCTGCTCCATTTGCTTGAGATGCTCGCAGGCTTCTTCGAGCAAAAGCCTCGCACTGAATAAGCGCGCCGTATTGAGATACAAATCCAGGATCCGGCTGCCGTCGCAATACTGCAAAACCCGCGACGCCGTTTCGCCTTGATGCTTATGGGGCCTGACGTCGTGAATTTCACGGCGGTACGCATCACGCACTCCGCGTTGCGACTCCAGGCTCATGGCGCCGGCGGCTTCGGCGAAACGCAACGTGAAAAACAGATCGTAAACCGCCAAAGAGCCGATGGCGGTCATAAACTGCGTGCCGTTGTTGATTGCCAGGCCCTCTTTGGACTTGAGCATCACCGGCGCGAAAGTCCAACCTTCTTCTTCGCGCACTTTTTCAAGCTCATCGCCGCCTTCCGGCATGGCGTTAAAATCCTTGTCCACCGCGTCGGTGACGACCTGCGTCGAATCGCCGCGAAGCGCCTTCGGATAATAGCGTCCGCCGGGATCGCCCATCAGCACCAGGCCCAAATGAGACAGTGGAGCAAGATCGCCGCTGGCGCCCACGGAGCCTTTTTCCGGAACGTACGGATAAATATCGTCGTTGAGCATGTTGACGAGTTGCCGCAATGTCTCCAGCCGGATTCCCGAATGCCCCAGGCACAACGTGTTGGCGCGAAGCAGCATAGCCGCGCGCACCACGTCTTCCGGGAACGGATCGCCGACGCCGCACGCGTGGCTGCGTATGATGTTGCGCTGAAGCTCCTCGGCCTTTTCCTTCGGGATGGCCACGTCGCGCAGTTTCCCGAAGCCCGTAGTCAGGCCGTAAACCTTGGCCCCCCATTCCAGGAGCTGATCCACCATGGCCCGGCAGCGCACGACACGTTTTTCGGCGTCCGGCGCAATCTCGACGCGGCGCCTGTGGCGCGCCACGGCGATCACGTCTTCGATGGTCAGCGAGCGGCCGTCGATACACAAAGGCGTGTCCATTTGAAGGCGATATGCGAATGCTCTCAAGTTTTCTCCGACGTTTCGTATTTTGCGAGAAGCTTTTTAATTGCCGCCACCAGATCGCCGCGCGGGACGCTGTACTGCGCGGGCTGACCTTTTCGCCATTCCTCGTGATCTTCGACCTTTTCGGCGAGCTTCGCGCCGAGAAGCAAGTCCTTGATGGACACCTCGCCGCGCTCGAACTCATCGCCGCCGGCGATAATCAGAGCCGGGGCTTGTCGCCGGTCGGCGTATTTCGCCTGCTGGCGCAAACCCTTGCGGCGCATATAAACTTCAGCCCGGATTCCGGCCTCGCGCAACTCGGAGACCATGGCGATATATTCGCTTAGCCGGTCCTGATCCATGACCGCAACGACGACGGGGCCAGGCCGCTTTTCATCCGCGAATTTACCCAAGGCCTTGAGCGCGGCCAGAAGCCGGTCCACGCCGATGCTGGCGCCGGTGGCGGGCGTCTTGGTTCCGGTGAATCGTTCGACGAGCCCGTCGTAGCGTCCGCCTCCGGCCACGGAGCCGAACTGCTGCGGGCGGCCCTTTTTGTCCTTGATCACAAAGGTCAGCACCGCCTCGAAAACCGGACCCGTGTAATATTCCAAACCACGCACCGCGCTGGGATCGAAAATCACCCGCTCGTCGCCGACGCCCGCGGCTAAAAGGCACGCGTCGATTTCCTCAAGCTCACTGACGCCCTCTTCGCCGATTTCGCTTCCGGAAATGATGTCACGCAGGCGGGCGACAATCTCTTTGCGGCTTCCGCCTTCGGTTTTCAGAAAATCGATGATGAGAGTTGCTTTCGCGTCGTCGAGCTGCGCGCCGGGGGTGAAGTCTCCGGACTCGTCCTTGCGCCCTTTTTGCAGTAGCTCCCGCACTCCGTCCAGGCCCAGGCGGTCGAGCTTGTCCATGGAACGCAAAACGCGCAGTTCCACGTTGAAGCCGCCCTGGTTTTGGCTTGCGGAAAGGCCGATTTTGTGGAAATGCTCAGTCCATCTTTCCACACTCTGGTGGTCGTCTTTGTCCATGTAATCTGACGCTGTTGGCTGAACATTGAGGTTACTATTAGATGCTTTTGGAGCAGAGGAAACACCGATTTTTTCCAGAAGGCCGGTCAGCACTTTTCGATTGTTCACGCGCACCACGTAGTCGCCCCGCGCGATCCCCAAAGCCTCAAGGCTTTCGGCCATCAGCACGCACGCTTCGGCGTCGGCGGCCATGGTGTCGGCGCCCACGGTGTCGAAATCGAACTGATAAAATTCCCGAAAACGCCCCGGACCGGGCTTTTCGTTGCGCCACACCGGGCCGTGCTGATAACGGCGGAATGGGATGGGGATGGTTTGCGGGTTCGCGGCGACGACCCGCGACAGCGGCGCCGTCATATCGTAGCGAAGGGCCATCCAGCTTTTATCCGAATCCAGAAGCGAAAAAATGCCGCCTTCGGGCTCGTCGCTTTCCGGCAGGAATTTGCCCAGCGTCTCCACGTACTCCATCGCCGGGGTTTCCAGGGGCTCGAATCCGTATTTTTCGTAAACGCCGCGAATCGTTTCGATCATCTTGCGCCGCGCGAAGATGTCGTCGGCGAAGATGTCGCGAAATCCCTTGGCGATTTTCGGCTCGATCGTTGTGTTTTTCTTTTCTGTCATTTGCTTATGATCCTACACGTATTTTCATTGCATTGCATCAAAACGGTTATCAAAATACAGAATCGCGCCTTGAACGCAAGCTCGTGAAAAAATTCTGACAGGCCGCTAAAAGTTTTCCTTTGCACGCATGTTGCCTTGCCCGCGTTCCGTGCTAACATTCGGCGCGAAAGAAACACTTTCATCAAGCCGGAAAACGAATCATGCCGAATCCTCTCATCATCACCGTCGCGGTGACCGGAGCCGAGACCACGCGGGAGAAATGCCCCGCGCTGCCGATCACGCCGGAGGAAATCGCCGCCGACGCGGCCCGAGCCTATGAAGCGGGAGCCGCGATCCTGCACCTGCACGTGCGTAAGGACGACGGAAGCCCCACGCAGGACAAAGACATTTTCGCCCGCGCCATCGAACTGATCCGCGCCAAATGCCCGATCCTCATCGAGGTCACAACCGGCGGCGCCGTGGGCATGCGCGACGAAGAGCGTCTGCAACCGATTCCGCTCAGGCCCGAAATGGCGAGCCTGGATTGCGGGTCATGCAATTTCGGCGATGAGGTTCTGCTCAACAGCCTGCCGCAGATGCGCGCCTATGCAAAGCGAATGCGCGAGCATGGAGTCAAACCTACTTTCGAATGCTTCGACCTGGGGCATATCAACAACGCAAAGATGTTGATCGCCGAAAAGCTGGCCGATCCGCCCTATAATTTTTCGTTCGTCATGGGCGTTCCCGGCAGCGTCCCGGCGACGGTGAAAAACCTGCGCTTCATGGTCGAGGATCTGCCGGACAATTCCCTGTGGACGTGCATCGCCATCGGCGGCAAAGCAAGCGCCCTGCTTCATCCCGAAGCCGTCGCCCTGGGCGGGCACGTGCGCGTGGGTTTCGAGGATAATATCTACGCAGGCCGGGGCGTCGTCGCGAACTCCAACGCCGACCTGGTGCAAAAAGTCGCGGACGCGGCCAAATCCGCCGGGCGGGATGCGGCTTCAATTGATGAGGCAAAGAAGTTGCTGGGATTGAAGTAGTGATTAGTGGTTAGGATTGAGAGTTCAGGATTCATTTCAAAGCCCGCAGGGCGAAAGTTAATAGGCCGGTTCGTAAGAGCCGGTAAAAGCAAATCACCAATCATAATAAAAAGCCCTCGTCAGAGGGCGACAGAACATACGCCGGCGGCATTTGAAGCGATCTATATTTTCATGAAGCGGATTTCAAATCTGTCGCCCGCTCACGCGGGCTCGTTTGAATTCTAGTATATGTCTTTAATACCGGCGCTTACGCACCGGCCTATTGACTGTCGCCTCTGTCGAGGCCCTTGCCCCTTTCACCTTGATCCTTGCCCCTTTTACTCCAACACAACCGCAATCAAATCTCTGCCGCCCAGCGTCACCGGGATTTCCACGCGCCCGTCTATAATATCGAATTCGCCCAGGTTCGTTTCCGCGTCGCTTCCGGCGGTAAATAACGTTGCGGTGACCGGCAATTCCACCTCGTAGCGGTCGGGATCGAAGGAAAGCGTGATTTGTTTTTCCTGCGCGGAGATATTGGCGGCATATAGCGCGACGCGGCCGGTTGTGGAAGGATCGGCGAAGGCGCTCGCCAAAACCTGCGGCGCCGCAAAATCCCCGTAGTGCTCATAGGCAATGCCCGCAATCGACGAATAGAAATCGTAGGATAAATATTCGTGCGCGGGGTCGGGATCCATGTCCGGCGGCGGCAGCATGCGTCCCGCCGTGAGAAACGGATTGCCCAGGCGCAGGCGCAGGTCGGCGCATTTTTGTAAAAACTCGATCTTGTCCGCGTCGGCCCACATCACCATCTCATCGTAATACCAGTTGCGCGCCACGGTGATCCAATTGGTCATGAAGGAACACGGCCAGCCTTCGGGGCACGAAACATTGTCCGGATTAATACCCGGGAGCAAATCCACAGGCGTGTTGAAATAGATCAGTTCCAGGATGCCGCCGGTGATGTAGTTATACGCGGCGACCCAGTACCAGGCGTCGCCCGCGCGCTGCGTGATCTGGACTTTGCCCCCGGTGCGCATGGCGCCGAACTCGTGCGCGACGTATTCCAGAAGCGGAATCTGCCGCGCCCGGCCTTCCATGATAAACTTGTCGACGCCGGAAAATTCGGGCTGCTCCGGTCCTGTATTGGCCAGGGCGGAGCGATAAGGCCCGTCGCCGGGAAGGCCCAGATGGGAATAATCCGCCACGTCGATAAACGGCTCGGTCACGCTCTCCACGCCGAAACTGAAATGCCGGTCCTCCCCAAAAGCCTCGGCCAGAAGATCATGCTCGGCCTGCGTGATGAATCGGCCCCACCCGCAGCCGTCGTGACCGTGATCGTAGCCTTTGAGGCAGGCGAAACAATGCCGCCCGATGACGGTGCCGGTGATGTCATGATACAGGCCGTCGACGAGATAAGGCCCATCTTCGCCGCCCGTCGCCAGCAGTTCGTTTCGCCAAAGATAATACTCGCGGGCCGTTGGATCGGCGGCGCAGATTTCCCGGATGTCGCCGGGGATGCCCGAAACATCATAAGACGCCTGACTCACCAATCCGAATTGATTGACCACCGCGTGCTCTTTCCACGGCGCGCCGGGATCGCCGCTGCTTTGCGCGTCGCCGGTCCAGCCGTCCCAACCCGGATAGCCGTCGTGCATCAGCAGATCGTAATAGAAGGGATACACCATGTCCCCGCGGTCCCGCGCGTCCCGGGCCATCTGCTTAAAATTCTCGGCAAAGGGCAGCCACCACTGCTCGCCCCAACCCGCCTGAAAGAACGCGTAGTAAAATCCCCCGAAGTCCAAGGCGCTTCTGTGAAAATCCCAGCCCGGCGTGAAAAGAACGCCGTCGCCGGGAATGAATCCGGTAAAGAGTTCATGGAATTCGCGCATCCATTCCGATTGATCCTCGCAGCCAGACAGGCCGAAAACCGACAGGGACATTTTTTCGAAGATGCGCCGCTGCGCTGCGCTACGCTCGATGATCGGCGCCGAGGCCGTGGAAAGAGTCTCGAACCACTCGCGATAAATGCTCCCGGCCGCGGCCCAGTCGCCGTGATCCATGGCCTGCACGCGGATGGGATACTCGACGCGCATTTGTCCCGGCCCCTCGTCGCCGGCGCCGTCCACATCCCAGTTGCGCGCCCAGAAGGAAAACGTCGGCAGGCCGTCTGCCTGGTTTTCATCGGCGGGATTCATGGAAAAATAGCGCTCGGTCCACGCGGGATCCCGGGCATATAAGACAAAACCGCCTTCGGCGTCGGGGCCGTAGTAGGCGAGCATGGGAAGGGTCAGGTGATGGCCGTTCGGATAATGGATTTTGTCAAAAGGATATCGCCCGTCGAATTGCTCTTGCGCCGTTTCAAAAGGATCGTCGACCTCGACGCCGCTTTCCCAGGGCATGGCCAGCTTGTCGCCGGCGCCGTCTTGCGACAGGCGCGCCGCGCCGAAAAGCCAGGGGTACGCGACGGAGTAGATCATTTTCCCGTCGACCGCGACGCCGCCGGTGAAATCGACCCATGCGCCTTGCGCGGGAATGTCGATGCTCGCTTCGAACACGGCGCCGGCAGTCGTCGTCCAGCGCAGGTCGCGGCGCCGCCCGCCTTCAAAAGCGCTTTCGCCGACGGTGATTTCCGCCGCCGGATTGATCTGAATATCATCCGGCTCATAGGTGCTGATGAGGTGGCGCGAACTGCCCGGAATGGGCAAAAGGAGGCGGTAGGCGAACGGCGCGAAAGCGCTGCGGTCGGCGTCGTCGCGCAGCAAATCGATTCCCTTGCGCAAGTCGGTGATCTGTAAAATGTGCCCGGTGTTTTCCTCGATTTGAACGCGGATGTCGCCGTTATCCAAAACATACAAATCGGCGGATTCCGTATCGTCGTCATCGGGCCAAAAATTATGATCCGTATCGTCGTCGGCGTCGTCGTCCGACGCGGAATCGTCGTCATCGTCAGCCTGCCCTGAGCTTGTCGAAGGGTCGTCATCGCCGCAGTCGCACGACGCGCATTGCATGAGAAGAAATACAGCGATGCAAAAAAAAGAAATTAAGCGAATCATTTTGATTCTCGAATTAAATTTATCTGTATGGGATTTTACCAGATTTTGTGTTTTGAAAATAGCATGCTGGAGAGTGCGAACGTATAGGGGATCGCCCCATAAGCGCTATATTGATGTCACGTAGCCCTTTTAATGCTGTAATTGTCTCACACAAATAGCTATGTCGAAAATCTCCAAGATTGAAATAAAAAATAACGCCTGATAACAAATCCAGACCGCGAGGGGGCTACAATATTGGCCGGCTGCGTGAGTTGCCGGGAATAAGGGAATGGGAATTTCTCCCTTCATGCGGGATCGGGCATTCGCGGCTCGGTTTCGGGCGATTACGTTTTCCAAAGACGCCTCCGTGGTTGCAACGGCGATGCCCGCTCGACTCTTCGCGGATCGGTTTTGCGTATAGGCCATTGGCGACTCTGTCGGCGTTTGCGCGTCTCATTTTATTGGCAAAATATTCTTGATAAAAACACCGGCGTATGATAGATAGCGGATATGTCTGCTAGCCGCAACACGATCTCCCGCGTCTCGGCCGAAACGAAAGTCCCCATCCATACGCTCAAGTTCTACATCCGAGAAGGCCTGCTGCCGCCGCCGAACAAGATCGCCAGCAATCGGGGTTACTACGACGGCAATTTCATGGCCCGCCTGGCGATTCTGCTCGACTTGAAGGAACGTCGGAAACTTCCTTTGAAAATCATCCGGGAGATTCTGGATCAACTCGGGCCGGACCCGAGCATCGCCGACGCGGAGCTTCTTCTCGCCACGCGGGAGCGCCTCGATACGGGAAGCGCTTCGGACGACGGTGATCCGGTTCCCTTGGACCAACTGGCGGCAAAAAGCGGCTCGACGCAAAAACTCATCAAGGCGCTGGCGGACACGGGCATCATCGACATCGACGAAAAAAAGCAATGCCTGTGTGCGGCGGACGCGCGCATCGTCGAAGTGATTCAAAGCCTGGAGCGCATGGGCTTCAGCCGCTCTTTGGGTTTTACGATCCGCGACTTCGGCCTTTATCGCGAAGCCATGGAAAAACTCGTGAACCTTGAAATGGAAAAATTCCACGGACGGCTTTTCAAAAAATTCAAAGACCGCGAACTGAAAGAACTGGTCACCGCCGGAACTACGCAAGTGGATATCCTGCTGGCCCTCATGCACAAAAAGACCGTGCTGCGCGCACTGGATAAGGAACTTGCGAAGCGGGAGAAAAAACGCCATGGCGGATGAAATATCGACCATGCAATATGCTTATTACGAGAGAAAAAAATGATTTTGCTGATGCGAAACAATCCCGGCCGAGGGCGGCTGGGCCACACACTTTTCGCTAAAGAATACGCTTTTGCCAGATACCAAATTTCTCGCTACGTCGCGCCGGATCAGCCAGGGGCGCGTATAACAATCGATCTGTATACATTACAGCATTAGGAGAAGCATCTTTGCAAAAAAGCAATTTACGGAGTGAAGATAAAAACATGCCGGGCACAAAATGTGTGGCACAGCCGCCCTCGGCTGTGCAGGACGACTTCGACATTCAGGACTGCCTGCGGCCGACGCAATACATCGACTCCGATCACGCGACGGTGCGGGACGTTGCGGATAAATTGCTCGCCGAGTCCATGTCGGCCGGCCAGCGGGCCGTTAAGCTTTTTTACTTCGTCCGTGACGAAATTCGCTACAATCCTTATGCATCGATGATGTCGCCGCAAGATTACAAGGCTTCAGAGGTTCTGGCGCGCGGTTACGGATTCTGCACACAAAAGGCGATTGTTCTGGCGGCGCTTTCGCGCTGCGCCAAAGTGCCCTGCCGTCTCGGATTTGCGGACGTGGTCAATCATCTCGTCCCGCAAAAGCTTTTGGATCTGATGGGCACGAACCTGTTCACCTATCACGGCTATGTAGAGTTTTACCTGCATGGGAAATGGGTCAAGGCGACGCCGGCATTCGATCTTGGGCTTTGCGAAAAGCAGGGTTACATCCCCGTGGATTTCAACGGCGAAAACGACGCCGTTTTTCACCCCGTCGACCGGCGGGGGCGAAAGCACATCGAGTACGCGCGGCACATCGGCGAATATCAGGATTTGCCCCTCGACGATATCTTCAACGCCTTCGAGAAGGTTTACAGCAATACGAGTCCCGAGCTTATTGAATCTTGGAAAAGTCGAATGTCCGGCGCGAAACAATGTAATAAAAATAATTCCTAAAACAAGAGGGACGCAATGGAAAACAATCCGCTCCACCAAATCATGAATCCGCGCTCCGTGGTCGTGGCGGGCGTGAGCAACAACTTCATGAAGATGGGCTCCATCCAGGCCCTGAATCTTTTTTCGTCAGGCTACAAGGGCAAGGTGATGATCCTGCACCCGCACGACGAAACCGTCATGGGCAAGCCCGCGTTCAAAAGCGCCGCCGACCTGCCCGAAACTCCGGAACTGGCGCTTTTGGTTACGCCGACCAAAGTCACGCTGGACGTTCTGGACGACCTTGGGAAAAACGGCGTCAAACGCGCGGTCATCGTCACCGCCGGATTCAGGGAGATGGGCGAAAACGGCGCGCACCTGGAAGAAAAACTCAAGGAGACCGCCGCGCGCCACGGCATCCGCTTCGTCGGCCCCAACTGCATCGGCGTTCTGAACACGCACGCCAATTTAAACCTGACCGTGTTTCCCTACAACGACAAACCGGGGCACGTGGGCCTCATCAGCCAAAGCGGCACGTACGTCGCGCAGACCATGCCCTATTTGCGCGAGCGGGGAATCCGCTACAGCCAGGCCATCAGCGTGGGCAATGCCACGGACATCGGCATCGCCGAATGCCTGGAGTATATGGGTGAAGATCCCGACACGCGGGCCGTCGCCCTGTACATCGAGGGTTTGAGCGACGGCGAGGCCTTCGTCGAAGCGGCGATGAACGTGACGCGCAAAAAGCCCGTGGTGGCGCTTTACGTCGGCGGCACCGGCGCCGGAGCGCGATCGGGCATGTCTCACACGGGCTCGCTGGGCGGGCCGGATCAGTTGTATGACGGCATCTTCGAGCAGGCTGGCGTCATTCGCGTTCACAGTTCCGTGGACCTTTACGGCTGGGCCAACACGCTGGCGAATATGCCCGTGCCCCGCGGGCGGCGCATGGCCATCCTCACGCATTCCGGCGGCCCGGCCAGCACCATGGCCGACGCCTGCGAACGCGCGGGACTCGCCCTGCCCGTCTTCAGCGAGCAGCTGCAACAAAAAATCCGCCCCTACATCGAATCGACGGCCTCGGCGAAAAATCCCGTGGACCTGACTTTTTCCATGGAGCATGAAAACTTCATTCAGAAAATTCCCGAACTTCTTTTCGCCAGCGACGAGATCGACGGCGTGCTGGTTCACGGCGTCATGGACAGCGGCTTCGCCCATGAAATCCACGACAACGTGCGCAATATGCTGTCCATCTCCAAAGAGGATTTCGTCAACTCGATCCGCTTTGACCTGACCCGGCTCATCGAGCTTCCCCACGAAACGCAAAAACCCCTCGTGGCGTCGAGTTTTTTGAGCAACGATCACGCCGCGCGAACCATGCGGGATCATGAGATTCCTCTTTTCAATTTCCCGGAAGGCGCCGTGGGGGCCATGCGCGCCCTGGTGCAATACGGCGAGAACTGCGCGCGCCTGCAAAAGGTCGCCCCCTGGTCCCCGGCGAAAGATATCGAAACGAAAGCGCCCCTGCCCGCCGGCGTCATGGATGAATTCGCCGCGAAAAAGCTGCTGGCGAAATACGGCGTGCCCGTCGCGCCGGAACGAAAGGCGGTGAGCTTTGAAGAAGCAACCGCTGCGGCGCAGGAGATCGGATACCCCGTCGCTCTCAAAGGAATGCCCGAAGGCGTGGCCCATAAAAGCGAAGCGGGGCTCGTGCACCTGAACATCGGATCACCTGAAGACCTTAAGGCGGCGTGGGACAAAATCGAAAGCGCCGCGCCGGGCTGCCCGAGGCTCGTGGCTTCTATGGTTCGCGGCGAGCGGGAACTGGTCGCGGGCATGACGCGATTCGCGGGCTTCGGCCCGTGCGTCATGCTGGGCGTGGGCGGCATTTTCACCGAGGCCGTGCGTGACGTGACGTTCCGCCTGGCGCCGGTGGACCATGAAGAAGCCCGATCCATGCCAGATTCACTAAGGATGAAAAAGCTCTTCGACGCGCAGCGAGGATTACCCGCAGTGGATCGCGAATCCCTGGGCAAAACGATTCAGGCTCTGGGCCGCCTGGCGCTGGAACATCCGGAGATCGAGGAGATCGACGTCAATCCCCTGATCGTCTCGGCGGGTGTTCCCACGGCGGTCGATGCGTTGATCGTGTGCGGGGGAAAGTAGAAAACTCCCTTCGTCCCTACGGGACGATAAATTTATTGATCCGATCCTGTATCCCCCCATTGAAATGGAGGGCTATTTTCTTTGCGTCCCTGATGGGGCGGCATGGAGGAATTGAATTTGTGGATATATAGGCAAAAACCGATTGACAAAGTACATTAGATGTCTCGGCTGTGCATGCAGAGAATGCCTGCGTAGCAGGCTAAAGAAACATAGTCCATAGCGCGAGCTTGTCCATGCCACCCGTGAAATTTTTTCAAATCCCGTTAATGCGCACATATTCGACACGGAGGAAATTCATGAGCGATATCATTTTACACGAAATCGACGGCGCCGTCGGGCGGCTCGTCATCAATCGCCCCGAAGCGCGCAATTCCATCACCATCGACGTGATCGACGGTCTCATGGCCGGGATCGAAAAGCTTGAAGCCGACGCCGAGGTGCGCGTGATCGTCATCACCGGCGCGGGAGAAAAGGCGTTTTGCGCGGGCGGCGACATGCGCATCGATCCTTCGGCGGGATTCATTGCCATACACGAAGGCCGGGGGAAATACGCGCAGCTCATCCGGCGCATGCAAAAATGCGACAAGCCCATCGTCGCGCGCGTCAACGGTCACGCCCTGGGCGGCGGCCTGGGCCTGGCGATGGCCAGCGACATCGTCGTGGCATCGGAAAACGCCACCTTCGGGACGCCGGAGATCAAACTCGGCCTTTTCCCCATGATGATCATGGCCCTTCTCGTCCGTCACGTGCCGCGCAAGAAACTCATGGAGATGATGCTCACGGGTTTGCGCGCGCCTGCGGCGGAGGCGCTGCAACTGGGCATGGTCAATCACGTGGTCCCGGCGGATAAGCTCGACGAAAAGGTCGGCGAAATTACTAACGCCCTGGCCGGCAAAAGCTCCGCCATCCTTCGCCTGGGCAAAACGGCGTTTTACACCATGGAGGACATGAGCGTGGACCAGGCCCTGAGCTATCTGCACGGCATGCTCACGGTCAACGCCATGAGCGAAGACGCGATGGAAGGCGTCATGGCCTTTATGGAAAAACGCGAGGCGAACTGGAAGGATCGTTAAAAGGCATATGGCGGTCCCGGCTGACGAAAGTCGAACAAAACTTTTCAATTGATAAAACCCGTGTTGTCATTACGAGCGAGTTACGCCGGAGGTGTAACGAGTCGAGAAATCCCTTTAGTGAGGCGCTATCGCCTTGCCATGATGAATGCGAAGTAAAAGACCTCTACGCATCATTGAAGGGATCCCTCGGCTTCGCTCGGGATGACAAGAATAGAATATTCCAAGATTACTATGAAGATTGTCAGTCGCAGATTTTCTCCACCATGCGAAGCAGGTTGTTGATTTTCTCGCTTCCCTGCTCGTTTATGGGAACGACCTTTTCGATCTCGGCATAGAGGATGCTCAGGATCACTTCTTTTTGCCCGCGCATCTTCGCCATCAGGCGGATTTCGTTTTCCGTGAAATTTTGAGAGAAATTCCCCGTGGCGAGTTTCGCGATCAGAGCCAGCATCTGCTGGGCTTCGGGATTTGCGGGGTCATGCGCGCTCATCCAATTAACGTAGCGTGCGCACGTTGTGTGCGTCAACATGAAAATTATAGCCCGTTAAGCATGATTGCCGCGTGTTTTTCACACAAAGCAATGAAACTAACCGGCATTTGCTACGCTTGACCAGTCCAAAAAGACATGCGCTTATTGTGACGTATTGGATTGGAGAATTATTTGCCTGCATACGTGAAGCAAGATTTTCTTGAATTTATCAATTTGGATATTGACACAATTCTTGGTCAGCTACAGAAGGGATACACTCGAGATAGATACGCATCTCAACTTACATCCCAGACAATTACTTGGGAAAGAGCGATCCCGATAATTCAAAATGAGCTAAGAAAATTTCTTGCTATTAATCCAAATTCAAATCGTTGGTTTGTTCTTCTGGAGTACCCTTTATACCGTCTGCGAAGTCGTATTGATTTAGTCATATTGTGCCCATCCGCAATAGTTGTTATCGAAATGAAAGTTGGGGCAGATTCATACTTATCAGCAGATATTTCCCAAGCGGACTGCTATGCTCTTGATCTCCGGGATTTTCACGATGAATCCCACAAGCGAACGATAATTCCTGCTCTGTGGTGTACGGACGCGAAAGACTCAAAAATACATTGTGAAATAACTCCAGGAATTGTCAGTCCAATAAATAAAATTGGAAATAACGGTCTCCAAGAATTGCTAAGTGTTGTATCGGAACTCTCCAGCCCCACCCCAATCAAGCCAGATAAGTGGAATAATTCTCCCTATAAACCAGTTCCAAACGTTATCGAAGCCGCGACTCACATTTTTGCTGGTCACGACGTAAGGAGCATCACTCAAGCTGATGCGGATAATTTAAACGAAGCGGCCCGATGTCTGCTGGATATTATTCTCAACGCTAAAGTGAACTCAGAACACGCATTGGTATTTCTGACTGGAGTACCAGGTTCAGGAAAAACATTAGCGGGCTTACAGGTCGTCCATGATGCAATTGGAACTGATAAAGGGGAAAAAGGAGATATTGTTTACTTATCCGGGAACACTCCGCTTGTAATCGTTTTACGTGAAGCTTTAGCGCAAGATTTATTCAAGCGAAATAAAAGTCGTGGTCAAAGGTCGAATATTGGTAAAATCCGCCGTTCTGTTCGTGCAAGAATTCAGCACATAATCGACTTTCTTCAAGAAGAGCTACTGAAAAAAAACGAAAATCCACCACACGAACACGTAATCGTTTTTGATGAAGCTCAACGTGTTTGGGACATGAATCAAGGAAAGAAAAAGTTTGACCGAAAGGCCTCAGAACCAGAACTGATCCTCGAATTAATGGGGCGACATGAGGATTGGTGTGTATGTATTTGTCTTATTGGAGGGGGCCAGGAAATCAATTCGGGTGAAGAGGGGATTTCAGGATGGGCCAGTGCATTAAATAAAATGACAGAGATGCATAAAATGAAATGGTCAATATACGGTCCCCAAGAAATTTTAGCAGGAGGAATCACTACAGGTGAACTTGCGTTTGGAGACCTACCTGATGGTACGGTGTTTCAGGTAGAAGATGATCTTCGGTTGTGCACTTCCATGCGATGTTTTCGTTCAGTAAATGTAAATGAATGGGTTAATAATGTTCTTGAAGGGAATATTTCAGAAGCGGCAAACAATGCACTCAATTTAGGCGAGTACCCATTAATGATTACGCGCTCCATCGAATCTGCAAAAAATTGGTTGAAACAAAACGGACGTGGTGATCGTAGATATGGTTTGGTTGGGACATCAGGAGCTAGACGCTTAAGAGCTGTTGGCCTGGGTGTGACTTTGAGTGCAACCGAGGACATCGCTATCGCTCACTGGTATTTGCAAGAGAAAGGTGACATTCGATCTTCTTACGCACTTGAAGTGCTTGCAAACGAATATACATGTCAGGGTTTGGAATTGGATTTTATTGGATTGTGCTGGGGATTAGATTTAGTGTGGAATCCCGAAATTTCGACTTGGGAACATTTCAGACTTTCGGGACACCGCTGGCAATCTGTTCAGCAAAATTACCTTAAGCGATTTATTAAAAACAAATATCGGGTTTTACTTACTAGGGCGAGGGAAGGCCTTATTATTTTCATCCCAGCGGGAGATGAAGAGGACTTAACAAGGCCTCCACAAAAATATGACAACACTGCGAATTATCTCATCGATTGTGGAGCTAAAGTTCTTTAATACCCTCTGTCATCGATTTCAATAGAAACAAAGACCGCGAGGCTATGCTGGAATTTGTGAAAAAATATGCCGATGAAAAGGGCATTCCGATCACCTGGCATTATTACGTTTTACGAGCCATGAAAAATTAATGAATCCGGGCGGCTGTCAATGCTTTGAAATAACCGTGTCTTTGGGTTGATCGTCTTCGCGGGCTTCCGGGCAGTTAAGGCTGTAGTGCAGGCCGCGTGATTCGCGCCGTTCCATGGCGCAGCGAATGATCAAATCCGCGACCTCGGCCAGGTTGCGCAGCTCGAGCAAATCCTGCGTGACGATGAAATCATAATAGTACTGCCGGATTTCCTTTTTCATATTGTCGATGCGCGCCTTGGCCCTTTCCAGACGCCGGTCGGTGCGCACGATGCCCACGTAGTTTTGCATCAGGCGGCGGATCTCGTCCCAGTTGTGCGTGACCACGACCATCTCATCAGAATCGGTGGCGTGCCCCGGATCCCAGGGTTTGATCCGGTTCGTATCTATTGTGTTCGCCTCTTCGGCAGCGGCGCTTTGCGCGGCTTTGTGCGCGTACACGGCGGCTTCCAAAAGCGAGTTGGAGGCCAGGCGGTTGGCGCCGTGCATGCCGGTGCAACTGACTTCGCCGACGGCGTACAGGCTCTTGACGGTCGTTTTGCCGTCTTTATCCACGAGCACGCCGCCGCACTGGTAATGCGCGCCGGGGGCCACGGGAATCAAATCCTTCGTGATGTCGATTTCAAACCGCAGGCACTGCCTGTAAATATTCGGGAAATGGGTTTTCACTTCTTCGGCGGGTTTATGCGTGATGTCCAGGTACACGCATTCGCTGCCGCTTTTTTTGATCTCGCTGTCAATGGCGCGGGCCACGATGTCCCTTGGGGCAAGGCTGCCGCGCTCGTCGTAATTTTGCATGAACTGCCGGCCGTTTTTGTCCACGAGGACCGCCCCGGCGCCGCGCATGGCCTCGGTAATGAGAAAATTCCTGGCCATCGGATGAAACAGGCACGTGGGGTGAAACTGCATGAATTCCATGTTGGCCACCGCCGCGCCCGCTCTGTATGCGACGGCCACGCCGTCGCCGCTGGCGATGTCCGGATTGGAGGTTACGAGATAAACCTTGCCCGTGCCCCCCGTGGCCAAAAGCGTCGCCCTGGCCACGTATCCTGGGATTTCGCCGGTGCGCGTGTCGAGGACGTAGGCGCCCAGGCAGCGGTCGTTGTGCCAGTCGCCGTCGATTTTGCGCTTCATGATCAGGTCGACGGCCATGTGATGATCGAGCATCGTGATGCCCGGATGTTCACGCACTCTTTCCAAAAGCGCCTGCTCGATGGCGGCTCCCGTGAGGTCCGCGGCGTGAAGAATGCGTTTTCGGCTGTGCCCGCCTTCCAGGTGCAGGTCGTAACCTTCGGGCTCTTCGGCGTTTTTGGTGAATTTGACGCCCCACTCGATGAGTTCGCGAACCCGCGCGGGGCCGTCTTCGACGATCATACGCACCACGTCTTCGTGGCAAAGTCCCGCGCCGGCGATGAGCGTATCGCGCACGTGCAGTTCGAAATCGTCCTTATCGGAAAAGACCGAGGCGATCCCTCCTTGCGCGTATTTCGTATTCGTTTCTTCCGGCCCGCATTTCGTGACGATAACGACGGTTCCGCCGGCGGCGGCTTTGAGCGCGTAGGAAAGCCCCGCAATGCCCGAACCGATCACCAGATAGTCGCAATTGTTAATCATGACCGCCCCAAAGAAAAAAGAGAATATCCCTTGCCATGCGGCAGGTCAAACCCATTGTGATTGGGAGTTGCGGAATGCGAACCAAACGCCCGCTATGGCACCGTAAATACCGAAACTCTTTGCGCGGCATCTGTGATTATTCAATTTGATTCTGACAAATGGAAAAAACGAGCAGACTACGCCTTGTCATTCCGAGCGAAGTCGAGGAATCCCTTTAAAGAGCCGGAATCGCTATGCTGAAGTGTGTGTGTTAACAACAGATACACGTTTCATTAAAGGGATTCCTCCACTAAAGCTTCGCTACGGTCGGAATGACAAAAATTGGACGTTTTTTAGTTTGTCGACAGTCTCTGAATTGGAGGGCTATTTCCTTTAAGTCCCTGACGGGACCATTTGGAAATTTGCATTGATTACGGTTTGGAGTCCCTCGTCAGTGCGCATTCTTTTATAAAACACGGACGACTGGATCATCAATTCAACAAGCGATCATGCTGCCGGCTTTTTGTATAACTACTGCCTGACCTGCCCGCTTCCCAAAACGATGAATTTGTTGGTGGTCAGTTCCCGCAGGCCCATGGGGCCGAATGCGTGGAGCTTCGTGGTGCTGATGCCGATCTCGGCGCCGAGCCCAAGCTCGCCGCCGTCGTTGAAACGCGTGGAGGCGTTGACGAGAACGCACGACGCGTCGGCTTCGCGTAAGAATCGCCCGGCGCTGGTGTAGTTTTCCGTGATAATCGATTCCGTATGCCCCGAGCCGTGGCGGGCAATGTGACGAAGCGCGCCGTCAAGATCATCGACGACGCGCACGGCCAGGATCAGGTCCAGGTATTCCGCATCCCAGTCCGATTCTTCGGTCGCCTTGATATCCGGCAATATGGCGCGCGTTTTTTCGCAGCCGCGAAGTTCAACGCCTTTTTCCTTTAACTCTTCGGCCATGGGCGGCAGAAACTCATCAGCCGCGTTGCGATGCACCAGCAGCGTCTCCAGGGCGTTGCAGACGCCCGGGCGCTGGACCTTCGCGTTGACGATGATCGGCAAGGCCTTTTCAAGGTCGGCGTCTTTGTCGACGAATACGTGGCAAACGCCCTTGTAATGCAGGATGATGGGAACCGTCGCGTTTTCATCCACGAACCGAATCAGCCGCTCGCCGCCCCGCGGGATCACCAGATCGACCAGGCCCCGCGCGCGCAGCAGATGCTTCACAAGCTCCCGGTCCGTGTTCGAAAGAACCTGCGCCGCCGCTACAGGCAATCCGCCTTTTTCAAGAGCTTCGGAAATGATGCGCCCCAGAATTTGATTGCTTTGCGCGGCTTCCGAACCGCCGCGCAGCACCACGGCGTTTCCGCTTTTGGCGCAAAGGGCGAAGGCGTCCACCGCCACGTTGGGCCGGGATTCGTATATAATGCCGATCACGCCCAGCGGCGCGCGCATTCTCGCCACGCGCAGGCCGTTGGGGCGCGTGGTCATGTCGTGAATTTCCCCGACCGGGTCGGGCAGGCCGATGATATGCTCCAGGGCTTTGGCCATGGACTCGACGCCGGCGGGCGTCAGCGTCAGGCGGTCGATCAGGGCGGCGCTTTGCCCGGCCTGCGTGGCTTTTTGGACATCTTTCGCGTTGACGG
Organism: bacterium; assembly: GCA_963674685.2. GTDB lineage: Bacteria > Lernaellota > Lernaellaia > JACKCT01 > JACKCT01. Next base: position 527,994 of record CAXXWT010000007.1, on the reverse strand, counting down.
CGACGATTTCACCGGCGCGCTCCCGCAGCATTCCGGCGAGAATTTGCAGAGTCTCATTTTTTTGCGGAGTTTCGGCTTTTGCCAAGGCGACGGCGGCTTGCCGCGCCGCCTGGAGCATCTTATCCAGCATTTCCTTTTTCGACATTTTCGTGCTTTCTAATGCGTGAGAGCCAGATCATCCTGCCGCACCACGCAGTCGCCGAAAGTGTAGCCGAGGATGGATTCTATTTCGACAGCGTACTTGCCCATAATCCGCTGAAGATCCCGGCTGTTGTAGCGGGCGACGCCCCGGCCGATTTCTTTGCCGTGATCATCGGTGATCGAAAGAACCGCGCCGCGCTTGAAATCGCCATCGACGGCGACAATGCCTTTAGGCAAAAGGCTCTTGCCGTTTTTTGTTAGAGCTTCGACGGCGCCAGGGTCGAGGCTCAGGCTTCCCTGCACCGCCGCGGCTTTTGACAGCCAGCGGTCGCGGCTGCCGACGTGGCACTCCAGCGGTTGAACATAAGTGCCGACGGATTCGCCGTTTAAGGCCTTTTCCAGAATCGAGCCTTTGCTTCGGGCGATGACGCAGGGGATGCCGAAGCCGCGGCAAATCTGCGCCGCCGCCAGCTTGGATCGCATCCCGCCTTTTCCCAGGTCCGTTTCCCGGTTGTCGGCATTATCGAAGTATTCGTCCGCCGAACAATCGATGCATTCGATCAATTTCGCATCCGGATTGTCTTTGGGATTCGCGTCGAAAAGCCCGTCCACGTTGGTAAGCAGAACCAGCAGGTCCGCGTCGACGAGCCCGGCCACCAGCGCCGACAGCTCATCGTTGTCGCCGAATTGAATCTCATCCACGGACACCGAATCGTTTTCGTTGATGATGGGAAGCACGCCCAGTTCCAGGAGGCGTTTCAAGGTTTCCCGCGCATTCAGATACCGCCGCCTGTCTTCCAGGTCGTCGCGCGTGAGCAGCACCTGCCCGGTCTGCATGGAAAGCGTCGACAGCATGTTTTGATAAAGACTCATCAGTTCCATCTGCCCCGCCGCGGCGCACGCCTGCTTGTCTTCGATATGCACGGGCTTCTTTTCCATGCCCAGCCTTTTTCGCCCGAGGGCTATGGCGCCGGAAGACACCAGCACGATTTGCACGCCGCGTCCGTGCAATTCGGCGATGGTGGTGGCGAGCTTGCCCAGAAAACCCAGGCGCACCGGGCCGTCGGGCTGGATAATGGAAGAGCTGCCGACTTTGATAACAACGCGTTTGAGCGTCGCGGGATCGAATCTTTCAGACACTTTCAAACCTTCTTTAATGGTCATAACGCCTTCGTCTCTGCCGCTAAACGGCAAACAGCCCTATGAGCGCCTGTGCTTTTTGCCGCGCATCGCCGGCCTATGTCAATGGCGCCGGTTATAGAAAACAGGAGAAGTGAATTGAGTTTTAATCCGATTCTCTCCAGGGATACAGGACTTCCTCGGGGATTTCGACTCCCTCGTCTTCGGACGCGGTGTGATCCGGGCCGATGCGGTAGAGCTTCAGCAGGCGGTCTGCGGGCCTGTATAAAATGGTATGCACGGTGAGTGTGTCGAACTGAACATCCATGATGATTTGGTGCAAATCATCCAGGCTCAGAGGCGGTCCGCCTTCGGAGACGATATTTTCCACGGACTCCCTCATGCTTTCGTATCGCCAGCACTGCGGGGGCGGATATCGCTTTCGATGATCATTGGTGACGAACAAAACATCCTCAAGTTCGGTCCCGCTGGCGATTTTATCCAAATCCGTACGCATGGTGGCGTGGCCGTCGATGTGATTTTCGTTATCGTCCACTTCGAAACATGCGCCGCCGCGCACACCGGTCTGGGCGTGGACGAAATGGAAATTGTTTCCCGTATCCACATTCATGTTTTCGAGGATGTCCTCAAAGGCCTGAAAATCGTCTTCGGCGCCCTGCGCGGCGATGACGGCTCTTCTCAGCAACATGACCCTGGGGTAAAGCATCAGGGCGAAATTGTCGTGCCAACGCTTCGTGTCGTGAATAAAAGCAGCGTCGCCGTCGCCGTTCATGCACGACAGGCAGCCGAAAAATCCGGGCAGCGTCACGTTGACGAAACTCCAGCTTTCATCTTCCGGCGTTTCGCTGACGACCACGGTGGCGGGCCCCAGAAGATTATCCGGCCCGGGTCCCCAGTCCAGATTGCGGGCAATGATCGTCTCGCCGTCTTCCGCCATGGAGCCCCAGGCCGATATGGAAGAGCAGGCCATCTGCGCAAGATCCGCGACCGCATTGGCGATGCAGATATCGTTTTTGTTAAGCTCCATCGTGGTGCCGTCCGAGAGCGTAACCTCGGTGAATCCGTTATCGCGCACGCCGTCCACCAATCCCTCGATCTGCCGCATTTCCTCGTCCGTGTAGTCAATGAAAGCGCAAGCCAGATTTCTGACGGCTTTAAAGATGCCGCAGTACTCCGGGGAAAGGCCCATGGCGTACTCGAGAATATAGCTTTGATACAGGAAAACCAATTCCTCGCTCATCGTCGCGCCCAAAGTGTAGCCTCGCGTGTATGCGTCGCCCTTCAGGCGCAGTATCGGCAGGTCGCCGACGTAGGTCAGCGGATCGAAAGTATCATCGTCGATGTCGTCATCCGCGTCGTCGTTTGCGTCGTCGTTTGCGTCATCGTTCGCGTCGTCGTTCGCGTCGTCGTCAAAATCATCGTCGATATCATCATCGGTCGAAGCCGTATCGTCGTTCACATCGTCATTTGCGTCGTCATCAGTCGGCGAACCCGTATCGTCGTCGCTGACTGAATCGTCATCTGTTTCCTGTGAGTCAGACGAAGAATCATCGTCATCCCCGCAGGAAAGATGCGCGGCGAACGCGAGCAACAATAAAACAATTAACGGCAATATCTTTGCGGCGCGCATCGTAGAGGCTCCTTTTCGCCTGATTTTCATTCCTTTTATTCGTCGAAATTGAATTATGCAAGAAAAAACGCGCCGCCGGCCGGGGATGTCAATCGATGGCAATCAGTTCCTTCATCAGATCCTCGCCTTCGATCACGCGGCCGTGACCGGGTAAAAGGCGGCGAACTTGTAACTTTTTCAAGCGCTCGATGCTTTGTTCCATCAGTTCGTCGTTCCAAAGAAATGTATTCACCACGGGGCCTTTGAATCCTCCCAGAATCGTATCGCCGGAAATCAGGGAGCCGGACTCCTCATGCCACAGGCAAATGGAATCGGGCGTATGGCCGGGCGTTTCGATCACGATCCAATCGGGATGACCGGGGAGCGTGTCGCCGTCGGCCAGGTACACGTCCACGTCCTCGTCGAATCCTCTCCTGCGCTGAAAAGGCATGGCGATCAAATCCATTTCCAGTATGTCCGCCGGGCTCGGGGGATTGGCCATGACGTGCATCCTGTTGGTGATCATTCGGGGAAAGCGATGCAAGGGAGGATAAATGATCGGTTTGCCTTCGCTCAAGTGATATCGAATATGCCGGGAAGCGCAAAGCCGCGCCGCGAATACGTCGAATGCCGCCTTAAGGCCTCCCACGTGATCCACGTGCCAATGCGTCGGAACGATATGCCGCAAGTCCGACGCCGCGCGCCCGAGCTTTTTCCGGACGATTTTTTCCGCCGTGCGAACGACGCGGGGCGCGCCCGGATCGACGATGCTCAACGTTGGACCGGTGATGATGTACGCGAAAGACGAAAAACCTGAAATCGGTATGGCTTCCGGAATATTTTTCGACATTCAAGGCTCCTTATTTTTAATTCCCGGCGATCATTTATCAATCCTTTAAAGCTTATTTTTGAGCCATTTCAGGATCAACGGCTCCAGATCGCCGTACGCGTGGAAAATATTTGTTCCGTGATGTTTTCCCGCATAAATTTTCAAGACGGTATCCTTTCCCCATTCGTCGAGTTTTCGCGAGGATTCATAGGAGTATTTGTCCCCGTCGGCGGCTACGATCAGGACCGGGCCGCTGTAGCTTTTAATCGCTTTGTCCGTTGTCACTTCGCGATAGTTCAGGCCGGGGGAAAGCAGCACGACCGTTTTGACGCCGGCGTTTTTTTGCGCCGCCGCGACCAGGGAGGCGTTGGCGCCGACGGATGCCCCGATCAATGCAATGCGGTCTTTGGCGACGCGGTTTTGCTTGCGCAGCCAGTTTGCGGCAACCGCCGGATCGTTGGACACGTGGGCAAAAACGCTCTTTGACAAAACCCGCCATTTGATGCGTTTATCGTTAAACAAGGTTGAACCGTGACCCCGCAAATCGATCGCCAACACATGATAACCTTCGCTTTGCAATTTTTTTGCGAAATCCTTCCAGTCGCGTCTGTTGCGATTGAGCATGTGACTCAGCACGATTCCCGGTTTCCCGTCGGCGCCCGGATAATAATCGCCGGCCAGATTGAAATGATCGAAGGTCGTGATCCTGACCGGTTTCGGGTTTTCGTTTTGCGCGGATGCCGATAAGGGTAAAAGCAGCGAAAACACAAGAAGGACGACGGCCGTGCATCGCGAATTCATTAAGCGCCTCCTAAGCAAAAAACGCCTCAAATTATGAACTTAAAATCCGCGGCGGGCAATCCCGCTTGTATTGCCGGCCTGCTCCGTCATAAAACAATCTCAACACTTTGAACTCACTTTTTGTGGATTGACTTATGAAACATAAAATCCCGGCCGTATTGCTGATACCGGTGATCATCTGCCTGACATCGTGCGCGTCGAAGATGCCGGTTGCGAAAAACGCCGCAACGGCGAAATCGCTCAAAGAGCATCAGGAGTCGTTTACGGAAAAAATCGTTCCCGTGACAGCCGGCGTTTATTGCGCTACGGGCTACGCGCTTTCCAACAGCGCCATGATCGTCGTAAACGGCGGCAAGGTGATCGTCGACGCAACCGAAAGCGTCGAAGCGGCTACGGAAATCAAGCGGGAATTCGACCGCATCGCCCCCGGTCCCGTGCTGGCCGTGATCTACACGCACACGCACGCGGATCACATCCTGGGCGCCGATGCGTTTGTTGAACCGGGCATGCCGATCTGGGCGACGGATCGCGCCGTGCAGTCCATAAACGATCAGTTCGTCAGTATGAACAAAGTCATTCGCCGGCGGGCTGACAAGCAGTTCGGCAGCGGCCTTGATGAGAGCTTGCGCGTCGGCGCCGGAATCGGTCCGCTGCTTCGCCTGGACGAAGGTCCCGTGCCGCCCATTTATTATCCCACGCATACTTTTTCGGGCATCGAGCGGCTTGAGATCGGCGGCGTTGTTATTGAATTGCATCAGGCGCCGGGCGAAACCGACGATCAGCTTTTCGTCTGGTTGCCGGGGAAAAAAGTTCTCTTTCCCGGAGACAACGTTTACGCGGCGTTTCCAAACCTCTATTCCACGCGGGGCGTTCCCCCGAGGCCGATCAGGAAGTGGATCGCGTCTTTGGACGCCATGCGCGCTCTGTATCCTGAGTTTATGTCGCCGGGCCACACGCAGCCGGTTTCCGGCAAGGAGCGAATAAGCGAAATCCTGACCGTCTACCGCGACGCCATCGCCTACACGCACGATTCGGTAATCCGCATGGCCAGCGAGGGCAAAAGCCCCGACGACATGGCGCGGGAGATAAAGCTTCCGCCGCATCTGCGCGACCATCCGTACCTGCGCGAGTTTTACGGCAAACTCTCATGGTCGGTTCGAGGGATTTATGATGGATACCTCGGCTGGTTCGACGGCAACGCTTCGTCACTGGCCCGGCTTCATCCGGCGGAAAAGGGCAGGCGGATGATTCCCCTTTTGGGCGGTAGAGAAAATATTCTGGCGGCGGCAAATGAGGCTCTGAATGGCAAAGATTATCAGTGGGCCGCGGAACTGACGGATATCCTTCTGGCCGTCGATGCCGAAGATACGCAAGCCCGGCACATCAAAGCCGATGCGCTTTGGCAACTTGGCGCGGCGGAAGTAAACCTCAACGCCAGAAACTATTATTTTTCAAGCGCTCTGGAATTGCGCGAGGCATATGAGCCCGCCGAGCCGATCATCAACGCGGACACAATCAAAAACGTTCCCGCCGGCGTCATCATCGCCGCACTGCCGGAAAGGCTGGACCCTGCAAAAAGTTCGGACTTGCAAATGTCGGTGGCCTTTGAGTTTACGGATACAAAGGAAAATTACGTATTTTATATTCGGCGCGGAATCGGGGAAATCGCGGAAAGGAAAATCGAAAATCCCGATCTGAAATTCATCGCCACTCAAAGCGATTTCAAGGCTTTTCTACTTGGCGATGTTTCAGGCGTCAAAGCCCTGGCCACGAAAATGATTCGCATCGAAGGCGGCCTGTCCGATCTTTTGAAATTCAAGTCCCTCCTGATTAAGTAAAAGGGGAAAGGCGAAAGAAGAGCCCGCTTTAGCAGGCGTCACTCAATAGCGAAGAGCGGCAGCCCTGGAAAATGATGACGTTTCATTTCATTCAAACCCATGAAATGGGTGAAGGAAGACATGGGATGCAAGGAGAGCTTTGAAAAGCGCTTTGGATCGCATTGTAATCCTGCAATGGATAATCACCGGAAAGTCTCCATGTCATTGTTTACATTTCCCGGTTCGGACTTAGGTTTTCTTTATGGAACCCGCGCGGTTATAAGCGGGTAAAGTAGAGATGGAGAGGGAAAATGAGCGAGAAAACCTATGAAATACTCACCAACACGCAAAAAGCGCCCCTGGTGGGCGGCGACAAGGATAAAGATGAGCGCAAAGACGAGGAACTGACTTCGGCCAAAAGCGCCGCAAACGATAAATTCGACGAAGAGGAAATACGCGCCATGGAGCATGAACGCAAAATGCAGAAACTGATTCTGCTTGGCGCGATGTTGCAGGGCATTAAAAGAAAGCCCGATCGCTGGATGATCCATTAACAGCGGCGGCGAGACATATATTTGTCGGCAGTATTTATCGTGTGAATTTCATGTTTTGTAATGGCTGATTTCGAAATGAGAAGGCCTGGATTTCCTATCTGTCACCCACTCAATCCCCGAAGCATCCGAGACTGTCGATAATGTAAAAAACGAATAATTCACAACATGTCATCCCGAGCCCCTTAGGGCGAGTCGAGGGATCCCTTCAATGAAGCGCCATCGCCTTGCTGAAGTACGCGTTTTGACAACATATTCGCGTATCATTAAAGGGATCCCTCCACTACGCTTCGCTCCGGTCGGGATGACAATAACTCGACGTTATGTTTATTTATCGCCAGTCTCTGACGAACTGGACTATTATCTCCTATCTCATTCGAGGCTCATTTATGACATAATGCCGACGCCGAGTTTGATCTGACAAACTCGGCGTTGGATTTGAATTTTTCCTTACGTTATCTTCGATCAAATATTCTCATGGCAAACCAGAAATTTTCCTGATCGGCCTGGTCGATGAACGCGAGCTTGCCTTCCTCATGATTGTAATCGACCACGAATTTTCCCGCGGCGCTCATAAACTGCATGTTTTGAGGCAGCGGGCCCAGCGGCCTGGAAAAAGCGCCGAGCGTGGCCACGTTGAGAACGACGATCTTCTTGACGTCATTTAACAGAATGCCGACGGCGGCGCCTTCGGAGGAGAAATCAAACTCGTCGATCATCCCTTCAAGCCCCATGGGAACGGTGACGCCTTCGTTCAAATCCACGAGGTCCAGCGTAAATCCCATGCCTTCATAGCTTTTTTCGTCGTCTTTCCAGTAATCGTCCCAATAGTCGTCCCAGTAATCATCACCCCAGTAATCATCGCTCCAATAATCGTCACCGCCGTAATATCCGCTGACCACGGCGGCGATAAACCGGCCGTTGGGATCGATTTTCAAGGGGCTTTCGACGCGGGACGAGTCGATGACGCCGTTTAAGGAATACGTTTTGGTTTTCAGATTCTCCAAATCCAAAACCACCACGCTGGAGCCTCCGATGCTGTAAAAAACGGCGCCGGCGGCGTCGGGCATGAGCTGGACCAACGACATGGTTTCGCCAAGGTCCACGGTTTCGGGAATTCCCGAATCCAGATCGACGACCGAAGCGGCTTTTTCATCCGGCAGGGGCAGAATCACGGTATGGGAATCGGGGAGGAAAAGAACATCCGAGGCGCTGCTGGATGAGTCCAGAATGTTGATGTTTCCAAGAGCCAGATCCAGGACATATACGTCGCTGTTTTCCTCGACGGTGACTACCGCCAACTGCCCGTCGGGACTGATGGACATCCCCGAGGGCGTGCGCGTGTCCTCGGCGCCCAAAGACAAAGGATAAGCCGTGGTCTGGGCCGTGGTCAGGTCCAGGTGCACGATGCGCAGTTCCTTGCCCAGAAGGCATGAATTGCCGTCGGGCGTAAAGACGATGTTGTCCGGGGCGAAATCGATGGACACCGCCTTGGCGGCGTTGTTTCCCGGAAATAAAATGTCCAGTTCGTAATAATTGATAATGCCGCTGTCGCCGAAGTCCACGCCTCCCAGGTCCGGATCGTATATGGCCAGCACGTAATATCCTTGCGGAGCGGCGATCAGGCGGTTCACCGTTTCCCCGACGGAAACGACCCCGGTAACGCTCTGGTTCGACGCGTCGGCGAAACGCACTTCGTGCAGATTTCCGTCCAGCACGGCGATGGTTTTATTGTCCGGCAAAGCGACGGCGTTGACGGGATCGGGGGATAGGGGAATGTACTTGTGGCTTTTATCGACCGGATTGATCAGTTCCAAAGACCCGTCATATGGATCGATGGCCGCCGCATAGCCCGCTGCGGTCATGGCGGGGATGTACCGATATTCCCGCTTGCCGCCGACGCTGTCGCCCTGATCCTCTTCGCCGAAGAGGAGAATGTTGATCTGCTCGATGGCGTCATCCGCGGCGGAACAGGCGCACATGCCGCACAGGGCGATCAGGAGAATCCAATAGGCTCGAAATCTCATTTTTACCCCCTATCCTAGTCGATTTCGCTGTTGAGCAAAAAGCCGGTGATGGTTCTAAGCTGAAGGTTCTGGTCCGCCGTATCGAAAAAGCTGATGCGGCCAAGTTCGTGCTCCTGCAGGACGTAGCCGGTCACTTCGCCGTCCACGGCAATCAGCCCGGCCTCCAGGGGCGGGCTCGGCGTAGTGATTTCATCGGCCAGGCCGAAAACGAGATCGGCCAGCACGACGCGCCGCGAATTCGGCAAAGGAATAATGGCGAAATCCCCGTCGGGATCGAAGCTGACGGTCTCGGGCGCTTCGGGGACTTCCACCGGAGCGATGCGCCCCTGATCGATGGTCATGATCGAAAAAGCGTTTTTCCTGTCGAAGTACTCATCGAAGTCGTCGATGGGATCGTTGTCGCCGCCGTCGTGAAAGAGGATGGCCGACGCGTCATCCGGCGCGATGGCCGCCGCCGTAATGGGCTTGACGGTCAGGTACGTGGTCAATCCGCCGGTCGCCGTATCGAAAGCGTGGATGAGTTCGATGAATTCGGCGTTGGTGAATAACAGCGCCAGCGCGCCGTCGGTGGTCATTTCTCCGCTGCCGACCACTTCATCCACATCGTAAGTGCTCAGAGTCAAATCGTCGTTGTCGAGAATCAGCGCCTGATTGCTTTGTTTGCAGACCAGAAGCGAAACGTCGCCTTGCTCGGAAATGTCCAGGTCCGTGGGATAGCAGCCCAGGTCCACTTCCTGCAATTGCATGTCGTCCAGATGAAGAGCCAGGATGTTCTGCGAGGCTTCGGCCAGAATCAGCGCGTAAAGGCCGTCGGCCGTGATTCCGATCTTTTTGACTTTCTGTCCGGCCTGCACGTCCAGGCCCGTGGCCAGGGTTTCATAGACGCCGGTTTCGAGTTCTACCAGCGCCACGGTCGTTTCGCTGACTAAAAGGGCGTATGAGCCGTCGGGCGAGAAAGCCACGTGATCCGGCGGAAATCCCACGCCCAGGGAAACGACGGCGTCGTCCTCGGCCGCGGCTTCCAGATCGACGATGGATACTTCGCCGTATCCGATGGTGCCGCCGGACTGGCCGCTGTCGAAATTGTGATAGGCCACGGCGTATTGGTCGCCGGGCGAGACTTTCAGCGAATTCAAACCATAACGCACCTGCCGGTCGACAGTTGACTGATCGGCGGCGTCGATAATGGTGACCGTGTCGTCCCCGCTGTTGAGCGTGACCAGCTTGTCGCAATTCTCCGTGGTGCGCAGGGAAACGGGATTGCTCCCGACTTCGATGGTGCGCACGGACAGGGAAACGGAGTTGACCTGTGTGACGAAGTCGCCTTCCGTGTTGAGGATATACACCGATTCCCCGCAGATTCTCGGGCGGGTTCCCGGATCGATATCCTCCTCGGGCTCGGGGGGCGGTTCATCGTCGTCCGCGGTATCATCGTCGCTTTCGTCGTCATCCAGATCCTCGTCATCGTCGGCGAAGGCGTTGTCGTCATCGTCGCCGTCGCCGGCGTATGCGCTGTCGCTGTCGTCATCGTCGTCGCCGAGTCCGTCGCTGTCTCCGCAGGCGACGCTCAAAGCGCCAAGGAATACGAACAGTAAAATCATCGGGAATAATAACGAGTGGAATAAACGGGCGTGTTGCATGTCAGCCCCCCATTTTCGTGCCGTTTGTTATCTTACAACTGATATCCCGGCTTTATTGCCTCATAATTGCAAGTCAATATATCAAATGTCGTGCCGAATCGCCATGAAAGGATGAAACTATTTGAAATGTTGTGAAAATACAAGAGGTTATGTAAGGAGTCTCTTGCCGGTCAGGCTCTCGATTTTTGCGAAAATTCGTCTCGGCGTCTCAGTTTTCTGATTTTTTCCCGGCGCCCGCGTCTTCGACAGGGCTTGACCCTTTTGTGGAAAATCATCAAATCTTATCAAAACGAGCTTGGCTTCATCTCAAAGGGCAGGATTATATGACACGCGATAATTATAAAACCATGGCGGTGGTCAATCCGCAATCCGCAAACGGCTCCACGAAGCGGCGCTGGGATGAGATCGCCGACGCCATAAGAAAGCATCTGGGCGGTTTTGAGTACGTGATGACCACCAAGCCATGCGAGGCGACTGAATTGACTCAGCAGGCCATTAAAGACGGCTTCGAGATGATCCTGGCCGTGGGCGGCGACGGCACCAACAACGAAGTCGTCAACGGGTTTTTCGAAAACGGCGTCATGATCAATCCGGATGCCGTCATGACCTCGATTCCGAGGGGAACCGGCGGAGATTTTCGCAAGACGACGGGATTGCCCAAGGAACTGGCCGAGGCCGCGCAGTGGCTTTCGGGCAAAGCGACGCGGACCATCGACGTGGGGCGCATGACCCTGGTCGACCACGAGGGCGCCGATCGCGAGCGTTATTTTATCAACATCGCCACCTTCGGCGTGGGCGGGGAGATCGACCGGCGCGTCAACGAAACCACGAAAGCTTTCGGCGGATTCGCAAGTTTCGCATGGGCGAGTCTCGTTTCCACGCTGGCCTATAAAAACAAGGCCGTGGAGATTTTCATCGACGGCCATTCCATCGGCGTCAGGAAGGTGTACAGCTGCGGCGTATGCAACGGGCGTTTTTGCGGGGGCGGCATGATGTATGCCCCCGACGCGAAACTGGACGACGGTCTTTTCGACATCATTTTGATGGAAGACTTGAGCGCTTTCGAGATTCTCACTCAGATGCCGAAAATATACTCCGGCCGGCACATCGAACATCCCAAGATCAGCGTGTTTCAGGGTAAAAAAGTCAAAGCTGTTTCCGACGAGGAAGTCCTTCACGACGTGGACGGAGAAGCGCCGGGGCGCCTGCCTTCGGAATATGAAATCCTGCCGGGCTCACTGAAAATAAAAATTCCCGGTTGATCCGCCCCATGGGTGGGCCGGTGCATTTGAAATTGCACGTGGATTGAAGATATAAATACGCCGTGATGGAAATGCTCATGGTTTGAAAGGATTATAAAATGCCAAAAGCGGTTGCGAAGGTTTTCGCTGTATTGTGCATCATCGCGCTGATGACTTCGGCGGCGTACGCGCTGGGCGAAAAAGCGCCGGCGTTTTCGCTCAAAGACGCATCCGGCAAACCCTATTCCATTTCCCAATACGAAGGGAAAAAGGCCGTGATCATGAGCTTCTGGGCCAGTTGGTGCAAGCCGTGCATCCTGGAGATGCCCATGCTCGAAAAAGTTTACGGCAAATACAAGGACAAGGGCCTGGAGATTCTTTCCATCAACAACGACAACAGCTCGGGCCAGGCCAAGGCCCGGCAGATCGTCAAGCGCAAACGAGTCACATATCCGGTTTTGTACGACGCGGATTCCAAGGTCGCGGGGCTTTATAATCCCAAGAGCGCTTATCCCTTCGTGGTTCTGATCGACAAGCAGGGGAAAATCCGATACACGCACGAAGGTTTCGCCACGGGCGACGAAATTGAACTGGAAAAAGAAATTGAAAAAGCTCTGGCCGATTAATCGTTTTGCAACATCGTTTATTGTTTTCGTCGCCGTGGTTTTGGGCCTGGCCCTGACGGCGGGAAATTTTGCACACGCTTTTGAACTCAAAACGCCGGCGACCGATTCGGGCGCGCTGGTCGAAACGCTGAAAATCCTTTACGACGAAACCGACGAGGATGAGGATCTGCATTTTTGGGCGGCGATCAACCGCCTGAATTTTTCGCTGACAAAAGCCTCGCTGACCGCCGCCATCCGGTACGACGCCGAAAGCTATTTCGAAAAAGAGCAGTACAGCGTCAAGTACCTTCTGGAAAAAGCCTTCGTGCAATACGAGAATCACGGCCTTTACGTGCGCGCCGGGGATTTCTATACGCGCATGGGAAACGGCCTGGTGCTTTCCATGCTCAAGCGCGACGAGTTCGGCATGGACAACACGCTTCGCGGCGGCCTCGCGCAGTATGGCGACCCCGGCGGACACGTGGAGCTTCGCGTCCTGGGCGGATTCGTCAACGAAGGCGACGATCTGAGCTTCAAGCCCGAACGCGCCACGCAGGAGGAGCCGGATTTCGACGAGCAGGACACGGCGTACGGCGGGCAGATCGAAGCGGGCAAACCGGGCTGGGGCTTCGTGGAATTGCGGGCTCTGGCAGGCGCCCTGCAGCCCGACGACAGCATCGGCGCCGTCGCGCGGGAGCAGGACGATCCGTACACGCTTCTCGGCGTCGGCGGCAAATGGCTCAACTTCGGCGGACACGGCTCATTGCGCGGCGAGTACGCCTGGTATGAAATCGAGGACCGGAAAAAAGATACGGATTCCGTCGAGATGGAAGGAAGGGCGGCCTACGGCGCGCTGAACCTGGACTTCTATCCCGTGACCTTTCTTTTCGAGGGACAGGATTATTATCGCTTCACCTTCCCCTACGCCGAACCGCCGATTCTGGAATTCGAGAAGCAGACATTCGGCCACGCGCCGGACACCGAGGATATCATCGGCGGGCGCGGCTATATGGAGGTATTTGTTCCCGTCGTGGATGTATCCGTGCACGGCAATTACTATCGCAGCGTGCGCCACAGCCGCGTTCCGAATGAACTGGCAGGGCATTACGACGCGACCGGCGACGAAGACGCCGAGCAGACCGGCGAATGGGTCGAGCATTCCTACGGCGGCGTCGAAAAGCTTTTCGATAACGGCGCATACGTTATCGCGGGCGGGGGCTACCGCGAGGAACACGAAGCGCCGCAAGGCCGGTGGATTCACGGAGAGTTCGACGGCGGCGTTCCCGTAACGGCAAAAAACGAATTGACCGTGGAGGCCCGCTACAAGGACTTCTATCGCACCACAGGCGTTTTTCAGGGCGAGCAGTACGGCGCGTGGTCCGTGGCGCCTTCGTGGACCTGGTCCCCCCATATGTCGTTGACCGGACGATACGAGTTTTCCGATGAACCTTCCGTGGCGGGCGTCGTTAGCGCCGCGCAGGCCGATGAAGAGGATCACGATTACTGGTCCGGTGAACTGACCCTGCACGCCGGGCAGCACGTGGACATGAACTTCTTTTACGGGCGCGTGAAAGGCGGCCTGCTTTGCTCCGGAGGCGTTTGCCGGCAGGTGCCGGCCTACGAAGGCCTTAAAGCCGATCTGACCTTGAGATTTTAATGGCAAATACGCCGTCGGCGCCTGTGAAGCAGATTATCTGAAACCAGTCCGCAACGCCTTTCCGGAGCGTATCGCCGGGCCATTGTTTGATCGGCATGATCTGGAATCTTTTACGGTTCTTCGAGGATTACCGTACTTTCATGACCTCCCGGCAAAAAGCTAAGAAGAAAAATTATTTTTCGCCGCCTTAAGAGGGCGGTCAACGATCCTTGACAAAACCTTTGGGATGGAAAAGCTCGTCATTTAGGGTTTTGAAAGGACATTTCCTTTTTCCAGCAGCAGAAAACCGCAAGAAACAGCCGAAAAAGCACGGGAATTATCAGCGCGTTTTCCGGTCTATTGAGCCTAGTGTCATGTCACACGTCAACAGTCGCATTCGGTCGCCGACTCATCCCGGTTGACGGCGTTATTCGTCACTCAAATATTCCCGATATTCTCGTTTCTCATGCCTTGTCAACCGGGCGCCTCGTCAACCTCTGTGCAGACAGACGACGTGTGACATGACACTAGAGGGATTACCCGCGGCCGCGATGAAACAAGATCGGGCAAAGCAATTGTGACCGGCTTTGCCCGATCTTTTTTTGTTAAGAGCCGGCGGACGCATGGGTTGTGAAGTTAAAGTTAGATATGTGACTTATTATTCCATTTCCAAATTCCGTGTAACTTAATGAGTGACAAAAATTGTCACTTTTTTCAATGGATTTACGAAAAACGGCACAATAACATAATATGAGTACCTCATATGACACTTTATAAGTATTTGATATTATGAGTATTTTTTGCACGACTGCCTGAATGTTCCATAGGCATTAATATTGCATAATTCAGTATGTTGTGGTTTGTGCTTTGAGTTTGGGGGAACAATATGCAGACAAAAATCAGCGGTTTCACGCTTATCGAGTTGATGATAGTGGTAGCTATTATCGGCATTCTGGCTCTGATTGCCATTCCGAATTTTGTCAGTCTTCGCAGCAAAGCCTATGATGCTTCCGCCAAAAGCATGGGACGCAACGCCAAAGTGGCCATGGAAGTGTATTACAATGATAGCGGCGCCGATATTTCCGGTGGATACACCCAATATCTGAGCGACCTTTTATCATTTGACAGAAATCTGACCGACGATCCCGATGTCACTTTCGAGTTCGTCGATGTCACTACTTCCGGCTATACGTATTATACGGAGCACAAATACTCGCAGGGCAATCAGTATGTGTTCCACGATTGATCGTTCGGCACGCCAACTTTTCGATTAACTTCAATTTATACTTCGGATTCCCATGTCATTGATTACTCCTTTCACGGCTTATCGGCCGGCGCGCGACGCAGTCTACAGGATTGCGTGTCCGCCTTACGATGTTGTATCCGATGAGCAGGCTCGAAATCTGGCCCTTGACGATTCCGCGAGCTATGTTCGCGTAATACGGGCGGAAGTCGATTTTCCTCCTGAAACTGACCCCCACAGCGAAGCCGTTTACGATCAAGCGCGCAAGAATCTTCATGATTTGATCGCGCGGGGCTTCATAAGCAAGACCGCCGGGCCTTGTCTGTACATATACAGGTTGCGGCGCCGGGATCGATGCCAGACCGGACTCGTGGCCGCCGTCAGCTTAAAAGAATATGAGCAGGATCTTATTAAAAAACATGAAGTAACCCGGCCGGACAAGGAAAACGACCGGTTGCGCCACCTTGAAACCGTCGCGGCCAATACGGGCATGATCTTTTTGACATATCGTGCGCGGGCCGGGATCGACGGCCTGATCGAAAAACATTGCGCCGCCAAGCCGGAGCTCGAATTTGTCGCCGTCGACGGAGTGTCTCACGAGCTTTGGATCATCGACGATCCCCGCGACATTGCACTTTTACGAGAAGCCTTTGCCGCCGTGCCGGCTCTTTACGTGGCCGACGGGCATCATCGCATCGCCGCCGCGCACAAGCTTTGGCAAAAGCGCCGGGAATCGGACGCTTCGGATTACGCGCTGGCCATGGCCGCCGCGTTTCCCCACAACCAGCTCCTGATCCTGCCCTACCACAGATACGTGCGGGATCTGGGCGGATTGTCCCGGGATGAGTTTCTGAAAAAAGTGACAAATAATTTCCACGTTCGCGATCTCGCCGGACCGCCGGAACTGAAATCCGGCGCATTCGGCATGTGCATGGGCGGTGTGTGGCGCGAGCTGAAATTGAAAAATCCCGCCGGAGTCGATGCTCCTTTAGAGGAAAGGCTCGACGTGGCGCAACTTCAAAAAAATCTCCTGGGGCCGATCCTGAAAATCGAAAATCCGAGAATGGATCCCAGGATAGAGTTCGTCGGCGGCGTTTACGGGACGGAGGAATTGGAGAAACGATGCGGCCGTAAAGCGGATTCCGCGGCCTTTGCCTGCCCCGGCCTGAAAATGGATGAACTTCTGGCCGTCGCCGACGCCGGCGCCATCATGCCGCCGAAATCCACCTGGTTTGAACCGAAACTGATGTCGGGAATCCTGACCAGGCTCTTGTAAAGATGAAAGTAAAAAATGAGGAGTTAGGATTAAAAAAGGAAGGGGCAAGGGGAAAGAGCCTCGCAAGAGGCGATAGTCAATAGGCCGGTGCGTGAGCGCCGGTATTGAAACATCGATGAATATTCTTCCGAGCCCGCGCAAGTGGGCGACAGATCGAAAATCCGCGTTATAAAATATTCAATCATTAAATACCCTGGTGCATCCTGTCGCCCTCTTAAGAGGGCTTTTTAAAAGATTGTTGGCTCTTTTTCCCCCGGCGCTAACGCACCGGGCTGATATGGACCGACCTGTCAAGCCCTGCACAGGTTAAGCGTTATCCACTTATCCATAATCCATTTTTAGCTTCTTTAAAAGCTCTCATCAGGATTGTGGATAAGTGGGTAACGCGCGGGGATGCACGAGCCCGTTGACGACGGAGGCTCAAAACGACGAACGAGAAGGGATGCTTCGACGACGAGTCACTCTGATATCCGCGGGTTATTCCGGCAAGCCGAAACAGGGCCGCATGACTGTTTTCCGTCGTGGCCGTACGCTGTCTACAATCGCGAGTCCGGGCGCGCAAAACGCCCTGTCGCATAGCCCGGTCGCGCATCGGCCTGGTCGTACCCTTTCTCATTCGCCGCTTTCAACCTCCGTTCCGTGAAAAAACACCCGTCTTCTTAAAAGTTAATATCTAAATTTCCTCATGACGCATCACCGCCCAGATGAAACCCGCCAGTTCACGCGCCACCGCCGCCGTCGCCACGTTGGGATGTTTTCCCGATCCCTCACGGAGTTTGTAATAGCGCCGATGCAAACGGGCTCCCGCACGGTCCGCGATGGCGATCACCGCCTTCGGCTGACCCGCCCGACGCTTTCTCAGATGCAGGCTCACCGCCGGCCGGTGACGGTAATGCTTGGCCGCCACCATCAGCAGGCGACGGACGTGCGCGTTGCCCGCCTTGGTGATGCCGCCGCGATGCGAGCTTTCGCCGCTCGAATATTCGGAAGGCGTCATTCCAAGATAACACATCAATTCCGGCGCGCTTTGAAAACGCCGAAAATCGTGAAGCTCCGCCAGGATCGTCATGGCCGTCACCGTGCTCACCCCGCGAAGGCAGCCCAGCCAACCCGCCTTCTCGGCGTATTCTTCGCTTTGGGCCGCTTCTGTGATGGCGGCGTCCAACTCCGCCAGACGCTCCTCGATCTGCTCCAAAGACAGCAGATAATGTTCGAAAACCCGTTGCGACCGATCGGACTCAAAGCGCACCTGCCGAAGCCAGACGTAGTGTTTCTTCGTCCAATGCCTGGTTTCGGTATAGATAATGCCCCGGCGAAGAAGCATGTTGGTCAGGCGATGCCGGGCGCGCATCTGATCCTGTTTCGTGTCCTCCCGGGCTCGGGTCAGATCCCGCGTCGACTCCTCTGCGGGATCGGGAGGATGCACCTCGGTCAGCAGGCCCGCCATGAAAAGGGAGGCCAGCTTCCGAGCGTCGCGGCGATCCGTCTTGATTCGCTCCCCGGGTTTGACGGGAATCAGGGAAGGCGCGATCACCACGCACGGAAGACCCAGAGCGTCCAGTTTCCTTTTCAAGGCGTAACCGCAGGGACCGGCTTCATAACAAGCCACGGCCTCGCCGGGCGCCAGGCGCTTAACCTTCTTTACGAGCTTTTTGATGGCGCGAGGCTCGTTGGCGATCTGCCATTCCGCGTCGATTTTTTTCGAATCGGGAAGAACGACGGCAACGTTGATGCTCTTTTTGTGGACATCCATACCTACGCTCGTGATATATTGACTCTCGGACATGATCGGCTCCTTTCGTATGTAGCTCTGAGCTAATGAAAATCCTTTTCGCAGCTTAACCTACGATGCTGCGAAAGGGAGCCGGTCGGTCCATACTGTCTATTGACTTTCGCCCAACGGGCTTTGTTGTGATGATTCGCATCCACAATGCGCGAATTCCTCCTTCCGCCTTCCTCCTTCATCCTGTTTAACATCAGTTTCACATTGGATGATCCGACGGAAAGGCCGGCGTCAGCGCTATCCCGATTCGAGCATGTGTTCGTAGGCGTTGCCGTGCGTGTCGTAAAATATTGCTTTTAGGGCAATCTCCCATACGTTTTCATCCATATAACAGTAAAACGCCTTGATTTCGCCGGGAGCAATTTTCTGCGCCGCGCCGGGCATAAGATTGTCGATTTTTTTCATGCCGAGCCGCGTTTCCAACAACATCCGACTTTCGATGAATACCGGCTCATCCCCGAGGTTTTCAACATGGATTTCAAGATTCTGATCAAAGACGCGCAAGGAGCAGCATGTTTTAAAGGCAAGAACATCCTCGCAGGAGGAGTTCATGAAAAAACGCATTTTGAGCATGGAAAAACCTACAGACCCCAGTGAATAAGCTTCGCCGTATCCGGGCGAAAGCGGCTTCTCGGCCACCGGGACGCATCGTCGATTTTTTCGAGGATCACTTCTTTTTGATCGGGAAACTTTCCGGACACATCGAGAAAATTGGTGCGATGATCGCTGCGGATGATTGTCTCGGTCTCGATGTTTTCCACAAAAAGCCTGGTTTCGGCCATGGCCTCATACGGATCGGGCAAAGTGATTTTTCCCGTCTTCCAGGCGTCGTACATCGGCGTGTTTTGCCTGGGCACGAAAGTCCGAAGACGGACGAAAGTCGGTGAAACGCTGTTGATGATGCGCGCGCTTTCAATGGCGTGCTCCCTCCAGCGTCCCATTCCCGCGATGCCGACCATAACGTACAAGGATAACTCGATGCCGGCGTCCATCACCATTTTTCCCGCTTTGATGAATGTGTCCGGCTCCACGCCCTTGTCGATGATCCTGAGCGTCTCGGGATCACCGGTTTCAAGACCCATGTGAATGCGCGTCAGGCCCGCTTCGGCCAGGCGTTTGAAATCCTCCGGTTTCTTTTTAATAACGAACTTCGCCGATCCGTAGGTCGTGATTCTCCGCAGGTTCGGAAACAGCTCGCCGGCCTTTTCACAAATCCCCGCCAGGCGGTCCGTCGAAAGAACGATGGCGTTGCCGTCGGCGAGAAACAAGGTGCGTTCGCCGGGACCGAACATCCGGCGCGCATGATTCAGATCGGCGTAAATTTCCTCTTGCGGCTTCGCAAAAAACCGCTTGCTTTTATACATATCACAAAATGCGCAGGCGTTATGGGGACAGCCGATAACGGCTTGTATAATCAGACTGTGCGCCTCGGAAGGCGGCCGAAAAACAGGTTGGTCGTACTGAATCATGAACGGAAATTTTTCCTCATACGGCCTGCACCAATCAGACCGGCATTACACAGGTTTGCCCCATTTTTTGCGATGGTCAAGTTTACTTCGGTAAAAACTGACGGATTGGTTACGGCAATTATTCACATATGTCAAAAAATTCGCCCGGCAACAGCCGACTTGACGGGCGGCCCGGTTAAGGAAATATTGTTTTTTTTGCCGGCAAAAGCGCACGAGCGCATCGGAGACTTTCATGGCGGATAAAATCGATCGAAAAGCGCTTCACGATATCGGATACGGTCTGTACATCGTTTCATCCGTCTGCGACGGCAAGCTCAACGGGCAAAACGGTGAAAAAGGGAAAATCGCCGAAAAACGCCCCGACCTACGTCAAGGATGCTTCCAAAAGCTGACCGCGAAAATAAGGATGAAGGCTGAAGGAGGAAGGATGAGCAGGGGCGGATCCTAAGTTCCCGCCCGATTTCAACTTCTTATTCGGCAGCGAGGCTCATGCGCAGATAGCGAACTTTTCCGCTGACGGCCAATTGCGTGGATTTTTGGCCGCGCGAAATGGAACGCGACTCGATCAGGTTTCCGAACTGGTCGAAAATTTCCAGCGCGCCGGTCGCATCCGGGTGCAGGGGAACATCGACAATCGATTCTGAATCGAGATTCCAGGTCAGACTCCATAGGGCCAGAAGCCAGGCGCCGGAATCGTCGGCTAAAGCGAGGGCGTATTGATCCTCCCAATCCAGCTGCGCTCCCAGGTCGCCGGCGTAGTAGAAGTCCCCCGCCATTTCCTCCAGCGCCGTCATGGCGTCCCACGCGGGTTTGGGCTCCGGGTCGGTTACGCCGTCCGGGAGATTGAAAAGGCCGAAGTAATCTTCCGTGGGAATGTCCGAGTCCGGGGTTTCATCGTAAAACGTGTAATAAAAGTACGTGTCCACCCTCGCCGACAGGGCCAGAAGAATCCCGCGAACGTTATACGCCGCCTGTCTTTCAGGCCCGATCAGCAAGCTCGGCCAGCCGATTTCGGTAAAATGAATCGCCTTTTCGGCGCATCCGAGATCCCCGAGCATGCCGCGCAAATCGTCCACCGTCCCGCGCATATCGGGGAAACGATAGATGCCCAGGTCCACGGAAAACTCCGGCCCCGGCTGCTGGAGGAAGGTATAGGGATGGATCGCCACGCCGTCGATGAAGTTGCAAAGGTCCGCGTGGTACTCCCCCACGCGCGCCAGAAAATTCCAGATCCCCCGCGAATCGAAAAGATTTTCGTCCAGCGCGCTTAAGCCCCCGAAGACGACCTGCGCGGCCGGATCCTCGGCATGAATCGCCTCGTAAGCGCTTTTCAGCAGATGGCCGTAATGCTCAGGATCGGGACCGAGATTCCAGAATCTTTCCGTGTTCTGCTCATTCCATATTTCATAAAGGTCGATGTCGTCGGCGTAGCGCGAGGCCACGGCGCCGCAGAAATCGGCAAAGATGTCGGGGTCGATGTCGCTGGGGCTGTCGTTTTCCATGGCCCAGCCCACGCCCCGCGTAAGCATGGCGCAGGGCTTCAGATTCGCCCCACGCAAAAGGCCGACCATTTCATCGTAACCGTCGAAGGTCCATATGCCGTCTTCGGGCTCTATGCTGGGCCAGTAAAAACCGCGCCGGACGTACTCGATGCCGGCGGCGGAGGATTGCTCGATTTCGAATTCCCGGTCCCTGTCATAGTCCGCGCCGGTGCTCATATGGCTGGCTATGGCGAGAATTTCTCCCAGCATTTTCCCCGACGGAATCATGTCGTCGTAAGGGCTGGACTCGTCGTCATCCGCGTCGTCGTTCGCGTCGTCGTCGACATCGTCATCGGTCTGGTCGTCATCCGCCGAATCGTCATCTTCGGCGCTGTCGTCATCAACCTCCACCGTAGCTTCAGAGGAGGAATCATCGTCGCCGGCGCAGGCGACGCAAAACAAAGTCAGAATTAAAAAGAAAAAAACGATCCTCATTTTTGTCGCAACTCCGAGTCCATGAAATGAAAAGAAGCGTTGCATCGCAATCCTTAACATGGAATGCGGGCATAATTCCCGGACGCTAGAATCGCCGGAACAAATCATTGTCCCGGCGTTTGATTCTTCATGTCAATTGAAAAAGTTTTAAAACGCCAGCTGAACCTGGATTTTGAGTTCGTCGTTGGCGATTCCGGTCTGGTCGTCTTTCAGCTTTTTATCCAAAAGTTCATACTCTTCATCTTTGTAGATATAGTTGACCGAAAACATGGCGCTGTTGCCTTCGATGTAACAATTCAAGCCGGCGGTAATGTGCGTGGTGATGTCCTTTTCCGATCCGGGATGCGTTTCGTCGTCGTCTTCCGTATCCGGATCCAGGTAGTCGTAGCGGCCGAGAATTTCCAGGGGAACGCCCTGATTTTTGAAGTTGAAACCGCCCATGACGTACCAGGACATGGCGGTGTATTCGTACGCGTCGTCGTCCCGGTCCGTGCCCGGGTTCGTGGACATGGCGGAATCGTAAGCGACGCTTTCGCTGATCCATTCGGCCCAAAGGCGCAAACCGTAGTGCGTCAGATAGGCGGCGCCCGCATTGATGATTCCCACCGTCGCGTTGTGCTCGTCTTTTTCACCGCCGTCGGTTTCGAAATAGTCCAAAGGCTGCCCGTACCAGTAGCCGCCGAAAACGCGCAGGCCGTCGGTCGGTTTTACGGCCAGAGACGCCATGACGTCCTTGGCCGTATTTTCGTCGTCCCACTGATCGATGGTGTTCGCGCCCAGAGCCGCGCCGCCGCGATCGGCGGGATTCAGCGAGGGTTTCGGCTCGGCGCGGCCGTTGAATATTCCCAGATCCGCTTCGAAGTATTTATGGAAGACGCCGATATTCAGGCCGCTTTGCCACTGCACTCCCAGAAAATCGTTCATCTGCGGGTATTCGATGAAAAAGAGATGTCCCACGTTCATCGGCGCCCAATAGGTGAACCGGGGTACGAAGCGGCCGATGGAAAACGTCGTGTATTTGACATAGGAAAAAGCCAGCCGCATATCCAACAGTTGAAAGCCGTCTTCTTCGTCGAATCCACCCTGCGCGAAGTAACCCACGTGATCGTCGATGACCGTGCCTTTGAAGATGAGCCGGGCTCTTTTGATACTGAACTCCATTTCCGAGTCCCGCTCTACGGCGTGCGCCACGTTGTCCTCGGAGCCGTCGGCGGCAACCTGTCCGTCTCCGTCAAGGTCGGTCCAGTTCGTCACGTACTGTTCGTTGCCGATGTAATAATTGAAGCCCGTCTGGAAAACCCCGCCGATTTCCATCGCGCCGACTTTGGTTTTGACCGCGTCGAGTTCCGCGGCCGCCGGCATCGCCGCAACAATGAAAGCCAAAGAAAATATCAAAAAACACAAGCCGATTTTTCTCATCAAAATTCTCCCGTTCATGTTGTCGATCATGACCGCCGTGGGATTATTAAGAATGGAAGCGCGCTGCTGTCAAGGAAAAATTCAAACCCGTCTTACGCCGGCCGTCGCTTACTTTTTTTCGCGAAGAGCACGCTCCGTATCCTTTTGATCCTGCTTTTTACGCATCTGTTCCCGCTTGTCATAGGTATGTCTGCCTTTGGCGAGACCTATGAGAAGCTTGGCTTTGCCGTTTTTGAAATAGAGTTTCAGCGGCACCACCGTGAAGCCCCTTTCGTTGACTCTGACTTCCAGCCGGTCGATTTCGCGTTTATGCAAAAGCAGCTTTCGCTTGCGGAAAGGTTCGTGGTTGTTGTAGGAGCCGTGCGTGTAGTGGGGGATATGCGCGTCGATGAGATAGGCCTGGCCGTTTTCGAGCAAAATCCAGCCTTCCCGGATGCTGGCCTTGCCGGCCCGCAGGGATTTGACCTCCGTGCCGACCAGCGACAGGCCCGCCTCGACCATTTCACTGATATCATAATCGTGAAAAGCCTTTTTGTTTCCGGCGACGACTTTTTCCCCTTCCGCCATAACGGCAACCTTTATGTTAAAACACGCTATTCATCGGACGATTCCGGCTCTTCGTCTTCAGCGAACAGATCGATGGCCTCGTCGTTTTTTTCATCATCCGCGCCGGCCGGCGGATCGTCCGGCGCCGGCGCATTGCTCTTGTCGCCGTCTTTCGGCGCCTTTGGCTTGGGTTGCTGATCCGACGGGATGTACCGTTCGACCTCGTCGGGATCGCAGGCGACTTCCATGCCCTGATCCTCGATCATGACGAAAACTTTTTCCTGAATCGGATCATGCCGGGATACGCGGCCGATTCCCTGCGGGCAGCGGCAGCGCTTGCCGATCTTCGGCAGACCTTTGGCGAAATCCCGGTAAACCTCATGTTCGTACCCCAGACAGCACATGAGCCGGCTGCACAGTCCGGAAACCTTGGTGGGATTCAAAGACAGGTTCTGGTTCTTGGCCATTTTCACGGAAACCGGCGCGAAGTTGCGCAAATACGTGGCGCAGCAAAGCTCGCGGCCGCAAATGCCGATGCCGTTGAGCATTTTCGCCGCGTCGCGAACGCCGATCTGCAGCATCTCGATGCGCGTTCGATACACCTGGGCCAGACGCCGCACCAGTTCGCGAAAATCCACACGGCCGTCGGCGGTGAAGTAAAAAATGATTTTGCTGCCGTCGAAAATGTACTCCACCTTGACCAACTTCATGGGCAGGCCGATTTGCTCGATGAGTTCCCGGCATTTGTCGAAAGCCTCGGGCTCCTGGCTTTTATTCTTTTCATTGCGCGTCAGATCTTCCGGGCGCGCCACGCGCAGAACCTTCGACAGTGCTTTCGCCTTCTTGTCATCGGCCTCTTTGATTTCCCCGGCGACTCTGGCGACGGCCGGTCCCCTCTTTCTCTCCACGACGACCATGTCGCCGTCATTCGCGGCGATATTGCCGATATCGTATTCGACAGGCGCGTTGCTGCCGGGGAATTTGACCGTCACGATGTTCATCGCGGCAACCTTTCCGAAAAACGGGTCACCCGCGGATTGATGATATCCATCAACATGGCTTCCGCGGCGAGCCTCTTGTGGGCGTTTCGCTCAATCAGTCTCTGCGCGTATACCACGCTTCGTATCTTCGCCGCCAGTGCATGCGGCGCGTAGGTCCGGGCGAAACCGGCGGCTTCCGCGCGCAGATCAGGATGGGAGAGCCTTTTCTCATCGATCCCGGCGGCGACGCGAACCGCGTCGGCCATGAATGAAATCACGATTTCCAGGGCGTCGAGGGGACCGGAGGACCATGCGGCGATTTCTTCGGCGAGTTCCATGATCTGCCTGTCGCGCCCCATCCGCAGGGCGAAAAATTTACGGCCGAAATCTTTGATGTCATGCAACGCAAAATCCAGGTCCATGCGCATCGCACGGCCGATGGAGCCCTCCGCCAGGCGCGCCACCACGTCGGCCTCCGGCTCGCCCAGCCCTCTGTTTTCCATGACGAAACGCGCCACCACGGCGGTTTCAAGAGGCCCGAAGACGATTTTCTGGCAGCGGGACATGATGGTCGGCAAAAGCTGCTGGGGCTTGCTTGTCACAAGAAGCATCACCGTGTTTTTGGTCGGCTCCTCAAGGGTTTTCAGCAGAGTATTGGCCGATTCCTTGTTCATTTTATCGGCCTCGTGAATGACGAAGACCTTCCAGTCGGACTCGAAGGGATGAAAATGCACCGCCTGGATAAAATCCTTCATCGCTTTGACTTTGATGATGCTTTTATTTTTATCGTCCGGCTCAAGCTCGCTGAGGTCCGGGTGATTTCCGTCCACGAATTTTTTACAGGACACGCAATGCCCGCAGGCCTGGCTTCCTCCGGATTTGCACAAAAGCGACGCGGCGAAAGCGTGAGCGGTTTTCGTTTTGCCGACTCCCCGCGGACCGGCGAAGAGATAGGCATGAGCCACGCGCCCGGATTCCCCGGCGGATTGCAACTGCCTTACGATTCTATCGTGGCCGATGATGCCGCTATAAAGAATATCCGAGTTTTCCGCCATTTTCATATTCCTAAAAAGCTTTGAAGAGCTTCTTTGATTTTTTCAAATACGTCATCTTCCGCGCCGGCGGCGTCCACAATTGTCACCCTTTCAGGATCGCGCCCGGCAATCGCCAGATACCCTTCGCGCACCCGCCGATGAAAATCAAGGCGCTCACGTTCGAAACGGTCCTCTTTGCGCGATTCATCCTCGATGGCGTCGGCGCGGCTCCGCGCCCTTTTCAGGCCCGTTTCAACGTCGATATCCAGAAGCAGGGTCAGATCGGGACTCAAACCGCCCGTGGCGTATTCGTTCAGCTTGCGCACTCGTTCGCCACCCAGGTCCCGGGCGAAGCCCTGATAGGCCTCCGTCGCATCGGCGAACCGGTCGCACAAGACGATTTTACCCGCTTCAAGAGCGGGGCGAATCACCTCCCTGACGTGCTGCGCCCGGGAGGCGAGATATAATAACAACTCGGCTTCCGGGGCCAACGCGGCGTTTTTCGAATCGAGTAAAATGGCGCGTATCTGATCGGCGATAAAGCTTCCGCCGGGTTCTCTGGTCAGCACGAATTCCACCTGCCGGTCCCGAAGCCAGTTCGCCGCTTGCCGGATCTGCGTCGTTTTGCCCGTTCCCTCGATTCCTTCAAAAGTAATAAATGCTGATTTCATTTTCCATTTAACCGTGCAATTTTCATGGTCGCCAGGGCATCATCCTAACCCCCAACAGGCGGCGGGGCAAGAATGCCGCGCCCGTCAAACATTACTGTTTTTAAGGCAAAAATGTTGCATCAAGATGATTACGGTGCCATAAATATCCTGTAGGGGGGATTGCCGTGTCACAAAATCTCGAAAACGACGGGCGCGCTCGGGAACATTTTCAAGACACTAAAATGGAGGCGGGCAAGTGGTCCGTGTTCATGCACGGCTTGCTGACCCTGGCGGTTTTGCTGGTTTTCTATATTGCCACGCAAATCGGCGGAAGTGTTTTTGTCGACAACAGCGATTACATTAACGAATCGGTGTATCTGTTTTCGATTTTCTTGAACATGTCTCTTTGTGCATTCCTGTTTTACACCTTTTCCGTTTATCGAAAGAAAAGAATCGTCGATCCCGAGCACCCCGTCATCTACCGTTTAATGACATTTTCGACAATCGCTCTTTTGTTTGCCGCTTTGACGCAAATCCATCTTGTGGGCAGCCAGAATTCTCTGCATCATTTGCTCATCATCGCCATCCTTGTCGTCGTATTCTGGTTTTTCCGGTGGCGCGAAGTATTTCTTTTCTACTTCCTCGGCAACGCGGGACTTGCCTTTCTCATTTATCTGGAAACCACAGGATTTTTGAAATACGCCCCGCTGTTCGTCGACAGGCAGGAACTCTCAAGGATCTTCCTGGACTGGCGCGCGATATTCGGACAATCCATCAATTACCTATTGGTCCTTGTCGTGGCCATGGTGCTGACATGGAAGCTCAGGGCATTTCTGGAAAGTTCCGAGAGGCTCAGAGTCGAAGCGAACGAGGCGTTGCGCCGGGAAATCGAAGTGAGAAAGAAATCCGAAGCGGAAAAAGAAGAACTGATCGCAAAACTTGAAATTTCCCTGGAAGATATCAAAACCCTGCGCGGCCTGCTTCCCATCTGCATGCACTGCAAAAAGATCCGCGACGACAAGGGTTATTGGCAAAAACTGGAAAATTATTTCAAGGAACACTCCCCGGAGCTGACCTTCTCGCACGGCCTGTGCCCCGACTGCGCCAAGGAATACTACGGCGACGAGTTGACCGAAGACAATATCGTCGAACCATAGATTGAAATCCATCGCGGATATCCCATGCCGAAAAAACACGAAAAAAAACAACCGGCTTTCGCCCGTGAGATGGCCGACCGTTATTTCACCAGCACGATCAGCCAGTTCATCCTCCACGGGGCCGTGCGGGACCTGGCGCCGCTTCAGGAAAAAGGCGAAATCCGATTCGCCGCGCTCGAAGAGTACCTGGAAAAAGATCTGTTCGCGCAGCGCGACGCCGTGCTTTTCTACGACCGCTCGCGGGGCCTGACTCTGTCGAAAACCGGCTCCATGAAAGAGTTCATGGCGTTCGTCAAGGCCTACGATATGGCGAGCTCGACCAATTATGACAAAGGCCTTCCCGCGGACCCCCCGAGCGTGCTGCGCCTGGTCGAGCGCTTTATCCGAACCCGCGTGGCCGACGGCAAAGGCGTGGCCTTTATCATCGATTACGCGGAGCAGATCGCCCCGGCGGGTCAAGGCGCCTATCTGTCCGACACCGACAGAAGCTGCCTGATTACGCTGCGACGCTGGGCGCGGGATCCGGACTTTCTGCGCGGCGACGTCACCGTGGTTCTGATCACCGAACAACTGGCGGAACTCCACCGCCACATCACGGCCAATCCCTATTCGGAAAGCGTCGAAATCGAGCTTCCGAACCACGCCCGACGCCTGGAGTTTATCCGTCACGAAACCAAAGGACGGCGCTTTAGCACCGTCGCCGGAATGAAAATGGACACCATGGCCAAGCTGACGAACGGTTTGTCGCTCACGCACATCCGCCAGATATTGGCCGAGCCGCTTCGTCTGAATAAAAAGATCACGACCAACTCGCTCATGCGGCGAAAAAAGGAATTGATCGAGGCCGAGTGCCACGGCCTTCTTGAATTCGTAGAGCCGAAATTCAACCTGGACATGGTGGCGGGCTGCGAGCAGGCCAAAGAACAGTTGCGCACTTCGGCGAGGCTTTTGAAAGAAGGCCGCCTGGACGTGATGCCCATGGGCTGGCTGATCTGCGGGCCGGTGGGAACCGGCAAGACCTTCCTGGCCACGTGCTTTACCGGCGAGATCGGAATCCCATGTGCGAAAATCCTCAACATCCGTTCCCAGTGGCAGGGCGTCACCGAATCGAATCTCCAGAAGCTGCTGACCATTTTCAAGGCTCTGGGGCCGATGGGCGTTATCATCGACGAGGCCGACGCGTTTTTCGGCAAGCGCGACGCTTCGGGCGATTCGGGCACCAGCAGCCGCGTCTTCTCCGCCCTTTCGTCTTTCATGAGCGATACGGCGCACCGCGGGAAAATCCTGTGGTTTCTTCTGACCTGCCGCCCGGACCTTCTGCCCGTGGACTTGAAAAGGCAGGGCCGCGCCGAGGAACACATCGCCCTCTTCGGGCCGGCCTCCGCCACAGAGCGCGAGGAATTCTACACGGTGCTCAAGAAAAAGAACGAGATCGAAACGGATGTCGGCGCCGGTGATATCGAAAAATTTTACCAAAGCTCCGGAGCGCCGCGCCTTTCCGGTGCCGACCTGGAAGCGGTGATGATCCGGGCCAAAGCCGTGGCCGCCGCGCGGGGCGTCAAGAGCGTTTCGGGAAAAGATTTTCAAAGCGCGTTTGAAAACTTCCTGCCGCCCGTATACGCTGAGGAAGTGGAGTATCAGACGCTGCTGGCGGTCATGGAGTGCACGAGCCGCCGCCTGATTCCCGATCCGTACGATAAAATGCCCCGGGAATCCATCGCCGAAAGACTCCGCGATTTACGAATCATCATCGAAGGAAGATAGGAAAATGGAAGAAAAAAAAGACGCCGCCGTCAAAGCCGTCGTCACCGGCGCCATGGGCGCCATGGGTCAGATGTTCATCAGAAATATCGTTTCATCCTCCAACGCCGCTCTTTACGGCGCCACCGAAAGGCACGACCATCCCATGATCGGAAAAGATGTGGGGCTGGGAATTTTCGGCCGGGCCGTCGACGTATCTTTGGAAAACGATTTGCGCAACTGCGTCGTGGCCGCGAACGTGGTCATCGACTTCACGGCGCCGGAAGCCACGCTGTCCAATGTGAAAGTGTGCGCCGACAAAAAAATTCCCATGGTCTGCGGCACGACGGGCATGACGAAAAGCCAGGTCGACGAGTTCAAAAAGTACGCCGCGCAGATTCCGTGCGTCTTCGCGCCGAATTTTTCGGTGGGCGTCACGCTGCTTCTGGAACTGGCCGAGCGCGCCGCCATGACCCTGGGAGATGATTTCGATCCGGAAATTGTCGAGACGCATCACCGGCGCAAAGTTGATTCGCCGTCGGGAACGGCCCTGGCTCTGGCCAGGGCCGTCGCGCCGGGCGGCGAATTATCCGAAGCCGACGTCGAGTTCGGCCGCAAAGGCCGGTGCGGCCCGCGGGAAAACGGTAAAATCGGCATCCACGCCGTGCGCGGCGGTGATATTATCGGGCGTCACGAAATGCATTTTTTCGGCGACGGGGAGCAGATCACGCTCACGCACCAGGCCTCCAGCCGCGAAGCATTCGTGCGCGGGGCGTTGCGCGCCGCCGCCTGGCTCCAGGGCAAGCAGCCGGGAATCTACGGCATGAAAGACGTGCTGCTGGGATAACAGCCCGCCTGACGACTCGCGGGACATTCACTCGATGAGCCGGTTTGCAGGCGACAGTTCTAAAATGAAGAGCCTTATTTCTTTCCCGAAATTATGCTAAAGTCCGAGCTATAAACGAACTTATTTCGGCAGCTTTTATCGACAAAAGATTTCTTCGGGGGATTTTCAAAATGCATTCGAGAAAATTGTTTGCGGCGGAGTCCGCCGCGTGCGGGCAGCCCGACAAGCTCTGCGACCTGATCGCCGACACGATCCTGGACAAGGTGCTGGCCGTGGACCGCTTCGCCCGCGTCGATCTGGACGCCATGGTCGCGCCGGGAATGGTTTTTCTGGCCGGGCAGCTTTCCACGAAAGCCTACGTGGGCCTTGAGGGGATTATCCGCGATGTCGTCAGGGAGGTCGGCTACGTCGGATCCGAAGTGCATTTCAACGCCGACGGCATCGCCGTCCTGGATGTCATCGGCGAACAAAGCGCCGAAGTCGCCGCCGCCGTGGACAACAAGGGCGCGGGCAATCAATGCGTGTGCGTGGGATATGCGTCCGACGAAGGAAAGCAGGTCGGCGTGGATATGGATTATATGCCCATGTCCCAATGGCTGGCCCATCGGTTGACGGCGCAGCTGGAAAGCTCGCGAAAAAGCGGCGAACTGCCCGCCCTTTTGCCCGACGGCACCGCGCAGGTCGTCGTGCATTACGAAAGCAATCTGCCCACGACGGTGATGTCCGCCGGCGTGTGCGCTCAGCACAGGAAATCCGCTGCGATCGACGAGGTTCGAACAGCGCTGAATGAAAAAGTCATCGGGCCGGTTTTGAGTCTGCTTCCCGAATCGATGACGGCGGACACGGAAAGACTGGCCAATCACGCCGCGCCGTTCACCATCGGCGGGCCGGCGGCGGACGTGGGGTTGTCGGGACGAAAATCCATCAGCGACACCTACGGCACCGCGTGCGCGTTCGGCGGAAGCTCGCCCGTCGGCAAGGATCCCACCAAGACGGACCGGGCGGCTTTGTACATGGCGCGCTACCTGGCGAAAAATCTCGTCGCGGCGGGCATCGCGCATCAGATCGAACTGCGTTTGATTTATTTCTTCGGCAAGCGGGATCCCATTTCCGTGCAGGTGGAGTCCTTCGGCACGTCCGAAGTTTCCGAAAGGGATATTTCCGTAGCCCTGCAAAAAATCGTGGACCTGTCGAGCCCCGGCGTCGTCGAGCATTTACGCTTACGTGAAACATCCTACGCTCCCGTGGCCTGCGGAGGATTCTTCGGGCGCCCGGCACTCGATCTGCCCTGGGAACGCCTTGATCTGGTCGACGAAATGAAAAAAAATCTCGCCTAAAGGAGACGCGAAATGTCATCGAAAAAAGATGCCGAATTCGCCACGATATGCGTACACGGCCGAAAACACCTGGACAAGCACGAAGAGGATTTTCCGATTCGCACCGTGTCCACGCCCATTTACATGTCCAGCACCTTCGCCTTCGAAAGTGTTGATGAAGGCGCCGCCATCTTCTCCGGCGAGCGTCAGGGCTACGTCTATACGCGCATCGGCAATCCGACGAC
This sequence comes from bacterium, assembly GCA_963674685.2. Lineage (GTDB taxonomy): Bacteria > Lernaellota > Lernaellaia > JACKCT01 > JACKCT01. The sequence goes on along the minus strand of CAXXWT010000007.1, from coordinate 496,276 downwards.
GCGGGCGCTGGAAAAGGAAATCGCATACCTGGAAGGAACCGACGCCGCCGTCGCCTTCGCGTCGGGCATGGGCGCCATCAGCGCGCTTGTTCTTTGCTACTGCAGGCCGGGGGACAATTTTGTGGCCACGCGGTGCCTCTACGGAGGAACGCACAAGTTTTTCAACGATATGTGCGCCCGTTACGGGATCGAATATCACCCTGTCTGCGGGTATGACTATGAAGAACTGGACCAGGCGATCGATGAAAAAACGCGACTGGTTTTTATGGAGACCCCCGCCAATCCCACGCTGGGGATCATCGACATCGAGGCCTTCGCGGAAGTGGCGCACAAGAAAGGCGTTCCCCTGGCCGTGGACAACACTTTCGCCTCGCCCTATCTGCAGAACCCCGTCAAGCTGGGGGCGGATATCATCATGCACTCGGCCACGAAGTACATCGGCGGACACGGCGACACGGTCTCGGGTCTGCTGGCCGGTTCTGCTGAGTTGATGGCCGTAATCAACGGCGAGTATCTGCGCGACCTGGGCGCGTGCATCAGCCCCTTCAACGCGTGGCTTTTACTGCGGGGTCTGAAAACGCTGCCTGTGCGCATGGACCGGCATTGCGAAAACGCCATGGAGATCGCGCAATATTTAAGTTATCACCCGAAGATCGAGCGCGTGTATTATCCCGGCCTTCGCACGCACCCCGGACATGAGATCGCCAAAAAACAGATGCGCCAATTCGGCGGCATTATTGCTTTCGACGTCATCGGCGGACGCGAAGCCGGAGCTATCGTGTGCAACAACGTGCACCTGTGCACGCTGGCGGTGAGCCTGGGCGACGTGGACACGCTGATTCAGCACCCGGCCAGCATGACGCATTCCACGTATTCCGAAGAACAACTCGCCGCCGCGGAAATCAACCTGGGTCTGGTGCGCCTGTCCGTGGGCCTGGAAGATCCCCGCGACATCATCGAGGATTTAAGGCAGGCCCTGGCGCTGGTGTGAGGGAATGCGAACTGCCGCGTTGGATTTAACCGGCAGTTCTTTGTTTCATTGAATACGGTGTAGTGCTAATCCACATCCCGAGCGCAACGGAAGCCATTATAGTTATACGTATCAGTCATGAAGTTCCCAGCCCGTATCGAAGTACGCAGGATTTCGGAATTGCCGTATTCCCATCCGCCACCGCGTAAAACACGTCGGTCCTCAAATCCGCTGCCAGGGCCTTGCGGATCATTCGGCCAGCTGATCGTCGGATACGCGTCGTAATAATCCGGATCGTACCAGTCGCTGACCCATTCCCAAACATTGCCCACCATGTCGTGCGCGCCGCAGGGACTGCGCCCGTCCGTGGTCTGATACTCACCGCCATGGTCGCTGCCGTCATAGTACCCCACCGGCGTCGGGCCGTTGTCAAGCGGATCCCCGGAATCCACGTAATTTGCAGCGTTGGCGATCCATCCGTTACTCCAGGGATAGATATAGTGTTCCGTTGCTCCCTTGGCCGCCTTTTCCCACTCAGCCTCCGTGGGCAGACGTTTGCCCTGAGCCTCGCAATAAGCCTTTGCGCCGTACCAGGTTACTTCGATAATCGGGTAATTCTCCCAACCGGCATCTGCGCTCCACGTACCTTTGGCTTCATGCACTTTGATATCTTCGTAAGGGTCGACGCACTGATATGAGTCACAGTCGTTGCCGTGCAAGGTCAAAAACTCCGCGTAACTTTCGTTCGTTACTTCATATGTATCAATATAATACACGGACAGCCAAACCTCATGGCGGGGTGATTCATTAACCGCACAATCGCCATCCTCCGGCTCGCAACCCATCTGGAAAGCGCCTTCGGGAACCGAAACCTCCTCGTCACCGGACACCCATGTTGTTGTCGTAGTACTAGAATCTGTCGTTGTCGTGGTCGTGGTCGTCGTCGGGTCCTGGGTTGTTGTTGTCGGCGCGACTGTGGTCGTCGTCGGGTCCTGGGTCGTCGTTGTCGTAGTAGTCGGCGAGACCGTCGTCGTAGTTGTTGTCGTGGGTTCCGTCGTATCGTCGTCAACATCGTCGTTGACATCGTCGTTGACATCGTCGTTGACATCGTCGTTGACATCGTCGTTGGCATCGTCGTTCACATCATCATTGATGTCGTCGTCGACGTCGTCATCGGCATCATCATTGATGTCATCGTCGACATCGTCATCCACGTCGTCATCATTATCATCGTTAATGTCATCATCACTATCGAGCGGAATGCCAACGCAATTAATGAAGTCATTACAGTCGTCATGCTCGGTGCATGCTATTTTCGCCGCGGAAACATTCAGATCGCAATCGGACAGACAGACTTGCGTGTTGGAATAAATCCGCGTTCCGTAGCAGTCCATTTGCCTGTCGCAATACTGGCTGCAAGTATATTGCCCGGCGTCGCTTTCGTCGTCATCGTCATCATCATCGTTCAGGTTCGGCGTGCATGCATAGTTCAAGGCCGTACAGAGAATTAATAAGACGCATAGAACAGTTGGTTTATTACGAGTAATTTTACTTATCATCCCGTACTTCCTCCGCATAGAAATTCAAGAATGCTAAATTGAGCAGTTTTATCATTTATTTCATATTGTTAACTGCGTTTCTTTCCGATTTCTCGTCGTTTCATAACACCCTCATTGATAAGTGTAAAGACGGTAAAATCCAGTCCGTCAGGGGGACGCTTTCCAAGAAAGCACGGTTAATATTGTGCCGCCCGGACGGGCTAATCATGAGTTAGCTCTTATGGAACGATCCCCTCAGTGACTGATTTCCTAATTCTTGATGTGTATGAGCTGCCCGGCGAAGTCGCCGTATTCGTTGAAGCCCACGCCGGTTAAAGGCAACGTCGATCCATCGGGGCGCGTCAATTCTCCTTCGAAATCAAAGCCCATCATGGCGCCGCCGGGAATCAGCGCGGCGGGCGGCGTCGCGGCCCCGGCCTCATAGCGGAATAAGCCGTTTCGACCGCGCATTGCGCCTTCCCAGCGCAGAGGAACGGCGATGTCTCCCTGATCTGTCGATTTCATCGCTATTTCCAAATACCGTACACGCAATCCCCGCACAGCCCGCGCCGATCCGCCGGGAAAACATGCCGCCGCGCGAAGCTCCACGAGGGTTTTTCCATTGCGTCCGATGGATAGCCCCGCGGCGCTTTCTGCCGGCGCGCCCGCGGGATCGAAACAAAGCACGTCCCAGTGAAAATGAATCGGGGAAACTTTCGTGATGTCGAAGGGCAAAGCCAGGCCGCACACGTGTTCCATGACGCCCATGCCGCGAAGCTTCATCGGTTTTCCGTCCACATCGAACTTGACGTCGACGCCGCAGTGCCGTCCCGCGTATTGCAGCAGCCGTCCCCACTTCGACCACCAGATCGGCCAGTGCGCCTGGAAGTGAAATTCCGCCCGCGCCTGATCCGATAGAGAAAACTCCATGGAGTAATCGGGATGGTCGCCACGCAATGAAAAGCGTTCGGGCAATTCCACGCACAAGGGATTTTCAGCGTGTTTCAACGCGGATGCGTCGATATCGTTTTGGCGGATCTGAACATCTTTTTCGCCGGCCCAGGTCAGGAGCATTTCGCTATGCGCGTCCATGCCCTCGAAAGAGGCGACGGGATGCATGCCCGGACCGCAAGCGCGATGAAACAGATGCGCCTTGAGCCAGCGGATCGGCGAATCCGGCGGAAAAATCGCGATGGCAAACCAGCCGTCCCAGGCGGCCCTGGGCGTCATGGGCAAAAGGTGTTTCGGCAAGACGCGTTTGGATACAGTGGATTGCGCGATGGGAAAGGATATGGGCATGCGTGGAGTTATTCCACAATCAGGTAGAGATTCTTGAAAAGGGCTTCCAGGATCTGGTCGCGGCCCTGCGGCGTGATGCGTTCTTTCGTCAGGGCTTCCTCCCAGGGGGCCGGCTGATCGACAATGGGATAGGACGCCGTCATCCCCAGGCCGTAGCCCTTGTAGACGACCTCGACGCCGACTTCGGGAACGAAATACGTGGTCGTTCCCATCATATAACCGTCGAAATTTCCCGGCAGGCCTTCGGCGTCGATCCACTGGCGCGTCCCGACGGTCATGCGCGTCACGGGTCTGATAATGCCGCCGAAAAGGCCGTGATAGCGATAAGTGAAAGTTCCCTGATAGCCGCTTAGAGGAATATCCTCCCCGTAGGGCAAATCCTCCCATTTCGTCGAGAGGCCGCCGTTGACCGTGAATTCATGCAGCGCATTGCCGTATCGGCGGCTGAAATGCGACCAGATATAAGGACCGGCGTAAAAATCGGGCGCTCCGGGATAAAAGTCCGGCCGGATATTCAATGCGTCGCTTCGAACGAGCTGCCAGGATTCGAGGGGCTGATTGGAATCGGACGATTCCGCGACATCCGCGGCGAATGAAAACGAAGCCGAGGCGACAAGCAGCAACGCGAGCCACATCGTCAACGCCGGGAATTTGATCGCCGTGTGTCTCATGATGGCATTATATACCGACTGATTTGGGATATCCATAACGAAACAAAAGCCGCGCACGGCAAAATTCGCCTAAAAGCGTCAGCGAAGGCGATACAGAGCCGCGCACGACAGATTCGCCTAAGCGTCAGCGAAGGCGAATGAGTAAGCGGGTAGATATCGGCCCTGCAACTAAATGTAGTTGCAAGACATTCCTTTCACACCCGAGGGCGGGTGTGCCACACATGACGTGCCCGGGCGAAAGGCACATGGCTTCGGCCCTGTAGACGTGCCCGGGCGAAAGGTACATGGCTTCGGCCCTGTAGACATGCCCGGGCGAAAGGTGCATGGCTTCGGCCCTGTAGACGTGTGTGGCACAGGCGCCCCCGCCTGTGCATTGCTTCGGCCCTGTAGACGTGTGTGGCTTTCTTCTGAGCCGCGCACGACAGATTCGCCTAAGCGTCAGCGAAGGCGAATGAGTAAGCGGGTAGATATCGGCCCTGCAAACGTGTGTGGCGCATCGCGGCCTGGCGACCGCAACCAAATGTGCTTGCCAGGCATTCCTTTCACACCCGAGGGCGGGTGTGCCACACATGACGTGCCCGGGCGAAAGGTACATGGCTTCGGCCCTGTAGACGTGTGTGGCACAGGCGCCCCCGCCTGTGCATTGCTTCGGCCCTGTAGACGTGTGTGGCTTTCTTCTGAGCCGCGCACGGCAAAATTCGCCTAAAAGCGTCAGCGAAGGCGAATGAGTAAGCGGGTAGATATCGGCCCTGCAACCAAATGTGGGTGTAAGACATTCCTTTCACACCCGAGGGCGGGTGTGCCACACATGACGTGCCCGGGCGAAAGGTACATGGCTTCGGCCCTGTAGACGTGTGTGGCACAGGCGCCCCCGCCTGTGCATTGCTTCGGCCCTGTAGACGTGTGTGGCTTTCTTCTGAGCCGCGCACGGCAGATTCGCCTAAAAGCGTCAGCGAAGGCGAATGAGTAAGCGGGTCATGAGTGGCCAGTGATTAGCGGCCAGTGGTTAGAACAGAGCCGCGCACGGCAAAATTCGCCTAAAGCGTCAGCGAAGGCGAATGAGTAAGCGGGTCATGCATCGATAATCGAAATGATCACGCCGTTGCATGCGCGGTTTTGTTTTCAAAATAAAATTTTGTTGCCGATTCGTGGCACACCCGCTCATTATCGCATCTTTGCTAACGCAAAGATGCGATTGGCCATTCGCGGCTCTGTTTCGGGCGATCCCGCATGCCAAGGTCAGCTGTTTTGGTTTGCGATTGCGAATGAGTAAGCGGGTCATGCATTGCGCCCCGTTCAGGCCGCTTTCACTTCGGGTAGAAACGGCGGCAGCGGGCAATCCAGGGCGGCGGAGATCACGCGCAGAAGTTCTCCCTCGGAAACGGTTATGACCTGATCGGCGAAGGCGCAATGCGCGCACGCGTCGATGATCTTTCGCTTCAGACCGAATGAGGCTGAAGCCAGGCGCTTCAGATTGCGGTTAAGATCCTTCAATCCGGGCTTGGCTTGCGGGTCGTAAACGGATTTCCCGTCCATTTCCGGTATGCGCGCGGCGCCGGCGTTAAACGCTTCGGCGGCTTTTTGCGGGTCCGTCGGATTGCCGCGATGCGCCAGCAGACTCAGCAGCGTTTCCATGTCTTTCACCAGGGGCGGGAAATAATGAAAGGAGACTTTCTGCGGCTTGCCGCGATCCTTCAGGCGTTTGGCGACCAGAAAGTGCAGGCAGAATTCGAAAAGAGTGACGACCTTGTCGGAAATAATCAGGTCTTCGATGTTTTTCATGAAAAGGCCCGTTTCCTCCTTCGGCAGATCCCGTAAAGCCGGAGCGGCGAAATCCACCAGGGGAAGCCGCACCCGGGGATCCAGATTCTTCACTTTGTCGTAGATGGCGCGGAGTTCCTGAGCTTCCTTGTCGCCCAATCTTTCTGTGAGCATTTCGACCTGTTTCGCCCTCTCCTCCCCGTCCCGATCCAGCAGGAGGCCATATATCGCGCACGCGGCGTCGGGCGGCGTCTCCACACACTTTTTGACTTCCGGCGGGATGAGCCCGATCAGCGAAGCGGAGTAGGACAAATGCCCCGCGCTCACGGTTCCGATCATGTCGACGACCTTGCCCGGTTTGGGAGCGGCCATCGTTTTACCCTCGGCCAGGATTGTGCCGACGGGAATGCCCTGCAGGGCCAGAGCGGTTTTTGCGAACATGGCTCTTTGCTGTTTGGCGGTTTGGATAAACTCCTTGGGAGCATCCACTTTTGAAAACTTGCCGTCGAAGCTCGGGTCGATTCTCGCAATGCGTTCCTCCAAGGGAGGATGCGTGGCCATGATGCTTGAAAACAGCTTCATGGTCGTGCCGCGGGAAAAGAAAAAGTGGCTGGCTTCCTCGGCTTTAGGCGTCAGCAACCCGGAGCCGAACGAGTAGCCGCCGATTTTTTTCAGCGCGCCGGAAATGCCGTCCGGATTCCTCGTGAACTGCACGGCGGACGCGTCGGCCAGAAATTCTCTCTGGCGCGAAACGGCGGCTTTGATGAGGCGCCCGACGAAGGTTCCGATGTAACCGATGATCATCAGCGCCACGCCGGCCAGAATGATTCCGCCGGCGCCTTTGCCGCTCCTGGACGATCGCCGCGATCCTCTCCCCGTCACGTGAACGAAGGTGCGGCCGATAATGCCGATGGCGAGAATTCCGAACAGCACGCCCATCAGGCGGATATTCAGGCGCGTGTCGCCGTTGAGTATGTGACTGAACTCGTGCGCGATGACGCCCTGCAACTCGTCGCGGCTTAACGTGACCAGCGTTCCCCGCGTCACCGCCACCGCCGCGTCATTGATGGTAAAACCGGCGGCGAAGGCGTTGATGCCCGATTCCTGATCCAGAACAAACACCTGCGGCATGGGCACGCCGGACGCGATGGCCATTTCCTCGACCACGTTGTAAAGCCGTCTTTCACCGGCGTCCTTTGTCGACGCGCCTACCCGCCGTCCACCCAGCATGGTCGCCACGGCGCTGCCGCCGTCTTTGAGCTGGTGGATTTTGAACAGGCTGGCGCCAAAGATAAACAGGGATACGATCAAGGCGACGCCCAGGAAGGTAACCGGTTCCCACCACACAAACGTTGCCTTTGAATCGTAAGAACTCGATTGCGAGTCAAAGACCGCAAATCCCAGGATGAGCTGAAACGTGAAATATATCGCGACGATGATCAGCGCCACGGCAATGAAAAACAGAATGATCAACCTGCCGGTTTTTTTTCGCGCCTGATCCTGATGCTGGAAGAAGTTCATGACGCCCGCTTTGGCCATGCCCCGACTCCATGATTATTTTTTTGATTAAAAAGAAACCTTCGGAGCTTGTCTTTCCTCGGGCGATTCCGTGGATTCCAGAAGTTCGGCCTGCTGGAAATTGAACATGCCCGCGAGGATGTTGTTGGGGAACTTTTCCCGGTTCGTGTTGTACGTGGTGACCATGTCGTTAAAGGCCTGCCTGGCGAAGGCGATCTTGTTTTCCGTGCTGGTCAATTCCTCGGTCAACTGGGCCATATTCTCATTGGCCTTGAGATCCGGGTAAGCTTCGGATAAGGCGAAAAGCTTCCCCAACGCCCCGCTCAACATGCCTTCAGCCTGCATGAGGCCCTGCATGGCGCCGGGATCACCGGGATTAGCCGCGGCCTTCTTGCTGGCTCCCACGGCAGTGCTGCGCGCGGCGATGACCGCTTCCAGCGTTTCCCTCTCATGTTTCAGATAACCCTTGGCCGTCTCCACGAGATTGGGGATCAGGTCGTAGCGGCGTTTGAGCTGCACGTCGATTTGCGCGAAGGCGTTTTTGTATATGTTGCGATCCGAGACGAGCCGGTTATAAATTCCGACAACCACCGCTATCAATGCGATTATCAGACCGAGAATCACGAGCAATCCGATCAACATGGATTTTCCCCCTTGCTTTAGCGCCCCACCCGGCGCTTCGTTTCAACAGGTTGTAAAATTTTTCGAACGCGGTCTTGCCATCATACAATTTACTTGCGCCCTTGTCATGAAGGAAATGAAATTTTTCGCATCAGGGTTGATCAGATTTTCACTCGGATTGACGCGCGCCAAGTCTCTGTTTTACCATCACGCGTTGCTCGAAGCGTCCACGTATAGGAGAAAAGCTCATGGGTAAATGTGTTTTTGTTTGTTTGCTGATTTTGTCGATGTCTTTTTCGACCGCCTGCCTCGATGGCGGCGATGACGATGACAGCGATCCCGGTCAGGAAGTCGACGACGACGTGAATGACGACGCCGATGACGACATGAACGATGACGTGAATGACGACGCCGATGACGACATGAACGACGATATCAACGATGACGTGGATGATGATGTTGACGACGACATCGACGATGACGCGGATGATGACATCAACGACGATGTCAATGACGATATCAACGATGACGTGGATGATGATGTTGACGACGACGTTGACGATGACGTCGATGACGACGTTGACGATGATGTGGACGATGATTGCGACGGTCCTGTTGCGGCGTTCAGCGCAGCCCCCAGAACGGGAACGGCGCCGTTAACCGTGGCTTTTACGGACGAAAGCCAGGCTCCGGCGCGAGGCTGTGAAATTACAGACTGGCAATGGGACTTCGGCGATGGTCACACCAGCGATGTTCCCGAGCCCGCGCATCAATTTGACGTGGGAGGAAGTTTTACGGTGTCTTTGACAGTTACAAACGCCGGGGGATGGGACACTGAGGAAAAGGTCGATTACGTTGCCGCGACCTGTCCAACGCCGACGGCGAACTTCGACTCGGATACGACAGGCGGGGCCGTTCCTCTTTCCGTGCAGTTTGAAAATTTAAGCGCCACGCACTGCAACGGAGCGTCTTATTCCTGGGATTTCGGAGACGGCCAAAGCAGCACCGAATCGGATCCTCAGCATACTTATACGACCAGCGGAACTTTCAATGTTTCTTTGACGGTTACGACTGCCGGCGGTTTTGACACGTTTACGCGTAACAATTACATCAGCGCTCAGTGCAGCATCCCCGATGCCGATTTCAGCGCTAATCCGCGGGAAAGCCGCACGCCTTTTGAAGTGGATTTTCATGACGGCAGCGCCAGCAACTGCCCCATCACTTCTTATGCCTGGACGTTTGGAGACGGCCGGACGAGCAGCGAAGAAGATCCGACGATTACTTATGAAAACGTGGGGGCCTACACCGTTTCCCTGACCGTCGCCAACGAGGCCGGAAATAATACTGAAACGAAAACAGATTACATTACGGTGAATCCGAATCCTATCGTCGGGCAGTTTCCTAATGCCGACGACGCGCGGGATGTGGTCGTGGTCGGCGATTACGCATATATCGCCAACGGCGAACACGGCTTTTACATCGCCGACATCTCCGATCCGGCCGATCCCGTCCAAACCGACGCGTTCAATGACCGCACGTACAAGGGAATCGACGTCAAGGGAAGCTACGCGTACATCGCCGATCCGAATATCGGAGACGGCATCCATATATTTAACGTATCGAATCCCGAGGATATTCAATACGTCGATTCTTATCTCGATGACGGGCAATCCTGCCATGACGTTGAAGTTTTGGGTGATTATGCATACATGGCCACGGGTGGAAGGGGATTGACGATTGTGAACGTCGCCAATCCCAACTCCCCGGCTTATGTATCGGACCTGGATCCCGGGGGATACGCTAACGGCGTCACGGTCACGGAACAAGATGGTGTGATCTACGCCGTACTCGCCGTGGGAAGCGACGGACTGCGCATCATCGATGTAGACGATCCAGGTAATCCCATTCAAGTTTGGGAGTACGTTACCGGAGACGCAGACAAAGTTTATGTCACCGGAGAATATGTCTTCTTGGCCGACGGCATGTCCGGTATGAAAATTTTCGATGTTTTCGGATTTGCCCCGGAATATACGGGCGGATATCACGATGCCAGCAGCTTTACCAACGACGTGGCGAAAGCCGGCTCGTACGCCTATATGACCGATTACGGTTCGGGCGTGACGGTTGTAAATGTGAGCAATTATTCCAGTCCGTCATATCTGGATCGGCTGGATACGAACGGTTATACCCACGGACTTTTCATCGGAGATAACTACCTGTACGTGACCGACGACGACAACGGGCTTTTCATCATTGAAAAATATCCGACAAACTGGTGATCGCAACGAGTTTTCATGACCATTGAATACATCTTCACGCGATTTGACGGTCCTTACCGCGACGGCATGACGAAGGTTCGCCTCAAGGCTTTCGTGGACGAACAGGGTGTGCCGCTGGATGAAGAAATGGACGGCCGGGACGGCGAGGCGCGGCATCTGGCCGCGCTGCATGAAGGCGAGGTGATCGGAACGCTGCGCTGGTTCACGACGGATGATTGCGTGAAAGTGGGACGCGTGGCGGTTTGTAAAGATTATCGCAAACGGGGGATCGGCGCCGCGATGATGAGAAAAGTCATCGATTGGGCTCGCGAAGAAGGCGCCGAAAAGGTCATCGTCGACGCGCAAATCCAGGTGACGGAATTTTACGCCAAACTCGATTTCGTGGGGGAAGGTAAAGAATTCATGGACGCCGGGATACCGCACGTGCGCATGAAGTTGAATTTCAATGATGAAAATAAAACTTGAATTACCGTAAAGTCAAAAACAAATGATCAATGCCTTCCAACAGCGCGTGAAAACTTCGTGACTTGTTTCGTTCACGCGACAGCAGTTTCGACATGAATCGAGCGCCGGATACTTTCTGGAATTCCGGAATCAGCTTTATTATTTGCTCCGAAGGTCGAATTATTGCGTCGGGATTCCGATAGGCCGTCTTGGATCCTATTTCCGCCAATCGGTCTTTGGCGTAAGCCTCTGCAAGAGCTTCCGGATCTCCAAAATACCATGCTTCGAGTTCCTGGCAGACGATTCTTACTAACGAATCATCTCTTCCGGCGGTTCGGCATAATGTTGCCAGACGATTTTTTACGGCGCGGCAATCTGCGCTATCGTTGTCACGCAATACCACAAATCGCACTCCAGGTTCGCGCCATGCCCGTATTTTCCTCGGAACGCTTTTTTCCAGATCCTGTTTGCCCTCGTGAGGAACGCACAGAAATTTCAATCCCGGAAATAATCTCGGAAGGAGTCCGTCCAGCAGGATCTTCATGGAGTATTCCTCCAATAGAAATACAATGCGGCTCACTTTAGTCCTACTCCTTCAAAAAGACCCTGCTTCCAGAGCGCGCCCGGTAAATCCCCTTCATGGATTAGGTTTTGCAATGTTTCACTGTCCGAAGCCCGGCGTACGGTTGTAAATCCTTGCTCTTTGACGAGCCAATATATCTCTTCGAGCTTCGATCCGTTTAGGAAATCAGGCGAGTGCGTGGAGACAAATACCTGACCTCCGCGTCTGGCGTAATCGCGGAATTCTTCGACCAGTTCATGGAGAAGCTCCGGATAAAGTTGGTTTTCAGGTTCCTCCACGGCCAATAACGGATGTGGTTTCGGATCATAAAGAAGAACCAGATAGGCGAACATTTTAATCGTTCCATCGGAAACATATCGCGCGATGAACGGATCTTTGAAGCTACCGTCTTGAAACCGTAAAACAAGCCGCCCATCCTCCGTCGGTTTTGCTTCAACCCGGCTCATTCCGGGAACGCGCTCACTCATAACCTGCAAAACCCGATTAAAGCGTTCCGGTTGGTTTTCAAAAAGATATTGCGCGACCTGCGCAATGTTGTCGCCTTTTGAAGAAAGATGCTCCGCGTAGCCCGCTTCGGCGCTCGGCCGGGCGTCGTTGATGTGAAAATTGGAGATGTGCCAGTTCTCGATCAGGTTTCGAAACTCGGAGACCACGCGAAACTCTTTAAATTGCCCCAGCCCTTTAATCGCTAGTACACTGGGATCATCGAGGACGTGTTCTTTACGCTCAGCCTCGGCGCCTTCCTGGCCGTATGCCGATTCATTCGTAATCGCCACGCCGCGCCCGCAAGAGAAATCCACGAAATGCCATGGTTGACCATATTGACCGCGCCGGAACTTTAAAACCTCCCGCTGAACAACCGGGCGTCCCGCATCCTCTGAGATCTCAAGCTGATACGTCGCAAGACGGCCACTGCTCTCCCGAAACTTGATGGTGATGGCAATTGGGCCTGACTCCCCCCGACTTACGAGTTCGCGAAATCCGCCCCTTCTGGCGATGGCGGCGGCGACATTTTGAGTCAATGCTTCTTTAAGAAAGCTGAAAACATCGAAAAGAGTTGATTTTCCTGAGCCATTCGTGCCGACGACGATCGTCATCTGCGGTAGATTCGACAGCTTTGCGTCGCGGAACAGGCGATAGTTTCGAATTTCAAGTGTTTCGATCTGCATGTTCAATTCCACCCATCCGCGAAAAGACGACCCTATTGGAGAAGTTCTTTACGGCCGCCAATGAATTTCGTCACTATAAATCGTCGCAACCGCCCAATACTTTTCATGATAAGTTATTCGGCGCTAAAACTCATGTCAATTCGAAATTTCCATTAAAATTATTACATTTCTTATTCATGTTTTTTTCGCGTAAGAAGGCAAGCAGTTCATGGACGCCGGGATACCGCACATCCGCATGGTTTTGGCGCTACACTAATCCGCCGCAGAAAATTCCGCATTCATCGTCGTCGTCATCGCCGGAATCGCGATACGGCGCATAGTCGTCATCGTCGTCGCCGGTATAATCATCGTCGTCATCGCCCAGGTCGACTTCGCTGCCGTCGGATTCGCCGCTGATGTAGCCGAAGGATAGGCGCATATGCGTTCCGGCGGGATGGTGAAGAACGGAAATCGTGTCGTTTAACTCATAATTCTCATTGGCGTCCCAGCCTAAAAATACGGCTCCGTCAGGCAGAGGATGCTGATTATCGACATCGAGGCGCAGCAGGAGAAAATCCGTCTGGCTGGAGTATGCGAGGATCTCGGATCCTTGAGTATAAGTCGTCACATCCTGCCACTGATCAACGGCGCCGCCGCAGCCGTTCGTGTACCAGAAAAAGGTAACGATCAGGCTGTCGGCCGCTTCCTGATCATGAAAACAGTGCCTTGCCGAGAAAAAAAAAGGCTCGTAGCTTCCTTCGATGTCTCTGATGAGAGAGCCGGTGCAAACCGCCATTCCGTCTCCGTATTCGAAAGTCATCTGGCCGACGCCCTGCCTCGCCACTTCCCAGCCGGTGTAGCAGTTCGGATCCTCGTAGCAGCCGCCGACTTTGAGAAAATCGTCGCCGCCGAACAGATCCTTGAAGGCGTAGCTGATCTTATCCACCACGATTTCCGGAGCCTCGGATGATTCCGTCACGACTTCCAGAAAAACGACTTCGCCCATCGTGATCGGACCCCAGAAATCGTCGGTGGTCGCGGTGCGCGTGGGTTTGACGCGATGGGCCGATTTCGCGGTAAAAGCGCCATCGTAAACAATGACCGTATCGTCTTCGCCGGGCTTGAATTTTATAAAATGCAGCCGCAGGGCTTTCGCGCCGGGAGCCTTGACGGCCGTGCGCCAGGATTGATTTCCGCTTGCGTCGGTAATTTTTTCCCAGGTGAGGCTGCTGAATCCCGGTATTTCCATATGCGCGCCCACGACCTTGCGCTTGCCGGAAGCCGCGTCCTGATCGTCGAAATCCCGGCGGGCTTCGGTAATTCGGGCGTCGGAAATCACCAGGGCGTTGACGGGATTGAACGGCGCCTTGAGAGAAAGACCCGGCGCCGTGATCGGTCCGGGAGCCTTATGGATTGCCATGGGCGATTTCAGCGCGGGGACGGATTTGACCTGGGCGGACTTTTTTGCGTCGCCCAGATAGTCGGATATGCCCAGATCCCAGGAAGCGCTGAATTTTCCGAACACATCGTAGTAGTAAGGATTGTTGACGGAGCTGCAGGAGGCGTTGCCGCCGGTGAGCTGTCCGGTGATTTGCAACTCGTCATTTAAAAGCGCCGAACCGGATGATCCGCCTTCCGTGGAGCTTTCCGTGTAGACCACTTTCCAGAAATTCATATCCGCTCCGTATGCCATTCCGATCAGCGTCGTCAGAGCCAGGGCCATAAGCAGAATTTGAAGAGTTGATTTGCGCATTTATTCGAATACTCCCTCGATAAAGATTTCATAAAACCATGAAATCAGGTGAAATCCTGGAAATCAGGTGAAATCCTGCCTTTAAAAAGCCGAAGCTTTCTTCATTGCTTGGCCCATTTCATATCCCGCGTCAAGAAAAATCCGAGAAGATAATTGAGGAAGTCACTGAAGAATGTTCAACATCGGTATCGTAAAAAGCATCGCATGCGAGTGGCACGGACAAGCTTATGCTCGCTGTCGCTCGCATACGACTTGTCCATGCGCTGCCATGAGCATTATTTGATTATATGAAGGAACAGCTGCTTCCGTCGCTTGAATCGTCATCGTCGTCATCGTCGCCGGCGATGTCGTCGTCATTGGCGGAATCGTCGTCGCCCGGATTGACGCACTCCTGGTATTCCTCGTCGCACTGCTGATCTTCCCCGCACGGATTGCCGCTGTTGGCGCAGTTCTTTGACTGCTCGTCGCAAGCTTCCTCGCCGTTGCACCAGACGCCGTCGTCGGGGCATTCCAGGGCGCCCCATCGACCGCACTCGTCATTTTCCTCGTCGCAAAATTCCTCGCCGTTGCACCAAAGGCCGTCGTCGGAACAGTCGGGGATATCTTTCACCCCGCAGTCCCGGTTCTCTTCGTCGCAAAACTCTGCGCCGTTGCAAAAAAGGCCGTCGTCGGGGCATTCCGGAGCATTCTTATGACTGCATTCGTCGTTATTCTCATCGCAATATTCTTCGCCGTTGCACCAAACCCCGTCGTCGGAACAATCCGGAGCGTTTTGACGCTTGCAGGAATCGGCGTCCTCGTCGCAATATTCCTCGCCGTTGCACCACGTACCGTCGTCGCCGCACGGATCGCCGTCGTGCGTCGAACAAACACCGCTTGCGCATTGGTCGTCGCCGTTGCACCACACGCCGTCGTCGCAGGAAAGACCGTCCACATTGTTGCTCCAACTGTCCGAGCTTTGATCGAGATCGCAAATCAGACAGGGATCATGAAACTTTGCAGCGCCGTCGGCATAGCACATGCCGTCGATCCAGCAACCCGCGCAGTGGGCTTCGTCCGGGTATTTGAACCGAACGGCCATGCCGTTTTCCGGCATGAATTCGCCGCAATGAGAACTCAAATAATGACCGTCCTGAGTGCCGCGGATGAAAATATTGCTCAGTTTATCCACGTATCCGTCGTCGATATAAACGATGACGTCGTTTGTGCCTTCTTCCAGGACGACCTGAAACGTCCCGGTATTGCTGTCGTCATAGTACGTGGGGACCTCGTCCCATTGCGCGACGAAACTTCTGTTCGGCGCCTCGCCGACGGTTTTGTAATAAATTTCGCCCGAGTAATAATTCGCCAGGTCCAGCCACAATCCGGCAATGGAATTGAGATAGAACTGGCTTTCGTCGCAATACACCTGCCAGTGGGTCTCATCGGCGAAGGTGATGTGGCCGTTGGTCGTCACGCGCGCCAAATCGAGATACTCGCCGTAAAAGGCGAAATCGAAGCCCAGATCGATGGGATCGGATACGCCTTCATCATCGTGGGGGCCGGATAATCCGTCGGACACGTCGTTCCAAACGAAGGGCTCGGAATAATCCCATGTGTACCCGAAAGCGTCCGGGCCGCCGGCGGCGCAGGCGGCATCCGCGTAATCCACGTCGCCGTTGCAATTGTTGTCCCTGCCGTCGCCGCAGATTTCCGGATTCGACTGATCCACGCCCGGATCATCCGCATCGACGAGGCCGTTGCAATCGTTATCCTTGTTGTCGCCGCAGATTTCCACGTGATCGGGATGAATATCGGGATCGTAATCGTTGCAGTCGTTTCCGCCGCAATCGCCCTGGCTGTCGTAGTTATCGATGTCCCGGTCGCAATCGTGGTTATTTAAAAGGTAGTAATAGGCTTCCATCACGTCGATTCGTCCGCGGCCGTAGGTATTGTCCTCTCCCGGATCGCCCAGATCCACAGCGGTGATATAAAGCGCCCACTTGATGTCTTCCGGCGAAGCGTCGGGGAAAGCGTCACGAAGCAGCAGAACGGCGCCCGAGACGTGCGGGGCGGCCATGGAAGTCCCGCTCATGGTCTGGTAATCGCCGCCGGGCATGGCGCTTCTCACCTCGACGCCCACGGCGCAAACTTCGGGTTTGATGGTGGACGAGTCGCAATCGGAAGGTCCGCGGCTGGAGAAATCGGCGATGGTTTCGGCGTCTTCCTGCAAAGCTCCCACGGCCAAAACATTGATTAAAGTCGATATTCGATTAGCCGGCGACCGCAGACTTTCCGAGTCCGGTCCCTCGTTGCCCGCGGCGAAAATCACCACCACGCCCGCCGCTTCCGCGGCGTCGATGGAGTCGTTGAAATCGCTCAGGCAACCGCCGTAATACCAGGGAGAAAGCCCCCAGGAGTTGTTGATCACATCCGGGACGTCGTCCGTTGTGGCCGGATTGCCGTCCGGGTCCGCCGCCCACTGGAAAGCGGCGACGGCGTCGGAGAATATATCTCCTCCGGCGTCGATGGTTTTGGCGCCGATCCATTTGGCCGCCGGAGCCATTCCGATCTGATTGCCCGCGCCGTCGTCGCCGACCATGGTCCCCAGGGTGTGCGTGCCGTGATCCCGGCCCGTGGCTTCCGTGGGAAAGGTCTCGTTATCCAGAGGATCGAACCAGGCCTGCTCCGGCGGAACTTCCAGACCCAGCCAGCGGTCGGCGAATGCGGGGTGCGTGCCGTCGGCGCCCGTATCCTGATCGCATGCGATGGCGGTGGAGCCGTCGTAACCCAGCGCCCACATTTCCGGCGCCCGCGTAGCGGTTATGCCGATTTCCACGTCCGCCGCAACGCCGCGTGTGTCGGGATGTTTGGAAACGGGCTCGATCAGTTCGATAGGGGGATCGAGCATGACGGATTTGACATCCGCTCTTGCGGCGATGGCTTCCACCGCCACAGGGCGAAGCCGGGCCGCGATCATGTTGCCGATCCAAAAAGATCTGATGCTTTTCGCATCGTTTGCGGCCAGCGCCGACAGAATTCCTTTTTGCGTCGCCGCGGATTTTTCCTTTAATTGCGTAACGACTTCATAATGCCTTCTGGCAAAAGACGCCTTTTCTTTT
Organism: bacterium; assembly: GCA_963674685.2. Classification (GTDB taxonomy): domain Bacteria; phylum Lernaellota; class Lernaellaia; order JACKCT01; family JACKCT01. Next base: position 478,590 of record CAXXWT010000007.1, on the reverse strand, counting down.
TCCAGGGAAGCAACCAGCTCATTTACGGCGACTTTGTCTTTCATGAAAATCAGAACCGGAACGTAGTCGTCGCCTGCGGCTTCCATTTCAATATCAAGATTCGGATCGATAAACGCCGCCGCCGCAACAACCGGGACGGCCATGGCTGCAATGACGACGATGGAAATTAAATAGCGCATAAACTGTATACCTCTTTTTTTGATGACGACCGCGCCGGCCGGGGCGAAACAAGAAAAGCCTTTCCCCCCTCGGGGATTTTTTGAAAGGAAAAGGTTGCGCATCATCGAAACGCGCAACCGGATTAATCTTATTTTACACCAAGGCAAAGCGGAAATTCAACCGGATTGAAACTTCATCGGGGAAAGGAGAAAGGAGCAAGAGTAAGAAATCGGGCAAATGATCTCGCCCGCGAGCTTACGCTTTTCCATGCCACCCGTGGGAAAAGCTTGCCTGAGCCACTCGCGCGCACCATTCAGCTCACATCCGGTTCGGGATCCGGCGACGTCTTCTTTTTCCTTTTCGACACGCTGAACAATTTTGTGCCGCACTTTTTATCCGGCTCGTAATGCGCCTTGTAATACGCATCCAAGTCATCGAACATCGGCGCCATTTCGATGAAAAACTCGAAACGCAAATGCTTTGAAGCGTCATGATTGTAAGTGATGAAATACGCCGGCGGATTGGCCGCGAGGTCTTCTAATAATCTCTTTCTGGAAGCCAGGAGATCGGGGGTTTCCTCGGCGTGCCAGCGGCCCGAGCCCTTGGGAAGCTCCGTGGCGACTTCAAAATACATGAAGTGACGCGTCGGGGCCTTGCGCCGCGAGTAAAAGTAAAAACCCGGTGCGTAATCCCAGACGTAAATAAAATCGCCGGGCTTGGCGTTGTCGCTGACGCAGGCGGCGGCGACCTGCATGTCCCGGTAATAAACGACCTGCCTCGGAATGGGGCTTGGCTGCCAGTATATGTCGTGATCGGGAGTCCAGTCCTGTGCGTCGCCCACCCTCAGATTCGCCCAGGCCGACGCCGACAATTTGATATCGGCCTTGCCGTTTTGCGTGATGAGGATGCCGGCCAGGATCAGGCAGGCGGCGCGCAGGAAAAGCGGGATGGCGGTCGCCCGGGCGAGCCGCGCGTAAAAACACGCTCCCAGGATCGCCAGCGGCCCGATGAAAAGCATCAGATAATGATCGAAAAGCTTCATCGGCAAAACGACCGCGACGATCACCGCGAGGAGCCAGACCTCCACGGTGTAGCGTCCTTTCGGCGTGGTCGCGCCGGGCGTGGCGACGGCCTGAATTTTATCCCGCCGGAGTTGATCGAGCCTTTTGCCGAATATGGCGAAACATATCGCCGAGCCGAACAAGGCCCAGGAGTTTGTCAGGAATTCCGCTCCTTTGCTCAATATCCGGGTCGAAACATGGAGCAGGGATTCGGACGATGCATATTTCAAATTGGTCCTGGGATCGAGGGCGTCGACCATGGCCCAGAATCCGCCTCGGGAAATCATGAATGCGGCGATCGCCGCAAAAACGACCGCGGCGCCGAGGCCTTGAGCGAGCAGAAGTCCGCCGGGAATTTTTTTGTGTTTCGAACCGTCGTCGGGAAGCTCGAAATACAGCGCCAGTTGCGCCAGGGCGGCCATGATAAGCGCCTGCTGTTTCATGGAAACGGCGACGGCGAATCCGGCGCCGGTCAGCGCGGCGGCGACCACGCTCTTTCGGTGCGCCGTTTCCACCAGGCCTATCCAGGAAACGGCGACGGGAAGCAAGATCCAGGTTTCGAAATTCGGGCATTTGCCCGCGGCAAAATGAAGCGCCGAAAAAAAAGCGTACAGGTATGCCGCAAGCACCCCCTCCAGAGTTCCGAAATACAAGGCGCAAAAAGCAAATATAGCCATGGCCGCCAGCACATGGTAGGCGCTCGCCGCCACGTAAACCGGAGTCATGTTCCGGCCGAAAGCGGCGAAAACGGACGCGAACACCATGTAAACGCCCGGCGGCTTCGTCTCGACGCCTTCCGTGTAAACGGCGCCGCCGTCCAGCAGATTGCAGGCGCTGTAGGCGATTCCCTCGACGTCGGGATTGCAGAAAGCCTCGCCGAAAGACGGCAGGCGCAGAAAATAGGTCAAAAAAACCACGGGCAGCAGCGCCGCGACGCAAACACCCACGGCCGCAATCCTGTTTTTATTTCCCGACAAATTCATGGCCCTTGCAGTATTATCCAATTATTGATTTCAGGCCAAGGACTTAAAGCGGCCTTCGGGCTGAATTTCCGTTCGCGTCGGCGTGCGGACGTTAAGGCCAACTTTTTATGACCAAGATTTTGCGGAATCGCCGATGTTATTCGATAAAGGCGTCCTGCTCCGCCATCAGATAATGATCGATGCCGGCGGGCGCCTCCTGAATATTCGGACCGAAACGCGTCAGATCCATCACCCACATGGCGTAAAGGGTCTGAAAAAACCGTAGCGGGGCCAGCCCCGAAGCGTCCATGACCTCCGTCGCGGAGCGATGATTGTCGATGGCGTCGAGAATTCTGTGCGCCGTGGTCGGAAGGGTATTCGGCGGTTTGGGCGTGCCGTATAAAACGCTGGACAGGCGATCTTTTTTGGCGAATATCATCCCCAGGCGGTCATTGGAGTAATGCCTGCGGACGCCCTCGAAAATCAGCGTACAGGCGTGCAGGGCCAGTTGCACCTGAGAACCCGACGGACGCGCATCGTGGGAAAAATGATATCGAGCGCTTCTGGACTCCCAGGAAAACAATTCCAGAATAATCTCTTCGGAAAACTCGATAAGCGCTTCGCTGATCTCCCCGGCGTCGAGGATTTCATTGTGGATCAAAAATTCCTTTAGATCACGGTCGGGATCACTATGTATCGCGCGGGTCAGAGCATCCTTGCCGATTCTGTTGCTCTTGATCAGGAAACGGCCGAATGACTCACCGTCTAACAGATCCGAATTCAGGCTGTATGCCATTTTATTCAGGATTTGAATGGAAATCTTTTTATCATCTTTTCGGATTTGCAGAAGCCCGGGTCCGTCATGCTCGATAACTTCATAGATCAGCCGAGCGAAAGGCGTTTGCTTGAAGGTGCCGGAATGCCTTTTTCGTCGGGGCCGAAATTTGACGGGCTGTTCGAGTCCCTCGTCATGTTCCTCCGGATTGCCGGCGTGCCTGCCGAACAGCCAAAATTGAACCTTCTCGGTGACGCCGCGGCGGCTCATCGGGCGACTGAGCCATTCGTGCGGCGTCGCGTGCTTCGGCGGCGACTCGGAGTAATGCTCCATCTGTTGCGAACTGGCCAGGCATAAAACAGGCGTTCCGTTGAATTGCTTCATTTCGTCGAGACGTCGGCAAAATTCCATGGCCGTGCCGTCGGGCAACGTAAATTCGCAGAGAATCAGGTCCGCGCCTTCACGCGCAAGATCGCGCAGAGCGTTTTCCATGGACTCGGCCACGGCAAACACCAATCCCATGCGGACCAGAATCTCGCTCAATGGCCCGCTGACGGATTTCTCCGCTGCAACGATTAGAATCCGTTTAGTCAAAACTGCTGATTTTTTTATCGAAATTACGACCTTACGATCTCTAACTTTTTTTTTGAGCCGAAACCGGCGGGATCAAGTGGGCCTGGAATCAAAAAGCATCAGGGCCTGGAGGAGCTGCTCGATATCCAGATCAAGCTTTCTTTGAAAAGGATCCAAATCCTCATGAAGCCGATGCACGGGAATAACGCCGCCGCAGATAACGCATTCCAATGCGACGTTGTCCGTTCCTTCCCACGGCATAAAATCGGTTTTTTCCCGACAAACCGGGCATATGCCCATAAATTCCCGCATTAATAATTCCTTTTCAACCGCAATTTACAGCGGCGATTGAATTCAATGTAACTGCAAGCCGGCGGCAGGTCAATAACAACATCGGCAAAATCCAATCCCTGTAACAATTGTATCGAGCTTTTGCTGAACCAACTTGAGAATTAATTACGCCCGCCTTCGATGAATCGGATCATGTCCGCCGCGCCAAGCCGTGCAACTCCATCTTTTCCACCAAGCCTTTTTTGCGGTTCTTCGGAGATTACCGTACTTTAACACGCACTCTTCAAACCTTGCGGCGTCGCCGCTTTCCACGCGATCCTTGAATCGTTTGACCAGGTTATTAAGCCCTATCCCGGCAACGGCGCTGATCACGAATTCCACGACGATGAAACTACCACCTTCTTCAGCGATTTTTGCGCTGCTCAATTCGGGAATGAATTCGGGATAACTTTCGTAATCGATCAGGACCTCGAAGACTTCTTGCGGCGTTGCTTCAAATTTTTGTGAAGGACTTGTTTTCCGTCAAGCGTCATTCCATTATGTTCGGTGCGGGAATTCGGAGAATGAAGATGCAATATCGTTTTATCGATGATTACCGGGAAATCTACGACGCGTCGCAACTACGCAGCCTTTTCGCTTTCGATACATTCCGCATTCAGGGCGACTCCATCGCCACGTCAAGCCCGGTCGGCGCCATGATCCACGCGGGAATCAACGTGACGACCGAGGGCGCGCCCGTGCAAACGTGCACCCTGAAAATGCTCGGGGTCGATCCCGTGAAATATTCCAACTGGGTCGGGGAAAATTTTGCGAAGGATTTCAAAAAAGTCCTGGCGGCCTGCGCCAAAGTCAGGCCCGTGCCGTGATGATTTTCGAAATACATAACCGGAGCGTTTGACGATTGCGCCGCATATTCTCGATTTTCATTGAGCCTCTTGAAGAACATCCGCATTCGAAACTCGTATTTTTTTCGGCTTGCCTGATATTTCTGGTGATACGCATCTTCATCGCTTTTTCCGCCATCGATCATATGCATAACGTCGATGGAGCCGAGTACAATATCGCCAAACTGGCCCATCAGATCCTCAACGGCACGAATCCGGCGTCAATTTTCAATCATCTGTGGGCTCAAAAACCCATGGCGATTATCCTCAGCAAAATCGTAAGACTCGGTCTGACGGCCACCGTCGGCATGAAGATTATGGCTGTTTTTATCTCCTTTTTGGGGTTTGCGCCGTTGGTGTACCTGCTCGCGTGGCGGTTCGGTCCGAAACACGCGGCGGTGCTCGGTTTGCTGATGATCTTTTGCGACCTGACCTATCTGCAATGGACCCTGACCCTTTGGAGCGCTTATCCGGAGGCGACAAGTTTCTTTTCCGTCGCCTTTTTGGTTTGGGCCGGCGCTGTGACAACAAAACGCCCGTCGCTTTTTTTCCTTTCAGGCCTGCTGACCGGATTGATCCTGAGTTTTACGCTGGGCGTGAGTTTCCTGGCTTTGACGATGGTCGCCCTGGTCCCCATGGTCGCCTTGCGGTATCGCTGGATACGCACCTGGATATTTAGCGCGGCGGGAATGACCCTTGGTCTCGCGCCATTGGCGGTTTGGATGGCCGCCAAAGGCTATCGGGCGGACTATAGCCCGGAGGAAAGCATCCAGGCGGTGAAACTGCTCCATTGGATTTCTTATCCGGATTTCAATCGCTGCACGCACCTGCTGGATTTTTTTACCGAGGGAAACGGCCTTTACGATATTCCGATTCAATACCCGCTGGTCGGGATTGCGTTTTTCTGGATTCTGCTCTCTGCATTTTTCAAAGCGGAAAATCGGGAGCGTTGGCTTATATTTCTGCCCTTTTCCCTGGTTCTTTGCGTGTTGATGGTCTCCGTCTTTCCTTTCGCGGGATTTCTCGCGCCGAGGCACGTGTTATGGTTCTATCCGGCCGGATATCTGGCAATGGCCGTGTTTCTGACGGAAAAGATGGTTCCCGCAAGATACGCAGTGGCGGCATACGTCGAAAAGGGAGTGAAAACGGCGCTAATCGTCTTTCTCGTTTGCCGGCATTTATTTTTGATCTTCCCCTTGTTGCAGATAAAGGATCTGGGCATAACCTTTCGCTTAAGGGGACATGACTATTCCCTGATTGAAGTGGGAATGGCGATCGGAGATGAAATAGACAATATGAACTGTCTTTTGGACGCAAATCCACGGCAGTTGAAAAACAATGCCTTTCTCAATGGTCTGAGAATCATCTTTCCGATGGAGGGGCAATATCGATGCTGTCATATGAAGCCCGTGTCCCCGCAGCTCGAGACAATCCGCGGGCCGGTGTTCAAAACGGATAGCCCGAAGGATTTTTACATCGGTCTGGGTTGCGGCCTTGCCTTGAAGACGACGACCTCCGGGGAGGATCTGTCGCGATTGCCCTTATTATATAATCCTTCGGCGCGGGACTGGGCCGGCGAGGGATATCGGATGTGCGCTGAACTGCCGTGTTTGAAACAGTGATTGGGCAAGCAAACCGTCAGCGGTAATAGTTACCGTGCCCGATGCCGACGCCGATTCGGATATAAGGCCCCATGAACCGGTCCAGCACCGGCCTCTCCAGGTGGCCGTGCTTGATTTGCCAGAAATAGGTGATCAACTCGCCCTGATATCCGACATGGATGAACAAAGGGAATGTATTGGCTTTCCGATAATTGTCTTCTTTGGATTTCCAGACGGGATTCGTCAGCTCGAATCCCAATCCGACGTCGCCCGGCACGCCCTCCTTGGCCCCGGCGAAGTCGGGAAACGATCCGCGGTCCTTGCAAAAGTCCGGATCGTCGGGATTGCTGTAGATCGTGTTATCCCCGCTCAAATCATATGGCACGCACCGTTCGTCGCCGTTGACCACGAAATTCGTGTAGGACCAGCCCAGTCCCATGTAGGGATAAAGAAGATATGGGCGCTGGACGATATTGTAGCCCATGTGAAAAAGGACATGAACACCCGACAACAAAGAGCCGGTTCCCGGACCGTCGCGCCATTGTTTGTAATATTGAAGCATGAGATCGCCCATGAAGGCTTTTTGCGTGTAGGCCAGACGAAGCCCGTAAACGGGAGTGGCGCGGTCGATGTACCCGTCGCCGTCGGGATAACCGAACGATTCGACGCGCCCCATGGCGATGTAGTTGTTGATATCGGAATGGTCGATGAAATGAATCGAGCCGAAGACCTGAAGGCTGAGAAGAGAATTCGGACGCCAGAGACCGGTATGCGGCGCTTCATCCACATCCGCTTCATCGGCCGCGGCGGCATCGATGACCGAAAATGCCGCGAGTATGAGAAAAGCGGCAAACACAATGTGCAACATAGATCTCATCGATGCGGATCCTCCTTCCTTCAATAAATTATTGTATCACAGGATTCGCGCAAAAAGAAAAGAGCAGTTTGTGCATTAAAAGCCTTTTAACAGTTTTTATGTTTATTGCGGCTTTTAAAGGCCGGATTGACGAACCGAAACGGCGTCGTTATTGTTTGCCACTTGTCGGTGGCCAGTGGATAATTAGCCGGATCATTCGTGAAGAAAAGGTGAAGGGGGAATAACGAAGGATGGATTGCGTGATATGGGTGCGAAACATTTGTCCGGCGCCTCTTTCCTCCTTCCTCATCCCGATTTCATCCTTTGTCGCGCGGGGTTTATACAGGCATGTTCGATAAACGACTTCTTTTCATCACCGGCAAGGGCGGCGTAGGCAAGACGACGATCGCGGCTTCCATCGCCATCGCCGCCAAGGAACTGGGCATGAAAACCCTGCTGGTGGAAATCGGACTGACGCAAAACCTCGAACAGATTTTCAAAAAATGGATTCCCGCTTACGACATCACGCCCATGGAAGACGGCCTGAGCGTGATTCGCATCGATCCCATGAAATCGTTGCAGGAATACATTGCTTTATCGCTCAAAATGGAATGGGCGGCGAAGAAATTCATGGAAATTGAAATGGTTCGCTATCTGCTCCAGTTCCTGCCCGCCTGGCGCGACCTGATGATCCTGGGGAAAATCTGGAAGCTGGAGCAGGAGGTCAAAGGAGGAAAAGGCAAACGCCCGCAATGGGACATGATCGTCGTGGATTCTCCGGCTACGGGTCACGGGATCAACTTCCTGCGCGTGCCCGGCGTCATTCTCAATACGCTGAGATCGGGCATGCTGCGCAAGCAGACGCAGCAAGTCCACAATCTGATGACCGACCCGGCCCGTACGCAGATCAACGTGGTGAGCCTGGCCGAGGAAATGCCCATCAATGAATCGATTGAAATCCATAACGCCACGCTGGAAACGCTGAAGATGCCCTTCGGCAAGGTTTTCATCAACATGATGCCGCCGAAGCTTTTATCGCCCCGGCAAAACAAGGTCATCGACGAACTGGAAAAGGATAATAAAGCTCTGAAAATTTTAGACAGCTTTTTTCCCGGCGGACACGAAAGATTGATCACGGCGTCCCGGCAACAGGCGGCGCGCAGAAAACTGGCGGAAGGTTACGTCGCTGCGGGACGCAAGAAAATCGACGCCGATTTCGTCGAGCTTCCCTATATCTTCCGCGAAACCATGGACCGCGAAGGCCTCGGCCTTATCGCCCGGGAAATCATCGACAAAGTGAATTGAAAATCGACGCCGACCTGTCGTACGCCAAAGCGGGCTTTTTACATTGGGCAACGGAAGGCGGGCATAAGGGCTTGCCCCTGCTCAAGGCACTAACCCGGATTTCTCACCATTCTGAATAGAAACGGCCCTCAAGATGTGCTAAGTTATCGTTATCACAATGAAAACCCAACGCACATCGAAAGGACCATTAATGACAGACTGTAGCGCAACTCAACTGGAATTTGAAGGCTTTGGTGCGCGCCGCGTGGTGGATTGCTTCGAACCGGAAAACGTCATCGTCACAAGCAGGGAAAAGGGCGCATCGGTTTTCCGGCGGTTGGATAAAAAGGGACTTTCCGGTTCTTCGAGGATTACCGTACTTCATCATGAAACGAAGAAGAAAATTATTTTTCGTCCTTGACATTGCCTTTGGGATGGAATTTTTGCTCATAGGTTTTGAAAGGACGTTTTTGATCGACGTCGCGGGCAATCCCTTCGAGATAAAAGGATTGGAAGACATGTCGACAATTCGGTGATTTATTGGCGGCTTTATCGCGGTCTCCTGACGCCCAAATTGGGAAATGTCCTTTCAAAACCTTAAATGACGGGCTTTTCCATCCCAAAGGAAATGTCAAGGATCGACGACCGCCCTTTTGGGCGGCGAAAAATAATTTTCTTCTTCGCAAAGTTGGAGAAGTGGGCGTTAAAGTACGGTAATCCTCGAAGAACCGACTTTCCTCCTGGCTTGACGACTACTCATTGGGCGACCTGTGGCGAAAAAACATCGTCGCGGGGGGACCCGCGCATGAGTGATACAGAGGTATTTATCGTCGTTGAAGACCCGATGGAATATACTTTCGTGCGTGATGTTTTGGCGCCGGAAATGGCCGTCAAAGGCGTGTATCTTCATGCCGCGAGAATCGGCAAGCCCGGACACAAAGGCGGCGATATCCGATTTGAAAGAGCCATTGGCGGCATAGGGAATTTTCTGAAACAAAGAAATGATACTTATATTGCCACGATGCTCGATTACTTTCGCATTGATCCCAATTGGCCGGGAAGAAAGCAGTGCCCGCATTTCAATAGCTGGCTGAAAAAACTGGAAAATCTTTAGTGGGATTTCTTTTTGAACCGTACCACTTTCCTGCTTACTCAAACTTCCCGATAATGCGCAAAATCCGTTCCGGGCGGCCGCCGGTGTCGTGCCCGCAGTAGGCGGCGATGCCGCCGAGGCGTTCGCTCGCGTCGGTCTGGCCGGTGAGGGTCATGCGGTAGGAGATGGAGTGCGCGCCGCAGGGGCCGCTCGTAACGGCGGGGCCGGTAAAGCTTAAGGTATAAATTTCGTATTTGGCTTCAGGGAAGCGGATGATCTCGCCCGTAGCCGCCAGCACCTGCCCTTGCGCCAGCAGATCATCGCCGTACCCGGCGTAGGTCTGGAAAACGGCCTCAAGGCTGTCGCCGCGCTCTTCCAAGTGCATTTGCAGCTTGTTGCGATATTCCAGCGTGAGCGTCAGGTCGCGTTTGGTCACATCTTGCGCGTCGTCGTCGGCGTCATCGTTGACATCATCATCCGCGTCATCGTCGGGCACTTGCGTGTCATCGTCTGCCTGCCCTGAGCTTGTCGAAGGGTCGTCGTCATCGTCATTGCACGTACAAGCGACGAAGGCAGAAAGGAATATGCACATCAGCATCAGCGGTAAAATGGCTTTTCGCTTCATTTTTTCTTTCCTTAAGTTGACGCCTTCCGAAAGTCGGCTAAATTGACTTACGAGGAATCGTTATAAATTTTTCAAAAGAAAAATGAAAGGGCCAATCGATGACGCGTTTTCAGGACAAGGTGGTTATGGTGACCGGCGCCAGCCGCGGGATCGGCGAGGCTATCGCACGCGGGTTCGCGGCGGAAGGCGCGAAAGTCGCACTGCTCAGTCGCAAGCAGGAGGCCCTGGACGCCGTGGCGGCCAAGATCGCCGAAGCCGGCGGCGAGGCATTTCCCCTGGCCTATCACCTGGGCAAACCCGAGGGAGCCGAGCAGGCGGTCGCCGCCGTCAAGGAGAAATACGGGCGCGTCGACGTCCTGGTCAACAACGCGGCCACGAACCCCATCTTCGGCCCCTCCATGTTCGCCGAGGAAAAGGCTTTCGATAAAATTTTCGGCGTCAACGTCAAAGGCCCCTTCTTTTTGTCCAAGCAGGTTCTGACCTTGTTTCAGGAACAGGGCGGCGGCGCCATCGTCAATGTGGCGTCCGTGGCGGCGTTCAAACCGGCGCCCATGATCGGCATCTACTCCGTGAGCAAAACCGCCCTCGTGGGCTTGGGCCGCATGATGGCCGCCGAGTGGGCGCCCTTTAACGTGCGCGTCAATACGGTCTGCCCCGGCCTTATCAAAACTCAATTTTCTCAAGCCATTTGGGGCGCCGAGGACGCGCTGAATTACGCCCTGGAGGGCCAGAAGATCAAAAAGCTCGCCGAGCCGAAAGACGTGGTCGGAGCGGTCCTGTTTCTGGCTTCCGACGAGGCGGCTTTCGTGACGGGACAGGAAATCATGGTGGACGGCGGCAGCCTCATATAGTTGCAATTGCGCCACAATCCTGTTGCAAAAACACAACACATATCTCCAAATAGCACCGAATTACTGAAAGTAATACTTTAACTATTAGCTCATAAATAACTAATATTACTAGCGAATACGCATGTAGAAGTATTGGAGGCAAAAGTATTTGCTTAATGGCATGGCAATTGCTCTTTTTCCTGACGGTGCTTTGAAAACCCTTATTGTAATTTTGTTTGAAAGGACCCGTTTCGTTTAACGGGGTTGAGAAAAATGTACTATCAGCAAACCCTCAATACCGACTTTTCCTGTTCGGGAATTGGTTTGCACACGGGCAAAAAAGTCAATTTGACGGTCGGCCCCGCCCCGGCGGGAACCGGCATCCAATTCGTCAGAACGGATCTGAGCGGCAAAAACAAAGTGAAGGTCGGTCCCTCGACGGTTTCGGGAACGAGTTTCGCGACCACGATATCCGGCAAAGATTTCTACATTTCGACGGTGGAACACCTCATGTCCGCCCTCGTGGGCATGGGCGTGGACAACGCCGTCGTCAAGATCGACGCCGAGGAAATGCCGATTATGGACGGCTCCGCGGCGCCCTTCGTCACGCTGATCTCCTCCGTGGGCGTGCGCAGGCAAAGCAAGCCGCGCCTTTACATGGAAATCACCAAACCCGTCATGATCCGCGAGGCGGGAAAATCCGTGGCCCTGTACCCTCACGACGGATTCCGCGTGGACTACGAAATCGATTTCGAGCATCCGGCCATCAAAACGCAGCGTCTGGACATCGAAATCACACCGGAAAGCTATCAGGAAGAGATTGCTTCGGCCCGCACCTTCGGATTCCTGGCCGAATACAACATGCTCAAGGCCAACGGCTTCGCCAACGGCGGCGGCCTGGAAAACGCGGTGGTCCTCGGCGATTACTCGGTGCTCAACAAGGGCGGCCTGCGCTACCCGGACGAGTTCGTCCGCCACAAAATTCTCGACTCCCTGGGCGATCTCTATCTGGCCGGATTGCCGATTCTGGGACGATTCGTCGCCTATAAATCGGGCCACGGCCTCAACAATCGACTGGCCAGGCAGCTCATGGCGCAAAGCGAAAGCTGGAAAATCGTCGAGCGAACTCCCGCCGTCGAGCGTGAATTCGTCGCCGGAATGCCCGCGGCCGCCTGGGCGCGATAAAAAAATACGAACCTCCAAAGCCCCGGTCCTTCATATTTAAGGCCGGGGATTTTTTCGCGGTAACGACTGAAACGAATTTTTTGCAATCGGAAGCCTTTTTAGGGTAAAATCAGTTTCGATTGCACGAATGATCGGAGGCAAAGCATGTCAAAAGCCATGAAAACAGCAGCCGGCGGAACGATAGGCTTTTTGGGCGGACTTTTACTCGAGCACGGCATCGAGTCGCTTTTCGGAATAGATTTCATCAACGGCGTGTGCGAGGTGGCCGGCGCGGTTCTGGGGGCCGGCTTCGTCAACCGCGATCTGGTCGAAGCGGCCTACCGGCAAATCAAACACAGCACCGGCAAGGAGCCGGCCCAGATCACCGAAACCGAGTGGAAGCAGTTCAAGGCGGAGCATCCCAACACCGCCGCATATCTGGAAAAAGCGCTCAAGGCGTAAGTTTTCCCGTCGCCCCTCAGACAGTCTCTTTATTCGGGATTTACAGAATCGTGTTTTGATGGAATGCGTCCCATCGGGACGCTTGATTATCGCGAATCCACGCACGCGTCGGCTTCCTCGTCGCACTGCCTCGGCGCGCAAGGGTCGCCTTCGTGGAGATCACACACGCCGCCGTAACAAAGGTCCCGGCCGTTGCAGAAAAGGCCGTCGTCGCAGGGTTTGGCGTTGTATTCGGTCCATTCGGATACGGATTTTTTCACGTCGCAGATATAACACGGATTGTCGGGATTTTTTTGCAGATTGCGGTAGGGCACGCCGTCGATCACGCATTTTTCAAGCTCCGCATATCCGCTGTCATCGTCCGTAAACGTATCGTCATCGAAATCCGCGTCGTCATCGAAAGGCATGTCATCGTTCGAATTCACAATGACGTCTCTGTCATCGCCGCAGGTCAGGCCCAGCGCAAAGAGCGCTATTAAAACTATCGCGATGATTATGATCAGCTTGTTATTGCGGCGCGTATCGTACATCAAATCATTTCTTCCGCCAGGAAACGTCCTGCGCGTCGGCGTCGATTCCCTCTCCGGCGAAATCGTCGATGTATCCCTGCCAGCCACGCACATGATAATTCAAAAAAGCAATCGTGTATTTTTTTGCCAGCGATTTGACGCGCTCGTGGTCCGCGCTGCCCACGTCGCAGGGGTCAAGAGGAAGCTGCGTGATAAAATCGGTATGATCCGCGCCGTTGAACGTGACCTCGACGGAAGGCGATGGCGAGTTGGTCCAGAATTGATGATAGTTGTCCTCTGTCGGCGCGCAGGCCTGGCCCAGAAACTCGATGCCGCTTTCCGTGCCGCCGAGATACAGCGTGGGAATTTCAAGCAGCGGCGCGAGATCGGGATTGACGTCGGGGAATCTTTCCGCATCCCCAAAATCGATCGGTCCCGCGCCGTCCACCGGATCCAGCCCGACGACCGCCGACAGGCCGCCGTCATACACGCCGGCCAGAACCGACAACTTGCCGCCCATGGAATGCCCCACCGACGCCAGCCGCGACCGGTCCACGAGCCCGAAAAATTCCGAATCGGCCGCGTCGTGTTCGCAGCAGATCGAGTTGAGGATAAATAGAAGGTCTCGCGCGGACTCTGCGTGGTTTATCCTGAAAAGAGCCGTCGGGTCCGTATCGGGCAGGTTCGGCGCAACGGCGATAAATCCCCAACTTGCCAGCCGCTCGGCATATTCCCGGACCATAAAGCTGCGTCCCGAAAAACCGTGCACGACCAGCGCGACGGGAAAAGGCGCATCCCCAAGCGCGAGGTCGATGCCGTCATGCGATGGAAAAAGCACCTGGGAGGAGATTTGCCGGTCTCGCTGCGTGTCTGTAAAAACGCGCTCCATTTCGACGAATTGGTAAGGCCCAGGTCCGTCGGCAGGAAGCTGCGGATCATCAATGGAAAGGTCCAATTGCCCCACGTCGCAGCAGGGCGTATAGGGGTGCGCGTCGTCGTCCGCGTCGCCGGTATCGTCATCGTCATCCGCATCGTCATTCGCATCGTCATTCGCGTCATCATCGAGATCGTCATTGGCATCATCGTCGCTTGCTGCGTCCGAGTCCGACGAGGACGAACCATCATCCCCGCATGACGCAAACACAGCCGCCAAGGCGACGATAATCCACAGCGCCGCAAAAAAGAGTTTTCGGTGAATCGATTTCGAAATACACATGAAACGCCCCTCCGTTTGCAGACTGGGCGCCATCATAAATAATGACCGGCAATTTTGCGAGAAATAATCGGCGATTTGGTTTTATTGAAGACACCCGGCCTTAAAAAACTGAAAAACGGGGCATTTTTAACAGCTTAACCGTCACGGTGTTTCTGCGACATCACTTTATTCATGGCAGACTCAATCATGTTTTTCTTCATCATGTTTTCTTCATCAGTGACAAGCCATGTCGGTAATGATAGAATTGGCCGGTAAAAATCGAACTATGCGAACTTTAACTCGGAGCCTGGTTTCATAGGTGCCCGCTCGACGCGTGTCGTCTATGCCAGGTAAAAAAAAGAGAAGAGAAACGCATGGCTATAAATAGGGCTGAGTTTATCGGATGTTTGTTGAGTATTGTTTTGATTCTTGCACTCTCCGGTTGCGCCACAACCCAACGAGATTGGAAGGACGCAAACCGGCTGGGGACAATTGAGTCATATGAGCAGTTCCTGCAAAAACATCCGAATTCCGAACAGGCCGATGCCGCCAGACGCTTGCTGCCGGAAATGCGGGTGCACCGGGATTGGAACCAAGCAGAAGCCATCAACACAATTGAATCATACGAGCAGTTCCTGCAGAAACATCCGAATTCCGAAAAGGCCGATGCCGTCAGAGTCTTTCTGCCGGAACTACGGGCTGATCGGGATTGGAATATGGCGAAAACCTTCAACACAATCCGTGCATACGAAAAGTTCCTCGGCATGCATCCGCAATCCAGATACGAAAGGCAGGCCAAGGATGCGCAAGAAATTCTGCGCTTTAAACAGGCCAAAGAGAGTAACTCAATCGTCGATTACGAGACATATCTGAAGCATCACCCGGATGCTTCTCATGCCAAAGACGCCCATCGCAGATTGCGTACGCTGAGATATGCGGATGCCAGGCAGAAAAAGACCGTCGCGGCTTTTGAGTCCTTCCTTGCCCAGTATTCCAGTGGAACGGATGTCAACACAATCAGGTCGGAGCTTCCGGCCTTGAAGGCAATGGAAAAGGCCTGGAAAACAGCCAGACTCAACAATACAGTCAATTCATACAAGGGCTATCTGGCTCGGTATCCGAAAGGATGCCATACGGATGAAGCAAGGGCTCGAATTCAAATTCATGCATTGAACTCTGGCTTCGGCATAGCCGAAGACTTCACGGAAGAACAGATAGAAACCTATATACAGCGAATTCGCAATGAGCATTACTCCACTATCATCCAATCACCTACGGAAATCGAGTATTACAAGGTGACGGGCCCACGGCATACCGTGCCGAAAAAAGAGAAAGCCGTAGCCAGTCTCCCACCTTCAACAAGAGTATGTTCTCTCAATCTGGAAGCGGCAAATCTGTCTGTTACGGCTCTTTACGTCGACGCGAATCCGCCTGTCGATCGCGCCTTGTTCCAGCGGAAGTGGGAACCCACAATGGTGCATACAGGTTTCGCCGGTCCCGGATTGGAAATCAATCTCCCATTCCAACGGCAAAAAGAATTCAAGAGGTTTTTGAAGACCTTCTCCATTAATTACCGCGTGATGTATTCCACCTCGGGAGGCATCCTCGGATATGTTATACCGGACCTTGTCGTCGGAAGTGATCACGATAGTTCGCCCTATCCTCATCAGGGTATAATATTCTCATTTGAACACAATGATCGCCCAATTGTTTTCAAGGTTGATGGCGTCGAAGGGATGCCAATGGCGGCCATCACCACCTACAGGCAGGCTTTAGAGCTAAAGACTTTTCTGGCCATAGCAGGCAACAAGTAAGGCCATTGCCCTGCAAATCGAAGCAACTCCGGTCAATAGCGCAAACGACACTTCCTTAAAAACATTTTACAGCGCATTGAAAAGCCCGGCGATAATGATTACATTGCTTCGCGTCGCCGGGACTTTGTTTGTATTTCGCGGCCCTAAAACGCCGCATCGGGCGTTTTCACAAAAAGGCCGCGCGTCATTTATTCGAATTTATTTCAAACGGTGGGAAAAAATGGCTTCGCTTCTGGCCAAGGTGTTCGGGACCAAAAACGAACGTGAAATCAAGCGCCTCGGGAAAATCGTCGAATTAGTCAACGAACTGGAGCCTGAAATTCAGGCCCTTTCCGACGAAAAGCTCGCCGCCAAAACCCCCGAGTTCAAAGAGCGCCTGGCCGCGGGAGAACTGCTGGACGACATCCTCCCCGAAGCATTCGCCGTCGTTCGGGAGGCTTCGGTCAGGACCCTGGGAATGCGTCCGTTCGACATGCAGGTCCTCGGCGGCCTGGCGCAGCACGAAGGACGCATCACGGAAATGAAAACCGGCGAGGGAAAAACCCTCGTGGCCACCATGCCCATCTATCTTAATGCTCTGGAGGGCAAAGGCGCGCACGTGGTGACGGTCAACGATTACCTGGCTCGCCGCGACTCGGAGTGGATGGGTAAAATCTATCGTTTCCTGGGCCTGACCGTAGGCGTCATCGTCCATGGGATGAAAGACACCGAGCGCCGCGCGGCCTACGGCGCGGATATCACCTACGGCACGAACAACGAACTGGGATTCGACTATCTGCGCGACAACATGAAGCTCGATCCCGAAGCCTTCGTGCAGCGCGGCTTCAATTTCGCCATCGTGGACGAGGTGGACTCCATCCTCATCGACGAGGCCCGCACGCCGCTGATTATCTCCGGGCCTTCGGAAGATTCCACGGACCGCTATTACACCATCGACCGCGTCGTCAAGCGTTTGCGCAAAGAGGAGCATTTCACCCTCGACGAAAAGGCCCATTCGGCCATGCTGACCGAAGAAGGCGTCGAGCGCGTGCAGCGGGAACTGAACATCGATAACCTTTACGATCCCGGCGAGATCGACACGGTTCATCACGTGCAGCAGTCCCTCAAGGCCTATTCCCTTTTCCAAAGGGACAAGGATTACATCGTCACGGACGGACAGGTGGTCATCGTCGACGAATTCACCGGGCGGCTCATGCCGGGCCGGCGATATTCCGACGGCCTGCATCAGGCCCTGGAAGCCAAGGAAAACGTCCGGATCGAAAGCGAAAACCAGACCCTGGCTTCCATCACGTTTCAAAACCTCTTTCGCATGTACGACAAACTTTCGGGCATGACCGGCACGGCGGATACGGAGGCCCTGGAGTTCAAGAAAATTTACGACCTGGACGTTCTGATCGTTCCGACCAATAAGCCCCTGGTCCGCAATGATTGTCCCGACATCATCTACCGCAGCGCCAAGGAAAAATTCAAAGCCATCGTGGAGAGAATCGCCGAGTGCCACGAATCCGGGCAACCCGCCCTCGTGGGCACCATCAGCATCGAGAAAAACGAGATGCTGTCCAAGATGCTGAAAAAGCGGGGAATCCCCCACGAGATTCTCAATGCAAAGCAGCATGAGCGGGAGGCGGATATCATCGCGCAGGCCGGGCGCAAGGGCCACGTCACGCTGGCCACGAATATGGCCGGCCGCGGCACCGACATCGTGCTGGGCGGCAACGCGGAGATTATGACGCATCAGACCCTGGCGAAGCTCAAAGAGGAATCGGAAGAGGAAATCGGAGAGGGTTCCCCGGAATTCAAGAAAATTATGGACGAAAAGACCGCGCAGTGCCGGACGGAACGGCAGGAGGTGCTGGACGCCGGGGGGCTTTGCGTGATCGGCACCGAACGCCACGAATCGCGGCGCATCGACAATCAGCTCCGAGGGCGCAGCGGCCGCCAGGGCGATCCCGGCGAGTCGGTTTTCTTCCTGGCCCTGGACGACGACCTGATGCGCATCTTCGGCTCGGAAAAAATGGATTCCATGCTCGGCAAACTGGGCGTGAAGGAAGACGAGCCGATTTTCCATCCCTGGATTTCCAAGGCCATCGCCAACGCGCAGCAGAAAGTGGAAGAACACAACTTCGACATCCGAAAAAGATTGCTGGAATACGACGACGTCATGAACCAGCAGCGCAATATCGTTTACGATCTGCGCCGCGATGTGCTGTTCGGCGGCGAGGTCAAGGAAAATTTCCTGGAGATCGCCGAAGACGTGGCCGACAGCATCGTCAGCGCGCACATCACGGATAAAAAATATCCCGAAGACTGGCCGTGGGACGACATCAACGAATTGATCACCACGAAATTCGCACTGCCCCCCTTCAATTATACCGAAGACGATGTGCTTCAGCTCACGCCCGAAGCGCTCCAGGAGGATCTGGCCAAGGCTCTGGCCGAAGCCTATGAGATCAAAGAAAGCGAAGTCGGCGAAAAGATCATGCGCGACGCCGAGCGCTATTTCTATCTGACGACCATCGATCAGTATTGGAAGGATCATCTCCTGCGCATGGATCATCTGCGCGACGGAATCGGACTGCGCGGCTATGGACAGGTCAATCCGCTTCTGGCCTATAAAAAAGAAGGCTTCGATATGTTCTCGGAGATGATCGACAAAATCCGGGGACAGGCTCTGGAAAAGATGCTTCGATTCCAGGTGCAGGCCGCCGACGAATCCACCTTTAAAAGCCGGCGCGCCGCCAGGCCCATGAAATACGGCCGGGAAGCCTTGCGCAAAGCGCAGGACCCGCAGGCCACGCCGGAAAAAGCCAAGGGCGTCACGGTGCGCAGGCAGTCGCCCAAGGTCGGCCCCAACGATCCGTGCCCGTGCGGTTCCGGCAAGAAATACAAGAAATGCTGCCGGGACAAGGACAAGGCCGCGGGCGCCTGATCATTAAGACAACTTTGTTTTTGAGCGCCCTTTCTTCTTTTACTTCTTACGCAAAAACGCTTAACATGAAGCGCTGGTTTTATTGAGCATTTTAAGGGGTTAAAGTCGGATGCCGATCACAGGCGCGCATCACGTTGCGATAACAGTCAGCGATCTGGATAAAAGCCTGGATTTTTACGTCCGACTGCTCGGCCTGCAATACATCCAAACAATCCTGATCAGCGATAAGGTCGCCTATAAGCTCTTCGGTCTGGCGGGAGTAAAAGTGCGCGCCGCGCACCTGTTCGTCGGCTGGCGGGATCTCGTGGAGCTATATCACTTCGAAGGCGTCAAGCGAAAAAGCGGCGGCGCCGATCTCGAATCCCCCGGCACGCAATATTTGTCGCTGAAAGTGCACGACCTGGAAACCCTCGGCGCGAAACTGGAGCTTGAGGGCGTGGAGTTCATCCGTGAGCCTTCGCGCCTTCCGACAGGCGAACGCGTGGCGTTTATCCGGGATCCGGACGGGGCTATATTGCAACTGATCGAAGTGAAGCTGACCGAATCGTTCGCCGGAAAACTGCTGACGCCGGCCTTTATTATGTGGAAACGCCTGACCGGTCGCGCGCGCCACGCCGTCGCCGGCGCCGCCGTAACCAAAACACCCGCCCCGCACAACGGCTCCTGATCATCGCCTCCCGCCGGGAAAGATATTTTTTATTGATCGATGTTTTCAAGTTGCCAGGGAGGTGCGAATATCGCGTACACCCCGTTATTAAAAAGATAACGGTATCCATGCGACACGAAGTTTTTAACGCAATCATCTTCATCACACAGGATTTTAAAAACCCTGATCCGCTTTGCCGAGACGGGTTTACCCGGCTCGCCGAGCAAGAACATCTGCGTACCTTCTTCCAAAAAACTTTCGGCCGTTTCATCGTTTGGCGCGTAATGCTCCAGAATCGGCCGATATTGTTCTGTCGGCCGGGCGCTCAAAGTCCGCTTTGCGAATCCATACGCAATGACTTCATCCATATCCACAACGTACAGATCGCCGGGGGAAGCGTCGCGGACGACCCAGTCGGCCAAAGCCCATTCGCTTTCGTTCAGTTGCATGCAATCGATGCGCTTTTGCAACGCTTCGGGAAACTTCCAGGACATCAGACCTATCATACCCAAGGCCGCGGCATACCCGGCCAGTCGATATCGGCGGCGAGGCGGCAGCGCCTCGGCGATAATCCAGGCCATCGCAACGAATGCCAGCGGCAACGCGAAGATTCCAATGGCGACGGTGTAACGTTCATATGTTGTTTGCCCGCTGACGAGTCCCCGGGCGTTTAAGACGATCAAGGTTGCCAGAAAGCCGGCGGCGAAAACGCGATCCTTAACTTTGCGGAATATGCCAAGGCCGGCGCCGACGAAACAAAGAACCAGCACCGGCGCCGTCATTTGCTCGCGCAGCATTTGCAGCCAGACCAGCCATGGCGAACGCAGATGGGTAAACGGCCGTCCCGCGACCGGCGAGGTGTTGAGCAAATTGTGCGGGGAAACGTATGCGGATTGGAAAAAACCGAACATCCCGCCCGGCTGTGCGGTATTGAGATAAAGCTGGTAGATCACGTAGCCGCTTGCAAGCAAAAAAAAGATCGCGGTTTTTTTTAAGCCAAGCCGCGGCTGCAGGCGCCAGGCAAATAAAAATGGAAGCAGCCAGCCTTCCACGCGAAATGTGGTCGCCCCCGCGGTAGCCAGTGCTGCGGAAAAAAGCCACAGCCATATAAAACGGCTCTCTTCGGCGCTTGCGGTTTTTTCGACGAAAAATCCCCCCAGCGCCAGAAAAAAAATCATGCCCGCGAAGCCGTTGGGCGCCGCGCTGATCGCCACGTGAGGCAAATAGATCGCCAGGGCGAAAGTTGCTCCAAAGGCCGCGACGCGCCCGAACGCAACACGTAGCCAGAGGTAGTATGGAGCGAACACTAAAATTCCCGGAATCAGCGCCGCCATTTTTGCGGTGCGTACCGGCTCGCCGCCCCAGTGAATCAACAGGGCATTGAGAAAATAAAACCCCTTCGCGCCCCCGGCGCCGCCGCCCGCCAATCCGGGGATTTCCAGAAGTCGATACGGATTGCCTGAATATTTGATCGCATCGATGACGCAAAAGGAGGAATCGTAATCCAAGTGGTGCGTGAAGGTTAAGACGAAATATCGAATAGCGGCGCCGAGCGAAGTCAACGCAAGGATGAAAATTATATCCCATATTCGGAAACGATTTTCCGGTTCCAAAATCGTTTTCACAAAGTCACCATCCACGCGCGCCTAGCATTTTGAAAAGGCAGACCGGCATCTCTGACAGACTGAACTGACATGAAAGTGTTGCGCAGCTCAACGCCATCGTTCTCGACGAGTCTAAATACCTGAACTGAAAACATCAATCACAAAGCCGCCAATCGGGATGTGATCCGGCGCGGCATCAACAACGCCCCGATTCCTCACAGCCTCTTTAGCATGCGTGATCAGGATGATTTTTCGCGAGCCGACTCTTCATGTGCAATGAAAATTGGACACCACATTTTGTTTTGGAATGGCAAAACGAATCCACTTGACATCACGCATCGCCTGTCCTAGTTTACGCATCTCTTTGGAAGCGTTTTCAGCGCTTTTCAGAGCTTGAAAATTTGCCAAGTCGATTCAATCGACGAATTTGTCGCGGGGTGGAGCAGTTCGGTAGCTCGTCGGGCTCATAACCCGAAGGCCGCAGGTTCAAATCCTGCCCCCGCTAGTAGCTTAAAGGCCCGGAATCATTAAGGTTTCGGGTCGTTTATTTTCTCGTAATAATATTTGTGCCCATTGGCAGGCATGTGCGTCGATTTTATTATTGATGTTTAATCAGGCAATCCTGCCAATTCTGCAAGCGTTAGCGTTCTATCCTACTACAATAGATCGATGGATTTAATTGAGGTGCGGGATTCTGGCAAAATTGTCGGCGTCATTTATTAAACCACGCAGGGTGGCGCCTATTTCGATCAGAGTTATTAAGCGTAAAAATAAAATAAGCCGTACTCGAATCCGGTTTGCTTTGAAGCACTTACCCCTTCAGTAAAGGGGGAAACCACGAAGACCAGGCCAATCATTTTCTTCAAGTTGTCAAACCGGAACCAAACAACCTTCTCGTCCTTGAATTTGAAAATAATCTGAACGGGAAGCTTGCGTCGTTTAAAGAAACGAAATCGAAAGGAAGCTCACGGTCTTGCGTTAGCCAGAGTAGGTGAAGGCAAAAAATCCCCCACCCAATCCCGCTGGCTGGGTATCCGACTGATCATCTTCATCGGTATAGGATAGCGTTCCATATCCCAAAATGCCGCCGAATGAAAACTTAACCGATCTTTTCTTTTCTTGTTGCTCTTGCCCGAACCAGGTGTACTGATATTGAAATCCGGCCAAGGCATTACCTGCAAGAGACACAGCTACGCCATTTTGATCTGTATCGGTCAAGCCGAGAGCGACCGCTCCAAGACCGGCCAGAATATAAATCTCATTCGCACCCGAGGTATCGATAATGACTTCATAGATGTTTTTTCCGTCGCTGGTTTCCACATACCGGGATTTTTTCAGTTTAGGTTTCATTAACCGGAATTTCCATACGGGATTGAGATTGCCTCCACCACCGTAGGCAAAGAAAGGGTCCCCGTCCTTCGGCATGATATACGCTCCGACGAACATACCGCTTGTGTCGATGCCCATAGTAAACCATTCGCCGTAAACCGTATCGATAACGTATTTTTCAGCCTTTTGTAAACCATCATCCTGTGAAACTCTACTGTCGACAGCATAGTTGAAAATATACCAATCTGGAGAACTGATTTTGTCATCGACGATGCTCAACATTCTTAATGATTCATCTGAATGAGCATAAGACGACAGGAAAACGGTCGCTAAGACGACGAGCGCTGCGCAAATAGTAATGCGCTGAAATGGGGAATTCTTCATCGGAAACCTCCTTTACAGATATTGGCTACATTAGTCTACTATTATTATATAATTGAATTTTTAATTTTCAACCCTACGCGATCTTCCAGGATCTGGAGTGCATGGCCGAGCGGTTCGTTCGCCTCGCCAGTCACTAAACCATTAAAACCCCTGTGATCTTCGGTCTGGCTTTAATCGCGGCGTGGACGCATGAAATTAATTTATTGGACGATATTCTGAATGCCGCCCAAATAAATTACCGCATTGGAAAATATGATGGTTTCATCGGATATATCATCACAGCATTACTCGTCGGGGGAGGCAGCGATGGCGTCTTCCAGTTATTCAAGAAGCTTGGCATTCGGGCGCCGCGGACGGACGAAAAGGCCGGCGACAAAGGAATGACGGACGGCTAAAGCATTAACCAACATAGAGAAAGATTTATTATGAAAAGATCAGAACCACATATCACGAAGTTGATGCAACTGGGATTGAAGGCTGAAGGGTATGATTTACCTAAGTACGGCGCAGATGGGCAATGGGGGAGCGAGACGCAGAAAGCTTATGACGACTTTGTCGCGCAAAATACAACGCCCACTCCCGATGTGAATAATCCTGCCGAAATCAGTAATTGCGTTGTCGATTTATCCCACCACAATAAATCGGTGGATTTTATCGAAGCGAGGGATTCTGGCAAAATTGTCGGCGTCATTTACAAAGCCACGCAGGGTGTCACCTACACGGATGGGAACGTCGGACCGGAACCTCACAAAGTGCCGGGAATCGGCTCATGCGACCGGGACAAATTCAACGGCGATCTCAGTCAACTGAAAGAATTCTGGACGAGCTGATAGTTCGTCTTTTCAACCTTCGTGCGCTGGCCGCGCGCGTTGTAGTCGATGTTGTCGATGAAGCTCGTGGCCGGAGTTGCGCCCTTGATTTTCACGTCCACGGCGTCCAGCAAACCGGCGTCGTTGTAATAGGGCAAAAACTCGCTGTTATCCGGCGTGGTTTTGCTCTTCACGCGATTTAAGGCGTCGTAGGTTATGGAATTGGTAAAAGTCTCATCTTCCAACACGTCTTCAGGATCGTCTTCCCAGTCCACAACGTTTTTGTAGTCCTGAGCAAGTGTTTGTGTGGACGAAAGCGGATTGCCTTTAAAGTCGTAGGAATTAAAAACCACCTGCCCGCCGCCGTCGCGCTGGATATAGGGGCGAGTGAGGAAATTGTTGTTTTTCGGATTGGCGGGCCCATAGGCCGAATCGTCGCCGAAGATCGTTTCCTCAATGAGAACTTCCGTGGCCGTGGTGTTCGCCCAGGTTTCCGCGGAAGCCTTTTCCAATAAATAAACCTGCGCCGGGCGACGCAGTTCGTCGCACTCAATCCGCAAGCGGTGGTCGCGACTGTCCCACGAGTAGTGGGGCTGCCCGGCGATGTCGGCGAAAAGCACGCGATCCCCCGAATCCGGGGAACTGGTGACAATCGGCCGTCCGGCCATACGGTCCAGCCCGATTCGTCAAGGGCGACGTATCCGCCGCCCGGTTCGCCTGCGTCGCCTTCAAGCTTGGCCAAAGTGACGTATCCATTGTAATCGCCGCCGGCCCCGAGCATTCCCGGCACACCTACTACTTTGCGAAGCGGCGCTTCGCTGCAAAGCACGAGCCTCGGGTGTGGAGGATGGATCGGCAATCATTTTAGTTGCGGCCACCAGGTCGCGATGCGCCACATGTGACGCGCCAAAGAAAAACGTTTTGCCAACGACAGCGTTTGTGGAACAGGCTTCCAAAGCCTGCGTTGTCGACTGAATAAATCAGACTAAGGTCAATCGAAGGGTGAAACCCTGGGAAAGGAGATCGATCCATTTTTCATGAAACCCCTGACAAGGGGTGTAGGAAGCGCGTCCGCCGAGAATCGCCTTGTCGATGGCCCTTTACAAAAAATCAAACCCGGCGCTTTTGTTGCGGCGCCGGGTTTGTAATTTTATCGATCAAAGAAATAGTTTTCGTTTTGTCTTACGCGGGAGGGGATTACCAGCGGTTGCGTCCGCCAAGGATGCCGCCCTGTTTCTGGAATCCGCGATCCTGGGCCTCGTCGACCTTGATGGGACGACCGTCCAGTTCGGCGCCGTTCATTTCCGCGATGGCCGTGGTGGCGGCTTCTCCGTCGGTGAAGGTCACGAAACCGAAACCGCGGGAGCGGCCCGAGTCACGATGACGAATGACTTTCGCCTCGGTGATTTCACCGTATTTGGCAAAGGCTTCGCGCAACGACTCATCGTCGACATTCCAGCTCAGACTTCCAATAAATAACTTCTTCGACATGCCTTTCTCTCTTTCCTTTGACGCATGTTCCTCACTTGAACATCGCCTTTTCTGTCCCGCGGGGATGCGCCCCCGCTATCACGCAGGCGACCACAATGGACGCCAACTAACCATTTCCTCTCACACAACTGCCAAATATTCGTTACGTGAGTTCATGAAGGAGGGTTTTGCTCTAAGCCTGAAATCGTTCTCCAAATTCTGACAAACGCATGCTTTCCCAAACTTTTTAGCACCCTTCAAAACGCTTGTAAATAGCTTTTTTTATTGCCGAAAACGGATTTTAAAGGACCCCGTTGCGCTTAAGCGCCGACGGAAACCAGTTCGATCTCAAAAGTCAGATCTTTTCCCGCCAGGGGATGATTTGCGTCGATCGTCACCTTGGTGTTTTCGACTTTGGTCACGGTCACGAACATATCCCCGCCGTCCTTTTTGGGAACCCGGTAGCACTGTCCCACTTCCGGCGGCGCTCCGTCGGAAAAATCATCCTGATTGATTTCGGCCACCAGCTCTTTGAAATAAGGTCCGTAAGCCTGATCCGCCGGGATCTTCGTCACGTTGGTTTCGCCGGGGTTCATGCCCAAAATGGCCTGCTCGAAACCGGGTATGACTTTGCCTTCGCCGAGGGTTAATGTCAGGGGGTCGCGATCCTTCGAAGAGTCGAATACCGTACCGTCGTCCAGCGTCCCCGTGTAATGCACGCTGACGGCGTCGCCGCTTTTTGCCTGTGCCATAAATCACCATCTTTCTTTGCGTTGTTTTATTTCATTCCAGCAAGGAAACCGCCCCGGCCTGTCGCAGCTGCCGCGATGCGCCTTTTCAAACGCAAAAAAAGACAATCCCCCACTTGCCAAATTTACACTTGTCATAAAATGCCGCGCCTTTCAACCCGTGGCGGCCGTAGTACAAATGTCGAAATTCTTTTCGTAGCGTAGGTTTTTTTTAATGGCCGCGCGAGAAGCGTCGCCCGCTCACGTGGGCTTTTAATAAGGCTACTCCTCCGTAAACGGATCTTCTCCCAGGTGCGTGTTGACCTGCAGTTGATTGGAAACGATATCTCCTCCCAATCCATCGCTGATGTAAAGCGGGTAACTGAAATCCATTCCGCCGATGAATCCCACCTGGCTGTAAGGAATGGAGAGGGTTATGGGAATCACTCCGTTTTCGGCGCCGGCGAAAGGCGTCAATTGCAGCTTCGGCGGAAAATCTACCGGCTCCGTATCGAGAATCAAATAATATTCAGATTCAATCGCGCCTTCGAAATTGACCGAAATGGCGATCGGCCATCCGAAAACACCGTCGCTCCATTCCAGTTCCGCTGGATAGTCCAATTCGCAGATGGTGACGGGCATGCCGCTGTCGTTGTCGCAGCCGCCGGTGAAATCATCATCCGCGTCGTCGTCCGCATCATCATCCGCGTCGTCGTTAACGTCATCGTCCGCCGTGTCGTCGTCCGCCGAGTCGTCGTCGGCGTCTTCATCGTCGTTGTCATCGTCATCGTCATCGCCGCAGGCGACCAGCGCCGAAATCGCGCAAATCACCGAAAGCATAAGGATAAGCGTCAATAATATTTTCGCGTTCATGGCTTAAAGCTCCTTTTCAATTCATTGCTTCGTCGGATTTTAGCACGTGTTTCACTTGAAATCGAGTATTGAATTGCCGATAAATCCTCGGGCCTTCATGGGAAGGGAGACATCGTAAAAAAGTGCTTTGACCTTTTGCGCCGCTTGGCTAGACTGGCGCTGACGAAACCGGCGGCCGGAGTCATCCGCCGGACATCCACGGAAAGGAAACGAATCGGTGCATCCCGTATTGCTGACGATATTCGGCCACGAAATCCATTTTTATCAAATAGCCTATCCTCTGAGTATGCTCTTCGGCATCATCATCAGTTCTCGCAGAGCCAAAAAAGAGGGCCTGTCCGAAGAGGCCATGCTGGGCGCTTTCCTTTTTTGCCTGATCGGCGTGCTGATCGGATCGAGGCTTCTGGAAGTTTTGGTCCGCCTCCCCTACTACATCGATCACCCGAAAAAGATTTTCACCATGCGCCGCGGCGTCGTTTTGTACGGCGGATACCTGGGCGCCGTCGTGGGCGGCCTGGGTTACATGAAATACAAAAAACTATCCTTTCTGCCATACGTGGACATCGCTTCGACGTATTTCGGCGCCGGGCTGTTCATCCATCGGACCTTCGGCTGCTTCATGGCCGGATGCTGCTACGGCGCGCCGACGAACCTTCCCTGGGGCGTCGTTTTTCCCGAAGGATCGCCGGCCTATAAAGTCTACGGATACCTCCCCGTGCATCCCTCTCAGCTATACGAGGCCCTGCTCGGCCTTCTCATGTTCGGCATCATGATGTTTTACCGATACAAGCGCCCGAAACGGACCTATGGGGAACTATTCGCCCTACAGATCACCATCTACGGCATCGGGCGCTTTTTATTGGAATATATGCGCGGAGACGGCATCAGGGGCATTTACGGACCCTTTTCCACGAGCCAGTGGATTTCCATCGCCATGCTGATTTCAGCCGGGATCCTGGCGGCATACATTCGCAAATACGGAGAAAAAACTCCGGCGGCCGAAACCGCGTAACACAAGCGGACCCGGCGGCCTACACGTTGATAAAAGCATGGAATTCATCCTCGCAAGCACAGCCGGTTTTTGCTCGGGAGTCAGGCGGGCTCTGAATAAGACCCTCGAACTCGACATCGCCGTCGAGCAAAAAGCCGCGACCCTCGGACCCCTGGTGCATAATTCCCAGGTCATCGAACTGTTGAAACTGCGCGGCGTGAGCAGCGCCGACAGCGTTGACGAGATCGACGGCGGACTGGCGATCATCCGGGCTCACGGCGTCCCGCCGAAACTGAAAGAGGAACTTGGCGAGCGCGCCGACGAGGTCATGGATCACACCTGCCCCGTGGTGCGCCGCGTTCAAAAGCTTGTGGCGAACCACGCGAAAAAGGGCTTTAAGGTCGTGATTTTCGGCGAGCCGAACCACCCGGAAGTGGTGGGGCTCGTGGGTTACGGCGGCGATGAAAACGCCCGCGTGATCCAAAGCATAGAAGACCTGGATCAAATCCCCAAAGACGAAAAATTCATCATCGTCACGCAGACCACCGCCAACGTTCGCGAGTGGCGGCGCATGATGGACGCCGTGAAGGAAAGATTCCCCAACGCCGTGGTTCGCGACACCATGTGCGACGCCACCGTGCGGCGGCAGGCGGAAATTCTGGAATTGTGCGGCCGCGTGGACGCCATGATCGTCATCGGCGGAAAAAACAGCGGCAACACGCGCCGCCTGGCGGCCATCGCCCGGGATGAATTCCACCTGCCCACCTGGCATATCGAAACCGAAATAGAACTGGAAGGCGTGGATTTTTCTCCCTATGAGAAAATCGGCGTCACCGCCGGCGCCAGCACGCCTTCCTGGAGCATAGATCGCGTCATGGCCTATCTGCATACGCTGGAAGCGCGGCACCGGGCGCCGGTGATGGCGACGCTGAAAACTTTTTTATCCACGCTGATCGTCACGAACGTTTTTGCCGGGATCGGAGCCGGGGCGCTGTGCTACGTGGGCGCGGTGCTGCAGGGCGTGGCTTTTCAGTGGCGGTTTTTCTGGCTGGTGTTGTTTTACGTTTTGTCCATGCACATCCTCAACCGATTTACGGAAAAAGGACTGGACCGTTTTCGCGACGATCCGGCGCGCGTTCGTTTTTACGAAAAATACACGGGATTCATGATCGCCCTGGGTATTTTATCCGGCCTGGCCGCCGTGGGCATCAGCCTGATCATGGGAACGCTGCCGTTCCTGATGATCTTGAGCGCCAGCGTGATCGGCGTTTTATATTCGGTGCAGATCGTGCCCGAACGCCTCCGGCGCCCCTTAGGTTTCAGACGCCTCAAGGACATCGCCGCCAGCAAAAATATTTTCGTCGCCCTGGCCTGGGCCGTCGTGTCGGTTTTTCCGATGTTTTTCACGTCCGGGCATAATGATCTTCCCGCCACGTTTCTGGCTTTCGCCTTCGTTTTCCTGGTGACGGGCATTCGCTCGATCGTCATGGATCTGACCGACATCAGCGCCGACCGCCTCGTGGGCCGCGAAACGGTGCCCATCGTGATCGGCGAACGCCGAACCGCACGAATTCTCCGCTACGGCTCCGGCGGTCTGGCCGTCATGCTTTTCCTCCTGGCGGGTTTGGGCGCATTTCCTCCCGTCGCGTGGATTTTGGGCTTCTGGATGCTATTCGTGACGATCTTCATCCTGCGCCGCGGAATCCCGGCCAACAAGGCCAGCGTCGTCCGCCGGGATTTTTACGTGGATTCCCACCTGATCCTCATGGGCTTTATCACGCTGGCGTGGAACGTGTGGATCGCCTGACATTCGTGCGTTTCGATGGGATGAAAAAGTATTTCCACATTGGCGCCGCTAAAGCCGGGAATCGCTTCAGAACTTCATCGGAATATGTTTTTTCAACGGCTTCAGACCCAGGTAGACCGTCAGAGCGGAAAGCAAAATTATGCCCAGAAACAATTGCGGGCTGTACAGGGCTTTAACGCTCGGCAGCGTGGTCATGAGAAAACCGGCGATGTAGGCCAGGCAGTTTAATCCGAAGGCCAGGCCCGGGCGCCCGGGCATGAGCGACCACACCGCGACGAGCGTGACGGGCATGGTTATCTGAAAAATGAAAAGCCCGATAATCACCGTGGTCGACGCATTTCCGCCGAATGCGATAAGAGGCGCGGATATGAGCAGCGCGCCCACGCTGACTTCGATCCACCCCAGGCGGTCGGCGAGAACGCCGCCGATGGCCTTTCCCGCGAAAGCCGCCGAAGCCCCGGCGAACGCCACATCCGTCATTTTGGGTAGTTCATAGCCTCCGGCCCGGCCCACCAGGGAGCGGAAAAAGACGGACAGCAGCAAAAGCACGACGAGAAGTATCGGCCGGCGCACTTTCGGCCTTGGGGGCGGCGACTCGTAAGGGATGTCGGGAACTTTGACGAAAAGCGTAACGACAAGGCTTATCGCCAGCGCAATCAGAAACGGCCAGGTGATCCCAAATCCGCCCTTGCCCATATATGAACCCACCGCCAGGCCCAGGGCGCCGGGAGCCACGAAGATGCCCGGCGGCGTCGCCCGACCAGGCTGGACGTTGAGGGAAATGGCCCCGCCTCCCACGTGATACAGCGCGTTGCCGATGCCGGCGAAAATCATGGCGGCGATGGGGTTGATGTATAAACACAAGATGCCGAACAGGCAAAATACAAGTCCCAGGGCGGCGGTTTCCCGGCAGCGGCGGAGTTTGTCCATCAAAAAACCGAAGGGAACCTGCCCGTAGAAGGCGATCAGATCATAACCCAGAACGATCAGCGCGATGTCGTAAGGCTTAAGGTGGTGGAAGGGCCGCGTTGTGAAAATGGTCATGATCGTCGACGCGTCGACAACCGCGTGGATGATCCCGAGAATTATCGGAAGCGCCAGGATGGAATTTTTTCCCTTTGCCGGCGGCATCTCGCCTTCGTCAATGGCCATCGGATCCCCTTTTATCTTGCACGGATTATATCGTTTTTGCGCGCCGGATAAAAGCGAATAGAACTTATCAATTGGGAATCAGTTGAAAGCCATTGAAGACTTGGTCATGAGAATGCAGAAAAATTTGTCATTCCGAGCGAGTCCGCCAGGACGAGTCGAGGAATCCCTTAAACGAGGCGTGTTTATAGTTTTGACATACTCATCATGGCAAGGCGATGGCGTATCATTGAAGGGATTCCTCCACTTCGCTAAATCTCCGGTCGGAATGAGAATAAAAATCCGCAAAGAGTTTGTGAGCTTACATCGGAAGCAGCAACTCCTTGCATCGGTCGCGGATATGACGCAATTTGAAAGGCGCGATAAATTCCAATTGTCAAAGGTGAAATCATGAGCGAAAAGCCCGGCAGGCAGATCACGCTGCTTTTTTCCGGCGGCATCGACTCCACGCGAACGGCCTGCGAACTGGCCGCCGAGTACGACAAGGTCCACCTCGTTTCCTACTGGAACGGATTCGGGCATTACAAGCTCGGCCGCACGAAAAAGCGCGCCGACGAGGCTTCGCGGCATTTCCCGGGCAAATTCACGCACAGCCTGATTTCCATCAAGGATATGTTCGAACCCCTTCTCACGCGGGGAATCGAGGAGGATTACGACAAAGTCAAATCCGGCTTCGTGTGGTGCCTGAGCTGCAAACTCACCATGCACGCGCGCACCGTGGCCTACAACCTGGAGCACGGCGTCGACGCCGTGGCCGACGGGTCATCAGGCTCCACGGACGAGATGGTGGAGCAATCGCCGTTTTCCATTCAGCGTTTCCGGGAGTTTTATAGCGAGTACGGCATCGATTTTCTTACGCCGGTTTACGACAGAACGCGAGAGGAATCGATTGAAAAACTGCGGGAGGCCGGCTTCAAGATGGGCTTTCCCATCGGCGACCGGTTCCTGGGCATCCAGCCGAAATGCCGCCCCGGCGAGCTTTATTATCTGCCTTTTTTACTTTTGGGCATCGACCCGAATCACGACAAACAAGCCGTTTTGGACTTCATCGACACGCGCATGGATTATCTGAAAGGCTGGATCGCCGACTATTGCCGCGAAAAATCCATCTCGATACCGAAAGGGGCGGCGTCATGAATCCGCTGAGCAACAAAACGACCGCACCCACAGGTTTCAACCGCTTCGTCGCCTTTTTCATCCTCATCGGCGCGCACTTGTACACGCTGGCCGTGGAGGCGGTGCTGTGCATCTTCAAACCACGCTACCGAAAAGTCTTTCGCTTCCACGTGCGTTATTTCCGCGATGTGATGAAACAGGCTCGAAAACAAGGGCGACCACGGGGGAGCGCCCCATAAGTGCAAAGTAAAAACCAGCCCGAAGGGCGTCACAACATTAGCCCCGTGCGTCAGCGCGGGGTACACGGATTATCGTTATTTTTATTTGAGCCCGCCAGGGCGGCACAATTCGAGAAAGCATGGTTTATTATGTGTCGCCCTTACGGGCTCAAATGAAGATAAAAATCACTCGTATTCCGGCAGCTTTTCCTTCGGCTGCGCTCAGGACAGGCGCCGACGACTAATATTGTATCACCCTTCGGGCTGGATTTGTCATCTCGCGTTATATTTATGCCGAGCTCAGGGATTTTTTTGATAATTAGTTCCCATCCCGAAATACGTAACACCTGAATATTAAAGCATAAATTTGTGAATTTGTGAAAAATAAATCGGGACATTTTCATCCTTTTGTGTTATCTTAATTGGTGTCTAACCCATTGATATCACGGAGGAATCAAGTCCCGATGCGAAAAAGAATACAGCAACAACCCTCACTTGTCGAGCAAAAAATCCATCACGAGCACGCCCGGGAGCTTCACCGGATCGATTTGTTGCTTCGCGATCACCTGGAGATATTCGATTGGGTGTACGCGGACCTGGTTCGCGGCCTCCGCGATCCGGCCAGGGGATGCAAGGGAAAGATGAGCGCCGAGCAGGCACTCAAAGCGCTTTTCGTCAAACAGATGAACGGCTTCA
This sequence comes from bacterium, assembly GCA_963674685.2. Taxonomy (GTDB): domain Bacteria; phylum Lernaellota; class Lernaellaia; order JACKCT01; family JACKCT01. Next base: position 445,703 of record CAXXWT010000007.1, on the reverse strand, counting down.
GTTACGAGGTGTTGGCCTTTCACCTGGAGGACTCCCGTGCTTACCGCGCTTTTTGCGAATTCGGTTTTGCCGACAGCACGCCTTCGCGCACGGCGCTGCAGCGTGACATCAAGCGGATTCGCCCCGAGACTTTGGAGAATATCAACCGCGTTTTGCTTGCCGCGGCAGCCGACAAAAGGATCGAGAAAGGCCGCAAGGTCCGCGTGGACTGCACCGTCGTCGAAACCAACATTCATCACCCCACCGACTCGACGTTGCTCGAAGACGGGGTGCGCGTGTTGTGCCGTTTGACTCGGGAAGCGAAAGGATTGGTCGATGTTCCCGTCGTCGATCACCGCCGCCGGGCGAAAAAGCGGGCGCTGGGCATTTTGAACGCGAAGAAGAGAAAGGTCCGCGTGAAACACTACCGCGATCTTTTGAAGGTCGCGCGAAAGGCGGTCCGAGACGCGGAGCGCGTGGTCGACGCATTGGCCGGCGCGACGATGATCGATCCGATTTTCGCGCTTTCTTTGGAAGCCGAACTGCGCCACTACATTCCCTTGGTCTTAAGTGTGATCGACCAGGCCGATCGCCGCGTGCTGCGGGGAGAAAAGGTCCCGGCCGAAGAAAAAATCGTTTCGATCTTCGAGCCTCATACCGACGTGATCGTCAAGGACCGGCGTGAGACTTGCTTTGGCCATAAGGTCACGCTCACCGGCGGAGTCTCGGGACTGGTGACCGATCTGGTGATCGAGAACGGCAATCCCGCGGACGCGACGCTGGCCGAAAGGATGATCGTTCGGCAGAAGGAAATTTACGGACGAGCGCCGCGCCAGGCCGCCTTCGACGGCGGGTTTGCGTCGAAAGACAATCTGGCCCACATCAAGGAACTCGGCGTCAAGGACGTCGCCTTCCATAAAAAGCGGGGATTGAAAATCGCCGATATGGCGAAGAGCGCGTGGGTTTATAAAAGGCTGCGCAACTTCCGCGCCGGCATCGAGGGGATGATCTCCTTTCTCAAACGCTGCTTCGGGATGGATCGCTGCACATGGTCCGGCCTCGAATCATTCAAGTCCTACGCCTGGGCCTCGGTGGTGACCGCCAACCTTTTATTGATCGCCAGGCATCTCATCGACTGACACGCGGTTGTTAAGAAGGAATCGAACCGGGAAATGGAGACGTGCGCGAAAAATCGCGGTCTACGCGCCGATTCCATAAAATCGGTTAGCAACATCGCTGCCAAGGTTTGTCAATGATCCCCTTACCGGACAACGATGTTGACGCCATGTCTGAAAAACGGCTATTTCGGGATGGGAACTAATTAGCCAAAATAGCGATTGGCACGTAAAAATCAACGCTCTCAAAGGACTACTTGATATTAAGCCTTTACCCATAGCTCACGCTATGGGCTATGTCTCCTTAGCCTGCTAAAGCAGGCTCAATTCGGAATGTCGCCTATATCCTACTTTGGTTGCGGCCGGCAGGCCGCGATGCGCCACACGCGTTTACAGTGCCGAAACCCGGAACCCGATACCCGGCTCAATCAATACCCATAAATTTTTTCCCAGATGTCGAAGATTTTCGGATTGCGTTTGCCCAGTTCGGCGTTGATGTTGGCGCTATGCAGGGTCAGTGGGTAATAAAGCATGGGGAAGAGATTGCCCCTAGTCAGTTTCCAGCGCTGCGCGGCCAGTTCGCTTTCGCATTCGTCGGTGTGAAAAAACATCCACTCCCGCCGCTGCAAATCGCTGAGGCATCCCGTCAGCGCCGCTTCGCTTTTGGCCTTGGGAAAACGCACGTACCAGCGCTCGTCCACGGGGACGTTGACGTAACGCGCGCCGACAATCCCGATTTCCATCACGGCGATAATTGCGGCCACCGCCGCCCATGCACGCAGGCTCCGGCGTTTTTCTATCAGCCACTCGACTCCACGCACGCTGAAAAAAGCCAGAGGCGGAATCGCCAGCGCGCCGAAGGTGTTTTTCGGTTCCTCCCAGTTTTCCTGAAAAAGGAAAAGCCCCATCCAAAGGCCCAGCCAGAGCATAAAAAAGAAAAAGTCAACCTTGCCTTTTTTCCACTGCGCCGCCATGCCGGGAAAAACGAAGGCGCTCAAGAGCACGCCGAAACACAGGATGATCGAAAGGGGCAGCGTCAAATACGTGGGAAACGGATAATGCGGCGTGCGCACCAGGTGATCGTGGAAAGGCCAGTTGAACAGGCCGTTGATGGAAAAATGCATCCCGAGAATTTCGTGCGGGAAAGACGGACGGAATCCCTCGAAGTCGCTGAACTGGGACGCATGGATGAGCATTTTTCCGAAGGCGAATTTGTTCCACGCCAGATACGGCGCAATAGCCGCGAGAGCGCCGAGGCCAAACAGAACCAGGCCGCGAATCCCCTTGGGTTTGGCGACAATCAGAAGCGCCACCGCCGGGGCGATGACGACCGCCTCGTTTTTGATTCCGCCCAGCGCGCCGTACACCAGCCCGGCCAATAGCCAGCGCGGACGCTCCTGCATCAGAATCGCGACGAGGGCCATGAGAATAGGCAGCGCAATGAAGTTCGCGTTCAGGCGGTTCATGGCGATGACAAAGGGATTCAGGGCCGTCAGCGCGGCAAAAGCCAGCGCGCCGGTTTCGTTAAAGAGCCTTTGCCCCGCGGCAAAGGTCATGAAAAACAGCAGCGCTGCGAGCACGGCGTAGAGGATGCGGAATCCCGCCACGCCGAAGACGCCGTACGCGGTGGAGAACAAGACGCCCGGTCCGATGCGCTGATCCTTTGAAACGATGCCGTAGCTTCCCTTGCCCACGAGATCGTGCGGGAGCTTTCCCTGCAAATGATATTCGTACGCGGCGTTTCCGTGCTCGTCGGCGAAGGTGCACGGCGAACCGGCGATGAAGGTCGCCGGGGCGACGATGTAGGTATCCCAATAGTCGACGCCGGCGTCCTCGAAGTTGAAAAAGTAAAAGCAGTAGATGCACGCCATCAGGACGCCCGCGATCATTGTCGTTTTTTTACTGGTCATCGGCATTTCCAAAAGCATTGATTTGCCGCCACGAGCGCGGTCAGCGGCGATTGCATGAAGAGCATGTAAGCCCGTTTCGTCGCGGCGATAATCGGCTCGCCGTGAACGTTGAAACTCGTGTTGATGAGTATCGGCGGCGAGCAATGCGCGGCGTACGCCGTCAGGATCGCATGCAGAATCGGCGAGGATTTTTTGCGGGCCGCCTGCACGCGCATGGAGCCGTCCACGTGCGCGGCGATCGGGTATCGATCAATGATTTCCGATTTCGCATCGGCACAGACGGTCATATTTTTAAAAGCACTGTAAGGAGGCGACGCGGTGAATTCGCCGAAATCCTCGGCGCGCACCGCCGGCGCAAACGGCATGATTTCCGGCCTTTGTAAAACGCGGCTGATCTGCGCGGCTGTTTTCGGATTATCCGCCGCAAACAGAATCGAGCGGCATCCCAGCGCGCGGGGGCCGAATTCCATCGGCCCGCTCACAATGCCGACGGCCTTCCCTTCGTTTAGCGCCGCCGCGATTTTTTCATACTGCGCGTCGTTTAGAGGCTCAATCACCGCATCCAGCGACGACACGTCGCATTCGCCCATTTCCTCCGCGACAATGCCGAGTAAGGGATCGAACATCTCTTGCGGCAACTGCGCGGGATTCGCGGCCCACGCGGCGCCGACGCACAGACCCCCGTCGCCCATGTGCGGGAACACGTAGAGGTCTTCGCAGCCGCTTGCTTTGGCGATCATCTGATTCAAACGCACGTTGGCGAAAATCCCCCCGGCCAGGCACAACTTTTTCGCTTTCGCTTCTCGCATCCAGTGGGTGATGAATCGGCCCACGATGTCTTCGACGTATTTTTGCAGCCTGGCGGCAACGTCTTCCGGGGCGAATCCCGCCAGCTTTTCAGCCAGACGCTTTGCGTTCGGAGCCTCTTTTAAAACAAGCCGGCCATTTTCAAAGTCGATGAACTCTTTGAAAATATCTTTCGCTTTCAAAGGATCGCCGCTGGCCGCCAGCGCCGAGACCTGCCCCTCTTCTCCCTCGTTGAAACCGAGTATCGAGCAAACGCGCCCGTATATGAGAGACGGGCTCAACGGATATTTCAGCCGCGTCATGGCATTCAGTCGCCCGGTCTTATAACGCCACAGGCCGCCGGTGCATCCGTCGCCGAAAGCGTCCATGGTTACGACCAGGCAATCGTCAAAAGCCGATCCGTAGGCGGCGCAATATGCGTGGGCCAGATGATGGTCGATCATCTCCACCGGGGCCTTGAATCCCATTTTGCGAAAACGTCTTGCCATGATCTTTCGTGAAAGAGCCGCATCGAAGGCGCGGATCACCGGGACTGAGGCGATGAAATTCTGCACCGCCGACGACAGCGCGTTGCCGGGGCGGTTCATGGGCAGGTTCGGATTCGTCTTTATGTAAAAGCGATTCAGCAGCCTGTGAATCGAGCGGCCGAATACTTCCGCGACGGCGACCTTGTCGACATCTTCCGGTTTGATCCGTGCGAGGCGCATGATCCGGGCGATGGACTTGTAGGGAAAGCCCGGCTGGCGTTTGATCCCGGTAATGCGCTCTTCGGAAAGGGCCGCGAGGACTTCGCCGTCTTTGACCAGGCAGGCCCCGGCGTCGTGTCCGTCACAGACGCCCAGAACGATCATCGGTTGTTTTCCTTTCTCAGGTTTCTTGGAAAAATCAGCCCGACGGCGCCCAGGACGAAGGAGACTGGCAGGAAAATCGCGGGGCCGGCGGTCGCGCCCAGAATCATCGCCAAAGCGAAAGAGATCAGCGGCACAAAAAGGATGCTGAAAAACAGCGCCCACGCGAAGGTCCGGGCGCTGATGGCGGTTCCGGCGACGAGTTTGGCCGGATACAGACCGGGCAGCACGAGAACCAGGGGGCTTATCATCAACCAGAGCGCATCGTTCACGGCAATTGCTCCATTGCTTAAATGACCGATTTCGCGAATTCGCTTGAAGTAAAGCAAAAAAGACTTTACTTTGCCAGACGTTTCATTGGCAAGTTTAACGAAATACTCATGAAAATCACCGCTGACAAAGCAAGAAGTGAGCGAAACGGCGTTCTTTTAGCGGTCCCCTTTTACGCCGACCGCATCGCCAAAGTCGCGCAGACTACCGTCGGTCCGCCGCTGGGCCTGGCTTATCTGGCCGCCACGCTGGAGCAAGATGGCATCGGCGCGTCCATCATCGACGCCAACGCCCTGCGACTGCCTGACGCAAAGCTTTGCCGGCGCATCGTCGAGCAAAAACCGCGTATCCTGGGCCTGACGGCGGTGACGCCCACGGTGGATCAATGCGCCGCCGTCGCCGCCGATGTGAAAAAGTCCCTGCCCGAGTGCACGATCCTGCTCGGCGGCCCGCACGCCACGGCGGCGCCGGTCGCGACTTTGGAAAAATACGACGTCTTCGATTATCTGGTAAAAGGCGAAGCGGAGTTTCGCTTTCCCGAGATGGTGAAGCTTTTGGATTCCGGCGATTCGCTTCAAAGCTACGAGGGAATCGCCTGCCGGGACTCTGGCGGCCAGATCATCGATCTTCCCGAGTCTCACGAAACCGTGGATTTGGACCGGCTTCCCTACCCCGCCAGGCATCTTTTGCCCATGAATCTTTACACCGGCCCGGACGGCGCGCGGCTGACCACCATGGCCGCCACGCGGGGTTGCCCGGCGCGTTGCACGTACTGCCTGGTGCCCACGCTGTTCGGCCGCAAACTGCGCGCGCGAAATCCGGAAAACGTGGCCGCGGAAATGCGCGAGTGTCTTGAAAAGTACGGCGCGGTGAACTTCAACTTCATCGACGATACGTTCACCATCAATAAAAAGTGGGTTTACGGCGTCTGCGAGGCGATCCGCAAAATCGGGCTGGAGAAGAAAATCCGGTGGCTGTGCCTGACGCGGGCTGACATGATCGATCGCGATCTTCTCGTCGCCATGAAAGCCGCCGGATGTTTCAAGATCGAATTCGGCATCGAGTCCGGCGACGATATCATGCTTGAGAAAATCAAGAAGGGAATCACCACCAATCAAAGCGTCGAGGCCTTTCAGATGGCGCGGGAGATCGGCCTGGAAACCCTGGGATTCGTTATCGTTTTTTCGCCGGAAGAAACGCCCGAGTCTTTGCGGAAAACGCGGCGCCTGATTTTCAAGGCCGATCCCGACACGCTGCAAATGTCTTTTTGCACGCCCTTTCCCGGAACCAGCGTCGAAAAAGAAGTGAAAGAAAAAGGCCTTGCCATAGATGGCGACTGGAGCCGTTTCGTTTTTCTCAAACAGCCGGTTTTTGACCACCCTAACTTTTCTTATGACGAAATGATCGCGTGGCACACGCGCACGCTTCGCGCCTTTTATTTCAGGCCCCGCACCGTTTTTCGCCTGCTGCTTTCCACGTGGCGCAAAGGCGGATGGGGAGGCTTTTTCCGCAGTTCGTTTTCCGCCGTGCGGAGTCTTGTCACATCATGAACCCGGGCCGATCCACGCAAAATGACAACGTCGGTTTTCTTGCCCGCCTGCGCGCGCTTTTGAGCAGCGGCCCGGCGATGCCGGCGATTTCCGTTTTGTTCACCGCCGCCGCCATCTGGCTCTTGCTGCGCAATATCGAATTCGACGAAGTCATCCACGACATCGTGAAAATGCCCGCGTGGCCTTTCGTTTTGGCTTTTGGGATCATGTTGATCGTGGCGCTTTTGCGTTCCTTGCGGCTTTACGTCATCACGCGGGGCATCGGCGGGAGTTTTGGGGCGAGCGTCGAAACGATTCTGATCGGATATTTTTTCATCATGGTTTTCCCTTTGCGTCTGGGCGAACTCGTCCGCATCGGGTATCTGACCCGCCGCACGCGCATGCCCCTGCTGTCGGCCACGACCGCCCTGGGAACGGAAAGAGCCATGGATCTTATCGGCCTGGCGTTTATCGCGTCGGCGGTTTTATCGGATTTCGTCGGACGGCGGATTCCCGATCTGCCCGTTCCGCCCTGGCTGCTGTCGGTTTCGGCCGCCGGAGCGCTGGGGATCGGCCTGGCCATGGGATTATTCTTCAAGGACCGATTCGCTGGCGGTGAGAATAGCCCCGAATGGGCCAGGCGATTCGACGAACTGGCCAAAGGCTTAAGCTCACTCGGATCGATTCAAAGCGCCGCGACGGCGCTTGGTTTGAGCATCGCTATCTGGATGTCCGTGGCGCTGGCGATGCTCATTGCATTTCAAGCCGTCGACGCCGATCCCTCGTTCGTTGACGTAGCCGTCATCATGCTGGGCACCTGCTTTTCCATTGCACTGCCCTCGACCCCGGGCTCCGTGGGCACTTATCACGTGGGTTTCGTATATGCGTCGCAACTGGTCGGCATCGTCAAGGCCGTATCCCTGCCCGTGGCGATCGTCTTTCACCTGGTCATCCAGGTTCCCTTCCTTCCCCTGGGCGCCGCCGTACTTCTCACCGGCGGACGCAGGGCGCTGGCGAAAGCCCCGAAAGAGGAAATCCACACCGCACAGCCTTAGGGCGGTCGCTCGACCTTGAGGCTCTCAACAGGCTGTGCCACACAATTGACGCCCGGGCCAGTTTTACCGATTTGACATGAGATGTCTCACTGAACTTGCCGTGGGCTTAAGAGACTCTCAATAAATGTAATAAGCCGTCGTTCCTGTCATCCCGAGCGAAGTCGAGGGATCCCTTCAATGAAGCGCTATCGCCTTGTTGAAGTGCGCGTTTTAACAGCATATTCACGCATCGTTCAAGGGATTCCTCCACTTCGCTAAAGCTACGGTCGGAATGACAAGAATTGGACGCTTTTGCAATTATCGACAGTCTCTGAAATGAAGGGGTATTTTCTGATGTCCCTAACGGGACCAAAATGTATTACAGATAACTTTCGGGTTCGAAGATGTGGAAGGCGGTTTTCGCTTTGCCGCCTTCGACGGTCACGAGCCAGGAATCGACGCGGTAGGGCGTTCCGTTGGCGGTGTTGATGATCCAGTTGCGGATAAGGATTTTCGTATCCCGCGGCACGCGCAAGGCGATCGTCGCGTCGTCGTCGGTTTGGGGCAAAGCCGTCATGCCCGTTTGAAAAGCCCGCATCCTTTGCTGCTGCCTTACCCAACTGTTGATCATGTTGACCTTGGCGAAGCCGAATTCGTCGGCGCCGAAATTCTTGAACGCGTTGACTTCAAGTTCCAGGGTCTTTTGGATTTTGTATTCGGGCTTGCCGGTCAGCAGCGTGACGGGCAGCTTGTCCGGCTGCCAGGAAACCTGGATTTCTTTGTGATAGATGTCCAGAAGATCATCCGGCGACGACAAGTCCGCGAAGAATTCGCCGGCTGCGGGATCGAGTCCGGCCGCATCGGCCGTATTCCCGGCGAGCTTTTCAAAATCGATTCTGACATTCACGAACTCGGCAGAAAACACCGCCTCATCGGGCGTGGTCGCTGCGCCAATCCAGTGTTCGACGAAAGGATGCGCGGCCATGGGGCCGCCTTCGCCGAAAAAGTTGCTTTTGATAATTTGCCCATCGACTCTTTTCCGCGAAAAATCCAGCTTTGCGAACAGGCGTTCGTAATCGGGAAAAATTCCGACGGACGCGGCGCGCCCGCGGCAAAGATCCATATATGTCACGCTCTCATGCTGATAGACGGGCTTGCGTTCGTAGAGACCGTCGTCGGCTTTTCCCCGGATTGTTTTCAGAAGCAGGCTCGATCCAAAAACCAAAACCAGGGCCATCGGCAGCGCGATGAGATTAAAGCGCATTTTCGATTTGTCGAAGATCGAGGCTGCGCCGACGCCGAAAAACAAAATGACCGGGGCAAAGGCCATGAGAAAAATGCGGAACTTATCGGCTTCGATCCAATCGCGCTGCGCGGCGAGAACGATGTAAACCGGCGCGAGAATCAGAATAAGAATCGCGAAGCGAATTTTGTTTTGCTTGAATAACGCGACGGCTCCCAAAAGGGATATCGCGGCGGCGGCGAGGCCGATAAAGCTTAAAACATGAAGAATGTATCCCACGGCGTTCGGAAACGGCAGCAGCGGCGTGCGGGCTCCATGCAAAAATGCCCCGGCCAGCAGATCGAAAAACGACGCCTGCTCGCCCAGGCTGTGAAATCCGTGATCGCGCATGTGCGGCAAATTGAACGCAAAAACCACGCAGAACGCCGCCAGCAGCCATGCGTACCGGCGCCACGGAGCTTTATCGCGGATATAGATCAGGGCTATCGGAACGATGAGCGTCAAATGCAAAAAACGCAGGCCGACTCCCGCGGCGATTCCCCAGAGAATGCCGTGCAGCCATCCCTTATCCGGCTGCCTTTCCAGCGTGTAAATAAGAGCGGCCGACAGGACGTAGGACATAAGGTTGCGGTCGAGGACTTCCACGGAAAGCACGTATGGATTGAGCACGGCGAAAAGCGCGCCGATAAGCGCCGCCGCGTCGTTTTCCGTCCATCGGCGCAGCAGCAAAAAGAAGAACAAAAAGCCGTCGGCGATAAAAAGCGTGTAGAGGATATGGTAAGTTCGCACACCGAACAGGGGCATGAGCGGCGCGGTGAACATGGTGTTTCCCGGCGTGGCGATAGTGCCGTACATCTTCAGGATGTCGGGATCGGCCAGATTGGGATTCATCGCCTTGTCCAGGCAAAAAGTCTGCATATAAAAACACTTGGCCTCGCCTCGCTGGATGTACGAAGCCATGGACAGGAGAAATTCGGCGTTGATGTAATAGAGCCACGCGCCGACGGCGACAAGGGCGCCGACCAGCAGGACCGCCGCATCCGTTTTGGCGAATTGCGGCGCCTTGAAGGCGCGAAAATGCTTCCAGGCGTGCCGGGCCAAAACGGCGAGGACCAGAGCCGTCGCCGCGGCCAGCAGGGTTTTCGATACGAATATATCCCCCACGCACGCCGCGTTCATGGCAATCCACGGCGCCGCGATCATGGCGAAGACCAGCGAATACGCGATCCTTTCCAGGAACGTCGTTTCATCGATGCAGCGCGTGGCGACGAGATAGCCGACCAGTAAAAGCGGAAGAGTCAGCATTGCGGCCTGTTATTTGAAACACATAAGAAACTCAAGCCTGATTGCGCAACAGAGTTTTTACCAGCTTGGTTTAGAAATCAACCCCAATGCTTTCATCTGTATTGAAATATCCAAACTCAGGGGGAAAAATCGCGAATCAACGGCGGCTTTTGAGTTTTCCGACGGCGGTTTCGTCGTCTTCGCCCAAAAGAAAATGAGAGGCGGCGACGGATTTTTGCACGGCGTCGGTTTTCGGGGACTTTGCCTGCGTGGCTTCCAGGATTTTCGACCGGTTCTCGCGCCACCACAGCCGCGCGTCATTCTCGTCCCATTTTGCATCGAGCGTGACGGCCTCGGCCCGAGCCAGAAGCTGCGCGCCGTCTTCCGGGCGCTCCCGGGGATCTTTGGCCAGGCAGTCCAGCACAAGTTGTTCAAGGTCGCCGTTCATGGGATTCAACAAATATTGTGAAGGGGGGACCGGCTTTTCGCTGACGTGGTTGAGAATGACTTCCATCGGCGTTTTGCCCATAAAAACCTGCCGGCCGGTCAGGATGCGATACAAAACGCAACCCACGGAATAGATATCCGAACGCGAGTCCACTTTATCATTCCGGCCCATGGCGGCTTCCGGAGCCATGAAACCCGCGGTTCCGAAAACCTGCCCCTTTATGGAAACTTCCTCGGGAATCACTTTGCCGTGGCCCATGGATTTCACCAGTCCGAAATCCAGAACCTTGATCACGTCATAATCCAGACCTCTTTGGCAAAGGATGATGTTCGCCGGTTTGATGTCCCGGTGGATCAATCCGCTTCCGTGCGCCTCGGCCAGGGAACGGCCGATCTGCCGAAGCCAGTAAAGCACCCGCGACTCGTGGATGCGTCCGAATTTTTTCATGAAAGTCGCCAGATCGAGTCCATCGAGATATTCCATGACGTAATAAAAAATTCCGTCCTCGTTGATGCCGAAATCATATATCTCGATGGTGTGCGGGGAATGCAGCGCCGCCGTCGCCCGGGCCTCGCGCTCGAAACGCCGGAACGTGGACTCCCTTTGCGCCGCCGGCAAATTCCCCAGTTCGTCCGGCGCCACCAGTTTTATCGCCGCCGGCCGGGCCAGCATCTGATGCTTGCCGAGCCAGACTTCGCCCATGCCGCCCTTGCCGATCATTTGGCTGAGGCGATAGCTTCCGATGCTCCTGGCTTCGGACAGATCCTTTTTGAATTCGTACACCACGTGGGAAAAATACACGGCGACGAGAGCGGCGATGAAGTTCGGCAAATACATCAGGTAGATGAGGGTCGGCGAATCGGGAATGACATTGCCCGCCTTTGCGTTCAAGTATAAAGCCAAAGGACCCAGGGCGGCGGCGGTGAAGGACGCCAAAAACATTTTCATCGGAGATGTGGGAACGACCAGGGGAAAGACGACGATCCACAGGCAAACCCAGGAAACGCCCCAGATCACCGTGAAAAGATTCCACTGTTTGCACGATTCGGACACTGCGATGGCCCAGGCGCAAAAGATGAAATACAAAAGCCCCACGTCCATAACACGCTGGGAATCCAGACGTTTGACGCGCGTCAGAAATATCATCAACAAAGAAATCGCAATGACCATCGATCCCATGATCTTCACGATCTCACTCAAATTCGCATTGGGAATATGGTTTTCGAAGGAAAAGAGTTTTTCAATGATCAAATAGAAAAACCAGATCGAACCCATGGCGCCGCTGGCCGCCGCCAGGCGCTTGCGCGAATTCCAAAGCCAGTCGTCGGTCAGGCGCGACAAACCCTTTCCGTTCAGGTCGCCGGCGGCGAAACTGATCGGCTTGCGCAGTTGCGTCCAGACGATTTTTTTGGTTTTAGTATCCGCCAAAATGGACGGCCTTCCCATCCCGAAAAAACCGGGAAAAGCCTTAAGTATTGGATGTCATGGGTGCGATGCTCGCTTAAATGTTAGTTTTATCGACTCGATGATAATAAGTAATGACACTCAATGTCAAAGGGAAGGCCTTGAAAATTGCCGCTCTCGATTCCCCCTGTCAAAATAAAATCAATTCCGTTTCGCCGCATTAAAAAGCGAATTATTCGATTTCCCTGGGATCGTAATTTTCCGTCCAGGCCTGACCGAAAGCGGGAATCTGCACCTCGCCGTCGGCCATGTCCTCGATCCACTGCTGAAGCCTCGGGAAAAGCGTGTTGTAGTCCGCGTCGGCCTGCAGTCCGTCGATGTGTCCCCAGGTGTCGTTGTACTGAATCTCAAATCCATAATCCGTTCTCGGCAGGGACTGATTCCGCGCCGGAGGAAGCTGATCGCGATAGTCTTCCATCACGCCTTCTTCGCTGATCAATTCCGTGCCCATAACGTAGACCGGCGCGTCCATCCGCGACGTTTGAAAATTGAAATAATTTTCCCGCCACGTGCCTTCGGTTTCCAGTACGTCCGCCACGTAGAAATCGTAATCGATGCGCGCCGGGTAATAGGGATCGGCGTTGTTGGACGGACCCTCGAAGATGTTGCGCGCCAGTTGCTGCAAATCCATCAGTTCGTGGGGCTGGGTCTCGTCGTAAGCGATCCAGGAATAGGTCGCGCCGTCTTCGCATGGATATTCACCTAGAAAATCATGGCATATTTCGCCGCCAGTCATGGCGCCCATGTGGCCGTTGAAGTTCTCCATCAGGCCGGACTGGTCGTCGGCCACGAGGCCGAAAAAGGCTTCGTTTGTCAGCGTCACGTCATGAAAGCGCGTCATGACGGGAAGCAAAAGGTTGAACGGTCCGTAACTGGGAAAGAAGCCGTCGGGTCCGAGGGTCGGATCGTCGGGATCGCCCAGGCCCTCCACGGTGGCCATGGAAAACACTTCCAGGAATGTGTAAATGCCCGGCGTTAAAAAGGAAAAGGTGGTGGTGCGGGATTTGCGCCCATCGCGAATCTTTTGAAGATCATCGAGATATTCCTGCTCGGTATAGGCGCTGTTGTACCGCGCGCCGCCGTCCAGAAGAACCATTCCCGCCAGATCGTCGGCCCCGAAATGCCCGTCGTCGAACTCGCAGGCCGCGTAGGCCTGCACGAAGTAAACGCCCCGGGAATGACCGCCGAAAAAGAGATTCGTTTGGCGCTTGCCATCGGGGATCAGCTCGAACAGGCTGCGATACGTATCCAGTTGAAGCTGCAAACTCCATTCGCTGGTCATGGCGATGGACGGATCGTCGCCCTGGATGTAGCCGTTGAAGGTTTTACCGCCGACCTCGGCGCCGTTGTAATAATAATCGTAAGCCAGCCAGGGATCGCCCTGCTGCTCGGCGATATTGCTGGCGTATACGTCCTCCATCAGATGGCAGCGGCGGTCCAGCACCCATACTTCCAGATCGCCCTGCGCCAGCTCGACCATATTCTCGGCGATGAAGGTCAGTTGATTGGCCCCGGCGGTATACCCGGCCGCGAGAACGAAGATCGCCTTCACGGCTCTGGGCGGATCGTCTCCGGTATCCTGCCTGAAACGGAACATGGGAAATTGATTGTAGACGTCGGGGGTTTCGTCGCCCGTCACCGGATTGGCCGGCGGAGCGGGAGCGTCGACGAGAATGTACTCGCTGATGACGCTAAACGGCAGATCGTCATCCGCGTCGTCGTCGGAGTCATCCGTATCGTCATCCGCGTCATCCGTGTCGTCATCGTCTCCATTATCGGAATCGTCATCATCATCGTCGTCGCCGCACGACGCCGAAACGCTGAGAATCGCGATAAGCGCAATAATAAAAATAAAATGCTTCATGGCCATTGTTTCACCTTCTTAATAATTCACCGATCGCCTCTTTGGACGTATTCAAAGCTCATTATAACTGATTATCGGCCTGTTTGCCCATTCGGGCGCGCGGGCATGGAGCTTTTTCGCCAGGCGGCCCTCTGCGCCGGGTACATGAGCGCAAAAGCCACGGCCGCGAATGCTCCGGCGAACATGCGCACGTACGTCATGTGCGCGGCGGCGGCAATGACGGCGATTACCATAAAGGCAATCAAGGCAAAGCGCATGCGGGGCAGATAGCGGGGATTCTTCTGCATTTTATTGCGCCACGCATCGAAAGCCGGCACGGCGAACCACATCACCGCAAGAACGAGAAAGAAGCGCATCCACTGGGCCGTGGAAAAAGGCAGGGCGTCCAGTCCCTTCGTATACGTCCGCGCCAGGTAGATGAATATCCAGTGCAAAACGAGGAAGTCCAAAGACAAAATGCCGAATCGCTCCACGCCTTTGCCAAACCAGCCTCTGCGCGCTTTGGGATAAAGATGCCGGAAAATTAAAAGCCAGCCCGTGAACAGGGCGAAGGTTTGAAGAAAGAAGCGGAAATCGGCCCGGATGACGGGCTGCGTCTGCGGGTTATAGGCCATCATCGGCAGGAAATATGAGATCATCAGAAGGACGAAAAAGACTCCCGACGCCGCCGCCATTTTCACACCGCGCAACCGCTCGATGAAAAGGCCCATGATCACGAAGCCGGTGGATGGGATGATTCCGAACATGCAAAACCAGAAAGGTGAAGGCCTCAAGGCCTTGACCGCCTCTTTGGTCATTTCGCCGTTTCCGATAAACAGATGCCAAGCGAAATGCGAGCGCACCTCGGGATTGATTTCGATTTGCGCTCCCATGGCGAGAAAATAATTGAGGAAGAATAATCCCGCCACGAAGGGAAGCGTCCAGTTCGGCAGGCGGATGCGCGCCAGCAGATAGGCGACGAAAACGCCGACGCCGATGGCCTGCACCACGGAGGTGAAAGGGCCGGAACCCTCGATGAGGTTATAGCTCCATCCGTAAAAAAACAGGCCCGCCGCCGTGAGGGCGTAAAATCTTGTGAGGCGGTAATCCGGGATTTTTCGCGCTTTTTCGATCGCCAGGTCCACGTTGACGCCGGTGAGCATGAGAAAGCCCGCGGAAAAGATGTACGCATAGGCCAAAAAGAAAATGCGAAACGTCTCGTCGCCGCGCACCGGCGCCATGGAGTGCATCAACAGATGCGCCGCCACCATCTGCGCCACGGTAAAACCGCGATAAAAATCCAGATCATGACGACGCAATGCGCCGGTCGCTTTTATCTCCGCGGCGTTTAATGCCTGTTGCCTGTCCAAGTTTAATGAAAATCCCGTGATATTTTTTAGTTCATCGTGAATTACCGAATTTTGACCGAATGCGCCGGTTTATTCGGCGGCGTTTTCCGACTTTTTCATCGTCTTCTCTATCTTTTTGGCGATGATTTTATCATCGGGGCGCAAAGCGGCCGCCTTTTTATATTCATCGAGGGCCAGCTGATAGGACTTGTTTTTCGCCAGTTGATCACCTTTTTCAAGAATCGAATCGACGATTTTATCCTGCTTGGCGGCCACGGACGACGAATCCTTTTTTTCACCCAGATATTTTATGGCTCTGGCGTAAGAATCATAGGCGTTCAAATACGGAGGCCCGGTCAGCAATCCGGCGCTTAAGGCGACGTCTCCCAGCTTTTCGTGGAGATCGGCGGCGATGGGCTTTGAAATCACGGGCATGAGAAACCAGGCGACAATGAGAACAGCGACCAGCTTCGCCAGCATGCCCGGCAGGCGGCGCGCCCGTGAAGTCGAAGCAGCCGGCGCCTGGCGGCCCTGCACGCCGCCGAGCTTCTCCATGGCTTTTAAAGCCGTTTCATTATTCGGATCGCGGGTGAGAACGCGTTCGTAAACGGGCTTGGCCAGATCCAGTTTCTTTTTGACGCGCAGCATCTCCGCTTCGGCCAGCAGTTCCTCGGTTTTGTCTAAAAAAGCCTGAATTCTTTCCAGATCGGTCTGAATGCGGCGGGAATGAAATTTCCGCAGGAATTCCCCGGCAATCCTTTTGGCTTCCGCATGCTCGTGATGATCCACCATCTCGCGAATTTGCTTGACCGCGATTTCCTCTTCCGCGGCCAGGCGGCTGTACTCTTCTTCCAACTGCGCGATGTGCGGGTCGTTGGGCTTATCCTTCTTGACTTTTTCCAGGCGCTTCAAGGCGGATGTGACTTCGCCGTCCTGATGGGCTTTTTGCGCCGCTTTGAGTTTCGACTCGCTTTTGGAATCGCCCGAATGAGCATCGTCCGCGAAGGCCGACGATCCGCTTTGCAGCGCGTTTCGAACCTCCCACATGGTCTGGAAACGGTTGTCCGGATCCTTGGCCATGCATTTGTGAATCACGTCGCAAAGATCTTTGCTCAAATCCCGGCGGCATTTGCGGATCGGCTTTTCCGGTTTGGTGAGAATCCTGTTCATCAGGTCGGGAATGGTCTCGGCCATGAAAGGAAGTTCGCCGACGGCCATTTCGTAAAGCATCACGCCCAAAGCGTAAATGTCGCTTCGCTCGTCGAGTTTCCCGCGCCATTGTTCCGGACTCAGGTAGGGACCGGTTCCCAGAACCTCTCCCGTGGCGGTCAGGACCGTCGTGGCGTCGTCGGTTTTGGCGATGCCGAAATCCATCAGCGTAGCGTTGGCGCCGTCATCCACCATGACGTTGTTGCTTTTAATGTCCCGATGAATGGCCCCGGCCTTGTGGATATGCGCCAGGGCGTCGGCGACCTGCCCGCCGATGCGCCGGATGATGCTTTCGCCGGCATGTTGCCCTCGTCGTGAAAGGTAATCGCGCAAGGTCCGGCCGCGCACGTATTTCATCACGAAATACGGCATGCCCTGATGGCGTCCCACGTTGTAGATCGGAACGATGTGCGGGTGATCCATGCGGGTCACGATCCGTATTTCCTGCTCGAACCGCTTGGAAACCTTTTCATCCGAATCCGCGGCATTGGGCAGCAGGACTTTCAGAGCGACGGTCCGCGGCACTTCCAGGCCGAGTTCCCTGGCCTCGTATACCGCCCCCATGCCGCCTTTGCCGATGATGTCGATGATCTCATAGCGTCCGTCGATGACGTCGCCCATCCTTACGGATCGGGACTGTATTTCCTTTACCGGCTTGCGATCATCCCCGGAGTTGGTGGTCACGATCTTCGTCCTTTTTTCGATGTATAGAGCCTGCGCCCGGCGGCTTTGTGCTTTCTTCCAATAAATGCATACGTGGACGGCGCGTTGCACACTATACGCCGCCGCAATCGTTCTTACTTCTTTTATTAATGCGTCAGAAAGATGTTCGTCAAACACCGTTCCGCCGGGTTCGACGGCTTCTATGGTCAGCGTGTCGCCGGCGAAACTCAAGAACGTGAAATGATATCGGGATTCGTAAACTTCGATAAAATCGAAGTCCTGCTGGAAGCTGTCCAGGGCCGAGCCGCCGCCCCCGGTGATAATGTGCGTCACGCCGTTTTTCGCGCCTCGTTCGTAATCGTGCGTGTGGCCGCAAAGGAACAGATCCACGCCGTACTGCTCGAATAACGGGGACCAGCGTCAGGCGCATGAGGATTTCACCTCATAACCGGGGGCGTCCCATCCTTCCGACCAGGCCGGGTGATGGGCGAAAACGACGATCCATTCGGCGTCGGCGGCTTCCTGGGATTCCAGCGCCTGCTTGAACCAACGGTACTGGGGCGATCCCTGGATATACAGGCGGTTGGTGTTGAGGCTGATAAACAGCGCGTTGCCGTAGGTGAAGGAATAGTAGCCGGCCTCGCCGGGAAAGGTGAAGAGGCTGTAGAACCAGGTCGCCTCGCTTTCGTGATTGCCGATGCTGATATACGTCGGCTTATAAGGCAAAACCGCCGCCGCCGGATCGAAATACTGCTCGTCATACTGGCTTGCGACCCAGCCGTCTCCGACGACATCCCCCACGTTGATGGCGATGTCGGGATCGTAACCGGCCATTTCATCAGCCACCGCCTGATGCGAAACAGGATCGCTGCGATTGTCGCCCCATACGCCCACCGTGAAGGGAGTGTCGCGATAAGGCGCGGTTCGAAACGAATAGGTTCCGCTTAACTGCCCGCAGGATTCCACGCGGTAGAAATACTCCGTCTCCGGTTCCAGATCCTCAACCACGCACCGGTGAATCATTCCCCATTGATCACACTCGACGCGGTTGCCGAGCTGCTCGGTCTGTCCGTACTCGACGATGGAATCGCCCAATAAGTCAGTGCCCCAGTGAATCCTGATGCTGGACTGCGTGACGCCGAGAAGATACGGCTCGCGAACGATTTGCGTGGCGTTGCAGGAAGGATCGATGTCGTCGTCGACGTCATCGTCGGCGTCGTCATCGACATCGTCGTCAGGCGAAGCCGTGTCGTCATCGACCGTGTCGTCGTCAACGTCATCGTTCACGTCGTCGTCCAGATCGTCGTTGACGTCGTCATCAGGCGAAGCTGTATCATCATCGGCCGGGGCATCATCCGAATCGTCGTCGTCATCGTCCCCGCAGGCGAGAAAAGCCGTATGAAATAACGCGAATACCAAAAGCAGAAACATCAGTTTTTTCATTTTGCAATCACTCCGGGGAAACAGGCCCAAAACACTGAACGAACATTCTACCCGATGTTGGAAAGCCCATCAATGCAACGCGTATTTATAAAAGTATTCCGAAAACTTTTCTTAGCGGTAGCCGGAGGGATTCCAAGATAAAATCAATCGGCGGCTCCGGAAAGCATCTCGATGACCTTTTGGCGGTAGAGGGTCTCGGACCAGAATCCCAGGGATACCTGCTCTTCATAAAAATCCGGGTGGGCCGGCACATGATAATCGGCGGCAGGAAGCATGTAGCCGATTTCATCGCCGCAAAGGGCCATGTGCATATTCACTTCGCTTTCAACGTAGTTGATATACCCTTCAAGAGCCGGATACGTGAAAATGCCCCAGTCGCCGCCGTGATCGTATTCGGACTCTTCGCGTCCCACGATGGTCTCGGGAAATGTTTCGCCGGGGGACGTGACCAAAGTGACCGGCCCGAAACGCGCCACCGCCACGTATTCGGTTATGCATCCCAATACCCCGCACAGCCAGGCGGGTTCGAAAACTCTTTCCATGGATTCGATGACGCCGGCGAAATAATACAGAAGAAATCCGGGATTTTGAGACGGCAAAGTCAGATCTTCGACGGCGACGGACAGAACAGGCTGATCGACGGTCTGCGCCTGACTCAAAGCATCCATCGCAAAATCGGCGACGACGTAACCCAGGCTCCACGCAGCCTCCCAGCTCTGGCCGGAAAGATACGCCTGCTGATCGAACTCATCGTAAACGGGCTCGCCTTGTTCGTCGCGCTCCGGGACATTCACGCCCAGCGGCGTTTGCAGCCCCCCCACGGCGCCGGAGATGTATATCGCCGCGCCGCCAAACTCCTGCTCGATCCTTTCGCGAACCCATCGGGGAAAATCCGAGGTGATCTCGCTCGATGAGATCACGACCTCGGGATGGCTGTGCCAGTTGATCAGCGTCGCCACGACAACGCCCGCGTCATCGGCAAACTGCGCGGCGGAAACCGACGGCTGCACGACAATCGGTTGACGACTGTCGCGAATGAGACCGGTCCAGTTTGAGCCGGCGTCTTCGACGTCCGCGGCGCCGGCCTTCATGCTCACCGGAGTCAAATCATCCCACAGCTCGATGATTTTATCGACGACGGCGTCGACGATGAATTGCTGATAGGCCGGTGAAATGCCGCTGGTGAACGGATCCGCTCCCCAGATGCCCACGGTGTCCGGGCCTTCGTGAGTGTGCGTGGACGCCACGAGTATTTTCCGAGGATCAAGCCCCCGAAGTCCCAGCGCATCTTGAATCATTTTCGTCCGATAACTGGAAAAACCCACCAGATCCAAGCTGACCAGAATGACGTGCTCATCAGCTTCGGCCAGAATCAGGATCGAAGCCAGCAAATCGTCGTGCACGCCCGTGGCCAGGCGGCCCGTCGAAGTTCCGCCCAGGTAAATCGGGCCGGGATGATTGTTTTCCTCCGGGGTGATGACGGCGCGCCCGGCGGCGGCGTAGAGACGGCCGTCGTCCGGCGGCATCGTGAGCTGGGGATATTCCGTGTCGTCGTCGGCGTCGTCATCGAGATCATCGTTAACGTCGTCGTTCAGGTCGTCATTCACATCGTCGTCGGGCGAGGCCGTATCGTCATCGAGATCGTCGTTCAGGTCGTCGTCAGGCGAAGCCGCATCATCATCAATATCATCGTCGGCGCTTTCGCTATCGTCATCAGACGAGTCCGAGGAGGTTGAATCATCATCGTCGTCGGAATCGCCGCCGCAGCCGAAAAGGTTGAACAGGCACAGCAGGCCGATCAGAACAAGCGCCGATGCCGACGGATATTTCCATGAATTGATAAGCAAGGATTCCTCCAATACGCGCAGGCCAACGGATTATAAAGTCACGCGGTGACATTTCGCAAGCGCGAAGGCTTTTATGGGCCTGCGTCGTGAAACCGTGTTTTTCGGATTCTCGATGGAAATGAGGCAAAAAATGCAGCATAGAGTATAAATCCAATTTTCAAATCAAAATTCCATCAAAACGACATCGAGTCGTCAGGGATATCTAAATTAGCACAATCCCTGTCATTCCGAGCGAAGTCGAGGAATCCCTTAAAAGATGCGTGTGTATAATTTTGGCGCAAACACCATGGCAGGGCGATAGCGCTTCATTGAAGGGATTCCTCCATTCCGCATCGCTCCAGTCGGAATGACACATTCGTCACCAGTTGGGATAAAAGAGAATTGGCAAACCCAAGTAAAATCGATAAGGCAATAATAATCCGGTTTCATGACGCAGGCCCCAATATTACTGGATATACCCAAGGCTGCGCAGCTGCTCTATCTGCGCCGGAGTCAAATTCACATCGGGCCCCGGCGCCAGATCGCGCCGCTCGGTTTTCAGATATTCGGCCAAAGGGCCGGTGTAGTATCGCTGGACGATGGCCGGTTTATCCGCGGCAAGATTCTTGGAATCCGCCCAGTCGGAGATTTGATCATACAACTCGGAATCAGCCGCCTCACTTTTGCCGTCGACTTTTGCGATGAGCTTCCATCTTTCATCCTGCACTGAATATTGCGGTACGGGCATCAGCAGCGTCTCGCTGTGCGCCGCGCCGTTTTCATCGGGCGCGGCGGCCAGCAGGCTGGGAACCTTTACGGATTCGGGAATCGGCAGACCGACCAGATCCATAATCGTGGGAAGAATCCGGACGGAGGCTTCCACCACGCGCGGCTCCCGCCCGCCGGGATTTATCCTCGCCGGATAGCGCAAAATCAAAGGCACGTGAATCTGCTGATTGTAAAGCGCGCCGCCGTGACAAATCTCGCCGTTTTCCCCGAAAGATTCTCCGTGATCCGACGTGAGGATGATCGCCGTATTATCCGTTAGACCGAGATCCGACAGAGATTTGAAAAATCGCCCGAGCTGCGCGTCGGTGAAACGAATTTCCGCGTCGTAAAGCCGGCTGAGGATATCGAGTCTTTCTTTATCGAGACCCTTGGACCTGCCGCCGGCCGGGAGATGATCCAGGTGTCCGTCCACTTTTTCGGCCTCTTCGTCGCTGACGTACATGGATCGAAAGGAGTCCGGCGGATCGTACGGATCATGGGGATCGAAAAGATGCAAAAATAAAAAGAAGGGCCGATTCGAATATTTTTGGGTATACCGGATCGCCGCGTCGGTGAGTTTGTCGGCGGCGGCGTTTTGCGCGTAGTGGAAATGCTCGAAGCCCTGCCCCAGCCCGTACGCGGGGCTGACAAAGAGAGTGCCGGTCGCCGCCATGGTGCGGTACCCGTAATTCCGCCAGGTATTCGGCGACGGTGTCGGCTTTTTTTCGATAACGTTATCTCCCTGCACGGCGTTGCATCCGTGCTCGACGGGATAAAGGCCGGTCAGCATGCTGACGTGAGACGGCAGCGTCCAGCTGCTTTGGCTGACGGCTTTTTCAAAAAGCAGTCCCTCGGACGCCAGGCGGTCCATGGCCGGCGTGGCGAAGCGCTTGTATCCGTAGCAGGACAAATGATCCGCCCGCAGCGTATCGACGCTGATCAAAATGATATTCGGCGGCGGGGCGTTAGCGCCGGAAAAAGGCGAAGTAAAGGAAATGGCGATAAGGCCGGGTATGGCACAAAAAACAAGTCGCCAGGCGCCGCGACGATTATAAAGAGGGATGGCGTCCGGCTTCTTTGACTCCGATTCTTTTCTGAGCATACGCCTTATCATCCCGGCCGCTTTCCAGGCTGCCGCCGCGAGTCCCAGCACGATGAAAAGCTGAATCGTGAGATAAATCATCGTTCCGGCAAATCCCAGGCCCATGATTTGCGGCACGGCCAGGGGCTGCGTCGTCATCGGCCCGACCATGCTTTCGGTCCTGGCTTTCAGTAATGCGTTGAGCTGATCCGGAAGACCGTGGATCACCATCTCGAAACGAGTCAATTCCGGAATCAACAAAAGCCGAACGAACAGAGACGACAAAGCCGCGTGGAATATCAGGTAAGCCGATGCGACGGTCATGGTAAAAACGACGCCCCGCCGCAAAGAGCGTAGTTTTCGCGAAGCAAAAAAGGCGACGGCCACGACAGCGTGGAATAAAAGAGCCAGCGGCCAAAAATAGTCCCGGTATTTCGACTCGAAAGCAGCAGCGGCGGCCCGTGGCATGTGCCGCCCGAGATAGCCGTTTTGAAATACTTCGACAACCGCCGGAATGAGGGGCGCGAGGCACGCGACGGCGATAATGGCCGTCCAGACGCCGAACCAGGAAACCGGGGATTTGTCTTTTTTCAAAGTCAATTTTTGCTAAAACAGCCCGCATTTTCCATTGTCGTTATCGTCATCGTCATCCGATCCGGAAGGTTCGGCTTCATCGTCGTCATCTTGATCCTCCGTCGTGTCGTCGTCGATTTCAAGGTCATCGTCATCGGCGTCGTCGTTCACATCATCGTCGGCGTCGTCATCGGCGTCATCATCAGTGGGATCGCTATACTGCACAGGCAACTTGACGATAAGGGGCAGGAAATTGCGCTTCGTGACCACGATATTCACATCCGAAAGATCGGTCTGATCGTCAAAACTCCATGAGACGACGCCCCCCGCGCCGGTCGTCTGCAGTTCGTCGATTTCATCGTTATACAAATGGACGACGGCGCCGGAAACCGGCTGGGCCGACGTATTTATTGCAAGATCGAACTGCGCCGGCTCGCTACGCGTCAGTATGAGCGTTTCCAGAGCGTCGAAAGATGCGGGAACGGCGCTCCAAGGATTGAGCTGCGGGTCGCCGAAGATGTGAAACTGCTGCATAACCTCCTCGGTCTCCGAGCCTTCGCCTTCCGGAAACTCATCGTACATCCCGAGCTTGCCTTCCAGAGCCGCCTGGCCGTAGGTGTCCACGCCGTCTTCGAAATAGGCCTGCGTGAGATATTTCCCCAGTTCGTCGGTATAGAAAAAGGGCGTATCCCTGGCGGCGGCGAAAATCAGCGCGGCGCCCTTTTGCTCGCCGGATTTCATCCAGGCTTCGGCGAAACAATCGTAGTTTCTGTCGAAGGCGCCGTTGGAACATGCGATGGACGTGATGACCGGCAGCATCCCGGCGTTTTCAAGCTCCAGGACGTGATTGTTAATCATGCTCGGGTTCAGGCTCGTCCAGGCCGTGTCGGAGCCGTGGCCGAAATACGTAATCCAGCTGTTGCCCGAGTTGATGGCGGCGATGGCGCTGTCGCGAAGATTCGTCCCTAAAGAGTCGATGTAATAAGTCGCATTGTCAAAGCCGTAGGTTTCCGTCAGCTCCCCGCAGAACTGGGCATTGTAATCGTCGTCGAAATCCGAGCCGGAAACGTTGATGGAACTGGTGAACCAGCCGGGGAAAATCATCGGCGGCGCCTGTTCATAGGCCACGGATTTGGCGGCCTGCAAAGCGATTTCGTCCGCGTCGTCGCCGGTGATGCGCCCGATGACGAAGTCTGCGAAATAATCGTCGCCGTCCACGGTGGTGTAGATGTGGTCCGCGGGCGTGCCCCAGATGCCGCTTGGCGTGGGGATGTGGACGTTGTCGCCGACGAGAAGCACGTAATCCAGGCCGCTTTCGTCATAACGATCCTGCAGATAATCGGCCAGATCGTTGACGGTGGAGCCGACCTCGCTGAAAGGGACAACCTCGACACTCAGCCCCCGGGCGGCTTTCCACACGGCCAGCGGCATGGTCGCGTCGCAAAAATCATCGTGGCAAATGATGAGATAATTTTCCCGCGCCGCCGGCTCATCGTCGCGGGTCATGCGAAGGATCGCCGGGTTCAGGACATGGTCACGCAGGATCGTGCGAAAGGATCGGGAGACGCGGTCCGCGCCGCCTTGCCCGGAATCCACGAAGCGGATTTCAATTTGCGCCTTCGTCGTCAGCGTCGCGGCGCGCGCACCGGGCCTGATTTGAAGCGGATGGAATTTGAGCGAAAGCAAACGCGCTCCGCCGGCGACGAGGCCGTCATCGACGACGAGCTGCTCGGGCGGCCACTGGGCGTCTGATGCGTAAACCTCATCGTTGATTTCAAAAGGATAGGTCTTTCCGCCGCGCGTGGGGGACCTTTGCCACGGAGCAACCCGAAGATCTTTCATTGGCGCGGTCGTCGAATCCAGCAAACGGACCGTGGCCGTTTTGCCCGCCGGCAGCGCGACGAGGCGGTGAAAAAGCGGCACCTGCGGGTATCCGACTTGCGTGGTGTATGTGGCGCCGGAAATTTTTAACAGATCCCAGCTTTGCCCGCCTCGTGTGACGGCGGCCGTTTCAGGGCGGCTCGCGTCAATCGTGACAAGCAGGCGGTTCGGACCGTCGTTTTCCACGGCCACCTCGCCGGCCGACGCAAAAGATGCGGCCAGGATTACGAGGAATGCCGAAATAAAAATGTTTCTCATGCGCTCTCCCATTCAAAAAGCAGTCTATTTTACACTATTTGGCAAATACAACAAAACCCTGATTTTTCGTAAGGAAAGGGGCGGATTTGCGCCGCATGGCGCGCAGCGCAACACGGTCAAGCGCTGCTCGCCTTCGCTCCCGGCGACTTGATCATGCCATGCTCGTAAGCCCGAAGGGCGAAAGATTGTGGCCTGGGCGCGCCTGCCCTGAGCGAAGCCGAAGGGTAAGCCCCAGGATTACGGAATCCTTGATAGTTTTAAAAGCCCCGTTAGGGGCAACAGACTGCACTTTCTGTCGCCCGCTTACGCGGGCTTGATAAACATGAGTAAACGCTCTATCCCCGGCGCTCACGAGACTGTTGATAAATAAAAGTAACGTCGAGTTATTGTCATCCCGACCGGAGCGAAGCGTAGTGGAGGGATCCCTTTATTGATGCGCGAATATGTTGTTAAAACACGCACTTCAGCAAAGCGATAGCGATTTATTGAAGGGATCCCTCGACTCGCCCTGAAGGGCTCCCTCGGGATGACATGCTGTGGATTGCTCCTTTTTCTGTGTTAATCGACAGTCTCTCACGCGCTAGGCCACACTCTTTCGCCCTGACGGGCTGCGTGTCTTGTATCTGCATCCAAAACGCTGGTACATTGTGTATATATTCTTGCGCACGGAGACGTAATGTTAATCGAATGCCCGCATTGCAACGAAAAGATCGATGTTTCGGAAATCGCTCCAGGAGAACATGCTGTCTGTCCGAAGTGCGGAGGTGAGCTTGACAAACAGATCAATTCTTCTATCGGCCAACAGACGAGCAAACCAATTTCATCATGGATATTAATCCCAGGTATTATAATTTTCTTCGCACTGATTACCATCCCATACTTACTCTACCTACGGTCGCAGGCTTACAAACAATGTGCAAAAAGCGCGGGACGCAAGGCGAAATTGGCGGAAGAAAGGTGGTGGAATGATTCGGATGGGTATAGCGATTACTCCAACCAACTTTCCGACCTCTTGTCATTTGACAAATCCCTGACAGACGATCCCGAAGTCACGTTCGTTTTCGGCGATTGCGATACGTCAGGGTACACATATACGACGGAGCATGTTCGCGGCCATGGAACTACTTTTTTATTCACGGATTAGTTGATATGGATTTTTGGACAAATTACGAATGCCCGCACTGCAGGAAAAAGATCGATGCTTCAGAAATCACACAGGGAGAACAAATCACCTGCCCAAACTGTCAGGGCGAAATAAATCCTTCCGATTTCTGGATGGGACCGCCGGTTAAAAAGAAATACATGGCATGGAAAACCGTTTTCTTCATACTTATATTCGGATTGATAATTGGGGCTTCGATATTTGTTGTTAATGATGTTTGTGATTTGCGGATCAGAGTATATGACGCCTCGGCCAAAAGCGCCGGGCGCAACGCTAAGCTGGCACAGGAAGTTTGCTTTGATGGTGAAAAGTGCCCAGGTTTGTGCAGATTGCCGGAATTTAGCCGTGCTTATTACAATGACCTTTCCGACCTTTTATCTTTCGACAAGAACATTACGGACGATCCTGAAGTCACCTTCACTTTTGGAGAGTGCAATTGTACGGGTTATACATTCACGACGCAGCATACGAAAAGCACAAATACCTTTATATTCACGGATTAATTGTTGAGGCAACCATGGTTCGGCTTTGTTCACCACGGACTCGGGGATCGCCCCTGCATCTTTGCTCACGCTTATTATGAACCTTCGATAGAGATATGTGTGATCTCCGGCGGGCACAGAACGCGCGCCGGGATGACCGACGTTCCGATTCCGCGATTCACGTACAGGATTTTTTCGCCGATGCGATAGATCCCTTCTTGAAAACGGCCGCTGCGAGGCGGCGTGAACGGGGCGTCGAAAAACGGCAGGCGTATCTGACCGCCGTGCGTGTGGCCGCTCAGAACCAAATCGCAGCGGTATTTATCCAGTCGGTTAACGATAATCGGCACGTGACTCAAGGCAATCGTACAAATGCCCGGCTGTTGATTTTTAAAGGCCTTTCTCGGTCGCGCGAGGCCGGGAGCGGTGTCATCGATGCCCAGCAGATAGAATTTTCCACCGGCCCATGAAATCATCACGCCGGAATTATCAAGAGTCCGCACTCCGATTTTTTCCAGATCCCGCGCAAGGCCCTTTTCCCAGGTCCCGGACCAGTGATCCCAATTGCCGGGAACGAAAAATATGTCCTGCCCGCATTTCAGCCCGCTGATCCATTCCAGGCATGCCGGAAGATATGATGGTTTTTCCACGAGATCGCCGGTGATGAAAATGAAATCCGCCTTTAGCGAATTGACCTTGTCGCCGACGCCCGCCATGAAGGCGTCGATCTTGTCCATATGAAGATCGGAAATCTGCACGGCGTTTAAGACGCCCGGAAAATCGGCCAGCGTGAAAACAGGTTTTTCAATTTTCACGCGACGCGGCTCGACGGCGAACGCGTAGGTCGACGCCGTCAGCGCCGAGGCGGACAAGGCCGCCGCGCCGGTCAGCAACCGGCGCCTGGAAATCGGTTTCTTCAAATAATCCAAAATGCCTCGGCGCTTCGTCTGGGCGCTGCCGGTCATGACGGCCTGCCGCCGGTTTTGATAATTTCCGAAATGTCTTTTGCCCATTTTTCAAGCTCGCGCATGGCGATTTCGCACTTGGCGACGCGCCGCAACTTCTTCGGCATTTTCTTTTCGGATGGCGGCGGCAAAATCCCCAGGTTCGCTTTCATGGGAGTAAAAGGCGCGTGGGGCGAGTGCGTGACGTGCGCGTGCAGCGCGCCGAGCATGGACTTTTCCGGCGGCGGGATGACGGCCTGATTTGTGATATGCGCGACGGCGAAAATTCCCGCGAGGATTCCGCTGGACGCGCTTTCCAGATAACCCTCCACGCCGGTGAGTTGCCCGGCGCAAAACACACCCGGCCTGCCTAGTAATTGCAGCGTCAAATCCAGAGCTTGCGGGCTGTTGATGTACGTATTTCGATGAATGACTCCGTAGCGTAAGAATTCGGCGTTTTCAAGGCCGGGGATCATGCGGAAGACGCGCTTTTGCTCGGGATGCTTCATGCGGGTCTGGAATCCCACCAGGCTCAGAGCCTCGCCGTCCGAGTCCTCCGCGCGAAGCTGCGCCACGGCGAAGGGACGCCTGCCCGTGCGCGGATCGTCGAGGCCCACCGGGCGCATGGGGCCGAAGGCCGCCGTCATCTCGCCGCGCAGCGCAATATCCTCGATGGGCATGCACGCCTCGAAGAGCTTGTCTTTTTCAAACTCATGCGGGACGACCTTGTCGGCCTCGATCACGGCGCGGATAAACGCCTTGTACTCATCCTCATTCATCGGGCAGTTGAGAAAATCCGCGTCGCCCTTGCCGTAGCGCGAGGCGGCGAAAACGATATTTCGGTCGATGGAATCCGAAGCGATGATGGGAGACGTCGCGTCGAAGTAAAACAGCGAATCGCCGCCGCCCGCCGCGTCGCGTAGCGCGCCGGCCAGCGCGTCCGTGGTCAGCGGCCCTGTCGCCAGGACGCACGGCGCATCGGGAATCTCCGTGATCTCCCGCGAGACGACATGCACGCCCGCTTCGGCCAGAAGGCGCTCGACCTCATCGCTTAACTTCTCGCGATTGACCGCCAGGGATTTTCCCGCCGGGACCGAAGACGCGTCCGCTGCGCGCAACAAGACGGAGCCCAGCGCGCGCATTTCGTTTTT
Source organism: bacterium (assembly GCA_963674685.2). GTDB lineage: Bacteria > Lernaellota > Lernaellaia > JACKCT01 > JACKCT01. The sequence goes on along the minus strand of CAXXWT010000007.1, from coordinate 417,139 downwards.
CAACTGCGCCGCCGCCGTTCCTTCGGCCATGGAGCCCAGGCTGTTGGAGCAAACGAGTTCCGCAGGGCCTTTGTATTTGTGCGCTGGGGTGAATTTATCCGGCTTGATGTCCGCAAGCGCGACGCGCAATCCGGCCCGCGCCGCCAGCCATGACGCTTCGCATCCCGCCAGCCCCGCGCCGACGACGAGCAGATCGTAATTTTTTTTATTGTCGTTCATTTTCACATTTCATTTTTGAGCGCGACACTATTGTAAAACGCGCTGAACGCAAGTTATACGATGCTATAATTGGAAATTATTTTGCAAGCATAATCGTGATTATGATACCGGCTATTCCGAATAACGCGGTAGCCGTTAAACCCCAAATAAAATAGACTCTATTTTTCCAATACAAGTTTCGGGTTTTCAAGACTTCAACATCCTTTTGCATATGTTCGTATGCATAAAGTGATCTTTCGGCGGCCAATTCAAATGCTTTGACACCGTCTTCCCAGGTAGTATCCCATAAATTGACCGCCTTTTTCTCTCTGCCCTGCGCCATCAAACCCGGCACTTCCCGTTTTAACAGTTGTTCAATGACTTCCTGCGACGGCCCCTTGATAAAATTTATATCTTCCTTCTTTGCAATCAAAATGAGATCCAGATATTCCCGGTAAAGATCGCTTGCTTTTTTGAACATTTCAGCCGCGGCCAGCTCATAGGGTTCGACGAGCGCTCTTCTAAGATGCTCTTCCGCCAACAGAAGCTGGTCTTCCCGTTCTCTAAGAGTATTTACGTCCACGATAGCGGTTTTAATATGCGTAATCATGTCTCTAAGATTATGAAATCCAATAACATTCTCGATGCCGAACTTCATGGCAAGATAATATGTGCCGCCATCGAATGCAGGGTATTTATCCTGAAGCATCGCCAAAATTCTCTCGATAATCTCTCTTTCGACGCCTCTGATTTTATCATCAGCACTCATTTGGAATCCCCACAAAAAAAGGAGTTGAAACTCCTCATTTTTGCGAATCTCGGAAGGAATTTCATGCCGTAAGTTTTATAAAAATCCGTCCCCAGAAATTCTTCTTTTGAGATTTTCTTTTTATCTCGTCCATCTTTTCCACGAATTGTTTGTTCTTTGCCTCAATTCGAAGAAGATATCCTTCGTCGAGATAGCGCAAATAACGGGCGGAGAGATTGCCGCCGATAATAAAATCATCAGTGCGATTCAACTTGCCGCCGTGTTCCTGTTTCTTTTTAAGAGCCGCCTTCAAGAAATCGTCGGTGATCATTTCCTCGCTAACGCCGAGGAGCAACGCCAGTTTTTCACGGAACATTTTCTCCAGCTTACCCATAATATCTTTTCCGACGGTAAAATGTGACGTTGTAAATTCCGTTAAGTCGCTTTTCCGGCGGATTGTAACGACAGCCCATCTCCGTGGAATTTCCTTGATGCGGATGAAAAGAGGATGTTCGTTTTTCAATCATTGATACACGACCTTTTTATGCCGTGCAGGATATAAAACGCCGCCTGCATGCGCTTTTAACCGGTTACTATAAGCCTTGATGCCTGTCAATGAATTTCTTGTTTTTCCCTTCAGCCCAATCGCATTGATTCAATAAAAACAAAGGGGTTACTCCGGCTCTTTTTGCCAGTCGCAATTGTCCTTCGCGCACATCAGCGTCGGGGCCGACTCCGGATCGGCGCCGCGTTCCCGATGCTCGACCACGTATTCATTGCCGCACTTCGGGCACGCCTGTTTGATGGGCCGGTCGTTGGAGATGTATTCGCATTTGCTGCAGGCCCAAAAGGGCTGCTTTTTCTCGTTTCGCTTGCGCGGCAGGCGTTCCACCAGCGTCCCGTCGCAGTCCGGCGCGGGGCACGCGAATCCCGTATCGTAAGCCAGCGTTCCCCGGCATTTCGGATACGTGGAACACGACCAGAAGTGGGAACCGTAGCGGCTCACGCGCAGTTTCGTGGGTTTGCCGCACTTGGGGCACGGCGGCTCCGAACCTTCCTCGACTTCATAGCGCGGTTTCGCCGCGGCTTTTTTGAGGCTCTTGATGTTCTTGCATTCGGGATAGCCCGAGCACGCCAGATACGGCCCCCAGCGCCCCTGGCGCTTGATCATGGGCTTGCCGCACTTCTCGCACTTCTCTTCCGTTGCCTCATCTTCGATCACGACGATTTTCCCGTCCTCGTCCCTCTTGAAATTCTTGGAGCTTTTGCACTCAGGATAGCCCGAGCACGCCAGAAACTGCCCGCCCCGGCCGAATCGGACGGTCATCTCTGCGCCGCACTTGTCGCATGCGATGCCCGTGTTTTCTTCCTCGGCGACGACGATCTTGCCTTTTTCGTCCCTTTTGAAATTCATCGAGGTTTTGCATTTCGGGTAATTGGAGCAGGCCAGGAAAGGACCGGTTCGAGAAAAGCGGATCACCATGTTCGCGTCGCACTTCTCGCATTTGACGTCGGTCACTTCGCCTTTGAGCTTGTTTTTCTTCATATGCTCGGCGGCTTCATCCAGCAGTTTTTCAAACGGCCCGTAGAATTCGGTCAGAAGGCCGTTGGCGTCCTTGGACCCCTCCTCCACGTCGTCGAGCTGATCCTCCATGGAGGCGGTGAAGCCGATTTCCATGATGGAAGGAAAGGACTCGATGAGAACCTTCGTGACGACCTCGCCCAGCGGCGTGGGATGTAAAAGGCCCTTTTCCTTTTCCACGTACCCTTTGTCCTGGATCGTCGACATGATGGATGCGTACGTGGAAGGCCGTCCGATGCCCCGCTCTTCCAGTTCGCGGATCAGCGCGGCTTCGGAAAAACGGCTGGGCGGCTGTGTGAATTTCTGTTCCAGTTCCACTTCCAGGCACTTGAGCGAATCTCCGACGGCGACTTCCGGCAGGCAGATGACATTATCATCGTTCTTTTCGCCGCCTGCCCGGTACGCCGCCAGGTGGCCGGGGAATTTCTCCTCGGTGCTCACCGCGTTGAAAACGTACTTGTCGCACGAAGCCTCGATGTTCTTTTGTTCGAATAGCGCCGGGGCCATCTGGCTGGCGACGAATCGATTCCAGATCAGTTCGTACAATCGGAATTGATCCGCGTTGAGTTTATCCTTCAGCCTCTCCGGCGGCGCGTCCATGCGCGTGGGGCGGATGGCCTCGTGCGCTTCCTGGGCTCTTTTGCCGCTCTTGTAGAAGTTCGGTTTCGCCGGCAGATATTTGTCCCCGTACTTATCCTTAATATATAGCGCCGCGGCGGCCTGCGCCTCGGGAGAGATGCGAACCGAGTCGGTGCGCATGTACGTGATCAAACCTTCCGGTCCCTCGCCGCTCAAGTCCACGCCTTCGTAGAGCATCTGCGCCACGGCCATGGTGGAACGCGGCGTCATGCGAAGCCGGCTGCTGGCGGCCTGCTGCATGGAACTGGTGATAAAAGGCGGAGCGGCCCTTCTTAACTGCTGTTTCGTTTTCAGATCGGATACGGCGAAGCCGCCCTTGGCGAGCGCTTCCTTGACGGCGACGGCGTCATTTTCGCCGCCCACAACGGCCTTGTCGTCGCCGATGCGGATGAGCTTGGCCCGGAACTTGGGCGGATTTTCCGCTTCCAGGTCGGCGAAGATATTCCAGTATTCCCGTGGAACGAAGGCGCGGATTTCCTGTTCCCGTTCCCAGACCACGCGCACCGCCACGCTTTGCACACGACCCGCCGAAAGCCCCGACTTCACTTTTTTCCAAAGGAAAGGCGAAAGCTTGTATCCCACGAGCCGGTCCAGGATGCGCCGGGCCTGCTGGCTGGCGAATTTCTTTTCATCCAGCTCGGACGGATTTTCGATGGCCTTGAGAACGGCTTTTTTCGTGATCTCGTTGAAAAGAACGCGTTTGACCGGCTTGTTTTTCACCGCAAGAGACTTGGCCACGTGCCAGGCGATGGCTTCTCCCTCGCGATCAGGGTCCGGCGCCAGGAGGATCATATCGGCCTTTTTCGCCGCTTCTTTCAGTTCCTTGATAACCTTCGCCTTGCCGGGGATCGTGACGTATTTCGGAGTGAAATCCTTTTCCACGTCCACGCCCAGATCCTTTTTCGGAAGGTCGATAACGTGACCCACGGTGGCTTTCACCGTGTAATCCTTGCCCAGGTATTTGTTCAAAGTTCTGGCTTTTGCCGGGGACTCTACGATTAAAAGGATCTGCGTCATTTGCCGTCCAAATTCAAAACGTAATACTTGCCGGGCTTTGGTAAAACCACCCCGCGCAGTTCAAGCTCCAGCAACACCGTCAGCAGCCGCTGAACCGGCATGCCGGTCTTCAAAACGACCTCATCCACGTGAAGAGGCTCATGGGAAAGCGCTTCTACCACGAGGAAGGCGTCCCCTGTCAAGTCCAAATTCTTTTTCCATGATTCCGCATCCAAAAGCGGCGGCGCCTTGATTCCCTCCCGCCGGCGGTATTCGGGCAGCAGAACCGACAGCAAATCCATGGCCTCGAAAACCGGCGTCGCGCCGTCCCGAAGCAGGCCGTGAACGCCGTGGGAGACAGGGGAATCGATAGGACCGGGAACGCCGAAAACGGGCTTTCCCTGTTTCGCGGCGAAGTCCACCGTGATCATGGTTCCGCTCTTATGACCCGCCTCGACGACGAGCAAACCCTGGGCCAACCCGGCGATCAGGCGGTTGCGCCTCGGGAAGTTTTCCCGCTTCGGACTCGCACCGGGAAAAAACTCCGTGATCACCGCGCCGGATTCGGCGACGCGCCGGGCCAGGGAGGCGTTTTCCGGCGGATAGATTCGGTCGATCCCGCATCCCAACACGGCGATGGTGCGCCCTCCTTCGGCCTTGAGGGCGCCTTCGTGGCATGCCGAGTCGATCCCCCGGGCCAGTCCCGAGACCACGCACACTTTGCACGCCGCCGCTTCTTTGGCGAGGGACCGCGCCACGCGCACGCCGTAGTCCGTGGGCTTGCGCGTGCCGACCATGGCGACGGCCAGGTGGTCCGCGGGCTCGATGGCGCCCTGCACGTAAAGGATAGGCGGCGGGTGCTCGATGGAGCGAAGCGCATCGGGATATTCGTCATCGTCAGAAGCCACGCAGTGCGCGCCGACCATTTCGAGGGCCTTTTGCGCGGCCTTGATTTTGCCCCAGTCATTAAAGCCGGATACGGCCGCGGCCGCCTTTTCCGACGCGCCGGCGTCGCGCAACGTCCCGACGGAGGATTTAAAAATCGCCTTCGGGCTGCCGAAGTTTTCCAGGAGCTTCGCCGCCGTCGCCGGGCCGACGCCCTTACCGTCCAGGTAAGACAATGCAAGCCGGTATGTCAGAGTTTCGTCATTCATAATAAACGCCGCAAAGAATAGGCGGCCATGATGATTTCCGTCAAGAGCGCAAGGAAATGCGGAATTCGGAGCGCGGATTTCGGATTTCGGATTCTGAGTATTGCAGCCTTGCAAGCATGTGTGGCGCATCGCGACCTGGTGGCCGCAACCAATTTGATTGTGTTCTGTTTTAGGAGCACGGCTATGAAACGCAAGTATTTGATTTTTATCCTCGTCGCCATTTTTATCATCACAATAAGCATCGGATGCGAGAAGCAAACGAAAAATGATGCGCCTAATGCCGCTACACCTGTCGAGAAGAAAGCGCAGGATGACGGAGAGAATGTTGAGCTATCAGACCTGTTAACATACGACAGGGGTTTATCGGATGATCCTGAAATAACTTTTGTCTTCGTAACAGTTGACGCATCCGGTCACACATACACAACGCAACATAGTAGTACGGGGCAAAGCACGACGTTTTATTATACGGATTAAAAAGAAACGTGAGTGTCCCGGCGGGACACAATCAAATGGCGAATGCGGAATGCTGACTTCGGAATAGGTCGGATCATTCCGCGCTCCGCATTCGCCATTCCGAATTATCAATATCCTCCCATGGCGATGCGTTCCAGGGCGGCTTCGAGAAGCTGATAAAACTTCTCGACCGTGTCGACCTTCACGCGTTCGTCCGGGGAATGCGGGTTTTCGATATCGGGTCCGAAGGAAACCATGTCCATGCCTTCGAATTTCTTGCCGATGATGCCGCATTCCAGGCCGGCGTGAATCGCCTTTAGCTCCGGCGGCCTGCCGAACAGATCCTCATAAACTTCCGCAACCAAACCCAACACTCTCGAATCCGGATTCGGATCCCATCCGGGATACGGCTCTTCGCTTTCGTTTTGCGCCCCGGCCAGGCGCGCCGCCGCCTCGATCTGCGCCAAAGCGCCTTGCAGCGCGACGCCGTTTGACGAACGCGGGCTATTGTGCGTGATCAGCGCTTCGCCCTTCACATGCGCCCATGCCAGATTGTTGGAAGTCTCGACCAGCCCCTCCATTTTCCGATGCATGGCCAGCACGCCGTTTGGAAACGCCAGAAGCATATCAAGAGCGGCGCCGGCGGATTGGTCGCTTGCGGTGCGCTTCGGCGCGTCGCACTCATCGACGATGATCTTAAGCTCAGAGTCCTCGGGATATTCTTCCAGAAAATCTTTTTGAAGCTGCGCGGCCGTTTCCTTCACCTTTGGCAGATCATTCTTGTTTATCGCCAGCGTCGCAAAAGCCTCGCGGGGAATGGCGTTGTGCTTTTCCCCACCATGCAGGTCCGCCAGGGCGTGATCCGTGTTCCTGATTGCGTTTAAGGTTCGCGCCAGGAGTTTGACGGCGTTAGCCCGGTTTTCGTGGATGTCGCCGCCGCTGTGCCCGCCGCGCAGTCCCTTGACCGTGATCTTCGCGCCGACAAGACCCGCCGGAGCATCCCGCCAGGCCAGCGGCAGGCTGCTGTTGACGCCTCCGCCGCCGGCGCAGCCCATGTACAAAACGCCCAGTTCTTCGGAGTCGAGGTTCATGAGGATGCGCCCGGTGATCAGCGTTTCATCCAGGTTCGAAGCGCCCACGAGCCCCGTTTCCTCGTCGATGGTTAAAAGGATTTCCATGGGGCCGTGCTTGCCGTTTGGATTCATCGCCGCGGCGAATCCCGCCGCCACGCCGATGGCGTTGTCCGCTCCCAGGGAGGTGCCGTCGGCTTTGATCCAGTCGCCGTCGCGTACGGCGCGGATGCCGTCTTTGGCGAAATCGAACTGGACGTCGGAATTTTTCACACACACCATATCCACGTGCCCTTGCAGGACCACGGTCGGCGTATTTTCATAGTCTTTCGTCGCCGGAACGTAGACCACCAGGTTTCCGGCCTTGTCGCGTTTCGTAGTAAAACCCGCCTGCGCGGCCATCGCCTCCAGCCGCGCCAAAACGGCGGCTTCGTTTCCCGACTCGCGCGGAATGGACATCATTTCATCGAAAATTTCCCAAAGCTTTTCAGGCTTCAAGCCTTGCAGTGCGCCTTGCATTTCTTCCTCCAAAATTAAACGGAATCCAGATAATCAGTGGTTAGGATATTAATGATAAAATTTTTCAGAAAATTCCTCGGCGGATATTCCCGCTTGACGAAGTATTCCTCGTAACGTTCCTGTCGCCAATTCCTTGTGCATCGGAACAACGCAACCAATCTTCCTGTCGTCAATGATTTTAGTCAAAATGACGTGTGAACTTTTTTGTCTAATCATCTTAAAGCCAAATCGTTCGAGTATTTGAACGGCGGCTTTGCCTGAAATTTTAGGCAATCGAGTCATTAAGGGATATGTCGAAAGTTGTAATCAAAGGGCGTTCCATTTCCTCAACGGTGAACTCTTGGAGATAAAGTTCAGTAGCTTCCTTCAAATTTTTCAGCGCCTCTTCGATGGAATATCCCTGACTGACAGTGCCGACTTCCGGGCATTGCGCCACGAAAATCTCGCCTTCCTTGTGAATCACAGCGGTATAACTTTTGTTAAGCATTTGCCTGGCCTCCGGAAAATCGCCGCTCAATGCCGTCGATCCGATTCCTTACACTACTTTCAATCTATATCTCTTTTTACTTTATCTCCAGGTATTTTGTCATCCAGCCCAGCACTTCGTGATACCAGACCTGCGAGTTGGCCGGTTTGAGCACCCAGTGGCACTCGTCGGGCATGTGCACGAAGCGCGACGGCACGCCCATCACCTGCATGGCGGTGAACATGCCGACGCCCTCGCTCATGGGGCAGCGGAAATCGTTTTCACCGTGAATCACCAGCGTGGGCGTTTTGAAATTTTTCACGAACATGTGCGGGCTGTATTTCACATAAGACTCGCGCTTCACGTGGGGCAGGCCGCCGTGCTCGTGTTCGTCGAACCAAAGTTCGTCGGTGGTGTAGGCCATGGTCTCGGAAAAGAAAACGCCGTCGTGAGACACGAGAACCTTGAAACGGTCGGTGTGTCCGGCGATCCAGTTGACCATGTAGCCGCCGAAGCTCGCTCCCGCCGCGCCCATGCGGTTTTTGTCGATGAAGCGATAGTTGTTGATCATGAAATCCACGCCGCGCATGATGTCCTGATAACACCGCCCGCCCCAGTCGCCGGAAATCTGATCCGTGAACTTCTGGCCGTAGCCCGTTGAGCCGCGCGGATTCAGGAAGGCCACCACTGCGCCGGTGGAGGCGAAAGCCTGCGCGTTCCAGCGATAATGAAAGTGATCGCAGAAGGCGCCCTGCGGGCCGCCGTGGATGAGCAGAATCAGCGGATATTTTTTCCGCGAGTCGAATCCGGCCGGCATGATGATAAAACCATGGATCAGGTCGTTATCCGCGCCTTTGCACCAAAATTCCTCGGCTTCGTTCATTTCGACTCCGGATAAAACTTTGCCGAAATTCGTCAGCCGCTCGACCCGCGCTCCGGCGTCGGCGGGGATGTCTTCCGGCAGCGGGCCGACGCCGAGATAAGGTTTCATCTTCCCCGGCGTAACGCGGTAAAAATCGGCGGGGGACGCGGTCGTTTCCCGCGTGACGATCAGGTCGTCGCTTCCCGGAATCGGGCAAAAGCTTCCGTTATAAGTCCCGCAGGTCAGTTGCGTGACTTTTTTCGTGTCCACGTGGACTTCGTAGAGGCTTTTGCGTCCCCGGTCGTCGGCGGAAAAGATCAGCGCCTTGCGCCCGGCCGCGAATTTGAAGTCGTACGTGCCGCGATCGAAGCGGTCGATCAGCGCGGTCGTTTTTTTCGTTTTACGGTCGTACACGCGGATGCGCGTCTTGTCGGCCTCGTAACCGGGTTTGTTCATGCCCAGGTAGAAAATGAGTTCGCCGCAGGGGCTGTAACGCGGATGCATGTCGCAGGCTTCGTTAATGGAAATGCATTGGGGCTTGCCGGCGGCGTTGATGCCCTTGATCGGCATGATGAAAATCGAGTTGCTCGTCGACTGCGCCACTTTTTCGTCGGGATTCATGACGAAGGCGATCTCTTTTCCGTCCGGCGCAAAATCACAGAAGCGATCCACGGACAGAGAAATCGGCGGCACATCCATATCCCAGGGCGTCAGGTCGTTCATTTTCCTCGTTTTAATATCGACCATGAACAAATGACCGCGCCGCCGGTCCCGCCAGTGATCCCAGGGGCGGAAGAGCAGATCGTCGATGATGCGCGCGGTGGATTTGGGATTGACCAGGCCGTAGACCTTCCCGCCGGCCGGTTCTTTGGCTTCGTCGAATTCATCGTCTTTTTTCGGATCGTAATCCTTGGAAACAACGACGCTGCGTGTATACGCGATGCGCTTTGAGTCCGGCGCCCACGTGAGCTGCGCGACTCCGCCGTATCCGCTCGTCAGGCAAAAGGCCTCGCCGCCGCCGGTGGGTAAAAGCCAGAGCTGCGCGCCTTTTTTCTCGTCGCGGTTGCTGACGAAAGCCAGGTATTTGCCGTCGGGCGACCACGCGGGCTGCGTGTGATTGCCGGGCCCCGGCGTCAGTTCGGTGATCTTTTTCGTCTTGAGACAAAGGAGCTTGATCGTCCTTTTGACTTTGTTCGTTTTCAGATCGTGTTTTTCCGAAACGAAAGCCACGCTGTGTCCATCGGGCGAAACGTGCGGGGCTCCGGCGCGCTCCACCTTCATAATCTTTTCGATAGTCAAACCGTCAGTTTTTTTCGCTTTTGCCATGGGATTCTCCCGTTAAACGATGCTTTACGCCGCAAGTTTTTACTCCCCTTTAAGAAAACCGACTTTAACGCCGAGCCGAGCAAAGGGCAAGAAAGTCCCCTCTCCTTAATGCCCGCATTTTAAAAAACGAGGCCCGTCGGTATTTTTGCGTTTTAATACCTCGGCGATATATTTCCTTGCTTTTATTCTCGTTGCCCTATATATAGCCCGCTCTTGTTGTAGCGGGAACGTCCATGACAAGGACAGTGAATCAGTAAGATTTTTCCCGCTTCGTGATAATTGGGAATCCCAGACCTTCCATCCGATGCGATCTGCTTTCGGATTATGCCTCCGATTATTTTCGTCGGCGGGCAAAAATGTGAGCGACACGATACGTGACGTGAAGTGCGAGTCTTAGTTCGTTTTCCATAAAAAGGCCGGGGCGCCAAATTATTCAGTAAAAAAATGAGTCTTAAGCGCAAAGCCTTTGGCCGCGTGAGCGAATCGGCGATGACGGCGAAATGCCGCATGGCTTTTTTTACGAAACGCATGCGCGGTTAAAGTGCGGTTTTTCAAAAAACCGGCGTTTAAGCGAAGCCTTGATAAGGAAATGAGGAAAAATGAGTTTTCACGAACTGGGCCTTAACGATCATCTGCTGGAAGCGCTTGTAAAACTAAAATTCGAAACGCCGACTCCCATTCAGCAAGAGGCGATTCCCGCCCTGTTGGACGGCGAGAACGACTTCATCGGGCTGGCGCAAACCGGCACCGGCAAAACCGGCGCCTACGGTCTGCCCATGCTTCACAGGCTCGATCCGAAAGACCGGCAGCCGCAGGGAATCATCATCTGCCCCACGCGCGAATTGTGCATCCAGGTCACGGAAGATTTGAAAAAGTTTGCGGCGAAACTAAAAGGCGTGCAGATCACGGCCGTTTACGGCGGCGCGTCGATCATGGGGCAGACGCAGGAGCTAAAAAAAGGAAGTCAGATCGTGGTGGCGACGCCGGGCCGGCTATGCGATCTGATCCGAAGAAGGGCTGTAAGCCTTTCCAAAGTCACGTGCGCCGTTTTGGATGAAGCCGATGAAATGCTCAACATGGGTTTCAAGGAAGATATCGACGCCATCCTGCACGAAGTTGCCGACCACGCCAAAATCTGGCTTTTTTCCGCCACCATGCCGAAGGAAGTAGCCCTGCTGGCTTCCAAGTACCAGAGCGATCCGGTGGAAGTGACTATCGGAAGTAAGAATCTGGCCGCCGAAAACATCGAGCACCACTATTATGTCATGCAGGAAAAGCACCGGTATCAGGCGCTCAGGAGAATTCTCGACGCCACGCCGGACATTTTCGGCCTGGTTTTTTGCCGCACCCGCCGCGACACGCAGGAAGTGGCGGAAAGATTGATGAGTCACGGATACCGGGCCGAAGCCATTCACGGCGATCTTTCCCAGGCCCAGCGGGATTACGTGATGCGCAAATTCCGCCAGAAGAGCATCCGGATTATGGTGGCCACCGACGTCGCCGCCCGAGGTCTCGACGTGGACGATATTACGCATGTCATCAATTATACGCTCCCTGACGACGCCATGGTTTACACGCACCGCGGCGGCAGAACCGCCCGGGCCGGAAAATCCGGATATTCCATTGCCCTGATCAATCCGCGGGAAATGTTCCGCATCAAACAACTGGAAAGAATATCCAAAATTCAATTCAAAATTCGTAAAATTTTCAACGGCGAGGCCATCTGCCGCAATCAGCTGGTCGCCTACGCGAAAGACGTGGCGAATTCGCAGACCGAGTGCCGGGACATCGAGCCGTTCCTTCCCCAGATCTACGAAGCCTTCGGGGATTTGTCCAAAGAAGAAGTGATCAATCTGTTTCTTTCCAGGCAGTTCGATCCTCTGCTGAATTCCTATCGCAACGCGCCGGATATCGACGCCGGCGGCGAACTCGGCAGGCCGCCGAAAAAATTTCCGAACGGCCGCCCGGCGGACGGCAGGAAACCCAGGCGGGATGCGTTCCGTAAAGGCGGCTATCAGAAAGCCTATCAAAATCCCGTGGAATCATTGCGCTTTTCCATCAGCATCGGGCGCCAGCACAACGCCAACAAGGGAGCGATTCTTCGCCTGGTATGCGACAAAGCCGGGATCAAATCGCAAATGATCGGCGCGATCAGAATCAAGCAGGATTATTCTGTTTTCGATGTGGATAAAAAGGCGGCCCAAAGGGTTCGCAACTCCATGAAAAAAGTCAAATTCGACGGCAAGCAGGTCACGGTCCAGCTCACGTAAACGCCGGGACTTGCCGGTCGGCCGACTGCCTGATTTTCCATTTGTGGAAAATCGTTTTCGAAATTAACGCCGTCGAAATATTCTTATGCCGCACCCTTTGTGCAAATAAAACGCCGCATTTTTTGAGCGTTTCATTCAATTTCACCTTGGATCAAAGGCCCAGTTAGTGTATCAACGTGCGCTGTAGGGAATGATCGATTCCTTTTTTTGGAGAAATCGTGCTGCTTGCCGTTGCATTTTTAACCGTCGGATTGTTCGTCCTGATTTTCGGGGCGGATATCCTTGTGCGCGGCGCCGGCCGTCTGGCGATTTCCTTCGGCGTCGAGCCGCTGATCGTCGGACTGACCATCGTGGCCGTGGGCACCAGCGCCCCGGAACTGGCGGTGAGCATGATGGCGGCCATCGCCGGGCACACGGACATCGCCTTCGGCAACGTGGTCGGCTCCAACACCTGCAACATCGCCCTGGTTCTGGGCCTTTGCGCCATGATCACGCCCATCGCGCTGGAAAAAGGCGTCCTGCCTTTTCTGCCGATCATGTTCGTCTCTTCCGCGGCTATTCCCGTTATAGCCCTCGACGGCGTCATCGGGCGCATCGACGGGATCATTTTTCTGGTCTCGGCGATAGCGTATATCTACTGGATGGTGCGGCACAGAAAGACCGCGCCGAAGAACATCGAAGACGAAGTCATCGACATCGCCGACGGCAAAGAGTCCGGCCTGAAAAATTCCACGTTCTACAATTCCTTTCTCATCGTCGCCGGAATCGCCATGCTCGTAGGGGGCTCCCACGCCATCGTCGAAGGCGCGCGCACCGTGGCGGATTATTTCGGCATCTCCCAGCGGGTCATCGGCCTGACCCTCGTGGCGCTGGACACGAGCCTGCCCGAACTGGCCACATCGCTGATCGCCGTGACCAGGGGCCAAACGGCCATCGGCATCGGGAATCTCGTGGGCAGCAACATCTCCAACGTGCTGCTCGTTTTAGGCGCGACCTCGACGGTGCGCGCCGTTCCCGCGGCACTGAACCGGGGCCGGATCATCGACATCGCCGTCATGCTGGCCGTCGCCGCCATGCTGATCGTGTTTTCCAAGCTGGGCGATTCGGTCAAGCGCTGGCAGGGCGGCCTTTTCTTCGCCTCATACGCGGGATATATGATCTTTCTCCTCGCGGGATTATAATTTCGGATATTAAAATCCATTTTGAATCTTGATGCGGGTGGCATGGACAAGTCGTATGCGAACGCCAGTGAGCTTACGTTTGTCCGTGTCTTTTATGCTTGAGTAAGCATTAATATAACAATGCACGGATAAGCGCCCTTGCAAGCTCGGGCTGGGAAGCTTGTCCACCCGCCGGCCTATTGACTTTCGCCTCTTGTGAGGCTCTTTGAAATCGCGGTTGAAAACCGTTTCACTCGGTTTCGGTTCTATTTATCGCGGTTGGAAACCGCTCCTACCCTTTCCCCTTAAGCCTCCATTGACAATCCGCGCAAAGCCCGTATGAAAATACATCAGAACTTCAGCAAAATCCGCAGGGGAAGGCTCATGAAAATTCTGGCAATCAACGGCTCGCATCGTAAAAATGGAACGACCACCAAACTCATGCAAAGCGCTCTGGAAGGCGCCGCCTCAAAGAGCGCCGAAATCGAGATGATCCATCTCTTGGATCAGAATATCGGGTGGTGCAAAAATTGCCTGATGTGCTATCGGGACCTGGACTCCGCGCCATTGGGCCCATGCGCCGTCGACGACGACGTGACGCCGATACTCCGGAAAATGGACGAGGCCGACGGCGTCATCTTCGGATCGCCGGTACACAACGGATACGCGTCGGGAAGAATGGTGCAGTTCATCGAACGCATCACGTTTCGCATCAGCAAAACCGGCGGCGACCTCGGCGGCATGAAAGTTTGTCCCCAGCCGCGCAGAACCGACAAGGTCTACGCCGTCGCCAGCATCGTCAGCGCCGGGGGCATGCCCGGCAGGCTTCGTAAATACTGCGATCCGACGCCGTGGCTTAAAGACGCAATGCTTTCCGGACTTAACAGCTCCTGGGTCGGCGACATCTACGCCGACGCGCACCTGACAAAGGCGCCCAAAACCGACGACGATTGGCATCAGGTCTTTTTCCTGCGCAAGCTTACCGACGGGCAACTCGCGCAGGCCCGGGACCTGGGCGCGAAAATGGCCGACGCGGTAGCCGCGGGCAACCTGCGCCCCTCGCAACTGATGGGTCCGGTGACCGAAACTTTCATACGCGCATACATGGCCTTCGGCAAAGGCTATGAAACGACGAGCGAAGAAGGGAAATAGGCCGATATTTATAAATTCGATTGACGCGACGCCGTTCGAGGAAAACATGACTCTATCGAAAAATATGCAACTTGCCGTGCTCAACGGCGTGATGGATTTTGCGGGCAGGCACCCGCTATTAATCAAGGCGCTGCTCAGGCCTGTGGCCAACGCACCACTATTGGGAAAACGCATGATGGTTTTTCCGCGCGCTTTCATGGGCGCATCCGCTTTTGAGATTCACGACGTGGATTTAAAAGCCGGGCGCATCGGCATCGGCGGCGTCGAGGAAATCATGGCGGGCGCCAAGATCATTCACCTGCTCCACGACACGCTGGCCGAGCGCGTCGGCGAAATGGAAAAAAACGAAGCGCTTTATGAAATGGGCCGACGCTTGTGCGAATGGGAAGTGACGCAAGCCCTTGAAGGCGGACGCTGGGCGCCGGCGGCGCTGACGCCGCTGATACACAACGCGAACCTGCTTGAAGAAGTGCAAAGCGATCCGGCCATGGCGCGCTTTTTCGGAAACGTTATGAAGATGATGTCGAAGCTGATCACCGACGAGGGCGGCTGGGGACATCTGGAATTCGACTTTTCATCTTTTCCGCTGAAAGTGATGCTCACGAATTCCCAGGAAGCGCGCTGGCTCGGACCGTCCGACAAGCCGGTCTGCCGTTTCTACGCGGGCATCGTCGCCGGATACGCCGGTGCGATCTCCGGCGAAAAACTTGTCGCCAAAGAAACCGAGTGCGCGGCCATGGGCGCAACGCAGTGCGTTTTCGAAATCACGCGCGAGATTTGAGGATACGACAAGGGAAAATGGATCATGCGTGATATGGACCACTCTACTTCACTGAATGATTCGGTTACAGCGGGCGACCGCGTCAGGCTCGCGCCGGTGGAAGAAAAAGAGCTTGCCGTTATGCAGGAGTGGTTTATTGCCGGCGGGCCGGAGCGCCTGACCTGCCGGCCGTATAAAATACGCACGCCCGAGGAATTGATCGAGCGTTTTCGCCGGCGGCAAACCGATGACGACAAACAGATGTACGCCGTCCGGTTGAAAGAGGGTGATCGGCTTGCGGGGCGCGTGAGCTGGTTCGACTGGAATCCGCGCAATCGCACCGTGGAGATCGGCTTTATAATCGCACCCGAATATCGCGGACGCGGCTTTGCGAAACAGGCCGTCGGGCTGCTGTTGGAACTTTTATTCAAAGGCAAAAAGATCAACAAGGCCATTGCGCAAACCGGCGCGTTTAACGACGGCGCCATCGCGCTTTTAAAATCCATCGGCTTCACGCAATACGGACGCCTGCCCCGCCATCACAGCGTGGGAGACGCGTTGCATGACGATTTAATCTTCGGCCTGACGACTGAGGATTATCGTTAAATAAAAAGGCCCCGTTAATGTCATTCCGACCGGAGCGAAGCGAAGTGGAGGAATCCCTTTAATGAAGCGTAAATCTGTCGTTAACACTCACATTTCAGCAAGGCGACAACATCTCATTAACGGGATTCCTCGACTCGCCCTAAAGGGCTCGCTCGGAATGACATGGTGTGGCTTGCTTGTTCTGCACGTTTATTGACAGTCTATAACGCACCGGCCTATGAACTTTCGCGCTTCCGACTTCGCTAAAGCTTCGTCTGGACAAGTCAGGCTTTTTTATTGATGAATCGCATCAACACTCCATCATTCGGTGAAGGTGAAAGCCTCGCCGCAGCGTTTGTGGATCGTTTCAAAGGTGAATCCGGAAGTTGTTGCGGAAATGAACGTAAACGTGACTTCCGTATCGTCGGTAAGATTCCGGTCGTAGGAAAGAAGCTCATCCAGGTTTGAAGAATAAATTGGCGTGGAATCCTTTTCCTTGAGCTCCGAGAAGCGCACTTCCTGCGCGAGTTTCGCGTTTCGCCCGGCTGATCGCGCACTGGCGGGGTAATCATATTCACGCCACAAATGGTTTTTCGCGGCCGCCGGACCCCAGTGAAAAAGAATCCAGCCCGTGCAAAAGACAGCCAACATTAAAACAGAAAAAGCCGCCCAAGGGACGCGTTTTTCCGGAGGCTTTCTCCATAGCCAAAACGCCAGGAAAAAAAGAAGCGGAACAATCAACGCAAAGGGCGTTAAAGCCAGCGTCTGCGGAAGGCATCTGCCCACCATGACAATGTTCATAAAAATGATAACGCCCATCGTCAGGAACGTGGCGCCGACGAGAGAGCCGACGGTTATCAAAACGCCCAGGATAATGTTCACGAAAAGACTTTTCTTTGCACCGGTTGCCATGGCGTGAGTTCTAATGTCCTATTTCACAAGGAAGTAAAACCGTTTACGAAACCTTTGTCCTCAAGTCCCAATCGCTGCGCCGCAGTAAGATCCTAGCTAAAGATATTTGAAATTTCAAAGACATATGCGTTGTTTGATAAAGAATTTTGCGGATTTTCCCAGCAAGAATCAATCAGGTTTAGCCCACGAATATATCATGGTTGAAGCCCAGGCAAGCCTCGTGGGTCAAATAAATTTGAGGCGAAAAATCAGCCAAGCCTCGCAAGAGGCGAAAGTTAATAGGCCGGTGCGCCTGCCCTGAGCGAAGTCGAAGGGTCAGCGCCGGTATGAAGACATAAGCCCATACTCATTCAAGCCCGCTTTAGCGGGCAACAGGAGGACCCGGTCCTTCATTCATCGACGGCAATATGGTGTTATTTCATAATTGCGTTTCACTTTTCCATAAATGACAATTTCCATGGATTGTCCGCGAAATAAATTCGCGGATTTTTTCAAGTCAGACCCTAAATCCTTTTTGAGAAGGGTATTCTAACTTCAGTGACGTAAGAGACTATTCATCGAGAAGTTTGCGGGCCTGCTCACGCGCGCCTGGCGGCCGCCGCGCATTTCTCACCGGCCCCTCACCCTCGCAACAAAACCTGGTGGAAAATGCGGGGTAGCCGCTGACCACTTTCCAGATTTCCCGCACATGCACACGCGCGCTTTGCAGCGAGGTTCCGCCGGTGACGGTGCGGCGAACCCGACAGCCTATCCGACTCAGCCTGCCAGGGCGATAGATTGCAGCCCGGGTGATTCAGCATCTCGAATTCGGTCTGGGTGATTCAAAATAACCTTTAATTTTGTCTGACTTTGCCATATAATTCCTTCCGTATTGGATCAGTTTTTATAGGAGAAGTCTGTGGGAAGGTTTTATTTCCTGGCGCTCTTGGCGGTGCTGTTCATGGTTTTCGGGATCTTTGGCTCCTGCGGGGGAGACGATGATGACGATTCGTCGGACGATGACGACGATGATAATTCCGGTGATGACGATACGGCATTCGACGATGGCGACGACGATGATGATTCCGGTGATGACGATACGGCATTCGACGATGACGACGATGACGACGGTTTGAAATGGCAGAACCCGCCGTCCGAATACTATATGGCCTGGAATTCAGCCATCGGGTACTGCGAGAATCTTGACTTCGACGGCCATGATGACTGGCGTTTGCCGACCATCAGCGAACTGCGCTCCCTGATTGACGGCTGCGAAGAGACCGAACTCGGCGGCTCCTGCGACGTGACGGATAGTTGCACGGACTTCTTTTGCTTTAACGATTCATGCCAGGGATGCGAATTTCTTGAGGGTCCCGGCGAGGGCGGCGCTTACTGGCCGGACGGAATGACCGGTGAGATTTCCTGGGTTTGGTCGTCTTCGCCGGTCGCGGACGACGACAACCGCGCGTGGGGCGTCAATTTCTCCAACGGCCGCGTCTTCAACGACAGCCTCGGCAACGTCAATTACACGCGTTGCGTGCGTTAGTCGGCCCACCGAGGAAACACGAAGCCTCGGCGAAGCAGGGGCGAAGTTGGAAGCGAAGGCGGAAAAGGGGGCGACGCAATTTCCCTTGGTTTTCCCCTGTCGCCCGTTAAAACGGGCTTTGAAAATCGTTGGGACCCTATCCCCCGCGCTCACGCACGGGGCTAATATTGTGCCGCCCTGACGGGCTCTAAACTGATCACTAGCCGCTATCCACTAATCACTATCCACTAATCTAGCCACTTGCAAAACTATCTACGAAGTCGTTTCTGATTATGTTGCGCATGCATGATTTCAAAGCAAACACAGCCGGGGGCGGCTGTGCCACACGTGATGTGCCATAGAAAAACGATTGCCGGCCACAGCGCGTGTGGCACAGGCGCCCTCGCCTGTGCTGGTTGGTATTTAATAGCCAGATTGAGGATACAACAATTTTGCAAGAGGCTAAATCACTATCCACTAACCACTATCCACTAATCACTAACCACTAACCACTAACCGCTATCCGCTAATCACTACCCGCTAATCGCTATCCGCTAATCACTTTCCTGATTTCGCGCACCTGCTCGCGCACGCTTTGCGGCGAGGTTCCGCCGGTGACGGTGCGGCGCGCGACGGCGGACTGGAAATCCGGCAGGGGCTTGCCGGTGAGTTCCGGAAATGCTTGCGTCAGTTCATCGTGCATGGCGTCAAGGATGCTTCGGCCGTCTTTTTCCAGATCCGTCACGAATGATCCGACGCGCTCGTGCGCCGCGCGAAAAGGGACGCCGGCCATCACCAGCGCGTCGGCGACTTCCGTGGCGAGAAGATCTCCGGTCAATCCCAGGGCCATGGATTTCTCGTCGAAGCTCGCCGTAGCCAGCGCTTTATCGAATACGCGCACGCACAGCAAAGCCGTATCCAGGCTGTCGAAAAGCGCTTCCTTATCTTCCTGCAGATCTTTCGCATACGACAAAGGCACGCCTTTGGTCAGCGTCGCAAGCATCGTCAAATTGCCGATGCACCGCGCCGCCTTGGCGCGCACAAGCTCCATGGCGTCGGGATTGCGTTTTTGCGGCATCATGGAAGAGCCCGTGGAAAAACCGTCGCCGAAACGAACGTACTCGAAGTTCGGATTAGACCAGATCACGAACTGCTCCGCGTAGCGGGAAAGATGCCCGCACAAAATTGCGCACGCGGCGGCGATCTCCTGCGCGAAGTCCCGGTCGCTCACCGCGTCCATGGCGTTGCCGATTGCGCCGTCGAATCCCAAAGCCTTTGCCAACGCCTCGCGGTCCACGGCGAATCCCGATCCCGCCAGCGCGCCTGCTCCCAGCGGACAAAGGTTCGTGCGCTTTTTCGCATCCCGCGCGCGCTGCAAATCGCGAAGCAATGCGAACGCCGCGGAGCAAAGGAAATGCCCCAGCGTAACGGGCTGCGCGGGCTGCAAATGCGTCGTGCCGGCCATGATCGTTTCCGCGTGGCTTTCGGCCAGATCCGCCAGGTTGCCGATAGCGCCGGATAACTCCGTCATCAATTCATCGAGCAGATCCCGCGCGGCCATGCGAAAGTCGCAGACCACCTGATCGTTGCGGCTGCGTCCGGCGTGAATCATCTGCCCGGCGCGCCCGACTTTTTCAGTCAGCAGCCGCTCCACCAGCGTATGCACGTCCTCGTCGTCGGGAAGCGGATGAAACGCCCCGGCGCGGGCCATTTCCCCGATCTCGTCCAGCGCCGCGAGGATGGCGTCGTAATCGTCATCGGTAAAAAGCCCCAGGCGCCGCAATTCCCCGGCCCAGGCCCGGTTGGTGCGCAGATCATACGGGAGAAGGCGGATGTCGATGGGAAGCGAACGGTTGATGAGGTCCATGACCTCGTCGGCCTTGCCCTTGATTCTCCCGTCGTAGAGGCTCATGCGCTAATCCCTTTTGAAAGTCGAATAATTCGGCGCCCGATAGCCTACCATGGACTCGCCGCCCTCCATCTCGATGAGGGCGCGCACCTTGATGGGCAGGCCGAAGAGATTGATGAATCCTTCCGCGTCGCCCTGATCGTACACGTCGTCCTTGCCGAAGGTGGCGAAATCCTCCCGATACAGCGAGTAAGGAGAACGCCGTCCGCGTACGATGACGCTTCCCTTATACAACATCAGCCGCACCTGCCCGGTCACGTTGTGCTGCGTCTCGGTCACGAAGGCGTCCAGGGCTTCGCGCAGCGGGACGAAGTAGCGGCCGTTGTAAATCAGCTCGGCGTATTTCGGCGCGATCTGCTCCTTGTAATGCATGGTTTCCGCGTCCAGCACCAGGCTTTCGAGTTCGTGATGCGCCGTGCGCAGAATCGTCCCGCCGGGGGTTTCGTACACGCCGCGGCTTTTCATGCCCACGAGGCGGTTTTCCACCATGTCCACGCGGCCGACGCCGTGGTCCCGGCCCATTTCGTTGAGAACCACAAGCAGCGCCGAGGGACCGAGTTTTTGCCCGTCCACGGCTACAGGGCATCCTTTCTCGAAATCGATGATGACTTCCCGGCCCTCGTCCGGCGCTTCCCACGGCGATTTTGTCAGCTTGAAAACCTTGTCCGGCGGACTGCGCCATGGATCTTCCAGTTCGCCGCCTTCGCTGGACAGATGCCAGAGGTTGCGGTCGTGGCTGTAGATCTTTGTTTCGTCCACGGTCAGGCGGATGCCCTTCTCGCGGGCGTAATTGATGGCGTCCTCGCGGGATCGGATGTCCCAGAAACGCCACGGGGCGATCACCTTGATTTTCGGATTGAACGCCTTGAACGCCAGCTCGAAGCGCACCTGGTCGTTGCCCTTGCCGGTGCATCCGTGGGCCACGGCGTCGGCGCCCACTTTTTCCGCGGTCTGAATCATATGTTTGGCGATCAGCGGGCGGGCGATGCTCGTGCCCAAAAGGTAGCGGCCCTCGTAAACCGCACCGGCCCGGATCATGGGAAAGAGATAATCGGAGCAGAATTCATCCTGCAGATCCTCGGCGATGAATTTATCCGCGCCGGATTCCAGCGCCCGCTGCTCCAATCCCTGCAGCTCGCCGTCGCCCTGCCCCAGGTCCGCGGTATAAGCCGTGACGCGGCATCCGTAATGCTCCTTGAGCCAGGTGATGAGAATGGATGTATCCAGGCCGCCGGAATAGGCCAAAACAACGCTGTTTACTTTTTTATCCTTCATGCTCGTTTGTCCTCGTATAGTTTACAGAAAGGCTTCCGGGGCAAGCTCTTTCAGGGATTTGATCGTTTCCTTTTGCGCCGCCGCGCCGTCGCACGCCACGAAAACCGTGTCGTCTCCGGCGATAGTGCCGGCCACCGACGGCCACCGGGCGCGGTCCAGGGTCAGGGCCACGATGGAGGCGATTCCCGGATCCGTGGTCAGCACGATCAGGCTGTCGCCGGCGCGGCGCACGCGGTGAATCCGCCCTTCCATCGTCCGTTTCAACGTGGAGGAAGCCGTGGGATCCTTGCTGATCGTGTAATAGCCGCCCACCTTGACGAGGCCCAGGGCGACGATGTCCCGGGATATGGAGGCCTGCGTGGATTTGACGCCGCGTTTTTTAAGCAGGCTCACGAGTTGCCCCTGCGTGGTCACGGCCTGCGCCAAAACAATTTCACGAATCAGCGAACGGCGTTTGGTCGTTTCGCTCATGGCTTCTCCTGCGTTTGATAAATTTCCTTTTCCCGCTTGTCCACGATCATCGTTCCGCATCCCTCGCCCGTAAACACCTCCACCAGAAGCGATTTCGGAATCAGGCCGCTGATGATGTGCGTGCGCTTGACGCCGCCGCCCACCGCGCGGATGCACGCCTCGGCTTTCGGTCGCATGCCGCCGGACATCATGCCCGATTCCAGCATCTCATCCAGGTCGCTCGCGTCGGCGAACGGTATCAGCGAGCTTTCGTCTTTCGGATCGCGAAGGATTCCGGGGCGGTCCGTAATGAAAATGAGTTTTTCGGCATTCAGGGCCATGGCCAGGGATTCGGCCGTCGTATCGGCGTTGATATTAAGGGCGTTTCCTTTTTCATCCGACGCCAGGCAGCAGACCACGGGCATGAAATCGGCGTCCAGAAGGCGCAGCAAAAGCGACGTGTTGACGGCGCGAACGTCGCCAACGTGGCCGAAGTCCACTTCTTTTTGCACGCCGTCGTCGTCGATGATTTTTACCGGCGGGCGTTTATCCGCGACAACGAGACTCCCGTCGATTCCCGAGCAGCCCACGCTGCGCGCGCCGTGGCGGCGCAGGGCGCAAACCAGGTCCACGTTCACAGAGCCCGCGAAGGCCATTTTCGCCGCGTCAAGGGCCGCGTCGTCGGTGATGCGCCGCCCGGCGACGAATCGCGGCTCGCTGCCCAGCAGCCGGGAGATTTTCGAGGCCTGGGCGCCGCCGCCGTGAACGACGACGATGCGGATGCCCAGATCGGCTAAAAGCGCGGCTTGCCGGGCGATCGCATCGGCGGTCTCGGCATCGGCCAACACGGCGCCGCCCAGTTTAATCACGAAAGTTTTTTTTCGGTAATGTCGCAAATAAGGCGCGGCTTTGTTCAAGGCGATGATCTGTTCCAGCATATTTTAGTTTTCCTTGTCGGCGAGCACTTTGGCGAAACAGTCGGTGAAGTGATCCGCCGAATCCGCGCTCAGGTTCAGCGGCGGCATGACGCGAAGGGTGTTTTCGCAAACCGATGCGCCGATGATGATTTTGTACTTGGCGAGCAGTTTATCCATGACCGGCCTGGCCTTGCGATCCAGCGCCGCACCCAGCAAAAGTCCCGCGCCGCGCACTTCGACGACGCCGGGAATCTTCAAAAGGGCTTTTTTCATTCGGTCGCCGATCTTACGGGCGTTTGCGATCATTTGCTCCGATTCCATCACGCGCAAATTCGCCAGCGCCGCCGCGCAGGCCGTCGGCCCTCCTCCGAAAGTCGAACCCATAAGCCCGGGCGCCGCCGCTTCAACGCCCCGGTGATTCGTCAGGACCGCGCCGATGGGAAAACCGCCTCCGAGGCCCTTGGCCAACGTGGTGATATCCGGCGCAACGCCCGTGAGCATGGACGCCACGAAGGCGCCGCAACGGCCCGTGCCGCATTGCACTTCGTCAAAGATGAGCACGGCGCCGGTTTTGTCGCAGGCCTTGCGCAGGCTTTTTAGAAATTCACCTGTGGCCGCGAAGCAGCCGGCCAGTCCCTGCACCGGTTCAACGATCACCGCCGCGCACGATTTATCGATAAGTTCCGCGGCGGCCTTCGCGTCGTTGAATGGCGCGATCACCCCGTGCTTAAAAAGCGGCTCGCCGTCAATCGTCGTGAGCGCGCGGTACTTGTCGATCCCGCAAAGAGAAAGGGTCTGCAAAGTTCTTCCGTGAAAACCGCCGGTAAACGAGACGATTTTGCTTCGATTCGTTATCAGGCGCGCCAGCGTCAAGGCGTTTTCGTTGGCCTCGGCCCCGCTGTTGCACAAAAATACCGCTTCGGTTCCTTCCGGCCCCATCCGGACCAGTTTTTTGCAAAGCGCGTTGCGCACCGGAATGTGAACCGCGTTGGAATAAAACAGAAGCTTCTCGGCTTGCTTCTGGATCGCCTTGACGACGCGGGGATGGCAGTGCCCCGTCGCCGCGACGGCATGGCCGCCGTACATGTCCAGGTACACGTTTCCGGCTTCGTCGCAGACCAGGGCTCCGGCTCCGGAAACGAGGGTCAGGGGATACTGATGATATACGGGCAGCTCCGGAAGATTGCTCAACATGGAAACACTCCTGGGAAGGTCAGGCCGTCTGTTTGATCGTAGCCGCAAACGAGATTCATGTTTTCAATCGCCTGGCCGGCGGCGCCTTTGACGAGGTTGTCCAGCGCCAGGCTGACCTGAATCTCGCCGCCTTGTTGCGCGACGCCGATATGGACGTGGTTCGTGGCCGCGACTTCGGCGACCTCCGGCGGCCGGTCCAGAACCGTCACGAAAGGATCCTTTTGATAATAATCGTCGTAGACTTCCGAGACTTTCATGGAAGACAAACGCTCGTCGGAAAGATGGCACGTGGCGTGAATGCCCCGGACGAAAGAGCCGGAGTGCGCCAGAAGGCGGCAGCGCGCCGGCGTACCCGTCAATGCGCCGAGGGTTTGCGCGATTTCCGGCTCGTGCTGATGGGCGAGCATTTTGTAGGAGTAGAAATTGTTGGCGCGAAAAGGATGGTGAGTTCCGGCTTTCGCCCTGATCCCGGAACCTGAAGAACCGGTGACGGCGAACACCGCCGTCGTCTCGGGAAGAACCTTAAAAGACGCCAATGGCAGAAGCAGAAGCTGCGCCGCCGTGGCGAAGCATCCCGGATTGGCGACAAGGCGCTTTTCACGGATTTGATCCGCGTAAATTTCCGGCAGGCCGTAAGCGAATCGCTCGATCAAATCCGGGCTTTCGTGGGAGCCGAAATATTCTTCAAACCGCGCCGCGTCGCGGAGGCGAAAATCCGCCGCCAGATCGACCACGCATATCGGCCCGGCGCTTAAGATCTGGCGCATAAGCCCCTGGCTTTGCCCGTGAGGCAGCGCGCAGAAAACCACGTCGGCGTCTTCGCACGCGCTTTCGACAGGCAGATCGCAAAACTCTATCGCCGGGCAATGCAAAAGCGCCTTGTGAACATCGGCGGCCGGTTTTCCCGCGCCGCTTTTCGACAGGGCGGTGATGCGAAAACCGGCCGGGTGCGCCGAAAGCAGCCGAAGCAGTTCGCCTCCGGCGAGTCCCCCCGCGCCCAGGACAACGGCGTGCGGCTTTGCAATTTTCATGACGCCGCCTCCCATCCCCGCAGGTTTTTCAGCACCACGTCTGCCAGCCCGCGAATATCGTGACGCGCGTTGCAGGCCGGGATACTCAGGTTCTTTTTGATGTAATCCCGGCCGACGGCATTGTCGGTCACGGGCCCGGCGGCCGCGTGGACGGTCAGGCCGAAATTTTTTGTGTAAATCCGATGCGCGCCGTAGATCGCCACCGGGTCCGGTGCGCAGACCACGTGACAGCACGCCGCGCTCATCAGTTCCTTGTCGCCTAAAAGCGCATCCACGCCGTATTCGCCGAGTATGCCGTCGCCGAGTTCGGCCACGATCAGATCGGGATTTAATTGCGCCAGATGATTCAGCATCCCCTTGGCCACGGGAACGGGATCGGCGCCGCCGGTCGTGGCGACGCCCAGATCGGTGAAATCCACCACCTCGCACGCTCCCGCGTCGGACATGCCCAGAACGTCCCGCATGAGGCTGACGCCGGTCATCTTGCAGGCGGCGATTTTCAGGCCCTGGTTGCTTAGGGTGCGGATGATTTCCGTGGCGGCGACGGTTTTCCCGGAGTTCATGCACGTTCCGGCCACGAACAAAACCGGCGCCGCGCACTTAAGATGATCGGCGGATTTGACGGCGCCGTCGAAAATATGCGCCGGAGTCCCGACCCGATCTCCGAGATCCGGAAACTTGAGGATAGCGCCCAAAACCTCCGCCTCGAATGGCGGCCCCAGTTCCGGATTCCCCGCCGTGCAAAGGCCCAACACCCCGCCGAGATTCAATACGTGAATCACATCGCCGGCTTTGAGGCTGTCGGGAACCTCTCCGGCGTATCCTTTCAGCGCGCGCCGGTGACCCAGAACGCCGGCCAGCACGTCGCCCCGGCAAAGCTTGACCATGCGGCCGTGGACGTTTTCCACCGTGTTGTAGCTGTATTTTTCGTTTTTGATGCGAACCGCCACCACATAACCTTCGCGGCTGATTACTTCGCTGCCGAGGGTGACCTCCGGCGAGAGGTGCGCGTTGCGCGTGGACGATGCGATCCGGTCCAGTTTGATTCGAGAGCTTGTCATGTTTCCGCCGTTTCGTGGATGAATATTTATCCACGGAAAGCGCATAATTATGCACATTCGGCGAAAATGTCAATCCCGTGATTTTAAAACCATCAGATTACGATAAGGAGTTTTAGCTCATTAAGGGATTTATGCGAGCAGCATGCGCATGAAGTTCAGGGTTTCCCGGTAAACCTTCGGCTCCTTCGAGGCGCGGGGGCCGGCAACGTTCAGGACGGCGATTTTGTTTTTGTCGATCCAGCGTTTGACTTTCGCCGTGTCCTGCCCCCGGCGCAGGTCGATAATCAGGCACGGTTTGCCAAGGCGCCTGGCTATGGCGGCGGTGAAAGCGGTCCCGCCCTCGATTTCCCCTCGGGCCAGAATCAGGGTGCCGTCGCTGTCGCGTACGTTCCACTGCGTGCGCTGGCTGTATGCGTCGCTCGGAGTTTCCGTCAGCGGATATTTCTTATCGATGGGTCCGTCTTCGGCCGGGCGTCCTTTCGGACACCACCCGCCGCAGGGGAATCCGCTTTCCAATGCTGCGTCCAGGGCCGCTCTGTCCACGCCGCTTTGCCCGCCGGAAACGATTTTCTTGATCATGCAGCCACCCTTGAGGCTGGTAAGATTGCAAAGACTCGAATCCTTTTGAATAAACACGCAATAAAACGTGCGTCAAGTCGGGTGAATTACAAAGAAGCGAAAGAATCTTGAGGGAAAAAAGTAAAGCGGTTGATTTTCATATTACGGCGGATACAATGCTTCCTTCGTAAGAAGGAGCATATAAGGCCCTAAATTCTGGAGAAAATTCAATGTCGAAATTACGGTTCATCGTGATCGCCCTGCTTTTGGCGCTGCCGCTGGCGTGCGCTGAAAAGGCCGGCGACACGCAACAGGGCATAACGGAAAAGGCGAAAGAAGCTCAAATCAATTTTCTGATCGAACAGGACCGGTGGGGCGAAATCGCCCCGTGCGGTTGAGGCGCCCATCCTTCTGGCGGTCTTGCCAGATTCGTGCCCGCCGTCAAAAAATATCAAACCGAACAAAACGCCGTATTCGTGGACCTGGGCGACAGCTTCTACGCTCCGACGCAAAGAGCCAAAGGCAATCAGGAAAAGCAGGATCAGCAGGCGGCTCTCATCAAGGAGATGATGGCCAGGCTGAAATATGACGCCTTTGTGCCCGGCGAACTGGATATCAAACCCGATTTTGAATCGCTGGTTGCTTTGCAAAAAGAAAGCGGGATTCCGATCCTGGCGGGCAATATGGTCGATCCCGAAACGGGCGAGGCCGTCTTCGAAAGCAGCCGGATCATCGAACGAAGCGGATATCGAATCGCCCTGGTTGGCGTCGTGGGGCCCGGCGCCTTCAATATCGTCCCGGCCAACGTGGATTACGATCCCAGAGCCGCGAAACCTTTGAAAAAGCCCCAGCACAAATTCAACAAAGGCCTTAATAACACTAAAGCCTTAACCGGCGCTTTAGACAAATTGAAATCGAAAGGAGACCAGTCTCCCGCCACCGCCGCGCAGATCGCCAAACTGACCGCGATTATCGAGGGACAAAGCGAAGAAAACGAAAAAGCCGCCGAAGAACCCGAAGCCCAAGTCCCGGCGCCGCCGTACGAAGGCCGCCGGTTCAAGATCACCGATCCCGCCGATTTCGCCATGAAGGAATTGGCCCGCTTGCAAGGAAAGGCAGATCTTTTCGTTTTATGCGGCCATATGACGAAAAGTGAAAGTGATGAGTTAAAGGCCAAAGCGGCGGGTTATCATCTCTTTCTTGACGGACACGGTCAGGGAGGAAAATCCCGTTACTTCAAAGATGAAGGTCCGGGACCGAGCCGCATTAGGGCTGGCAGCCGGGGACAAGCTCTGACTCTGGTCAAACTGATGATTGAAAACGGGAATTTCAACTTCGAAGACCGCAGCGGCGTTGAAAGAGACAAAAGGTCTTTGGAAAGGCAGAAAAAATCCCGGGATAGAGTGGCGCAACAGCTCGAAAAGGCCGAAGGAGAAGGCGATCAGAAAAAAATCGAGCGCCATCAAAAGCGTCTCGAGCATCTCGACCAGCGAATCGCCGAGTTGGAGGAAAGGGTTAAGCCCTCCGAGGCCGGCAGTTATTTCAACATCGAGAAAATTTCCCTTGACGCCAAGATACCGGCTGATCCGGAGATAGAAAAGAAACAGACGGCCATTGCCGGAGAAAAACCGGCGAAAAACATGCCCAAACCGAAAATGATGACCTTGAAAAAGAAGGATAAATAGAGGCAGCGTCAACATTCTATTTACGATAGCGCCTTTGATTTTCTTAATTGGAGATTAAGCCCTTAAACTTCCGCCGAAGCTATTTTTGCGGACTCGCGCGTCCTTTCGACAAGCATTAAACATTCCGGAGGTGAAAAGGATTCCAATGAGATTCACATATTTTTTTGCGACATTGCTTTTCTTGCTGCTTCCAATTTGTTTTCTTGCCTCTTGCGGCGGCGATGATGACGATGACGACGCGGACGCGACCGACGACGACACGACGAACGACGATGACGACGTCAACGATGATTTGAACGACGACGCGAATGATGACGTCAATGACGACGCGGACGATGACGTCAACGACGATCTGGACGACGACACGCAGCCGTGCGAAGGCGCGCCGCCGGGCGGCGGGGATCTGACGCCTCTATATGCCGGCGTGGCGGTCGGCGATCTTTATGCGCCGGTGGGAATCAGCATGGGCGGCTTCGGAGTGCGCGAGGGCGTATGGCATCCTCTGGCTACGGTCATGGGCGGATCGACGGGATACATCGACCGCCTTGACGTCAAGGCTCTGACCCTGGACAACGGCGCCGACCGCCTGGTCGTCGCCCGCGCCCCCATCGTTTTCGTCGGCGCCATTTTATATGCGAAGGTTCTCAACCGGGTTTGTGAACTCACGGGTGTCGACCTGCGTGAAAAGCTCTGGCTGTCGGGAACGCATACGCATTCGGGTCCCGATCATTTTTATCCCATGCCCGTTCCCTTCGGCCTGACCGGCACCGACTCGTACGACGACATCATCACGGGCCGCATCGCCGATTCCATCGCCCGGATCATCGCCGCGAGCATGGAAAATCTGGAGCCCGCCGCCATGGACATGACGGTGGTCGAGCCTTTCGATCCGACCGACAGATTTTTCTACGACCGGCGGTGCCAGAACGATCCCGTCGCCGGCAAGGAAGACCGCCTGTTCATGGCGAGGATCGACAAGGCGGACGGTTCCCCCCTGGCGGCGCTGGTCTCATTTCCCATCCACGGAACGGGTCTGCAAACCACGCTTTTGGAATCCGACGCGCCGGGAGCCGTGGAATTCGGCCTGGAGAAAACTTTTGACACGCCGGTCCCGGTGCTGTTCATGCAGGGCGCCGCCGGCGACGCGGCGCCTCGGCTTTCCGGCGACTACAACAGCCGCCAGCGACTCGAACATCTCGGCTGCGCGGCGGGACTGGCGCTTCGCGAGGTTTACAACTCCCTGACCCCCGTTCACGACTGGGAATTCGAGATGGTTCACAAGCGCCTTTACGTCAGCCGGGAAATCATCGGCTATGAAGACGGAGAGTTCGGCTACGTCGCCCCGCTCACCGGCGAGTTCGTCGAGTTCGCCGACGGCGCCTTCATGTGCGGGGACGACGGCGTGCTCGAAGCCTTCGGCCTCGACGACATATCCGTCGTGGACTGCGACAATCCCGAGACGTCGCTCACCGACGGATACCTGGCGTGCGCGTGGAACAACTCATGGGTTCCGGAATGGACGTGGTTCGTCG
Source organism: bacterium (assembly GCA_963674685.2). GTDB lineage: Bacteria > Lernaellota > Lernaellaia > JACKCT01 > JACKCT01. The sequence continues at coordinate 387,168 of CAXXWT010000007.1, read as the reverse complement.
ACGTTACCGACGTGGCGGACATCCGGCTGGGGGATTATATCCTGGCGATCATGCCCGGCGAACTCACGGCGATGCTTTCTCAGGAAATGCGGGATCAAATCGAAACCGGCCTGGGCTGGGATCCGGCCAAAATCGTCTCCTTCGGTTACTCCATGTCGAGTCAGATGTACCTGCTGACGGAATGGGACTGGTATCAGGGCGGATACGAAATGGGCATGAACTTCTGGGGTCCCAAATTCGGAGACTGGCTCGCCGGAGAAAACGCTCTGCTGGCGGCGCAACTCACGACGCCGGAAATCGAGGACAACATCACCGGGCAGCCGCCCCTGCAGACGCACCCCTGGGCCTATTCCCTTTGTCCCAGCGGCTACGAGATGGGAATCAACGTCGGAAACATCACGCAGCAGGTCGCGTCGAGTTACGAACGCTTCGACACCGTCGAATTCGGCTGGCTCGGCGGATATTCCGGCACAGGAAATCCCCGCGTATACGTCGAGCGGCGGCAGGGAAGGGATTTTACGCAGGTCATGAAATCCGACGGAAGGCCTCTGACCGACGCGGGGATCGAAATCGAGGTCCATTACGAAGCCCGGCCCAATTTTCTCCTCCGGCGTTTTCCGAGCGAGCGGAAGCACTATTGGTCGATTCTGTGGGAGCTGGACGCGCAAATCGATCCGGGCATTTATCGCATCCGCGTTGAAGGAAACACCTGGGACGGGCAGGAAATCACCGCCTACGAGGTCGTCAGCAACTCCTTCGAGATTCTTCCCAGCACGGATTTGATTGTCGAAAACCTGAACGTCACGGATCAGGGCGAAGGCGAGTACCTCCTGGAATGCGACGCTTACTGGCCGCCGAATCCCGACGGCTATCGAATGCGCCATCCCGATTACGGTTCCGATTCCAACGCGCCCGTTCCCGGCGGCGCCGCCACCGCCACGATCGTCGTCGACGGCGGCAGCGAAGAAAGCCTGGAATTGACGATGAGCGACGAAGGGCATTTCGAGGCGGTGTTTACGAAAACTCAAGGAGGATTGGCGCATCATATGGAAATTCGCGCCGGCGATCTGGCCGATTCTTTCGGCAATACCAATGCTGTCGCCGCCGGCCCGGTCGACTTTCCGTAAGGGATGATACGCCGGGCTTCCCTTCACCGCGGCGACATGACAAAATAGCTTTTTGGATTACGCGTATCCCGACCTGACAATGCGAGGTGGTCATGAATTGTAAGCGGGTATTTTATTGCATTTTCATTTTAGCGCTTGCCCTGGCGCCGTTTACCGGATGCGGCGACGATGACGACGACAACGATGATTCTTCGCCGTCGGACGACGACACCGGCGATGTGGATGACGACGTGAATGACGACGCCGACGATGACGCGGATGACGACATCGACGACGACGCCGACGATGACCTGGACGACGATCTGCCTCCCGTCGACGATCCGGTGGAATGGGTCAATCCCTTTATCGGCACCGGCGGCTGGATTTACGGCATGGCCGCGCTGAATCCCGGACCTTATCTGCCGAACTCCATGGTCAAACTTTCCCCGGACACTTCCATTGGCGATCTGGCCATTCAAAAGATACACGCCGGCGGCTATTACTATCCGGAAAATACGATTCGCGGCATCACGCACATGCACCTTCCCGGCACCGGCGCGACGGATTTGGCCAATATCAATCTCATGCCGGTGGTGGGCATGACCGACGCGCGCATCAAGGATTCGGGCTATCGTTCGGTTTTCAGCCATGAAAACGAGAGCGCGTCTCCGGGCTATTACTCCGTGCATCTGGACCGGTTCGACGTGGAAGTGGAACTGACCAGCGCCATGAACTCAGGGTTTCATCGCTATACCTTCCCGGATGTCGCCGACGCTCCTTACGTTGTCATCGACGTGAGTTACGCCAACGTAACCGGCGACTGCGATGACGCCGATGTGACGGTGGACGCCGCCGCGCGGGAAGTCTTCGGCTACACGTATCAGAACGGGGGCTTTTCCGGGCGCTATGGGGGAATGCCCATTTATTTCGTCGCCCGCTTCTCTGAAGAATTCGCCGATTACGGAACATTCAGCAGCGATGTCCGCACTCCGGACAGCGCCTTCACCGAAGGCGACGACATCGGCGCCTACGTCGGATTCGCGCAGGGCAAAACGCAGGTTTTGGCCAAAGTGGGCATTTCCATCGTCAGCGTCGAGCAGGCCCGGCAAAATCTGGACGCGCAGATTGCCGACTGGGATTTCGACGCCGCCGTCGCCGAATCGAAAAATGTCTGGACCGACTTTTTAAGCGACGTTCTCGTCGAAGGAGGAACCGAGGCCCAGAGAAAGATTTTCTACACCGCGCTTTATCACCTTTACGTTCTTCCCACGAGTTTTACGGAAGACGGCGGCGTGTACGTGGGATTCGACCGGGCTACGCACCAGGACGACGATTTCACCTATTACACGGACCTTTCCCTATGGGATACTTTCCGAACCCTGCACCCGGCCATGGTGTTGCTGCGCCCTAAAATCGGACGCGATCTCGTCGTTTCTCTTATGAAAATGTACGAACAGGGCGGCGCCTATCCCAAATGGGCGCAAGGCCTGGGCGATACGGGCAGCATGATCGGCTCCCATTCCGATTCAGTCATCGCCGAAGCCTGGGTCAAAGGCCTGACCGACTTCGACCTGGACGCGGCGTACGTCGGACTGCGTGAACACGCCGTGCAGGGCGGGCAGCCTTACGGCAGCCGCGACGGAATCGACGAGTGGACTTCCCGGGGCTGGCTGGGCACGCAGCACAGCGGCGCCGTGTCCAAGACCTTGGAATACGCGTACAACGATTATTGCCTGGCTCAGATCGCCGACGCCCTGGGCGAGGAAGAAGACTACGACATGTTCATGGATCGCTCGAAAAATTACGAGAATCTGTGGCATCCGACGTATAAATACTTCTGGGGCAAAGACGACGCCGGGCAATGGGAATCCGGCTTTTCGCCCTGGCTGTATTACGACTGGTACACCGAGGGCAACTGCCGGCACTGGCGCTGGTTCGCGCCCCACGACGTTCCGGGCCTGATCGATCTTTTCGGCGGCGTCGACGAACTCGATGCCGAATTGACGCAGTTTTTCGAGTTCTCGGCTCCCGAGGTGGTCCCCTACCTGCCGGCGTTTTCCTATTACCACGGCAACGAGCCGGACATTCACACCGCCTTTTTATTCGATTACATCGGCCGCCCGGACAAAGCCGCCTACTGGACCCGCTGGATCATGAAATATCGATACGGCCTGAAACCCGACGGCATCGAGGGCAACGACGACGGCGGCACGCTGTCGGCCTGGTACGTATTCGCGGCGCTGGGTTTCTATCCCGTTTCGCCTTGCAGCGGCGACTACATGATCGCCAGTCCGATTTTCACCAAGGCCACGGTCCGCATGGGCGAAAACACTCTCGTCATCACCGCGGAAAACGCCTCGGAGGAAAACATCTACGTGCAGTCGGTGAAACTCAACGGCGAGGATCTGGATACGCCCTGGTTCCATCACGACGACATCGCGCAAGGCGGAACCCTGGAATTCGTTATGGGACCGGCGCCGTCGGATTGGGCGCAGGGTGTGATATATGAATAACAAGTCCCGGGAGGAATCATGCGCCGATTAATCCGGCTGTTCGCCGTCGCGGCGATGCCGCTTTGGTTGTTTCTTTTGACATGCGATTTGAATGACGACAATCAATTTGACGACGCCGGCGCGGGTTTCGACGCCGCGCAGTCGAAAAATGATTTAAATTTCATTCAGTGGGAAAAGGAACAGCCCGACGCGCCCGGCCCCAGCGAGTTTCAAGCCAATACTTACACGTCCGCGGATCAGTATTACGCGAAGGTCGCCGCCGACGGCAGCGGCAACTTCGTCGTCGTATGGTTTTCCGAGGGGCAGGACGGCTCCGGTTCCGGCGTTTTCGGACAGCGTTTTAATAATTTCGGAACGCCGCAGGGCTCCGAATTCCAAGTGAATTTCACCATCACGTTAAGCCAGGAAAAACCGGCGGTCGCCATGGGCGCTGACGGGGATTTCGTCGTGGCGTGGCAATCCAACGGCCAGAGCGGCGGTTCAGACTACGATATCATAGCGCAAAGATACAACGCCTCCGGCGTCCGCCAGGGCTCCGAGATCACGGTCAACACCACCACCGGCGGCAATCAGCAAATTCCGGAAATCGCCATGGACGCCGCGGGCAATTTCGTCGTGGTCTGGGAATCCCAGGCCCAGGACGGCGACTCCGGCGGAATCTACGGACAACGTTTCAACGCATCCGGCGCGGCGCTGGGCGGCGAGTTTCAGGTCAACACCGTCACGTCAGGCGACCAGGGCGATCCGGATGTCGCCATGAGCGCCAGCGGCGATTTCGTCGTGACCTGGGCTTCCGACGGACAGGACGGTTCGGGCTACGGAATCATCGCGCAAAGATATAATTCTTCCGGTACGGCTCAGGGATCGGAAATCATCGTCAATAACATAACCGGCGGATGGCAGATTCTGCCGTCGGTCGGCATGGATTCGAGCGGCAATTTCGCCGTCGCCTGGCAGACCCTGGGCACTGACGGCGACGGCTGGGCCATTGACGCCAGACTCTTCGATTCCGCCGGCGCGCCTCAAGGCGACGAGTTCGTCGTCAACACATACACCGCCAGCAGCCAGGAATATCCGGCCCTGTCCATGAGCGGCGACGGGAGTTTCGTCGTGGCCTGGCAGTCGCAGGATCAGGATGGCGGCGCCGACGGGATTTTCGGCCAGGAATTCAATGCTTCCGGCTCGGCCGTCGGCTCTGAACTGGCCGTCAACACCTATACCGACGACAATCAGCAGATTCCGGCGGCGGCTATGATTTCCGCCGGCAGCTATGTCCTGGTCTGGCAATCGAACGGCCAGGACGAAAGCGGTTTCGGGGTGATGGGCCGCATGTACGGCCTCGGCTGCGAAAATGACGGGGATTGCGAGGACGGAAACGTCTGCACGGACAATACATGCAACCTGGAAGGCGAATGCGAAACGGCATACAACTCCGACCCCTGCAACGACGCGCTGTGGTGCAACGGCGACGATTCCTGCGGCGACGGCAGTTGCTCGATACACGCGGGCGATCCGTGCAGTGAGGATCTTTTCTGCAACGAGGCCAACGACAGTTGCGATCCACAGCTTCCCGACGAACCGGCGGTGACCTTCACGGCGCCGGAATGCATCAGCCTTGGAACGCAATATCAGTTCGACATCCTCGTGGAGTATTACGTTCCCGACGACCAGGCGCTTATCCTGGCGCAGTTTCAACTCGGCTGGGACTGGACGCTTATCCAGGCCTACGCGCCGCCGATTTTGAGCATTCCGGGGCAGTGGGACATCTCCAACCCGCAGGCCGATATCGTAAACTGGGATTTCGTGGCGGACTCTGGGCTTGGAGGCGGCGTCCTTGCCGGAGAGGCCCTGACATTCTCTCTGGACGCGGTCATTGGCGACGATCCCGACGATACGGAAGTCGTTTTATGGCTTTACGGCGACGAAAACGGCGCCGAACCCTATGAATGGGGACCTTTCGTCAACAACTTCCCTTTGTGCGCCACGACCACGACCGTCTCCCCCACGACGACTTCGACCGTTGTCACGACCACGTCCACAACGGTGATGACAGGATCAACGACGCCTCCCACGTCGACGACGACGGTTGTCTCGTCCACGTCCACAACGTCCACGACGATACCCATGACAAATATCACATGGATTCAAATCCCGGCAGGCTCTTTCGAAATGGGTTGTTCCCCGGGCGACGCTTCGTGCGCATCCCATGAACGGCCGCCGCATACGGTCAACATCTCCGCTTTTGAAATGACGCAAACCGAAATCAAACAGCGGGAATATGAAATCATCATGGAAGAAAATCCGAGCGCCCATGCCGACTGTCCGTACTGCCCGGTCGAACTCGTGGACTGGTACGACGCCGACGAATTCTGCCGCGCCATTGGCGGAACGCTTCCCACGGAAGCCCAATGGGAGTACGCGGCCCGGGCGACAACGACCGCCCGTTTTATCTGCGGCGACGATGCGTCCTGCCTGGACGCCATCGCCTGGTACGATTCCAACTCCGGCGGCGAAACCCAGATTGCGGGAAGGAAAAGCCCCAATCTTTTTGGCCTGTACGACATGCTGGGCAACGTCTGGGAATGGGTCGACGACTGGTACGACGCAACCTATTATTCGTCCAGCCCGACGAACGACCCCACCGGACCGGACAGCGGAATATACAAAATTTTCCGAGGCGGAAGCTGGAATCAAAGCTCCTCTTCCCTTCGCGTGTCGCATCGCATCGCCTGGGGACCGACGACGCGCTTTAACGAAGCGGGATTCCGCTGCGCCAGGCCCTTGACGCCGACCACTACGTCCACGTCCACCACAACGACAACCACCAGCGGATGCTCGACGACGACCACCAATTCCACGATCACGACCACCAGCACCACCATGCCCGAGGAAGTCGTCGTGAATTTCACATCCCCGGAGTGCATCGAGGCCGGTGAAACGGCCCGCTTCGACGTGGAAGTGTTCTTTTGGGTTCCCGACGATCAGGCTGTTATTCTGGCCGAGTTCCAACTGGGCTGGGGCTGGAGTCTGGTTCAGGCTTTCGACCCGCCGGCCTTAAGCATACCCGGTCACTGGGAAATCGAGACGCCGTCCGCCGATATCGTGAACTGGTCGTTCGTAGCGGATAATCCCGACGACTTCGGCGGCGTGGTCAGCGGAGAAACCATCACCTTCTCCCTGGAAGCCATCGTTGGCAACGAGCCTGAAGATGACACGGTCTATTTCACGATGTACGGAGATGAAAACGGCGCTCCGCCATACGAATGGGGGCCCTATGAACAAACCTTCGGATGGTGCGTGGCGACGACGACAACCGTGACGACCACGACTTCCACGACCACGACAACCGATGAAACCGATGACGACGCCGACGACGATACCGCGGACGATGACTCCGCCGATGACGACTCGGCGGACGACGACACCGCGGACGATGACACGGCCGACGACGATTTTGACGACGACTTCGCGGACGATGATTTCGACGACGACACCGGAAGCGATGACGACTCGGCGCCCGATATCGCCGATGACGATGCCGACGGCGATGACGACGACGATGACGACGGATGCGGATCAAGCTGCGGCTGCTGACAGAACCGTTTTGTCATGCACAGCGTGTGTGGCGCAGCCGCCCTTCGGCTGTGCAAAAACCAAAACCGCTGATGCGCTGACGGATATTCCCGGCCGCACTATAGTGAATTGCTGTTCGGCGGGCGAAAAAGTAATTATGATCCGTGAGACATGGATCTCATCTAAGGGGCCACTTCCATGAAACGACATTTTGTTATCGCCCTCGCGTTGCTGTTTGCCGGCGTCACGGCATTCGCCGTTTCCTGCAATGATTATGACGAACGGACCTCGGATTCCCCGGAGTCGGAATCGGCTTTAAGCTTTCCGGCGATGAGTCCCGATAAACTGGAATTATCCTTTTCGCCCCGCGAGCCGATCCTTAAAACGATTGCGACTCCCGCGGGCGAATTCGAAACCGTCTCTTTCGGCGATCAGGCTCTTCGCGGCGAAGTCGGCGCACCGGCCCTTCCCACGTTCGGCGTTCTTTTCGCCATCCCGCAGGGCGCGTCCGTGGAAATCGAATACCGGCAGGGTGAAATAACATGGTACGAGGGCGTGGAACTTCACCCCATGCAGCCCCCGGCGCCGGACAACTACGAAACGCCGCAGCCGGAATTCGCCTACGACCGGGCGGCCTATGAAGTTGATGATTACTTCCCCGCCGAACCGGTTTTCATGGAAGAAGAAAAAATCATGCGCGGCGCGCGCGTGGCAAACCTGTGGATCACGCCCGTCCTTTACAATCCCGCCGCCGGGCGTCTCGGCGTCATCGAGGATTTGAACGTCGCCATCCGCTTCATCGGCGGCGAAGGGCGCTTTTTTTCGAGGCCCGAATTGCACACCCGAGCCTTCGACCATCTTTACGGCAAACTGATCGGCAACTATGAGGTTATTGAAAAACGCGTCGAGCAAAAATCGTCGAAAGAATCGGGGGCGCGGTTTCTCATCATCACTTCTCCCGAGTTTGCGGAAGCCGCCGACATGCTCAAAACCTGGAAACTGCAAACGGGGATGCCGACGGAGGTTTTCACGACGGATGTGATCGGTAAAAAAGCCGTCGACATCAAAGCCTATATCCAGGAATTGTATGACGGCGATTCGCCTCCCGAATATATTTTGTTTTTCGGCGACAGCGAGTTCGTGCCCACGAATTATCGTACGGTGCACGTATCCCATTTCACGCTGACGGGAACCGACCTATACTACGCGTGCGTTGACGGAGATGATAATTTTCCGGACATCGGCATCGGCCGCATCAGCGTGGACACGCCCTTTCAAGCCAGGCAGAGAGTCGAACGCATCATCAACTATGAGATGAATCCGCCCGAGGACGAAAGCTTTTACACCAACGCCTGGCAGTTCGCCTACTTTCAGGACGACAACCGCGACGGCTACGCGGACCGGCGCTTTTCGCTGACCAGCGAGGAGATATATCAATGGTTCGCGCAGGATCTGGACGGCGGAAACATCGAGCCGAACCGCTGCTACGCCGCAAGCTCCGAAAGCGATCCCGCCTTCTGGAATCAGTCGTCGAACTACCACTATTTCCCCTCCTGGTGGACGGCTTCCGCCAAAGGCGTACCCGCGGAGTTGTCGCGAATTTACGGCTTCACCTGGTCCTGCGACGCTCAAGATATCGCCGCCGCCGTGAACCGGGGAACCTTTCTGATCACGCATCGGGATCACGGCAGCAAAAGCGGCTGGGCGTCGCCGCATTTCGACACCATCAACGTTCTTTCCATGCTCACAAACGCGGACAAGCTGCCCGTGGTGTTTTCCATCAACTGCATGACCGGATGGTTCGACAACGAAAACGACAGCCTTTTCAATTTCACTCCCGACTTTTACCTGTGTTTTTCCGAAGCCTGGGAACGCGCGAAAAACGGAGGAGCTATCGGCGTGGTCGCGCCGACGCGGACCAGTTATTCGGGTTATAATGATCGCCTGGTCTGGGGATGGATGGACGCCTTGTGGCCCGATTATATCCCCGAATATTCCGGCGCGCATTCATGGACGAGTCACGGGATGATCCCCGCCATGGGCGACGTGCTCAACTACGGCAAAATATATCTCACCAAGGTTTACTGGTCCGATATCACGCGAAAACTGGAAGTCGAAATGTTCCACTGGTTCGGCGATCCCACCATGAAAATGTGGATGGCGCCCCCGGAGGAAATTCGCGTCGATCACGAATCGGTTTTTATGGCCGGGAGCCAGAGCATCGAGGTGAACGTTTACGAAGACGACGCCGTCGTAACGCTGGTCGCAGGCGGCGAGTTGATCGCCTCCGCCGATTCCGAAAACGGCGGAAGCATGGATCTGGAATTCAGCAAAGAGATCCCGACGGATGTCCCTGCCGTAATCACGGTGACGAAAGAAGGCTATCGACCGTACGTCGCCGAGGTCCGGTTCGTCGAGTGCGCAGAAGATGCGGATTGCGATGACGGCCTGTGGTGCAACGGGGCGGAGTCGTGCGTGGATAATGCGTGCCGATCCGGCGAAGCTCCCGACTGCAACGACGATGTGTTCTGCAACGGGACCGAAGTCTGTGACGAGGATTCGGACAAATGCGTCTCTTTGGGCGATCCCTGTGCGGGCGCAACGTGCGATGAAGCTTCAAAGCAATGTCTCGGCGACGCGCAGGAATACGACAGCGACGCAGACGACGATGACGACGATTCATCCGGCTGCGGGATGTTTTAATTTCACCGTGAGCTAACGCACGGGAAATGGGCGTGGGAAAATTCAACCCCGAAAGGGTGTTTGGTCAATAGCGAAGTACAAAAACAAGGTCTACCAGACCCATCTGCTTCGGCGCACCTACCGCGAAGGCGGCAAGGTCAAACACGAAACTCTGGGAGACATTTCCCATTTACCCGGAGAATTGATCGAAATCATCCGCGGCTTTTTATCGGGACAGCAATAAGCGCCGTTGTCCGATGCTTTGCGCGTCGAGACCTCCGTTGTCTACGGCGCGATGACCGACGCCGATGGCCGGCCGGTGGCGGGGGACCGGAGGATGCTCACGCAAACGCAACTCGACCACCTCAAAAAGCGTCCGGGCGTCGGATGGATCACCGCTTTGGCGGCGGGCAAAACGATCAATTGAAATGTTTCCGAACCAATATCAAAGACTTACGCCATTTTACTCGGGGGAATTTCGATTTTAAAGTCAAGACGTTACGAAAAAGGGGAAATCGACCTTTAAAGTCAATAGCCGTCGCACATCCGTTGCACATTCGTGGGAAGGAAAAGAAAAAAGCACTCGGGGCGAATTGCCCTAAGTGCTTGATTTTTATCGGAGAGAGGGGGATTCGAACCCCCGGTCCGCTGTTAACGAACACACGATTTCCAGTCGTGCACCTTCGGCCTCTCGGTCATCTCTCCAAAAACAATTTTCAAACGTCGCGCGTCATCCCGGCGATGGGATCGGAGAGAGAGGGATTCGAACCCCCGGTACCGTAAACGGTACAACGGCTTTCGAGGCCGCCGCATTCGTCCACTCTGCCATCTCTCCCAATGGTCGCGACGCGTTTTTCTTTCAATCGGTTTTCAACGATCCTTTTCGGCGGTCGCGAAAAAACTCACTGAGCATCTCGCCGCAGGATTTTTCCATCACGCCGCCCGTCACTTCGGGCGCGTGGTTGAGCCTCTCATCCGCCAGAACCCGGTACAGGCTTTGCACCGCCCCCGCCTTGCGATCCGTCGCGCCGTACACGACGCGATCGATGCGCGCCAGCACAATGGCTCCGGCGCACATCAAGCAAGGTTCGAGTGTGACGTAGAGCGTACACCCCGTCAAGCGCCAGCGCCCCAGGGCCTTGGCGGCAGAGCGTATCGCTATAAGCTCGGCGTGCGCCGCCGGGTCCCGGTCGATTTCCCGCCGATTGCAGCTTTGGGCGATCACCTTGCCTTCGCACGCGATCACGCACCCCACGGGAACCTCTCCCATATCACGGGCCGCGGCCGCCTGCTTCAAAGCCAGCGCCATCATCTCGTCGTCACGATCACTCATGTCAAAGAATACCCATGCCCTTTTATAGGCCGCGAATGTTTAACAACAGGCATTTTTCATGTCAAGGTTATTGATTGCGCACACGCATTTCATGGAAACCACGCAAAGAATCAGTCATTGACTAAAAACAAAGAAAGCTGGGGCCAGTACGTAATCGCCGCAACGGTCAGAAGAAGCAGAATCAGGAAGGGAATCGTGGCCAGATACAGGCGCACGACGGGCTTTCGGAAACGGTAACTGGCGATAAAAAGATTCATTCCGATGGGCGGCGTGCAATACCCGATCTGCATGTTGGCTAAAAAGATAATTCCCAGATGCACCCTGTTGATGCCGAATTCGTCGGCCATGGGCAGAAGCAGCGGTAGCACGATGACGATAGCGGAAAAAATATCGAGCATGCATCCCAGCGCCAGTAAAAAGATATTTAAAACGATCAGGAAACTAAGCGGGCTGGTAATGTGCCGTTTGGTGAACTCCAGAAGCTTGAAGGGAATCTCCGCGTCGATCATGTAATTCGTCGACGCATAAGAAACACTCAAAATGATCAGAATCCCGCCCACGAGAATCATGCTGTCGCGCATGATGTCCGGCAGTTTTTTCAGCGGCACTTCGCGGTAGACGACCATCTCGACGAAAAGAACGTACGCCGCCGTCACCGCCGCGGCTTCGCTGATGGCGAAAAAGCCACCGTAGATGCCGCCCAGAACCACGAAGGGCAGCGGGATTTCCCATATGGCTTCGCGGATGGCCTTGCGGGCCTCGGTCCACTCGAATTTCCGCAAAGGGATTTTCATCGCCACGGCGCGCTGGATGCTGTAAGCCGACAGCAGAAACACCATGAATATCCCGGGCAGGACGCCGGCGCGGAACATGTGGTCGATATTCGTCTCCGCCACGATGCCGTAAAGAATCAAAGGAATCGCCGGAGCGAACAAAAGCCCCAGGCTGCCGGAAGTCGTCAATAGGCCCAGGTTGAAATTGTCGCTGTATCCGTCCTGCTTGAGCGCGGGGTACAGCAATCCTCCCAGGGCGATGATGGTGACGCCGGAAGCGCCGGTGAGGGATGTAAACACCGCGCACGCCATAAGCGCCACCACGGGCAGGCCGCCGGGCATCCAACCGAACAGGGCGCGGGAAAGGCGCACCAGGCGTCCCGGCGCGCCGCTTTCGCCCATGAGGTAACCGGCGAATGTAAAAAGCGGAATAGCGATCAGAACCGGCGTGTCGGTGATGCGGTAAATCTCGATGGCGATGACCTGCAGGTCCACTTCCTGGCCGTGAAATCCGTTCAGAGCGCTTGCGGCGATCACGGCGAACAACGGCGCGCCCAAAACGGCGAAAAGAAGCAGAAGGACGGCAATCATTCGGTTTCTCCCGGATCACCGGAGTCTTCGGCGGATTTATCCGGCGCGCCCTTGATGACCCAGGTCAGATGAATCACGAAGTAACGCGCGAAACGCAGCGCCATCATGAAAAAAGCGACGGGGATGATGAGTTCTCCCACCCACGTGGGAACCGAACCGAACGCCTTGCCCCCGCTTTCCATCTCGCTGAGGATAAATTTGCTCGACGCATGCGCGATCAGTCCGCACGCCACGGCGGCGAAAGCGTCGGTGACGACGCGGACGGCGGCGGCGCCGCGCGGCGGCATAAAACGGGACGCCAGATCGATGGTGATGTGGCGGTCGCTTCGCGTGGCGACCACGGCGCCGAAAAGGCCGACCCATAAAACGAGGTGGCGCAGGAATGCGTCGCCCCAGACGATGGTTTCCTGAAACACGTTGCGCAAAACGATCTGCCCGAACGCCATGAAAATCATGGCGGTCAGCATCAGGCAAAGAAAAATGTCTTCCGCTCGATGAAAAAAGGAAACGACGCGAGAAATGGGCGAATCATTTGCGTTCAAATTTACTGACCCTTGGATGCGCGATATTCGGCGAGAATCTTATTTATTTCATCGAGCAACTGCGGGGAAAACATGCTCTTATCCTGCAATTTTTTTCGGGCCTTGGCGCCGACATCCTGCAACTGGGCGTAATTCTCGCTGGTGAGCGTCAGGAAAGTGATGCCCTGGTTTTTCAGCGTGGCCAAAGCTTCGGCATTGGCTTTGCGCGCGTCCTTCTCTATTCCCTTCATGTGCTTGTGCAAAATGCTTTTCACCACGTCACGGTCCTGCGCGGGTATTTTGTCGAAAGCTTTTTTGGAAAACGCCATCGTGGCGTAGGAATACACCAGGGGCGCTTCCAGCAGATACTTCACGCGGCTGTACCACTGCAGCGCGACGGCGCCCACGGGGGAGTTAAAGTAGGAATCCAGAAGCCCGTTTTGCAATCCCATAAGAACATCCGATAGAGCCAGGGGAACCGGCGGCGCGCCGATCACATCGAATACCGCCATGCCGATCGGATCGCCTTCGGGAATCCAGGTTTTCAAATTTTTCAGCTCCGAAAGAGCCGTGATATGCTGCGAAGACATGAAGTAGGCAAAGCCGACTTCGATGATCGCAACGGTCACGAATCCCTGCTTGTCCAGGCCCTGCATCAACACCGGATCGATCTTCGCGCGAACGTAATCCACTTCCTGATAATCCCTGAAGATGAGGGGCATGCTCAGAATCTGGAAATCGCGAAAAACCTCGGAGACTCCCCCGGCGGTGAACGTCGCGCCGTGGATTTGCCCGATCTTCATTTTTTTCAAAACCGTGGCGTCCGAACCCATGACGCCGCCGGGATAGAGCTTGAGTTTGACCCGGCCTTTAGTGGCGGCCTGAATTTCCTTGTCCGCCGCGTGCAAAGCCAGCATGGGTGTCGTCCCATCTGGAGAAAGGGTGGCGATTTTCAGCGTCGCTCCGTGCGAGACGGCGGGCAGCGCGATCAAAAGGGCCATGAAGGCGGGGATGAGGATCCTTTTCATTGCCTAGACTCCATTTTATTCAAAATAATCATCGACATTATCGAGCATCTCCCGGGCCTGCTGTTTCGCCAGGGCATTTTGCAAAGTCAATTCGGGAATAATGTCCACGGGCATATTGAGAACATGATTCAACAATTGTTCATAAAGCGGCCTGTCCAGAGCAAACCGGGCGTATTGCTTCGCATAAACAACGTGCACCAGCAGATATTGTCCCCGGCTGATCTCGATGGCTTTTTCGAATTCGGCGCGCCCGGCTTTGTGATTGCCCCCCATGGCCGGCGGCAGGATCGTGTGGATTACGCCCATGGCCAGATGCGGGCTGCCGTAATAGAAATCGTCGTCGATTTCCAGCATTCTTTCGGTCAGCAATCTCACCTTGGCCAGATCCGCCACGGCGTTCCAGTCCGACGAATTCGCCTGAATCCAGGTCGCCCAGCAGGTGATGATCAGAAACAGCAAAGGCGCGTCATCTTCTTCGAAAAGCTTGGCGCACGGCTCGAAATCGGTAAAAGGCTTGTCGTATAATCGGGCGAATTCCTTGAATCTTAAAGACGCGGCGCGAAAGGCGAATTCCCTGGCTTTGGCCGAAAGGATCTTCGCCCGCTCCGGATCTTCGGAAAGGACGAACGCGCTGGTGTATGCCGAGTAAATCCGCGCGGCGCCGGTAAGAAGCTGCTCGTTACCCGGATTGCCTTCGACCAGACCGTCGATCATCAGCAGATATGCCGGAGCGCCGTCGCGAACCAGTTGCGGGTCTTCCTGCTTCATCACCGAAGCCGACAGCCCGTCCATCATGCGCGACGCGGACTTGACGATGGCGCCGGAACATGCCGGAAGCCACAGGAGAATCAAAACAACGGAAAGCTTGAATAAAATGGCGAGAGCGTTTTTTTTCATCATTTCAGTGCGCGTTGATGTGGCCCGTTCAATGCCGACAAATTGTAGGAATAATCGCCGCCATTGTCAAAGAACGAACAGTATCGCTACGCAAAAGAAAGTGCGATCCACGCCGCATGATATTTCGCCAAGGCGCCTTACTCGGCCATATCGTCCAAAGCGATATTGTCATCTCCGATATCGGTGGACGGGATGATGTCTTCGCCGAATTGCCGGGCTAAAAACCTTTCGCGGTAAAGCTGCTTTGCCGCCACGCAGATCTTGCCCGTGTAGAGGATGTTGAAACCGGAGTCGACCACCGCCCCGGCCACGGGGAGAAACTGCGCCAGTTTGGCCCGCGTCAGCCGCACCCCCAAAGCCCGGGCGATGCGCTCGACGATGGACGTAAAAACGCTTTGCTCGATGTTTTTCCAGGCCCTGCGCTTCGCCACGGACTTGGATATCTTGATGAGCCTTCCCAGGGCCGCGTGGCGGCCGTTGTCCGTCGGGCTGGAAATCAAGCTCAGGATGTTGACGGCGAAAAGGCGCTCGGACTGCGCGGCGGGATCGAAACCGTAATAGGCCGCGTACTCGCCGATGGCGCGCAAACTCAGCGAGATAACCGCCACGATGTCCGCGGGGATGCTCACCGCGCCCAGGACGCCGAGGGCGGCGCCTTCGGCCACGGCCAGGGCCTTGTATTTGGCCGCCGGCGATCCCAGGACCCTTTCCACATCCTGCAGGGAAAGGGGCGCAATATCCCCCAGGTCCGAAATATTTTGGAAACCGTGTTTTTGATAATCCGCCAGAACCGAGGACGTGCCGACGGACCAGCTCGCCGCGCCCGACAGCAGGCCGACCAGGCCGGAAAAGGTTTTGTCGATGATCAGCCCCACGCCCGGCGCGTCCATCACCAGGTCCGCGACCTTCTCCGTGGGTTTGTTGATGACTTTCATGAAGCCCGTCAATCGGGAAACCCCCGGAGATTTCCAATCCATAATCTCACGCAGGGCGTTTTGCTCATACGGCGTGAGGGTATCGCGCGCACGCAGGCTGTAGTCGGGAAACTTATGCATCGGGGGCCGCGGTGGCCGTGGGAACGGCGACAAGGGCTTCATGTCTTTTCCATAGATTTTCATAAGCCGTCGCATAAAACAAACCCATCGGCGGATTGAAAAGCAGGCCGGAGGCAAATCCCGATGCGAAGTTGTAGTAAGGATGCCACGGCGTTTCCAAGACGCGATACTCGTTTAACTGTGCGAAAATCATGAGCGCAATTCCCGGCGCGGCGCTTAAAACAAGCAGGGCGAAAAGTTTCCACTTATGGCCCCTGGCGATGGAATCACTGAAACGAAAAGCTCCGGCCACGTTCAAATTGCGATCCGCCACGGCCAGGCCGGCGAACATGAATTTCGTCGCCAGAATGAATCCGGGCGCGAGAAACAGAAGAGATCCGCCGATGACCATGAGTAAATAAAGGATGAAAGCCGCCATCAGAGGAGCGAATTTCGCGTAGACGCCGAAGAGATCTGTTATGGCGGGATTCTCGCCGCGATAAGCCTTCAGACACAGGATCATCCAGCCCACGTAAGCGGGAGTAAACAGCAGACTGAGGATCATTCCCACGACATCGCCATGAGGAAAAACCACCATGGCCTCGATGCCGCCTTCGACCAGGCATAAAATCAGAATGCCGCCGATGACGGCCCCGGGAGCCTTGCGCAGTAAACCGAAACCGTCTTTGATCCAAAGAAAAAACGACGCCGGATTCCCGCTGGGTTCGCGATTTTCTTCCACGAAAGTCCCCTCATGCCGGCTCATCCGGCGTTTTCATTGATTACAGCATCGATCCTGACTCGCTGCATCTCAACGCACGCCAAACTTTTCCCAACCCGAAGGCAGTGTTTGCGTCGATTCAAGACCTCCGCGCCTGACAACGAAAAAGAAATCCTCGTCGTGATATGCAGGATCAAGCCACTCGGCAATCGTGCTTGTCGGGTATGAGCAATCCGTAACGGCGCCGCTGTAATTTGATTGTCCGGTACGGATACGGTCTGGCAGCTCGCCGACCCATGTGAATTCGGGCCCCCCGAATTTTCGGTGGGCGTCAAACTGCGCGGTCATAGCGACGATCCATTCGCACTTTTCAGATTTCAGCCGGTCGACAAGCTGGTCGGCGTCGCTTTGCCAGTGGCTGCCGTAATGATTTTGAAATGCCGGGAAAAAAATGCACAGATCGCCGCGTATCAAAGTCTCCGGATTATATTGATCCCCAACCACTTCCTGGGCTTCTAAAAAACCTCTTTGCCAACATGGATAAAAGTTATAGACGCGACTCGATCCGTAAACCTCAATACCGGCTGCCAAAGCGATGACCAATAATGCGATCGGCAGCGGCGCCTTTTTGGCAAGTCTCGACGCCAAAAAACATGCCGAGATTGCGACAAACGGCGCAATTGGAAGCAGATTGTTCCAAACTCGCATTTGCATAAACTCGAAAAGCGCCAATTGGGACAGGGGGAAGGCAAGAAAGACCCATCGCTCACGATTTCCAGCATATCCCAACAAAGCCATCCCGAGGACGCCCAGCGGCGCAATGAGCCACCCTATGGAAAAGGGCATAAAGAAGATCAGCGTATATACAATATATGTATATCGAAACTTGTGCGGCACGATCTCTGTATGCGACGGGAGTGGAAACGAATATTGGGAAACCATCAGGGGCAGCCGACTCATTAAATGAAATACTCCCGGAAAAGCGATAAGAACCGTAAGAGTCCAAATGATCGCCAGGAGCAACCCGCGTCGGATGAGTTTTGAAAATTGGCGCTGCGGCGATAAATTGAAAATTAAGGCCAAGGCCGGCGGAAACGCCGCGAGAGCGGAAAACTTCACACTAAATGCCAAGGCAGCGGCGACAGTCGCCATCGCCAAATATTTGAAACCCCTGCGTAATCCCAGAAGTGAAAGCCATATGGAAAGCAATATCAGAAAGGTCAGCAGCCCATCGGATTTCGTAATTCGACTGTACGCGGAAAAAACCGGCGTCAGGGCAAAAAGCCCTACAGCGGCCAAAGACCAGGCCGGCGTCAGAAGGCTCCTGGCGACGGCATATGTTACGATCAGGGCCAGGGACATTATCAAGAAGTTCTCAAACCGAATTATCCACTTTGCACGCAGCCCGTCCGGGGAAAGATATTTGTATGTTTCATGCAATTCATATTTCACGTAATCCAATTTCCAATGGAAATATTTCATGTGAAAAAGAAGCGGATATCGGTAGGCGGTGCCCAGAAAATCTCCGTATTTGTAATTTTTTTCCGGCCAGAGCGCTGAAACGATAACATTTCTTTCGTCGCTGGGAATGACAATCGGATTATCGCCAATCGTCGGGAGGCGAATCAGCGCATTGGCGGCGATGATCAGCAAAAGACCCAACAGCGGCCACAATCGCCGCTTTTGCCGGATTTCTCCATTAGGTTTTTGCGAATGATCGACAATGGACATCGGCGTCACTCGGCTTTGTATCTTTCGGCCGGCGGAGCTTCGCGGCCCCGCGACCAGGACAGAAAATCTCGTATCTGCCGCAAAGCATGGACGGACGGACGTTGACGTATTGCAAATCTTGCAATACGCAGCAATTGCCGCGGCCGTAAGTAAAATCGGCGATATGCCTGTCCGCGAAGCGCTTCGACGCGCTCGGGACTTAAATCGGAAGAGTTCAAAACGCATAGGCTTTGCTCGAAATGCTCCCACTGCATCGAGGTCAACCAACCATGCTTGCACGCCAAATCGTATAGTTCCGAACCGGGATATGGAATAGCGCAGTAAAACTGCGCAAATTCCAAAGGTTCGCCGAGTATAAATTCAACCGTTTTCATAATTTCAGATTCTGTTTCTCCGGGGTAACCGATCATGCAATGCGCCATGACCGCCAGCCCCGCTTCCTTGGCCGACCGAATAGCCGCGCGATGCTGCTCGGGCGCAACCCCTTTCCCCATAAGATCGAGGATTCTTTGGGATGCGGATTCAACGCCGTATCCAATAAGAAAGCAGCCGGCTTCCCGCATGCTTCGCAAAAGCTGCGCGTCGACGTTGTCGGTCCGGCTGTTGCAGACCCAGTGAAAATCTTCTTTGCTTCGCTTTATTTCCTCGCATATCGCCAGACAGAAGTCGC
Source organism: bacterium (assembly GCA_963674685.2). Taxonomy (GTDB): domain Bacteria; phylum Lernaellota; class Lernaellaia; order JACKCT01; family JACKCT01. Next base: position 367,995 of record CAXXWT010000007.1, on the reverse strand, counting down.
GATCCAGGGTGAACGATTCGGCCCAGAAGAGAAAATGGCGGATGCCGAATTCGCGAGCGTTGCGGGATATCTCCTCCACAATGCTTGCGGGGCTTCTTTTACGAAGCCTGTCGCCGTAGATGGTTTTGTTCGCGCAAAAACGGCATCGGTTAAAACACCCCCGGCTGGTCGCGACCAGAAGAAAGGGCTCGCCGCTTATCGGCAATCTGTAATGACCCGGAGTAATGTGGCCCCATGCGGGAAATGGAAGAGCATCGAGGTCTTTTAAAAACGGTCGTGAAGAGAAGCTTACGGCGTTGTTTCTTAATCGAAGGCCGGCGATATCATCCATGGGCTTTGCGTCCCGCGCGGCCAGCGCGACTTCCAAAGCGGTCATTTCCGGCTCGCCGACCAGTACGCCGTGCAATGCATCCTCTCGGCGCAGCAGATCCTCCGGTTCGGCGGAGGCGTGAATGCCCAGGGCGAAAATAAGGGTCCGGGGCAAAGCTGTTTTGATCCTTCGAGCCGCCTGTAAATCCAAATGAAGACTCGGCGTCGCCATATTCAGAAAAACGATATCAGGCTTCATCGCCGCAATGCGTCGGCGAAACCGATCCGGAGCGACGGGGAGAATTCCCTCTTCGAACGCAATCCTTACGCCCTCTCGTTCCAACAGCGCGGCAATCGTCGCCAGCGTAACGGGCGGCCAGGTCGTGCCCCATACGCTTCGCCGCTGCTGACACCGTCCCTCGCGCACCATGGGAGCGCCATAATCAGGCGGAGCATTCAGAAGAAGAGCGGATATGCTTCGTTCGTGTTTTGTCATGGATATAACAAATAACGGAAACTCGAAAAAATGAACCTTGGCGCATTCCGCCAAAAAGGAAGCGACGAGACGCCGTGCTGTCGCGAATATTCATGGGACGGACACTCGGCGACGCGGCCGCCTTTTCTCAAAGATTTTATCACCATTTCATGCTCAATCGTGTGGGAGTTTTCCTTCAGGTCGAGTGAAAGGGCGAAATCGGTGCGAATGGCGCGGAAACCGTTGAGCGTGTCGGTCAACGTGGTTTGAAATCGCCAGTTGATCAAGGTTGTGATAAATAAAGTGCCCAAAAGCCGCATGACATTGGAAATATTGCCCGCCGATTCATCCGAGCCGCCTTTGATGCGCGAGGCGAGGACCAGATCGGCGTCGCCGTTTTGAATCGGCTCGACCAGATTCGCGATGTCCGCGGCGTCGTGGCTGCCGTCGGCGTCCATGAGTACAATGATGGATTGATCGGCGGCGCGAATCGCGTCTCGAATGGCCAACCCTTTGCCGTCGCCGGCGTCATTGATGACAACAGCCCCCGCTTTTTTCCCGATTTCCGCAGTAGAGTCGGTGGACGAACCGTTCATCACGATGACTTGCTTGGCAAGCTGCATTGGAGTTTCCAACACAGATGTCAAACTTTCCGCCTCATTTTTTGCAAAAATAATCACGGTGACGGGAAGTGGTTTTTTCATTTATCATCCGAATTTACTGACTGCACTTGGATTTTTACTGCGATGCCAAAGGATTTTCCCTTTGGAAATAGTATCGTAATAAGTAAATTATTGCCAGAGGGATATGCTCCAAAATCCGCGATTGAATTTTTTGGATCAAGAAAAAACCTCGCTGATCCGCCGAACAAACAACACTCTCGAGCGTGTTTTCCTAGAATGCGCCTTGTGGTCAAATCGCATGTTTATGAGTAGAGTGTAGCGCAGGTTGAAAGGCGAAAAAGGATATGGAGAGAATCGCTTACAAATGCAGGCCGTGACGCCATGAAAGTTCTGTTCATCACGCGAATGCTCGTGGACCGAAATTTCCACCCCAACGGAATTTGTTCGCTCGCCGGCGCTCTTCGAGATCGAAATCATGAAACCTCCGTTTTCGATCCCACCGATGAAGTCGCGCTCGAAAAAAAGATGCGAACATACCGTCCGGATGTCGTCGCCTATTCCTCCATTACAGCCTGGTACGCCCGCGACATGGCATTAAACAGCCGGCTGAAAGAGCATTTCAGCTTTCTATCGGTCTTTGGAGGACCGCATGCCACGGGACGTCCGGAGATTCTCGGCGACGCAGCCACGGACGCCGTAGGAATCGGCGAATGCGACTTTGCCTTTTCAGAACTTCTGGATCGATATGCAAACGACGGGGATTACGAAAAGACTCCCGGGTTCCATGTCAAGCGAGAAAATGATCTATTCCGCAATCCGGCGGCGCCTCTTATCGAAAATCTCGATTCTCTTCCCTTTCCGGACAACGGGCTATTCGTTCGGGATGGTTGGCTTGCCCAAGTAAAAGTCGGCACCTTTCTTGGATCGCGCGGCTGCGTCCACAACTGCCCATACTGCGTCAACAGCTTGTATCGGCGAGTCTATAAAAAGCCGTTTTACCGGCGAAAAAGTCCCGCCCGCCTTGTCGAGGAGATCGAACGGGCGATTCGAGAGATCCCTCTTCAATATATTATCCTGATGGATGATTACTTTCCGATGGATTCCCAATGGCTGGCTCCCTTTGCTCGCGAATACCAAACCCGCGTCGGCCTCCCGTTCTGGATCAACATCCGACCCGATGTCGTCACCGACGACAGCATCCGTTTACTTCGCAGCGCCGGACTTCACGCCGCCGCTCTGGGAATCGAAGCCGGCGACGCCCAAATGCGCCAGAAGGATCTCAAGCGCAATGTGGCGCGCGAGACAATCGCCCAAGCCGTCGATACATTGCATCACCATGGAGTGTTCGTGCAATCCTTGAATGTCCTGGGCGTGCCCGGAAGTACTCTGGAGTCGGACATCAAAACCGTGCGGCTTTCTCTGGACCTTGGAATCGACTACCCGACATTCAGCCTTTTTCAAGCCATTCCCGGAACTCCCCTGGGCGACCGGATCAGTCAGCTTGACGGATACTCCGACTCATGGCTGCACAATAATATTTTTTCCCCGGCCTTTCGCCGTCCGCCCGTCCATCCGATTGTACCGCACGCAAAATTATTGCCGACCATGCAACCGCTGGCCTATTTTGCTTCGGTGAATCAATGGGCTTTGCATGCGCTTCCACTATTGCTTCGCCTGCCGCTGCGACCGGTCTATGTGTTCTTTTTCAAACTCTATGACGGGATGATCAAGAAAACACGGCTATACCCGCACCGCACAAACTGGCGAACGGCATTCCGGATGTTCTTTTCGTATTTAAGGCAATAGCGATCGTTAAAATCTCATCCGCACCGCGTTGTACAGGGTTCGGCACATCTCGCGAAAGCTTTGTCGGCGAATGACTCGGTACCATAAGAAAAAGTAGGAAACACGGTATGTGAAGAAGTAGATGGAAAAGAAAGGGCGCTTGGATAGATAAGTCGCGATGGGTTCAAACCAATCGTAGTGCAATACCAGATAACTGAACTTGTGGAGAATTTCGATTCTCTGGATACCCTCAAAATGCAGAAGGCTTCGATCATGGGGATTCATTCGCACCAGTTTTTTCATAAATCCCTCCTCCAGCATCCCGGCGTTGAAGGCGTAATCTCCCAGATCGGTTTTGGGAAACGGGACATATAGAATGAACCATGCATGGTCGACTTTCAGTTCGCGATTCAGATGGATCGTCTCCAGAGCCTGCTCGTATGTTTCATCGGGAAGCCCCAGCATATTCGTTGTCGCTATACTGATATCCTTTTCTTTCAGGAGTTCTACAGCGTAATGAACCTGCTTGTTGGATATCTTTTTATCGAGCCAAAAACGCCTGTCTTCGTTACCGGTTTCAAGTCCGATCTCGACGGAAACGCAGCCGGCTACAGACAGCAATTCAATGATTTCTTCATCTGCCTGGTCGGCTCGAAAAAATGTATCGAATGGAACGCCGACCTTTGATCTGAAGGATTCTGCGAACTCTCGCAGCCACCGGCGATCCAGGCCAAGCACTTCGGAAAAGAACTTGAATTTCTTGACATGATATGCAGCCAAGGCGCTTTTGGCCTCATCGATGACATTCTCAACAGGGCGCTGGGCATGATATTTTCCCAGCCCTCGGTAAAGCTTTGCGCTTAGGTGATTATGGCAATATGAACATTTATAAGGACAACGCCGTCCGGTGGCGATGCCAAAATACTCGTTGTCGAGGACCCCTTTGCCCTGGTACAACTCCATGTCCGGCGCAGGAATCTCATCACCTTTCAGCAGCGGCGCCAATTCGAGCTTTTTCAAATCGTTGTTTTTATCGAAAATGTTTTCCAGTGGGGAAATTTTCCCATCCATTTTACGTTGAACGAATCGGACGATGGCGTTGTCGCCCTCGCCGACGCAAACGGCGTCAAAGATGTTTAGGGGTATCATTTCCGGGAAGAAGGTCGGGTGCGGCCCCCCGATAATTTGCGTGATATTGCCTCCAAAAACCTGACGCACACGGCCGGCGATATCCTCAATATATCCATACTCGTTTGTCATCGAAGTATAGCAAACGATAGTTTCTTCAATTCGATTTCGAAGCCGCTCAATAAGCCGCTTTCCATCCCCCACCACGATGTCTACGGCGAAACCTTCCCGCTTCAGCACCGCGGCCAGAGTAGTGACCCCTATATGCTGGACATTCAGGCGCTGAAAGAAAAGTATTTTCGGTTTTATTGATGCGCTCATCGTATCTCTTTTCCAGGCCGCTACACCGTGATTTCCAAATCAGCGTCGACGACTCGACAAATCATCGATGGGAATGATAACAGAAGGATCAGTCGCAATCGAAACCATTTCGATCGGCGACAAGACGCCGGCAAACCCGCTCATGTTCTTTTATATCAGTATTGGCATCCAGACAATCCAAAGCGCCTTTCACCATAAGGGAATCACACATTTTTGCCCTGACGAATACTGACGCCGATAGTTTTCACTGCCGCCGGTTTGAAATCTCTCAGTTTATGCAAAAGGCGTAAGCCGCACTTGTGTTTGAAGCGCTTCATGGAATAGTCAGAGAGCGCGACTTGCCCCAATGGACTCGATCTCACCCTCAATTTATCGCGGTTTTTAATCTCGCCGGGAAGCAGGCGGCAAGGATGGCGCTGAAAGCCCTAGCACGGCGCAACGCCTGAATTTGCGATCCTGAGCGCCGAATCCCTTTATGCTTATGCTTTATCTTTTCTCAACAGACGTCTGACGATCAGCCAGGCCAGCACAATCCCACCTGAAAACATATGGCGCAGGGATATGGCCCTGGCGCTGATTAAACGCCACGCTTTGGAAAAACGGAAATAGAAACGCAGCATCGCCTTCTTCTGAAGCGAGGCGAGTTGAGCCGCCGACATTCCTTCGGGCAGGTAAGGCGCCCGATGAGAATTTCCCACAAAAAGCGACCAGCTTGTGAAGCGCTCGGGATCGGTAGCGATATCTTCTTCACTCCAGAATTGATGAAATGCTGGCGATCCTGGCATGGGAATGAAGATGTTGAATTTGGCCATATCCGGGTCCAATTCCAAAGAATACCTGATGGTCTGCTCGATGGTTTCCGGCGTCTCGCCGGGCATTCCGATGATAAAAAAGCCGATGGAGTTCATGCCGACTTTTTTCATGGCCCGCATGGCCGCCCGAGCCTGATCCAGCGTCGCACGCTTACCGATGGAATCCAGCAGTTTCTGGCTTCCTGTTTCGAAACCGTACGCGATCAATTCGCAACCGGCTTCCTTGAGCGCGACAATCAATTCTTCATCCACGAGATCGACCCGGGTTTCGGTAAACCAGCGCATTTTTCCCGCAAGCGAACTGTCGCGCCACAATCGGCAAAACTCCATGCCGCTTTCTTTTGCGTGCGGGAAGTAAGAGTCGTTGAATCCCATGACCCTGATATCGTAATGATCGAGCATGAACTCCATTTCCCGGATGATGCCTTCCGAAGAGCGATACCGAGGTTTCTTATAGGCTTTGTCCTGGGAACAGAAGGTGCATGAAAAGGGACAGCCGCGGGATCCCTGGATCGCCAGAACCGGCTCACGTATCATCAGAAAAGGGTAATCGTTGTAATATTGAAAATCGAGTTTACTCCACAGCGGGTAGGCGAGTTCTTCCAAATCCTGCACCAGGTCGCCCTTGTTCGTGTTGACGACATGATTCCCATCGCGATAACTGAGGTCGGGAATGCCCGCGAAGCCGCCGCCGGACTCAATAGCCCGGGCCAACTGCACGATCCGGCGCTCGCCTTCCCCATGAACCACGACATCCGCAAGGCCTTGCTTAAGAATATATTTGGCGAAAACGTTCGCGTGCGTGTTGCCAAAAACAATGGGAGGAGGAACATCGAACGCGTTTCGGCATTCGCGAATCAATTCCTGAACGCTTCCCATGGCGGGAGTGAGGCAGGAAACTCCAATAAACAAAGGATTATGCCGCCGGATCAGGTGCGCGAGATCCCGGTTGGAAATTCCGGTGGCAAACTGGTCGATAATAAAGGAATCCCAACCGTCCTGCTCCAGGCTGCCGGCCAGATAAGCGAGATTCATCGGCGGCACCGGGAACATGAGGTTTCGATATACCCAGGATTGCGTGAGATAGGTTCCCGGATTAATCAGGCAAATTGGTTGACGCCCAATCTTTGTCAACTTCGCGAATCTCCTAAATGAGATATGAGGGATTTCAAGGCATCCCGAACGGCTTTACCCGCGCCATGGATTTTGTCGTGCGTTTCCCAATGCCCTCGATTGAAAAATGTCCCTGGAAAGATCAGCGCCGAGAAATTCAGGAACCCATGCGCTTGATGTTTTGTTGGCCCCGACCGGTTGCTTGATAACGATCGCAACGATTTCAAGCGATTTTAACTCTATCAGGACCAACCTTTGATAGCAACACAGATCCGAATAAACCGGCGGCGATGTTGGGTTTTAGCAAGCATCCAATGGAAACGGATTGATAGAAGTCAACTTTAAATCCCGGATGGTTTATTATAGCGCTTTTTCTTTTGGAGCAAAAAGTCAAGCCGGGCAAAGAACTGAATTTCGCCGGGATTCAGGCTTTCGGTTGTCTTTGGTTTCTTCGCTCCCGTTTATTTTTTTTTACGCCAAACGCCAAGCGCTTTATTATTCGGAAAACGATCTTGATTGTCGTGATGGAGAAGACGGGAAGAAATCCGGTCGCCAGCGCCCATTTGCGATATCGAAGAACTCGGGCGATTTTGACATTGCGGCCGCCTCGGCCTGGCTGAAACAGCAGCTTAAAGTATTTTCGCGGAAAAAAGACGAGAGTCAGGGAAAAAAACCAGAGCAGAGCTATAAGCCTGAGGCTGACAACTTCTTTGCCGCTGAAAAACGGAGAATAGGAATCCTGCTTTTTAAAGTCCGCCTGGCACAAGCTTAAGAAATAATCGTCGTCAAGCTTCAATCGTCCTTCACGCAGCAGTTCCCAGAAAAAAGGGCTTCCCGGAAGCGCGACCAGTTGCGAGATCGATATCTCATCCACGCCCATCCGCGCCAGTTTGTAAAGGAACTTTAAAGACAGGATAAAATCGCCGATGGTTTCGACCGGCGTTCCCACGATCATGTAGGCGGACACAGGAAGGTCCAGATCCTTGGCGATTTTGACGGTCTTCAAGGTCGCTTCGATGCTGAATCGCTTATTCAGCCAGTCAAGAACCTTTTGGGAACCGGTTTCCGGTGCGATTTGCACATAATTAAGGCCGACTTTCTTCGCTTTTTCCAAAAGGCCGCGGTTCAGACTCACGCGGATACCGGTAGGAACATTCCACTGGATTTGAATGCCCGAATCGCTCAATGCATCCAGAAATTTGTCGAACCATTTCAAATTGGTCGTCAGGCTCAAGTCGTTAAAGGAGAAAAAGGGAATGTCGTACTTGTCGACGAGATGACGAATCTCATCAATGACGTTGCTCTGAGACCGGTAGTGCTGGCCTCCCCAGGTTGTCGCCGCTGTGCAGAAAAAGCATTTGAACGGACATCCTCGCGATGCAACAATGGGCAAGTATCGTTCAAATGAAGAAACGCCGGCGCCGGCAAAGGGCTGCCAATAGGTTTCAAGAGGAATATCGTCCCAGCAGGGAAAGGGAATTGCGTTTACATCCGTATACGACCCCTGGTCCTGGATTCGCCGGGCGTTGTCGTACAGGCAGTTGCGCGTAACCACTCGACCGATTCCGTCGAGGGATCGGCCGGCCGAAAAATTATCGAGAATTTTATCCCACGGCGCTTCGCCGGGGCCTATCACCGCCGCATCGGCCTCGGTGTCGCCGACGGCGAAATCGGCAATTCCCGAAACCCCTTCCCCGCCGATAACCAGAGGAGTATTCGGAAGTTTCCCGCGGATTCTTCGCAGCAGTTCACGCACCGCGGGATAGGTCTGCGTGTAGGTTAGCGAGCAACCCAGTACATCGGTGTTTTGGGGAATTCTCTCGATAATCTGGTCGATTGTCAGGCCGTGAAGCTCGAAAACTCCATTGAATTTCCAGACCTGTCCATATCCGATTCCAACGCCGTCGATGACCGTTGTCGCATGGCCCAACGCCTTGGTCAGAGCGGATAAATACGCAAGCCGAAGAGGAGGTTGCGTCGCATAAGAAGGGTTGCTTGAGCTGATCGGATCGAAGGGTGCTAATAGGGTAACGTTGGCCATTTTCTCGGTCGATGCTAAAATAATTCCTTTTTCATTGCAATGCATGACAGGGCCGTTTGCGCTGTGATGCATCTCTTTCGGATGCTATAGGTTTTAAACCGCCCGCCGCAAGAGTTTGGCTAAAGCAAGGGAATAAAACCCTCTGCTTCCCGAAACTCCCGCCCATTAACGCCAAGTGAAAATTAATCCGATGGGCGGCGCAATCCAAGAATGCACGGTTTATCATGCGCCTTGGATTAATGAAAGAGAAGTTGGTCAAGCAGCAACACGAGAAACGCTCAATGCGTCGACGGCAAATATTGTTCGCCGATTTTCGGCTTTATTGGGATGTGAAAATTCGCCTCGATCTTATCCGCTAAAACGGCCGCATATAATCGGCACCCCTTTTCGTCCAAATGTTTTCCGCTCATACAAAGGTGAGATTCCAGGGTTTCAGGAAACGCCATATAAGGTATTTGACGGTTGTAGAGATAACGCTCGACAACCTCCGGCTCACACTTAACGGGATTGCCAAACGAGGTTACAAGAAGCTTGATATTTGATGTTTTGGCAATCTCACTGATGTTATCAACGAATTTCCCGAATCGCTTGATTTTTCCTTTGCAAGATATTGGTTCGTTATTGGTCGGATTAATGATTGGGATAATAAAGTGCAATGAAAATCTGAGAAAATAGCTTTTCGTGATAATTCTTAATATAGGCATATTAAAGCCGCGTAAGATTTCACACAGCGACGGATCAAAGTCGTTGTGTGCAATTTGAATAACAACCAGATCCGGATGATAGGCCAAAGTTTTCTCATAACGACTTTTTAACTGGTCCAGATTTGCCGAGGGTGTTCCGAAGTTTAAAACTTCAGTTGTTGAATGGTATTTTATGAGCTGGTTTTCAAGTTGAGTCGGGTAGTCGCAATCATCCGCTACACCGAGACAGAATGTATATGAATCGCCAACAATGATTATTCGATAAGCATCCTTTGATTTATTCGGCGTTCTTGCTTTCCCTCGATAACCAAATTCATTCGCCGAAGTTGTGACAGCCGGGATTTTCCTTCTATTTCCAGAGAAACTGACACTGAGATTTGGCCTAAGTCCGATGATACAGGTTTCTTCCATATGAAATTCGATTAGATCGACAAGAGTATTGTTTCCCAAAATCAAACGCAAGCACATTTCAAGACCAAATAAAACAATCAATACACCAGCTGTGATTCGGGCAAGGACTCTTCGACGCATAAGTATTCTTGGATTGAAAAATCGAAGTAGAGACATTTTGTACTTCTCCCAAAATGAATATTTCGCCACCTTCTCCTGCGCCGAATAATTCTTCCGTTGTTTCCTCATGACCGACCTCCGTTAAAGTAGTTTCTAACAAAACGGCCCGTCAGTCCATTTCCAACTGAGGCGTTACAAAACAATGAAACTTATTGTTTCCTTTAAAGATTGAATGCATTGAAAAGATAGCGTCAGTCGCACGTCATCCTTTCCCGCAAGGTTGACGAAGCACTCGGTTGCCAAGGTATGAAGGGCAAACATATTAAGTACATGTAAGTGACGAATTAAGCCGGCAATCGAGATGGATTGACGGCCAAAGTGATTCTTGAGATGCAACCCGATACCGGCGGCAGTTGCGAATGACGCTAAGATAAACCATCAAACGCTTATTCCCCTCTCTTTCTTGTCCTAACTTCTCCATTGGATTTTTAGTATCTGCAAAGAAGGTACTTTGAGTCCACCGATTATGTCAACAAAAGCGCGGTTTCCCTTATCGTTGCCACCTATGCTGATCCAAATGCCGGCAGACTTAACCCGCATTTCACCAGCTTTCTACTGCGGACGCCTATCCGGCAGGAACTACGAGCTATTCTCCCTCCAGCCGCCTTAACGTACCGTCTAGTACGTCAGCGGCGTCTTCCAGTCCGAGTAGCCCGTATTCCCAACCGTCTAGACGCCCTCGCGACAAAACCTAGTGAAATGCGGGTTAACAACGTTCGAAAAATCAAAGTGAGTAAACTGTTCGCTCTGATCGGAATTGAAAATATACGGCTACCGGGTTCCGGCGTCCTAAGATGAATAGGCCTCATTGGCGAAAGAGCGCCATCTCCGCCGCCGATACCCCTGCGGGAAGGGGAATTCTCATTTGGCGTGGATTTTTCGATTATTTTTTGTCGCTTTTAACACACCTGATTATTCAGGCGCGTTTTCCGATGGCGCTTTTCCCGCATCCTGGGCGGGATGGGAGGTTCCGGGATCGGGAGTTCCGGTTTCCGGCAACGGCGCCGATGGCGGCACGGCGTCGGAATCCGGCGTTGTCGCGGGAGGGAGCATGGCTTGGGGTTGGTCGTTTTGAGCCACATCGGCCTGTTGCGGGCCGTATAAAGCAGCATACACGCCATCTATGCACGCATGCACATCCTTGCACACCTTGTGCTGAAAGCACTCAAAGTGTTTCACCCTGACTTTACCGTTTTCGCATATTTCCCGGCACTTTGGCATATTGGCTTCGATATTTTTATCCTTCACGATATCGCATAGGATTAATAAACGAATCGTCTCCTCGGAACACATTTGAGAAACCTGTTCAGGTGAAAGTTTTTTTCCCTGAGTCTTTTCTATCATTTCTTCCGTAATGACAATTTCATCCTCGTCATCCGGGACGACGGGCTCATCGGCGTTCGTATTGGCCTGCCCTGGCGCTGGGGATGAGGCTTTTTGATCCGACTGGCAGCACAAAAGGAATGCCATTCCCAGAACCAGCCCCAAAAGAACTATTTTCTTAATCATCTCATAAATCCTTTTCCGTGTCGAGTTTTAATCCAAGGAAAAACACCCATGAATTTAGCATGGCCTTTATTAATTTTAAAGACTTTAACGGCGCCGGCCAAGCGCATCGGACCTCATCGGAACAGCTTTGTTTAAGGTTCTTTGAGGATTACCGTACTTCATCATGAAATGAAGAAGAAAATTATTTTTCGTCCTTGACGTTTCCTTTGGGATGGAATTAGGGAAATGTCCTTTCAAAACCTTAAATGACGGGCTTTTCCATCCCAAAGGCAATGTCAAGGATCGACGACCGCCCTTTTAAGGCGGCGAAAAATAATTTTTCTTCTTCGCAAAGTTTGAGAAGTGGGCGTTAAAGTACGGTAATCCTCGAAGAACCTTGTTTAATCGATCATTTGAGCCAGGTCCCCAGGCTTTGCGATCAAGTCGCGGGAATTCAAATGCGTGAACTTGCCGGCCATATCAACCAGCTCCTCCGCGGAAGGTCGCAGGGGTTGCCCGACTTTGCGCGTGAGTTCACGAAATCGCTCCCACATCATGGAAGGACTCCGAACAAAGCGGCTCCATTCCGGGTAGCAGGGATAAAAACAACCGTCGCACGAATTGACGATTGCGCGCATCCGACGGCGTAATTCTTTGGAATGAAACGCCGCTGTGAAATCCTTGTTCGCTGCATTACCGAATCCGGTGCCCGGATCCACGTCAACGCATGGAAAAAGCCGCCCGGATGAGCTGATTGTCAAGTAAAGAAAAGAGCCGTCGCAGCGCCAGGACGGCATGCGGCCGACAAGATAATCCGCCATTTTGGACAGATACCAATAAGAGTTGATCACTGTGTGGCCGCGTCTTTTCATCGCTGTAACCGTCGCGAAGATTGATCGCAGCCGCGCCTCGTCTTCTTTTTCGAAGCTCAGTTGAACTCCGCCGCCTCGGACGTCTTTACCCGAGGTGCGTAAAATGTGGCCGTCTTCGCCGGAATAACGGCTGTGAATGGGAATGATGGAGCTAAACAGGCCCACGTGCGAGCAAAAAGCGACGATGCCGGGGATATGCTCCAAATTCTCACGAGTCGCAACGATGTTCACGCCGTTGAAAAAGGAATCCGCCGGCCTTTTTCTTAGTATAGCCGACAGCGCGATCATGATTTTTTCAAATACGCCATCAACGCCGCACAGACGGTTTTGCAATCCCGGATTCAACGTATCCAAAGAAACCGAAAAAGCGTCCAGCCCCGCTCCAAAAAGCGCCTCGGCGCGTTTTTCGGTCAGTCCGATTCCCGTTGTCTGAAGACGAGTGATCATTCCTGTTTTTGCAAACAATCCGACCACTTCCTCCAAATCTGCACGCGTCAAAGGTTCTCCGCCCGTAATCACCATGAAAACGACGCCCAGTTTGGAAATATTATCCGCAAGCCGGGATACGGCTTCCAAATTCAGTTCCGCCTCGCCGGATCGGTTCAGCGGACCATCGCAGTAGGCGCATTTGAACAAACACCGATTGGTCGATACAAATTGTGCGTATATAGGAAACCTGCGGGTAAGAAGGGCTTTAGTGATTTGAGCAAAATGCCCGAATGAAAAGGAGGAAAGGGATCGCATCGTTGTTTTTTGCCTGGATTTTTGGCCCGGGCCATTCGTCACGCAAGGTTATTTCGGACCGTTACTCACTTTGGTCAGGCTACGCCAGATTCGTTTTCAATTCAACCTCGATGGCCGGTCTCAAGGAACCTTCAACGCATCAGAAGAACCGGCAGACTCTGTGGAAAATTTGAAATCCGATGGAGAGAACTCAAATACTCCCACCGTACTTCCGGCGTAAATTTTATCGCTTTTTTCGCAATAATGAACCGCGCGGGTAAAATTCCCGGTTTTGAATTCGCCGATTTTCCTGCCCGTAGCGTATTCAACGGCCAGGATGCTGCCGGGATAGTATTTGGCGATGTATATCCAGCCGCGCCGATGGTCTAAGGCAAACATCCTGCATCCCGGGCCGATTCGGATTTTCCGTTTCGTTTTCAGTGTGATGGGATTGAGAACGTGCATATCCCAAAAGTTGTTAACCAATATTTCGTCTTTTTCTTCAATATACGCAGACCAGTATCCCGTAATGAAAAAACGGAAATTTTTCAAATGAAAAGATCGCGTATCAATCTGGAGATAAAATGGCAACGAAAACATGTAAAACATTTCATGCTTTGGGACATAGATGGATGAGACGGTGTGGATAGAGGGTAAACCCCAGCTTTTTTGAACCTTATACTGATTGTCAACGATGTATATTCTTCCGCCGATGGTTTGGATGAAACGCCTTTCAGGATCGATCCTGTGGGCGATGCGAAAAATATCCTCAAATGAATAGGATCCGTCATAAGGGAAGTCGATTTTACGAGTGATTTTCAGTGTGTTCAATTCAAATTCGAACATCCAGACAGGATCATCCTCCGTGTACCACGGCCCGGCCAATCCTATTTTTTTATCGGGAGTGACGTCAAAAAATGTCACCATCCAAGGTGTTTTCAGTTCACTGCGCTTTCCTGTGACAAGATCGATTCGCTCGATAATGTGGCGGTCTTCGTAAGAGATATAAAGCGCTTTGCCCGGATCGCACCAGATCATATAGGGATCAAAATATTCCAATGGAAGATACAAACCGTTTTCATATTTGATAACAGGTTTGTCATCCAATTGATCGATGTGAATGAGCGTTCGCACGTCCGGTTGGCTGATCACGGCTTCAAGATGGTCCCATTTTTCATTTTCGCGAACGGCGAAATCAAGAATTTGCGTGTGAGGCGTGAAGAAAAACATAAGATACATGAATGAAATACTGAAACTGGTGAAAACGAGGCAAAAAAATGGAAGTCTGCGCAAAAATCTGCCTCGAAACGCCAGGAGCGTCGCTATCGGAACCACGGCATAAGGCAGGAGGATCCTCGGATCGTCTACGGACGAAAAAAGGATGCGGAAGTAGGCGATCATTGAACCGCATATGAAGAAAAGAGAAATGAATATCTTTCCAGCAAGGGGTTTGATGCGCACATTGTTGATAATAATCCAGCGAATCAGCCAAGGGAATAAAAGAAAGAATACGGCCTTGGCGATGAGCGAAGGGCCGGGGGGAAGAAACAGAGAAAAAATCAGGGCGATGAAAGGGAAAAAAAACGTAGGATGCTTGAGCCGCCGGATTTTACTATAGGGAAATTTGCATTCCATCCGATAACACTAAACCCTCATCAACTCGCGCTGATTCAGGGCCTCGCCGGTATCGGCAAAGCCATATTTTTCAGTATCGTCAGCCATCCGATAAAGGTCAAGGCGCACAAATGACCTGTGATGATGAAAAAAGGCGGCGAAAAAATTCCGCGATGCAATTTTACGGCGTTTGACGCGCACACCTTCTTTTGGAAAGGAAAATCTCTTATAGTTTCACTCAACTGCGTTTGAAATACTTTTCGGGGGTTTAAGCGTGCCGAGTAAAGTATGTGTCATCCAGGACAGTGGATTGAATGAGTCTCTGGCCCTCACGGAACTGTCCGCCTATTTAAAAAATCAGGGACATTCCATCGAACTTTTCGTGGAAGACGAAGAAAAAAATATGGAAGAAAGCATCCGTCGATATCAGCCGGACGTTTTCTGCGTTCCCGGCGATTTGTGCGGACATCATCGTTTCCATCGAATGACGGCTCGATTGAAACGCCATTTCCAAATACCGATCATCACCGGTGGAACATATCCCACTTTTTATACCGAAGAAGCCTTCGCGGATGAGAATGTGGATTATCTTGTCGTCGGGGAAGCCGAACTGCCTTTTACCGAATTTCTACGCCGCCTGGAAGCAGGCGAAGATCTTTCGGACATCCCGGGCCTCTGGGGCAGGCGAGACGGCGAGGTTTTCAAGAATAAAATGGGGCTCTCTATCAAGAATCTCGATGATATTCCGCCGGCGGACCGGGAGATATATTATAAGTACGGCTTTATCAGGGATTTCGACCTCAAACGATTCTGCACCGGACGCGGATGTCACAATACATGCTCCTATTGTTTCAATACCCGTTTGCGGGACATGTTCGATAAATCGATTCCTTATGTCCGCAGAAAATCCGTCGGGCGGGTCATGGAGGAGATCAATTTCATTCGGGATCGCTATCCCTTGAAGAGCATTCACTTTTCCGACGATATTTTTATCACCAACAAGGCGTGGATGAGGGAGTTTTCGGAAGAATTTACAAAAAACCGATCCGTCAGATATTCATGCAACACCATGGTCGACCACCTGGACGATGAAATCATCGACATGCTCGCCGAATCGGGCTGCCGCGCGATCGCTCTGGGCGTCGAATCCGGTCACGAGAAAACCCGCAGGGAAATCCTCGGAAAGAAATTCACGAATACCGAGGCGATTTCCAAGGCGCAAAGGCTGCGGAAAAAGGGCGTCAAGGTATACACTTTCAATATGTTCGCTCTGCCCGGCGAAACCCTCGATGAAGCCTTTGAAACCGTAAAGCTGAATTTTGACATGGGAGCCTATCACGGCAGAGCGAACATGACCATCGCCTTACCGCAGACGGAGCTTGCCCTCAAGGCGTATCAAAGGGGCGAAATCACGGAGGAGCAGGCGAAAATCATCAAGGCCATGCCGGATTTCAGCGACACAAAAGCCTTCATGACCTTTTCCATCAAAAAAGAATTTATGAACCTGATGAGCCTTTTCCCGCTCATCATTACTTTTCCGGGATTATTTCCGCTTTTCAAAAAACTGGTGCTGGGAAAATACCGGCCTTTTTACCAATTGTTCAATCGCATTGCTCTTTTCAAGGAAAAGCAATTTTTGGAAGTCGGATGGATATCGGGAATGCGTTACTTCTTCCACACGGGCAGTCCCTATAAAAGATCGAAGAACTTCACCACGTTGATATGATAAAATCCTCATCCAACGAGACCGGGGCTCGGAAGCGATTCACGAAAGAAGAAGTGTTGGACAAATCCCGATCCGGCGCGCTTGAAAGGGCGAATCTGCGTGGAATCAATTTGAGCTTTGAATCGATGGCCGATTCCAAACTGGCCGGATCCAATCTCGTTCGGGCCAAACTGCGCGGGACGAGTCTCAAAAACGCGGATCTCACGAGCGCCGACCTGCGCGGGGCCGATCTGGCGCACGCCGATTTGACGCAAGCCAGACTCACCGGCGCGGACCTGCGCAATGCGAAATTATGCGGCGCCGTCTTTACGAAAACCGACGCGCGCAGCGCCGACTTCGGCGGCGCCGACCTCGCCAAAGCCCGCATCGTCGACTCGGATTTCAGTGATGCATATTTTCATCACGCAAATGCGTTGCGTTGCCGGATGGAGTCATCGGATTTTACCGGCGCGGATTTCGACGGCGCCGACCTGAGCGAATCGCGCATCACCGCCTGCGAAATGAGCCGGGCCGACCTGACGGAAACGGCTTTTCTGGCCGCCCAACTCGACCGGGTCAACCTCGTTTCAGTCCGTGCGAGAAAAGCACGGTTCGGTCTTTCCCGAATCGATAACTCCAGTTTTGCCGGCGCGGATATTGCCCGCGCAAATTTTAGCGCCGCATCATTTTCACAAGTGGATTTCAGCAGGGCCAACGTGCGTGGGGCCGGCTTTCGCTCCGCGAAAGGATTGTCGAAAGAAGAAATCGAGGAACTGACGGCGCAAGGAGCCGGTTTCAGAAGCTGGTGGCCGGTCGGCTTGCTGAATAAATTTCGAAAAAAACGACGTTTCTTGAAATTCGGGATACTACTGGCGATTTGCGCAATGATCGTCGGTTTACGCTATCATTGGATATTCAATGCAGTAGAGACAAACGAGCCGGTCGCCACATCGAATCAATTCAAACTCTACAAGGCGAAATCCGCAGTTGATGATGCCGATTTTACCATCCTGTGCGCGGTCGATTCCCAAACATCGGGTCGTGGTGCGCCCGCCCGCATGGATTACCCCGCGCAGTTGGAAGCCTTGCTGAACAAGAGCGTATCCGGTCGGCGCTTTAAGGTCATTAACGCCGGCCGCGCAACCGATGACAGCGGCCGGTCGGCGACGCGATTGATCAAACGCCTCAACAAGGATGGAGATTCTATCGATCTCGTCGTTTTCAACAGTGGTATAAACAATGCGCGAATAAAGGCTTACACCGGCTTATTGCCGGAAAATATCCATGAAAAACTCTTTAAGTTATTTCCATCTTTTATCAGCGATACAACGCCGGGAAACGCCAGCGGCGACAACGCATTGAATATCACATCAGCCACTGAGTTGGACCGGCTGATCCGCGATCTGAAAAAAGATTTGGAACGGGTATATAAAGCGACGGCATCCAAAAACATCAAGCTGGTTGTGTTGGATTATTACTACCCGGTTATGTGGGTTGATGTGGCTTATTCCTCGTTTTCACTGGAAACGGGTGTGCCTCTGGTTTCAATTGCCAATTTCGGAATGGAGTCCATGAGCGCCGCGGGGCAATTGATAAAACTTCACTGCCGGTCTGACAAATTTGGAAAAGCCCGTATTGGATCACAGGCATCGGAAAAGCCGCGTCCCGAGCAATGCCGCTACCTGCCTAACGAATACGGGAACGCCCGCATCGCGGAAATCCTGTATCAGACTTTCCTGGAACAACGGCTGATTCAAACTCCATAACCGGTGAAGAAACAAACCGGATTCATATCATTCGCTGTTTTCACAGCATCTGAATCCAACCGAGGAAAGATCGATGTAAGGCAATTGTGTTTTTAAAATCAGCAATTCATGGGCGCATTTCGTGTTTTTTTCACCGCCATGCAGATAGCTTCCGCCCTTTAACGCTCTTAAGTATACGCTTTTTTCATAGGCGATCCATTCCCACATATTGCCTGTCAGATTGTATATCGGCCACTTACCGGCGCACTGCGACGGAGTATTCGCCCATGGTCTCTTCTTTTCGCCGACGTCAAGATGAACATTACATTTCTTTCTGATCTGCGTGACGGCGCTGCTCCATTCGTTATCGAACTGATACGTCAAATTCTCAGGACAGCGACATGCAAATTCCCATTCGCTTTCCGTGCACAATCGTTTTCCGGCGCTTTTGCACAATTGCTCTGCGTGAAGATAGTCGACGTTGCGCATGGGCTGCTGTCCGGGCTGCGCGGAGTATTCGTACATGTCTATTTTGAACGTGTTTGTTTTGCCATGAATGCGCACCATGGGCTTTGTGCTTTCATTCACAACATTGATAATCGCTTCTCCCTGGAGTGACGAATCCTTGTATTCGTTCCACTGCTCCGGATCGATAAAGCGCTCCCAAAGACCCATGGAAAGCGCCGCGACAATCATAAAAGCACAGACGCCCAAAACCATGGTCAAATAGTTGAAACCTCTTCTGGATATGCGCCAACTCCCGAATCCGCCTCGCCAAACGACCACCGGCGATCGCTTCAATCCAAATAAATTGTCCAGGATTCCAATCCCGACCAGCAGGAAAAAAAACAAACCGGATATCCAGGATGCCGTCAGGACGACAATCCCGAGATACCTGGCGGTTTTGCTGCCGGCGAACAGTTGAGCCAGATAAACGGCCCCGAAAAACGCATAAACGCCGTACATGATAGAAATGAGAATGCTCAACAGATACGCCATCCGCTCTAAGCCGTTTCCGACGGTCATCAGATAGTTCATGCCGATCAATCCGACGAAAAACGGCCCAAGCCATCGTGGCGATCTCAACTGCATCCAGTGAAAATTCCTTGGATAGCCATAAAAAGCCATCAGCAGCGGATATAGGAGATATGATGCCGCCATGGACAAGATCGCGGCGATTTCAACGAATCGATTGGCGATCAGAATGTTCAGATACCCATAGGCAAAAAGGATATTGCGGCCCAAACCCGTTTTCGGATCGCCAAACCAGCTGTGCCAGACCTTGTTTGACATACTGATGAAGGCGACATTTTGTTCATAATGGAATCGAAGCGCCGCCAATATTAACCATAATAAAAATATCCAGAATCCGGCATATGCATGGAATCCTTTTACGGAATCGCATTTCCCGACCAGACGCATCATCGCCAGAAACGCCATCGTCATGGAAATAAAGAAAATGTTCCTGGATATCACGCCGATCGGCGTATTCGTAAACAAATCCAGTTGATGTGAAAAGAGCATACTCAGCGGAAGAGCGGAAGAAACGGCAATTCCAACGCAAGCCGTGATGAGCGCGCGTTTATCGGACCAGTTTTTAAGGACTCTGGCGATTAGAGCATAAAGAACCAGTCCAAATACGACATATGACACAGGATAGTTAAACACGTTCAATCATGCCTTTGGCGAAGTCGATTTTGACGCGCATGCCGGGGGGCGGCGGTTCTTCGTCGCACGTTTCTAAAACAACAAATGGAATTTGAATTTCTCTGGCAAGGCTCGCTAAATGATTGAGAATTCCTCCTTTCAAAGCAATGAAGGGACGGCGGCGCTGAAGTATTCCAAGATGATGACTTTTCATATCAGGAATCACTATGATGGAATCGGATTGTTCGCCGGTGATTTCACTCGGAAGACGCATAACGCCTTCCATAACGCCTTGCCCGGATCCCAAACCGAACCAGATGTCATTTGTCTTTTCCCTTTTGCTTTGGGCATCCAGCCCGACCGATTCCCCGTTTTTCAGGTACAGGACTTTTTTCAAGGCGTTTGCCTCAAGTTTTTCATACTCGGATTTTCGATCCTCAACAACTTTGAGGTCTATCGCGCCTTCAAGCAATTCCGGAAGTTTTAAAAAAAACACTTCATCCGCACACAGTCCCTTTTGCCGCCCAAGCTCCATGACGGATCGTCGAATCTCGGCGTTGATTTTCAGAATATTCAGATGTCGGATTTCCGCTTTGAGAGATTCTTTTCGAAATACATTTCCCAAAAAACGGCAAAGAAGCGTTCGGGTTTTAATCAGCGCAAACTTCTCGTTAGCCCTTAATTTTGATCGGGCTTCAATCCAGTTGCCGTCATCATCGCTTTCGCCCTCCGGTGGTCCCGCAAATCGAAAATCCCGCAGTATCGAGGGATCCTGATCAGCTCTCTTTTTTGAAATTTCCCAATCGTAACGGGATAAAAAACCGTATTTCTCAACCAGCGATTCCTCATCGCCGGACGCGAAAGCGTTGTGGATTTCGCGCCCGATTTTCAGTAGCGGATGTCTTTGACCCATGGGAAAAATCGACGGAAGGTCTTCGGCTTCGATGACGCCTGCGCTGATTTTCTCCACCAATGCGGCGATGAAGTCGGCGCGCATGCGATGATCTTGCTGAAGTTCGATTTCCTTTGCCAAACCGAAAGTTAATTCAGCCAGGGGCGCCCTCTTTTGACCATAAACAAACTCCACCGCCTTCGGACTCGCCGGAAGCAACTTGAGCAAGCCGATTATCGAGCGAAACGGCGGCCGGCGCTTTCGCAGTCGCCGATTTATTCTTTGATACTCGCGCCAGGAAACGTAGTATCCGCCGTCCCTCAAACGGATCAGAGCTTCCGGTTCGGCCAAATCCAGCCGCCCGAAGATTCCGGCAAGAATCGTTTGAAAATCTTTTTCATCTCCGAAAACGGACGTCGACATGGGGGTCAAAACGTAATCCAGCCCCATGTCGTCGGGAATAAACCAGGTTTCAATTTCCGTATTATCCTCTAGCGGACGCGCCTGAAAAAGACAGCAAGCGCCATCCTTCCAGCCCCATTCAATTTCCACGGGCACATTCATAAGATCCGAAACCCGTTCAATCAGCTTCGCAATTTCCGCCAGCATGTTTTCCGGCAACGCCTCATATTTGCCGGAAACCAATTGCCATCGCCTGAAAATCCGCGAGAAACGCAACGTGGTCCCGTCTCCCTGGGATATTTCCACAAGGAAGCAATCCGGTCGCCCGGTCAGCGTATCGCTTGATCGGCCGAATCCCGAGACTTGCGTTTCAATAAATTCCTGGACGACAAAGGACAGGGAATCGTCTTCGCCTAGATCTTTTCCATAAAGGTTTTTTGCAAAGCCGTCGTTTCGGGATTTCAGAACGGTTTCCAGGGCTTTTTCCACGGCTTTTACGTCAACGGCGCGCACCGGCCCTATCGACTGAAAAACCCCGGGAAATGCAATATTGCCTTGACCTTCCAGGCGAAATGATGATCGGACGATCACATTTTCGCCGGCCATCTTCCGACTGATAAAGCGGGCATAACGTCTTATGGCTTTATTGAACGCAGTATTGTCGGCGGCGGTATTTCCCACCGCGGCAAAAGCATACCCGTCCGGGATATTCACGCCGTTCCGACGCAGTCTCCCCAAAAAATACGCCTTGGCGCCGAAGCGGTCTTTTGCCTTGCGGCGTAAACCTGTTTTGTGCAAGGGCAAAATTTTTGACCGGCCTTGAAAGTATTTCCAAACGAAAATTGCGGCGAAAATTCCCGTCAGAATTTTGATAAAAAGAAGGAAATTATGGAAAATCCCGGCCCCGGGGATTCCCAAAAAAACCAGGATGACGATGAAAATGAGAACAAACGCATATGCCGCCAAAGAAATGATGAAAACCGGCGCCGTCGCCAGGAGATAGAAATATACTTTCAGGGTCGGAAGATCGGAACCCAAATCCAGAAAATGTCGAAATTGGGATTCAAAGCCCGTCAATCGTCAACTCCAATGTCGGTTTCTTTGATAATTTTTTCATCGCCCCGGAGCGGTGAAAAAGCGTTTGCCGTTTCTTGAGTTTGCGCCGTTCGCCAATGCCTTAAAACATCGGCTCCAAGTATGCGGTGTATGCCGAAAAAACGCATCGCCGAAGGAAGATATACGGCTTCATAGTTGTCGCCGATGAATTTCTTCAAAGACGGATATCTTTCCATAAAACTGAAAAAAACCGAATCCAGAAGGATAATCACAGGCGTCGTGTTTTCGAATTCCAGGACAATCCTCTTATCCGAGTTCAAACCGGTTGATCCCCAGATGAGCATGCCGTGTTTTCTCATGCTCGGTTGCATAAACTGTGAATTCGCGTCGTAAAATTCAATCCAGCGGTCGAAAGCGCCGGGCGTCCAGATCGTGTGATGCACAAGCGTCGGCGGAGTGAAACTCGGCGGATTCAAGCGAAATAGATGGGATGAATCCGAAGAAAAGCAGTATTCGTCTTCCCTCGCGACCCTTTCGAAGAAGTCCTTCGTGGCTTTGATATGCGCCGGCGCGTTGAGGGATTCCACGCCGAGGGTTCGATGAATGACGGGCGCTAAGACAAACATCTTCTCGCGCATAGGGATGATCGAATCCAGATCATCGGAAAAAAGATTTCGGAAGACGACTTCTTTAACCGGCGGCATGATGCGATGAGCTTCCCCGTAAATATCATTTAATAACGCCAGCGAGTTTGCCGTCACCAAAGCCAATAACGCGGATATCAACAATCCCGCGATCCGCCGCCGGGAAGTATATCGTCCGTAGAAGCTTATCCGTTCGATTAGAAGTCCGACAAAAGGCGAAGCGAAAAACATCAAAAACAGGATGTCCTGCGCGAAGCATAACTTTCGAGTGAAAATGACCAGGCAGTAGGAAAAAACCGTCGCAAGAAGGCATTGTGCGCAAAGATTCTGTTTTTTGCTGTGCGCGACAAGGGAGCTTCCGAGAAAATGTACAAGACCAAAAGCGGCAGCTAAAAGAAGAATTGCTCCGCCGACGCCGACACGCCAAAATCCCTCGGAACTCGCCGCGGCGTCTTCTTGAAGAAGGATGGCTCTAACAGCGATGATCAGTGGTTGCAAGGACAGTATCGTCGACAGGCGATAGGGAATCACAAAAAGAACAGCGCCGGCCGCGGCGGCGGCCGTCGCAAAAACAAAAGCTCTCTTTAATCGCAGGATTTTGGGCAGGATTTTGGGAAAAAACAGCAGAACGAGGGCGGCCGCAAAAGGATAAGCGACTAACGAGGGGCGGTAGGCCGTAGCCAGACCGGCGAATATTCCTGCGCCGACAAGCGCAAGCTTTGTTTTACGGCATAGGACTCCGGCCAAGAATGCGACGGAAATTGACAGAAAAGCAAGCCCGAAAGCGTCGGAGCGCATTTGATGAATTCGATAAAGAAAGGGCAGGGAAATCCCGAGAAAGCCCGCCGCAAAAATCGCCGAAGCCGTCCCCATGATTTTCCTGACGGTAAAAGCGAACACTCCCAACGCAAAAAGACCCAGCACAACCGACAACCACCGGAAAACGATGATGGACCCGTCGCCCACAACAGGGATCAGCAGGCCGAGCGTCCATTTATAGCATTGGATAAGCGGATGATCGATAAAGTGGATTATTGGCTTCATGCCCTGCGAATACAGGTAGGCGGTGTGCAACTGATCAAGCTCATCGATGTCGTAAGGCATCACCCAGGAAAGCATTCCCAAAACCATGGCGAGAAGCGTTATGAAGGCCGCCAATGATATGATGAAAGCTTTGTCATCGGCATGGTCGCCAAGAGGAATCATTTTTCGTTACTTTGCCTGAGAGATTAAAAATGCTTGCCAATTCGCCGATTTCCCCGGACGATACCGGAAAAAGCAAGAGAGTAAGGGCTCGTTTTTCACAGCATTTCAACCCAAGAGATACTCGCTGTTAAAACGACTGGATAAGGTACCTAATAAAGGCTTCTCAGTCAATTCAAACTCATCCCAAGGGCGCACGTCAGGATTGTGATGTGCAGTCGGGAAGGGTATTGCATTGGGGCAATCTTGCGAATATGATATTCGCAAGGAGGTTACTATGTCCAATATGCCCACTCTTCCGGTTCCTGTCCGAGATCTTTTGTTAAGGCTGATCGAACCTCGTCCCATGCGGAGGGGTTCGGTGTCGGAACGCTACGTGAAGTGCGGCAAGAAGGGTTGTCGTTGCGCCACCGATCCTTCGGCGCGTCACGGTCCCTACGTCAGTTGGGTTCGCGTCGTCGGCAAAAAGACCGTGTCCCAATGGATCAATCGTGAGAACGCCGATCTTTTACGTCATCAAGTCGAGGCTGGCCAAGAATTTCGGCGTTTGATCGAGGCCTATTGGAAGGCCTGTGAACAATGGGCGGACGCAGAGTTGAAGGAAGCGCAGGCCGCCTCGGACGAGGCGGCCAAAAAGGGGGCTTCAAAATCGCCTTCGCGGCGGAAATCGAAGCCGAAATCGAGGCGCTGATCGGTCCGGAAACGGCTTCGGGAATCGATTTCGAGGCGATTGAGACGGCGGTGAGGCGGCAGGCCTTGGTTGTGGCGGCGCGTGCGGTGGAGTGTCGTCTTAACGCGGACGAATCGGATCATGCGGGGCCGACGCTCCCGTGCCGTTGCGGAAAAGCGGCGCGGTACGCGGGGCGACGGAAGAAGACCTTCCGGACGGTGTTGGGCGAGATGACCTTGCTTCGTGCGTATTATCACTGCGAGGCGTGCCGTAAGGGATTCTGTCCGCGGGATCGTGACTTGGGGATGGAGGAGGGATCGTTGTCGCCGGCGCTGGTGCGGATGACCGGCCTCACGGCCTCGATGGTGAGTTTCGCCGAAGGGGAGACCTTGCTGAGGGAATTGGGCGGCGTCGCGGTGGACACCAAGCAGGTGGAGCGGACGGCGGAGGCGTTGGGCCGGGAAATCGCCGAGGCGGAGCAGGAAGGAGATGAGTCGGGGGAGCCTTTGGCGCCGACAATGTACCTGGGGATGGACGGCACGGGCCTGCCGATGCGCAAGGAGTATCTGGCGGGCCGGGCGGGAAAACAGCCGGACGGATCGTCGAAAACTCGCGAGGTCAAGCTCGTCACGACGTGGACGGCGGAATCCCGGAACAAGGACGGGACGCCGGAGCGGGACGACGGGTCGGTGACGTACTCTGCCGCGATCGAAAGCGCGGCGCAGGCGGACACGGACGAGACGCCGTCGGCGTTTGCGGAACGCGTGGAGCGCCAGGCGCGGCGGACGGGATTCGACAAGGCCCGGCGGCAGGTGGTTTTGGGCGACGGAGCGCCGTGGATCTGGAATCTGGCCGACGAGCGCTTTCCCGACGCGATTCAGATCGTGGATCGCTTCCACGTCAAGCAGCATCTCTCCGACGTGGGCAAAGTGATCTACGGGGCGACCAGCGACACGGCGGCGACGTGGGCGAAGCGGCGATGTGACGAACTCGACGAAGGACGCCTGAACGAGTTGATGCGCGCCTTGCGCCGCCACGCCGAAACAAACGAAGAGGCGCGCAAATGCGCCAAGTACATCCGCCGAAATCGACAAAGGATGCGCTACCCGGAATTCCGAAAGAAAGGTCTGTGCACCTCGACGGGGGTCGTCGAGGCCGGATGCAAACTCGTCGTCGGCACGCGCCTCAAACGGGCGGGGATGCATTGGACGCTTAAAGGCGCTAACGCCATCATCGCCCTGCGATGCTGCATCCTGAGCGGACGCTTCGAGGATTTCTGGGAACGACGGGCCGAAAGACACGCATCATGACCTCATCTCACAATCCTGACGTGCGCCCTGATCCCAATGTCAATAGCAAAACGAGTTGTCCGGTTTTCATAGCATATAAAATGTCCGGTTTTTAAGGATCATTTTCAACGCGATCTATTTTGTCAGTTTCCAGGAGGTTATTCGAAAGCATACAGGCCGGTCCCGATACATTCCCGCGAAGCCGTGAAGCATTCCGATTCCAGCTGCGCGCATTCTTCATCGACAAATTCCACTCCGTAAATTTTTTCATCGAACGGCGGCGTTGATCCTTATGGATAAAAAATCTCATATAAGTACGCCGGCTTGTGGGCTCTGATTATTCTCTTTATGCTTGTCTCAATCGCCGCGAGGAAAAGCGAGCAACCTCAACACCGGAAAGCTGCGCCATGAAAATACCCGCCGACACCCATTTTCAGCGCCTCAGGGCCAGGGTTCGGCTTCTGACCGGCAACCGGGATGAAAAAGCGGCTGTCTGGCCGATCCTCAATCCCGGGGAAGACGGCGGGGATTTCGGCATGGAAAACACGCGGATATCTTTGGACAGAAAGACCGGGCTTGATCTGGCGGAAAAACTCGGGCGGCAAAAGCCGGCGCTGGTTTTTTTTTCCGGGGCCGGGCCCGACGAAATGGCCCGACATTTTCGACGTCGCCGAAATCCTGCGCGGGGCCGGAGCATGCACTGTTTTAATCACGCGGCCCGGTGTCTTGAACGCCATGTCCGCCCCGCCAATCGCCTATCACTTCACGAGCATATACTGCGTTTTATCCGCCCAGGGCTTTGCAGACGATCTGCGCCGCGTAAAAATCCTGACCGCGCTTCATCCCCGGGGCCGCGTGGAGGCGCGGGTCTTCGGCGAATTATCCGGGCAAATGAAAGATGCGCTGACTGGCGCCGGAACGGCCCGCGTCTGTCAGTGGCCTCCCGCAAAGGGCGCGCAAATGCCTGGTGATCGACGGAGCCGAAATCAAAGCTTCCGAAAGCCTCTGGTGTTCGGATCATATCTGGCTGCGCACGTAAATCACACGCCGACTTCAGGCCCGTGACACGGCCGCAACAACACCGTTAAAAGCCGGTATATTTGTCATCTTTACTGTCTGTTGTCTTTGTTGTATTTTCCTTCTCCCCCGCATGGAAGCGTTTTTAGGGATTACTGAGAACAAACTTCGAGTATCGAAGCAAGGAGAAAAGTCATGGCGAATCTGGCAGTCAAAGGCGGAACCCGTTATCGTGAAAAATCCTGGCCCGCGTGGCCTCCCTTTACGGATCGGGAACGCGAACTGCTTCTTGAGGTTCTCGAATCGCGCAGTTGGGGCGGTTATCCCGAGCCGAATAAGCAGGCCGGAGCTTTCGCCGAAGAATTCGCCGCATACAGCGGCGCCAAATACGGCATCTGCGCCGCCAACGGAACCGTCACTCTGGAAATCGCCCTGCGCGCTCTGGGCATCCAGGCGGGCGACGAGGTCATCGTTCCGGCCACGTCCTGGGTGGCGACGGCGGCCTGCGCGGTTTATCTGAACGCCGTGCCGGTTTTCGTGGACATCAACCCGGATAACTTCACCATCGATCACACGAAGATCGAGGCGGCCATAACGGACAAGACCAAAGTCATCATCCCCGTGCACCTGGGATCGGCCATCGCCGACATGGACGCCATCATGTCCATCGCCGAAAAACACAACCTTTACGTGATCGAGGATTGCGCCCACATGCACGGCGGCAAATGGCGCGGCCGCGGCGTCGGATCCATCGGCCACCTGGGCTCTTTCAGTTTTCAGTCCAGCAAGCTGATGACCGCCGGCGAAGGCGGCCTGCTGCTGACCAGCGACGAGATGCTCCAGCAAAGATGCCACAGCCTCGTAAACTGCGGCCGCAAGGAAACGGCGTACAACGAATTTAAAGGCCGGGTTTTCGGCTACAACTACCGCATCGGCGAATTCCAGGCCGCGGTGTTGCGCGCGCAACTTGAAAAACTCGACGAGCGCACCAAACTTCGGGCCGAAAACGCCGCGTACCTTACGGAGCAGCTTAGGAAAATCGACGGCATCGATGTGGTGGAATACGACGAACGCACCACGCAATCCGCCCACTATCAGTACATTTTCACGTACGACAAAGACGCTTTCGAAGGCGTGTCCCGCGATACATTCATCATGGCGGCCATGGCCGAAGGCCTCAGTCTCGACGGCGATTTCTACGTGCCCATGTACGCCAACGAACTGTTCGCGGCAAAAACCAGCGAATGGCCCATGCTCAAAGACCGCTACGGCGACGGAATCGGCCCGAAGAGCGCCGACACGCCCGTGGCCTGGGATTTCGCTATGGAAACCGGCGTGTGGATGCATTATCCCATGCTTATGGGAACGAAAGCCGACGTGGACGACATCGTGGGCATTATCAAGAAGATCAAGGACAATATCGCCGAGCTTAAAGGTTAAGCGCCGGGAAGAAACGCACCATCAATAAACGATATGCTCCTTCCCAAAAGCAGGCAAGCGGGGAAGGAGCTTTTCATGACAATTCACGAGCAGGATCATGAAGAATTACGACCACAAAACGATTGAAGAAAAATGGCAAAAAGCGTGGGAAGAAAAGCGAATTTTCAATCCCGACATCCGAAACGCCGAAAGGCCTTACTACAATTTGATGATGTTCCCCTACCCTTCGGCGGAAGGGCTGCACGTGGGCAACGTCTACGCCTTTACCGGCAGCGACATCCACGGCCGATACATGCGCATGCGCGGATACGATGTTTTCGAGCCCATGGGCTTCGACGCCTTCGGCATGCATTCGGAAAACTTCGCCATCAAGATGGGCATGCACCCGGCGGAACTCGTTCCCAAAAACATCAGGAGATTCCGCGACGAACAGCTCAAGCGCCTGGGCGCCATGTTCGACTGGGATCATTGCGTCGACACAACGCATCCGTCCTACTACAAATGGACGCAGTGGATTTTCAAGCAGCTCCACAAAGCCGGCCTGGCCTATCAGAAGGATTCCCCCGTCAACTGGTGCCCCTCGTGCCTGACCGTCCTGTCCGACGAGCAGGCCGGCGGCGGCGTCTGCGAGCGCTGCGATTCCAAGGTGACCACGCGCAAGATGCGCCAATGGTTTTTTTCGATCACGTCCTACGCCGAAAGGCTGCTCAAAAACCTGAACCGGATCGACTGGTCCCAGACGACGAAGACGGCGCAAAGCCGCTGGATCGGGCGTTCCACGGGCGCGCACATCAGGTTTCCCCTGGTGGATTACTTCGGCGACCTCGTGGTGTACACCACGCGCCCCGACACGCTTTTCGGCGCCACGTACATGGTGCTTTCGCCGGAGCATCCCCTGGTTCCGGAAATCACGAAAGCCGATCAGCGCATGCAGGTGGACACGTACGTCGAGGCGGCCAAAAGCAAGACGCCTTTCGAGCGGGCCGAGGACAAGGAAAAGACCGGCGTGTTCACGGGAGCCTACGCGGTGAACCCGATCAACGACCAGAGAATCCCGGTCTGGATTTCGGATTACGTTTTGATGGGCTACGGCGCCGGAGCGATCATGGCGGTTCCGGGCCACGACACGCGGGATTTCGAGTTCGCCAAAAAGTTCTCGTTGCCCATCGTCGAAGTCATCAGCCCCGACGGCGAAAAACATGAACTCGAAGAGGCCTATACCGGCCCGGGCGTGCTGATCAACTCCAGCCAGTTCAACGGCATGGAGTCGGAAAAAGCCATTAAAAAGATCACCTCTTATCTGGAAGACAAGGAAATGGGCGAATACGCCGAGACCTTCCGGCTTCGCGACTGGTGCATCAGCCGCCAGCGATACTGGGGTCCGCCCATTCCCATCATCCATTGCCCCGACTGCGGCGCCGTCCCCGTTCCCGACGAGGATCTGCCGGTGCTGCTGCCGGAGATGACGGACATCAAACCCGACGGATCGGGCCTGTCGCCGCTGGCGCGCAACGAACAGTGGCTCAATGTCCAGTGTCCGGCCTGCGGCGGCCCGGCGAAACGCGACGCCGACGTCAACGACAACTTCCTGGATTCCGCCTGGTACTTTTTGCGGTATCCGTCCACGGAATTTGACGACAGGGCCATCGACAAAGACATCACGAAAAAATGGCTGCCCGTGGACTGCTACATCGGCGGAAACGAACACGCGGTTTTGCACCTGATGTACGTGCGCTTTGTGACCATGGCGCTCAAAGACATGGGCGTCATCGACTTTGAGGAGCCCTTCAAAAAATTCCGCGCCCACGGCTTGCTCATCAAAGACGGCGACAAGATGAGCAAGAGCAAGGGCAATATCGTCAATCCCGACGAGTTCTTCGAAAAGTTCGGCGCCGACACGTTCCGCATGTACCTGATGTTCCTCGGTCCCTACGAACAGGGCGGCGACTGGCGCGACGAGGGCATCATCGGCATCCGCCGCTTCCTGGAGCGCGTCTGGCGTTTCGCTGACGATGAAAATCTTGAAAAAGGAATGACGAAAGACAAAGACACGCTGCGCGCGATCCATCAGACGATCCGCAAGGTCACCGAGGACATCGAGTCCCTGTCCTACAACACGGCCATCGCGGCTTTGATGGAGCTTCTCAACGAACTGATGAAACAGGACGCGCACTACGCGGACGAAGCGAAGATTCTTGTGCGCCTGATCTGTCCCTTCTCGCCGCACATTGCCGAGGAATTATGGCGGCATCTGGGGCAGGAAGGATTTTGCTCCGCGGCCCGGTGGCCTAAGTTCGACGAGAAGCTTTGCGTCGAGGATGTCATCACCGTCATCGCGCAAATCAACGGAAAACTGCGCGGCCGCGTGGAAGTGTCGGCGCGGGCGTCCAAAGACGAGGTTCTGGAAAAAGCCCGGACCGACGCGAACGTCGTCGCGCACCTTGAAGGTAAAACGGTGGTCAAGGAAATCTACGTCCCCGGCAAACTCGTCAACTTTGTCGTAAAATAACCGAAACCGAGAACAGGCAAAACAAACGGGGCTGAAGGAGTTTTCCTTTGGCCCCGTTTTTAAAAGCGCGATGCGTTTTTACAAAAGGTCTTTGAATTTCTTGAAAAGCCCGAGCTTGCCAATGAGCGCGTCCTTAATCACCGAACCGGTTTATCAGTCGTAATCCTCCAACCATTCCGGTTCGCAGGCAGCGTCGCCGCAATCGGAACAATCCATCGTGAAATAAAGGTTTGTAAGCTCCGCATCGCCATCATTGATCTCGTCACAGCAGGCTTGGGCGTATTCCCGGCAGTCGGCTTCGTTGGTGAAGCCCGTCAGCGCCATCGATCCCGTGCCGCTTGTGTCGTAGCACGTCGTCTGGTTGATGGTCGTGTTCGTAAAATATGAACATTCGTAGTGGCAGACGCCCGTCGGCTCTTGGTTGTCGTCGTCATCATCATCATCATCGTCATCATCGTCATCCCCGCAAGATGCTCCGACGCTTATGATCAATCCAAGAATAAACCCGAGAACCAATATCCCCAAAACTCTGATTTTCATTTCTTCCTCCGTTGTTGCGATAGAGTATGCTTAAAGCACATTAGATGAAATTTTATAAAAGTTCCCGAAACTTTTTGAACAATCCCAGTTTCCCGATGAGCACGTCCTTGACGAAACGCGCGGTCTTATACTCGAAGGGAAAGCCGTAGCGCCGGTTGCGCACCCGCCAGTCGGACAGGCGTCCCAGAATTTTCAGCGCAATAGCCACCGGCCCGCTGCCGCGCATGCGCCGCTTCATGGAGTCGTCGGGAATGGCGAAGCGGAAATAAAAGCGCGTGGCCATTTTCAGCAGCTTCGGCAGCTTGTCGTCCACCCAGGGCATGTTGGGATCGTAGGCCGAGAAGATAAGGTAATCCTCCAGCGTATCGTGCGGAGGCAGATACTTCGCCGCGTAGCCCTTGAACAGGGGCGTTTCGGGAATCGGCGTGTAGTAAAAATATTCGGCCAGGGCGTTGGGCATGATGCTGCGCAGCATAGCCATGAAGGAAAGCGTGGCTTTGCTGTCTTCCCAGTTGTGTTCGTCGGGAAAACCCACCATGAAAGAATACGACGAAAGGATGCCGTATTTTTTCGCAGCGCTTCGAGCAGTCCACGATCTCCGTGGCCACCACTTCCTTCGCGACGATTCCCAGCACGCGCGATGAACTGCTCTCCGCGCCGGTGGCGAACTCGGCGCATCCCGTGTCCCGGATGAGTTCCATCATCTCGTCGCTCAAGGCGTTGACCTGATCCACGCGCACCGAGCATTTCCAGCGGATTTTGTGTCCGCTGTCCCTGATGCCTTCGAGGATTTTACGGGCGCGGCTTAGACCCGTGAGCATATTCGTGTCGTGAAAATCGATGCCCTCGACCTTGTACTCCGTGATCAGCCGGTTGAGTTCCTCGACCACGTGTTCGGGGGTGTGGGAAAACCAGCCCCGGTCCCAGATGGCGGTGGTATGGCAGAAGGAGCACATGCCGTGACAGCCTCGGGAGTACGTGTAGTTGATGGAGCGCTTCGTCCCGGCCACCATGGTCTGGCAGCGCCCGCCTGCGCCGCTGATGTAAAACTCCATGTCGATCATGTCGAACGGATAAAAACCGAAAACATCCAGGTTGCGCTCCCATTCACGCTCCGGCGCCTCCCAGATCGAGCCGTCCTCGTTTTTCCCGCGAAGTCCCTTGATGCTTTTCAGATCGCCGCCTTGTCTCAACGCATCGGCCAGTTCGGGGATCGTGCGTTCGGCCTGTCCGCTGACCACGTAGTCCACGTAGTCCGGCGCCAGGGAGGCTTTTTTATCCAGCGGGTAATACCAGCCGCCGAAGGCGACGGGCAGATCGGGATTGACCTTTTTGGCCAGCTTCGCCGCCGCAATGAGATCTTTGAGCTGCCGGCCCAGCTTGCCCGAGCACCAGACCAGGGCCGGATCGTCCTTGTATTCCTTTTCCAGGCGGGGCAAAAAATCGCCTTTAAGCTGCTTGGCGTCCAAAATGACCGGCTCGTACCCGGCCTCTTGAGCCATTTTCGCCAGGCGTAAAATCGCCAGGGGCGCGAAAGTAAATATGACGGGATCTTCTTCCCGGGGAACGGGAAAGATAATTTTAGGCATTCGCCGAGGCCTCCTGTTGGGGCAAAAATTGCATCACAATCTTATCTCCGACTCTGCGCGGTTAAGTCAAGAAAGCGCTTATGGAGCAGCGGGGCGCTTTGTGAATTTACTATCCATTTTAAGCGCCTGCTGTCATTTCGAGCGAAAGCAGCCGAAGGCTGCGAAGTCGAGAAATCCCTTCAAAAAGGCGTTGTTGTCCTATTATATGCATACACTTCAAAATAATACTCACACATCATTAAAGGGATCCCTCGACTCGTCCTGAACGACTCGCTCGGGATGACAGGATCGATTCTCGCCCATATTGCTCCACAACCTTATTTGGAAACGAGTCGATACAAACTAAAAACAATGTCAATTCGAACCCTGCGTATATTTGCCGAAACCTTTCGTCATTTTCACCTCAAAGCGGGCGTCGTCCTCGCGTGTGATCAGCATGGCCTCGACGCCGCTTATGGATTCAATGAATTTCATTCCTTCGACGGGGCCGAGAACATCGGCGGCGGTCGCCAGGGCGTCGGCCTCGATGCACGTCGGGGCGATGACGGTCACGGATGCGAGATTGTGCGTGATCGGGCCTTTGATCCTGGGATCGATGGTGTGGGAAATGCGCCGGCCTTCGACGGTGCGATAATTTCTGTAATCGCCGCTCGTGGCGACGGCCCGGCCCGATAGGTGAACCACGGTTTGAAGCTCCTGCCCCGGCGCACTGTCAATGCGGGGCCGGTCGATGCCGATCCGCCATAAAACGCCGTCGGGATTTTTGCCCTTCGTGCGGACCTCGCCGCCGATTTCAATCATAAAGTCCGCGCAACCCAGAGAATCCAAAAGCTCCCAGACCCGGTCCACGCCGTATCCCTTGGCCACGGACGCCAGATCCAGGCTGACGCCCGCGCGCGTTTTCGTCAGCGTCGAATTTTCCCGGTCCACATTGACGGCCGTGTAATCCACGAGCTTTGCGGCTTCTTCGATTTCTTCCGCGCTCGGCGGCCCGTCGTCCGCGTCCTTGTCGCCGAAACCCCATAGCCGGACCAGCGGCCAGACCGTCGGATCATAGGCGCCGCCCGTGGCCCGGGCAATCTCCAGCGCTTTTTCCACGACGGCCACGGTTTGTCCGGAGACCTTCACGGGCTCGTCGGCGCCCCTTGCGTTGAACCGGGAAACTTCCGAGTCGGCAATGAAGGTGGACATGGCGCCTTCCACTTCCTGAATTCTTTTTTCGACTTTGCTTTTGACCGCTTCGGCCGAAAGCCCGGAACCCGGTTTTTGCGCAATCGTGATATGCCAGGACGTTCCCATGGCCGCGCCCTCAAGGCGCAAAAGGCTCGCCCCGGCGGATTCGGGCGGAGCAATGACCTGTCGGTCGCAGTTGAGCAAAGGCAGACAGATCAGGATCAAAACGAAAAAGAAAATTTTTGTATTTCTGTGCAAGGCGCTCATGGCCGCAATCTAATACCCGCTTGGAAGGATTTCAAGAAAGCAAGGGATACATTTTCAGGCGCTCCTAAAGATATTTGGGGACCGCCAAAAATCATAACGCCCTGCAACCGCCGCGACGGCAACGGTTGCAAGGCGACATATCGTTTATCTCTACCGGGCGTTATTGCGGATCGCACTCGGTGACAAAACAGTCGATCACGCAGTCGTTCAGAGCCGTGTCCATGCAATCGCTGAACTGCTCAAAACATCCGCAGGAGCAGCCGAGAAAAACATCAACCGAAGGGCATTGATCAAAATAGGCCTGGCTGGTGGACAAGCAACTGTCCTGGTCCGCGTATGCGCCGCAGGCAATATAGAAATCGCAGTATTCTTCGACAGTGCATGTTGTTGCGTCGTCATCGTCATCGTCGCCGGACGGTTCATCGCCCAGATCGACATCCACGCTAAAAGAACCGCCGTTGTCCGAATAATCGCTGTCGTTGATGGTAAAGCCCAAATCGCCGGCAGCGGGCGCCTGGCCGGAAAAGTCCGAGCCGGCGCCCACGTAAACCGGACCGGCTTTTGCGGATGATTCGATTTTGATCAGAAGCATTCCCCAGTTCGAGTCTTCGAGAGGACACCCGGCGCCGCATGCCTGGTCGAGGCCGTCGGGCCCCACATCTTCACCGTCGACTTCCAATTGCACGTATCCCGTGGCAGTGAGTGAAATATCCTGCCCTTTCACGACGCTGAGACCGGTCATAACGCCTTCGGAATTGTCCGCCGGAACATCCACTGTTTCGGCATCGTCGTCGTCATTATCGTCGTTGTCATCATCGTCATCATCGCCGCAGGACAAAGCAACGGCGAATGTGGCGATCAAAAGAGCCAATAGGATGATCGTGATGGTCTGTGATTTCATTGTGAAACCTCCGTTAAATGCGGTCCGATCATACGGATTAATGATGAAGAATCAAGAAAAAATACAGCCCTCTTTATAAAAAGCATCATGCCCAAACAGTCTGAGTTAATTCTGTTTAACTTCCTTTTTTTTTCAGGTTGCCGACTTGACCTTATCCGGCTTTCACTTGATAAGGAATATGGTGGTGTGCGTGTGAACATTTCAACAATCCTAGCACTAAAGGAGAATTGCCATGCCGTTGGGAAAACGACTTGCCGCGGAGTTCGTGGGAACTTTCTGGCTCGTGTTCGGGGGCTGCGGCAGCGCTGTTTTAGCCGCGGCTTATCCCGGACTCGGAATCGGATTTGCCGGGGTCGCCCTGGCCTTCGGCCTGACGGTGATGACGATGGCCTACGCGGTCGGGCATATATCCGGCGGGCATTTTAATCCGGCGGTTTCCGTCGGTCTGGCGGTTGGAAAACGGTTCCCGGCAAAAGATTTGGTCCCATACATCATCACGCAGGTTATCGCGGCCGTGGTCGCGGCGGCGGTTTTATACGTCATCGCCTCGGGCAAGGCGGGCTTCAGCACCGCCGGCGGTTTCGCCTCCAACGGTTACGGAGCCCACTCTCCCGGCGGATATTCCCTGCTGTCGTGCCTCGTCGCGGAGGTGGTGCTGACGTTTGCCTTTCTTTTCATCATCTTAGGTTCGACGGACGAAAGAGCCCCCGCCGGTTTCGCACCCATCGCCATCGGCCTGGGACTGACGCTGATTCACCTGATCGGCATCCCGGTCACGAACCTGTCGGTCAATCCGGCGCGTTCCACCGGCCCCGCGCTATTTGCCGGAGCATGGGCCGTTAAACAGCTTTGGCTTTTCTGGCTGGCGCCGATTGTCGGCGCCGCGCTGGCGGGAATCGCCTATCCGGCCATCGCCAAAAAATAGCTTTGCTTCATCAAAAGCGGAGAATGATTATGAACCGAATCTGGAAAATATTTTTGCTTCTCGCCATGTCGGCGCTTCTTATGACAGCCGTATCATGCGGCGACGATGACGATGATGACGACAACGACGCAGCCAATGACGATGACGCAAGCGACGACGACACGAGTGACGATGACGACGCGGATGACGACTGGACGCCCGTTGAGCCCAAGCGGGAAGAGTATGAAAATTTCACCGTCGTCTGGCTGTCGGGAACGCCGTACCAGATGGGCCGGCAGCACGGCGAGTTGCTGCACGACGAGCTGGCCGCCGGCGTGGCGTGGCTCGATTCCATGCACTTGATCGAAATTGTCACGCCCATCGCCCGGGCCACGGGACTTTTGGACATGGCCTATGAATATTCCTACCCGGACATCATCGAGGAATGCCGGGGGATCAACGAAACCGCCGGGGACATCGGCTGGACCACGGACATCTGCATGCTGCTGAACTTCGGCGACGTGCTTTTGGAAAAAATCGGCAGCCTCATTCCCTTCAAATCAGGCAATCTGCTGTACCCGCGGGCCTGCTCGCAGGTCAGCGCCATGGGCGACGCCACCACCGACGGAAACCTTTATCACGCCCGAAGCCTGGACTGGGACGAAATCGATTTTCTGCTCGACTACCCCGTGATTTTCGTGCGCCAGCCGACGGACGGCATCCCGCACGTTTACATCGGATTCCCCGGCAATCTGAGCCCCTACAACGGCATGAACGCCATGGGCGTCAGCACGGCGTCCGACGAAGCCGATCCGCTCAACGACAGCTTCGTGGGCGACAGCGGACGCAGCCATGTACAGATGCAGGCCATGATCCTGAAGGAATCTTCTTCCCTGGCCGAGGCCCGACAACTGGTGGAGGAAGCGGAGCACATCAGCGTTGAAGGGATCATGGTTTCGGACACTACCGGCGCATCGGCGTTCGAGATGACGGCGACGGTTCTGGGCATCCGCGATATGACCGACGGCGTCGTGGCTTTGACCAACCATTTCGTCGCCGAGGAAACCAAAGACGCCGACGAGTTTCCCACCGGGGATTCATCGCGCCGCCGCTACGAGCGCCTGATGCAACTGGCTACGCCCGACGGGATCGACACAAATTACGGGCAGATCGATCCGGAAGTCATGGTGAGCATTCTGCGCGACCGCGTGAATCCCGACGACGGCGAGCAGCAGCCCGAAGGCACGTTCGACAACAACAGCAGCATCGCCACGAACGGCGCCATTTATCAGGTGGTCTTCGATCCGACCAACCTGTGGTTCTGGGTCGCGGCGGGCGCCATTCCGGTGCCGGAGCAGACTTTCGTGGGCTTTTCTTTAGGTGAACTATTGGAACTACCCGACGCGCAGCCCGTTTCCCCGGCGGTGTTCGAGTAAATCCGGCGCCGACGCAATAACTGAATAGTATCTTACAAAAAGCGGCCGGCCCGGCCGCTTCTTACATTTCATTCCTTGCCGAAATGAGTATAATCGCTGCTTGTAATCGAATAAGCGGAGATAAGCCATGACTTTGAAGTTATCTGACACTATGAGAATTTCACGACGCGCTTTAGCCCGCGCGGTTTGCGCACTTGCCCTGATAATGCTGACGCCCGCCGCCTCTTCGGCGCAAAACGACGGCGTCATCCGGTCGGTGTACGCCATCGGGAACGTGGACGCCATGGCGAACTATCCCATCGTTTCCTATTCCGTCGACGGCAACGCGCTGCGGGAAGCATATACCTGGCGATATCCCATGCAGACCGGCGACACCATAGGACTGGCGTTCGATCCGTTTCGCGGGTACGTGTATATCGCCTACAAGGGCCTGGATTATATTGACGTCATCGACGCCCGAAACGGGGACGCGGTGGATCAAAAAGTCCTTACAGGCATGACGGACGTGATCGAAATCGAGGTCCACGGCGAGACCGGCGATCTGTACGCCATCGACCGCGCCGGAACCACGGTATTTCTTTTCGACGGCGATACTTTCGCGCCGACGGCAAACTGGGAACTGACGGATCTCGACGAGGCAGGCGCATACGATCTGGAAATCGTCGAGGATTGGGATGGACGGGATCTGGCCTTCGTCAGCGACACAACGGCGGACCTGCATTACTACGACCTGGACACGCATGAGCACCTGGGCTCCTACTTCATGAGCGGCGAGGTCTACTCCTTCGCCGTGGACCAAAGCGGCGCGGATCTGGTGATTTTCGCCGTGGGGGGGCAGACACGCGCGTCGCGGAGCCATGATTTTTTGTTGAAATACGACGTGGCCGCCGATCAGATCACGACCACCTTAATGAACGACAAAGGCAACGGCATCGCCGTCAATCCCGCCCTGGGATTGGTATACGTAGGCCTGGAGGGCATGATTTCGGGTTCCATGCAGGTTTTCGACATGGCCACGGCAACGCAACAGAATCATTACAATCTGCCCGGCGAACCCGGCGATCTGGCCGTCGGTTCTTTTCGCCTGGGCAACTACCTGCAAATGGAAATCACTTCCGAAAGCGACAATGAGAACAATCCCGCCGGGGTTTTCGAACAGGGCGAGCCCATCGTTTTTGAAATCACCGTCACCAACAACAATCCCGATCCGCTGCACTTTTTGCCTCTGACCGACGAATACAATTCGGACGACCTGAGCTTCGTTTCGTCCACCGCGGCGCCGTCCGATTCATCGGACGACGGAACAATCGGCTGGAACGATCTCATCCAGGCCGTCGGTCATGACCTGGCCTTCGAGGAAACATATACATTCAGCGTGACCTTCTCGGCCGCCGCTTCGGTTTGCGATCTGTCGGTTGACGGCGTCAACACGATTCGCATGACCGGCGCCGAAGACGCGCAAGGCGATCCCATCGACGAACAAACCGTTGAAGTAAATTACAAAATCTGGTGCGGATGCGTCGCCGACGAGGACTGCGAAGACGGTTTATATTGTAACGGGGCGGAGCATTGCACGGACCATGAGTGTTTTCACAGCGGGAATCCCTGTCCCATCCAGGACAGTCTGTTCTGCAACGGCCATGAAACCGACGAGTGCATCGAAGACACGCAGGAGTGCGGCCACGAAGGCGATCCTTGCGCCGAAAACGACATGATATGCGTCGAGGAAAGCGACAGCTGCGAAGCCGGTCCCGCCGATGACGACGCGGACGACGACGTCAACGACGATGATACTGCTGACGACGCAGACGCCGATGCCGGAAGCGACGATAATGACGATGACGAGGGCGGTTGCTGCGGCTGATTCCACAATAAAAAAACCGGGAATTTATAAACCTCGCCTTAAGTTCAAATGAATTTGCGTCGATAATAAATTGGTGCTTTTTTCTGCAAAAACTTTGCTGAAATGTAATATAGTGGTTCTTTCAGGGGTTTTTCCGGCCACCGGAACTTAAGTCATCAATTGATAATATCCTGTTTTTCCAAGGGAGATAAGCGTGGCGAAATCAACAGAGCTTCCCGAAAGCATCTCCAGGCGGCTTCGGCAAATCACCGAACTTTTTGCTTCCACCAAAGAGCATGAAATTCCCAGCCCGTTGGAGCAGATCAGCGACGGCGAACTTGGCGAACTCGAAGCGGCGTTAAACAAATTCATCGCCAATTGCTGCAAATGCCATGAAGCCTTGGAAATGCAGAGCGACCAGCTTAAAGAAACCATACGCGCCAAGTCGGATGAAGTTGATAAAAGTGAAAAACGCTATCGCCTGCTCGCCGACAATGTCAGCGATGTCATCTGGACCATGAATATGAGTCTGGAGATTACATACATGAGTCCCTCCGTGCAGTGGCTGCGCGGCTGCACTCCTGAAGAAGCCATGAAGCTTTCCCTGGAAGAAACTCTGACTCCCGAATCATTTGAGAAGGCCACCAAGGCGATCATGGAGGAAATGACCAGGGATTTCGATCCGCAAACCGATCCTGACCGGGCGGTAACAATGGAACTGGAACAACTCCGAATCGACGGCAGCACCGTGATGACGGAGGTTACGGCGAAATTTTTACGCGACGGGATGGGAAATCCTGTCGAGATATTGGGTGTTACCCGCGATATTTCGGAGCGCTACGCGGCGGAAAAGGAACTGCTTCAAAACCGGGAACGATTGCAGGGGATTGTCAACAGCATGTCGGATTGGACATGGGAAGTCGATGCCGAAGTCCGCTACACATATGTTGACGGCAAAGTGGAAAAAGCCCTTGGATATAAACCGGAGGAACTGCTGGGGAAAACTCCCTTTGACTTCATGACTCCGGATGAGGCCCAACACATCCTCGGTAAATTCCAGAAAATTATCGAAAACCGACATAGAATCGAAAAACTGGAAAATTGGAATATCCGCAAAGACGGCAGGGAAGTTTGTTTTCTGACAAATGGCGTGCCGATTTTGAACGAGGTTGGAACTCTTTTGGGCTATCGAGGAGTTGACTCGGATATCACGGAAAGAAAACTCACCGAAGAGCGGCTTCGCCGCTCAGAAACGAAATTTCGGACTTTATACCACACGACCAGCGACGCCGTTATGCTTTTGGATGAAACGGGGTTTTTTGACTGCAATGACGCCACTTTAAACATCTTCAATTGCCCGACCAAAGAAGAGTTTTGCTCAAAACACCCTTCCGATCTTTCTCCGCCTCTGCAACCCGACGGAACGGATTCCATGATGCTGGCGAACAAGCGCATTGCTGACGCCATGAAAAAGGGCAGTAATCGGTTCGACTGGATACATAAAAGATTAAGCGGCGAGGATTTTCCAGCGGAAGTTCTACTCAACGCCATGGAACTGGACGGGAAAAAAGTCATCCAGGCCGTCGTCAGAGACATCTCCGACCGCAAGGAAGAAGATAAAAAACTTCGCGAAAGCGAGGAGCGGTTCCGCGTCATATCCGATGCCGCGCACGATGCGATCATCATGATGGACGGCAACGGCGACGTTTCGCTCTGGAATCCGGCGGCGGAAAAGATTTTCGGATATTCCGCGGAAGAAATTATCGGGGAAAATCTTCACAACCGCATTGCGCCGGATTCCATGCGCCCGAGTCACCGTGAAGCTTTCTCCAAATTTCACGGCACCGGCGAAGGCGCCGCCGTGGGCAAAACCCTGGAACTTCCGGCCAGTCGCAAAGACGGCGTCGAGATACAGGTGGAGTTGTCTTTATCGGCGCACCAGATGGGCGATCAATGGCATTCCATCGGAATCGTGCGGGATATCTCGGAAAGAAAACAGGCAGAAGAGAAACTCAACAGCGCCTTAAAGACCATGGAAACCATCCTTGAGGGGATGCCCTTCGGCATCGTGATTCTTGATCGAAATCAAGTCATACAAAGGGTTAATGATGCTGCACTGGAAATTTTTGGCAGGCCGGCCAAGGAACTGATTGGTCTGGAGTGCCATCACACGATTTTCTGCACGGACAAAGGCAAATGCCCCGTCATAGATCTCGGACAAAATATCGATCGAGCCGAAAGAATGGCATTGGGGCCGAATGGAGAAAAAATTCCCGTATTCAAATCGGTTATTCCCATCGAACTCGACGGAGAGGACATGCTTCTGGAGGCCTTTGTCGATATCACCGACATCAAGGAAGCGGAAAAGAAACTGATGGCGGCCAAGGAGGAAACGGAAAAAGCCAATGTCGAGCTTCGCAAGCAAACCAAAATTGCCAATGAGATGGCGAAGCAGGCCGAGGCGGCCAGCGCGGCCAAATCGGACTTTCTGGCCAACATGAGTCACGAGATACGCACGCCCATGAACGGCGTCATCGGCATGACCAGCCTGCTTCTGGATACGCAACTCACGGCGGAGCAAAAGGATTTCGCCAATACAATCCGCCGTAGCGGCGAAGCGTTGCTGACGATCATCAACGACATTCTGGATTTTTCCAAAATCGAAG
This sequence comes from bacterium, assembly GCA_963674685.2. Classification (GTDB taxonomy): domain Bacteria; phylum Lernaellota; class Lernaellaia; order JACKCT01; family JACKCT01. The sequence continues at coordinate 325,879 of CAXXWT010000007.1, read as the reverse complement.
CCGGCAAGCTGGATTTGGAAACCATCGATTTCGACCTGCGCACCACCATGGAGGATATCGGGGAGCTGCTGGCGATCAAAGCGCACGAAAAGGGACTGGAGTTTGTCGCCGAGGTCAAGCCGGAGGTTCCTTCTCTGTTGCGGGGCGATCCGGGAAGATTGAGACAGATACTGATCAATCTGGTCGGCAACGCCGTAAAATTCACGAAAAAAGGGGAAGTGGCCGTCAGCGTTTCGTTAATCGAGGACAAAGAAGAAAACTCCACTCTTCGTTTCACCGTCAAGGACACGGGCATCGGCATTCAAAGCGACCGTCAGAAGATTCTCTTCGAGCCCTTCACGCAGGCCGACGGCTCCACAACAAGAAAATTCGGCGGAACCGGTCTCGGCCTTTCGATATCAAGAAAACTGGCCGAGTTGATGGGCGGAGAAATCGGCCTCGTGAGCGAACCGGGCCAAGGCTCGGATTTCTCATTCTCCGCGGTTTTTGAGAAACAACAGGACACCAAAGAGCCTTTGACCGAAATCATCGAGGATCTGAAGAATAAAAGAGTTCTGGTTGTCGACGACAACGAAAATGTCCGTCGAGTTTTGCGGCACACCCTCGAACGCTGGGGATGCCGTTACGAAGAGGCGGCCGGCGGAGAAGCCGCCTTGCGAAAATTGAAACTGGGCCAAGCCGAAGGCGATCCTTACAATCTGGGCATTCTGGATTTGCTCATGCCCGGAATGAACGGAGACGCCCTCGGGGAGAAAATAAAGAATGATCCGGAACTGAAAGACATCCCGATTCTGGTCATGCTGACCTCCATGGGAAATCGGGGCGACGCCGCGCGGATGAAAGACATAGGATTCAGCGCCTACCTGACGAAACCCATCAAGCATTCACATCTGCATGATGCATTGATGACGGTTCTCAACAAAGATCAGGCGCACAGATCGAAGCCCGGAGCGCCCATCGTTACGCGGCATAGCGTCAGTGAAGCGAAAAAACGTCGCGTGCGGCTTCTTCTGGCCGAGGACAATCTCATCAATCAGAAAGTCGCCACTTCGATATTGAAAAACCTGGGGTATCAAGCCGATGTGGCCAACAACGGCGCTGAAGCGGTCAAAGCCCTGGAAGAAACCGCCTACGACCTGGTGCTGATGGATTGCCACATGCCGGAGATGGACGGATATGAAGCCACCGCAAGGATACGCGACAAATCCTCCGGGGTCATCAGGCACGATGTTCCCGTCATCGCCCTGACCGCCGGCGCTTTGAAGGGAGACAGGGAAAAATGCCTCGCGGCCGGCATGGACGATTACATCACGAAACCGGTCAAGCCGAAGGAATTGCAGGCGGCCATTGAAAGGGCGCTGGAGAAGATCCTGAAACAAAGCGACGAGCCGGATGAATTGATCAGCGAAACCGCCCTAGGTGAAATCGCCGATACGGATAAATCCAAAGACAAAACCGAAATAAGCGATATCGCGGTATTCGACAGGCAGGACATGGTGGAAAAACTCTCCGGCGACGAAGAGATGGTCGACACCCTGGTCGGGTACTTTGTCGAAGATGTTCCGAATCAGATCGACGCTATAAAGCAGGCCCTGGACGCAGGCGACTTGAAGCAGGTTCGATTCGCCGCTCATACCATCAAGGGCGCCGCGGGCAATATCTGCGCGCCGGGTATGCAAAAACACGCCGCTGAAATAGAAAAAGCTTCCAAGGCGAATGACATGGAGACCTCGAAGTCCGGCTTCGAGTTTCTTTGTGAAGAATTCGAAAAATTTAAAAAGGAAACGAATCGCTGAAACGACGCGACGATAAAAGACTGAGGCGACCGGCTTAACGGATAATGTCCATGATGATCGGCCTCGGGATTGGAAGATAAAATGTTTTGGGAACCTCTGCTGCCCACAACGCTGTTCAGAATGGCGTTCCAGTGTGATTCGTTTTTCGATTCGATAAATACTTAATGCTATATTTTAGAATACTGGGAATTCATTTGAATCCAAGGCATCGGCGTCTTTTTCCGCCGCCCGGCGGAACTTATCCATGTCCACGACCTTGTTTTTCTTTCGGGCTTCTTCCGCGGCAAAGCAGATGAAATGGCTTTCCAACGCGCTGCGGGCGCCGGCCAGGCTCTCGTCTTTTCGCCCGTCCCGCAAAGCTTGCGCAAAATCCACCAGGATCATCTCGTCGCCGCCGCCGTGAATGATGCCGTGATAGCGAACGCGCCGCCGGTCGACGCGGCCCGGATTGTAAGTGCGCGTTTCGAGCCGGCCGGTAAAATCGGCGGAGCGGATTTCGCCTTTCGTTCCGTGCAGGTTCAAAGTCCTTTCCCAGATCAGGCTGAAGGCCGATATCTGAAAGGACGCGACCACGCCGTTTTCAAACTCGATGCTCACGGTCTGATGGTCCACCACGTCGTTGTCGGCGCGAAAAACGCATTTGCCGTGTTCGGTTTCACGCAACAGGCGCATCACGTTTTCCTTACCGATATCCCGCGCGATGACCGAGGCCAGCGTGCGGAAGCGCGGATTCATCGCCACGTCGAAGATTGCGCGGGCCGACATTCCCGAAAACATGGCAAGGGGGATATCGGGCATGCCCGGCTTGACGAACTGTTTGATCGCGGAAAATTCGCACGCGTCGCCGACGGGGCATCCGTCGGTGCAGCGCTCCGGCGCGCCTTCGGGGGCGTTTTCGGCGTTGAAAAACCCCAGGCCGCCGAAAGAAGCCACGCGCTTTGCGTCGGCTCCGGCAAACCACGAGACCAGGTCCAGGTCATGCACGCCCTTGGCCATGACGAAGGAGTGGGACAGGTCGGCGCGGTGATGAATGCCGCGCACGTAACTCATGATAAAATGCCAGTATCCCACGTTCTCCGCGCAGTCGATGTTCATCAGGCGGCCGATCTTCCCTGCGTCGAACTCGCGGCGCATACGCGTATAGATGTCGTTGTAGCGGCTTTGCAGGGAGACGAATAAAAGCAGGTCGTTTTTCTCGGCGGTGCGCGCCAGGTGGACCGCCTGCGCCGGATCGAGGGCCATGGGTTTTTCCAGAAAAACGTGGCAGCCGCTTTTCAGGGCGGCGAGGCTCGATTCGTAATGCATCCGGCAGGGCAAGGCGTTGACCACGGCGTCGGCCGCGCCCGGTTTTTCGAAAAGCTCCCGCCAGTCGCGAAAGGCGTTTTGTTTTTCGATGCCGAATTTTTTGCAGAACAATTCGCGCCGAAGATCGTCCATCTCGGCTACGGCGGTGATTTTCATGAGGTCGGGATGTTTTTTTACCAGCGTCGCCAGGTTGAGTTCGCCGCGCGCCCCGGCGCCGATCAGGGCCAGTCTCACGGGAGTTGATATATTTTTCACGTCGCTCTCCAATGAATGTCTCAAGTCGTCCGACATATTAGCCACGACGGCGCTTAAATGAAATATGTCCGCATTATGGCAATTGGCGGTGTGTCGCATTGGCCGGCGCGCCTTGCTAGGGCATAAATGCTATGATATTTTCTGCCGATTTTTGCCGGTGGGTTATTTTAAATGACATTCACTTCAAAACCATTCGTCATCTTTCTCGCAATCAGTCTGGCCGTTTACTGGCTGCTGCGCTCGCGGCGCACGGCCCGCACGCTGGCTCTGGTTCTGGCCAGCTACGTTTTTTATGCGGCGGCGAATCCCTGGTATCTGATCCTGCTGTTTTTCGTGTCCTTCGCCGACTATCATCTGGGGCTCAAAATCGGCGCCGCCGAGGATCAAAAACGACGTAAGTTCCTGATAACTCTAAGTATTATCAACAGCCTGACGTTGCTGGTGATTTTCAAATACATCAACTTCCTGGTGAATATCCCGGCGGATATCGCCGCCGAGTTCGGCGCGCAATGGCATCGATTCGATATCGAAGTGCCGTTCCCTTTGGGCATTTCCTTCTACATTTTCCAGACCATCAGCTACGTGGTGGATGTCTACCGAAAGAAAAATCCGCCCTGCGAGCGATTCGTCGACTACCTGCTCTATATCGCTTTTTTCCCGCGCATCGTGGCCGGACCCATCGTGCCGAGCGAAAAGTTTTTTCCGCAGATGGCGCAAAAGCCGGTTTTGACCAAAGCCTTGTTCGGCATGGCGGTCTTTCGCATCATCACGGGCCTGGTCAAAAAACTGGTCATCGCCGAGTATCTCAAGCTCAATATCGTGGATCGCGTTTTCGACCTGCCGTATATGTTTTCCGCCACGGAGGTTCTGGTCGCATTCTGGGCTTCGCTTTTGCAGCTCTACTGCGATTTCAGCGGCTACATGGACATGATTATCGGCATCGCGGCTCTGTTCGGCCTGAATTTGCCCGAAAACTTCATCTTCCCGCTCAAGGCCCGAAATGTCCGCGCGTTGTTTCGCAAATGGCACATCACGCTGTCGCGGTGGCTGCGTGATTATTGCTTCATCCCTCTTGGCGGCAGCCGGGTTTCCTCCAAATGGAAAATGCACCGGAACCTTTTGATCACCATGTTTCTCATGGGCCTGTGGCACGGCCCTTACTGGAATTACATGTTGCACGGCGTGTACTACGCGGTGTGGATGAGCCTCACGCACCTCATCCAGGGCAAAGGCGGACCGACGGAATACGAGCCCGGCGAATCCAAGATCAAATTCGTGCTTACCGTGGCTTTTAACATGCTCCTGTTCAGCGGGGCCGTGGCCATGTACCGCTCCTCGGACATGGGCAATTACTTCAACCTCATCAGCCGCCTGTGGCCCTTCGTGCTGGCTTTCCCGCCGGTGCTGTTGGTGAAATTTTTCATCGATCTTGGCGGCGGCGCCGATTCTTCGATCTGGCTGACGGACCAATGGGACTATTTCAGCACGGCTTTCGGCAGCGTTTCCAACCTGTCGCTCGGCCTCATGGGAATGATCGCGCTGACCATGGCCGGTGCATATTTTCCGATGAAATGGTATCTTCGCATTCGCGAGGGATTCGCGCGTCTTCCCATCCCGGTGCAGCTTCTGGCGGCCGCGGCGGGCGGCTGGGTCATTTACAAGGCCGTGGGTTTTGAAGTGACCTCGTTCGAATACCAGCGTTTTTAAAACTTTGGAAAGGATCAGCCATGCTTTGGAATCCCAGCCGGAATTTAAGCATTATTTTATGCGCGGCTGTGGCTGCGATTTTGTTTTTGACTCCGGGATTTGTCGATAAAGCCGACGCCCAAAGCGCCGGTGCGATTTTGGGCAAACTCGCAGCCGAGCGCGGCGCCAAAACCCTCGCCATCGAGGATCCGGCGGGCTCGATGGACGCCTTTTACGCTGCGCTGGCCCGAACGGCGACCGGGCAGCCCGGGGCCGTGACGCGCATCGCGCATTACGGCGCATCCATCATCGAGATGGATCTGATCTCCGGGCCCATGCGGCGCAAGATGCAAACAAAATGGGGCGACGCCGGGCACGGCTTCGTGCATGTCAGCCGCCCGCAGCCCTGGTACAGGCCCTTCGACCTGGTCCACGATCCCAGCTCGGCGTGGATCGCCTACGCCTTGTACGAAAAAAGCGCCGACAGAAGATTCGGCTACGGCGGCACGGTGTCTTTGGCCTATAAGCCCAAAGCCAAAGCGGAAATCGGAACGGATAAACGCGGCGTCGTGGGACGCGAAGTTTCCCGATTTGAAATTTTATTTTCCAAGGAGCCTTCCGGCGGCATGATCGAAGTCGAGGTGGACGGCAAAAACATGGGCGCCATCGACACGACCGCGCCGGCGAAAAAAGACGCCTGGGCCGAGGTGAAAGTTCCCGACGGGAATCACGAACTGGAACTGCGTGCGATGGCGAAAGACATCCGCGCTTACGGCGTGATCTTAGAGCGCGACGTTCCCGGCGTGGTGTACGACAGCCTGGGCGTCAACGGCATCGGCATCGCGGCTTATCAATCCGTGGACAAAAACTGCTGGATAAATCAGCTCAGGCACCGCAATCCGAACCTCGTGATCCTGGCTTTCGGAACCAACGAGGCGCGGTTCAACACCAATCCGGCGCAGCTTCTCAAAGCGAACCTGGACGTCATTTCAATCGTGAAAAAAGCGCTGCCGAATGCGTCGATTCTTTTGATGGGTCCCGTGGATACGGCGACGAAAAAGGGGATGAACCTGGTCAGCCAGCCGCTTCTGCCCACCATCGTGGCCGAGCAGCGAAAAGCCGCGAAGCAGGCCGGGGTCGCCTACTGGTGCATGTACGAGGCCATGGGCGGCGCCGGCACGGCGGCCAAGTGGTACAACGCGAAGCCGCGCCTGACCTCCGGCGACCTGATCCATCCTACGCCCAAAGGCGGCGAAATCCTCGCCGATCTTTTCTACAACGCGCTTATGCAGGGCTTCGCCGAATACCTCCAGCGCAGCGGCATCCCGCAGGGTTCACCCCCAGCGCCCCCCGTCGACCCGCTGGAAAAAGTGGAACTGCGATAGGCGAAAAGGATATTTGGGGACACCCATTCGGGTATTCAATCGCAGGTCGAGTGTTTTTTGGTTTTCCCGAAACCTGTTCGTTTAAGGACATTCGTCGAGGTTGGATGTCCCAAAATATTTCAGGGTTTTGCCGAATACCTCCAGCGCAGCGGCATCCCGCAGGGTTCACCCCCCGCGCCCCCCGTCGACCCGCTGGAAAAAGTGGAATTGCGTTAGGCAAAAAGGGTATTTGGGGACACCCATTCGAATATTCAATCGGCAGGTTGCGTGTTTTAAGGTTTGTCGAAGTCTGATGATGATATATGGATTCATGATGAAAACGACGATCAAATTAGATGACAAACTCGTCCGACAGGTCTTGGCGTTGTCGAAAGCCAAAACAAAAACGGCCGCCGTGACTATGGCGCTTGAGGAATATGTCCGTCGGGAAAAAATCAAGAAACTTCGTTCACTGCTTGGGCAGGTTAAAATGGATTTTTCGGATTTAACCACGCTCAGAGAAATGGAAAAGTCGGAAGCGTAATTAATTATCGATCTCATCAAGGAAACATGTGTTTGAAAAATGGCGGATGTTTTTTGTATCCACATTGTAGGGCTGCAACCCCCGGAGGGGGTGTTTGGTCAGTAGCGAAGGGCTTTAGCCCTGGAAAGAGATTTCGTTGCATTTCATATAACCCCTGCCAAGGGGTGTAGGAAGATTGTCCACCACAAATTGCTTTATTAAATGATTACAAGAAGTATCACCTGCGCCCCACTTCGGGGGCTTATGTATATTGGGTCATCCTAGTTTCCCAGGGCTAAAGCCCTTCGCTGCTGACCGACATCCCTATCGGGATTTAAATGTGTAAGTAGGCCATTAAAGCGATGCATTAAAAAGCAAGATGTGCCGTCCTGGCGGGCTCAAAATGAGATTATAATAATCCTTTTCCGGCAGCTTACGCTGCCGGCTAATGTTGTATCGCCCTGCGGGCTTAACGTTTTTTATGCTCGAAAACATTTGTGTTGGCAGGGCGATAAACATGAACACAAGCATTGAAATATCACGCCGGGCTTCCCGGGCCGTACTACGCGTGCTGTGAAGGACGGACCTTGCGCGCAGCCGACCCGGGAAGCGCCGTTATCAGGCGGTTGGGGTTTCCGTGGCGGCTTGCCTGGCGACGGGCAGAGCCTTGGATTTGGGTTTATTGGAGCTTCCGTTTTGCTTCGACCATTTCACGCGGCCGGTGAGTTGCATGATGGCGAACAGCGTGACGATGCTGATGATCGTGACGGCCAGGCCGGTGAAGCCTTCCCAAAAGTGCGCGTAAGAGAAAAAGACCAGGTAGACAAGCTGGCTCAGGCCCGCTTCCACCGCCGCGAAGCGCATGCCCACCACCAGGCGCAGATAGCTGACCACCAGGAAAACCGACACGCACGAGGCCAGGACGAAGGCGTAAACGATGTCGATGCGGTCCACCGTGTACGCGAAAAGCAGATGGAAGGCGAAGAACGCCGCGCCGAGAAGCAGATAGTTCATGGGATGCAGATCAATTTTCTTTAAGAGCGTGATGACGAAGATCATGACGAAGAAAAATCCCAGCGAGATGGGGGCGAAGAAACTGATCTGCGTGGCCAGCGGACCGGGATTGATTTTTTGCGGCATGGTCATGCCGATGTCGTAGCCGGAGATGAGGTTGTTGAAATCCCAGTTCAGTTTCCACCCGCCGTTATCCCGCGTCGTTTTGGTGGTGGGCGACATGGTGTTTTCGGGAAAATCGATGGCGTCGAAATTCGTGGTCATGGCCATGGTGAAATTCCTGACGCGATTGACGTCCTGCCCAAAGGCATATCGCCAGTTTTCCAGACCCCGGGATTTGTACTTGATATAGAAAGCGGTTTCGACGCCTTTTTTGATCGGAATCTGCTTTTCCACTTTCTGCGCGCCCATGTACACGTAAGAGTCTTCCTCGCCGGTTTGGCCGTCGAATTCGAATCCGAAGTCGTCATAGCTGGCGTTTTTTGTCGGGAACTGATGCCGGATGATGAGCCAGCCGTCCTTATCCTCCCTGTTCGTGTATTTGTAATTCGCGGTAAAGTCGACATTGTACAGCGAGTACCAAAGCAGTCCCTTTTTACGCTGCTCCATATCCAGATCGACCGCGATGTCCGAGCTGTCCAGTTCGACCTTTTTTTCCTTCCATTCCCAAACTCTTCTTTTTTTTACATAGCGCATTTCTTTCCAGCGAAAGATGAGATCCGGCTGCTTTTGCGTCTGCGGCGTTCCCCAAAGGTCCGCCACTTCGCCTCGCAGGCGGTCGGTGAAAGAATGCGTGCGGTGCGCCAGGCTTCCGCCGAGGGCGAACCAGGCCACGCTGACCAGGATGTAGATGAATGCGATTGCGACGATTCGTTTTGCCATGATGTCCTCCACAGTTTGGTTTTCAATTTTGTGCTTTGCATCATCATTCGTGCGTGTGGCGCGGTGATGGCGGAACCGTGGCGGTTTGAAGGCAAATTTGTGCAAATTTTGTGCAAAGCCTTCGCGTGACGACGCATCCGGCGTGCGTTATGATGGCGGCGAAAGTAATTGGAGGATTCCCGTGAGCGCGCCGGAGCTTATACTCGTTGTCGATGACGACCCGCACATCCGGCAGGTCGTCGGTTTCGCCCTGGAAAAGGCGGGCTATGAAGTCGCCGAGGCCAAAGACGGCGCGCAGGCCCTGGATTCAGCGCGCGCCCTGAATCCCGCGCTGATCATTCTGGACATTCTCATGCCCGAGATGGACGGAACGGAGGTCTGCCGCGAGCTTCGCCGCGATTCTGAAGTTCCCATCATTTTCCTGTCGTCCAGAGACGACGAGGTGGACCGCATCATCGGCCTGGAACTCGGCGGCGACGATTACGTGACAAAACCTTTCAGCCCGCGGGAACTTGTGGCGAGAGTCCGCGCGATTTTGCGGCGCGCGATGCTCATCGGCGAAAAAACAATGAGCGGCGAGGCGGGAAAAGACGAAACGTTGCGCCACGACGCGCTGACGCTGGACCCGGATTGCTACCAGGTATTCTGGGGCGGCCTGGAGGTGATTCTCACCGCTACGGAGTTCGCCATGCTCCGCACGCTCATGGGCCGGCCCGGCAAGGTGTATTCCCGCAACGAGTTGATGGACGGCGCCTACGGCCGGGACATCGCCGTCACCGACCGCACCATCGACAGCCACGTACGCCGAATACGCAAAAAGTTTTCCGCCGTCGGGGGCGATCCCATCGAAACGGTCCACGGCGTCGGCTATCGGCTCCGGTCCGAAAACGGGCAGGGATCATGATAAAAAAGCCGCGCCTTCGCACCGTTTTATTCCTCGTCAATATGGTCATCCTCGCCATGCCGCTTTTCGGCATCGCCGCTTTGCGCCTTTACGAAAGCGAACTCATCCGGCGGACAGAGGCGCAGCTCAACGCGCAGGGAGCCGCCATCGCCGCCGCCATGGCCCAGGAATACGAGGATTATTTTTCGAAGTTTATAACCGGCGGCGCTTTTGCCTGGGAGGCTGTGGGAAAACCCGCGCCCAAAGATGTTCTGGACAGGCTCAACGACGGCGAGCCTTTTCATCCGATCCTCCCCGACCTGGATCTGGCGGAAGACAAGGTGTACGGACCGGCGCCGAAGGCCGCGCCCGGGCATGCCATGGACGCCGCGGCCAAGGCCGTCGGCGAAAAATTACTGCCCGTTATTTTGGCCACGAAGGACATCACGCTGGCCGGAATACGCGTGGTGGATCACCGGGGCGTTGTGATCGCGTCGTCGGGAGACGCAGGTGAAAACGGAGTGCGCTACGAATACGGCATGTCATTAGCCGCCTGGCCGGAAGTCAAAAGCGCGCTAAGGGGAATTCCCCACGCGCTGATCCGCAAAAGGCAGTCGGATAATTTTAGGCCCAAGTGGAATTCGGTCAGCCGACGCAAGCGCGTGCGCGTATTCACGGCGCTGCCCGTGATATACAAGGGCCGCATTCTGGGGGCGGTGCTTTTGTCGCGAACGCCCATGGACGTGATGAAAACCCTTTACAAGAATCGTTTTCACATCGTCGACGCGGGCATTATGATCATTTTCGTCGTCGTTTTGGTGTCGATCTTTACGGCGCTGACCATCAGCCGCCCGGTGGGCCAGCTCATCGAGCAGGCCCGGCGGGCATCCAGGGGAGAGCGCGGCGCCATGACGCCCCTGGCGCGCCCGGGAACATACGAAGTCGCGCAGCTTTCCGGCGAGCTTTCGAAGATGGCCGCGGAACTCGAGGAGCGGGCCGACTATATCCGGGATTTCGCCGCGCGCGTGTCTCATGAATTCAAAACGCCGCTGACCGCCATCGCCGGAGCGGTGGAGCTTTTGCGCGATCATAAAGGGGACATGACGCCGGAGGAAAACGAGCGGTTTTTATCCATCATCGGCGACGACGTATCGCGCCTGGACCGCCTGGTGAAAAGGCTGTTGGAGCTGGCCCGGGCGGACGTGATTCAGCCCGGCGAGGAGAAGATCAACGCAGGCGATATGCTGGAAGGCATAGCCGCGCAGTACGCGCAGGCCGGGATGAAAATTCCATTTACTAAAAGCGAAGATGAATTGCCGCTTCGCATCAGCGCTGAAAACTTTCAGTCGATCATCCGAAACCTGCTGGATAACGCGCGTTTATACGGCGGCGAGGATGTGACCGTTGCGATCGAAGCCCGGCGGACGGCAGGGGCGTCGGGACCGGCGGCGGAAATTACAATTGCCGACGACGGCCCGGGCGTATCCGCGGCCAACGCCGTGAAGATATTCGATCCGTTCTTTACGACGGCCCGCGAAAGCGGCGGCAGCGGTCTGGGGCTTTCCATTGCGCGTTCGCTGCTTTCGGCGTACGGCGGGACGATCACGCTGGCCGACAGCGAAAAAGGGTGCCGTTTCGTTGTAACGATTCCACTATAAAGGCGTCCATTATTGATGATTTATCTTGACAATCGCCCGGCGTCTTTTCATCGTTTTAACGGAGCGATGATAAAAGAGAGACAAATGAAATTGAAAACGGTCGTTGCCTGTTTTACGCTCATATTCATGATCGCGTCGTGCACAGCGCCCGGCAGTGTGGATAATTCCGGTCAACCCGCGCAAAACATCGATGCTGAAAACAAATCTTCCGACAGCCCTATGGACGCCGAGCCCGGCGGCCGAAACGGAGTCGAAAACAACGCGGACCCGGACGCGGAAGGCGATTCGGGATGGCGGATCATCATGTTCTGCCTGGACGGATTGAAATTCGAGGCCTTGAATGACCTCATCGCCGCCGGCCGTTTGCCGAATTTTCAACATCTGATCGCCACGGGCGCTTCGGGATTTCTGAAAACGGATTTCGCCGACAGCCCCGTGACCTGGACGACCATCGCCACGGGCGTACGATGTGAAAAACACGGTTTCTGCCCGGACGATCAACTCAAAACATCCTTTCAGGCAACGACGGAGAGAATCAAATACCCCAGGTTATGGGAGGTATTGCCGAAATTCGGCCTGCGTGCCCACGTGGCGAATTATTATTTCGTAAAGCAGGAATATCCTCTGTGCAACATGAAGGATTACGATGATGAAATCCTTGAGGACGACAAAGTCAATCCGGATTTGATGGATGTTTTGAAAAAGCACGGCCGGCCGTATGAAGCGATGAAAGTGGATGGAGGCCTGCAGGTTCCCTATCGCGATTTAAGCGGGCAGATGCAAAACGTCCCGGAGCGCTTTTGCGCATTGAAAAAGTATTCCGGCGATCTGTTCATGTCTCACTTTCAAAGCCCCGATGAAGTGGGACATTACGAATGGGGCTTTTATAGTTTGCTGATCGACAAAGCAAAAATATCGCCCGAGCTGCGAGCCCGCGCCGAACTGGCGCGTGATGTATACGGCGTAGTGTACGAGGATTTTGACCGGAGAATCGGGGAAATCCGCCGGAGATACCCGAAATCTCTTATCGTGGTCTGCTCGGACCACGGCATGCACAGAGTCGAGCGGGTCGCTCTCCATGTGATCGCGCAGCCCGGATTGTTTCACATGATGCAACTGCCGGCGCCGGGCGACCGAAATGAGGACGTCGAGATTCCCGACTCGAAAACGAAATACAAGATCATTCCAAATAGCCGCATAATACAGGTTCAAGATGAGTTGAACATCGAAGTCGCCAGTTCCGTTTTTCAGTTCGACGGCCCGCAGGCAAAGCAGACAGCGCGTGAAGTGTATGACAGGATTCGGCCTCTTAAAGTCAACGGCGAAACCGTATTTAAAATGATTTCCGACAAAGAAATAGGATTCAATCAGATTCTGGCCGACAAGTGGCATGAACTGCCCAACCTGAACGGAAATCTGTTTCTGCTGCTGATGACAAGCGGATCCCATGATCCTTCCGACGACGGCGTTTTGATCTTCAACGGCCCCGGCGTGAAAAAAGGATTCCGGATCGAAGGCGCGAGCGTGGAGGACGTCGCCCCCACGATATACGCATACCTTGGCGTTCCGCGGGCCGAGGATCTGGACGGCAAAGCCCACGAAGCGGCTTTTGAAAACGCGGCGCTGCCGGGCTTGAAGGAAAAACCCGTCGCCACGTACGGCGTCGCGCCGTTTTACAGGCCCGGAGATTACAAGCGAAAACTGGATCCCGAAGAAGAAAACCGCCTTAAGTCTCTTGGGTATATTAAATAGCCGGGCAGCGTTTGCGCCTTTTTGCCGGCCCATGTCGCGCACGTTTGCAGGACCGAAATTCCGTATTCGAAAGTCCGAATAATGATCGCCCCTGGACACATGCGCGCGCCTGGAGTAAAAGCCCCTATGGATTGCCGAGCTCACATTCTCACTAAAGGAAACTTCATGAACAAACAAATTATCATCTGCATCCTGGCGCTGGCGTCCGTGCTGCTGATAGCGTGCACACCGCCCGCCAATATAAAAGACGCCGGGCAAATGGAAGAAGCTCCCGCGTTGACGGAAGATCAGACCCTTGCCTGGGTTAACGAAAAGCCCGTCGCCAAGAAACAAATGGACGAAATGATCGAGCAATTGGGGCCTTATGTGAAAACCCAATTAACAAATCCCGACCAGGTCAAAATGATGGCCGACGGCATCATCGGCATGGAGCTCATTTACCAGAACGCCATGGCGGAAGGATACGCGCAGCGGGAGGGAGTCAAAGATCAGATCGCCATGATGAAAAAACAGCTCATCAGCAAAATGTACCTGGATGACGCCATGGCCAAGACGCAAAGCGAACCCGACGAAGCCGCTATGCGGAAATTCTACGATGAAACCCCGCAACTGGCGGACAAGGATTTCGAGACCGTTAAAGGACAGATCTCGATGTTTTTGTCCAGGCAGAATCAGCAGGAACAATATCAGAAGATCATCGATGATCTGAAAACCAATGCCAACGTGCGTTACAACGACGCGGTTCTCGATTCTTTCGCTTCGGCGTCGGCGGCGACGATATCCCCCGAGGCTCTCAAGGCAATGATGCCTGAAACCGACGCGGAAAAAACCGGCGCCGAACCCAAGGCCGAAGAAGCTCCAAAAACAGGCGAATAAAACAACAATTGATTGATATCAAAATCGGGGCGGCTCACGCGGGCCGCCCCGATTCTTTTTTTATTGATGCTTTGCTTAGAAGCGCAGGAAGAACACCAGCGCCGCTTCCTTGCCCGGAGCCTTGAATTTCAGCGACTTCAAAGCCTTTGAGATGATCGACTTGACTTCCAAGTCGCCGGTGTCGTCTTTCAGGAACTCGACCTTCGCGACGCCGCCGCTCGCGCTTAACGTCAGGCGCACCATCATCTTTTTGCCGGCCGGCCAGGTGACTTTTTCGAGCTTGTCGCCGACCGCTTTTTTGAATTCGTTATAAAGCGCCTGCCTGTAAGGAGCTTCGTTCGAGATGCCCAGGAAAGCCACGGGATCGACCTGCGGCAATCGCACATGCATTTTGCCTTCCGCTTCACCGGCTTCGGACGGGATATCCGCCGCCAAATAGCCCATGCTTGGTTTCGATGTTTTCCCCATCATCACCGCTTTCGGCGCCGGGACTGCCGGGGACAACGCCGCGCCTCCGGCCCGCCCTGTCGCCAGAATCATGGACTTGAGGCCCGCGGGGGCGGATTCGGCTTCACCGAAAACTCCCTCGTAGGACACTCCTTCGGGCATCTCCACGAGAACCTGCACGGTCTTGAGTTTTCCGCCTTCGTTGCGAACCTTTTCCTCGACGGCCACGAAGCTCGTGTATTGCGTCATCAGCCGGTACTCCAGGCCGATATTCGTCACCTGTCCGGCGAGATCGTCGCCGCCGCGGCCGTTGTCTATGGCAGACATGAGCTGCTCGATTTTCGCTCTGGCCCACAGCGTGCCCAGGCTGTCGTAGCCGCCGTCTTTAGCCGGGAATTCGACTTCGGCGGATATTTCGCCGCTTTTTTTGCCGAGTTTGCCAAGCAGGCGGACCTTGCCTTTGCCCGGCTTGTCGAACCGGCCGAAAATCACCAGCGGCATTCCGGCAAAAAGGTCCGGGATGCGCTCAGGGTAGACATCTTTGACACGCAGGCCGCCCCAGTCGATTTCGATGTCGGTCATCACCGGCGCGGCGATACGTTTGTGGAATTTCTCGACGACCTCGTCCGTCGGCTCGTCCTGGCGCACGAACTGCGCGAAACCTTTGCCTTCGGCGGCCATGCGGTCCAGCAGATAGCGGTTGACCGAGGAGCCCACGCCCAGGGAGAATAGCCGCGCGTCGCCCAGGCTGTCGTGAATCTCCGTAATGATTTCTTTTTCGTTGCCGATGAATCCGTCGGTCGTCATGAACACGATGCGAAGGCGCTTGGGATCCGGCGGCAGGTTCAGGGCCGTTTGAATCACCGGCAACATGCGCGTGCCGCCGCGGGCCTGTATCTGGTCGACGAACTTGACGGCGTCGCGGATGTTCTCCGGCGTGGCCGGCACCGTCGAAGGCGCCATGGACGTGACGATGTCGTTGAAGTCGTAGACCTGGAACGTATCACTGGGCCGAAGGCCTTTGAGCGCGCGCTTCACCGCCTCCTTGGATTTGGTCAAAGGATCGCCCTGCTGGCTGCCAGAGGAGTCGACCACGAAAAAAATTTCCCGCAGGCCGATTTCCTTTTTCGAATATTTCGCTTTGGGCGCTAAAACGAGCAGGAAATGCCCCTGGCCGTCCTTCGTGTAGGTCAGTGAACCGAACTCGGGCGCGTCGCCCAGAACCTTATAACGCAGGATTAAATCTTTATTGGGAATCGTATCGAATGCTTTGAGCGTGACGACGGCCTTTTGCTTGCCATTGGTTTTCACGTCGATTTCGTGCGACGTCGAACGCAGATGATAAAAGGGAATCCCCGCGTCGAGTTTCACGGTCACGTCGATGTCGTGGCCGCTGCGCTGCCCGGGTTTGAGAACCGGCGGCGTGATTTTCGAGGCGTCGGGAACGCTCGTAGTGTCCGGCGCCCATCCGCCGCCGCTTTTTCCAATAGCGCTTCCGGGGATATAACGCGGCCCGACCACCATGGGAAAGACGAATTCATACTCGCCCTGCTCATATTTCAACACTTCAACGTAAGAGATTTGAATTTCGATATTGTCGCCGGGAAGGATATTCGCCACACTTTGCGTGAAAATATTGGGCCGCTCCTGATCCAGAAGCGACGCGGTTTTCCCCTCTTTTTTCGCCTGCTCATAAATCTTGCGGGCTTCATCGCGTTTTTTGATAACGCCCTTGATCGTGCGCTGGCCGATCTTCATGGTCATGTCGTCCACCGCCGCCTCGTGAGGCAGAGGGAAAACGTACACGGCCTCGATGGGGTCCTTGAAGGGATTGACGAAAGTCTGCGTGACGGTGACGCGGGAAACGAAGCCGGCGATTTCGGCATCCACGGACGTGTGCTTCAGCGGAACTTCCACGTCCTGCGATTCTGTGATGACTTTCAGGGCGCCGGTCCCCGGCTCTTCGGCCATGGCCGAAGTGGCTGCGAACAATAACAGGAAAATGACGGCGATCTGTGTGGTCGGCTTCATGGGCATATTCCCTCCCTTGTCGTGAGCATTCATTAAAGCACAAAGGGCCGTTGTCACAAAGGCTTTGATTGGTTGGACAAACGAGTTGTCGCGCCGGTTCCGCTTTAAAAACCATTCCCATGTCTGTTGGACGCAAAATCGATATCTGTTAGTTTATCCGCGGGAGTTGCGAAACGATGAATTAACGCAGGGAGGCCGGTCATGGCAAAACGCGCGCTTCTGTTGATTCTGGCGCTGACATTCATTATCTCGATAAGCGCTTGCGGCGATGATGACGATGATGACAACAATGATTCCGAATCCGCCAACGACGACGCAAACGACGACGCAAACGACGATGCCGACGACGACGCAAACGACGATTTGGACGATGACGCGACCGATGTATTTTCCATCGAAAGCGATGATCTGACCGTCAACATCAACGCACTGCCTTTCGGCCTGCGTGTCATGGATAAAAGCAAGGAAATCGTGACCGAAACGCTCAACTGGGAAAGCGGCAATTCGCTTTTCTACTATCGCAATGGTCATCGTTACACGCTGGCGGAATTTGCCGGCAAAGCGGATATTGAAGGCGGCGCCGAACTGCATTACATGACCGGCGAAGGAGACGGCGCGACGGTGACGGTGCGTTTTCACACCCCCAAAAGCGTCGAAGTGACTTTCAGCCTGGATCGAAAAGACGGCTTTATGTGGGCGGTGCAGGACATGCGGCTTTTCGACGGCGAGGCTATCTACGGCCTGGCCGAACGCATCCACTGGGCTTATTTCATGAGTGAGCAGCCGGTTTTGGAAATCGGCAGCCTCAACCGCCGGGGCCAGTGGTTTCCCATGATTCTGGAAGCGACCATCGGCGTCTACGCGCCCTTTTACCACTCCAGCCGGGGATACGGCCTTTACATGGACACCACCTTTTACGGCTTCGTGGATGTGGGAGCTTTCGTGCCGGACCGCCTGCGCTTTCAATTCCAGGCGGGAACCGATGATGAAATCGCGCTGCGTTACTACATCCACTACGGTCCGAGCCACGACGGGATTCTGGACGAATACACCGCCCTGACCGGGCGGCCCTTCATTCCGCCCAAATGGGCGTTCAAACATTGGCGCTGGCGGGACACGCACGAAATCGGACCGGGCGACCTGGACGGCCATCAGGTCAACGGGCAACTCGCCGAAGATGTGAATATGTACGACGAACTGAATTTTCCCATCGGCAACTACATGATTGACAGGCCCTACACGCCCGGCGATCAGGGCTTCGCCGAATTCGCCTGGGACCCGGAGCGTTTTCCCAATGCGGACGACATGCGCCAGTCATTATTCGACCGGGGGTATCACCTGATCGTGTGGGGCGCGCCCTGGGCCATCGGTTTCGAGGAAGGGCAAAACGGCTGGGAAGCCCGGCAAAACGGCTACCACGCGCCGCACCAGGAAAAGCACATCGACTTCACCAATCCCGACGCCTATGCATGGTGGAAAAACAAGGTGCGTGATTTCGCCCTGGACAACGACATCCACGGCTGGAAACTGGATCGGGGCGACGAGGATCAGCCGTCACTGTGGTGGGATGTTTATTGGGACGGACGCACCGGCGCCGAGATGCGAAACGCCTATCCTTTGCTCTATCACAAGAATTATTACGACGCGATGATGGAGGCCTGGGACGGCGATTTCGTCAACATTATTCGGGCCGGATGGGCCGGCAGCCAGGCATACGGCGTGCCCTGGGCGGGAGACACGCGGGGCGCCTGGGGCGACGATCCCGATGGGACGGATCTAGGCCTGCGCAGTCTGCTGCTGAGTCAATTGCACTGCTCGATGATGGGCTTTCCCATCTGGACCAATGACACCGGCGGCTATCGCGAATTTCGCGACCGGGAGGTCTTTGCCCGCTGGCTACAATTTTCCGCCCTGAGTACGATGATGGAAATCGGCGGCATCGGCGCGCACGCCCCCTGGGATATGCCCACGGACCCCAATTACGACGAGGAGATGATCGACATATACCGCACATATACGACGCTGCATCACGATCTCGTGGATTATATTTACGACGACGCGGTTCAAAGCGGCGAAACGGGCCGCGCCGTGGTGCGTCCTTTGGTTTTCGATTACCCGGATGATCCGAATGTGCTGGAGATGTGGGACGAGTATTTCCTGGGATCGGATATTCTCGTGGCCCCGGTCTGGCGAAGCGGCGGACGCGAGCGCGATGTCTATATCCCGCAGGGCGAGTTCGTGGATTATTGGAATCCCGGCGCCGCCATCATCGGCCCGACAACGATCAGCGCCGACGCGCCGCTTGATCGGATACCTTTTTACATCCGCAAAGGAACCGAGGTTCTCGGAAGAGTCTGGTAGCCGGGTCAGTTAGGCGTTTCTTTTCTTTATTTTTTTAGTGACGAGCCTGCCTTTTTATTCGGTCGCAAGTAAATGGACCAATAAACGACCCCGACAAGCACGGCTCCGCCGATGATGTTCCCGATTGTTACCGGTAGTAAGTTTTTGAGTAAGAAGTTAGGCCAGGTCAGGTTCGGAAAGTCCGCCGCGGTTTTTCCGATTTTTGTCCAGAACGAATCATGCGCCATCGATTTGATGAAAAGAGCTTTTGGAACGAAATACATGTTGGCGATGCAATGCTCAAAGCCGCCGGCCACGAAGGCCGTAATCGGGAAGATTGTCGCAAGGATTTTATCCGTCGTGCTTCGAGCGGATAAGCATAGCCAGACCGCAAGGCAGACTAACACATTGCAAAAAACACCCAAGGCGACGGCTTGAATAAAACCCAGGGAAGTTTTCGCTTCGCCTATGGCCAATGCATTTAAACCCACGGCTCCGTGTCCGATCTCGTATTGGTTGGTAAGAATCATCATCCCGGCCGTGAGAAACGAGCCGACGAAATTGCCGATATAAACAATGATCCAGTTGCGCAAAAGGCTTGCCGTGCTGACCTTTTTGCTGGCCCACGCCATGACGATCAAATTGTTGCCCGTAAACAGTTCGGCGCCTGCGACAATGACGAGTATCAGTCCGAGTGAAAAAACAAATCCGCCAAGAAGCCGCGCAATACCAAAGGGCAGCCTGGAAATCTCCAGCACATTATCGGCATTGGCGGTAATCGTGGGGGCGGTGATTACCGTTGCAAAAACAGCGCCCAGCGCAATGAATGCGCCTGCCAGCACTGCCAGTGAAAACATGGTCTGAGTTCCAATTGCCGCCTTTTTTACTCCCGCATCCTCTGCGCGAACCGCTATTTCCGCCGGAAGGAATCCATCCAATTTTATCTCTGGCGCGGGCAATTGCTGACCTCCTCAATTTAATAAGCTTGAATTCACCTTATCAAATAAATCTGTGATTGATAATAACAAGTTCGTTGCGCCTGAAAAACTAAGCCAAACTGTCAATATATGAAATGAGCCGCCCTGCCGGGTTTTTTTATCTGGCCTTCGACTATGGAACTTTTCCAAGGCCATGTGGCCGAGGCAAGAGCATACGCGAGTATTTGGTCAAGGCCATGCCTTGTGGTCAAGCTCATAGCTTGTTGTTAGCCGCACATGCCGCCGTCGTCGTCGTCATCGTCGCCGCCGTCGTCATCGTCCGCGGGCGGGATCCAGTCGTCGGCGTCATCGTCGGACTGATCGTCATCGGCGTCGTCATCGTCAACGGGATCGGGCGGCTTAAGTCCCTGATAGGTGTAATGGGGCAGGATCGTGAACATGCCGATCTGCGCGGCGCGCCATCGGATTTTGAAAAAGCCGTCTTCGCCCCAGGAAGGACCCCAGGAGTTTTTGCAGATCCAGTACTGCTCGTCGGCGTCGTATCCGACAACGGTTACGGCGTGAAAACCCGTCGGAATGCCGATCATCTTTTCGTAGATTCCGCCGGTGTAGGCGCTGAAATCGCTGTAGATGGTCAGGCTTGTGCCCAGGGGACCGATCTGCAGGGCTTCCATCATGTCATTGGGATCGGGAAACAATCCTTCGATGCCTTCGCCGATCAATTCCCAGGAGTCGATCTTGACCACGCGGTCCTGCCAGTCCTCGCACTTTTCGCTGCAGGAAAGCTCGTCGCTGGCTTTATATTCCATGCACTGCTCATCGGCGATGCCCCAGGTTTTCGCGTAATCGAACGACTCGGTGGTGAAACCGCCGTTGCATCCCGAACTCAAAGGGCAGCAACTGACCAGGTGCTGCTCCGAAAGATTGATGTCCGAATCGGGCCAGTCCTCTGTGATTTTGAAATGTCCTTCGATGGGTCCCGTCGTGGCGAAGGCCCAGCAGGATCCGCAGCTCCATTGATTGCGCGCTCTGCCAATATAATCCACGCCGTCTACGTTGCGCCAATCCAGCTGTCTCGGCAGATCTTTGAGACCGAGGGATTGATAGCGCGGGAGTCCTTCGAAATCCTCGGGAAACATGATGCCGCCCGAATACCATCCGTATTTTTGATGGAGCCGCCAGGCTTCGTTGTCGCCGGCGGTCCACTGCGCGCCGGATTCGGCGATGGCGGCCCGGATATCTTCGATGCTGAGGTCCTGCGCCCCGGCCGTGACCGCGAAGGCCAGCACGGCGGCAAGTATCAATAAAGGCAAGCGACGCATTGGCAATCTCCTTAATGTTTTCCGGCCTCCGCGATTTTAAAAGGGAATGCGAAGGCCCATAAGTTTAGCAAAGAGGCGTGTGTTTTCACAAGGTATTTCATTCCGACCGGAGCGAAGCGTAGTGGAGGAATCCCTTTAACGATGCGTAAATATGTTGTAAACGGGCGCATTTCAGCAAGACGTTTACGCCTGTCGCTTGTCGAAAGCTTCCTGCATCTCGGCGATTATCGTCCGCGCGGCGGCGGCCGGGTCGTCGGCGTCGCGTATGGGCCTGCCGACCACGAGGTAATCGGCGCCCGCCTCGATGGCCTGCGCGGGAGTGAATGAGCGCTTGTGCTCGTCTTTGGATGAGTCCGCCGGCCGGATTCCCGGCGTGACGATGACGAGATTCCCGCCGGTCAGTTCTTGGATCGCCGCGGCTTCCCGGCCGGACGCCACGACGCCGTCGCATCCCGATTCCATGGCGGCTTTTGCGCGAAATTTCACCAGTTCCTCGACGTTGCACTCGTAGCCGAGTTCTTTGATGTCCGACGCATCCAGGCTTGTCAGAACCGTTACGGCGAGGATTTTCAAATCGCTGTCGCCGCGCCCTTTGACCGCCGCCTGAATGGTTTTATGCACGCCGTGCACGGTCAGAAAGGAAACGCCAAGACTTGCCACGCGGGCCACGGCTCTTTGCACCGTGGCGTCCACGTCGAAATATTTCAGGTCGAGAAATACCTGGTTGCCCTTATCCAGCAGTTTCTTGACGAATTCCAGCCCGGCGACCATCTGAAGTTCCAGGCCGATTTTGTAAAAGGAAACCGCGCCGTCGAGTTTTTCGACAATGTCATGGGCCTGTTCCAAAGAAGAAACATCGATGGCGAAGATCAATCGTTTGCTTGCGTCGATTGCGGACATGAAAAATTCCTTTCTGACTGCAATTCCATTGATTCAAACGGCTTCTGCACAGCCTCTGGAAGGCTGTGCCACACGCGTTTGCAGAGCTGAAAGACCTGTAAGAGCGGATTCCATCCGCGACAGTCGTTGTCGGGATGTTGTCACGGAAATCGCGGTTAAAAACAGCTCCTACACGGGCAGACACTCAGGGCCTGCCTCTACAGACCACTGACCACTATCCACCGGCCGCTAAAACCAGTTAGCCGCAAAATCCCCCGAAAGCGTCATCATCTTCGTCATCAGCGTCGCTGCCGGAGGCGTTTTTATCCGACGCGCCGGAAACGAAAACGCCATTGGGATTATGCTCGTCATCGGCGTCGTCATCGCCTTCGCTTAAAGGCGTCGCGGAAACGATTTCGCTGATGGGCGAGCGATTGCCGTTTTCATCGAAACTTTGAATCCAGAAACTATGTTCGCGTCCCGCGACGAGGCCGGAAACGACGGCCTGGCGCGCATCCGCCGCGAGCGCTCCGCCGAAAAACTCGTCGCCTTCGTATACGGAATAAAACACGTCGAAGCCGGCCAGATCATCATCCGCCGGAGGCGTCCACGACAGGGCGACAGATTCAACTTGGCTTTCAGCCCTTATATTTGACGGGGCTTGCGGGGCGTTTTCGTCCAGATCGCCGGTGATTTTTTCCGCCACGATGCGCCGCCAGTCCAGCAGCTTTTCCCAATCGTGTTCCCATTGCCATGTTTTCGGCGCCACGGTGCGCGCGACCGCATCCATCCACTCCTTGTCGCCGCGCTCGTCGAGGATGTGGAAGTACTCATAATCCTCCATGGCTTCGCGCAGATATTTGATGCGCAGGGACGGAATCGGGATGTCGGTGGTTCCGCCGATTTTGTCCGGCGTGCCGGGATAATAGAGCGTGCCGTCGCCCTGGCAGTCGAATTTTTCGGCGTACATGCTCTCCCACACATCCTGCCTGGTCCAAAGGTATGTAATGCGCCAGAACAGGATGCCGGTGAATTCGTACCGGCGCGTGAGCCACAGCCAGATCCGCATGTACGAGGATTCCTGATCCACCATGTGATTCGAATAATCGAAGCCGACTGTCGCGCTCACGCAGTTGTACCACCAGGTCTTGGCTCCCTGCGCGCGGAGCTGCTCGTATATTTCCGGATGCGGAAGCCAGGGAATGGAGTCTGAAAACATGGGTTCGTCCGGGCACCAGATGTCGATGTCCGGCCCAAGCTCCTCTTCGTACTGCTCGGTGACGAAAGGCTGCAGGTCCGGATCCGCCTCATGCAAAAGCGCGGCGGTGTCGCGAAGAGCCTGGTACTCGCTCGGGTCCGGCTCGTCGGGCAGATAAAGCCAGGCTTTATCGATCCATCCTTTTTCCCGGAAATGCTCCGCTCGCGCCGCCCAGTTCAGGCGGTCCCAGTCTTCTGGCGTGAGTTCTTCCGGCTTGCCACCGTGGGAGCGCTCCAGATTGATGTTTTGAAACTCGAAGCCGGGTTTGTAAAAGGTTCCGTCCAGATACGGGCCGTGATAAGCGTCCCAGGCATCCCAGTCCAGAGTGAGGGTCTGCGTGTTGGTGTCCCAGGTCGCGGTCGGATCGAACATGGCCCAGCGGTAGGGACTCATGCGGTGCCTGCCGTAGGACTCGAAAAACTTCTGGTGCATTTCTTCGCAGTCGGTCAGGCTTCCGTATTCCGTAAAGTATTCGCAAACCTGATCCTGGGAGTACTGGTAGTTGCTGTTAAGGGACATGCCGTTTGGCAGCGCGAAATCCCAAACGGTCAGGCTGATCGCGCCCGTCCAGATGATATTGTTATTCATCAGGACATTGACCGTCGCTTCGTAATCGCCCGGCGTCTGATCTTCCGGCACGTAAACATCCACGAAAATTCCCTGCGCGAAATAGGCCGGCAGATCGAACGGCGCGCCGTCGCGGTCCTCGTAATCGAAATGATCCACAAAAGGCACCAGGGCGTCGGGCCACAATCCCGCCCGGGAAGGATCCGGCGGCTCGTGGCTGATTTGGTTTATATCGACGGGCAGATAATGCACGCGGTAAGGCTCGATCTCCGTGATGTTGTCGCCCGGACCGGTGAATTCGCCGACCGTCACATCCATGTTGGACAGGGCCTCGTCGTTTCGGATGAGAACCATGAAGGGCTCCCATTCGTTTTTCGCGCAGTAGATTCGATATTCGTCCGCCGCCTCGAAACCGAAATCCGGCCTGTGCCGGTTCGTGCCGTGCGTGAGCGCGACGGTGATTTCGGCAAGCGCCGCCGAGGCCGTGAATAAAACCAGGATCAGGGACAGGACTATGATGATTTGCTTATTCGGCAATTTTTCCCCCAATAAAAGCCGGTGCGGACAAAAGCATAGCGCATTTATTAGTCGTCGGGCTAGTAGACTAAGCGGCGCGTTCAGCTCCGGCCTTGATCCTTTTTCGCGGCCTTGGCAATGAGCATGTCCCACCAGGCGTTGACCTGCATGTTGTAGGCTTCGGCGGGGGCGATCTGCGTTTCCAGTTGCGCGATTGTTTCGTCGGACAGCTTGCGGTTTGTCGCGACTTCCGTTCCCGCTTTACGCAAAAGCGTCTTGTACTGATCCACCAGCGGCGCCAGGGCGGGCTGATCCAGGCCGAGGATTCCGCCGCCGCCGCGGTAGATTTCGGCGATCAGTTCGCCGTTCATGGAAAGGGCGACGCGTTTGAACATCAGGCGCAGAACCTCGAAGGCGCTTTGCTCGACGAAGCCCGAGTTGGACAGGGCGACGATGCCCGGGTATTTGTCAAAGCGCTTGAAGTGACGCGACTCGCCGTGGGGACCGATTTCAAAATGCGGATCGGTCAAGGGAACGAGGCGGTCGATGAAATCCTTGGTCAGGCCCGTCACGTTTTCCACGTAGACCGGCGATGCGACAACCACGATGTCCGACGCCATGTACTTTTCCAATAATTGGGCCATGTCGTCTTTTTGCGCGCATTGCCCCGGCGTTTTGATCCAGCAGGTCAGGCATCCCCGGCAGCGGTTGATTTTCTTTTTCACGAGTATCACGTGCTCGGTTTCGGCGTCGGCGTCCTGCGCGCCCTGCAGAAACTCCCGCAGCATCAGGCTGGTGATGCTTCTTTCGCCGCGCATGCTTCCGTTGAAAGCTGTTATTTTCATAAGCGTTTTATCCGTCGTTTATCTGTAGTTAATGATCCTAGCCACTTGCAAAAACATTTTACAAGATCGTTTTCGGTTTTGCGACACATAAAGCCTTTACTCATAGCTCACGCTATGGGCTATGTCTCCTTAGCCTGCTAAAGCAGGCTCAATTCGGAATGTCGCCTATATCCTACTTTGGTTGCGGCCGGCAGGCCGCGATGCGCCACACACGATGTGCCCGGGCGAAAGGTGCACGGCTTCGGCCTAGTAAACGTGTGTCACATTCCTTTCACACCCGAGGCTCGTGCTTCGCAGCGAAGCGCCGCTTCGCAGAGTCGTAGCGGGTGTGCCGCACATGCAACGCGGCTAATTTCCGCACTCCGCATTCCGCATTCCGAAATTCCAGACCCTGAGCGCTAAACCCTGGACCCTTGTCCGAATCCGCGAGGACAGACAAGCGCTTGCACTGCCTCGATGCCTTGTTGATACTCCCGCTTAATCGAGCTAAAAATGATCCATCGTTTCTCAAAGGAGAACCATGAGCCGGTTTTCGAAAAAGTCCATCGATGTTCCGCCTTTCATCGTCATGGACGTTTTGGAAAAAGCGCAGGAACTGGAGCGCGAAGGGCGGGACATTCTGCACATGGAAGTCGGCGAACCCGATTTCGATACGCCGGAATGCGTGCGCGAAGCGGCCGTGAAGGCCCTGCGCGAAGGCGATACGCATTACACGCACAGCATGGGCAAGATCGAACTGCGCGAAGCGATCGGCGCGTGGCACGCCCGGCAATATGGAACGGATGTCGCACCGGATCGCATCATCGTCAGCAGCGGCACCTCCCCCATCCTCCTGCTGGTCTTTATGGCACTCTGCGACCCCGGCGACGAAGTGATCATTTCCGATCCCCACTACGCCTGCTACCCGAATATCATCACCTTCGCCGGAGGCGCGCCCGTGCGTGTCCGCGTGCATGAGCAGGAAAAATTCGCGTACGCCGCCGAAGCGATATCGAAGGCGATCACTCCGCGGACAAAAGCCATCCTGCTCAATTCCCCGAGCAATCCCACGGGAAACGTCATCCCCGACGAATGCTTCGAGGCCGTGGCCCAGTGCGGCGTGCCCGCCGTATCCGACGAGATCTATCACGGTTTGATCTACGAAGGACCGCAGCGGTCCATGCTGGAATTTTCCGGCGAGTGCGTGGTGGTTAACGGCTTTTCCAAGCTCTTCGCCATGACGGGCTGGCGCCTGGGTTACGCCATCGTGCCCGAGGACATGGTCAGGCCCATGCAGAAAATGCAGCAGAACTTCCTGATATCCGCGCCATCCTTCGCGCAAAGCGCCGCCATCGCCGCCTTAAACGAATGCGAGGAAAAGACGGCGGCCATGCGCGCGGAATACGACCGGCGCCGTCGGCTCGTGATCCGGCGGGTCCGGGAGATGGGTTTTCCTCTTCCCTGCCCTCCCACCGGGGCTTTTTACGTATTCGTCAACGTGAAAGACATCTGCCGGCGCAGCGGCATGAACTGCTACAAGCTGGCCTTCGACATCCTGGAAAAAGAAGGCGTGGCCGTCACGCCCGGCGTGGATTTCGGTCCCGGCGGCGAGGGGTATATACGCCTCAGCTACGCGACGAAATACGAACGCCTCGTCGATGGTTTAAACAGACTGGAAAGATATTTCAATCGTCTCAATACTGGCTGATCCGATGCATCGAGCGGCGAGCAACGCATATGAATCTCCAAATTATGACACTCGGTGCAACAACTCGATAAATGCTTTCATACAATCATTGACAATATGCGTGGATCATCAATTCTCAGGAGTTCATTGTCGCCGCAAATCGGCTTGTTCAAAAACGTTGCTTCACGCATGCAAGTGACTCGAAAAATTGCCGTTAAATGGTTTTTTCATTGCAAAAAGGAAAAAAATGAATCCCGTTTTTAAAATAATCCTTGTCGTAAAACTCAACACATCCGATAATATATATATGCGGAGTATTGCGGTGAGACAATTTTTACCTCTGCTTATTAAATTCGTATTCGGTTTCTATTAGTTTTTCGACTTATCAATTCGCATCGGCCGGCCAGGCAAATGGACTTAAGTGGTTGCAGTTCGAGGTTTTATTATGACGAGAAAAATGCCGGAAGACATGGGAATGTTAAAAGAAACGGCGGTATTGCAAAATAAAATTATAGCTCAGGAAAAAAAACTGAAAGCGCTTGAAGACAGACTCAGAGCTTTGAAAGATGTCGAATCCAACTTCTCCGGCCTGCTGGAAACAAGCTCCGTCGGAATCATCATGGTCAGACCGAATAAGCAAATCGCCTATGTCAATCCGCATCTGGCGAAAATTCTGGGCCGCAATCCCGATCAGTTGATCGGCAAATCCTTTATAAATTTTGTGCAACCCGAACAAGCCAAGGAGATGGTGGAATTAATCGACATGCACTTGGGCGGCGCGAGGAACCTTGGAACCTTTCAAGGTGTTGTAAAACACAAAAGCGGCAGGAAATTATTTCTGGAGTTCGAGGGAAGCATCATCAACATGAACGACGAGGTTCTGGACTTCATCCTCGTGCGCGACGTCAGTGAGCGAAAAAGAATGGAAACGGCCCTGCGGGAAAGCGAAGGCCGGCTTAAAAGCATCATCGAACACAGCCATGACATCATTTACTCCTATAATCAGGAAGGGATCGTGACCTTCATCAACGACGGCGTCAGAAAGTACGGGTACAATCCGAAAAAGATCGTCGGCAGGAATTTTTCCATGCTGATTCACGACGGGGACAGGGAACGCGTCAATAAAACTTTTCAAAAAGCCCTGAAAACCGGTCAATGCAACCCGATTGAATATCGAATCATGAAAAAAGACGGCGGTTTCGCCTACGTGGAGGAGTTTTGCAAATTCGTCATGGGCGATGGTGGAATCATCCAGATCAACGGAGTCATCCGTGATATCACCGAGCGCGTCGCAGCCGAACATGACAGATCCAGGCTTGAAGAGCAGCTCCGCCAGGCGGTGAAAATGGAAGCCATCGGCCGCCTCGCCGGCGGCGTCGCGCACGATTTCAACAATATTCTTACGGGCATTATAGGATATTCCGAAGTTGCGCTGGGGAATGTCGAGGAAGAAACCCCCATTCACGAATGTCTCAAGGAAATTCTCAGCGCCGGGGAACGGGCGGCCAAATTAACCGGTCAATTGCTGGCTTTTTCAAGAAAGCAAATCATCGATCCAAAAGTCATGCAGATCAACGAAACACTGGAGTTGCAGCAAAAACTCCTGAGACGCATCATCGGCGAGGACATTCATATCAAAATGACGTTCAGCGGGCAGCTGGGATGTATCAAAGCCGACGCCACGCAGATTGATCAGATCCTCATCAATCTGGCGACAAATGCCCGGGACGCCATGCCCTTGGGCGGCGAACTGACGATCACGACCCAAAACATCACCCTAAAAAAGCGCAGAATCGGCGCCCTGCACAAACCGATTTCCGGCCGTTTCATTCTTTTAACCGTATCCGATACCGGGCAGGGTATGAGCCGGGAAATTCAGGACAAGCTGTTTGAACCGTTCTTTACAACCAAATCCAAGGGCAAGGGAACCGGCCTGGGGCTTTCCACGGTTTATGGAATCGTGAAACAGAATAACGCCTTCATCGATGTCGTCTCAAGGCCCCAAAAAGGATCGACTTTCAAAATCTATTTCCCCCGCGTGGATGATCCGATCCTGACGGAACCGCCGATACGGATTGCCGCATTGCCCACGGGCACCGAAACAATCCTTCTCGTGGAAGACGAAGTCATCGTACGCAAACTAGCCCGTAAAATTCTGGAAAACAAAGGTTATAAAATCCTTGAAGCTCAGGATGTTGACGATGCCCTGAAAATCGGCCGGACGAACGCCGGATCGATTCATCTGCTTTTGACGGACGTCATCATGCCCGTCATGAACGGACGCGAGTTATTTGAAAAACTAAAAACGATCAAGCCGGATCTGCTGGCCCTGTATATGTCGGGCTATGATAAAGATATTATCGCCGATCACGGAGTGCTTGAAGAAGACACTTATTACATCCCCAAACCCTTCACCGTGATTTCCCTCGCAAAAAAAGTCCGGGAAGTGCTGGACGCAAACATTCCCGCCGGCTGACCTGAAACTTTTGGAGAAAGTGGCAAGGAGAAAGCTGAAGGCAAACGCGATTGGGCAAGTCTACGCGGTTGGCATGAACACGAACGCGGGTGGACAAGCTTCTTGGTCCGAGTTCTTGTCCGCCGAAGCCTTGGCGAAGGCGGATGCGGGGGCGCTTGACCGAATTCACTTGTCGGCTTCGGCGAACAGGTCATACTCGGTGGAATCTGAGAATCTCGCCCTGACGATGCGCCCCGGTTCAACGCCGCTGCCTTCGGGCGCATGGAGATAGGTGATCCCGTCCACTTCCGGAGCCTGGAACGAAGCCCTGCCGCTGTGCGTGTAGCGCAAATCCTCTCCTTCGGGCAGTTCCTCCTCCACGAGAATTTGGCCCTCCCGGCCGCGTCTATCCGCCAGAGCCTCGGCGGATATCTCCTGCTGCATCGTCATGAGGCGATCAAGTCTTTGTACGGCGACTTCACGGGGAATCTGATCCGGCATTTTCGCCGATTTTGCGCCCTCCTCGCGGCTGTAAACGAAAGCTCCCACATTTTCGATACGCGCTTGCCGCGCAAAATCAAGAAGCTCGGCAAAATCCTCTTCAGTTTCCCCCGGGTGTCCCACCAGAAAGGTCGTTCGCAAAACCAGCCCCGGGATTTTTGCGCGCAATTTTTCGACAAGCCGTCTTTGCGATCCGGCGTCGATTTTTCTGTTCATGATTTTGAGCATCCTGCCGGATGCGTGCTGCATGGGCAGATCCAGATAGGGCAAAACCTTTTCGCAACCGGCGACGGTCTCGATCAATTCGTCGCTGACGCCGAAAGGGTGTGCGTACATCAAACGAATCCAGCGCAATCCCCTGACGCCGTCGAGTTTCGTCAGCAATCCGGGCAGACGCTGCGTTGCGTCGAGATCGAATCCATAAGCCGTCGTATCCTGCGCGGTCAGCGAAAGTTCGACAACGCCGGCTTCGGCCAGCTTTTCGGCCTCGTCGATCAATTCCGGAATCGGCGCGGAACGCCACGGACCGCGGATGCCGGGAATAGTGCAAAACGAGCAGGCCCGATTGCAGCCGTCGGAAATCTTCAGCCACGCCTGCCACGGCGGGCCGAGAAGCAACCGGGGACCTCCGGCGTATGGACGCGGCTTTCCCACGGCAAAGCACGGGGCGGCCCCTGATTCGCCGAACCATTGATTCACCATCCCGGGCAGATCGCCGAACTCTCCGACGCCGACGACGATATCCAGATCCTTAAGCTCCTCGGCCAGATCCCGCTTGTAACGCTGGGGCAGGCATCCGGCGGCGACCAGGCACTTTGTCTCCCCGCGCTTTTTCGTCGCGATCTCCTCCAGCAAGACGTTGACGGATTCCTGCGACGCATCCTCGATAAAAGCGCACGTCGTCACGACGACGCAGTCCGCCGCGCCGCCGGCGACAATTTTCCATCCTTTTTCGGCGAAGTCTCCGGCCAGATGCTCCGAATCCACCTTGTTTTTCGCGCATCCCAGCGCGACGATCCGCAAAGTCGATCCGCGGGCGTCGGGTGATTTCGGGGGCTGTTGGTTCATGGCATGATCGGGAAAATATCGGGTTCTTCCAAAGCCGTATGACGATCCCGGCTTTGATGTGGATTCGGCTGTTTTAGGATTCCGTTCACTTTCCGGATTTCTGATCGTCCATGACGATTTTCCCGTCGACCATCTTTAAAGCGGCGAAGGGGCTGTAAGGCGAAGGTCCCTTTTTCTCCGGCGGCTTTTTCGGTCCGCGCGGCCGGTCCTTTTGAAAATCGCGCTGTTTGCCGCCGCCGTTTCCGCGGGCGTCTTGGCGCCGATCGTTCGGACCCGGGCGGCGGGGCCGGCCTTTTTCGACCGCACGCGCCGGGCGGCGATCCGTCCGGGGACGCTGCTCGGCGGCCTCGCCCGAGGGTCTATCGCTCCTTGGCGCGCCGGGCAATGCGCCTTTGACGGACAGACTGATGCGCTTGCGCGCCACGTCGGCGTCCATTACGGCGACCTTGACCCGTTCTCCGATCAAAATGCTCGAGAAGGGACTGCTGAGGCGCTTGTGGGAAAGCTGGGATAGGTGCACCAGGCCGTCCTGCTCCACGCCGATATCCACGAAAGCGCCGAAATCGGTTACGCTGGTGACCACGCCGTCGAGTATCATTCCCTTCTTCAAATGCTCGATGGAGATCACTTCCGGATTCATCGGCGAATCGGCGAAGCTGCCGCGAAAATCTTCCGACGATCCACCCAACTGATCCATGATGAAACGCAAAGTGGATTCACAGGTATTTTCATCGATGTAATCGGATATCTTGATTTCTTTGCGCTTCGCCGAATCTTTCAGCAAGCCCTCGACGTCGATTTCAAGATCCTCGGCCATTTTCTCGACCAACTTGTAACGCTCGGGATGAATGCCCGTGGCGTCCAGAGGATTCTCCCCGTCGCAAATGAACAGATACGGGCTGCACGCGCTGAAAGATTCCGGCGTCATGCCGCGCACCTGGTGCAATTCGGACCGCGTGCGGATCAGGCCTTTTTCCTCGCGGAATCGCGTCAGATTTCCGGCCCGCTGCGGCCCGATTCCGGAAATGTAGGACAGAAAGCGGCGGTCCGCCTTGTTGACGTCGGCGCCGACGTTGCTGGCGCAGGAAATGAAAACCCGCTCCAGAACCTCGATGAGAGAAGACCTCACCAGCCCGCGATGCAAAGGCGAAACATTGATGCAGCAGGGATCGACTTTGACGAGTTCCTTGAGAGGATCCTGCATGCGCCGCGCCACGCTGACCGCCCGCTTGACGGTCTGATTGTCGTCGGGCATTTCCTCCCGGGCGATGGAGCTTCCGGCATAAAAGCCCGCCTCGTGCTCGCTGATGCGATAACACCGCAGGCCGCCTTCAACCTTGCCCGCCTGCATCATCCGCCGGAGAATCGTATGGGCTTTGCGCGCCGAGGGGCTTCTGCCGACGGCGACGCCTTCGGGCTTGTATTCGCTCAAGAGTTTTTCGAGCGTTGCCTCGATCTGTTCCGATTCGCCGGAAGCCGCTTCTTCGCATTTTAAAAGCTTCCCGTCGCCGTCGACCACGGCGTAGGCATATCCGGATTCGCCGTCGGAAACGATGCTCATGACTTTTTTGGGACCGAATGGCGGCGTGACAAGGTGGAGGTATACGCCCTTGGCGATGCATTGAATCGCCTCGTCCTCGGCTTCATCCCGAAGGAGATTCTTGACATCTCCCTCCATGGCCGGCGCCAGCAAACGGTCATAGGCGTCTTCCAGGGAGGATTCCAGATGATCCAAAAAGGGGCTTTCGAGATTTTTCAAAATCCGCTTTCTGACGGCGGCCAGAGCTTCTTCCCGGTCCACGAGAATGCGAATGCTCAGGATGCCTTCTTTTTCACCCTGGCGCATGGCGAGAACGCGATGAACGGGAACAGTTTTCACCGGTTCCGAATACCCGGAATATTCCTTGTACTGCTGCATCTTTTTCTCGTCGGCGCCTTCGGCAAGCTGACAGGCGATGTTGCCTTTTTTTAAAATCAGGTTGCGTAGAGCGCGCCGCAAATCCGGCAGCATGCTGATTCTCTCCGCGCAGATATCTCTGGCGCCCTGCCAGGCGTCCTGCTCGGCGGCGATCCCTTTTTCCTCGTCGACAAAGGGCTTGATAATTTCTGAAATATCCTGTTCGGAGGACTTCTGGCTCCAGATTAATTCCGCCAGCGGAACCAGGCCCGCTTCAATCGCCTTGATGGCCCTGGTGGCGGGCTTGGGGCGATATGGCAGGTACAAATCCTCGAGATCGGTCCGGTTGCCGGCGGCGATGATCTTTTTGTGCAGTTCCTCGGTGAGGGAACCCTGTTCATCAATGCTTTGCAAAATGGCGGACTGACGCGACAGAAGCTCGCGGTATCGTTTCAACAGTTCCGCGATCCGTCCCACCGCGCCTTCGTCCATCCCTCCCGTTTCCTCGATTCGATATCGGGCGACAAAAGGAACGGGAGCGCCTTCGTCCAGAAGCACGACGGCTCGCTGCACGGCGGATTCGGACAATTCAAGCTTGGCCGCGATCTGGGCGGCGACATTGATATCCATTTGATAAAGGTCCCCAGGAAGCGAAAATAAAAGCGCTCTATACAGAACGCGTTAACTGTTTTTTTACGAAAGCGAAATGCATGTCAATACCCGCGCGTTTTTTCACGATCTTTTCATGGGCGAAATTCATGATAAATCCCCGCTGTCGCCGCCTCCTTTGGCGGCGCATTTCTTCCGATTCTTCTCGCAGGCTTTTATAAGCGCCGCATCTTCGGCATGATCGGCGCATATGGCGAAACTGCGTGCGGCCGCTCCGTATTGACCGGCCCTCATCAGGAGTATCCCTTCAATCTGGCGGCACATGGCGTCGCGCGCGTCAAGTTCGAGGCATTGTCCGACCGCTTCGATCAGCTTTTCCATGTCGCGCCGGACAAAGTGCAGCCGGGCCATGCTCCTGGCCGCCGGCAGTTCGCCGCCCGCCATCGAGAAAAGGCGCTCGAACAACTTCCGAGCTTCGTCGAATTTCCCTTCCTTCAAATATTCTATACCCAGCGCCTCATAAACGATAGCGGAGTCGCCGTGCGCTTTGGCGGACTTTTCAAGCAGGCTCACAGCCTCCTGTTTATCTCCGGAGAGCCGCAAGATATTGGCCAGATTGACCGAAGCCTTTTCGTTTCCCGGATCGATCTTCAGGATCCGCCGAAGAGCTTCTTTTCGGCCCCGGACATCCCCCGCTTCCAGGCGGGCCTGCGCGAGATTCGTCCAGGCGACGACGGAATCAGGCTGTTTTCGGGTCGCGTCGGACCACAAACTCAGATCATTTTGAAAAGCAAAACCCCTGACGAAAGTCAGCGTTCCAAAGGCAAAAATTATCACGGCGGCCAGGGCCGGGGCCGCCTTTTTCGATTTTAAATAAATCCGCCGAATTCCAAGAGCCGCTAGAGCCGAGAAAAATGCCGCGCCCACGTAAAGATACCGTTCGGCGACGCTGATCCAAAATGGCGTGAGAAAATGAAGAAAGGGAATAAGGGATATGACAATCCAGGAAAGGAACGTTTTCACCCGCGGATTCACTTTCCTCGATAACGCAAGGGCGATCATCCCCGCCGCGCACGCCATGCCCAGGACGGCCTGATGCGAAGTCAGGGCAAACGGCAGGCGCCCGTAATCCGGCCGCAGCCCCAGGGGCGCAACGAGGAGCCTCATATAGGTGAAAAAAGCGCCGAAGCCGTGCGCGGCCGAGGCCGCCCAGGAGCCTCCGAACCAATGCGCCGGATTGTTCGCCGCGAGAAAATAATGCGGCCGCAGCAGATAGTAGGTCCCCGCGATAAGAAGTAAAACGGCAATGCGGATGAGGGTTTGTTGGGCGGGTTTTTTTCCGACCAGGACGCTTTCGGCCAGTAAATACGCCGGCGCCAGAATCACCGATTCGACGGCAAAAAGACCCAGGATGAAGGCGAAATATAAAAGCGCCGATGCGCACTTTCGATTTTCGGCGGCTTTGTCGTTTAACGCAATGCACGTAAAAACAAACAGCCCCCCGAGAATCGTTTCCCGGTGGCCGACGGTGTAAATCGCCTCGGAGTAAACGGGATGCGCGACGAATATAACGGACGCAAGAAAAGCGGCGGAGCTTTCCATGCGATGTCGCAATACGATGAACAGCGCCAGGGCGGCCAGGGCGTGAAGCAAAACGCCGGTCACGGCGAATCCGGCCTTGTTGACGCCGTAAAGTTTCGCGTCCAGCAAATAGGTCGCCGTGCTTGCGGGCCTGTAGCTGTCTTCTCCGAACGCGTCGTAATAGTTTTTTGAAAACATCAGCCGCCACGCGGCCGGTTTTGCGACGACCGGATTATCCCCGACGACCAGCCTTCCGTCGTAGGTGAACGTCGAAAAGAAGACCGGGGCATACACCACGGCCGTCAGGCAAAGCAGCACGACCGCCGCCGCCGGCGTCTTGATTCCGCTGCCGAATTTCGCCGCGTTCATTTCCATTGGCTTATCACATGATCCGGCTTTTTCCCGCCTTCGTGAAACACCTTAATCAACGCGACAGGTTTTGGCTACGGAATCGCCATGAACTGAATCTCATTGAAGATGGGTTTCACTTTTCTGATGGGCTTGCATTATGAAACCAAGTTATTATCGGTACGTCGATTTCGCTTCGGTTTGCCGATTATCTCGTGTCCCAACAGGGAACGGATGTGTCATTCCGACCGATGCGAAGCGAGTGGAGGAATCCCTTTAATGAGGCGCTATCGTCTTGCCATGATGCACACGTCAAAATTATACACGCGCATCTTTTAAGGGATTCCTCGACTTCGCTCGGAATGACAGGGATGGCGATAACTGAAATCGTCCCGTCACTTGATGCCGTTTTGATGGGATTTTGCTATGAACATTGGATTTGTATACTCATGACTGTATTTCTTATCCCACTTCTTTCAGGAATCCGGAAAAAACCTGTTTCATAACACAGATCCTTTTCTTTATCAGTCGATTTTTTCCGGCTTCAATGATAGACAATGAGTACGATGACGCACGCCGATGAAAAAATCGCCGGGGACGGATTCAAGCTCGTCGGAGCCAACGTCGTTTTTTCGGCTTCCACCTTTATCGTGGCCACGATGGCCGCGCGCCTGTTGGGGCCGCGGGAATACGGCGACTGGGGCGTCCTGTGGGCGCTTATCATCATTTCCGCCGCCTTTTTTCCCACCGTGGTCATGGCCGCCGCCCGGGAAATTTCCGAACTGCTGGCCAGGCAAAAGGACGGCGAAGCGCACAGCTTCGCGCACCAGATGGCTCTTTGGACATTCGGTTTCGGATTTTTGCTGACCATGGCGCTGGTTTTGTCCGACAAGCCGATTACGCGCTGGCTGGCCGTAAAAGAATCCGGTCTGGTGGATCTCGTCGCTTTCTTTTTTCTGGCGTCGCTCGTCCTCGCATTTCTTCGCGGCGTTATGGAAGGCCTGTGCGCTTTCAACGATCTGGCCCTCAACGTCGTGCTGGAAGGAGGGATTCGCCTGGTCCTGGGCGTGGCCATCCTGGTCGCCGGACTCGGCCTCAGCGGCCTGATGGGAGCCTACGTCGCCGCCGCCGCGCTGGCCGCATTTCTCGGCGCCGGGCAACTCATGGAATCGCGGCTTGCTTTCGGCCGTTACCGGTCCGACGCGTCCATTCCCGAAGACGTCGGCGGAAGAACATTCAAATTTATCCTGCCCGTTCTGGTGACGCACCTGGCCGTCGTATTTCTCACGAATCTGGATATGATTCTGGTCAAGCACTCCTTCACCGCGCATGAGGCCGGCATCTTTTCCGTTTGCTTCACCGCCGGGAAATTGTTTTTCTTTTTCTCGGAAGGATTGTCCTCGGCCATGTTCCCCAAGGTCGTCGCCGCGCGGGCCAAAGGCCAAAGCTCGCTTACGCTCCTTGGAAAAACCATGCTGCTTTATGGCGGCGGGGCTCTTGCCGGCGTTTTCATCGCTTCGGTCCGCGCGCAGTTTTGGGTGACGACGATATTCGGAGAGGATTACGCCGACGCCGCGCGCCTTTTGCCGCCCTATCTTCTTTTCGCCGCGCTGACTTCCGCGGCGGTTTTGCTGGCCAAATACTATTTGGCCGTGGGCCGGTATGGATTCATCCCGCTTTTCGTCGTATGGATCGTCGCTCTTGTCGGCGTCCTGTTGTCTTTCCCGCTTTCACTGATCGGCGTGGCGTGGATTCTCGCCGCCGGCGGCGCGGTGCTGGCCTTTGCGATGGCTTTACCCCTGACGCAAAATCCGATTAATGCGAAGGCTATGGAATCATGATCGTTCCAAGATTCTCCCCGAGCCTGGATTGGCGGGATTTTTTCGCCTTCGCCAAGGGCTTTGGCGACGGCGGCGAGGCCGTGCGGGAATTCGAAAACGCTTTCGCGAAAAGAATCGGCAGAAAACACGCCGTCGCCGTTCCCAGCGCCAGGGCGGGATTGTATTTTCTGCTCAAGACATGCGGCCGGCGGCCTTCGCCCATCCTCGTTCCCGCGCTGACCTACTACGCCATCCCCGCCATAGCGGAACTGGCCGGATTCACGCCGCGCTTCGTGGACATCGATCCCGGCACGCTGCTTTTGAATGAAAACCTTCTGCCCGCGTGCGAGGCGGGCGCGATCATTCCCACGCACTTGTACGGGCGCGCGCAGGACATGGACAAGATATTGACCCTCGCTTCGGAAAAGAACTGGCTGGTGATCGAAGACGCAGCGCAAGGCCTGGGCGCGAAATGGCGCGGCAGAAGCTGCGGCTCGTTCGCCGACGCGGCGTACTTCACCTTCGGACCGACAAAAAATTTTTCGACTTTAGGCGGCGGCATGATCGCCGTCGACGACGACGACTGGGCGAAGCGCATCCGCGAAATGATGAAGCCGGTCGCGCTGCCCTCGAAATCCGATGCGCTGGCCGCCGCGGGATACGGATTCGCCATGAGCCTGGCCGCGTCCAGGCTCGCATTTTCTTTCGCCCTTTATCCTCCGCTGCGCGTTCTCAAACCTTCGGGCATCGACTTCATCGAATCCGCCACCGCGGACCCTCCCCGAAATTATCCTTTGCCGCCAAGGTCGTTGTACGAAGGCGGAATTCGCGGTTCCCAGGCGCGCGTCGGTCTGAATCAACTCAGGAAACTGGACATGCTGACAAGCCGGCGCCGGGTCAACGCCGCGCGGCTTCTGGAACTGCTGAAAGACATCGAGGGGATCAGGATTCCTCAAATGCGCGATGGCGAGCAGCCCGCGTTCATGAGCTTTCCCATCCTCGTCGAGGATCCGGACGCGCTGTCGAAAGAATTGATCGCCCGGGGAATCGACACCACGAGGGGCTACATGAGCGATTGCTCCGCCCTGCCGTCTTTTAAGCAGTACGCTTCCCCCTGCCCCGAGGCCGCGCATGCCGCCGCGCATATGCTGCACCTTCCCGTGCACGCGCAGGTCACGCCCGAAGCCCTGGGTCACATCGCCAGAAGCCTGCGGTCACTGGTTTAAATCTACTTCTATTAGAGTGAAAAATACATCAACCGGTAGATTTCAGCTTTGATCTCCATACAAAATGTTGTATGATTTTGACCCATGAAAAGACTCATCATTTTTCTGACAATTGGCCTGTGCGTCGCCGCCGCGCCGAAGGCTTTTGCCTGGACGGCGCAGACACGCATGATGATCCTCGAAGACGCGCTTCGGTTCGCGCCGACGCGCCTGAAAAGTCTCGTGGACACGCAGTCCGGCAACCTTCCCCTATTGCTGGCCCTTTCCCACGGCGAAAAAAGGCGCGACGTCAATCTGCTTTTCGACGAGGCGGTGCGAACGCTGGCGGTTTACAAAATCAGCAACGAGAAAAAGGTGAGAGTTCTTTTAGAGCTTTCGGTTCACGTCCTGGACGTCTCTTCGCCGTCCGCGCAGGCGCTCTCGCCGAAAACCATCGACAACTCGACTTCCTGCTTTCAGGCCGAATGGGACGGGCAGGATTATGTTTCCAATATGGCAAAGCGCCTTGAAAACACCCAAAAAGCCCTGGAGCCTTTTCGCGAGCGCTACGACGGATATCTTAAAAGAACGCAGGATCGCCTCAGCGCTTCGGAAGCCGTGGGAACCTGCTACCACGCGGCGGTCAACGATCTGGCCGACGTATTCTACAGCGTCTGGCGCGACGCCACCGGGGATACCGCGGCCTGGTTCACCTCCAAGGGCGACAGGATCTGGCATCCTCCCGCGGGGGGAATCCTGCAATTGCCCAAAGGCTTCGATCCCATTCCTACGCTGGGCGAATACTACGACGAAATCGACAACCAATTCGTCGATGCGAGAATCCGCCGGGGACAGGGCGTGCCGCCTCCTCCGAGTTCCTTTTACCTTTTCGAACTTCCGATCACGCTGGTTAATTCGGAAGGCGCCGCCAAAATCAAGGACTGGAAAGCGCGCCATCAACCGGGCGAACCCGCCGGCATACCCGCCGGCGACTTCGCCGAAGAATCCGCCGTCATGAAAAACGAGCCGGACCCGCTGGCCGATCTGGAGGCCATCGAGGATACGCCGGAACCCAAAGCTCCCGAGCCGGCGAAAAAAGGAAAGGCCGGAGACATCAAGGTCCGCGATCTTGGCGAAAAAGAAAATGCGGCCGCCGCCTCGTCCGGAAGCGGCGACGCGGCATCCTCGCCGGCCCCGGTTCCCGCCGGCGATTCGAGCCATGCGAAAAGCCCGAGAAGCGACGGAGAAGTCGCCGAGGTCATCAGGGGAACTTACCCGCAGGTGCAGGCCGCTTACAAAAACTACCTGACCCGCGGAGACATGGGCGGAAAATTCGTGGCGGAATTCACCATCACTCCCGAAGGCAACGTTAAGGACTTGAATTTTCCCATTGACGATATCGGTGACGAAAAATTCAAATCGGACTTGACATTAATTTTTAATGGTTTAAAATTCTCGCCCGATTCGCGCGGCGAGGTGCACGTGAAGCACCCGCTGATTTTTCAAAAAAACGGCGCCTGAAAGTCAAGGGCGGCATTTTTACGCTTCGAGCGAAAAATGGGAAAAATAACCGATTGATAAGTGAAAATTCTGTGTTACAATAGCGGGATGTGAGCATATCATTTGAATTTGAAGGGGCTCTAATGGAAAAATTGCATAAGGAATTGAAAAAGCTCTTGGAGCTTAATGAATCCGAGCGCGTGAGCAGAAACCGTTGCTTCGATCGTTTCGATACGCCTTTCGGCCGCAAGCTGTTCGCGTATTACCGGACCTGCATGTCGCTCAAAAAGGAAATCACCGACGATCGCCGCAAGCACGAAGTGATCATCAGATCCAGCAAGGATCCCAGCGAGTTTGAAGTGCAGATCATCAACCAGCCGATCCGTTATCAGCGGACCACCGTTCTGCCGGTGACGGTAAAACCGTATTTCGAATGCATCCTGGCCGAACATAAACAGGCGATGGCCGGCTGACCGAAAATTTTTAGATATCTCGACCCGCGAGGCTTGTCCTCGCGGGTTTTATTTTCAATGCAATTCATAGTGTTTAATGACAGATATCCCGTGTAAAGGTGAAGGCGAAATAATCAATGTTATAATAAACACAGCCTTTGATAGGCTTTCGCCATACACGGATACCGATCCGTAACTCTTGCCACTGACCGCAATAAATCCGTTCACTCAATCGTAAATGAAAATTCCTTCATGTCGGAATTGCCGGCCCGGTCGACGATGCGCATGCGCGCTGCGTGGGCGCCGGGTGTAAAGGCTATGGCGGGGATGTAACGGACCTTTCCGACGACGGGCATCAATTCGGCGATGACTCTTTTGCCGTCGATCCAGACAGAAGCGCCCTCGCCCGGCGCGCCGGATCCTTTTTCCTCATAGGAAACGACCAGAACCTGCCTGCCGCGAATTTTCTCCACGGACGCGTCGCCGATCACCGGCGGCGAGATGTCTTTCATCAGCGCGAACGATCCAAGATGCGTTGCTTTGGCTCCCGTTCCGTTGCCCAGATGCCAGTACGTGCCCCGGTCGTAAAGATACAGGCCGATTTTGCGTCGATCTTGCGTCCCCTTGTCCGGCGCGATGGATACCTGCAGCTTCCTTCGTATCGGCTCCCAGGGGCGATTGAAGGTATACAGTGGTGAAACCGCTTCCAGATCCTTATCCGGCGGTGCGGCCTGCGCCGACGCCGCAACGGGAAACGCCTTGAACAGCGCGCCTTTTGGGATCTCGATTTTCGCCTTATTGTCGGGACTCGTCAGAGTGATGCTGTCACGGACGCTTTGAATAAATAAATCAGCGCTGCGCGCGGAATCGCCCGCCTGCCAGGAGACGGCAGCTTTTCCCTGATAAGAAGTCGGCCAGTCGAAAAGCAATTCCACGCTTTGGTCGGCGGCGCGATACAGCGTCGGGAGCAAGGTTTTCCCCGAAGCGGTATTTAATCCCGCGGCGCTTATGTTTTTCGCAACCATATCTTCCGGCAATTTCACGCGCAGCACATCTTCCGTGAAGGAAACGGCCTGCGGCGGCAGGATGACCTTTTCACCCGACGCGCCCGGCGGCGTCAGACGCTTCACCGGCGCCTGCACGGTAAAAGAAAATTCTCCGGAACCGATATTTCCCGCGGCGTCATAGGCCGTAATCCGCGCCTGATGCTCCCCCGGACCAAGGTCCGCCGTTTCTCCGCGCAAATTGTCCGTGTGAAAGACGGTTTTGATCGAGTGACGTCTTAAGCGCATGAACGTTCCCAGTTTCTCTTCCTTGAACTCGTAATTGTAAACGAGTTCGGAAACGGCCGTGTCGGCGTAGTTGAACCGGTCCAGGCCAAGGCCGTACACGCGCCGCCCGTCGATTTCGAAAAATACTTTGTAAGGCGCCAGCGGCCTGGGCGATCCGTCGATGTAGTCGGTAATCTGCGCGGCGAATTCCACGCGCCCGCAAACGCCGACAGTTTCGCCGATTCGTCCGTTTTCATCGAAATCGAAAAATGCCGTATCGAAGGAATCGCCGACCCGCGCATCGGCGGCGATCGGCTTCACGTAGAGCTTTTCGATTTTCGGCGCGATCGCGTCGGGCAGGGAAATCCCGTTGACCAAAGGATTGACCGGCAATCCGCCGTGGCGCACTTCGAAATGCAGATGCGGCACATCGGTTCCGGTCATGCCCGCGTAGCCGAGAATCTCGCCGCTTTGCAAGACCGGACCGTCGCCGGAAAAATGTCTGTCGAAACCGTACATGCCCCGATTTTCTTGAATGCGCCGCGCCACCGCGTCGATCTTCGGCGCAAACTCGCTTAAATGCGCGTATACGGTCACGCTTCCGTCGCGATGCGCCACGTACACGGATTTTCCGTATCCGAAAGCGGAAGCCCGAAGCCTGACAACCCGCCCGGAAGCCGCGGCCGGCACAGGCGCGCCGATTTTGCCCTGCGTGCCCAGATCGATTCCGCCGTGGGGATGGTTGATCCGATACTCGCCGAAAACGGCGGTGAGAATTTTCGGTCCCCGCAGCGGAAAGACAAGATCCGCCGCCGCGACGCCGGCGCAAATCAATACAGCAATCACGGTAATCGGCGCGATAACTTTCATATGCTCTCTCATCGGATTTAATGCGCCCGCTAATTGACTTTAAAGATCAAGTTTTGCCGATTCTTCGGATTTTCCCTCACCGGATTTGGCTTCGGAGGCCGTCTCCGGCAGATGCAGAGTCAGGGTCTGCCCGGCCTTGAGCTTTGTGCTTGCGGGGATGTTGTTCCACGAGCAAATGTCGGCGACCTTCAAGTTGAATCGTTGTGAAAGGTTGTAGATGCAGTCGCCTTTTGTGACGCGATATAAAAAGCTCGGCGTCGCCTTGGGAGTTTCTTCAACAACCGAATCCTCATCAGCGACGGCGACTTCGACGGCTTCGGGTTCGGGAGGCGCCGCATCGGCGACAACCGTCTGCGGTTCGGGCTCCGGCGGCGGCGGTAACGGTATTTTCTTTTTATAAACTTTCACCTTCAGCTTCTGCCCCGGCCTGAGAACCGTGCTTTTGCCGATGCCGTTCAGTTTGCAGAGCTTATCAACGGTGGTGTTGTTTCGCCGGGCGATATTCCAGAGATTGTCGCCGGATTTGACCTTTGTCCACTTGTTTTTCCATTCGATCTTGTATTGCGCCTGACTGCCGGCGGCGGAGCTTTTGGCCTGCGCGACATTGACCGGCTCTTTCGGGGCTTCTTTAGCGATCTCAATCTTCGATTTGTCGGCGGGGAAAACCTCGACTTCCACGTCGACGAGTTTCTTCTTGTAGTATTTCAGACCCTGACCCGGTCGGATGATCGACCGGCCCGACATTTTGTTCCATCGCATCAAATCCCGCGTACCGACGCCGACCTTTCGGGCGATATGGCCCAGCGTATCGCCTTTTCGCACGCGATACGTCAGGCGAACCTCTTTATAAACCTTGATCGTCTGATATTTCGGCGCCGGGCCCCAATCATATTTTTCCAACTCTTGAAGAGACGTATTTTTGAGATTATCCGGCAGCGTGGGTCCCAGATATTTCAACTTGTCAAGTTGCGCGTTGTGGAAATTGTTTTTTCTTGCGGCGGTCAGGGCGATGGGCGACCAGAAACGGACATGCATATGATGCCTGTGGCCGCGGGCGTGGCGAATGATTCCCAGGCGCGTCCTCGGTCCCCGCGGATACTGAAAAACCGCGTCCAAATAGCTGTTGGGCGCTTTCTTCTTGTATTTGACGTGATTGTATAACGGGCGCTGCAGGTTGTAGTCGATGAAAATGTATTGAATCTTATTGTCGTCCAAAAGCGCTTCGATAAAAGCCCAGGTTTTTTCGGCGTCCATGTTTTTCGGCGTCGCGTCCACGAAATACTGCTGCTGCGCGTTTCCCTTGAAGTAATATCCGACATCGATGTCCCGGCCGGATTGATGGGATTTGTGCCGCTTGAGTCTTCCGCCTGTTTTTCGCGCGACATCGCCGCTGACCAGATCGGCGGTGTCCGGATATTGCCGGCGCACTTTCGCGACGGCATAGTGAAGTCCGGCGATCAGTTCCGGCGTGCCCCAGTTGTACGGATGATTCCTGGCGCGCAATCCGGGAAACGACTTAAGTTCCACGCCGTTGATGAGCCGCCCTCTCGCGGCGGCGCCCACCGACAGGCACGGCAGATCGCTCAGATTCCTTCCGGTCAGATCGATGGAGTCGGGATCGATGCCCAGATCGCCGGTCAGATCGGGATCGTAATCGTCCTGAACGAGATTTTTCTCTATTTCCTCGACGAGTTTAATCGAGGAGTTTTCATCGATCAGCACCAATGTTTTCTGCCGGCTGTCGTCGCCTTCGGTATCGGTGGATTCGTCATCCTCGGCGTCGGCGAGATCATTTGTGTCTTTTTTCTGCGTGGCGTCGGCGAAAGCGTCGGTGGGGGCGGCAAAAACAGCGAGTACGGCAATGCATGACGCGATGATCCAAACCAAAGCAAGATTTTGGAACTTTGGCGCGCCCAAAAGCCGCGCGGCATTTAATGAAGGCAATTTATCAAACTCCATTTTCATAATAGACCGTATTGACAGCAAGCCAAATTGTCAAGCAAAAACAACAACGTAGGAAGACACCTTAAGAAATTACTTTAGATCAGTTCACCTTCGATTCCTCGTTTTCCTTGGCGGAAAACATGAGGCCCTTAAACTGAGGCAAGGCATCTTCGTCGCGTTTGTACACGTCATTTAAAAAGACGGCCCGTCCGTCGTCCGTTGTGGAAACCGTGTTGTATTCCACGAAGATCGGTATTTGATTCTGGAGAATAATTTCCTTGGTCCCCGTGGTTTTGAGGATTTTTTCAATATTCTCCACTTCGGGATTGTTGTCTTTTTGCAATAGGAATTCGGCCATTTCCAAAGGATTCTGAAGTCTCATGCATCCATGGGAAAACGGCCTGGAAGTGCGGCTGAAAAGATACTTCGACGGCGTATCGTGCAGATATACTTCATGGGGATTCGGAAAAAGAATCTTGACGCGGCCCAGGGCATTTCCATATCCCGGAGGCTGGTAAGCCCGTTTAGGCTTCCCTTCCTCGTCCAAAACGGTCACGTAACCCTTGTTCTTGAAATACTCCTCGTCTTT
This sequence comes from bacterium, assembly GCA_963674685.2. GTDB lineage: Bacteria > Lernaellota > Lernaellaia > JACKCT01 > JACKCT01. The sequence continues at coordinate 280,966 of CAXXWT010000007.1, read as the reverse complement.
TTCCCATTTGGGGAATTCCTCTTCCTCGAATATGCGTTTTGGTATGTACCAGGACGGATTGTATACGATCTTTTCGATTTTTGCCTGTAGCTCCGGTGTTTCGTTCTTCGGCCCTTTCCGGCCGACGACAATTTTCTGCCGACGCAGTATCTTTCCGTCTTCGACCACTTCGACGATAAACTCCGGGATATTGACCCGAAGATAATAATCGACACTTCTCGTTGCCGAACCACGCTGCCTGGCCATGCCCAAGATGATCTGATCCACGCGCTCGCCAAATGGGACGTTCATGGCGTCTATCGTTCCGCGGCCGATGACGCCGTCGGGAACGACCTGATGCGCTTTCTGGTATTCAATCAACGCCTCTTCGGTCATGTCGTCGAAGATTCCGCCTGCTTCTTCGTTAAAATAACCTTCTATTGACAGGCGTTGCTGAACATCTTCGACGATTTGGTTTTTCTTCGCTTTTGTAAGGTTCTTCAGCTTTTTAATCTTGGTCTTGAAACCCACCTTCAGCTTTGGAAGCTCCGGATATTTTTTTTCCAGCTTTCTGTACCTGGCCAGTTCGGAACGGAGCCTTGAGTAATGGGGATTATTCGGCAAAGCCTGCTTCATCGCGCCGTTGAAATCGGCCAGGGAAGCCTGCCAGACGGGCATAAGCGACTCTTCTTTCATTTCCATGACGCGCAGGTATTTGAAAAAGGCGATCGTGTCGTCGATTTCAGTGTTGTACAGGGCTTTGCCGCGCTTTTGGATCAGGTCCGTCAATTCCCGGTACGTTTCGTGAACCTCCGGGAATTCCTCGGCTCTTTGCGGCATCAGCATCCAGTCGATTATCGCCCCGCCGCTGAGAACCGGGGCCTTGTCGTTTTTTTCCGCCTGAACCAGCAGGTCGATAAGCTTCTCCTGCTGCTGTGCGTCGAAAACAACATTTTGCGTCTGGTCGAGCTGCTTGGCGATCTTCGCAATCAGTTCCCCCTGCTTTTCAAGCTCATCCGGATGGAACTGTCCGGGATCAAGGCCTTCGTCGAAAGATGCTCTTAAGATTGCAACCAGATTATTGTGATCCGCTTTGACGCCGTGTTCGGTAACGAATCGAAACTCTGCCTTTTCAAGATTCTGGTGAATTTCGTTAAAGAGTATTTCGATCTTCGAGGCCTCGGCGAAACGCTTGAGGAAAGCCTCGTGGATCTGACTTTTAGGCGCCGGATCGTTTTCCGCTTTAGCCCGCAAGAGATGGGACAGGTCGAGACTAAGTTTTTCGACCTCTTTTTTCGCTTCCTTTTTGTAGAACAAACTGGCGCAACCGACCTGCATCACCAGGACCGCGCACATTGCGTAAAGGAAAATCCGTTTCGTTTTTTTCATCAAACTCGCTTGCTCCCCGGTCGGTGAAAAACCCTTCCACCCAGAAGACATTTCGGCCTATTTACAATAACTTGTATGCGTTTGCCAAGGGGAAATATCAAAAACGGCAATTCGCCAACAATTACAACCCGCGGGTTGTCGAAATTACAGTTCCTCGGCGAAATCCTTGACCCAGTCGGGAACGTCGAAGGGTATCTCGATCTTGCCTTCGCCGCTGATATTGAGCTCGAAAGTCTCGATGGACATGCGCCAGCTTCCCAAATCCGAAGGACTGCTGACTTTCAGTTGATCATAAAGCCCGCCCCAGTCAGCCTCATCCACGGGAATGTCCGTGTCGTAGTCCATGGCGATGCCTTCCAGGTTATTGAGCGCCGTCACCAGGCCGGCCAGGCTTTCCGTGGTGACTTCCTTGAGTTCGCCCGGCTCCAGTATGAAGGTGCAGTCGCACTCGTCGCTTTCGGCGGTTCTGACCAAAGCGCCGGCTCTCGCGTCCGTATCTTTGCTGAAAACCACCTCGGGCTCGCCCACGTACATGGAAAAGCGGATCGGCACGCCCCACCAGTCGTCCGTATTGTTGCGGATGCCCAGGTTCAGGGAAGCTTCGTTGAAAGTCACCGCATCCTTGAAGAGGCTGGTGATCTGGGAATTGATGGACGCCGACATGGGACCGGGATCGAAAAAGGGCACGCGTCCGCCGACAACCCACTCGAGGATTTTCTGGATTTTTTTCTCGGCGGAGCTGGGCAGAAGATCACTTAAGTCGAAGTCGTAATCGCCCAGCGGCGTGTCGACCGTAATTTCCCCTATGTAATCCAGCAAATCATCCAGAATCGCATCCAGCGGATCGTCGCCGTACTCGTCCGGGTCATAAATTCCGCTGGTGGTGAAAGCCTGCGGGTAAAGGGGAAACCCTTTGGGCAGCAGGGGCACGGATTCGGCCTCGAAGGAACCGGAAATGGACTCGCCGTCGCTGCTCACATCCTCGCATCCCTGGTAACTGAGCATCCCGAATGTCAGGGCCATTCCCAAAAGCATGCATGCGAGCTGACTTTTATATGGAAAACTGAATCGGTTTTTTTGCATCGTCATCCTCCTTGCGCCGCGTGGGCCATAGGTATATGAGTGATCCTCAGGCATACCATTCACCATTTGAAAAGGCAAGTTCAACCGCTCTTTTCGGTAAAGGACAAATGAGCAGGTCATTCATCAATTACACGCGGCTCGGAAACATGGCCCCCTGGATCATTTACGCCCTCCTGGCCCTGATTGCCATGTGGGAATCCAGGCCCGATCCCACGGCCATGAAGCTGCTGCGCGTATGCGCCGTTACCCCCGTTGTTTCGTGGCTGCTGGTGGTTTTCATCGCACGCAATCGCTCCCAACTGCCCGTCATTTCCATAATCCTGCCCGTTATCGTCGTCTTCCTCATTGCGGCGTCCGGTAAAAATCAGTCCACCCTGGTCGTCGCCCTTGCGCCGCCCGCCGTCTTTGCCGGCGCTTTGGGAGGGGCGTTGAGAATATTCAAGGCCGGACGGAAGTATTTCATTGTCGCCTTGGCCTTTCCCTTTCTCGTTTTTGCGATTTCCTACCGTATGCTGCCGGCCGTCCCCCGGTTTTCCCAGGGACAGATATGGTCGCCCGAAGAGGGCATCCGGTGGGATATCGGGTTCGTTACAAATTATTGGCGCAATCATGAAGGCCCCGCTTTCATACGCATCTGCCACGGAGATATGCCCGTCGCCAAAGCCGCGGGCGAAAAAAGAATCATCGTCTTGGGATCGAGCCAGGTTGTTTCTCCGGGACTAAAACCGGGCGAGCAGGATTTCACGGCCGTCATGCAAAGGCGGCTTAACGATACAGGCGACGCAAAGCCCTGGCGCGTTTACAACGCGGGGATATACGGCGCCGATATCCTGCAATGGGTTTACTGGCGCGACCTTCTGATAAAAACCAATCCGGACATTCTGGTGATTTATGAGTCGGGAGCCATGGTCAAGCCTTTTCAAGAACGCGTTGTTTTCAAAAGAGCCGAAAAAATCGATAAAAAACTGAAAAACAATGATACGGAATTCCGAAAGTCGGCCTTCAAGTGGGGATCGGCCAGTCCGCCGGTTATCGCCTTTCGCCGGGCGATCCACGCAAACAAAATCGCCTTTCTATTAAGGGATTTTCGTCAGGCCGCGAAAAGGCCGTCGGCGATCGATGCGGAAACTCTGATCCCGGGGACCGAGCCGCCCGATCCCGACAGGGAAACGGTTCTCAGGTGGTTTGCCGAATCATGCAAAAAGCGCAAAATCCGGCTTATATTCGGCGCCGGCGTCCATAACAATCACTATTTCGCCGATCCGACATACGACAAACTCATGCGGGAAGTCACGGCGGAAATTTGGGGGCAGGTCATCGACGCGCGCCCCCCGAAAGAGGTACGGGAGAATACGCGGATGTATCTCGATAACTTCAACCATTACAGTCCCGCGGGCCATCGATGGCTGGGAAAGCATTTCGCCGATTTTATTCTGCCAGAGGATCAATCCGGGCCAGAAACCGCCGATTTATGAAATTTCAGGCAAAATTATCTGGCCGGATTTCTTGTATACTCTCGTTTTCGCTGCGCTCGGCATGCGGTCCCCTTGCCGGATACGAGTATGTCAACGACGTAAAGCGATTGAATTCCACGCGAAAGAGGGATACGATCAGCCAATACAAACGAGTCGTTACTTTCGTCGAGGTTCAGCCATGTTTTACATTACGCGTCTTCAATTTATGTTGCTTGCCGTTATCGTCTTCAGCGTTTCCTTTGCGATCGCCCAACAACAGAGTGATTCGTCCGACGCGCCGTCAAAAGCAGCATCGGCGAAATCCGCCTCGTCGGAAGCGGGCGCGGAAGCGCAAATTGTTGCGCCTAAAGGCATGGTGTACATTCCCGAAGGATCCTTTCTTATGGGCTGTTCCCCCGGAGATTCCAGATGTTCCAAGGATGAGAAACCGGCGCATCAAGTCGCTGTCGAGGGTTTTTTTATGGACGCGACCATGGCGACCAATGAGCAATACCGGCAATGCGTGAAGTCCGGCAAATGCGAGGCTTTGCCGGACAACGGCTGCATCAGGTTTTCAGGATCGCACTGGACGTCGAGCGGCTCGGTTTCCAAGGAGTATAAAAGAAAGGAAAGTCCCGTTGTATGCGCCTCCTGGCGTCAGGCGGCAAGCTATTGTCAGCATCAGGGCAAGCGTCTGCCGACGGAGGCGGAATGGGAATATGCGGCCCGCGGCGGGACAACCGGTCCATTTTACGCCGAGGTGGATGAGATAGCTTGGTCGAGCAGTTCCGGCGAAATGACGCATCCAGTCGGCCGGAAAGAACCGAATGCCTACGGCCTGTATGATATGCTGGGAAACGCCAACGAATGGTGCGCCGATTGGTTCGATGAGAACTATTATTCTTTGTCCCCATCCGACAATCCCAAAGGTCCGGACTCCGGTCGGGAGCGCGTTCGTCGCGGCGGTTCCTCGGCGGATATGACTTATGTCCTGCGCGCATCGTCAAGACAGGGATCTGCTCCGGACAACCGCGACGTCTTTACCGGATTTCGCTGCGCGCAATCCGTTCCGAAGAAAACCGGCAGTCCGGCGACGACGCAGGAGAAGTCATCCGATTCCGAATCGCAAGCCGATGAAGATCAAAACATGGTTCGCGTTCCGGGCGGAACATTTATGATGGGATGCCCTGTGGATGATGCGGAATGCTTCCCATTCGAAAAACCGGCGCACAGCGTATCCATCGCCGGTTTCTGGATGGATAAGACTCCCGTAACCCAGTCTCAATATCACTATGTCATGGGCGCGAATCCCAGTCATTTTTCAGGCTGCGCCGACTGCCCGGTCGAGATGGTCAACTGGAATGACGCTCAAAACTACTGCGCCAGAGTCGGGAAGCGATTGCCCACGGAGGCGCAGTGGGAATTCGCGGCGCGAGCAGGCGCCGCCGGCGGGCGATACGCGGAATTGGATGAGGTCGCCTGGTACGCCGGAAATTCAAGCGACAAAACACATCCGGTCGCTCAAAAACAGCCCAACGCCTATGGACTCTACGACATGCGGGGCAACGTTTGGGAATGGTGCGCCGACTGGTACGCAGAAGATTATTACTCACATTCGCCCTCGAACAATCCGAAAGGACCGAAAACCGGCCGGAGCCGGGTGATAAAGGGGGGCTCCTGGCATAACAATCCCAAAGGCGTACGTGCGGTGAGCAGAACGGGTTGCGATCCGGTCCAAAGAGGCGCGGAACTCGGTTTTCGATGTGTTCGTGACGGACAATCCGCGGGCAATTGACGCCCGCCAAATCGCGGCAACGGCGACGTGGATGCGACATGGATTTACTCGGGCAAGCGGCCTTGCGCAAATCCGAAACCAAGCCCCGAATTTCAGAGCATGAAAAACTTTTGTTTAATTATCGCGTAAAATTTTATATTATAGTTTTCGAAGACCAATATAAATGTCTTTTTCAAAGCGTGTATTGGACCCTTTAATCTGAGGTTTCCATATTAATACATGCTAAAAAGGGGCTTGGCGTGGCAGCCGGCAAAGGCAAGATCAGCTCACTTCTCGAAGGCCTGCCTCATCCCGCGTTTCTCGTTCGGGACGGCGACAGAATCGAAGCGATGAATTCCAGGGCGATAACGCTGACGGCGAATTACCGTTCGCCGGCTTCCGAAAACGCCGCCGGTTCCGGGAAAGTAAAATTTTTCGGCGATATATTTCCCCATCTGAAAGAGGCGTTTCAATCCTTCATTCAAAACGCCCGCTTCCACGAGCGGATGGAATGCGCTTTCAACGGCGGCAAGGAGGTTTTCCAGGTCGAGTTCTGCAGCCTGCTGAACGACGAAGGCGTATCGACGGGAACCGTAATAACCCTGACGGATATCAGCCGGCAAAAAGAAACGGAAAAGGCATTAAAGAAAACCGAGTGGCGTTATCACCTGCTGGCCAACAACGTGGTGGACGTCATTTGGACCCTGGACAGGAACCTGGCCTATACATACGTCAGCCCGTCGGTAAAACGATTGAGCGGCTTCACCCCCGAAGAACGCATGAAGCAATCCCTGGATCAGGTTCTTTGCCCCGATTCCCACCGCGTCGTCATGGAAGCCTTCGAAAAAGAAATGCTGTGGGAAAAAATCCGGCGGGGCAAACCGGCCGAAACACTGACCTTCGAACTGGAACACCGCCGGAAGGACGGCAGCACATTCTGGGCGGAGGTCATATTCCGCCTGATAAGGGATCACGAACAGAATCTGACGGGAATCGTCGGCATCACCAGAGACATCACTTCGCGCCGCCGAATGGAATCCGACCTCAAAGCGAGAGAACAAAACTATCGCCTGCTGGTCGAGTTCGGAATGGACATTATTTATCAGACCGACTGGCGGGGACGCTTTACCTATGTCAATCCGGCGGCCGAGCGCCTCATCGGATACCAAAAAGATGAACTGATCGGCCGACATTACCTGGATATCGTGCGCCCGGATTACAGGGACGCCGTCAAAACGCCCCTCGAACAGCAGTTCAGGGAAAGATCCTACAACACCTATTCGGAATTTCCCGCGATCAAAGCCGACGGCCGTGAAATATGGATCGCGCAAAACGTTCAGCTCGTCACCGAAGGCGACCGGGTGACGGGCTTTCAGGCCGTAGCCAGGGACATCACCAAAAGAATCGAGGCGGAAAAGAAGCTTCAAAAAGCGCATGAGGAATTGGAAAAGCGGGTCGAAAAAAGAACGGCGGAACTGGCCAGAGCCAACGAGGAGTTGTCAAAGGAGAACGAGGCCCGGCGCGAATCGGAAAAATCCCTGGAGTTGCTTTCCATTGCGGTGGAGCAAAGCCGTGAGGGTCTGGTTGTCTGCGATACCGAGGGCATTATCATTTTCATCAATAAAGCCTTCGCGGAAATGCACGGCTATTCCAAGGAGGAAGCTACGGGCCGGCGCCTTTCGATTTTTCACACAAAAAAACAACTTAGAGCTGTCAACGATATCCTCCGTGAGATTATCGAGAAGGGATATTGCATCCGGGAAGTGGATCATAAGCACAGGGACGGCCGGGAATTTCCGACGTCGATGCACGTGACATTATTGAAAAATGAATCGGGAAAACCGTTCGCCACCGTATCGTCGATAATAGATATCACCGAAGCCAAGCTGATCCAGGAAAAGGAGCAGCGTTATATCGCCGAGCTGGAATTTTTATCCCGGTCCGCCGCCGATTTCCTGGAATTGTCATCCGAAGTGGATATCATTCCGATCATCGGGAAAAAACTCGGCGAGATAGCGGCAAACGCCTTCATCAGTATCGGAGTATTCCATCCCGGTTCCATGGAACTCAAGGTGCGGATATTTACCGACCGCAAAGACCTGGAGGAAGGCGTTAAAAAAATCCTGGGATTCACGTCCTCGGGAACAGTCGTCAAGATCACCGATGAAGCCGCTCAAAACCTGATAGGCGGCCGGCTGGAGCAGATACCCGGAGGGATCTTCGGCCTTCAGCCCGGGGTGCGTGAAAGCGAATGCAAAAAACTCGACGAGAAATTCGGCCCCGCCGACCTGTATGCCATGGGTTTTTGCTGGGAAGACAGACTTTTCGGAAACGCCGTCATTTATTTACCTGCCGGGACTCCGCTGAAAAACAAGGGCATCATCGAGACCTACATCAGGCTCGCGTCCGTCGCCTTGCAGCGGCGCCGCGCGCAGGAGGAATTGAGCCGGGAAAGAGACCTCGTGGCGCTGATCATGGAAACCAGCCCCGTCGGCATCGTGCTCATCAACAAAAAAGGGCGCATCACCTTCGCGAACAAACTGGTCAAAGATAAAGTCAAAATCGACGACGCCAGACTCTATGAGATGAATTTCAACAGTTCGGAATGGAACTTTGAGGATCTGAGCGGAAATCCGATCAAAATACAGAGGCTGAAACAGGCTCAGTCGCTTATGCGCGGCGAAGCGGCATATGCCATGAATTTCTCATTGCGTCTGCCGGGCGGCGAAAGAATTTTCGTGACCGTAAACGGTTCGCCCATGACGGACATGCGCGGAATGCTGGACGGCGTCATCCTGACGATGGAAGACATCTCCGAAAGAATAAAGGCCGAACGCGCACTGCGTGAATCCGAGGAAAAGCACCGGCTGCTGACGGAAAACTCCTCGGATGTCATCTGGACTTCGGATTTGAAGGAACGCCTGACCTACGTGAGTCCTTCGGTAACGGCCATGACCGGTTATACCTGCGAGGAAGCTCTGGCTCTTGACCCGGATGATTACTTCACACCGGAATCCCACGCATTTTTAAGAAATGAGCTCGCCAGGGAACTGGCCGGTCCCGTCGAGAACCTGTCTCCTTCGCGTATTTTCGAGCTGCGGCAAAACACGAAAGACGGAACGATCATCGACGTCGAGGTCTCCATGACGTGGCTTTTCGGCGAAAACGGCGAACCCGTCGGCCTGCAGGGAAGCGTCCGGCAGATCACGAAAAGAAAACAGGCCGTTCGCGCTCTGGAAAAAGCCCACAAAAACCTGGCGCTCAAGGCCGCGGAGTTGGAAGAGGCCAACGCCGAACTGGCCCAGTATACCTACGTCGTGTCCCACGACATGAAGGCTCCGCTGCGCGCCATTCACAATTACGCCGATTTCTTGAGCGAAGACCTGGAAGACGAGATCGGCGAGGAACAAAAGAAGTATCTGACCGGTCTGAAACTGGCCGTTCGGCAGGGCGAGGAACTCGTGGAGGATCTGCTGATGCTCTCTCGCATCGGCAAGCAAATGAGGTCCATCGAGCAAATCAACATGAAGTTGTTTCTAAAAAACCTCGTTTCCTACATGGACACGAGCGCCGAAGTCAAAATATCAGGCGGAGACTGGCCCGTTTTGCTTGCGGATCAGACGCTGCTGAGGCAGATTTTTCAGAATCTGATCGGCAACGCCGTGAAGTTCAATCGCTCGATTCCAAAAATTGTGGAATTGGGTTTCCTTCCCGCCGGCCCGGATCACTGCGAGTTTTTCGTCAAAGACAACGGCATCGGAATCGAAAAAAAATACCACGAGCAAATTTTTATGACTTTTAACCGGCTGCACACGAAGGAAGAGTTCGAAGGCAACGGCATCGGGCTGGCCATTGTCAGAAAAGCGGCCTCGAAACTGGGCGGAGTTGTCCGCATTGAATCAAAGCCCGGCGCGGGAAGCGCCTTTTTCATTTTTCTCCCGAAAACCCAAGAGGTGAAAAATGGACCGTAAAACCATGACCGTCCTGTTTGCGGACGACAGCGAAAGCGATGTTCTGGCCATGAAGCGGGCGTGGAAAAAACTGAAAATACCCCATTGCCTGCGCGTGGTCGCCGACGGCGAGCAATGTCTGAATTATCTTCACCGCCGGGGGGCGTATGCCTCGCCCGATTCCTCGCCAAGCCCCGACTTGCTTCTTCTGGACATCAGAATGCCGAAAGTGGACGGCCTGGAGGTTTTGCGTCGCATCCGCCGGGCCGAAAAATACCGCACACTGCCCGTCATTGTTCTGACCACGTCGACCCTCGAAGAGGATCAGCTCAAAAGTTACGAACTGGGAGCCAACGCGTTCATCATCAAACCGGTAGGTTTCCAAAATTTCTCCAAAATCATCAAATCCATCAGCGACTTCTGGCAATCGGTGGAACGACCCCGGCATTGAGGACTTTTCCATGACAGATCATGATTTTGTATTGCGCATCGTTTTCATCGAAGATAATGAGCACGACCGGCTGGCCTTCAGGCGGGCATTTCAAAAAAGCGATGTTCCTTTTGAGCTGACCGAGTTTTCCCGAGGCGAAAAGGCCGTGGAATTTCTTCACACACACATCGGTGAATTCGACATCGCCGTTTTCGATCATGACCTTCCCGGCGCCGCCGGACTGGATCACTGCAAAAATCTTTTGGCCGGAGGATTTAAGTTTCCCATCGTCATTCTCACGGGCAACGGTTCGGAACAACTCGCCGTCGAAGCGCTCAAGGCCGGCGTCGACGATTACCTGGTCAAGGATCCGGCCCAGGGCTACCTGGCCCTGCTGCCCATCGTCTTGATGGACGTGGTGAAAAAACACGAAGAACGCCTGGCGCGCCGCCGGGCGGAAAAAGCCCTTATGCAAAGCGAAAAGCGTTATCACACGCTTTTCGAAGCGGCGGGAGACGCCATTTTGATTCACGACATGGAAGGTCGTGTTCTGGACGCCAACAAGACCGCCTGCGAACGGCTGATGTATGAGCACCATGAATTGATCGGCAAGGGATGTCATGAAATCGAAGCTCCCGAATACGCCCATTCGATGCCGGGCAGAATGAAGGAACTGACTCAAAAGGGACACCTGATATTCGAAACGCAGCATTTACGCAGCGACAATTCCTCCATTCCCATTGAAATCAGTTGCCGAAAAATCGAATTCGAGCACCAGGACGCCATCCTGTGCATCGCTCGGGATATCAGCGAACGCAAGCGCCTGGAAGAACAAAGGCGCAAACTCTTCGAACAGATGGAGCAGGCCCAGAAAATTCAAAGCCTGGGCACTTTGGCCGGAGGCATCGCGCACAATTACAACAATCAGCTTCAAAGCATCATCGGAAATCTGGAACTGGCCCTGGATGAAATCAACGAAGCGTCGCCGACGACCGCTCTGATCCGCAACGCCCTTTCAGCCGCCGACAGCGGCGCCATGATCACGCGGCAGATGCTGGCGTATTCGGGCAAAGGGCGCGTGGTTGTTTCCGAAGTCGACATCAACTTGACGTTCAACGACATTCGCCACCTGATTCAGGCGGCCGTTCCGGACAACATCACCATCGAAAGCCGCCTGGCAAAAGAGCTTCCTCCGATCAAGGTCGACGAGTCCCAGATTCAGCAGCTGATTATGAATCTGACGACCAACGCCATGGAGGCTATCGACAAAGACGCGGGACGCATCGTCATCAAGACAAATTTGAAAAAATATGACCGGGAGTTTTTCAAAAACACATGCTTCCCCAACAATCTCTCGGACGGCTGGCATGTCCGCCTTGAGGTTTCCGACAACGGATGCGGGATGGACGCGCAAACGCAGGAAAAAATGTTCGATCCATTTTTTACTACGAAATTCACCGGGCGCGGGCTGGGCCTGGCGGCGGTCCTGGGCATCGTCCGCGGCAATAACGGCGCCATCAAGGTCGCCAGCAAACCCGGCGAGGGAAGCTCTTTTAAAATCTATTTTCCGGTGTAACAAATGGGGATCATTCGCTGCACATTCGAAGGGCCGTTTCAAGCCGCAGGTTATCGCATTTTTTCCGAATATTGAAAGACCCGATGCCGGCGCATCGCTTCTTTTTCAAAGCGTTTAATTTCTCTTCGACGCAATAATCCCTGAGTTCTTCCGGTCCGTCTCCGCACTTCTCGTCGATTTTGAAGATCTTCGGGCACAATCCCATCGTGATGATCCAGGGATCCTTTTCCGGCTCCGGCGTCGGCGTCGGCGTCGGCGTATTTTTCGGTTTGGAGCCGCCCGTGAGATAGCCCAGGGATCTGAGTTTATCCAGATCGCCGATATCCTCGTTGGTGATCATTCTGGGGACCAGTTGCGGATTGATCGCGGCGGCTTTTTCCATGGCGGCGGCCAGTTCGTCGGAATATCCTGGCCCGGCAAAAAGATCGTTTTTCTCCAAAGGATCCTCTTTCGTATCGAAGAGCATCTTTTTTCCTACAGCCTCGTGGACGATGCCCTTGAGATGCCCGACCACGGCGCCATGCCATCGAATCGGACCGCGGGAAAGCTGCAACGGCGTTTCGCGCTCGGGATCGAAATCCTTCATCAGGTCGATCCCGGGCAAAAAATCCGTGTTCGCTTCGGCAAACGTCAGCAGCGTGGGCATGACGTCGATCAGCATGGCCCTTTTGCCGATGCGCCGGCTTTGCGCCGCTTTTTTCTTATTCACCGGCGGCCGCAGGATCAAAGGAACGCGCACGGTCTCGCGATACAGATCGTATCCGTGAAGCATGGTGTCGTGCTCGCTGAACGCCTCGCCGTGGTCGGACACCACGGCGATCATGGCCTGATCGCTGCGCGGCAGTTCGGCGAGAATGCGCCCGATCACCTCGTCCACGGCGTTGACTTCCCCGTCGTACAAATCCTTCAGGGCGTTCAGGTACTGCTCGTTTTCCCGGAAATAACCCGGGGGATAATGCAGCATGGGATCGCCTTGCATCACGCGCACATCCTGCATGGCCTTGGTGCGGTCGTTTATGCCGAGTCTTTTGATGGCTTTGGGGCGATGCTGATAGGGCCAGTGCGGATCGACGAAATGCATATAAATGAAATAAGGCCGACCCACGTGATCCGAACGCCTGATCGACGAAATGTCCTCATGGAGCAGAGTTTCCAGAACTTCCGCGTTCATGAACTTGATCTGACGAAAAACATTGAATCCCTGCCCGAACCCCATGGCCTGCGTGATGTGGGAATTCGCCGAATAACCGAACGTATCGTAACCGGCTTCCAGCAGTTTTTCCGCCAGCGTGGCGAGACCCGGGTGGAGCTGGTGCTGCCTGAGCACCTGCTTGTCATGCAAAATCCCCTGCACGCACCCGTGCCTTTGCGGCTGCAGGCCCGTGAGGATCGTCGCCGTGCACGGCACGGTCCAGGAACTCGGGGCTATGGCGTTTTCGAAAATCAGGCCCTTGCCGGCCAGCGAATCGATAACCGGCGTCGTCTTTCGCGCGTAGCCGTAACAGGACATATGGTCGGGACGCAGCGTATCGATGAGAAGAAGAATGATGTGGGGTTTTTCCAAAGGCTGCGCCTTGCGTGAGCCGCAAGAACACAAAAGCGCCGCCATGAGGAAAAACACGAGGAATAATGCGAGTATTTTCAAGTCGCGTCGCATGCGCCGGATCGTAGATTCAGCCGCCGATTCTGTCAATTCAAGTCATGGCGGCGATCTTGAATCCCGGCGCGTCATGCGCCGCGGCTTACAAATTCGGACCATCGCGCGGCGCATAACCCTTGACGGATAGCCTTCGAGTCAACATCTTAGCACCAGGACGCACTTTTCCTATTGAAAGACTCTTTCATGTTCGACATCGGCGGCGCGGAAATTATTGTCGTTTTGATTATCGCCCTGTTGGTGATGGGGCCGAAGAATCTGCCGAAAGTCGCCAGAACCGTCGGCCGGTTCATGGGACACGCGCGCCGCGTGACCGATGAATTCAAATCGGTCATCGGCGAGGAGATTCGCGCCATGGAAATGAAGGAGTTTCAGGAAAAGCAAAATGCGGCCGGCGACTCCAAGGATCAGGAATCCGATCAAAGCGCCGGCGATGACCGGGCGACGAATACGGACGGCCCGGAGGCGGATCCGGATCGCAAAGAAAATCCGGCGCAGGATAATCCGGGCGACAACAACTCGCGGGGCGGCCATGATGAGCGATGAAAGCCGTGATATCGGCGGCAAGATGAGCCTCGTGGATCACCTGACCGAGCTTCGCAGGAGACTGCTGATCGTCATCGCTTCGGTGCTGATCGCATTTCTCGCCTGCTGGCACTGGGCGAAGGATCTCTATTTCATCCTGATGATCCCCATGACCGAAGTGCTCGGCCAGGGGCGCTCTTTGATCTTCACCGCGCCGGCGGAAGCTTTTATCACGTATCTGAAAGTTGCGATGGTCGCCGCCGTATTCGTCTCCTCGCCGATTATCCTGTGGCAGATATGGGCCTTCGTCGCCCCGGGGCTGTTTCGAAAGGAAAAGCTTTACGTCAGGCTCGTGGTCCTGGTCGGCTCGTTCTTTTTCGTGGGCGGCGCCCTTTTCGGATACTTCGGCGTTTTCCCCCTGGGGTTTCAATTTTTCATCAAGGGATTCGAGACCGAAAGCATCCAGGCCATGATCTCGGTGCGGGATTACTTCAAGTTTTCCCTGAACATCCTGCTGGCCTTCGGCCTGGCCTTCGAACTGCCCGTTTTTATCTTCTTTCTGGCCCGCGTGGGCATCGTCACGCCGCAATGGCTGTGGCGCAATTTTCGTTATGCGATTTTGCTCATTTTCGTCGGTTCGGCGATCTTCACGCCCCCGGACGTGATATCCCAGGTTATTCTCGGAGCGCCCCTGACGCTGCTCTATCTGCTGGCCACGGGCGCCGCCTTTGTCGTCGGAAAGCGCAAAAAGGCCGGCGACGAAAACGAACCGGAACCGGCGGACGAATCATGAAAATATTTTCCGGCGATTTATGAAATTCCGGCGGCTCCCGGCGCCCCAAATATAAAATTCCCCTGAAAAATCAAGGTGTAGTAGGTCTTTTGAAAATGATAACAGCCGGTTGTGTATTTGCTTGACAGACGTCAATCCGTGGTATAGCTTTTGAAAATCAACATCACATTTTGTGCTTGCACTTTTTCAAGCAAGCGCAAAGCGCAACGCAGAAAACAAATTTTTAAAGTAGGTCATATGAGGATCCGGCATATCGAAATGGTGGGGTTCAAATCCTTCGTGGATAAAACCCGCATCAACTTACACGAGGGAATTTCCGTGGTGGTCGGACCCAACGGATGCGGCAAGAGCAACATCGTGGACGCCATCCGCTGGGTCATGGGGGAAATGTCGGTCAAATCGCTTCGCGGCAAGGATATGATCGACGTCCTTTTTTCCGGAAGCGAAAGCAGAAAACCCACGTCCATGGCCCAGGTTTCCCTCATGTTCAGTTGCGAAGACGGGATTCATCCGATAGGCTTTGAAAACGTTCCTGAAATCGAAATCACCAGGCGCCTCTACCGAAGCGGCGAAAGCGAATATCTGATTAATCGCGTGCCTTGCCGCCTTAAAGACATCAGCGAAATGCTCATGGACACCGGCGCCGGGTCGAAAAGTTACGCCATCATCGAGCAGGGGCAGATCGCGAAGGTGCTTTCGGCCAAGCCCGTCGACAGGCGGGTGTTGATCGAAGAAGCCTCCGGCACGACCAAGTTCCGACATCGCCGCGAGGAAACCCAGCGTAAAATCGAGGCCACGAGGCAAAACCTCGACCGCCTCCAGGATCTCATGACGGAAGTCAAACGCCGCGTCATCAGCCTCGCCCGTCAGGCGGGAAAAGCGCGCCGTTACAAAGAGTTTTCCGACGAAGTCAAAACCATCGACATGGAACTGGCGGCCCGGGAGTCCAGGGAAATCGCAAGCAAGGAAAAGGAACTCGAACGCGTCGTGAAGGGGCTCCAGGACAAGATCCTCGGCGCTCAAAACGCCATCGCCGCCGAAGAAGCCAAAGCCGAGGCCGAGCAACTGGAACACCTCAAAGCCGCCAAAGCCCTGGAATCCCGCAGGGCGGAACTGGCCTTAAAAAGCTCCGAAATCCAGAATTTCGAATCACAGCGCTCCAATTTGCAACGGGAAATCGCCAGCCATACCGCCCGTATCGAAACTTTCGAATCCGAAAGCGCCAAAAGCGCCGAAGCCATGCCCGGCTACGAACTCGAAGCTCAGGCGGCGGCCGAGGAATCCACGCAGATCGTCGCCGAAATGGAACAGGTCAATCAGCGCCTCGCGGACCTGGAAAAGCAACTGGGAGTCTATCGGCAGAGCCGCGGTAAAACGGCGGAGGCGGCGGAGGAAATCCGCCGGGCGATTCACCAGACCGCCGGACGCCTGGCCGCGCTGAACGGGCGCATCGAAAACTTTGCCGAAAAAAGAGTCCGCGACGAGAAAAAAATCGTCGAACTCACGCAACATCTCGGCAAGCTGGAGCGTGAATCGGGCGTTCTGAAAGAAGAAATCGACAGGCTCGCCGCCGAGGAAGCCGAGTATCTGGCGCGAAAACAGGAATTCAAGGAAGTCGAGCCGCAGCTGGTGGCGAAACTCGGACACTTGAAGGTCGAGCGCAGAAACGCCCGCGACAAGTTCGAGTCCATGAAGTCGCAGCACCAGTCCGCCGTGATGCAACTGGAATCCCTGCAGAACATGAAGAATAAAATGGAGGGATACTCGGAGGGCGTAAAAAATCTCTTCGCCGCCGCCAGGGAGCAGGGACCGGCCGACGCGGCCGCCCCCAAAGGGCTGCTGGGATTGCTGGGCGACTTCATCGAGGTCAAGCCGGAATACGAAGCGGCGGTGGAAGCGGTTCTCGGCGACCGCGTTCAGGGCGTTTTAGTGCAGGGACAAAGCGAGGGAATCAGCGCCGCGGACTTTTTGAAAAGCGGCCAGGCCGGCAGGTCCACATTCATTCCCATGCAGGTCCGCCCGCCGCATGGCCTATACCCGGAGCAAACCCTGTCCCAGAGCCGGGGACCTTTGGCCGAGCACGTGCAGTGCGACCCGCTGTACGCCCCCATTCTGGATTCGCTTCTGGACAATGTCCTTTTGGTGGACGATCTCGAAACCGCCGTCAGGCTTCACAACGCCAACGGCTATACCGGCTCCTACGTCACGCCGGACGGCGAATTCGTGGACCCTTACGGCGTCATTACCGGCGGATCGATCAAAGCCCTGTCCACGGGGATTTTGCGTAATAACCGGCGCATCCGATCCCTCATCGATCAGATCGTCGAACTCGAACGAAACGTTGAAACGGCCGGCGCAACATACGAGGCCATCGACTCGGAAACGATCAAAACCGAAGAAGAGCTGGCCCGGCTTCGCGAGCAGTACGACGCGGTCGCCCGCAGCCTTTCCGAGTGCGAGGAAAGCATCCATCGCGCCCGGGGCGAGGATGAAGGTCTGACGTCGAGAAAGAAAAGCGTTTCCGAGCAGATCGAACAGGCCCGGACCGAAATGGCGCAGATGGAAGAAGAAGGACAGAGGGCCGCGCAGGAAATCGACGAGCTGGAAAAGGGCATTGAAAAATCCCGGCAAGAGCTTCAGGTTCACGAAGACGCCCTTTTTGAAGGAGCGCAAAAACTTGAAAGCCTGCATGGCGAGGTCACGGCCACGACGGCGCATCTGGCCGGATTGAGAGAGCGCAAAAAAGCCGCCGACAACCGCGAAACGCAGCTGCGTTGGGCCATCACGCGCACGCAGGAAGATATGCAGCGGCGCCTTGACGCCATCGAGGAAGATCGCAGGATCATCGCCCAGGACAAGGAAAAACTGAGCGCGGTCGAAACGGAAATGTCCCATAAGGCCGCGGAGGCCGCGGAATTCGAAAAAGCCCTGGAAAAGGACCGGATCGCCCTTTCCGAAAAGGAAGAGGAGCATTCGCAGGCCGAAAGCCGGCTGCGGCTCATGCGCAAGGATCTGGACGCTCTCACGCAGGAGTTGAACCGTAGCGAAGTAACGGGCATCGAACTGAAAATGAAGCGGGATCACATCTCATCCCGCCTCGTGGATAAATACGGATTGGATCTGGCCGACCTGCCCGAGGAATGCGGACGGGACGAAACCATCGATCCCGCGGCGCTGTACGAACGCCGAAAGTTCCTCGCGGAAAAAATCTCGTCGATCGGCGAAGTGAACCTGTCGGCCATAGAAGAATATACGGAAGAATCCGAGCGCCTGGAGTTTTTCAAAACGCAGAAGGAAGACCTGGAAAAAGCCGTCGAGTCCCTGGAAAGAGCCATCGCCAGAATCAACAGGGAATCGAAGGAGCGTTTCGTAAAAACCTTCGCGCTGGTGGCCGAGAAATTCGCTCAGGTGATTCCCACGCTCTTCGGAGGCGGCCACGCCAAACTCGAACTGACCGAGCCGGACAATCCACTGGAGTCGGGCGTCGAAATATCCGTCAGGCCTCCGGGCAAAAAACTGTCCAACATCAATCTTCTGTCCGGCGGTGAAAAAGCGCTGGCGTCCATCGGGCTGATTTTTTCCATATTCCTGATCAAGTCCAGCCCGTTTTGTTTCCTGGACGAAGTGGACGCGCCCCTGGACGATGTGAACGTCGACCGATTCAACGAACTGATCAAAATGATCCGCATGCACAGCCAGGTCATTTTGATCACGCACAATAAAAGAACGATGAACATCTCAGAATGCCTCTACGGAGTCAGCATGCAGGAGGCCGGCGTATCCAAGCTGGTCGGCGTCAGATTCGACGATAACGAGCGAATCGACAGCGATAGCGACTCCGAAATGCCCGAGGAGATGGCAGCCAGCTGATTTTCAAGCCCGGGCGTTCGGAAAGGCCCACCGGACCCAGGGTTTATGACTGGAGATAAACGGTCCCCCCCGGCCGTTTGACTCCCGGGCTTCGCTCGCGAAGTCTGATTCTTTGTCAATCTAATAAACACGGCGGTTCGGGAACCCCTTCCCCCCTTTTCCCCCAAGACGCGTTGCTCTAAAACCTCCTCCCGAGCCGCCATTCTTTTTTTTAAACTCAGCACAAAAACCGGGAGCCGAAATTCACGTGCTCGCTCATCGCCGCCGTCATCTTCATCTTGCCGCCGCCGCCCCCCTACCGCGCCTATCCGCGAAAGACTCTCATCCCGACCCGAAAATTTCATGATCTGAGCGCCTCCCGCCTGTCTTTATGATAATGCGCCGCCCAAAGACCCTCCGAACAGTCCGCCTCCTCCCGCCGCAATCGAAACCCGTGACCCAAAATCAGAACATTTTAATCTTTTCTAAGAAGGAAATTTTCACATCAGGAGTTCAAGGGACTATTACTTGACATCATGATGAAGAAGTCATATATTCCTTTTGAGACAGGCGAAGGAGGGCTATCATGCTGACGCAAAGCGCCAATTACGCCTTGCGGGCCATGGGTTATCTGGCGAAGGAAAGCGGCGAAAAACCGGTGCTGTCCAAGACCATCGCTGAAGAAATGGACATTCCGAAAAATTATCTGTCGAAGATCATGCACCAACTCGTTCGCGCGCGGCTTGTTCGGTCGATTCGGGGGACCAACGGCGGATTCGTCTTGAGCAAAAAAGCATCGGAAATCAGCCTGGAGGAAGTGGCGGTGCTTTTTATGGATCTCGATCCGTATCGGAATTGCTTTTTGGGGCGAAAGGAATGCACCGGTTCATGCAAGGTTCATAAAAAATGGAAACCCATCGTCGATGGAATCGGGAAATTGATGAAAGACACCGCGATCGACGAAATTCTGTGACTTTGGAGACGGCCATGACAAATACGCTGAATAAAGGGGGCATCCCGCCGGCCGAGGCATTAGATTTGAAAGAGATGTTGGAAGCAAAGGCCGGGCAAACGGTGATGACGCCCGCCGGAGCGCCGCATTCGCTTATCGCGCCTGAGCGCCTTAAAATGCTTCCGATCATGATTCGCGAAACGGGCGAAAAGGAGGATGGAAGATGAGCAGCAACGTTGCGGCCAAGGCCGTTTGCCCCGGGCAGGACACGCGTTTCTGGAAGCCTTCCGACATCTTCGATATCCCCTGCGGCCAGTGCGGAACATCGGTGGAATTTTTCAAAGACGAGGCGCGGCGGCGGTGTCCGAAATGCGGCGCGCAGATCGTGAATCCGAAAATCAGCCTGGGGTGCGCGCAATGGTGCGAACACGCGAAGGAATGCCTGGGGTACGATCCCAAGGCTTCGGAGTTCGCCGGCGACGGAGAAGGGCAGTCCGTTGTGGGCAAGCTGATCGCCGCCGTGAAGGAAGTTTTCGGCGAAGACCGGAAACGAATCGATCACGCGATGCGCGTGTTGGCGAGCGCGAGAAGTATCATGCAGGAAGTCGGCGGCGATTCGAAAGTCGTTATCGCCGCGGCGCTGCTTCATGATATCGGCATTCGCGCCGCGGAGGAAAAGTGGGGTTCGGCGACGGCGCGATACCAGGAAAAAGAGGGGCCGCCGATCGCCGAAAAGATCATGAAGGATCTGAGTTTCGATCCGGAAAGAATGGATCACGTCAGCCGCATCGTCGCCAACCATCACAGCGCGAAGGATATCGACACGCCGGAGTTTCGCATCATCTGGGACGCCGACTGGATCGAAAATCTGCCGGAAATGTTTCCGGATACGCCGCCGGAAGTTATGGCGGAGAAAATCGATAGTCTTCTCAAGACGAAAACGGGAAAAAGGCTGGCCCGGGAAAGACATTTGAACTGACCGCCGAGCATTTTCACGGCATTTAAAAAAATCCACGCCGCCCATTTTCACTTTGCCGCATCGCGATCTTTCTATTGACACCGCTTGGCTTGCGTGGTAGGCAAATCTCCCCTGCGGGGCAGTGGCTCAGTTGGATAGAGCATCGGACTACGAATCCGGCGGTCGGGGGTTCGAATCCCTCCTGCCCCGTCAATGAAATCAAGGGGTTACGGCATTTCGTAACCCCTTTTTCTCATCCTCATTCACTCTTTTTCCCCGAAGTGCCAGTTAAGTGCCAGGATTTTTGCTCCTCGTCTTCTTCCTTCCTGACAATGCCAAGGTTTACAGCTTGGATGTTGCCCATTTGAGAGATGTATGCCGCGTAGTATTTTAGCGTGGTATGCGCCTTTGAGTGCCCCAACTGCTGCGATACATAAACTATTGGATTCGCCGGATTCACGAGCATGATCGATGCACAAACGTGCCGGCTGAAGGGAGAATAGCTCGTAGTTCCTGCCGGAAAGGCGTTAAGCATTAAAAAAAGCTGGTGACAGAAATGCGGGCTATTGTCATGTCATGGTCGCTTCCACCCACACCGGCTCGTCGCCTTTTTCGTAATACCCGACGAACTCGCCCCATGGCGTCGCGGCCACGCGCGCATCAACGTATTTGATATCCGCCGAAAACGCCGCGACGAAAGTCTCCTGCGCCCTTGTCGCCAGATCGCGCGGCAGATCGTTTCGCTCCATCCAGCAGATTTCGATTTTGATGATCGGCATGCCAAACTCCGTTATATTCTCTGCACGCTTGCTGGAACCTTATATAACTCTCGTTTATATTTACAGCGTTAATTCTCAAAAAACTATCTGGTCAATGCTGATTTTTGTTTGTTAAAGTACGCGCTTGTCAAACTCGCTTTCGCATAAGGTGATTTTCAATGGAATCAATTAAGGCGCTACTATTTGTCTTTATAATCCTTCTATTTTTCAGCCTGAGTTGCGGAGCCAATTCCGGCGCCGACGGCGCGGCCGGCGCGGCGGGTACGGACGGCGAGGCGGGCGTGCCCGGACCGGCCGGTGAAGACGGAAGCGGCGCCGGCTCCGCTCCGCAAAGCCCTTCCGGTTTGACGGCGGAGGCGATCAGCCCATCGCGCATCGACGTGCGCTGGGTTTTCAATACCGGCTCCGAACTCGGCTTCAATGTGCAGCGCTCAGAAGGCGACGACGAATGGGAAACCATCGCGGGAACCGCTGCCAATGTCACCGTCTATCACGACGAGTCCGTGGAATGCGAACACGAATATTCCTACCGGGTGCTGGCCTATAACGACTACGGCGAGTCCGCACCATCCAACGAGGAATCGGCCACCGCGGACTATTGCGAACTCGACGCGCCCGGCGACATGACGGCGTTACTGGACGACGAACAGGAAGACGGCGCGCAGCGAGCCATTCTTCTTTCCTGGAGCGAAGGCGCGGGCGAATTACCCGGCGAGCCCGGAAGCTATGAAATCTATCGCAAGACTTTCGACGGCGCCTGGTCGGCCACCCCGCTGGCCACGCAGCCTTCCGACCAGACCACGTACACCGACGAGGACGCGGCGTGCGGTCAGACGTTTCAGTACCGCGTGCGCGCGGCGAATGAAAACAGCGTGAAGTCGGCTTTTTCCAACACCGCCACGAGCCGCGCCGACGCGTGCCCGCTGGTCGATCCTTCCAACCTCGTCGCCACGACGGATCAGGCGGGAAGCATCGATCTTTCATGGGACATCAACGACCCGGACGCCACGGGCTACCTTCTCCAACGCCGCGAACACGATGCGCGCGCCGAATGGGTGACAATCGCCGATTTACCCGAAGGCTCCACGAGTTACAGCGACGAAGGCGCCGCGTGCGAAACGGCGGAATATGACTACCGCCTTCGCGCCTATAACGGCGACAAGCAATCCGCCTGGATCGAAACCCTGACGCCCGGCTCGTCGTACTGCCCTGTGGGAGCGCCGAGCGATCTGTACACGCAGACTGAAAGCGCAACATCAATCAGGTTAAACTGGCTGGACAACGCGGACAACGAAACCGGTTATCGCGTCTGGCGTGATAACAATCTGATTCCCGATGAACTTCCCGCCGACACGACGGAGTTCGTGGACTCCAGCCTCACATGCGACACGGAACACACTTATTACGTTGTTGCATTTAACGCCAACGTGGAATCGGACAGGTCCGACAGCGCCCGCGGCTTCACAGCAGGTTGCCCTCTATTAAACCCGACCAATTTCGTTGCGACGACAGGGCTCGCCGGCCGTATTGATCTGAGTTGGGACATCAATGATACCAGTGCGACCGGATATTACATCCAGCGCCGTGAGCATGAAACCGAGGATGATTGGCTCACCATTGTAGATCTGCCGGAAGGATCGACGAATTACAGCGATGACGGAGCGCAGTGCGAAACAGCGGAATATGATTACCGCCTGCGTGCCTATAACGGAGACAAGCAATCGGACTGGGTGGAAACGCTGACGCCGGGTTCGTCATACTGCACGGTGGGAGCGCCGAGTGATTTGTATGCGAATACTGAAGGAGCAACATCCATCAGGCTCGACTGGCTCGACAATGCCGATAATGAAACGGGGTTTCAGGTCTGGCGCGGTAATGAAATCATCGACAACCTCCCCGCGGATTCCACGCAGTACACAGACGATAGCCTCAGTTGCCAGACGGAATACCGGTATTTTGTCACGGCCTACAATGACAATGTCAGCTCCAACAACTCCAACTCGGTTTTGGCTTCGACATCCTGGTGCCCCCTGGATAGCCCGACAACCTTCGAGGCATCTACGGATCATGCAGGTTTCATCCATTTAACCTGGGTTATCATCGACGAAAGCGCCACCGGATATTTGATTCAGCGCGTCGAGCACGACAGCGGTTCGGGCTGGTTGACCATCGCGGACCTGCCGGAAGGGACCACGAGCTATTCCGACGCCACGGCGCAATGTGAAAGCTCGGAGTACGATTATCGTCTCAAAGCCTATAACTACCTTGCTGAATCGGCATGGGTAGAAACCCTCACGCCGGGTTCGTCCTGGTGCGTGGTGAATGCGCCGACAGGCTTGTTGGCGCAGGCCGCCGACGATACCTCCATGCAACTGACCTGGACGGATAATTCGGATAACGAAACGGGATTCCGTGTTTACCGGGACAATCTGATGATTCATACAACAGCCGCCGACGTGCAGACCTACACCGATGAAGGTCGCGTCTGCGAGACAAGTTATGAATACTATGTTGAAGCTTTTAACACCAACGTCACTTCCGATGCTTCCAACAAGGATCGCTCGACAACCTCCTGGTGTCCTGTGGACGCTCCATCGGGCCTGAATGCCTCGACCACGCAGGTGGGAAGCGTTCACCTTAATTGGCAAGACAACTCGAACGATGAAATGGGCTACTACGTACAACGCAGTGAAACCGGATTAAATACTTGGTCCACAATCGCGTCATTACCCTCCGATTCCACGTCCCATCAGGACGAGTCGGCCACGTGCGAAACAACAGAATATGATTACCGCGTGCAGGCTTACGACCGGAATACGGTTTCCGACTGGTCTAACCTGGCTACCGGGTCATCCTATTGCTCCGTCGCATCACCGACTGGATTGTATGCCGAAGCTCTCGGCTCCGATGAGATCGAGCTTTCCTGGGTCAACAACGCGGACAATGCGACGGGCATTCGAGTTTATCGCGACGAAACCGAACTGACCACACTTTCGCCGGATGCGACGTCCTACAATGATACGACCGTCGATTGCCAGACGCTTTATCGCTACAAGCTTACTGCCTACACGGCGAATGTGGAGTCGGATCCTTCCGGTACGGCGGCGGCGCAATCCGACTGGTGCCCGATCACGGCCCCGTACAACGTGGCGACGGTGGGCGACGGCAATGAAGTGACGGTGAGCTGGGAGCATGACCAGCAGTACGTGGAGAGCTTCGATGTGCAACGTCGAACAGAAGGTGAAGGTACGTGGCAACTTCTGGAAACCGTTGCCGCCCCGGACACGAATGTCACCGACACAACGGTTGCGTGTTATCGAGATTATGAATACCGCGTGCTTGCCTATAACAGTCATCTAGAATCGGAATGGTCTGATGAGGCCGTTGGTGCTGCGACGGGTTGTACGCCAATGCGGCCGCGGCCGATTTTATCCGATTCATCACCGGAATCATATTTAGCCTTCAGCCATGAATCCGTAGAACCATATACGATTGAAATCACTGGCGAAGGCATCGCCCATGACGTCCAGTTGATTGTGGGCGATTACGTGATGATGTGTGATACCGAAGGAACAGGCACAACTTGTCAGGCTGATGACAACGGCGATCCAGTGGCTGATACCTGCGCCACGCAGTGTACAGCGACACTTCCAAGTGAACTGGTGTCTTACGCAGATAGGTACGTAGTACGCTTGAAAAATCCCGATCCGGTTTTCGGTGGCCAGAACGAATCTGAGAGTTACACTTATCTGAGCATCGTCGCGCCGCTGCCTGAAATTACCAGAATATGGCCCCGGGGATTGATTCAGTTACTGGATGAAGACCTGAACCCGATTCCTCAGGAGATATTTGTCAGCGTTACCGGCAGGAATATCATGTCCAATGCTCAATTTCGTCTCGGTCCGAACTACGGAAAAATTATTGGCGAATCAATCGATTTTGATGTAACAACGGACACACAACATGCGGATGTCGTTTTCACAACCGAAAATCTTTATCCTACTTCCGATCCCTACGAAATTTTAGTCGTCAATCCAAGTCCGGGTGGAGGTGAAAGAGGAAGATCATTTGGCGTCAATCAAAGGATTGACAGCTGGGACAGTATTCATCATGCATACTTGGGTTCCAGCGCCGCTTCGAACTTTGGCCAAAGCTCTGCATATTACAGAATGCGACTTGATGAGAGCGAAATCGGTTATTATTTCAGCGTACTAGGTAAGTATAAATCACTGTCAATCCGCAACGAAGAAGGTTATCTGCTGGTGCGCTTTAACAAAAGCAATCTGCAATCAGCTGTTCCATTTCCGGATGGAGCATACTGGCTTGATCTGGAAGATAACACGGGAAATGGCGATAAGCCCGTTATCACATCAGCTTCACCACAGTATTTGGGTGGAAATGGTTCATACGGGACTTATGACACCTATGAAACTGGGGCTCATCCACAAACGATAGAAATCGTGGATTTGGATGAGGACGGCGACATGGATATCATCACTGGCAACGCTCATGGAGATAATATCACTATCTATTTCGGCGTTGGCGATGGAACCTTCTCAGATCGAATAGATTATCCTATGGGGGATGGCGTGAGGAAAATTCTCGTCGTAGATATTAATTACGATGGCCTTCCTGATCTTGTTTCTGCCAATACTGACGGAAACGACATTTCGTTTAGAAATGGCCTAGGGGATGGATTATTTGGGGAAGAATACCGCCTTGATATGGGTTTTCACCCTTATCGAATTGCTATTGCAGACTTAAACGATGATGGGAATGTAGATATCGCCGCTTCAGACCTTGGAAGTGGTGTATACTTGCGCTTTGGTCTGGGTAAAGGATTCTGGAGTCCGAGAGCATATCTGGAAATGGCCCAGGAAACTCTCGATGTACTTATTGCCGATATCAACATGGATACGGTTCCCGACATTGTTACAGCCAGCCGATTCAGTGATTCAGTAAATTTCAGACTTGGACAAGGTTTGGGAACATTTGACGATACCGTTTCATATTCTATGGGAAATGGTCCCTACAGTGTCATTGTTGATGATTTCAACGGCGACGGATGTCCTGATTTAACGTCCGCTGACTATGACGGAGCCACAGTTTCCATTCGCCTGGGTGATGGCCAGGGAAATTTCGGTGCAGTTACAACCTATGATATGGGAGGACATGTACACGGCCCCCATATCCTTGTTGCAGCGGATTTGAATTCAGATTCTTATCTCGACGTGATTTCCGCAAACGTTGGGGCCGATAACATCTCTTTCAGACTCGGAAATGGAGATGGCACTTTTAATGATCAGAATGTAATAGACGTCGGCAATGATCCACACGTTGTTGCCGTCTCTGATTTTAACAATGACGGTGCGCCCGATATTATAACGGCAAGCAATCTTCCCATAGGCGGAAATCCCGAATGTGAATTCTATGTATTTCTTGGGACGGGAACGACATCTTATGATACCTGGCATCAGGAACTCACCGACTCCTTCTCCGACGATCCGGATCAACCTTGGCTGCCGAAGTACGCGGAGGTCGGATTCACGGATCTGGATTTTCATCAGGCGGCGCAGACGGTGACGAAGGTCGGCGTGCGCGTGATGCTGGAATGGTCCACGCAGCCCGCGGGAAGCGTCGATCTCGGCCTCGTCGCGCCGGACGGGCAGATGGTGGATCTGGGGAGCCATGGCGATTTCACGCCCTGGCCGGATGATGTCA
Organism: bacterium; assembly: GCA_963674685.2. Classification (GTDB taxonomy): domain Bacteria; phylum Lernaellota; class Lernaellaia; order JACKCT01; family JACKCT01. The sequence continues at coordinate 254,097 of CAXXWT010000007.1, read as the reverse complement.
ATCCGACTTCCTGGCGGCTGAACAAAACCTTCCGCGAATATGATTTTAACGGCGAACTTGGCATCGCGGGCTTGGTTGATCTGCATGGTCTGCAACCGACGGATTACTGGACTTTGTCCATCGATAACCAGACCGGCGCGACGGCGGAAGTAAAAAACTTTACCGTGATAACGGACGGGAGTTTTTGATTAGTTGTTAGCGGATAGTGGTCAGTGGATAGTGAACAAAAGCTGCTCACGGCAAAATTCGCCTAAAAGCGTCAGCGAAGGCGAATGAGTAAGCGGGTAATGCATCGATAATCGAAATGATCACGCCGTTGCATGCGCGGTTTTGTTTTCAAAATAAGATTTTGTTGCCGATTCGTAGCACACCCGCTCATTATCGCATCTTTGCTAACGCAAAGATGCGATTGGACATTCGCGGCTCTGTTTCGGGCGATCCCGCATGCCAAGGTCAGCCGTTTTGGTTTGCGATTGCGAATTCGGATCAATTACTCAAACATATCCTGACACTGATCCGGTCGGTGGCAACGAAACACAAGCCGCGCACGGCAAAATTCGCCTGAGTTGTAACGAAGGCGAATGAGTAAGCGGGTCATGAGTGGCCAGTGGTTAGTGGCCAGTGGTTAGAACAGAGCCGCGCACGACAGATTCGCCTGAAGCGTCAGAGAAGGCGAATGAGTAAGCGGGTGGATATCGGCCTTGCAACTAAATGTGGTTGTAAGACATTCCTTTCACACCCGAGGGCGGGTGTGCCACACATGACGTGCCCGGGCGAAAGGTGCATGGCTTCGGCCCTGTAGACTTGTGTGGCAAAGCCTGTCGAGAGCCTCAAGGTTGAGCGACCGCCCTCGCCTGTGCGAGCCCGCAGGGCGAAAGAATTTAGCCCCGGGCGTGAGCCTGGAGTACAGCAGGTAAGTAACATTTTAAAAGCCCCGTCAGGGGCGACACAAACAAAAGCCGCGCACGGCAGATTCGCTTAAAGCGTCAGCGAAGGCGAATGAGTAAGCGGGTGGGCTCGGGGCTTGCATTTTGATTGACTTCTTGCCATGTAACACGCAGCCCATTATCCTTATGCGCTTTGGCGCGCATATATACGGGTCAAAGCAGCGCGCGAAAGCGAGCGAGAGGTTTTGAAAAATGAGCGACAAAAGCGAAAAAGATGCGCCTGACAAGCCGTCGAATTTTATTCGGGACATCATCGACGCAGACCTGGCTGCCGGAAAACATACGGCCATAGCCACGCGCTTTCCGCCGGAACCCAACGCCTATCTGCACATCGGGCATTCCAAGTCGATCCACCTGAACTTCGGCATCGCGCGGGATTACGGCGGAACCTGCAACTTGCGTTTCGACGACACGAATCCCTCCACCGAGGAGCAGGAATACATCGACGCCATCCAGGAGGACGTGCGCTGGCTGGGTTTCGAATGGGGCGACCGACAGTATCACGCCTCGGATTATTTCGACCGGCTTTACGAATGGGCGGAAAAACTCATCCGGCAGGGCGACGCCTACGTGGATGATCTGAGCGAAGACAAAATCCGCGAGCAGCGCGGCGATTTTTATAAAAAGGGCGTCGAGAGCCCAAACCGCAACCGCTTGGCCGCAGAAAATCTCGACCTTTTCCGCCGGATGCGAGCCGGGGACTTTCCCGACGGCGCCATGGTGCTGCGCGCGAAGATCGACATGGGCGCGCCGAACATGAACATGCGCGATCCGATCATGTACCGCATCAAACACGCCACGCACCCGCGCACCGGCGACAAGTGGTGCATTTACCCGATGTACGATTACGCGCACGGCCAGTCCGACGCCATCGAGGGCATCACGCATTCCATCTGCACGCTGGAGTTCGAGGATCACCGGCCGCTTTACGACTGGTACATCGAGAAAATCGGCATCGAAAAGCCGCCGCATCAGTACGAATTCGCCCGCCTGAACCTGACGTACACAGTTTTGAGCAAACGCAAGCTGCTGGAACTGATTAAAGAAGGCTACGTCGACGAGTGGGACGATCCGCGCATGCCCACGCTCGTGGGAATCCGCCGCCGGGGTTATACGCCGGAGGCGATCCGCGACATGTGCGAGCGCGTGGGCGTGGCCAAAGCCGACAGCATCGTGGACATCGCCCTTTTGGAGCATTGCCTCCGGGACGATCTCAACGCCCGTGCGCCCCGCGTCATGGCCGTGCTCGATCCCCTGAAGATCGTCATCGAAAATTACCCGGCGGACCGGATCGAACCAATCGACGCGCCGTACATGCCCGAGGATTTCAGCGCCGGATCGCGGAATCTGCCTTTTTCCCGCGAGCTTTACATCGAGCGCGAGGACTTCATGGAAGATCCGCCGAAAAAGTGGCACCGCCTCGCGCCGGGTCAGGAGGTGCGACTGCGTTATGCATGCCTTGTCACGTGCACCGGCGTCATCAAAAACGATCAGGGCGAAGTCGTCGAGCTTCGCTGCGCCTGGGACCCGGAATCCAAAGGCGGCAAATCTCCCGACGGGCGCAAGGTGCGCGGCACGCTGCACTGGGTCAGCGCGGCGCACGCCGTCGACGCCGAAGTGCGTCTTTACGACCGGCTTTTCAACACGCCCAATCCCCTGGACGTCAAAGAAGGCGAAAGCTTCAAGGACTACATCAATCCCGACTCTTTAACGACGCTCAAAGGATGCAAACTGGAGCCGAGCCTGGACGACGTCGAGCCCGGAAAGCATTTCCAGTTCGAGCGCCTGGGATATTTCTTCACCGATCCGAAAGCGTGCAAACCCGGCAACCTCGTTTTCAACCGCACGGTGACGCTCAAGGACACGTGGGCGAAAATCGCCCGCGCACAGGAGCGCGAAACCGCGGTTAAAGCGAAAGAAGAAAAGAAGAAAAGAACAGAGGAAAAGACCTACGCAAGCTACGATGACTTTTCGAAGCTGGATCTTCGCGTGGGAGCGATCGTCGAAGCCGGGCTCGTGGAAGGCGCGGACAAATTGATCCGGCTTTTGGTGGACATCGGCGAGAACAAGCCCCGGAATATTTTCGCGGGCATCCGTTCGTCCTATCCCGATCCGAGCTTGCTTAAGGGCAAGCAGGTGATCGTCGTGGCCAATCTGGCGCCGCGCAAAATGAAATTCGGCGTCTCCGAAGGCATGGTCCTGTCCGGCGGCGACGAGCATCCCTTCGTCACCACTTTTGACGGCAAACTGAAGCCCGGGGAAAAGGTAAAATAAAGCAAGGAGAATGAAATGGCGCTTCCCTACACGGAATTAGGAGATTTTCTCAAAGCCCTGGACCGCATGGAAAGACCCATGACCATCGTGGCGCACCAGGACGACGAATGCACTTTCAGCGGCGTTCTGTCGCGCGCCGCGGACCGCATGAACATCGTCTGGGTCACCAACGGCGACGGGTTGTACTTTTTGGAAAACGTCAGCCCGGCGGAATACGGAAAAATCCGCATGGCCGAGGCGATAAAAAGCGCGGCGGCGGTGGGCATCGCGAAAAAGCGGACCGCCTGCCTGAAATTCTCCGAGGTGGACATCTATCAGCGCATGATGTTTCTCACCGACAACCAGGACGCCATCAAGTGGAACAAACCCTTCTTCCAAAAAATTCTCGACAAGATCAAAGAGCGCGTGTTCGCCTATAAGCCGCAGTGCATGTTCACGTGCGCGTTTCAGGGCGGCAACCCGGAGCACGACATCACGCATTATCTGACCCGCGTGGCGGTGGACGAATACGAAAAGGATTCCGGCGCAACCGTGCCTTTCATCCACGTGCCCATGTACGAATACACGATTCTCGTGGCGTTGCGCTTCAATCCTTTTTACAAGGGATTGCGCTGGCGGTATGAACTCAGCGAGCAGGAAAAGCAAAACAAAATGACGCAGTTCGAAGCCTATCCCTCGCAGGTCGAGTTATTCGAAAAATTCCGGCAGGTCGTGGGCGTCGTGGGAAAACTCGGCGCCGTGACGCGGGGCAGGGTTTACACCCCGGAAGAATATCTGGCTGTTGAGGAATGGGGGCCGGTTCCCGAGGATTGGAACTACATGCAAAATCCGCACACCTTCGACTGGGCCAATTACATCGGGGATCATTTCGGAAAAACGCCGATCAGTTTCAACAAATCGGTCAGGCCGATTGTCGCCGCGTTCCCCAGAGTGAAATAAGACCCTGTGCGCGGCATTGTTCAGCAATCACGGAACTGCGACTGCTGATTACCCGCTCATTATCACGCATTCGCTAAAGCTTCATGCGTGATTGGACATTCGCGGCTCTGTGTCGTTGCCGCGCGCCTCAACAAACGCCGTCGCCCGAAACCGAGCCGCGGCGCGCGGCATGGACAAGCACGGGGGCTTGCCCCTACAGATATCCGCGCCTGTTTCTTAGCCTTCATTCCGAAATCCGCACTCCGAACTCGAAATTCCTCCTTCATCCTTTTTATTTCATCCTTACGGAAAGGCTCAGGACTTTTTCGATGATGTTCGTGGAGGATCGGCCTTCGCGGGGCGGAATCTGCAAAACGAGGCCGCCATAGGCTTCCACGACCTCGCGGCCCACCACCTGATTGTGAGCCCAGTCGCCGCCTTTGACCAGAACGTCGGGCATAAGGCGTTTGAGCATCGGGATAGGATCGGGCACATCGAAGACGAGCACGTAATCCACGCATTCAAAAGAAGCCATGACCTCGCACCGCTCTTCCTGCGGGATGATCGGGCGCTTGTCGCCCTTGATGCCGCGGACGCTGGCGTCGGAGTTGAGCGCGACGATCAGCACATCGCCTTTTTTGCGGGCTTCGGCGAGGGTCTGGATATGCCCGGCGTGAAGCAGATCGAAACAACCGTTCGTGAATACAACCGTGCGGCCCTGCTCTTTAAATTTTTTGCGTACGGCGATCATCTCATCGAGGCTGGGGATGATTTTTTCTTCCGGGGACCGGGGGCGGCTCATACGCAGATTCCCTTTCCGTTTTCGGCGTCGAATAATTTTATCTCTTCGCTGTTGACGTAAAGGCGCACATCCTGACGCGCCGATATCTTCGTTCCCGCCGGCAGCAGAGCGGAAATATAATCTTCGCCCACGCGGCCGACTAAAACCACCGCGGAGCCGAGAGGCTCGACCACGTCGCAGTGCGCGTCAATGGGCTTGTCCCGGTTTTCGTTTTCCGGCTGCAGGTGGATATGCTCGGGCCGGATGCCCAAAATCGCCTTTTTCCCGATCAAAGCTTTTGCCGCATCACCTTCGGGCGCCGGCAGACTTACAGCGCCGGCCCGGGCTTCGAGCATCCCGCTGTTTTCCTCGATGTCGACGGGAATGAAATTCATGGGCGGGCTGCCGATGAAGCCCGCCACGAAGGCGTTGGCCGGATGATTATACACCTCTTCCGGCGGGCCGATTTGCTGAATGACGCCTTTATCGATCACGGCGATGCGGTCGGCCAGCGTCATGGCCTCCACCTGATCGTGCGTGACGTAGATGATGGTCGTAGGCACGCGTTCGTGCAGCTTGCGGATTTCCAGGCGCATCTGCACGCGCAGTTTCGCATCCAGATTCGACAGCGGTTCGTCGAAAAGAAAAACTTCCGGATTGCGCACGATGGCCCGTCCCATGGCCACGCGCTGCCTCTGCCCGCCGGACAGTTGGGAAGGCTTGCGGTCGAGCAGATCCTCAAGTTCGAGGATTTTCGCCGCGCGGCGCACCTGCCGGTCGATCTCGTCTTTCGGTGTTTTGCGCATACGCAGTCCGAAAGACATGTTTTTGTAAACGTTCATGTGCGGGTAGAGGGCGTAATTCTGAAAGACCATGGCGATGTGCCGGTCCTTCGGCGGAAGATCGTTCACCACGCTGCCCGCGATCAGAATCTTGCCGGAAGACGCGTCCTCCAGCCCGGCGACCATCCTAAGCAGCGTGGACTTCCCGCACCCCGACGGCCCCACGAGAACCAGAAACTCTTTATCGGCGATATCCAGGGAGCAGTCGCGGATGACGCGCGTGTCGCCGAAACTTTTGCTTAAATTTTGAAGCTCGACCCGGGCCATAAAATAACGCCTAAAACTGCACGGCCATGGAAGCCTGCGCGACGCCGAGATTTTCCGTCGCATCGCGGTCGATTTTATTTTTCAAAACGGCGGCCGCCTCGCCGGGCGCCAGTCCTCCGCCCAGAACCGTGAACACCACATGCCGGTTGTACATCGCCCATTCGACGCCCGCGTGCCCTTCGGTTCCAAGGTACGTCGAGTCGTTGGTGTGCGCGCCGTCCATCGTCATTCCCACGCCGACGATGGTGACGAATTTCACGGATTCATTGAGCGCAAACGATGCGCCCTGATCGAATAGCGCCAGGCCCGCGCCCTGCGCCGCCACGCGCTCGTCCAGATTGTCGTATTGATCGTGGAGCCAATTTAAAGACAGCACCATGGTCCGGCTCTTGGACCATCCCGAGTAATGGAAACCCGTATCGTACTGGTCGTATTTGTCGCCGTCGTCGGCTGTGAAAACCAACGCGTTGTAGTTGAGATAAAAAGGCCGCAGGTCGAAACTCGCGCCGAGTTGCGCCGCCATCGCCAGGTAATCCACGTCCCGGTTGTCCAGGCCGCCGTTTTTGTACTGCCCGTACTGACCGGCCCAATCGAAGTCCAGGCGCACTCTCGAGCCGATGCCGCCGTGCGCGTTCAATACAACGCTCAAAACGCCTTTCGGCCGCCCGATTTCCGTTTTGTCCCAGCGAAAGAAAGCTCCCGGAGACCAGGTCCAGCCCTTCGGACAAAGCCAGTCGAGCCACACGGCGAAAACGTAATCGTCCTGCTCAAAGTTGTTGCGCTCGGTCCTGTCGCCGTCGTCGGAAGCGGCCAGACCTTCGTACACCGTATCGGGAACCTGCCCGGCGGCGAAGGAAAGCTTCGCACCGCTCCACTCTAAAAAAGTCTGCGCCAGTCCCATGTAGCGGTCGATCACCAGGTGCGTCGGATCGTAAAAATACTGATAGCCCGTCTTGATTCCGAGTCGGCCGCCGGGAGTGAGAACTTCCGCCCAGACCAGCTTGTGCCGCACGACGGATGTGCTTTGCGCCAGCGGGTCCTGGCGGTCCAGGTCGTTGCGGCTCCAGACGTTGTCCCCGACTTCGAGTTGGTAGCGCAGCGTCACGTTGTCTAAGGGCGCCCACGTCAGGCCCGGCCGAAAGGTCGTCAGCATATACCCGACGCTCTGGCCGTTTCTTTCGTATACCGGCTCGGTGCGGTCGAAGTCGCTGTCGTTGGCCAGGTAGAAATACGACTGGAAATACAGATCGAAATCCGGCATCAGGTCGGGCTCCGAATCGTCACCCTCATCATCCCATGCGTGGGCCGCCGCGGCGCCAAACAGCGCGCAAAAACAAATCAGGCCAAGAGCAAAGACCCGGGGTAATGTATTGAGTAAGCTCATTGTGCGCCCTCCAAAACCTGATCCTCATTGAAGTAATAATCCCACCGGTTGTCGCCGTCGTCGTAAGGCGGCCGGATGCGAATGGAATGCACCGTATCGGGATCGTCGCTTGACGGCCGCCAGTAGAGGATGTGCCTCTTGGCGTCGAATTGGCAGCTTCCGTCGGAGACGTAGACATAAAAACCGTCGGTATACTGAAGCGGCGGGACGAAAATCTCCGTCGGCGAATTCGTTTCCTTGGCGTCCATTTCCATCTCGAATTCCAGATAAGGCGTCGTCTTGTCCGGGTAGTCCTCGAAATAATGCAGCGGCGAGTAGAAATGCATGTTGCGGATGCGCCCGGAGGCGAAGCGCGGAACCGTCCGGGAATAGGCCTCCCAGGAACGGGGCTCCTGATTGAAATCCAGCAGGGAGAAGTCCTCCCGGTTCCAGCCTTCGCCGTCGGCCGATGTGTTCTCCGGCGAATAGCACCAGAGGAAGCGGTGAATTAAAAGCTCCTCGTATGCCTCGTAATAGGGATTGATGACCAGCGAGGAGATGATGTAGTCATTCGACACGGATTTTGCGATGCCGCCGAAGTTGTAATAGGTTCCGAATTCGCCGAGGCCCACCGGGGGATTGCCCAGGCTGTAGGCCGCCGGTTCGATCACGCCCGCGATGTCCTCCACGTAATCCCGGTGTCGTTTCTCGTCTTCGGTAAAATCCCGCGGCGGCACGTTCATGCCGAAGAAGGGATAGATGTCCGTGTACCAGTGCGGCAGGTAAGCCACCTGGTTCAGCCCCTCGGGCCGCGTCATGGTCTGGATCCACTGGCCGCCGACGCCGGTGTCGGCGAATCCCAGGCTTTCTTCCAGGAAGATGACCGCGTCGGGGTCCTCTTTTTGAATTTCCTGTCCCACGAAGGAAAGAAACGGCTGAATGTAGGTCTTGTTGAATGCCGAGTTCATTCCGAGAGCCGCGCCGATGTCCGGGGCGTATGGCGATCCGATCTTCGTCGTAAAGCCGGCCGCTTCCAGGCGCTCGACGCTGCGGGGCAGGATGTCGTAGTCGATCAGGATCTCCCGCAATTTCTCGGCCTCGGATTCGGGAACGCCCTGATCGATGTAGGTTTGCAGTAGCGTGTTCATGGCGTCCTCGACCATTTCATCGCCCAGCGCGCCGGTCATGGACTTGGCCTCCTGCGCCAAAAGGGCGTAGATCGCGAACACGATGTACACCCCCGGCGGCTCGTTCATGATGTCGTAGCCGATGACGTTGGGATACTTGCCGACGCGCATGGCGATTTGCCGCCAGGCGTTCGCGTAGGACTGCTGCAAATAATCCTGAATCTGCACGCCCTCATGATAATAATCGGGATAAACGTCGCGGCCCGCCAGCATGGCGGCGAAGCAGCGCAGCACGTCCACCGCGCCGAAGATGTTGATGCCCCAGTTCGTAAACGGGAGTACGGAAGAGGTATTCGACCAGCTCGAAGCGTCCCAATAAGGCAGTCCCCACTCGGGTCCGCCCACGTCCTTTTCCGGCAGGCAAAGCTGCACCGCCCAGGCCGGGGCGCCGTCGCCGCCGGTCTTGTTGTTGAATCCGTGTGCTTCAGCCAGGGCGATCTCCTTCGGATCGACGAGGCTCATCATGTCCCGCCCGTCGTCGTACATGGCGAAAAGATGGCGCGAGAAGCCGTCCTGGTGCATGTCCAGCACGCAGTAAATGCCGTAATCCCGCGCCTTGGCCACCACCTGCTCGATGTAATCCAGGTACTCGGTGTCGTAGGAGCCGGAAGCGTAAGGCTCCACGGCTTCCCAGATCACCAGCAGCCGAATGGAGTTGAATCCCAGATCCCGCATGATGGAAAAATGCTTGTCCAACTCATCCAGCGGCGCCGGCTTGCCCACGTAGGAGATGGGATTATATTTGGCCGGAACCTTCGTGCTGCCGCTGAAATTCACGCCGTTGAGATAGACGTAGCGGCCGTGGCCGTCCTTAAAAAAGGACTGATCCGTGCTGACGGGCGTCATGGACTCCTCGGCCTGGTCGTCCATGTCGTAATGGTCGTCGCAGGCGGCGGCTGTCAGCGCGACCAGGCCCGCGAGCACAACGAGTAAAATTTGGCGCATCATTTTGCTCCCTCAATGACCGCGTCATGATGGAAGAAGTAATTCCAGCTATTGTCTTCGTCGCCGTAGGGCGGATGAATGCGGATGTCGTGCACGGCTTCGGGATCGTCGTCATAGGGCCACCAGTAGAGGATGTGGCGCTTGTCGTCGAAGGCGCAGCGCCCGTCGGAGATTTCCACGTAAAACCCGTCCGTGTACTGCATGGGCGGAACGAAAATCTCCGTGGCCGCGTCGGTTTCCTTCGCGTCCATTTCCATGACGAACTCCAGGAAAGGCGTCGCCGCGCCCGGGCGCGGCTCGAAATAATGCAGCGGCGAATAGAAATGCATCTCGCGAATGCGCCCGGATGCAAAACGGGGCACGGTCCTGGAATAGGCCTGCCAGCAGCGCGGCTCGCCGCCATAATCCAGAATGGAAAAGTCTTCTTTGTTCCAGCCTTCTCCGTTGACCGCCGTGTTTTCCGGACTGTAGCACCAGAGCATGCGATGCATCAGAAGATCCTCGAAGGCTTCGTAGTACGGATCGAGGATGGCCGATGAAACGGCGTAGTTTTCTTCGACGGATTTTTCGATGCCGCCGAAATTGTAATAGGTCCCGAACTCACCGAAGACCACCGGCGCGTCGCCCAGGCTGAATTCGGCCAGGTTGATCGCGTCTTCGATCATGGTCGTGTAATCCCGGAAGCGCACTTCATCCACGGTAAATTCCCGGGGCGGCATATTGAAGCCGATGAAGGGATAGATGTCCGTGTAGCCGTGCGGCGCGAAGGCGATTTGTTTGAGGCCTTCGGGCTGCGTGATGGGATAGCCCATAAAACCCGCCACGCCCTCGTCGGGCAAAATCGTCCCGGCTGCTTCGAGGAATATCACCGCGTCCGGGTCCGCTTCCTGCAGGGCCAGCCCCACGCGCTGATAGAAAGGCTGCATGTAGTTGCGGTTGAAGTTCAGGTTCAATAAAAGCACTTCGCTTGCGTCGGGCATGTACGGAGAATCGGCTTTTACCGGGATAAATCCGGAGGCGTAAATGTCGTCCATGTTCATCGGCAGCAGATCGTAGTCGACAAAAATCTCGCGCAGCATTTCGGCTTCGTCGCTTTGCATGCCCTGCTCGACCATGTCCGCCAACAGTCCGTCAAGAACCTGTTGCGCCTGCGTGTAGCTTAAAGCGTCTTTGGTCGAGGACGTCAAAAGGTCCCAGATAAGAACCTGCAGGTTCATGGCGATGAAAACGCCGGCGGGCTCATTCATGAGGTCATAGCCGATGACGTTGGGATAATCCGCCACGCGCATCGCCACTTGCGCGAACGCGGCGGCGTATGCCTCCTGCAAATAGTCCATCACGTTCATGCCGTCGATCACGTAGTTGGGATAAATTCTGTTTCCGGCGTAGAGCGTGGCGTAGCAGCGGTTGATGTCGATGGAAGAGCCCACGTTGATGAACCAGGACGTGAAAGGCAGCACGTTGGAGGTTTCGGAAGGATCCGCCATGGTCAGGGGAAGTCCCCACTTCGGGCCGCCCACGTTTTTATTCGGCAGGCAGGTTTCGACGACCCACTTCGGCGCGCCGTCGCCGCCGAGGCGGTTATTGAATCCGTATTGATTGGCCAGGGCGATTTCCCTTGGATCACCGAGACCGAGAACCCCGGTCTCGTCGTCGTAAAGTACGAAAAGATGCCGGGAAAACATGTCCTGATGCATATCCACGATGACGTAGATGCCGTATTCTTTCGCCTTGGCCGCCACCTGCTCGATGTAATCCAGATATTCCATATCATATTCGCCGCGCGCCTCGGGCTCGATGGCCTCCCACATGATCAACAGCCGGATGGAGTTGAATCCCAGGTCGCGGATGATCGTAAAATGTTTGTCCATTTCTTCCGCGGCGAAAGGTTTGCCCACGTAGGAAACGGGATCATAGACGGCCGGAACCTTGGTGCTGCCGCTTAAGTTGACGCCGTTCAAAAAAGCGTAGCGCCCCTGCGCGTCTTTGAAAAAGGAATCCTGCGTGTGAAGCATGGTGACCGAATCTTCAAACTGGTCGTCCATGTCATAACCATCGTCGACGCATGCCGACAGACCGGCGAGCAGGGCGGCGGCGAGAATCCAGCTTAAATATTTTTGCATTGTCTTTAGGCGCCTCGCGAATGATCACGCGATAAGTATGTTTTATTGAGTTCAACTCTCAAGAATTATCTCTACCAATAATTGCCGCTTTTCACAACAATTGAAGGTCCGATATGACGATGTTAGAATGGCAGAAGCCAACGAACGATAAACTGCCGTTAAGCCGGGCCGAAATGGGCAAAAACCAAAAAGCCCGCAATGCATTGGGAGAGCGTCATGAATATATGGAAAATCCGTCTGATGACCGCCATCGTTGTATTGATCCTCGGCGCGCTGCTCATTACAGGGTGCGGGGATGATGACGACCCTTCGACAAGCTCAGGGCAGGATGATAACGACGATCAAGCCGATGATGACGTGAATGACGACGCGGATGACGATGTCGACGACGACAGCGACGACGATGGGTGCCCCGACAGCGAGGTCTGGGACGACGCGCGCGGCGAATGCGTGGACGCGCAGTGCGGCGCGCACAACTGGCCCGACTCCCCCGACGCGGGCAAAACGTTGATTTACGTCGATCCGTCAAACACATCGGAAGCCGACGGAAGCATGGAAAAGCCTTATCCCGCCATCGGCGACGCGCTGGCCGCCGCCGGCGAAGACACGTCCATTCTCATCGCCGCCGGCGAATATGATGAAAACCTGATGATCGGCCTCGGCCAGGACGGCGTGGATCTGATCGGGCGATGCGCTTCTTTGTGCAAGGTCGAAAGCGAAGCCGACGATAATCTGCTCAACGTACGTCAGACGCAGGACAATCTCATCAGCGGGTTGCATTTTAAAGGCGATCAGATTCCCGACGACACGGACAATCCCATGATCGAAATCGAATCGGTCACCGACTTTTCCTTTGAAAACAACGTCGTGGAAAACTCGCCTTTCGGCGGATTGATCATCCGCGATTCATCCTTTGCGCTGACTGAAAACACTTTTGAAGGAAATGACACGGCGGCTCTGTATGTCAGCGGCGCCGACGGCGGCGTTATCGACGGCAATACGTTCAACAACAATCCCGGCCGGGGCATGAACATCACGCAGTCCACGCAGATGGAGATCATCAACAACGAAATGACCGGCAATGAAGACGCAGCCATATATTTCGGCGAAAGCGACGGCGAAATCAGCGTGAACGAAATCAGCGATGTTCAGGGCCGCGGCATCAGCGTCGAGGAGTGCGAGGATTTCGACGTGTCGGACAACCGGATCAGCGGCTGCGAGGATCACGGGATATACGTTTTCGATTCGGCCGGCCTCGTATTTCAAAATCTCGTGGATAACAACGAACGCGGATTGGAAGTTCTGTCGTGTGAAAACATGACGATCTCGGAAAATATCCTGGACGGCAATGTCGAAGTCGGCATTTTTTTCAACGAAGGCGCCGATAGCGAAATATCCGAAAACACCATCTACAACACGCAGCCCAATGCCGACGGCGAATTCGGATATGCGCTTTTGGTGCAGGATTCCACAAACATGACCGTCAACGATAATGAAACCGATGAAAACAGCGAGGGCGGAATCGTCTTTATCAGCAGCTCGGGCGCCATCGAAGGCAATCTGGTGCTGGACACCGCCGAGCGCCAGGCCAAAGCCGACGGGTACACTTACGGCCACGGGATTCACGTGCAGGATTCCGAGGATGTGATTTGCGACGGCAACGACGTGGGAGGCAGCGTCCATCACGGAATCTTTTTCCTGAACACGACCGGCGGCGAGATTATCAACAACTACGTCAGCGACACCTCCAGCGGCAGCGATGACGAACTGGGCGGCGACGGCCTGACGACGGTTTTTGCCGAAAACATTTCCGTTTCCGACAACGTGGCGGAAGAAAACGAACGATGCGGATCCGTATCCGACGCCTCCACGGGAATGATCCAGCGCAACGAGATCATCGGCAACGGCTACGCGGTCGTCACGCAAAACGGATCGGACATGATCGTGGGCGACAACGACATTTCCGGCAACGGCGACAACAGCGTCCAGGGATTCGACAACCGGCAGATGGATCTCAATGACGGGGGCGTCCCGGAATTATAAATTTATGCCTTTGACGTCCCGACTTTGGGTTTCGTGATTATCAACAGAGCGGGAAGCAAGATCAGATCGGCCGACAGGGCCACGACCATGATTAGGGAAACCAGCAGGCCGAAATGGCGGCTGGCCGTGAAGTTGGAAACGGTCAAAATGCAAAAACCCGCGGTGAGGATTATTGAAGTTAAAACGATGGCCCGGCCCGTACCTCGCGATGAGCGCATGATCGCCGCCGCGTGATCCCGATCCTTCGGCAGCTCCTGCCGGAATCGAACCAAAAAATGAATCGTGTCGTCAACCGCGATACCGAATGCGACTACGAATGAGACCGCCGTCGTCGGATTCAACGTCATGCCGGCCAATCCCATGAATCCCGCGATGACCACCAATGGAGCCAGGTTTGGAACCATGCTGACCAGCGCGAGTTTCAAGGACCGGAATTGGATCAGCACCAAAAAGAATATGACGACAAAAGCAAGCGCCAGGCTTGCCATCATGTCGCCGACGAGTTTCGAAGTCAGCGTAGTTACCATTTGCGCGGCGCCGGTAGCCCGGACCTGAAGATCGGGATCGATGTCGGCCTCGACGTAGTCCAGCAGATCCTTTTTCATCTCAAGCAGCGCGATCTGGCCCATGTCGGTGGTTCGGGAAGAAATCCGCGTTCGCTTGTGATCGAATGTCACGAAATCCGCGGTCGGGTCCGTATCGCCGAAGGAATAAACCAGCATAAACTGGGAAGCCGCGGCGGCGTTTTCCGGCAGGCGATAGTACTCGCGGCCGCCGCCGTTCATCAGGCGATTCATCTCCTTCATCAGATCCGAAAGAGACAGCACCTTGCCGACGCCTTCATAGCCGCGCATACGCTGCGTGAGATCATCGACGGCGCGCAGAAAACCGGGATCCGTCACTTCGCGGCCCGAGCGGCTTTGGATGTCAATTTCGAAAGGCGCCGCGGACCCCAGCTTTTCATCGAGAAATTCATGCACCCGGCGTACTTCCACGTCGGGACTGATGTCCTGCATGAAGAAATATTGATTCTGAATCCTGGAGACGCCGGCCAGCGACAAAAGGGCGATCACCGCAAAAATTCCCACAATCTTCCATGGGTGTTTGACGGCGGCGCCGACGCCGATACGGATTGATTCGGCCAGGAACCCCTCGTCAATTTCGCGCACCCTCTTTTCGACGGGAGGTTTCATCAAAGATAGAATTGCCGGCAGCAGCAAGATGGTGATGACGTAGGCCAGCATAACGCCTGCAGCGGCGATCAGGCCGAACTGCCTGATGACCCGGTTGCTGGAAGTGACCAGGGAAGAAAAACCGACGGCGGTTGTCACGCTTGTAAAAAGACACGCTACGGCAATCTTCTTCAAAGCTTCGCCGATCGCCCGTTCCTTGTCATTGATGATGAAATACTCCTCGCGGTATTTCATGAGCAAATGTATCGAGTCGGCGACGCCCACGACGACGATGACGCTGGGAAGCACGTTTGTCAGAAGATTGAAAGGAACATCGGTCAGGGCCATGACGGCTGTTGTGGCCACGGCCGAAATGACGACCAGCCCCATGGGCAGCCAGGTTCCGCCGGGTTCTCGAAACAGCACACCGAGCACCAGGATGATCACCAGACCTGACAAAGGGACGAAAATCATCAGGTTTTTTCGCGCGAGTTGAATGTACGTCGTGCGCAGCACCGGCGCTCCGCCGATGTGAATTTTCCGGCCCGGACGCTCGAAATGAGTCAGGAGTGATCGAATTTTCGGTTCGAATTTCTCACGCACTTCGTGATTATTGAAATCGGGATGCAACTTCGCCTTAATAGCGGTGGTTGTTCCGTCGAGTGAAATGAGATTTTGCTCCAGAACAGGGTTGGCGACGGCTTCTGAAAACAGCGCCCGCAACTCGGCTTCATCATCGGGAACATCGGTATAAAACTCCTCGACGCGAACGCCCTGATCGTCGGCCCTGGGAAACATAATGCTGGCAAGGGAAGTGACTTCACAAATTTCCTCGAAACCTTTCAGTTTGCGAGTCAGGTTTTGAATGTCCCGTAAAGTCTGATGCTCAAATATTCGCTCCTGCTCGAATGCGATGATGTAAGACGCGTCGCCTTCACCGAAAACTTCGTTGAACTCATCGTAGATCTTTCGGTCCGGATGCCTGTCGGGAAACATGTTTTCCAGGTTGAAATCAAAACGAACGCCCGAAGCGATATATGCGGCAAAGGCGGTGCACAGAACGACGAGGACGATTATCGTTACAGGATGTTTCAGCAGAAAATTGACGGCTCGATTCATCGCTTTTTAGCTATCGTTTCAAAAACAAAACGGCCAGCGGGGGGAGCGTCAGCTCCAGGCTGTAGGGAAGGTTGTGCCAGGCTTTGGCGGAAGCCTCGACAGCGCCCGCGTTGCCCATGTTGCCGCCGCCGTAACTGCCCGAGTCGCTGTTGAGAATCTCCTTCCAGGAGCCTCCCACGGGAACGCCGATGCGATAGCCTTCCCGGGGCGTGGGCGTGAAATTACACACGCACACCACCAGATCTCTCGGCTGTTTTCCCTGACGGTAAAAACTCAAAACGCTTTGCGCGCTGTCGTTGCAGTCGATCCACTGAAAACCCCTGGGGTCGAAATCCAGTTCATGCAAAGCCGGCTCATCGCGCAACAGGCGGTTCAAATCCCTGATCCACCATTGCATGCCCTGCTGCCGGGGGTATTTCAATAAATCCCAGTCAAGAGCCTTGTCGTGATCCCACTCGGTTTCCTGGCCGATCTCGCAGCCCATGAACATGAGCTTCTTGCCCTGGTAAGCGTACATGTATCCGTAGAGCAGGCGGAGGTTGGCGAACTGCTGCCAGGGATCGCCCGGCATTTTCGAAAGCATCGAGCCTTTCATGTGCACCACTTCATCGTGGGAGAAAGGCAGCACGTAATTTTCATGGTGCGCGTACAACATGCCGAAAGTCAGCTTGTCGTGATGGAACGAGCGGTAGAGGGGATCTCTGGCCATGTACTCCAGCATGTCGTGCATCCAGCCCATGTTCCATTTCAGGCCGAAGCCCAGGCCGCCCAGATACGTGGGCCGCGTCACCCCCGCCCAGGCCGTGGATTCCTCCGCCGTCGTCAGGCAGTCCGGGTGATGCTCGTAGATCACCTCGTTGAAGCGCTTGATGAAATCGATGGCGTCGAGATTTTCCCGGCCGCCGTATTTGTTGGGAATCCACTCGCCCTCTTCCCGCGAGTAATCCAGGTAGAGCATGGAGGCCACGGCGTCCACGCGCAGGCCGTCGATGTGGTATTGATCCATCCAGAACATGGCGCTGGACAAAAGGAAATTGCGCACCTCGTGGCGGCCGTAGTTGAAGATGAGCGTATCCCAGTCCTTTTGCTCGCGCATGCGCGGATCGGCGTGTTCGTAAAGATGCGTGCCGTCGAAAAACGCCAGGCCGTGTTCGTCTTTGGGGAAATGCGCCGGCGCCCAGTCCAGGATCACGCCCACGCCCTCGGCGTGGAGCCGGTCTATGAGATACATGAAATCCTGCGGCGTCCCGAAGCGGCTCGTGGGCGCGAAATATCCCACGCACTGATATCCCCACGATCCGTCGAAGGGATGCTCCATAACGGGAAGAAATTCCACGTGCGTGTAGCCCATTTCCTTAACGTACGCGGGAAGCTGCTCGGCCAGATCCCGGTAACTCAGCCAGTAGTTGATGTCCGAGCGCCGCCACGATCCCAGGTGAACCTCGTAGACGCTCATCGGAGCATCCAATGCGTTGTGCTTTTTGCGATCGCGCATCCACACCTTATCGCCCCACGCGTAATCCAGGTCCCACAGCACCGACGCGCTTTTCGGCCGCATCTCGAAAGCCAGGCCGTATGGATCGGACTTTTGCACCTGGTAGCCGTTTGCGTTCGAGCGTATGAAAAACTTGTATGTGTTTCCCTTTGCGGCGCCGGGCGCGAAACCGGTCCACACGCCGGAAGCACCCAGGCTATCCAGGTGATTTTTTTCCGCGTCCCAGCCGTTGAAATCGCCGATCACGGATACGGATTGCGCGTTAGGCGCCCAGACCGTGAAATGCGCTCCGTCCTTATCTCCTGATTGGCCCAGCCGCCCGCCGAACTTTTCCCAGGCGCGTAAAAAGGAGCCTTCGTTGAAAAGATGCAGATCGTAATCGCTGATAATCCGGTTTTGCGTATCGTCTGGCATCGCGCCGCCTTCGATAATTGCTTGCCTGGACAAATACCAGCAAAGGAGGCGGCGGGCAAGGATGCGCGATAGCGGGTAAGCCTGCTTGCAGGCGCACCGGCCTATTAACTTTCGCCTCTTACGAGGCTTGGCTGATTTTTCGCCTCAAATTTATTTGACCTGCGAGGCTTGCCTGGGCTTCAACCATGATATATCCGTGGGCTAAACCTGATTGATTCTTGCTGGGAAAATCCGCAAACTTCTTTGTCAAACAACGCATAAGTCTTTGAAATTTCAAATATCTTTGGCTAGAAATTAATCAATCATCATCCGAAGCCCTCGTCAAAGGGCGACAGGAATTTCAGTCGCCATTCCGCATTCGAGATCCGCCATTAACCGTGTTCCATCAAGGGCAACGAGAAAACAACACCCGGGCTAATATTCTGCCGCCCCGCGGGCTCACCCGCTTACTCATCCACCTACGCTAAAGCTTCGGTGGATTTGTCGTGCGCGGCTCTGATTGGTCGCCCGCTAAAGCGGGCTTTGAAAAAATAATTGACGCTTATTCCCCATAGCTCGCGCTATGGGCTATGACTCCTTAGCCTGCTAAAGCAGGCTCAATTCGGAATGTCGCCTATATCCTACTTTGGTTGCGGCCGTTAGGCCGCGCTGTACTACTAATGTTGAAATTCTTTGCGTGGCGTCACGATTTTTTTCTCACGCCATATCCGTCGCGAAGCCAAAGCGGGCTTTTTCATAATGTTTATGGTCCCTTTCCCACGGCTCTGACGAGCCGAGCTATTCACTGTCGCCCTGCGGGCTCGCACAGGCGAGGGCGCCTGTACTACTAATCGTAGAAATCTTTGCGTGGCGTCAAGAATTTCATGCTGCTAACTCCATAATCCTTTGAATTCCCACGTTTTTTATAGCCGCCAGTGAACTGACTATCAAACGGCCTTTTGCCGTTAAAACGTATCGATGCGTACGCGGCACTTTCTTGATTAAGCCGTGAGAGCGAAGGAGACGAAGGCGATAGGTCACTTGTCCCGCCTGAGTTTTGGCGTCTTTTTTATTCCGCGACGCTTTCGGAAATATATGTCGTCGAATATCTCGATTCCGAAATCCGTTGATTTGATATTCCCCCCGGCTCACCGATGCCAGCAACAATGCGTCCTCCCCCCAGGGGCGAAGCCCGCGAACTTTGCGGCCTCGCCGCGTCACCGCTCGACTGATGCGATTCATGCAATCCCCCAAGGGCGTATCCGATTCCACGTAGGACAAGGCTTCCAGATATCGCTCGTTCGCCGACTGACTCACCTGTGACCGACGAGCCAGATCCGCCACCCCCTTGCGAAGAACACGCCAGGATTGCTTTTTCGACGCGTCGCCTTCTTTGGGACGGAAAACCCGAAAATCCTTGGGATCGTTAATCGTCGTCTCCACCCGCAGGACGCTGCCTTGTTTGTCGTACATTTTGATCTGATTACGGTTCAAACGGTGTTTGACGCGCATCCCTTCGGGACGAACCTTCAGATCCGTCACCGCCTCCCCGCCGAAGCGAAGGGGAACATTGCCGCTCGCCGGTACAAAGCGTCCCAAAAAACGCATGACATCCGGACTGCCGAAGACCGACATCGCATGATGAACCAGACGGGGATAAAGCTCCGCCAAATCCCTGGGACGCGCAAACATCAAATCCGTAGCCCATTCGCTTTGATGCGCCGTCCAGTAATAGTCCGCCGGAAAGATCCCGAACACCTGATGATGAATCGGATTGAGGCGCAAGGCGATTTCGTCGAGAACTTTCGGCCAGGGCGTGTGCAATTGTTCCTGCATCAACGCCTGCGCCGCCTCCATGTCTTCGATCCAGACAAAACCGTTTTCTCGGCGAAGATATCCGATTCCCGCCCGGTCCATCTGGCGGGCCAACCATTCACGACCGTTGAGACACACCTGAATCGAAAAGGGAAAGTAGGTCTGGATGCGACCGTGACAAAAACCGAACTCAGAGTGAAACCAGTAATGGTAATAGTGCAGGCACTTGGTCTTGCAAGCCCGAACGCGCAGCATTTTTTGTTCGCGATCCCGATGCATCTCATAGGAATAACACGGCGTCAGGCAACTCAAAACACCAATAAGGCCATCCGTGATATGGTGGCGCTCGGCCATTTGGCGCGCCTCGGCTTCTTTGGAAATCCGCGATGAAGGCAAATAACGAACTTCCCGGCCCAAACGCTTGGCCTCGGAAACAGAGGCCGCCTTCACCCGGGACGTCACCTCTTCCACATGCCGACCGTAATCCTTGTACAGCACGCGGTTAATCCCCAGATACTTGTCCATCCCCGCCGAATAGGCGATGCGGCGTAAAGAGCCTCGGAATACAAGGCGATCAAAGCCGGATAGAACTCCGATGACTTTCGATGAGTGTTTCTGTATAAAGGTTTGCATCGCATCCTCCTGGGTGTGGGAAACTAAGGGTCCTTTCCAGACCTTTCCAAGCCTGGGAAGGATGCGATGTTTTTCTTGTTCTGTATAGAAATTGGATGATACGGCAACTAAAATAATCCTTTTGGTTGCGGCCGAAGGGCCGCGCTGTGCCACACACGTCTGCTGGGCCGAAGCCATGCACCTTTCGCCCGGGCACGTCATGTGTGGCACACCCGCCCTCGGGTGTGAAGGAATGCCTGGCAAGCACATTTGGTTGTGGTCGCCAGACCGCGCTGTGCCACACGCGATGTGCCAGGTCGGATTCTTTCCGCCTTCCGCCTTCCGCCTTCCTCCTTCATCCTTCATCCTTCATCCTTTTCGACCAGCCCGTGCTTGAGCATCCACATGAGCGTGTAGCGTATTTTCCAGGAAGGCTCGCCGGCTTGCTCGATGATGTCGACGATGCTCGCCGGCTTTCGCAATTGAAAAAGCAGACGCTGCATTTTGCCGGCGTCGATGATATTCGACATCTCGGCGTACAGAGGATAATCCGCATTGGCTCTACGCAATTCGACGGCCAGTTCGCTGCGGCGAAGCCGCGTATCCAGTGAAATCATTTCGCTGGGATAGTGCGCGAAGACCTCGAACACATCCATCGCCGCCGGATCGAAAGCATCTTCATCCACGGCGATATCGCAGTTTGCTTTCAACTCGTCCCAGATCTTTTCGATGCGGGGGATGATCACGCGATAATCGTAGTGCTTTTCAAAACGCCTTCGGCCCGCTTCGCCCATGGCTTTTCGCTTTGCGGGCTCGTGGATCATGTCCCGCATCGCCCCGGCGAGTTGCCCGATGTCGACAATGAGCGACTGCGCGAAATAGCGATGCAGCGTGCGTTCATCCAAGAGCGGGCTTAACCGGGCCAGCGGATCGAAACGGTCCCACGCGGTTTTCACGCGCACCGCCGCGGCCCCGCTCGCCGTTTCCTTGTAACCGTTGTAATCGGAAACGATCATCGGCAGTCCGCAGGCCATAGCCTCTATAAGCGTGATGCCGAAAGTCTCCTGCGGGTTGTCCGTGGGGGAAAGAAAATAATCCGCCGCGTGAAAAAGCCGCCACTTCAACTCTTCATCCGGATTGGCGAAAATCGAAATCCGCTTTTCGATCCCCAGAGCCTTCGCCCACAACTCCAGCAGTTTCCGGTAATCCTCGTCGGCGCCGGCTCCCGCAATGACAAGGCGCTCTTTTTCGTCGCCGGACACTTTTGCAAAGGCCTGCAACAAGGGGAAAAGGTCCATTTTGTCGTGATCGGAAAGACGGCCGAAACAAAGCCCCACGATTTCGCTTTCGCCGATTTTCAAAAGCCCGCGGCAGGCGGCTTTCTCAAGACTCGGAACGTCGCCTGAGTCAAGGCCCAGAGGCGCGATCTCCATGCGCATCGCCGGCGGCGCAAGATCAAAACCTTTTGCAAGCTGCGTGAAACAGTTTTGCACGACGCGGCGTCCCGCATCCGAAGAGCAAAGCAGCGCGTCGCAAGGCGAAACGCCCCCGTGCATCATGTCCAGGTAGCTTTCCATGAATCGGGGATAACTTAAGGAGTGGATCATGGCGGTCACGGGAATTTTCGCATAGCGGTTCCGCAGGCGGCAAAGCGGCGTCAGCCAGGTCACGTGGTCGGAGCAGTGGAAAACCGTGTAATCGTTTCGTTGCATCATTTCGGGAAGGTCGAGCCGATCGAAAAGCTCGATTTTATTTGCGATGCCGAAAGCGTCGACGACCGGTTTCCATTTTTCCATAAAAAGGCGGCGGTGCGCCGAGTTGGCGAGAAAAAAATGGTATTTATCAAAAGTTCCGTATTTGAAAAGCGCTTTAAGAAAATTGTTATTGGCCACGTTGCGGCCGACAAGCTGTCCGCCTTCGGGTCTTAAAAAATCATCGAGCGTGGCCCAGATCCGCAAACCTCACCCTCCCCGCTTATCGTTTTTTCACATCGAGAAATTCGTACACGCCTTTGCCGCACGCGACGCACTCGGGATTTTTTTTCACCGTGATCGAGGCCTGACGAAACTCCCATACATCGACTTCCAAAAACCGTTCGGGCGCGTCATATCCGGCCAGGACGCGCATGGCGGCAGCCGCCTGCAAAGAAGCCGCCAGCGCCGGCGTCGGCGGCAAAACTCCGTGCGTGGCGCCGGAAGGAAGCCGGCCTTTTTTCGGAATTTCCGGCCACAGGCAGCGCAGGCAAGGCCCCTGCGGCGTAAAGGCCATGCACGCGGCGCCGGATCCCACGGCGCCGCCGTAAATCCAGGGGATTTTTTCCTTCACGGCGAAATCATTGATGATGTACCGGGTTAAGAAATTGTCGCTGCCGTCGCAAATCAGATCGACGCCGGACAAAAGATCCTCGACATTTTTCGGTTCAAGGCGCGCGACGCGCGCTTCAAGTTTGACTTCGGAGTTGAATTGCGCCGCGCGCTTGACCGCAACTTGGGCTTTGAACGATCCGGCAATGACATCCTTTTCGGTATACAGTGGCTGGCGATGCAGATTCCCCGCTTCCACTTTGTCGCCGTCGATCACGCGGATGAATCCGACGCCCGCTCGCGTGAGCAAATTGAGAATGTTGGCCCCGAGCCCGCCGCATCCCACGATGGCCACGCGGGATTTTTCGATGCGCCGCTGCCCTTTTTTACCCAAAGGATGGAATTTTATCTGCCGCTTGTAGCGATCTTCGAAATTCAAGGTCATAACCGTTCATGCAACGATTCAGCGGCCGGCGTCAAGTCGAACGGGAACTTTGAAAACGGATAATCCGGCCGGTATTTGTCATCGAAAACTGGGAATTGAGCTTTTTGGCGAATTCTGCTAATGAAAATGGAAATTCGCCGAAACTGTGATTTGTTTTGCTTTCAAATGCAATTGTCGGCGTACTTGCAATGCGGGTTCAAATCTAGAGTTTTAGAGTCCAAACACAAACAAGGAGAATAATCATGAAAAAGACGTTGGTTCTTGCACTGGTTCTGGTTTTCGCCGCGGCGACGACGGCCTTCGCATTCGGCCTAAGCGATCTCAAAAACGCCGCCAAGGCCGCCGCCGCCAAAGAGGTTGAGTTAAAACTTTCCGATGCCTGCGCCGATCTGAAATCCTACGAGGGCTCAGATTTCGATCCCGTCAAAAATAAAAAATATATGTACAAAGAATACGGCGACGCGCAGTGGGACGGCATCGCGAAAACCGCGACAACGAATTGCCTGATTGTCGATTTCGCCGACGCCGTTTTGAAATCCGACAAAGCGACGCAGGACGATGTCGCCGCCGCGGTCAAAGCGCTCGAACCTCTCGTGGCCGGGTGCGCCAAACTGACGAGTGATATCACGGCTTTTATCGGAACCGTCAAAAGCGAGCCTTCCAAAGCGCTGATGCTCAAAGACGCCAAAGGAACCTTGGACAACGTGACCGCTTCCGGCAAGAAGCTCCCCGACGTCCTCAAAGGCCTGAAGGATAAAGCGGCCGGATTCGCCTCCGGAGCGACGGAATAAGTCTGAAATAATTTAAATCGACATAGGTAAGCCCTCGCGGGCTTTCCCTGTCACACCACCGGGCATACGGGTCCGTACCACGGCGGTTCGGTTGGTTCAGCATTCTACCTCGGGTCCAGGTCTATAAGGTCGAGCGAGCGAAAGCAACAGTTTTTAAATGCGATGCTAAGCGCCGGGCTCATGCTGATACGCCACGGTCCGTGGGGACTGCCTGCGGTTTGTGCCGCCAGGTCCTTTCCCACGCCGCGCTTTCTCAGTTCCCTGAAGCGGACTTTGCCTCGCTTCCACTGCTTCCAGGCCACGCATCGGAGCCGTCGCCTGATCCATTCGTCGAGTTTACCAAGCACCGAAGGCGTCTCGCAGAATCCGAAGTACCCGAGCCATCCTCGGAGGAAGCGATTCAGGTCTTCGATCATCTTTTTCAGACTTACCGTTCGGGTTCGGCGCGTTAGATCACGGACTCGCTCCTTGAAGCGGTCGAGCGCCTGCGGCGATATTCGCCGTTTTGCGTTTACTCCACTGGTGAAGCTGAATCCGAGAAATTTGCGCCGCACGGGTCTGTCCACCGCGCTTTTGGATGCGTTGACCTTCAGCTTGAGTTTGCGTTCGATGAAGCGACTGACGCTTTCCATCACGCGACGCCCCGCCCTTTCGCTGCGAACATAGATGTTGCAATCGTCAGCATAACGGACGAAAGGCAGACCGCGCTTTTCAAGCTCCCGGTCGAGATCGTCGAGCACGATGTTGGACAAAAGCGGAGAAAGCGGACCGCCCTGCGGAGTGCCTTCGGTCGTTGGGCCGACCAGTCCGTTTTCCATGACGCCGGCATTGAGAAATGCGCGGATCAGTTTGAGGACGCGCTTGTCGGAAATGCGTTTGGCGATGCGCCCCATCAGCATGTCGTGGTTCACGCGATCGAAGAATTTCTCCAGATCGATGTCCACGACGAAGCCGCAGCCTTTGGCGATGTAGCTTTGCGCCTTGGCCACCGCCTGATGAGCCGATCGACCGGGACGAAAGCCGAAGCTGTTGTCCGAAAACGTCCGATCCCAGCGTTCCTGAAGGACTTGAAGCAACGCCTGCTGGATGAGTCGATCCATCGCCGTGGGCACGCCCAGTTTTCGGACGCCGCCGTTGGGCTTTGGTATCTCAACCCGTTTTACAGGCGCCGGCTTGTAGGTCCCCTTGAGAAGTTCCTCGCCGATCCTCGGCCAATGGACGTTGATCTGTTCCGCCAGCCTTTCGACTGTCACGCCGTCCACGCCGGGGCCGCCTTTGTTCCGCTTGACCCGTTTGTAAGCTGCTTTCAGGTTTTCCCGTTCGAGCACTTCCTCCATGAGACTTGAGGTTGACGCCGGGCTTTCGGGGCCGGGGGACGCCACGGACGGTTCGATCCCTTCGGAAACGACCATCGGGGCTTCACCCCTACCCTTCGTTTCCAAGGCCAATTCCAACTGGATTTTCCGACAAATGCCGCCCATGAGAATCCTCGTCTCTACTTGCCGCTCCATACCGTTCGGGCCTTCGGCGATATCGCCTACTATGCCCTCTGCTGACTTCTGCAACGCGGTCAGGACGCCTCGCGACGACCTCAGTCCCGAATCCGGGACACGAAGCAGACCTCCCGAGGTAAGCACGACAACCTTCACCGCGCACCCGCCGGATTTACAGCCGATGCCCTTGACGGATATGGACTTCGCGATCATTTGCTCGCTCGTCCGGCAAGGACTGCCTCACATCCGGTTTCTGTTCGTCAGGTCGCGGCTTTGCTACACGCTTCCTTCAGACGACGCCTCGCGACGGCGCCCTTGCGCTTCGCTAGCCCTTCACCTCCGTCAGGTTGGGCAGGGGACTTACACCCCCAAGTTGACGTGCATGCTCGGCACACAAATGTAAAAAGGCGGGTTTTTCCCGCCTTTTTCATTTTGCTCCTTGTGCAATCAATGAAAATCTGTCGAATTCATCGAAAATCCAAGACAATCCGACGCCTGCCAAGACGGTCAGAAAGCACCTAAACTCGTAATAAACAGGTACTTTTCCAAGTTGGCACATGGGTTGCTCATTGAATATGAGCGATAGTTTGGCTCTCTAACAATTTCCTTTGGGCCATCGTTTAATCGGTCATCGGTTTCACGAAATCCGTTTGATGGCCCGCTTTTTTTTAGCCAGGCGGGGGAAATTTCCCCCTTTGGATCATAGATACGTCGCGGTTCCTGCCTAACACCGCGGCGCGGATGGTGTGCCCCACACACGCCGCCGAATCCTAGAAGCCGCGTCATTTCCCCGGTGACGCGGCTTCGCCTTTATATATTCGCCTCGGCATCGTTTCGGCGCGTCAATTCCCCGTGTGGCGCGCGACGATGCCGGCAAGTTCATTGAGATCAAAAGGCTTTTTCAAATATTCCACGGCGCCCTTGTCAATGGCCTGATCGCGTTCACCCTGAAACTGAATGGTCGTGTAGGCGGTCATCATGACGCATGGGATTTTTTTCAATCGCTCGTCGGCCTGGATTTTTTCCAGAACCTTCCAGCCGTCGATCTTCGGAAGCATGATATCCAGCAATATGAGATCGGGTGAAACGCTTGCGGCCTTTTCCAGTCCGCTTTCGCCATCCAGCGCAAACTCAACGTGATAACCCAAGTGCGTGAGCTTGGCTGAAATAATATCGATATTTTCTTCCATATCGTCGATGACTAAAACGGTCGCCTTGTTATCGGCCATGGTTCTCCCCGTGTTCGACGATCATATCATAACTCAAAACCGCGGATCATTTCCACAATTTGATCCCGTAAAAAGGGTTTTTTTATAAAATTCGATGCCTTTTCGAGCAATTCTTCCGATTTTTCCACCAATTCACTCATCATGATAACCGGTATGTCCTTCGTGGAGGATTTATCTTTTAACTGCTCCAAAATACTCCAGCCGTCCATGTATGGCAAAAGCGTATCCAATAATATCAATTTTGGCGAAACCGAATCGGCCTTTTTCAAAGCGTCCCGTCCGTCCCGGCAACGAATGACTTCGAAGCCTTCCGCACTGAGCCATTCATCGAGATCGGCGAGGGTTTTTGCGTCGTCGTCCACGGCGAGAATGATCGGCTTCGGCGGTCCGTCGTACTGCTCGCCGGGGGAGTGGTATTTGATCGGCAGTCGAACCGTAAACCGGCTTCCCTCCCCAAGCTTACTGGTCAGGGTAATCGTCCCCCCCATGTGTTCCACAAGCTGCTTGACCAATGCCAATCCCAATCCCGTCCCGCCGCGCTTGCGCGTGGTGCCTCCGTCGATCTGGCGGAAATGCTCGAAAACGGCGTCGTATTGATCGTCGGGAATGCCGATTCCCGTATCGATCACGTCGATTCGCACGGTCCGCGTGGCGGGTTCTTCGCCGGCCACCACGCGAACCATGCCCTTGTCGGTGAATTTCAAAGCGTTGGAAAGCAGGTTCATCAAAACGTGCTGGAGTTTTTCATGATCCTGCTTCAAAGGAGGGATATGTCCGGTGGACTGCACGATAAGTTTGAGGCTTTTCTTTTCAAACAAAGGGAAAAGATCGTCGGCCACGTCGCGAATCAGCTCCATGGCGTCGAAGGTTTCAAGATAAAGCGGCATTTTCCCCGCTTCGATCTTCGACAAATCCAGCACCCCGGAAATCAGGCGCAAAAGCTGGCGGGAATTTCTCTTGATCTTCGTCAAGGCCTCTTCCTGCTTCGGCTCCAGAGGACCGTAGAGCCCCTCGAGGGACAGCTCCGTGTAACCGATGATGGAATTCAGCGGGGTCCGCAGTTCGTGACTCATATTGGCCACGAACTCCGTCTTCAGGCGGTTGGCCTCGTGAATTTTGTCGGCGCTGGTTTTCAATTTTTCATAGGCGATGCTGAGTTCGGCGGTCCGTTCGGCCACGCGGGCCTCCAGGTTTCTGTTGGCGTCTTCCAGACGGCTTTGATATTGCTCCAACTGACGGATCATCATGTTGAAGCCTCTTGCCAGAAGCCCGAATTCGTCCCTTGTGCGAACCTGGGCCCGCACATCGAGATTCCCCTTGGCCGCCATGCCGATTGTCTGGAGCATATTGCGGATGGGAACGCCCATATTTCTCGAAATGAAAAGGCTGGCGAAAATTGTAATGACGATGGTGATGAACAAGGTCATGGCCACCAGCACCGTCGCGTCCCGGACCAGGGCGTAGCCATGCAGAATCTGATCGGGATCCTGGCATTGCGTCAGAATGTCGATGAGACTCGTCACCAACTCATCGTACGTGGAAACCACGAGAATCGATGAAACGGTCACCGGGAGAATCGCCAGGAGTAAAAAGGCGATAAAGATTTTCGTGAATATGGTCAGGCCGCCCTTCAACGGTCTTTCCTTTCCAGGTCGTTTTCCATGAAAATGGCTTCATTGCGCCAGGTATAGCCCACGTACGAAATCAGAGCCGCCAGCATATAGGACGCGCGTTCGATCAGAAGCCCCCACCCGGCGAGATATCCTTTGAGATCGAATATCCCCGCCAAAAGGTAAATGCAAAAAGCGACGGTCGCCAGCGTATGTTCCAAAGGCTGAGACTTCAATATCCGCCAGAAAAATATCTTCCTTAACAAGTCGAAAAAGTTGCCGAAAGCGACAAGAGCAAAGGGCGGAAGAAAAAACCAAAAGGCTCTGTCGGAAATCGAATACTCGCTTCCCCAGTCGCTGATATTGCTCCCGACAATGCCGTCATAGAGGATAAAAAAACCGAAGACCGCGGTGCTCAACGTGGAAAAGGACATGATCATGATCAAAAAACGGCGATTGGAACTGAGTTTCAAAGCCGTGTGCAAAGTGCCGGGCAAAATGTGAATCATGACGAAAAACTGAACGACGAAAAAAAACGCGCGATCCAGCGCGTGCCAGCCGAAACTGTAAAATATCAGACGCAAGCCCGAGAAAAACCATAGAGCCGACGCCAGAAGCCAGAAAAGAGCGAAGCTGCGGTCTACGTCGCCGCGGTCGCGGTGATAGATAATATGCCGCGCCGTGATGCCGCCGATGGCCGTCACCATCCAGCAGCAAAAAACATTATATAAAAGCGCGTGTTTCAATCGTTCGTTCTCAAATGCCCCGTCGTTTCATCGGAGAATATAGGAATAAACGGCCAAATGGAATAGTGTTTGAAGCGAAGTCCGTAAGCTTCGGATCCCTTTTATTTCGCCAAAAGGCTCTTTAGAATGTTTCGGCCCACCGGGCCAAACCCGGGGCTTAAAGCAAACGCAAACAAACATGATACGCGCAAGAAGAATCAACATCGGCATCCTGATCATGATCGTCGCCACGATCCTGGGCTATAACGCCGGCATTTTGGCGTTCGACGAAGTGCCGGCGATTTACGATCCCCTGGAACTGTCTCGAATCAGCCTCATGCTCGCGCAGGGCCTGGCGCAATTCGACGCGAATCTGCTGGATGGATTCTTCACGCACTCGGGCGCCGGCGCTTTTCCGCCGCTGATTCACTATACGGCGCTGCCGGTCACGCTGGGTTTTCACGCCGCCCTGGGCGCGCCCGTGGCTTCTTTTTCCCTTTTCATTGTGATCATGATTTTGTCCACGTACCTGATCGGCCGGCATGCCGGAGACCGGCAGGTGGGACTTCTGGCCGCCGCGCTGGTCATGACGGCGCCGGGCTTAAACGGATTTTCCCGCGTATACATGACGGATTTTCCGCTGGCGGCGATCACGGCGGCATGCGTGGCCATGCTTTTTCTTTCCGATAACTTCTGCGACAAGCGGTTCACATATATTTTCGGCGCCCTGATCGGACTGGGGCTTTTAACCAAGCAGAGTTTTCCCCTTTATATCGCCTGGCCGATTCTGGCTTACGCGATACCGGCCTTTTCCAAAAGCGATTCGGCCGCCGGAACGAAATCGCGCATCTTCTGCCTGACCACGGCGCTGATCCTGGGGCTTCTCATCGGAATGACCTGGCTTTTGCCTCGAATTCATACTTTTTTCATCGACCGGAAAATCATTTCGGATTTCTACAGCCAGATGGAGCCGCGTTCCTTCAACGCCCTGGATTACGTGGGCATGCTGGCGGGCTTCGCCGCGGGCCCGCCGATTTTCGTCGCCGCTTTTGCCGGGATCTTCACCGCGCCGCGCAACAGAAAAAGCTACGCTTTAACAGCGTGGATGCTCACGCCCCTGCTTATTTGCCCGATGATCTTTTCCATGCTCACGCCTCGCTACATCCTTCCCGTCGTTCCGGCGTGCGCCGTATTGGCCGCGCTGGCTGTAAAGAAACTGGCGGGCAAGCGATTCATTCCGGCGGCATTGGGATTATTGATCTGCTCCGCGGCCTTTTTGCAATATAGCGCCTTGAGGCAACCTTCCGAAGATCTCGACGTTGAAATGCTCCACGCGCGCTTTCAGGAAACCGGGGTGCTTCGCCCGCAATCCATCGCCGATGATCCGGCGCGCATCGTGGAAACGATCTGGGAACAGCACAAGGAAGGGCGCGTGGCGATGCTTATGGACTCGCCTTTCACGGAAATGGTTCAGGGCGGTCTGTGGGAGCGCGATCTGACGTTTCCCGTGGACAATCTTTTCGAGATGGCGGGAATCGGGAAGCTGCCCGTCGGACTCAGCGAACCCGATGAAATTCTGGATTACATCAAGCGAAGCGAAATGATCCTGGTCGCCAAAGCCCGCCCGGACGATCCGGCGACCTACGCCCCCGGCGGAGGCGTGCCCCCGCATTACGCCGCGCGGGTCTTCGACGCGCTTTACAAAGCGCGTCCCGGTTTCGGACTGCTTATGCAGCAAGAGACCGGCGACGGTCTCACGCTGCAACTGCTTGTTAAACTCGATGAGAAAAAGTTTTACTAGAACAGTTTTCTTCTGACGATGACGTTGTCGACGTATTCGTAACCTGAATCGAAAATGATTTTGAATATGTATCGACCGGGTCTGGCGCCTTCGGCGGCGTCGACCTTGTAGTCGAAGGTGCATCGGGGCTGCCGGGCGTATTCTATGAAAAATCCGAAACTCTGGATGTTCACGACTTCGATTTTCAAGGGGTCTGCGTCCGCGGCCTTTCGCCACTTGATCGGCGCTTTTTGCGATACGGCGAAATAGACCGTATTTTCCTCGGACAACTTGTTGACGAAAACCGAAGCCTGGAACACGCGCTGCTGCCCCGGGGCGACGTTGCCGATGAAATATCCGAATTTCAAAACGAGAAAGCCGCAAAGGACCAATATAAGGACGCCGTAGAAGGCTGCGTAGGCTATGATGGTTTTCCGTTTTGCCATGATTCCTTTTCTTGTGGAAAATCACGATCGATTTTTGTGATTATATGCACAAAGCGCCCTTGGCACAATTCAGTCCCAAACGGTATAATGCCTTACTATGAAAAAAGCCTCCCGAATCACTTTCTGCATTACCGACCGATGCGGATACGAATGCAAGTTCTGTTTCGTTCCGCCCATGCGCGACGCAACGGAGCTTCCCAGGCAGCCGTGGATAGCCGCCGCCCGGCAACTCGCGAAAAGACAACCGGGCGTGGAATTCGTCATCACGGGAGGCGAGCCGATTTTTCACAAGGGCGTCGATGAAATCGCGCAGGCCGCTTCCGCCTCCGGCGCCGTAGTGCATTTCAACTCCAGCGGAAGGGATATCGACGCCAAGGCCGCCAGGCGCCTGGCCCTGACCGGCGTCAAACATTTCAACCTGTCCATTGACGGGCCGCCCCCGCTGCACAACCGGCTGCGCGGTGATAAAAACGCCTATCGCTTCGCCGACGAAGCTCTGGACAACATGGCGGGCAACGCGCCGGAGATACGGCGCAACGTGGTCACCGTGGTGATGGGAGCGAACCTGGAGGCTCTGCCGGGCTTTCTGGGGTCGCTGGAAGAAGACGACCGCGTGCAGGGGATGTATCTGCAACTGATCACCAATCCCCGGGGTCCCGCCGGCGGCGACGCCTGGCTCGACGATCCGGACCTTTGGCATCCCGACCGGGATACGCGGCTGCGCGTGATCGATGAAATCATCGCGCGCCGCGAAAAAGGGGGTAAAATCCTCAATCCTTTGTCCGCCCTTCGCGCCATGCGCCTGCTCATGGACAATCCGGCGCACCGGGCCAAGGGCATCTGCAACGTTCACGAGTTCGGATTCTTCGTGGATCCCAGGGGCAACGTCACGTTGTGCGGTCTGTTCGCCCCGGCGGGCAATATCACGGAGCAATCCGTCGGCGAGATCATGGACTCGCCCAAGTTCGCTGAAATCGTCGCAAAAATGCGCCGCTGCGAACTGGGTTGCCACCGCCAGATCAACTGCGCCTCCGCCAAGGAAAAGCCGGCTTGAGACCGCTTGCGTTTTTTTTGTTAGACCGATGCCTGTTTTGAATTGATCCTTGACCGTTTTCCTTTATTTGGACATATATACAACGTCAAAATAAATGGATTTTATTCAATATCGTTATCCGGCCGCGTAGAGCAAAATATTCGGAGGGTTTGCTTTGACTTTGATTTGGGTTTTTGCCGCTCTTCTGACACTATCAGCCTTGTGGGCTCTTGTGCGCATGATCCGGGGGCTGGAAAAAGCCGACGAGCAACTGAAAGTCATTTCGGTTCGCGATCCTTTGTCCAATCTGCGCAACCGAACCTGGTTCGTGGAGCAGCTCGACATGGCCGTGGAAAAAGCCCGGCGGCACAAGGATTATATGTACGCCGTGTTTTTCGTCGATCTCGATCGTTTCAAGCTGATCAACGACAGTCTCGGGCACCACGCCGGCGACGAGGTCATCAAAACCGTCGCCAAGGTCTTGACGCGCATCGTCCGGCCTCACGACACCGTGGCCCGTCTGGGCGGAGATGAATTCGCGATCCTTTTGGACAGCATCAGCGCCGTCAAGGACGCCACGCACGTGGCTCAACGAATCAACGAGGAATTGAAAGCTCCCATCAAGCTCAACCAGAAGGAAATATTCACCTCGGCCAGCATCGGCATCGCTCTGAGCAGCGCCGGATACAATTATCCCAACGAGGTTCTTCGCGACGCCGATACGGCCATGTACCGGGCGAAAAGCCAGGGACGGGCGCGTTACGTGCTGTTCGACGAGGCAATGCACAAGCAGGCCATGGAGCAGCTCGAGCTGGAGACGGACATCCGCAAAGCCTTGGAGAACGAGCGGTTCAAGGTTTTTTATCAGCCGATTATTCAATTATCCACGGGCCGCATATCCGGCATGGAAGCCCTGGTGCGCTGGGAGCATGAGAGCAAGGGCCGGCTCAATCCCAAAACCTTCATTCCTTTGGCCGAGGACACGGGGCTGATTGTTCCGCTGGGTCAATGGGTGCTGCAGGAATCCTGCAAGCGGCTGCGCGAATGGAAAACGCTTGCCGACAACAGCACTCCCTTGCGCATCAACGTGAATCTTTCGATCCGCCAATTCGCCAGGCCGGGACTGGCGGAAATCGTGCGGCAAATCATCGAGGACGTCGGCATCGAGGCCGGCAGCCTGCAACTCGGCCTGGAGGTCAGCGAAAAAATCCTGTTGAACGACTCGGAAATCATCACATCGGTGCTGGAAAATCTCCACAAGGAAGGCGTCAGGCTATGCATTGACGATTTCGGAACGGGTTATTCTTCCTTAAGCGTTTTGCATAAGTTTCACGTCGATACGCTGAAGATCGACCGGACTTTCATTTCACAAATGGGCGAGCATTCCCGGAATAAAATATTTGTCAAAACCATCGTGGATCTGGCGCACAATCTGGGGATGGACGTGATTGCCGAGGGCGTGGAAACGAAAGAAGATATGGAATTCCTAAAATCCCTCGGTTGCGAATACGCGCAAGGATTTTTCTTTTCAAGGCCCCAGGACCCGGAGGTCATGGGCAACCTTCTCAATGAAAACCCGCAGTGGTGAAAAAGGGGGCATCAAAGTTCCCTATCATCCCGATGAGACGATAGGACTTTCGTGCATCTTGTGAACCCCGGATAAATCCGGGGCCTTTGTCGAGAAGTTCGGCGTCGTCATCCGACTCTTGCGTATCGTCGTCATCATCGTCGTCGCCGCACCCGCACGAGGCAAACAGGATCGGCATGGTAAAAATGGCCGTCACAAATAATATGAGAACAAAAAAGAAGGTTCTTCGAGGATTACCGTACTTCATCATGAAATGAAGAAGTACGGTAATCCTCGAAGAACCAAAAAGAATTTGAAGCTTTTCAAGCGTTCTATCGAATAATCGCCGCATCATGGCGCGCAGATATAGTCATCAGTGGCGGAATAGATCTGCATATATATGCCTTCATCGGCGCCGTCCTGGTCCACTGACGCCCAGGCGACGGCATATTGACCGTTGCTGTTCATTGCGATAGCCGGTTCGCTTTGAATGTCGATGTAGGTTGTGTTCGCGCGAAATTCCGGGACGGCGGGGCCGCCGGCGTCGTTGTAGCGTCGCGCAAAAACTCCCCAATTGTCTCCGTCCTGATTATATGACTCCCAGGCGACCACGAAACCGCCCACGGGGCTTACGGCAACGGCCGGATCTTCCTGTACACCGGTGGTATAGGAATTGATCAGGAAACCGCCGCCCAGCGCCAGACCCGTGTTGTCGTATCGCTGCCCGTATATTCCCGTGGAGTCGCCGTCGCTTGGCGTTTCCCAAACGATCGTATAGTTGCCGGATTCATCCATGGATACATCGGGAGCGTCTTCGTTTGAAGAGCCCGCGGCATTGACGAGAAATTCCGATCCGGCGGGAGTGGCCGTCGCGTCGAATCTTTGTGCGTAAATCCCGACGCCGCCAAAATCCTGCCCGGTGCTTTTCCACGTGACGACAAAATTCCCGTTCGCATCCATCGCCACTTCGGGAGCGTTTTGATCACTGGTCGTATAAGTATTGACCTGAAACTGATCGCCGAATGCGCCGCCTGCGCTCGCATGGCGTCCGAATATGCCGTATCCGTCGCCGTCCAGATCATTGTTGTCCACCCAAACGACAACAAGGTCGCCGTTGTCGTTTACGGCAACGTCCGTCAATCCCTGGTAGCCGGTTGTCTCCGTATTGACCTGGAATTCGCCGCCGTCGGCGGCGCCGGCGGAATCGTATTTCTGACCGTAAACGCCGTACGTGTCTCCGTCCTGCTGATATGATTCCCAAACCACGGTGAAAGCCCCGAAATCGTCCATGGCCACGGCGGGAAAGCGCTGCCATCCCGACGTATAGGTATTGATCATGAATTGCGAGCCGGCCGGAGTTCCATCCATTGCGAAGCGCTGCCCGTATACGTCGTCATCCGTCGTAAGAACTTCGTGCGCCCATACAACAACGATATTGGAATCATTCATGGCAATGGCGGGCCATTCCTGGGCATTCGCAACGGTCGTATTGACGAGTATTTCACAACCCGGCGGATGCGTCGTGCTCGTCGTGGTCGTGGTCGTCGCGACAGTTGTCGTCGTGGTCGTCGGAGGAGCGGTCGTCGTGGTGGTTGTCGTCGTGGTCGGCGGCTCATAGGTTGTCGTGGTGGGAGGGGTGATCGTTGTCGTCGTGGTCGTCGGCGGAGTCGTTGTTGTTGTCGGAAGCGTAGTAGTTGTTGTGGTCGCCGGAGGGCAGATGTAATCCTG
Source organism: bacterium (assembly GCA_963674685.2). GTDB lineage: Bacteria > Lernaellota > Lernaellaia > JACKCT01 > JACKCT01. The sequence continues at coordinate 218,651 of CAXXWT010000007.1, read as the reverse complement.
ATCATTATAATACATTTGCATAAACACGCCGTCATCCGATGAATCCTGGTCCGCGGAAGTCCACGCGATGGCAAAGATCCCGTAATTATTCACGGTTACAACCGGAGCATATTGATTGGCGACAGTTGTCGTGTTGACCCTGAATTCGGAGCCGTTGGCGCTTCCATTCGAGTTATAGCGCTGCGCGTAGACTCCGAATCCCCCACCGTCTTGCTCATAGGATTGCCAGACTACAATAGGACCGGCCACGGGACTCTGGACGACCCTGGTGTTTTGTTGTTGGTTGTCAGTGTGTGAATTGACGAGGAATTCACCGCCCTGGGGATTGCCCAGGCTGTTGTATCGTTGTGCGTAGACGCCCGTCGCGTCCCCGTCATCGCTTGAAGACCACGCAACCGTAAAGTTGCCGGCATCATCCATGGAAACATCCGGTTGGATCTCGGCTCCTCGATTCGAGGAGTTGACGCGAAATTCGCCGCCGACGGGATTAGCGCTGGAATCATATCTTTGCGCGTATATTCCCTGATTTCCGTTATCCTGGCCGTTGGATTGCCAGGCCACGACGAAATTTCCGTTCATATCCATTCCGGCGGACGGCGACGCCTGACTGCTTGTCGTGTATGTATTGACCTGGAACTCACCGCCATATCCTGAACCGGCACCGGCGTACCGAGCAAAAACTCCATATCCGTCGCCGTCTGAGCCGGAGGAATCCTGCCATACCACGACCCGGTCTCCGTCATCGTTCATGGCGATATCCGGCGAAGATTGAGTCAGCGTGGTGGTGACGTTGACCTGGATTTCCGCGCCGTCGGGATCGCCGTTCTCATCGAATTTTTGCTCGAAAATACCTTTGCTGTCCCCGTCCTGCTCTTCCGAGTCCCAAACGACGACAAATGCCCCTCCGTCGATCATGGCTACGGAAGGCGAGCCCTGCTTTGCCGTTGTATAGGTGTTGACGACGAATTCACCGCCCTCCGGTTTGCCGTCAAGCCCGAATCGCCGGCCATAGATATCTGTGTCCAGAAAAGCCACCTGGGAAGCCCACACAACGACAATACCTGTTGAATCGTCCATGGCGATTGCTGGCTGATTCTGAGCATCCGCGGTGTAAGTATTAACCTGTATTTCGCACCCGGGCGGGAACGTCGTAGTCGTCGTGGTTGTAGTCGCGATAATTGTTGTCGTTGTGGATGTTGTGGTGGTCGTCGTCGTTGTCGTGGTCGTCGGCGGAGTCGTCGTGGTCGTTGTGGGCGGCGTTGTTGTTGTCGTAGTTGACGTCGTTGTTGTGCTTGTCGTGGTGGTCGTTGTCGGCGGCGGGCAACGCGGGAAGCCGTCATTGTCGTACATCTGGCCGATAACGCCCATCAGGTCGCCGTCCTGATTTTCCGATATCCAGGCAATGACGGAATTCCCGTACTCATCCATGGCGACCGACGGGCAGCTTTGGGAATAATCCGTGGTCGTATTGATTCTGAATTCTCCCCCAAAGGGATCATCGTATTGATCGAAATACCGGCCGTAAATTCCGCCGCCGTCCCCGTCCTGGACCTGCGCGGTCCACGTGACAAGAATTCCGCCACTGGGATCCATGGCGATCGCGCTGTGATCCTGATCGACGCCCTCGTATGAACTGACCTGATACTCCTCGCCGGCCGCTACGCCGTCGAGGCCGAAGCGCCGGGCGTAAATGTTGTTGACGGCCCCGCCGTCCGGATCGGAATGCCACGTGACGACAAATCCAGTATCAGTGTTTATGGCGACGGCCGGTTCGAGTTGATCCGTGGATACCTGCGAGGCGACCTGGAATTCACCCTCGGACGGATTTCCCTCGTCGTCGAACTTTTGGCCGACGATCGCGTAAGGGGTTTCGCCATCGGGCCTGGATTCCCAAACCACGACGGACAAGCCTGATCCGTTCATGGCGACGGCGGGATTGTCCTGTTGATCCGCGCCATTCGTGTTGACCTGAAACTCGCTTCCGAGCATATCGCCGTTGTAGTCGTAGCGCTGCGCGAATATGCCTCCCGAATCCCCGTCCTGCCCGAACGACTGCCAGACAACCATGTAATTGCCGAATTTATCCATCGCCACATCGGGCGCGATCTGGTCGCCGGCCACGTAAGTGTTGACTTGAAATTCCTGGCCTTCTTTTTGGCCTGAACTCAAGAAACGTTGCCCGAAAATTCCTTTGCCGTCCGAGTCCTGTCCTTCGGATTGCCAGACCACGACGAAATCACCGCTGTCGGTCATGGCGACCGCCGATTGGATTTTATCGCTGGTGTTATCCGTATTGACCGCAAACTCGGCTCCAACCGGGGAGCCGTCCACACTAAAAAGCCGGCCGATAATGTCGTAGTTAACCGAGTTCTGCCCCTGCGATTCCCAGACCGAAACGAAATACCCGTACTGATTTATGGCAACGTCGGGGAATTCCTGATTATCGTCCGTATGCAAATTCACACCGAATTCGCAATGATCGGGCCTCGTTGTGCTGGTCGTTGAAGTCGTTGTCACGAATGTCGTCGTTGTCGTCGTCGGAGCAATTGTCGTTGTCGTGGTTGTTGTCGTAGTGGTGGGTGGTTCAGTAGTCGTTGTGGTCGTCGGCGGTTCCGTGGTCGTCGTGGTGCTCGTCGTTGTGGTCGGCGGTTCCGTGGTCGTCGTGGTGCTCGTCGTTGTGGTCGGCGGCGCCGTAGTAACCGTTGTAGTCGTTGTCGTTGTCGAAGGCTCCGTCAGCGTTGTCGTTGTAGTGGTTGTCGGAGACTGCGTGGATGTTGTCGTCGCCGGAGCGGTGGTCGTCGTGGTTATCGTCGTGGTCGTGGTTCCGTCCGGGATGGGCGGCGCCGGCTCCTCGATGTCGGCGGGCTCGTCCAGCGGGGCCTCATCTTCCGGCGGATCGACCACTTCCCCGTCCGGGGAATCGACGAAATCCTCTTCGTTGTCGTGAATGTCATTATCATCCGAATTCGTCACCTCGCCGGTTTCCTGAAGGATCAGGCCCCAGGCGTTGCCGGTGATTTCATTGTCGCTGAGACTTCCCGAGGTTCCGTCGAACAAAACGCCCGCGCGAGCGTTATCCTTGATCGAGTTGCCGGTCAGTATGACGTTGAAGCTGCGGTCGGTGATCGAAACACCGTCGCCTGTTGCGCCGCCTGCGCGACTTTCACCGCCGTTGCGTGAAAACTCGCCGTTTTTAATGAGTCCGGTGGATGCGGTTGTATACACGACGCCGAAATCCTGATTGTCGCTGACGTCCATCTGATCCAGGATAATGTTCGAGCCGCCCTGCGCCTGAATGCCCCGAGCCATCTCCAGGCGGCCTCCGGTGCCGGTGACCGTGCTGCCTGTCAGGCTGCCCTGCACCGCGTGAAGAAGGATGCCCACGCCTTTGTTGTTCTCGACGGCGTTGGCGGAAAACTCGCCCAATGTCATTTCGGAAAACTGGCAGCCCGGGCCTTCGTTGTCGCGGATCGTATTGCCGGTCATGTTCAGCGTGATCGATCCGGGCTCGCTGTAAAGCACGGCGTTTTTCACAACCGGGCCGCCGGTGGCGTTGACGCCGGTCATGCCGTTTCGCTCCACCATGTTGTCGACGAAATCAAGGGTGCAATTGCCCGTCAACTGCACGCCGTATCCGTATTGATTATCGGAACCGGACTGCGTGTCGCTGATGGTGTTGTCTTCCATGGTTCCCGACGCGTTGTGAATCAAAACGCCGGTTTGGCCGTTGCCGGTTATCGTGTTGCCGGTAAGGGTGAATCCCAGCGTCGTGGCTTTCACGTAGTCGAGGTTTCCCGACATCTGGACGCCGGAAGCTCCGTTGTCGGCGATCGTGTTCTGATTCATCTCCACCGAAGAGTTGTCGACTATGACGCCGACGGAGCTGTTGCCGGAGATCGTGTTTTCCGAAAAACTCACCGTCGATGAGTCGCTGACTTGAACGCCGAAACCGTATTGCCCGTCATCCAGCGATGAGTTTTCGCTGATGATATTGTCCGTAAACTGGCCTTGAGATTGAAGCGCGTATGCCCCGGTCAGTTCATTGCGCTGGATCATGCCGTGCGCGACGTTGAAATCCTTTACGCCGCTTAAGTAAATACCGATCTTGCCGCCTTCAACAGCGATATTTGTAATCGTCAGGTTATTGACTTCGCCGGCGGTGATGGCGGGACCTTCGCCGTTGCCCTGCACCGTGGGCATGTCGTCGCTTTTTGTTCCCCAGCCGGTGAGAGTCAGGTTGTCGCGGGACGGAAATGTCAGGTTTTCCGGATAGACCGCCGGCGCCACGTACACTGTCGCGCCGGGCGCCGCGTAACCGAGGCCGACCTGTATCGTAGGAAAAGGACGCATGATGCTGCCGTCGGCGTCAGCGCCGGTGTAGCTTTTATCCACGTATACCGTGTCGAGCAATTCATAATTGAAATTCGTCGCATCATCGTTGTCGTCATCGTCATCGCCGCACCCGCACGATGTTTGGACGACGAAAATAGCGAGTGTGATCAAAGCAATAAGAGCGATGATCAAAGCATGATTACGGTTTGGCAACGCAATCTCCTTTATGGAATGAGCATTCAGCGAACAGATTGTAGCAGTTTATGTGCGGCATGCGAAGATGAATGAGCCGATGTGCTATTTTGCGCTACATTTGCATGAAATCGAAGTTTTTTTTGAAGAGCGGATTTCATGAAGAGTTTTTGACATGGCTCTTAATTTGTTCTGCCTGATTTGAGCAAATATTTTCGAAGCGGATTTCATAGCCTTTGTTTTAGGGACATTTCCTGCGCCGTTGCCTTTTTGAGTCATTTGTCGTCCCCTTCCTGTGTTGAACTTGGATAAAGCTTCAATTCCGAGTCCAAGAAAAATTCGCCCGTTCCCTTCTTGTATCCCAGCCTCGACGACTCTGCAAGATAATTGATTGAGAAAGAGTCTGCTTTCCTGCCATCCAATTTTCTCTCTACCTCACCAGCCAATTTGAATGTTGACAAATATCTTCTGGGCGCAACTCCCGAGTACTGTCTGAACCATACCACACCATCGGGTTTCGTGTTAGCAATAATTAGTGCGTCGCCATGAAGATCTTGCGCGAGACTCTTATAATATGGCTCAATGAAAACCACCTCCTCAATTCCCGCTGCAACAATATGCCGGGCGCACACGTGGCAAGGCTGAGTCGTTACGTACATCGTGGCTCCAGACAATCCTTGAGAGCCGGTTCGGGCGACGGAAATCAACGCTTCCATTTCAGCGTGCACCGCTCTTGAAAACTCCAGCAGATCTTTTATTCGGCTTGATCCTAAAACACGCCTTACCGTTTCTCCGGCGAATCCCTCGTTCTCAGCGAATTTTTCCCAATCACTCCCGAGATTATTTATTATTTCTTCAATAATTTTTTCTTGATGCCGATTATTGCGGCAATATCTTTCCAATTTTACATCGGCGACATCGCAACGGCAACTTTCATTATAACTTGCACACCGGCAATCCTTTTCCGAATCGTTGGAATATAAACCTCCACCGTATTGGGGAACTTCATTCCAACCTATGGAAATCAGATTTTTCTTCGAATCGGCGATGGCGGCTCCAACCTGTCTAGATAAACATAGTGATCTACATCCGGCCGCCCATGCCTCATGCATAAATACTTCGTCTGCATCCGGACTGAGAAAGGGATTTGAAAAACAAATGTCCAAAACTCGACGAAGTTCTTTTTTTAACTCTTCAAAACGTCGATCCTCACCATTATTGATGATAAAGTAATCGGACAATAAAAATGTTTCCCCAACACGCTGCCCCCAGGGAATTTTATCACCTGTTGCGGTGTCCCTCTCAAGTCTGTCCCGATCGTCGATATTTATAAATTGATTCTTCGCAACATCACCCCATCCGGGTTTTTTCTGAAGCCGCTTACCCCATCGAACATCCAAATCCGCTGTAATTCCAATCAAATAAAAATTCTTGCCATAAATCTCTCTGAGTCTCGCGACCTCCGCTGGATTTTTCAGCGAATCAAGGATGGAGAGAAATACTATCGGTTTTTCTCGATCATCAACTTGTCTCTCGGACATAGAGCGCTCAATAGCATAGTCGGCGATAGATTTATTGTCTTCTTGCCTCCACTCATTGCCGATCTTCTGTAGCTCGGCTCTTTTCTGACAAGGAGTGAGCTTTTCCCAATCTGGAATTTTTTGTTGTAAATGTTCTCTAAACCAATCGGAAACTTTGAGTTGAATACACACAGGATTTATAAATTGAGCGAATTTTTCTTCAAATACTTCCTGGATTTTCTCCGCTGCCGTAGTACATCCTGCTCCAAGAGGTCCGACGAAACCAATCATAAAATGATATGCTTTATGATCTTCCATTAGTATTCCCTCAAGGTGTTCTTATTCGTTTCCTCGTGTACCATGGTATTTCACTTCTCGTACTTGCCCACGATGGCGATGCTGCAAACGTTCATGAACGGGAAACCGCCCAGATTGTGGGTGAGGCCGTAGCGCGGATTTTCGATCTGCCTGTCGCCGGCGCGCCCGTTAAGCTGCAAGTACATTTCATATATCATACGCAGGCCCGAAGCGCCGATGGGGTGTCCGAAACATTTGAGGCCGCCGTCCACCTGGCAGGGCACCTGGCCGTCGCGATGATACATGCCGTCCATCACGTCTTTGACCGCCTGTCCTCTTTCGGAAATATGCAGGTCTTCATACGTTACAAGTTCGGTGATGGAAAAACAGTCATGCACTTCCATCATGCTGATTTCCTCGCGGGGATTCGTGATGCCCGCCTCTTTATAAGCCATGACGCTGCACTTGTCCGTGGTCATGAAATGATCGCCGTCCCATTCGTTAAAAGCCATTTCTTCACCGCTGGACAGGGCGAGTTGCAGGGCCTTGACCGAAACGATGTCGCCCCGGCCCATCTCTTTAGCCTTTTCCACCGTGGTGACAATCGCGCACGCCGAGCCGTCGCTGACGCCACAGCAATCGTAAAGGCCTAAAGGATGCGCGATGATGGGAGAGGCCATGACCTGATCCACCGTCACCTTCTTGCGCAGGTGGGCCTTGGGATTCAGCACGCCGTTTTCGTGGCTTTTGACGGAAACCGTGGCGATGGCGCGTTTCAGATCCTGGTCGGGAATTTTGTACTTGGCCGCATAAGCGCTGGCGAGCTGCGCGAAAACGCCCGGGGCCGTCAGATTGGGATACCACAGCCAGGTCAGGGCGCCGGCGCCCGAACCGGGATTGGGCAAGCCGCCGTAACCCGTATCCTTGAGCTTTTCCACGCCCAGAGCCAGGGCGATGTCGCATGCGCCGGAAGCCACGGCGTAAACCGCGCCGCGAAAAGCCTCGGTGCCGCTGGCGCAGTAATTCTCCACGCGCGTGACGGGAATTCGCGGAAGGCGCAGGGCCGTGGACATGGGCAGGGCGCTTTTGCCGACGTTGATCTCCTCCATGCACGTGGAAAACCATGCCGCCTGAATTTCCTTCCGGTCGATTCCGGCGTCATCCACGCATTCCGTAAAAGCTTCCACCATGAGTTCCTCGGCTCCCACTTCCCAGCGTTCGCCGAAGCGCGTGCAACCCATTCCGAGAATCGCGACCTTGTCCTTGATTCCTGTAGCCATGTTTTACTCCGTAATAAAGGATGAAATAGGAAGGAGGAAGGATGAAAAGATGCAAACCTTCTCAACAATATTTATCCGTTCCATCTCCCCTCCCTATTTGGCTCTATCCCTTTGATTTTTGCTTTGCGTTTTTTATGCACGTAACAAGAATTGCCATGAGTTCATTCGCCTCGTTCATCAATTCATTCAGCCGTTTTTGCGATACTATTTTCGCCTCGACGAGCAGCTCCATCCAATAAATCGTTTCCTCAAGTTCCTGCGTGCTTAACGCTAGTTTACTGATAAATTCCGTATTTGTTCGGCTTCTTGTTCCTTCGCGATAACTCGCTCCAACAGAAGTTGCGGATCGAAGGATTTGCTTGCCTATGACTTGAGCAGTCGTCGTCTTGGGTAGTGAGGAGTAAAGGTTAATTATTCGTAACGCGAAGGCCTTTGTTCTCGATTTTAAATCCACTGGTTCAGGCTTGTTTGAGTCGGTTGTCGCCTTTTCACATTCAGCCTTCAAATTTCAGCCTTCATCCTTTCTATTTCAGCCTTCCTATTTCAGCCTTAAAATTTAAAGAGCTTGCCCAATAGCTGCGACTTCATCAAATCGCCGTCCACTTTGAGTTTTCCGCTGGTGAACGCCTCCATGGCGTTGAGTTTGCCCAGGCTGATCGCCACGAAATCCTTATCCGATGACGACAGCGTGGTCGTGGGGACGGCGTGCATGCCCTCGACCAATTCGCATTTCTGATCCTTGATAATGAGGTGCCACTCGCCGCCCTGGGGACCGGAAATCTTGTATTGAAAAACGATATCCAGCCCTTCGGCTTTGTCGGCGCGGAAAACCTCCTGCATCTTTGCAAAAATATCCAAAACGCTCGGGGCGTCTTCATCTTCTTTTGCCTCGTCGGCCTTTTTCTTCTCCGTCGTCATGGGAACCGCTTTCCAGAAATATCCGGTGAAGCCGCGCTCGGCGTCGGTGTATCGTTTTCGAAACGACATCATCACCGGCTGGCCCACGCGCACCTGGTCCAACTCGCAGTCGGTGAAATCCGACATGAAGCGCCCGCCGCCTTCGAACTGCACCATGCCGTAAATGTTCGGCGGATCCACGGAAACGGCCAGCATGTCGCCGGTATAGGTCTTGACGGTGGCGGGCACCTGATCGAACTCGTAATCATCCTGCGTGTTCACGGCGAGGCATTTGGGATTCACGCAGATATCCTGTTTGGGAAACTGCGGCGTCTGGCACTCGCGGCATTTGCCGCCTACGAGGCCCAGAATCATTTTCCGCTTGCGCCACAGCGTCGTCATGGCGGTCTGCGTCGGCGCTTCGGCGCGGATTCCGGTCTCGGTTTTAATCAAGTCCCTGAATTTCAGGAACTTTGTGTAATTGTCGACGGGCTTTTGGCGCGCCAGGGCGCCGTTTATTCCAAAACGCGCCGGGAGCTTTTTGATATTATCCGTTACGCGGAAATACAGCGCGTCGCATCCCTGCCCGAATCCCGCCACAAGTATCCGGTCGCCGGGCTTGGATTCCTCAAGGGCCTTGACGAACATCACCAGGGGATGCGCGGCGCCGGTCTCGCCGCAAACTTCGTGCATGTTGTCGGCCGTTTTTTCAGGCCCGGCGCCCAGCTTTTTCGCGATCTTTTTATGCTCGGCCTTGAAAAAACAGGGGAACACCAGCTTGTCCACGTCGTCCATGGTAATCGACAATTTCTTAAGCAGACCCGTCACGGCCTCGGGGATAATCTTGGAGTATCCCTCATCACGCACCCAGCGCTCCTCCCACATATAGTCGTATGTATTCAGTTCGCCGCGGTAATGGTCCACGAAATCGTGGGACACGCTGTACGAACCCAGGAATTCGGCAATGACATTTTCCCTTCCCACCAGCACCGATGCGGCGCCGTCGCCGAACCACAGTTCGTAAAAATAGGCCGCCTTCGCGCGGCGCTTGTCCGTGGCGGAAACCAGAACCTGATTTCGATCCTCGCTTTTCACCGCGGACAGGGCCGACAACATCGCGCCGGTTCCCGCGCGCAGCGTGGTCGTGAAATCGCTGGTCAGGGCGTCGTCACGCAGGTTCAGGGCCGTTTTCACGACTCCCGCGCAGGATCTGTCGGAGAAGGGAAGCGTGGTCGATCCCAGAAAAAGGCCGTCCACGCCGGATTTGTCCAGGCCCGCCAGGCACGCCCGGGACGCGGCCACGGCCATCGTCAGGCTGTCTTCGTCCCAGTTGCAAAAAGACCGCTCGCCCTGCGCCACCATGATGACCGCCGGAGTCAGCCAACCCATGGATTGAAAAACACTCATGCGATTCAGGCGCAGGCGGGGAATGTAACCGCCGTATGAAACGACACCGATCATGGCAAACTCCCAAATTTTTCGAATGTATCCTTCCGAGCAATTTTTATAGCGGATTCACCGGCCGGTGTAAACTTAGCTTCCTTGTGCGCGGGGTCGCGGATATTTTTTTCCCGGCTTGCAAGGGCGTATTCAACCCGCTTACTCATTCGCCTTCGCTGACGCTTTAGGCGAATTTGCCGTGCGCGGCTCTGTTCTAATCACTGGCCACTAACCACTGACCACTCACTTGAGGCGAATCTGCCGTGCACGGCTCAGAAGAAAGCCACGTATTTGCAGGACCGAAATCCGAACGACGAATCAAGCATCACGAATTCAGCAGCCGCAGCCTCCGTCATCGTCGTCATCGCCGGAAGAGCGCGCGGAGGATGGTTCCTCGTCGTCGTCATCGTCGTATATGGGATTATCGTCATCGTCATCGTCATCGTCATTATCTTCGCCGGGAATCGTGGTGGTCGTGGTGCTCGTGGTCGTGGATTCGCTCGACATATATTCTTCGAGACCCAGGAGCCAGGAAGATCCCATCTTGCCGAATTTATCTTCGCCGCGCATCCAGTAGCAGGCCGCGTCGCCGCCGGACAGTTGTCCGACGATCTTTTTCTGCTGATTGAAAAGCGGCGCTCCCGAAGATCCGTCTTCCGTCGATCCCTGGTTGTAAACGACGGTCCAGAAGTTCTGCTGATCGCCCGTGCCGACGCCGAAAGAAATTCGCTTAAAGGTCGCGCCCGGCTGATGGATAACCGCAATCGGCTCGTCGACGGCCATATCATCCAGAGAAAACTCCAGGAAGGGGATGCCGAAAGGAGGATCGTCATGCAACATTAAAAGCGCATAGTCCGAGATATCGCTTCCCGCCACGTAGTCGGCGCCCTCGTTGATATCGCAGGCCGTCAGGGCGATCGCGGGTCCGTCGCACTGCAAGCTCTCGAAATTCCAGTAGACGGTCAGGGACTCGGCTTCGTCCTGATCGTCGATGCAATGATTCGCCGTGAGAAACCACGGTCTTCGCGTGCCGTGAATATCCCGCAAAAGGCTGCCGGTGCAAGTGAATCCATAATCTTCGGACTCGAACTGCATCATGCCGATTCCGTCGATCACGCCGGCCCAGTCGGGATAGCAGTTGGCATCCAGGTGGCAGCTTTGCTCCTTTTCATCGCCGCGAAAGGATTTGAGGCCGTAACTGATTTTATCGATGACCAGGTCCGGGATTTCCAAGCCGGAAATTTTCATGAACAATGTATCGCCGAAAACCACCGGCCCCCACCATCCGTCCACGCCCGGCCTGGGCGTTCGCTCCATCGACTGCCGGGCATCGGCGGCGCCGTAAAACGTGATCGATTGCAAAGCCGCGCGGCGCACGCGAAAATGCGGACGAATGAAAAAAGCATCTTCGGCGCGCACGGTCAGAAGCATAAAAGGCGCACCGCTTTCGTCGCCGACGCGCCGCCAGTCGGACGCGACGGATTTGTCGATATCGATGTGCACGCTCATGAGACGCCTAGCGTGGTTATCCTGCTTTTCATACGCCGCCGCCTTGTCCATGGCTTGCCTGATATCCGTCGCGGAAATGGAAAAAACGCCGTCGTGCGCCGTTTTCGCGTCGAGATCCGGCCGCGGAATCAATGCAACGCCCGCTATCAGCGCGACGCCCGCGATGAGCATCATCAAAACAGATTTTGAAAATCTCACGTCATTCCTTTCCGGCAAGAGCCTTTTTCCATGCGGTGTTGTCTCAATATTAAGCCGGTTATTTTTTATTTCGCAACAGTTTATAAACCGTATCATGCCAACAGTCGATAATAGTTACATACGGCGCCCACCCCATAGCTGCAGGCGTTGGCGATAAATGACGCGCCCAGGGCCGTGGAGAATTTCGAAGGCCTGGCGACGGCGTAAAATATGAATCCCTCGATGACGCCGACCAGAAGCTCTCCCGAGACGATATAGGTTGAATATCCGCCCCCAATAGCCTTTATCATGGGCTTCCACGCGAACCACAGCAGCGGATGCGTCACCGCGCTGCATGCGACGGCAGCCAATACTGCCCGCCGGGCCGGCACATCCTTTCTCGAAATCAGCGTATAGACCGGCGCCTCCACGACTAGCGTTAAAATGAAATAGCGCAGCCATTTGAAAAATATGCCCGGTGGAAAAATAATTGTAATTCTCCTTATGATCGTCGGCGACATTGTATGACGAACTGATCCAGTGTTCAATTTTCTGGTTCTTCGAGGATTACCGTACTTTCATGACCACCTGCAAGAAGGCTGGAAAGAAAATTATTTTTCTGGATCTCGCCAAATCGAGCTTTTGCATGTCTTGTAAATCACGAAAATCGGATATTCAGGCCACGGCGTAAGTTTTGAGCGTCAAGATATTTAATGATTTTACTTTTTTTTATATGTGTTATTATACCGCTGGTGATATGTTCAATAGCACGCAGGGGCATCTGATTTGGAGGATGGAATAATGCGTGGAAAACCAATGATATTTTTCGTTTTAATGCTGGCGTGGTGTCTGGCTTCAATGACGGCGTGTGAAAAGCCCGACGCCGGCGATGATGACGACGATGATTTTTCTTCATACGCCGATGACGACACCGACGATAATGACGACGACGTATCCACAAAAGAAGGGCTTCATCGATGTCAGGATTGCGAGGAAGTGCTGGAGTGGATTCAGCGCGGATTAATTTTACAGGCGCAACGGGCCATCGATGAAAATTACGAAAACGCCGTGGACTGGTATGGACAAGGCTGGTGGGACGACGATGTGGACGATGACGTCGCCTGGGATGACGACGGCTGGGACGACGACGCCTGGGATGATGACGGCGATGACGACGTTCCGGTGAATGACGACGATCAGGCCGGCGACGACGATGAGGCCGATAACGATGACGACTACTCCGACACGAACGTCCAGGAAACCGGCGTCGACGAAGCCGACATCGTGAAAACCGACGGGGAAATGCTGTACCTTCTCGCCGGCGGCAACCTGATGCTTTTCGATCCCGTCCCGGCGGGCGAAACACACGAACTGTCCCGCCTGGAGATCGAAGGACAAACCCTGGAAATGTTCATCTATGACGGCCTCGTCGTGGTGTTCTCCATGACCGATCCCGGTCAACTGCCGGAGGATGTCTGGCCCGGAGTCTCGCGGGATAGTCTGTACTGGAACATTTTACTTTTGACGTTCGTCGACACTTCGGATCCCGCCCATCCGAGCGTTATCCGCAAACTGTATTTGGAAGGCGCTTATCTGCAATCGCGGCTCATCGACAATCTCATGCGTCTGGTGATCAATACGGACCCGATGAACCTTGATTACAACACGTGGATCGATCCCTGGCCTTATGTCCAGGGTGGGGAACTCGACGAACAGGCGATGCGCGCCGCTTACGACAACCTCATGAACCAGATCCGCCAGCAGATCACATCCATGACTCTGGATGACTGGCTTCCGCGTTACTTCGACATCACCGGCCAGGGAAGCGACGCCGGATTCATTTCCGAGTGCGAGGATTATTTCCGGCCCGACGATCCCATGGGACACAGCGTGTCCACGGTGATGACCGTCAACCTCGACGCCCCGCTGACCAAACTGCCGGATGTCGCCCTTCTGGCCGACGGGCAGATGATTTACGCCTCAACCGAGGCCCTTTACATCGCCAACACGGCCGATACCTGGATTGAATGGTCGAATACCGACAACCTGCAAAAATCGTGGATCCACAAATTCGTTCTCAAAGGCGAGCAGATCCAGGTCGAATACACTGCCAGCGGCGAGATTCCCGGATTCATCCTCAACCAGTTTTCCATGAGCGAAAAAGACGGATATCTGCGCGTGGCGGCTTCCACGGGATGGTGGTCGGACCTGCGCAACTATATCCACGTATTAAAGGATGTCGACGGAGACCTTGAGGTTTTCGGCCAGATCGACGGCGTCGCGCCGGGCGAAGAAATCAAATCCGCGCGGTTTATCGGCCACAAGGGTTATCTGGTGACCTTTGAGCAAACGGACCCGCTGTTCACCATCGACCTGTCAAATCCGGCGGACCCGCAAATCGTCGGCGAACTGGCGATTCCCGGATTCTCCACATATATCCATCCCTTCGACGGAGACCACATCCTGACCATCGGCGAGGACGGAGACGAATGGGGATCGAGCGGCGGCGTTGTTCTTCAACTTTTCGATATTTCCGACTTCGCCAATCCCTCGCTGGCTTTCCGGCAGGTCGTCGCCGAAGGTTGGGGAGCTTCCTCCGAGGCCATGTACGACCACAAGGCATTCCTTTACTACAGCCCCGACAATCTGATGGCGGTGCCCGTCAAGAACTGGAATTGGGACGACTGGGGAGACGACGACTGGTGGGATGATGATGTGGATGACGATGACTGGGGAGACGATGACGACGTGGGAGAAACAGAACCGGGCGGCGGGAATTCCGGCGACGCCCCGACTTTTTCCGACGAAGCTCCCCCCGATGACGCCGCCTACTCCGGCGTGTACCTGTACAACGTGACCGGCGCCGACGGTTTCAATTTCCTGGGTTACATCGATCACAGCGATTATCAGGCGGAAGCCGGAAGCGATTATTTCGGCGATCTGCCCACGGTGCGGCGATGCGTGGTGATCGGCGACTATCTCTACACCATTTCCGACGCCGCGCTGGCAGTGACGGAAATCGACGGAGTTTCGGATCTGACGTCGGACGACCTGCCATACTCGGAAGAAAGAGGATGGTGGGGCGACGACGATGACTGGTGGGACGACGATATAGACTGGGACTAGAAAATACACGCGATTCACCCGAATCGAAAAAGAATTGACTGCATAAAGAAACTATTTGGAGGGACGCATGGGAGACAAAAACAAATCCATGAGCAAGTCGCAGATTCTGGCTCACTTCGCGCAAAAAAACGGGCTTGCCGAAAAAAGCCGTTGTAGCCTTCTTCGATGATCTGGCGGCGCTGGCGACCGAGGAAGTGAAATCCTCCGGTTCCTTCGCACTCCCCGGAATCGGCAAAATCGTCAAATCCGAGCGCAAGGCCCGGGAGGGACGAAATCCGGCCACGGGAGAGAAAATATGGATTCCGGCCAAAACCGCCGTGAAAATGAAACTGTCGAAAGGGTTCAAGGACTCGATCATGTGAGCCGGTGAAATTCACCTGCAAGGATCGAAAAGAATCTTTGAATATTGAAATAACCACTACGCAAAGACTCCTCGTTTTTGCGTATGTGGTTATTTTTCTTTAAAATTCGGCCGTTGATTTTTCATGACGGGTCAATCAGCCCCATGCCGCTAAAAACCCTGAAAAAAACGGGAGAAACCTTTGCCCGCGTTTATCGCGCGCTGAAAGGTTCTTTGGCCGCCGCCTTTTTCTTCCACACGGTGTTTATCGTCAACGCCGTGCAATTCATCAGTCTCGTTTTCCTGCCCTTTTCCAAAAACGCTTTTTTCAAGGCGAATCAAAAAATACCCGCCATCTGGCTGTCGGTCGCCGTGTGGTGGGCGAAAAATATCTGCGGCGTGCAATTCATCATGACCGGCGACGAACTGAAAACCGACGAAAACGCCGTGATTATCGTTAATCATCAAAGTTTCGCCGACGCCGTGGCCTTGTTCGCCCTGGTTCACAAATACGGCCGCCTTGGAGATTTAAGTTATTTCGCCAAAGACTCCATCAAATTCTGGCCCGGAATCGGCTGGGGATTGCGTTTCGTCAACTGCATTTTCCTGAAAAGAAATTGGGATATTGACCGCGCCCGCCTTGATGACACTTTTTCTAAAATCACGCGGAACAACCTTCCTTTCTGGTTCATCAATTTTGTCGAAGGCACGCGGCTGACGCCGGAAAAATTGGAGCGAAGCCGCGCATACGCAAGACGGCGCGGAATATTTTCACCCCGGCACGTTCTCATTCCGCGAACCAGGGGATTTACAGCCGCCGTCGAGGCTTTGCGCGACCGGACAGGCGCCGTCTACGACGTCGCCATCGGATACGAGCAGAGCGCGCCGAGTTTGTGGCGATTGATGAAGGGTCTGGTCGACCGGGTTCATATCCACGTGCATAGATTCCCTCTCGATGAATTGCCCAAAGACGCCGGCGGCCTTTCCGTTTGGCTTATCGAGCGCTTTGAGGATAAGGACAGGCTGCTTGATCGTTTTTACAGCGATGGACGCTTTAGCGATTGAAATGCGAATCGAAGCATTGAAGCAAAATGCCCAACTGATATAGTTATAAACGAATTGTTTTTTCATCCATCAACTGTAAACAGGCGGCTGACAATGAAAATGACGAAATGGCTCGCGCCGGCGGCAATTATTCTACTGGTGTTCTTTTTTTCCTGCGGCGACGATGACGACGACAATGACGACGTCACGATCTCCCCGGCGGTGGGACCCTGGAGTTTTACATTCACCGGAACCAGTTCGGGCGAAGGCCGCTTCGACCTCAGCGAAGGCGGCATCGAAGTGAGCGGGAACGCCGCGGGCGTGACCGATCAGGGCGGAGCTTTTGAAATGGCGATGGATGGAACTCTGGAAGACGATGAATTGAATCTGCTGCTTGACGGCGTATTGGCCGGCGGCGAAAGATTCGAAGGCGGCTTCTGGGGAACTTTGGGCCAAAGCAGCGGCGCCGGCCAATGGCAGATCGCCACAGAAACCGGAGGCGCGGGCCATGGCGAGTGGCAGGCGCAGTATACGCAGTAGTCATTTAAAAACCGGCTGATAATCATGATGCAAAGGAGACCGTAATGAAAAAATCGATGATGATCGCCTTCTCGGCGCTTGCCCTGATATCAATGTTCCTCGGGATTTCTTTCGGGCAAAGCGAAATCACATTCGAGCAATATATCGGCACATATAAACTGGTTACGCCCGCGGATGCGGCGGCGAAAACCATTAAAAACGCCATTGAGGCGGCCACCAAAGAATTGAACCTCGTGAAACGTCCCATCGCTCAAGCCCTGCTGAAAAGAGGACATCAGGCATTTCCCACCATTGAGATTTCCCGGCAGGGCCTTCAGGCCGTCGTGAAACTGGGGAATGAGACCTTTCGGGCCGGACTTGACGGCAAACCCTTTGCGGACAAAAGCCCCGACGGCCAAGACATCACGATTATCCACATGATGTTCAAGGGCAAATTCGTGCAGCATTTCAAGGGCGAAAAGGGAATGCGGGCCAACACCTTTTCTCTGGATTCCGACGGCGGCGGCAGCCTCACGCTTTCGGTCAACGTCACAAGCCCGCAACT
Source organism: bacterium (assembly GCA_963674685.2). Lineage (GTDB taxonomy): Bacteria > Lernaellota > Lernaellaia > JACKCT01 > JACKCT01. The sequence continues at coordinate 201,413 of CAXXWT010000007.1, read as the reverse complement.
TCCCAAACCCGTGAAATACACGCTGCATTATAAAAAATGAAGCAGTTCATCGGCGTTTGTCGTCGGGGTGTTGCACCCGCCGCCGCTGCACACGTAGGCCGCGGACCGGCCGCCTGACGCGTTTTTATTTTCCGCAATCGGTATCAGCTTAACCGCCTCGGCGTCGCCTTCTTGAATTACCGCCAGCGCCTTGTTGGGCAGATAACGACCGCGCAATTTGTTGATAAGCGGCTGTGTCAAAACATCGCCGCCTTCGGTGATGACAATGACGATCTCCTTTGCGTCGTCCAGATAATAATCCACCGCCGCCAGCATTTCCGAAACCGCCGGCGGGGCGTCTCGCAAAACGACGCCGAAGGCCCTTAAACGGCTTCGGCCTTTCGCCGGTACGCGTCGTCCGTGGTGAAACCGTAAAAGCGCAGCAGATTCATAACCGCCACGGAGTTGCCCGAAGGTTCGGCCCCGTCATAATAGGGCTTTTGCCTGGTCAGCAATTCCTCGTGATCATCGGCGGTCATGAAATATCCGCCGCCGGCCTCATCGAGATAATGAGTGTCCAGCGCGCCCTGCAAACGCCGCGCGGCGGCCATGTATTTCAGCGTCCCGGACGCTTCATAAAGATCAAGCAGCCCCGCGATGAAAAACGCATAGTCGTCCAGGTACGCCGTGTGCCGCGCCTCGCCGTCCTTGTAGCTCCGATACAGGCGTCCGTCTTTTTCCATATTCGCCAAAATGAAATCCGCGGCATTCGACGCTTTTTCGAGATAACCGCTGTCGGCGAAAACGAACCCGGCCTGCGCGTTGGCGGAAATCATCAGTCCGTTCCAGGACGTGATGATCTTCTCATCGCGAAGCGGCTTCGGTCTTTCATTGCGCTTCGCGTAGAGTTTTTGGCGCGCCGATAAAATCAACTCCCGCAACCTTTTCTCAGCCATCCCCAGATTGTTCGCCATATCTTCCATGGATTTCTCGACGTGCAGGATATTGCGTCCCTCGAAGTTGCCCCGGGAACTGACGTTGTAATACGCCGCAGCGGCCCGCGCCTCTTCCGGATTCAGCGCGGCTTCGATCTCATCGGGCGTCCACGTGAAAAACCATCCTTCCTCGGACCGTCCCTTGTCATCGAGGCTGTCGGCGTCCGTCGCAGAGTAAAATGCGCCGTCTGGCGAAAGCATGTCCCGACCCGCGTATTCCAAAATTTCCTTTGCGACGCGGGCGAAATCCTCGTTTCCCGTCGCCCGGTATCCGTCCAGGTAGGCGAGCGTCAGCAGGGCGTTGTCGTAAAGCATTTTTTCAAAGTGCGGGACCAGCCACGCGTCGTCCACGCTGTAACGGTGAAATCCCCCCGCCACGTGGTCGTACATGCCCCCCGCCGCCATCATTTTCAAGGTATGCTCCGCCATATGGAGAATTTTTTCGTCGCCGCTCTTTTTCCAGATCCTCAGCAGCGTGCGCACCGGCAGACTGCTGGGAAATTTCGGCGCGCCGGATATGCCGCCATGAATTTCGTCGAAACCGGATTCGTAATAGCGCCCGGCGTTAACAAGCAATTCGTCGCCAATGCCGACTTCGCCGCCGGAAGACAGGCTGCTTTGATCCTTGATGGAATCGGTCAGGCGCTGCGCGAAGGACGCCATTTCTTTTGGCTTGCTGTAATACGCCTCGTACAGTTTTTTGAGTATCGTTAAAAACCCCGTGGGCGAGCCCCGGTCGCCGTCGCGGGCCGGAAAGTATGTTCCGCCGTAAAAAGGCCGGCGCTTGTCGTCGAGCCAGACCGACATGGGCCACCCGCCCCGCCCGGTCATGGCCTGCACGGCGCTCATGTAGATCGCATCCACGTCCGGGCGTTCCTCCCGGTCCACTTTGATGGGCACGTAATGCTCGTTGATGTATCGTGCGATTGCGATATCCTCGAAAGATTCGCCTTCCATAACGTGGCACCAGTGACACGTGGAATAGCCGACGCTCAAAAAAACCGGACGACCGGTCTGCGCGGCCAGTGCGAATGCCTCGTCGCCCCAGGGAAACCAGTTCACCGGATTGTGCGCGTGCTGCAAAAGATACGGGCTTGTTTCCAGAATCAGTCGATTGACGAAAAGCGGCTCGCCGCTATCGCTCAGATGATGAGTTCTCGGTTTATAATCGGCTCCCTTCGACTCAAGGGCCGCGATCAGTTTTGCGTAAAGCACATTGTCTATATTATTCGCCGCCGGCGGTAATCCAGGCATGATCCCCTCCTTTGCGGGCGTATTTCAAACGTCCCCTTGATTAAAGGATAAGGCAAAGCCATGCCTGCAATGCTGATGTGGATCAGGAATTATTGCTTTTTTCTAAAGGACTTTGAGCAAATCTTTTTCGATCCAGCGATCCAGGTACGCACGCACGGAAGCGGCAGGAAGATCGACCACGGCGGCGATTTCCGATTCGGTCATGGGTTTGGAAAGTATTATGGGAATCAGGTCCATCAGTTTCCGCAGCTTGCGGACTTCGCCGGAGGGTTTTTTCGCAAAAGCGGCCTGCCCCGGATCCACGTAAAGGTCGTAATCGGGATGGCTCAGGCACGGCGCTCCGGAAAAATTTTTCGCCAGGCGGCGATCATTTTCGAGACGCTCGAAAGCGTGCACGACAAGCCGCGCCGATTCTTCCAATTTCTCGGGCGCGATGATCCCCATGTTGTCGTGCCGGCTGTGATATTGCGGATAAGGATAGCGGGACAGACTCGGCATGGGTACGCCGCGGGCTTCCCAGTTCGCCTCGTCATTGCAGATCACTTCGCGAAAATTCCCCGCCGCATAAGTTTCGCCCGAATCCGCCAGGACGCTTTCGAGGGCGTTGTCGACGGCGCTTTTTCCCGCGCAAGACCTTTGCAGGTTCAGCGGCGTTTCCGTTCCCAGCATTTCGAGAAAAAGCCCGTAAATGAAAAAGGCACTTTCGCCTTTTTCCTGCATGGCCTGAAGATAAAACTCGCTGCCGATGATCTCCTGCAATAAAACCAGCCGGTAGCTGTACTTGCGCGGTTTTTCCGATAGCAACTGCATCACGCGCACTCCCGCAATGACACCGGCCAGATCGTCGTTGGCCATGCCGGGGTGATCCAGGTGCGCGACCAGCGCGACGGTCTCGGGTTTTTCGCCGGGCAGCGTGTAATCGGCGATTTTCATCGGCGCCGCATATTCCCTGGTGCGAATGCATACTTCGTAGTCGCCCTCGGCCAGCGAATCGCGGAATTTCTGCGGCGCGCAAAATCCCCAGGTCCTGTCCCAGGGCCGGTAGAGCTGGCGGAAATGAAACGGGATCCAGTCCGGATCGCGCCGGTCGAAGTGCAGATGCCCGCGCAATTCATCCCGGGATACGACGCCTTCGAAAGGAAGCGACAGGGCGATGATTTTCAGCGCGTGATCGCCTGCGTCGTACAGAAGCTTTCCGTCTTTTTTTATCGTCGCCTCTTTCAATTCCCAGCCCGGCGGAATGGTCCAGCGGTTCACGCTTTGCGCCGGATCGAATTCGAGGATGCGGAAATCCAGATGCTCGCCGAGCAGCGCAAGCGCCTTGTCGTAGTCGGGGGAAATGAAATAGCGATTCAGCGGCGTGATCGTTTCCATCGTTTTAAGCAAGTCGGCGGGAAACGTCATGTCTTGTCCACGAAGCCCACGAGGCGGGAGGGAACGCTTTTGTCGAAGATTTCCAGGTTGCTTTGATCGAGGCGGATGTAAACGGGCTTTTCGATGAAAAACCACGGATTGGCCGCCAGGCAATTAAGGCCCTCTTCATGCACGACATCGCACGCGACGGCCTGCATTTCACCTTTGGCCGTTTTGCGGACGCGCAGCAATCCCTTGTCGCGCAGATGCTTTTCGAAGCGATGGATGTATATCTCGATGTCGCAGCCCAGGTAGCGCACGAAAGCCAGCCATGGGCCCGGAACCGGCTCGCCGTCTTTGTAAACCGGCGCGTCGAAGACTTTGTTGAAATAATGATTGACGCCGTAAAGCTGCTCCAGGTGATGCGCGTAGGTCAGCGATTCCCCCAGCGGCGCGCCGAGAAACAAGAAGATCGTCCCCGCTTTGCGCAGTCGGGAAAACGCGCTGCGCTGTCCGTAAGCGCTCTTGCCCACGTTGTCGCAGATCTCGCGAGCCCTGGGGCCGACGGCGGTCAGGGAAAAAAGCGGATGCAACGAACGCACCGCGCCTTTGAGCGTTCTGACGTATTCGGAAAAATTGCAGACCTCGCCGGGGGACTTTTCATAAAAAAACGGCGCATTGCTGCGCGCGTAATCGTAAGAAAACGTCGGCGTCACGATCGTGCCCTTATCGCCGATGACTTCCCGCAATGAAAGATAGACCCAGCCGAGCCAGAGCTCGCGGCGCTTAAGGCCGCGCAGCATTTCCCGATCCGGTTTCGGCAGCGGAAGCCTCGTTAAATCCGTAGCCGTATAGACCACGTCCCCCGATCCGACGCCCAGGCTTTTGATGTTTTCCACCAGGGACCGGTCCTTTCCCAACAATTGCCTTGCGGCTTCCAAGCTATTCCTCCTCGGGTTGCTTCGCTTCGATGCCGCCCTTACGGGCTTTTTTATAGCGGTAGTTGAACTGATCCTCCGCGACGATTTCCACCTTCGTGGGAATTTTGTATCGCATGAGCCTTTCCTTGGCGAAGGCGCGCACCTTCTTTTTCATTTCGGCGGCGCTGTATCTGTCTTCCACCGGCGTGATGCGCGCCACGACCATGTTTCCCATCATGGGATGCGGCCGGCCGATCACCGTCACGTCGCGGACTTCCGGCATTTCCAGAAGCGCGTTTTCCACCTCCGCGGGAAAAACCTTTTCGCCGCCCACGTTGATGATATCCGATTCCCGGCCCAGGAAGCGAATGTATTCGCCGTCTTCTTCCACGAGGTCTCCGGTGCACAGCCAGCCGTTTTCGTCAAAGGGATCTTTCGCGTTCAGATAACCCCGCATGGCGCTGTCGGCCTTGATCCACAAGATGCCGTCCACCACCTTGGTTTCGAAACCCTCTCCGCCGATTTTCACGAATTTGGAGTCCGACGATCTGGACTTGCTGCGCAATATTCCCACTTCGGAAAGGCCGTATGTCTGTTGCAGTCTGACGTTCGGGAAAAGCCTGTGGATTTCCGCCAGCGTGTTGTCCGACATCATCTCCGTGCCGTACGTGATCATCGAAAGCGACGACAGGTCGTAATTTTCATACTCCTTCGACAGAAGCAGAAGGTTGAGAAACGACGGCGACGTGGGCAGGAGCTGGGCCTCGGACTTCTCGATGGTCCGGCAGACCTCCCCGGGGCCGCGCCCGGACGGGATAATCAACGAACCGCCGTTGGAAAGGATATGGTAAAAGGTATTGACGCCGCCGATGTGATCGAAGGCCAGAAAAATGATCGTCCGAAAAGCCTTGCGGCGCGTCCGGTACTTGTCGAGCATGATTTCCAGATCGTGCAGCATGCCCTTGGCGTCTCCGGTGGAGCCGGAGGAAAACAGGACCAGCCCCGCCCGCCCTTTGCCCGTGAATTCCGCCATCAGGGGATTGTCCACGGCGCGCATGGGTTTTGTAAGCGACCACGCGTCGTCGGCCCTGAAGCGAATCTCGATTTGCACCTGCGCGATATCTTTAAATCGCGCGCGCTCCTTGTCCGAAGCCGGGCCGATGGGAACGTACACGCACCCCCGCCCCGCCAGGGCCAGGGCCAGGCCGCTTGCGGTCGGCGACCAGTTTCCCTCGACGGACACCACGGCGCCGGGCATAACGCCGCGCTCGTCAAATACGCCGGCCCAGTCGTCTGCGCTCTTGAGAAGATCGGCGTATGAGTAGCTTCGGTCGTTCCAGAAAAGGGCCTGCGCGTCCCGATAACTTGCAAGAAGTTCGGTAAACCAGGCGCAGCGCGTCACGACACGCCCCCCAGATAAATGGTCTGACCGCTGACGCCGTCGGATTTTTCGCTTAAGAAAAAATCCACCACCTGCAAAACGTCCTCGAAAGTTCCTTTGCGCTTGATCCCCATGCGCTTAACGAGGGCTTCGATTGTTTCCGCCGGAACGCCCCGGATCAGGTCCGTATCTATCGGAGACGGCGCGACGATGTTGCAGGTCACGCCGAAAGGGGCGACCTCGCGGGCGAAGACTTTGGTGAAAGTCTCCACGGCGGCCTTGGACGCGGCGTAAACCGCTTCGCCTTCGATTTGCATGGGGACGGCGACGCTGCTGAAATTGACGATGCGCCCGCCGGTTTTCTTCATGGCCTTGGCCGCCTCCCGGCAGACCAGCATGGTCCCGATGACGTTGATCTTAAGAAGCTTTTCCATGGACGACGCGGGAGTCAAAAGAGAGTGATTCATGGAGGCCACGCCCGCGCAATTCAATACCGCGTCCAGTCGGCCGTATTTCCTGGCGGCGCCGCGCACGAGTTTGACCACGGCTTTTTCATCGGACACGTCGCAGGATTGATAATCGAAATTGTCCGCTTCCCACGCCGTTTCGGATCGGCCGCAGCCCACCACCACGCAACCCCGGCCGCGGAAAGTTTCCGCCAGAAAGCGCCCTATTCCCCGCGTGGCGCCGGTGATAAGGATGATGCGATCAGCCATTTTCATCACCGGATGCTTCGATAACGCTCATGATATAATCCACGAAGGAATCCACGTTGCGAAACGGGCCGCTGTGCGCCGACAGGGCTTTTTCGTCCGAAAGATTCAAATCAATATCCGCCTCGTCGGCCAGCTTGTCTTCCATGTCCACGAGAAAAGAAACCAGGCCTAGGGAATCGAACAGTCCGTCGCGCCCGAACAGCTTCACCGAATCCGTCACTTCGACGTTTCGCCCGTCATCCATTTCCTCGACGGCCTCGCGCAGGCACATAAAAACCAGCGATTTGATTTTATCCCTGTCCATTTCCTCTCCCGGTGGATTATCTTTTAAAAGCACCTGAACTTTATCGGATAGAATGCTGCTTATATCAAGCCTCGCGAGGAATACTTTTGCTGTCCCAAATGATGCGGGGCGCCGCCATATGAGACCGTTATCCGTTTTGACGCGTTTTAATTCATTCCCGCACCGCGGACAGACCAAACCTCGCTCCGTCGGATGCTTAATCGACATAGGTAAGCCCTCGCGGGCTTTCCCTGTCACACCACCGGGCATACGGGTCCGTACCACGGCGGTTCGGTTGGTTCAGCATTCTACCTCGGGTCCAGGTCTATAAGGTCGAGCGAGCGAAAGCAACAGTTTGTAAGCTGCTTTCAGGTTTTCCCGTTCGAGCACTTCCTCCATGAGACTTGAGGTTGACGCCGGGCTTTCGGGGCCGGGGGACGCCACGGACGGTTCGATCCCTTCGGAAACGACCATCGGGGCTTCACCCCTACCCTTCGTTTCCAAGGCCAATTCCAACTGGATTTTCCGACAAATGCCGCCCATGAGAATCCTCGTCTCTACTTGCCGCTCCATACCGTTCGGGCCTTCGGCGATATCGCCTACTATGCCCTCTGCTGACTTCTGCAACGCGGTCAGGACGCCTCGCGACGACCTCAGTCCCGAATCCGGGACACGAAGCAGACCTCCCGAGGTAAGCACGACAACCTTCACCGCGCACCCGCCGGATTTACAGCCGATGCCCTTGGACGGATATGGACTTCGATTCGATCATTTGCTCGCTCGTCCGGCAAGGACTGCCTCACATCCGGTTTCTGTTCGTCAGGTCGCGGCTTTGCTACACGCTTCCTTCAGACGACGCCTCGCGACGGCGCCCTTGCGCTTCGCTAGCCCTTCACCTCCGTCAGGTTGGGCAGGGGACTTACACCCCCAAGTTGACGTGCATGCTCGGCACACAAACAAAAGGGGCATGGCTTTATACCATGTCCCCTTTTGCAAATCGAGCCGGCTGCCGATCAATCCCATCCGTTTATATAGTGGTAGCAGTAATCCTGAACGATTTCCGCGAAGATGCCGATGTAGTCGTTGCTCGAACCCATAATCTGCTCGTCGAGGATGTAGAATCCGTAATCGTCGAATGTGGGCAGCGGAATCCCCTCCAGCAGTCCGGTGATCATCGGCAGAAGCAGATCGACCAGCAGCGGGGCCACATCCTCGAAAAGGGCGTCGTCGAAATCGATCAGCGGCTCGCGGATGACCGAGATATAAAGCACGGGATCCTGAATATCCAGCTGAATTGTATTTTCGGGGTATTTGATGCCCATATTCGCCGGCAGGATCAAACTCACCGCCATTTCCAGGAAGAGATGTTCCTGTCCGTCGTCCACGAACATCGAGACGATCATGTCGCCGATCTGGAATTCGACCGGAATTCCGTTTTCATCCTTTCCGCCCGCCTTCGAAGACGGCGCGACAACCAGCACCGGCGGCAGCATCGGCCTCAGAGACACGTTCACCAGAGAATCGGGATAAACGTTCCCAAGTTCGGGGAACACCAAATCGATTACGACGTTATTCGTGTCGAACACGCCGTCAAAATCCTGCGAGATCAGACCCGTTCTATACAGAACATATAGAGCCTGATTGATGAAATCATCGGCCAGCAAAATGCCGAAGCTGTATGGATTTTCCGTACCGGGCACGTACATCCCCATCGCGGAATACGAGGGCGCGGTTCCCGGCGTCTCGATAGAGCCGCCGAAATCGGTCACACCCGGATTTGCGTCGGGAGAAGAAATGCCCATATCCATGAAGAAGGATCCGCCGGTGTCGTCCCAGTAAACGCTGTCAATCGTGTAATCGACGGCAAAAGCGTTATCCATCAACTCGAAAGTGAAATCCTGGGGAAGCTGATCCAGAAGATCCTGGAGCAAAGGCGGCACATAATCGATGAGTATGTCGCTGACCATATCTTCGATCAGATCCTGGACAAAGCCTTCAAACAAGTCTTCCAATGCGTCCGGGAAGTCCTGAATGTCGAAGTTGAATCCCCGCAAGCCTAAAGTGATATTGTAGAGATCCACCGTGAAGTGGTCGTTTTCATCCGAGTAAATATCGCTTTTCGCGGTGATGTTGACTTCGTCGAAGCCGATTTCGCCGTAGATCGTATACCCGATGCCGATGATGCGGCCGCGCACTCTGAAGTCCAGGACGATATCCTTGACGCCCGCTTTCAAGGTAATACCTACGTCCTCCACCGAATCCAGAGTGAGATAAGGTTCGCCGATGGACACATTCTGCACATCGGCCCTGGCGCTGGCGATCTCAAGACCCCAGAATTCTATCTCTTCGTTGAAAAGAGGATTCATGGCGTAGAGCTGCTCGGGAAGCTGATCGAGAACTTCCTGGATGATCGGCATCATGATATAGCCGAACTCGCCGAAACCGCATTCGTTGATCCTGAACCGCAGGGCGCTGTCCACCTGCTCGCCATCGGGAATCTTCGGTCCTTTCATCCTGGCAAAGGCCGTCTTGGCCTCGTTGCCGGATTCCTCGGTCGCCTTGATTTCGACGATATTGATGCCCGTATTCAGAATCATCGAGTGATGGAAAGTGCAGTCGCTGGCGATCGGGCGGTCGTTTTCGTCTCCAGTGAATTGAATCCGGTCCGTTATCGGATTGCATCCATTGACAATGCCGGAAATATAAACGTCCGGATCATTGACCCATTGCCCGCGCTCGGGGGTCCAGAGCTCAATCTGCGGCGGCGTCACATCCATCACGTGGATATAGTCGGAATCGTTGATGCCTTCGTAACCCACGGCGTAGGCGTTAATAAGATAAACACCTCCGGTGTATATCGTAATGTCGCCTTCATCGGGCGTATCGACGCTCCAATCCGTTCCCTCGATACCCGGGAAAACCGTGTAATTCGCTTCGACTTCATCGACAATATTCCCGAATTCATCCTTCAAAAAGACCACAGGGTGCGTGAATTCTCCCTCCGCGATAACCGGCTCGGGAATATGGAGTTCCAGTTCCACGGGCGGACCGGCCGTCACGGTCACGATTTCTTCGTCAAAAACTCCGGTGCCGCTCACGGTGCCCCGGATGGCGATCTCACCGGCTCTTTCCAACGTGATGAACGCGGGATTGCCCTGCGTAATCGTCGTCCCGTAACTCGGCCAGGCCGAGTACGTGACGCTTCCCCAGATCGGATTGCCGCTCTCGTCGTACACTTCATACGTGGCCCAAATCTGGTCGCCGGCGTCGGCGGTATTCGATGAAAGCTCGATATCGACGCTCCAGGGCTGCCTGGCCGTCACCCAGACAAAAACATTTCCTTCCACCTGGGAACCGTCCAGTATTGTGAAGGCCCGAATTTCGAACATTCCCGGTTGCGCGAAAAGGACATTCTGGTTCACTTCATCTTGAGTCACACCGGTTAAAGGATTCACCTCGACTTCAACGGTAACCTCGTCGGTTCGGTCGACGCCTTCCCCGTCAATGACTTTGTATTCGTAATGAACCTGTTCGCCGGTCATAATGGTATTCGTATCCACCGTGATATCGATGTGCGGATCCTGAAGCTCGATGGTGAAATAACTCCAGGCTTCGACGATGCCTTCGGGATTGGTATCCGGATCGACGTGATTCGGGTGATAACCCCAGACGTGAAGGTTGTAGTCTTCCGGCAAAAGATACGGCATTTCGCCGGTAATCCTGCCGCCGCCGATCATCAGCGAATCCGTCAACTCCTGTTCGTTGACCTCCACATGCATGTTCGATGCTTCCATATTGATGAAGTCGGCGTCGATCGGGATGTCTCGGAACGAATAGTAGGCGCCGGGGCTGGGCGTGTTGATAATCACTTTCCCCATATCCATATTGAAGCTGACGGAGTCTGAAGCGGTGGCCCTGCTTTCGTCGGACACGGTGATTTCCAGAGTCTGCTGACCCGCTTCCACGTACAGGCCGCCGACGATCTGGGTGCTGGTGACGGAAAGCATGTGCGTTACGTCCTCAACGCCTTCCATGCCTTCGAGGGTAACGGCAACGGTGGATGCGTTGGCGATATCGGCCTGCACATCGACCATATAACCGTCCAACACGGCGTTTTCCGTCGGCTCATTGATCCGAACGAAAGGGAGGTTGGCGATAGTGGTCGAGGTCGTGGTGGTTGTCGGGATGATGGTGGTCGTGGGGGGCGTGGTATCGTCATCGACGTCATCGTCGACATCATCGTCGACATCATCGTCGACATCATCGTCCAAGTCGTCGTTCACATCGTCGTTGACGTCGTCATTCACATCGTCGTTGACGTCGTCGTCGACATCATCGTCTGCGTCGTCATTAACGTCGTCATCGATGTCGTCATCTCCGCTATCGTCATCGCCGGTGTCATCGTCGAGCGAGTCGTCATCGCCGGTGTCATCGTCGATTGTTGCGTCGTCGTTCATCGGCACGAAATCGTTATCGTCGTCATCGGTCACCGGGACATAGGGCCGATCCAATGAATCCTCATCGTCGCCGCTGCTGCATTCCCATCCGAGCATCGAAAGAGAAAGAAAGACAAAGAGGAGAACGAAGATTTTATACGCCGAGAATTTTGCGTTCATGTCAATACCCGCTTTGATTGTAAACACCGCCCATCATAACGCAAATTTTATCACCAATAATCATTAAAGGTCAAATAAGAGTCGAATTGCGGTTGAAGATCATTCCGGCCGCCGAAATGACTCGGCGGTCAGTGCATGTAGGGCGAGATCGTCATGAAACCCATGGCCCGGCTGACGGTGCGTACGCTGAAGTAATAAAATTTCCCGAACCATCCCTTGACGATGACTTTCATGGGATCCCAGTCCGCGGCCGAAAGACCCTGCCCCGCAGAAAACGGAGAGTAGGGATAGGCGATATAAGGCTCAAGCACCGCCCGCTTTCGATTCAGGCTCAAGCGTAAGACTTCTTTGACGGTGGCGAGAGTTTCCATGCGGGTTTCCCCGGGCATTCCGGTCATAAATGTAAAAACGGGCTTGAGGTCCGCCGGACATAAGCGAAGAATCCGCCGATAGTTTTCCATGGTGACGCCGCCGCCAATGATCTCCATCATACGTTCCGAGGCCGAATCAACGCCGAAAATGGGATAACAAATCCGGCTTCGGCTAAATGCTCGGGCAATATCTTCATTGAAGACGTCGGGTTTAAACAGCCCGGTCCACCAATCAAACTTCGTCCGGCGCATCCTTTCCACGAGACCCAGCGTTTGCTCTACGTTCTTATTGGCGTATGCATCGACGACGAATATGGAATCGACGCCGAGGCTCTGCAGATATTCCAGTTCCTCCGACACGCGCTCGGACGGAAATTCCTCCACCGAAGGGGCGTTAATCCGAGGCCGTACGCAGAATTTGCACCGGCGGTCGCAACCCCGGCTGGTCTGCAGGTTGAGCATTTTATAATAGCGCAGTTCCAAAAGGGGCCACTCGCGTCTCGGAATCGGCAACTCGGCGAGCGGCGTCGGATTCAAGCGATCCCTGCCGGCGGGCGTCCCGTCTTCTCTTCGGTATAAAACGCCGTCGCAGGACCGATAATTTCCGGAGACAATCGCCTTCATGGGCGCTTCGCCGTCTCCCACGACGCCGAAATCGATTTCCGGAATACGCGCCATGCATTGCCCGGCCAGCAGGGAAAACGCCTGACCGCCGGCGACGATCGGGGTTTCCGGCAGTTGTCGGCGGATATCTTTTATCGTCCGCTCGAACAGATTGTACTGACTCTGGCTGTAATAGGTGTAGTTGCGCCACGACACGCCCACGAAGTCGAATGGCCCTGTTTCAATCGCGTGGCGAAGGGCGGCCCATGGATCCTTGGCGCAATTGAGATCGACGACGGAAAGATCGGCGCCGAGATCTTCGGCAAGGACGGTGGCGATGGACGCGACACCCAGGGGAAAGATCGGCCTGGTTCTGACAAACCAGCTGCTGGGGGAAACGACCAGAAGAATCCTCATGGGCTTTGACGACTCGCTTTTCAAATATGGTTGAATGCCGACGGCAAATGCGGTCCAGCATATATAGCATATTGCCGCACCGGTCAATTTGTCCAAAAGCACTCTTCCGACTCACCGGTGGACAATCTTGCGCCGCCCGGCTTCGACGTCGAAGGCGATCAACCCGGGCAAAGCGTCGAATGGCCTTGATCTTAAAACTTGAATGCAGTCATAATCGTTTCCGTCGGAGTTTTGCGAAAAAACAGGAGTTTTGCGTCATGAATAAAATCCTCGCGATATCGTTTCTTTTCGTCATCCTTTTTGCCTGCCCGGCCGCGGCAAGAATCGGCGACGACACCACCGTGACGATCACGCCGGAATGCGTGGATACGAACACGACATACGATTTTGAAATGACCGTCGACTTTAAAAGTCCCGACGGCGAAGGATTGAAGGAAGTTCAGTTTCTCGCGGGCCACAACTGGGAATACATCGACTGGGAGGCGCCGGACGCGCAAAGCGTCCCCGGCAGCTGGACCGCGCAACAAAGCGGCAGCACTCTCCAATGGCTTTTTACATCCGACGATAACGACGGTCAGCGCGGCGGCCTGCTGGACGGCGAGCAGGCTGTTTTCAAGTTTTCGGCCACGACTTACAACGCGGACGACATGGAAGTCACATGGTCCATCTGGGGCGACTGGTTTGGAACCGAAGGAGACGAGGAAGACCGGACCCTGGAAGAAACGCTCACGATGGATATATGCACGGACGATGACGGCGACGACGATGGCGGCGACGACGATGATGATGATAGAGACGATGGCGACGATGACGACGATGACGACGATGACGACGGCGCCTGCTGCGGGTGATTTGCAACTACCCGTTGAAAAGCTGCTGATTTTTCCTTATATTCGGAAACAGTGAATTTTGCATGCAAAGATTTTCTCTCAAATGCGCTTTTGTAAGGGGAATCCCTAGACAGAGCTAGGGCAATGGCTTAAATTTGCAATCAGAGACTTTGTTTTGGAGTCTTAAGGCCAATGGTCAGCACGTACACGCACCGAATCATTATCAACGAACTAGGACAGGTTCAGGTCACGCGCCTGGCCACGAAAAGCCTCATTCATTCCTCCTCGCACTTCAACTCGTCCACGAAAAACAGAGTCGTTTATTGCGAGAATTTAAGCGATGAACTGGCTGTGGAAACAGGAGTGAAGCTGGCCAAAGAGGAAGAGAAAAACAGGAAATTCGACACAGCCTTTATCAGCATCGAAAAAGAGCAGGCCGCTTCTCATCTCCTGAGTTTTTCAATCGCCGCATATTTCCTGATCGGAATTTTCTTTATCCTGCTGCTGATCGTACGTTAGGGCAGCAAACAATTTTTCCAATCACAATCGCGGATCACTTATACATGCCGTCGATCATATCTTCATAGTGGCTCATGACGTTTTTGCGCCGCACTTTCATGGTCGGCGTCAGCATGTCGTTTTCCACGCTGAAAGGTTCGGCCAGGATCTCGAACCTTTTGATCGTTTCATACTTCGCCAGCTGTTTATTGGCCTTTTCCACGCATTTGGATATCTGCTCGTGGACGATATCGCTTTTGATGAATTCCGCCTGGCTGCCGGTAAAACCGTTTTCCTTCATTTGCACATCGAGCCAGTCGGGGCTGGGAACGATGAGCGCGGTGAGGTACTTGCGTTTGTCGCCGATGACCGCGATCTGCTCGATGGCCGGTTCGAGTTTGATCAAATTTTCGATATTCTGCGGGGCGATGTTCTTGCCGCCGGCGGTGATGATGAGATCCTTCTTCCTGTCGGTGATGTAAACGTATCCGTCCTCGTCGATCTTGCCGATGTCTCCCGTGTGGAACCATCCGCCTTCCAAAGCTTCAGCGGTGGCTTCGGGTTTGTTCCAATATCCCATCATGATCTGCGGGCCCTTGATCAGGATCTCGCCGTCGGCGGCGATCGAAACTTCCGTATCCTTGATGGGAATTCCCACCGAACCCAGGCGGATGCGTCCCGGCGTGTTGCCCGTGGCTCCCGGTGCGGTTTCAGTCAAACCGTATGCTTCCACGCCGGTGATTCCCGCAGCGGAGAAAAAATATTGAATATCCAGAGCCAAAGGAGCGGCGGCGTAGCACAGAAGCCGAATGTTTCCGCCGAAGAATCCGCGAATCTTGGAATGGACGAGCTTGTCGGCCACTTTGAGTTGAAGTTTCAAAGGCAGCGAAGCGGTCTTGCCGGCCAGCTTGATTTTCACGGCCTGCGTGCCCACGTCCAGGGCCCAGGCAAAGAGTTTCTTTTTAGCGGGGCCGGCGCTGTCCAAACCCATCAGGATTTTCTCGTAGACTTTTTCCAAAAGCCTCGGGACGGTCACGAAAAATTCCGGCTTGATCTCCTGCAGATTCTCCGGGACCTTGGCGATGGATTCGGCAAAACTTACGATGCCTCCGTGCATCATGAAAACATAAAGCTCCATACGGCCGAAGGAGTGGCAAATCGGCAGAAACTGCAAATCCGTCTCGCCCGGATTCAAGGGAAGAAAATCCTTGACGGCTTCGATATTCGAAACCATGTTCCGGTGACTGAGCATGACGCCCTTGGGATTGCCGGTGGTGCCGGATGTGTATATCAGCGTGGCGTTGTTTTCCGGGTCGATCTTTGCGACCATATCGTCGATGCCCCGGCGATTCTGATTGTTGCGCCCGGCCTCGATGAACGTTTTATAATCGGTGACGAAATCGTCTTTCTCCGCGTGATCCTCGATGACGACTACTTTACGCAGCTTGGGCAGCTTGTCTTTGACGGCCATGATTTTATCGAGTTGGCTCTGATCTTCCACAAAAACCATTTCGGCGCCGGAATCGTCCAGAATATAGGCGACCTGGTCCGCCGTATTCGTCGGATAGACCGGCACGTTGATCACATCGGCGGACTGCGTGGCGAAGTCGATGACAGACCACTCGGGTCGGTTGCCGGAAATGATGGCGGCATGGGTGCGCGGCTTGAAACCCTCGGCCATCAGTTGCGACGCAACGGCCACCACATCATTCTCCAGTTCGCTCCACTTGATGTCGATCCACCGGCCGTCTTTCTTGTAACGAAATACCGTGTTGTTCGACCACATGCGGCTTCGATTGTAAAAAAGTTGGGGGATGGGTTTCGAATACTGGGGCCAGGGGCTTTTCTTCGCCATTTTGCCGTCTCCTAAACTGGTTTTCGTTGGTGCAGCTCTAAGGCAAAATTTCTATCCTAATACTACGCCGCCGTCAAATAGTCCCCGATCATCTTAATCAATGATCCAAGTCACCGGGATAAATCCAGTTTTTGCATTTCAAAAACAGGTCGTCGCAATATAATCACACAACATACGGAATTAGGGATGGATGCATGAAAAGCCATACAAACTATATGATCCTGCTCGTTGCAACCTTGATGATACTTCATGGTTTCGTCAATTTCGTGCGGTTGCGGCGACGATGACGACGACGCGCCGGCTCAATGCGACGCATTGGTGGGACGGCAATTCAAGCTTTCCATCCGATTCGTTTTGGAGGCCATCGAAACGATGATCCCCGACACCTTGGATTTGAACATGAAATTCAGCGGTTGGGGTCATGAGATGACGATGATCAATGATGTCGCGGATCTCGGTCAGGATTGGGTTTTACTCAACGAGATTTTCGAAAACTGGACGGGAAACTGCCCGGACGTGGATTAACAAACAGCATTGATTTAAACGAAGAAGGGCGGCCTGCAAGGGCCGCCCGTTTTATTTACCGCAATTCGCTTAGAACTGATATCCGCCGCCGATTCCAATGGAAGGCCCGAAGGTCTGGAAGCCCAGATGCAGCGCGGCGAACCAGTTGTCGTCGATGAGAAATTTCCAGTCGGCGTCGATGTGAATCAGGGGCCAGATCGGCATGAAGCTCTTTCCGTTGTCCTCGGTTTCCGGCTGCACTTCGTCTTCTTCGAGATCGTCTTCATCTTTCGCGGCGGCGCCGGGTTTGGATTCATAGTCGTACTGCGTGATCTCGCCGTAACGGAATCCCAGGCCGAGGCCGATTCCCGGAGTGAAATGCACGCGCTCGTGGACGGGGATATTGAAAGTCACGTCGAAGGTGGGGCCGATCACGCCGTTGCTTCCGAATTCCACGTACGTCTGATCGATATAGCTGGATCCGTTCGTCCGCCACACGCCGTCGTCCGCCGAGAGGAAATAGTTATAAAGCGTTCCGCTCAAACTGATGAATCCCAGATTGTATCCGGCGTAGGCCGCAATGTGGCTGGCGGAAACATCAGGATGCTCCTCGTAAGCCATGTCCACCATCATGCCGAAACTGTTGTAACCGCCTTTGACGCCCACAAAAGGCGCTTTGCCGGCAGGAGCGGCATAGGCCGCGCCGCAAAACGACAGCGCCAGCAGGCAAACCAGAATCTGAAGGCCAAATTTTTTCCCGTGCATGGAAAACTCCTTATAAGATAAGTCCCCGTTGAAAGTCACATTCCAAGGCGCAAGCACGATAGCCCATGAAAATCGCTTTTTCAAGCGATGGATTCGCGATGGGGAAAACACGCCGCGCCTGCTCACCAGCCGCAGCAGCCGCCGTTATCGTCGTCGTCATCGCAATTGGCGCAAGTCGTCGAATCCCCGGAGTAAATCGTCGAATCATCATCGTCCGCCGAATCATCGTCGCCGTCTTCGATCCCCGCGCCGATGATATTGCTTTTCAGCGCGCGATCCGATCCGCCGGGCGTCGTCGCGGTCATGGACACGGAATAAAGCCCCGGCTCCGTATAAATATGCTCAATTTGCGCGCCCTGCCCAACCCGGCCGTCGCCGAAATCCCACTCGAACGTTCCTTCGCATCCCGGCGCCGCGGGCGTCGCGTCCTCAAACGCCACGCTCAAGGGAATCTCACCCGATGAAGGCGCGAAGGTAAAATCCGCCTCCGGAGGCGGGCATTGCACGTTGATCATATTTTCCCACCGGGACTCGTCCTCGCCGCCGGGACCCGTCACGCGCAGGCTCACCGTATACGCGCCCGCGCTTTCGTAAACGTGCGCGGGGGCTTGCGCGTCGCTGATCGAGCCGTCGCCCATGTCCCATTCGTATCCCGTCGCCTGCCCCTCGCTGAAGTTTTGGAACTGCACCGAAAGCGGCGGGTATCCGCTTTTCACATCGGCGTCGAAGCTCGCCACCGGCGGCGCGTCGTAAACTTGAATGTAGTTTTGCCGGGATATTTCCTGCTGACCGAAGGGTGTCTGGATCGTCAGATTCACGGAAAAAGTCCCGGACTGATTGTAGGTATGGGACGGATGTTGCTCGGCGCTCGCGAGCCCGTCGCCGAAATCCCAAAGCCACGCCGCCGGCGCCGTCAGCGACTGATCGGTGAATCGAACGCCAAGCGGCGCCGCGCCCGCTACGGGATCGGCCGTAAAGCCGGCGCCGTTGACCAGGCTGCCCACCGCGTCGATCTCCAGACCGTCGCCGTCGCGCGCCGCGCCCGTTTCCCGATGCTCAATCCTTAAGAATCTGGCGGAATCCGCGCCGGCGGCGGCCAGATCGAATGCCGCGCCGCCCTCTCCTTCGCCCAGCGCCGCCCACGGCCCGAACTCATCGCCCGTGGAAATGAACACGGCGTAGCTTTCCGCTTCCAGCGCGTTGCCGTCGTATACGGCGATGTCCGCGCCGTCTTCGTCCGCTATCCCCTCCAGGCCAAGGTCCAGAACCATGAAGGAATCCACCGTAGCGGTCTGCGCGAGATCTTCCCTGACGCCCAGGGGATAGCTTCGCCCGTCGGGACGCCCCAGGACGTAAAATCCCTGATCGCCGGTCTGCGTGTCTGCTGAAGAAAAATAATAAAGCAGCCGCTGCGCGAAAAAGGCCGGGGACTCGTCTTTTTCCAGGGCCGTCGAGATATCCAACGTTCCGTGTTCGGGAACAACGACGGCTTCCAGAACTTCCGGCGCATACCCGTTAGCTGAAATCGTAATGTCATACTCGCCGGGAAGCGCAAAGCGATGCAGATCCCCGTTTTCGCCGTCGGCCCAGGCCATCATCTTGTCGTCGATCTCAACGAGCGCCGCCACGGGATCGCCGGTTTCGGCGTCGGTAAAAACTCCCCGAATCCCCTGGTCCCCGGCGAGTTGCATCAATAAAAGCGCGGGATCGAGATTTGCGTTCATGAAGTATTCATATTCAGCGAAATCCGGAGCCTTGAGTTCGGAAAGTTCGATGGTCCAGGCCATCGAACCGCATGCGCCGTAAGCCGCGTCCTTGGTCGAGCCCGCATAACCGTAGCCGTAAAAATCGAATCCCTGCGTCATTTCGGCAATTTCGGGATGCAAAGCGAGATACTCACCGCCGATGCTTTCATGCTCCGCCGAATCGGGCGGCGCGTCGGACAGATAGCTCCAGGGATGGACAAACGCCAGATCCCCCCCATGCCAGCTCGTTTGAAATGCAAAAGAATGCTGCCGAATTAAGGAATGCAGAGCTTTCGTTTCCGGCTGAGAATAAGGCGAAGGGGATGAACCCATGCCGCGCCACGCGTACCCGTTGTCCCGGTTCAAGTCGACCAGGTTATCGTTGTATCGGGAGCAGGCGCAAAGGCCGTCGGGATTGGTCGGAAAAACAAACCAGATCTCTCGTTCTTCGATGAGATAATTGACCTGCGGAACAACCCCGAAATTATCCGTGAGATAATTCATCAAAAAGACGTTGAGTTCGCCGCCGACGACTTCGTCTCCGTGAATGGAGCCTTCAAAAAGTACTTCCGCTTCATTTTCATTTTCCAAAACATTGTCGGAAATTTTCACCGCGACGATCGGCCGGCCTCCCGCCGATTCGCCGAGATCGTAAACCGCGCATATGTCGGGATGGTCCGCCGCGCAATCCGCCGCCTGTTGCGTCATCCAGTCGGGATCCCGCCACTGCCCGCACGGTTCGCAGGCTTTGCCCGCATTTCGAAAATGGCGCGCGCGAAGATCATCAACCAAAATTTCAAAGGGCAATTCCAGGTTTTTAAGTTTCTCCAAATCCCGGCGGCGAAACCGGACGCGAGCTTGCGCGTGTTTGATTTCCTCGACGGCGAATCCGGCCGCTTCAAGCCGCGCAATCTGCGCTGCGCCGCGCGCCTCGACGGACGCGATCATTTCCACACTGTCTTGAGCCGTCTTGGAATCGTCGGCGGCAGTCGAGCCCGCAAATAGACATGCGGCCAGCAGAAAAAAGATGATTGGGATCGGCGCCCGGTTCAAAACGACCTCGATTCTATGGAACCTATTTTCAAGCGTCCCGATGGGACGCATTAAACTCGGATCGTCACCTGAATACCCCAGCTAAAGCAGGGGCCTATTGGCACATTGTCCCTACGGGACATCCTCAGTATTCCCCCGCACGGCAAATTAAAGAATCCGTACTGACATTTTCCATAACGGGATACGCATCCCGTTTCATCCCGTAGGGATGGGGAGAAAATAGCCCTCCAGTTCACTGGGGGGATAACGGACATTCGCTCTTTTTTTTTCTCGTCCCATGGGGACGAATGGAATCAATCAAACAGGCATTTTATAACACGGGAGGCCAAAGAAAAGGAATTATCGTTGTTAAATCGCCTTTGCTCTGATACTAAAAAGGAAGAGGGTCATGAATAACACCAATAGCATAACGGATATGTGGCGCGAGGGAACGCAGGCGCTCATGGACTACGTGGGCGTCGAGGAAGCCGTGTTTTCCCATATTATTTGGACGGCCCTGATCGTCTCGTTCTACATAACGGTCCGGATGGCGGCGGCGGCGATCTCCAGGCGCTTCGTCACCGACACGCACAGAAGATACTTCATCAGCAAAGCCGCGTCCTATATTGCCGGCGCCATCGCTATTATTCTGATCACGAAAGTCTGGTTCGGCGGCGGCAAGGGTCTGGTCACGTATTTCGGCATTCTCTCCGCCGGTCTGGTCATCGTGCTTCAGGACGCCATCCAAAACATGATCGGCTGGCTTTTTCTCGTTATCCGCCATCCCTTTCACGTGGGCGACCGCATCGAAATCGAAGACATCACCGGCGACGTGGTGGACATGCGCCTTTTCGCTTTCTCTTTGATCGAAGTGGGCAAGTGGGTGGACGCCGACCAGAGCACGGGGCGAATCGTTCACGTGCCCAACGGCTGGATTTTCAAAAAATCCCTTTTCAATTTCACGCAAGGATTCAATTTTATCTGGGACGAACTGCCGGTCACCATTACTTTTGAAAGCAACTGGAAAAAGGCCAAGGCGATTCTCCGGGAAATCGCGGATAAAAACACGAGCTTCGACAGACAGCAGGCCGAAAAACAGGTCAAGGACACGGCGCAAATGTACCTTGTCGTCTACAAACACTTAACGCCGATCGTATGGACCAAGGTCGTCGACATCGGCGTCACGCTGACCATCCGCCACATATGCGAACCGCGAAAAAGGCGCTTAATGGAAACGAGTATCTGGGAAAGCATCCTGGAAGCATTCGCCAAGGAGCCGGATATCGATTTCGCCTACCCCACGCAGCGTTACTACTTCAATCCCAAAGAAGGCAAAGCCGAAACCGGGGGACCCCCGGGAGGCGATGCGCCGAAAGAAACCGACAAGATCCGCGACTGAAATTTCGACATGAAACAATCTTGAATGATTCTGCTAAAAGGTCGGCTGCGCCACATGCCAGTTGCATTGGTAGACGTCGTAAATCGCGCCCGTCGCCGCGTTGACCGGCGAAGACCAGATTAAATGATAAGTCCCTTCGGGGGCGGTTTTGGTCAAGAGCAGAAAATCGTCTTCCCACTTTCGTAAAAGGACCAGATAGGCCGGGCGCTTTTCAAAAAGAATCGGGCCGATTCCCGCCATGCCGACCTTATCGACCGCCAGCCGTTTTGCGATGCTTTCATCGCTTAAGCCCACGATGTCCAAAACGGGATGAACGCCCCAGTAGATCATCGCGCCCACGTCATGCGTGGCGATAAGCTGCCCCGGACCGGCGTGACGATTGACGTAATCGACGGTCTGCCTGAGGCAGCGAATCGTCTGGTTCGTGTCCATGACGTAATTGCGCTTGAAGAACGTGGCGGCGTACATGGTTTCGAAAAGCATCCATCCCGCCAAGCCCGCGCAAATGATCCCGGAAGCGACTTTCGGAGCGGGCCATCCTTTTTTCTCGAAAATTTCCTTCGTCTTTTTAGCGGCCCAATAGATCAGAAGCGTTGCGCCCAGGGCGATCAAGGGCCACAGGGGGTGCTGATAACGCCCTCGATAGTGTTTGAGCGAATCGGGAAATCGGACCAGGTAGGAAACGTAAAACAGCAGGATGAACGAAATTTCGACCAGGCGCTTTCGCAGGGCAAGGCCGATCATCGCAACCAGGCCGACGATCTGAGCCGTGCGGAAAAAATATTTGAAGGGCCATTCCAGATCGGCGAAGTTCGGAATGGAGCTTTCGCCTTTGCGAAAGAAAATGGCCTTGGCCGAAACGGAAGAAGGCAGGATGTGCCCGGTATACGCAAGGTTCGCAATCCAGTAAGGCAGGCAGACGACCAAGGCCACGCCCCCCGTCGCGAAAAGCGCGATGATTTCCTTTTTATCTTTTTTTATCGCGGCGCGAATCAATGGAACGCCGCAAACCGCCGCTGCGAGAAATATTCCTTCCGGCCGGGTCAGTACGCATAGGCCCGCCATCACACCGCGAAGCGCGATATATTTTTTGCTCTGGTCGCCGATTTCAAACAGATAGACGGTCCAGATTAAAAGAGCCGTAAACAGGCTCGTTTCCATGCCGCTTCCCACGTCGTAAAGCATGGGACCGGAATAAAGGCACAATCCCGACGCCAGGACAAAGGCGCGCTTGTCGCCGGTGATTTTTTTCGCCAGCAGCCCCGTCCCGAGACACGCGGCGAAAAAGGCGATGAGGGAAAGGGCGCGCGCGGCGATCTCGACTCCGGCAAGAGTCCCGATAAAGCCCACGAGCAAAACGTGCAAAGGGCTGGTGATTCCCTGCAGGGGGCGTCCGGACACGACGGACAATTCAAAATGCCGGGCCACGTTGCGCGCGGCGCTCATGGATATGTAGCTGTCGTCGAAGGGGAAAACTCTTTTGCCGGCATCGGCGGCGAATATCAGCGCGACAACAAAAACAAGGGCGAATAATATGAAGCCGCGAAATAACGGACTTGCGACAAAGGCCGGTTTTTCAGCCCGAAAGACCGATCCGGCGACAACGAAGGCAAGAAGCGCAAGAAGGATATATGTCATCAATCATCATAATATTCGACGTTTTCAATAACGCGGGCGAGGACTGTAAAAACGTTCTCACGTTCCGGAAACAGATCCTTGTCCACGTACAACCTCTGGTACATCTCCCAGTTGCGTAGAATGATTTTAACATAGTAGCGGGTTTCGTTGAAAGGGATGCGCTCGATGGCCTCGTCATATGTCCGGCCCTCATTTTCCCCCCACCATCGCGTCGCGCGCCCCGGCCCCGCGTTGTAACCGGCCAGCGTTCGCGGCGCGTCTCCCTTGGTTCCTTGATAGGCTTGGGCGAAGTACCAGGTTCCGAAATCCAGGCTGGTTTCCACGTCGAACAGATCGTACTTTTTCTTGATCCCGCGCTTGCGTGCGATGTAACGGCCCGTCGAGGGGATCACCTGCATCAGGCCCCGCGCTCCGGCCCAGCTGTGGGATTGCGTCTGGAACGCCGACTCCTGCTTCACCAGGGATATCACCAGCCAGGGATCGAGTTTTTTATCCTCCGCCGCCGCCTTGATCTCATCGAAATACAATAAGGGGAAACGCCGTTTCGCCGTCAGGCGCCAGGGATCGATCAATTCCCGGTTGCGGATTTTTCGAGCCGCCGCATCCGCCGCCTTGATCGCCTGAAGCTCCCGCCCGCATAGATTGAACGCTACGGAGATGTAATACAGCGCGCCGGGATCGTCGGCGAGCCGGCTTTCCATTATGGAAAGATATTCCGTCGCCCGTTTCACCTGTCCCTGATCGAGCAACGCCAAAACAGCGCTCATGGCGCCGCGCGCGGCGGCGGGGCCGTATTGCGCGTAGTGATCGAGAATTTTCCGGTCCCGCACGCGATCGATTTCCGGATTATCCTCGTCGAATCCCAAAGGCTCCAGGGTGGGGATGCCGAGTTGCACGGCGTGCGTGATCTGCAAAATTTTTTCTTCCATGGCCCATTGCGCCCGGAAATCGGGATAGCCCATGATCTCCAGCCTCAACTCCGAAGCCAGGCCGTAATACGTTCGGGGATATTCCCGAACCACCTGCAGATAAAGCTGCTCCGCTTTGGCCCGGTCCCCGGATCCTTCCGCGGCGCGAGCCCACCAGTACAGATACATATCCGCGTCCTGGTCGTTTGGATCGGTCAGGTACAATCCGGAAAGCACATCGGCGGCCTGCGCGTCGTCGCCGGCCATGTGCAACGCGAAGCCCGCGCGCCATAAGGCCGTTTCGGCCAGCCATCCGCCGCCGACCAGCGCGGCCGCCGCCTGATAATGCTTCGCGGCCTGCGCGTAGTTGTTGGCGTCGTCATAAAATTTGCCCATGGTGAAGCGGGCTTCGGCCTCGGCCCTGGTTCCCTTGCCCATCTTCGCCGCCTCTTTGAGAGTCTTCATGCGGCTGGCAAAACTTTGACCGGCGCGGCTGCCCACGCGCGTGCTGTAGATCAGCTCAAAAGCCCGCGTCGGCCTGGATTTGGTTATGTGTTTGGCGACATTTTTCAGTTCTTTTTTGGCCGTCCGCCATCGATTGCGGTAAATCAGGCAGCCCACCTTGCGCCGGGCCAGAAGCCACGCCTCGTCGCTTCCCGGATAAAGCCGCCGCGTCTTGTCGGCGACGTATCCCGCCGTGACGAACCATTCCTTGTCGAAATAATAATCGAAGAGCGCGACCATTTCCGTTCGCGTGGGCGCTTTAGGCTTTTTGCCGTCGACCTTTTTGATTTGCGCAATCAACGCAGCCGCCTTTTTCGAATTGTCCCATTGCACGGACTGATAAGCCACGAGGGCGGCGGCCTCCGCGGCCTCATCATACTTCGCGGCGGCAAAAAGCGCCTCGGCCCGAAGCAGGCTCAAATCCCCCGGCGGATCCTCGGGATTTTTTTCCAATAATTGATCGACGATCTTCAGGGCGGCGACTCCGGCGCCCTCTGCCGTGAGACCCTGCGCGTGACGCAGTTCGGCCTGATGCCGGAACGCGGAATAGGGGTAGGAATGCAGAAACCGGTGGGCGATCTGTCCCGCTTCCGTGGCGTCGTCCGCCTTCGCCGCAAGTTCCATCGCCTCGAAAAGCGCGCTTTCGGCCAGAGGCGTTTCACCTTGCGCCAAATGAAAAAACTTCTCCAGCGCCTCTTCCGTTTGGCCCGCCTTTGCCGCATCCAGGGCCTGGGCGAAAAGCTCCGGATACTCGACGCTCGAAGCATCGGGCGTCTCCTGCGCCAAAGCGTATCCCGGGATGATCAGAGAAAAAAGAAGAAACGCCGCAATCATGCGGCGATTCAAAATCGTGTTGTTTGGCAAACTCTTACTCAATGGACCGAAGTCCCAATAGGTTTGTCGGTTCGTGGTTTTATCCGGCGCAGGCCGCGTAGTCGGCCGCCAGGGTAAAGACATCGGAAACATCGCCGATAAAGGCGAAATCACCGCTGAGGTCTTCAAGACACTGGATGCGGGACATGGGCGCAAACACAACTTCGCAGGCTTCGAAATCGTTCATGCATCCTTCGTAACAATCCTGTCCGATTTCTTTGGAGCAGCCCATCACGCAGTCCACGTATTCCCAGCAAGCGCTGTCGCCGGCGTCGAGGCATTCGAAAAACTCGTCCTGCGCCCGGCCGAGGCAAAGATCCGCGTCTTCGGCGCATGCGGTTTCGCCGCCGCCCGCGAGGCAGTTCAAACCGTTATCGACGCACTCCACCGTATCGGCGGTCATGTCGACAAAGCATCCCAGTTCGTCGTCGGAGATGTTGACGGAATCCAGGTCCAGGTAATAGCCCAGTTCGTCTGCGCCGAAGTCTGTAACCAGCGCTTCGAAATCCTCGGCCACGGCGAAGGCGTCGAACATGGTGACCACGTCGCCGCACCCCTCGCATCCGGGGCAGTTGCAGCCCTGGCCGGCGTTCTCGTCGCCGGTGTCATAGCCGTCGGCATATTCTTCCGGGTCGTATGCCGTTCCTTCGAGTTCCTCGAAGTCGTTCGACTTGTCGTCGTTGTCGTCGTCGTCATCGTCCCCGCACGCCGGGATGACGATGCCCAGAGCCAAGACAATTGCCGCGCAAATAACAAAAGTCCAAATCCACCGCGAATGCATAAGCTTCCCCCAAACTGTGTGAGCGAATATCCGTCGAAACACTATACACAAAACAAATCGCTTGTGTAGGGCTTCATAATCCAATGACAAATATCTTACAGCCGCAATTCCACCTGCTTCAAAAAGGCGATGGATTGCGCCTGTATGGCTTTTTCGCCGCATTCGTCGATCAACCTTTTGAGCCCGACGGGCACCAGACCGTTTTTCGGATTCAGCTCGTAGGCTTTTTTGAAAGCGTCCAGAGCCGCCTCATAATCCTTGTCGTTGATCCGCCAAAGGCCCCACTCGATCTGAAACATGTCCCGGTCTTCGTAAATTTTCATGTCGATATCAGGGCGGACCGTCTTGAATTCGAAAAGCTCGGATTTAAAGCTCTCGCGCGCCACGGGCAGCATTCCCTCGTCGATCAAACGCCTGGCGGCCGTCCACCCCGCGACGCGCTGGCCGCGCCAGTTGGGATGATTGAAATCCGCCTTCACATCGAAGCCGGGCCAGACGGCTTGCGCCTTGAGCAGATTCGTTTTGACGTCAAGCACGACAAAACCGTTTTTTTGCCCTTCGATGGCGACGCGATCGTGGATGGGCTGATATTTATAGTTCTCCAGGTCGTCCAGGCAGGGAAAAATCATGAGGACATACGGGATTCCTTGGGATTTGGCGACCGACGCGAACTCGGCCAATCCCTTTTTCACGCGATCCCAATGTTGGTTCGTGATCCTGTAAAAATACTCGCTTTTGAGTTTTTCATAATTCGTTTCGGCCCAATGCGATACGAGTTCTTTCCCGTCCGCATTTTCGATTGGCTTCTCTTGGTCCTTTTGCATCCTCGCGTAGGCGCGGTATTTGACGAAGGTGAAAAGCTTGCTCCTGGCGACAAGGAAGCGGCCCATACGGCTTTGCCGGGCTTGCCGCGCGTCGCGCATATACTGTTCGTCTGCCCACCCGCGAAGGCTTAAAAGCCCCGTCAAATCCACGCTGAACGGATCCGGATCATTCAGATAATACGCCAGGATCACCAAATCGGGATCGATTCGAAGCGCCTTATTTTTCAGGCAGGCGACTTCTTCCGGCGTGCCGTAGCCGCGGACGCCGAAGTTGAAAGCCTCAAAATGGACGGCCTTTTCTTTTTGGAAGTGATTGAGAAAATACTCCAGAGCCTTCGGATGCGAATTCCATAGATGACAGGCCCACCCGTAGGTGACCGAATCCCCCAGCACGGCGACGCGAAAAGTGTTCCCGGCTTTTTCCCGAGGATAATGAAAATCCCGGCGGCCGTCGGCGTTGACCGCCTCTCCCCACTCCGTGGAATAGGGCTTGAGTTCATATCGCAGATCCGGATCCGGCGAGAGCCGGTGAATGCCCTGGGAAATGCGATAGACGCCCGGCGCCAGATCGAACGCGCGCACGATCACTTCCGCAATCAACACGGCGACGCCAAGACCTAAAATGATCGCGGCCCCGGAATATATGATTTTCTTCGCCGGCGATTTCTTCATGGCGACACCGTGTATTCATACCGGAGTGCATTTGTAGGGGAATTTGTATTAAGAAAACAAGACGTACGCTGATTTCTTAAAGAATTATTCTGTGGTAATTCCGTTTCGTTCGATCATTCCATGTACAAAATCGCTCATGGCCCCGCATTACGACATATCATTTTTTTATCTGATCGCACGATGCGTCATACAGGCATCCGGTTTCCCCGCACCCGGCATTTGCCATGCAGTAGTCATGGCACTTGTCGTTTTCTTCGTCGGTCTTTTCATCCGGCAGGAAATCGAAAGCCGCCTCCGCCCGCGCCGCATGCGATAAGAAAAGCGATCAGGACGCCCAGGGTGATTTTGTCGAACAGATTCATGATAAATCCCTGCTCAGTTCACGGCGCCGCTCATATCTTCATCCTTGACGATCATGCCGTCACGCAAAGAAATCAGGCGGTGCGCGCGTTCGATGACGTTGCGGTCATGGGACGAGAAAATAAAAGTGATCCCCTGCTTCTCGTTAAGCTCTTCCATGAGATCCAGCAGATCGCCGGCGGTCTTCGAGTCCAGGTTGGCGGTCGGTTCGTCGGCCAGGACGATGGCGGGATTCGACACGATGGCGCGGGCTACGGCCACGCGCTGCTGCTGCCCGCCGGACATGTCGATGGGACGCCGATTCATTTGCTCCTCAAGACCCACGCGTTCCAGAATCTCCCGGGCCCGTTTGCGGCGCGCGGAAGCTTCCATGCCCTGAATCATCAGGATAAACTCCACGTTCTCGACGCCGGACAACACGGGGATAAGGTTATAGGCCTGGAATACGAATCCGATCCGGTCGCGGCGCAGTTCGGAAAGTTGCCGGGGATCAAGTTTGGAAAGATCTTTTCCGTCCACGAGCACCTGGCCCTGCGTGGGGACGTCCAGGGCGCCGATAATATTCAGCAGCGTGCTTTTGCCCGAACCGGAAGGTCCGGCCAGAACCGAAAACTCACCCGGTTTTACGGACAGGTCAAAACCGCGCAGGGCCTCGACCGACACCTGCCCGGTTCTGTAAACTTTATGAAGATCTTTAATGTCGATTACAGCGCTGTCAGCCATCATAAATTCTCCGCTGTTATTTTTTTTAGAAGATGCCCAAGATGCCCCGGACTGTCAAGGCGCAAAGCCGAAACCTTATATCAGCTAAAAACGATTACTCTCCCAGGAATCCGACAACCGCCGGATTCACGATTTCGGGTTTTTCCTGATTCGGCAGGTGGCCGGCGTCTTTGACCATGAGCAATTTCGAGTTCGGCGCCATGTTGTGCAAACGCGGACCGAACTTGGGCGGCACCCACTTGTCGCGATCGCCCCAGATAATGAGCAGCGGCACTTTCAGATCATGATATCTGCCCGCCATTTTCATGGCCTGAGGCGAGGGATATTCCTGAATGAGCCGCGCCAGCAGCACCTTGTATCCGGGCTTGGCCAGGGGGCGGGAATATTCCGCCACGAGAACGTCGGTCACCAGATCGTCGTTGTAATATACGTCTTTCAGTGCGTATTGAATGGTCATGGGGCTGGCGCCCCGGGCGAAAAGCCGGCCCGTGCCCCCGGCGTTCAAAACGGAAAGAAGGGCGCTTTTTTCCTGCCAGAATGACACGGGATCCACGACTACCGCCTTTTTGACCCGGTCGCCATGGTGCATGGACAGGAACAAAGCGATGCCGCCGCCCATGGAACTGCCCATAATATAAAATTTTTCGAAATTCATTTTATCGGCGAACTCGAGGACTTCGCCGGCCAGATTGTTTATGGAAAAGACAAAATCGCGAGGCGGCATGTCGCTTTGCCCCAGTCCCGGAAGATCGACGGCCGCGACGCGCAAACCGGCGTCAACCAATGCCGCCGCGTTTTTATGCCAGCAGTACGTGGAATCGGCGAAACCGTGAACTAGGATAATCGGTTTGCCCTCGCCGATATCGACGTAATGCATCCGGTATCCGTCCATGGACATCCAATGGCGGCGGCCGGACACATATTTGTCCCATTTCATGTCCGCGGGTCGACCGTCGACTTTGCAAGACGCGAGGGCCGCGGCCAAAAAGACAAGGAATAACAGGACCGGCAATTTTGCGTTGGCGGCTGATCCGATATTTTTCATGAGCAGCCTCTTTTATTTAAAACAAAATAGCGGTGAGGAAATAGTCGACGACCAGGGTCAACACCGAGGAAAGAACGACGGATTCTGTGGTGGCCTTTCCCACGCCGGCGGCGCCGCGCGTCGTATAGAAGCCTTTATAGCAACTGATGATCGCCACGAGGATTCCGAAAACGGCGCTTTTATAAAGACCGTTGGTGAAGTTGCTCAAAGCCACGAACTCCACCGTGTTTTCATAAAACTGACGCAAAGGGATTTCCAGAAGCGCGACGGTGACGACGCCGGAACCAAACAAGGCCATGAAGTCGAATATGACGGTCAGCGCCGGGAGCATGATAACAGCCGCCACGAGGCGCGGCACAATCAGGTACTGCACCGGATCCACGGCCATGACGTCCAGGGCGTCGATCTGTTCGGTCACGCGCATGGTGCCGATTTCCGCGGCCATGGCCGACCCGCACCGGGCGGAAACCATCAGCGACGTAAACACGGGACCCAGTTCCCGCAGCGTCACCAGGGCCACCGCCGGGCCGATCATGGAGTTGGCGTCAAAGAGACTGAAGGCGAAGCTCGATTGCAGCGCCATGACGGCCCCGGAAAAAAGTCCGGTCAATCCGATGACGGAAATGGAATCGACGCCGATGAATTCGAACTGCTTGAGAAGCTGATCCAGGCGAAAGGGCGGCCGGACCATCCACCGAAGCGAAGTCCCTAAAAGAATCATCATCCGGCCGATTTCCTGCACGCCCCGAAGTATGAGTCCGCCGATGTAAGCAAAGATATTCATGAGGCGTTCGAGTCGCCCTTCCGGTAGATGCGCGCGACGCGATGATTGATATTGGTCAGGATTTCGTACGGAATCGTGCCGCAATGGCGGGCCGCTTCATCCACCAATATTCTCTGTTCGCCCTGCTTTCCGATCAGCGTAACCTTGTCGCCGAGGGCCGCGCCCCTGACCTTTGTCACGTCGATCATGCTCATGTCCATGCACACGTTTCCGATGATGGGAACGCGGCATCCGCGCACCAGGGCTTCTCCCCGGTTGCTCAATTTTCGGTTCAGGCCGTCGGCGTAACCCATGGGGATCGTCGCCACGACGGTTTCTTCTTTCGTGACGAAAGCGCCCTCATAGCTGACGGGTTGACCCGCGGGAACCGTTTTGATGTGGATGATTTCCGTGATGAGCTCCAGCACGGGTTTGACCGCCAGCATCCCCTCGAAATCGGGTCCGGGGGAGGCGCCGAACATGGAAACGCCGGTTCGCACCAGATTGAAAGGCGGCCTGGGCGCGGCGATCACCGCGGAACTGTTGGCGACGTGCACCCATTTGGGCTTGATGCCGCGCCGCGCCAGGCGTTCCACGATCTCCTTGAAAATCGTGACCTGTTTCCAATATTGTTCGCCCAGGTCCGGCGTCACCGTGGCCAGATGGCTCATGAGGCCGTCGATTTCCACCACTTTCGAATCCAGGATCATATCCACGACTTCATCCACTTCGCCGGGGTGAAGCCCGATGCGGTTCATGCCCGTATCCACCTTGACGTGGACCTTGGTTTTCAGACCGAGATCCTTGAATTGCTGAATCGTGTCGACGGCGTTTTGGCGGCTGATGACGACCGGCGTGAGATTGTAGTAAGCCGCTTTTTGCGCTTCGCCGAAGTAGATGCCGCCTAAAACGAGAATCGGTTTCGTGACGCCGCCCTCGCGAAGCCGG
Organism: bacterium; assembly: GCA_963674685.2. GTDB lineage: Bacteria > Lernaellota > Lernaellaia > JACKCT01 > JACKCT01. The sequence goes on along the minus strand of CAXXWT010000007.1, from coordinate 169,858 downwards.
ACGCCTTCCTCGCAAAAAGCCACGCCGAAAGCCGCGGCGCCGATTCGCTCCAAAACCGCGGCGATGGGCGCTCCTCCGTGACCGTATGCGTCGGCTTTGACCACGGCCATGACCGACAAGCCGTCTCCCAGGCGATTGCTGATCACGTTGAAATTGTGGACCAGAGCATCCAGGTCGATGTGCGCGAATGTCGGGCGATGCGTAAACATGTCTTGCCGTTTCTCACAGTTCGGACAGAATTTCCTTGCGCTTTGAGTCGTACTCTTCGTCGGTGATCAGTCCCTTGCCGTGCAACTCTTTAAGTTTTTCCAGTCTTTCCTCAACGGACATGCGCGGGGCGCCTTCATCTTTGACCACGGGAGTCGGAATGAAGGTCTGCAGATCGACGACCGTCCAGTTGAAGTGTTCCTTGCGCAGATACTCGATGCTTTTTTCCACGGCGGGAGGTCCGTTGTATTCGCCCTTGTCGATCCGGCATGACTCCATGGAAAAATGAAATCTCGGATCGCCTCTGTAAGGCTCACTTTCCCGCTGATCCGGCTCGAAACGGAAATTGCCGATCGCCAGGTGCAATTTGCCGTTTTTTATCCAGATCCAGCCGGAAGTCATCATGTTCGTCTTGAAAATGAGGCGGCGGCGCATGGATTTGACCTCGAAGCTGACCCACTGATTTTTATCGGCCTCGGCCAGAGCCCGGGCGACCGGCTCGGCGATCCGTTTCACCTCGGCTTCGTTGAAAACGAACTCCCTTTCATTCCAGTTAATGAACACTTTTTCCGAATACTTCAACTCAGAAAGGATGGAGCCCACGCGGCCGGTCGAAATTTCATATGGGTGATCGTTGTCTTGCGGGACAACGGCCCCTTCGGAATCGGTTTTCCAAACGAGAGTCACGCGGACGTCGTCATTTTTGAACACATCGGAGACCTGAATGCCGGCCTTGGAGCATGCGGAGATGGGTATGATCAGTAGAGCGAAAAGCAGCACCGGAAGAAACCGCCGGCCGCTTTGCCCGAAGAGGATGTTCATGCGCTCTTTCCCTCATGATATGAAAACGCCACGTGATTCTAACGATGCTTCAGGGTATTCGCAACCGATTGGCTTTTTGCGGTCATTCGGAATCCTGGGATTTAGCGGCGCCTTAAATCCCCGTTACTTTTCGGCGGCTTCCATGATTTCATCCAGATCCGGTTTGATCCGCGATCCCACGCGAAGTCCCGCCGTTTTAAACCATCCCTGATTGACCTCGATGACGAATTGCACGGGCACGTCAGGGGAATAATGCTTTTCGCTCAAAGGTTCCATGTCGGCTTTCTTGACGACGATTCCGTCTTCCGAAATGAAAGCGGCGGAAAGCGGGATGTAGGTGTTTTTCATCCAGAAATTGACTTTCTCCGGCGGATCGAAAACGAAGATCATCCCGTGGTCTTCGGGCATGGATTTGCGGTTCATCAGGCCGACCCGTCTTTCTTCCGACGTCGACGCGATTTCCGCGGTCAGCGTTTTCGAACCGATTTTTAAGTCTATCGTCGGCAGGCCGTTGCTGTCGGCGCCGTCGCCCGCCTCGGCTCCGCAGCAAACGCCGAGAATCGCGAGAATAAAAAGCAATAAAATAATGCCGCGGGAATTCGTTTTCAGGCCGTGAATCATCTTCAACACCATTTCTTCCCTTTGCGCTTTTTCGCCAACGCCATATTTCAATGCGCCATGGGATATTTCTCGGACCGGTTTCGAGAATAGATGCAAGTTCTTTGCTTGTCCACGCCGAAGTTGAAATTATCCGGTATTCGCCGGTCGCATGAAACCGGCTTCGTAAATTCATGGAAAAACAACACCGAATGCCGGAAAATATCAGTTCTTTCATTTTTTAGACTTTAGACCACGCCACGGCTATGTGCTAGACTTATTGACAGGAGCGGAGCGCGCATGAACGACGGGCTTTCGACATTTAAATTTGCGATCTACCTGCTGATCGGTCTGACGGTTTTTACCGTGGCAGTCGCCGTGCTGTCCAAATTCCGATACAAAGACTACCAGGAAAAAGAGTTTGAAGCCCCGGCGCCAACGCCCGCGCCCACGTCCGCGGAGTCCGGCAAATCGGATTCCTCCTTACCGCGGCCGTCGGACAACGTCGCGGCAAAAAAGAGCAAATCCTTTAAAATACCCGAGTTTTCTTACTTACTGCCGGAAAATCCCATTCTCGAAGAAGTGGAAGGAAAACCGGTCCGCTACGTCGAGGACAATCGGCCGGTCCTTGTCGCGCGAGTCGACCCAAACGATCCGCAAGTCAAAACTCTGAAATCGCAAATCAAAGAATTAGTGGGCAGGATTTTTCACTATCAAACTTCGCCGAAAACAGCAGCCAAATGGCTTCGCCAATCGGCGAACGTCTATCTTTCGGCCCTGAACCATGCCGAAGGGCTCATGAAGCGCGACCAGGGCAGAGTCAAGGTCCGCTACCAAGCGGGCATGGATATGAGGCTGATTGTAGGAAAAAGCGTTTATCTTGCCAATTTGAAGATCCTCATTGACATGACATCCGACGGCGTTCCGGGAATGCCGCCATGCGCCGCCCAGATGCCCAATATCAGTGATTTAACGAGCCTGCCGCCCTTGCCGACTTTCGATCCCCTCATGCGAGAAGGACAAAATGCCCTGGAGTCCGAGTATGACATCGGCCGAATGATGGCCGATCCTTTCGAAGTCATAGAAAATATCCGCGATCACATCGAAAAAACCACAACCTGCGTTATGCAGGTCAACCCGCAAGTCTATTTGCCCACACGGATTGTCGAAGTTACCGACGCCGTCAACAATCCCGCGCCGACGCCGGATCAAAATCCGCCTTCGGGAGTTCAAGGCCCGTTGCCGGAATTATCCATGCCGGATGGGCCGAAGCCGATGCTGACGCCGACTTTTGTGCAAACCCCCCTGCCGATTCCGACGCCGATTCCGACGTCGACTCCCACGCCGGCGGAAAAGAAACTTTCACTGCCGCCCGGCGCGCTGGCGGCGCCTTCGGGGAAAATCCCTACCGCGACTCCTTCACCGACGCCGCAGAATTGAAACCGATGAAGTCAAGAGGCTGTTGATATTTACGCGCAATCTGAAAAATATAATTCCCATTATGCGTCCGGTGCGAACCTGAAGACGTATTGATCCAAAGGAAATGTTTATTTGATGTACTTTTCCGGATCGGCCTTGAATTTCTCCTCACAGACCGGGCAGCAAAAGTAGTAATGCTTCCCGTTATATTCCTGATGTTTTGTTTTCTCGCTGATTGTAAATACGTCGCCCATCACCGGACATGTGGCTTTGGTTCCGACGGATTGCGCGGCGTCAAATACCTTCGGCGCATCGGATTTCGCGGCGTCCGCGTGGTCTTCGGCATACGCCATGCTGACCGATGCGATCGCCAAAACAAAAACGGTCACCAGCAAGAAAATCAATAAATCCCTGATTGCTTTCGGCCCCCTTCTTATCTCCGTGGCTTCATTGGCTTTCCCGATGATCTCGGATCGATATTCGTAGCTGTCGAAATCCTTCCACGCCTTTTGAGCGTTCAATATTTCATGAGAATTCGTCATGGCTTTTCCCCCTTTTGGCTCGAATTTATCGCTATGCGTCTTTTATCGAGTCTGTTTTTCGCCGATTTCCTTTTTCAAAGGCCGCAGTCTTGGTTCACTGGCTCTTTTATAAAGCAGATAAACGGCAGGAAGTATGATCAAGATCAGTATTGTTGAACTCATCAGTCCCCCGACCATGGGCGCCGCAATGCGTTTCATAATCCTCGTCCCGGTCCCGGAGCCGAACATGATGGGTAAAAGACCGATGGTTGTCGTCGCCACGGTCATGAGTTTGGGCCTCACGCGGTCCACGGCGCCTTCCATGACGGATTCCGCCAGATCTTTCGCGCCGTTCATGCGCCCCTCTCGCGTGCGGCGGCCATAAGCCTCGTCCAGATACACCAGCATCACCACGCCCGTTTCCGCCGCCAGACCGGCCAGTGCGATGAAGCCCACGGCAACGGCCACGGATAAATTGTAGCCTGTGAAAAACATGAGCCACACGCCGCCGACCAGGGCAAAGGGCAGCGAGAACATGACGATCAGACTTTCGGCCGCTTTCCGGAAATGCAGGTAGAGAAGGAGGAAAATGATGGCCAGCGTAAACGGAACGACGACGCCGAGACGTTTTTGCGCGCGCTCCATGTATTCATATTGCCCGGACCAGACGATGGATACGCCCGGCGGCATCGCCACGTTGTCATTGATAATTTTTTTCGCCGCCTTGACATATCCGCCCACATCGCTCGTTTTCAAATCCACGAAGATCCAGGCCGTCCGCCGCGCATTTTCGCTTTTAATCGCCGGTGGGCCTTTGCTCACGGAAATTTCGGCGATCTGGCCCAGCGGAATCGTATGACCCATGGGCGTCATGACCGGCGCGCGCCGTAATTTATCCAGGTCGTTTCGCAATTCCCGCGGAAACCGGATGTTGACCGGATATCGCTCCAGCCCTTCGACGGTATGCGTGATGTTCATGCCGCCTATGGCGCTTTGGATCACGCTTTGCACTTGCGCCACGTTCAGGCCGAAACGGGCCGCGTTCTGGCGGTCGATATCGATATCGATGTAATTGCCGCCCACCACGCGCTCCGAATAGGCCGACAGCGTATCGGGCATGCGCCGCAAAAGCGCTTCGATCTTCTCGCCGATAGCCGACAATTCCTCAAGATCGTCTCCCATCAGCTTAACGCCAACCGGTGTCTTGATGCCCGTGGCCAGCATGTCGATGCGCGTTTTGATGGGCATGGTCCAGGCGTTGGTCAGGCCGGGAAAGCGCACCATGTCATCCAGCTCGCGGATGATGTCCTCGATGGTCTTTCCCTTCGGCCACTCACTTTTACTTTTAAGAATGATCGTGGTTTCGATCATGGACAGAGGCGCCGGATCGGTGGCCGTATCGGCCCGCCCGACTTTACCCAGAACGTGCGCCACCTGCGGGTGGAACGCGATAATCTTGTCGGTCTGCTGCAAAAGCTCTTTAGCCTTCGTGATGCTGATGCCCGGCGGCGTTGTGGGCATGTACAAAAGATCGCCTTCGTTTAACGGGGGCATGAACTCGCTGCCCAGCTTCGCATAGGGAATCACTGTAACCGCCAGAATGACAAATGCCGCCGCCACGGTCGATTTCGGATAAAGCAACACTTTTTTGATAATCGGGCGATAAGCTCCGATGAAAAAGCGGCTTAGGGGATTGTTTTTCTCGCCCCGGATTTTTCCGCGAACGAAATAAAACATAAGCACGGGAATGATCGTGATCGACAGGATCGCCGACGCGGCCATGGCGAATGTCTTGGTATATGCCAGCGGCGAAAACAGCCGTCCTTCCTGCTGCTGGAGCGTAAACACGGGAAGGAAGCTGACCGTGATAATCAATAGGGAGAAGAATAGAGCCGGTCCCACTTCCTTCGCTGAGGCGGACACAAGCTCAAGTTGCGGCGCGCCGGGATTTTTTTCCTTGTGCTTATGCATGTTTTCCACCATGACCACGGAGGCGTCCACCATCACGCCGATGGCGATGGCTATGCCTCCCAGGCTCATGATGTTGGCGTTGATCCCGATAAGCCGCATGACGATGAAGCTGATCAGGATGCCCACGGGCAGCGTAAAAACCGCCACAAGCGACGAGCGGAAATGAAGCAGGAAGATCACGATGATCAGGGCCACGACGATCATTTCTTCCAAAAGCTTGTTTTTCAAAGTGTCGATGGCGCGAAGGATCAGACCGGATCGGTCGTAAGATGTGGTGATTGTTACGCCTTCGGGCAATCCGGATTTGAGTTCTTCCAGCCTTTCTTTGACGCGGTCGATAACCCGCAAAGCGTTTTCGCCGTATCGCATGACCACGATGCCGGTTACCGCTTCGCCCTTGCCGCCAAGCTCGATGACGCCGCGCCGAATCTCAGGGCCGATCTGGATGTTGGCGATCTGGGAAAGTAGTATTGGCGTGTGCGTTTCCATGTTCACGCCCACGGGAATGGTTTTGAGATCGTCGACGCCCCGCAAATAGCCTTTGCCGCGAACCATGAACTCGGTCTCGGCCATCTCCAGCAGCCGTCCGCCAACGTCGGAGTTGGATTCCCTGACGGCCTTTTTCACGGTATCCAATCCGACGCCGAATGCCCGCAGCCTCTCGGGATCGATCTCCACCTGGTACTGCTTCACGAAGCCGCCGGCGCTTGCCACTTCCGACACGCCCGGCAGACTCATCAACTCGTAACGCAGGTACCAGTCCTGAATACTGCGCAGTTGCTGCAGGTCATGGCGGTCGCTGGTGAGAGTGTACATATAAACCCAGCCCACGCCGGTGGCGTCGGGACCGAGTTGCGGCGAAACGCCTCCCGGCAGGCGACCGCGCAGCGAGCTCAGGTATTCCAGGACGCGGCTTCTGGCCCAGTAGAGGTCCGTGCCGTCTTCGAAAATCACGTAGACCATGGAAATGCCGAAGAAGGAATATCCACGAACCGACTTGGCGAAGGGCACAGACAGCATGGACGTGGAGATGGGGTAGGTCACCTGATCTTCGACCACCTGCGGGGACTGCCCCTCGTACTTCGTGAAAATGATAACCTGCACGTCGGACAGATCGGGTATGGCGTCAACCGGCGTCGTCCACGCGGCCCAGATTCCCGCGGCAATGACCATGCCGGTCACAACGACGACCAGAAGCCGGTTCTCGACGCTTTTTTGTATAATCCATCCAATCATTGTTTCTTCTCAACCAGGTCCATTTTACAGATGGGGCATAACCCCGGCCCGTCCTGCACAATCTGCGAGTGCATCGGACAGGTCCAGTAACTATTTGCTTCATGTAAATCGTGATCGTGCGCCGCTTCGCTGTCGCCTGCTTGTTTCATGGTGTTCGTTTTCGATTCCAGGCGATCATCCAAAAGTTTTGCGACGGCTTCCTGAAGCTGGCTTTCCGAATCCAGTAAAAACTGCCCGCTGGTGACTACCGCTTCATGCTCGCGCACTCCAGAAATGATTTCCGTCAAATGCCCGTCGCCGGAAAGTCCCGTGACGACCTCGCGAGGTTCGTACCGTCCCCCGCCCTTCGCCACGAATACAAGCTGCCTTTTCCCGGAGTGCAAAATCGACTCCGTTGGAACGACCAGGGCATTCGGCTTACGCTCGGCCTCAACCCAGACCGTTGCGAACATTCCCGGTTTGAGCCCCAGTCCCGGATTGGGAAATTCCAGTCGGGCTTTAAGAGTGCGTGTTTTCATGTCCAGCGTCGGGTATACGTAGGCAACTTGTCCTTCGTAGGTTTTGCCTTTTTGAAAAGGAAGCTCCATCTTCGCGCCATGGCCTTCATGGATGTACGGGGCGTCGAATTCATACACCTCGACGTTGACCCAGATGGCGGTCAGGTTCCCGATTCGATACAAATCCCGGCCCGCCATGACCTTCGAACCTTCCACCACGCTTTTATGCAGGACGTATCCGCTCTGCGGGGAATAAACCGTCAGAGTTTTAAAAGGCGTGCTTTTCGTATCAAGCTTTTTAATCAGCCATGAACCGACGCCGGCCAATTCCAGGCGGGTGCGGGCGCTGGCGGCCAGGGGACTGTCGGGACCGGCGCTTTGCGCGGCGCTGATATATTCCTGCTGCGCCTGCATGAGCTCCGGTGAGTATATGGTGAAAAGAGGCTGTCCCTTTTTCACCTGCGTTCCCGTTTCGTCCACGAAGATTTTCTCGATCCATCCCGAATAGCGAAGATTGACGACGCTTAAAGCATCCTCGGCCACGTCCACTTCGCCGATGGTGCGTATGGCGCGGGTCAGATCCTTTCTTTCAACATGCGCCACGCGAACGCCCATATTCTGCACGGTCACCGGATCGATGCGAACCTGGCTTCCGGAAGCGCCTTGATTCTCCTCGTGCTGCTCACTGAAGCCGACGGCTGAAGTTGCAATGATAATCAGCGGAAGCCAAATACCGATTGATAAGGCTATGCCGAGAATTTTTCGGTTCATGATTCACCCCCGTTTTTCGTAAGGCCGTCTCCCACGAGGCCTTCCATGTGAGCATCGAGAATGCGTGTTTGCGCCGCGGAACGGATCAGAGTCCGGCGAATATCGATCAAGGCAATCTGCGCGTCGTATAAAGACCAGAAACTCGCCCGGCCCACCTCGTACGCGGCTGACGTAGCGCTCACTGTGCGCTGCTGGGCCGGAAGGATCTCATCTTGATAACGCGTGAATTTTTCCTCGGCCCGCTGCCAGGCGGCCATGGTTTTTGTGATGTCGCTTTGAATTTCATCGACCGCAGCCGACCGGCTCGCTTCGGCGGCCCGAGCCGAAGCCGTCATTTCTCTGCGATTTGCTCCCCATCCCTTGTTGTAGGAAAGAGGGATGGGAATGGATAAACCGACGGAAGCGAAATCCACGCCCTCATCCATGACCATTCCCTCATCGTTTTTGACTTCTTCGCGAAAACGATATCCGGCCCAAAGCGTCGGATCGGGCCATGCCTCATATCGCGCCCGCCGCGCCGCCGCCCGATCGGCCTGGGATATCTCCGACAGACGCAATAACGCGGGCCTTGTGTTTTTCGCGTTTTCAAAAAAATTTTTCGCCAAAGCCGCAGGCGCTTTTGCGGTTATCTTCTCAGGCGTTTCAACTTTCGTTTCGGGAGGGCGGTGAAGCATGCCGTTGACGGCGGCGGTCAATTCCACATCGCGCCTGTGAAAATCCGCGGCCTCATCCTCCAGGCGGCTTTTAAAAACCTCCAGTTTGAGAAGATCATGCTGCGCCGCCGCACCGATTTCATAACGGCTTTTCACGCTGCCAATGAGTTTTTGCACCTGGTCGATCTGCTCGGCGATCATTTGCTTCAGGGCGCGGCTTTCGGCAAGCTGCCAGTATGATGTTTTGATCATAGAGCGGATTCGGTTGCGCATTTCCAGGTATTCATACTCGGCGGCTCTGGCGCTGATGCCGGCGGCTTCACGCCTTTTGCCGCTTTTGCCGGGAAAAGGAATGGTCTGCTGGATTTTGAGTTGGACGCCGCTCATGGCGTGGTCGCCGAGCTGATAAGAATCCACGGGGACATTGCTGTATTCCACGGCAATCGTGGGATCCTTCCAGGCGCCGGCCTGTGAAATCTTTTGCTGCGCCGCTTCGATCCTGCTTTGAAGCGCCTCCATGGAAGGATTGGAATCCCAGGCTTCTTGGACCAGTTCGTCCGGATTGTCATAAGCTGATGCCATGGATGAAAGAAAAATGACAACAAGCAACATGAAAAGCGCTTTTATTGGTAAAGTTTGCGACATGAGCGTCCCCCGCGTAATAATTCCAACCGCTCGTCAATAGCGCTGTCAAAGAAATGACACTTTCAACATAACAACGAATAAGGCATCTGTAGATAATTTGGCGCTTGTTCCAATAATCTGTTATTTTGCTTACAGTTTAACTTTGCAAAGGTATACAAGTAATACTGAGGATTAATGCATGAACAGGCTATTAATGCTATAAAGGCGCATCAGCCGACAACGGCGCGGCCGATTTTTCAATGAAAAACCTATAAGGGAAAAACGGAGCCATATTTTGCGTATGAAGAAGCTTCTAGAACCGAAATCCATTGCCGTGTTGGGTGTGTCCCTGTCCAATCCCTTCCACCCGGCGAACGTCATTTATACGAAAAACCGCCTGCGATACTCGGCAAAAACTTTTGCGGTGAACCCCAAAGGCGGGGAGTTGTACGGAGAAAAGGTTTATAAAAACATCCGCGAAATCCGGGAAAATATCGACCTCGTCGTATTCGCCATCAAGGCGGATTTTGTTCCCCAAGCCATGCGTGAATGCATCGACGCCGGCGCGTTAGCCGGCATCATCATCTCCGGCGGTTTCGCCGAATCCGGCCGGGAAGATTTGCAGCAGGAAATACAAATCATCTCGCAAGAAAATGACTTTCCCGTCATCGGCCCGAACTGCCTGGGCGTATACTCGCAGCCTTATATGGACACGTTTTTCCTGCCCAGCGAACGCCTTGTGCAGCCGATTGAAGGCAACGTGGCCTTGATCAGCCAAAGCGGCGGCATCCTCGTCGATTTCATCATCAAACTCACGCACGAGCGCGTGGGAATCGGAAAAGCCGTCAGCGTCGGCAACAAGGCGGTCATCGATGAGGTGGACCTGCTGAAGTATTTCAACCGCGATCCGGCGACGTCGGTCATCGGAATGTACATCGAGGGATTTCACAAAAGCCGCGGCCGGGAATTTATCAACATCCTCAAAAACTGCAGCAAGCCGGTCGTCATGATGAAATCGGGAAAAACCCCTGGGGGCACGAAGGCCGTCAGTTCCCACACCGCCTCGATCGCCGGCGATTATCTGACGTTTCATGAGATCATGAAACAAAGCGGCGTGATGGAGGCGGACCGGGTTTCCGAGTTCGCGGCCTACTGCGAGGCGCTGAGTTGCTGCCCGAAAAAATCGGTGAAAAATATCTGCATCATCACCGGCAGCGGCGGTCACGGCGCGGCGGCTTCCGACGACTGTTACAAGGCCGGATTGAACCTGGTGGAAATTTGCGAAGAAGATCAGGAAAAGCTTAGAAGCAAACTGTCCAGGAGCATTCAGTCCATCGCCTCTTTATCCAATCCCGTAGACCTGACGGGCAGCGCCGGCGACGCGGACGTTGTCTCCACGGTAAGATTCTTTCTGCAGCGGGGCGACGTGGACGCCCTGATTCTGCTTTTGCTGCCGTATCTGCCGGGCATCACCACCGATGTCGGAGGGCGCGTCGCGCAACTGGCGCGGCAGTCGGACAAGCCCGTCCTGACGTACATACCTCACGTGGATAAATTCGACATGTTCTGCGAAGGATTTGAATCCAACGGCGCGCCCGTGGCGCATTCCGTCGAAGGCGCCGTCAACATGGCCAAAGCACTGATGAGACGATAATCATGAAAAAGAAAATTCTCGACATCATCGAAAAATCGAAAGCCGCCGGCTGGGTCATGGAGCCCTACGCCAAAGAACTGCTGGCGCAGTACAAACTTCCGGTGACGCGCTTTCACTGGGCCAAAACGCAAAAGGACGCTTTTGCCGGCGCGAAAAAAGTCGGCTATCCCCTCGTGGCCAAGATCGTTTCACCGGACATCGTACACAAGACCGAGGTGGGCGGCGTTGTGGTGGGCGTGCGCGATGATCGGCAACTCGGCGAAGTATTCGACAGATTCAAGAAGCTCAAAGGCTTCGCCGGCGTTCTTCTGGATGAAATGCTGCCGCCGGGAACGGAGCTTATCGTCGGCGCCAAATCCGATCCGCAATTCGACGTCGTTGTGCTGACGGGCATCGGCGGAACTTCCGTTGAAGTATATAAGGACGTGGCGATCCGCATGGCGCCGGTCAAGGAAAACGAAGCCCACGCGGCGTTAAACGAATTGAAGGGCAGCCGTCTGCTGACGGGGTATCGGGGCGCCAAGGCGGCGAACCTCAAAGCCATGGCGAAACTGATCGCGGATTTTTCTCAAGCGGCGTATAAACTGCGCGATCATATGGAATCCATCGATCTGAATCCCGTGATCGTCACGCCGGAGCGCGCCGTCATCGCCGACGCGAGAGTGATTCTGCGTTAAGGCGCGCTTATTAGTGGCCAGTGGCCAGTGATTAGAAACAAACAGAGCCGCGCACGGCAAATTCGCCTAAAAGCGTCAGCGAAGGCGAATGAGTAAGCGGGTAGATATCGGCGCTGCAACCAAATGTGGTTGTAAGACATAACTTTCACACCCGAGGGCGGGTGTGCCACACATGACGTGCCCGGGCGAAAGGCACATGGCTTCGGCCTTGTAGACGCGTGTGGCACAGGCGCCCCCGCCTGTGCATTGCTTCAGCCTTGCAAACGTGCGTGGCATATCGCGGCCCTTCGGCCGCAACCAAATGTCAATTTCCTTATGGTCCCGTCAGGGACATCTTCTTTGCCTGCCGCGCTTTATCTCACGATCAAACAAAAAATCTTGACGCCACGCAATGGATATCAACATTTGCCCACGTTTTTCACCAGGTTTAATAGCCAGGGTGATAAGATGCTTGAAAACGCAGGTCAGTCATCATTCATCACAATGAGTTCCAGCTTTGCGCCGTTTGCCGGTTTTTTTCGGCCTTCGCCGCGGTCGATGGCGGCCTTTAGCTCATCGCGGATTTCTTTCGTCGCGGCGATATCCGGGTGGTCCGGGTTCAGCGCTTTTTCAAATATCTCCAAAGCTTTCTCATACAGAGCCAAAGCCTCGGTGTAGTTCCCCTGAGACCGAAAGAGTCCGGCGAGTTTACGCAGGCCCCGGGCAATGTCGGGATGGCCCGAGCCCAGGATCATTTGATTCATCAGAAGCGCTCTTCTGAAAAGGCGCTCCGCCTCGGAATACCGTCCCTGCGCGGCGGCCAGATCCGCCAGATCATTCAGATCCCCGGCCAGCCGCGGATGCTGCGGCCCCAGAGCTTTTTCATCGATGCCTAGAGCCCTTTCATACAGCGGCCGGGCCTCCGAAAACCGGCCCAGCGCGTGATAAATCCCGCCCAGAACGCTTAACTTTCCCGCGACCTCGGGATGATCTTTTCCCAACGCCGACTCGCCGATCTCAAGGGCTTTTTTCCCGTAATTCAAAGCGTCATCGTATTCACCCTTGTTTTTATAAAGCTCGGCCAGATGGGAAAACTCACCGGCCAGGTCCGGATGTTTCGTCCCAAGAGTCTTTTCCAGAATCGAAACAGCATCTTCCAACATCGCCAAGGCTTCATCATGTTTCCCTTGCGCTTGCTTAAGTTCAGCCATGCGGCTCAATCCTTTTGCGTAACGGGGATGATCCCGACCGAATGCGGATTCGAAGATTTTCAACGCCCTTTGCCGCAAAGGCTCGGCTTTGTCGAACCTGGCCCGGTCCATGAAGAATCCGGCCAGATCATTAAGGCTCATTCCAACGCGGGGATGATCCGGGCCGAACGCCGTTTCGCTGATTTCCAATGCTCCGGCATAGTTTGAAAAAGCTTCGGCGTATTTACCCAGCATCACGCAAAGCCGGGCCAGATTGCTTCGGCAAATTCCCGTTTCGGGATGCATCGGCCCCAGGGCTTCGATGCAGACCGAATACGCTCTTTTGTACAATGGCTCGGCTTCGGTGAATTGGCCCTGCGTGTAATATACTCGGGCCAGGTTATTGAGCCTCGCCGCAATGACCGGATGTTCCGGCCCCAAATCCCCCTCGCCAGCTTCCAGGGCCCTTCGATAAAGCGGCTCGGCGTCGCAGTATTTTCCCTGATCGAAATACACCGAGGCGAGGTTATTCCAATCGGCGGCAAGATCGGGGCTTTCCGGCCCCAGGGCGTTTTCACGAATTGCCTGGGCCATTTGATATAAAATGATCGCCTTGTCGTATTGCCCCCTGGCGCGATGGATTCCGCCAAGATCGGCCAGACTCGCCGCCACGTACGGATGATCGCCTCCAAGGGCGAATTCATGGATATCCACGGCTCTTTTGAATAATTTTTCGGCCTCGTCGTACTTCCCCTGCTCGATATGGATTTCACCCAGATGGCTTAACGCGAAAGCATATTCGGAATTCTCGTTTCCGACGGCCGATTCGACAATTTTCAACGCTTGAGAACACAGAGAAAAGGCCTCCGGATATTTCACCTGAATCCGATAGAGCATGGCCAGATTTTTCAGATCGACCGTCAGGTCGGGATGATTCGATCCCAAAATGCTTTCATGAATCGAAAGGGCTTTTTTCAATACCACCAGCGCCTCGGGATATTTCCCCGCGTAATAAAAAGCCGCTCCCAAATCCCTCAAGACCGCATGATCCGCCGAGCCGCCCTCTAGCGCCTGTTGATAAAACGGGATTGCTTCTGCGCATCGGCCCATATAACACCATGCGTTGCCGCGGGCGACGTTGATTTTTTGCGGCGGCGCCTCCTCGGTCTTTTCGGCTTCGTCGAGGTACTTTAAGGCTTCATCGTGTCTTTTCAGCGCCAGGGCTTTTAAGGCCAGGGCGTAATAATCGGCGCCGTCGGATATATGGTAAGCCAGATTCCGCGCCTGCTCGGGAGGTTCGGGAAAGAGTCGCTCCTTTAGCAGTTTTGTTCCGAAGGCCTTTTCCATGGCCGGCACGATGGTTTCAAGGCTTTGCTTTTTCGCCCCCGCAACGTCGTCAAACAGCAAACTCCTCAAGCCCAAGCCGTGAAGCTTCCTGTCGACGCGCACCGGAGATACGCGTGAGTTCCACCAGATCATGCACCCGGCAAAGGCGACTAATGCAAGGATGGTTCGGCCGGATATTTCTCCAAAGAACGGAACCGCCATGGAGAAATCAACATCGAAATCCCGAGCCAGAAAATATCCGAAAAAATACGCCAATACCGAGTACGACAGCGCAAGAATTCGAAACTTGACCGGAGGAAGGGATTTGATCAGGTACCGGGCAACCAGATAGAATTCCACAAGAAATAATCCGAAAACCCAACTGGCGATTGTCACTTAATGCTCCGGCAATAGGCGAACCATATGTTTTATTTGCGTTGCTTCTATATTTAAAAAATTATGCAAATATTGGAAATTAAACAGCTATCCTTCATATCCTTTGACCGCATCATAAAGCTGCAATTGCGGATCAACGTGGTCTTTTCTTTTTGCAACGCCGCGATGAGAGTTTTTCTCGACGTCTTCATTGCCCCATTGCCGCCAACCGGGACGCGTAAATCTCGCAAATAACTCCAAATATGGACCAGGAGAACAAGCTTCGATCAAATCATAAAACTCGTCCGGTTTTCTGGAATGCTCCCTTTTACGCGTGGATAATAAATTAACTTGTCGCCGTCCCGGTTGGAGAGTTCGCATTCGTCCGCGAATGCCAAAGAGAAGCAGCTCTGTAACATTGCGAAAATAGAATCCGACTCCTCGTCCATCCGGTCCGCCGTCTTTTCTGATTTTATACCAGACCAGATTGGATTTATAAGTGAATCCCCAGGCCTCCATTACCTTAAGACCTTCCTGCAGCAGCGCGTTGGGCACCCACAAATATAGATGGGATTGCGCCGCTACAAGTTTTGAAATCGGCAGTTCCATGATTTCCTTCAATTCCATTGTAGGATATCGAAGCAATCGCTTATGTTCTGGAGCCATTTTCCCCGTGCGATTTTGAAATTGCCATGGCGGATCGGCAAGTATCGTTGAATAAAGGCCATGGGCTTTATTCAGCAAATCCTCTGCCGGATTGGGTTCTGTCAGGTTATAAACTTTCGCCATGTAGCTCACTCCAATATTTACTTAAACGACAACCACTTCTTTTGGGATTCCAATCAGCAGCAAGGGGCATGGATTCCCCACTCCTCTGTTCACGCGATCTTCGAGTTTCCTCCAATGGGTTGTCGCCTGTCCGAATTTATCCGCGACAAAGGCGTGCGCCCATCCCTTTTCAAAGGAACCTTTGGCTTTCGTAGCTTTATTTATTAAATCTATTTGCCGATCGGTTGGTTTGTAGAATTTCAAAAGCTCTGAAACGTCTTTTAACGCATTCTTTTTTGCGAAGGACTCGATAAATCCTTCCAATCCACCCTGCAATGACTTGCCGCGTGTAATAATAGCTCCGATGGAAATAACACCATCTGCATGTAAGCGCTTAAAATTTTCCAGGTCTCTATCGAAAAACGGGTCTTTGTTGTTCCATTCGATTTCAAGGGCAAATATCCATTCCCCGAATTTTTTCACATGGTCAACTTCATGAGATACCGATTCTTTTTCCTGGCCGTCCACCGTTTTCTTGATCTCAAAGCAATGCTTTTCCCATCCATGCTCACCTGCGAATTGATTGCGAAGTCTCTGCGTCAATGCACCTTCGCCGCCCCCGCCGCGCACCAGTTCTTCCACCGGGATATTAACATCCAAGAGAACCGATTCCAGCTCATTTGCGGCGGATTCCATGTCATGCTTTAAAATAGCTTCCGCATGGTGAAGAGCCTGAACCTCAAAGCCTTTCTTTTTAATTTTGTCAAACATTTTAAAAGATTTCCTGATTGAGTATTAATTGATTCCCCTCGTAAAGATTATCATATTAAGGACTTTTTCCATCGCGAGAGTATCTGATCGTATCCTACCGGACTTCTGATTTCAACTGCAAAGCTGGATTTAAACAGATCCTCAGTGTTCATAGCCCCGCCTCGCAGGCGCAAAGGGTTTGCCGCGCCAGAAAGGCTCGATGCTTCCCGACGGGGCTTTGACGCACCGGCCGATTTTCGCGCAAGGCGCGCCGAGAGACTTTGCCGATTCGAGCATCTCCTTTTCCATTGCCGGCGGGCACGTGAAAACCAGCGCGTAGTCGTCGCCGAAGCTCGCGGCCAGTTCCATCTTTTCACGGTCGGAAAAGTTCCGGTGAGACGCCAGCACGGGATGCACGGCCAGCGCGTCCAGGTCAAGGCGCATACCCAGGCCGCTTTGCTCGGCGATGTGCCCGGCGTCCGCCAGCAGGCCGTCGGAAACGTCGGCGCACGCGCTCGCACTGAAGCGGGTCAGCAGGCCGCCAAGCTTTAACAGCGGCTTCGGCCTGCGATACGCCTCAAGAAGGAGCGCGTCGATTTCGATGACCCGCCCATTTTTCAATAACTCAAGGGCCGCCCCGGCGCCGCCGAAATATCCCGCCGCCATGACGATGTGGCCCGCTTTTGCTCCGGCGCGGGTCATGGGCCGCGGCGTCTGCCCGATAACGGTGAATGTCAGCGTCGTCGGACCGGAAGACACGACCGTATCGCCGCCGGCCAGCGTGACATGGTATTCGTCGCAAGCCTGCGCGATTCCGTCTTCCAGGTAAAGCAGATTCTCTTCATCAAGTCCCGACCCGATCGCCAAAGACGCGAAAGCGATGACGGGAAGTTCGGAATCGGCGCCTCCGGCCGCCAGATCCGACAGGCACGTGGTCACGGCGCGATACCCCGCGTCTTCCCAGGTCATGTAACGCGTATCGAAATGCACGCCCTCGACAAGCGTGTCGACGGACACAATCTGCGCGGCGACAGGCGGCAAAAGGATCGCGCAGTCCGAACCGATTCCGTGCGCCACGCCCGGACCTTTTTGTCCGAATCGCCTGATCAACCGTTCAATGAGTTCAAATTCCCGTCCCATGAATAATCACCCGCAGCGCATCCTGGCTGCTTGAAAACCGCCTGAAATGGATTGGCGAATATCATGTCACAATTCATATCACCAAGCGGCCGCGGAATCTATCATTCATAATTTTCACTACCGAATCTCAAGATAGTTTTGCAACCGCGCATTCTTTTGATAAACTCGTTCGATTCTCTGTCTCTAACAAGGAGAAACTCATGGTCAAAATTTTTATCGCCGCCCTATTGATCGCCCTTACGCTTTTTAGCTTTGGGTGCGGCGACGATGATGACGATTGCGCGGATTGCGAAGCGCCGACTGATGATGACGACGATACGGCTTCGCCCGACGATGACGACACGCAGTCCCAAACCTGCCAAAACGGAGAGCTTCGCTGCGGCGAAGGGGATGTTCCGGAAAAATGCCTTGACGGCGCATGGACCGCGCAAAGCGCCTGTCCGAAGATGCAGTACTGCAACTTCGGCGAATGCGCCGACACGCTGATCGTTTTCCCCGATGACGAAGCGCCGCACCGCGACATGATCGAGTGGTGGTACTGGACCGGCGACGTCACCGACGCCGACGGAAACATGTACGGCTTCGAGTTGACGTTCTTTTACGGCGCGCGCCTGCTTCACATGCCCATGTGGATGATTCACGTGGGCGTCGTGGACGAAAGCGCCGGCGTTCATGAGGGCAATGTATGGTATGACATGCACGACCCTATTGAAAATCCGAATGAGCTGCACCTGGCCTCGGGCACGGCCTCCGCGGACCGGGGTGAGGACTATGTGTATGAACTGGTCGGCGACGCGGCGAATTACGGATATGAATTTACCGTGACCGACGTCAAGGGCCCGGCTCATCACGGAGGCATCGGTTCGGTGCGCATGAGTTCCCGAACGTCCGATTCCTTTTATTACTCCCGTCCGCGCATGACCGTCGAGGGAATCCTGTACAAAGACGACGAGCCCATCGAAGTGACGGGCGAAGCGTGGATGGACCACCAGTGGGGCAACTTCGTGCCTTTCGCCCTCGTGGGATGGGACTGGTTTTCCATGCGCCTGTCGGACAATACGGAGATTATGTACTTCATTTTCCGGGGCGACGAAGACGACTGGAGCGTGGTGGACATGGCCCTGGGGACCTACATCGACGAAAACGGCGATCAGGTCATTTTGTCCGAAGACGAAGTCGAGGTCGAATACTACGACGTCTGGGAAAGCAGCCTGACCGGGGGCGTATACCCGCAGAACTGGAACTTCCGCGTGCCCGGCCTTGACCTGGACGTGGATATCACCACGGAAATACCCGACCAGGAAATGCCCAATCTCTTCTGGAATTACTGGGAAGGCATGATGAACGTTCAAGGCGCGAAAGCCGGGCAACCCGTCACGGGCAGGGGATTCGTGGAATTATCCGGTTACGCCGGGCGGCCGATCTTCTGGCGTTTCTTCGACGTATGGGATGAAAAGGATCTGCTTTGGGAATAATCTATTGCAGATAGCCCAGAGAGCGCAGTCTTTCGATCGTTTCATTGTCCAGCGTCGTCGTTGAACCTTCTTCGATCTTCGATGCGAGTTTCTCGTTTTGAGCCGCGATGGTCTTGTCCAACTCCGCCGCCGCCTCCGGCGTATAGATGTTGCGTGTTTCATGCGGATCTTCGGCCAGATCGAACATCAGCCAGTCGTGCCCGAATATCTCCAGGCTTTTACTGCGCGGCCGGTATGGCTCAAGAAGTTTTTGCGTCGTCGTTCTGGCGCTGAAGCGGTGCGCGCCCTGGTGGGAGCTGATCCATGAAAACTGCGTTTCGGAAATGACGGGGCCGGTGGTCGCGAGGGGATCCATAAGCTCCGGAACTCCCCGCTCGCCGCATTCCAGCCTGAGATTCATTACGGGAACCTGTCCGGCCACGGCCATGATCAGTTCCGGCACAGCCCTGGCGGGCAAGGAATAATCGGTCAGCCTTGCCCCGGCGCATGCGCTCCGCGGAAACTTGATGATAAGCGGCACGCGTATGCTCTCGTCATACAAATGCTGCGAATGTCCCCAGGCGCCGTGATCGTTGAATTCCTCGCCGTGGTCGGACAAGACGACGATCATGGTGTTTTCGTATCGCCCGACTTTTTTCAATTCCTCGAAAAATTTGCCCAAAACAAAATCCACGAAAAGAATCAATTCGTCATACCGGTCGATGGACGCCCTGGCGGCATGTTCCGGCGCGCGCTGCGCCCACACGAGATAGCTTCCGAAATCGATGCCGGCTCCGGCCTGCAAAAACGGCGTGGGCGGACCGAATTGCGTGTAAAATACGGGGGGCGGATTGTAAGGATAATGAAGATCGAAAAGGTGCAGGAATAAAAAGCTGGGGGTTCTTTCCCGCATAAACCAGCCCGCCGCTTCCCGCGCGGTCGTCGCCGCATCCTGGTAATCCTTGAAGGAGTAAACGTCGAACCCCCGGTCGAAGCCGAATTTCTGCGACACGAGGATCCCGGTCACGTACCCGCCGGTACGATAGCCTTTTTGTTTGATCATCTCGGGAAAGACGCCCATCTTGGGATTCAGAGACGTAAGCGGCTCCACGGCGCCGTGCTCGTAAGGCAGTTTCCCCGTGAAAATGGACGCGTGACTCGGCAACGTCCACGGCGCGTGGGAAATGAAATTCTCCACGAGAACGCCGTCTTCGGCCAGGCGGTCGAGATTCGGCGAAGTGTTTCTTTCATAGCCGTAGCATGACAGGTGATCGGCGCGCAGCGTGTCGATGCTGATGAGAATGACGTCCGGCGAACCGACGGGCGCCGCTTTCGTGGCGTTGCGCCCGAGCATGGTTGCGAAGATCAATATCAGCACGACGGCCGCCGGCGCCGCCGCTCGCGACGGCCTTTTCGCGGGCCTCGCTTGCGTCTTCGCCTTGAGAATCCGGCGGAATCCAAAATGCAAAAGTAATAAAATGGCGGCGCTGCAAAGGCCGAAGATCGTGACGGCCGTCACCCGAAAGCGTAAAGGCTCCTGCTCAAGACCGAATGAGACAATCGACTTAATGACTTCCTGCGCCCCGCCCCATTTGACAATGAGCCGGGCGCCGAAAAGCTCCGACCCCTTTCCGTAATACATCTGGGTGAGATAGCCGGCGGGAGCCGCGATAATCCATATCGTAAACAGAATCGCCAGCTTCAACCGGCGGCGGTCTCCCAGGGCGCGGGCCGTCATCGCCAGAATCGCCAGCCAGATGCCGAAGGCCAGGCCGTTGGCCAGAGCCGGGCCGAGTTGCGCCTGCACGGCGGCCAGCATGACGCCGGGGAGATTGCGCTCCATGTATTGATGCGGAGCGGCTTTCATCAGCCCCAGTGCGAGACCGGCCAGCCCGAAAAGCGCCGCCGTCACAAACCATATGTTAAGGAAACGCAGCATAGGATCGAGTGTGAATCCGCGCGCCGAATCCCTCGATTTTCCCTGGCTTACATTGGACATGAATTTGCTTATTCGCCGCTTGACTGCTGTTGATCATCGCCTGATTCGCCCGTTTCGGAGCTTTCGGCATTTTCCTCTTCGCTTTGCTCCGGCGGCAACTCGGGCCACTCGTCCCAGTTGACGCCGCCGACATCTTCGGTTTCCGGCACTTCGGCGGGTTCGCCGGCTTCATCTTCCCCGGCGGTTTTTTTT
The DNA here is from genome assembly GCA_963674685.2 of bacterium. Classification (GTDB taxonomy): domain Bacteria; phylum Lernaellota; class Lernaellaia; order JACKCT01; family JACKCT01. Next base: position 149,036 of record CAXXWT010000007.1, on the reverse strand, counting down.
TCTCCGTACAAATCGAGGATTTCCTTTTCGTCGGGCTCCTGTTTGATCTTCGGCGCGCCGATGTCCGCCGCCGGCGCCTCGCCCTTCTTCACCAGTTCCGGCGGAACCGGATCGGTTTTCAATCCGCACTGCACGCACAGAAAAATCAGCGCCGCCGCGACGGCAACCGGCCAAATCAGTGGAGTTTTATAATTCAAAACTTTGGTCCTCAATCTTTCTCGGGAAGCTATCTTATCAAAGATCAGTCCCTTAAGTAAGCCGCTTGCAACCGGCGCGAGGGCATCAGGCCGCCAACCTTGATCACCGCTTAAGATGATGTGTCACAAAATTTCCCATGCCCGGTAGCGACTCAGGAAAGTTTCTATCAAGGTTCTTCGAGGATTGCCGTACTTTAATCATGAAATGAAGAAGACATGTCGACAATTCGGTGATTTATTGGCGGCTTTATCGCGGTCTCCTGACGCCCAAACAGGGAAATGTCCTTCGTCAGGCCGTATCCCATGTCATAATCCTCGGAGATCGTGACGGGCAGGCGGCCCTTGGGCGTGCGCGTTCCGAAGATGATATCCGCCGCGACTTTCAAAGGCAGGGGGCGGTTGGAATAAACGGCCAGATACGCTTTCACGTCGTCAAAGCCTATGATGTCGTAAGGCGAAGCCATGGCCGCCATGACGGTGGGGATGCCCAGATCCAAAAGCGCGTTGATAAGCTCGGTCTGACCTTCGTAGTAATAGCCGTTGAAAGAGCCGATGATCAGCACGTCCGGGTCCACGCTTTCCGTGCGCCGGACAAGGCGGTTAATGACGCGCTGGTTGGGATCGACGTCGAAATGATCGCCCGTGGCTTCGTGATAAAGATTCTTGATTTCCCAAAACAAGGAAGTCGAAGAAACATTTCCCCAAAACGCGTCGGGATACATCTCCGATTGCAGGCGCCCGGCGCTGAGCACGTGTATTTTCAGGCCCGCTTCGGGATCAAGCGGTAAAATGGAATCGTCGTTTTTTAAAAGTGTGATGGATTTTTCAAATAGCCGCTCCGAGTCTTCAATCTGCCGGCGCGTTTGCAGGCTCGCCGAGGCGGCGGCCGAATCCCTTTGGCCGATTTCAAAAAAGCAGTATTTCATTTTCGTTCGCAGGATTCGTCGCACCGATTCGTCGATGCGCTCCTCGGTCAGCCGACCGCCGTCAATCGCCTCGATGACCGTATCGATCTGATCCGCAACCTTCCAGGCCCACTGCAAATTGGCCGGATCGATGCCGAAACCCGGCGCGGCGTCTCCGCCCGCGTCGAGGACCAAATCCACGCCCGCCGCGATCGCCGTCACGTCGGGGTGTTCGTCGAGGGGCTCGGCCATGATGGCGCCCATGTTTATATCGTCGCTGATAATCAGGCCTTCGTATCCCATTTCACCGCGAAGAATCTCGGTGATAATTTTTTCACTGAACGTGGCGGGAACGCCCGGGTCCAGGTTCGTATAAATCTCGTGGATGGTCATGATCATATCCACGCCGGCGTCGATGGCGGCCTGAAACGGCGGCAGGTATTTTTCCCGGATAAGCTCCTCGGAATCGTTGTTGACGACCATGCCCGCGTGGGTGTCGCCATGGCCCTGCCCCTGGCCCGGAAAGTGCTTGGCGGTCGCGACCACCAGTTGATCCTGAAAAGCGCGCACGGCCTGCGCGGCGTGCTCGGCCACCAACTGCGTATCTTCGCCGAAGGCGCGCATGTACATGGGAACGTCCGTGTACTGCGCGGCGATTTCGACCACGGGGCTGTAAGGATTGTTGATCCCCAGCGCGAAAAGCTGCTCGCCCATGATGCGATACGAATCGTACGTGGCCTCGGGATCGAACGTCGCGCCCAGGCCCATGTTGCCGGGCTGATCCGTTCCGCCGGTGAGGTTGTTGACCGCCGCCGGGACGCCGCCTTCCTGATCGGCGGCGATAAACAGCGGAATGCCGGGATCGCCGGCGAGAGCCCAGGCCTGGAGCTTGTTCGTGTTGGTCACGGTCCATTCGGGCCAGAAACCGACTCCGGTTCCCGGCGTAACGCCGACGCACCCGACGCCGATCTCCTCGACGAAACGCTGCGCGTCTCCGTAATCGAACCAGGGAAGAACCTGCACGCCGACCATGTACATCTGCGCGATTTTGCGCTTCAAACTCATCCGCGCCATGAGATCGTTTATAAATTCCTCGTCGACTTCGCAAAAGGAGGGGTGCGCGTTCGAATCGTCATCAGGCGAAACCGTATCGTCATCGTCGATTGCGCTGTCGTCGTCGGCGACATCGTTGTTATCGTCGTCATCGTCCCCGCATGACAGGGCGAAAAACAGGCAACACAAAAACAGGCAGACAAAAATCGGCAATAATGGAATATTCCAAGCCTTCATGCATTCCTCCAACGCTTTTGCGAAAGCGGATTCCAGCGGACAGAAAGTTTTATATCAAAGCGAAGACAGGCTTCAATCCGGGAAGAGAAGTTTAAAGCCCGATATCAATCTTTGGCGCAGCGGAAGCCTCGATACACATGCCAGTTGCCCGGGCCGTCGCCGCCGCGGATGCTTGCGCGCGCTCCCGACGGGCCGCTGTCCCAACCCCCGCCGCGCAGAACGCGGCAAGGTCCCGTTGAAGGGCCTTTCGGATTATCGGACGGCGACAAAGCGTAACAATCCTCCTGATAATAATCCGCGCACCATTCCCAGAGATTGCCGCTGATGTCGCAAAGGCCGTATTCGTTGCGGGCATAGCCGCAAACCGGCGCCGTCGCCGCATAGCCGTCGTCGTAGTCCGGGAAAATCCAGGAGTCCTTCCATTCAGGGAAACGCTCGCGGGCTTTTTCGTCGGCATAGTTGGCAAATTCATTCGGGGGCGTCTTCGAATCGCCCCATGGATATACGGCGTCGTCTTTGCCGCCGCGAAGCGCAAACTCGAATTCGGCTTCCGTGGGCAGGCGTTTGCCGACCCAGCGGCAATATCCGTCCGCGTCCTCCCAGGCCACGCCGTTGACGGGATGATCCCGGCGGTCCGGTTTGAGGCCGTTGTAGGCAAACTCGACGTCCTTGTCCCAATTGACGTTCGCGGGGCGCCTGGTGCGCGGCTCGCGGCAGGCGTAGGCGCGAACGCACAGGCTGTACTGCTCGACGGTCACCTCGTGAACATCCAGCCAGAACGGATCGACGGTCACTTCGTGCCGCGGTTTTTCATCGGCCAGGCATTTCTTGTCTTTCGAAGCGCATCCCATCCAAAATGCGCCGCCCTTGATATAGACCATGTCTTCGGCCTGCTCCGGCTCCTCGATCCACTCGTTGACCTCCCGCATATGGGGATTGTCCTCGGGGTAGTCGGCCAGAAAACGGCGATAGGCTTTTTTCTTCGAGGTCGCGGAAAGCTTCCGGTTGTCGCGGACATTTGTTTTCAAACTCGAATAAGCTTTGCGCGCCGCGTCGCCGCGGGTCTTGCGTTTCGTTTCCTCCACGGCGCCAAGGCGGTTTTCCTCGGCCAGAGCAATCGCCGCGTAATCCGTGGTCGGGGCTTTATAATCGACGGAAGGCTCGCCGGGAGTTTTTGCAGCAAGCTCCCGCGCCGCGCCGCTCATGGCGAAAACAAACTGCCCCGCGCCGTACATGGTGCCGTAATCCGGGGTCTGATGGCGGTTTTTGGCTTTGACGTTGGCTTCGGCGTACATGCCGAGTTCCTTGAAGGTGACGAAACGGTCGCCGTTGTAATCCGCGTTGCCGCCCAGTCCCTCGATCAGGACATTTGTGAACAGGCCGTCCACCGCGGGCTGGTCGCGCATCCCGGCGGTGATGCCGTAAATGCCCCGCTTGCCCAGGTAGTCGCCGACGGAAGCGCTTTGGATGCTCATGCGCGTCAGCAACGAGCCGGAAAAGCATGTGTCCAGAATCACCAGGACATGCTTCGCGCGGCAGTTGTTCATGATCTCGGTGCGGATCTGCTCCATGGGGATGTAGCTCGACGTGTCGCCGGAACGTCCCTCCACGGGCACCAGATAGCCGGTTTCCGCGCCGTCGAAAAGGGATTTTTCCGTGTAACCGTGCCCGGAAAAATAAAAGATGAAGCGGTCGTCTTTTCCGGTTTTGCGCGCGGTTTTGCGCAGGTTCTCGACGATGCTCGGTCCGGTCGCATTCGCGTCGTACAGTTCGTTTACGGCAAATCCCCGCTCTTTAAGAGCATGGGCCATTTTCTTCGCATCCAAGATCCCGGCGGACAGGCGTCCCCACCCGTTCGTGTATGAGTCGATGCCCACGACGAAGGCCGTGCTTTGCCTGTACCACCCGTCGCCGACGCCCGACGGGGCGCCGCTGAAACCGCCTCCTTTTATTTGCTGCTGCGCTCCCGCCGCGGCAACAGCCATAGCAACGAGTAATCCGGCGATGAAAATATACGCGCTTTTATTCATCAGCGAGTTCAGCCGTTCCTTTCGATCATGGAGTCGTTGACGGGCAGTTGCCGGCTTTCGAAATCCTGCACGTTGTCGAAGTCGTTGCCGTAGATGTTGTTGTCGCTGACGTCCATTGTGGAATCGTTTTGCGTCACGACGCTGTTTTCGTTCATCGTGATCTCGTTTCGCTGAATCATGCCCGTGGCAGAATCCGTCAGGACGCCGCAACGGTTGTTGGCTTCCAGCGTGTTGTCCTGCACATAGATATATCCATCGGCGCCCAAAACGATGATGCCGTCTCCACGATCGGTCGTATCCCTGTAACTGCCCAGCGTCCCGGTCACCTCGTTGTTTTGAATATTTCCGTTCGTCGTCTGGATGTAGAATATTCCCGCGTGGAGATTGTCTTCCAGGGTATTGCCGGAGCATTCCACATCGCTGCTTTCTTGCACGTGAATCCCGTGGCCGGCGGTATACCCCTCGTTATTCGGAGCGCCCGCCAGGGTTCCGCTGACTTCGTTTCCGGAAATCACGCCGGGGGAATCGGCGAAAAATATTCCGACTTCCGTGTTGTTTTCCACGATATTCAACGAGACCGTCGTCAGGCCGGAATCCTGGACCACGATTCCGCGTCCGAAGGTGCCCTCGTCATCGGGCAGCGTGCCGCACACGTGATTCCCGGAAATCGTCCCGCTGGAATCGTCGAAGATGATGCCGACGGCGACATTGCTTTCCACGGTGTTGTCGGCGACCGTCACGCCGGACGACCCTTCCAGATTTATCCCGCGGTCGAAGTTGTCGTGGACGTTGTTCTCGTTGATTGCGCCGCTTGAATCGACGTAACACACGGCCGTCACATGGTTGTCTTCGACGTTGTTGCCGGAAACGACGACATCCTCGGAGTGCTGCACGGCGACGGCGCATCCGTTTTCCGCCCGCCCGGTCTGAATAGTATCCTGAACGTCGTTATCCGAAATGCTTCCACCCGAGTAGTTGAAAAAGACGCCGGAAATCTCGTGACCTGTGACGGTATTGCCGGTGACGGAAACATCGCCGGAATTCTCCACATTGATGCCGCGGCCGTTATTGTCCCGGACTTCATTATCGGAGATCGTTCCGTTGGCGTCGTTGAATAAAATGCCCGCAATAGTATTGGCTTCCGAAAGGTTATCCGAGACCGTCGCTTCCGCGCATTCGAAAACTTCAATCCCGTATCCGCCCGTTCCCAGGCCGTCCGGTCCGGTATCGCGAACCTCATTGCCGCTGATCGTCCCGCCGGATACGGCGAAAAATATTCCGGCGCCGGTGTTGCCTTCCACGACGTTGCCGGTCACCTCGACATTTTCGGAATATTGAACGCCTATTCCACGGCCGAATTTCTGATCCTCGTCCAGGCCGGTATCGCGGATTTCATTTCCCGCAATCGTCCCGCTGGAATCGGTGAAAAAGATGCCGGTTCCCGCGTTTCTTTCAACCGTATTGTCGGATATTGAAATCTCCTCGGAATTCTGAACGCTGATTCCGCGATATTGATTATCGGCAACCTCGTTTTCCGTAATTTCGCCGCTGGAGGAATTAATATAAATTCCCTCTTCCGCGCAGTTTTCGAATTTGTTGCCGGAAATGAGTATTCTTTCGCTACTTGAAACCGATATGCCTTTGCTTTTCGAATCCGCGACGGTGTTGCCTTTAAACTCCAATTTGTTTGTCTGAGAAATCTTGACCAAGGGAAATGTAAAATCACTGTCGCCTTCGGCGGAATATCCGATTCCGGTCAGAAGATTGAAATTGGAGTCGTCCACCTGCAGGACCGTGCGCAGGTCCGAATTTGTAACTTTGACCAGATCGGGACATCTCCCGACGAGATCCAATCCGTCAGTTTCGATAATGAGCGTATCGGCCTCGACGTAATCGCCCGCGGCCACGAGGATGGAGGCGTCCTCGCCCGCGACGGCGATCGCTTCCGAAACAGTCTTGTACGGTTTATCGTCGCTGCCGTCCGAGTCGCCGGTATACGAGGCATCCACGTAGATCAGCGTTTTATCCTCGTCGGGCGCCTGGGGATATTTATCCAGGCCGCACTGTTCGGGAATACATTGTCCGAGCTCTCCGTCCCAGATTTCGCCGTCGTCGCAGTCATCATCGGCGTCGTCATCGCTGTCGTCATCGCTGTCGTCATCCGCATCATCGTTCAAATCGTCATCGACATCTTCGCTGTCATCATCATCGCCAGCCTGCCCTGAGCTTGTCGAAGGGTCATCGTCATCGTCGCCGCACGCGATTGCGAAGCATAAGATTGCGATCAAAGCGATTATCACGAAGACCTTTTGGAGCATCATTGCAAACCCCTTGGTTTTCTTCAATTTTAGTATAAATACTTGACCCGGCGCAATATCATGTCGCTAAGGTTGTGAAGCGTCCATTATCGCCTCTCAAACCATTCCGGATCCGCAGCGCACCGAACGCCTTTGTCGTCGATGCGCACGCCGGAGCGCCATTTCTGGCGGTAAAAAACCGTCGCTTCGTTTCCATCCGAATACCAGCTCGATCCACGGGCAATATAGGTTTCCGCGTCGCGATCCGTATCCGGCGAGTCCACCCACTCCTTCACATTGCCCGACATGTCCGCGCATCCGTAGGGGCTGTCGCCCGCGGGAAACGAGCCCGCCGGCGCCGTGAAAGGATACCCGTCGTGCAGCGTGGCGTCGGCCCAGGAAAAATCACAGACATCGTCACAGAGATTGCATCGCGTCGAATCCGGCTCTTCACCGCCCCAGGGATAGGCGCGCCCGTCGGTCCCGCGGGCCGCTTTTTCCCATTCCAGTTCCGTGGGCAGCCTTTTTCCGGCCCATCGGCAAAAATCCTCCGCGTAATCCACCGACAGCAGGGCCGGATGATCGCCTGAGGGCGTGGGCTTGATATGCGCGTTTTCGATAAGAGGCTTGCATGCTTTTGCTTCCACGCATTTTTTATATCTGGCGATGGTCACTTCATGGCGGTCGATATAAAAAGCGGTCACATATTCTTTGTGCCGATGCGTAGGCGGCGCATAATACCCGTAAAAAAATTCACCGGCGGGTATAAGGACCATGTCCCGTTCTCCGTCCGGGATCGGCGGATGTTTTTGTTTACAGGAAGCCAGGCAACAGCACGCCGCGAAGAAAATAATTGAAGATAAAATGATCGTTAATATCCGACTGGGCATTTTTAAACCGGCATTACCTGTCGTCCGCCAAAGCAGGCTTCGTAAAGGAATATAACTCTTCTGAATCCCGGGCTCACGCCCGGGACTAACCACTAGCCACTATATCCTTCGGGATGTTCGCGGCTCCACGCCCAGGCGGATTCGACGATCCGATCGATCTCCGGATACTCGGCTTTAAAACCCAGTTCGGCGCCGATCTTCTCCGAAGAGCCCACGAGCTCCGGCGGGTCGCCCTCGCGGCGGGGAGCTTCCACGGCCGGGATTTCACGGCCGGTCACGCGGCGGGCGGATTCAACGACTTCCCTGACGGTATAACCGAGGCCGTTGCCCAGGTTGTAATGCGCGTAGCCTTCGGCACCCTTTTCCAAAGCCAGCATATGCGCCTGCGCCAGATCCTTGATGTGAATATAATCCCGCACGCAACTCCCGTCCCGCGTGGGATAGTCCGTGCCCATAATGGAAATTTCTTTTCTTTTACCCAGGGCGACTTCCAGCACCAGCGGGATGAGATGGGTCTCGGGATCGTGATCCTCGCCCAGATCCCGATATGCGCCGCACGCGTTGAAATAACGCAGCACGGTGCAGTTCATGCCGTGAATTTCCGCGTACCACTTAAGCATCCGCTCGAACATGAGCTTGGATTCGCCGTATGGATTGACGGGATTTTGCGGAAACTCCTCGGTGATGGGCAGCGACCGCGGCGCTCCGAAAACCGCGCAGGTCGAAGAAAAAATGATCTGGGGAACATCCTGCGCGCGCATGGCTTCGAGAATTTTCAAGCCGACCGCCACGTTGTTGTCGAAGTAGATCTCCGGTTTTCGCATGGACTCGGGCACCTGGCTGTGCGCGGCGAAGTGCATCACCGACTTCACACGATAGTCTTTGAATGTTTTTTGCAAAAGCTGCTCGTCGCCAAGCTGTCCTTCGACGAAAACACATCCGTCGGATACGGCCTGCCGGTGTCCTCTCGAAAGATTGTCGTAGATAATGACTTCGCGGCCGGATTCGGCCAGGAGCTTCGCCGTCACGGAGCCGATGTATCCCGCGCCTCCTGCGACCAGGACGCTCATTTGTCGACGCTTTCGCTGAGTACGGACCGGAAGTACTCGATGGTTTTGGCGAGCCCCTCCTCAAGAGGAACGGCAGGCTGCCAGTCGAGTATCTTTTTCGCCAGCGTGATATCCGGCTGCCGGACTTTGGGATCGTCCACGGGCAAAGGTTTATGAATGATTTTCTGCTCGCCGCCGACGATATCGATGATCTTTTCGGCGAACTGCAAAATCGTCATCTCGCTAGGATTTCCCACGTTGACCGGCTCGGGATAGTCGCTCATCAATAGCTTGTCGATGCCGCGCACCAGGTCGGAGACGTAGCAGAACGACCGGGTTTGCGCGCCGTCTCCGAATACGGTGATCGGCTGCCGCATGAGGGCCTGTGTGATGAAGGCGGGCACCACGCGTCCGTCCTGCATGCGCATGCGCGGGCCGTAAGTGTTGAAGATGCGCGCGATCCGCGTCGGCACGCCGTGGGTGCGGTGATAGGCCATGGTCATGGCTTCGGCGAAGCGCTTGGCCTCGTCGTAAACGCCGCGGGGGCCTATGGGATTGACGTTTCCCCAATAATCCTCGGTCTGCGGGTGAACCAGGGGATCGCCGTAGGCCTCGCTGGTGCTGGCCAAAAGGAAGCGTGCGCCCTTTTCTTTGGCAAGGCCCAGGGCTTTGTGCGTCCCCAGGGCGCCGACCTTGAGGGTCTGGATCGGCAGTTCCAGATAGTCGATGGGCGAAGCCGGAGAAGCGAAATGCAGAATATAATCCAGCTTGCCCTTAATGTAGATGTAGTTGGTGACATCGAGATTGATGAATGTGAAATTCTCTTTGGTGATGTGCGCGATGTTGTCCACGGAACCGGTGAGAAGATTATCCACGCAGATGACTTCCCAGCCCTTGTCCACGTAAAAATCGCACAGATGCGACCCGATGAAACCCGCTCCGCCGGTGATAAGAATTCTCGGTGCCATGATCATGTCTCCGAAAGGATGAAGGGTGAAATAGGAAGGATGAACCCGGTTGTGCAAGCAGATGAAGCACGGACAAGCGTCAGCTCGCCGGCGCTCGCGGACGCCTTGTCCATGCCACCCGTCGCGATGGCATTGCAAAAGCAAGCCCCTGTGCTTACCCGCGCAACGGGCGGGCGCTTAGGCCCCGCTCCTGCTGATCCTTCCCGTCTTTAGCCTTTCTCCTTTTTTTATAATGTTTCAGGTCAGTTCTGCCTCGGTCGCCCGATGCACAAATAGGTGAATCCCATTTCCTTCATGTTGTCGCGGTCATAGAGATTTCGTCCGTCGATGATGATCGGCTCCTTGAGCCGCTTTTTGATTTTTTCGAAATTGGGATGCCGAAATTCGTTCCATTCGGTTACGACAATCAGCGCGTCGCAGCCTTCCAGGGTTTGATAATTCCCGTCAAAAAGCGTCAAGTCGCCGTTTTCGATTTCTTTTGCGAAAACGCCTTTGGCCGTTTCCAGAGCCTGCGGGTCCGTCGCGCGGATTTTCGCCCCCGCCGCGATCAGCTCCCTGATGGTCGTGATGGACGGCGCGTCGCGCATGTCGTCGGTTCTCGGCTTGAAGGCCAGGCCCCACACGGCGATGGTCTTGCCTTTCAAATCATCGCCGAGCACCTGCTTTGTCTTGCCGGCCAGGACCATTTTCTGGCGGACGTTCACGGCGTCCACGGCGCGCACGATATCCATGGGAGTTTCGTACTGCTCACCCACGCGGGCCAGGGCTTTGACGTCCTTGGGAAAACATGATCCGCCGTAACCGGCGCCGGGGAAGAGGAACTGGAATCCGATGCGCTGATCGTGACCGATCCCTTTTCGCACCATGTCCACGTCCGCTCCCACGGCGTCGCACAATCCGGCGATCTCGTTCATGAAGCTGATTTTCGTGGCCAGCATGGCGTTGGCGGCGTATTTGGTCATTTCGGCGCTGTAAACATCCATGACGATGATGGGATTTTGCGTCCGCACAAACGGCGCATACAACTCCCGCATGCGTTCGGCGACTTCCTCGTCGTCGGTTCCGATGACGACGCGGTCGGGCTTGAGAAAATCCTCGATGGCCGCGCCCTCTTTCATGAACTCGGGATTGGATACGACGTGAAAGGGTTTTTCGGTCAGTTCGGCGATCGTCTTTTTCACCAGATCCGCCGTTCCCACGGGAACGGTGCTTTTATCGACGATAATTTTCGGAAAATTCGACACGCTGTCCTGATTGAGTATACGGCCGATTTCCTTGGCGACGCCCAGAACGTATTGGAGATCGGCGCGCCCGTCCTCGTCCTCGGGAGTTCCCACGGCGATAAAAATTGCTTTGGCCGGTTTGACGCCTCGGGCGAGATCGGTGGTGAAAAACAGGCGGTCTTCCGCGGCGCATCTTTTCACGATCTCTTCCAGGCCGGGCTCGTAAATGGGAATAACGCCCTTTTTCAATTTTTCGATTTTGGCTTCATCCACGTCCACGCACGTCACTTCATTGCCGGTTTCGGCAAAACACGCTCCCGCCACGAGACCGACGTAACCGGTGCCGACAACGCATATTTCCATAAAATCTCCTTCGTATCATCAATAGGCGTTTTTGTTGATAAAGCCTTTATAAAGTGTCGTCCAAATGATGCGCAGATCAAACCAGAACGACCAGTTCTCAATGTAGTAGATATCAAACTCGATGCGGCGGCGCAGATCCGTATCACCCCGCCATCCGTTGACCTGAGCCCAGCCGGTTATACCAGCTTTGACTTTGTGCCTCAACATATACTTGGGGATCCGATCTCTGAATTGATCGATGAAAACGGGGCGTTCCGGCCTCGGGCCCACGAGGCTCATATGTCCCATCAGAACGTTGAAAAGCTGGGGGAATTCGTCGAGGCTCGTTTTCCTGATAAAGGCTCCGAACTTCGTTCGGCGCGGATCGTCTTTCACCGCCCAGACCGCTCCTGTTTCCTTTTCCGCGTCCACGGGCATGGAGCGGAACTTGAGCATTTTAAACACCTTGCCGTCCAGGCCCATACGCTCCTGGGCATAGAAAACGGGACCCGGACTGGAAAGCTTGACCGCCACGGACATAATGAAAAGCAACGGGGAAATCACCACAAGGCCGACGGCGGACGCCGTGACGTCGAAAGCTCTTTTTAACAGCTCGTTCCAGCCCTGCAGGCTGGTTTCGTTGATGCTGATGATGGGAATGCCGTCGAATTCCTCCACGCCGGCCTGAAAGGTGACGTACTGGTAAAAATCCGGAACGATTTTCACGTCCACCATTTCCTCGCTCAAGGATTCGAGAACCTTCGACAGGCGCCGCCCCATGGAAATCGGCATGGCGATAAAAACGGTCTGCACTCCTTTCGCGATGACGATTTCCTGAACCTGCTCCGGCGCTCCCAGGACAGGCCATTCCAAATCCTCGGTCGGCGCGTCGCTTTCGTCGGATAAAAAGCCGACGATCTCGTAACCCAGTTCCTGATGCAGGCCGATTTTCCGCGCCAGGCTTTGGCCCAGCGGCCCCGCGCCCACCACGAGAGCCTTGCGCACGCCGATCCCCGCGCGCCTTCGGGCGATCAGCGCCCGGCGGGCCAGGTAATGGTTGGCGAAAATTCCCGTAGTGGAACAGAGCATGAAAACGGCCATGACGATTCGGCTGGGCCTGTATTGCGTGAGAAAGAACGTGGCGACGATAAAAAGCAGCATCGCCGCCAGATGCGAGCGCATGACGCGGGAAATTTCCTCAAATAAGCTGGGGACCGCCTTTTCCCGGTACAGAACGCCCCGGCGCAATCCGAAAGCCCAGACTAAAAGCACCAGCAACGTCATCCAGGCGTACGTCGAAAAAGGCGGGACGTGCTGAATGTAAAGGGGAATGATTTTCAGCGTGAAACGTATCGGATACGCTACGAGCCACGCGCCGGCCACGACGATCAAGTCCACCATGAAAATAAAGCTTCTTTGAAATCGCCTCTGATTCGCCAGCATCAATCGGACCCGCTGTTGTATTTTGCGAACTCGATATCGACAAAGTCTTTTATTTTCGCCTTGAAAACCTCTTTGCCGAAACTTTTTGCATGATCATGCAAAACCGAAGGCGAAAAAGAATTCTCACTTGCCTCATAAAACTCGACGGCCTCGATCACAGACTCGACGGACTGCTCGCCGAAAAACACGCCCGTGGCGTCTTTGGGGACATTTTGCCCGGCAAACACGCCTTTGACCGTCTCTAAAGCGCCGCCGGATGCGTAGGCGATTACGGGCCTGCCGCAGGCTTGCGCTTCGACGGGCGTGATCCCGAAATCCTCCTGACCGGGAAACAGAAAAGCCCGGCATCCGCGATAAAGCTCCGTCAGTTCATCGCCGGAGCGCCAGCCCAGAAACTCCACTGTCGGCCCCGCCATGGCCTCCAAGGTCTTCATGTCCTCGCCGATGCCCACGACTTTGAGTTTGAAGCCTTTGCGCGCGGCGGCCCGAACCGCCAGATCCAGGCGCTTGTACGGCGCCATGGCCGATACGATCAGATAATAATCGCCAACCTTGTCGCCGGGCTCGTAACGATGCACGTCCACCGGGGGATTGATAACCGTCGCCTCGCGCCTGTAGTACTTGGCGATTCGCTTCGCCACGAAGGCGCTGTTGCAGCAGTATGCGTCCACGCGATTGGCCGACGCGGCGTCCCAAAGGCGAAGATAACCGGCGAACATGCGTATGAGCGCCCTTTTCAGACCGCTGCGGATTCGCCCCGGCCCGAAATAATCCTCGTAAAGGTCCCAGACGTAGCGCATGGGCGTATGCAGATAGGAAACGTGGCATGTATGCGGCGCGGTGATGACTCCCTTGGCCACGCAGTGCGACGTGGACACCACGAGATCGTATTGGCGCAGGTCGAATCCTTCGACGGCCGTGGGAAAAAGCGGCAGATAATTGCGGTACTTCGCGGCCGCAAACGGAAGCTTCTGGATGAAGCTGGTGTGAATCTTCATCTTCTCGATGGTCGGCGAAAGCTTGCCGGGAATATGCAAAAGCGTGTAGAGGTCCGCATCCGGCCAAATCTCGCACATGGCCTCCAGGACCTTTTCCCCGCCGCGCATTCCGGTCAGCCAGTCGTGCACCAGGGCTATTTTCGGATTCGCCTGCGTCATATAACGGCGCTCACTTCCTTTCCGATGTCCTCGACGCGCTTTTGCCAGTCGTGCCCGGCGGCTTCGGCCAGGCGCTCGGCGATGACATCCTCGCTACCGGGATCGTTTAGCGCATCTTCGATGCATTTTATAAAGCTTTCGTGCGTTTTCGCCAATCGGCAAAGCCGCGGTCGGTCTCGATATTCCGAGAAACTGGGCAGGTCGCGGGCGACCACGGGCTTGCCGCAGGCCATGTACTCGTAAAACTTCATGGGAAAACTGCTGCGCGTGGATTCGTTGTCGTTCATGGGCAAAATGCACGCGTCAAATAATTTCATCACCGGCGGAAGCTTTGCGTAGTCCACGCGCCCGGTCATGATCACATTGGCTTTTCTTTTGAGAATCTCAGCCTGCGTGCCCGGATCGCCCCATCCCACGGGACCGACCAACACCAGGGCGCAATCGGAAAAAGCATCCGCGATTTTTTCCAAAAGCCCCATATCCGTTTTGTAGGCGCTGATATTTCCCGCATAGCCGATGACTTTGCGCCCGGCGATTTTGTCGGTCAATTCCTTCGGCGGCGATCCCGCGGCGTCGCGAAAATGCGCCGCGTCGGCCGTGTTGGGCGAATAATATAGCCTTTTTGCCGTTTTGCTTTTCGCGTCGCGCAAGGCGGGGCTTGTCACGATCACGAGATCGGCCCGAGCCTCGATTTTTTGTTCCATCTCCCGGATCGCGGCGGCCGGGGCCATGGGATTGGCGCTGTAATCATCCACGCATTGATAGATAACCGCCGATTCTTCGAGGGCGCCGATCAGGTCAACGGCCGTGGGTAAAAAGACCCACAGAATGGGTTTTTCCATACCCATGGCGCGCGCGGCGCTACGGATTCGCCGCAGCATTAAAAAGCGGTTGAGGCGGCGGATGACGGCAAATCCGTGAAGCGGAATGGATATGGGAGAAATCACGGTGAGGTTGCCGTTAATTCGCCGGGGTTTTTGAAACCAACCGCGCAATCGGCGAAAAATTTTCGACAGATCGGCGCCGGAATTTCCCGGCGGACGAAGGCCCGGATTGTTGATGTAACAGATGCGGTTGTCGACGGAAAGCCGGTGCATGAGATGCTGCGCGTTGACCCACATGGCGTCCCAGTCCGCCGACGCCACGCAGATGATGTCCTTTCCCTTCAACATGCCTGCTTCCAGTAATTTAGCCGCTTGTAAAATTCTTGTTTCCCCAGTCTGAGTTTTAAATACATAACAGCACAGGCGAGGGCGCCTGTGCCACACACGCTGTGGCCGGCAATCGTTTTTCTTTGATACATCACATGTGGCACAGCCGCCCTCGGCTGTGTTTGCTTCGCTATCCTCATGTGTAGCAAAATCAAAAACGACCTCGTAGATAATTTTGCAAGCGGCTAAATTACCCGACTTTTCGTGAACATTATGCGAGTTGCGCGGTCAATGCAATCGCGCGGGTCGTCAGATATCCAGCCGAATCCAGCGCGTGCAGTAGCGATGGGCGAATTTCAAAAGACCCTTGGCGTCCTGGCCCTCGTGGACGAACGCCATGACCTTGCCCTCGGCGCTGCGCGTGATGACAAGTCCCTTTTCCACTTGCCCTCGCGTCTGATCGCCTTTGACGGAAAGGGGCGCATCCGCAGGCACCGTGCGAACTTCAAGAATCCCGTCCTCGAAGTCATAAAGAGCGATCTGGGACAAGGCGTGATAGGCGTGCTTGGCGTTGGCGGGGCTTTGCAGCGTTTCTCCCCGAAACTTGTCCGGATATTCCGGCGCGTCGAAAGGAACGAAAAGGAGAGTCTCGACTTCGGCCAGCATTTCATCGCCGGCGTAAACTTTCAGCATTTTGCGCGTCTTCCTTTTTCCAGGTGCAGCCAGATCGTGTTCACGGCGGCGGGCGTCATGCCCGAAATGCGCGACAGGCGGCCCAAATTTTCGGGCTTTGCGCGATCCAGCAATTCACGAATTTCAGTTTTCAGGCCGTGGACCTGCGTGAAGTTGAAATCCTTTGGGATTCTCACTTTGTCCGCCGCCAGCAGCCTTTTGGCCTCCTCCGCCTGCCTGTCCAGATATCCGCGATAAACGATTCGCGTTTCGACTTCCGAGACAACGTCGTCGGGCAGGCCTTCGCGCACCGGATCCAGCGCCGCCGTTTTCTCATAATCCAGTTCGGGCCGGGAAATAAGCTGCGTCAGCGTCGTGGTTTTTTTCAGCGCGGCGCTATGAAGTTCGGCCAGGTCGTCATCGATTTGTCCGGGATTAAAGGAAATCCCGTTAAGCCGCTCGTACTCCGCGTCGATTCGTTCCCGGCGCTTTTCAAACAGTTCCCACCGCTTATCATCCACGAGGCCGATCTCGCGGCCCAGCGGCGTCAGGCGCAAATCCGCGTTGTCTTCACGCAAAAGCAGGCGGAATTCGGCGCGGCTGGTGAACATGCGATAAGGCTCGCTCACGCCCCGGGAAATGAGATCGTCGATCAGAACGCCGGTGTAGCCCATGTCCCGACCGATGGAGATCGGCTCCCGGTCGGAAAGCATCAGCGCCGCGTTGATTCCCGCCACGAGGCCCTGGGCCGCGGCCTCCTCGTATCCGCTGGTGCCGTTGATCTGCCCGGCGAGCATCAGCCCTTCGATGTCGCGAAGCTCCAGCGTGTGACGCAGGCTCAAAGGGTCCACGTAATCATATTCGATGGCGTATCCGGGCTTCAGAATCTCCACGTTCTCCAGTCCGGGGATCGTTCGATAGAATTCGCATTGGACCGCGTAAGGCAATCCCGTGGACACGCCGTTGGGATACCATTCCTCGGCGCCGCGCGTCGTCGGCTCCAGAAAAATCTGGTGCCGGTCCTTGTCGGCGAAGCGCACGACCTTGGTCTCGATGGACGGGCAGTAGCGCGGTCCGGTTCCGGTGATCGCTCCGGTGTAAATCGGCGCCGTGTCCAGATTGGCCCGGATGACGTCGTGGGTTTTTTCGTTGGTGTGACTGATGTAGCAGGGCTGCTGCCGGACATCGAGCTTTTCGTTCAGAAAAGAAAAAGGCAGCGGCGGCTCGTCGCCGGGCTGGGCCTGCAACTTTGAAAAATCGATGGAGCGCCCGTTGAGGCGCGCCGGGGTTCCCGTTTTCAATCGGCCCACGCGCAGTCCCAGGCCGCGCAGATACTGGGCCAGCGTTTTCGACGGCGGATCGCCGAAGCGCCCGGCGCCGTAAACCACATCGCCGATAAACACCTTGCCGTCCAGAAAAGTTCCGGTTGCCAGAATCACGTACGGCGCGCGGTACGTCAGGCCCTTGACGCCGGTGACGCCGGCGACGCGGCCGCTTTCGATGATCAACTCCTGCGCCGTATCCTGTTTGACAAAAAGGTTTTCCTGCATGAGGCAAACGCGGCGCATGTATCGGGAGTAATCCGCCATGTCCGACTGGCATCGGCGGCTGCGCACGGCGGGACCCTTTTTCGTATTGAGGCGGCGGAACTGAATTCCCGTGGCGTCGGCGGCCAGGCCCATTGCGCCGCCCAGGGCGTCGATCTCACGCACCAGGTGCCCCTTGGCCAGTCCCCCGATGGCGGGATTGCAGCTCATCTGCGCGATGTGGTCGATGTGCATGGTCATAAGGCATGTCGAACGCCCCATGCGCGCGCCGGCCAGCGCCGCTTCAACCCCGGCGTGCCCTCCCCCGACCACAATGATGTCGTAACGCATATCCATAGCCGGCGGACTATATCAAAAAGGCAGGGCGCTTCAAAGAGAATTCGCAATGAGCGCGACGGTCGAAAATTTCACATCAACGGATGCGTTGTCACCGCCGCGCAAAAACGATATGACAATGATGAATTCCCTGGATTCGGGTTCAATGCACGCAAAATGTGATATGAAAAAAAACTGCCTTGCCGCCGCTTTTCTCGTCGCGGCGGTTATTGCGGTTTATGCTCACGGACTGCGTGGGCCGCTGATCTATGACGACAAAGTTTTTATCGTCGAAAATCCCGCCGTGAAAAGCGTGGCAAACGCGCTGGCCAGTTTCGGCGATCCCGCGGCGGTGGATTCCGGCCATTTTCAAAGCCAGGTGTACCGGCCGCTTATTCCCGTCATTTACAGCCTTGTGTACGCCTTGGCGGGCCTTCATTCATGGGCCTATCATCTGCTGAATGTCGGCATTCACGCCATAAACGCCGTGCTGCTTTTCGCGCTGATATTTTTCTTTACGAAAAAACGGATTGCCTCGCTGATCGCCGCCGCCTGGTGGGCGGTTCATCCGGTGAACGTGGAATCCGTGGAGTGGATCAGCGGCACGGACGACGTGCTGGTCGCAACGTTCATCCTGGCGTCGCTTTTATCCTTATGCCGTGAAAAAAAACTCGCTTCGTACCTTCTTTTCTTTCTGGCGCTTCTCGTAAAGGAAACGGCCATCGTCGCGCCGGCGTTTTTTTTCGTTGTGGAATACTGGCGGCGGGCAGGCGATAAAACCGGCAAGCCCTTTTTCGCGAAAACGCATTTCATCGAAGCGCTCAAGGCGGTGATCCCTTATTTCATCATGACGGCGGTCTTTTTCGGCATCCGCGCTCGGGTCTGCGGCGTGGCGCAAGTCGACAGGCCCTGGGGCGAAACCCCCGTCGAAACCGCGCTGATCATGTTGCGGGTTTTTTCGCGCTATGTGCAAATGATCTTCTTTCCCGTCAGACTGCGTGTGAATTACTGGCGCGGTTTCGAGCATGGCTCATGGCTGTGCGGAGGCCTCGGATTCGCCCTCATCATGCTTTTGGCCGTGTACGCCGTTTTGGCATGGCGGAAAAATTCCGCCGTCACGCTCGGAGTCGCTTGCTTTTTCATCTTCCTCGTTCCCGTCAGCAATATCGTATCCGCGGCTTCCATCATGGCCGAGCATTTTATCTATCTGCCCCTGGCCGGCGCGGCGATTGCCATAAGCGTTTTTACGGGCGGCGATAATAAGCGCGCGAGATTATTTCAAGGCGCGTGGATTGCGGTGATATGGCTTTTCATCATGCTGTCCATCGCGCGCATCGGCGTATGGAACGACGAGGAGCGATTCTGGAAAGACATCATCGAAAAAGAACCGACCATATTAAGCTATCGCGTCAATCTGGCGATCTATTACACGCAAGCAAAAAAGTTCGACGACGCGGAAAGAGAGTATCAATTCGTCCTGACGCGACGCCCGGGCGACGCGCATGCCGCCGCCAACTACGCGCAGATGCTCCTTGACGCCGGACGCCCCGCCGAATCACGGAACCTCTTCAAACAGCTATGCGACGCATTCCCGGAAAAAGAACAATACTGCAAAGGCTTGATGCGCGCCGAAAAGGCGATGGAAAAATCTGAGTAAGCGGGACTCGGAACTTTTCAATTCGGAAATTTGTATGCGGAGCGCGAAATGTAGGAGCGGATTCCATCCGCGATAATCGCGGCGATAGATCTCCCATCACGCAAGTCGCGGTTAGAAATCGCTCCTACACCGCCTTTGTAAGGCTTTCGCCACACGCGTTTGCAGGGCCGAAATATACCCGCTTACTCATTCGCCCTCGCTATCGCTTTAGGCGAATCTGTCGTGCGCGGCTCTGTTTGTGTCGCCCTGCGGGCTCGCACAGGCGGGGGCGCCTGTGCCACACACGTCTGCTGGGCCGAAGTCATTCACCTTTCGCCCGGGCGCGTCATGTGTGGCACAGCCTTCCAGGGGCTGTGAAGGAATGCCTGGCAAGCACATTTGGTTGCGGTCGCCAGACCGCGCTGTGCCACACACGTCTGCTGGGCCGAAGTCATGCACCTTTCGCCCGGGCGCGTCATGTGTGGCACACCCGCCCTCGGGTGTGAAGGAATGTCTTACAACCACATTTGGTTGCGGCGATAGCCGCGATGCGCCACACACGTTTGCAGGGCCGAAGTCATTCACCTTTCGCCCGGGCACGTCATGTGTGGCACACCCGCTACTACTCTGCGAAGCGGCGCTTCGCTGCGAAGCACGAGCCTCGGGTGTGAAGGAATGTCTTACAATCCCTTTTGGTTGCGGCCGTTAGGTCGCGCTGTGCCACACGCGTTTGTCACCCCGAAATCCGTCAGACCCGATTCCTAAATTTGTCCTAAAACGCGTGTCGGAATTCGGCGCTGTCCAGGGGCGCGGAAAAGAGGCCGTAGCGTAGGCTGCCGGCGTACACGTTGCCTTTGAACACGGCGACGGAGGTGATGGAATCCGGCGGGAGATTGCGTCCGGGATACCATCCCGAGCTTTCGCTTTTTCGCATCCACAAACCGGAAGGACCGGCGGCGACGAAGAGCCTGGGGCCAATCCGGGCAACGGCGTGAATATCCGCCGTATCCAAAGTGCTCGCCGCAATTTGCTCCGGTTTCGAACCGCGCTTGTAAAGCCACAATCCGTCGCCGTCGCTGCCGAAAAAGGTCTTGACCAAAGCTTTGTCGCCGGCCAGGCAGCGGATTCGATCCGGGCTTCCCGCGATCTTCTCGCACTTTCCTTCGGCATTGCACGCAGACAGGCCCGCGCCCAGGTGCGCGACCAGGTATCGATGATTCGGATCCAGGCCGAGCAAGACGTCGCGGGTGGTGCTGTTGGTCGTCACGGAAGTCCAGGTGTACCCTCCGTTGTCGCTGAAATGCAAACCACGACCCGTGCACGCCGCCAGGCCCACCGCCGGTTCGTAGCGCAGGGCGTAAACGCCGCCGCCGTCGGCGGGCAGACGCGAAATTTCCTTCCACTGGTCTTCATCGAGGCGCATGACGCGCCCGTCGCGCATTCCCGCGAGGATGCCCGGCTTTTGCTTCGCCAGTTCCATCAATGCCGCTTTGAGCTCTTCCGGATCGGGAGTCTGGCCCGAAGCCTGGCTGATTTCGATGAGCTTTGCGGCCAGGGTTTCCTGCGTGGGCCGCACCTCGACCAGCGTCAGGGCGTCTCTGGGCTTTTCCATTCCCAGGCGCAGGGGCTCCCAGTCCTGCCCGTTTGTCGTGCGAAATATCCCCGCGTCGGGGCGGCTTAAGTACAGGGCGTCGGAAGTCGCCAGAAGCGTCAGGACTTTTTGCGAAAAGGTTATAGGTTCTTCTTCCGCGGTTTTCGTTTTTGCCTCGGGTTGTTCCGGCTGTATAATCTGCTTCGGCATAATCGGATCAGGCGGTTTTTCGCCGGGGATGTATATGATAATGATTCCCAGCAAAAGGCCGACGGCCAGTCCGCCCAGGAGCATGAACCATAAGGTTTTCATGCCGGAATTTTCTTGCGCCATCCTTATACCCCTTTTTCAGCCGTCTTTATTTGAGCTTCGACAGCGCCTCGCTGATGCGGCCGACGCCTTTGAGAATATTCTCGTCGCTCGTGGCGTAGGAAAGCCGAATATTGTCGTCGGCGCCGAAAGCCCCGCCGGGAACCGCCGCGACCAGCGCCTTGTCGAGAAGGTAGGCGCACAGGTCGTTCGAACTTTCAATGACCCTGTCTTCGTATTTCTTGCCGTAGTAGTTGCTCACCTTCGGGAATACGTAAAACGCGCCCTGCGGTTTGTAACAGGTCACCGCCTTGATGTTGGCCAAAAGCCCCAGGGACAGCGCCCGCCGACGACCGAAGGTTTCCAGCATGGGTCTTATAGCCTCGTCGTCCATTTTCAGAGCGGCAATGGCGGCTTTTTGCGCGATGGACGTGATGTTCGAAGTGGAATGGCTTTGAAGCCGCGTCATAGCGCCGATCAGTTCCTTCGGCCCCACGGCGTAACCGATGCGCCAGCCGGTCATGGCGTAGGTTTTGGCCAGGCCGCTGGTGATGATGCAGCGATCCGCCAGGCGCTCGTCGACCTGCGCGAAGCATTGAAACTTGTAGCCGTCGTAGACGATTTTTTCATAAATCTCGTCGGAAATGACGAAGAGATCTTTTTCGATGCAAAGCCGCGCGATGTCCTGAAGGGCCTCGCGGCTGTATGCGCCGCCGGTGGGATTGGAAGGCGAGTTGAGAATGAACGCCTTGGTTTTGGGCGTCATGACTTTTTCAATCGCCTCGGCTGTGGCGGTAAAGCCCATGGATTCGTCGGTGCGAAGAATCACGGGAACGCCGCCGGCCAGTTCGACCATGGGCGGATAGCTGACCCAGTACGGAGCGGGAATGATGACTTCGTCGCCGGGATCGACCAGAACCTGAAGCATTTCATAAAGGGCGTGTTTGCCGCCGCAGGTGACGATGCTTTGCTCCGGGGCGTAAGTAAGGCCGTAATCTTTTTTGTATCGCCCGACGACGGCTTTTCGCAGATCGGGGATTCCCGGCGTGGGCGTATACTTCGTAAATCCCGCGTCCAGGGCGTCTTTCGCGGCCTGCTTGATGGGGTCGGGGGTGTCGAAATCCGGTTCTCCGGCGCCGAAACCGATGACATCCAGCCCTTCGGCTTTCATGGCTTTATATTTGGAGTCAATGGCCAGCGTGGCGCTGGGCGCAATGCCTGCGATTCTTTCGGAAACTTTCATATGGGCGTCCCTTTGCTTGGATTAAAGATAATCTTCACTGATGGTTTTTCTTTTTTCTATCAGCTTTTTGAGCACCGGCTCGGGAACCATTCTGGAAACATCTCCTCCCAGCATGGCGATTTCCTTCACCGTGGACGAAGACAGGAAGATATACTGTTCGTTGGACATCAGAAGGAAGGTGTCCACATCCGGCAGCAGCTTGTGGTTGGTCATGGCCATTTGAAATTCGTAATCGAAATCGCTGATGGCGCGCAGTCCCCTAATGACCACGCCGGCGTTGTTTTCGCGCAGGAAATCCACCAACAGTCCCTTGAATGAAACGACGGTGATATTCAGGTCGCTCAAGGTTTCCTGAATCATCTCCACGCGCTCTTCAGGCGTAAACAGGGTTTTCTTTCTGGGATTGACCGCGACGCCCACGGTGAGATGCCGGAAGTTGTCCGCCGCGCGCCGGATGATATCCTCATGTCCCCTGGTCATTGGATCGAAACTGCCGGGATAAACGGCGATGTTCGTGCTGCTTGTCATCACTCCTCCGAAAAAAGCAGGAAATGAATTTCTATCGTCACATTTTATAAACCGCACTCGGCCGATAAAAAGCCAGCCCCGTATCTCCGTATCGGCGATGGTCGAAAAGATCAAGTCCATCCGCGGAAACAGGCTGAAAATGCGATATGCCGAACTCCAGTATAAACAGACCGTCTTCGTGCAACAAATTTTTTTGCGCGATCCGCGCGGCCGGCTTGAGAGCGGCCGCGCCTTCCCGATACGGGGGATCGGAAAAAATCAGATCGAAGCACGCGCCTTCATCCGCGAGGATGTCAATGGACCGGGCGACGCTCGTTGCCATGACGCGGGCGTCGACGCCGGCAAGGCGGATATTGTTGCGCAGCACCGACAATGCGCTGCGATTGTTTTCCACAAAAACGACTTTTTCGGCGCCGCGCCCCTCGGCTTCGATTCCCACGGCGCCGCTGCCCGCATACAAGTCGAGAAAAGACGACCCGTTGATTTGCGTTGCGATAATATTGAAAAGAGCTTCGCGGACGCGATCCGAAGTGGGACGGGTGCTCATTCCCCTGGGAGCGGCGAGTTTGCGTCCTTTATTTCTTCCTGAAATCACGCGCATTGAATGATGTTTTACTCTTAAGAAAAATTTTGCAAGAGGAATTTTGAGTAGTGTTTAGTGACTAGTGGCTAGTGTTTAGTTCAATCGATCGCAGGGCTCCAGCTCTGTTCATCCTTCAGCCTTCCTCCTTAAATCTAAGGGACAATCCATTCGAGGCGCGCTTCGCCCTGAATGCCCGCCGCCTGCAGGATTATTTTGCCGCCGGACAGAATCAATTCCCCGCCTTCGTCGGAATATCTTGGAAAGACAACCTGGTATGTCGCAGCCCACTTGGATATATGGGGGTAATATTTCAAGTCGGCTTTTCGCTTCATCTTCACGACTTTGATGGTGACGGGAGCCGCTTTGTTTCCTTTGACGTCCATGAGCCAGAGGCGAAAACTTGGCTGCGGGTCGGCCAGATTCATCCGGTATCCCCGCGGGGCGTAGGCCGTCACCAGAAAGCGCACCATGGTCTTGAGCTCCTCGGCGTCTTTGCGCTCCAAAACGGCGACTTCTTCTTCGGGCAGTTTCTCGGCCCGGGCTTTTTCCTTTCGCAGAGCGTCGCGGTAAACCTTGGAATACCAGGTGGCGTCGATGATCAGCTCGGTTTCGAAATTTTCATAAATTTTGTCGTTTCGCGTCCACTCGCGCAGAACGTCGACATAGCTTGAATAGCCGTCCTTGTAAACGACATCGGGATCGACGGTCCGCCCTGCGCACCCGGCGACTGTCAATCCCACAATCATCAAAACCAGGATTTTGAGTAGGAGTTTCATGACGTGGATATTAGCCTAAAATCCGCGGTGAAAAAACCTTTGGGATAAATGTCTAAAATAATTTTTCTTCTTTATCTCTTAACGTACGGTAATTCCGGATGAACCAAATATTTTGTTGAATCCGCGCGGGTTTTCTATGTGAAAGACGTCTCGGTTTCTTCTTTAGCTTCCGGATTCCGCCTGCAGGCGATCTCGGCGTAGTAAAGCCTCGCCGACAAAATGCCCACGTGCGTGAGCAGAATCAGCAGCAAAGGGGAAATCATATGAAGCCAGATCGACCAGGCGTCAAGAAGCGCGTGGCCGGTCGCCCACAACGCCACGACAAGAACGGGGCCGAGACAATTGGCCTGCATCGGGGAAAGGCGCGGCACGAAAACGCCCATGATCAGCGCGATCAGGGTCATGATCACGACTTCGAGCCCCCTGATGGTGATATCGCGCCACAAAAAGCCGTGAATCAGGGCGTTGGCGACGGCGGTGGCGTGTAAAACGACGCCCGGGGTTTCCAGATCGTAAGGAGTCATAAACAGATCGTTTGATTCATTTCCGCTGACGCCGATCAGTATTATAGAGCCTCTTGCAAAATCATCGGGCACTCCGCCGGAGACCACGTCGTCGAAATTCAGGGTTTCAAAAGCCCGTCCCGTGCCGTAATGATTAAACCACAAATAACCGCCCGGATCCGGGTAAACTTTCAGGTTTTCGATGGACGGTCCCGTTAAAGTCTGATCTTTTCCCTCGTAGCCGATCTGAAAATCGGCGCCTCCCAAAGCCACGCGGACAACGGCCATACTGAAAGGGAAAAAGAAATGACCGTCGCGCGTCAATGTGGCGGGAATTTTGCGGGCAATATTCATCGGATCATTGACGACGGTAAAATAACCGACGGCGGCGGCGCTTTTCATCAGCCGCGGATCGGAAGACATGATTTCGTTGGGGATATGCTCGGGAGTAAAACCCTCTTCGTCAGGATTGCGCGTGGCGTTAAGCAGTCGCCGACGCCCGACGGCCTCGGCGAAGGCCAGGCGGCCTAAAATAACTTCCCTGGCCCAATCGTAACCCAAAACGACGTTGCCGCTTTGCTTGATCACTTCATTGAGCCGCAAATAGGAAAGATCGAAGCCGTTTGGACCGGTGGGCACGAAAAAAATATCCAGACCCACGGCGATAGCCCCTTCATCGCGCAATTCCTTGATCACGTCGGCCAGGGCATATCGCATTTTATAGTTCATTCCATACAGGCGAAGGCTCCTGGGATCGATGGTGATAATTTTCACCAAAGGCCCCGGATTCTTCGGCCCCCGCAGTTTCATGCGCCAGTCCAGAAGGCGCATTTCCATCAAATCCACGATGTCCGGGGAAGCAAAGTATATCACCAGGATCGCAAACAATGCGATCATCGCAATAAGGAGCGAACGCCTGGGTGGAAGACAATGTCGTGTTTTATGAAACATGATCACCGCCCACTATAGGCTTGTAACGCAAATCATTCAATCGGTGCGGCCAAATGCTTGGAAATGCCCCGGCGAGTATATCCGCCGGGCCGGCGTATCCTCATCGACTCTGAAAAGAATGAAATTCGTTTCCGTATCCGACCAGATGCGAAGAGTGTTTCCATACCAGTAATACTGCAGATCGCCGTCCCCGCCGACTTCGAGGGGAACCTGCGTGAGAATGACGAGGCTATTGCCTCCCGGCCCCAGGGAGAAGGTCCATAAATCCGACTCGCGCTCCATCAGAACCCTGCCCGGTTGCCCGGCTACGATCACCGGATCGTTTTCCATTTGAAAACTGCCCGGACCTTCCATATAAATACGCCCGCTCTCATCGTCTTGATCCATGCGCATAAACAGCACGGGCAGATTCGTGCTGACCTGAACCGATCCCGTCTTTAAAGCCGGGATAACGAAATGCCGCGATCCCGCCTGGGACAAGGCGAAATCATTGGTGTCGCTTTGAATTTTACAGGCCGCCGCGCCGACGAGGGAAACTTCCTCGAAAGGCCTGGGGGATTGCCCCGCATCGGGATCGTAAGGCAACGCCACGCTGACAAACGCCGCTTTCTCGGCCTCCGGCGCTTCCACGTAAAGCGATGAATGCAGTTCCTTTTGCATATATTCGAAGCCGTGAATATTTTGCAGTTCCGTCAGCGTCATTTCCCCCTGATCGGACAAAACGTGAACGTCCACCGCCGCGTCGCCCCGGTCCCATGTGGCGCCGTCGTCGTTCAGGATGAATGGATCGCCGGTTTCGCCACCCGCCAATCCGTGCCAGTACATGCCGAAAGGACGCGGCCGGGGGGCTTCCATATGATCGAACACGACCAGGTAATCCTCGTCGCAAAACAGCATGGTGCGCGTAAAATCACTGTCGAGCCAACTGCTGTGAGCCCTGGCGAAGGGCATGCCCGACAGGGTCATGCCGTCGTCGAACCAGGCGCTTTGTCCGCCGACGCCGGCGCCCAAAATGATCGGAACTATCGGGCCGCGGCCCCAGACCGTCGGAATATTGTGATGCTCCGGCAGCATCACGTCCGCGTGTTCCTCCCACGTCGTGTAGCCGGGATCGATCAGCAGATATTTACCTCTTGCAAAAAGGGTCACCGAGAGATTATCGATGTGCTCGTGGCCGGCGCCGCTGATGCGCGACATGCCGTGCTCGGCGATCATCATGGCGAAAGTGTCGTGTTCATCCCACCCGGAGCGGTAAACCGCCAGGCCCGAATCCGGCATGTAAAAATGACGGCCGGACAACAAGCCGGGAGCGGTGGGCCACAGCGAATCGTCCCAGGCCGCGATGAAATCCACGTCCAGATCGATGATCCAGTTCGTGTTCATGGGATAGGAGGGATTTTCCAGCCAGTCCCAGGCGTAAACGCCGTTGCGATAATGCGCCGCGGTCAAACCGACAAAAGACGATCTCCACAGCGAATCGTCCAAAGGCGCATAGCGCCCGTTGGGCATGCGCATTTTGATGTACCAGTCGTGCATGGCGACCAGATTGGGATTGTCGAGATGGTTGACGACGTACATCCAGCGCCAGGAACAAGTCGGACCCTGGGCGCAGAAATTGCGCTTGAGATACCAGTCGTCGCTGCCGTCCAGGCGGTCGTAAGCCAGCATGAAGGGCAGGTGATTGATGGCGCTGTACATGCCGTAGTACGGGCCTTCGCCCACGACGCCGTCGTCGTCGGTCATCCAGCCGAAAAGTTTATCGGCAAGCTCCGTGTGCGCGTAATGAAACCACTTCTGCGCGTCCTCGCGCCGGTTCAGCGTCATGGCCGCGATGCCAATGGCCGATGCCGCCTTCGTGTGGTGATTGTTCATGGAAAAAAAGGAAAGCAGGGCCAGCATATCCACGTAGTCCGCGTAGAAGTTGGCGACCATTTCCCCCAGGCGCTCCTCGATTCCGGCCAGGCGCTGCGCGTCCACCAGATTCACCCCGGCCAGAATGTCGTATGCCTGACACAAAACCATGATCGCTTCGGCGATGTGGATGTCGTCGTCGATCAGTTCCAGGTCCCAGGGCGCGAATTCCGTCGCAATGACCTCCAGGATGCTTGCCGTCTTGTCGGCCATGGCCGCGTCGTCATCGATCCAGGCCGTGAACGCGGCGGCTTTGGCGATGTTGCCGTTGGTGGTTTCCCGCGCGTAATCGTATTCGGGAGGAATGACCGCGTCGTAGCTGCGCGCCGCCCTGACGCGAACGCGCTGCATGAGCGTGGCGTAGGGCTCGCGCGTGACGCGATCGCGAATGTCGGTCAGATCGTCGGGGCCGAACATCAACCGGGGATGCCCGGTGATATCGTCCCGCCACGGTCCCGTAGGCTCTTCCTGCGCAAGAAGCGAAACGGGAGCTGAAGCGGTGAATATGAAAATCACAAAAATCATCAGGCGGCGCATATGAGGCTCCGGCCAAACAGGCAAAGCGTTTCAAACCGGCTTCAATTTTATCACAATTCACCGGTTCATTGCACTGATGGAAATGGACGCTTTTTATGGCGCTTATCGCCGGGCGTGTCTTACTTCAATCCCAGCCAGGCAAGAAACTCCTTGATCGTGCCTTTGGAGCGCTGCCGATTCCAGCGTGCGATTTTTTTTCTGTAGACCTGATCCGCCTTGAAAAGCAGGCGGCCGTTTTGCACCAGAACCTTGTCTTTTTCCGGCGATTTGACGCCCACGGCTACGCATCCTTTGATGCGGTCCTGCAAATCGACGTCCATTTCGGACAGGTCGTCGGTAAACTGGAAATCGTACGGAAAAATCCGGCATACGCGGGGCCGAAATTTATAGATCCGGCATCCATCGTTTTCCAAAAACAAACAGCGCTCGCGAACCTTGCGAAGAACCATCAAGCGCTTGCCGTAACGAAGATGCACCCAGTCCTCGGAATCATCGGGCCATTCCATATCGTCTTCGGAATAGAATCTGCAAAGATCGGCGGCCGGGATGCCGGTGTGCTTCGTGATGCTGCGCACATCTTCGTCGTTCAAAGGAATAATCGGATCGACGCAACAGGTCCCGCAACGCCCGCATCCGACGATGTTTTTCTTTTTTTCCTTTTTCCCTTTTGCCATTGACCTCTTCCTCGATTGCAAAGCCCGACTTTGAATCATAACCGGTCGCGTTGTTTTAGATAGATATTCCGCTCGACGCAAGGGACGCGCTTCGCTCGGCAATTGTAATCGTCCACACTTTGGATATTTGCAAACGGAAAATTCATGATTAGGGTGACTCTTGAGATGTTCATTTCAGGACTTACGAAAGGCGGCGGCCGTGGACCGAAATAAAATCCGTGAATTGGAAGAAAAGATTGCCGAGGTCAAAGCGCGTATTCCGGCTCATTCGGTGCAACCGGCGATAATCATGGAGCTTGAAGACCTCGAAGAGCAGCTGGCCAAGGCCAGGGAGGAAATGAAAAGCGGGGATCAGGGTTGAAAGGCGCTGTCGTCGATTTCAATAAATGCAGGCCGAATGAATGCTCGCCGGGCAAATGCCCCGCCGTGGAAAAATGCCCCCGTAAAATTCTCAAGCAGGACGAGCCGGACGAACCGCCATACCGGCTGGTGCAGTGCCCCGCCTGCGGGGAGTGCGTGAACGCGTGCCCTTTCAAGGCCATTTCCATAAGCAATAATTAGAAAAGTTATCGGCCCGGGTTCGATGTGTCGTCGTCGGAAAACGTATCATCGTCTCCGGCTATGGTGTCGTCGTCGATGTCGGTGTCGTCGTCCGATGTGTCGTCGTTGATTGCCGTATCATCGTCGGCGCTATCGTCGTCGGCAGGCGAAGCCGTGTCGTCATCAGCCGTGTCGTCATCGGCTCCGATTGCATTGCGGAAGGACTCGGAAGCCGGATCTTCGGTCACATCCACGCACCAGCAATTCCACGCCCCGGAGGCCATGACAATCAAAAGCAGGATTAATATTTGTAAAGCAAACGTCTTCATTTTCACTTCCTAGTCAACGGCAAATATATATCCCATCGCGAATTGAAAAGCCATACGGACGTTCACGGGTATTTTACCGCGCGAACATTTGTGTATTATACTCCGCGCCTGATGACTCGCATTTGCAAAACAAGAATTCGCCTGCTTGTTGCCGTCGCACTGGCCGCATTTTTATCCGCGGGCTTGGCGGCATGTACAAAAAATCAGGAACAGGTCAATGAAGACGCGGCGGAAGAAGTCCTGAAACAGCCCGCCGGTCCCGGTTTCACATGGTTTGCGGACGAAAGCGTCATGTGGCAGCGCTTTTTACGCACGAAGCTGGAAAAAGACCCGCTCTGGGATTTGAAACCGCGAAAGCCGGATACGGGGAATATGGTCAAAATCCCCGCCGGTCAAGCGCTCATAGGAAGCCCGGAGTTGCTCCGGGAACGGGACCAGGCGCTGCCGGCGCAAACCGTGCATGTCGACGCCTTCTTTATCGACAAAACGGAAATCACCAACAGGCAGTACGCCCGATGCGTCAAGGAGCGCCAATGCCTGCCCCCGTCGCCCGCGGGCCATATCACGGATTGGAACGCGCCGGACCGTCCCGTGATCATGAATTACATGGAGGCGAAACGCTACTGCCTCTGGGCCGGCAAACGGCTGCCGACGGAATACGAGTGGGAAAAAGCCGCCCGCGGAAGCAAAGGCAATCTCTATCCCTGGGGCAACGAGGATCCCGAGCCGAAACACGCCAACATCTGCGGCGATCAATGCGTCATGGAATGGGCCGACGCGAATTGGCGCGACGGCTACGCGTTCACCGCGCCGCCAGGGAGTTTTCCCGCGGGCGACAGCCCCTACGGGCTTTCGGATATGTCGGGCAATCTGAAGGAGTGGGTTCAAAGCGTCGTGGATTTACCCGAAGGAAACTACGTGGCCCGCGGCTCGTCCTGGTATTCGGATAAAACGCAGCTTGCCGCGGTTTACCGGCAGATATGGCATTCGCCGATTCGCCTGGACGACAAAGGCGCGCGTTGCGCGGCGGATGTGAAAATGAAAAAATGATGGTCGTTTTCATTGACCAAATTTAGGCAACGCCCATTGACTAAATTTAGGCAATGGCTTTTCGCGGGACTTTATCCGCAGCAGGCGCCGTCATCATCAGCCTGCCCTGAGCTTGTCGAAGGGTCGTCGTCTCCCGAGTCCGATGAAGGATTCGCGGCCGAATCGTCATCCCCGTCCACGTCGTCATTAATGTCATCATCAGGCGAAGCCGTATCGTCGTCGAGGTCATCGTTCACGTCATCGTCGGCATCGTCATCCACGTCGTCGTTTACGTCATCATCGGCGTCGTCATTCACATCGTCATCGACATCGTCGTCGCCGGGGATCGGCCAGGTGTATACGTCGGCGTTGACTTCAGTCATGCGCGTCACCAGTTCATCCCAGGGCGCGTCCCAGTTGTCCACGAGGCCGAAGTTGGAGTCCTCTCCGTCGAAGCGCCCTTCCGGCGGTTCGTCCATGTAGGCGAACCAGTGATATCCCACGATGTATCCCCCGGCGAACGTGGCACGGGCGTAATCCTCGAACCAGTCGGCGCGTTCGGTCTGCGTGGGCATGGTTTCGAAAAAGTACGGGGGCGGCCAGGAATTGGGCAGACCCGAATCCATGGCCCGGACGCTGAATTCGGAAATCAGCAGAGGTTTTTGGGTAAGTTCGTAAAACTGAGCCAGCATGTCCGTGGCGTGCGTAATGGAAACGTAATCCGCCAGCCAGGTAATGGCGTCCTGAAATATCGGCCAGGGTACATAGTTGTTGACGCTCACCACGTCGCTGTGACGCCCGGCGGCCTCGGCCACGGCGACGGGCGTCGTCCAACTCACTAAGCGGCAACCCATGATGAGATGATTGGGGTCCACGTCGCGAATGGCGTCGTAGCAATACGAGAAATAATGCTCCGCCACGAAACCCGCAAAAGCCTCACGGTCGGCGCGCATCACCGGATCGAAGGTGAAGGGATCGATTTGCGTCATGGGCAAAAGATCGTCGAAGTCGGAAAGGGACATTTGCCAGGCCGCGTTGAAAGCGCCGACATCGTCGCCATAACGGTCGCGTAGAAACTGAACCAGGGCGGCCTTGCCCGGCATGGCGGCGTCCATGGCGAAATACTCGGCATAAAGGTCCGTGACGCCGCGCCAATCGATTCCCCAGCGCAGTTCGTTGTCCAGAAACCACCCGATGAGGTTGGGATCGTCCACGCGGGGCGCCACGC
Organism: bacterium; assembly: GCA_963674685.2. Taxonomy (GTDB): domain Bacteria; phylum Lernaellota; class Lernaellaia; order JACKCT01; family JACKCT01. The sequence continues at coordinate 117,192 of CAXXWT010000007.1, read as the reverse complement.
TCGACGCCACCTTATCCGCCACCTGACTGTAAAATTCGTCGGAGAAATAATCGGCGACGGTGCCGTTTTGCCAATCCGCCGGAGACAGATACAAAACCGTGGTATAGGGCATGCGGTCGGCTAAAAGTCCGTAATCGCTCCAGGCGCCGAGCGTGTTGAAGTTCCACTGGGCCAGGCGATCGTACGTCACGTCGGCCCACGTTTCCTCATCGCCGTATAGATCGAGAATGTTCACGTTGTACGGAGCGTATCCCAGATCCGGGGCGTAGTATCCTCCGGGATTGACCACGTTCACTCCCGTGGAGAAAAATCTTTCACCACCTGGATCGATGAGCCACCATCGCCCTTCCTGCTTTTCCACGGTGAAAAAACCGTCGGCGGCCGCGGCGAATTGCGGACACATGGCGGCCGGCAACAACAGCGCACACAACGCGGCAAATATATTTTTCATGGATTCAACTCCGTTGAAACAGACTGAAAGCTTTATAATGCAGGAAAAGCCGGTGAATTTCCATAATAAACTGCCGCCGAATCCAATCGTGCCGGCTTTTGCATCAGGCTATCTTTTATGGTTCTTCTTTATCTCTTAACGCACGGTAATTACCGGATGAACCAAATTTTCATCGAATTTGGCTCTACCAATTATCTTCCACGCATGATATGTAATGACATCCCCATACATGAAAGGAGAAGTTGTGAGTAAAAAAGCGCTTTTTATTGGAAATTCGGATGGCATAGGCTTTGAATCGACGAAACAATTATTGGACTCGGGTTGGAGCGTGACGGGTATTTCGCGCAGCGATTCGCCGATCGACGACGATTCATACACGCACCACGTCGCGCAGGTGCAGGACGCCGATTATTCGAAGCTGCTCGAAAAAGTATTGGATGATTTAAATGGCGTGGACCTGTGCGTTTATTGCGCGGGAATCGGCGAACTCCTCGATCCGACCGACATGCGCGGCGAGGTGGAAATCTTCGATGTGAATCTGACGGGCATGGTCAAAACCGTGTCGTGCGTGATCCCGCGCATGGTCGCAAACGGCGGGGGCCGCTTCATCGGCCTATCCAGCATGGCGGACGACATGCTGTCGCCCGAAGCGCCGAGCTACCACGCATCCAAGGCGGGCTTCACGTGCTATCTGGAGAGCCTGGGGCTAGCGCTCAAAGACAAGGGCGTGCGCGTGACGAATCTTCGCTTCGGCTTCGTGGACACGAAAATGGCCAAAGGCGATGTAAGGCCGTTTATGATGAGCGTCGAAAAAGCGGTCGGCCATCTTTTCAAATGCATCGACAAAAAACCGATCCGATACACCGCGCCGTGGATCGTCATTCCCCTTATTAAACTTCGCAAATGGATGCTGAATCTTTCGGTGTTGTTTGGTTGATAAAATCCGTGTTCATTGCAGCCGCCCATTTTGTCGACATGTCTTCGTTGTAAATACGCTTTAAGCATGACGAAATACTTTCAAACGACCAATGGGCTGGATGCTTGTTCCCAAACAGCAAAATCAGAACCGAGGAATTTCCTCGGATTTCTTAAAGCAGTACTTAAAAATATTTGCACAACTATTTGTGAGTTTGAACAACTGACCGTGCCGACGTCCCTGCAACGAAAAGCTTTCGACCTGCTGGGGCTGTAGCCAGTAAAGGGAATTTCCATTGAAACGTTTCCGAATCAATATCAAAGACTTACGTCATTTTACTCGGGGAACTTCGGTTTAGCTCCTACCACTCGGGGCCGATGTATCCGTAATAGCGCCCCATCCAATACGGCAGGAGATAATCGTGTCCGGTGCGTTCGCGTCCGTTGTCGGCGCCGCCGTCCAGCGTATAGGGGCTTCTGTGCCACATGCACATATCCGGTCTGTGCAGGTGCGCCGGGAGCGGATACAAGGCGTCGGTCCTATGCTGGGGATTGACTTCGATTTCCGGGTTGGAGCTGTTCTCTACGTAATGGTCGCGCAGCGGCGCGTCTACGAACATCCATAGCTGCCAGATCACACGCATGATGGCGTCCGCATCCTTGCGCCCGGTGGCGTAAAGATACCAAGGCGTAAAAGTCGGATTCGCCTCGACGCGCCCCCGCCGCAACATGAGGGAATCGCCGGTCCCGTACCATAATTGCCTGGCGAAGGCGTCGGAATATCGCTCCTTTAAATAGGGATCGTCTTCCAGGCGCGTGAGCGTGTGCATGTTTTCGAATCCCATGTACACGTTGTAATGCTTGGTCTGATACCCCAGGTAAACCCACAGAAATCGTTCGAGGACCCAGGCGTAGCCCCGCTCGTCGATCAGGTCGTTGTAGATGTTCAGGTAAAGGGGATCGCCGGAAACCCGGTGCGCCAGCTTGAACCACGCGAGAGCCGCCGCGCTGGTCAGGCCGTTGGGGGCGGGAACTCCCTGAATATTCCACCCTTGAAAATATCCAAATTGCGTGGGACGGCCGTCGGCGTCGATGATCAGCAGGTTGTTCGCCCACATGTGGTCGGCGATTTCGGTGACGGTTCGGCGGACCGGCTCGCGCACCGACTCGTCGTCGACCAGATCGTAGAGCCAGGAAAGGCCCACGAGAGCGCCGGAATACTGGTCGATGCTCACGTCGCCTTTCCAGTAATAATCCGCAAATTCCCCCTCGCCTTCGTGATTGTCGTTTTGCGGCCAGAAGGTCTGGAATTCGCCCGGCCCCATGGGCGCGTCCTTGGGCATATAACTGCGTGACATGAGTCCGGGCACGCCGTTGACGCGGTTGAGAAGATCCAGGCCCCGCGCGTGCAGTTGCGCGTTGGCCAAAGATTCCGGCCCCGGCTCCACGGCGTGCCGGAATGCCGCGCCGGCCGACGCGTTTCCGTGGATGAAGCAGGCGTCGCCGAGGTCCGTGTACCAGTAATCGCCGCCGGGATCGTCGGGATTGTCGGCGGTGACCGACAGGCCGTCGCTGTTATGGCGCAGGTCGTAAATTTCCTGGTAATGACGCGCCTTGGTCAGAAGCGGACCGTCCGCGTTCGGATCGCCGACCCTGATGCCGAAGGCCTCGCGGCCGGGACCCGACTCGGGATCCGCGTCGTCCACTTCGACGACGAAATAGTAAATCGTCTCGGCGGCGTCCGGCGCCGCGCCGGACAAAACGCCCGTGTCGGGATCAAGAGTCAGCCCTTCCGGCGCGCCGGGATCGAGCATATAGCTGCCCAGTTCGTCTTCTTCGACGATGCGCCAGTTTGAATACGGAGGCGTGCCGCCTTCGGCCTCGAACTGGTATTCGTAAGTCTGCCCCGGCTCGGCGACGGGCGGGAAGTCGTGAATAATCACCGGCGGATCCGGCGGCGCGTCATCATCAACGTCATCGTTCGCGTCGTCGTTTAAATCATCGTCAGGCGAAGCCGTGTCGTCATCCGCAGGCGAAGCCGTATCGTCATCGGCGTCGTCATCAGCCGCCGTATCATCATCCGCGGAATCAGCCTGTCCTGAGTCTGTCGAAGGATCATCATCGTCCCCGCACCCGATAAAAAGGACGAAGGAAAACAGGATCAGGAATATGAAAAGCCGCATCGGTTTCAAATTGCTCATATTCGCTCCGGCGAAAAGTAATTGCGCGCGCATTCCTGCACGCTATGAAAGCAACACATGTGCGTCAAGAATAAAAGCGATTGGTTTTTCGAAGATTACCGTACTTCATCATGAAATGAAGAAGAAAATTATTTTTCGTCCTTATAAATGGATCGGAAGACATGTCGACAATTCGGTGATTTATTGGCGGCTTTATCGCGGTCTCCTGACGTACAAATAGGGAAATGTCCTTTCAAAACCTTAAATGACAGGCTTTTCCATCCCAAAGGAAATGTCAAGGATCGACGACCGCCCTTTTAAGGCGGCGAAAAATAATTTTTCTTCTTCGCAAAGTTTGAAGGGTGGGTGTTAAAGTACGGTAATCTCCGAAGAACCAAGCGATTTAACCGTTTGAAAACTCTAGTTTAAAATGTAAAGCAGGAAACAAAACTCTTGTGGTTGAATTTCGCCGGATGTAAAGTAGTTATGAATACTGGAGAAGAAATGGGCACGATTCGAGTTAAAATAGAATTGAACAAAGGACGTCGGGGTATCCCGATCCAAAAGCTTTCGAAAATCAACGAAGAAATCGACATGTTCGTCCGTTCACTTGCCAAAGATCTGGACCTTGAAACCATTCCAAAAGAATGGATTGCACACAATTTTCAAAATGGCTCAGTGGCCTTTGAAATTGAATGCCAACGAGAAGCAAGCAGGAACCAAGTAGTCAACTTTACCGCTGGCGTAAGGGAGGCGACGGACGTAAGCCAAAATAAGTTAGAAAAAGTCAGCATTTGCAGCACTCAGACTCTTCGGCAATTTGCCCGTATCGCAGATCCGATCGAACCGGATGAGACTATTGACTTTAGCACCTACGATGACGAAAAATCTTCCAAACCTATTGAAACCTTTTCGTTTACAAGAAAACGGGCGGAAACAGTCAAGAACATTGTCGATAAAGTCATTGAATACGAGGGATCAATATTCGGTACGATTCACCTTTTAAACAATGGGGCCAATCCACCCTATTTCGACCTCCGCGACCTTGTTTCAGGCGGCTTGGTGAAATGCTATTATAATAATGACAAAGTATACCGAGACGTTGTCAAAGCACTCAATGAAAAAAAAGCGAAGCTATATGCATCCGGTTTGATTCGTGTTCTAGTGCTAGGTCGAAAAGTTGAGTGGATTAAAGTAAAAAGAATAGAACTGGCTCCCAAGTATAAAGATGGGGATATAAATAAGTTGCATGGTTCGCTTAAAAATTTAGGTAAAAACTTCGATACTAACAAATATCTAGCGGAATATAGGGGAAAAGGTGGCGCGAATTAGCCGAGTTTATATCGAATCATCCTGCTTGATTAATTTTGCCAAATCGAAATCTCCGCAAGTCGAAGAAAGTGAATGGTTCGTTCAGCAATTAATGAACGCCGGACGAGACAAAGCCATTACCTTATATACTTCGACACTGACTATTGCAGAATGTCTTGACATACAAAAAGGTCGATTGAAACCTACGGAAAGAGTCCAGATTCTTTTCAGATCAATTCTAACATCAGGGGACGTCTTCATCCCAATTGCTGCGGATTATTTTATTGCCATTGGAGCGAGAGATTTACGTTGGAAGCATAATATTTATCTAAAAGGAGCTGATGGAATACATTTAGCATCCGCTCTATCAATGGAATGTGATGAATTCATTACCGATGACCCAAATGATTTTCTGAAAAAAACCACGAAAGAAAACGCGGCAAATCTCGGGATACGCATTGTCCGACCACAAGATACAAAATGCCTGCCAAATAAATATAGGCAAGACGAAATGTTTGATAATCAATAGAACTTTTTCCTTTTACTCCATAAGCAATCCTGGTTTTCACGCACGTTTAATAAACGCACTCGGCCAGCGAGTCGTTGTTATGCCGCGGGATGACGGCGCGGCCGCTTTCCGCCAGGCTTTTGAAAAAGCAGGTGTATTGATACTTGGCGTTGTCCAGGTAAAAGGGCGCGTAATGTCCGTCCACGCCGCCGGGTGTGATGTACTGCAATGCCAGGGCGCTGGCATTCCCTGCGTTCCCTCCGGCGGGCAGCGGCAAGACCGACGCGCCGGAAAGCTCCAGGGCTTCGAGCGTCTCGTCGCGCAGCAGAGGCTCGGCCACGTCCACGCCGGAGGCGGCGATGAGTCCGTCGATCATCAGCGGCGGAAAATAGCGGTCGAAAATTCCCATGATCAAAAGAACGCTCGGCGCGGGATCATCGTTTAATCCGCCGGAAATCCAATGCTCCGCGAAATACGCCGCCTCGGCCGGATCGCAGATGCTTTGAAAAATCGTCGCCAGCGGATGAAACGCATCCAAACTGCTGTCCAGCGCCAGCAGTTGAAAAATCTCACCCAGAGGAAGTGGTTCCTGTTTGTAAATGAGATTGTAAATCCAGCTCACGCCGGCGCCGCTGACCATGCCCGCGCGAAAGGCGGGCTCCACCGCCAGGACAAGATCGACGATGGACGCGCCGGTGGAATGTCCCCAGATATAAAAATTGCCGGGATCGTATTTTATATCTTCGCCGCCCGTGTCGGCCTCCGGCGCAAGCTCATGCGGAATGCGGATATGGCGCGCCATCTTTGCGGCCATGGTGAACTCGCCGGCGGCCTGCCGCAGGTTGTCGCGAAATGCGGGCAGATTGATGAAGTTGAAAAACTCGATTCCCGCGTAGCTGCCGAAAGGATGGCGCGGGCCGACGGTGGCCGCCTCGAAGTCCAGGCACGCAATCGACCTGTGCGCGAACTGGCGCCCCGGTCCGGTTCCGGGAATGTGCGCCGCTTCGTCGATGCCGCCGCGATCGAACACCTGCGTGTAGGAGCCGCCCTGCCCGTTGGCGTAAAAAAGCAGCGGATAGCCTTCCGGGGGCATGGGCTTTTTCGGAACGGAAACGGAAAAGCGTATTTCCTCTTCCCACTGCAATACGGGTCCGCCTTCGTCGAAGTGAATGACGCCGCCGCCCGCCCAGTAGGGGCGATTTCCGTCCTGCCAGATGGGCATGGTCATCTTCGCTTCGATGACGTAAAACTCGTCGAACTCTTCGAGCAGGCGATAATCCGTCGGCGCGGGATCATCCCGATTCGCGCAGGCGTCGCGCAGTGTTTTCATTTCGCTCACGAAATCGCCGGTGCGAAAAACCGCCGCCGTCGCAATCTCATCCCGCGGCAAACCGCTTTCGTCGCACCAATCCCATAAATAGGTCATGGCCTCGGCGTCCGCGCTTCCATATTCGCCGTCCGGTGTTTCACCACGCGCCATCGCCTTGAATTCATCCGCCGGCGAAAGATTATTTCCGGACTTGTCGCCGAGACTTTTGAGAACCACGGCGGCGTGCATGGCGTTTGGAGCCATCGGACGGCCCTGGTAAGGAAGGAAAACCAGAACATTTTTCGGAACAAAGGTCGAAGAGTGATCGCGAAACTGCGTGTCAATCGGAACGCGCCGGCTGTACCGCGTCGAATCCGGATCCACGTTCACGAGAAATACACGAGCCCCGTCCTCCAGACTTTCGGCAATCGTCGACGGAAGGTTATCCGCGTTGACGGCGCCGTCAAAAGGCAGATAGATCGCTCCGAGGCGGGAAAAACCCTGCGTGTGCGCGTCGGCGAGATCGATGTAATGCCCCACCAGGAAGTTGTTGTCTGGATTGGGCAAAAGCTCCCAGCGAACGGTCCCGTCATCCCGGCGCATGCGCTCTATGGGAAAGGGGGCGTCGAAAAAACCCGCATCGCCGCTTGTGGAATATAAAGCTTGAACTTTCGACGCCTGAATCGTCAGGGACAAATCATCGTCATCATCGTCATCGTTATCCGCCGCGCACCCCGCAACCGCCAGGGCGAAAATAACCATGAATACCTTGAGCCGCGTATTGTGCATTCGCAAAAACAAAAAGCGCTCCGAATCTATTTCAGCCAGCTTTCGACAAATTTGGGATCGATCCTGAGCATCTCGGGAATCTGTGCGACCCATTCGTTATTTTCACCGGCGCGATACGGGCTGACGTATTCCCAGACGATTTTCTTCGACGGGTCCGCCTCGAAGGCCCGGCCGAATTCCGACTCGGTGATGAGAATGTTCCCGCCTGAAAGAAGCTGCTGGGATCCCAGTTGGCGCGAGTATAACTTTCCGTCTTTTTTCCCGTCATAATTCCATAAAATACGCTGCGAAAACGGCTCGAATCGTAGAACGCGGCTGGCGTCTCCCAATCCGCGGTTGTCGAAAATCGTGATGGCGGCGTCGGATTCGAGCTCGGACTGATGCTGCCTTGCAAAAAGGCCGGCCAGGCCCCAGACGAAAGTTTCTCTTTGAAGATCGACGATGCCGATAAAATCCCGGTTGCAGAAAGATACGAGAATATTGCCCTTGGCAAAATATTCGGATTTATCCGCCAGGCTGCCGTCGAGCCATTGCAGCGTGTTGGTGTGAAATATATCGCCCTCGATATCCAGATCGTTGACAACGGACCAATACGGGGAATTCGCCAGGCACTTCATCAACGAGACTCTCTTCAATTCCCTCCCTCGAGGATCCAGAACGGCGATGAAATCCTCCAAAATCGCCCTTTCCTTATTGTATTCGGGCATCATGTGGGCGACTCGGATCAATACCAGGATGTTGCCCGCGGAATCGATATCCAGATCATGATGGGCGCCGGCGTCGTATTTCCAAAGCACGTTGGAATCCTTGTCCAGCTTGACCATGCCGATGCCCTCGAAGATCACCAGCAGGTCGCCGTTTTCAAAAAGGCGGCAGCGGCGCCAGAACTGCGCGTTGAAGTTTTTCTCGTAGGGTACGCCGGTTCTTTCCGGCCAAATATCCTGAAAAGATTTTTTCCATCGGTGAACAATCTCGCCTTTCATATTCATCAAGATCGCTCCGGGCTCGTGGCCGGAAGTGAAAAGGTTGAGGCCGTTTTGCGTCCGCTCGGGGATGTGCCGGATCACGCCTCCGGCATCCTGCGCTTTGTTGACGCCCGTCAGGTAGCCGATGGACTTCAGTTTTTTGATTTCCTCTTTCTGCTCCTCGCTTAAAGGCGACGGGTTTTTGATCCGTCCCCACGCGCCGACGGCCGGGGGATTGCCCACCTGTTCGCTGAGACGGTTTTCGGAATTTTCAAATTTCGCCTGATGCTTATAGAAAGAAATGAACGGCTGCGCGATGTAAAAAAGATTCAGTCCGATCGACAGCATGAGGACGCCGAGAAGAATCGGATGCTGTTTCGCCAGGTTCTTCTTTTCACCGTTTGGCATAAAACGCGTACTCCCGTTGAAATGCGAAATCATCATTCGGCAAAAGACTTCAATCCGCTGAATTATCGCCTAAAAAATATCGCCCGCGCAAATTCGGCGGGCGATACATGAATATTTTTTTTAACCGGCGTTCGATCCGATCAGACGACGCCCTGGTCCAGCATGGAGTCGGCGACTTTCAAAAAGCCCGCCACGTTCGCGCCGTTGACGTAGTTGATGAATCCGCCCTCTTCTTTTCCGTGCGTCACGCACGCTTCATGGATATCCTTCATGATCTGGTGCAGCCGCTCGTCCACTTCTTTGCGGGTCCAGGAAAGGCGCATGGAGTTTTGCGTCATTTCCAGACCGGAAACCGCCACGCCGCCGGCGTTGGCCGCTTTGCCCGGACCGTAGAGAATCTCGGCGTTCATATATACGTCGATGGCGCCCGGCTCGGAAGGCATGTTGGCGCCCTCGGCGACGCACATGCACCCGCCTGCCACAAGGGCTTTGGCTTCCGCGGCGTTGATTTCATTTTCCGTGGCGCAAGGCAGCGCGACGTCGACTTTGCCGAGTTTCCAGGGACGTTCGCCCTCGAAATATTTGGCGGAAGGATATTTCTCGACGTATTCCTTGATGCGTCCGCGGCGGTTGTTCTTCAGATCCATGATGTAATCGAGCTTTTCGCGGTCGATGCCGTCTTCGTCGAGAATCGAGCCGCTGGAATCGGAAAGGGTGATGACCCTGCCGCCCAGTTCAATGACTTTTTCATTGGCGTACTGCGCCACGTTTCCGGAACCGGAAACCATGACCCGCTTGTCTTTGAAGGAGTCGTTTCTGGTGGTCAGCATTTCTTTGGCGAAATAGACGCAGCCGTACCCCGTGGCCTCGGGGCGAATCAGGGAGCCGCCCCAATTGCGTCCTTTGCCGGTGAGCACGCCGGTAAATTCGTTGCGCAGTTTTTTATACATGCCGAAAAGAAATCCGATCTCCCGGGCGCCCACGCCGATGTCGCCGGCGGGCACGTCGGTGTTCGGGCCGATGTGGCGGAACAGCTCGCTCATGAAGGCCTGGCAAAAGCGCATTACCTCGTTGTCGCTTTTTCCCTTGGGATCGAAATCCGAACCGCCCTTGCCGCCGCCCATGGGCAGAGTCGTCAGGCTGTTTTTGAAGACCTGCTCAAACGCCAGGAATTTCAGGATGCCCAGATTGACGCTGGGATGAAAACGCAATCCGCCTTTATAAGGTCCGATGGCGCTGTTCATCTCGATCCGAAATCCCCTGTTGACCTCGACTTTCCCCTGATCGTTGACCCAGGGGACGCGGAATAACATCACGCGTTCCGGCTCGACGATTCGGTCGAGGATATTCGCCGCCTGATACCTGGGGTTTCGTTCGATGACCGGCCAGATCGATTCGACGACTTCGTGAACAGCCTGATGAAATTCCTTCTCCGCGGCATTTTTTGCCTTGACCTTTTCCATGAACGCATCGATGGAAGCGTACATCATAACCTCCGAACATGTTTTGAAAAAAGTTGGCGTGCGTGAAAACGAATGCGGCGCCGGCGACAATTCCGTGATGGCTTGGCGTCATCGTACCCGCGCATAAAAAGCATTCGGTATTTAGCCTCCCTGTTTGGGGAACTATATACACCTTTACTTTTTACAAGTCACCCGTCGGCGCAAAAGAATTTTTCACACAGAAATGGGAAGAAATTTTGCGCGTGTCTTAGGCCTTGGGCGCTTTCTTTTTGAAAAGCTTTTCGAAGAACCCCACCTTTTTCTGATTCGCCTGCTGCTCCTTGAGTTTGATCAGGCGCAGTTCCCGCAACGCTTCGACCGAGTTCGGATTGCAGATCAGAGCCTTTTCATATTGCTTTTCGGCGAACTCGCTTAAGCCCTGCCGTTTGTAGATGGCTCCCAAAAACAAATAGGCTTTTTCGCATCGCGGATTGATCTGCAAGGCGCGGTTGAGGGACTCCCTGGCCTCGAACTGAAGATCGCCCATGGATTCGTTGGGGCGCAGTTTCAGTTCCTCTTCGTCGGCGTCCTTTTCGTAAGGGATGTTGTATAAAGCCCAGGCGTAATAAGCCAGGTATTCCGCTTCGTTGGGCGCGATTTCCAGAGCTTCCCGCAGCGCGTGAGCCGCTCGCGTGAAACGCTTTTCCTTCAGGAAGGAAAGTCCCGCCTGATACCTCTGCTCGGCGGAAATGATGTCCTTGACGCCCTTGACCCTCGTGGAATCTTCCTTCTGCGGCTCGATTCCGGCGAGTTCTTCTTTGTAGTTGATGATTTTTTCTTGCGTGTTGAGGCGATCATAGGCCTCGTTGACGGCGCGAAAAATTTCCTCGACCTTTCCTTTCACTTCGGTGCTGGCGCGTCCGAAAAAGCGGTCCGGGTGAAACTCTTTGGCCAGTTTGTGATAAGCGAGCCTGACTTCCTGCTCCGTCGGCGTTTCGGAAACGCCCAGGATCTCGAACAGATTGTCGGTCGTCAGGCGTTTATAAACTTCCAATACGCGGCGGCGGGTTTTCGCGTCCTCGCCGTCGGTATCGATCGCCGATTCCGCCGGCGCCGGAGCGGGCTTGACTTCCTTTTTGGGAGCCTTGGGAGCTTGAGCGGCCGGAGCGGGAGTTCCCTCGGGTTCCGGGCCGTCCAAAATAATGACATCCGGAGTCTTTTTATCGGACTTCGGCGGCTCGGGACCGTCCAGGATAATGACATCCGGGGGTCCGGTCTTCTTCTTGGCTTCTTTTGACTTCTTTTCCGCCTGCACGGCCTTGGCCAGTTCCTGAGCTTCGCGAACCACATCCTGGCCGTAACTCAAGGCCGTCTGGGGATCGTCGCTGGACTCGGAGATCGGCTCCACCATACCGCTGACAATCAGCGTATAGAGAACCTGGAGCGTGCGTTCCAGCGGCAAGACGGATTTGGAAACGATTTCTTCGAAAGATTTGGTCCCGTCGATGAAATCCACGAGCTTGGATTCATCGGGGGTCATATGAATTTCCTGGAACCGATATCGCCGATTGCCGCCCAGGTGCAGGAAACGCTGGCCGAAATGCTTGGTGAGCGGCACAAGCCGGTCATAATCGTAAAAGAGCCGGACGCCTTCGTTAATGATGTTGGCGACGGACATGTCGACATTCTGAATGTCGCCCTTGACGTCAGCGTCTTCGGCGAACTTGTATGACCCTTCACGCCAGGAGAATATCTCGAAGAGTTTTTCCCTGACCTGCATTTTGAGATAATTGACCAGTTGCTGCGGCGTCAGCAGGCCCATTTCCATGAGAATTGTGCCCTGAAGTCGGCTGCCGGACTGCATGAGCTTGACCGATTCCACGGCCTGTTCTTCGGTGATGATGCGCATCCGAACCAGAAAGTTGCCCAGGTATTCGCCGGGAAGGCTGGTGTTCACGGAAACCGGATATCCGTCCATGACCTCGATTTCCTTGACCTTGTCGTCGGACTTCATCATCAAGCGGCCGGATTTGCCCATCACGTAAAGATCGTGAAGCAACTCGGGGAAGGAAACGGAGGAAATGTCGCCTTCCAGGGCGATCGGTTCTTTCGCTTTCGGCGCAGGTTTGGGCTCCTGTCCTTCATCCATATCCGTTTCGGCTTCGCCTTCTTCCGACTCAACCGGTTCGGGAGGCGGAGGAGGCTCGCCGATCATCCCGATGATAACCTCTATCAGCCTGGAAAGTTGGAAGGGTTTTTCCACGAAAGCATCGGCCAGATACTTCACCTTGGCGTCTTGCTGCATTTTGGGGGTTTTATAAACGGCGCTCATCAGCAAGACAGGCGTAATAGCTCCGTCGGACCGCATCTTGATCGTCTTGCAGACATCCCAGCCGTTCATTTTCGGCAACAGAACATCCAGCAAAACAAGGTCGGGCTTAATCTCGTCGAACTGCCTTAGCGCGTCTTCGCCGTTTTTCGTGACGTATACTTCAAAACCTTTTGTACTGAGTGACGCGTGAAGGATCTGGCCGATGTTTTTATCGTCATCGACGACCAGGATCCGATTCCCCATTGTCAATACCCCCTCACCGGTTTTATCCGGTTGAGTCAGCAAACCTTGATTTAAAATTGGAACGCGTAAAAAAAAACCCATGCCATTTTATACTTTATGGTTCTTCGCTTTATTTTTCAACGGTTCGCCCGCGCCGCCAAAAGAAACTTTGCATTTTCCCCTTAAGATGACAGGAAGAAATTTGCGAACCCGCTTCACCAACCGCAGCCGCTTTGCGCGTCCTCGTCGTCATCGTCCGCGTCGGCGACGCTCACCCCCTCGCTTTGAGCGTCGTCATCCGTATCCGACGAATCATCGTCATTTCCGACGGCGGCGTGATTGGAATATTCCGAGTCCCCGTAGCCATGAAAAGCGGCGACTCGGTAGGTCAGGCTCGATGGCGTCGCCGATTTGTCGGTATAAGTATTATCGTTTTCCCCGACGGCGGCAATGGTCTCGAATCCGCCGCTTTCGAGGCGTCTTTCAATCCGGTATCCGCTTTCCACTCCGGAATTGTCCGTCCAGGTCAAAATAACGCCCTTTTCGGCGGAGGCCGCGGCAAGGTCCGACGGAGCCCTGGGCAAAGTCCGAGTTTGCGCGGTGTTGCCGATCCGGGAATTTCCCGCGTCATTGACGGCATAAAGCCGGTAATAAACGATTTGTCCCTCGACAAGGCCGTCATCGCGATAACCCGCGGCCTGCGCCGGGATCAGCGCTCTTTCCTCCCAGCTGCCGCCGTCGAAACTTCGCGAAAGCATAAAATGCGTTTCCCCAAGGCTTGAATCGGTCCAGGAAAGGGCTACGGCGCTGTTGGAAATCGCGTCGGCGGTCAGGGCCCGCGGCGTCGACGGAACGGTCAGGGCAAAACAGATTTCCGATTTGGGGCCGACGCCGCCGCTGTTTTGCGCGGAAATGGCGTAGGCGAGCTGCCGCGCCTCACCCGCGGCCGCGTCCGTGTATCCCGATGCGTCGGCGGGGGCGTATCCGGCAATTTCCCAGTCATCGGAGTCGGCGGGCGCTTTTCGATAAATAATAAAACTGTCCTCGCCTCCGGAAGCGTCGATCCAGCGCAGCGAGACGGTCAGATCCTCATAGCTTTCGGCTTCGAGCTCGACCGGCGGGGCGCACAGCGTGGCAGCCGAAACCGGCGTTTCGGCGGGCGAAGCGCCGCCTGCGCTGAATGCTTCCACGACGTATTCATAACCGGAACCTTCGGCCAGGCCCTCGTCGGTAAAGCTCGCGACATCGGCCCCCGTCTCGTCGATTTCAATAAAATCCGTTTCTCCGGCAAGGCGCCGATGGATCCTGTATCCGCTTTCTCCGATCGAGTTGTCCGACCAGCTCAGGCGAACCGACGAGAGGCTTTGCGCTTCGGCCTGCAGGTTATCAGGCGCCGCGGGCAGCGTCTGCGCGTATGCAATGTTGGAATAATAGCTTTGGGTTTCGCCGGCGACGGCTTTCATTCTGAAATAGGCGCCCTGCGCCTCGGTGAAGCCGTCGTATTCATAAGATGTTTCATCGGCCGGAAGATTGTCGATGATCCGCCAGTCGCCGCGGTCGCTTTCGGACATCTCCAGAATGAAATAATCCTCGTCGTCGGATTGATCGACCCACTCCAGGACCACGCGCTGCGTATCCAGGGCCTCGGCGTTTAAGTTGTACGGCGCGTCCAGTTCCGTGATGGGCAGCGACATGGCCGGATCGCCCAGCCACAAATACATGTCGATGTTTTTTCGCGTGTAATCCTCATACGTCGGATCGCCGAGAAAATGGGCGTATACGTCGGCGTTGGCCTTGTTGATCACGTCTCCCAGGGTGGTGACGCCGTCGTCGTAAATGGCTTTGAACAAATACTTGTTGAATTCGTCGTTGGGTATCGTGTAGCTGGCGTAAATCGATCCCAAGACCGCCGCCGCGCCCCCGGCGGGATGAATCAGCCACGACTCGGCGAAGCAGGGATCGTTTCGGCTCATGTCCGCATTTTCGCAGGCGATGGAAAACAGAATCGACGGCCTGGCGTCATTGCTCAAGGCCGCCACGTCGCCGGTGTTGAAGTATTCGCCCAGGCTGGACCAACCGAGCCACGACACGGAATTGCCGTGACCGCGATAACTGATGATGACGCGGCCTTCGTCGATCTGCCGCGTCAGGCTTTCGTTGGTGGCCTCCTCGCCGCCGTACTGCGTGGTGAATATGGGAGGCGGCAGCCGGTATTCGTGGGTTCTGATCGCCTCGCAGGCCGCCGTGTACTTATCCGGGTATCCCTGGCGGTGGGCGGCCAGCATGGACGCTCCCAGCCAGTCGCCGCCGAAATCGTCGCCGGACCAGAAGAGAATCTTGTCGATCATGATTTCCAGTTCCGCTTCCGTTTTGGCGGGCAGGCGACCCAGAGCCACGTCGGACAGATAATCGTCGCCTTCCAAAAAAGTGTAGGGAGCGTCGCCGAATTTTCCCGAGGCGCCTTCTTTCATGGGAATGAGGTCGAGTCCCTGATCGCCGATGAAAAGCACGTATTCCAGCATGCGCGGCGAGCTTTGATCGTAGACGCTTTGGATGAAATCCTTGAGGTCGCCGGCGGGATCTTCCTCCCCGGTGATATCCTGCGCCGCGGCGATCTCGACGACGTGGCCCGATTCCTCATGCCGCGCGGCAAGCTCGGCGATTTTTTCATGACCCTCAAAGGCCTCGTCGATGACGATAAGGTAACTCGTTTCCGCATCGCTTGCCGCCGGCGGCGCGGCGAAATCGCGATAATTGAAAAGGCTTTTGGAAAGAAGCCGCCGCCTGCCGGGGGCAACAAATCCGGGATCGTCCATCAGGGCGTTTTGCGTGTTTACGCCTTCAAAGTACACCGTGAATCGAATCCGGCGGGCCGCCGTCAGCGCGCCCTGCCCGGGATTGAATCGAAGGGGATTGATCGAAAGCGTCGCCGCGCGAATCCCTCCCCATATCGCCGGGCGGGCAACTTCAACGATTTGTTCCGGGAAAAGGCGATCCGACGCATACGCCGCCGCGTCGATCACCGAAGGAAGCGGAAGCTGATCGTCGGTCACGAAAGGCTGCTGCGCTTCGACATATAAACCCTGAAGCTCCACGCTGTCGATTTCCGTCATCTCGACGCGAAAATCCTTGCGGGCCGGGATCTGTATCAATTTTCTGATCGCAGGAAGCGCGGGTTTGCCGATTTGCCCGACGTAAGCCGCATCCGGGATTGTCAGTTTATCGAATCCGCCGTCGCGATAAACTTCGAAACCTTTTAACTCAAACTCGGCCGTAAAAAATTCATCCGTGCTTTTTATCAAAGTCAGCGAATATGCTTCTCGTGTTTTTGAAGCTCCGTTTAAAGGCAGCCATTCGGCAAAAGCGATAGACCAGGAAAGGGCAACCGCCGCTGCGCACATGCCGATAATCGCTGCTTTTCGGATCAAATTCACTTCACCTTTCGCGTATTCTACCCGAAAAAATCCGTTCGCCGACTAAGGCGACATGATAACCTATCGTCTCGCGTTTGTAGAGGGTAATTTGACGCGGAAGGCGCGTAGCGGTTAAGCTCGGGCGTTATTGTGATGGGGATTGGCTTACCCGGGGTTCATTGGCGCCGGGAAAATCCTCCAAACACGCAAAACATTTCATTCAAGAAAGATTTGGGAGGATTCCCAATGCCAAGGCATGCGCGATTTTTCGCGTTCGTGTTTTTTGCGTCGCTTGTCGCGGCGCCATGGGGGGCGCATTCCGCCGCCGCGCAGGAACCGGACGAACTCGCCGTCCCGGTGGAAATGGATGTGGAAATTCCGGTCATTACGGAAGCGGACATTCAGGAAGCCGACACGGCCGCGGCCCCCGAACCCGCGGACGGCAACACATTCCATGCGGCCGTCTGCCCCCCGCTTTTCGCCAAAGCCGCCGATGCGCCGGACGACAAAGGATCGACGGCATTGGTTTCCTGGAACGGCTGCGATCCGAAATACCCCGCCGTCAGCGGTTATCGGGTATACCGCGCCGAAAAAGACGGCCAAGGATACGGACCTTTCAAGCAAATCGCCGAACTTTCCGCCGACGCCAAGGCCGGCAAAAACTACGAATACTCAGACGAGGGATTGCGCGACGGGGATCAATATCTTTATCGCGTGGCGTCGTTTAAGGGCGAGGATATATCCTATGCCTTTTCTCTCGTGTCGGGTAAAGCGATCACCGATCTCGGCCCCGTTTTGCCGGAAAGGCAGATTATCGCCTGGGATAACCGCCACGAAGTCTCCGCGGGCAGCGCCGTGGCGGCGCCCATCAACGTCTCGGCCAAAGACAAGCCCAACGACGCCGGCGCCGGAATCATCGTGTCCTGGACGCCTCCCGCCGCCGCGGCGGCAGCCGCCGGCCTCCGATACAATATCTATCGCTCCACGCAGGCCGAAGGAGATTACAAACTCATCGGCTCCGTGGGAAAAGAGCGAAGCGAATATGCTGACGAGAGCCACAAAAGCGGCCCCAAGGACAAGGATTATTATTACATGGTCGCCGCCGCGGACGCCGACGGAGGGCTGGCGGTTTCCGAGCACAGCAACGCGGCCCGGGCGAAAGTTCAACTGATTAACTGGGAGACCTGGAACTTCTTTTTATTCGCGCTGATCCTGTCGATTTTCATCACGTATTTCATCCAGTCGATCAAAAGCGGAAAAAAGCTTTTCGTCCGGAAAATCGCCGGCCTGGAAGCCATCGAGGAATCCATCGGACGCGCCACGGAAATGGGCAAACCCGTATTATTCATCCCCGGCATTCTGGACATGAACGACGTGCAGACCGTGGCGTCCATCGTCATCCTCGGGAGAATCGCCCGGCAGGTGGCCGAATACGACACGCGGCTGATGGTGCCCACGTCCAAGAGCCTCGTGATGACCACGGGCCGCGAAACGGTCAAGGAAGCCTTCATTTCCGTGGGGCGCCCCGATGCATACAACGACGACATCGTCACCTATCTGACCGACGAGCAATTCGGCTACGTGGCCGGCGTCAACGGCCTCATGGTCCGCAACAAACCGGCGACATGCCTGTATTTCGGGGCCTTCTTCGCCGAGTCGCTGATTCTGGCCGAAACAGGCAATCACATCGGGGCCATCCAGATCGCGGGAACGGCGCAACCCGCGCAACTCCCCTTTTTCATCGCCGCCTGTGACTACACGCTCATCGGCGAAGAGCTTTTCGCCGCATCCGCATATCTTTCCCACGAGCCGAAGCTGCTGGGCAGCCTCAAAGGCCAGGACGTGGGAAAGCTTCTCGGCATGGGCGGGATGATCTTCGGAGGCGTTTTCGCCACCATCGCCGAAGTATCCGGCGCCGGATGGGCGACGAGCATCACCGAATTTTTCCACAGACTTTTCACCGCCGCGGTAAACTGACCGGAGGTTAAACAAGAATGCTTGTCAGAAAAACAATCCCTCTCACGATCACCTTCATCGTCGGGATGGTTCTGATCCTTTCGAAGCTCTTTCCCGTCACCAGCGGGCTGGGCGAGGAGTTTTCGATCTATTTCGACATCATCGCCTGCTTCGCCTTCATTTTGGGAGGCGGCAATCTGGTCAAGATTCACAGCGACAAACTCTACAAGCGCAAAGCGGGCTGGGGCTATTCCATGATGTGCCTGATCGGCTTTTTCGCCACGCTCATCATCGGCCTTTTCAAACTCGGCAACCCGCAGGGCATCGCCGGGGATCCCGTGGCTCAGGGCAGCTATTTCAACATCATTTACGACTTCATCTTCAAGCCCCTGGCCGCGACCATGTTCTCGCTTCTGGCCTTTTACGTGGCCTCGGCGAGCTACCGGGCTTTTCGCGCCAAAAATCTGGAGGCGACGGTGCTTCTTTCGGCGGCCTTCATCATTCTTTTAGGCCGCACGTTCGTCGGCTCCTGGGTGTCTTTCTGGACGACCCCCGGCGAGGGATTCGGCGTTCCCGAACTGGCGGAGTGGATCATGGATTATCCCAATAGAGCGGGACAGCGGGCGATCATGATCGGCATCGCCTTAGGGATCGTCTCCACCTCGCTGAAAATCATTCTGGGCATCGACCGGGGCTACCTGGGCTCCGATGTGGATTAAAGGAGCGGCGCATGAAGCTCTATGAGAAAATACGAGACATCGACCGGAGAATCATCTTCCTTCTGATGGGCCTGGCGGTGGCGCTGCCCCTGATATTCACGCTGCGCTTTCCCGAATTCCCGACGCCGATGGTCAAAGGTCTTTTTAACACCATCGAAAAGCTGCCGGAAGGCAGCAAAATCCTGATGAGCTTCGATTACGATCCGGCTTCGGAACCGGAATTGCAGCCCATGGCCACGGCATGGTTTAGGCACTGCGTGGAGCGCGGGCACAAAGTTTATATCACGGCTCTTTGGCCCATAGGCCAGGACATGGCCCGGCAGACCATTCAGAACGTGAAAAAAGACATGGTCCGCAAAAAGGAAGAAACCGGGATTGACCTTCCCTTGGTATACGGCATCGATTACGTGAATCTGGGATACAAATCCGGCGGCGCGGGCGTCATCAACGTGATGCTCACGGACATCGAAAAAATGTTTCCCGTGGACGTGGGCAACAAGGCCGTTTCGTCGATCCCCATGATGAAAAAGGTGAAAAACCTGCGTGACTTCGATTTGATCGTCAACATCTCCGCGGGTTCTCCCGGCCTCAAGGAATGGATCCAGTTCGGCGCGGATCCGGCGGGCGTGCCGATCGTGGGCGGAAGCACCGCCGTGCAGGCCCCGCTGCTATATCCCTATTATCCCACGCAGTTGTCCGGCATTCTGGGCGGGCTGAAATCCGCCGCCGAATACGAAAAACTCCTGGGCGATCACTATCCGCAATATTCGGACATCGGGCAGTGCAAAGGCCGCGTGCGCATGGGCGCGCAGGCCGTGGCGCACATGGTGATCATGCTCTTTATCATCATCGGCAACATCACCTACTTCATTGACCGCCGCCGCAGCAGAGGTTCGTTATGACAGGCAAGCCAAAAACACTAACGATTGCGTGGTCGATCCTCGGAATCTGTTTTCTCGCGTTTTTGCTGATCCGCGTTCTGACGGGCGGCATGATCGCTCCGTGGCCGTATCAGGAAACCGTGGAAGTCAAAAGCCCGGCGACGAACCAGTTCGGCGTGGAGATCGGCGAAGAGGTCACGCAAAACACGCACACGACCTACAAGGGCTTCTGGACCTGGGTGGGAGCTTTTTTCACGCTGTGCATCATGTCTTTCCTCTATGACGACAATCCTTTTTACAAGCTGGCGGAGCATATTTTCGTGGGCGTGTCCGCCGCGTACTGGATGGTGCTGGGATTCTGGAACGTGCTCGTGCCCAACCTCTTCGGGAAGCTGACGCCGAATCTCGTGTCCGGCGTGATCGAGGGAGTCGGAGGAAACAAGCCGCAGCTTTTTTACATCATCCCCCTGGCCCTGGGCATTTTATTGCTTTTGCGCCTGTCGTCGAAGTTCGGCATATACAGCCGCTGGTCTTTGGCTTTTATCGTGGGCACCACGGCGGGCCTGTACTTCGTGCAATATCTCAAAAGCGATTTCATGAGCCAGATATCCTCTTCCATCGTGCCGTTTATCGCCATGCCCGACGGAAAATTTTCCCTGGCCGCCACCTTGGGCAACTGGGTGATTTTCGTCGGCGTTTTGTGCGGATTGATATACTTCTTTTTCTCCAAGGAACACTCGGGCGCATTCGGCATGGCCAGCCGCGTCGGCATCTGGATTTTAATGGTCTCGTTCGGCGCATCCTTCGGATTCACCGTCATGGGCCGCATCGCCCTTCTGGTCGGGCGCATGGAATACATCTTAGGCGACTGGCTCAACCTCATGGGCGCGGGATAAAGGCGGCCTGCTACCCGACATCCCTGGCGCATCACCGAATTGCAAGTAAAACATTCGCGCAAGCGAAAATGTATTAGGATTTGAGTGCAATAATATACCGACAAGTTCAGAAAAATGCTTGACAGAACATACAATAATGATGATAATTTTCTCGTTAATACTCCCCAGTGTTCATGAGAACGCCTGGGATTAATCCGAAGGAACGACGGGGGAAAGGTTAGAAATCTTTCCCCCTTTTAATTTTTTGGGGTTAATATGGACCGAGTAGCAATTTTCATCGATGGCGGATATCTCAATAAAGTTTTAGAGGCTGATTTTTCTCGCAGATCGATTTATTATGACAAGTTGTCAAAGGAATTAGCGGGTAATTTAGAAATTCTTCGAACTTATTATTATAACTGTCCGCCGTATCAAGGCAAAAATCCAAATGCGAAAGAGAAAGCGCGTAGGGATTCGGCGCAAAGATTTTACCATTCCCTATCGCAGCTTCCGAGGTTTCAAGTACGTTTGGGGAAACTCGCATTTCGTGGGTATAACGATATGGGAAAGCCAATTTATGTTCAAAAACGAGTTGATATTATGTTCGGTGTTGATTTGGTGAGTATTGCTGCGACAAAGCAAATTAGTCATGCCATGCTAATTTCAGGCGATAGTGATTTTGTTCCGGCTGTAATTGAAGCCAAGCGATATGGAGTAATCGTTACACTTTGGCATGGAAGCGCTAAAACATTTCATCAAGAGCTCTGGGATGAATGTGATGATCGATGCCAAATTAGCGAAGAACTGATTCATAAAATTTCCATGTGAATTTCTCATTCCAAATTTTCCGGATTTGCCCAAGAATTGTTCACGTTCAAAATATTCCAACGACTCAAGCATCCCTGGCGCATCGAATGCCGTCGACGTCGTAGGGCGGCAGGTCCACATCATGCGGGTATGAATGCCGCAATCCTTTCGCCGGACTTAAAAATCCCCCGCTTCTGAGCCTCGGCGCCGTCTTCTCGCGGATGGCGGTGTATTCGTGCAGATTTCCGGCCGTGTCATAAAGGCAATAATCATTCGGCTCTTTTTGGCCGACAATATGCGGATGCCCGCCGGAGTTTTCGACATACCACGCGATATCGTCCAGGCATGAAGGATCATCTCCGCAATAATATTTCGTCTCGGTTCCGGCTCGGGCGGCGTATTCCCATTCCTTTTCCTCCGGCAACCTGCCGCCGACCTGCTCGCAGAAATCCTGCGCAACGAGAAAGTCGACGCCGTCCACGGGGCAATCCGGGCAATCCTCATAGTTTGAAGGATTGTAATCCATCACCAACGCAAACTGCTTTTGCGTGATCATGTATTTCGTCATCTGAAATTCGGACACATATTCTTCCGTAACGGGATATTCCTTATCTGTGCATTGGTCGTCATTTGGCGAGCAGCCCATCATGAAAGAACCGGCCGGAATATCCACCCAGGTTATCCCGTAATCATCGGTCTCGCCGACGCCGGCGCAATCGATATCGTCGTCAAAGTAATGTGACTGCGTGTCGTCGTCGTCATCGTCATCCGCGTCGTCGTATCCGTCATGCTCCGGATCGTCTTCATTTTCTCCGCAGCTTGTTGCGCCGGTCAGTAAAATCATGTTGACGCAAATAAAAATAATCCCCTGAATTTTTCGCATTTTACTCATGCGCCGGATCCGCTGGATTTGGGGCGATACTTTTTTTCCGCAGGTTCTCGTCGAAAAACTCGAATATTTCGGGCATCGCCGATTTTCCGCTTTCGTTGTTTTTATAACCGTAAATCACCTTTTTCACGGGCGTCAGATTGTTTTTTTCATTTCGGATAATCGCACGATAAGGAAACAATCCCGGCGTCGTGCTTTGGCTGATGTATTTCGTTTCGCCGTTGACGCCGCCATAATCGCTGAATTCGTCGCTGACGTAGGCGCCGACGCCGCTTAAGATTCTCGCTGCGACGTTGCCGATCGAGCTTCCGGCGGAATGCCCGATCATCCCGATATTGCCGTGAGAATCCACGCACCCCAGATAGCGTAAATATTTTTGCATCAAAAGCGTTTCATAAATCCGAATTCCCAGCAAAGTGAAGCCTTTGGTTAAAAGCAAACGCGCAATAAAATCCGTTTCTTCACCACCGCAAGCCGCTCTGAACGTGGGGATTAATATGCTGTATCCATGCTTCGGAAAATCCGCTCCATGATAATGATCTCTATAACTTTCCGCGTTATCCGACGTTCCGTGCAGGGCGATAATTCCGGGTGAAAGCCCTTCGGATTTCGGCGTCAGAAACAGGCATCGAAAGTTTCCGATATATTCGTCGTGAAAAATGATTTCCTTTTCAAAATAATCGTTTTTATCTTCTTCGCGAATCGTCGTGACGGTCAAAGCTTTTTTATCGATATCCTCAATCAGAAATCCTATATTCAGTATTTCGACAAATTCCTTTCGAAGAGATTCATCCGTAAATGGGAATATCGGAGCTTTGGACGTTCTTTCAGCCATTATTTCCCGCAGTTGACTCTCCAGCTTTTCCTTTGTGACAGGTCTTTCGCTTCCCTTTGCCTTGTCGATAAATTTCAAATAGCCGTCGATATTCGCGCATTCGTATTTATCCGACGCGGTTTTTTGCGCCTTGTCGTATCCGACGGCATTCTTCGTTTCGCCGCAGGAAAGCGGCAGCGCCGCGATCAGGCAAAACAAAATCAATAAGCCAAGCGGCCCGGATTTCATCCACGCCCTCCCGCGCGGCGACGCTGAAATTTCCGGCTTTGATGAAGACAGTCGGTCATCGGAATCGGTAGAAGGCGAAGAATAAAAAGACGCCTCCGGCCAAAAGCATGAGGATTCCGACGACGCGCGTCATGCCATCGGCGAAGACTAATCCGAAACCCATGGCCGCCATCAGCGCTCCGAAGGCCGCCCGGTTTGCCGATGTGTGAGAGCCCATTTTTCCACTCTCCATTTTAATAAACGGGTTTCCGGCAGGCTTTATCAGAAAGCGTTGCCGATCGTGATGTAAAACTCGCCCAGCGATTCGTAGGGTTCCTTGTTGAGTTTTATGCCGTAGTCCGCGGAAATCGGGCCGACGGGCGTCAGATACCTGAAACCCAGGCCCGAGGTGGCGCGCAGCTGATCGATGTAAAAATATTTCGTCTCGCCGGTGACGTCGCCGGCGTCGAAGAAGAAAAGCAGCCCGAAGCCGCTTTCCCCCAGGGGGGTTCGGATTTCCGTGTTCGTATAACCGAAGAAATAACCGCCGATAGGGGTTCGTCCGTCGTCGGCGTACACGCTGATCTCATCCTGCCCGAAGCCGCGGATCGTGGACGAGCCGCCAAGGTAGAAACGACGGTTGATGGGGACCGTATCCGTGTCGCGCAGTTCCTGGAGGTGCCCGGCTTTATAATTGAGAGCCAGCACCGGACCGTCCTTGGCGCCCCACCAGCGGTGGATCGGTTCGTACCACGACAACTGGCCGATGACCTTCAGATAGTTGACCTGGGAAAAGAGCGGCGGAGAGCCCCATTCGATCATTCCCATATAAACTTTGCCGGTTTTGGGATTGTAGTAATTATCTCTGGAATCCCGCGTAAGTTGCGGGGAGATCGTGGCGATGGTCACTTCGCCGTGATCCTGATCCACGGAATCGTCGATGCTGAAAATGAAGTCGCGGCTGTAGGCGTACGCCAGCTTGCCGGACCAGAATTTCGAGGCCCATCGCACCATTTCGTTGTGGCGCGTGGCCCTGAGCCGATAAAAGAATTTCGGAAAATCCACATTGAGAGCGGTGACCATCTCCAACTGACGCAAATCGTATCCGATGTTGTGGCGCAAATCGTCCTTGATGGTGAAGTCGCCGTCCACAGGGATGCGCGCGATCCACGGCCAGATGAAGTTCAGCGCGATGGTCCGCTGCTCGAAAAGCAACTGCTCGTCGGAAAAATAGACGTCAGTGCGAAACGAGAGCTTTCTTCCATGCCCGGCGAGATTCTTGTGGCCGATTTCGAACGCGCCCTGGTAACCCGAATACGTGTTGAAACCGATTCCGCCTTCGATGTAACCGGAGTTTCGCTCCTCGACGGTCACCATCAGGTCGATTTCTTTCTGGTCGATGTCGGGATTGATGGGTTTGATGTCCACGGAGGAAAAGAAACCCAGCTTCATGAGTTGCTGCTGCGAGGCGAACACGTCGTCATAGTTGAAGGGATCGCCGGTCGTGATGAAAAGCTCTCTTTCGATGACATGTTTTTTCGTCAGCTTGTTTCCATGGATATAAACGTTGCCGAAGAAATACTGGCGTCCTTCCTCAAACTCGTAAGTCACGTCTATCTGCGTGTTGTCTTCGCTTAAGACGATCTTGTGTTTGATGCGGGCCTTGATGTATCCGCGAATCAAGTACTTCGCGATCATCCTGGTTTTCGTTTCCACGAGTTTGAAGGGATTGTAGGGCTGGCCTTCCACCAGGCCGCCCTGCTGAAGCAGATTGGCGAATTTTTTATCCTTGATAACCTCGTTGCCCACAAGCTTCACGCTGCGAACCCGGGTTTGCGGTCCTTCGAAGATCACGGCGTTGATGAAGATCTCGCCTTCGCCTTCGTCGATCTCGGCGTTTTTCTGCAGAATCTTCGCCTTTAAAAATCCGTGGCGGTTGTAAAAGGCGATGATGTTGTCCAGGTTCTTGTCGAAATCCTCCTTAATGAAATATTTTCCGGCCTCCAGTTCGCCTTTCAGCTCGCCGTCGGAAAAAGAAGGATTGTTTTTGAAATCGATTTCTTCGACGGAATACCGGCGACCTTTTTCCAATGTAAACTCCAGGCGCTTGATCGGATTGCCGTCTTCGTCCGCCGCTTCGATCAACCGACCCTGGCAGGACGCGTCCAGATACCCCTTTGCCTGGAAATACTCCTCGATGTTTTTCGAATAAGGCTCGACGATATATTTGGTGAAACGGCGGTTGTTTTCCACGTCCAGGTGCTTGTTGAGTTTCCATTTTTTCTGCGCGCAGGTGAAACACTCTTCACTGTAGCCCATGAGAATTTTCGGACCCACGTCCAGTTCCAGCGTGAATTCCATGGTCATGTTTTGATGATCGACTTTGACCGCGTCGGCGTCGCGCAGATCCACATCACCGATCCGCGCCTCGAAGTACTTGCCCCCTTTGAGCTTTTCACGAAGGCGGCGAAGGCCGTCGTCGACGACCTCCTTCTTATAGACCATTTTTTCTTTCCAGCGCAGTTTCTTTAAGATCTGCCGACGCGAAAACGGCCCCATGTCGCCGACGATATTGATTTTCGCTACCTTATAAGCCGGTCCTTCCGTGATTTCGATGAACAGGTCCGCCGCCGCGTCATTTTTAAGCTTCGTTTTTTCCACATGGATTCGCGCCTCGGCCTTCAGGTAGCCGATATCGCGGTAGTAGTCGCGGATTTTTTCCTCGAAAACCGGAATATCCTCCTGCCTGAAGTCATCACTGGTGGAAATGTGAAGCGTGTCGTCCACGATCTCGGCGTAATTCAAGGCGTGGTTGCCCTTGAGGTTGATATCCCGAATCAGATACTGGGGATAGATCTTGACAAGAACATTCACCTGGTCGTCGCCGACGGGCGTGGCTTTGATCACAATGTTTTCAAGGTAACCCAGCAGATAAAGGCGGCTGATGGAAGTGCGCACGCGCCATCGAGAGAAGACTTTGCCTTCCTTGATTTTACATACGCGGGCAATTTCCTTGTCGTGCAGCCATTGGGGGATTTCGTATTCGAGCTTGGCGACTTTGCGACCCCAAAGATCCTCTTTGATTTGATCGACTTCAGACCCGGCGGCTACACTGCAATATGCCGCGAGAACCAAAGCCGTCAAAATAATGATCCAAGGCCGTTGCATGCGCGTCCTTTACTGAAAGTCTATCTTTAATCTCAGACCGGTGCCGAATGCGCCGATGGTTTCCACGTCGTCGTAACCGGCCATATTGCTCCAGGATCCCGTCGCCGCCACGTACCGGTAGAAGTTGTACTCTACTTCCGAACCCAGGCTTTGATCGACGAGCCCACGGTATATGGACATGTACATGTCCTTTTCGACTTCACTTTTGATTTTGATGCGGCTGGTGCCCGTGGACGAATCGATGCCCACGTCCAGGTTTCCGCCCACGGCGCTGGACAATTTGCCGAGCTGTCCGCCGACGAGTTGCTGCGCCGCCAGACCCGCGGCTTCGTCGCTGCTGATGCCCGAACCCCTGGCCTGGAATTCCTCGTAACTGGCGCCCGTGGCCAGAATGAAGAAGATATCCCGTTGCGGTTTGGGCGGATCGGAGGTCAGCGTCATGTTGTACTTGAGGGGATTGCCCGCCAGGCTGACGAAAATATTCGTGCCCTTGACCTGCGTGTTGGCGTTGATGTCGAAACTCGGGAAGATGCGTTGCTCGTCGTAGAATTGAATCGTCACCCTCGACAAGTGATACGTGTTCTGCAAAACCGTCGCCCAGCCTTTGATGACGTGCACGGAGCCTTTCATTCCGGGGGTTACGTTGTTGCCGACCAGAAGAAGATCCATGCGCGTTTCGATCTCGGCCAGGTTGGAATTGAATCCCACGTCGTCGTCGGCGCGAATGGCGATATTGAAAAAGACGCTTTCCTCTTTTTCCTTGTAGGTCTCCTGGCCGCTGGCGCTTTTCTGCTCGCCGATCTTAGTGAACTGGCTGAAGATCGTCACGAAATCCACGTTCTTGGAAAACACCGCTTTGTCGACGACCACTTCGCCGGACACGTCCAGTTTCCCGCGATTTTTACCTTTTTCAATGGTGTTGACGTAAAGGTCCACTTTGTCGATGGCCACTTCCAGGTGCGGGTCCATGCCCGTGCGGACATTGGCCACGTTCACGCGCAGCTTCATCCTCATGATGTCGTCTTCATTTTCCGGCATCGTGATTTTGCCGCCGCCCGACAGCGTGCCGCCGCCGATCACCGCGCCCATGCGATCCACGGAAAGGGCGCCGTCGGAATAATTCGCCTCGACGTTCAGATTCATGAGCGGTGTGGGAATGCCCTGCATGCTGAAATTGCCGTCGACGATCTTGACGGCGGCCCTGGCCATTTTCGGATCGAACGAATCGGGAATCGAGGCGTCCACCGTCAACGTGCCCTTGGCTTCTGTCAGAATATCCACAAATTCCTGCGCCACGCCCATATCGGCCCGTAAAACGAGAACGAACAGATCGCCCTGTTTTTCAAGGCGCAAGTCGACGAGGCGGCCGCCGAGCATGAAACTCTCCACGTCGATGCTCTGGTCGCGATAACTCAATACGACGGGTTTCGGCGCGCCGTTTTCATCTTCATTTCTGATAATCAGATCGTTTTTGCGGAAATATATTTCGCCGAAATTGACATCCGCTCCGATTTTCTCCGGAGCGGCCAGTGAACCCTGCAATGTGATTTTGCCGTCCAGCATCCCTTCGACGACGTCCTTTTTTCCTTCGGCGTCTTCGGCTTTGTCCGAATCCTCAGGCGCTTTTTGGGCCGTGACTTCCGTATCCTTCAAGGAAATTAAAAATCCCGAGTAGTCGAAGCGATTGAAAATCACCTTGCCGCCGAGTTCCTTTTCGCCGGACAGGTTTGCCGTGATGTCCAGATCGATGGAGCCCAGGGACTTGGGCGGCTCTTTTTGGGCCGGTTCGCTTTCGCCGGTGAAATCCTCGGGTTTGCCCAGAAGCGCCATGCCGGGCACTTTGGGGATGTTTTCCCTGACCGCTTCGACGATGCTTGGCTCTTTTTCTTCATCCGCTTTGCTGTCGAAACGCCGTATGCGCCAACCCTTCTCCGTCGTGGGAACCGCTGTTTCGAAGGCGACCTTTTCCCGGTTGGTCAGCAGGCTGCCGTGGATGCGCGCGCTGTTGTCGGCCACATCGATTTTGATGCTGGAGTCGCCCAGCGCCATCTCGCCGAACCGGCCGTTGAGGATTTTCAGTTCCACCCGCGCCTTCGGCTCCTTGACGGTTCCTTCGGCGCGAACCTCCAGCGACAGGTCGGCGATCAACGGCAGATTCCGCTGGCGCAAAATATCCGAGGCCTGCTCATTGAGCCCTTCCGAATTCAGGCTCAAAGCCAATCGGCCCGAATCCGGATCGAACGATCCCGTGGCCTTGATGGCCGCTTCGGTCCACTGGTCGATGGGAAGCTCATTTATTTTGTCGGCGCGTTTCGTAAAATCCGGACGCGGCGGCGACAACTTGACCACGGACAGATCGTTGATCTTCACCGCGCCTTCGCTCAAGGCCGCGCCGAGATGAATGGTCTTGACCTTTTCCCCGTACGCTTCCAGGTCGGCGAGCATAACCTCGGCGTGACCCGAAAGTTTATCCGCCGGGCCGCTGACGGACGCTGCGACGCCCAGGCTGCCCTTGACTTCCAGATCGGTCATGCCGGCGGCGGCAAGGAAATTGTGTATGCCCGTGTTGGGAATATTCAAGCTTGCTTCCACCACCGGAGTTTTCTTCGAAATATCCGCCGTGGCGCTCACCTCGATGAGAGCCTCTTTGTTACGCACGAAGAAATTCTCGACCGTGATCTTTTTGCCGGCCATCATGACGTGTCCGCGCACCTCGTCCACGCCCATTTCGCCGAATTTCACTTTGTCGATGGAAAGCGTGGCGTCCACGTTCGGCGCCGAGGCCGAGCCATTGGCGATCCCTTCCAGGCGAATAGCGCCCGCCGTGGTTTTTTCCATCACCGGCGAAAACTCCGAAAGATCCGCCGCATCCACCAGGTATTTAAGGTTCAGGGCGACGTTGGGCAGCGCAACCGATCCTTCCGCGGAGATGCCGGTGTTTCTCGTCGTGATTTTGGCATGGTGAATTTTCAGGCCGCTGGGCGCGTAGTCGCTTTTCACATCGACGGCGACTTTGGGGATGCGAACGATATCGGAATAGGCCACGTCATTGAGGGAAAGTTCCACGGACGACGATACGGCCATGGGCTTTTCCTCGTTGCCGAGCCGGCCCGTGGCGGTGATGTCGCCGGCGACGATCCCGGCTACCCCCAGGCCGGTCATGCCGTAATCGTCCAGCGCCTTTGCGATGTTCAATCCGGCGAGTTTCACGCGGGCGGAAAGAGGCATGGCCTCTTTCATTCCCAGATCGGCCTGCACGTTGATGCTCCCCCCGGCGACATGCATGGAAAGCTCGTTAACATGGGCCTCATCCTGCGTGGCCGCAAAGGAAAGTTTGAAATCGCGAAGGGCCAGATCATTCACGCAAGCCTCTTCCATGGTCACTTCGCCCTGCGCCGAGTAGTCGGGCAAAGGCGCGTCGGCATGCACGGAAAGTTTCAACTCGCCGCAAAGCTTCGGATCGGCGACAAAGAGCTTGTTGATTTTTTCCAGGTTGACGCTTCCCGAAAGATCGGCCGCAACGCGCATATCTCCCAAAACATCCGTCGCCTCCGCCGTCGCGTCCAGGCTCACATCCGGCAGCCGCACTTCCAACTTTGTGACCTTTGCCGCCCACAACGCCATGCTGAAGGAAGCGTCCACGTCGATTCTTTCCAGCGTGTCTTCCAGTTCGCCCATTTTAAAATGCCCGTCGGCGATCCTGACCTGGGCGTGGGTTTCGCCGCTGTTAAGGTCGGCGTCGGCGGTCAGGCCGATGGAGTTTACGGCGACCTCCAAATCCATTCCGGGAGTTTCCGGATCGTTGTCCATGTCCACGAAGACCTGCACGTTTTTGACCCGCAGCTCCTTGACGATAACCGGCAGCTTGATTTCCGGCGGGCCTTCGGAAGGCTCTTCGGGTTTTTCTTCCTCTTCACCGGAAGGCGGAATGGGGAAGTTGGCCAGGCCGTTTTGGTCGAGGTAGAGGTAGGTCGTCACCCCGTCGACCAGGATCCTTTCCACAACCACCTGCCCGCCGAGCAGCGCGCCGAAATCCACGTCGACTTCCAGCTTGTCCAGCGTGGCGAAGTCGCGTTTGAAATCTCCGGTCGCATTGGTAAACACGACGCCGCCCAGTCGCAGGCGAAACGGAACGAAGGAAAGAGTCAGTTTCTCCACGCTGATCTTCGCCCCGACGGCCTGTTCGACGCCGGGCATGACCTTGCCGAGGACAAAGCCCGTGAAAGAAGAGGAGTTCAAAAGGAAGTTGAGGCTGATCAGCAATATGACGACGAAGGCAAGGATGCCGCCGATAATCCACGCGAGAATTTTCGCGATGATCCCGACGATTTTCAGGGCTTTTGCCCCGGTTGATTTTTTGACCTCATCCGTCAATTTTCTTCGCCTTACCGGACATGCGCATTATGGCTCACGCATTCTCGCCTGAACCGGTCCGCGCCGCGCTTTTCCATTAAGCGCATTTTCGCGCATGCAATCCGACACATCGTCAACGTGATATGCACATCACGCGAGATACACTTATGCGCTAAAAGCCCCGGCAGCGAACCCGGGCTTAACCTTCGGTTTCCGTCGTCCCTTATTCACTTGCGATCAAGGGACAAAGAAATCATAGCCGCTGATTTTCTTTGGGGCAACGGGAAGTTTTGTAATTTATGAGGATAATTGCCGTCATAGGATCAATACAGCCATTCGCAACATGCGCATGGTTCACTCCCTTTAGTGGATTTATTATGGGAAAACTATTAACAACCGTTCCTGATGAGGCAAGAATAGATATCCCGCAAAACGGGCTTTCACAAAAACAGGAATAATGAGAGGATGTTTTCGTAATAAATCTTAAGGACCATGGATAAATCGCCAGGAGGATTCTGCCATGAAACCCGTCATGATTTTCGCTTTGATCATCGGTTTGACGACTCTTAGCTGCGCCGGCCACTCCACGAATCCCGCTTATATGTCTTCGCCGCAATATCAGCAGCGCGAAGTCGTTTCCGAGTCGCTGTTTGAAAGCGACAAGAACGTGCTGAGCAATGAGGACATCGAAAAGATTTTGAATGCCCGAATTGTGTTGCCGGAAAAGGGTCGCATTGCCATCCTGCGCTTCGGCCATTATGACCGGTGGAATTACGCCGGCGCCGAACTGGCGGACATGAACCGGAGCATCGAGAAAAACTTTATCGGCAAGCTGACCGCATGCAAACGCGTGGGCGACGTGTCTTATCTGCCTTCGCTTTTAACGCCGGAGAAAATGACGGTCCCCTATTTGCGCGAAGGCGCGGCCCGTTTCCAGGCCGATCTGCTATTGGTCTATCGATCCACAAGCCACAGCTACCCTCATTACAAGGTCTTTTCAAAAGATGAGACCAGGGCTTACTGCGTAGTGGAGGCATTGCTTCTGGATATCCGCACAGGAATCGTGATTTTTTCTTCGGTAACTTCCGAAGATTATTCGGCGAAGAAAAATGCCGACGACATGAGTTTCCAGGAAACCATCGATCGCGCCCAGCAGGAGGCTATCGGGAAAGCCCTGGGGAGCATTGCCGGGGATATGGTCGCGTTTCTGGAAGACGTGCCGGTTTCTAACCCGCAATAATCTTTTCGGCAGCGTCAATAGCCTCTTGCAGTTTCGACGGATCGGCGCCGCCGGCCTGCGCCATGTCGGGCTTGCCCCCTCCGCCGCCGCCAACGATCTTCGCCAGCGCTCCGACGATTTTTCCGGCTTGAAAACGGCCGGTCAGGTCGGAAGACACCATGCAGCAAAGCATAGCCTTGCCCTTGACCTCGGCGCCGAGCGCCACGATGCCGCTTCCCATCCGGTCGCGCAGTCGCGCGCCCTGCAAACGCAGCTGATTGGCGTCGGAGGCCTCGACGACGGCGGCCAGCAGCTTCACGCCGCCGACCTCGCGGACCTTGCCCAGGATGTCCCCGTCGGACTGTGCGCTGAGTTTTTCTTTTAAGCCCGAAATTTCCTTTTCCAGTTCCCGAACGCGGTCCGAAACGTTTTTGGCCCTTGGGGCGATTTCCTCGGCCGGAACCTTGTACATGAGCGACAGCGTTTTGCTCATGTCCATCATGGCCTGGATTTTATCCAGCGCCCCGTCGCCGGTGACCGCCTCGATGCGGCGCACTCCGGCGGCGATGGAAGACTCCTCGGTGATGATGATGGGGCCGATGTCCCCGGCGCACGCAACGTGCGTGCCGCCGCAAAGCTCTTTGGTCACGCCGCAGGACACGACGCGCACTTCGTCGCCGTATTTTTCGCCGAACAGCGCCACGGCGCCGGACTCGACGGCCTCGTCGTAGGATTTGACGTTCGTATCGACGGGCTCGTTGCGTATTACAAGCTGATTGGCGATGCGCTGCACCTCTTTGATCTCGTCATCCGTCATGGCCTGAAAATGCGTAAAGTCAAAACGCAGCCGGTCCGGCGCGACCAGAGAACCGGCCTGCCTGGCGTCGGATCCCAGCACCTGGCGCAGGGCGTAATGCAAAAGATGCGTGGCGCTGTGATTGCGCCGGATGGCGTCGCGGCGGTGGCGGTCCACTTCGAGGGTAATTTTTTGCCCGACTCTGACAAATCCGCATTCCACGCGCGCTTTGTGCGCGATCAGGCTTTCGCCCGCCGGCAACGCGCCGGTGATATTGATCTTCGCTTCACCGGCTTTTGCGCTTCCCGTATCGCCGACCTGGCCGCCGCGCTCGGCGTAAAACGGCGTCACGTCGGTAACGATATCCACCTCGTCGCCGTCTTTCGCCTCGGAGACGAGTTCGCCGTTTTTCACGATGCCCAGGATTTCGCCTTCAGCCGAAAGCGTGTCGTAACCCACGAATTTAGTCGTCGCGCCCTGCCCGCCCAATTCGCCCAGGGCCGCGCCGAGGCCGGCTTCAGCTTCGAATTTTCCACCTTTTGAGCTTTTTTCCCGCTGCAGCGCCAGCGCCTCGTTAAAGCCTTTTTCATCCACCGTGAAGTCGCCTGACCGGCCGATATCCTGCGTGAGGTCCAGGGGGAATCCGAAGGTGTCGTAAAGCTTGAACGCGAAATCTCCGGCCAGAACCTTTTCGCCGCTCTTTGCCATGCGCCCGCGCTCATCGTCCAGCAGCTTGAGGCCCTTGGCCAGCGTGCGCAAAAAGCGCTCTTCTTCGCTGTGCACGACCTTGGCGATGTAGCTGCGCCGCTCTTCCAGTTCCGGGTACGCGTCGCGCATGGCGGCGATCACCGAATCCACCATCTGATAGAGGAACGGTTTTTCGATTCCCAGCAGCACGCCGTGGCGCGCCGCCCGGCGCATGATGCGGCGAAGCACGTAGCCCCGGCCGATGTTGGAAGGCAGCACGGCGTCGCCGATGAGAAAGGTCATGGCCCGGGCGTGGTCGCAAATCACGCGCATGGAAACGGTGGCGTCCTTATCCTCGCCGTATTTTTTACCGCTGATGTCGGCGATCTGGTTTCGGATGGGCTCGAACAAATCCGTATCGAAGTTTGTCGGGGCGTCCTGCATGACCGCCGCGATGCGCTCCAATCCCGCGCCCGTGTCCACCGACGGCGCCGGCAGCGGCGTCATTTTTCCCTTTTCGTCCCGGTTGTACTGCATGAAAACCAGGTTCCATATTTCCAGGAACCGCTCCGGATCCTCGACGATGCCTCCCGGCGCACCCGGCGCCAGATCCACGTGAATTTCCGAGCAGGGACCGCATGGGCCGGTGTCGCCCATGGACCAGAAGTTCTCCTCCTCGCCCAGGCGCACGATGCGCTCGGGGGGAAGGGTGGAGATTTCGGCCCAGAGATTCGCCGCGTCGTCGTCGGTTTCGAAAACCGTGGCGGTTAGAAGGTCGGGAGAAATGCTCAGATTTTTCGTGACGAATTCCCAGGCGAATTCGATGGCTTCTTTTTTAAAGTAGTCGCCGAAGGAGAAGTTGCCGAGCATCTCGAAAAACGTGTGATGGCGCGGCGTACGGCCCACATTCTCGAAGTCGTTGTGCTTGCCCGAAACGCGCAGGCACTTCTGGCTGGTCGCGGCGCGTTTGGCTCCCACGTCTTCCTGGCCCAGAAAAACGTTTTTGAACTGCACCATTCCGGCGTTGACGAAAAGGAGCGTCGGATCGCTCGCCGGAATCAGGGGGCTGCTTTTCACGACCTTGTGAGCTTTGGATTCGAAAAATTCCAAAAAGCTTTTTCTGATTTCGCTGGCCTTCATCGTGCACCTCGTCGCGGCGCATGCATGAGCGCCGATTATGGGAAAGGCCTATTTAGGATATATATCCATCGGCATCAAGGGAAGGCGAATTTTGGGTTTCGGGTTTCGGGTTTCGGGGCTCGGGTGTCGGCCTTTCAACCCCATGTGGCATACCGCGGCAATTTCGCCGCAGGGGGAAAAGGCCACAAAGTGATGCGTGGTTGTCAGAATCCCGAAGGGGTAATCAACGCCGCATATACTTCCGGCAGGCGTCCGCCATCGCCGGGGTCAATTCCCCGCGCTTTTCGAGCCTTGATAATTCCACCAGCAGCGGCCCCTTGTCTTTATTGCTCGCGCCGCGCAAAACCGAAAAGACATGAAGTTCGAAGGCCTCATCGTCGCCCATCCGGGCCAGCGTGCGGGCCACGCCGGGCGCGCCGTATTTCAGGGACCGATTCTGCATCAGGCGAAATGCGGCCAAGGCTTTTTCGTATTCTTCTTTTCGCAAAGCCGTCAGGCCGTAACTGTCGAAATCCCCCAACGTCGCCCAATGGAACTTGCCGCCGCCGAAATCGACGAATTCAGCCGTAAGGCGGGTTTTTTCAGGATGGATGTTTTTATAAATTCTGACGGGCGGAAAGTTGTCGTCGGCCATCGGAACGGATTTCACAAAAACATAGTTATCCCTCATGGCCTGCACGCGCCGGCCGATTTCTTCGCGGGGCAACACGGCGCAGTCGGGCGCCTCGCGCGAGTCGCCGCGAAAATCGGGCCACTTCTCATTAATCGTCAAAACGTAAGTCGAATGCGTCAGCGCTTCAAGAAATTCCGTGCGTTTGTTGCAGTAACAATCCGTCATCACGACGGGCTTCACCAATGCGACGCGGGGTTTTTTCGCCATAATCAGCGGCACGATTCTTTCCTCGGCGATCTGCAGGCGCGAATGATCCACCGCAAGGGTCGCCGCCGGATCCTCGGCCATGATTTCAAGAACCTGCTCGGCCACGAATTTTTCGGCCTTTTGAACCTTTGGGAAATCACCGGGGATTCCGGCGAATATTTTGTCGAAACGGCCCACCGCGAAATTGACATTGGCGATCACCGAAGCGCTCGATCCCAAAGCCAGCAGCAGATAAAGCCCGGAAACGGCATACGTAAGGAACCGTATCGGACGCACTTCCCACAACTGCCGCGCGCCGTATAAAAACCAAACCGGAACGACGAGCCAGGCGCCGAGCATGTACCACTCGCGCTTGGTGTCCAGCGCGGAAAAAAACACAAAAGGCGCAATCAGCCAGGATGCAAAGGCCAGATCCGCGAAATCCAGTTTTCGCATTTTAAGCCGCACGATCATCACGGCGGCCAGCGCGGCGAGCAAGGCGCCGCCCCGGTAGCCGAAAAGAAGAAGCCGCGGATAATATAAAGGCCCTCCCAGAGGCACGCTGATGTAATCCTCTTTAATCTCCCCGACGAACTGAAAATCATGCAGCGCCAGCCATAGGAAAAAGGACAATCCCATGAACGCGGCAAGCGCCAGACGCCGCCATGCAACGGACCGGTCGGGATCCAGGCAGAAAAGCACGGCTGCCGGAAACGCCGCAAGCAACACAATGGTTTTCGACATGGCGCACGCAAAAGCGACAAGGCAGGCCGGGGCGAGCCAATACCAGCGATTCAATTTTTCGGCATTGACAAAAAGCAGCAGATATACGGCGGCTCCTGCGATCAGGCAGGTTTCCAGGTTGTATGAAACGCCGATCACCCAAAACGCCGGCGTAGCGATCAAAGCCGCGGCGGGCAGAATCATGGGCCATTGCCGGGGCATAAGCGTCCATCCGACGCCGGCCGCGCACGCCAACGACAGCGCCCACAAAAACCAGATGTTCAAGGCAAACGACATAAAGGATTTGTGGCTTAAGGCGTTAACGAAGGCATACGTGAAATAGGTCAGCGGCGAATACCGGA
Organism: bacterium; assembly: GCA_963674685.2. Classification (GTDB taxonomy): domain Bacteria; phylum Lernaellota; class Lernaellaia; order JACKCT01; family JACKCT01. The sequence goes on along the minus strand of CAXXWT010000007.1, from coordinate 80,471 downwards.
CGGGGCTCGCCTTCATGATTTCCGGCAACAGGCCGGGGTTTTCCATGAGAGTATATGCAACCATGACCGACTCCTGCCTGTGATGCGAGGAATCGTGACCGCCGGGCAAAACGAAATATCCGTGGAGAAGATACAATCCGCGCAAAGCCGTGATAACCAGAACAATCAGCAGGATCACGGACATTCTTGCCGCAAAACGCGAATTTCCCCAGGAAGCTGTGTTAAAGGTTTTTCGTTTCATCTAAAAGACTGCAAATATTGACCAGGAAAACACCTCATTGATTCATCGGGCATATCTTAAAATTATGCAACTATATCTATCGGGGCGTGTTTTCATAACGCGACAATTTGGTTATAGTCCTTTGATTGCAATCAATTTATCGAGGCGCTTTCAATGACTGAAAACTCTTATCGAACAATCCTCACAAGACTCACGGCGATTTTCTTCCTTCTTTGCCTGCTTGCGGCCGCTATGGGCTGCGGTTGCGGCGATGATGACGACGACGATTCCGACAGCGATCCAAGCGACGACGACGCGGATGATGATTCCGACGATGATTCCGACGACGACGCGGACGACGATTCCGACGACGATACGCAGGTCGAACAATACCCCCAATGGATATCCGCCAGAGATTACCTCCAAAACCGTTCTTTATGGCGGCAGGACATCGACATGGCCGATCCGCCGATCAAAAGGAAGCTGGGATGCGTGGGTCTGGGAAACGGCAAGGTTTTTGGAATTCTGGGCAATCAATATCCGCTGGCGGGTTGGCATAATATCGGCGGACCGACCTATCAAAAAGATTTAAAATGGTTCACGGACAAACGCCCCTGGCTTATCGCGCAAGGACAGCCCGTCGATCCCGAATACACGTCCATCAGCCGCGTGCGCAATACGCCCATCACCATCGTGGAAGCCGAAGGGCGCGGCATGGAATGGACCAGCGTTAATTTCGCGCCGAAGTACGCGGACGACCCCCTGACCGAACAGGCGCTTATCAGCGTGTGGATCGTGCGCAACGTCAGCTCGAAGCCCATTCACAACGTGATGCTGGAAATTCAATCCATCTTCGGAAACTACGGCGGCGAAATTTTCAAGGAGTTCGATTACGACTCCCGATACCTGCACTCCAGGCCGCTGGCCGCCGAGACCGTCGCCGGGCAAAACCATCAGGACTTCCGGATTCCGATCGGACGCCTGAATTCCGGCGAAGAGAAAGTCATCGTCCTGCCCATGGTTTTCACGTTGCAGGGCGAGGATCATGAGGAAATCTTCGCCGCTATCGAGACGGCGGGCGTGGACGCGCTGCTGGAATCCACCAATACCTGGTGGAACGACTGGGCAAGCCAAATCGCCGTATTCGAAACCCCGGACGAAAAGTTTAACGATCTCATGCGCACGCAGGCCGTAGCCATCAAAATCAGCCAGGCGGACACCGGGGGCGTGGGAGAAATGAGCGAATACTCGAGCACGTGGCTTCGCGATACGCACGGCCCGTCGCTTTACTACCCCCTGATAGGCCTGTCTGACGATTTCAAGGATATGATCGACTATCTTTGGGGCGCCGCCGTTTTAAGAGGCGGGATAGCCAACGCGTACGAAATCGACAGGGACATCACCGATCTGCCGGACCAGCCCGACTGGGGCGCCATGGGCGTCATGAGCGGCCGCACCCGCGCCGAAGGCCCCAGCACCCTGGTTTTGGAATTTGAAAACTACTACAAGGCCACCGGCGATCTGGAGACCATCGAGGAACGCTACGATTTTCTCAAGCATGCCGTAATGGATCAAAAATACGTGGACGGCTGCCTGCTTCATTTTTCCGGCGACGAGACATTCGAAGATTTAATGGAAGTCGCGTTTGGCGAAAACTTCATCGACGAACCCGACGAATCCACCCTGTCTTTTTATTCGTCCCTGCTGGCCATGCGGGCGGCGCGCTTTATGGCGGAAATAGCCGATGAACTCGGCTACGCCGACGACGCGGATGCGTTTGACACGCTGGCCGACAACGTCGAAACCTGCGCGCAGGATACGTTCTGGCTGGAAGACGAGGGTTATTACGCCCCCAAAGCGCAGACCGACACGCGGGAGCCGAAACGTCAGCCCTACGAAGACATCAACACGATGCCCATCTGGCTCGACGCGCTGCCCCTGGATGACGAACGCGTCATCAGCAACTTCGAAAAGACATGGGAAATTCTCGGCCATGAAAACGGCACGCTCTACTCTCTTACGGGAGAGCCCTATCGAACGCTGTTCACTTTCGTCAGGGAAGGCTTGCTGACCGGCATGGCCCACGGTTACTGGCTCAATAATCCGGATAAGCTGTTCCATCCTCTCGCCGACACGGCGTTTTCCGTCTGGACGGATTGGTTCACGCGCACCGGCTTCACGGAAGAAGCTCTTATCACCGACGATTTCGGACACCTGGGCCTCATCCAGGAGCCCTTCGGCGCCGTATGCGATATATCGGCCCGCTTTCGAAGCTGGGAATCGGGCATAATGGGTTATGCCTACCTCTACCACCTGACGGGATACAATCACAGCGTGCCCGGAGGTTGGATAACGCTGGCGCCGCATCTTCCCCCGGAGTGGGATGAATTTGCCATACGCGGTCTGTCCCACGGCGACGGGCGATTCGACTTCGAGATGGTCCGCAATGCTTCCGGCGGGCGAACGATGACGCTGATCACCGATGAATCCGCGGCCTTTAACCTGACGTTGACCGCGCCCCTCGACGGCGCGGTTGCCGGCGTATCCATAAACGGCGATACGCTTGCGACGGACGCCTACAGCGCCGAGGAAAACGCCTACGGACGAACGGTGCTGCGGCTGGAGCCCCTCGATGTCGGCGAAGGCGAAACGACGGTTTTTGATATCGTCATGGAATAATTCTCGATAACGCTTCGCAAGCTTTCATCCGCATCAAGAATCGAATGGCAATGGGTCCTTGCGCGTTTCGCCGGGCGATAGTATCTTTATTGCCAGGAAATGCCGCAAATCCGACAAACAGGACAGTCTCAAGAAACACTTGTCGCTTTTTATTGCGGGCGCGGTGATTATTTTAAGAAGGCGCCAGTTAAAAAACAGGAAAGATCTATGTCTCCTCCCACTGACAAACAACGTTTCAAGGTCATGCTCAACGAACCGAAACTATCTGTACTGATCATAGACGACGATCGAACAAGTCGATCGCTTATTGCGGGGCTGCTCAAGAAGCAAAATGTCGAGATCACCGAGAGCTGCAACGGCCTGGACGCCATATTCGATCTCAATGAACGCAGACCGGATTTCATCATCCTCGATCATCAAATGCCGCAGGTCAGCGGCGACCTGGTTTATGCCGCCATCCGCCGCCGCCATTTGTTCAAAGACATCCCGGTCATTGTTCTGTCGGGTTCGCTGGATAAAGCGGTGTTGATGCAGTTTCTGAAAAACGGAAAACCGGAATTTCTCGTAAAACCGGTGGACCCGCAGCGACTTGAAGTTCTGGTGCAGGAAATCAGAAAGGCGAAAGCCGGGCAGAAAGCCACGGACGAAGCGACGGCCGAAGTTGACGGCGAAGAAGAATCCACAAAGGATAGCGAAGCAAAAACTGAAGAATCCGACCCGGAAACATCATCTTGATATGGGGCGGTCTCGCCCGCTTTAGTCCTGCTCCCTTTTCTCCAAAGGCATGCCGCAGCAATTGAAAGCGCAACAAACCTGTATCGGATCATCTTCCAGGCAACTGCATTCGGAAGCGTCCTTTCCCACATCTTTGCATTCTGCGGTGACAAGAATTTCGATGCCGCATATTGGGCAGTAATAGTATTCACCTTTTCTCATTTCGTGGCATGTCGGCATAACAATTCTTTCCTTTTTAAAAAACCGCCGTCACGATACAACTTGCGGCTCAGGCGTCAATCTTTTTGGTTTTTTGTGTGATTGGTTGCCAAATTTCAATAGCACGAATCACGGTCGGAGCCTTTTGAGAAATGCGTGATTCTTTCAAGCTCCGCGATTCCTTCTTTCGACAATCCGTATGAATCGATCTCTTCGGCAAAAAGCGCTTCACTGCCGCTGCCGCCCATAAAGGCGTTGATCCGCATCGCGGCGCTCGAGTCCGCAAAATCTTCGGCCGACGGATACATCGCTTTAAATTCCCGCATCAGCCGCGAATTTTGTCGAAGACGGTATTTTTGATGATAATCCTCCGCCCGATAGAATTTATCCAATGGCCTGATCTTTGTATGAATCGCGCGCCCGTATGCCTTTTCTTTTTCGGCTTTGCTTTTTTCGGCGGCGGCTTTTTGCACGTCGTTTTTCGTCAGGATGACGGACTCATACTGCCTGGAAAAGGAGCGCGACGCCGGGTTATGGCTCGCCCAGAAAATTTCAAGCAGATCCTTGTAGCCGATTATACGCGGATCGAAATCAATCTGTATTGTTTCCGTATGATCCCCCAGAAACCTGTAAGTCGGATTCTTCTTTGCGCCGCCGGCGTATCCTACGCGGGTTCTGATGACTCCTTTTACACTCCCGAACCGGGAGTCAGGTCCCCAGAATCACCCGAGGCCGAACGTGGCCGTTTCGAATGAATCCGGCTGCGCGGCGTCAATGGGCGGCACGGCTGCGGGCTGCTTTTCTTTTACGGTGGATTGCATGGCGTCCGCTACCTCCAAAGGCGGGTTCGAATCGGCCTCCGCGTCAAAAACGGTCGCGTAAACTCCGGCCAAAATCAGCGCGGCCGCAAGAAAATATCCGGCGCGTCGAGCGGGAAAATGTTTTACAGGACGCCTTGTTTTTTGCGTCATGATCAGCTCCGCGGTTATGTCTTTATTCATTGTAATCGCAAGCGGCCAAAATCCATGGATGAACCGCCAAATGCGTGATGCTCCTTGCGTGTTTTGTAAAGTCCATGCGAGGATACGGCGGTCAAATGGTTTTAATAAGCTTCAAGGACTCAGAATCCCGATGCGCGTTTTCGACGGCCATAGCGATGCTTTGCAGGAGGTTCACCTTTTCGAGCCGGAAAAGGCGCGGGATTTTCTAAAGCGCGGCAAATACGGTCATCTCGATCTTCCCAGGGCGATCGAGGGCGGTTTCGGCGGCGGATTTTTCGCCGTTTTCGTGCCGCCGCACCCTGAAAAACATCGGTGGACCTTCGAAGGGGCGCTGAAATTCACGGAAGACGGATACAAAGTCCAAATGCCCCCGGCGATGGAACTGCCTTACGCGCAGGATATGGCCGGAGCCATGCTGGAAACGCTTTTTCGTATTGAAAAAGAATCGAACGGGCGATTGAAAATTGCCCGCAATCTTCGGGAAGTGGAGGATTGCCTGCGCGCGGATGTACTGGCCGCCGTGATTCATTTCGAAGGCGCCGAGCCGATCAACGAAAATCTCGAAGCTCTGGAAGATTATTACAACGCCGGATTGCGCAGCCTGGGAATCGTCTGGAGCCGGCCGAATATTTTTGGTTGCGGCGTGCCTTTTCGCTTTCCCTGTTCACCAAACCGGGGACCGGGTCTGACCGAAGCCGGAAAGCGCCTGGTGAAAGCCTGCAACGACATGGGGATCATCGTCGACTGCGCGCATTTGAATGAGAGAGGATTTTTCGACGTTTCAAGAATCACGGAAAAGCCCCTCGTGGTCACGCACAGCGCCGCGCACGCCCTGACGCCTTCGGCGCGCAACCTCACCGACCGGCAACTGGACGCCGTCGGGGATTCCGGCGGCATTGTGGGAGTCACGTTTTTCGTCGGCGATGTGCGGCCCGACGGAGGCTTCGACGCCGATACGCCGATAGAATTAATCGCCCGGCACACGGCCTACATCGCCGAGCGCATCGGCGTGGATCACGTGGCCCTGGGATCGGATTTCGACGGCGCGCGCATTCCGGCGGAAATGGGCGACGTCGCAGGACTGCCGAAGCTTATTTTCGCGTTGCGTGAAAAAGGTTTTAACGAAGACGAACTTACAAAAATCGCCCGGAGAAACTGGCTTCGCATCATGAAAGAGGCTTGGTGAACGAAAGCAATCTCAGCTTCCGATCCCGGATGTAAAATTGACGGGCGGGTATCAGGTGCCGATATCCCATCTTTTCAGATAGTCTTCCTGCTCCGGCGTCAGCGTGTCGCAATTCACGCCCATGGCCGCCAGTTTCAGGCGCGCGATCTCCTGATCGATATCGTTTGGCACGGGATAAACTTTCTTTTCCAACTCCCGGGGCGACTTGATCATCTGCTCGATGCAAAGCGCCTGATTGGCGAAACTCATGTCCATCACGGCGCTGGGATGACCTTCCGCCGCCGCCAGGTTCACCAGGCGGCCTTCGGCCAGCACGTAGATGCGTTTTCCATCGGCCAGCGTGTACTCTTCCAAAAACGGCCTGACGGTCCTTTTCCCTTTGGCGATTTTATCCAGGCCCGTCAGATTGAGTTCCACGTTGAAGTGGCCCGAGTTGGCCACGATGGCGCCGTCGGACATGGCCTCGAAATGATGCACGTCGATAACGTTGATATCGCCGGTGAGGGTGCAGAAAAAATTCCCCAGAGGCGCGGCCTGCGCGATGGGCATGACGCGGAATCCGTCCATCACCGCTTCCAGAGCTTTGAGAGGATCGACCTCGCATACGATCACGTCGGCGCCCATGCCTTTGGCCTTCGTCGCCACGCCGCGTCCGCACCATCCGTAACCGCTGACGACGAAAACGGAGCCGGCGATCAGGCGGTTCGTGGAGCGGATCATGCCGTCCAGCGTGCTTTGCCCGGTGCCGTATCGGTTGTCGAACATATGCTTCGTGTTCGCGTCGTTGACCGCGATGATGGGAAAAGCCAGAACGCCGTCCGCCGCCATGGCGCGCAGCCGGATGACGCCGGTGGTCGTCTCCTCCGTGCCGAAGCGAACGCCCTCGATGAGTTCCTTGCGGCCGCCATGCAGCGTGTTCACAAGGTCCGCCCCGTCGTCCATGGTCACCGTGGGATTGATGTCCAGGGCCTGATTGACGTGCTTGTAATACGTATCGCCGTCCTCGCCCCTGATGGCGTATATTTTGAGGCCGTGGTCTTTGACCAAAGAGGCGGTGACGTAATCCTGCGTGGACAGGGGATTGGACGCGCAAAGGGCCAGATCGGCGCCGCCCGCGGCCAGGGTCAGCATCAGGTTCGCCGTTTCCGTGGTCACGTGCAGGCACGCGGCGATGCTCACTCCTTTGAGAGGCTGCTCTTTTTCGAAGCGCTCCTTGATCTGACGCAAAACGGGCATGTCCTGCTCGGCCCATTCGATTTTGTCTTTGCCTTCGGCGGCCAATGAAATGTCTTTAATGTCATAATCGCTCATACATCATCCCCTGTCTGTGATGGAGAGGTCGCGCGTTAATTATAATCCGGCGAGTTCTTTGATCTGATCCACCTTGTCCAGTTTCTCCCACGTGAAGCAGTCTTCGGTGCGGCCGAAATGCCCGCCTGCCGCCGTGGGATAATAGCGAGGCTTGAGGAGATCCAGTTCCTTGATGATGCCCGCCGGTTTCATCGGGAAAACTTCCCTGATGACGGCTTCGATTTTTTCCTCGGCGATTTTGGCGGTTCCGAACGTGTTGACGTTTACCGAAACCGGATCGGCCACGCCGATCACGTAGGCGAACTGCACTTCGAGTTCCGAAGCCAGCCCCGCCGCCACGATGTTCTTGGCGATGTACCGGCCCATGTACGCCGCGGAGCGGTCGACTTTGGAAGGATCCTTGCCGGAGAAAGCGCCGCCGCCGTGACGGCCCATGCCGCCGTACGTGTCCACGATGATTTTTCGGCCGGTCAGACCGCAGTCGCCCATGGGCCCGCCGATGACGAAGCGTCCCGTGGAATTGATATGGTAAATCGTCTTGTCGTCGAGCAGTTCGGCGGGCAGAACCTTTTTAATCACCTCTTCGCGCAGTCCCTCGACGATCCGCTCGTTCGATACGTCTTCGGAATGCTGCGCCGCCATGACGACGGTGTGAATCCGTTTCGGCCTTCCGTCCATGTATTGCATCGTCACCTGGCTCTTGCCGTCGGGACGCAAAAAATCCAGCCGCTTTTCCTTCAAGGCCGCCGTCATGCCCCGCGACAGCGCATGGGCGTAATAAATCGGGGAGGGCATCAAAACCGGGGTTTCATCGCTGGCGTAACCGAACATGAGACCCTGGTCGCCGGCGCCCTGCTCCTTGTGAAGCCCGTCGCCTTCGTTAACGCCCTGCGCGATGTCGGGAGACTGTTTGTCCAAAGCCACAAAAACGGCGCATGTATGGTAATCGAATCCCATACACCCGTCGGAATATCCGATATCCGCGACCGTATCTCTGACAATCTGGCGGTAATCGGGGTTCGCGGTCGTCGTGATTTCACCCGCGAGAGCGACGAAGCCGGTATTGGTCATCGTTTCGCAGGCTACGCGCGCCGAGGAATCCTCGGCCAGAATGGCGTCCAAAACCGCGTCGCTGATTTTATCGCACATTTTATCCGGGTGGCCTTCGGTCACTGATTCAGATGAAAAAAGAAAATCTGTTGCCGGCACTTGATGTACCTCCGTAACGAATGAATTTTTCTTGCGCCCCGGGCTTTTGCGCGCCGCCCGGTGCTTCGGACTTGATATTGCTTTACTCTGCTTCAAAAAGCCCGGGAAATGTACACCCTTTGATGTAAAAAGGGAACCGTGTGTAATCCCTTTTACATTGCGTTCGGCCGGGGATTAGCGGTGATCATGCAACTCATGGGCATGCGCGGTTTGCCGCGGCTTTCTCAGGCCGGTTTTCGTCAGCACGCGCAGGATCAGCGCGGCGACAAGACCCAGCCCTGCGGCCTGCCCCACACCGACGGGACAGCCGGCCTGCCCGCATATGGGGCAGGTGGAGGAGGATGCGATCATGCCCGTGAATCCCAGCCACCCGAGCATGGTGGTCCACCAGGATGAAATGAACGACCGGATTTTACCGGCAGGTTTGGGCTTGTTTTCCGCGGCCTGTTTTTTCGCCGGATCTTCCCGGGGCTCTGAGTCTTTTGACAGATGAATCGGCGCCATAATTTTTCTCCCGGCTTTCAATCGGCCTGATTCAGGCTGAAATTTCCGAATTTTTAAAAAAGCGGCAATTGTCATTTCCGAATCAACATGTTAGACAATTTGAATCTTGTTCTCAATACAACACCAATCACCTTTTTCGGGGAGTATTCGGGCATGACTGAGTTGAGTTACCGCAACGGCGTTCCTCAATGCACACTGGAACACTTTGAAAAGGATTACGGCGACAGGCGCCTGCTTCACGGCATCATTGCGAAATGGGCGAAGGAAAAGCCCGATAAGGTCGCCATTATCGACGCGGAGACGGGAAAGAAATACACCTACGCCGAGTTCGATCAGGCCACCACGGTCATGGCCTTGAAACTGCTGCGCATGGGGTTTCGCAAGGGCGATTTTCTGGCGACCTCCCTGCCCTTTCTCGTCGAGCACATCTTTCTGGAATACGCCTGCTTCAAGATCGGCGTCATTCACACACCCCTGGATCTGCGCCTCAAGGGACCGGAAGTCATTCGTTCACTGGAGATCGTCAAGGCCAGGGGATTCGCCTTTTTGGGCAAAACGCCCGTGGCGGACTTCAATCCTCTGGGCCAGGCGGTCATGGACAACTGCCCGTACATCGAGCATTTCATCCAGTTCGCGCCGCCGGAGCAATGCCTTCAAGGCGCCGTGAGCGCCCCGATTCTTTTCCAGGAAGCCGCCGCCGAGGCGAAGCTGATTCTTTCCGAACCGGAAAAATCGCCGGAGTTCAAAGAATACCTGGCGGCCACGAGCGCCGTGAAGGAAACCGACGGAGCGCAGGTGATCTACACGACGGGCTCCACGGGATTTCCCAAGCCGGCGCTTTTATCGCACCGCAATATCACATGCCAGAACATGTGCCTGGCCGCCGGCTTCGACATGCACGAAAACACCAGGATGCTCGTGAACCTGCCGCCGTCCCACGTGGGGGGGCAGGCCGAGCAATTGATGACGCCTTTCTTCCACGGCGCCACCGTCGTCGTGCTGTACATCTTCGATCCCGCCAAGTCGCTCAAGGCGATTCAGGAATTTGACGTCGACGCCTTCGGACAGATCCCGGCGCTCTTCGCCATGGAATGGCGTCTGCCGAACTACAAGGAATATGATCTTTCCTCTTTGCGCTTCGCCCTTTACGGCGGGCAGCAGGTGTCCCGGCAGTTTCTGGAAAACCTGGCGGCCATGTGCCCGAAATTCGGAACCGGCCTGGGATTATCGGAAATGGCCGGCTTCGTGACATACTCGCCCCTGGACGGAACCGTGGACGATATTCTGGCCAGCGTGGGTTATGACATGCCGGTCACGCCCCTGACCATACGCAAGCCCATGAATGAAGACGGAACCGCCGGCGAGGAGCTTCCCGACGGCGAACCCGGCGAAATCTGTTTTGCCGGCCCGCAGGTTTTCATCGACTACGTGAACAACGAGGAAGCCTACAGGAAAACCGTGTCCACGGACGGCGTCTGCTATACCGGCGACCTGGGATACAAGTCCGAAAAAGGATTGCAGTTTTCCGGACGCTCCAAGCTGGTCATCAAGCCCAAGGGATATCAGGTGCATCCCGCGCAGATTGAGAATCACTTCATGGACCTCAAGGAAAAAGTCAGCGCCGCCGCCGCGGTGGGCGTTCCCCACGAGGTTTTCACGGAGGGCGTGGTTCTGTTCGTGGAAAAAAAGGAAGGCGTCGAGCTGACGGTGGATGAACTGCAGGCCCACGCCAAGGGCATCGCCGGTTATATGCGCCCGTCCCATTACGTGATCCTGGACGCGGGAGCTTTCCCCTTGAATCGCGTGGCCAAAACCGACTACGTGATGATCAAACAGCAAGCCAAAGGCGCGGTGGAAACTCTGCGCAAGCAGGGCGGCTGGGACAGCTGACGGCGATTGCGGCGCGGCTGGATGAAAAACCGATCTATGCAGAGCCGATAAATTGTGCAAAGAAAAAGGGTGGCCGCGATGGGCCGCCCTTTTATTATCCTTAAGGATCGCTCGAATTTCATGAAAGTCCTTTTCGTCGCGCAGCTTCTCAAAGCCAGAAATTTTCAGCCGCTGGGCCTGGAATATCTTTCGGCGCAACTGAAAAAAGCCGGTCACGAAACCTTCCTGGCCGACGGCTCCTTTCCCGACAAGGTTTGCGCCGCTTTTGAGGATATCAAACCGGGCCTCGTGGGATATTACGCCTGCACGGGCCAGCACAAAGACATCATCCGCGTCAATGACAAACTCAAAAGGCGATTCGAATTTTTCGCCGCTTTCGGCGGACCTCACGCCACGTTTTTCCCGGAGATGATCGAACTTCCCGGCGTCGACGGCGTATGCCGGGGCGAAGGCGAAGAGGCGGTAACGGACCTGGTCGAAGCTCTGGACGGCGGGCGGGATTATTGCGACATCCCCAACTGGAGCTTTCAAGACGCCGGCTGCGCCGTGCATAACGACGTCCGTCCTTTACAAAAAAACCTGGATGAAATCGGCCCGCCGGACTGGTCGCTTTGCGATCACATATCCTATTGCCGAAATTTCCCCGTAAAAATTTTCATGGCGTCGCGGGGCTGCCCGTATTCCTGCGCTTTTTGCTATAACCCGGCGTACAGGAAAATTTATAAGGGTCAGAATATCCACCGCACGCGCGATCCGAAAAAATTCGTCTCGGAAATCAGCCAGCGCCTTAACGAACGTCCGTTTTCCTTCGCCTATATTTTCGACGACACTTTCGGCATTGACGCGAGTTGGGCGTCGGAGTTCTGCGCTTTGTACAAAAAGGAAATCGGCCTGCCTTTTTACGTGAATCTGCGCGCGGACCTGATGACGGAAAACCTCGTCAGGGATCTGGCGGAGGCGGGACTGGCTTACGCGGGCATGGGGCTGGAGTCCGGCTCCGAGTCCGTTCGCAATCGCGTTTTGTGCAAAGGCGTCACGGACGCGCAACTCAAAAAATCCGCGGCGATCCTGCGGGCCAATAAAGTTGTTTTCACGACCTTCAACATGCTCGGCATCCCGGATACAAGCCTGGAAGACGACCTTGAAACATGGCGGATGAACCTTGAACTGCGGCCCGATTTCGCCGAGGCGCTGATGTTTCAACCTTATCCCGGAACCGTCCTCGGGGATTCGGCCGTCGATGCGGGAATCTTTTCCGGCAATCCCGACGAAGTGCCGAGCAATTTCAAGGGCAAAAGCATTTTAAAATTGCCCGGCGCCGATCAAAGGCTGCGCCTGCTGTATCTGTTCCCGATCGTCGCGGCGCATCCCCTTCCCGCCGGCCTCCTTCGGCTGATTTTGAAAATCCCCGCAGGGAGCGTTTACCGACTGCTTTCCAGGCTGTATGAGGGCGCTTTCAAAATTTTGAAAATCTATCGCGTTTCCATACCGAAAAAGACCTTCGCCCGCCTGGTATGGCATTATCTGAGATACTAACCAAAGATATTTGAAATTTCAAAAAGTTATGCGTTGTTGCGTTGTTTGACAGAGAAGTTTGCGGATTTTCCCAGCAAAAAATGTTTGAATTTCAGTGCGTTTCGCATTGTCCGCGAAATAAATTCGCGGATTTTTTCAAGTCAGACCCTAAATCCTTTTTGAGAAGGATATTCTAACTTCAGTGACGTAAGAGGCTAACCACTAGCCACTAGCCACTAGCCACTATTATCATTTGCCGGATTTGAGCGAAGCGAGAAATTCTCTGTAGTCATCGGACAAAGAAGCTTCATCTTCTTCATTATACGACATATTGCTTAAAGTTTTCATGCCCGCGGGCAAGGGCGGCCTGGCGGCGTCCGCGGCCCTTTTCTCGCGGTCGGAGGTGTATTTCATCAAAAGCGCAATGAGACAAAGCAAAAGACTCAGGACAAAAAAGACGTTGACGAATCCCAGGGCGGCAAGCGTCCATCCGTTGACGGCGGTAATCTTTGCGATAATTTCCATTTGGCGATCCTAATCAAAACGCCCAATAAAGGCGGCGTCAAAGCAAAATGGACAAAAAATAACCGGCGACCATGGCCGATCCGATAACCCCCGCCACGTTCGGTCCCATGGCGTGCATGAGAAGGAAATTCGTCGGATCCTCTTTGAGGGCCATCTCATGAGACAGCCTGGCGGCCATGGGCACGGCGGAAACCCCCGCCGATCCCACCAGGGGATTGATCTTGTTTTTCGAAAACAGGTTCATGAATTTCGCGAAAAGAATCCCGCCCGCGGTTCCCATGGAGAACGCCACGAGACCCAGGGCCAGAATCTTGAGCGTGCCGGGATTCAAAACCTTTCCCGCTTCCAGCGTCATGCCGATGCACAGCATCAAAAAGATGGTGATGATGTTCAAAAGATCGTTTTGCGCGGATTTTGTCAGGCGTTCCACCACGCCGGATTCCCTGAAGATGTTTCCGATCATGAACATGCTGACCAAAGGCGCGCTCATGGGGATAAGAAGGATAATCACGATCATCATGACGATGGGAAGCATGATGCGCGCGAGTTTGGGAACGGGGCGCAGTTGTTCCATCTTTATCTTGCGTTCTTTTTGCGTCGTGAGAAGGCGCATTATGGGCGGCTGGATGACCGGAACGAGGCCCATGTAGGAATACGCCGTCACCGCCGTGACGCCTAAAAGGTGCGGCGCCATTTTGGCGCTGGCATAGATGGTTGTCGGGCCGTCCGCCCCGCCGATGATCCCGATGGACGCCGCCTCCTTCAAATCGAAGCCCAGGGCCAGGGCGCCGAAAAACGCCACGAACACGCCGAGCTGCGCCGCGGCGCCCAGCAGGATCAGGCGCGGATTGGCCAGCAGCGGCCCGAAATCCGTCATAGCTCCCAGGCAAAGGAAAATCAGGGGCGGGAAAATATTGTTGTGAAACAGGGTGTAATGGGAGATCAATCCCAAAACGCCCGAGGCCTGCATCTCCGGCGACATGATTCCGACCTGATGTCCGGGCAGATTGACCAAAATCGCCCCGAGGCCGATGGGCAGCAGTTCGTAGGGTTCATAATGCCTGGCGATAGCCAGATAAATAAAAACACCGCCGACGGCCATCATCAGGACATTGCCCCAGTATAATTGAGAGACGCCGGTCTTGACGACCAGAAGGCGGAAAATTTCAAAGGTGTCCTGGGGCATGGTTTGCCTAAAATTCAAAAGTGAATATCAAAACCGGCGGCATCCTACCATTGGCCACGCAAGATTTAAAGATATAGTTTTTCGCGCCGGCGGCTAAATGACCCGGTGGGAAAAACTAATAAAAAAGCGCAAAAAATTTGCATTGCTGCGAGTCTTTTCGATCAGGTATGCCCACCCCTTTGCGGCAGGCGGGGCAAGTTATTTCGCGCCGTGTTTGCGCAGGTAGGCGGCGGCTTTTTCCTGCTTGTTGTCCAAAGCCAGATTCAGGGGCGTTTTCCCGGCCATATTTTTTAAATTCGCGTCCGCGCCTCTTTTCACCAGGACTCTGACGGCCTTGATATATCCTTTCGCGGCGGCCAGGTGAAGCGGAGTGTTGCCCTCGGATTCCGCGGCGTTGATATCCGCGCCGCTGCCGATGAGAAAGAGCATGGTTTCCTCATGGGCCGAAGCGGCGTGGATCGGCCGCGACGCCCACCGGTCCGCGGCGTTGACGTCGGCGCCGTGTTTGACGAGTTCGGCGACGATGCGCCCTTCGCCATCCACGGCCGCGGCATGAAGCGGCGTCTCGCCGTCGCTCGTGGCGGCGCCGACCTTCGCCCCTTTTCCCAGCAAGGCGCGAACGGCCGGGAGTTTGCCGTTGGAAGCGGCGTTATAAAGCGGCGTTTCGCCCACGTTGTTTTGCGCGTTGATGTCGGCGCCCTTGCTGATCAGCAAGTCCATGAACTGCACTTTCCCGTGGTGCGCCGCATCGTGCAGCGGCGTGGCCCGGTAATCGTTGAGCGCCTTGACGTCGGCGCCGCCGGCAATCAGGAACTGGACGATTTTATCATGATCGCCTCTGACGGCCATGTGCAGGGCTGTATTTCCCTCGGACCCTTTTTGGTTGATGTTTTCCCCGGCCTGAAGGCTCTTTTCGAGTTTCGCGATATCACCTGACTTTACGGCCTCGAACAAGGAGCCGGCCAGAGCCGGGTGAATGGAAATCCCGACGGCAATAACGGCCGTGATCAGAATAATCCGAATATCGGCTTTCATGCTGAATTTCCCGCCTTGATTTTTTATTAAGTGAGCAGTTGCGTCCGGGGCATTGTAGTGGATTCAATGACGATTTCAAAGGGGAATTATTTTACTTTGAGTTTCGCTTGCGTCAATCGGTAATTCGCGACTGCTCGTCACGGCTTTTTAGTTGCCCGCAGGCCGCGAGGATATCCCTGCCGCGGCTTTTTCGAACCACGCAGTTGATTTTTGCGTCCAGCAGGATGCGCTGAAATTCCCGGACGCGCTTTTCCGGCGTGGGTTTGAATGCGCATCCTTGCCAGGGATTGAAATATATGAGGTTGACGTGCGCTTTCAGCGGCGCCATCAGCTTGCGCAATTTGTACGCGTCTTCGTCGGAATCGTTGACGCCTTCGAGCATCGTGTATTCGTAGGTAATGCGCCGGCGGTTGGAAAGGGGGAAATTTCGGCAGGTTTCCATCAACTCTTTCAAGGGATATTTTTTGTTGACGGGCGCCAGGCGGGAGCGCACGGCGTCGTCGGCGCTGTGCAGGGAAACCGCCAGGCTGACTTCGATGTCCCGGCCGAGTTTTTTCAAGGCAGGGATGATTCCCGCGGTGGAAACCGTGATTCGACGATGGGAAAAATTCATGCCCAGGTCATCAAGAAGGATTCTGCAGGCGCCCACGACGGCCTCGTAATTGAGCAGGGGTTCGCCCATTCCCATAAAGACGATGTTGGTGACCGGATGGTCGGGATTATGCCTGGATGCGGCTTGCGCCTGCTCCAGGATCTCCCACGTGTCGAGATTGCGCCGGCAGCGCATGGTCCCGGTGCGGCAAATGGCGCAGCCCAGATTGCACCCGACCTGTGAACTGACGCAAACGGTTGTGCGACGGCCTTCGGGAATGAGAACCGTTTCCACATTCGCGCCGTCGGGCAGGCCGAGCAGCATCTTGACGGTCCCGTCTTCGGAGTCCATGCGGGCCGCGAGCTTTGCGCGTCGGATTTGAAAGCCCGAATCCAGCTTTTGGCGCAATGGTTCATTGAGGTCCGTCATTTCTTCGAAAGTCGCGGCGTCGCGCTTGTACAGCCATCGAAAAATCTGGTCGGCCCGAAAAGCCCTTTCGCCCATTTCTTCCATGGATTTGCGCAAATTGTCGCGGGTGAGGTTTTTTATGGCGATTTTTTCGCTCATGAGTCCTTTTTTTTCATCAAATACGGTGTTTTGGTTATGGCGGCGGATATTTTTTTCAAAATTTATGCGTTCCGGGCTTTTTTTCCGCCGCATTTCCCCTTAATAATATTCACCGGCGAACCGATATATACTCAAAACAATTTAACGGGAAATAACAAGGGAGTGATTTTGCCAAAAGGAGAATCTCCGGGCTGTCAAGTCGCTTTGATCCGATGTCGATTATGGATCGTTTTTCGTTTCGTGACGCCGCATTTCCACGGGCTCCTTGCGGCGGCGGCCGTATCCCTTTACCTGGCGGCCATGCCTTCCTGCCTGAAACAGTATGAATCCGTTCCGGGGCCGGCGCGGTACGACGAGGATCCGGGCGCGTATAAGGTCAACAAGCCGGAAAAGAAGATGGAATCCCTGATGGAAAGCCTGTTGAGCGATCTGGGGGTTTCGGACGACGTCTACGTCGATCCGGCTCTGAGGGCCGCCGCCCGGAATATATCCCTGTATTTCAAGGCGGAAGGCGTGGAATTGATCGATAAGATCGAAAGCGTCACGATCAAGAACTATCTGGACGAGATGGGGGTGACGGAAAGCGCCTACCAAACCTTGTTTTTGCATGTGGGAAAACTGGAGCAAACCCGCGGAGCAATCCTTGACGCCATCGGAAACGAGATCAAAACCAAGCGCTTCACAAATTACGGGATCGGCGTCGCCAGAACCTGGCTTCCGCCGTCCTATATCGTCTCGATACTCATGACGCGAAAAGCGATAGAACTCGAACCTTTTCCCCGCGCGGTGTTTCCCCATAGAGATTATAAACTGACGGGTTACGTGACTCTTCCCGGCAATCAACTGACCGTTTACGTGCAGGGAAGAAACGGCGCCCAAAGCGTTTCTCCGTATTTATCCGGCGACGGTTCTTTCAGTCAGGTCATTTCCTTTAGCGAATCCGGCTCCAACATCGTTGAAATGATGCTCGACGGCCTGGAAGGTCCCGAGGTGGCCGCTTTGTTTACGGTCCGGGTCGAGGGCGAAGACTCGGGAGAAGAAACCGAGACGCTCGATCGCGTTGCGGTCAATACGATTTCCGAGGCTCGCAAGCGGATTTTCGAGCTTGTCAATATGGAGCGGGAAAAGGTCGGTCTGAAAAAAGTCAAATACGACGCGAAGGCGACGCAGGTTGCGCAGAAATACGCGGAAGAAATGCTCAAAACAGGCAAGGTCTCTCATATTTCGGCCGCATCCGGGGACGTGGCGACAAGAGCCAAGGCTCAAGGATTGAGATTCGCGAGGATCACGGAAAACGTGGCCGTCAACCAGAGCGCGGAGGATGTTCACGAAGGGTTTATGGGATCGCCGGCGCATCGGATGAATATCGTCGATTCCCACGTGGACAAGGGCGGAATAGGGGTGGCTTTTTCCAAGGATAAAAGTCACATGTATGTTGTGGAAATCTTTGTAAAATATCTCTAAAGTGGCTAAAGTAAGGGCGAAATGACCGGTCGTCCTACAGATACCGCGCGAAAGATCGTCGTAAAAAAACGGCGATGTTGGAAGTGATTGAGCCGCTGATGCGGCGGAGGAAAATTTGGTCCAGAAGATGCAGGATGAAAAACATCGTATCCTAATCGTGGACGATGAAGAGGAAAATCTCGATTTGCTGGCGTCGACGCTTCGCCGCGGCAATCTCATTTTCAAAGCCATGTCCGGCGAGGAAGCTCTGGGCGTTTTGCGCAACGAGGAAATCCATATGGTCATCTCCGACCAGAGGATGCCGGGACTTTCGGGAACGGAGCTTCTTGAAGTCTGCAAGGCCCAATACGAGCAGATTATTCGGATTTTGATTACCGGTTACGCGGACATGAAAGTCGCCGTGGACGCCATCAACAAGGGCGAAGTTCATCGCTACATCAGCAAGCCTTACGATCCGTCGGAACTGCGCGTCATTGTTGCGACGGAATTGCGCCGTTTCGATTTGCAGGAGCGCAATAAAAAACTGACGCAGGAATTGATCGTCAAAAACCGCGAACTCAAGCAAGCGAACGAGGAACTCGTCAAGCAAAAGGCGGAAATCGAACGCCTGGCCATGGAATACAAGCAGCAGAAAGAACTCGCCGTGGAAATGAGCGAGAAGCTGGCTCAATCCAATGTGGAGCTGATCGAGGCGCAGGAGGAAATCAAGCGCAAAAACGTCAAACTGGAGGCGGTCAACAAGAAGCTGGAGCGGCTGTCGATCACCGACGGCCTTACGGGATTCTACAATATGCGCTATATGCATCAGCTTCTGGAAAGCGAGATGGGCCGTGCAAAGCGCTACGACCTGAATTTATCCCTGATCATGGTCGACCTGGATAATTTCAAGGAAATCAACGACACATTCGGCCATCCTTTCGGAGACAAGGTTCTCAGGCGCGTGACGGAAAAGATACGGCGCAACATACGCGAAACGGACTGGCCGACCCGTTACGGCGGCGATGAATTCATCGTCATTTTACCGCATACCGGCGAAGACCGGGCCGTGTATATGGCCAAGCGAATTCACGCCGACATCAGGGCCACGAAGCTGATGACGGAAAGCGGCAGCGCCGTTCAACCCTCCGTGTCCATAGGAATCGCTTATTATCCCCATGAAAAGGTGGCTTCCAAGCAGGGCATCATCGATATGGTGGACAAAGCCCTGTACAAAGCCAAGCAACAAGGGCGAAATCGGATCGAGATCGCAGACTGACAATGAAGGACGATAAAACAACCGGGAACAAACCCCGGATATTCCTCCCGCTGGTATTTTTCGCCGTTATTCCCATTTCCCTTATGATGATAATCGCCCTCGTGGTCATTAAAACCGTGGGGCCCGCCGGCCCGGGGATGCGTGAGTTTGCTCTGGTCATCGGAGTTTGGTGCGTGGTCTCGCTCGCCGGCGGCGTTTGGGCGTATCTTTACGGGACCCGTTATCGGATCACCCCATCCGATGGGCCGGAAGCGGCAAAACCGGCGGCTGAAGATAAAAACACATCCGTCGGCGCCGCGCTGAAAATCGGCGAATTCGGTCTGGGGAAAACCGAAGGAAAAATGAGCCACGAGGATATCGAGGCTCAACTGGCCGAAGAAAAAAGAAAATTCGAGGCCTTTTTGCGCGGGATCGGCGATTGCGTCACGATCGTGGATCTGGATTTCAATATCATTTATCTCAATGATACGGCGCGAAAAATTTTCGGCGAATGCCTCGGGGAATCCTGTTACAAAGTTTTCGAGCATAAAAGCAATGTCTGCGGCGGCTGCCCCATCAAGCGGAGCTATAAAACGGGCAAGGTGGAAACCTCATTGCGGCGCGTTTACACCAAGGACGACAAACTTCTCTACATGGAAAACTCGGGAAGCCCCATACGCGACGAGGCCGGAAGTATTATCGGCGGCATCGAACTGGCCCGCGACGTGACCCAGAGAATCAAACTGGAGCGCAATATCGAGATTCGATCCCGGGAACTGGCGGTGGCCAACGATGAGCTTCACATCGCCAACGAGCAGCTCCAAAAGGCTTATGAGGAATTGAAAACGGCGCAAAACGCTCTGGTTCAGACGGAAAAAATGGCGTCCCTGGGCGTTCTGGTGGCCGGCGTGGCGCATGAAATCAACAATCCCACGAACTTTATTTACGGCTCCATCCCGCTTTTGGAAGAGAATCTTCATTATCTCCTCCGATTGACCGACACCTTCGACTCCATGACCATCTCCGAGGACAACCGGAAAAAGATCGACGAAATCAAAACGGAGATGGATTACGATTACGTGCGCAACGATCTGGCGAAAATCGTCAAAAATGTCGCCACCGGCGCGCAGCGCATCAAGGAAATCGTGCAAAACTTAAGGACGTTTTCAAGGGTCGATTCCGGCGAAAAAGCCGAAGTGGACATCAACGAGGGAATCGACAGCACCCTGGAAATTCTGCGTCATGAATATAAAAACCGTGTGGAAATCATCAAGGATTACGGGGACATACCACGGCTCATCGGAAGCCCGGGAAAGCTCAATCAGGTTTTCATGAACATCCTGCACAACGCCATTCAGTCGATTCCGGAGCAGGGTAAAATCGAAATTAAAACCCGTTTGGAAAGCGACAAGGCCGTTGTGCGGATCACCGACACCGGCGTGGGAATTCCGCCGGACAAGATTTCCCATATCTTCGATCCGTTCTTTACCACGAAAAAAGTGGGCGACGGCACGGGTTTGGGACTTTCGATCAGCTACAGCATCATTAAGGATCATAATGGCGAAGTCTCGGTGGACAGCGCCGTGGGGAAGGGAACGACCATGCGCATCGAATTGCCGATGTTGGAAAATCAGGGTTCCCGGAAAAATAACGTCAAATCGATAAACTAAGCGGGGAAGCAGCTTTCCGCGCCTGTCAAACGCAACGAGTCAACGATGAGCATAAAAACTATTTTGACGCATCCCGATCCGGTTTTACGAAAAGAAAGTGAAACCGTGTCCGATTTTGGCGACGACCTCCACTCCTTGATCGTCGATATGGCCGAAACCATGTACTCGGCCCCGGGCGTCGGGCTCGCGGCGCCGCAAATAGGGGTCAACAAGCGCGTTTTCGTGATCGACGTCAGGGAAAACGATCCCACCGGAACGCCGGTTTTGAGAGTGTTCGTGAATCCCGAAATACTGGAAAAACAAGGCGATATCCCGTGGGAGGAAGCCTGCCTTTCCGTCCCGGAAATGAGTGAGACGGTCAACAGGGCCGAACGCGTGGCCGTGAGGGCCCATGACGAAAACGGCAATCCGTTCGAGTTGGAGGCCGAGGGTTTGCTGGCGATCGCCGTGCAGCATGAGAATGATCACCTGGACGGCGTCCTGTTTTTCGATCATCTGTCCCCGCTGAAAAGAAAGCTGGCTCTAAAAAAATACCTGAAATCCCAAAAGGCAAAGACGGCGGCGGATTGACGCCTTCGCATTTCTTCGCCGGCGGGAAAATGATTTCATCGCATGTTCATTCATTTTGACGTGGATCGGCCGTTTCCGGTATAATGGTTTTTACGAAAAATGCCCGGGGCCGGAAAAAGGAGTTTTTCAATGAATGCAAAAAGTGTCTGGCGATCGATGATCGTGATTATTCTCGTCGCGTCCGTCGCGATTCTTATGAGCGCTTGCGGCGACGACGACGATGAAGCGAGACCCGGCTATTATCCCGAACCCGATGACGACGACGATATCGATATGGATGACGACCTGAACGACGACGCGGACGATGACTTAGACGATGACTTAGACGATGACGATACGATTCCTCCCGACCTGATCGATCACATCGTCTTGAGTTTCGATCCCGATCCTTATGAAGAAGACTCGTATTTTTATTCCGGCGCCTCCTTTGGAATGCGCGTGGATCTATATGGCGCCGACAACGAGTTTCTGGGGCAGACCGACGATTACACCATCAACGTGGAGTCCGATCCGGCGGATGCATCCTTTCAATTGGATATGGACACGGAAACGATCATTTTCGATCCGACGCAAGAGACGGTTTATTATATTACCGCAACCCTCAACAGCAAGGATATCGACTCCGACCTTGTGGTGGTTTTGATACAGATAGAAAACTCCGCGAAAATCGAGCTCATATCGCCGGAGCGGGGACTTTTCACCCAGGGAGGCGCCGGCGTCACCGTCGAGGGCACCTGCGTAATTGAAAACGACAGCCGTGAGGAAATACCCTGCCCCAAAGTGGAAATCAACGGCAATTCCATTATCGACCTCACCGATGAAGGGCATTTTCAGTATGAGGTTTACCTGGTGGAAGGCTTGAACCGGATCGTGGTTCGCGCTCTGGGCGAGTTGGACGCTCCCCTGGGCGAGGTCAACGTATCGGTTTTGAAATGCGACAATCCTTTAGCCGACGGGGAAATGATCGAATCGGCGATAGGCGCCCGCGTCAACGAGGAGGGTTTCAATTCCATCGAGGACATCATCATGGATATGATCGGCGATATCGACATCATGGAATACATCCCCGATCCGTTGTTCGAAGAGTCCTTGGGAGACTATACGGTTTCATTGAGTGTGACGGAATTCAATTACGACGATTTCCAGGTCGACATCGGACCGGACGATTATGATTCGGTGCTCGAACTGGAAATTCATATCATCAATCTCTCCATTGCGCTCCAGGGCAGCGGAGAATTTTTCGATCTTCTGTGCGGCGGCGAAAATTCGGGCGTATTGACGGCTTCCGATCTGTCCCTGACGGCTTTCGTGGACATTTTCGTCGCCGAAACCGACGGCGGATTGTCGGTGGTGATCGACAATATCGATGTCGGGGGGCTGGACTCCGCGGAAGTCAGCGGATTCGGCGACACCTGCGACGGCCTGCTCAACACCGTGCTGGGCAGCGACGTGATCGGACCGGTCCTTGAAGAACTGCTTTCCACTCTCATCATCGACGAGCTTCAGCCGATGATCGAGGATCTGCTCAACGATCTGGTTCTGGCCGGTTCTTTCGACCTGCTGGATCATACGTTCAACATCAGCGCCGATTTCGACGACATTTTCCTCTACGACGGGGGATTGTCCATCTGGATGAGCGCCAACTTCGCTTCCGACGATGTCGATCCCGATGTGCCGGAAATGCCCGGCAGTTTCCGCATCGCGGGAACCTACCCGGAAATGACGGCCACCATACCGCCGAATTATTTGGATCCTTATGGTTTCGGCGTCGTTTTGAACGACGACATTATCAACCAGGCTCTCTTTGAAGTGTTCCAGGCCGGCGTGCTGGGAATGGATATCGACGGTCTGACGGCCGGGGAAATGGCGCTTATATTCGTGACGCCGCAGTTGGTGCTGCCGCCGTTTAGCGCGGATGATCCCGCCATCTTGCGCCTCGAACCTCTGTTGCAGCCGATTATCACCATGGAATCGGGAGACGGATTGAACGCCAGTCTGGCCATGGGCGAATACATGCTGCACGTGATCATCGACACGGACGGCGGCGAGGTCAAAGTGTTCTCCGCGGCGATCACTTTGATTTTCCCCGTGGGAATCACCATCGACGACCAGGGATTGCTTTTCATCGAAGTCGATCCCGAAGACTTCGACGTCGATGTCACGGTCTGGTTCGAATACGGGACAATGCATTTTAACGCCGGTCTCGTCGAGGAATTGATCCCGAATTTGATTGAAGGCGTGATCCCGATGCTGGGAGATATTCTGGGCGGAATCGCCATCCCGTCGTTCGAGGGCTATACTCTTTCGGTCGACAGCCTGATGGCGGTGGGCGAATCTCACGACTTCATCGGCATGTACGGATCGCTGGCGAGTATCGAGGAATAGAGCATTCGAGGCGGCATAAGGTCATTATACCGCCTTCATGAAATTATGATGTCTTTGGGGCGCCTTGGGAGGTCATCATGACGTTGCGGAATAAGCGATGCGAATTTGCGCTTGGATTTATCCCGTTTATGCTTCTGGCATTCGTGCTTTTCGCCGCGACCCTGAATTGCGCCGGCGGCGACGATTCCGACGGCCATGGATCATTTGCCGATAACTCGGACGACGACCTGATGCCGGCGGATGACGACGCCGGCAGCGACGATGACGACTGGATGCCCGACGACGATAATGATGACGACAATGACGACGATAGCGACGATGATTTCTGGCCCGACGACGACGACGCCGACGACGACGACGACGATGATAACGGCAACAGCATCAAACTCTTTTTCTTTCCCGACCCCGAGGATTCCACGGAGCTTTTCTTCCCCGGCGCGGCCTTCGCCATGGAAGTGAAAATGTATGATCAATACGGTGCATACATGGGCAGCCCCACGGATTATGATCTGGACATCGAGCCCGATGTTTTCGGCGCCGTCGAGTATGATTCCGCGGAAGGATCCATCTTCTTCAATCGCGCCGAAACCTACACCATCGCCGCCGTTTATCCGGCGGCCTCGCGAATGCGCTCCAATGAAATCGAAGTGACCATTACCGATCTCGAGGACGCCGAGATCGAGATATATACGCCGGAGCGCGGGCTTTTCTCGGAACAAAACACGGTCTATGTTTCCGGCCGATGCCTGGTCGAAGGCGAGGCCTGCGCGCAGCTTCTCGCCGGCGGCGAAAGCCCGGACGAATATGATACGGACACGGGCGAATTCGGCATCGACCGTCATTTGCGCAGCGGCCTGAATATCATCACCGTCAAGGCATACAACGAAGGCGGTTATCAGATCGGCAACGAACACATCTCCGTTCTCTACGGCGAAACCCATGACGACGAGTTTTGCAACGACTCCGTCGGAGTCCGAGTCACGAATGCCGGTATGAACTCCATCGGGGATATCGCCCAGCAGATCATTCAAGAGATGGATGTACAGGATCTTCTCGACGATTTCGGAACCCAGGACATCCTCGACCTGGGTTGCTTCGGCGGAACCGCGGAACTGACGGTGACGGACATTGCGTTCGGCGCGCCGGAGATCGCTTTTAATATGGTCGGCGAGGAGCTTCAACTGATCGTCGTGCTGCCGGACGTGCATGTGGGCGTGGATCTCGGGGGCCTGATTCCCGTCGTCAGTTGTTTCGACGACGACCTGACCTGGGGCGATTCGGGTTACATCGAAGCGGATATTGAAGTGTCCGCCGCCGTCATCGTCGGCGTCACCCCCCAAGAGAAACTGAGCGTCGACATCGTGAATATGACCACGACGGTCGACAACCTCGATATCCAGAATCTGCTGGGCATCGTCGGAGATATCCTGGGATTCCTCGACGATGTGCTTTTCAACGCCATGTCGAGTCTGGTGTCCGGATTCATCGAATTGATCGGCCCGTCGCTCCTGCAGGAACCGCTGGAGGAAGCGCTGGCCGAACAGCTCAACGAACTGGATCTTTCCACCGATTTCGAACTTCTGGACCACAACTATTATCTGGAAGCGGTTTTCACGCACGCCGACATCGACAGCCAGGGACTTTTCATCCGGATGAAGGCGAAAATGAGCGCCGAATCGTACGATCCGTCCATGCCGAATCCGGGAAGTTATTATAAACCCGGAGACATGCCGGACATGGACGAGCAGTACATTCCCGGCACCAGCCGGCCTTACAATATGGGCATTGCGCTCAACGACGATATCCTCAATCAAGCCCTGTACGCGATCTTCAGAAGCGGCGTCCTGAATATGGAGTTCGAAGACGACTCCATTCTCAACACGCAAATATTGGGCATCTTCTTCCCGGGCCTGTGGCAGATTCATCCCGACGCGCCGGTGATCATCCGCCTGCGGCCTTTGTTGCAACCCGTCATCTACATGGGAGACACCGGCAGCCTCCGCACGAAAATCCAGCTCGGCGAATTCATGCTGGACTTCGTTGTGGATCACCCGGATGACGGAGAGATTCTCGCGTTCACCGCCGCTTTGGCCATGGATCTTCCCGCCGAGATCGACATCGACGGCCAGGGAAGAATCACGCTGAACTTCGACGAGGACGCCATCGACGTGGAGATGTCCATCCTGGATACGGACTACGATTTCAGCGATTCCTTCGTCGAAGGTTTCGTGCCCACGCTGGTGGAGCTGGTCGTGCCGCTTTTGGGCAATTTGCTCGGGGCCATCGAGATTCCGACCTTCGAGGGATACACGATTCAGGTCGACGCGCTGAAAATCATCGGCGACGCGAACGACTTCATCGGGGTATACGGCGATGTCGCCCAGGAAGGCCTATAATGCCCGGCGCGATCCCGGTCGTTGACAATGATCCGATTTTCATGTCATTGATGCCGCGGAAAATTTAGCCGGGACCTTATGTTTTGGATGAAAATTTCAAGAAAAATCCTGAAGAATTATGCGCCGGTCTGGATCTGGACTTTTCCGATCCCGGGCTGCTGCTGAAAGCCGTCACCCACCGGTCCTTTCTGCATGAACATCCCGACGAGAACGCGCAGGATTACGAGCGGCTGGAATTTTTGGGCGACGCGGTTCTGGATCTGGCCATGTCTCATCTGCTGATGGACCGTTACCATGATCTCGACGCGGGCGATCTGTCGAAAATCCGCGCCTCGGCGGTCAACCGCGTATCTCTGGCGCGCCTGGCCCGGAAGCTGGACCTGGGATCCTACATCCGCCTGTCCCACGGCGAACAGCAGACCAACGGACGGGACAAAGACAGCATCCTGGCGGATGTTTTCGAGTCTGTCATCGGCGCCATCTATATGGAGCACGGTTTCGACCGGGCGCTGGAGTTCGTCAAAATACAGTTCGCCGATCTGTTCAACGGCGACCATGCCAAGATTCTCGTATTCGATTATAAAACCCGGCTTCAGGAACTGACGCAGGCCATGTTCGGGCATCCTCCCACGTACAATATCGTTTCCGAAACCGGCCCGGACCACGCCAAGGAATTCCACGTCGAAATGATCATCGACGGCAAGGTTTACGGCCAAGGCGCCGGGCGCACCAAAAAAGACGCCGAGCAATCCGCCGCCCAGGACGCCTTCATTCAATTACAAGGCGAAGACCCCGCGACGGAAAATCCCGTCATCCACAGCCATGAATCCTGAAACCCAACAAGCCGCCGGAGATTTCCGCTCCGGCTACGTCGCCATCGTCGGACTTCCCAACGCGGGAAAATCCACGTTTCTCAATCGCGTCCTGTCGGAAAAGCTGGCCATCGTCACGCCCAAACCCCAGACCACGCGGGACCGGATCGCCGGCATCTACAACGCTCAAAAAGCGCAGATCGTTTTTCTGGACACGCCCGGCGTCTGCAAGAACGCCAGCAAACTCAACGAACGCCTGAACCGAGAGGTTTTTCGGGCGCTGGACGACGCGGATCTCATCCTTTTTCTCGTCGATGTCGTCAAGCCGAAACGCGAGGCGGAGAATATCCTGGCGCAGCGCATCGGCCGTTTTGAAACACCGTCTTTTCTGGTTTTCAACAAGATCGACAAGCTCGCCAATCTCGATTCGTTGATGCCCAGGCAGGCCGAACTCATGGAGCTTGGAAAATTTCAAAACGCTTTTTCCATTTCCGCATACCATGGAACGAACGTGGACCGCGTGATGGAGGCGGTACTGAAGGCCGTTCCTATCGGCCCGGCGTATTTCCCCGACGACCAGCTCAGTACGGCCAATATGCGCTTTCTGGCCGCCGAGATGATTCGCGAGCAGGTTTTTCTTCAGACGGAAAAAGAACTCCCCTACTCCACGGCGGTCGTCGTGCAGACCTATAAGGAACCTTCCGCGGATAACGCCACGCTATTTATCGAAGCCGACATCATCGTGGAAAAAGACAGCCAGAAGGGGATTATCATCGGAGCGAAAGGCTCGCGCTTAAAAGAAATAGGGCAGGCCGCCAGAAAAAATATCGAGGCTTTCACCGAAACGAAGGTTTTTTTGAAACTCTTCGTCAAGGTCCGGAAAAACTGGACACATAATGACCGCTATCTCAAAGATATGGGGTATGCCTGATGCCTCTGGTCGCCATCGTCGGAAGGCCCAACACGGGCAAAAGCACGCTGTTTAACCGCCTCGCCGGCTCCAAAAAAGCCCTCGTGGACGACATTCCCGGCGTCACGCGGGATCTGCATTACGCGCGCGTGAGTTTCGACGGCCGCGAGTTCGACCTCGTCGACACCGGCGGCATGGCCATGCACGTGGAAGACGAGCTGATCGAGCGCGTCGTGGAGGCGGTCGAATTCGCCATCGAAGAAGCCGACGCCATTATCTTTTTGCTCGATTCGCGCAGCGGCATGACCCCCGACGACCAGGACATCGCCGAGCGCCTGCGCAAGACCGACAAGAAGGTCTTTTACGTCGCCAACAAGGTGGAAAGCGCCAAGCAGGAAGAAGCGGCCGTGGAGTTTTACGCTCTTGGAATGGAAGAGCTCTATTTTATTTCCGCGCGGGAAAAGTACGGCGTAACCGCCTTGTTTGAAAAAGTCGTCGAGGATTTTCCCAAGGTGGAAGACGACGAGTATCTTTCGGATTCGCAGCGCACGCGCATCGCCGTGGTCGGCAAACCGAACGTGGGCAAAAGCTCTCTGATCAACAGGCTCATCGGCTCTGAAAGGCTCATCGTTTCCGACATTCCCGGCACCACGCGCGACGCCATCGACATCCCGTTCGAGTACGAGGGAAATCCCTATCTGCTCATCGACACCGCGGGAATCCGGCGCAAGGCCAAGGTCACGTACCGCCTGGAAAAATACAGCGTGATCAAGGCTCTCAAATCCCTGGACCGGTGCCACGTGGCCCTGGCCCTGGTCGACGCCACGGAAGGATTTTCCGACCAGACGTTGCGCGTGACGAGTTACGCCATCGAGCGGGGCCGGGCAGTGATCTGGCTATTCAACAAGATCGATTTGATCGAGGACATCAGGGCGTGGCAAAAAAATATCGCCGAACAAATCGATTTTCGTCTGCGTCATCTGAATTATATTCCGAGCCTGGAAATCTCGGCGAAAACCGGCAAGGGAATCCACAGGATTTTCCCCCTCATCGAACGTGTGGCCGCCGCGCACAATCGCCGCCTGGATACGGGGCCGCTCAACCGCCTTATCGAACGCGCCACCTCCTCGCACACCCCGCCCATCATCAAAAATCGCCAACTGAAATTTTACTACACCGCGCAAAGCGCCGTGCGTCCGCCCACCTTCGTCATCTTTACCAACTACCCCGACGCGGTGCATTTCAGCTACAGTCGATTCCTCACGCGCACCATCCGCGAATCCGCCGACTTCACCGGCGTCCCCATCAAACTGAAATTCAAGAAAAGAAGTTAAGCAGCAGCAAGGGGAAAGTGGCAAGTTTCAGAGCGGTTCCTCCTGTCCCGAGCATGGTCGAAGGGAACCGCAACTTGTTCCGGGGTCAGGATCCGCCAACGTGCGTCTTCCTACAGAGCCGCGCACGGCAGATTCGCCTAAAAGCGTCAGCGAAGGCGAATGAGTAAGCGGGTGGATATCGCAAAATCAAAAACGACCTCGCGGAATATTTTCCAAGCGGCTATTCCACTCACCACTATCAAAATCAGCTTTTTATGGGCCAGGATGTTCCCGTATATCGTTCGCCGGGATTCTGCCGCGTTTCCCAGGTCAGGACGGGCCAGTTATTTTTTGCGGCTTTTTGTTTCAGGAAATCATCGGGATTGACGGCGTGGGGTTTGGCGACGCGCTCGCACAAAGGCAGGTCGGGTCCGTTGTCCGTGTAGAGCCAGGCGTCTTGGAGATGCAAATCCTTTTCGCGCAAAAGTCTTTCCACCAACGCAAGCTTTCCGTCCATATAACAAAACGGCGGTTTGACTTTGCGCAGGTATATTCCATTGGCGTCGATTTGCGCCGAACTGCCGATCCCCGCGGCGGCGCCGATTT
The DNA here is from genome assembly GCA_963674685.2 of bacterium. Taxonomy (GTDB): domain Bacteria; phylum Lernaellota; class Lernaellaia; order JACKCT01; family JACKCT01. The sequence goes on along the minus strand of CAXXWT010000007.1, from coordinate 50,758 downwards.
TGGCGGCCAAAGCCTCGATCAGGGGCTGCGCCGAGCCCGACGCCAATATGGTGAAATCCCCGGCCTTGTTATGCTCTGCGATTTTTTCCAAAGCTTCCGAAAAAAGCAGCGGGGACAGCGCCTCATCCACGCATTGCTTGGCCAGTTCATCGACCCGCGTGGCGGACATGCCCGCCAGGCACGTGACGCCGATGCCGATCAACTCCTCCACCGGCTTTATGCCCGAGCGGTATAAAGCGAAGGATTTGGAAACGCGGAGTTTGGTGTATGTCGTAAGATGCCCGTTGCGCCACAGCCAGCCCGTGAACAGCGCCCCGCTCATCCCGTCGAGCAGCGTGCGGTCCACGTCGAAGATCGCCGCGGGCATTACTTGTCGCCGAAAAGATCGTTTTGCGCGCCGGCTTTTTTCGCCCCGGCGGCTTTTTTGGCGGCCGCCTCTTCGGGTGCGGCTTGCGCGGGCGTCTCTCCGGGAAGCCGGTACGCGTAAAGCCTTCCCTTGGCGTCTGCGCTCCTTCGCACCGCCGTGCCCAGGGCGTAACTGCGGTCGGACCACAGGGCGTCCGCCGGAGCTTTCTCGGTCATATTGAGGTACGCGGCGACCTTGGAGTCCAGGTTGTCCACGTGATGAATGATGGCCGCTTCCACCGTGGCGGGCACCACGGGGGAGCCGAATTCCAAAACGCCGTGATGGGACAAAATGATGTGCTTTATAAGCAGCTTTTTTTCATCCGGGAAATTTTCGATCCGCGCCGCGAGCTTTTCGACCAGTTCGACGCCGGAGATCAGGTGGGGAATGAGTTTTCCCTCGTCGCTGTAGGAAATGGTGGTCTCATACTCCATCTCGAAAAGCTTGCCGATGTCGTGGAATACGCCGCCGGCCAGAAGCATATCCCGGTCGATGTTCGCGTAATGCGCGGCGATTCCGTCCAGCAGCGTCAGCACCGACAACGTGTGTTCCAGAAGGCCTCCCAGGTAGGCGTGATGAATCATCCTGCCCGCGGGAGCCTTTTTCCACATATCCTCATAGGGCTTTTCAAAAACCGCCGACAGGCAAAGCTTGCGCAGGTCTTCGTCCTGGATGCTTTCAAGGATTCGGCGCACGTGCCGGAGCATATCTTCCGAGTCGCGCTCGGAGGCGGGCAAAAAGTCCTGGGGATTGATTTCTCCCGGCGACACCCTGTCCAGGGCGTCGATTACCATTTGCAGCCGCCCGTCGTATATCTGCACGCGGGCCTGCACGTAGATGAAATCGTTTTCCATAAAGGCCCCGGAATACACTTCCACGTTGGAAAAAATTCGCGCTCCGACCTCGCCGGTTTTGTCGGAAAGAGTCAGGTTCATATAGGATTTTCCGGCCTTCGTGGTGGCGATCTGTTTGCGGCGAACCAGGTAAACCGAGTCGCAGTACTGCCCGTCCTGCAGGTGCTCGATGGGCATTTGACGTAATGGCATGTGTTTTTATCCTATTGTCTTAATTGGAGCGGCGCACGCCGCCCGGCGTTTTCAATGCAAGAGCTTATTTCAGTTTTTCTCCGAGCCACCGGACGACGTACGCGACGGCTTCGGCGTCGATGACGCGGTCCGGATCGGAGTAGCTTCCGAGGGTTCCGCGGCCCTTTATAAGATAATGATCGAGGTCTTTAAAGTTTTTATGGTTGTAGTTGTGCATTTGTTTTCCCGCGCCGATGAAATCCTTGTTCAGGTCGGGGAAAATCTGGTTGTCGTTGGCGCAGGTGACGTGGAGCAGCGGCGCCTTGACCGATTTCAAGTCCGCGACGGGATCATTCTTCAGCCACTGGCGATATACGTCCAGGTAGACCGGCCTTCCGCCGATGACGGTGAAATCCTTGGTCGTTTCCGCGGCTTGCCTCAGCGCGACCATCACCGGGTGCCCGTCGATGTTTTCGGAACTCATGCCGCCGTCGGCCTCCATGCGCCGCCGTAGTTGCTCCTTGGCCAGATCGGCGAGTTTGATCGGCGAAGGCGAGAGGGCGACGACGGCCTTGACCTCGGGTCTTTTCGCCGCCGCGCGCAAGGCGATGCCGGCGCCTTCTCCGAGTCCCGCGAGGGCGATTCGTTTGCCGTCGGCGCCGGGGAAGAGCTTGATATGATCCAGCGCGGCCAGGGCGTCTTTTTCCAGGATATCCAGGGATGCGGCGGCCATGTCGCCCTCGGATTTTCCGATTCCCCGGTCGTCCCAGGATACGACGATGTAGCCCGAAGACGCCAAAGCGTCACAAAACTCTCCGGTCAGCGTGTTCAGGCCCGTGACCGGATCGACGCCTTCGGCGTCCTGGGGACCCGTGTCGTTAATGAAAATTACGGCGGGCAGTTTGCCGGTCTGGTTCATGGGACGGCGGATCACGGCGTTGAGTTTGAATTCCTTGACGCCCTCGATGGTCGCCGGCGCGGGAAAGGTCGCCTCGGTTTTTTCCACCGCCCAGCGCGGGGCGGGATCGGTTTTCGGCGCGGCGGCCGCCTGCCCGCGATATCCGGCTAGAATCACGCTGAATCCCGTCGTCGGGATGTGGATTTTAATCAAACGGTCCTTTTCGTCCGCCCAGGCCTGCACGCCGAAAAGCCCCATGTCGATGAAGTAACGATGCGCCCTGTATCTTTTCCCGCCGATGTTGATCGAATCTTCGCCTCTATCATCCACGTAGGCCGTCGTTTTGCTTTGTTCGCTGGGTATAATCACCGGAATGGGTTTGGAAAATCCCCGGTGAACGCGGGCGTAATGGAGCAGGATGTTGTAGTGGTGAAAGACGCCCGAATCCACGGTCGTGGATTCGCCCGGGGCCGCCATATTACGCTCGACGATGCTTTGTCCCGAGTGAAAGCGGCTGATAAATTTTACTCCGCTGAACTCAAGGGACAGGCGGCGCGGCAAACCGCCGACGCTGACTTCGCGCTCATAGCTGTCAAAAGTTCCGGAAAGGCCGGCCCGAAGCTGCGTCGAATCGTCAATTTGTATCCGGTTGTCGCCATCGGTCTGCTTGGTCGAGCCCATGGATTCCGAAACGTAGGAACCGTCCTTGGAAAATTCAATGGTCCACTTTTCGGCGCCGATAAGTTGGCCGTTTTGCCGGATTTCATAATCCCCCGACAATTTTTCAGCGTGAAGGACGCCGGCTGAAAAGATGAGTATCAGCGCCGCGGCCGCGGCAATCGCGAAATGTTTTTTCATGGCCTCTTTTTCCCTAAAAAACGCTGCTTTGCGCCAAGGGGCCTTCATTATCAGATTCACCTGGAAAAAACAAACCGGCAGTAGCGAAAATCACCGGTCTTGGCAAATGGTATGATATGTCGTGAGGTGGCAGTTGAGGATGGTGAGTAAAAATCTAATCACTATCGAACTGGAAATGAAACTCACCCCGGCATGAACCGGTTTCATGCATCAGGCATCCTTTGATTCGCGGACGCATTTCATATTTCAGATTAAGGGCCTTGAGCCAGGTTTCGATCCGGTGCATCACACCGCACCGGTATTGATCGATCAGGCCCAGCTTGCATACGCCCTCGTGGGCGAAGCACTTGTTCCACCGCCAGGCCAGAACGTTTTCACCGGGATAAGAAAATTCACAATCCATCCATTCCGGGATAACGAACTGCGCGGCGCCGTCGAAAAACCGATGGAATTTTTCAAACGAGCCGAAGGTCTCGTTTTCCATGCCCAGAGCCTTGAGCATGCGTCCGGTTTCTATCGCGCCCATCAACGAGATTGCCGACAGATTCAAATTATTGGTCTTTTCGATCCCTACTTCCTGCAGGCAACTGACGAACCACATGGCGTCGTGCGTCATCCAGCCTTTGGTCAGAAGGTTTCGCAGTTGGTTTTTGGTGATTTCAATGTTCGTATTTTCCAATGTTCACTCCCTTGGGTCCGTATTTTTATTTAAGGAATCGAAGTCTTTGGATCGTATCAGGCAGCGGGCGCCGAGCTTTTCCATATTCCAGTAAAGGCAGTTGGGCGCGTAAGTCCTGCAAATTTCGCGGTATGCTCCGTCCACCTTCGATGTAATTACCGGATTACCCGGGCATTCGATAATGGTTTTTTTCGCCTGTTCTTTAGAAACGATTACCGCTAATCCCGATTCCAACATCCCTTCGGCCAGATCATCCAGGAATATCGCCATGGTTTTGGGAGCGTTGGGATATTCGCATTGACAGACCCGGAAGCCCATGGCGCATACGCGGGCTTCATCGATCAGTTTTTTGATCTGCGTATTATTAATAATCGCCGGAGATAGGTTTTTAACGAACGGCAGCAGGAATTTCCCGAATTCGTTTTCGGGAGTCGGGCATGATCCCGCCTTCATCCGTTCGACCGAATTTCTGACCATCCTGGCGGCATTACCGTTTTGATATTCTTTTATGAGCGCCATTGACGACCTCTTCAATCGGGAAGTTAGAAGCGAGTTTTATCAGCCGTCCATGAGCTTGAGAAAATCCGAAATTCCCTCGTCTTTCGCCTCCGTTTTTCCGACGAAAAGCGGCGCCAGCGCCAGTCGGTCGAAATAGACTTCATTGCGCGCGATCAGGCCGTTTTCGATAACCACGAGGTCCATGCCGTTGACGACGACCTTAACGTCGCCGCCGGGCTTGCGGATATCGGCCCGCCACAAAAAGGTCCAGGCGCCGGGCTTTTGAGCCCTGAAGGCTTCTTTTTCATGCCAGGTCATTTCCCAGCTCGAAAGCAGCTTTTTCAAATATCGGCGAAAGGACGGCTGATCCGTGATTTCCCCGCGCGTATTGGGATCGCGATAGACAAGATTTTCCGAGTAGCACGACGCCACCATGTCCACATCCCGCGAGTTCCAGGCCTGCAAAAACTCGTCGATCATTTTTTGAATATCCGCATCCGTCATGACAACTCCCCCAAGTTGTTTAAGATTGTTTGAGGCTCGACCATGCCGCTTCGGCCAGATACGCCGCCGCATCCCCGTGATTCAAAGCCGAATCTCCCCGAAGCCACGTGCGCGTGTATTCCTGCAGCGGCCCCATGAGAAGCGCCGCGTAGATTTCCACGGGCAGTTTTCTGATTTTTCCCGCTTTGATATGCCCGCGAAACCAGGCCCCGATTTCATGGATGAAATCCGCGTTGGCCTTGTTCAACTGCTCGCCGCTTGCCGCCATGAACTCCGCGTGCCGCATCCGGTTCAGATAAATCGCCCATTCGGGATTTTCGGTTACCCAGGACAGGTGATAACGCACGATGGCGAAAATGCCCGCTTTGGCGTTCTGGCAGGCCGAAAGGTGTTTCAGATACCCTTTCTGGTAATCCAGGATTCCCTCGATATACAGCGTCGCGGCCAGACGCTCTTTGTTTTTGAAGTGGTGATAGATGCTCCCGGTGCTGGCGCCGGACTTCTTGCGGATAAGCGACACGGGCGTTTCCGTATAGCCGAGCTCGTTAAAACACCGCAGGGCGGCCATTAGAATCTGTCGTTTTCGATTTTCCGTTCTTTGTTGTCTCGATAATTCCATCATAACCATACTAGAATAGTATTCTAGAATATGATTCTAGTCAAGAAGAATGCGCGCATGCGCTTTTTCAAAATTGGTTCACAAACTTAAAAACCATTCTTCAGACACGTTAATTGAAGTAATACGTTGTTTCGCCGGCCCGTTTGCCGGATTGCGATAATCCGCTAAGATAACGCCGCCTATAAATACCGGCTGGAGTTTTTAAAATGAAAAAAACCGCCTCGATGATCTTTTTTGCAATTTTGCTTCTTCCCGGCCTGGCCGCGGCGTACTCCCTGGTCGGCATGACGCCGCACCTTTCGGATTTTGAAACGCAGCCCGGCGAGAATGTCGTCTTGATATTCGACGCGGGCCTCGATCCCGCCACGGTGATTGCGGATAACGTATATCTGGAAGATCCCGACGGCGTCGCGCTAGCCGCAACCGTGACGCTTGCCGAAACCGACGTCGCCGACGACACGGTGGTCATCGATCCCGGCGCGAATCTGGATTTCGGAAAGGCGTATCGCGTGGTTGTGGACGCAGGCCTTCTGGACGTCGGCGGCGGCGCCTTCGACGGCAATTTCCCGGAAGGATACGACTGGTTCGTTCCCAACGTGCCATACGACCTGGAGCGCCCGGAATGGGATCCGGAAAACTTCACGGCGGTTTTCGTCAACTCCAACGTCCTTTTAGGATTCAATCCTCTGGATCCGGAAAGCACCGATCCGAACGAGCCGCAGACCATACCCGGCATCAACTGCACCGGCGCGTGGAAAATCCACACGGGACGCCCGGAAATCATGATCGCCGATCTGGACAACGGCCTGCCGGATTTTCACGACCCCGAACTGGCCGACCGCTTTTTCATCAACACCGGCGAACTGCCCCAGCCCCAGGACGGCGAAACGCCCTGCGACTATGACTGCAACGGCGACGGGCGCATCTCCTGCTCCGATTACCTGAACGACCCGCGCGTCGAGCACGAAGACCGCGCCTACGTGGACCCGCAGGATCTCATCGACGCTTTCGCCGACGGCGTGGACAGCGACGGCAACGGTTTCGTGGACGACGTCAGCGGCTGGGATTTTTTCCGCGACGTCAACACGCCCTACGGCGTCCGCGAGTTCGAGGAAGGCATCCACTCGCGGCAGATCAGCCAGGCCGCCGTGGCGCAGGCCGACAACGGTAAGGGCAGCAAGCCCGGCGCCTGCCCGGATTGCTCGATCATGAGCGTGCGCGTGACCGACGGCCTCATCGCCGACCTGGACGCGCTGGCCGCCGCCGCGGACTATGCCGTGGACATGGGCGCGAAGGTCATGATGGTGGCCCTGGGCGGTTTGGATTATTCCGACAACGCCATGCAGAGTTTTATCGACGCCTTTGAAAACGACGTCATCACCGTGGCCGCTTCCGGCGACACCATGGGTTTTCAACACCTCTACCCGGCGGCGGGCGAAGACGTGATCGACGTCAAGGGCGTGATGCCCATACCCCCCGCCCCCATCGGCGATCTGCTCACCCTGGAAGCCGTCGGCTTTATCGAAAGTTATTGCACGAACTACGGCGCGCGCATCGACCACGCCGTGTCCACCGGCGCATGCACCAGCGAATCCGTGGGCCTCGGCGGCGGACTGGCGGGACTCATTTTCTCCTACGCATTGGAGCGGGGCATCGACATCAGCGCCGCCGAAGTGCGGCAGATCATGAATATGACCGTGGACGACATCAAGGATCACTGCCTGACCGTGACCCCCGGCGGATGTAAAGAAGGATGGGATCTGCACTGGGGTTACGGGCGCGTCAACGCGGAAAAAGCCCTGATGAGCCTCGGCGTTCCATCATTGAACGTTATCGAAAAAATCCCGCCCGCGGTGCGCATCACCTCTCCGCTGTGGTGGACGAACCTCAATCCCGACAAGCAGCCTGCCCTCGACATCGAAGGGCAGATCAGCGCCCGGGGCCGCGATTTCGAGTACGTGGTGCAGATCGCCATGGGCGGCGAGCCCGATGACGACCAGTACATCACCGTGGGCTCGGGTTCGGGTACGGACATCGACGGGCTGATCGCCACAATCGACGTGGCTTCCAACATCGATCTCGAAGCCCTGAAACTTCCCGCGCAAACGCCCTGGGACAAAATGCTTTCGATCCGCGTGCAGGCTACGTACGAAGCCGGCGACGGCTCGACGGTTCTGGGCGAAGCGCGCAAGGCCATCGCTGTCGATATAGACAACGATGAAAAAACCGGCCTGGCGCCGGGATTCCCCATGTACCTGGGCCGATCCGGCGAAGGCAGCCCGGTCCTGTACGATCTGGACGGCGACCCGGACGGCGCGCTGGAGATCGTTCTGGCCACGTCCAACGCGACTATCGAAGTCTATAAACGCGACGCCGAAACCGGCGAATTCGCCATGGCGCCGGGTTTTCCCGTGAACATTGATCCCCCGGCTTTATACGAGGACGGGCACATCGGATCGCCCATGGTGGCGGATCTTTTCGGCGACGGCGTTCCGTGCATCGTGACCGCCACCATCGGCGGCCGCGTGTACGCCATCTGGCCCGACGGCAACGACCACGAGGGCGGACCTTTTCTGCCGGGATTTCCCGTGGAATCCGATCCCAGGCCGAGCGGCCCGGGCGTCACCTCTTACGAATACGGCCACGGCAACGGCTTCATGAGCGCGCCGACCATGGCCGATCTCGACGGCGACGGCGCCCTGGACATCATCGTCGGGGGCTATGATCAAAAACTTTACGCCTGGAAACCCTTCGACGAGGATCAGGACGGCGTGGCGGACAGGGTGCCGGGATGGCCGGTTCTTTTGCAATCCAATGAGGAGCAGGTTCCCGAAGGTCTGGTTTGCGATCGTTTCACACCGGCGCAGGTCATCGCGTCTCCCGCCGCGGCGATCCTCGATCCGGATAACGAGGATCCGGACATTTCCGAATATCCCGCGGTGGTCATCGGCACCACGGAAGTCTGCGAAGGAGAGCTTTTCGCCATGTCGCGGCTGTACGCCGTTTTCCACGACGGTACGGAGCACGCCGGCGGACCGTTTCTTCCCGGCTGGCCCGTCGCCACGCCCGCGCCTCTGGGCGACGCCATGCCCATTCCGCCCCTGACCGTGGGAACCTCGTCTTCCCCGGCGATATACGTGGGCGACGATATCACGTACATCGGAACGGGCACCTTCTTCTTCCTGCCCATCGTCGTGCGCTATTCGAACAATCGCACGGTCACGCAGATGCTTTGGAGCACCTTCAATCTCACCGATTCATCGGCGGGGCTTTGGGGCGCCATGGAAGAAGGCGGCGATCCCTGGTACTTCACGCCGACCGCCGGCCTTCTCAACAAGACCGACGGATATTTCTGGCCGCTGACGTTCAACGTTCTGGGCTGGCCGCTGGGTGAGTGGATGGGCGAGAGTTTCCGCAAGCGCGTGGACGATATTCAGTTTTTGCATAATCCGATTATCGCCGACCTGGACGGCGACACGCTGCAGGAACTCATCGCCGGATCCATGGGATACATCCTCTACGCCTGGAATCAATACGGCGCCGCGCCGGACGGCTGGCCGAAATACACGCAGCACGCGCATCTGGGCTCCCCTGCGGTGGGCGACATCGACAACGACGGCAAGTTCGAAGTCGTAGCCCACACGCACGAAGGCTGGCTTTTCGCCTGGGAAGCCAAGGGACAGGCCTGCAGGGCTTCGGGCCTCAACGCCGAGTGGTGGTCGTTCCATCACGACGAGCGCAACACCGGCCTGCTCGGCCAGGACACGCTGCCTCCCGCCGTGCCGGGCGATCTGCGCGTGTACTTCACCGACGATCCGGACAAATTCGAGATCGTGGTGACCGCGCCGGGCGACGACTGGATGTGCGGCTATGCGGCCAAATACGATCTTCGCTACGTGACGGATACCGGCGAAAAGAGCTTCACTGACGCCACGGAGCTGGATACGCCCACGCCGATTTACGGCGGCCACGAACTGCGCTTTACCGTAACCGCGCCGGACGCGACGGCGTTTTCAATGCGCGCCGAGGATGAAAACGGCTATCTGGGCCACGCGAGCCCCTTCGTCGAACCGACCGACGCACCCGTAGAGGATGACGACCTGGACGACGATGACGACACCGAAAGCGATGACGACGACGCCACCGGCGACGGCGACGATGATGACGACGACGACGACGGCTGCTGCGGCTGCTAGGGAAAGGCTGCCGAATATAAAAGGTATTAACCTTATTGAGCCCTGATAGGGCGCAGGTCAGTAGCGAAGGGTGCAACCCTGGAAGAAATTCGGTTTCCCATATCCGCCGAAACCCCTGGATAGGGGTGAAGGTTCAATCGGAAATCGAGTGCGTATTATTTATGCAAAATAACCTACACCCCTTGTCAGGGGTTTGTTTGAAATGAATCAATCTCCATTTCCAGGGCTAAAGCCCTTCGCTATTAACCGGCATCCCTGACGGGATTTGATTTGCTTCCAAAAAGGGATTGGTTGTTTTATTTCAAACCTTTGATCGTGAGTATTGCATCAGTGATTTTGAGGAGGAGATCACTTATCGAAACGATTCCACCAGAAATAACAAACAAGTTTTTCAGGGAATCAATAATTCCATTTCTTTCTGCCTGTGGAACCCCGCGTTCTTTAAGAAGCTCTTGAAGTGTGACAAGAATTTGTTCCGCAACTTCTTCGGGAATTTTCACTTCAACATTAGTAATATTTTTGCTTTGATCGACGAAAATATAAACAGCTTGCTTGTCTTTAAGCAACTGAAGCTTCTCTTCTTCTCTCTCATCCCACCTTTGTATCAGGTTTGTCAGAGGCGAGAAATCCACATCCATGGCTTGAACCGCTCGATTCATCTGGTTTTGAAAGGAATTTTGAATATCAGCGAAAGAAGGCGCGCCACTTTTTAATTTAGTGTCATCACCCATTTTTTCTTACTCCAATTTCGAGTGCTAATGGTAGGTACTATTTTCACCTCAGCAATGACGAATGTAAAGCAATTGTTTCATTCTTAGTAAATAGTAAAGGAACTTTTACTTTGAATAAGCGTTAGTAAAGGATCCTTTACTAAGGCTCTGTTAGTGACCAAGCGTAGACTCGCGGATAAATTCACTTTCCAAACACCTCCAACTTAAACATTCGGCTGACAATCTCGTGTTTTTCGTGCGCGAGATCCAGGGATTTCATATAGACGGGCAGGTCGAAGCGCAGGTATTCGGCGAAATGGCGGCGTTCGGTCAGGCGCACCCACCGGGCGGCAAGGCCGGTGAGATTTTGCGCGTGTTCGAAAATGCAAATGCTTTTTTTGCCACGCGCGCGACCTCGATCACATGCGGATCGGGATCGACGCCCAGGTCATCGCCTGCGCGAAGCTTCGCATTGGAACCGAAGCAGAAGGGGATACGGGAAAAACGCGAAATCCTTCACCACGCCAACAACAAGAGGCGTCGCCGAAAGGGGCCGACTAACGCTCAAATAACCGCTGGTACAAGTTCAAAAGCGCCTGCGATTGACGTTGCCATGAAAACTCCGCCTGGAAGCGCGGAATATTGCGGCGAACCGCGTCCATGCGGTCCGGATCGTCCAGCAACCGCCTGATCCCCGCGGCGATTTCCCGCGGATCGGTTTCGTCGACCACCTCACCGACGTCATAGTCGCGCACAAGTTTTCCCATGACGGGAAAGTCGCTGACGACTACGGGAATCCCGGCCATCAAGCACTCGAATAATTTGTTGGGGCTGTTCAGGTACAGGTGTACATTTTTATTTTGCAGGGGCATGGCGCCAACGTCACAGCTAGCGGCATATCTGGTCACCAGACTCCAAGGAACTGCATCCAGAAAGAGAATTCGATCCGCCCACTGCTTTTGTCCCGCAAGTCGTTCAAATTCACGACGGCCGGAAATATCCGGACCAAGAAATATCAATACACTGTTATTGATAAATTCCATACTGTCGATAAGTTGGACTATGCCTCGTTCCGCGCGTAAATACCCTATGTGCAGAATTTTTCCGGCTTTTTCGCGCCGGCATCGATCCGCAATTTCCTTGTCGGGAATTAGTGAGAGAATGTCGAGTTTCATGTCAGGATGAACCGGCTCTGGTCCATACCACAAAACGAGATCAGTGACATGACCAAAACGTTTTTTATAATAGGCTGAAGCCGCGTCATTATTAACTATTGTGGCATCGCAGAAAGGAAGAAGCAGCCGTTCCACCAACCAGTGTCCAAATATAATAATACGATTTTTTCCAATGGTCGACCAAATATGACGACTATCATACACAACCAAAGTTCGAGTAAAAAGCTTTGCCAAAAAACCAAGTGGCAATGGTTGAACGTCATAACAATGTACGAGTTTAGGGCGTAACTGCCTTATGCGTTTCAAAGCACGGAAACAAAATTCCATGAATTGGATCAATCGAGAAAATATTGACTGCCCGGCTCGTCTTCTGCTCACAAGCCGAACTTGTTCAATATGCAAATTCGGCGTGTCTGAGACATCCGGTACGGGACCTTCCGGCAATACCAGCAAGGTTACCGAGTATCCTTCATGGGCCAAGGAGCGAACCACTCGTTGAATCGCTGATTCGCGTGCAGCTTCGCGAAGCAGTATGTGAACCACATTGCGATTATTGCTCATCATCAACTTTCTCAATTGTTTGGGTGCTTGACGATGTGGGCCGGGCGAAAAGGAACATCGGCCGGTTCACGCCCTGCCGTCCCGCTTCCAGACGCCAGTCGCCCAGCGGCAGATTCGGCTTCTTCTCCCGGTAATCCTGCAGCCACTGACTCCAGATGCCGAAACCTTGCGGATCCTCCAGCGACAGGAACAGGCGATCGGCCTCCACCCAGCGGGCGACGCGTTCCACGGCGGACGGGTCCAGCGGCAGCCAGATGCTCGGGCGGTTGCCGTGCCATGCCGTAATCCAGGCAACGTCGGAGAAGACGATTGCGTTCGGCTCCGTGTTGGCCGCGACAAACCGTCCGATCTCCCGCGCTTGCCGGCATTGTCCGACTTGCGTCAACGGCGGCATCCCCAACTGTGGCAGAAACGAAAAAGCGGAAACGAAGATCCACGGGTAGGCCAGCGCAAGGACGATCGCCGCCGTCAGCATTCGGCGAACCGCGACGCGTCTTTCATCCCATCGCGCCAGCCAGCGGTCGAATCCGCCGGCGACCACCAGAAAGATGAGCGGCAAATACAGATGAAAGTAGCGCGGCATGATAAACAGCAGCAGGCCGACCGCGCCCGTCGCGGCTACCAGCGCCAGAATCGTCGCGCCCAGGATCGACGTCGTTCGATCGCGCCGGAGCACGATCACGGCAACAACGAAAAAACCGACCAGCAGCGGATTGCCCAGCTTCAACAGCGCCGCGCGCCACAGCAGCGAAAGGTTGTGCGGCGCCTTCAAACGCAGGCTTTCGCGGACGCGCTCTTCGGTGTAGGCGGGCACATCCACCGAACGTTCCATCGCGTGGCCCGGGAACTCGGCCGAAAACACGAACAAACCGGAACCGAAAATCCGGGTCAGCTTCGCCACCGCGAAAAGCGGCGCCGGTTTGTCCGGCGCGTCGGACGAAGCGACGGCTGGCGTCTCGCTCGCGATGCGCATGGCCTCGAAAGGCGGCGTGACGAAAAAAACGTTTTCATCCAGCCAACCGCGCGCGGTGTAGAAGCCGACGAATCCGACGAGCAGCAAGACCGCCGTGGACGCCCGGCGGCTTTTGCGCAACAGCACGAATCCGGCCAACGCAATCGGGGTGACGAACAGCATGGGTTGCCGCACAAAAAGCGAGAGTCCGCCGAGCACCCCGGCCAACAAGGCCGGCCAGACGCGCCGTTCGGCCAGAACGAGCGCCGCCGCGCCGAGCAACAACGCCAGGCAGAACGACTCGGACATCCCATCGATGGCGTACGCCGCCCACGTGCCGCTGAACGCATAGATCGCGGTGGCGAGCATCCCCGCCCGCAGCGAAAAAAGCCGCCGCCCCAGATGAAATACCAGCGTCCCGGCGACGACCCAGAAGAACATCGTCACGAGCGCCACGACGGTTTCGCTCTTCTCGAACAACGCGAAGGCGCCGGCGATCGCCAGCGGAAAACCCCAGTACCGCCGGTACGGTTGGCGGATTTGCGCGGCCGGCAATCGCTCGTCGTATTTCGTTTGAATGATGCCCAGCGGATTGACCAGGTTGGACACCATGCCGCGGCCGTCGACGAAGTTGCGCGCCACATCGGCGTACTTCATCGCGTCGGGGGACGAAAAACCGGCGAAGAAGCCGACAAACAGCAGCGCCGCCAGCACGGTTAAGGCGACGGCCGCCCAGAACTCGGGCCCAAGGGACACGCCGCCGACTCGGCGGGCGGCCGTCTCCGGCGCGCACTCACTCGCGATCGGTTTTTTGGTCATCTCTTCGCTGGCCGTCATGAGTTCGTGAAATCCTCACCAGGAAAACAGCGGGTTGCGTTTGGCCGTGCGCCGAAAAAAGGGCGCGGCCGCCGTCCGAAACAAACGCCACGCCGCCCGAAAACCGGTCAGGCGCGCCGTGCGGTAGACGACCGGCCACACGGCTTTGGGCGACGCGATGTCCGGCTCCAGGTGCGCCGCGAAGTGTCGCAACTCGAAGAGGCATCGTAACCCAATATCCGGTCGGCCGGCAAAGTAGGCGAGGTTGGCTTCGGCCACGCGGTTGTAAAACAGATCGCGCAAAAACGGCGCGACGTCGGCGTCGCCCGCCGCCTCGCGCTCCTCGGCCAGCAAGGCCGCGACGTCGACGGACCACGCCCGCGGCGCATCGGGCTCGGGTGGCCGCCTCGCCCAATGAGCGGCGCGGACCCGACGGTGGTTGATCGACTGCGTCCCTGCGTTTTCCCGCGACACGCTTTTTCCGTGATGGCGATAGAGCAGCAACGGCTCGGGGAAGTTGGCCATGCCGAAGGCGGAGGCGGCGGTCCACAGTGCGTAATCTTCGGCGTGTCGGACATCCGGATACCCGCCGAGCCTCTCGAAGACCTCGCTACGCGCCATCACGCTCGGGTGGATGAACGGGCTGCCGACCGCCAGCTTACGGCAGGTCGCCCGCCGGCCGAGCGGCACCGGGAAGAATCCCCGTCGATTGCCGCTTTCGTCGATCGTCCAGGCGCACGTTCCGACCACGCCGACATCCGGGCGAGCGGCCAGAAAGCGGACCTGCTTTTCCAACCGCCTTTCGTCGGCGACGTCGTCGGCGTCCATGCGCGCGATGTACCTGCCGGCGGCCAGGCCGAGCGCCCGGTTCAACGTCGCGACCAGGCCGCGGTTCTCCTGCGTGACGACCGTCACCCGCGAATCGTCGGCAAAGGCGGCGAGCACGCTCCCGCTTCCGTCGGTGCTGCCGTCGTCGATGCAGATCAGTTCGAAGTCGGCGCACGTCTGCCGGAGGATGCTCGTCACCGCTTCGCCGACGAAGCGCTCGGCGTTGTACACCGGCAGGATGACAGAGATGTCAGGCACCGATCATTCCCATCAAGCCTCGCTGTTGCAGTGGGTCAGATTTCCTGTAAACTACTTAAAAACAGACCATTCTGGAGTTTTACTCACGGGATAGACTAATGAAAGCGACAGGATCTGCCAAGGCTGCATTTGACCCGGAATCCAAAATGCCTGATCCGGAAGTTTCTATTGTTTTGCCGACATTCAACGGGGAAAGATACCTCGCGCAGTCATTGGCCAGTTGCCTTTGCCAGACGTTTAGACAATTTGAGGTTATTGTGGTTGTGGATGGATCAACGGATAGAACGGAAGAAATTCTTGCGAACTTCGGTGATGAACGATTGCGCGTCCTTTACCATCCTCAAAACCTGGGGCTGCCGGCAGCTCTCAATACCGGCATGAAGGCCGCAAGAGGGAAATATTTGAGTTGGACTTCCGACGATAACCTTTATAGATCGAGAGCCATTGAATTCATGATGGCGGCTTTAAAAGCTAAACCCCAGTTTGATGTGGCATACGCGGATAGTTACCTGATCGACCACAAAAACCATATTACGGGTCGAGCCCGCGCATTACCGCCGCCAGGCGCTTGGACGCATGGGAATCGTGTGGGCTTCTGTTTTCTTTACTCCTCGGTTGTCCAATCGGAAGTGGGAGATTACGACCAATCTCTTATGGGCGCGGAGGATTTCGATTTTTGGCTACGCGCCGCAAAACGATTTCAGTTTAAACATCTGAATTTGCCCTTATACTTCATTCGCAACCATCAAAACTCTTTAACTCGGACAATCCCGGAGCGTATCTCAGACGCAACCCGTGCGACCATGGCTCGTCATCTTCCTGCGCTTGCGTTCGAACAACGCAAACATCCGACAGGCGATGCCGACTGGATGCTGATCGGCCAAAAGTGGAATTCCTTCTTCCGTTCACGCATGAAAAGTCTGCCTCCCAATCGATCGGTGTATCTGTATCCCACGCTTCCACCGGGGACGCCCAGTGCGTCGGCAAAAGGGCAGGCCTTTCCGGGCGTGATCGCTGTGCCGCGCGGGCTGGCTAACCTGCTTTCCCTCAATGAGACGATGAAATCGGTTGACGCCGCGAATCTGATTTTCACCGCCGGCGGCCACATTACAATGGTTCCCGCTTTGGAAAGAGACTACCGCGAAAAATGGTCCCGTGAATTCCGCCTCGGATATGCTTACAATAAAATGATCACTGTTCCGGTGGGACGTGTTTTGGCGGATTTGCTGCGGGGATATCAATTTTTCCATTTAGGCACACTGACCGCAAAAAGCATAGTTTTTGCAAATCATGTTTTTGCGTTGGCGTATGCGCCACTCGCCCTTTGGGCGACGAGGCGGCGGATAAAGCGACTCGTGGCGCGCCGCGGCGGTTCCAGCTAAAAAGTCGCTCCTGAAAAACCCCGTTCAGCAATCGATATATAAAATTATCATCCTGTTACGGGTTCAAATGCCAGCCAGAATTCCCGATGAAAGAGGTTCTTCGAGGATTACCAAAGTTTACTTCTTTTTAAAACGGCACCAGAGTGCTTTTGGTCCAACCGCTTGGCGCAGCTCTTCCGAACACTCTTCATAAAAATAACGATATGGACCAAAATGCTCATTGCTATTTAGCTTTGGTCGTATCTCATAGTACTCTCGGCTCCATCCTTGAAATAGCTTTTCCTCAAGGATCGATTCGGTCAGGGTCCACGGCTCGTTGACCGTTTTTGGTTCATTGAGATTGAAACTTCCGATCAGATAGCCGCCCTTTTTCAAAACGCGCCGAATTTCTTTGCATGATTGATCCAGATTATCGACATGATCCAGGCTGTTCATCGAAAAAACGATATCAACATAGTTGCCGGGAAGAGGAATCTTCTCACTTTCAGCCTGCAGATAAATCATGTTATGGTCTGCGACGCCAAACTCCATATAACGATCGGCAAGCGGATCCAACCCAATCGCGACCTTAACGTTCGTAAGCCAGGTAAGCGAACCTTTCGGTCCGCAACCGATGTCGAGGCAAATTTTGTCGTCAAAAAAGGCGGCATCGGCGACGTTGCCCATATCCATCATAAATTTCCGGTAATATTCGGTTTCCGGTTCAGAACCATGTTCGGCAAACCAGCCTCGCCAGAACTCGAGTTCCGAGTCGAGTTTGGGCACGGGCTTATGAATCAGCCGGTCAATTATCGATGCCAATCTCGCTTTTATCGCCATTAAAGCAGCCTTTCGGATCGGCCGGTCATCAGGTCATTGATGCGGCTCATGATATGCCGGATTTCTTCGCGATTGATTCTGGTCCGTTCAATCAAGTTGCTGCGGATTTCTGAATAATCGGCCTTCAAGTTGTTTATTAATTTAGGTAGTTTGGAGAAATCCTGTAGGGCTAGTGAATATTTTTCCATACCGATTGACTTGCAAAAGGCGCTGTTTTTCCCTTGATAAGAAAGGGAGATAAAAGGAATTCCCATCTGAGTCGCAAACACGACCGAGTGAAGTCTCATCCCAATGAAATATCTGAAGGTTTTGTACTGTTCGTATGAAAACCAGTTTGACACTTCGGAAAAATACTTCTTCATATAATTGAAGTCCGATGTTTGAGTATCCTCGTTATACAAAGAAATCGGATTCAGCCTGTCAAACTCGTCCCTGAGAATTTCCACCGCTTTGCCCGAATCCCATTTTGCCATTGGATAGATCAAGCCGAATTTCGGAATACGGCTTTCGATAGCCTTCATGAGAAAATGGAACCTGCCCTGGTATTCACCTTTCCAGTAATGCCAGTGGCGAAGGTTTACTCCGCAGGTGTTGGAACGAACTTCGGGCACTTGATGAAAGGGATATAAAAAGGTCAGGTCGGGCCCGAGGATAACTTTGAAGTGGTTTTCGAAAAACGCCAAGCTCATTTTGTCGCGCACCAGAATAAACTCAGCTTTTTCTTTTATTACATCAATAAGATCGAGGGTGGATTTATGTTTGCTTTCAATGCCCAACCCAACGCAGCCAAATCTGGCGGTCATCTTCTCAAACAATACCGAGTACCGGCCATAGCCTCGCAAAATAAGCCCGCCGCCGCCGAATAAAACAAAGTCACACTTGTTGAGTTCATGGATTTTCATGATCGCATCATCGTAGGCTTCGGCGACGAAAATTTCATGCTCTCCAAAGAATTTTTTCAGGCAATAAAGTATCCTCTCATCGCCTTCGTTGTTATGTCCGTACCATCCGATAAGGCCGATTTTCATGACCGGTCTCCGAAAACCCAGAGCATATCAAAGGGCATATCCGTTTTCCTTCCAGGTATGCGCCCGTGATGAATTCTATCGAAATAATCTGCAAATATAACCGGCGCTTCCTTGACCGAATATTCTTTCGCATCGCCTACACCTGGGGTCTGTTCCCGGTTTTGTCCAAGTTTTTTGCCAGCACTGTCAGTATCGGGATAAAATAGCAGCAACCTTTTTGAAAGCCCGGCGGCATGGGAAATCAGTCTCATTTTTCCCGGTGTGTCAAAACACTGAACAAGACCGCTGTTCCAAATGATATCGTATTTTGCGCGATGCTTGAAAATGTCTTCTTTTATAAATTCGGCGGCGACTTCGTGGTTTTTGAAAATCTCCCGGGCTGTTGAGATCACATCCCTTCGAATATCCAGCAGGGTAACATCAAACCCTTTTTGCGCCAGCTTGAACGAGATATGCCCTGTGGAGGAACCCATTTCCAGAATCTTCATGTTTTTTTGGATAAACCCGAAAATGACTTTAAAAAATTCATCGCTGACCTTTGTCCATTCATAGGGATTCCGGGAAAAAAAACGAATCATAAAAACAGCCTTTCAAGCTCACAAAAATACTTTGTTCCCCAGGAATTTATTTCTGAATGGACAGTGGAATCCAATTGCCCTTCTTTGTTGGCATACTGAAACAACCCGCCGCTTTCATGGTTGCTTTGCACCTTTTTCACCCACTCCCGGATCAGGGTCGCTTGCTCTTTAAACCCGGTTTTGAACAATAGTATCGCCATTTGCACACTGCCGGACACATAGGAGTAGGAAAGGTCTTTGCCGTAAGGCAAAAAACCGTTTTTCTCTATCCTTCCAATCACCTGTTCCTTTAGCTTTTTTGCAACAAACTCATGTTCGCCAATCGCCCACATTCCTTCCAGGCAATATGCTCCGGGATGGGTGTAAGTCAAATCGCAGTTTTTCTTTCCAAAACCAACAAGTTTTTCTGATGCCTGTTTATAGCGGTCGTCGCCGGTAAGTTCCTGCAACAGGCAAAGCCCCTCAATGTTTTTGACCTGAATAAAGGAAAAGGTTGTCCCCCATGTGCCGCCTTTTATTTCAACGTATTTGGCGTTTTTTACAAGATCAAACATGGGAAACAGCGCTCCGTTTACCAGTTGCATATCCAGTATGAAATCAGCGCATTTTTGGGCTCTTTCCAGGAATCTATTCTCTTTTGTCCACTTGTACAGGCTGGCAAACCCGTGGAGGATCTGCGCCGTATCAAATGTATACAGAATATCGTGTCTGAAAAAGCTGGGGAAGCCGCCGCTGGGATGCTGCATGCCGGCAAGCTTTTTTGCGGCGGCGAAAATCTCCATTGGTGCGTCCGGAGCGTTTTTCGCAAAATATGACAGAAGATAGCCGGTAACTTCAGGATAGGGCTTCACCCATTTTCCAGTCACCGTATCAAAGGAATGCGCCAGACCTTTTCTAATGCAGGTCAAAAGAAAATTTTCCGCTTTTTCCAACGGCTCAGTCATTCACGGTCCCTGTCGCCATAAGGTGAGCGGGAGTTGCCAAATCCTCATCGCTCAATTGAGAAAGGATTTCTTGCCGGTGTTTTTCAGGCACCATCTCAACATAGTTCAAGGTCGTTCGCTTCCCACCTATAGGTGTCTGGCTGATCATTTTCAATCCGGCTTGGGCGAATTCATCTTCCAGGGAACCAATGGGGGTTTCCACGCCCCAACTCCATTGATCGTTGTCCTCCAGCCATTTTTTAGCAAGCAGATAGGGCTTGCACCCGGCATAAGGCACACTTAGAAGAACTTTGTCTTTTGATGTTCGAGCCATTTCCTTTAACGCGATGACCCTCTGCTCCATTGAAAAATGTTCCAACACTCCCTCGTTCCATACAAGGTCGAATTTTTTATCTTCGTAGGGAATAGAAAAAATGTCTCCGAGGGTAAGCTCATAATTCTCGGCGTTGATTTTCTGGAAAGACTTTTTCAGATTCTTTATCGCCACTTTGGAAGAGTCCAGCAAACTGACCTTGCAGTTAAAGACCCGGACGATCCAATAGTCGATCAGGCCGCGCCCACAGCCGGCGGAAAGCACCAGCGGCCGGTCTATGTCTATGATCAACTCGCCGATTGAACAAAACATCTTTCGTTCCCAGCCGGTAAGATGACCGTATTTGAGAGGCTTCGCCCAAAGGCTATCCCAATTTGCAGCGACTGATTTCATCGAGCACCCTTTGCATTCTATGTTCTAAAGTATGATCCTTCAAAAACCTTTGATAGCAATTGCCGGCGACCCAGTTCCTGAGATGGTCATTTTCAAGATACCATTTAACAATAAGCGGCAGGTCTTTTTCTTGCTCATACCCAACGACTTCCAGTCCATAGCGGAAATATCGGGAAAGCTCGTCAAATTGCCGGGTTAAAATGAATGATCCGCAGGCGGCAGCTTCAAACAGACCGACTTTTACGTTTATAAAATTTGCACAGGTGGAGGCGAAGGAAAAATATATCTTACCGGAATTGATCGCCTCCACATGTTTTTCGCCATTGACCGCACCGGCGTCACCGCCCCAGCCATCACCGAAAAGCCCTACGGCAAAATGTTTTTGAAGCATGCCTACAATTCTTTTTCGCTCGGGTCTGGCATGCCCTACAACTACGACATCATATATTTTTTCAACCTCGGGCAAAGGGCGATGAAGAAGAGATGAGGCTGCAAAGGGAAAAATCCGAACATTGGTGTTTTTGGCGTACTGATTTTCCAGGGAATATAGAGAATTGGTGAAATAGATATCGTAATGACGGGAGAAGATCCTTCCATGGCAAGAAAACCAATCCGGATCTGAAAGCGCTATCCCGGCAGTCACAATGTTACGCCTTTTCAGTTCAGAGAAAATATCAAGATGTAGTGAGATTCCACCTGCGTTGACCAGGATGAAATCCGGATTTACCTTTTCAATGAGATCCAGAACTTTCCCGGTGTCCAGCCAGCGCACAGGAGTATTTTTATCAAAGGAATAATCATTGGATACCCATTCACTGGGGGTCTTGGAGTAACAGTTTACGTCGACCACAGTCATATCGCAAAGGCGCTTAAGTTCCTGAGCCATCAGATAAACAATATCGTTTGCGCCCATCCAATAGCTTCCGAAAATAATGCCTTTTAAATTGTTCAACCTACATCTCTTTATTGGAACACTACTTGGAGTCAGGTGAAAACGTTTCCATATCCCACTTGAAATTTCCGATCACGCAACCATATTGCCAAGCGTCGCTTGTATAGGTCTGAGTCGCCTTTGTATCCACGATGGCAATGGACAAATCCGTGCAATAGTCCTCCTTCATGACCATTGGAACATGTGCTTCTACAAGCAACCGGTAGGTATCCGGAATTAAAAATCTGCCGGGTATTTGAATTTTGCAATGGCGCCGCCCGGGCTCCAGAGGCAAAATATCCCCGCCGTTAAGGTCTGATAAGCTTGTAAAACAGACTTTGGTTCCCCGAATGCTTTCAATCAGCACACTGATATCAACATTCAGCACTTTCTTTTGCACATTTAAAAGGATGTTGATGGTAAAGTGGGAATTGACTTCAATTTCAGGACTGGTTTCTCCCTTGCTGTTAGTCACCCAGATACGTTCAAAACCAACCCGGGATTCAGGCTTAACATTGCGGGAGACCTCGGCCACTGAAATCTCCGTCTGCTTAAGATATTGCTCAACGACATTGTCGGTGTTGCCTGAAATTACCAGGGAGCCTTTATCAAGCAGTAAAGCTGTCTTACATAGTTTGGTTATTGCACCAATATTGTGACTGACGAAAAGCACTGTCCTGCCCGAGGAAGCGACATCTCCCATTTTCCCCAGGCATTTTTTTTGGAAAGCGATGTCCCCCACTGCCAGCACCTCGTCCACGATCAGGATCTCAGGGTCCAAGTGGGCGGCCACGGAAAAAGCCAGGCGCACATACATGCCGCTCGAGTAGCGCTTGATCGGGGTATCCAGAAACTTTTCCACCTCGGCAAAGGCTACAATTTCATCGAACTTTTTCCGGATATCCGCTCGGGTCATGCCAAGGATCGCGCCGTTGAGAAAGATGTTTTCGCGTCCGGTCAATTCAGGATGGAATCCGGTGCCCACTTCGAGCAACGTTCCCACGCGCCCCTTGATTTCCACACGCCCTTTTGTCGGAGAAGTGATTCGGGAAAGGATTTTCAACAAAGTGGACTTGCCCGCGCCGTTTCGACCGATGATTCCCAGGACCTCGCCCTGTTTTATACTCAGGTCCAGGTCACGCAAAGCCCATATGTAACGGCTTTTGTCCACACTTTTTTGGGCGCTTCCTTTGCCCATGCGGCTTATCACTTCGGTTATCGTATCGCGAAGGGTGTCGTAAGCCTTCGTCACAGTGCCCAGCCTGTACCTTTTGCCGAGGCCTTGTATGCATATTGCAGTATCGCCCATATTCTATACCACGTCCGCGAATTCTTTCTCCATTCGCCGGAAATAATAAGCGCCGCCGACAAATAGGGAAAGAATGATTGTCGCCGAAATCGTCATCATGGGAACGGAAGGGAAATTCATGTCGGGCAAAACCGCCCACTTGAACCCTTCGATCACCGCCACCATGGGATTCAATCCGTACAGAAAACGCAGTCCCTCCGGCACCATGCTGGAGGGATAGACTACTGGAGAAAGAAAGAGCCAGAGCTGTGCAAGAAATGGCATCGTGTACTGAACATCCCGATATTTCACGTTGATCGCCGAGAGAAACATCCCCGCGCCCAGGGCTGTGAGAACAGCCAATACAATGAAAGGCAGAGCCCATAGCAGCCGGAGTGTTATGGGCACGCCGTATATCGGAAGAATGATCATTAGCAGCGCCAGCGTGATCAGCAAATCAACTAGCGCCGCCAGGGAGGCGCCTGTGGGCAACAGCAGGCGTGGAAAGTATATCTTGGAGATTAGTTGGTTATTGCTCACAAGGCTTGTGCTGGTAAAGTTGAGCGCTGTTTGAAAGTAGGTCCAAAGAATGAGCGCCGTGAAGGAAAACAACCCATAGGGTTGCCCTTCCGAGGGGATCTTGGCCAAACGGCCGAAAAACAGGGAAAAGACGATGGTGTAGGTCAAAGGCTGCAGCACTGCCCAAGCAATCCCCAGGAAAGTCTGTTTGTATTTTACTTTGATGTCGCGCACGATAAGAAAGAACAGCAGTTCGCGATACGCCCACAATTCGCCGATGTCGAGCCCGATCCAACCCTTCGGAGGCTGGATGACAAGGGTTTTCGCGGTGGATTCGGCGCGGTCGGTACTCACTGCCGTTCCTCATCCTGCTCCGCGACAGGCCGCCGGTCGCGGGCCGCAACTAAGATCCGCTCGCCCGTGAAAGTCACGATTTTCTCGGGCGGAAGCTGGTGTCTGAGGATAACCTGATTCAGTCGCAAATCCTTGTCGTCCAACTGCTCCGCGAGCAGGATGGCGTCGTATTCCATTCCCGCCAGTTGCTCCACCCCCTGCACATCCAGGCCAAGGAAGACCGTCGACTTCGGCTATATCTCCACCACGGCGACGAGTTCGATGCCGGTCTGGCGGGTCAACATATACTTGATTTCGGCAACCTCTCCGGCGCCCAGAAATGACCAAGCGACAGCGCCTGTCAACGAGTAATCGGCGAAACGTCTGCTCGATCACCTAGCGCAACTGTCGATGATAATTCGCGGTGAAGCTTTTGTCAAATTTGAAAAAATGGAGCGCGCGTGATCTCGGTCAACGAGATTGACGATCCGGGTATGGCCGGTTGCGGATCAGGAAGCCCCGGGTTCGAATCCCGGCGGCAGTATTCATGAAATCAAACAGTGACGTGACTTTTTGGGCGTTGACTGGCGCGAAAGTAAATCATCCATATTTCAAACCGCGCGGGACAACTCCTCACTATGGACTTTTCATCCCCACCAGGCGGGAGCCAGGTCATCGTCTTCGCAGTTCACGTTTTCGTCCACGTATTCCACGGCCAGGGCGTCGGGATTGACAACCGACTCTTCGGCCATCTCGACGCATTCATCCGTGTCTCCGGCGATGTCGCTGTCGAAAACCGCGCCCTCGTCGCCGGCCCAGTAGCAGCAGCCCGGTTCACCGTCGTCCGCGTCGTCGTTGTCGTCATCGTCGTCATCATCGCCGCAGGAAATCGCCGCCGATGCGATAGCCAGCGTGATCATCAAACAAAACACCATGTATGCGATTTTCATGAATAACCTCCCCGTTCGCTTGTTCCATGATTATGAAGCAAATCCATTTCAAGACAAGACAAAGATTGGGGCGCACGTCAGGAATGTTGGAAATTTCTTGCGTCGGCTATTTCTTTGGTGTATCCTACAGTGAATATAACAGTAGGAGTATCCCATGCCAACCATTTCCGATCCGGGATCGCGGACCAGGATATTGTCCGAGAGATTGAGCCATCCGCACCCGATGCGTAGTGGGTGGGTCGGCGAACGTTGGATGAAGTGCGGCCAGAAGAGCTGCCCTTGCCAAAAGGATCCTTCGGCCCGCCACGGACCGTATTACACTCTCACGACACAAGACCGGGGAAAGACGCGCACGCGATATCTGACAAAAGAAGCCGCGACCATGGTTCAAGGACAGATTCAGAATGCGCGGGAGTTTCGTGCGCTAGTCAAGGAGGTTTTGAAGTCGGCGGAACAATGGGCCGACGCGGAGTTGGAGCCGGTGCAGGCCGCCTCGGAGGAGGCGGCCAAAAAGGGGGCTTCAAAGCGTCCTTCTCGAAGGAAATCGAGGCCGAAATCGAAGCGCTGATCGGTGAGGGAGCCGTTTCGGAAATCGACTTCGAGGCGATCGAGGCGGCGGCGCGCCGCCAGGCGCTGGCGTTGGCGGCTCGGGCGGTGGAGCGTCGATTGAACGCCGACGCATCGGATCACGCCGGGCCGTCGCTGCCGTGTTGTTGCGGACGCGAGGCGCGTTACGCGGGCCGGCGCGAAAAAACCTTCAAGACCGTGTTGGGCGAGTTAACCTTGTCCCGGGCTTATTATCACTGCGCGTCGTGCGGGGCGGGATTTTGTCCCCGAGACCGCGATCTGGGCATCGACGGCGCGTCCTTGTCGCCGGCGTTAGTGCGAATGACCGGGCTGGCGGCGTCGATGGTGAGTTTCGCGGAGGGAGAAACGCTGCTCAGGGAGTTGGGGGGCGTCGCGGTGGACGCCAAGCAGGTGGAGCGGACGGCGGAGGCGTTGGGCCGGGAAATCGCCGAGGCGGAGCAGGAAGGAGATGAGTCGGGGGAGCCTTTGGCGCCGACAATGTACCTGGGGATGGACGGCACGGGCCTGCCGATGCGCAAGGAGTATCTGGCGGGCCGGGCGGGAAAACAGCCGGACGGATCGTCGAAAACTCGCGAGGTCAAGCTCGTCACGACGTGGACGGCGGAATCCCGGAACAAGGACGGGACGCCGGAGCGGGACGACGGGTCGGTGACGTACTCTGCCGCGATCGAAAGCGCGGCGCAGGCGGACACGGACGAGACGCCGTCGGCGTTTGCGGAACGCGTGGAGCGCCAGGCGCGGCGGACGGGATTCGACAAGGCCCGGCGGCAGGTGGTTTTGGGCGACGGAGCGCCGTGGATCTGGAATCTGGCCGACGAGCGCTTTCCCGACGCGATTCAGATCGTGGATCGCTTCCACGTCAAGCAGCATCTCTCCGACGTGGGCAAAGCGATCTACGGGGCGACCAGCGACACGGCGGCGACGTGGGCGAAGCGGCGATGTGACGAACTCGACGAAGGACGCCTGAACGAGTTGATGCGCGCCTTGCGCCGCCACGCCGAAACAAACGAAGAGGCGCGCAAATGCGCCAAGTACATCCGCCGAAATCGACAAAGGATGCGCTACCCGGAATTCCGAAAGAAAGGTCTGTGCACCTCGACGGGAGTCGTCGAGGCCGGATGCAAACTCGTCGTCGGCACGCGCCTCAAACGGGCGGGGATGCATTGGACGCTCCGAGGCGCTAACGCCATCATCGCTCTGCGATGCTGCATCCTGAGCGGACGCTTCGAGGATTTCTGGGAACGACGGGCCGAAAGACACGCATCATGACCTCATCTCACAATCCTGACGTGCGCCCCAAAGATTGGGAAGCCGGGTTAAATTTTAACAAAGGCGCGGGATATCAAATTCAAGGCTCTGCCGGGAGGGAATCAGCCGATAATAATATATGTTGGTTTTCACTGTCGGGTAATGCTATTATCGGCGCCTGGAGGTCGGACAATGACGCAGTCCGTGATCACAGACACGGATAAAGCGGCTTCGCAAAATGCCGTGCGGCAAAAGATGCAGGCGCCCGCTCAATTTGTTTTGCAACTTGAACCGGCGGAGGTTTGGGCTTTTTGGATGCGCTTTTTCCGCAAATGAACGAAGACGAAAAAGAGGATCTGTACGAACTGGTCATCTTCGAGCAACGCAAAGATGAAAAAGGCGGCAGGCCGGCTGAGGATGTTTTCGATCAGATCGAAGCCGATAGGAACAACGCTCCTTGAAATGGAAAATCGTCATTAATCCGCCGCATGACGTGCGCTGGATCTACCTTCCCTTGAACTCGGCTTTGCGTTTTTCGCGAAATGCCTTGACGCCTTCGCGGGCGTCCTCCGAGCTGAAAATGGGCATTCCGATCTCCAGCTCGCGCTGCATGGCCTGATCGAAATCCTGACCCGCGCCTTCGCGGATGCACTTGAGGATTCCCTGCACCGCCAGCGGACCGTTGTCGCAGATGCGCTGCGCCATATCCATCGCCTCGTCCATCAGCTTTTCCTTTTCGACGACGGCGTTTAGAAATCCCCACTCGTAAAGGCGCCGGGCGGGAATTTCCCGGCCCAGGCAAAGGATTTCCTTCGCGGCGGCCAAAGGGATCTGTCGCGGCAGATAAACGTTCGATCCGCCCACGGGCATGATGCCGTACGTGGCTTCGCGCATCTGAAAAACCGCGTCCGTTGACGCGACACGCAGATCCGTTCCCATGACCATTTCGAATCCGCCGGTCAGGCAAAGACCGTGCACCGCGCTGATCACCGGTTTGTCGAAGGTGCGCTGACGCAGCATGGAGGTGAAAAGAGCCTGCGGGTTTTGCGTGAGCCATTTTTCGTTTTCGTCGGCGGGGGGGCGCGCGGCGGTCAGAATCGGAATGACGGTTTTGAGGTCCATGCCCGAGCAGAATATTTGCGGAAGCTCGGAATAAAGCACCGCCACGCGGATCGCGTCGTCCGCGGCGATGTCGTCCCAAGCGCTCTGCAGGGCTTTGAGAAGCTCGGCGTCCAGCGCGTTGAGAGCATCCGGCCGATGCAGACCGAGCTTCGCGACGCCGCCCTGCTTTTCGTATTTTAACACCATGTTTCGCCTCTTAAAGGATTATTCTTCGCTTTGCTCGATGGGCCGGGCCAGCCATTCGTCCCACGTGGCGGCGATGGATTTGTCGGCCAGTTCGTAATCCATGACGCCCATGCCTCCCCACATGATGTATGAAGGCAGCAGGCCGACCGCGTACATCGCCTCGTTGAGAACGCACCACAAGCCGGTGGCCTCGCACGGACACGATGTCAGGACATCCTCGGGCAGATAGTCGCGTATGGACCACCAGACCACGAGCTGCGCGTTCATGTCCTGCGCTTTTTCGAAAAGGTATTCCATGTATTGAATCTGCAACTGGTCGGACGATTCGACGACGGTCTGGCACGGATCGTTATAGTTCGGGAAAGGAATCGTCACCGAACGGTTGCTCCATCCCGTTTCCCCGAAAGCGACGGGCAGGCCCGTTTCTTCGGCGAAAGCGGTGAAGAAATCTTCGGGCCATTCCTCCAACTCGTTGAAAAGCCATACGGGATAGGCGCTGATGCCGAAAAGATCGGTTTTCATGTCGTCGTTTTTCGTCAGGTTGGCGCGCAGGCATTCACGCCCGCCCAGGTAGCAGTCTTCCCATACCGGCGTATACCACATGTCGCCCGCGGTGAACGTGGCGAAGACGGGTAGGTCGGAATTCAGGGCTTTTTCCCGGTCGTAGACTTCGTTGAGCAGCCCGATGAGCGAGTCGTACTGATCCGGGCAATTCATTTCATACATGTTGACTTCGATGCCGTGCGTCAGGTACGTGGGATTGAAATAATCCACCATCCAGCGGACGTAATTTTTATAAGCGGTTTTCACTTCCTCCGCGAAAAGGGCGTTTTCGAAGTCGTAGCATCCCGGAACCCAGTTTTCATCAATGACCAGTTCGCCGTCTTCATCGGACGCCTTGGCCGCCAGCTGGTTTCTGAAACCCGAAAGGGGAGTCAGGCTCAGATAGATGTCCACGCCCAGGGCGTCGGCCCCGGTCTTGATTTCGGCCATTTTATTCACCCAGGCTTGCGGGAGCTCGGCGTCGCCGCCGAACTGCTCCCAGGGGATGCCGAAGAAGTTGTCCGTGTGCATGGAAATAACGTCCATCATGCCGTCGAGCCCCTGGAATCCGAACTCGGACGTGACGCTGTCGTCGCCCACGTCGAACATGAAGGGCGCCGCCGACATGGCGAACGAGCGCGTCGGACCGTCGTCATCGTCTGCGTCGTCGTTAACGTCGTCATTCACATCGTCATCGGCGTCGTCGTTGACGTCATCGTCCCCGCCGCCCGTGTCGTCGTCATCCGCGTCGTCGTTGACGTCGGCGGCGTCGTTGTCGTCGTCGTCATCATCGTCGCCGCAACCGGCCGCAAGCGACAAAGCGAAAAAAAGCGTTAAATAACAAATGACGCGCAGTAATTGTTTTGATATTTTCATGAACCTCTCCATTAAAAGTGACTCAACATTTGCCGCTAAAGCAGCATAAGCTTTTTATCAGGTCTTTCACATTCGGCAAAGGTATTCGGAATGGCCGACAAAAACCTTTAATTCGTCGACTGGGCCATCGTCAGCCGCGCCTTCGGAGCCGAGCGGCAGGTGGGAATGATGCTGCACAACGGATGCGAAAAGCCTCCGAAATGGCAGTACGAATTCGGCGCTTTTAACGGCATCAACTCACGCAAGTCCCACGGCGTCGGGCTGGCGGACATCTCCGGAGAAGAAGCGCCGAACCGGTCGGACCTCGTGGATCCGGCCCTTTACGATCAGGCGCATCCGGCGCTGGCGGCGCATCTGGCCTACAATCACAACGACATCGTGACCGCGTACGACACGGATTTCGCCAAGACGGAATTTCGTTTTGCCCTCGGCGTGAGCGGATACTGGGATTCGAATCCGGCGGCGTACCGGGATTTTAGCGCCCGTGCGGCGCCGAGTCGAATCGTTCCCTCATTCGCGGCCTTTGTTTCGACTGCCGAGGCTTCCAGGCGCCCTGAATCGAAATCCACCTCTCATGATTTCAAGTCCTAAAGAGTATGTGAAAGAGCATGGTGTAAAAGTCAGGGCGGCGGGAATGATTCGGATTTATCCGTTTTTTCACCCACGACTTCTCACTTCAATTCGTCGAGGCCGAATTTTTTGCTCATGATCATATCCACCAGCGAGGCGGGCAGGCCCCATTTGTAGGCGGGCAGTTTGAAGGAATTGGCGCCCAGGCGGATGATCCGCGGCGGTTTGGGGCGCGTGAGAAGCTCTACCATGCGGCGCGCGAATTCATCGGCGTCCATGGCTCCCGCCTGCCCGGCCTGCGCGCGGGCTTCGATGTATTTTCTCACCGGGGCGAAAACCGAATCGTCGCGGATATTGCCCGCCAGCGCTTTGCCCGCGTTGTCGCTGAATTTCGACACGACGCCGCCGGGCTGCGCCAGGATCACATCGATCCCGAAAGGCGCCAGCTCCACGCGCATGGCTTCCGTGACGCTGCTTAACGCCGCCTTGGACGCGCAGTAGGCGCCGGCGAACGGCGTGGTCAGAACGCCGGACACGCTGCTGACGTTGACGATGCGCCCGCTTCTTTGCCCGATCATGTATTTCGCCGCGATCTGCGCCATGGCCAGCGGGCCGACCACGTTGGTTTCCAGTTGAAGCCGAAAATCGTCCAGGGACAGATCGGTCATGGCGCCGAAAAGGCCGAAGCCCGCGTTGTTGACCAGCATGTCCAGCCTTCCCGCTTTTTCGACGACGGCGTCGACGGCGCAGGTCATGGACTCGCACTGCGTGACGTCCAAAGCGAGCCGTTCGCAGGAATCCCCAAGCCCTTCGAGGCTTTCAAGGCGTCTGGCCGACGCGAAAACACGGTGGCCCCGCGCGGCGAACTGCGCGGCCAGGGCTCTGCCAATCCCTGAGGAACAACCGGTGATCAGCACATTCATTTTTTCCGGCATGCTCATAATCTCTTCTCCATAGCTTTGCCGTTAATGAACAGAAAGCTTGAACATTTCGACGCAGGCGGTCAAGCTTGGCCGCAAGACGCAACGAAGGGCGGCGGCATGGGGCGAAGTAAAGCGCGCAATCAATGGCTGATACTCAGAAACTTTATCGCCGCCATGTGGGCGGCGGAACTCATCGACCAGTTTCTGCTCGGCGGCCGTCTCGATTTCTTCGGCATCCATCCCCGCCGGCTTGTCGGCCTTATCGGAATTCCGCTGTGCCCTTTTCTGCACGGCGGATTCGGCCATCTGATCGCCAACACCCTCTCCTTTTTCGCCCTGGGCTGGCTGGTGATGTGGCGGCGCACCGGCGACTTCGCCGTGGTGACCGGATACGGCATTCTCATCGGTGGGCTGGGAATCTGGGTGTTCGGCAAAAGCGGCTCCGTGCACGTGGGCGCCAGCGGCGTCATCTTCACCTACCTGGGATTTCTGCTGTTTCGCGGTTTTTACGAAAAGCGCTTTTCCTCGATCCTGTTTTCGCTTTTCGTCGGCCTGCTGTACGGCGGAATGCTCTGGGGCATTTTGCCGGGACAATCCGGCGTGTCCTGGGAAGGGCATCTATTCGGCTTTATCGGCGGCGTCATGGCGGCAAAAAAGCTGGCTCGTTGAAAGACTTTGACTTACTTCGCGCGGAGAACTAGCATCCATGGCTGTGCAAAGTACAAGCAACGAAAAAACCCCTTTGAATAAAAAATCCCTGACGGCCGCCGCTTTGTGTCTTGCGGCGATTATCGCCGTCTTTGCCGCTTTTTGCGAGCTCGGCGCCGCGACGGATCGCGCCCGCGACGGCGGATGCGGCTCCAACGAAGGCGACTACCTGGCCGGCGCCGTCACCATGCATATGGCCCTTTCCGAAGGGCGGCCCCCGACCTGGCTATTGAATCCGGGATACATCATGGCGCCTTTGCAACTGATTCTGGCGCAGCCCCTTTTCGCTTTGGAAAATCACGACATGCGCGTCATGCGTCGCCTCAATCTGGTTTATCTATTCGCGCTGCTTTGCGCGACCTGCGCGCTTACGGCGCGGCTTTTCGGTAAACCCGCGGGCGTTTTGGCGGCCCTTATTCTGGCCTCTTTCAATTCCACATACACGGTGGCGTGGTTTTACAATCAGCTGATCCTGACGGCCTTGTTCATCACGCTGACCATCTGGCTGCTGCTGGAAAGCAATCGGTTGCGGAACAAAAAATTCGCTTTTCTGGCCGGCTTGAGCATGGCCGCCGCCTTGATTTCCCATCGCGGCAGCCCCCTGTTGATGCTGGCGCCGCCGGTGGCCCTGTATTTTCTTATCAGCATGCTGGAAATCCGCGGTCGCTCCGTCATCTACGGACTACTCATTTTGCTGACGACGGCGGCCATCCCGGCTTTCGGACACATTTATCATTACTATTCGCTAAAAGTGTTATTCACCGTCGAACAGGTCGAAGGGGGATTGACGCAGCATCGTGATCTGCTCCATTTCGTGAAAACGCTGCACTCCCTTCAACTGACGAAATTCATCGGCTGGTTCTGGCCCTTCGCCGCGCTGGCTCTTCTGATCAAGGGAAACAAAGATCGAAGATTATGGATTTTATTGGCCGCGGCTTTGCCGCCCCTTGCCTGGTTCGGTGTTTTTGCAACCAAGAACGACGATTACATATACCCCGTCATCCCGATGTTCGCGGTCATCATCGCCGGGGCCGTAAAACTCATCCCGCATAAAATTGTTCGTCGGATCGTCTACGGCGCCGCGGTGGTCATCGCGGTGTTTATTGGATTTTATTCACCCAGGATTTACAGTCGGCCGGGCGCCTTCAACGTCAAACCAATAATCTATAAACTGAGCAAACACCCGGTCATGTCATTCGCATCCTCCGCTCCGGGCCTGAATGAAAGTTGCGAGGATCTGGCGAAATTGCTGGAGCAGGTCGAAAAGGGATCGGCGGTCCTTCTGCACGTGGCCTATCCCGGGGATACGGAAAATGGCGATCCCATGTCGACCATGCGCGACCTTTTCGTCTGCGGCGCTCTCAAGCGAACGGACCTCCCGGCGGCGCAACTCGGTCTGGACGGCCGAACCGACGATAATATTCAAGGTGAAATCTGGGTTTATCGGAAAAACTCGCCGCATTATGATGAGGCCTTGACCATGGCAAAGATTCAAGCCCGCACCGAACCGGGCTCCCCGGCATTCTGGTCGGTGGAAAAATTAGGCGACAAACCGCCGCCGCCCCCGAGACCCGAGGGGGATCCGGTGCTTTTTCCCAATCCCATCTATGAGAAAATGCATATCGCCGTCTACGGAATGCATTGAGAAAGCGTTCCATGAAAATTCCCTGCCGGGCCAAAATAAAAGTCCCGTAAACCGTGATCCGCCTTATCGGTTATTTCTTTGCATCTTGACATTCGCCGAGCAAATTTCCATCGTCATACATGGAGCGTGGAATTTTAGGATCGAAACCGGGGGGATCATGGAAGCGGCGATCATCGATTATTCCATTGAGCACGCCACCATGCACGACCTTCCCAGGGTGCTGGATCTCTGGGAGAAGCTCATGCGTCTGACGGCGCAATACAATGAGCGCTACAAGCTTTCCCCGGACGCCAGACGCCGGCAGGAAATTTATTTCCGGGGTTATTTCGAGAATTCCACCGCCGCCATCCTCGTCGCCCGCGCCGACGGCATCGTGGCGGCTTTTTGCAATATCTACGTCACGCGGCCCAGCGCCGTTTTCGATCAGCAGAACCTGGGCGTCATCGAGAACATCTACGTGGACAAAAATTACAGGCGAAGGGGCATCGCCGGAAATCTCGTGGACCGCTCTCACGAATATTTGAATAATCATCTGGCCGACGAAGTTTTCGTCAACGTGGTTTTGGCCAACAAAGTCTCGGAAAAGTTTTGGCGGGCCATGGGTTATCAAACGCAAAAAAAATCCATGAGCTTCAAAGGATTCAGCCACGCAGGCGGATAACGCGGGTTTTCTACGGCCCGGTCCCGCGAGGAAAAATATGACCGCGAAAATCAAATACGGGATTGCCTGGATTCTGATGATTCTGCTCGTCGCCGGATGCGGCCGGGCCACACGCCCCGCCGAAGCGCCGGTGAATCAAAACTCACCGGCGCAAAAATTCGATGCCGGAAGCAATCCCAATGACATCATCAATCCCGAAGCCGACAATGCGCCCGACGACGACACGGCGCCGGAAGATGTCCTGTTTCCGAAAAATCCTGAATTCAGGCGCTATCTGGCGAAAGACGGCAAATCGGGTTGGCGCGTGATCATGCTCGGGATCGACGGCCTGGAATCCAAAGCCCTGGATGATCTTATCGCATCCGGCCGCCTTCCCAACTTCAAGCGCCTGATCGATGAAGGCGCTTACGGACTGTTGAAAACGGATTTCGCCGACAGCCCGATTACCTGGACGACGATCGCCACGGGCGTTCGTTGTGAAAAACACGGACTTTGCCCCGACAGCAATGAGGGAATCTCTTTCGAGCAGAAGTTGCAAAGCATAAAGTATCCCAGGTTGTGGGAAGTGGCCGAGAAATTCGCGCTTCAGGAGTACGTGGCCGAATACTACTTCATCGGCAAAAAATATCCGCCTTGCCTGACCGGGAGGGAACCTTCCTTTGAATTCGGAATCAATGAAGTCAATCCGGACGTCTCAAAGGTTCTGAAAAAGTACGGGGCGCCCGATAAAACCGTCGAACTTAACGGCGCGCCGCGGATTCCTTACAGCGATCTGAGTTTTCAGATGTTCAATGGTCTTGAGCGGTTCCATGCCCTGTTTAATTATTACGGCGATTTATTCATCTCCCATTTTCAAAGCACCGACGAAGTGGGCCATTATGAATGGGGTTTTCACCGATTGCTTTTGGATCAAAGAAAAGTTTCGGAAACCATGAAGAAACGAGCCGAAATGGGACGGGAAATTGTTTTAGCCGTTTATAACGACATGGATCGTAAAATAGGAAAGATTCGACGCGAGTTTCCCGATTCTCTTATCGTCATATGCTCCGATCATGGAATGCATGCCTTGAATCCTCTGAAAATGTATTTGATTCTTCAGCCCGATCTGTATGAACTGCTGGGGTTGCCGCCGTCACTGGATATCGGAACAAAAAAGCAAATCAAGGGCGCTCATAGCGCCGTCCTGGTAAAGGATGTTGAAACGCTTTTGAAAACGGACAGCGATGTCGGTCTTTCCCTGAGAACTCCTATTATCGAGTTTGACGGCCCCGGCGCCCAGGCCGCGGCGCAAAAGGCCTTCGACCGAACCGGCAAAGTGAAAATGAGCGGGATTCCGATATTCAAAATGATCTCGAAGACCAAAATCGGCTTCAACATGGAGTTGACCGAAAAATGGCAGCAATTGCCCAACGTCAGCGACAACTTTATTATGTTCGGCTTTTTAACCGGACAGCATGAGCCGGGCGACGACGGCGTCATCATTTTCAGCGGCCCCGGCGTGAAAAAGGGAGCCCGGCTTCAAGGCGCCTCCGTGGAGGATGTCGCTCCCACCATCTACGCTTACCTGAATATTCCCCTCGCAAAAGACCTGGACGGCAAGGCGCTCGCGGACGCCTTCAATAACTCCTCGCTTCCCGGTCTGAAAAAAGCCCGCATCGCCACTTATGGCGTGGCTCCGAATTACAGCCCCGGCGGGCCTTTGCACGAATTGACGCCGGAAGAAAAAAATCGACTCCGTTCTTTGGGTTATCTTTGAGAAAACGGGCCTCCTAGGCATATTTTCCTACACGACATTCAAAAAACAATTGACATTTGATCAAGAATAACCCCCACTCTGAAATGGGGGATATCACTATGCATACTCGCAAGCCATTCCGGCGTCGCGACAGGATTTTCCAAATTGATTTTGGAAATGTGCAAATGCGGTTCTCCAATGAAAATAAAACATCAGGTTTCATCAAAACGATCCTGTTTCTCCTCATATCATCGCTGTTTTATAATGGTTGCGTTAATGACGCGATACCTCAAAATCCTGACGGTTACGGCGACATCGCTCCATTGAATTCCCCGGATCGGCCATTCGATCATCCATTTGCGCCGGGGATTGGCGAACCCGATTTATCCGCCGGCAAGAATCCCGCGGAAACATCAAAGCCCGACTGGCGTGTGATTCTGCTCGCTCTGGATGGTTTGGAATGGAGAGTTCTGAATGATCTGACGGCCGCGGGACGCCTGCCGAATTTCAAGCAGTTGATCGACGGCGGCGCTTCCGGGGTATTGAAAACCGATTTCGCCGACAGTCCGGTCACCTGGACGACCATCGCCACGGGGGTTCTGTGCCAAAAACACGGAATCTGCCCCGGCGGCATGGGAAGCTCTTTTGAATTTAACCTGGAACACGTCAAATACCCGAGACTTTGGGAAGTCCTCGATAATTACAGCCTGAAATCCTGCGTCGCGAATTTCTACTTTAAATCGGGTGAAATCCATTCCTGCAATTCCTATGCATTGCCGGACAGTGAACAAACCCGTGAGGATTTGAATCCGGCTTTGTTAAGCGTCTTGAAGAAATTCAACAGGATTCATACGCCGCTGTTTTTTCACGGCGTCCAGGAGATTCCGTATAAGGATCTGAGCGGCCAGATGCATGAAGCCTATGAGTGGCTTAGCACCCTGCAAAAAAATTCCGGCGACCTGTTCATTTCGCATTTCCAGAGTCCGGATGAAGTCGGCCATTACGAATTCGGTTTTTATCAAATGTGGCTCGACAATATGAAATCATCCGGCGCAACGGCAAAAAGAATTGAAATGGGAAGGGAGATTACCGCCGCCGTATATGGGGAATTGGACAGTCATATCGGCGAGGTTCGCGCACAGTTCCCGGAGGCCCTTATTGTCATTTGTTCCGACCACGGCATGCGCGCCCTGGATTCCGTGATCTTTTATTTTATCCCACAGCCGGAGTTATATTCGTTGATGGGATTGCCCGCCGACCTGAGCCCGGGCAAAAATTGGCCGGTTCAGGGCATGAACGCCGAAGTCCGTCAGGATGAGCAGGGGCATATCGCCGAAACCGATGAAAACATCACCGTCGAGTTTACTCCGCTGCAATTCACTTTCAGCGGCCCGGACGCCGAAAGAGCCGCCAAGCGTTCATATGACGCCGTCGCCGACATCCGCATCAACGACATGCAGGTATTCAAACTCAAATCGAAAACCCGATTCGGCGCCAGTAACGAGCTGATCAAAAACTGGCAGAAAATCCCTTTTCTGAGCGGCGAAATGTTTCTCTTCGGTTTTCAGACCGGCACGCACCGCTTCGGCGACGACGGCGTGATCATTTTGAACGGCCCCGGCGTGAAAAAAGGCGTTAAACTCGAAGGCGCCGGCGTCCAGGACGTCGCCCCGACCATTTACGCTTACATCAACGTACCCCTGGCCGAAGATCTGGACGGAAAACCGCTCGCCGAGGCTTTTACAAAAAAAGCCCTGCCCGGCCTCAAAATGAAACCTGTCGCCACGTACGGGCAGGCGCCCTATTACATGCCGAACGTCCCGGCGAAAACCCTGACCATCGAAGAAAAGAACCGCCTTCGCGCCCTTGGTTATATCCAGTGACTTGATCGCCGCAACTTTTTGAAAAGACAAATCAAGCGATATATTTGACGACCGGCCTCGGATCATCACTAGCGAAGACCATCTTTCTTTGGTAGATTGTCCGGGCCTTCGATTACATTCCATCCCTTGGCAATTGATTGGTGGGAGACAATATGGCAAGCGCACATGGCAGATCAAAAAAATCCGGCGGCGAGCAAAAAACCGTCGGAAACGCCCCGAAAGATAAAAACGAGCAAACCAAGGCTCTGGACGCGGCGGTCACGCAAATCGAACGCATGTACGGCAAAGGCGCCATCATGCGTCTCGGGGATGGAAGCGTCGATGTAAAGATACCGACTGTTCCGACGGGCTCCCTGGGATTGGACATAGCCCTGGGAGTCGGCGGAGTGCCCCGGGGGCGCGTGATCGAAATATACGGCCCGGAATCCAGCGGCAAAACGACTTTGGCCCTAACCATTTCCGCCAATGCGCAAAAATTGGGCGGAATCGCCGCCTTCGTGGATGCGGAGCACGCCCTGGACGTCAGCTATGCCCGCAAGCTGGGCGTCAAAACCGAAGAGCTGCTTTTGTCCCAGCCGGACAACGGCGAGCAGGCTCTGGAGATCGCCGAGGTGCTGATTCGCTCCAACGCCGTGGACGTGGTCGTCGTGGATTCGGTGGCGGCCCTGACGCCCAACGCGGAAATTCAGGGCGAAATGGGCGACACGCACGTGGGACTGCAGGCCCGGCTGATGAGCCAGGCCCTGCGCAAGCTCACCGCCGCCATCAGCCGAAGCCGGACGATCCTGATATTCATCAACCAGATCAGAATGAAAATCGGCGTGATGTTCGGCAACCCCGAAACCACGTCCGGCGGAAACGCCCTGAAGTTTTATTCCTCGGTCAGGCTGGATATCCGCCGAATCGGGCAGATCAAAACCGCCACCGACGTCATCGGCGGCCGGACGCGCGTCAAGGTCGTGAAAAACAAGGTCGCGCCGCCGTTCAAGGAAGCGGAATTCGATATGATATACGGGCAAGGCATAAGTTATGAAGGGGAACTGCTCGACATGGGGGAAATCAAGGGCGTGATCGATAAAACCGGTTCGTGGTACTCATACGGAGACATGCGCATCGGTCAGGGACGGGAAAACGCCCGAAGTTTTCTGAAAGACAACCCGGACGTCGCGCAGGAAGTCGCTGCAAAGATTCTTGACGCCTATGGACTGACCTCGAATGAAACGGCCGAAACGGTCGAAACGACAGAGGAACCATAAGCAGGGGGGGTAGAAGGTCATGATCTCCGATTCGCAAAACCTTTCACCGCAGATCGAGACGCTTCACAAGCTGCTGAAGCTGGCGAAAGACGCCAAGGCTTCGGACATTCATATCAAACCCGGCAAGGCGCCGGTCGTGCGCGTCAACGGACAGCTTCTGGAGGTGGACGGTTTTGAAAAGATGACCTCCCAGGACGTCAACGCTTTCGCCCGGGACATGATGACGCCCAAACAGGTGGAACATTTTCAGAACAACTTCGAGGTGGACCTGGCGTATTCCGTGCCCGGCGTCGGCCGCTTCCGCTCCAACATTTTCCGCCAGCGCGGCAGCATCTCCATCGCCCTGCGCGCCATTTCCACGGAAGTCAAAACGATCCGCGAACTCTATCTGCCCGCCGTCATAGAAAAGATCGCCAACGAAAGACGCGGCCTGACTCTGGTGACGGGGGCCACGGGATCCGGAAAATCCACCACGCTGGCCGCCGTCGTGGACTATATCAACACCACGCGCCCGGCTCACATCATCACCATCGAAGACCCCATCGAGTACCTGATCAAGGACAAGAAAAGCATCGTCGCCCAGCGCGAAGTCGGCCTGGACACCAAAGGCTTTCTGTCGGCCATTCGCGGCGCCATGCGCCAGGATCCGGACGTCATTCTCGTCGGCGAGCTGCGCGACGAGGAAACGATCAAAACGGCCCTGATGGCCGCGGAAACAGGACATATGGTTCTGGGCACCCTGCACACTACGGACGTCATGGAAACCATCGGCCGCATCCTGTCGTTTTTCGAAGGCGCGCAGGCGCAACAGATTCGCGACCAGCTCGCCACATCCATCAAAGCCATCATGTGCCAGCGCCTGATCAAACGAAGCGACAGGCCGGGACGCATCCCCGCCGTGGAAATCATGATCCAGACCTCGCACATCAGCGAACTCATCAAGGATGCGCGACGAACTCCCGAGATTCGCGACGCCATGGCTCAAGGTTACTCGAGCTACGGAATGCAGACGTTCGACATGAGCCTCATGAAGCTCGTGATGGAAAAGAAAGTGGCCTATCAGGAAGCCCTGGAAAATTGCTCCAACCCCATCGACTTCTCGCTGAAGTTCAAGGGCGTTTCTTCCACCGGCGATACGGAAATGGCGGAATTCCACCGCAAAAAGCCCATGGCGAAAGGACCCGCCGGCGCGCCGCCGAAAAAACCCGCTCCGGCGCAGCGCATGTCCCCCGGCGCTCCCAGACCCCAGCAAAACTCCGGGGCCGATCAAGGCAAGGAAATGGTCATCGAGCGCATCGAAAAAAAATAGGACGAGCCTATGGCAGGCATGAAAATCACTCGCCTCGAAATCAGCGGCTTCAAGTCTTTGAAGCACGTTGTATGGGAACCGGGCGATCTGAACGTCCTCATCGGCCCGAACGGATCGGGAAAATCAAATCTGCTGATCCTGCTGAATCTGATTTCTCTTTCAGCACAAAAAAAACTTTGGGATACGGTTAAAAAGTCCGGGGGATTTCGTCCACTGCTTTGGAATGAAAGCGCCGATCCGATTCAGGTGAAAATTCAAACATATGGTGAAGATGTAAAATGCACGAACGGGCATGCAAAATATTGGTATTCCGTTGATATTGGACCAGAAGACGGAAACTATAGAATCCAACACGAGAAATTGGAATACCTTAATCAATTACAATTAGTACTTACTGACGGCTCCAAACCTTTATCCTTATTAGAAAAAGTGACAAATAACCAAGAACAATTATCGCCAGTGGGAAATGGGAAAAAAAAGGCGGCGATACCGCTTCGTCTTCCCGAAGGCGAACTTGACCACTTAGAATGTCTGCTGCCTATTTTTGCAAAAAGAGTGCACGATTATCCGGATGTTTTTTATTTCGCCAGACAACTGGAAAAGTGGTCCGTATACCAGGATGTAAATTTCGGAACTCGTTCGCCCGTTCGTCTGCCCGCCGTCACCAGAGAAGAAAAAGTTGTCGAAAGCGACGCGGGCAATCTCATCTCCGTTTTACACACGCTTTATAACGGCCGCGATGATTTTCGCGAAAGCATCGATAACGCCATGAGCGCCGCGTTCGGGGACGAATATGATTCGCTGGATTTTCCGGAAATTATCAGTCAAAGAAGAAGCCTCGTCGTCCGATGGAAATCTTTGAAACAACATCAAAGCATCTATGATCTTTCCGACGGAACATTGAAGTTTCTTTTTTTATTGACCGTACTGGCCAATCCCGATCCCAGCCCTCTTGTCGCCATCGACGAGCCGGAACTCGGCCTCCACCCATCCATGCTGCCCATCATCGCCGAATACGCAACCGAAGCCGCGACGAGGACGCAAGTTGTTTTC
The DNA here is from genome assembly GCA_963674685.2 of bacterium. Classification (GTDB taxonomy): domain Bacteria; phylum Lernaellota; class Lernaellaia; order JACKCT01; family JACKCT01. The sequence goes on along the minus strand of CAXXWT010000007.1, from coordinate 9,991 downwards.
ACCACGCACTCGCCTCAATTCCTCGATGCTTTTCGGGACACGCAGCCGACGACTTCGGTCTTCGGGTGGGAAGACGGCGCCACGACGATCAGAAACCTCCGCAAGGCGGACCTTGAATACTGGATCAAGGATTATTCCCTGGGTTCCTTGTTTTCCTCCGGTGAATTGGAGCAGATGGATTGAAGTTTGTTCTCTTTGTCGAAGGAGATACGGAAGCGAAGTGCCTGCCTGAATTTATCGGAAGATGGATCAATCCGAAATTGAAATCCCCGGTCGCCATAAAAACCGCGAATCTGAAGGGCTACGCGAATTTCATCAAAGACGCCCCCGCCAAAGCCGTGAAGTACCTTGAAGCGCCCGATGCGAAGGAAATCATTTCCGTCGTCGGCCTGCTTGATTTATACGGCCCGAATTACCCGAAAAACATCGACTCCGTTGATAAAAAAATTACCTGGCAAAAAAATTTTCTTTTTCAAGAAATTCCTAAAAAGCATCGTGACCGATACATTCAGTCATTCGCCGTACATGAACTGGAAGCCTGGCTTCTGAGTCATCCCGAGATTTTCAGCAATGCGATCCGGGGCCAAATAGAAAAGCGTTGCTCAAAACCAGAAACGGTGGATTTTGATGAGCCGCCAAAGAAGTTATTAAAAAGACTCTATTCGACTCGGTTGAAACGAAACTACAAAGAGATTGTAAACGGCGCTGAATTATTCAAAAAACTCGATCCGGAAATCGTCTATCATAAATGCCCGAGATTCATGGATTTGATGGATCAACTTTTCGCGAAGGCCAAAGCGGCCGGGCTCTAATTCCAAGCGACATATCAAATCCGCCGTCTTCCGTCGGCGGATTTTTTCGTTTTTGCTTTGGCGTCGAACAGCTGGCAGGGCATCGACGAGTTTTCGTAGACGTCGTACGCGGGCAGGCGTTTGGATTTGAATCCCATGGCCCTGCACCCGAAAGGGAAGTCGGGATTCCAGGTCACAAAATAGTGGCGGCATTTTCGGCAGTCGACGCGCGGTGTTTTCGATTTATTCATAACCGTCGCCCGCCGAAGTCCGGATGCCTGAATCGGATCAAGCCGTTGCGATGCATGATCTGAAACAGCGCCGTAAGCCGCTGCTCGACCGGCTGCGCCTCGTCGCCGAAACGGTCGGCGACGACCTCGGCGATCCGCCTCACCGAACGGCGCCCATCCATCAGGTCCCACGCCGCGGTCCCGACCTCGTCCAGATTGATCTTGATGGTTTCACTGGCACGCAAAAGCGATCCGAAAATACGCCCCGGTCCCGACTTGAAGCGGGGAAACTCGAAGCGGGCCTTGCTTTCGTATCGGCCCGCTTCGGCGGCCGCGCGTTCCGGGACGAGATCGAGAAGATCCGGTCCGGGCATTATTTCTTACCGCTGTCCGTACGTCCTTTGACCGCTACCCAGACCATGCCGCCGATCACGCCCAGCAACAGAAGCACGGAGATCGCTTCCTTGGCGATTTCCGGCAGGCCTACTTTGGGTAAATTGATTCCCAGGACGATGAGAAAGGCCATGATGATGCCCATCAGCGCCTCGCCGGCGATCAGGCCCGACCCGACCAGCACGCCGCGATGGACCGACTCCTTCGCTTTGCCGGCGTCGACGATGCGCCCGGTAATCGCCGCCGCGATGCCGCCGATAAAAATCGGCACGCCCAAAGACCAGGGCAGATAAATGCCCACGGCCACGGGCATCACGTAAGTGCGGAATCCGCTTCCCGAGCGCTTGAGAAATTCGTCTAAGGTGATGATGGCGATGCCTACGGCCATTCCCGCGATCACCATTCCCCAGGGCATGGACGCATCCGGGTTGAACATGGCCTGCACGATGCTGGCGAATAAGTTGGCCTGCGGGGCCTTGAGAAATTCCACGCCGGGAGTGACCTCCACGCCGATGCCGTAGCTTTTGTGCAAAACGGTCAGGATCGGAGCGATCACGAAGGCCGGGGCGATCACGCCGATGACCTGCGCCCATTGCTGTTTCCACGGCGTCGCGCCGACCAGATAACCGGTTTTCAAATCCTGGCTCACGTCGCCGGCGGTGCATGCCGCGCAGCACACGACGCCCGCCACGCCCAGCGCGGCGATGATGCCCGAGTCGCCTTTCATGCCGAAAACCAGAAGCAGCGCGGAAGCGAACAGCACCGTTGAAATGGTCATTCCCGAAACCGGATTGTTGGAGCTTCCCACGAGTCCGACGATGTAGCTGGAAACGGCCACGAAGAAAAACGAGGCGATGATCATGACCGTGCCCGCCACCAGGCCGATGCCCAGGTGTCCGGTCAAAACCGTGTAAAGGGCGTAAACGAGAATCGTCGTGGGAATGAGCATTCCCATAATGCCGACGATGTTGATGTCTTTTTGCGTGCGCTCGAAGGTCTCTCCTTCTTTCATGCCCTTGTATCCGGCCACGGCGCCCTGCACGCCTTTGACGATGCCTTTGCGCACGCCGATGATGGACCAGACGCCGCCGACGATCATGGCGCCCACGCCCATGAACCGGATGTGAGAGTTCCAGGTGCCGTACATGACGTCCACGACCGACTCGCCGCCGGGATAGCCGGCGATCAAGTAATAGATCGGAATGCCGAAGATCCAGCCGATGGCGCCGCCCAGAAAGATCAGAAGCGCCACGTTGAATCCCACGATATAACCAACGGCCACGAGGGCCGGAGAGATGTCGCTGCCGAAGAAAAAGGCCGTCTTGCCCGTTTTGAAAGCGCCTTCCACCGCGCCTTTGATCAGGCCGACTCCCGTTCCGAGGAATTTGAAAACGGCGCCCAGCGCCATGGCGGAAAAGACATAGATGACTCCGCTTCCGCCGGTCTCGCCCACTTCCAGAACTTCGGCGCAGGCCACGCCCTCCGGATACTTGAGCTCGACTTCCTCGACGATCAGCGCGCGGCGCAGCGGGATCATGAACAAAATGCCCAGCATGCCGCCGAGGATCGCCACCAGGGTCACGGGCCAGAATCTGAAATCCTTCCAGACGCCCGTGATGACCAGGGCGGGGATCGTGAAGATGATGCCCGCCGCCAGGCTCTCGCCGGCGGAAGCGATGGTCTGCACGATGTTGTTTTCCAGGATCGTGCCTTTGCGCAAAATGCCGCGCAGAATGCCCATGGAGATCACCGCCGCGGGGATCGAGGCGGAGACGGTCATGCCGGCGTAAAGACCCAGGTACGTGTTGGCGGCGGTCATCAGGATTCCGAGCGCGACGCCGATGACGACGGCTTTGATCGTCAGTTCCGGCACCGACTGATCGGCCGGGATATAGGGTGTGAATTCTTTGTCCGACATCTTTCCTCCGGTTTTCGTCTAATCGGTGAGCGAAAGCATCTTAGCTAAATCATTTCCTTTACAAACGACTGCCCGGGCTCTAATTCAGCCCCGTACTCAGGCGTCCCAGCTTATCGAGTTGGACGAGCCAGGCCTTGACCTTGGCGGCGATCATCTCCGGCGTGAAGCCGAAAAACTTCGCCAGTTCCGACGCCGGGGCCGAAGCGCCGAAACGGTCCAGGCCGATCCGCAATCCCCTGCGCCCGGTGAGCGCCGCCCATCCGTCGTTGACTCCCGCCTCGATCGTGCATACGGGCTGCCCGTATGGAATGAGGCGATGGCGGTCCTGCTCGGCGCGCGTCAAAAAGCGCTTGCGGTTAAGAAGCGAAACAACGCGGACGTTGATGTCCTGCTCTTTGAGAATTGCCGCCGCCTCCAGGGCAAGCTGAACCTCGCTGCCCGTGGCCACAAGCGTGGCGACTTCGTCGAGGCCTTCGACGAGAACCTGCCCGCCGGAAAGCTGCGCGGCCTTGTGATAGGGCCGATCTCTTTTAATCGGCTGAAGCTTCTGCCTCGAGCAGATGATAACCGTCGGCCCGCCCTGCGTGAGGCCGTAGTAATACGCGGCGGCGGTTTCCACGGCGTCGGCGGGACGCAGCACGCGCAGTCCCGGAATATTTCTCAAAGACTCGATGTGTTCGATGGGCTGATGCGTCGGGCCGTCTTCGCCCACGTGGAAGGAATCGTGGGTGAAAATATAAATCACGGGCAATTTCATCAGCGCCGACAACCTGATCGAGGCGCGCATGTAATCGGAAAAAACCAGGAAGGTCGCCACGTAGGGGCGCCAGCCTCCGAAAGCCGCCAGACCGTTGGCGACGCCCGCCATGGCATGTTCCCGAACGCCGAAGTGAAAGTTGCGCCCGGCAAACTTTCCGGGGCCGACGTAATCCGAACCTTTGATCTCGGATTTGTTCGACGGCGCCAGATCCGCCGAACCGCCGATCAGGTAAGGACAGATTTCCGCGGCGACCTGGAGTATGGCGCCGCTGTGCGCCCGCGTGGCCCCGGCTTTGTCCGGCGCGTTTTCCAAAAGCTTTTCAAAGGCGCCCTCGGGCAGGATTCCCTTGGCGAAATTGTTGTATGCGCCGGCCCGCGCGGGATCAGCCTTTTTCCATATCTCCAGCTTGTCGTCCCAGGCCTTGCGCGCCGCTTTCTTTACCGCGATCAGATCCGCCGCGTATTCCTTCACGTCTTCGGGAACGAAGAACTGCTCAGAGGGCCAGCCCAGTTTGTCCTTGAATCCCTTGAGGTCTTCGGGACCCAGCGGAGCACCGTGGGAATCGGCGCTGTCCTGCTTGGACGGCGAACCGTATGCGATATGCGTTTTACAGATGATCAGCGCCGGGCGGTCGGCTTTTTTCGCTTCGGCGAGGGCGTCGCTGACGGCGCCAATGTCATGGCCGTCTACGCACAGCACAAACCAGCCCATGGACTCGAATCTCTTGTCCACGTTTTCACAGCAGGTCAGTTGCGACGCGCCTTCGATGGTGATGTCGTTTTTATCGTACATCACGACGAGGTTATCGAGCTTGAGATGCCCGGCGAAACTGGCGGCTTCGTAGGAGATGCCCTCCATCATGCATCCGTCGCCGGAAAGAGCGTAGATCGTCATGCCGAAAGGATCGAAGTCGTTATCGGCGAATCGGGCCGAGGCCATTTTCGCGCCGATCGCCATGCCGACGGCGTTGGCGATTCCCTGTCCCAGCGGCCCCGTCGTCACTTCAACGCCGGGAGTTTCGCCGCGTTCCGGATGCCCGGGGGTTTTGCTGTTGAGCTGCCGAAAATTTTTGAGGTCGTCGACACTCAAATCGAATCCGAACAGGTGCAAAAGGCTGTAAAGCAGCGTGGAGCCGTGTCCCGCGGAAAGCACGAACCGGTCCCGGCCCATCCACTTATCGTCGGTCGGATCGAAGTTCAGATGTCCGGTCCAAAGCGCGGCGGCGGCGTCAGCCACGCCCAGGGGCATGCCGGGATGACCGGAGTTCGCCTTTTCCACGGCTTCCGCGGAAAGTACGCGCACGGCGTCGGCAAGTCTTTTCGTTTTCGTCACATCGGCTTTTGTTGATGTCATAGCCCCGTCCTGGAAGGATTTTTTTACATTAAGATAATGCTTTTAGCATTTTACCGATTATTCGATGAATGACAACTGACTTTCCGGGGATTTTTGGTGAACAAAACCCTAATTTCCCAATATCATCCGGTTTTTCGACAATCCGGCGGTGGTGCGGTTAAACGCCTTTTTGCATTTCGAGATCCTCGAATCCCTCGATGCCCCTTTCGGTCATAAGATTCAAAAAGGTTTTCGGCTCCAGGCATCCTTCCGGGGCGAACACGCCGCCATGCGCCGTCAATAATCCTTTGCCCAGCATGAGCGCGCCGACGGAAAGGCTCAGGCCCGTGGAATCGCGCATCACGCCTGTGCCGCAGCGAAGCAAATGTACTTCCTTGCCATTCGCTTTTCCCCACGCATCGATCCGCATGGCGCCCGCGCCGGGTTTGCCGCCGGCAAACAGCCCCTCGACATATGCGAAGGCATTTGCCAGAAAGTCCGCGCGCCCGCCACCCGCAAATATTCCCCACCGCGCCATCTGCGTGACAAGGGAAGCGCCCGATCCGAATCCCATGTAAAAATCCACTTCCTCAAGGTCCGGGAAATAACGCGGGATCGTCACCGGCTCGCTATGGCCCATATTCCACGAGGCAATCGAACCGAAGCGCGGATAATCGATCATGCGCTTTTCGCTGCATGATTTGATCGAAGTCCGTTTTCCGCCCCGCCATACGACGCTTTGCCCGCTCATGATATACAGGCCGTGCCTGATCGCCGCGCGGCCTCCGCCCATATCCAGAAGCGGCAGATACACGCTCATACGCACGCGCTGAACGGAATCCATTTTGCGGGCCAGGTCGGCTACGTGCATGTTGGTAAGCCCCGGACTGGCGCCCAGGCCGGTGATCATGGTCAGGCCTTTATCACGCGCCTTGTCGCAAAACGCGTCGATGGCATTTTCCACCGGCTCCCATTCGTCGCAGATGCTGCAATAATTCACACCCGCGTCCAGGGCGGCCTGCATGAGTTTCGATTCGAAAATGAAAAACGGCCCCAGGGCGCCGGCCGCCACGTCGCATCCGCGCATGGAGTCAACGAGGCTGTCGTGATTCATCGCATCGACGACGGCGACTTCGATTTTCGCGCCTTCGCCTGCAAGAGATTCGGCGATTTTTTTCGCCGCGGATTCGTTGCGATCCGCGATGATGACGGCGTCGACGCCTTCGGAGCGCGCCAGATCCTGCGCGGCCCGGCTTCCCATGTCTCCGGCGCCGCCAAAAACGATAACTTTCATTGGGCCGCCTTTAGAAAATGTGGTATTGGACATCTTCGCTTGAGTGTTTCAACGATTCCATTAAGCGGATTCGAGTATGAGCCATAAGGACTATTCAATGCAAGATTTCATCGCCCGCGTGATCGATGCGTGGAACACGCAAGACGCGCAAAAAGTCATCGAATGCTACGCGCCGGAAGGCGAGTATAAGGATCCTTTCACGCGCGGGCCGATCAAGGGCAGACAGGCTCTTAAGGCTTACCTGGAAAAAGTTTTTTGCGCCTGGGAAATGCGCTGGGAGGTTCTGGAGATTTTTCCCCATGCATCGGGCGACGGCGCAACGATCATATCCAAAGGGCGCTACAAAAAATCCGGCGATGAGAAAGAGCGCACGTTTCAAAAAGTGGAAATCGCGATTTTGGAAAACGGTCTGATCGCGCGCAATGAAATCTTTTTCGACGCAAGACTTTTAAGCTGAAACGAAACAAGGAGGAGGGATGAAGGCGGAAGGAGGAATGCGGTCATGGGAAAAGATGCTCAAAACGTCTTGTCCATGCCATCCGCGTTCGCGGGATCGTTTCCGAGCTTCAACTGCACTAGCCACTTGCAAAATTATTAACGAGTTCGTTCTGAATTTTGCGGTACTGAATCAAATGGCGAATCAACCACAGCCGAGGGCGGGTGTGCCACATGTGACGTGCCAAAGAAAAACGGTTTGCCAACTGCAACGTGTGTGGCACAGCCGCCCCCGGCTGTGCTGTTATCTATTTTATAGTCTGATTGACGAAGCAATAATTCTGCAAGTGGCTAGCTCACTCGGCGGAATTCATCCTTCTTATTTCCTCCTTCCTCCTTTTATATTTTTCATTACGAATGATCCGGTCGCAGGCCAGGGGCAACGCTGATGCAGAATATACCGGACAAAAACAAACATCTGCCGGCCACGCGAAAAGAAGTCCGCGATCGCGGCTGGGACGAACCGGACGTGATACTCGTCACCGGCGACGCGCACGCGGATCATCCTTCCTTTCCCGCCGCGCTTCTCGGCCGCGTGCTGGAAGCTATGGGCTATCGCGTCGGCGTCATTTCCCGGCCCGATGTGAAAACGCCGGACGACATCGCCCGCCTGGGAATGCCGCGCCTTTTTTTCGGCGTGACCGCCGGAAGCCTGGATTCCATGGTGGGCAATTACACGGCGCTTTCAAAACGGCGCTCCGACGATCCTTTCGCGCCGGGCGGAATAGCGGGCGGCAGGCCGGACCGAGCCCTGACGGTGTACTGCAATCTCATCCGCCGGGCTTTCGGCAAGTCCGCGTTCATCGTGGCGGGCGGCCTGGAAGCGAGCCTGCGGCGCTTCGCGCATTACGATTACTGGAGCGATTCGGTCCGGAGGCCGATTCTCATGGACTGCGGCGCGGACGTGCTGGTTCACGGCATGGGCGAAGGGCCGATCGTGGAAATCGCGGGCAGACTCGCGGCGCTCATCAAGCAAAATCCGGATATGGCTGAGGCAAGAAAGGCGGGAAAGCGCGTCGACCAAATAGCGCAAATCGATGCCGTGCGCGACGTTCCCGGCGTCGTTTACCGCCGGCCCGCCAGCGGCGGCGCGCCGGAAAAAGGAACCGAACTGCCCGACGCCGAGCGGGTTGCAAAAGATCATCAGGCCCACGCAGCGGCGCATCGCATCGCGCAGCAAAAAGGCGACGGCTTGCTTTGGCAAAAAAGCTCCGGGATGCTCGTCATCGCGAATCCGCCATGGCCGCCGCTTTCGACGCAGGAACTGGATCGCATTTACGCTCTGCCTTTCACGCGCGACATTCATCCCGCGCAGCGCGGCAAGCGGGTTCCCGCCCTGGAGCAGGTTCGTTTTGCCGCGACGACGCACAGGGGATGCGGGGGCGGCTGCGCGTTTTGCGCCATCGGCGCGCATCAGGGAAAGATCGTTTCCGGCCGCTCGCCGGAGTCCATCCTGGACGAGGTCGGGCGCATCGCCGCGCATCCGGAATTTCGCGGCACGATCACTGATCTTGGCGGACCGACCGCCAACATGTACGGCGCAAAGTGCGATAACCCGCGGCGTTGCGAGCGGCCGTCGTGCCTTTGGCCGAGCGCGTGCCGCAACCTGCGCGCCGATGCGTCCGAGTATCTGGATCTGCTGCGCAAGGCTTCGAAAATTCCCGGCGTCAAACATCTTTTCGTCACCACGGGCATCCGCACGGACCTGGCGGTCCAATCCAACGCCTTCGTCAAAGAGCTGGCGTTAAAACGCACCAGCGGATTGATGAAAGTCGCGCCGGAACACACTGCGCCGCACGTTTTGAAGCTGATGCGTAAACCTTTCGTCGATTCTTTTCTGAAATTTCTGGACATGCACCGGCGCGTTTCAAATCAAGCGGGAAAAAAGCAATACGTGCTGCCTTATCTCATGGCCGCGCATCCCGGCTGCCGTATGGAGGACATGCGCGAGTTGCAGGATTTCATGCGGCGGCACAATCTCAAGGCCGAGCAATGCCAGATCTTCACGCCCACGCCGGGAACCGCCTCGACGGTCATGTACGCCACGGGTCTGGATCCCGCCACGATGAAACCGGTCTTCGTGGAAAAAGATCCCCGCCGCAAGCAGAAGCAAAAAGACATGATCTTGGGAACAGGAAAAACGCCTCATCGCACGAAGATAAAAAAGTGATAGGCGCTCTTTGATCCTGAAGCTGAATTATATACTATTGATTCATACGAAAATTCGCATCGAACACGCCATGGCGTCCGCGGCCATTCCGTTTATCTTTCCTTCCATGCAGATTGACAACACGGTTTACGTTCATTTCCCGGGTACGTTATATCTATAAAGCAAATCAATAAAGCGACGGCCGAATACCGCAACGACAATTATCGGATCATCGATGTGTTTCATATTTTTTCACTGATGCCAAAAAAACGCGTTTATCATAAATACAAATAAAAATACGATTGTGATATACTGCGAGTCGTCATCATCCAATTTGCCGGGATAGCCGGTCATCAGTTTTTCTCTCGTCATGGGGCTTTAAGTTAGAAGGGACTGTTATTGTGGTCCGGCATTTGAACGATTGGAAACCGGTGTTATTCGGGTTTCATAATCATTTCAAAGCGAAGGAATTGCGTCGAGGAGTCACAGAATATAAGTGCGGAAACGAATTGCAGAATTTTTATTAAGACGAAGGGCAACTTTTTGACAAACACAATTTATTTTCGGGAAGCTTATGAAAATCAAATATTGCCTCATTCTCTTTGGAACGCTTCTTTTACCCGGAATCG
>CAXXWT010000006.1:0-38489 GCA_963674685.2 bacterium | reverse complement strand
TCTCAAAGTATCGCAGGAAATCGAAGATTCCAAAGAACTGGCGCAGGATGACGATCAGGATGTGCGCAAGATGGCGCGGGAGGAATTGGAAGTCCTGCAGGAGGAAATCGAAGGCCTCAAAGACCGCTTGATGATACTTTTGATTCCCGAAGATCCCCTGGACGATAAAAACATCATCCTGGAAATCCGCGCCGGAACCGGCGGCGAGGAAGCGGGTTTATTCGCCGCGCAGTTGTTCCGCATGTATGCCCGTTATGCCGAAGAGCGTCGCTGGAAAGTCGAAATCATCAGTAAGAATGAAACGGGCCTTGGGGGGTATAAGGAAATCATCGCCATGATCACCGGCGCCAAGGTGTATTCCCGCCTGAAGTTCGAGTCGGGCGTGCATAGGGTTCAAAGGGTCCCCGAAACGGAAACTCAAGGGAGAATCCATACTTCCGCCGTGACGGTGGCGATTTTGGCGGAAGCCGACGAAGTGGAAGTGAATCTCAACGAAAAGGATCTGAAGTTCGACGTCTATCGCTCCAGCGGCCCCGGAGGCCAGAGCGTCAACACGACGGATTCCGCCGTGCGCGTAACGCATCTTCCCACGGGACTCGTCGTGGCGATTCAGGATGAAAAAAGCCAGCACAAAAACAAGGCCAAGGCGCTCAAGGTGCTCAAGGCGCGCCTCTATGAAAAGCAGCTCGCCGAGCAGCAGGCCGAAAGGAGCGAGCAGCGCAAAGGCATGGTCGGCACCGGCGATCGCTCCGAGCGAATCCGAACCTATAATTTTCCGCAAAACCGCTTGACGGACCACAGGATTTCGCTGACCCTCTATAAACTGGATCAGATCGTCGAGGGGAATCTCGACAGCGTTATTGAACCCCTCATAGCCGACATGCGGGCCGAAGCCATGAAAAGCAACAACAGCCAATCAGAGCGCGCATGACAAGCAAGACGTGGACCGTCCTGAATCTGCTTGAAACCACGTCCCGGTATCTCACTGAAAAGGGAATGTCGTCTCCGAGGCTCGACGCCGAGCTTCTCATGGGGCGCGTTTTGAACATGAGCCGCGTGCAGCTTTACTGCGCCTTCGACAAACCGCTTTCCAACATTGAAATCGACGCATACCGGAGTTTCGTCAAAAGGCGCGCCAAAGGTGAACCCGTCGCTTATCTTCTGGGCGAAAAGGAGTTTTACAGCCTGCCTTTTTACGTCGACCGAAGCGTGCTGATTCCCAGGCCCGAGACCGAGCATCTGGTGGACCGCGCCCTGGAGATACTCGCCGCCAAACCGGAATCCCATGTGATCGACCTCGGGACGGGTTCCGGCGCCATCGCCATCGCCGTTGCGGCCCATTGCCCGGCGGTTGATATTGCCGCCACGGATATTTCGCCGGATTCGCTTTTCGTCGCATTGAAAAACGCCGAGAAACAGGCGCTTGATACGCGCATACGTTTCGTGCAAGGGGATTTGTTCGCATCGGAAAAGGGTCCCTTTGACCTCGTTTTGTCAAATCCTCCTTATATTGATAAAAACGACTGCGCCCGCTTGATGCCGGACGTTCTCGATTTCGAGCCGCCGGACGCCTTGTTCGCCCCGGAGTCGGGTCTGGGCGTCATCCGGAGGATTATAGAAGAAGCGCCTGAGCGATGCGCCGACGGGGCGACGATGCTCATGGAAATCGGATACGATCAGGCGGACAGGGTTCTTTCGATTGTGGAAAATACGGCGCGGTATAAATCGGCGTCGTTAATAAAAGACTATTCCGGCAAACGCCGGATTCTGGAATTGCGTTTGTAGAAAGAAGATCAAGACATTATGGATAAAATGGTGATAACCGGCGGGGAGAGGCTGATCGGAGAAGTCGCGGTATCCGGCGCCAAAAACGCCGCGCTGCCGCTGATGGCCGCATGCATTCTTCCCGATGAGCCGTGCGTGATTCACGGCGTGCCCCATCTGCGGGATATAACGACATTCAAAAAGCTTCTGGCCCAAATGGGCGTTCGATGCGAAGGAAACGGCGACTTGCATATCGACGCCGCCGACTTGAATATTTCCGAAGCCCCTTACGAACTCGTGAAAACCATGCGCGCCTCCACGCTGGTGTTGGGGCCTTTGCTGGCCAAAAAAGGAAAAGCCCGCGTCAGCCTCCCCGGAGGCTGCGCTATCGGCGCCCGGCCGGTGGATATTCATCTCAAAGCCCTGAGCGCCTTAGGCGCAAAGATCGAACTCGTCCACGGATACATCGAGGCGGAAACCAAAGGACTGCGCGGGGCTGAAATCATCCTGGATATTCCCAGCGTCGGAGCCACGGAAAACATCCTGATGACGGCTGTGCTGGCTGAAGGCCGGACTGTTGTGAAGAATCCGGCCCGGGAGCCGGAAATATGCGCTTTGGCGGATTTCTTACGGAAAATGGGCGCGAATATCGAGGGAGACGGCACGGATCAGATCATTATCAACGGAGTCGATACTCTTCATGGAACCGAAATCGACCTGATCCCCGATCGCATCGAAGCCGGCACCTTGATGATTGCGGTGAGCATGACGAAGGGCAACGTCCTTTTGAAAAACTGCCGGCTGGATCATATGGCGTCTCTTATCGGGAAACTGCGCGACGTGGGAATGACCATCGAACCGGAAGACGAGGGCGTGCGTTGTCTTGGACCGGGGCAAATCGAATCCACGGACATCAAAACGCGCCCGTATCCGGGTTTCCCGACGGACATGCAGGCTCAGTTCATGGCCATGATGTCCGTGGCGCGGGGTATGAGCGTGATCAAAGAGACGATTTTTGAAAACCGCTTCATGCACGTGCAGGAATTGCAGAGAATGGGTGCGGATATCACCGTGGACGGCAATACGGCGGTCGTCCGCGGCGTCATGATGCTATCCGGCGCCGAGGTGATGGCGACGGACCTGCGAGCCAGCGCCAGCCTGATTCTGGGCTCCCTGGCCGCCGAAGGCGCATCGACCATTCACCGCATTTATCACCTGGACCGCGGTTATGAGGCGATTGAGAAAAAACTATCGGCTTTAGGCGCGAATATTCGCCGGGAAAAAGAATAATCCCCGCCGCCGGATGAGTATTTGACCCGCGGCGGCAGCTGAGACATAATCCCCGATGGATAAGATGCTGAAAACGGGTAAAAACATGCGCGCGAAAATTAGTTGTCATGCCTTCTTTTTATTCATGCTTTGCATGGTATTTTGTCTTTTTGCTTCCTCCTGCGGCGATGACGATGACGATGATTCCGACTCGAATGCGCCTGTTGTCAACGACGATGCCGACGACGACACGCAAGACCTTGTCGATGACGACGTCAACGACGATATCGATGATGATGCCGACGATGACGTTGACGACGACCTGGATGATGATGCGGACGATGACGAGCCCTGGCCGTATAGCGACCCGTCCGAATCCGGTCCCTACGAAGTCGGTGTGGAAACGCGGTTTTTCGTCGATGAAAACCGTTATGAGGTTTGGGGCCTGTCGCCGCGTGTTCTTCCGGCGGAAATATGGTATCCGTCAAACGGCGTCGGCGGCGCGCCTAACGAAATGCCCGATATCATTGGGGAATTGCCCGACTGGGCCATGCCGATTTTTGAAGGCGTTTACGGCGAAGAAGGCGCCGCGGATTTGATGGCCATAACCACCGCGGCCTTTCGCGGAGCTGAAATCACCGACAGGATCGAAAAATTTCCGATCATCATTTTCAGCCACGGCCACATGGCGATCCGGTTTCAGAATTACACGCTGTGCGAATACCTGGCGAGCCACGGGTTCATCGTCGTGGCTCCGGATCATTACGGCAACGCGATCTTTATCAACTCCCCGCAAACGGGCGTCGTTTTGATAAATCCGCTTTCCATCGTCACGGCCTACCTCGAACGCCCCGTGGATATCGACTTCGTCGTCGGGCGGCTCGCGGCGATGAATATCGATGAGGCGGACAGATTCTACGGGCGCTTTGACATGGAAAAGCTCGGCCTGAGCGGACACAGCTACGGAGGGCTCACGACGCTTTTGGGAGCCAGACGCCTGGATCATTTCAAAGCGTTCGCACCCATAAATCCCGCATGGGTCGGATTTTTTCCGAAAAGTTTCGATAAGCCGATGATGATCCTGCAATCCGATGAAGACAACATTATCGGCGACGCGATGAACGACGGGATCAAATACATATTCGAAAACATTGCATCGCCGCAAAAAGCGCGGATACTTCTATACAACGCCGGCCATTACAGCGCCACGAACGCGTGCAGCCTGATGCCGGCAATGCTCCTTGGTCCGTCCGTCGGATGCGACGGTCAAATGGTGGACACCGGCGTCGCCAACCAACTCACAAGCGAATATCTCACGGCATTTTTCCTCAATATTCTTAACGACGATCCAAGATATGATGATTTTCTCAGGGAAAATCATTTCCCGGATTACATCGACTATACATCAACATGGGATGATGCGAATTATGCGAATTAGTCTATTTTTATTGATCAATCCCGAGAAGGAGAGATGTGGAATGCCAAAAATCCTGTTTCGCTCTATTGTCATTGCCTTTGCTTGCGCCCTGCTCTTCGGATGCGCCGGTAAACGGGAATACGTCCCGACCAAACAGGCCATGCATACCGGGGAAAGGGATGCAAGAATTTTTACGAACGTCCCGCAGGCCGCCTTGAATCACCATAACCTGGCCATGAGTTGCTTTAAACGGGGCGATTTGGAATGCGCCGCGAGACATTGGCGGGAGGCGGAAAAATCCGCCAGCCGAAATCAGGAATTCCAGTACGAAACCAACTACAATCTGGGCGTAACCTTCCAGAGGATGAACAAGCATATTCTGGCCGAAAAACATTTTCGCAAGGCCATTGCCCTCATTCCGGACGACGCGAAGGCCAGAGCCGCCCTGGGGCAGTCTTTCGTCGCCATGAACCGGTTCAACGAGGCGCAGTCGGCGTTTCAGGACGCCTTGAAATATGATCCCAATATTTCGGCGGCTTACCTGGGAATGGCCGATATGTACGTCAGGCACGAGAAATTTCTGGAAGCCGTTGTGGCTTTCAGGGCGGCGGTCGCCGGAAATCCCGATTACGGGGATGTTCGCGGCGCATTGCGCCAGTCATATACGGCCCTGGGAAATCGCGAGATATTCCGCGACAATCTGGACTGGGCGCAGGAATTGTTCGCCCTGGCGCAAACCATTGACGGTGAAGACACGCAGGCGATGATGGGCCTGGGCCATGTCATGCTCAAGCGCGGATACCCGGGCAGGGCGAAGCCGTTTTACGACGGCGCGCTGGAAAATAATCCCGAGTACAAGCCGACCGCGCATGAACTCATGGGCAAACAGGCCGCCAACGAAGACCTGGTGGCCGCGGTTCGAGCGCAAAGTCTGGCCGATTTCTACTTGGAAAGAGGCGATTATCAGCACGCGGTGGAGCAGATTGAACTGACCCTGTCGCTGGATCCTTACAACGCCGATTCCTGGACGAGACTGGGTGAAGTTTATATGGACCAGTTGAACAATCCGGAAAAAACCGCCGACTGCCTCCACGCCCTGTGGGCCATGAATATTCACAATGACAGAATTGAAAGCATGGCTTTGAAGATGGGGCGCAGGTCTCCGAATATTCCCGAAGCATCGGCGCCCGAAGTCGTATTCGCCCTGGCGGGATTCGACATGAGTTCCGGCGACTCCGAGTTGAAAGGCAACGCCAATTCCTTCGAGGCCGGCAGTCCGGTTTTCCGGCAAATCCGGGTCAAAGGGATGATCGGTGAACATAAAGTCGAGAAAAGTCTCACGGGACCGGACGGAAAAATCGTTCGAAGTGAAAATTACGAAATCGAAAGCGTCGTCGATGAAATCAGTTTGACCAGCGTCGACAGCCTGCTGGAAAAAGGCGGCTATCAGCAGACCTGGATCGTTGACGGGCAGCCGATCGACAAACTCAATTTCGATATTCATTGATGATGCAGTAATCGGTCAGCGCACAAAAGAGGGTGACAACCGTGGATGACAAACTCATGGAATCCTTAAGCAAGGAAAACGACTCTTTGAAAAATAGGGTCGCCGAGTTGGAAAATAATCTGGCGCATGAAAGAGCGAAAAAAAACGACGGCGAGGAAAGGCTTAGAATAGCCTATCTGTCGACGATGAAATCTCTCGTCAAGTCCATCGAAATCAAGGATCCCTATACTCGAGGCCATTACGAACTCGTCAGCAAATACGCCGTGGCCGTCGGAAAGCGCCTGGACATGGGACCCGAGGAACTCGATCGAGTACGCCTCGGCGCGCTGCTTATGGACATCGGCAAGATCGCCATCGACACCGCCTTATGGACAAAAAAGGAGTCCCTGACCGAAGAGGAACAGGCCGCCTTGCGTGAGCATATTCGCTTCGGAGCGGAAATCACGGACCCGATAGTCTACCCTTGGAATATCAGCGAAGTGATATATCAACATCACGAACGATACGACGGATCCGGGTATCCCAAAGGTCTTCGCGGCGATAAAATTTTACCCGAAGCGCAGGTGCTGGGGATCTGCGACAGCTTCCTGGCCATGATGGCGGATCGGGCTTTCCGGCAGGCGTATAGCCGGGACTTCGCCGTAAACACCATCCGCGAGGAATCGGACCGAAAATTCAACGCCCGGATCGTCCAGGCATTCGTAGAGGTGCTGGAAAACAAGGAAAACGACTTGCTCGATGATTTCTCCACCTTTTTTGTCAATGAAAGTTAAACGGAGAATTGTACTCGATTGATAATTGGTGCAATATTTTCGCAACGTTTGAAAGAAATTTAACAGACAACGGAGTACGCCATGGCCGAAGTCAGTAACCGACGGCACGGACTGTTTATTGACAAGGGATTTCAAAGTCGCTTTATCGGCCTTGCGCTTGTCCTTATCGTCACCATAAGCATCGGCTCTTTGGTTCTTTGGGTTTCGTCCGCAACCAGCAGAGGCGCTTCGGTTCAGGCGCAAACCGGCGGCGGGGGCGTCAGCTTCGGAATCATCTTGCTGTTCATTCTTATCCTCATCCTGGTTATTGCAACCGTTTACTACGGCCTGCGATTCAGCCATCGGATCGTCGGTCCGGTATACGCGTTCAACCGGCACCTCAACTGGATTCGCGAGGGCAACTACACGCGGGATATCAAACTGAGAAACAAAGACGAGTTTCAGAACCTGGCGCAGACTTTCAACACCATGCAGAGCATGCTCAGGCGCCGCTCCCGGAGCCAGATGGAATCCATGGACCGGATGCGGAAAATGGTCGATGAAATCAGAGCTTCTTTGAACTCCGACACCATCGACATGCAGGCGGCCTCTTCAGCCATCGACGCGCTGGCCAAGGAAGTCGGCGAGGTCCATAAACTCAACGAAGGCCTGCTGGCGTAATCGTTGAGCAACGATGGCGTCGTCGATGAAACGGCATGGCATGATGCGAAGCAGCTTTCTCCTGGCTGTCGCCGTGCTCGTCGTCTCCGTATTTCTCCGTTGGGATTATCTCCGACACGCTCCATTTAACGAAGACGAAATCGACGGGCTTCACGTCAGTTGGGAAATTTCCCAGGGCAAGGCTTTTTATAAAGATATGTGGGACGCGCGCGCGCCGTTGGCCTTTTACGCCAACGCGCTCATTTTGCGTTTTCTGCCCGCCGATGAAAATGCGATCATTGGCGTACGCAGTTGCCAGCAAATCGCCGTAGCCCTTTCGATCATTTTGATTTTTCTCGCCGTACGCCTCATGACGGATGCGGGCTCGGCCCTGATGACGTGCGCGCTTTTGGCCGCGTGTTCGTTTTTCATCACCAGAACCGCGCAGGCGCGCACCGATGTATTCATGTTCATGTTTTTCGCGACGGCCTTTTATGCATTCGTCAAATTCAAGGCGGCGAATCGCCGAGCCTGGCTGGCGGCCGCCGGTTGCGCCTTGGCCCTTTCCGCGCTTTGCAAACACGTCGCCTTGTTTCCTTTCGCCGCTACGGCTTTGTATCTGTTGGCGGAAGCGAAGTTGAAATACCGGTCCCGGCGGGATGTTTTTATCGATTGGTCGGTGCTTGTCGTTTCATTTTTCGCCGGTTTCCTTATGACGATGCTCGTCATCTTCGGCTCCGACATCCTGTTGGGGATCAAATCTTTTTTCGGCGAGCCGCTGCTTCTCAAATATTCGGAAGGACTGCGCAGGCAAAGCGCCAGAATCTGGCCGGAGCTTGTCTTCAATATGCCTTTCTGGCTGGCGGGAATTGTCGCCTTGATTTCGTGTCACAGGCGCGCATGCGCCGCGCATGACAAATCCGAAAAGTGGCCCTTGTTTTTTATCATCGCGAATGCTTATTTTTCTATCCTGTATGTCGTTGTGCGCGGCAACGTGTTTGAGCAGGATCTGATTCTTCCCGCATTCGTCTGCGCGCTGTCGCTGGGGTATTTTCATCACGACATTATCGCCTGGATACATGCGAAAAAAGGCGGTCATATCGCCATCGGCGTCTTTTATCTTCTTCTGGGATTTTTCCCGATTATTGCGGGTCGCATATATTCCCAATGGGATATCGGAGAATCTCTGCGCTGGAATAACAAAGCCCACGAGGAATTTTTTCAGTCGTGCTCCGTCAATGAAGGCGAAGATCCCGGGACGATAAAATTAGCCTCTCTTTATTCCGGCGATTTCGGCCGCGTCAATTTTCTTCCGGGAAGAAGTCTCGCACAGCAAAAACGCCTGATCGCCGAATCGCTCGAAAGCGCGCCCGCCGACGGCTACGTCCTTTCAGAGGAGGGAATGCCGATTTTTCGGCATATGACGCACAACACCGTTCGCGCGGAACAATTCGGGAATCTGCTGCACAGGAACCTGGGGAATCATGGAGTGTCGCGTCTGAGCAATATTTGCCGCGCGGAGCCTTTGCTGTGCCTGGACGGCAAGCCGGAAGAAAAACTGCTTGGCATTTTAAAAAGCCATCCCCCCTCGCTCATCATACTGGGAAACGAACTGGCCCAGGTTTTATTTACATACGAACCGGTGAAAACCTGGCTGTCGTCGAATTATCGATTTTTTTACGACAAAAAAGTTATCGCCTGGATGGCGAGGCCTGTCGAATAAAAAAGACTAGAAATAGTAGCGGATTCCCATGAGGCCGAAGCCGCCGCCGAAAGTGCTGAACTGGGAATACGTGTCGATATCCACGTATTGAAGGCCGAATTCGGCGTCAAAGCCCAGGTTCGGCAGGCCGGGGATGAAAAACTCCATCCCGACGAAACCCATGAATAGAAATCCGACGGTGCTTTCTTCTTCGGCGCCGTAGTCGATTTTTGACGGGAGCAGGCCGAGACCGCCGCCGGAATAAAGGTTCATGTTTTCTTCTTTGTTCAGATTATAATGGACCTTCATGGCCAGTTCCGAAACCCAACCGCCGACTTCTTCATTTTTTGCGGTGAAGTAACCGAAAATCCCTTCAAATCCCAAATCTTCCGTCAGCCAATATTTCGAGGAAATGGCGCTGTTATTGAAAAAAGCATTGGCGGTGTCCGAACCGGGGCCGACCCATGCGAAGGAAGATTGGCTGTTATACCCCACGCTGATTCTGTGAGTGAGATCCTTGGCCGCGGCCGGCATTGCCATGAGAAAAACGATTGCCGTCAGAACCACTGCTTTTTGCGTGATGTTCATTCCCTTAGACTCCAAAAACAACTGAATATTGTGTAAGTAATTTCTCTTAACGCAATATATGGGACAAAATGGAGCTTGTCAACGAGATTCAGGGTTGTTCAGCGCTGCATTTTGTGATATAGCCCCGCAATGAAACTCGCCGCGATGGACATCGGCTCAAACACCGTCAGAATTTTGTTGGCGCGGGTCATTGACGGTCGACTGGAAAGGTTGACGGTCAAGCGCAAAATCACGCGCCTGGGCGGTGGTTTCAACGGGAAATTGCATCCGGACTCCGTTTCCCGCACCGTTTCGGCCGCGCGTGAACTGGCCGAATATGCGCGCCGGTCGGGCATAGTCGATATTCGCGCCTCATGTACTGGCGTTGTCAGAAAAGCCTCCGATCAACAGGAATTTGTAGACCGTTTGCGCCGTGACGCGGGGCTCGATGTTCCTATCATTTCCGGCGAAACGGAAGCCAGGCTGGCGGCCATGGGCGCAAAAAACCATCTCGGACCCGATTTCGGGGACTTGCTGCTTGTGGATATCGGCGGATTTTCCACCGAATTGACGATTGTCGCATCACGGCCGGGACGCAGCCAAAGTTTCGATATCGGCGTCGTCGCCCTGACCGAGTCCATTCTGAAAAACGATCCGCCGCTGCCCGATCAGATATCGAATCTGCGTGTTCACGTAAAAAAGACCGTCGAGAGCTATTTTCAAGAAAATACGCCGGAAATTCTGGTCGGAATCGCCGGTACTCCGACGACTCTGGCGGCGCTGGATCTGAATCTCGACGTCTATGATCCGGCCAAAGTCCATTGCCATGAAATCGACGGCAAGAAAATCGAAGAAATTATGCGGAAAATGCTCGGGATGAGCGCCGCTGAAAGACTGAAAGCCTATCCGGGGCTTGAAAAAGGCCGGGAGGATTTGATTCCAGCGGGAATCGCCGTCATCCAGGAGATCATGAAACTCGGAAATTATACGAAAATCACGGTATCGGAAGGAGGATTGCTGGACGGCCTTCTTTTGGAGGAAAATTGGCCGCCGTCATAGCTGTTTTTCCTTGACGTGGTGTGAAGGCCTATTTAGGATGAGTTATCAACCGTTGCAGGCCGGGAATTTTCACACACTTTTGCTTGAAAAACTTTCATAGCCGCGGGAGGAGTTCATGAAAAAGATGCCGAGAAGATCGAAATTGGGCGGATTCAATTACGTCACGGCGACGCTTTTGATCCTGGCGCTTGCCGCGGCCTTCTTCGCTTACAACCTGGCGCCGATCTACTGGGCGGAATCCGAATGGAAGCACACGATCAAGGATCAAATCATAAACGCCTCGGAAAACGACGATCTGACAATTAGAAATACGTTGCAGGATAAAGCGGAAGAACTCGGCATTCCTCTGGTCAGCGGCGATGGTTTGAGCGTTTCACGTTTTCAAAAAACTCTTACGATTAAATATTCCTATGAAAGAGAAACGATGATCCCGGGAATGGATGTCATCTCGTTTGAAAATGAGTACAGAGAAGAAATAAAACCCGTCTTGAAACTGTTTAACGATAAATAGGGAACAACTCCTAACCAACGGTGCAACATGCTTGAGAAGACACTGAAAAAAGCTTATACCTTCGACGATGTGCTCCTTTTGCCGGCAAAAACGAATTTTTTGCCGGCGGAAGCCGATATTTCCACGGTGTTCACCAGGAAAATACGCCTGAATATCCCTCTGATTTCCGCCGCCATGGACACAGTGACCGAAAGCGCCGCGGCGATTTCCATGGCGCAGCAAGGCGGCATCGGAATCATTCACAAAAACATGTCGATAGAAAAACAAGCCTTGGAAGTGGAGCGATGCAAAAAAGCCGTTTCAGGGATGATCCTGAAACCCGTGACCATGCGCGCGGATCAGCACGTCTGGGAAGCCATAGAGATCATGAAAAAATACAATATTTCGGGCCTGCCCGTGATCGACGGCGACAAACCGGTCGGCATCCTGACGCATAGGGATCTGCGTTTCAGCACGGACACGAAAAAAACCGTGGGCGATCTGATGACCAGAGATAATCTGGTTTGGGTTCGACCCGGCACGTCTCTGGAGGAATCGAAAAAGCTCCTCCATAAAAACCGCATCGAAAAACTCCTGGTCGTTGACGAGGAAGGCAGACTTGTCGGCCTGATCACTTTCAAGGACATCGAAAAAAGCGAGAAATTTCCAAACGCCTGCAAAGACGATCACGGTCGTTACCGGGTCGGAGCCGCCGTCGGCGTGCGCGAAAGCGACAAAGACCGCACCGCGGCGCTGGTTGAAAAAGAAATCGACGTCATATGCGTCGATACGGCTCACGGCCATTCCCAGCGGGTTATCGACATGGTCGGATGGATACGCACCGCCTATCCCGACGTTCAGATCGTCGGCGGCAACGTGGCCACCGCCGAAGGAACTAAAGCCCTGTGCGACGCGGGCGTCGACTGCGTGAAAGTGGGAATGGGCCCCGGTTCCATCTGCACCACGCGCATCGTCTCCGGCGTCGGCGTTCCTCAGATCACCGCTATCGACGATTGCGCCAACGAAGCGGCGAAGTTCGACATTCCGATTATCGCCGACGGAGGCATCCGCTTTTCCGGGGATCTGGTCAAAGCTTTGGCGGCGGGAGCGCACAGCATCATGATCGGCTCCCTTTTCGCCGGAACGGATGAAAGTCCCGGCGAAGTGATCATTTACCAGGGTAGAAGCTATAAGGTTTATCGTGGAATGGGGTCCATCGACGCCATGATGGCCGGAAGCGCCGACCGCTACGCGCAAGACGGCGTCGACACCTCGATGCAAAAACTGGTGCCGGAAGGAATCGAAGGCCGCGTGCCGTATAAAGGATCGATGCGGGCCGTCGTCGAACAACTCGTCGGCGGACTGCGCGCGGGGATGGGGTACACGGGCTGCCGCTCCATCGATGCGCTCAGGGAAAAAGCGCGCTTTATTGAGGTCTCTTCCGCGGGAATGCAGGAAAGTCACGCTCATGACGTCATCGTGACGAAAGAAGCCCCCAACTACCAGATGCGCTAAACGGAAGGCTTAAAAAATGAGCGGCTCCGAGCCTTTCGAAAAAATTCTTATTCTGGATTTCGGTTCCCAGTATACGCAGCTTATCGCCCGCCGCGTCAGGGAACTGCAAACTTATTGCGAAATCCACCCCTGCAACATGGATACGGATAAAATCCGCGACTACGGCGCCAAAGGCGTCATTTTGTCCGGCGGTCCGTCGAGTATTTACGATCCCGACGCGCCGTCTCTCAATCCCGTCGTCCTGGAACTGGGCGCGCCGGTGTTGGGGATTTGTTACGGCCTCCAGGCGGCCATACACCTGCGTGGCGGGAAGGTCGCCCGTGCGGATCACAGAGAATACGGATCGGCCCGGATCGACATTCTGGACGACGCGGATCTTTTCAAAGGATTCGACAAAACAGAGAAAGTTCAGGTCTGGATGAGCCACGGCGACAGGGTGGAAAATCTGCCCCCGGGTTTTGAGATCATCGCCAGCACGCAAAATTCTCCGATCGCCGCCGTGAAAAACGATTCGGGCGATATATTCGGCGTGCAGTTTCACCCCGAAGTTGTGCATACGCCCCGAGGCGCCGAAATTTTATCGAACTTCATTCATGGGATCTGCGGCTGCGGCCGTACGTGGACCATGTCCGGCTTCATCGAAACGACGGTATTGACACTCAAAGAAAGAATCGGCGGCGCGAAAGTCGTGCTGGGTCTTTCCGGCGGCGTGGATTCCACGGTGACGGCGGTTTTGCTCCATAAAGCCATCGGAGACAATCTCTATCCGATATTCGTCAACAACGGACTTTTGCGCAAAGACGAAGCCGATCAGGTTCTTTCGATGTATCGTGATAAACTGGGCCTGAAAGTCCAATACGCCGACGCCTCGAAATTGTTTCTCGACGCCCTGGAAGGCGTGACGGATCCTGAAGAAAAAAGAAAAACCATCGGCAAAATATTCATCGACGTTTTTGTCGAAAAGGCCGGGGAGATCGAGGACGCCGATTATCTTGCTCAGGGCACGCTCTATCCCGACGTCATCGAGTCCGTGAGTTTCAAAGGCCCGTCGGCGACGATCAAAAGCCATCACAACGTGGGCGGACTGCCGGAAAAACTGAATCTCAAACTCGTCGAGCCTTTGCGCGAACTGTTCAAGGACGAGGTCCGCGCCGTCGGGCGCGAACTGGGATTGCCGCCGGAAGTCCTGAACCGCCATCCGTTCCCGGGTCCCGGACTGGGGATCAGAATACCCGGGAAGATCACCGAAAGACGGATCAAAGTATTGCAGGAAGCCGACGCCATTTTCATCGAGGAAATCCGCAGGGCCGGCTGGTACGATAAAATCTGGCAGGCTTTCGCGGCCCTTTTGCCGGTGCGCAGCGTGGGTGTGATGGGCGACGAAAGAAGCTATGAAAATGTGGTGGCTCTGCGGGCCGTCGCATCGCTGGACGGCATGACGGCGGACTGGGTCCATCTGCCTTATGAACTTCTGGCGAAGGTATCCAATAGAATCATCAACGAGGTCAAAGGCGTCAATCGCGTCGTCTATGACATTTCCAGCAAACCTCCGGCGACCATCGAGTGGGAGTGAGACGCCAGATATGGGAGATTTCGTCCATCTTCATCTGCATACGCATTTTTCTTTTCTAGACGCATCGAACCAGATTCCGAAGATCATGAAAGCGGCGCAGGCCGACGGCCAGGACGCCGTCGCCGTCACCGAGCACGGCAACATGAGCAGCGCCCTGCAGTTTTACAAAGAAGGCAAGAAGGCGGGCGTCAAACCGATCATCGGCTGCGAAGCGTACGTGACGAACGGTTCCTACAAGGACAGAAATCCGAATAACAGGCGCTCATATCACCTGATCCTTTTGGCGATGAACCGGACCGGCTACGCGAACCTCGTGAAATTGACGAGCCTGTCCCACCTTGAGGGATTTTATTACAAGCCGCGCATCGATCATGATTTGATCAAGCAATACCATGAAGGCCTGATCTGCCTTTCCGCGTGCCTGTCCGGAGAAGTGCCGGCGGCCGTTCGCGACAACAAGATGCCGGAGGCGATTCAAATCGCCGGCTGGCACAAGGAAGTTTTCGGCGACCGATATTATCTGGAGATTCAGCACAACGGGCTCGACCAGCAGGAAATCGTCAATAAGTCCTTGATGGAAATCTCGAAGAAACTCGACATTCCCCTCGTCGCCACGAACGACTGCCATTATCTTGCGCCGGAAGACGCCAGGGCGCACGACGCGCTTCTTTGCATCGGCACCGGCAAATTCATCAGTGACGAAAACCGCAAGAAGTACGGTTCGGATCGTTTTTATTTTCGTTCAGCCAAGGAAATGAGCGAACTGTTTCACGATACTCCGGAGGCGATCGAAAACACCGTCGCCATTGCCCGGCGGTGCAATCTCGAACTCGAATACGGCGACTATCTTTTTCCGGTTTACGAAGTCGGAAAAAACCACACGATCGAGTCTCAGTTTCGGGAAATGAGTCAAAAGGGTCTGGAAAAAAGACTCCAGACGATTCTGGCGGATTTTCCCGAATCCAAAGCCGCCAAAAGAAGAGAAATCTATACGGAACGACTGGAAAAAGAACTCAGCCTGATCGAGCAGCGGGGATTCGCCGCGTATTTCCTCATCGTGCAGGACTTCATGAACTGGGCCAGGGATCATGAGATTCCCGTCGGGCCGGGCAGGGGAAGCGCCGCCGGCAGCCTGGTCAGCTACTGCCTGGGAATCACGAATATCGATCCCATCCGTTACGGTTTGATCTTTGAACGTTTCATGAATCCGGAGCGGGGCGACAATCCCGACATCGACTGCGATTTCTGCGCCCACGGGCGTGAAAAAGTCATCGACTACGTGACGCAGAAGTACGGCCAGGAAAAAGTTTGTCAGATCGCGACATTCGGCACCTTGAAGGCGAAGGCGGCCGTCAGGGACGTGGGACGCGTCCTCGGTTTTCCCTATGCCGACGTGGACAAGCTGGCCAAACTGATTCCCGACGTTTTGAAAATCACGCTTGATAAAGCCCTGGAAACGAGCCCGGAACTCAAAAACTTCGTCGACCAGCACGCCTGGGCGAAGGAAATATTCGATTACGCCAGGCCGCTGGAAGGCCTGAACCGCCAGGCGGGAAAACACGCCGCGGGCCTGGTTATCGCGCCGAATGACATCACGGATTACGTGCCGCTGCAAAGAGACAAAGACGGCTTCGTCATCACGCAGTGGGACAAGGGCGACGTGGAATCCTACGGCCTGATCAAGTTCGACTTTCTGGGCCTGAAAACGCTGACCATCATCGACAAAGCTCTGGACATGATCGAACAAAACCACAATGAGCGCATCGATATCGACGCCATTCCCATGGACGACCAGGAGACTTTCAGGCTCCTTTCAAACGCGCATACGGCCGGAGTGTTTCAGCTGGAATCCCGGGGCATGAAGGATCTTCTCAAGCGCATCGGGCCGACGTCCATCGACGAAATCGTCGCCCTGGTCGCTCTTTATCGTCCCGGCCCCATGAGCATGTTGGACGATTACATCGCACGCAAGAAAGGCGAGCAGCCGATCACCTACGAGCAGCCGGTGCTCGAGGATATCCTGAAAGAAACCTACGGCATGATGGTTTATCAGGAACAGGTTATGGAAGTCGGCACCGCCGTCGGCGGACTGAGCCTCGGCGCATCAGATAAGTTGCGCCGCCTGATGAGCAAAAAGACGCCGATGGACGAATATCAAGCGCTGTTCATGAAAGGAGCTCAGGAAAGGGGAATTCCCGAGGCGAGCGCGAAAAAGATCTGGGAGCAGATGGATAAATTCGCGGAATACGGATTCAACAAAAGCCATTCCGCCGCGTACGCCGTCGTCGCCTATCAAACGGCTTATCTGAAGGCGCATTACCCCCTGGAGTTTATTTCGTCCCTTCTGACGATGGAATGCGCCGAATCCGACAAATCGGAAAAGCTGAAAATCAAAATCGACCAGATCAAGGAAATGGAGTATGAAATTCTCCCCCCGGACATCAATGCGTCGGCCAAGGATTTCTGCGTCGAAGAAAAAAAAATCCGCTTCGGCCTGGCCGGCGTCCGCAATGTGGGCGGCAACGCCATCGACGCCATCATCGAGGCCCGGAACCGGGAAAATAAATTCATCGGCCTCAATCATTTCCTTCAATCGGTCAGCCACCAGCAGATCAACAAGCGAACCGTGGAAAGCCTCATCATGTCCGGCTCATTCGATTCCGTGAATCCAAATCGCGCCGCATTACTGGCCGGAATGGAAAAAGCCTTCGATAAAGCCGTGAGGATCATTCGGGAAAAGGAGAGCCGACAGCACAGCATCTTCGAGCATCTCGGCGAGGAACATTCCGGCCCGCCGACCGATGACGATATCGAAAACGTGGATGCCTGGTCGGACGCCCAAAAATGGGAAAATGAAAAAATCTCTTTGGGTTTCTATCTGACCGGACACCCCTTGCAACAATATGCAAAAATTATTAGAAAATATACGAATCACACATGTGATACTTTAAAACAGATCAAGAGGCCCGTAGACGCGCAAGTTGGAGTATTCGTAACCGGTCGGCGATTCATCGAATCGGCGCGCGGACGCATGGCGATATTGACGGTTGAGGATTTGACGGGGACTTTCGAGGCGGTTGTTTACAGCGACATTCTGCCGAAAATGGGGGATCTGGTAAACGCTGAAAAGCCGTTGCTGCTTTCGGGGAGGGCGGAAGCAGGCGAGCAAGGCTTCAGATTCCTTGTGAAAAATGCCGTTGAACTGGAAAATGCGGGTCGCGAAATCGGCCGCGATATGTTAATTCGAATTCATTCGGAGCAAGTATCCGACGGGGCGATTGAAATGCTGAAAAATCTGCTCGCAAATTCCGCGCGGGGACGGTGCCGCCCAAAAATACTCGTGGAAGTTCCCGGCGCCGGAGAGGCGATGATGACCCTGCCGCCGGAATTTTGCGTTCGTCCCGAAGATCAACTCGTCACTTCCATTGAAAAACTTCTGGGTTCCGGTGTAATAAATTTTTCATAAGTGAAATGATAATGAAATGCCATTAAAGGAGGCGAATTCAATGAGACCCCGAATCAATGTACAGGACCAATTTTTAAATCAAGCGAGAAGAGAGCGCATCAAAATCACAATGGAGTTATCGGA
Source organism: bacterium (assembly GCA_963674685.2). GTDB lineage: Bacteria > Lernaellota > Lernaellaia > JACKCT01 > JACKCT01. The sequence goes on along the minus strand of CAXXWT010000006.1, from coordinate 20,625 downwards.
CGGGCAAAAAATCGAGGGACATATCAAGAGTTTTGACAACTATTGCGTGGTTTTGGAGGGAGACAAGTTCCACCTTATTTACAAGCACGCAATTACCAACGTCAATGTCTCCGCGGGAAGCAAGTTGGCCCAGATCTTTGGGGAAGGCGCTTCGCAAAGCCATTATTCCGGCAACAGAGACTATCCCGGCGGGAATCAACAAAACGACGGATAATCTCAATTACCGCAATCGCTTGGCGTCGGGCGGTCAATAAACGCCTCCAGGGATTTTTTTTAAGCAGCGTAAAAGCCCGACAGCCTGATTTGCGTCATCGTTAGCGGAACACGACTTCTATGCCGCGAGGGATTTATAACTTATACGGTTTTGATTGAATTCAAGGCGGGACGCCATCGATTTTGCCGATTATGCCGCGTATAAAAAAGACCGCGCAACGTTTTGCTTTGGCGATACTGGCCTGCGCGTTTATCCAAGCAACTCCAGGAACGGCGGTTTATGCCGAGACCACGTTTATTTTCACCGGAACGGCCGTCGCGCCGATCACCGACGGAGATATCAATAAAGCACGTTCCGACGCTTTGGCCGAAGCGAAGCGTCAGGCTGTCGAGGCCGCCGTTGAAAAATTCATTTCGTCCATTGAATACGATCAAAAACGCCGCGCCATCGATAAAAAGATCGTCCATAACGCCGACAGGTTTTTCATCACCTGTGAAAACATCTCCGAAAAAGAGATCGAGAATCATTATCAGATCGTCATCGAAGCCCGCGTCGACGGCCGAAGGCTGATCGATGCCGTCAAGGCGCTGCCCGCCCCATTGTCCAAGGGAACCGATCCTTTAAAAACAACGCTGGTGCTCATAACAAAAGGCGAGGGGGCCGGGAGAAAAAGAAACCGTCCGCTGGAAAAAGCCGTTTGCGAAAGATTTGAGACGATCGGTCTGACGCCCGTGGACGAAGAAATCACGCGAAAAATTTTCAAAGACGATGTTAGCCTGGAATTGGAGGCGGGCCGTTTTAACGCGCTTATCAAAATCCGCCAAAGCGTGGGATTGCGCTACGCTTTTATCGGCAGGGCGTTCGATCAGGATTACAAAGGCGTCGCCGTATCGGGATATCGCATTTATTTCGCCGACCTGTTAAAAGGTGACGTGGTCGCCGGTTTCCCGTATAAGACTCATGACGGCAAGGTCGATCGTATCGACGATCCGGCCCGGGGAATCTGGTCCGAATTCATGGAAAAGATTCAGGGCAAGGGAGTCGTCGACGATGTCGGCGTCGTCGAGACGAAAGTATATTTTATCGGATTGAGGGATTATTCCGACATCGATGCGATTCAAAACGCCGTCAAGGCGATTCCCTCGTTCGTCGGCGTAATTCTCGATTCCGCGGCCTCGGGAAAGGAAGTTTCATTCATGATCAGATACGAAGGCCGATTGGCGGACATGATTCGGGATATCGAATCGCTTAAGTACAACGGTTTTCAATTGCAGGAAATACCATCCGCCGGCGGGCGATTGATATTCAGGGTGAGTTCCCGATGAACAGATTTGCAACATATATTCTTATGGGAATGATCGTCGTTCACTGCGGTTGCGCCGTGCCGATGAGCCAAATCAACGGCGACCGCGCCGCGAAGGGCGTGGTTCTCGTCGTGGAGCCGGAAACGGCGAAGGTCTATCTCGACGGCCGTTACATCGGCCGCGCGACCGACTTCGACGGCAAACCGAACAAACTGGAACTCACGCGAGGCGGCCACGTCCTGAAATTCAAGGCGGAAGGCTTTGAGAATGAAAGGGTGGAAGTCGCCGGCATGAAAGATCCCACGACGTTGCGGGTCAAGATGCTGCCCAGACCGAAGGCCGAAGAATAACGGGAAGTTTTCAAATGCTGGAAAAACATTCGGAACAAAATCCGTTGGAATTTCTCGCAGACCTATCCCGCAATCGCTGGATTCGGGCGTTCGCTTTTCTTTCGGCCTGTGCGCTGTTGTTTTGTTTAAGCTGGAAAATCAGGGATATCCTCAAGCTTCTGGTATACGCCGGCGTGCTGGCGTATTTATTCGATCCCGTTGTCGACCGCCTTGAAAAGCTTCGCCTGCCGCGAACCGCCGCGGTCAGCGTCCTGATCATCGCCATTGTCCTGGGCGTCATTCTTTCTTTCATCCTGTTGGTGCCGACGGTTTCCAAGAATTTCGACGAATTTTTGCAAAACGCTCCGGACTACGGGAAAAAAATTACCGCCTGGCTCAAGCCCCATCTGGACAAACTGCCCCTGGTTCAGATTCCGGCAACCTTCGAAGACTGGGCGAAAGAACTATCCAGACATCAGGGCGCCATCAGCCAACTGGCCGATAAAATCAAGGAACCGGTTATCAAGGCTTTGAGCCAGACTCTAATGGGGCTTCAGGGACTGATCAACGCGGTTTTAAGCATGGTGGTCGTGCCCGTGGCCTGGTTTTATTTACTGCGTGATTTCGACAAGATGAAAATGGCCGTCCTGGAAGTCTTTCCACGCAAAAAGCAGGCCGTCGTGGAAGGATATGCGCGGGAAGTCGACACGGTTATCGCCGGTTTCATGCGCGGCCAATTGACCGTATGCCTGGTTCTCGGGATCATTTACGCTTTGGGCCTGCAATTCGTTTCGCAAACGCCCCTGGGATTTCTCATCGGCCTTTTCGCCGGTTTCGCATCGATTGTTCCGTACCTGGGGCTGATCATCGGCATCGGTCCCGCTTTGCTGCTGACCTTGCTGGAGCACGGCGATTTGCTGCATCCGATTCTGGTCGTGGCGGTTTTCACCGCGGCGCAAACTCTGGAAGGAACCGTGATCACGCCGAAGATCGTCGGAGATCAACTCGGGATGCATCCGGTGACGATCATTTTCGCCATCATGATCTGGGGCAGTCTTCTGGGATTTACCGGAATGCTGATCGCCGTTCCTTTGACGGCGGTTCTATCTGTTTTCTTCCGCAAAATTATGGCAAATTACCGCAAAAGCGATTTCTATCGATTCGGCAATGTAAAATCGGGTGAATAATATGCTCAAATGGACACTTCGAATCGCACCGGTTGTGGCGATACTGATCGTATCGACGGTATTGATCATCATTCACGTCAATCCCGACTTCGCCATGAGAAAGGGCAAGCCCTGGATCGCTCTTTACCGAAATCAGATCGTCGGCAAATACAGAATCAGCGATCAGGGGTATTGGATATCCCTGTCTCGGTGCGTGGAGCGGCGCGTTGTCCGGATTACGCGCGGGCGAAGAAGCCCTTTGAACATTTACGCGCTTCGATTCAGGCCGGAACGAGTGGATTTCAAGGTTCTCCACGTACCCGCCGAAAAAAATTCCGAATACAACATCGTCAAAGTCGCCGAGGAAAAAAATGTGATCGCCCTGATTAACGCTTCACTATTCGATCTGAAACAAAATCCTCTCGGATTATGCATCGCCAACGGCGAGGAAATATCCCCGATGGCGTCGTCGGATAATTATCAGGGCGTGTTTTTCGTCAGAAAGAACAAAATCGGTCTTTTACATCGCGACAAGTTCAAACGGTATAAAGGCTACAACACCGCGGGACTTGATCAGGCGGTGCAGACCGGCCCATGGCTGGTGCAAAACGAAAAACCTATTTTGTCATATCAAAAAAACAGGGATCGCTCCCGACGATCCGCCATCGCCATCGACGGCAAGGGACGCGTTCTTTTCGTCGTTACGGACACGATGTTTTCGGGCATACTGCTGGCCGATTTCGCGAAAGTCCTCACGGAGTTCAATGTCAAAGACGCTCTGAATCTCGACGGCGGAAACAGCACGCAACTGCTGCTTAGGACAAGAGATGAAAACTACCTTGTGCGCGGTTTCGCCAATCCGCCGGTCTATATCGCCGCAATGGAAAAGACGCCCTAGTGGGCGGACCGGCGACGTGTGAATGACGCCGGCGAAGGTTGGTCGCCGTTAAGACGCGCCAAAAGCGTATTGATCCGAAGTCAAGCGGGGGATTGCATGGTGAAAGTGTTCGACAATATCGAGGTGCTGAAAAACATCTTTATATTCTCCGGCTTTTCCCTTGAAGAACTCGAAAGCATGCAGCAGGCCGCCGGCGAGGAAAATTTCAAGAAAGGTCAAACCATTTTTCTTGAAGGAGATTCTCCGCTTTGGATACACCTTCTCAAAAAAGGAAGAATCAAGCTTTTCAAGGAATCCGCCGGAGGGAAGGAAACGATCCTGCGCATTGTCGGCGCCGGCGAATCCTTCGGCGAACTGGTCATTTTCGACGGACGCCCGTATTCCTACTCGGCCAAATCCATGGAAGCCGCCACGATTCTGAAAATTCCCCGCATCCGATTCCTGGAAATGGTGCGGCGCAATCCGTCCATGTCATTCGAAATCGTGCTTGAACTCAGCCGCCAACTGCGCGACGCGCAGGATACGGTTCAGGCCCTGGCCGTCGAGAGAGTCGAAAGAAGAATCGTCAATCTGCTCTTGAAACTCTCGGAGCGCATCGGGCAAAACGAAAAAGGGAAAATGAAAATCCCCGTGATCCTGACGCGGCAGGACATCGCCGACATGGTGGGCAGCACCGTCGAAACCACTATACGAATTATCTCACGCCTGTCCAAAGCCGGTTATCTGGAAACCAAAGGAAAAACCATTTTCATCCTTGATCCGAAAGGGCTGAAGTCCGCGCCGGATGAGTTCTTTTAGAAAAGGCCGCCTATGACATCCATCTACGACCTGAAAGAGTTGATTGAAAAATCCATCAATCGAGAACGCCTTTCCCATCGCCTTTATCTTGAATGGTCCGAAAAGGTTGCGGAAGACGACGCGAAAAAAGTGCTTTTATCCCTGGCTGCGGATGAGAAAACCCATCAGGAAACGTTGGAACGAATGATGCGGGACGGTAAAATCGACGAGTTCGCCAATCCGTCGGCCATGGGCGCCAATGCGCCGGTCATCAAGGTTCCGGAAGTCGACGAACTTACGGCCGAATCGACGGCCAAGGAATTCATTTCCTTCGCCATCCACCACGAGGCTTTGGCGGTTCAGTATTATTCCAGATACATGGATGTTTTCCGGGATACGGAGCTGTTTCCTTTCTTTGAACGCATGCGGGATGAGGAAAGGGGGCATAAAAACAAACTGGAAAGGGTTTTCCTCAAAAATTACGCGGGGAAAAGGAATTCACATTAGCAATCCGCAAATTCATCCTTCCTATTTCATCTATCAGCCTATTTGACGAGTTTACGGTATCGCGTTCGCCGATTCAGATAAGGCTGTCCGCCGCATTCCTTTTTATACCACTTCTCATAGTCCTTGTAATTTCCGCTAAACCAACGAACCTTCCGCCCGCCTTCGAAAACGAGCAGGTGTGTGCATACGCGATCCAGAAAAAACCGGTCATGGCTGATGACCATGACGCATCCGGCGAATTCCTGGATAGCGTCTTCCAGCATTCGCAAGGTGTTGACGTCCAGATCGTTTGTCGGCTCGTCGAGAAGGATGAGATTCGCGCCTGTCATCAGCGTTTTCGCCAGATGAAAACGGTTGCGCTCGCCGCCGGAAAGCTGATCGACGTTCTTTTGCTGCGCGCCGCCGGTGAAGCCGAACCAGGAAAGGTATTGCCGGACCGGCACGTCTCTTTTCCCGATTTCAATTTGCGCGTCCTCGCCGCCGAAGGCGCCCACCAGGCCCATCCCCGGCTCCAGCGAAAGTCTTTCCTGATCGACGTACGCCAGTTGCACGCTGGATCCCAATGTCACTTGTCCCGTATCCGGCTTCTCTAATCCTGCGACCATTTTAAATAGCGAAGTCTTGCCCGCGCCGTTCGGTCCGATCAGTCCGACCACGGCGGCCTTGGGAACTTGAAAACCAAGTTCCGTAAACAAATCGCCGTCATATCCTTTGCTGACATTCTCGAATTCCAGAACGCGGTCGCCCAGGGCCGGCCCCGGCGCGATTTGCATGACGCTTCGGTCGCCCTGCTGCAGGGCGCTTTGCACGGCCAGAAGTTTTTCGTACTCGATGAGACGGTTGCGCGAAATTTCCGAGCGGTTTTGATTGCTCATTTTGATCCAGGCCAGTTCGCGCATCATGGCTTTTTGCCGGGGCGTTTCCTTCTTTTCTTTTTGCATCAGGCGCTCGAGTTTCTGCTGGAGCCAGGAAGAGTAATTCCCTTTGTAGGGAATGCCCCGTCCGCCGTCCAGTTCGAGTATCCACTGCGTCACGTTATCCAGAAAGTATCGGTCATGCGTGATGATGATGACGGCCCCGGGATAATCCCGAAGCTGCTCCTCAAGCCAACTGACCGTCTCGGCGTCCAGGTGGTTGGTCGGCTCGTCCAGCAAAAGCAAATCGGGTTTTTCGAGCAAAGCCTTGCACAAGGCGACGCGGCGCCTTTCGCCGCCGCTCAAGGTTCCGACAATCCGGTCGTCTTCCGGCAGACACAGCGCGTCGGAAGCAATTTGAATGCGCGTGTCGAGATTATAGGCGTCCGCCGCATCCAGCATATCCTGCAACTCGCCCATCCTGGCGAGGGCCTTATCCATATCATCGGCTTCCATGGGCTCGGAAAGACTGTCGGAAATTTCATTGAATTCATTGAGCGCCGCCATGATTTCCCCGAAGGCCGCTTCGAGGGTTTGGCGCACGGTCAGTTCCTCATCCAGTTCCGGTTCCTGCAAAACGATGCCGGCCCGAAATCCCTTCACGATCTCGGCGTCTCCCTGAAAATCCTTATCCAGTCCGGCCATGATTTTCAGCAGAGTGGATTTCCCCGCGCCGTTTTCTCCGACGACGCCGATTTTCGCATCGGGATAAAAACTCAGGTTGATGTCGCTCAAAATCTGCTTTTTGCCGTAAAATTTGCTGAGGCCCATCATGTTGAAAATGAACTGCTCTGCCATCGGCGCAACCCTTTCAATTGAGTTCGTTAGGCGAATATTATCAGACGACCTTGATTTTCGGCAATGAATGGAAAAGGCCCCTCGAACAATCACAAATCGTTGTTCCAGGGGCCTTTGCGCCCTGCACGGGTGGAGAGAGTCGAACTCCCAACCCCCGGTTTTGGAGACCGGTGCTCTGCCAATTGAGCTACACCCGTTCAGCGGGCAAGGGGCCTATTAGCATGACGGGACGGCGATTTCAAGATTTGACGACAGGCAATGCTCAAATTATCCGTACTTTTAAGGCTGTCGAAATTCATGATGCTGCGCGCCGGCAAGCGGGTTAAAAGAATATTGTCTCAAGCTCTTTTTGTTTATTTTCAAAAATTCCCTCGACTTTTTCGACGACACGTCCGTTTTCATCCAGGCCCAGCAGGACCGGCATAAAGCTTATCCGCGTTTGTTTTTGATAAAACTTCAACTTATCCGGTGATTGGGATACATCGATGCGCGTCATTGGCCTGGAATCGGGATTTTTCATAAAATAGTCCAGAGATTCCAAGGCGTCCTTGTTTCTTTGTTTTTCACATTTACAGCATGCGGAATTATAGAGAAATACGACCTTGGCGACGGACTGGGCTTCGGTTTTCGCCGGTGCTTCAGCCGAGCTTGTCTTTGCATCGCACGCGGTGAGGCACGTCACAGCCGCTAATGCAATAAGGGCAAAAACCAACAGGTCGTTTTTCTTTTCGATGGGTGAGTTTACGTATTTGTTCATTGTACAATCCCTCTATATGCGAAGTAGGCTCCTACGACGACGATCGCAATCCCGGCGACGCGGCGCATAACTTGGAGTGTTTCTGTAAATTTTTTATTTTCCAACATACTTTTTGCCGCCCCCATGCTGGTTCCCGCGATGAGGATGAGGATGCAGTGGCCTAGCGCGTATACCAAAAGAAGCGACGCGCCGTATAAAAGCGAAGAATCGCTTCCGGCGATGTAAACGAGCAGAACAATCAGAATCGGCGCGGCACAGGGCGCCGAAACCAGTCCGAAAAGCGTCCCCAATAGAAAAGCGCCGAGTCCGCCTTTGATTTTTGGATTGACATTCAGCGAAGGGATAGGCGCGTTGACAATCCCGGCGAAGTGAAGTCCCATCACCACGCACGCTCCCGCCACAACCCAATTCCAGTAAGCCGGCGTTTGCCCGAAAAGAACATCGAAAAGCGATGCGGCGATTCCCATGGCCGTAAATGTCAGCGCCAGGCCGAATACAAATAACGACGAAAAGGTAAAAGCGCTGAGTGGAGATTTGATTTTTTCGTCCGCGCTCACGAAACCGACGGTCAGCGGGATCATGGCCAGAACGCACGGATTGGCCGCGGTCAGCAAACCGCCGATAAACACCGCCGCGAACGCCAACCAGGGATTGGAGTGAATATAGCCTTGGGCGTTGGATAAAAGAGATTCAAACATTTACTGTTTTGCTTTGAGCCATTCGATAATCTGTGTCGTTTTTGGAATCTTTCCGCTGGATTTCACTTCGCCGTCGACAACAAGGGCGGGAGTCATGAAAACGCCGTAGGATGCGATTTTATCCAGGTCTTCCACCTTTTCGACGTTCGCGTCAACGCCGGTCTGCGCGACGGCGTTTTTGGTTTCCTCGTATAGCTTATGGCATTTTGCGCATCCCGTTCCCAAAATTTTTATTTCCATTTCAAAAGCTCCTTGTCGGTTATCCCAAGAATCCATAGACCATGCCGGCCATCGTGGAAAACACGACGACCAGTGAAACAAATGCGACTGTTTTTTTAACGCCGAGAACGCTGTTGATCACGAGCATATTCGGCAAAGAAAGGGCGGGGCCGGATAAAAGAAGCGCCAGGGCCGGGCCTTTGCCCATCCCCGCGTTGATGAGCCCTTCCAAAATCGGCACTTCCGTCAGCGTGGCGAAATACATGAAGGCGCCGACGATGGACGCAAAGAAGTTCGCCCAGAGGGAATTTCCTCCTACGAGCGAGCTGATCCATGATCCGGGGATAAGTCCGGCGTCGGTGGATTCGGGGGCGCCCAAAAGCAGTCCGGCCACCAGTACGCCCGCGGCGAGCAGGGGCATAATCTGCTTGGCGAACGTCCAACTGGAATCCACCCACTCGCCCAATTCGTCTTTTTTGAACCAAAGATAAAGAAACATAATGAGGAGCAAGGAAAATACACCGGTGATGATCCACTTGGCGCTGAAAATGAACGCCCAAAGTCCTGTTGATCCGGCTGCCGGGCGTCCCCAGTTGGCGAACACGAGAATCCCGATCATGGATGCGAAATATAGAAGATCCTGCCAGGATTTTCTCCCACCGTCGCTTTCGGGCACGACCATGCCGACGTTGCTTTCCATGCGCTCCCGTTCCTCCTTGCGGAAAAGCAGATGCATCGCTACGCCGATGAAAACGGCAAAAAAGATCGCGCCAACCGCCCGAGCTATGCCCAGTTCAGGGCCGAGAACGCGAGCCGTAAGAATGATCGCCAGCACATTGATGGCGGGACCGGAATATAGAAAGGCGGTCGCGGGACCGAGGCCGGCGCCCCGTTTGTGAATGCCCGCGAAAAGCGGAAGGACGGTGCAGGAGCATACCGCCAGAATGGTCCCCGAAGCCGCGGCGACTGGGTAGGCGACGATCTTCTTCGCGCCGGGACCCAGGTATTTCATAACCGATCCCTGGCTGACGAAAACGCTCACGGCGCCGGCAATGAAAAAGGCGGGAACCAGGCAAAGCAGGACGTGCTCACGCGCATACCAGTTCGCCAGAACAAGGCTTTCATGAACGGCGGAAGCGAATCGCTCGCTTCCCACGGGAAGAAACCAGGCGACAAGGAAAAGACCGATCATCAATAAGAGCTTTGTTATCTCTTTCAAAAACCGAACTCCCGTCTATGGCGATATGGCCAAATCGGCAATATTGAGGCAAAAAGCAACAAACTCTACCTCTGGTTCAAAACGCCCGAAGCGCAGGAAAAGAAATTGACCACGCACGGCGTATTCAACTTATATACGGCCGCATTGCCTTCCCGGCGGCTTTCCACGATGCCGTGGGCGCGAAGAATGGCCAGATGCTTGGAAACCGTCGTCTGATCCGAACCGACCAGTTCGGTCAGTTCGCCCGCCGTGGCTTCCCCGCTGTAAAGGCGGTCGACGATCAGCAGGCGGGATTCGTGGGCGAGGGCCTTGAGCACGGCCGCTTGTTTTTTGAAAATGTCCTTGCTTTTCGATTGCTTCGTCATACCGATATCTATATGGCCACTTGGCCATGTTGTCAACATGCGAACCAAATAGGAGCCAATTTTTGTAAGATATCACTCACCTCGATGCTCGTAACTTATTTTTTTAAGAGATAAACATTTTGTCATTTCGAGTGAGTCCGTCAGGACGAATCGAGAAATCCCTTCAAAGAGACGTAAATGTCTTGTTTTACAAAAACACGACTTGCCGGATAGAGTCTTTCTTCAAGGCCGCTAAAAGAATTGAACAATGTAACGCAGGGAAATGAATAAGAGGCCGGCGGCCAGGACGGATTTGATGAATTTTGCCGGCACGAACCGCTGGACCCTGGCGCCCAGGTACATTCCGCAAAATCCTCCAAGGCCGAACATGGCTCCCAAAAGCCAGTCCGGGCTCACGGAAAGTCCGATGTTTGCGTAGTGCGGGCCGAGAAGCGCGTAAAAGGATACGCCCGTAAGGGAGGTGATGAACGTGCCCATCAGCGCGGCGCCGGCCACCGTATAAACGGGCAGGCCGTAAAAAGATATGATGAAAGGCGCGATAATGGCGCCGCCGCCGATTCCGTATGCGCCGCCGATAACGCCTACGATCAATGACAACAGCAAAATACCCGGCACGCTGAAGCTGTACGTCTCGCCTTCAAATTCATAAGTGACCTTTGACAAAGACCAACTCAAAGTGCGCATGCTTTTCGCATCGCTGTTTTCGGTAGGCGGCGAAGGCGCATATTTTTTCTTCTTTTTTCCGATCGAAAATATGTCCATGACAAGCCGCGCGCCGGTATATAAAAGAACGCAACCGACAAAAAGCTTGAATGTTTTGGGATCGGGAAGATATTTCACGCGGATGAAAAAGCCTAAGAAAACACCGGGCAGCGTGCCGATGACGGTTGTCATGGTCAGCGGCCAGGACATCCGCCCTTCGCGTATATAGCGATAAACGCCGCCGGGAATGGCCACGATGTTGTAGACCAGGTTCGTGGAACTGACCGACGGACTGGTGAAATTCAGGAAAGAAACCTGAAACGGCAAAAGCAAAAAGGCGCCGGACACGCCGCCCATGGATGTGAAAAACGAGATTCCCATGGCGATGAGAAACGGAAAGGCAGGGTGGACATTGACGCCTGAGACGGGAAAATTCATTGATCCTCAAAATCGGCCGCCTGATTTGGCGGGCGCGCTCATTAAGCATTTCTTTTCTTTCCTGCCGGGACAATAGTCAATAGTTCAAGAAGCAAAAAATTAACCGGTCCTGCTTTACGGCGGGACCGGAAATAAAATGTGTCAATGGCTTTGTAATCGTTTCGCTCAACTTTCCATCGGAAAGCTTTCGCGTTGACTTGAGATTTTCCTTGAAAATTATCAAGTTTTTGTATTTTTCTTGATATTCATCTCACGAACCATGTATCATTTAAGCATGAGCCCGGCGAAAAGCGCCGCGGGCTCAATTTATTTGAGGTGACATACCCATGCTGATCAAGCGACTTTGCCTGCTGGCCATAGCGATATTTCTTGCGTACTGTCCCGCTCACGCGGAAGTGATCGTTTTTCATCCTGATTTCGACAGTGATTTTGTCAAATTCGCCTCGCATGGCAATTCCGATTCGGTACTCGCCATCGATGTCGGCCTGGCGGCCGTGCGTTCCGACATCATCGCCACGGATGGCGGCGATTTTGCTTTGATCGAAATCGACGGTTCCGGCGAGACCACGGATATCGGCTCCCCGAAGTTGCCGGTCATACGCCGATTGGTGCAAATTCCCGAGGGCGCAACCGTAAACCTCACCGCCCAAGGCGAGGCGAAATATTATTCCGTCGCCCAATTCACCGGCGCATCGCAAATCCTTCCGAGACAACCCGGCGTTGAAAAAATACCCGGCGCCGCTTCCCATATCCAGTTTGCGTACGACAGGCAGGTTTACGAAAGCGACGCTTGGTTTTTCGATAGAAGGGCGGAGCTTGGGCCGATCGGCAGGCTTCGCGGCAAACGCGTTGCATGGCTGTCGATTTCCCCCGTCGATTACAATCCCCATAAAGGATTGTTGAAAATATATCCCGAGCTTCACGTAACTTTGGAATTCAGCGACGCCGATTGGGAAGGAACCCGGGATGTTTTATCGCGATACGACGATCCGAGAACGCACGCCATCGTTGAAGGCCTGGCGCTCAACAGGCAGGATTTCAGCGAAAAAGCTCCCGTGACATTCTCGCCGTCTTCATACCTGATTATCGGATCAAGTGAGTTTTACGACGCATCCGAAATGCGGGAACTGATCGCTTTCAAAAAACGAAAAGGATACCAGGTCGTTTTCTACGACGAGACGCAGTACGCCACGTCCGACGACGTCAAGGCGCTGATCAAAGACGCTTATGAAAGCTGGGATTTACCCCCATCCTACGTGCTGCTTTTAGGCGACACGAATATTGTCCCTGCCTGCACAGGGGAAAGCCCCGCAAGGCCGACAACGGATTATCCCTATCAACTCATGGATTCGGGCGATCCTTTTCCGGATCTGGCCGTGGGCCGTTTCCCGGCTCGAACGGTCGAGGCGGTTTCCAAAATCGCGGCCAAGACTTTGCACAACGAACTGGCGCGGGCGCCGATATTCGATTGGGTCAAACGCGCGACCTTCATGGCTTCCGTGGACAATTTCAGCATCTCCGAAGGAACGCACAATCATGTCATCAGCACGTACATGATTCCCAACGAGTATGAGAGCACTAAACTTTACACGATCAAAGGCGCCACGACGCAGCAGGTGCGCGCTTCCGTTAACGCCGGATTGTCTCTGCTGACGTATTCCGGCCACGGCGCCGTCACGCATTGGTCCGACGGTCCGTACTTCGACCAGGCCGATGTGAATGCGCTTCACAACGCATATTTTCCTTTCGTGATGTCGTATGCGTGCGTGACGGGAAATTACTACGTGGATGAGGTATTCGGCGAAACCTGGGTGCTGGCCGATTACGGCGCCGTAGCTTTCTGGGGAAGCGTGCTCAACAGCTTGTGGGAGGAAGACGACATCCTGGAGCGCCTGGTCTATGAAGGATATTTTCGCGGCGGCGGAACCAATCGCATGATCCCCTGGGTGTCGGGCATGACGGACTACGGCAAGATCGGATTCTGGGGGCATTACGGCGGACTGGGTTATTCGTTGCGTTACCTGGAAATGTACAATCTCATGGGCGACCCGGAGCAGATGGTGTTTTCCGAACCCCCCGTCACCCCGGATGTCGACATCTGGGGCAGCGTGACGGAAAGCGGCGTGGATGTCTCCTTTGAAGTCGCGGACAATCCTCACGTCATGGTCGGCCTGTATCTGTTTGAAAGCGGCGAAAACCTGGACTGCGCCTTCGGCGACAACACCGGATACGGCGCGATGAACTATCGAAAGGAAATGACGAAAGGCGAGCAGCTTTTCCTCACGTTCACGGGACACAATCTCATCCCCCTGACTTTGACTCTCACCGTCGGCGAAGATTTGCCGGAACCGCCCGCGCCGGACGATGACGACGATGTCAATGACGACGCAACCGGTGACGACGACGATGACGCGGACGACGACGCGCAGGATGCTGCGGACGACGATGATGACTCGGACGATTCCGGCGCTTGCTGCGGCTGATGATCCGGCGAATAACGCACTGATTTCAAAGTTGAAGGTTTATTGAAAATGCCGGGAATCGTTTTATTCGTTTTACCATTTGTGGCGGGAATTCTCGGAGCGCACTTCCTGCTTTATTATACGGTTGTTCATTTCTTTTCCGTCGGTTCGTCAGCCGCAAGACTCCTGGTCTTTTTTGTTCCTTTCGCGCTGACCATGAGCATTGTTATCGCGATTGCGCTTTTGATGACGCATCGAAATACCGCGACGCAAATCATTGTCCACGCGGAAATGATCTGGATCGGTTTTTTCATCAACCTGCTCATGGCCATAGCCGGCGTGTGGTTATTCCGACTTCTTTTCAACGTCGCCGGTCTTCAGGTCGATATGCGCGCCGTTTGTTTCGCCGGGCTTGCCGCGGCGCTCTTGTTAACGGCGTGGGGAATGTTCAACGCAATATCCCCGAAAATTACAGAAGAAACGGTTCTTATAAATAATCTGCCCGATGCATGGCGGGGCAAGAAAATCGTTCACTTGTCCGACGTGCATCTCGGACCGATACGCCAGGTTCCGTATCTCGAAAAAGTCGTCGCCATGGTCGATGAAATCGATCCGGATCTGATTCTGATCACCGGCGACCTTTTCGACGGCATGAGCGGAAACCTGGACCGGTTCGTTTCGCCGCTAAGCAAGCTCCACGCGAAACGCGGCGTTTACTTCGCGACAGGCAATCACGAAGGATACTTGAAACTTACAGCGCCTCTGACCGCAATCAGGAAAACGCATATCAGAATCCTGGACAACGAAGTGGAATCCATCGACGGCTTGCAGATCGTCGGCGTGTCGTTTCCCGAGCACGATAAAAAAGACGATTCGAAAGAAGCGCTGCGATTGGGAAAAATGATCGACAAGGATATGCCGAGCATTCTTATGTTTCACACGCCTACGGATGTTTCCGTGTCGGCGGACGATCGCGGCCAGCAGCAGAACAAGACCTATTTCGCGCCCAACATCGACTTCACTTTCGCCAAGGCCAACGGCATCGATCTGCAACTTTCCGGGCACACGCATCAGGGTCAGTTTTTTCCATTTACCCTGCTCACGCACTTCATTTTCAAAGGATATGACTACGGCCTCCACGTTAACGGCGATTTTCACATTTACGTCACCAGCGGAACGGGCACATGGGGTCCGCCCATGCGCACGCACAGCAAGTCGGAGATTGCGGTCATTAAGCTTTTTCCAAAAAAATAACTGCTGTATTGAGGCTCAGAGAAGAGACTTCAGCTTTTCGAGAATTTCCTCGACACGCACTTGCCCCATGCACGTGTAATGATCGCATGAGCCTTTGTAGCACGGCGCGCACCAGGGGGCGGAAATGATTTTTTCGCCGATGCCGTAGAGGTGGACTTCCTGATGACAGGTCGGGCCGAATATGGCCGCGACGGGAACGCTCTGCGCCACGGCCAGATGCATCGCCAGCGTGTCCACGCAAACGAGCGCCGACAGCGCGGAAATGATTCCCGCGAAATCCCGAATCGAATGATCGGTTCCCGCGTCGATCGCGGCGCCGCCGGCGAGTTTCAGTATCCGGTCGTTTCTTGCGCGCTCCGCGGCGCCTCCGAGAAGAACGGGCGTCATGCCGATTTCTTCGTCGATCCTCTTCGCGAGGTCCGCCGTCTTTTCCTCGCTCAGTCGCTTGGTGGCGAATACATCGCCCGCGCCGGTGTTGACGCCTATAAACGGGCCTTTCCCAAGTGATTCAAGATGTTTTCGGCCTTTTTCGCGCAAGGTTTTGTCAATTCCCAGCGCGATTTTTTCGCCCCCGAATTTAAGCCCGCAAACCTCGAAAATGATTTCCTGATAAGTTTTTTGGTTTTTCAGAAACTTCAGAGGATCATCCAGGCCGAGGCGCAGCGCATACGCCGCATCGTCATCGTGAATGCCGATGGTCCCCTGCGCGGTCATGGCGAATCCTTTTTTGATATCGGCCCGAGTCGCCGAGGAAAGGCTTATGGCGAGCATCTCCTTGTCCAGGCAGTAAAGCTCGTCAAACGACTGCGCGGCGAGGTAATTGAATGAATCGCCGTTTAAAACGACGACTTTGTCGATTCCTTCGGCGCCTCGAAGAAGCGGGGCGGTCGCCGCGCCGACAGCCCAGGTGATGTGGCAGCGCTCATGTATGCCACGCAAAGCGGCGACAATGGGCGTCGTGCGAATCACGTCGCCCATAGCGGCGAGCTTGATGATCAAGATACGAGTTCCCATGGGATCGTAATCGGCGCAATCCACGCACGCCGTGCGACTGCGCGGACAAGGCTTTTCCCCGTTATAATGCCGGCAGTCGAATTTTGCGTAAGGAAGATTATTTTGCCTCATGTCATTCCAAAACTGGCTGGCCGTCCATATGCTCAGGAATCGGCGCGTTAAAATGTCGTAAAATCGTCGGGGCGATATCCATCAAACGCACTTGCGCGGCGTTCGGCCTTCCCGCGCAGATAAATATCCCCGGCACGTAATCCGGATCGGTTCCGCAATGATCGGCAAGCCAGCGGCTTTCGTTTCGCGAAACGACCGGCGCGCCGGCGCCGCCGGGATCGCAACCCCAATCGGTCCTGTACCCCGGGTTATAGCACAGAACCAAGTCGGCGCTATCGTTTAATTTCTCACCCCAATACAGGCGATTTGAATCGAGAATCCTGGAAAATACCGAGCATCCATTTTCCGGGTCTTTCAAGGCGCGCAGCTTTTCGGAAAGTTCCTTTTTCAGTTCCCGCGCCGGTTTCCCTGGCGGGACAATTCCGTTTTTCTCTCGGCCTTCGGTATTGATATAAATTTTTGCCAGTCCCGAAGCATAGGCTTTTGTTTGACTCCAATCGACGCCTGCCCAGGGAAGTTTCGACCCCCCTGAAGCATCAGTCGATTCAGGATCGAAGCTCATATATCCGTTTTCGACAAGCCAGCGGTTTACGTTGACGCGCATTTTCCAGGGAGCGAAGCCGTGATCGCTGGCGACAAATATCGAAGCATCGGGGAAATGCGTCATGACCTGTCCGAGAAATCCGTCGAAGCGCATAAGGGCGCCCGTCAGCGCGGCATGCACGGCATCCGGCGCGCTTTCGCCGATGCCCGCGTGCGCGATGCGATCAAACGCTTCGAAATTGATCATCACGTTATCGTAATGAACGTTCGAAAGAACTTCGAAAGCCTGTTTTTCGATGGTCGTCGCGGCGCGCTCAATCATTTCAAGAAAAGCGGGGAACTCGATCCGGCCGGCGGCGTAAGCGAAATTGGGCTCGGGCCAACACGCCGCTTGAACGGCGTCGGCTTCATTTTTGTGAGTGATCGCCGCGCTCCGCGCTCCGGCAATGTCGGGGACGCCCAGGCCGGAAATGACGAGATCCGCATCCGGCGGCGCGGGGAAAGTGCAGGGGAGGCGACAAAGAGCGCTTTTTACGCCCATCAGCGATAGCGGCGTGCACAGCGTGGGCTCGCCTAGGTCATTATGGAAGCTTCCGCTTTTCATGGAGTACGACGCGATGCGCGACATGTACGTCGTCGGATCACGATGAAGGGTATCGAAGATGCCGTGCTTTCCCGGATTGCATCCCGTGAGGATTTCCGCAAACGCCACGGACGAATCCGCGGGGCACGTGGTTGCCAGCGGCGAAAAGCACCCTTCGGAAATCAGGCGGGCGAGATTCGGCAGCATTTTTTTGGAAAGAGCGTAACCGACGTAGCCGTAATCCGCGCCCTCAAGGAAAAATGTGAATAATCTCGATGTCATGCCAATCGCTTAATGCCCTTCATTCCTTTTTCGGCCTGGAAAGCGCCATGGCCAGATGCCCTTTGAGAAACTGTTTGTAGGGCGCGTGCTCTTCTTCAATCAAGCCTTCCGGCAAAGGAGCGTGCGCGGCCTCGGTAATTTTCGGATGGTCCATTTTCCCATACCAGATATATCCGATGGCGGCGCCGGTATTGATTACCGCCTGCGCTTCCGGCTGCGCCGTTTGGATTTCTTCGGTCAACTGCTCGTCATCGAGTTGCCCGCTCGACGCCAACCCCGTCCCGATCCCGAGGCGGCAATAGGGCCACCAGCGCTCGGGCAGGGCCGCGCATTTATCGACGGCCACGCGAAGGCTTCCGATATGAAACAATCCGTGCGTGATGCCCGCGCCGAAACTCATGCTCCTTTTCGCGTGATCGGGAACTTTTTCAACCAGCCTGTTAAGTTCCAGATGCGACCGCGCCCATTTGCTTCCGATTTCCATGTAGATGACATCGCGATCATATGCCGGAGCGCGCAACCTTTGCGTTTGCGGGTTTGCGAAATCCAGCATCGCCAATCCGCCGGCGAGTCCCATGATGATCAAGCCAATGAAAAGCGCTGTGACAATCGTTTTCGCTCTTTCCCAAAGCCTTGAAAACGCAACGGCGAAAACGATAACAAGCCAGGGATATAACTGAAAAATGTGCGCGTGCGTTTCCGGGTCGAAGCCCGACCATGACCGGGAAAACAGCCCGTAACCGGAAAGGCAATAAGCGGCGGCGAAAGCCAGCGTGTATATCAAAGGAACGGCCTGCGCCAGATCCGCATCGGCCGGTGTTTTGTGCCGCGGCAATGGTGAAAGCGCTTTGAAATAGCCGGGGATTTTCCCGAGCAGATAGAAAACGAGCCCCGCGCATGCGGCGATGAGGAAAAGTTCATAGAGGTAACTGGTAATTTTATCGAATATCGAATTGCCGAAACGAAAATGCATCCCGGCGGCCAGATCGTTTGTCAATAACGACCAGGCGCGTGAAATGACGACGGTAATTCTCGATTGCCCGGGCTGCGTGTACGCGGCGTCGGAAAATCGGAAGAGACCCCAGAAATGATGCGTGAAATTGTAGGCGAACCAGGGAGAAAATCCGATAACGGCGCTTGTGGCCGCGACGAAAAGCTTCCTTGATTTATAAAAGCCGCCATCGGTCATATACCAGACAAGCAGGCAGGTCAGCGGCGTTGCCAGATAGCCGTAATGCACCCACGTGCCGAATCCCCACAAGAATCCAAGCGCCGCCGCGCGCTTGAAGTCTTTCTTATTTTCAAAAACAAATTCGTGAAAAATGAGGAAGGTCAGCGTGGAGAGCATGGCGGTTTCCGCGTAGTTGCCCCACGGCAGGCTTGTGACCTGCACGATGTAGGGAATCGGCAGGATGAAAAGCGCCCCGGCGACAAGCGCCGCCTTGTCTCCGGCCATTTTGCGCGCCCACATGACCGAAAACAAAGCCAACAGCAGCGTGGTTGTTAAAGCCAGCGCTTTTAATCCCACGAAACTTTTTCCAAAAATCGCGAAGAAGGGAATTGTCGCAAGGCCGAAAAACAGAGTGCCGCCTTCGTAGTCTCCCGGCTGATATTCCAGAATGGGCAGCTTCGGCCCGTCCATGACCAGGGCCGCGATGCTTCCCGTTTTATATTCCTCTTCGTCGTAGACATACTCGGAAAAACCGAAAAATATCAGCCGGACGACAAATATGGCGGCGATTAATACGATGTAGGGCAGGGCGCGTTTCATGATCGCGTTTCGGCCTTCATGTCGATCAGTTCCACGCTGCAATCGGAATCGACGCCGACGTCGGTTTTGTTCCCGGTGATGTCGGATCGATAAATGCGGCCGCGTTGGCTTCCGCGTATAAACCCGACGCCTCGTTGGTTTCCGCCGGCGCGAAAACCGTCAACGACGACGTCATCCGTATCCCAAAGAAAAAGCAAACCGTCGATTCCGTTATCATTGCTGCTTCCGCCCAGAACAACCGCATAAGGCGATGTGCGTATGGAGATGCCCTGGAAATTGCAGCCGGACACTTTTGCGTTGATGACCGAGCACCGAGGAGCGTAATAGAAAAATATTCCGTGGCGGTCGCATCTTTCCACGGTGCAATCGGCGACGACGCATCCGGTTCCGCCGTCGATATCGATGCCCGAATCCTTGTAATGCCGAACGACGACGCCTTTGATATGGACGAAGGAGGCGCCGACGTGAATGCCGTCTTCAAGCGCGGGAACTTCCGGCGCTTCTTCTTTCGCCCCGTCGAGAATGGGCGGGTTTTTTCCGGGCCAGGCCGCTATCACCGTCGGCGAATTGGGCAAACCGGAAAATTGGTTTGGAATATCGACGCTTTCGCGAAAGGGCGACCTGGTGTCGCTGGAAGCGGCGAAAATGCGATCTCCGGCGCCTGCGCGAAGTTCCTTGACGGCGCGGCCGAGAGTGCGAAAAGGCAATTTTGCGCTTCCTTCATTGTTGTCGTCGCCCGCCGAGCTTTCCACGTACCAGGTTTTCCCCGTCAAGGTTTCAAGGCCTTGCCCGGACGCGACAAAACGCTCCGCATTTCCGGATTCAATTTGGCGAGAAGATCATGCCTTTCCTGGTTATCCTTTGAGGAAATCGAGCGAAAAGCCGTCAGCGCCTCGGGACCTTTTCCTTCTCCGGCGATTTTTTGAAGCAAGGTCAGCGCCCGGGGAGAGTCGAATCGCCCGAGCGCGTATATCGCCGCCGAGCGCACCGCCGCGTCGCGGTCGTTTAGCGCTTTTTCAAGGAAATTCAGTTGTCCGTCTTCACGGATTTCCCCGATAGCCCAGGCGCAGGCGGCCCGGACTTTCGGATCACGGTCGCCGACGACTTTTTCATTCAGCACTTCAACGGCCGACAATTCGCGGGTGATGCCGATCATGGTCGCCGCATAACGCTTCTGCACGTCCCGGTCGTCATCCTGATAAGCCAGCATGTCCGTCAGCGTCGCCGGATCGATTCCCGCGACTTTTCTCGGCGGACGATCCACAACGGGATCGTTTTCAGCCGGCTGCTGCGCGCACCC
>CAXXWT010000005.1:0-787849 GCA_963674685.2 bacterium | reverse complement strand
TTCCTCGAAAGCGAGGATCCGAAGGCCGACATCTATTTTTACATCAACTCCCCCGGCGGCTCGGTGACCTCGGGCTTCGCCATATACGACACCATGAACTTCATCCGTCCCGACGTGTCGACCATCTGCATGGGACAGGCGGCAAGCATGGGATCATTCCTGCTGATGGCCGGCGCCAAAGACAAGCGTTTCGCCCTGCCTCACTCGCGCATCATGATCCATCAGCCCATGGGCGGAGCCCAGGGACAGGCGACGGATATCGACATTCAAGCTAAAGAGATATTGCGATTGACCGATGAGATTGTCAGGATCATGGCCAAGCACACGGGCCAGACCGCGAAAAAAATCAAGAGCGATATCGACCGCGACCATTTCCTGACCACGGAAGAGGCGATGAAATACGGACTGATCGATAAGGTCATCACAAAAAGACCGGCCGAAGATTCCAAAACGCCCTGATCGTGTTATAGTAAGTTCAATATGCTTTTGGCCCGGCGGCGTTGCGACGGCGTCGACGAAATCCGCGGGGCGACGAAAGGAGAGTGCATCAAATGCCGAAGCACGGTTCCGATGATTCGCACTCGCTCAATTGCAGTTTCTGCGGCAAAAGCCAGCGGGACGTCAGAAAACTCATCGCCGGCCCCGGCGTTTATATCTGCGACGAATGCGTCGATCTGTGCAATGAGATCATCGCCGAGGAAGCGCAAAAAAACCTTCAGCACGTCGGCGGAACCGAATATCCGAAACCCAAAGATATCCACGAACGCCTCGACGACTACGTCATCGGGCAGGAGCAGGCTAAAAAAACGCTGGCCGTTGCGGTCCACAATCATTACAAACGCATCCAGGCCCGGCAGGAGTACGACGAGGTGGAAATCGCCAAGAGCAATATCCTCCTGGTCGGCCCCACGGGAAGCGGCAAAACCCTCCTGGCCCAGACTCTGGCCAAGATCCTCAACGTGCCTTTCGCCATCGCCGACGCCACTACGCTGACCGAAGCGGGTTACGTGGGCGAGGATGTGGAAAATATCATTCTGGCGCTTTTGCAAAACGCCGACTTCGATACCGAACGCGCGATGCGGGGCATCATCTATATCGACGAAATCGACAAGGTGAGCCGCAAGTCCGATTCGCCTTCCATTACGCGGGACGTCTCGGGCGAGGGCGTGCAGCAGGCTCTGCTCAAGATTATCGAAGGCACCATCGCGCACGTGCCGCCCAAGGGCGGACGCAAGCACCCGCAGCAGGATTTTCTGCACATCGACACCACGGACATTCTGTTTATCTGCGGCGGCGCCTTCCACGGCCTGACGGATATCATCCAGAAGCGCACCGGCAAACAGACCATGGGCTTTACCGCGGACGTTCGCGCCAAGGACGATATTAAGATCGGCGAAATCCTGGCCAAGGTGCAACCCGAAGATCTGTTGAAGTACGGCCTGATCCCGGAATTTATCGGCCGCCTGCCCGTGGCCGTCACGCTGCACGAACTGGACGAAACAGCCTTGGTGAGAATTCTCACCGAGCCGAAAAACGCCCTGGTCAAACAGTACACGCGCCTTTTCGACATGGAAGAAGTCAAACTAACGTTTTCCAACGGCGCCCTCAAAGCCGTGTCCCAGGAGGCCATCTCCCGCGGATCCGGCGCACGCGGACTTCGCTCGATTCTGGAAAAGGTGATGCTCGACATCATGTACGAACTGCCCAGCCAGGACAACATCAACGAAGTTATCATCTCCGAGGAAGTCATTTCCGGCGGCGAGCAGCCCATCATCGTTTACGGCATCGATAAAAAGGAACAGAATCCCAAGGAAATCGCCTGACAAGTTTGCCGGAGATTTGCATTGAGGGCGGCTTTCGCCACACGCGTTTGCAAGCTCGACACCCTGGACCCTGGACCCTAAACCCAATACTGTTCACTTAAGTAAATTTTTCTGGTATTCTTCTTTCGATTGAAGGAGGATACGACTATGGCAAGAACAGTAGCAGAACTTCCGCCAGGGATGCGTGTCACGGATCATATCAGTCTTGGGGTTCTCGGCATGACCTTTCCTCTTGAGCAGGTACAGGCGATTTTGTACGAGAGCGGTAAAGCCAGTGTTCGCGAGCGTGATTTGCCGGCGGATTTGATGGTCTATTACGTGATCGCCATGTCGTTGTACATGCAGGTTTCCTACGGTGAGGTTTTGCGTTGTTTGCAAGAGGGGATCAAGTGGTTTCCATCTTTGGGGAAGCCGGTGCGCACCGCAGGCAAGTCGGGGATATCCCAGGCTCGAACGCGGTTGGGCGTCGAGCCGATTCGCTTGCTTCACGACCGTTCGGTGCGCCCTTTGGCTTCGCGAAAAACACCGGGTGCGTGGTATCGAAAATGGAAAACGGTCAGCCTGGACGGCAGCACCCTGGACGTGGCGGACACCGATGAGAACGAAGCGGCTTTCGGTCGGCCGAAAGCGTCTCGGGGCAAAAGCGGTTATCCGAAAATCCGTTTTGTGTCATTGGTGGAGAACGGCACCCACGTGTTGTTCGACTCGCGTATGGGTTCCTACGGCGTCCAGGAAATCACGTTGGCCCAAGAGGTCGTCGGACATCTGCAAAAGGGGATGCTGTGCCTGGCGGATCGGAATTTTTTCGGTTATCCCTTGTGGAAACAGGCGGCCGAAACCGGCGCGGACCTGCTTTGGCGACTCAAAATCAACAACGTACGGCGCAAGGAAAAACAACTGTCCGACGGATCCTATCTGAGCACGATCTATCCGACGGAAAAAGCGCAACGACACAACAAGGACGGAATCCGGGTTCGGGTTATCGAGTATCGGCTTGAAGGGCAGCCCGACGCGGAGCCGATTTATCGCCTGATCACGACGATTCTTGACGCGAAGGCCGCGCCGGCGGAGGAACTGGCGGCGCTTTACCACGAACGATGGGAGATCGAAACGGCGTTCGATGAACTCAAAACCCATCTGCGCGGGGCGAAGATCGTGTTGCGCAGCAAGAGCCCGGCCTTGGTGAAACAGGAATTTTTCGGCCTGATGCTGGCCCACTTCATGATCCGCAATCTGATGCATCAGGCTGCCAAAAGCGTCAATCTCGATGCGGACAAACTTTCCTTCGTTCACGCCGTGCGCATCGTGAGGCGAAAAATCCCAAAAACAAATCCTTTTCCCCCCTCGGCTTAGAAAGAAATTCCATCGATGGCTCTTGGAAGAAATTCTCGAAGAACGCGTGGTCTCCAGCCGAGAGCGAAGAAACAAACGCGGCGTCAAAGTGAAGATGAGCAACTATCCCATACGACGACGAGGGGAAAATCTCGATCCACCACGGGCTTCCCCTACATGCCGCATCGTGGAAAGGGGGCTTTAAGTGAACAGTATTGACCCTAAACCCTGGACCCTAAATCCCATGTGCGGCCGTTTTGCTCTTAGACTTCCCCCGAAATCCATGGCGGAGCAGTTCGATATCGACGAACCGCTGGACTTTGCGCCGAGGTACAACATTGCTCCAACGCAGCCCGTCCTGGCGCTACGCGGCAGACCCGGACACGAATCGAAAAAGGAGTTCGGTTTTTTTCACTGGGGATTGATCCCCTTCTGGGCCAAGGATCCGTCCATCGGATATCGCCTGATCAACGCGCGCAGCGAGACCGCCGCCGAAAAACCGTCTTTTCGGGAAGCCTTCAAATATCGCCGATGTCTGATCAGCGCCGACGGATTTTATGAATGGCAAAAACTTAGGGAGCAAAAACGCCCCTTCTTTTTTCACATGAAAGAAAATCGGGAATTCGCCTTCGCGGGTTTGTGGGAACACTGGTCGGGGCCGGACGGATCGGAAATCGAAAGTTGCGCGATACTCACCACGGACGCCAACGCCCTCATGGCGCCGGTGCATAATCGAATGCCCGTCATTATCGCCCCTGAGGATTATGAGCTTTGGCTTTTTGCCGACATGCGGAAAAAAGATGATCTGACGAAACTTTTGAGCCCGTTTGCCGAAGAAAGCATGGAGGCGTTTCCGGTCACTGCGCGCGTCAACAATCCCCGCAACGAAGGTCCGGCCTGCGTCGAGCCTGCCGGGGACCATAATCCCGGCCTGCTGCTGTAAAATCTTCAAATCTTCATTTTTACTTAAGCTTTACAATATTCAGCCCTGAATACATCACTCCTTTACATTCATAGCGTCAAGATAAAGTGACGGCATCGGAAATCCGGCAATGGAAAATCCGGTTTGAAATGAAGGAAGCGGCTTTTGCCGATCAAAGTTCGCTTCATAAGGGGGATGGAAAAATGAAACACAAATCTTTTCTAATGAGTCTGATCATCATCCTTGCACTCGCGCTTGCGCTGACGGCCGCCTGCGAGTTTGACGAGTCGTCCGGTTCATCTTCCGACGGGGATTCCGGCGATGACGACCTGGATTCGGCTGACTTCGATTATGCGATCGTCGATACCGACCAGGTCGAATGCTTCGAGCTGAATATGCCGATCAGTTGCGGCTCCGATTTCGTCGGTCAGGACGCGCAGTACGACGGCTTTGCGCCCCGCTACCAGGATAACGACAACGGTACGATCACCGATCTGGTCACCGGACTCATGTGGCAGCAGGACCCCGGCGACAAGATGACGTACGACGAAGCCGAATCGAGTTCCGGCAGCTTTTCGCTGGCGGGATATAACGACTGGCGGATTCCCTCCATCAAGGAACTGTATTCCCTGATCCTGTTTTCCGGCGAAGATCCCAGTGGCGAAAGCGGCAACGACACTTCGGGTCTGATGCCTTTCATCGACGACGGAAGTTTCGTTTTCCAATACGGCGACACGGACGACGGCGACCGCATCATCGATTCCCAGTGGGTGACAACCTCGATTTATCGGGGGACCGTGATGGACGGGCAGGAGTGCTTTTTCGGCGTCAATTTCGCCGACGGGCGGATAAAATGCTACCCGACCACGAATAAGGGCTATTACCTCATCCGCGTTCGCGGCAACGAATCATACGGATCGAACAACTTTTCGGATAACGGCGACGGTACGGTGAGCGACGGCGCGACGGGGCTGCTCTGGCAGCAGGCCGACAGCGGGCAGGGGATGAACTGGGAAGAGGCCCTGGATTATTGCGAGAGTCTGGCGCTGGCCGGCCGCGACGACTGGCGCCTGCCCAACGCCAAAGAGCTTCAGAGCATCGTGGATTACAGTCGGTCGCCGGATTCCACCGACTCGGCCGCTATCGATCCGGTGTTTGACATCTCTTCCATCACCAACGAGGCGGGGCAGGCCGACTATCCCTTTTTCTGGACCGGCACCACGCATGTTTCGTCCAACGGTATGGGAGGCTCGGCGGCTTACGTCTCCTTCGGCCGCGCCCTGGGCTACATGAACGGCGCCTGGATGGATGTTCACGGGGCGGGAGCGCAGCGCAGCGACCCCAAGGACGGAGATCCCGGCGACTATCCTTCGGGGCACGGACCGCAAGGAGACGCCATTCGCATATTCAACTACGTGCGGTGCGTCGCAAATGATGACGCAAGCGGCGACGCAGAAGAAGATTCAGATGACGATGTGAGTGACGATGACGCAGACGACGACATGGCCGACGACGACGCAGACGACGATGATTTACCCGCTCCGCCGGATGAGGCGGTCGACGCATGCGACGGCATGCAGTCCGGCGACCCGTGCGAGTTCGTTGGAATGGGCGGCGAAACGGTGAGCGGCGCATGCGAGATGATCGGAGATGTTCTGGCGTGCGCGCCTGAGGGCGGGCCGCCGATGGAGTGAAAAAAATTGACGGGAACGTCCTTCTGACAATCTTTGGCCGCCGGCCTTCCGGCGGTCATTGCTTTTAAGGAGATGTTCGTTTTTTGTTCGCTTTTTTCTTGATCTTAAGATGGCGGCCTGTTAGAATCGGCCTAATAAAGGATGAAGGAGGAAGGATGAAGGAGGAAAGAGAAAAACGAAATGCCTGAGGGTGGATGAAAAATTAACTTTCTTTGAAACGAAGAATTCACAAAGCTCGCAGGGCGGCACAAATCGCTTTTCCTGTCGCCACTGTCAGGGCTCGAATGAGTTTATTATGATCGCCTAACCCCGGGCTCACGCCACGGGGCTACCTTCTTTCGTCCTGCGGGCTCACTCCGAATTCCGCATTCGCCATTTTTGCATTGGAATAATTCCTCCTTCCTCCTTTCAATAATAATGTTTCCGGTCGGGGGCCGGAAAGCAAATATGGGGGATTTCATGAATCTATTGATTGACGGGCGTTTTTCTCCGTTTTCGGGGACGCCTTTCTCGCGCCCGTTTTATACGGGGTGCGTGCCGGCGGGCTTTCCCTCGCCGGCAGAGGATTATCTCGAAGAGCAGCTTGATTTGAATCAATTTTTGATCCGGCGTCCCGCGGCGACATTTTTCATCCGCGTTTCCGGCGAATCCATGATCGGCGCCGGAATCCACGCGGATGATATTCTCGTAGTGGACCGCTCAATTCCTCCCAGCGACAAAAAGGTCGTTGTCGCCGTCGTCAATGGCGAGATGACCGTGAAAAGATTCCGAAAAAAGGGCTCGGAAATCTGGCTGACTCCGGAAAACGACGCCTACGAGGCGATTTGCGTGCGCGAGGAGATGGATTTTCGAGTCTGGGGCGTGGTGACGGCGGTGATTCATAAGTTATGAGCGGTCAGGGGCAA
Source organism: bacterium (assembly GCA_963674685.2). Lineage (GTDB taxonomy): Bacteria > Lernaellota > Lernaellaia > JACKCT01 > JACKCT01. The sequence goes on along the minus strand of CAXXWT010000005.1, from coordinate 781,173 downwards.
GGGGCAAGAGGCAAGGGGCAAGGGGCAAGGAGAGAGATGTTTGCGGAATCCAATGCGGAATTCCTGATTCGGATTGCGGGAACAAACTCTTTTAGCGGAAAAGATGGTCGCTACATCATAAGAAAGCCCGCTTTTGCGACCGACAGGTCAGGAGCATAAATAAAAACAATGCGCCGAAAAATATCACTTTTCGCTCTCGTGGATTGCAACAATTTCTACGTGTCCTGCGAACGCGTTTTCGATCCGTCCCTGCTTTTTTGCCCGGTCGTGGTGCTGTCCAATAATGACGGATGCGTCGTCGCCCGTTCACCGGAAGCAAAAGCACTGGGCATCGGCATGGGCGTGCCGGTTTTCAGCGTGCGGGATATTCTCAAGAGAAGCGGCGCCCGGATTCTTTCTTCCAACTATACCCTTTACGGAGACATGTCCCGGCGCGTCATGGAGTCCATTCTGTCCGTCTGGCCGCGCATGGAAGTCTATTCCATCGACGAGGCTTTTTTGGATTTGCGTGGCATGAATGCGGACGATGTGCATGATTTCGCCGGCAGCTTGCGTGAGACGGTTCGGCGCTGGACGGGGATTCCCGTTTCCGTAGGAATCGCGCCGACGAAAACTCTGGCGAAAATCGCCTCGGGAATCGCCAAACGCCGCGCGGATTGCGAGGGCGTGCATTATTTAAGGAATGAAAAAGATATTGAGGAATCTTTAGCGCAAACAGCCGTGGAAAAGGTGTGGGGAATCGGCCCGGCGCATGAAAAATACTTGAAAAAACGAGGTATTTTTTCGGCGCTGACTCTTGCCGGGGCGCCCGACGCGATGATCCGCAAACAGATGGGCGTGGTCGGTCTGCGCACCGTTTTCGAACTTCGCGGCGTTTCCTGCCTGCCCATGGAGGAGATCGAGGCACGGCGCAAGGGAATCGCCGTTTCCAAGTCATTCGGCAGGCCGATCTTGTGCCTGGAAGAGATGGAGGAAGCGGTGGCGGCGTATACATCCATGGCCGCCGTGAAATTGCGGAGAAGGCAGCTTGCCGCCGGGGTTCTTTCCGTATTTCTGATTACGGATCGGATGAAAAAGGAAAAGCCGCAGTATTACAACATGGTCAGTTGCGAACTTCCTGAGCCTTCCGATGATACCGGACAGTTGTTGCGCCACGCCCTTTGGGGATTGCGCCGCATTTTCCGCCGGGGCTTCGAATTTCAGAAGGCCGGCATTTTGCTGACGCAGCTTTCGCCGGTGGATTGCGGGCAGGGATGCCTGTTTTCACCACCGGCGCGGGCGAAGGCGGTTCCCCTCATGTGCGCCTTGGATCAATTGAACGCTACGCTTGGAAAGGGCGCTCTTCGATACGCGGTGGAAGGAAGCAACCCGTCCTGGAAGACCCGTTTTGCTTTTCGAAGCAAGCGATTCACCACCAATTGGAATGAACTGCCCGTCGCCGCGGCGCGTTAGTTTCGTTACTTTTTCAGGCTGTATATTTGTTGCATTTGGTTTTTCGGCGTGTTAGATATTACTGTCCTTTAGGATGAGAGGAATGGTGGAGAGCCATTCATTTTTTGATTTCGAGTTTGAACATCGATTCGCGTGATACAGGAGGATATCCCCATGAGAAAAAACATCGTGATTATTGCGGCGCTTGTCTTCGCCCTGGCGGCATCGAGCGCCTTTGCTTCGGAATGGGTTTTTAAAAGCGGCTCAACAAGTCTGTTCACCACGGGCTCTTACCACAAGGTGATCGGATTCGATGAGAACAATCTCATCGTGATGGGCTACAAAATGGAAGGCATCGACATCAACTTCGAATACGTCTTTCGCAGCGCCGACGCGGGCCTGACCGTCGAGCCGATTTTCGACTCCGGCGTTCTGGCTTCCGGTTTTCTGTGCAAAAGCTTTCTGCTCGTTTACGACATGCACTTCACGAACATGACAAACGGCCTGGTGTTCGGCGAATGGGGCAAATCCTATTCCGAATGCGGCCTGCTGACTTCCCCGGCGAACTACGTCGCCAGCACCGCCACCGGCGGCGGGCAGGATTGGGGCCCCATCGCTCTGGATCCGGTTATCAACAACGCCGAACTGACGGCCGTTGATTTTTATGACGACAACTTCGGCGTCGCGGCCGGTGAATGGGACAACATCTGGACCACGGAAAACGGCGGCGGCACCTGGACACTGGTTTCGCAGCAGTCCGTCGAATATGCCGGAACCGCGGTCAGCGTCTCTGCTCCCAGCACCTCGAACCTCTGGATCGCCGCAGCCGAATATCCCGAAGACGAGGATCCTTGGGGTGACGACTGGGATGACGATTGGGACGATGACATGGGAGACGATGATATGGGAGACGACGATGCCCCGACGAAGTCCACCGATGATCTTGACGGCTTCAACGGAACGTTGGTTCACAGCTTCAACGGAGGCTTGAGCTGGGAAACCGTCGCCACGGATGAAAATATGGGATTCCACCAGGTTCAGTTTATCGACAACGACAAAGGCTGGCTGCTGGCGCTCAACGATGAGGAAAGGCTCAACGAACTGCGTTACACCACCGATGGCGGAGAATCCTGGACCACCGCCGAATTGCCGCAGATTCAGGGAATCGGCTATCCCGGCGACAATTACCTGATCGCCGCGTTCCAGATGCTCGACGAAAACGTGGGCTGGGCGGTCGGCGGAGATTATGACGACGCCTCCGTCATCCTCAAGACCTCCGACGGCGGCGTGACCTGGCAGGCCGACGACTACGCCGGCGAAGGGTTCCTGCAGGCCGTGCACATGATCGACGGACGCAGGGGATGGGCCAGCGGCGACGACATCACTATCGTTCAGTATTTACGCACCGCCAATGAGGTTCCCGTGGCCGACGCCGGAGACGACGAGAGTGTGCAGGTCGGATCCGACGTGACGCTGGATGGGACCGCCTCCTACGACGCCGACGGCGATCAGTTGACCTATCTGTGGACGCAGCTTGAAGGGCCGTCCGCGATTACTTTCGACGACAATACGTCGGCGACGCCCCGCTTCAACGCCGCGGAAAAAGGCGCCTACGAATTCCAGCTGGTCGTCAACGACGGCTTTGATCCCTCCAACCCGGATTGGGTGAATATCCAGGTCGTGTCCGACGGCGGCGACGATGACGACGATGACGATACGGACGGCGACGACGACGCCGACGATGACGACGCCGACGGCGACGATGACGACGACGATGACGACGGCGGATGCTGCGGCTGATCGGACGTTTTGGAGAAAACTGATCAGAATTAAAAAAAGGGCGGGCGTTAAAAACCCGCCCTTTGTTTACCTAAAAGTGGGTGTGCATTGAATTTGCCCGACGCGAAAAAACTGCTGAAGTACACGTATAAAGATATCCAGTCATTTTTGAAAAAACTGGGGCCCGAGGAATTTCGTTCCAAGCAGAATTATTTTCGCTGGCTCGAATATCCCCTGGCTCTCAGCCTGGCCGATATCAAGGAAAACGATCGCGTCCTGGAGGTGGGCAGCGGCTATATCAACGTCATGCCTCTTTTTATCGCGGCGCAAAACAAGGCGACCGTGACGGGAATCGACCGGGAGGAGCTGTCCGAGGATTCGGAAAACCACGTGCGCGAACTGGCGGCAATGTGCCGGATTCCCGATGACAGGCTGCACATCACGCAGGCCGACGCCACGAACCTACCCTTCGACGACGGCGCATTCGATTGCGTCCTTTGCGTCAGCACATTGGAGCACATCAAGTTCTTCAACGACTCCATGGCCATGGCGGAAATCGGCCGTGTCTTAACAAAAGGCGGTCGCGCCATCGTCAGTTTTCCGTTCAATCATCACGGCGAACATATCGAGACCGAAAGCTGGCACGGCGAGGAATACTCTCAGAGGCATTACAACGAATATACAACGCGCTGGCGCGTGGTGCAGCCATCCGGTCTGTGGCTCAAAAGCGCCACGGTTTTCGGCGAAACCGATCTGGACGTGGGCAAAAAGTATTTAGACATGAACGAAGAGCAGCGCTTCAAGTTCTGCCGTAAAAACGCCGACAAATGGAATCGTTTCTGGAAGCTCTACTACCGGATCGAACGCGAGGAGTTTTACATCAACGAAGACGAGATGCCCGACGACGTCAAGCAGATCGCCGGTTTGATCTGCCTGGAGCTTGAGAAGCGCGACGATATTCCGAAAAAAACCTATTTCGATTTCGACCCGGTCGAATACTATCTGCAAAACGACAAAGTCTGCAAAACTTACGAAAACTTCGGCCAGGGCGTAACCATCGGAATGGTGCGCGTGATGAACGCCTTCGGCACGGATATGGACGTGTACGAGTCGGGCCAGAGTTGTTTTGTCGAAATTCATTTCACCGTTCACGGCGAGGTGATCAATCCGGCTTTCCGGGTCATTTTCGAGGACGTCTACGGAAACCAGATTGCGGGATTGAACACGTACCACGCGGGATACGATTTCAAGCACATCCGGGGCGCTCACATTTTGACCATCAGCTTCGGCATGCTGAATCTTCTGCAGGGCAAGTACGACGTCACCGTGGGCATCTGGGAATACGACAGTCCCAATCCAATACCTCCCTATCCCTACGACGTGCAGTACCGGGCCAAGCGCATCACCGTGCGCAAGCGCCTCGACGGCCTGTTCGGCGCCGCGTATCTGCCCTACGAAATCAAATTCGATTAATTTATTTGACGGGCAAGATTTTACTTGGGTGAAGGACCGTTTTCGATCTTTTTCATGCCGGGGAATATCTGCACGCCTTTTCGCCGCTGCCACCATTCCATGTACGTGTTGGAGATGATGTTGACGACCCACAGCCATCCCAGCTTCGGAAGCCGGGAGAAGTATTTTCCGCCCCGGTGCTTTTGCTTGAGGCGCTTTCGGATTTTTTCATCCTGCCTGATGTCGGCCAGAAGCCGCTCGGCCAGGGCGTATTTGCGCCGCAGGGTTCCCAGTTCCCCTTCCAGGTTGGCCGCGTGGCGCGAGGTTTTATCCAGGTCGGACTGCGCGCGCTTCGCGTTTTCGGATAAGAGCGCCAGTTCGCCCGCCGCGCGCTCCAAATCGGATTGCGTGCGGGATAAATCTTTTTGCAGGTCGATAATGGTTCGGCTTTGCGTGGAGGTCTTTTCTTCGAGCCTGTCGAATCGTTCTTTCGCCGCGACGACGTAGGCCTCCTTTTCGGCGACCAGCCTGTCCATATCCACAAAACGCGATTTGATCTCGGCGTTCAGTTCGTCGAGCTGTGATTTCAGGGTATCGACGGCCTCCTGCCTGGCTTTCAGTTCCTTTTCCGTGGACTCCAGGCGCTGCCTGAGGGCGCCTTCCTGCTCCATGGCCTCTAACAGCCTGGTGTCTTTTTCCCGGGATTCGGCCTGGAATTTTTTCAAAAGCTCGGTGATCTCGTCTTCTTTGGCCTTCATGGCCCTGACTTCTTCTTCGCGCCGCCTGTCGGCTCTTTTGAGTTCGTCGTTCAATTCACGGATGGAGGCGCGGTGATCCTTTTCGATTTCCTCGATCCGGTTTTGAAGTTTCTCGACGCGGTCATCGCGCTTCGAGATTTCCGTCTGGGATTTCCGGCCGCTTTCGACCAGCTTGTCTTCGTAGCGTCTGGTCAGATCCTTGATCTCGTCATCCGCTTTTCGCGCCGCGGCCTGAGAGCCCAGATTGAGCCGCTTGATTTCCGCGCTGAGTTCCTTTTCCAGGTCCTCGCGCTTTTCCGCTTCACGGGTCAGCCGCCTTCTGGCTTCCAATTCTTCGTCGTGGGCTTTTTGCCGAAGTAGATTCAAGGCCTTTTCATGCTCGATGATCAGCTGCTTGATTTCCAGGTTGTGCGCGTCGGCCAGGGCCTGCTTTTCCCTGTTGACGCTTTGAAGCTCGCTGGAAAGCTCTTTGATCTGCAATTCGCGCTTTTCGATTTCCGCGGACGTCTTGTCGCGCCATTTGCTTTCGGCGTTTTCGGATTTCATGCGCGTATCGGAAATTTCTTTCTCAAAACGCTTGGTGAGTTCCCTGGTTTCCCGGGCGTGCTCTTTGGCCGCGTCCTGTTTTTCCCGGTTGACGATTTTCAGTTCGTTTTCATGGTCCTCGCGGCGCTTCTGCGCTTTCTCGACTTCCGCGCTGAATCGCTCCTCGGCTTTTTGCGCGTCCTGCGCGGCGCGTGTGCGCAGTTCGGCCAGTTGGCTTTCGTGCTTGAGGATCAGGGTTTTAATTTCATCCTGGTGCTTTTGCCGGGTTTCTTCCTTTTCCCGGTTCAGCCGGCGGACTTCCTCTTCCAGGTCGTCGGACTGCTCTTGAAAATCCTTTTCGATGCCCTTGATTTTTTCGTCGGCCTTTTCCTGGAACCCTTCCAGCTTTTCCTGCAGCCGCCGGATATCCTTCCGGTATTCGTCAAGTTCCTCGCGATGCTGCTCGACGAGTTTCCCGACGCGTTCGTCGTGTTCCCCCGCCTTTTTACGCAGTTCCGTCGCGAGTTCGTCGTAACGGCGATCCTTGTCGGTCAGCTGCTTCTGATAATCCAGGGAAACGGCGCGCAGTTCTTCGTTGACCTTGGCCGCGTCTTTTTGCGCCGCCGTGATCAGTTCCACGGACTCGCCGCGATAGTAGTCGCGGAAATCCGACATGAGGCTTTTGCCGCCCTCGCGGCGTTTCGGATCGGCGATCCACTGCGCCAGCTGCCGCGTCGCGTTTTTGTGGTCGAAAAGTTCGCCGGAAAGTTTGAGAGCGCCCGCGCTTTTGCGTTTGACGGTTTTTTCGTCGGTCAGCGCCTGGTAAACGGCGTCGGCGATGGCCTTTTCATCGTCGGCTTCGACCACCCAGCCGGCGTCGAAACGGCGGACCGGTTCGGCGAGTTCCATGTTATTCGATGTGATGACCGGCAGCCCGCAACTTAAATATTCGACGGTTCGCGTCGAGTAGGCCAGGTCGCGTTCGGGATTCGGTTTGTATATATCCAGGGCCGCTCTGGCCGAAGCGTAGTGTTTCAAAAGCTCGTCGTGAGCCACGAATCCATAATTCCTGACGGCATTAAGACCACGAAGCTGCTTTTCGTAATCGGCGAATACGTCCTTATTGATCTGGTACAGGGGGTGATCGGAGGTCAGGGCCGGACTGCCCACGTAAAGAGCGATTTGCGCCGACGGTATCTTTTCGGCGGTTTTTCCCGCGACGGCGAGACCGGGAAAAGGATCGATCCAGGGCCAGGCGGCGCCTCCGAAAACGATGGTCGGATTCTTGCCGATTCGGCGCTTGATATTCGGCTTGTCCATGCTGACCGGCGCGGTCACGATGGGCGGGGCTTGGGGATCGGCGCCGGCGAGAAGAAACCAGGTCATGAAGTATTGGCGCTGCGCTCGTCCGGGAACCACCAGCAGGTCGGCTTTGGACAGGGCTTCGATTTTTGTCAAAGCGTCCGTTCGAAAATTGCCGCTTTGCTTGAATGTGTTTTCCAAAGTCAGGGGCCCGTGCAGGTCGACGGCCAGAGGGATATCCATGCTCGGCAGATAGGCCGCCAGCCCCCATTGCTCTAAAAGCACCACGTCGGGCATGAGTCCGAATATCAGTTCGGCCAGTTTCTCCGGCTCGTGAGCCCATTTTTTGACTTCGGGCGAATCATCTTCGACCAGGGCTTCGGCAGGAATGGAAAGCATAACCTCGTGCCCGTGGGCCTGAAGGCCCCTGGCCAATCCCTGTACGCGAAGCGCGCCGCCCGTCGCCGGCAATCCGGTCTTGACGGGTTTTTCACATGTGACTAGAAGGATTTTCCTTTTCATTCAATTCACCGCCCACGAGCATCCGTCATTCGATGATTTCTCCTTCTTCCTCCGCAGCCGGCGCTCCGGCATCGATATTGTCCGTTTCTTCGGGCTCGTATTCGGGTTCATCGACGGGTGGTTCGGGTTCGTATTCCTCGGGCGCCAATTCCGGAGGCTCATTGTCAATCGCTTCGTTGTCGCCGGCGTTGTTATCGTTATTGGCGGCTCTTTCCTCGCGGGCTTTTCTGCGCGCTTCCATACGTTTTTTACGGGCTTCTCTTCTTTTGGCCAAAAAATCATTTTTGTTCTTTTTGACGTTCGATCGAGTGGAAATCGAACGGTTCGGCTTAAATGGTGCCTTCTTGCCGGTTCTGGCGGCCGCCGGACTTTTTTTCACGTTTGCCCCGCCGTCGTCGGCATTGTTGAAAAAGTTTTTCAGTAAACCGCTTTTTTCTTCATCCTGCTCGGAATCGGCGTCGGCGGCCGTGTTCTTTTTCATTTTCTCCTGTTTTTCCTTCCGCCTTTGCGCGGCTCTGGCGGCGGCAGGATTTTTCGCCGCATCTCCGCTGAAAACGGTTCTGTCAATGACGGGTCTCTCAAGTCCCAGAACGGGGGGTTTCGGGGTGCTGAAATAGTTCCACACGGTCAAAAGCCCGACGAATACCGCGGCTGAAATCAGAATTTTCGTACGCATGCCTGGTGAATCTCCCGGCGTTATAATCATGCAATGCTACGGGAGCGCCGTTTTGAGTGTCAAGTGCCGCTTAAGCTTAAGCAAATGCGACCCTGCGGCCTCCTTTATCGCCTATTATGACATGCGGCGAGGCATTTGTGTTAAAAAGAAAACGAAATTATATCCTTTATGGCAATTCAAAATCGGACATGTTAACTTATTATGCCAATTTCAATGTTTGGCATTTTTCGATCAGGGGAATTCAAAACAGGGGGGAATGAATGTATCGCGGACTGACGAAACTGGAAATTCTCGGAATCGCCATCAAAAAGGAAAAGGACGCCGCGAAATTTTACCAGGATCTGGCAAGGCGCATCCCCAATCCCATCATCAAGGAAAAATTCAACAGCCTGGCAAAAGAGGAAAGAAAACACCGGGCCATTCTCAACGCCGAATATAAGAAAATCACCGGCGACAGGCCGGTGGTTCCGGAACAATGGAAATCCGCGCATCCGGAAGAAACCATTTCCGGCGATGCTTCCATCGAAGAGCTGCTTCTTTTCGCCATCGAGCGTGAGCGGGATGCGCAGAAACTGTATAAGAACGGCGCAAAAACCGCCGAAGGCGAAACAAGCCGCGTCATGTTCGAGTACCTTGTGGAATTCGAGAAAGGCCATGAGAGGACATTGAAAGCGGAACTGGCGTTTTATAAAAAAGCCCCGCTGTTCTTTGAGGAATATGAAGAGGGCATTCACGTTGGCGCTTAAGTTATTGAATTAACGTTTGCGCGAGGAGGTTATTGAATGAGTGACTTAAAGCGGGCATACGATCTGGCCATCAAAACCGAAGAAGAGGGTTATACGCTTTATCGCAACGGAGTCGAGCGATCGAAGCATCCTTTCGGCAAAGATATCTTGCGGTTTCTGGCAAAGGAAGAGCTGAAGCATAAAAGCATCATCAAGAAGGTCATGACGGGAATCATCGACGGGCAGGAGTCGCCGAAGGACGCCAAGACCATGGGCCTTGACGCCATGGAAGGAAAAACGATTTTCTCGGAGGCTATCAATAATCCGGAAGCGAAATTTCCCGGCGAAGCCGACGATCTGGCCGTGCTCAAGGCCGGCGTCGAATTCGAGGACAAGGGAATCAAATTCTTCGCCGAAGCCGCCAAGAACACGGAAAACGCCGAAGCGAGACGATTTTTCGAAATCATGTCACGCGAGGAAAAAGCCCATAAGGCTCTTTTGCTTTCGAGCATCGAATATCTGGAAAGTCCCGAAACCTGGTTCGAAAGCCAGAATCCGATCATTCTCGACGGCGTTTGATCGCCTTGAATATTCAAGAAAAGAAATCCGGCCTGGTTTAACGCAGGCCGGATTTTTTTAACTCGACGATTTATTGCGGCGCTTCGATCAGGCTTCGGAGCGCTTTTTCTTATGTTCGATGTAGAGCGGATCGGCTTCCTGCAATGTCCGACGCATCACCTTGCCGATGGCGCTTTTGGGTATCTCGCCGATGATCTCGATGTGCTTCGGAACCTTGTAGAAGGTCATGTTTTCCTTGGCCCACTTCGTGAGATCTTCGCTGGTGACTTTTCCCTCGAATTCGGGATGCAAAACGACCCAGGCCTTGATGGTCTCTCCGGCGGTCTCGGCTTCGGGGATGCCGGCCACGGCGCATTCGTTGACCGCTTCGTGTCCCATCATCAAGGTTTCGACCTCCGTCGGGAACACGGACCACCCCTTGTTTTTAATCAGTTGCTTCTTTCTGTCGTTGATGGAAATGCGGCCCTGTTCGTCCATGAAGCCGATGTCGCCGGTTAAAAGCCATTGCTTGCCGTCCATTGCGACGATGTGGGACGCGGTTTCGCCGGGCTGATTCAAATATCCGACCATGACCTGCGGTCCGGCCACGATCAACTCGCCGGACTTGGGGATGACCTCGCCGTCGTCGTCTTTCGTCATTTCGCCCGGGTTGATCACGACCGAAGGATCGCTGATGTCCACGATCCGCCATTCGGTGCCGGGGAAGGGCAGGCCGATAGTCCCGATCTTGCGGTTGCCCCAGAAGGGATGCGCGCTGACCACGGGCGTCGATTCGGTCAGGCCGTAGCCTTCCGCCAGGCGGCCTTTGGTGATTCTTTCATAGGCTTCCTGAACAGGGCGATGAAGGGGGCCGGCGCCGGAAACCGCCAGATTGATTTTTCCCGCCAAGTCGTATTTGCCCACGTCGGGGAACTCGGCCAGGCGCTTGAAGAGGACTTCGGCGCCGGGAAACATCGTTCCCTCGGGCGGGCTGAGTTTCGTGATGTCCTTGCACAAAACCTCCATTTCGGGGGGCTTGGGATAAAGGATCATCCAGCAGCCGAGCATGATGGAAATATTCATCACGCAGGTCATGGCGAAGCTGTGAAATAGCGGCAGGATGCCGATGACGCCGGAGCCGGCTTTGACCTTGAACAGCCAGAGGGAGCATTGGTACGCATTCGACACGCAGTTGAAATGAGACAGAACCGCCGCTTTGGGAACGCCGGTGGTTCCGCCGGTCATGATGAAGGTCGCCGTGTCGTCGGCGTCCACGTTGACCTTCGGAACCGCCGGAGCGGTCTTGAGCATATCCTTGAAATCCTTGGCGTCAGGCACGTCGGCCTTGGGGATCTTGCCGAGCATGTTGCCGAGCAGTTTCTTGATCGGCGAAAGTCCGAGCAGGTCGGTGATGTTGGATTTGATGTAGATCTGGACCGGGCTGTCTTTGCGGATCGGAGCCACGGCGTCGGCGTAGAGGATGTCCAGAACGATCATGGCCTTGGCGTTCACCGTTTTGAGCTGGTGTAGAATTTCCCCGGCCTTGTACGTCGGGTTGCAGCCGGAAACGATCAGCCCGAGGCGCTGACAGGCGTAATAACAGACCACGTATTGAAATGAGTTGGGCAAAAGCAAAGCCACGACGTCGGGTTTTTTCAAACCCAGATTGGCCAGGGCCGTCGCCACGCGGTCCACGTAGTCGTCCAGATCCCGGTAGTTCATATAAGCGCCCTGGAACCACATGGCCGGTTTGTCGGGATATTTTTTCGCCGTTTCACGCAGGATGTCGCCGAGAACGCGCTTTTCAAAAGTCGTGTTCTTGGGAACCTCGTCGGGCCAGCCGGCTTCGGGCGAAAACCACGGGTGGGACTCATCCACGAAATAAGGATCACTCGCCATATTTTCCTCCAATTCCTTACGCGCGCAATAATCAATGCAGCGTCGAATGTCACGCTTATTCAAAGGTCGAATTTTGTTTTGATCTGCTCTCATGGAACCTAAATGACACTCTATGTAAAAATGCAAAAGCCCGTCAATACGGGTCGGTTTGGGATCTCGGCTATCCCGGGAAAAATGAATAACGCCTTGACAGTTCTTCCGGCGCGTTCGTAGATACTGGTATCAATCGGATTTGCGAGCAATGAACAAATCTTTTTTACAAAATCGAATGGCCGTCTTCGGCGCGTACTGCGTTTTCATGGCCGTTGTTTTAGCGTACGGCGCTTTCGCCGAAGATCCTTTTCGCGATCTGATGGACGAAATGAACCGGCGCGCCGAGCGCATGAAAAGTATCGAGGAATTCGATCCGAACGATCCCGAGCATCTTCGCAAAAAACGCTGCAAACAAAGCTGCTCACGCATCGACGACTGCGGCCTGCTGACGGACCGCGAACTGTGCATGCCCTGGTGCGAAGACGAATGGACCGTGCGGATTCAGGATTGCATCGCCGCGGCGGATTGCGACCGGATCGAAGAGCTTTGTTTCATTGAATCGGAAGAAGAAAGCTGCGCGGAGCTTTGCATCGAGTTGATGGCGTGCCCCTGGATGGATATGGAGCCCGAGGAATGCGTCGAGACCTGCGTCGGTGAGTGGACGAAAACCCAGCGGGAATGTCTGCGCAAAGCCGACTGCGAAAAAGCCCCCGACCACTGCGTCGATCTGCATCCTTCCACGGATTGCACGCAGGTCTGTGATAAGCTCGAAAGCTGCGGATTCTCGGTTTCCGACGGGGCGCTGGACTGTGTGGATTATTGCGAAGACGGAATGGACGATCCGGCCAAAGACTGCGTCTTACGGCAGGAGTGCGACGACATAGAATCCCAGTGCGCGCTGGAGGAGTTGCCCAGCGAATTGTGCCTTTTGGCCTGCGACGCCGCCGTGGTTTGTGAGCTGACCACCGCCGACGAAGATGACTGCTACATCCTTTGCGAGGAGGAATGGGATCTGGAGATAGCGCTTTGCCTGGCGGGCCAGGAAATCTGCGACGACGCGGAGAAGTGCATGGATATCGCCGGTTCCCAGTGCATCGACGTTTGCCTGCGGCTGATTGAATGCGCGGCTTTGAATGACTGGGAATACGATTTGTGCATCGAGAATTGCCCTATAGAATTCAGCGACGCGGAAAGGCAGTGCATGCTCGCTTCGCCGTGCGTTGATCTGGACGGATGCCTGGAGGCCAAAGGGGCTCTCGAAGAAGATGTGACCAACGAATGCGCGTCATGCTGCGCAAAAATGTCGGAGTGCGGGCTTATCGACGCGCAGGCCCAGTTGGATTGCCAGCAGACGTGCATCGAAGGCTGGTCGCAACTCAAAAGGAATTGCGTCCTTCAAAGCGAGTGCCCGGCGATTGCCGATCAATGCCTCGCGCAGGACTCGGAAGAAGAGCCATAAAATCCGGGGCGTTGCCGAATAAGTTTGATGAACATCGGGGATCACGTGAAATCCGGCCGTTTGCGTAAACTGAATCTTCCAACCGTCGCGGCCCTTTTTGTGTGCGCCGTGTTTTTCGTCGTGGTTTTTTATATCGCGCACAAAAAATATCTTTGCCTTGACGTGACGCATTTCGACATTCAGCAGATGACGCAGATTTTCGAGATGGCGCGCAGCGACGGAGTTTTCGCCGCCATAAATTTCAATCCTACGTCCTGGTTTTTTCTGACCCTGGAACCGCTTCAATACGTCGGCATGTTGTTTTACGCTGTTATCCCGAGCGTCTATACGCTGCTGGTTTTGCAGATCGGAGCTTTGACCGCAGCGCTGTTTTTGTCATATCTGCTGGCGGTGCAAATTTCACGCAATCCCTGGGTGGGGCTTGTCGTGATTATCGCTCTGGCCTGCAATGCGTACTTGTGGGCTTTCGCCCTGATGGGGTGGCGCAGTTATCTTTTATCCGCGCCGTTTTTTCCCGCGTTTTTCCTTGCACGGGCCAAAGGATGGCCCGGGCTTTCCGCGCTGCTATTGGTTTTCGCCGGGCTGGGAAAAGTGAATCTGATGTTCATGGCGGTTCTGATCGGATTGCTCGCCTGGCGGCGCGAGCCGAAAGCCAGGCACGCCAAAACGCCGTTTTTGATATGCGCGGCGCTTCTGGCGTGCATGCTCATCATCGCCGCTTTTTTGTCGAGCCGCTACAACGTATCCGTATCCGCCAAGGAAGTGCATCTTGCGGCCTACGGCGAAACCGTCGGCGAAGCCTTTGTGTCCATGGCGACGCGGCCGATTTTCACTATCAAGCAGATTTTTATCGAAGCCAACGCCGCGCACCTGGCGTTGCTCTTGTCTTTTCTTTTTATCCCGGTGCTGGCGGGCGGATATTTTTTGTGCGCGTTGCCGGAAATCGCCATGATCTTTTTGACGACATCCGGCATGGTTCCGCTCATCACTTATCAGAACGTTTATGCGGGAATTTACAGCCCCAATATTTTCATTCACAACAACTATTTTTATCTGACCGGCATTCTCATGGCGTGTTTTGCCATGGGCGCAAGCGCGCTTTATAAATATTTTCGCGAAAACAGTTTCGGCATGATGAACGCGCCCTATATGATGCTGAGTGTAGTATTTTTGACTTTCGTGGCGCGCATCATTTGGCCGCCGATGATCGCCGGACCGCTGCCTTTGAACATTCATTACGACGGGCGATATTACGAGCAAACCGCCCACGACAAGCTCGGCTGGGAAATCCCCGAAGCGATACCGGAGGGGGCTTTTGTTCGCGCCCAGTGGAATCTTTTCCCCAAAAGCCTCATGCGCGGCCGCGGGCGGCTGCGTTCTTTTGAGTGGTTTCGAAACGACGTCGTCGAGGATTATATTTACGTCGATCTTTTTTCCTTCGAATATCTCATGGAGCGAAATCAATATTTGGATGATCTGGAAAAGATTGTCGCGGGTGGTCAGTACGGCGTGACGCAATTCGAAGACGGCTACATCCTTTTGAAAAAAGGGCATGACTCAAGTAAAAACGCCGAGGTGACGAAGTTTATTGAAGAAAACAGGACGATCCTCGAAAAGAACCTGTTTCGCCCATACCAAGATCGAAATTTTCCGGAGCCAAAAGTCGGGCATGACGTGTATTCCGAAACGCAACTGGCCGGGCGGGAAGGCTCCTGATGGCCGATGTCCTGCTGATACAGCCGCCCAATATTCAAGGCGCGCTTTTCAATTTGCCCGGAACCGAAATTCCGCTGTCTCTGCTATACATATCCGCCTATCTCAAAAAAAGCGGTTATGACTGCGAGGTTTTGGATTTAAGCCTGGAACGAAATTACGTTGGGGTGCTTCGGCGGGCTTTATACAAAAGCCCTCCGGGAATCGTGGGGATAAGCTCCTATACCACCAACGTCGGCGTCGCCGCGGCCATCGCCCGCCGCGTCAAACGCAGGTGGCCGAACACGCCGGCAGTCCTGGGCGGATTCCACGCATCGGCTCTGCCGAAAGAAACGCTGGAAGAATTTCCCGTATTCGATTGTCTCGTTTTCGGCGAAGGGGAAAAAACCCTCGTGGAAATTTTTCGCGCGATGCAAAAGAGCCGGGATTTTGAGTCCATCGAGGGCCTGGCCTACAGGCAGGGAGGCCGCGTGCGCGTCAATGCGGGTCGGGAATTGATCGGCGATCTTGACGCCTTGCCGTTTCCAGATCGCGACGCGGTGCGCGTCGAGCGTTACGTCCCCGATCCCGGCAACTACGCATCTTTGCCGACAACGGGCATTTTGTTTTCCCGCGGATGCCCCATGAAATGTGCGTTTTGCAGTAAGAGCGTTTTCGCCGACACGATTCGCTATCGAAGCGTGGATAGTTTTCTGGCGGAAGTTGACTTGTGTCGCCAAAAGTACGGCATTAAAGATTTTCGTTTTTTCGACGAAGGTCCGACGTTACAGAAGAAAAACATGCGCGGACTGTGCGAAGGCATCCTCGAAAAGGATTTGAAGATCACATGGAATTGCTTTTCCCGCGTCGATACGGTGGATGACAATCTGCTGCGCCTCATGGCCCGCGCCGGATGTTATCACGTGATCTACGGCGTCGAGTCCGCTATTTCGGAAACGCAAAAGCGAATCAATAAGCCCATCGACCTTCATCGCGCGGCCGAGGTCTGCCGCATGACCCGGGCGACGGGTATGGAATGCAAGGTTAATTTCATTCTCGGTTTTCCCTGGGAGGGTGAGGCCGAAGCCGAGGAAAATATCCGTTTCGCCCTGAGTCTGGATGCGGACCTGGCTACATTCAATCTTTTCAAGCCGCTGCCAGGCAGCGCATTGTATAAGCAGCTAAAGGCCGAGGGCGCGCTTTTTAACAGGCCGTGGGAGGATTATTTCACCACCGGCGATTCGCTGCTTTTCGCCTCGGATGTTTCGCCGAAGCGCTGGAGGAAAATTTTGAAAAACGCGTGGCTGCGCTTTTATTTCCGTCCCCGGATCGTCCTCGGGCGTATGCGGCGGCTTATGAGAAATCCTCTGCATGAAACGCGCACGGGCCTCGTCGGTCTGAGTGTTTTATTGAGGAATCTGTTTCGCTAACGGGCGATTGAAAACGCATTGCGGGGAATTGAAGCGCCGCGGCGATAGCGCTATAAATAATGTCCCATAAGTCTGCAAAAGGAGACCACCACTTGAAAGCCAGGATGGGATTCGAGGCTCTGACCGACGGCGATTTGAAGAAACTGGTCGATGACATTTCCCGAACCCGCGTCGGCGTGCTGGGCGATTTTTGCCTGGATGTCTATTGGTTCATCGACGAAGCGGCGCGGGAAATATCCCTGGAGACCGGCCTTCCGACGCGGCCCGTAGCACGGCAGCACTGCGAACTGGGCGGCGCGGGCAACGTTGTCAATAATATGGTGGTCCTGGGATGCCGTGACATACAAATCTTCGGCGTCATCGGCGACGATCCCTGGGGCCGGGAGATGCAGCGCATCCTGCAGAGCAAAAAAGTGCGTTGCGAAGGATTGCTCATGCAGCAAAGCGGCTGGGCCACGCATACTTTCGTCAAACCCCACGTGGATGACGAAGAATCCAACCGCGTGGATTTCGGCAACTTCAACCGCTTGTCGGATGAATGCGCGGATCGCCTTCTGGATGCGCTGACGCAGGCTTTGCCACGGTTGCAGGTCGTCGTCATCAACGAGCAGACCGCAGGAAGCATCCACAACAGCGAATATTTCCGCAACGGATTGAACCGCCTCATCAAAGAAAATGCGGACAAGACATTCATCGTCGACAGCCGCCGCTACAGCCACGCCTACCCGCAAGTATTTTTAAAGATCAACGATCACGAGGCCGCCGCACGCATCGGGAAAAAATATCCGCGCGCAGCAAAGGTTTTGCGGCAAGACGCCATTGGCGCCGCCGAAAAATTTTACGAGCAAAACGGCCGGCCCGTCATGGTGACGCGCGGGGCGCGTGGACTGGCTTTGCGCGATGACGCCGGGCTGCATGAGATTCCGGCGATTCAGGTTCTGGGCAAAACGGATCCCGTGGGCGCGGGAGATTCGCTTCTGGCGGGCACGGCGCTTTCCCTGGCGGCGGGCGCGCAGCCGGAGATCGCCGCCGCGCTGGGCAACATCGTCGCGTTCATCACCGTGCAGAAACTCCAGCAGACCGGCGCGGCGACTCCCGAGGAAGTTACGGCCGTCGGCGCCCGGCCCGACTACATCTACCGCCCGGAACTGGCGGAGGATACGCGGCAGTCGCGATTCGTCGAGGGAACCGATTTCGAAGGCGTCACGGATCGCGGGGCGCCGGGCAAAGTCACGCACGTGATTTTCGATCACGACGGCACCATCTCGTGCCTCCGAGAAGGCTGGGAGCGGATCATGGAGCCGATGATGGTCCGCGCGATCCTCGGCCCGAAATTCGATTCGGCGGACGACTCCCTTTACCACCGTGTCGTGGATCGAGTGCGGGATTTCATCGACAAATCCACGGGCATTCAAACCCTGATTCAAATGCAGGGCCTGGTGAGGATGGTGCGGGAGTTCAAATGCGTTTCCGACGACGAAATCCTCGACGAGTTCGGCTATAAAAATATTTTTAACGAGGATTTGATGAAGATGGTTCGGGACCGCGTCGGAAAATTCAATCGCGGCGAACTTGCCGTCGAAGATTTTACGATGAAAAACGCCGTGGCGCTGCTTGGCGCGCTGCATGAATCCGGCGCGCGTCTTTATCTGGCTTCGGGCACAGATCAGCAAGACCTCATCGACGAGGCGACGGCGCTGGGCTACGCCGATTTATTCGAAGGCAGGATTTACGGCGCCGTGGGCGACGCGACAAAAGAGGCCAAGCGCATCGTTCTGGACAGGATACTCAAGGAAGTCGGACCCGACGCGCCGGGGCTTGTGGCTTTCGGCGACGGGCCGGTGGAGATTCGCGAAACGCGCAAGCGCGGGGGCTTCGCCGTGGGCGTGGCCGGCGACGAAGTGCGTCGCTTTGGTCTGAACGCGGCCAAACGCAGCCGCCTGATCCGCGCCGGCGCCGACATGATCATTCCCGATTACTCGCAGTTGGATAAATTGCTTAAAATTCTGAACGCAAGCCGTTAGAAAAAAGGAAAACCAATGCCGCATCACGGGCTGGACCGTACGCGATTGATTATGAAACCTCTTGCCGAAAGGCAAAACAAAAAAAGCGTCGCGCACGACATGGTGATGGCCGACGCGCCCGTGCCGGAATTTTCCGGACCGCGCAAGGCCCTGGTCGAAGAGTGCGCCGGCCGCATTAAGCGCGCTTTGGAAAATGACAAACCGGTGATGCTGGCCTTCGGCGCGCATTCCATCAAAAACGGGCTGGCGCCGGTGCTGAGGCGCATGATGGAAAAGGGATGGCTGACGCATCTGGCCACGAACGGCGCGGGCATCATTCACGACTGGGAATTCGCGTTTCACGGCGAAACCAGCGAGGACGTCAGGGGCAACGTCAGCCGGGGTGAATTCGGAAACTGGCAGGAGACGGGATTCTACATCAATCTCGCCCTGATCGTCGGCGCGTACGAAGGCAAGGGCTACGGGCAGTCCGTCGGGGCGATGATCGCCGGCGGCGGCCTGAACCTGCCCGAACCGGCCGAGTTGAAACGCGCGGCGTGCGAGGAAATGGATTCGGACGCCGACCGCGCGGCGGCGGCCGCCGATCTGCTTGGCGTCATAAGTAAGTTCGATTTGAAACCGGGACGCATGGAAATACCCCATCCGCATAAAAACATCAGCGTCCAGGCCGGGGCGTATGACTTGGACATTCCCTTTACGGGACATCCGATGATCGGTCACGACATCATCTACAATCATCCCATGAACCACGGTGCGGCTGTCGGGCGTTGCGCCCTGCGGGATTTTCTGACCTTCGCCGAAGGCGTCAGCCGCATCGACGGCGGCGTGTACATGTCCGTGGGCAGCGCCGTGATGAGCCCCATGATTTTTGAAAAGTCCCTGTCCATGGCGCAGAACCTCAGTCGACAAAGGGGCGAATCAATCGACGATCATTATATCTTTGTCGTTGATCTGGCGAAGTCGCACTGGGACTGGACGAAAGGCGAGCCGCCGGAAGACAATCCGGATTACTATTTGCGCTTCAACAAAAGCTTCAACCGCATGGGCGGCCGTTGCCGGTATCTCCAGGCCGATAACCGGGACTTCCTGCTGGCGCTTTCGCGCGAACTTGAAAATCCCTTCGGTCCGAAATCGAGTGACAGGATTATTTGAGTTAACAACGCCGAATTCGCAAACTAATCTATTGCCGAAGCCGGATAGCCCGTCAACGATGATCGTCGATAAAATCGAGCATGGCGCTAAGCGTGGCGCTATGCCTGTTGCCGATTCGGCTGATGATGGTTTTATGGTTGGTTCGCCTGATTTCCTTGATCGACGCATCCACGCCGGCGCGCTGCAATTCCTCGTAAAAATCTTCGGCCTGATTGATCAGAGGCACATGCAGGTCCATGTCGTTTTCCGCGAACAGCACCAGAAAGGGCGGAGAGGATTTGTCGATGTGGTTGATGGGCGACGCATCCGCCCAGACCTTTCGGTCCTCGGTGAAAACCGGCTCGAAAACCTCGTGATTGATCTCGTAAACGCCGGAAATGGCGATCACGCCGGCCAGCTTACGGTTGTCGATTCTGTATTTTTTCAAATATTTGCCGTCCAGGCTCACCAGGGACGCGAGGTGAGATCCGGCGCTGTGACCCGAGATAAAAAGCGCGTCGGTATCCGCGCCGTATTTAGCCAGGTTCTTTCTCGTCCATGCTATGGCCCGAGCCACGTCCTTCACGTGTCCCGGATGCTGAACCCTCGGTGTGAGGCGGTAATTAACGCTGACGCAGGCCACGCCGTTTTCCGCCAGCGCGTACGCCACGTTGCTCACCAGGCGCTTTCCACCCATAACCCAGGCGCCGCCGTGGATGAAGACGACGGTGGGCCATTTTTTGCCTTCGCGGGGAAGATAAATATCCAGCTTGTGCCGGAATTCATCCTTCGATTTGCCATCGTAATAGCTTACGTCATTGATCACGCGCACATCGTCGGACGATTGCCGGGGCGAAATGCTTTTCGCGCACGCGGTTACGCCCATGGAAACGGCGAGCAAAAAGAGGACCGATATGCGATAAATATTGGTTTTGCTTTCGAAACTCATTTTCTTTTTTTCATCCCAAAGTTTTAAAAACGATTCCATCCGCTTTTATCATGGACACGAATTACGCCATTTAAGTTAATTCACACGCAAAAGGAAAGATATTTGGTTCTTCGGAGATTACCGTACTCACCAGGTTTTGTTGCGAGGGCGTTTAGACGGTTGGGAATACGGACTAACATCCGCAGCAATCGTCGGAACCCGTGGAGTCCATGTCGTCGTCGCCTGTGAAGGATTCTTCGGTGTCATCGTCAGCCGCGTCGTCATCGTCCGCGTCGTCATTAAGACTGTCGTCGTCTGAAGTGTCGTCATCCACCGAGTCGTCATCGCCCGTATCGTCGTCGCCGGTGTCGTCATCGCCCGTATCATCATCCAAAGTGTCGTCATCCACATCGTCGTCCACATCGTCGTCCACATCGTCATTCACGTCGTCATCCACATCGTCATCGGGATCATCGACGCACTCGTCAAGATCCTCGTCGCAGGTTTGGTCGATATCGCAGGGATCGCCCGTGGATAGGCACTGGTCAGCGCCCTCGTCGCAATATTCGTCGCCGGAGCACCACAATCCGTCGTCAGGGCATGGAATCGCATCGCCTTCGGCGCAAAGCCTATTGGCGCACGACTCGGCGCCGTTGCAAAATACACCGTCGTCGCAGTCGGCGTCTTCGGAGCATTCGAAAAGCCGCCCGATGATTCCGTAATCGCTTCCGTCCTGGTTCATGGATTGCCAGGCGACGATATATGAGCCGTCTTCTCTGAGTACGTTGCTCGAATAACTTTGCACCAGGGGCCAATAATAGTTCACGATGGCCGAGGGAGTCAGGGCTTCGCCGTCGCTTCCGTAACTTCGACCATAGACGTCGTTGGAACTGGAGTTGTACGTCGCCATGAAGTTTCCGGACAGGTCCGTTGAAATGTCGGCATTCTCATAAGAGTAAATCAAAGCGGATGCGACGGTAAACTCGGCGCCGCGCAATCCGCCGCCGGCGTTGAATCGTTGTCCCACGATTTTCGAAAAACCGGTTCCGGCCGACCAATCCGTCCAGACCACGACGAAAGCTCCGGTCGAGTCCATGGCGACCGCCGGCGACGACTGGTTCAAATAGGTCGTCGTATTGACTTGAAACTCGGCGGTTAAGGCGTTGCCCATGTCGTCGTACAGCCGTCCGTATATACCGGAGCCGCTTCCGTCCTGATTATAGGAGCGCCATACGACGACGAAATATCCTCCTCTGTCCATGCCGATGGACGGATTGACCTGTCCGTTGCTCGTCGTCGTATTGATCTGAAATTCGTCGCCCAGGGCATTTCCGTTCCGGTCGTAAACCCTGCCGAATACGCCCTCGGCAGAGCCGTCCTGGTCGCGGGAGTCCCAAACGACCGTGAAGTCTCCGTACGCGTCGCAATCCACGTCGGGCCTTTCCTGGTGGTGGTAGTTCATATTGCCGATTCGAAACTCGCTCCCCTGGGCAATGCCGTCGGAATTGTAGCGTTGTCCGTATATCCCGCCGCCTTCCGTTTCATGATAATCCGAATTCCAGACAACGATGAATCGACCTCCGTCGGCCATGGCCGCGGAAGGAGCGCTTTGGTTGAAGGTTGTGGTTGTATTGACTTGGAACTCGCCGGTCCGGGGTTCGGCCCGCGCGCTAAAGAGACGGGCGTAAATTCCCATGTCGCTGCCGTCCTGGGCTTCCGATTCCCAGACGATGACAAAACGCCCCTGCGCGTCGGCGGCGATTGCCGGATTGGTTTGGGCGTCCGTGTTGGCCGTGTTGACGAGAAACTCCGGGGAAACGACCTGCGCCGCGCTTAGTCGGGGCGCCGCGGTTATAATCAATACAAGGGCGGTGACGAAAAAACGCGTAAAATTAGAGCATGAAAGGTTTTTTTGAATCGCCGGAAACATTGGATCAAACCCCCAAAGTTATATCGAAAATGATTATAACATGTTTCCGCAAAGATTTATAAAGTAATAAAAAAGGCCGCCTTGTCAAAGCAGGCGGCCCTTAATGACCTTTTCAATGGGATTTTTTTGCGTACGTAAATTCGCGTCAGCAGCCGCAACCGCTGCCGCCGGTCTCATCCACGTCCGAGTCCTCGTCGGCCAGTTCGTCATCATCGTCATCATTGTCGTCATCGTCGTCATCGTCATCGTCATCGCTGCCCGTATCGTCGTCGCCCGTGTCGTCGTCGCTATCGTCGTCCGGCCAGAAATCATCATCGATGTCGTCGTCGGCGTCATCGTTCATATCATCATTCACGTCGTCATCCACATCATCGTCCACGTCGTCGTCTATGTCATCGTCGGCGTCGTCATCCGGCTCGCCAATGCATTCCTGTGCTTCTTCATCGCAAGTCTCGTCCAGATCGCAAGGGTCTCCCGCGGAAACGCACTCGTTCGCTTCCTCGGCGCATATTTCTTCGCCGTTGCACCAAATGCCGTCGTCGGGGCATTCCACCGTTTCACCGTCGGTGCAAAGATATTGGACGCATGTTTCGACGCCGTTGCAATACAGACCGTCGTCGCATTCGGGATCCGACGTGCAATTGAAAAGCCGTCCGAATACTCCGTATCCGTTTCCGTCCTGATTCGCCGAGTGCCATGCGGCGACGAAAGAACCGTCCTCGCGAAGAACCGACACCGGATTGCCCTGTTCGCCGGACTCATAAATGTTGATCATGAAAGGATTGCCCTGCGCGGCGCCGTCGCTTCCGTAAAGTCTGGCGTAAGCGTTGTTGGTGTTTCCCTCGTCGGCGCTGGATTCGTAGGTCACCACAAAGTTCCCCGCCTGGTCGATGGAAACATCCGGAGTGTCGACATAATCGGCCCAGGCGAAGGCCACGACGAAATCCACGCCCAGGGGATTGCCGTCGGGATCGAATCGCCTTCCGTAAACGTCCGGGGTGAAGGCCGGTGAAGAGTTCCAGGCCACGACGAAGGCTCCGGTCGCGTCCATGGCGACCGCGGGCGCGTCCTGAGAATTATTGATCGTCGTATTGACCTGGAATTCACCGCCGCGAGGATTGCCCTGGCTGTCGAACAATTGACCGAAAATCCCGTTGTCGCTTCCGTCCTGCCTGTCGGAAACCCATACCACGACGAAATTGCCGCCCCGGTCCATGCCGATTGACGGATCATTCTGGCGGTAGTTCGTATTCGTGTTGATTCGAAACTCGCCGCCCAGGACATTGCCGTCCCGGTCGTAACGCTGGCCGTAAATCCCCTCGCGGGAACCGTCCTGATTGTTCGAGTCCCACACAACGACGAAATTGCCGCCTGCGTCGCAGGCCACGTCGGGTCTTCTTTGCTCGTCGCCCGTTCGAGTGTTCACGCGAAATTCGCTACCCATGGCGAATCCGTCCGAATTGAAGCGCTGGCCGTAAATGCCGTTGTCGTCTCCGTCCTGTCGTTGAGATTGCCAGACGACGACGAATCGCCCGCCATCGGCCATGGCGACGGACGGCGTGTCCTGATTGTCATTGACGTAAGTATTGACCTGAAACTCGGCGCTCCTGGGATTCGCCTGCGCGTTGAATAAACGGGCGAAGACTCCCGTGTCGCTTCCGTCCTGATCCTCCGATTCCCAGACGACGACAAAACGCCCCTGCGCATCTTCGGCGATAACCGGATTCAATTGATCGTTAGTGACCGTCGTGTTGACGTCAAATTCAGGAGCTTCCGCTTGCGCGTAAGCGAAGTGCGGCGCGGCGACTTGCAGGAGCAAGGCGATTACAAACGCCAATGAGTAGCGGGTGAGAAAAAATAGCGATTTTCGATGATTACGATATGTCATTTGTAAAACCTCCAAAGCCCATTCAGCGCAAAACTATAACATATTCAGCCCGGAAAGGTTAAGAGGGCAAATGCGGGGATAAAAAAAAGCCGAAGCTTCGTCAAGCCCCGGCTTTTACTCAAAGGCGACGACCGGATTTGAACCGGTGAATGAAGGTTTTGCAGACCTTTGCCTTACCACTTGGCCACGTCGCCGTGAAAAGCGCCTTTAGGCACGAAAAGGTCATAGGCAATTTCCAAAATTCTGTCAAGCCAACATCGGATTAAACATGGCGATTACGGGAGATTGAGGCTCAATGTCAATCGGATGTCCACGAACACAGGCGACGGTTTTTTATTGACTTGTTTAGCAAATATCAATATATTTATATTTAGCAATATAGAAAAGGGGGGCGCCTTGCCCATCAACTCAAATGAGATTTTCAGCGAGACGCAATCCGAAAAAATTTCGGAAATACTCAAAGCCGTCGCGCACCCGGTGCGATTGAGGATTGTCGACGAGCTTTCCCGCCGGGAAACGTGCGTGGGGGATCTGGCCCGGGAATTGGATCAAAAACAGGCCGTGATTTCGCAGCAGCTCAAAACCCTGCGCTTGGTGGGCCTGGTGAAAACGGAAAAGCGGGACGGGAAATCCTTTTATAGCCTTAACAACGAACATTTGATCGAGCTTTTAGGCTGCATGAGGCGATGCGTCTGCGTGGAGGACTCCTGAAACGGGGGGTATAGGATTATGATTTTCCCGACAAATCAAAATGCAAAGACTGAATCGTGGGTGAGGTGGTTATGGATGCATTAATTATCGCTTTGGTAATCGTCGGCTGGGTGCTTTTACAGGCGGTGATATTGCCGCGACTCGGCGTATCGACCTGACTGCGCCCCGAATGCCGCCCGGCGGGCGGCGACGCCGGCGCAAAAGATAATCAATTAAAAATAAAGGACGACAAGTGATGCCGATGTACGTCTACAAATGCAAGGATTGCGGTGAGGTTTTCGAGAAGCTGGTTTCCATATCCGCATCCGGCGAAGCGCAACCCTGCAAGCATTGCTCCTCGAAAAATACGGAAAAACAGATCGCTTCTTTGAGTTCCTTATCCAAAAAAAGCGGCGATTCCCGCGGCGGTTGCGCTCCAAGCAGCGGATTCAGTTGAGCGTGATCGCATTCGCCGTGCGCGAATCAACCGTCCGATGAACCTTAAAAGAAATTCAATCGCTGGATTTTTCCATGGTTCTACGTAGAATCAGGGAAGATAGTTTTTCCTTGCCCACGCACCAGGACGGGTGTTCAAATGAAGTTTGAGGATTCCGGCTCGACAGCGATTTTCGAAAAACTCGCATTCATGCTTTGCTTATTGCTGATATCATTTTTGTCGGTGACTGCCTCGGCCTGCGACGGCGCCGGCGGGGATGACGACGACGATGACGATGACGACGATGATGACGATGATGACGACGATGACGACGATGACGCCTCCGAGGAGGACAAGATCGAAATCGCCTGCCGTAAAATCGACGAGTGCGGTTTTACCGATGATCTCGATATCGAGCAGTGCGTGGAATATGCCGCCGACTTAAGCGACTGGCTTATGCAATGCGTCACCGAAGCCAAAGGCTGCGGCGATCTGGCTCGGTGTTTCAACATCCCCGAAGGCGCGTAGATCACGCGCGGTTCATAATATTCAACTACAATATTAAGAGGATCTATTAAGCACGGACAAGCGTAAGCTCGCTGGCGCTCACAGACGCCACCCGCGTTCAGGCTCTTTTCTCTTTCCCCTTGCCCCTTTTTTCCTTAATTTTCAGGATGCCGGTAAATCCGCTTTGAGAACGTCGCGAATGCTTTTTACCACTTCCTTGCTTCCGATATAGAGCGCGGAGCGCTGGTGGCGGTTGACCGGCTGAATGCTGAGGATGTCCTCGCCGTTTTCATCGATGGCCGTTCCGCCGGCTTCTCGGACAATGAGCGCCGTCACGGCGCATTCGTACATGAGGCGAAGCTTGCCCTGCGGGCGGTTCTTGCCCGGGATGGGGTGGTTGACGACGGCCGGGTACATGAACATGCCCCCGTTGTCCAAAAGCCGGTGGAAGTCCACCGCCAGGCTGCCGGCGTATCGGAATTTGAAGGCTTCTTCATAATCCTTCAGCCATTTTTGCACGGTTTTAGAAAAAGTCAGGCGATTCGACGAGTTCCAGGAAAGCTCGAAGTTTTTCGGGTTGTTCGGGATCATGATCTTCGTCGGCCTGATGTAGATGCCGGAAGGATCCTGAATGAAACGCCAGGCCCCGGCGTCTTTGAGAGCGAACGTGAACACGCCGGTGGGAATTAGAAACATGCCCGCGGCGATGAACTCGCAGCCGCGCCGGAGATGATAATCCTCCGGCCCGTCGAAATTTCTTTTGGCGATGCCGAATAAAATGCCCACGGGCAGGCTGTGGCGCACGTTGCTGGAGCCGTCCAGCGGATCGAAATAAACGAAATACCGGCCGTTTTCTTCGAGGGTGATTTCCTCGGTGACTTCCTCGCTGACTGCTTCGATGACCTGCTTGGACTCATGGAGATAGTGCATCATGATCTCGTGGGCCATGAGGTCCAGGCGCATCTGCACCTCGCCCTGCACGTTGATTCTGCCCGCGTGATCCAGATTTCCGTGAAGGGCGGCGGACCGGTAATAGTGCTGGACGTATTTGGCCGCGGCGACGATATTTTCCATCAAAATCAGGAAGTTAAGAGTTCTTTTATGCCGCTCCTGGTGTTCGAGCAAAAAATGCATAAAAGTTTCTTCGAGCTTCATCACGGCTAACCTCCACGGATCAATGAATTTCAAGAGTCAAGAAAGCTATGCTAATGCGATTGGCGCAATGATTCAAGGAAAAAAACCGGGCGGGGCCGAAACGGCCGGTGGGAAATCAGGTCGAGAAGGAAAGAGATAATCCCAGCCTCATTGGATAACGAAAAGACCGGAGGTTGACAATTTCCTTATGCATGTCTTTTAGTTTTCTCATGAAACGATTAATTAAATACTTTCTGCTTGCCACAATTGTACTCATTATCACGGCGGCGATCCTTATCGTGTGTATCGTTCATTTAGCCCCCTCGTACTTCGATCTTATTGTAAAACCAAGCGACTGGAGGCGTCCGTCACCCGTTGATATTAGCCGGAGCGACGCCCAGCACGACTGGGCGGTTTTTGAACGTATAATTCGAACCGGCTACGCCGGATATGATTACTACCGGGCCCAGGGCAAGGATTGGAACGCCATGTTTGCGGAGGGCCGAAGAGCGATTGACGGCAAGAGTGAAGTATTTTCGACCTGCGACTTCGCGCAGATCATCGAACACTTCATCAATCAGGTCGAGGATCATCACTTGGGCTTTTACCCCAGGCCGACAAATTGCCGAAAAATACAACCCAGTAGAACACATCCATACGTTGCGGATCTTTGGATAAGTTCCGGGGACGGTCTTTTTGTAGATGCAGGCCTTTCCTCCTCAGATTTCATTGAAGGCGCGCAATTAGTCGAGTGCCCGGGATTTGACTTGGAAAAGGATCTGCATTTCGCGGCTATAAAAAAGGAAGATAAGTGGCATTTCGGCCTGCGCCTAATCTATTTGTCGAAAACTTCCAAGCAGCCCATATCTTGCCGTTTCCGGCGACCTGATGGAACCGAGGAATACATCGAGATAGCTGTCAACAGACTGTCCAATAATAGAACAAATGCAAAATTAAAGGAGTTACTCAGTGTAGAGACGGGGGAAACGACATACTTTCGCCTGGGCTCTTTCAGTAGAAACCACGAAGAGTATTCAAAATTCCTGTGGGATTTGCCGCGTTATGCCCCTGAGGTCAATCAGTCACGTGTGATTGTCGTTGACCTTCAGGGAAATCTTGGGGGTGGGAATGAGTATTTTAACTGGTGGATGAAATCATTGAAGGCGAACCCATTTGAAGGTGTGACTCCTGTCTTATTAAACAGCGAGACGACGAGCCAAGGACGGATCAACTGGATGACGGAAATGCTGTCTCATACGAAGCGAGATTGGGATTCAATCCGGAAAATACGTTTCTGGGTTCCTAATGATTTGTGGACCTTGGTGAGTAATGCCGTTGTGCGACGGGGGACGCCCTTTTCGGAATTTTCCACCAGGAGGTTTGTATTAAATGGCAGGGCGGAAGATCCATTTGCCGGAGACATGATGCTAATCGTGGACGATTATTGTTCTTCGGCTTGTGAAGAGGCGGTCCTTACGAGTCGCCGTGCATTGGGTGCTGTGGGGATCGGGACGAATTCTAATGGAGCAATGAACTTTATTAGTGATATGCCGTATCGTTTGCCGAAAACCGGCCTCCGAGTCTTTGTCCCAACTATACGAAATATATTAGCCGGCGAGAATTTCCGAGAGGGGCGCGGATTTCTGCCCGATGTTTGGATAGACCTGCGCGACGGCGGGACAATGGCTCGCGACTTCGCTAGCGCTTTCGCCGATCCGGCTTTTCGTGACGAAGTGATGCCGCTTATACGTGACGCCGGCGAACGCTGGCGCGATCTTTCCGTGTATTCGAAGTAGAAGGCATATCGTTGTTGGTCGCGTCGAAACTCGGCGCCATGCCGGCTTTGATCTCTTGAACGGCGGTGCGCTTTGTGATAATCCAATTTTCGAATCTTGGGCTTTTTCAAAAGATTCGAAAGCTGTTTCATAAAAACGACCAAGAGGTGAAATCATGGCAATTCGCGTCGGCATTAACGGGTTCGGGCGTATCGGACGCAGCGTTCTGCACAGGGCGCTGGCGACCAAAAAGATCAAAGTCGTGGCCGTCAACGACATCACCGATCCGGCCACGCTGGCCCATTTGTTCAAATACGACTCGGTCATGGGAACGTATCCCAAAGACGTCGGCATCAAAGGCGGCAACCTGGTCGCCGGATCGAGCAAAATCAAGGTTTTCGCCGAGCGCAATCCCGCCGACTTGCCCTGGGACAAGCTGAATGTGGACATCGTCATCGATTCCACGGGACTTTTCCTTTCGCCGGCCAAAGCGTCCATGCACCTGAAAGCCGGAGCAAAAAAGGTCATCCTCAGCGCTCCGTCCAAGGAAAGCGACGCCGAAGAACTGAAAAAATTCGGTTATTCCAAAAAGAGCGTGGACGGCACGTTCGTCCTGGGCGTCAACGACAATGTCTACGATCCGAAAAAGCACCACATCATCAGCAACGCCAGCTGCACTACCAACTGCCTGGCCCCCGTGGCGAAGGTGCTGGACGACAATTTCCAGATCAAAAACGGCCTGATGACCACCATTCACGCCTACACTAGCGATCAGCGCCTTCTGGACGCCCCGCACAAGGATCTTCGGCGCGCCAGGGCCGCGGCCATGTCCATGATTCCCACGAAAACCGGCGCCGCCAAGGCCATCGGCCTGGTTTTGCCGAAGCTCAACGGCAAACTCGACGGCATGGCTGTGCGCGTGCCGACGGCCAACGTCAGCCTCGTCGACCTGACCGTCAACCTGGGCAAAGCCGCCACCGCGGACGATGTCAACAAGGCCATGAAAAAGGCTTCCGAAGGCGCGCTGAAGGGCATTCTGGGATACGCCCCCGCGCCCATGGTCAGCGTGGATTTCACCGGCGACTCGCACAGTTCCATTTTCGATCCGGGCTTTACGAAAATGATCGGCAAAAAAACGCTGAAAGTATTGTCCTGGTATGATAATGAATGGGGTTACTCCTGCCGCCTCGTGGACCTGGCGGCCATGGTCGGAGCGAAGCTGTAAGAATCGGGTTCCGGGTCTCGGGTCCAGGGTGAAAAGAAACGCAAATCTGAGGTTATGTATGCAAAATTGCACAGCCGAGGGCGGCTGTGCCACGCGCGTTTGCAGGCCCTGAATCCTGGTCCAATTCCTCCATTTGGAAGGCATTTCATGACAATAAAATTCATTGACGAAATCGACCTGAACGGCAAGCGGGTTTTTCTTCGGGCCGATTTGAACGTGCCCATGAACGACAAGGGCGAGATCACCGACGACACGCGGATTAAAGCGGTCGTTCCGACGATTCGCTATGCTCTGCGCAACGAAGCCCGCTTGATCGTCGCCAGTCACCTGGGACGGCCCAAGCAAGGCTCCAAGGATCCCCGGTATTCCATGGAGCCCGTCGCCGCGCGCCTGGCCGAAGTGCTGCGCCGCGACGTGGTGCAGGCGCCCGAGGTCATTTCCGACGGGGTCAAGATCTGGGCCAATCAGATCAAGGACGCCGAGATCATGGTGCTGGAAAATCTGCGTTTTCATCCCGGGGAAAAAACCAACGACCCGGATCTGGCCAGGGCCTTCGCCGAGTTCACCGACGTTTACGTCAATGACGCCTTCGGCTCCTCCCACAGGGCTCATACATCCATCGACGCGCTGCCGCGCCTGGTCAAGGAAAAATGCGCCGGATTTCTCATGAGAAAGGAAATCCAGTATTTCAAGCTGGCCATGGAAGATCCCGCCCGGCCGGTTCTGGCGATTCTGGGCGGCGCCAAGGTGTCCGACAAAGTCGGCGTGATTAAAAACCTGATCGAGCGCGTGGACTCCATTTTGATCGGCGGGGCCATGGCGTACACATTCTTGAAAGCCCGCGGAGAAAAGGTCGGGAAAAGCAAGGTGGAGCCGGGCAAGCTCCATCTGGCCAAAGACATCCTGCGCTCCGCCCAAGACAAGGGCGTGCAGATTCACCTTCCCACGGATCACGTGGTGGCCACGAAGATGGAGGCGGGCGTGGCCAGCCGCATCGTGGAATCCGGCGGATTCGAAAGCGACGAGATGGGCCTGGATATCGGCCCGAAAACCCGGGAAGCATTCGCCGAAGTTCTGGGTGGCGCGAAAACCATCATCTGGAACGGACCCATGGGCGTGTTCGAGATCGAGGAATTCGCCGCGGGGACTTTCGCCGTGGCCCACGCCGTCGCCGAGGTTGAAGCCCTGAGCGTCGTCGGGGGCGGGGATTCGGTGGCCGCCGTCAAGGCCGCGGGCGTGGCCGATAAAATCACCCATATCTCCACGGGCGGCGGGGCGTCATTGGAGCTTCTGGAAGGCAAGGTTTTGCCGGGATTGGCCGCTTTGGAGATGGAAGAAGAGGAACAACCCACCGCGTAAAAGGCTGTCGGTTCATTGACAAGATGAAAAATCAACAAGTTGTCATTTCGAGGGAGTCCGTCAGGACGAGTCGAGAAATCCCTTCAATGAGACGTGATGACCTTGCAAAAATGTTTACGTCAATTAAATACTCACTCATCGTTAAAGGGATTCCTCCACTTCGCTTCGCTTCAGTCGGAATGACAAGTTTTCCGAAAAACTTGAATTTCTTGACCGCCACATAAAAGGGGAGAGGTAGAA
The DNA here is from genome assembly GCA_963674685.2 of bacterium. Taxonomy (GTDB): domain Bacteria; phylum Lernaellota; class Lernaellaia; order JACKCT01; family JACKCT01. The sequence goes on along the minus strand of CAXXWT010000005.1, from coordinate 749,665 downwards.
AATGCGTCGTTATATTCTCGCCGGAAACTGGAAAATGTATACGGACTTAAATTCAGCGAAAGCGCTGGCGCAGGGACTCGTGAAAGCCGTCGGTGAAACGGATCGCGACGTTGTGCTGATTCCCCCCTATCCGTTCATCGAATCCGTCGCGGCCGCCGTCGCCGGCAGCGCCGTCGATGTGGGAGCGCAGGAGATTCGGGCCGAAAATGAAGGCGCTTACACCGGGGACGTGTCCGCGGCCATGGTCAAAAGCGTCGGGGCGAAATATGGCGTGGTCGGACACTCGGAGCGCAGGCAGTATTACGGAGAAACCAGCGGCGCGTGCAACGCTAAAATCAGATCGCTGCTGGCCGCCGGGTTGACGCCGATTTACTGCATCGGGGAAAAACTCGAAGTTCGCGAAGCCGGCGGCACGCTGGATTTGATCGAAACGCAGGTGCGCGAGGGTCTGGACGGTTTGGACGCTTCCGATGTGGGAAAAATGGTTCTGGCTTACGAGCCGGTCTGGGCTATCGGGACGGGCAAAGTGGCCACGCCGGATCAGGCGCAGGAAGTGCACGCATTTATCCGCAAGATTCTCGGTGAGCTTTACGACGCGGATCTGGCGCAAAAAGTGCGCATCCAGTACGGCGGCAGCGTCAAGCCGGACAACGTGGACGAACTCATGGCCTGCCCGGACATCGACGGGGCTCTGGTCGGCGGCGCTTCGCTCAAGGTCGATTCCTTCGCGCGCATTGTGCAATTCAAGTAATTTGAATGAAATCATCCGTCAGTAAACGAATTATTAGGAGATGCCGGTGATGAAATTACTGAAGGGCTTTTGTATCTTTGCGTTCGTGGTCGCGATAACGCTTCCGGTGCTGTTTTGTGAAAGCGACGATGACGACGATGACCCGGATGAAGAAAACGAATGCATCGGAGACTGCCGGGAAGTGTCCGTGCCGTGCCATAACGCATGTGAACAGGAAATGGTCGAATGCTCCAACTGGTATAGCCCCGATGAACTGGATCAGTGCAATGATTTGTTCGACGATTGCAGCATGAACTGCGCGTCAGACGATACGAAAGAATTGTGGCTTTGCGTCATCGATTGCAACATGAAAATCAACCAATGCGAAAAAGAATCCATGGAAAGCGTTTGATTTTTGAACCCCTTGCAATCCTTTTCATGAATGAGTAAAGTGCCGCGCCTGATTGAGGAGGCATGAGTATATGCTGACAATTATACTGACAATTTTTCACGTGATCGTTTCGGTTTTCCTGATTCTGGTCATCCTGCTGCAAACCGGCAAAGGGGCCGACCTCGGCGCCATGTTCGGCGGCGGCAGTTCGAACACCGTTTTCGGCTCCTCCGGCGCCGGCGGTTTTCTGACCAGTCTGACGAAATATGGGGCCGTGGCTTTCATGATCAACTGCCTGGTGCTGGCTTATCTAAGCGGTAAGACGGGTTCGTCGGTGTTGGACGAACTGGAAAATGAGCAGACAACGCAGCAGCAGACCGCCGAGCCCCAAGAAGCGGTCCCGGCGACAGAGGCCGATAACAAGGCGGCTGGCGAAGCGGCCGCGGAAGATGCGAACGCCGCCGAGGCTAACGCCGCCAAGCCCGCCGATGAGGCCGCGGATGCGGCGAAAGCCGATGAGCCGAAAGCCGAGGATGCGAATGCCGCCGGCGACGCGGGCGCAACCGGCGAAGAAGCAAAAGCCGATGCTCCGGCTGAAGGCGAAAAATCGCCTCAGACGGATGAAAAGGAAGCTGAGCCCAAAACGGATACGAATTAAAATAGAATCTCAGGGTCTTTTACAATATGCAGAAGTGGTGGAATTGGTAGACGCGCCAGCTTGAGGGGCTGGTGCCCTTACGGGTGTGGGGGTTCGAATCCCCCCTTCTGCATGGATAGAAAAAAGGGAATCGCTTTGTCGGCGGTTCCTTTTTTTTAAGAGAAAAAACTGTCTGCTTAAAAAGAAAAAATGGAATTCGAGGCGTTGACAAAAGATGATGTGAAGATAAAAGGCAAGCTTTTCTTCGCAAAGGCTGATGCGGCCCGGTGCGTCGTGTTGGCGCACGGCCTGCCCGCGCCGCACATGGCGTCGCCGGAACCGAATGACGAGGGATACGCGGGACTCGCAAGGCGGATTTGCCCACTGGGCTATGATGTGGCCATTTTCAACTTTCGGGGAACCGGCGAGTCCGGCGGGAACCTGGAAGTCGATAAATGGCCTTTGGACCTGATCGCCGTGCTGGGCCGCCTGGACGATCATTACGGCCCGCGGAGCGATTATATCGTGGTCGGTTCCTCCGCCGGCGGCGCGACATCAATTGTAACGGCGGAGCGCGACGAAAGGATACATCGCCTCATCACTTTCGCCGCGCCGGCGGATTATGAGTTTCTCGGCGTCAACGACGATCCTGGGGATTGGTTCGAAATCTATCGCAAGGCGGGAATGATTCGCGCCGGTTACGACGGCGACGCCGATAGCTGGGCGGCGGGTTTTTTGAAGATCGTTCCCAAAGACGCCATGCCGTACTGCAAGGCGAAGGAAATCACGCTCCTGCATGGAAGCGAGGATGAGACCGTGCCGCCGGAGCATCTGGAAATTCTGGCGAAGGCGTCGGGGGGCAGGGCGAAGGCCGTTATGCTTCCCGGCGTGGCGCATCAGATGCGCCGGGATGAAAGGGCGGTCAAGGCGTTATTGAAAGAGCTTTTTGCAAGATAAAGAAAGCCGGGCGAAGAATAGCTTCACGCAGTGACTTGCGCGAAAGCCGCTTCGCCCGGCGTTTTCTATTCACTTAAGGCGGCTAAAACTCCAGCAGTGTTTGGAATGTCACTTCCGTGAGCGTGTTGGATTCGTCGTCCACGCCGCTGGTGAACTGGAAAGCCAGCGTAACCGGCTCCAGGATGGCAGTTCCGGCGAATCCGCTATAGCTGGAGAACTCCGTCGGTTCGAAATTCTTGTCGTATTGCGCGGTGTTGAGCCAGTCCAGTCCCGAGATCGATTCGTACTTCGCGCCGATCCAGTGTTTATGCGCGAAAGGAACCTGGACTTCCGCGTTGACGACGCTGACGGCGGTTTCCTCTCCTGAGGCGTCCACATAGTTTTCCTTGTCGAACCGTCCCGATGTCGCGTATTCCAGTTCGACGCCGAGTCCCACGTTGTCGGAAAATTCCCCTTCGAAATGCAGATAACCGGAGTAGCCCGGCACATTGGTTTCGTAGTTGCTGTTTGGATCGATGAAGTCCGCTCCCACGGCGGCTTCCGTAATGTCGCTTAAATATCCGCCGCCGATTTCCAGATCGTAGCCTTCCACGCCGGCCAGGGGATTCACGTGGGCGTGAAGGACGAAATCGTCGATCGCATCGTCCGCCGGCTTGCCGTCTTCGTCCGCGTTGTCGAAGTCGCCATTGAACGCGCCGAATGAAAGCGCGCCGTAGTCGTGCTCGTATCCGATTTCGAGCAGGGAATGACGGCAGTCGCCGAAGTACCAGGTCATGGGGTCCTTCACGGCGAAGGTCGACTCGTGCGTGAAGGGAAGGTAGCCTTTTCCCATGCGGAAATACGCGCCCTGGTAATGCAGCTTCAACCATCCTTCGTCCATGTCGAAATTCTCGCTTCCGTCGCCGAAATATGCGAAGGGCGCATCCTCGCGGCCGCCGTAGAATTCCTCGAACAGGAAAAGAATGTATCCCTCGACGAAATCCGATGGCTCGATAACCGCGCCCAGTCCCGCGTAACGCACCTGAATATCGCTGGTGTTGAGTTTATCCACGTCTTCGGCGTCTACGTCGAAAGCCTTGTACACGGCCCTGGCGTCGATCATGCCTTCCATAGTGAGAGTATCGTACCAGTTCGCGTTATCCTCCGCCTGCGCCGTGGCGAAGTTGGCGAGGATAAATACGGCCAGCATGGTGAAAATTGCTTTGATTTTGGTCATTGGTTTGCTCCTTGATGTTTTTGTCTTCCATTTGATCTGTTTTTTTCGGGCAACGATTAAATCAATCGATGCGCGTAACTTGATGTTTTCCTTCCGGCGGATCGGCGATCGCGTTTTTCATGCAGGCGCATCCGCACGCGCCGCAGGGGGAATCTTTGCATTGCGTGGATTGTATGATCCGATGGGCCAGCCAGCCGGCGGCGACTCCGATGATGAGTGTGACGATGACAATCTCCGTCATGGTTTTCTCCTGAATTATTGGTTTGAGTTGATGTTCGGCGATGTCTCAATATCCACGCCGGCGACGGATTGCGGGTCTTTTGTCAACGCGGTGTTTTCCCCTGTGTCCTGTTGCGTCGGCTTGGCTTTAAGGGCGTCGTCGACTTCCGGGACTTTTAGATATTCGACCCAGGGTTCCTCGTTTTCCGCCGCCGCTTCTTCCGAGGCTTTCTCGACGCCGAAGGCGGGAGCGATGTTATACGTTCCGAAAGCCATGACCCAGGCCAGGACCGTCGTGTAGACGATCAGAAAAATCGTCCATTTCCACCGGCTTCCGGCCTCCTTGTGCCAAACCGCCATGGCGACCATGCACGGCAGATAAATCAGCGTGAAAACCATGAGAGATAGGGCCATGGCGGGACTGTACTTCGGATCCTTGCCAATTTTCTCCCGCAGAGGCAAAGACTCCTCGTCTTCTTCGGAGCCGATGCTGTAAATGGTTCCCATGGCGCCGACGACGACTTCCTTGGCGGCGAAACCGGCGAGAAGGCTGATGCCCACGCGCCAGTCGTATCCCAGGGGACGGATGAAAGGCTCCATCACGCGGCCGATGGAGCCGGCGAGGCTGGCTTCAAGATCGCGTGACCCCATGGCGTTTTCCAGATCCGCGACGGTTTGCGTGTAAAGGAGCGTTTCAGCTTCGGCGTCGACGCCGGACGCTTTGAGTCTTTGCGCGTGGACTTTCTCAACTTCCCCAAGCTTGGATTCGAACACTGCATTGTCGGCTTTGGGAAAACTCATCAGCGCCCATAAGATGACGGAGACCGCCAGGATGACGCCGCCGGCTTTTTTCAAGTAAAGCCAGCCCCGTTCCCAGGTGTGAAGCAAGACGCCTTTGAGCGTGGGCATCCGGTATGGCGGAAGCTCCATGACGAAAGGCGCTCCCACGCCGGGAAGAAGGGTTTTGCGAAACACCTTGGCCATGACAATCGCCAGCACGATTCCCAGGACGTATATGCCGGTCAGTAAATTGGCCTGGAAAGAGTCGGGTCGCGACGCAAAGAACGCGCCGATTAAAAGAACGTAAACGGGAAGGCGCGCGCCGCAACTCATGAGCGGAGCGACGAGCAATGTGATCAATCGGTCTTTTTTGTTTTCCAGCGTGCGCGTGGCGTAAATGGCGGGCACGGTGCAGCCGAATCCGATGACCATGGGCAGAAAACTTTTTCCGTGAAGCCCGACCTTGTTCATGATCCGGTCCATGATGAAGGCGGCTCTGGCCATGTATCCCGAGTCTTCGAGGATCGCGATGGCGATGAAAAGCATGAGGATCAGCGGGAAGAATCCCAGCACGCTGCCCACGCCGCCGATGACGCCGTCGACGATCAGGCTTTTGAGCGCGCCGTCGGCCATGGGATCGAAAAGGCCGCTGATCCCTTCGAACAAGGCTTCCAGCCAGCCCATGGGGATTTCGCCGATCTGAAACGTCAGTTTGAAGACCAGCCATAACGCCGCCATGAAGATGGGGATGCCTAAAAAGCGGTTGGTGACGATTTTGTCAATTTTGTCGGACATGGTCAGGCGCGATTCGCTCGGTCGGCGCACGGCGTCTTTAATCGCCCCGGCGATGAAGCCGTAACGGGCGTCGGCGATGATCGAATCCGCCTCGTCGTCGTACACGTCGCGAAGATGCCCTTCCACCTGATCGAGAGCTTTGCTCAATCCGGGCCAGACGGGCAGGGCGCCCAGCTTTTTCAGGATGATATCGTCTCGCTCCAGGGCTTTGATGAGAAGCCATTTCGCGCCGTACTTATCGACGATCTCCTTTTCGCCTTCCAGGAATTTCTCCAGTTCCGATAAGTGTTCTTCGAGTTCCCTGCCGTAGCGCAGCGGCGCTTCGCAAAGAGTTTTTTGTCCGCGCCCCACTTCCAGGGCGACTTTCATTAAAGAGTCCATTCCCCGGTTTTTGTTGCCGACGGTGGGAACGACCGCCGCGCCGAGCAATTTTTCCAGGCGCTCCGCGTTGATCTTGACGCCCCTCTTCTCGGCGATATCGGACATGTTGAGGGCGATGACGACCTTCGCGCCCAGTTCGCGAAGTTGGACGGTGAGGTAGAGATTGCGTTCGAGATTGGAGGCGTCCACGATGTTCACGACCACGTCCGGCCTTTCCTCGACGATGAAATCTCTGGCGATGATTTCCTCCATGGAAAAAGCCGTCAGGGAATATGCGCCGGGCAGGTCGACGACCTCGATTTGAGCGTCGTCACGGCGGATCGTTCCGGATTTTTTCTCGACCGTGACGCCGGGCCAGTTGCCCACGTGTTCTTTGGCGCCGACCAGGTTGTTGAAAATCGTGGTCTTGCCGCTGTTGGGGTTGCCCGCCAGTGCGATGGTGAAATTTTCAGCCATTTTTCACCTCCCTGACCAGGATGTTTTTCGCGTCCTCCTTGCGCAGCGAGAGGTGATAACCCTTGATCGTAATGTCGATGGGATCGCCGAGAGGGGCTGTTTTGTCCACTTTTATCGGGACGCCTTTGCCCACTCCCATGTCCATGAGACGGCGTCTCGATTCGCCGCCTCCAGCGATTTTGAGCACGATGGCCCGTTCGCCGGGTTTGAGTTCGTTGAGCGTGGTCATGAATGATTCTCCTTTCACGAAAACATTTTTTAAGAATTTCTTTTGACGAAAATTTTGTGCGCAATGCCGTGGCCGACGGCGATGCGGCAGTCTTTGACGCGGATGGTGAGGGGACCGGCGAAGGTGTTTTTTAAAATCTCCACGTCGTCGCCTTCGCAAAGTCCCATCGAAAAAAGACGCTGTTTGATTTCCCGGCCGCCGCGAATCAGGGCGACGCGGACCCGCTCCCCGTTTCCGATCATGCTCAAGGGGATTTCCGCGCGGTGAAGCATCTTCGGCGGCGGCGCGACGTCCGTGGCGCGGGATTTTTTCCGGCAAACCGAACACAGGCCTTCGATGCGAAGACTGTGGCGCAGCATCTTGAATCCATATTCCTTCGCCACGTCGGCCTGATTGATCTCGATGTCCGGGTGCGTGAATTCCTCGATCTTTCCACATCCCAGGCAGACCAGGTGATCGTGGTGGATGTGCCCGTAAACGTGCTCGTAAACGATGTTGTCCTCGCGGAAAATGACCTTGCGCACGAGGCCTGAGCAGACGAGTTGGGAAAGCACGGCTTCCACCTGCGCCGCGCAGATGTCCTGAAAGCGCGCGCACAGATCCTCCAGGGTGAAGTGGTCGTGCATGTCGAAGGCGGCCACGCATATTTTTTTATGGACGTTGCTAAGGTGAATGCCCCGTTTGGCAAGGTATTCGGTGAAAAGCTGCATTGTTTCTTCCATAATTATCCCCAATAAAAAGAGCCCGACCGCCGGGATTTCTCCCGGTCAATCGGGCTCAGGATTCTTTGACGATCTCAGGCCTCGTTAAAATGAGTTACGTATTTTTTCAGGCGGTTTTTTCTATGAAGGACACCTCCGACCAGCCCTTGTCCAGATTGACGATCAAATCCGCCATGCTGACAACCATCTCCCGCTTGCAACGCGGGCAGCGAATCACGATGCCGTCGGGGCTCAATTTCGCCAGCAATTTGCCGCAGTGACAGCGCAAATCCCGCGAGCGGCGGCCGCCCCGGCGGCTACAGGAGCATTGATGCGAAGAGTTATTCACCATGCCCGCACCGCCTTTTCGATGATTTTCTCCTGGCACGCCCGGCACACGCCGTGCAGTTCCAGATTATGCTTCTTTAGTTTGTATCCATATTTCGCCGCCACCTTTTCCTGCGCGCGCTCGATGGATTCTTCGACGAACTCGATGACTTCGCCGCAGCGATCGCAAATAAGGTGATCGTGATGTTCGCGGCGATGAATGAGTTCGTAAGCCTGTTCGCCGTCAGCGTCAGCTTGCGGCGCTTTTCGGATGAGACCGGCTTCCATAAGGTGCGGGATGATGCGATAGACCGTGGACGGCGCCACGGCCGATCCTTCGGATTGAAGCTTGCGCACGATCCCCGAAACCGTGAAGTGGCCTTCATGCATTGCGATGCTTTGAATCACCAATTCACGCTCGCGGGTCATGCGCAGTTTGGAGCTGGCGACAAAATTTTTGAATTGGTCAAGAGCCGTCATGGCGGTTCCTTATCGAAAATCATTTGCAATATAGACAGGAACGAATCTCATGTCAAGAGCGTAAAAAATAATTGACATTGTAATCGTTTGTATTACAATACGCCCATGATACGCCAAAACACGAAAACCGAAAAAACCAAAAACGCCGATGTCATCGACATGAAGACCGGCCGCGGCGCGCCAGAGCCGAAGGACAAGGTTCTGCAAACGCGCGTGCCCAAGTCTCTTTACAACGATCTGGCGGCGCAGGCCCGGCGACTGCGCGTTCCCGTATCCAACCTGGTGCGCAATATTCTGGAAGATTCGCTGCGCATGGTGGAAAACATCGTAGACGGCAGCCTGGACATCGTCGAAGCGCTTGGCTCCAAAGCCGATGAGCAGGAGCTTGCCGCGGTCATCGGTTGGCAGCCCATGACGCCGAACCGTCAGTTGCCGTGCAGCCGTTGCGGACGTTCGCTTGAAAAAGATTCGGATGCTTTTGTGAGCGTCGGCGCGCCGGGTCAGAAAACTTTCGTCATATGCGGGGAGTGTAAATGCAAGCTGTAGATTTCCTGCGATTGGCCAAGGCTGCGGGCCGCAAAATCGGCGCCGAGGTGAAAAAGGGCGCCCAATCTGTGAATCCCGATGTCTGGCGCGAGTTCGCCGTAGTGTCCACGCTGGCATACACGCTGGCGATTCCAAAGCGGGAGCAAATCGCAAGCAAGCCGCCGGACGGCTGCCCGCCGCTGATTCTCGTGCACGGCCTGGGAGGAAACCGCGGCGCGTGGACGCCGCTGCGCCTTTACTTACGCATGAACGGAAGGCGCAGGATCTACGCGTTCGGTTACGAGGCGGGGAAAGTTGAGAATATCGCCGTCGAATTTGCCGAGTTCGTCCGGGAGGTCATGCGGGCCACCGGTGAAGGGCGCGTGGAAATCGTAAGCCATTCCCTGGGCGGCCTGATATCACGGTACGCCATCGTCAATCTGGATCTGGCGCAGCACGTGCAAACCTTGATCACGCTGGCGACGCCGAATCAGGGCACGTACGCCGCGCAGTACGCCAACACGGACAAGACTCTCGCGATGCGCCCTGACAGCGAGTTCATGCGCGATCTAAGCGCGAAAACATTTCCGAAGCACATCCGGTTCATGACCGTGGCTTCGGATCGCGATATCTACGTCATCCCGCACGAGAGCATGGCGCACGCCGACGCGGAAAATGTGTTCATTCCCGGCCTGTCCCATTCTCAATTTCTGATGTCATGCAAGGTTTTCAGGATCGTGTATCGTTTTCTCGAAGCGCCTCACATAGATGTTTCCTACGCAAAAAACAAACCCGCGTGGCAAATTCAAGGCGAGTAGTCTGAGCCGGATCTTAAGGTAGAAGGAGAAATGCGGGCTAGCAGCAATACTGTTCACTTAAGTAAATTTTTCTGGTATTCTTCTTTCGATTGAAGGAGGATACGACTATGGCAAGAACAGTAGCAGAACTTCCGCCAGGGATGCGTGTCACGGATCATATCAGTCTTGGGGTTCTCGGCATGACCTTTCCTCTTGAGCAGGTACAGGCGATTTTGTACGAGAGCGGTAAAGCCAGTGTTCGCGAGCGTGATTTGCCGGCGGATTTGATGGTCTATTACGTGATCGCCATGTCGTTGTACATGCAGGTTTCCTACGGTGAGGTTTTGCGTTGTTTGCAAGAGGGGATCAAGTGGTTTCCATCTTTGGGGAAGCCGGTGCGCACCGCAGGCAAGTCGGGGATATCCCAGGCTCGAACGCGGTTGGGCGTCGAGCCGATTCGCTTGCTTCACGACCGTTCGGTGCGCCCTTTGGCTTCGCGAAAAACACCGGGTGCGTGGTATCGAAAATGGAAAACGGTCAGCCTGGACGGCAGCACCCTGGACGTGGCGGACACCGATGAGAACGAAGCGGCTTTCGGTCGGCCGAAAGCGTCTCGGGGCAAAAGCGGTTATCCGAAAATCCGTTTTGTGTCATTGGTGGAGAACGGCACCCACGTGTTGTTCGACTCGCGTATGGGTTCCTACGGCGTCCAGGAAATCACGTTGGCCCAAGAGGTCGTCGGACATCTGCAAAAGGGGATGCTGTGCCTGGCGGATCGGAATTTTTTCGGTTATCCCTTGTGGAAACAGGCGGCCGAAACCGGCGCGGACCTGCTTTGGCGACTCAAAATCAACAACGTACGGCGCAAGGAAAAACAACTGTCCGACGGATCCTATCTGAGCACGATCTATCCGACGGAAAAAGCGCAACGACACAACAAGGACGGAATCCGGGTTCGGGTTATCGAGTATCGGCTTGAAGGGCAGCCCGACGCGGAGCCGATTTATCGCCTGATCACGACGATTCTTGACGCGAAGGCCGCGCCGGCGGAGGAACTGGCGGCGCTTTACCACGAACGATGGGAGATCGAAACGGCGTTCGATGAACTCAAAACCCATCTGCGCGGGGCGAAGATCGTGTTGCGCAGCAAGAGCCCGGCCTTGGTGAAACAGGAATTTTTCGGCCTGATGCTGGCCCACTTCATGATCCGCAATCTGATGCATCAGGCTGCCAAAAGCGTCAATCTCGATGCGGACAAACTTTCCTTCGTTCACGCCGTGCGCATCGTGAGGCGAAAAATCCCAAAAACAAATCCTTTTCCCCCCTCGGCTTAGAAAGAAATTCCATCGATGGCTCTTGGAAGAAATTCTCGAAGAACGCGTGGTCTCCAGCCGAGAGCGAAGAAACAAACGCGGCGTCAAAGTGAAGATGAGCAACTATCCCATACGACGACGAGGGGAAAATCTCGATCCACCACGGGCTTCCCCTACATGCCGCATCGTGGAAAGGGGGCTTTAAGTGAACAGTATTGGGGCTAGCAGGTAGTGTGCCGAAGGTTCTGCAAAAAGAAGTGCAATTTTGCCGGATAATGGCCCTGCACAGCCGGGGGCGGCTGTGCCACACACGTATGCAGGGACGAGGCCCGGGACCCGGAGCCAGAAATCTCAAATATCCTTGGCTCGTTATTAATAGATAATCCGCCAGGGAACTTCGCGGTCGAAATTCTTCTTGTACTTGGCGTATTCGTCTTCGAGCATTCCCACATAAACGTGGTCGCCCCATTTGCCGTTGACGTACAGGTCGTCCCGGGAAACGCCCTCCTGCCTGAATCCGAGCTTGCGCTGGAGATTGATGCTGACGGTGTTGGCGACGTTGGCGCGGGAGCGGACTTTATGAAGCTTGATGATTTCAAAGGCGAAGCGGAGCATCATAACGGAAGCCGTGTAGGCAATTTTCTCCCGATGACGATCGGTGCGCACCCAATATCCCAATTCGCCGAAACGGTGAAGGGCGCTGATTCCTGCAATGCCCAATCCGCCCAGATATTGGCAGGAAGACATATCGAACATGCCGAAGTCGTAGTTGATTCGCTTTCGGCGCAATACCTGCGTTCTTTTTATATAGGTCAGCGTATCTTCCGGGCTTTTCGTGTCCGGTTCCCAGAACATCCACGGTTTTAACTCTTTTCGGGAAATATCGATGGCGTGATAAACGTCCTCGGCGTCGCTTCTTATCAGCGGCCGGAGGTAAATCCGCTCGGCTTCCATGCGCTTCACGTATTTCGGATCATGGTTTTGCATCATTCATAACCCCGGATTTCGAGAGTCGGAGCTAATATAAATATAGATTCACTCGAATCCGCGCAAGCGGGCGGCAGATCGAAATGCATATTAAAGTCCCGATGCGCCACGTACATATGCTGGTGCGGAATCCACCCGCTTACTCATTCGCCTTCGTTACAACTCAGGCGAATCTGCCGTGCGCGGCTCAGACAAGTCGCGGTTGGAAACCGGACCTACACGGGGGGTGCGATATGCCTCATACGTTTGCAGGGGCGAAGCCATGCACCTTTCGCCCGGGCACGTCATGTGTGGCACACCCGCCCTCGGGTGTGAAAGGAATGTCTTACAATCACATTTGGTTGCAGGGCCGAAATATACCCGCTTACTCATCCACCTACGCTAAAGCTTCGGTGGATTTGCCGTGCGCGGCTCTGTTTGTGTCGCCCCTGACGGGACCGTAAGGAAATTGACATTTGGTTGCGGCCGAAGGGCCGCGATGCGCCACACACGTTTGCAGGGGCGAAATGCCGAGACCGCCTGCCACGCCATAGCCGGAGGCGAAGGTGGGAAACACGAAACCCGAGGGCGGGTGCGCCACGCACACCGGAACCCGAAACCCGAAATCGCCGGATCGATCTTTACACTTTGACGCGGAATTCCTGCCAGGCGCGCTGCTTGAGCCAATCCCGGTAATCGGGATGCGCCACGGCAATGATCGATCTGATAAACTCGTGCTGATCTTTCGCGTTGATTTTGGCCACGCCGTGCTCCGTGACCAGGAAGGTGAGAGCGCCTTCGCGCGTTCCCATAAGATCCGGCCCGATAATGCCGACGGGCGTTCCCTGGGGCAGGAAGGGGAATATCGAGGAGCGGCGTTTGCCTTCCGGACTTTTGTGCGTCGATTTGCAGCACAGATAACTGACGCCTCCTTTGCCCAGGCCGCGCACGATCGTCGCGGCGCCGCCGATGCCGGAGTGATGGTTCTTGTCCCGGCCGGAGCTGTTGATATGCCCCTGGAAATCCACGGACAGGACGTTGTTGATTCCCAGGCCGCCGTAAAAGCCTTCGGATATGACGACGCGGGAGGCCCGAGCGAGAATCACGCTCCGGTTCCGGTTGAGTTTTCTGTAAAAGCCGCGGTTTTCTTCGCCCATGGTAAAGGTGCAGCAGATCTTGCCGTCGACCATGGTGCGCGCGCCGTTGCGCTCGATGAAGTGCGTGCCGCTGATTTTGCCCGCTTCAAAAAGATTCATGGTGAAAGGCTCGAGCATTTCAGTATAGCATCGCCCGGTCCACTTGGTGTCCATGAGGCCTTTGATGGCCAGGACGCCGGTGCCGCCGATACCGACCTGAATGGCGCGCCCCTGCATCACGTCCATATTCATTTCGATGTGATTGACCACGTGCTGCGCGATGGCGATTTCCGTTTTGGAAGGCGCGTCGAACGAGCCGGCGGGCAGGGAGGGGATTTTTCCCTCATCCTCGACGATGAAAAGACGGCCTTCATTAGCAGCCTTTTGGAACTTGTCCACGTGAATCGTGTTGGGCGCGTCTTCATAGCCCCAGGTAAAGGGATATTTTTTATTGAGGTACAGGAGAATCTTCGCTTTGGTATCCTCCAGGGCCACTTCCAGCATTTCCGAGTTGGCCGCGCTGGCCACGCCGTGACTGAGCATGCCCTCTTCATCCGGCGGCGTCATGACCAGCGGAAAGACATCGACCATCAGCTCCCGGTTGTCGTCATATCCCATGGAGTACACGGCGTCCGGGAAGTGAATGGACTGCATGTGCACGATGCCCATGCGGGATTTGTTGCGGCCCATGTAGGCCGGATATTTCAAACGCGTGATGGCGTTAGTGGGAATAATCATATTTTGCGCGGCGCCGGTGAAAGCCGAAGTGAAGGTGATGTTTCGCTCCCGCAATTCGCGAAAATGCTCGATGAGCTTATCCAGGCCTTCCAGTTTTCGCGTAATGGCGTTGGCTTTTTGCGCGATGTTGCCGAAGATTCCCGGATTGCCTTCCCGGCCCATGAATCCGGAAAACATGCCTTTGCTTTCCAGGGCGTCTCCGACGAGAAGGCGGTGCGGAGCCATGAAAAGCGCCTGTTTGACATTGATGTCGCGCAGGTCTTCCTTTTGGATATGGTCCCACAAATCCTCATAAAAACTGGAGGGTTCCGAGGTCGCGAAACCGGAAACGATACGCACGCCGTTTACGACGGTTTCTTTGAGAGCCTGCTCCTGAGGCATGATGCGGTCGATAAAGTGCCGAGGGTAATTTTCATGGGTCATAGCCGTCTCCTGAAGGGGATTTTTGTGGAGTTACAGGCAGGCGGGGCGCAAAGGCCGAATTTTTTATTTAGCCGATAATTTATCGGCGATTTATTTTTCAAAAGCACGATAAATGTCCCTTATCGGATCGCGCGGAGCCTTAATAAAGGATTCTGGCGTGCGTTGTCAATATTTGTTTACGCAATGCGTCATTCCGGGGGGCAAGTGTCATAAGGATTTTTTATGGTTCTTCGAGGATTACCGTACTTCATCATGAAACGAAGAAGAAAATTATTTTTCGTCCTTGACATTCCCTTTGGGATGGAATTTTTGCTCATAGGTTTTGAAAGGACGTTTTTAATCGACGTCGCGGGCGATCCCTTCAAGATAAAAGGATCGGAAGACATGTCGACAATTCGGTGATTTATCGGCGGCTTTATCGCGGTCTCCTGACGCCCAAATTGGGAAATGTCCTTTCAAAACCTTAAATGACGGGCTTTTCCATCCCAAAGGAAATGTCAAGGATCGACGACCGCCCTTTTGGGCGGCGAAAAATAATTTTCTTCTTCGCAAAGTTGGGGAAGTGGGCGTTAAAGTACGGTAATCCTCGAAGAACCTTTTTTACTTGACTGCTTTGATCACTTGCCAAACTGCTCGATGGGGATTCCGTATAGCTTTTTTCCCGCCTGGATGGAGGTCACGTAGATCGTTTCGCAGGCGCCGAGGCCCGTATCGCCCCTGTCCATGCTGGTTTTCCAGTCCCATTCCCGTTCGGGGGTGGTGATGATCGCATCGGCGAGGTATCCCGTGATTTTCACGACGTCGCCCCGGTCCAGCCGTGAAATGGCCTTGCAGACTTCATCGTCGGCGCACATGAGATGATTATTGGAAAAATGCAGCGAAACATATTGAAAATCCACCGGCGCGCCGGGGCTGACCTGCACCCAATCCAGTCTCAAAGAGTCGTGTTTGAAGGTGACTTTGCCCTTCATGTCCTCCGTGGCGAGGCGTCCCCATTTCAGGCAAAGATCGTATGGAATAATTCCCACGAGCTTGCTGTGCTTGAGGTGATTGAGACCGCATACAGCGCCTGTGATCTCATACGTGGCTCGCGGTTTGATCTTGGCGATTCCGCCGTCGAAACTCACCTTGATCGGCGCAAAAGACGGCAGGTCGTTTTGCAGCGGATCCTCATCAGGGTATGGAGTCTCGGCGAGCGTGGCGCTCGGGGCCGGCGCCGTGACAAAAAGCCAGGCATATCGAATCCCGATGACGGCCAGCGCCGACGCGATGATGTATGGGAGTGCTTTTTTCACGAGCCTTAAGATTGCGAAGGTTCTTCCACGCGGAAGTTCGATTTGATGATATCCATGACTTCGAGTCGGTCGGCCCCGGAAATTCCGTTTAGGGGAAGCGCCAAAACATCCTTTTGCCCTTCGTTTTCATAGTGGAACTTCACTTTTTTGGCGGACACGATTTCCGCATGCGTGATCTGCGAATACGGCAGGATTTTTCTGGCGAATGCCGGAGCTTTTTTCAAGGTGAGGGCGTCGGTGCGAAACTCGATGATCGCATATGAGCGGCGTAAGACGCCGATAAAAATCATTCCAACACCCAGAATCAAATAGAACCATCCCATCTGGTGTTTCATGGCCAGTTGCAAAATGCCGGCGATGAACATGAACACCGCCGCGATGATTTGGATGATCAGGTAAATCTTGTTTTCGTAAAATCCTCGTGGCGTATCCATCAGTATCTCCCGGATAATTGTTTAACTTCAGCATCCGCATCCGCTGCCGGTGGAGTCGCTGTCGCCGCTTCCGCCGGTGCTTTGTTCGGGTTCGCTGGTCTCGTCATCATCATCGTCATCGCTAATGGTGTCATCATCTGAGGTGTCATCGTCCGATGTATCGTCATCGTCAGGCGAAGTCGTGTCGTCATCTGCATCATCGTCTGAAGTATCATCGTCCGTGTCATCGTCAGGGGCGTCGATGCATTCGTCATTGTCTTCGATGCATTCTTCGCCGTCATCGCAGGGATCGCCGGAATGCAGGCATTGGTCGCCGACCTCGTCGCAGGATTCTTCACCGTTGCACCAAAGGCCGTCATCGGTACATGGATCCTGATCTCCGTGGCCGCATTGATCCGTTTCCTCGTTGCAGGGATCTTCGCCGTTGCAGAAAATGCCGTCGTTGCAGCGCGGATTGCCGTCGCCGAATTCGTGTCCGCACTGGTCGGCATCTTCGTCGCAAAGTTCGATCCCGTTGCACCAGAGGCCGTCGTCGGCGTCGCAGTCCGGGATGTTTTCCCGGTCGCAGGCGTTGTCGTTTTCGTTGCAGAATTCTTCGCCGTTGCACCATAAACCGTCATCCGAGCAGTCCGGAACATTTTCCGCGCTGCAGGCATTGAGGGTTTCATCGCAGTATTCTTCACCGTTGCACCAAAGATTGTCGTTGACGCAGTTCGGAACGTTCTGGACGTCGCATTGATTGCCGACTTCGTCGCAATATTCTTCGCCGTCGCAAAACAGGCCGTTGTCGGGGCAGGGATTTCCTGCGTGGATCGAACAGGTGCCGCCGGCGCACGTGTCCGCGCCGTTGCAATACAGCCCGTCATTACAGGAATCGCTGTTATCGACGCACGTGTCGGCAGTATCATTACAATCCTGGCAAACCGAATCACATGGCGCGCCTGTCGTCTCGCATTGACCACCCGATTCGTTACAACTTTCCGCGCCGTTGCACCACAAACCGTCGTCGGGGCAGGGATCGCCGGCGTGGACGGAACATGATCCGACCTGGCAAGTGTCGGCGCCGTTGCAGAAAACGCCGTCGTCGCATGCGCCTCCGTCGTTGAGAGACCAATGCTCCAAATCCTGGTCCACATCGCAGACCAGACAAGGATTCGCCGGATTCGTTTCCAGATGGTCGTATTTTTGTCCGCCGATGTCGCAGCGAAGAATGTATGTCACGTCGTAAAAGGTTACCGGATTGTCGTTGTTGGCCTCTTCCGAATCGAAATGGATGTAATTGATGCTGTGGGATGAATCGTGATGCCGCAGGAAAAAACCCCAGTTGGTATAGCCGTCTTCGCAATACAATTTCGCAGCATTGAGTGCATTGAAGGAGACCCATCCCGTGGTGCCCGAACTGACCGATGTGGAGCTGTAAACATTGGGATAATAGTCTGGTGTTCCATACCAGTTCGGACTGTACCAGGAATCGGAAATTGCATAGATGCGAAAGTATTCCGTCGTAGCCAGATAGTTGCCTTTAATATTGATTCGCAAACTGGCGCTGACGATTTCATCGGCGTCCCGGCAGATATCCGCCTTGAATAATGCATGATACCAACCATACCTGTATCCCACTCGTATATAATCCGTGCCGCAGCCATATTCGCTTGGATTGTTTTCGTTTTGGAAACAATCGACCAATACACCGATGGAATCCGTTCTTGTTTCCGCCGCGTCGGGTGAATCCATGGGAATAATACTTCTGCGCAGTCCCGCCGGTCGATTATCGCCGCCATCCGGGTCAATCTCGATAGGCTGCCAAAATTCGCCGAAAGGATCGGAATATTGAATATCAGAAAATTCGTAGTCGATATCGGCGTTCTCCCATAAAAGGGCCTGGTTTTCATCAAATTCCAGGAACGGACTTTCTATATCCTCCGCCCACGATCCTGTTGCCCAAAGCGCCAGAGTCAGGAGAAGAACCAAATACAAGGACGTAAATCTCATCGTTTATCTCCCCATTCTTCAATGAATGATTTTCAGCATCCACATCCGCTGCCGCTGGAATCGCTGTCGCCGCCACTGCGAAGGTCGGCTTGATCGTCATCTTCATCATCCGAGCTGTCGTCATCAACGAGATCATCGTCCGTTTCCGTATCGTCGTCATCGTCATCGTCCACATCGTCGTCTGTCGTATCATCGTCCGCGTCGTCATCCGTATCGTCATCCGTGTCGTCATCGGCGTCATCGTCGACCGTCAGACATTCATCCGTATCTTCAACGCAACTTTCATTTACGTCACAAGGGTTCCCGGAGGATGCGCACTCGTCGTTTTGCTCGTCGCAACTCTCCGCGCCGTTGCACCACAGGCCGTCGTCGCCGCATCGCAGGTTGTCTTCGTCGAATTCATGGGCACATTCCTGAAAGAGTTCGACGCAGATTTCGTCGCCGTTACACCAGAGGCCGTCGTCGGCGCAGCGGGGATTTTCGTCATCGTAATCATGGGCGCATTCGTCGGCCTCTTCGTCGCACCAATCCTCACCCGTGCACCACAGACCGTCGTCGCCGCCGCATGGATCGCCGGCGGATTGGCATAGGTCGTATTCTTCGTCGCAGCTTTCAACGCCGTTGCAAAAAACACCGTCGTCGCCGCAGGGCGCATCTGTTCTCAGGCAACGATCGGTCGCCTCCTCGCAATACTCCTGGCCGTTGCAGAATTCGCCGTCGTCGGGGCAGGGCGTTCCCGAGTGTGTGCATTCGTCCTGTTCTGTGTCGCAATACTCGTTTCCATTGCAGAAAATGTTGTCGTCGCCGCAGGGATCGCCGTCATGCTCGGAACACGTGCCGCCCGAGCAGGTGTCGTCGCCGTTACAAAAAACGCCGTCGTCGCATGGATCCGTGTTGTCGGCGTATTGGCAACCGGCGATCGGATCGCAGGAATCGTCGGTGCAAACTTTTCCATCATTACAGTTCAGGGGCGTGCCGTTGTTGCAGGAGTCGGTACTTTCATTACAGGTACGAATTCCGTCGCACACGTTGCTGTTTTCCGGACAGGGGTCACCGGTATGGACGGAGCAGATCCTATTGGAGCAGGTATCGGTCCCGTTGCAGTACAAGCCGTCATTGCATGCGACGCCGTTTCGCGCCGACCAGTCATATCGGTTCAGGCTCGTTTTACAGATCTCGCACGGATTGCCCGGATTGACCGTGTTGTTTTGATAAACTTTGCCGCCGATGGCGCAACCGGCCTCGTAAGTAATTTGAATATAACTCACCGGCGAGTTTCCGTTGCCCTCTACGCTGAGCATTCCAATGTCCCCGGCCAGAAGGGAGTCGTTTTTATGGAAAATGTAAAAACCGCCGTTAACCTGCCCGTTATTGCACGCCTGCTGCACGGCTTTAGTCGCCGTCAGTGTAAACCAGTCTCCGTCGTAAACCGTTGTTTGATCGGTGCTGTTGGCGTCATAACCGGGACGGTTATTCCAATCGACCTGGTGTTCATCCCACAACGAGGTTGGGCGGGCGACGTAAAAATCCTCTTCAAACAGTATGTTGTAGATATCGATTTTGACGTGTAATTTCGCCGAAGTGACGTATCCGGCGGTCGGGCAGGGGTAGGCTTTGAGTAGCGCATATTCCCATTTCCCAAGCTCCGCACCCGCATAGAAATAGTTCCGATATCCGTAATTCGTGCCTGAAAACCTCTCGCTCACGTAGGTGTCGTCCAGTAGGTCGTCTTCCATCACAGCCGTGATGAGCGGATCTTCGCCGAATCCTTCCGGCTCGTACACATACGGTTCATCCCATTCTTCGGAAAGCTCCATGTCGAAGATCGGTTCGTCGTCAAGTTCCTCGTATTTGACCGAATCAAATTCTTTTGCCGCTTCGGCGACGTCCGTATCTTCTTCGGAGTCGTCGACGGCAAGCGCCGCGGACGTAATGAACAGCAGCGAAAGGATCATCGCCGCAATCTTGAAATTCCCCATCTCACAACCTCTTGTTTTTCAATTCATAAAATTTTCAGCACCCGCATCCGCTGCCGGTGGAATCATCATCGTCGTCTCCGTCAGCATGTTCGTCTTCAGTATCGTCATCAGCGTCAACATCGTCATCATCGGCGTCATCGTCGGCTGTGTCGTCATCGACCGTGTCGTCATCGGCAGTATCATCGTCGGAGGTATCGTCGTCCACTGTGTCATCGTCCGCCGTGTCATCGTCCGCGGTCAAACATTCGTCGATATCTTCGTTGCAGGTTTCATCTTCCTCGCACGGATCGCCCGAATTAATGCATTCGGCGGCTTCTTCGTCGCAGACCTCATCTCCATTGCAAAACTCGCCGTCATCTTCGCAAGGGTCACCCGACGAACCGCATTGATCGCCTTGCTCGTCGCAAATTTCGTCGCCGTTGCAATAAATACCGTCATCCGGGCACAGAGGATTCGATTCATCGTACTCGTGCATGCATTCGTCGAAATCCTCGTCGCACCAATCATTGCCGTTGCAATACAGGCCGTCGTCGGTGCAGGGATCGCCCGGGGAAATGCATTGATCCTCTTCTGCGTCGCAGACCTCGACACCGTTGCAGAAAACGCCGTCTTGTTGGCAGGGATCGCCGGTATGCGTGCATTCGTCGGTTGCATCGTCACATCCCTCGTCCCCGTTGCAGTACACGGCGTCGTCGGGGCAGGGCGTTCCGGTGTGGCCACACTGGTCGGCTACCTCGTCGCACACTTCGTCCCCGTTGCACCACAGACCGTCGTCGGGACAGTCGGGGATGTTAATGTTGAAACATTGGTCCGAGCCTTCGTCGCAGATCTGTTGACCGTTGCACCACAAGCCGTCGTCTGCGCAGGGATTGCCCGCGTGGGTTGTGCAGGCGCTGGCCACGCAGGTGTCGTCGCCGTTGCAATATTGGCCGTCGTCACAGGCCAGGCCGTCGCGGTTATTCCAGTTGGTCTTGGAGTATGCCGGATCGCAAAATTCGCAGGGATTGGAAGGATTTATTTCGGTCGCCGCGTAGCACACGCCGCCGATGTAGCAGCCGTCGCAGAATTCATAAGTTTTATAATAATAACTGGGGTGTGCACCGTAAGCTACGGCGAAAACAGAGCCGTCAGGTCCTGTTTCAATATAATATATAGTCCCCGCGTTTTCCAAAGCGGCGGGAGTTTCCCATGTGGCGCCGGAATCGGTTGTTCGGTATATAACATATTGACCGGTGGAATACCCCGGCACATACAGATTACCGTCCAAATCCGTTTCTATGTCGTAGTAAACGTAGACGCCTTCGGGTGTATTGGGCAGGTTAAACCAAGACGCGCCGTCGTCGACGCTTTTCCAGATATCGTAGCGTTGAGCCAGAAATACGGCGCCCGTATTGTCCTGAGCCAAGGTTATCGGATTACTGCCATTATCGCCACTGAAATAAAAGGTCTGGGACCAATTGATTCCCTGATTCGTTGATCGGAAGACCCTTCCGTAATAGGTGTAATTTGGGTTCGTGCAAAGCAGAAGCGTGTTACTATCGGTTTCAAACAGAAATTGCCCAATAGTAGTGCTATAGGGAAACGTATCCTGTGTTACCCAAGTATTGCCTCCGTCGGGGCTTCGGTAGACCCGCAAGTAATTTGGGTCCGAGTCTTTATCGTATCCGGCGGCCCAAATCTTATCGTCGCTCGAAACCATTACTGCATAAGCTATATTATTCGGGTAATTGGGGAAGTAGTTTGTCGTATTCCAGGTTTCACCGCCGTCTTCGCTGTAAACCAGTCGGGTGGAGCCATTGTCGATTCCCCAGAGAGTTCCGGTGGAATCAATGGCGAGACCTCTTACATATCGATCGCTGACCTGGGTCCAAGTCTGCCCTCGGTTGATCGATTTATAGAAGCCGTTACCCATGCAAGCGAAGTATAGGGTTCCGTCGCCGCCGATCGCCATTCCCGATAAACCGGTGGACAATGGAGCGCTGCCGCGCAGTGTCCATGTTTGTGCGAAGGCGCCGAAAGGAATCGCCGCAAGGAAAATGAAGGTCAATAGCAGGCTAATTCGTCGCATTTTTTCTCCCAGGAAATGATTCAAATCACATTGTCATTTCAGCATCCGCAGCCGCCGCCGGTATCATCGCTGTCGCTGCCGCTTCGCCCGGAACTTTCCTCGTCGTCCGTATCGTCGTCCGATGTATAGTCATCATCCGAGGTCGTATCATCGTCGCTCAAGAGATCGATGCATTGATCCTCCTGCTCGTTGCAGGTCTCGTTCAACTCGCAAGGATCGCCCGATTGCATACATTCGTCGGTCTGCTCGTCGCAGCTTTCTTCGCCGGTGCAATATAAGCCGTCGTCGGGGCAGGGATCTTCACCTTCGTCGCAGCTCTGGTTATCTTCATCGCAGGTCTCTTCGCCGTTGCAGAATTCGCCGTCGTCGCAGGGATTGCCCGTGGTCTCGCATTCTTCCTCCTGCTCGTTGCAGGATTCTTCCCCGGTGCACCAGAGGCCGTCGTCGGGGCATGGATCTTCGCCGTGCTCGCAGTCGTCGCCGTCTTCCACGCATTCTTCCGCGCCGTTGCAGAAAACGCCGTCGTCACAGGGATTGCCCTCGTGGGTGCATTCGTCGCCCACTTCGTCGCAGGATTCGTCGCCATTGCAGTAAAGGCCGTCGTCGACGCAGGGCGGCGCTCCCTCGCTGCAGGACTGCGTGGGTTCCGTGCAAACTTCTTCGCCGTTGCAGAATTCGCCGTCGTCACAGGGATTGCCTTCGTGCGCGCATTCGTCGGCGTCCTCGTCGCAATACTCGTCGCCGTTGCACCAGAAATCATCCTGCAGGCACGGATCGCCTGAGTGCAGGCATTGGTCGTCGATTTCATTGCAGGATTCCACGCCGTTGCACCACAGTCCGTCGTCGCCGCACGGCACGTTGACCGGCTCACACGCATCGTTGTCTTCGTTGCAGCCGTTTTCACCGTTGCAGAAGGTGTTGTCCTCAGGGCAGGGATCGCCCGTGGTTTCGCAACTTTGCGCACCTTCATTGCAGGACTCGATGCCGTTGCACCAAAGCCCGTCGTCGGGACACGGCTCGTTGATATGCAGGCACTGATCGCCGGTTTCATCGCAGCTTTCCGCGCCGTTGCACCAGGTCCCGTCGTCGGTGCAACGGTCGCCGGTGTGTCCGCATTGGAAGTTGCCTTCATCGCAGGTTTCGTCGCCGTTGCACCAAAGCCCGTCGTCGGGGCATGGCTCGTTGATGTGAACGCACTGCTCATTTTGCTCGTCGCAGCTTTCCTGGCCGTTGCAGTAAACACCGTCGCTGGGACATGGCGTTCCTGAATGGCCGCAGGCGTGCGTGCCTTCGTCGCATGTTTCGTCGCCGTTGCACCAGACGTTGTCGTCAGGGCAGGGCGCGTTGGAATGCGCCGAACAAGTGCCTCCGTCGCATTCGTCGATCCCGGTGCAGTAAAGCCCGTCGTCGCATGTTTCACCGTCGTTGTCCGACCATCCGCCGACGGATTGAGCAATATCGCAAATCTGGCAGACATTGTCGGGGTTCGTTTCTCCGTTGGCGAAGCATTGGCCGTCGGCAAGGCAGCCTCCGGGGCAGACGGGGCGTTTGTACACATGGCCGTCGTTTCCAGCGCCGGCGTATATGTATCCGTCGGAACTTTCGATCAATGAGTTGATATGTGTTGTACTGGAAAACTGCGCCTCGGCCGTCCAGGAATCGCCGCCGTCGGTGCTGCGGTAAATTTCCGTATCGCCGACGTGTCCGAAATATATGCTTCCATCAGATGTACCGAGTATAGTTCTGATTGAACTCACGCCGGCGACATCAGCCGTGTAATTCCAGTTTGCACCGCCGTCGGTGGATTTGAAAATATCTCCGTTGGGGTACGCTCCGATATATATGTTTCCGTTTGTATCCTCGCCAATCGACAAAATAATAGTGGTTCCCGGCGGCTCGAAAATCAGCGACCAGTTCGAGGCATTGTCCGTGCTTCGCCATAACTCGCCATTGGTGTCGGTGCCGGCGAAAAGATAATTGTCGGAGGATTCAAAGACCACCCGGACGCCGTCATTCGTACCCAATCGGGCTGTTCCCCATGAATCGGCTCCGTCCGTTGATCTTATGGCCCGGGCATTGTTTTCGAAGCTCGTATAATACTGCGTTCCTCCGATGAGATAGTCGTTGTGCGCGCAGATGAGATCGTATGTATATTCGGAATCCGGGTTGAAGGTCAGGGTCCAGGATGAACCGCCGTTGCTGCTCCGATAGACGTAACCATGCCGCATAATCCCGGGATAATATTGTGAGGCGGCGTAAATGACTCCGTCGGAGTCCTCTGTAATGGAATAAACCCGCGTCGTACCAAGCCAGAGATCGCTTGTACTGGACCAACTGACTCCGCCGTTCGTCGATTTTTTAACGGACGCCATGTTGTCATTGGTTCCGACGTAAATGGTTCCGTTGGACGCCTCATAAAGTTCGTAAATTGTATCCGCGCCGCTTATCGCCCCGAGATCAATCCAGTCTCCCGGCGCAGCCAAGGCTCCTGTTGCCGAGAAAATTGAAAAAACCACCGCCATCAGCTTCCAGGCCTTCATTGCAAACCAACCTTTCAAATTTATCGTTCAATTTCGTTCAAATCTGGCACACATATTTGTGTGTTTATGCAAAAAAATGCACGAACACACTCCGGTCCGCTTAGTCCGAACCGATAGTCTGATTGCCCCGAAAAAGTCATGAAAATCACAAAAAGTTAGCGTCTGGCAATTAACATATCGCTTAATGCCTGTAAAGCATTTTAACGTAACGAGATTGTAACGTATGGAAAGGATGGTTGGTGTAAGTCTTGAATATTATGAGATATTTTAATTTCCGAACTGCCTTTTGAAATAGTCCTTCGTCGCCATGGCGACAACCCCGGAAAGCGCGATGAGGGCAATGAGATTCGGCAGCGCCATCAGTGCGTTGGTGATGTCGGAAAAAGTCCACACCAGTTCCAGCTTGAACGCCGCCCCCAAAGGGATGAGCAGCGTGTAAAAGATGCGATAAGGCATCACGGCTCTCGGGCCAAAGATGAACTCGGTGCTCCGGTCGCCGTAATAGGACCAGCTGATCAGCGTGGAAAATGCGAAAAAGACCAACCCGAAGGACACGACGGCCTGTCCGACTATGGGCAGCGCGCTGTCGAAAGCCTGGCTGCTGAGCGTTGCGCCGGTCAGACCGCTTTTCCACTCGCCGGTGACGAGGATGACAAGGGCGGTCATCGAGCAGATGATCAGCGTGTCGATCAAAGGACCCAGCATGGCGACCAGACCTTCGCGGACCGGTTCCTTGGTGCGCGCCGCGGCGTGCGCGATGGGCGCGCTGCCCAGGCCCGATTCGTTGGAAAACACGCCCCGCGCGATTCCGAAACGCATGGCCTGCATGACCGTGTAACCGGCTACGCCTCCCGCCGCGCTGCGCCCGGAAAAAGCGCCGGAGAATATTTCGGCGAAAGCGCCGGGGATTCTGTCCCAGAGCAATATGAGGATCAAAACCGCGCCCGCGACGTATACCAGAGACATGAAGGGAACGATTTTCGAGGCCACGTTCGCGATGCGTTTGATGCCGCCGATAATGACGAGTCCGGTCAAAACCGCCAGAACGAGTCCGGTCAACAATTTCGGGATGTGATAGTTGTCGGCCAAAGGCGCCGCCACGGAGTTGGCCTGGACCATGTTCCCGATGCCGAAGCTGGCGATCATGGCGAACAGGGCGAAAAGCCAGCCCAGCCATTTCTGTTTCATCCCGATGGTGATGTAGTGCATCGGGCCGCCGCTGATGGTGCCGTCTTCGTTTTCCTTTCGATACAAAACAGCCAGTGTGCAACTGGAAAATTTCAAAGACATGCCCAGCACCGCGGTGACCCACATCCAGAACACGGCGCCCGGACCGCCGGATGCTATCGCCGTGGCCACGCCGGCGATATTGCCCGTGCCGATGGTGGCCGACAGGGCGGCGGAAAGGGCCTGGAAATGCGTGATTTCGCCCGGGTCCATATCCTTGTCGTACTTTCCGCTGATGAGTTGGAAACCGTGAATCAGGCCCCGCAATTGAATCAAACGCAGGCGGATCGTGATGAATACGCCGGTGGCGACCAGCATGGGAATCAGAAAATACGGCCCCCAGATGAAGCCGCTGACTTTGCCTAAAAACGATAGAATCAGGTCCAAAAGTCACTCCGCTTTTTTGAAGTTGAAACAGGAAAAGTTGAGATTATTGGACAGCATCACGCGCAAAAGGTCAATGGCCTCGGCGAAGTCGTTGGACGAATTTCACCTGAAACACCAGAAATGTCCCACTATTATGACAAATTATTATATTGTATGAAAGCACTTTCCCGAATTCCTCGGGAAGTTTTACAGGATTTTAAGTAATTTGCAAATTCAAGAGAATGTTGTTGACAAAATGCTTCGGCTGGAAATACAATACAAATATAATTTAATAATAGGCACATAAATTTCCAATTTTCTGTTTGCGTGCCAAATGAGAATAGTAGGTTGAGTTCAAACGTTCGCAATGAATAAAGAAGTTCTCAAGGAGGTTAAAATGCGTGCTTTATTAGGTGTTATTTTGATGACCACTGTGTTTTCAATTTTTGTAGCTTTTGGATGCTACGAGAGCAGTGGCGGAAATGATGAAGATGATGAAGCAATTGATGATGATTACGTCATGGATGATGATGTTGGGATTGATGACGACACGAGCGGCCAAGCCCCCATAATTCAAACGGTCAAAGGCAATTCGATCGCACAGCCTGACCTTGTCGCAAACGGGATTCTGATCTTGGGCCAGAATCTGACCAACAGCCGAGTTTTCGTTTATCCGTTGAATCATCCTGAAATCGAAAGAGAACTTCCTGTGATTGCTTCCAATAGTACTGACTCTCAAATTGAGGCATTACTAGTTTCTGATGGCTGGGACATCGAACAGTGGTTCGATGCTGGATATGAAGACATTAGGATCGTGGTGGAAAATCAGTACGGCCTTACGGCTAATGATGAAGCACATCTACTGCAAGGCGAGACAGGGCCAGAGGGACCGCAAGGTGCTACAGGGCCAGAGGGACCGCAAGGCCCGGCAGGTCCAGAAGGCTCACAAGGCGCAATAGGACCAGAAGGACCGCAAGGTGCGACAGGGCCAGAGGGACCGCAAGGCCCGGCAGGTCCAGAAGGCTCACAAGGTGCTACAGGGCCAGAGGGACCGCAAGGCCCGGCAGGTCCAGAAGGCTCACAAGGTGCTACAGGGCCAGAGGGACCGCAAGGCCCGGCAGGTCCAGAAGGCTCACAAGGCGCAATAGGACCAGAAGGACCGCAAGGTGCGACAGGCGCGGAAGGGCCGCAAGGACCGCAGGGGCCATTTGGAATCGTTGGTACAAAAAGTATTTGTACATCAGAATTAGTTTCATGGGAGGGATTAGAAGATTGGCAAACTATTCGTTCTTTCTCAGTTGATGCCCCGGAAGATGGATTTTTCTTTGTCGTTGGTACGGGAAATGCTATTATTGAATTCAATAATAGCAATCCATCATGTACCTTCGATTTAAGAATAAATGATCTTTTCAATTCTATTTGCATTCAAAATTCCGCTATCGGAGCCACAAATGTGTATACAGCTCCCGGAAGTTCGACTCAGATGCGGTTTGGATTTGGATTAAATGGCCTGGTTGGTGCTAATCAGGGACAACATGAATATTATTTACAATATAGACACAATTCGGGATGCATCCCGAATCAGCCAGTTTTCAGAGGCGACCTAAGTGTCTTATTTGTGCATCAGCAGCTAGACTAGTGTCATGTCACACCTGTAATGTTGGATAAAGCCTTCTCAGTTTTATCCTTGCGTCCTTTGTTGTGAATTGCCAGTTAATCGTCGCATTTTTCGAATTTCCGTGATGTTGCCATACCTCGATTTCCGCGGTGACGGACACCATACCAGGTATTCGCAAAAGCGCCGAGACAAAAACGACTATTTGCCTTTTCTTATCGATTGTGAAAGATTTTCTTTAGACCATTCACATGGCGGCAAAGCCGGCGGCTCGGGCATCGAACATGACGGATTTTCGACAAATTTCGCTTGATCTCAAATACGCTTTTTTTCCGAAAAAGCCGCTTATGCTCGCGCGCCTGGCGGGAGCGATTGCCAAGGATCGTTTCACCGATCAGCCGCCGCTTTGGTACGTGGATTTCGGTCTGGATTACGATTGCAATCTCAATTGCCGGCA
This sequence comes from bacterium, assembly GCA_963674685.2. GTDB lineage: Bacteria > Lernaellota > Lernaellaia > JACKCT01 > JACKCT01. Next base: position 721,495 of record CAXXWT010000005.1, on the reverse strand, counting down.
TTGCTATGCGCAGGCTCTGCGCGACGACTCGCGGGCCAAGATGACTTTGGCTGATTACCGGCGCGTGGCCGGGGAGTGCATGGAGCTTGGCGCGATCAATTTTTCTTTCGAGGGCGGCGAGCCTTTTTGTTATGACGGGCTTTTCGACGTCATAAACGCATGCAGCCCGAGCCGCAATATCATTTCCATCACGACAAACGGCACATTGCTCACACCGGAAAAAGCGTTCGAGATCAAGTCGCGCGGCGTGGATATCCTGACTTTCAGCATCGACAGCGCCGACGCGAAGGATCACGACGCATTTCGCGGAATCGACGGCGCGCACGCAAAAACCATGACGGGCGTCGGCTGCGCCCTGGACGCCGGGATCAGGGTTTTAGTCAACACCGTCGTGACGCATCAGTCTTTGCGCACGCGCGGTGTGACGGATTTGCTCAAATGGGCGGAAAAAACCGGGGTGCTGATATATCTGCTCATGCCGGCGCCTGCGGGAAGATGGCTGGGCAAGTCGGATATGTTGCTGAATGAAGACGACCAGAAATATCTGATGGAATTAGTCGATGGATCGCCGAACGTGCGCACGGATCTGCACGCCAACGCCGGGCGATTCGGCTGCGGCGCCGTGAAAAAGAATTTGTACATCACGCCTTACGGCGACGTGCTGCCGTGTCCGTTCATGCATATATCTCTGGGGAACGTGCTGCGCGAGTCCATGAACGAAATCCGGCGAAAGGCCCTGAACATTCCTTGTTTTGCCGGTTACCACGGCAAATGCCTGATTTCAAACGACGCGGATTTCATTGACAAACACCTTAGCAAAACCTTCGACGCCGCGCAGTTGCCCATATCCTGTGAAGATGCTTTTGGGCAAGAGGATAAAAGTTAATCACTTCGTCAAGGTGTTTTACAGCAGCGAAAGCCGAGGGCCGAAGGCGTCCAGCCCGGGATGTAGTCGCAGCGCTGGTACAACAGCGAATTGCTGCAATTGTACGCGCCGCCCCGCACGGTCGTGTCGTCGCCGCCCAGAACGCGCTCCCAGAGGTTGCCGTTAAGATCATAGACGCCCCATTGGTTTACGCATTGGGGAAATGAACCGGTAGGCGCCAGGTGGTGCGGATCGGGGCTGAAGGCGTCGATGCCGTTGCAGGTATACGGCCCGTATGCGTTGCCGTAGGCGTAAGCCAGATCGTCCGGGCCGGCGCATGCAAAATACCACTGGTCCGGTGTGCAAAGCGTTTTCCCGGCGTCCGCGCAGGCTTGCAGGGCCTGGGCGTTGCCCGCGGGTTTCCATGGAATGACTCCCGCGACGGACGCGGCGTAATCGTCTTGCGCGCCTTCTGCATCCGCGGAGGCGTCCGGCCGGGACGCCTCCCATTTGTCCATGCAGAATGCGTCGATTTTTCCGTTATCGATCCAGGCCATATCTTCGGGGCAGGGGCTCGCGTCATCATCCGCGTCATCGTCAGGCGAAGCTGTGTCATCATCAGCGTCGTCATCGACGTCATCGTCAAGATCGTCGTTTTGATCATCATCGACGCACCCGCCGCTGTCGTCATTGACGGGGCTTTCATCATCATCGTCATCGACGGCCGCAACCGAATCATGCGATCTGTCATCGTCATCGTCTTTTTGCGCGCAGGAGATAATAAGCGGCAATAGGGTGCAACAAACAACAAGTATGACAAAGGATCGGTAAACGGATTTCATTTTTTTCTCATAAAGGACAAAAGTTAAATCCGTATTGCTTTTATCAGGGCCAGCCGTTGACAAGCTCCGCGTAGACGCTGCCGACAAAAGCTTCGGATTCTATTTTCAGGACCGTGTGGGACGGATCATCCGAAACCCAGATCGTGACTTTTCGGACCTTTTCGACCTTGCTGTCATCATCTTTGGAAGACGACTTCGTGATGCGGGGCATGAGCTTGAGCGCATTGAATTCCCCCATGCCGATTTTCACTTTTTCTTTGCCCGTCACTTTCCAGTAAAGCGTGTGCGTCCTTTTGCCGTCGAACACCTGAACGCTTTTTTCATCGCCGACGTTTAAGGCGTTGGATCTCATGTAGAGAATCGAAGCCAGGGGGCCGAATATCACCTCCGGCTGGGCCGATTTATCCTTGTAGTTTTTATTCTTGTCCAGGCGAAAGCGCGTGGATGTCAGCCGTCCGGCTTTCTTGTTGTAAGTGATTTCCGTATCGAGATTGAAACTGCCTTCTCTTTGGTAAAAAGCATATCGCTGCGTGGCGTAATTATCCTTCAGGCAGGTGGATTCGAAGCGGTCGCGGACTTTCCAAAACAGGTCGAGATATTTTTTGCCTTTCATTTCGATCTTGATGCCGTAGCAGGGTTTGCCGCATTGTCCGTTCCGGATTTTCACGGTCGCGTCGGCGGCGGGGATTCCTTTCCACCCGAATTCGTAACTCAAGTTTTCGCCGGAGAAATCATGCGCGAAAAGATTCGTTGCACATAGAAAAGCCAGCGCCGCAACGGCGATGATCACATGGGTTTTTCGCATCAGTCCCTCATTCCTTCGCAATATTGCCGCAGGTATTTAAGCCGCTCGCGGGACTTTTCCGCCCATGGCGACTGCAACTCAAACCGCTTGTCAAGATCGGCATTTCTTTCATAGGCGTCAACGGCTTTCTTTAACAGGTTGGAAATCCTCTTTTCCAGCTTTTTCTTGTATTCCCCGATCTGACTTTCCGAAAGGTCTTCAGGCAGCGGAGCGTTTTTCATGGAAAAATACAGAGTTTCATAGCCATAACCGAGTTTGTGCAGGCTCGCCGCCAGCCATCGTCCCTCGTATGTGCGCATGGAGCGCAGGTATTGCATTCTGGCCAGATAAAGATAATCCGCCTTGGCTTCAAGCTGCAAGCGCAGTTCGTCGCCGCGTTCGTTCAGGGCAATGGCTTCGTAGCTTTCGAAATATATTTCACCCAGGAAAAAGTATCCTCTGGCGGCGAAATACTTGTTGGTCGGCAATTGACGGCGTTCGAAAATCCGGTAGTCCATCAACGCTTTTTTCAGCGCGTTTTTTCCCGCTTCCGGATCGCCGTTTTTATACAGGGCGACGCCGCGCCGAAGCGAAACGTCAATGCGCTCGGGTTCGGGTAAATCGGGCAATCCCCGGAGGCGGTCGCAAACGACGACGGCCCCGGTCCATCGCCCCAGTTCCTCCAGGCAGGATAGTTGGCGGGTGAGGATTTCCTGTGGGGATATTTTCGGGCCGGCGGTCTTTTCCAGGGCTTTATAGCTGCGCAGGGCCAGTTCGTAATCGCCCATTTTTTCGTAACATGCGCCGAGATTGAACAAGGCCAGGGATGCGGTCTCCTCTCCGGCGAATCGCTCGGCCGCGGCGTTGAAATAAGAGGCCGCTTCAGAATACCGCCCTCGGTCGAAAAGGGTGTTTCCTTCCTTCATCAGAGTGTAGGAGTCCCAGAAACCGGGTGGCAGTTCCCCGGAAGGATCGACCTCGATTTTGCCCGCGCCCAAATCCAGAACCTGCGTGGGGCGGGCGGCGCGCCCGCTTTGCGCGGCGCATCCGGCGCCGATAAAGATCAGGATAATCAACCCCAATACAGCCGGTCCTCGAAAGCTTGGGATCGCGGCTCGCATTTTAAAAGGCTGGTTCATTTCTTGTATTTAAATGGGTAACTCACCGTCATGGCGGAACGTTTGAACGCGGGAAACTGCATGGTCAATACGGCTTTGCGCAGGCACTGTTCCACGACCAGATCGTTCAGCGTGGAAGTCAGCACCACCGCGTCGGATACGCTTCCGGCCGGCTGGATCGAAAAACTGACCAGGACCGCGCCCTGGCTCGGCCCCGATGTTTTCGAAGCCATGGTAAAGCAGGCGTCCGTCGTTTCCCGGTATTTTTTTACAACCGTCGCGATGTCCTCGGTCGTCAAGGTATCCTTGAAGGCCGCGTTTCCGGAAAGCGCGGCGGCGCCGGAATTCTCGGCGGCGTTTTCCTCGCTTCGGTACTTGTCCATGACGCTGGTCCGGCTTTCCCGCTGCTTGAGGTGGTCGCTTAAAATATACAGGCCTCCAAATATGATCGCGAGGACGATCACGGAAATGGCAGTCACTTTGGCGGTGCTGAGTCCCGTTTCGAACGTCGGCGGCGCCAATATTTCTTCGACTTCTGCTTTTGCCGCTGCTTTTGCCGGAGGCTTTTCGGTGATCTCTTTTTCTTCGGCGGTCTCTTCCGCGGCTTTGCCTTCGTCAAAGGGGCGGGGGCGGGAAGCGGCAATCGCGGCATCGCCCGCGGGCGTCGCCGTTTCTTCAGGTTCGGCGCTTGCGGCGGCCTCGACTTCCTCCGGCTCTTCTTCCTCGGCTTCATCGGATACCGATTCGCCGGCCGCCGGTCCCGTATCGCTTTCAATATATCCCGATTCGGCCCTCAGTCTGGGGGACTCGGACTTTCTCCACATGGCCGCCATTTCTTCGGCGCTTGAAAGAATATCCTCGGGCAGGTCTTCGTCGAGAGTCGGGACGTCGCTTCGTTCGGTGGAAAAAACCTCTTCTTCAGGAATTTTATCCAGGACGCTGCTGGTCTGATGAACCGGCGCCCTGACTCTGTCGCCTTTAAGCACTTTTTCGAAAGCATCGGCGAACTGTTGGAGATTCGCGTAGCGGTTTTCGGGATTTTCCTGCGCGGCGTAAAGCAAAAGGTCTCTGACGCCGTCGGGATAATCGCCGACGATGGGCACATCTTCCAGAACCAAAGGCGGTCTTTCCAGAGACACCAGATGGTAAATCAACTTCGCGACGGAATACACATCCGCGGATGCGTCCGGTTCCAGGCAATCTCTGACTTCCGGCGCCCGATACTCGGACAAATCCATAGCCGAAAACTCCCCGGGCGACATGGCCGGAAGGAGCGCGTGTAAAATGCCGGAATCGGCGACGACGATGCCGTTGCCGGTCACGAACATGTTGCCGGGAAGCAGATTCAAATGGGGTATTTCCCATCCGACGGCTTTGCAGGCCTGCGTGGCGGCTTTGATGATCCGAAGGGATTGCCTCGGCGGTATGCCGCCGGCTTCTTTGGCCTGAGGAATCGACCTGTTCAGTCCGCTTAAAAGAGACGGGGCTTTGATAAAAGGCGTTTTGATATAATAAAAACCGCCTGCTTCACCTGCTTCTTGCGTTTGCACAAGATTCGGATTTTTCGCGCTTAACAGGCGCGTGAAGCTGTTTTGGAGTCGTTTGGCGGCTTCGGGGTGCGCGGCAGGCCGCAGGTCGATCGTTTTCACGGCGCATACGCGGCCGCGACTGTCTTTCGCCTGGTAAACGCGGCCGAAGTTGCCCCGGCCGACGATCCGTTCGATAACGAACAGGCTTTCGATTTTCTGCCCGACCGCCCAGGTATTTTCGAAAATCCCGGATTTGACTTCCAGGCTGTCTTCTAATTTTTCCAGGCTGTCATCGGCAAGGAAATCGTCCACTTAAGGACCCCGCTGACTCTTGATCGAATTTACACCTGCACATCACGACATAAAGATGCGCACAAGTATCATGTCTTCGCCGCGTATTATGTCAGGAAATCAAAAAAAATCTATGGGTAAATCTTTTATATATCCAAAGACAGGATTAAAAAAGGCGAATCATGTTTTAGGCAATGCTGAAAAAGAATGGGCGGGCCGGTTTTCAGCGCCTTTGAACGACCATATTTTCTATGGTTTTTCCCCTCGCTCGCAACGGCAGGACACGCCGATGCCGCCCCGGCGGTTGTAAAAACCTTCCACGCAAAGCCACGCGGGCTGTGTACGTTTGAATAATACATCGGCCAGATGCGCGACCACCTGTTCATTGAATCCTTTATAATCCCGAAAACCTTGCAGGAAGAGTTTCAGAGATTTGGTTTCGATGAGATACTCGCGCGGAATATAGGTGATCTCCAGGCGCCCGAAATCCGGCTGTTGCGTGACGGGACACAAGGTCGTGAATTCGGTGCAATCCAGGGTGATGAGGACAGGGCCGTCCTTCCAGGGAATCAACTCGACTTCGGATATCGGCCCGGAAACGGATTTGCCCAGGTATTTCGGTTTCCACTCGCTGTCCGTCATCTCGAATCTCCTCAATTATAGGCGCAGCATCCGCCGCTCAGGTCGCCTTCTCCCCAGTCGTATCCCTCATCCGGCTCGGTTTCCGAATCGTCGTCATCCACGGTGAGGTCGTCGTCATTCAATTCCGTATCGTCGTCTGCGTCGGGAAGCAAACACTCATCCGATTCTTCATCGCATTCCATGGGCGCCACGCACGGATCGCCGCTGGAGGCGCATTCGTCGTTTTGCTCGTCGCATAACTCGACGCCGTTGCACCACATCTGATCGTCCGGGCACAGTTCTTCCGGCGTCGTGGAGTGCAGGCACGCATCCAGTTCCTCGTCGCAGGATTCTTCGCCGTTGCACCACTGCCCGTCGTCGGGGCACGTCAGTTCCGGCGTGGAGGCGTGCGCGCACTCGTCAAGCTGGTCGTCGCAGATTTCCGCGCCGTTGCACCACAATTGATCGTCCGGGCAAATCTCCTGGGCGGTCGTCGAATGCACGCAAGCATCCAGATCCTCGTCGCACGATTCTTCGCCGTTGCACCACTGACCGTCGTCGGGGCAGGTCAGTTCCGGGGAGGATGAGCTGATGCATTCGTCGCTTGCCTCGTTGCATTGCTCCAGCCCGTTGCACCAGACGCCGTCGTCGGGGCAGCGATCCTGCGCCGTCATGGAATGGGCGCACTGATCGGCGTCCTCGTCGCAGGATTCTTCGCCGTTGCACCACTGGCCGTCGTCGGGGCACACCAGTTCGGGCGACGAAGCATGAACGCACCGGTCGCCGGTCTCGTCGCAGGATTCGGCGCCGTTGCACCACAGTCCGTCGTCGGGGCAGGTCAGCGCCGCGGTCGACGAGTGGGAGCATGCGTCGGCGTCCTCGTCGCAGAATTCATCCCCGTTGCACCAGAATCCGTCGTCCGCGCACTCCGGGATATCGCGCACGCCGCATTGGTCGTTGTCTTCGTCGCAAAACTCGCTTCCGTTGCAGTAAAGTCCGTCGTCCGGGCAGTCGGGGGCATTTTGGGAATCGCAACCGTCGATGTTTTCGTTGCAGAATTCTTCGCCATTGCACCAGAATCCGTCATCGGCGCAGTTCGGGGCGTCGCGACTGGCGCAGGCATCGGCGTCTTCGTCGCAGAATTCCTCGCCGTTGCAGTATATTCCGTCGTCGGCGCACTCCGGCGCATTTTGGGAATCGCAGCCGTCGATATCTTCATTGCAAAATTCTTCGCCGTTGCACCAGAAACCGTCGTCGGCGCACTCCGGCGCGTTGCGGGAATCGCACTGATCGGCGTTTTCGTCGCAGAATTCCTCGCCGTTGCACCAGAAACCGTCATCGGCGCAATTCGGCGCGTTGCGGTGATCGCACTGGTCGATGTCTTCGTTGCAGTATTCGGCGCCGTCGCACCAGAGGGAATTGTCGGAGCAGTCCGGAGCGTCCCGGCTGTCGCAGCCGTCGATATCCTCATTGCAATATTCCTGGCCGTTGCACCAGAAACCGTCGTCGGCGCATCGCGGTATATAGCGATGGCCGCACTGATCCGCGGATTCATTGCAATATTCCACGCCGTTGCACCATAGGTTGTCGTCGGAGCAATCCGGCTCGTTTTGATGATCGCATTGCCCCAGGTCTTCGTTGCAGTATTCCTCGCCGTTGCACCAACTGCCGTCGTCGCCGCAATCCGGAGGATCGCGGTGGGAGCAGTCATCAATGTCCTCGTCGCAGAATTCCTGCCCGTTGCAAAAAAGTCCGTCATCGGGGCAAAGGGGCGGATTTTCGTGGTCGCACTGATCCGCGGCCTCATCGCAATATTCGCTTCCGTTGCAGTAGACTCCGTCGTCCGGGCACTCGGGGACATTTTCGGCGTCGCATTGGTCGCTGTCTTCGTTGCAGAATTCTTCGCCGTTGCACCACTGGCCGTCGTCCGCGCAGTCGGGCTCGTTTCGGCGGCTGCACTGATCGATGTCTTCGTTGCAGAATTCCTCGCCGTTGCACCACAGGCCGTCGTCCGCGCAGTCGGGCATATCCCGCCGGTCGCAGTCGTCGATGTCCTCATTGCAATACTCGTCGCCGTTGCACCACAATCCGTCGTCCGGGCAGATGGGGGCGTTGCGGCTGTCGCAGTCGTCGGCGTCCTCGTTGCAGTATTCCTCGCCATTGCAGTAGAAACCGTCGTCGGCGCAGTTCGGCGCATTGCGGGAATCGCACCGGTCGGCGTCTTCGTCGCAGAACTCCTCGCCGTTGCACCACTGGCCGTCGTCGGAGCAGTCCGGGGCGTTTCGGTGGCCGCAATCGTCGATGCCGTCGTCGCAGAATTCCTCGCCGTTGCACCAGAAACCGTCGTCGGCGCACACCGGTTCGTTTCGCCGGTCGCAATCGTCGATGTCTTCGTTGCAGAATTCCTCGCCGTTGCAAAACACTCCATCGTCCGCGCACTCCGGCGGATTTTGGTGATCGCACTGATCGGTCATTTCGTTGCAGATTTCACCGCCGTTGCACCACAGGCCGTCGTCTTCGCAAGGGTCGCCGGAATGTTCGACGCATTCGCCGCCCATGCACGTGTCATCTCCGTTGCAGTACCGGTCGTCGTCGCAGGAAGCGCCGTCGTTGTCCGACCAGCTCGTGTCGGAATTTGCGACCAGGCAGATGTCACACGGATTATCAGGATTCACTTCACCGTCCAGGTAGCAGACGTTGTCGATGGCGCATCCTGCGCAGTCGATGTATTTGATGGTGGTGATGTCGTCGCGCGTGCCGGCGGAAGAGGAACTGCCCGTGACGAAAACGCCACCCATGTTATCCGCGCCGACGGCATTGGCCTCGTCCGTTCCGCCCGTAGGCCCGTCGTATATAACCACCCACTGCTCTACGCCCGCGGCGTCATAGCATATCGTGGCATAGTCGCTTCCCGAACCATAACTCCACGCATAGCCGGTTACGTAGACGTTGCCCGGATCGTCAATGGTCACGGCCAGCGCGCGATCTTCGTGGGAACCCGGACTCGAATAACGAGCCGTCCACTGCTCATTGCCGTCGGCATCGTAAACAGCCAGGGCGTAATCCTCATCCGTTCCCGCGCCTTCGGAATAACCCGCGACGTACAGGTCGCCTTCGGGGCTGACAAACATCGCCGTCACGCGGTCGTTTCCCCCGTTGTCGTAGTACGAAACCCACTGCTCGGCGCCCGCGGGCGAATATTTCACGATGGCGTAATCATTGCGGGAAGATATATTGCGGGCCGTGCCGGCGACGTAGGCGTATCCGAAATCGTCCACTCCCACGGCCGCCGCTTCGTCTTGCTGATTGGCCGAGCCGTTGAAGCGGCGAACCCACTGCTCGTTGCCGTCGGAATCATATTTCAAGGTGGCGAAATCGTTTTGAGACGAATTGCTTTCCGACTCGCCGGTCACGTAGACATTTCCCCACGCGTCCACGGCGATGTCGCGGGCGTAATCTTCGCGATGATCCGTATGGTCGTATCGCGCGGCCCAAATCTGACTGCCCGTGTTGCCGTTATATTTCACGGTGCCGTAGTCATATTCCTGGTCCCAGGAATACCCCGTGACATGGACGTCGCCGTCCGGTCCCAGGGCGATGGCTCGGGCGCGGTCGGGGTACAGATAGAATCCGACGCCGTCGTAGTTCGCGACCCACAGCATTGTACCGTTCTGGTCATACTTGACCGTAGCGTAGTTGTAATAGAGACCCAAGGAGGTGGATTCGCCGGTGACGTATGTGAACCGGTTTTCATCGACCACAATATCCATGGCTCTGTCGTAATCGATAAGCCCGCTGCCGTCGTAGTACGACCGCCAGATTTGGTTTCCGTTGGTGTCGTACTTGATCGTGACGAAATCCGTTCCGACGAAATATGTGTCCACGTATCCGGCGACGTAAACGCTTCCCTGATCGTCCACATCCAGCGCCATGCCCACGTCCTCATCGTTGCCGGGGCCGTTGAAGCGGCGAATCCATTGGGCCATGATTGCGGTGATGAGCGGATCGATATGCAGCGGATAGACCGCGCCGGCGTCGTCGATCACAAGCCGGAGCGTCACGCCTTCCCCCGCGCTTTCCAGTTCCATGAAGGAGGTCAGTTCGCGGCCCGCGTCATCGTGCGCGCGCAAGTTGGCATAGCGGATCAGATCCTTGCCTTCATAAGAAAAAATGATTTCCCGCCCGTCGTCTTCGGCTCTTGCGTCAAGGGCGCTTTCGATCTTTGCCTCGATGATCAGGTATCCTTCGCCCGCCGGTCCGGCGAGGACTTCGAAGCCCTGTTTAATTCCCTGCTCCGAATTGGAATACCATTCGACCAGGTTGCCGTGGTTGTAGGTCAGCGCTTCGGCGGCGGCCTGCGGCATGGATTGCACGCCGGCCGGATCGATTCGCCGCGGCATGGGATCGGCCAGGGGTAAAAGATTCGTCTCTCTTCCATATCCGCGGCTTTGAAACGACCAGTCCCAGGCGTCGTCATCCCGGCCTGAAATGGAAACGCCCGAGTCATCGAAAACCGCGATCGCTTTTTTGGGCGCTACGCGGCTTTGAAATCCGCCGTCAAAGGCGCGCAGTGCGAAAGGATCGGTTTGTGAATCCAAAGTATCGGCGTTTGAGTCAAAGGGCGGGCCGGCCTTTTTCCGGTCCGCCAGGCAGGCAAAGCAAAGAGAAAATATAAAAAGGAAAATGACAATCCTATTTTTCAATGCGCCGGCTCCTCAATTTGAGGCTTGGAAAAGTAATATTAATCAGATTGTTTTCTTTCTCGCATGAGCAATGTCGCGACGGTTTTCTTCCTGATGGAAGATCATCGTTTCCCTTACGCTAACCAGGAATTCTACTATATACCGGTCGTGAAATCCAATTCGATATCGCGACCCGGAAAAAAATCTCTTTTTAGGCGGCATGGGGGGTGTCGCCGGGCATCAGGGAATGCCGGATTACGGTTTTATGATTTTTGTGTACAATCATCCGGTTATGAAAATGGGGGTTTGGAATTGAAGGCCATTCGCATTGACGCCATAGGCGGTCCCGAGGTTTTGCGGCTCGTGGATGTTCCCACTCCTGAGCCGAAAGCCGATGAGGTTCTTATTCGCGTTGAGCGTTGCGGCGTCAATTTCGCGGACATCATGGTAAGGCGCGGCATATATGTCGACCAGCCGGATTTGCCCGCCTTTCCAGGATTCGAGGTTTCGGGGGTCGTCGAGAAATCGGCGGATTCCTCCGGACGCATCAAGGCCGGCGACAGGGTCGCGGCTCTGTGCGCGCGCGGCGGTTATGCCGAATATGCCGTCGCACCGACAATGCTGACATATCAATTGCCGGAAACCGTCGATTTCGATCAGGCCGCCACGCTGCCTATTTCGGGAATGACCGCCTGGCATCTGAGCCATACGCTCGCGCCGGTTTCCGTCGGGCAGTGCGCCGTGGTTTACGCCGCCGCCGGAGGCGTGGGCGCGACGTTGTGCCGATTGTTGAAGTATCGCGGCGCGAAAGTCGTTGCGCTGGTGGGAAGCGATGAAAAAAAGAAGCACGCCGAGGATTCGGGAGCCGATGAGGTCATCAATTATGCCCGGGAATCCGTCCCAACGCGGGTGCTGGAAATTACGAAGAGCCGGGGCGCCGATGTGATTTACAATTCCGTTGTCGGCCGCACCACCTCGGATGACTTCAAGATGATTGCGGCCTTGGGGACCATCGTTGTTTACGGAATGGCCGCGGGGCCTTTGGAACCAAAGCGTTTGTTCACCGGGCTGATGAAAACTTTTACCAAAAGCCCCGCGCTCAGACTTTATTATTTGACGTCGAGCATCACCGAACTGCCCCATAAACATAAAGACGGCGCAAAGGAAATGCTGCAACTGATGGCCGGGAGCCAAATTCGAATTCCGATATTCGGAACCTTCCCGCTGCGGGAAGCGTCAAGAGTTCATGCGATGATCGAGGAGCGTAAGACGGCCGGGAAGGCGCTGCTCGATCCCAAGTGAATAATCCTCCAGAGGCTACCTCAGAGTTAATGAAGCCAGTTTCTGCCGATCGGCTTTTTCAATCAGAAGTTTGGCGATGATGATGGTGCGGTGAGATTTACGTATGCTCCGGTTGAATTGACCGTCAATCAGATCATCCCACGCTTTTTCGTGAACTTTGTCGGCGAGTTGCAGCCATTCGCGGGCGGTCTTTTCCTGGTCGAGGAACCTGATGACTTCGTCCCCGTTCAGCTCGGGCGGATACCACTGCCCGGCGACGATTTTTTCATGAAATAATTGTTCCGCCGCCAGGAGCATATCATCGGCGTGGTCGATCGCCAGATTGGCGAGTTGGCGGATTTCCTGCGTATCCGCGCCGGCGGTCATCGGAATAACGGCCACGAAAACGACCAACCACAGCAAAACCGAAAGCTTAGACATCTTGATTCCCCGCATGATAAAGACCTGCATGAAACGCAAACTCGCCTCAATTGAATTGCAAGATCGGGGCCGCCTGAAAGCTTGAGCAGATACTTCAATGATATCAATGAGTTGTCGGTTATTTTGAGGCGCAGGGTATCGGGAAGGGAAAAGGCGGGAACAAGAAATAATGTAATGTTTTCTTACAAAAATCCTCGGTTTTCAAAGGTTGAAACGGAAGATGAAAATTGATTCATCGAGAGCTGCCGTACTTGAATAATCAGGGAATGTCGACGACCCAATCCATGATTTGGTATTTCATTCCGTCTTCACGCATGAAATTATAAACGAACAATCCGAAATTGTAGTAGTAATCGTCGTAATAATCCTGGTGAATTTCGCCCACGCTTCCGTCGTAAGTTGTACTGTCGCCTACTGTGACGGAATAGGCTTCCGCTCCCGCGACGCCCACGCTTGCCTCGAATCCCACTCCGGCCACGCTAAGGCCCGCGGCCATGGTGACGCCAAGACTCAAGGATGTCGCAGAGGAGTTGTCCTCCGAGATTTCGATGGAGAGTTCGGTGCCGCCGGCCCCGCCCAAATCAACGGGAATCAGGGGATATCCCTGCGGCGGCATGGACCATCCTGATGATCCTAGTTCGCTGTCGTAGATCGGCCCGGGAAGGTCTCCGTTATCGGTGTATAGGATATCTGCCATCTCGCCTCTGGTGCGATAGCTGCCGGGGTCGCCCAATGTGTGCCGGAAAGTTTCATCGCCTATAGGCATGTATGTTCCACCGTCGTTATAAGCGGCGACTGTTTGTTTGAACGTGTTGGTTTCCAGGGGAACATCGATAGTGATGAATTTATTTTCATCGGTTAGGTACTCCGGGTTCGGATGCCTGATGATTTCGTATTTATAGCAGTGGTAGCGCGTTGCGGCAAAAACCACGTAGTTGTCCGGCTCGTCTTCATTCCAGTAAGCATAACGCCTGATGCCAAGGGAAACGGAGTTGGTCGTGGTTTGAGTCTTCGAAAACTCCATTTCCAGGGCCGTGCTGGCCTCCACTTCGATGATGCCGAAGGGATCGCCGCCGGAAACTGAAATCGTGATTCCCGCACTGACCGTTACTTCGGTGGAACGATCTTCCGAATATGAACTGCTTTCGCCGAATCCCGCGTAAGTGCTTCCATAATCCTGGGTAATGCCGTTCCAGACCGGCGGCATGGCCATGGCCACAACGATTCTCGGATCGGTCACGCTGATCCAGTGCTCGCCGGTGTATTTTACCACCATGTTGTCGCCGTCATAGTCGCCCATCGCCATTAGCGGATGCGGAAGTATGGCATTGCCATAGAGGTCAAATTCCGGAGTGAAGTTTTCAGCCCAGCTATCGTACATATTAAACACGATTTGTGTGCCTTGAAGCTCATATTCCCATTGCTCGATGAGGTATTGGTAATTGTTAACGGAAACTTCCTCAGGGCGGGCAATCAGGATCTCGTCAAGCCCGTCCCGGTCCGAGTCGCCGACGGCGATATGCATCCTTGCTGTATGGCCTAATTCCAGGAGACCGCCCGCGTCGGAGGACGGGATATAATAAAGCGTTTGCCATCTTCCCGGATTGCTGATGGACACCCCGGCAATCACATCCTGCTTGCCATTGCCGTCAAAGTCGCCGGTCCTGATGGCAGGCGCGTCCGAGCCGTCGAAAAATATGCCGCTGCTTGGAACCTGTAGCTCGCTTTTAATCCGGCTGAAACTGGTTCCTCCTGCAAATTTATAGACTTCCCAGTAAATGGCGCCGGGGTTTGGATTTCCGAGGAAAATGATCTCATCGACGCTGTCGCCGTCCACATCGGCAATGGCGACGTTGCCGTAAGTGGCCGAATCGCAAAAGATTTCGGCTGTATCGCGCCAATTGTAAAGCTGGACATATCCGGCGTCATGGTCGTCGTACGCCCAGGCTTGCATCGAGGTTCCGTCTTTACCCATCACCACGATTTCGTCTTTTTCATCCCCGTCGAAATCCCCGGACGCAATTGTCATACTGTAGACGTCGGGGCCGATAGAATTCTCTTTGTGTAATTCGGCAAAATTATTTTCAGCATCGTCGAAAACCCAGAATATCGACGTAACGGACGTAACCGGTTCGTCGTCAGCATCAATGTAGCCGATGCTGCCTGAAAGCGCGATTTCCTGTTTGTTGTCGCCGTCAAAGTCTCCCAGCGCAATATCGGCGAAGTAGAAAGAGGCATTGAGCGCCAATTCGGGGATGACCATATCGTAGGTATCTATCGAATCGAGCGCCAAAAATCCGTTATCGGCATCGTCGACAATGGTGATTCTGATATGGTCAATATTACAACTCGGATTTTGGTGGTGTGTATAAATCGATGCGACTACAATTTCGTCTTTTCCGTCGCCATCAACGTCTCCGTTAACCGCCTCGATTAACCTGCCGTTGTCTTCATTCGTGGCCAGCATGTCCGCAACTATGCCCATTTCCGCGCGGTCTTGAGCCTCATCATCCCGGATCCAGCCGATAACGTGCGGATTAACTCTCGGCAACAGCCAGGTCATTTCCTCGGCTTTGCTCAATGCCGTCACGGTTCTGCTCAAAGGCTGTTTTTCTACTTCTTCGCACTCATTGGAGGTTTCGTTGCAGTTCGGAAAGTCAGGATCGATGCACGGGTCGCTGCCCGCCACGCAGGCGCCGGAGGCGCTGCATGTCTCATCGCCGTTGCAGAAAGCATCATCTTCACAGTCCGCATTTGTCTCGCATTCAAAGCACAGGTCATTGGTTTCGTCGCAGAAAGGCGTTTCGCCAAAGCAGGGATTGCCGCCCGCCACGCATGAGCCGGATTCGCTGCATGTCTCGTCGCCGTTGCAGAACACATTGTCATTACAATCTTCATCGATCGTACAATCGGATGTATCGTCGTCCGCGGCGGAGTCGTCGTCCGAAGCGGAGTCATCGTCGTCCGCGGCGGAGTCGTCGTCGGAGGCGGAGTCATCGTCGTCCGAAGCGGAGTCATCGTCGTCCGCGGTGGAATCGTCGTCATTATCCGCGGCAGAGTCGTCGTCATCATCCCCGCAGGAAACCATAAATCCGGATAGGGCAACGAGGAATAAAATTAAAATCGCCGCAATTGCAAACTTTGATGATCTCATTTATTCCTCCCCAAAAAAGAAAATATTGTCTCCAAACTCGGCTGCAAACCAAGCGGTCGCTTTATTCAGTCAAGAGTGAATATCCCGACCTTTTTTGGA
Organism: bacterium; assembly: GCA_963674685.2. Taxonomy (GTDB): domain Bacteria; phylum Lernaellota; class Lernaellaia; order JACKCT01; family JACKCT01. Next base: position 705,788 of record CAXXWT010000005.1, on the reverse strand, counting down.
GTTGTCGATTATGGCCGAATCCAATTCAGAGCGAGGATTCCCAGGCTTCCGCTGCAAAATACTCTTGTAGCTCGTTTTTGGGAAGTGGCAAAAACGCATATCCTTTGGAGCAAGTGTGACTCGAACAAACTATCCACACTCGCGTTGCGAAAATCAGCCTTCCTGTTTTCTCTTTCAGCCTTTTAAATCACTCCCAGCTCCTTGCCGATTTTAGAGAAAATCTCCAGAGCCCTCTCCAGATCTTCTTTCGTGTGCGCGGCGGTATTCATGACGCGGATGCGCGCCTGGCCTTTCGGCACCGTGGGGAAATTGATCGCCATGGCGAAAACGCCCTCTTCGAAAAGGCGTTTCGAGAATTTTTGCGCCAGCGGCGCTTCCCCGAGCATGACCGGAACGATAGGGGTTTGCGTGGCGCCGGTGTCGAATCCCAAATTCTTCATGCCTTCTTTGAAAATCCTCGCGTTTTCCCACAGGCGGTCCACCAGTTCGGTGGAAGATTCCAGGATATCCACCGCCGCCAGGCACGCCGCCGTGTCCGCCGGCGTGGTCGCCGAGGAAAAGAGGAAGGGCCTGGCTTTTTGCCGGATGAAATCCACGATGCGTTTTTTGCCGGCGATGACGCCGCCCACGGCGCCGAAAGCCTTGGACAACGTGCCGACCTCGATGTCGATTTTCCCTTCCAGGCCGAAGTGGGCCACGATGCCTTTGCCCTTGCCCATGACGCCTTCGCCGTGCGCGTCGTCGACCATGGTGATGCAGCCGTATTTCTCGGCGACCTCATAATATTTATCCAGGGGCGCCAGATCGCCGTCCATGGAAAACACGCCGTCGGATATCAGCATGGCGCGGCGGTAGTTGCCGATGTTTTCCTTGACCACGCGCTCACAGTCCGCCGGGTCGCCGTGCTTGAACACCAGGATTTTCGCCCGGGAAAGCCGGCAGCCGTCGATAATGCTCGCGTGGTTGAGGGCGTCGGAAAAAATGCAGTCTTCCTTGCCTACCAGCGGGGGAACCGCCGCCTGATTCGCGCAGAATCCGCTTTGCACGAAAAGCGCGTCTTCCACGCCCTTGAATTTCGCCAGGCGTTTTTCCAGTTCGACGTGCAGATCCTGCGTGCCGGCGATGGAGCGCACCGCCGCCGGGCCGACTCCCCATTTTTCCACCGCTTCGATGGAGGCTTTTTTCATGGCCGGATTGTTGGCCAGGCCCAGGTAGTTGTTGGTGCAGAAATTCAGGACCTTATGCCCGTCCACGACCATCCAGCCGTCGGGAACCGAACCCATGGTGCGCAGGTTGATTTTCAGGCCCTCGTTTTGAAGGCGCTCCATTTCCTCGTCGATGAACGCAAATTTATCAGCCATAACCGCATCCCCTTATGATTGGTGAAAAATGGCTCCTTCGGATGGCGCAAATATTAGCACACGATTTTTCGAATCGCCACCATTTCAAAGCCTTGCCAGTGACTCGGTTTATGGATTTCATTTGTCTTTCTGATAGTATCGATTGCGCAGATTGCCATTTCAAGTGGAGCTTTAGCTTAAGTCGAAAAAATCTTTTTAGTGAGTGTCGTCCTTGTCATTCCGAGCGTAGTCGAGGAATCCCTTAAAAGATGCGTGTGTATAGTTTTGGCGTGTGCATCATGGCAAGACAAGAGCGCCTCATTGAAGGGATTCCTCCACTACGCTTCGCTACGGTCGGAATGACAAGAATTGAACGTTTTTCCTTTATCGACAGTCCCATTATCCGGGGTTTTTAAAGATTCGCAAACACCATTTCGTCCCATCGGGACGAAAGATCATTGGCTGAAACCGACCATTTTCCCTTCAAGAGAAAATTTTGAATTTCCCCGTATCATTTTGACACATTGCATGGGCAAGACTAGCATACCGCGGATTCGCCATATGCGCCCCCGGGGTGAAAATGATCGATCAACTGGACTATGAGAACGTAGGCTTTATTTCCGGCCTGGAAGTTCATCAGCAACTCCTGACGGCGGAGAAATTATTTTGCCGCTGCCCCGCCGGTCTTTATACAACCACGCACGACGGGGAAATCCTGCGTCACATGCGGCCGACCTTGTCGGAACTCGGAGAGTACGACGGCACGGCCCTCATGGAGTTCAAGACGAAAAAGGAGATTCTCTATCTCCTCAACCGCCTGAACGTCTGCACCTACGAAATGGACGACACGCCGCCTTTTTTGGTCAATCAGGAGGCTGTCGACATCGCCATTCAGCTATGCCTGGCGATGAACATGGACATCATCGACGAGCTCCACATCGCGCGTAAACAATATCTGGACGGCAGCATTCCCACGGGCTTTCAGCGCACCGCCATCGTCGCCGTCAACGGGTGGATTCCCTTCAAAGAACGCAAGCTCACCGTCACGCACGTTTCCATCGAGGAAGATTCCTGCCGGGAAGTCGAGGACATCGGCCATCGCATCGTTTTTCGCACCGATCGCCTCGGGGTGCCGCTGACCGAAACCGTCACCGGCGCGGAGCTTCGCAATCCGCATGAAGTGCGCGACGCCATTAACCTGTGCAGCCTCGTGGCCCGGTCCACCGGGCGCGTGCGCACCGGCATGGGCGCGGGACGCCAGGACATCAACGTCAGCGTACGGGGCGGAAACCGCGTGGAGATCAAAGGCGTGCCCCGCGCGGCGTACGCCGCGAAGCTGGTGCATAATGAAGCGATCCGCCAAGTTAACCTGCTCAAAATGCGCGATGAGCTTCGCGCCCGAGGCATCGATTCGCCGGGCGCCGTGCGCATGAACTCAGCGGACGTGGGCGATATCTGCCTGCGCGAGGCTTTCGGTTTTCCACGGGACGTTGCAGGCGACGACGTGATTTACGGCGTGCGCGTCGAGGGTGTGCGCGAACTGGCGCAGCATCCCACGCAGCAGGGCATTACATTTCTGGATGAACTGTCCGGGCGCATCCGCGTCATCGCGTGCCTGGACAAGTCTCCCAACGTCCTTGGCGGCGATGCGCTGCCCGAATTCCGCGACCTGCCCTTCGTGCGGGAAAAATTGCGGAAAAAGCTCGGCGCGAAAGAGCGCGACGACATTTTTCTGGTCGCCGGCCCGCGGGCGGACTGCCTGACGGCGGCCGAGGAAATCCGCCTGCGCTTCGGCGATGCGGCCCAAGGCGTCCCGCTGGAAACCCGGCAGGCTCTTACGGGCGGCTTCACGACCTTCGAGCGGATTTTGCCCGGGCCGGACCGCATGTACCCGGATACGGATTTGCCGCCCACGAAAATCACGCCGGAGCGTATCGCCGACGCGCGGCGCAAGCTTGAACCCGCGCCATGGGAGCGGGAGGAGCTTTGGGGATCGTGGCGGGTGCCGGAAGAGACGACGCATTATCTGATCCGCAAGGGCGGTGCAAAAATCGTGGACGCCGTCGTGGAAAAAACCGGCGTGGACGGCCTTTTGGCCGCCGTGGAAATCGGGCAGCGAAGCCGCGCGTCAAAACGCGCGGGCATTCCCGTAGACCGCCTCGGCATGGCTGAGTGGACCGAAATCTTCGACCTGTATACCGACGGGCGGATCCCGGTGGAAAGCATCAGGACCGTGGCGGCGCGCATGGCCCAAAATCCGGGCCTGAACGCATTCGGAGCCGCGGAAGCTGAAGGCATCGACCTGGTCGACGGTGATAAGTGGAACGCGGAAATTGAACCTTTGATTAAGGCCGCGTCCGGCGCGATGACTGACGGAATGCGCGGCAAAACCGTGCGTCACATCACGGGAAAAGCGACCGCCATGCTGGCGGGAAAGGCGGCGGCGAAAGACGTGGCCGAGTACGTCCGCCGCAAGCTGGGGGAGGGCTGATGATGAGCATCCCGCTTGCGCAGCGCGAAGACCGATTCCAGGGTTACAAGGGTAAATCCAAAGAGACTCTGGAGAAATTCGGGATCGGCGTCTGGTCGGAAGTTGAGATCGTCAACGACGTGGGTTCGGTGTTTACCGGCGTGCTTTTGCCGAGAAGCGAAACCTGCGACGACCTGCACATCGTCGTGAAGCTTTTTAACGGCTACAACGTCGGCGTCGCCGTTAAGCGCATCGCCTCCGCCAAAGAAATCGGCTATCGAAAAGCCGTTTACAAAATCCCTGAAAAAGATTTCCCGCGTAAACCGGAAAATAAAAACGTGACGCTTTTAGGAACCGGCGGCACCATCGCCAGCCGCCTGGATTACCGCACCGGCGCGGTGATTCCCGCCTTCACGCCCGGCGAACTGTACGGCGCCGTTCCCGAACTGGCCGATATCGCCAACCTGGAAACGCGAAAGCTCTTCGGCGTGTTCAGCGAGAACATGGGGCCCGAGCAGTACAAGGTGCTGGCCGTGGAAATCGGCAAGGAAATCGAAAAGGGCGCAAGCGGAATCGTCATCGGGCACGGGACGGACGTCATGCATCACACCGGCGCTATTTTGAGTTTTATGGTGCAAAACTCGCCGGTGCCGATAGTGTTGGTCGGCAGTCAGCGCAGTTCGGACCGCCCGTCGTCCGACGCGGCGCTGAATCTGCGCAACGCGGTGCGCACCGCGTCGGATTGCGACATCGCAGAGGTCATGCTTTGCATGTTCGGCCCCACATCCGACAGTTACGATCTTTTGCATCGGGGAACGCGCTGCCGGAAAATGCATTCCAGCTACCGCTCGACTTTTCGCACTATCGGCGCGACGCCCCTGGCCACCGTGCATCTGGAGAAAAACTCGGAAGGCAGCTACTTCAATTACATCACCGACGATTATTTGAAGCGGGATAAAAACCGCAAGCCCGTCATCAACAACGCCTTCGAAGAAATGGTGACGATCCAGTACTACTATCCCAATTTCAAGCCGGACATCATCGACGGCCTGTCGGACCTGGGCTATCGCGGCATCGTGATCGCGGGCACCGGGCTCGGCCACGTGAACAAGCCCCTGTATCCCGCGCTTCGCCGGGCCATCGAAAAGGGCATGACCGTCGTGATGACCGTGCAGACCCTCTGGGGCTACGCGCAGATGTACGTGTACGACACGGGGCGCGATCTGCTGGACATGGGCATCATCCCCATGGACAACATGATCCCGGAAACAGCGTATATGAAGCTGTGCTGGGTGCTGGGTCAGACCGACGACAAGGAAAAAATCCGCGAGATGATGCTCACGCCGATCAACCACGAGATCACGCGCCGCGAACCGCACAACGGCTATCTGATCCTGCAGGGCGGCCTGCCCGAGGTCGACGAATTCGTGTGTAGGCATTTGAAGTAGATCCAAGCCCCCGTGCTCGCCCTGTTTCGGGCGGGTGCAGAGCTTCGCCCCTGCTTGTTGGCCTGACGATGGTCGCATGCGGTTTGACTAAGCACAAATGCCTTGCGTAGGCACACGCAACAGAGCCGCGAATGACAAACGCGCCGAAAGCGACAGCTTGAGGCGCGTGAATGAGCGGGTGTGAATCGAATCGGCAGGAATGTTTATTTTCAAATGGGACCGCGCGTGCAAGGGCGTGATGATGTCGAGTGTCAATACATTACCCGCTTACTCATCGCCTGACGGCGATTTTGCCGTGCGCGGCTCTGTCTCATAACCCGTCGTCCTGTCAAACGGAATCGCCAAAAACAAAGCCGCGAATGTCCAATCGCATCTTTGCGTTCACGAAGATGCGATAATGAGGGGGCGCACGTCGAATCGGAGGGTGGCACGGACAAGCGCCCTCAGCGAGAGCTTCGGGCCAAGAAGCTTGTCCATGCCACCCGCGCAGGGCCATTTAGTCATCCAGCACGCGTCTAAATACATTGATTCTTGATTAGATCAAGTAACTCCTGGACAAAGCACCTTGAAAGGCATTTTAATCATGAGTGAAGGAAAGGGAGAATGTGAATGAAATTATTTCTCAAAATCATGCTCGTAATTTTTTGCCTCGTTTTTGCCGTGTCGTTCGCCGCCTGCGGCGACGACGATGACGATAGCGATGATGCTGACGCGGACGACGACACCAACGATGTTCTCAATGACGACGTCAACGATGACGCAAACGACGATGTCGATGATGACATCAACGATGATGTGAATGACGATATAAACGACGACGCGGATGATGATGTCGACGACGACGTGGACGACGACTGCGACGCGCCGCTTTATCCGGATGTGTTAGTCTGCGCGCATCGCGGCGCCAGAGTCCACGCGCCGGAAAACACGATTCCCGCCATCGAACAAGCGTTCGAAATGGGCGCGTTTGCCGTCGAGATGGACGTGCGCGACACCGCCGACGGCGAGTACGTCCTGATGCACGACGACACCGTGGACCGCACGACAAACGGAACCGGCGAAGTGTCGGAAATGACGCTGGCGCAGATCAAGGCCCTGACCGTCGCGCACACGCGGCCGGAATACGACGGTCTGCAAGTGCCGACTTTCGCCGAAGCCCTGGCCGTCGCCGACTCATACGGCGGGCAGGTGGACATCGACATGAAGACCGGCGAGCCCGAAGGCGCCATTCAGGTGGTCGTGGACATGGGCCTGGAGGATATCTGCTTCGTATATTCTTCCAATATGGACAAGCTGGACCGCGTGCGCAGCGTGTCGACGGAGGTGCGCATCATGCCCGCGACTTCGTCCGTCGACGAAACGCAGGCCATCATCGATCACTTCGATCCCGATCCCGAGCACATCGAGATTTCCAGCGGCGGCCTGACACCCGGCAACGTGAATCTCATCAAATCCGTCGGCGCCGTGGTGTTCATGGACGCCCTGGGCGTGCGCGACGCGCTTTACGTCCTGGGCGTGGACTGGGGATGGAAAAACATGATGGAGACGGGCGTCGAGATCATGCAGACCGACATGCCCGGGCAACTTGTAGAATACCGCGACAACCTGTGCGAGTGATTTATAAAACTTTGCAACCTCAGCCGATAATATCGAATGCTATTTCGCTTCGCGGAGGCCGGTCTTGAAAAAGAAGTGCATCATTTTCATCACTCTGGTTTTCGTCTTCACCGCATTTATTGCCTTTGGGCAAAATAACGACACCGAAGACACGGGCAATGCGGAGCCAAGCGCCTGGTATAATAAATCCGTAGCTCTGGTCGTGAGTGTCGGCGAATACGAAAACGGCCGGTCAAAGCTGAGTGAATCAAATGAGAATGTTACGCGGCTCACAGGGGCGCTGAAAGCGCATGGCTTCGAAGTCATCACGCTCAGCGACGCGCAGGCGACCGGGAGCAATATTCTCCGGCAGATTGAGACGAACATACCGGCGAAAGTTGACGTAAACGAACGCTTTGTTTTCTATTTTTCCGGCTGCGGGAAAACGAGGATCGATAAAGGATCGGGAAAACGAACCGGTTATCTGATTCCGGCGGCCGGCGGCAAGCCTGGGCTATCGGATGATTGGGCCGGCTATATTCCCATGGATGCGCTGCGCGCGAAAATCATCGACAAGCTTCCCGGCAGGCATGTGCTGATGGTCTTTGATTTTCGTTCATCCGATCCCGACATGGTCAAAAGCGGCGGCACGACCGAAAGCGTAAACTACTGGCTTGGGCAACCCGCCATCAACGTTCTCATTGCGCAGGACGCGGGACAATCGACGCCCGCCGGCACTTTCGCGGACGAGTTTACCCGCGCCATTGACGGCAGCGCCGACGGGGTCGGCGGGCAGCGGGACGGATACGTGACCTTCATCGAGTTGGCGGCCCATCTTAAGGCGCAAATCCCCTCCGGAGCCCCGGGCTTTTCTCTATCCTTCGGCTGGTGGGACGGCACGAGTCAGATGTTGTTTCGTCATGCGAACACCGTTGAGCCTTCTGATGCGCCGCCTGAGCCGGCGGCATTGGCTGATTCGGCCGATAGCCCGGAAAAATCGAAACATTACCCCTCGGTTCGGTCAATTCTGTCGTCTCTCGGACGAAAGCGCCGGGAAAAAGAAGCCAGTGAATCAAAGGATCAGGTCCGCCTGGAAGAGATACGAAAAAAGTACACGGACTTACAGCAGCTCAGGGAAAATTTGAGTATTTCAAAGGTGAAGAAATATAAGGAATATAAATTATTCCTGGTCGAGTATCCGGACGATAATCCTTATTACGAACAGGTCACGCAGTGGGTTGAGGAATCCTGCGATCCGGATTGCATGGACATGATACGCAGGGCCTGGCTTGCCGTTCCTACGACGAAAAACGCATGCGAAGAGCATAAGGATTATGACTACTTTCCCAAGGGCGGTATGCAGGCTTTTGCCTGTCACCTGTTATCCTTTGCCCCGTACAAAGTCCTTTCCGAACTATCCGGCATGGATGTTTTCCTAAAAGGTCCGCATACAAACGAGAAATTGAATTTCAGTTCAAAAAACTCTTTTGGGTATTATAATCCCGAGTTTGTGAAATGGATGGTCGATAACGCCGTCCCCGCGGCAAAGGACGCCGCCTTCCGCAAAGCGACGCAATGGATTTACGACAAATACGTTGCCGAGCTGGCGGAAATTTTTTACCTCACTTACCAAAAGATTCTAAAGGAACCAGAGTGTTTCGAAAGGCAAAAGAAAGAGTTTCAGATCCTACTGGATACCGACAGTCTTCAATGGGCTTATTATACAAAGTATTTCTTTTTCATGAACGACAAGTTCTGTGAAAATCCCGACGGCGGCTTTTCATTTTTCTACAAAAACGGATTCGACAAAGGCGTGAACGGCGCCGTAGTCGCCACCAGCTTCATGTTCTGGGTTCGCCGCTCGATAGACGGCACGATGGATGAATTTTATCGGGGCCTGGTGAAGCTGAGGGAAACGTACAAGAAGAGTTGATCTGTTTATTAGCCTCGATCAGATTCTTACCGGAAAATTCCTTATTAATTATCTCCAAAAAAGATCGATAAACTGGTTTTCGGGTCCGGCTCTTTGCTTATCCCGCCGCCGCCTCGCCGTATTTGGTCATCCAGCTTTGTTGGCGCTTGCGTGAGAAGTAAAGTTGCAAATGCGTGGGGGCGGCGTTTCGCGCCGTCTTGGCGAATCGCACGACTCTGTAAGGCTTGGCGATGCCCACTTTTTTCGGCCGGAGCATGTGATCGAAAACGCCTTCGGCGTCGAGAACCTGGTCGAAACGCAAATAGACGTTTCCGATTTCCTCGGGTCGGTGGCTGTCGGAGCCGGCGCTGGAATTTTTATCGAACAACTCTTTGAGCATGTAGGCCCGGTAGTTTCGCTTGTCGGGAAGGTGCCCGTTGGTGACTTCGATAAGGTCCACGCGGCCGAAAATCTCCGGCGCGAACAGCGCGGCCTTTCGCCGGGGATTGTGGTTGATGTTCTTGTACGTGGGTGCGAAAGGATGCGGCAGGCAAACCAGGGCGCCGCGCTCTTTTGCGGCGGGAATCAGTTCGGTGAAGGAGCGGTCCAGCTTGGCGAAAAAGCGGGAGCGTTTATACGGCTCGACTTCGCGGCGGTAGAAATCTTCCAGGGTCGCCGTATTCTTGAAATAGGCGATGAATTCCAGGCGCTCCTTGGCGCCGACTTCTATAGCGGGCACGCATAGAACTTTTTGACTTTGCGCAAGCATTACGGAGGCGCGGATTTCGTTGTGATCGCACACCGCCACGCCCACGTTGTTCTCATGGCATTTTTCGACGATGGCGTCGGGCGTGTTTCTGGGAGCGTCGGAATAGCACGAGTGGATGTGCATATCGACGCAAAGCGCCGTGGGTCCCGTTGTTTTGATTCTTCGGTCGACGATCGGCGTGGCGCCGTTCGTTTTTAAAAACCTCTTCATCGATTCATTTTCTCCGGTTTCGTCGCCCCGCAATTTTCTTAAATAAAATAAAATCGTTCGCCGGTTCAGTCTTTGTCTGGAATACCTTTAGGCTTTTGAGCGCTCGACGAGGTTGACCGTCACGTCGCCGAAGGATACGGCGTCTTTCACTTTGCCCGATAGTGGAAGGAGGTCTTTGTCGACAAGTACTTTTCCTTCGCCGGTTTTCATTCCGAAAATTTTCTGGTGTATGTCCACGATGCCCATCAAGGCGGCGCCGGGAGTTTTTTTAATCCATTTCCTTTCCGCGTCCATCTGTTGCCCGGACGCCACGTGAACCGTGTAGCTGTCAATCTCCTTGAAGGGGACGCTTCGAATCGAAAATTCGTGTCCCGGCTTCATCTCGCCGTAGAACCCGGCGCGCACATTATACATGAAACCGGCAAAATCTTCATAAAAAACTCCGCTTGGTATCGGTTTTGACCATCTTTCTTTTCTGCGGCCGTTTTTATACTTTCGAAAATGCCATTTTCCGCGCTTGTAATCGAACCGATGGACGCTTTTGTAGGTCTTTTCGCCCTTGACCGAAATGCGGGAAAAATACGTGACCACCAGGCGCTGTTTCCCCCCGACTTCCATGATTTCCAGATACGAGCGGAAAAATTGGCGTTTCATATTCGTCGCCCAGCCGACGACGCCTTTGGCCACCGCGTCGATTTCGGCGATGAGTTTGCCGCCGTATCCCGGCCGGAAAACCACACTGACTTCCGCGGCTTTGAACGTGGAAAGAAAATCCACGCTGTACTTCAGCTTTTCTCCCAAATACTTATCGTAGGGAGGACCGATGACGGTTTTTATCCGCCTGGAATTGAAATTCGTCTTAATGGTTTTCTTTTCGCCTTTGACGGTCTTTTTGTCGTCTTTGGCGCTAAACGCCCGCAGTAAAAACGGCGGTGCGGCAAATCCCGCCAGCAGGATCGCCAGCGAATCTTCCAGAAAGTCACGCCTTCCCGATTCCGGGATTTTTTCGATTATTTCGATTTCGTCTTTTTTCACTTCGTCCCCCGAAGGCAAAGATGATTTAGAATATCGACTGGGAGTATCGGATGTCAATGAAATTTGCGTCCAGAATCTCCAGGTGAGATTAAACTGAGGGAAGCTTTAAAAGAATGCGGAATTCCTCCCTCATCCTTTAGATTTAGAGATTATGCGCCATCCAGAAGGCCAGCGCGCGGAGTTTTTCATTCTCGCCGCCGGCGGTGACGTCATAATCCAGGTAAGCGGCGTGCGCGGACTGGGCCAGGACCTCCACGCCGGCTTTCGGCAGCGATTTCAACGAGGCCAGGGCCGCGTCGTTTTCCATGGCTCTTGCCATGTATTCGTTTTGGAGTTTGGTATTGCCTTGCTTCCGGTAAATTTCAGCAAGCCCCCAAAGGGCCGCGACGTTTTGCGGCGCGAGAGAAAGCGCCTGTTCGAAACCGGCGCGCGCCTTCTCGTTTTCTCCCGCCCGCAAGTGTTGCGCGGCCTTACGATGAACCGCCAGGACTTCTTCGCGGCCCGCGCACGTTAAGGGTCCGATCTGCGCCCATTTCGGCGGGCCCTCCGGTTTGGGATCCATGCCGACCATCGCCACGTGATATCGGTCCGCGGTCATTTTTCTCAAAGCGTTTCCGATTACAAAATCAAGCGCCCACAGTGTCTGCCTTTCCAGCTTGGCGGCGGAATTCTCCAGGTCCGGATCCGGATTTTCGATCAGATCGACGAATTCGATTTCCTGCCCGCTTTGATCCGAGACCGCTTTGGCGGCCTGAATGGCGATATGGGCGAGAAATTTTCTGGGCTTTGCCGGATCGGCCAGAATTTCCTCCGGCATTTGGCTTCCGGCGGGCGTCGGGCCGTCAAACAGCCACTGGATTTTTTTGCGCATCGGCAAACGCAGCAACGCCGACTGCTGTGCGACGGAAAGAATTCCCATGTCGACTATGGGGAAAATCACAATCAGCGTGGGATGAAGCTTGCGGCAATCGTTAAGCAGGTTCGGCAGATCCGAAAGCTTCAGGTCGGAAAAGTGAAGTCGGTAGATCTCCACCGGACTTTTCGGAAGAAGCTTCGCCGTTTCCACCGTGAGTTTATCGACGGCGTCGGCGTCGCCGTCAAAAAACGGCCCGCCGCCCAGAATCAAAATGCGGACGCCTCCTTTTGGCCTTTCAACGGGAATCCTTGCGCTTGCGCCCTCGATCCGGGCCTGTCCGTTGTCGATTTTCAAGTATGAAAGAGTCTGCGGCCCCGAATCCGATTCAAGGACAATTTTTTTGACGACGACCAAAAGGAAAATGAGCAGGGTGATATTCAGTCCGATGACCAGCCAGGGATTTTTGCCTTTGGGCCGCGGCCTGTAACTCATAACGCGCCCTCCCGACGGGATTCGGCGAGGCTGGTCGGCATTTCAGCCAGAATCTCAGACAGATAAATCGGCCATGCCAGGGCGCGCTCCGGCGAGGTGTCGCAAAATAATGCCTGCTGGAAGGCTGTCAGGGCTTTTTTACGCTGACCGATTTTTAGGAGGCATTTTCCCCGGCAAAACCACAGGGCCGCGAACCGGTCGTCGATTTCCAGGATTGTCATTAATAAAACGAGCAGCGCGAGATTGATGACGATAAACCGGCTAATGGATTTCATGTTTCCTGCCGAATTTCTAGAAAGGGGATCGTGTTCGTCATGATCCTTCATAAATGATAGGGTTGCGCAGGGTCAACATGGTTGCTCTTGCGCCTATGAAAATTTACCGATAGCGTTTTCATGAAAGCCCGCGAAGAACGGACATTGCCAATGGCGCGACCACGCAAGGAACAATTTTCAGGCTGCATCATCGGACAGGCGCTCGGCGACGCAGCCGGATTCGTGGTGGAAGGCTTTTCTTCCGCCGTTTGCGCGCAATACGTTGAAAAGGTTCTGAAATCCGGCGACGTCGGCCGCCAGGGCCGCCGTCCCTTTTCCTTCGGGCAATACACCGACGACACGCAACTGGCCCGCGAATTATTGCAAAGTCTGATGATCTGCAAGGATTTCGATCCTTTGGATTATTCGCAGCGCATCGCGGATATTTTCGCTTCGGGCCGGGTTGTGGGCCGGGGAATGGCCACGCAGCAGGCTGCGGACAGGTTGAATCGCGGCGTTTTCTGGACCGAGGCGGGAACGCCGCCGCCGTCGGCGGGCAACGGAAGCGCCATGCGCAGCGCGCCGGTGGGCCTGCTATTTTTCGACAATCCGGAAAAGATGATCCGCGTGGCCTCGGATCAGGGCCGCATCACGCACCAGGACCCCAGAGCCGTGGCGGGCGCCGTCGCCGTCGCGGGGGCTGTGGCGCTGGCGCTTACAACGGCGGATATCAAGCCGGCTTCCTTCTGCGCCCAACTTGGCGAATGGACCTTGCCTATTCACGCCGTGTTTTCCGAACTTTTGACAGAACTTCCGGGATGGATTGACTTGCCGGCCGAGGAGGCTATGCCCCTGATTGCCGCCGCGGGCCTGGATCTCGATGAGGGCAAGGTCTGGGAGGGGATTTCGCCTTACGTGATCGGAAGCGTGCTATGGAGCCTGTATTCGTTTTTGAAAACACCGCACAATTACTGGGAGACCATCTGCGCCGCCATCGCCTGCGGCGGGGACGTGGACACTACCGCCGCCATGGCGGGCGCCGTCAGCGGCGCATACCTGGGCCTGGAATCCATCCCGAAAAAACTGGCCCGCCTCATCAACGACCAGGGCGCGTGGAATTATGTGGATCTGATGAACCTGGCCGAGAGAAGTTTTGAAATGAAAATTGGGGCTTGCTGAACGTGCCCTTCGGCACAACCCCCATGCCAAGACAAAAGCCCTCCTTGACTTGAGATTTTTTGAGTTTATGATTACGCCCTCAATTGTTCATTGGAGTCTATTAAGGGCCTATAACCAAAAGTGGGAGATACAAAGTGAAAAAGCGACATGTCCTGATTCTTGTTACGATAGCGGCAATCCTGCTGCTGGCTGTTGCATGCAACACATCCGGCTTGACGCCGGAGCAGATTGCACAGGCTAAAAAACTGGCTGCAATGGGTGTGAAAATGCCCGATCCGGACTCGATGTCCGCCGAAGAGAAAGAAGTTTACAAACAGATTCTCAACTCATCGGGAGACATGAGCAAGGAATTTGTGAAGTTCCTGGGCGACAACGCCAAAGATGAGAAAAAGTTCGACAGAGTCATGAAAAGCCTGGAAAAAGAACCCCTGAAAACCTTGTCCGTCGCCGCTCGGTCGCCAAGGAGAAAGCCTCAGGAAGAAGAGGATCCCAATAAAATCTACGAAGTCGACATCAAATCCGATGAAGTTCCCTCCAAGGGACCCGATGACGCCCCCATCGTCATTTATGAATTCTCCGAATTCCAGTGCCCCTTCTGCAAGCGCGGCGCCAATACGATGAAAGAGGTCATGGATGAATACGAAGGGAAAATAAAGCTTTACTATGTCATGCGGCCGCTGGGTTTCCACCAAAAAGCCCCCGCCGCCGCCGCCGCCTCCTTTGCCGCCTGGAAACAGGGTAAATTCTGGGAATTCCATGATTACCTCTGGGAGCACCAGAAGGAAATGGGCGAAGAGCTTTATCTCAAATGGGCCGAGGAAAACGGCATGAACATGAGCAAATTCAAAGAAGATATGAAGGTCGAAAAGTGGCAGGGAGATTTGGATCGTTTCGGCAAAGTCGCCGACGGCCTCGGCGTGCGTGGCGTTCCGACCTTCTTCGTCAACGGCAAGAAACTTCGAGGCGCTAAACCGAAAGCCGCCTTCAAGGAAGTTATCGACGGAATTCTCGCCGAGAAAAAGTAAAAGAGCCTAATCGTCAATATCAAAGGGGCCGGTTTACGGCCCCTTTTTATTTGGTGCGCCCGGCAGGGCGCACTCACTTTGGGGTTGAAGTCCCCTACGGATGAGAAGGCCATTATCTTCAAAGTCCGATACCTGCGTCAAACGCGCGCGGCACAATCCGATTCTGTCGGCGACGGGACGATGACGCTCATGGATCAGGTACTGCGTCGCGAGAATCTCATCGCAGCGTATCGGCGCGTGAAACGCAACGGCGGAGCGCCGGGGGTTGACGGTCTCACCGTGGACGCCCTTTGGAGCTACTGCCAAGAGCACTGGTCGCGCCATCGGGAGGAACTGCTCAACGGAAGCTATGTTCCCCAAGCCGTCCTGCGGGTGGAAATTCCCAAGCCGGGCGGGAAGGGGACGCGGATGCTGGGCATTCCCACGGTTCTGGATCAATGGATACGCCGTAAACTACGCTGTATATTATGGCGGCAGTGGAAGCGATCCAAAATCCGTTTCAAAGAACTTTGCCGACGTGGACTGTCAACGGAAAGAGCCAGGAAATCGGCTTTCAACGGCCGTGGCCCCTGGTGGAACGCCGGAGCCAGTCACATGAACCAGGCCGTGCCGACCGCGCAGTGGCGACGAATGGGACTCGTAAGCCTGATCGAAGAGCATCATAGACTTGCATGCGGAACATGAACCGCCGTACACGGAACCGTACGTACGGTGGTGTGGGAGGACGGCGGGGGCAACCCCGCCTCCTACCCGATGATAATACTACTCATCGTAGAAATCTTTGCGCGGCGTCACGATTATTTTCTCACGCCATATCCGTCGCCCGCTTCGCGGGTTTTGTTAATATTGTTGATGCCTTTAGCCATAGCTCACGCTATGGGCTATGTCTCCTTAGCCTGCTAAAGCAGGCTCAATTCGGAATGTCGCCTATATCCTACTTTGGTTGCGGCCGGCAGGCCGCGATGCGCCACACACGTTTGCAGGGCCGAAGCCATGCACCTTTCGCCCGGGCACGTCATGTGTGGCACACCCGCCCTCGGGTGTGAAAGGAATGTCTTACACCCACATTTGGTTGCAGGGCCGATATCCACCCGCTTACTCATTCGCAATCGCAAACCAAAACGGCTGACCTTGGCATGCGGGATCGCCCGAAACAGAGCCGCGAATGGCCAATCGCATCTTTGCGTTAGCGAAGATGCGATAATGAGCGGGTGTGCCACGAATCGGCAATAAGATTTTATTTTGAAAACAAAACCGCGCATGCAACGGCGTGATCATTTCGATTATCGATGCATGACCCGCTTACTCATTCGCCTTCGCTGACGCTTTTAGGCGAATCTGCCGTGCGCGGCTTTTGTTTGTTTCGCCCTGCGGGCTCGCACAGGCGGGGGCGCCTGTGCCACACGCGTCTACAGGGTCGATATCTACCCGCTTACTCATTCGCCTTCGTTACAACTCAGGCGAATTTGCCGTGCGCGGCTCTGTTTTAAATCACTGGCCACTAACCACTGGCCACTATTCACTACTTCAGCAGCCGCACGCCCCGTCATCTTCAGCCTGCCCTGAGCTTGTCGAAGGGTCATCGTCGTCGCTCCCGCCGTCGGCATCATCATCCTCATCGTCGGATACGTTGACGGGCACTTCGATTTCCTCGGAATAACCTGTCTCGGAGCGCGGTCCTTTGGGACCCGCGACGACCACGGCAAGCCTGGTCGGCGACTCGTAAAACTCATCCAGCGAAAAGGTTCCGGATATCGCGCCGTTTTCGGCCACGCTCAAAAACGATTTGACGTCCCGCCCGCCAAAGCGCGCGGTGACGATGCGCGCCCAGGGCTCGCAATGCCCGGCGGCTTCGATGACGCCTCCTTCATCCGAAACCTGCGCGTCGGCGATATAAAGAATCGGCGCCTGCGGGGCCAGGCCGATTTCGCCGAAGGGAATCGTCTCGAATCCGGGAATCGTGTACGCCGGCGAATCGGGCGTCAGTTGCATGTAACGGCCGGCTTCATCGATGTAGCGCGGGTCGGGGCAGCGCTCGATGTTGTCCTGCTGGTCGGGAAACGAGCAGGGGACGCCCAGGAGCCACTCGGAGATGCTGCTTCCCCAGTGCCCGCATTGGAGCCAGAAGTTGTGATCGTGGGCGAGATTTCCCCAAAGCCGGTTGTTTTCCGGCTCGAAGGGCGTATCGCCGTCGAACATCGCGGCTAATAGCGGGTAATGATCGCTCCAGGGCGGCTCGGTGTAGTTTTTATCCTCCATCTTGCCGATGAGGCGCTCGCGGTAACTGTCCTGCATGGTCATGTCCATCATCCGCCGGTCGATGAAAAAGGCGGCTCGGCCTTGTCCCAGGATGTTGTGCAGGGCCAGATTGTCCCGCCCGCCGCCGATCATGATGTCCACGCCCTGAATATTGTAGAGGATATTGCCCTCGGCGGTGGTGGCGCTGGCGGCGTCGTCGAAGTAGATGCCGTGAACGTCCTCTTTGAGCAGATCCCCGTAAAGAACCGGATTGAGGCTGCTTTGAATGTCGTGGATGAAATTGTGCTTGATCAAAGTGCCCCGGGTCGTGTAATCGCGTCCCGTGTAGATGGCGCCCGCGTCGTCGGCCTGCGCGCAGACGTTGTAAATCTCATTGTAGCTGATCAGGTGATCGTTGCCCCAGTAGCGCATGGCCATGTGCGCCGCGTCGTGGATGAGGTTGTGGCTGACGTCGTTGCCGACGCCTTCGATCCAGGCCGCCATGGTCCCCATGCGGGACGTGCGGGCGTAATCGTGGATGTGATTATTGGCAACGCTGTTTTCGCCGGGGATGAGATTGTCACGGTCGCCGCCTTCGACGCCGATGACGCTGTCGCCGATGTCCCGAAAATGATTTCCCTCGATGACGTTCGACCAGCCTTCCACCGCCAGGGCGTGAGAGCCGCCGCCATAAAAAGCGCACTGCCGAAACTGCACATCCTCACCGCCGAAAACGCTGACCATGTCGCCGCGCGCGTAAGCGAAGGCAATGTTTTGAAAGGTGATGTGGGAGGCGTCGCGCAGCACCATCAGCTTCTCGGTCATCGAGAGGAATATGCGGCCGGAAGCTATGTCCGCGGGCGGGTAGAAATAGAGTTTCCCGGCGTCTCGGTCGATATAGTATTCGCCGGGCATGTCGATTTCTTCCAGAAGATTCAGAGCGTAATAAGGCCGCTTTCGGGCGATGCCGTAGCTTCCGTTGGCTTTGTCCTCATCCCATCCCCAAATCTCTGTTTCGGCGGGGCTGATCGGGCGGATCGTGACCGTTTTCGTCGCCGTGTCGATATCCTCCGCCGGAAAGTAGCAGTCGGCCCAGAAGGCGGACCAATAGCCGTAAAACCAGACGTCCGTCGCCTCGGTCCATCGCTCGGGACGGTCGCCGGAATATTGAAAGCGCATCCCTTCCTCACCGTCGGGAACGCCGGCGACTTTCGAAAAGCCCTCGTTGGGCCACCGGCCGAGCTGCATGGGCCGGCCGTCGAAAAAGAGCTCCATCCCGGCGGGGGGGTTGCGGTCGTCGAAGGGCCCTTCGTAAAAGGTGAATCCGTGGCGGTTCAGGGCGGGATACACGTCCATGCCGTGCGCGTCGAGATCGGCGACAAGCACCTGGTCGCGGGTTTCCGACGGCAGGCGGTCCAGGATATTTTGGTCTTCCACCGGCGCAAACCACGCGGCATCGATTTCGACGCCGCCGTGGAAGGTGACGGACTCCCCGGGATAAGCCATGTACGTGATGTGGTAGTCCGCCGTGCCGGAATCCTCGGCGCCGAATACGAGTTCGTCATCGAAGAAATATTCGCCTTCCCGGAAAAAAACCAGAACGTCGCCGGTCAGGCCCGCGGCGATGAGTTTGAAAACCTCGGTTTTGGCGCCGGCGGGCGTGGCAAGGGGGGCGTCCATTGCGCCTTCGCCCATGTCGTCTCCGCCCGGTGCGACGTATAGAGTCGCGGGTGGAATTCCCTGGGCGAAGGAGGACGCGGCGAAAAGTATGAAAACAAAAGCGATGGTTAAGTATTTCATAACGGCATTCCCTTCATTCACACGTTTTAAGATGTTGTCAGGTGATTAAGGAAATTTTCCCAGTCCTGTGATGGCCTTTAAGTCATTTTTCATGGATGAAATTGTGCGAAATTTGGCTGGTCATGTCAACAGATAATCTGCCGGCTGGTCAGCAGCCACAAGCCTGAGGCATAAGGATGAAGGATGAAGGAGGAAATAGGAAGGATGAGTAGGGGCAGACTTCTGTGCCTGCCCGCATGGGCTTAAAACCAGCCCAAAGGGCGACACAATATTAGCCGGTCAGCGTTAGCTGCCAGGTAAATGGACACCTCATTGAAGGGATTTCTCAGGCAAGTCCTGACGGACTCGCTCGAAATGACAGTGTCGCCACTTGTTCGAAATGTAAATGATTTCGCAGGCTGACCCACTGCCAAGCGATTGAGCAAGTTTACAGCGGGTGGCGTCAAACATTTCGACTTGGACGGATTAATTCCTTTTTATCCGCCATTGCTCGTATCGGCGGTGGAGGCGGTAAAGCAGGGACATGTCCTCGCCGACGGCGCCGTGGGGGCAGGCTTCGTGGCAGCAGAAACACTCGATGCATTTTCCGTAGTCGATCACAGCGAATTTTTCTTCCAGGTGAATCGCGCTTGCCGGGCACATCTTTTCGCAGGCGCCGCATACTTCGCATTTCTCCACGAGGATTTTCGGGCGCATGCTGTAAAAAAGGAAGAATATTTTAACCAGCCATTTCGGCGGATTCACGGCGGAGCGCGGCGGTCTTTCGAAGGGGATTCTGACTTCCGAAATCGACGGCCCGTCAACGGTGATCTTGGAAAAATCCGCTTCGCCCAGGCCGTCTTCCCCGGCGCGGCGGACATGAGGGATCTGATCCGCCGACCAGTCCACGCACTCCAGAGCCGTCGCGTCCACGGCTACGGCGTCGGTGGATGCGAGGATCAGCCCCAGTTTTTTCGGTTTGCCTTCGCTGGGGCCTCTGCCTTCCATGCCGATGATCGCGTCCATCACCGTCAAATCCGGGACGCGGGTGCTGAAAATATCCACGAGGCTTTCGGAAAACGGCTCCAGGCGGCTGAAATGATGACTGGTTCTGCGGTCGGCATTTGTAATCGCGCCGAACCAGTTTTTGATGGCGCCGGTGTACAGAGCCTGGATATGGAACTTGAGCTTGGGAGCGTCGATGACCACGTCGGCGTCCAGGACATCTTTGGCCACGTTCAACGTCCGCATCCGGCGATGGTTTTTCACTTCGACTTCCCGGTATCCTTTGCGGCTGAAAGGAGCGATCTTCGCGCCTTCCTGTCGGCAGACCTCGGCGGCGCCGCTGGCTTCGAAAGCTTCCTCGGGCTTGTCGGTCAGGTTGATTCCCGGCATGTCCCCCACGCGGACCGATTTCGCTCCCGATTCCTTGCAAAGGCGAATCAAAGCCCGGATCACGGCGGGATGCGTGCATATGGCCCGGTCGGGACCGACGTTCATCAGAAGGTTGATTTTGATAAGAACGCTTTTCCCGGAAATAAGTATTTTCGGATCGCATGCGGCATTGACCGCTTCGTTCACGGCATCCTGAACAATTTCGTTTTCATACTGCCCGCATTGCCTGATCGCCACTGTCGCCGTCATTGTTTTCTCCAAACATAAAAAACCAAATTCGTTGACGAAAACCATGAACGAAGGCAGCATTGCGGTCAAGGTGCGCTTTTACAACGTTTGCTTTCGAAAAAAATGAGAATACTTTTTGTGGACAACAGCCCGGGCATGGGGGGCTCTGTACCCCATCTGGCTTATCAGATCACGCATGTCGTGAGTATGAAACACGAGGCATTTCTGATCGCATCCCGTCCGGAACTGTTTGGCGGCCTGATTCCCGACGAGGTCAACCGGCGCGGCCTGGCCTGGGCCGGATTCGCTGATATTTTTAAATCTTCGGGGGCGCTTTTCAAACCGGTTTTGCCCGGCCGGTTAAACAGGCCTTTTGCATACGTTGCCTACAATCATCTGAAATCGGCTATCGCCCCGGAATTTTCAGGAATCCTGCGGTCGTTTGCCCCGGATATCGTGCATATCAACAATCTCAATTTGCCGAACAAGGTGTTCGGCGATGTGGCGAACGGAAAAAAAATTCCGCTTGTCGTGGCGGCGCTGATGATTCGGCGGTTTGGCGGACAGGAAATCAAATTCGCCGCGGGAGCAGGCGCCGTGACATGCATTTCCGAAGCGGTGCGCGACTGCCTGGCGTCGCTTCCCGGAATTGATCCGGCGAAAATGCACGTTATCGAAAGCCCCATCAACGCATCGCTTTATCAGGTTAAGCGGGATCCGAAAATCCGCGCCAAGCTGGGAATTCCCGAAAGCGCAAGACTGGTTTTGTCATTGGGACGCATGACGCCCTGGAAAGGGCATGACGTTCTCGTTCGGGCGGTTGGGCGCTTGCCCGAAGACGTATGGCTCCTGCAGGCCGGAGGCGCAGACGGCGACTGGCGCCATGAAATCGACGGGATCATCGATGAATGCGGACTGAAAGGGCGCGTTGTCTTTGCGGGAGTTCGCTCGGATGTTCCGGCGCTTTTGGCGGCTTCGGATTTGCTGGTTCATTCCTCGAAATACGCGGATCCGAAACTTGGGGTTGTGGAGGCTTTCGGAAGAGTCGTCGCCGAAGGGATGGCCGCCGGGCTGCCGGTCGTGGCGACCGCCGCGGGAGGCCCGGTGGAAATATTGCGCGATACGGGGGCGGGCCAGCTGGCGACGCCGGGAGATGATAAAGCCACGGCCGACGCGATGGCCTATTATCTGAATAATCCTGAAGAGGCGTTCAAAGCCGGAGAAAAGGGACGCGCGGCGGTTCGCGCGCGATACAATGAAAAAACTCTGGGCGATAAATTGATGTCCGTTTACGAGGCGCTTTTGTCGGGCGGCGCTTAAGATTCAAGGCGCGCAGACCTCGATGGCGTCCGTGATCTGAAATTCGGCGAAAACCAGGCAATGCGCCAACATTCACAAGCGCAATTTCATCTTCAAAAAATTTGCCCGGGCTTTTCATTTCCCAATCAATATCCGTTGTGACGGAATCATTAAGATCGCAGGATCAAAGGCAAGAGCGATAATAAGCGAATCATGTTGAAAAGCTCATGGCATTCTGCAACAATCCGGCGTTACTTTTAAGTCATCAAGGACATGCGCGCAAACCATGACAAGCAGCTTTCAAAAACTCCTGGCGGGCAGCGTCACGGCGCCAATCCGCCGCAATGTTTCACTGGCCGACGCGACCACGTACAAGATCGGCGGACCCGCGGAGTTGTTTTTACAGACCGGGGATGAAAAGGACATCATCGCCGCCGTGCGCGCGTGCATTCGCCATGAAATTCCGCTGACGGTTCTCGGCGCGGGTTCGAATGTTCTGGCTCCGGATCGGGGGATCGAGGGACTGGTTCTGCGCGTGTACGATGATGGATTGATGCCCTTTATGCGGGATGAAACCATCGCATGCAGCGCGGGCGTCACCGATAAAAACCTGGCGGAATTTGCCTGTAAAAACGCCATTGGCGGCTACGAATTTCTTTTTGACATTCCCGGAACCGTCGGCGGGGCCATCGTGCAAAACGCCGGGACCAATGACGGCCAGATTGCCGACCGGCTCATCGATGTCCGGTATATCGACAGGGCCGGAGAAATTGTCACCATGTCCGTCGAGCAACTGAACATGGGGTACAGGCATTCCGTGTTCAAGGATGAGGGCGGCGCGATCCTGTTTGCTCGCTTCAAAAAAGGACCGGAAGAAAAGCCTGAAGCGATCCGGGCGAAGATGGAGGAGATACGCAAAACGCGCTGGAGTAAATTCCCCATGGAATGCCCCAACTGCGGGTCGGTTTTTAAAAGACCCCCGGGAGATTATGCGGGGCGCCTGATCCAGGAAGCGGGGCTCGGGGGATTTCGCATCGGGGGCGCCATGGTCAGCCCGCTGCATCGGGGATTTATCGTCAACACCGGCTCGGCGACGGAAAAGGACGTCAAGGCGGTTGCGGCCCACGTCCGGGATACGGTTATGGATAAATTCGGCGTTAAACTGGAGCGCGAGCTTATCTATCTGCCGGAAAAACCGGGAGTTATTGCGCGCGTAAAAAACAATAATCCATAAAAACCGCGAGTTTATAAACGATTCATTTCATTTGACAGGATAGGAGAAATCGCTATTATTCCGCCGGCCGGATCATATAAAACACGCGTTTTACGATCCCGAATTCACGATCGGTTCTCATTGTTTCAGGGGTGACAGTGGCGACATATTATCTGGTTGCTTATGTATTTTTCGACCATGACGGAAATCGCCCGACGCGGGGCGGACTCCAGAGGTATGTCCATAACCTGGTGCATATGCTGGAAGCCGGCGGCCACGATTGCGTCATCCTTCAGAAGTCCCATCGGGAATGGGAACATAAATATGCCGAAAGAAGCCGAGTCGTAGGGATTCCCAGCAGCCATCGCTGGTGGGGAAATATCCCCTTCAATATCAAAGCCCACCGCCTGATCCCTGAAAAAGCCCCGGTCATATACGCGTCGATGGAGCTGGCGGCCCCCATTTGCCGGCGAAACTCGCTTGGGATTCAGCACGGGATATGGTGGGACGGCGAATACGGTTTCTTGAAAGTGAAATTGACGGAAATTCAGATAAAATACAGCGCAAAACGCTTGAAAAAGATGATTTGCGTCGACACGAATTTCATCAACTGGTTCCGTGCGCGTTTTTTCGATCATTCGGATGCGGATAAAATGGTCTACGTGCCGAATTTCGTCGATGACGCGGTTTTCGGGAATCCGCCTCCCGTGCCGCAGAAGCCGGCGGACCGCATCAACATACTTTTTCCGAGGCGATCCGAATACCGGCGCGGTATTTTTCTCATGACCGATGCGGCGCAAAAGATAATGGCTAAACACGATAACGTGCATTTTACCTATGCCGTGGGCGACGGATACAAGACGGAAGAATTGAAAGAGTATTTCCGCAAAAAGGGGATGGATTACGAGGCCGGCTCCATTTCGCTGATCAATTTGCCGATGGAAAAAATGGGAGAGGCTTACCAAAACGCCCACATATCGGTTGTCCCGACGATCTGCGGGGAAGGGACGTCTTTATCGTGTATCGAAGCCATGCATTACGGCAACGCCGTGGTCGCCACGAACGTGGGAGGATTGGCAAACTTGGTGATTGATGATTACAACGGAATCCTCATCAATCCGAACGTCGCCGAACTTGCCGAAGCGCTGGATCAGCTGATCGGCGATTCCGAGTTGCGCTCCAGGCTGGGGAAAACGGCGCACGAAATGACCAGGCGCAGCTTCAGCCTCAAGGCCTGGGAAAACAAAGTCGGCGAAATACTGGATGATTTGATTTAAGGCGACCAGGCGGGTAAATCACTTGTCGGGAAAATCAGCGACACAATCCATGCCGGTCGGAATCTCCTTGTGCAACGGGTGAAAAATTGCGTATCCTCTATGTAAATCCAGTCAGCGAATTATCAGGCTCGTCCCGCTGCCTGTTGCGAATGGCCGAATCGCTCGGCAAATCGGACGATTATGAAGTGCATGTGGCATTGCCCCGTGAGGGATGGCTTACGGAACAATTAATCCATACTAAAGCGCAATTCCATTTTATTGGTCATCCGACGCTGACAAGTCGGGAAGGTTTGTCATATCAGTTGCGTTTTATTTTTCAATCGGTGCGGGCTATCTGGAAATTTTATCGTTTTTGCAAGCAACTTCGGCCCGATCTTGTCCATCTGAACACCTCCGTTTCTCCTTTTGCTCTGATCGGGGCGAAGTTGCTGGGAATACCGATCATTGTTCACTATCGTGAGAAGCCAGGGCGCCCCTTGATTTTCAAGGCTTTAAACTTACTGAATGCCGTTTTCGCCGATGGTTTTATCTCAAATTCCCAATTCATGAAAAACAGCCTTGCTTTTGGTTATGACAAAACCACCGTTTTCTATGACGCATCGGATATGCCTGAAAAGATAACCGGTCCCGCGGGTGATAAGCATATTCTCGTCATCACCAGGTTCAGTGAAGATAAGGGTTTGGATCTGGATCTGGATGTATTATCGCTCATTCTGCAAAAAGTGCCTGATGCCCATATGGATGTTGTCGGAGGAGTCATAGACCGCCACGAGCATTTTGCTCGGGAAATACAGCGTCGAATATCCGAACCGCCTTTGGCGGGCAAAGTGACTCTGCATGGCTGGCAAGAGGACTTGATTTCGTTTATGGAAAATGTCGACATGCTGCTGCATTTGCCGAAAGTTGAGGAAACCTTCGGTTTGATACTTGTCGAAGCATGCGCACACGGTCTTCCGTGCGTGGCTTTTAACAAAGGAGGGATGCCGGAGATCGTCCAGAATGGCGCCAATGGTTTTCTTGTTGAAGATGGGGATGTTTCCGGCGCCGCGGATCGATGCATCGAGCTTCTCACCCATCTGAGATTAACGAGGGAAATGGGAAAAGCCGGTCGGAAAAAAGTCGAGGAAGGATTTAGTCCGGCGCAGGAGGATTTGAAAATTCGGGAATTATATGATGCCTTTCGCCGGAATTGATGCTTCACGGCAAAAAAATCCATTCGAGATTGCAACGCATCAAAAATGCATGCATGCTGGAAGAGGCAATCCCGGGATTTTTTTTAGCTTGGTTGCGAATGAGGATGGATTTTTTCAATGAGGATTAAAAAAGGAACGGCAAATAACGCTTACGGCGGCTTAAAATCGATAAAATGAGTAGTGAATCCACAAATAATCTGAATTCCGACCAAATTTCCGAGGAAATCGGCGAAGTTTCCGCCGAGATTAACCCG
The DNA here is from genome assembly GCA_963674685.2 of bacterium. Classification (GTDB taxonomy): domain Bacteria; phylum Lernaellota; class Lernaellaia; order JACKCT01; family JACKCT01. Next base: position 680,326 of record CAXXWT010000005.1, on the reverse strand, counting down.
GATGAAGCGGAACCGAAACCCTGGATTTTCCACATTTTATTGTCGGTTATGTATATTAGCGATGCGATTCTTTTCCAATTTGCGGTTAAATTCCTTAACATGAATATTCCGCAGACTTACTTTCGAGTGGCCGCCAATACTGTTCTTGTCGCGCTCGTAATCTTGACGCTGAAAAATAAGCGGAACCTTCCTCCCAATAAAATCGTCCGGATTTCCATCGCGACTTTGTGTGCTTATGCTTTTTTCGGAACGGCGATCACTGTATTTCGAGTTGGAATAGTATCGCAATATGTCATGAATAAAACGATTGTTCTTTTATTTCTCACTGTTCCCGGATTATGGGTTATTTCGCGTGTTCTTGATACAAAAAAGGACATCGTTCGGTTCGCAACGGTTTATGTTATATGTGGTTTGTGGATATTGCTAATTGCAAGTCCAGTCCTGATTCGGGGAGAGATCGGCAAGTTAACGGTTACTTCAAAGTATTTTGAAGTAAATCTCAAATATATGAGTGGCCTTTTTAATTTTGTACTTGTGACATATCATGACCTGGGTCGAAAGATTGCACCCGTGGTGTTTTTAACGGTTATTGCGGTGAAGAACTGGCCGCTTATTCAATCAAAAAGGATCAAATTATTAATTACATATCTCTTGGAAATGATTTTTTATTTCCTCGTTATAGCATCGGGGCATAGAACAACGATTCTGGCTGTTACACTAGCTTATATCTACAGGGCATTTAAGTCTCGAAATATCAAAATATTGCTAATGATTATTTTCATGCTTTTTGTGATATGGAGTTTTTTGAATGTAGAAAGCTTTGGAAGAATAACTCGTCGTCTTAAAACATTTACACAAATAAATGCTGTTGGATCGGATCGGTCATTTTCTGAAAGAGCATGGGCTTGGAAAGAAAGCATGAAGATAATCAAGGAGCATCCTTTCATCGGGATTGGTTTCGGGGAGTATCCGGTGCAGCTCGGCTTGAAAAGGGGAGATAGAGTTTATCCACACAACTTATTGATGGAGACATGGCTGGATGTAGGTATAATATTAGGTTCAATAATTGCTATTATTTTAGTTTTGCCACTCGTAGTAATAGGATTAGGACTTAAAAATGAAACCTCAATAGCACTATTTTGCATGGTATTTGTAACTTTGTTTAATACATTAACAAATGGCGATACAATTTACAACCACAATACATATATGTTAATAGGCATCATGCCTATTATAATGAGTCTGTCGAAAAATGAAACTGAATAAGCAATTTACATGAGTTGTTATTATGTTTTGACATCTTTAAATTTTAAATAGCAGCATCAGGCGTTTATCCGACTATTAGAATTGCGTCTCACATATTTCAGGCCATATTACGACGCTCTAATACATTATTTCCTGATTCAGAAAAGAAAAACGGCTCTTCGAGGATTACCGTACTTTCATGACCTCCTGCCAAAAGGCTAAAAAGCAAAATTATTTTTCGCCGCTCGAAAGGGCGGTAAACTGGAGTTTTGAAGTTTACGCCTCCCCATGGAAAAGGCGTTGCCGATTGCTATATCCGGTGAGGCGCCAATGAAATGGCGAAGACATGCGCATCAATCCAGAATCTGAATTCCTGGATTATTTAAATGTGAATCTGCCACAAGCTCTTTCGTTCCGATATACGTCTGAAGATCAGGATACCTGAAGGAAACGCGCTATTGACACAGATAGTTTTATTCTGTACCTAACTTCTTGTGGAACGCTCCGAAGCAGGATTCCTTGATAGCCTGAAATTTCCGTGAAACGAAAGGAGTTTGCGTATTCAATGTATGATAAGTTGAAATCCAGTGGAATTAATGCCGTGAAGGGAATTCTAATTTTACTGATTGTCATCGGCCATAATACATTAATTGTAGAAAAAGTTCCACATGTGTTTCCGGCACTTTATTATTTCCATGTTTATGCTTTCCTGCTTATCCCTTTCCTATACCCTGTTAGACCGTTATCCGGTAAATTTGTCGGTGACAGAAGCATAAGGTATCTTGTTCCCCATATCGCATTTTACACATTGGCGGCTGTCGCTTTCCTTGTGATATATAAGACTCGTTTCCCCCAATGGATGGGAAAATACACTATCGGTCTGGTCATTTCCAGCGCGCGGGCCTGTGATAATGCGACAGGTTTTCAGCTTTATTTTTTCCTCCCGACGCTACTTTTCTTAAATATTGCGCTTTCGTTATATAAGATGATTCCAACTTTATATAAAGTGCTGTTCGCTATTGTATCCGTTTTCTTACATCTTTATATTGGGGTGCTTCCTGATGTGTATAAATACTATATTCCTTTCGGATTGCCTATCATTATTTATTTGTTCCCAATAGGGTTGTTGACTCGCAGACTATGGGATATTGTTTATAATTACAAGTCGACGGCTCTGTCAATTATAATGGCTGTTTTAGCCATAGTTATTATTGTTTTTTGCCGATATCATGGAACTTATGTCAATCTTGCATACTTGAAATTATACGGTATTGAAAAACCACAATGGATGGTTGTTCACGATTTTTTACCCATTGTGTGCTTTTTTGCGATATTGTTAAACTCAACATTTCTTGCCAAAATACCTTTTTTGTCCGAGCTCGGTCGATATTCTCTTGTCATTTTTCTCACGCATTCGCTTTTTTATCAGTTTATTCTTCGAATCGTTTTAATATTTTGGCGAAAATCGTCAAATACGGTTTCAAGCGCCATTATATTAATCGTCACTCTCCTGTTGACGCTTATTTTGTCATATTTAACGGGATATTTAATTAATCGTGTCAGTATCCTGCAAAAAATGATAACACCGCGCAGTGCAGATCAATGGATGATTATGCCATTTAGGAAAAAGGAAAAGCAACATTCGCATGAAAAAGCTTCTTTATAATGAATCCAATGCATACGTATTTCAGAAATGTTCAAGGACCGGCGCACGTTATGGTGGATATGCCGCTAAAATTATTGACAGTGCAGGGAGACTGCGATACTCAAGCTCTCGATGAGAGGGGAAATTTCGGCGCCTTTCCAGGAGTGTCGGCAATTTGCCAATTCATTTGATTCATGAGGATTCAAGTGTTTTTCCATGGAGCGACGAAAGATGGCTACGATGGTTGACGGAATGGTCGGAGGACTCGCCTGGCTTGATAAAAAGCTCCCGGAGTCCATACGAAGTCGCGGTTTTCCCATCGCATACAACATATTTGAATTCAATGGTCCAGTCAGCGAGGAGATTGGAAATCTGCCGGAGGGGATCGATTGGACTTTGGCGACTATGGATAATGTCGCCGACTTTTTCGGCCATAACGAGGTTCTGGTCAAAATCTCGCGACGTTTCGTCGAGGATGGTTATCACGGCGTTTTACTTCATCAAGCAGGAAAGCTTGTCGGATATCTCTGGCATACGGATAAAAACACGAAAGGTCCATGGGGATTGCCCGTCAGCGTGACGAAAAGGGATCCCTATTGGGTTTTTCACGGTGGGATTGAGCCGGATTTCCAGCGCAGGGGATTGTTTAACCATATGACGGCCGCCACCGTGCGCCATGTTTTAAGCATGGATCCCAAGGCAACGGTTTTCGGAGACATTCCTGTTTTCAGGATCGCTCCCCAAAAAGCCTTTCTCAAGGTGGGTTTCAAACCCGCGGGAGTCATGATTTCCTTCCGCATCCCGAAAACCGAGAAAGTATACGGCAGGTGGTTTAAGGAAATTCAGCATCCGGGCGGCCTGAAGTGACTTCCCTAAAAACGCAGATAAACAAAGCCTCCGGTGAATCCGTGAAAGCGATTCCGGCCGTCGCGTTTTTTGGCGACGACGAGTGTATTCAGGCCGTTTTGGATCAGATCGGGATCCCGTGGAAGTTTTGCAAAACGGTGGATGCGTTTCCAGATTTGGAACATCATCATATCTGGATGCATTCCGGCGAACCATCCGGGTCTTTCAGGACGCGTATTCAATCGCATCTTGAAGCCGGCGGGGCATTTCTGCAAATCGGCGGATCACGCCGACTCAACGGATTATATATCCGCGGTTCCGACGGCGACCTGTTGCGGAGCCTGGGCGATTTGCTGATGGCCGGGAAAATTGAAGCACCCCGCCGGGCGGGAAGCGGCTTGCTGATGCCCGGAGGCGTCCCGGTGATCGAAGACAGGGGAAACGAGATTTTTCTTCCGCGACCTCCTTTGGCCCGGGCCTGGGCCGGACGATTGCCCTTTCAATTTCCCGGAGGTGTGACGAGTGAAACCGTTTATCCCGTGGATCGCGGAGGGTACAGGCGTCTGATCACAAGAGCGCTGAAGCTTCTGTTCAAACGCGCCGGCCTGCCGCTGGCGACAAAATCCCCGCACCCGCAAGGGAAACTGCCCCTTTTATTTCGCGTCGACGCGGACGATTTTCAAGTCGAGGCGTCTGAAAAAACGCTGGCGCTGTCCAAAAAGCTTGGTGTGCCGTTTACCTGGTTCATCGACGTGCAGCGCCACCAGCCGGCGGGGCCGGATTTCATGCGGAAGCTCATCGATGCGGGGCAGGAAGTGCAATCCCATTCCTGGCATCATTTTACCTACCGGATCGGTTTTCTCGACCGGGCGAATATCCGTAATTCTTATCGCATCCTGAAGCAGTGGGGCGTCGAAACCGACGGATATTGCGCTCCCCTGGGATTCTGGTCGCCGTCTTTGCAAAAAATATTTGACGCGCAGGGCATTGCGTTTTCTTCGGAGTTCGCTTTTGCCTGGGACGATCTTCCCATTTTTCCCGTTGGAAGCCGAGCATTGCAAATCCCGATTCATCCGATATGCGCTTCGCTGATTTTGGGTTCGGGAGGAAGTCCGGATGCGGTGCGTAATCATTTTACCGGCTATATCGACCGGCAGTTGTCCATTCAAGAGCCGATTCTTCCTTATTTTCACCCCATCAGCGACGTGGCGACGGCCGGACCGGCTCTGGCGGAAGCGTTTTCGGATATTGTCCGCGATCCGAAAGTGTTGTTGATGACCTATAGTCAATACAATGAGTTTTGGCGAAAACGTCACGACGCAAAAATCGAAATATCTTTCGATGAGGATCATTTCAAAATCGAGTATCCCTACGATCTTCTGATTCATCATCCAGACGGCAGGACGACGTTGTCCTCCGGTCCCGGCCATGATTTGAGCGCGGGAAAAGATATATCAACGGATTTTTCGGGCGCCGGATCCCCCGTTGATTTCGACAGGCTCAATCCCGCGGAAATGCGCTCGATGAAGCTTAAGGAAGTGCGCAGGATGCTCGGAGCCTTGAAAGTTGAAATCCTAATGGGACCCCACATGGCGCTGTTGTCCGAGGTGTTTTTCCCCGGCCGCCGGGCTGTTGAAGATTAACGATCGAAACTGTAACGGATTCATGCGTTTATTCTACGACCGAATCAGGCGGACGAACCATTCTTTCATCCGCAGCAACGTCAGCAGTTTCGCTCTGAGCAGCGTGGAGAAAACACCTTTTTGAGCGCTGTAATAAAACAGGTAATCCACAAGCGCGATTTCGACTTTATTTTGCCGGGAGTCTTCGAGAATTTCCCGCGCCAGTTCGGGCTTCTTGGCGCGGCAGGCCACGCGCAGTAAAGACTTGTTGAAACGCGCGGTGATTTTGTTCTTTAATTCGTCGGTGTCTTTCCCGCCGTATTTCTTCGCATAATGCAGATGGACGCTTTTGGCGCCTTTGGCAAACCGGACTCTTTTCCCCATATCCTTATTGTTGCTCATGGATTCGACCAAAACATTTTTTACGGCGGTAATGACGGGAAAAAACTTAATTTCCGCCCGCACCGCGATCTCCATCCACATCTGCACGTCGCCCATGGGGAATATGCCGCTGAACTCATACGCGCATGTTTCCCGAATTTCATGGTACAGCTTTTTCGTCATGACGACCGTGCAGGTTCCGACGAGATATTCGTTGAGAATCATCCCGTTCATAATATTATCTTCGTTCGCCTCGACGGACTTTTTGATGAGATTCGGAATTTTTTTATTCCGCTTCAAATCGAAAAGATCCATGTCGGTGTGCGCCAATCCGCATTCGGGGTGTGATTCCAGATACTCCACCTGCATCTGAAGTTTTCCCGGATGATTCCAATAGTCGTCCCCTTCGCAAAAAGCCAGATATTTTCCGCGGCAAAACTTGTTGACTCTATTGGAATTGGCGCGCATTCCCACATTTTTTTTTGATGTGATCAGTCGAATGATATCCGGGTATTTTTTCTGATATTCGAAAATTATCTCTCGCGTGCGATCCGTCGAGCAATCCTCGGCAATCACCAATTCAAAAGGAAAGTTCGTTTTCTGACAAACGATTCCTTCAATGGCCCTGGCGATGTAGGCTTCGTGATTGTACGTAATCGTTTTGACGCTGATCAGGGGTGTTTTTGCCATGACGGCCGGATCGCTGAACTCCAATATCGGATTATCGTCCTGATCGGCTTGCGTTTCTTTTTCCTGTTCGTCTTTCATGGCGCCCCTTTGAGCAAACCGCTTTTTTTTAATCCAGGCCCCGAAACATCCTCAGTTTCGGCTTGATGATTTCCATGATCTCCGTGAACGACTGAATTTTAAAAACGTAGCACAGAGCAGTATACAAACCGATTCCCAGTATAACCTGCGCGATCAATAACACCAGTTGACTGTGAAAAGAAACGTAGTGCAAAGAGTAAACGGCGGCGCCCATAAGGCTCGACACGGCCAAAAAGGGCAAAAGATGTCCAACCTGTTCCCACATCGAATAATCAATCAGTTTTTTCGTATAGTAAGTATTCAGAATATATGCCGCCAGGGATACGGCGAATTGCCCGTAAATGATGGCCATAACGCCCCAGCGGTACGTGATCGCAATGGATGTGACAATGATGATCCTTTTGATGATTTCAAGCTTCAGGAACAGATCGGAGCGCCCCTGCGCGACCAGGACGTTCAGGTTGATGGCGTGCAGAGGGTAAAAAAGTCCCACCATGCAAAGAAGCTGCAAATACGGAACGCACGGCAGCCATTTATCGGTCAATAAAACCAGAATCATCGGTCTCGCCACGACGGCCATCCCGATCATCATGGGGAAATTGATCATGGAAACCGCCGTCAGGGCTTTTTGAACGCCGCGTTTTAAGCGAAGGTTGTCGCTTTGAACCGAGGCGAAAACCGGGAAAGTGACGCGCGAGACCGTCGTTGTCAGGTTCATCACGGGCAGTTTCTGAAACTCATTGGCCCGCGAATAGAATCCCAGGCTCGCCGCCGGGAAGAGTTTGCCGATGACGATCAGATAGATATGAAGGAAGACGGTATTGATCAATCCGGTCAAAAGGACTTTCGATCCGAAGGAAAACATGGAACGCAAGGAAGCCATGCCGAACGCAAGGGCCGGACGCCAGCGATAGAAAATCCACAGAAATACCGTGCGGAAGAAAAAGTTGCTCAGGGACTGGACCGCCAGACTCCAAACGCCGAAATCGTTATAGGCCATGGCGATGCCGATCACGCCGGAAATCACCGCGGCGATAACCCCGACCTTCAACTGGGTTTTGAAGTCGAGGTTTTTCGTCATCAGCATGGTATGGACGATGCCGAATGAACCGATCGCAAGATTCAGGGACATCAGACGCGCCAGCGGCGCAAGGATCGGTCTTTCGTAAAATGCCGCGATCCAGGGGGCGGCCAGATAGAGCAGCCCGGTCATGGCGAAACCGAGGATAATATTGAAATAAAAAACCGTGCTTTCATCCAGATGCGTCGTGTCCTGCTTCTGGATCAGCACATAGCCGAATCCGTTATTGATAAAAGCATTGGTAATCGCGACGATAATGATCAGCATCGCGATCAGGCCGAATTCTTCAGGAAGGAGCAGGCGGGCGAGGATGACGGCGATGACGAACTGAACGCCCTGCTGCCCGATGCTCTGAGTGAAACTCCAGAACATGCCCTTGATGGTTTTTTCTTTTAATCCGTCAGACACGCTTCATTCAATCCAATGCACGTGAATCGAACCGTAAAGATTTCTCGTGGCCGCGCCCGGCTCCGTTCAGTCGAACTGTTTTAAAGGAATTCACAGATTCTGTTAATGCTGTCTTCGCCCAGAGCGCCGTAAAGCGGCAGGCAAAGAATTGTTCTGGCCACCGATTCGGCAACGGGCAAAGCGGCGTCCTCGAAAATGGACGTTTCATGCAGCGCGGGGTAGAAGTACCTTCGTGGATATATTTTCTCGCCGTTGAGCTTCTTCTCGGCTTCCAGCAATCGATCCTCGGTGTCGAACACGATCGGCAGATAACTGTAATTGTACTCATCCGGGTGGAACCGCTGGAAACGGATATACGGCCGGTCCGACAGCAGGGATTGATAGAGTTCGTATTTGTCCCGTCGGTTTTTCCGCACTTCGTCCAGGCATCTGAGGTTGGCCAGGCCTAAAGCCGCGCTGACTTCGGTCATCTTGGCGTTCATCCCGTCGTCCACGATGTCTTTTTTCTCGTCAAAGCCGAAAAAGCGCAGGCGCCGGATGCGCGCGGCCAGTTCCTTGTCCTTCGTCACGCAGGCGCCGCCCTCGCACGTGTTGAACAGCTTTGTCGCATGGAAGCTCAAGCAGCTGACGTCGCCGTAATTGAGAATGGATTGTCCCGCATAATCCACGCACATGGCATGCGCGGCGTCGTAAATCACTTTCAGACCATGCTTATCGGCGATCCGCCGGATTCCCTCGATGTCGCATGGCGCGCTGAAAACATGGACGGGAAGGATGCCGCGGGTCTTGTCGGTGATTTTTTCTTCGATTTTGTCCGCGTCGATATTCCATGTTCCCGGATCGATATCCACGAAGACCGGTTTACATCGTTCCCAGGCGATAATGTTCGCCGTGGCGATGAATGTGAATGGCGTCGTGATAATCTCGCCTTCGAGATTTAAAGCCCGGATCGCCAACTGGAGCGCGCAGGTGCCGTTGACCAGGCAGACAACGTCGTCGACGCCCAGGTATTGGCCCAGTTCCCTTTCGAGCTGATGCATCAGCGGCCCGTTGTGCGTCATCACGCCGCTTTCCCAGATTTTTTCCAGATAAGGCGTGAAGTCTTTGATCGGCGCCAAAGAAGGCTGCGTTACGTATATGGGTTTTTTATCGTCATGGCTCATGGTTGCGTATCTTTCTATACATCGATGGGGAATTTTATCTGGCGCTTCGGGCTATTGCGTCGAGCAGACGCGCCTGCGCCTTAAGATCCTCCCAATGGGCGGAAAAATCGCGGTCTTGAAGGATCGTGTCTGAAAAAAATGAGATCATATTGAGATAGTGATTATCCTGCGGGAGATTTAACTCGACCTTTTTTCCCTGGCGTTCAATGTGCACGACGGGACTGAATCCCGGAGGCGGCGTGAACAGGCGGTCCGCGGTGAGTTTTCCCTTCGTGCCCAGGATTTCCAGGTTGCACTGGTAAAAATAATCGAAACCGAACGCCACCTGCGCCACCAGGCCTTGGGCATTTTTGAACATCGCGTCGCCATAAAGATCGACGCCGAGTTCGGCGCTGTATCGGCGCGACGAGCCGAGAAGTACGGCTTCATCGCCCAGGATAAGGTGCGTGATCTTCGTGACGTACCCCCCCGCATCCAGGAGCGCGCCGCCGCCCAGCGCTTTGTTGTAGCGAAAATTGTCCGGATTCAAAGGCGGAAAGCCGAACGTGCTGCGGATCAGGCGGATTTCTCCCAACTCGCCGGAATCCATGAAGTCCCTGATCCACGCGTACTGCGAGTGATGAGGGAAAAGATAGTTTTCCATCACCAGCAACTTGGCGTCCTGCGCCATGGAAACCATTTTTTGCGTCGATTCGTAGTTTTCGGAAAACGATTTTTCAACGAGCAGGTGCTTGCCCGCTTCCAGGGCTTTTGTCACCCATTGCTCATGCAGTCCGGTCGGAAGGGGCATATAAACCGCATCGACATCCGGTCGCTTGAGCAGGTCGTCGTATCCTTCCACGGCGTCGCCGCCGAATTGGCGCGTATATTCTCCGGCGCGCTCCAGGGTCCGGCTGGCGATGGCCGTCAATGCGGTTTTTTCACATTGATTGATCGCCGGGATCATGGCCCGTCTGGCAAAGGAGGAACAACCCATGACTCCGATTTTCAGTTCACGCATGACGCCGCCGCGCTCCCTTTTTCCTAAATGAATCCCAGAGCCGCGACCAGGCAGCGGCACTGAACGTTCACGAAATTGTTGTATTTGATGAAGTTTTTAAGCTGACTCATGGTCATCCAGATATAGTTTTCGGGCACTTGAACGGGAAAGTCGTCGTCGACCTCGATGACGATATTGCGGTTTTCCTCGCGGAAGAAACGTCCTCCTTCTTCGGATTGAAGAGTCGAGAAGCGAATCCGGCTTTCGTCGGCGTTGAGCACGTAATCGAGAAAAGGCGGCCGGCTTTTTTGCGGAGCATTCGCGTAGCTTCCCGTGATGCACTGCACCGAGGGCGCCATTTCGAGGATGTCGAAATTTCCCGGTTCGACCTTGGCCTGAATCAGAAAATGAAAAACTCCGTTAATGCGCTTGATGAGCATGGCGATGATGCCGCTTTCCCGCGCCTTGACCAGGGGCTGAGTCCATTGAAAAACTTCGCGGCAGTCGGACTCGACCCGGCAGGCGATGACGGAAAAGAATTTCTTGTCGTTATGATGGATGTCCGTCTTTGTTTTCGTCCAGTTCTGAACATCATTGAGCGGAATGGAACGGACTTCGAGTTCGTATCTGACTTTGAGGTTTGTAAACCACCCGATGATGTGGTCGTTGGTGTATAGATGATCGCGCGTGTCCAGGGCCGACGCCACCAAAGCGTCGCAGAATCGGGCCTGACGGCTCGTTATCGTCGGATCCATCGATTTTCGCAGCGACGAGATCAATCCCGAGACCTGCCTGTTTTCCAGGGATGGATGGTCGAACGGGATGCAAGACAGCACGGTGCGCGCGTCCATGTTGACGACATTGTCCATCCTGAGAATCTTGTGGATCTGTCCCAGAGTGAGCCAGCAGTAGTCGTCTCCGACGGGCACGTCGCCGTCGACTTCGATGATGATATTTCTGTTGCGTTTCCGCAAAAAGCGCGCACCCTGCTCGGATTGGAGTACGTCCAAAAGCGTGCGCTTGTTGGAATTTTCAAGAAAATATTCGAGATAAGGCGGGCTCTTGCCCTGATGAACGCGGGTGAAATTGCTGCGCGTGGCCTGAAGCGTCGGAGCGAGTTGGATCATATTGATGTTGCCCGGCTCCATTTTCGCCTGCATTAAAAAGTAAAGCACGCCGTCGAATTTTTTTGCAATGATGCCGAGAATGCCGATTTCAGGTTGATTGATGATCGGCTGCGTCCAGCATGAAACACCGCCGAAGTTGGTTTGGACGCGAATCCCTTCGATACTGAAAAACTTGCCGCTTTCATGTTGCAGATTGCCGGTTTCGGGATGAAAATCCCATTTTACCAGCTCTTTGAAAGGAATTTCCTCGATGACAAAACGATGGACTTCCTGGCGTCGGGCAAACCAGTCGCCGAAGTTTTCGGTTTCCATGAAAGGATTTCGCTCGGTCAGCGCCGAAACCAGGAAATTGCACTGGTTGGACATTGAATCGGCGATGTCGGAAAGTGGATTGAGCATCATTCGACCTCTGCTGGCCTCAAGCAATGACGACCTTTTGAATCGGCAATCGGTTTGTTTTAATTCGCCGGTGAAAAAGCCGTGACGCGCCTTCCCATATAAGACGCCATCATTAAAATATCGCCGGTCATGTTTTTTATGGAGGAAAACAACGCGTTTCCCCTGATTGCTTTCATGGCGTCAGCTCTTTGCCGATGGAACTCTAGGTTTTTAAGTACGCTCAAGTCAAGTCCCGCGCCTTGAATCCGCGATGGAATTCACTTCATTTTTGGGGATTATATGCAATTTGTCGAACAAATCCATTTCGGACAAAAGTTGAGTTATGTAGAGACAAAATTGTACAAATATGCTAAACAAACGGCCCTCTACAGCCTTTCAGGCATAAATAGCGCCGCCGGTTCGGGCTGTTGGGAAAGGTCGTGGAGTGAGGTGTAAGTATTTGAATATAGGCTGAAAGTATAAAACTCAATTGAGTATTTGTAATCCGGGGGTAATAAAATCAAACACCATAGACACAATCCCGATTTTAAGTTTGTCGAGGCGCCGGTGGATTTTTGCAAGGAAACTGACAAAGATTTCCTGCAGTATTGCCTTGGCGGAGTCATCTATATGCCGGGCACGAAGGATATCATCGCCAAGATTCTGGATGGAAATCCTCCCGCTCCGTCCATGGTCATGTGCTTTGAAGACGCCATTGACGAAAAAGATCTTCCGGCTGCCGAAGAAAACGTAATGAGTCACCTCGCGAAGCTGTCCGACGCCTATCGGCAGGGCGCGATTTCGATCAACGACATCCCGCTGATTTTCCTGAGGGTCCGAAATACGGATCAGTTCAAGGCTTTCACTTTGAAGATGAATGCTGATCAGGCCGCCGTGTTGACCGGATTTGTTTTTCCCAAATTCGATTCTGAAAACGGCCAGGAGTATTTCGATGGCCTGGAAAAAGCGGAAAGCGCCCTTCATGCTTCATTTTACGGAATGCCGATCCTCGAGGGGCCGACGATAGCCCTGAAGGAAACCCGGTTTGAAGAGTTGAATAAAATCAAGAAGTTGCTTGGCAAGTACAGGCATAAAGTCCTCAACATCCGCGTGGGCGCAACCGATTTTTCCTCGATCTTCGGAGTGCGCCGTGGAATCAACTACTCGATATACGACATCATGACGATAAGGGACTGCCTTTCGGACATTCTCAACTACTTCACCAGGGTAAAAGAGGAATATGTCCTCTCGGCGCCGGTCTGGGAATATTTTCTGGCGGACAAAAAGGATGATATCAACCACCTTCTGGGTCGCGGCATACATCGCTCATTGCTGCAGCGCGGCTCCATCGTGAATGAAGCCATCGACGGCCTGCTGCGTGAAGTGATTCTGGACAAGGCCAACGGCTTTATCGGAAAGACGATCATCCACCCATCGCATCTGCGTTTTGTCAATGGCATGCAGGCGGTCACTCGGGAGGAATATGAGGACGCCAAGCAGATTCTGGATACATCGGGGGGCGTTATAAAAAGCGCCAACGCGAATAAAATGAACGAAATCAATCCGCATCGAAACTGGGCCGGGAAAACCATCCATAGAGCCCGCGCCTACGGTGTAATTGAAAACGAGAACCGTTATCTTGAATTGATCCTTGGAATCAAAGGAAAGAGTAAGGAATCCTGCTGATTTGTAATCGGTATTTAAAAGGAAAAAAACATGAAGGCCACAAGAGAATTTTTAACCTCTTTGGGACTGCCGGGAGGCGACGCCTACGATTTAAGCCCCTCGGAAAAGCGATTCAGCGACGGGGCGCAATACCGTTTCGAGGTGCCCGGCATACAAGGCCCCGGCGCCATGGAAGCCCTGCTGGAAGACCTTGACAAAAACGGACCGCACATTCACCGCGTCACGCAGACTAAAGGCATTATGATGCTGTCCGATGAAGACATCAGCCGGATGGTTGATTTGGCCGTAAAAGGACAAGTGGATCTGGTGCTGGCGATCGGGCCCAGGGCCACGTACGACACCAGCGCATCGGTTCACACTCCCGAAGGACAGCGCATGGGCTACCGGCTGCGCGGACAGGAACAGATCGTCCGGGCCGTGGAAGACGTGAAAAGAGCGGCGGATTTAGGCTGTCGGTCGTTTCTGGTGTACGACGAAGGATGCCTCTGGCTGCTCGACCAGGCGCGCAAGGCCGGGGAAATCCCCAAAGAATGCCGGTTCAAGGTCTCGGCGCATTGCGGGCACGGAAATCCCTGTTCCGCCAAACTGCTGGAAAGCATCGGCGCCGACTCCATCAATCCCGTGCGGGACATTCAGGTGCAGATGCTCGGGGCCATGCGCCGGGCCGTGGATATTCCCCTCGACGTGCATATGGAAAATCCGGCTTCGTCCGGGGGATTTATCCGTCACTACGAGGTGCCGGACATGCTCCGCGTGGCGGCGCCCATGTACCTGAAAACCGGCGGTTCGGTGGCCAAGACACACAGTTGGGAATCCAGCGATGCGGACGCCAAAAAGCGGGCGAAGCAGGTAAGGCTTGTGAAGCGGGTCATCGACAAATATTGCCCCGAAGCCATTTTTTCTTCCAAAGGTTCCATCAAGTAATCACATAAAGCGGCGGATAATAATGAACTTGATATTGGGCACAATGACATTCGGGCCCCAGGTTGACGCCGACGGCAGCCGGGAGATGCTGAAGCTTTTTGTCGAAACCGGACGTCGGGAAATTGATACGGCCTACGTGTACAACGACGGCGAAACCGAACGGATTCTCGGTTCGATCATCAATAACGGCGAATACGATTCCTTTGTCATCGGAACGAAGGTCAACCCGAGGATTACGGGCAGACTGGACGCGCAGGCGGTGAACACGCAGTTCGGCGAGTCTTTAAGCCGACTCGGCCGAGATGCGGCGGATATCCTGTATTTTCATTTCCCCGATCCGAACACTCCCATTGAAAGCGCGCTGGAAGCCGCTGCCGAGCTTCACGCAAAGGGCAAGTTCAAGGAACTGGGCCTGAGCAATTTCCCGGCGTGGATGGTGGTGGACATATGGCATCTGTGCAAAGAACGCGGCTGGCCGCGCCCCGCCGTTTATCAGGGAATGTACAACGGATTGAGCCGCAAGCCCGAAGACGAGCTTTTCCCGGCGCTTCGAAAACTCGGGATGCGTTTTTACGCATACAATCCGCTGGCCGGAGGCCTGTTGTCGGGAAAATATTCCTCCATAAGCGATTCGCCTTCTCCCGGCCGATTCACCCATCGCCCCAATTACCGCAATCGGTATTGGAAGGAATCGTTTTTTGAAGCCGTCGGCTTGCTGACGGAAAAGTGCCGGGAAGCGGACATCAATCTGTCCGAAGCAGCCTTCCGGTGGCTCGCGCACCATTCGTGTCTTGACGAGTCTCAAGGAGACGCCATCATAATCGGCGCTTCCAAAATCAATCATCTCGAAGAAAACCTTGCGTCGGGGGGCAAGGGCGCGCTTCCCGAGCCGGTCGCCGAGGCTTTCGGCGCCGCCTGGGAAAAAACCAGGCCGGACAGCCCCGAGTATTTTCGGTTTATTCCCGACAAAAAGGCGTGACCGGAGAACCAATGACGGTTAATGATCGCATGGACCAAAAAATGAATACAAATTTGACTGACAGGTTTATCGATAATCTCTGCGCGATTGAAGGCGAAGAGATATCCGATGCCGTTTATCGGCAGGCCAAAAGGTGTCTGCTGGATTATCTGGGGGCTTCCTTTGCCGGCGCGCGGATGGCCCAGGAAAAAGGAAAAGCCCTATTAAAAGACTTCGGCAAGAATCAAAACGATGCAGCGGTTATCGGTTTTGGCCGAAAAAGTGACATTCTTAGCGCCGCTTTTGTCAACGGCCTCAGCTCTCATATCGCCGAACTCGACGACGGAGTGATATCGGGCATTGTTCATCCCGGCTCTCCGCTTTTCTCGGCGCTTTTGCCGCTGGCGGAAAAGGAGAATGTATCGGGCGCGGATTTTCTTATGGGCGTCATCACGGGTTATGAGGCGATCGTTAGAACCGCCAACGCCATGCAGCCTTCCCATAAAGTACGCGGATATCACGCCACGGGCACGTGCGGGATGGTCGGTGCCGCGCTGGGAATCGGCGCCATGCTCCGGCTATCCACATCCATAATGAAAGACGCGCTTTCTTCCGCGGTGGTTTCGGCCGCCGGAACGCTCAAGGTGCTTGAGGACGATTCCGAATTAAAGCCGCTGAACGTAGGGCATGCGGCCCTCGGCGGCGTTCTTGCGGTTTCCATGGCCAGGGCGGGTTTTCAAGGACCGAAGGATGCTTTTTCGGGCAAGATGGGATTTTTCTCGGTGATGGCCGATGAATTCGACGCCACGCAACTCGAACCGGCGAAGGATGAAGCTTATGCCGTCGAGAAAGTCTACGTGAAACCCTATGCGGCCTGCCGGTATTGTCATCCGGCCATCGATGCGGTTCTCAAGATCAGGTCGGATCATCGGATAAGGCCGGAGGATATTGAATCCGTCAACGTAGCCACCTATCGCCTGGCCGTAGCCAATCACGATCACACGCAGATCAACGGGATTTCCTCGGCTAAAATGAGTATTCCTTACAGCGTCGCCGTGGCTTTGTCGTCCGGCCGCGCCGGTCTTCGGGAATACTCCATGGAATTTATTCAAGATTCGGCAATTTCCTCGCTGACGAAAAAAATCTCGGTTCGCGCGGATGACCATCTCAGCGACCTTTTTCCCGATCAGTGCGGCGCCGTGGTTGAAGTGACCACGCGGGACGGAAACAGCCTTTCGGCCAGCGTGGATACACCCAGGGGAGAACCTGAAACTCCGCTGTCCGACGATGAAATCAACGAGAAATTCGCTTCTTTGGCCGGATACGCGAACCGATCCGAGGAGGATATACAAAAGGTCATCGAGATCGTGTGGAATCTGGAGCGTGACCTGCCGAATCTATTTGAATTGCTCTAGAAGCTTTTTTTGGAGATATGCCCATGATCGATATGCGACGATTCCATGAATGCCTGCAAAATGCCGGCGTCGAGTTTTTTGCCGGCGTGCCGGATACCCTGCTCAACGATTTCTGCCGTTACGTGGAAACGGAATTGCCGCGGGAAAAGCATGTCATCGCCGCCAACGAGGGCAACGCGATCGCGCTGGCCACCGGTTATCACCTCGCCACGGGAACCGTGCCGGTGGTCTATATGCAAAATTCCGGAATCGGCAATTCGGTGAATCCCCTTTGTTCGCTGACCAATAAGGAAGTTTACGCCATTCCCATGGTGCTGATCATCGGCTGGCGGGGCGATCCGGCGGTTAATGACCACGTGCATCATCAAAAGCAGGGCGACTTGACGCCCGTCTTGATGGAAGACATGGAAATCCCGCACAAAATCCTCGATGACAATACCGAAAAAGCCCTTGAATATGCGCAGTGGGCGGTCGACACCGCGAAAAAGCAAAGCACTCCGACGGCGCTGATCGTCAAAAAAGGCGTACTGGCGAAACTGGTGAAGGATCCCTTCGATTCCACGAACGAAACACTCGAAATGAGCCGGGAAAACGCCATCGAGGTTGTCATTAAAAACGTACCGAACGATGCGATCTGCGTCGCGTCCACCGGGCGCGCGACGCGGGAACTTTACGCGCTGCGTGACTTGCGTGGCGAGGAACACGACAGGGATTTTTTGAATATCGGCGCAATGGGTCATGCTTCTTCCATCGCCGCCGGAATGGCCCTGGCGCATCCGAAGCGTCAGGTCGTCTGCCTGGACGGCGATTCGGCCGCGATCATGCATATGGGGGCTTTGACCACTATCGGAGTCCTCGGTCTTCCGAACTTTCTGCACGTAGTGCTCAATAACGGCGTGCATGAATCGGTGGGTTGTCAGCTTTCGGCGGGTTTTAGGGCGAATCTGACCGGGATTGCTGAAAATGCGGGTTATAGGACCATCGGCAAGGCGGTCGAAACAGGGCGGGAACTTCGCGACGCCATCGAAAAACTGTTGCAAGATGACGGCCCGGCGTTTATTGACGTCCACATACGAAAAGGAATCAGAAGCGATCTTCCGAAACTGCGGTTTTCGCACATCGAAGCAAAAGAAAAATTGATGCTTGCAATGAAAAATCAGGGTTCGGCTAAAATCAAATAAGGAATAGCAATGGGAAAAAATTCCGAAAATAAACCGACGGCAATCGTCCTGGGAGGGACATATCCTCATAGAGCGCTTATCGAAAACCTCAAAAATCGAGGTTATTACACCGTCCTGGTCGATTACCTACCATACCCGCCGGCCAAAGTGGTTGCGGATTGGCATGTTCAGAAAAGCGCTCTGGATGAGGATGTTGTGCTGGAAATCGCTGAAAAATATGAGGCGGAATTGATCATCAGCACGTGCATCGATCAGGCGACTTTGACCGCTTGCGGCGTCTCGGAAAAACTCAAAAAACCGGCTCCTTACAGCCGTCAAACGGCTCTATCCGTTACAAATAAACTGAAGATGAAAGATAAAATGCGCCAAAACGGCATCCCAACTTCTAATTATATCTATGTCAATGATCTTGGCAGTTATAATGCTTCGGGACTCAAAACTCCAATAGTCGTAAAACCTGTGGACAGCAACAGCTCCAAGGGTGTTCGAAAAACGTCTGATGATGGAAAAATAGAGGAATATCTAATAAAAGCGATGGAATACAGCAGGAGCAAAGACGCCATCATTGAGGAGTTTAAAGAGGGCAAGGAAATCGGCCTTGACAGTATTATCAAGGATGGGCAAGCGCACATAATCATCACGCGGGAAAGGCGGAAAGTGGTCCCCGGCAAAGATCCGATCCAGCAGATCCAGGGCTCTTACTGGCCGGCGGTCAAGGATAAGAAAATCCTTGAAGGTCTGAAAAAAATTATCGAAAAGATCGCCGTGGTTTTCAATCTGGACAATACGCCGCTGATGATGCAGACAATCGTCAACGAAGATGAAATCAACGTGATTGAATTCAGCCCGAGGATCGGCGGCGGCGAAAACTATGAAATCATCAGGCGGCATACCAAGTTTGACATCATCGGCGCAGCCGTTGATTCCTTTCTAGGCCAGCCGATAACGTTGAAATACGAACCTGACGAGCTTTATTACGCGGATATTTATCTCTACACGCATCAGGGTCTGTTCGGACAAATAACCGGGTATGAAGAATTGGTGAAGGAGGGAATCATCGAGTATCTGCACGTTTACAAAGCCCGAGGCGTTAAAATCGACAAGGATTTATCCAGCAACAATAGAATCGGCGCTTTTCTGGTCAAATCGGACAGCATCGAGGGTCTGAATGAGAAAATCAGAACGGCTATAAAAAGCATCAAGGCGTTCGATATCGATGGCAATCCGATGTTGCGTACAGATATTTACGAAAGTTAATATCGGCTGCCATAATAGATGCCGGCTGAATATCGCACCCTGACAATGGAAGAGATCAAATGGCTTCACCCACCGCGAACTCTTTTTACTTCGGCGATCTTTACAGTACGGATAAGATGCGCCGCGTGTTTTGCGACGAAAACCGGATTAGAACCTGGCTTCGGTTCGAAGGGGCGCTGGCGAAAGCGCAGGCCGCATGCGGTGTCGTTCCTGAAGACGCCGCCGTGAGGATCACCCAAGCCGCCGCAGGAATCGCCGATTCCGCCGAACTTGAAGGTCTTGATCTCATAGCCATGAGGGACGAATACATCAACGTGGGATTTCCGATCTCGCCCTTTGTCACGCAATTGAAAAAAGCCGCCGGAAACGAGTGCGCCCGCTGGATTCACTGGGGAGCCACCACGCAGGACGTCATCGACACAGGCCTTGTCCTGCAAATGCGCGAGGGGCTGGTTTTAATCGAATCGGATATCAAAGCCATCGTCGACGCGCTGGCGTCGCTGGCTTCCGGGCATCGAAACACCGTCATGGCCGGCCGGACATTCCGGCAACAGGCCGCTCCCATAACCTTCGGCTTCAAAGCCGCCGTATGGCTCGATGAAATGCTGCGTCACCGCTTGCGGCTGCCGGAACTCAAACGCCGCGCCCTGGTCTGTCAGTACGGAGGGGCCGTCGGCGTCCTGGCGTTTTTGGGCAAAGACGGATTGAAAGTCCGAGAGGAACTGGCGAAAACGCTGGAACTGGGAAATCCCGAAATCACCTGGCATACGGCCCGGGACGGATGGGCGGAACTGATTCACTGGTTGGCCATGGTCGCCGCCACGCTCGCCAAAATCGCAAACGAGATCGCGACTTTGATGAGCACGGAGATCGGCGAGGTTCGGGAGCCCTATGCGCCGGGACGCGGCGCCAGCAGCGCCATGCCCCAAAAGCGCAATCCCATCGCCGCGCCGCCGGTCATCGCCATCGCCCACCGCCTCCGGGAATGCGTTGGTTCGCAGCTTTCGGCCATGATCCAGGAAAATGAAAGAGCCCTCGCGACGCAGCCCCTGGAATGGCTCGTGATTCCGGAGGCTTTCGTTTTGCTTTCCGGCGCCTTGATGCGCAGCCGGGAGACTTTGGAGAACCTGGATGTGGACGCGGATCAAATGAAAAAAAACCTCGACGCAAGCGGCGGTTTTTTAATGGCCGAATCGGTGACGATGGGACTGGCGGATCACCTCGGGCGAAGCGAAGCGCATAAGCTGGTTTCAAAGGCCGCCAACCGGGCGATTGACGCCGGGCGCACGTTGCGTGAAGAATTGCTTTCGGACACGAAGGTCATGGAACATCTGACGGAAAATGACGTAGACCGTTTGCTTGATCCGGCCGGCTATCTCGGTTGCGCCGGTGAAATGATCGACGCCGTATTAGGTAAAATGGAAAATGAATAAGCGGTGGAAAAACAGGCCGCGGGGTTCTACCTGGGGCGATTGGGGCGAAAATGATCAGCTAGGCCGCCTCAACCTTGTCAGTCCCGAGCAGGTGCTCAAAGGCATTGCCGAAGTCAAAGTCGGCCTGACTTTTTGCCTGAGCCTGCCTCTTCATCTGCCCGGAGGCAGTTTGCTGAGTCCGGTCCGCAAACCGCCGCGCCTGTGTCCCGTCGAACGCAACGAGACGGACTATTATAATTATGAGTGGCGGAACCATGAGGGACATTCCGAGTGCCTGGATATCGCATCCGATGACTTGGTCACCCTTTACACGCAATATTCGACGCAGTGGGACAGTCTCGCGCACCGGGGCGCGCTTTTCGATGTGAATGGAAACGGCGAGTCGGAGCCCGTTTATTACAACGGGTATCGCGCGGGTGAGGATGTGGTTCTGGATAAGGAAAGCAAGACCACGGCCGCGAAGAAGCTGGGCATCGAAAACATGGCCGCGCACGGCGTGCAGGGCCGTGGAGTGATGGTCGATCTGCGTAGCCATTGCGGAGAATTTCCGCGCAAAAAAGTCGGGTACGATAAATTGATGGGGATCATGGAGCAGGGCGGCGTCGAAGTCGAAGCCGGAGATATCGTCTGTTTCTGGACGGGCTTCGACAACATGATTCTTCGCAATGAAGGTAAACCCGACGATTCACTCAAGAACGCATGCGCCGTTCTCGACGGGCGGGATAAGCGCCTCCTGAAATGGATTGCCGACACCGAAATTGCGGCCATTGCGTCGGACAATCTTGCCGTCGAAGCGGTGGGCGAAGAGCTGCCGAAGGATCATGGCGGCATGATATTGCCTTTGCATGAGTTGTGTTTGTTTCGCCTGGGAGTGCATCTGGGCGAGTTGTGGTTGTTGGCGGATTTGGCAAAATGGCTTAAAGAAAATAACCGGTCGCGCTTTTTATTGACGGCGCCGCCGCTTCGGCTGACCGGGGCCGTCGGTTCGCCCGTCACGCCGATCGCCACGGTTTGACGGCGGGCGACCGCGCGGGGAAAACCCGGGAATTGACAAAAGGATGGCGCGGGGCCGTGGATCGGACCTGGCTGTGAGGAATAGTTCAAGTAATATAACAGAAAGAAATTTGTAAATTATTGAAATTCTTAGATTGTTTCATGATTGAGGCCAAAAAAAGACTAAAACTAGAGACAAAGCCAAACAAATATGCTAAATAGTCGGCCCGTTTGGGTATTTAGCGATTCAGTGATGTGTTGGAGTTCGAGGTTTCGGATCGGATTAAGACTTAGGTGGACGGTAAAATTTCAATAATAAACGCAGGTTTAATGGGGATTGGCATTTGACAGTCGTGGATTTGAATAAACACAAATACTTGGCCCGATTCGTTCCCAGGGCGCTTTTGCGTTATCCGGCCTCGTCTTTACTGCTCATCCTTTTTTTTCTCACGTCGATTTTCGGATGCTCCGATAAAGACCCCATCGGAACCCCGCCGCCTGTTGCGCCGCCGATGGTGTCCATTTTGCCTCAGGTGCAAAATCTGGCCGATGTCGAAGAGCGGGATATCATTTACACCATCGGACCTTACGACAAAATCAGAATTACCATATGGCGATATGGAGAATTCGGCGGCGATAAAATCGTCAAAGACGACGGTACGATTTTCATGCCCCAGATCGGGCACATTAAACTGGGTGGACTGACTTTGCAGGAAGCCCGCCAATTGCTGGCGGATAAACTCCAGGAATATGTCATACTCGATCCCCAGGTGGATATCGAGCCCGTAGAAGTATCGTCCAAATTGTACACGATCCTCGGAGCGGTGACGCGCCCCGGCCGCTACCCGATCTTCCAGAAGACCGACGTTCCCATGGCCATCGCTCTGGCCGGCGGGCAAACCCCTGGGGGAGGCCTTGATCGCGCGTATCTGAGCCGGAACGGCAAGACGTTTATTATCAACATCCGCACAATCCTGACTCGGGGCAACGTCGATCTTTATCTCGCGAAAAATGATATCTTGTATATACCCACCGTGGAAGACATGCGCGTTTTTGTCCTGGGATATGTCACGTCTCCCGGCGCGGTCAGTATAACAGGAACGGGGCTTGACCTGATTTCCGCCATTTCGTCGGCGGGGGGATTCAGACTCGGCGCGAAAAAGAAATCGGTGGCGGTGATGCGTTCAGGTCCGGAGGGGCTCTACGCCTATCGCGTCAATATCAAGGATGCTTTGAAACTGAAGGTTGATCCCGGTCTGCTGAATTTACAGCCCGGCGACATCGTCTACGTGCCCAAAACGGTTTTAGGATCCTGGAACGAGGTCATTCAGCTGATCTCCCCCACGCTCAACACCCTGGTGTACCAACCTCTGGGAGCCGGCCGCGATTACTATTACATTCGGAATCAAATCAACCAATAATGAATAATACTCTGCCCCCATCCCCGCAGTCTTCCATCCTCGAAAGCGATCTTTTTCGCCTCGACACCATCGCCGGCGTTATCATGCGTCGGTGGCGGCTTATCGCCGCCATAACCTTTCTGGCTGCATGCATTGGCGTCATCAGTGTCTTTTTTATGCAGGAAGCATATCAGGCCACGGCCATTATTTCCATCGATGAATACAGCGGAGCAATGGATTTCACCGATCTCGGCGTAGGTTTTGGTGGAATGAAAAGATCCGCAATCGATCGGGAAAGGATTATCCTGTCGAGTCGGACGCTGGTTCAGGAAGTGGTGGAAAAGCTCAAGTTAAACTATGCCTACAGCGATAACTTTGAGAAACTCAAAGAAAAATACGCCTTGGAATTCGAACGTTTGTCGTTTTCCGACGAACTGATCAATGAAGTGGTTACCGTTAACTTTAAAAATGGCGAATATGAACTGGAATCCAATGATTTCGGTCCTTTGGGTCAAGCCAAACTGGGACAGCAGATTCAATCGCCGCTGGTCGATATATTAATTGCCGCCGAGAACCCGGATTTCAGTGAAGTTCTTAAAATCACCCGCGTCACCATGGAGAGCGCCGTCACTTATTTCCGGCAAGCCATCGAAGTGGCGGGGCTGGGCGCCTTGTCGAAAGGCGATGTGCTGTTTGTCAACGTGCTCAATCCAAGTTCGGAAAGAAGCCGGGACATCGCCAATGCCTTGACCCAGGCTTATATCGATAGAAACATCCGGGAGTTGGGCAAGGAAGCCAGTCAGACGATGGAGTTTTTGGAAACGCAACTGGCGGTGATTCGCGACAATCTGGAAAACGGCGAGAAAGCTCTTAACGAATATAAAAGCGAAAAAGGAGTGTTTCTTCTTCAGGACGAGGCCAAGGTGCTGATTAACGAGATTTCACGCCTGGAAATTAAAAAAAGCGATCTTGAAATTAAAAAGCAATCCGTCCTGGCCGTCCGTCTGAGCTTGAAAAGCGGATCAATCAGTCGCTATTTACTGGCGGATCTATCAAGTTATTCCGACGATGTGCTGACCGGCATGGTGAAGCAGCTTTCCGACGCCATGGTGAATTTGGATACATTGAGCAGTGAATTAGCCCAGGGAAACGTGAAGATTCAGAGTCTGGAAACTCAGATTGACGCCATGAAAAGCCGCATCAGCCAGATTATCGACAACGCTTTAGAGCCCATCAACGAAGAAATGAAAACCATCGAAGAGCTGATCGTCAAATATGAGGATAAGCTGAAGGATCTCCCCGAGACCGAACGCCAACTGGCGGCTTTGGCGAGAACTTCGACGGTGAACGCTGAATTATACCTCTTCCTGCTCAAATCGTACGAGGAAGCAAGAATTCGCAGAGCCCAAGTCGTCAGCAATGTCACGATTATCGATCCCGCGGAAGCTCCTCGATGGCCGATCAAACCCAGAAAGAAACTGATTGTTTTAATATGCATGATGATGGGAATGATGTCGGGAATTGCTATCGCGATATATGTAGATTATCAAATCGATCCGATCACCAGCCCCGACAAGCTCGAACAAAAATACGGAATCCCGGTGGTGACGACAATTCCACAGGTTCAATCCGAAGATCTGGCCTTAAGTCGCCAGACCGAGTTTAAGTCGCCCCTGGCCGAGGCAACGGGGCTCTTACGGGCGCATGTCAGATTCACGGCCAGGGGAACGGATATCTGGCGCATCCTCATGACCAGCCCGCTTCCCGGCGAGGGCAAATCCACGACATCCATGAACCTTGCCGTCGCCCTGGGAGCCAGCGGCGAGAGAACCTTGCTCATCGACTGCGACCTTCGCTATCCGCGCCTGCACAAGGAACAGAAGCTTGATATCGAGACCTCGATCGGTCTTGTCGAGGTGCTGACCGGCGAGGCGACTCTCGAAGAAGTCATCCACAAGGATCTCCAGCCCAATCTGGACGTGATGACCGCGGGAAAAACCACGAACTTCCCGGCGGAAATTCTCAGTTCGGATGAAATGAAAAAACTTCTCCAGGAAAAGGCGGACAAGGCCGGTTACCGTTACGTGATTCTGGATTCGCCTCCGGGCATGCTGTTCGCCGACCCGATTGTATTGTCTTCCTGGGTGGACGGCGTTTACATTGTCGTTCGATCGGGCCGTTCACAGGGGCATTCCTTGACGCAATTGCTGTCTCATATGCAAAAAGTCAACGCGGATATCAAGGGAATTATTCTTAACCGGGTTTCCACGGGCACAGGCGCTTCCCGCTACCGGTCGTATGGATACGGTAAAAAATACGGCTATGGATACGGGTACGGATATGGAAGCGACGGATATAGCTATGGCGGCGAAGAAAAGGGCTATGACCATAAATACGGGTACGGTTACGGTTACGGATACGGCGAAGGAAAAGAAAAAAGAAGTTCCTGGCTACGCAAGTTTGTCGGATGGATTATCGGCTGACATTCCACTTCATGATTCAATACGTTTAGTGGAATCCAATATCGACGCACAACGGCCTCGCGACAATCGACATGGTGCACCGGTAATATATATCGTTGCTGTCCGTTAAATGTCGACCTTGAACAGTCCCTTCATGCCCAGTCCGGCGACGATGGAAAGAATGAAGTAAACGATGATCCAGTGAGTATGCCAGCCAAAGAAATTCATTTTGACTTCAGGGTATTGAACGCTGATCGAGCGGATGGATCCGGTGAGTTTCTTTTCCCCGGGATATAAAAGCCCGTCGGCAAAATTGCCGTTATGGCGCAGGGGCGCTAACGCATGAAGCTTCGAAGGCGGTCCGACAACAACGCGCTTTTCTTTCAATTCATCGCCGATTTTAACGATCAGGTTATAGGCGCCTTCTTTGGCTCCGGCGACGCGCCATGTGACTTCGCCCGTTTGGGGCGCCCGGACGGCGGGCGTTTCGACCGTAACGCCTTCGGGAGCTTCCAGCACCGCGTCCGTTGAGGATAAATCCACGTTTCGGGCGGTTTTGACCTTCACCAGAGCGGATTCTCCGACCTCGACCGGGCGATAGCCGTACCAGAAATTCAGTTGCACAAGCAGGAGAAGAACCGGCGCGATCATCACGGCCAGCGGGCGCAGGTTGTGGCCCATATAAACAAGATTCCACCGCAATATACGCCCGATGGATTTCAGCAGAACGATGAAACTGTCGGAAAACAGCATGATCGCCAAAAAGTTCGCTTTGATTTTATTCTTTGCGCCGGTGATGCCCTTTTGGTCGGACGTATATTTATAGATGATCAGCATCAGCACGCCGGTCAGCACGCTGATGACGACCATTCCGGTCAGGGGAAGCGACCGGAAAGGAGCCATCACGCCTTTGAAAACAAATCCCAACGCATTGGAAATTCTCAGCATGTTTAGCGTCCTTTAGCTGATGTAACCGAGTCCCGCGAGTTTCTTCTTGATTTCCTCTTCGCTTTCGCCTTCGTCGATCTGCGCCAGTTCCTTTTCCAGCACATGGCTGACGAATTCCTCCACCGAAGAATAACCGGCCCGGCCGGCAAATTTTTTCACGCGTTCGAAAAGTTCCTTTTCCAATTTTACTTTCGGTCCGAACATAAAACTCTCCTTTACTTGCCGGTAAATATATTGTGTCCGATCATATCCTTGGGACGCTCGATACCGAACAGCTCCAGAATCGTCACGGGCAAATCGTACAGCTTCGGATCGGACAATTTGACCGGCCGATTGGCCAGCAGGCTTCCGGGGACCACTTCCGCCGCCATGCAGTGATCGCCGCTCCATTCATCTTTGTTCGGAACGATCAGCGCGCCTTCCGGGAAGTTGCCCAGCGCGGTTTGCCAGCTTCCGCGATATTCGCGCGCGTAGCCGATGATCAGATCCGGCGCCAGGTTTTTATAGGGCCCCTTATACACTTCGGAGGTTTTGTAGACTTTGGCGATGACCTTTTTCCCGTTTTCCGGATCGACGACTTCGAGGAGCTTATTGGATATCTCATCCAGCAGCGCGTCGGCCCTGTGAACCGGAACCACGCCCATTCTTTCCCGCCCCCCCAGGTTCAGATAAAGCCCGTTGATCCCCAGGGCATAGGCCTTGGTGCCGGACCAGTTGACGTTCATGAGAAAATCTGCGCTTCGATCATCAGGGTCACGCAGTTGAACGTACCCGTTTTCCAAAAGCCATGAGTTCAGATGAAACGACTTGTAGAAGGGAGCGAAGCCGTGGTCGCTCATCACCATCAGAACGTCCTGGTCGCCCAATTTGTCCATGGCTTTGCCCAGGATTTTATCCATCCGCATGTAGGTGTCTTTCAACACTCCCTGATAGGCGGCGTCTTTTTCCGGATCATAAGCCGGGTGATTGCGGTCCATGGTGCGCCAGAACATGTGCGTGAGCTGGTCGGAAGAAGAGAAATAGAAAAACAGAAATCCCCGTTGGAAGCGATATAGCTCGTAATCATAGAGCTTGAGCCGCTCGGACAAAACGGTATGGGCCTGCTGCAAAAACTCCTCGTTGGTCAGAATGTTGTGGGATAAAGCCTTGGTGTCTTCAGGGATGCCCTGCGTGTAGAACGGACCTCCCTCGACATCCGCCAGTTCCTGCGCATATTCGGGAGGCGTGCTGATCGGCAGGGCCGGATCACGCGGATCGATATTGATGGGGGACACGTAAAGACCGATGTGCGGGTGCGCGCTTTTCAATAGGAACCGGACGATGCCTTTGACGGAAACCGCGTAGGGGATCATCTCGAATTCGATCCCCACCCAGTCGGACCATTCGCCGCGATTCAGGAGGATGCGCTGCCTGGAAATATCGATCGTCGCCGCGTCGTTTTCCGGATCGATGTGGACGGTGAATTTGACGGTGCTGTCGGGCGGATATTCGCCCTCGGGGACGACTTTAAATGTATTTTTCGGACCCGTAATCGCCGCTTTGAGTTCTCCATTGTCCACCGAGACCTGGTAAACCTGTCCGCCGGTGACCTCTTCGCCCTCTTTGGGAATCGTCGGGTCGTCCGTGAAATAGGAAAAGCTTCCGTAGCCGCCCATCAGATCCGGCGTTCCCATGCCGGATATCGAGCGAAACGGTCCTTCGACCGGCGGATAGTTGCTGGGAATGGAGAAAATGGTGGCCGGCACGCCGGCGTCGGCAAGGTATTGCCAGAAGGCTTTGCCCTGGCGCATCAACGTGACGCTGCCTTCGTCCACGGGAATTTGATAGCCCGCGAGTTTCCAGAATTTTTCCGGAGCCTGCGTTTTCGTGGTGGATAAAAACGGCAGATAGGTCTTGGGATCCCGGTGAATGAAATCGAAAATCCCGTGTCCGCCCGGATTCTGGCCGGTAATGAAATTGGACCAGGCCACGGGGCTTTGCGGGGGGATCGAAGTTCCCAGCTTTTTGAAATCGCCGTCCTTTTTCAGTTTGACGAAATTGGGCAAAGCGCCCTCGTCCATCCATTGATTGAGAAGGATCGGGTCGAGGCCGTCAAAGGCCAGAACCATGACTTTGGCCTCGCCGTTTGCCGGGGCGCTTTTGCCGGAACCACAGCCGCCGGCGAGCAGCATGACCAGCGCCGTCGCGATAATCAGATATTTTAATTCGCGGTTCATGAGACCGCCTCCTTGGAACCTTGCTCCATAAGTGATTCGCCGTCCATGTACCCGGGCTTTTTGACGCCGAGCTGCCCCAGGACTGTCGGGGCGATATCCATGATCGACGGGGAGTCTTTTGTTATTTTCGAAGTTGAAAACAATACGCCGGGGACTTTTCGGGGATCCATGCAGTGATCGCCGCTCCAGGCTTTGACGTTGTCGTCGAAGACCTTGTCCGTGATGACGCCCGTGACGCCGTCCCAACCCGCGCGATATCCGACGTTATATCCGATGATCAGGTCCGGCGCCTCGCCCACGTAGGGGCCCTTGTAAATGTCTGTGGCCGCCCAGACGTCGTTGATGCCGATCTCGGACCTCTCCTCATCGGGCAGGTTCGTCAGTTTTTCGATCAATTCCCGGATCAGCGCTTCGGCTTCCGCGCCAGGCTCGACGATGCCTTTGGCCTCGCGGCCTTTGAGGTTCAGATAAAATCCGCCGAGGCCGACCTGATAGGCGCGGGTGTTTTCCCAGTTGACGTTTGACAGCCACTTGCCTTTTTTGCTGTCGGGTTTAAGAGCCAGATAGCCGTTTTGGTGAAGCCAGGTGTTGAGGTTGACGCCGCGGACGAACGGCTTGAATCCATGGTCGCTCATCACGAAAAAGGCGTCGTCCTTTTTGATCTGGTTCATCACGCGCCCGAGCATGACGTCCGTCTTTTTGTAAAGATCGAGGATCGCGTCCTTGCGGTCGCTTTCCGGGTAATGGGAAAGGGCCGGGTGGTCCTTTTCGAGGTAGCGGAAGAACATGTGCTGTATCCGGTCCGTATCATCGAACACGCAAACGACCACGCCGCTCCGAGTTTTCTCCAGCGCGTCGAAAAACATTTGCTCCCGTTCCTCGTGGATCAATTCGCATTCCTTGAGGAACTGGTCGTCGGTCAGCAAACCTTCGTTGAGAACCCACGTGTCCTCGGCCAGCCCCAAATTGGCGTACGGGCCGATCTGCTTGGCCAGGTACATGGAATAGGCCGGCGGATTGGTGATGGGAAAGGCCGGGCGCTCCGGATCCAAATTGATCGGCGTCACATAGAGGCTGACTTCATCGCCGAACTCGGTGACGAGGAAATGCGCGATGCCCGAAACTTTGATTCCCAGGCCGGCTTTGAATTTCACCGGCAACCACCCGGAAAATTTACCGACTTCAAGCCAGTAGGTTTTGTCGGGAAGCGTCAGTTTGCAAGCGCCGTTTTTGCCCTTGCTCAGTTTGAACGGCAGAATCATGTCCGGCGAGCCTTCCACCAGCGAATTGGGCGGTCCCTTGATTTCGCCCAGGTATTCCTTGCCGCTTTTTGTTAAAGGCAAAACGACGCCGCCTTCGGCGTCGTCGCCCATGTCGATGGCGCGGGTCGTGAAAAAGCTGAACGTCCCCTGGCTGCCCAGCAGATCCGGCACGCACATGCCCGAAAGCTGCACACCTTTGAATTTGTCCGGCGGAAAAGTGATGGGAACGCGCAAAATCGAAGAGCGCACGCCATGATCGCTCAGGACGACCCAGAAGGGCTTGCTCTTACGCAGGAGGCGGATATCCGGCTTGCCGACGGGGATTCGGTATTTTCCCAGTTTGATGGTCTTTTTTGCGTTGCCGATATAGGCGGACGACAACGTGGGTAGATAAGTGTTTTTATCCCGGGAAAGAAAATCGTAAATCCTGTGCCGCCCCGGATTGGCGCCGGTCATGAAGCTTGACCAGGCGACGGGGCTGACCGCGGGATACGTGGTTTGCAGCCGGGAAAAACTCCCCTTTTCCGAAAGCGCTTTGAAATTCGGCAGGTGGCCTTCGGCCATCCATTTCTCCGTAAGATCCGGATCCATGCCGTCCAGTCCCAGAACCACAACTCTATTGACTTTGGCGTTTTTGAGCGCACGCCGCCGGCGCAGCCAGATAAACAGAAAGCGAATCGGCCAGATCATGACCGAAAAAAGGGCGACAAAAAAGGTGGCGATCAGGAAAAAGAAGCTCGTGATAAAAGCGAAACCGGCGCCGGGGCCGACGTACGCGTAAGCCGGCGTTGCGACGAGCAGCAGCGCGGTGACAAGCAGGGTGAATCGAGTAATTTTTCGCATAAAAAGCCTCGCCAATATTGCGACGAAACAGACAATACTCTTTCGGTACGGCGGTATCAAGCAAGCTATGATTACCCTGGGCCGATAACAAGCAGGCAAACTTATTGCCTCAAAGGAAAGATGGGGTCATTTCGCGGCTGTGGCGAATTGAAATGTCAGTTTATGCATGGAACTTAACGTAAATGATCGAGAATCAGCCCCGCCGCTTGCGTGATTTGCGGAATCTCGTTCACGGATTTCGTGGTCCACAAAAAAGCGTCATATTGATTGTGCATACCCGACAGGCCGAAATGTCCGAAAACCTCGGAGCGGTCCACGCCGCCTTTGAAGTCGAATCCATCGATGGACACGGCCACAAGGTCGGGCCCCTGGCCGGCCAGCGGGCCGTGGAAAGCTTCCTCCCGGTCGAAGAGCCGGCGCACCAGCTTCTTGCCGTCGTACGTAAGTTCTTCAAGAGCGGCTTTCGTGTCTTCAATCACCTTGGGGACATCCGCCGCGTCGACGCCGCCTTTGGGAAATTTGTCTTTTCGATGAACGTAGATGCGGTTCGGGTCCATGACCAGCACCTTCGAGGATTCGCTGATTTGGCCCAGTTGCTCCGGCGCGTCGGTCTCGAAAGCCATCAGACCGGTTTCGACCAGGTAGCGCGTCAGGGCGACTTCCTTTTCCAAAGCGCAGAATCCGTGGTCGCTGAGCATGAAAAAGCCGCCCAAGGAATCGTCTTTTGCGGCCCGTGCGTAGGCGTCGGCCATTTGCCCGACGAATTTATCGACGCTACGGTAATAATCGATCGCTTTTTCATGCAACTCGTGGTTCTCATCGACCAGCGCGTGCCATAAATAATGATGCAGCCTGTCCGTGCCGGTCACCACGACCTCGAAAAAGTCCCACTGCTCCTGCTCCAATAGAAGCTGCGCCGCCTTGACGCGTCCTTCCAGCGTGCGCTCCAGATCCTGCATGGCGAATTTATGATTGTCGCGGGCGCGGCTTGTGTCGATGTCGATTTCGTAATCGAGGCGGCGCAGTTTTCCGATGTATTTGGCCGGAAAAACCGCCTTGTGAAGTTCGATGGCCACGAATCCGGAAACCAGCGCGCCGTTTATGCGGCGGGCGGGGTACGTGCCGGGCTGATTCAAAACCACGGAGCGCTTGCCGTCCTTTTCCAACGTGTCCCAGATCGCCGGCGCTTTTAAGTCGCTGTAGCAGGGAAAAAACATGTCGTATGTGTTGGGACGCAGTTCGGAAAAGCCGAAGATGCCGTGAGTTCCCGGATCGACGCCGGTCATGAAGCTGGGCCAGCTCACCGCCGATATTTCCGGCACAGTGACTTCCATCTGGCGCAGATTGCCCGCCGCGGTGATCTTTTTCATGTTGGGCATCACGCCCTTTTCCATCAGGTCGGTGAGCAGCGTATGCGGAACGCCGTCCAGCCCGACCACCATCGCCTTGGTTTTCTTTCGCGAAAAAATTCCCATGTTCATCTCCATGAGATCGAAGATTTGTCAGGATAATTGTTTAAGGGGAAAGGGGCAAGGCGAAAGGGGCAAGATGAAAGGATGAAATATGAAGGAAGAAGGAGGAATAAAGGGCGGACTCCTGTGCCCGTTTGCATGGGGGTTGCCCCATCAGCGCAAAGTTGATGCCCAGGAATCCCTTTATCCCCTGCGCTGACGCCCGGGGCTGATATTATAACGCCCTTCAGGCTGAATTGCGTCGCCTTTACGTGCTGAATTGAATCACGACTTGAGTCCGACGCTTTCGCAGGGCTGCTATTTACCCGCTTACTCTCGCCGCGCCTGGCGGCGCGGCTTCGTGCGCGGCTCTGTTCTGTCACCCTGATGGGCTGAATTATGCCGCCCTGGCGGGCTCTATTCCGAATTCCTCCTTCTTCCTTCCTCCATCATATTTTCTCCTTCCTCCTTTTTTCGCGTTGACAAGGCATTTATCGAAGCGTACACTCCAATCAGAGCCTATCTGGAGCCTTATAGGAGTGCTTTATGAGCAAAGTGACGATCAAAATCCCGCGCGAACTTTATGATAAAATCCGCGTGATCGTAGGGGATTCGGGCTTTTCCAGCCCGACGGAGTTCATCGTTTACGTTCTGCGTGACCTGGTGAGCGAGAAAATGAGCGAAGGGCGAAGTGATAAAGCCGCCGAGGAATTGACCGCTGAGGAGATCGCCGCCATCAAGAAGCGGCTGAAAAATCTCGGGTATCTGTAAAGAGGCTGTCGATAAATGCACCGATTGAAAGACCAACGCAATGTCATTCCGAGCGAGCCCGTCAGGGCGAGTCGAGGAATCCCTTTAAGCAACCGGTTCGTTTTTCTTGAAGGGATTCCTCCACTACGCTTCGCTCCGGTCGGAATGACACGCTTTTTGCAAAATTCAACATTTTCGACTGTCATTAAATCAAGGGAGTGAATTATGAAAAAAATGGTCGTTATCGGTCTGGATTGCGCCGAACCGACGCTGGTGTTCGATGAATTCGCGTCGATCCTCCCGAATTTGAAGAGCCTGATGGACCGGGGGCATTACGCGCCTCTGCGCAGCACCGATCCTCCCATCACGGTTCCGGCGTGGACCGCCATGATGACGAGCAAGGACCCGGGGCAGCTCGGCTTTTACGGATTCCGCAACCGCGCCGATCACGGCTACGACGACCTGTTTTTCGCCAACAACGATTACGTGAAAGAAAAACGCGTTTGGAATTATCTGTCACGCAAGCGCCTTTCCAGCTTCATTCTCGGCGTGCCGCAGACCTACCCGCCGAAACCACTGCGCGGCGTGCTGGTCAGCAGTTTCCTGGCGCCGAGCAAGGACGTGCAATGGACGTCCCCGCCGGAAGCCGCCGCGCTGATCGACAAGGCCGCCGGGGGCGATTACGTGATCGACGTGCGGAAATTTCGCACCAATGACAAGGATTGGCTGCTCGATCAGATTTACGAGATGACCGAGCGGCGCTTCAAGGTTTTTCTCGATGCGCTGAAAAAGGGCGAGCACGAGTTTTACATGATGGTGGAAATGGGCGTGGACCGCATCCATCACGGCTTCTGGCGCTACCACGCGAAAAACCACCGCCTGCACGAATCCGATTCCAAGTATCGATACGCCATCCGGGATTACTACAAATACCTCGACGAGCGAATCGGTGAACTGCTGGCGGTTCTGGATGACGAAACCGCGGTCATGGTCGTGTCGGATCACGGCGCGAAATCCATGGTCGGCGCCATCTGCATCAACGAGTGGCTGATCCAAAAAGGCTACCTGGTCTTGAAGGAAGAGCCCAAAGAGCCGGGACGATTGAAAAACGACATGATCGACTGGTCGCGAACCAAAGTCTGGGGCGAAGGCGGTTATTACAGCCGCATTTTTATCAACGTCAAAGGCCGCGAGCCGCAGGGCGTGATCGAATCCGATGATTATGACGCATTCCGGGATCAGCTTCAAAAAGACTTTGAGGGAATCGTCGACGAGAAGGGCGAGAACATCGGCACCGTCGTGCATCGCCCGGAGAATCTGTACAGGGAAGTGAAAAACGTCGCGCCGGATCTGATCGTTTATTTCGGCGATCTCAATTGGCGCAGCGCCGCGCAGATCGGAACCGGGGAAATTCATATCTTTGAAAACGACACCGGCCCCGACGACGCCAACCACGATTACAACGGCATTTTCATCCTGAGCCTTCCCGAAGGCCAGAAGACGACGAAGTGCGATAAATATTCGATTTACGACATTGCCCCGACCATCCTCGACTATTTTGATCTGGACGTGCCCGAGGACATGATCGGAACATCCATCATTGAAAAGAATCAATAGGAGTTAAGCGATGAGAAAAGGATTTACTTTATGGTTCACGGGATTATCGGGATCGGGAAAATCGACGCTGTCGGAAATGGTCGAGGAAACGTTGTTAGAGCGCGGGCTGAACGTCGAAGTCCTCGACGGGGACGAAGTGCGCACCAACCTTAGCAAAGGCCTTTCTTTTTCCAAGGAAGACCGGGACATCAACATTTTGCGGATCGGATACGTCTGCAATCTGCTGACGCGAAACGGTGTGATCGCCGTCGCCGCGGCCATCAGTCCTTACAAAGCCATCCGGGATCAAAACCGCAAATTGATCGGGCGATTCGTGGAGGTTTTCGTGGACTGCCCTATTGATGTTCTAAAAGAACGCGATCCCAAGGGCCTGTACAAAAAAGCCCTGGCGGGCGAAATCAAAAACTTCACCGGCGTCAGTGATCCCTATGAACCGCCGGAAGACGCGGAAATTCGCGTGGATACGGCGAATGAAACTCCCGAGCAAAGCCATGACAGGATCATTCAGACTCTGGAAATTCTCGGTTATCTCGAAAAGCTGGACGGCGCGCAGTACAGCGAGGAAGAAGAAGCGAAGATCAAGAAACGCTTGAAAGACCTGGGTTATATATAGGGGCAAGGTGAAGGGGCAAGGTGAAAGGGGCAAGGTGAAAGGGGCAAGGTGAAAGGGGCAAGGTGAAAGGTGAAATATTTCGCCCGGGCAGATCGTGTGTGGCACAGCCGCCCCCGGCTGTGCAGGAGAGGTTTCTTCTTCCCCGAGCACAGCCTTGATTTACTTTGACTTGTCCCGCCAGTTTTTTACGATTTCGGCCAGATCGGGATGAGCCCGGTACCATTCCAAAAATTTGGGGACGCCTTCTGAGATCGTGGTTCTGGGCTCGAAGCCGCAGGCCTTGTTGATCCGCTCGATGGAAGCATAGGTCGCCGGAACGTCGTCGGGCATCATGGGAAGCATGTTGCATTTCACGTCCACGCCCAGGCCTTTTGCGATCAGGTCGATGAGGTCCATGAGCTTTTCGCTTCGGTGATTGCCGATGTTCATAATCTCATAGGGTTTAAGCCCTTCGGCGAAAGACAGCCGGGCCACCCCGTCCACAATGTCGTCGATGTACGTGAAATCCCGGCGCATGTCGCCGTAATTGAAAACCGGTATGGGCTCGCCCGCCAGCATCTTTTCCGCAAAAATCCACATGGCCATATCCGGCCTTCCCCATGGACCGTAAACCGTAAAAAAACGCAGGCCGATGGTCTGTATGCCGTATAGATGCGTGTAGCAGTGCGCGGCCAGTTCATTGGATTTCTTCGTGGCGCCGTAAAGGCTGATAGGCCGGTCCACGGGCTGATCCTCGCGAAAGGGCGTCTCCTTGACGCCGGCGTAGACCGAAGATGACGAGGCATATAAAATTCGTTTGACGCCGTGATGGCGCGCCATTTCGAGAATATTGGCAAATCCCACCTGGTTGGACCGCACGTAAGCCATGGGGTTGATCCGCGCGTAGCGGACGCCGGCCTGCGCCGCGAGATTGACGATGAGATCGACCTCGAATTCCTTGAAAACTTTTTCAATTGAAGCGGTGTCGGCGATATCGACGTGTCGTGAGATGAAACGAGGATTTTCGCGCAAAATCGCGTCGCGCTGCTTTTTGATCTCTTTCGGATAGTAATCGTTGAAATTATCGAGGCCGACGACCTCGCGCCCTTCATCCAGAAATCTTTTGGCAAGATGAAATCCGATAAATCCGGCGCTTCCCGTAATGACAATTTTTTTCAACTGAGTTCCTCGTTAAATTCAAGGAAATTTATAAAGAAACGTGACATTTGACCTAATATCTGATGGGAATGAATTTATCAACCTTGAAATGAACCATCGGAGCGCTCAAAGCGTAAGCCCGGATCGCGGAGAATTGAAAAACCCGCTTTCAGATTGACAAAATATTACGAAAGCCATAGATTTTGCTCATGATTCGTATGACGCGACATAACCATCACCATTCGCCCAATGAAAGGGCCGGATGATGGTGTAGCCTGATCGTCAAGCAAAAACCAAAACGCCGGCTTAAAAAGCCGGTTTTTTATTGCGTTTTTAAAAAGGGGAATCAAATGTTCGGGAAAAACAATTCAGCGACGCTTCGCCTGGCATTGCCGAAAGGCCGCATGGCGAAGGGCGTGACCAACTTGCTGGCCGATGCGGGGATTCGGACCGACTGGGTTCAGCGGGATTACAGGCCGCGGGTCTGCCTTCCCGGATTCGAAACGAAAATCCTGAAACCTCAAAACATCGTCGAGATGTTGCATCTCGGTTCCCGGGACATCGGATTCGCAGGGGCGGATTGGGTGGCGGAACTCGGAGCCGACCTGGTCGAACTGCTGGATACGCAGCTCGATCCGGTGCGCGTCGTGGCGGCGGCGCACGCGGAATTTCTCAAAGACGGCAAGCTCCCCAAGCGCCGCCTGGTGGTGGCTTCGGAATATGAAAAGCTCGCCAAAGCCTGGATTAAAAAACGGAAGATGAAAGCCTCGTTCGTGCGTTCCTACGGGGCCACGGAGGTTTTCCCGCCGGAAGACGCGGATTGCATCATCGACAATACCGCCACCGGGACCACGCTTAAGGCCGCGCGCCTGGAGATCGTGGATGTGCTGATGCATTCCTCCACGCGTTTTTACGCCAATCCGAAAGCCCTGAAAAACCGGGAGAAGAAAAAAGCCATCGAGCGATTCGTCCTGCTTATGGAATCGGTCCTTAACGCCAGAAAGCGCGTCATGATCGAGGTCAATGTTCCGGCGGATAAGCTGGATCAACTGGTGAAGCTTCTGCCGTGCATGAAAAAGCCCACCGTTGCGCCGCTTTTCGGCGAGGACGCGTACGCGGTGAAGGCCGCCGTGCCGAGGGATGAATTGCCTTTTCTGATCCCGAGGATCAAGGCCCGGGGCGGCGCCGACATCGTGGTGACCGCGCCGGATCAGCTCGTTTCGTGAATGGGGGTCAAAGCATGACGCAAAGTAGTGGACCCAAACCACGCCCGGCGGCGTTTATGGAGGGCCTGCGGGAGTATGCGCCGCCCAAAGGCGCCGCGCCGACGGATTTGAAGCTCGACGCCAATGAGGGACTGGCGCCGCCGGCGTCCGTTTTCGAGGTTTTCGGCGACGCCCACGCCGAGCATCTGAACCGCTATACCAGCGCCCGGCCTTTGGAGCGGATGATCGCAAAACATTTAGGCGTCGATCCTGAGCAGATTCTCATTACTGCCGGCGGCGACGACGCGATCATGCGCTGCTGCCGCGTCTATCTGCACGCGCGCCGGGAAATGATATTGCCCCGGCCTTATTTCGAGATGTTCGCTTACTTTGCGAAGCTGGCCGAAGGGTGCGTGGTCAATGTGCCCTGGCCGGGAGATGATTTTCCCACGGATGACGTTCTGGCCGCCGTCAATGACGACACGGGAATCATCGTCGTGACCTCGCCGAACAATCCCACGGGATGCATCGCGACGCCCGAGGATTTGCGACGAATGAGTCTGGCGGCGCCGCATGCGCTTTTGCTGGTGGATCTGGCCTATGCGCATTTTGCGGATAAGGATTTGACGGCAAATGTTTTAAGCCTGCCCAACGCTGTCGCCATATTCACCTTCTCCAAGGCGTGGGGAATGGCGGGCCTGCGTGTGGGGTATCTTGCCGGCCCCGCGCATTTGATCGAGCCTTTGCGGCGCGGCGGATTGCCGTTTCCCGTTTCCAGCGCATCGCTGGCGCTGGCGCAAAAAGGTCTTGCCGAAGGCGGTGAGTACGTGGACAGCTATGTGGCCCGCGCCCGTGAAGAGCGAAAGCGATTACATGACTTTCTGCGTGATCTTGGCGCGCGGCCGACGAATTCTCACGCGAATTTCGTTTACGCCCGTTTTCATGATCCGCTTTGGATGCTCGACGCCATGGCGGGTTTCGGCATTGCCGTGCGCTATTTCCCAAAGCAGGAAGGATTCGATTCCGGAATACGCATCACGTGCCCGGGCGACGAGGAAAGTTTTCAGCGCCTGACGCGGGCGCTCGAAACGATATGCCGACCGGAAAGCATCATTATTAAAGTCATCGAATCGAATATTAATCAGGATGTGATTGATAGTTTATCGCGACGATATTTAGTCAACGTCATCGATGAAAAAGGCGCGCAACTCGATTCGGTTCTTGAATCAAATGCGCCAAAGCGAAACTGGGTGATCGCCGATTTCGCCGGCGGCGTCGCCGCCGCGCGCCGGGCCGGCGCTTTGCCCCTGGGCTTTGCCGAATCAAAGAAAAATTTCGAAAACATAAAAAGTGAAATGCACGCCGCGGGCGCCGCCCGCGTGATAAGCGACTGGCGTGAATTTAAGGAGCTTTTGCCATGACAAAAAGACAGGCGACCATCACGAGAAAAACCAGTGAGACGGACATTGCTTGCGCGCTGACTCTCGACGGTGAGGGCAAAGCGAAGATCGAAAGCGGCGTCGGTTTTTTCGATCACATGCTGCATGCGCTGATCAAGCACGGGCGGATGGACCTTGAGCTTTCCTGCAAGGGCGATCTTAACGTGGACGATCATCACACCGTGGAGGACTGCGCCATCGTTTTGGGATCGGCGCTTCGGCAGGCCCTGGGCGACTGCAAAGGCATCGCGCGTTTCGGATGGGCTCTTGCGCCCATGGACGAGGCGCTGGCACGCGCGGCGGTGGACATATCGGGAAGAGCCTGCGGCGTCGTCAATCTGGGGCTTGCGCGGGAGAAGATCGGCGATCTGTCCAGTGAAAATATCGCCCACGCCTTGCGCAGTTTTGCAAGTGAAGCGCGCATCGCTTTGCACGTGGAAGTGCTGTACGGCGATAACGACCACCACCGGGCCGAAGCGGCTTTCAAGGCCGTGGCGCTGGCGTTGAAACAGGCTTTGGCCATTGATGGTTCCGGGCAGGTTCCCAGCACGAAAGGAATCCTCGCATGAGAAAAGTGCTGGTGATTAAAACCGGCGTCGCCAATCTCGCTTCCGTAGTGGCCGGTCTGCGCCGCGCGGGCGCCCGGGAGTATTTTAGCGATGATCCCGGCGAAGTCGCCGCGGCGACGCATGCGGTTTTGCCCGGCGTCGGCGCTTTTGCCGCCGGAATGGAAATGCTTGAAAAAAATGGACTGGTCGAGCCGCTGCAAAAACGGTTTGCGCAAAACCGGCCGACGCTTGCCGTATGCCTGGGTCTGCAGCTTCTTTGCGCGGCCAGCGAGGAGGATCCCGGAGTCGAAGGGCTTGGAATCATCCCGGAAAAAGTACGGCGTTTCCCCGATTGCCTTCGCGTGCCGCAACTGGGCTGGAACATGACCGAGCCTACGCCCGGATGCGCGCTGCTTCAAGCCGGCTATGCCTATTTCGCCAACTCCTACCGCCTTTGCGAGCAGCCGCCGGGATGGACGGCCTCCCGGGCCGATTACGGCGGGTCCTTCGTGGCCGCCATGGAGCGCGGATCGATTCTGGCCTGCCAGTTTCACCCGGAGCTTTCGGGACCGTGGGGGCTGGGGCTTTTGAAACGCTGGCTGGATCGGGAGGACGCGGCATGCTGACGAAAAGAATTATCCCCTGCCTGGACGTAGCGGATGGGCGCGTGGTCAAGGGCGTGAAATTTCAAGGGCTTCGCGACGCCGGTTCCCCGGTGGAGCGGGCTAAAACCTACGAGCAGCAGGGCGCCGACGAATTGGTCCTGCTGGACGTGTCCGCTACGCCGGAAGGACGCCGGACGGCGCTCAAAACCGTCGAAGAAGTGCGCGGAGCGCTGTCGATTCCTCTCACCGTGGGAGGGGGCGTGCGCAGCGCCCGAGACGCGCAAAATCTCCTGGAGGCCGGGGCGGACAAGGTCGGAATCAATACCGCCGCCGTCAAGGATCCGGAACTGCTGAACGTGATCGCCCGGCGGTTCGGCAGGCAATGCACGATTCTGGCCGTGGACGCCAAGCGCGTCGCCGAAGGCCGATGGCAGGTCGTCGTGCTTTCCGGCGCCGACGATACGGGACTGGACGTCGTGCAGTGGATGAAAGACGCCTGCGATAAAGGCGCCGGGGAAATCCTTCTCACATGCTGGGATAGAGACGGCACGCGGGAAGGGTATGATCTTAAGCTTCTGCGCGCGGCGGCGGATGCGGTCAATGTGCCGATCATCGCCTCCGGCGGCGCCGACAGCCCGGAGCATCTTCTGCAGGGGGTGCGGGCCGGCGCCGACGCGGTTTTGGCGGCTTCGATTTTTCATTACGGGGAATATACCGTGGGCGACGTGAAAAAATACTTGAAAGAAAACGGCGTGGAGGTGCGCTTGTGATTATTCCTTCCATTGATCTGATGGGCGGTCATGCCGTGCAACTTATCGGCGGAAAAGAAAAGGCCATCGACGCCGGAGACCCGATTCCCATCGCCCAAAAATTTCGCCTGGCCGGAGAGATCGCCGTGGTGGACCTGGATGCGGCGCTAAGGCAAGGCGACAACGCGGAAGTGATAAAGAAGCTGGTCCGCGTCGCGCCTTGCCGCGTCGGCGGCGGAATCCGCGACGCGCAGTCGGCGCTGGACTGGCTCGACGCGGGCGTGACGAAAGTCGTTTTGGGAACCGCCGCTACGCCCGAGATTCTAAAGCAGCTTCCTAAGGATCGCGTCGTCGCCGCGCTGGACGCCGTGGACGGCGAGGTCGTTGTGGACGGATGGCGCACGAAAACCGGGACGGGAATCATCGATCGGATGAAAGAGCTTCGAGAGTATGCCGGCGGATTTCTCGTGACATTCGTGGAGCGGGAAGGGCGGATGAAGGGAACGGCCATGAAGCGCGTGGCGGCCCTGAAAGAAGCCTGCGGCGACGCGCAATTGACCGTCGCCGGCGGTTTTACGACGCCGGAGGAAATCGCCGAAGCCGACGCCTTGGGCGCCGACGCGCAGGTGGGCATGGCTTTGTACAGCGGGCGCATGGATCTGGGCGACGCCATCGCGGCGCCGCTTTCATCGGACAGGCCCGACGGTTTGTGGCCGACGGTGGTCGTCGACGCGCACGGCGTGGCGCTAGGCCTGGCGTATTCGAATTTGGAAAGCCTGCGCGAAGCCGTGAAAAGGCAGCGAGGCGTTTATCACTCGCGCTCGCGTGGTTTATGGATCAAAGGGGAAACTTCCGGCGCGACGCAAAAACTGCTGCGCGTGGATCTGGACTGTGATCGGGATGCTTTGCGTTTTACGGTCGCGCAAGGCGGAAGCGGGTTTTGCCATCTCGATACGCGGACGTGCTGGGGCGACGACGCCGGGATCACGCATTTGGCGCGCCGCCTGGCCGGGCGTTTGAGTAACGCGCCGCAAGGTTCGTACACGGCGCGGCTTTTTCGCGACGCGGATTTGCTCAAGGCGAAATTATTGGAAGAAGCCGGCGAACTGGCCGACGCGCAGTCGAAAGACGCGATCGTCTGGGAAGCGGCGGATTTGATTTATTTTACGCTGGCGAAAATGGTTTCCAAAGGCGTAGGGCTCGATGAAGTCGAGCGTGAACTGGACCGGCGCTCCCTGAAAATTTCCAGAAGGCCGGGCAACGCGAAAGAGACGCGGGGAAAGTCAAAATGAGTGAATCGTTGCTGAAGCGCGTCGCAGCCGATCAGATCCGAGTCCGGCGGGAGATCGCCGACGATCTCGAAGCTTCCAAAGCGGCGTTCGAGATTATTGAAGATATTCGAAAACGCGGCGCCGAAGCCCTCGTGGAATACGGGCGGCGCTTCGGTGATATCGAAAGCAACGAAAAATGGATTTATGACCGCGGCGACTTCGAACAAGCTTATGAATCCTTGTGCGCGGAAAAACGCGCGCTTTTAAAAAATACCGCCGCGAGGATTGATGCTTTTGCGAAGGCCCAGCGCAAATGCCTGGTGGATTTGTCCGCGGATGTCGAAGGCGGCAAAGCGGGGCATTTCGTCAGGCCGGTCGAGCGGGCCGCTTGCTACGCGCCCGGCGGCCGTTATCCGCTTCCTTCCAGCGTGCTGATGACCGTGATCCCGGCCCGCGCGGCGGGAGTGAAAACCGTATGGGTCGCCTCGCCCGGACCGAAAGTCGAGATTCTGGCGGCGTGCGCAGTGGCAGGAGCGGATTTTCTTTTAGGCATCGGCGGCGCGCAGGCGATTGCGGCTCTGGCCTTCGGAGCGGGGGACGTGCCCGCCTGCGATGTTATCGTGGGACCGGGCAACGCTTTCGTGACCGCGGCGAAAAGGCTTGTCAGCGGGCAGGTGAGAATCGATATGCCCGCGGGGCCTTCGGAATACGTGGTCGTTGCGGATGGAAGCGCCGATCCCGCGTGCGTCGCGGCGGATATGCTCGCGCAGGCCGAGCACGATCCCGACGCCATGGTCGCCCTGGTCGCGCTGGATGAGAAGACGGCGCTGGGCGTGCAAAGAGAACT
The DNA here is from genome assembly GCA_963674685.2 of bacterium. Taxonomy (GTDB): domain Bacteria; phylum Lernaellota; class Lernaellaia; order JACKCT01; family JACKCT01. The sequence continues at coordinate 637,473 of CAXXWT010000005.1, read as the reverse complement.
TGCGGCGCAGCTTGCCGATTTGCCCACGGCGGATATCGCCCGCCGGGCATTGCAAAACAGCTTTTTCACCGTGGCGCCGGATGTCGAAACCGCGATTTCAATCTGCGACCTTATAGCGCCGGAGCATTTATCGGTCATGGCGCCGAACGCCGGAAAGATCGCATCGAAACTGAAAAATTACGGCGCGCTTTTCATCGGCTCAAAAACGGCGCAGGCTCTGGGCGATTACGGCGCGGGACCGAATCATGTCCTTCCCACCGGCGGCGCGGCCCGATCCTTCGGAGGATTATCGGTTTTCAATTTCCTCAAAATCAGCACCTGGATTCACATCGAGGATTTGGGGAAGGCGCAAACCTTGTACGCCGAGGCCGCGGATCTGGCCGAAATGGAAGGTTTGAAAGCGCACCGCAATTCCCTGCTGATTCGCATCAAAAAATGAAGGCGCCCATCCGCCGATCCTCACTTGCGACAGTGATTTATTGCGCATAAAATATTTTTCATGTCGAAGACGCTCTTATCATTGTGTTTTGTGGTCGGAATCATCGCCATAATGTGCGTGTCGTGCGCCGGCGACGATGATGATCAATCGCGTTTGAGCGACGCGCCCGTCGCGGACGATGACGATGACATGGATGACGACTCATTCGACGATCCGCCGGATACCCCGGTTTTTTATAAAAGACTCATAAAAAGTCCCATCGACGGGGTGCGCTATTACAATTCGAGAATTTTGCTCACTCTGGATGAAGAAGTTGTAAGCCAAAGCGGGTATGTGGAGGTGGACGGCGATCCGCGGCCGTTGAGCCGTATCCAATGGCTGGAACTCGATGACGGACGGCATTATGTCAATTTATACATCGGCGACGTGCTTGCGGAAAGCTCCACTTTCGAGATTTTAAGTGCGGAAACGAAGCTCATCGAAAACCGAAATCTCGAAACAATTCCGGCTGAGTTTCTGCTCCCGGAGGCCGGCGGAGCCATGTCGCCGGTTCGTATCACATTGAAAAATACCTCCGATCGCGCATGCGCGGATATTGGATTGAGAACGTCCGGGCAGCCGGATTTCACAAGCGCAGAAAGTTTGCAACTGTGGCTTCAGGAGGAAACGGAAGGAATGACATTCAGGGAAAAGGCTTTGTTTACCCTGGATTTTGTCGAGCATTGGATTTATTTCAGCGCCCCTCCGAGAAATGACGAGCAGGCCTGGCGTGATTATACGTTCCCCGGGCTCTTCAATGGTCTGGGTTACGGATGGTGCGAGAATCACTCGGAGATTTTCGTTTCCGTTTTGCAGATGATCGGATTCAATGCCGATGGCACGCGGATCAATTCTTTGTCCGGCCACATGGGCGCTGAAGTCCGATACGACGGATCATGGCATCATTTCGATGTCGGCAACCACGCCTATTATCCCGACCGCGACGGAAGGATTTTATCGCTGGAGGAAATCGAGGGCGACAATGCGTCTTTGATCCTCGATTACACGGACCAGTTCGGTTTTTCCATCGGCGGAAGCATCATGGAAATGTATCTGCCGCAGTACGAAAGCGCACAGGATAATACCAGCGAAAGTTTCGAGCCTCAGTTCAGGGGAGAGGCGGGCTTTTCGCTCGAACCGGATGATGTTCTTGAACTGTACCCGTTCGGATTCGGACTTGCCATGTGCGTGGACTGTGATTGGGATCCCATTTTGACGGGAACGGGCGTTTTGCGCCGGACTGTAAATGTCGAGGAATATGTCTCCACAAACATTCATGAACCTTATCCGATCCTGGGCCTGCTTTTGCAATCGGATAGTAACGAAGGCCGGAATGCGACCGTCAAGTTAACAATTCAAGGCGTCATTTCGGAAATCACTGTCGAGGTAAACGTCGTTTTTGCGTATCAAACGGCTGTGGATTTAAGCCCATACCTGGATTACGAAACCCTGGGCCAGATCCATGACATCCATATCGAAATTTCCGAAGATGAAACGGCCGGCGGTAAAATAAAGATCGAAGCGTTTTTCCAATACTCTTCACGCATTACACCCCAGATTTCGCCGGACAACCTGTCCGTGAACGCGCAGGGCGATTGCGATGGATTGAATATGGAGTTTCAGCTTCATAACGATGTGAGTGAAATCAGCGATGTTCGATTTTCCGCCGCCAAAACGGGTGACGGTTTCCCGGCCGTTTTGAACAATGCCAAGGCTCTCGTAGCGCTGGATGCCGATCTGATGAGCGGCGAAGACCAGTGGGCTCAGGGACATTATGTTGAAGTCGTTTCGGATCACTCGGACCAGATCGAAATCATCGAATCCATGGGCCGCGTCGATTTTCAGGGAATCGAACCGGTGATAAGCCGCTGGCGCGGTCCCAGGCGGTTTTTCGGTCAAAAACCATACGCGACCGACGCATATGAGGCGCGCGGGACGCCGCAATGGGTGTTCTGGGCAAGAAGCCGCGATGATTATGACGAGGATCTCGGTCCCGTCCGCTTTTCCCTGCTCGTTGACGGTGAGCAAATGGCGGACACGCAAGTCGACTTTACAGCCCAAGAGCGATACTGACCTCTCGTTTTGCGATCTCCATTTGTTGAAGAGGCGATTTTTTAGCTTAAGAAGAATTATGGATTTATCTAAATAGCCATCTGGGCTGAGAAATGATAGGTTTTTCCAGGATAAGCATCAAAGGATTTCCTAATGGCTCTAAAGCAATTGGCTCTCATTATTTTATTTGTCAGTATTTTTTTTACCGGAGCGGCGTGCGACAGCGATGACGATGAAATCGGACGGTCAATGGAGCCGGATGACGATTCGGACGACGACGCGGATGACAATGTTTATGACGATGATACGGATTCACCTGACGATGATGATGCCGAATCTTATGGATTTCCGGATCGCATCATTGAAGGTCCGCTAAACGGCGTACGTTATTTTTCGCCGGATGTTTACCTGACTATCGACGAAGATATTGTCGATCTCGACGCAGAATTCATTATTGATGATGAAACCACTCCGGTGAGTCGTGTTCGAAAATTGGATCTTGGAGACGGCTTCCATAAGGTCGATTTATATGTTGATGGCGAGTTGGAGGATTCTTCGGAATTCGAGATACGGTCCTCGGATGCGGAACGAATCGTCGATGAAAACCTTGATGCTTTCCCGGCGACGCTGCAACTGCCTTCCGCGAACGGATCTTCAACACCCGTTTACATTCGATTGGAGAACACCGGCGGCCGAACCTGTTCGAAAATAAACCTTCGCACGTCAAACCAGCCCGATTTTCGCAGCGTGGATAGTATCCGGCAATGGCTGGACAACGAAACGGCCGGCCTTTCACGGCGAGAAACCGCATTGAAGCTATTTGAATTTGTCGGGCGCTGGCTTCAGTTTTTTGCGCCCCCTTTGGACTCGGGAGAAAGTTTCGAAAGGAATTATATGGTCCCCGACATTTTTCAAGGTTGGGGATACGGACAATGCGGCGAACACGCTAATGTCTTTCTTTCCCTGGCGCAATTGATCGGTTGGAATGTGTCCGAGACCAGAGAAAACTCTTTGGAAGGGCACGTCACCGCGGAACTCATGTTTGACGGGCAGTGGCATCATATCGATGTCAGCAGCCAATCTTACTACTGGGATGACGACGGCCGTATTCTTTCTCTGGAGGAAGTCGAAGGCGAAAACGCTTCTTTGATTATGAATTACGCGGATCAGCTGGGCTTCGCGACAGGTGGAGGTTATCTTGAAGTATACGTGCCGGTCTATGAATCCGTTTCCGACAATATAAACTATGAAAAAGAAGCGGTTTTTGGAGACGATCGCGGTTTTGTTCTCGATGCCGGCGACGTTCTGGAATTATACCCTTTTGGCTTCGGTCTTTTTCTTTGCGACCAGTGCCGTTGGGATCCGCCGCTCACTTCCACCGGAGTTCTGACGCGAAACCTGGTCAATCCACTTGGGCTATCGACGCGAATCAGGGAACCTTATCCGATCCTCGGGCTCATTTTGCAGTTTGAAGCGGAATCTCCCGGCGATGTTTCCATACGCGTGCGCGTCGTGGGGAAAGATGCCGATTGGGCTGATGATGTCAGTGTCTCATTTCATCCCGGTGAGCCAATCGATCTAAGCGGCTATCTCGATTATCAGCAATTAGGCGAAATCAATGAAGTTGAACTGGAAGTTCTCAATTCCGATGCGGCTCTTGATCAATTGAACATACAGGTGCTTTATCAATACGCTCCTGGCCTGACGCCTCAAATCACGCACGATATGCGGGAACTGATCATAGACGGCGATTGCGGCTCTGTCGATCTGAAGCTGGATGTTTACGATAAAGTCAGCGCAGTATCGCAAGCGGACATCGGCCCGTGGATGGGTATTGTCGAGGATGTGAAAAACGACGGCCGAAAATTGATTGCCCTGACGATTGACGTCCAAGATGACGAAGGCCGGTGGGCTAGCGGGCATGAAGTCCGAGTCGAAAGCGATCATCCCGAGTGGATCGAAATTTTCGAAGCCACAGGCCGTGTCGACAGCCTGCAGTTCGAGCCCGTCAGAAGCGACTGGCTTGGCCCGAATCGGTTTTTTAAAGACAACCTGAGTGAGATCGTTGGAATCCCTATTTTTACGGGACAAAGGACCATTTGGGCCAGAAGCCGCGGAGCTTTTGACGAGGATTTGGGCTTGATAAATTTCATTTTACTCGTCGACGGCGAGGAAAAAGCGCAAACCCAGATCAATTTTGTGGCGGAATAACCCTCAGACAATCATCGGCCCGGTATTTATGAATGCTTCTGAAACGTTCTTGACGCGCCGATTCCGCGGCGTGTAAATAATAACGCACCGTGAGCCCATGGAGTTTGAATGCGTCGGCGGATCATCATTGGATTTTATGCAATAATCGTTTTTTGCCTCATCAGCGCATGCAGCTTAAAATCCCTGAATACTGAAACCGATGACGGCCCGGCGCAAGAGCAGGACGACGAGTACGTTATCGACGAGGTCGTTATCTGGGGCGGTATTTATAATGACCTGCCGGGAGTTCATCTGTCGGATTTGGCCGCGGGGAAGATATCGACTCTTTTTGAAGCCGATTTCATCGGCCTTGATATCGCCGCGGGAGCGGACTCATTTTTATTGACGCTCGATGATGAGACGACGTCCTTTGTCATGCGGGACGGGTCGCGGACTCAAACCGAGGCGACGGCTTCGGCGTTTCTTTCGCCTAACGGACGGCGGATCATTTATTCCAAAGAAGGCGACTTGCGCCAATGCGCCGTCAGCTCCGCCGGATCGGAACTCATTGCCAAATCCGCGACGCGGGGCAGTTATGATGCGGCCATGAATCAGATCGCCTACTCCACGCAAGAGGGCCTTTTTATACGCAACACGCAATCCGGCGAAGCCAGGCATATCTATCTTTCTTTTGCGGGGCAATTTGAGACCGCCGGCGATGATCCAGGACTCATGCCCGCATTTTCCCCCGACGGTCTTTTGGTGGCGGCGCCGATGGTGGTTTGGGAAAACGGCGGGAAGGGAATACGGACATATGTTTACGAGATCGAAAAGAATCTGGAATTGACCTGGATCGGCGGAGCGCGGTTTCCCATCTGGTCGGGCGACAGCCGGATGCTGGCCTATGATAGCGACTCGAGGATTTACATATGGGATCTGGACGAGGAAGTTGCCAACCGGCAGGTTGTTTATACCGAATCCACGATGCCCCGCTTTTCACCGGGTGATGATTTCCTTCTATTTGTCGAAGGGGATTTGGACGACGGCAATCTGAGCGTTCAGGATTTGAACGTCAATATCCCGACGCCGGTGATCGAAAATTCCGATTCGCCCATCACCGGGCACGACTGGATGCGCGAGCCGTATTGCGCCGATGCGAACGCCGCCCCGGCCGTTTCGGGCATCGAGATTCTCGTCGACGATATCGCGCAGGAAGCGCCGGTCGACGTACCGGAAGATTCCGAGGTCAAAGTGCGCCTGACGATAAGCGACGCGGACTGCAATCTGGCTCACGGAATCGCCTTTTGCCGTCACGGCGGCGAGAGCCGCGCCATTCAATTTGATTTTCCCAACGCGTCCTGCGAGACTTTCACCGAGGAAATCACATTGCCCGACGCATATGAGGGGCAAATCGATTTGAGTTTCAGCGTCGAGGACGATTGCGGGGCGGGCGGCGAAGGCCAGGCCGTCGGTTTTTACTTCCATTCCGGCGCGGATTGAGTTTTGCCCAACGATCCTTTCATCAGCATCGTCATTCCCTTTCATAATTCGGTGTCGACGTTGCCCAGGCTCGTCGAGGCTCTTTCGGCGGCGGAGATCTCCGAAGAGCGCATCGAGTTGATCGCCGTTAACGACGGGTCCGCGGACGGCGGGGCGGATGTGCTGGCCGCGGCCGGTTTTCACGTGCTTTCCAACGCTCCCGGCAAAGGTCCCGCGGCGGCGCGCAACAAAGGCGCCCGGGCGGCCCGCGGCGAAGTGCTTTTATTCCTGGACGCCGACGTCATTGTCCGCAGCGGGTTGGCGGCGCATGTACGAAAGCGTTTTTGCGACGACGAAAATCTCGTCGCTCTTTCCGGCGTCTACGACAAGGAACCGGCCGTCGACGGATTTTTTCCCCGATACAAAGCGCTGCGTTGTCATGATTGGTTCACGGGCGTCGAGCGTTTCGGCAGCCTGGAAACCGCGTGCGCGGCGGTTCGGCGCGAAGCTTTTCTGGCCTCGGGCGGATTCGACGAGAGTTTCGAGGGCGCCGACGTGGAGGATTACGAATTCGGTTACCGGCTCGACGGCGCGCGCGGGATCGAGGTCGATCACGCGATGGTCGTCAAGCACCACTTTCCGACTTTTGGAAAAAATCTCGAAAATTACGCCAAACGCTCCTACCAGTGGGCGAAGCTGAAACGCCCGCGCTCGTTCGACACGGCGGCCACCACGCCGAGGGAGGGGCTGGCGGCTTTTTGCGGCGTCATGAGCATCCCCATGTTTTTTTTGGCGCTGGCTTTGGGCAACGCCTGGCTGAACATCGTATCGTTCGGAATGCAGGGAATTCATGTTTTTCTGCGCCGCCGTTTTTATACGCTATGCCACAATGAAGAAGGTCCCCGCTTTACGGTTCTGGCCGTATTGGCTACGCTGGCCGGCGACGCCGTGGTTATTCCTTCCGCGGCGGCGGGTTATCTGGCGCGGTTTTTTCACCGCGAGTCATAAGTCATAAAGGAGAAAAAAAAATGAGAAACACGGTCTGGTTGACCCTGATATTCATGCTGACATTGTCTTTTTGCTTCGTTTTTGCCTGCGGCGATGACGACGATGACGACGATGACGATGACGACGACGATAACGATGCGGACGATGATGCCGATGATGACGACCAGACGAACGACTGCTACGACGACGAGCATGATCTGGCGCAGGACTACTGCGAGGGTTACGGCCTGAACGCCCTGTCCGGCGGAGGTCTGGATTACAGCTATGCCGAGTGCGACATATACTGCTCCAGCCAGGAAGTCTATTACTCGGAAGTCTGCGAGGTCAGCTACTGCGTCTGCTGCGGATAGCGACTAGAGGAACAGCAGATCGATTCACTAATTTTCGAAAAACCTTTTTTTCATTTAAAAGTCTAGGCGCTAAACGCATTCGAGAAAGGAAAAGGCAATGAACGCGGGCGCAAAGAATTCACCCGATCCAAAAAGTGAAAATAAAGCTCATCATGTATGCCCGGTTTCCAGGGCTGACAGCCTCGACACGAAATGGCGCCGATGGTTTCAGAATCCGAAGAAGATTCTGGCGCCGTACGTCAAAGAAGGCATGCGCGTCATGGATGTGGGTTGCGGTCCGGGTTTTTTTACCATCGACATGGCCGAGATGGTCGGCGAAAGCGGCCGCGTGATCGCCTGTGATCTGCAGGAAGGCATGCTGGATAAAGTCAGGGACAAAATAAAAGACACGCCGTTTGAAAGTCGCATCACGCTTCACCGGTGCGAAGCGGATCGCATCGGCGCCGATGAAAAAGTCGATTTCGTATTGTTGATGTGGATGGTTCACGAAGTGCCGAACTCCCCGGCGTTTTTCGGCGAACTGGAGTCGATGCTTTTACCCGGCGGGCGCATTCTCATTGTGGAACCTCCTTTTCATGTCTCGAAAAAGGCGTTTGCAAAAATGATGGATGATATCCGGCAGGCCGGGCTGGAGATTGTTGCGCGGCCGAAAACTTTTCTCAACAAAGCCGTCGTGGCGGGCAAATCCCTTTGAGGGACGCTCACGGAAAATACCGACAAATTGAGTTAAACGGCGGAAGCTCCGCGATCAAGTTGACTTAACTTTCTGTTATCAATATCATCAATTCAAATTCATTGTGTCATGTTAAAGCTTGAGGCGACTTTTCAGCTTTACATGTTTCATCAACGGCATGGGGGCGCCTGTCCGCCGCCGAAAGGAGTCATGTCATGGGAAGCGCAATACTGCATCTGAGTGATCTGCACGTGGGACAACCGGGAGCCGCGGATCGTCTGGAAAAGATCGTTAAAAAGATCATGAAGAAATTCGGCGACCGTAAGTTAATCATTCTGGCCACGGGCGATATCGTGGACGACGGCCAGAAAAAGCAATTCGGGCAAGCAGGAGAAATTCTAAAACCATTGACCGAAAATCCCTTGTTTACATTCTGGCCGGCGCCCGGCAATCACGATTACGGCTGGAATGGGAATCACGCCGAGAGAAAACGGCTCAAGTACTTTAAAAACGCGTTTTACGGATTTGAAAACGTCAGCTATCCGTATGTTAAGCATGACGATTTCGGCAACATGTTCATCGGCCTGAATTCCATGAAAGCGGAATGCGATTTCTGGGACGGTTTGCTGGCCGACGGAGAACTAGGTTCGAAGCAGATTCACAACCTCTCGGGCGTTTTGGATAAAACGGACAACATGGATCCTGAAAAAAGAAAGAATATGAAAGTTATCGTGCACCTTCATCATCATCCTTTCATTTATCCCGATGCCAAATGGATCCAGAAGCTCTATGAAAAACAATGCCACTGGTTGAAGGACGGCGAAGCTTTGATGCACACGCTGGCGGGCCGCGTCGATATGCTCTTTTTCGGCCATGAACATCGGCATATGGATTTTTCAAAGACCGATATCGCCAAAAATTATCGAATCCCGTATATCTTTTCCGGCGGTCAAGCCACGACCATATGCAAAGAATACAAACTCAATAAGGCCGGCAAGCCCACGCAAAAACTCCTGCACAAAGGCTATCTGGCCCGTCTGGTCGAAATCGGCGACGACGGAAATGTCAGTCATCGGACGGTAAAGCTCTAGTCATCAATAAAAAGGTCGTTTTACGGCTCCCGGTTTTCCGGGAGTCGATTGATTGGAGAAAGCTCATGAAAATTGTCAGTCATCGGCTGGTGCAAGATGACGGCTGCGCGGTTGCGTACGTTCAAAGTCCCAACAGGGGAGGGGTCATCAAGCCGGTTTATCTGATCATGCATTACACGGCGGGCGCCGACGCCGAGTCGGCGATAAAAACCCTGAGCACGAAAAAGCCTTCCGGCAACGCCTCCGCGCATCTGGTTGTCGCCCGAAACGGTGAAATCACACAACTTGTTTCCTTCAATCGCGCCGCCTGGCACGCCGGCAAGAGCCGCTGGCGCGGTCTGGAAAAACTCAATTTGCACAGCATCGGAATAGAACTCGACAACGCGGGCAGACTGATGCGACGCGGCGGGCGCTGGGCGTCATGGTTCGGCGCCGAGTATCCTGATGATCAGGTCGTCGAGGCGGTTCACAAAAACGAATCCGCGGCAAGCGGCTGGCATGCCTATACACCCGAGCAGATCGAGGCCGCCGCGCGCGCGGCCGAAGCCCTGCATGTGAAATACAATTTCCGCGACGTGCTGGGGCATGATGATATCGCCCCGGACAGGAAGGTGGACCCGGGCCCCGCTTTTCCCATGATCAGTTTTCGCTCACAGATCATGGGCCGTGACGATCCGAGTGAAGTTCCGGAAATCTTTATCACGTCAACCGTCCTGAACATTCGGGCGGGTGCGGGAACGCGGTATGACAAACTTTCGTGCGGCCCGCTGCCGAAAAACACGCGGCTGGAAGTCTTGGATGACGACGGCGACTGGCGGCGCGTTCTGGTTCTGGAGCCGATAAGCGGCGATGCGGATGTGGAAGGCTGGGTGCACGGCCGCTATATAAAACCGGCCTGTTGATAAATCAGGCGAAGCGTAAAGCGCCGACATTGACTGATTGCGTTTTCTTGGTCACCCTTATTATGCTTGTCTTTATCCGGGTTTCGCTTGCTTGAAACGACAAAAGGCGCCGACCATGAAAAAGGACTCCACATCACAAAAGAGCATGGACGCCAAGATCGCCGAATTACGGTCGCGGATCGACGCGCATGATCGCGCCATGATTCGCATTCTTGCCGAAAGGCGTGATATCGCCAAACAGATTGCGCAGCTCAAAATCAATTCCGAAATCGATCTTTGGGTCGCCGACCGCGTTCAGGAAATCGTTGAAACGCGCGTTGCCTGGGCGAAAAAAGAAAATCTGGACACGGAATTCATCGAGAAGTTTTTCCGCGATCTTATCGACAGCAATATGAAATTCGAAGAGCGGATGCTTCACCGGCAGCGCACTTCATGAGCCCGGCCGAGTCCCCGATGCCCATCGAATGGCCTTTGGAATTTCCCGAAAACACATCCATCGGGATGCATGTTCAACGCACCGGAGATTTGGAAAATCTCCCGGAGCGCGTCGATTTTCTCGCGGTGGGCGAGGAGTTTTGCGAAAGGCTTCTGCCGAAGTGGAACGCTTTGGAAGAGATTTTGGAAAAGACGCGCAAGCCCGTAACGACTTTTTTGACGCCCCCAGTCGCCGATGAAGGATTGCGCCATGTCGAAAAACTCCTGGACAAACTGGCGCGGGTCAATCCGGGGATGGCAATCGGCGTCAACGACTGGGGCGTCCACCAACTTCTGCGCGACGGGCACTATCCTTTCCCGGAAATCTTCGGCCGCCTGTTAAACAAGCAGCGCCGCGATCCAAGATATCCGCCCGCTTCGTCTCACGTGGAATCTCAAATTTTCGCCGACTATATCGCCGAGGCGGGTTTTGCCCGGATTGAGTGGGAATCCCGCCGGCTCGGCGATAGAGCCGAAAAATCCCCTTTGCCCGGAACGTTGCGCTGGCCGTACGTGGTTTTGACATGGACCCGGTCATGCCCGCACGCGAATCTCGCCGCCGATCCCAATGGCCAAAGCGCCCTGGGAGTCAGGCCGTGCGCCAGGTGGTGCCGCCAAAACGACATCCGCATCAAAAAGCGGGGATTTCCCCTCGCCATGCGGTTTCAGGCGAACGCCCTTGTTTATCGAAGCACCGAAATCCCCGGCGATATCGGTCAAAAGGGGATCGACCAAATTCTTCTCGATGCCGGAAGCGCGCCATGGAAATAATGGTTCCCATAAACTCTCCTGAAGACATCCGGCCGCTATGCGCCCTGGGAGCCCGGGAGTTTTATTGCGGCCTGCCTCCCGTCGATCCTTCCACTGTGATCAGCCGCCGGGATTCCCATCTGTCCGGCGGTGAAGCGACCGCCGAACTATTGAAAACGGCGCAAAGCGTCGGATGCCGGATCTTCTTCACGCTCAACATGTATTACGCGCCGGATGTTCTGCCTTTGCTTTTCGATCAACTGGAAAAAGTCCGGGAGATGGGCCGTTTCGGGCTGATCATCGGCGACGCCTCGCTCATGGCTTTTTTAAAAAAACGCTTCGGCGACATTCCCCTGGCGGCCAGCGTCCTGGGGCACGCGCTCAACGGCCGCGCGGTGAAGTTTTATCACGAGGCCGGGTGCGAACGTGTGATTCTGGGCACGCATTTGAATGAAAAAGAACTCAACGAGATCGTTTCCGAGTGGAGTCCCCATGTGGAGATGGAGGCCTTTGCGCTGAATTCGGGATGTTTTTTCGAAGACGGTTTTTGCATGTACGAACATCGCGTCGTCGAGGACGTCAAGGAAGATTCGGCGTTTGCGGCGATGCGCCATAAGCTGACTTCGACGGTGTTGGATCGAGGTCCGAGAGCCCTTCGCCGGGCGGCCTACGCCTTTGGTCCCGATGACAACCCCTGCGCCCTGCGGCCGGGAGAAATTGAGGTCCGCGACGCGACGGGCAAACGCCGCGCCGGGTTGGAAAAAGCGGCGCTTTCTTTTTATTCCCTGGAGCGCTTCAAGCATAAATGCGGATTGTGCTTTTTACGCAATTTTAAAAAATCCGGTCTTAAGGCCGTGAAAATCGTGGGAAGAGAAAAAACCCTTTCGGAAAAAAGGCGGGACTTTCTCACCGTCAAAGCCGCGCTGGATTTCTTGGAAAACGATCCCGGCGAAGCCGGTTATGAAAAAGCCTGCATGAAACTTTTCGAAAAGAGAAACGGTTTCGATTGCAACAGGGGGTTTTGCTATTATTCCCGCTGAAGAGACTGTCGATAAGATCGAGTTGTGCGAAAATGTCATTCCGACCGATGCGAAGCGAGTGGAGGAATCCCTTCAATGAGGCGCTGACGCCTTGCCATGTTGTACACGTTAAGATTATTCACACGCTTCTTTTAAGGGATTCCTCGACTTCGCTCGGAATGACAATGGCGGCACTCACGTAATTCCTCGACATCCCTCGGAATGACAGCGATAGCGATTAGTGAAATCGTCCCGTCACTTGATGCCGTTTTGATGGGATCTTGCGATGAACATTGGATTTGTGCACTCATTATTGCATCTCTTATTCCACTTCCCTTGAGAATCCGAAAAAGCCGGTTTCATGACGCAGGTTTAAAAGCCGCCGGCGGCTTGTGGAAACAATGGGGATTTGATAAAAACTTTTGGCCGGGACTTTGAAAAGATCATTGTTTGTCATCGGTCGGCGTCTCATTAGGAAATAGAGGAAATTGCAGTGAAAAAAGCCTTGATCACCGGCATCACCGGGCAGGACGGAAGTTATCTGACGGAGCTTCTTTTGGACAAAGGGTACGTGATCCATGGAATCATCCGTCGAAGCAGTTCGTTTAACACGAAAAGAATCGATCATCTTTATCGCGATTTGCATGATGAAGACGCCAGACTCTTTCTTCACTACGCGGACCTTTCCGACGGCGGCAACCTGGGCGCCCTGTTGCAGGAAATCAATCCCGATGAAATCTACAATCTCGGCGCGCAGTCCCACGTCCGCGTGTCCTTCGATCAGCCGATCTACACGGTGAACGTGGACGCCCTGGGGACCCTGCGCCTGCTGGAGGGAGTCCGGCGATTCTGCCCCAAGGCCAGATTTTACCAGGCGTCGTCCAGTGAAATGTTCGGCAAGGTCTGCGAAACGCCGCAAACCGAAAACACGAAATTCCATCCCCGCAGCCCTTACGCCTGCGCCAAGGTGTTTTCCTTTCATCAAACCGTGAATTATCGCGAGGCGTACGATCTTTTCGCCTGCAACGGCATCTTGTTCAATCATGAATCCCCCCGGCGCGGCGAAACCTTCGTCACGCGCAAGATCACGCGGGCGGCGGCGAGGATCAAGCTGGGGGTTTTAGACAAGCTCTATCTCGGCAATCTGGACGCGAAAAGGGACTGGGGTTACGCCGGAGATTACGTGGAGGCCATGTACCGGATGCTGCAGCTGGACCGGCCGGAGGATTTCGTCATCGCCACGGGCGAGACGCACTCGGTGCGGGAGTTTCTGGATGTGGTTTTCGAACACCTGGATCTGGACTGGAAGAAGTACGTGGAAATCGATCCCCGTTACTATCGCCCCACGGAAGTGGATTTGCTTGTCGGCGACACGGCCAAGGCGAAAAAGCTCCTGGACTGGGAGCCGAAGGTCACTTTCAGGGATCTGGCCGTCATGATGACCGACCATGATCTGGATGTGATGCAACGGGAACTGGATTTTCAAAAATTCCGGGAATCCGAAATCCATTAGAACGCGGCTGCAAATTTCCCTTTCCCAGCCCGATATTTTCTTTCAATGAGTTCGGATTCATTTTGCGCCCGCCGGCGTCAGTCTGCTTGAATATTTAATGATATCAACTGGTTATGCTGACACTGTTTGGAAATCATTTACGGGGATGATGAATGCTTTCTTAATCCCGGAGGTGGGGCTAATATGTCTTTCCGTTGTTGACACTCAAAGTCAAAATTGTTAAGAGTTTGCGGCGCGTTAAGGGTTTACATTCTGGAATCGTCACTTGTTGCCGCCGTATCGTTTTCGCGGCATATATTTTAGATTTTGGAGGATTGCAATGAAGGGGATCGTTCTGGCCGGGGGCAGCGGCACCAGGCTGTACCCGATCACGATAGGCGTTTCCAAACAGCTTTTGCCGATATACGACAAGCCGATGATCTATTATCCGCTGTCGGTGCTGATTCTTGCGGGAATTCGGGATATTCTGATCATCTCCACACCGCAGGATCTGCCAAATTTCGAGCGAATTCTCGGAAACGGCGCCAATCTCGGCATCAATCTTTCTTATAAAGTCCAGCCCGAGCCGAAAGGCATTGCGGAAGCCTTTATCGTCGGCAAGGAGTTCATCGGCGATGACAGCGTGGCTTTGATTTTGGGAGACAACGTCTTTTTCGGCCACGGCTTGTCAAATATCCTGGGCCGGTCTCTTATGAGAGCGCAGGCCGAGAAGCTGGCGACGGTTTTCGGATATTACGTGGACAAGCCGCAGCGATACGGCGTCGTTTCCTTCGATGACAACGGCCGGGTGCTCGATATCGAGGAAAAACCGGCGAAGCCCAAGTCCAATTTCGCGGTAACGGGTCTGTATTTTTACGACAACGACGTCGTCGGTTTCGCGGAAAGCATTGAGCCTTCGGCGCGCGGCGAGCTGGAAATTACCGATGTCAATAAAATGTACCTCAGCCGGGATCGACTGAACGTCGAGCTTTTAGGCCGTGGATTCGCCTGGCTGGATACGGGAACGCACGCCAGTCTTCTGGATGCCGGTGTGTTTATCTCCACGATTGAAAGGCGGCAGGGTCTGAAAATCGGGTGCATCGAAGAAACCGCTTTTCGCATGGGTTTTATCACCCGTGAGGCTCTCGCCGAATTGGGCCGCAATTATAACAATGATTACGGCCGCTACCTCATTCAGATCTCCGGCGAATAGTTCTGGAGTAATGCATGCCCTTTGAATTTGAATCCGCGCGTTTACCCGGCCTTATCATCGTCACTCCACGTGTTTTTCCCGATGAAAGAGGTTTTTTTCTGGAGTTTTGCAAGCAGTCCGAGTTTCACGACGGCGGAATTCGTGAAAGCTTCGTGCAGGACAATCATTCCAATTCCTCAAAAGGGGTTCTTCGCGGACTCCACTATCAGAAACCTCCCTGCGGCCAGGGGAAACTCATAGGGTGCGTCACCGGGAGAATTTTCGACGTCGCCGTGGATATCCGGCGGGGTTCGCCGACCTTCGGGCAGTGGGAGGGATTGGAACTGTCCGATTCAAATCATAAAATGTTGTGGATTCCGCGGGGCTTCGCCCATGGGTTTTATGTCTTGAGCGATACGGCGGATGTTTTTTACAAGGTGACCGCGGAGTATTCGCGGGAAAATGAGTGCGGCATTATCTGGAATGATCCGGATATCGGCATCGCGTGGCCGGATAAAAATCCGATCCTGTCGGACGTCGATACAAAACACCCCAGATTATCGGAAGCGGGCGAAGATTATACTTATGAAGGGGAAGGTTCGTGAAAATCCTGATCGCCGGATCGGCCGGGCAACTGGGCCGTGAGTACGCAACGAAACTCGAAGGCTCGGAGCATATCGTCATCGCCCCCGACGAAAAGGATTTCAATATCGGGGACCGGGAATCGGTTTGCCGCCAAATCGACCTGACGCAACCCGACGTCCTGATCAACTGCGCCGCTTACAACCTCGTCGACGCCGCCGAGAAGGAGTATGAAACCGCCCGCCTGGTCAACGCCCTGGGAGTGCGCAATATGGCCGCCGAGGCGAAAAGGGCGAACATCCCTTTCGTTCATTACGGAACGGACTATATATTCGACGGGAAAAAGAAAGCTCCGTACGTCGAGACCGACGAGCCTTCGCCGCTTAACAATTACGGAAAAACCAAGCTGGAAGGCGAGCGTTTTGTGCGCGAAGAATGCGACGATTTCCTGATTTTCCGCGTGAGCTGGGTTTTCGGTCTCGGAAAGCAGAATTTCCTCTACAAGGTTCGGCAATGGGCCAAAACCAATACCACGCTGAAAATTGTGTCGGATGAAATATCCGTGCCCACGTATACGGATACGATCGTCGATTGCACGCTGGAGGCGTTGAGGAAGGGACTGCGTGGGTTGTATCATTTAACGTCGGGCGGCCATTGCTCGAGATTTGAATTGGCGAAGCATTTTTTGTCCGAGATGAATATCGACGTCGAAATTTTGCCCGATACGATGGCCAGTTTCGTATTCGCGGCGCAAAGGCCGGGATATTCGGCCATGTCCTGCGATAAATTCGTCAAAGATATCGGCCGCGCGATGCCTGGCTGGCAAGATGAGATTTCGCGTTTCGCCGCGAGATTGAAAAGCCTCGAGGCCAGGCGAACCCAATAAGGATTGAGGACGGGAAAAGCCCATGAAAAACATCATGGTGACCGGAGGAGCCGGTTTTATCGGCAGCAACTTCATACGTTATATCTTCGAGCAAACGGATTTCGAAGGCTCCGTCATCAACGCGGACTGCCTGACTTACGCCGGGAATCTGATGAGCCTGGCGGATATCGCCGAAAAGTATGAAGGATCGAGATACCATTTCGAGCGCGTCGACATCCGCGACAAAGAGGCCGTAAAAGCCCTGTTTGCGCGATATCCGATCGACGCCGTGGTCCATTTCGCCGCCGAGTCCCATGTGGACAGATCGATTCTCGGCCCCGATGCGTTTATCCAGACCAATATCGTCGGGACGCACATATTGCTCGAAGCGGCCAAAAATGCGTGGGGCGACAGGCGGGATGTGCGTTTTCACCATGTTTCGACCGATGAGGTATACGGCAGTCTGGGAGAAACGGGATTTTTTTTCGAGACGACGCCTTATGATCCCAGAAGCCCATATTCGGCCTCGAAAGCGTCTTCCGATCACCTCGTCAGGGCATATTTCCACACGTACGGATTGCCGGTCACGATTTCCAACTGCTCCAACAACTACGGCCCGTATCAGTTCCCGGAAAAGCTGCTGCCGCTTATGATTCTCAACATGGTCGACGGCAAGGCTTTGCCCGTTTACGGGGACGGGAAATATGTAAGGGACTGGCTGTTTGTGGACGATCATAACTCGGCCGTCATGGCGATTCTTGAAAAAGGCGAGCCGGGACGCACTTATAACATCGGCGGCGAAAACGAGTGGGAAAATATCCGCCTGGTGAATCATCTTTGTGAACTCGTGGCTCAAAAAACCGGCCGATCCGCCGGGCAGTACAAAAACCTGATTCAACATGTAAAGGATCGCCCGGGCCATGATCGCCGCTACGCCATCAATTGCGACAGAATCAAGTCCGAACTCGGCTGGCGGCGGTCGGTGGAATTCTCCGACGGCCTGGCCAGGACCGTTGACTGGTATTTCAGCAACGCGCAGTGGATCAAGGCGGTTCAAAGCGGCGAATATCGCCGGTGGATCGAAGTCAACTACAATCGGTAATTTGTCTTAATGGGTCGACAAGGCCCGTGATCTTATACATAATTGGCCATTGGCCGATATCGAATTGAAAAATGAAATTGGAATCCGATATGAAATCAGGGTTGGGGTCAGTCGACAGTGACAAAAAGCGATTCGTCTTTTGCATCGTCACTTATAATTCAAAAAAACGTATAGAGCCGACGGTTCGGGCGGCGCAATCCGCCATGGGGCCGCGTGACGCGCTGGTGGTCGTGGATAACGGGTCGGTGGACGGCACGGCGGATTTCATCGAAGAAATCGCTCCGGAAGCGACGGTCATCAGGCAGGGAAACGTGGGATTCGGCAAAGGAAACAACGCCGGTTTCAACGCCGTCGAATCGAAATACTTTGTCATCCTGAATCCGGATATCACTTTCAACGCTGTGGATCTGGATCGCGTGGATCGATATTTCGAGGATAATCCCCATGTCGTTTCCGTCGTGGGCGATGTCCGGCACGACAACCCGGAAAACTCGCGCCAGTACATCAACAGGGATTTCCCGACGTTTTCCACGCTCCTGAGGCGCCGTTTCAATATCAATCTGCTGCCCGACAGCGTGGAAATGGAGAAAAGACTCGCCCGATACGAACTGAGAAATTACGATTTCAACCGTGTTTTCAAAGTTCCCTGCGGCACCGGCTCATTCCAGATTGTCCGCCGATCCTCCATCAACGGCGAATCCCTGTTCGATCCCAGGTTCTTCATGTACATGGAGGATATCGACCTGGCCCGCCGCCTATGGAATCTCGGGGAAGTGCATTACGTGCCCTGGATGGTCGTAACGCATGAATGGGGCCGCGAGTCATACAGATCCTGGAGACAAACATTTCGTCATATCGTTTCTTTTTTCCGGTATTGGTTTAAGTGGGGAAGTTTCGAGCCGCGCACGAAGTTTCCCGTTTACGAGGATATTTATCCTGAAACGCATATGAAAGACTCATCCGGGGAAAGCAAATCCCCGGTGAATTGAAGTTTCCCGCCCGGCGACGGGCTTATGATATATGACGCTCGCTTTAACCTATTTGATGAAGTTAATGGATTGAATTCAACTGCGGTATTTCCCTCGGCCGTTAAGGTTGAATTGAATCCCGGGAGGGTATTAATATGTTGGAACCGGAAAAACTCGAAAGCGCCGTTTCATCGGTCCGCATGCGCCTCGGGCCTGCGCCAAAAAGCGTGAAGATCATTCTCGTCGTTTGCTCCGGCAATATTTGCAGAAGTCCCATGGGCGAAGTTTATCTGATCCACAAGCTCGAAGAAAAGGGCATTCAGGGAGTCAAGGTCTATTCCGCCGGAACCTTGAATATTACCGGCGAACCCGCCGATCCCAAGGCGATCGCCACGGCCATGGACGCGGGGCTGGACTTGCGCAATCACTCTTCTTACGGAATCGACCACCTCCCCGTGGGTTACGCGGACATCGTTTTAACCATGGAGCCCCAGCACAGCGATTACGTCGCCGAATCCTTCCCCGCCGCAAAGGAAAAAACGCACCTATTAGGCGAGTTTTATCCTCGGGATTTCGGCGCGACCATTCCGGATCCCATCGGAGGTTCTCTGGAAGATTTTCATAATTCCTTCGATATGATCCGCGATTCCATCGACGTCTTCGTCGCGTGGCTGCAGGCCGGCGCCGGCCGGTAGGCAAAACCGCGCACCCTCGCCGGATATTTGAAGGCTTTCCGAAAGCTCCATTAACTTGACACGATGCGGCAAGGACTCCTAGACTTTTTATTGCATGGCGTTTTCATAAACAACCCGGGAGCATACGGCCTTGAAAATCCCCGCTCCGGCGGCGCCGGAAACGATCCAGGAATTGATCGGCATCGTTGGCGAAGACAACGTGTCCGCCTCGATGGTCAACCGCCTTATGAACAGCCGGGACATGTTCCCCGTCAGTCTCATGCACCACGCCGAAGGCCGGCCCAAATATTTCGCGGATGTGGTGGTTTGGCCGGAAAATGCCGAGCAGATTTCCCAGATCATCAAACTGGCCCGGAAACTTCGCATTCCGGTCATCCCGTTCGGCGCCGGATCCGGCGTGTGCGGGGGAGCGCTGCCGATCCACGGTGGGATCTCGCTCGATCTTAAAAAGATGAATCGCATCCTCGATGTTTCCGCCGATGATCTGACCGTTACCGCGCAGGCCGGGATCATGGGGCAGACCTTCGAGATGGAACTGAACCGCCGCGGCTATACGCTGGGCCACTTCCCCAGCAGCATTTACTGCTCGACGCTGGGTGGATGGGCGGCGGCGAGAAGCGCCGGGCAGCTTTCGAGCAAATACGGCAAGATCGAAGATATCGTCATGGGATTCGAATTCGTGCAGCCCGACGGCCGGATCACGCAGATCAGCCCGGTGTCGGGATACGATTCGGGGCCGGACTGGAAACAGGTGCTGATCGGCAGCGAGGGGACCCTGGGCGTCATCACCAAACTGACGTGCCGGATGCATCCCTTTCCCGAATCGCGGAAATACGTGGCGTTCAAGTTTCCGGACGCTCCGGCCGGCACGCAGGCCATGCGCCTGATCATGCAAAACGGCCTGCGTCCCGCCGCCATGAGGCTTTACGACGAGCTGGACACGATGCTGGTGGGCAGCAAAGGCGCCGAGGAAAGCGCCGGCGTGGGGCTGACGGACTTCATTCCCCTCACGCAGATCGAGACCCGCCTGCGCACCCTGGCGCCGGGCTTTATCAACAAGGCGCAGCGGTTTGTGGCCAGGTGGTCGGAGGCGGCCAATCTCCTGGAAAGACTGGGTAAGGAAGGATGCCTGCTCATCCTGATGTTCGAAGGCGACGAGGAGATCGCCGACTATGAATACGAGGCGGCGGTCCGCCTGTGCGAAAAACTGGGCGGGAGAAACTGCGGGCCGGACCCGGCGCTCAAGTGGTTCAAAAACCGCTATCATGTCTCTTACAAAATGAGCAAGGTTTTCTACAACGGCGCTTTCGTGGACACGATCGAGGTCGCCTCCACGTGGAAAAAGCTCATGCCCTTGTACAACGAGGTTCGTGAAGCCATACGGCCCAGGGCCTTTCTCATGGCGCATTTCTCCCACGCCTACGAGGACGGCTGCTCGATATATTTCACGTTCGTGTCGTCAGCGAAGGATTCCGTCGAAGCGGAAAAAGCGCATCGTAAAATCTGGCGGCTGGCCATGGAGGCGACGTTGCGCGTCGGCGGAACCGTCAGCCACCATCACGGGATCGGATTGTCGAAGGCGGATTACATGGTGGAGCAGCACGGCGATCTGATGAGCATTTTCAGGGCCGTGAAGGATTCGGGAGACCCGGACAACGTGATGAATCCGGGAAAACTGGGACTTTGATGAAATGACAAGCCGATTCAAAGGCAACGTGGAGCTTTTTCACAGGCTCAAGGAAATATTCGGGGCGAACCGCGTTCGGCATACAAGCGTGGAAACTCTGCTCTACGCGCAGGACATTTCCCCGAAATCCCTCATCGAGCGCCGCGCCGGAAAAACGCCGCCGGCGGCGGATTT
The DNA here is from genome assembly GCA_963674685.2 of bacterium. Taxonomy (GTDB): domain Bacteria; phylum Lernaellota; class Lernaellaia; order JACKCT01; family JACKCT01. Next base: position 616,250 of record CAXXWT010000005.1, on the reverse strand, counting down.
TATCGTCCGGCCCGTGGCCGTCGAGGAAGTCAGTCGCCTGATGCGCGTGGCGGACCGGTGGAGAATCCCGATTTTGCCTTACGGCGCCGGGACCAGCCGGCGCGGTTCCGTGGCGGCGATCGAGGGCGGCATCGTATGCGACATGAAACTCATGAACCGCGTTTTGTCCGTCGACGACGAATCCCTGATCGTCTCGGCGCAGGCGGGGATATTGGGCGAACATCTGGAGCATGAACTCAATCGCAAAGGCTTCACGCTGGGGCATTTCCCTTGGAATTTCCAGGCCTCGACCCTCGGCGGTTGGGTCGCCACGCGCAGCGCCGGCGAGGCTTTTACCAAGTACGGCGGCATCGAGAACATGGTCGTGAGCATGCAGGCGGTTTTGCCCGACGGCTCCATCGTAAAAACGCGCACGGCGCCCCGTTCGGCGACGGGACCGGACTTCAATCGGCTGCTTGTGGGAAGCGAAGGCGCCATCGCGATTATGACGCGGATCAAACTGCGCATTCACATTTTTTACCCCAGGCAGTTCCATGTCGCTTTTCGATTTAAAAAATTCGCCGACGGCGCCGAGGCCGTTCGGAAAATCCTTCATAAAGGCTTGCGCCCGGCGACGGTGCATTTGTTCGACAAAGAGGAAACCGCGAAATTTTTCGCCGATTCCAAACTGCGTTTGAGCGGGAATCTACTCATGGCCGTGTTCGACGGAAAGAAATCGCGGGCCGAAATGGAAAGCGAAGTCGCCGCGAGAATTTTTCAGGAGAGCGGCGGGGAATCCCGTGGCGAACAGCCGTCCCAATACAGGATGCAGCATCGCTTTTCCAGGGTTTTTCGGAACAGTCCCGCCTTTTCGCAGCCCGGAGGCATTCACGACGCCATCGAAGTGGGCGCCCCGTGGAGTTGCGTGAATGCGGTGTATGCCAAAATGGTCAAAGCCCTGGGCAAGAGATTTGAACTATCGACGTTTTTGAATCGCCCGACGCCGCACGGCGCGGTGTTGACATTTACGGCGTCGACCAAAGCGGTCAAGGAATCGGATGAGCAATTGCTCCTCAAACTCTGGCAGCGGGCCGGCAAGGCGGCGGCCGCCGGGGGAGGGGCGCTTTTGCACACCAGCGGCGTGGGCCTGCAGAGCGCCGAGGCCTTCGCGCAGGATTTGGGACCGACGCACGGATGGTTAAAGGATTTCAAGGCTCAGATAGATCCGAAGAGAATCCTGAATCCGGGAAAGCTCGGATTGTAAAACGATAAGGTCATGAAAGGCGCGTGAAAACCCCGGAGCGCGCCATATCGAGAACGGAACCGACTATGTTCAAGAAATATTTTCGAGAAATCGAATTTTGCACCTACTGCCCGAAAATGTGCAAATTCTCCTGCCCCGTGGGCAACGCCTCGGGCGTGGAAAGCTATACGCCCTGGGGCCGAATGACGCTTCTGCACATGGTGCGCGAGGGCATTCTGGATTTCAACCGGGAGATCGCCTACACCATGTATCAGTGCGCCGGATGCCTGCTTTGCCGGGAATATTGCGATCACCTGATCGAAGTTCCCCCGGTGATGATCGCCGCCCGTGAGATGGCGGTCGGCGAGCAGAAAGAGCCGTGGGAGGTCGTCGAATTTCTCAAGTTCTGGAAGCAGCATCATAATCCGTTCGGCGACAACCTCGGCGCCCGCGTCAGAACCCTTTTGCCGGACAATTATTTCAACAAAGACGCGCAGGTGGTGTATCTGCCCGGCGCCGGGCACATCTACAACAATCCTTCCGTGATTCAGGACACGTTCAAGCTTTTCGAGGCCATGGACGTCGACTACGTGGCCTGTTACGACGGCGAGCCGATGGATTGCGGCTCCGTTTTGCGTGAATTGGGTTTGCGCAAGGAATATGAAGCCAACGCGAAAAAGCTCGTGGATAAAATCGGCCGGTGCAAGGTGGTCATTTCCGGAAGCCCGGCGGCGGTGTACGAACTGAAGGTGGAGTTCGATCAGATGGGTCTCAAGGTTCCGCCCAAGATTTTCCACATATCCGAATTCCTGTGGCCCATGGTCAAGGCCGGGAAGTTCGACGTGCGAAAACAGTTCCCGCAGCGCGTGATGTATCACGACGCCGACTACCTTGGGCGCTATCTCGGCGTCTACGACGAGCCGCGCTCCATGCTCGGCGCCGTGCTTCGCGAAGCGCCGGTGGAGTTTTCCCGCCATCGCGAAAAAGCCGATTCATGCGGCGTGGGCGGCGGCCTTCCCATCACGAACCCGGACCTTGCCAAGGCCATCGCCAAAGCCCGCCTCGAAGAATTTTACGAAAGCGACGCCACGGCCCTGGCTGTCGCCTGCCCCGACGCGCAGCGCATCTTCCAAAGCGTCGACGACAACATCGAGGTTCTGGATGTCATCAACATTTTGGCCAGATGCATCTGAAATAATAAGGATGAAGGATGAAGTAGGAAGGATGAATGAGCCTGCTTAAGCGGGCGTAAGTCAGTAGCGAAGGGCTTCATCCCTGAAAAATGATGACCTCACATTTCATGGATTTTTTATAATACAATAATTTTCTTTTTCACAGGGCTTTCGCCTTGGGTCATCGTATGAGCCGCCCGCCTGATGGCGGGCTGACACAGGCGGGGGCGCCTGTACTACTAATGTTGAAATTCTTTGCGTGGCCTCACGATTTTTTTGCAACGTAAAGCCTGTCGCCCTCTAACGAGGGCTTCGCATAAATGTTTATTATTCGCATTTCCTGGCGCTTACGCACCAGGCTGATATGGACCGACCTGTCAAGCCCTGCACAGGTTAAGCGTTATCCACTTATCCATAATCCATTTTTAGCTTCTTTAAAAGCTCTCATCAGGATTGTGGATAAGTGGGTAACGCGCGGGGATGCACGAGCCCGTTGACGACGGAGGCTCAAAACGACGAACGAGAAGGGATGCTTCGACGACGAGTCACTCTGATATCCGCGGGTTATTCCGGCAAGCCGAAACAGGGCCGCATGACTGTTTTCCGTCGTGGCCGTACGCTGTCTACAATCGCGAGTCCGGGCGCGCAAAACGCCCTGTCGCATAGCCCGGTCGCGCATCGGCCTGGTCGTACCCTTTCTCATTCGCCGCTTTCAACCTCCGTTCCGTGAAAAAACACCCGTCTTCTTAAAAGTTAATATCTAAATTTCCTCATGACGCATCACCGCCCAGATGAAACCCGCCAGTTCACGCGCCACCGCCGCCGTCGCCACGTTGGGATGTTTTCCCGATCCCTCACGGAGTTTGTAATAGCGCCGATGCAAACGGGCTCCCGCACGGTCCGCGATGGCGATCACCGCCTTCGGCTGACCCGCCCGACGCTTTCTCAGATGCAGGCTCACCGCCGGCCGGTGACGGTAATGCTTGGCCGCCACCATCAGCAGGCGACGGACGTGCGCGTTGCCCGCCTTGGTGATGCCGCCGCGATGCGAGCTTTCGCCGCTCGAATATTCGGAAGGCGTCATTCCAAGATAACACATCAATTCCGGCGCGCTTTGAAAACGCCGAAAATCGTGAAGCTCCGCCAGGATCGTCATGGCCGTCACCGTGCTCACCCCGCGAAGGCAGCCCAGCCAACCCGCCTTCTCGGCGTATTCTTCGCTTTGGGCCGCTTCTGTGATGGCGGCGTCCAACTCCGCCAGACGCTCCTCGATCTGCTCCAAAGACAGCAGATAATGTTCGAAAACCCGTTGCGACCGATCGGACTCAAAGCGCACCTGCCGAAGCCAGACGTAGTGTTTCTTCGTCCAATGCCTGGTTTCGGTATAGATAATGCCCCGGCGAAGAAGCATGTTGGTCAGGCGATGCCGGGCGCGCATCTGATCCTGTTTCGTGTCCTCCCGGGCTCGGGTCAGATCCCGCGTCGACTCCTCTGCGGGATCGGGAGGATGCACCTCGGTCAGCAGGCCCGCCATGAAAAGGGAGGCCAGCTTCCGAGCGTCGCGGCGATCCGTCTTGATTCGCTCCCCGGGTTTGACGGGAATCAGGGAAGGCGCGATCACCACGCACGGAAGACCCAGAGCGTCCAGTTTCCTTTTCAAGGCGTAACCGCAGGGACCGGCTTCATAACAAGCCACGGCCTCGCCGGGCGCCAGGCGCTTAACCTTCTTTACGAGCTTTTTGATGGCGCGAGGCTCGTTGGCGATCTGCCATTCCGCGTCGATTTTTTTCGAATTGGGAAGAACGACGGCAACGTTGATGCTCTTTTTGTGGACATCCATACCTACGCTCGTGATATATTGACTCTCGGACATGATCGGCTCCTTTCGTATGTAGCTCTGAGCTAATGAAAATCCTTTTCGCAGCTTAACCTACGATGCTGCGAAAGGGAGCCGGTCGGTCCATACTGTCTATTAACTTTCGCCCTTCGGGCTTACGAGCAACGCTTCCACGCAAGTTGAAATATTTAAACCGGGACATCGCGTGTGGCACAGCCTTCCAGAGGCTGTGGAGGAATGCCTGGCAAGCACATTTGGTTGCGGTCGTCAGACCGCGCTGCGCCACACGCTTTTGCAGGTACAGGTTCGAGACCCGAGACCCGAAATTCGAAACCCGAATTCCGCATTCGCCATTCGCCATTCCGCATTAAAACTAGTCCGTCATGACGTTCTTTTTGGGCAGAATGATTTCGAAAGACGTTCCTTCGCCCACCTTGCTGGTGACGTTGATCTTGCCGCCCAGGGAGGTGATGATGCCGTAGCTGATGGAAAGGCCCAGGCCCGTGCCTTTGCCGACCTCTTTGGTGGTGAAAAACGGCATGAATATTTTTTGAAGATTCCTTTCGCTGATGCCCGAACCCGTATCGGTAATGATGATGCTCACGTAATCCGCCTCGTTATGCGTGCTGACGGTGATTTTTCCGTCTTTTCCGATGGCGTCTTTCGCGTTGCGAATCATGTTCAGCGCGACTTGTTTGATTTTTTCACCGTCGGTGCGGATGACGGGAATCGCCGGATCGGCATCCACGAGAAGCTGGATGTTTTCGAAGCTCAGTTCCTTTTTGATCAATCCCACGGTTTCAGTCACGACTTCGTTGACGTCGTGTTTGTCGATGACCGATTCGCTGTGCCGAGACAGGCCCAGGAGTTTGTGCGTGATGTTGCGGCAGCGCCGGATTTCCTGTTTCGCCGATTCGATGCGCTTTGAAAATTCCTCCCGGTCGAACTCCTCGCTCAACGTCGGATCGAGGATGTCCTCCATCACGCCCAGTTCCGAGAGGATCACCGCAAGGGGGTTGTTGATCTCATGCGCCACGCCCGCCGCCATCTCGCCCATGGTGGACAGCTTGCCTGCCTGAAAAAGCTGGTCGATGAGCTGCGTTCTATCTTTTTCCACGCGCGCGTAACGGTTCATCAGGCTGCGCGTGGCCAGAACGGATGAAATGATGATGAACAAAATCGCGAAGATCAAAATGATCAGCACCACGCGGCTGGCGGCCCTGATCGGCGCATTGGCCACGGCGAGATTTTGTCTGACTATAAGAGTCCAGTTGACGTATTTCAGCCGCGACCACGCCAGCAGATAGTCGTCATTGTCGACGTGGATCCGCGTGGCGCCGCTGCCGGCGTTCATTTGCGGGGACACGGGAGTTTTCGACATGGTCCGGCAGATGTTTTCCGGCGCGCACTGGCAGACCGCCTCCCGGTTGACGATCAGCGCGCTGACGCCCTCGATCACCTGCACGTCGTTGACGAGTTGGTTGAATTTCGCGGGGCTTATGGTGATGCGCAAAAACCACGGAGCGTCGCCGGATTCCATGCGATAGGCGATCATGAAGTGAGGATCGTTTCGATAACCGAGGTAAACGTCGCTGATGAAAAATGGCGACTCGGACTGCGTCAGACTCATAAACCAGTTTTCATCCTTGTAGTTTTTCCCTTCGAGAAACTGAAAAGGCCCGGCGTAACGAATGTGATTTCCCAGCGCATCGAAAAGACCCAGGTCGAGAATCGACTCGTCCATCCCCTGCAAAAGAGCCAGAAAACCTTTCATCTCCTTATCCGACGCCGGAGCCGCGGGATCGACCAATTTCGCGAGGCTTTTGAGGGCGGCCATTTTTCCGGCGATCATCTGATCCACCGCGCCCTGGCGGCCTTTCGCGATGGCTTGCAGAAAAATCTCCGAACGGGACTCGAGCGTTGTGATGAACTGGTAACGAAGATAGAGGGCCAAAATGAGAAGGGGGATCAGCGCGACGAAAAGCAGTCGTCCCAATACGCGGTTACGCAGGCCGGTGAGGGATTTGGAGTGCGGCTTGAAAGCTTTGAAAATGTCTTCCGGAACTGCTTTTGAGGCTTCGACCGGCTCTTTCATGAAGATCCCCGCATTTTGAATTCGGTCAAGAATAATCCGGCGGTTCTTCGCTCAACTTTCTTTGTCGATCTTACGCAGTTCTTCCAGCAGGGCGATGGGGCTGTAGCCCGTGGCCTTGTCCAGAAGCTCCTGCACCCGCCGGGCTTTGCTCTCCTTCGCGGAAACGATGCGCCTGGCGTATGCCTGGGACAAAACGGAAATCAGTTCGTCCAGTTCGCAGGGCTTTTGCAAGTATTCGTAGGCGCCGTCCCGGGTCAGCCTCTTGGCCGAATCGATGGAGCCGTGTCCGGTGAGGATGACGACTTCCATCCGCGGGTGCATTTCCTTGATTTTGTGCAGAAGCTCCTCGCCGTCCATGCCGGGCATTTTCAGATCGAGCAAAGCCACGTCGAATTTTTGATTTTTCGTCGCCTCCAGAGCGTCGGCTCCCCGGGTGAATGCTTGCACATCGATGTTGCGGACCCGAAGCCTTTTGGCCGTCGCCTCCAGGAATTTCTCCTCGTCGTCGACAAAGAGCAGGCGTATTTTTTCATCCATATCAAACTCCCTTCGTGTGTATCCGTTTAACCGACTGCCGGGAAACCGATCCAGGGCCAGTAAACAAGGAACAGCCAGAACCAAAGCACGGCCATGGATATCAAAAAGGCGACGCCGCCGTGTTTGGCGAAATCTCCCAGGCTGATGAGTTGTTTGCCCGTATCCGGGTCTTTGGCGACGGCGTACACGATGGCGTTGTTGGGCGTGCCGATGATCAGGGCGTGGGCGAAGGACGACGCGAACGCGGTGGCGAAGCCGATCATCCAGGGATGCGTGCCGGAGATGATCGCCATGGGCGTTGTGATCGGGCCGATGGCGGAGACCGTGGCGCCGTCGCTCATGAAGTTGGTCAAAACGCCCGTCATCAGGCTGACGGCCATGGCCAGGCCGGTTCCGCTTGTCATGGAATCGGGCAGAATCGCAATGAAGCCGTTTGCTATCCACAGACCGGCGCCGGTGACCGCAAGGCCTTTTCCCATGGCCGTGGCCGCGGCATACAGGGCCACCACGTCCCAGTTGATGTGGCTGACATCGTTCCAGCGCGTGATGCGCAGCATGGACATCAGGACAAGACCCAAAAGAACCGGACCGGCCATTCCGTAAGTATTCGACAAAAATACCCAGCCCAGGATTACCAGAAGCAATATGCCCGCCATCAGGTATTCCTGCAGGAGCATGGGGCCGAGTCTTTCCGATTCCTTTTTCACGATTTCGGCCACGTTCAGGTTCTTGACTTTAATTTTCCTGTTGAACATGAGATAGAAATAAAGACCGACGGACGCCGCCGCGACGGGCACGAAGGGAAGTCCGTATTTCATCCATTCCAGATACGATGGGGCGCTGCCGTAATCCTTGAGGATGCCCAGCATCACGGCGTTGCGTCCCCCGGCGCTGGGCGATCCCGGTCCGCCGAGATTTCCGACGAAGGTCACGATCAAGATCAGCATCAAAGCGAGGTTTTTGTCTTCCTTGATTCCCGCCGATCGTATGGACACGGCATAGACCGCCACCATAATCGGCGCGATGAACGCCACCAGGGCGTGCTCGGACACGAATGATGCGCTGACGGCCAGCAGGGGACAGAAGAGAAAAACAAAGCGCCGCAAGTTCGAGGACATTCCCAGCAAAAGGACGCCGATTCTTTTATCCAGGCCGGTTTTGGCGATACCCACGGAAAGCGCCAGCACGCCGAAGATAAAAAGCACCGAATCCTTCGCAAAGGATTTGGCGACCATCTCCGGCGGCATGATCTTGAACCAGTACATCATGACGCCGACGAGAATGGCGGTGAATCCGATGGGAATCGCTCCCGTCGCCCAGAAGAAAGCGGCGAGAACCAGCACCGCCACCATGACTTTGCATTTGAAAACCGCGAATTCCACGGGGTATCCGCCGTCGGAGCCTTTAAGGAATTTCGTATATTTCCCGTAGTAGTCGGCGATGTTTTGCCCGTTCAACATGCTTTTATATTCCGCATAGCCGCTTAAGGAGTCTCCCATTTCGCCGGTTTTTTGCGTCCCCAGCAGTTTTACCATGGAATTGGGTGCGGGCAAAAAGCTGATGAGCAAGAAAATCAACAAGCCGATAAGAATAAACAGAGGCCGGTAATTGCTGACGCCCACCATGCGCGTCCAGAGGTTCGGTTTTTTCTCGACGATCTCGTCGTCGCGTATGAGCACGTTGACCTTCTGGCGCTTGGCGGCCTCGATTTCCTTGAGGAGGCGTTCGAACTCGACGGGTTTTTCAATGTATGAATAGGCGTCGAGCCTTCCGGTCGCCGTGGCTGAGTGGAAGGAGGCGTGGCCGGTGAGAATGATGACCTGACTTGCCGGACTGTGTTTCTTGATTTCCTTGAGAGTATCCTCGCCGCTCATCCCCGGCATTTTCAGGTCGAGCAAAATGACGTCGTAATCGTACAGGCGCACCTGCTTGATGGCGTCGTCGCCGCGCTCGACCTCGTGAACCTTGTAGCCCCTGCTTTCCAGGCGCTTGCGCGTGTTCTCACGAAATTTCTGTTCGTCTTCTACAAGTAAGATGTCGATATTCTTCGATGCCATACCAGTCCCCCAGTCGATGTGTCATGCTAAAAACCTGCAAAACTGATATTGATATTTTTATTTGAAGCATTAATTATTTTTCTCAAATGATCCGGCGTCATCGCCAAATCCCTCGAAATTCCTAATCCTGATACCATCAAAGTTGCTTGAAATAAAGATGTTTCTGGCCACAGTGAAAAATTTATAGAAATGAATCATTTTTGATATTTCCGCCGGATGCCGCCGTATTTGAATAAAGCATTTTTTCGGTTCTTCGAGGATTACCGTACTTTAACGCCCACTTCTCCAACTTTGCGAAGAAGAAAATTATTTTTCGCCGCCCAAAAGGGCGGTCGTCGATCCTTGACATTTCCTTTGGGATGGAAAAGCCCGTCATTTAAGGTTTTGAAAGGACATTTCCCAATTTGGGCGTCAGGAGACCGCGATAAAGCCGCCAATAAATCACCGAATTGTCGACATGTCTTCCAATCCTTTTATCTCGAAGGGATTGCCCGCGACGTCGATCAAAAACGTCCTTTCAAAACCTATGAGCAAAAATTCCATCCCAAAGGCAATGTCAAGGACGAAAAATAATTTTCTTCTTCGTTTCATGATGAAGTACGGTAATCCTCGAAGAACCATTTTCTGCGGTTTTTCATCGCCTTAAAGCGACGCATGAATTTCCGGCAATTCCGATTGCTGATCGCCATCGACGTCGTCGTGCAAGCCGGCGACGATTCTCCTGGAAAGGGCGTGGATTCTTTCCATGCTGGTAAGGATTTCGCTGATCAGTTTGAACATGTCCAGATTGTCTTTGCGCGTTGCGCAGGTCATGACGATGTGGCTCTGACAATTGTCGATATTGCTTCTGAGCCTGGCCTTGGAATTCACGATGGCTTGTTCGAGGTGGGGGTCCGGCGATTCAATGGCTTCCTGCGCCAGCTTGAAAGCGACGCCGGCCTCGTCGATAACCGGCGCGATATAAAACATGGTCGCCTGATCTAAAACCAGGTGGTGATACAGTCGGCTTTGCCCCTCCTTGTACATGCTTGTTTCGATGACGTCTCCGATGTTTTCAATATAGTTCGCCGCCATGACGTATTGGTGGATCTTTTGCGGCTGCGGGTCGATAAGGTCTTTCGAAGCCAACTCGCTCAGGTAGGCGACGATATCTTCGTGCAGGGCGTCCACGTTGTCGTCCTGCGCCCTCAAACGACGCAAATCTTCTTCGGCGCCTTTGGTGACGACGGAAAGCGCATCGTCGAACATTCGCTGAACGAGTTTGCCGAGTCTGAGGATCTCCATGCGGGCGTGGTCCAGCGCCAGCGCGGGTTGATCGAAATACATCTTGTCCAGAAACTCGGGCTCGATTCGCCGCCCCATGACCTTTTTTCTTTCCGGGAAAATCCACTCGAGAAATAAGGAAAGAGGGCCGGTGAACCAGATGAAAATCGCGGCATTGGCCGCGTTGAAAAAGGTATTCGCGTTGGCGATCTGACGGGGGGCTTCCTCGGCGATTTTGGCAAGCCCCGTCAGGTTTTTTGCCGCCGGCGACAGTTCGCGCACAAGGTCGGTGAATTGGGGAATAAGGAAATATACGCCGGCCACACCCGCCACGTTGAAAATCACATGCGCCGCCGCGGCGCGGACCGCCTGAGTCGGACGTCCGATGGAGGAGATGACCGCGGTAATGCATGTGCCGATATTGGCGCCCAACACCAGGGCGATGCCGGCTTCCAGTGAAAGCAAACCCTGCGCGGCCAGAACCATGACGATGCCGATGGTCGCCGCGGAGCTTTGCACCAGCGCGGTGAACGCCGTTCCGACCAGAACCGCCGCCAGCGGATTGTTCAGCGACTGCAGCATTTCCAAAAACGGCGCATACGAGCGCAGGGGATAGGTCGCCTGACTCATGAGTTCCATGCCGAAGAACACGAAGCCCAGACCTATGATCATGGACCCATAGTGCTTGATTTTCCGATTCATTGCGGTGATATCCACAATGAAGCCGACGGCGACCAGCAACAGGGAATATTTCGTGATTTTAAAAGCGATGATCTGCGCGGAGACGGTGCAGCCGACGTTGGCCCCGATGATCACGCCGATGGATTGTGAAAGCCCCAAAATCCCGGCGCTGATAAAACCCACGACAAGGACCGTCGTGACCGAAGAGGATTGGACGACGGCGGTGACCATGGCGCCGGCCAGCGCGGCGGAAAAGCGGTTGGACGTCAGCCGGGCCAGGATGTTTTTCATGGCGCCGCCGGCGGCGACCTTTAGCGATGCGGCCATCTTTCGCATACCGTACAGGAATAGAGCCAAACCGCCGCCCAGGCCGGTTATAATCGCGCCATATTCCAGAGCATTTGCCGCGGGCGCCATGAAAACCTCGAAAAAATGATATCCGGCAAATATATCTTAGCAACGAGGCCGCTTCGTGTCACGTCGTGTTTGACGGCTTAATCCCTTGCAAAATTATTGCTGCTGCAGTCTGAGTATTAAATAGACAACAGCACCGCCGGGGGCGGCTGTGCCGTATATGTCTACAGGGCCGAGAGCCTAAACCCTGAATCCTGGACCCTGACTTGAATCCGCGAAAAGCTTATCGAGGTTGAACAGAAAATGTCTTGATCTTGTCGCTATATTCTTTCATGCTTTGAAAATCAGGGATTTTTAACTTTTTATCAGGCCGAAAACAAAAGTGAAAAGAGCATAATGCAGGACTGGTCGTCGCTTATAAAAGAGGATCTGGCGAAGCTTGCCGACATCGCCGTTCCTTCCGCCGATAAAACCGAGCAGCTCGAAGAAGGCGAACGGCGCGAAGTGGCGATCCTGTTCATGGACCTTTCCGGCTTTACGGCCATGTCGGAAAAACTCGATCACGAGATCGTCCATCGCATCACCACCGGCGTCATGCAGACTCTTTCCCGCGTGGTCGAGGGACACGGCGGATACGTGGACAAGTACGAGGGCGATCTGATCATGGCTCTTTTCGGCGCGCAAAAGGCCGCCGAGAACGACTGCGCACGGGCCGTGACCTGCGCGACGCGCATGCTCGACACGCTGGGCGAAGTCAACGGCATGCTCGGCCCCAAGGGCATAACGCTGGCGGCCCGCGTGGGCGTCAACGCCGGCTGGGTCACCGTGGCGCCGGACCCTTCCGGGCACATGACCGTCACCGGCGACGCGGTGAATCTCGCTTCCCGCATGGAATCCACCGCGAAAATCGACACCGTGCAGGTCACCGCGCACGTCAGGGAGCAGTGCCGGGATCTGTTTGCCTGGGAAGACCTGGGCGAGATAACCGTCAAGGGCAAGTCCGAACCGATTCACACTTTCCGTCCCACGGGCGTCGGCCAGGGCCAAAAGGAGCGCTGGGAACGCGCGGCCCGCGTGGCCAAATCGCCCATGCTCGGCCGCGACAGAGAACTGCGCGTGCTCAGTCGGGCCTGGTCTTTGCGGGCAAGCGCCGCGGAGCAAAACCGCCGCGGCGGCGCCAAGCACATTGCCGTGGGACTCAAGGCGGAAGCGGGCATCGGGAAGTCGCGGCTGACGCACGAATTCCTCATGAGCGTGGCGCACCCGGAGGATCAAAGCGCGCCGCCGGTATTGCACGGACGCACTTTATCCTATGCGCAGCCGTCGTTCTGGATATGGACCACGCTTTTGCGCTCGCATTTCGGCATCGGCATCGGGGATAAAAACGCCCGGGCGAAGCTGGAGGAAAAGCTTTCCGCCATCGGGAGTCAGGTCAAAGAAACGCAGGTTAAAGATGCGCTCAAAAGCTCCACCCCGTTTCTGGCGGAGCTTCTTTCCATTGCGCACGACGATCCGCGCCTGACGAGCCTGGATGAACAGGCCAAAAACCGGGAAACCCTCATAGCTCTGCGCAACATTTTTCGGGCTCTGGGGCACTGCGAAAAGGCCCCTGTGATTATTTTGGAAGACACGCATTGGATGGACGCATCCTCCGCCGAGGTTCTGGAGTTTCTGGTGGAAAACTGCGACACGCCCCGTCCGCTGTTTTTCCTTTTGCTCTACAGGCCGGAAAAAGAAGGGGAGAACGCGCCGGCGCCCAGACTCCACGCGGCGTACGTGGAGAGCCGGGAGATCGAACTGGCGCCCATCGACGAGCAGGCCTGCCGGGGCATTATTCGGAATATGATCGCGGCGACTTACGAGGTCGACCGGGATCTGGCCGAAACGTACGGGGAGATGACCAAGATTCTCGCGGCGGACCAGGCAAGGGAGGTGGAGGATTTCATTCTCAAACAGGCGCAGGGCAATCCGTTTTGCCTGGAAGAACTGGTGTTGTCCATGATCGAATCCGGCGCGCTGCAAATGACCGAAAAAGGATGGGCGCTGGCCGAGGATCCTGGAAAACTCCAGGTTCCTTCAAGTCTGGCGGCCCTGGCGCGTTCCCGCATGGATCATCTGGAGGCCGAACCAAGGCAGGGATTGCAAAGGGCCTCGGTCATCGGCATGGAATTCGCACTGGACGTATACAAGACCGTCGCGCACAAACTTTCGCTGAATGGCAATAACGACGTGATTCTTTCCGAACTCGAAACCCGCGATTTTATCCGTCGCATGCTCATGAGTTCCGGGGACAATTACCAGTTCAAACATATCATCACGCGCAATACGGCTTATGAGACGCTGCTTCGGCACAACCGCATCATTTTGCACCGATGCGTGGCCCAGGCTCTGGAAGAGCTGTTCCCGGAAGGCGCCGACGAACTGTCGGGCATCATCGCAACGCATTGGCACGAAGCGCAAAAGAGTGAAAAAGCCGTCGAATGGGGCATGAGGGCGCAGAAAAGATGCCGACGCCTTTATTTGAATGACGAGGGATTGAGCTGGTCTTTGCGGCTTTACGAATGGATCGGCGAATTTCCGGAAGACGAGAAGTGGGACGCAAAACGATACGAGATTCTGGACCTGCTGGAAGCCATGCAGGCGCTGACGGGTAAAAATCAACAGCGCCGGGAAACTCTCGAACGGATGATGGAACTCACATCCAGGCCGCACCTGGCAGGCAGGCGGGGCGAAGCGCAGGGCCGCTACGGCATGTTGTGCCGCGAAATGGGACGCGTGGACGAAGCGCAGCAATATTATGAAGAGGCCCTGGCAAATCTGCATAAGGCCGGCAATTTGCGCCTTATGGGGCTTGTCCTGCACAGCAAGGGCATTTTGACCAACGAGCGCGGCAACAAGGACGAAGCTCTGAAAATGCACGAAGCGGCCCTGGAAGTTTTTCACAAGCTCGACGAGGCCGGGATGGAAGCCCGCGTTCTCAACAGCATCGGCATTTTATATGACGACCAGGGAAAATCCGACGACGCCCTGGGTTATTACAAAAAATCGTTGGAAGCGCACCGCGCCGCCGGCGACAGGGTTATGGAAGGAAAGGTTCTCAACAACCTGGGCGGATTGAATCACGAGTTGGGGCGGCTCGACGAGGCGCCGAAATTTTACAACGCGGCTTTGGCCATCGCCGGGGAAATCGGCGACCGGCGCTCGGAAGGAATTTCTCTGGCGAATCTGGCGATTTTATACGAGGACACGAAACAGCCCGATAAGGCCATGATTCACCACCGCAAGGCTTTGGAAATCCACCGTGAAGTGGGCAACCGGCGCAGCGAAGCCATCGTGCTGGGCAATCTGGCGCTGCTGCTTGTGGGGCAGGGGGAAACGGACGAGGCGCTGGTCCATTACGAGCAGGCCATGAAGATCTACGAGGAGGTGGGCGACAAGGAGTTTCGCTCCTACGATCTTTGTCAATACGCCGCGGCTCTGATGACGGCGAATCGCAGCGCCGACGCTCAGGAAAGACTCGACGAGGCGTGGGAACTGCTTCGCGGCGATGAGTATCCCAAAGTCAGCGTGGTCTATCACAGCGTGCGCGGGCGACATTTGCTCCTCGACGGCGACAGCAGCGATGAGGCTTTAGAGCCTTATCAAAAATCCCTTGCCTTGATTGACCGTTTCGGTCTGGGACGGGACAATGTCCTGACCCGCCAGTTCGACAAGTTGAGAGAGGATCTGGCCCGACGGGGCGTCGATGAGACGGAGCTTTTGCTGCCTGAAAAGTGGCGCTGAACCGAAAGTCGTCAATTCAAGGAGATTACATCCTCATAATTTTCTATGGGATCGTTATAAGGGATCGTGAAACAATCGTATCCGCTGCCGGTGCAACGATTCGGATCCCTTGTGGCGTTTACTATCCGTGCGTCGGTATTGTTTTTCTCGATTGACCGGATAATTTTTTCCGGCAACGAATCGGGGCCGTCAATATCGACGATGAAAACGTCGCCGGAGTTCCCGAAGGGCTCTCGTTTGAGAAATTCTTCGTAATTCATGACCGAAACGTTATAACCGGCAAGCTGTAATATTGCCTGGCCATCGGAGCGTTCCACCCCGGAAGGTCCCACCATAAAAATGCTGGTATCGTGTCCGGCCATAGAGGTCTTCCTGATATCTTTCGAGGCCATTTCACCAACGATGCTTTTGAACGGCCGCACATTGAGGAACACATAGTTCAGCCATTTTTCAATATCAATCTCCATGCGGGTTTTCCAGGGCAGTTTGCCGGAAGATTGGAGGTAGTTCCATATCCTGGTATTGGAGGCTCCGGCGCTGATCACAGCCTTTCCCATCTCGGGAAATAATTCAATCCAATGCGCCCAGGCGACAGTTTTGTTTCGCCGGATCAGCTCGCCGGACAGGAGGTTTCTGACTTCCGTCGAGCCGGTTAATGACGTTGATATCAGGACTTCATGGGCCGGGTCCGCGCAAATGGTTCGTACTCCAAAAGGAGCGTGATAGCTTCGCAAGACTTCCAGGTCGTCAAACTTAAATGCATCGATTTTCATGATTTCCGGAAAGCTGACGAAGATTTCTCCATGTTCCGGAATATAATCCATCCCCCCGGTTCTGTGCCGAAATGTGAGCGTTCGGACGATCGAATCCTGCTCCAGATCGAGAATGCCGACGGAATATGAAAATAGAAGGATTAAACAATTTTTTTCTTCGTCCAAAAGAAACGAGACAAGGCCGTTCGGGCCGTGAATATAGAGTGAACGGATAATTTCAGGCCGATCGACATCTATGATCAATACCAAGCCCGCGGAATCGGCGATAAAAAGTCTTTTTGATGCGCTGTCATAGAGTTGATGGAAATCAACGGAGCTTGTCGGGAACATTTTTCTGGGAACCCGTATCGCATCGATTTGGGACATGCTTTCCAGATCGATGACATGAACCGACGAATTTCGATAATTGAAAACATAGGCTTTATTATCGGTGAAATTATAAGAAGCTTCATTGAAATGAACGTTAAAATCAACTTTGTCTTTCATCGTCCATACGTCTTTGGCGCCCTTTGTAAAATGCCCGATCATGCTCGTGCATACCATGTAAAACTCGTATTTGCCGGGGACGCGGACAATCTGGTAGCAATTGTCGCCGTATTTTTCCAACTCGACCATGCCTTTTCCCTTGTAAGCGGGCACGGTGTCGCGGATCGGTTGGGACTCGGGATAGGAAAGCAATGGTAAAAAACATGTCGCCAGGGTCAAAGGGATGCGCCAGGCAGTCCAATAGCGCGACGGGAGCCAGGCGGAAAGAAAACTCCACCATAACAGCGGGAAGCTGTTGAAAAAACGGAAGGGCAAAATAAAAAAAGGCGCCGTCCACCAGTGAACCCGGTCGCGGGAGACTTTGATATCCGCCCGAAAAAATCCCACGCAAAAAGCCAATAGGGCAATGGAATGAAAATATTGCGATCTCGGCCATATCGGATCATAGAAAGCTTTTTCGAAGTCAAAAAATACTTTGGCAATAACCGTCGGGATGAAACCGACAACAATGAGAACAATCGATGTGGTCGCGAAAAAAGTCATCAACGGGTGTCGAAACAAGGAATTTTTTTTCAAAGGCTGTTCTTTTGGCCGATCCGTCGCCAGGCTGACGATAAATACCAGCAGGCAGGCCAGGACGATCAATCCCAGAATCTGGAGAAAGAGCAGGCAGTATGCCTTTTTATCGTCATAAAGGCCGTCGAGGGAGGAAATGACCGGAACAACGAGTTGGTTGGCAAATAAATAACATTTCAGGAAAAGATAAAAAGTCGCCGCCGCAAGTATCAGCGAGCGCTTTTTACGGCCGGCGGATCGGAATTTGATAAAGTATTTATAAACGGGCATCCATGCGTTTGGATCGCCGAGTAAAATATTTTTTATATTTTTGGAAATTTTTCGCCTCTTTTATCTGACGCATGAATACCGGATACGATGATGAAAACAATATCAAACGTTCTTTTTTAAGGGCAGTTCCACGTTGAAAATTTCCATCTTCTCCAGTTTCGGCCTCAGGAAATCATCGACGAATGCGCGGTGTCCCGGGCTCATGCGGTAGGTTTCGATCATGTCCGCGTTTTCAAGATCGATGAGCAGGCAGATGTCGTATTCGTAATCCGCGGGGATATTGATGGGGCCGGCGGAAAACCCCACGACGCCCGGAAAGGATAAAAACACGCGCCGGGATTCATCCAAAACCGCCTTCGCTTCTTTGGGGTTTTTCAGTTTCATCCGTGCGACTCGATGGATCATTTTTTCCTCTTTATGATTTCAATGCTGATAAAACACTTCAAAGGAACTGCTTTCAATCAAAGCATCGTCCACTTCCTGCGCAATGGCCGCATAGCTGACTTGCTGATCCGCGGGTTTTTCGATCATACGATCCAGGGCGAGAATCTCGATGCGATAGGTGTACAACACGCCCACCGGCGGGCACGGCCCCCGATATCCCCGCGTGTCGAAATCATTCCGGGTTTCCCAGGAGTCCCCCGGCAGGTCCGCGGACTCGGGACTCAGGGCTTCGTCCAGGTACTGACAGTCGGCGGGAATATTGATAAGCGCCCAGTGAACTCTGTTGTCTTCGGACTCATTGATCATCAGGGCGACCAGCGACTGCGCGCCGTCGGGAGGATAAACCCAGCCCAGGGGCGGCGAAACTCCGTTGGGGTACTCGACCAGGTTGGTGTCGCAGGTATAGGAAGCCGGGATGAAATCACCTTCACGCAGCGTCGGCGACAGAAGCCGGAAAGTTCCCTGTGAATCATCGTCGGCATCGTCGTCGGCGTCATCGTTCACATCATCATCGTCCGCATCGTCGTTCACATCGTCATTCGCATCGTCATCGTCATTATTGCTGTCGTCATCGGCGTCGTTATCGTCGTCGCCATTGTCGTCATCGGCGTTTTCCGCATTATTGTCGATATCACACTCGTCATCTTCCGCAAAGAAATGGCAGGCGAGAACCTGCGTCAGTGCGATGAGAAGCAGCGTCGGCAAGAGCGCATGCAATGCTTTAGGCATGAATGTCAGCCTTTGAAATACCCGTTAATTATAAGATCGTCGATAAATGCGCAAAATGAGCAAAAATCGGACGTATTTTCACTTATCGACAGTCTCTTATAACACAGGACACGCAGATCAAAACAGTATTTCCGGCGCGCGAACCGTCACTTGCAAACTTTCATTTTTCTCTTATGCGCGATCCATCCCACGGCTGAAAAGAGCATGACAAAAAATACCGCGGCGCCGCTTAAAAATGCGCCATACAGGGCTGTGGTCGGCCGATGAACCAATGTGATGTCGTAATCGCCCGGTTCGGGCAGGTGAACGCCGAGAAGGCCTTTGAGAGGTCCGGTTTCGTATCCTTCGGCGCTCCAGCCGGAATCGAAATTTCTGTTGAAAATCAAGTCGGAATCTTTCTTGTAAGCCTTGACCGATACTTTCATGAGGTTGCCGCGATCCTGGTAATCCAGGACTTTCCCGCGATTGTGCCCGAAGTAAACCTCGCCTTTGTATCGCTTGTTTTTCCAGGTTCTGTCGGCGCCGGATCGAATTTTGATCTTCGGCGAAACACGGGTTTTGGGGCCGTAGAATTGCAGCCCGTTGACGACGCCGGCCTGTCGGGCGACGAAAAGCGCCGGGTGATGACTTGTCAGCGCCTTGTGTTTCCTGGAATCGTATAGCTGGACCGGGAAAAAATCGGGCTCCCGGTCCGGCGCATTTTGATATTGGCTCAGGTCCGGGCTTTGGGGCATTTGACCGCCGTCGGGGATATCCCGGCTGAAATGGCCGAATGCCAGAAGCGCCGCAAAGACCGCCGTCAGAGCGTAACCGGCGGGTTTTTTCCATTCGAGGATTTTGTGAAAAGCCAGGGCGCACAAGGCGCCCAGAGTCATCAGGGCGAAAACCGGCGCCACGGATTGCGGCATGGAAAGGGATCTGATCGCCATCCACGCGGACGCTTTGCCGTTAACGTCCAAAGAAGCATGCGGCAGGATTGTGATAAAAAGGAAAATCAGGCTCAGGGCCGACAATTTTCCACGCCGCCCTTCGATGCGCGATCCCGCCGCCGCCGCCAGCAACAATGGAATGATGAGCCATCCGGCAAAGGCGGGCGTCAACAAGGAAATGCCCCGGCCGGCGCGCGTGATCAATCCCACGTTCGGGTGAACGAGAAAACTCTTCGCCGCCGACTCCATGAATCTGAGTTTCAAAAGCTCCACGGCGGGCAGCCATTTGATGGTCGCAAAAAGCAATCCGAACATCAGGATCAGACCCAGCGACGCGGCGGCGTCTTTTTTCTCCTCGACGTCGCTGTAGATCCGGATAAGAGCGGCCAAGACCAGGGCGACGGGCGCGAAGAAAATCAGGGAGCCGGACTGCATGGCGGCGATGGCGAACAGCACGGCGGCGGTGATGCAATAGGACGTGACGCACGATCCGTATAAAACGACGACCAGGGCATAGGCGGCGAAAAGCACCTGCAGGTCAAGCGGCGCGGTAATAATCCGCTGCTGAACAAAACCGGATGCGGGGACAATCAGCGCCGCCGTGGCGGATGCGAGTCTGCCGGCGCCCGCCCGCCCGGCCAGCAGAAAAAGCGCCGCGGCCCCGGCGAATACCGCCAGGAACGTTTTGATTTTTACCGCCGTCAGCGCATCGAGGTCGTGAAGCGCCAAAGATAAGGGCGACAACGCGCCGTCCAGGGGATGCGCGCCCAGGGGGATGCCGCCGTTAAGATAAATATTCTGGCCCGGCAGCGCGCCGTATCTTTCCAACGCGCTGCGCATGGTTTGGTCGAACAGCGTGGCGTCAAGCCATGCCCGAACGCTGTCGTCATCCGCCGAGGGCAGGGAGGATGAATCGAAGCCTCCGAAGGGCAAAAAGAAAACGACGGCCGCGGCCAGCACTGTGACGACCGCGAAATCCGCGCCAAATGATTTCCAGAACGATTTATTTTTCACAACTCAATCCGAATTCCGTTAAAAACGGCGATTCTTTTTTTGCCGACGTTGCAGCGCACGGCCAGGATATCCACGCCCGCGCTCGCGGCGGCCTGCAAAGCCTGCGCGAAATCGGGATCCGTTTCCCGGTTCGGGGAAACCGCTTCACAGTCGCTGCGCTGCACGCAGAATAAAACAGCCGCCTTTTTGCCGGATTGTGCGCGCCGGGTCAATTCCCTGAGATGCCGGGCGCCTCGCGTGGTCGGGGCGTCGGGAAAAAAACCATGACGATCAACGACCAGCGTGCAGCTTTTTACCTCCATGATCATTATTCATCTGGGCTACGAAGCGGTTTATTCTTTTTTGGAATCGGCGCGAAATCAGGTTTTCGAATATCATGGGACCAGCAATGCTACGGGCGGCAAAGGCCCAATGTCAACGAAATGTGAGTCCGATCTTGACTTTCGGGCCGCGATTGCCTATACAGACCGCCGATTTGTAGTCTTTCAGGTGGTGACCATGGCTTCCAATTCTAAAAAAACTGAATCGATCAGAAAACGCAGAACGCGCAAAATGGGCAAAGATCGCAAACGGGTTCTGAGCCGCGACGGCTCCACTCCGGTCTTCCCGATTCATGCGAAAGCGACGGAAAAAATCGCCGGCTAAGTTTCGTGCGCTTTTTTACTCCTTAGTCTTCTGCTGAACGCCGATTAATGGGTTTGCGTCCTATCGGCAATAAAGATTTTCTCGCTGAATATAAGCTGCGACCGCATCCGGGATCATTCCCCGGACCGATTGCCCTTCTTTTATTTTCCTGCGTACCTCCGTGCTGCTGATATCGAATAAAGGCAGATCGATTGTGAAAATCTTTGCACTCGACTCCTTGTGCCGCCAGCCATCGTCAACCTTTTCGAAATCTTTTTCCAGCGCGCCGAGATATTTCATCGGCTTTTCGACCGCGTAGCCGGGCCTTCGCATCAGCGCCCAGTCGGCCAGAGGCAGCAGATCACGCACGCGATGCCAGGCGGCGATGTCGATCCAGGCGTCGGAGCCGATGAAAAATACAAATCGGCAGTTCGGATAATCCCGATGCATCCGCCTTAAAGTTTCCAATGTGTAACTTTGCCCGCCGCGCCGGACCTCGACGTCGGACACGTCTAACAGGGGATCATTTCCAGCGGCCAGCCTGACCATGCGCAGGCGGTGTTTCGGATCCATGTCGTCGGCCAGATCTTTGTGCGGGGGAAGGGCGCTGGGGATGAAAATCAGTTTTGTCAGCTTCAATATTTCGGCGGCGGCCCGCGCAAGCCGGATATGGCCGTTGTGCACGGGGTTGAAGGTTCCGCCGAATAATCCCACAAGTTTTTCGCCAGTCATGCAAAGACCTTAACAAAAGGGATTTTCCGCAGCAAGCTATCGGCGCTTAAGGTCGTCGCGAAAACGACGGGCGGGCCGCGGCCTGCGTCATAAAACGGGGTTTTGGTTCGTCTGTCGGTTTTGGGCCGGTTTGCGAATTCACTTTCATTCCGAGCAAGCGACGACTTTGTCATTCCGACCGGAGCTTTAGCGTAGTGGAGGAATCCCTTCAATGAGGCGCTGCCGCCTTGCCATGATGTACACAGTAAAATGATAAACACGCATCGTTTAAGGGATTCCTCGACTCGTCCTGACGGACTCGCTCGGAATGACAGATTTGTCATTCACTCAAACGGTCATTCACTCAAACCGTCTCGTCACTCAGGCCGTCCCGTCACGCGATATCGGATTGAGAAGATTTTCCTTTGAAAAGCAGATTTGTAGACTGCGTACTACAATTTTCTCCCCATTTTCTTCGGGGATCCGTAAAAACCCGGTTTCATGACGTACGCCCGGCGGGCCGGGGAATCTCGACCGCGCCATGGCCGCGTGTTATGATCGCGGTTCAGTCTTTTTTACGAGGCTTAAAATTGGGCGAAATCGCCACAACGCAAAGTCGATGGATATCGAAATATCTTAAACCGCCGGCCAGGCGGATTATCGGGCATATCCCGGAAAATTTTCTGCATTACAGGTTGTTTCCTCTATTGTCCGGGCAGGCCGCGGCGCGATGCGGGCCCGGCGCGGACACCGCCATGCCGCACACCGTTTCTTTGGAAACGCGGACGATCTGCAACGGGCGGTGTGCTTTCTGCGCGGCGGCGGCGCAAAACAGCCCCCGGAAAGATCACCGCATGAGCGACGAGGTCTTCGCGCGGTGTATCAATGAATTATCCGAAATACCTTTTACCGGGCGCGTGGCTTTTTTCGTCAACAACGAGCCGCTATTGGACGAAGCCATCGCCGAGCGCGTCGCCTTCGCCAGGGGTAAACTGCCCGGCGCATTTTTGCAGATCAGCACAAACGGCATCCGCCTGGATTCGAGCCTCGCCGATAATTTATTCGAATCCGGCCTCGATGAAATGATCGTCAATTGTTACGTGACCGATGCGAAAGTCCCGGAAAATGTGCGCGTCGCCGTGGATGCGCTGCATGATTCGTTTCGGCAAAAAACGCAGGTTCACGTCCGGGACGCGGAAATGAAAATCGCCAATCGCGCCGGCTCTTCGCCGAACGTCCCGGCGCTGACAAGGCCCATGCCCGCTTTTTGCACTTTTCCCTTCACGCAGATCAACATCATTTACGACGGGACGGTTTCGCTTTGCTGCCAGGACATGACGGCGGCGGAAGTGATGGGAAATGTCATGGAGTCGGGAGTCCGCGGCGTGTGGTTCGGCAAGCGCTTCACGGAGGTTCGAAAGAGCCTTTTACGTTTCGATAGAAGCTGCACGCCACTGTGCGCGGCTTGCGACTGGCGCGGATTCAAGGCTCTTGACGGTTATCTGGCGCCGCTTAACCGGATCATGGGGCATATCTGGTGAAACGAAATTGTGATACTTTGCGCGCGGAGAGTTATCGGTTTGAAAAATACGGGAAACACGCATGACGAAAGATGATTTACTGAAACTTCTGGGAAAGGTCGCCTCGGGCGCAGTGTCGCCGGCAGGCGCGGCGGATAAGCTGAAGTCCCTGCCTTTCGAGGATCTGGGATTCGCGAAGCTGGATCATCATCGGACGATCCGGCGCGGCATTCCCGAGGTCATCTACGCCGAGGGCAAAAGCATCGAGCAGCTTCTGGGCCTCATCGAACACATGCTCGACGGCGATATGCCTTTGCTGGTCACGCGCGTATCCGGGGATAGGGCCGAAACCTGTCTGACGCGGTTTCCCGACTTGGAATATAACAAACAGGCAAGAACTCTCTCCAAGGGCTCCATGCCGCCCGTGGGCCGCGGGAGCATCGCCGTTTTGACCGCCGGGTCCTCCGATGCGCCGGTAGCGGAAGAAGCGGCGGTGACGGCGGAGTTTATGGGCAACAGGGTCGACAGAATATACGACGTGGGCGTGGCCGGATTGCATCGTCTGGCCGCGGCGAAAGAGGCTTTCGCCCGCGCGTCGGCCGTCATCGTCGTGGCGGGCATGGAAGGGGCGTTGGCTTCCGTGGTCGGCGGCCTGGTGGACGTTCCCGTGATCGGCGTTCCTACGAGCGTGGGATACGGCGCAAGCTTCGGCGGCGTGGCGGCGCTTTTATCCATGCTCAACTCCTGCAGCGGCGGCGTGAGCGTCGTGAACATCGACAACGGTTTCGGCGCCGCCATCGTGGCCGCGCTGATCAACAGGCAGACGGGACGCACCGACGAATCGGGGAGCGATCAATGAAAACGCTGTACGTGGATGCATTTGCCGGGGCCGCCGGAGACATGCTGCTGGCCGGGCTTATCGACCTGGGTTTCGATCCGGCCGAACTTTCGCCGATTCTAGCGCTCTTGCAGTTACCGGACGATGCCGTCGAAATATCTTACGAGCAGCGTGGCGCGCTCCAGTGCCGGCGCGTGATCGTGCGCATTCCGGAAGGCGTCCGGCAGCCTCACCGCCATCTCAGCGATCTTCTGGAACTGACGCGGCAATTGCCGATGGACGAACGCGCTAAAGACATGGCTGCGAGAGTATTTACCAAGCTGGCCGAGGCCGAGGCCAAAGTTCACGGCACGGATGTTTCCGAAGTGCATTTTCACGAAGTGGGCGCCGTGGACAGTTTCGTGGATATTGTCGGCGTGTGCCTTGGAATGCATCGCCTCGGCGTCGACAGAATCGTTTGTTCGCCCCTGCCTACGGGCGCGGGATTTGTCGAATGCGAACACGGGACCATTCCCGTCCCTGCTCCGGCGGTAACGGAATTGATCAAGGGCGCGCCCTCGCACCAGGGCGGATTCGAGTATGAAGTTCTCACGCCGACGGCGGCGGCGATCTTGACGACGCTGGCCGACGAGTTCGGATCGAGGCCGCCGGGCGTTGTCGAAGCTATTGGGTACGGAGCCGGTTCCTTAAATACCGAAGACGGCCCGCCCAACGCGCTAAGGCTTTGCATTGTGGACGACGCGACCGCCGGCCGCGAGAAAAAACCCACCGTGATGATCGAGGCGAACATCGACGACATGAATCCGCAGCTTTATCCGGGATTCATCGACAAGCTCATGGCCGCGGGAGCGCTCGACGTCGCGCTGCATCCGTGCATCATGAAAAAGGGCCGCCCGGGCATATGCGTGCGCGCCGTGGCCGGCGCTGACCGGCTTGACGACGTGACCGAGGCGTTTTTCGCCGAATCCACGACCATCGGCGTGCGATTTTGGGATTTGGGCCGCATCGTCGGCCAGCGCCATCTGATGAGCGTCAAGACGAAATACGGCGCCGTGAATGTGAAAGTCAGCAGCCACCGGGGACGTTTGGTCAACGCGCAGCCCGAATACCGCGACTGCGAATCGGCGGCGAAGATTTTTCAAGTGCCGGTCAAGCTTGTCATCCAGGAGGCGCTGGCCGCGTGGTACGCCAAGCAGGCTTCGGATAGCGGGGATTAGCCCCACGCTTCTGATGTTGGAATATCTTTATCTATTAACGAATTATTCCCACGGATTTCTTAAAGTAAAGTATTAAAATATTGCACGTAAAGTCTTTTTTTTTTGCATTTTATGTTGATTTACATATACGTCTTTAATACGCATTATTGGTATTGACAGATATCAGCCATGCCTCTATAATTGGCTCAATCTGGACAGAAAATCTTGTTTTTACGAAAGGAATTTCTAATGGCTACGGATTACTATGTAGACTATAGCAATGGCGATGATGCGTGGACGGGCATCAGCAGCACACCGGGAGCCCCGGACGGACCCAAACAACATATCTCCGCGATGATAGAAGCGTTAAACGATCCCATCGATGATGAATCAGGATAAATATGAAGATGATGACGATCCTTACAACGAGGGCGGAAACTGGGACCCCACGGCGGACAAGCCCTGCGTCGTTCCGCCATTCGACATTGCCAACACGCGGAATCTGACCATTAACGGTTTGGATTTCCGTAAATCGGACGATTATAAAGAATGCGTTGTACATGTGACGGACGGCAGCTTTGTGGATTTTCATTACTGCGCTTTCAGCCAGGGAACCTTAGTGGGCCTTGAGGCCATAAATCTGAGTCGCGCGTCGGCCTATAACTGTTATTTTTATCACAACAAACTGGGGGTCTGCGCCGCATATCGCTCAATCCTCAATCTCATCGGTGAAAACTATGTGAAGGATAATTTGACCTGCGGCATAACGGCTTTTCAAAGCTCAACAATCGTTATCAAGGCCTGGCATGTCGACGCGCAGAAGTACATCACCGACATTCGCACGACCCAGGAGGTTCTGAAATATTCGGCGATTCGTCTGACAATGAATTCCTCGATTGACGTTGAGGATGCCTGGTTCGAGGATGACGACATCAATATCGCGCACGTTCGGATCATCAACGAGACCTCCTTTGAGAGCCCGCAATACTTCGGCGTTGTCGTGGAGTCGCAATCGATTTTCTCCGGCGCGGAAAATACTTCGTTCGCCGATTCCAGCATCCGAGACGGCAAGGTCACGATTCCCAGCGAGCGGCAGATCGTGGTCCAAGGCACGGAAGGCGCCGTGGCGGTGGACTAAAAAAACTTGTTGCGCTTGAAAATGCGTGTGCGGTAAACTGCCATCAAAGGAGCGACGAAGTGCTTTGGAAATCTCGCCCAATCTTTTTTGCGACGGATGAAAACGGGTACACTCCGGTGTACCCGGAAGACCGAAAGAAACAGGGTAAACTGACACCCTACTATCCGGGTAAAAGTAATAAGAGCAATTTAACGCCTTATTATCCGGGGCAGAACAAGAGTGAATTGACGCCATATTATCCGGGACAGAACAAGAGTGAGTTGGTTCCGTATAAGATTGGTTCGACAAAAAATTTGTCCTTATTACAAAATGCACAAACTACTTCTTCTACCACTCCAAATCGATCGATCATCACAGATGATTCTTCAATTTATCAAAAATACATTTTACAAAACCGTCTGACTCATTCCAGCACAAACTCTCAACAATTGAATGGATCTTCTTTTAACTCCAGGAACTCATTTATTTCACAAAATGGAGTTCCGTTAGCACATCCGGATTGGTATCTCGGTTTTTGGGGAAAAACGTATATCAAATTATGGGTAAAGGAGACGCACGGACCTTCGCAACAAGTGGAAGTCGTATTTGGTGGAGCAAACCAGTTTGGAGGTCAACCGCGTATTACGATTGATCTAAATAACCATGTTGATAGATTTTCCAATTATCGTCGACACATTGGATCAAGCTCTCCCAGTTTCGGCACATTTCCCAGTGTGTCAAGATTTGGACAAAACTCCGGTCATCAGCAGAGTATTTCGCGTATTTCACTCGGTCGTTTTTCTTTATTAGAGACAAAGGAACACAAAGAAAGAATTTGCATAAAAATTAGCGCCGGCGATAATAGTTCAATAAATAATGATCCGATACCTCATGTGTTGTCAGATGACGATGGAAATATGGAAGTATTAATAGTATACTATTCAAGCCAATGGAAGGGACGCTATTCTCGCGAAACAACACCTGACGGGAAATATTATATTAATAATAATCTGTTTGACAATATAACGCTCAATTATTATGGGGCAGACGAGCTTGTTATTAAGGATATAAAAATTAAATTAAACAATGTTGTCATACTTAATACGACAAAGACATTTCCTCATTGGGGTAGTGTAATCCTTTCAAAACATAATCAAAGCATTGCTTTAGACGAGTATATTGAAACATTCAGATTAAATTCTCCATACCAAAAGTCAGATGATGACTATAATCCCATTGATAGCATATTATTTGGCAACTTGGCAAGCCATGCGTTAAAAGAGGTTGGGAAAGGCTGGAACTCGAAATATGGTTGCCCGTGGAGAAACGGCACAGATGAGCCTAAAGATTGGTGCAGTGAATTTGTCACATGGTGCGTTAATAAAGTTTATATTTATAACTGGCTACCTGTAGAAGAGTCAACAACTAAAAAGGTTTCAAAAAGATACCGAAGGCATAGTAGATTCATTTGCCCTTCTCTTCTCGGTCATGACGGATACAAGTTTTTAGGAGGGCCTATGTTTTTTCAACAACTCAATCAAAGAACATATCCTAGGGCGGGTGATTTTGTGTCACTGCAAGATTCCGCACATTCAGTCATGTTTCTTTATTGGGTTTCTCTACCGGAAGCATTTTTACCTGGAGGGACAAAAAATCATTATATAGCAGATGTGCAGAATTTTTATGATGATGCGTATTTTTTTAATCACTCCTTAAATGCACCATATATATTAACTGGAGATAGAACAAAGATGATTAGGAATTTGCTTATTGCGCTTGATGGACATAATGATATTTTCATGCCAACTGCGTTCGATTCAGATAGTTTTATCAATATGTTTCGAGCAGTGTCCGGCAATGCCGGAGATGTCGTAAAAATTAGAAATTATCCAATTATTAACCTTGAGCCATTTACAGAAATTTTACGCCCAGACTTACTCTTCGGACGAGGGCAAGATTTCAGAACTCTTTTATGGAGACTGCCGGAAGATTCTGAGGATTACCAAGACGGATTTGGTGTAAATGGTGATAATTATTAAGACAGTTGTATAATTGATATTTTACTGTTCGTTAACGATGACTGGCTCGAACGCAACGAAATCCAGAATCAAGAGTGGTGAAACTCGGTATGTTATAATTTCTCATTGTTGTTCTCAAAGTGACCGTTGTACTAGTCCATCCTCCTCCACGCACTATATGGTACAGAAAGGATTCCGGTCCCATAGGATTAGCATCGGGGCTAACGCTATAGTAATTTTCATCATAGTAATCGTTTACCCACTCCCAGACATTGCCGGCCATGTCGTGAAGACCGTAGGGACTTCTGCCATCCGTTGTCTGGTATACGCCCCCATGATCGCTTCCGTCATAGTATCCTACCGGAGTCGTTCTGACCTCGCCTGTTTCAAATGGATCGTTTGACCGATCGAAGTTTGCGGCATTGTTGATCCAGATTTCACCCCAGGGGTAGATAAAATGTTCGACAGCACCCTTTGCCGCTTTTTCCCACTCCGCCTCGGTAGGAAGGCGCTTGCCTTTGCTTTCACAGTATGACTTGGCCCCATACCAGGAAACCTCAGTCAGGGCGCGGTTCTGGTAGCCGGAAACAACCGACCAAACATCGTAATAATCTTGGTAAATATAATATGAATCAGGATCGATGCAATCGAAATAGTCGCAGTCGTTGCCGTATTCGTTTAAGTATTCCACATATTGCGCGTTAGTCACTTCGTAGATATCGATGAAATAGGCGGACAGAAAGACTTCATGGCGGGGCAATTCATCGTTTTCGCAATACGTGTCCTCGGGTTCGCAGCCCATCCAGAACGTGCCTTCAGGAATCAGCGTCATATCGGTCGTGTCATCGTCGACATCGTCGTCCGTGTCGTCATTCACATCATCGTCGGCGTCATCATCCAAATCATCGTTCAGGTCGTCGTTGGCATCGTCATCCACGTCATCGTCATTGTCGTCGTCAGGCGAAGCCGTATCGTCATCACCGGAATCGTCGTCTGTTTCCGTGTCGTCATCAACATCCACATCGCCGGAATCGTCGTCATCATCGCCGCAGGCGGTCATGATGCAAAAACAACAAGCCAAGATTGAAACAAAAACAATCGGGAACATGAATTTCATGAATTCCTCCTCTTTTCAATGACAATATTTTACCAAAATGCATTAAGGAAAAAAAGGTTTCATTGCTCTTAAGGTTGAAATAATTCATTAAAATCTCTTCGCCTATTTAGTCGCTCCTGAAAAACATCCTAACATGTTGAAAATGCTGGATAATTAGTGCATTTAGTGCTATATATAATCAACAGAAAATGCCCCGAAAACCCCCAATTCTCGGTGATTTATGAAAGCCAAAAAGCCTCCTTCAACGATTGATCTTTTCCGAAGCAAGCTGACGCAAATCCTCGACAACAAGCACCCCCTTTTCGTTCTGGCGCAGGAGATCGACTGGTCGGTATTCGAGACGGCCTTCGGTCCCACGTACTGCGAGGCAACGGGTCGCCCGGCCAAACCCATTCGCCTTCTCGTCGGCCTGCATTACCTCAAACACGCCTTCAACGAAGCGGATGAATCCGTCGTCGAGCGCTGGGTGGAGAATCCCTACTGGCAGTATTTCTGCGGTTTCGAGTATTTCCAGCATCAATTTCCTTTGGATCCGAGTCTGCTGGTGAAATGGCGTCACCGCGTGGGCGCGGACAAGATGGAGAAGCTTTTGACCGAGACCATCGAAACAGCCAAACGCAAGAAGCTGGTGAAAAAGAATCACCTGGACCGCGTGAACGTGGATACGACTGTGCAGGAAAAGAACATTTCTTTTCCGACGGACGCGAAGCTTTATTGCGACGCCATCAAGCTTTTGGGCGACGCGGCGAAAGCTCGTGGCATCGGCTTGCGCCAAAGCTTTATCCGAAAAAGCAAGAAAGCATTGCGCGAGCAGAGCCGTCTTCGTCACGCCCGCCGGATCAAGAAGGCAAATCGGAAAGTGAAGAAACTCAAGACCTGGTTGGGCCGTCTGACGCGGGACATCATCCGCAAGATCGATCCGGCCGACGAGGACATGAAAGAGCTTTTGCTGCGCTCGGCGCAATTGCTGCAGCAGGAAAAGAAGTCGAAGAACAAGCTCTACAGCCTCCACGCGCCGGAAGTGGAATGCATCAGCAAGGGCAAGGCGCACAAGCGTTACGAGTTCGGTTGCAAAGTGGGCGTGGTGAGCACCTCGCGTGATAACTGGGTCGTCGGGGCGCAGGCCCTGCACGGCAAGCCCTATGACGGGCATACCTTGAAGAAATCTCTTGAACAGATGGAGAGGATCACGGGTCGCGCGGCGAAGCACGCGTACTGCGACAAAGGTTATCGCGGCCACGGCTACAAAGGGGAAACGGAGGTTCATATCGCCGGGCAGCGCAGAAATAATCGGACGCGCTCTGAACGGAAATGGATGAAACGCCGATCGGCGGTGGAGCCGGTGATCGGGCACATGAAACACGATAATCGGATGGACAGGAACTATCTGAAGGGCAAAGAAGGCGACCGGATCAACGCGATTCTCGCCGGAGCGGGCTACAACATGCGAAAGTTATTGGCGGCCATCGCCAATTCCTTTTTGCGCCTGCTTCAATGGCTCCTTCATCGGGAATTCTTGCCGGAATTTAGACCGGCAAATGGATGATAAATCTATATATCGATTGCTGAGCGGAGTTTTTCAGGAGCGACTAAATCAGAAATCAGAGACCTGAAATTACAAATATCTATGGCTGGTTTTTCCGCTGTTTGCCGCCGATAAAGGAAAACACCTTAAACAAAATATAGACAACAGCAAAAAGCGATACTGTGCTTGCAGTGATGGGATCCCCTCCGTGAGCCAGGGCGCACTGAGAATCGTCTTTGTCCGAATCGTCACTTGACGAACCGCCTGAAACCGTAATCGTGATGGATGTCGAATCGCTTTCGCCGAATTTATCCAGCACCGTCATCATGACTTCGAATGTGCCTTTCTCGTTGAAAACGTGCGTGATGTTGACTCCGTGTTCGATGCTGAAATCCGGGAGGCTCCATTGATAGCTGTCGATGTTGTTGTCCGGATCGGATGAGGACGCGGCGCTGAAAATGACTTCCAAGGGAGCGCTTCCGCTCGTTGGCGACGCCGAGATTCCGGCCGTCGGCGGCAGGTTCGGAAGCTGGTTCACGTAATGCGTTATCGCGGCGGCCGCATCGATTTCGCCCCAGCCGATGGTGGGATCCCATCCGCCGTAACCGGAATTGGCGTTTTCCGTCATGACCTCTTTGATTTCCGCCGGCGTCGGCTTGTCCGAGGCCAGCGCGATGAGCAGCGCCGCCAGTCCCGCGGCGTGGGGGCAGGCCATTGAGGTTCCGTTCAAGCCGTAGTAGCCGACTTCACCGCCCAGTTTGCCCTGTTGCACGATGTATTCGCCCGGCGCCACGAGATCGAGTTTCTCGCCGTAACATGAAAAATCCGAACGACCGGGGTTGGCTCCGACGGCGTGGGGTTTGGAACTGCCCACGGCGATGACGTCAGAATAAGCAGCCGGGTATTCCACGGAATCCCGGCCTTCGTTGCCGGACGCGGCGAATATCGCCACGCCTGCGTCGTATGCGTCCTGGAGACTGGAGTTCAACGCGCCGTTATAGGCGCCGCCTCCCAGGGACATGCTGATGATGTCCGCGCCGCGCTCGACGGCGTAATCGACGGCCTGGATGATGTAGCTGTCGCTGGTGCCTTCCTGATTCGGATCATCGGAAAACACTTTCAGCGCCATGATTTTCGCCGCCGGGGCGATCGAGGCGCATCCGAGGTTATTGTTGGAGGCTTCGCCGATGACGTTGGACACGAATGTTCCGTGTCCGATGAAATCCGCCACGTCCGTATCTTCATCCCAGAAGTCGTAGGCGTCGATGATATTCGCCCCGTCATCGAGGCCGTCGTTGTATCCGGTGTCGATAACCGCCACCGTGACGCCTTCGCCGAAGGTCCAGCGCCAGGCTTCGGGTAAAAGAATTTGCCGGAAATTGGATTGATAGGGCGTGTAATAGGGATCGTTCGGCTCGAAGGTTTCGGCGAAGACGCGTCCGTCGGGCCAGGCCGCTTTCACGAACGGCAATTTTCCGGCCTTTTCCAGAGCCCGGGCGACGCTCATATTTTCGGGAACGCCGACGGCGATGAATCTTATAGAGGATGCGGCCGGAGAAGCGGACGAGGATTTCAGGCGACGCAACTCAAGTTTTTCGCCGGTCACGAAAGAGGCGTATTGCGGCGCCCATCCCCGATCCTCGAGTTGCGCAATGGAAACCGCGTTATATGAGCTTTTCAGCTCCAGGAGAATTCTGTCGGACGCGACCGGGCGCCCCTTAAACAGGACGTCTTTTGCGCTTACGGCGACTGGAATCAAAAAAACACAAAGGATCAGAATAATCGATTTTTTCATCATCGGGTTCCAGGACAGTTTCCAAAATCTTCGCCGCAAAATCCCTTAAACGACGAAGCGGTGCATCATAATCGAATTTGCCAAATCAGTACAATGAAAGAAAAGAAATATTACTGCCGCCTGTGAGGTTGTGACGGAATAAGCGTTTCGCGATGGGAAACCGCTTGGTTATTTCACATTTTTTGCAGGTTCGGGAATTACCGGCCGGGATTCGACAACGGCGGCGGGACCCGGGATATGCTCGAATTCATGGCGCAGGAAAAGGATGAGGGGGATGGCCAGGATCAGGCCGATTATACCGAACAGAACTTCGCAGACGACCAGGGATGTCAGCGTGATGAACATGGGCAGGCGCACGATTTCGCCGATGATCTTCGAGTTTAAGAAGTACTCCAGTTTATGAATTCCAATCAGGAGACCGAGGCAGATGCCCGCTCCCCAGGGGCCGATGGTCACGAAGGCCATGATCGTTAAAATGGTGTTGGAAATCAGGTTGCCGACCACGGGAAAAAGCCCGAAAACGAATACGGCGCCGATCAGCAGAAAAGGGTAAGGAAGGCCGAGGGCGAATATCACGATCGTGGAAATGACGGTGTTGATGCCGGAGATAATGATCTGTCCGCCCATGACGCGCTTGAAGTAAAAATAAAAAACTCGGATTCGCGCGATTACGAAACGGTAGAAAAAATGCATCAGGCTGCTGGGGCGCCGTCCGAAAACGGCGTCGAGTTTTTCCGTGTTGTGGTAAAGGAGCAAATTCAAAACAAGGGCGAAAACGAAATACACAAAACCTTTATAAGAGGCCGAAAATACGCCGGCGAGAAATTTGAGCGATCCCGTGGTTCCGGTGACGATGGCGCTTTTGACCTCCTGCGGATTCACATATTGCCTTAAATCCCAGCGGGTATTCGCCTTTTCAAAAAGTTCTATCGCCTGACTTTGGAGCTTGTCCGCCAGGCCGGGCAACATCGCGATGAGCCTTGGGATGATGTTGTAAAAAAGAACCGTAAAGACGGCGATGACGATGATGTAAAGTATGGAAAACAAAAGGGCCTTCGGCAGAAAAGGCGCGAAGCGGCGGACGTCGTTGGTGATAAAGTCCGATATCAGATAAAGAAACAGAAACGAAATAACGAAGATCGTCAGATTCGACGCGAAACAAAGAATAACCAGCGCGGAGAAAAAGACGTAACCGGAAATATAGGGGTGCGCGTCGAGGATCGTGTTTTTACGCTTGAACCATTCGACTTCGCTTTTGCATCGAAAACGCGTGGTCTCCTCCATGGAGTCCAGAAGATCCGCTTCTTCAGGATCTTCGATGATTTTTTCTTCCAATTTGGATTCCATGTTTTGTTGCGACCTTGCCTTTTCACCGGATTTTAAAATGACGTATTTTCACATAGCCGCATCATGGTGATTTGCCGGCGACAGGTCAACTCATGAAACGCTAAAAAGGGTGTAAAACTTCCAGCGGATATCCGCTGGAAACGCAATTCAAATAAAAACCTAACAAATATCTAACTTTGAGATTATATTGAGCATCCGAGAAAACCGCTGCGGGGCTGTCATGACCGAAAAAAAGATACTCGTCGTCGATGACGAAAAAGACATCCTGGAACTGATTCGGTACAATCTGGCCAAGGAAAACTATAAGATAGAAAGCGCAATGAGCGGGGAAGAGGCCCTGTCCAGGGCGCGGGCCGACCTGCCCGACCTGATCGTCCTCGATCTGATGCTTCCGGGCGTCGACGGCCTGGACGTCTGCCGGCTATTGAAAAACGATTCGCGAACGTCGAAAATCCCCATCATCATGCTGACGGCCAAAGGCGAGGACGCCGACGTAGTGGCCGGCCTGGAACTCGGCGCGGATGATTACGTCACCAAGCCTTTCAGCCCGCGTGTTTTAACGGCAAGGGTGCGCGCCGTTTTAAGGCGCAACATTCAGGACAAAAACGATGAGCAAGTCGCTTTCAGTGTTCATGATCTCGTGATGGATCCGGGGCGACGCAGCGCAAATTATAAAAAGAAAGCGATCGATCTGACGGCCTCGGAGTTTTCCATCCTTTATCTGCTGGCCAGGCGCCCCGGATGGGTTTTCACGCGCAAGCAGATCATCGACAGCGTCAAAGGAGACGATTACGCGGTGACGGAACGCTCGGTGGACGTTCAAATCGTGGGTCTGAGGAAAAAACTCGCGGATGCGGGAGACCTGATTCAAACCGTGCGGGGCGTCGGATACCGCTTCAGGGAGTAGAGATTGCGTAAAAAGAAAAGGATTCTGTGGCGCCTTTTCGCCTCGTATATTTTTATTATTGTTATTTCTCTGGCCCTCATCAGTATCTATGCCATCAGCACGCACAAGCGCGTTTATTTAAATAATCTGGCTCAGAATCTTCATACTCGCGCCACAATGCTTTCGGAACACCTGAACGGGATGTATGGAGCCGAGTACGGGAAATCCGTCGATGAAATATGCCGAGACCTTGGCGCAAGAACTCAGACGCGCTACACGGTGATACTCACGTCCGGCCTCGTGATCGGCGACAGCGATGAAGATCCCGCGGTGATGGGCAATCATGCCGACCGCCCGGAGATCAGCCGCGCCATTTCCGGCCGGGCGGGCGAGGCGACCCGATACAGCGCCACGCTGAAAAAGCAGATGATGTACCTTGCTCTTCCCGTCGAGAAAGACGGTGAGATCGTGGCCGTGGTCCGATCCGCGCTGCCCATCACGTTTATCGACGGCACGCTGGGGCGTTTTTATTTCAGAGTCGCTCTGGCCGGCCTGGCCGTCGCGATACTGTCCGCGTTTTTAAGCCTGATGATCGCACGATGGATCAACAATCCCCTGCGGGCCATGCAAAAAGGCGCCCTGAAATTCATCGAAGGCGATTTGAGTTACCGTCTGGAAGTGCCCGATACGGCGGAAGCGGCGGATCTGGCGCAGACCATGAACGATATGGCCTCGCAACTCGGCGAAAGAATCAGAACCGTCACCGAGCAGCGCAACGAATTGGAAGCGGTGTTGGGATCCATGGTGGAGGCGGTTCTGGTCCTGGATGCAAATCATTGCGTCACGCATTTCAATGAAGCCGCGAAAAAACTTTTCGGTCCCGAACTGGCCGATGGCAAAGGACGCGGCATCCAGGAAATATCCAGAAATGTGGACTTGCTGCAATTTGTCGAAAAGTTATTTGAAAGCGAAACGGCGCAGGAGACGGACATCACGCTGATCAGCGGCCAGGAAAAATATCTCCAGGCCCACGGCACGTTCATTCATGACGCCGACGGCGCGGTGACCGGCGTGCTGGTCGTTCTCAATGATGTAACGCGATTAAAGAAGCTGGAGAATATCCGCAGGGATTTCGTGGCGAATGTCTCCCACGAACTCAAAACCCCGATTACGTCTATTAAAGGTTTCGTGGAGACCTTGCGGGACGGCGCCATCAACGAACCGGAAAATGCCGTGAATTTTTTAAATATTATCGCGACGCACAGCGACCGCTTGAACGCCATTATCGACGACCTTTTAAGCCTGTCGCGCATCGAGCAAAGCGAGCAGCGGAAGTTTCCGGAAATGCAGGTGGAATCCGTTGCGGATCTGGTGAAGTCTTCCGTTCTCGTTTGCAAATCGAAATCGGCGAAAAAAGACATCCCCATCGAAATGGATTGCGATGAAGATTTGAAAGTCACCATGAACAAGGCGCTTTTGGAGCAGGCCCTGATCAACCTCATCGACAACGCCGTCAAGTACAGCAATCCGGGAGAGCCGGTGCGCGTGACCGCCCGCCGAATCGGCGACGAGGCCGTCATCGATGTGACGGATCACGGATGCGGCATCCCCGGCAATCACCTGCCGAGAATTTTCGAGCGCTTTTACCGCGTGGACAAGGCCCGCAGCAGGGAACTGGGAGGCACGGGCCTGGGATTGTCCATTGTCAAGCACATCGTCAACGCGCATTTGGGCTCAATCGAAGTCAAATCGAAGGTCGGCGAAGGCAGCGCCTTTTCCATTCACCTGCCCGTCGATTGACCGACTCGCCGGGCGAATTCATCCCGAAAAAACTTAAGTTCAGCATCCTTATTATGAAATATTGTCGTTGAGCCTCGCGCCACGCATGATAATTGGAGTCGGCTCCTATACCGTCGCCACCGGGAAGGATTTTCTAACTTCAGTGACGTAAGCGACTAAGTATGAATTTTGCCGATTAAACTTTGCTTTCTAACAATAATCTAATAGTTCACTAATTATCGTCAAACTGAATACTTGTAATCACTGCACCAATCGCTAATCGAATGAACATACTGGCGATTAATAAGGGAGCTTGTGGCGTGTGCATTATGCGAAACATCACCAAAAACGGAGGTCGTAATTCATGAAGTGGAATCGCTTTGCAATATTTCTGACATTGATCCTGTGGGCGCTCGGGGTCTCGACGGCTTTTGCCGACGTCGACATCAAGCCCGAAGGCAAGGTATACGCCTTCTATTCCTACAATGTCTCCGGTTATCCGGACTGGTACGACAAGTACATGGAAAACGATTATAACAAGTTCGAGCTTTCCAGGGTCTATTTCGGCGCGAAGGCGAAACTCAGCGATCACTGGACGATGCGAATCGTCTCCGACGTGGCCCGTTCGTCATCCTACGAAGTCGAACCCGTGGACGAAGACGAAGACGGCGAGACAGACAGCTACGAATTGACCACCAATAAAAACACCGGCAAATATGATCTTTACATCAAATACGCTTATCTGGATTACGCCTACAAATCCTACCTGAATATTCGCGGCGGCCAGCATGGTACGCCATGGATTCCCTTCGTGGAAAAACTCTGGACGTACCGCTGGATTCAAAAAGTGATCACCGACAAAAACAAGCTGGATTCTTCCGCGGATCTGGGCATGAGCGTTTATGGCGATATCCCGGGCGGATTCGGAGGTTATCAGGTCGGCGTTTTTAACGGAGAATGGTACAAGGCAACGGAGGAAAACGAAGGAAAAGCCCTGCACGGCATGTTCTATCTGACGCCTTTCCCATCCGTCGACGCTCTAAAAGGTCTGACCGCCGCCGGATCGTATCGATACAATAAAGTCGATCCTTTCATCGAACACACCACCACGCTTTATTCCGCTCTGGTTCATTACCGCCTGAATTTTGCGGATCAAATGGGATTCGGCCTCGGCGTCGAGTACCTGGTCGCGACGGAGCAGCCCGATCGAAACGCCGAAGATGACGAGATCGAAGACAGCATGGGCTACTCGATTTTCGGCCGATTCGATTTCACCAAAAAACTTGCCCTGTTCGGGCGATATGATTACTTCGATCCCGACACGCAAAACGATAAAGACAAGGATATTGGTTACCGGGACGAGACGACGTACCTTATCGCCGGAGTGAGTTACCAGCCGATCAAGTACGTCAGTTTCGCATTGGATTATCAGACCACAAGTTACACGGCCGAGGTGAAGGACGACGACGAAAAGACGCAGACAAAGCCCACGGATTCCTCCATCTACGTCAACGCGGAATTCAAATTCTAAAAACACGGGGTGGGGAAGTTGTATCCGCCTTTAAGAAAACCAAAGAGCTTTTTGAACCCACGCATTGAGCCTATGAGTTTTTCCTTTAATCAACGGCGATTCATGAATTTCTTACACCCCATTAACAATTACCTAACGCGCGGCGGCTTTGATAAGCCGCGCAAACGAAATCAAGGAGTTTTCAAATGATCAAAATCAATGCGAAGAGGCTGATGAGTCTTTTCATCGTTCTGTTTTTCACCTTTTCCGTCTCTCCGGCATTCGCCGGAAATCTCGTCATCAAGGGTTCGACGACCGTGCTGCCCATCGCGCAGGCGGCGGCCGAGCAGTTCATGATGAAAAACCCCGGAGTCAATATCTCCGTTTCCGGCGGCGGTTCCGGCAACGGCGTCAAAGCTATTATCGACGGGACGACGGACATCGCCGATTCCTCTCGTTTTCTCAAAGACAAGGAAGTCAAGCTGGCCATGCAAAAGGGAGTCTATCCGGTGCCTCACCGCGTCGCCCTGGATTGCGTGGTTCCCGTGGTGCATCCCTCCAACGCCGTGAAGGATATCAGCATCGAGCAACTGATGGGGATTTACACGGGCAAAATCAAAAACTGGAAAGAGGTCGGCGGGGCCGACAAAGTGATCGTCGTCATTTCCCGAGACACCAGTTCGGGAACCTACGAAGTCTGGGAAGACAAGGTGCTCAAAGGCGGCCGCGTGACGCCGAAAGCGCTGCTCCAGGCATCCAACGGCGCGGTGGCGCAGGCCGTGGCGAAAAACAAATACGCCATCGGCTACGTGGGAATCGGCTACGTCAACGAGGACGTGAAAGCCCTGACCGTCAACAAGATCAAAGCTTCGGCGGGAACGGCCCTCAACGGAAGCTTCCCGGTTTCCCGCGGCTTGTTCATGTTCACGCAGGGTTGGCCCGAAGGCGATACGCTGTCGTTCATCAACTTCGTCGTCAGCCCCGAAGGCCAGAAGATCGTCGCCAAAGAAGGGTACGTCCCTCTTTATTGATGAATCGAGACAGCCTTTTGAAAACCAATCAAAAAAAGAAAATTCAGGTGGCGTCTCATATGGCGCCGCCTGATATTTCCCGAAGAAGGAAGCCTTGAATGAAGGGCGCGGGCGCAAGACGCATTAAAGAGTTCATCATCCGATATGTTTTTCTTTGCCTGGCCATGGTTTCCATTTTTATCCTGGCCATGATCGTGGTTTTTCTTGTCAAGGAAAGCCTGCCGATATTCAAAAGTGTTTCCGTCAAGGATTTTCTCTTTGGCGAATACTGGTATCCCACCGATGAAGACAATCCGGCGTTCGGCATCAAGCCGATGATTATCGCCTCGGTGATCGTCACGATCATGTCCTCGATGCTGGCGATCCCTCTGGGCGTGTTGTCCGCCGTATACGTTTCCGAAGTGGCCGGCCGGCGGATCAAGGAAATCGCCAAGCCCGTTATCGAACTGCTGGCGTCCCTACCGTCGGTGGTCATCGGATTTTTCGGCATGGTCGTCGTGGCGCCGTTTCTGCAAGAGACCTTTGACATCCCCACGGGGCTGAATATTTTCAACGCCTCGGTCATGCTCGCCTTCATGGCGGTTCCCACCATTTCGAGCATCTCCGAAGACGCCATCCATTCCGTGCGCCGGGAATTGCGCGAGGCTTCATTGGCCTTAGGCGCCACGCAGTGGGAAACCATCAGCCGCGTGGTTCTTCCGGCTTCTTTGTCGGGAATCGCCACCGCGGTGATCCTGGGCATGTCCCGCGCCATCGGCGAAACCATGGTGGTGCTCATGGTCGCCGGAGGCGCCGCCGCCGTCCCGGAAAGCATTTTCGACTCGGCCAGGCCCATGCCCGCGTCCATCGCGGCGGAAATGGCCGAAGCGCCTTTTCAAAGCGAGCATTATTACGCTCTGTTCGCAACCGGCCTTGTGCTGTTCGCGCTGACTTTCACCTTCAATATCATCGCCGACTACATTTCCCATAAATACAGGCAGACGGGAACGGCGACCTTGTGACGAGGTGAATGATGACTTATAAAACCCGGAGAAAAATAGTCGAAAAAACGGCCTTTTTCATCATTCGAATGTCCGTAGTCGTTATCGCCCTGGCCATCGCCTTCGTTCTGGGATTCATTCTGGCAAACGGTTACAAGGTCATCTCCTGGGAATTTCTCACCAAACCCCCGATCGATTCCATGACCAAAGGCGGCATTTTCCCGGCTATCGTCGGCACACTGTACCTCACTCTCGGCGCGGTGCTTGTCGCTTTTCCTCTCGGACTGGCGTCCGCGATTTATCTCAATGAGTATTCCCGCGGGGGAAAAATCGTGCGCGTGATCCGCCTGGGCATCAACAACCTGGCGGGCGTGCCCTCCGTGGTTTTCGGATTGTTCGGACTGGCGCTGTTCGTGGTATTTTTCGGATTCGGCTCCTCGATTCTCGCCGGATCTCTCACGCTGGGCTTTCTGATACTGCCCGTGATCATCGGCGCTTCGGAAGAAGCGTTAAAAGCCGTGCCCCAGACCTATCGGGAGGCGTCCCTCTCCCTGGGGGCGACGAAATGGCAGACCATCTACAAAGTTGTTTTGCCCTCGGCGCTGCCCGGAATATTGACGGGATCGATCCTTGGCATCGGCCGGGCCGCGGGGGAAACGGCGCCGATCATGTTCACCGCGGCGGCTTTTTACACCACCAAAATGCCCAAATCGATTTTCGACGAAGTGATGGCGCTTCCGTATCACATCTATGTCCTGGCCACGGCCGGGACCCATATCGAGCAGACGAGACCGATTCAATATGGAACCGCCCTGGTGCTGATCTCTCTGGTGTTGGGGATCAACCTCGTCGCGATCATCATCAGAGCCGGACTGCGTAAGAAACATTCATACTAACGCGGGATCGATGAAAAATGAATTCCGATAAAATAAAGATGGCCACGAAGGACATGAGCTTTTTTTACGGCGATTACAAAGCTCTAAACGAAATATCCCTCGAGTTTGCGGCCAACAGGGTTACGGCGCTGATCGGCCCGTCGGGATGCGGGAAAAGCACCTATCTGCGCACGCTCAACCGCATGAACGACATCATCCCGGACTCGAAGGTCGTCGGCAACGTCCAACTCGACGGCGTGGACATTTACGCCAAGGATGTGGACGTCGTGGACGTCAGAAGACGCGTCGGCATGGTTTTTCAAAAACCCAATCCCTTCCCCAAAAGCATCTTCAACGACGTGGCGTACGGACTGCGCGTCAACGGAATTAAAAATAAAGGCGAGCTTCAGGGAAGGGTTGAAAAAAGCCTTAAGGCCGCAGCCCTGTGGGAGGAGGTCAAAGACCGGCTCGGTGAATCGGCCCTGGGACTTTCCGGCGGACAGCAGCAAAGACTCTGCATCGCGCGGGCCATGGCCGTGGAGCCCGAGGTTCTCTTGATGGACGAACCGGCTTCGGCGCTGGACCCGATCGCCACGCAGAAGATCGAGGAACTGATCATCGAACTCAAAGACAGATTCACGATCATCATCGTCACGCACAATATGCAACAGGCGGCGCGCGTTTCCGATTACACGGCCTTTTTCTATCTTGGGAAACTCATCGAAATGGACGCGACTGAAAACATATTCACGCGCCCGAAACTGAAGCAGACCGAAGACTACATCACCGGAAGATTCGGCTAAGGAGGCAGAAAAATGATTGCCCATCTACGATTGGAAATCGAAAAACTGAAAAAGCAGACCCTTTCTTTAAGCGCTATTGTGGAAAAAAGCCTTTGGATGGCCATGCGGACTGTTCTGGAAAAAGATTCGGTCACCGCGCGCAAGGTGATCGAGTCCGACAGCGTCATCGATAAAATGGAAGTGGAAATCGAAGAGGAATGCCTGAAAATCCTGGCGTTGCATCAGCCGGTGGCGGTGGATTTGAGGTTCATCGTGGCGACGCTCAAGATGAATAACGACCTGGAGCGCATCGGCGATCTGGCCGTCAACATCGCCGAGCGCGGCCTTTATCTTGCCGAGATGGAATCCTGCGTACTGCCTTTCGATTTCACCGAAATGGCCGAAAAAGTGCAGGCCATGCTGAAAAAGAGCCTGGACTCATTGGTCAATCTGGATGCGAAACTGGCCAGGGAAGTCGCCGCGGCCGACGACGAGATCGACGACCTGCATCGCAAGAACTACGAACTGACCAGGCAACTGATCGAAACGCAGGCCGTCAACGCCGTTTGCTCCATTCACGGTTTAAGCATCTCGCGATACCTGGAGCGCATCGCCGATCTGGCCGACAACATCTCCGAAGATGTTATCTACATGGTCGACGGGGAAATCGTGCGCCATAAAAGCCAGTTTGAAACGCTCGCGAAAAACTCGGATGAAAAATAAATAGACCGCGAAACGATGAATGCGTCAGGGTTGCTTCCCCGGTGGGACGTCCGGCGGCGGGGGAGGCGGACCGAGCGGGGGGCCCTCGAGTTTCTGCAATTCACTGCGCACCGCCGGAAGCATGTCCTTGCGCCTGATGTTTTTCAACGCCAATTCGATATTATCCGGATCCACCCAGTTCCAGTTGAGGATTTTCCAGCCCAGGGCCTGATAGCATATCTTGTGGTAAGCGGGATCGATGCGCGCGATCACGTCCTCGTAGGGCGCCGTCTCATCGATGATTTCCACGCCGCGGATATAACCGTGATAGATCTCGCCGTGATATTTTTCGGGAATCTGGGCGATGATCGTATTTATTGTAGCCAAATCGGCCTGATGCCGCTCGCCGAGCCACCAGCCCAGTTCCTCGAAACATGCGGCGCGCAAGGACTCATCCAACTGCAATATCAGCGGTATGGCTTGGGACAGGTCAAGTTTATAATAGCGCATAAGGCCGATGCTGATGCCTTTGGCAGCGTATGGCTGAAAATCCGGCGGCAGCCGCTTTACGTATTCGGTGATTTTTCCGGCCGAATCGCCGTAAGCCTTGGCCATGGATTGAATCGGACCGAAGTACATCATCTCGCTGTACC
Organism: bacterium; assembly: GCA_963674685.2. Classification (GTDB taxonomy): domain Bacteria; phylum Lernaellota; class Lernaellaia; order JACKCT01; family JACKCT01. The sequence continues at coordinate 573,022 of CAXXWT010000005.1, read as the reverse complement.
GCGGATTCACATAATTTTGCAGGAGACGCCGGCACTTCGGCAGATCCTCAAAGGGCCAGTTTACGCCGTGAGCCACGCCGTCATAGAACTGGCTTCGAAACGGTTCCGGGATGGCTCGGGCGATTTTGGAGATGACGACAAAGTCCAGATTGTAATAGCGCCCGACGTTTTCACCGGTGAAAAAAACATTGAACCAGTTTTGCCGGGATGCGTCCAAAGTTTCCGCGTTTATCGTTTGAACGACGGTTTCCTGCTCGTTCGCGGATTCGCGGCTTGCATTGCGGGATTCCGTTTCGTTTACGTCATCTTCAACGTAGCAATTCGTAAGGAAAACAGAAACGAAAATCAGCAAATGGAAAACATTGTACAAAGCTTTCAATCCCGGTGATTGTCTTTGACGGATCAAATCTGAGTTACTTGAAATCAGGAATATCCTTACAGGCAATTAGTTAATCTCCAGAATTATATCGATAATATCCTTATACGAAAGTCATTGATATTACGCACCTGCCAATAAGGGTTACCCCATTAATTCCGCAAAATCAATGAAAAAGTCATCAGAATAGCAATATTTCAGGTTCTTCGAGGATTAGCTTACTTTAACACCCACTTCTCATACTTTGCGAAGAAGAAAAATTATTTTTCGCCGCCCGAAAGAGCGGTCGTCGATCCTTGACGTTTCCTTATCCCGAACTGCGCCGGCTTTGTTTTTGCGCGGTTCGGGATGTTGGAATCGCAGGATCCTTAAAAACTTTGCGCCTGTTAGTGCAGGAGGCTTGAAGAGCGCTCGATGGCCGCGATGAGCGGCGACCACCAGATGCCGAGAATCACTGTCGGGACCGCGAGAATCGCGAGCACCGCGGTGATGACCCGCGTCACCGGCGCGGCGGAAACTTCGCCTTCCGGTCCGTCGAGGAACATGGCTCGAAGGACGCGCGCATAAGCGTAAAGTGAAATGGCGGAATTCAGGACGCCGATGAGCGCCAGGACGTAGAAGAACGTCGTATGCGCGTGGATGACGGCGGCGAAAAGATAGAATTTCCCGATGAATCCGCCGAAGGGCGGCACGCCGGTCAGCGAGAACAGGAAAATCGCCATCATGACCGCCATGAAAGGCTTTTGGGCGCCGAGGCCTTTGTAAGCCGAGATATCTTCCGATCCGGTCATCGAGCGCACCGCCATGACCGCAGCGAAAGCGCCCATGTTCATGGCCAGGTAAATGCCCAGATACATCATGACCGCCTGCAAGGCTTCCGATGTTCCGACGGCGATGCCCAAAAGAAGATAACCGGCGTGCGCGATGCTGGAATAAGCCAGCAGGCGCTTGACGTTGTTTTGCGCGATGGCGACCACGTTGCCCAGCGTCATGGTCGCGACGGACAGGATGCCGATGATAACCGGCCAGGGCAGGGCGTGCGCTCCCGTGGGAGGGCCGTAGCCTACGAGCAGGAAGCGGGCCAGCGCCGCCAGTCCCGCCGCCTTGGGACCCACGGACAAAAACGCCACGAAGGGCGTCGGCGCGCCTTCATACACGTCCGGGCACCACATGTGAAAGGGAACCGCCGCGGCTTTGTAGCAGAATCCGGCCAGGGAGAAAATCACGGCCACGGCCATGACCAGATGCGTGCCGGGGGTCGCCGTGTTCAGCGACTGCAGCGCGTGCGCCACTTTGGCGAGATCCATGCTTCCCGTCAGTCCGTAGAGGAGCGAAAAACCATAGAGCATCAGGCCCGAAGCGGCGGCCCCGTAGATCACGTACTTCAGGGCGGCTTCGGAAGAACGTCTGTCGCCCCGGCGGAATCCGGCGAGGATGTAGGACGGAATCGAGACGAGTTCGATGGACAGATAGATCATCAGCAGATTCTGCGCTTTGGACAAAAAGAACAATCCAAGCGTCACGCAGAAAAGGAGAATCAGAAATTCGCCGAATCTTTCGTGCGGGATTTCATCGGATGCGTAGCCGAGGAAAACGCCGAAAAACGCCACGACCAAAAAGAGGGCCATGAAGAAACGGGCGAATCCGTCGACGGCGATCATGCCGCTGAATGCGGCGACGTCATCGGCGGAAGAACCGGCCAGAACGCCGGCTGCGGCCAACAAGGAAATCACTGAGACGACAAGCAGGGCCGTCCGGCGCGACGCTTCATTTTTCCAAAGAAGGTCAAGCGCCAGGAGGGCGAACACGCCCGCCAGCAAAACGATTTCAGGCAAAATCCGGACAAGGCTGTCGGTCATCACACGCCGCCCTTTACGATCGAGAGGAGATGGAACAGCGTCGTGTTCACAAGATCAAACACGGGCGCCGGCCAGAAACCGAGGATTACGGTAACAATGGCGAGGGGATACAGAGTCATCCTCTCGCGCCAGGTCAAATCCCAGATGTGGGACCATTTCTCTTTGAACGAACCCAGGAACATGCGCTGCATGGTCCAGAGGTAGTATCCCGCCGTGAGGATGACCGCGGGGATCGCGACGACCACCAGCCAGCGGAAGGTCGTATCGGTGGAGCCGAAGCCGCCGATCCACACCAGAACTTCGCCGACGAATCCGGCGAGTCCCGGCAGGCCTAAAGAGGCCATGAAAGCCAGTCCGGTCATGGCGGCGTACTCGGGCACGTGCGTCGCTAGTCCTCCGAATCCCTCGATGTCGCGGGTGTGGGCGCGGTCGTAGATCACGCCGGCCACGAGGAAGAGCATGGGCGAAATCACGCCGTGGGAAACCATCTGGAACACGCACCCGGAAAGCCCTTGCGGGGTCAGGGCGGCGAGGCCCAGCAGGCAGAAGCCCATGTGGCTCACCGAGGAATACGCGATAAGTTTTTTCAGGTCTTTTTGCGCGAGGCAGACGAAAGCCCCGTACATGATATTGATTACGCCCAGAACGCCGATGGCCACCGCGGCCCAGGTCAGCACGTCGGGCAGAAACTGCATGTTGAAACGAAGGATGCCGTACATGCCGGTTTTCAGGAGGATGCCGGCCAGAATCACGGAGATCGGCGTGGGAGCGTCAACGTGCGCGTCGGGCAGCCATGTATGGAACGGGAACATGGGCACCTTGATCGAAAATCCGAGGAAAAGCGCCACGAAAATGACCTTGGTGAACTGCATTCCCAGGATCGGCGCCGCCGCGGCGAAAACGCCCGCCCGGCTCATCTCGATCAGATTGACGATATTGAAGGTATGGGCCGTGACCGTTCCGTCGATGAGCTTGGAAGGCCCGGAGGTGTAATAAACCGCGATGAGGGCCAGGAGCATGACCACGGAGCCGGCCAGCGTGTACAGGAAGAACTTGATGGCCGCGTAGGGGCCGCCGCGAACCCGGCCGTCGGACTCGGTGCGCGTTGGCGCGCCCCAGATGCCGATCAGGAAGTACATCGGCAGGAGCATGAGTTCCCAGAAAACGTAGAACAGGAAGAAGTCTTGAGCGCAGAAGGTTCCCAAAACGCCGGTTTCAAGAAGGAGGAAGAGGATCATGTAGCCGGGAACGCGTTTTTTGGAAAAATGCGGGTGATGATCGTCCAGCTTGCCGAACCAGGGCAGGGAGGCGATCATGGCCGCCAGAAACACGAACACAGTCAGAATGACCATGGAGATTGAAAGACCGTCCACACCCACGAAGAATTCGATATTGAAATCCCGAATCCAGACGAAGTGATGGACGAACTGCAGCCCCGTGGAACCGCCGTCGAATCCCCTCCACAGGACGATGCCCAGCAGGGACGCGATGATCGTCGCCGTAAGCCCGATGGCTCGGGAAGCCTGATCGATCATTTCCTGGCTGAATTTCGCAACCGGCCGCAGCGCCAGTAAGGCCAGGATCGCTCCAATGCCGAGTACCGGCGTGAAGATAAGCCAAGTGAGTAATGTGCTGTTCGTCGCGTAGACCATTTTGACCTCTGTTTATCGAACCGTGTCAGTAACCTATTAAAATTTTCTTATGCCCGTCCGCACGACTCGGTCGGGCCTGAATTCTTTACGTGATCGCATACATGAAAACCACGACCGCCAGCGCGCCGCCGACCAGAGCATAGACGTAGGATTGAATCCGTCCGGTCTGGACCTTGCGGAGATGCCGGCCGCCGAAGAGAATTGCCTCGGCCACCAGATTCACCAGTCCGTCCACGAAAACCCGGTCGATGAATCCCTGGATCATGCCCATGGTGCGCCCGATGAGGCCGCAAAGATTCACAATCCCGTCCACGATCCATTTATCGAACCAGGACAGACCCTTGGCCGTGTAGATGGTGTTGTCGATAATCGCAACCTGATAAGCCTCATCCACCATATATTTCCTGAAAACGAATTGATGGACGCCGCGGATCAGTTTGTTGTCGGTGTTCACCAGTTTCCCGGGAATCGGATTTGTATTGTTCCGATACAGCCACCGCGCCGCGAAGAATCCCGTGAACGCCACGACGATGGAAAACGCCATCAGGCCCCATTCCAGGCTCAATGGTTTATGAGCCCAGTGCAAAGCGTGCTCGGTGTGCTCGAAGATCGGCTCCAGCCAGGCTTCGAAGAAGTTGGGCATGTGCCACAGATGAGGCAGGCCGATGTAACCGCCCACCACCGCCATGAAAGCCAGGACGGAAAGAACCGCGGTCATGGTGACCGGCGATTCGTGCGGCGCGCCGGAATGGCCGTGCGCATCGTGGGCGTCGTGATCGTCATGACCGTCGTGACCGTGGGCCGCGTGGCCGCCGCGATACTCGCCGCTGAAGGTCATGTAGTATGAACGGAACATGTAAAAGGAAGTGCAAAGCGCGGCCACTGCGGCGATCATCCACAGCCAGAACCCCTGGGTGTTGAAGGCCAGATTGCCCGTGGTGAAGGCTTTCCAGAGGATTTCATCCTTGGAGAAGAATCCCGAAAAAAACGGGAAACCGGCGATGGCGCAGCACGACAGAAGATATGTGATCGCGGTAATCGGCATAAGCTTGCGCAGCCCGCCCATCTTGCGCATGTCCTGCTCGTGGTGGCACCCCATGATGACGCTGCCCGAGCCCAGAAAGAGGCAGGCCTTGAAGAACGCATGCGTCATGAGATGGAAGATGCCGACCCAGTATGCGCCGACGCCCACCGCCACGAACATGAAGCCGAGCTGGCTGACGGTGGAGTAGGCGAGAACTTTTTTGATGTCGTATTGGAACAGGCCGATGGTGGCGGCGAAAAGGGCGGTCGCGGCGCCCGTCGTCGCCACGACGGACATGGCCACCGGGCTTAGGGCGAACAGGAAATGCAGCCGCGCCACCATATAGACGCCGGCGGTGACCATCGTAGCCGCGTGGATCAGAGCCGAAACCGGCGTCGGACCCGCCATGGCGTCGGGAAGCCAGACATACAGTGGTATCTGTGCGCTTTTACCCGTGGCTCCGACAAACAGGAGAATGCAGGCCAGCGTGACCAGACTGACGCCGCCCCAGTGTTGGGAGGTGAAAGCCTCGCGACGCGCGGGATCGTGAAGGATCCGCTCCACTTCGCGGAATTTGACTGAAGTGACGCTCAGGGCGCCGCCGTGTTCGCCGTCGTGACTTTCGGCTTCGACGGCCGCGGTTTCATGATGCGTCGCCGCGTTGATTTCGCCGTGGGTCCACACGCCGAAAAGTCCCCAGAACACCAGAAAAAGGCCCAGGGAAAATCCGGCGTCGCCGATTCTGTTGACCACGAAGGCCTTCATGCCGGCCTTGGCCTTTTCCACGTCCGTATACCAGAAGCTGATCAACAGGTAGGAGCAAAGACCCACGCCTTCCCACCCGACGAACATCAGAAGGAAGTTGTCGGCCAGAACCAGCGTCAGCATCGAGAACATGAACAGGTTGAGATAGGAAAAAAACCGCCAGTAGCTCGGATCGTCGTGCATGTAGCCGATGGAATACACGTGGATCAGGCTTCCCACGAACGTGACCACGAGAACCATGACCGCCGAGAGACGGTCCATCTGAAACGCCAGATCCGCGTCGAGGGATTCGAAGTGAAGCCATTGCCACAAATGCTGCACCAACGCGGTTTCGTGTCCCGAAGTCGCCAGGCGGATAACCGCTGCGACGGCCACGACAAAAGAGCACCAGGGCAGGATCACCGTGGGGAAGTGGATGGCTTTTTCCCCGAATCGGCGATGTATCTTCAGCCCGAAGGCTCCGGCGTAAAAGGCGCCGATCAAGGGGAAGAGGGGTATAAGGAACAGCCCGGAAAAATGGATCAATTTCATGACGGTCCTATTCCTTCATCTCTGCGCTTTCGCTCGCGTCGACGGAACGGAAGGCCCGATAAAGTTGAAGCACGATCGCCAGGGCGACAACCGCTTCCGATGCCGCGAGGACGATTCCGAAAATCCCGAACACCTGCCCCCCGACGGGGTTGGGGTTGAATCGGGAAAAAGCCACGAGGTTCAAAATGCCGGCGTTGAGGATCAGTTCCACGCCCATCAGCATGGCCACGGCATTGCGCCGCGTGGAGATGGTGAACAATCCCAAAGCGAGCAGGATTCCTGAAACGACGAGGTAGTGAGGAAGTCCGATAATCATTTGGCCTCCCCGTTTGAGTCTTCGGCCTCGGGGGCCTTTTTGTTCTTCGGCCCGCCGTGAGCCAGCGTCACGCCGCCCAGAAGCGCGGCGAAAAGCAGAACCGAAATCAACTCGAACGGCAGAACGTAATCGCTGAGAAGGGCGTTGCCGATTCCCGCCGTCGTGGGCTGCGCCGGTGTGATATGCCCCGGCCACGCCACCGTGACGGCGGTGTAAATCAGGATACAGGCAATGGCGAACGCCATGACGGCGCTCGAAAACACGCCCATGGATTTATTGGAAACGCTCACCTCGGATATGTGGGAGGTCAGCATCACCGCGAACAAAATAAGAATCAAAATGCCGCCCACGTAGACCATAAGCTGCACGATGGCCACGAAGTCCGCCGAGAGCATGGCGTACATTCCCGCCACGCCCATAAAAGTCGCCAGAAGGGCGAAGGCGCTGCGGACGATATTTCTTGAGAAAGCGACGATCGCTCCTCCGGCAATCGTCAGCGCCATGAGCGCGTAAAACACGACGGCGCCGATTCCGCTGGTCGTCATGACGTCTCCTTTTCCGCCGGAGCGTCGGATTTCGCGGCCTCGGGAGTTTCCGGCATTCCGGGCCAGCGGACGCGGTCGTAACAGCCGGGCACGACCGTCGCCAGGATGGTTCCGAGAGGCCGGCGAGGCGGCGCGGTCTTGGGCTTGGCCACCGGCACGGGTTCCTTCACGAAATGAAGAACCAGATCGCTTGCGCTGCAGGACACCGCTTCGAAATCCGGCGTGTGCCTGATGGCGTCGAACTTGCAGGCCTCGGAACACAGTCCGCAGTACATGCATTTCCCGATGTCGATGTCGAATTGCAGAATCTCGCGTTCGCCCGTTTCGGCGTTCTTCTCCACGTTGACCGCAAGAGCCCCGATCGGGCAGGTCTTCGAACACAGGGCGCATCCGGAGCAGCGGGCAACATCCACCTCGAGAATGCCCCGGTAATTTTCCGGAAGCATTTCCTGAACCGGCTTTTCAATCTTGTCCGGGTATTGGATCGTCGCCGGCCGGCGGAAAAACCAGCTGGACGTGACGGTCAATCCCTCGAAGATCGAAACGACGGCCTTGCGGATATTGGTGAAGTAGTTGCGTACGGGACAATTTCCATCCGTTGCGCAGATCATCTTGGCTTCAGTCATGTCGTTCATTACCCGATTCGAACAAAGTCACTATTTCCGTTTAAGGCAAACGATAAGGCGGGAACCAAAGTTCCTTGCCGCTCATCTTTTTATAATTGTCACGGTCGACCATGTAGGTGTACCGAATACGTTTCAGATACGTCAATGCGATGGCGGCGCCGACCAGCGTCATCAGGATGCGCATGATCCAGTCCAGAATGCTTCCGTCGGGCACGAAGACCATCAGAAGCAGAACACCGACCAGCATCGCAAAAGACAGGGGCACCAGGTATTTCCAGCACGTGATCATGAGCTGGTCGATCCGAAGCCTCGGAAGGGTCCAGCGAAGCTGGATCACCAGGAAAACCAGCGTGGAGGCCTTGGCCGCTATGATGACGAAGGTAAGGGCTTGCAGACCGACCCAGGTCCACCCGGTCGCATTCGCGATGTATTCGGGGCTGACGCCGGGGATCTGCCAGCCGCCCAGGAAGCAAACCGTGGCGATGGCGCTCATGATCCAGAGATTCGCCCACTCGGCAAAGAAGAAGAACAAAAAGCGCATTCCCGAGTATTCAATGTTGTATCCGGCCACCAGTTCGCTTTCAGCCTCGGGCAGGTCGAAGGGCGTCCGGTTTCCTTCCGCGATGGCGGCGGTGAAATACAGAAAGAAGGTGGCGAACAGGAAAGGATTTTTGAAAATGAACCATTCCCACGGCCAGCCGCCCTGCGCCAGTACGATGCCCTGCATGGACATGGTGCCGGTCACGAGGATGACGGCCATCAGAGAAAATGCGGAAGGGATTTCATAGGAAATAAGCTGCGCTGCGCTGCGCACGCCGCCGAAAAGCGCCCATTTGGAGTTGGAGGACCACCCGGCCATGAGCAGTCCCACGACGACGAGGGACGTGATCGCCAGAAGGTAAAGAAGGCCCACGTTCAGTTCCGTCGCCACAAGGTGCGCGCCGAAGGGCAAGACCGCGTAGGTGCCGAACATGCCCGCGAACACGAAATACGGAGCCATGCGGAAAAGGATGCTGTCGGCGCCTTCGGGAATCAAATCCTCTTTCAGGTAGCATTTCATTCCGTCGGCGAGCCACTGCAAAATGCCCTGAGGTCCGACGCGGTTCGGGCCGACGCGGGACTGGATACGGCCCGCGACGCGGCGTTCCACCCACGTGACCGGTCCGGCGAAAGCGGCGACAAAGCCCATGGCCGCGGCGCCGGCCGCCAGGATGAACAGGAATTGAACGATCCAGGTATAAGGCCAGACGGCTGGATTGACGGCGAAAGCCCACTGAATGAATTGATCGGCCAGGTTTGCCAGTGCGTTCATCGGTCCACCTCCGGCGCCACGATGTCCAGGGAGCCGAAGACGGCCACCAGATCGGCGATCAGAAGACCCGGAGACAAGTGCTCCATAACGGCCATGGCCGTGTAAGATCCGGTGCGGGTCTTCATGCGATACGGTTTGTCGGAACCGTCGGAAATGACGTACATGCCCATTTCCCCTCTCGCGGATTCCACGCGCGCGTAGACCTCATTGGCCTCGGGTTTGAGGACTTTTTTCACTTTGCCCTGAATGTCGCCGGCGGGCATGGCCTCGCAGGCCTGCCGGACGAGCCTGACGCTTTCGCGGATTTCCAGGACGCGGCAGTAGAAGCGGTCGAAACTGTCTCCCACCTCGCCTTCGAAACCTTCGCCGACGATGACGTCGAATTTCAAGTCCGGGTAGATCGAATATGGCTCGTCGCGGCGGATGTCGAAGTTCACGCCCGACGCGCGCAGGTTCGGCCCCACGAGTCCGTGGGCCGCGGCTTCTTCCGGCGAGATGACCCCGACATGCGCCAGGCGCTTGATGAAAATCTCGTTTCCGGAAATCAGCCGGTTGAATTCGTCGATCATGGGCTCGAAGTGATCCAGCCAGCGCAGGATCATGTCCACCGTGGACTGCTCGATGTCCCGGGCCACGCCGCCGAAACGCATATAGTTGTAGGTCAGGCGGGAGCCGCAAATGAATTCCATGATATCGTTGATCGTTTCCCGCTCACGCAGCCAGTGGACGAAGGGCGTGAAAGCGCCCAGGTCCATGGAGACGGTGCCGGTTCCGATCAGATGGCTGGCGATGCGGTTCAATTCGGAAGCGATGATGCGGCAGTATTCGGCCCGTGGCGGCGTCTCGATGCCGGCCAGCTTTTCCACCGCCAGAGCCCAGGCGTGATTGCCGAACATGGCGCCCAGGTAGTCGATTCGGTCGGTGTAGGGCATGGTGCCGATGTAGGCGTTGTCCTCGGCGAGCTTTTCGATGCCCCGGTGCAGGTAGCCCACGTCGGGGACGGCCCGCTTCAGGATTTCGCCGTCGGTTTCCAAAAGAAGGTTGAGAACGCCGTGCGTCGCCGGATGATGGGGCCCCATGTTCAGGCGCATGAATCCCATGGTTTCCGGGCATTTCTTCTCGTGCATGGCCTGCTGGACCGTCGGATGCCCCTCGACTTCATGGCGCGTCACCGGTGCGCCTTCTTCCCGGGTGCAGGGAATGCCGTGATATTCGGTCGGATTCACGTAATCCTTGCGCATCGGGTATCCGACCCAGTCTTCGGGCATGAAAAGGCGCGTGAGTTTGGGATGGCCTTTGAAATCGATCCCGAACAGATCGTAGGTCTCCCGCTCGTGCCAGTTGGCCGTTGGCCACACGCCGGCCACCGAGTCCACGCTCGGCTCCTCGCGGTTCATGCGCGTTTTAACCACCAGGTAATGGCGTTTCGCGTATGAATAGAGATGATATACGACTTCGAAAGCGTCATTGAGGTCCACGCCGCTCAAGGACCGGAGGAAGTCGAACTTCAGGTCGCCGTCGTCCCGAAGGAAGCGGCAGACTTCCAGAATTTTCTCCGGTTGTATCTCGATGGCGGGGTCGATCAGTTCGGGTTTGAAAACCGCGACGTCGGCTCCGAAGGTATTTTGGATTTTTTCATGAATTTCGACCGGTTGCATCGATTCTTATGCCCCACGCATCTTATCCAGCCAATGTTCCCCGTACATCTTTTCCTGCAAGCGCAAGATAGCCTCGTTGAGCGCCTCCGGCCTCGGAGGGCAGCCCGGGAGGTACAGATCCACCGGAACGACCTTGTCGACGCCGCATACCACCGAATAGGAACGCTGGAACAGTCCGCCGGTGTTGGCGCAGCTTCCCATGGCGATGACGTATTTCGGATCGGCCATCTGAGCCCAGAGCAACCGGACCCGGTCGGCCATTTTGTATGTGATGGTGCCCGCCACGATGAGCAGATCGGACTGCCTGGGCGTGGCGCGGAAGACGGCGCCGAATCGGTCCAGGTCCGTCCTCGGTCCGCCGGTCTGCATGAGTTCGATGCCGCAGCAGGCGGTGGCGAACAACAGATACCAGATGGAGGATTTTCTGAACCAGTTCACGGCGTGGTCGACCTGCGTCATGATGACGCCCGGATAGGCCTGCGCCTCGATGATGGTCGGGCCGGTCTCGCTATTTTTATCGGTCATTTCAAGTCTCCCGGCTCCTCGATTTCACGGACCCAATCCAAGTGGCCTTTGGCCCAGACGAACGCCAGGGCCGCGATCAAAATGAAGAGGAAGATAATAATTTCCACAACCGCAAAGGCCGCGCGGCCGTCTGCGATCCATTTTTTGACAACCACGGCTACGGGGAAGGTCAGGGCGACTTCGACGTCGAAAATGATGAAGACCAAAGCCATGAGGTAGAAGCGGGGATTGAAATTGAACCAAGCGCTTCCGATGGGCTTTTCGCCACATTCGTAGACCATTCGTTTTTGTGGATCGGGAAGGTTCGGCCGAAGGAAGCGCCCCGTAAACAGCGCGGCAAAGACGAAACCGATTCCCACGAAAAGAAAAACAAGGACAGTCGCAAAGTCGAAGAGCATGATCGATCCCGCCCCAAAGGGAAATGCGATGACCGGCGAGGAAAAAATCTGCCGCGGTTGTTCCCCTTTCCGCGGCCGCCGACTCGGTTTTTTTGATTCGAGGAGCGTTTTACCCACGCCGAAATTGCTGGGCAATATAGTGCGGGGCTTTCGGAAAATCAAGCGCTTTACCCCTTATTTGCTTATAAAACTTTAAGCACTCATGCATAAAACTGATTGATAGGCAACGCGCCAAAGAAATCGCCTCATAAACTAAGGGCTTTCGCGGGAGGCGTCGAAAATGATTTGCAGTTGAAAACTTATCTTGAGCGAAAATATCTGATTAAAGAGCCGATCGCATTCCCACCAATTGATATATCAAATCGAGTGAACGTAAACGCAATCCCACGTCGCCGCAATATTTGACAGTGACATCAAACCATGTAACATCAGGGAGTGTAGTCTGGCGCGGATCAAATGGAGAAAACCAATGGTTGTAAACGTAGCGGAAGCCGCCGACCGGTGGATGACCATTGAGGAACTGGCCGGCAAATCGAATATGACCGTCAGAAACATTCGAGCTCATCAGTCGCGGGGGACCTTGCCCAAGCCCCATATGAAAGGGCGAAAAGGATTTTATGATTCCGCGCATCTTGAGCGCCTGAAAAAGATCGCATCCATGCAGGACCGGGGATACTCCCTGGCCGCGATCCAGGATCTGATTGAAAAAGCCGATCCCAAAGATTTGGAAGCCGGCGTTTTTGCGGCCCTGGATGGCTGGCGGGGCGACACCTGCGTTGAAATGAGCCTGCGCGACTTTCGTGAAAAGTACGCTTTCCTTTTCGGCAAAGGCGAACTGTTGCAAATGGCGCAGGAAGCCGGATTGATATTTATCCATGAAGACCACGTGGAAATTCCGATGCCGGCGCTGACCGATGTCGCTTTATCATTACATCAACATAACGCCGACGAAGCGCTGATTCCGTTTTTGGAACTGGCCGCCAGAACGCAGGAAAACATTCAGCGCGTGGCAAGGGATGTCGTCAAGACATTCGTCAAAGGCGTTATGATAAAAAAGAAAGACGTTGATATCAGCGCGATAGTCGGGATATTCCGCCCCCTGGGATTGGCGACGATCAGCGCACTATTCAGCCACGCGGTTGAAAAAGAGATTTCCGCTCTATTGAAAAAAAACTCAGATGAGGAAAATTGAAATGAAATGCAATGTCTACTTCCTGGTTTTCGCGATTGTATTCGCCTTTTCGTTCACGCAAGCGTCCTGCGGGGATGATGACGACAACGATGACAGTGCTTCGATAAGCGATGACGACACCTCGGACGTTCCGGGTGATGACGACAGCGATGACGATATTGACGATGACAGCGACGATGACGACGCCGATGACGATGCCGATGACGACAGCGATGATGACAGCGATGATGATAGCGATGACGACTACGACGTTGATCCAACAGTCATCACGCATGAGGGCGCTCCCGCGTATGAATTCGCTCAAGGGTGCTTCGCCGTGCGGGCGGATCGCTCGGGCCGGTTCCTGGTCGCGGGCGAGGATGACAGCTACGGATTTGAGGACGTTCCCGTGGAAGAGGCGGACCGGTTTTTCCTGAAACCGACGGGCCTTGGAACTTTCATGTTCTACGATCAGGACGGAGGATTTCTTGCAACAGACGGTTTGACCGTTGAGCGTTATACGCAAGCGGGCAACGATGTCGAATGGCGGTTAAGCGCACTTGAGATTGTCGGCGGCGAAAACAGAGCGGACAATAAATATACAATCGTTTCCACAGAGCATGAACTTCGCTTTCTGGTCGGTGATTCGGGAATTTATCTCGCCGGCGAAAATAATACGATCAATCCCGAGGCGGCGGCCCTGGATTTTGTCGAGCGGCCCGCGGATTCGTGCATGCCGTACCCGGAAGCGCCTCTCAGCGCCGTCGTTTCACCGGAGTTCTACGAGCCGCGTGATCCGGAATTGCCCGTTATCGGATACGCCGATTTGCACGCGCATCTCGGTTTCGAAAAAAGCCTCGGCGCGGTGGGCATGGCCGGCCGCCTATTCCACAAATTCGGCGTCGAGCATGCGCTTGGCGATTGTGAGGAACTGCACGGGCCAAACGGCGCATATGATTTCCTCGGCGTCTCCGGCGGCACGCCGGGGCATGACACCGCGGGCTGGCCCGACTTCACGTTCTGGCCCAACAGGTGCGCGTATTCCCACATGATGAATTACTACAGGTGGATCGAAAGAGCATATCTCGGCGGACTGCGCCTGGTGGTGACGATGCCCACGGGCAATGCGTCTTATTGCCAGTTGATGAGCTTGCTGCGCCCGGATCTGGCCGAGGGGGATTGCAGTCCGGCCGACACCGTCAGGCTTCAAACGCTGGTCATCTACGATTTGCAGGATTACATAGACGCGCAGGAAGGAGGTCCGGGAAAGGGATGGTTCCGTATCGTCACCTCGCCGGCCCAGGCGCGGGAAGTGATTGCACAAAATAAACTCGCGGTCGTTCTGGGAGTGGAATACAATACGCTTTTCGATTGCCGGGAAGGCGTGGATTTTTGCACGCCGGAGTACGTGGACCAGGAACTCGACAAGCTCTACGACATGGGACTTCGCTCGGCCTATCTGATCCACAGGTTTGATAATGCATTCGGAGGAACACGCGCCGGCGGAGGAACGTCGAACGCCTGGATGAACCTCACCAATAAAATGAACACCGGCGAAATCGACCACGTTCTCGATCTTATACGTCCGAGCAAACTACTTTTCGAACAGTCCGCCGGCGGACATTTCTGGGAGATGGGTGAATGCCCCGAAGGCGCTCAAGGAAAAACAGGCCTACGCAGCATCCAGGATTTTGTCACCCAGGATATCCCGTCTTTCGGTTCATTTGTGGACAGCCTCGTGCAAGCTATATTGATCGACAAACTTCAGCCGCTGCCGGATTACGCCGACTATGGCGGATCGATTCCCGGCTGCAATATACGGCATCTGCAACCTCTCGGAGAGGATCTGATCAACGGTCTGGTCGACCGCGGCATGATCGTCAATGTCGATCATTTGTCTTATTACACACTGGACGAGGCTTTGGACATCCTGGAAGACCGGCAATATTCGGGAGTGATCTCCGATCATGGCTGGATCGAAAACAGCCTCGACATACGCAACCGGATCTATGCTCTTGGCGGGCTTGTAGTGCGCGGCGGTTCGCCGGCGGGTGTTGCGAATAATATTGTTCAGGTATCAGAGGAAATGAGCGCCTATCCATTCGCCACCGGCGTGGGGATCGGTACGGACGTCCAGGGTATGTGCTGCCAGCCCGGAAACGACGGATCGGGTGAGATTGCATATCCGTTCACGTCGGTTGACGGATTCGTGACCTTCGAGCAGCCGTTCGCCGGAAATCGAACTTTCGATTACGCGACCGAAGGGATCGCACACTACGGTCTTTACGCTGAATGGGTGGAGAATTTGCGGCAGGTGGACGAAGAGCATCCGGCCGATGTCATGAATATCTTCATGAACTCGGCGGAGACCTACCTGCAGATGTGGGAACGGGCCGAGGCGGCGGTTATAGGGAAATAACCATAATTAGCTTCCCCGGCGATTAATCGTGCTTGTGGTTGTGCTCGCCGCCGTGTTCGTGTTCATGGCAGTGCGTGTGCGTGTGTTCGTGGCTGTGCTCGCCTTCCCCGTCGTGTCCGTGGGAGTGC
The DNA here is from genome assembly GCA_963674685.2 of bacterium. GTDB lineage: Bacteria > Lernaellota > Lernaellaia > JACKCT01 > JACKCT01. Next base: position 557,717 of record CAXXWT010000005.1, on the reverse strand, counting down.
TCGCCGTCGTGTTCGTGATCATGCGTATGCGTGTGGATGTGCTCGTGGCTGTGCCCATGACCGTGATCGTGTCCGGGGTCATGCGCATGCCCGCCACGCGAATGGTCGTGACCGCCATGATCGTGAGGAATCCCGCGCACGTGTTCCATCAGGTGCTGGACGCCTTTAAGGTCGTCGATCCATCCCAGGTTTGCGTCGTCCTTGGAATCGAGCCCGGCAATGTAAGGCTTGATGTCGAGCAAAGGCGTGCCGTCGAATACGTCCAGCGGCGATGTGTAGATCCGATGGCCTTCGATTTTTTTCAAACGCACGATGGAAATGCCGATGGGATTCGGCCGGTTCGGAGTCCGCGTGGCAAACAGTCCGGCGCTGCGGTCTTTGGCCCATGAGGGCGTGACGGACATGGAGACTTCGCCTTTTTGCCGGTTCAGGTGATATACTAAAATGACGTAGTTGAAGCGGTCCAGGTCTTCGAGTCCTTGGACCAGTTTCGGATCCAGGTCGACGACGAAATTATCGCCTTCCTCGTCCCGTTCAATGGGTTGATTCGGCGCCCAGTGCGTATAAGGCGTGTGAATAACGCCAATCGCTTTAAATTGAATAGGTTCGTAGTTCATAATTGACTCCTGAAAACGATTCTGCCGGGGATTCCCCATTTTAAATTCCGAGGCGAATTTTCATAAGCGCCATGTCCGGCAAAGCCGCCTTGCGATTTTTTTCAATCGCGCTTTTATTTATCGCCTCAAATGCGCAAGGTATCCCCATCCCCTTTTGCAATCAAGCGTTTTTCCCAGGGAAGCCTCGTTTGCGTCCCAATTGGTAATGAAAGGGCAACCCCTCAAAGTCGTCCAGGAACTCCTTGGGCATGGCTCAATTCAAATGACGGAAATCTATTCGCATCTGAGCCCGAATGTCCATCAGGGGGCAATAAACACTCTTCTGACTGAGGAGCCAGTGGATGAAAACAATGAAACTGACTGGACGGATGCAAGGCAAAACCGTTAGAAATACCGTTAGGAAAAATAGGAAAGGCCGTAACTCATTGGAATTACGGCCTAAATTGGTCGGGATGACTGGATTTGAAATGACTTGGAACGATCAATAAATACCTGGCAATTCCGGCATCTTGCAGCAATTTCAACCAGTTACATGAGCAATACACTTACGGTAATTTACGGTAATAGAGCATCTCTTCCTTTTAGAGCGACAAGATCAGTCGCGCGATAACAGAGAAAGCACCACCAACAAGATTGGGGCGATATTGTGGATTGGTTTCCTGAATTATCTGAATAAGCCGTTGCGCGAAAAATGATGCAGATGGAAGACCAGCGCTGCGCTTGATAATTAATAAACGGCCTTATTTCTTGTCGCGGATTTCGCGGCTCGAATCCCAGTCGCCTTCCTGGGCCATGCCGGACGCCGCCATATCGTTTTCCAGCTTATCCTTGAGCCTTTTCAGCCTGCCGAGAATATCCAGGGGCTTGGAGGATCTTTCGGCCATGATCGAATCCACGTTGGCTGATTCGGCTTCGCTCAATGATTTGATCCGATTGGCGAATGCGTTATTGATCGTGCCTATCAATTCATCAAAATCACAAGGCTTGTTCAGGAATTCATAGGCCCCGGCTTGTCCCGTGCGAAAAGCCGTATCGATGTCGCCGTGGCCGGTCAGGATAATCACTTCGACTCTCGGATCGATTTTCTTGAGTTCCTGCAGCACCTGTTCGCCGTCCATGCCGGGCATCTTCAAATCCAGCAGGCATACGTCGAACGTTTGTTCCTTGGCGGCTTCCAGAGCGCTTTTGGGATCTGTAAAGGAAACGACGTCCAGGTCGTGGAGTCGAAGATGTTTGCTCATATAATTGACGAATTCTTCCTCGTCGTCGACGAAAAGCATCCGAATTTTTTCACTCATGGATACTGTCCTTTCTCCTGATGGGCGCGATATCTTCAATAGTCAATAACGGATGACAATCTATCTTCGGCATCCGATCAAGCCCATTGTTTGCTGATGACTCTACCGGGATTTATGCTAGCTTTCAATACGGAATATTGCAATAGAAAAGGCCTCAAAATGAGTTTTGCGCGCTTTTTTTTGTGACGTTCCTTTATGGTTTTACGCTTCGACGCCCGTCCGTTATTGACCCTGCACGGCAATTGCGTTGATAATAGGATGTTAATTTTACAGGGGAAAACATTGACGGCGGCCAAAGGGAAAAAAGAAGAAAGCTTCAAGGCGAAGATGGAGCGCCTGACGAAGATCGTCGAGCGCCTGGAAAGCGACGACGTGGAACTCGAAGAAGCTTTGGCGGCCTTTGAGGAAGGTGTGAAAATTTCAAAAGAGTGCGCCGCTTCCTTGTCCGCCGCCGAGCGGAAAGTCGAAATCCTCATGAAAAAAGCCTCCGGTGAAATCAAACTCGAAAACTTTGATCCGGGGCTCGATGACGATCCCGACGACGACTGATCAATTTAAATAATGCGCGCAGGCGCGAAATATCAAAGGTTATGACTGAAGCCCCGATTCTCCAACAGATTAAAAGCCCGCAGGATCTCCGCCGCCTGCCTTTGAAAAAACTGCCGGGCTTGTGCGGGGAAATCCGGGACTTTCTGATCAAGGTCATCAGCCGGACCGGCGGCCATTTCGCCAGCAATCTGGGCAGCGTCGAGCTGACCGTGGCCCTGCATTATGTTTTCGACACTCCCGAAGACAAAATCATCTGGGACGTGGGACACCAGTGCTACACGCACAAGATCCTCACCGGGCGCATGGAGCGTATGAACACGATCCGGCAGGGCGGGGGATTGTCCGGATTTCCCTGTTGCGACGAAAGCGAACACGACACATTCTTTACCGGGCACGCGGGCACCAGCATATCCAGCGCCGTGGGCGTCACCGAGGCGGCGACTCTTTCCGGCGAAAAGCGCCGCGCCGTGGCCGTGATCGGCGACGGCTCTTTAACGGCCGGCATCGCTTATGAAGCCCTCAACTACGCGGGGCGCCTGGAGCGGGGCCCCGTCGTGGTTCTCAACGACAACGAGATGAGCATCGATCCCAACGTGGGAGCCATGTCCCGCTTTCTGTCCCGGGGCCTGGTGGGGCGGCGGACGGCGGCGCTGCGCCAGTCGCTGAAAAAATTCATGCACGCCATGGGGCCTTTGGGCGAAGATGCGATCCGCATCGCCAACCGGATCGAGGAATCCACGCTGGGACTATTCACGCCGGGATATTTTTTCGAGGACATGGGCTACGCGTACGTCGGACCCCTGGACGGGCACGACGTGATCATGCTCGTGGACGCGTTCAAGGATATCCGTCTGGTGGAAAAGCCGGTGCTGGCGCACATCCTCACCGTCAAGGGAAAAGGCTATCCGCCGGCTGAAAAGGCGCCGCATTTGTATCACGGCGTTTCTTCCTTCGACGTGAAAACCGGAGTCGTCAAGTCGAAGCCGGACCCGAGCGCGCCCAAATCCTATTCGGCGGTTTTCGGCGAGACCATGGTTGAACTGGCCCGCAAGGATACGGGCATCGTGGGCATCAGCGCCGCCATGTTCGCCGGGACCGGCCTGGACAAGCTCCTCAAGACGTTTCCAGACCGGTGTTTCGACGTGGGAATCGCCGAGCAGCACGCCGTGGCCTTCGCCGCGGGACTGGCCAGGATGGGCTACAAACCCGTGGCAGCCATCTATTCGACCTTTTTGCAGCGCTCCTACGATCAGGTGATCCACGATGTGCTGTTGCAGAGACTGCCCGTCGTGTTCGCCATGGACCGGGCCGGGCTCGTGGGCGCCGACGGGCCGACGCATCACGGCGTGTTCGATATCGCCTTTTTGCGCCATCTGCCCGGCATCATCGTCATGGCGCCGAAAGACGAGGGCGAACTGCGGCAAATGCTGCACAGCGCCGTCGAATATCGAAAAGCCGTCGCGATCCGTTATCCCCGAGGCAAGGGGGCGGGCGTCCCCACGGATGACGATGTGAAGATTATCCCCGTCGGAAAGGGCGAATTGCTGCGGGAGGGAAACGACGCGGTGATCGTCGCCTACGGTTCGCGCGTCATGCCCGCACTGAAGGCCGCCGAAACGCTGGAATCCGAAGGCGTCGACGTCGCCGTGATCAACGCGCGCTTCGTCAAACCTCTCGACGATAAGCTGATCCTCGAATGGGCGAAGAAAACCGGCCGCGTGGTCACCGCGGAGGAGGGCGCGCGCCAGGGCGGATTCGGCAGCGCCGTTCTGGAGCTTTTTTCCGATCACAAATTATACGATGTGAAAACTTCCGTCGTCGGCCTTCCCGATGAATTCATCCCGCACGGCTCCCAGAATGAGCTTTACGCAAACTGCGGCATCGATGAGCAGGGCATTGTCAAAGCCGTCAAGGCGATTTTAGGTTAAACACATGCCCGCCAAATCCCGTCTCGATCAAATCCTCGTGGAGCGCGGCCTGGCGCCGAGCCGCGAAAAGGCCAAGGCCCTGATCATGAGCGGCATTGTTTTCGTGGCCGGGCAGCGCTGTGACAAGGCCGGCCACGCCGTCGATCTCGAAGCTGAAATCGAAGTGCGCGGACAGGGCTGCCCATACGTGTCGAGGGGCGGAATAAAGCTGGCCGGTGCTTTGGACGCTTTTGGCATCGATCCCGCGGGGATGCGCTGCCTGGATGTGGGCGTATCCACCGGAGGTTTTACCGACTGCCTGCTTCAGCGCGGGGCCGCGCACGTCGTCGGCGTCGACGTGGGGTACGGGCAGCTCGACTGGAAGTTGCGGAACGACGAACGCGTGACCTTTTTTGAAAGGACCAACGCCAGGCGCATGGAGCCCGATCTAATCGGCGAGCCGGTGGATCTGGCGGTGATCGACGTAAGTTTCATTTCGCTGAAACTGATTCTTCCGGCGACGGCGCAGTGCGTGAAGGAAGGCGGGATCATTTTGCCCATGGTCAAGCCGCAGTTCGAGGTCGGCAAGGCCAGAGTCGCCTCCGGCGGCGTGGTGCGCGAAGAGAAATACCGCCTGGAAGCGGTCGAAGAAATACGGCGATTCGGGCGTGATGAACTGGGGCTTGATGATAAAGGCTTTATGGCAAGCTCCCTGCCCGGGCCGAAAGGGAACATAGAATATTTCATCGGCTTTGTGAAAAACTTTTACGGCCTACTTAAAACTTCTTGATCGTTTTACGTGAATACATTTATTGTGCTTCGTTGTGGTCCGATAAAATCCGAAAAAATCGAATTAAGGGGAGGAAGCAAATGAAAATCTCAAAGTCGTTCCGAGTGATCGCCCTGATACTTATCGTATCCACCTTCTGTATGGCGACGGCCTCGTGCATGGGTCGCTTCGAACTGACGCGCAGACTTTATTTATGGAATTTGGATATGAATAAATGGCTGGCCAGCATTGTGCTTTTGGTCTTCATCATAATTCCCGTTTACGGTTTTGCGATACTGATAGACTGGATAATTCTAAATGTCGTTGAATTTTATACGGGCTCGAATCCGTTGGCCGCCAATGAGCCCGTGACGCGGACGGTGAATATCGACGGCACACAGATGACCATGACTATGTATCCCGGCGAAGACATGAATATCGATATCGCCTCCGTCGATCAAAATGGAAATACCAAGAACATGACCGTTCGCACTACGGAAGAAGGCCTTGTCGCCGACGTGGAGGAAAACGGCAAGAAAAGCACGATCGAAGCCCGGCAGAGCGAAGACGGCGGCCTGCTCCGCAACATCGACGGCCGCTGGGAGCACATCGACAGCTACGAGATGCTCACCGCCTTGGACCAGGTGCAGGGCACGCAGAAACTCCAAGAGGAATTCGTGAACTGACCGTTATAATCGGCAATTCCTAAGGTTAAATAATTAGGGCAAGCGAAAGCTTGCCCTAACGAGTTTTACATGACGGACGACGCTTTCAAAATTCATCGGATCCCGTTTATTTACGTGCTTGTCTTTGTGGTTGCAACGTGCGTTTCCTGCTCTTGTCCACGCGGCAATGATAAAAAGAACGACAACAAGCTACGCGAAAAAACGACGACGTTTGTATTTAATAGTCTGAGTGATTCGTTTCGCCTCGACGCCGGGCCGGGCGCGAGACTTTCGGGTTACACATTTCGCATCAAGAGCGGGCAGTGTTTTCCCAGGCTGGCCGTAAACGGTTACACGCCTGCCGCAACGCTCGATGAACTATGGGACATCTGCGGGAAAAAGCATCGCGAAACCCGGGACATTCTCATTTGCCTGAATGATTATTTTTCTTCGTCGCTGCCCTTTGCCGAAGGTAAACTCGTCGATGATGAGTTTTTAAGAGATCCTCTGCCGGCTCTCTTGTATTATTCCTACAACCAGTGCGACGACAGGGCTTATGCTTTCGCCGGCCTGGCCGTAACGAAGGTTCCCGGCCTGGCGGCGAGGTTTGTCACGTCGCCGGCTCATACGATGGTGGAGCTTTACGACGACGACGGCCGGCATTTTTTCGATCCCCAGGAAGGTGTTTATGTCCTGGATCCTGAAACGAAAGAAGTGCTCGGCCACGAAGCGGAGAACTTCCTTGAGCTTTGCCGCAAAAGCTTCGGGCGACAAAAGTGCGCGTTGTATGAGAATCTCGGCGTCGGCGATCCGATTGCGGGCAATGCCACGCAAAGAATTGATTTCCCAAAACTTGAAACCGGCGACGAATTATTTGTCAGCAAGACGTACGAAGATGATTTGCTCGGGGGAAAAGCGATTCTTGCAAGGACGATCGATGAGCCGGGAAAAACCCTGGAATTTCGCCTGCCCTATCCTCTGATCCAATGCAGAATACGTCCGGAAAAAGACGCCGAGGCGACATTTGGAAAAGATTTCGGGACTTTCAGCCTTTCCGGCGGTCAATGGACGGCCTTCGATCCGTATTCCGCCATCAAAAAGCGATACGCAAGGCAAAAAAATTTCACGCTGAATTTTCTCAGCGGCGAGCCCGGGAAAATAAGCTTCGAATTCGTGATGCGGCACAATCCGCTGATTCAGCCGAAATTAACAAGCGGCGACAATGAAATAACGCTTGCGCCCGGCGATTGCAGCGGCGACGCCATGGTTGAGTTGACGCTGAATGTCGCATCCTTTTCAATCCGGCAAAATCTCCATAAGATGCATCCCTAAGCGCCGTTTTCGGTCGTTTAGGATGCTTTAACCGTTTCATTAACGAATGAATGCGTGAAATATGAAAATACCTTTGATTTCCAAAAGCGCCCCCGCAAAAAGCAAGAAGGTTAAAAAGACGCTTGCGCCGCCTCCCAAGGTTTCGCCTTTTCGCGTCGGCGGCGCCCGGCGGTTTTTCATTCCCGAGCTTCTGAGCTTTGTGGATTCCAATCGCGACGGCAAGCCCGATTCCTTGAAAATCGGCGTGACGAATATCCGGATGGCGCAGCGTCTGACGGCTGTTTCCCTGTCCATCGACGGCCGGGCGGTTCCCGGGGCGAAACTAAAGATCGACAACGGCTTCGCCATTTTTCGCGCCGACGATGTCCGTCGTATTCGCTTTGCGCCCGGCGCCGATTTCACTATCACCGCCGAAGGCGCTCTGCCGTCGGCCGGAGCGCATTATTTTGATCTCATTTTGACAGGTAGCGCCGTCGACGTCGAAGCAAAGGGCATCCCGATCATCGTGAAAGACGGGCGCGTCCGGTATTCCTTCGCCGATGACGGCCGCAAAGAAGCGGGATCGCTGGCGGACAAACCGAGGCTTTTTCTTATCCCTTATACGACTTATTCGGCCGGGCAGCTTAAGGATGTCGATGAGGCGCCGGGCATCGGCGCGGGAAACATTTTAGAGGCGGTTCATTTATGCGCCAAACACGACGCATATTATTGCAGCATCAGCGGAGCCCCCGCGTTGCGTTATCTTGACGTCCACGACGCGCAGGCTCCGGCGGCGTTGAAAAGCCTGGTCGCAAAAGGGCGCATCGATCCGGTTTTTACGGATCCGGAAGATTATCGCTGGACCAGCGAAGGCGGTGAATCCGTCATCCGCCGGCTTGTCCAGTGGCAATTGTACTGCCTCGACCGATTCGGCGATATTTCCAAAAGCGCCTGGCTTGACGGCGGGGGCGGGCTGCCCGGGCAATTGCCCCAAATTTTGAAAAAGTGCGGATTTTCAGGATTGCTGTTGACGGCGAATCTCCCGGTTCAGGAAAGAACCTCATTCATATGGAGGGCGCCGGACGGAGGCGGAATTTTGGTTCATCGGCCGGGCGCCGGTTATGAGCAGGCCTATCCCATTTGTTTCGACGAAGCGCGGGCCTTGGAGAATTTCGCCGGGATCATCGGCGGCGTCGACAACAAGGCCGAAGGCGCCGGCGCCTGCATCCCGACCGGGACGGTGATGGGCACGCCGCAGGAACGGACGATTTCCTTCGTCGAACAGTGGAACGCGCGCTATCCTCATCAACCGCTGGAATGCTCGACTTTTACGAAATACCTTGAAAGTCTCGGGGAAGAGGTCGAGCCGGAGCATAAGGGTCATATAAGCCCGAAAAAAGGCGACTATCAATTCGCCTCCTCTCCGCTTTGTCTGGCCCGTAAAAAAATCGAGTGCTCTTTGCTGGAATTGGAGACGCTTTGGCTCTTGGCCGCGCGTGGCGGCGTCCGCGGCCGATGCGATCCTTCGAAGAAACTATGGAAATTGTTGCACCGGACGCAATCGTCGAATAAGGACAAAGCGACGCTCGATGATCGTTCGGAAATAGTCCGTCTGCGCAAGGTCGAAGTGTGCGTCAAAGAAGCCGGGCGGGAATTGCTCGACGATCTGGCCGCCCGGGCGGGCCGCGAAGGCGAAAGCAATATCCTGATCGCCAACACGCTGGGCTTCCCACGTCGCGATGCGGCGGCCATCGATCTTGGCGGCGTCGGCGGCCGATTGCCCGTCATCCATGACGGGAAATCCATCGTGCCCACGCAGATCCTTCAAAGCGAGTTGTTCGGAGACGGCGCGGTCAAACGGGCCAGAGTCCTGGCGCTGGTCGACGCTCCGGCCTGCGGGTATCGGATTTACCATACGGCCGTCGACCCTGGGAACCTTAAAGAACCGGAGGACTATTTCTTCCCCAATGCCGCGGAAAACGTCATCGAAAACGGTTTTTACAAATTTGAATTGGATTCGAAAAACGGCGGCGTCGTTTCGGCATACGACCGCAAGAGAGACTGGGCTTTCAAGTTCCGCCGGGGCGGTCTGTTATGGAGTCCGATTGACGACAAAGCCCTTGGCGCTTTGAAATATCCCGACGCCAAATCGATTTTTCGCGTCGAAAGTTGTGAGGTTATCGAGAACGGTCCGGTTCGCGCCGCGCTGAAATACCGGGGCCGCGTGCGTGGCAAAAGAGCGTCGATAACCTATCGCCTGATCGCCGGTTCCCGGCGCCTGGACATCGAGGCGAAGATGGAAAAATCAATGCCCGGGGCGGGTTTGTGCGCGGATTTCGACGTGAAGCTGAACAATCCGAATTTGTACTGCGACGGACCTTTCGAGATCCGGCGCGTGCGCGGCGATTATTATCCCGTGCAGAGTTTTTGCGAACTGGCCTCCGATGATCGCGGCGTCGCATTTCTAAACGACGGCGCCGGAGACTGGCGCGCCGTAGGCAAAGGGATTCGCGCCACGTTCTGGAACCGGGCGGCGGAAAGAGCGTCGGCCTCCGCGCAGGCCGGAGCAACTTTCCGATACGCCGTCTACCTCCACGCCGGCTCCTTCGAGAAGGGCGGGGCGGTCAAACGGGGCGCGGCATTCGCGCGGCCCCTCGTTTCGGCCGGGCCGCTTCCCGGCCGGGCGAGCGGCGAAGCGGCGCAGGCCGTCGGTTCTTTCCTGCGCGTAGAGCCCGGCGAGATCATGCTCTCGGCGTTTTACAAAGATGAAAAGGGACGTTTGGTGTTTCGCCTGTGGGAAACTCTCGGTAAGCTTTCCGAGGCCAGGATCGTCGCGCGCGGGCGGCTGCATTCGGTGGCGGTCGTCGATTGCCTGGGGAGAGAGGCTAAATATTATACGCCCGAATCCGGGATTGTGCGGATTCCTTTCAGGCCGCATGAAATCAAGACGTGCCGTCTGGTTTACGACGGTTGATAGCCTTTAAAAAATGCGCGACCGGCTGGTATAGGCCGGTCGCGACTTGCTCTTCAATGGTTGGAGGCTAAAAACCCCTTCCCCATTTCCTATTTTCCGGTTGTCTTAAAAGGTCCGAGAACATTCGTGGGCCTCGGCGATGGATGCTTTGTTGACGTACCCGTTCGGGTCGAATCCCGTGGGCTCCATCTTGTCGTACAGAGCCGGATCTTTCACTTTCAGAACTTTGATCAGATCCCTCACCACTTCTTCTTTGCCGACGCCGTAAAAGGCGCGGCCGACAGACTCACGACGATTAGCAGAGCAATGAGTGTGATGTTTTTCATGACGGACGAAAACCTTCATTCCCTATTTGAATTTGATCTCCGCGTTGACGAAGATGTATTGATCGGGCTGCATGGCGACCATCTCTTTTTCGTCGTCCTCGATTTCCGCCGTGTAATTGACGGTGCGGTAGTTGGGACAAATGCGGATTTGTTTGATCGGTTCGGCCCACAAGCCGGCGAGCAGCATGGTCGTTTCATCCTGGTAACCGCCGTTTTCAAGATCCTCGTCGTTTTCCGTGTTGGGATCGTAGGAGTCCCACCGAAGGAGTAAACCGTACTTTTTGGCGAACCAGAATTCCGCCCATGCCGAGATGCCCTGGCTGACGACGGGATTCGGATCCAGCGCGTCGTTATCGATGTCGGTGATGGTGGACGCCAGTTCGCCGTTTACGGAAAAGCCCATGCCTTCGTCGATGTCCAGGGCGTAACTGAGCATGACGTCCCAGGTGGTCCTTATTTCTTCCTGATAATTGGGCTGTACTTTGTCGTAGCGATAAAAGGCGAACAGGGCCAGTCTTTTCAAAGCATCCACGGACTGGAAGGGGAAAAGATACGTGCTGACTTCGGCGGCTTTGCCTTTATTTTGTTCCATATTGGCCTTGCCTTCGCCGTTGGATACGCGCATGCGATAACCGCCGTATCCGCCGGGAATCGAGCCGTGGACGGCGACGCCGAAATCTCCGGTCGTGGCGCGGTTCATGGAGTATTCGAACATCAGGGGCTTCATGATGTAGCGGTATTTCCAGAACTTATAGATCGTGGGAATGTAGGAGCTTTGGACCAGACCGAAATCCACGCCGAGCCACTGAAAGGGCTGATACGTGGCGTAGGCGTAAAAAATATTCGCCACGTAGGGGCCGGTTTTTGTTTCTTGAATACTTGTGACGGCCTCCGTCGATTCATCCTCATCGGTCTCCGGATCATCCTCGCCGATGGTCGTCGTTTCGTAACTCACTTCCTTGCTGCGCGCGGTGAATAATACCAGGCGGCCGGACCAGTGTTCGGTAAATTCCGAATCGACCCAAAGGCGAGCCTGGGATACGTCGAAGCTGTTTTGGTCGTTGGTCGCGAAGCGGGAGTCGTAGTCCTCATAGCCGGACATGTTGTATTGATAATGAGTGAACATCTGAACCCAGGGCTTAACGACTATTTCCGCATTGGCGTCATGGGCGAACGCCAGGACGAAGCCAATCGAAAGCAGAAATGATGCGAGACACGCGGCGCCGGCAAATCTTCTCATGAAATTCCTCCGAGGAGTGATTATTGAATGCATCAACAATGCTATGAAATATGTCATATATGACTTGTCTGTCAAGAAGAAAAATATCACTATCGGCTTGTGTCCGATAACGCTATATTCATGTATATGCCGGATTGTGAAAAAAGTCGCCGGCCTTATGAACTATTAGGGTAGAAAAATGAAGAAAAAGTCCGATTTTGATTTTTCATTCCTGCGGGAATTGCGCAGCCAGAAGGAAATTACGCTGGAAGGCCTGGCCGAGGCGGCGGGAGTGAGTTTTTCCACGCTGACGCGCATCGAGTCAAACCAGAATCAGCCCAATCTGGCCACGATCAAACAGCTTTCCGATTATTTCGGAATGACGCCATCCCATTTCCTGGAACTGGCGACGGCCAGCATTGTGCAGAAAGTGAAAGAACGCCCCGGGGTGCTCGGAGGCATCAAAAGGCGGATGCTGGATTTTCCCGACATCCAGCTTCGCGTGGTCGATGCCGAGGCCGGGCAAAAAGCCGACGAGGCTCACCGGCATGAAAACGATTATCAACTGAACTGGGTGCTGGACGGGCGCATGATCGTCAATATCCATGACCGGGAATATCGCCTGGAGGCCGGCGAGGCCGTGAAGTTCGACGCCGGATACGACCACTCCGTCCGGGTTCTGGAAAACGCCACATATCTTATCGCCGTCATCAGCAAGCGGTTGAAGTAGCGGGATCGTGGTGAGAAATCCGGGCTAGTCGAAGCGATTGAATTCGTCGCCCTGGCCCGCATCCGGCTCGTACAATCCCTCTTTCCTAAAAACCACACCGAAGGTTTTGGCGATGATGGCCATGTCCAGGTAAAAGCTTCGATGCTTGACGTACCATAAATCATAATCCAGTTTTTCATCCCAGGTCAGGGCGTTTCGGCCGTTGATCTGGGCCCAGCCCGTCAAACCCGGCTGGACGCGAAGTCGGCGTTTTTGCTCGTCGGAATATTTTTCCACGTGCTCCGTCAGCGCGGGCCGCGGGCCGACGATATTCATTTCTCCGGCCAGGATATTCAATAACTGCGGCGCTTCGTCCAAAGACCACTCGCGCAAAAATGCGCCTGTTTTGGTGATGCGCTCGTCGTTGTCCGCCACGTTCAGACCCAGCCCCATTTTTTCCGCGCCGACAACCATGGTGCGGAACTTCATCATTGAAAACGGCTTGCCGCCGAGGCCGATCCGCCGCGCTTTGTAAAAAACCGGGCCGCCGTCTTCGGTCCTTATTGCTATTGCGACGACGCAAAATAGCGGGCTTAAAAAGGAAAGCGCCGCCAGGGCGAGGGTTTTGTCGAAAAGGTTCCGTGCAAACTCGGGGAAGCCCGCGGCGGATTCGGACCGGGCTTCGGTAAAAAGCGCCAGCAGTTTATCCGCCAGAAGTCCGCGGTCGAAATGCCCGGCCGCCAATTGTCCGGCGCGCATTTGCATGGTTTTGCGCATGTCCGCGTCTTTGGAAAGCTCGACGATCTTGCGTGCGCCGGCTTTCGGATCGTCCGTCGGCCAGTAAAAACCGGCTCCGTTTTTCACCACGGTTTCCTCGATCCAGCCCGGCGTATTGACCATTTGCGGCAGGTCCGCGGAAAAATAATCGAACATTTTGTTCGGACTGCATGTTTGCAAGACGGGCAGGGGGGCGAAGCACGTGACGCCCAGGTCGGCCGCCGCCAGTATTGCGCCGACTTCGTCGCGGGAAAGGGCGCCGGTAAAGATCACGTTGTCCAGGTTGCGGTCGGCGGCAAGCCGGCGGATGCGGTTTTCATCCGAGCCTTGCCCGGCAATCAGGAATCGAATCTTCTTCTCACCGGCCCGCCGAACCTCCACGGCGACTTCAATCAGGGCGCTCAGGTCGTTAGCCGGTCCCAGCGCCCCGGCGTAAACGACCAGAAAACTCCCGGCGCGAAGCCCGTAACGCTGACGCACGCTTCGCCGGGCGGATTTTTTGGGGACGAGGTCCGGGTCGCTGGCGTTGGGGATCATGGAAATCTTTTGCGCGTCGATTCCCGTGGCCGCGATAGCCTCGGCCATGCCCGGGCTTAACGCGTTGATCCTGGTCGCGCGCCGGTAAATCCATTTTTCCGTCATGCGCAAAAGCGCGATGAGAACCGGATTTTTGATGATTCCCAGTTCAATCGGCGCTTGAGGCCACAGATCGCGGACTTCAAAAACGAATGGAATCCGGCGCAGCCATGCCGCGACGGCGCCGGAGACGCCCACGGATAAAGGCGTGCTGCTGGCGAAAACCAGATCGTGTTTTTGTCCCAGCGCCGCCAGAACAATGGAAGCCAGCATAAATGCGGCGAAAGAAAGCGTGCGCCGCAAATAACCCATGCTCTGGCCGTAGTCGATTCGGAGGCTGATCACGTCGATGCCTTCGATTTTTTGCCGGCGCAGCCATTGGCGCTGGCCACGCAGGTTGGAATAACGGCTGGCCGTGGTGATCATGGTCACCTGGTGCCCTTTGTCGACCAAGCGCCGCGCGAATTCGTAACTGCGTGTTCCCGAATTGCCCTGGCGCGTGGAGAAGTACTGATCGATGTATAGGATTTTCATTTCGTGAAAATCTCCAGGGCGACCCGGGCCGCTTCCTTTGGATCGATGTCGCGCATGCAGGGATGATCGGGATGAATGCAACCCGGAAAAACTTCCATGTCGTAGCAGGGCGCGCACGGCCTTTGCGCGATCAGCGCTTTGCACATGGCGCCGTAAGGGCGGGTTCTCGACGCGGCGCTCGGGCCGAAAAGAGCCACGGTGGGCACGCCGGACGCGGCGGCCAGGTTCATCAGGCCCGAATCATTGGACAAAAACAAATCGCAGTAGGCGAGCATGCCCAGGGCGTCGAGCATGTCTCCCCAGCCGTCCATGGGCAGGATGGGAGTTTTGCAAATGTGCGCGATGCGCTTGCCGGCCCCGGCTTCCGCCGGGCCGTCGAAAACCACGCCGGCCAGCCTTCTTTTCCGGTAAATGATTTCCGCCGCTTTGGCGAAATGCCCCTCCGGCCAGCGCTTTTCAATGAAATCGGCGTTGCATCCGGGATGGATTCCAAGGTAGCGGGTATCGGCCTTAAAACCCGATTTTTCCAGAAACTCCCCGGCGCCTTTTAAGTTGCCCCATGATGTTTTCAGCGCCGGCCAGTCCGTTGACAGATCGATTTCGGCGTCGGCCAGGCGCGCGATCGTCACGTTTTGTTCGAGATCGTGGCGTCCGTGGACGGCCTGCTCGGATCGCGTGAAGAAGGCTTTGGCGCCCCCCATGGCCCAGTGAGCCAGTCCGATTCTTTGCGGTATGCCGGCTGCCAGCGCGATCATCATGGACCGGCGGCCGGAAGGGTAGGCGAAAACGGCCCGGTCGAATTTGCGCCGCCTGAGAAGTGAAACAAGGCGCGCGAATCCGGCGATTCCCCGAAAATCGCGCGATCCCGCGGCGATGACGTCTCCGACGCTTTCCTTGAGCAGCAGCACGGATGCGGCCCGCGGGGATTTCACCATCATTGTCACCGGACGGCCGCTTTGGCGCAGTATGGCGTCGGCGATCGGCAGAGCTAAAAGATTGTTGCCGATTCCCTGCTGGCTGATGACAAGGGTGCCGGTCATTTCGATTCCATGGCCTTTCGATAACACGCGATATGCTGCGCGGCCATCACATCATACCGGAAAGATTGCGCTCTTTTAAGACATTCATCCGACAGCCGCCGCCTGAGTGCGTTGTCATGAACCAAAGAGGCGACGGCTGCGCCAAGGGCTTTCGCGTCGCCGGGCATGACGGCGATTCCGGATTCGCCGGCCAGCTCTTCAAGGCAGGTTTTCGCGCTGACGACGGAAGGCGTCCCGCACGCCATGGCCTCCAGAACCGGCAGGCCGTATCCTTCCTCGTAACTGGGCAGGCACAGGCACGCGGCGCCCCGGTAAAGATGAGCCAGCTTTTCATCGCCGACGCCGCCGATGACGGTGATTCGGTTTTCACTCGAAATTTTTCGGCGTAAATTTTCCGGCATGTCATTCGGATTTCCCACCAGGACCAGCGCCGCGTCGCCGGGCAGTTTGTCGGCCGTCAGGAACGCTTCCACGAGCCCGGCTTCGTTTTTCTGGCGTCCGAATTGCCCGACGAAAAGGATGTACGGCCTGTTTTGAAGGCCCAATTTTATCAGGACGTTTTCATCCGGCGCGCCCGCGTTGAACGCGGGATCCGGCGCGATGATGCCGCGGTCGATTTGATTTTTGTCGACCCCGAGATTCTCGGCGATAAGCTCGCGCACGAAATTGGATGTGGTCAAAATCCGATCGGCCTTTTTCGCCGCCGAATAGCGAAGGCGCGTGCGGATGCCGGCTCGCAGGCGCTGATTCGCCGTCGCCTTGACGTAGAGCGGATTGAGTCGCGCCAGATCGAAAAGCGTGAATACGGATTTTGCGCCGCCTGCCGCGGGGACGAAGTCCAGAACGCTGTGCACGATGTCCACCGGCTGTTGCGCCGATGTTTTCTTCACGAAGGAACGCCGGGAAAACTCGCGGGCCAAAGGGCCGAGCCAATCATGAAATGTCGCTTGCACATAGCGGAAATTG
This sequence comes from bacterium, assembly GCA_963674685.2. Classification (GTDB taxonomy): domain Bacteria; phylum Lernaellota; class Lernaellaia; order JACKCT01; family JACKCT01. The sequence continues at coordinate 541,480 of CAXXWT010000005.1, read as the reverse complement.
TCCGGCAAATCGGAAAACAGTTTCGGTCCGAATCCGAAAACCCAATAGCGGTTCTCGGCGTCGTTTTGCGCCAGCGCTCCGCAAAGCGTGCGGACGTATCGCGCGGCGCCGGTCAGCCTGTCGCCGGCGACGCACGTGGCGTCCAGGAGGATGGACAGAGGCTTCATAATCCCATGACCTCGAAAACGGTTTCGGCGACGGTTTGCGGCGCGTTGCCGGTCATGCACGGATGCCCGGGCGCGTCGCATATCCTTTTCGCGCACGGGGCGCACGGCGCACCCGCCCGGATGACCCTTGCGCCTTTGGGCGCCCATCGCCTCGCCTCGTTGGTTCCGCTCATGATGGAAACGACGGGCGTATCCACCAGCGGGCCGATGTGCCCCGGCCCCGAATCCGCGGCCAGCAGCAGGTCCGCGGCCTCGACCAGGGCGTATAGCCGGCCCGGATTTGTTTTGCCCGTGAGGTTGATCAATCCCGGGCAGGCGCCTTCGACTAGTTTCGCATCCGGCGCGAATGCCTCGGAACCGATCAGAATCACGCAAATGTTTTTTTCCATGAAAATATTGACGCATTCGATAACGTGTTTGACCGGCCAGCATTTCGCCGGACTTCCCGCGAAGGGATGAAAGACGACACATTTTTTTGCGTCCGGCAAGACCTTTTTTACGAAATAGGCGTCTTGCCGGCCGACGCGAGCCCGGTGCCCGCCGGACGCCGCGAGGCCCATCGTTTTGACCAGGGCGAGATGATTGTCCGTTTCCGAGAGGTCTTGGCGGACCGCAAGGGAATAATCGGCGAATTTCGCCGTATTTTTATGGTCGTATGTGCATGTTATTTTCGCGCCGAGACATTGCAGGGCGAGGATGTCGCGAAAGTCGTTTCGGAAATTGACGGCCAGATCGAAGGCCTGCTTCCTGGCCCGGCGGATATAATCCAAAGCGCCGGATTTGAAATGCCATGACGGCCCGGCCAGGGGATAAACATCGTCGATCAGATCGAGGCTTTGCCAAAAAGCTGCGGCGCGATCCGTCACGCCCGCAATGATCTTGGCTTCGGGCGCGGCCTGCCTGATAAGGGCCAGAGCCGGCGCGGCGCAAAGAAGGTCGCCGATGTGATCGGGCTTGTGGATAAGAACCCGTTTGACGTTCGCCCAGTCGATGTGCGTTTCGCCGCTCAATTTTTTTCCTTGCTTAAAGCGCCGCTTGCCTCGTTGATTTTATATATCGCCGCCGCCAGCGCCCACAGGATGACGATGATAAAACTCGTGTGATGAGGTTTGAATAAGAAAGAATCGAATGCCGATGCGCCGAAATAGAAAATCAGGGCGATAAAAAGCCCCGTGCTGATTGTCTTCAAGTCGGAATCCTCAGAGGTTTTAAGGTTCGCCGAAAACATTTTTATCAGCCGGTAAATGAAAATCAAAAAACACGTGAAACCCAGCAAACCGAGACCCGAGAGGATGTCGACGTACATGTTGTGCGGCGATCCGTAAACTCTGATCAGGCCTTCCTGGATGGAGTAATTTCCGTACACGAACGCGTAATTGTTGTAACCCACGCCCAGAATCGGTTCTTTGGCGATGACGTTAAGGGAGGATAACCAGCGTGTGAGGCGGGCGGCGCCGGTCGAGCGCGACAGCTCGACGACAATGTTCGCCTTGGCTTCGACGTCGAACTGGGAAAAGAACTGAAAAGTCATCAGAAAAGCCATGCCCAGGAAAATCACCGTAGCCAGGGCAATCTTTTTTCGGTTCAGTTTTCCGGTGAACATCATGACCATGACGCCAAGAAAGACGCCGACCCACGTACCCCGGTTCAGCGTCGCGAGCAGGCATGACGTCAATAAAGCGATGAGCAACACTCGAATGACGCGCCAATGCCGCCCCTTGTTGAAACCGGGCCAGGTCCAGGCCAGCGCGATCATGAGAGCGTAATAAAGTCCCGTGAAACTTGTCGAGCCGGCGATGGAGATCATGCGCAAAAAGTTTCTTTTATAGAAGATGTAGGCGGGCTTCATGGTCAGGATGTAATAAAAAAACGGGCTTCCCGTCAGATAAATATACCAGCTGACAAGAGCCATCGGGACCGAAAGAATCAGCAGCCATTTGATGATTCTGTTGATCTGCTGTTTGGTTTGGATGATGTTCAGGAGCGAGAAAAACAGCATCAGCATCAACGTCAACCGCATCAGTTCCTTGACGATGAGGATGAGGTTTTGAGGTGAAATGGCCGCCGTTTTGATGATCGAGACCATGGCGACGGCCCACAGCGCCAGAAGCGGTCTCGTGATCGGCGTGTCGAAGCGCGCGATGGGACGGCGGTAAAGGATGCTTCCGGAAAGCATGGCCCCGAAGATCAACATGATATAGGCGTCCTCGATCGTCACGGCCCAGGGGCCGGGAATGTCGAGGCCGAAGTTCGGGACGCAGAAGGCGAAAGGCGTCGCGACGATCAGCGCCTGGGGGCGGAAAAAAATGATCACCAGAAACCCGAGGCCGGCAAGGCTCAACGGGATGTCGAAATTATGCGTCGCGATGGCTTTGCCGAGGGTCCAGGCCAGAAAAACGACGGCGAGTGCGATCAGGGCGTTGCGTATTTTGCGGCGCTCCAATAAATCCCGCGCGGAATCGATGAAGTGATATGGGATTTTCGCTTTCGGAATCATGCCGTTTCCGATTGTCGTGACAAAAGATTTTCCCAGACGGCCAGCATCTTTTTGCCGATGGCTTCGTCCGTGAAATTTTGCTTGGCGCGTTTTTCGCCCGCCGCCGCCAGAGTTTTTCGCTTTTTGGGATCCGCCGCCAGCGCCGCGAATGCGTCGGCAAGACCGGCGGCGTCGCCTTCATCGACGATAAGGCCCGCGTCGCCGATTACTTCGGGAATGGCGCCGCTGTTTGCGCCGATCGCCGGCACGCCGCAGATCATGGCCAGCGCCAGCACGTGTCCGAACTGCTCTTTCCACCCCGGCGTTGTACGGCTCGGCAAAACCAGCGCGTCCATTCCGCGGATATGCGCTGCGACCCGGTTATGAGGCACGGCGCCGATGAATCGGACGCGTTTTTTCATACCGGCTTCGGCGACGAGGGCTTCCATGCTTTGCCGCGCGGGGCCGTCGCCTACCACGCAGCACTTCATCGATGAACACCGCGGCAAACGCAGAGCTTCGATCAGGTCGAAAACGCCCTTTTTCTCGTCGAGCCTGCCGACGAAACCCACGGTGAACGTTTCTATAGGAAATGGCCTGATCGCCTCGGCCGCGGATTCCAGGAAAGGATCGACGCCGACTTGCGCCGCGACGCCGACGTCGCCCCGGTAGCCGTCGATCTTCACCGTTTTCAGCGCGTCTCGGGAGCCGCAGAAAATGTAATCGGCTTTTTGAAAATTCAGCCACATGAGGTTTTTTATAAGGCTCGGATTGGCGGGAATGTTCTCCCAGCAAAACTGCGTGAGGAAAGTGCGCAACCTTCCAGACAGCCAGGCCGCCTGCAGCGCGCTCAGGCTTCCGGCTTCGGCTTCCACGTGAATGATGTCGGGGCGAAAACGCCGCAGCGCCGCCGTGATAAGATCGTGATGGTAAAAATATCGGCGCGCGCGGCCGCTTTGATAAATCGGCGCCTGAAGGCTGCGTATCGCGTCGGATTTTTCGAAGCGCCTTTCGCCGAAATCCTTTTCCATCCACCGGACCGGGGCGATCAGCAATAAATCATCACAGGCGTCGGCGATGTAGCGCAGTTTTCCCGATTGGCGTCGATGATGTATGTGTGTCCGATAACAGCAATACGCATAATGAATCATTTTTACGCTAATCCGACGCTTTACGCCATGATTTCAAGTCAGAGCCGGCGGACGATCAGTTCCCGGTAATTTTCGATGTACATCTTTGCCACGGCGTCCCAGGAATAATCCCGGGCGATTTTCGGCGCCGTCTGTTCGCGCATTTTCAAGCGATATTCCCTGATGTTCCGCAATGCATTTTCGATGGTTTCGGCCAGGGAAGCCGCATCGACGTCGCGGGATAAAAACGGCGAATCCACGATATCCATAAGCTCCGGGATGGAGCCGGAGGGCGTGGCGGCCACGGGCAGGCCGCATGCGGCCGCTTCGAGAATCGGCAATCCGAAATTCTCCTGGGCTCTGGTGGGAACGACCATCAGATCCGCGCCCCGGTAAAGATCGGGCAGCCGCTCGTCGGGCACGAAGCCGATAAAGCGCACGCGATCAAAGAGCTTGTTATCAGCCGCAAGCGTCTCAAGGGCCGGCCTTTCCGCTCCGCGCCCGGCGATCAGAAGATGCGCGTCGCTTCCCCGCTTGCGCAAAATAGCCATCGCGCCGATCAGCAGATCCACGCCCATGCGTTTGACCAGTCGGCGCACGGTGACAAGCAGCGGCGCATTTTTGGGAATCTCATATTTGGCGCGCAATCCTCCGGCGGTTTTGACGCTGAATCGCTCCGGATCGATTCCCCCGGGGATTTTCACGATTTTGCCGCCGACGCCGGGAGCGATCTTTTCGGCTTCTTCGCGGCTGAAATCCGACAGAACCACCACGCGGTCCGCCCGCCTGAGCACCCGCCGCTGCATGGCTTTTTGCGCGGCCATCTGGGCTTTGAGATAATTTGCATAGAGCGGGCCGCGCTTTGCCATCATCTCCTTGGCCTCGGCGAAAAATTCCATGTGCCACGGGCCGTAGAATCCCGCGACGACGGGGATCTTCTTGCCGGCGACGGCGCTCAAAGGTCCCTGCGAGGCCAGGGCGAGATGAAGGTGAATGAGATCCGGTTTGTCCATTTCCAAAAGGCGCCATGTTTTGGCGAAAGATCCAAGAGCGTGCGTGAGATAGACGTAGGGCGCAAAACGTTTGCCGACGGCGTAGCGGATGACGCGCATGCCGAAAACGTTTTCTGCCGGCGGACTGCCGCCTATAGCGCGGGTCAGGACGGTGACGCGAAGCCCCTGTTTCATCAAAGCCCGGCCGAGGCAAAGGCATACGCGTTCGACGCCGCCGGCGGCCGGATGAAATGAATCCGTGATGAAAAGGATATGCGGGTGAAAATCCGTCAAACGTACCACTCCCGGCAATCGTCGCAGGGTTTGAGCCGGTCCCAATCGCCGCGTTCGTGCATGGCGCGAATATTTTGCCACTTCTTCGAAGTCCACAGCTCTTTAAGACTCATTTCCTTCGCATTGCCCACCGCGAGTTGATAAAAAACATCCTTGCAGCAGACCGTGACGCGCCCGTCCCAGGAAATGGATAAATCTTTGTACAACTGCCGGCAGGCGTAACGTTTTTGAGGCTCCACATCCGAATTCGGGCGCCGGGCGTCGACGAGGCCTCCGAAGGTGTCGGCCTCTTTGATGAGAATCTCATCCTCAGGGTTCAACCTAGGCTCCCATATGCGGCAGAATTCATCCACCTCATGTTCCGTTTCCGGCATGCAAAGAATCTGCAAGGTCGTCATGGGGCGTGTCTTGCGAAGGCTCTTTTTCAGTTTAAAAAATCTTCGCACGTTTCCTTCAATGCTCTCGAAATTCGCACCCACGCGAATTTTCTCGAACGTTTCCTTCGATGCTCCGTCGAGGCTGATGATCAGGCGGCTTAAGGCGCCGTCTTCGATGATTTGCCGGGCGCGTTTTTCATCGAGCAGGGCCGCGTTGGTGCTGGCGTAAAGGTTGGGAATTCCGGCTTGAGCCGCGATTTTGGCGAAGCTTTCGAATCCTTTGTGCAAAAGGGGTTCGCCCAGGCCCATGAGGGCGACGTTTTCCAAAAGGAGTTTGCGCCCGGCCAGTTCGCCGATGATTTTGCGAAAGAGGCTTTCTTCCATGAAGCCTTTTTGGCGTTCCATCACGCCGTGCGGGCACATCAGGCATTTCAGGTTGCAGTGGTTCGTGATTTCGATGTGCACCGCTTGCGGGAAATCAAGGAGGCGATAGGGGTCTTTGCGGCGAAGCGCTCTACGGGCCAAGGCCCCGGCGATCTCGACCGGTGTTCGGCGGCGCAGAGCGGCGATTCTTTGCACCAGGCCCGCCAGCCCCGGTTCCACCGTTTTTGAAAAGACCTTCACCCGGCCTTTCGTCTGCCTTCCGGTCGTCAAAATCAGGATCCTTTTTGCACGCGAAGCCGGATGCGGATATCCCGCGCGGGAAAGAGCCCGGCGCAGTAAAATTCGTAAAAGTCGATTTTTTTATTGGCCAGTTTTTCCAGGCCGCACATTCTGAAAATTCTGGAAAACGTTAAAAAAACCGATTCGACGGCAAAGGCGTTTTCGTCGGTCAAAGGTTTGATGTCGTGATGATGCTCCAGCAGCCAGCTTCTGGCCACGGCGAATTTTCCCGACGGTTTCCAGGGTTCGCCCCGGGCGATGAACTCGATAAATCTGACGGAGAACGCGTGTTTGTGCGTGGGATCGCAATAGCTGCACCGGTTGGAAAAATGGGGCGTTTCGATGAAAACCTGCGCGCCGCTTGCGCAGACGCGATGAATTTCACCAAAAAATCCCGGCACGTCGTCGACGTGTTCGACAATGTGCGTGGCGCGTACTTTGTCAAAGGAATCGTCTTTTATGGGCCATGGATACTCGTTGAGATTATGAACGCAATCGACGCCTTCCAGCGGCCTCGAATCGACGCCGAAGGCGCCGGGTTCTTTCGCCGGACCGCAACCAAGATCCAATGTGCGCGTCATCTTCAATCCTCTATTGAGTGCGCTTATTTCACACGCAGGCCGTCACGAATAAACCGGATGTCTTCCGCGATCCGCCGGCCCTGCGTCAGGGCCATAACCGGGATGAACAACAATGTAAACGCAATTGTCTTGACCGCCAAAACGGCGATCGGCCCCTGGAATTCATGGAAATTCAGCAGCGCAAAAACTCCCGCCGCCGCCACGGCGCCGCCGAGCGCCGGTGGAATAAAGCTTTGGCGCAAATCGAGGTTAACATAGGAAAGCGCCCTTTGGTAGGCTCTCACCACGCCCAGCAGCATGGCCAGGCCGACGGAAACCGCCGCTCCGCCCGCGCCGAAAAACCACGTGAGGGGCGGGCAGGTCGCGATCACGAAAACGGCCTGATAAACGAGGATGCGACTGGATTCCTGCGGCTTTCCGACGGCGGTGAAAAGCTGTCCGCAATCGTCGTAAACGGGACGCAGGCACGTGTAGATCAGAAGAAGGCGGAACAGGGGGATCATGGGCAGCCATCGGTCGCCGAAAAGCAGCGGGATGATTTCCGTGGCGGCCAAAGCCATGAGGATCGCCATGGGAGTTGTCGTATTGACGATGAAGCGAAGAACTTGTCCGAACGCCCGCGACAGCCTTTCCCGGTCGTGCTGTCTGGCGGCGTATAAGGGAAACGCGACGCGGGTGACGATGTGCGTGATCATGGCCGTAGGAAGGACGGCCAGGGCGTAGGCGCGGGCGTAGTATCCAAGGGCCGTCGCCGAGTCCAGGCTGCCGACGAGAAAATCGTCGAACTGCAGCGCAATCAAAGTCGCGATTCCCGCAACCCACATGGGCTTGCCGAAGCGCATGTACCATCGCCCCGACTTCATGCTCGGCTTCCATCCCGGCATATCGGGAAGCAGCCGCCACGCGCCGGCGCTTTGTATGATCCATGCCGCGGCCTGCCTGGCGACTAGGGCCCACCAGCCCAGACCGCAAAGGGCCAGGGCGATTCCGATCGCGTTGGAGACCACGACGTTGACGAGATCCAGCTTGACCAGGGGAGTGAAATTGATCTGCTTTTCCAAAAGGATTCTGGGCGTGTGCCCCGCGCATTCCACGGCGCCGAAAACCGCCAGGGCGATAAGCGCGCCGGCGGTCGGCGGATCGTAATGATTCTTTATAAAAGGATAGGCGCAAAGCGCCGCGGCGATGATGGCCAATGCCGTGACCACGTGCAGGGCGAGATGCGTCGGCGCGTATCGATCCAGATTTTCCTGCCGGTGAATCAGGGCGTGGTTGAATCCGAATCCCAGCAGCTTTCGCCCGAGGGTCAGGAAAAACATCGCCATGGCCAAAACGCCGAAATGTTCCGGGGCGATCAGGCGCATGAGCGCCACGTTGGCGGCAAAGGAGATCAGCATTTTCGCGTAAGCGCCGGCGGCCACCCATGCGGTTTGGCGCACCGCGCCTCGAGACCCGGTCACGGTTCGATCCTCCCGGTCGCGCCGGATTGAAATCGCCGCCAGTAATCCTTTTGGCCCTTGGCGGCTCGCATGTCCGCCAGAAAATGAGCCAGGGGAGCGGGCAGGGCGGTGAAAAGGTCCGCTTCGGGAAAACGCCGGACCAGGGCGGGGATTTTCATCGCGTCTTTGACGAGATTTTTTATCGCGGTCAGACGCGCGCGCCATAGAAGGGATCCAATATCCCTGTCGTCGATCATGGCGAAACGCACGGCGCTTCCCCTGTGATAAAAGGTGTCCAGGAGGCTTTTGAACGAATCGACTTTCAGATGCGTGACTTCGACGCTTTTCGTGCGCAGAAGTTTGCAGCCTTTATCGAGCAGCCGCCTCGTCAGGTCCGCGTCGGCGCCGTGCACGTAATCGGGATCGAAACCGCCGATGGCATCCAGAGCCTTTCGCCGGATCGCCATGTTGTTTCCGTTGAGGCAAAAGCGTGTATAGCTCCCGGTCAGCTCGTAGTCATTTTCAAATTCGTGCAGATAACGCATGACCTTGGCGATTTCCACGGTCGTCCATTGCGACGGGATCAGGTTTCCCCCGACGCCGTCGTATCCCTTTTCAAGAAGCGCTTCCATCTCATCGGCCCATTCGGGGTTTACGACGCAATCCGAATCGGTAAATAAAACCGCTTCGCCGCCGGCTTCGGTCAGCCCGGAGTTCAGCGCCGCCGCTCGGCCCCGTTTTTCCAGATAAAGCACGCGCGCGCCGAAGCTTTCGGCGATTTTCGCGGTGTCGTCCGTGCTGCCGTCGTCGGCGACGACGATCGTGACGTCGGTCCGGTTCATTTTTCGCAATGATTCAAGGCAACGGCCGATGGTCTTTGAGGAATTGCGGCAGGGAATGACGGCGGATAATTCCATCGCGAAATCTTCGCTTTTTCGTCAGCTAGGAAGAGGTTTGGGACAGGCGGTCAAATGAATCCTTGGCCGTCCTGGCGATGTCCGGGTTTTCGTGCTTGAGATATTTCTTGACCAGGTCCACGTACGAAGGATCGCCGATACGGCCCAAAGCGCCGATTGACGCTTCGATGACCTTGTCGCTGGTTTTTTGAAAAAGCTTGCGAATGCCGCCGGACTTTTTCAGTTGTTCGCTGATAACATCGTTTGCGCTCGGATCGCCGATGCGGCCCAGGGTATGGATTATCGAGGCCATGAATTCGTCGTCCCGGCGAATCGATCCGCCTTTTTCGACCAGGGAAATGAGCTTCGGTACGGCCGGTTTGGATTTTACCTGCCCGAAATGCTGAAGAAGCATCTTCTGTATGCCTTCGGGCTGATTTTCGAATTCCTCGGTCAGCGCCTGCTCTGTGGCGTCGTCGCCGAATTTGGAAAGCGCTGAAATCGTCGCCTTGCGCACGCGCTCGTCCTTGTCCTTCAAATAAGGCAGGAGTTTCGGCGTGATGCCGGAATCGGCGGCGTCGCCCAGAAGGTTGATGATGTTGCGGTTATAGTACCAGGGATTTTCCGGTTGGATTTCATCCAGCAGAGCCTCCACGGCCATGTCGCCGTATCCGCTCAGCAGCTTGATGCATTTTTTCCTGATGCTCATGTCGTCATTTTCCTTGAGCATGACGAACGTCAGCCGCAGGACTTTGTTGTTCGGGAACTGCCTCAGCAAATTGCTGATGGCCTGAGCGTTTCTTTCCCCCTCGGTTTTGAACGATTCCATCAGGAGAATGAGCATGTCCTGGTCCGATGACAGTTTATCGACGGCGGCGTTTAAAAGATTCCTCCTGGTTTCGTCGTCGCATTCATCCCGGTAGCGGCGCACGGCGCGAAGAATATTCAAAGCCAGCATATAGTCGCGCAACTTCACGACTTTTTCGTAGTCCGTGATCAAAGTGGCCAGGATTCTCGTAAAAACGTTCTGATCGGTTTCCCGGCGGAGTTGTTTGACGAGGCGTCCGTAGGCTTCGTTGAGCATTTCCGGGCGGTTCATCTCGATGAGATCCTGGCAGATGCGCACGAAGGCCTCGACGGCTTTCAGCCGTACTTCGCTGTCGTCGTTGTTGAAGTTCGAGGCCATCTTGTCGATCACGTTGCGAACCACGTCGGTTCGCCCGACTTCGATGAGCCTCTTGGTCAAGTCCGGGAAGTTGTTGATGAGTTCGTCTTTGATGAAATGGCGCGGTCCCTTGGCGAAAATGCGTTTGAGTTTTAAAACCAAAAGCGCCTGCGGGCTCTTGGCCTCCTGTGAGACCATCCTGGCGATGCCCAGGGCCTTGCGCACTCTTTCGGAAAGTTCTTTGTCCTCGACGGCTTTGGCCTGTTTGAGCAATTTCTTTAAGACGAACTCGCCTTCGGTGATTTCATCGGACTGGAAATTGAAGTCCTTGCTGTTGAGGCCTTCGGCCAGGCGATGGTATTTTTTAAAAAGCATATCCACGATGGTGGATTTCTTTTTCGCCGTGATCTGGCGGAGGATCTGATCCTTGATGTTCAGTTCCTTGTCGTCGGACATCTGCGAGGTCAGGATTTTGGATATGGCGGCGCTTTTGAAATTGGTGATGATGCCCATCATGTCGCCGAGGAGCTTGGCCCGGATTTCGGGCTGCTTGAATTCAAGGATCGTTTTACTCATGTCCTTGAACGTATCGGCGATCTGGCTGACTCTTTCGTCGACTTCCTCTTCTTCCTTGGTCACCTCGTCGACATTCCGCGCGGCGGATTCCTCGTCGTAGTTTTCCATATCGGCCATCTTTTCCATGGCCTTGGCGATGACCGCGCCCGCAACTTCCGGATCCAGATTCTGCGCTTCTTTCAACTTGTTGTAATCGATGTCTTTTTTGAATTCCTCCAGCTTTTCCGGCGACAATTTCATTTTGTCCAGGGGAAGCTTGGAAATAAGGGACTGGACCAGGACTCCGCTGCGCACGCCTTCCGCCGGGAGTTTGCCCGGTTCGAGTGTGGAAAGCCTTTCCAATTCATTCTTGTCGGCGATGCCCTGATCCTTGTTGAGCGTGACAAAAACCTTCTCATCCAGCGTGATGCTGTTGACGCCGGCCTGCGTCAATTGGGCATCCAGCTTGCCCTTTTGTTTCAAAGCCTCCGGTTTTTCGCTGAGAAGCTGCGCGAACTCGATGATCTCATCCTGATTCAAGGTTTTCTTGAAAGTCAGGGATTTGATGCCGCGGGCGACGATGGATTCGGTAAAAGATGTCATATAGGCGCGATGCTGGATTTTTTCCGGGAAAGCTTCGGAATCCACCAGGAGAAATCGATCGTTTTCGCTGATCGTAAAGGAATACTTTGACTGGAAAATCAGCTCCAGAGCGGTCATGCAGCGCTCGAGCGCCATGGTGATGATCGAGGAGCCTGTGGGATAGCGGCGAATGTTGATGATGGTTCCGCCGACGCCCTGGATAAAATCGCAAACGGCTTCGGTCAGTTCTTGGCTTGCGATGATGCTGCCGGCGGTCTGACTATCTTCGGCCATTGTTGAAATCCATTTGCTGACAAAAACCTTTATAAATGAACGGCTTTAAAAAGCAATCGAGCTCGTTTTTCGCCTACGCTATCCTAATATATAGGCCAATATCGAACCATTGCACAACAAAAAGGATTGATTCAGCATGAAATATTTGCAAATTTTGCAAAAATTCACCCTTTAGGCGGCGGGAGATTCAATGGCGGTGATATGAAACCGGCAAGCCTAATAAACTGTCGAGCCAAGACTTTTAAAAAAGCCTTTCGCTAATACACCCGCGAATAAAATGCTCAAGCTTCGATCCGAAGTTGAGTTTCTCGGGCGGCAAATGTAAGTTGTTTTTATGAAGTTTCAAGTATTACGAAATTGTCCACGGATTGCGTGCAAATAAAAAAAGCGGGCGCGTCCTTGATGCAGGTCGAAAAAAGGCGGGATTTCAATCGGGGCTTATGGATAATGCCATGAAGAAGTACGCATTGACCGAATGCCGCGCCTTGTGCATCTGTATTTTTCTTTCAACCGCCGTTCTTTTTTCGATAACCCATTACGGAGGCCTGCGTTCTCCGGACAGCGAAATTGTTTTTCGGGCAGGGTTGTCCTTCGTCCAAAGCGGCCGCCTTGACGTTCGCGAGGAAATGGACTGGAAGGGATTTGGCCTGGCCCGCGCGCGCGACGGCCGGCTGTATCCCGTCTTCGGGCCGATGTTGTCCATCGTTTCCGCTCCGGCGATTCTTGCGGGGCTGAAGATCAACGAAACGGACTGGTTTATCCCGTATATGGCCCGAATTCCTCCGAGCTATAATTTGACCGGCGGCCTGGATTACGCATTTTTCGGCCGAGGTTTTTCACAACTGGATCATCGGGCTCACGCGCTGAGATTCCTTGTGTCCTTTTTCAATATTTTTATTGGCGCGCTTTGCGCGGTCGTGTTTTTTAAAATGGCGCATCTGTTGTTCGCGTCGAGGGCCGCATCAGTCATTTCCACCGGTTTTCTGGTCGCCGGAAGCCTGCTTTGGCCTTATTCCAATACGTTTTTCAGCGAACCCCTGGCTGTTTTGTTTTTGCTTGTCGGGCTTTACATGCAGTTGGCGGCCCTTTACTCAAAAGACAGCGTCCGGGCGCGTTGGCCGGTCCTGATGTTTTTCGGCGGCCTCATGCTGGGCTTTTCCGCGGCCACGCATATCAGCGCGATTCTCTATGCGCCGTTTTTCATCCTGATCAATGTCTTTCGCGATGGCGAATCGGCGGCGCGCCCGCGCGAATTAAATGTGGTCATGACGCTGAGTTATACGGCGGGTCTCAGTTTGGCTTTGTTTCTGCTGGGCAATTACAATGACATGAGATTCGGCGATTTCCTGGAAACCGGGCGGACAGCTATGACGAACGCTCAATATGCCGGTTGGACCGCGCCCTGGCGCGGACTCTACGGCCTTTTATTCGGCAGCGCGAAAGGCCTGTTTATTTATTGTCCGTCCGTTGCTTTGGGACTCGCCTGCTGGCCTCATTTCTTCCGGCGATATCGCAGGCTTTCCGTCATTTTACTCTCCGCGGTTGTGTTCAGGTATGTCTTCATCGCCTGCCGCGCGGACTGGCATGGCGGTTTCTCATTGGGACCGCGATACCTGGTTTTAGCTTTGCCGATCTTGTTGCTTCCGCTCGCCGCGTCGGTCAAAAACCTATTGGCAAACAGAAAATTTGCGTCGCTTTATCTTTATGCCGCTTTGCTTTCCATATTCGCCGCGCAACAGATGTATTTTTGCATCGGGGAGATATTTTCTTATCTGCACTATGTGAAGTTCACCGCCAATTCCAAAAATATCAGCGCGCTTCAAAACGATATGATTTATATGGATTGGTCCGTTTCCCCCTTGACTCATCTTCTGGATTTTCTGCGCGGTCCTTTTTTGCTGAAAACGATTCCCATGAATAACTACGCCCTTTGGCTCGTCGCAAGCGCGATTATTGCCGCGATTATTTTTTTTGCCTTTATGTCGTTGCATCTGCGTTTGCGCGCGCAGGAAAAGGAAAACTCGCCGGAGAGTTGCGCTTTGTAAAAAGCCTGACGCTGTTTTTACGGAATATGATAGTCGGACGCGCAGTCCATGGAGGATTGGCGTAATTTGCCCGGATGCATTCCCGAGGGAGTGCAGAATCCATTATTGTTGCAGTCCATCGACGATCCGCAGTCCCACCCTTGGCGGCAGTCGGGCAGGCAGACGCCGATAATCGGGTTGCACAGATATCCGTCGCGGCAGTCGTCGCGCCCGCTGCACTCCGGGAGGCACAGGTTGATGTCGTCGATGAGAACATCCGTGAAATCGTCGGGGCAATCTTCGGATTCGGCGGAGCACATGCCCGCCGGCCAGCCCAGGGATTCGGGCAGACAATACTCGCTTTCGCAATCGGCGTTGATTTCGCAGGCTCCGCCCGGTTCGTTTTGCGTTTGGCTGCTTGTCTTGTCGACGCATATGCCGTTTTCATCGCAGGCATAGCCGTCGCCGCAGTCCCATCCCCGGCGGCAGTCGGGGATGCAGACCGAGAATTCAGTGTGGCATAAATATCCGCTGCGGCAGTCCGATTCGCCGTCGCAAGCGGCCATGCAGTAGGACTCGTTTCCAAAAGCGATGCACTTCGCTTTTCTTCCGCAGGATTTGGCGCATTCTTTGGTGCAATAACCCCCGGTCCAGCCCGTGGATTCTCCCCAGCGTTCTTCCTGCAGGCAAAAACCCGATTCGCAGTCTTCCTTTTCCTCGCAGGCCGCGCCGAAGGGCTCGTCGCCTTCCTCGGCGCACGCAAATAGGACAAGCAGCAGCGTCAGGACGGCCAGCGAGACTTTTTTCATTTTACAAAGACTCCATGCCGGTTTTTGCGCTCAGGTTGTTTTTTTTGATAAGCAGCACTTCGGCAAACGCGTTTCTCGCAAGCTCCTTTTTGCCGAGTTTCAAATACGTCCATCCGAGGCCCAGCGTCATATCCGTTTCGCTGGGAAATGCCTTGAGCACCTTTTTGTATTGCCCCGCGGCCAGATCATATTTCCCATGGGAGTAGTAGATGTAGGCCAGGCGGCTTCCGGCATAGTAATTATATGGCGCCTGGGCGTAGAGTTTTTCGGCCAGGCTTTGCGCTCGGGTCCATTTTTTTTCCGCCATCAGCGGCAGCAGAAGCCCGAGTTTCGCCTCAAGGGAGTCGGGTTGAATCTCCGCGGCATTTTCATAGTAAACGACGGATTTTGCGTAGTTGCCTTTGTAGTAATAAAGCCACGCGGCCCGGTAATTGGCGAGATAGTGCTTGGGTTCGAGTTTGAGGATATCCAGGGTTTCATCCAAAGCCCTGTCGATATTGCCCGAGGATTCCTGCGCGATGGACGACTCGAACAAATCGGCCATCCGGTCCGTCTTTTGATCGGCGAATGCCGATGGCATGGCGATCAGGACAATCAACGCCCCGACGGCGGCCGCCAGTGTTTTCCCCAATTGCATTTCATCCTCCGTGAAATTTGAGTTCGAAACCCAGGGTCCCTCCCCAAACTGAAAAATCATGGTCGCGATAAGCCTGTTCGGCGCCGACCCTGTTGTGCGCGTAGGCATAAGGTTTGAAATAGCGTCCCAACTGAATCGCCGCGCCGAAATTATATCCCGCGACAAAGAGATCGTCTCCGGTCCACACGGCCAGCCCGCCGGATTCGACGGCATACCGTTGCCGCCCGAAAAAGGCATCGACGAAAATATCGACGCGCCCGCCGGGATTCCAATAAATCAGCGCCTGCGCGCTTGTCAGATATTCCGTATCGATGCTTTTTTCTTCGGGTATGAGCAAATCATGTTCGTCCACGATAATCAGCTCGGGTTTCAGCACGAGCTTCAGACTTTTCGCGGGATTATAACCCATCGGCAATTCGAATTGGTAAACGTCGAAATCCCGGTAAAATACGCCGCTCGTGATCAAAGTCAGGTCCGTTTTGCCCCATCGGCGGCCGATTCGGGCTATGGCCAGGGGCGAATCGTCCACCGTGTCTTCATTGGAAAAAAGCCATGCGCCGTTTAAGCCGAATTCCCATTTATCTTTCCGGCCGCTTGCCCCTAAAGTGATGATGTCATGTTGATAATCATCCACTACATATCTGCGGGTGGTTTCCGAGACGGCCGCCCCGGCCCACATTCCGTATCCGCTCGGCCGGTACAGGGCGCTCGTGGCGGTCAGGCCGCGGATATCCCGTAGATTCCATGGATCGCTATAAACCATGTACGTGGCGAATATCCGGGAAACGGACTTGAGCTTCAAAGCGGTTTCAGCCATTCGCAGGCACTCGGTCACGCGGGGATCGTTTTCGAGTTTCCGGCCGGCTTTCAGGCAATGGCCGCGACCTTCGGCGCGCGCGCCCTGGAGGATGCGCGTGAATCCCAGGCCCAAAAGCATTTCCGGTTCGTCGGGTGAGATATCAAGGGCTTTCAAGTACTGCGCGCGGGCCGAGGCATAACGGCCGAGCATGTAATAGGCCAGGGCTTTTCGCGAAACAGCCCAATAGTTTTTCGAATCCAGGGCCAGGGCCTTGTCGCCCGCCCTCAACGCCTCTTCCCAGTTTTCACTTCCGATCGCCACGAGTTGCAAGCCGAGCAGGGGATCGGCGCATTCGCCGCACTTTTCGGCCGCGACGGCGTAATGTTCACCGGCCGCATCCAAATCGCCGCAGTTGTAATTCAGCCAGCCCAGTCGGATGTGTACATCGTATGAACTGTCATATATGAGGATTTGCCGGCAGATTTCCCTGGCCTTTTCGTATTCCCCCGCCTGCTCCAGGATATCGGCTTTGGCGTAAAGCTCCTTGACGTTAACTTGCCTGACTCCCGGCGCGGGCGGATCGGCGAAAGCCGCGGCGGACAAGAAAATCAACAACGCCAACAGGTATAATCCCGGTGCTCTCATGTCCCCAGCTCCGCGGATAAAATGATCCGGCCGTTGTCCCAGGCGCGAATGCCGGCCGGCCCGATTTCCGGGATAAACTCGATTTCAATTTTCTCCGGTATGCCGATTCCGGAGGGGAATGATGAATTCACCTGGAGCATCGTCGTGACGACGACGCGATGGCCTTCGGCTTTGAGTCCGCTGGTGGTTTGCACTTTGACGATTTCGGCAAACGGCAGCGCCAGTTCCCGGACCAGGTTGACGGGCGGGCTTAAAAAAGACGCCGCCGAAGGATTGTCGTCCCAGACGGTTTTTTCTCCCTCGATGTAGGGGACTCTCGGCAATCCCAGGTAGAGCAATCCCAAAAGCCTGTGGGAAGATCCCTTGTAATCCAGCATGGTCGTATAATGGTTGTCGGCGAAGAAGTTGATGTGGGCTTTGGCCGCCCGGTCTCCATTGAGAACGATGCGGCGGTTTCCCAGAGAATCGATTTCGCTTTCCCAGGTTTCCGAAAAGCGTTTGGCGCCGGAAGCGACCGCCCAATCCCAGCGGCGGCCCGGAGCCATGGTGAAGGCGCGGCGAATCGAGTCCTCGACGGTCATGGAAATGACCTCGTCGCCGGTGTCCGGGCATCCGTGCGTGACATATCGGAGCTTGCCGTTTTCCGGGATCTGGTAGTGGAGAAATTCACCGTAGATGGTCGGCGCCCCGATCTGGCCCGAGGACTGCAACTGGAAGTGAAGGTGCGGCCTGGGCGAGCGTCCCGAATTGCCGACGCGGCCCAGAAGCGTTTTCGCCGTGACCATTTCGCCTTCCTTGACGGCGACGGAGCCTTTTTTCAGGTGGCATAACGCGGAAAAGATATTGCCGGAGTGCCACAAAATGACGCAGTTGCCCCAGTTGTTCGTCGTGTCCACTTCGCCGATGGGATTGTCTTCGATATGATCCACGACGCGGATTACTTTGGCGTCGCCGGGAGAAAATACGGGGGCTTTGAATGCGTAATAATCTTCCGGTTTCGCGCCGTCGTCGCGAAAGGCGCCGCCTTCGACCTCGACTTCGAAATCCCAGGCGTGGTTCCAGCGGCCTTTGTGGGTCTCGTCGCCGTTGGGGCCTTGCGTGACGATCCATCGGCCCGTAACCGGCAAATAGACTACGGGCAGTTTGGGATCGGGATACCGTTTGGCTCTGTATAATTCCTTATTCAGATCGCTTTCCGGCGATTCCCAGTCGCCGCGCACCAGTTTCAGGCGGCCGGCGTCGGGCCTGATGATGATGACAAAGAGCATCAGGGACGTGACCGTGATAAACGGCATGGCCAGAACCGGCAGTCCGTACGGCGTCAGCAGGGATAAAAGGCCCGCGGACATCATGGACGCCAGCGCTCCCCCGACCGCGGCGTAAATGATCGACGAGGGGCTTAAAACGATCCAGACGCCGCCCACGGCCATGGCCGTTAGGATAAAGTTGAAGCCGATATAATTATGATCCAGGTCGGCGGGCATTCCGCCCAGGGCCGCATAAACGGCGAATCCCGTCGAAAAACCGATGATCGACAGGATTGTCGCCCAGCGGGAAAAGATGAGCAGGCCTATGAAAATCAGGACGCCTGAAAGGACATTCAATTGAAAAAAGGCCGCGCCCAGGGATTTGAAATATAGTTCCAGATTCAGGGGAAATAATCCCTCCAGTTGCGCGGATTCCACAAGCGGATTGGAAATGGATCGGACTTCGTAAAAACGCCGCGTGGCTAAAAGAGCCGTCCAGGATGCGAGCACGAAGGGCGTGCTTAATACCGGCGCTCCGATATACCTCGTCGAGAGGTTTCTTAGAGTTGCGGCGACGATGACGGAAAAGAAAACCGCCAGGGCCGTAAAAAAAATGAAGGTCGGGGAAAACCGGAAAAATAAACCGAGGGCCAGGCCGACCAGAAGGCCGTTGAATCCGAAAAAACCGTCGGAGATATGTTCCCGGGGCTGACCGATCAACCAGGCGAAGACGCCCGCGAAAATCAGGCCCGTCAACCCGGCCAGACCGTGCAGAGGGTGGATGAAAGTCGCCGCGAGAAACAGAAAACCCGAAATCGCCCGGCGCGAAAAATACACCTGGGCATACGCAACGAAAATCATGCGCATGGTTCGGGCGATTTGCCGCACCGGGTTTTGTCGCGCCTTTTCATCCATCGTCGCCGGCCAGCCTTTCCGGGAGTTTTTCCGGTCCTTTGATGTCGTCGACAGTTTCCGCTTCGCGGATAACGTCAATTTCGCCGTTTTCGCCGATTAGTATTACCGGCGGGCGAAGACGAATAAACTGCATCCACTGAGTAACGTTATATGCGCCTACGGGACGGATGACCAGCGCGTCGCCCGGCTCCAGCGGAGGCAGTAAAACGGAAGGGCGCACCACGTCGATGTTCATGCAAAGCGGGCCGTAGACAGTGGTTTCCTCCAGCATGCCGCCCCGGTCGATGACCGGCAGGATGTCGTGCCGGTACCAGTAGGATGTGAAAAGCACGTTGACGCCCGCGTCGATCACCAGCGCCCTGGCGCCGTCGGCCAGGCGTTTGTTGCCGACGACGCGTGTCAGCATGTAGCCCGCTTCGTCCACGAGAGCGCGGCCTGTTTCGAGCATCAGCGTCGGCATGGCGTCGGCGTCGAAACCGGCGTCGAGCAACGCGCCGGCGACGGCGTCGGCGTAATCGTCCAAAGGAGGCGACGAGTCGATGCCCGGCGCGTACTGCTCGTGCAGCGTGGCCCGGGATGCGAAGCCGCCGCCAAGATCGATGGATTTGATAACGGCGCCGGTGTCGCGCCGCAGTGTTTTGGCCAGATCGCAAAGCTTGCGCGTTGCTTCGCCGTAGGCGCCCGGCTCCAGGACAAATGTGCCGATGTGGCAATGCAGCCCCTCGATTGCGATATTTCCGCCGGCGTGAATCCTTCGCAGCGCGTCCAGAGCCTCCCCGCTGTCGTAGTTGAAACCGAAGCGGTCCCAGCGGGGGTAGATGCCCGTGTCCATATTCACGCGGATGGACGCCTTGTATTTCACGCCCGCTTCCTTGGCGATTTTTTCCGCCGCATACAGTTCGTCGTAGTGGTCGATATTTACGTGCGCGCCTTCTTCAAAAGCCTTCCTGAGGGCGCTTTCCGGTTTGTAGGGGCCGTTGAAGAGAATCTTGTTTCCCGGGATTCCCAGACGCCGCGCCATTTCGTATTCCATTTCGGACACGACCTCGGCCCAGGCCCCTTCCTGGTGGAAGATGCGGCACACCGCGTCCAGATAATTGGTTTTATACGACCAGGCGAACTGCACCTTGGGATAGCGGATCGTGAACGCCCGAAGCGCTTCCCGGTATTGCCGGCGCATCCGATGTTCGGAAAATACGAAAAGCGGCGAGCCGTATTTTTCGACGAGTTCGGTCACGGCGACGCCGTCGATGCGCGACAGGGATTTTCGCGTCTGGCCTTTCCCGAACTTGCCGGCCAACCCTGCCGTATGGCGGATGATCGTCGGTTTTTCGTAAGGTTTCTTTGCCATGGTCACGCCTCCGTTCGCTGGTGTTCGCCTTTGACGGCCAAAGCTTCGTAATCGGAAAGATTGCATATCTGATCGTAAGAGTGCCGTAAAAACATGATTCCCGCTTTCGGCGGCTCCATGGTTTCGACTTTTTCGCCCAGCGCCAGGCGGACCGCGGCCCAGGGAAGATTCCTGCCGGCGCCCACGGAAAGATAAATCCACGCGGGAAAGCGCGGATTGATTTCGAGCATGTACAGCTCGCCGCCGTCGCTCGATTTCATCACTTCCAGTTCGCAGGGACCGCGCCATTTCAGTTTGCTCATAGCGTCTACGATGAAATCGTGAAGCTTCCCGTCCTTAATGGTGATTCCACCCCAGGCCTTGCCCTTGTCGGTGAGTTGCATTTTGCGCATGGGCACCGCGCCCACCAGGCCGCCCTGGCCGTCGCCCACCGCCGCCACGTCGTATTCCTCCCCGGAGATGTATTGCTGCACGATGACCGGGGCGCCCCATTTGGCGCGGATCCGCTGAAAATGACTTTCCACTTCCATGGGCGAATAAGCGATGTAGGCGTCGTAGAACTGGCCTTTGACCATGACCGGGAATTTGAGTTTTTCATCCAGTTTATGGATGGCGGAAGCGTCGGTGACGGCGACGCTTTGGGGAACCTGAATCCCGATTTTGTTTTTAAGCTCCATGAATTTGGCTTTGGAGCGTAGTTTAAGCTGCGTGTCGTCGGGCATGAACGTTTTAATTCCCAGGGCGTTTAATTTGTCTGCAATTTTTAAATATGCCGGAAGTTCCGCATCCAGGCAGGGAATCAGAACGTCGATCGGGCTTTTGCCGTGGATGTAAGCGATCCGCTCATAAAGAGCCGAAGCGCCTTCCGACGGGTAGGGCATGAGATAAACTTCGTCGGCGACGCCTTCCATGTAGTTTCCCGGATCCAGCGCATCGTACGCCAGGCCGAGAATTTTCAGGCCGCCTTCGGCGCCCTGGCGGACGGCGCGGATCACCGGAACTCCGGGCGCCGGATTATCCGTGGCGTTGAGGCCGGTGACGGCGACGCATAAATCCTTCATTCGTCGATCTCCCGGCCGTTGATGATTTTCAGATCCTTGAGGCGAAAGAGAAACTGCTCGATATCGCGCTCGGCGACTTCATCGGCGATGTCGAAATCGTCGGTGATGAGTTTCAGGAGATTTTCCGGCGACCGGCCGTCGATCAGGCTGCGCAGAAGGAATGTTCCCGTGGCGTTGAGGCTGTAGGTGTTGCCGGTGCGCGAATCGAAAAGAAAACCGTTTTCGCTTAAAGCCAAATTCTCAAACATAATACTCCTCCAAAACGGGCATAGCCGATTTTCGGTTTTTACGCCTACAGGATCTATGACGCCGGTAAAGAATTTATTTGCTTTTGAGCAAAAATTGTAAATATTTTGTAAAGATAAAAGGACTTGGATAGCAAGGAAAATTCCTTATACTCGATTTCAAGAAGTCGACAATGCGCGATTGTGAGATTATCGATTCGGAGTCCCCATGAAAAGCGACGATCAAAAATCGAAGATTCTGATTATTGACGATGACCGGAAGCTTTGCCGCCTGGTGGCGGAATACCTGGATCCCATGGGATACGAGGTCACCGCGGCGCATGCCGGCGCCGACGGCCTCGACATGCTGGCAAAGAAGCGTTTCGACGCCGTCATCCTTGACGTGATGCTTCCGGGAATGGACGGATTCGAAATCTTGAAAACAATCCGCGCCGAATCGGATATTCCGGTTTTGATGCTCACGTCCCGGGGCGACGAAACCGACCGCGTGGTCGGATTGGAGATGGGAGCGGACGATTATCTGCCCAAAACCTTTTCCTCCAGGGAGCTTCTGGCCAGGCTTCGGGCCGTGACGCGCCGGGCGAAGCAGACCTTCAAACAGAAGAAGGATGATTACGACAAACCGATCGTCGTGGGGCCTATCCGCGTCGATCCCGCCGCGCGCCGGGCGGAGTTGGACGGCGAGGTTCTGGATCTGACTCCCCTGGAATTCGACATACTGGGCATCCTCATCAGCGCCGCGGGACGCGTGCTTTCCCGGGATCAGCTTCTGGACAAGGTCGCCGGTCGGGATTACGAAGTATTCGACCGGTCTATCGACGTGCATATCTCTTCTTTGCGCCGCAAATTGCGCGACGATCCGAAAAATCCCCGTTTCATCAAAACGATTCGGACGGTGGGTTATCAATTTCTCGACGAGGAATCTTCGAATTGAGCCCGCTGAGAACAAAACTGTTCACCAAAATATTCCTGTGGTTTTTTTTGAGTCTGGTGGTGCTCGTCGGAGTTCTGTGGTCCGGCGCCGATTTGCGTTTTCGCCTGTCGCCGCGCCTGCCGACTCTGGGGCGTTCCGAACAGCGCCTCGAAGGAGTGGGCCGGCTGATATCCCATGAACTCAGTTCGGTTTTCAGGGGCGGGTGGACCGAAGTTCTGGACAGGTACTCCAAGGCTTACAATCTGGATTTCGTCCTGTGCTCCAACGACGGCAACCGGCTGGCCGGAAAAGACATTCCCATTCCGGACAAAGTCAAAAAAAATATCGTCGATCTAAAAAAAGTGGAGCCCGGCATGTCGCCGGCGCAACTCGATCGCGCGATGCTCAATAATGCTCCGTTTATGGTCAGAACCTCGAAGCCGACGCTTTACTGGATCGGGCTGCGCATTCCTCTGATTCTCGAACAGGGCAGAACATCCATCCCGGCGACGTTGCTGATCGTCTCCGACACCAGAACCGGCGGGGGGCTGTTTCTCGATCCGTCGCCCTGGGTCTTGCTCGTGGTTCTGGTCCTTTTGATATCGGCGGCCATGTGGATCCCCATGGTGCGAAGCATCACCGGGCCCGTGGCGCGCATGACCAAGGCGACGCGGCAGATCGAAAGAGGGCGTTTCGATGTCAGGCTGGACGAGAAGCGCTCCGATGAAATCGGGCAACTGGGCCACGCCATCAACGAAATGGCGTCGCGCCTGGACAGTTACGTCAAAGGGCAAAAACGTTTTTTGGGAGACGTGGCTCACGAACTGGCGTCGCCGATCGCCAGGATACAGCTGGGCCTGAGCATTCTCGAAGAGCGCGTGGATGAGCCAAACGCCGAGCGGGTTCGCGACGTGGCGGAAGACGCGCTGCATATGTCCAATCTGGTCAAGGAACTGCTGTCTTTTTCCCGGGCGGAAATCAATCCCGCAAAAGTCCGCCTCGAACCGGTGAAGCTTTACGATATCGCCCTGCGCGTTTTGGAGCGCGAACAACTCACGCATAAGAGCATTCAAATTAAAATTGATGAAAAGCTCAAAGCCATGGCCGATCCCGAACTGCTGGTGCGCGCGATTTCGAATATCGTGCGCAACGCGGTCCGATATGCGCAAGACGCCGGGCCGATCGCCATCACGGCGTTTCAGGAAGGCGATGAGATGATCCTGGAAGTCGCCGACGGCGGAGAAGGCGTCTCCGAGGAGCATATCAAGTATCTGTTCGAGCCTTTTTATCGCACCGATTCATCCAGGGGCCGGGAGACGGGCGGCTCGGGCCTGGGTTTGGCCATAGTCAAAACGTGCGTCGAGGCGTGCAACGGCGGCGTCAAGGCCGCGAACATCAAACCCAAAGGCTTCGCCGTCACGATCACGTTAAAGGCCGCGTCTTAAATCCCAGTAGTGTAGCCACTTGCAAAACTATTATTTCATAGTCTCATTTTGAATAGATATAAACACAGGCTTTGGAAGCCTGTGCCACACACGCTGTGGCTGACAAATCGCTTTTCTTAGGCACGTCGCATGTGGCACAGCCGCCCCTATACGGCTGTGATTGTTGCGGGATTTATAAAAAGAAAGCTTCTTGATAAATAATCCGGCGGGTGGCATGGACAAGCGCCCTCGATTTGCTTCAGGGCTGGAAGTTTGTCCATGTCACGGCTATACAGTGCGGCTGATTTCGAGACCCGAAACCCAAAATCTTTTACTTTCGATCCTCCGACACGCAGCGGCATCCGAAATAATCGTTGGCGGTTCCTTCAGTTACGGGATTACGCAACGTGCAGCGCAGGTTCAGAACATCGTTTCTCCACGATCCCCCTCGGGCCGTTCTGTGCTGCTGATTGTCCGGCGGGATGGGATCTCCCTTGTCGGCGCCGGGAGGATTGTCTGCCGGCGAGCGCCCGTAATACGTGGAATTATACCAGTCCCGCGTGAACTCTTTGACGTTGCCCGCCATGTCCATCGCTCCGTAGGGACTGGCGCCGGAAGGGAAGGAGCCTACGGGGGCCGTGTATTCAAATCCGTCTTCCGCGCCGAAACAGGACAACTTTCCGATGTCGAAATCGCTTCCCCAGGGATAGTTGCGGCCGTCCGTTCCCCGCGCGGCTTTTTCCCACTGCGCTTCCGTGGGTATGGTTTTGCCTTCCCACCGGCAGAACTTCATGCAGTCAAGCCAGGACAGCCCCACGACCGGCTGCCGGGCGCCGTTCAGATTCGTATCTTCAGCATTATTCGCCGGCGCGCAGACTTTCGCCTCGACGCATTTATTGTATCGGCGGTTGGTCAGTTCGTATTTGTCGATATAAAAATCATCGAGGCTCACGGAGTGGACCGGCTTTTCATCCGGATTGCCGATGTCGCTGCCCATGATGAATGTCCCGGCGGGAACGAAAACCATTTTGGAGTCCTCCGCGATGGGGATTTCGTTTTTTGTGATTGATTTTTGCGTATCCTTTTTCGGAATATCCGTCGTTTCGTTTTTGCGGTGGCAAGATACAAAAACAAAGGCCATCAGGGCGATGAAAAGAACAGGGAATTTCCATCCGTTTACTTTCCCGCGATATTCGTCATTGAAGGGATTTCTCGACTCGTCTTTAAGGACTCGCTCGAAATGACAACAGGGCGTTTTTATTAAATCGTTACCTTTTCGGAGCATCATCGGGGGACTGCCTGCCTGGAATTCAATCTTCGATAAATCCCTTTGTTCGCGCGATGAATCCGCAAAAAGACTTTGAAAAGCTCATCGTAAATCGCCCGGTTTTCGGGCCGTGGCGAAAATGTTTTTTCTATTTTAACCAGGTCGGAGATTTCATCGAAAGTGATAAGTCCCAGTCCCGCCGATGCAATGAGCGCCGCGCCTCGCGCGTTGGCGCCGATGGGATTTTCGACGCGATGAATATCGCGATCAAAAACGTCGGCGAAAATCCGGCACCACAAATCCGATTTCGCGCCGCCGCCCACCATGCGCAGGGGATCGAGCTTACGCCGCGTGAAACGCTCCACGTATTTCAGATTCCACCGCGTGTTGAAGGCGACGCCCTCCATGACCGCGCGGACCAGATCCGCCGCCGTCGTCGTCGTCGATAAATTATGCCACCCGCCGCGCAGCATGTTGTCGTCCACGGGACTGCGTTCTCCGTTGAGCCATGGAGTGAAGATGACCTTGCCGCTTCCGGCTTTTGACTCGGCGGCCAGTTCGTCGAGCAGCGCGTAAGGATCGTCCGGCGCGGGAGCGTTGTGCGCTTTGAGCAGCGGGGCGATGACGCCGTCGGCGATAAAGGACAGGCATCCCCCGGCGATATCCTGCTCGTTGGCGCAGTAGTAGCGGCCGGGTATGGCCGTGGGCAGCGAGGCGATGGAATGCAGAACGTCGGTTTTTTTAAAAGGCACCGGACACTGCACCCACGACGACGTGCCGATGTAAAGATGCCCCTCGAAATCCCGGACCGCTCCCGAACCAACGCACGCCGATTGATGGTCCGGCGACCCGCAAACCACGCTGACGTCTTTTGGCAGGCCAAGCTCTTTCGCCGCAAAAGGCGTCAGGGTTCCCAAAACGGCGGTGGACGGAAGCAACGGCGGGAGTTTGGCCTTGTCGATCTTCAAAAATCCAATCAACTCGTCGTCGTATTTCACGTTGTTGATGTCGCGCGTGTCCGTGACCCAGAAAAGCTGGATGGAATCGTAGCTCGCGGCGAACTTACCCGTCAGGCGCAGATTGAAATAGTCTTTGCTGGGCAAAAACATGTGCGTGCGCGCGTATATGTCGGGCATTTGGTTTTGGATGAAAAGGACGTGCGCGATGTCGTCTTTACCCGAAAGGGTGGGGCCGCCGGCGGTTTTGGGAATCCACTTTCGCATCATGTTCAGGCCGTAGCCCGCCACGTTCGGGAAGCCCCTGACGATCTTTTTGACGTATGGCGCGCCGCGGGAGTCCATCCAGGTCAGGCAGTTCATCAGATGATGGCCGGATTCGTCAACGGCCACGGTGCTGGAAAATGTACTGGACACGCACAGCGCCATGATCCGCTTTTTCACTTTTGGATTTTTCGCCAGCAAGGTTTTCGTCGTGGCGACAAGGGCGTTCCACCAGTCGTCAGGGTCCTGCTCGGCGCCGCCGCCGGGAAAAAAGTGGATGGGCGTTTTCTCGAAGGCGTTGTCGATGATCTTTCCCGACGCGGTGACGAGGGCGGTCTTGACGCCGGATGTTCCGTGATCCACCGCCAGAATGATCGCCTCGTTTTTCCTTACCGCCGTCATGATTTTAAAGCTCGACGTTTTCCACGTTGCCGTCGGCGTCGACCTTCTGGATGATGACGCCGCCGAAGGATTCGCCGCCTTCTTTTTTCTCGTCCATCGTCATCACCTGCGGCACCAGGCCGACGAAATCGAAAGGATTGACGCACGCCTCCGGGGGCAGGACGCCTTTTTCCGTGATCTTGCCCTGCGCCATGAGGATGACGCCGATGGCGGCGGGGATTCCCGTTCCCTCGCCCAGGGCCTGGCTTTGCGAGGCCATGTGAAATCGGTATTCGCGGTACTCGCCGTGGCGTTTGCCTTTGGCCACGACGCTGCAGCAGCCGCGCTGTGAGCCGAAGTTGGTTTCTTTCAGGATTTGTTCGCGGCGCTTGATGATGTAGGCCACGGCGAAATCGTACGGGCTGACCGGCGCGCCGTTTACGTCGATGGGTTCTTTGTCGGCCAGGCCCAGTTGGCATAGGTCGCGCGTCAGGTCGTAATACTCGGCGGGTAAAACCGTGCCCTTGTTGGTGACCTGCTTCGTTTTGATGTAGCGCGGGATCGTCACCTGCTCCGGGTGCGGGTAGGGGTAGAGCAGGATCCCGTCGCCCAGGACCGGAAAGTCGAAACTTTGGCGCAGCGCGACGCCGTCGGGCTCGAAATATTTTACGTATTTCAGCTCGCCGTCGAGGAACATGGGGATGTCGATGCTCATGCAATGGAAGCGGTGGCCGATCACGCCGGCGCCTTCTACCGGCTCGCCGCCGTGCGCGTGGAATATGTCGATGGAATCGGTTTCATCCAGAAGCTGCTCCGCGGCTAGTTTGGCTAGCAGGTTCGTTGCTCCCGGCGAAGAGCCCATGCCGATCAGCGCGCTGATTCCCGCGGCCTTCGCCCGGTCGCTCATGTTCAGGATGTCCAGCGTCACGTCCACGTCGTCGCAAACGTCCACGTAATTGATTCCGGCTTCGATGACGGCGCTCAGGATCGTTTTGACCGTTTTATAAAAAGGCCCCACGCAGTTTAAGACAATGTCCGCGCCGTCGATGGCTTCCCGAATGCTACCCTGATCTTCGGCGTTAAAAAACTTCGCTTCGACCTTGCCTGCGCCGATCTGCGCCGCAAGCTCGCTCGCGCCGTCGGATCTGAAATCGGCGATGACCACTTTGGAAACGCTTTCCTGCGCCGCCAGCGTTTTCGCGGCTACGCTTCCCACCGCGCCGCATCCGCCTAAAACAACGACTTTACTCATTTAAGAAGCTCCTTATTTGCAAATCATCCCGGCAAGGGGAATGAAAATTGATTTTCGATAATAACTCGCTACGCCTGTTCAAAGCTAATGGCTTGCGATAACCGCGGTCAAGTATGTCCAAAATCAAGCCATTTATTCGTGCTAGGGATTTGGGGACATCCAGTCGTTTGAAAATAGCGACCTGGTAAATAAACGCGCCATTCTTTTCACGCATTGAAACCGGAACAAAAAGAAGGATGGGTGTCCCCTATTAAATATGATTGCTGTGTATATCAACCGGCCGATCTCATTTGGGGACATCCAGTCAGTCGAATTTGCAGATAAATAATGCGAATCCGCCATTTTCTCCGAAATCTGAAAGATGGATGATTGCTGGGATACGTTGATCCTCACGAGAATTCAGTCGCTCGTCTATCTTTCGACGTATCGCCTCCTCGATAAACTCCGTCAGCTTTGATTCAGATGGAAAAAGAAAAGAATAATCCATGCAACCATCATCTAAAGTTTGGTCGAAAAGCATTTAGAGCACCCCTATACCAACGTCATCCAACATGCCCAGCCAGGCATCAGTCGAAATCTTTTCGTTTCTAAGAGACGTTTTAATTTCCTCTTCCTCAGGTTGAATAATCCAGTCGTCGATTACGACTACTTTCCTAATTCTTTTTTTTCTTTCGATTATCCATTGATATCACCTCCGTTTTTTGAATTTTTGTCTTCAAATTAAATTCAAAACCGGAGAGATCAAAAAGAAAAATCCCCGCGTTAAGCCGACCTTCCTAAGTTCTTTTGGGTTAATAAAAAAAACGAATTTATTCGAACCGAAAAGGACAATTTAGAAGGTCGGCGTGCGGAGAATTTTTCATCTACAGTAAATTTTCTTGATAACAAAAAGGTGAAAAGCTAAAGTCTTTAAAATCGCAATCGCATTCCGCTGTGTTTGCAAAGGAAGTGATTATGGATCGTTCGTCTTTTTTTTATTCGGAAAATCCGGACCTTCCCTATTGGTCCTTAAAGCTTCTTGAAAAGTACGAGGAAAAGCTTTGGAAAAGCTATTTCCCGGCAAAAATTGTCCTGCAAAGAATGGGGATAAAAGATTCAATTCGATTTTTTCAATACTGCGGAATACCGGCTAAAACAATTAATTTTTTCTACGATGAAAATATCCTGCACAAGCTTTTCCTGAAAATCCCAAAAGAAAACCTTTATTCCTTACTGACGCACAGAGAAAAATCGAAAATGCCCAGGTTAAGCCAATTTCCCAGGGAAAAGGTTAAAGCTCTCAGTTACTCAAGAATCCTGATCGACATCGGGGATGCTTATATTCATGTCAGAGAAAAAGAAAACGAGCTGTTAACGAAATTTGTCAACAAATCAGCCTACGATGAGACAGGCGTCATCATTGATCTTACGTCTTTTAGATTTTCAAATCGAATTCTTTTGTTTGAAAGCGAAGACAACGGTTTCATGAGCGTTTGCTCAATAAGAAGCAATCCCCTTTTCTACTGCCTGATCATTCTTTTCTCGTTGAGCGTATTTTTCATGTTGAGTTTATCGGGTTGTGCTTCTAGTCAAAATAAAAATAATAAAGGTAGTAATAACCAGACACTGGACGACGATGATGATCACGATTCTAAACCAACCACAACCACATCAACTACTGTTCCTAATCCAACCACATCAACAACAGTTCCTGTTCCAACAACAACTACCTACAGTCCTACAACCACTCAAGAACCTACAACAACTACCTACAGTCCTACTACAACTCAGGAGCCTACAACAACATATGGCCCAACAACCACTGAACCACCAACCACAACACAAGAACCAACTACTACAACCACTACAACAATTCCTCCTATTCCACCTGAAATATCAACAACAGTCATAGATGATTCAGTTGAAGATACTCCCTACTCAGTTACTATTACAGCAGACCAGGATGGTGAATGGTCTATTCCAACTGGTGGCAGTTGCGATAATCTAGGATTATACATTGAATCAGGCCAAAACACAAACGAAGTAACTATCGAAGGCTTCACTCCAGATGAAGCAGATGTTTGTCTTGATTATGTTGTTTGTGTACAAATTGAAAATGGGAATGGGGTAGGTCAAGCAGCATTAGATTTATATGTTCAAAATGTTAATGATGATCCTATTATATCAACAACTTCAATTCCATCAGGAACAGCAGGAACACCATATTCAGCAACTATTAATGCTATTGATGGTGATTTGGATAATTCTTGTGATATGGAATCATTAGATGTATTATTAATTGATGCACCACCTGGAATGACAATCTCAAAAGAATCTGATATTGAATATACGATTAATTGGGATAATCCTACTGTCGGAAGTTATGATTTTGATGTTCGGGTGGAAGACTTAGATGGAGACTATGATACTTTACCTGTAACCTTAGATGTTTTTTCAAATAATCATGCACCTGTTTTAGGTGGTGCAGTGGCATGGGATGATAATCCTCCAACATATGTTGGTGATACAATTAAGTTTTATGCAGTTGTTACAGATCAAGATGCAGGTTCAACAATAGATTGTAAAGTTGACAAAGATGGAGATGGTTATGATATTGCGCATGGTGATTTTGAGTTTCCTTTAACAGATTATGGTACAACACATGAAGGGCAAGGCACAACAATTTTTAATTTCGCAGGAACTTATGCTGATATAAAAATAGCATGCTTTGATGAAGAAGGTGCATCCACTGGTTGGTTTTATTTAGTCGATGATTTAGGCGGAAATGAAATTGTTGTAGAAGAAATACCAAATACTCACACTGTAACTTTGGATATTGTTGATGTTGACAATAACCCAGTCCCAAACACAGTGGTTGATCTAGAAGACAACTTAGGAACTTTACTAGACTCAGCAACAACACCTGCAAATGGCAGAGTACAATTCTTAGTTGATGATGGGGAACAACTTCAAGTTGACATCAACCCACCAGGTTCAGGAGTTTACAACGCTTGGGAAGACATGCCAATCGCAGATAACCCAATCACAGCAAACTTAACCAGACCAATTGTGTTGTTAGATGACTTTACTTCAACTATGGCTGCTGGAGGTTATTCAGATTCATTGGCTTTGATACAAGCATACTTTAGTGTAAATGCAAATGGCGGTCCAGGAATCTGGAACTTATCAGCTTCAGGAACAGTTGATTATTACATTGGAATAGCTGAAGCAGTCGCAACTTATGGAACACAAAATAATTGTGGTTGGGGTGGCACAGAACCTTGCGATGCTGCATGGTTTGAAACTTTAGTTGAAAACTACTTGACTGATAATGGTGGATATGCCACTATCCCTTTCATGGCAAACTTAAGAGGTTTTGACATAATGGGAACAAGAGATTACACTAGATTTGACTCTAGTCCTACTCATAATAGGGGGATTAATATTGACTTTGGTCCGACAAATGAAACAACACCTCCAGTAACAGAAGATGGTAAGATCAATAGAACAACAATCACTCTCATGTACACAGGTCCTCCAACACTCGATGAACCAGATCATGAGTTTCAACATGGAATAAGTGGGAAACTAAGTCATTTACCTTATGTTATTTATAATCTCAATGCAACACCTCTAGTTCGTTTCACACAAGATGAAGCAAATACGCAAGCACAAGTTTACAAAGCAGATACAATATTAATGAATGAAGGATATCAACTGCTTATTAATTTTTTAACTTTAGACACAACTAAAAAATAATTATTTCTTTTTACTAAACTATTTCTTAATAACTATGCTCAATATTTTTGTCCCAAAAATATTTCGCGCATAATACAAACTAACTCTAAACCATCTCAGGCACAGTTAAAAACCCTTCTCTTTTCACGTCTTCAAGCACATAATAAATCTCTTTTTTCAATATTTTAAACCTTTCATCTAAATTTTCAAAAAAACTTTCCATGGCTATCATATCTTTAAACACACATTCTACTAAAAAATTATAACCATTATTGATTTTAAATACATTATTTACATTTTGATGTTTTTTTAAATATTCTTTAAATTCATCTTTTTAGGAAATTAGTGACAGTCACCTATTATTCGTGAGAAATATGCGAAATGTGATATACCGGATCGACGCCTTCTATGTTGGCGAACAAGACGTTATCGCGCGGTCTTGCCGGCCTTCCTTCTTCTACCTTCTTCCTTCCACCTTACGGAAAGAGCGGATGCGGGGGGCCGAGTTTGTACGAGAAGTTCACGAAGTAACGCGTTCTGTCTTCCATGTCGTTGGATTCGATCAGCACGGTCTGCGCGCCGCCGGTGAGGTTTATATGATGCGTGGTGAGCCGCGCGCCGACCATGACGGAATTCTCATCGTCGTTATTCGTGGTGCCGCGCAGTAGGATGCCCTCGTACTCGAAGATGAACATTCCGTAATTTCTCGGCAGGACGGGGAAAATCATTCCGATATGCGTTTCGCCGTGCTTTTCCTCGTATTCCCGGTCGTCGACGCCGTAATCCTGAATCACCAGGCTGCCGTCCATCATGAACGCGAAAGCGTAGTCCGTGAAAAACAGGTCGTTGATCTCGATGCCGAGCGCGCCCATAAATCGCGCGCCGAAATGTTTGACCTGGGAAATGTTCTGTTCGTACTCGTCGCCGGGGGCGATGAAACCCACGCCGAAAGCCAGAGCGGGAAGGAACAGGGATTGCTGATAGACCGCCCATTTCAAAAGGCCCTCGACGCTTCCCATGCCTTCATGATTGCCGCGCGAAAACTCGCGAACTTCCTGGCCGAGAAAATCGATCCTGGTCCCGTACGTCAGGTTGGATTCTACGTACGGCGCGTGCAGCGCGAATTCCAGGTTGCCGGGGATGCCGATGGTTCCGTTAAAGGCGGTGGTCGTGCGCTTGTATTCCGGCGTGGCGCTGAGTTCCATCGCGTAAGCCACGCCGAGTTCCGTCGTGCCCGGTCCCTGCACGCGCGTGGATGTGGTCAGAATCAAACCCGTCGATCCTTTGAAGTTCTGCGGCAGATTGTTGACCTTGGGTTTTTCCTCCTGCACGTCCAAAACCTTGTCGCCGTTTTCCGGGTCCGCCGACTGCGCGTCTTCGTCATCCGGCGTATCCTGCGCGTATCCCGGCGTACAAAAGACCGCCATAAAAAGTACGGCCGTGACAGCCACGGCAAAATTCAACAACTTCATGCTTGACTCCGAGCGATCGGGACAACCTTCGCCTGATCTTCGCCTGGACGATGCGTTTCGCTTTCCGTCAGTTCGCACATCAAAGACATCGCCGCGTCGAGATCCTTCGATCCCGACAACTCGATGAGCGCGGCCAGCGCCTTTTCTTTTTTATCCGTCCACCCGGCAAGGTCCGCGGGGACGACGTTGATTTTCTCATGTTCCGTATCCGCCAGCTTTTCATAGGAATGATAAAGCTCCTCGGACATCTTTTCACCCGGGCGCATTCCGATGAATTTGATTTCGATGTCGCGATCCGGCTCCAGACCCGAAAGCTTGATCAGGTTTTTGGCAAGCTCCAGGATGTTGATGGGCTGACCCATCTCCAGGACGAATATCTCCCCGCCCCGCCCCATGGCCGAAGCCTGCATGACCAGTTGCACCGCCTCGGGGATGGTCATGAAATATCTTTCCGCTTTGGGATGCGTAACGGTGATGGGACCGCCTTCGAGAATTTGCCGCTGGAACAGCGGAATGACCGAGCCCGCCGATCCCATGACGTTGCCGAAGCGCACGGCGATGAACTTCACGCCCGTTTTGCGGCGCGACAGGGACTGGCAGATCATTTCACCCACGCGCTTGGTCATGCCCATGGTGTTGCCCGGCCTCACGGCCTTGTCGGTGGAAACGAAAACGAATCGCTCGACGCCGCAGTCCACGGAAGCCTCGGCGACGATGTGCGTGCCGCGGATATTGTTTTTCAGCGCGGCTCTGGGGTGAATCTCCATCATCGGCACATGCTTGTATGCGGCGGCATGAAAGACGACCGTCGGCTTGTATTTCTTCATCGTCTCCCGGACGTATTCCTCGTCGAGGATATCGCCGATCACCGGAATGACGCGGACGTGCGGATACCGGCTTTTGACTTCCCATTCCACCATGAACAGCGCGTTTTCGTTTCGCTCGAACAAAACGATCGTTTCCGGATCATGGGCCGCGGCCTGGCGCGCCAGTTCGGCGCCGATGGAGCCTCCGGCGCCCGTCACCAGAACGGATTTGCCGGCCAGGTTCTCATGGACGAGCGCTTCGTCCAGGTTGACGGCCTTGCGTCCCAGCAGGTCTTCCACGGATACGTCGCGCAGTTGCTTGATGGAAACCCGCTCGTTGAGGATGTCGGACATGGGCGGCACGATTTTGAAACGTATGTCGGTTTCCTTGAACCGGTTGATAAGCTCCTTGAGTTCCCTGGGGCGCAGGGAAGGCGTGGTGATGACGATTTCGTTGACCTCGTGCACCGACAGGATTTTCGGGATGTCGTCCCGGCCGCCGAGAATGGGAACGCCGTGAATTTTGAATCCCTTTTTCGGGGCGAAGTCGTCGATGAAGCCAACCACCTTCATTCCCAGGGAGGGATTGCTACGGACTTCCTTGAGCAGTTCGACGCCGATGGCGTGGCTGCCGTAAATGACGATGTTGCGCACCGAGCCGGAAGGATCGCCTAAAAGCTTTTCACGAAAAGCCCTGATGCCGAAGCGGATGCCGCCGATAAATACGATGGTGACGAACCAGTCGATAAGAAACACCGACCGGGGATAAGGCGGAAATAAAAAGACGACGATGAAGATGAAAATCAGGGTCGAAACCGTGGAGGCCCTGAAAATATCCATCAGGTCGTTCATGCCCACGTAGCGCCACCAACCCCGATACAGATCGTAATAATAGAAAACGGCGGCTTTGATCGCGAGAATCCACGGCACGGTCAGCCAGAAATAGGTAATGCCGTAGGAGTCGAGAAAAGAGCCGTAACGAAGAACGAAAGCCACGAAATAGCCGGCGAGAATCAGGGAAATCTGACTGACGACCACGAAAAGCGTTCTGTAGCGAAGGAAGTTGGACCCAAGGGGGGTTTCAAGAAAATGCACGCCCTTAATGTCTTCACGCCAACTCATAAAAAATCCCGCAACACTTATTTCAAGTTCAATTTCCACACAACGCGGACAAATCAGACGCCGGGGATTGTAGCCGTTGCGGGGCTTGAAGGTCAACGCCTTGAGTATTCACGACATTTATTCCAAGGCATTGACTCCCCATCCGACAGCGGACAATATATGTTTCGGGAAGCATAAAAAGGGCTGGCCCGCACTATTAAAAAGCAACAATTCCGGTTCGATGTTCCGCACTGAAAAGTGACGGATTTTCGCCAATCCGGGAGAAATTGAAATCCAAGGGGATTTTTCATGGCCGTAACCAAACAGGAAATCACAAAACTCACAAAGAAGGCCGCGCAGATTCGCAAGCGTATCGTCGAAGTGACCGAGCGATGCGGCGGAGCCCACATCGGCGGGGCCATGAGCCAGACGGATATTCTCGTCGCGCTCTATTACAAGTACATGAAAATCGATCCTAAAAAGCCCCACTGGGCCGCCCGGGACCGTTTCATCCTCTCCAAAGGTCACGGAGGCGTGGGACACGCGGTGATCCTGGGAGATCTGGGATTTTTCCCGGACAAAGATCTGGACAAATTCAATAAAACGAATTCCTGCTTCGCCATGCACCTGGACCGCACGAAGGTCAAGGGCGTGGACGCTTCGACCGGCTCGCTGGCTCACGGTCTGGCCATCGGCCAGGGCATGGCTATGGGCGCGCGTCTGACCAATAAAAAATGGCGCACCTACGTGGTCATGTCCGACGGTGAAATGCACGAGGGAACAACCTGGGAAGCGGCCATGTCCGGCGCCATGTTCAAGCTCACCAACCTCACGGCCATCGTGGACCGGAACATGCTGTGCATCGACGGTCATACGGAAGATGTCATGGCCGTCGAGCCGCTCAAGGAAAAATGGGAGGCCTTCGGCTGGCGCGCCGTGGAAATCGACGGCCACGATTTCAAACAGCTTTGCGACGCCATCGACCAATCCCACAAGGAAAAGGAAAAGCCGTTTGTCATCATCGCCAAAACGGTGAAAGGCAAAGGCATCGATTTTATGGAAGACCTGGCCAAGTGGCATTACGCGGGCCTGGACAGCGAAACGTCCAAAAAAGCCATGCAATCCCTTGCGAAATCGAAATGACCGGAATCGATGCGCGCTTTTAAAGCCCGTCGAATCCGTTGAAAGGAGCAATACATGCCCATAGGAATTACCTGGACGATCGACGACGCCGATCACATGACCCAGGCGGAAATTTACGGCCAGGTGCTGACAAAACTCGGCGATAAAAATAAAAAGATCGTGGCCATGACCGCCGATCTGGCCGGTTCCACGAAAATCGGCGCCTTTCAGAAAAAGCACCCGGATCGCTTTTTGAATTTCGGGATTCAGGAAACGAACATGATGGGATTCGCCTCGGGACTGGCCGAAGCCGGCTTGGTGCCCGTGGTCTCGACCTTCGCCGTGTTCGCCGCTTTGCGCTGCGCGGAACATATCCGAACCGACATCTGCTACAACCGGCGCAACGTCAAAATCATCGCCACGCACGCCGGAACAAGTTTCGGCCCCGCGGGAACCACGCATCATTGCACCGAAGACCTTGGCGTGATGCGCACCTTCGCCAACATGACGGTCATCGCTCCCGCCGACGCATTCGAAACCGCCAAGGCCACGGCGGCGGCCATCGAACACGACGGCCCGGTATATATCCGCATCGGCCGCTCCTTCGAGCCGCCGTACTGGAAAGACCTGAATTTCGACTGGGAGATCGGCAAGGCCATCGAAATCCGCGAGGGAACTGATCTGGCCGTCATCGCCTGCGGTTGGACCGTGGGCAACGCCGCCGAGGCCGCCGACCGCGCGAAACAGCAGGGGCTTTCGGTGCGCGTGCTGGATATGCACACCATCAAACCCCTCGACGAAGAAGCGGTGATGAAAGCCCTTCTGGATACGCGGCGCATCATCACGTGCGAGGACCACAACGTCATGGGCGGCCTGGGCGACGCGGTGGCCGACGTCATCGCCAGAAGCGGCAAAGGATGCGTGCTGCGTAAACTCGGCGTGCAGGACCGTTTCTCGCCCCACGGCTCCCCGGAAGACATCCAGCACATGAACAAAATCGACGCCGACGGAATCGAAGAAGCGATCCAGGACGTCATGAAGATGGAATTCGAAGCAGACGAAGACTGGGAAGACGAAATTTAGATAGTGGTTAGTGGTTAGTGGTTAGTGGTTCGTGGTTCGTGATGCAGCCACTTGCAAAATGCATTTCGAGGAGTCGCTATTTTCATTAACGGCAAAAGTTGTGCCGAGGAAAATCAATCACAGCCGAGGCCCGTGCTTCGCAGAGTAGTAGCGGCTGTGCCACATGTGATGTGCCAAAGAAAAACGGTTCGCCAACCACATGCTGCGATTGACAGAAGAAAAACGGTTCGCCAACCATATATTGCGATTGACAGAAGAAAAACGGTTCGCCAACCACAGCGTGTGTGGCACAGCCTGTCGAGAGCCTCAAGGTCGAGCGACCGCCCCCGGCTGTGTTGCGCTTGATAATTAAATATCCTGGATTTAGGGATCGCCACATATTTATTTAAGCCCGCTTCAGCGGGCGACAGGAAAGACGAAACGAAATTTCAAACCTCCATACCGCGAAGGTTTTAGACAAGACAAAACTAAAAGGATCGACCATGGACGTGGAAAAACTTCAATCGACGCTTTATCTGAAAAGCGCCCTGCCCCTGGCGAAAGTCCTCCGGGAAGAGCAAGCGCAGCTTTTCGACAAACTCCATTATAAATTCAACGCGGCCGTTCAGTTCGCCATCAAAGAGGAACCGGAATTGGGAACGCAGCTCATCTTTAACGACGGGCTGATCGACGTGGCTTTCGGCGTTGATCCGAACGCCACCGTGACCTTCGAGTTTCCCACAAAAGCCGCCTTCAACGGATTCATGGCCGGAAAAATGGGTCCGCAATATCTGCCGAAGATTAAAAACCTCTGGCGCCTGGACGTGGTTTTGCGCGTGCTTCCGATTTTGCTGGGACTCAAAATCCTCGATCCGAACAACATTCCGAAAGGTGCGAAGAAAAAGGCCTTCAAGGTGAAAATGGTTCTTTTTTTCATCACGAACGCCCTTTCGCAGCTCAACAAATTCGGTCATCCCGGCATGGCCGAATGGACCAAAACGCAGCCCGAGCGCATCTATCAATGGACCGTCGAAGGCGGCCCGGCGGCTTATCTGCGCGTGAAAGCCGGCAAGACCAAAAGCGGGCGCGGCGTCTACAAACGGCGCGGCCCTTTCGTCCACATGATTTTCCCGGATACGGAAGGCGCATTCAAAGTGCTGACGAACCAGGCGCCCCTCGTCGAGGCCGTCGCCAAGGGCTACGTCAAAACCGAAGGCGCCATGGAATACAGCAAAGATATCGGTGATTTCATGCAGACCATCGAGTCGATGCTCCAATAACACCGGATTAAGACCAGCCCTATGCGCTCGATTACGATTCAATACCTGCGCACTTCGACGCTGCTGATCTCGTGGGAAGGCCGCCATATCCTGACCGATCCCTGGTTCGCCATGCACATGCGCGGCCTGCCGGTTTTCGTCAAACCGCGATTGCGTCCCGAGCAGCTTCCCCCGCTGGACCTTATTATCACCAGCCATTTGCACCCGGATCATTATGACGACCGCGCACTGGTGAAACTTGCCCATGAATGCCCGCTTCTCATCGGCCCCCCCGGCACGCGGGCCGCGGCGAAAAAAGCGCGTTGCGGATGCGTCGTCGAACTGGTTGACGATCAGGAGGCCACGCACAAGGACATTCACGTCAAGGCGTTTTCCGTGCAGCACTCGGGATATGAAAACGCGTACATGGTCACAAAAAACGGTCTTTCGCTTCTATTCGCCGGAGACGCGCGTTATACGGAGGATTTCAAACGCATCGGCGCGTATCGTACGCCGCTGGTTTCGCTTTTACCCGTGGGCGGCACGACAATCATGGGCCGGCGCATCGTCATGAATCCCCGAGACGCCCTGCGCGCCGCGCATGATTTGAAAACCCAAGTCGCCGTGCCCATGCACAATGGCGGAGAGTGGATGAGCGTGCCTCCCCTGTCGCGCCACCCGGGACGTGCGCGACACATGGCCGCGTTGGCAAAATCCACCGGATCGCCGGTAAAGATAGCGGCGCTTGCGCCGGGAGAAAAAGTCGAAGTCTTCGAAGACGGAAGCTTGTCGGATTCGAGATTCGATTGAAAGGATTTCGCTTGTGAGTGCAACGGAAAAACAGCAATGCCCACCCCGGCTGCCGGATGCGTGGCGCCCGGCGAAACATGTTTTCGCTTTTCATGAGGACACCAACGCCAACGCCGTTTTAATCACTACCACCGGTGAAGTTTACGCCGTGGCCGAAGAGCGCCTGACGAGGACCCGGTTCAAGGCCGGATTCCCCGCAAAATCCCTGGACTGGATTCAAGAAGCTTCAGGCGTGCGCCTGGAGGATACGGACACGCTCGTGTTCGGCAATCCGACGCATTTTCTGCCCCGCATTCTTGGCACGCATTTCCCGAGTTTCGAGCATGACATGTTCGGCGCGGTCCACAAGATCATGCTGACCTATCACCACCTGTGCTTTAAAGTCCCGGCATTCGCCGGCTTCATGAAACTCGTCTGCCGCGCGCTGTTGCGATTACGTTTCAAACAAAACGTCGTGTTCGTGGATCATCACGACGCGCACGCCGCCAGCGCTTATTACACCTCCGGCTTTTCAGAAGCGTGCGCCGTATCCGCGGACAACTACGGCGACGGATTCGCCGCCAAGGTCTTCGACTGCCAAGGCCCGGAAATCAAATTCGTGCGCGGCGTCAGCGCTCTGAACTCCCCCGGGCAGTTTTACGGGGAAATCGCGCAGATCGCCGGCATTCATCCCTTATTGGCCGGTAAACTGACCGGCATGGCGGCTTCGGGAAATCCCGACGCGGCGGCTCGCGAAATGAAAGAGATTTTCGAGTGCGTGGCAAGTGATACGGACTTCACGCGGACGTTCAGCCTGACGCGCTCGCGAACCAAGGAGCCTTTCCGCCATCTGGCTTATCTCGACAAACCGGATCTGGCCGCTTCGGCGCAGCGAAGGTTCGAAGACGCTCTCACGCAGTTCGTCCGCAAGGCCGTCAAGGATACGGGCCGCGGTCACGTGGCTCTGGCCGGCGGCAGTTTCGCCAACGTGCGCCTCAATCAGAAAATCCTCGAACTGCCGGAAGTCCGGTCCGTTTGGATTCACCCGGCCATGACCGATCAGGGCATCGCCATGGGCGCGGCGTTGTCGCATATCGCCGCGCAGAAAAAAGCGCTGCCGTTCAAGTTCGAAAACATTCTCCTGGGACCGGCGCCGACGGAAGATGAAATTGTCGCGGCGCTCAAAGAATTCGACCTTTCCTACGAACGCCCGGAGGTTATCGAGGAAGCCGCCGCGAAACTTTTGGCTGACGGCAAGTCGATGGCCCGCTTCGACGGCCCCATGGAATACGGACTGCGTGCTTTGGGGAATCGCAGCATTCTTTATCGCCCCGACGATCCGGACGTGCAAAACTGGCTGAATAAAAAATTGAAACGGGCGAGTTACATGCCCTTCGCGCCCATGACGATGGAGCCATACGCCGCGCAGTGTTATGAAAACTACGCCGGCGCCGCCGAAGCCGCGCGTTTCATGACCATCAGTTTTTACGCGTCGGACTGGATGAAAGAAAATTGCCCCGGCGTCGTGCATATCGACGGCACCGTGCGCCCGCAGGTTCTGCGCGCTTCGGACAATCCGGGCATGTACGGCATCCTGGAGGAGTATCACCGCCTGACCGGCCTGCCTTCGGTCCTCAACACGAGCTTTAACATGCACTCGGAACCCATCGTCGCCTCGGCCCGCGACGCGTGCCTGGCCTTCAAGGAATCCAGGCTCGACCGCCTGATCATCGGCCCGTTTATTGCGAAAATCCGGTAATCGCTTATTTTAATTTACTGGGATCAGTTGGTATTAGCCTGTGGCCTTCGAAAACGCTGGCGACTTCTATCAATTTCGGCTTAATTCGATAAATGATCCGATAGTTTCCTACAATAATTTCTCGTATTATATCATTTTCAAACTCGGGAACAATTCTGCCCCTTCGGGGAAACTTTGATAATCGTCCGGCGGCGGTTCTAATCTTTTTTGCCAATGCCGTAGCAGCTTTCGGATTATCCTCGGCGATGAACGCGACGATGTTCACCAGGTCGTCAGCCGCATTGCGCGTCCAGCGTATCTTCATTTGCGTTTCTTATTGATTATAGCCGCTAATTTTGCATCCAATTCATCTTCCGACACAAATCTTCCGGCGTCGGCGTCGGCCAATCCTTTTTTCACCGCCTCGACGAACATGGCTTTTTCCTGCGCCTCGTCGAAATCCCTTGGATCCAGCAAGACTCCCGCCGGTCTGCCATTCAGAGTAATCAACAAGGGGCGTCGATGCTCGGCTACGTGCTTTAACCAACCGGACAGTTTTGCTTTGAAATCCTTGGCGGAAACAACGTCTTCATGGGTTCGAATCGCACGCATGGGAAAACCTTTCATGGTCACAATAGTGATCTTAATATTAGCTCCTATTATGGTCACCGTCAACGAATTTATGACCTCCTATAAGCGGTTTTGATGGCGAAAGCGATTGATTTCACCACGAGAGTATATACGATCAGCCATTGCAAAATTTGACGAGATCACAAAGTATAAGGTGGTTTTGCGTCGGGCATGGAGCCCGGAGAGTCAATTTCGGAATTCCATATGTGGAATCCCGGGTAAGCAACAATTGAAACATGGTGCGGTGATGCTAAATAACAACAGAGTTTCTGAAAGGGCGTCGGAGCGCCTTGAAATGGTGCGGTTTGGCGCAGTAATCTTTCTTGCGGTTTTCGTTCCGTTTACCATCCTTACGGCAGTGGGGTATGTTCTTTATTACGACCCTGGCTTGATGAACAAAGGTGTTGCCGCCGTCTCGGTTCTGGTCAGCGTCGTCGTCAATCTATTTGTTCTTGCATTGTGGTTCATGAGCCAGAAAGCAGACAAGCCCGACGCCTGGCAGGCTCGATATTTTAACGTGGCGACATTCATCGTCGCGTTGATTATCAGCATATCCTGGATTGTACACCTGCACATCGCCGGCAGCCAAAGTTCCCCGATTTTAATGACGGTATTTTTAACATTTTTCGTTTTTACACATTTCCTCACATGGATAGAAGCGGTGCTTTTGTTCGTCATCGGACATGCGATATTGGTGCTGACCACGTACCTGGAATATAAGGGAGTTTTGCCATATCTGCCGATGGCCGTAAATGGCGAGCAGTTCGGAGAAGTTTTTCTGAACTGGCGGGTCATACTTTTGAACACGTTGACCTACATGATCGCTATTCTGATGGCCGGCATTATACTTTTTTCCTTCAGAAAAAAACTCGAAAAGAAAAACAGGGAATTGAAAGAACAGGTCGAAATCCGTAAAAGAGCTCAAAAGGAAACAGAGAAGGCATTATCGGATTTGAAAAAGATGGTGGCTCATGCCAACAGGCTGGAAGGGCTGCTTCCCATTTGTTCGAGTTGTAAAAATATCCGCGACCGGGAGGGGAACTGGCACAAGCTTGAAAGCTACATCTCCAATTATTCTGATGTAAAATTCACGCACGGTCTTTGCCCTGATTGCGTTTCCAGGTTATATCCGGATTTGGAACTCTAGCGTTAAGGCGTCTCCGATTATATCTCTTAGCCGGAGTGCCTGGATATCGCTTCCACGCGGGGGCTTTCAATGAGGTCCAGCACGTACACGACCATGTCTTTGCCGTAGAAGCGAAATGAGCCGCGTTTTTCAAATCCCCAGGATGCGAGTTGCCGGTTGGAGCCCTCGTTATCGGCTTCGGTCGTGATTTTCACGAACTTGTGCCCGCGGGCCAGTAGTTCGTCAAAAAGGACTTTGTTGATCAGCCCGGAAATACGCTTGCCGCGCAGATGTTTTTCGAAATAACAGAAATAGGATTCGGCGCGAACCTGCATTCCCAGCTTCGGATCGCTGCGCCGAAAATAAAAAGGCGTGGCGGCCAATCGGGGAATCACGCCGGGGTTCTTCAAAGCGCCTTTGATCGCCGCCGACGCAAGCGCAAAGAAACTCATCTTCCTCACGCGGCGCATCATTTCCGGCCCGTTTGCGCTTCCGGCGATGAAACCGGCGACCTGATCGTTTTCCACGTACACGAAACCGACGAAATCTTTATCGCCGATCATGGCGCTATAGATTCGCTCTAAAAACGCCTCGCCCAGCTTTCCCCACAGCGTGTCGCCCATACCCGACGCGTGCATGCGCGCCACGTCGCGCACATCGGACTGATCCATGGACCGAATGTCATCGAGCCACGCCGGATCGTATTTAAGGGGCTGAATTTCGTTTTCCATCTCGCCGACCGGTTGCATGTTCATTAGCGAAACTAGCCTGCAACGCCGTGTTTTTCAATCTCTTTTTATTCGTGACAGTCACGAATGGCGCTAAGATAAGGCCATTTTGTCCATTTCCTCCAGGATGTTTAGCTTCATTTCCGCTCTCGGTTTGTTGAGG
This sequence comes from bacterium, assembly GCA_963674685.2. Lineage (GTDB taxonomy): Bacteria > Lernaellota > Lernaellaia > JACKCT01 > JACKCT01. The sequence goes on along the minus strand of CAXXWT010000005.1, from coordinate 497,966 downwards.
AGCGCGTATTCCTTCGGTCTTCGTTTGACGGCTCTTGGCTCGAAGCGATCCGGCCGGTCGGCGACGATATAATTTCCCATTTGTCGGAACATTTCGCGTATCATCCGGTTTCTGGCGGCCTTCGAGCGGACCTCGGCGAGAACCGGCGCCCATTGCCGCGCGACGGAAAGCGCGCCCTTGAAACTGATCTGATAGGGAAGGACGCCGCGTTTTTGCGCCGCCTCGAAGATCAGCACGCGAATCAGATTATGGGCGATGAAAAACATGCGCAGTTCCTTTTCCACCATGTCGGGGCTCTTGCAGCGCAAAACATCCATTCCCATGGTCGTCTTGAGGTCGCGCAGTGCCAGTTCCGCCATCCATCGCCTTCGGTACAATTCCGCGAAAGACTCGGCGGGATAGCGGCGCGCGTCGGTCAGCGTCGTCACGATGGTGATCGCGCGGGAACGAAAGCCGGGGACCTCCACGCGAAAGCTGACTTCGCGCAGACGCAGCCTTTCCGGCATTTTTAACCACTGCCGATAATCCATCCACACCGGGCAGACGGCGGTCTTGATCCAGTCCACAATATGATCTTCCCGACGGATGCGTCGCACAATGACAAAGCCCTTCGTTCGGCTCTAGTCCCAGGCCGCATCCAGAATCGCGCCGGTCGCCAGGGAAAAAATGACGGCCAGGCGCATGATCGGGAATCCGCATCCGGCTTTTTGCGTCCTGGTCTGTGGATAGACCTTTTGGTTTTCCGCCGTATCCGGCATGGAAGCACTCGATCCGTCCACAACCTTGACCTGGCGGCCGCGCCAGAGATGACGCGGCTTCTCAAGGGATTCCAGGCGCGCCGTCGTCGCGTCGTGAATCCTCGACAGGTAATCCGTTTTCAGCCGCTTTCTGGCCTGACAGTAGGCTGAGGTGCTTCCCGAGGCGCTTTGGGACTCGAACTTCTTCAGCCGCGCCAGAAATTTCTGCAATGCCTCACGGCAGCAGCGATCCGCGGACAGGACCTGGGACAAAAACATCCAAAAGGTTCTTTCGGGGGGAAAAGAGCCTTTGGCGACACGGAACTTTCGGCAAAACAAGCCAGGAATCGAACAGAGCGAACAGGTCGGACAGGCCGGCGCGACGCCATCGGGAAAGGAGCGAGCCGAATCGTTGCAAAATCATGAGACCTCCTTCTTCTTGACAGAGAACAACAAGTATATGTACTTGTAGTACAATTTGGAATAGAATGCAAGCATGACGACGAAAAAAAATGAAAAAGAATTAGAAAAACTTCAGGGCCGATTCGAAGCTCTGAAGAAAAGCCTGCTGAAACTGAACCACGTGGCCCAGGGCACCATCACCGAACGCTGGATCGAAAAAGAAGACCCGAACCGTCCCGGGGAAAAGAAAAAACTCGGACCCTACTTCCAGTGGACCTTTAAGCGGAAAGGAAAGACCGTCACAGTGAACCTGAGCTCAAACCAAGCGGAAATTTATAGGAAGGCCATCGAAGAGAACCGCACTCTCAACGTTATCATCGACGAACTCCGCGATATCTCAACGGAAATCCTGGAAAGATCCACCGAGGGAGTAAAGAAAAGGAAAAAGAAAAATGAAACGCATTAGGCCTTATCTTAGCGCCATTCGCCTATAAACCTATCTTCTCCAATCTTTTCGGACGTGACATTGCAAAGTAACCAATCCACGGATTCCGACAACACACATATATCGCCCTTGTGTTCCAGAATATCCAAAATAGTATGTGCTTTATCAGCTATTTCTTTGGGATAGTCATCGAATGATTTTCGATATTCGGGAAGCATTTCATATAGGTATTTCTGTTCAGGGTCGAATTTGGTAACATCCTCTTCATATTTCATTTGAATTGTCCGTCCTAAATACAGTTTCTATGTTGTGCTGGCCAACCAATCTTTCAAAATCGAGACAAACAGAGCGTTTGAGTCTTCATGCAACCAATGTATTGAGTTCGGAAAAAAGAGTGTTTTCCAACCTATCTTTTCAGCAAAAGCCGCTCCTTCTTGTCCACCTCGTGATTTATCCCCATGAAAATAGGCTACAGGCACTTCCAGCTTTTCAATGATACGTTCCATTTTCTGGAAATCGGAAAGGACACCTTTTACAACAAAGTCGAAGGTTTCTGGCTTCAGTTTTTCCAGCACATCAACATACCTTCGATAGGAAGGAGCGATATCCACACGCTCCTTCATGTACTGCAAGAAGTCGGAATATTTGGCACAACCCGGTTCCGACGATTTGAGCGATTCAAAAAACTCCATATCGTGCTTGCTTGAAGTTCCTTCAATCATGACAACGGATCGTATGCCTAAATTTTGTGTCATAAACAAGGCAACCATGCCGCCCAATGAATGGCCGATAAGATGAATGTCAAATCCGGTTCCCCACTTCCAGACGATGCATGAAGACAGTACACGAGCCATTTCACCTGGAAGCATTGCCGGTAGGTCTGATTTCCCGAAACCGGGCAAATCAGGTGCATAGGTCAAATAACCCTCGCTATCGAGAAACCGCCTCGTTTTTTCATAAGTAGAATTGTCATCACCAAACCCATGAAGGAGTACAACCAAGGTATCCTTTTCTTGTTTCGATCTATTTTCTTGGTTCATACTTCAAGCCTCAGAATTCAACCTTCTTTGAAATTATACTCAAAAGCATTCGGGCAACATCCGCAAGAGGCGCTTTGTCATCAATATCAGACCGTTCAATCGCCTTACGCAAAAAGGTTTCCTTCGTTATTACATAGTCCTGGTAATTGTTCCAGTGTTTCAACTCAGTGAACAGATTCCCAAGGTTCATGAGGAATGAAGGGCCCTCCATGATAACACCGAACACGGTGGTTATCGGCTCGAAAAAGCTTGCGATACCCAAACCGATGGAAACACTGTTTTTGCCAAATGACTTTACATTGGTGATTGCCTTCTTACGAATGAGCTTTGGGATTTCTTCCTCGAATATCGCTTGGAAAGATCGGGAAAGACCATCTTTGATTTTCAGAAGCTCTTCAACATGAAGAAGAACTTTTTCAGGACGATCATCTTTTACGGAACTTGCAGCCGTCTTCACAAGCTCATCATAAAGTTGTTGGAATTGGCTTTCCAAAATCGGTGAACGCAATGAAACGACATCCGCGAAGGAAAGCTCATCAAGAAGTTCAAGGGGAAGGGGTTTGCGCTGTAAAGTTTCAAGAAAGATTTCAAGGAACATTTTCCAGAATATCTGTAGCTCGGATAGTAGAATGCGCCGGTCTTCAATATCTGCCAAGCTGTAATAAACGAAATCTTCTTGGGGCAAGCTACTTTCGCAGTTCACAACCCTTGCACCCGAAATGTGGTACAGAAGTTCCCTGTAGGTAAGAACAATGCGCCGCTCATTTCGGCCAAAAACTTTGACGGCTTGCTCCACCGTGTCCCGGCCCAACATCTCCTGTGTTGAAAGGGCTGAGATAAGAGATTGCACATCCGTATCAGGCAATGACTTCAGATTATTTCGAAGCACGGAATTTTCATTCTGTAGGTCTTCAATAAACCTGTCTTTGAACCACTTGGAGTTATCGAAAAGAGGCCAATCGACAACCTGAAGGATTTCACCTCGATAAAAATCAATCATTTCATCTTTTTGAGATTGCTTGATCCTCTTTTTTTCAAAGAGTTCACTGACATCTTTCTTGTCATCACGAAGGGCAGGAGTAATAAGCCCCTGATTCAGCAAAACAGGATTCGCCCGGAACAACTGGTAAGTGAAGTCAGAGGTAAGATGAGAAGCAGCGCAAACCACGGTTGACTTTGTGAGAAGCAGGATTTTCAGGCGTCGCTCTACTTCCTGTCGAAGTCTTTCCTTGTTGGCCGTGCGTGTAACTATCCGGTGGTCAAAATTCGTAAAGTAGGCTCTCGGACCTTCAAATTGTCCCGGTTTGATATGCTTCATGGCTCAATCCTAGTTTTGAGGTTTTCCAAATACTACAAAGGTGAGTTGGAAAAGTCAGTTCCAAAATTGCCTGTTCCTGAATTGAGCCATTGCAACAATTATCGGAAAATCCATCGAAAAATTCAAGCCCGTGGTGACTTAGTGGTGACTTATGGCATGGTCGCTTTTCGGCAAAGAGGAAAAGGCTCATAAGAACAAGTCCTTATGAGCCTTCTAAGTGGTCGGGATGACTGGATTTGAACCAGCGACCTCCTGCTCCCGAAGCAGGCGCGCTACCAAGCTGCGCCACATCCCGATATGCGTGGATTTGCGTTGTCAGACTTGCGCCAGTTGACGGCGCATTTCCGCGATTGTCGCGGCGTAATCTTCCGTTTTAAAGACCCCTGAACCGGATACGAACGCGTTGCATCCGGCGGCGGCAACCTCGGCAATATTGCCGGTGACGATTCCGCCGTCCGCCTCTATTAGGATATCAAGCCCCCTTTGGTCAATGCTTTTTCTGAGTAGAGCGATTTTTTCCAGCGATCCTTCGATAAATTTCTGGCCGCCGAAGCCCGGATTCACCGTCATGATCATCACCAGATCCACGAAGGGCAGAATGTTTTCCAGCGCCGAAATCGGCGTCGCCGGATTTAAAACCACGCCCGCTTTTTTGCCCAGGCTCTTGATGAGCTGCACCGAGCGATGCAAATGATAGCCCGTCTCCACGTGCACGGCGATCAGGTCCGCCCCGGCTTTCGCAAACTCCGGGATGTACGCGTCCGCGTTTTCGATCATGAGATGCACGTCCAGAAACATGTCCGTCGTTTTCTTCACCGCATCCACCACCAGAGGACCGATGGTGATATTGGGGACGAAATGCCCGTCCATCACATCGATGTGCACCCAATCGGCGCCAGCTTTTTCAATGGCTTTGACTTCCTCGCCCAGGCGCGCGAAGTCGGCGGATAAAATGGACGGCGCGATAAAATATTTCGACATCTTAAAAACCTCCCAAATGCGAAAGGGATTTTCCATCATAGGCAAATTGATCCTCATGACAAGCGGCCGGGAAAAAGCAACCCGGCGCCGATCCCATGACGAAATCGCCGCAATCGATTATAATGCGCATGTTTTAGCCGCTTTATTCGCGGCTTGTCATGATTATCGGCTAACGCGGGGCATTAAAGGACTTCAGCAATGATTCGATTTCGCCATGCTTTTATTCTCATCCTTGTTGCGCTTTTCATGCCGGCCGCGGCATTCGCCGGGACGGCGATTCTGGCGCCGGGGACATACTTCTTTAAGGCGTCCGAAGGCATTGCCAAAACAAGCCTGCCGGAAGTGTCCGGCGTAGAATATCAAAACCTGCGTGACGAAACTTACTATGCCTTTTTCGACGGGCATGCATTCAGGCAAAGCACGTTTGCGCCCGCCGACGCGATGCGCGTTGGGAGGCTCGTTTCCATTCGAGGCGAAAAATATTTTCCTGTTACTGTCGCTGCCAATTTAGGGGGCCGTGCGATTCACTCCGTCGAAATCAAAAGCGACGCGAAGATTTTCAACTCGCTGAAAGATGAATTGGACTTTCCCAAAGGCCTCGCCATTATCACGACGGCAAATATTTTATCCGGCAGCGGCAATCTGGAAGCTTTCGCGCAGCACAAGCGCGATCGCGGCTGGGACGTGGCCGTGGCGACGGAAGAGGCCTGGAACGTATCCACCGGCGGATCGGACGATTCCCGCGCCGACCGCATCCGATCCTGGCTGACGGAAAACTACGTGGAATTGGGCATCGGCTACGTTCTGCTCATCGGCAATCCCAATCCGGCGTCGGGGAACGTTCCGATGAAGATGGCATACGCCATTCAGAATATCTGCGACGCCACGGGCGACGAGATTTATTGCGAGATGGCGCAAGCGCCCACGGACGCCTACTACATGGACCTGGAAGGCGACTGGGACTTAAACGGCGACGGGCGCTTTGCCGAATATCCGGATGATATGGAGACCGGAGGCGTGGATCTCGGTCCCGAGGTTCTGGTCGGCCGCATCCCGGTTTATCAGTGGGACATCACCGGACTGGACAATGTTCTTCAAACGGCCATGGACCTGGATGACAATCCCGACGCGCCGGAGAGGAACCGCATTTTGCTTCCCGGCGCCATCCTGGGAATCGACGGATACGACGGCGATGAACTATGGGACGGCGCCGAAGTCATCGACGTCATCGGCGAAAATCTATCAAGTCGGGCGCAGGGGCGGGAAGTGGTTCGCCTTTATGAGCGCGAGGGCCTGGCGATTTCGTCGGTGAGCTCGGATGTCGATCTGAACGTGGACAACGTCGTCGGCCAGTGGCGCGAGGGCGCGGGCTTCGTGGTCTGGTACGGTCACGGAGGCGCGCAGACGGCGCATCGTTACGTATGGCTCGGCGATTACGACCACGACAACTGGGCCGATTACGACGAGATGGATTATCCGGTCATCATGAGTTCGTGGGACGCCGAACGCCTTGCCGGTTCGTCGCCGGCCTTCGTGTTTCAGATCAGCTGTGAAAACGGGTGGCCCGAGGATTCGGACAACCTGGGCAAGAGCGTTTTGTACTACGGCGCGGCCGGAACTGTCGTCGCCAGCCGATCGGCCATGGGAGAAGCGTCATACAACGGCGACTGGGAACCGTCCGAGTATTGCGCCGCATCCGCCACGCAGGCTTATTACTTCACGCAAATGCTGGCCGACGGCGCACGGGCAGGGGACGCCATGGCCTACATACGATACGGCTTCAGTTTCGAATACTGGCCGGAATGCGCGCCCGCCAATCGGTACGGCGGAGCGGATACAACCAGCCTGGGATGGCTTGCGTCCCTGGAGATGAATCTCTACGGCGATCCCACGCTCATGTACGATTACAGCGTCGAAGACGATGACGACGCCGACGATGACGCCGACGATGACGCCGATGACGATGCCTGGACCGATGATGATCTTGCCGACGACGACGCCTGGGCCGACGATGACACGGATGCGGATGATGATGACAATGACGGCGACGAAGAAACCGACAGCGGCGACAAGGATGAAACCGGCTCCGGCTGCGGAATCAACTTCTTCTCCTGATTGTCCTGGTAATCGAGGATATTATCAAAATAAATTCAGGGCGCCTTTTTAATTCTTGAGGCTAATATCCCAATCGTTTGTGACGTTCAGAATCAAATCCGGACTCGCGATTAACACGAATAGCTTTCTTGACAGGATCGATACATGGGCATGTGTCATCCTGAGGCAGTTTCTGCCGCTCGGTTTCGGTTATCACCTCCTGCGCAAGCTCCAGTTGACGCTGAGTTAAGTAATGCATGGCCTTGCATGCTGCGATGCATGATTTTTTCGCGGGCGGCACCAATCCCATAGAGTACGCAAAGGCTTCGTCAACCTCTGTTTTTGAAAATTCCTCCGGTTCAAGCGACAAACAAGCGAGATCGGAAGTTAATTTCTTTGCGCATTGAAATATCACAGTGCATGTTCCCGGAACGTGGTAAACGGGCTTTAGATATTCTTTAAATCGATACATTGCCAGATGAATCCATGGGCTGCCGTAATGAGCAAAATCCTGATGAGCCATAAAGGATACATTTTCAATCAGGAAGGGGAAAAATTCCTGGATTATTTTTCTTGTGAGGTCCCAGGATTTCATGGCGTCAATGTGCATAAATTCAACCGGACGACCGGACCAATCATGTTGAAGTATGTCCCCCACGTGGATGACGATTGACTCTTTCCACGGCTCGATGATCTCTTGAAATTCCGATAGAAATGACTGCCCAGGCTGGTACTTGCCCACCCACCCGGCGCGTTTAGTCGTATTGGCATAATCAAATGAGGGAACCCATTTGAATCTGTCATAGGCATGAATGCATTTTTTGCGATCGTTTTCCGGGATATTTGATTCGCTCAATCCTCTCGCCAAAGGCGCTACGGTGGAACCGAACCAACTCCCCAGGTCGATAATCTCTCCTTTATTTTGAAAAAGATTTTTCGAATACCAATGCAAAAAGGAACGCTCCATAGGCCAGGTCATACCCACAAGATTGAAATTCATGTATTCGCGCGAGTACTGTTGAGACAAACTAAAATCAATCTCAGAGGCCATGGATAAACTCCTTATTGGATCGATTCGGATCAAACTGAATATGCAACCAACTCTAAACAAGGTCAAAGAAAAACTCCCGGCGGGGCCTACGTCATGAAACCGGGTTTTTACGGATCCCCGAAGAAAATGGGGAGAAAATTGTAGTACGCAGTCTACAAATCTGTCATTCCGAGCGAGTCCGTCAGGACGAGTCGAGGAATCCCTTAAACGATGCGTGTTTATCATTTTACTGTGTACATCATGGCAAGGCGGCAGCGCCTCATTGAAGGGATTCCTCCGCTACGCTAAAGCTCCGGTCGGAATGACAAAGTCGTCGCTTGCTCGGAATGAAAGTGAATTCGCAAACCGGCCCAAAACCGACAGACGAACCAAAACCCCGTTTTATGACGCAGGCCCCTCCCGGCGACGCAGGGTCTGCCGGGAGTTACTTTTTATTAAGTTTCTTACATGTTGTTGAGAATCGACTGCACTTCCGGCGCCGCGCTGGCGTTGGGTTTTAATTTCAGGAACATTTCATAATTCGTTTTTGCACCGGCGCTGTCGCCCTTCGCCTGGTAGGCCGCTCCGAGGCCGTAATAGGCCCAGGCGCTGCCGGCCTTGGCGGCCCTGTTGAAAGAGTCGATGGCGGCTTCGGTGCTGCCGATGTTGAGATAAACCCAACCCAGTTCCAGCGCGACGGTCGCAGTGCCGGGAATCAGCTTGTCGGCTTTCATCAGTTGGCCGATGGCGCCGTTATAGTCGCCGCCATGACGCATGTTTTTGGCTCTTTGCACATAGCTGTTGTATTGGCTTTTCTTTTGCTTTTCGGTGGACAACTCGGCCTTGTCGCCCGGGATCTGCTCCTCGGGACCGGCCTTGAGTTTGGCCTCGTAAACTTCCGCGGCGTTTTTTGCGCCGCTGTGATCCGGGCTGATTTTCAGCGCGAGTTGCGCTTCGCTGAGGGCGGTATCCCATTTCCTTCTTCCGGCCCAATACTGCGCCAATTCCATATGAGCCTTGAAGTTGTCCGGATCTCTCGCCAAAGCGGCTTTTAGGGATTCGAGCATAAGGCTTTGGGATTTCTTTTCGCCGTACGCCATGGCGGCCAGCACGTAACCTTCCGCCACCTTGCGGTCCCGCTCGGCTTCTTCCATTTCCGTCAGGGACTTTGCGGCGGCCCCGTCCACGGGTTCGGCGATATACGTGATGGCCTGCGCCTGCTCCAGCGCGCCTTTGTAATCTTTCTTCGCCAGACGGCACCATCCCATGGCCAGGCGTCCGTAACGTTTGCTTTGCACATCCTCGGTCAGGTTCTGCGTGTCCTGGCAGCCTTTGTCGATCATCGCGGCGTCATTGGCCTCAAAGCCGTTGATGATGGTGATCATGGCCAGCCGCGCATGGGCTTCCGTGCGGCTCGGATCGAAATTCAACACCTGCTTGTAAAGTTCCGTCGCATCCTCCCGGCCTCTGGCCGTCCACAAGCCTTCCTGCTCAAGCGCCTTGGCGAAGGCTTCATTGGCCCGGACTCTATTGGATTTCAGGGCCGTTTTCGCCGAGATGGCGGGTTGCGGCGGTTCGGGCAAATCCCCGGACAGGCTGAAGATGATGATGGCGAACAAGATGATGACCAGCACGCCCAGCGCGCCGATAATCATCATGGCTTTGGGCGGTATGGTCGATTTCAAACCTTTGGGAAAAGGGGATATCGATTCGCCACGGCCGCCTTTGTATTCAATTTCGGTTTCCGGTTCGACTTTGCGCACCGGCCTGGGCGCCGGTTCGACTTTGGGCTCGGGTTTCGGCTTCGGTTCAGGCGCTTTCGGCGTTTCCGGGGCCTTTGCGGGAGCTTCGGTCTGCGAAGCCCGCGGGGCCGGCGCCGGCTCCTGAGCGGGAGTCTGCGCTTGCGCATCGTCCTTGCCCTCGACGGCGCCGTCTTTGAAAAATCTTGAAATCGTCCGGCAGCCGGGGCAGCGGACTTTCAAGCCCATATCACCGATTTTGTCGTCAGGGATATTGAACTGCCTTGAACAGGAAGGGCATGTGGCTCTCATTTTCCCATCTCCCAATTTGGATTACGACGCGCGAAAACTATTGCGGAAAATATCAAAAAACGCACAACCTATCAAGGAGACGTATCGCCAATCAATTGAAATAAATATCGAATAAAGCGCCCAAAAATCCGGTTCATCCAAGATTGCCGTACTTTAGCATGAATACAAAAAGAAAAATTATTTTTCGTCCTCGCTCGTTTCAAGGCGGATATTTAAGTGCGATAATCCCGGATGAACCAAAAATCCTCGGAAACCCGGCATCATTGAGATAATCTCAAGATACATTATTATGCCCTTGCGCAATGCCGCGCGGCATCAAAGGGACGAGGCATTCATGAAAAAACGTCTGGCTATAATCGCCGTTTTATTTTTATTTGGAATCCTGCATGCGGCGTGCATGTCCGTCAGCACCAGCAGCGGCGAAGCGATAAGGCCGGCGGATCAGTGGACTCCCACGGGCAAGGCCAGTTCCCGCGCCATGGGACTTGGCCCCGGCGCGCCCACGGACATCTGGACCGACGGGCGGGATCGTGCGGGGTTGGCGGGCATCGCCCTGGCTTCGGACACGTACGTCAAACTGGCCGAACGCAGCAATCCGGCTATCGTCAATATCTTCACCACGCAGGAACTGAAAGTCGGCGTGGGCGATCCCCTGGGGATTATCCGCGTGCCCGTTGAAGGCGCCAATATACAGATGACCGCCCTGGGAACGGGATTCTTTATTTCCGACAGCGGGTTCATGCTCACCAACGCGCACGTTATCGCCAAAGCCGACCGGATACATGTTTTTCTGCATGACTTGAAAGGACCCAAAGAGGTGCAGGTCATCGGCGTCGATCCGCTGACGGATCTGGCGCTTTTAAAAGTGGACTGCGAACGCAAACTGCCTTATTTGAAATTGGCGGATTCGGACGCGGTGGATATCGGCGAAATCGTCGTGGCCATCGGCAATCCCTTCGGCCTCGACTACTCTCTGACCACCGGCGTCATCTCGGCGAAAAATCGCGTGATCAGCCCGGGAAGCCGCCGGGGATTGTATGAAGATTATTTGCAGACCAGCGCGCAAATCAATCCGGGCAACTCCGGCGGACCGCTTTTAAATCTTTGGGGCGAGGTCGTGGGCGTGAACACCGCCGTGGTCGCCAAGGCGCAGGGCATCGGTTTCGCCATCCCGTCGAATATGGTCAAGGAGCTATTGCCCGACCTGGCGCGCAGCGGAAAGGTCGCGCGATCATACTCGGGCCTGGGCCTCGTGGATTTGAATCCGTCACTCGCCAAGCGCTTCGGCGTTGCGGAAACCTTCGGCGCCATCGTGGTCAACCTCGATCCGCAGGGACCCGCGGCGAAAGCGGGAATCAAACGCGGCGACATCATCCTCGCGGTCAATGGCAAGGAAGTGAAAAGCGCCCGGGAACTGTCTCGCGTCGTCGCCGGAGCCCGCGTCGGTGAAAAACTTTCGTTGCTTCTTTCCCGAAAAGGCAAACGCGAGACGGTTACACTCACGACGGTGAATCACAGATAGACAATAGGGTCTAGGGTTTAGGGTTTTCGGACTGCAAGCGCAAGTCTTGCTCATTAACAACCACAAACGGTCGCTCGACCTGGAGGCTCTCGACAGACGGATTCTTCTGATTGGCCTTTAAGCTCTTTGTAGTTGAGTCTTGAATAGCAGCTATCGCCAGGGCGCCACGCACGTTTGCAGAACCGAAACAATGCACAGCCGGGGCTCGTGCTTCGCAGCGAAGCGCCGCTTCGCAGAGTAGTAGCGGCTGTGCCACGCGCGCTTGCAAGGCCGAAGCCATGTACCTTTCGCCCGGGCACGTCATGTGTGGCACACCCGCCCTCGAGTGTGCAGCCTTTTGGAAAAAAGATTAACGACCCCGTAATTTTGCAAGCGCCTAAACCACCAGCCAAAGATATTTGAAATTTCAAAAAGTTATGCGTTGTTTGACAAAGAAGTTTGCGGATTTTCCCAGTAAGAATCAATCAGGTTTAGCCCACGAATATATCATGGTTGAAGCCCAGGCAAGCCTCGTGGGTCAAATAAATTTGAGGCGAAAAATCAGCCAAGCCTCGCAAGAGGCGCATCTGCCTATTAACTACCGCCTGCAAGCAGGCTTACGCGCAAGCTCACGAACATTGAAAAGGATATTCTAACTTCAGTGACGTAAGAGACTATCAGCAAAAATTCCATCCCAAAGGAAATGTCAAGAACGAAAAATAATTTTCTTCTTCATTTCATGATGAGGTACGCTAGTCCTCGAAGAACCAAGTTTTACCCCCGGCCTCTATGGTGGTTTTCAGAAAGTTTTGCTAACCTTTGAACATGTCTCAGGCCGCGACACACGAACGCCCGAACCGGGCGTTAAAAATCGCCTTTTTTATCCTAACCCTTCTGGTATCCGTCCCTTTGGTTCTTTGGTTGCTGTCGGTGACGGACCGGAGGGCGGTGTGGGGCTCGGTGAAAAACGCCGACCCGATGCTGTTGGCCCTGGCCGGGTTCGGCTCGTTGGCGGTCAACGCTGTGTTCGCCTCGGATCGTTGGCGGATCATTCTCGGCGGGCTTGGAATCCGCTTATCTCTTCCGCAGGTTGTGAAAATCGAGATGGGCTGTTCGCCTCTAAAGGTATTTTTACCGTTCAAGTCGGGCGAATTGGTCAAAGCTTACGCCGTTGCGCGACTCGGCGGAGTCCATTTCGAGCAAATCATCGGTTCCAAATTGATGGACAAGTACCTCGTGGCTGTCGGGCTGACGGTGGTTTTGATTATTGGGGCGATGATTTCCGCTCAGTGGATCATCGCCGCTTCAGGATTCGTCGCGTTGATTATACTACTGGCGCTTTTGTCTCCGATGGCGCGAAAACCGCTGTGGATCCTTGCCGGGGCCGTCAATCCCCGCGTCGAACGACTCGTTCGAAGACTCTTGTCATCTTTCGAAGGATTGCAGCCATCGACAATTCTTTATCTTTGCATTCACTCCGTGAGTTATAATTTTCTCATCGTCGCGTATTTGGCGCTCTGTTTCATGGCGGTCGGCGTCCATGCGCCGGCGGGAACAATGATTACGAGTCTTGTCTTTCTGCAGTTGGCGGGCCTTTTCCCGGCCAGCTTCTCCGGGCTGGGCGTAAGAGAGTCGGCGGCCATGATTCTTCTGGCGGGATATGGAGCGCCCGCGACGCTGTTGGCGGGGGCTCTTTGCGCGACGTTGATCGATCAGTTTTTATTCCCGATAACCGGATTGATATTTTTCCAGGGCTTCATGTCGGATATGCTGAAAAGAGATCGTCAGTGAAACGAGTTGGCTGATCGGATCATTTTATGGTTGGGAGCATTCCATGCGCGTGGCGCTGATCAATCCGCGACATACGGCGGCGGGCCGTTTTCGTCAAAAATGCACGCCGCCTCTGGGGCTTTTGTACCTGAGTTCAGCGCTGCGTCGCGCCGGGTGCGAAAGCGTCATAGTGGACGATAATGCCCGGCTTTTTCCCCAGAAAATTTTGCGTGAGACTCTTGAAGATTTCGGCCCGGATTTGGTCGGCATTCCTTTCCTCGTGGAAGCGGCCCCCCAGGTGGACAGGCTGATCAAAACCGTTCGGTCGATCGACGGGCGCCTGCCCGTGGTCATCGGCGGCGCAACGGCCACCGCCTTGCCCCAGTGGACTTTAAAGCTTTTTCCCGAGGCGGACTTTGTGCTGGCGGGCGAGGCCGATCAGTCCATAGTCCTATTGGTCGAATACCTCACAGAACGTCGATCCCGCGAAGAGGTCCCCGGCCTGCATTGGCGCGAGGATGACGGCCGGATCAACGGCAATCCGGCCTGGTCGCCCATCGAGGATCTCGATGCAATACCTGTGATTGCCCGAGACCTTCTGGATTTTGAATACCGCAACCGCTTGTATTACAATATCATGGAGCCCACGGCGCCGATTGATTTGATCTCCACGACGCGCGGATGTAACTATGCTTGCCGTTTTTGTTTCAATATCCGACCCGGTTATCGAGGCCGTTCCCCGGAAAACATCCTGACTGAGATTCTCGAACGACGGTCTTCCGGCATTTACTGTTTGGAATTGGCCGACAACACATTCCTCACCAAACGCGAACGGGCCATGGAGACTTTTCGCCTCCTGGTGCGAGAAAAAAGCCCGGTGCGCCTGGTGATTAAAGCCCGTGCGTCCGAAGTGGACGCTGAACTATGCCGCTTGGCGCGTGAAGCCGGCGTCGTGCAGATTTCATTCGGTCACGAGTCCGGTTCACAGAGTATGCTTGACGCGATGAATAAGCGCATCACCGTCGCCGATATCGTTCGGTCGACACAATGTTGCCGGGCGGCCGGCATTCACGCGCATACATCATGGATCATCGGCTATCCCGGAGAAACTCCGGATACGGTTCAGGAAACGATTGATTTGATTCTCCGTATGCGCCCGGCGACCATAAATGTCGAACCGCTGTTCCCATATCCCGAGACGCCGGTTTATCGGCAAGCCAAACAAGACGGCACGCTGGTCGGGGATTGGAGCAAGGAGCGCGGGAATATTCCATGGATTAAATTGTCGTGGATTGAAGATTATCAACATCTGTTACAACTTGTGAAACAGGTGAGATCCAGAACCATTCTACGGCCTTACTATGTCGCCCAATTCAGCTGGCTCATTTTACGCCATATGAACCGGCGCCTGGCTCGTTACGCCTGGCAGGAGTTCAAGGCGAGTCTCCATCCCCGGCAAAGCATGGTTCGGAGCTAAAAAAGGTCTGAAAATGTAAAGGAGCAAGCCTGCTCATCAATTCAAAACATCGTGCGCCAAATCAATAAGTAAATAACCGTCTTTTTCTTTGTCGAGTTTCAGACCGCACCCTTCAAGAACGGACCGCGCAAGAGGCCATGTTTCTTTCCGGTAATGGTCGAAACGGACGACCATCATCTCGAAGCCGGATTTCCTCAAGCCGGTTAATCCTTTGCAGACATTCGCCGGAGCCGGTTTCAAGCCGCCGGGAGTTTCGAGATCGACGAGCCGGGAAAGCAGCGGGTTTTCCTCGATATATGGGGGCAAAAATCCCGTGATATTATCCATGATCGGCCGTCCATGATGGATTTGGTAGGAAAAATGCTCGCGAAATTGTAAAAGCGTGGCATGCCGATACACCGGCAATTCAACCAACGCTCCCGTTCCGGGAGAAGCGGCGATCTTCTTGTACGGCCACGGCAATTCGACGCTGAAGACGGGCGTCGGGAAAGGCGCCGGCGAGATAAGGATAAACTCGGCGCATAAGATTAGCGCTGCCGCAATCGGCGCGAGTGAAGAATATCGTTTCCGGCGAGATTTCAGATGCGCGACGCCCGAAGCGGCCAACAAAGACATGGAGAAGGAAACCAGGATGCATAGTTGAAAGGGATTCATGAAATTCTTGAACATCGGAAATAAATAATAGGGTAAAAGGAAAAAAGGATTCCACGGTTTCGGCAGACCTACGCCCTTGAAAACCTCGAAAAAGGGTCCGATTGATATGAACATGAAAAGAAGCGCCGCGATCAGGAAAAAGCGGACCAGGAAGCCGCGTCTGAAAACCAGACCGATCATCGCCAGGAAAATAAGAACCCAGCCTGAATAACACGTTTTAAGAAAAATCGTCGTTTGCCTGACTTCCGTCATGCCCGCTTTTCCCGGCAGGACGTAATCGGTCAAAGACGCCACGTAATGGGCTTTGGAACCCGGATAAAATTGCGAGAAACCGTCCGCCAGGCTGAAGCCCGCAACTCTGTCGGCCAGCAGGGACTGCTTCGAATGATAGGTAAAATACTGCGCCAGAATCGGTCCGGAACTGAGCGCGACGCACACAATTAAAGCCGCCAGCGGCCTTTTCCAGTCCGGCCCCGACCGGTCGTCGATTTTTTTGAGCCAGTAACGCCGCGCCTTTTGCCGGCCGACAAACAACGCATAAAACCCAAGCAGGGTCATGTACATCGCCGCCATTTCCGCCACGTACGCGGAACTCGCCAGGAGCAACGCCAGAACGAATCCCGAGCCGAAAATCAAAGCTTTGTTTTTTTCAAAAGCACAGCGGTGCAACAGGTATAGCCCCAGCGGCATAAGCCCGATTCCCAGGATCTCGGCTGTACCCGAGGCCAGGAAATATGACAGAGATAACGGGCAGAAACTGAAACCGACCATGGCGACCAATCCGCTTGACGGCTCTGCGGTGAGCCGCCCCGCGAGCAGGAACATTCCAAATGCGCTGATCGTTATCAGGATGAGCAGGGTGAAGTTATAGGCCGCGATCAGTCCGAAAACGGGAGTCAGCAACGCACCGGCAAACGAAAGCAGGGGACCGGAAGGCCACAGAGATCCGACCCGCGGAAAATTGATGAGATCCATCCGAAGCGGCAGGCGTCCTTCATGAAAAATGCTTCGATAAACCCACCATTGCTCCCAGATTTTCGTATGTGAATCGGATATGAATCCTCCCGGGATAAATTCCGCGGGATTTTTCAGAACCGAAACAAGAGCCAGCAGGGCCAGTGAAAACGAAGCCGCGAGCCCGATCCAATTCCAAATCCGATTATCGTTTCCTTTCCGGTCCTTGTCCGACATGAAGGCTCCACCGGGAGTTGCGTCTTGCATAAGCATCTCCTTCAAATGAAATCAACATGTCGCCATCATGTCAACATGGAAGCGGTTTTCGCAACGGACATCGGTAAAGGCGCGCGGCGGCATTAAAAATGCTCAGAAAAACCGGGTTCATCTTGTTTATTGAACGGACTGACAGCACCGGAATCCGTAGGATTCCGACGAATAATTCGGATCATGGAAATATCTCACCTCGCAATTCGATTTATCCTCGTTGTTGAAATCTCCCCCTTTTTGCAAGCCGAACACACTGCTGAATTCCCCCGGTTTCGAAAGGTAATCAACCCATTCATAAACGTTTCCGACCATGTTGAAGACGCCCAGGTCGTTGACGCATTGATCGTGAGCGCAAATCGCGCAAGCGTACCGTGAATAAAATTTTGTTCTGCAGCGCTTCGAATCATAGCGTTCGCCATAGCCGTACAGGTTTTTTGCATTCGTTCCCTTGCAAGCCAATTCCCACTCTTTTTCCGTGCAAAGCCGCATATTTTTCCAGGCGCAATAGGCCTTGGCCTCATAATAGGTAACGCAGGCCATCGGAAGTTTGTCCCAGATTTCGGGAGTATCCTGCTTTCGGTCAAGCGCCGACAATATCCGGGGATCCTGGCAGTATCCGAAAGTTCGCACCCTGTCGATAAAACCGTCCAATTGACCGGTTGCGTCAAGAAAACGTCTGAACTCACCGATGGCGACCTCGTATCCGTGTATTTGAAAAGCGGTTTCAACTCCCCTTTGTTTGCATAACTCCAGGGGAATCCGCACTGTTTTTCCGATATCTTCGTTCCCGCACCGATGGTTCGGGCACTTTTTATCGATGGGAATCCCATGTTGTTGTAAATATTTGGTTGCTTTTTTCAGCGGCTGGAACTCGTCATCGTTTGTAAAGGTCGCCGGGCCTTTTGTCTTCGCGGCATTTTTCTTGTCCGAGAATACAAATCCTTTCAAAGCAACCGCTGCAATGCAAGACAGGGCTAGTAACGCCAAGAAGATATTTCGTTTTTTCATTTTGATTTTAAAAGGCCGTTGTTTTTTAAAATAGGACAACTGAGGCGCTTTTTCAAGACTGGAACGCAAACGGGCGCGGGCGTCCTTTTTCAAAATCCGGGAATTCGCTATCGAACATCTGTCCGGGACAGCATTTCCTTCGCGAACCTTGACATGGCGAACTCATTGGAATTGAATATTTTTTCGGAGGATTTTTCAATGAAGAAAACAGGCGCCGGGTTGGTATTATTGGTCCTGTTATGCGTCAATCTGGCTTTCATCCTCCTTCCTCGGGTCATACCCGTCGATTTGGGAAACAGCTGGTATAAAGGCCCCCTGATCGATCCTGTTTCGCCCTATTCAACCGCCGCGGGATTCAAACTGCTGGGCCTGTGCGCGGCGGCTATTTTGGATCTTGGCGTCATTTACTCCTATATTGTTTTTTCCGTTTTTCGTCGACCGAAAACAAAGCTGCGCCGCGCATTGATCATGCCGCTTCTGATCCTGGCGGTCGCGGGAAGCTTTTTGACGGTGGAAGCCGGCCTCAGAGTTTATCTTTTGCATCATATGGTCACCATGTTCATGCCGGATCCTGAACTCAACTGGAAACTGACTCCAAATCTGAAGGAATTTTTCAACAAGACAGGCGGTGAATACCTGAGCACGAATTCCCTGGGATGGCGCGCTCCCGAGCCTCCCGCACCGAAAGGAGAAAATGAATTTCGCGTCATGGTGATGGGCGATTCGTCCAACTACGGCCTCGGCGTGAGTGAAAAAGACACCTGGGCGAAGGTTTTGGAGGGATTTTTGGCGAAAGCCATGCCGGACAGGAAGGTGACTGTTTACAATGCGTCGTGTCCCGGACATACGACCCATCAGGCCCTGAAGCTGATCGCCCGATATCGTTCGCGAATCAAACCCGATCTTGTGGTCGTCGGGTACAACAATGACCCCGCGCTTGAATACTACTCCGACAAAGAGCGTGAAGAAAAATCACTTTTTTTGAAAAAACTGAAAATATTATTATACAAAAGCCGTTTCTATATCATCTTTCGCCAGGTGATTATCGGCGCCCGGCATGGCTATAACCTGAACTGGGAGTCTCCCGATGAGCAAAACAGAAAATCCGTCGACGGCCGCCGGATGGTCCATCGGGTGCCTCTGGAGGAGTATCGGGACAACCTGAAGGCGCTCATGGCCCTATCCGATCGTGACCGTTTTTCATTGGTCGTGCTTCGTATGCCGGTCAATTTTTCCGTGACGCATTTCATCCCCAGGTTTTACGATGAAAGGTATCCCGCGACCCTTTTGAAATTGCGTGAACACGGCATGCAGCTTGTGGACGTGGACAAAAAATGGAAGTCCGAAGGGATTCAGGATTTCCTGCCGGGCCATATCTTCCACCCGGACGCCGGAGGGCATAATGGAATAGCCCGCATGGTGTTTGAAAAATTAACGGAAATGGGGATTGCCGGGCGCATTGATAACGAAGGCGAAGGAGCGCCGGGCGTAAAAGAATTGGCGCCGATAAATATCGGGTATAGCCGTATCACGCCTTTGCACACCATGATCGGGGAAATCCTGAAAAGAACCGATATCCTCAAGGAAAATGGATTTGCCGGGAATTTTCAGTCTTTTTTGAGAGGAAACGATCAAGCGAACGCCGGTGATTTTATGGATGCGACCTTCACTTGCGAGGTTCCCGCGATTGAATTTCTTGGCGATGATGAATCATGGGTAATCATCGGACAGACAGGATGCCTGGGCTCGATCGGGCTTTTGGCAGGCTCCAACTCCGGCATCGAAAAGGTTGCCGATATCAAAGGACGAAAAGTCGGCGCGCCCCTCGGCTCCACCGCGCACATGGACTTGCTGAGGTGGAGTAAAAAAGCAAAACTCGAGCCCGGGAAGGATTATGAGTTGATCGACATGGGAATGAAAGACCATGAGAACGCCCTGGAGAAAGGGGAAGTCGATCTTGTGGCGACATGGGATCCGTGGTTGAGCCGGATCAAGACGAAGTCAGATGCCTCCGTCATCGCCGAACGCCCGTTTTATTCGTTGATTATCATGAAAAGAAGCTTTGCAACGAGTCATCCTCAATTCCTGCAAAAGTACATTGACGCCATCGCGCAGGCCCTGACATTCGCGCGGAATAACCGTTCGGAAGTCACGCAATGGGTCGCAAGCGCCAGCGGAATCGACCGGGACGCCCTCGATGCGGTTCTGGAGAAATCCGGCAGGATGGGCGCCGATGTCCCGGACCTTGGCGTGTCCGACCGGGCTGTTTCGGAATTGTCATTTTGTTACGCATTTATTACCAATCCAGAAAAGAATTTTACCGATGCGCCGGCAAAAAATGATCCGGCATGGATTGCGTTTCAGGAGCGCTTTTTTTACAAAAGTCCTAAGCCTTGATTTCATAAAGCTTTCATTTTGTCTCAAGGAATGGAAATGACGCCGAGATTCCCTGGAGGAAAAAAGCCATGATCTCAAAAGTCGGATGGATTGTCGCGGGAATTTTTTTCATCATATTCGTCGTTATGTCTTTTTACCTGAATCACCTTTCCTCCTTGAGCCGGCAGGTTCCGGTGTTTATGCCCCTGGTTGTCGGCGGAGGCGATCAGAGTCCCGGCCCTCCCGGATCTCCACCCATGCCCGTCGAGCCTTCCCATATGCCCGATAGCGCCATGGGCGCACCCCCGGTCGATTCACCCAGACCGGTAAAGAAACAACAGGACATTGAAATGGCGGGCGTCGAGACGGCGACGATACTTCATCGGGCCGGCCGATTGGGCCCGACGGTCAGCATCGAGGATTTTGTACGGGGACTTTTATTGCTTTCCCAGGAAAGCGGAGAGCTGGGACTGACAAAAAAACAGAAAGAAGAATTGCGGCCCATTATTCAAAATGCCTATGACAAACGGATCAAATTGTTGAAAATCAGCGAGGAGATTCAGGGAATCACAAAAGAATTGCCGGAGCAGGCGAAACAGGCGGCCGGGAAGTTAACGTCGACGCAGATTGAAACGATTCAACATTCAAGAGACAAAATTTCCATATTGTCCTTCGAAGATGATTATTGGCGTGATTTGATGGCCTCTCTGGATCGGAAATGAAGAAAAACCTTGCTCATAAAGCGCCCTGGTTGATTTCACTGGTTTTGCTTGCGTTGGTCTCCTTCCAGATCGCCATGGCCGACCAGTTAAAACACAATTCAAACAGCGGCTACATCGTCATCCCGATCAGACTGCCGTTGACGAGGCCAGAGCCCTCCGAAGCCCTGTTGATTTCACGCGATCCGCCGCAATTCGATGCATCCAAAAAGGGGTTTGATCGCGGGAAAACGCCGAAAGGCAATTACGATACGGGTGAGCGAAAAAAACTGCGCATGGAAATCTCCATGAGTTGCAGAAATATCGGCGCCGTCCTTGATATGCCCCAACTCCTGTACATCATGTCCCATCGTGATCGATTGGAAAGAGATTTTTACGAAGGTCATCTGTATCAAATTCTGGAAAACAAATTGAAAGCATCGGCGGAAAAATGAAATATGCCGGCTGGATAACCAATGTGGTTCTCGCCGTTTTGATTGTCGTGCAAGTCCGGGCGTACGGGGAACTGAAATCCGCCGATGATCGGGAGAGTTTCCTGGTCCTGCCGCATTCGGTGATCCTGGACCGGGCCTACGCCGAGCCTTCTTCGCAACTGCCGATCCTGCCTGAACTTGCGGGACTGACCGCCGACGACGTCGTGCGTGGAATTCTCTATCTTATCGATTCGAAGCAGGAGCCCATTTCGGCCGAACAGGCGGCAGAACTCTTGCCCCAAGTCGAAAAAATGAATGTTTTGAAAAACAAACTTTTAACCTTACGGAACGACCGCCACGGACTTAACGAAGCCTCCATGGAGCAAGTCCTTGAAGTCGGCGGCTTGCTAAACCCTTTACAGGTTTCCACCGTTATAAAACTACGGCGTTCAAAAGGACTTGGCGCGGTCGCCGATGAACAATGGAATGAACTCCTCGCGGCGTTGGGCGACAAATAGAGTCGCATTTTCCGCGGCCGTGATCATCCGCGAACGATTGCGCGGGCCGCCGCGCAAAAAGGCGTGCGGATGCATGGAAAAACATCATCGCTTGAAAAAAGCAAAAACGCTTTCGCATTGAAGGCTTATCAAATCGGCGTTGAGCGCGGTTTGCGGCAAGCATGGATTGAAAATGCCCGTTAGCGACAAACAAAAATTCTATTTTGCCGGCATCATTGCATTGATGGCGGCGATCATCGCGCTGGGAGCATGGGAAATATCGCTTCGATGCGCGGCGAAAGAGCGTCCCGTGATGAACTCCTGGGGCTTTCACGATCCCGAGCCCGACCTGCGCGGGGCGGACCGCCTCCGTGTTCTCGTTGCGGGTGATTCCTTTGTCGAAGGGATCGCGGTGAAAATCGACCGGACCGTGGGTCAGCAGATTGAAAGAATTTTGGCGGACCGGTTTGACGCCGAAGTCGTCAGCCTGGGCGAACCCGGCGCCGGGCAGGGCGGCGAATTGGAGCTGCTCGAACGATACTTGCCGGTGGTTCAGCCAAAAGTCGTTGTACTGATGGTTTTTCCCGGCAACGACGTTTGGAACAATTCCGCCAAACTCGACATCAAGGCGAACAAATCTTTTTACCGTCTTGCGCAGGGTCGGTTGGTTCGCCTTCCATCCCCGCCGACTCAGGCCGGGTCGAGTCCGGGCCGAGTGCGCGTCATCGGCGAAATCCGCCGGCGCATCGACATTTGGCGCGCCAAGCGGGCCATGATAAAAGCCGGTCATGGAATACCCGGTCCGTTCCTGGTTTATAACAAAACCGTGAGTCCTGACTGGCGGGAGGCGTGGGAGATCACCTTCGCATTGACCGAACGGATTCAGCGGATCGTAACCGAAAGCGGAGCAACCCTGTTGGTTGTCGCCATTCCCGAGCGGTTCCAGGTGTCCCCGGATGCTTTTGACCGCCTGCTTGCCGAGTATCCGGCCATGCGTAATATCCAGTGGGACCTTTCGACGCCGGTCCGTCAATTCGGCGAATGGTGCGCCCGTTCGAATGTCCCGTTCCTGGATTTAACCCATGACTTTCGCGCGCGGTATTCAGACAGGCTTTTCATTCCGGACGGTCATTGGTCCGCCGACGGCCACCGTCTGGCCGCCGAAGCGATAGCGGAAAAATTGCATTCGCACCTTGTTTTCGCCGAGCCTTCGGCAGACTCATGAAAACAAGTTGAATATTGCGCCGGGATCGATATCAATGCCGAAAATATATCCTGATTTGCCGAATGAAGTATTTTGCAATTTTTTACATGAACTTTATTTATTGGTGTTAACCATGGTAATGGACAATGAGCAACGGTCAGTTCAAATTACCGATCGGTAATCGGTCATGGGCGAATGATCGGGCGAAAGGGCCGGGGAGCGGGACGGATTTGAAAATCAACAACCGCAAGGACGGTGATGACGCATAACAAGCGAAAGCTGTTTTCAGCCTTTGCCGGTGTAAAGCTGCTGGGCCGGCGCGTTCCCTTGCACGTGAGTTGGGTTGTGACCAGCCGATGCAATCAGCGTTGCACCTATTGTTCCAGGCCCGCCTCCGATCCCGGCGAATTGACGACCAGGCAGGCGACGGCCCTCATAGACGATCTGGCGCGCTCGGGTTGCGTTCAGGTATCCATCACCGGTGGAGAACCGCTGCTTCGAGAAGACCTGCCGGAACTCATGGCGCGCATCGCGCACTACGGCATGAAAATCAACATGAACACAAACGGTCTCCTTTTACCCGAGCGCTTATACGCGATGCGCCTGGCCGACACCGTCGTCATCAGCCTCGACGGACCGCCGGATATCCACGATGCAATACGCGGCAAGGGCGCGTGGACCGGCGTCATGCGCGGCGCGGAAAAAGTCCAGAACATTGGATTGCCGCTGACTTTCTATACGGTGATCGGTAAAACCAATGTCGGTGAACTGCGTTGCCTGGTTGAACTCGCGGACCGAATGGGGACAAGCGTATTTTTTCAGCCCGGCGCCAGGCAGGCTCTGGGTTCCGAATGCCGGGAAAACCCGGATGCGGCGGACCCCGAAGATTATCGGCGGGCGATCGATGAGCTTATCGAATGGAAACGAAAGGGGCTTCCCATCGGCAACAGCGTCGCCGCGTTGAAATATCTGCGTCATTGGCCCGATGAAAAGCCCATGCCGAGTATGGGCGGCAGGCTTTACGTGCGAATCGACTCGGACGGCCACGTCCGCACCAGCGGCCGCGCGCCGAGGGGCGAATTCAATTCAGCCTTGAGGCCGGGGGGAATCATAGCGGCTATGCAACAAATTCCCGCGCCGCAATACGACAGCACCTACAGCGCCGCCCGCGTCGAGGTCAATCTCATGGCGCAGGGATCTCCAGGCGCCCTTTGGAATTTTTTAAGAAAATAACAATCCGCCGCTGCTATTATTCAGGTCCGTTATCGGTTTCACGCAGCGGCTTATGTGCATCGAAAACGGATAAAACAGGGTTTGCCCGGAATTATCGTGCTTCAATGATGGTAAAATGAACCTGAAAAATCGGGAATAATTTTTATGAAGGAATCGAAATTTCCGCCTTCGGCCGGTCATGACGATGAGGGCAATTCGGACGGCCTTTGCTTCGCCAGGTTATCGTCCCAAAAGTCTGTCGGCAATGCGAAACGCGCGATTTTTCTTATCCCAAACAGATTCGAAAAACTGGGTAAAACGTCAAAGATCCTCATCCTTGCGGGAATATCCGTTTTATTGGCGATGAAAACCGTGGCGTTTTTCGAAAATAAAATGGCCGCATATTTTCAATATTCGAGTCCCGGCGTAATTGATAAAGTGGCGAAAATTCAGTCGGTGGTGTTTATCGATATTGCCGTGTGCATCGCCATAAGTCTGGCAGTGGTATTTTGCGTTTCGATATTCGGCGGCGGGGCAAAATCGCCCGGGTCTTCGGTTCGGGTGCTGAATCGAAAGCCTTATCTTGTATTTCCCGTTTATTTTTCCCTGTTTTATATCATTCTCGTTGGCGCTCCCGTATTGCTGGGAAATATATTTCTGGAGTTTTCCTGGAAACCGAAACTTTTCGCCGATATATTTTCGGTTCATCCGTTGTATAAGAAGGAAGCCTTCCTGACGGCTCTTTGCGTGTCTATTTCTCTGACTGACATCGGTATTAGAAACAACTTTCCCCGTTTCTGGTCGTATGTATTTCTTTTGCCGCCTTTTGCGAATTTCCCCTTGTTATGGTGGAACGCTTTGAGCTGGATATTTCCGGCACGATACTGGTCTATCTGGAAACCACCTCTTTTAGTCCTCACCTGCCTGCCGCCGCTGCTGGTCTTTCCTTTTGCGCAGCCGATTCGCAACGATATAAATTCGGAACTCGATATGCCCGTGAGTACCGACTCGAAATATCAAAGGCTTCCGGTGAGTTACGCGTACGACGCGGGTTATTCCAATAATTTTCTGTACGTCGTTTATGATCACGGCGACGCCCTTGCAAAATTTCAGCGCGGCCCGTCGGGAAAATGGGCGCTCCTGAAAAATACCGCCGAGACTCATTTCGCCAACCATGACGTTCAATATGTCGAGAGTTCGCCTTTCGATCCCGCCGGCAACCGGGTCTTTCGATTGAACGCGTCGCATAGGCGCATCGAGATTGTCGATCTGGATAATCTGCAGATTCGCGACGCGATAATCCTTGACAAATTGGGCATCGAGGAAAAATCGAAATATGTCATGATGGCTTTTGATCCGATAAACCAATCTCTTTTCATCAACGATCTCAACGGCGTCTTAGTGAAAATCGATGTGGCAAGCAAATCCGTCGCCAAGGTTGCGAAAATAAAAAGAGGAATCGATGTCGAGTATTTTTCCTGGAAACTGGTGATCGACGGCCGGGGAGAACATTTGTACCAAATGACCGCAAATGCGCTTTTGGTTTATGATTGCTCAAGCCTTGATCTCGTCGGCGCCGTCAAATTCAGCGCCGACGCCGGGGACATCGTCATCGATGAATTGCGTCAGAGAATCCTCATCTCATTTCCGGAGAAATCAAGAGTCCTATTTCTGGACAAAAAACAATTGAATCCCGTAAAGAACATCCGTTCCAGCATGGGAGTAAGGACTCTGGCCATCGACGAGAAAAGCGATCTGCTTTTGACGGGGAGTTTCACCGGGATCCTGGAAATTGTCGACTTGAAAACCATGGAAATGAAAAATCGTTTTCGAATCGGATCGTGGATACACGGGCTCAAGTGCAATTCCGAGTTCAAGGAAGTCACCGCAACCGTCGCCAATACCCGGCCATTCGTCGTCGATTATGACTCTCGCGGCATGAAGAAGAATATTTTCAACGTCGCATTGCTTTTGATCGACGAAGTATTTTTCAGAGCTTTTGCAAAGGAAGGTCTCGTTGTCGAAAGCCTCGCGGAATAGGTCGAAGGTAGATCGGGTCGATCCGGGTACACAGGCATCCCTAAGTGATGCCCTCCCATTGACGCGGGATAACCTGTCCGAAAAGTCTCTGAATTCATGCAAAGACAATCGGAGTAGAATTTTGCTTTGTTAATATTTATTAAGCGGCCTTTTTTTTACAGCACTCCGCGCCCGCAGTAATCATCCGACTCTTCAACATATTTTGCATTGAAACCGTTGGGCGGATCCTCATCCGAGGAGTCGTCGCCGTGGGGACTATCGTCGTCATCGTCGAGTGCCGGGTCATAGTCCGGGATAGCATTGTCATACTCATCATCTTTCATGGCGGGTAGAAACACCGCGCCGTAGTGGTTCAGCCCGCCGGTAGTTTCGTATTCGCGGAGTATGTAGGAATAACTCTCGGCCGGATTAGCGCCAGGATCGAGAACGCTGTATTTAGCACCGGAAACGCTGTCCTTGCATGGGATCACCATGTCGAGTTCAATGTAGTCGTTCAGCACGCAGGATTCCGGATAGCCGGCGCAACGCAGAATTGTAAAAGCCCCGCAATCGATTTCCGTACCGGTTATCCATGACAACTTCGCCTCTTCATGGAGCCGCTCCGCGTTGAAACAGAGTAATTCTATGGCGGCTGGATCAGGATAATAGATGTAAATGGCGCCGTACCACGCTGGTCCGGTGTATTCGTTCGGAGCCCCCACAATGGCGTAGGCGTTCGAAATTGCCGCGGACCAGCCGAAATTGTCATTTATCGCTGCATCATAAGCAAGGATTTTAGGTTCGGCATCCCAAGTATTTATTCCGGTGCGATGATAGCTATAGGCGGCGCCGGCGCCGGCATTATTCAATGGAGCTCCTACTATGGCATAGTCTCCCGAGATGTCGACAGAAAGACCGAATATATCCTCAGCGCCCCCATCTGCTGCGGTAATTTTGGTTCCAATATCCCAGTTGTCGGGATCGGTTTGATGGAAGATATATGCGGCGCCGGCATTTGAATTGATCGAATCATCGTATGCAGCCCCTACGATGATATAATCGCCGGAGATGGCTAAAGAAATGCCGAAAGAATCGTCCATGTCTCCGCCGTCCGTTGCGGTAATTTTCGTTACTTCATCCCAGGTCTCGGGATCAATATAGCGATAGATATAAACTGCGCCGGCGCCCTCGCTTTCCCCGATGGCTCCCACGATGGCAAGGTCGCCGGAGATGGCGACGGAATAGCCGAAATTATCGTAGGCCTCGGCGTCTGAAGCGACAATTTTAGCCGCCTCAGTCCAGGTATTCGTATCAGTACGATGAAAAATATAGGCCGTACCGGCGTATAAGTCACCACCAGTTTCTTGTGGAGCTCCCACAATGGCGTAGTCGCCGAAGATGTCAACAGAGTTGCCGAACAGATCATCCTCTGCTGCATCTGAAGCCGCAATTTTTGTCCCGTCGTCCCATACGTCATCCAAAATGTTGCGATAGATATAGGCCGCTCCCGTGTTCACTGCCGTCGAATCCATATTGGGAGCTCCTACGATGGCGTAGGAACCTGATA
This sequence comes from bacterium, assembly GCA_963674685.2. GTDB lineage: Bacteria > Lernaellota > Lernaellaia > JACKCT01 > JACKCT01. Next base: position 470,227 of record CAXXWT010000005.1, on the reverse strand, counting down.
TGGCAACGGAGCGACCGAACCAATCGTCCTCCTGCAATTGCGCGAAATCAGTCGCCTCAATAGTATAAGGCCCATTCCATGTATCTGATCCGACGCGTTGATAGAGATAAGCTACGCCCTCGTAATTATTGACATATGGACTCCCGACGATGGACCAATTGCCGGAAATGTCGACGGAGTAGCCGAAAGAGGAGGGAATACCCATGTCCGATCCCAATTTTTTTACAACCTCTGCTTTTACACCGGAAATCCAGAAAGCTGCGAGAATGAGGATATTCGCAACTATGGATAGATTTTTCATTGATCTATTCTCCATAATAAAACAGGGGCTGGGACAGCATTGTCGCACCCGCTCGAGTAAACAGACATCTACTGCGCCACCGTGAACGATTTATTATTCAACGACACCCACGAAACCACTCGATGGCAACATCGGATTTCCTTTGAATTTCTTTGTCAGAATTTACAACCGGTTTCGTGCCGCGAAACCATGCAATGCCGGTACAGCTAACGACTTGTTCAACGGAGTTTCTTCCATCGGAACAAGAAGTATTATCTATGAAAAACTTTGAAACATGGCAAGCCCAAATTCAATGCCTGAAGTTTTTTAACGATCAATTCCCGATATACCACTGAATTCAGAGGAAATAAGAGGTTCTTCGAGGATTACCGTACTTTAACACCCGCTCTTCAAACTTTGCGAAGAAGAAAATAATTTTCTTCTTCATTTCATGATGAAGTACCGTAATCCTCGATGAACCACATAAGAATCTGCATGGATGTCGACTTTCGGTGGATTGAATTTGCCGTGTGTTTTTTACAAGCTGTAGTAGAGGTTCATTTCAAACGGGTGCGGTCTGTTCCGTATGGCGATAACCTCCTTCGTTTTTTCCGCGATCCAGCTTTCGATCAATTCCTCGTGGAATACGCCGCCGGCCAGAAGGTAGTCATGGTCCCGCCGGAGTTCGTCGAGGGCTTCTTCGAGGCTTGTCGGAACGGATATGAGGTTCGCCTTTTTTTCTTCGCTCCAGGCGAACACATTTTGGTCGAAGGGACCGAAACCGTTTTCCGGCGTGGGAAGGATTTTCTTTTGCACGCCGTCTATGCCGGCCATCAAAAGCGCGCTCATGGCGAAGTAGTAGTTGCAGGTTCCGTCGGAGGTTCGAAATTCGATGCGCTTGCTTTTTTCGCTCGTCGCGTATCGGGGAATGCGTATCGCCGCGCTGCGGTTGGCCAGTCCGAAAAACAGCTTCACCGGCGCTTCGAAACCGGGCAGCAATCTTTTATACGAATTGGTGCTGGGATTGGTGAAAGCCGCCAGCGATCGGCCGTGGGTCAGGATCCCGCCGATGAACCAAAGCGCCTGGTCGGAAAGGTCGGCGTAATTGCCCTTTTTATAAAAAACATTCGTCCCGTTTTTGCGAAGCTGAATATGGAAATGCATGCCGTTGCCCGGTTCGTCGTAAAGAGGTTTCGGCATGAACGTGGCCGTCAGGTTATTGAGCAAAGCCGTATTGTGAATAATGTCTTTGATATACATCATCCGGTCGGTGATCAGCCGAAAATCGCATAGCTCCGTCTCGATTTCCTGCTGGCCTGAAAGTCCGACTTCATGGTGGTGGTAACGCACGGGGCAGCCGGTTTGCTCGATGAGATTGACCATTTCCTGCCGGACGTCGGCATATTTGTCGAAGGGCGTATCGATGTGGTAGCCCTTTCGGTTCGAAACGGCGGTGCCGTCCCGATCCTGATATCCGAAGGGGAGGTCTTCTTTGTTTTCCGCGGAAGTGAATTTGAAACCGGCGGCGAACTTGCCGTTATGTATCTCGGCGTCGTTAAACAAATAAAACTCGAATTCGGGAATCCAAAGAGACTGATCGGCGATCCCGCTTTGCTCCAGATAGGCCTGCGTTCGCTTTGCCAGACTCCTCGGGTCTTTCGTAATTCCGGCCAGTGTTTCGGCGTCGCAAATATACGCAAGCATTCTCACCGTGGGGAAACGGGTGAACGGATCGACAATGGCGGTGTCGAGATCCGGCATCAGCAGCATGTCGCCCGATTCGACGGAGCGCATTCCGGGGACGCTGGATCCGTCGAAAGGGACTCCGTTTTCCAGGACCGAATCCAGCCGGGAAATGGGAAACGTGAGGTGATACCAGTTTCCGGTGAGGTCCGAGTACTTGATGTCGATGCTGACGATTTGCTGCTTATCGATCAATTCCTTCAGTTCTTCCTTCGTCATGTCATTCTCCTATCTCACTTTATTTGGGTTGTCCCGGCGTTGAAACGAAGGTTGCAGGGAAATGGGGAAACCGTCGATCACAAAAAGGCTCCTTTCCGAAATATCCATGCCCAAGGATATCGCAGTTATAAAAAATGACAACATAATGCCGATCATTTTATCACAGCGAGGGGCGTCTATTTGAAATGAGTCTTTCCTGAATGCGAAAACGGCGGTTTTTCCCGGAACCGCCGTTTTCGTGCGAGCATCTTTTGATGATTAATAGCGCCCCACGTCCTCCGGAATGCGCGTGGTGATCATCGGAGCGCCGGGTTTCCAGCCCGCGGGAGCGGCTTTGCCCGGATTCTTGGCAACGGCCTGCATGGCCTGTATCTGACGGATCAGTTCTTCGGTGTTGCGCCCGATCGGTCCCGCCAGCGCTTCAATAATTATTGTCGTTTTACCCTTGCTGTGATACTGGTTTATTAACTGATCGAATTAAAGAGAGATACTATAGCATGATTACTTTGATCCTCTTAATAATCGGTCTGATTCTGGTGGTGATGGCCGTGGTCTTTCCGAGCCTTGCCGGGCTCTTCGCGGTCTTGGCTGTCTTTTTCTTTATCTTCAGCTTTTTCGGTCTGGCCTTGCGTTTTCTCGGTAAGGCGGCGGAAAAGGAGAAAGCGAAGGCCGATGCGAGGACGGCTCACATCATGGAAACCTACCTGGATGCCGGAGTTACCCTGAAAAGCATTCGGGATACGGGCATCACAATCAACAACGATCCCAAGATCGCCGTTGTTCTAGATATTCTACTGTCGGACGGAGAAACGTATCGGCTCGAACGTAGTGAGGTCGTCAGCCGGGTTTATCTGGGGAGCATTTCTGTCGGTCGGGAATACGACGCCAAAGTGAATCCGGAGGATCGAGAAGATATAATCGTTGATTGGAGCGGTCAGTTCATTTCCAGAAGCTGATTAAGCTCTTACGAGCGAAATCATCGTATCTGCTCATCTAAAAACAAAAAACGGCGGTTTTTCCCGGAACCGCCGTTTTCGTGCGAGCATCTTTTGATGATTAATAGCGCCCCACGTCCTCCGGAATGCGCGTGGTGATCATCGGAGCGCCGGGTTTCCAGCCCGCGGGAGCGGCTTTGCCCGGATTCTTGGCAACGGCCTGCATGGCCTGTATCTGACGGATCAGTTCTTCGGTGTTGCGCCCGATCGGTCCCGCCAGCACTTCCACGCCCATGATCGCGCCTTCGGGATTGATAATGAATCGTCCGCGCTGATTGAGACCGGCGGCGGGCATATAGACGCCGTAGGCCTTTGAAACTTCCCCGTTGGGATCGGAGGCCATGGCGTATTTTACGTTCTTGACTGTCGGAGAATCCTTTTTGAATTGAATGTGCGAGAAAATGGTGTCGGTGCTGATGGCGATCACCTCAACGCCGAGGTCTTGAAGGCGGCTGTATTGGTCTGCGACCGCAGACAACTCGGTGGGTCAAACAAATGTGAAATCAGCCGGGTAGAAACAGACGACCCTCCATTTTCCGTCGTAATCCGACAGTTTGATGTTTTTCACCTTGTTGCCGACTAGTGCGGGCAACTCAAAATTCGGCGCCTTTTGTCCCGGGAGCGGAATGGGCATGACTTCGGGAGCGGCCATGGCCGGCTGGCCTTGCGCCTTGGCAATCGCCGCGGCGGGTTTTTGCGCGTCGGAAGTGCCGCACGGTCCCAGCACCTCGCTATAGGCGATAGTGACAAGGGCCAACATGGCCGTCGCCACCGCCGACACCAATAGAAAACGTTTCATAGGCTCTCCTTTCATTTCCAGTAAGAATCGTTGAACTGAACAGTCACGGCTTTGCGGCGTCCGGGCACGCCGGCAAACGACCATGAGAACACTTTTCAGAAAGAGACGTTGCCCACGCGATATATATAATAGCCTGCGTGGTCTTTTTCCTATGTGACTCAAACAACAAAATTGATGCTTGTTGACGGCATTGACCGAAAAAGTTAATTGGAATCACTGGCCATCGCCCAGACATCGGATTGCCGGCGATTCACATCATAAAGGCTGCGGTGGAATTCATGGAATCGGCTAAAGATAATAATCCGCACAATATACTGATCAACGAAGTTCAGCTTCTGCTGGCTGAAAACCGAACCGACATGGCTTTGCTACGCACGGGGATCGCACTTTTCGGGCTGCCGCTTTCAGTGATGGGGTTGCTTGTGGCCACCTCGCGATACTGGGATTTTTCCGACGCCGGTATTTTGCTTATCGTGGTGGCGGCTATCTGCGCATTTTTAGCTGTTGTCGCAATCTACCTGGTATTTCTTTCAATCATTCGCATTCGCCGCCATCACAGACACATCCAGAAAATCAAGCGAAAAGATAAAGCGCTCGCCGAGTTGGTTGATTAGCTTTATCATTCACGTCGAATGGACTCGTTGAAATGATTGCAAAAAGTGCGTATTATTTTTGTGGAAAAACTTTTTTAAATATACGGATAACCAATGCGGATCAAATTGTCGCATGTTCTTATGGCGGGGATTACATTGATCGTACTGGCCGTTTTCTTTTTTTATAAAAAGACTTCGGTTGCGCCGGAGGTTCCTGCCGCGCCGATTCCGGGGGTGCATAGAAAATCCACAATGCCGACTCTCAAGGGAAAACCGGCCAGGATCATGAAGTCCGTCGAGAAAGAAGCGGGCGAAAGCGAAGAGCCAAATCCGGAAGAAATTGCGAAGCAGCTTGAATGGCATATGCGTTCCTGCTCGACAATTTCCTACGATGAAAACGGCGACGAACTGGAAAGGCAAACGGATAACGGCTGTGACGGCGTCCTGGATAGGTACACTATTTATGAAACCGATGAGAGCGGCTCGAAGATTTACTACGATGATAAAACTGTGACGGAAAGATCGATCACTGCGATTACTATGTCTACGACGAAGAGGGTTATCTCCTGGAAACGCGCGGCGATCCGGGATGTAAAAATCTCGGCGCATGGGAGGCCGAAAATCTTCAATGATCCCCTCATCTCCGGGGAATTATTCGGTTTGTGCTTTGAAAGAATTTCCTTGTATGATATGGGAAGTCGGTTTTGTTAAATTGAGTATGAGCGGATTATGCTGAAAGTAAAAGTTCTCATTCTGATATTCATTTTTCCGACGGTCGCCTTTGCCGGCGACATCGGCGGGAGGATCTATTTCGACGCCGATCAAAGCGCCGAATCCCACCTTCGCCAGGGATACAATAACGGCGACGACGTCGTGTTTGGCCTGAAAGTCGATTTATACGACGGCTCATCGAAGCAAACCGCGACAAGCGGAAAAGGGGGTTTTTACTCTTTTGATGATCAGCCAAACGGCGTTTATTTCGTACATCCGCGTGTGCCGGGCTGGCTCGACGACACGAGCCGGAATCTGCCGCATCGCGTGCATGAGGCCGTCGCGGAAGGGCATATCAATATTCTGGCCGTCGGCGACAGCCTTGGTAAGATTGGCTCCGATAAGCCGTATCCTCAGTGGCTGGCCGAGCATTTCGAAAACCTGTGCGACGTGACGATGCACAACGAGCACGCGCCCGGCAGCCGGTCCTGGGAGTGGATGCCCGGCGATCCGAAGGGTTATTACGAGGATCGTGTTTTGCCTTACGCAAACGAAGTGGATTTGGTCGTCATGACCGTCGGAGGCAACGACGCCGACATATACATCGAGGACATGGATTGGGAAAATTACGACATCGTGCAGATCGTCACGAATTTCTTTAACGATCCCAGCTATGTCACGGAGATTTTTCCACGGGTGCGTCAGCTTGTGGAGGATTTGCATGATGCGGCGCCTCAGGCCGACATCGTTTATATGATTTACCCGAATTACGCCGACAGCGCCTGGGTGGCGCCGCCGCTGGGCATGTTCGCGGGGGCCTTTCAATCGCTTTTAGGCTTCATTCTCGAACTGCTGCGCCATGATTTCGAAGGATTGGAATACCTGACCATCGCCGATCAGTATGAGTATTGGAAAGGCGAGACGTTGGACCCCTGGCTGTTCGACGCGATTCATTTCAATGATCTTGGCGCCGAGGAACTGGCCCGCGTGATGTTTCACGCCCTGGGCGGCGTCATTCTCGACGACGAACATCCCGACGATCAGCACTCATACGGGTTGAAACAGGGCAGTGCGAATCCCATCATCCCTTACTACAGGGATTGATTGCCCGCTCCGATATTATTTAGAATAGGCGTTTCTTATCTTCTTGATGGCGGGTATTTTCATCCACTGCAACCACTGGATCAATCGGATCAAACGGTGTAAAAAAGATATCGATATGCAAATCGTTTTAACCAGGAAAGGAAGATAGAATGAAATATCTATACCTGATGCTAGCCTTGTTTTTGACGCTGGGTCTTTTTGCCGCCTGCGGCGACGATGACGACGATGACAATGACGACGCTGATGCGACGGATGATGATGTGAATGACGATGCAGATGATGACGTTAATGATGATGCGGATGATGACGTGAACGACGATGTTGATGACGACGTGGACGACGATGCGGACGACGACGTCGACGATGATGTCGATGACGATGTCGACGACGACGCGGATGATGACGTTGACGATTCGATCACCGGCATCCAGGACGGCAGCATTCCGGCAGGCACTGTAGTGAACATTGTAAATGTCGTTGCCACCTCGCCTATCACGTTGAGCGGAAGCGGCTTTTACGTGCAGGTCCGGCCGGAAGAGGACCGGGCTTATGAATACGAGTATTCTGGTGTTTATATTTTCAGCGGCGACGCGGAAGGCGACCTGCCGGATATCGCTCCCGGCGATGTCATCAACCTGACTGGGACGGTGGCCGAGTTTAGCGGCAATACGGAGGTTCAGTTGGAAAGCGCCGATGATCTGCAAGTCGTCGCGCACGACGCGCCGCTTCCCGATCCTTATATGGGAACGCCTGGCTTTTTAGGCGGCTGGGATGAAGATTCACCGGAACCCTATGAAGGCGTACTGGTGCAGATGGACGATGTGGAAGTGATGATGGACCTCGGCGAAGGCATGTACTTCGTCGGCGACGCCACGTCGAGAACGACGGAAGGGTACGTGTTGATCGACGGCGTGCTGTTTGATTACAGCCTGAACGTCGGAAATCTCCTGACGAATCTGACAGGTATTTATTGGCAGGGGTCGCCGGACAGAGAATTTGTCGGCTACCAGATTTCACCGCGCGGCGTCGCTGATCTCGTGATGGAATAAAGCAAATTCAATTACGCAAAGAGGGCGGATGATTTCCGCCCTTTTTATCCTAAGGGACCGGAACTTTCCAAAGAGTTATCAAGTTTCAACGTACGCCATTTTCTACCAAACTCGGCATTGGCCTTGAGCCATTCAAGGCATTTCGAACACATCACGTGAGCCCAGTAAACATTATGCAATTCAGGCGTCTGACTCGTTAACTTATGGAACAACTCACGCGCTTCTTTGTCCTTGGATACGATACGTTTGTCGGACGCCAAAGCCGCTTCGATAAGAAGTCCGTCTTTTTTTAACGCTTTCTTTTGTCTTTTATTGAAATCGGAGCTTCTCTCGATTTTATTGTCGATGCATAAAGATTTATCAGGAGGAATATTTTTTACTCTTCTTTTTCCGATCATCTTTGCCAGCCAGTTGCTTGAGTATCCACTACGGTGCTTTTCCCACTCTTTATGAATATCTTTTGTCATAATGAGATGAAACGATCTGTCCCATATTATTGAAAGGCATTTTGCACAAAACGCCGCTTCTTCTTTTCCGCTTTCACCTGCGGAGCGCGCAACTGATGCGTCAACGACGATTCCAACGAATGCTCTCTTGTCTTTCCTTGTCATTGATATTTTCTTGTCGCGGCTTCGATATATTTCTCATTAAGTTTAAGTTCAACGTCACTAAAATCTTCGGGCCAGTCGTCGAAAGCCCCATTTTCATCAAGTCCGCCTGATGCCACAACAGATTCGCCGTTTGGCTTGCGCTGAAACCAGTGGAGTTTGACGAGGTCGGGCTTGTATTTTCCCGCGGCGATTAGTTCCTGCACGGCGAGTAGCAGGAATTGACTGTGCGTTTCCGCCACGACGATCACGCCGCGTTTTGCCGCGTCCAGAAGCAATTTCGCCATGGCGACCTGCGCTCTGGGATGCAGATGAATTTCGGGCTGCTCGATGTAAACGATTCGCCCCTTTTCGGCCGTCAGCAAAGCGACGACGACGGGTAGAACCTGGGACACGCCCACGCCGACATCGGCTATGTTCACCATGTCATCAACGCCGTTTTTACCTTTCTTCGGCAAGCGTCCGACTTTCACTTCAATGCCGACGCCGCTGACGGATTTGGCTTCCACCTTCCAGGTCAATCCCAATACCTGCAAAGCCTTTCCGAGTTTGTCCAGACGGGGATCCGATTTTTCCATCCAAGACAAGATGATGCTCGCAACATAAACAGGAAATAGGCCGGGGAACATAGGTCCTGTCGCGATTTTCCTATAAATTCTTAAAGGATTGCCTCGAAGACCGGGCAGATGAATTAGACTCTCAAGATTTTTTGAAAAATCCTCTATTGGTTGAAATTGGACTTTTCTTGAACCAGCATAAATTGATAAAGAAAAAAAACAGCGCTCTTTTTCAATAGATAAGTTGTATGGAATCGGCCTCTTTACTCCCAGCATTTTCAAGATTTCAATGGTGGCAGGAATAATGGATTTTTGCTGTTCAAGTTCCTTGTGTGTCATATCCATATGTAAAGTGGATAGGTGGCCATCTTTTTTTAATTTTAATTCAGTCAGTATTAGGTCAGATAATTTATCTCGCTGTTCATACTCAAAACTTAACTCTTCATTTGCTTTTATGACATTAAGCTTAAATTCCACTGAATTTATTAAATTCGATTTGAAAAGGAACTGATCTTGGTCGCTGAAATCAACATTTGGGCCGTCCAGCTTGAAAACACCCGGATCAAATGACGCATCCAAAGTTTGCTTCATTAAAAGCAACGGCTGCATGATGGACGATTTTCCGGAACTGTTGGCGCCGGCCAGAATGGTCAAGGGAGCGAGGTCGATTTTCTGTTTTTTGCGAAAGCTTTTGAAACCTTCGACGGCGATTGATTGAATCGAGGCTTCGTCGGCTTTCGGCGCAGCTTCACTATTATTGTTGTTCTTCTTCATGGCAATACTCCACCGTACTCGGCCGGATTATAGCGCAGGATGGCGGAAACTTGTAGCGTGTTTTGGTAGTGGATGAATTTGAATGAACGACACCCCTGTCACTTTTAAAAGCGACCTTGTCATTCCGAGCGAGTCCTCCAGGACGAGTCGAGGAATCCCTTAAAAGATGCGTGTGTATTATCTTGATCCATACATCATGGCGAGGCGATAGCGCCTCATTGAAGGGATTCCTCCACTACGCTTCGCTTCGGTCGGAATGACAGGATCGTCACTCGTTCAATCGGCGACAGAATCGTCACTCAGTAGGTATGAAAGTGAATTAACAAACTAATCCACTACCTGTACTTTTACTCCATCGACTTAGCGAGGGCGTCGTCGATGATTTTTTTCACGTGCGTGACGATGTCGCTTAACGGGATTTTCTCGAAAGATTTGAAATCCACCGCGTCGCGCTTTTTGAACTCCACGAAGCCTTCCTTGAGGCCTTTGGCGCCGACGGTCACGCGCAAGGGGATGCCGAGCAGGTCCGCGTCCTTGAACTTCACGCCGGGGCGCTCGTCACGGTCATCGTAAAGCACTTCGATTCCCGCAGCCTGCATCCGGTCGTAAATTTTATCGCCGGTTTCCAGCACTTCGCCCTCGGGCTTGATCGTGACCAGGTAAACCTGGAAGGGCGCCATGGGGATGGGCCAGACGATCCCCGAATCATCGTGATTCTGCTCGACGCACGCGGCGGCCACGCGGCCGATGCCGATGCCGTAGCAACCCATGATGATGGGCACATCCTCGCCTTTGTCGTTGAGGACGGTGCAGTTCATGGCCTGCGTGTACATGGTTCCGAGCTTGAAAATGTGGCCCACTTCGATACCGCGCACGATGCCCAGCGTCCCTTCGCAATGCGGGCACGCGTCGCCGGGAACCACGTTGCGCAGGTCCACGTATTCGCTCGGCGTAAAATCACGATCCACGTTGCAGCCGGTGTAATGCACATCTTTTTCATTGGCGCCCGTAGCGCAATCCACCATGTTTTGCACTTCGAGATCGGCGATCATGCGCGCCGACATTCCGACGGGCCCGGCGAATCCCACCGGCGCGCCGGTGACTTTTTCCGTCGTTTCCGTGTCGGCCAGTTCCAGCGTTTCGGCGTGGAGATGATTGGTCAGCTTGATCTCGTTGACTTCGTGATCGCCGCGAATCAAAACGACGACAGGCTCGCCGTCCGCCACGTACACCAGGGTTTTGAGCATGTCGGAAGGTTTGAGTTTCAGAAACTCCGAAACTTCCTCGATGGTTCGTTTTTCAGGCGTGTCAACCTTGGTCAGCTCTGCAAGCTGCGCGGGTTTGTCGATCGGAAGAGGCGCGCGGGCGTATGCCTTTTCCATGTTCGCCGCGTAGGAGCACGTGTCGCAATGCACCACGGCGTCCTCGCCGGTGTCGGCCAGCACCATGAACTCGGACGAGAAGCTTCCGCCGATTTCCCCCGAGTCGGCTTCCACGGCGCGAAAGCGCAGGCCGCATCGCTTGAAGATGCGGTGATAAGCCACGCGCATGGATTCGTAACTCGCGTCGGCGCCGGCTTCTTCAGCGTCGAAGCTGTAAGCGTCTTTCATGACGAACTCGCGGGAGCGCATCAGGCCGAAGCGCGGGCGGATCTCGTCGCGGAATTTCGTGTGAATCTGGTAGAGGTTCACCGGCAGATCGCGGTAACTGCGTATATCGCGGCGCACCACGTTGGTGATGACTTCCTCCGCCGTGGGGGCGAAGCAATAATCGCGCTTGTGCCGGTCCTGGATACGCAGCAGCAGATCGCCGTATTTGTCCCAGCGGTTGGTTTCCCGCCACAACTCGGCGGGCTGCAATACCGGCAGAACCACTTCCTGCGCCCCGGCGCGGTTCATTTCCTCCCGGACGATGTTTTCCACCTTGCGGATCACGCGAAGGCCCAGCGGCAGCATGTCGTAAATGCCGGCGGCCAGGCGGCGGATCATACCCGCGCGCATCATGAGCTGGTGGCTGGCGATCTCCGCCTCGGCGGGATTTTCCTTCAGCGTGGGAATCAACATTTTCGAATAACGCATTTTCAACCTCTGGCGCAGTCCCTAAAAACAGTTTCGACCTTATAGGGAATGATTCGGCGAAGGTCAATCGGCATAGCGGTTTCGCGAAAGGAAATGGACTCGCCAACAACCTTTTTATGGATTAACTTGCCGGTAAAGGAAGTATGCGGCTTATCAATGAGCGCAAGAAATCAAACAGCAAATAATACCCGGTCAAAGCGGCGCATCGCGCTGAGGATCGCTTTCGGCTTATTGCTGGCTCTCATATGTGGTGAGGTGTTTTTAAGGGTCACGATGGGAAATTGCGCCCTCGGCCGGATCATGGAATTCGATACGGATAAGGCGCCCTGCGTGCGGATGATACCGGGCGCAAAGATCATACATACCGGCTTTTTGAAAAAAATAACGCCCGTCGTCCATTCCGTTAATCCTTTTGGATATCGCGGACAAGCCCGTTTGCCGCAAAAGCACGAGGGAGTGTTTCGCATCGTCATTGCCGGAGATTCCAATACCTTTTGTCCCGGCATCGCCGACGACGATGATTATCCCGCGAGGCTGGAAGACTATCTAAACCGGACGGGCGGCCGAAAGTTTGAAGTTCTCAATTTCGGCGTTCCGGGGCTTAATCTGGAAGAAGTGATGGATTATATCCGATTCAAAGCTCTTGCTTTTCAGCCTGATCTTGTTCTTGCGCAAATCAGCCGGAATGACTTCGAAGCCTCGCAGTGCGCCAACCTTTCTTTGCGCCGCCGGAGTCTTATCGCTATCATCAGATATATTTACCTGGCCAGGGTTTTGTTTATTCTAGAGGATTATAGATTCAAGGACAATGAAACATTCGACAAGAACGTCGACAGGATGAAGCGTTTTGCAAGTGATCTCGTCGAAATTTCGCGTGAAAACGAAACGCCGATAGCCGTTATCGGATTCTATGATCCCATGATGCTCGGCGATGAATTCATCACGCGGTTTTTTCATCAATCCGGGATATCATACTTCCCATTGCCAAAAAATTTCGACTCATTTCTTGTCCATGATTTAGGGCACCTCAGCAAGCCCGGCTGCGATCAATATGCAACAAGCCTTGCGAGTTGGCTCATCAATAATGCGATAATTACGGTGAATTGAATCAGAAACACATGCGATGAACAAAAGAAAAAAACCATCGAAAAATGTCCGGTCAAAGCGGCGCATCGCGCTGAGGATCGCATTCGGCCTGCTGGCGGCGATCATTTGCGGCGAAGTCCTTTTGAGATTCGTCCTGGGAAACTGCGCCCTGGGCCGGCTCATGGAGTTTGATTCAAGTCAAAAACCCTGCGTGGAATTGATTCCGAATTCGAGCGTCGAGCACACAGGGGTTTTTACGAAAATTCCCAATGTTACGCATTCGATCAACAAATACGGTTATCGCGGCAAGGCGCGGGGACCCGAAAAGTCCGGCGATATTTTTCGCGTAATCATTGTAGGCGATTCCTTTACATTTTGCCCCGGCGTCGAAGACGGCGCCGATTATCCGTCCCGCCTCGAATATTACTTGCGCCGGTCGGGCAAAACCGACGCCCAGGTTCTGAACTTCGGCGTGCCGGGATTGAACCTGGAAGAGGTCGGCGAGCACATCCGTTTTCGCGCCCTTGAGTTTCATCCCGACCTTGTCATCGCGCAGATTGCGGGAAACGATTTCGATCCTTCCATGTGCGTCAGCCTTTCCCTTCGTCGCCGGGCGACGGAAACGCTGGCCGCCTATTCCTATCTGGCGAGAGCTCTATTTATTTTTTCGGTCAGGCGATACGAAGATGCGGCGTCCCACGACGAGCGCGTGGCGCGCGTACGCCGGTTCATCGACGATCTGTCCGGCATGATCGCCGAGGCCGACGTCGCGATCATGGCGATCGGATTCGGCGATCCGCTGGAACTCGGCGACGATTTTATCGGCCGTATTTTTGCCCGGCGCAACATTCCATACTTCCCGTTTCCGAAATCCGCGGAGCAATACCTTACCCTCGATGTCGGACATTTGACCGTGGAAGGGTGCGATCAATACGGCCGTTTTCTGGCGAACCGCCTGAATTAAGCCGCTTCAAAAAAAATGCCCACGGGCGATTCCAATATTTTCCAAATGCGTTAATGTTGCCGTCATGCCGGCTCCGGACATCATTTTCATCGCTTTGCCCGCCGGGGACATGCCCTTTGTGTTCCCCATGGGGATCATCGATCTGGTCCATCGCCTGCGTCGGCCGGTCGACGGCTATTACGCCGACGATATTCCCGACGAGGCAATCCGAAAAGCGCGCATCGCCGTGATGCCCGTGCATTGGTTCTATTCATTGAAACCGGCCGTGGATTTTTCCCGGCGGCTTCGCAGCGTCAATCCGTCCATAAAAATTATCAGCGGAGGTTTCAGCGCCGGAGCTTATCCCGGCGAGCTTCTTCGCCGAAGTGAAATCGATTTCGTGATTCGCGGGGACGCGGAAAGGCCGTTCGTTTCCCTGGTCAATGCGCTGCTTAACGGCGGCGACTTTGAAGATGCGCCGAATCTCACATGGCGCGACGGCGAAACGCCCCTGACATATCAGGTGGACGAAAAGACGCTGGCCGAATCGAACAATCGGGACGTATCCTGGTTTCCGAGTTTTGAGCGCGTCGCCCTGGCCACGCAAAACCTGCGCGACGTTGCGTTCATTTTTCCCTGGATCGTCGTGGCGCGGGGATGCTGCTTCGACTGCGAACAATGCTTTGCCTCCCGCGCCTCCCAGCAATATCTGGCCGGGCGGGGAATGGTTTGCCGGCCGCCGGAGGCGGTGAAAGACGATCTGTGTTACTGGTCGAAGCGCAAGGATATTCGCTGGTGCCATTTCAACAGCGATTTTCACGCCACAATGAAAAACGCCTGGACGAAAGAAATTCTCGATCAGCGATACGACCTGGACGCTTATTACGAATGCTACCGCATACCGGAGACAGACTTCGTCGACGACATGATCAATTCGTTTCGCATGGTGCATTTCGGAATGTTCTATCGCCCCGACGCGCAATGCGCGCACGCCTCAGATCGCGAATCCGACGCCGACTTCAACAAATTGCACGGCGTGCTTCGGCACTGCGGACAAAGGGCGCGCATTCTATTATATGTTACGCCGCAGCTCGTGGCGGGACACCCGGAATACTATAAACAAACGCGCCGCCTGGCCGCGTCAGGCCGCGTGGACCTGAAAAACTATGACGAATCCATTGTTCCTCCCATCGCCAGGCAAAAGCCGGAGGAAAGAATCAGGGGATTTGAGCATCTTTTCGATGAGAGCATTACCGCGCAAGGCACACTGCGTCGCCAGCACCGCATTCTCACTTTCGCTATGGCGAAATTTCCACCGCTCTTTAGATTTTTATGTAAAATCGCCATCGCGCGCGTTCGATGGAATATGTTTTTCGCGCATTTAATCCGTCACGGATTCCGGCGGCGCTTTTAAGGGTGAGTCTTTTCTGTCGATGAAATCGTAGGCGCAGTCCCAGAACTCGAATTTGGGAAGCTCGGAGTATTTCCACGCGCCGCTTCGGCGATGCGCGAAGACGAGGCGGCTTTCATCATTGTATCGGATTTCATAATTCGCGTCGTAGTGTTTTCGATACGAGGGATACTCGAACCAGATATCCAGCATAAAGCGGTCCAGCAAAACGACGCGCGGTTTGAAAAAATCCAGTTCGCGAATCAGGTTGTCTTCGATGTCGCGCATGCGCGGATCGCCGAGGATGATGGCGTTGGTGCACATGTAAAACTGCCGGAATGTCTCCGGGAGATTGAGATTCTGCCGCCAGAGGTGGTCGATGCCCACGTCAGCCAGGGCGATGTAACCCGCCGACCAGGCGTATGGGCTTTTGCGGAACACGTTCATGGAGTTGGCGGCGATGGCGGTTTCATCTTCGCCGACCACGCGGTTGAAATAGCGGATTCCGCAATCCTGTTCGGCGCGGGTCATGACGTAATTGTAGGGATCGGGCGGCGTGTGCTTGTAAAGAGTCAGAAACACGTCGCCGGGCCGGGGCGGTTTATGATAACTCAGCACCTTTTCCTGGATATGATTGCTTTTCATGCGATACAGATCGAGTTCGCGCAGCGGCGCCAGCGTGAAATATAATGACGACGCCAGCCCTTCCAGCGCTAAAACAATGATGACGATCGTTCCCGCCGCTTTGGAAATTCGGATCCGGCGCATGGCGTATCCGATGCACACGGCGAAAGTCAGCGCGGGAAAGATCAGATCCTGCAAATACACCTGCTTTTTAACAAGCGGCGCCGAGATGAAATAAAGCGCCGTGCCCAAAAGCATGACCAACGCATAAGGCTGATCTCGAAAAACACGTTTGGCGGAAAAGACGGCCAAAAACGCGGCCATCAGACCCAGGCTCCAAAAAAGAGGCTGACCGATAAGATGGCGGAAGGTCGAGATGTTGAAAATTCCGCCGGTAAACGAAGCGACGGAAGAAACCAGGGAATCGAAAAGGCCGTCTGGGCTGACGAGGATCGCTTTGATCAGAAGATGATAAAAATGGAATATCAACAAAGACGGCAGCAGCATGCCCAAAAGGGGCCAGGCGCTTCTTTTAATTCTTGCGAAAAATCCTTTTGGCCCCGGCAAGGCAAAGACGACGACCAAATAGGCCAGGGCGTAAGGCGCGACCAGGATTTTCAGGACGACGGCCAGGCTGATGAGAAATCCCGCGACGACTTTCCAGGGGATTTTCGCGTTGTCGTAATCTGAAAGCGCGGCGATATGCAGCGCGCCGATGAAGAAAAGAAGCTGAAATGGTTCGTAACGAATTTGCTGCGCGGCGATAAAATACGGCAGGGAAAAGGCGAAGCAGAACGTGGCGAGGGCTGCTTCGGACGCAGATGACGAGCGGCGGATCAATTTGTAGAAAAGCAAGAGCGCCGCATAGGAAATGATGGAAAGCGCGATCCGGTATCCGAGCAGGCTTTTCGTCCCGAATAAGCCGATCAAAGGGGCCAGGAAGTATCTCAACAAGGGGGTGCGGGCGATGTCGCCGTCGTCGATGATATATCGCCAGCCCTGCGTGTGCAGGTCGGAAAGATGCATGTGGGACATTTCATCGACGTTGTAAGGCGCGATGAAAAGCAAAATACCACGCACGGCCAGATACAGGCAAAGGATGATCGGCCAGTATTTTTTGATTTTCGCGCCGCGTCCCATGTCTTTTCCTAGTGGCTAGTGACTAGTGGTTTAGCCGCACGCAAAATTATCGATTCTTTATATCCCAGTGCACAATAAAATATATGCACAGCCTCTGGAAGGCTGTGCCACGCACGCTGCATTTGGCAATCGTTTTTCTTTGGCACGTCACATGTGGCACAGCCGCCCTCGGCTGTGTTTGCTTCTTATCAGCACAATTTTTTCCCAGTTTTTCCCGGCGCTGACGAGACTGTCGATCAATGAAGTAATGAACAGTCTACAGCATGTCATTCCGAGCGAGTCCGCCAGGACGAGTCGAGGAATCCCTTCAATGAGACGTGATTCTCTTGCTAAAATGCATGCGTTAACAACATATTCACGCATCGTTAAAGGGATTCCTCCACTACGCGGAGCCTGCCCTGAGCGTAGTCGAATGGGCTCCGGTCGGAATGACAAAAATTAGACGTATTTTTGTTTATCGACAGACTCCGACGCACCGGACCATTGGCTTTCGCCCTTCGGGCTTTGGTCTGATGATCCGCATATGCATCAGCGAAATTGTCAACCTTTTCTCACTCATAACTTCTCACTTAGAACCTTCATCCTTCCTGCTTCCTCCTTGTGCTCAATATGAATCCTTCGCGCAGCGAAAGCCGATGTTGACCGCTCCCGCGCCGGATTTTCGCCACATCCGTAAGGCAAAGCGCGCGTCTTGCTCGCGCGTGCCGAAACCGCCTCCGCGAATCACGCGCATTCCTTTTCGTTTGGGCCCTTCGGGGTTTCGCTCGCCCGAAACCAGATAATAGTTTTCGCCGTAATAATCCGCGCACCATTCCCAGACATTGCCCAGCATGTCGTAAAGGCCGTATGGGTTGGGATTTTTCAAACCCGAGGGATGCGTGCGATAGCCGGAATTGGAGTCGAGCCACGCCCGGTTGTCGATATCCGGCGGTTGCGGAACCTCAGCGCCGCCCCGCGCCGCGCGTTCCCACTGCGCTTCCGTGGGAAGCCGGGCTCCTTTGAAACGGCAATATGCCCGGGCGTCTTTCCAGGAAACGCCGACCACGGGATGATCGGGCTTATTCCACTTGTCATTGTCCGCGTATGCCGAAGGCCTGCATGCGCCCGCTTCAACGCATATTTGATATTCCCGGTTTGTCACTTCGCGTTTGTCGATCAGGTAAGTCGACGTTTTGACGGGATGCCGGGGTCTTTCATCCCCAAACGCTTTTTCGTCGGTGATTTCAGAGCCCATCATGAAGGAGCCGCGCGTGATCCGGCTCATGCCCTCGGGCAGGTCGGGAAAATAATCGACATCGCGGGATGCTTCGATGACCGCGCCGCTTGTCAAAACGGCGCGAATGATTATCGGGCGGCTGCCGTTTGACGGAGTCAGCGAGTACGTCGACATCTCCTCGATTTGCCGGCCGCTTCGCGCGTCGACGACTTCATCGTAAAGCACTTCGATGCGCCGGATTTCTTCAAGGGATATGTTTTTGATCTCCCATTGCACAACGTAGGGCGTAGTGCGGATCGTTTCGTCGACGCTTGGCCTGATGATTTCCACGGCGGGGGCTTCTGGCGCGGCGGATGTATCGGAAAATGCCGTCGCGACAGCGAGGATCATGAGGGAAAAACAAATGATTGTTGCGATGTTTTGTCGCAAGGAGGCGGCTGTTAAGCGGTTTTTCGCAAAATGGTTCTGCATCAATCGAGAGTATCCGGACAATCTCAGGTTCGTGTCAAGCAAAGCGATCGGCGAGGAAAATAGCTTATGAAAGCTGACTTTGGGTTATAGCGGATTATGAAAAACTTCAGCTCGTTTTTTTCGGGAGGATTTCCCGGGCCAATAAACCGGTTTGCGGATTGACGACTTTTTCCCCTTCGGATTTCACGCCCATCTGGTAGCGGGTCAGGATCTTTCCCAGTTCGACGCCCGGCTGGTTGAACGTGTTGATATTCCACAGGGCGCCCATGCTCGCCGTGGTCATTTCCAGGTAGGCGAGCAGTTGCCCCAGCGCGTGCGGCGTGGTTCCCGGCAGCGTGATTCGCGCCGTCGGGCGGCCGAAATACGACAGCGCCGCTTGAGTGGCGTCTGCTTCCAGATTCAGCAGTTTGTCCATGCTTTTGTTCGACAAGAATCCGTACGCTTCCCTGGCAAAGGGCGCCTTGGGGATTTTTATCTTGGAGCGCGACCGGGTTCTGACAAAGAAATATGTCTTGTCGTCGGGTCCCTCGGCGTATAGCTGCACCTGGCTGTGTTGATCCGTGGCGCCCAGCGCCGCCATGGGCGTCATGCCCCGGTTTACGGTTTTGCCGTTTCGATCAACGGCCTTGCCCAGGCTCTCCGCCCAAAGCTGCCGGAACCAGTCGGCGGTGCGCCACAGGCACCCGGCGTAGGGCATCATGACGGTGATGGACCGCTCGGCCTTGTAGTGTTCGCCCAGAATCATGGCCGTATTCATGGCCGGATTCTTCGCCGGATCGGCCACGCCGCAGCGGTTGATCATGACCGCCGCGCCCGCCAGCAGGGACCGCACGTCCATTCCCATGAGAAGCGAGGGGAAAATGCCCACCGGCGTCAGGACGGAAAACCTGCCCCCCACGTTGGGCGGAACGGGCAGGGAGGCGATGCCGTATTCGTTAACGGCCTGCCTTAGGGGACCGTGATGCGGGTCCGTGATAGCCACGACCTGATTCAGGGCCTTATTGAGATTGCCTTTATACTTTTTAACCAGGGCGTCGAGCGCCGTCATAAAGTTGGCGATGCTTTCGCCGCCTCCGCCGGATTTGCTGATGATGACGATCAGAGTTTTATCCAGATTGGCGATATCCAGGCACGCCGACAGGCTTTCCGCGTCCGCGTTGTCGAGAACGTGATAACGCGGCGCCTTCCGTTTCGTCGCGGGCAATTCGTTGTGACGTGGATGTAAAAGCGCATTGGCAAGCGCCAGAAAGCCGAGAGACGAACCGCCGATGCCGCACACGATGACATCGGTGAGGCCGGGGGAAACTTTTTTCGCCAGATCCACGGAGGCTTTCAGGAGTTTTTTATCCTGAGGCAGCCGCATGAAATCCATCGTGCCTTTAGCGGCGTCGCTTCTCATCAGAGCCATCGCCTTGCGGCCTTCTTTGACTGCTTTGGCCAGTGAGGAAGGGCAGACTTCCTTGACCAGGAGTCCCGAAAGATCGATTTCAACCGGGGCTGTTTTTGACGCCATGGATGCCTCCTTTATTGGCCTTGAAGAAGCGCCGCGAGTTGCGGGAGCAACCGCGTGGATGAGCCGTGAAGGCTCAGGTCCGCGACGGCTCCCGTGAGTCTTGTCCGGGATATGTTGATCTCGATGATGCGCGCCCCGTTCGTCCGCGCAACCGTGGGCAAACCGGCGGCCGGATAAACCTCGGCGCTGGTCCCGACCACGAGCATGAGTTCGCACCTCGACGCCAGGTTGTACGATTCCCGCGCCGCATCGGGGGGTATGGCCTCGCCGAAAAATATCACGTCCGGCTTCAGATAATTGCCGCATTTGAGGCATTTCGGCGGCCAATTGACGTGCCTTTCATAATTGGCGCGGAAATTCTCGGCGTCATAACTTGCCCCGCACATCAGGCACGTAAAATGATGTCCGTTTCCGTGATACTCGATGACCTTCCGGTTTCCCGCCAGTTGATGCAGATTGTCGATATTCTGCGTGACCACGCCCTGCAAAAATCCCATGGCTTCCAGATCGGCCAGGCTCTTGTGTCCGGCGTTCGGAAAGGCGGAGGTCAGCACGTCGATCATTTCCGTGAGCATCACCCAGACTTTTTCCGGATCGCCGTGAAAAGCCTCGATCGTAGCGTATTCCATGGGATTGAATTTGGCCCATAATCCTTCGGGGCTTCGAAAATCGGGGATCCCGGAATCGACGGAAATGCCCGCGCCGGTCAGAGCGATGGTATGGGCGGAATTTTTAATCCACTGCGCGGCCTCAAGTATATTTTTATCTGTCACGGTTATCTCCACAAATATCCAAAGCCGCGCGCGCCTCAAGCGAAAGCGCGTCGCCGGCTTCGGGCAGCCAAAAACTATCACAGGCCGCATTCGGTATCCAGTCCTTCGCGCGGTCATGGAAGATTCCACGACGCAAAAACGGGTAAATATTTTAGCCTTTTGACTAAGTTTCTTTTACGGCAAGCTTTTTCTTTGACTCAATAATGCTATAACTACCGAACAGGTGATTGTAAAAAGGGGTGTCGCCGATGAAAACCATGCTGCCGGTTTTGATAAACGGCCTTCCCGCGTCCAGCGGATTCGGCGGTCTGACGATCGGTTTTTTTATTGTATTGGTTGCCGTAGCCCTGGTGATTATTCTCGGACTGGCGCTGACCGCTTTTCGGAATTTGCCGCATTGGATATTCAACTCCTGGATTCATCTCACGGGAATCGGCGCGGGTATTTATCTGTATTTATCGGGATTCGGCTGGATCGCCGCCGTGGCCGTGGCGGGCGGGGGGCTGGCTCTGAGCGGAATCTGGATCACCATTATTGAAAGGCAGACAAAAAATAACCGAGGGACTTTAGGGAAAATCAACAGGCGTTTGCTGCGTCACGCATTGAAGTGACGCCTTATTGACGCTCGTCGCGCGTCCCGCTACATTCCCGCCAACGATCAGGAATTGAAAAGGAAAGATTCATGCGTCCCGTAATGAAAAAATATTTCGCCCTGGCGGCGGCTATAATCGTGATTTGCGTGGCGTTCGCATGCGGCGAGAAGGGGAAAACCTATTTTGCGCAGTATGAGAACGTCCGCCCGATTCGACTGACCATCGGCGACATGCAGCATGTTCTTGAAATCGCCCGCGCCGTCGTACAAGACGGGAATTATGAAAAAAAGACCGAGCAGCATCGGAATATTTATCACCAAAGCGACAGGGGAGTGTTCGTTTCCGCGATCCGTCCGAAGGAAAGGGCGCTGACGGCTTTCGGTTGGGGCGAGACGATCGAGGATGCGACGAAAAAAGCGGCCTTTTTCTTGAAGCGCATCGGCAAAAACGAAGATCTGGCGTCGATGCGGCTTCGCCTGGATATCATCGACAAAACCAGCGGGCGGCGCGAGAAAGTCATGAGCCGTAAGTGGACCCACGATCTGGCTCACGAGGGATTGATGTTCGACACCGATCCTCTGGTCGCGCTGTTGCCCCAGGAAATCATGGGCTTTCGCATCATCGAATCCGACGGAGATTACTATGCCAGGGGAATGAAAGACGCCACAAAGAGCCGGGAACTCGGCCTGGTTTTGCGCCCCGATTTTCAGGAAAACTCCCAGCGTCAGTACATTCGATTCACGACGCAAAGTTGCGTCGAGGATGATTCCGGCCATATCAAACTTCTGTACGGCGTCAATGATTACGATATGCCCGTGACGCCCGGGAGCGTCTTTGACGCCGTGATCAACGCCGGGGATTATTTGAAGGATTGCGTTGATCTTCGCAGCGGCCGGATGAACTATCGCTATTATCCCCACAGAGACCTGGATTCGGTTCATTATAACGAACTGCGTCATGCGGGAACGCTGCTGGCCATGGCGAACATCTATTCCATCACCCGCGATCCCGGAATGCTCAAGGCGATGGAGGCGGGTTTTGGCTGGCTGCAAAAACATTTCAAAGGCCCCAACAAAGAAGACAAGGCCGCCGGCGCGGATTTTCTTGCGCTCAAAAGCTTTAAAGGCAACGAGGCCAAAGCCGGCGGCGCCGCTTTGACCGTCGCGGCGATGACCCGGTACACGCAGGTTACAGGTGATCGGAAATTTTTGCCCGAGATGCAAAAACTGGCTCGTTTCATCGTTTTCAGCACCGCGGACGACGGCAGGTTGGAAGACAAATATTATTACGACAACAAAAGACATAAAGCTTTTGATTCGGATTATTATCCCGGCGAATGCGCCATGGCCCTGACCATGCTCTACGAACTGGATAAAAACGAACTCTGGCTCGATACGGCCAAAAAGATTGCGGAATATATCAGGACGCAGCGCGACGGCAATGCGACCGTTGAGACGATCACGCACGATCACTGGATGTCCATGGCCGCCGAGATGATGCGGTCATATGACGATGATCCAAAAGCGCTTCTGGATCATGTTTTTCTTATCGGCGATTCCATGATCGCCAAACAACTGACCGACGGACCCGAGATCGATGTCATCGGCGCTTTTGCCCGGCGACCGTCTTCCACGCCCACGGCATGCAGGACCGAAGCGCTGATCGCCCTGACGCACCTGGCGGATATCGACGGTCAGCCGGAAAAGGCGAATCAATATCGGGATGCCGCGCTTCGCTCCGCGCAACTTTTGCTTCGCATGCAGTACAATCATGACAACACCATGTTTTTCCCGAATCCGGACAAGGCCCTGGGCGGTTTTATGGGCAGCTACAGAAGGCCTGAGATCCAGATCGATTACGTGCAGCATTGCGTCAATGCGCTGATCGGCGTCTGGGAAGAAATGCTGCATCGCACGGGCCGAAGCGTCGAATCGTTCCTCGCGCACAATGCGTCTCAAAAAATCGAAACCGCCGCGCCTGCCGCGCCCGCCCAGGAAAACTAGAGGCCGCCGCCATGCATTTGAAAATTGCCGGCGATATCCACGGCGCATATGACGAACTGGCGGATTTGCTTCACGATGACGACACGGTTGTTCTGCTCGGGGATTTCATCAACATCATCGATTACGAGGATTTGAGCGGGATTCTATCCGAATTCATCGATCGCGAGACGATCCGGAGAACCGTGGACCACATTCAAAGCGGCGATATTGCCGAAGCCAGAAAGCTCATGAGCGAAACCTCCGCCGGGATCGATAATCTGTTTGCGAAAGTCGCGGTCAGGGTCGAGGAGTGCTATCGCGATCTGTTCGCAAAACTCAAAAGCCGCGCGTTCGTCATCCACGGCAACGTGGATTATCCGGTTTTCATCCCGAAATACGCCGCCGAAAACGTGCATTACGTATCCGAATTCCATTCGGTCACGATGGGAGGGCGGAAACTGGGTTTTGTTTCCGGGCATCCGAAAATGACGTACTCCTTCGGCATGCCGGGCGAAGTGACTCCCGAGGAATTCAAGAGGCGCCTGGAGGCTCTGGGGCCGGTCGATCATCTTTTTGTCCATCCTCCTCCCGCCATCGAGAGCCTGGCGTTTGACACCGCCGCCGTCCGCAGCGAGGGCGGAAGCGAGGAACTGATAGAATACGTCAAGAGGCATCAACCCCGTACGGTGCATTTCGGGCACGTGCACAAACCGCGCGAAAGGCAAACTTTCATCGGCGAAACGCGCATGGTGAATGCGGGATGCTTCCGCGATGAAAAAAAACTGACAATCCTTTCGCTGGAGACTTAAATCCCATGGCCATGTCGCGAAGCGAGATTCAGGCGGTTGTCGATTCTCTCAGCGAGAAAATCGCCGGCGGGCACGTGCAGAAAATCCGCCAAAGCGGCGAGGCGCTGATTTCCTTCGAGATACGCGCCCCGGGAAAATCGCACATTTTGATTGTCTCCTGCGAGCGCGGTTTCTCGCGCATCCATCTGACGGAGGATAAACCGCCCTGCGAGCCGTCGCCGCCGCGGTTCTGCTCGGGACTGCGCAAACACTTAAGCGGCGGGTTGCTGGAATCGCTTGAGTGCGCTGAAAACGACCGGATCGTGACCATGCGCGTAAAAAGGGCGGGGCAGCATGCCTTGCTGGTCTGTGAACTGTTTCCCCGAGGCGGAAACATCATTCTCCTCGACGGGCAGGGCGTCATCATCGACGCCGCCAGAAGAAGCGACAAGGTAAAAAGCCGGGAAAAGTACGTCTTGCCCGAAGCTCCCGAGCAGCCGGACGACAAGCCGCCGCGTGATTTCGGCGAAGGGGATATCGCCTTTGCCGTCGGCGATTACTACCGCCAGCTTATCGGCAGGAAACGCCGCGATGAATTTATTTCCAGGCTTTCCGGCGCTCTCAAGCGTCACGGCAAACGCACCAAAAAATATCTTCGGAAACTGGAAGATGAATTGCGTGGTCTGGGCGATATCGACGAGCAGCAGCGCCTGGCGGATAATTTCGCCGCCGCCATGCACGCGCACCGCAAGGGCATGACCGTCATGGCCGTGACGGATATCTATGGCGAAGGAGCCGCCGAAATTCCTTTGGATCCGGCGTTAAGCGGTCCGCAAAATCTTGAAAAGCTGTATTCCAAGGCCAAGCGAAATCGGCGCAAGAAAAAAGCCCTGGCGATTCGCATCGAGGATATCCAAAAGCAGGCCGCGATTCTTGAAGAGTTCGATGAAGATTTGGACCAGGCCGTCGGCATGGATGATCTGCGTGACCTGGAAGATAAATTGATCGCCGCCCAACTGCTTGCAAAACGCGCGGCGGGTAAAAAACGGCGCGATCAGGCAAGCGGACCGACGCGGTACACGTCCAAAGACGGCTTCGAAATTCTGGTGGGACGAAGCTCGAAGGAAAATGACGAACTCACCTTCAAAATGGCGCGGGGCAACGACTGGTGGTTTCACGCCGTGGGCATGACCGGCAGCCACGTGATCGTGCGCGCGCCCAAGGACAAGCCCCTGTCCCAGGAAGCCCTTCTCGACGCGGCGACGCTGGCCGTCTTGAAATCCAAACTCGCGCGGCAGGGCGGGGGCGAGATCATGTACGCGCAAAGAAAATACCTTCGCAAAGCCAAGGACGGACCCGCGGGCAAGGCCGTCGTGCAAAACGAGAAAGTCATTAATCTGCACTTGGACGACAAACGCGTGAAAAGGCTTAAAGGGCAAGGCTGAAGGCGGAAGTATGAAGGATGAAAATGTTTCACATCGCGACCTGACGGCCGCAACCAAAAGTGGGAAGACATCATTACAATCATGCCTGCTTTAGCAGGCTAAGGAGTCATAATTAGTAGTACAGGGACAAGTCGGACTTCTTGCAGATGACACGCACCGGAGACGGGACAGTGAAATTCCTCCTTCCACCTTCCTCCGTCCTCCCTATGCTTCATCCCAGCGCCCTGGTGAGCTTGAAATAATCTCCCAATTCCAGATTTTCAGCGCGTTTGCGTGGATCGATTTCGCATTGGGATAAAGCGGCGGCGACTTGGCCTTTGTCGTATTGTCGCGAAAGGGCGTTGGCGATGGTTTTTCGCCGCGCGGAAAACGCCGCCGACACGCACCGGTTGAAATCCCGCCACGCAATATCGCCCGGAAGGCGGCTTGTTTCAAAGTCAACGAACAATACGCGGCTGTCCACTTTGGGTTTCGGGAAAAACACGTGCGCCGGGACAATGAATAAGCCTTCGGCCCGGGCCACGGCGCCGATTTTCAATGTCAGCGCGCCGTAATCCTTCGAGTTCGGCTTTGCCTCGACGCGATCCACGAATTCCTTTTGCAGCGTAAGCACGGCCAGCGTGAAATATTTTTTTAATTCGGTCAGGCGAAAAAGAATCTGCGAGGCGTTGTAATAGGGCAGGTTGGCGACGACCTTGATTTTTTCCCCTTTTGAAAATTCTGCGATAACGTCTTCCGGCAGTTTCAGGAAGTCGTTGTGAAGAATTTGCAGATTCGGATTCCCCGTAAATATTTCTTCGAGGATGGGAATCAGGCGCCGGTCGATTTCCACGGCGAGAACGTGCGCCCCGGCGCCGAGAAGGGCTTCGGTCAACAGTCCGCTTCCCGGTCCGATTTCCAGAACCTTGTCGCCGGCTTTCACTTCCGCGGCGGCGGCGATCTTCCGATTGATGTTGGGATCCTTAAGCCAGTTCTGGCCCAGGGATTTTTTCAGTTCAAAGCGGTCGTCATCCATGGTCAGGGCGCCGTTTTCGTGTTTTGGCAGGACTGGACTTTCAATTGTCGCGCGGCGCGCAGGCGCCTGAAATAGGCCCTGATCACCGGATAGCTCAACGGGGCGATGATTCCGGATAAAACAAGCCAACCGATCAGCAAGGGCAATATCAAAGCCCATCCCAGATCCAAAATAGCGGAAGAATTCCAGACATCCGGCAGCGTGATATGCGGCAAACGAAGAATAAAACGGCCGATGTGGTACTCCGCTATCAGCACAGGGATGCCGGTCAGAGGATTGCAGATTAACCAGGAAGCCAGATACATGGATGTCATGTTCATTCTCAGAAGAATCGCGGTTGCCGCGGTCAACAGAATGTGCGCTCCAATGATGGGGCAAAAGCCGATGGCCGTTCCGATGGCGAAGGCCAATGCGATATCCTTCGGCCTGCCCTTGAGGCATACGAAAGTGTTGTAGAATTTTCCAATTTGCTTGCGCAGCAATTACGCGCCTTTCGTCAAACTCGCATAGGCGTTAAGCGCCCAGGGCGACGACTCGCCTTTTTCCAGCGCCGCGTTTCCCGCCGCGGCGATCATGGCGGCGTTGTCGGTGCAGAATTCCAGACCCGGGACAAAGAGCTCCAGGCCGCTTTTCGCGGCTTCTGACGCGACGCGCTTTCGCAAAAATCCGTTGGCCGCCACGCCTCCGGCCGCCACGATTCGCTTTACGCCGCACCGGCCGGCGGCGTCAAGCAACTTGGCGACGAGAACATCGGCGACGGCGGCGGAAAAACTCGCCGCGATGTCGTTTAATTCATCGCCCACCGGCGCGCGGCCCAGATCGGCGAGGTAGTTTTTGACCGCCGTTTTGAGGCCGGAAAAACTGAAATTCAAATCGTTGCTGCGGATCATGGGCCTGGGAAAATCCACGGCCTTCGCATTGCCCTTGGCGGCCAGAATATCGATTTGCCTGCCCGCGGGATAATCGAGTCCGAGCAGCTTTCCCACTTTATCGAAACATTCCCCGGCCGCGTCGTCCACGGTTCGGCCCAGCAGCTGAATCTTGTCCATGCTTTCGACGTGATAAAGATTCGTATGTCCGCCGCTGACCACGAGGCCGACGAAGGGGGGCGTCGGGGTGTTTTCTTCCAGGCGCGCGGCGTACAGGTGGGCCTCGACGTGATTGATTCCCACAAAAGGCACGCCGAGGCTGTAGGCGAGGCCCTTGGCGTAATTCAGACCCACGAGGACGGCGCCGATCAGCCCCGGTCCGCATGTGACGGCCACGCCTTCGATTCCGTTCATGCGGACGCGGGAATCGAAAACGGCCTTCAGGACGATTCGGTCGATGACGCTGATATGTCTGCGGGACGCGATTTCCGGCACCACGCCGCCGAATTTTTCATGGAAGCTGTCCTGCCCGGTCACGACGCACGATAATACCCGCCGGCCGTCTTTGACAACGGCGGCGCTGGTGTCGTCACAGCTTGATTCTATGCCCAGCACAATCATGGCGATTTATTTAGTACGAAACGCGGGAAAATCATAGTCTAAAACCGCAAAAAAAAGCGCTCCCGGTGAATTGGGGAACGCTCGTTCTTTTGAAATCCCTTGTTTTGCTTACTTTTTAACGAGTGAGCTTTCGCTCAGATAGGGATCGCCGATGCGATGGCCGACGATGCCGCCGTAGGAAAGAAAGCTGATCTCCACTTTCCGCATCTCGGGATCCAGCTTTTTCTTTTTCTTGACTTCCTCGGGAATGACGATGGAGCCGTCCTCGGTGGACTTGAATACGAATTTTTGCATGCCCATCGGACGGATGACGAGATTTTCTTCCTCAACGCCTTCGTCGATCAGAAAATATCGGATCACGACGCCTCTGCGGCGGGCGATCTCCTGGTTGTCCATCGGTTTTCCGACGTTGTCCGCGTAAGCGGTCAGCACCACCCAGAATCGGTGCTCGTCCTGAAAGGATTTGATAAGCTCGGCTACGGCGCGAAGCTTTTCGGCGCCTTCCTTTTTAATGGCGTTCTCATTGAAATCGAAATAGATCGTTTCTTTAAATTCCCTCAGTTCTTCGGGTAGGTCCGATCCTCCCGCAGTCGAGGATGTGGAGACGGTCGTGGCCTTGGCAATGGTGCATTCCCGTGCTTTTAAGGCGAGTTTTTCCGCCTCGGCGGCGACGACTTTCATTTCATTGGTTTCGCCTTCGTCCCAGAGCACTTCGGCTTTTTGAAGCATCGCTTCGGCGGATGTGTATTCCGTGGGGCAGTTTTCCGAGGCCCCCTCGGCTTTGGAATCGGCCAAAGCGGATTTGGCCTGCATGAGTTCCGGTGGGTAATCCTTGGCGCCGCAACCGAAGAAAAGCAAAGCAAGAACCAGCGCCGATATCGCCGAAACCGCTGCTCGATGACCCTTCATGGCATCCTCCGCAAAAGTGATTTGCATCCGTTGAACCGAATCCGCTTATGGGAAACCTTGACTTGAGCAAACATCTTAGTGAACTTTCAGCAAAGGGCAAGGGGTAACCTAAAAAATTATTAAGAAAATAGGGTATTCAGCATTTGGACGCCTCGAAATTCATTGTCTAAACTGTGTGAATCTGATAGAAGTCGAGGGACTTGATAGAGGCATTTTTTATACAAAGATGCATGAATATCTGAACGAGTTTCCCGCGTGAATATTCCCATGAACTTGGATATCGGCAAAAATCCGGCGCTTTTAAAGCTCGATCTTTTTTGCAAGGGACTGCGCGTGGATGAATCATGCTCCCTGGTTAAGGACGGGCGTCCGATCTTAAGAACCCGCGCCGGCCTGGGAAGCGGACTGGAGCTTGTCCTGCCAGATAATCTCTGGACAAACGCGCCTGTTGTAGAAGATTTTGCAAAAAAAAGCCCCTATGTCCTGCATTTCGAGGACGGTCAATACATCATGCGGCGCGACGGCCGATTTATCTGCAAAGTGCAAATTCCACCGAAGCCGAAGTTTTACGAAAAACGGACGTCGAGCGGGAAAAAAATGCATCGCATTGGTGTTTTACAGGGCACGTATCTGGGAGTCTATCCGACCGCCGCCTGCAACTATTGGAGCCTGAAGCCGAAGCAAAACTGCGACTTTTGCTCCGTGGGTCTGAATCTGGGCGCCGAAGAGGAAGAAGCCAAACTCGTCCGGGATGTGGTTGAAACGGCTCTTGCCGCCCGCGATGAGTGCCGTATCACCTACGTCCATTTCAATACGGGTTTCTACGAAGGTGATACGTATCTGGACCTGCTCGAACCCTTTATCCGGGGAGTCAGAGCGCGGACGGGGCTTCTGATCGGCGTGCAAACCCCGCCTCACCCGGACCTTGGGCGATACGATCGCCTGCGCAAAATGGGCGTCAATACGGTTTCTTTTTGTTTCGAGTTTTTCAACAAAGAGGTTTTCGATAAAAAATGCCCGGGCAAAAGCCGGTTCGTCGGTTTGCAAAGATACCTGGACGCGGTGGAATACTGCGCCGGTCTTTTCGACACCACGAACGGCGAAATCATTGCCGGCGTCGAACCGGTCGCGGACACCATGGCCGCCATCGACTGGATCACCGGGGTCGGCGCCATTCCCACGGTCTGTGTTTTCAGGCCTCTTAAAGGGACCGGCGCGCAGGATGATTCGCCGCCGGATACGGATGAAATGATCCCGATTTTCAGGCGCCTTTATGAGCGTTGCATTCAGCGGGGTCTGCCCATAGGCGTTGCGCACAACGTGGAAGTATCTATTGTACTCAAGCCGGAAGAGTGTCATTATTTCAGCGACAAGAAAAAACGATACATTGTCAATAAAATCAAAGTCTGGATATTGAACAAGATATTACGCATCATTTTGGCGGTGCAAAAGATGAGGGCGGATCTCGGCTTGTACGGTAAAATGATCGATTGATGATTTTTCCGCGGCTTCACCCAAAAAGATCGCCGATCGTGCGAGGATTGAACTGATGGCTGATAAAATTCTACGTTGTCCGCGATGCGGGACCCTGACTCCCATTTCCAAGGGCGAGTGTCAGGGATGCGGGCTGAAAATGATCAGGAAGAAAAAGAGTAAGGCCGCGCCCGAAGCCGAATCTCCCGAAACGCCCCCCGCCGAAAATCGGACTCCCGCGCCGCCTTCTTCCCCGAAGCCGGCTGCGCAGCAGCCTCCCGCGGACAACGGTCCGATGTTGGAAATCAGCGACGATAAAACGGGCATCATGCCCAAATTGAAACTGGGCGGCGACGATCCCGAAGAAAGCATGCCGACTCTGGGACTTTCCGATGAGCCGGCGCCGGAAGCGTCGGAAAATGCCGAGGAAGCCGGTGCCCAAGCCGATGAAGATGACGGCGGGATGAAAGATTTCCTGATGGGAACATCCATGTCCGATGACGAGCCCGGCCCGGATGCGGATGAGGAAGAAACCCCGGCGGCGGATTGGATTATGGGCACGCACGACCATGACGACGGGACCGAGCCTGCACCGGAGCCCGAGCCTGTCGACGACAACTATATGCCGAAGCTTTCCCTGCAGGACGTCGGCGAGGAATATCCCGAAGAGGAGCCGGTCCAGGAATCATACGATGATTACGGCATGGTCGGAGGCGAGGAATTCGGTTCGGAGGACCAGTCCAACCTGGATCTGGCGGATATCGGACCGTCGGGCATGCCCGGTGAAATAGACGGCATGCCGGATCAAAAAATCGACATAAATTCTATCCACGTCCACGAGGCGAAACCGCGAAAACGCGGTCCCTCGCCGACGGAAATCGTCAACGCCTATCGAAAGAGGACGGCGAAACGGCGCTATTTTACGCGTGTTATTCCCCTTCTGGTTTTGGGCATCGTTTTGTGGCGCGTCGGGGAAGGATATCTCATTTCCTATTTTGTCGCC
Organism: bacterium; assembly: GCA_963674685.2. GTDB lineage: Bacteria > Lernaellota > Lernaellaia > JACKCT01 > JACKCT01. Next base: position 438,863 of record CAXXWT010000005.1, on the reverse strand, counting down.
CAGGGTAATTGGAGCGGGACAATTAGCGATCATGACGTTGAACTCAACCAGCGAACGATTACGTTTAATCTGGATCTGGATCGAAGAGGCAGAAGAATCGTCGGTTCCTTCGATCTGCAATATCCGAAACTGGAAAACGGGAAAATGAACAAGGCAAAAACGCCGACGATTGTTCAGGAATCATTTACCGGCAGTCGTGGCGCGGTGATCGGGGAGTTTGATCTGGGCAAGGCGAGATTCAAGCTCTATAACTCGGATCCCGATATCGCCATGGAATTTTCCGGCGAAATCAGAAGAAACGACGAGCGCCACATGATCATCAAAGCCGAAGCCATCAATTGCAATGATACCCGGGCCAGTATCATGATTACCCGCAACAGCCTTTATTAGCCGCCGGATTTCGCCAAAGTAGAAAAAGATTCATCGCGAATTATTTTGCTTGAAGTCGAAAATGGTGAATGTCGTCTACATTCCGTTTGCGTGGCAATAACCCCCGGAGGGGGTGTTTGGTCAATAGCGAAGGGCTTTAGCCCTGGAATTAGATGTCATGCCATATTAAATGAACCCCTGACAAGGGGTGTAGGAAATCATCTTTAAATAAATCCGCAGGACATGCCCGACGCGGGATCCCCGTCGTCGACGTCCCTGTCCGCTTCTCCATGGGATTCATCGTCGGCATTGTCATCGCCTATGAGGGATTCGCCCTGTCGAGGCCGCGAATCCGGCCCCGCCTGCCGGGGCAGCGCCGTATGAAAGTTTCCGGTATTTTTCGGATCGTGCCTTTGGGAGGACCACTGAACATTTCCGTTCGCCGGGCCGGTGGTATTGTACATGTACAAACGGCCGTCGCGCGTGGTCACGGCGACCTCCAGATAACCGTCGCCGCCCGCATCGCCGACGGCAACCGTCGAGGGAATCCAGTTCCCCGTAAATTTCGGCCATCCCGCGGGCTCCCGCCCCCGGTAATCATAGGCATGCGCGTAATGCCCCGCCGATCCCAAAATGACTTCCGGTTTGTCGTCGCCGTCGATGTCGGCGACGGCCTGGTCGCCGAGAAACTGCATGTCTTCCAGTTGCAAAGGCCAGTTGAAGAGTCTTGTTCCGGTGTCGTAGGACCACGCGTTGACCAGCGCGTCGGCGGGGATGCGCTCGCCGGGATAATACATCTGCATGGCGAATCGCGCGCCGACTCCGGCGCAGGTAATGCATAACCTTCCATCCCCATGCAGATCCCCGATCGAGTAATTGCCGATAAGAACGCCCATCAATAGTTCATCGGTTCCGTTGAATAGCCCGAGGGTCAAGGGGGACAGATACTTGAGCACGCTGCCGTCGCCGTCTAAAATCATGGGGAACCCGACGCCGGCGTGCGTGACGATTTCATCGGCGCCGTCGGCGTCGAAGTCTGCCAAAGCCGGTGAAATGGGGGCGCCATGGCCGATCAACGGCAAATAATCGATCATCAGAGAAGGAAGAGTGACAGGCCATCCCGGAAGAAAGGGACCGCCGGGATGATCGTTCCCGTCGGCGTAAACGGCGTAAATTCTCCCCGTTTCCGAATAATCTTCGTTGGTTGTGACGATCACGTCATACCGGCCGTCGCCGTCGATGTCGCCGATGCCCGGCGAGGAAACGATGCGGCGCTTTTTCCCTCTTTTGTCCCGGCACAATACGGGCCATCCGTTGACCGGCTCGCCGTCGACATGCCAGGCGTATACCCATTGATCCATGCCGGCGACGACAATTTCCAGGCTTCCGTCGGCGCTAAGGTCCAGATTCACCAAAGCCGGCGCGCCGAAAATGCCGTATTCGAGCCAGGCGCCGTTTAACGCATCGGCCCAATAATCGGGATCGAGGGCAACGGGAAAGCCGTCGAGAAGCTGCCCGTCGCGACGCCACGCGTAAACGGCGCCGTCCAAGGTCGCCGCGACGACTTCGTTGAATCCGTCGGCGTCGAGGTCTCCGGCGGCCAGGGCGCCGAGGACGGCCTGCCTGCGTTGCGGGTTGACGGCGCCGGAAGCATATGCCGCGGATAATTGATAATTCGGATCATCGTTTGCGCGCAGTCCGTATAGCAGATCCACGTAGACGGGCCATCCGTTCACTTCGCTGCCGTTGTCTTTGAAAGCGTGAACGGCGCCTCCGGCCGTGGCGGCGATCAATTCGAAATCGCCGTCGCCGTCGAGATCGGTCATGACGGGGCCGGATTCTACGCCTTCGTGAAGGTCGATCGGAAATCCTAAAGACCAGTCCTGATCCCAGTGGATGTAAAAGCTGTGATAGTATTTCACCGCGTTGCCCAGAGAGTCCTGTACGGTCAGGCGAAGCAGCCAGGCGTAATCTTCCGTGGGATCGAGATTGGTCGCCTTGGCCGTGATCAACGCGTCGATTTGTACGACGCCGATTTCGCCGTCGACCGGATTTGTCAGATTCGCCCGCTGCTTGACGGTCGACCAGTCGCCTTCTTCCGGCGAAAGGCCCTGCGCGATTTCCAGTTGATAAGAAAAGCTTCCGGCGCGCCGCGCATCTACGTACCCTTTAACGCTGATGGATTCTTCCTCACCTGAAATCAACTCATGCCATCCGGGATATTCGATATATGCCTCGGGCGGGATGGTCTCGGGCGACACCATGTCCACGGAATTGCGCACGTTCAATCTTCCGTGGCCGAAATACTTGTCCCAACCAGGGCGGCTCGGGTAGATCGTCGGATCGGTTTGCGCCTCGGGCACGTATATGTCCATGGCGCCGGCGGTCACGAGGCCGAAAACCTCCGACGAGCTTAACGGCGGATCGAGGTCGATATCCTCGGCCCGGGAATAGATCATGCCCAATGCGCCGCCCATAATTCCCGTGGCTCCCGACGAGCAGCTGTAGCTGGAGGCGCTGACGGTGATTTTCGGCCCCCAGTTGGTGCACGCATCCAGCATTAAAAAACTCGTCGTCAAAGACCTGTCCGAGTTGTCGTATTGGATGTTATTTGTGTGGACGGTTCTATTGTAATTGGCCGGATAATTATGGTGATAGCTGTTTTCATCGGCGGCGGACGCGGCGATGGAAACGCCGCTATTAACGGCGTACTCGACGGCGTCTTGCGCAAAGGCGGAATTGTTGACGGTCCCCAGGGCTTCGAGAATCACCTTTGCGCCGGTGTCGACGGCGAAGACGACGCCCATGGCAAAGTTGTTGACGTCGGCTACAAAACTGTCGCCCACGCGCACCGGCATGATCCGGCATCGGGGGCAAACGCCGCTGGTTCCGGTTCCGTTATTGGTCTGGGCCGCGGCCATGAGGGCTTCGCCGGTCCCGTGTCCGAATCGGTTGACGTCGGCGGGATCGTTGTCGTGGTGAAAGAAATCCCATCCGGAAATATCGTCCGCGTAGCCGTTGCCGTCGTCGTCGAATCCGTCGGAAAAGATTTTGATCAGGTCTCCGGGTTCGATTCTTCCGTTGCCGTTGGCGTCGTAAACCCGGCTGTCGGAGGCGTAATCCCGGATGTCGAATATTCCGTTGCCGTCGACGTCGTAATCCTGCGCGTCTTCGGGAAGGGGAACTTCGCCTTTGTTGATGTAAAACTGGTTGATCAGATCGTAGTTTTCCCAATTGACGCCCGAATCCAGAACGGCGATGACCACGTCCGGATTGCCCTGCGTGACCTGCCAGGCGCGGTCGGCGTGGACTCCAGAGCCCATGGGTATTTCCTCGGGACGAATGGCGCTTAAGCTTTGATCGGGGATGTAGCTCAAGAGATACCACCGGCCCTCGAAATTGCCGTCATCGGGCTGCGCCAGCCTGGGATCCTCATCGGGCCCGTTGGGCCAGTCGGGATTGGCGGCCGTCAAATCAGAGCCGAAAGCCAGTTGAACAACGAAAAGCGCGAAAATTATTGCGTGTACTTTTGTAATTTTAAGCAAACCTTCATCCTCGGCAGGCCGTTAAGCCAATCATGATAGGAAAGTTGACCGCGTTGGTAAAGCTCATGAATTGAAATCATCGGCATTTCGGCCTAATGTCTTCGATTCAAGGAGACGAAAAAAACGATGCGCATCATTCTCTTTACGGGAAAAGGCGGTGTGGGCAAGACAAGCCTGTCGGCGGCGACGGCGGTGGCCTGCGCCCGGCGCGGGATTCGGACCATCGTGCTGTCCACGGACGCGGCTCACAGCCTGGCCGACGTGCTGCAGGCGAAAATCGGCCCCGAACCCGTTACGGTGGAAGAAAACCTCACGGCCCAGGAGATCAACGTCCACGCCGAACTGCGGCACCACTGGGGCGCCATCCGGGGCTACTTGAAAAAATTCCTCACCAGCCAGGGTTATCAGGAGGTCATGGCCGAGGAACTGGCGGTCATGCCGGGCATGGAGGATCTGTTCGCCCTCATCAAATTGCTGGAAATCCGCGACGAGGGTCTGCACGATCTGGCCATCATCGACTGCGCGCCCACCGGCGCCACGCTGCAGCTTCTGGGCATGGCCGACGTACTCCAGTGGTACATGGAAAAATTCTACGACATCGAAAAAAAGATCGCCCTGGCCATCAAGCCCATTGCGGAAAAACTGATCAAGGCGCCCATGCCCGACAAGGGCGTTTACTCCAGCATCGAGAAAATCTACGAGCGCCTGATGGAGGTTCGCGACCTGCTCACGGATCCGAAAATCAGTTCCATCCGCCTGGTGACCAATCCCGAGAAAATCGTCATACAGGAAACGCAGCGAGCCTACACGTATATTTCCCTTTTCGGTTTTCCCGTGGACGCGGTCTTGGCCAATCGGGTGATCCCGGACAAGGCCATGCGGGGCTATCTGAAGGATTGGGGCAAACTCCAAAAGAAATACATGGCCGGAATCGAAAGGGCCTTTGCGCCTCTGCCCATCCTGCAGGCGCCTCTTTTCCCGACGGAAATGCTCGGCCCGAGCGCTTTGGCGAAGATGGCCGAGGCCGCCTATGATTCGCGAAATCCCGAGGATATTCTATGGCAAGGACGCCCCTTTGAATTAAACGGCGAGGACGGCAAGTACAAGATGTCCGTCATGGCGCCGGGGGTGACGAAAAAAGACATTGACCTGTGGGCGAAAAAAGGCGAACTGATTATCAAAGTCGGGGATTTTCAACGCAATCTCATATTACCCGGCTGCCTCGACGGCCACGTGGTCAGCAAAGCCGAATATAAGGATGATGTGTTTCACGTGACGTTTGAAAAGGGACTTTGATGGAGGAAAAAACTCAAAGCGTCGCCGATTTCTTAACCCAGTTTGAATCCGCCAAAGGGCATTTCAAACAGGGACAGCGGGAAATGCTCATGGCGCTTCGGGATTTCGTCAAGGTTTTCGCCGACCTGGCCGCGCAGTCCGAAGCGGAATATTTCGGCGTTCCCGCCCACGTGCTGGCGGGGATCGGCGCCGTTCTGGATTATTTCATCGCCCAGTTTCCCGAATCCGGCGAGCCGCCGGAAGAGATCAACGCCGTGCAGATCAAGGCGCTGCAGGATCTGGTCAAGGTGCTCGATGCGGAAACCGAGCGCACGGCCAAAGAAGCCGCCACGCAGGTCGACCTGGCCAAGGTGGAAGCCCTGCAGAGCCTCATCAAATATCTGGAAGAACAGGCCAAGTCCCTGGCGGATGAATCCGCGACCGCGAAGCAGCGCCGCCAGCGCGTCACGAAAATCGAGATTGATTAAAACGAAATGTGATTCAATGAATAAACCGGACGTGATAGTTCTTGGCATCGACGCCGGTGGTTTCAATACTCCTTCCTGGCTGGCGTTTTTGCAGGGCGATCAATTCACGCTTTCCATGGCGTATTTGCGTCGCCGATCCCTGGCGCTTCCCTGGCTTCAATCCAACGAAGTTGCGGCGATTGCCGTGGACGCGCCGCAGGGACTGCCAAATCCTTCGCGAAGCGCCAAGGTTCGCGCATGCGACCGGGCTGCGGGTACGCCGACAAAGCGTCTGCCGATAACAAGAATGGAGATGGAGCGCGGCGCCTATGACGACGGCAAGAAAGTGGCTTATCAATCCGTCATCCACCTGGGTGTGGATCTGTTCTGGTATAACAGATCGAATCTGTACAAAGGCGGATCGGCAAAAAACAAGATCCTTGAAATTTATCCGCGGGCGATATTGCAAGCGCTCGTTGGCAAATCCATTCCGTCGAAAAGAAGGCAACCTGTGGAATATGGACAGCTGGTGGTCGAAGTGATGAGAGAACTGGGGCTTTGCTGCCCGGGCGTTATTATTCCCTCGGACGATCAGGCCGACGCCATGCTCTGTGCTTATACGGCGCGGTGCGCGCTCGAAGGCAGGATTGAGGTGCCCGGCGAGGCGCCGCATTCGGACAAAGAAGAAACAGTTATCCGTGAGGGATACATTGTATTGCCGGAAAAGAAAGCCGCGGACGGTATTTAGGCAAAAGTAAAATGAATATTTCCCATCGCTCTGGGCGTCTTTCGCCACACACGCTTGCAGGGCCGAAGCCATGTACCTTTCGCCCGGGCACGTCATGTGTGGCACACCCGCCCTCGGGTGTGAAAGGAATGTCTTACAACCACATTTGGTTGCAAGGTCGATATCCACCCGCTTACTCATTCGCCTTCGCTGACGCTTAGGCGAATCTGTCGTGCGCGGCTCTGTTCTAATCACTGGACACTAACCACTGGCCGCTCATGACCCGCTTACTCATTCGCCTTCGCTGCAACTCAGGCGAATTTGTCGTGCGCGGCTCTGTTCTAACCACTGGCCACTCATAACCCGCTTACTCATTCGCAATCGCAAACCAAAACGGCTGACCTTGGCAGGCGGGATCGCCCGAAACAGAGCCGCGAATGGCCAATCGCATCTTTGCGTTAGCAAAGATGCGATAATGAGCGGGTGTGCCACGAATCGGCAATAAGATTTTATTTTGAAAACAAAACCGCGCATGCAACGGCGTGATCATTTCGATTATCGATGCATGACCCGCTTACTCATTCGCCTTCGCTGACGCTTTTAGGCGAATTTGCCGTGCGCGGCTCTGTTCTAATCACTGGCCACTCATGACCCGCATACTCATCCACCTACGATAAAGCTTTGGTGGATTTGCCGTGCGCGGCTTTTGTAGAAATACTCATGCAGACCCGAAACCCGGAACCCGAAACCCTAAACCCTGAACCTGAGACCCGAGACCCGAGTCCCGAAGCATTCCGCAATCCGCATTCGAAATTCCGAATTGGAAAGTCCCGGGTTCTACTTGTCGCGGAAAAGAAGCCAGCCCATATTGACGTCCTGTTCGACGCCGAGTCCGGAAAGGTAGTAGTCGAACTCATCCCATCCGCGTATTCGCACGTTGAGGAAAGCCACCATGAATCCCCGTGTCAGCTTTTTTACGCGCTCCGCGTCCGCAACACCTAATTCGCAATGACATGCCGCGCACTCCGGATTGTCGACGAACGCGTGATGCCCCGCGCCCAAAAAAGCGTATTCGTAAACCGGGGCGGGCGCGGAGTCGAAATACTCGGCGTAGTTTTCATCGTCCGGCACGCAGTCGGCTCCGTTATAAGCGCCGAAGTATTGGCCGGGAACGTCGATAAAAGACATCAGTTCGGGCGTCACGGAAGGATCGGGGTCGAAAATAGCCGTGATATCGTCATTGGGATCAAGAGCCATCGTGGCGCGGATCCGTTCATCCATCCATGCCGTTAAAACGGCCGCCTTCCCGCCGCTTCCGTGTCCGGCAGCCAGGTATTTGTTCATATCCAGCGCGTGGTAGAAAAAGCTCTGCTCGTTTCCGATTTCGGTCGACAGCCAGTCGAGGATGTCGCCGTTGAGCATGGCGAGGTTTTCGGAGCCGGAGCGGTAGTTGTCGCGGATGATCGTCAAATATCCCCAGGAGGCCAGATGCGTTCCGTAGCTTGCGTAAAGGCTTTTGGATAAATTCTCGTCCGGCGCGAAAATTATCGTCGGGCGCAGGCCGTATTCGACATCGATCGTCACGCCGTCGCTGGTGGGGTAATAAACATCTATGGCCTTGTCGTTTTCCGAAACGGGATCCGGGAAATCAACGGTGATCACCGCGGCGTCATAGTATCCGGCGTTTTCCGGATCAATCACGAGCCGGTCGTCGTCATCCGCATCATCGTCATCGTCGTCGTTGTAGTCATCATCCACATCGTCGTCGATGGCGTCGTCGTCATCCGCGTCATCGTCGGGCCGCCATTCGTCATCATCGTCCGACGACGAGCGGGAGTTAGAGTCGTCGTCGTCACCGCACTGCGTGGAGGTCAGCGCCAGTCCTAAAAGGAACAACAAAATAATTAATGATCGAATTTTCATATCCCGCTCCGCTTGATTCATTCCGGCAAATTCTCGATCCGATACAGTTTCACATTTTCGGCTTCGACAAGCAAACGAATTTCATTTTCAAAATGCAGCGTCTCGCCGTTGTCCGCGTCGGTCAGTGTTGCGCCGCCGCCGTCCGAAAAACCGAGATCGCGGACCGGTATGGATTTTACCACATCCCGGGATCGAAAATTTATCAGGGCCAGAGTATTTCCACGCAACCACACGACCGGCGTGCGACCGGCCTGCATGAACCAATCCAGGTAATTTGACAAAATAAATTCATCGGTCGTTTCATCGAACAAATCCAGGGGGCGCATCGGCGCCGGCATGTTCATTAGTTCGATGACCTTTTCGTCCAGCAGCATGGCTTTGCGTTCCGGGTCCAGGCGGCGGAGATCGTCGCCCAAAAACACATTCGCGCCGGCTAGAATATTACTCATAAGAGCCGCTTGAGCTTTTTCAAGCGTCATCCATTCCCGGACGCACAAATTGTCCGGATCCGGGGCGAATAAAGACGCGGTCCAGGCCCGGGCGGCGTTGGCGCGGGCGATGTTTCCCATGATCTGAAAATTCGTGAACGTGAAAGGAGGGCTGATGACGTCGGTGCTGGTGCGCGCCGCGTGAAAATGTCCCGCTGAAGGAAGCAGCGGTTCGCCGGAGGCCAGCAAAAACACGCCTTCGCCGGCGGCTTCCCGCATGATTTCGCAAGCCAGGCTGTAGGCCTGCAGGGCCGTGAGGCTGCTGTCGTAACGCACCGCTTCGTAGGCGCCCGGATAGAGGAAATCGAGTTTGAGATAACGATATCCCGCGTCGACGAACCGCCGGATGATCGAGCGAAGGTGCTCGGCGGCGTCGGGATGCGTGGCGTCCAAAACGGCGAATTTTCGCAGTTGAACGAAATCCGCGTTCCAGGCGATGTTCCCGTTTTCGTCATGGAGAAACCAGTCGGGATGCTCGTCGATCAGCGGAAGATCGGATTCGACCAGAAAAGGCGCGATCCAGATTCCGGGGATCAATCCGGCGTCGCCGATTTCCGCCGCCAAACCGTCCATGCTGACGTCGGCGAACTTCTCATTTTCATCCCAATCCCCGAAGGCTTTTTCGTAGCCGTCGTCGATCTGCAAAACGCGATACCCCGCATCGGCGAATCCTTCGCTCACGAGGATGTCGATGTGGTCGCGGATATCCTGCACCGTCACATCCTCGAAAAGCTCGTACCAGGTCGCCCAGCCCCGCATTTCTTCGCCTTGCCAATGCAGGGCGCCGATGGTTTGCGCGGCGCGGCGTCCGTAATCCTCCAGGGCTTTGGGAAGCTGGGCGCTGAACTGGAAAAACGCCGGGTCCAGGCTCACCGAGTCACCCGGGTCGAGCGTGAGCGAATCGCCGGGCGTTCCCATGACCATTTCGAATTTCACGACGTCACCGCGGCCGCCGGGAACGGACACGCCCATGTAGGTTTTCAAAATCCCGGCGCTCAACGCCCCGGCGAGAAAGCCGGCGCGCCCCATGGAAACGCGTCCGGCGCCGACCCACCAGCTCATGCCCAGGCGGTCGGTCATGTAATCGAAGTTGTTGCCCGCGGGCCTTAAGATGTGTCCGTCGCGGGGTTGCGCGGCGAGTGTGGGGCTGATGTTTTCCACCGCGGTGAAAGCCCATGAATCGTATCCGTTGTGCAGCCAGTGCAGGCGGCCCGACAATCCCCGCAACGTCAGGGTCGCGTCGGCATCGAGGCGAATCGGCTCAAAGTGGAGAATGCGGACCGGCTTTTCAGCGGTTTCCGGCAGGGATAGCGTCGCATCGATTCTCAAAAATCCTTCGTCGGCATCGTGGGAAAAGGCGATCCGTTGATCCGGGGCGCTTTCGTGGCCGCGCAGGGAAAGAACGACGCTTTCCGCGTTATCCGAAACTTCCGATGCGGGATAATCCGATGCGCGGATAATGTACCGGTTTTCGTCGACTTCATAAGCCAGCAGGATGGAAGCGCGGGCGAGGCCGCAGGCGCAAATTTCGCTGTGAAGATCGAAACACAAGGCGTCTTTTGAAATGGAAAATGTCGTCGGGCACGAAGTCGGGGTCGCGGCCGTTTCCACCGATTCGGAATCGTCGCCATCGTCGGAATCGTCACATCCGGCCGCAAACAGGGTAATGAATAGGAGAAGAATCGCGAGATACGCCGGCGGTCTTATCAAATCGTTTTCCCTATTGCATGAGCGTCAGGAGGATTTCGTCGATCTTGTTTTTCACGACGCGAACTTTGGTTTCCGCCGGGGGATCGTTGATGAAAATGGCGAAAGCGTATGGATCGCCTTCGGCGTTCCAGGCGTACCCCGCCAGCGTGACGACCCCGGACAGGTAGCCGGTTTTCGCCCTGACGCGGCGCTCCAGCACGGTTCCGTTGAAGCGGTATTGCAGCGTGCCGTCCACGCCGCCGATGGCCAGCGCTTCCAAAAACTCGGCGTAGATTTCAGGCGTGTCGGCGACGTGCATCAGCGTTTTGACCATGCTTCTCGGGCTTTGCCGGTTGTTGCGGGAAATTCCCGATCCGTCGTCGACGACCACGCCGCTCTGGAAAAGCTTGTTGTCTTTCATGAATTCCAGCGCCGCCTTGCAGCCTTTTTCGCGCGTGGCCTGCCCCTCGTAAACGAAGGCCCCCATGGTTTTGAAAATATTTTCCGCGGTCAGGTTGTTGGAATATCGGAAAAGGTAACGAATGATCTGACTCAACTCGCGGCTTTCGTGTTGGAGTAATCGATGCGCTTTGACCGGAGTTTGGCCGGCGACGGCCTGGCCGTCGATTTTCACACCCTCGCGCTCCAGCATCTTTTTCAGGGCGTATACCGCGACGGGCAGGGGATCTTCCACGGAGGAAAACGTGACCATGGGCTGCGCATTGAGATGAATTTTTCCGGATACGGTTACGTTTTGCTTATCGAGGCGCATCGAGAGGATGGAGCGGCATTTGGTGCACGTCTTGACGTAGTTTTTCAGCGTGAAGTAATCGCTTTCGGGATTGAGCGTCACGTGCGCCGGATCGCCCGCTTTCGCTCCCGGGCTGACGTAGGCCTGGACCTTGTTCCAGTTGAAAGACAGGGCGCTCATGGGCGCCGCCCAGCTTCTCGGTTTTTCAAAGCCCCATGAATCATAATAGAGGACCGGCTCGAAGAAGGAATCGTCTCCCACGATGTTTCCCGTGACGTGCTTCAATCCCGTTCCGGCCGTCTGGTGGGCCAGCAGCCATACTTCCTCGACCGTCAGAGATGGATCGCCGGCGCCTCTGATATAAAGATTGCCTTCCAGAACGCCTTCGGCGTTGATCCGCTGATCCGCCAGTAAGCCGGTCTTGAAATGGTATTTCGGGCCGAGGATCGAAAGAGCCGCCGCGCCGGTGATGATTTTATTCGTGGACGCAGGGATGAAAAGCTTATCGGCGTGGCGCCGGTAGAGAACCTTTCCCGTTTCCAGATTGCGGGCGTAGATGCCCACCGAAGCGCCTTTGATGGCGGTGTCTTTCAAAATGAGATTGATCTGACGCCTTATCTTGCGCTTTTTCGGCGATTCGATTTGCTTTTCCAGGGTGGGAGCAGGCGTACTTTTGGTTACCGGAGCAGGGGTCGGCTCGGAAGGCTCCGCGGCCCGGCACGGCAATATCGAGCTTCGCCCGATCGGATTCAGCGGCGCCGCAAGCGCCAGAATGAATAGTATAAACAATGCCGATCGCCGAAAACTCATGATGCTCCTCGAATGACCTCGAATGATTCGGGACGAAAAAGCGTGAGTCATGCTAATCCATAGGGTGATTCGATACAAGTTTGCGTGAAGCGGCCGATACGTTTTCGCGGACCTTACGGGATGCGGATATATTCGATTTCGCCGCCTTCACCGACCGTCCGGTATAGTCCCGACAGAAGCAGCAGCCGGCTGCCGGGCATGACATCGACGCCGGCCGCCGTGCGTTGATTTTTCGCGGCGGGCAAAGGGGCGGAGTTTGCTTTGGGCCTTAAATTTTCAATCGTTTTTGTTTCCGCGGCATGTAGTATTTTGTTGGCTCTGGCGCTTTGCATCCCCGGAAGCGATACCCGGACTTTCTTTTTCTTTTTGCCGCTTAACGGCATCGGACCTTCCACCGGATTGAAGCCGAAAGGCCGATCGCCGATGACGATCAAGGCGCCGGGATCGCCGCTTTGAACGATGACCCGGGCCGCGTCTTCATTGGCGGCAACCGCGTGCGTCGCCGGCGCGGCGTCGTGGGGCGCATTGCCTCTGGGCGAAAAATGACGGCCGCAAATAAACGAGACGAGCATCAGCGCGACCACGGCGGATAAATATAGAAAGCCGCGTCGCCGCGGGAGTCTTTCGGATTTTGACGCGGCGTCGGTTCCCGCGCTCTCGTGAGTGATAACCGGGGTCTTCATGCGCGTTTCGGCGATATCGCTGCGCTTTTTGTGAAACGCCAGATCCAGCAGTTTGGCAAAGTCCGCATGGGTTTGGGAGTATCCCTCATCCACGCAGAAAGATTCGATTTCCTCCAAAAATGCCGAAGCGCTTTCAAACCGATTCTCTGCTTTCGGGGACAAGGCGCGCATGATGACGGCGTTCAGGCGCGGCGGCAGATCTTTACGATATTTATCCGGGCGCGTAATGTTTGCGGCAGCCACGTTTCCCATGATCCGGCGCGTGTCCCCGCCTCCAAAAAGCCTCCTGCCGACGATCATCTCCCAGAAAACGATTCCGGCGGAGAAAATATCGCTTTGCCGGGTCGCGTCTTTGCCCACCGCCTGCTCCGGCGCCAGGTAGGCCGGTTTGCCTTTGACGACGCCGAATCCCGTGGAAACCAGCCGCTGCGCTGCGCGGGCTATGCCGAAATCGGACAGCTTGATTTCCCCGGCGTGCGTCAGGAGGATATTCGGCGGCGAGATGTCTCTGTGGACAAGCTCCAGCGGCCGGTCGAAGGCGTCCCGGGCTTCGTGCGCGTAATGCAGGCCGGCCAACAGTCCCTTCATGATGTGGCACGACGCTTCCGTGGACAGGCGCTCTCCCCGCCGCGCCAGCGCGGTCATGAGATCGTCCAGGTCTCCCGCGTCGCACCATTCCATGACCAGAAACAGCGTTCCGTCTTCGTCGCCGAAATCGAATGTTTGAACGAGATTGCCGTGGTTTAAGGATAAAGCGATTCGGGCTTCATCGTAAAACGCGTCTCGAAACTCTTTTTCCGCGATCAACTGCCTGTGTATCGCCTTGACCACGCACGTTTTCGACAGGCCGCCGGCCGCCTCGAACCGCGCGAGGAACACGACGGCCATTCCGCCTTCGCCGAGCTTGTCGATAACGCGATATTTGCCGAATATCATGATGACTCACTTAGACCATAAAAAACTTCGGCGCCGGAGTGCATGAACCGTGATGGGCAAGCAATTGTAAAATTGTATTAGTAATACGGCTTACGGGCGACGAAGTTGTCCCACCAGATCACTCCGCCGTAGTTGTCGTCGCCCAGATCCATAAGCTGGATGGAATAAAAGGGATCCGATTCGCCGTATTTCATCGCCACTCCCAGGCAATGGTCCGGCCCGGAAGAACCGTTGACGAGAACTCCGTAAGTCCCGGTGAAATCGAGACGGATCTGGAAGTCATGCCAGTCGGCTCCCATTGCGCCTCCGCAGTCGTACCAGTCGTCGTCCCAATAATCGTAGGCGAAAACCCTTTGATCGTGGTAGACGATATACGCCTCGATGTGGACGCTGCCGCCGGTTTTACTCATGACCTGAAAAGCGAACTCGTCGTATATCGTGTATGGCTGCACCTCGAATTCGATCCACATATTTTCCGAGACCAGATCGAATTCGCGGCTGACGGTGATGAAATGGTCTTCAGAGGTTATACCGTCGATTTCAAGCATTTTCCCGCCGGGATTTTTATCGGGATCAATGATGGACGCCTCGCTGGCGTAGCCGCCGAGCACATGCCACGGCATGGTCAGGTCGCCCGTCGGGTAACTTTCGAAGTCATCCTGCCAGAAAATGTCTTGGGGCGGGATGGTTGTCGTCGTTGTCGGAGGCACGTACGTCGTTGTGGTCGGAGTTTGAATGGTGGTCGTGGTTGTCGGAAACGTATCGTCGTCATCAACGTCGTCATCAACGTCATCGTCCACATCGTCGTCCAGATCATCATTCACATCATCGTTTACGTCGTCGTTTACATCATCATCCACATCGTCATTGATGTCGTCGTTTAGATCATCGTCAACATCGTCATCGAGATCATCGTTTGCGTCGTCGTCGTTTTCCGTGTCGTCATCGGAGCTTGCGTCATCGTCATCATCAACGAACATATCGTCGTCATCGCCGTCCTCGACAACGCCGTCGTAACGGGGAGTGTCGTCGTCATCGTCGCCGCATCCGATGTAAATCCCCGAAATAAGCAAACAAATAAGCACAACAGTTAATGCAAAATGATTTTTCATAATCGACCGCCGTTTAACATGAAGGTTTATTTATTTTCGGTCGAGTCCTCGTCCGGCGCCGCGGGGGCTTCGATTTCCTTCTCGTCTTTCTGAGCTTTTTTGAATTCTTTGAGTCCCTTGCCCAGTCCGGCGCCGACTTCGGGAAGTTTGCCGACTCCGAAAATGATGAGAATGATCACGAGGATGATGATGAGTTCAGTTGTGCCCAGGCCCATTGCCGACTCCTAGAAAAACGGCGCCAGTATGCCCCATCCGAAGATTTCGTCCATGGTCGCGAAAGCCAAAACGACCGTGTACAGAATCAACGCGCCTAAAGTAATGTCAGCATATCGGTTGCTTACTTTGTCCATAATTCGTCCCTTTCAGGCGAATTCGAAAAATACCACGGCCATTATGGACTGTAAAGAGGCTCTTTTCTTTGTCGTTCGTTTATGTATGATGGCGCGCGTGGAACCTGACGCCCGGAGAGGTCATGAATCGAGAAAAAATACTGGTTACAAGCGCTTTGCCTTACGCCAACGGGCCGATCCATTTCGGCCATATCGCCGGGGCTTACCTGCCCGCCGACATCTTCGTGCGCCACAAGCGAATGTGCGGCGCGGATATCGTCTACATCTGCGGCAGCGACGATCACGGCGTGGCGATCACCATTTCCGCCCGGCAGGCCGGCGTTGCGCCGAAAGAGCACGTGGCCAAATACCACGACCTGATCAAAGGCATTTTCGACAAAATCAACATCCGTTTCGACAATTTCTCCGGAACCAGCCATGAAATTCATCACGGCGTGGCCCGGGAGTTCTTCAAGGACGTCTTAAAAGCCGGCTACATCGTCGAGCGCGTGACAAAGCAGCTTTATTGTGAAAACGACAAGATGTTCCTGGCCGACCGGTACATCACCGGCGCGTGCCCGCACTGCGGTTTCGTCGGAGCCAGAGGCGACGAATGCGGGGGATGCGGCAAATGGCTCGATCCGCTGGAGATTATCGAGCCGCGCTGCAAGGTCTGCGGCGCCGAGCCCGTCGCCAGGGACACCAGGAACTGGTATTTGCAGCTCGACAAACTACAGCCGAAAATCGAAAAATGGTTGGAATCCAAAGGGCACTGGAAGGACAACGTCCTGAATTTTGTCAAAGCCTGGATGGAAAAGGGCCTGGAGGAAAGGGCCATTTCCCGGGATATGGACTGGGGCATCAAGATGCCCGTGGAGGGCGTCGAGGGAAAAGTCCTTTACGTGTGGTTCGACGCGCCCATCGGCTATATCTCCAGCACCATGGAATGGGCCAAAGACCGGGGCGAGCCGGAAAAATGGCGGGATTACTGGCAATCGCCGGATACGCGCCTGATCAACTTCATCGGCAAAGACAATATTCCCTTCCATTGCATCGTTTTTCCCGCCTGCATCATCGCGAAAAACGAAGTCAACGAAGAGCAGTACACGCTCGTGGAAAACGTTCCCGCCAACGAGTTTTACAATCTCGAAGGCCGGCAGTTTTCCAAAAGCGAGGGGTGGTACATCGATCTGGAAGACTTCTTTTCGAAATACACCGTGGATTCCATCCGCTATACGCTTTGCGCCAACATGCCGGAGAAAAAAGACAGCGAATTCACCTGGAAAGATTTCGCGGGCCGCAACAACTCGGAGCTGGCCGACACCTTCGGCAATCTGGCCCAGCGCATGTTCAAGTTCGCGAGCAAGAACTTCGACAACGCCATTTTGCCGCTGGTCGATCCGGACGACGAGGACAAGGCCCTGATCGAGATGGCCGCTTCGCTGCCGGATCGCATGGCCGAATCCCTGGATCATTTCGAGTTTCGCAAAGCTCTTTTCGACTGGATGGAAGTGGCGCGGGAAGGCAATAAGTATTTCGACAAAAAAGCACCCTGGAAAACCGTGAAAACCGACAAGGACGTATGCGGCAACACCATGCACGTCATCGGGCGCGTCATGCAGTCCATGGCCGTCACCGGCTTTCCGTTTCTTCCCGATACGGCGCAAAAGCTGTGGAGCATGATGGGCTTTCCGGGGAACGTGGAGGACCGGAACTGGTTCGACGCCCCGAAGCAGGAGTTGAATCCCCGGCAGAAGCTGGGGACGGCAAAAATTCTGTTCGAGAAAATTCCCGCCAAAATGATCGACGCGGAAGTCGAGAAGCTCAAGGAATGGGCCAAGCAGGCCAGGGCCGGGGCGGAAAATTCGGGCAAAGACAAAGAATATGCACCGCTGAAAACGCAAATCGCTTTCGATGATTTCAAGAAGGCGGACCTGCGCGTGGCGAAAATCCTGGAAGCCGAGGCCGTTGCCAAGAGCAAGAAACTCGTCAGGCTGCAAGTCGATCTCGGTTTTGAAAAACGGCAGATCGTCGCGGGAATTGTGAAGCACTACAGCCCTGAGGATCTCGTGGGCAAAACCGTCATCGTGGTGGCCAATCTGGCGCCGGCCAAACTCATGGGTGTTGAATCCCAGGGGATGCTTTTAGCGGCGCATGACGGCGACCAGATCGTGCTGCTGACCGCCGACGCCGCGCCGGGTTCGGATATCAGCTGAGGATCGGAATCGGGTTTCGAGTATGTTGAAACATTGCGCCCGGGTTCAGCGTGTGTGGCACAGCCTGTCGAGAGCCTCAAGGTCGAGCGACCGCCCTCGGCTGTGCAATGCTCCGGTCCAACGTTGTGGCTTTTTTGGAATCCGGAATAAAAACCCGCTTTAGCGGGCGACTCTCCGTGCCCGATAAATTGAAAATCTTGACACCAGGCAAAGATTTTCATCATTAGTAAGAAGCACAAGGAACAAAGGGATCGAAAATGAATATACGAAAACTTTGTGTTTATTTTCTGGTTGCCGTTTTCGCGCTTGCCGCGGTCGCGGCCTGCGACACAAAAGTCGAGGACGTGGATTCCGACGACGATTCCGATGACGCCGAAAACTACGGCACAGCCATCGAGCAGTCCAGAGCCTTGGCCAACGCATGGATCGGCTATTTTGAGCCACAACGCAACGCCTGGAGCTGGGGCGCCGGCGTGATCATGATGGGGATGGTCTCCTTGACGGATGCCACGGGCGATCCCGCCTATCTGCAATATGTGCGGGACTGGCTGGATTATCATATCGAGGCGGGCTATCACGTCGCCTCGTCGGATACGAGCATCCCCGGGTATCTGGCTTTGCTTCTTTACGAAAAAACGCAAAATGAAAAATATATGAAGGTCGCCGATGACGTCTGGGCGTATATCCGCAACGTCGCCGGGCGCACATCCGGCGGCGGCCTGAACCACATGGGCTGGCTTTCCGGCAATCAAATCTGGATCGACACCCTTTTCATGGTCGGCCCGTTTTTGCTCAAGTACGGGGAAATCACCGGCGAGACCGAAGCCTTCGAGGAATACGCTCTGCAACTTCAGGTGTTTCGCGGCAAACTGCGCGATCCGGGCGTGGGGCTATACCGGCACCGCTACGACGACGACACGAACGAACTGGCGCCCGCCGAACAGATCTACTGGGGCAGGGGCAACGGCTGGATCTTCGCTTCCATGAGCATGGCCGCGCGTTACCTGCCCTCGGAAATCAAAGAGAATATGAGTTTTTCCATCAGCCGGGAACTCAATTCGATGCTGGAACAGATTCTTAAATATGAGGATCTTTACGGGCGTTTCCACACCATTTTGAATCGCGACGACACCTACCTGGAGACCAGCGCGGGACTGCTATATTCATACGGCGTCGCCATGGGACTGGGCGAAGGCGGCGTTTTCGATGCCTATCGCCTCGAAGACCTGGACCGCTGGATGCAGGCCGCCATCAATCAGATCGTCATCGATGAAAACGGCGACGCGCTTTTACTGGGAACCTCCTACGGCACCTCGCCGGGGGATGTGTACTATTACAACGAAGTCCTCAAGGGCGAACCCGTGGCCTACGGCGTGGGCCTTTTCATTTTGGCCGCGTGCGAAAGATGGAAGGCGGGCTATATCCAGGAACTCGATCCTCCTTCCGGCTGGACCGAGGAAGTCTATATTCATCCTCCCGCGACTTGCGAGGGCGTCAAATGCGCGCAGTACCACATCGCCCGGGGCAACTTCACAAGGGCCGACGGGGAGTTGACGGGACTCACGGGCAGCAAAGCGCAATTTTACCGGGCGCTTATCAATATCGTTCGCGTGGTGAACTGGCTTATCGCCGATCTGGATGTTTTATACGTGGGCGATATGGGCGTGGATGATCTCGTGCAAAACGTTTCCGATTACGCCGGCGGCCCGTTGGCGGACGCCGTCGCCGATCTGGCCCTGACGCAGGAAGACGGCCTTTTCTTCACCATGCAGGACCGCATCCTGATGCTGGAAATGGGCGGGCATTCGGCCATCGGCTTCAGGGAATACGACCTTGGCGAAGCGTATATCCTGGACGCCGCGGCGCGCCTGATATCGCTGCTGCCCGATCTGTATGCCGACAATCCGGAGCTTTTCGATTATCTCCTCGGCCTGCTCGGCGTGATCGAGGCGGGCGATATGCCGGACCTGACCGATATTGTCATCTCACCGCAAAGCGCGCAGGCGCTCATCGACATTATCGACAAGCTCATCGCGGGAATCGACGCCATCATGGCCGAGACCGACGAACAGTGGGATGATTTCATCCCGCAAAATTTGCTGCAATTAAGTGGGACTTTCGGCATCCCGGGCGTTTTGGTCGAAACGAATGTGCGTCAGATGATTCTCGACCTGGGCGTCCCGGCCCAAATCCTCGACGCGCTGACCATGCCCGACGATCTGGTCATGATTTTGGGGATTGCGCGGGGTTTACTGGAAAGCGAACTGTGAGCTTGAAGGATTATGCAAAGAAGCGGACTACTTTTTTTGGGCGGTAATAAATTCGGCTTTGACGCGGTCGTTGCCAAATGTAATCGCTAAACAATCTCCCGAAGTTTGTTTGCAAGTGCCGCCAACCTTGCCTGCCTGGACAATTTCAAAACCGGCGACGGGGATGTCATAGATCATCCGAAAGGCCTGCGGGACCGCCAAAGTGTATGCGCCGGGGCAGATGAATACCGAATAATGGAAGGAATCGTCGGCATCGGCCAAAAGGGCGGTCGTGTTTTTCGTGATTTTGGGAACCTGCGTCTTGATCTCACGCAATGTGTTATGCGCCGTCTCGCCGTTTGCGCGCATGAGCCTTTCCTTATCGCGAAATCCCGAAAGATTCAGGCCCAGCATGGCGATAAAAAGAAGGGCGATGAAACCCGCGGCGAAGGATTTGTTTTTTGCAAGGGCATTTAGAAAAATTCGCGCCAGGGCAACGCCCGTCAAAACGCAAAAAAACGGCATGGCTTTATACGCATACAGTTCGCTGACGTGAAGCATGAGACATTCGGGATATAATCCGATCAAAAGAAATCCGAAAAGTATTGGAACTGCGTAGCGATGGGCCGAATCTTTTTTATAAGCCGAATACAAGCCGCCGAGGATGGCGAAGGCCAAAACTAAAAGCAGGTGCGCGACGAAAGTCAGGAAAATGAAGTCGTGCCGGTGCGCGGCAAGGATATGCGTGCCGACAGGCGTGAACACGGCCAGCAGCATCAGGGCGGGGTTTTTGAAAAGGTTTAAGCCCGCCCAGAATTGATAACGGGACTCATCGCCGAAAGAGGGCGGCGCCATGTGCGCCCGCGCACGCAAAATGAAATAGATGATCATTACGGCTATTAAGGGCAAGGCCAGTTGAGCCGCTTTTCGCCACGCCATTCGTTTGAGCTTCACATGCACGGCCAAAACGAAGATTGCCATGACGAAAAAACTCACGGCGCCGTCTTTGGATAAAAGCGCCGCAAAAAGAAAAAACGATGAAAACGTCGCGCCGATCTGCGTAGGGAGCTTGTCCTTGTTTATCAATGCGATGAGACATAACAACCCGAAGGCGGTGGAGTAAACCTGCCCGGCGCTGTCCGCGGACAACGCCGCCATGGCCCCGGCCTGATGCGCGCTAAATAGCATGGCCGCGACAACTGAGGAAAATTTGTCCAATCCCATGCGCCGGGCCAGCATGAGAACCAGAAGGCATGTCAGGAAATGCCCGATGAAAGTCAGCGCGTGGTAAAGCTTGGGCTCATAGCCATACGCACGCAGGTTGGCGCGCACCAGCATCATTTCCAGGGGACGGTAAAAACTGGAGTCGTAGCGCTCGAAAAATAAGGCCGACGCGGACTGATCTTTGATCTCGTTTATCTTCGTCCAGGAGTTGAAATCGTCGCCGAAAATTTTTAAGTCCAGCGACGGCGCCAGGAAAACCGTCATGCCGATCATCCATGCCGCAAAAAGAATCAGCCAGTGCTGATCGACAAAGGCTTTCAGCGCGCCGGACTCGCCGCCTGAAATTATGTTTTCGTTTTCCACGAAAGCAATCCTACCTTGAGTTCACGAACCAGACGACGTAATCATCAATCAACAGGTAGTTTTTCGAATTTATATTGACGGCTTCGAGGTCGGCCAAAGGCAACGCAAACTTCTTGCGGTCCGAAATGCGTTGAACTTGTACAATCAATCCATCGTCAAGGCTTGCTTCGTCGTCGATGTCGACGAGTTCGAATTCGTCGGTATAGGACGGCCGCGTTTTCTTCAACTCCTCATACTTGCCCTCGTCGCCGGGTCCAAATACATAATACTCCTCCCAAAGAAAATCTTCGATTCCCGTAAGCAGGCAGGGAAATGAAAGATTGCCTTTCAGGTAATTTCGATATTTGGCAAGTGATTTTTCCCTGACGCCAAGGTTGTCGTCTCCCAGGATGGCGGCGACGCGTTTGTCATGCTCATCCATTTCATGTTCATCGTAAAACAGATCGTCGTCTTCCATGAAATCTTCATCGAGATAATCGATTTCTTCCGAATAAATTCCGGCGTCGTCGCCGCGTCTGGCCGCTTCGTCTCTATCCAGACAGCACTTCTTGTATTTTTTTCCGGAACCGCAAGGGCACGGATCGTTGCGGCCGATTTTCGGATTTTCGCGCCGATAGGGTTCCGGTCCCTGGTAAAAAAAATGCGGTTCGGGATCGGCAAGCGTCTTTTTCTCCCGCAGGGACCGTCTTTTTTCTATTTGCGCTTTGGATACGGTGAAAAAGCTTTCACTGAAATAATACATCAGGTCGTTTTCGGGCATGTGGTCCGCCCAGGGCGCGACGGAAATACGGATGAGTTCAACATCGTCCTCGTTGATGATCGTACGATCTACCGCGCCGCGCTCAAAAGCCAAATCAATTTGCTTTTGTAAATGCGGATCGTCGATACAAGCCGCCGCACTCACCAGTCCGCCAGTCAGTTCGGGATTGTTTTTCTTATTTGTATCGCCAAGCGCGATTTTGAGAAAATCCGTGATGCGTTCACGCTCCTCGGGATGAAAATAGCCGATGTTGACAAGCCCGCCGGCGGCAACCCAGCGAAGGATGGGATCGCGTTCCTGCTCGCCGATGTAGCCGATGATGGGATCGATCGCCTCCGGGTCAAGCCGTCCCAGCACCTGCATGCCATCCTCGGCCACCATGTCTTCCCATGACAATTCCAGGCGAAAATAATCGAGAAGGGCCGGCGCGGCTTTTGCCGAACCGATCAAGCCGAGTAAGATGAACGCGTGGCCGCGCGACCAGGCCAGTTCCTCTGTGGCGTTCTTGTCTCGATTGCGTTCGTTCAGCAGCATTTCACAAAGCGGCTCGACGATGGATTCTCCCCGGGCGATGATCGCTTCGGGCAGACCGTTCGGCATGTTCATTCCCGCGTTCGCCAATAGATCGATCAATTCATCGTTTGATTTTTCAGACCAGTCAGTGGACATATTCGGCGCCCATCCTTTCCATTGGGATGATAATTATTGATGAGACAAGATTCCGTTTCATGACGCAAGCCCAAGCAAAATGAGTTCGCAATTCAGCCTTCCGCCCGGCTTATCGCCGCCGCCATGTCCCGGTATTTTTTATTCCACAGGGCAAATGTGCTTTCCGGCGGGAAGTTGCGGACATGGGCGGATATTTTCGCCGCATTGATCGTCATGACCATGAATTTCGCGGCAAGCCGCGGTCTGGAGGCCAGGCGCAGGAACGGGCCGATCCATTTGTGGGCCGGGCGTTTCACCGCGTACTCAGTGAAAGTCTGGCGCATGTCCTCGGCCGTCGCCAGGCCCATTTCGAACGTGGCGGTCTGCTCGGCGGGCGTTAAAGACATGGTCCCGAAACCCATGGCGCGAATAAATGCGAATTTCGCTCCCAGATCCGCGTTGTATCGCCGGTTGATTTCCCAAAGAGACGAGCGCGTACCGCCGGCCCGCACCGCGTCGGCGATGACTTCCGCGGCCAGTTTGACCAGGAGCATCCCCGAGGCGATGCCTTCTCCGTTAAACGGTTTGTTGGTCCCGGCGGCGTCGCCTAAAAGCAAAACGCCGTCATCGACAAACGTGGGCGGGGAAAACGCGTAGGGCACGACGCCCGACACGCGGCGCTCGACTTTTTTCTTACATGCGAATTCCGACTTCCCCCACTTTTTGTGAAGCTCCTTAACCCGGGGCAAAGGAAATGGACGACCCATGCCGACGATCCAGTAGCCGGGGTATTTCGCGGTCCAGCTTTGATGCTCGACGTAAGAGTGGATGCCGTCTTCAAGCGGCGGATCGGCATTGCTCCAATACTCCATGTAAACATTGAAAGCGAAATCATCGCCGGGAAAAAGCATGGCGGGAACGTGTTTTCTGATAACGCCCGCGCAGCCCGACGCGTCGACCACGATGGGCGCCCGATATTCTTTGACGCCTTTTGCGGTTTTGGCTTTGACGCCGGCGATGCGCCCGTTTTCCCGAACGGGGGCCGCAACGCGCGCGCCGTACTCGATCCGCGCTCCGGCGGTTTTGGCGTTTGCGCGAAGCATCCGTATGAATCCGTTTAAATCCAGCGCCCATGTTTCGACGCCGTCGACAGGCAGCTTCAAATTCGGATTCGGCGAATGAAGTGTGAGCCCGGGAAATTTACAAATCAGTTGGTTGTCTTCGGGTAAGGGGATTTCGGCATTGTCGAAAGCGTCCCGGTCGAAGTGAAAATCGCCGATGTGCGACGGCGCCTGGTTGCCTTTTTGGGATTCCAGAACGAGGACGTCGACGCCTTTTTCGGCGAATTTCCAGGCGGCGTACGCCCCGATCGGCCCGCCTCCGACGACGACCACATCCGCATTATTTTTCGCCATGACAATCCCCGTGAAACTCCGAATCCACTATTGTTTTATTGCCGCGCCCCGGAAAAAACCGAAGAATTCATACGGTCCGGCATCGACGCGCAAAGCCTCGCCCTCGCAAGCCGCTTTGAAATCGTCTGCGCTGAATCGATCCTCTCGCGGGTGCTCGGTGAATATCCGGTAACGATGCGTATCGAGCTTCTTTTTGGGAACTTCCTCGAAGATGAACCGGCCTCCGGGCGCAAGAAGCCGGCGGATTTCCGCGATACAGCGGCGCCATTCGGGGATATGGTGGATGATGCCGAAATCCAGAATGAGATCGAAAGTTTCATCCTCGAAGGGAATATCGGCTGCGTCCGCAACGATCAACTCCAGGCGCTTATTGTATTTGTTGCCCAGCCTTTTTTGCGCTCGCCGCACCTGCTCCGGATCCAGATCGACGGCCGCCACGCTTCGTGAACCGAAAGATTCAAAGGCCATCTCGATGTCCACGCCCCGTCCGCAACCGATGACAAGCGTGCGCGGCGCCTCAATCGGCGCGGGAGCAAGTCTCAACAATCTCGGAGTTTCGTAATATCGCTGAATGGCGGCCCTGACGGGATTATTCATGAGAAGGGTTTCAAAGAGATTGAGTTTCATTTCACGGCCCTGCAATCGCGGTTCCCTTCGACGCTGCTCAGGGCAGGAAAAACCGCTTATGCAGCTTCGATACGACCGTCGTATTTCTTAAAGTTTCTTGAGCGATTCGCGAATATTGTTAAGCGCCTTTTCAATGTTGGCGATGGAGTTGGCGTAGGAAAAACGCATGTAGCCTTCGCCGTAAGCGCCGAAGGAGGTTCCCGTCAGGCACGCCACGCCCGCTTCTTCCATGAAGAAATTTTCCAGCCACTTGCTCTTTTTGCCAAGCTCTTTGACGTTCGGAAAAACGTAGAACGCGCCCTTGGGTTTCAGGCACGAAATTCCCGGAATGTCGTTAAGGCCGTCCACGATGAAATCCCGGCGCTTTTTGAACTCGGCGACCATATTCAGGGCCGCGTCCTGCGGGCCTTTGATCGCCTCGATGCAGGCGTATTGCACGAAGCTGTTGGTGCAGGAATTGGAATTGGTCATAAGGCGCGTAACGTGGTCGGCGAGTGTTTCGGGCATGATGCCGAAGCCCACGCGCCAGCCGGTCATGGCGTAGGTTTTGGAAAATCCGTCCAGGATGATCAGGCGGTCCAGGATATCGTCTTCCGTGGCGATGGTTTCGAATTTCCCTTCGTAAACCATGTTGAGATATACTTCGTCGGAAAGCACCCAGATATCTTTTTCCTTGGCGACGTCGGCGACGGCCTTGAGGTCTTCCCGCGTCAAAACGCCGCCGGTGGGATTTTGGGGCGAGTTGAGAATGATCAGCCGGGTTTTGTCCGTAACCAGGTCCAGAAGCTGATGGACGTCGAAGGAAAATCCCTTGGATTCCAGCAAGGGAACCGGGACGGGTTTCGCGCCCATGAAATTGATGACCGATTCGTAAATCGGAAATCCCGGATTCGGGTAAATGATCTCGTCGCCCTCGTTGGCGATGGCGATAATCCCGTAGAACATGATGGGTTTGGCGCCGGGAGTGACCACCACGTTTTCCGGCTTGAAAGAAAGGCCGCGGCGCTTTCCCGCGTCCTCGGCGATAGCGGCGCGCAGTTCGGGGAGCCCGGCGGACGGGCCGTAGTGCGTGAATCCTTTGTCGAGCCCTTCCTTGGCGGCGTCGATAATGTTTTGCGGCGTGTCGAAATCGGGCTCTCCGATTTCCAGATGAACGATCTCGCGCCCCTGCGCTTCGAGCTTCCGGGCTTTGGCCAGAACTTCAAAAGCGGTTTCCGTACCGAGGCGGCTCATTCTATCGGCGATTTGCATTGTTTTCCCCTTGGAAGTTTGGACTCGGCGGCCATTGTACACGCTTAAATTGGGGTTTCAAGGGTTATCGGGCATAATAGCCCAAATTGAAAATTCATTCATTTACTGAGTTTCTGCGCTCAATTCGGAGAAATTGGCGGCACGGAAGAAATGTAATAATTATTACGCTGTCTTTACAGGACTTTTGCAATTTCCGACGATGACGCCGATCAGAGGATAGGGGGCATGGATTTCGATTCCCATGCGCTTCAGCAAGAAAATCCAAAGGCCGCAAGCATTGACGTGTTTGCGACTTTTGTGTGTGACCATAGGTGTGACCAAAAAATGTGGGCATTTTTGGACAAAAGCTTCCAGTAAGTTTATACTGGGCACGATTCAACATTGCGGGAGAACGATATGAAATCACCATACTTTAACGATCCAAATGTGCCGCCGACAGATGATTCCATTCTCGAAGCCATTGGCCGGGCCAAGGGCGCGTGGCAAAAGCTTTTCGCCAGAATCCGAACTGAGCATCCGGATTTGAGTGAGACTTGGAAATTTTACAAGGATGGAAAAAGCTGGTTATGCCAGGTGACCTGGAAGAAAAAGACCGTCTTTTGGATATTGATAATGAAAGGTCGATTTCGCGTGGGCTTTTATTTTGCAAAACGACTAATGGACCAGATTCTTGAAAGTGATCTTTCCAAAGAGCGCAAAGAAGAAATCCAAAAAAAACCGGCAAAAGGACAAATCGGCTCCGTTGCCGTGGAATTTGGACCGCAAAAGGGTATTAAGGATGTAATGATCCTTATCGATCTAAAAAAAACCTTGAAATAGACGACTCTCTAACTACCAGTCAATTCTATAAGAACGATTCATGGGCGCATCAATAGCAACTGATTGGTCACCTCCCGAGAGCGCTCGTACAAGGCTTGTTCTCGCCACGTTGAGCCTTCAGGCAACGGCAACTTTCGATAAGGCTTTAGCCAGTAGGCATTGGACTTCGTCGAGGTCGATGTGGTTTTTCGGAGGTCTGCCCAACCGTCTCAACGCCCTCGCGAGAAAACCTGGTCAGAAATGCGGGCTAATGTTGCTTATGGGATCAATGATAAAACGTTGCTTTCCCAATAGCATCAGACTTAAATTGATTGCGGATTAACGGTCTTCGAAAAAGCGAGACGAAGGAGTTTTCATGCATAGCAAAATCGCCGAAGCCCTGGCGTTGAAACAGTCGTCGGTGGCTGTTTTGTTGACCGATACGCGGCCGGAAAAAGCCACGCAGTTTAAAGAAGGCAGTCGGGGGTGCGTCGGCGCCATGTTGCGCGCAGCCGCCAAAGGCCGGACTGTCGTTTTTGATCGTAAAACAAGCGGCTGTCCGGGCGGAGGAGTGGGCTTAGGTTTCGGGAACTTTTACATCGGATTTCCGATCGACCGACTTTTGTCGACCGGAGGAAAAGCCGATCTGGGCAACGGGCAAACCTTTGACATGGGCGAGGGCGAGCGATTTTTCAAAAGCCCCGAAGTCGCCGCTCGCTGGGCGGAGGCTCTCCCATGCCGCGATGTGCCGACTGAGTTCGTTGTCTGCAAGCCGCTCGATCAGGTGTCGGAAGATGAGGATGTCTCACTGGTTCTGATGTTCGTGAATCCGGATCAGCTTTCCGCCTTGGTGACGCTGGCCGGTTTTCAGCGAGGAGCAATCGACGCCACGGTGTCGTCATGGGGCGCCGCGTGTCAGTCGATCCTGTTCGCCTATGCCCAGGCCGAAAGCGACAATCCCCGCGGGGTCATCGGTTTTTTCGACATTTCCCAACGCGGCAAGATCGATAGAGAACTTCTTTCATACACCATGCCCTACAGCCTGTTTCTCGAAATGGAATCAAGCGTCGACGACAGCTTCCTGCGTACGGATATATGGCGGAAGCTCCGCGAGCGGTGGTAGGCGTTGAAGTTACTTCAAGGCTCTGGAAAATCCACACAATATCTATTATTTATATAAAAATTCTATGAATATAGGCTTAAGCGCTGGTTTGTGTTGAGAAAACAATTTCCCCTCCGACGGTCATGACGCTTCCAAAGTGCATGTAATTTGCTGTTTTTCGCGGCTTTTTCATGTACATGGAAAAATAGTGTTATTCCATAAAAAATCTGGTAATCATTTTGCTTATGAATAATTCCGGATAATTTGCAATGCTGCAATTTTCCTCGCCGGGAGCGCCGTCATGAATCGCATCACTCGACTGATCGTGGCTTTAGTTCAAAAACTTTTCGCTTTGCTCGCGGCGCTGTTCGGCTCCGTGGCCTGGACGCCGCCGAAATGGCTGCAAGGTACGGCGAAAAGCCTGACTCCCGCCGCCAGTAAAGTCCGGGTATTTCTCACGCCGAAACGGATAAAAGTTTTCCTGGGCGTTTTCCTGGTCGCATTGGCCGGGTATTACGCTTATAGCAAATGGCTCAAGCCTCCCGAGCCGATCAAGCTCTCCGTGGATGTGATAACCCCGAAGCCCACGCGGCTGGATATCGACGACGCGAAGCCCAATCCTTTGGAAATGCAGTTCAGCGGCTCCGCCGCACGACTGGAAGAGATGGATGAGGATGTGAAAGAGGGCGTCCTGATCGATCCTCCCATTCAGGGCCGATGGTTTTGGCGCGACGACGCGCTTTTGGTTTTTCAGCCGGAAAACGACTGGCCCGTCGGGCAGACGTTCGACGTGAAAATGGAAAAGAAACTTTTCCCCCGGCACGTGCGCCTGCGGGAATACGAGATCGAATTCACCACCGCCGGTTTCGCGGCTGAATTCGGTAAAACACAGTTTTATCAGGATCCCAAGGACCCGAAAGTCAAGAAAGTTGTCGCCGATCTGAGTTTCACGCATCCGGTGGATGAAAAAAGCCTGGAAGAAAATATCCGGCTGCGCGTGGCGCAAAAGGACAATCCGAAGAATTTCGACGAATACAAGTTCACCGTCGAATACGATGAAAAGCACGCCCACGCCTTTGTTCATTCGGAAAACATCGGCATTCCCCCCGAAGACGTCTACATGGAAGTGCTCGTCGGAAAAGGCGTCGAATCCGCTCTCGGCGGCGCGCCTTCCGAAAAAGCCATCAAGCGCAAAGTGCGCGTTCCGGGAATGTTCAGCTATTTTCGAATGCGCGGCGTGGAGTTCAGCTTTGCGCGTAATGAGGAATTCGAATCGGAGCAGATCCTGGTCGCGCAAACGACCGCCGGCGCGTACGAAGAGGAGATGACGCGGAACCTGCAGGCCTGGCTTCTACCGAAAGACAAACCGGCGACGGAAAAAGACAAGGCTGTAGAGGATTATTACTGGAGCAATCCCGCCATAATCGGCCCGGAAATCCTCGCCATCAGCAAGCCGCTCAAGCTCGAACTTGTTCCGGCGCGTAGCGAAGTCACCACGCAGCACACCTACAAGTATAAAGCTCCCGTCGGGCGCTATGTTTACGTGCGCGTGAAGAAAGGGACCAAGGCTTACGGCGGATACATGCTGGCCAAGGAGTATGATGCCATTGCGGGGATACCGGAATTCCCGCAGGAAGTGCGCGTGATGCACGAAGGCTCGATTCTGAGCGTCTCCGGCGACAAGAAGCTCTCAGTTCTCACCGTCGGCGTCGACGCTTTGCGCATCCGCCTGGCCCGCATCGTGCCCACCGAGATCAATCATCTTCTCAGCCAGACCTGGGGCGATTTCCAAAGTCCGCGATTTCGCAACTACAATTTCAACGAGGAAAACATCTCGGAAATCTTTACCGACATCCGTAAGCTCGACGACTCGGATCCTTCCAAAACGCAATACACCGCCGTCGATTTTACGAATTATCTCAAGGACAAGTTGGGATTTTTAAATCGCGGCCTGTTTTTGCTGAAAGTCGAAAGCTGGGACGTGGAGGGCAAATACGTCGACGGGCCGAGCGATCAGCGTTTCGTGCTTCTCACGGACTTGGGTGTGCTGGCCAAATCCGACGTGGAAGACAATCGCATTGTTTTTGTGCAATCGGTTTCGACAGGCGAGCCCGTCCCCGGCGCCATGGTGGAGATTCTGGGTAAAAACGGCCTGCCCGTCATCGTCAAAGCCACGAACTCGCAGGGCCGCGCCGATTTTCCGCCCCTGATGGATTTCACCAAGGACAAAACGCCCGTCGCCTACGTCATACGCAAAGGCGCCGACATTTCCTTTCTGCCCATGGACCGCTGGGACCGGACTTTGAACTACTCTCGCTTCGATACCGGCGGCGTTTCCACCATGGGAAGCTCCCGAAAACTCAAGGCGTTTCTGTTCTCCGACCGGGGCATCTACCGGCCCGGCGATGAATTCCATGTCGGCCTGATCGCCAAAACTCCGGACTGGGTATTTCCCGCCAAGGAGGTTCCCATTCAGGCCGTCATCAATGATCCACGGGGAATGGAGATTTATAAGCAGCGCCTCTCCCTGGATGAAACGGGATTCGTGGAACTGGAGTATGCGACGGAGGAAAACTCGCCGACGGGCGTCTATTCCATCAACGCCTACCTGATCGACAAAGACGACAAACTCGGCGATCACCTGGGTTATACCTCGATCCGCGTGGAGGAATTCCTGCCGGACCGAATGCGGATCAAGGCCGGCTTCGAGCCTTCCGTACTCGACGGCTGGGTTTCCCCGGATCAACTGAGCGCCCGCGTGGAGCTTCACAATCTTTTCGGAACGCCGGCGGCTAACCGGCGCGTGACCGGCGAAATCACGCTGTATCCCAGCTATCCGCGCTTCAGGCCTCTTAAGGATTACACCTTCTACGATCCCATGCGCGCCGAGCGCACGTATTCCGAAAGCCTGCCCGAGCAGACGACCGATGAGACCGGCGCGGCGGTCTTCCCCGTCGACCTGAGCAAGTACGACAAGGCCACGTACCAGGTGTTGTTTCACGCCGAGGGATTCGAGGCCGACGCCGGGCGCGGAGTGAAAACCGAATGCTCGATCATGGTGTCGCCCATGGAAAATCTCGTGGGCTATAAGGCCGACGGCGATTTGCAGTCCATCAAAAAGGGCGGCGTGCGCAAGGTCCACCTGATCGCCGTGAATTCGAAACTTAAAAAAGTGGAAACCACGGGACTCAAGGCGGTATTGATAGAAAAGCGATACGTGTCGGTCCTCATGCGCCAGAACAACGGGACCTATAAATATCAGTCCGTGGAAAAGGAAATCACGAAGCGCATCGACGATCTGACCATTCCCGCCGCGGGCTACTCGATGCGCCTGCCGACGGACGAGCCGGGAACTTACGAACTGTCGATACAGGATGCTTCCGATGTGAAGCTCAACAGCATCAGCTTCTCCGTCATGGGCAAGGCCAACCTGACGCGCGACCTGGAACGCAACGCGCAACTGGAAGTCAAGCTCGACAAAACCGACTACGCCACGGGCCAGACTATCTTCGTAAACATCAAGGCCCCGTACACCGGTTCGGGCATCATCACCATCGAGCGCGACAAGGTCTACGCGCACAAGTGGTTTACCACAAACACGACCAGCACCATCGAAACCATCGACATTCCCGAAGGCATCGAAGC
Organism: bacterium; assembly: GCA_963674685.2. Taxonomy (GTDB): domain Bacteria; phylum Lernaellota; class Lernaellaia; order JACKCT01; family JACKCT01. The sequence continues at coordinate 407,461 of CAXXWT010000005.1, read as the reverse complement.
CAACGCCTACGTCAACGTGGCCTTCGTCAGGGATTTGAAATCCCGGGAAATCTTCATGAGCCCGCTTTCTTACGGCGTGGCGCCGTTTACCGTGGATAAAAACAAAAGAACGCTGGATGTGAAATTAAGCGCACCTGAACTCGCCGAACCCGGCGACGATTTCGAAATCGAATATTCGACGAACAATCCCTCGAAGATCGTCGTGTTCGCCGTGGACGAAGGCATCCTGCAGGTGGCCGGATACGGCACGCCCGATCCGCTGAAATTCTTCATGCAAAAACGAGCGCTGGAAGTGGAGACCAGGCAGATCCTCGATCTGATTCTCCCCGAATACAGCATCCTACAGTCAATTTCCAAAGCCGGCGGCGACATGGAAGGGGAACTGCTCGGCAAAAACCTCAATCCCTTCAAGAGAAAGCGCGACAAGCCCGTGGTCTTCTGGTCCGGCATCGTCGACGCCGACAAGAAAGTGCGCAAACTCTCATACACGATCCCGGATTATTTCAACGGGACCATCCGCGTCATGGCCGTCGCCGTGTCGAACCAGGCCATCGGCAGGGCTTCGCAAAAGTCCGTCGTGCGCGGGCCTTTTGTCGTCACGCCAAACGTGCCCATGTTCGTCGGCCCCGGCGACGTATTCGAGACAAGCGTCGCGGTGGCCAACAACGTCGAGGACTCGGGCGAAGCTGACGTAGAACTGAGCCTGCGCGCCACCGGCAACCTGGAAATTCCGGGCGACGCGAAGCAGACGCTGAAAATCGCCGAGGGCCGTGAAGCGACGGCGCGATTCCGCATCAAAGCGGGCGACGGCCTGGGCAACGCGGATATGACGTTTACGGCCAAAGGCGCGGGCGAGGAAGTCCGTTACACCATCAGCCTCAGCGTTCGCCCGCCCACGCCGTACATGACCAGCGTTGAAAGCGGCGTTTTAGAAGGCGGCAAGGCCGAGATTCCCATCACGCGCCGGATGTTCCCGCACTACCGCAAACTCAAAGTCACGGTGTCGCCGCTGCCTCTGGGACTGTCTCAAGGACTCATCGATTACCTGGAGAAATTCCCCCACGGATGCACCGAGCAGATCGTCAGCCAGACGGTTCCGGCGCTGGTGCTGCGTGATCATAAGGATTTCGGCATGAATTTTGAAGTTGCGAAAAAATCCATCGACCGGACCATGCGCGTGTTGCAGGCCAGGCAAAACAGCGAAGGCGCGTTCGGTTTCTGGGCCGCCAATTCCCACGTTTCGGATTTTCAGACCATATACGCCACGCAGTTTCTCACCGAGGCCAAAGCCCGCGACGTTTCGGTGCAGCCCAAAATGCTCGAATCGAGTCTGAAGTATCTGCGCAAAATCGCCGGCGGAAAACTCAAATCCATGAATGACGCCCGTCAGCGCGCTTACGCCCTGTATATCCTCGCGCGCAACGGCGAACTGGCCGCGGGGCAACTGGCGGAACTGCGTGAGTACCTGGCCAAAAAGCAAAAAGACGCCTGGTACGGCGATCTGACCGCCGTTTATCTCGCGGGAACATACCAGCTCATGCGTGATGATAAAGAAGCCGACCGGATCATTCGCAAAGTTGAATTCGCGGATGTTCTGGAACCCGACTGGCGGGATTTTTACGACAGCCGAATTTTCCTGGCTCAGTACATGATGATCCTGGCGAAACATTTCCCGGGACGCCTGGAGCAACTTAAGGGCGAGTTCATCGAGCGCGTGGCGGGCGGCGTCAAAAAGGGTGGGTACAATACGTTGAGCAGCGCCATGACGGTCTACGCCCTGGAGGCCTACACCTCGGCGATCAAAGAAAAGGAATCGGATGAAGGCGTATTGAAAAAAGTGGCGATTCAGGAAATCGGCAAAGACGGCAAAGCGAAAAAACTCGGTTTCAAACCGGGGCTTTTCCCAAAAGTTACGTTCTCCGAAGATGCGACAAGCATTAAAGTTTCATCCAACGCCGACGCACCGCTTTTCTACCAGGTCATTTACGCGGGATTCGACGCGCAGCCTCCTACGGAAGTGCTGGCGGACAAGATCGAGTTTTACCGCGATTACCAAAATGATAAGGGCGAGGCTCTAAGCGAAGTGCGGATCGGGCAGGAAGTCATCGTCAAGTTGAAAATGCGTTCCACCGACGGCAAGACCCATTACAACCTGGCCGTCGTGGACTTGCTGCCCGGCGGATTCGATCCGGTGTTCAAACGGGGCGGCTCCTCCGGCGGAATGGTCGGCAGGCTCAGTATGTCCGGCTCCAGTTGGCGTCCGAAATACGCCGACGTCCGCGAGGATCGCGTGGTGCTTTACGGCGACGTGGGAGATACGGTCGCCGAATTCGCTTACAGAATAAAAGCCACCACACGCGGCGAGTTCACCGTGCCGCCGGCCTACGGCGAATCCATGTACGATGAAAACGTCAAGGCTCGCTCCCTGGGCGCGAAAATCAAGGTCGTCGGAAGCGAGTAATGAAATCACTCATTAATCATCTGCGCACCGCCCGGGCACATCATGTGTGGCACAGCGCGGCCCTTCGGCCGCAACCAAATGTGCTTGCCAGGCATTCCTTCACACCCGAGGGCGGGTGTGCCACACATGACGTGCCCGGGCGAAAGGTGCATGGCTTCGGCCCTGTAGACGTGTGTGGCACAGGCGCCCTCGCCTGTGCGAGCCCGCAGGGCGACAGTGAATAGCTCGGCTCGTCAGAGCCGTGGGAAAGGGACCATAAGCATTATGAAAAAGCCCACTTTGGCTTCGCGACGGATATGTTGTGAGAAAAAAATCGTGACGCCACGCAAAGAATTTCAACATTAGTAGTACAGCCTGTCGAGAGCCTCAAGGTCGAGCGACCGCCCCCGGCTGTGCGGGAAACGAATAATGAAATCATCCGTCGAGCATTTGCAAGGCATTCTAAAGCGGCCGAGGCTGCGCGGGGCGATTATCGTCGCGACGGCCCTTGTCGTTTGCTGGACGGTGCTCAAGCCGCCGCTGACGGGCAATCGCCCGTTCGGCCGAGCCATATACGACCGAAACGGCCAATTGCTTCGCCTGATCCTCGCCGAGGACGACCGCTACCGCCTGCGCGTTCCTCTAAGCAAAATCTCCCCGAAGCTGATCGAGGCCACGATGCTTTACGAGGACCGCTGGTTCTATCGCCATCCGGGCTTCAATCCCGTCGCCCTGGTCAAGGCCGCGCTGCAAACCTACGTGCATAAGGGACAGCGCCGAGGCGGCTCCACTATCACCATGCAACTGGCGCGCCTGGTGCATGACATGGATTCCACGACGCCCTGGGGCAAGATCAAACAGGTATGCGCCGCCGTATTGTTCGAGCTTCATTATTCCAAGGACGAAATTCTCGAAGCTTATCTCAACATTGCTCCATACGGCGGGAACATCGAGGGCGCGTACGCGGCGAGCCTGATCTATTTCGGAAAAGAGCCGTCGGAGTTGAGCCTGGCCGAGGCGTCGGCCCTGGCGGTCATGCCGCAAAATCCCGCACGCCGCGAACCGGGTGCTCGGGGCGTCGAGCCGCCGGGCATGCTCACGGCGCGCCGCCGCCTGGCCCGGCAATGGCTCGATGAACATCCCGGCGCCGATGAAAAAGAATTGAGCATTACGGGGCCCCTGGCCATGCGAAGCCGCGCCGATCTGCCTTTCGAAGCGCCGCACCTGGTGACGGATGTCGAGCGCGCCGATTATACCTCGTCCGCCGTCACGACAACGCTGGATCTGCCGGTGCAAAAAAGCATGGAGCGGATCATTGCGTCATACGTCGAGAGGCGCAGGAACATCGGCGTGAAAAACGCGGCGGCCATGCTCGTGGATCATCGCAGCATGGAGGTTTTGGGCCTGGTCGGATCGGCGGATTTTTTCGATCCTGAAATTCAGGGGCAGGTCAACGGCGCGAAGGCCCCGCGCTCCCCCGGTTCGGCGCTCAAACCTTTCATTTACGCGCTGGCCATGGAGCAGGGCGTCATCCATCCCCGTTCGATTCTCAAAGACGCGCCCATGCGCTTCGGCGCTTACAATCCGGAAAATTTCGACAACGAGTTTCGCGGGCCGCAGTCCGCCACCGTGGCGCTCATCAACAGCCGCAACGTGCCTGCCGTTGACCTGACCACGCAATTGCGCGGCTCGGGATTCTACGGATTTCTTTCCGACGTCGGCATCGGCGGGCTCAAACACGAAGGCTTCTACGGCCTGGCCGTCGTTCTGGGCGGCGTCGAGGTGACGATGGAGGAACTGGTCGGGCTGTACGCCATGCTGGCCAACGACGGGCGGCTCAAGCCCCTGCGCTATGCGACGGACGATCCTGCAGGCGGCGGCCGGGAAGTGCTCAAGCCCGAAGCCGCCTTCTTGACGTTGGACATGCTGGCGGCCAACACGCGCCCCGGGCAGCGATTCGAAAGCCAGTGGGTGCATGATCCCGTCGTCGTGTCATGGAAAACCGGCACGTCATACGCTTTCCGCGACGCGTGGGCCGTGGGCGTGGTCGGGCCGTACGTTCTGGCGGTGTGGCTCGGCAATTTCGACGGGACGGGCAATCCGGTTTTCGTGGGCCGCGAGGCCGCCGGGCCGCTGTTTTTTGAAATCATCGACGCGCTGCGCGCGATCCGGCCGTTTGATGCACGCCGCCCTGAGCCGTCGAAAAAATTGAACCTGGCGCGCGTCAACGTTTGCCCCGTGTCGGGAAAGCTGCCCGGACCGCATTGCACGCACACGGCGGCGACCTGGTTCATCCCCGGGACTTCGCCGATCAAGAAGTGCGACATCCACCGCCCGGTGTACGTGGACAACGTCACGGGCCTGCGTGCCTGCGACGCCAACGCGGCCACGACGCGCACCGAGGTTTACGAGTTCTGGAGTTCGGATCTGGACAAACTTTTCGCCCGCGCGGGAATGCCGCGAAAAAAGCCGCCGCCTTATTTGCCAGCCTGCCGCCTGGACGACCGGGCCGCGCGGGGCATCGCGCCGCATATCACATCGCCGCAATCCGGCGTGGTCTACAGCGTCCGCGCGCACGAAACCGACAAACAGACCATCCCCCTGGCGGCCACCGCCGACGCCGACGTTAAGTGGGTGCATTGGTTCATCAACGAGGAATACGTGGGCAAAGCCGCGCGCGACGAATCCCTTTTCTGGAAAGCCCGCCCCGGCACTTTCAGCGTCCGCGCCGTGGACGACAGCGGCCGCGCCGGCAGCCGCGTCATTCAGGTGGCCGTAGTGGAGTAGGAATATGATTAATTGTAATGATAGTTGGTCTAATCAAAATATTATATGTATTGACGGGAAAAACATATAAAATAAATCAAAATAGCATTAGCTTTGTAATTTATTGTCTGGCTTGTCGTTATTTCGCGTGTTAAAACGATAGATTATATTGATTACATCGTCTCTTTCATTGATATTTGAAAAATAATTGCTGATATAAGTGGAAAATTCAGATAGATTCTTTAAGTCAATGAGGAAATATAACATTATATAATGTTTTGCAAAAGTGCATAGTTGGTTGTTGTTTTTAAGAAACCATTCGATTCTAATAAAAAGTGTTTCGTAGAGCATAAGTAGTGAAAAACTATAAATAAATGGGATAAATAAAATCGTAAATAGTGGACTAAAACAATGGATTTTATGCTATGTATTGTTGCTATCGTTTTATAATTACAAGCAACTTCGCATAAGGTAAAAGAGAGTAAAATAACTCCGAATATAGCCATTAAGGAATCAGTGATCTTTTTTGCTTGCTTGTTCTCTTCTTTCGTTTCAGATATGGCGCTTAGAATGCCGATTGACATCAGAATAGGAAAAATAATTATCTCAATCCATATATTAAATGAATAAAAATTTATTATAAACTCCATTATTAAAACAAATTTAATATTATTTGTGATTGATTTTTTAAAGTAACCGATGTCATGTGTGGCCTCGTTTGAATTCATTAACATTATGAAACCTGTTCCAAAAAACCAAATTACGGATTCCTTGATTAAAGATTTATCCCAAAATCCAATTTCTTTTAATAAATATATGAATGTAGAAACATAGAATGCCATTAACAGCACGACACCAATAATTTTTTTCTTAAAAAATGTTTTAAGAAGATTTAATAAAGATTGTCTGAAATCTTGTTTTAATAATGCCCAAATAAAAAATAGAAAAACCCAAATAATCACGGCCTTTTCTCGGTTGCTAAGTAAATTGTGCATTAAGATCATTGGTTGCTCCAAAAAAACTCGAAATCAATTTCGAATATGTTCATTATAAATTTGAGAATAAAAGTTTTCAAGCGAGTACCTAGGGCGGCCAGGGCAAACGCATCTAAATCTTAGTCTTTTTGGACCTATAGCCGGATGATGCGGTTCTTTTTCTCTTTTTTTCGTTTCTTTGCCTTTCCCGCCGTGAGCGACGAATGATTTCATCGGCATATTGGTGCGCGAGGTCCATGAACCGGGCGTAACCGTCGATGGCTTTCCGCAGCTCCGTCACGTCGTCTTTGTGAACATAGCGCACCACATTGCGCCCCTCTTGCCAGGTCTGGTGGTTTCGAACGCGCGAACATAAACTGATTGACATCCTGGTCATCGGCGTGTGCTGCCTGATTTGCGGGGGAGAGGGATTCACGGACATGGAAACCTTCGCAAAGTCCCGCCGCGACTGGTTAAGCCGCTTTTTGGAGCTTCCCGGCGGCATTCCGTCTCACGACACCTTTAACCGCGTTTTTTGCGCCATTGATCCGCGCGCCTTCATGGATTGCTTCATGCGATGGACGCAAAGCCTGCGCTCTCGCGTCGGCGAAGAGATCGTCGCTCTGGACGGGAAGGCTCTACGCCGCGCCCGCAATGAAGACGCCGGTTTGCCCTACATTGTCAGTGCGTGGGCTTCGCAAAACGGCTTGGCCCTGGGGCAGGTGAAAGTGAATGATAAGAGCAATGAAATCACCGCCATTCCCGAGCTTCTGAAGGCTTTGGACCTGGCCGGGTGCATCGTCACCATCGATGCCATGGGTTGCCAGAAAAAGATCGCGGAAAAGATCGTCGATCAAAAAAAAGATTTCTCAAGGCGACACGAGAGCACTGGGGAGTGGAAAACCGCCTGCATTGGTCGCTGGATGTCACTTTTCGCGAAGACGACTCGCGCGTCAGAACCGGACACGCCGCGGAAAATCTCGCGGCCTTGCGACGATTGGCTCTGAACATGATTAAAAGCGAAACGTCTGAGAAAAAACTCAGCAACCGAAGCAGAAGGCTCATGGCTGCATGGAATGACGACTATCTCTTAAGGGTGTTGGGTATTTAGATGCGTTTGCCCTGAAGAGGAAACAGTCCGATGAAATTCTTTGACCACGAGTCTCTTGTATGATATCCGGTTTCATGTTCCGACTATGCGATTAAGTAATTCATCGTTTCGTATTCCTTATAGATGTTGATGAAGGAGTTGAAAAATGCCCGTGATTGACGAGAATGATTTCTTCGTTTTAATTCATTTTTCTTCCTTGGGTGACTGGGAAACCATGGCGAGGTTTTGTCAAGGATGGCTTAAAACAGAGGATTCTTCAGATCATTTTAGCGATGCATCAAAATTGAAAAGCTATTTGAAGGATACTGCCAAGTCTGTACTTGTTGAAAAGCATTACCATGACAAGGACTATCGAGACACCTTTTACAATTACTATGCAAAAAAGTTCGCCGAATATCCTGCTCGTTACATACGGCTCAATTTTTTCCGAGTACAAGTCGAGCGAGAAAGACTTTGGACCTTAAGTGATTATAACGATGATTACATAGGATTTTGCGTGATTCGTCCGACGAGGATTCGCACAATCGGACGAACAGTTTTTGATCCCGGGAAATTGGGATTTGTTGAAGGATTTATCCCTACTGCGAAATACAAAACACATATCCTTGGAAGTCCGATGTCGGTGCGAGGTTTTCCATACATTTCTCAAGATTCCGATGTGACGATCTGCGCTCACGCCTCTTGTTGGATGGTGTTTCGATATTTTTCTGAAAAATATTGTTACTATGGCGAAAAATATCCCTATCAATTGACACAAATGACACATGACCTCTCTCTCGGTCGTTTAATTCCTTCAAAAGGATTGACTATCGAGCAGGTCACGGAAATCTTCTCGTCGTTTGGATTTTATCCGTTAAATTATTTTCTCGAAAGCTTTCAAAACGATGAAAATACGAACCCGTACCAGTTTTACCGCCTGCTATATTACTACGTTGAATCCGGCTTGCCTGTTGTCGCGGGTTTGAGCAGTAAAGAGCATGCGATTACAGTAATCGGGCACATGCCTATGCCGATTATCAATGAGCATTCGCCATCGAATCGAACTTCCGATATTGTTCGCGGATACATTGTCAACGACGACAATTTTATGCCTTATCAAGCGCTTTGGGCCGGTTCGCCAACTCATACTGGTCATAACTCCGAGTATGCTTTGGAAGATATCGATAGATTTGTCGTACCTGTGTACGAGAAAATTTATCTTTCCGCCGAATATGTCGAGGACATTGTTGCGCAATATATCAGCCGGAATTCGGATTTTCGGCCGGAATCCTTTGGCGTTCCTATGAACGAAGTCGTCACTCGACTTTTTCTAACGTCATCGCGATCATACAAACGATTCAGAGTTAACAATCCCATACCCGGCGGCGTCGATAGAATCTATCGCCAGATGCCGATGCCGAAGTTTATTTGGGTGGCGGAACTGACGACGTGGCCGCATTATCATGATGGCCAGATCATTGGAGAAATCCTGATCGACGCCACAGCTACTCCGAGGGATGAATTATCCTTTCTGGCAATCCATTTTCCTACGCATCTTTTCGTCAATGACCGGAATTCGCCTCTATTTGAAGACGGCGACGATTTCGATTTGCAGGATCCGGGGCCTTATGCTATGTATTTCAACAACTTAGAGAGGTTTCCATGACGTAAAGCAAATACAATCTCGACGGCGTCAAAGCGAAAAAAGTGAATGGCATCATGGGTGATCCCAAGAGGCTTCGCATAGAAAAACAACGCATTGCCGAAGCCACGCGAAAATCTTTTGACGCCTATGATCGCGCCAGACGCAAAGCGCTGGAGCTTGCCTCCAAGAAATACCTCGATTAAGAATCGACGCAACATTTAATAAAAAAATTAACCTTGAACATGATCCGCTCATTGCGTTAGGATCGTTTGGCTTTGCGTCGTGTTTTACGATACGCTTAAGCGTGAATTGAATGAAGGATTTTGGTGATTATCATGATGCACATTTATAAAAGAGTCGGCCTTGTCGTGGCGGCGTGCGTAGCATGCGCCATGTTATTTTCAGCCGTTCCCTCATCGGCGCAGGTCGATCCGCCTCCGATAAAAAATACCGTATTCGCCATCGGCAACATCAACGTGGCTTTTTTGAATTTTCCGCTTCTAGCTTACGTGCTGATCGATGACGAACTCTACCACGCGCAGACCTGGTATTCGGCTTCGAGGATGTCCGGGCCCGTCGGCCTGGCCGTGGACGAGGTTGAAAAGACCCTGTTCGTTTCGTATGAAGGCGCGCAAACCCTCAATGCTTTCAACGCCGAGGACGCTACGGCCCTGGGCAACATCCGCCTGCTGGGAACAAGCAATCTCGCGGGCATGGTCGTGCACCAGGAGCGGGGGCAGCTATTCGTAGTGGACCGGATGGTGTCGACGATTTACGTATTCGACACGCAGAATTTTCAGTCCGTGGACCAATGGCCGCTGCCGACGGGACGCGGCGCGTGGGGAATCGATCTGGAAGGCGATTTGCTTTGGGTGGCCGATTCCTCGGAGACGCTCACCAGCTACAACATCGACACGCACGAACTTGTCGATGAATTCACGCAGACCTATCCGGCCACAGCCATCGCCGTCACCGACTATCCCGAGCGCCGGGTTTACTCAACGGCATTTAACGGCGGAACTCCCCTCAGTCCGGCGTTGACGAAATACGCCGTGGACAGCGGCATCGAGGATTACGTGGTTTTGCCCGGATCCGGCAAGGGCGTGACTTTGAATCCGGCGGTCAATCAGGTTTACGTTATCGTCACGAACAGCATCTATATTTACGACACGGAGACAATGGCTCCTCGGTATAATTATCTGCTCGGCAATATGTGGAGTTCCACGGACTGCGTGGCCAGCGAGGTTCGTTTTACAGGCACCGTGAAAAAGGAATGCACCTCCCATCCGAATGGAGAGATCATCGTTCCCGACGACGAAGTGACATTTGACATCACTATTCAAAACCGCCATTCCCAGCCGATTCACGTGCTGCCCCTCGAAGATCAATACGACACCGGCCATCTTTCCTTCGTATCGGCGACGCCTGCGCCGGATGACACGAACGACGACGGCGTTATCAACTGGAGCGACCTCGTGGCCACGTTCGGGCAGGATCTGGCTCCCGGCGAAATGTTCACCGTGGAGGTGGTTTTCACGGCGACGGCAAACGAATGCGTTGAATCCGTGGAAGGAACGAATTACGCCGAGATATCCGGAGTCGTCGACGCCGACGGCGAAGCCCTGGACGACGCGGCCGGCTCCGCGGATTACATCATCAACTGCTACTGCCGCAGCGATGAGGATTGCGACAACGGATTATTCTGCGACGGCGTGGAATATTGCAATGAACTGGCGGAGTGCGTGAGCCCGGGAAATCCTTGTCCCATCGACGACAATGTTTTCTGCAACGGCGAGGAAACCGTGATTTGCAACGAGGAACTCGACGAATGCGAGCACACCGGAGACCCGTGCCTCGACGACGGCAACTACTGCAACGGCGACGAAGTTTGCGACGAGGAGAGTCAGTCATGCGAGCATTCCGGCGATCCTTGCTCCGACGACGGGATTTTCTGCAACGGCGACGAGTATTGCGCGCCGAATAAAGTGGAGTGTCAGCACACAGGCGATCCCTGTGAGGAAGACGAACTATGCAACGAAGTTGATGATCTGTGCGTCGAACAGGTTGTCCCCATTGGTGACGACGACGACGAAGGTTGGCCCGAGGGCAAAGTGACCGGCGGCTGCTGCGGTTGCGAGTAAAAACACCCTGCATAGACGGGGTGTCGAAGGATTTTAATTTATCGATGCTCGGTCAGCCGGAGCTGTTTCAGATTAATTCTCTCCGTGACAGACCAGGCACTGGGCTTTTTCGCTCAGGCCGTTGTCATGTTTATCATGATGACAATTGATGCAGTTCGCGCCCCAGTTGTGACCGCCTTCATAGTAAGGATTGGTCCAGTCGCCCATGGTGTGACATCCCACGCATTGAGCCGGAGCGGTATAGGTTGAGTCGTGGGGCTCAGTTGTGGTGACTCCCTCAACGCTGGTCGCGTGACATGCGTAGCAATTCCACGAGGCGTTATGGTTATCCGGATAGGTCGGCGCGTCGTCATCGTCGTCGACATCGTCGTTCAGATCATCGTCAACATCATCATCCACATCGTCATCCAGATCATCGTCAACATCATCATCCACGTCGTCATTGACATCGTCGTCTTCATCGTCATTCGCGTCGTCATCATCATCGTCTTCATCGTCATTTACGTCGTCATCTTCGCCGTCATCATCGTCGTCGTCATCGTCGATATCGCTATTCGTGTCATTGTCGTCGTCATCGTCATCGTCTCCGCAGGCGATTACCGTCGCAAAGGCGAGAATGATGGAAAGAAGAAGCAATGCAATTCGCGGACTCATAGAAACCTCCATAAGGATTCTCCAGATGCGGTTTCAAGCTTGGATAGAAACCGACAGAGTTACAACCTGTCCGGACGTTAATATGCGTCGGGTGAAAGTGCTCGTTTATTAAGTCATCTTGTAAAAAAGCTTACAAATAACGGTGCGCCGATTTAGGAACTGCATGTTATTTGCCCAGCGCAATCAGCCCGGCGTCGAGTCCACCGATGTATTCTCTTCCATAAGCGCCGTTTTCAAGATTCTCCGTGAGCGAATACGGTATGTCCTGCCTGATTTCGGGGCAATGAGTCGCCGCCGCGCACGCGATGGCCGAAACGGCGTCAATTTGCCCTGTGAAAGAAACGCAGTCCATCAGCAGCTTTTTCATCGAGTCGTTTCGCACGATCGCCGTGATGGCGGCCCGAACGGTCATTTCACCTTTTAAACCCACGGGACCGTTCCATGCTCTATTCCAGTCTCCGGGAAGGCTGTCTGAAAGAAATGCCGCCAGTTTGCTTTTTTCGCCGAGCTTGTGAACGAAATAGTGCGTTATCAGGGCCGCCGCAACGGATGATCGGATTCCTTCGCCCGTATAATGCGTCAGCATGGCCTGAATCGACGCTTTTTCCATAACTTCCTTTGCGTCGGCAAGGACGCCAATCGGCAAAGCGCGAACCGCCGCGCGATTGTCATCGCCGTTGGGAGTGATCTTCTTTAAAAGAGCGGCCGCCGAATCGGTTTTTATATATAAGTTGTAAGAACGCCTGGGATAGCTTTGTCGCCGGTCTCGGTGAAAACATTCGAGCAGGCGCTTCGCCAGATTCTCATGCGTCCACTCGTCCCGGTTTATCAATGCCTCCGTCACCGCCAGCGCCGTCTGCGTCTTACCCGTATAAACGCCGCCGACGGTGGCGCTTTTCGGATTATCCATGAAAGCGTTGCCGGTATTGAATTCACGAATGACCGAAGTTTTCGCGCTTTTAAAACCGGCTCCGTAAGCATCGGCTATCGCCAGATTCAGTAACATTAGTACACTCCCGATCAATACGGAGTTATAGGTTAACGAATTGAAAGATACATTAATGCGAATAAATCTTAACGTCAATCGCAACTCACAAATTTATGCATTAGATTTTTACTTTTCACGTATTGCCGTTAAATTTTTATGGAAAATTGCGTCGCTATGGTTGGAAAAGTTCCGGCTTGGCGTTTTCAGATGATTGGTTTATAAACCTTGTGGCCAAAAAAAAAGCGCTTTAATGCTGAAAGTCGGCCGCTGGAGGAAAATATGGTCAAGCAAAAATTCATGTGGGCGCTGATCGCCCTGTTGTCGTTTGGGTTGTTTGCCCTATGGGCATGCGCGGGTTCGAGCGGCAGCGATGACGACGATGAGGACGCCGCGACGGAAGGAACGACCATCTACGGCGTCATCGAATATGGCGGGAATGCAGTGGCTGATACGATAATTCTCGGCGCTTTTTTGGAGTGGCCGCCGTCCTCTGCGCCGGATTGGTACGAGGAAGTTCCTATGTCGGAATCGGGATTTCCCATGGCCTACGAAAGAGAAATACCCCTGTATGGTGAATTGTACCTGGCCGCTTATCTCGACGTGGATCCCACGGACGGCGCGATGATGGATCTGGAGCTTGATCCCATGCACATTCCGACGGAAATAACGGATGTCATCGACGGCGAGCGAAATGAAGTCAATTTCGTCCTGGAAGATGATGCGTGGGCGACGGACGACGACGTAAACGACGACGTTGACGATGATGTCGATGATGATGTCGACGACGACGCGGATGACGATACCGGGGACGAAACGGGGATTACAGGCGCCGTCAGTTACGACGGCGCCGCCGAGGGCGATGCGATCGTTTTCGGATTCTGGGAAGGCGTCGCGGCGGTCGGCCCGCCGGATCATTATGATTCCGTGGATATCAGCGGGCAGGATTTTCCCGTTGATTATGAACTGGAAACGGATTTTACCGGTGATTACAGAATCGTCGCATATCTGGATGTCGATCCGAATGACGGGGACAGTATAAATTTCGACCTGGATCCCACGAACTGGTCATTGAATCTTCCAGCGACGACGATCAGCGAAGGATCGATGACAAACATCGACTTCGACCTCGCCGATCCATCGTAAATTCATAACGCGACATTTGACGCCGACGATTGGATGCCGCTCTAGTAGGCGAAGAAAATAATGAACTTCAGAAAAACAAAATGCCCGTTCCTTTGCATGGTCGCGCTTATCATCACCGCCGTTGCCTTTTCCGGAGTCTCCGCCTGGGCTCAGGAATCGGATGATGACGACGGCGGCGATTCCGAAGACGACATCGATTCCGATATATCCAAAGCCGAGGAAGTTGTCGTCACCGGAACGCGCACGGAACATGCCATCAGCGATTCTCCGGTCCCGGTCGAACTCATCACGCAGGAAGAAATCACCAATTCGGGTTGCCGCGACGCCGGCGACGCGCTGGGCAACGTGCCGGGAGTGTTCGTGGATGATTACGAGGCTTTCGGGCGAGGCGGTCCCGGCTCGGGTATCAATCTGCACGGCCTGCCGACGGATCGCGTCCTGGTGCTGATCGACGGACAGCGGATTCCCAAGACCATGCGCGCCCCGGATCTGGAAGTCATCCCCGCAAGCATTATCCGGCGCATCGAAGTGGTCAAAGGCCCGAGTTCGGCGCTGTACGGCTCCGACGCCGTAGGCGGCGTGATCAATATCATCACGCGCGATCCGACAAAAAAATTCACGCTGGAAGGCGAGGGCGGCTACGGATCGTTCAACACGGTCAAGGGCAACGTGCTTCATTCATGGACTCTGGGGCCTTTGGGTTATCTGGCGGCTTTCGGGCGCGAGCAGTCCGACGGCTGGATCGACGATTATTCCTACAAGGCGATAACGCGCATGGGAGTGGGTTTCGACGGATTTACCCTGGTGGAAAACGATGAGGAGCATCCTTACGAACTCAACGACCTTTTCGGGAAATTCCGGTTGAAGTTGGGCGAGCGGGCCGCGTGGCGCGGCAGCGCCCGTTATCACTGGGAATACAACGGAGCGAAAGACGCGGACGACGGCTATTACGACGACGACAAAACTCGTCTGGACACGCAGACTGGCGTGGATGTCGACATGGGCGCCGCCGGCAATCTGGCCGTGACCGCGTATTATTTCCGGCATACGCTGCGCTATCGGCAATACGAAAGCATCTACGTGTGGGATCTGTTTGAGCCGACGGAGTTTTACAGCATCTATAATGACAAGGGCAACGACACGCGCACCGACAGTTATCGGGGCGAGATCGTTCACAACGTTTTATTCGGCACGTGGAATCTTCTGACTTCGGGCGTGGATGCGCGTTATGACGCTTTGGATTACGAATCCTTCGAGCAATCCGATATGACCGACGAGGATTCGGGCTACGACGCCTATCAGACCGTGACGTCCGGATACATGCAGGATGAGATCATGCTCTTTAACGACCGCTGGAGCCTGGTGCCGGGCTGGCGCCTGGATTATCACGCGGAATGGGGAACGGTCTTCAATCCGAAATTCTCCACGCTGGTCAAAGCGGTCAAGAGCGATCCCTACAAGTTATCCGTACGCGCTTCCGTCGGAAGGGCTTTCAAGGAGCCGGACCTTTCGCAGCTTTATCGCAAGGAGTTTCGGCACACGGGCTATTATCTGACGGGCAACAAAGACCTGGCGCCGGAAAAGGCCGTCGGATGGGATGCGGAAATCGAACAGAATTTTTTCAACCGCGCCAACCTTAAACTGGGATATTTTCAGTACGAAATCGAGGATATGATCTGGACCGGCGTCCTTGAGGAGTCCTACGTCAGCGGCTTGCCGCTTCTGGCATACGACAATATCAAACGGGCCAGGACGTACGGCGTGGAAAGCTCGATACACGCGTCGCCGGTCAAATACGTTAAATTGCAGCTTCACCACACGTATACCAAGACTCTCGACCTGGATGCGGACGAAGCTTTGGGAACGGTTTCCGAGCATCAGTCCGGCGCGCAATTATTCGTGGACATCGATCCCTGGGGCCTGGGGGGATACGCCGCGGCCAACTACCAGAGCGAGCGGGATTACATCGGCATGGGCGGTTTGTGGTACACGGCGGAGCCCCGCTGGACCACGAAGGCCCGCGTTTATAAAACGATGCTGAACCACCTCGAAGTTTTCGGCGAATTCGCCAACCTGCTCGGCGACGAGTGGGACCGGGAAGGCGACGGCGACAACGACATGCCGCCCTTCAGCGTCTTCGGCGGTTTGAAGATGTGGTATTAGCATCTGCCGCCCTCTGGCGAGGGCTTGAAAAATTTGGTTAACGAACCTTTTGCCCGGCTCTGACGAACCGGGCTACAATCTTTCGCCCTTCGGGCTTTTTTTCTGAATTCCATGTTCTATTCACGAACCACCAACCACTAATCACTATCCACTAATCCCTACAAAATATAACGCGACAAGTCCTGGTCCTTGACGATTTCATCCAGGTGCTTGTGCACGTATTCCACACTGATTTCGATTTTCTTTTTCTTCATGTCCGGGGCTTCAAACGAGATTTCGTCCAGAAGACGCTCCATGACCGTGTGCAGGCGCCGGGCGCCGATGTTTTCGGTTTTCGTGTTCACATCGTCGGCGATGCGCGCGATCTCGGCGATGGCGTCTTTTTTGAAATCGAGTTTGAGCCCTTCGGTTTCCATCAGCGCCAGGTATTGCTTGATGAGCGCGTTGCGCGGTTCCGTGAGAATGCGGACGAAATCCTCGGCGGTGAGGCTTTTGAGTTCCACGCGGATCGGAAACCGGCCCTGGAGTTCGGGGATCAGGTCCGAGGGCTTGCTGACGTTGAACGCGCCGGCGGCGATGAACAGAATGTGGTCCGTGTTGATCATGCCGTATTTCGTCGAGACCGTCGAACCCTCGATGATCGGCAGCATGTCGCGCTGCACGCCTTCCCGGGAAACGTCGGGTCCGTGTCCGCCCTCGCGCCCGGCGATCTTGTCGATTTCGTCCAGGAAGATGATTCCGCTTTGCTCCACGCGGTCCATGGCGGTGTTGACCACGGCTTCCATATCCACGAGCTTGCCCGCTTCTTCCGATTCCAGGATGTCCAGCGCCTCGGCCACGCTGACTTTCCGGTTCTTCGTTTTCTTGGGGAAGAAATTACCGAACATATCCTTGAGGTTGATTTCCATGTCCTCCATGCCGCCGGCGAACACTTCCACCATGGGCGAACCGGCGCGGTCGGGAACTTTGATTTCCACCTCGGTTTCGTCGAATTTGCCTTCGCGCAAAAGCTTGCGCATTTTTTCCCGCGTGCGCTTGTAGCTTTCCATGACGGTTTCGTGATCTTCTTCGACTAAAACGACGCCGTCGCCTTCCACGTGCAGTTCCTGCGGCGGTTTCGGCGCCTTTTTTTGCGGCGGCGGCAACAGCAGATCCAGAACCATATCCTCGGCGATGTCGGCGGCCTTTTCCCGGACGTATTCCATCTCCTCGGCCTTGGCCATATTGATCGCCAGTTCCGCCAGATCGCGGATCATGGATTCCACGTCGCGGCCAACGTACCCGACTTCGGTGAATTTGCTGGCTTCCACTTTTAAGAAGGGGGCTCCGGCCAGGCGGGCCAGACGCCGGGCGATTTCGGTTTTCCCGACGCCCGTGGGGCCAATCATGATGATGTTCTTGGGGGCGATTTCGTCCCGGAGTTCCTCGGGAACCTGCTGCCTGCGCCAGCGATTGCGCAGGGCGATGGCCACGGAGCGCTTGGCGTCGTGCTGGCCGACGATATAAGTGTCCAGTTCCTTGACGATCTGCCGGGGCGTCATCTGTTCGCTGAGCTTGAGTTCGTCGCCCGCATCCTGCGCCGGATCGATCCTTACCGGCTTGTCGTCTTGTGTTTTATTGCTTGTCATATTTTCCAATCCGTTTTTTTCATCGCGTAAAATTCATCATTCGCGCAGCGTGATGGCGCCATTAACCTTTGCTTTGGATTTCGTCAACCGTCACGCGGTCGTTCGTGTAAATGCAGATTTCCCCCGCCGTTTTCATGGCTTCCTTCACGATATCCATGGCGGACAACTCCGTGTGACGCACCAGCGCCCGGGCGGCGGCCAGCGCATATGAGCCGCCGGAGCCGATGGCGGCGATGCCGTCGTCGGGCTCGATCACTTCGCCGCCCCCGGAAATCACGAGGGTCTTTTCCTCGTCGGCGGCGATCAGCAGGGCGTTGAGCTGGCGCAAGTATTTATCCTTGCGCCATTCCTTGGCCAGTTCCACGGCGGCCCGCATGAGATTGCCCGAATACTGCTCCAGTTTGCCTTCCAGTTTTTCGAAAAGGTTGAAGGCGTCGGCGACGGCTCCGGCGAAACCCACCAGGACGCGGTCGTGGTACAATCTTCGGATTTTTTTCGCACCGTGCTTCATGACGGTGTCGCCGATGGTCACCTGTCCGTCTCCCGCAATGGCGATGCTGTTTGCGCGTCGAACCGCGATGATTGTGGTTGCATGCATGGTCTTGTCGCCGCTTATCATGGTGTTGTTCCAATCCTTGATTGCGCAATCGCGATCATCATTTCGATCCCCCGCCTTTTTTGCCGTGGGGGTGCGTTTTCTCATAAATATCCCGGATATGTTCGACGGAAAGATGCGTGTAAATCTGCGTTGTGGATAAACTGGCATGTCCCAGCATCTCCTGAATCTCACGCAGATTGGCGCCGCCTTCGAGCATGTGCGTGGCGAATGAATGGCGAAAGGTGTGCGGCGTCACGCGGCGTCCCGCACCCGAAGCCAGGCCGTATTTCCGCGCGATATGTCCGGCGGATTCCCGGCTGAGTCTTTTGCCGTTTCTCGTGAGAAAAAGCGGGCCTTTGTCCGGGCCGTCATGGAGCTTTCGCCGAAGCTCGGAAGTTTGCGCTATGTACGTTTCCATCGCCTGCCTCGCCGCATCGCCGATCATCACCAGGCGCTCTTTTCGCCGTTTGCCCAAAACTTTCAGCAAACCCACGTCCAAATCCATGTCATCGAGGTCCGCGTTGACGATTTCGCTCACGCGGGCGCCGGTGCTGTATAGCATTTCCAGAAGCGCCAGATTTCTCAGCGCCAGTTTGTCTTCCGGGCGGCTGGTGAAAAGTTTTTGCGTTTCCCCGATGCTCATCACCTCGGGAAGCAGCTTATCTTTTTTGCTTTGCGACACCAGTTTTGCGGGATTTTTGGTCACCATCCCCGATTTGTGTAGAAATGTGTAAAAACTCCGAATGGCGGAAAGTTTTCGCCGCAGCGTGCTTTTGGAGTCTTTTTCGGAGCGAGACGCAATAAATGCCCGCACGCACAAGCGGTCGGCTTGCGTGAGATCGGGATAATCTTCGATAGCGGCAACGAGCTTTTCCGCCGCCAAAAAATCGGAAAATTGAGACAAATCAACGCGATAGGCGTCCCGTGTAGTTGCCGGGGCGTCTTTTTCCAATCTGATTTCTTCCAAAAAGTCCTCGATGAGAGGGGAAAGCCGGCCCAAAATCATCTCCCATTTGTGGAAGAAAGCTAATCACGCCCCAGGTCATTGTCAAACTTCGCGTGCATCAGGCCGCAAACGATCAAAAAGAGAACCGGGCCGGTTTCGGCCCGGTTCTCGGATAGGTTATTGCCGCTGCATCATTCGGTTTCGATGCAGGCCATCATCGAGGTCCGCAATTGCGTGCAATCACTGAAGTTATCGAAGGCATCGTAAAGGCAATCGTTGATACAGGAGTGCTGGCACATGCAATTGCACAATGCCACCAGTTCCAGCTCCAGGTATCCCTCGGGATTCAGGTCTTCCGGGCACTCATTTACTGCGATTTCGAAAAAGATGTCGCCGCAAAAATTTTCCATGCAATCCTGCTCTTCAAGGATGTTGTCGAGCTGTTCCCATTCACATTCGTAGTCGTTGGGGCAGATTTCGTCATCATCGGCGTCGTCGTTAATATCGTCGTTTACATCATCATCGGCATCATCATCGGCATCATCGTCGACATCATCGTCGGCATCATCGTTTGCGTCGTCGTTTGCATCGTCATCGTTGAAAACAGGATCCTGGTCGTCGTCGTCATCGTCGGGTTCGACGATTCCTCCTCTGCTGTCGTCGTCGTCATCGTCGCCGCACGCGATAAACAGCGTTGCGCCGAAGACCGCAAAAACCAAAGCCCCGATTAGCAATGCAAAAATGACTGATTTATTCATCATATCCTCCGTTGGAGCTTTTGAACGTTCAAACTCCATTGATGATCTCTCACCGTATTATACAAGTTTTTCTTTTTTGAACCAGTAAAATAGAATTGTCGGATTTTCCATAGGCGTCGGCAGGCATTTCAATGGGTAGAAAATACGCCGATAACAACCGGATGATCTTCCCAGGATTGCGTCGCAACGGTTTTCAATTCGACTCCGTCAAGAATCTCCGTCAGGATGGGGGGATTGCCGGTTTTAATAAAATCTCCGATGCACGGACCGGGAAGATATTCATCCAATCGGCGCAGGCGCTCGATCGGGATTTCTTCCGCGGGTGTGCAAACGACCATTTTGTCATCGCTTCCGGGTAGTCGCTTTGCAAGAAGGATGCGGCAATCCGGCCGGCGGGCGGCCAGTTCCACGGCCAGCGCCCGGTCGTAGTCGGACGGCTGCCATCCCGCGGGCGTTGCGAGGGCGATGATTTGTCCAGGTTTTGCCAGCTTTTCCAATAAATCCGCGGCCTGCGCGAAAGTCGCTCCCTTGCGCGGATCGTTGTAGGGCGCCGCTTTGGGAGTTACGAAAAGCGGAGACGCCGGCGAAGCCAAGGCGACGCTTTGAACGGGAGGGATATAAACAAAGGCATATGAGACAGCAGCGCCAAGCAGAAAGATGACAATGGCGGCGCATCGGCGTGAGGGGGTATCAATGGATGTGATTCCGGCGGCGGTCAAAACGGCCATAAACGGCAGCACGCCGAAATCGTAGGACATGTCTTTCGTGGCGATGAAGCTGAAAACGATTATGGGAGCGCAGATTGCGGCGCAAAGAAAGCCGGCGTGCGCAACCTTTTGCCGAATCGCCGCGATCACGCCGCCGAGAAACGCGAAAAAGAGCAATCCCCCGATCTGCGTGCGGAATATTTCAATAAGATAAAACGCCCAAAGCTGATTGCCGTAAGGGTAAGTATCGCCGAGGTTGTAGTAGTCCCTGCCGATGAATTGGATATTGTGGAAGACAAACGCGCGCGTGTAGCTGATGAGATAAGGTCCGGCAATGATGAGCGGGATGAGATAGAAAACAATCGACAACGCCCAGCCGCGCCGCGCATTTCGAATTCTCGTTTGAAAGGCTTTGAAGCTGACTACGGCCAGCGGAGCGGCAAGCACTATCGCCGGAGTGCCGCGTTCGCTCAATAACGCCAAAGCCACGCACAAAGCCGCATATATCGTACTTCGCTTTTCCGTCAGGTTTTTTGATTTGAGCAAAAAGGCGACGGCGAGTATTTCGAATGCGGCGGCTAATACGGAAGTGTTGGCCGTATGCGCAAAACCGAAAAAGACCGGATAAAAACCCGCCGCGGCGGCGGCCGTCAGCCCGGCTTGCGGTGAGGCGATTTGCTTTGCGAGTAAATAAACGCCGGTCAGCAACAGGGCGAAAGCGAAAGCCGGCACGCCGTGTATGGCGGCCCAGGCGCTGTCCGTGAATCTGGAAGCGAGTGTAAAAAGCCAGAAAAACAGCGGCGGTGTTTTGCTGTCGGGATAAAACAGGTGGCGCAATAAATCCGCCGGGGAGCCTAACCTGGCGAGGAAAAGTTTCCAGCATACGGCGTCGCCGCCGACTTCCATGGCGCTGTGACCGGACGGAATGGTGTTTTGGGCGTGCCAGAAAGACAGATTGGCCAGATGCACGGCGATGATTATTGCAAGGATAATCCTCGGATGTTTTTTCATGACGGACAAAACAAAAGGCGCCGGCTTTATCGGCATCGATCAGGATTCCGGCGTGTTTAAGTCAAACATCCGCATCCGTCCTCGTCGTCGTCGTCATCGCCATTGTTTCCGTCATTGTCGGCGTCGTCATCCGCGTCGTCGTCATCGTTGTTCCAGTCTTCGCCGCATGTCGGCGGACCTTCCCGGTATAAGCTTTTCGGTCCTTCCTGCGTCGGGATGGTTTTATGATAATTGCCGGTATTTTGCACGTCGTGATGATAGCCCTTGGTTTCGATGGGCGTATCCGCCGCGCCGCATGTCCTCCATGCGAACAGGGCGCCGTCCCGCGAACCGGTGATCACTTCCAGGTATCCGTCGCCGGTGATGTCCGCGACCGTCGGCGACGAAGTCCATGCGCCGGTGAATTTCGGCCACCCGATCGGCTCATCGCCCCATTTGTTGAAAGCGTGCAGCACGTAGCCCCCCGAGCCGATGAGGATTTCCGGCCAGATATCCTCGTCGACGACGGCCACGCTCGGGCCGTAGAGGACGACCAGGTCTTCCATGGCGCGGGGGAAATAGGGCAGGCTGAGGCCGGTGCGGCCGTTGACCACGTAAAGATACGCCTGCCAGTGCATTCGGTGTCCGAAGATGGACAGCAGGGTCAGATAGTTGATGGAGTTGCCGCTGTTGATAAGCTCGGGATATCCGTCGAGATCGATATCCGCCCAGGTCACGAACGACAATCCGCTGATTCCCGGGCCGGCGGTGGCGTTGGAGTATTTGCCGAAAGAAAGCAGCCACGCGGCCCACTGGAAATCACCGGCGCCGTCGTAGGAGACGGGAAGGCCGATGCCCGACAGGGTCGTCGCTTCCAAGTTTCCGTCGCCGTCAAGGTCGAACAGCGAGGGCGACGTCACGGTTCCTTCGCCAATGAAGGGGAGGATGCCCTGCGTGACGCCCAGGGTGTACACGGGCCAGCCGGGCAGCATGGGGCCGTCGGGATGATTGTGGCCCTGTCCGTGGATGGCGTACGTGGCGCCGCGGCGGCCGATTTTTTCATTGGTTCCCACGACGATGTCTTTGAATCCGTCGCCGTCCATGTCTCCGACGGCAGGCGTCGAGACGATCCGCGCCGGGGCCGACCCTTGTGAGTTCTCGCATTTTACCGGGAAGCCGCCGTCCGGCGCGCCGTCGTGATGCCAGACGTATACGTGGCGGTCCATGGCTCCCGCGATAATTTCCAGATCGCCGTCCCCGTCCAGATCCTCGACGACCGGCGAAGCCAGGATGCCGACTTCAATCGCGGCCTCTTGCATATCCGAAACCGCGTTGTCTACGTCCACGCTCACCGGGAATCCTGCTTTACGGTTCCCTAAAGCGTCCCAGGCGAAAACATAGCCCTCCATCGTGGCGGCGACGATGTCCAGGACGCCGTCGCCTTCCAGATCGCCGACGGCGGGCGTCGCCCAGACGGCTTGCGGCCATCTGGCGATGATCCCGCCTGCGTAAGCGGGCATCAGAACATGGTTTTTAGGATTGTCGGCGTCGAAAATCGGATCGGCGTCCGTATATTGCGGCCAGCCGGGTTTCGAGTTTCCGTTTGCGTCGATAATATCCACGCGCCCGCCGATCGTCGCCAGGATGATCTCATGCACGCCGTCGCCGTCGATATCCGCCGTTTGCGGCGCCGCTTCCACCGACGAGTCGAAAATCATGGGAAACGCGTCGGGGATCGTGGGATCGCGGCGCACGAAAAAGGAGCGCCGGTCGGTCGCCTTGTTTCCCAGATTGTCGGTGACGTTCAGAAGAATCGTGACGTTGAAATCCATGGCGTCGTAAAGCGGCGATTCCCACCGGTGCGTGAAAACATCGATGTCAAAGTCGCATACGGCGCCCGATACGGCCTGCGTCGCGTCGGCGTCGGAACACACAACCTGAAAGTCCTCCGAATCCGGTTCGACGCCCGACGCCGCCAGAAGTTCCCAGGAGAAGCTTTGCGCCCGCCGCGCGTTGATATTGGCGGATACCGAGACGGCGGTTTGCCGCACCGGGTCCACGTAGCTGTGCCAGCCGGGCGCGGTGATTTCCGCTTCCGGCGGAATCGTTGTGGGCGCAATCGAGTCCACGGCGTTTCGGGCATGCGCGCGGCCGTAACCGAAATACATGTCCCATCCGGGTTTGCTGGGGTATTGATCTTCGTCCTCGGCGGATTCGGGAACGTAAATGTCCGTGGCTGTGTTGATAAAAATCTGCTGGATCTCGCTAGCGGAAAGTTGCGGGTCCAGGCCGATTTCGCGGGCTCTTGAAATGATCAGTCCCGCCGTCCCCGCGATGATGCCCGTGGGCGTGGAGGCGCAGTCGAACGGGGCCTGGATAAAAGCCTTGTCCCCGAAGCCGGAGCAGTTGGACAGGCGGCGGTAGGAGGTGGCGCCTTCGTAGCCCGTGGTGTCGTGAGTGCAGGATGAAACGGGCAACACGCGGGGCATGGCTCCGGGATAAACATGGTGATAGCTGGCCGCGTCGCCGAGGATGGTGACGTAAACGACGTTTCGCTCCCATGCGTAATCCAGCACCGCTTTCGTCGCCGCGTTGAAGTTGATGGTCGAATTCGCGTGCAGGATCACCGAAGCGCCGTTGTCCACGGCGTAAAGGGCGCCCTCGTTGAAATGATTGATGTAGCCGACGAAACCGTCGCCGACGCGTAAGGGAATCAGCATGCACTCGGGGCATGCGCCGGCGTGGCCCCATCCGTCATTGGCTTTTCCAACCGTCCAGGTGGCTACACCGGTGCCGTGGTGGGCGTCTGTGTCGTCTTCCGGGTAATTGTCGTTCCACAGAAAATCCCAGCCCGCTATATCGTCGATATAGCCGTTGCCGTCGTCGTCGTTGCCGTCGGAAAACACTAATATTACGTCGCCCGCGTCGAGGACTTCGTTTTCGTTGGCGTCGTACAGATCAGGATCATCCCGATAATCCAGAACGTTCACGACTCCGTCGCCGTTGGCGTCGTGCGTGGTAAATCCATCCGGATATGGAAGTTCGCCGGTGTTGAGCCTGACCTTTTCAATGAGATCGGGCTCGTCCCATAGAATTCCCGTATCGGTCATGCCGATGACGACATCCGAGCGGCCGGTGGTCACCTGCCACGCGCGGTCGATATGCATACCGGCGCCGAGTTCAATTTCTTCCGGATTGATTGTCGGCATGGATTCATCCGGAATGTAGCTGAAAAAGCCGTATTGGTCGCCGTAGTTTTCGTCGTCGGGCAGGGCGTCCGCGGGATCGTCCTGCGGCCCGTTCGGCCAGTCGGGATTGGCGGCGAAAGCTGTTGTCAGAGATAATCCGACAATGACAAGGGCCAGGAGGCTGATGATCACGCGCATTGAAACTCCATTCTATGCCCGGCCTGAATCTTCAATGAAATATGAAATCAAAGCCAATGATTCTTTTCAATGAAATAGTATTACAAAAAAACGTCCGCCTTCAAGAGTTTTCGTGTCCGGATCACGCATAATATAACATATTATTGTTTTTTGATCTCTTAACCGCTAAAGTCGCCGCTTAATATGCGCTCCAGGGCGTATCCGGTAAAAATGGAGGTTGGATATGATGGAACGGCACTTACGATTATTCGCACTGTTGATTGCGGCAATAGCGCTTTGCTTTTCATTCGCCTGCGGCGACGATGACGACGACGATGATAACGATGACGGCGATCCGTCGGATGACGATGTCGATGACGACACGGACGCCGACGATGACGTTAACGACGATTCCGACGACGACGCCGACGACGACGCGGATGATGACGTCGACGACGATGTCGATGACGACACGGATGTCGACGATGACGTGGACGACGACGTGGACGATGACGTGGATGACGACGTTAACGACGACGTGGATGACGACGACGGACAGGCGCCGAGAATCTCCCTGTCCCAGTATCTGATCGCGCCCATCGAACCGGAATTGGAACTTTGGCAGGAGTATAACGGCCGCCAGTTTGATCCGGACCACGAGCGCCTGAGTTGGTGGACCGGCTGGCTGGATTCGGACAACGATCTCGCCGGCGGAACCATGTACGCCGCCATAGACGGCGGCGAACCCGTTGAGTATACGATATCCTCCGGCCTCGACAGACTCGGCACGTGGGATGAAATGGAAATCGGATTTGAATTCACGCAGGAGTTTGCAAACGATATCGGCAACCACCAGGTGACTTTTTGGGTAGAGGACGCAAGTGGCAACGCCAGTGATGAAAGAACGGTTCATTATACCGTCGGTCCCAATGCCTATTCCATGGGCCAGCCGTTCACGAATTTTACGCTTCGCGGATTTGAAGCCGACGCCGAAAAAGGCTACGGCGATTACACGCTATCCGATTATCTGGGACAGGCTGTGATCATCGACAGCTTCGCCGGATGGTGTCCTCCGTGCAACTCCGAGGCGCCGGTTCTCGACACGCTGGTCGAAACTTACGGCGGACAACTCATGACCTTTTCCCTTATGTCGGAAAATTACTCCGGCGGATCGCCGAGCGACGCCGATCTGGAAAACTGGACGCTGTACAATTATGGACAATCAAGCCAGGGCGGCAGGGCTTCGCAACTGACCGGCGTGATAGTCAAGGATCCGGGAACAGCGGTGGCGGGACCTTTTTATCCGGCCAACTACGTGCCGACCAACATTTACCTGGATAAAAATCACATCGTCCGGGCCAAGGTCAGCGGCTTTTCCAGCAGCTACTCGCAGACCGTTATCGATTATCTGCTGGCGGAGCAGTAATCAGCAGATCGAATACGCGGCTCGCCACAAATTCATAACCGAGCGCATTGGGATGCCATCCGTCCCTTGAACGGTAGGCATCCCTTTCATTTGGACCGACGCCGTAATTCGCCGTGGAAACGAAGGGGGCGGGCGTCTGTCGCAGGGCTTGTTCGTATCCCGCGTCCACGGTAGCGCCGCCTTCCGGATATCCGACGAGAACCGGCGTCGAACCCGCATCCTGAACATATCGGACGATTGCGGACAGGTTGACGGCCAGAGCCCCCGATATCCGCCGCGTCCACCTGAGATTGGCTTCCTTCAATTTCGGATCGTCGGCGTCCCGGGCGTCGGGCTGCGCGTAAAACTTTCCGGCGCGCACCGGCCCTTTCGATAACGCGATCTTGCAAAAGCGATAAGTCCGAAGGCCCGACAGTGCGCGGTCCAGGGCATCGAGACCGTTTTCATCGGCCAGCGCCGACGCCAGATGGTGATTCCAGTAATCGTTGACGCCGACGGCCACGCATACGAAATCGGGGCGGACGGCCTGACTCGAAAAAAAAGATCGCACCGCCAGCAGGGCTTCGGATGAGTTTTGCGCGGGCAGTCCCCAGTTGATGACTTCAACGGGTCTCGGCGAAGCAGCCTCGGATAATTTCGCCTGCAGCTTGTCCGGGTAGCTGTCCGGCCCGTCGGCGCCGATGCCGAAGGTAAAGGAATCGCCGACGCACAGGATTTTCAGCGCTTCGGCGTTTTGAAAAGTCGCCGGAGGCGTGCGAACCAGATGCATATAGCTGCGCGCGCCCAGGCGTAAAAAAATCTCGAAGGCGGCGACGGACAAAAGCGCGCCCATAACAAGAGCAATTAATGCAAATAGGAATCGTCGATTTTTCATTGTCGCCAAAGCGGTTGAGTCTGTTATTAAAGTCTCAGTAATCCTTTATCCAATGCGGTGAGCGAGCGCAACTTGGAAACACGCGAGACCCATGGTTTTTTTATAAAGGCCGCCTATGAAAAGGCTTGCGTCCGTTAAAAATTCACTTGTGGGATTTTATGTGATTTGCGATAATGGCACTCTATGTCACGTTGTCACGAGGCGGCGTCGGCGGAAATGGCGGAGGTTGCGATGAAGCGGAGTCGGTATTATTCGATGATTCTGATCCTGATGGCGGCCTTGGCCTTTTGCGTGGCGTGCGGGGATGACGACGATGACAATGACGATGGGCAGGAATTGTCCGATGACGATACGGAAACCGTGAACGATGACGACAATGACGATATCAATGACGATGCGGATGATGATGCCGATGACGACGCGGATGACGATGCCGACGACGACGCTGATGACGACATCGATTACACGCAAGAGCCCCTGGCGGTTCTTGAATGCGATGTGAAATTTGCCGGCGCCGGCGAGGACGTCGACTTTGCCGGAGAAAACTCCGTTGATCCTCTCGGCGGCGCGCTCACATACTCCTACGATTTCGGCGACGGCGAAACGGCGGATACGGCAAGCGCCCGGCATGCTTTTAACGAAGCCGGGGCTTACCGGGTGACGCTGACCGTGGAAAACGATGCGGGATTTTCCGACGTATCCACGCACGTTATATTCGCGGGGGATCTTCCGACGGCGCAAAGCGGGCTCGACGCAATCGATTTCAGGCCGGTTTACTACGATCCGGGCATTCTGGAAGACTCCGACAAGCCGGAAGGCGGCGGGCATTTCTGGGGTTTTTATATTGCGGCGGACGACGCGGCGCCCGATACACTGATCGTCAACGGAGAGGTTTACGATCCCGAAAATCCGCCGGCGAATATCGAGTGGTGCGAGATGGTTCCGGAAAACCTGGAGGCCGGCGATGTCGGCATCGTTCGCTGCCACGCAAGCAGCGCGGACTTTGACGCGGGGCAAACCGTTACTCTGGAGGTCAGGGAAGGCGAAACGAGTTTGTGGCAAAAGACCGCCGCGCTTCCGGCCCCTTCGCTGACGCCGAGTTATATCACGGCGAACAACGATGACGATGAAATCTACATTCACGTGCGCAACGATTCGGATCATGTCATTGACGTGACGGGTTGCGCGATGAATGGCGTGGATCTTTCGGACTTTGCCGCCGTCGTCAATCCGCGGCTTGCGCCGGGTGAGTCGGCGATAATCCGCGTACCCCAACCGAACGGCGTGACGTATCATGAGTGGACTGTTTTTACGGTCTACGGCGCAAACGGCCGGGCAAATTATGAATCCTCCAGGCCGATGCGCTTGTTCGAACCGAAATTTTTCATCGGCGACTGGAACGGCGGCGACGCCTGGGACAATATGGAAGAAGAAATCCTCCCCCTCATCGATGTGGGCGTCGATACCTTCAAGTGGGACGGACAGAATCCCGAGCAGGTTTTTGAATTTATCGAGGAAAACGACGTTTATGTCTGGTCTCATCACGGGGATCTGGAAGGCCATCCGGAACGGGAAAGCGTTATCGAAGCCTGGGGCGATCAAGCCCGCTGGATCGGCAACGCGGTCAAAGGGGAGGGCGACGACGAGGAGCCCAATATCCCAATTGCAAAATTAAAGGATCATCGCCGTTTGTGGCCTTTCCAGCGCCTGTGGATTTACAACAACATGTCTTACCGCTTTCACACCTGGGGCGGCATGGCGGATTTTTCCGGCATGGATCATTACTGCGTGTGGGCCGCGCAGAGCAATTTCAACTGGCCTCCGTTTTACTGGGACGAAATCGACAATGCCGGAACCTATGCGGACATCATCAAGCGCATGGCGGAGCCGAATCCGGTCTGGAACTGGACCCAGTCGATGTGGAACACATTTGACATCGATGGGCAGCAGGTTCGCTGCACCACAGCCGATGAATTCCGGTCCCAGTGGTATCAAATGGTGGGCTACGGCGCGAAGAGCATTTTTTACTTCGTGATGCGTAACGAGTGGCTGGAGTTATGCGACGATCCGCTGGGAGAACAGGAGCATGTCAACGTGGCCGACGAGACGCATTATTTCGAGGACGTGATTCTCGAAGGCGACTGCGCGCTCAAGGGTGGATCACGGGCCTCGGTAAACGACGATCTGATTGATGTCAACACCGTGTCGTCGCCGGACGGAATGCTCGTTATTCTTACAAATCTGGATTACGACCTGAATCTGGTTATGCCCTACCAATGGCATGAAAAAATCGACGTGGTCGTTAGTGTATCGCCGCCCGAAGGTTTCGAACCGGGCGCGTTCCAACTCGTTCACGGGACGACGATAACGGATATCGAGTGGGAAAAGACCGGCCCGAATACCTGGGCTTTCACGCTGCCGAGCCTGCCGGTCGCCGAAGCCGTTCTCATACGGCCCGAGCCGTAATGCGGATTGATTTTTATCGGAAATCCGCCCTAAAACCATGGTCAATCGCTTTATAAAAAGGCGCGTACGTAATTTCGCTTGTTTTTTCCGGCCCTTTTCCTATAATCCATCGCCCAGCTAACGGGAGGGTGGTGAATGTACATTACTGCAACGAAAATTAGAGTCGGCCAGGTTCTCGATATCGACGGCGAACCCTGCAAAGTGATGGAAATGACGCATATAACGCCGGGAAAAGGCAACGCCGTCGTGCAGACCAAAATGCGAAATATCAAAACGGGCACCCAGTTCGAGCAGCGCTTTCGCTCCACGGAAAATGTGAAGCGGGCGTATCTGGACGAGCATGAGATGGAATTTCTCTACGCCGACGACAACTACAATTTCATGAATACGGAAACTTACGAGCAAATCTCCGTTCCTCCGGAAGTCCTCGGCGACGCGGCGCAATGGCTGGTTCCGAATACGAAGATCCAGGTGCAGTTTTTCGATCAGGAAATCGTCGGCGTTTCCCTGCCGAAAACCATGATCCTCGAAGTGGTGGAGACCACGCCCCACATGAAAGGCGCCACCGCCACGAATTCGCCCAAGCCCGCCGAACTGGAAAACGGCGTGACCGTCAACGTGCCGCCCTTCATCGAAGTCGGCGAGAAGATCAAGGTCGATCCCGAGGCCGGCGTTTATCTCGAACGCGCCAAGGAATAAAACCGGGCTTTTAAAAGCCGTCTCGACGACGCGTCATATCCCGTCGCTTATTAATCCAAAGCAATTAGCATTGGAAATTGCCGCCTCGTTTGTATATTGTGGTTATCGACGGCAAGTGATTTATTGGGCTTTTTCTTAGGAATGAAAATGAAAACACGAAAGCTTGGCAATACGGACCTACATTTATCGGTCATCGGTTTCGGCGCCTGGGCGATCGGCGGGCCCGACTGGCAATTCGGATGGGGGCCGCAAAACGACCTCGAATCGGTTTCGGCGATTCACCGGGCTTTGGATCAGGGCGTCAACTGGATCGATACGGCGGCGGCCTACGGCCTGGGACATTCGGAAGAAATCATCGCCAAAGCCATGCAGCGCAGACGCGACAAGGTTATCGTCGCCACGAAATGCTCTTTGCGATGGGATGAAAACCGCGTCATTTATAACAGCATAAAAACCGAATCGGTGAAAAAGGAATGCGAGGATTCCCTGCGCCGTCTTAAGACCGACTATATCGACCTGTACCAGATTCACTGGCCGATTCCCGAAGACGAGATCGAGGAAGGATGGGAGGCCGTCAACGATCTGGTTCAACAGGGCAAGATCCGCTACGGCGGCGTTTCCAACTTCAACGTCACGCAAATGCAGCAATGCGAGCGCGTCGCGCCCATCGCAAGCCTTCAGCCTCCATACAGCCTGCTGAGGCGCGAGGTGGAGGAAAAAATTCTGTCATATTGCGATGAAAACAATATCGGCGTCGTGGCCTATGCCCCCATGGCCTCCGGCCTGCTGACGGGAAAATATACGGCGGAAAGGATCAGCCGTTTGCCGAAAAGCGATTGGCGCAGCCGGCGGGGCGATTTGTTTCAGCCGCCCAAACTGGATAAAAATCTCGCCTTTGTCGAAAAGCTGAAATCAATCGCCGCCGACGAGGGAAAAACCGTCGCGCAACTGGCCGTCGCGTGGGTGCTGCGCAGGCCGGAAGTCACCTCCGCCATCGTCGGGGCCAGAAGCGCCGACCAGGTGGACGGCGTGCTGCCCGCCGCCGATTGGGAATTGTCGGACGATGTTATCGACAGGATTGCCGAAGCTTCGCGCGTTTTGCGTTAATCCATTTGGCGGGCGGCCCGGATAAACACGTATCCCAGACCACCTTTTTGTTGCGGCTGCATTGTGAATGCGAAATGAATGGGGATATAATCTTGAAGCGAGATCAATAACCTCATTTTCCACGTGCTTTACGGGAGATAAAAATGAAAATGGACCGACGTGAGTTGCTGATCGGCATGGGCGCCGCCGGAGTCGTCAGCCAGATGCCCGGAATCGTGACATCCGCCATTGGCGCCACGCCGGATTTGAGCGTGATCACGGGATCCGACCCCGCGGCGAATGTTCGGGCCGCCGTGAAAGCGCTTGGCGGCATCGAGCGATTTGTCTCCAAGGGCGACAAGGTGGTCGTCAAGCCGAATCTGGGATTCGGAAATCCGTCCTCGAAAGCCACGACCACGGAGCCCCGCGTCGTCAAAGCCATCGCCGAAATGGCCTTGAACGCCGGCGCCAAGCGCGTGATGGTTCTGGACAATCCCTGTCATAAAGCAAATATCGTTTTGGAAGTGACGGGCATGAAAAAGGAGCTTTCAAAGCTCGATGACACGTTCGTGTACATCATCAAGGACGATAAGTTTTTCAAGCACATCGAACTGCCGAAAGCCAAATCGCTCAAAAAAACCGATATCTCCGTCGATCTTCTGGATGCGGATACGATCATCTCCGTGCCCGTGGCCAAGTCCCACAGCGGCACGAAAGTTTCCTTTTCCATGAAAGGCTGGATGGGCGTCGTGCAAAGCCGCAAGCCCTGGCACGTCTTTCTGGACATCCATCAAAGCATCGCGGATATCTCCGCCTTCTTGAAGCCGAAATTGATAATCCTGGACGCGACGCGGGCTCTGGTGACCGGCGGTCCCGGCGGCCCCGGCAAGGTCGCGCATTTGAAAACTATCGTGGCGGGAACGGACCCGGTGGCGGTGGACGCCTATGGCGTGACCATGGCGCCCTGGGGCGGCAAGGGGTATAAAATCGAGGAAATCCCGTTCATTCTGAATGCCGTGGAGATGGGCGTCGGGCGCATGGATATTGCGAACATGAATATCTTGAAAAAAGCGGTATAACGAATGCGGCGCGCGGTTCAGCTGATCCTGCTCGCACTCTTTGTTTATCTGCTGTCTCTCACGCGCTGGCCGCCGTCGGACGCCGTATTGGTCGACGCCTTCCTCGTGATCGATCCTCTCCTGTCCACGCATGCCGCCATTGCCGGGCGCAAGTGGATCGGCGCTTTACCTTACGCGTTTTTAATGCTCGGCCTCGCCGTTTTACTCGGCCGCTTTTTTTGCGGCTGGATGTGCCCTTTCGGAACGTGCCTGGAACTGGGCGACGACCTGGTTTACGGAAAGAAAAAACGCAAGTGGAAAAATCACGAACGGCGCCTGCGTTTCGTGAAATACCTCGTTTTGGCGGTCATCTTCATCGCGGCGCTTTTCGGGCAGGGCGCGGCCTATCTTGCCGATCCGATATGCTGGGCCACGCGCCTTTTCGCCTATGCCTTGTGGCCCGTCGGCGCCGTCATCGGCAATCTGGGATTGGACGCGCTGCGCCCCGTTTTCGAAAGCCTCGGCTGGATGAATCTGGCCCGCATGACCATCAGCCGGCCCGTATTCAGCGGCTTCGGCATCGTCGCCGTCGTCTTTTTCACGGTCATGGTCTGGCTCGGGAGATATCAGCGGCGTTTCTGGTGCCGGTCGCTTTGCCCGCTGGGCGCGCTGTTGGCGCTGCCTTCTCGTTTTACGATTTTTCACCGCCGCGTCGGCGAGGCATGCGACGCGGACGGCAAGTGCCGACGCGTTTGCCAGACCGGCGCTATCGCGGAAGACTTTAAGGATTACGATCCCGCTGAATGCATCCAGTGCCAAAAATGCGTGTCGAGTTGTCACGTGGATGCCGTGAAATTCGCGCCGTCGACCAATTTCAGTCAGAGCCGCCCGAAGACGGATCTCAAACGACGGCATGTTCTCGGCGCACTGGGCCTGGGCGTCATCGGATCAACGTGGCTGGGATTCAATTTCAAACGCGTGGTTGTTGATGAGAAAGCCTTGCGTCCGCCGGGAGCTTTGCCGGAAAACGACTTTCTGGCGACGTGCGTGCGCTGCGGGCAATGCATAAAAGCTTGCCCCACAAATTGCCTCCAGCCGTCGGCCTTCGAAACCGGCGTGGCGGGATTCATGACCCCCGCGGCTTTGATGCGCCTGGGGCCGTGCGATCAGAATTGCAACGCGTGCGGGCAGGTTTGTCCCACGGGAGCGATTCGCGATCTGGACTTCGGCGAGAAACCCTACGCCAAAATCGGCAACGCCGTGATCGAACCGGGCCGCTGCCTTGTGTGGGAGCAAAGCCGCGTGTGCCTGGTGTGCGACGAGCATTGCCCCTACGGCGCGATTTACTGGAAGGAAGTCGAAGGAGGCGACCGGCGTCCTTTTGTCAACGAGAATCGCTGCAACGGCTGCGGCCAATGCGAAAAGGCGTGCCCCGTCGCCGGCGTCGCCGCCATCCGCGTCCACCTCGCCGGGCAGATCAGGTTGCGCGAAGGTTCATATGAGAAGGAAGCCCGCGAACGAGGACTCGACCTCAGCCTTATCGACTCCATGGAATATTGAGGGATAAGGGGAAATCGACGGCATGTAGGGACAAGTGGAAAGAAGATTGCAGGAGCAGGTCTCCGTGCCTGTCCATGGGGAAATTAACAAGGGACTTGTAGGGGCGATTTCCAACCGCGATAAGGATGAATCAGCGCAATAGAAGTGCGAATTGCCCGTTCAAAGCCCGAAGGGCGAAAGTCAATAGTTCGGGTTTGCAAGAGGCGGGGAAGAGAATCGACAACCATTTTTTTTTCAAAGCCCTTGCCAGAGGGCGACAGAATGAACCGTTACAAGTCTCGGATTTTTGTATCTGTTTAGTCATCTTTTAACGAAAGTTGCCGAGGCGTTGCATGCCTCGATTTCTTTGGCTTTTTTCAGTGCGCTTATTCTGGTGGACATGAAAAACTTTCGCGATCCTTCTTCCATTTTTTCCCGTTTGTACTGGCTGAACATCTTCTCATTGCTGAAAAAGCCTTCCATGCACCGCGAAGATTTCTTTTGCCATTGCGCTAAAATGAAATATCGGTCCCTGTCATCCGAACCGCTGGTCGGAATAAGTATTTTCATCGAATTGATATCGATATTGTCGGTTTTCAGATTGTTTAGATTGTAATGACTCCCCGTCAAAGCGTTAAGGAGGTTCATGACGTTTTTCGGTTCCTCGCCGGCCTTGGCGACTCCTTGCCGGATGGATTCAGGCACGTTTATTCGGTCAAGAAACTTTTTCGCCAGGCTTGCCAGTTCCGGGTCATTGTGGCGTTGCAAATCAAGGAGGGCCAAAGGAAGTATAATATCGTACTGGACGCAAGTTTGCGCCAACTCCCTTGCTTGTTTAGGGGATAAGGTCAGTAATTTTTGTAGAACAACGATCTTGTACCCGACCGACGACTTTTCGGATGTAAGGTTGGCCGCTTGTTTGAGGCTTACATTTGCAATCGAAACATTATTATAGTTTGCCGCATAGGCTTTTGGAATCAGCCGGTCAATGAGTCCGTTAAGGATGACATTTCCTGTATCGCCGGATTCTTCTTTTAAAGTCTCGTTTCGAGGCTTGTCTTTGCACAGGATCCACTCTTTATCGGCGGTAAATTCATATTTGTAGCCTGAGCCGCAGGAGCTTTTCCATCTGATAAAAAGCGATCTCTCATGTCGCTTTTGCGGCGCCGGATTATCTCCTCCTTCGTCTTCTTCATCCGGCGGAGCTTCTATGGTTTTAAGATGTTTCAACTCAAAGAAAACGCTTTCGTTGAAACGGTCGTTTTTGATTGCATAGAAAGTGTATTTGTCGATATTGCCGGCGCTGCCGAAACTTTGGCTCAGATAAATATCTTTATTCAAAGACGCCAGACTGCCTGTGTTTTCACTCCAATCGATCGTTCCCGTGAAAAAGTGGCTTTCCACGCGCGTCAGGTTCTGATACCACACAAACATTGCGAAGGCCGAGGCCCCGACGCCGATCGATAAAAATGTGATGCAAGTTCGTTTATCTTTGCGAAAGAAAATAGCGACGATCAATCCGAACATACCTAAAAAAAAGGGACCGAAAGTCCAGAATGGACTGGCGAACTCCGCGAACCAACTGGCGTCAGGAATCTCTCCAGGCATGATTCAACTCCCCGGGATTTTTTAAGTGCGACTTAATTGTTGGATAGAATTATATCAAAGCGGTTGAAAATATCTACAGCTTTTTAGCGGAATAATTGAATTTGGAAATCGGCGGCGGAGAAAATCGGGTGTGTTTCAAGGCCGATTCAGACCGATAAGTCCTTTGAAAAACTGGACCGCTTCCGGGGATTTTCCCATGGCCGACCAGACATGCGCGCCGAAGCCCGCCTGCGCCAGGACGTAATACCCGAATGCGAATTGACCGACGGCCACGTAACCCGTCGCGAACTGCCCGACGCCGAAGAAAGCGGAGAGCATGAACTGCGCGATGCCGGTCAGGCCGATCATGAACTGCCCGAAGGAAAAGATTACGCCGACGCCGAACTGCGCGACGGTGAAAAACCCCAGGGCGAACTGGCCGATAGCGATGATCCCCTTGGCCACGCGCAGTTTGCCGTTTTTGCGCCCGATGGCAATGTGCACCAGCGGCAGGCCCAGAATGTGGGTGCGGCTTTTCCATTCGTAGCCCCAGTCGGGCTTCCAGGAAACCTGCATTTTTTTCAGCGGCGCCCCGCAGTGCGGGCACGTCACGGCGCGCGTGCTGACTTCCTTGCCGCAATCGGGGCACGTGGAAAGCCGGGAATCCGGGGATGCCGCCGGCGTCGTGGAATGCGCGCCAAGGCCCATATCCACGAGGATGTGCCCGCAGGACGGGCAAACCGAAACGCCTTCGGGATAAGCGTTGCCGCAGCGTTCGCAATGTTGTTCGGGCATTTTGATTCTCTCGCGAAGAAATTGAGAAGTCTTCGCATTCTATATTGAAAATGGGACTTTTGAAAATGAAAAGACAAACTCCGTAAACTGGGCGATGGCCGGTTGTTCGATCAGGGCGTCTTCGGAGTAGTAGGAGTAAATCAAAAAACCCTCAGCAGCTAGAAATCCAGTAAACTATAACCACTAATGCGAACCCTATGAATATCATTAAGAGAAAGCCACATCCGTTTCCTTCAGCATTTTGCTTCTGATAATCAGTTTCCTTTTCAGTGCGCTTCTTATTCTTAATTTGTTCTTCTACTTCTCCCAAAAGCGAAAAGCCACTACCTGAAGGAAGGTCAGCCATAAGATTGTTATCATCATTCTCTTTTTGTGAGATTTCAGTTCGTTTCTGTTGACAATTACTCCAATTCGGTGTTCCGGGCGTCCACTCATGGTCGCAGTCAAAACATTTGCATTCAGGATTGTGGGAGTTATTGAAAGCATCGAATTGGATAATATTTTTCGAATTGCACTGGGGACATACTAAACTTTTTAACCACTCCCTCTGTGCCAATAAGAGTGAGACAATGGTTGTGTGAGAATTTAGTGTATAATTCGAGGGCGTGAAGGAGAACTCGAATGAATAAGCAACGAGAAAACGGTGATGGATCGTTTTTGGGGGCGCAGCGTAGTGGAGGCGAGCGAAGCGAGCCGGAACGGAGCGGAGCCCCCAAAAACGACGGGTCGCCCGCACCCCCCTCTCCGGAGGTCTCAGAACGCCCCGAGCGCCGCCGCTTCACCGCCGCCTACAAGCTGGCTGTCGTGCAGGAGGCCGACCGCTGCGCCGAGCCAGGTCAAATCGGCGCCTTGCTGCGTCGGGAAGGACTGTACTCTTCCCACCTGGGCAAGTGGCGTCAGTTGCGGGATCAGGGCGCTCTAGATGGCCTGAACGGCAAAAAGCGCGGGCCCAAACCCGGTGCATCCCCGCTGTTGAAAAAAGAGAACGAGCAATTGCGTCGCGACAACGCCCGGCTGCAAAAAAAGCTGGCGAAGGCCGAAATGGTGATCGACTTCCAAAAAAAAGTTGCCGCGCTCCTGGACATCCCCCTGAACCGGCCGGACGACGACGGGAGCGCCTGATGCAAGCGGTGCATGAGCGCGGAGCCTCCATCGGCGTTGCGTCGGCCTGCGACGCTCTGTCTTTGCCGCGAGCCACATACTATCGGCGTCTTTCTCCCGCGCTTCACCGCCATCGTCCGAAGCCGAAAAGAGCGCTGGACGACGGGGAACGGCAAAGGGTTTTGGATATTCTTCACGCGCCGGAAAACATCGACAAAGCGCCCGCTGAAATCGTCGCAACCCTAATGGATCAAGGAGAATATCATTGCAGTACACGCACCATGCACCGCATTTTGGAATCGGAGAAAGAAGTGAAGGAACGCCGGAATCAGCGCCGCCATCCCAATTATGCGAAGCCGGAACTTTTGGCGACCGCGCCTAATCAAGTCTGGAGTTGGGACATCACCAAGCTGAAAGGGCCGGTGAAATGGAGTTATTATCACATCTACGTGATTCTCGATATTTTCAGCCGATACACTGTGGGGTGGATGATCGCGCATCGCGAGAGCGCGGCGCTGGCGAAAACGCTCATCT
Source organism: bacterium (assembly GCA_963674685.2). GTDB lineage: Bacteria > Lernaellota > Lernaellaia > JACKCT01 > JACKCT01. Next base: position 369,300 of record CAXXWT010000005.1, on the reverse strand, counting down.
CCCAAACGTGCGCCAGACAAGGAATCGGTCCTGATCAGCTCACTCTTCACGCGGACCGTGGAACCTCGATGAAATCCAAACCGGTCGCGCTGCTGTTGTCGGATCTGGGCGTGACAAAAACGCACTCAAGGCCGCATGTGTCCAATGACAATCCATTTTCTGAAAGCCAGTTCAAGACGATGAAATACCGCCCGGAATTTCCGAAACGATTCGGGTCCATCGAGGATGCACGGGTTTTTTGCCGGACCTTTTTTCACTGGTACAACAACGAACACCGCCACAGCGGCATCGCCATGTACACGCCGGAGACAGTCCATTATGGACGTGCGGAGAAGGCGGCCAGGCAAAGAGAGAGAGTGCTTTTAGAAGCTCTTGAAAAACATCCCGAACGATTCGTTAACAAAACACCAACACCACAGGCGCTGCCCGAGGCGGTATGGATCAATCCGCCGAAAACGGGGAACCAGGACAGTGTACTCTAAACTATGAAAAACGGTGTCTCATTATCGTTGACACGTTCCGCTTCTCTCCTCTTTGTTTGCCTACAGTCTGAACATAGAGTACCCTTACTCAAATCATAACTTCCGCAAACAGAACATCGTATTCCTGCTTTCTTGTTTGCCTCAATTCTGTCATTTCTTTTTTTCTCAATCTTTTTCTCTTTTTCTTTTTCCGTACACTTCGGGCACATTGTTCTAAACCAAGATAAATCGTATGAGCCGCAGACAATGCATTTTCGATTTCTGGATTTATTTTCTGCTAGTCGCATTTCATCATCAGTAAGATTTGTATTTTCCCAATGATAACCGCAATTTTCACAGGAACAAGAAGTTCCCCGACCATTTTTGTACGTGAATATAATTTTAGTATATCCACAGTTTGGACACTTCACTCCAAGAGTTTTCTCTTTTCGAGTTAAATCTATTTTTCTTAATGGCTTTTTCCTCGGTATCCAGTCAAGGCAAGATTGATCTGCTCTAGTTTTTGGGAAGTTGCCTCCGCCAAAAACGGCTCCGATCGCTCCCAACGGAGTATTTACCTGATGTGCATCGGGAGATTTTCTATGACACTCAGCCTTTTTATCAAAAACACCTTTAGCCATCCCGGAACGTGTCAACGATAATGAGACACCGTTTTTCATAGTTTAGAGTACACTGTCCTGGTTCCCCGTTTTCGGCGGATTGATCCATACCGCCTCGGGCAGCGCCTGTGGTGTTGGTGTTTTGTTAACGAATCGTTCTGTGCCGGTTCAGCCTGAAATGGACTGAAGCCGTTTTTTGCTAGTGCGAAGACCCATTCCTTCGCACCGGCGTTTTTCGTACTTCGAGCATGGGTTTTTGGAGGCATCGGGGGTCTATCTCCGGTGAGTATTTCGGAAGAGATTGGTGGGCGCGGGGTTTGAAGCCACGCCCTGCTCACCGTTGATGAGCCCCGCCGGGTTATCCCTCGGCGGGTTGCACCCCTGCAGAGCCCGCCTCCGTTTCGCCCGGCGTTCATCAGCACACCACAGCAGCAACGGCCGCGTCAAGACCGTTTCGGCGCCCGCGCCGCATTTCCCGCGCCGCTTCGAGCTTGCGATCCCGCGCGGCGAAGATTTCCGTGTCGCGGCCTTCGAGTTTGTCCCTGGGCGTCACGAACCCGATCGCGCTGTGCAGGCGCACCGTGTTGTAGTGCTCCACGTACTCCGCGACCAAGCGCTTCGCATCGTCCAGGGACAGCGGCGCGCCGGGACGAATGCATTCGCTCTTGATCGACTTGTGCCACCGCTCGATCTTCCCGTTCGACTGCGGGTAGTAGGGCGAGGTCCGCACGTGCGTCATTCCGGCGATCCGGATGAACTCCTTGAAGTCTTTGGCCACGAACTGCGGCCCGTTGTCCGAGATGATCCGCGGCCTCGCTTCCGGGTGCATCTCCCGCGCCCGTTGCAGGATGATCTCGATGTCGGCTTCCGTCATCGCGTCCCGAATATCCCAGTGCAGGAGGGACCGGCTGCACCCGTCCAGCACCGAGCACAGGTAGTAAAACGTGCCGCAAATGTTGATGTACGACACGTCGATATGCCAATGTTCATGGGGCTTCAAGGGCTGTTCGAACCCCGTGCCCTTCTTCGTCTTGCCGCCGTTCCAGCGACGCAGCAATCCCGCGTTGTGCAGCACGCGCCACACGCTCGAAGGACTCACGGCCACAACATCCGCGTCCAGCATCATGAACGCCAGCCGACGATATCCTTCCAGCGGATGGTCGTGGAAAAACTCGATGATCTTCTCCTTCTCCCAGGCTTCAAGCCAGAAATCGCGAGGAATCCAGCCGTTGTGCTCGTTGACTTTGCCGTAGCGGGCGCGCCAGTCGTAGAACTTGCTGCGCGTCACGCCGATCCAGGCGATGAACCGGCCCACCGCGATCTCCGTTTTGTCCGTCCAGCGATTCACAAAATCCACCACCGCGTCCCGCGTGTCATGGGGCGCCCACGCGCCCGTCAGTCCTCCCCAAGACTTTTTTTTAGCGCCACGTGTTCCTCCATGAGCTCCGCGATCACTTCGTCCTTCTTGCGAAGCTTGGCCTCCATCGCCTCCATCTTGCGCTTTTCACGGCGCTGCGCTTTCTTGCCCGGCCCCTTCTCGAATGCCGCCGCGCCGTTCTCGAAAAACTCCTTCAGCCACCGGTAGAACACCGTGGGCTGAAGCTGGCGCTTCTCGCAGATGTCCGAGACCGCTTGCTTCTCAACCAGGTGGAGCCGAAGCAGCGCCACCTTCTCCTGCGCCGAATAATTCTTCCGTTGTTTCCTCATGACCGACCTCCGTTTGGTTACTGTCTACCAAAACGGCCCGTCAGTCCATTTCCAACTGAGGCGTTACAGTTCGGGATGTTTTTCAAGAGCTTCTAAAAGCACTCTCTCTCTTTGCCTGGCCGCCTTCTCCGCACGTCCATAATGGACTGTCTCCGGCGTGTACATGGCGATGCCGCTGTGGCGGTGTTCGTTGTTGTACCAGTGAAAAAAGGTCCGGCAAAAAACCCGTGCATCCTCGATGGACCCGAATCGTTTCGGAAATTCCGGGCGGTATTTCATCGTCTTGAACTGGCTTTCAGAAAATGGATTGTCATTGGACACATGCGGCCTTGAGTGCGTTTTTGTCACGCCCAGATCCGACAACAGCAGCGCGACCGGTTTGGATTTCATCGAGGTTCCACGGTCCGCGTGAAGAGTGAGCTGATCAGGACCGATTCCTTGTCTGGCGCACGTTTGGGAGATGAGCGTTTTCGCCAGCGCCGCGCTCTCGCGATGCGCGATCATCCACCCCACAGTGTATCGGCTGAAAATATCGAGAATCACGTAGAGGTGATAATAACTCCATTTCACCGGCCCTTTCAGCTTGGTGATGTCCCAACTCCAGACTTGATTAGGCGCGGTCGCCAAAAGTTCCGGCTTCGCATAATTGGGATGGCGGCGCTGATTCCGGCGTTCCTTCACTTCTTTCTCCGATTCCAAAATGCGGTGCATGGTGCGTGTACTGCAATGATATTCTCCTTGATCCATTAGGGTTGCGACGATTTCAGCGGGCGCTTTGTCGATGTTTTCCGGCGCGTGAAGAATATCCAAAACCCTTTGCCGTTCCCCGTCGTCCAGCGCTCTTTTCGGCTTCGGACGATGGCGGTGAAGCGCGGGAGAAAGACGCCGATAGTATGTGGCTCGCGGCAAAGACAGAGCGTCGCAGGCCGACGCAACGCCGATGGAGGCTCCGCGCTCATGCACCGCTTGCATCAGGCGCTCCCGTCGTCGTCCGGCCGGTTCAGGGGGATGTCCAGGAGCGCGGCAACTTTTTTTTGGAAGTCGATCACCATTTCGGCCTTCGCCAGCTTTTTTTGCAGCCGGGCGTTGTCGCGACGCAATTGCTCGTTCTCTTTTTTCAACAGCGGGGATGCACCGGGTTTGGGCCCGCGCTTTTTGCCGTTCAGGCCATCTAGAGCGCCCTGATCCCGCAACTGACGCCACTTGCCCAGGTGGGAAGAGTACAGTCCTTCCCGACGCAGCAAGGCGCCGATTTGACCTGGCTCGGCGCAGCGGTCGGCCTCCTGCACGACAGCCAGCTTGTAGGCGGCGGTGAAGCGGCGGCGCTCGGGGCGTTCTGAGACCTCCGGAGAGGGGGGTGCGGGCGGCCCGTCGTTTTTGGGGGCTCCGCTCCGTTCCGGCTCGCTTCGCTCGCCTCCACTACGCTGCGCCCCCAAAAACGATCCATCACCGTTTTCTCGTTGCTTATTCATTCGAGTTCTCCTTCACGCCCTCGAATTATACACTAAATTCTCACACAACCATTGTCTCACTCTTATTGGCACAGAGGGAGGCGCTCGACCGCTTCAAGGAGCGAGTCCGTGATCTAACGCGCCGAACCCGAACGGTAAGTCTGAAAAAGATGATCGAAGACCTGAATCGCTTCCTCCGAGGATGGCTCGGGTACTTCGGATTCTGCGAGACGCCTTCGGTGCTTGGTAAACTCGACGAATGGATCAGGCGACGGCTCCGATGCGTGGCCTGGAAGCAGTGGAAGCGAGGCAAAGTCCGCTTCAGGGAACTGAGAAAGCGCGGCGTGGGAAAGGACCTGGCGGCACAAACCGCAGGCAGTCCCCACGGACCGTGGCGTATCAGCATGAGCCCGGCGCTTAGCATCGCATTTAAAAACTGTTGCTTTCGCTCGCTCGACCTTATAGACCTGGACCCGAGGTAGAATGCTGAACCAACCGAACCGCCGTGGTACGGACCCGTATGCCCGGTGGTGTGACAGGGAAAGCCCGCGAGGGCTTACCTATGTCGATTGCTGGCCAATTCAAACTGATGTGATCATCTCATCGAATCATGCGGTGTAAATGCCCTGAATTTTCTTGAGCAGCGCCACGCCGTCGTCGAACGAGCGCTGGAAGGAATTGCGGCCGATGATCGAGCCGAAGCCGCCGCCGTCCTTGATGCCCTGGATGTCCGCCAGGACGCTTGCCTCGTCCTTGGCCGCGCCGCCGGAGAAAATGACGATGCGCCGGCCGTTGAAAGCGGACTGGACCACGTGGCGGACGCGGTCGGCCAGCGTGGCGATGGGAATCTGCTGCTGTTCATAAACCTTTCGCGCCGCATCATGTTCGATGAAATCCGTCGGCGGCTTGACCTTGATGATATGGGCGCCGAGCTGCGCCGCAATTTGCGCGGCGTACGCGCAGATATCGACGGCCGTTTCGCCTTTTTTGGAAAGATTGCCACCCCTCGGATAACTCCAGATCACCACGGCCAGTCCCACGGCTTTGGCTTCTTCGGCCAGTTCGCGGATTTCTTCGTACATGGTGTTGCGGTAGGAGCTGCCCGGATAGATGGTGAAGCCTATGGCGCTGCAGCCCAGGCGCAGGGCGTCATTGACCGAGGCCGTGACCGCGGGGCAGGGATTGTCGTCGGAATAGATGCAGTCCGAATTGTTGAGTTTGAGAATCATCGGAACCTGCCCGGCGAATGTTTCCGCTCCGGCGGTCAAAAATCCCAAAGGCGCCGCGTAGGCGTTGCACTTCGCGGCGATGGCCAGCTTGAAGTGATAGTGGGGATCGTAGCCGTCGGGATTCGGCGCGAAACTGCGGGCCGGGCCGTGTTCAAATCCCTGGTCGACGGGAAGAATGACCATTTTGCCCGTTCCTCCCAGCCGGCCGTGTTCGAGAATGCGATAGATATTGGCGAGGACGCCCGGATTTTCACCGGCGTAGTAGCTGATGATCTTTTTCGTGACCTTGGACATTGACGCCTCCTTAATGTTTAGCTCTTTCTTCTCAAGAGGACCGTTCGATCGATCTCCAGAATTTTTGAAGGAACCGGTTTGGACCCGCGCCCTTTTGCCGGTTTGAAAATGTCGATTCCCGCTTCGATAAGCGAAGATGGATGCTCGTTTTTGATTCCCGCCAGCCTGAAGGTGATTTTCCCTGCAAAACGGCTGATGAGCTCCTTGGCCAATACTTTCTGCGCGGCATAAATCGTATCGCCGGGCATGGCCGGATAGGGCGTCATTCCGTTGTCGAAACCCATCGTCCAGATCACCTGGCCGCCCGTGTCGCGGGCCGCCATGGCATGAACAAAGGCAAAGATGACGCCGCTGTCGATGATGGGGCGCCGGGAGATGCTTCGGGTTTCGCAATACAGCGCATCCGTGTGCAGGGGATGGGGATTGCAGAAAAGGGTTGAGAGTTCGTAGTTTTCCGAGAATCCGACCGTGCGGCCGGTGTCGTGGATAAGGATATCGCCGACGCGGAAATCCTCCAGGAATCCTTCGAATGAAGAGATCGGCGCGCCGGGGCCGAAGTCCAGATTGTCGATCAGCACGGGGTAGGGCGTCATCGTCCAGGGAATTTTTCCGGTCCAGGATTCTCCCTTTTCAAGAATTCGGCCTTTCGGGACCAAGATGATGCGTTCGAACACGCACACCGGAGAATTTTCCTGATCGACGACGGTGGTTTGCACGTGGACCGTGCCGCGATTTTTCCTCTTGGACGGCGTGGCGCTTAGAATCCGCGAATAGGCCGAAATGGAATCGCCCACGTAGGCCGGGTTGGGAAAGCGCAGATCCAGCCAGGCGAGATTCGCCACGGCCTGTTCGGAGATATCCTGCGCGGAAAAGGACATGCCGAAATTGAATAGCGCCAGCGGATGCACGACGCGCCCGTTGAAGCCGAGGGATCTGGCGAAATGATTGCTTCTGTAAATGGGCGAAGTTTCGGGGAAACTCGACATGAACCGGGCTAAAACGCCTTCGTCCAGAGTGACTTCCCAGGGATGCCGAAAAAGCTGCCCGTTATGAAAGTCGCCCAACTTTCTTCCGTGGACTTTGCGCGTAACGGTCATCGCGACTCCATTGAAAGCATCTTGTCGGATTTTCGAGTCTGATTATTCGTCGATCCTCACATAATCAGACTGTATGGAGATGAAGCGAAAGGGTCAAGAGTATTTGATGAGCGGCATGATTCCCACAGTGTCCCGTCAGGGACAACGCGCCAATTTATCCTTAGATTTATCCGGGGAATGTGAATTGCAGGACGTTTAAAGTGTCCCGTCAGGGACAACGCGCGAATAGGCCCTGGATTTATCCGGGGTTTAAAAGGACGTTCAGAATTAAAATGCGTCCCATCGGGACGCAAAGAATGAATCATTACAATCTAATCAATATATTCCTGCTCACGCAGCCAGGCCACGGTTTCCTCAATAGCCTCTTCAAAAGGCGTGATCGTGTACCCCAGGTCGCTCACGGCCTTTTGCGTGGAGTATGCCCAATGATGTTTCAAGGATGCCGCCGTATTGCGCGTGATCATCGGCGGTTTGCCGGTGAGCTTGGCGATTTGCTCAAAAATCAATGCTGTGATCAAAAGCGTACGCAAAGATATATGGCGTTTTTTCACTTTGCGCTTCAGGTGTTTTCCTGCGATTCCCACGAACTCGTTAAGGGAAATATTTTCCCCGCCCAGAATATAACTTTGACCCACGCGCCCCTTTTGCATGGCCAGGACGTGCCCGTCGACCACGTCGTTAACGTATGAATACGTCCAGAGCTTTTCGCCGTCGCCCGGGATGCCGGGGAATTTTCCGATTCCCATATCACGCAACATGGCGGTGATCATATTGCCCTCGGTCATGGGGCCGGGGCCGAAAATGAAACCGGGAATGACCGAAACGACGGGAACGCCCTTGTCCACGTATTCCGCCGTGATTTTTGCGGCAAGAAACTTCGATCGTTCGTATGGGCTGTGGAAATGGTCCGGCTCATGGCGCAGGTTTTCGTCGGCTACGCCATCCTTATCCGTCCGGCCCAGGGCGAAAAAAGATGAGGTGTAAACGATGCGCCGCACGCCGGCCCTTTGCGCGGTTTTTAAAAGCGTTTCATAAGCGTCCACGTTGACGCGCTCGAAAATGGACTCGTCTTTCACCCATTCCTTGACCACGGCGGCGGTGTGGTAGATGCGCCGGGCGCCATCAACGGCTCTTTCAACAGCTTCCACATCACGCAGGTCGCCTTGCATGACCGTCAAATTGTCCGATTTGATTTTCAGGTCGTTGGGATTTCGCACCAGGGCGCGAACCTGCCCTCCGTCGGCTAAAAGACGCCGAAGAAGGTTGCCGCCCAGAAAACCGGTTGCGCCGGTGATAAGCGTCGTCATGATTTCAATCCGTTTTTTTTATCATCGAGAAATTCATACTTTGAAGATCAATGCCACGGCCGTCGCCGCGATGCCTTCTTTTGCGCCGGTGAAGCCCATGCCTTCTTCCGTCGTGGCTTTGACGTTCACGCAATCAGGCGAAAGGCCGGCGGCGTCGGCGATGTTTTGCACCATCGCCGGAATATACGTTGCCAGTTTCGGAGTCTGCGCGATGATTGTGGAGTCGATGTTGCCGATCCGAAATCCTTGGTCTGCAAGTTTTTGGGCCACCGCCAGAAGCAGCTTCATGCTGCTTGCGCCTTTGTAGGCTTCATCCGAGTCGGGGAAATGCACGCCGATGTCCCCCAGGCCCGCGGCTCCTAAAAGGGCGTCCATGACGGCGTGAGCCAGGACGTCGGCGTCAGAGTGCCCGGCGAGTCCCTTGTCGTGCGGGACGTCCACGCCTCCCAGGATCAGGCGGCGTCCTGCGGCCAGGCGGTGCGCGTCGTAACCCTGACCCACGCGGATGTCGGAAGAGGTGCTATTCATAATTTTAGAGTTTTTTGGCGTCATTGTTTTTTGTGTCGCCCCTAAAGGGGCTCAAATAAATGGTGAATGATCCCTTGACCCTGAGCTTACAAGACTGTCGATAAATGCACAAAACGTCCAATTTTTGTCATTCCGACCGTAGCAAAGCGAAGTGGAGGAATCCCTTTAACGATGCGTGAATCTGTTGCTGGCACGCACATTTCGGCGAGACGATCACGTCTCATTGAAGGGATTCCTCGACTCGTCCTGACGGACTCGCTCGGAATGACATGCTGCGGATTGCTTATTTTGTGCATTTGTCGACAGTCTTTTACGCTTAGGGCTAATATTGTACCGCCCTAACGGGTTTTGTTTCGCCTGAGCGCATCACGTGTGGCACAGCCTGTCGAGAGCCTCAAGGTCGAGCGACCGCCCCCGGCTGTGATTGTTTCGCTATAACTCTGTCTTGCCGCCGTTGTTTTCAATTCTTCCTGATGCCATATGCGTCGAGGCAAAGTATTTCGCAATAGTATGCTCAAGGTCATGCCTTGTTTTTCTTCTTATACAAGCGGTCAAACAACATCTCAGCCAGAACCAGGTCCGTTTCCGTTGTGATTTTAATGTTCTCCGCCATTCCCGGGACGATGACGACGCGCGCGCCCGCGTGCTCGGCGATCTGACTGTCGTCGGTGCCGCGAAAATCCTGCTTCATAGCCTCTTTGTAGGCGTTCATGATCAGGTTGTAGTTGAAACTTTGCGGGGTTTGCGCCGCCATCAACATGCGGCGTTCCGGGGTGTTGCGCACGAATCCGTCGCCCGAGATATTCTTGATCGTCGATGTGACGGGGACCGCCACGAGGGCCGCCCCGAAGTTATGCGCCACGAGAACGGATTTTTCGATGACGTCACAGGTGATCAGGGGACGGACGCCGTCGTGGATGGCGACGACGTCGCAGGGACCTTTAACCGCCTGAAGGCCCGCCCATACCGAATCCTGCCGTCGCCGCCCGCCCATAACCACGCGTTTGACTTTAGCAAATCCGTAGCGTTTGACGATCATCGCCTGCACGAGTTTCACGTAGCCCCGCGGCGCGACCACGACAACGGCGTCCACGGCGTCGCACTTTTCGAAAACCTCCAGCGTGCGGGCGAGAATCGGGCGGCGGGCCAGCTTGAGAAACTGCTTGGGCTTGTTCGCACCCATTCTCCGGCCGATCCCGCCGGCGACTATGACGGCATATGTCTTCATGGTAGTTCCCAAAAATTCCTCATATATTTAGCGTCTTTGGCCCGATCCATGTCAAGTGCGACGCGAAATCCATATCTGCCGATAATGAACATTTTGCCTTTGAGCGCATCAAGGTAAATTACAATTGATTAAAACCTGATCGTCCACGACGCGCCCATGCTGTTGATGGTTCCCTTGTATTCGTAATCGCCCGCGTCGTTTGTGGGATCGTCTTTGTGCATGATGCGCGGGCTGATGTAGTGGTATTGCTCGAACACGTCGAAGCTCATGGATTTGCGCAAAACCGTCGGAAAGGGATTGAACGTTACGCCCAGGCCCGCGGAAAAAATGTGCGTGTCCGAATCCACGGAATTGGTCAGATCGGTCTGCTCGGGAACGGGGGTTTCCCGATAATTGTAACCGCCGCGAACGTCCAGCCTGAAATTATCCAGTTTCAGAGCCGCGCCTTCGGCGCCGAAAGCGTAACCCCATACATCCTCCAAACCCGGCTCCGGAACGGGGGGAGGGGGCCTCGTGGGAAAGACCTCGCCGAAATCGCCTTCCATGACGGCGATGCCATAGGCCATGTTGTATTTCATGTCCGAGTATTTGTAGTGCGTGGCGTCGGCGGCGAAAAGCAGGCGGTCCGATGGCTTTACGGACACGGCGAACTGGTATTGTTCCGGGGAGAAGTGGGAGTTGCTGTAAACGTCCAGCACGAGCCTGCCGTCATGGAACAAGATGATCCCGTTGCCCTCGAAAACCTGCAGGTCGTACATGCCGATTTTGTTGGGCAGGTGCATTTTTTGCTGATGCTGCTCGCGGTAGGAAACACCCAGGCCGAGCCAGGACCAGGGTTTGAAAAAAGTCCCGGCCACGATTTTACCTTCGCTGCCCAGCTTGCTTTTCAAGTCTCCCTCGGCGGGGCCGTCTTCCCATATCCGAAAATCCACGCCGCCCACGTGATCGCTCACGAAGGTCGCGCCGGCGCCGACGGACCACCAGGAAAAGACCTGCCCGGCGAATCCTACGATGGCGGCCTGCATGTGGTTGACGTTGTTGTACCGAACGATAATCGGGCCGGTTCTGGGCGGCAGAACGAAGCGCATGAAGTGCGAATCCGGCGTATACATCGTGGCGCCGATGCGAAAACGTCTGGAAAAAAAGGTTTTGCCCAAAACGAAGCCGATTCTGAATCCCTTGTCGGGATCGATATCGCTGCGCCGGTCGTTAAAGCGGATGTCGATGTCGGCGCGATGATAATCAAGTTCGATCTGAAAAGGTCCGGCTTCGGTGAGGGCGGCGATGTTGTAGTAACACGCGGCGCTGTCGCCGCCCACGGCCCCGTAGGCTCCGCCCATGGCGACGGCCCTTGCGCCGACGCCGAAGGTGTCGTAGGGCGTGGCTCCGGCTTTTACGGCGAAAGCGCAGATCATCAGGATTGTAAGAAAAATAAAAGCGCTTTTATGAAACGACCATCGGCAGGATTTTAAATTGCTTCGGCGATGCGGCGAAAGGGCATCGTATGTGCGCGCCGTCCCTTTTTCCATGCAACGCATCGCTTTCTACGGCAATTATCTAATCAAACATGCTGCAAGTCGCCAGAGCGATTCCCTGCTGCCCTCCGGTGAGTTCCGAAATGGGATCGGACTGCGCGAACAGCATGATGTACTGATTCCATTCAAGCTGAATCACGCTGGGGGTGTATTCGGAATACGCCAGGTAAATGGAAATCCCGTCAAGGTTCAAAATGAATTTTTCGTTCAAGGCGGGATTCGTCTCGTAATCGCCTTTGACAAACGAATTGTAATCGTAGGCTCCGGCGATTCCCACGGACATGTTGTATGCGGAAGGATCACCCGCGAAGTTGCCCGAATAATACATCAACACCACGTCACGGTCCGCCGGGTGCGTGATCAATATGCCCGGACTGGCGACCGCGCCGGTCAGGCCGTTTTCGCCGTCGAGCCCTTCCCACTCCTGCGTGGGGGCCATGACGAAATTCACCGTGTCGCCTTGCTCGGAACTGTTGCGCCGCGTGTCGCGCTTGATCCAGTTGACGCCGTCTTCGCTGTCGGCGTAGCCGATAAGATATCCCGCGAACTGTGCGAAGGGAGTCACATCGGTGCGTCCGCCGGAGTAGTACATTCTGAACAGGTGATTGTGAAACACGACGCACGGCGCGCCAACGTGTCCGCCTTCCCAATACTGGTCGCCGATAAGAACCGGCTCGTCGCCGACTTTCACCCAGTCCAGGCCGTTTTCACTGACCGCCGCGCCGATTCCGTCGCCGATGCCGCCGGTGTACCACATGGTGAATCCGCCCTCGGTCGCCAGCACGGACGGGGCGCCGACGAATCCGTCTTCCCAGTCAAGCCCGGCTTCGAGAACCGGAAGTCCGCCATTGAGAAGCTCCCACGTAAAAGCGTCGGTGGATCGGCCGACGAGAATGTCCGACGAGACGGGAGTGCGTTTGCCGTTTTCGTCGGATTCAAAGCTTCGGCGTTCGAAAAAGACCCAGAACTGGCCGTAGGCTTTTAAGAAACTCGGCTCAAGATATTCTTCTCCTTCGCCGGAAACGAAGATGAAAGGCTGCGCGCCGTCGGTTTCCTGATCCAGATCGACCTTGTTCCACCACTTCGTCCCGCTGAGGGGCCACGCGGTCGTTCCGCCGATGATGTCGCCTTCGGTGCCGCATGACAAAGCCCAGAAAGATGCCGTTGCGAGCATCAAAAGGCACGTCATCAACAAGGCGGTTTTCATGATTTGAGTCTTTTTCATTTTTAAAACCTCACCGTCATTCCAGCGCCGATGTTCAGGACGCTTCCGGTGACCTCGTAATCCCCGACATCGCTGGTCGGATCGCTCTTATGGACCATTCGGGGCTCTAAGTAGTGATATTGGAAAAATGTGTCGATGCTGAAAGGCTTGCGAAGGAAATCGGATAACGCTTTGACGGTTACGCCCGCTCCTCCGGAGACGATGTGCAGGTCGGAATCGACTACGTTGGATACGTCGGTCTGATCCGGCAGCGGCGTGGGCTTGTAGTTATACCCGCCACGCAAATCCAGGCGGAAGCCATCCCTGACGAAAGCGCCCCACTCAGTGCCGAAGGCGATGCCCCAGGAATCTTCGAGGCCCGGATCGGGAACGTCCAGCGGCGGCACGCACGGAAAGACCTCCCCGAAATCCCCCTCCATGATGGCCACGGAATAGGCCATGCTGTTTTTCATGGCGGAAAATTCGTAGTAAGTGTAATCCGCCGAGAAAATAAGGCGGTCATTCGGCTTGATCGCCAGCGAGCCCTGGTACTGTCTGGGCGAAAAATGCGTGTAGCTGTAAACGTCCAGGACCAGGCGTCCGTCGTGGAAGATAATCAGGCCGTTTTCCGCGAAGACCTTGAGGTCGTACATGCCGATTTTGTTGGGCAGATGCATTTTTTGCTGATGCTCGTCACGGAAAGTGCCTCCGATCGACAGCCATTTCAGTGGTTCGAAATAGGTGCCGGCCAGGATGGACATTTCGCTGCCCAGGCGGCTTTTCAGGTCGCCTTCCGCGGGCCGGTCTTCGCCGATGACGAAATCCACGCCGCCCAGATGATCGCTGGTCGTCGTAACGCCCACGCCTAAAGACCACCAGGGAAAAACCTGTCCGGCAAGACCCGCGATGGAAACCATCATGTGATTGATGTTGTTGTAGCGCATCACCAGCGGCGCCGTTCTCGGCGGGAGGACGAAGCGCATGAAATGCTGATCGGGAATGTACATGGAAACGCCGGCTCGGAATCGCCGGTTGAAGAAAGTTTTTCCGAGCACAAGACCGATCCTGTAGCCTTTATCCGGATCGATGTCCGTCCGCCGGTCGTTGAAGCGGATGTCCACGTCGGCCCGGTGATAATCCATTTCCAGTTGGAAAGGTCCGGCAAGTGTAAGGGTGGCGATGTTGTGAAAGCAGGCTGAGGAATCGCCGCCGACAGCGCCGTAGGCGTTGCCCATGGCCACGGCTCGCGTGCCCGCGCCGAAGGTGTCGTAAGGAGTGGCGTATACGGCCGCGGGAAGGAAAATGGCGAAAATGATTATGATTATAGTTAAGCGCATCACTACTCCGCGTCGTATTCGAAAAAGACACTGACGTTAATTCCCGCCGCCCAAATCCAGCCGCCGACGTCGATCTTCGGGTAGCCGGGATTATCCGCGGAGACGCTTTCGTTTTTGTAAAACATCCTGGGAACGCAGTAGTGAAGTTGATAAAAACCCTGAATCGTCAAAGGACCGGCAAAGCGGTAGCTGCCGATCCGGTCCCATTGAAAACCAAGCCCGGTGGAACCCACGTGCCGGTCCGTATCCAGATAATTCGTGCTGCCGGTCTGCGGCGGGACGGGGGAGGGATCGTAATAATATCCCAGTTGCGCCACCAATCCCGTGGTGTCCGTATCGTAAACTCTCTTCTCGACGCCCGCGCGGAAGGTCATGGTGTCGTGAAACTCGGGATCGATTTCCTCGCTGTCCTGAAAAACGATGTCCAAAAGCGGCACGGTGAATTCCACGTCCACGTAGAGATTCGGATCCGGGAACTTGCGCCATTCGTTGTACGATGCGTCGAGTTCGGCCAAAAAGCCGGCCGCTTCGTTTTCATAGCTGACGCCCGCCGTCCATTGCCGCGGCGTGTATATGCTCGTGGCGTCGAAGATCATGGTCAGCGGCGTGGATCCCAGGAAGGTGTTGATCGGGATGCGGTAATGCATCCAGAACTCTTCCCGGAAAACAAATCCGAAGGACCAGCCCGTCAGGGATTCCCATATCTTCCCGGGACGCAGCATCAGGCCGTAGGTCGGCGCAAAACTCGTGGTGACTTCCTGGCCCGTCAGCGTCTGGACGTCGTCGTTGGCGCCGATCACCGCGTTGATTTCTCCGTTGGTGTTGGAGAAAAGCTGCGCGCCTCCGCCGATGGCGACGGCGTCGTGCAGGCGGATCGACAACGTGGGCAGGATGGTCATCTGCCTTCCCGAGTTTCTCCACAGGGCGTATTGCGGCACGGAGCCGTAAGGCACGTCCAGAGCCACGAAAATGTTGTTGGGCATGAAGGTCGCGAAACCGACGGCCAGGCGCCGCTCGAGCCAGCTGCCAAGGGGCAGGGGAAGAATCGTTCCGAAGAGCATTCCTTCCGTGCTGTCCAGCGCGGCGGGTTCGCCGTGATGAGTTTCCAGCCAGTTGCCGGTTTTCATGTAGCCCACGCCCGCCGTGGGGAATTCAAATAAGACGCCGCCGGCGGGATTGTAATAGGCGACGCCGAAATCCTTGACCTGCGCCGCGGCCGCTCCGCCCATGGCAATGCCCCTGGCGTTGAAGCCGTAGCTGTAAAGAACGTCGGCGCTTGCAATGCCTGGCGCAAGCATAATCGCCATGACCACGATAAAACACGCCGTTCTTTTTGGTAATCGTAAGAGCTTCAATAATTTTCCTTAAGGCAGGGGTTAATAAGCCGCAAAAAGCAGCGTATGTTAAAAAAGCATTCCCCTTTAGTCAAGGAGCGCAGGCTTGCTCAAACAAGCCGTTTTATGACGCAGAGCATTATAAATCAGGAGTGAGGAGTGATCAGCGAGGAGTGCTGAATGTGATGGATGGGAGTCGAAAACCGAATTACTCATCACTAAGCCACTTGTCGCGAACCACTGACATTGCTTGCAGCTTTGCGTTTTTCCATCTATGAAATATAGAAAGCTTGAAACTTTCTTTTAATAAAAGTGCAAGGGATTTATGAAAGGCTAAGGGTTACGTGCGTGTTTTAATCACCGATGGTGAACAAAGATCGGCTCTTGCCGTCTGTCGAAGCCTTGCCGCTTCCGGACACGCCGTCAGTATCGGGGCGCTTGGCCATCCCTGCCTCGCCGGCGTTTCGCAAAGCGCCAAAAGCCGATTCCGCTATGACGATCCGGCTGTAAATCAGGGACGTTTCATCGATGATATATGCGCCGAATGCAGCCGCTTCGGCGCCGATCTGATTATTCCTTTGACCGACGCCACGTGTTTCGCCCTGGCCGCGCACGCCGACCGCGTCGCGAAACATGCCCGGGTATTCCAGCCTTCGCTGAAAACGCTTCACCTGGCCGCCGATAAGTCGAAGATCACCAGGCTGGCGGAAAAATTAAACGTTCCGGCGCCGGCGACGGTCGAGGCCAAATCGTCCGAAGATGATTTTCAAGGCCTCGCATATCCCATTGTCATCAAACCGAGGCGTTCCCGCGTCATGCACGAAGGGAGCCTTGTCGCTCTCGGCGTTTCCTACGCGGACGATGAAGATGAGCTTCGCACCGCGCTGAGAACGCTTCCCCCCGGCGCTTTTCCCGTGTTGCTTCAGGAAAAGATCTCCGGCGACGGCGTGGGATACTTCGCCCTGGCCAAAAATGGAAAGATCCTCGCGGAGTTTTATCACCGGCGATTGCGTGAGCTTCCCCCGACGGGAGGCGTGAGCGTCCTGCGGGAATCCATCGAGCCCGACGAAACGATGCAGCGGGCCGGGCGCGCGCTGCTGGGCAAACTCGACTGGACCGGCCCGGCCATGGTCGAATTCAAACGGGACGCGGGCGGCGCAGCGAAAATCATGGAGATCAACGGCCGCTTCTGGGGTTCGCTGCAACTGGCGATCGACGCGGGAGTCGATTTTCCGTCCCTTTTGGTCAAAGCCGCTTTCGATGAAGAATTCGAGGCTCCGACGCCGCGCTACGGAGTCCGTTGCCGTTATTTTCTGGGCGATATCGAATCTCTTGCCGTATCCATGATAAAGGGCGGACGCCATCTCCCGCCACAGGCTCCATCGCGCCGGGCCGTGTTGAAAGCGTTTGTGCAGGGCCGCGGCAAGCCCGAAGTTTTTTCAAAAAACGACATCACGCCTTTTTTGCTGGACTTCGGCAAATTCATACGCAAGTTCCTCGGATTAACCCTATTCAAAAGAAAAAGCGCGCCTTTGCAGGGAATCGTTCATTGCCACACCACCTTTTCCCACGACGGACAGCTCAGTCCCGAAGCCCTGGCGATGCATCTGAAGATCAACGGCCTTTCCTTCGCGGCGGTTACGGAGCATGAGGACTCCATGACCGAAGAGAAAATGGAGGTTTTTACGGCGGCGTGCCGCAGGGTCTCGAAGCCCGACTTCACCATGATTCCCGGAATCGAATTCGCCACCGAAAGGCACACACATATATTGGGCATCGGGGTTACGGAGTTCTTTGATGAGCATGATCCCGTAAAAATCGTCCGGGGCATTCACGCGCAAGGCGGCATCGCTATTCTGGCGCATCCCGACGCGGGGGATTTCGAAAAAGACGAGGAATTTTTAAAAGCTCTGGACGGCGTCGAAGTCTGGAATTCGGCCCACGACGGCCCTTTCGTCCCGTCGTCGAAGAACGTCGAGGCTTTGGAAATAATTCGCAAAGTCAATCCGGACATCATGGTTTTCGGCGGCAACGACTTTCACCGGCGCGGCCATTACAGAAAATCGAGGATTGTCCTGAAAGCCCGCCTTCACAAAGAAATATTCAATTCGCTGAAAAACGGCCGTTTCAAAATCAAGGGAGGCGTATGCTCCCTGAAGCCGGGCGAGACGGTGGGCCCGGCGAAGAAGGCGCGAATACGCATAATCCGCAACGTCATCGACCTTTACAGACCGATACTCAATCGCTGGCGCAGCATAAAAAAGATTATCCGGCGCCGCGGATTCACAAGCTACTACCCGACGAAATTGCTTCATACGATTGAGACCGGAAATCCCGGCGGGGCGGAAAGAATCATGCTTTCCATTATGGGGAAATTGCCGAAGACATTTTTCCCGTCGCGGTCCCTGCTGCTGAAACAAAGCTGGCTCAAGGATCAGATCGAGGCGATGGATATTCCCGTGGATATCTTCAAGCTGGGATCGACGCCGGATTTCAGGTTTTTCTTCAAAACCATCGACCTTTGCCGCCGACATGAGATCAGCATCATTCACAGCCATGAATTTTATCTCAACGCCATCGGCTCCATTGTCGCGCGACTGGCGGGATGCGGGCACGTGGCCGTCATTCACGGCAACATCGATTTCATCAATATTCGCCGTCGCAGGATGGCCATGCGCCTGGCCCTGATGATGGGTTCTCAACTGGTGGCGGTCAGCCACGCCATGCAAAGGGATTTGATCCGAATCATGAAAGTGCCGGAAAAACGGATTCTGGTCATTCACAACGGAGTGGACATCCTCGATGAGCCGACGCCTGTGGATGCGCGCAAGGCCCGCGGTGTTCTGGACGCCGGGATGGGACCGACAATCGCCGTGATCGGCAGCATATACGAGATCAAAGGGCACGATACGCTTCTGGGCGCCATGCCGTCCTTAATTGAGCAATATCCGAATATCAGGGCCTATATTATCGGGCGGGGCCGGGGGAGAACTCTTGAGAGATTACAGGAAAAAGCTCGGGTTTTCGGTTCATCCGTGGTCTTTAAGGGGTACATCGAAAATATCAACGAGATATTGCCCGGCATCGATGTTCTGGTCGTCTGTTCGCTTTACGAGGGAATATCGCTGGCCCTGTGCGAGGCCATGGCCATGAGAATTCCCGCCGTGGCCACGCACGTCGGCGGCAATCCGGAAATCATCAACGACGGAGAAAACGGATTTCTCATCCCGCCGGCCGAACCGGGGCCTTTGGCGGAGAAAATCAGCTTGCTTCTCGGCGACCGTGAGCTCAGGGCAAGGATGGGACGGGCCGCGCGCCAGAAGGTCATCGACAATTTCAGCGTCCAGCGGATGGTGAAAGACTACATGATCGCCTATGACGACATCATCAAATCACGCCTGGAAGGAAGTATCTAGAAATTAAGAGGCGGCTTCATAGCCGACGATGCGCATGAAATGCTCGATCAGTTTGGGATCGAACTGGCGGCCCTGATTGCGCAGGATGATGGCGCACGCCTGCTCGACGGAAAGTTTGGACCTGTAGGGCCTGTCCGTCGTCATGGCGTCGTATGCGTCGCAAATAGCCAGAATCCGGCCGCCGATGGGAATATTTTCCCCTTCGAGTCCGTCGGGATAACCCGATCCGTCGTAAAACTCGTGATGGTGCCGGATGATTTTCGCGATGCGTTTGAACTGGGGAATCTGATCGAGGATTTTAACGCCGACGACAACGTGCGTCTTGATGTTCTCGTACTCTTCGGGCGTCAGTTTTCCCATTTTATGCAGGATGCTTTCCTTGACGCCGATTTTGCCGATGTCGTGGAAAAGGCCCGCTAAGTGAATCTCTTCCTGTTCCCGGCGGTCGAAACCCAGGCGCGCGGAAAGGGCGAGAGCCGTATCCGCCACGCGGCGGGAATGGCCTTCCGTATATTTGTCCTTGGCTTCAAGGGTTTGAACGAGGCTTTTGATCGTGTTGTTGATGAGTTGAAGCTTTTCCTCGTTCCGAAGGCGCATGGCGATCATCTGCTCTTTGACCTTGCGCTCCAGGTTGCCCTGGTAATTCTTCTTCTGAGAAATCAGGCGGCGCTTTTCGACGGCCCGGCGCACCGCCAGCAGGACGTTGTAGGCGTGAAAGGGCTTCTGGATAAAATCGTAGGCGCCTAGATTGATCGCCTCGGCGGCGGTTTCCACATCCCCGTATGCCGTGACGAAAATGACATCCACATCCGAGTGTTTGCTCTGGATATAGGACATCAACTCGAAACCCGAGGAGCCGGGTATCCGGATATCCAGAACAGCCAAACCGATAAATTCCGTGTTAATGATGCTCTGGGCCGTTCCGGCGTCCGCGGCCTCAATGGTCCGGTATCCGACGGAATGTAGAATTTTTACCAGGCTTTCCCTGACGTAATTGTCGTCATCAACGACAAGAATATTTTCCTGAAATTCCAATTTCTATCCCCTTGGACCGATAAAGGCATCAGCCTATTCCCAATATATAACATCGGTAGAAATAATGGAAGAATCAATTGAAAAAAAACTGGCAAGATGAGGGATCGGTTGGGACGGTTACTAAGACTTGGTCCGTAATAATGATTTTTCGCATCAGGAAAAGCATGGAATGGCTTATCGGGAATTGCCTTGCATGTGGTTAAGGATTAAAGCAAAAAAGACGACAGATCGCTTTCGGGAAACGGATCGGCGACCTCAAATTCCCCGGTGCGCCCATCGACGACCGATCTCAAAACGGCGATCCCCTCGGGCTTTTTGCCATAGTGGCGGATGATGCGGCCGACTAACGAAATGTCGTCACTGTTGCAACACCCAAGGATTGCGGCTGACGGTCCCTTGAAATTCACGGGGACGATGAATGCGTCGCTGAAATCCCGATAGCCTTCGAGAATTTCGTTTTCTTCCTGATCCCGGCCGATGACCACGCCGGTTTTGTCGCTCAATTTCAGCGCTCTTCCGAGCCGGAGTATTTTGAAATCCAAACTTATAGGATTTTCCTTTCGCGCAAAAAGCGCCCGGACTCTTTTCGCGTAATTCAGGTCCGTGAACATGCACCCGCCGCCGGGGCTTTCGTACTTTTCAATCCCCAGGTTTTTGGCCAGATCCATCTGAATTTTGCGGCTTCGGCCGTAAATCCCCTGGAGTTTTTCACGGTCAACGACGCCGTTTTTTTCCGGCTCCGTAATGTCAAAACATTTTGCCGACAAGGGGCGCAGTAAAATGCCCCGCGTCTGCGTTTCCCGATCGATGATCTCCAGGGCGTCGCGCCTCTGGCTCATGGGGCGCTGCCCCAGAACCTCGCCGCTGACGATGAACGAGGCGCCGATCTCCTCCATGATCCGCCTGGCCCGTTTGATCATCCAGATATGGCAGTCCATGCACGGATTGACGCCCTTGCCGTATCCGAATTTCGGATTCATCAGCATGCGGATGTAATCGGCGCCCAGGCTTTCCCGGCGCAATGCGACGCCCAGCCGGCGGGCCGCTTTGTCGGCGCCGTCTTCGCCGCGTTCGATTTCAGGGGATAAAAGATATCCCACGTCGAAATGCAGGGCCGTTACGTCAATGCCCTGATCGAGCATCAACCTGACGGTCAGGACGGAATCCAGGCCTCCGCTGAAAAGTGCGACCGCTTTTTTGTTCAAGGTTTTACTTATGACTTTCCATAACGAATGTCTTGGCGGCTTTGTCATGAAGCGCCTGTTTGGCTTCGGTAAAGAAGGCAAAGTAAACGGAGATTGCGAATGGTATGAGAAACAGCGCTTTAATCGGCACACTAATCCCGCGGATGAGGCCTCTGATGATGGCAGTTTTCATGCTGATGCGATTCTCTTCTGCATCAACGACTTCAAGACCTAAAGCCATTTTTCCCAGGGTGGCCCGGTACTTTGATCCTTCCATCAGGAAACTGTAAATGATGAAAATTATTACGGCTATGAATGGGATTTTAGGAAGTTCCAAAATTCCCTGAATTACCACTTTATTAATCAAAACTACGATCAGCAAATCGATGATAAATGCCGCGATTCTTTTTCCGTTGCCTGTCTTCGTCATAGCCTGCTCTCCGGTTCATTCTTTGACGTACTTTCCAATCATAAGGTTTGTCTTATCGAAAAACAAGGCAGTGCGCGCCTCCCGGCCGGGAAAAGGCGATTCGTCTTGACTTGGACCGCTCCATTTCATAGCCTTTGGCTCCCCCGATTATCGGGGCGAAAAACGGAGCATTTTATGGCCGACGACGTTTTAACGTACCTGCATAGCCGCGGTGTGATCGAAGCGCAGACGCATCCCGAGCTCAATGAAATTTTAGCGAAGAAAAAAATGACGCTTTACGTGGGATTCGATCCCACCGCCGAATCCCTGCACGTGGGGACTTTGAGCGTTTTAGTCAACCTGCGCCGTTTTCAGCGCTACGGCCACGACGTCATCGCCGTCATCGGCGGCGGCACGACGTTGCTGGGCGACCCTAGCGGCCGCGACGCCGAGCGCACATTGCGTTCCAAAGAGGAAATCGACAAAGACGCGCAAACCGTGCAGGAAGAAATCGCGCGGCTTCTCGATCCGGAAAAAGTTCGGTTCGTCAACAATTACGACTGGCTCAGTAGGCTCAACCTCATCGATTTTCTTCGCGACGTGGGCAAGCTTTTCAATCTCAAGCACATGATCGCCCGGGAATCGGTCAAGCGCCGCCTGGAAAGAAGCGAAGGCATCAGCTACACCGAATTCACCTATCAGATATTCCAGGCTTACGACTTCTACCACCTGTTTAAAACTTACGGCTGCGCCATGCAGATGGGCGGCTCGGATCAGTGGGGCAACATCACCGCGGGCATCGGCCTGATTCATTCGCTTTTGGGCAAGACGGCTTACGGGCTGACGACCAAGCTCATCGAGCGATCCGACGGACGCAAATTCGCGCAGAGCGAAACCGGCGATTCGGTCTGGCTCAGCCGGGAAAAAACCGACGTTCACGCATTTTACCAGTTCTGGTTTCGCACGCCGGACGCGGATTTCATGCGCAACGTGATGATTTATACGGACTTGGAAGGGCAGGAGTTGGAATCGCTGAAGGAACAGTTTGAAGCCGATCCCTCGGATTATCAAGCCAGGGACAAATTCGCCTTTATCATGACGAAACTCGTTCACGGCAAGGAGCAGGCTTTTGGCGCGCAGGCTTCGGCGCAGATCATCAGGACCGGCGCCGTCAGCGACGAAAATGTGCAATACGCCCCGCGGACGCCGATTTCGAAACAGGACGCTGAAGCCGGCATTCCCGTCACGCAAGCCTTTAAAATCGCCGGACTGGCCGCCAGCGGCAAGCAGTTCAAGGCCCGCCTTAGCGGAGCGAAAATCAACGGCCGCGCCGTGGAATCGCCCGGGGTGAAAATTACGCCGGACGATTTCGATGAAAAGGGGCGGTGTCTGTTGTTTTTCGGCAAGAAACAATTCAACGTCCTGATATTGGAAAAATAAAATTAATCGGAACCGGCCTGAGGATTCGCCTGTCTTGTATTTTCGACGGATGCCTGCATCTTGGATCGACTTCAATTGACATTCAATCCTAAAGATGTAACTTGATGCCGGTTTTTTACAGGCCTTAAGAAATGACGATCAAAAACATAAGAAACTTCTCCATTATCGCGCACATCGACCACGGTAAAAGCACGCTGGCGGACCGTCTCATGGAAGCCACGGGCCTGCTGGACGAGCGAACCACCATGGAACAATACCTGGACCGCATGGATATCGAGCGCGAAAGGGGCATCACGATAAAGGCTCAGACCGTCCGCCTGCCTTACAAAGCCGCCGACGGGAACGAGTACATTCTCAACCTGATCGACACGCCGGGACACGTGGACTTCGGCTACGAAGTCTCCCGCTCCCTGTCGGCCTGCGAGGGCACGCTTCTGGTCGTGGATTCCACGAAAGGCGTCGAGGCCCAGACGCTGGCCAACGCATTTCTCGCGGCGGATCTGGACATCCATATCATACCCGTCCTCAACAAGGTCGACCTGGCCACCTCGCAGCCGGACGTCACGCGCGAAGAGATCGAGGACATGATCGGCATCGACGCCTCCCGGGCTCCGGAAATCAGCGCTAAAACCGGGCAGGGGGTCAATGAGCTTCTGGAAATAATCGTGCGGGATATGCCGCCGCCCAAGGCCGACCCGGAAGGACCCTTGAAAGCGATCATCTTCGACTCCTGGTACGATCCCTATCAGGGCGCCGTGGCTTTGATCCGCGTTTTTTCCGGCCATATCCGGCCGGGGGAAATGATTCATCTGATGGCGGTTGATAAGAAGTACGAGGTCATGAAAGTCGGTTATTTCTCCCCCGACGCCAAGTTCGTGGACAAGCTGGGTCCGGGAGAAGTGGGATTTGTCACCGCCGGGATCAAGGACGTGGCCAACGCGCGCGTGGGCGACACCATAACACATATCGATACGACCGGCGTTGATCCGTTTCCCGGTTTTCGAGAGCTCAAGCCCATGGTTTTCGCCGGACTTTATCCTTCCGAGGCGACGGATTACGATCTTCTGAAATCAGCCATCGAAAAATACAATCTCAACGACGCCGCCTTTCATTTCGAGCCGGAAACCTCCGTCGCCCTGGGCTTCGGATTCCGGTGCGGCTTTCTGGGTCTTCTTCACATGGAGGTCGTGCAGGAAAGGCTGGAGCGCGAATTCGACCAGGATCTCGTGATCACCGCGCCCACCGTGGTTTATCAAATCAAAAAACGCGACGGCGGCGTGATGATGCTGCTGCACAATCCGTCGCAGCTTCCCGGTCCTCTGGAGATCGACGCCGTCGAGGAACCCATCGTCCGGGCGTCCATCCATCTGCTCGCCGAGCATATCGGCAACGTCCTCAAGCTCTGTCAGGAAAAGCGCGGCATCCAGGTGCGCATGGATTATCACGCCGCCAACCGCGTCATTCTCGTCTACGACCTGCCCCTGGCGGAAATCGTCATGGACTTTTTCGACAAGCTCAAAACCGTGTCCCGGGGATACGCTTCGCTGGATTACGATTTTCTCGAATACCGGGCCGACAAGCTGGTCAAACTCGATATCATGGTCAACGGAGAAATCGTGGACGCGCTGACGGTCATCTGCCACCATGATAAATCCTATCGCATGGGGCGCGACCTTATCATGCGGCTGCGCAAGACCATCCCCCGGCAGATGTACGAAGTGATCCTGCAGGCGGCCATCGGTTCGCGCATCATCGCCCGGGAGCGCATCGTGCCCTTGCGTAAAAACGTGACCGCCAAATGCTACGGCGGCGACATTTCCAGGAAGAGAAAACTCTTGGAAAAACAGAAAGCCGGGAAAAAGCGCATGAAGCGCATGGGAAACGTGGAAATACCTCAGGAAGCTTTTTTGGCCGTTTTATCCATTAAGGATTGAGATGTTTTTTAAAGAAAGAAAAATCGCCAAACTCTGGAAGCAGGCGGATAAGGATATCGCGCGAATCCGCCGTATCATGGACGACCGGCCGGAGATGTTCGCCGCGCGAAACCGTTCGGACATCGAGGCGGCGATCTCGCGTCTGGAAGTGGCCAGGCGCAACGAGAAAAATCCGCGGATCTTGGCAAACGATCTCAAACAATTCCGCGGCTTGATCGACAGGCATTTGCCGATTCACCGCTCCTTTCTCGTGCGGGAATACGCCGAAGCCATCATCATCGCATTGATATTGGCCCTGTTTATCCGATCCTTCGTCATTCAGGCCTTCAAAATTCCTTCGGGCTCCATGATCCCCACCCTGCTGGTGGGCGATCACCTGATCGTCAACAAGTTTATATACGGTTTTGAAGTTCCTTTCGCGCATAAAAAGGTGCTGCCTTTCAGAAAGCCCAGGCGCGGGGAAATCATCGTTTTCCGCTACCCCAGGGATACGTCCAAGGATTTCATCAAACGCGTCGTCGGCGTTCCCGGCGATAAAATATCCATCATGGGCGACAGGCTTTTCATCAACGGGCAGGAAGTCGAAAGGAAGGATGAAAGGCAATTTGTCTACCGGGACCAAAGCGGCATCGAAGAAAAGGGGCGTGAGTATACGGAAACACTCGGGGGCGTCGAACATCCCATTTTGATGACGGGCGGTTTTCACCCGATTCTCAATGAGTGGGGTCAGATCAATAAAAACGAGTGGACGGTTCCCGAAGGGAAATACTTCTGCATGGGCGATAACAGGGACAGAAGCCACGACAGCCGATATTGGGGATTCGTGGATTTCCACCAGATCCGCGGCAAAGCCATGATCATCTACTTCTCATGGCCGCCCGGTCAGTGGAAGCGCATTTTCAGCCTGACGCGTTAAAGCAAAGAAATCTTTTTCTTCCGGTTGTATTCGCGAAAGGGTTTGGAAAGTCCGTATTCGGCGCCCACCGCGACCGCCAGACCGAACGCCGCTCCGACCACCAGAGACATGACCATGACTTCAAGGGACGCATTCGGCGTCGCCATCATGTAAAAGTAAAAGGCGAAACCGACGGAAACGGCGAAACAGTATGAGAACAAGCTGAATTCCCGGGCTTCTTTCATCAGGAAATCCACAAAACTCAATGCGGCCAGGCAAAGCACGCCCAGGATCATGTACGCGTAAGCCAGATAGCTGCGCGGATAAATTTCTATTTTCAGGTTGTCTTCGAGATTGTCTTCCAGCGTCGTTAAGCGCAACTGGTAGTCGATGGAATCCTTCAATCCGAATTTGTAAATGCTGGACATTTGTTCCACGTGAAGGATGCCCCGGGCCTTTTTCGACATTTTCCTGCGCACGTCGCCGCTTTCCAGGATCCCGGAAAAATTCTTCGATTTCACCGAGCCCCCGCTTCCGGTCATGGTTACGACGAATTTGCCTTTTTGCATTTTCTGCCGGGGCTTTTTCGCTTTCTTCTTTCCATCGGTTTTATCGTTTTGATCGGAGGCGTCTTCAACAGTCTTTTTGAAATTGCCTTTGACAAACAGGGAGTATGGTCCCGACGGAAGATCGACGTCCAGCGCCCGCTGCCCGCGGGAAAGCTCTCCGGTGAAAACCGGCGAGGGATAAAAGACATTGCTGAAGATCATATAGGCGCAGCCTGCGATCCATAGCGGCGTCACAACGGCGAGCGTGATCGCGACGATTTTGTGGCCGAGCTTGAAGTAGACCTGATAGAAACCGATGAAAAGCAGATAGGCCAGCGTGACGCCGCCCACTAAAGCCATCATGGTTTGCTGACTCAGCACGTTGATATAAGAAAGAATCACCATCGCCAACGCAAACGCGGCATAAACCAGCCCCGGCGGGACCTGGCTCGGCGATTTCGAGCGGTGAATGGCGGGTGCGCGTTTGGTCTTGGTGGTTTGTTGTTTTGACTTTTTCGCCATGGGAACCTCTGAGCGGATTGTTTCTCGTCAATTGGCCGTTTCATCGGCGCTGCATAGATTAACGAGCCGCGCGAAACCGTCAAGAGGCAAGGAGCAAGTTGTCAGTGGTCTGTAGTTAAATATGCAGGAGAGTGAGATATCAGGAAAATGTGAGAGTCGCCAAGTCTTCAGCGTGGCTCATCCGTGTCTTAGTCTCTCAGCTTGTCGCAGGAGTCTGGTAAATCGCCAGAGCTTCCATTTCGATGAGCAGGTCGGAGCGGCACAGGCGGGCTTCGACGCCGACGCTGGCCGGGTATTGTTTGAGGCCGACTTCGTTGAAAAACTCGGTGCGGTATCGGCACACATCGATGTAGTCCCGGTCGATGTCCCGGTGATAGAAAACGGTCTTGACCACGTCGCGCCACGTGGCGCCTTCGGCTTCGAGTAAAAGCGTTACGTTCCGGAACATGCGTTTGCATTGTTTTTCCAGGTCGCCGGCGTGGACCGTGTTTCCGTTTTCATCGACGGAGGCGGTGCCGGAAATGAAAAGCTGCGTGACGCCGCCGGCGTCCACGCGAAACGCCCGCGAGAAGGGGACGGGATTTTCGTAATCATAGGCTTCGTTCAGCGTGTTTTTGGCGCTGACCGGCTTTTTCGTAACAGTCATTAGCGTGTCCCGCGAATTGTTAGTTTCCATCCGCCCATATGACGTCGTCCATGGTTTCGGACACGCGGATTCGGGCCGCGCCCCAATCCACGCCGGCGCTTTTGACGTTATAATCTCCGTCGCCGAACTGAGTGCCGGTGTTTTCCCTGGCCACGCAGTATATGTCATATATGCCGGATTCCTTGGGCAATTTCCACTCTATCGCTTTATCCACGGTGAATTCCTTGAGCCCCTTCGTGGCGGTGAACCAGTGAAATGTTTTTTCGTCGCCGGTGGGGAAATCCACGTTGGCCGTAACCTTGACGGCTTCGGTGTTTCCCACGTTGAATACGCCGTCTTCGTCGGGCAGCACGTAGCGGCCTTCCACCAGAAAATCGAGTCCGACGAAAACCGGATTCTCAAACGACGTATTGTCGCGCACCATCAGGGATTTTATGGACATGATGGGGTTATCCAGGTCGCCGATGCCCATGCCGATGGTCAGCACGGTGCCGTCGGCGTTATATTCCTCGAACTTCTCGTCGAACTCGCCGCCCGTGGGCATGGTGTAGACGAAGGGATCGTCTTCGGTCATCTGGATGTGCATGACGCCTTCGACATCCTCCTCGCTCGCTTCGCTGCGTTCGGCGCCGGTCAGGGCGCCGGTGCTGCCCAGGACCCAGGCGATCGGTCCCGTATAGATCGTTCCGTCTTCGTTGACCGCAAGGCCCGAGATGATCACTTCCTCGCCGGGGCTGACTTCACGCGGTTCGGATTTGACCGCCAGAATGCGCAGGGACTTGATTCTGTTGGGCGGATCGAATTCCGGCGTGTCGCAGGAAATGGAAAATATCATGACCGCGATAATGGCCGCCGCCGCGATTGTTGCACCTGTTCTTAAGCCTGCCGTCATGGTTCGCTCCCTATATTACCAGCGCGCGCTGATTCCCAGCGTCGGGTAGAAGGACGGGAAGGACACTGCTTCCTTTTCCGTGTAATCATAGTTGTACATATATCCGATGGGCTGCTTCTGCCAGTAAACATTTTGCACGTCCAGGTAGGTCAGAAGCTCCCAGTCCGTAAATTGCCATGCCTTATCCACGCGCACGTCGAGCTGGTGGATGTCCTCCTGGCGCTCTTCGTTGACTTCGTCGGAATAGATCGGGATGTAGGAGTCGGTGTCGGCGTTGTAGATCGCCGTATCGATTTCCGTGAAGGGCAGGCCGGTTCCGTAAGAGAATTTGCCGCCCACGCGCCAGGTGTCGCCGATGCGGTACGACGCCAGCAGGATGAAGTTGTGGCGCTGATCCTGATCGAAATACCGCCAGTCGCCGCCGGGCCGGTCCCGCCGCTCGCTGACCGAATACGTATAGGAGAGCCAGCCATAGAGCCGGTCCGTCAGTTCCTTGCGCACCAGAAGCTCGGCGCCGTATACGTGGCCGACGCCCTCGTTGTCGTAAGGTTCGTCGGCGCCGGATTCGGTGCCGGACACCAGGTCGATGAGCTGTTTATAATACCCCTGCGCGTCCATAGTGTAGCCTTCGCCGAAGTCGTATTCGATTCCGCCGCCGTAGGCGTTGGCGACTTCCGGTTCGATATTCGGCGTGCCGAAGGGCTCCACCATTTCATCGCCCTGCGGGTACTGGTGATATATGCCCGCAGATCCCTTAAGCGTTGCCGAATCGGTGATGCGCCAGCGGGCGAAGAAACGCGGGTCCACGGCGCTCATGTCGCCTTCGACGCTGCCGTCTTCGTATTGATAAAAAGCCGTCGAGGCGCGCAGTCCCGGCGTCAGGCTGAAAGGTCCGAGTTCGAAGGTGTCTTCGATGTAGGCGATGGCGATCTCCGTGAAAATCGATTCCTTGAAGACAAGTCCCACGTCGTTGAAAAGATCGGCGCCGGAAGGATCGCCTTCCTTGGGGGGCTGCACGACGTCGGCTTCGATATCGAACTCGTATGCATCCAGAACAATACCGGCCGACAGCGTGTTCCAGTCCGCCAGATCGACGGTGAAATCCTCGCGCATTTCGATATCCTTGATTGTGAACTCAATGTATTTGTCGCCGTAAACCTTGAAGTACAGTTTTTGCAGACGCGGTGAAATTCCCAGGCGGTTGTTGATGCGCGGATTGGGCGTCCAGGTCCAGGAAAGGATGGGGCGGTGGAACCACAGTTCCATATCGAAGGACACGTCTGCCGTAGGGCTCTCCTCGTCGGTTTCATCGCTCACGATTCCCATGCGGTCGTCGCTGCCGAACGCGAAGAGCTTGAAGGTGTGATGCGTGTTGGGTTTGTACGCAACGATGGCCTGATAGTCATAGAAACGGGGCACCACGGTGAAGGCCAGTTGGTCCTCGGGAAGGACCTCGGGAAGGACGAAGTCGATGAAACTGCGCCTGACGGCGGCGCCTCCGCTCCAGTTTGAATCCTTGCCGAAAGGCCCTTCGACCAGGGCGAAACTGGAGTAGTTCGTCAGGTCCACGACGCCTGAGAATTTTTCATCTTCGGGCATGCGGGTGTTGATCTCGACGATGCCGCCCAGGGCTTCGCCGTACATGACTGAGTAGCCCCCGGCGTAGTAGTCCAGGGATTCGATCCACTCGGAGTTGACCACGGTTTGCAGTCCCCCGAAGTGGAAAAGCTGCGGCAGATAAAAACCGTCCAGGTAATAGCCGCTGTCTTCCGCGCCGGTGCCGCGTATGACCAGGCCGCCGGCGCCGTAACTTTGAATGCCCAGGTTCGCCACGCCGGGAAGGGACTGCACGACGCGGATGGCGTCGGCGCCGGCGCCCGGCGCGGTCATGAGTTCTTCTCTTTTCAGGGATTGTTTTGCGGTCGCCACAACTTCGCGCTTGGCCGAGACGGAGACTTCCTTGAGAACCACGGCGCCGTCGGCGGCGGTTAGTTCCATATCCAACTCGACGTTTTCGCCGCTGATTTCGACTTCTTTTACGGTGCGCGCGTGCTGTGATGATTGAAAAACGATTTTGTATTTTCCGTCGGGCATTTCGGGCAGCGTGAAACGGCCTTCGTCGTCGGTGATGACGGATATTTCCGTTCCTTCCACGAGGACTTCGACGCCGGATATGGGAATGAGGACTTCGCTGTCGGTCACCATTCCCGAAACGGCACCGTCGGCGAAGGCGTTTTGCGCCGATAGCGCAGCCATGCAAAAGACAGCGACCAAGAAAATCGATGCCGCGAGTGATGTGCGATTCATTTTATCGAACTCCGAAAACCGGGATTATCCGTAAAAACCGTGTTAAATTTTAAAAATCAGCCTCAAACTCAAAGCGAACCGTACTATAGAACACCTGAGAGAGGAAAAAAAGTCACCTTAATCGCCGAAATTATTCCGCCTGATTATTTTTTCCCTGGAATATGTGAAAAAATATGACGCCATTAATCTTCAGAGCATTGCCCGAGGGAAGGAAGAACCTTTTAATATTCTCTTGATCAAGTTTAATAAGTTGAAAGGGGATATGGGCTATAAAGATTCGAATGCGTTGTACGCACTCAATGCATATATTCCTAACTGATTTGATTGCCGGAGGTGGGAGTCGAACCCACACTTCCGCAAGGGAAACGGGATTTTGAGTCCCGCGCGTCTACCAGTTTCACCACTCCGGCCCCCGGCCTTTAAAAGCCGGAGCCCGAATCTACGTAAGCCGCCGCTTGCTGTCAATGCCTCGGATCATTTTTAGGAAAATGAAAAAGGTCAGCGGCGTTTTAGGACGTTTCCATAGATTTCATTCAGCCGCGTAATGATGCTTTTTTGATCGTAGGCTTCAACGGCGCGCGCGCGCGCTGCGCGGGATAACCGTCCGTGCAAGGAATCGTCGCCGAGCAGTTTTTCCATTGCCTCGGTCATGGCCTTGGAATCTTCGACGGGCGTCAGCAGGCCTGTTGTCTGATCTTCCACGAGATCTTCCGGGCCGCCGCAACGCGCAGCGACGACGGGCAAACCCGCGGACATGGCCTCCAGGCAAAAAACGCTGAATCCCTCGCGCCGGCTGGGGACGGCGGCCAGCGTGGATTCGCAAAGCAGGTTCATGGCCTTTGCGTGGGGCAGCTGGCCGTGAAATACGACGCGCTTTTCGATGCCAAGATCGCGTGCGAGACCGCGCAGTTCGTTTTCCGTCGGTCCCGTTCCGACGAGGTGCAATTCGACGCTTTGCTCGCTTAAATGCGTGAACGCATCGAGCAATATATCCTGCCCTTTTTCGCGGGACAGGCGTCCGACGCAGATGATGCGTTTCGCCGTGGCGGCCTTCGCCGGTTTGACGGCGTCCGTGTCCACGCCATGCGGCAGCAGATGGACTTTCTCATCGCGCAATCCTAAGGCCGTCGCTTTTTGCCGCATGGTTTCGCTGTGAACGACCACGGCGGCGGCGCCTTTGGCGGCATACCGCGCCGCGGACAACATCAGGGGATTGCGCGTCATGAGATCGGAGCCGTGAAAGCTGACCACCAGGGGCTTTTGCGCGACGCCCAGGCGCGCCGCCATCGCGGCGGCCGTCCAGTGCGCGTGGATCAGGTCCGCATCCCGCGCAAGTTTGGCCGCCCGCGCCGCGCACGAGGTCACGAAGCCCGGAACCGTGAGCCACAGCCACGGCTTGTCGCCCAGATTAGCGGGGATGCCGCCGCCGTACGCCAGTTGCTGCATGGCGCGCGGCGCATAACGGAAACGCTCGATGCGCACGCCGTCCATTTCGCTTTTTACGTCCGCGCGGCTTGAGTCCGGGCACAGGACCGTGACATCATGTCCGATTTCGGCAAGCGCTTTGGCCTGGTTGTGGATGAAGATACCCGAACCGGAACCCGGCGTCAGAGGATAACTGGTGCTGATGACAAGCAGCTTCGGCATTTTATTCGTCGCCAAAGCCTTCGTCGCGGCGCCGTCGGTTGAGGAGTTCGGTGATGTGCCTGCGGTTGGCCGCCAGAAGATCGGCGATGATTCCCAGCACGAAAACCTGGAAGCCGATGATGGTCAGAATCGCGGCGAGAATCAGGCTTTGCACATGGCCTTGTCCGCCTTGCGTGAAGTAGTAATACAGAAAACGCATCCCCAGCATCAGAGCGGGCAGGATCAACGCGGCGGCCAGCGTGGCCAGGACCTTGAACGGTTCATAAAGGACGAAGATGCGAAAGATAGTCGCCACGCTGCGCCGGATGTAATTCCAGTTGGAGGAAATCAGCCGTGATTCCCTGGTCTTCGGATTCGTCGCAATCGGAACCCAGGCGACGGCGATGCCTTCCCGGCCCGCCTGGATGAGAGTCTCCAGAGTGTACGTGTAATTCGAAAGGACATTGAGGCGCGAAGCGGCATCCCGGCTGTAAGCCCGAAATCCGCTGGTGGCGTCGGGGATGTCAAGGCCGGAGAATCCTCGAACGACGCGGCTGCCCAGTTTTTGCAGGAATTTTTTGGACGGAGAGAAATGCTCGATGGATTCCATATCCCGGGCGCCGACGACCATGTCCGCTTCGCCGGAAAGAATCGGCGCGATGAGTTTTTCGATGTCCCCGGCGGCGTATTGGTTGTCGGCGTCGGTATGCGCGATGATGTCCGCGCCCAGGCGCAGGCTTTCGTCCAGGGCCGTGCGGAAGGCGCCGGCAAGCCCCCGGTTCTGCGTGAGCCTTTTGACGTGATCGGCGCCGGCGTTTTTCGCCACTTCGCCGGTTCGGTCCGTGCTCCCGTCATCGACGACGAGGACTTGGATCTCGTCAATCCCGGGCAGTTTCCGCGGAAGATCCTCGAGCGTGGCTTCCAGTGTTTTTTCTTCGTTGTATGCTGCGATTTGGATGATGAGTTTCATAATAGGGTCTAGGGTCCAGGGTCCAGGGTTTAGGGTTTAGCAGGAAGCGATTTTATTAGAGTTGAAAGCATTTTGCTTGTCTCTTGAATCAGCTCCCACGCTTTTCTAGCGTTATTCTTCTTTATGTACTCCAACCGCCCGGCGATAATTAAATGTGTCTCAAGTTCCATCAACGATTTGACTTGTCAGACCAAATTTTTCATCGTTCGGCAAGTATTTACCCAGTCGATAAATTTCCTCAACAAGATCCATCGACCTTTGCCAAACATTTAATTCCCGATAACTTTTAAGTTTTGTTGCTCTCATAAATAATTCGATTCCCTAAAAAATTCCGAATTCTATACCCTGAACCCTATACCCTATACCCTGCTTCAATCGGTAAAGCGATATTTGAGCAAAGTCCA
The DNA here is from genome assembly GCA_963674685.2 of bacterium. Lineage (GTDB taxonomy): Bacteria > Lernaellota > Lernaellaia > JACKCT01 > JACKCT01. Next base: position 335,740 of record CAXXWT010000005.1, on the reverse strand, counting down.
GACGGCGCCGAAGCCGTCGCGCCAGGTAATTTTCTTTCCTTCGTTGTAATCTCTGCCCGCGTAGCGGATCGGCACTTCGAAAACCTTGGCCTTCTTCTTGAAAATTTTCGCGGTGATTTCCGGTTCGAACTCGAAACGGTCTGAGCGGATCGTGATCGATTTGAACAGGTCCGCGCGAAAGGCTTTGTAACAGGTTTCCATGTCCGTAAGGATCGTGTTGTAAAGAAGATTCGTCAGGAAAGTCAGAAACCGGTTGCCGACCGAGTGCCAGAAAAGAAAAGCCCGGTGTTCGCCCAGAAAACGGGAGCCGTACACGACGTCGGCGCGACCTTCTGTGATGGGCAGCAGCATCGTCGAATAATCCCGGGGATCGTATTCCAGGTCCGCGTCCTGAATAATAACTGCGTCGCCGGTGATGTATTGTTGCGCGGTGCGGATGGCGGCGCCTTTGCCCCGGTTGCGTTGGTGATAATAAACGCTGACGTCTTTCGCACCCTCGATCTTGTTTTTCAAAAGGTCCACCGTGCCGTCGGTGCTGCCGTCGTCGACGATGATGATTTCCTTCTCGATGCTCTGGGCCTGAACATATCCAAGGATTTTTTCCAAGGTGGCGATTTCATTGAAAACGGGTATTAATATCGAAAGCTTCATTGTTCGTCCTGTTTTTTTAATAGGGCAATAAATCGCTCGGCGGTTTGCACGATGTCCGGGCGCGATTCGTCCGATTCGACCACCCGAATAAATTCCTGCAGCGCTTTGTCCTTATCCCCGGCCTGAAATTGAATATAACCCAGCACGTAATGGGCGACAAGAGAATCGGGATCGATTTCCAGAAGCTCTTTCGCCGCTTCGTGCGCCTTATCCATCTCCTTGCGAAGTACAAATAGCTGGGAAAGGCCTTCCAAAGCGACCTTGCCTCCCGAACTCAGCTCATAAGAACGCCGCAACAGTTCCAGGGCCTTGTCCAGTTCGCCGTGGCGCACGGCGCATTCACCGGCGCCCACGTAACCTTCGGCGCTGTTCGGATTGAGCTTGACGGCCCTTTCATACAACGGGCAGGGATCCTCGGGAATCGTGCTGTGTTTCACCTGATTCGCATAGTTGACCAGGATCAGTCCCGCCTTGTCGTCTTTTTGAAAAGCGTCTGCCCATAGCCGGAATTCATCGGACCAGATATATCCCCGGTTAAACGTGAAAATCGCCATGAGGAACAGGCATGAGGCGATCATCGCCTTGGCCAGCGCCTGCCTCGGCCGGTTTTCCGTCGTCAGAATCCGGGATTTCTCGATGGCCGCGCACGCGACGAGAATCAGCCCGCCCAGCGGCGAATAAAGATATCGCTCGGCCATGAAAGTGTCGCCGGGAATGATGTTGGAAAACGGCGCCAGGGCGATAAAAAACCAGGCCAGGCCGAATGCGTGGATTTTTTTCGAGCCGCGCATTTTGAAAAGATATACGGCGGCGGCGGCGAGTCCGGCGACGGCCGCCAGGATTTTGATCGACCCAATGCTGTATTCGAGATCAACGTAGTAAACCGGACGAAGCGAGAAAGGAAATACCGCCTTGGCCGCTTCGTGCCAGAAGACTTTGCTCATTGTCAGCATCCGCACCGCAAGCGAAGGTAAAGGGGTGGCGTCCACGCGCGCCATTTGCCCCAGGATCAGCGTGCGCAAGGCAAGATATCCCGCAAGGAGGCCGAGCGTGGCGATTAAAGCCCCGCGATCTTTGCTTTGTTTGAACTGGCCGTCGTCGAACCATATCCACGCGGCGATAAGCAAAGGGATCGTCGCGCACTCCTCGCTGCTGAGAAGTCCCAGAGCCAGGAGGAATGCTGACAGGATGAGATCTTTGCGACGGCCCGAGGATCTGTAGTCGAGCCAGACGGCGAAAGCCGCGTAACCAAGCATCAATCCCGGAATATCAAACGCGCCCGTTGTATTCGCCACGCGGTCCGCGTGCACCGGATGCAAGCCGAAGATCAAACCCGCCAGGACGCTGGTGCGGCGCGACAGTCCCAGACGCCTGGCGATGGCGGCGAACAACAGCGCGGTGAGAATGTGCAGGGTTATGGCGATGAAGCGGTAGGGGATCGGATTGTACTGAAAAGCGGCATAAGTCAGCGTGTAAGCAACGGAGCGCAGGGGGCGGTAGAGCATGTGCTGGTCTTGCGCGAAAAACGACGGGATGTTGCTTAAGTCGCGATGGCCTTTTTCATACAGAATAAAAGGCAGGTCGTCCCACATGAAAGGCTTGAAAATCGTGGACGCGTAGGATGCGGCAATGATGACAACGCAAAGAAAGCTGGGGATCAGGATTTTGTTGTAGCGGTTATTTTCCATCGTTTTGCTTTGCGTTTAATTCCAAAAGTTTTTTCACTCGCGGGTCGTCCGGGAAATTTTCCTGTAAAAAATTCGCAACTTCGCCGGCCTGAACGGCGAGTTTTCTTTCATGAAGCGAAAAATAAAGCATCGAAGCCGGGCGGGGATCATCGGGCAGAATGCGCATGGCGGCGCGCAGCGCCCCGTCGGCCTTTTCGTCCATTCCCTTATGTCTGTCGTCCTCGGCTTTATGGACGAGGTGAAACACTACGTTGTCAAGCAGCGAACGGGTATGGAAATCGTGATAGATGGATTCCTCGGAATAGGCCGACATGGGCAGGCGCCCCCAGATGCTTTCGTCGCAGCTTTGACGATCCAGCCGAAAACCGAAGCCGCAGGATTCGATCCATCCTTCGGATTGCCACGACTCGAAAATCTGCTGCTCCACTTCATGTCCGCTGGTGCTGAAAAGCGAATACGCGGGAAAGCCCGACTCCATCAGATTGCGCACGGTGGAGTAAAACACGGGGTAGGGCGCGCGGGCGTATCCGTCGCGGATTTCCGTAGCGCCCTCCGGCAGCCGGGGCCGGATTTCGTCGAGAATCCATTTTTCGGCGATTCCCGCCTTGGGAAGCAGCGTGACATCTTCTCGATAGCGCTCGACGCGCTGGTAGAACCACAGCGGAAACACGTTGTTGTCGCCACCGGCGGCCAGGGCGTATCCCTGCTCGGGAAAGCTTAAGGAAGCCTTGGCGAAATCCTCGCCCACGTAGTGCCGCGACAGGTCGTTGCGCTCATAATAACGGAGGAAAGGCCAGATCGCGGTGAGGGAAAGAATCGACATCATCATGACGGGGCGCACACGGCGATTGATAAACGCCAGACCCATTGCCGCGGCGACAGCCGCCACCAGCGTGGAACTGATAGTGTAACGCAGCACCTGGTGGAATTCTTCTTTGCCGATGTAATTCACGCGCACTGCGATGTTGACGGCCACGACGGCGCTCAGGCCGAGCAGCAACAACTTGTCTTTTTTTAAAAGTGAAGCAACGCCGAAAAGCGCCGCGGCAAAGATCCAGATGCCGGCCTGCGTGGTCAGACTGGAAAGGATGATTCCGGCCATGCGTATTTTCTGCGACCAATCAGCGCCCAGCATTTTATGCGCGTACTGTTTCTGCAAAAGGGCGCTGACGAAGTTGTCCCACGTGGACGGATCGCCCCAGTTTAAGATGGGATCGGCGCCGGCGCGAATCGGCAAATATAGGTAGGCGCTTAAGCCCACGAGAAAAAGGACCGCGCATATGAGCCAGTCGCTCACCCGCAGGCGGCCGGGGCGGCTGAAGATGACCACGGCGGGAAACGCGGCCGACGCTAAAAGGATTTGGTGATTGGCCATGCCCAGCCCGAAAACAAGGGCCGACAGGTACAAATATCGGCGGTCGCCGATATCCCGCCAAAGCAAAGTCAGATAGATCAAAGCCGCCGTGAAAGCCGTATTGAGGGGATAAGCCCTGATTTTGAGGCTTTGCTCCATGAACATCTGCCCGCCGGCGAAAGCGATCGTGACGGCGAAGGCGATAAGCGCGTTTTTGGTCAGATATTTTAGAAGTAAAAACAGCATCAGGCAGGCGAGGGAGCCCGACAGCGCGGAAAACAGGTTCGCGCGAAAGGCCAGTGAGGCCGTTGGCAAAAGGGTTATGGCGTGGGCGAATTGCGTCATGACGGGATAGCCCGGCACGTGCGGTATGGCGAATCCCGCCGCCGCCGTGGCGAGCTCGCCGGAATCGCCCAGGTGAATCGTCGGGCAGATCGCGGTCAGGTAAACGGCCGCGGGCAACAAAAATGCGACGGCCGCTAAAACCGTCGCGGCCCGAAGCCGATTGGCAAGATCATTATGGTCTGAAACGTCATTCATTTTATCACGAAAACATCATGGCAGTATTTTCAAGTTGTGACCAGTTTCAGATTCACCCCATATACGGCTTTTATCATCATTGAATCGCCACGGCGTATATTTCAAAAGGCGCCCAGTCGTTCAGGCCGCTTTTCTCCCGGATTTTGATAAAAATTTCCGGGTGCGTCCGCGCCCAGTATCGCTCGATCGTGTATCCGTCGTCGCTGTATTGATCCGTTTTGATCTGCTCGTGAAAACCGGGCTGTAAAAACAGGTAATCGACGCCTTGGCGTTTTTAACGCCGCCAGCCACTTTTCAAAGTCCGGCTCTTTCCTTCGCCAGTTGTCTTTGTCCAGGCTCTTGTCGAGAATGCCTTTGGCTTCCAGTTCCCGAACGTAATCATGCATGAGCCAATCGTCGCGGCCGTCCACGTTGATGTAATGAACGCGGCTGGTCCCGTCGCGGCCTACGAGATAAAACGGCGTATTCTTCCCGGCGTAGGCGATGTGGCGCGGCCAAAGCTCCCAAGCGCGCGCGTACCCGTTGACGGGCATGACGCGAATATTGTTGATCGATGTCCGTACGAAATGACCGTCAATGGAAGTGCAGAAAAAAAGCGTCGTGAAACAGGAGGCCGCAAACGCCGCCGCGATCATGGTTCGCATTCCCCTCCTCAGCAAAAACGCGACGGCTCCGGCCGCCAGCGCCGGACCGATGGTCGCCGGCGCGGAGATTATAGCAGGGGAGGTGAAAACACCGCGTATCGGAAGCGTATAGCCCCTGGCCTTGATATCGATTCCCGCGCCGAAAACAGACAGGAATATGAAAACGAAAACGGCGGCAAACAGCAGCGTTCGAAGGCTCTTTTTTTGCGGAGTTTGCGCTAAGGGAAGAAAAGACAGCGCGACGGCCCATATCAAGAAACGATCCTGGGAACTGTAAGGCACGATGACGAAATGCCAGACGATGGCGAGCGGAGCTATCCACGCGACGTATCGCCACGCCGGTCGGCGGATCATGCCAACGCATCCGGCGGCTATGCTCGAAAGCGCCAGCGGCGCCAGGACGATTCCGAATGCGTGGGATGCGACCATAACGGCGGAAGGAAAATCCGGCGTGTGAAAGAGGCTGGACTGCATGGCCTCGCGCGTGTATGCGCCTTTGAAAATGATATGCGGACCGACGGCGACTTCCACGGGAAACAGGGGGTTGCCGCAAACGACGAGGTTGCGAAGATACCAGGGCAATCCCAGGATCAGCAAAGGCGCGCCCCAGGCAATCCAGGCTTTTTGATTTTTGCGTTTTATCAGGATAAACGCCGTGGGAATGAGCAAGGGCAGGGCGTACACGAGGGCAATAAATTTTACTCCGAAGGCCAGGCCGAACGCCATGCCGGACAGCGCCGCATCCCTGTTTTTACCCGTGTCTTTATATTCCAGGATGAAGGCCAGAGCGCTGACCAGGCATGCGCCCATCATCAAATCGACGCTCGCGGACGCCGACTGGCGAAGAATCCAGGGAACGAACGGCAAAAGCGCCACCGGGAGATAGTTGCATTTATCGCCGGCAAGTCGCGGAATCATCATCGCCAAGGCGCAGGCCAGGAGTATGAGGAATGGAAACTGCCCGACCTTTGCCAGGGCCTCGACGCCGATGAACTTGAAGCCGCCCATATCGTAAACCGCTCCTTGCATGGGGGCCATGAGCCAGGCGTTCCATATCTCTCCGCCGGCCGGGGCGTAGGCCGGGGCGGCGTCGCCAAAGGGCGTGTCGACGATAAACATCCGTTTTTCCAAAAGCCATTGAGCCGGGAAATGCAGATGGTAGGTCAGATCGTCATATACGGTGGCGGGTTGGGAGAATTTCGCCGCCAGGTGGCCCGCCGCGACGGACAAACCGATGAGCCCGACGATGATCGTGGTTTTCGGCAGTGATAATTCGAGTTTTTCATGGTTATCGCCGCCGGCGGGTTTGCGTTTCCGGTCAATAAGCCACGCAGCCATAACGGCGGGCCAGAGGACGACGGCGAAACCGGGAAAGGATAACCGGCCGATTATGCCTAAGAAGCCTCCGGCGGCCGCGACCAGAGCAAAAGCGATCAGAAGACCCGCGGCGGCGCGTTTGATTCCGTGAAATTTCAATAGGCCGGCGGCGTAATAGGCGAACAAAACAACCGGAGCGATAATGAAAATAACTTTCGCTCCATGTTCAAGGTTGTAAGTCAGTGGCGAAAAGGGCATGGAAATTTTTTAGCTTGATTGCGCGCATTGCACAAGATCAGGCAAGTCGTGTTAATATCTCGGGCGCATGACGGATATAGCCATAAAAAGTAACGGAGTTTCGCCGAAAAGAAGGCGACTCGTCCTGTTGTTGATCGCTTTGCTGGTCGCTTTGCCGGCGGCGCGGCACGCGGGCAGCAATGTGACTTCGCGTTTCGCGACAACCTTGCGGATCGTGGACGACGGCACGGCCGAACTGGGGTCTTACAATACGCAAACGAATGACGTGGCGCTGCACGAAGGCGGTTATTATTCCGACAAAGCCCCCGGCGTCAGCCTGATTCTGATTCCGGCATACGCGCTTGTTCGATCCATCACCCGGGATTTCGATAGCGCGCGCCATCTTTGCCGCCTTCTGACGCTCTTGCCCCTGGTGCTTTTAACGTGCGCGTTTCTCATGCGGCATTTGCGAAAGCAGGGCGTGGACGAAACGGTGGCGCTGGCCGCCACGGCGATCTATGCCGTGGGTACGGTCGCGTGGGCGTATCATTTTATGCTCTACAGCCACGGATTCGTTTCGGCTCTGCTTTTGGTCGGTTCGCTTCTCTTGATGGATTACCGGCGAGGCGGCCAAAGCGATAAGGCGAAGCTCGCTGTCAGCGGATTGTGCTTCGGCCTGTCTATCGTCTTCGAATATCCAACGGCCGTTATCGGCGGCGCCGCCGGGTTGTATCTGCTTAGTTTCGAGAAAAACTACAGACGCATCGCGGTTTTCGCCGCGCTGGGCGCGCTGCTGCCGGCCCTCGTCATTCTGATATACAACGGAGCCGTGTTCGGCGATCCGTTTCATATCGGATACGCGCAGGTCAAATCCGATTATTACCGGCAGCAGATGTCCCATGGCTTCATGGGCATCGGACCGCCGAAGCTGTCCGGTCTGTATCATCTTCTGTTCGGTCCGGCGAAAGGATTATTCTTTTGGAGTCCGATATTTTTTTACTGTTTCGCCGGACTGGCGGCGATGATCAAGGATTCGCCGCGCGAGGGCATATTTATGACCGGCGCCGCTTGCCTTTATATCCTGATTTTTTCCGGGCATTTCGAAGTCAGCGGCGGCGCGGGACTGGGGCCGAGGCATTTGACGCCGTTGACGGGATTGCTCGTTTATGCGGGAGCGCTGCCGGCGGCCCGCGTGACGGGATGGAAACGCGGAGCCTTTTTCGGGCTGGCGATCATGTCCTCGATCATGTCGGTTATCGGCGTTTTCAGCGAAGCGCAGATGCCGGACCGCGTGGTCAATACGCTGCATGAGTTCGCCCTGCCCATGCTGGCGCAAGGCGTCGGGCCGGGGAATATTCTCGGACTGCCGGACTGGGCCGCCTTAATCCTGGCGCTTTTATTGATGACGGCGTTGTGGGTGGTGATCTTCGGTGCGGATCATGAACTCTTGAAGTCGCAGAGGAATTATCGCTACGGCGCATTTTTCACCGCGATAATCTGCCTGGCGTTTTATCTCGGCGTGGCGCCGTATTTGGGACGAACGGACCAGGGTGTTTTGCATCAGGTCAAGGGCAATCATTTCATGATGAGAAATGACTTTGACCAAGCCGCCTGGGAGTATCAACACGCCTATAAAAACAGAAAGGATCCGTATATTCTCCTGTATTGGTCCAAGGCTTTGCGGAAGTGCGGGAAGATCGAAGAAGCCGTCGATTTGTACAATCAATGGCTTGAGATCAAGCCGAAAAACGAAACGGAACCATAGGCCTAAATAAGTGAAAAAGCTTTTGGTGAAATTGGATCTGAAAAAAGAGCGCCGGATATTTTTCGCGCTTTTGGCCGCCTATATTGCGCTTCGCGTGGTCGTTTTCATTGATTCGGACAACGGGATTGATTTTCATCACAACGCCTATGATCGCGGACTTTTCGTGCAACAATGGATGGAGGATTTTCGCGTCGTTCCCGACGTATCCTACGGCCCGGCGCATTACTATCTCGTCGCCGCGTCGATGATGATCCTGCCCGATCCCGTTTTAGCGCCCCGTTTACTGTCTTTATTTAGCTCCATCGTCGTCTTTCTGCTTGTCTACGGCCTGACGCGCAGGCTTTTCGGCCCCTGGGAAGCCATAGCCGCGGGCGTCATGGCGATTTTGCATCCGCACGGCGTGCGTCTGTCCGTCGTCGGACTGGAAATGATGCCTTACGCCATGATCCTCCTCGGTGCGTTTTACGCCCTGAATCGTTTTTGGGAAGCGGATTGCAAATGGGGATGGTCGCTAGCGGCCGGCCTACTTTTCACGCTGGCGGCGGCGACGCGCTTCGAGGCGTGGGTCGTGCTGCCGGTGGTGTGCGCGGCGGCTCTGGTAAAGGATTGGAAAAGCGGCCTGATTTTTTGCCTGGCGGCGGCTGTTTTTCCGGCGGCGTGGATGGGATATCATTTTCATCTTTATAAGGAGCCGTTTCATTTCCTGGGCGTTGCGGGAAATATCGCCGGCGTGCATATGAAAAACCTGCCGGTCTGGCGGCGCGCTTTGGGATGGCCGCTGATTCTGGCGCAATACGCGCCGCTGCCGACTTTTCTGCTGGCGCTGGCGGGTTTTGTGACGGCCTGGCCGAACAAGGCGCTACGGCCTTTGCTTATAAGCGCCGGACTGACGTTTGCGATATTTGAAGCGCAAACCATACGCGGCGTTATGGGAACCAACGAGACGAAATATGTCATGCCGCTGATCCTCATGCTCATCCCGCAAGCGGCGCAGGTCGCCGCTCGCGGAATCGACGCGCGCAAAGCGACGCGCGCGATCATTATCGGCATGGCCGTCGTGCTTATGATCGTTGCGCCCATGCGGATCGTTCGCGATGGCCGTATTTTCGCCGCCCCGGCGGGGGTGAAACAGCAGGCGGCTTTCCTGGCCGGACTTCCCATAAACAATAAAGTGATGATCGGCGCCGGCATGCAGGGCTATCTGCTCGTGGAAGGCAATTTGACCGGCCGGGCCGTTTTGCCGTATCCGGAAGACACGACCGGCCGCATGAGCGGATCGCGCATCACCGGTTTTATCCGCAATGAATCGATTCGCTACATCGCTTATCAATATGATGATCCGGTGGACTTCGCGCCGCTGATGCAATTGCCGCCGGACGCCGATATCGCGTCGTGGAACGATTTTCATTTCAAGAGAGTATTTCTGTCCGCCGACGGCAAATTCGCGGTCTACGAAATAACGGACGACAATTATATTGAAAAGGCGGCTCCATGAGCGATCATCAGGGGCGAAATCAACAGCTTGTGCGTCAGTGGAATATCCTCATGAAACTGGCGAGTCACAGGGTCGTCGGTGTGACGGTCGGCGAACTGATGGAAGAAAATCAGGTGACGCGCCGAACCGTGGAACGCGACCTGGAGGCCCTTTGCGAAGCGGGTTTCCCCGTCGCGGTCATCCAGCAGGAAGGCACGCAGAAGTATTGGGGCGTCATCGGATCGGCGCCGGGTCTGCCGCCGTTTCCTTTGGATCAGGACGAACTGATCGCGATATGGATGGCCTGCGGCCTGTTCGACTTTTTCGAGGGCACGCCTTACAAGGACGGCATGGATCGCGTGCGCAAAAAGATATCCTCGACGCTGCCGCCGAAAGTCGTGGCGCGCCTGGAAGACCTGCACGGCCTGTTCATTCCCATCCGGCATCAGCGCGCCGTCTATGGCGAAAAACGGGATATCGTCGCCGCGATCAATAAAGCGGTTTTGGCCAGGCGGATCTGCGCCATGACCTATCATAATCCCGCATGGGAAAAGCCCCGGTCGTACACGATCATGCCCTGCGGCATTTTGGTGCACCGGCAGATTCTCTACCTGGCCGCCCTGATCGAGGGGCATCAGAAGATCACGATATTTTCCTTGAGGCGAATCAAAGAAATGGCCATGACCGACGGGCGCTTCGATCTGCCGGATGACTTTTCGCTTTCGAATCAGGTCAGCGGAAATTTCGGCATCTACTCGGGGAAACCGGAGAAAGTGCGCGTTCGCTTCGACGCCGAGGTGGCGCATTATCCCGAGGAGATTCTCTTTCACCCCTCGCAGGTCAACACGAAGAATCCCGACGGATCGGTTGACGTGGAGTTGACCGTCGGGGGTTTCGAGGAAGTGGTCTGGTGGGTGCTTTCCTACACGGATCATGTGAAGGTTCTTCAACCGAAAAAACTTGCGGAGAAAATCAGGCAAACCGCCGAGGCCGTCGCGGCCAGATATCATCCTTGAGCATTTGCAAGCCGGCGACCGATCAACCGACTCTTTCCACGGTCAGGCAAACGCGATTGTCATGCGCGAATTCATCTGAAAGAAAACCCGACACCCGCGCGTTAAACACGGCGCCCTTGTCCATGACCGGCGCGATGTGTTCGGCGATGGTTCTGCGCAAGTAGCCCATCTTCAACCCGGTTTTATGAATGATCATAACGGCGTTCGGGTCCGCGTGATTATGCGGCTCCCGGACCAGACGGCATGCGTCGCCTTTGGATATTTTGCTTTTTTCGACGCCGTTGACGTCGCGCAGAAAACGCCCGGCCTGAAACTGGAATCCGATCAGACGCGTGGCGAAGCGCGGCGTCTGCCCGTACCATCGTCGGAAAATCTTGCGCAATTCGCCCGTCGGGCAGTCGGTTTCAACCCCGGCGAGGGCGGCCAGGTTGCCGAGTCTCGCGGGAGTCAGGGATTTCCACGAGCCGAGCAGCGCCTCGGCAAACAGATTCATTTTCTCGTCGTCCGAAAGCGCATCGGCGGCGACACATAATTCCAGTTCGTCGACGTAAATGAAGTTGTGCATGCGATCCAGAGCGCACGGCAGATAACCGTCTTTAGCGCCGGACAAAAAATTGTAGAGGCGAAAGAGCCTGTTGGCCGGATCGAATTTGACCGGTATAAGCCTTTTGGCCTTCGGGTCGCCGAATGTGGAAATTGTTATCCGGTTTTGAAAAACATCGTCCGTCACACTCCAAACGTCAAAAGCGTTGTCATGGCTGAAAGGCTCGCACGGGATAAGCCGGCCCGCCTTTTCTTCAAAATATCCGGTGATTTCTTCTCCGTGAATCCCAATCGAGACTTTGTAGTAACGAAAAACTTTCATGGCGACCTCCTTTTTGCTTCCTGGGACAAAACATCCCACACGAATGCGTAAGAAGGGGTCGTATTTGATTCGGACGCGCCTTAAACCTGATCAGAGCTGAAAGGGATCAAAGATAAGGCGGCATCATTTCTTTGAAGGGATTACTCGACTTCGCAGCCGGCGGCTGCTTCGCTCGCAATGATAAACATTAATCCCCTGGCCGATAAAGATGAGGATTGCACTTCAAGGAATAATTCCCTAACTTTTCTTCTGATAAATTACGCGGGATTTACGTGCTTCTCCCAAAAACAACCTCCATTCAACTATCTGTGGCCGCACGGCGCGTTTTCATCATGGCGTGCGTTTTGTTTTGGGTGGTTCGGCTTTTGATTCTTGCGTCGTCCATGGACCGCATCTCTTATATGGGCGAGGGACAGTATCAAATCGCCGGCCACGCATATCACATGATGGGCAAAGGGCCGCACTACCCTGAGTTCAATCATCTTTGGGGTCAAAAGATCACCGCGGTCGCCCTGATGCCCCTGCTCGCGACCGGTTTGTCGGCGACAATGAGCATGAAAATCCTGGCATTGTCTATTTCGTTTCTCGGATTCGCCGCGCTTGTCTACTTGCTGGCGTATAAAGCCGGGCCGACGCATGCCGGGATCCTGGCTTTGCTCATGCTTTTTCCGGACCTGAGTTATTTGAAGTGGAATTTTGTGCTGTGGGGCGCATATCCTGAAGCCGCGAATTTTTGCGCCGCCGCCGCGCTGCTATGGGTTCTGGCGATCGATGACGGCCGGAAAATTCCCCTTTTTGCCGCCGGCGCCGCCGCCGGCCTGGTCTTCAGCTATAACGCAAGCGCCGTATTTTTCATTGCCGCGCTGCCTTTGGCGACGCTCGCTTTAGGCGGCTTGAAAACACGGGCGAAAACTGCGCTTACGCTTTCGTGCGGCGTACTTGTCGGCCTCTTGCCTTTGCTGATCTGGATGGTCCTCAAAGGTTTTCGAGCCACGTACAGCCCCGCGGAAATGCTTCCCGCCGTCACGCTGAACCATTGGATTTCCTGGCCCGACTTCCACCGCGTGCCGGGGATATTCGATAAATTAAAGCATCAGGGATTTTACGATTATACATGGCAGATTGCCGTAATTATACCGGCCCTTGCCTGGGCGGCGATTTCCGCTTTGCGGGAACCGGAAAACATCGGGCGCTGGAAATTGCTTTTCCCGATGAGCCTTTTATCCTTGGCCTTTTTCGTCGCGCTTTTTCCATTCAACGCGCACCTTTGCCCCCGGCATTTTCTCTGGCTTTTTTTGCTGGGATATTTTTGCGTCGCTTTGATGTTGGGCGACCTTGCAACCTTCCTCGTTTCGCGGCGCCCCCGAAAAATCACTCAATGGATCGGTCTGGCCGCCGTAATGATTTTTTTGGGGACATTGATCGTATCCCACGCAACGCTCGTCACGCACTTAATCCGGCCGTCTGCGTTGGGCATGTTTCTCAAATTCCGGGGAGATGATTATTACAAGATGCGCCTTCCGTCCGTCGTGGGCGCTGAAGTCGACAGGGTCAACTGCCTGCTGGACGCCGATCCGCCGTTTATCAATGATGAATCTTTTCGCTCAGGATTGGGAGCGGTTTTCCCCAAAAGCGATCTGCGCAACATGCTGAGCGCGTCGCCGCGAGGCGATATCGATATCGCCGCCGTTAGCCTGGGCGCAAGCGGCGCCGAATACGCGCGGCAATTTTACTTCGGCGTCGGATGCGCTGTGGCCCTGCGTGATGTTTTCACGGCGGGTGACATTGATAATTTATCGGAATCGGATTTCACGCAGGCGAGGGCGCGGGCCCGCGAAGGATTTACATGGTGCGTCAATCTCGCGTACGTGCATTGAACCGGCGAGAATGTGCTTTCTTGAAGCCCTGTCGCTGATGCCAATTGAGAATCGCCATTCCGAAGGAGTTTTGGTATATATCTGTAAGCGCCGAACTCGCGGATTAAACTGACGCAAAGGATGGATCCAATGACGAAAAACGCGCAAGCTACTTTTCTCGCCCTCGTTCTCATACTGGGCCTGGCCGCGGCCGCTATAGCGGAGCAACCGGCAGTCAATGACGATGTTGTGGTCAAGCATGTGCAGATGACCGCCACGGCCATGGAGAAAAACGTGACCGAGGTCTTTGCCGCTATCGACGCCGGAAAGCCGCCTTACGTGGACAAGGACAATCCCGCGCTATACTCCTTTGTGTACAACCTGGACGTGACCCTGGTTTCCCATCCCAATCCCAAAATCCGGGGCAAGAATTTGAAGGGCGTGCCGGATGCCGGGGGTAAGGATTTCAGGGACGAGATTATCCAGGGCGCCAAGAAAAACGGCAGCGGCTGGGTCTTTTACGAATACAAGAAACCGGGGTCTGACAAACTGTTCAACAAGAAGACCTATTATCATCTGGTCAAAGCCGGCGACGGCAAGCAATACGTGGTTTGCTGCGGCGAATATCTGAATACGGTGAAATAACACCGGTTTTCAGGTAACCACGATATTTCGTGTCTCATGAATGGCGCTGTCTGGCGCGTGCACATTCTTCAATAATTAATTGGGGCTGCCCATTTTGTAGACCATTTTCTGGTTCTTCGAAGATTACCGTACTTCATCATGAAACGAAGAAGAAAATTATTTTTCGTCCTTGACATTTCCTTTGGGATGGAATTTTTGCTCATAGGTTTTGAAAGGACGTTTTTGATCGACGTCGCGGGCAATCCCTTCAAGATAAATGGATCGGAAGGCTATTCGACAATTGAGTGATTTATTGGCGGCTTAATTGCGGTCTCCTGACGCCCAAATAGGAAAATGTCCTTTCAAAACCTTAAATGACGGGCTTTTCCATCCAAAAGGAAATGTCAAGGATCGACGACCGCCTTTTTAAGGCGGCGAAAAATAATTTTTCTTATTCATAAGGTTTGAAGAGTGCGTGTTAAAGTACGGTAATCTCCGAAGAACCCATTTTCTAAGACGATTGATCGGCTGGATGCGTTTCCCGGTTAAAAATTTCCCCGGATTTCTTAAAGCAGTACTTGAAAATAATTGCATAACTATTTGTATTTATTAGAATATTATGATCTTTTATCAATTTCCTATTGGCATGATATTTTGGTATTGACAGAAATTACCCCCCTGCTATTATCAAGCCAATGTGACAGAAAACTCTATTTTCTTTTGAAAGGAGCTTCCGAATGGCGACTGTTGATCATTATGACGACTCCCGTTGAGTACAACGAGGATTTAACTTTCAAGACAATTCATTGTTTCGGTGAAGGCAATATTGTTATTGAGCCCGGGAAATCAGGCGATGTCGTTGTGTGGAATTCCACAAATTATTCCGGTGGGACATACAGTCCGTTCATGAACACGGAATCGGGAACATGGGATATCAAAGAGGATACGCGCCCTTCCATCATCAAAGGAAGCATAGAATTGAAAAACTCTAAGGGCGTGGAATTCCGCGGCATAAAGATCGACGGAGATGACGACAACAACTGCGTGATCATGAATTCCAAAAGCTACGCAAAAATGACTTACTGTCATTTCTACGGCGAAAAATGCGCGTGCGAGGTTATGGCCAATTCCGTGGTCGTCATCGAAAACTCCTATTTTCAGGAAAATCGCATGAGCGTGTTCGTCGGCGCGAAATCCTGGCTGACCCTGGAAGGCGATATCTACATCGAAAACGCCTGGCAATACGGCATCTATGCCTTGATGGATTCGATTGTTCAAATTAGTCCGTGGAACGAAATGCCGCTGGAACACTTCACGACGGAAATCAAAACCACCGGCGCCAGAAAGAAATACTACGCGGTCAAGGCGATTGAAAAGTCTTTCATCAAAATCTGGAACGGCCTTGTTAATTGGGGACACCCATTTTGTCGATCATCTATTTCTTGAGAACAAGCTTTAAGCATGATGGAATATTTTGAAACGACCGACGGGCCGGATGGGTGTCCCCAATTAACAATGATTTATCACGAGTCGGACAAGATCAGCGCGGATTATTACGGCATTTCGTTGGAGACCATGTCGCTTTTGACCAGGGAGGAGAAGATCGACTTCCTGATGAAAAACACGAAGGGCGAGGACGTGGAAATGCCCGTTGCGCAGCAGGTTATCGCGGACGAGTCGAGCAGCGCAAACTGAGCATGCAGAGCGGGGCGGGCTTTTCGCCCGCCTTTGCATCAAATAATTTTTTGTTGAACTGTAATTTCGTGATATTATCGAAAATTATGAGGATTGAAAAATGGGTGAAATGAAACCTTTGACGAAAGAGGAGATTAAAAAGCGGAAAGTCATGCGGCCCTACAATCGCGAGGAGGCCAAAGAAAAGAAGAAGCTACGCCCCATAAAGCGCAAGGGCATGCAGACCAGCACGGAATTTCAGCCGGCAACGCGCGTAAAGCCTGAAAAGGTCATGAAGCCTTATGATCGAACTCAGAAAAAAGTGATGAGGCCTATAAAGTCCAAGAAGAGAGACGACGGAAACATGAATTACGTTGTGCCGAAGGATTCGCCATTGGTCCCTTACGGAAAGGACGGGAAGCCGTTAAATAAAGAAGAGGAAGCGTATACCATTGATCCCGCGAAGGAGGCCGCCGCGTATAAAAGCGTGATGGCGAAAGCGCTTATGGAGCCGCATGTGCTTGTGGAAAAAAATAATGAAAAAGTGGATTATACGCTCGTATTCAACGTGCCGAGCATTGATCCCTCGAATGCTGATGCGGTTCCGACATTTGATAAAGAAACCACCTTAAGTTATTTTTTCGAAGTGTTATTGACGAAGCCGGAAGTGGCCAAGAGGCTCGATGATTTTCATACTCATGAATTGCCGAAGATTATAAGCCGCGCGCTCTCTGCTTCAAAATCAAAAGGTTTGGTGACTTATAATAGCAGCGTCGCGCCATCCCGCAATCGTTATACTTCCTATAGTCGAAAGAAAAGTTCGATGGAAATTGGATTTGGCCAAATCCCCACGCAAGGGATATTGAAACGGAATGTCTGTTGCGATAAATCCAATCTTAATCACCCAGATTGGTATCTTGGATTTTGCAGAGATACATATGTTGAAATCACAATTGACCCAAGCACTAATATTTACAAATCTCGTGGGAAAATAATTTTCGGTAGAATGGAAGGATGCCATGCCGTATTACCAATCAATTTACCAGGGCATTGGAATTCGCATGATCCTATCACGTACCACATTGCTACGTTTATCGCTTGGGATGAATATGAAAGTGGAAATTGGTTTAATGATACTCTTGCGTCAGTAATTCAATATCTACGTGATAACCAAATTGATACAATTGATTTAACTTGGGCCTATAATATTGTCCGAAAATACTGAGGAGAACCAGGCACTTCTAAACTAGGTGGAATTATTTTTATATGGAATCCCGATATCTGGTCATGCTGTTATGAGGATGTGGAGGTTGGAGGAAGGGCTATCGATACGGATGTATTTGATAGCCATCCAATGGATTTAAGTTTCAATATTTCACAACATCGTCGTACTCTCATGGGAACGAGTGGGTTTTATGAGAGATTCAGTCCAATAAATTATAAATCACCCAGAGAATTGGTGGCGCAAGCGCCATATGCAGGGCCATGTCTACATGCCGGAATGGATCTTGGACAAGCCTGGTCTCCGAAATATGGAGCAGTGTGGGAAACGAATGATGAAGGCCGCTTCGTAGACGGTAATCGTTCCTGGTGCTCGTCATTTGTCGGATGGTCAATTTATAAAACCGGTCTGCTAGCCGGGACGGACCCGCCAATACCAAACACAGAAAACGGCCAATTGCTTGAAGGTACCGGCCTTCAATACTGGGTGCAATGGTTTTGGGGTCAAGGCCGATATATTTGCGGTCGCTCAATAGGCGAATCAACAAATAGAATAGTGTCATGGGATGATCTTGGTGCAATTGTTTTGCCGGGTTATTTAGGAATTGTTTCAAATTTTGCTCACGGTGTACTTTTTCTCTACTGGACAAGGCCCCCGATGCAAAATCTTGATGATCCTTTCAATTTTTCCAAGGCTGGGTTTCCTGGAGGGGATGTCAAATTCATGTTTAACGATCCACTAAATAAAAACTCAAATCACCGGGCTTGGGACAATGTCGCGGCATATTTTGATCCTGATTTGCGGTATAATAGATTCCGAGTTATTCACGGTTCTTGGGGCACCGGGCCGGTAAGAGTTACAAATTTCACTATTGTCAGAATTGACGATGCTAATGAAATAACGCGGCTACAACAATACCCGGATTTTATAAGTTCGGTTGATCCCCGCTTTATGATTTGGCGGGAAGATCATGGTGGTTCAGACTATCAGGATGGTTTTGGGCAGACATATAACGATGCACTATATAACGCAAAAGATATCCCGGATTATTGACAAACTGATGATGAGCTTCGAGGATCGCAATGGAAAAAAAGAAAAAATTTATTACGGCATTAGTCTCAATGATGTTTGCTTTTTCATTTTCAAATCTGACGACCGTGAGCAATGCCGATGATTACCCGACTGATTCATCTGCATACCTCATCGGGATAGATTGCGCAGGCATGGTTGTCGTTTCAGGATTTGCTGAGTGTCCTAACATGTGGGATACGGAATTCGCAACGGTTAAGTACAATTCGTATGGAAAGAAACAATGGCATTCACATTACGATAGACCTCAAGGAAACTCGGCTGATTTTCCAAATTCCTTGGCCATCACTCCAACAGGAGAAGTAATTGTCGCAGGTAGTTCAGACGGAATAGATACTTATAGCTATGACGGAAACACTGAAAGAGATTTTACAACAGTGAAGTATAATCCTTACGGCGATCAACAATGGATTGCTATCTACGATAGCCAAAAGTTGCCTTCAACGCCTTGGCACCAAAGTGATATGATACATTTCGTTTCGCTTGATCGCGAGAATAATATTTACGTTGTAGGAACGACATGTACACCAAGCGAGGAAAAATCATATTGTTGCAATGCTGTCACGATTAAATACAATCCCGAAGGCGAAGAATTATGGGTTTCCAAATATGATACTTGCGTTGATAATGCGGAGTTTTCCCTAATACATGGATTTGCCGTTGATGGGGATGGACACTCCTATGTTTTAGCGGATACAGAATCTTTTGGTGAAGATGTTGTTGTTGAGTATGATACATATGGGAACAACATCTGGACTCAAATATTCGAGATGGATTGGAATGACATTGCTGCTGATTCCAACGGAAATTTTTATCTTTTTGGCAACGCCCCTTCCTCGTTGGACGATGATTTCTATTTTGCATTAAACAAATATAACTCTGAAAATGAAGAAATGTGGTCAGAAAAAACTCAAACAAATACAAAGTCATCGAAAAGTGTCATGATTATTGATAATGAAGAAAATATTTATGTCGGAACTGCCGTCTCGGATGAAGGCATTTTTACAGTGAAATTTGATATAGACGGCAATGTTCTCTGGCTTGAGCAATTTGATGGAAGTTTAATAGATGATTTAAAATTGAAGACTGATGCAGAGGGAAATCTTGTGGTGCTTGCGGAGTACTTGGGAGGGGATATAGAGGATGTGATTATCAAGTACGATAAAGAAGGAACTCTTCTATGGGCAATAGAGTACTATTGGTGGAATTATACCGAATCAGATCTTGACTTCATCCCTAGAGATTTGGCTTTCGATGACGACGGCAATTTGTACGTGGCTGGAAAGATTTATTACTATGATGGACCTGTGGATTACTATATCTACGCCACTATTATGTACGATAAAAACGGCAACGAGAAATGGATTTCCGAATACAACGAGGGATGCGGCGAGAGCGAAGTATTAATTGAATTCGATCATCCCTGCTACCACGGATTGGATGACGATAGCAACGACGCGGATGACGATTCCGACGACGATGATGAAGATAGCTCGGATAACGACAACGACGATTCCTGTGGTTGCGGATGCTCATAGCTGATTTGTTGTGAATTGAGTGACGCGACAGTAGCGCTTAATCCCCATCCGGCGGCAGGGGCGTTGGCGCGTCATCGTTTAAGGTCGGCGGTCCCTGGCCGCGCATACCGCGTCCGCCTCGTCCGGGTCCCCGGCCCATTCCCTTCATCCAGTTCCTGATTTCATCCTGGAAGCGGATTTCAAAGACCATGTATTTGCCCATCTGCTCGGCGGACAGATTTTTTTGCATTTCCTTGTAATGGGCTTGCCGGATTTTCACGACTTCGGATTCCAGGTCGAGAGCCCGTTTGACGCTTTCGCTGATCTTCTTTGCATCGGCGGCGTCTTTTTTCCTTAATTCCACGCGGATCGCCTGTATGGCCGTTTCACGCTCGTCGGCCTTTTCACGCATGGCCGCGTGGTAGGTCCGAACGGCGGGGATGATTTTGGCCATCTCGTCTTCTTTCAGGTCAAGGACGTCGGCGAGTTTCCAGATTCGAAGCATCTCGATTTTTTCCCAATGTTTTTTTCCCGGCCCTCTCCCTTGAGCGAATACGCTCGATGACGCAATCGCCAGAACGGCAAAGGCGGTCAGCACGGCGATAAAGTATTTATTCTCCCTCATAAACGACTCCTTGCTCGATCGATGCTCATTTTTTCCGGCGGCGCAAGCCGGATTTTATTTCGTATCGCAAAAGGGCGGATCATTTTTTAGATCGCCCAGGAATCCATGGCCTTCGCGAGGTGGTCGTGAAGCTGATTCATCTCGTCGTCGGACAGATCCGAATAGCTGCCCGAGTATTTATCGACGACCGTGTTGATCGTCGAAACTGAATTCGTCTCGCTGAGAAGATCGCCGACTCCCGCGTCATCGTCCAGGCTGGCGGATATGTCCGAAGCCATGGAATCATACGCGTCGCTTGTGTTTTCGCTGCCTTCATCCGTAAGGCTGACGGGAGTCAGGCCCAGCACCCTGTCCGGCGCATAATGCTCGGCCAAAGAGGCGATGACGCTGATCTCGTCTTCCGACGGCGCATCGTTTTCCAATGTCAGTGATGGAATCAGGTAAATCGCCAGCACTATGGCGACGGCTACGGGGGCCAGCGCGGCCGCGGGCCTCCATAGGGAGGCGGTCAGCCATGCGGCGGCGCGCGCGAAAACACCCGTTTTTGGCGCTTCGCGAACCTGCGTCATGATCCGATTGGTCAGGCTTTCGAAATATGCCTGCCCGGGATCGGGATGCTCCGTGGCGATGGCATCTTGAATTTCCCGGATTTCGCTCAAGTAACGGCGGCAGTCCGCGCACCCTTCAAGATGCTCCTCGACGCTTTTTTTGCCGTTTTCATCAAGCTCGTTTCCCGAGTATTCGATGATTTGGTCGTAAAACTTCTCGCACTCCATGGCTCTTACCTTTCCGCGGCGGCGCCTTCGGGCGACATAATCTCCCGCAAGGCCTTGACCGCGTAATGATAATTGACTTTGGCCGCGGATACCGAACCCCCGATAATCTCGGTGATTTCGGCATAACTCAAGCCCTGCTGGGCGCGTAAGTGAAGCACTTCCCGCTGGCGCGGCGGGAGGGACTCCATGGCCTCGTCGATGCTTTTTCGCTGCTGCTGTCTTTCCATACGATCCTGAACGTCGGATTCGTAAGTGGCGGTATTTTCAAAAACCTCCTCGCCGACGTGGCGCCGCCGGTCCCTGATGAGGTTTTTCGAATAATTCATCGTGATGCGGTACAGCCAGGTTTTCAGAGAACTTTTTCCTTGAAATCCCTTCAGATTCTTGTACGCCGAGATAAAGGTTTTCTGGGCCACATCGTCGGCGTCGTCGTGGTTTCCCACCATTTTTATGGCTGCAAAATACACCATCTGCCGATACCGCCTGACTATTTCCTCGAAAGCGCTTTCGTCGCCTTCCAGAAAAACTCGGATCAAGCGAGCATCGTCACGGCGCGTTTCGTCGGTTTTTTCGTCCGGGCTCTTGGTCATTCGCCGATCCGAGTCCTGTCGTTTCATCCTTATTGACACGACGATCATAGCCCCGGTTAAAATTTTTTCAAAGGATACTTGACCTTCAAAGCTTCGGCGGGCTACAAATCTTAAACAGTTCGATTTCGATTATTTCGCGCAGGGGGAACATCATGTGGAACAGATTCGTTCGCTGGGTACGCTCCATTTTCGGCGGCGCCGTGGATTCTTTGGAAAATCCGGAGAAAATTCTCCAGCAGAATATCCGGGATATGAACGACCAGATCCCGGCCATGAACCAGAATATCGCCATGGTCAAAGCCAACGGAAATCTGGCGAAAAACAATCTGGATAAGCTCAAAGCGAAGGAAAAGGACCTGCGCGGCAAGATCAAGGCGGCTCTTTTGGCCTCCCGGCGGGATATGGCCCTGAATTTCGCCACGACCCTCGAACAGGTGCAGGCCGACGTCATGAGCGCCGAGGCGAACCTGGAACTGGCTGAAAAATCGTTGGAAAAGGCTCTGAAAGTCAAGGAGGCGTTCATGGCCGAACGGGATCGGAAAATGAAAGAGGCCATGCGGGCCATCACCGCCGCGAAACAGGCCGAGTGGCAAATGAAAGTCGCGCAGGCCATGGAATCCTTTGAAATCGCCGGCGTGGATCAGACGCATAACGAGATGATCCAGAAAATCGAGGAAAAATCGGCGCAGGCGCAGGCGCGCATGGAAATGGCCCTGGACAACGTCAACGCCGAGGAATTCCAGCTTGAAAAAGAGGCCGCCCGCCTGCAGGCCAATGAGACTCTCAAGCAATTCGAGATCGAACTGGGATTGGCAGCGGCGGATACGCCGGAAGCGGAAAAAACTCTCGGCCCAGGCGAGCAGGCCTTAAATGAAGTAGAAGGCGAAATCAAGGCGGAATCCGCCGGAGCGGCCAAAACCATGGGAAAAGAAAAGGCCTAGACCCGTGTAATAATGGTTGGCGGTCAGTGGTTCGATGCCTGCGAAGCAGGCAATGTGAAAATAGCCCACAGCTTTAGCTGTGGGTTACGGAGTTAATACAATTTTATTCGAAGCCCTCGTCAGAGGGCGACAGAATGTATGGCATCGGCCATTTGAAATGATCCATCTTAACGACTGCAAGTGAATTGATTTATCTTGACGCGGATTCTTAGTCTGCCGCCCGCTCAAGCGGGCTCGAATGAATGTTAATTCATTTCTTTAACACCGGCGCTTACGCACCGGCCTATTGACTTTCGCCTCTTACGAGGCTCCTTTTCTTCCTACCGCCTTACCTGTTTCCCTATTCCCTGTGTTGCAACGCCAAAGGATAGTGTATATTGTCCCTATCCGCCGTTTTTGATCATAACGGCCCGGAGGATTGCCCTGAGTCAGCCGATCGACATATTGCAGGAACTCATCTGGGAAACGACGCGCACTCTGGTTGCCGAACTGGATAGCGGTCTGTCCTTCGTGCGCCTGTCCAGGGGATTGCAGGAGCAACTGGGCGGAGAGGGCGCCGATCTGCGTGGGCGCAGCCTGTTCGAGTTTATTCCGGATCTGCAAAGAGAAGAAATCGATATGGTGATGAAATACAGGAATTTCGCCAGATCGATACATAAAATCAAAACGGTTTCCGGCATCAAACACATGATGGTGGTTCTGGAAGATGCCGACGACGGCGCGGTGTTTTTCGCCGAAAAAACGGATATCCCCGTCGCCGCGCAATCCGGCGCCGCTCCTTTACGCGGCATCAATTCAACGGACCTTTTGCGGGATATGGAAGAATTGCGCATGAGAAACAGCTATCTGGAGGCCTTGAATCACCGGATACGCCGTGAACATATCATGTCCAGTTCCACGGGGCTTTTCAAACGCAGGATGCTCGACCAGCTTGTGGATGCGGAAATTGCCCGGTCCACGAGAAATCAGCGCCCGTTCGCCCTGCTTTTGTGCGGCATCGACCGGGCGCAGGCGCTGGACCAGATCGCCGGGGAAGAGGCCAGGAACAAGGTCGTGGCCGTCGTGGCCAAGGCGATCATCGCGCGTCGGCGCATCTTCGACGTTATGGGACATTTTTCGCCCAGCGAGCTTTATATCATTCAGCCGGAAAACGATATGCAGGGCGCCGTGGAATTCGCCGAGAGGATACGGACCGCGATCCGGGGACAAAAACTGCGTCTGGGCAAAGTCGAGTTCACGCTGATGCTTTCATTCGGCGTTTCATATTTCCAGCCGGAAAAAAACCAGTATAGAGACCGCATTGAAATGATCTCCCAGACCGAGGCGGCATTATTTACTTCCGCGTCAAGCGGCGGCGATAAGACGACCAAAGCCCCTCCGGCCGGCGTGATCGCCCGGGAAGCGCCCAACCTCCCCTCGGATACAAGAATCAGAAAATAATCCTTTGAAAAAAGAAATTAGTGAAACTCAAATTCACCGATTTTCATGAATCCGGTCTGTTGCCGTGCTGTCATCGAACCATTTACGAAAATAGTTCCATGGGATGCCCCCAAGTTTCTATTGCCTTGCCGGCGACTTTACGACTATAAAAGTTATGCAGGCGAGAGGATGCAAAATGAAACATGACGACAGTTCCTATCGGCGCGGAAAAGACGCTTTCATGCGCAACGATTACGAGGAAGCGTTTCGTTTTCTGACGCAGGCTCTGGATCAGAATCCCGAGTACGCCGATTTGTACTCGATGATCGGCGTGATTTATCACGACAAGGGACGCTTTGGCGAAGCGGTGAAGTGTTTCTCCAAGGCCCTGGAGATCAATCCAGGTTACACGGAAGCCAAAATCAACCTGATGATCCTACTGCAGGACATCGGCCGATTCGACAAGGCCGGGAATGTTTTGCGCCATATCCAAAACAGCAGCGACTCTTTCGCGCAATCACCGGATCCCACCGCCAAAAACAAACTGGCGAACCTGCACGCCGTCACCGGCGATATGTACCTCATGCTGGACCTGCACGATTCGGCGATCCGCGAATACGAAGAGGCCCTTTCCCACAGGGCGGGATTCGCCGACATCCGCCTCAAGCTGGCCAAGGCCTACAAGGATTCCGGGCAGTATGAGATCTCCGAGGTGCAGTGCAGGGCGTGCCTGAAAGCCAGGCCCGACTACATCGACGCGCGGATTTTCCTGGGCGCTGTCCTTATGGCGCAAGGGCGACGCACGCAGGCCATCGACGCCTGGAAACAGGTGATCGCTCTGGACCCGGACAATGAGGAAGCCATCCGCTACCTCCATATGGCCGGCGAGGCGATGTCCCAGTCCGCATGATACGCGACAAAACAACTTGTATCCTTGCATGAGTTTAAAAGCGTGACGTATCGTTTCGATTCCTTGAAGTCTGACATCACGTAAATTCCCTGTGAATAGTGCAAATTTTTCAATTTTAGCGTGCGCCGGTATTTGGCTGTACTTTTCCGGCGTTGCATTTGGAACAATGCTGGAGGGAGAAAGGGGAAACCTCGCGACTCCCGCGGCTGTCGCGGAAAAAATATGTTTGCTGCAGGGAGTTCCGGGATTGTTCAACATCAGTACGAAATACCGTCGTCGGTCACCCCTGGAGCAACCTATCATGTCATAATGCGAATTAGTCCGAAAACCGGGGAGGAAAGCACGCAGAATAATTGGATACCTCTGCGTGGCACTATTGCGATTGGTGCCGGGTGTTGAGGGATTCGCAGTGTGCTATAATCAACCCAAACCGAAAGGCATGGAGGAAAATGATGAAATTCCGTTCGATAAAGCAACAATGGGGATTGGCAAGCCTTTTTGCGCTTATTGCAATCCTTTGTCTTATCCCGGCGGCCTGCGGCGACGACGATGACGATGATGAGGAAAGCGATTATTCAGAAGATGTAGATGATTGGTGCAGTTACCCTGATGAATACGATGAATGCAACGATGCGTGTACTGACGACTGCGGCGCCGATACAGAAGTTTGTCTTAATGGCGAATGCGGGGGGTATTTCGAGGATCGCTGCGAAAATCCCGGAGACAATAATCTCACTCCGACTTTGCCGGAGTATGAAGAGTATTGCCAATGCCTGACGGATTGTTACAAGGAAATCTTCAGTCCTTGCAATGAAGAATGTAGTGCGGATTGCAAAGAGCAATATCCTTGCCAGTGATAGGATTCCGTAAAAATAATTGAGTTTCACCTGAAAAAACAATTACTGGCATTGACGGGCTTCTTTGCTCTTGCGGCAATTCTGGCCCTCATGCCAGCCGCCTGCGGCGATGACGACGATGACGACGACGATGAGGATGACGAAGAGCCGCATGGTCATGGGGATTCCTTCTGCGGCTATCCTTATAAAACAAATCAAAGCATTGGCGCTCCATTTTGCGCTTGCGGCGAGTCTGGCGCTTATTCCAGTCGCCTGCGGCGACGACTTCGACGATGGCAATATATACGGCGGCGAGTGCGACAATAACTGTTATGTTCGATGTGTTCGTTAGCATGGAAGACCATACAAAGCTTTTTCAAGATAAAGCATTTGAAAGGCAAATCCCCCGCATTTTAAAAGTCTTTGTTTGATTCCGTCGCGTTATTGGGGATAATGCGCGCATGAGCGTGATCCTTTACGATACGGGCCGTCTGGGGCACGAGGGCAGGGCGCCGGAAGGGCCGGGGAGTTTCGACAAGGTTCTCGACGCCGTGCGCGGCGGCGTGGACGTTCGCATTCCCGTGGCCCTGCACACCTTTCACAGGCTGCCGGAGTTATTGCGTTTCGCCGCCGCCATTCGCGGCCGGCGGCTTGGCGAGTTGCCGCATTTTATGGTCGCGGGCGAAGCGAAACTGCTGCCCGGGCTTGAAGCTCATATGGCAAACCTGCGCGCTGCCCTTGGAGACGCAGGACTGGCCTTGGATAAAATCGACGCGGATCTGCGGCAGGTGCTGGGCGACTTCGACGCGCGGGCAAACGCCGAGACCCGGCCGAATCTGCTGCGCCTGCTGGGCGTTTTATCCGACGAGGTTTTTATCGGGCCGCACACCTTTCACCTGGACGTCGCCAACACCTGCAACACGAACTGCACTTTCTGCGGTTTGCATTCCCCGCTTCTTATCGAACCGAAAAAACCCATGCATGGCAGGCGATTCACCGAAGGCTGGAAAAGCGGCCGGCGGGACTGGGACGAGTTCACCGCCCTCGTGGACGATCTTCATGAAATCGGCTGCCGAGAGGACATCCTGTTTAACGGCGAGGGCGAACCGCTCACGCACCCGCGCGCCGACGATATGATCCGCTACATCTGCGCCAGGGATATGAAGCTTACGCTTTTTTCAAACGGCCTGGCGATTACGCCGGACAAGGCGAAGCTTTTTGTCGGCAGCGACATGCACATGCTCTATTGGAGCCTGCACGCCGCGGATGAAAAAACTTTCCTGCGCATGCAGCCCGCGCGGAGGCCCGAGGACTTTTCGCGCATGGTGAAAAACATGCGTGAACTGGTGAATTTAAAGAAAAAGAAAAACAATTTACCGTACATCATCGCGGCCATGGTCATCAACGCGGACAATTTCGATTCATGTGAAAAATTCATGGACCTTTGCGCTTGCGTAGGTGTGGACTCGGTGCGTTACCAGATCATGCACGCCTGCTCATCCACGGAATCACTGCTGATAAGCAAAGAGCAGTTCGAGATTGCCCGGCGCGACCTGGATCGCGCCAGGATAACCGCGGAAAAGCACGGCGTGGAAATCGTGGCCAATATCGATTTTCAGTTGCAGCAAAGCGAAAAGACCTACGAGCGCCAGGATGTTTTATCCTGCGAGTGGTCCCACGATCTTTACAGCCGCACCGGCTGCACGGCCGGCTGGTTTTTTGCGCGGGGCTTTTGCGACGGCCTGGCGTCTTTTTGCTGCCACGATAAAATTCTCGGATCGCTCAAGAGAACGCGTTTCAAGGAGCTTTGGTTCGGCGATCATTACCGGCGCGTGCGCCAGGCGGCCAAAGCGTTCGACCTGCGTCACAACATGGACCTTTCCGAAGCCGGATGCGGCGGGCCCCTTCTGGGGCCCGACTGCTCGTGCTGCGGCAATTACGAATTCATCAACAAAGCCCTGCAAGACCTGGACACACTCGGCTGGCGCAAATACATGACGCGCATCCCGCCGGGGTGATATCCGTCTAAAACACCAGCACCTTGTCGGAGTTTAATGTCCAGTCGGCAAGTTCGGCCATGGTGCTTCGCTTTACGCCGTCAATCACCATGTCCTCGGTTAGGCTGCGCGTATCCATGCACACGCCGCAAAGGCCGATCTCGGCGCCGGCTTCGACGAGTTTTGTAAGCATCTCATCCATCTTGTACTTGAGATGCGGCGGATTCTGGCCTTTGATCGCCGCATAGACCGCCTCGGACTGCAAGAATATCTTTACGTTCACGTCTTCCTGCTTGGGCGCCTGCAGGGCGAGGCGCAGAGCATTATAAACTCGTTCGCCGTCGAAGGGCGCGGTGTTGCAGATAAAAAGCAATGATTTCATTGTGCTCTCCTTGTGCTCACGATCCTTGGATCTGTTCGATGAAGGCCTCGACCCGGGTTCTGATCTGTTCGGCGTCCTGCGCGCTGTAATCCGTGTCGATACGCAGCACCGGGATTCCACTTTCTTTCAGCGCCTTTTCCACGGACCCGCTTTCCATCTGATAGGGTCCGCAAAACTGCAGGTTGTAATGAATGACGCCGTCGGCTTTATACGCTTTGACCATCCGTTTGATGTTTAACAGCCGGGAAGGATTGGGCGTAAAGATCGCGCAATCGATCTGCATGTAACGGTCGACGATGGCGTCCATCATCTCATTGAAACTTTCGCCGTTCTCATCCACGAGGTTTTGCACGCCTCTTTCGCCCACGCACGATTCCTCGCCGACGATCACCGCGCCGCTTTTTTCCACGACGGCCGGAACCTTCCAGTTCGGAACCGCCATGGGGCAGCCGGACATCACGATGCGAAGGGCGCGCTTTTCCGCAACGCCTTCGCCTTTAGTGATACGCGCTTCCAGTTCGTCGCATATTTTGTTGACCGAGTCGGTGAATCGCTCCGGATTGTCGTAAAAATACACCTGATTCGCCAAAAGGGCGTCCAATCCCGAAATGGGCGACGGCGACGCGGCCCGCAGTTTCGCCAGCCGGTGCATGGCGGATCGTTTTGCGTTGACGGTTTTCATGCCGCGAAGCAGATCCTCGGGTGTAATTTTCTTACCGCTTAAATCCTCCATACGCTTGACGAAACGCATGTACTCGGCCTTCAGCAACTCACGGCCCTCGGCGCTTTTGGTCTGCGGCATGTCCATGGCGTGAAAGTCGTTGACCAGGTCTTTGAAAGTTT
The DNA here is from genome assembly GCA_963674685.2 of bacterium. GTDB lineage: Bacteria > Lernaellota > Lernaellaia > JACKCT01 > JACKCT01. The sequence continues at coordinate 306,888 of CAXXWT010000005.1, read as the reverse complement.
CATAGGACTTCTTTTTGCCGTCGCACGTGTTTTCGCCGACGATCAGATCCGCGGCTTTCAGGTAGGGGCAGACCTTGCCCAGAGCAAAGCCGAAGGCGCCCTTGATCAAAGCGCAGGTGTTGCGCGGCACCATGGTTTCCGCCAGATCGGGAGCGAATTCCGCTCCGGCGCAAAGGCCCACGAGAATGCCGTCTACGGCCAGGACGATTTCCTCGGGAACGAAGACGCAAAAACTGCCGATGACCTTGCGCCCTTCGGCCTTGGCGTCCATCAGTTCCTTGATGCGCAGGCCGTGCACTTCGCTCATCACGAAGTCGAAATACTGCATGCCCTCGGGACGGTTTGCCTGCGTAAGAAAGACATCCTGGTAGCCTTGTCCGAGTACGCCCAGCAGCGCGTCGTGAGCTTCGAGATCAAGCCCGAGGCTTTTCCACATAGGTCGGTAATCTGTCGTCAAAATGCACCTCCATAGTTTTCGGCGGCTCCCTTGCGGCCGCCGAAAGCGCAGGAGGCTATAGGCGGGCAGGGATCCGGCGTGGCAGCGTTTGATAAGGCCGCCCGGCCTTACGCAAAACGCCTCAGTGAGTTAGGAATTTCCTTTGGTCTTTGTTCATTGTCCCAAACCTTGATGAGTGAAACGAACTTTGCGGATGATATACCAAAAATAATGAGTTTGACCAGATACTTGCGGGCGCATCCTCTCTCGATGCCATGCCTTGCTATAACGAGATTTCCGCCAGCCCCGTTATTTCGGTTGATCCCAGATTCAGTTCGTCGGGATATCGATCGGCGTAGAAGACGGAAGAAGAGACGGTATGAGAGGCGACGCCGGCGCCGGTTAAAATCACCTGGGCGTCGCCGAATTCCAAATCCTCGACATTGACGGAAAATCGGAAATGGCCGGCTTCCTCAAGATTGACGGTCAGCGAGTCGGGCGCATCCGCGGTTCCCCAATGACAGCCGGAATGTTTGGTCGCACTGGAACAATCGCAGTCCCACCAGTAGATTTCCCCTTCTTTGAGCATAACCGTATGGCTGACGAAATCGGCGTCGGGATGAAACAGAAAGACTTCGATATAGGCCTTGCCAGGATCGAATGGATTCAAAAACTCCAGATCCATTGCCAGGACGCCTGAATCCACGAAATACCAGAGCTGAATAATATCCACTTCCTCGTCGTTGGAATCTCCGGCCGGATCGCCTTCATCGGTGACGGGATTGAGGTTTTGCGAATCGTCGTCATCATCCGTGTCGTCGTCGGAGTGATTGTCGTCATCGCCGTCGGAGGCGTCGTTATCATCGTCATCGTCGTCGCCGCAGGCAAAGGACAGCAGGGCCATCAGCATAAAGAATAAAAAATACGCGCAAATGGTTTTCATAAAAATCTCCCATCAATTCCATTCAAACCAGGATTTTTCCAGTCCCGAGCAGTCGATGCAGCAGATGACGCCGCTGATTTCCACGAGCTTTCGGCGCGGAAATATTTGAGTGCAACGCCGGCACCGGAGCTTCAGCGGATCGCCGTCATGGCCGGGACCGAGAATTCTGTAACGCTTTTCAATGATCCGGCAGTAATTTTCAAGGGGGGTATTCAAAATATCCAGAATCAGAGAATCCAGGGCGATCCTGTAGCGTTCCACCGAGGAATTCCGGCAACCGAAATTCTCGTGATTAAAATTTCTTTCCAGGCCAAGAGCCGAATTCGGAAGGTTGACTTTTTCAGCAAGGGTGCGAATTTCCAAAACCGTTCCGGTGGCGTCATGGCAGATGAGAAAGTCCCAGTCTCCGGGCTTTTTCGATAATACGGGCGGGAAGGCGAACTGGAGTTTGCGGCACATAAGCTCCAGGCCCAACTTCGCGTCGTCATTGTCGGCGACGGCGATCCGAATGTCTTCGAGATTTCCGAAAAACTCTCTGGCGTAGCCGCCGACCCGCCAACCGAGGGCGAGTTCGGGGCTCAAATAGCCTCTTTTACGGGCGAGGATGTTCAATTCAATAGGGACAAGCATATTTTTAGCCTCCAATCAAGTGTTACGAATATAAATATCGTGTTACGTTTAGTCAATGATGGGAAGGTTGCAACGACCGTAGGCATTGAAATCGCACCGGGAGAATGATAACTATTATCAAACTATTCATAAAAGGAGTGAAAGGATGAAAGCGAATATTTACTACCTGGCGGCGCTTCTGGTTGTTTGTGTCTGCGTCATGTGCGCCGCGATCCTTTCATGCGGCGATGACGATGACGATGACGACGACAGCGACGGCGTCAGTATCTGGACCTGCTGCTTCGGCATATGCGAAGACGGCGAATTGGTCTGGACAAGCGAGCCGGGCGACATAACCGAAGAAGAAGGATCCACGCAGGACGTGGCGGAGGAGTGCAGCGATCATGATGGGCCAAATGTCATCGGCTGCATCACGTGCGACACCGACGCCTGCGATTCGTGTGCGCCGGACTGGTGGGTCGAGAGCGATGACGATGTTGACGACGACACGGGCGACGACGACACCGGCGACGACGACACGGGCGACGATGATACCGGCGACGATGACACCGGCGACGATGACACCGGCGACGACGACGTCAACGATGATGTGGACGACGACGTGAATGACGATGTCGATGACGTGAATGATGATGTGGACGATGATGCCGATGACGACACCGGCGATGACGACGCAGTCTGATTCGCGGAAGCGCCGCCACCGAGACCGGCGGTTCTTGCGGAGTCGTGGATGCTTGCCTGAACGCCGTCTGCAATGACGCCACTTGCCTCGGTTGCACTGAAGACGCAGGCCCGGGCCTGAACGGCGCCTAAAAATCAACCGATTGATTTTATCGGCCCTTATCGGCGAGCGGGCGGGATGGAGAATTAAACCAGTATCGACGAAACGCCGATGAGCGTGAATATCGAAAAGATATTCGTCGCCAGCAGCGCAATTGACGTGCTTTGCGTGTCGCATCCATAAACTTTCGCGAAAACCACGGACAAGGTCATGGCTGGCATGGCCGACTCGATGATCAGGATCTCCTGCTCCAGAGGCGGGAACGCCATGATCTGTAAGGGGAGCCATGCAATTATCGGTTGGGCAATCAGCTTGATCACGCTGGCCGCAAAGGCGACTTTCGCGGCGGATTTGAAGTTTTGAAAACTTAAAAGCAACCCGACGATCATCGCGGCAAGAAACGTGTTGGCGTTTGCGACGGTATCGAGGCCGCTGAAAACGGTTTTCATGAGCCCCGTCGGTTTTGGCGCGCCCGCAAAAGAACACAATAATCCCGCCGTTAAAGCGATGAATATCGGAGACCGCGCGAAATTCCATGCGCTTTGCAAAACGCCGGTTTTTTTATTGTCGGCGTCTCCGTAATGCATGGCGATCATAACCCCGACGGTGAATACCAAAGGCGCCACCGCCACTTCGGAAATCATCGCGGCAATGGCCAAAGCTTCGCTGTTGCCGGGGTAGGTTTGCGCTATCACCACGTATCCGATCAAACCCGAACTGCCGAAGGCGGCGGTCAGCAGCAGCGCCCCCATATGCGGTCGGCTGAGTTTCATCACTTTTCCCGTCGCCCATGCGATTCCCAGGCAAATCAGACACGTTGCGATCGTGATTCCCACGAGGCCGAAGTAACCCGGTGTGATTTTGGCGTGATAAAGGGAATGAAATATCAGAGCGGGTAAGGTGATGTTCAAAACAAGCTTTGCGAGAACTTCGCCGTGTTCCGTATTGAGGATTCTCGTGCGCTTCATGATCTGAGCGATCAGAACGATACCCAGAAGAATGAAAATCGATGATGCAAGCTGCCAGTTGAGTTGGATAAGGATCCTCCTTGAAGGCGGATTTTCGATTGAAATAGGCCGCGGCGCGCGCGTTGTCAATGCGCCTGCCGCGACTTAGGATCGATTTGTCAGGACTCTTTGATGCGATAATAGTCGCGAATGGTCTTCGAGAGGTTTTTGAAGCGTTTTTTGGAATTGGAGGCTTCGCGATAGTTGCTGCGCCGGACGTTGTACTCCATTTCCCGCAGGAGGCGGTGATAGCTGTCGACGCGCTCCCGGGATATTTCGCCTTCCTCGATCGCCTCGGCGACGGCGCACCCCGGCTCGCCCTGGTGGCGGCAATCGCCGAACCGGCAGGCTTGCGCATATTCCAAAATATCCGCAAATGTCATATCGAGCCCGTCGCCCTCGTCGGCGATGCCGAGTTCGCGTATGCCCGGCGTGTCGATTAAAAGGGCGCCGGTTTGCGTTGCGATTAATTCCTGCCGGACCGTGGTGTGCCGGCCTCTTTCATCATTTGCGCGAATCTCGGATGTCTCCTGCATGTTTTGGCCGAGAAGGCGATTGATGATGGTGGATTTGCCGACGCCGGAAGAGCCCACGAACGCGATGGTTTTCCCTGTTTCGCAAAAATCAAGAAGCCGGTCGAATCCCTCGCCGGATTCGGCGCTGATGAAAATCGTCTCCACGCCGACGGCGACGATATCCAGCTCATTTTGAATCGCCGCGCGGTCGTGGTGAATATCGGTCTTGTTGAGAAGGATGATCGGCTGCGCGCCGCCGTCCCAGACGGTCATCAGATATCGCTCGATTCTGCGTGGATTGAAATCCTTTCCCACGGATGTCGTGATGAACACGCGGTCCAGATTCGCGGCGAGTATCTGCGTTTGTGAAGTCCTGCCCGCGGCCTTCCTTTTAAAAACGGATCGGCGCTCCAATATTCTTTCCACCACGCACGTTTCGCCTTCCGGTCGGACCAGAACCCAATCGCCTGCGGCGGGCAGACCGGCGGGATTGTTTTGCGCGTCTTGCAACTTGCCTCTTGCCGCGGCCCACACGGGCCGGCCGAGTCCGAGCAGGCGATACCGGCCGCTTACTGCCGACGCCACGCGCGCGGGTTTCAGTTCCTTGTCTTGATTCAGTTCATATTCTTCGCGGCGGGAATCGTTCCAGCCGAGTTTTTCCAAAGTATCCAATGCCGCCTCCAATGGGGCTTATGGCGCACACGTGCGCCGTAAATTGAAATTGATGGGAAAATACGCTTTCGCGCAAGCATTCATTTCCCATTGCCATGGGAAAATTGACGCCTGACGCGCGGGACTTTTCAAAGCCCGATGGCTGGATTTTACGCTACAAGAACCATAAAAACCTTATGAATCTCCCTGAATACCGCAGGGTTCGGTCATTTTATCCTGAGTTTAAGCAAGGCTCAGGATGCCAATCGATATTTCCAATACGCGTTTTCCTGAAATGATGCAAGTCCTAGTGTCATGTCACATGTCGTCGGTCCGCACCTAAGGTTGACGAGGCGCCCGGTTGCCAAGGCGTGAGGAGCAAGCATATCGGGAATATTCGAGCGACGAATAACGCCGGCAACCGGGATGGATCGGCGGCCGATTGCGACTGTTGACGTGTGACATGACACGAGAGGGGATCAACATTATATGGAATGACAAATTGCCTCTTGCTATAGCCGCCGTTAAATGATAAACAATCGCCGCTTTTTCTAGGTAGGCCGGTGCGCCGGTTTTGCTTAAAAAAAGCGAGAATTTTCAACCACCGACACACACCTCGCGACCTGCAGGGACGGTGCCCGCTTAAAGCGGGTTTCCCGAAAGGAATGACCGGGGTGGAGGATCAACCAAAAGGAGCGCGCTATGATCCCGTCCATGAGAAAGATGCTTGAAGCCGGAGTCCACTTCGGACACCAGACCGCCCGATGGAACCCCAAAATGAAGCCTTATATTTTCGGGGCCAGAAACGGCATCTACATCATCAATCTGGAAGAAACCGTCAAACTGTTCCGGCAGGCCTATAACTTCGTCATTCAGACCGTGGCCAACGGAGGCGACATCCTTTTCGTGGGCACAAAGCTGGCCGCCCAGGAAGAGATCAAAAATCAGGCCAATCGATGCGGCATGCCTTACGTCAACAATCGTTGGCCCGGCGGCATGCTGACGAACTTCATGACGGTCAAAACCAGTATCGACAAGTTGAAGGATTTGGACGCCCGGTTCGAAAAGGACGACTGGGGCAATTACACGAAAAAAGAAATCCTCATGTTCCAAAGGTCGCGGGAAAAACTCGAGCGATCCTTCTCCGGTGTGAAGGAGATGAACCGCATTCCTTCCGTGATGTTCGTCGTGGATACGGTCAAAGAGCACATCGCCATCAAGGAAGCCGTGAAACTGGGCATTGAAGTCGTCGCCGTCGTCGATACGAACTGCGATCCTGACGATATCGATTACCCGATTCCGGGCAACGATGACGCCATGAGATCCATTACACTGTTTTCAAACGCCATCGCCGACGCGGTGATGGAAGGCAAACTGGTGTTCGAGGAACGCGTCCGTTCCGAAGACAAACCGGGCGCCAAGACATTCACGCGGGTTCCCAAAGCGACGAAACCGGTCGAGGAACTGGTGGCCGAGGAACCCGTGGAAGGCGTCGAAGTTGAAGTCAGACACAGCCAGAAGGAAGAGGAAAGCAAACCCGAGCAGGCCGCCGAGGCCGCCGATACGGCTGAAAAGACGGAAGGCAGCGAAAAATAAACAATTCGGATCGCCGGTTTCGTATCGGCGATATTTATAAGTCAGGAGTCGATTATGGCAATCACCGCGAAAATGGTTAAGGATCTCAGGGAAAAAACGGGCGTGGGGATGATGGACTGCAAAAAGGCGCTGACCGAAACCGACGGCGATTACGATGCGGCCATCGAGTACCTGCGCAAAAAGGGCATCGCCAACGCCGCCAAGCGCGCCGAGCGAACGGCGGCGCAGGGCATCGTGGCCTCCTATATGCATACCGGTTCGACAATCGGCGTCATGGTGGAACTGAACTGCGAAACGGACTTCGTGGCGCGCAGCGACGACTTCCAGGCTTTCGGCCGCGACGTGGCCATTCACATCGCCGCCGCCAATCCGCGCTGGATTAAGCCCGAAGATGTTCCCGAGGATATCGTCAGCAAGGAAAAAGAAATTTACATGGCCGCCGCCGCCGAATCGGGCAAGCCCGAAAAAGTTCTTGAGAAGATCGCCGAGGGGAAACTGGGCAAGTTTTACGAAGACAACTGCCTGATGAACCAGAAATTCATCAAGGATCCGGACAAAACGATCAACGATATGCTCAGCGACATGCTCACGAAAATCGGTGAGAAGATGGAGATACGCCGTTTCGTCCGTTTCCAGGTGGGAGAGGAGATTTAATCAATCCATGTCCGATGACGATCCAAAATTAAGCCGCGTCGTATTGAAGCTTTCCGGTGAAGCCCTCATGGGCAAAACCGGATACGGCATCGATCACGAAATTCTGAATCGAGTCGCCAGTGAGATTTCCGAGGCTGGAAATTGCGGCGTACAGATCGCCGTCGTTCTGGGCGGCGGGAACATTTGCCGAGGCGTTTCGCTGAATGCCGACGGCATGGATCGCGTCACCGGGGATATCATGGGCATGCTGGCCACGACCATCAACTGCCTGGCCATGTCCGACGCTTTGCGGCGTATGGATGTTCCCAACCGGGTCCTGACCGCCGGGGAAATGAAAAAGGCCGCCGAGACCTATTATCGGGACCGCGCTCTGGAGCACCTGGATAACGGGGAAATTCTGCTTTTGGCCGGGGGAACGGGCTCTCCGTTTTTCACAACCGATACCGCCGCCGCGTTGCGAGCCGCGGAAATCGGCGCCGATCGCCTTTTCAAGGCGACCAAGGTGGACGGCCTGTACAACGCCGACCCCGTCCATGATCCCAATGCCCGTTTCCTGGAGAAACTGGGTTACGACGAGGTTCTGGGCAATCGCCTGGACGTCATGGACGCCACCGCTGTATCATTGTGCCGCGATAACGACATCCCTATCGTCGTTTTCAATATGACGAAACCGGGCAATATCCTTAAAGCGCTCAAGGGCGCGCGGATTGGAAGCATGATAGGAGAAGAAGGCGATGATTGACGAAGTGTTGCAGGAGCTTCAGGACAGCAGCGAGAAGGCCATTGAATTTTACAAGCGTGAACTGAGCAAACTCCGCACCGGGCGCGCCAATCCGGCTTTGCTGGATTCCATCCGCGTGGAGTATTACGGATCGCCGACGCCCATCAACCAGATGGCGACGGTCAGCGTTCCGGAAAATCGGCTGATCGTCATCGCTCCCTGGGATACGGGGCAGCTCGATCTCATCGAAAAGGCCTTGCAGAAAGCCAACCTGGATCTCACGCCCGCCAACGACGGCAAGGTGATCCGTCTGGCCTTTCCCGCCCTCACCGAGCAGCGCCGCAAGGACATCGTCAAGCAGATACGCAAGATGGCCGAGGAAGCCAAAATCACGCTCCGCCAGGAGCGCCGCAACGCCATCGACATGATCAAGGAAATGGAAAAGGAGGGAGACATCTCCGAGGACGACTCCCACAGGGCCGCCGACAAAGTTCAGAGGAAACACGACGAGTTTATTAAGCAAAGTGATGAGATCGCCGACAAGAAGGAAAAGGAGGTCATGGAGATCTGACCTCCCGTCTTTATCGCCGACCGACAATAAGGCCCGAAAATCACGGGAGATGACTGACGCATGGCTTCCGACCTTCTGAAAGACCTGCCCAAGGAAAAATACCCCCGCCACATCGCGATTATCATGGACGGCAACGGCCGCTGGGCGAAGCAGCGCGGCAGGATGCGTCTGTTCGGCCACCGGCAGGGCATCAGCTCCGTTCGTGAAACGGTTCGCGAGTGTCATCGGCTGGGCATCGGTTATCTGACGCTTTATGCATTCTCGACGGAAAACTGGAACCGGCCTCCCCGGGAAATTCGGGGGCTTTGGGGTCTACTGAAATATTACGTCCAGTCCGAATTGCCGGAATTGAAGCGAAACGGCGTGCGTTTGCGCGTGATCGGCGATTTCGAGCGCCTTCCGGCGGATGTGCGCAAGATCATTCAGGGCGCCATCGACGAACTGGCCGGCGGAAAAGGATTGGCGCTTACCATCGCGCTGTCGTATTCCAGCCGCGACGAGATCGTCGGAGCGCTTCGTAAAATCGCTCGCGAAGTCAAGGAAAACAGCCTCGATGTCGAAGCGATCGACGACGACCTTTTTTCAAGCCGCCTGATGACAAGCGAGTTGCCGGATCCGGATTTGCTCATTCGCACCAGCGGGGAGTTTCGGATTTCAAATTTCCTGCTATGGCAACTGGCGTATTCGGAAATATATATCACGCCGGTTTTATGGCCTGATTTTTCGCCGGATGAACTGCATAAGGCGATTGCCGGCTACGCCGACCGTGAAAGACGTTACGGGAAAACGAGCGATCAGATCCGAAACGAAGAAAATTCCTGAGGGAAAACTTGAATTCCTTGTGGCAAGCGAGCATAAGATTAGTGGTTAGTGGCTAGTGGTTAGTGGCTAGTGGTTAGTGGCTAGTGGTTAGTGGCGAGTGGTTAGTGGATTCGGCCCCGCATGCGTGTGTGGCACAGCGCGGCCTAACGGCCGCAACCAAAAGGGATTGTAAGACATTCCTTCACACCCGAGGGCGGGTGTGCCACACATGACGTGCCCGGGCGAAAGGTGCATGGCTTCGGCCCCGCATGCGTGTGTGGCGAGAGCCGCCCCCGGCTGTGCAGGGTTTCGGCCCCGCAAACGCGTGTGGCGAGTGGCGAGTGGCGAGTGGTTAGTGGATTCGGCCCCGCATGCGTGTGTGGCACAGCGCGGCCTAACGGCCGCAACCAAAAGGGATTGTAAGACATTCCTTCACACCCGAGGGCGGGTGTGCCACACATGACGTGCCCGGGCGAAAGGTGCATGGCTTCGGCCCAGCAGACGTGTGTGGCGAGAGCCGCCCCCGGCTGTGCAGGGTTTCGGCCCCGCAAACGCGTGTGGCGAGTGGCGAGTGGCGAGTGGTTAGTGGATTCGACCCCGCATGCGTGTGTGGCGAGTGGCGAGTGGCGAGTGGTTAGTGGATTCGGCCCTGCAAGCGTGTGTGGCGAGGGCCGCCCCCGGCTGTGCAGGGGTGGAATTCTCCCGCTTACTCATTCGCCTTCGCTGACGCTTTAGGCGAATCTGCCGTGCGCGGCTCTGTTAGGAAATCGCACATTTGCAATACTCTGGACCCTGGACCCTATACTCTTACTGAGAAAGAGTTTCTCAAACGCGGCCGAATATGAGATGAATGAAATCAGGACAAATTTCAAACAAAGGTGCGCTCATGGACAGAAATAAAATTATCGCCGGCCTGGCGCTCGGGCCGATTTTCGCGGCGCTCATTATTTTCGGCAGTCCTCTTGTTTTGCTGGCCTTCGTACTGCCATTGGGCGCGGGGCTCGGAGCCTGGGAACTGGGAAGGCTGATTTTTGCCGACTCCAAGATCGTTCACCGGATTTTGCTGATCGTTTTAAGCGTATTTTTCTGCCTGGCCGCACAGAGCGCCGAGGAGCAACTGGCGATGCTGGCTCTTTGCGCCGGAAGCGTTCTTGTCTTGTCCGCGCTGCTTTTTATGGAAAAGAATCTGGGGCAGGTCATGCCCGTGGCGTCCAAAATCATTTTCGGCGCCGTATACATCGGAATGCTCACCGGCCTGGTCGTGGCCCTGAAGCGCCTGGAATCGGCGGTGGACGGATGCCGGCTCGTCGCCATGCTCTTCGCCCTGACATGGAGCGGCGACAGCGGAGCGTACTTCGCCGGCAATCTGAAGGGAAAGCATAAGCTGTGGCCCCGCGTCAGCGGCGGCAAGACATGGGAAGGCCTCGCCGGCGGATTCGCCGCCACAATCCTCGTGGCTCTTTTCATAGCCGCCGTATCGAGCGTATGGACGATAACCGACGCGCTGATTCTGGGTTGCGCGATCGGGATTTTCGGTCCTATCGGCGACCTGGTCGCCTCGGCGATGAAGAGGGGCGCCGGAGTCAAGGATTCGGGTTACATCATGCCCGGACACGGCGGCGTAATCGACAGGATCGACTCCGTATTGTTCACGGCTCCGATTCTTTATTTCTACGTGGTCCTCGTCGGCCCGATGCGCCTGGCGGGATAGATATGAAAAGCATCGCGCTACTCGGCAGCACCGGTTCCATCGGCGTCAACGTCCTGAACATCGTCCGAAAGCACCCGAAGCTCTATCGGATTGTCGGTCTGGCCGCGGGCTCTAACGCGAAGCTGGCCGCCGAGCAGGTTCGGGAGTTCGCACCCGTCGTGGTCAGCATGGCGACCCGGGAAAAAGCCGATGAGCTTGGCGAACTGCTGGCCGGGGATAAACCGCGCATTCTTTTCGGCGAATCCGGAATCCGCGAGGTCGCCACGACTCGGGGGACGGATCTTCTTTTTTCCGCCGTGGTGGGGGCGGCGGGATTGCCTCCCACGTGGGCGGCGCTGGATTCGGGCATTGACGTCGCCCTGGCGAACAAAGAGACGCTGGTGACCGCCGGCCCGCTCATCCTCGATCTGGTGCGCCGGCGCAAGGTGTCGCTTTTTCCCGTGGACTCGGAGCATTCGGCGGTTTTTCAAAGCCTCGTGGGACATAACAAAGGCGATATCGAAAAAATCATTCTGACGGCTTCCGGCGGACCTTTTCGCGGCCGTGATCCCAAAACTTTCGATGACATCACTCCCGACGAGGCCATGGCCCATCCCACCTGGAATATGGGCGCGAAGATTACCATCGATTCGGCGACGCTGATGAACAAAGGGTTGGAAGTGATCGAGGCGCGCTGGTTGTTCGACACCCCGCCGGGCAGGATCGGCGTTGTGATTCATCCGGATTCCATCATCCATTCCATGGTCGAGTTTCGCGACGGCCAGATCATCGCGCAGCTTGGTATGCCGGACATGCGCGGTCCGATCGCGTATGCCCTCTCATATCCGGAAAGGCTGCCGGATGTAATGCCGAAACTTGATTTGACGGCGATTGGGCGGTTAAACTTCCATGAAGTCGACGGCCGCGCGTTTCCGTGCCTGGGATTGGCCTATAAGGCCCTGGAAATGTCGCCGGATGCGCCGGCCGTTCTCAACGGCGCCAACGAAGCGGCCGTCGCCGCTTTTCTGGGTAAAAAAATCCGCTTCACGGATATCCCGAAGATCGTGGGAAAAACCATGGAAACGGAATCGGGATATTCGTTGTCGAACCTTATAGAGGTCATGGAGGCCGACGCCAGAGCGCGTAAAACCGCCGGGCGGCTTATTCGCGAACTAAAGCCGGAAAGGTTAAAAATAGAAAATGCTCCAAATTACCCATAGCGGATTCTTTTTCGTTGTCCTGATTTCCGTCGTCGTGATTATCCACGAATTTGGACATTTTATCGTGGCGAGGCTCAACGGCGTTCGCGTTGAGGCTTTTTCCCTTTTCTTCGGCAAGCCGATTTTCAAATGGAAAAGGGGCGAAACGGAATGGCGCATCGGGATGATTCCATTCGGCGGATATGTCAAGATGGTCGGCCAGTCCGATCTGGACGCCGTCGACGAAGAAAATATCGATGAGGAATTAAAAGGCGTTTCCTTTGCGCATAAATCGTTATGGGCGAAAGCGTCCATCGTGGCCGCCGGACCGATCAGCAACCTTATCCTGGCCCTGGTGATTTTCTCCTGCATTTTCTTCGCCGGTTACCCCACGGCCACGACGCTGATCGGTTCCGTGGATAAAGACGGCGTGGCGTATGAAGCCGGCGTCAGGCCCGGCGACCGCGTGGTCGCCATTGACGGCAGGGAAATGTGGCGCTGGGAAGATATGGCCAAGCTTATTAAAAAAAGTCCCGGCAAACCGCTGACCTTCTCGATCGAGCGCGGCGACTCGCGCTTTGATGCGGCCATAACGCCCAAACTCAGGAAAGTGAAAAATATTTTTCAGTTCGACGCGGATGCCGGCGTTATCGGAGTCAGTCAGGACGGTTATCTGCCCATCGCCGGAATTTCGGATCCCGAAAGCCCGGCGGGCAAGGCGGGGCTTTGGACCGGCGACCTGATTAAAAAAATCAACGGCTCCGAGATACATTATTTCACCGATGTGGACAGGGTGTTGTCCCAGTCCGGCGGCCCCTTCGAGTTCGTCATCGAAAGAGGCGGGCTGGCATTAGCGGAACAAGAGAGAAAACCCGTCGAATTAAGCTTTACGGTTGTCAGCGCCGGGTCGGTGAATAGACCCGCGGACATCGGGCTGGAAAGGGCCGATTTATATATACATCAGACGGTCGCCGATGATCCGGCCGCCGCGGCGGGACTGCGTGGCGGGGATCGTTTGTACGCGATTAACGGAAAGCCGTTGAAAGATTGGGACGCGTTTACCGTGCTCGTTCGCTTGCATCCGGAAGAAAAACTGGATGTGACGGTAGTGCGCGACGGCCGGAAAGTGGAAATTCCCGTAACGCCCAAAATGGCCCGGGAAAAGAACATGCTGGGCGACGAGGAGGAATTTGGGCGCGTTGGAATATATCCGTGGCTGAGTTATTCATTGCCGGAAATCAAGGAAGAGCGCTACTTCAATCCACTGAAAGCGTTTTCCCGCGGATTGGAAATGACCGTGGATTTTACGGCTTTGACGATCAAGGGTTTCTTTTATGTGATCACGGGAGATGTTTCCATCAAGTCCCTCGGCGGACCCATTATGATCGCCAATCTTGCCGGAGAAAGCGCCAAAGGAGGTCTGCTCTCATTTATCTGGACGATCGCCATCATCAGCCTTAACCTTGCCATTATTAATATTCTCCCCATTCCTGTTTTGGATGGCGGTCATTTGTTGTTATTCGGCATCGAGGGAATCAGACGGAAGCCGTTGTCTCCCGCGAAATTGCAGATTGCCATGAAAATCGGTTTGTTCCTCGTCGGCATGTTGGTCATTGCCGTTTTTTATAACGATATTTCCCGTTATGTTCCGGGATTGCGATCCTTATTCGGATTATGGAAATGATTCACCGCCGATGATCGTTCTTGCCGTCGATACTTCATCGCCTCAAGGGTCCGTCGCCATTGTCAAAGACGGGCGCTCGCTGGCCGAAATGAATTTCTGGCTGAAAAGCCATCATTCCACGCACGTGCTGCCCGCTATCGAGATCCTCAGCGAAAAGACCGGCATTCAAATCAGCCGGATCGAGCTTTTTGCCTGCGCCGTCGGCCCCGGCTCGTTTACGGGACTGAGAATCGGAATCGCCACGAGTCTCGGTCTGGCGACGGGAAGCAGTCGTGGGATTGTCGGCGTCTCGACGCTGGAAGCCGTCGCTTATCCGTTTCTGCAAACGCAACTACCGGTGGCCGCGATTCTGGATGCGAGAAAGGGGCAGGTTTATTTTCAAACGTTTGAGCTGGATTCCGGCGGCGCGACGAAAGCCGTGAGCGATCCGGTTTCCGTCGATCCGGCCGAAGCGGCATCGAGGATCGTTTCGCCGACGCTGTGCGTGGGCGATGGAGTCGACCTTTACAGGGATTTGATTGCCGAAACATGCGGGCAAAAAGCGCTTTTACCGCCGCCGGGCATGTGTTATCATCGGGCGAGCGTCATGGGTGTTATTGGTCAGATAAAGTATCAGAATTTTGGAAGCGATCAACGCGTCGAGCCTCTCTATGTGCGCGCTTCCGATGCGGAAATCAACCTGGAATCCAAAAGCGATGCATAACCGGCTATGGATCGCGCTTTTGAAAAGGGCGAAATAATGCATTGCGACGAAAGGCCCGTTGACTAAGGATTAATATTGGCGACCGACGACAAGCTTCTTCAAACTTTAATTACAGAAGACAGCGAACTGGCCAGGCTGGTCAGCGACCATCGCAAGCTGGATCAGGAAATCGCGAAGATCGAAAGGCGCCGGTTCCTCACTGATAATGAAAATCTGGCGCGCCGGTTATTGAAAAAAAGGAAACTCGGCGACCGGGACAGAATCGAAGCGATTCTTGCCGATTATAAAAGGAAAGTTTACGACCGGGCCCTGGATTCATCCAAGGCCGGCTGAAATATCAAGCGGGCTTTTTAAGCGACAAATAAAACAACAGCCGAGGTCAGGTTTATGCAAAAGGACGCCAATGTGCTGGAAAACAATCGCATTTTACGCCATATGAGAAGCATGCGGGCGGCCAGGCCCGGCTCCGAGGGGATGCGAAAAGGTTTTTACCTTTTTCCCAACCTTCTGACGTCCGCGGCGCTTCTGTTGGGGTTTTACGCCATTACTTCGTCTTTCGCCGGGTATTTCACGAAGGCGGCGTGGGCCGTATTTATTGCGGCGTTTTTCGACGGCATCGACGGCCGCGTGGCGCGCTTGACCAACAGCACTTCGGCCTTCGGAGCGCAGTACGATTCCTTGTCGGATCTTGTCAGCTTCGGAATCGCTCCGGCGATCATTATCCTGAATTTCGCGTTGGCGCATTGTTTCAGGCCCCGGATCGGATGGACCATCGCTTTTTTGTACCTGGTTTGCGGCGCGCTGCGGCTGGCCCGCTATAATATTCGCCCCACGTCGCACAAGCGCTATTTTGAAGGCCTGCCGGTGCCGGGCGCCGCCGGAGCGCTGGCGTTTACGGTGATATTTACCCGGCAGATGGGTTTCGTTCATGAGCCGGAATTGATTTCCACAATTCCCAATCTGTTGCTGCTGGTGACGCTGGTTCTGGCCCTGATGATGGTCAGCACGCTGCCTTACTACGGATTCAAGGATGTGAACCTGTTTAAGCGGCATAAGTTCAGCACATTGCTGCTTTTCGTTTTCGTCCTGGTGGTGATTTTCCAGGAACCGGAGTTTATGCTTTTTCTTATTTTCAACGCTTATGCCGCGTCCGGTCCCATTCTATGGTTTTTGAAACGTGGACGCGACGCGGAGGAAACAGGTTCCGCGGGATCGGGCGCCTAGGGCTTTGGAGCAAAGCTAAAAAACTGTTTAACGAATACGGATTCGGCGTGTCCAGTAAACCGGAACGAGTGCATATCATGCCTTGTCAGCCGGCGGATTGAATGGAATCGCCGGTGAATGAACAAAATAGGAGCGTTAATGAGTCGTGAGTTTTCAGTCGCTGTCGTTGGAGCGACGGGCGCGGTCGGGCGGCAGATCATTAAGCTGATCGAGGAAAGAAATTTTCCGGTCGGAGACATGAAACTGCTGGCCTCCGAGCGGTCGGAGGGGAAAAAAGTCGAGTTTGCCGGCAAGCGCCTGATCGTCGAGAAGCTGGATGAAAACAGCTTCCAGGGGATTCAGATCGCGTTTTTTTGCGCCGGCGGCCGGCTCAGTGAAGAATATGCTCCCATCGCCGCGCAGGCCGGAGCGGTGTGCGTGGATAAATCCAGCGTTTTTCGCATGGACCCGGATATTCCGCTGGTCATTCCCGAGGTCAATCCGGAAGCCCTCGGCGAATTTAAAAACACCGGCATCGTGGCCAGCCCGAACTGTTCCACGACGCCCATGGTTTTGGCTCTTGCGCCCATGCACAAGCAGGTCCGCGTCAGGCGCGTGGTGGTTTCCACGTATCAATCCGTCAGCGGAGCGGGCGCGCCGGCCATGGAGGAACTGGCCCGGCAGACGACGGCCATTTTCAACGGCAAGTCATACGAAAACAAGGTATTCAACCATCAGATCGCGTTTAACTGCATACCGCATATCGATCAATTCATGGCCAACAGCTATACCCGCGAAGAGATGAAAATGGTGCATGAAACGCGGAAGATCATGAACGAACCGAATATGCTCATCAGTCCCACGGCCGTTCGCGTCCCTGTTTTTTCCTGCCATTGCGAGTCGGTCAACGTGGAATTCGAGGGGAAAATGACGCCCGACATGGCGCGGGATATTCTTTCCAACGCCCCGGGCGTCGCCGTCGTTGACGATCCGATCAACAACAAGTATCCCATGAATATAACGGCCACGGACTCCGACGAAACGTTCGTCGGGCGAATCCGCGTGGACGAGACCGTGGAAAATGGTTTGAATTTCTGGTGCGTGACGGACAACCTGCGAAAAGGCGCCGCCACCAACGCTCTACAGATAGCGGAGCTTCTGGTGGAAAAGCACTTGTAAAATTCATATGTTGAAGAAAAGCAGACTTTCTTGACGCTGATTTTGAATGCCGATATAAACCCGAGTCTGAACATTTGAAAAACGAAAAGGGCCACATGCTTAATAAAAACAAACTCCTTGTCCCATTGGCGCTAATGCTGATGTTGATTCCGATGGCCGCTTCGGCCGACATCGATGTGAGCATCACGGGCACGCTCCCTCTTGACGGATCCATCGAAGACGGCGAGACGGCGACGATTTACTGGAAAATCGAACCCGACGGAGCTTCGGGCTCATATGAAGTCGTGGTCGGAGGCGACGGAACGCCGGACAGCGGCGATGCCATATCGAACTCGGACGGAAGCGGAAACTTCAGCGGAACGACCACGGGTTCATCCACCGTATCCGCCGACAACGATTTTGACGGCGACGGCGATTACACGATTTACGTGATCGCCGTGGATAACGACGACGAGGAAAACTACGGCTCCGCCAGCACGACGATCACCCTGGATTCGCCTCCGGGGATGGTGACCGGTTTGAGCGCGCAGGACGGAGACGGGCGGATTTTCCTGACCTGGGAAGAGCATGACGATGAGGATATCGACAGGTATCTGGTGTATTACGGCACGGATTCGGGATCGGATTACGAAGATTATCTCGGCGTGGACAGCGATCTGGGAACGAGTCCCATAAACGTCGGCGACACGACGGAAGCGACGTTAAGCGGCCTGGAAAACGGCGTGAAGTATTATATGCGCGTTACGGTCGTCGACGATTCCGGCACGGAAAGCCCGCTGTCCGCGGAAGTCTCGGCCACGCCGGTGGAAACTCTGGGACTGGCCAGCGCCAAAGACGACACGGAAGGCTGCTTCATCGCCACCGCGGCTTATGGATCTTACGAAAGCAGGTACGTCAAAGTATTCAGGAACTATCGCGATCAGGTTATGATGACGACCGGGTGGGGGCGCGCCGTCGTTCACGCCTACTATCATTACAGCCCGCCCATCGCATCCGTGATCGCCGAGTCGCCCCGCCTGCGCCGGATCGTGAGAGCCTTGCTGACGCCCATGGCGGCGTACGCGTCCATATCGCTTTCTCCGGCATACTCATTGCGCATATCCCTGTTGCTGGCGGCTTTCCTGTTTTTCAGCCTGGCTTATTTCCGGTCGAAAAAAGCCATCATGAAGCTGCAAACCATTAAAAACGATTCGTCCCGGGAAAGGGGCGCCGCATGAGACGATTTATCGCTTTGATTATTGCATTGACGCTGGCCGGGCCGACCGCTTCCGCCTTCGCGCAAGAAGCCCCGCAGAATGATCCTCACTGGCTGGAGTCGCCGCGCCATTTTTCGGGCGGTTTCGACGTGGGCTTGATTTTTCCCACCGACGAGGACTTTCAGGATATTTACGGAAAAAAGGGCGACGCCATATACACGCTGCGCGGCGGCTGGCGGGTTTTTCATGAACTCGAAATCAACGGCTCGCTGTCCTACGCATGGTTCGAGGGACGGGGTCTTTCCAACGATGGAAAGAAGACGCACGAGAAATTCAAGATGCACATGGCTCCCGCGGAACTCGGCCTCGTGTATCGTTTCGCTTTCGTGCCGGACCAGGTGATTGTTCCTTACATCGGCGCCATGGGACTGTACGGCTACTGGTTCGAGGAAAAGCTGGATTCTTCTTCCAAGAACCGCGGTCTAAACGCCGGCGTCGGCGCGCAGGCCGGTCTGATGATCCTTTTGGACAACGTCGACAAGAAAGCCAGCGGGCGTCTGGAGAGCCAGTGGGGCATCAACAACACGTACCTGTGTTACAATTTCCGGTATCACAAGCTTGACGATTTCAAAGACACGGACGAAGTCGTCGATCTGTCCGCGCATATGCATACCTTCGGGATTTTGTTTCAGTTTTAAGCGCGTCGCATCATCACAAGACACCCACGAAAATGCCCAATTACCTCGCAACATTGGCGTTTGACGGAAGGGATTTCCACGGCTGGCAGTTGCAGCCCGGTCTGCGTACCGTGCAGATGGTCTGCGAAAAGGCCGCCGAAACGCTTTTTGAAAGCGGAATCCGCTTTACCGCCGCGGGACGGACGGACGCCGGCGTCCATGCGCTGGCCCTCCCGGCGAGTTTCAAGACACTGAAAAATCGCGAACCCGCCGTCGTGCGAAGAGCCCTGAACGCCTTGCTGCCCGAGGACGTGCGCGTTATGGATTGCACTATTGTCGCCGACGATTTCTCCGCGCGATTCGACGCCGTCAGCCGCGCCTATCGCTACGTCATTGAAACGGCGGGCGTGCCCAATCCCATAAACCGGCGTTACGCCTGGCAGGAGCCGGGCCGTCTTCTGGAAGATCGGATGCGCGAGGCTTTGTCGGCGCTAGCCGGCGAGCATGATTTCAGCGCCTTTCGGGCGTCGGACTGCGCGTCGAAATCCCCGGTGAGGCGCATGATCAAAACCGAGATGGAAAATACGGGCGACGGAAGACTGGAGATTTTTTTTGAAGCTTCGGGTTTCTTGAAGCACATGGTGCGATCCATCGTCGGCACGCTGATGGAAATCGGAAGAGGGGACAGACCGGCCGGCGATATGAAGGGGCTTCTGGAAAATCCCGACCGCTCCCGCGTGGGGCGCACCGCTCCTGCGCACGGCCTGTATTTTTTATTCGCCCGATACGAATAAATCAGGTCGTTTTTTCGTTTTCAATATCTTTCACGCATCCCATATTCGCTTTGATGAGCAAAGTGTTTTTATCGTCGTAAGAGTAGGTTCTTTCGACCTGGCGCGCTTCGGGAGACAGGGCGGCTTCTGCGTTTAAGACCGCGACGAGTTTTTCCCGACGGGTTTTTGCGCGAAGCACCCTTTCAAATAGTGATCGATAATTCGGCCAGGCCAACAAACACGTCAGCGATTTATATCCATTTTTTTCGTATTCACTCCAGGGTGGGTCTTCGGAAATCGCGCCGGAATCGATCTGGTCGAGGGTTTTTTGAAGCAAGCCCATATAGTAATTCACTTCGCGATCCAACATGAACGCCTTGTAGAATTTATGCATCGCGGATGCCACGGGCTGGGGAATGCCGCTTTCCTTGGTATTCGTCAGCATGTCCAGAGCCCGCTTGTCTGTTTTCAAATATTCGAGCGTGTTGACGAACCATGCCGCCTCAAGCCTAAGCGACGTTTTGAATGTCTCCTTGATATCCGCCTGTTTTTGAAATGAATCCGCCAACTGGTGAAGCTCTTCCGAGTCAAGATAGGGAATGGCGGCGGCGACGCCTCGATACATGAAGTCTTCCAGGGCAACGCCTATCATCAAGTGGATCAGCGCCGGCGCATCGTATAATGCCGCGATCACGTTTTGCACGCGGGTGATTTTTGCGATGACTTCTGGAGTTTGATCCGATTTGGCATTCAGGAAAGCGCTGGCAAGCTCCCATTTTACCCATTGCCTTACCTGGTAGAAATTCATGACATCCGAGTCATAATTGAATTCCTGTTTCCAGACGAATCCGTCGTCGACGATGCCGGCCATTTCAGCGCTGAGTTCACCGAATTCCTTGAGAAAAGGCGCCGTATCATAGCTGAAATCATCCGGGACAATTGGGCATTCATCCATGTCGGGAGTCTCATCTTCCACCGCCTTGAATTTGTCTTTCCAGCTTTCGAACAGTTTCTCGACAGCCTCCCGGTCCGCGCCCGACCGGCTTTGAATCTCGGCGGCCGGCGCTTTGCAATCGGCGATAATCGCCGCGGCCTCCGTATTGGAAATCGGAGTGGCTCTAAGGTAAGGATAAACTTTGTAGATGCCGTATCCAATAACAACAATGAGAACAATAAAAAGAGGAATCAGTATCTTGCGCTTTTGCGGGAAGCGGGATTCGGCCGGCGATTTGTCCATAATGTTCCTCCTTTTGACGACGGAGCTTTCTAGGTGCAATAGAACAATTGATGCTTGCGGATTCTTTTTTTTTTGCGAACCGGCGAATTATACCACATTGCGCAATGCTTTTTCAAAATCCTTTACACGGCGATGGATTCGCGAATAAATGGCGGTCCATGAGCGATCCGCCGTTTCGACACTTGTAATGCTGTGAAGAGAGGTTGCGCTTTTGGAGGAAATACGAAATCGGCGTCGCCGCAAGCTTGCGAGACTATCGATAAATGCACAAAACAAGCAATCCACAGCATGTCATTCCGAGCGAGCCTTTTAGGGCGAGTCGAGGAATCCCTTTAACAAGACGTGATTGTCTTGCTAAAATGTACACAATAAAAAAATATATACGCATCGTTAAAGGGATTCCTCCACTTCGCTTCGCTACGGTCGGAATGACAAAAGCTGGGCGTTTTTCGTTTATCAACAGTCTCTTGCGCGCCAGGTCGGCTGTTTGAGAAATTTAAGGATAGGATGAAACGGGAAAGATGAATTCGGCCAAACGAGCAGATGAAGCACGGTCAAGCGCCCTCGTAAGCTCGGGCCGGGAAGCTTGTCCATGCCACCCGCCGGATAAAAAGAATTACCCGCGCCGTATGCGTGAGCTTGTTTATACTTTCCTTTTTCAGCCTTTCTCTTTCCTCCTTAAGTTGAAAATCAGAAACAAATTATGGCTGCTTTTCACATCCGTCGTGTTTGTTTTAATCGCCACGCAGATTTCCATATACGCCTACGAAAGATTCACCTGGCAGTGGGATGAGGATTATGCGCTGTTTGAGGACGAATGCGGCGCGTGCCACTCTTCCATGGTCCCGCGAAACTACGCAAAGTCGCCGGAGGAATGGCAAAGAACCGTTTCGCGCATGATTCCCCGCGAAACCGGCCATGAAGTAAAACAGCGCATCGGCGAATTGCTGGTCCGGCATCGATCGCCGACCGGGCGCGCGCTTTATCGCTTGCGCTGCGGGCGCTGCCATGCAATTTCGGTCATGGATGATTACTTCGATCTGGACGCTAAAGCCCTACGTCTGTTGCTGGAGCAGCACATCATGCAGAACAATTTCGCCGTTCAGACCTGGGAAGGCGATCTGATCGCGGACTACGTTATCGAGCTTTGGAAAAATCGCGAACGGGTCCCGGGAAAAAGCACGCCGGAAATCCAATACAAATATCAGCAAAAATGCGGCGTCTGCCACAGCGCGACGATGCTGTATCGCGACATGTGCCTTGAGGACAGAAGTTTGGGTGATTGGAAAAAAATAATTATTCGCATGCGGGAAAAGACACCCTCCTTCATCGGCGCCGGCGAAGTTCCCGAACTGACCGAACATGCCATGATGATATGCGAAAGCAAAAAGCCCGCGCCTTGACCGGTTTATGAGTTGCGGCGACGCATTCGGAGTCTTGCGCCCCACAATCCGGCCGCCCCGGCGAGAATCGGTAAAACAAACTGGAAAAATATCTCCACGAGCTTGATGCGTATAACGCCAAGCGGCCCTTCGATGGAGGCATTGAGCCATAACAGATAACCGATTCGATGGCACGTGGCTTGTTTCGTCAGTTTCCAGATGAGCAGGTACGCCAGGCAGGGTATGGCAAATGACAACGCGTAAAAGACGGCTTTTTTAATCCCGGATTTCATTTGTGATGCATTCCCGTATCCATAAACTGAACGGGTACGATGGCGGTATTGCCGCGCAGGACCATTTTCCCGCCCGCCGTCAGCAGCCTGTCGTTTTCATCGCGTCCTTCGATGAAAACATCGATTTCCATCGTGTCGGAAAGCTGCTTTTCCTTAAGGCCGCCGATCAGCAATTGCGGCAGCTTCCATAAATTCCGCGTGTCGATTAACGGGGGGTCGATGCCTATCGGAATAATGTTGTCGTGCAAGTTGAAAAACTGTGCGCATATTTCACGGGGGAATATCGAGAATTCAAATTGTTCGCCGTTTAACGGCGCATCGCCTTCGTCGATCAGAATTCCCGGGGCGACGACGGAGTAGTAGAGCCTGGCGTCGTGAAGCGCGGTTGTGATTCGGCCGCGAATATTCAAAGGCGCGTCAAAATCCACCGCGCCGGAAACGGACGGATCGAAAAGCACGCGGCAGGGGCTGTCCTTTTCCACGGCGTAAACGCGATACCATCCGTTGCGCGAGCCGGGACAGTTGCCGCGGAATTCTCCTTCGCGGTAATCCGTATAAACTTTGTAGACGCCGGGAAGATCGAAAATGATCGGACCCGCCGGGCAGATGAAGTTGCCGATTTCGTCCGCTCTCCCGCGGCACTCATGCGCGGCGCCGTCGGGCTTTTCGATGATGATTTCGGCGTCGTGCGGGACCATGGGGATGGCGACGGAGCCGACGCCTTTCACCGCTCCGGTTTCGTAGATCGTTCCCGGCGCCGGGCCCACGCCCGCGTAGATGTCCAGGTTGACTCCGTTGATTGTCGCCGCGGGCCGGGCGAAAGGCGAGCTGTCGCCGTAAAAACCGTCGCCCCGGGGCAGGGCGACGCCGCCGGAACCGTAGACGCCGTACATGGCTTCATCATGGACTTGATCCGTATACAAACCGGTGATGACGGACCAATAAATATCCCCCGGCTGATCGCCCCGGGAAGCGGCCCCGACCGTCTTTTTGTAATCGGTGAATCCGTCGCCCCAGTAATTTTCCGCAATCGTCGAATCGCCGATCACGAAATACACGGGAAAGCCGGGGCGCGAAGTGGTGTAATAAAAATAGCCCCGGTGATCGACCAGTTCGGGGTACTCGAATGGGGAGTAGCGCGATGGCGTGGAACTTAAAAGGGGAACCAGGGGCTTATCGGATTTTGCGTTGGCGTGATAACGCAACTGCTCCTTGCATCCCGGAAAGGTCGCGGAATCCAGGATCATTCTGTCGGTTTTGCCGGCGCCGCTGTATAGATTGATGATATTCGGAGGAAAATACTCATCGAGATAGGCCTGAATTTTTCCGTTTTCGTCCAGCACGCTCATGGAAGGTTGAATGAACTGATAAAACAGCGGATTGCCCGGAAAATAGATATTGTCGCCCGATTTATAGGGGAAATGTATCGTTCCCTGATTCTGGCTGAAATCGCCGTTCAGGGTATTGCTCAGGTCGCCGGCCCGGTCGTATGAGCCGGGAGGCGCTCCGACGATGGTCATATTGGCTTCCGACGGCAAAACCACCGAAGCGTTTTTCATGTTGCCCATATAAACTCTGCCGCGATCGTCTTTATAATATGCGAAAATATCGAATAGATATTCGCCGGGCTCCGGGAACCGGTACAACGGCGTCGATCCGTCGGGGAAGTAATAACCGAATCTTTGCGCCTTGCCTTCGTAACGGACATGCGCCGAATCTTGCGGATGGGTTCCGGGATAAAACGAAACGGACGCTTTGACCTCGGCGGGCACCGGCGGATTGAGCGTGGCCGCCGGCGGATAATACCCGCCGACGCGCATGGGATTGCCCGGTTTGATGCCCGTGGCGAAAGTGATGGGATAGGCCACCCATACTTTATACGTGCCGCCGGCCTCGTAACGGTTCCCATAAATATCGTACTGGTCGCCGGTCATGGAAATTTCATAAAGCCCGAACTGATCGAAACGATAAGTGAAATCTCCGGATAAAATCTTCGGGCCGGAAAAACCTCGGAAGCGGATAGGATGCGTTCCCAGGTTTTCCCGCGCGCCGTCCGGTTTGGTGACGGAAACGGAAATGCGGCCCTTGCCGTAATCGATTTTAAGCTTTTCATACGGGTATTGCTTCGCCATGAATAAAGACATGCCGTGCACGGTGGGCAGGTCGGGCTCGATGCGATAAACGCATTTTTCGCGATCCGGGCGGCAGGGCAGGATATATTGCGACGGCAGTTTCACCCTGTTGGACAAGGCGAAGTAAGGCTTGTCCTCTTCGGCGACGCCGCCGCTGACGCCGCCGCTGGGATGGGAAGAAAAGAGAGTCCAGATCATGCGGGGTTGCTTGATTTTTCCGATGCGCATCGGGGGCAGCAGGATTTTGTTGTAAAAAATGTTTTCGTACCCTTGCGCGCAACCGGAAATTTGAGAGTCGAGGCCGGGCAGCGTGTGCAGGGGAATCCAGGAATCCTTGTAATGCGCGAAAAACTCAATTTCGATTCTGTAAAGACCGGGAGGGAAATCCTCGTCCAGCTTCATGGCGACGGGAAGCGAGAACTGAAAACCGTCTTCGGTCGCCCGGATGCCGTCGGGCGGCATGGACTGCGCGTGATCCAGGGGGGTCTTGTACGGACCGCCCACGGCGCTGTTGGCGATGAAGTATTGAAAGCCCTCCACGGGCAGGCCGGCGGGAGTCAGGTAGGTCGAATAATAATACGCGTCCTGGTCCCGATAACGGCCCTGCGCGTCGCATATGCGCCTGGCCGAAGCGACGAATTTGACGTCGTTGATTTTGTCTGCGTAGTCCGGCCACCACGAAGCTTGCGCAATGTAATTGATCGTCCAGTTCAGCGTGTCGCCCGGCGCCGCCTCGGTCGTGAAATTTTCCACGTCGACTTCGCGGCGGCCGTCGGGATAAATGTATCCGGCGAAAAGCGCCGAACCGTCCCTGAGACAGACGCCGTATTCCTCTTCCTCCCCGCAGTTCGACAGGCTCAAAAAAAGGGCGACAGCCGCCAGAATCGTTATGGGAAGTCCGATGATTCCGTATTTCGATTTCATCACCGGGCCATAGTAATTTGCATCAAAATGAGATTCAAGAAGGATTCCGGGAAAAAGGAGCTTAAAAGCGGCTTCATGGTTTGCCTGTTTGGCGGAAAATCGCATTGTATGTGGGAATTTCGCGTATTGACGGCCAAGAGGTGAAAAAGTATGTTGAATCGTATTTTGCGGATTGGTTTCACCGGTGTTATAAGGCATTTGTGAGTGTTTCGACTCATGAAGTCGGCAACGTAATTTTCAAGGGACGAATGACTATGGCAGAATCTGGAAAAAGTAAAAAGGAACTTATCGGCCTCCTGGAAGACATGGAAATGGACCGGGATCTGGCCGCGGCCGAACTTGATGTCGTCAAAGC
Organism: bacterium; assembly: GCA_963674685.2. Classification (GTDB taxonomy): domain Bacteria; phylum Lernaellota; class Lernaellaia; order JACKCT01; family JACKCT01. Next base: position 280,955 of record CAXXWT010000005.1, on the reverse strand, counting down.
CAAAATCGAGAAGGCTGAAACGCGCCGCGACAAGGTCAAGCCGGAAATTTTTCAAAAAGTCGTATCCGGATATATCGAAAAGCGAGATGAACTCAGCGAAAAGGTCGCCGCCGCCGACCGGCGAATCGCCGATATCAAAAACGATCTGGAAGCAATACGCCAGGCTGAAATAGAGGAAAAAAGGCGTCGCGAACAGGAGGAACGAAGGCGGCGCGAGGAGCAGGAACGCGCCGAGATCGAGGAGCGCATGGCGCGCTTCGGCCGGGAAAAAGAGACGTTGCACCAGCAGATGGTCGAGCCTTCCGATACGATCGAGGAAATGGAATTCAGAAAAGAGATGGACGAGTTTGAAACCGAAGAGGAATTCCAGGCCTCCATCGCTTCCGCCGTCGCCATGCTCGACGAATTAAAGGCTAAAGAAAAGCAGCTTGATCAGGATATTCGGGAAAACACGAGACGGCTTGAGGAACTGGGCGGGAAAGCGCCGGAGATGCCGGAATATGAGGCTGCGCCCGAAGAAAACCCGGCGGCGGACCTTGATGAAGACCTCAGCCCGACGGATGATTATGCGGGCGATGATGATGCTTATGATCCCGCGCAAGACGCCGATGAAAATGTTTATGAACCGGCGCAAGACGCGGATGAGGATGTATACGAACCGGACGAAAGCGAAGATGATGATCAGCCGGCGCCGGTCAGCCCGCCGGAACCCGAGTACGATCCGAATCTGGTCGAAACAAAACCCTATGATGCAGTGGATGAGCCGGCGGCGGAAGATGTAGCCGTGCAGGATCAGCCGGTCGAAGAACCCTACGAACCGGAAAGCGTCGAGGAAGAGGAAGAAGTTTTTGAGCCGGAGGAAATCTTCGAGCCGGAAGAGATCATCGAGGACGATGCGATAGAAAAAGTCGAAGCACCGGAAACCGCCCGAAGGAGCGATCCGTGGGCCGAGACGATAAAAACTCCGGTCTATGAGCCGGATGACGCCGCTTCAAAAGGCTATAGCGCCAACGAAACTGTTATTGTGGAATCCGGCGATCAGGGCGATGTTTTTGAACCGGAACCCGAGGACGTGGACGAGGAGATCATTTCCGAGGAAGTCGTCGAGGATGAGGAAAGCATTATCGAGGCGGCTTCCGATGCCGCATCCAGCGCCGTGGCTGACGCCATTGCGGACGCCATTACGCCTTTATCCGAAGAGGATAAAGCCTTCTTTGGCGACATGGAAGTCGAGCGTATTCCCGATGAGCAAGAGGAGCAAGAGGATTTCAGCGAGCAGGAAAAGCAATTTTTCTCCGATGCGGCCGACTTGTCGAGCGTCATCATCAATCCGTCCATCGTGATGCAGGATCCCAGCGGAAAGCAGCAGGTTTTCGAACTGATTCATGACATCGTGCTGGTGGGCTCGGCGGGATTGGGCGATGTGGACATACACATCCCGCATCCGTCCGTGGATAAAAAACACGCCCGGATCAAACTGGAGCGCGGCCATTACGTCGTGAAGGATCTGAGAAGCAAAAACGGCACTTTCATCAACGGTAAGAAAGTCCGCAAAGGGCGCATCAACCACATGGACAAACTGAAATTCGGCGACATTTTCTTCCAGGTGCGCATGCCTTAGGCGATGACGCGAATCTATTGAATATACCCGAGGCCTTTAAGTAGCTCGCCGGTCTGTGTATCGAGAGTCTTGTTTTTCGAAAGATCCAATTTCTTTTTCAGCTTTTTTTGGATCGTTAACTCATGTTTCAGGGCTTCGCGATAGCGATTCGTTAAATCTTCTTTTTTCTCCGACAAGTTATTCAACTCATGCGGATCGTTTTTTAAATCAAACAGCAAAGACGAATATCCTTTGGATTTCTTGCCGTAATAGTGAAATTTCTGACGGTCCGGTAAAATAAGGGCTTTCCAGGGACCCACACTTGTCAAAGGCGGAGCAATTTGACCGTATCTGGTTTCCGCGGTGATAAAGCTTCTTTCCAGTTTTTTGTTTTTGGAAAAAGTGTCGATGACATTCATGCCTTGAAGAGCAAGCTCTTCATGTTTTATCCCCAAGGCCGACAATATCGTCGGGAACAGATCAATGGTTGATACATAATCATCCACGACGGGAGCGAGAGTTTTCACCCAGGGTATTTTCATGAGGAGGGGCACTTTGATGACTTCCTCATAACATGTGTTGGTGTGCCCTTTCCATCCATGTTCCAGAAATTCCTCGCCGTGATCGGACGTGATAACCACCATGGTTTTCGAGCTCAAGCCGCGCTGGTCCAGGCCTGTGATCAGGCGCCCAATCTCATCATCCGTGTAGCGGATTTCGCCGTCATACAATGAGACGATATGCTGCAAATCCCGCTTATCCATATCCGAGGTCATGTCTTTCCGATACCGGATGTTCAAGCCGTCGATTTTTCCGTCGTATTCGGGATCGAACATGTTCGCATATTTTTCCGGCGGATTGTAATCGTAATGAACATCCCAGTAATGCAGGAACAGGAAAAACGGATTGTCACGGTTTTTATCCACGTACCCCAGAGCCTTGTCGGTCACGCGCGCGGCGACTTTGGAGATAAGCGCCTCTTCGTATTCCGGGGGGATCAGGTCCGTGTCATAGACGTCGAATCCCTGGTGCAAGCCGTATCGTTTTTTTAATAAAGGAGCGCAAACGACGGCGATGGTCTTTAAACCTTTTTCCTGAGCAATCCCGGGCAGCGTGTTTTTCCACGGTTTCAGACTGGATTTGAATTTTACAACGCCGTGCGTTGTCGGAGTCAATCCGGTAAACAGCGACGCGTGAGACGGAAGAGTCCAGGAGGAACTGGAGTAGCTGTTGTTGAATCTCACGCCTTGCCTGGAAAACTCGTCCAGGAAGGGAGTCGTCGATTTGCCGTAGCCGTAACAGCCGACATGATCGGCCCGCAACGAATCGATGCTGATGAGGATAAGATTCCGGTTGATTCGCTGTGAATCTTTCCGGGAGCCGGAATGACAACCGGTCAGGATTGCGAAAGCTATAAGCATCGCCGCTATCCCGGTGTATCGCAGCCGGGGGCGACGATGATGATGTCTTTGTTTTAATCGCATGGTTCGTTTATTTTTCTCCTCAAGACGAGTGCGGTTTCAACGATCACCCGGATTTCCAGCAACAGCGCCGGCGCGCCGATGATCGCCAGGCGCCACTGGGATTTGCCCCAAAAGGAAATCAGATTGATGATCATCGCCCAACCGGTCATGAAAATCATGAAGACTATGGGTGCGGCGCTGATCCAATAGGGCATTTCCTTTATTTTTAACGAAACAGAGCCGCGGTGTCCATATCGGGCCTGTCGCGCCAAACGGCTCGCGCGCCCATGAGGGCCATGGCGACGTGCTGGTTGTAATCGATGCGGATGTCATTGGCGATCAGCCCGCCCCGTATGCCGCCCATCGCGTACTCGGGATTGCGCAGGTAATATGTGTTTTCATCCCGGAATTGGTTGGTGAGCATAAACCACGCGCCCCAGACGACGGCGTCGCCGTATCTTTTCATGGCGGCTGCGTCTTCGGCGGCGACGGCCAGCAGATAGGCCTCGTCCATGGCTTCGGTCCGGCTCCCGCAGGGCGTGGTTCTGGGCGGACGGGAATTGTCGAACCCGCCGTGATAATCCTGGTAGGTATAGTTTTCCCGCTGAGGGCGATACTGGTGCTTTACGTTGTAGTCGGCCATTTGAAAGCCCATGTCCCGGTATCGATTGTCCTTTTTGATCCGATACAGGCGGCTCATGACCTGGATCATCCAGTTGTCGGGTTTATTTGTCCTTTTGAATTCTCCGATCTGGAAATCGGCGATTTTTAAAGCTCCGTCGAGCCATTTTTCCTCGCCGGTCTTTTCGTAAAGATTGATCAGCGCCAAAGCGGCTTCGCCGGGAAAATACACCGGTTGCTCATTCGGCAGGCGTTTGGCCTGGAGTTGCTTGTAGGTCATGTATATCCGGCCGTCGTTATCGATAAACGCCAAAAGACAGTTCCCGAGTTTTTCCTGCGCGGCTTTGCGCTCGTCGGACATGAACTCCGCGGGCATTTCCACCGTCGCCAGAGCCCCCAGGGCCATGGAGCCCAGATAAGCTCGGCCCGCGTAATCGATCAGGATGAGATTTTTGTTGTCTTCGGGCGTTTTAAAACTTTTTTCCAGGTACTCGAAGCTTTTAAGTCCGCCGTCGAGAAATCGTTTTTCGCCGGTCTCGTTATAAAGTTTGAAAAGTCCCCACACGGTTCCCGCGTGGCGGACGATGTTGTAATCCTTGGACAGTTCATCCTGGTCCGGATAATAGATGTAACCGAATTTTCCCGTTTCCGAGTCCATGAGATGAAGCACGTGGTCCCCGGCGGCTATAGCGCCTTTCAAAACCTGCTCTTCCGATATTTCTTTGGGCAGCAAGTGATTGGCCCGGTATAAAGGAACGGCCTTGCCGCCTCCTCCGGCCCTGGCGTCCACGAAGCTGTAGACCGAGAAGCGGTAAATATCCATTCCCATCCAAGCGTCTTTTTCCAGACCGGCTTTTTGCATCAGCCGCCGAAGCTGCATTTCAGCCATTTTTTTCCCGTAAATGCGCATATTGCGTTCGTGATCCGTGCTGCGGTCGATGCCCCAGCCATGCGTGATGATTGTGTCGGGATTGATGGACATGCGCGCGTTGTCGATCAGCATTGGACCGTAAACCCCGGGCTCAAGGCGCCTCGAAAGCCTGCGCAGAGAGGTTCCTTTTTTCACGGTGTTTTTCTTTTTCAAAATGGAGATTTTGATTCTTGCCGAATCCAGCTTGCCTTCGAAATAGGTTTTGAAGTCATCATTTGACTTCAGGCGTTTTGCGGCGTCTTTCAGACCGTCGACAAGGCTTTGGGCGACGCCCATCTCCTCGACTCCCTGGACGCCTGGACGAAATACGGACACCCAGACTTCTCGGCCTTGAAGGGCTGCGACATTCTCCGCGGCCTGGGGAAGGGCTTTGCCGTCGAGCAGCGATCGCGTCATGGCAAGAACATTTTTCATGTCGTCTTGGCGTAAGTTGTAATCGCTCGGCGCGACGGTTATCACGTTGGGATTTTGCGGCGCCCGGGCTTTTTTGCATCCGGCGACCGCCAGGCCGAGAAGCAGCGAAGCGATGATGCTGATTGTTACAATAAGTTTTTTCAAAATATACTCCTCGATTGTTGAAAGACGCCCGTTTGGCCGATTGTGCGCACAGCGCGGATTATCCGCGATAATTTCTTTGGTATCAATCCCAAAAGACCGCGCCGCAAGCTTGACGCCCTTCATGCCCGCTGGCAAACTAAAACCGGTCCATTTCAGGAGGCGAATTTGAAGCCCTTTTTATCGATTTTGGTCATAGCCGTCCTGGCGGCGTTTTTGGCGGGGTGCGGGGAAAGCAAGGACGACGAGGAGGATTGCCCTGCCTTTTCCACGTATCAACTCTACCCGGAAACGGGGGGGGCGAATACGAATTTTGAATTGCTCGTCGTTCTGAAGGAAAAGTCCGTCAATACGGATATCGAGGTCATCCGAGCCGATTTATATATGTCCAGCGGCGAGGCCGCGGGCAAAGCCTATGACCTGGTTCGCAGCGACGTCGACGCGTTTCGCTATCTGCGCCAGTTCACCGGCGAGGACGTCTGCAAATCCGACGAACCGTATTGCAACCTCTTTTTTCGCGTTGTCGCCTCGCATGAAGACGGTTGCGTCAAAGGATTCGATACGGACATGATCCAGATCGACAACGAGTTGGAGTCTGGCGACGCCGATGACGCCGACGATGACGATGTCAATGACGATATGAACGACGACGCGGACGACGACGCGGACGACGACACGGACGACGACACGGACGACGACACGCAGTAGAACCCCGATGACCGGGCCGGACGGTGCGACTTGCACATCAATGCTTATCTGAAAAAAAAAAGGTCTTTGGTCGATGCCGAGTTGAATCAATATCTCGACCTTCAAAACGACCTTTTTAAAACGCTGATTGAATCCATGCGCTACAGCGCGCTGGCCGGCGGCAAGCGGATTCGGCCCATTCTGACGCTGGCGGCTTGCGATGCGGTGGGCGGCGATGAAAAGCAGGCTCTTCCCGTGGCATGCGCTCTGGAGATTCTCCACACGTTTACTTTGATTCACGATGACTTGCCCTGCATGGACAATGACGATTTACGGCGCGGCATTGCGACAAATCATAAAGTTTACGGCGAGGCCCAGGCGCTTCTGGCCGGCTGCGCCCTGCACACGCTGGCCTTCGAGATTATTTCCGGGCAATGCGTCAAAGGAGAAATCGACGCGCAGCGAGCCGTGACGCTCACGCACATTCTCAGTCGGGCCATCGGCTGGCCCGGCGTCATGGGCGGGCAAAGCATCGACATGATCTATGAGGGGAAACCAAGCAATCTGGAGCGCGTCAAATCCGTGTGTCATCATAAAACGGCGACCCTGATCACGGCGTCCCTGGCGTGCGGCGGGGTGGTGGGAAAAGGCTCCGAGGCGCAAATCAAAGCATTGACCCATTACGGATATTCCATCGGTCTGGCTTTTCAGGTCGCCGACGACATTCTGGACGTGGAAGGCGACGAGGAAAAGCTGGGGAAAACTCCGGGCGTCGACGCCAAAGCCGGCAAGGTGACATTCCCGGCTCTCATGGGGATGGACGGCGCCAAATCCCTGGCGCTGAAACTTCTGGACGAATCCCTCGATGCATTGCGGGATTTCGATTCTCGGGCGGATGCCTTAAAGGAAATTGCGCGTTATATCGTCACCAGGGATCGGTGACAATTCGACTGTTGGCGCGGACTATTTGATGAAAATGAGTGCTTTGCATCCGCATGAAAACCTGATAGAAATTGAGTTGGGTTGGCGTTGGAGTGGAAATGGAAAATAAAAATATTCATCTGCTGGACAAGTTTTACATCCGTAAAAAAAGCTTCTCATTCGTGAACACGGGATTTTTCGTTTACAACTCCGATCACGAGCCGCTCATATACGTTGATATCCCCGATTTTACCCTCGTCAAGCAGATGCATTTTTATGTTGACGACAGCAAGGAAGCCAGGCTTTTCTGGGTCAAACAGGACAAGATTCTGTTCGGTGCAACAGCCGAGTACACGCTGTATATCGAGGAAGGTCAGCCCATCGCGAAATACAGGGCTGAATTGATGGAAAACATACTCCGGCGGAATGTCAAGATCCTCACCCCCGCCGATGATCAGATGTGCCGACTGGTGGAAACCTCGAAGCTCGGCGGTTTTATGGGCGATCTGGGCGGGGCGGATTTTTCTTTCGTTGACGGAGAGGAAGTCCTGGGCCTGTTCCATTCCAACACTCCAAAAGGCGACGAATACGCCCTCGATCTGATGCTTGAACTGGGGCGAAAACTCGATGTGCGCATCGCCTTGGGCGCGGTATTGATACTGTACGGACGACTGATCTGACATTCCCTTGCGCCGTTAAATTTTCATGCAGCGTTGGAGCGGTTTATGAACGAGCCTCATAGCGGCGATATTTCCATGCTGAACGTTTGCCGCGTAAAAGCCCTGGCAAAGGGAGGGGCGATACAAGTATTGCGCGGCGTCGATTTGCAGATCGACGCGGGCGAATATCTCGGCGTCATCGGCGCCAGCGGTTCCGGCAAAAGCACCATGCTGAGATTGCTCAACCGCCTGGAAGACCCGGACGAGGGGACGATTCGGTACGGCGGAGTCGATTTGAATTCGCTTCCGATTATTGAAGTGCGCCGCAAAATCGGCCTTGTCATGCAAAAGCCCGTAATCTTTCCGGGGAGCGTAATCGAAAATGTTTTAATGCATGACATCATTGCCGGGCGCATTGGCGACGAGGAAAAAGGCTGCCGATGGCTGGAGTTTGTCCGATTGCCCCGGGACATGAATTGCCGGGACGCGACGGCTTTATCCGTGGGGCAACAGGCGCGCGTGCAGCTGGCCAGGACGCTTTACCTGGAACCGGAAGTCATCATGCTGGACGAGTGCACCGCCAATCTCGACGCGCGCAACGCCGACGAAATTCTCGACAACCTGGAAAAGCTCTTTCCCAAACGGAAGCGTACGATCATCCATGTATCCCATCAGCGTTCGAGGCTGCAAAGATGCCGGCGTCTGATTTATCTTGAAGACGGCCTCGTCGCCGCATCCGGCGCTCCTGAACACATACTGAACGATCCCGGCAGCCCGGCGCGCAAGGTTTTAACGGGGTCGGGCGAGGCGGCGCAATGACCATGTATGAAATTGGCATCGTCGATATTTTCGTTTGCGCCGTGGCGATGGCCGTCCCCTTTTGCATCAGCCGGTTTTTGAAACTGGGTCTTGAAAAAGATCTGATGATCGGATCGATTCGGGTTTTTGCGCAGCTTTTGGCCGTCGGATACGTCCTGGACAAGATCTTCGCCATCAATCATCCCGCGCCGGTTTTCGGCATTTGCCTGATCATGACATTCGTGGCGGGTTTCAACGCCGCAAAACGCGCCGGATTGATGCGCGCCAGGGTCGTCATCATCGCCACCGGCGTGATCGGGCTGACGAGTCTGGCCGTGGGGACGTACGTTTTTTATCTCGTGATCGGCGTCAAGCCGTATTTCAATCCGCGATATGTGATTCCCATGATGGGCATGGGGCTTAACGGCGCCATGAACGGGGTCGCCATCGGCGTCCGGGCTCTGGATACGGGGATTCGGGACAACCGCGACAGAATCGAAGCTTCACTGTGCGTCGGGGCGACGTCCTGGCAGGCGATCGCCCCCGTGGCCCGCAATGCGGTTCGGCAGGCCTTGATTCCCGCCATCAACGGATTGATGACGGCGGGCATCGTGCAGCTTCCCGGTTTCATGACCGGGCAAATCACCAGCGGCGTGGACCCGCAGATCGCCGTGCGTTATCAGGTTGTCATTTTTTATATGCTGACCGGCATTGTGGCGTCGTCGTCGATCATGGCCATTCTTCTGATGGTTCGCGGCTATTTTACAGCGGATCATCAATTCCGAGATCAGGCGGTCCGATAGATGTCAAAGGGGAGGGTCGACGCATCCGTGATCGCGGCCGATCACGATTTTGCGATACTCGTCGATCGGGATTTCAAGCGTTGTTTTTGATCCTGCCCGGCGCTGCTCCAGTTCGGCGTCGATCGCCTGTATCAATGTGACGATCAGCGCTTCGTTCGCCAGATTTTCCTCGAAATTCCATTGGTAGTTTTTTCGCGTCTGCTCGTTGAAGTAGAGCGAAGGCGGCAGTATTTTCGATTCCTCTTCCGTTGCGAAATTTGTTTTCGCCGCATCCATCATCGCCATCATTCGATCCATGAAAATATATCGCTGTGTCTGCAGCCTGCGATTCAATTTGAATAAAGCCCAGAATCGCGTCGGCTCGTCGATGAATGCGGAAAAATAACCGCGCCGGCTAAAAGGCATGGAGTTTTCAATGAGCCTGACCGTCCCGATCATGTTGAAAATCATGGAATTCAGCATGGATTGGGAGACATCGGCGCGATTTTTCAGACTGTCGGAAAGGGCCGTCAGGGTTTCACGGCCTAGAAGCGGAAGACAATAAATTACGACCTGAACGAACTCCCTGCGCCCTTTGATTCCGGCCAGAATGGCCAGGGCGACGGAGGGCGTTTCGATCAGTCCCTCCTGCGTCCGCCAACAGATCATCAAGTCTTTACCGCAGGCGTCCCGCTGCCCGGCCCGGCATTCGGCCTGCGCGGCAAGGATCAATAACTTTAAAAGTCGCGGGACGCCTTTGGGAAAATATTTGTCGAAATCGTCGTAGTTTTTCGAGTTTTTAATGAAGTCATTCGCCCCGAAATGGACTTGCAGGCCGCCGTCCAGGATTCCCTCCAGGTCGCGTACGATCTTGGTTTTCCATGGAGACGAAACGGGGAAATTACGCATACGCTCATCATCTTCCGGCGTGCATACGTTGATTTCGGCGTCAATTGGAAGGTGGTCCGGTTTGGCCTCCGCCATAAACCTCATTAACTCCCCGAACGCTTTTCGGTCTTCTGGGTTTCTTTGCGTCCATCGGCGATTGAGGGATTCTAAGGTTTGCAGATCCTTTTTCAGTTGATTCGGGCGTCGGACCGTTTCAGTTTTGTGCAAATCGAAAAAGTAAGTAAGCGCCGTGATGAGCGTCATGACGCAAAGCGCGATAAGGAGTGTCAATCGCTTTTTCATAAAGCGATTATTGTGCGCGTAAGGGCAAAATGGCAACAGGGGTAAAAACTATACATGTGCGTGGAAAAATTCACGGCGACGCAAATAAAAGCACCCCTCCGGGCTGATCCGGAGGGGTGAATTGAGGTCAGGAATGTTTAGTGGCGCACAAAGCTGCCGTTAGCAGCCGCATCCGCCTGCGCTGTCGTCATCGTCGTCGCCGCCGTCATTATCTTCGTCCGTGTCATCGTCGGTGTCGTCGTCAGCGTCGCCTTCACAATTTTCGGCAACCACGCAGCTCTTTCCGATATACAGGGTTCCGTCATCGGCCCACACGGCCCAGTCGAATCCGTCGAGCTTGCTGACGTCGGATTCCGTGGTCGTGGTGGCGCGGAACGTGAAGCCGCCCAGGCTTTCTCCTTCTGCGATATCTCCGTCATCCTCGCCGGCTTTGGCGAAGAATTTGGCGTCTTCTTCACGAATGTCTTCGTAATCCTCGGAGGTCACGTAACCCGAATACTGCCAGCGGATGCCCATGTAGACGCCGTCGTTGTCTTCATGTTCAATCATGGTGCTGGTCCATTCGCCGTCGTGCATGGCGTCCGGCGAGGATACGTAATCTTCATCGACGCTGTAGCCGGGATCGGGCATAAACATTTCCAGTTTATTGACCCATCGCTGCATGTCGCTCGGTGAAGTCGTGTTTTTTACCGTGAACTCAAAGTCGTAGGTCGAATCGGGCTCAAGGGCGTTCGGCAAATCGAAGTTGAGTTCAGCGGTGAACTCATCGGAATCGTCGTCGCCGCTTGTGTCGTCATCGGCGAGATCGTCGTCTGCGCCGGTGTCGTCGTCGACAACATCGTCGTCTGCGCCGGTGTCGTCATCGGTCGTTTGAGCGAAAGCGGTTGTGGCCATTAGAAAAACACATGCCAATACTAAAATGATCTGATTTCGGGATCTCACCTTCCCACCTCCTTGAAAAAGCTCGGTTAATCCAATTGCCCCGAACCTAAGGATCATGCATATCCAACTTGTCCCCCGCGATAAGCAGGGCAACGACCCAAATTCGTAAGCCCACCGCTAATTTGGGCATGAACCCAGCAGTAGACTACGATCTGATTCTAACATTTCAAAATATTAAAAGCAACCGGTTTTTTTTTCAAACCCGATTTAATAAGAACACTGTTGTTTCCAATACATTATTGCCCCTCGCCGGGTGTGGCGACAGCGCCTTTTCCGCTTAACTTGAACAAATAGGCCTTGGCGACTTCATTGCCGTCGTCAATGGATAAAATGCTTTGAAACCAATGGGTTGCAGCTACTTTGTCTTCGTTGCGGAATGCGAGAATCCCCAGAGAAAGCATGGCGCGCACATTGCTCGGATCAAGTGTGAGGACATAATTGAAGGTTTTTTCGGCGATTTCCTGCTTTCCCTGATCGGAAGCGAGAATCCCCATGCCCATCAGGGCTTTGATGTTGTCCGGCCGCTCGTTGATGACATCCAGCAGGATTTTATGCGCTTCCACTTTTTGCCCGATAGTGAACATGGCGTTGCCAAGGGCTGCTTTGACATCGTAATTTTCAGGATCCAGCTCAATGGCTTTTTTCAGAAACGTGATTCCTTCGTCAGCTTTGTCCATGGAAAGATACGCGCTTCCCAGCAACTCATAAACGGCGCCGCGGTTCGGATCGACGGCCAGGGCTCTTTTCAGCCAGGTCACCGAGAGGCGGTACTCCCGCATCATCAAATAATTGCGGCCAATATTTATCCTCACGATGGGATCGTTCGGCAGAAGTTCGCTCAGGGCGATATAGGCCTTGTTTGATTCTTCCCATTTTGAAAGCTGTTGCAGGACAAGCCCCAGCTGTTGCAGCGCTTTGATATTCTTCTTATCGACTTCGAGGGAGCGTTTGTAATAATTGGCCGCCTTTTCCAGGTCGCCCATCATGCGGTAGATCTCACCCATGTTGAATTCCACCGCCGAGTTCCGCAAACGGCCCCGGGCCGCCAGTTTCATCATTTCCAGCGATTTATCGTACTGTTCCTGCTTTGCGTAGACGCCGGCCAGATCGGAATAAATCCACGTGGGTTCCTCTCGGTCCCTTGGGGACAGATACTCAATAGCGGTTTTAAGAGTTTTTTCCGCTTTGTCGAAGTATTCATCCCCCATGAGGCTGTAAATATTGCCCAAAACCATATACAGCAGCGGCGCGGTCGGCGCCTTGGCGATGCAATCGGTGAAAAAAGCTTCATTGGTGCGCCAGACTTCGTTTCTGCGTATTGTCAGGCCCGTATATAAGCCGGTCATGGCAAGAAGAAGGATGACGGCAACGACGCGGTGCAGGCGCTTGCCGATTATGACGTCGGCCTGCATGGTGAGCAGCTTCCCGATCAGCCGGGCCAACAGCAGGCCCACGAGGAATAAAAACGGCGCCGAGGGGATGTATGCGAACCGTTCCGCCGTCATGAAACCCATGTCGCGGGGGCCGGAAATTCTGATGAAGTTGGACAGGGGGGCGAAGCTGATGAACAGAAACGACAAGGTGAAGCAAATCACCTTGTCCCTGGCGGCGGTCACCCAGATTGCCCAGGCCGCAAGACCTAAAACCGCGATGCCCAAAAGAGCCTTGGCGTCCAGAATCGACTGCACCAGTTCGTTTTGAATGTACCCCGACTGCTTCAGCGGCCAAGCCATTTTCATCAGGTAATAACTGATCGTCCAGAAGAACGAAACGAGCGTGGTGATAAAACCCCACGGATCCTTGGCCTGTTCGGAGACTTGGACGACGTAGTAGCGATACAGGCCGTAACCGGCCATGACGGCGGTCAGCGCGGCGAAAGCCGGAATAAAGGACATCAGCCCGTCGCGGCGAAATCCCGTGATAAAAATGAGGATATAAAGAAATACTATGCCGGGCAGTACGGCGGACATTTCCTTTGATAGCAAAGCCAGCGCAAAAAGCGCCAGGGATGCGATCAGGAAGGGATTTCTTGTGACGTCCTTTTCGGACGGCCCGCCGTCATCGGAATATCCCCGGGCTTTTGCGAGCCTTTGCGCGTACACGATGAAAAACCATAGGGAAGAAAAAAAGAACATTCCGCAAATGGTGTCCGTGCGCCCGGATATCCATGTCACGTTTTCCGTATGGATGGGGTGCACGGCAAAAAGCAGGGCGCCGATAAACGGCCCCAGAGGTTTGCCCGGGACAAGCCTGAGAAAGATCAGGAAAATAAAAATCGACGCAATAAGGTGCGTGATGATGTTGGTGATGTGATAGCCGGCGGCATTCAACTCCCATATCGCGTAGTCGAGCATAAAGCTCAACGTGATGACGGGGCGAAAATAGCCGTACTTTCTTGCGTTGTCCTGAAATCCGAAAAAATCCCTTGTGAAAACGTCTTTGATGAACGAAACGTCCCTGATCTGGTAATCCATGACGATCAGGTTGATGTCGTCCCAAACGAATTCGCCGGAAGGGGCGTTGAAATATGCGCCGACGCAGGCCAGGGCAAGGACCGCGCACAAGATGAAAATGGTTGTATTTTTCATTTTCAGCCTTTTTTCAGGATCAGTCTCCTCGTACGAGGCCCATCGAATTCACAAAAGTAGATACCCTGCCAGGTGCCGAGAACCGGCATTTGCCCTTCGACCGGTATAGTCAGCGAAACGCCGATCAGACTGGATTTGATATGCGCGTCCGAATTTCCTTCGGCATGTTGAAACTCACGCAGATTCGGGCTGATTTTGTCCAGTCCGAACAGAATGTCCCGCACGACGTCGGGGTCCGCGTTTTCGTTGATCGTGATCCCGGCGGTCGTATGCGGGACGAAAGCATGGACGAAGCCATCTTCGATTTTTTCATCCTGAATGAAACGAACGACGAGTCTGGTGACGTTGACCATCTCGTTTTTTTCGGTTGTTTTCACCTGGAATTCGGCCACGACTGCGCCTTCCTTTATAAGATTGCCCCAAATTTCGTGAGATCAAACGACAAGAATTTCAAGCGATAGTCGGCAAAGCTTTAAATGTCGAAACTGTAAACCGCGCCCGCTCCGAGGAAAAATCCGTATTGGACGCCAAGGTCGAGCGAGAGCATGAAATCGGGCGACGGATAAAAACGGCAACCCGTCTGAAGCTTGATAGTGGGGATGACTCCGGGCATTTGTTTTTCTTCCGGCTTGTTGCGGGGTTCGCCTTCATGGTAGCGGTCCACGTCGATGGAGCCGTATGGAAATCCAAGGGCCAGGCCGATTCCCGCCACGGGTTCCACCGCGGGATGAACGCGCCATTTCCAGACGATGGATGAATCCAGGTTGACCAGGCCGAAATCGGATTCGACGTAATAAGTATCTTCGTCTTCGTCCATCCCATTTTGCAGCCATTCGCCGTCGTCCATGGTCAGCCAGTAATTGTCCAATCCGAATACGAGATCGAACGCGCCGAAACCGTAAAGACCTTGCACGCCAAGCGATGTGGCGTTGAGACTTTGATATTCCTCGAATCCCATGTTCATAAACATGTTGGGGATGAAGGAATATCCGATGCGCGCGCCGACGCCCATTCTGTTTTCTTCAAGACTGTCGGCGGCCGCCAGCGCGGGGACGATGATGCATAAAGCCAGGATAATCGAAATGCTGCGTAACTTCATAAGTTTTCCACTCACAAATGTGTTCACGCCAATAACATTCGGCGACGCAAAATGCTGATCGGTCGCCGGACAATTCGGGCGTCAGTATAAACATCAGGTGAGCGGGGGGCAAGACCATGCGTGGTCTTTGGATAAAAACATGCGATTCCCGACTCGCAGGGCAAAAAGCCTGGTTTCGCGCTTCATATCCTCATTTTCCAGGGCATCGGGATTTTTGAGCATATGACAATACGCATTTTCCTGTATTATATTCTCCGACATCTTCGCCGAGACCTGTATCCGAAATAACGGTTCTATGAAGAAAGTGGTCGAGCCCACAGGAAAAGAGGTTGTCGCGATGCAAAAAAAATCCGCGAAGCGGCGCATGAAAAGGAGCCTTGTCAAGGCCGGCCGGCCGATCATTCCGGGACTCGCTCCGGGGACGCTGACCGTCGATCCGGCGGCGCCGAAACCGGTGATCAAGATTTTTGGATTCGGTCCGGAAACGGATGCCGATAAGGTCGATGAAAAGGTCGTTGAAGATCCGGAAGAAATTCGCGGCGTCATGGATAAATGGCCCATCGTCTGGGTGGATGTCGTCGGCCTGGGCGATTTGGAAACCATCCGCCGCCTCGGCGAAATATTCAATTTGCATCGCCTGGCCCTGGAGGACGTGATCAACGTCAACCAGCGGCCGAAAGCCGAGGAATACGACGATCATCTTTTCATGGTCGCTCGATCCATGCTGCGGGATACGGCGCTTGGCTCCGAGCAGATCAGCATCTTTTTCGGAAAGGGATTTGTGCTGACTTTTCAGGAAAGAATCGGCGACTCTTTCGAAGGCGTCAGAGAAAGGCTGCGCAAGGGCAAGGGCCGGCTTCGCGTTGCGGCGGATCACCTGGTTTACGCGTTGCTGGATTCCATCGTGGATTACAATTTTCCACTTTTGGAAAGCTACGGCGAGCGATTGGAAAAACTCGAACTCGAAACTTTAGAGAAGCCGGATATATCGACACTGACTGAGATACACGATGTTAAGCGCGATTTGCTGATGCTCAGAAAAGCGGTGTGGCCCCTGCGTGAACTGGTGAATTCTCTTGTCCGGGATTATGAAGATCATTTTCCGGGCGAAACGCAGTTATTTTTACGCGATTGTTATGACCATGTCGTCGAGGTAATGGACCTTATTGAAAGCTATCGCGAGATCGCGTCCGGATTAGTGGATTTATATCTGTCGAATATCAGCAATCGCATGAACGATGTGATGAAGGTCTTGACGCTGATCGCCACGATATTCATTCCCTTAGGATTTATCGCCGGGTTATATGGAATGAATTTCGATCATTCGGTTTCGCCGTGGAATATGCCCGAACTGTTTTTGCCTTTCGGCTACCCCATGGCTCTGGGAATGATGACCACGGTCGCCGCGGGCATGGTTTACTATTTCTGGAAAAAAGGATGGATCGGCGGCAAAAGAAAATAAATCCGAATATTTCAAGAAGTCTGAAAGTCTCCTGAAACAAAAGAAACTTTACGGATTATCGAGGCAAATTATTTTTCAAAAAGCACTTCTTTTTTCTTGACATTCAGGAGTCTGGAGATCAATTAGCGCCATCGGTTTGTTGCGTGAAGACAGTGCGTGCAAACAGGGAGTTCGTGAACGCGGCCGATCCCGTGCGGGACGGTTTCGCCGGAGGATAATATCGCTTGAAATTGCCCATTCTGATCTCCTTGCCGCACGCGGGATTGGTCGTTCCCCCCGAAGTCGAGGATCTGTGCGTCCTGACGAAAAAGCAGATCGTCGAAGACGGGGATGAGGGCGCGGCTGAAATTTATGGCGTCTTGAAAAGCGAAGCCGCCGAATTCGCGACCACGGACATAGCCCGGACCATCGTCGATCAAAACAGGGCGGATAAAGATTTTCGCAAAGACGGCGTGGTGAAAACGCATACCTGCCGGGACGCTCCGGTTTACCGACAGGAGCTTTCCGATGAACTAAAAAATATCATGATCGAAAAATATCACCGGCCGTATCACATGCAATTATCCCGGCAAAGCGCCAGGGTGGAAGCCGGGATCGACTGTCACACTATGCCGGCCGTTGGTCCGCCGGTAAGTCCCGATCCGGGAAAGCGGCGGCCGGCGATATGCCTGAGCAACGCGCACGGAACCTGCCCGCGAAAGTGGATCGAATCCCTGCGCGAGATTCTCGGCGAAAAATTCGAGCAAAACGTTTCGATCAACGATCCGTTTAAGGGCGGCTATATCATCCGCCGTCACGCGGAGGAATTGCCATGGCTGCAAATCGAGCTGTCCCAGGCGAATTATTTGTCGAATTCTGATAAAAGTGAATATCTGGTTGCGGCTCTGACCGCGTGGTGCAAAACGATTTTCTCCATTTGACGTTTAGGAGAAAGGCATGTTGGCGATAAAAATTCTCCTGGCCATGATCGCGACGCTATTCGTGATGGGATTGCTGGAGACGATCGCGCACGCCAGACGCCTGAAGAAAATCCCGATCCGCATTCACGTCAACGGAACCCGGGGCAAGTCCAGCGTCACCCGGCTTATTGCGGCGGGCTTGCGCGAGGGCGGAATCGTCACGTGCGCGAAAACCACCGGCACGCTGCCCCGTCTGATATTGCCGGATGAAAGGGAGGTGCCGGTTTACAGGCCGGCGAAAGCCAACGTCATCGAGCAGGTCCGCATTGTCGCCGCCGCCGAGGCTCATAAAGCAAAGGCCCTGGTTTTGGAATGCATGGCTTTGCAACCGGAATACCAGTGGCTTTCGGAAAAAAAGTTCATCAGGGCCACGCACGGCGTCATCACCAATACGCGCGAAGATCATCTGGACGTCATGGGACCGACGGAGGCGGACGTGGCCAGGGCGCTGGCGGGGATGATTCCGGTGCGGGGAAAATTGTTCACCGCGGAAAGAAAGCATGTTGCGATTCTTGAAAAGGCCTGCGTGGATCGTAAAACCGAGCTTCATGTTTTAAACGACGCGCACATCGGCGCGGTGACGGGCGAGGAGATGGAGCAATTCCTTTACCGGGCTCACGAGGAAAACGTGGCTCTGGCGCTTCGTGTGTGCGAGGACGTCGGCGTCAAAAGGGATGTGGCCCTGCGCGGAATGCAAAAATCCCGACCCGACGCCGGCGCCATGACGGAGCATGTGATCGACTTTTTCGGCCGGCAAATTATTTTCGTCAACGGATTCGCCGCCAACGATCCGCAATCCACGGAGCAGATATGGCGAACGACGCTCGAAAGGCATCCCGGATTGCAAAAGAAGGTGGCGGTTTTCAATTGCAGATCGGATCGCCCGGACCGCTCCATTCAACTGGCTAAGGCATACATGACATGGCCCCAGGCGGACAACGTGGTCCTCATGGGTGACGGCACCTATATTTTCGCCAGAACCGCCGTGAAAGCCGGACTTGATGAGATGCGCATCGTTTACGCGGAAGGTATGAGAGTGGACGGGATATTCGAAACCCTGGTCGGGCTGATAAAAGAAAGCGGCCTCATCATGGGCATGGCCAATATATACGGACCGGGCCTTGAGCTTGTGTCCTATTTCAAAAATCGTGAAGTTCCCGGAGGTGTCGCATGACGGAGCTTCTTCCTCTTTCGATAGGCATCGGCCTTGTGGTCAGCCTGATGTTCGCCGAACTATTCGGCCTGGCCGTGGGCGGTATGGTCGTGCCGGGCTATATCGCCCTGCAATTGACCAATCCTCTCGACGTTCTGCTGACCCTGGGGGCGGGATTCGCGACCTTCGCGCTGGTTCGCGCCATGTCATCATTCCTCATCATCTACGGCAAAAGGCGCACGGTTTTGATGATCCTGGTCGGCTATTTGCTGGGAACGCTCATCAGAATCACGCATCTGTCCTCGATGCTCGGATATGATTTCAACGTCATCGGTTACATCATTCCCGGTCTCATCGCCATATGGCTGGATCGGCAGGGCGTGGTGGAAACGATATCTTCCCTGATCACCGCATCCGTCGTTGTTCGCCTGGTGTTGATCATCACGGTGGGAACGGAGTTGTGGCAATGAAAAAAATATACTGGCGGCCCCACAGAGTCTCGCGCGTCGAACTGGTGCTGATCGCCGTGATCGCCGTTGTGGGCGTTTTTCTGTCGGAAACATTTCTGGTGCGGGAAAAGCAGCCCTTTTACAAGGAAAAGCTGGAAGCGGCGAGATTGTCGCGAACGGCGATGAAGACCATCAAACAGGAGCGGCTCCGTAAGGGAATCAAAATCGACAAGGAAGCGGACCCCGCGGAGAGCGGCATGATCGGCGTTCTCATGTCCGCGGTGACGACGAATTCCGGTCACTTGCAGGCCAAGCAGACGTCCATCAATCCGAACTTCGCCGCCGTGATCGTGCATATGCTCAAACGCGCCGAAGTCGAGGAAGGGGATTTCGTCGCGGTGGGATTGTCCAGCTCCTTTCCGGCGATGAATGTTCATGTGTATTCCGCCCTGCAAACGCTCAACCTGGAGCCGGTGGTTATTTCCAGCGTTTCAGGTTCCCAGTGGGGGGCGAATATGCCGAACTTCCTTTGGGTGGACATGGAGCGTCTGCTTTATGAGCAAAAAGTTTTCAGGTTTCGCTCGATTGCGGCTTCCCGGGGAGGCGTCGACGACCGCGCCCTGGGTTTGTCGAAATGGGGGAAACGCCTGCTGGACGACTCCATCGAGCGAAACGACATTCAAACCATCAAACCGGAAAACTATGAAGACAGTCTGAACAAGCGCATGCAGATATACAATGAGGCGCTGGGCGACGGTCCGTTCAAGGCCTATATCAACGTCGGCGGCGGAACCATTTCCGTCGGCACGGCGGCTGGAAAGAGGGCGTTTCGGCCGGGCCTGAACAGAAAACCCCCTTACAGCCCGATCACGGTGGATTCGGTGATCGGTCGAATGTCCCTGGATGGAATTCCCGTGATTCACCTTGTCCAGATTGACCGCCTGGCCGAGCGTTACGGATTGCCGCTTCAACCCCTGACCATACCTCCCATCGGCGAAGGACAGATATTCTATAAAATGGAATACAGCGAATGGCTGCCCCCGGTCATGCTGGGAATAATTCTGCTGGCCATGTTTGCGTTCATCAGGATGGACTGGGGATTTCGCATTTTTCAGGTCGACCACTCGAAAACCGAACGAAAACCGCCGGAGCAAATGGTGTAATGGAGATTTTGCAATGATTCCCATGAACTGAACATCCGATGGGAAGTTGAGAGGAGACATCGATTGCTGCCGGATACTTCCAACGCTATGCAAGAAAAGAAAAATGAGACCGGGAGGCTCGGCACTTTCCTTGGAGTATACACGCCGACGATTCTAACCATTCTCGGCGTGATCATGTATTTGCGTTTCGGTTGGCTCCTCGGCCACATGGGCCTGGATCGAATCATCTTGATCGTTGTCATCGCCAACAGCATTACAATCATTACAACACTGTCCTTTTCGTCCGTCGCCACGAACGTGCCCGTCGGAGTCGGCGGCGCCTATTACATCATTTCCAGAAGTCTCGGCCTGGAGATCGGCGGCGCCGTGGGTTTCCCGCTGTTTTTATCCCAGGTTTTTTCGACAACGTTATATGCTTTCGGTCTGGCTGAAAGTGTGAGAATCATTCTTCCGGGATTGCCCTTGCAGCCGATGGCGCTGGCGATCATCGTGTTGGTGGGAATACTGGCTTTTACAAGCGCCAGGCTGGCTTTGAAAATACAGGTGCCGCTGATGATCTGCATCGGCGTTTCATTGACGGCATTGATCATTGGAGCCGCGGCCCATTACGAAGGAAGCGTCTTCGTCGGAAATCCCCCCTCGGGAGAAATTTCATTCTGGGCCGGTTTCGCAATTTTCTTTCCGGCTGTCACCGGCGTCATGGCGGGACTGGGTCTTTCGGGGGACTTGAAAAACACGGCAAAATCCATTCCCGTGGGATCCCTCGGCGCGGTTTTGACCGGTTTTGTCGTATATTTGATCATCCCCGTTGTCCTGGCTCTCGGCGCTGCTCCCGAAGAATTGCGCAGCGATACCCTTATCTGGACGAAGATCGCCCCCATGGGACGATGGTTGGTGCTTCCCGGATTGTTCGGCGCAATTTTATCCTCCGCCATCGGATCGATGCTGACGGCGCCCAGAACCCTGCAGGCGCTGGCGCAAGACAGGATCGCGCCGAGAATATTCGGTACGCGGGGGGCGGGTCGAAAAGACTTGCTGCCCGGATTCATCGTGACATTGGTCCTTGCTCTGGCGGCGGTGTTGTTGGGTGATTTGAATGTGGTCGCCGCGGTGGTCACGATGTTCTTTCTGACGGTTTACGCCATCGTCAACCTTGTGGCGGCGGTGGAATCCATCAGCGGCGATCCGTCGTGGCGGCCGAAAATTCGGGTGCCCTGGCCGGTCAACCTCCTGGGAGCCGCCGGTTGCATTTTCGCCATGTTCCTGATCAATCCCCCGGCCGGAGTGGCGGCCATTATCATCGAGGGCGTGATTTGGCTTCTCATTTCCCGCAGGGAAAAAGAGGCCCGCTGGGGCGACGCGCGCCGAGGATTGTACGAAAGCCTGATCCGATGGGCGTTGATCAAATTGTCGTATCGCCCGATGAGCAAGCGCAACTGGCGGCCGCACATTCTTGTCTTTGCTTCCGACGTGGAAAAGAGTCTCGATCTCATTCGTTTCGCGCACTGGTTCAGCCAGGGACGCGGCCTGGTTTCCGCCTGTCAATTGGTGGTCGGGGATCTGCTGACGGAAACCCGCGACCTGGAAAAGATGCGCGGGGACATGCACGAGTCCCTGACCAGTGAAGGACTTGTCGTATTCTGCGAAGTCGACGTGGTGTCGGAGATCGTCCATGGCATCGTCAATGTTTCGCAAGCCAACGGCATGGCGGGGATCGAAAGCAACACCGTGATGCTGGGGTGGCCGGAAAATCACAAACGACTCGGAGAATTTTTGCGCGTTATGCGTCGGCTGGAGAGGCTTCATAAATCCTTCATTTTAAGCAGGATAAAGCCCAAGTACGTTTTCCGTAGAACCGGCGTCCGGCGTACGATTCACATCTGGTGGGGAGGCATGCAGCGCAACGGAGACTTGATGCTTCTGCTCGGCTATTTGCTCACGCGCAATCCCGAGTGGCGGGACGCGCAGGTGCAGATCATGAGCATCGCCTCCAACGAAATCATGAAACGCAAAACGCAGACCGAACTGGAAATGCTGATTCCCAGGACGCGGATCGAGGCGGAAATCAACGTCTTCGAAAAACCCGACGATAAAACCGTCATGGAGACGATTCATGAAAAGAGCAAAAACGCCGAAGTGATATTTTTCGGTCTGGCTGTCCCTGAAAAAGGGGACGAAATTCAATATGCCGCGCGGCTTGAAGCTCTTGCGGGCGACCTCCCTATTGTGTTTTTCGTGAAAAACTCAAGTCTGTTCATGGGCGAACTCCTCGATCTGGAACCGGAATGACCCGGCCCGTGAGCATCCCAAGGAGTCGAAAATTATTGCGACCGTGAATACAACTTTTGCCGGTTCAAATGGTGATAATCAAATCAACGTCTTGATTTTTATGAATTTATCATTACTTTCTTAGCGGCGACGGATTTGTAGACAAAAAAAAACAGAAAGGGGCCGATATGAGTGAAATGGAAAATGAAAAACTTGAGCAACTGAAGATTTTCTTCAGAGACAGCATCACTCCGGCCCTGGCCGGGCACGGAGGATTCGCCGAGATCGTGGATCTCAAAGGCGACAAGCTTTACATCAAGATCGGCGGCGGCTGCCAGGGCTGCGCCATGGCGAAGTTGACCGTGAAATCGGGAATCGAAAGCGCCGTGAAGAAATTCATGCCCGATATCACGGAAGTGATCGACGCCACGGATCACGCCGACGGAGACAGTCCTTATTATTCGTGATAGACGCGAAACAGCGCCGTAATTAAAAATCAATGATAACGAATAGCGACGGGTCGACAGACCGTCGCTTTCGTTTATTAATGACAAGTGCGATAAATACTTATCCGAAAGATTTCGGGTGCGTTAAAATGATGCATCGATCAAGGAAATGCTTATGAAGCTGCTACTGGTCAGCCCTGCGTTGTGGACGGAAAAAGGAAAGCCGCTGCGCGTGAAAAGAACTTTTATCATTCCGCTGTCCATATATCTGTTGGCGGGGCTGACTCCCCGCGAGTGGGAAGTGGAGCTTGTCAACGATTACACCGACGATATCGATTACGACGGCGGCTACGACCTGGTGGGGATTACCGCCACGACCCTGCACTCCGAGCGGGGCTATCAGATCGCCGCCGAATTTCAAAAGCGCGGCGTCAAGGTTGTCATCGGCGGCTTCCATCCCACGCTTTTTCCCGACGTGGTCAAGGAGCATTGCGACGCCATCGTCCTGGGCGAGGCGGAGCTTGTGTGGGAAAATTTGCTGGCCGACGCGGCGGCGGGGGAGTTGAAGCCGGTCTACAAGGCGGAACGCCTGTCCGATCTGCGCGATCTGCCCGTTCCCGGATACGACCTTATCAAAAAAAACAAGTACATGAATGACGTGATGCCCGTGGAATGCACGCGGGGCTGCCCCTACAACTGCGACTTCTGCAGCGTCACGCAGTTTTACGGGCACAAATTCCGGCATCGCCCCGTGGATCAGGTGGCGCGGGACATCAAAGCCTGCGGCTCCCGGTTTATCAACTTCGTCGACGACAACATCGCCGGGATAAAATCCTATGCCACGGAGCTTTTCGAGGCCTTGAGCGAATTGAATATTTTCTGGGTGAGTCAGGTTTCCATCCGCCTGGCCGACGATGAAAAACTTCTGGCCCTTTCGGCGAAATCCGGCTTCCGGTACGCCATCATCGGAATCGAAACGCTCGATGAAAAAAATCTGGCGGCGGTGGGGAAAAAGAACGTGAACAAGGTGGAAGAGTACACGGCCAAGATGAAGCTCTTTCGTAAATACGATATCACCGTGGCGGGAAATCTCATGTTCGGCTTCGACAACGACACCAAGGAGACTTTTTCGAAAACATATTCCTTTGTGAAAAAGAATCTGTTCATACCCAATCCTTACATCATCACGCCGTATCCCGGCACGCGCCTGGCCGAGCGATGGGATAACGAGGGACGCGTTCTTCATAAGGAGTATTGGCGATACACATCGTACCAGACGGTATTCAAGCCAATAAATTTCACGCCGGAGCGACTGGACGAACTGTTCATGGATTTTTACAAAAAAGTTTATTCGATGCCGCTGATCATCCGGCGCTTTTTTCACGGCCTGTCGGCCAAAAGTCCCTGGGGCAGCTTCATGACGCAGCTCGCTCTTTTTGCCAACAGCCTCGCCGTGCGAAGAAACATTTACAAAGGATTGCTGCCTTACTATTGATCTTCCGGTCGATTCCATTTTGCGTGAAAAGTCACCATGTCGTCGGCCACCTCTGCTTTGCGGCGCGACCGACGGCGTTGCCGATGGCGAATTCTCCCAGGCGAATGAAAAAATCCTCCTTCAGATTGTTTTTTCGAATCAACGGAAAGGATCGCATGAAATTGTTGCGCACTGAAAACAGGCGCTGACCCAGTTCCCAGAAAAGATCCTCGAGTTTTTCCGGCGTAAAGTTTTTCGGCTTGAAAACGACTTCATAGGCGCTGTATCGCGACCAGTCTTTGTGCAAAAGCCGGCCGGCGTTGTCGTAGCGTTCGTACAGCGCCGATCCGGGCACCGGGATCATCATCCACAAAAAGGGAAACACGCGGTTGCGTATGAGAAACTGGTACGTTTGCTCATAATGCTCTTCGCTTTCATCGTCGAAACCGAACATCATGTTCGTCGCCACCAGGACGCCCCGGTCGCGGAAAGCCTTGATGCGGCGCTCGAATTCATTGATTTGATTGATCTTGCGATGGACTTCTTCCAGGTTCGAGGCGCGGATGGACTCGATTCCGATCCAGCACAGGCGCATTCCGCTTTGAAGGGCAAGGTTGAGCAATTCCTCGTCGTCGGCCATGTACATGGTGGATTGTCCCATCCAGCGTATATTCAGCGGAATCATGGCTTTGAATAACTCGCGCGCGTGCTCCTTGTGGCCGATCATGTTGTCATCCGCAAAGCCGATGAATCGCGAACCGGTGGCCTTGATGTCCCGAATGATGTCGCCGATGGGGCGCAGTCTGTGCTGGAAACCGTGAAACCTTGTCACGCAGCAGTAGTCGCACGCCATGGGGCAGCCCCTCGACGTTTCCACCGGAAAGACCTCCACGCGGTATTTGTGCGGCTGGGCGAGATCATAACGGGGCGTGGGCAGACGGCTCAGATCCGGCAGGGTGTCTTTTTGATAGACCGGCTTGAGTGTTCCGTGCCGAAAATCGTCGATCAATTCGGGCCACGTTTCATCGGCCTCGCCGATGACCAGGGCGTCACAGTGCTGACTGGCCTCTTCGGGCATGATGGAGGCGTGAAATCCTCCCAGGACGACGGTTTTGCCTCTGTCGCGAAATTGCTTTGCCAGTTGATACGCCCTGTAGGCCGTGGCGATGGTGGTGGTGATGCCGACGAGGTCGCAGGGGATGTCGGGATCCACTTCCGTGACATAATCGTTGATAACCTGCACCTCGACATCTTTTGGCGTCAGGCCCGCCAGAAGCATTAAATTCAGGTTAAGATTTAATGCGGCTTTTTTGCGGCGTATGGGATTGCCGTCGTGATCCAGTTGAGACGGCAAAATGAGCAATAGCTTCATTGACAATCTCCGTGATGAATAAAAGTGTAAAAACAAATCTCAGGCGCGCTTGTCGGCGCGGGTATGCGAACGGCGCCGGTTAATATTTCCATGATGCAAAAGGCGTCGCCTTTTGGATTGCGGGGGCTGGGCATGAAGTTAAGTGCGTGCATGGCGGTTTTCCCCCCGGGCGCATTGACAGCAGTGCGCGCTTATGACGCCCCATGCATCCGAATTAAATTCGCCCCGACTTGTTGATTGAATAAATTAAACTGCGATCAATATACCAGTTCATGAGTAAAAGGGAAACGCAAAAATTTGGTTCTTCGGAGATTACCGTACTTTAACACCCGCTTCTCAAACTTTGCGAAGAAGAAAATTATTTTTCGCCGCCTAAAAAGGGCGGTCGTCGATCCTTGACATTTCCTTTGGGATGGAAAAGCCCGTCATTTAAGGTTTTGAAAGGACATTTCCCTATTTGGGAGTCAGGAGACCGCGATAAAGCCGCCAATAAATCACCGAATTGTCGACATGTCATCCGATCCTTTTATCTTGAAGGGATTGCCCGCGACGTCGATCAAAAACGTCCTTTCAAAACCTATAAGCAAAAATTCCATCCCAAAGGAAATGTCAAGGACGAAAAATAATTTTCTTCTTCATTTCAGGATGAAGTACGGTGATCTTCGAAGAACCCAAAATTTTAATATTCACGATTTCGCTTTTCACGACACTTCATATATTGTACCGGCGATAAATTTATGGGGAAGCCAATGACGTTTCGAAAGAGTCTTTTATTTTTTGCCGGACGGATCCCCGCCGATGCCTTTGGCCAGAAGCTCCATCGTGGTTTCGCCCCATTTCAGGAGATTCTGCCGGCAGCCGCCGGCGTACCACATGGAGGTCAGGGCGTTGACGGCGCCCATGATGGCGCCGGCGACGTAGGCCGCCCGGCGATCATGGGCCGGGGTGCGCGGATATGCTCTTTTCCAGACATCCGCAATCGCTTCTTCCCACTGCCAGTCGAAAGCGACGCTTCGCGCGAGCAGCGTGTCGGATGATCCGATAATTCTCTGGTAACGCAGGTGTTCATCGGCGGCCGCCATGTATTCTTTCGCCATGTGTCGAAGCGCGTTGGAGACTGTTTCCATGGGAGAAGAATCATTGGCGTAGTGCTTCAATAAATGCCGGAAGTGAGCGATATAGGCGTCATGCGTCGGAAAAATCACCATGTCCTTGGACGGGAAGTACCGGAAAAAAGTGCGGGTTGATATTTTCGCGGCAACGGCGATTTCGTTGATCGTGGTCCTTTCATAGCCCTGCCGCTCGAAAAGCTTCAGCGCCTGCGCGATGATCCTTTCCCGGACCTGGGCCTTTTTGTTTTCCCGCGTGTTTGAATTAGGCATCGTATGAAGAGCTTACTCAAAGTGGCATGAGCTGACAATAGACATTAAGTGCCATAATAAAGGATTTTTCCCGGATGCGTTTTGCGTGACGCCGTCAGTCGTTATGACCGCATCCGGGGAGTGTTATTGGCCCGGTCAGCATCCGCAGGCGCTCTTAGAGTCGTTACCGTCCGAATCGGATGCGTCGCCCTGGTCGTCGTCGGCGATGATGTCGTCATCCGCGTCATCGTCCAAATCGTCGTTTACGTCGTCATCGTCGTCGTCGTCAGGCGAAGCCGTGTCGTCATCGGCGTCGTCGTCGCCGGGCAGGTACATGAACAGTTCGTCGTAGTCGAACCATGTATGCGTATTGGCGGGAACATTTTCATAACTGCTCCAAAGCGACACGGCCAGCTTGCGCTGCTTCGGCAGAATCATCGTGGTGTGCGCCGTGATGGAGTCGGGCTCCTTGCCGCTGGAAATTTTGAGAAGGCTCCATAAGTTCGACCGCGTGAACTGTCCGCCGTACATATCGTTGATGGCGTATTCCGTCGCCTGATAGCGAATTTCATGATTCTGCGCTCTTTGCGGAAGCAGTTCATCTTCCCAGTTCAGCGTTATCATGATGTCCGGCGCGAAGTTGGGATCGTCTGCCGGGTAGCGGATCGCTCTCGTCGTGTTGTTGATTTCCATGGTCGCCGTGGGCGGATCGTAATCGTCTTTCGGGCCGAAGACCTGCACGAGAAACGATGAAAAATGGCGGATGTTTCCATAAAAGGCGATCAGGTCGTGAATATTTTCCACGCCGTCGTGATTGGCGTCCCGCGAAGCCAGCGCCTGCCTCGAATACCATACCCCCGGCGCCATCGGCGGATCGAAGTCCCATTCGCTATAGGGCGTTTCGTACTGGCCGCGGTTGATCATGAGTCCGAGGCCCGACGCGTTGACGCCGATGACAAGGCCCATGAATCCGGGATAAGTGATGTTGATGAAAGGCTGCTTGTTTTCATCGTCCGGGTGATAAACGAACACGACGCCTTTTTCGCCCTGATAGAAAGCGTCTTCGGGCTCCATGACATAATCCGTGTTGTGTCCCACCACCAGTTCGCCGTCGATCACGGCGTCCATATCCGTGGCCGTGTTCCAGCCGATCAGCGTCGTGCAGAACAGGCCCGTGACCTCCGAGAGTCCTGAGAAGGTGATGATGTCTTCAACGTCGAAGTTCCGACCCAGGACCGTCACGAACGTCTCGACGCCGGCTTCGATCATCCCGTCGTATATGCCCTGCGCTTCCTGGACGTATTCATCGGGAAACATGAAATGGTCCAGAACGAAACCGCGCGCCCAGTCATAAAGCCATGTTCCCGTGTCGGGCGGCGGGAAGGCGTAGATTTCCATCATACGCAGGATTTCCGGCGCCAGCAGATAGCCGTGCGCGAATCCCATTTCGTAATTCGTGCCCCACAAACGAAGCACGCGCACGCCGTTTTCGAACTCCGCCATTTCTCCGTTGACATCGGGAGTTGTCGCGGCGCCGGATGCTGAAACAATGATGAAGGGAAACAGGGCGAAAAAGATGAAAATACAACGCATGGCTTAATCCCCAAAATCCATCAGTCACAACTTAATTGGATTATACCACATTTCTTTTCCAATGAATAAAGACTAAATTAACGAACTGGGAAATTTGGCGATTTTCGATAATGAAGCAAATCGATAACATCTCTTTGAAGGGATTCCTCGACTTCGCAACCTGCGGTTGCTTCACTCGGAATGACAACAGGCGCTTTCCGAAATGAAAATGAATTTGCAACTGATTTGCGAAACGGGCTTCTTGTAAACGGCGGTTTTTATCGGTAGCGTCGAAACTCTAATCGCCCGCGTGCGTCGAAAAAATAAACACTTTGTTTCACGAGCTTTCAGGCGGCGATCCCATGACTCAACAAGGTGAAAAACCAAAGCTTCTGATGATCGAACCGTCCCGGCTGGATGTTTCGGGCAACGCAGTGCGCATAAAACGCGAGGGCATGCGCACGCTGACTCTGCCTTATCTTGCGGGGATGACGCCCCACGATTGGGAAGTGCAAATCATCAACGACGCGCTATTTCCGGTTAGCGGCAACGAGGCCGCGGACCTCGTGGCCGTCACGGTTCTCACGCAAAGGGCCATGCGGGCTTATCAACTTGCGGATAAATTTCGCGGCCGGGGCGTTCCGGTGGTTCTGGGCGGCGCGCACGTTACGCTCAATCCCGACGAAGCCGCCGCGCACGCCGACGCGATTGTCGTGGGCGAGGCGGAAAATGTCTGGGATGCGCTGCTGGAAGATTTCAAGGCCGGTAAGCCGCAAAAATTATATCGCTGCGATGAGCGTCATTCCATGGAGAAACTGGCGCGGCCGAGATTGGACCTTGTCGCCAACAACAAATATTACACGCTTCTTCGCCCGGCGCAGACCACGCGGGGATGCCCGCATCACTGCGACTTTTGCACGGTCCCGCAAATTTACGGCCGCAGTTATCGCCGCCGTCCCGTCGGGGAAGTCATCGAGGATGTTAAGGCCATTCGCAAAACGAGCCGCTATGTTTTTTTCGTGGACGACAATCTGACGGCCAACGCGGACTACGCCGCCCGACTTTTCGAGGCGCTGATCCCGCTGGACATTTCGTGGTCGGCGCAGCTCACGCTCGCGTTTGCCGAAAACAAGGAGCTTTTGCGGTTGGCTGCGCGCAGCGGATTTCAAATGGCCGTGGTGGGGATCGAAAACGTCTGCGAGGAAAATCTGGCCGCCGTGGGAAAGGACAGGCTGAACAAACCCGAACGCTATCGCGAACTCATCACGCGATATCGCAAAGCCGGTGTCCTGGTGCTGGCCGGGATGATTCTGGGATTCGATGAAGACACGGAAGAGACCATCGCGCGCAACGTGGACTTCATGCTGACCGAAAAGATTCCCATGATCTCGCTTTTTATCATGACGCCGTTTCCGGGAACGCCGCTTTTTAAACGCCTCGATGGGGAAGGGCGTCTGCTGACGAAAGACTGGTCGCATTACGATAGTTATACGTGCGTGTACCGCCCGAAGAATCTGACTCCCGAGCGTCTGACCGAGCTTTATTGGGATGCGTGCCGGAAGATCACGACGATCCCCGCCGTGCTAAGGCGCTTTTCGCCGCCGCCGCTGCCGCGCATGCGCAGTTTCTTTCCCGACCTGGCGGCGATTTCTCTGGTGTTCGCCAACAACCTCGTGTTGTTCCGCCGCGACGCGCGCAAAGGTGTTGCGCCGCAGGTCTGAAATCACGAAGCATTAAACGACGCAAAGACTTTTTTCTTAACCAAGCGAACGCGGCTTGCCATGAGGATGAACTCAATCAGGCGAGGCTTGGTCAGCAACCTGGATAATTTCAGAGCCTTTAGAAATCGCTCCAGATAAGCTTTGCGCCACGCGGCGTCGAAGGATTTGATATCGCCTTTGATGATGCTCTCGGCGGCGAGGCGGCCTCCCCGCATGGCGTAGACGATTCCTTCGCCGGTCATGGGATTCACGTGCCCGGCGGCGTCGCCGATGATGCACCAGTTGTCGCCGGATAAAATGGGGGCGAATGCGGATTCGTCCGCGGCAAAGGGCAGAATCCAGCTTTGCACGGGCGGCAACGCAACTTGCGGCGCCTGCTCTTTTGCGAAGGCCGTCAGCCGCTCGCGCCAATCTCGCGCGTCTTTTAGTGCGATGCCGACGCCGACGGACGACAGGCGCTTTCGGTTGAATACCCACGCATAGCCGCGCACGTCGCCGAAGAGTTTTATCAGAGCCGACGGGGGGTTAAGGTCCGGGATCAAATAATGCGCGCCGACGGCCAGATGCTTTTTGGGAATCGGTCCGATCAGTTTGCGCCTTGTTAAAGAATTCGCGCCGTCTGCGCCGATGATTTGTGAAACGAAGTATTTCCCGCGCGTCGTATCGATCCGCCATCCGTTATCATGCTTTGACAGATCACGCACTTTCTCGCGGACGTGCGTTGCTCCCGCCGCGACAGCGCGCTTTAGAAGGAACTCATCCAGCACCGCGCGGTCCACGGCGAAAGTGTTGCCGCCTCCGCCGACTTCATAGAGCCTGCCCGCCGGGCTCAACACACGCAGTATCGTTCCCGAGCGTCCCGAGGCGCGCAGTTCGGCAAGTTCCGGGAACATCGTCACGGCCATGGATGACAGGCCGCCGCCGCACACTTTCTCGCGCGGGTGGCTGTGATCGAAGACCAGAGTGCTCACGCCGCGTGCGGCCAGATGCAATGCCGCCGTGGAGCCGCCGGGGCCGGCGCCGATAATTCCGACTTCGGCGTCCGCTTGCTTCAAGGGGAGTCTCCGCTTTTTTCCGCCAGCCCGCCGGATTTAAAGTTTTGCCAGAAGTGCAGCGCGATCCAGCCCAGCGGCCCGACGGCGCCGACGGCCACGCCGTGCCAGAGCACGCCGGTTACGGCGCACACGGCGAAGCCGGGAATAAGCGGGATGTAAATAAAATTGTTGGCCAGGCCCTCGCGCCAATCGAAAGCGCCCGAGGCGGCCTTGCCTTCCGGGCGGTACGCCGGAACGCGCCATCCGAATCGCGGCACGTGCTTTTGAAACTCGGCGTAACTGCCGCCCAGCGACGCCAGCAGATTCTTTTCCTCATACGCCATCAGGCGCGGATAGATCAGGGCGAGCAGAGTCCAGACCAGCACGCTTCCGGGCCAGGGAACGACGAGGCCCATACCCGCCAGGGTCATGACATCCGAAAGATAAATCGGATTGCGGACGTGACCGTAGGGTCCGGCGGTGATCAAGGTTTCGCTTTGCACGTTAATCGCCATCATCCGCGCGCCGCCCAGCGTGCCGCCGGCCCAGATGCGCAGCGCCGATGCCGCAAGATTCCAGGCGGCCAGCGCCCAGTAAACGGCGGCGATCGCCTTTTCTTCCGGCAGCGCCAGCGCTTGCGCCATGAGCCTTGTGAAATGCGTGTTCGTGAAAAGGAAAAATACAAATCCGACGCCGCCGATAAGCGACGCCAGTTCGACGCGGTGGCGAAAGAGCCTTCGGTCGACGTTTTTCAGGGATAATGTCATGGCGGATAATCCAGGCCGAGGAGATGGTTTTTTCTAAATCCCAGATTCAGGGCAGTCTGCGTGGCCCAGGTGACCAGATCGAAATTTTTAAAGGCGCTCAACGAACGTTTGGCAATGGCGCGGCGCGAGTAATACTTTTGGCGAAACCACGCCAGACCCTGTTCGAGTTCCTCAACGCTCATGAGCTTGGGCGTAAACACCACGTTGTTGCAATCGTAATGACTCCAGTCGGCGTCGAAAATGCGGCCTTCGGTTTCCATGCGCTTGTGCAGCGCCGTTCCGGGCATGGGCGTCACCACGGCGATTTGCGCCACGTCCAGATCGATGTCCTCGATGAATTTCAGCGTTCGTTCAAAAACGCCGGGATCGTCGTGATCGAAGCCGAACATCAGGCCGCCTTCCACGAAAATGCCGTGGCGGTGAAAACTTGCGACGGCCTCCGCGTATCGGTCGATGGGGTTGTGCGTTTTGCCTGTTTCGCTAAGCGAATCGCCGATCACCGATTCCAGCCCGACGAAGACCGCGCCGGTTTTGGCCTCCTGCGCGGCGTCCATGACCTCCTCGTCGAAAGCCATGTCCACCGTCGCCTGGACGCCCAGATATCGCTTCAGGGGCGCCAGGCTTTTTAAAGCTTTCAGGCAATATTCCCGGTCGCCGTAAAGGTTGTCGTCGGCCACCATCAGATGCCTGCGGGTAAGATCGGGGTATTCGCTTTCGACCTCCTCGATTTTGCGCTTCTGATATTGACCGCCGGAAAAAACATTGATGGAACAGAATCGGCAGCGGTGGACGCATCCCCGCGTAAACTGCACCATGTCGAGTTGCGGGTAGAAGGGATTGGTGAAGATGTCTCTTCTGGCCGGAGGAACGCTGATCCACGAACCGCCTTTTGGCGCGTCGTAACGTTTTTTCAGTCGCCCGTCGCGCAGATCCCCGCAAACTTCAGCCCAGGCAAGCTCGCCGGGTCCCGTGACCACGGCGTCGGCGTGCTCAAGCGCTTCTTCCGGCAAAAACGTGACGTGCATGCCGCCTAAGATGACGGGGATATTCCGTTTGCGGAAAACCTCCGCGACGGCGTAGGCGCGCGGCGCGAGCGCGGTCATGACGCTGATGGCCACGGCGTCGGTTTCGTGCGTTTCCGGATTCCAGGAGTCGACGAATTCGTCGATGGCTTCCACGTCGAAACCTTCCGGCGTCGCTCCGGCGATAGTGGCGACGCCGAGTTTGTAATAATGAAAGTAGGAAGTGCCCAGGGGGATGTCTCCGCGCCGCCGCGAGGCTTCCGAGGCCGGGGCAACGAGGGTGATTTTCATTAAGCGCCTTTCGGGGAAAAGGAATGCGCGACGTCGGTCAGGGCTTTGACGGCGCTTTCGATGTCGTTTGTCCGTTCGACGGCGGAACCGGTGACGACGATGTCGGCGCCGGCTTCCATGGCGGCCCGGACTTTTTCCGCGTCCACCAAGCCTCCTCCGATGATTAGCGGAATGTCGACGGTTTCGCTGACGGCCTTGATGACTTTCGGCGAGACCGGTTTTTCGCTTCCCGATCCGGCGTTGATGTAACAAAGCCCAAAGCCGAAGGCCTGCGCCGTCGCCGCGTATCCCATCGCGGATTTTACATCCTCGGCGCGCAGCAGGTCCGCGCGCGTGACGCGTCCGACGGTGCCGCCCGGCTCCATGAGGATCATGGCGCAGCCGGCGGCTTCCAATCCGGCGCGGGCGAGAAAAGGCGCCGCCTTCATCTGCTCGCGCACGATGAAGCGAACGTCGCTGGAATTCAGCACGCTTAAAAACAAAACGCCGTCCGCCGATTTGGCCAGCCCGGTTTCGGCGCTCGATGGAAATAAAATGATCGGCGGGCGCGCCGCGTCGGAAAATTCCGCTTTCAAGGCTTTGGCCATGGCCCCGGCGAACTGCTCGACCATAAAGGAACTGACGCCGTCGGAACCTCCCAACAGAAAGCCGTCGGTGCCTCCCCGCGCCGCTTTAAGCGCCACGTCGCCGATTTGTTTCGCGTCATGGCAGCAGGGGTCGATTCCCGTCAAATGAAGGCGTTTTTGACTTCGGGATGATTTGAAAAAATCCGACAGTCGATTCATCGTGATTCCCAAAATGCATGCGGTTTCATTTTAAACTAAAGGACACGCTCCCGGCCATTGCCGGCGCTTTCCGCCCCGAAATTCAAGCTATTTCAAATATAATCAACCCAGTTCTTTACATATACTTCAAGCATGCGGACAAGGCAAATGGTCAGCAGTGGCCAGTGGTCTGTGAATAAGCCGCCTGCAAAATTACTGATGTAGCCATCCTTACTTAAAGACAACAGCACAGGCGAGGCCGCGCTGTGCCACACACGTTGTGGCCGGCAACCAGTTTTTCTTTGGCACATCGCATGTGGCACAGCCTGTCGAGAGCCTCAAGGTCGAGCGACCGCCCCCGGCTGTGTTTGATTCGCCATCTGATTAGATGCTGCAAAATTCAAAACGACCTCTCAGATAATTTTGCAAGAGGTTAGAATAGTGATTAATGATGGTGATTAGCCGATCGATTTTTAAAAGGCAACTAAAAGACTAAGAATTTTTGCGTGTGGTGTTTAGCGCTTTAGATGGACGCCAGGCGTTTCATCTCGGGATTTTCATCTTTAATCCTGTTTTCGGGATCGACGAAAATAAGCTTGGGTTCGTGCTTTTTCGCCTCGGCGTCTTCCATCTCGAACCACGAAGCAATGATGATCAGATCGCCGGGAGAGACCAGACGGGCGGCTGCGCCGTTCACGCAGATGCAGCCCGAGTCCCTTTTTTCAGGGATAGCGTAGGTTTCGAATCGCGATCCGTTGGTGATGTCCCAAACGGCGACCTTCTCGAAAGGCAGAATATCAGCCGCTTCAAGGAGCGTTTTGTCGATGGCGATGGAACCTTCGTAATTGAGATCGGCTTGCGTGACGGTGGCGCGGTGAATTTTGCTGTTCAGCATGGTGCGCTTCATATTTTAACCTCCATTTCGGCTCAACACCGGCAACGGACCGGTTGCCTGCACCCACGGATTCAAGCGGGCTTTATGTGCCCTAAAAGCACTGTATTGTCAATAAGCCGCGCAATACTGAACTTGACGGCCAGGGCCAGAAGCGTCGGCCCGATAAGATGATCACCCGCATTTTCAAGGTTCGGAATCGTTTTCAACTCGATGTAATCAATCTTACCCAAATTCGCCTTTTGCACCTCGGTTTTCACCGCGTCGAGGATGGCGGCGGCGCTTCTTTCCCCTTTTTCGACCATTTCGCGGGCGATCTTTAGCGATTTTGACAGGTAAATCGCCTGCTTTCTTTCGTCGTCGGTCAGATAGACATTGCGGCTGCT
The DNA here is from genome assembly GCA_963674685.2 of bacterium. Lineage (GTDB taxonomy): Bacteria > Lernaellota > Lernaellaia > JACKCT01 > JACKCT01. The sequence continues at coordinate 245,562 of CAXXWT010000005.1, read as the reverse complement.
CATGGCCAGGCCGTCGGATTCGCGATAAATTTCGCCCGGAACGATCTGCAAATCCATGTTCAGATCCCGGACCATGCGGTCCACCACCAGATATTGCTGATAATCCTTGGCCCCGAAAACCGCGTAGTGGGGTTTGACGATGTTAAACAGCTTCGCGCACACCGTGGCCACACCTTTGAAATGAATCGGGCGATCGATCCCGCACAGAACCTTTTGCAGTTTCGTGACCTGGACTTCGGTCTGATAGCCTTGCGGGTACATGCTCGCGGCGTCGGGATAATAAATGATATCCGTTTGGCGCTCTTTCGCCAGGCGCTCGTCGCGCTCGAAATCCCGGGGATATTTGTCCAGGTCTTCGCCCGGTGCAAACTGCGTGGGATTCACGAAAATCGACAGCACCACCACGTCGGAAAGCTTTCGCGCCTTGTCGAGAAGGCTTAAATGCCCCTCGTGGAGATACCCCATGGTGGGCACGAAGCCGATGGTTTTGCCCCGCGCTCGAAGAAGATCGGCTTCTTTCTGCATTTCTTTTGGATTCTTGATGATTTTCATATCAGATCCCCGGCGGTTTTGCGTAAACGGCTTTTTAGGAATTGGAGCCCAGAGGGATAAAGTGCTTCGTACCCCGTTCGTGGGTTTCGATTTCATGGAGCAGGGCGTTGAAATCTTCTTCGCTGTTGACGAAGTCGAAATCCGAGGTGTTGACCACGAGCAGCGGAGTTTCGTCGTAGGCGAAAAAGAATTTGCTGTAGGCGTTTGTCAAAGCCGCCAGGTATTCCGGGGAAAGGCGCTTTTCGTAGGAGATATTGCGTGTGCTGATGCGCTTCATGAGAACCTTGGGATGGGCCACGAGAAAGACGACCAGGTCGGGTTTGGCGGTTTCGGGTTCGAGGATGCGGAAAATGCGTTGGTACAGAGCCAGTTCATGTTCGGTCAGGTTCAACGCGGCGAATATTTTATCTTTGGCGAACAGGTAGTCGCTGACCGTGTAGCGCTTGAAAAGATCCTGCTGCAGAAGGTCGCGTTGCTGGTGATAGCGCGAAACCAGAAAGAAAAGCTGCGTCTGGAAGGCGTACTTTCGCGAATCCTTGTAAAAACCGGCGAGAAACGGATTTTCTTCCGCCTGCTCCAGGATCAGGCGCGCGTCGAGCCTTTCGCCCAGCATCTTCGCCAGGCTCGTTTTTCCCACGCCGATGGGGCCTTCCACAACGATGTATCTCGGCTTGTTCATCCTTTGATTCGACCTTTTATTTCGATGCCGGTTATCAATTCTTGAACTGAAATTATGCTATCCAATCTTGATGAATGGGGCAAGGGGCAAGTGGCAAGTGGCAAGGGGCAAGGGGAAAGGGGAACGACGGAGCATTTGGGCAACTACGGGGGATTGTCCCTACAACGTCCGTGCGAAATACGTATCCGCGCCTGCGAATTCCTCCTTCCTCATTCATCCTTCAAAAAGAGTCTTGCTTTTGCCGCGATGACGCGTCAGGCTGTTTTACAAGGAATTAAACGGTCATTTCGATAAGGGATGCGAAAAATGAAACGATGCATATTTCTTGTGATTTTCTCTATGAACCTTTTCGCCGCGCAGGCCGGAGCCTCTTTTTCAACGCAGGAAATTCTTGTTTCCGAAAATCCTTTTATCGAAATCGACGCAGGCGGCGTGGTCGCCGTTAAAGCGGGCGAAACGGACAAGGTCGTCGTTTCAAGCATGCTGAAAAAACGCGTCGGCGGCGATGTGGTGAAAAAAACGCATATTCGCATCAAGGCGACGGAGAAGGGCGCGAGGATTGAAACGGACCACTTCTCAACAAAAAAATACATCGCGGAAACGAATATTTCTCTTCCCGCCGGCGCGCGCCTGACGATCAAAATCAAAAGCGGCGCTTTAAAAATCGAAGATATGAAAGGAAACCTGTATATCCACCAGAAGGGCGGCGAGGTTTCGATCCTGCGGCATAAAGGCAACATCAGCGTCAAGATGTCCGATGGAAAACTGGATGTTTCCGAATACCTAGGCGAAGGCCGGAATATTTTCGTTCAAGCCTCGAAAGGCGAGATTGCAGCGTCCATCGGACCCGTGGCAGTCGGGCCGGGCGGCATCAAAATGAAAAAAGGAAATATCCGTTTTGAAATCGATCCCGCCACGGAAATTGCCGTATCGGCGGACATCGAGAAAAAAGGCGTCATCAAAACTTCCGACGCGATCACGCGACCCGATCCGAAATCCGCTTTCTTCACCGCAAACGGCGGCCGGTCGATGTGGCGTTTGGAATGCGTGGAAGGCAAGATCGAACTCGTCACACCCACGCCATGATCATCAGCAATTCATTGTGAAAAAAAAAGCGACGGAATACTCGGCCGTCACTTGAATTCCTGAATTTCAATCGCTAAAAGGGGCCTTGTTGCGAAGGGGGATTTTTTCACCCGGCGCATTGTTTTTTTCGAGGCGGGAAATGACCGAAGTGGCGCTGACATTTCTGCAGGCCTTTATCGCGATCTTCGTGATCGTCAATCCCATAGGCATCCTCCCCGTCGTTCTTTCGCTCATATCCGACATGAAATCCGAAGAGAAGGTTGCGGCCATACGCAAAAGTTCGTTTACGGCCTTCATGGTGCTTGTCGTGACGGGGCTTGCCGGGGGCGCGATCTTCGCGATCTTTCAGATCACCCTGGGAGCGCTGCGCATCGCCGGCGGAATTTTCCTTTTCATCCTGAGCATCTCCATGCTCTACGGCCGGCCGACGAAAGCCAAAGTCAACGATATCGAGCGCGAGGAAATCGACGCCGAAGAGGACTACTATGACGACGTGGTGATAACGCCTTTGGGAATCCCCGTCATCGTCGGGCCGGGCGCCATTGCGGTGACCATGGGACTCATGGAACAGGCGCATTCCATACTTGATAAAGGAGCCGTGTTTCTGGCCATGGTTCTGGCCATGCTCGTGACCTATCTGCTGCTTCGCGGCGGCGCCGGCATCTCCCGTTTTATGGGCAAGGCGGGCATGCGCACCATGACGCGCATCATGGGTCTGGTCGTTTCCGTCATCGCCATTCAATTCATCATCAACGGAATATCCGACGCGCTCCCGCAAATTTTAGGGAAGTGAAAGTCTTAACCCGTCGCGTAGGAATGCAGGCCCATCGCCAGCAAGTTTACGCCCAGGTACGTGAACAGGACGCCGACGAAGCCGATGATGGCGATGAAGGCGCTGCGCCTGCCCATCCAGCCTTTCGTGATGCGCGTGTGCAGGTAGATCAGGTAAACGATCCACGTGACCAGGGAGGCGGTTTCCTTTGGGTCCCAGCCCCAGTAGCGGCCCCATGCCTGATTGGCCCATATGGCGCCGGAGAGGATCACGAAAAATAATATCGGAAAGCCCACCATGATCGTTTTGTAGGTCAGGCCGTCCAGAATTTTGGCCGGCGGCAATGTTTCGCGCATGGTTTCCCCGCCAACCGCCAACATCAGATTGAGCAGACCGATGATCCAGGTGAATCCCAAAAGGGCCACGGAATAGATATTGGTCTGCAAATGGAAGCCGGGGAATCGCCCGGATTTATAGATCATGTGCGCCAGGACGAGGAAGTATAGAATCATCGGGAAAATGAAAAAGAGTATCGAGCGGCGCCGCGATTGCTCGTCGCCTTTTTTCGCCGCCCTCCAGGACATGAACAGGGAAATGGCGAAAAGAATCAGCGTGATGAAAAGGAACTGTCCCAGGCCGGGAAGTTCGATGCGGATGAAGCTCGGCTTTGCCGTTTCAAAGCTCATGACCTTTTCGATTTTGCCGTTCGTGAAGATGGATTTGATCAGCGGGCAGCGCATGAGAAAGACCTGGCCGCGCGTCAGGGCAAGGATGGAAAGCATGTTTACCGCCGCCGAAGCCGCCAGGAAACTCGGCAGAGGAACTTCGTCGCGAAACAGATACAAAACCGCGAATCCGAAGGCCACGATGAACATGGCGTATCCGATGGCGGCGCTAAACACGTGCAGGTGCAGCCAGATGCTTTGCAGCGCGGGCATGAGACCGCCGATTTCCTTGTTGCCCGACAAGGATGCCATGCCCATGGCGATCATCACCAGCGGCACGACGAACGCGCCCGCCGCGCGCACCTTGTATTTCACTTCGACCACGGCGTACGAGACGATCAGGCCCCAGGAAAAAAAGACCAGGGATTCATAGAGATTGGACCAGGGCGGATGCTCCCAGCCGGCGGCGATCCAGCGCAGGACGAGGGCGGCGGTCATGATCGGGATGACGGCGCACAGGGCGGAAAATCCCACGATCCACGCGGGTTTCGAGCGGCGAAGCAAGTGGATCATGTAGGCGGCGGCGGCGATGATGAGAAGCAGAAAAGACAGGTCGAAAAGACCCGTGGAAATTCCGCCGCTGCCGCCGGATAAAAAAGAAGAAATCATATCGGCGAAGTAATTACGCATCGGCCGGCCCCTTGTCGTCGGTGATCTTGTCGATCAGAGCTTCGAGATATTGCTCCAGTTCGTTTTGCCCGCGGCTGTGGCGGCCCGCGACGGTGATCCGATCGGGCTCCAGGCGGATCAGGGTTCGTTTATGGGCGACGAAAAAAGCCAGGGCGATGCCGAGGGCCATGAAGGCGCTGCCGGTCCAAACCCAATACAGTCCCGGATTTCTCGCGACGCTGAGGCCGGTGTAGTAGGACTCCTCGGCCACGTCCGTCAGTTCATAAATGAAGGCGCCGTTGCGGCTTTTATCGAAGGCAGGATTATCCATAAATATCCAGAAATCATGCACGTCATGCCCCCGCAGGCCTTCGACGATGTCGGCGGCGGGCCCCGAGTTGAATTTGTTGGGATCAAGGGAGCGAATGCCGAAAAATCCCGCGTCGTTCGGCAGGCGGTACGTATGGCCCAGGCGGTATTTGCCCTGCATGGCGATTTCGCCGGATTGCGTATCCGTTACGCGAAGCCCCACGGTTTGGATGCGGCCGTAATTGGATTGAAAAAACCGAAAGCCGCCGTAGCGGCCCGGCTTGTTGACTTCGATGTTTTGCGCGGGCGATTCGGCGCCGTCGCGCGCAATGAACGTGATGTCCGAGCGATATGTTTTCGGGGTCTTGCCGTCATCGTAAAACTCGACGGTAAAATCATCGCAACGCACTTGGAAGGAAAGTTCCAGGATATCGCCGCTTCGGGTTATGACCTCGCTTGCCTGCTCGCCTTCGCCGATGTTCATCATACCGTTAAAGCCCGTAAAGACGCCGAAGACGGCGCCGAACGCGAGAACGAGAACGCCGGCGTGCGTGATGATCGCGCCGTACCGGTGAAGGCCTCCCTGCTCGGCCCAATAATACGTGGCCTCTTCGGTCGCGTTTCCTTTTTGCCACGTAAAATGCCGCCTGAGATCATCCGGCAAGACGACGGCCTGCCGCGTGGCGCGCTTGTCCATTTCCTGCAGGAGCGTTTCGTCGGGGACGAGGTTGTCGGGAGTGCGCGTTTTGTATACGCGGCGGAATTTCACAACCGTGCAGAATATCATATTCACGCACATGACGGTAAACGCGCCCAGAAACCAGGCGGAGCGGAAGATATCAAGAAGGCCGACCCTGGCGGCCAGCCCCCAAATATCCCGGGTATTCAGCAATTCTTGATACCGAGCTTCGTCGATGCCGGGACCGCGTTGCGGCAAAATTGCGCCGATAAGGGTCAATACCGCCAGGGCGATCAGGGAATATATCGCCAGCCGGTTGCCGGACAGAAAATCCAGCCAGCTTTCGTGACTTGCTCCGTTTTTCTTTTCAGGCTCCATTCCAAACGGCCTCGCTGACGCAAAAATGCACCAAAAGCGCGGCACGCGCGCGGTCTTTTATAAGCGCCGCCGACCTTGGGCGAAATGCGAATCGAGAATGCCTACCACATCATGCAGGGGCGATCAAGCGAAAGGAGCCGGACATGTGATTCCGATAATGAAACGCCTGAGTTTGGAAAGCAAAATCCTTCGACACATGGTTTTTTCATTTATGGCATTGCCGGCACATGGGATGGGACGATCTGTCTATGCCGCCGCTGCTGAAACCGTCAGGGTGCGGGTTGCCGCCCATTGATCCCGGCGCATGGCAGGTCCGGCAGTCGCCCTTGCCGCCGCCGTTGTGGCAACCGGCGCAGGTGACGATTTCCTGCCTGGCTTTGATGCCGTGGAAGTCTTTTAATCCGGCGGTCATCCAGCCGTCAGGGTGCGCGAAGGCGGTTTCCGTGCTGCGCGCTGATAAATTATTTCGCGCGTGGCAGGCTTGACAGGCGTTGACGCCGTGGCATTTCAGGCACGTGGAGGAATCGGTTTTCGCTTCGATCCGGTGGACGGCGACGTAATCGCCCCGGTGGATCGTGTTGGCCCGCACCTTTTCCGGGAATTTCAGGCCGGGCTTGATCCCGGAATGTTTCGAGTGGCAATCCAGGCAATAGTTTTCCGTATGACACTGCGCGCACACGGCAGAGGATTTGCGCGCAAAGTCCGGATGCCGTTTGAGGTAATCGTTTTTATGCGTGAATGATGAAAGGGCCTTCATGTCGATAGCGCCCCAGTTGATGTGGCATCTCACGCAACGCAGTTCGTCCAGATCATCCTGGTGGCATTTGCGGCAGGAATCGTGATCGGGCATTTTTACTTCGGATTTCGAGGCGCCCTTGTGGCAGTCGGCGCACTTGCGGCCCAGGTCCAGGTGGTCGCCGTGTGAAAAGAGAATATCCCGCCTTTTGCTTTTATCCGCTTCATAATCCAGCTTGCCGGCATCGTCATGGCACTCGGCGCAGGCGGCCGGGGCGGGATAGATCGACTTCACGCCCTTGTCTTTGAGCTTGTCTCCGTGGCACATCGCGCAGTCCGCGCCGATCTCGTCGCCAAGATGCCTTGCGTGGATTTCCTTTGCCTCCAGATGCTTTTTCGCATCCGAAGCGGAAACGATTAAAAGAAATGCGCACGCGGCTGCAAGCGCGACCAGGGGAAACCGAATCGACGGATTAGTCATTGAAAGCTTCATTTATATCTTCCGCTCCACGTTGTATGCGATTTTCAAAAGGCCCTGCAGGTCGTCGTCTTTCATCGAGGGCGACGAGCGGTAGAGTCCCGTCGCCTGAATGATGAAGCGGGGCGTGGGTTTGAATCCCAGGCTCATATCGCCGTCAAAGGCCGTGTCTTCGTCGCCGATTTTCTCATCCAGCATGTAGGTCATGGAATTCAGCGCGACGTGAAATTTCGGGCCGAAGTTTTGCTTCAGATATCCCCGCGCGGCGTCGTAGCCGTTGTCGTCTTTGTCCAGGCGCTTGTAACCTCCGCCCAGTACGTTGTCGCGCATCTTGCCCCAGAGGATTTCCAGCCCGCCGCCGAAACGCCGGGCGTCGTCGGCTTCGTCGTAGGAGTAGTGCGTGTAATCTCCGAGAACGCGAACGCGGCGGTTGAACGTGTACGACAAATCGCCTTCGATCCGGTCGATGGTTTCGGCGCTGAATACGGAGAAGTAGCTCATCTTTCCAAGATAGCTTTGCGGCATGACGCGGGCGTAACCGCCGCGCATTCTAAAGTCCGTGACGGCGTAAAAATTCGCGAACGCCGCAAAATCGTAAAGCTCCCCGAAAAGCGTGTCCACGAATGCGTGGCCGATCACGTCGAAGTATCGGCAGGGCGCCAGGTACAGATCGCCTCCGGCGTTTGCGCGGTCCAACTCCGAGTCTTCCAGGAAATAATGCCCCGAGGCTCCCAGCTCGAAATATTGCCGGTATCGGATGGAGGCTCTGCCGCCCGCGCCCATGTCGCCGCGTCGCTCGCCGACTTTGGATACGGTCGGAACGCCGCCGAAGGCCCGCAGGGTGAATCCCGCGCACGGATGAAGCGCCAGGTCCGCGCCGTCGATATTTTCCGCGGTGACTCCCGCGGACACGAAATGCCGCCCCATGTAAAAATCCACGAGTCCGTCGATTCCCTGCCAGCGCAAATAGGCCGATGTCAGGTCGGCGTCTCCCGGCTGATCCGGTTCCCGCAGTTCGTCGCCGTCGACGCCCGGATCGTCGTAAGGCTCCTGCGCGTCGTATCGTCCCCATCCGGCGAAGTGCATGGACAGGCCTTCGGCGCCGAAGTTTGCCGCGTGGACGTCGGCGTATTGGTAAATGAACAGATGTTGTGTGACGTTATCGCCGGTTTGCGTGGAAAATGAATAAGGAAGCGTCGTCAGGCCGCCGTAATAATCAGCGGCCGGCGCGAGCGACGGCGCCAGGCACGCCGCCAGTAACAGTGTAAACCGCATTATCGGCTTCAGGCGATGCGACATATTTTCCCTTTCGTCCTGATTTCGAGGCTGATTCCGTTTATAACAAGCACATTCTGACAACTTAGTCGCAAAAAGCGTGTGCATGCAACTCAGCCCCGCTTAACGGGCAGTAGTTTTTTGCAATTTTTGTTGACAGGGCACAAGTCTCGCCCCAACTCAAAAAGCGCCACGCACGCCGGCGTTTTCAGACCGACGCCTTTGAAGCGTGTCCGTTCGCAACGGCGATAAAGCGGATTCAGAATTTTTCTTTTTCGCAAGGTTTGAAGAGTGCGTGTTAAAGTACGGTAATCTCCGAAGAACCCAAAATTCCTCCCGCAATGGGATGTGACGAGAATTGAAGCATTGAATTGACATATCGTGTCAATACTTTACAATCATTGATGGATAAGTTCGCGGGATTGCGCGCGAGATTTTTCTTAATTGGTTTCGGAAGCAAGGCGGTTTAAAAATGAGCGGGAAAAAGACGTTTTTAGCGATGTTTTCTTTTACGGCAATTATTGTTTTTGCACTCATCGGCGCCGATATGGCGGTCAATGTCGAGGAAGCTCCCGACGGACTTATGTCCACGGTCGAAGTTGCCGGTCAATTCGATCAGCCTCAGTTGCAGGAAGTCGAACCCGAGCAGTTGCGCTGGCATTTATATGAGGGCGTGACGGATGCGGGCGATGTGACGGGCGTCGCCGTCGATGCGGAAACCGAGCTTCCGATTGAAGGCGCCGATGTGGATATTTCGCTCGTTTCTTCGGGTCAGCTTGTCGACACGCAAGTGACTGATCCCAACGGGAAATTTACTTTTACCGCTTTGACCGACGACGAATATAAAATCGAATTGTCTTATCCCGGCTATATTACGACGGAAATGTGGACCGGCGTCGTCATGGATTTGGAGTCCCAACTTCCCACGGGCACCATGGTGATGCATCCGGTGATTATCCACGGAGATATCAGCGGTAAAATCACCGACGCCCTCACCGGCGAACTCGTCGGAAACGTCAGCCTTGAACTACGCTGGGGAATCAATCCTCCGGAAGAAAATGCGGTTCTTTATACCGGTTCGACCGGCGCCCTGGGCCGATATACGATCGAGAATGTCAAAGCCGGCGTCTATACGGTCTTCGCGTCGAAAAATGGATACCGGGACGGCAGCTTTATCGTCAAGGTCATCGGCGCCGAGGAAGTTCCCAATCAGGATGGATTCCTTTCTCCCGGCATCGAGGGCGAGGAAATGCGCATTGTCCTGACCTGGGGCCTGACTCCGACGGATCTGGATTCCCACCTCTGGGCTCCGCATAACGGTTGCGAGGGGACCAATCCTTACCACCTGTATTATCCGGATTCGGAAAACTCCGGCGGACAGGGGTGTTCTTCCTATTTCAGTCTGGACCTGGATGACGTGACGTCCTACGGCCCCGAGACAACCACCATCTGGCAGTGGAATCCCACGGATTCATACCGTTTCCTGGTTCAGGATTATACGAACCGTTCGTGCACTCCGGGCGTTTTGCCATGCAAGGCCATGTCGAACTCGGGCGCCACCGTGACGGTCCTGACGGCGACGGACACCTTCGTTTTCAATATCTCCCCCGATACCTCGGCGACGGCGTGGAGAGTGTTCGATATCGATGCGGCGACGCACACGATTCAACCGCTGAACGAATACTTTTACGCCTCCAATCCATCGTCGGTTTACTAGTGAGCGATGCCATGAAATTTATATACCCGATGTTGTTAATCGCGGCTTTTGCAGCCGTGCTGGTTTTTCCACTGTACGCCGATGCGCAGACGACGATCGACTTCGAAGAAGGGACGGACGGCCAGGTTGTCAGCAGCACCGTGCCGCAGATCGTCTTTTCCCCGACCGGCGGTTCGAACTGGATTTACGGCGACTGGCGTGCGCTGAATCCGGCCAATAACGAGCCGAAATACGACGGTCCTTATCCCGACGGCGCTTTTTATTCCGAGGGCAATTTTTTTGCGTTCGTCGGCCCCAATCAGGACACGGGACGCATCACCTTGAGTTTTGAGAATGAAACCACGTTTACGGTGGGTTATTCCTCCGCCGGCCCGATCATCATGGAGGCCTACAACTCGCTGGCGAATTTGATCGATTCGGACAGCGGAGACGTCAATACGGATACGGGACAGCTCGATTTCCTGACCGTCGAGGGCGAGATTGCCTGGGTCAAGATCGGCTTTTTGGGAAATCATTGGATCATCGACAATATCATCACCGAGGAAATCATTCCTTGTGAAAGCGACGAGGAATGCGACGACGGCTTGTACTGCAACGGGTATGAGTCATGCAATGCTCAGGGCGTCTGCGAACAGGGCGTTGCTCCGAAATGCGACGACGGCGAGTTTTGCAACGGCGCCGAAAGCTGCGACGAACTGAATAAAACCTGCGTGGACGGGGATGCGCCCGAATGCGCCGATGACGGAGTTTATTGCAACGGCCCCGAAATCTGTTCGGAAAGCGCATCGTCCTGCATCTCGGCGGGCAATCCCTGCGGGGACGATGAGTTCTGCGACGAGGATCAGGAGATTTGCATGTCGCCCGATCTCCCCGAACCCGATCCGGGTTGGCCGCAGGGACAGATCACCGGCGGATGCTGCGGTTGTGAATGAAGGTTCATCACTCGAACGGCAAACATTATATCGATTTTGAAGCGGTGGAAGTCGCACGCCGCCTGTTCGGCGAACAGGAAGAGAATCTTCGCGTCATCGAACGCGTCCTGGGCCTGAAACTGTCCACCCGGGGAACGCGCCTGTTTATCGACGGCCAGCCCCACGATGTAGAGATGGTTCGTACCCTCATGGAACAACTGGGGGATTTGCAGGCGGAAGGTTTCATCGTCAACGCCGGCGACGTCGAACACGCGACGCACATTCTGGCGTCCGGCCGGTTGCAGAATTTGAAAGAGGTCTTTTTAGACCGCGTCCTGGTCACGGCCAAGCGCCGAACCATCACTCCCAAAAGCGTCAACCAGAAAAAGTACGTGGACGCCATTCGGAACAATGATATCGTTTTCGGCATCGGTCCCGCGGGAACGGGCAAGACCTACCTGGCCATGGCCATGGCCGTCGGCGCTTACACGCACGGCGAAGTGGAGAGGATTATTCTGACCAGGCCCGCGGTGGAAGCGGGGGAGAAACTGGGATTTCTTCCCGGCGACCTGATGGAAAAAGTCAATCCCTACCTGCGGCCGCTTTATGACGCTCTGCACGAAATGATGTCCTTTGAAAAAACCCAGCGGCTGCTCGACCGGGGCGTCATTGAAGTCGCGCCTCTGGCGTTCATGCGCGGGCGAACCTTGAACGATTCGTTTGTGATTTTGGACGAAGCGCAAAACTCGACGCCCGAGCAGATGAAGATGTTTCTGACCCGCCTGGGATTTCACAGCAAAGCCGTCATCACCGGCGACATCACGCAGATCGACCTGAGCATCGGGAGCCTTTCCGGCCTTGTGGTGATTCAGCAGATTCTGGAGGCGTTGCGCGGGATTGAATTCGTCTATTTTGACAAAGAAGACGTTGTCAGGCATCCTTTGGTGCAGGATATCATACGGGCATATGAGCAACACGAAGAACGGGCGGCTGCGCGCCGGAATAACTCCGGCGCCGGGGAAGTGAATGACTCGTCGGCACGGGACTAAAACCCGCGAAACCTCGGATATCGGTCAGCTTTTCGCCGGACGGGTTAAAAAGCTGCTCGACAATAAATCCATCAAGCGTTTTCTTGAATTGAAATGGCCTTTCGCGCTTTTGGCTTCACTACTCATCGGCCTTTTGGCGTCCCCGCAGATTACGCTGTTCGCCAAGCATTATCGCGAGGGGGAATACGTTGAAAGGGCTATCAAGGCCCGGCGCGCCATCGTCGTCGAGGACATCCGCAGCACCGAAGCGCGACGCGAGCAGGCGGCCAAGGAGACTCTCGGCGTCTATGACTACGACCCCACGTTGCGCCAAAAGCAGAAAAAACTTGTAGTCGACGCGTTCAACCGCCTTCGCCTGTATCTCGGCTTGTCGGAAATGCAGGGTTCTTCCGACGGCATCGGGCAGGTCAACCTGGTGTCGAAAAACGACATCGCCAAGGCCCGGGGCGCTTTTACAGCCACCCTGGGGCTGTCCGGGGTATCCCCTTCCGATTTTTCCTATATCGCCCGCGTCGGTTACTCCGAAAAAGTGCAGTCGGAAGTTGAGAAGATTCTCGATGAAGCCGCATCCCTGAGGCTTGTGGCCGACATCGGGACTATTGAGTCGCGTCTGGCCGCCATGCCGGAGGATTTCAAATCCTTCGTCGTTCGGGATGTCGTCGACAAAAGCGAGGTCGTTCATAGCGATCTGAAAATCACCATGGACATGGCTTCCTTTTCAAAGATGCTGGCCGACCGATACACCGACGCCGACAAGGATAAAAAGCGGATCGGCGCCATCGCGCGGACGATTGCGCTGACGCTGATTGTTCCCAACACCTCCATCAATATCGCGGAAACGGACAAACGGCGGGAAACGGCGCGAAAAGCCGTTTTGCCTTCGATGATCAAGTTTGCGAAAAACCAGGTTATCGTTCCCGAGGATGAAAGGATCACCAAGGAAAAACTTTCCATCCTCAACCAGATTACCGAGCAGTCCGGCGGCTCGGACAATGTCCTGGCGTTTTTATCGATGGCCGCGGTCAGTTTTCTCATGATGTCCGCGATTTTATATTTCGCGCAATTGAATATTAAAAAATTCAGTCTCGGCAACAGAGATTTTCTGTTTCTCATTTCTTTCGTCATCTTCATGACCCTGATGGTCCGCCTGGGCTTTTACCTCTCCATGGTTTTTTCCGAGGCTTTCGAATTCATCCCCGAATCCGCCTGGCTCTACGTGCTGCCCATCGCCGCGGGAGGCATGCTCGTTCGAATCCTGTTGAATTCGGAAATCGCGATGGTCTACATCATCCTCATTTCGTTCTTCGCGGGATTGCTCGTCGGCTGGGAAGGCGATCTGGCTCTTTTCGTTTTGATCGGCTCCTTTACCGCGGCTCATTACGTGCGCTTTGCCTCCCGCCGCAGTCAGATCATGAAAGCCGGTTTGATGAGCGGCGTGGCCAACGTGGCGACGGTTTTATGCATTACGGGACTGTTTCGATCCGATATTGCTTCCATGTCGACGTTGTTCAACATCATCGGCGGCTTCGTCGGCGGAATTCTCTGCGCCCTGGTGACGCTGGCGCTGTTGCCGCTCATCGAGATCGTATTCGGATACACCAGCAATATCACTCTGCTGGAACTCGTCAGCCTGAATCATCCCCTGCTCAAGGACATGATCGTTCGCGCTCCGGGAACCTACAACCACTCTTCCCACGTCAGCAATCTGGCCGAAGCCGGCGCCGAGAAGATTCAAGCCAATCCTCTGCTCGCCAAGGTGGCGGGACTGTTTCACGATATCGGCAAACTCAACAAGCCGCAGTATTTCATCGAAAACCAGATGGAAGGCGGCAGCCCGCATCAAAAACTCCATCCTTCCATGTCCAGCCTGATATACATGGCGCACGTGCGCGAGGGTGTGGAAATGGCCAGGAAATTCGACCTGGGCGACCGCATCAGCAATATTATCAGGGAGCACCACGGCACCAGCATCATTCACGAGTATTACGAGGCCGCCAAGCAGACCGAGGATCCGGAAAAATCCGTCGTTTCCGAAAGCGAATATCGCTATCCGGGACCCAAACCGCGGTCACGGGAAGCCGCCCTGATTTTGCTGGCGGATCACGTGGAAAGCGCGGCGCGGGAACTTTCAAATCCGACGCCGCTTCGCCTGGAACAGCTGATTCGCGACAGCCTGAGCGAAGTCTATCTCGACGATCAATTATCGGAGTGCGATCTGGCCCTGGCCGATCTGCAGCAGATTACCACATCTTTTTTGAAAATGATGACCGGTTTTTATCACAGCCGCATCGAATATCCCGACGCCGACGGCTCCAAGGCGAAAAAGAAGGATTCATCGCTTGTCAAAAATCCTGATTCGTAACGACCAGTGTGTCGTGGAGATTCCCGAAAAAGCCGTTGCCCGGATGATGGAAAGCGTCCTGAAAAGCCGGGGGTGCGCCGGCCGGGAAGTCTCCGTTGTTTTTGTCGATGACGAAACGATTCAAACCATCAATAAAAAATATATGAACAGGGACAAGCCGACGAACGTCTTGAGCTTTTCATACGATGATGAAGATTCGGAGTATCCGGTTTTCGACAATCCCCTGTTGGGGGAGATCGTCATATCCACGCAGACTTGCGCGCGCAACGCGAAAGGCGCGGGGATGAAGCCCGTCGAGGAAGTTCTTTTTTGCCTGGCGCACGGCCTGGCCCATTTGCTCGGTTACGACCATGAAAACGTGGACGCGAAAAAAGCTCGGGAGATGGAAAAAGTCGAGCGGGAATTGTACTTGAAATTTGTCGAAATCCTTTGCGCAGACAAGTGAGAAAGTCAATTGCATTTGCGGTGGAAATTGATAAGATTCGTCGATAAGAAATGTTTGACCGCTTTTCATGCGGTCCGGCGGCCGAAGGAGGGCGCCTGATTTGCCTCCAGATTCCCTTTGGGATAAATTCAAAAATCTATTCAAGGATTCCCAAACAAAAAAAGACAAGGTCAAAGAGGCGGAAGAGCGCCTCGGCGAATTTCTCGACGAGGTTCAGGACGAAGGCCTGATTGACGAAGAAGCCAGCGAAATGTTCCTGGGCGTGATCGATTTACTCTCCACGCAGGCCGACGAAGTCATGGTGCCGAGGATCGGAGTCGATGCGGTTTCCGAGGATACCGCCATCCCGGATATCATTGAAACCATCTTGAAGTCGGGGCATTCCAGGATTCCCGTATACCGGGAAAACGTCGACCACATCGTGGGCTTCGTTTACGCCAAAGACCTGTTGCGCTATTGGGGCAAAGACAGCAGCGATGTGGATCTGGCCGACATTCTGCGTGAGCCGTATTTCGTTCCCGAAAGCAAACCGGTGGGCGATCTCCTCAAGGAGTTTCAGGAAAAGAAGGTTCAGATCGCCGTGGTCGTCGACGAGTACGGCGGAACCAGCGGCCTGGTTTCCATCGAGGATATCGTCGAGGAAATCGTCGGCGAGATCGAGGACGAATACGATCCCGAACAGGACGAACCGCAGATCGTGCAAAACGGCAACTGGGTCGAAGCCGCCGCCGGCGTGGATATCGACGATCTTTTCGATATTTTCGGTAAAGACGCTCCCGACGGCGACTACACCACCATCGGCGGATGGATATTCGACGTCATCGGACGCATTCCGGATAAAGGGGAAACCCTGGAACTCGACGGTTATGAAATCAACATCCTCGACGCCGATCAGCGCCAGATCAACCGCATCGCGATCAAAAAAATCGAAGAAGTTCCGGTACAGGAAGCCAAAGCGTTAAAATAAAATCATTGAAATAGTATTCCTCCAATGAAACGCCATCGTCATGCTGAAGTTTGTGTTTTAACTAAAGATACACGCATCGTTAAAGGGATTCCTCCACTTCGCTTCGCTACGGTCGGAATGACAAGAGTTGGGCGTTTTTCATTAATCGACAGTCTTTTCGTTCGAGGCTATGCAGATCGCGAAATTCTTTGATTGTGTCCCGTAGGGACAACGTGCGAATAGGGCCCCGGATTCATCCGGGGTATAAAAAAGGTCATACAAAACAGGAAGCGTCCCATCGGGCCGCATGTTTGATAGACGCGTTGCTTGAATTTTAGAATTTTGATATTCTCTATAATGTTGCAGCAATGAGGACAACTGATGAAGATTTTGCGTTCAAAAACTCAAGAACAGCGAAGCTGTAGAGAAAATGAACAAAGCCAACATATAATAAAATATATCCAATATATCTCACAAATAGTAAGTGGCTGTCACGAATTTGGTCATTGCAATTTCTTTTCTACTCAAAGCTTTTCTCTTTCAAAGTATTATTTGCATGGAATTTCAGCATGAAGAACTTGTGCTTTCTTTTCTTTTTAATTTTTATTGTTCCCCTTTTCATTTTAATTTCCTCAATCTCCTGTGATTGTGGCGATTCCGAGAGTGATGATGAAAAAGATGATGGAAATGAAAACGAAGATAGTTTGGATATAAATTATAATTGCATCGATCTATTTTGTAAAAATATTGAATCGTATGATTGTGCAATCGATGTTGACTTTATATGCGATTTTTCACAAGAAGAAATTGATGATAAATTGTATTGTGATAACTCGTACGGTTTTTCTATTTGCTTATGCGATTGTTACGTGTCAATTGTTTCGAAGACATATACTTCAATGCACACTTTTAGCGCAATTAGTGAAAATGCTTCATGTATTGAACTTGACTCTTGTTCGTTCAGTTGCCATTTTCATTATTGTAAAAACACTGATGATTAGAATAATTATGAAATATGCAGCCGAATAATTCCTGAAAAATCTCACTTTTATTAAACAGGTCATCCTGACTGAGCTTTATTCCATCAGTCTTTCTTCAGCCCATCCTCATACCCGGCGGCCTGTTTTTTGGGACCGGCGTAATGCTTGCGGCGGCGAATCGTCGGCGGGAGTTTGCCCGGATCCCAGGGAGGCTGATATTTCGCGATGATCTCCCGCACCTGGTCCAGGGGAAGCGACGGCGCGTACCTGTTGTTGATGCCGGTCATGCCGGTGGCCGCGCACAGCGCGTTGAGGATCGCTTCCTCCGTCGCGTCGATGACAGCCTTGTAGAGAGGATCCATATGTTCGTCGGCCAGGATCGTGATTTCATGCGTGCGTTTTCGCAATCCTCTGGCGATGGTGTTGGCCGTGGAAAACCCGATGACGATTTCACCGGAGCCGTGCGCCGCGTATGAACCGGCCCGGCCGATGCCCAGCGCCGCGCGTTTGCAGAGCCTGTTGATCTGATGAGACAAAAGCGGGGCGTTGGTGGCGATCACGGCGATGATGCTGCCGTCGATGGACCGGCGCGTACGCAGGTCTTCATATTGCGGCGCCAGGATTTCACCCACCGGGATTCCGCCCATCCGCAGATCGGCCAGGCGGCCGAAGTTGCTCATGACCAAAACGCCGATGATGTAACCGCCTTTGCTCGATGGCAGCCGGCGCGAAGACGAACCGATGCCGCTCTTGAAGTCGCAGTTGATCATGCCCGTTCCGCCGCCGACGTTGCCTTCGATGACGGGGCCGCCTTTCGCGCTTTCGATGGCTTCGAAAACGTGCTCTTCCTTGACGTGCCGGCCGGCGATGTCGTTGAGCCATGAGTCGTCGCATTCGCCGACGAGGGGAATGATCACGTCGTGTTCTTTGCCGATGCTGGGATATTTGCTGACCATATATCGCACGCACCAC
This sequence comes from bacterium, assembly GCA_963674685.2. Classification (GTDB taxonomy): domain Bacteria; phylum Lernaellota; class Lernaellaia; order JACKCT01; family JACKCT01. The sequence goes on along the minus strand of CAXXWT010000005.1, from coordinate 227,903 downwards.
TGGGAGCATGTTCCCACGGCGAGGGTATTGGTCAGGAGGATGGGCGTTTCAATCAGCCCCCATTCCTGGGTCTGCGTCAATCCTGAAACTTCCCCGGCGCCGTTGAGGACGAAGCCGCCGCCGATCACGCGCTCCATGAAGATATTGCGCGCGTTGGGCATGATGGCTGTAACGCCCGTGCGAACCGGTCCGCGGCCGGCAAGAAGCTTGCCTTCGCCGCGAATGATCGTCGAGTGTCCGACCTGAACTCCGGGGACGTCGGTGATCGCATTGTTTAAGCCCGTGCCGCAGCGTCCGATAATAAGACCCAGATCCCTGACGCGGCATCGCTTTTCCTGATAGGAAAGCTCCATCGCCGCCGTGAGGCTGCGGGGCTTATGCTCGCCGCGAATTTCGCCGTCCGTTGTTTTCGTCATGACTGCATCCTTGCTTTTGCGTTGAGTTTTTCCTTTTCACGCAGGCGTCGGATGGAAGGGGCCATGATTTCGCCGATCAGCGTGCGGTAATCCATCCCGGCGGCTTTGGCGATCAGGCAAAGGTCCGACCATTCCGGCGTCAGACCCGGCAGCGGATTGCACTCGATGAAGTACGGCTTGCCCTTGTTGTCCAGGCGGATATCCACGCGGGCCACGTCGCGACAGCCCAGGGCGTTGAATGCGCCGCGCGCCACCTTTTCGATTTCCCGGAGCAGTTTCGCGTCGAGCTGGGCGGGAACCTGGTATCGAATTTCCGGGCTTTCCTTCTGTTTGTGATCGAAGGAGTAAACCGGTCTTTTGACTTCGGGATTGTTGAAAATAATTTCCATCGGCGGCAGAACCTTCGGCCTGTAATCGCCGAGCAGGCCGACGGTGAATTCCCGGCCCACCAGAAACTCTTCGACGAGCACCGACTGCTTGTACTGGCGGATCAATTCGCCCGCCACCTCGCGAAGCTGATTTTCATCTTCAACGGCGCTTTTCGCCATGACGCCCTTGGAGCTTCCCTCGGCGACGGGTTTGACCAACAAGGGAAAACTCATTTCCTTGGGAATACGCTCGTTGCCGGTGCGCATGACAAAGAATTTGGGATTGGGGATGCCGGCCTGGGTCAGGATTTTTTTGCACAGGGCTTTGTCCAGGGCGATGGACATGGTCGCCGGATCCGACCCGATGTAGGGGATGTCCAGAAGTTCCAGAATGGCCGGGACCTGGGATTCGCGGCTGCGTCCCTGGATGCCCTCGGCGATGTTGAAGGCGAAGTCGATGGACGACGCGCCGATGATGGCCGGCAGCTCCGGCGTCGCCTCCAGGAAAACCACGTCATGCCCGAAGGACTCGATGGCGTTGCCGATGGCTTCTACGGTTGTGGGGGAATCGTATTCGGCTTCGCTGTCGTCGCCGTCGCTGTCTAAGGGGATGATCCGCTTTAAATTGTACGTCAGGCCGACGCGATAAGATTTGCGGCGCAACCGCGATCTGCTTTTCGTGATTTCCACGCCCTGTCTTTTGGCCGCGTTTTTAATGACCGCGGACATCACCGCGTCCATCCCGTGCAATCCGGCGACGCCGGCGGAAATGTATATGCCGGCTCCGGGCTCCAGACTCGGCAAAGCGTTGAGTTCGATAAAATAGGGCTTGCCGTCGGGCGTGACGCGGAAATCGACGCGGCCCAGGTCACGCACTCCGAGAATCTCGTAAATGCGTTTCGACAGGGTCATGATTTCCCGCATGGCGTCATGGGATATTTCCGCCGGAACGCGAACTGAAACAGATTCATAGTCGAATTGTTTTAATTCGAAATCATAGATGTTGTACTTCCGATCCTGCATGGCTTCCGTGGCGATTATGTATTCCGCCGGAGGCAGGATGCCGCCGGTTTTCGGTCTGACCGCCTCCAGAAAAGGAACGGTTACGTCTTTTCCCGCGATGAACTCCTCTATCAGCACGCCGCTGGGATAACGCTTCAGCAGCGCTTCGGCGCGATCCTTCACGTCGTCGAGGCGGTCCACGATGGAATCCTGCGTAATGCCCTTGGAGCTTCCCTCGAAGTTGGGTTTGAGGATAACCGGAAAACGCAACTCCGGCGGATTCCAGTTACTCATGTTGTCGACGAAGTAATACTGCGGCGTCGGAATCCAGGCCGAAGACAGCATCATCTTCGTCAGGCGTTTGTCCAGAGTCACGGAGCAGACATAGGCGTCCGAGCCGGTGAACGGAAGGCCGAGTTGATCGAAAAGACCGGGATAAAAGGCTTCGCGATATCGGCCGTATTTCCCTTCCGCCGTATTGAAGACCAGTTGCGGCTTGAGCGCTTCCAGCCGAGCGACGATCCGGGAGGCGGGGCCGGATACCTCGACCAGTTCCACCTGGTGTCCCAATCGCGTCAGTGAAGCGGCAATGGCTTCCACGGTTTCGGGGCGGTCGAACTCCGCCTCGTCCTCATTTTGCGTCATTTGAAGATTGTACGTGAACGCGATCAGCATGGCATCCTCCGCCCGGATTATGCAATCTAATGATTTTCCGGTCTGTCTCTTGTTCAATGGTCAGCAGTCACTTTTTCGAAAAAGCGGCGAATTGTACTTTCGCTGAATTACTATCGCAATACAAATATTTATTTCAGGATAAAATTGTTGCTGGTTTTCCAAGGAAAAAAGCGCTTTTTAACCGAAGTGTTCTTTCACGCAATCCGTCAGTTCGCGCTCATACGGCGCGGCGCCGCCGCCGGGGCCGGTGCAGCTTAAAGAGCCGCACGCGATGCCGTGAGCCAGGGCGCTCTCGTCGCTTTCGCCGCGAAGTTTCGCGTAGCAGAATCCGGCGACGAAGCAGTCTCCCGCGCCGGTGGTGTCCACGACGTGTACGGAAGGGGCGGGAAGCTTCTTGACGTCCTTGGAGCCGGTGAGAAGGGCGCCGCCGGGCCCGAGTTTGATGACCGAGGTCGTTCCCATATCCCGCAGGGCCTTTCCGGCTTCTTCGGCGTTGTCAAAGCCGCTAATGGCCTTCGATTCGCTTTCGTTGCAAAAAAGGTAATCCGTCAGCGCGATGAGAGTTTTCATCCAGTCATTTGTCATGGGGGGATGATCGAATTGCGAGTCCATGAGGATCATGACTCCGCGCTCTTTGGCTTTTTTGAGCAAAGGGATGAAAATATCGCTTTCGGGAATGCCGGATAAGAGAACGCACTGAATGCCGCGGTCGTCGATGATGCCTGGATCGGAAAGCGGAACCGGTTTTTCGTCCACATAACTCAAAAACGCCCGGTCCTCGGCAAGGCTGAACGAGCAGGTCACCGCGGCGGCGGCTTTGTCATGAACACGCAGGAAGGTTTTCGGCAGGCCGTCGGATTCCCAGAAATCAAGGATGATTTTGGAAATAAAATCGTTTCCCAAATCCGCGGCCAGTTCCACATTGACGCCCAGGCGATGAAGCGCGCGGGCGGCGTTGTACATCCCGCCGGCCATGACTCCCAGGCTTTTTGCGAAATGCTCCTCGCCGGGCACGGGGATGCGATCGAGCCCGGAAAAAACAAGATCCAGAAATATCCGCCCGGTCGAGGGAATGAAAACTTTCATGAGTTATTTTCCTTCGGCGACGGCTTTGATCGTTCCGCCGTGCGCGGCGGCGTAATCATCGAGAAGCGCCGCGGCTTTTTCACGACCCACGAGGGGATTGACTTCAAGCGCCAGCAGCGCGTGACGCCGTGAAAGACTCCGGCAGGCCTGGCAAGTGAGGTTTTCGTACAGCTTGAGTTCCTTGAGAAGCGCTTCGACTTTATCCGGCATCGATTCGACCGCCAGCGGTTTCACGCCTTTCGAGGATATTTCGCACGTCAATTCGGCCACGTCGCGATGGGCGTAAAACTTGATCGCGCCCATGCTGGGATAATTGACGACCAGGCGCGTGGGCTCGGCGGATCCGAGCGCTTTGATAAAGGAAAGAGCCACGCCCGCGTAGCCTTCGCCTTCTTCCTCCCGGCCGCCGCCCTTGGCCGCCTCCGGCCGGGTCTGCTGACCGGTGTCTTCCCAGGCGTATTCCATGTAGCTGTCTTTGCGTTCGGCTAAAAGCCTGGTCTGCAGGTTCAGCAGTTCGCCGCCGCTCAAGAGTTTTCCGTCTTTTACGGCGCCTTCGAAAAACCGCGTGTGCAGCGCCATCACCAGTTCTCCGCGGCATTGCTTCTCCGCGGCGATCTTCTCGTAAGCCTGCCGCGGATAGAAATAATAATAAAGGTATTCGTTGGGCAGGGCCTTGAAGGAACGCAGTTCCTCCTTGTCGTAAAGGGCCATGATGGAATCCATGAAGGCGTCGTCGGCCAGTATGTCGCCGGTCTTGTCATCATTGCCGAAGTAAACCTTTTCCGCGAAGCTGCAATGATTCAGTCCGTAGACTTTGAGCTCAACCAGATTTTCGGGAACATGGTAAAAGTTGGATGCGCTTCGGGCGATGGTGTCGGCGCTGTCGCAGATGCCCACGGACCGGGCGAATCCCGCGTCGTGCAGAGCCTGCGTGATGATTCCCGAAGGATTGGTGAAATTGATGATCCACGCATTCGGCGCGGCCTTCGCGGCTTTTTCGGCCACGTTCAAAACCGCCGGGATGCTGCGCATGGCCATGGCGAATCCGCCGCCTCCGACGGTTTCCTGGCCGATCAGTCCGTTTTGAATCGCCGTTTTCTCGTCGATGATGCGCCCTTTTTCGAATCCGGCGCGCAGCGTCGTGACGACGAAATCTGCTCCTGCGAGAGCCCGGTCCAGGTCCGTCGTCGTTTCGATTTTCAGGGGCGAATCGATTTTGCGAATCAGGTGCGCGGCCATGGCTTCGATCACTTCAAGCCTGCTTGCCTGAATATCGTGGAGCGTGACGTGCGTGATGGTTTGATCCGAAGCGGCCTGGCGCTTGAGCAAAGATTCGATAAAAAGCGGTGTGCGGATGCCGCCGCCTCCCACGATAACCAATTTCATGACTTCTCCTTTTTGGCGCTTGAAATGCGCGCCAATAGTTCCCCGTAGCTTTTCGCCGTGACAAATTAGCCGTTTTGAAATTGAAATCAAGTCATCCGGCGTGATTCAAAAGCGCCTGCGGATAAAATTCACTTTCTTTTGCGCAAGCGATTCGCTCTGATAATCCTGAAAACGGCCTTGAGATAGTCGAAACCGAATTCGAAGATGCGCGCATTGCTGCTGCCGCTAACGCGCGGCCGATAGTGAAAGGGAATTTCGCCAACGCGGCAGTCGGCCGCCAGCAGGCCCGAGAGAATCGATTGCAGGATGTCGAAATTTGAGCCCTCGTACCGGACGGCCTCAAGGCTCGCTTTTCGGTAGAGGCGGTATCCGGAGGAAATATCCTTGATCGGAATATTCAAGATAAGCGCAAAAATATAATTGAGGACTTTGGAGAGAAAATATCGATGCCGGGGCATGTCGGCGCCGCCGCCGGGCGCCCAGCGGCTGGCAATCAGGAGATCGTAATTCTCCCGGATTTCCCAGAGTTTTTCGATGAAATCCGGAGGATGGGAAAGGTCGGCGTCCATGGTGAGAATCCAGTGGCCTTGGCATCGTCCGAATCCTTCGCGCAAAGCTCCGCCGTATCCCGGCATTTGCTGAACCAATGCGACGGCCATGGCATCCCCGGCGTTTTTCCAGGTTGCGTCCCACGGGTTTTCCGTGACGACCAGAATTTCACATCGGATTTCGGCGCGGCGGCAGACGCTCTGAATATCGGCAATTAAACCGCCGATAGTGTTTTCCTCATTTTTGGCCGGGATCACGACGCTTAATTCGATATTTTCAATATTTCCCGCTGTCGAAGATTCCAAAATATACCTGACTCTGGTGCAGAGATTATGAGGAGGGCAGTATGTACGGCGGTTGATCGAATCGCAAGTATTCGATTTCACCGCCAAAGGATCTGCTGACGGTCCTCGATCAGGGAGTGAATGAGATTAATACGTATTCTTTGCCAAATATAGATTGCTTCCACTTATAGACGTCTCACTTTCGTAGGTTTTTCATTTTACGATGCATATGGCAAGGGAGAAACGGAATCCCAAGAATTGGGCAAGCTCATCGCTTGGGTCCTGCCTTGAGGGAATAATCAGATAATAAGCTTGACAAAAAACGGTGAATTACAGACTATTACCGACAGTCTGGTGCCGCTAGTCGGCTGTATAGGGTTTTGCCCCGCCGGACTTCATTTCTTTTAAAGCGAAAACTCAAGTCTCCCCAAAAGCCTTTTCGATTCTCTGCGTTATTTTCGTCAGTTCGCTTTCCGGCGGAAAAACTTTGATGCCGTCCAACTTACGTTCGTAGGTATTTTGGGAACTGTAAACCCTCGGCAATATTTTTTGCAGAAAGGGATAATCCGGTTTGTCGTATTCGTAGGCATGATAGAAATTGTAAGAAATAAAATCGGCCAGTTGAACTCCGTTCGATAGCTCGCTACGCACGAACAAGGGCATTTCTATGACGTGCTTGAGCCTCAGCCCGGAAGTCGACTGGGTTTTCAACAGATAAGCGTGTTTCTCCGCCAATCTTCTATTGGCCTGGACGCCGATATCGTCGCGTATAAAAATGGTTCTTCGAGGATTACCGTACTTCATCATGAAACGAAGAAGAAAATTATTTTTCGTCCTTGACATTGCCTAAAGGGATGGAATTTTTGCTCATAGGTTTTGAAAGGACGTTTTTGATCGACGTCGCGGGCAATCCCTTCGAGATAAAAGGATTGGAAGACATGTCGACAATTCGGTGATTTATTGGCGGCTTTATCGCGGTCTCCTGACGCCCAAATAGGGAAATGTCCTTTCAAAACCTTAAATGACGGGCTTTTCCATCCCAAAGGAAATGTCAAGGATCGACGACCGCCCTTTTGGGCGGCGAAAAATAATTTTCTTCTTCGCAAAGTTGGAGAAGTGGGCGTTAAAGTACGGTAATCCTCGAAGAACCATAAAAATGACCTTGTGCCGGTCGTGCCGTTCCCGCATAAAATTTTCCACGCGTTCGAGAAGCAATTCCCAGGCTTTACGGTGCAGTTTATCGGAGTCGAAATGTTCGAGCAATTTTCTTTTGTCGATAATGACGGCGAATAAAGTCATCTTGGCGTATTCGATTTGCTGGTAACACAAGTTCACTAACCCGGTTAAGTCCTCGTCCGATAAATTGGAGAGAAAGGGATTTTTTCTCCTCAGTTTCCGTATGCGAATCCACGAGGATTTCAGTTCGCAGTCGGAAAGACCCAGTTGCACCCCTCGGGTCCGAAATATTTTTTGCTTCAGGGCTTCTTTTCTTTGATCGATGAATCCGGAAAATTTCGGCCAATGATGATCCCAAACGCAAAGGGCGGAAAGCACGAATAGAGGGGGCTTAACCTCGTCGTCTTTGCACCGGTCATTGATTTGGCAATCCAGATTTCCCGATTCATCAACGTAACACAGATACATGAGAAAAAACCTTTCCTAAGCATTTAACACATGTGTGTAGTTTGAAAGGACATTTCCTATTTGGGCGTCAGGAGACCGCGATAAAGCCACCAATAAATCACCGAATTGTCGACATGTCTTCCGATCCTTTTATAAGGACGAAAAATAATTTTCTTCTTCATTTCATGATGAAGTACGGTAATCTTCGAAGAACCAAATTTTTGCTTATATATTTTTTAAGTCGATGCTAATGGCTTTCAGAAGACCCGAAACTCGATATCCGAAATTCCATTCCGAGCTTGACATCGCCAAAGCCTTCGTGATAACGACAGCGCGCTTTGTGTCCGGAGGCGGTTATGATCGTTCGAATCGCGGATTTGGCCTCGGGGCCTCGCCGCTGTGAATTTGATCTGGAGCCTGCGGATATCCGGCGGGCCATCGGCGACAGGCCTGATGTCATGGGAATATCAGCCGGGCGCGCCGATGTGAATATCGAGATCATTCACAAAACGGTCAATATGGCGGGCAGGGTCGCGATCAAAGCCGATATGGCGTGCGCGCGATGCGCGAGCGAGTTCGAAGCGACGATACGCCTTCCCGTCAAGGGCGTCGCCATCGAGGATCGCGGGAATATCGGCCCTTTCAGCGATGAAAGCGAGGGTTTCTCCTACTTCGGGGGCGATGAGATTAATCTTGCGCACTACGCCCTCGATGCCGTAGGATTGCTTTTTCCCGCGGTCGTTTTATGCGATCCCGGATGCAAGGGATTATGCGCGGGATGCGGCGCCGATTTGAATCGGGAAACGTGCCGCTGTAAAAAAATGAGATGATTCCTCCGCCGCGAGCGGAGGCTACAGAATACGAGGAGTTGAAAATGGCTCGACCGAAACGAAAAGTCAGTCACCGGGTGAAAGGGCTTCGCAGCGCGCATCACGGCGTCAAGGCGCCCAATGTCATCCAGTGCCCCAACTGCCAGGAAAACATCGTTTCCCATCGCGTTTGCCCGCACTGCGGTTACTACAAGGGCAAAGAGGTCGTCGCGCAAGAGGAAGAATAGGCTCATGGCTTCCGCCCGCCTGGTTCTTTTATTCCCCGGGCAGGGCTCTTCTTCCGTGGGAATGGGACGCGATTTCTACGAAAAATTTCCGGCGGCTAAAACCGTTTTCGACCGGGCGCATCAAGCGGCCGGTTTCGATCTTTTGGGCTTATGCTTTAACGGCCCCGCCGACAAACTCACGCAAACCGAATATCAGCAACCCTGCGTCCTGGCCGTGAGCATCGCCATCTACGAGGTGCTGCGCCACGAGAGGGATTTTGAGGTTGCGGCCGCTATCGGGCATTCGCTGGGCGAGTATTCCGCGCTGGTCGCCGCCGGCGCCCTCGGGCTGGAAGATGCGATTTCCCTGACGCGAAAGCGCGGGAGATATATGCAAAACGCCGTGCCGCTGGGCGAAGGGGGCATGGCCGCGCTTTTGGGAAGCGATGTGGACGCAGCGCAAAAACTTTGCGACGCCGTAGGCGAGGGGGTATGGGTCGCCAACCTGAACGGCGGAGGCCAGGTCGTGATTTCCGGCGCGACCGACGCCTTGAAAAAGGCGGGCGATCTGGCCAAAGAGCACGGCGTCCGGCGCTTTATCCCGTTGAAGGTTTCCGCTCCTTTCCATTGTCCGATGATGTCGCCCGCCGCCAAGGCTCTGGACGCGGATTTGCGTCGAATCGATTTCAACGATTTTGCATTTCCCGTCATCAGCAACGTCGACGGCCTGCCAAACGCCGACGCCGGCAAGGTTCGCGATTTATTATTCCGGCAGGTCACAGACCGCGTCTTGTTTGAAAAATGCGTGCATGGCGCACTGCAAATGACCCCCGGCATTTTTATTGAATGCGGCCCCGGCGCCACGCTGACGAATATGGCCAAACGCATAATAAATGACGTCCCCTGTATCTCCATATCCGCTCCCGGCGACATTTCACAGCTCGACGCCATTTGATTGCCGGCCGGCTTTTAAACCCTAATTGATTTTCACAAAGAAATTGACTTGCCAAAGGCTAAATATTTTGCCAAGAAGTTTTTGCGCATTAAGTCCGGTAATTTTGATCTTATAGAGATTGACGAATGGACATGCAAGACGAAAACAAGCGTTCCGCCTTTGTTACGGGAGCCAGCCGGGGCATCGGCGCCGCGGCGGCCCGCCGCCTGGGCCGGGACGGCTTTTACGTGGGCGTCGGCTTCGATAAAAGGCAGCAGGGCGCGCAAAATGTTCTTGATGAGATCATCGCCGACGGGGGCGACGGTATGATCGTTCAGATCGACGTGGCCGATCCCGTTTCCGTGAAAAAGAGCGTATATGATTTTTTCAAGGCGGTGGACGGGCTGGACGTCATGGTCGTCAACGCCGGCGTGACGCAAAGCAACATGGCCGTGATGACGTCGGAAGAAGAGATGGAGCGCGTCATGCAGGTCAATCTGGCCGGGGCTTTTCGCTGCGCCAAATCGGCCATCCGTCCCATGATACGCAAGGGCTCGGGGCGGATTATTCTGATGAGTTCCGTTGTGGGCATCGCCGGCAACGCCGGCCAGACGATATATTCCGCCACGAAAGCCGCCATCATCGGCATGACGAAATCCCTGGCGAAGGAACTGGCGCCGCGCAATATTCTGGTCAACGCCCTGGCGCCCGGTCTGATCGACACGGGAAGCGACGGCATGATCGGAAGCATGACGCCGGAGCAGCTTGAAGAGGCGATCGAGCGCATCCCTCTTGGACGCGCCGGGAAGCCGGAAGACGTGGCTCCCATGGTGTCCTTTCTCGCCGGAGAGGGCGCGTCCTATATTACCGGCCAGGTATTCGTCGTGGACGGCGGATTGATGATATGAATCGAAGGGATTGACTTTTAGGAGAGCTTATGTACACGGGAAAAGAACTGGATATTTACAATCGGGTTGTACAGGTCGTCTGCACAAAAATCGAACGCAAGGAAAATCCGCTGACGCCGGAGCAGGTCAAACCCGAAAGTGATTTCATCAAGGATCTCGGCGCCGACAGCCTGACCGTCGTTGAACTGGTGATCGGCGTCGAGGATGAATTCGAAATCGAAGAGATTCCGGAAGAGGACGTGGAAAAAATACGGCTTGTTTCCGATGTGGTTGAATACTTAAGCAAGATCATGGCGTAACTCCACGGGAATTTTTATTAAGTGGATGGGAAAATCATGACGGAAAACATCGAGGAAATCGTCGTCAGGATCATCTGCGATCAACTGGACCTGGATTCCGAAGAGGTGGAAACCTCCAATTTTCTTATGGACGATCTGAGCGCCGATCCATACGATCTGGAAGAACTCGGCAATCTCCTGGCCGATGAATTCGAGATTGAAATAACCGAAGACGATATCGAGTCCTGGGAAACCGTGATGGACGTGGTTCTGCTCGTCAACGAAAAGCTGGTCGAATAAAGGGCCGCTTTGACACTTAAAGTTCATGATGGAAAGCTCGACCGGCGGCGCCGTAAACCGGCGCCGGTGGATTTATGTGCGCCCGGGGCGCTATGATGACCGCCAACCGGTCCGGAGCAGGCTTTGAAGAAATCCCCAACTGTACAAAAAATTAAAAACGACGCTATTTATGTCGCTGCTAAAATGGTCATGGCCTTCGGCGCGGCGGCGCCTTTACGCCTGGGATTGCCCCTGGGGCGCGGGATCGGGCGGGCGGCGTTTTTTGTGCTGAGGCCGGACCGGAAAAAAGTTTTACGGCATCTGAAAATCGCCTTTCCCAATTCATCAAGTCAATGGCGCCGGGAAACGGGAGCCGCGACCTTCGCCAATTTAGGACAGAGTTTTTTCGAGCTTTTTCATTTCGACGAGATATTCAAAGGCGAGGGCTATTTCAAAGACTATATTCAGTTCGACGGCGAACAGAATATGATCGACATGCTCAAGTCCGGGCGCGGCGGGCTTTTGGTGACGGGGCACATCGGAAACTGGGAGCTTATGGCCGCCTTCGCCAGCAGCAAGGGCTATCCGATCAGGCCCGTCGTCCGGTCGCTTTATGACGAGCGAATCGACAAACTCCTCAACGATCACCGGCGCAAATATCATTACGCCCCGATCACGCGCGGCGGCGACGAGGGATTCCGGGAAATTCTGAAAGTATTGCAGGACAAGGAGTTCCTCGGACTCCTGATGGACCAGGATACGAAGGTGCGGGGCGTGTTCGCGCCGTTTATGGGCAGGCTCGCCCACACGCCCACGGGGCCCGCCTATCTGGCTTACGCGCTGGATCTGGACGTTCTGGCGTGCTTCGTTCACCGGGAGCCGAACGGCCGCCATATCCTCAATATCAGCAAGCCCGTGCCGCGGCCGAAAACGGGAGACAACCGGGCCGACATTCATGAATACACCAGGATTTTGAACGAACACATCAGCCGGCAGATCGCCAATTACCCGACCGAGTGGGTCTGGATGCATCGTCGGTGGAAAAAGCGACCGCCGGACGAGCCGCCTCATCTCAATCCCAACGCCAAAGCCGCCGGCGATCATTTCCTGCATCGAAGCCTGACGACGCTGGCCGGAAAATTTTTGAAAAAGCTTCCTCGCGGGGCCGCCGACAAAGTGGGCGCCGGACTGGGGCGTTTGTCGTACATCCTGTCGCCCGAGCGGCGCCAAAAGGCGGATAAAAACCTGCGGGCGGCGCTCGGTGCGGCATATGGCGAAAAAGACCTTGAACGGATCCGCGGCGCATCCGCCGTCAATCGCGGTAAAATGGCCGTCGATTATCTGCTGGCGGATTATTTGAACGACGGCGATTTTACAAAAATGGCTTCGTTGGAGGGCATGGATCTGCTGCAATCCGCATTGAGCGGCGGGCGGGGAGCCGTTTTGCTTTCCGCGCATTTCGGCTCATTGGATTTCGGCCTTTGGATGATCGCTGAAAGCGGCGTTCCCGTTCATCTCGCCGACCGGAAAATCGAGCATCCTTATTACCGCATGTGGATCAGAAGACTCCGGCAAAGACACGGGCTCGGGACTTTTTACGAGCCTTACGACCTGGATGAGATCGTCGGCAGGCTTCGCGCCAACGAATGCGTCGCTTTTCCCGTCGACCGCGGCGTGAGCCGCGACGCCGGCGCCATCGTGCGTTTCGGCAACAGGAGAATCGTCGCCGAAAGCACCGTCGCCAAGCTTCTGCGGGAACATGAATGCCCGATTCTGACGTGCCGGTCCGAACGATCCGGGCCGGGGTTTCACCGCGTCGTCATCGGGCCCGCGCTCAAAATGCCGGAGGCCGGCGAATCCGATTTCGACCGCCTGGTCACGCAAGCGTGCGTTTCGGCCTGGGAAAAAATTATCATGGAAAAGCCGGAGCAATGGATTTGGAGTCACGATCGTTTTTCGCTTCATCATTAAAGGGAAAAGCATCTTGATGCATCCTCGGCCCGGCTGTGAGATAATAAGGCGCGATGAATAATCTGCCGGCGACGGCAATCGGCGTAAACATTATGAGAAATTTCAGCGCCCGAATATTTTTCCTGATCGGTTTGACGGCTTCGATCATGACCGGGGCATGTTCCGATGAACTCGGCGACCGGCTGTCGGGATTCGATTCCGATGATTCCTCCACGATCAAGCACGATATTCTTACGGGGCAGGTGATTTTAGAGGACGCCGAAAAGCACGACATGATCCGCGTGGAGCTTACGGACGTCGGCGTGTCGATGCTGACCGATGAGGAAGGCTATTTCCAGCTTCCGAAGGATCTTTCCGACGGCGACTGGACTTTGCAGGCCAGTTATCCTTACTACCATGCCGCCGAGCAGTCATTTCGGATTGTCAAAGGCGTGCCGGAATCGCGGCTGGATACTTTTTCCCTTTCCCGGTCGGTGGATTTTACGGTGACGACCAACGGCAACCGTTTTCACGTCGGATCCGTCGTACAGATCACGCTGGCCGCGGAAAATGTTTCCACGAAGGACGTCGCTTTATCTTCCGCATACAGTCCGGCGGAAACTTTTTCCGTGATGCAAGGCGGGCAGGTCGTTTTCGGAGACCTTTATCCCGGAACGACCGCTTCCCAGGAAACGGTCGACTTAAGTCCCGGCGACGCCGTTTATTATCAGATGCAGTGGGAAATAAACGACGGGGCTCAGTCCGCCGGCGAGTATGCGATATACGCCGTCGTCGCCACCGGAGAGACGCATCCGGATTATTTCGACGCATCTTCGGAAGATTCAAATCCCTTCAACCAAAGTCTTTACTCGAAACTCCGCGGCGCCGACATCAGGATCGAATAGACTTTTCCCGAATGACCTGCGTGAAAATTTCTTCCAGTCGGTCCAGGTGGTTTTTCATGGAGTGGACTTCGGTGAATTCATCCCGGGACGCCTCGCCCAGTTTCCGCGCGGTGATCGGATCGTTTAACAGACCGGCGATGCGGTGAGCCAGTTCGGCCGGATCGCCCGGATTGAAAAGCAGGCCGTTTTCGCCGTGGCGGATAAATTCGCGCATGCCCGCCGTATCCGAGGCGACAACGGGAATTCCGGCGGCTTTGGCCTCCAGAAAAGTGTTGGGAAGGTTTTCGTGCCAGAGCGAAGGGATGACGAGAATCGTAGCTTGCGAGTATAGATCGCGAAGTTTCTCGTCGCCGGCGAAACCGACGAATTGAATGTTGCCGCATCTCGCGTCGGCGACGTCTTGTTGAAGCCTTTTGGCGTAAGGCGTCGCAACGTCGCCGGCGATAATGAGTTTCCAGGATTCGTTCATCGACGCTTCGACGGCCACGCGCGCGCCCTTGGCCTCGTACAGACCTCCGACATATAGAACAATATTCTCTTTGGATTTCGGCTTACGCCATTGAGAGAGGTTGGCGTCGGTGATCGGCGTCGGGCAGTACGCCAGTTTGTCGGCCGGAAAACCAGCGTCGCGAAGCCGCTTGATCATGAACCGCGTGGGGCACACGAGGCGCGCCGGATAACGGTCCAGCGCGCGAAGGCGCGCGTGGTGCATGGATAAAACGCGCACGGCGGTCATGGCCGCCGATCCCTTGACGCACCGATGCGTCAGGGCCGGCGTCAGCGAGTGATCGCAAAGCGAGCAGACCTCGCCGTTTCTCAGCGAATTATAAGCCGGGCAGATGATCTGGAAATCGGATTGTCTCCACACGACGGGAACGTCGAGTTTTTTCGCGGCGATAAAAAGTTCCGGGTACAGGTAGTGGGCGATCTGCGTGGCGTAAATAAGGTCGACGCCGCATTCGGCGATCGCGCTTTGGGCCGCCCGGCGCGCCTTAAGGTTATAGATGACCTGAAAAGCCAACTCGGCTTTTTGCCGCCATGACAAGCGCGTATCCTCGACGCGCACGAAACCGCCGCCCGCCGGGGCGGGCGGGAAGTATCGCCTGTGCGGCGAGGGGAGACTTTCAGGATAATCCAGGGCGAAGTCGGTCAGACAATGTCCTCGTATTTCCAGTTCGGACCGGATGTTAAAAAGATAGCGCTCCGGTCCCCCGGACGGAAAAAAGCGATTGCCGGCGAGTAAGATATTCATCCTGACAAAAATGATAACTCCACGAAGTTCAACCGGCAAGCCTGTTTCGCATCGGGATCATCTTGTAGAAGTCATGAACTTCCGTATTATGAGACGCTAACGCATTCGGGGGATTCGACTTGAACCTGATTCGTCTTGCGAAAAATCTCATTCCGCTGGGCATCCTCATTATGCTTATGGGAACGCTGGGTTTTAAGCTCATCGAGGGTGTTTCCGTATTCGACGCATTTTATATGACGATCATCACGATCACGACCGTCGGATACGGAGAGGTTTTTCCCTTGAGTAAAATCGGGAGAATTTTCGCGATTTTTCTCATCGTAGGTGGAACAAGTTATATCCTGTTTTCCGTCAGTATCGTCACGCAGATCGCCATCGAGGGACGCCTGCGCAATCTGTTGGGCAGGAGGAGATTGAATATGGAAATACGCAAAATGCGCAATCACTACATCCTCTGCGGCTACGGCAGGATGGGCAAGGTCATCGCGAAAGAATTACGGGAGAAGAAAGCGCGCCTGGTGGTCATTGATCGCGACGTTGACGACGCGCAACAACTGGAAGAAATGGGCGTTATCTTCATCCACGGCAACGCGACGGACGAGGATGTGCTGCTGGATGCGGGTTTGAAAAACGCCAAGGCTTTGATTATCAGCCTTTCAACGGACGCCGACGCGGTGTTTTGCGCATTGATGGCGCGCGATTTGTGCCCGGGGATAGAGATTGTCGCCAGAGCGATTGAAAGCGGATCGAGCCGTCGATTGAAAGCCGCGGGAGTCACGCATGTTGTCAGCCCCTATGCCACGGTGGGCCGAAGCATGGCCAACAGCATCTTGAGGCCGGAGATATACGATATTCTGGACGGAGTTTTTCAGGACGAGAAACGTACAATCCGCATGGAGGGAAGCCCTGTCAGCGAGGCTTCCGAATTGTCGGGAGTTTCTTTACGGCAGGCGCCGATCCGGCAGAGACTCGGCTTGATCATCATCGGCGTCAAACTGAAAAACGGTGAGATGATTTTCAATCCGAGCCCCGATTACGTGATCCAACCCGGGGATACGCTGATCTCGATGGGTGAAGTGGAAAATCTTGAAAAGCTGGCCGATTGGCTTAATCCGCGTTAATTCCGGTCAATCTTCGTCATTGCGCTTCGCTTTTATCAATCCTTGATTTTGACAAGTTGCATCGCCATGAGACCGGCGATGAGGCGGCTGATTTCCTCGGGCGACAGGGATGTGGTGGACATGGCGTCCGCCAGCGGTTGATCTCCGTCAAATGAATAGGCCAACCGTTTTTCTTCCATATTCAAATCGAGGTCTTTGATATCGAAACCCTTGTCGCGCAGGAGCTTGAAAATGGCGCCGGGCAAATCGCCGATCCTTTTCTCGAAGTCCTCCGGGTCAACGGAGTTGCGAATTCCGTCGAAAATAACTTTTGCGAGATCGATCTGGATATTGACGTCATGCGGCGATTGCGGAGCGTCGTCGCTGAGTTGATAGGTGCCGTCTTCCCATTCAAAAGGCAGCATGGCCTTTTTGACCATATGCTCCGAGATCGTTGTCTGGAGCAAATCCTGCGCCATGAGTCCGACTTCCAGCAGCAGATGACCCAGGAGTTTGTTTTCCTGTTCCATCCGTTTTTTCAGGGCGGGAAGACGGTCGGGGGAGACTTTGCCCGATTCAACGAGGTGATCCGACAGGGTCATGCCTTCAATGTAATCTGAGGATACGTAGACGAGTTTTCCGTCTTGAATGTGCAGGTCGATGTGTTGGCCGTCTTTTTTGAGAGTCAAAACGCCGGATCGCTTTTTTACGGCCATGAGTCGAAGAAGTTTTTCGAGCTTGACTTCCGAAAGATCGCCTTCTCGGCTAAGCTTCTTTTTCTTCTTCGCTTTCGCGCCGGAATGAAATTTATTGATTTTCGACTGCGTCATATCCGGACGTACGTTTTCACGGCCCAGATGATACTGGATGAGGTGATACATTTTATCCAGCGTGACGGGCAGCATGACCGTATCGTTGACGCCCCATTTGGATTTCGCTTCGATCAGCAGACGTCCCGACAGCATCGTGGAAGTCAGGATGATCGGGGTATTCGAATCCTTCATTTCCCTTCGAATGCTCTTGCAAAATTCAAAAGCGCTGCCGCCGGAGATGACCGCGGAAAGAATGATGATGTTCGGATCCTTGTCACGGTAAATTGACATTCCCTGTTTGTAGGAAGTCGCCGAATGCACCGTGAAGCCAAATTCAGTAAGAGGACCGTTGAGTTGATCGCATTCCGTCTGCGTCGATTGCAGAAGCAGAATGATGCCTTTGGCTTCTCCGGCCTTTATTCTCACGGGACTAACAGATGTTGCCATGTGATATCCTCAATTGATTTTCTTTCCTTACGGAATACTTAACTTTCCCGAAACACTTCCTGCAAGATAAATTCTTCAGGTCGCTTAAAAAAATCGCGTGTACAAACCCGCACGTAAGCGACTGGCAACCTATATTTTCATCGAAGCAGAACCGTGCTAGAAAAAGAGCGAGAGAATATTAGCATAGCTTTTCTTAAGTGTAAAAGGGTGGCAAATTCCGTATAAATAAAACAAATTCCGCGAAAAATGCGCATTTATCAATAGATTTCCCGACAGGCATGCTCTTTAACCTGACGGCTTGTAGGGAATTCTCTGAGGGATACAATGGCCATGCAAAATGATGTTTCACAGAAGTTAAAAAAATTGCCCGCTGTGGGAATCGTCATAGAATGGAATGAATTGAAGGAATCCATACAGCGCGAAGGGCGCGCGGTCGTATTGAATGCCGTGAAAATGGTATTGGCCGAAATCCGCGAAGCGATTCAACGAGGTCGTCGAGCGAACGTGGAAAGGGCCGCGCTGATCAAACTCGTCGAAGAAAAACTGCTTCACATGGCCGAGGCGAATCTGCGCATCGTTATCAACGCGACGGGAGTGTTGGTGCATACGAATCTGGGAAGAGCGCCGCTGGCGCGAAGCGCCGCTTCCGCCGTGTATGAGATCGCGAGAAACTACTCGACTCTGGAATACGATTTAAACGAAGGAAAACGCGGTTCGCGTCACGATCTCATTTCGGATCTTTTAAAACAAATCACGCAGGCCGACGGAGCCATGGCCGTGAACAACAACGCCGCGGCGGTTTTGCTGACTCTCAACACGCTGGCTGAAGGCAGGGATGTGATTGTCAGCCGCGGCGAACTTGTCGAGATCGGCGGCTCATTTCGCATTCCCGACGTGATTCGGAAAAGCGGCTGCCGTATGGTGGAAGTCGGAACGACGAATAAAACCCACCTTGCCGACTACCGCAACGCGATGACAAGCGATGCGGCGGTTTTGCTCAAAGTGCATCGCAGCAATTTCCGCGTCGAGGGCTTCGTCGCCGAAGTATCCATCGAGCAACTGGTGGCGCTGGGCCGGGAAAAAAATATTCCGGTCATGTTCGATCTGGGCAGCGGCTGCCTGCTGAAGGATGGAGCGCTTTGGGCTATCGACGAGCCGACGGTGTCGGAAGTGCTGGAAAAAAAATGCAGCATCCTTTCCTTTTCCGGTGATAAACTGTTGGGCGGCCCGCAGGCCGGGATTATCGTCGGCGACCGGGATATCGTCGAAGCATGCAAAAAGAATCCTCTGACGCGGGCTTTTCGCCTTGATAAAATGACGCTGGCCGCCCTGGAGGCGACTTTGCGCCTTTACCGGGATCCCGTGGTGGCCGCCCGGGAGATTCCCGTTCTTCGCGCGGCCCTGACGCCGGCGGACCGACTCCGGGAGCAGGCGGACAAAATGGCGGCCCGCCTGGCAAAGGATTTGAAGGATCTCGCCGATTTCGATGTCGCCGAAACCCGCGCCCGAATCGGGGGAGGGGCCATGCCGCTTCATGACGTGCCCAGTTACGCCGTGACCGTCAAGCCCGCGCGGATGAGTTCGCGCGAATTGGAAAGGAAGCTGCGCCTGGGCAAACCGGCCGTTATTGCGCGTCTGGCCGATGACAGAGTGTGGATTGATTTTCGAAGTCTTCTTGACGGTCAGCAAAGCATCATGGAAGATAATCTTGCAAAAGCACTGGCTGCGGAGTCATAAGATGGTGCCATCCCAAAGATGCGACGGTTGCGACAAAATCCTTCTCCTGGGCGCCGCCCGGTACAACGTGAACATTCGCGTGACTTCGGGATTCGACGGCTATCTGCCGTCGGACGACTGCGAGGATGATGAAGCGAGGGCTCAAAAGATGAACGCCCTGGTGGAAAATCTCGCGGATATGTCCGCCGAGGATATGGAAAAGGACGTTTATCAGGAAATCAACATGACCTTATGCCCGAGTTGCCGGCGCAAATTCCTGGAAAGCATTTCGGACATCTCCGGCGAAAGCGGCAATTCCCGGTCCAGGCAAATCAATCTTCTGCAATAGTAAGAAGGATGGAATGTCCCTGAAGGTTGGATTGGCCCTTGGCGGCGGCGCGGCGAGAGGATTGGCGCATTTGGGCCTCATCGAAATTCTGGAGCAAAACGGCGTCAAAGCCGATGTCGTGGCCGGAACCAGCATGGGCGCTTTGGTCGGATCGCTTTATTGCATCAGCGGCGAAATATCCGGCGTCATGGAAGAGGCGCTGAGTTTTCTGCACTCGCCGGAATTTAAAAAGGCCAAGATTCACCGCCTCATTCGTGAAGCGGACCACGAAGAGATCAGCGCCTTCCAGACATTCAGCAACCTCATACAGCGCGGGCGGGTCATTGCCTCGACGGTGACGCGCTCGTCGGCGCTGGACGTCGATGATCTGTATGAACTGCTGGGATTCTTCGTCGACGACCGGGATATCGCCGGCCTGAAAGTTCCTTTTCGCGCCGTGGCGACGGACCTTGCGGCCGGTGAGCCAATCGTTTTGGACAAAGGCCCGGTCATCGACGCCGTGGCCGCCTCATCCGCGGTGCCCGGGGCTTTTCCCCCGATCCGCATCGGAGACCGGCTGTGCGTGGACGGCGGAATAACGAACATGGTTCCCGTATCGGAAGCGTGCCGCATGGGCGCGGATTACGTGATCGCGGTCAACGTCATTCACGATCTCCCGGCGCCCGCGGATTCCATGAAAGCCCTGGAAATTTATTTCAGAGCCCACCAGATCACCAAGCTGTCGCTGACGGATCACCAAATGCGCTTCGCGGACGTGATTTTAAGCCCCGATGTGGGAAAATTTCACTGGGCGGATTTCTCCAAATTCGAAGAGTGCATCGAGGCGGGGCGCGACGTGGCCCGGCGGCACGTAGAGAGGATCACGGCGGATATAAAAAGGCTTCGGAGAACCCCCGCATGCTTCAGGCGCAAAACCGGTCCGGCCCTTTTTAGAAAATACGAAAAAAGAACGAATTTATAATCGACCGATATCACTGGAGCGAAAATGACGGATAAACCCGATTTCAAAACATTGAAAAAAAATCTCGGCTACCGGCCGAGGCACGCCATGGACTTCGTCGCGCCCGGCGAACGGGCCGCCGTCATGAGGTTGGCCGAGGATTACCGGCGTTATCTTTCCGGCGCCAAAACGGAAAGGGAGTCGACGAAGTTTTTTGTTGACTTCGCGACAGACAGGGGATGCGCAAATATCGAATCGGCTGGCAAATCCAAGATGACGACGGTCGCCATCCCATATCGAAACAAGGTTTTCGCCGTCGCCCGCCTGGGCAAAGGATCCCTGGCC
Source organism: bacterium (assembly GCA_963674685.2). Lineage (GTDB taxonomy): Bacteria > Lernaellota > Lernaellaia > JACKCT01 > JACKCT01. The sequence continues at coordinate 207,263 of CAXXWT010000005.1, read as the reverse complement.
GACGGATTGTCCGTCATCGCCACGCATCACGACAGCCCGCGCCTGGATCTGAAAGCAACGCCTTTGTACGAACAGCAGGGGACGGCTCTTGTAAAAACGCATTATTTCGGCGGCATTCGCAAACATCAATGGGTGACGCGCCCCCTGGCCATGCACGGCGAAATTATCATGGGCGACGGCTCCGCCGTACACGTCAATATCGGCGAAAGCGAAGACGATCCGGTTTTTTCCATCTCAGATCTTCTGCCTCATCTGTCCAAGAAAGCGCAGAATTCCAAGAAACTGGAAGATGCGATTCCGGCGGAAAAACTCAACGTCATCCTCGGCGCCATGCCCATCGGCCCGGAAGGCGAAAGCGAGCGGATCAAATACGGCGTTTTGAAAATACTCAACGAGCGCTACGGGGTCGTGGAGGAGGATTTCGTGAGCGCCGAACTGGAGATCGTTCCGGCGGGACCGGCCCGGTACGTCGGCCTGGACAGGGCTTTGATCGGAGGTTACGGCCATGACGACCGCGCCAGTTCCTACGCCGCCGTTCGCGCTCTGCTCGATGCGAAGACTTCCCGGAAAACTCAGCTTGTCGTGTGCTTCGACAAAGAGGAAACCGGCTCTTTCGGAAATACCGGCGCGCAGGGGCGTTTTTTGCATTATGCGGTGCGGCGCCTTTTCGAGGTGAAAAAGGAAAAAATCGAGCCGGATTCGGTGTCCATGGCCCTGCACAACTCGAAAGCTCTTTCGGCGGATCTGGCCGCCGCGGTGGATCCGAACTGGTCGGAGGTTTTCGACCTGCGCAACGCAGCGCGCATCGGATACGGTCTGGCGATTAAAAAATATACGGGTCAGCGGGGGAAAGTCGGCGCCTCCGACGCATCCGCCGAACTCGTCGGACAAATTCGAAAACTCTTCAACGACGCAAAGATTCCTTGGCAAAGCACGGAGATGGGCAAGGTCGACGAAGGCGGAGGCGGCACCGTCGCCAAGTTCATCGCGTCCACGGGAGCCGAAGTTCTGGACGTGGGACCGCCGGTGCTGGCGATGCACAGCCCTTTCGAGCTTCTGCACATCGCGGACCTTTACGCGGCTTACAGAGCCTACAAAACGTTTCTGGAAAAGATTTGACAAAAGCGGCGACGAATTCCATTTGCCGGCGGCATCGGTTGAAAGCGGGGGATGAGAGCGCCGGCAAACGCCTGGACGTTTATCTTGCCGAGACCCTTGATGGATTGAGCCGTTCCCGCGCGGCGAAGCTGATCGACGACGGCTACGTTTCGGTTGACGGGAAAAAATCCAAAGGCTCCTACAAAATACGCGGGGATGAAACGGTTTCCGTCGAGATCCCCGAGGCAAGGCCCGCCGATGCGCCCGCGCAGAAAATCCCCCTGGATATCATCTACGAAGACGATGACATCATCGCCGTCAACAAGGCCGCGGGAATGGTGGTGCATCCGGCGGCGGGCAATCCGGATCACACGCTGGTGAACGCGCTGCTGGCCCATGCGTCGAATTTGTCGGGCGTCGGCGGCGTATTGCGTCCCGGGATCGTTCATCGTCTCGACAAAGGGACCAGCGGCGTGATCGTCTGCGCGAAAAACGACCAGGCCCATGCCGCCCTGTCGCGCATGTTCGCCGAGCGCAGCCTGGAAAAAATATACATCGCCCTGACCCTGGGAACTCCGAATCCGCCGGAAGGAATGATCGATCTGCCGATCGGGCGCCACAAAATCCATCGCAAAAAAATGAGCGTCGCTTCCGCCGGGGGCAGGGAATCGAAAACGCTTTATAAACTGCTTTCCGAACCCGGGCCGGCGGCTTGCGTGCAGTGCCGTCTTCTCACCGGGCGAACGCACCAGATACGCGTTCACCTCAAAGCCCTGGGATGCCCTCTGATCATGGACGATCAGTACGGAGGCGTTCGCGGCGTGAAAAAGCTTCCCGGTAAAATCCGGGAAGCGGCCGTGCGGCTCGATCGTCCGGCTCTTCATGCCCGCAAACTGGCTTTCGATCACCCCGTCAGCGGGAAATGGATGGAACTGACGGCGCCGATTCCCGGCGACCTGGCGCCGATCATCGCCGCGCTTGGAGTGAAACTGTGAAACCCATATTCATGAATTCGCGGGATTTCGGATGCGAAAAAAAGCTCCCCTTCAAAGTATATTTCTTTACCCGTCTCGGAGGACGCAGCGAAAAACCGTATGACAGCCTGAACTTGAGTTTCGCCGGAGGAGACGATTCGAAAGCCGTCGCGGCCAATGAAAAGGCGGCCCTGGACGCCATGGGCGTTTCACGCATGTATTTGCCGAAGCAGGTGCATTCAGCGGAGGCGACGGTGCTGGATCATGCGCCGCCGTTTGGAATAGAGCGTGGGCCGGATGCCGATGCCGTGATAACAAGCCTGCGCGGCGTGGGAATCGGAGTGCTGACGGCGGACTGCGTGCCGGTTTTAATAGGACACGCAAAAGGTCTGGCGGTTGCCGCCGTGCATGCCGGCTGGCGCGGTCTTGTCGGCGGCGTTATCGCTTCGGTCATGAAAAGTATTGTGGACGCCGGGATCGCCCCGGAAGAATTGACGGCATTTATCGGCCCCGCCATCGGACCCTGTTGCTATGAAGTCAGCCCGGATGTGAGCCGGGCTTTTGCAGAGGCTTTCCCGCCCGGCGATGAGATTGTTTTGGAAACTTCCGGCAAAATTACTCTTGATCTGCCCGCCGCCGCCCGGCGGAGCCTTCTTGACGCCGGAATGCGCGATAATGAAATTTATCTGATCGGGCGGTGCACGGCGTGTGAAACGGGGTCTTTTTACAGTCATCGCAGGGAATCGGGAGTGACGGGGAGGCTGCTTTCCGCAATCGTTATCAAGTAGGAATGCGTGAAAAATAACTGCTTGACAGCCAAAAATATGGAACTTAATATTAGGCCGCCTGCGGATTTTCAAGATTGACACTCCAAGAAACGCAAGGTTGCTATCTGTCGATTAACGCATTTGGCATTTACACGCTTACGCATAGCTTGAGAAAATCCCTTTCAAAATATTGAAGAGGTTTTAACCTCGGCGGAGTCGGCAAAAGCACGCCACGTATTACGGAACAAATAAATTTAAAAAAGAGGAATATTAATGGCAGAGGCTAAAGCGAATTCCGGCAAGAGTACGACAGCAGCGAAATCCAAAGCGGCCAAAAACGCCAGGAGCGCTAAAAGTACTGCGAAAAATAACAACACGGGCGTCGATGAACATCAGAAGGAAGAATCCATGGCACCGAAGAAAGAAAAAATCGTGGAGCTCAAATCCGATCAGGTTTTGAATATTCAGGATCTCAAGGAAATGAGGATTGCCGATCTTTTGCGCCTGGCGAAGAACCTGGAGGTCGAAGGCGCCGTCGGCATGCGCAAGCAGGATCTGATTTACGCCATTTTGCAGGCCCATACCGAACGTCAGGGCGCCATTTACGGCTCCGGAGTGCTGGAGATTCTCCCGGACGGATTCGGATTTTTGCGGGCGCCGGATTATAACTATCTTCCCGGGCCCGACGATATTTACGTGTCGCCGAGTCAGATTCGCCGCTTCAACCTGCGAACGGGCGATACAATCCAGGGCCAGGTCCGCCCGCCGAAGGAAAGCGAACGATACTTCGCTCTCCTGAAGGTCGAGAAGGTCAACCACGAGGATCCTGAGATTTCTCAGGACAAGATCCTGTTTGACAACCTGACGCCGTTGTATCCCGACACCAAAATCAAGCTCGAATACGAGCCGGATAATTATTCGACGAGAATCATGGATCTGCTTTGCCCTATCGGCATGGGACAGCGCGGCCTGATCGTCAGTCCGCCCAAGGCCGGCAAGACCATGCTCCTGCAATCGGTGGCCAATTCCATTACCTACAACCATCCGGATATTTATCTGATCGTCCTTTTGATCGACGAAAGACCGGAGGAAGTGACGGACATGGTGCGCTCGGTGAAGGGCGAAGTCATCAGCTCCACATTCGACGAGCCGGCCACGCGCCACGTGCAGGTCGCGGAAATGGTCATCGAAAAAGCCAAGAGGCTTGTCGAGCATAAAAAAGACGTGGTGATTCTTCTCGACTCGATCACCAGGCTTGCCAGGGCGTACAACACCGTCGTGCCCCATTCCGGAAAAATCCTCTCCGGCGGCGTGGATTCCAACGCGCTGCACAAGCCCAAGAGATTTTTCGGCGCGGCGCGCAACGTGGAAGAGGGCGGATCGCTGACCATCATCGCCACAGCCCTGATCGACACCGGAAGCCGCATGGACGAGGTCATTTACGAGGAATTCAAGGGCACGGGCAACATGGAAATCCACCTGGACCGGAAGCTTTCGGACCGCCGGATTTACCCATCCATCGACATCAATCGTTCCGGCACGCGCAAAGAGGAACTGCTGCTCGACGAATCCACGCTTCAGAGGATTTGGGTGCTGCGCCGCGTTTTGTCGCCGCTTAATCCCATCGACTCCATGGAGTTTTTGCTGGCGAAAATCACGCAGACCAAAGACAACGACCGGTTCCTGCTTTCCATGAATCAATAAGGATTCATCATTTCCTGATTTATGCCTTATCAGCGGGGTGCGGGAGATATCTTTTCCCAGTCCCCGCTGATGCCAAGGTGCGCCATCGCGAAATCGTAGCGCACCGGGTCGGCGGCATGAAAAACTTTCAGGGCCTCGGTGACTTCTTCGGCGGCTTTGAAGTCGTCGCTTTTCCTTTTCAGCAATCCCAGACGGCGCGAGATTCTTGCAACGTGCGTGTCCAGAGGAACGATCAATCTGTGATGGCCGATTTCCGGCCATAGCCCGAGGTCGACGCCGTCGGCGGGCCTGACCATCCATCGAAGGAATAGATTGAACCGCTTGCAGGCGCTGCCGTCGGCGGGATCGGGAAGCATATAGCGAACATGCTTTCTCAAACGTTTATTTTTCGAGCGGAATTGTGTAACGAAGCTGCTCATGGTTGCTTTCAGTTCCCGCTTCGGCGAATCGAGATCGTAAAACAGGTGCTTTAGTCGCCCATGCACGCGCAACAGTTCCGAGGTCAGGCCGATGAATTGCAGCATGTCTTCCGGCGTCGTGAAGCGATGTTTGAATCCGCTGAATCGCCCGGCGTCTTTTTGGGGATCGAAATTCAGCGCCGCCTCGTAAGGGTGATCGCCCAGGGCTTTGAGAAGATTTTGCGACGAACAGATGATGGACCGGGCCCGGCCGTATGCGACGGGCGCGGTGAGAAATGCCGCCGTTTCCATATCCTCTTCGAGCGCGTATGCGTGGATGCAATGCACGGGATCGTTTTGAACCTGATTGCAGCGATAATATTTACGCAGATGCGCGTTCAGAAATGCCTTGATGTCTTTGATATCCGATCTTTCGATGATGTCGTTTGCGGGCATTTAAAAATTGACGGAAAGGCCGAATGAGTAGGTGTTTTTGTTGAAGCGGAAGCGCCTGACCGAATACTGGCTCCACAGCCTTCCGTATCGGGCTTCAAGCCAGACATTTTCCGACAATTGACGGTTGAGTTTCACGAGAATCTGGTTGTAGTTTTCGTCGTCTTCTTCGATGGAGAAACTCCTGGGAATCAGGACTTCCTCGTAGCTGTCCCGGATATTGGCGATGGCCAGAAGATGCGCGTTGATGTTTTCCGTGAGGCTCTTGGACAAGGTCAGGCGCATGCGGTGATTGTAATAACCGTCTCCGAAGGAATTGGAATTGTTGATTTGCAGCGTGTAGCGGAAATTGCACAGAATCCAGTGGGCGCTGGTGATGAACATTCCGATTTCCTGGAGCGTGTCGTTTCTTTGCTCGTCGGTTTCCTTCAAAAACACGCTTCCGCCGGACGTGGCGACGTTCTCATAGGCGTTGAAAGGAAAATGCTTGTCCTCGAAGGTGTAGTAGAAGCCCAGCAGCAATTGCGCGGAGAATGCTTTTTTCATCTGGAGGCCGAAGCGCTGCGTCCAGTAATCGTAGAAGTCGTAGGTCTTGAAGTCGAAGCGCGTGTAGCCGGCGTGGGCTTCGCCGCTGACGCCCGGCGCAAAGTAATGTCCCGCAAAACCGTCCAGGTCGAGTCTGTTGTAATCCTCGTCGCCGTCCTGAATGTTGCGGAACTTCAAGCGTCCTTCGCCGCCGAAGTAGGTTTTGGCCAATGATCGGTTGACGGCTCTGACCAGGAACTGGTTGATGATCGTATCCTGGGAAATTTCCGAGGCGAATTTTTTCGCTCCCAGGGTATATCCGAAAGTGACGCCGTTCGGCCCGTCGCTCGGCAGGGTGAGTTTGGAGTCGAAGAACACGCGGGCCAGAAAGTCGCCCTCGATGTCGTTGACCACTTTATAAACGTTGTCGTCGTATTCGGCCAAGACGACGGCCTGATTTTCCCATTTGAGGCTTTGCCCGGCATGAAGCGTCCGCGGAGCGCAAATACAGCACGAGACGAGCGCGGCTATGAGAAACTTGATCATGATTCTCATGGTCGGCCTCCTTGGGACTTCAGGGAGGCGCTGTGCGCGCGGCCGGGCCGCTTCCTGTCTGATGTCGGCGCGTTTTTCATCGCGGCTTTGATCAGGGCAATCTGGCTGTCGAGTTTGTCTTTGACCTTGCTCAAGTATTCCAGCAGGCTTTCCAGCCTGTTGATCTCGACCTCGATGGAGTAGCCGGAAGAATCGAATGCGCCTTCGCCGACGCCGGTTCCCGCGCTGCGGGTTGCGGGATCGACGTTGGCTTCCGTTCCGCCGGTCGCGTCGATGCCGTCCAGCCCTTCCGGAGTTTTAATTCCTCCGGGTTCCCGCTCGAAAATGACCTCCTCTTCGAAAAGATTGTTCTCGTCGATGAGCGACTTGATCTGTTTGCTTAAGGCCAGATCTTTTTTCAGGGCCTTGATTTCCTTTTGTATCGCCCGGATCGTGCCCGAAAGCCTGCTGCGCCTTTTCACCAGCAGATCGAGCTTGCTTTTCAGTGAAGCGCGCGATTCGCCCGGCCGTATTTCGACGCTCAGGAAATCGACTTTGTCGAACTGCGTGTCCGGCGGGCGGTACTTTTCACGCCGGTCGCGCAACTGGAGGAAATACCGCGTGAAGGCGATGATCATCCTCCGATTTTTCTCGCCGGAAAGCCTGTCGGCGCTGCGGACCATTTCCTCGGAATAGGCGTCGTACGTCCGTTGCCGATATTGGAGATAGAGTTCCTTCTTTTCGTTCATGCGGCCGACGATGAACTCGAGTTTTTCACCGGCCTGCTGGGATTCGCCCAAAAGCCTTTCCAGGCGGCGTCGTTCGAGAAAACTCGGATCCGGCTTGGATTTGATTTGCTCTATTGCGCCGGACAACGACCGAAGTTTCGCCAGAAGCTGAATTCGCTCTTTATCCAGCGCGGTGATTTCGGCTTGAATCCTGACGGTCGAACTTTCGATCTGCCGTATGTGACTGGGCAGGGCCGTCTGGGCCGATGCGCCGGCCGCCATGGCGATAATAAACACCGACACGATCGCCATCAGGCGATTTCGGCGTTTGATTTTGGCGGCGGTTTGCATCATTTCAGTTCTTTTGCCGTCTTTAGTTTTCGATCAGTCCGTATTTTTCGAGTTTGTAGTAAAGCGCGCTTGTTTTGATGCCTAACAGCTTCGCGGTTTCCGTTTTGACTTTTCCCGTTTTATCGAAGGCTTCCTTGATCAGTCGTCTTTCCAGGTCTTCGAGAATTTCCGTCAGAGGCTTTTCGCCCAGTTGCGAGCGTCGTCCTCCTTCTTCGGGATCGGAGAAGATGAAACTCGGCAAATCCTCTTTCACGATGACCTGCCCGTCGCATAGAACCATGGTCTGTTCGATGACGTTTTCCAGTTCGCGGATGTTTCCGGGCCAGTAATAACCGGTCAGGGCCTCGATGGCCTTTTCGTCGACGCTGTCGATATCTTTGCGCGTTCTGCCGGCCAGCTTTTTAATGAAGTGATCCACGAGTTGCGGGATGTCTTCTTTCCTTTCACGCAAAGGAGGGACGGTTATCGGGATGATATGCAGCCTGTAGTATAGGTCTTCGCGAAAAGTTCCGGTTTTGACTTCCTCGATGAGGTTCTTGTTCGTCGCGCAGATGATGCGCACGTCCACCGTGAGGGTGGTCTGGCCGCCGACGCGCTCGAATTCTCTTTCCTGCAAAACGCGCAGCAGCTTGAGTTGTATCGTGGGGCTGATGTCGCCGATTTCATCCAGAAACAAAGTGCCGCCGTCGGCCAGTTCGAAACGCCCGATCTTGCGGCGGATGGCCCCGGTGAAACTGCCTTTCTCGTGACCGAAAAGTTCCGATTCCATGACGCCTTCGGCCAGGGCGGAGCAGTTGACTTTGATAAAGGGCTTGTCGTTGCGCGGGCTGAGTTGGTGAATGGCCCTTGCGATCAATTCCTTGCCCACGCCGGATTCGCCTTCGATGTACACCGTCGAATCGCCGTGAGCCACTTTCTCGACGGTCTTCATGATTTTTTCCAGGCTCTTGGACTCGCCGATGATCTGATCGATCGTGAATCCGCCGGCTTCCAACTCCTGAAGATAACGGTTTTGCTGCTCCAACAGTTCGTTGCGCCGCGACAATTTGGCGTGGTCCAGCGCCTGCGTGACCTTGACGCGCAGAATCTCCTGGGAGAAGGGCTTTTGAACGAAATCGAAAGCGCCTTTTTTGATGGCCTCGACGGCGGTCTCGATGGAGCCGTACGCGGTAATCAGCAATACGATGATGTCCGGATTCGTATTCCGGCATCTTGTGATCACTTCGATGCCGTCCATCCCCTCCATTTTCAGGTCGGTCAAAACGAGATCGATGTGACCCTGTTCCACGTGCGCCAGGCCGTCCGGGCCGTTGGACGCGCCTTTTACGTTGTGCCCCATCTTGCGCAAAATGGTCTCCATGCCTTCCCGCATGGTTTCGTTGTCATCGATTACGACGATGTTGGCCACGATGCCACCCCCTTGCCTTTAGGTAATCGGCAAATGAATCTTGACGGTTGTTCCCTGGTTGGGCGTGCTGGCCACGGTAATCGCTCCGTCGTGGCGCTCGGCCGCCTTCTTGGCGAAAGGCATGCCCAATCCGGTTCCTTTGTCCTTGGTTGTAAAAAACGGCGTAAACAGATTCGCTTTGTCTTCTTCCTTGATGCCGATGCCCGAGTCGGATACTTCGATGCTGAAAGTGCGCGACGTCTTGGCGACGGTGATCCGCAGATCGCCGCCGTTGGGCATGGCCTGAATGGCGTTGTTGATGATGTTGAAAAGCGCACGGCGTATCAGCGCGGCGTCGAATTTGGCTTCTGCGGCGTGGGGCGAGATGTCGATGTGAATGTTGACGCCCTTGTCGACCAGGTTGGTGTATCCGGCCATGATCTCCATCAGGAACGCGTGGACGTCCACGGTGCTGACGGAAAAGGGCAAATCCCTGGTGTAGTCGAGAAACTCGTTGACGACGCTTTCCAGGCCGGAAAGCTCTTTCTTGATTTTCTCCACGTGGCCCATTTTAATTTCATCATCCTGGACCTCGTCGGACAAAATATCGCAGAACAGTCGCATGCCCCCCAGGGGATTGCGCACTTCGTGGGCGATTCCCCGCTGCAGAAGTTGCAGATTGCGGTCGCGTTCGACGATGGATTGCCGGGCCGTGTCCAGGGCCTGAGCCAAAAAGCCGATCTCATCTCTCGTCGTGGGTTCGATTCTCGTTTCCAGGTCCCCTTCGGCCATGCGCTGCGCGCTTTGCACCAGACGCGCGATGGGGCGCTCGAAACCCACGGCGAGAATAAGGCTGGCGATGACGATGAGGATGATGGCCACGGCGCCGTAAAGGAAAAAATCTCTTCGAAAGCGGTTTACGGTGTCGAAAAACGTAACATCCGCGTCGACGCCGACCACGGCGACGATTTCCCGGCCTTTTTTAAGCGGCGCGTAAGCGGACTTGTAAAACTTCCCGTCCAGGCCCTGAAAAATCGTGGAATCCACGGCTTCGCCTTCAAAAGCCCTTCGTATTTCGGCGCCGCTGGACGCCAGGCGGAAATAATGCGTGCCGATGGGAGTGGATTGCGTGTCGGCGAGACTGTCATGATTGCGGTCGATGACGTAGATGCGCCGGGCGTCGCTCATGTCGAGCATGGAGCGCATCGTTTCGGCGATCTGCTTATAGGAATAACTCTCCTCGTCTCCGGGGCGGATGCTGGCCACGGAGCCCGCGTCGAGAAGGTGGCTGACGGTTTGCGCCGACATCACCAGGCGCGCGCCCATTTCGCTGTCCATGGCGTCGCGGAGAATGTAATAAAAGGAAAGGCCGATAATCCCGAGCATCAGGCTCGACAGGAAGAAATATATGACGATGAGACGCGTCCTGATATGTCGAAATATTTTAGGAAGTCTCATTTAAACCAAACGCCCCTGCGCGTCGAACGCCCTGGTAAATACGTCTAAATTCACTCCTCCATTTGAGAATATAACCGAAACGAGGTCAAAACGCACAGGAAGTCCCTGTAGATTTTTCTTTTTAACCACTTCGGACGCAAGTTTGGCAAGACGCGTTCTCTTTGTTTTATTCAGATGTACGGACGGCGTCAGGCCCCGCGGCGGATCTTTGAGAGCTTTCACTTCGACGATGACGAGGGTCTCGCCGTCGCGGGCCAGAATGTCGATTTCCCCCGCGTTGCAAACGAGATTTTGCCCGATGATTCTGTAGCCGCGTTTCTTTAAATGTTTGGCGGCCAGCCTTTCGGCACGCCGGCCTGTTTCGTGGGCCGCAAAATTCTTGCGCCGAAAACGGTTTATGAACGCATTAAGCAAAGACATTGCGCCACGGGACGAAAGCTTCTTCGGTGAATGGGGCAGGGGCCGATTTCGCCCAGGACCTTCAAATGCTGCGCGGTGCCGTAGCCCTTGTTGGCGGCGAAATTGTACTGGGGCCATAACTCGTGCATGGCCAGCATGATTCGATCTCTGACGACCTTGGCGATGATGCTGGCGGCGCCGATGCTCAGCGATCTCGCGTCGCCTTTGACGATCGTCGTTTGCGCCAGCGTCATGGGCAATTTCTGATTCCCGTCCACGAGGGCGTGCGTGGCCGGAACCGTGAGTTTCTCAATGGATTGGACCATGGCGCTTTTGGCCGCTTCGAGGATGTTTCGCTCGTCGATTTCCAAAATCCATACGGCGCATGCCGCCGCGGCTACGGCTTTTTGCAGGATTTGGGGAAACAGGGATTCGCGTGTTTTGAAATCCAGCGATTTCGAGTCGCCGATTCCTTCGATGCCGGGATTTTGCGAGAGGATGACGGCCGCCGCGACTACCGGACCGGCCAGGGGACCTCGGCCCGCTTCATCGACTCCGGCCACATGGCGGTGCCCGGCTTCATGCAGGGCTTTTTCAAAAAATAAAGTATCCGAAACACTTCGGTCGGCAATGAGCAGACCTTGATTTTGGGTTAAGCTTTTTCTTCTTTTTAACGTCATCGGCTCAAATGTTAGCGTCCAGTGCAAAATAAAGTCAATTTATGACAGTTGCCGAAAAGCACGATTTTTTTTGACATGCGGCCATGCAACTCTATTATATGTCTCGGCTTTTATTGCCGGACGGCGAAAAAGGACAAATGATTCCTGTTCGGCGATTTATTAACTTACAAAGGTTGGTGGAAATGAAACGGTCTGTCTTTATTGCGGCGATGATGTTTTTCGCTCTCGGTTCCTCCCTGCATGCATTTGAAATTTCACCGGCCGCCTCGGCCGGGATCGTGTCGGCTGATTACGAAGCAGGCCTGCTGGATTACCAAACCGCGCTTGTTTATCGCGCATATGCCTATTTCGACTCTCAGGCTCTTCCCGAAAAATATCGGCGCGCCGGCGAAATCGGGGAGCGCTTTACGTGCGGTACGCCGATTTTGCTCGATATGCGAAGAGCGCTGCCGGAACTGACGGGTTGGGCCGCGCAGGAGATCGAACGTCTTTTGGCTCTCACGCCCGGCGTGAAGGAAAACCGACCCGAGCCGCCGGCCGTTGCGGAAGGCGAGAGGACCGATTATCCCGACGCGGTGAATACTCCCAACGTCCATTACACCGAGCATTTCGCCATTCGATGGGGCGATAATTTTTCTTTCAACTCGGGTGAATTGGAGCGTCTGGAGCAGATCGCCGAAAACGTTTGGGCGGTTGAGGTCGTCGAAATGGGCTACACGGCGCCGTGGAACTCGGATACTTACTACACGGATATCTACGTGGCGAATTCGGGCAACGGAGCGCCGGAGATCGACTTTCAGGGCGCATACACGACGCTTTACAACAACACCGTCGGTCAGGACAACATGTCCTATATGGTTTTCTGGGATGAAATATTTCATTACGAGTCGTCGACCAAGGATATTTTCTCCCATGAGTTTTTTCATGTCTGCCAGTTTCAAATCGCCCTGGCGGGTTGTTACGGCCACATGTTTTGCGACAACTGCACCTGGGCCGTGGAAGGATCGGCGGTATGGGCCGAGGACGAAGTGTACGACGAAGTGGACAACTACATGCAATATGTGTGGATGTACATGTTCGAGCCGGAAATTACGCTTTTTTCCGGTCACGGGTACGATCCTTACAACCGCGTGATTTTTTTCAAGTATATTTCGGAGAACTTTGGCGGTCGGGATGCGCTGTTTTCCATCTGGAACGAATGTCATACGACCATAACGCACAGCGTGGAAGGCTACCTGTCCGATCAGGGAATCACCATCGAGGAGGCTTTCAAGGAGTTCGCCATCAAAAATCTGTTTAGCGATTACGAAGAGGGCGACTCATACACGACGCCGAACATTTTCCGCCGCATATCGAATTACCCCTTGAATGATTTCTACGAAAGCGGTTCGATTCCCGAAGTGTTTGGAAGCAATTACGTCTTGTTCAAGCCCGGCGATTCGGCGGACGATCGGCTGAACGTACGCATCGAGGGCGAGGAAGATTTCTGGGATAATCCGGTTGATTGGGATATGACATTCATCAAAATGCGCACGGACGGCTCTTACGAACTCGAAGAAATGGGGCAATCCGAGAAAGGCGCGACGGGTCAGATATCCTTTACCGGTTTCGGGCAGGAGTGGTCGAAGATTTACGCCGTGATCAATCCTCTTTGCGACGAAAGATACAACTCCGCCCCGCAACTGAGTTATAAACTCAAAGCCACGCGCGGCGACGATCCTTTCCCCGTCGATGATGACGACACGGAAGACGACGATGTGAACGACGACGCCGATGATGACGCGGACGATGACGATACGCAAGACGATCAGCCGGACTGCGACAAACTTATCGGATTGATTTACGATGACTGCGGCTTCGATATGATTATGAGCGTTCAGGATGCGCAAACTGCCTGCCTGGGCGCCGGCGAGATATGGACATGCGCCGACGGATGCGCCGCGCAGGTGCAAAGCTGCGAGCAGTTCGCGCAATGCCTTGCCGCATGCGGACTTAACGTTGACGAATCAGGCGGCGATTCCGACGGGGACGACGATGACGACGATGACGACGCCTGCGGATGTTAAGCTTTCAAATCTGAGAAACATCCTAAAGGAAATGGAGTCCGTTCTCATCGCGTATTCCGGCGGCCTGGATTCTTCCTTTCTCGTCGCCTTTGCGAAAACCATCGAAAACTTGAAAGCGACGGCCTTCATTGCCGACAGTCCGGCTTTGCCGCGGCGCGAGTATGAGCGGGCCGTTGAATTTGTCCGGGAAATCGGCGTGGGTTTTGTTGTGGAAAAAAGCGATGAGTTAAGTCGGGAAGAGTATGTGAGAAACGATCCGGATCGCTGTTATTTCTGCAAGGCCCGGATGTGCGCGCGGATGCGGCAAAGGGGCGGCGAACTGGGAGCGAAATACATTTGCGACGGGGAAATCGCCGACGATATGGATGATTACAGGCCCGGGCGCAGGGCCGCCGATGAAGCCGGGCTTCGTCATCCTCTTGCGCAGGCAGGCATCACGAAAAATGATGTGAGAAATTATCTGAAGGAAATGGGCTTTTCGTTTTGGGACATGCCCAAGACCACGTGCCTGGCGTCGCGCTTTCCTTACGGCAGCAAAATTACCGCTTCGGGCCTTCGCGCCGTTGAAGAAGCCGAGGCGGTTTTGGCAAACGAGGGTTTTGCCGAATGTCGCGTACGGCATCACGGCGACGCGGCCCGCCTGGAAATCCCGCCGGAGATGTTTTCGCGAATGCTTGACGATAAAATCAGGCAAAGGATAATCGACGGCGTCAAACGCTGTGGCTTCTGTTATGTTTCCATGGATTTGCAGGGATTCCGCAGCGGCTCCATGAACGAAATCCTGGATGTCGACGAAAAGAAAAATCCGTCATGAGCAAAAGGCTTGAGAAAGTTGTGGAAATCGCACGGGAAGGCGGGAAGCTCGCCCTTGCCATGCAAAAGGACTTGTCGCGTAGCGAAAAAGATGACGGCAGCGTCGTGACCGACGCGGATATCGCCGTGCAGCGCCTGGTGACAAAAGCCCTGCGCGACGCATTTCCGGATTACGGCATCGTGGGAGAGGAAGAAGGGCTCGTGCAAAGCGGGGGACATCTTTGCGTATTTGTCGTGGATCCGATCGACGGCACGCATTCCTACCAGCGCGGTTTTCCGCATTACGGCGTCTCCATCGGTCTCGTGGAAAAAGATCAATGCACTTTGGGCGTATTTTATAATCCGGCCCTGGATAACATGTACGCGGTGGATGAAGGAGAACCGGCGCGGCTGAACGGACAGATCATCAAACCGAGAACTTCGGGTGTCGCGGACGCCCCGATTTTCATGGTCCCCAGCAATTTTCACCGGTGGTACACTAGCAATTACAAGGGCAAGATCCGGAATTTCGGCACCGCCGCCGAGCATTTGTGCTTTCTGGCGACAGGGCAGGCCGACGGATTAATGCTGTATTACACGTATCTTTGGGATATCGCGGCCGGAATGGCGCTCATCGGATCACTCGGCTGCCGGACCGCTTTTATCGACGGCGGCGAGTTTCATCCCGGTGAATATATTGACGGCCTCGTCATTGAAAAGCCGCTGATTTTCGCGCGCCCCGGCAACTGGAACGCCATCGCCGAATCCGTTTCAAAAAAGTAGATATTTTCTTGTAAAATACAATCGCAGACTTTTATCCACAAAGATATCCACGGATTTATCCACAAAACCTTGTGGAAAACGATGTGGAAAAATATGTGGAAATCTTGGGGACGGCTTGTCGATATGTTGTGGAAGACTATTGATTTTCAAATGGGATATAGGTACGCTTTTCAATTATCAGAAATGCTTTTCATATTTCAGGAGCGATTGCGATGAAGACGGGATTCCATCATTTGGCGATTCTGGTCCTTATTATTTTTGCGGCGTTTGCGGCATTGTCGTGCATGTCCGGAAGCGATGACGACGATGATAACGACGACGGAGATTCGGATTTCAATCCCTATGACGAAGATGACGACAACTATTCCGATGATGACGAAGACGATGATCAGGGCGATGATGAGGATGACGACGCCGACGATGACGAGGACGACGACGAGGATGATGACATTAACGACGATGCCGACGATGATGTGACGGATTGCGACGGGGATTGCCAGGGCGGTTACCTTAGCGAATGCACTTGCGATCCTTCCGATCCCTGCGGTTGGATCGATGACGGACACTGCGATTATAACAACTGCATGGACAATTTTGATTTTTCTTTTGACGACCGTGAGTCGGACTGCGGCGGCGTTGACGACGATGTTCCGGATGACGTCTGGGTGGATCCGGATACGGGTATATGGTGGCTGTACGAGATCGTTTCCGGGTATCTGGAAGATGATGCTTATATCGAGGATTTTTGCGAAAGCCTGAATTTTCAGCAATATGAAGGCTATTACGACTGGAGGCTTCCCACCATCTCCGAACTGCGTTCGATAATCCGGGGTTGTTCCGCCACCATGCCCGGAGGGTCATGCGGGGTAACGGACGAATGCACGGATGAAGGGGATTGTTTCACGTTTGGCTGCAATGGGTGTCCTTGGGGGGAAGGTCCCGATCTCGGCTGGTATGTCGCCTCCGAAATACATCTTGAGGATTACCACAACAGATTGTGGTCCTCCAGCGTCGATTCCTTTACCGGGGGTTATATCCGCTGGCTGGTGGATTACGCTTACGGTTCCGTTGTGTGGGGAGTCAGCACCCTGCCGTTATCCTCCAGAGTGATGTGCGTTCGGGATTGAATTCCGAGGGTTGCTGATTTGATGAATTCTTGAATCCGGCTCTCATCTCGGGCAGGATGAAAAAATGAAAATCCATTACCCGACGCGATCAACAATCCTTTCATGCCTTTTGCTTTTTATCCTGTGCGCCGCGGGCGTTTCAAACGCCGGGGACATCGCTCTTGCCGCAAAGCTCAGAGCGCCATTGCAGCAGACCGATGGTTTTTCCGCCGAGTACCTGGCGCAAAGCGAAAAGAATAAAGAGGGCATCAGGATAAAAATCGCGTATCGAAGTCCCGATCAGGTGTATATCGGAATCCCGACGCAAAAAACCTACACAATCTATGACGGCAAGTCTCTTTTGCTTCTGGATATCCCCACGGGCAGCGCTATCCGAATGAAAACGGATTCGCTCAAAAGCCTGGTGAAAAATGCTTCCGATGCATTTAAAGACCTGAAGCCCTGGATCGATGAAAATAAATTGCGGGAGTATCAAAATCTATTCGCCTATCCCGTCGTTTCCATGACGAAGTCGGGCCTCGACGTAGCCGTCGGTTTTTCCGCCGTCAGAGCCGATGCTTCATGGCTGCGTGTTGTGGAGATGGACCAGGCAAAAGTTCGAAGCGCCGCCTCTGTTATCACGGCGCGCCACGGCGAATATCTGCTGACTGTGGATGCAAAAAGCGGGATTCTGAAATCCATGGTGGATAAGACCTCGCCGTCGAACAGGGTATTGAAGCTGGTCGCATTAAATGACGCCACGCCTGACGGCATCATGTTTGATAATCGCAACGCCGGTTCGGGCGGCGAATCCGCGGTCAGGAAAACCGAGCCCGGTCGGTCTCTCGTCAACACCGTCATTCAAAGGCAATTCCAGATGATTCTGCGGAACCTGACGGAAAAGGAGGCGCCGGTTTTCAAGGCGATGAGAAATGAGGAAAAAAAACGCATTGCCGGCGCCGTCAGGCAATACTGGCGGACTGTTTTTCAGTCCGACGACGATCTGAAAAAAAATTTAACGACGCTGGCGGCCTCAAAAGAAAGCCGCGAGCTTATCAAGATGCAACTGATGGACGAAAAAGCCTTTGGCGATTTCAAGGCGAAAAATGAATCCCTTGCCTTGCCTGATCTTCAAAATGCATGGGCCGATGCCGTGGGCGCCGCATTCAGCCGCCAGATCCTCATGGAAGCTCTTGCGCCCATGAAGCGCGGAATCGTTCTGGACGCCGCCGCGTATTTGAAGCTTCTTGCGGCAAAATCCGCAATGAGCGACGCTGAAATCAATCAAATGGTTCAAGAGCATGTCGATCCCATGGAAAACGCCCTTATCGAAACTCTGGGGATGACCATTTATGAAAAGATTTTAAGCATTGCCAATGAGTATCGGGGCGAAACCGGCGCGGTGAAATCTCAGTAGAGCGCCTTTGTCAAGAGGATAATGGAGAGGCAATGCGCCGTCAGGAGTACGGCCATCGGCACGCGGCACCAGAGGCTTCCTTTGCGGTTGACGATCTGGAGGATGACGCCCACCGTCAGCGCGGCGATTCCCAGACTCAACGTCGTGCGCGTCGGAGCGGCGGGATAATCGAAAAGGACGCCGCAAAAAAGGTACGTCACCGTCGCAGTGTAAAGAAACTCGACGGCGATCCATTTCAGCCGCCGAATCCGAGGATCGGGCATTTTAAGAATGGCGTCGGGCGAAGGCGCTTGCAATGGTTTCCTCTTTAACGATAAATCACATACAACAGCAATGGCTTTCGATATCATAAGCGTCAACCGATGACAAACAGTCAGGCATTATTGATTACGGGTACGGACACGGGCGTGGGAAAAACCTTCGTCGCCGCCGGCCTTGTGTCCGCGTTGCGAAGCAGCGGTCTTTTCGTCGGCGCATTCAAGCCCGTGCAAAGCGGCTTTTCCGATAACGACGCCTTTTCCGACGCCGCCTTGCTGGCAAAGGCGACCGGGAAAACGCAATTGGCGCACGACATTTGCCCGTATCGATTTCTCATGCCCGTTGCGCCCCTCCTGGCCTCCGAGAAAGAAAAAAGACCGATTGACGTGCGTGATGTATATGACCGCTTCGAGCAGATTCAAAAAAGATTTGAACTCGTTGTCGTTGAAGGGGCGGGAGGATTGCTCGCGCCGCTGGGACCGGACTGGACGATTCTGGATATGGCCGCGCGTTACGAAATGTCCGCCCTTGTCGTTGTGGCCAATCGGTTGGGCTGCCTGAACCACGCGCTTTTAACCGAACGCGTTCTGCTTTCTCAAGGTATTAATGTGCTTGGCTTCGTCGTCAATAATCTCGGCGCCGGCGCTGACGAATCCCTTGTCACGAATGTTTCGATGCTCCGGCGACTGACCGGCGCGAAAGTCTGGGGACCCGTCGAGAAACTGCCGGACGCACATCCGGGAGTTGAGGACATGCAGCGCGCGATTTCGAAAATTATCAAGCCGGATGAAATATTGAGGCTGCTGGAAGAACGAAAATGAGCGAAGATGCATCCGAAAATGTGAATTCGAAACGTTTTGCCGTGGTGGGATTTCCCGTTTCTCATTCCGCCAGCCCGGCGCTGCACAACGCCGCGTACGCGCATTTGGGAATCGACGCCGAATTTCTTGCCTACGAGACAAGTAATTTTCCGTCGGCGGCGCAATTGGGACGCAGCGGAATTTTTAACGGATTCGCCGTGACCATGCCGCATAAAGAAGCTGCGTTCGAGGCGGCGGGCGAATCCGACGAGATTTCGCGTGTGATTAAGGCGTCCAACACGCTGATATTCGGCGACCAGATAAAGTGTTTCAATACGGACGCGCCGGGCATCCAGGATGCTTTTGAGCAAAGCGGCGCGACGATGCGCGGCGCCGTAGTTGCGATTCTCGGATCGGGCGGAGCGGCCCGGGCCGCCGTCGCGGCGGCGATGGAGGAAGCCGAGGAAATTGTGATTCTGGCCCGCACGCCTTCACGCGCCGAGGAAATTGTCGCATTGATGAAAGGCCGGGAAACGAAAATACGCGTGGAGTCGTTGCGTGAAGGCGCCGCGAAGCTTTTGCGTGTTGCGGATGTCCTCATCAACGCGACGCCGGTCGGCATGCGCGATGGCGATCCTTCGCCCGTCGATCCCGCCTTGCTTCACGAAAAGCTGACGGTGATGGACATGATCTACCGCCCGGCAAAGACGCGCCTGATTCAAGAGGCGCTTTCCCGATGCAAATTGGCGATACCGGGAACGCGCATGTTCATCGCGCAGGCTGCGCGGCAGTTCGCTCTGATGACGGGCAGGAAAGCGCCGGTGGATGTGATGGAAAAAGCGCTCAAGGAGGTTCCGGGATGCGACTGGCCCTGATCGGCCCGCGGGGCAGCGGGAAAACGACGGTCGCCCGCCTATTGGCCCGGCGGCTTAAATACCCCGTGGCCTCCATGGATAAGATGATCGAATCCGAGGCCGGGCGATCCGTCGACGCCATTGTCAAGGCCGGAGGATGGAAAGATTTTCGCGATAAAGAAACGCAATGTCTGCGCCGTATCGTGAATGATAATACAGGCGACCTGATTATCGACTGCGGGGGCGGAGTCATTGAGTCGGCGGTCAATCGCGAATACCTGAAACAAATCGACCGCGTTGTTTTTCTCAGCGGGCAAGCGGATGAACTGGTGAAAAGATTGCGCGGCGAAATGGATGATCGCCCGCAATTGACGCAAAGCGCCGATGAGTTGGAAGAGATGAAGCAGGTCCTGGCGGCGCGTTTGACTCTATACAGGCAGGCGGCGGACCTGGAGGTGGACGTTGCAAACCTGTCGCCCGACGACATCGCCACGAGAATCATTCAATCTTTGAATTTCGCGAAAAGGATGAAGTGATGAAGCGGCCTATTGCATTGATGTTCGGAATTATTTTGATCGCGCAAAGTGCGTCGGCGCAAAAGCTCAACTTCGTTTTGGATACGCTCGACGCCGGTTTTCCCGTGAAAGAGGTCCGCGTTATCGATGTGGATGGCGACGGCGTGAAGGATATTGTCGCCACGGCGGTTTCCGGCGTTGCTCCCGATGAACAAAGAAAAATCCTGATCTGGTTTGCCGGCGAGCAAAAGAAATATTCCGCAAAACCTGATGCCGCGCTGACGGTTTCGGCCGGGGCGTGCGCATATGATTTTGACGATTTAAACGCCGACGGGGCAAAGGAACTGATTATTTTTCATCGCAATAAAACCACCGCGCGCCCGGCGAACCGCGACGGCGTCGGGAAGGCCGCGATCGTATCTTCCCATGGAGGCGGCGCGCTGTATCCGGACCGAAGAAACCTGCCGTATCTGGATCTTGTCCGGAACTGGGCGGGCGATGAAAAACCGGAAATGATTTTGCCCGATTTCGGTTTCCTGAGTTTTTACTCCTGGGATGCAGGGCGTTTTGAAAGAAAGTCCAGGTTGCCCGTGGAGATGAATCGGTCGTTTTACAGCGCTGAATTGCGGGGCGACGAAAATATGGGGTATCTCACGCATGCCTTCCTGACCGTTCCCGACATGGCGCAATGCGACTTCGACAACGACGGATTGAAAGACCTGTACGTTCTGGGAGGGGAGCGCGTGAGCGTTTTTCGTCAAACTCTAGACGGCTTCGAAGCGAAACCCGGATACAGCCGTTTTGTAGGAATCAAAACGGCCGAAGAAGCCAAATTGGGCAATTTCAACGTCGCCGCGACGGTGGAGGATGTCGACGCCGACGGATACGGCGACCTGATTGTCAGTAAGTTCGGCGGCGGACTGATGGATTACTCCAGCATGATCCGCGTTTACAAAGGCGGTCCCGGCGGTCTGTCGAAAAATCCTGTATACGAACGAGCCGAGGAGGGTTTTTCCGGTGCGCCTTTGGCCAAAGACGCCGACGGCGACGGGCGGATCGATCTGGCCGCGCCTTCGGTGAACATCAGCATTCCCGCACTGATCAAGCTTTTGACCACGAAAAAGGTGAGGATTCGTTTTAACCTGTTTGCCGGAAAAGGCGACGCCCTTTATCCGGCGGAGCCGACTCAGTCCGTGGATGTGAATTTTCTCGTGGATATGTCCAGAGGCTTCGAGTTGACGGGCGCGCCTCCGGCCATCGGATATGATTTCAACGGCGACGGCAAGCTCGATCTTTTTTCCGGCGGAGGAATCGATCCCCTGGGAGTTTACCTGGGGCGAGGCGACGGCGGTTTTGAAGAAGAGAAAGTCGGATTGATCGATGCGCCGATTTCACGGCACGTGGACGTTGTGAACCTTGAAGACGACGGCCGCGGCGATATCATCATGTATTACGAGGCGCCCGAACGGGATAAGGAAATCCGCGTTTACCGCAATCAGTGATACGAGGGATCAGGGTCCAGGGTTCAGGGTCTAGGGTCGAGGGTCGAGGGTTTAGGGTCCAGGGTCTGTGGTCGAGGCTTGAGTTGAAATATTTCGCCCGGGCATGTCGTGTGCGGCGAAAGCCGCTACTACTTGGCGAAGCGGCGCTTCGCTACGAAGCACGAGCCTCGGCTGTGCGAGGCGTCTTTCCAGCAAACAGGCGGCCTTTTCCCCGCATCGTTAGAACCGCAACGTCAAGCTGATGGAGTGCTGGAAATTGCGCGTGCGCTCTACGTCTCCGCGGAACGTGTATCCAAGCCCTCCTTCGGCGGAGTTCCAGCCGATGCCGAAGGCGTAATAGTCCCTGTCGTAGATTTGGTTCCAGTCGAAACCGCCACGAATGGCCAGGCCGGCTTTTTGCCGGACGGTTTTGTAAACCCAGCCTTCGGCTCCGAGGGCGAAGTTGAATGTGTTGGGCTCCTCGACGTCGAAAACCTTGGTGGCGTCAAAGGCGACCGTGGCGTAATCCAGGACGTGGACCGCCACGCCTCCCGCCACTTCTCTTTCGGCTTTGTAGGGATCGGAACTTCCGAAAACATTGCGTCCGACCACGCCCACGGAAAAGTAGTCGATGGCCCGGACAATGAATCCCGCGTCCATGTTGAAGTTGCTGTCGCCGGGTTCGAAGGAGATGTATTTTCCCGCCAGGCCCAGGTAAAAGATGTCGCCGCTGTTTCCCGCAAGGGCCACCGCCGCGCGATAATCCTTGCCTTCCTGGAATGTGCGATTGGGGAAATTGGCGGCAGTGAAAGAAACACCCGCACTGACGGCCTTGCTGGTTTTCCCGTCGATGATGGAGGCGTGCCAGAAATCGGAAATGTTCTTTTCATGAGGGTCCGTTTCCTCGTCGTCATACCAGTTGGTCCGCTCGTAACCGGGCAGCCAATCGTCCTCTTCTTCCTTGATATCGTCCTCGTGAAGTTGCGGGTAATCATAGATTTCATATTCTCGGCGCTCGAACTGGACGTCGAGGCTGCCGAACCGGGTCTCCGCCACGCCCGCCGGATTCATTTGAATCGCGTTGTTGTCGTCGGCGACGGCGACGCCCGCCGTGCCCATGCCCAGGGGCTTGGTGCCCCAATACCACATGGCGGATGAGGCGGCGGGAAGCGCCAGAAGCAAAATAACAACGATGAAAAATCCGAAAAATTTCTGCATTCAACCGTTCCGATTAATAAAAGCCGCGCTTTTGCGGGCCTTTGCGTTGCGTGAGAATATCTCCAATAATTTTATAAGTAAAGCGGCTCATCGGCCTCTTCTTGATCCTCGGACAAGCTTACGATAGCGTAGGTTGAATCTGGGAGGTTGTGAATGAAAATACGTAAAGCCGTCATACCGGTAGCTGGGCTGGGAACGCGCTTTTTGCCGGCGACGAAATCCGTAGCCAAGGAAATGCTGCCCATCGTGGACCGGCCGACGATTCATTATATCGTGCAGGAGGTTTGCGACGCCGGGATCCGGGAAATCATCTTCGTGAATTCGGAAGGAAAAAGCTCGATAGAAGATTACTTCGACAGGTCCTACGGACTGGAAAAATTTCTCGAGGAACAAGGCAAGATCGAAGTTTTGGAAAAAGTCAGAAATGTCTCCGGTATGATCGATGTGCAATCCGTCCGCCAGAAAGCGCCTTTGGGCCTTGGGGACGCCGTACGATGCGCCAGAAATCTGGTCGGCTCCGAGCCCTTTGTTCTTCTTTTGGGCGACGATATTTTCGTCGGGGAAAAACCCGCCACGCAGCAGATGATCGAAGCTTATGAGCGTTGCGGCAAGGCGGTTTTGGGCGTCAAGGAAGTCCCGGAGGATAAAACACATCTTTATGGCATTATCGAACCGGAAGCTACGGATGTGGAGCATCTTTTCAACGTGAAATCCATTATCGAAAAGCCGAAAAGAAATCCGCCGTCCCATTACGCCGCCGTCGGGCGCTACATCTTGCCGCCGGAGATATTCGAGTGCATCGATGAAACGCCGAAAGGCGCCGGCGGTGAAATTCAGATCACCGACGCCCTGGATATTCTCAACAGGCGCGAGGGCGGCGGCATTTTCGCTCTGGATTTGCAAGGGCAAAGGCACGACGCGGGGGATATCCTCGGCTGGCTCAAGGCCAACGTCGCTTTCGCTATGGAGCGCCCGGAATTCGCCGATGAGTTGCGCAAGTTTCTGCGCGACATTTTATCGGAATAAAAATGAAAAATACGGTCGGCGGCGAGTATATTGAAGCGGCCGTGGTATTGCCGGTGTCGGGGACCTTCTGCTACCGGATTCCCGAAAAATTAAAGGGGAAGGTTCGCCTCGGCAGCGGGCTAATCGTCCCTTTCGGCAAGCGGAGCATTTCCGCATTCGCCGTACAAATCGGCGTCGATCCGCCGTCACATGTGGATGAAATCCGCGACATCAAAGAGTTGCTGGCGCCGGACCCGTTTTTCGATTCCGAGCATCTCAAACTCTATCAATTTATATCCGACTATTATCTCGCGCCCATCGGCGAAGTGCTGCGGACGGTGATGCCGCCGGGAATTTTACAGGCCACGAGAAAAATCGCGCTGATTACGCCCGAGGGCCGGGAAGCCGTCGGCGATCCGGCATTGAAAAAGAATCTGCGGGAGGCCTTGCAGGCGCTGGCGCAGGGACCGATTGCCGGGATGCTGCTGGCGGCGTGGCAAAAACGCGCGCGTGGTCTGGGGTCGAAAACTCTCGAAAACCTGGAAAGTGACGGGTACATTCAGGTCTTTTCCGAATTGTCCGCTCCGACGGCGACGGTCAAGACCATGAACTGCTACGAAGCCGTCGGCGAACTCGATCTGGATGAAGTCCTGCCCCGGTTGTCCAAGGCTCCGGTGCGCAAAAAAGTATACGACCATTTGAGGATGATCGGCGCGCCGGCGTCGAGCAAGGAAATCGCCGAGGCTTTGGGATTCGGCGTCGATTCCCATTTAAGAACCCTGCATGCCGGCGGAATGATCCGCAAAAAGAAGATAGAAGTATTCAGAATGCGTGATTGCCGGATCGACGCGCGCGTTCCCGAAAAACTGACCGGCGATCAGCAACAAGCTGTGCGGGTCATCGGAAGCGTCATGGATGAATCGGCTTTCAAACCGTTTCTTCTGCACGGCGTGACGGGAAGCGGAAAGACCGAGGTCTATATCCGCATGGCGCAGCGGGCTCTCGAAGCCGGGAAAACCGCCCTTGTCCTCGTGCCGGAAATAGCCCTGACGCCGCAACTCCTCGGTCGTTTCGTCGGCCGCCTGGGAAACGTGGTCTGCGATTGCCATTCGGCCATGTCCTCCGGTGAGCGATACGATCTTTGGCGCCGCGTGCGAAAGGGCGAGATCAAAGTGGTCGTCGGCGCGCGCAGCGCTTTGTTTTCTCCTTTAAGGAATCTCGGGCTGATCGTCGTGGATGAGGAGCACGATTCGTCCTACAAGCAAAGCGAGGGAATTCCCTACAACGCGCGGGATCTGGCGGTTTATCTCGGGCAACGCGCCCCATGCCCCGTGATCCTGGGCTCCGCCACGCCGTCCCTTGAAAGCTACCGGGCCGCCATTGACGGGCGTTACGAAAAAATCGCAATGCCCTCCCGCGTTCGAAACAGGCCCCTGCCGCCGGTGGATCTCGTGGATTTGCGCCCGCTGATGGAGGAAAAAAGGCCGGGGGCGAAAGCGGATGAGAAGAAAGACGAGCTTCCCCATGCGAAGGTGATTTTTTCAAAGCAACTGGCCGAGGCGATCATAAGCACGGTCGACGCCGGGGAGCAGGCGATCCTTTTTCTCAATCGCCGAGGATATTCCACGCACATTTTTTGTCTGTTGTGCGGCGCGCCGGCCGCTTGCCCCAATTGCGACGTCTCGCTGACATACCATCTCGATTATCATTCGGCCTCCTGTCATTATTGCGATTTTCAGGCGCCTCCGCCGAAGACATGCCGGGTATGCGGGGGGCAGAGGATGTACTTCGCCGGCGTCGGCACCGAGCAGGTGGAGCGCGCGTTGGGGCAGCTGGTTCCCGATGCGGGCGTGATTCGCATGGACAGGGACACGGTTAAAGGAAAAAGAGGGCACGAGAATATCCTGTCGGCTTTCAGACGCCGCGAGTACGATATTTTACTCGGCACGCAGATGGTGACCAAGGGACACGATTTTCCCGACGTGACGCTTGTGGGAATCATTCAGGCCGACACTTCGCTGAGTCTGCCGGACTTTCGCAGCGCTGAAAGAACATTCCAGCTCATTACGCAGGTGGCGGGCCGCGCCGGGCGGGATGAGAAGGCCGGACGCATCATCGTGCAGACGTTCAATCCGGCGCATTACGCCATTCAGTGCGCGCAAAAACACGATTTCGGAGAATTCTTCAAGCAGGAATCCGCCCGGCGCAAGCAGCATGACTATCCGCCTTTTACGCGCCTGGCCCTGGTCAGGATTTCCGGCATGAATCGGGATGAGACATATCGGTGGGCCAAAGAACTTGCGCAAGTCGCTCGAAGCAAGGCCCGCAAGCTCAAGCTCCCGGCGGACAATATCCTCGGCCCGGCCCGTTCGGCGCTGGCGAGAATCAAAAACCGATACCGTTTTCAGATTCTTCTCAAAGGCCGCAGCCCGATGGACGTGCGCCAAATGGCTTATCAGTGCCGCCTTTTCGCGGATAAACGCCTGCCTTCGAGCGTGGATATACGTATCGACATCGATCCGCAAAATGTTCTATAAATGCGTTTGATTCTTCCGGCTTTTTCCATTTTACCCCGGCTTTTTTAGGAGCGATTCATGGGCCGCCTCATTCGCCGGATCGCCTACATACACACACAGGATTTTTCCGTTTTCGATCCGGGAACCGTTTTCGTTTCGAGAACCGCGCGGGGTCTTGCCGAAGCGGGCGCCGAGAGCACTCTCATCGCCAGAAGCGGCGAAGAGGAAAAAGCCGGAGTCTGCGAGAAGATCGGCCTGGAAGATCACGTGGATTTCGAAATCAAACTGGTCAAAGGCCTCAAGCTCGCCGCCGGTCCGCTACGCCCGAGCTGGTCCGGTCCATTCAGGAAAAAAGCCGTATCCGTCGCCAAAAGCTTCGGCGCCGACGCGGTGATATGCCGTGATTTGAAGATGGCCAAGGCGCTTATCGACGACCGTTTTCCGGGCCTGATCATTTACGAGGCGCACAACATCTACGGCCTGGGCGACGACGACGCCAACGCGGCGTATTTCCCGGAGCAGAAACTGGCCATGCATCGCGCCCGGCGCAAACTGGAAAACGAAGTCCTGGGCCTTGTCGACGGCGTCATCACGCTATCCGAAGGGCTGCGGGATATTCTGCACGGCACGCGGCCGCTGTCCCAGAGGATTCTGGCCGCGGGAACCGCCGCGGAACCTTTGGCCGATCCCCCCGGATCGGCGGATCGCCGGCACATCGCTTACGTCGGCTCCCTGGACCCGCATAAAGGCGTGGGCGGTCTGGTGCGCATCCTCGACCAGGTTCCCGAAAAGGCACGCTTGCTCATTTTCGGGCGCGACCGCCTGGTGGAGCCGATCCGCGAAATCGCGAAAAACGTCGGCGTGCGCGACCGCGTGGATTTCGCCGGATTCGTTTACCCCGCGCAGCTATTCAAGCACTTGGCGCGATGTCGCGCCGGAGCCGTGCCTCTGGTGGATGTGTTTTTCAATCGTTATGTATCCAGTCCCATGAAGGTGTTCGATTACCTGGCCTCCGGCGTGGCGCCGGTAGTGCCCGACCTGCCGGTTTTTCGCGAGATTTTCGAAGACGCGTCGCCCGCGGCGTTTTTCACGCCCGACGACGCGGAATCCATGGCCCAGGCCGTCAGCGAGCTTTTCGAAGACGACAGCCTCTACAAACGCAAGCATCTGGCTGCGCTGAAACTGGCTTCCGAAAGAACTTGGATGCAGCGGGGAAAACTCATTCTCGATTTCGCCGCGCAGTTGCCTTACCGGGAAGAACGAAAACCGAAGCTGCCGTCATGAGCGATCCACTGGGCGCAAATATCGTAGAAAACGCCGTGAGCTTCGCGCTGTTTTCACGCCATGCGACGGGCGTGAAATTGTGCCTGTACGCCGCCGCCGATTCGCCCGAGCCGTCGCGCACAATCGAAATGAAAAACGAAGGCGAATTCATCTGGCGCGCGGAGGTTCCCGGCATCGGCGCGGGGCAGTTTTACGGCTATCGCGTCGAAGGCCCCTGGAATCCCGCCGCCGGGCATCGCTTCAATCCATATAAGGTGCTGCTCGATCCCTACGCCAAAGCCGTTTCGCACAAACCCGATCTGCGCCGGGTGGAACTGTTCGGCTACCATCGCGAAGGCGGCGACGACGCGGTGATGGACGAGCGCCGAAGCGACAGCGCCGCGCCGAAAGCCGTTGTGGTCGACGACGCCTTCGACTGGCAGGGCGCTTATAAACCCGCCATCCCCGCAAACGAGCTTGTGATTTACGAAGCGCATCTCAAAGGAATGACGGCGCATCCGTCAAGCGGCGTTTCGATGCCCGGGACCTACGCGGGATTTGCGGAAAAAATTCCTTACATAAAAGATCTGGGCGTCAACGCGGTGGAACTTCTTCCCGTGCATGAGTGCATGGACGAACTGCACTTCGTGAAAAACGGCTTGTCGAATTACTGGGGTTACAGCTCGATAGGCTACTTCGCGCCGGATTCGCGATTCGGCGCAGTAAAAGGCGATCAGGTCCGCGAATTCAAAGCATTGGTGCGTGAGTTTCATCACGCCGGAATCGAAGTGATCCTGGATGTCGTGTTCAACCACACCGGCGAAGGCGGGCAATTCGGGCCGCACATTGCGTTTCGTGGGATCGACAACGCGGTTTATTACAAACTCCAAAAAGGCAATCGGCGCGTTTGCACCGATTTTACGGGCTGCGACAACACGTTGAATTTGGGCGATCCGGATGTGCTCCGTCTCGTGACCGATTCTCTGCGTTATTGGGCGACGCATTATCAAATCGACGGATTCCGTTTCGATCTCGCCGTGACGCTGGGACGCGCAAAGCAGGCTTTCGATTCCGCCGCTCCGTTTTTCATGGCCCTGCGCCAGGACCCGGTTCTTCGGAATGTGAAAATGATCGTCGAACCCTGGGACCTGGGCGAAGGCGGCTTTAGACAGGGCGGCTTCCCTCTAGGATTCGCCGAATGGAACGGGCGCTTTCGCGACAGCGTCCGGCGCTTTGTGCGCGGCGACAAAGGGCAGCTTGCCGTCATGGGCTACAATCTCACCGGCAGTTCAGACCTGTTTAAAATCAGCGGTCGCGGGCCGACGAGTTCCATAAATTTCGTGACGTGCCACGACGGATTTACGCTAAACGACCTGGTGTCATACGACCGCAAGCACAACGGATCGAACAAGGAAAATAACCGCGACGGGACGAACGAAAATTTTTCCTCCAACTGGGGTATCGAAGGGCCGACCACGGACGAAGGAGTTTTGACGAAAAGACTGAAGGCGGCGAAAAACATGGCGTGCCTCCTTTTGCTTTCCCAGGGCGTTCCCATGATCGCCGCCGGTGATGAATTTCTAAAAACGCAGTCCGGCAATAACAACGCCTATTGCCAGGACAACGAAATTTCATGGCTTGATTATCGCTTGATGGAAACCAACGGCGAATTTCATTCCTTCGTGAAAAAACTCATCGCCCTGCGCCGCCGGCATCCGGTTTTTCGGCGAAGAAGATTCTTTTCCGGCGCGCCCAAAACGGACGGGCAGGCGCCGGATATCGCCTGGTATGGCGCCGGAGGCGAAGGCCCCGATTGGAATAATGCCGAAAAGCGCTTTTTGGCATTTGTACTAAACGGCGCGGATTTGAAAAACGGCGGCAACGAATTGGACTGCGATATTCTGATGATCATGAACATGCGCGATGAGGACGTGGATTTCCCTTTACCCCAGGTCCCGCAAGGCGGCCGCTGGGCGCGCATCATCGATACCATGCAAAATTTCCCGGATGATTTTCTCGATGACGAATCCGCGTGGCAAGCGTTGGCCGAACCTGATTTGAATGTGAAAAGCCGCGGCATCGTCCTGTGCCTCGGCTGCCCGGAAAAAGCCTAAATGAAGATCCGTTACGGCCGTGACTGGATTGCGCTTCCTCCCAATATCAATGTTCGCGATGTATATCGACCTCATGAGATGCAAAGCGTCCCCGATCCCGCCGCGGAAATCGCACGGGCTTTCAACGAGCCGATCAATGCGGCGAAGCTGAGTGACTTGGCCAAACCGACGGACCGCGTGACCATTGTCGTGTCCGATATGACCAGGGGAATGCCTCGTGAGTTGATGCTCTGCGAAACGGCGAAGCAGCTTGCGCACGTGCCGGATGAAAATATCACGCTGGCCGTCGCGTACGGAAAACATCCCGCCGAGCCATTATCGCGGCTGGGTATTTCGGATGAGTGGGAAAAACGATTTCGCGTTGTGCATCACGATGCGAAGCAGGCCGGGAGCCACGCAGAGTTGAAGTGCTCGGGCGGCGTATGCAGCGTGAATCGGGCGGCGGTCGAGGCCGACGTGGTTCTGGGGCTGGGCGCTGTTCGGCCGCATTACTTTGCCGGTTTTACGGGCGGCGCAAAGTCCATCGTGCCGGGCCTGGCGTCCGCTTCGTCCATCGCGGCCAACCACGCATTGCGTGATCATCCACGCAGCCGCTTGGGAATCATCGAAGGAAACGCGGCGCGTAAAAATCAAGAGGATCTGGCGGGGCTGCTTGCCGGATTCGTCATTTGCAACGTGGCGACAAACGGCGACGGCGAGCTGGTCAAAGCCGCGTACGGCCATTTCATCGACGCGCACCGGGCGCTTGTTCCGATTGCGCGCGGGATCGGGCAGATGCCGGTCAAGCGCGCCGATATCGTCATAGCGGGCGCTGCCGCGCCCACGTCCGTGAACATCTATCAGATCACGAAGGCCGTCGCCATTGCCGCCAAGGTCGTCGCAACCGGCGGAACGCTCATTATCTGCGGCCCATGCGAGGAAGGCGTCGGCGATTTGCATGCCGTCAATGAGATCATCTACAGGCACACGCTCACGCGCTATCTGCGAAAAGGCGCGCGGTGCGTTTTGGTCAGCGAATTATCCAAAGATCAGGTTGAGCAAACTTTTTTCACGCACGCCCCGAATCTGCCCGGTGCTCTTAAATCAGCCATGTCGCGATACGAAAATCCGTCCGTCGCCGTATTGCCGAACACGGGATATCTCATTCCCGTCAATGATGAGGATGAGCCTTTGGGCTGGTAGCTATTTTCGCTCACCCGTCGGCCAGATATTCGTCTGGCAAATCGGCGAATAGGCCTTGATCCTTTGCGCGAATTCGTGAGGCGTTTTTTCGAACCAGGGCATGACGTAGCTGCTGTATTTATCCGTGGCGTAGATGTCGATGATTTCGGGATTGTCTTCGAGTTCCTGAAAAACGTTGACGCCTTCGGCGTGCGGGAGGTCGCGGGCCTTGGCGTAGCCCAGGATCATGGCCTGCTCGCCTTCCGGATCGAGCCACGCCACCACCACGCATCCCACGCCGGCTTTTTGCAGCGTCGGCAAAAGCCCCACGGTGAAAACTTCGGTCAAAAGTTCGTCGGGCAAATCGGTGAGCCATGAGTAATTGTTCGGGCCCGGTAATAGCAAATGCGCGATGTCGCCGCCGCCCAGCGTGCCGGAGCCGCTGTCGCACGCGGCCAGGGATTTGAGTCTGCCTTGAAAATAATCGGCCTGCCTGCCCAGGGCGGCGTGCGTGTGGAATATGGCGAACTCCAGCGTGCATAGTCCGATCAAGCCAATGAGTATGCATCGCGCCGTCGTCGAAAGAGTCCTTTGCGGCGCGAACCGGTTGACGCAAAAAACGACGGCGAAAACAAATACGCACAGGAAGGTGAACTTTGCCGCCGAGACATCGTGAAGCAGCCCGATCCATAGCGCGCGGCCCGCGGAGATTTCCGCTAACAGCCACGCCGAACCGAGGACGGCGATCAGCGCGACGACAATGAGGCTCACGGATTTGACGCCTTTTCGCGTCAGGCCGATTCCCGCGAGGATCGACAGGGGCGCAGCGGCGGGTAAAAGCACGCGGGGGAAGTGGTTGACCGGGTTGGCGCAATAGACCAGCGCGTTTAAGGCGATGACGGCGATGAAGTAGACGATAAGAGGACGCGCGTTTTTCGATTCCTTATCCCGCAAGGTGAAAAGAGCGAGGCCGCCCAGGCCGGCGAACGGCGCGGCGGCGAAAAGATTTGTCAGCCCCTCCCAGCGCGCCGACCAGACCAGCGTGGCGATTTCGAACCGCCAGTCCGTCACGTAGTCGTTGAAAATCGACCAGCCGAAAACGGGGAAACGCCAGGCGATGACGGCGCTGACGCCTGCGCCGAAAGTCAACCCCGCAACGAGGCTGGGCATGAGCAGGCGGCGGTGTTTTTTTGCAAAAAGTCCCGCGATGAAAAATCCCGCCAGGGGAAAGGCGGCGAAGGCGGCGAATGTATGACAGGCGAAGGCCGCGGCGAACGTCAGGCCGGAAAGTGCGGCGTAAACGGCGGCGCCCCTGCCGCATTTACTCGTGGCGATATGCCACAGGCAAACAGCAGCGAGTATGAAAAATGAAAGAAGCGAGTAGGGCTTCGTGATGGACGAATAGGCCAGGGCCAGCGGCGTCGCGCCGCAGAGCATGGCGGCGACGGCGCCGGCGCTTTTAGAGGAAATCGACTTTCCCGCGTAGTAACAAAGAATGATGCTGCCTACGCCGCCGGCAAGATTCGGCAGCGTGGAAATGAAAAGGGACTCGCCGGTTAATCGAAACAGGCCTGCCAGAATCAGGGCGGGCAGCGTTTGCACCATGGACAGACCGCGTCCGGCGATGGTTTCCCGCGCCGCCTGAAACAAAATCGTGGCGTCGTTTTCAAAAAGCGGCAGCGTCGCGGCAAAGACGATCCTCGCCGCCGCGCCGAGCCCCGCGATAAAAAGCGCGGTCCCGATCAGCAATCTGGAAGACTGGCTTCCGTCCTTTGGCGTAGCTTCGTTCATACTGAGGATAACTTTGCGGCCTTCTTGGTCAGATTTCAAGGAGTAGATAATTGTTAAGGATTTCCTCATGTAGTTAATACTACCGGCGACTCACTATTAATCCTTTCATTATATTTCGTGTCAGTTCGCAGGCGGCGGGGGAGGCGGTCCCGGATTTTTTTGGAAAATTCCCTGATGCTCGGCTGAGCGGCCTTGCAGCTTCAATCCGTAGTTTTCATCGACCCACGAAAACGGCGGCAAGGGAGGTTTTTCATTGTTTGCGCCGCCTTCAGGGAGATTCATATTGTCGATGATGAATGTTGACACGTTATCCGCAAGAATTGTCATGCCGAGAATATTCAGATGCGTGTGATCGCGAAAAAATCTGCCGCCGACAAGCCCGTCCGGCGTTTTGGACATCAGGATATCTTCCGAATCAATGATATGAAAACCGTAGTCCTTCCCGATGGCTTTGATCAGGGCCGTAGGCTCGGCGAAGATTCGTTCATGGCTGGCGTCTTTTTCCCGTGATTCGATAAACGCTTTTCGGGCCTCGTTGAAATTGCCCTGGGCTTCGTGAATTTTTCCCAGGACAAAATGGGCTTCGGCGTACGAATCGCTGATGGCCAATGCCTCGGAGATTGCGTTGAGCGCATCGTCGTATTTTGAAATCTGCAAATCCGATTTGGCCTTTTGCAAAAGCGACGCGAAGGATCGAAGCCGGTCTCCACGCAGTTTCTCGTGATGCAGCGACCAGATCGGCTTAAAGTCGCTGAAATTCGTGGCGGCGGTCATGACGATGACCTGCCTGTCGTCTTTTTTGAACAGGTCGAAGATCCTTGCGAGATAATGTTTGTAATTGCGTGTTTCGAGGATTTTGACTTCCTCGATCATCGCGGCGGTTTTCAGATCGAGCTGATCCGGCCTGTTGGCCAGTTCGTGTCCCGGAATTCCATCGTCCGGCCCGGGATCAGACAGATGCGAAATCAATTGCAGAATTTCACTGTGGCGCAGCAAACGGATGAATAATGAATTCGAGTGATCCAAACCGTCGATGTTCGACAGCGTTGGGACGGCGCCTCCCGGATAACAGACGATGAGATTCAGCTCCATGGGCAGGATGTTCCGGGCGATGACTTCCATGTCGTCCGCGCTGAAATCTTCGCGGGATGCGTCGATGATCTCGAACCGGATATTCGGTCTTGCTTCCCATAAACGGAGGGCGAGCTGCGTGGACAGGTTATGCCAGGAGGGCAGGCTGGAACCGTATATGGGACTCGATCCGACCACGAGAATTCTATAGGCGCCTTCGGGAATCTTTTTGGAAAACCTCTGGCGCATGATCTTGTGATTATCGCCGAATCCTTCGAAATCAAGCTTGAATTCGGGGCCGGACAATTTGGGATTTGTTATCCAGAACTCCGGGTCTGAAGGATCGGTGACAAAAAAAGGATCGATGACGTCGGGATTGAAACTCATTCCCGTATCGACGGGAGAACCGAAAGCGCGCAAAAGCCATTCCGTGGCGAAAATCAGCGACAATACGATGATGAAATTGATGGTCGCGATCCTGATGATTTTTCGCCTCACCGCGCCTTCCGATCTATTTGCCCGAGACCGTTAATTTCGCGAAGCGAATGGTCGGCGCCCAGGTGGAGCCTCGAAGATCCATGTCGTCGCCCACGGCGTCGATGCCCGTGAGCATGTCGTTCATGTGCGCGGCCACCGTGACTTCCTGCACCGGCTTGGTCAGCTTTCCGTTTTCGATGAGAAAGCCGTTGGCCCCACGGGAAAAATCGCCCGTTACCGTATCGACGCCTCTTCCCATCATATGCGTGACGTAAAGACCGTATTGGACTTCGCCGATGATCGCTTCAGGGGACGCGTCGCCCGCCTGAAGTATGAGGTTGGAAGTTCCGATGCCCGGCAGGGAGGAATATCCCCGAACGGCGCTGCCGGTTGTTTTGGCGCCGGCTTTGGCGGCGGTATAGGCGTCGTAAAGAAACAGTTTGCAAACGCCCTTGTCGATGATGGCGAGTTTTCTTTTCGGCACTCCCTCGCCGTCGAAAGCGCTGGAGGCCGTGCCGCGATCACGCAGGGGATCGTCGATGAGCGTGAATTTGTCCGACGCGATTTTTTGTCCGAGTTTGTCGCTTAAAAAACTGGCTTTCTTAAAGACCATGTCGCCGTTGACGGCGCCGATCAGGCCGTTGATGAATCCCTTGGTCATTTCCGGACTGAAAACGACGGGCATGTTCCCGGAAGGGATTTTATCCGCTCCGAGCGAATCGACGGTTCTTTTCGCCGCTTCTTTGGCGATGCGCTCCGGGGACATCATGTCTTCAAAGAAGCATCTTTCGTCCCAGTAATACACGACCTGTGAGTTTCCGGCTTTATCGGCGCCGACGGGGCCGGCGTAAACCTGGACGTACGTGCTGCGGCCCGTATCTTCCAGGCCCAGCGAGTTGACGACGGCCGTGTCGCTGACGTAAACGCCGGCTCCCACGTCATCGATGGTTTTGATGCGCGGATCGCTGCCCAGGCATATCTTTTCCATTTCGATAGCCGCTTTCGACGCCCACTCGGGAGTGAGAGCCGCGACCTTTTCGTCATAAGTCTTCGGAGCATCGGGGCGGTCGCCGGATACGCTTTCGGACGGAAGGTTGTTGAACTCGTCTTCGCTGGTCACGCGGCTCATGTCGATGATCTTTTTGACGAAGTCCTTGAGGCCGCCTTCGGATAAATCGCTGGTGTAACCGAATCCCAGGCGCTTGCCCGTAAACACGCGAAGTCCCATGCCCAGAGACTCGGCCTGCTTCAAGGTTTCCACTTCGCCGTCCCGGGCGGTCACTTCCATATTCCGTCCGTTTTCCATATAAACTTCGGCCTGCCTGGCGCCCATCTTAAGCGAGAGGTCAACGCATTTTTTGGCGATTTCGATAGATTTTTTATCCATGATTACCTCGTTCAATTCTTACCGCGGTCCGTGCCGCCGACCGTGAGATTTTCAATGCGCACATGGGGCAAACCGACGCCCACGGGAACCGATTGCCCGTTCTTCCCGCAGGTTCCGATTCCCGGATCGAGCTCGGCGTCGTTGCCGACCATGCTCACGTGTTTCAATACCTCCGGCCCGACGCCGATCAACGTGGCGCCTTTGACCGGCTTGGTGATTTCGCCGTTTTCGATGAGGTAGCCTTCCGCCACTTCGAAGACGAAATTGCCGTTGGTGATATTCACCTGGCCGCCGCCGAAATTCTTGGCGTAAAATCCCTTTTTTACCGATTTGATGATGTCCGCGGGATCGCTTTGGCCGGGAGCGAGGAAGGTGTTGGTCATGCGCGGCATCACGTAATGCCGGAAGGATTCCCGGCGGCCGGACCCGGTGGTTTTTTCCTTCATGAGTTTGGCGTTGAGCTTGTCGAACATGAATCCCTTGAGGACGCCTTTTTCGATCAGGACTTTCTTTTGCGTCAAAGTTCCCTCGTCATCGACGCTGATGGAGCCGCGCCGGCCCGGAATCCGGCCGTCGTCGATGACCGTGCAAAGTTCGGAAGCGACTTTCTGGCCGACCTTGCCCGTGTAGAGGCTGGTGCCTTTTCTGATGAAATCCGCCTCCAGGCCGTGGCCGATGGCTTCATGCAGGAGAATTCCGCTCCAGCCGTTTGACAACACCACCGTCTGTTCGCCCACGGGGGCGTCCAGGGCGCCGATCTGCGCGACGGCCTGCCGGGCCGCTTCTTTGGCGAAATGTTCCGGCGTGGCCTTGTCGTAAAATTCGAATCCGACGCGTCCGCCGCCGCCGGAAAATCCCGTTCGCCTGTCTCCGCCGCCTTCGGCGATCACGTAAAAGTAGAGAGTCTGCATGAGCCGTCGGTCGGTGACGAAAATCCCTTCGCTGCTGGCGATGGTGACGAGCCTGTCGGTATCGATATAAGCTCCGATAACCTGGGAAACGCGCGAGTCGTGGGCAAAGGCCGTTTCGTTGCCGCGGAAAAGAAGGTCGGCGCGTTTCGCGGCCGCGACGTCGCCGGGATTGATTTCGACTATGTTGATGGACGGGCATTTGGAATG
The DNA here is from genome assembly GCA_963674685.2 of bacterium. Lineage (GTDB taxonomy): Bacteria > Lernaellota > Lernaellaia > JACKCT01 > JACKCT01. The sequence goes on along the minus strand of CAXXWT010000005.1, from coordinate 170,614 downwards.
GCCGTTGATTTTTCCCACGGTCCCCGGTTTCTCGGCGGCGATGTAAGCGGCGCTTTTCGCCGTTTCCAGAAGCGCTTTTTCGTCGAATCCCTCGCAGTAGGCATAGCCGACTTTCTGTCCGATGACGGCTCTGACGCCCACGCCGCGCGTCATTCCCGTCTGCGCCGAGCGGATTTTTTTCTCGTCGAGTTTGAGGCGGCTTAAAGCGCCGTCCTCGGCGAAAATGTCGGCGTACTCGGCTCCTCGGGACATGGCCGCTTCAAGGAGTTTTTTCACGAGGGTTTCATCCAGCAGCGGGTTGTCCGGCGTCATGGCGGCATTGGCCGCGGACGACCACAAAGCCGATGAAATAGTCGAGGCGGCCGAAAGCGCAGCCGTTGCTTTCATAAATTCTCTCCTGTTGATCCCCGTTTCGCGTTTCATAAAGTTCCTCCGCGGACCGCGCCGATATCATTTCCCTTTTTAAGATGGGATGTATCTATTGGCGCATGTTGCGTTTGTCGATAAGTCTTTGCAATTCTTCCCTGGAAAGGATTCCCTGATCCGCCAGGGCGTCGATCAGAGCGATGAGAAGATCGCGCGTTTCGCAATCCTTGAACAATGAACCGTCGGTCGGCGATTCTTCGGGCAGACTTTTGAATTTGTCCAAAAAGATTCTGTGCGTAATGACGAAAGGCTCCACTTCCATGTGCGTCATTTCCTCGGCTTTGGCGATGGCCGAATCGTCGGTGGGATCGATCATGGCCAGCATGAGAGTTTTGCGCCCGGCGGCGTCTTCGATGACGCGAAAGGGTATGACGCCGGTGTTGCCGATAAATTCTCGATCCAGGAGCCTGAGAGTCGTGGCGGAAATCGGCGTGCCGGTCAGGTCGATTTTCGGGACATCGTAGTAAAACGCCAGAAAATTCTCCAATTGCTCTTCGCTGATGTCGCCGTTGTCAACGAGGATCGAGCCGATTCGCCGGCCCGTGGTCTGCTGCTGTTTGAGCGCTTTGGAGAGTTGATGCTTGTCGATCAGGCTGCGTTCGATCATCAACTCGCCGAATTTCCTGTTTGGGAACACTTTAAGGCCTCCGAAAAATTGCGTATCGATTGTCGGACTTTCAACAACCCGATGTCAACCTCCAGTTATCCGCGCATATTGCTTCCTTACACGCTTTGTTGCACACTGGCGCTCCTGTTAAGTTTACTTGAGATTTATCGCCACAAGGAGAGCAATTCAATGGATATTAAAAGCGTTTACGTTATCGGCGCCGGGACGATGGGCCACGGCATCGCGCAGGTTTGCGCCGTCAACGGATATGCGGTCAAACTCAACGACCTTTCCATGGAACTGATTGAAAAGGGTCTGGCGGGCATCGGCAAGGGCCTGGATCGCATGGTGAAAAAGGAAAAAATTACGGCCGCGCAAAAAGACGAAATCCTCGGGCGCATCACGCCCGCCGCGAAACTGGAGGATTGCGCCGACTGCGATCTGATTATCGAAGCGGCCACGGAAAAGCTTGATATCAAGAAAATGATCTTCGAAAAAATCGACGCCGCCGCAAAGGACGGCGCCATTCTTTCGACGAATACCTCCAGCCTTTCGGTGACGGATATCGCGTCCGTGGTGAAAAGGCCGCAGGATGTGATCGGCCTGCATTTCTTCAATCCCGTGCCCGTCATGCGGCTCATTGAAATCGTACGCGCGTTGCAGACCAGCGATGTATGCGCCGAGGCCATACGGCAGTTTTCCGCGGCCATCGGCAAAGAGCCGGTCATGGTCAACGATTACCCCGGCTTCATTTCCAACCGCGTGTTGATGATCATGATCAACGAAGCGGTTTTCAGTCTTTACGAGGGCGTGGCCGAGGCGAAAGACATCGACACCGTCATGAAACTCGGCATGAATCATCCCATGGGACCGCTGGAGCTTGCGGATCTGATCGGCCTGGATACCTGCCTGTACATCATGGAAAGGCTGTTTTCCGGCTTCGGCGATCCGAAATTCCGGCCGTGCCCCCTGCTGGTGAACATGGTCGCGGCCAAAAAGTTCGGGCGCAAAACCGGCGAGGGATTTTACAAATACGCGTAAGCAATCCGATATGACAAAACGAAAGCGCCGGATGGAAATATCCCCTCCGGCGCTTATTCATTAGCTTCGTATGATGATTATTGGCCCATCCACATGTACATCAGCCTCGGGCGGGACATATCCAGGATGGTCTGCATGTCCGGATACGGGGATTTCAGTTCCGGCGCCTTCGCCAGGCTGTTCGAGTAGACGTTGAGTTCGTTGCGGCGGCTGCGCGTGTACAAAAGAACCTTGGCGTCCCGGATTCGGGCTTCGTCCATGGCCAGCTTCAGCGCGTCGTCGATGTAGCCGACTTTGTCGACGAGCTTTAATTTAACCGCTTCCGTCCCAAGGTAAATGCGGCCGTCGGCGATTTTGCGCAATTCTTCCTTGTCGATTTTTCGCCCTTCGACGATGACGTTGAGAAACTGATCGTACATCTGGTCGACGACGTTTTGGAAAACCACTTTTTCCTCTTCGCTGAATTTGTCGAAAGGATTTCCCATGTCCTTGAGTTCGCCGCTTTTGATGACGCGCGACTCCATGCCGATTTTTTCGAATAATCCGTCGAAGCCCAGAGAGTAGATGATCACGCCCAGGGAACCGGTAATCGTGCTTTTATGGGCGACGATTTTATCCGACGCGCACGCCACGTAGTATCCGCCGGATGCGGCTACGTCCATCATCATCGTGATGACCGGGATGTGCGTTTCTTCTTTGAACTTCTTGATTTCCCGGTAAATGATATCCGATGCGGTGACAGTGCCGCCGGGGGAGTTGATGCGGACCAGAACCGCTTTGATGCGCTTATCTTTTCTGGCTTTGTGCAGCTTTTTGGAAATGGCGGTTGTGATGGCGTCCTCTTCCCAGAACCAGTTTTTCTCGCCGACGCCGACAAGAGCTCCGTCGATGTCCAGAAGGAGGATGCGATTGTCAGTTTTTTTATCGCCGATGGTCTTCACCACGCGGGCGATCAGCTTGTCTTCCGGTGCGGGCAGCAGGCTGATGTTTGAGGAATTGAAACAGGCGGTCGTAAAAAAAGCGGCCGTCAGCATGGCGGCGATCAGCAGGATGGAAAGATGTTTCATGAACAGACTCCGCGTTAAGCAGTTTGTTATCTTATGCACAATAACACCGAATCCCGGCGATGGGAAATGCTCGATAATCAGCGGGCGGGTTTCCCCTTGTTTTTTAACCAGGCGACGAGGCCGTCAACGGCTTCGTCGATTTGCCGGTAATTCGCCCTGTAATAGTCGATGGACGATCCATAAGGATCGGGAATGTCCTTGCCCCGGCGGCTTTCCCGGTCGAATTCGGATAACAGGCGAATGTCGACGTCATTATCCGGCCAGTTCCTTTTGATGAATTGCCCGTGCGACTCTTCCATGACGATAATCAGATCCGCCTGCGCCAACGCGCCTTCCGTCAGCTGCCGGCTGCGGTGAAAGGAAAGGTCGACGTCGAATTCCTCCGCGGCCATGATGGCTTCAGGCGTGCAAAATGCGATGCGTCCGCCGATGGTTCCGGCGCTGGACACGCGGATGTCCTCGATGCCGGTTTGAAACATCTTCGCACGCAGGGTCGCTTCGGCAAAAGGGCTGCGGCATATGTTGCCGGAGCAAACGAACACGATGTCATGAATCTCTTTGGGTTCTATGCGCGGCATGGGTCTAAAACAGCTCCCCGGTCCCGCCCTGGGGCGGCGTGCGCGCAAAATGTTTGTAGGCTCTTTCCGTGGCCACGCGGCCGCGGGGCGTTCTTTTGAGAAAGCCGCACTGGATGAGATAAGGCTCGATGACTTCTTCGATGGTGTCTTTTTCCTCGCTCATGGACGCGGAAAGGGTTTCCACGCCCACGGGTCCGCCGCCGAAGTGATCGATGACGGTGGTCAGCAACACCTGGTCCATTTTATCCAGACCCGTCGCGTCGATTCCCAGAGCGCGCAAAGCCCTATCGGCCTGCTCCGGGTCGATCACGTCGGCGCCGTCGACCTGGGCGAAATCGCGAATCCGGCGCAGGAGCCTGTTGGCGATGCGCGGCGTTCCTCTGGAACAGCAGGCAATTCGCTCGGCGCCGCCGTCGTCGATGGCGATCTTAAGAAGCCCCGCCGATCTTAAAATAATTTGTTTAAGATATTTGGGTTCGTAAAAATCCAGGCGCGCTGAGATCCCGAAACGGTCTCGAATAGGGGAGGTCAACAATCCCGCGCGGGTCGTGGCGCCCACGAGGGTGAAGGGTTTGAGTTTCATCTTGACGGTTCTCGCTGACGGGCCCTGGCCGATGAGGATGTCCAGCTGTCCGTCTTCCATGGCGGGATAAAGCAGTTCCTCGACGATGGTGTTGAGACGGTGGATCTCATCGACGAAAAAAACGTCGTAAGGCTCCAGGTTCGTCAAAATCGCCGCCAGGTCGCCGGACCTTTCCAGCACCGGTCCGCTGGTGATCTTGATGCCCACGTCCAGTTCCTGAGCGATGATGTGGGCGAGGGTGGTTTTTCCCAGCCCCGGCGGGCCGCTGAACAAAACGTGATCCATCGCTTCGCCGCGCTGTTTGGCGGCCTGGATAAAAACGCGCAGGTTGCCGACGACCTGCTTCTGGCCCACGTACTCGCTCAATGTTTTTGGGCGAAGAGACACGTCGGCGCGCCGGTCGTCGGCGGACGGATTTCCCGAGATGGTTCTGTAGTCGTTTTTATCCATTTTTGATTTTTCCCAGGATCTTCAGCGCCGCCTTGAGGATCGGCTCCAAGTCGGCGTCGGCGCTTAAGTCGCGCATGGCGCGGCTGACGGAGCGCTCGGCCTCCACCTGCGTGTAACCGAGATTGGTCAGCGCGGAAACCGCGTCCATGGCCGCGCCGGGCATGGCCGCGGCGCTCAGATCCACTTCTTCGTAACGCGCCAGTTTTTTCACTTTGTCCTTGAGTTCGACGACGACGCGCTCGGCGGTTTTTTTACCCAGGCCGGGAATTTTGGTCAAAGCGCGAAGATCGCCTTCGGCGATGGAACGCATAAGCGTGTTGAAATCCATGCCCGACAGGATTCCAACGGCCATTTTGGGACCGATTTTCGTCACCGACAAAAGCATGTCGAAAATGTCGCGTTCGCGGATTTCGTCGAAACCGTAAAGGGTGATCGAATCCTCCCTGACGATGGTTCTGATGGTCAGCGCGACTGGCGCATCATCCATCGGCGGCAGCCGGAAAAACGTGGATGACGAAACAATGACTTCGTATCCGACGCCGTGCACGTCCACGACGACGCGACCCGTATCCTTTTCGACGATCTTTCCTTTTATCCTGGCAATCATTGCCGCGACGCCTCCACCTGTTGCAAAAAACGATAGGAGCTTAAATGACACAGCGCGCACGCCAAAGCGTCCGATGCGTCGGCCATGGCCGGTTCGGGAAGCCCGAGCAGGGATTGGGCCATGGCCGCGACCTGGTTTTTATCGGCTCTGCCGAAACCGACGACCGCTTTTTTGATTTGCGTCGGCGAGTATTCGTGAATTGGGAGGCCTGCGTGGGCCAGGGCAAGAAGCGCGACTCCGCGGGACTGGCCTAAGACGATGGCGCTTTTGACGTTGGCGGCGAAAAAGACGGTTTCCACGGCGGCGGCGTCAGGCCGATACTCGGCGATGATCTCTTTGAGTTTCATATAGATATAATCGAGTCTTTGACCCAGCGGCGCGCTTTTTTTCGGAATGATCCCGCCGCAATCGACGTGGGTACAGGAACCGGCGTCTTCGTCAACGATCCCGTATCCGCAGATGCGACTTCCGGGATCGATGCCGATAATCCTCATTATTCATTCATTCCGAGCTGCTCTAGAACGTCTTCGGGGATATCGAAATTGGTGTAAACGTTTTGCACGTCGTCGCTTTCCTCGAGCATGTCGACGAGTTTCAACACCGAGGAAGCGGCCTTGGCGTCCAGTTTGAGCGTGTTTTGCGGGACCATGGTGATTTCCGCGTCCGGGTCGACCAGATCGGTTTTTTCCAGGTTTTCCTTGACGGTATTGAAATCCGCCGGGTCGGTGTAAATGACCCAGTCGCCTTCTTCGTCCTTGATGTCTTCGGCGCCGGCGTCGATGGCTTTTTCCATGATTTCCTCTTCGCTGATTTCATCGGCGCTGAATGTGAAAACGCCGCGCCTGTCGAAGAGATAGGAAACGCATCCGGCTTCGCCGAGATTCCCGCCGTATTTGGAGAAAGAGTGCCTGACTTCGGCGGTGGTTCTGTTTTTATTGTCCGTTAAGCAGTGCACCAGGATGGCGACGCCGCCCGGGCCGTAACCCTCATATGTGTATTCTTCGTATTGTGCGCCGTCGAGTTCGCCGGTTCCCTTTTTGATGGCCCGATCGATATTGTCTTTGGGCATGGAATTGGCTTTGGCCTTATCCACGGCGGTTCGAAGGCGCGGGTTGGCTTCCGGGTCGCCGCCGGTTTTGGCTGCGATGGTAATTTCCCGAATGAGCTTTGTGAAAAGCTTTCCTCGGGCCGCGTCATTGGCGCCTTTTTTTCTTTTAATCGTACTCCATTTGGAATGGCCCGACATGGTTTCTCCTTGAGTATTCCATAACTGGTTCCGCCCGTGGCGAAAAGTGCGTTGATACGACGGTTTAAAGCGTCTGAGACGAAATACTATAGCAAGAAATCTTTGCTTGGCAATGGCGGTTTCAACGCATGGGAGTTTCGTTCTATTCGTGAGTTGACAGGCGCAAAATTATCCATTAGGTTTTTTTTTATCAATTCCCATGCGGGGACAAGGCGCATCCGGTTTGTCACGCTGAAAATCGAATCTTTGGAATTTCAATGTGAATTCACAGGAAGGCCGAATCAGATATTGAACAAGGGGATTTCGACAGAAACGTCTGTTTCCAAGTCGTTAGTGCGAAAAAAACGGAGTTTTTCCCGTTTTGTGAAATGTCAAATGGCAACACACAGGAGGAATCAATGAAGAAACTTGTCGTATTACTGACCGTCGTTTGCTTTACGTTTAGCTTCGCGGCGATTTTCGCGGGCTGTGGTAAAGAAGAACCGGCTCCGGTTCCCGCGAAACCGGAAGTCAAGCCAGCCGATCCCAAACCCAAACCCGTCATTGAGAACCCCAAGGCTCCCGAAGCCCCGGCGGTTGTCAAAAAGAAGGGCGACGAGAAAAAATCCAAGCCCAAGCCCGCCGGCAAGCCCGCCAGCGTCAAGAAAAAAGGCGGCAAGAAAAAGAAAAAATAAGCTTGCATCGCGAAAGTATGGCAGAATGCTCCCGCCAAGCGGCGGGAGCATTTTTTTGTGTGCCGAGCATGCACCTCAACTTGGGGGTGTAAGTCCCCTGCCCAACCTGACGGAGGTGAAGGGCTAGCGAAGCGCAAGGGCGCCGTCGCGAGGCGTCGTCTGAAGGAAGCGTGTAGCAAAGCCGCGACCTGACGAACAGAAACCGGATGTGAGGCAGTCCTTGCCGGACGAGCGAGCAAATGATCGCGAAGTCCATATCCGTCAAGGGCATCGGCTGTAAATCCGGCGGGTGCGCGGTGAAGGTTGTCGTGCTTACCTCGGGAGGTCTGCTTCGTGTCCCGGATTCGGGACTGAGGTCGTCGCGAGGCGTCCTGACCGCGTTGCAGAAGTCAGCAGAGGGCATAGTAGGCGATATCGCCGAAGGCCCGAACGGTATGGAGCGGCAAGTAGAGACGAGGATTCTCATGGGCGGCATTTGTCGGAAAATCCAGTTGGAATTGGCCTTGGAAACGAAGGGTAGGGGTGAAGCCCCGATGGTCGTTTCCGAAGGGATCGAACCGTCCGTGGCGTCCCCCGGCCCCGAAAGCCCGGCGTCAACCTCAAGTCTCATGGAGGAAGTGCTCGAACGGGAAAACCTGAAAGCAGCTTACAAACGGGTCAAGCGGAACAAAGGCGGCCCCGGCGTGGACGGCGTGACAGTCGAAAGGCTGGCGGAACAGATCAACGTCCATTGGCCGAGGATCGGCGAGGAACTTCTTAAGGGGACCTACAAGCCGGCGCCTGTAAAACGGGTTGAGATACCAAAGCCCAACGGCGGCGTCCGAAAACTGGGCGTGCCCACGGCGATGGATCGACTCATCCAGCAGGCGTTGCTTCAAGTCCTCCAGGAACGCTGGGATCGGACGTTTTCGGACAACAGCTTCGGCTTTCGTCCCGGTCGATCGGCTCATCAGGCGGTGGCCAAGGCGCAAAGCTACATCGCCAAAGGCTGCGGCTTCGTCGTGGACATCGATCTGGAGAAATTCTTCGATCGCGTGAACCACGACATGCTGATGGGGCGCATCGCCAAACGCATTTCCGACAAGCGCGTCCTCAAACTGATCCGCGCATTTCTCAATGCCGGCGTCATGGAAAACGGACTGGTCGGCCCAACGACCGAAGGCACTCCGCAGGGCGGTCCGCTTTCTCCGCTTTTGTCCAACATCGTGCTCGACGATCTCGACCGGGAGCTTGAAAAGCGCGGTCTGCCTTTCGTCCGTTATGCTGACGATTGCAACATCTATGTTCGCAGCGAAAGGGCGGGGCGTCGCGTGATGGAAAGCGTCAGTCGCTTCATCGAACGCAAACTCAAGCTGAAGGTCAACGCATCCAAAAGCGCGGTGGACAGACCCGTGCGGCGCAAATTTCTCGGATTCAGCTTCACCAGTGGAGTAAACGCAAAACGGCGAATATCGCCGCAGGCGCTCGACCGCTTCAAGGAGCGAGTCCGTGATCTAACGCGCCGAACCCGAACGGTAAGTCTGAAAAAGATGATCGAAGACCTGAATCGCTTCCTCCGAGGATGGCTCGGGTACTTCGGATTCTGCGAGACGCCTTCGGTGCTTGGTAAACTCGACGAATGGATCAGGCGACGGCTCCGATGCGTGGCCTGGAAGCAGTGGAAGCGAGGCAAAGTCCGCTTCAGGGAACTGAGAAAGCGCGGCGTGGGAAAGGACCTGGCGGCACAAACCGCAGGCAGTCCCCACGGACCGTGGCGTATCAGCATGAGCCCGGCGCTTAGCATCGCATTTAAAAACTGTTGCTTTCGCTCGCTCGACCTTATAGACCTGGACCCGAGGTAGAATGCTGAACCAACCGAACCGCCGTGGTACGGACCCGTATGCCCGGTGGTGTGACAGGGAAAGCCCGCGAGGGCTTACCTATGTCGATCACTTGTCGTATGATTTGCAAGATGAAGCAGGAAGGATGAATTCGGCCGTGGAAACAGGTGTCGCACGGATAAGGGCCCTCGCTTTGCTTCAGATTAAGGAAACCAGGGAATGACGACGGTTTTCGGGCAATACGATCTTCGCCTTTTCCGAATTATCAACGGAGCCTTCACCTGCTCGTTTTTCGATGTCCTGTTTCCCGCCTTCCAACAAGCCTGGCCCGGCCTTCTCGTCGGATTCCTCATCGCTTTGGCGATCGTCAAAAAATACAAACGCCGCGGATTGATCGTGATCGCGGCCTGCGCTTGGCCGTAGGCCTGAGCGACATGATATGCGCGCAGTTGTTGAAACCGCTGATCGCAAGACCGAGGCCGTCAATCGCCTTGGAAAACGTGCGGCTTCTGGTGGGCCGGAAATCCGGGTACGGATTTCCCAGCAACCACGCGGCCAATATGGCGGCGCTGGCCTTTTCTCTTGGGATGTTTTTCCCGCGCCGGCTGCCCTGGCTTGCGGGCGCCGCCGCGTTAGTGGCTTATTCGCGCGTTTACGTTGGAGTGCATTATCCTCTGGACGTCGCCTCGGGTTTTATGCTGGGAATTATTATCGGCGTCGCGTCGGGGATGGCGTTTAAGACGTTATTTCACAAGTTTCGCAAATCCGATTCCGACCCGCCAAACGGCGAAAGCCCGTCGGCGCAATAATTCACAACCAAGATTTATTGAAATGCTATTAGTTGGCGATGAAATATCCGCGGGTTTGCGAAGTGCCGCCGCGAATGTGCTTCTTGCTGAAATTCTTGATGAAAACATCCATGATTTCATCGAGACCGTCTTTGGGAAAATAACGGATGACCGGACGGCCTACGGTTGTATCCTGGCAATAGCTGAAGGATATCTCGATGACCCTCTCGGATTTTCTATTGGCGAAATCGCTTTTTGATTTTTCGTACATTTCCTCGTCAAACCATAATCCCGTAGCGATGTCGAATACCTCGAAACCCTTGATTTGTTCCATCAGGTAACGCCACAACCTGAAGATTTCAGAGGGGATGTATCTGGTCGAGGCGGCGTCCTTGTTTTGCCGTTTATCTCCTTGCGGGGAACGAACCATGCATCGGTACATTTCAATTCTTTTCATGATTCAAAACCCCGCGACGGTTTCGGAAAGATGCACTAAAAATCCGCAAAGATATTCTCCTTCGGGATGATAAATATTGATGGGATGATCAAAGTCATGGCCAATTGTTTTCAGGATCTGAATATCCTTGCCGGCGTCGATGGCGGCGGAAAAAACGACTTTCTGAAACATGGATCTGTCGATGTGCCCGGAGCAGGAAAAGCACAGAAGCAGGCCGTCCGGATTGAGACGATGCAGACCCCGCATTATAATTTCTTTATAACCGCGCATGGCCTTTGGAATCCCCGCCTGACTTTTGCAGAAAGCCGGGGGATCGCAGATCACCAGATCGAATTTGGAATCGGTATTTCGGAGGTATTCAAAAGCGTCCATCTTTACGAAGGAGTCTTCGGAAACCTCGCACTGATTGAGATCGTAATTTTTTTCCGCCAGCCTCAAAGCGTCCGCGCTGTTGTCGACGTTGATGACGCTTTTCGCCTTGCCCGCAAGTCCCGCCAGCGCAAAGGCCCCGGCGTAACTGAATGTGTTGAGTATCGTGCGGCCTTCGGCGAGGCTTTTGACCAGTCGGCGCGACTGCCTTTGGTCGAGAAACATCCCGGTTTTTTGCCCGTGACGCAGATCAACCAGCATCTTGATGCCGTTTTCCGTGACTTCGACGTACTCCGGCGGCTCGCTTCCCGCGAGAAGACCGCTGCTTGACTCCAGCCCTTCATCCTGACGGAATCCGCTGTCGCTTCTTTCCCAGACGCCTTCCGGTTTGAAAACCTTCTCGACGGCGCTGACGATGAGTTCTTTTTGGGCGTCCACGGCGGCGGTCTGGAACTGAATGACGATGAAGCCGTTGTAGTAATCGACGATGAGGCCCGGAAGGCGATCCCCTTCCGAAAAGCACGCTCTGTAGCAAGTGGTGTCTTCGGGCAGAAACGCCTGCCTGTAATGTTTCGCTTCGGTCAGGCGTTTGACGAAAAAGTTTTCGTCGATATCTTCGTCTTCGAAGGTGAAAACGCGAACGCGAATCTGGCTGAAGGGATTATAAGCTCCGCGGCCCAGAAAATCCCCTTCGGCCGAATAAACATCGACGAGGGCTCCCGGCTCCTCGTCCGGTTCGTACGCCACGGCCCCGGAAAATATCCAGGGATGCTTGCGTCTGATGCTTTTATCACGCCCCGGCTTGAGTTCACAAACAGGCAGACTCATTTTTTCGTCCTAAACATCATACAGCTTTAATCGCCAGAAAACTTTTACTTCGCCCGGGCGGCGTAACCGATGTGACAGTGCCGTTGACGACGACATCGTCGCCTTTCGACAAATTTTTGAGCATATCGGAGTATTTTCCCTGGGGTATGAGGACGATCAATTCTCCGAAATCGCTTTTCGTCATAATGGCGTCATGATCTCCAAAGATACCGGGCAGGCGGTTTTGGAATTTCATCTGAATCGTTACCGCGCTGTCGATCATGTCGATATAGTTCAATTCCAGAGATGCGAAAGTCGTACGCGTGTATTGATAAGCCATTGTGTCGCCGATGATAACCGGCTCACTGGAGCAAGAGGAAACAGCAAACAAAGACACGATTATCAGCAGACAGGCTGCCTTATGTACGTTTCGTCCGAATTTCGTCATAAATCCACTCATATCTCCGATTATCAATAGACATAAGGTCTTGAATTTGTCAAGAAAAATAGAGGTATTTCCAAATACTCGTGGCCGGGGCGGCATTGTGCTAGGCTCTATGCGGCGAACAAACGGGGGACGAGAGGAATCTTGCCGATCGACGGGGATACATTATTACGTCTGGCCGGGATGAAATTGGGGGATAGAGCCCTGATAGGCCCGGAAATGGCGCAGTTGGATTTGACCGACGACTGCGCCAACAACTGCATTGCCTGCTGGGCGCGATCGCCGTTTCTTAAAGACGACGACCGATATGACACGCTGGAAAAAGGCACTTTAAACATTGATTTCGTCTCCGATTTAATCCCTCAATTTGCGCTGCAGCGCGTGAAGGGGATTTTTTTGGGCGGCGGCGGGGATCCCACCTGTTATCCCCGGCTGGCCGACGTCATCGGGCGGATCAAGGCTCACGATCTTCAATGCGCCGTCAATACGAGTTTCGCCTGCGCGAACAAGGAGATGGTGGATTCGATTTGCGACGCCGGGCTGGATCATATGATCGTTTCCGTCTGGGCCGGCAATCCGACGATGTACGCCAGGCTTCATCCCAATAAAAGCGAAAGAAGTTTTTTCGAAATCAGGGACATGCTGACGAGGATCAGCCGGCGCAAAACGAGGCCGAAGACGACGATCTACAACGTCATCTGTAGTTTGAACTACCGTGAAATTCCCGAAATGATCGAGTTCGCCCGGGAAGCGGGGGCCGATGAGGTCGAGTTTTCGATCATGGATCCGATACCGCATCGAACGTCCCTTTTCAATCTGGATGCAAAGCAGATAGAACATATCGAGTTTATGTTCGACAAATACCGTCCCGTGGAAGGATTGGTTGTCCATTCCGAGCTTTTTCTGCGGCGTCTGCATAATGTGGACGTACACAAAGGCGTTTTCGATAACGGGATCGTAGCGTCCATACCATGCGCGGCGGGCTGGTTTTATTCACGGGTGACGACCACGGGGCAGACGCACGGATGCCTGAAAGCCCACCGCGTGCCCACCGGTGAATTGAAATCCAACAGCTTCGAGCGTATCTGGTACGGCGAGGAACAAAACGAGTTCCGTCGTCACACACTGCACATCAATCAAGACGATCCATATCTTCTGAAAATCGGGCATGACATCAAATTCGGCCTTCCCGGCTGCTATCGCGTTTGCGACAACATCGGCCGCAATCAGGACATCATGAAAATGGCGGGCGGCTTGACGCCGGAGGAAAGAGCGCTTGTGGATCGGCTGGCGGAAATGGCGAAAAGCGGCGCCAGCCGGGATGAGTTGTTTCGCGTCAGCTCCGGCGATACAGGCCTTGATAACGCAAGCGTGCGCGATGATTCATGCGTCGTATCAAAAACGGAATCCAAAACACCGGTCGCCATAGCGGACGGGGCGCTGACGGTCGCGTCGGGCATCGATATCCTCCATGACCGAATCGCCGGGCGCGCACGAGGTTTCTCGACCATGTTGGGGGTTTTGAGAAATCTTTCGGACACGGATCGAATCAGGATCCCGTTGATACCGGAAAATATATTTCACTTGCCTCAAACTCTGGCTTTTATCGAGCGTGAAACCGGACGGACGCTGGGAAACGTTCCTGTTTTCACTCCCGAACCTCTGGAGACTCTTGGCGAAAGATTATCGCCTTTTCTGGGAGAACTCACGCGGAAATTATCCGGCGCGAACATCGATATCGATCCGGCGACGCGAAGCCTTCAGGATCTTTTCGGAAAACTCGACAGCGGTGTTTTCGATTTGGAGGATCGAAAAAGAGCTTTTGGCGTCGCGGTCAACAAAGCCCTGGCGGGACCGCGCACTTTTCATCTCGATGTCTGCAACGCGTGCAATACGAATTGCGCTCCATGCTGGTTCCATTCTCCGTATGCGGCCGGGCGTCCGGACATCGCCGATTTCGACGCGGCCTGGAAAAAGCAGAAAATCGATTGGGATGATTTCACGCGGCTGATTGACGATCTGGCGGATATGACAGCCGGGGAGGACGTCGTTCTGTCGGGAAAAGGCGAGCCCACGATGCATCCGCGCATCGGCGAAATGGCGCGCTATATCAAAAAAAAGGGAATGGGCGCGACGCTTTTCACCAACGGCATCGGTTTGACTGAAGACATCGCGAAAGACTGCGTGGAATCGGAATGCGACATGGTTTACGTGAGTCTGATGTCCGCGACGGCGGAAAATTACAAGGCCGTGCATACGCGGGCGCCGGGCGGCGAATTCAACGCGGTTTTGAAAAATATTTCCGGTCTGGTTCGCATGAAGAAAAAGCGGGGCGCTCGGTTGCCGCAGGTCGTTTTAGTCAACGTGATAAGCGCGCTGAACGTCGGGGAATTGATTCCCTTCGCCAAACTCGGCGCGGAGCTTGGCGTGGATCTTTTGCGTTATCAATTGGCGGCCGTCGAACCCTATAATCGCGAACTGGCCCTGACGACCGAACAACTGGAAAATGTGGCGAAGGATATGGCCGTGATTCGTGAGATTGCCGGGCGCGCCGGCATCCATCTCATCGAGAATATCGATTTGCAGTTGCGCGGTGAAAATCAGAATTGGAGCGACGACAAGTACCTGACCGACGGCTGCCTGGCGGGCTGGACCTTCGCGCGCATCTGGGCCGGAGGAGAACTGAGCTTTTGCTGCAGCCCGAAAGTCTGCGGGAATTTGAAGGACAAATCCTTTAAAAATATCTGGTATTCGCAAAAATACGACCGGATTCGAATCGCCGCGAAATACATGAGCGACCATCGCGATTTCGCTTTCGACAACCGGCGAAGTTTATTCGATCCGATTTGCATGCGATGTCCCAACTATGAAGGCATCGAGCATCTGCGCCGGGTCATGTCGGGCCTTGGAATCAGCAGGTGGTTATGAGCAAAAAGCCCTTGGAAGCCAAGCGGAAAAACGAAGAGCTTCTTGCGCGAGGCGTCCGCGACAAAAATCCCGTTTTCAAAGCCAATCCGAGCCTGATCGTTTTGGAGCCGACGAATCGTTGCAATCTCGCCTGCGGCCTTTGCGCCAGAAATTATTGGGACAAAAACGCCAACCCGCTCACGGATATGAGCCTGGAAACGTTGCGCGCCGTGGAGCCTTTCTTAAAAACGGCGAGCAGCGTTTACGCATTCGGCCACGGTGAACCGACGCTCGGGAAAAATTTTCGCGAAATCGTTTTGCGGGCCAAGTCTTATGGCTGCGAGGTTCAATTCACGACAAACGGCTTCCGGTTGGATGATGAATTGATTGATTTCATCCTGGAATCGAAAACGGATATCGTCAATGTCAGTTTGGACGCGCTGGAGCCCGATTCATCGAAAATACGCCGGGGCGTGGACCCGGCGAAGGCGCTGCGCCGGCTGCATCGGGTATGGGAAAAGAAAACCGCCGCCGGGCAAAAGACACCCGAAACAGGCATCGCTTTTACGGCGGACCGGGAGAATCTGGGCGAACTGCCGAATCTGATCGATGCAATGGCGGCGGTGGGCGCTTCGGTTTTGATCATCAGCCACTTCGTTGCCTGGAGCGTGGAAAATCACAGTTTGTCCGCCTATCACGTTGAGGCTGACTTCCGCAGCGCTTTTGCCAAAGCGGTTGAAAAGGGCCGCGCCAAAGGAATTACCGTGATCCTTCCTTTTGACAACATGGACAGCGGATTTTGCCCGCATCCCATGAGTATGTTTTTCGTGCGCGCAAGCGGGGAAGTGTGGCCGTGCTGCAATGCCGTCTTTCGTCAGGACCGATATTCTTTTCCCGCGGGCAACGTCCATGAAAGCGCGCTGCGCGATATCTGGAACGGCGAAGTTTATCAGGCTTTGCGTCGCGACTGGTGGGCGGGGCGGGCGCCTGTGCACTGCCGTATATGCCCTCTGGCCGCGGATAAAATCGAGTCCCATTTACGCAACCTGGAGTCTTAAAAGGAAGCGGAGTATTCATTGGGTTAAAGGGTCATGAAAATATTGACAATGATGGAATTGAAACATATGAGGTTAACGAAAATTTTAAGAGGATCAATCAATGGAAGACTATAAGTGGGATCTGACCCATCTGTATGAAAGCGTCGAGGCCGTCGCAAAAGAGAAATCCGAATTTTCCGCTCACGCCGGAGCCATAAAAAACTACGCCGGAAAATTGGGAGAGTCGGCGAAATCGTTGCGGGAGGCGCTGGATCTGAAATGGAATCTGGAGCTTTCTTTACGGCGCATGGAAACATATTCGGCCAGGCTTTCCGACGAGGACACCAGAAACTCCAAAGCCAGCGCCCTTGCCGGCGAAATCAGTCGCCTGCGCACGCAGTTTCAGGAACAGTGCTCGTTTTTCGAGCCGGAAATCGTCGCGATTCCCGACGAGACGCTTTTGCGGTTTTTCACGGATGAAGAAGGACTTCGGATATACGAGCGCCCTATACGTGAAGTCATGAGGATGAAAAAGCACATTCTTTCTCCGGCGGAAGAGCGAATTATGGCGGCCGTCATGGATGTCGCCGATGCGGGGCATTCGACTTATCGCGTTTTTTCCAATGCGGATTTGCCCCGGGAAACCGTGACCTTAAGCGATGGGCGGGAAGTGAAGCTGACGGACGCCAATTACGTCAAACATCGCCGCTGCCCGGTCAAGGCGGATCGCGAAGTCGTTTCCGAAGTCTTTTTCAAACAATACGATCGATTCAAGCGCTCCATCGGCGAGATGCTTTACGGGCAGATGAAGTCCCATCTTTTCCACGCCAATGTGCGTGGCTATCCCAATACGCTGGCGGCCTCGCTGGATCAGTTCGATATCGATACCGCGATCTATCACACGCTGATTGAAACCGTGGAAAAGAATCTGCCGGTTTTTCACCGTTACATGAAATTGAAGGCCAGGGCGCTGGGCGTCGAAGCTTTGGAGTATCAGGATCTCTACGTCCCTTTCACGCAGGATACGAAAATCGAAGTTCCCTTCGAAAAGGCTCCCGAGATTATCAAAAAAGCCCTTTTGCCTCTCGGGGAAGAATATCAGCGGTTATTGGACCGGGCCTTTAGCGAAGGATGGATGGATGTCTTTCCCGCCGAGGGAAAAAGAAGCGGCGCTTACTCGAGCGGATGGGCGTACGACGCGCATCCGTACGTGCTCTTGAATTACAACAACGAGTATTCCGACGCGCTGACGCTGGCTCATGAACTGGGTCACGCGATGCATTCCCATTATTCGAACACGAATCAGCCGATCGCCACGTCGGACTACGCGATATTCGTGGCCGAAGTCGCTTCGACATTCAACGAAAATCTGCTCAACGATTACATGCTCAAAAATGTCGAGTCCGACGACCAGAGATTTTATCTGCTGGGCAATTTCCTGGACGGTTCCCTCAAAGGCACTTTCACGCGGCAGGTCCAGTTCGCGCAGTTCGAGTTGATGGTGCACGAATGCGTGGAAAAAGGGCAGGCCTTGACGGGAGATTCTCTCAACGAAATGTATCTTGGAATCCTGCGGAAATATTACGGACACGATCAGGGCGTGTGCAATGTGCCGGATTATTTCGCCGCCGAATGGGCCTACGTCCCGCATTTTTATTATAATTATTACGTATTCCAATATGCGACGAGCATCGCCGCGGCCAGCAGCCTCGCCGGAAAAGTGGTCGATAAACAGCCCGGCGCCCTCGATCGATATTTCGGTCTCCTCAAGGCCGGCGACTCGGCGGATCCCGTTTCCATTCTAAAAAGCGCCGGTGTGGACATGACGCAACCCGAGGCCTATGCGGCTTTCGTACGACGCGCGCAACGCTATATGGATGAGATGGAGACGATTCTGGATTCAAAAGCGTAACGGGAATATCCGCTAATAAAACGCCAGCCGCATTTGCGTGATGAAGTTTTGCTTCGGTTCCGGGATTCGTGAACCGGAGTGAATGACCTCGCTTCCCGTCACGTTGATCGCGCCGAGTTTCAGGTCGATGTACCGGCCGATGGCAAGGCCCATGCGCAGATCAAGGGTCATGTAGCCGGGGATATCCCCCCTATCCAATCCTGCCGTATCCAAATCCTGCTCGGGAATCTTCGACTGCTCGCCCGCAAAACGCGTGGCGGTTTCAAGGCTGATGATCTGCGTGTCGTTGGTCCAGCGCAGATGCGCGCTACCCATGAACGGAGGGCTGCTCAAGAAAGCCCGATCATCCCCGTCGGCGCCGCTTTGCGCCGAGAAGCCGAGGCCGAAATCCCAGTTGATGCCCAGCCATGTTCTGATGTCGGCTTCGAAGCCGCGAACGCCGCCTTCGCCGGCGTTTTGCGATGCATAAACCTGCGCGTTGTCGATTTTATCAAGGCCGTCGTATTGCGACGGAACCGGCGCGATCATGTCCGACAGGCGGCTTTCGTACATTGTGAATTGGCCTTTGGCGAACGGAAAACTCAGGCGAAAACCCAGTTCGGCGGTCTGGACGATTTCCGGGTCCAGATCGCTTTGGGGCGCGTAGTAAATGGTGTCCGTTTTCCCTTGCCCGGCAAGTTCGGCAAGGGTCGGGAAGTTGAATCCATATTGATAGCCGCCGAAAAGGGATGTGAATTCGCCGGTTTGCAGCCGGCCGCTGACGCCGTATCCCAAAGCGGTTTTGGCGTATTCCAATTCGGGATCGCCTAGCTCGGGATCCTGGATATCCGCTTTGACATTGGCGCTTTCGACGCGGATTCCCGGCAGAATCTTCAGACGTTTCATCGGCAGCGCCTTGACGCTGAGGAAAAATGCGGGGCGCTGATAAACGGCGCCGTCGGGTACGTCGGGGCGCCGTTCGGATGCGTCCGATTCAACGAAGTCGGACCGGAATTCCCCGCCGTATATAAATGAAAAATATCGGCCGGCCGGCATGTCGATGACGGCGTCTGTGAAATAGCCTTGAACTTTTGCCTTCATGCATCTTTGACGAAAATCCGCATCAAATTGCGGGCGCTGTGAAAGGTGGGAGGACTCCATATATCCCGCCGTAATTTTCGCGTAGCGCATCGCCCGGGCAAGATTTTGCATGGTCAATGAAACGGAAGACATGTCCCAGCGCCGGTAGTGATCCCTGTCCGCCGGGTCGCCGGGATCCGACGGGACGTGATCCAGGCGCAGGTGCTGATGCGCGGCGGAGGCGACAATCCTGCCCCCCAGCCGAAGATCGGCGTTCGCGCTGAAATTATCGGCATGAACATCGGCGGCGTATTCTTGCTTCGCCGATGGCGAATCCTCCAGATTTCTCGCGCTGACGCCGGCAAAAATCCCGAGGCTTTGCCTGAGGTTCATTTGAGCTTGCATGTGGCCGGACATTTCCTGCGCCGCGGTGGAAAAGCGCCCTAAAGCATGCGAATTAAAAGAGCTGATGTTGTCGTATTGGAGCCGCCTCTGGGAGAGAATATGAATGACTCCGGCGGTAGCCTGGCCCCCATGAAATATAGGCGACGGCCCGCGGACGATTTCGGTTCGCATTGTCATAAAAGGATCGACCGCCGCCAATGGGAACGCAAGAGTACGGGGCAGGGCGGGCGAGTCCAGGCGGAATTCATCCAGATAAACGGCGACGCCTTTTCCGCCGAGGCCTCGTATGATCGGGATCAAATCCCCGGCCGAACGGCGTTTATACGAAACTCCGGCTTCCAGCGGCATCGGTTCGGCTATCGTCGGAGCGAGCGACCAATCCTGATCCGCGTTTGTAATCGCTGACGCCGCGCGCGTTGATTTCGGCAATTTCCCCGGCATGCGCTCGTCGGTGAAAATCGCTTTGCTCTTGACTCCTCCGGCCTCCTCGATCCATTGGAGATCGTACCATTCCGGATCCTCGATCAGCGATTTCCGGTCCTTGATTTCACCGGATTTATTTTGCGTGACATCCGCGCGAGTGGACGGGACGAATGTGGGAGAGAGGCTCAGAAAAACTGCCGCGGCCACGACGCCGGATGTGCTGAGAATTTTTTTCATCATGAGTTCTTTTCCGATTCAATATCAGTATATTTGGCATCCGATAGTCAAGACTTTGTGAAGAGTTTTCAAGCCCCGATTTAGAAATAGGCAAAATAATGACACTTCGTGTTAGATTTATTGGATTCTCAAAGGTGAGCTAAATGTCTAAAAAATTTATGTTTTTTTGGAAAAATCTAAAAGCTTTCTTTTGACACTCACAAGGGTTTTCAAAAAAGTGAAAATTTCTTATACTTCTATTGGTTGAGGGTTGGGTAACCCGGTGAGAAGTTGAAAATTATGCTCAGGCATGAGGGATCGTGATCCTTCAAATCAGGTCGAAAATTCAATTCGCGCGTTGAAAAGATGAGAGTGAATGAACAAAAAGGGTATGTCTTACCCTCCATTGGCGACCCGATCCTCCTATGAGTTGATTAAATTTTCAAATGGGGTAAAGAATCCATGTCCAGACCACGCAATGTCATCAGCATCAGTGAAGCCGCGGAACTCTGCCAGGTAACGCCGGAAACGATCCGGCGCTGGGTCGATCAGGGAGAGATCCCTTCGACGAGAACGCTGGGCGGCCATAGACGAATTAATCTCAAGGATTTCCAGGATTTTCTCACAAAACGCAACATGGCTCCCGAAGGGCGCGTGGAGATCGGAGAGACGCTGACTCTGCTGGTGGCCTGCGATGATCTGGTTAACAAAGAGTTGACCAAATCGATCGGAAAACACATCAGCAACGCCGTTGTCGAAGTGGAGCAATCGGATTTCGAGGCCGGCCTGCGCGTCGCGCATGATGAACCGGATTTTCTGTTTTTCCAGCTTGATAAATCCGGTTCGAACGTTAAAGCCGCCGTGCGCGCCCTGCGGTCTTATGCCCGAATGCGTCTTATCCGCGTGGTGGCCATAGGAGATCCGGTTATGGCGAAAAAAGCCGGTGCGGATTTTGCCATTGCGGGACCGAAGGACACGGACGGACTGACGAAGGTTTACACCGGTTAAAGCCGCATTCGCATCCCGGAAATAATAAAACACAATACGGGTATTGCGATGATCCGTGTGGACTTATTTTCGGAATATTTATAACGGTTGGTAACGCGCTATAACCAGGCGAATATCACGCATGTTGAGGGAAAACTTCCTGTCGGCTATTGCGACGGCGGAGGCGACAGCGCCGATGGCGTTTCCCAAAGGCCTCAGATAATAGCGCCCGATGCGGTCGGCCAGAAGCCCTGGAGTCATGATCTTTCCGACCTTGGCGTTATATTCGACAACAAACATTTGAGATTCCAAAAGCTGTTTGAATCGAGCGCCGGTATAAAACCGGCTGTGATCCGATATGAACTGCCGCCATCTTTTCCCCAGGATTTTTCTGGAGACGGCGTCATAAGCCGGAAGCTCCACCAGAAGATACCCTCCCGGCTTTAACACATCTCTGATTCGCGCCATGGCGACGAGCGGATCGGCAAGATGCTCGAATACCTGGATAAAGCTGACGATGTCGAAGTGGGCCTGCGGAAGGGGAACCTGCTCGAAATCCCCGACGATCAGGTCAAGATCATAGAGCTTCCGGGCTTGCTGCGCGGCCAGGGGATTCGGTTCGACGGATGTGACTTCGTACCCAAAAGATCTTGCGGCGGCTGAGAAATGGCCGTTGTAGCACCCGACGTCGAGCAGGCGGCCTCCTTCGGTTTTCGAGATATGAGACAGGACCGAAAGGCGGTGCCTGGCGTTTGCCAGATAGGAGTCCGGCGTATCCGTATAAGCGGGCGGCATTTTCTGCCGAGGCGGTGGGGACGCGGAATAAATCATTCCGCAATCCACGCATTTCATGATGCGGCCCGAGCGCGTAAATTCGTATTCCAGCTTTTTCGCCCCCGAATTGCATATAGGGCACCTCAAAGCGTTTTCCTCCGGTGAAAATCCGGTGACGGCGCCGATGTAGACGGACTGAGTGGCTTCGGCGATGGCCTTCCAGCGGAAGTTGTTATAAACGTGCCGAGCTGCGATTTCCGCGCGTTTGAGGGACTGTTCCCGGTCGGCCAAAATCTCCTTGATCGCCGCGGTTAAACTGGACGGGGAATGATCCCTGGCATAATGAACCAGCGGTTTTCCGTCATGACTCGTCGCGATTTCTCTGACGGCGGGCAAATCGACGCACACCGCGGGACAGCCGAAGGCCAGGGCCTCCAGCAGCGCGACCGGCATTCCTTCCTGCTCGCTGGAAAGCACGAAAGCCCTGGCGTTTCGATACAGTTCGGCGACCTTTTCGGCGTCGACGTATCCGGTAATGATGACGCGGGGATCATTTGAGGCCGCTTCGTAAACTTTCGTTTCAAACACCGTATTGTGATTGGAGCCTCCCGCCATCACGAGTCTGATATCGGAGTCAATGTTCCGAAAAGCTTTCAGAAGATGATGTGGTCCTTTTTCCGGCGAGATGCGCCCGACGTAAAGCAGATAGTCATGGCCTTTGAGTCCGAGATTTTTGATAAAGCTGTCGGCGGGCGGGAAGTTTTCCGGGTCGGGCGTTCCGTTGGGTATATAGAAAATATTGATATTCGGTTCGAAAAAATGCTCCATGTCGTGACTGACGGTGATGACGCGATGGGAAAAACGGACGGCGACTTTTTCCGCCACGCGCAACGCGAAACGGGCGAAAGCTCCCCATTTGCTGCGTAAATAATCACGGAAATGGATCGTGGTGACGACTTTTTTCCCGGCCAGACGGCAAAGCACGCAAAAAAAGGCAGGACCGATTCCATGGTAGTGCACTACGTCCACATCCTGCCTGATGACATTCAGGGTCGACAGGAAGGAATGAACCGTCGCATCCAGGTGCTTCGTGTGGATAGTGGGGAGGATTTTCAGCTTGATGCCGCGAATCGGGCCGGGCGAAGGCGTATACCACGGGCGCGAGTATGCCGTCACATCGTGGCCGAGTTCCGTCAGGCGGGCGCCCAGTTCCTCGACATGACGCTCCACGCCTCCGTGCATGGCCGGCAAGCCCTTGAGGCCGATCATTCTGATCTTCATTTCCCGGCGAGTCCCTTTTTCATGATCCAATGAAGAACCTTAAATTTCGATTCCCGCATTATCGGCGCAACCGTGCATGTCATCCAGCAATTTTTCAGGCAGGAATCGACGCTGTCCAGACTTTTTGGGTGAGTTTCGATCAAATTTTCATAGCCCCGGTCAAGTCCGCCGAGATTTTCATCCAGCATGTGACACGGATACACGTTTCCCGAAGGATCGAGGTAGAAAAAATCACGCAGCGCCCGGCATTTTATCGGACGGGGACGGCCTTCGAGCACGTCGCAAAGTCCGTCGGTGAACCAGGCTCTGAAGCGGTCTTTTATCACGTGACTTTTCAATTGCCGGCGGCGCAATTCCCCGAAGGCCGCAAGGGCTTTGGCTTTGTCGGGAACGATGTCCTTGTGATCGCCGAAAAAAATGGGCGAAGAGTGAACCACTGTGGATGTGAATTGCCAGCCGTTTTTGAGGGCCATGTCGAACACGGGAATCATTTCGTTTTCATTTCCGCGAATCATCGTAAAACCCACCCCGATGTCTCTCACTTTTCCCCTGCGCAATACATCCAGGCTGCGCACGGCCTTTTCATAAGCGCCGGGTATTTGGCGAACCCCGTCATGGGTTTCGCGCAGGCCGTCCAGCGAAACTCGAAAGGCGATGTTGGACGCAGCCTTTTTTAAGCGGGGCAGAAACTTTTCCAGTCTGCCTGTCAGCAGGCCGTTTGTGCTCACGACGATTCGCACCGACGGGCAGCGTTCGGCCATCACCTCCACGATTTCCGGCAGGTCGTCGCGCAGTAAAGGTTCGCCGCCGGTGATGTTGATGTTTCTGAGCGTATCGGGCAGATGAAAATAGTAACTCGGCTCGACTTCGGGTTTGCTTTCGCCGGACCAGATATCGCAGATTCGGCAACGGGCGTTGCAGCGGTGGGTTACGGCAATGACAGCTTCACGTGCGATCATACGCCTCGATAGAGCCGCCTGGCCAGCGAATCTCCGAACGGGAGCTCTTTGACCGCTTCGGCGACTTTGTCGATGTCAAAGGAAACGCGATGATATTTTATTTCTCCGGCCGCGGAATCGTACGTGCAGAAAGACGCCCGCGAGTCGCCGTCGCGGGGCTGGCCGACGGAGCCCGGATTGATGAGGTAACGAGCGCCTTTGCGCAAGACGAGTTTGTCGTTTTTCCCGCCGGAATAAATGTTGGCGCCTTCTTTTTCGTAAAAAATTCTTCTGTGCGTATGGCCGAAAAAAACGACGTTGATATCGCCGTGCTGATTTTCCAGCGCCGCGAAACTGGCTTCGATCTCGGGCCTGAAAAGCAGGTACTCGTCTCTGTCCTTCACGGAGCCGTGGACGATGAGGATTTCATCGTTGATCAGCCGGGAATCGGGCAGGGAAGCGATCCACTTTTTATTGTCGTCCATAAGCGTTTCCCGAGCCCATAATATGGCCTGCGCCGCCGTGGGATTGAAATACACCGGCTCCAGTTTCCCGCAGGCGACCACATCGTGATTGCCCATGATGGAAGTGATGTTGCGTTCGCGTATCAGTTCGACGCATTCGTTGGGATGGGAGTAATAACCGACGGTATCTCCCAGATTCAAAACCTGATCCACGTCCAGCGTGTCGATTTGGGCCAGAACCCCTTGCAGGGCTTCCAGGTTGGCGTGCAGATCACTGATTATCGCGTATTTCATTCAAAGTTTCCGTCGGAAAATAAGTTTCCATTGACATTTGGCACGCGTCAACGCCCCGAGCATAGAAATCTGGAAGGTATCCATCGATGCGGTAGCCATAACCCAGGTAAAAGGAAATGGCGGCGTCGTTGCCAACATACACTTGCAGTTGTGATTTGAAAAGGCCTTTCTCAAAAGCCGAGGCCAGGGCGAGGGTCAGAAGTTTTTTGCCCAGCCCCCGGCGGCGATGTCGCGGGTGGACGTCGATTGTGGCCAGGCATGCGCTTTGCCGGGATTGTTTTTCCAAAATAACGAATCCCGCCATGGAACCGTTTTCGCTTCTGGCGACAAATGAAATCGTTCCCGGCGCCCGCATGAGATAGTGAAAAGTCATTTTTGTGAAAACGAAGGGCTTTTGAAAACATTGAAGGTCCAGTTTGTACATGGCGTCGATATCGCGCACATGGCCTGGTCTGAAGCGGATACTCATCTTATGACATGCGCGTCCACGTACTTGTCGTCCACGACGATGCTTTCACCGGTATGTTCGGGCGCTTCGAAGGAAAGGTCGTGGAAAAGATCTTCAAAAACGGATTTCAATCCCCGGGCGCCCGTATTGAGTTCCCTGGCTATAGCGACGACTCGGTTTATCCCTTCCGGCGTATAGCTGATTTTGATGTTCTCGAATTCGAAAAGTTCATCGTATTCTTTCTGCAGGCTATCCGGCGGCTCGGTCACGATCCGGGCCAGTTCCTCGTCGGTCAGCGAATCGAGTTCGCAACATACCGGCAGGCGGCCGAGCAATTCCTTGATCAGACCGTAATCCTCCAGGTCTCCGGTTGAGATTCTCATGGCCGTTTTCTCTTCGGCCGTTTCGCCCAGGTAGCCGATGTCGTTTTTCAGGCGGCCCTTTTTGATGTCGCTGAAGGTGCCGGCGCAAATGAAAAGAATGTTGGACACGTCGATTTTGACGAAATCGTGCTTGTTCCAATGTTGCGTGATGTTGATGGGGGCGAAAATCGTGTTCGATTCCAGGAGTTTCAGAATGCCCTGCTGGACGCCTTCGCCGCCGATGTCCCGACCGGAGGCGCCGGTTCTGGCGCCGTCCGAGCGCCGTGCGATTTTGTCGATTTCGTCGATGAAGACAATGCCTCTTTCCGTGGCGCGAAGATCGCCCTCGGCGGCGAACAACAGTTCGGAAACCATGATCTCCACGTCTTTTCCGTAATAGCCCGCCTCCGTGTATTCCGTGGCGTTGACGATGGCGATGGGCAGCGACAAGTACCTGGCCAGCGTCCGCGCCAGATGCGTTTTGCCGCTTCCCGTGGGACCGACCATCAGCACGTTGGATTTTCGCGCGGCCTCGCCCGGATTCATGATGCGCTTCATATGATTGTACGCGGCGACGGCCATGGTCCTCTTGGCGCGGGTTTGCCCGATGACGTAGCGGTCCAGACCCTCGTAGATTTCCCGGGGCGTCGTGTCGAGAATGAACGGCGTCGGGGGGCGTTTTTCGTCGTCCATGGGGTGCATGGACGCGTACTTGGGATTCACTGGATCTCCTTTTTCAAGAAATTCGATAACGCGTCCTGGTCATCCTGCGTGATGGTTTCGGGCGCCGGCGCGGCCGTGGGGGAGGGCGAAACCTCGGATCCGGGGACATTCTCCTCGATGGCGTCTTTGATGACCGATCCCAGGTCGCTGACAATGGGCGTGGCGGGGGCGACGGGAGCGTCATGGGTCTTGCCGACCTGATCGGCGCCGATTTTCGGCCCCAGGGGCCGCCATCCGAAATAGAAATGCCCCACCGCGAGAATTGCGGCAATCGTCGCCGCGAAAAACAGCAGGCGAATTATAATGCCCCGCAAATAATGTTTTTTCTTTTTTTCTTTTGCTTTGGCCAAGTGCGATCTCCCTTACTCGTCTTTGTCTTGCGTCGTCATACTGGTTTCAGGCGTGGAAGCGGATGAAAACAATCCCAGTTCCATTTGCAGGTCGATTTTGGGTTCCTTTAATGGAGTAAACTCTTCCTCGACGTCCTCCGGCGCTTTGCCCTGCTCCAGGCTTCTCGCGGCCCCGCGCAAGAGGCTCATAACCTGCGTGATGAAGGGATCGGCCAATTGCGCGCCGGAAACCGGCATCCGCCGCAAATGCGCCGCGACCCGTTCGAGATACACCGTATCAATTTTCAGAGCCTTGAGCATTTCCTCGGCTTCATCGGATTTCTCCGGGCTGGCGTGGCTGAAAAACAATATCCGGTCCACGGGAACGAAGCCCAGATCCAGATGCCGCCGAAATGCCTGTATCGCCTCATCGGAAAGGCCCGCCGGGATAGCCGGTTTCAAGTGCCGCTTGATCATGCTCGGCGTCAGATGGGCCGAGGGAAACCACCAGGCGCGCAGTATCCCGACGGCGGCCTGCGTGATTTTCCCGCTTTCGATTCTCAATCCGGCGATGTCGAATCGATACGGCTGATCTTCTTTATTCCGGGCCGGGCAAAGCAGATCGAAGGAAACGAAATAGCCTTGTTCGACCAGGTGATATTTGGCAAGCGCTCGACCGATCAAACCCATCTTTTGCCCCTTTCCGTAAAAACAGTTTATCGCTTGTGCGCAATCGCGGTCAACACGGTTTCAAGCCCTTTTGCCGTCAGGAATTAAATGAGTTTTGATCGATCAAATTCTTGAGATGGTTCTTTGTTGTGCCGTCGCGAGATTTTCGTATATATTAAGCCATATTCCATCGGCTTGGCTGCATTGTTTTGCAGGGGCATACGAAAGGTTAGATGATGAAGGTGCTTTTTCGTTTCGCTTTAATCATTTTCGTTCTGACCGGAATGCATATGACAGCGGTCGCCTGCGACTGCGGCGATGATGACGACGACAATGACGACGCGCAATCCGATCTCGATGACGACACGGCTTCGCCTGATGACGACGCCAACGACGATGTGAACGACGACGTGGATGACGATGTTGACGATGACGTCAACGACGATGCGGATGATGACGCCGACGACGACACGTCGGATACGACCACGACGACTTTTGACACGACAACGACCACCACAACGACCGTGACCACGACAACTTCAACCACGACGACAACCGATGACGGACTGTGCCGTTTTCGCGTCAACTCAAGCGGATTGGATGAAAATACATGGAAACCTGATGTCGCCATGAGCCCGTCCGGGAGTTTTATCGTGGTGTGGTACAGTTATGAAGAAGATAGGACTGACTATGATGTTTTTGGACGCTTATACAGCGCCGATGGAACGCCTCAGGGAGAGGAGTTTTTAGTCAACACAACGACGAATTACAGCCAGTCGTATCCGGCGGCGGCGATGGATGACGAAGGGAAATTTGTCGTCGTCTGGGTAGGCCCGACCGACGCCATAGCCGGGGACGATGTATACGGTCAGCTCTTCGAAGCCAACGGAGACAAAATAGGGTCGGAATTTCTGATCAATACATATTCAACGGATCGTCAATACTATCCCGATGTCGCCACGGACAGCGACGGCGACTTTGTGGTGGTGTGGCAGTCGAACGGGCAGGACGGCGATGAGTGCGGGGTTTTCGGGCAGCGATTCGATTCCGCCGCAACGCCGCAGGGGTCAGAGTTCCAGATCAATACAACGATAACGGATAATCAGTTGGGCCCCAGAGTCGCCATGGATAACGATGGAGATTTTGTCGTCGCCTGGCTTCACGCGGAAGATGCCGGGCCGGAAGAAGTCTACGCGCAGAGGTATGACGCCGCCGGCGTCGCGCAGGGGGCGGAATTTCAGGTCAACACGTACACAGACGATTTGCAGTTCCAGCCGACCGTCGCCATGAACGGCGGCGGAGATTTCATAGTTTCCTGGACGTCAAACCTGCAGGATGGTTTCGGGTACGGAGTCTACGGACAGATGTACGCCGCGGACGGGACGGCCATTGGGGCCGAATTCAGGGCGAATACGATGCTTGAAGGCGGGCAGAACGATTCCGATATCGCCCGAAACGCCGCCGGCAATTTCGTGATCGTCTGGGACGATCACGGAGACGGCGCCTTCGCGCAGCGATACGACAACGCCGGTTCGGCGGTCGGCGGCGAGTTGACCGTGTATGAGCACGATGATCTGCTCACTCCGCGAATCGCCATGGATGCGACGGGAAATATCGTCGTCGTTTGGCGTATCGAATGCCAGGGCGGCGCGCCCTGCGGTCTTTTCGGTCGTCGTTTCGACTCTGACGGAAATCAAGTTTGCCCGTAAGGCGCAAGAAATAAATTGCCGGCGGTCATACCGTCACCGCTTGGCCCGCGCGCGGCCATTGTGTAATATGCGTTTGGGTCGATTCATTTGAGGACTGCCGTGAAGCGTTTTATGGGCATGATCATATTGGGTGCGCTCATCGCATTGCCTAACCTTGCCGAGGCGAAAACCGAAGCCCGTTGCGGGCTGTCGGCGGGATTCGTCGTAGGGCCCGGCATCCCCGACGATGAGGATATCCGCGACGAATTCATGTACCTCTACCATTTCGAGGCCAACGCGAAATATTATTTCCTCAAAATATTTTCCATCTCCGGGGACCTTGCCTACCAGTACGGGAACGGGCGGCCGAAAAGGCTTTGGCACGAAGATGAAGTGCATGAACTGGACGGTAGAGGCAGAAGCTTCTGGCGCGCGATGCAGAGTTGGGCCACGCTGAGACTCGAACCGTTGCGTTATTATTCATTCAATTTCTTTGTCGGCGGCGGCGCGGGATATAAGTACATTGTCTTGGAACGAAAAGGCCGCGAACGGCAGATATCGATATCCGACTCCCAGGCCGAGTGGGTCCCGACGCAAATGGGCTTGGCGGGATTCGACATCATCCTGACGGACTTCATCGCGTTTCGCCTGGAAGGCCGAAAAGTTTTCGCCAAACCGACACGGGATTTCTTTGAAGACAAGGATCTCAATGCCCTGGAAGTCCTGACGGGCGTCAACATCTATTTCTAGCAAGGCACGGCCTTGATCGGATTATTTCCTGACATTTTCGCCTCGACGCTTATGGCATCAGAAAAGTCAAAATCCACGACAGCAAGACGGAACGATTCAGGAGGGAATGGCAAGGCACGGCCTTGACCGGATTATTTCCTGACATTTTCGCCTCGACGCTTATGGCATCAGAAAAGTCAAAATCCACGACAGCAAGACGGAACGATTCAGGAGGGAATGACAAGGCACGGCCTTGACCGGATTATTGTCGGCGTCGGGGCGGGGGCGGAAGGCTTGTTTACAATAAAGCCCGGAGGCCGAAAACGGCTCTCCGGGCGCGTACTTTCAGGCTGGTTGCAGGTGGCGCTTTCGATGACTGGAGGTCGTGTTCGCCGGCCAGTTTATCGATGAAAAAGCGCCTTCATTTCTCGTTCGTCTGGGATTCGACGCGCCCTGGTAAAACCGGTCCGGGAAAAACGAGGCTGTTAAATCCCTGTCCTAAAGTGGATATGACAAGGGCCCCGACGAAATGCCGTGCGGGGCCCTTAATCAGTTTCCGCTCTAACTAGAGTTTGAAGACGAGAAAGAACGAAATCAGAAGCGCGTAGATCACCAGCGACTCAATCAGGGCCAGGCTGAGGATCATCGGCGTGAAGATCTTCTGATAAGCGGCCGGATTGCGGGCGATGCCCTCAAGAGCCGCCGTGGCTGCGCGGGCCTGGCTGACGGCGCCGGCCATGACTGCCAGAGCGATACCGAAACCGCAGGCAATCGCCACGTATTTTTTCACGTCGCTGCTCAGTCCCTCTTCCGCGGCAAAAGCCGAGCCTACAATCCCGAAGGTGAAGACCAGGAACATTGTCACCATAATCATTTTCTTGCTCATACTCCGCATCCTCCTTCTTGATCAGATAACGCCGATGTTTTTGTTTGACGTAATGACCGGTTTGTATTTAGTGGTCGCTGGCCGTCGCCAACGAAATGTACACCATAGTCAGCATAATGAAAACCAGCGTTTGCACAATAGATACCAGCAATCCCAGGAAAAGAAACGGCATCGGGTAGATGAAAGGCCACGCAATGCCCATTCCGACCATGAAAACCGCCAGGATCGTGTGATCGCCGAACATATTACCGAAAAGACGAAGCGATAAGGACATAGGCCTCGCCAGATGACTGATAAGCTCGATAGGGATCATGATCGGCGCCATCACGAATTTCAGGCCGCCTTCGATGGGTCCCATGAAATGTTCGAGGTACTTGAGAACGCCGTGGGCCTGCATGCCGTACCAGTTGTACATAATGAATACGACCAGGGCCAAAGCCAGCGTTGTATTGATATTGGTCGTCGGCATACCCGAACCCGGTATCAGCCCTCCTGCGTTCGAGAAAAAGATGACAAGCGCGAGTGAACCCATCAACGTGAGGTATTTTTTCGATCCGTGGCCGACAATTTCATCGAGAAGGGACAGCACCATGGCCACGATTGTCTCAATCACGTTGGTAAAGGAAAACTTGGAAGATGGGTCGATGTTTCCGGTTTCGAGCTTTTTACGATATTTCGCGCCGATCATGCCGCCCGACACGGCTAAAAACAGGACAACGAAGGTGAACATGATGATGTGGCTCATGTCCGTGTGGATCCCGAACGCGTTTTGGAGCGCATGGTTGATGTATGTGATGACCGACCAGGTGTGAAGACCGCCGCTGCTGGCGTAAGCCGGCGCCGCGAATGCCGTCGAAATCAATATTCCTAATGCAATGTGAATTCTCTTCATGCCCCAACCTTTTTTTATAAGCGGTTTATTTTGATCCTTTTAAAGCCTAAAGCTTTATTTTCCGTCCAAAGCAGCTTCGCCGTCCGCCGTGTCCGTTTCGTCCGGAAAATCGCTTCTCGGGCGAATCCCGGCTCCCACCAGAATAATGGCTCCAAACAGACTCAAGGTTCCCACAAAAAAGGCCACGATGTTGAGCCAGGGACACTTGGCGACGAGTAAAACAACCAAAGCGATTCCGAGAAACTTCGGAATCAGCAAAAAGAGCGTTGCCGGTCGCGGTTTCTCCGGATCGTAAAACGCCCGCCCGACAATGGCCCAAAGCAAACGAAAATTCAACAGGGCGAACGCGCCGCCCGCCATGACGCCCAAAGTTATGCTGAGACTGACATACCAAAGGGAGCCCAAAGCGAGCGCAGTATAGATGAGAAGACTCAGCTTTTCAATAAACAAAACCGTAATTTTTGCCTTTGAGGCAATATTCATGTTTCAGGGTCCCACATGGTCGATTTCTTCTTTTTTATCAATATCTTTTGCGACTTTATAAGCCCTGTAAACCGCCATAAAGGCCGCCGCGAAGCCAAATAAAATGAAAATGATTAAAAAAATCGGCTCTGTCCCAAGCCATTTATCGATCAATCGGCCCATAAAATAACCGATGACGATGCTGATGCCCATTTCGATTCCCAGGGTCATCAATGAGCCTGCTTCCAGGATCGTTTTTCTTGTTTCCTTGTTCATGGGACTCCAGTCAAAGCGACCGCCATTCGATTCGCCATAATAATCAAAAAGTTATTTAGTTCCCATCCCGAAATACGTAACACCTGAATATTAAAGCATAAATTTGTGAATTTGTGAAAAATAAATCGGGACATTTTCATCCTTTTGTGTTATCTTAATTGGTGTCTAACCCATTGATATCACGGAGGAATCAAGTCCCGATGCGAAAAAGAATACAGCAACAACCCTCACTTGTCGAGCAAAAAATCCATCACGAGCACGCCCGGGAGCTTCACCGGATCGATTTGTTGCTTCGCGATCACCTGGAGATATTCGATTGGGTGTACGCGGACCTGGTTCGCGGCCTCCGCGATCCGGCCAGGGGATGCAAGGGAAAGATGAGCGCCGAGCAGGCACTCAAAGCGCTTTTCGTCAAACAGATGAACGGCTTCAGTTACGAGGTGTTGGCCTTTCACCTGGAGGACTCCCGTGCTTACCGCGCTTTTTGCGAATTCGGTTTTGCCGACAGCACGCCTTCGCGCACGGCGCTGCAGCGTGACATCAAGCGGATTCGCCCCGAGACTTTGGAGAATATCAACCGCGTTTTGCTTGCCGCGGCAGCCGACAAAAGGATCGAGAAAGGCCGCAAGGTCCGCGTGGACTGCACCGTCGTCGAAACCAACATTCATCACCCCACCGACTCGACGTTGCTCGAAGACGGGGTGCGCGTGTTGTGCCGTTTGACTCGGGAAGCGAAAGGATTGGTCGATGTTCCCGTCGTCGATCACCGCCGCCGGGCGAAAAAGCGGGCGCTGGGCATTTTGAACGCGAAGAAGAGAAAGGTCCGCGTGAAACACTACCGCGATCTTTTGAAGGTCGCGCGAAAGGCGGTCCGAGACGCGGAGCGCGTGGTCGACGCATTGGCCGGCGCGACGATGATCGATCCGATTTTCGCGCTTTCTTTGGAAGCCGAACTGCGCCACTACATTCCCTTGGTCTTAAGTGTGATCGACCAGGCCGATCGCCGCGTGCTGCGGGGAGAAAAGGTCCCGGCCGAAGAAAAAATCGTTTCGATCTTCGAGCCTCATACCGACGTGATCGTCAAGGACCGGCGTGAGACTTGCTTTGGCCATAAGGTCACGCTCACCGGCGGAGTCTCGGGACTGGTGACCGATCTGGTGATCGAGAACGGCAATCCCGCGGACGCGACGCTGGCCGAAAGGATGATCGTTCGGCAGAAGGAAATTTACGGACGAGCGCCGCGCCAGGCCGCCTTCGACGGCGGGTTTGCGTCGAAAGACAATCTGGCCCACATCAAGGAACTCGGCGTCAAGGACGTCGCCTTCCATAAAAAGCGGGGATTGAAAATCGCCGATATGGCGAAGAGCGCGTGGGTTTATAAAAGGCTGCGCAACTTCCGCGCCGGCATCGAGGGGATGATCTCCTTTCTCAAACGCTGCTTCGGGATGGATCGCTGCACATGGTCCGGCCTCGAATCATTCAAGTCCTACGCCTGGGCCTCGGTGGTGACCGCCAACCTTTTATTGATCGCCAGGCATCTCATCGACTGACACGCGGTTGTTAAGAAGGAATCGAACCGGGAAATGGAGACGTGCGCGAAAAATCGCGGTCTACGCGCCGATTCCATAAAATCGGTTAGCAACATCGCTGCCAAGGTTTGTCAATGATCCCCTTACCGGACAACGATGTTGACGCCATGTCTGAAAAACGGCTATTTCGGGATGGGAACTATTTAAATCCAGACCCGCCGATTTGAAGCCTGCGCGCCCGGGGCGGCGTTGGCGTAAAAGGTTGTTTCGGGATATCAAATTTAAAGCCTTCGTTTTGCGGACAATGGAAACCGCGCCCAGGCCGGCATTGATTGCGCGGAGAATTTGCACTACCTATAAACAAATACGCGTTTTTGCGTAAGGAACTATTTTTTGGTCATGCCGTGCTGCTGAGATTTATTTTCGCGCTGTTAGTCGCGTCGGGATTGTTGGCGGGCCGCCTTCTCGCCGGTCTTTCTTTTTTGGATTTTTCCATTGGAGATTACAGGTGGGACTTGTCCGGAGTAGATGCGGCTTTATACACGCTGACGGGAATATTGTTGCTTTACGTCGTCGAACCCCGGATATGGCGCGCACTGATAAAGTCCGATGAAGGCAAACTGCAAAAACTATTTTTCTGGCATGCGATTCCCGTCTTTGCCTGGATTTTGATAGATATCATCTGGCAATGGGGTACGCCGCTTTTTGCGATGTCCGCCTGGGCTATATGGTTTTTCGCCCGCGTGTCGGCGGCCTTGAGATACAGCGGTCTGACGGAATCGATTTTAGCCCGGATCGACCGACTCCCGAACTTTGTTTTTATTTTTGCGGCGATCCCTTTCCTGTGGGCCGGCCTTGTTTCATCGATATGGCTGACAGGCGCTTTTATTTTATTTTTCACGGCGCTTTACGCATATTGCCGGGATCACTTCAAGGCTATGGCTTTCGAGTGTTCCGTAGCCTGCGCGCCATTGGCGTTGGCGTTCCTGCTGCCCGTTCATCTCGGCGGGCGGGATATAATTCTCGTTTTATGTCTGCTGCTTTTTGTGGCCGTGCTGTTGACGTCGCCGGGGCTGCGAAAAAAAGAGATTCGCGCCTATGCCAGAGTGATGTGGGCCGTGATGATCCTGGCGCTGATCGGCGCGGAAACGACTTTGGAACATACAAAGTATTCCGGGCAATTTGCGTCGCGCCGTTTTGGCAAGGAGATGGAATCCGACGATGTTCTTTTTTTCGTTCCGAAAGGATTTCGTCCCGGAGTCGGCGGCTTCGAAGTCAGGAAATTTGCATTCAGGTCCGGTGAAGCGAAACTTGAAAAACCACCCGGAGTATTTCGCGTTATTTGCGTGGGGGGGTCGTCGACGTACGGCAAAGAAGTCGAAGACGACCAGGTCTGGCCTTATCTGTTGGAAAAAAAGCTTCGGGACGGCGGCGTGGACGCACAGGTCGTCAATGCCGGAGTCACGGGATATTCAAGCTTCCAGATATTGATATTGCTTCGCGAATATTTGCTTTCCTACAATCCGGATGTTGTCCTGATGTATGCGGGTTTCAACGACATGGCGCTTTCCGCCGGGCCGTATACGATGCGGGAATTGTGGGAAATGATGCATGGCGAAGCGTCCGGTTTATCCTCGTTTGTCATGGGCGCGCAAAATATTCTCTCCCGGTCCATCGTCTACAACGCCTTGAGATTCGCCATTGTGGGCGCACGGCGAAAAATTGAAAGAAGCGGCAAGGTGATTGTGGCGAATCGTCATGAGTTTATTCGAAATGTCAGGGAAATCAATGAACTCTGTGCGCAAAATGGAGTGCGTTTTCTGGCCATGGCCGAAGCCACGCAATATGACGACTTCTATTATCACACCGGCCTCGATGAATTGGCGAAACGCCGGAAGATTCCATTTCGGGATGTTTATGCACGGTTCCGCCGCATGCCGCGGGCCGACAAGTGGTTTGCGGACGTCGTCCATCTCACGCCGGAAGGCAACCGCGTCGTGGCGGAAATCGCATATGATTTGCTCAACGAATCAAAGGCTTTGCCGTGATGAAAAAAGTCATTGCGTCCATTTTGTTGTTTGTGTGCGGCGCGGCGGCGAGCCTGCTGGCGGTTCATATTTCCGGCCCCCGTTATTGGGAGGTCGGGCGCGTGAGCGATGTTGCCGAGCATCTGCTTTCAAACGGCAAATCGACGCAGGCGCTGGCTCTGCTGGAATATGCGGGACGGCGACAAACCGCTCAACCGAACAAGGATTTATTGCTCGGCCGGGCGTGTCGGATCGCGCGGGACCACGTCGAACTTTCCGAAGCGCTTCGCTTGTGCGCCGATGCGGCTCAAGGGCCCAAACGAATGGCGCAGGTGGAAAACTTAATGATCCTCGCTGAAATTGACCGGGAGATCGGCCGGCCCGATGACGAGATGAAAACTTATCAAAGAATTATCGATGAGTACTGGGATTATCGCCAGTCGGTAGCCGCCGCGCGTTATCTTGCGCGTATGGAGCTGGAGACGATTTTCGCGCAGCAGCCGGATAAAACCCGGCGCGATGAAATTGAAAGGTTGGTCGAGCAGGCCGGCGGCCTGGAAGATGACGAGGCGCTTTTGCGCAGCGTCGCCGCGACATCCGTTATCTGGAAACTGAATGAATCCGAGGACCCCGCACCGGTTATTGAAAAATATCTCGGGAAAATCCGCACGGAAAATTGCCGCGAGGCATTTATTCTGAGGCTCGGAGTCATCGCACAAACGCACCCGCGCGGCCGGAGCCTGGAAGAAACTCTGGTTCGCCTCGGCCTGCCGGCGCGTGACGGCGAAGGAGACATCATCGAGTTCGTCACGAATTATAACGAGTCGCCGCCGACCAGGATGCAATGCGCCGAGGCTGTGGCGACATCGGGGGATATCCAGTCGATTCTTCGGGGATTCGAACGAATCGGAGCGTCCGCCGACGGCTTCAGAACCCAGGTCGCCGATCGTATGCGCAATCGCGGCGGTCGCGAATCGGTGATAAAGCTTTTGCAGGGCATCGTGGATAAAAACCGGCCGGAGGCGCATTACGCCGACGCGAATATGACCTATGCGCGGGTTCTCGGTGTTTTATGGAACAAAGAGGAAGCCGCGAAGAGGATGGAATATGTCATCGATCACTGGCCGCGGTACGGTTCCATATGCGTGAACGCCGCTTTGGAAGGCTCGGCGATATATGCGAGTATCGGCCGCCCGGATGATGCGAAGCGCATTTTGGAGAAAGCTTATGAATTGGCCGCGGCCGATGAAAAATCCGTATTGGAATCTCGCGCCGCCGACCTGGGCGTCACGTTAAGCGATAATTAACCGCCGGATTTCTGATGGACTTCCGAATCTCTGGCGAAGAGATCTTCCCGCGTGATCAGGGCGCTGAAAGGGATGCCGCGTTTTTCAATCAATTCCCTGCCGCCTTCCTGGCGGTCTACGACGGCCAATACGGTCAGGATTTTGCAATTCGGGTATTCTTCAAGGACGGCGTCCACGGTTTCCACGGCGCTTTTGGCCGTGGTGACCGTGTCGTCGACCACGACCACGGCGTCGCCGTCTTTGATGTGGCCTTCGATTCTCTTGCCCGCTCCGTGTTTCTTGGCGTGCTTGCGTACGATGAAGCAGGGCATGGGCGTGCCGAATTGCGCGCTTCTGGTGGTTACGGCGGCCACAACGGGAACCGCGCCGAGCTCCATACCCCCGATGCTCGCCGGTTTCAACCCCAGGCGCTGTATGCGCTTTAAGAGTTCGTCGGCCATGAGGACCGCGCCCTCGGGATGCGTGCTGGCCACGCGAAGGTCGATATAATAATTGCTGATAGCGCCGGATGTCAGCGTGAAAGCGCCGGTTTTGAAAGACAGCTTATAAATGATTTCCAGCAGGGCCGGATTGACGGCTTCGCTCATCTTTGAAAATGCCTCCATGAGGAAGTTGCCCGGGCGAAAAGATATATATCTTAAAGCGCCGAAATGCGCCACCCGGAAAATCCGGCTGAATCCCGGCGTTGGAAAGAATCAGTTGCC
This sequence comes from bacterium, assembly GCA_963674685.2. Classification (GTDB taxonomy): domain Bacteria; phylum Lernaellota; class Lernaellaia; order JACKCT01; family JACKCT01. Next base: position 132,921 of record CAXXWT010000005.1, on the reverse strand, counting down.
GTCGGATTCGCGCCAGGGAATGATGTTGTCGGCCGCGTCGAATCGGGCTTTGTCGGGAGGCTCGACGACGCCCGCGGAGAATTCATCCATCCATGCGATCAGGCGGTGCAGGAAATCGTTGCTTTCGGCTTTGGCGAAAAGCGGATCGATATGTTCCCATTCCGGGTGAAGGATGATTTCATAGCCGAACTGAGTACGGGGCAGATTTTGTCCGCGAACGGGAGCGAGTCTGTCGCGATACTGTTCGTAGCGGTCGGTGCCGGAGATGATCCGCGTGCCGACGGCCAGAACCGGCGCATCGATGCGCGAAGTGTACATTTTGAAATATTGCTCGCGCCAGACGCCTTCCGTCTCCATCTGATCGGCGACGGCCAGGTCCAGATTCAGGCGCGCCGAATAGTAGCGGTCCGTTGCGTTGGAGGGGCCTTTATAGATGGCCGGAATCAGGTCGTCCAGATCGCTGCATTCCGCGGGATCGGCTTCGTCGTAATCGATCCACGAGTATACGTGGTTTTCGTCGGTCGGATACACGCCGAGAAAATCCCTGGCCGTGGGACCGTCGAGTTTGCCGAATCCGGCTCTTAAAATCCCGACAAGCCCGGACTGGTTATCGGTCATAAATCCGACGTACGCCTTGTTTGTCATCGTGATATTCCGGCCGCGAAAAGCGATCGGGGTCAACAGGGCCAGCGGACCTTTGTTCGGGAAAATGCCGTCGGGACCGAGTTCCGTATTATCGGGCTTGGCGAATTGCCTGGCGGCCGCCATGGCGATGATTTCCGTGAATAAATACAGGGGCGGGCCGAAGGGAGGCATGGTCACGAAGCGAGAAGTGGAGCCGTGGCGCAGACTTAAAAGGTCTTTTTCAATACGGGATTGCGTTTTCCATGGCTCATACCGTGTGATGCCGTCGATGAACACGAGTCCGGCGATTTCCTCGCTTCCCATGATCCCGTCTTCGAATTCGTTGGCGGCGAAAGCCTGGGCGAACGCCACGCCGCGCGAATGCCCTCCGAGAAAAACGTTCGTGGCGCGATACTCCTCCGGGATAAGGTGGATAAGGCGCCTGACATCCTGCATCTCAATGTCAAGCCCCCACTCGCTCATCATGGCGGTGACGGCTCCCGTGCCTTTTAAGAATCCTCCGAATTTTTTCCCGAGGATCCATCGGTCCCGGAAATAGTAGTCAATGGCGATGTTCGGATCGCGGAGGTGTTCGGCGATGTCGATGCCCCACTGATCTTCCAGGAGGTGGTGGCGGTGGTCCATGACCCAGACTTCCAGGTTGCCGTCCGCCAGTTCCACGAGGCTTTTGGCGGCATATATGAGGGTATTGGCGCCCACCGTGTGCCCGGGAAGAAGGATCAGGATTTTCGATACGGGCCTGGCCGGCCCCAGTGTTCTTTCGCGATAGCGATAAAACTGGATTCGATTGAATTCGGGGGGTGTTTCGTCGCCGGTTGCCGGATTCGGGGGCGCGACAGTCCCCTCGATGGAAACGTATTCCCCGACAACATCGATGATGTCGGGCCAGTCGTCGTCCGCGGGTATGGGGTGGTCTTCATCGGTCCAGCCGTAATCCACGTCGTCATAGTCGGGATCATAAGTGAGCGTGGGTTTATCGCCGGAATCATCGTTTCCATCATCAATATCCGAGTCATTGCAGGAAATGACAAACAGCGCGCATAAAATAATCAGGATGATAGTCGGGGGCTTGAAAAGGCCGTTCATTGAAGGCGACTCCGAAAAGAAAAAATGGCGAAAATGTACGAGTGCCCCGTAATGATCGGGATATATTTATTCCCGATCGACGCGGCATTGTATCAAATCAGCGCCAGGTATTGCAATTCAAGTTTTTCTTTATTCACAGAAAGTCGAAAGCATCAACCGGCACGGACAAACGTAAGCTCGCTGACGCTCGCAGACGATTTGTCCATGTCACCCGCGTGGGCGTGTCCACTCCTTCGTCATTTATGTCTCAGGTCAGATCAGTCCGATTCCGCCGCGCTCATGCGTGCGCCGAAACCGAATCCCAGGTGCAGGCGCGCGAATAACATATTTTTCATGAAATTCGGCGCTCCTTTCACTTCGTGGCCGGATCGGCTCCAGAGTGTCGTCCATAAGGCGGAGCGGTACCCCATGGAAAAACCGTAAACGAGCAGGGCGCCGGCGCGTTTGAATTCGGAAGTCCCTTCACGAAAATCGCAACGCAGAGCCAGGTCGTATAAAAATCCTTCCTTGGTCAGCGTCGCGGATTTGTCCTGGCCGTCCACGGCGCCGTTGCCCGAAGGCAGATCGGAATCGGAAAGATCCAGGGCGTCGAAGTCGCCTTCAAATTCCACGGAGCCCTTGACGTAACCCAGGCCCAGGAGAAGGGAAAGAAAGGCCTCATTCATTTCGGCTATTGGGTGGCCGATATCCATTTTCAGGTCCCAGCCGGAAATGTGCGTGTCCATATGGCGCGCGTGGGCGTCGCTGTCCCAGTAGCCGCCGGAGAAACCGAAAATCGCCGCCTGGCGTCCGAAGAAATGCAATTCGAAATTGAGCGCCGGCGTATAGGCGTCGAACGGGTCCGCGCCGGCGATTTTCGATTCCAGCTTGCCCGTGTCCATGAACTGAAAAGCCGGGGCCACGGAAGCGTACATCCCAATGTCCATCGGATTGCTTTTGCCGGCAAAGCCGTCGAAAGGGCTGTCCTCCTCATCGTACTCGTCGATGTCGTCGGCGAAAGACAACGTGCCCGCCAGCAAAAATATGACGATGAAAAATAAACCTTTTTTCATAATCTCGTGTCCTTTATTGGCTATGGGCCAAAGTATCGGCCCGGGGTTGATCTTAAGAAAGTCGAGGCCGCATGGACAATGCGTTTCGACTTTGGCCTTGAAACATTATCTTGCGATCATCCTAAGCCATATGATAGAAGAAAGCGCCGAGTTCGAAAAGGTGTCGGTCAAACGCACGCGATATCGAATGGGAGTCGAATTCTGAAACGATTTGCCACGCAACTGGTCAAGATCATTTCCGCGATCAATTTCAAGCAGGCGGTGATATACGTCGCGGTGTTCGTCGTGTTTTTTTCCGCCACGATGTATCTCTTTTTTCCTTACGAGGCCGTCAAAAGCAGGATCGTGACGGAAATCGAAGCCAAAACCGGCGCCAAGGTCATTATCGATTCGCTGAAGCCTTTGCGGATGAGCGGCTTGACGATTCGCGGCATCAAGGTGCTCAAACCTTTTAATCCCAGTCAGGCCATTGCGAATATCGACATGGTGCGATTTCGCATTCACCTTTTACCCCTGTTTTTCGCCAACCTGATCACGGACTTCGATCTCATCGCTTACGGAGGCGGATTATCCGGGGTCATGGAAGCTCGCGGTGGAAAAGGCACGGCCATCGCCGTAAACTTCAAGGATCTGGATCTCCAGAAGTACAACTTCGACGAGTTGGTGCAAAAATACGGCAATCTCAATTTGCAGGGAAAACTGACCGGCGCTTTAAGCCTTTTTTTCGACAAAGCCAAAGCGCGCAACAATCAGGGTTCCGTGGCGCTTTCTTTCGAAGGACTCAAAACTTCCAATACGGTGATTCTGACCAAGACGCTGCCCGATATCGTTTTCGAGCCGGGAACCATCAAGATGGATTTCAAGAGCAACGGCTTTTCGATTTCCGAATGGGAAATGATCGGCGACAATCTTTCCATCTCCATGAACGGCCGCCTGACGCTGCTGGAGACGTTCGCCAAAAGCCGCATCGGCTTCACGGTGAAATTCAAGCTGTCCGAAGATATCGAGGATCTCTTCCCCGAAATGGGCATGCTCGCCGCGCCCGACAACGCCGGCTGGTACAAACTCACTCTCAACGGCCCGCTCAACAAACCGAATATCAAGATGCGGTGACGCGGCCAAGGCCGTGCGTTGATTAATTCTTTAATAAGTTCTCCCTTGCGTGAGCATGGATACTGTGCGTTCAGGATAGATAAAAGAGGCAGTATGTGAACAGGATTTTGGTGATCGGAATTAGCGGTTCCGGCAAGTCGATTCTGTCGGCAAAGCTGGCTGACGCGCTGAGTTTGCCGCTGATCAACCTGGACGCGCACTTCTGGAAATCCGGCTGGGTGGCGACGCCTAGAAATGAGTGGATGCATCTCGTTGAAGAATTGGTTGCTTCACCCAAGTGGATCATGGACGGCAATTTCGCGAGTAGTCTGAACATACGCATTCCCCGCGCGGACGCAATAATCTTTTTGGAAATACCGCGAAGGATTTGCATTTACCGCATCGTGCGCCGGTGGATTTCATACAGAGGACGGCAAAGGCCGGACATGGCGCCGGGCTGCCCGGAGAAACTGGATAGGAAGTTTTTACGTTGGGTGTGGCGATTTAACCGGGACATCAAACCGAAAGTGCAAAATGCGCTGGATGAATACGGCGCGGGCAAGCGCATTTATCATTTAAAAACGTTGGAAGAGATCAAGGAATTTGAGCGGTTTGCGAGTGAGAATAAAAGGCTTCCGGCGTGAGTTAAATAGTGCGGTGGGGAAATATTACGCCAGGAAAAACCGCGATGCGCCGGACGCGTTTGCGGAGTTGAAATCAACCCGCTTACTCATTCGCCTTCGCTATCGCTCAGGCGAATCTGCCGTGCGCGGCTCTGAAAGAAGCCATGCGCTCAAAATCCGAAACCAAGCGGGTGGCAAGGACAAGCTTCTCGGCCCGAGCGTTAGCCCGAAGTTCCCCCAAGTAAAATGGCGTAAGTCTTTGATATTGGTTCGGAAACGTTTCAATGGAAATTCCCGTTACTGACTACAGCCCCAGCAGGTCGAAAGCTTTTCGTTGCAGGGGCGTCGGTTCGGTGAGTTGTTCGAAGGTCGGCGCATCGGGCCGGGATTTGATTTTGCAGCGGCATTTGCAGCGCGTTCCCAGGGCGGCCAGCAGCGTGTCGAAGCTGTGCACGGGCAGACCGTCGTCCGTGGTTCGGCGGGCCTTCTTTCGTTTCGCGTGATCCGAGATATCCGCCGGCGCCACGGGATCGCGCGTCAGGCGATCCTCGTCGAGCCTTTCGTCGGCGAACAGAAGCGGCGCCAGCGCTTTCCTCATATGCCATTCCACGTAATAAGCGAGCATGCACAAAAAGATATGCGCCTTAACGCGGCCGGCGCCGCGATGACGGATCGGGCGAACCCTGATATCGATTCCCTTGAGCGTGCGGAACAATCGTTCGACCCGCGACAATCCCTTGTAGGTCCGCACCGCGTCCTCGGCGGTCAATTTCTCTTGCGGCTCGCTGGTGCGGATCACGTATATTCCGTCCAGCGCCGATTCGCCCTCGATGGATTCGGCCTTGCGTGAAAAGGAAAAGCTTCCGTCCTCGATATCCAGGCGGAAATGTTTGGCCATCTTGTATTTGTTGATCACCTTGCCCGCCGCCAAAGCGATCTCCGTTTTGGGCATGGGCGTCTTTGTCCGGCGCATCGCTTTGACCGCGATCTTCGAAAGCTCCTTTTCCGTCGCGGTTAAAAGCTCCTCGCGCTTGCGCTTGCGTTCATCGGCCAGCAAAGGATTGAAACAGGCCACCAGCCGCTCCCCCGGAAAATCCGGCGACGAAAACTCCGCCAGGTTCTGCTCGTCGAAAAGAGACAGCTGCAAAGCGCCCCCTTCGGCCAGCCGGCGGATCGCCCCGCTGCGCAAAGCGGTGATCCATCCGACGCCCGGATGTTTCTTGAGGTGGTCGATCTGCGTTTGCGTGAGCATCCCCCGGTCCCCCGCCAGCACCACGCGGGAAAGGCCGAAGCGGTCCCGGAGTTTGTCCGCCTGGTCTGGCACGGTGGTCGGATCGCCGGTGTTGCCGGGGTAAACGTCCACCGCAATCGGCCGTCCGTCGGCGTCGGTCATCGCGCCGTAGACGATGATCTGTTTGCCTTTCTTCCGGTCCCGATTGTAACCGAATTGCGCCAGAGGGCAGGTGCGGCCCTCGTAATAGCTGCTGGACACGTCGTAAAGCACCGTCGCGTCCTCGGATAAGTGACGCGCCGCCAGCTTCTTTTCGATGCCATTTTGACGGGAAAGGAGCCAGTCCATGGCCCCGTACAAATCGTCGGCGTCGGCGTCGGCCACGCCCAGTTCCTCGGCCAGCGTGGTCGTGCGCCACAAACGCGTCGTCGCCAGCTTCGACGCGGGATGGATCAGACGCTCGGCGATCATCGCGACCACCAGGTCACGCTCGCGGGTGCGCTTTGCGCCGATGATCTTGTCGAGCCCGAGCTTTTTGATCGCGCCCAGCACCGCCTCGACGTGGCCGTGGGGAACGGAGGCCTCGACGCGAAAAGCATCGGACAACGGCGCGTACTGCCGTCCCGATAAAAAGCCGCGGATGATTTCGATCAATTCCCCGGGTAAATGGGAAATGTTTCCCAGAGTTTCGTGTTTGACCTTGCCGCCTTCGCGGTAGGTGCGCCGAAGCAGATGGGTCTGGTAGACCTTGTTTTTGTATTTTCTTTGTGTAGTGGCCACATGGACCGCGCCTGTTCTTTTCGCCATACGCCAATAATAAAGAATGATGAAATACTTGTCAAGAGATAATATGACATATTAGTGGCTACATATTGCAGCGATTTTCAGGCGCTATTGCACCGCAATTCATGAATTTCATTCATGTTTTATGGGCTACCAAGGGAATTTTGAACGGGGAACTTCGGTTTAGCGAGGGCGCTTGTCCGTGCTGTTTGAGGTTTACAATGTTTTCATAAAGAAACAATTCACGGACAAGCGTATGCTCGCTGGCGCTCACATACGACTATAGATGCCACCCCCGCGCAGGAGTTTATCCGTGCCACTCGCGGACTTAGTTCCGAAACCCGAAACCCGGGACCTCAAACTCCTGCTGTGCAATCGGATTTGAAAAATATGGTTCTGTTCAAATGCGCTGATCGACGACCAATCCGCGTTCGCGATAGCCGCCGGCGATGGAGTCGACTTCGTCGTAAAAGAGAGCCTGGCTGGGAATCTGCGTGGCCCAGCGGGAGGAGTAGCCGGGGAATTTCGCGCTCATTTCCCGAATGGAAAGGCGCGGGCAAACGGCGGCGGCAACCGTTTCTTCTTGCGTGGATCTCGCGACGCGGCGCGGGGGCGCCTTCATCAAAAAGACGCTCTGATCCGTCTGCGCCTGTTCCTGTCGGCGCGGTTGGGAACTGACGGACTCCAAAGGCATAGCTGTAATGCCCCCTACCTCCATAGCATCACCATTGTCCTTAATCTTTTGTGGTGGACGCGACGACCATGTCGCAAAGATCATTTTGCTTGTTTCGGATACAAAAAGCAACGATTAGAACGCCATGGTGTTCTAGAACGTCTAAATTGATAATTTCATGGGTATTTCTTGAAAGGAAAAGACCGGCGGGCTATAAGGCTCGTTGGAAATAATTGGGGAGAAAATTATGACCGACAGCTTGAATCAGCCGAAAAATTTCAGCGGCGCCGATAGTTACGTTCTCGATGAGGAACTGGCCAAGGTCGTCAACGTGGCCATGCGCCTGGAGCTACCGCTTTTGCTCAAAGGCGAACCGGGCACCGGCAAGACCCTGCTGGCCCACGCCATCGCGCAGAACCTGGACATGCCCCTTATCGTGCTCAACGTGAAATCCAGCATGAAGGCCGTCGAGGCGCTTTATCAGTACGACACGCTGACGCGGCTCAACGATTCACGCTTCGGCGATTCGAAGCGCGATGTGAGCAATATAGAGAATTACATCAAGATGGGGAAAATCGGGCAGGCTTTCACATCCGATTGCAGAGTCGTTTTACTGCTCGATGAAATCGACAAGGCGGACAGCGATTTTCAGGACGACCTCCTGGACGTTCTGGACGCCATGCAGTTTGACATCGTGGAAATCGATAAGACCGTAACGGCCAGGCGCCGGCCCATTATCATTATCACCAGCAACGCGAAAAAAGACCTTTCCGATCCGTTCCTGGGGCGCTGCGTGTTCCATCATATCGCTTTCCCGGATCAGGACATGATGCGCAAAATCATCAAGGCGCATTTCCCGGACCTTGCCGACAAAGTGGCGCAGGTCGCCATCGAGGCGTTTTATCAGCTTCGTCAGATTCGGGGCATCGAGAAAAAACCCGCCACGCGGGAATTGATCCATTGGATACGAGCCATGGTCGGCGATCCGGATTTCAAGGTCAAAGAACTCAAAACCGGCGTATCCGCGCCGTTGCTGGGATTACTATTCAAAAAAAGCGACGATCTGGACAGGGCGAAAAAGACCGTGGCCGCAGGAATGAGACAATAGGCGAATCCGATGTTTCAGGATTTTTTCTACAAACTGCGCGATTTCGGAATCCCGGTGCGCCCCACGGATTTTATCCGGCTGCAAGGTGCGCTGGCTGAAGGGCTGATACTGAATCTCCAGGATTTTTACGTCGTGGCGCGCAGCGTTCTGATCAAAAGTGAAAAACATTTCGACAAATACGACCGCATTTTCGCGCATCATTTTCAGGGCGCGGATCTCGACGAGGCGTTCGCCGACGAACTGGGCATGGACATCGAGGAAATGCTGGCGAAGTGGCTGCAAGACCCGCAGAATTTCCCCGGCCTGACAGACGAGGAGCGCGAAGCGCTCAAGAAAATGGATCCCGACGAACTGATGAAATATTTTCAGGATCGCCTCAAGGATCAGACCAAGCGCCACGACGGCGGGAACCGCTGGATCGGAACGGGCGGGCGTTCGCCGGTCGGCCACGGCGGTTTTTTCCCCGGCGGCATGCGCGTGGGCGGATCGCCGGGTTCGCGCAGCGCCGTCAAAGTGGCCATGGACCGGCGCTATATCGACTATTCCGACGGCGGGATGCTGACGCCGGAAAAAATCGGCGAGGCTTTGGAAAAACTCAAGCATATGAAACGGCGCGGCCCGAAGGATCAGCTCAACATCGACAAAACCATTCGCGAGACCGTCCGGCAGGGCGGGGAGATTGAACTGGTTTTCGACCGTCGTCTGGTGGACAAGCTGAAGATCATGCTGTTTTTGGACAACGGCGGATGGTCCATGACGCCTTACGTTCCCATGACCAGAAGCCTTTTCACGCTGGCGCGAAGCCAGTTCAAGGACGTGCGCTTTTTCTATTTTCACAACTGCATCTACGACGTGGTGTGGGAAGATCCCATGCGCTACCACAAACCGGTGAAGATGGCGGATATCCTGCGCCGCGAGCCGGAAACCCGCGTGATCATCGTCGGCGACGCCAGCATGAGCCCTTTTGAACTCAACCACACGCGCGGCGCCATCGATTACGGTTCGCTGCAAACCACGTCGGGCCTTTCCTGGCTGCGCCGAATCAAACAGACCTTCGCGCACACCGTCTGGATCAATCCCATGCCCGCCGAGGAATGGGATTATTCCTATGGCTCCTTTACCGTCGGGCTGATCCGTGAACAGATTCCCATGTACGAAATGTCGATCAAGGGACTGGAGGGCGCCGTCGAGGAATTGATGAGCAAATATCCGCGCCCCCCGGCGCCGGAACCGAAACCCGAACCCTACCGTCCCAATCGCTGGTGAGCCATTACCGAAAAGCAATCCGAATTGACGACGGGGCCGCCGAAGGCGCCTGCGGCGTTTTGTTTTAACGTGGCAAGGTTCTTCGGGATGCCGCTTAAGGCCAGGATCTCGTAATCGGCAATTCGGCGCGCATCCCGCAATTGCTCCATGCTGTTGACGGCGAGCAGGCGGGCGTTTTGCCGGATCATGCCGCTGGGAAAAATATCGACCCGAGGCTGTGGAATTTTTGCGTTATGCCACTGATGCGCGTATCGAAGCGGATTCACCCAGTTGGGATAGCTGAAGGGATCGCGCATTTTTTCTTTGAGCGCACCTGCGCCGCGCATTCCGAAATGGCTGTCGGCAATGGCCAGCACGGAGCCGTCGCCGCACGAGACAGCGGACATGGCCCGCACGTAGTCCTGCGTGACCAGCCCCGCGTGAAATGCGCCGACGCCGTTGAAAACGGAAACACAAATGAGAAACGCACCCGCCAGGCGGCCGAGCTTCATCTCAAAGTCCGCGCGCATTTTGACAAATGGAATCAGTATCAACACGCCGATAAATAGCCAGCGGGCAAAAGGGCGCACCACTTCGTAAAGTTGCGCTGGGCCGAAAAGTCCGGCGCCGATGAGTATCAATATGGCGGGCAAGAAGGGATTATTGCGCTTAGTGACGAGTTGCAGAATCGCATAGCCGACAAGGCACGCAAATCCGGCGCAAAACACGATGTTAAGAATCGCGACGATCCACTGGATGCCTTCCGGCGTGACCGGGTAAAAGCCCGTCGACGGAGTAAAGGGAGCGGCCTTGAACCATATCCAGTTCAGCAGGCCGCCATAGGAATATTGGGCGACAAATTCGCCGTGGCGCGACGCGGCGTACCAGGCGAGCATCGCCAGCGAAGGTGATACGGCGAAGCCTGTTTTCAGCCATGCAGCCGGACGCAGACGATGAAAATGGAATACCAGTCCCGCCACGCACGCCAGCAGCGCGGCCCAGGCGAGGAAGTGGCTGAAAAAAGCGATGAGAGAAATGGCGGAAAGGGCCGCAAGACCGCCCATGGTCAATTCACCGTCTTTGCGCATAGCGAAACGAAGGCCGAAAAACAGTATCGCCGCCGCCGCGAGGAAGTTGATGTAACCCATCCAGAAGAAATGTCCCACGGCGAAAAATGCGCCGATGATTTCCGCCAGCGGCCGCTTATCGCCCCAATGCCTGACGAAGGCGACGTAGCTTGCCGCAAAAGCAATCGCGACAAGGGCGCAAAATAACTTCGCTGATGCGGCGAGAGAAAACAGGCGGTTAAAAAGCGCGATCCCGAAAGTTACGATGCTGTTGGGGACGGGGTAATGACGCAGGGAGTATTGCCCCGCGTTCGCGCCGTCGATGAGTTTATTGAAGATGCTTGCCTGCAACGCCCAGTCCGGCGTGTCCTGCATGGCGGGATAGGGCGCAAGAATGAAAGGGATCAGACTTCCCGCGAGAAACAGCACTATGGCTTTTGTCGAGAATTCCGGATTGAGTATTTCGTTTAGCTTCATTTTAAAATAAAGCTCATGAAAAGCCATACGCTGAGCAAGCGCCAACTTAAGGCGTGACGTAGATCGGGTTGGCGTAGACCAGCGGATACTCACGGATAAAATAATCCGCATCGCCTCCGAGCCAGGGGGCCAGATGATGCGGAATGACATGCACTTCAGCCCGGTAAACGCCGCTTTCGGCGACGGTGTATTCGATATCCTCATTCGTGCTTTCGGCCACGATTTCACTCGGATATTCCCCGGATTTGATCAGCGTCAAAAGAAACTCCGGCTCGTCGAGCGCGGGATTCATGTTGAAAAAATACGGGACTTTCACATGCAAAACCGGCGATTCGGATATCGGCGCTTCATCGCCCATCTCATAAGCGCCTTCGGTCGTCTGCGCGTAGAAATCGAATCCTACGGCTTCCCCGAAGACCTGGAATGCGCCGTAAAGCCTGCCGCTCAAGATGGCTTCCTGGATGGCCTCGGGCGTCATCTCTTCCAAAAGCGCGTAATTGGCGAACCAGCGCATCATGCGGCGGTAACTGTCGGCCCTGTCGCCGTCGTGAAGCGGGAAAGGCAGGGAGTTGCGGTGCGCGTCCGTCGCCATGACGATGGCCGTCCGGCGCATGCCCAGCAATTTATCCAGATGCTCCAGGTCTTTTGCATTTTCGCGAAGGAAGGAAAGAAGAACCAGATCCGCGTGACCGGCTTCCGAAAACGGAAGCAGATATTTGACGACGTCGATGATGATTCCCCATCCCGCTATATCCGGATCGATATTGGCGTGAAGGTTGTAAATTTCGATGCCGTCGATGGGAAGCGCGGCGAGATCGTCCGTTTCCCAGCCTTCGGCGTGGTTGACGAACACGGACGCGCCCATATCCTGCATGCCCAAAACCACGTCCTCGCTTGAGCCGCGCAAAAATCCCCGGCGTTCTTCCGCAGTGCCCTCGGGCATCCTGTGAAAACCCAGGGGCATGAGGTCGTTTTCGTTTCCGGCCATAAGCAGCGTGGTGTTGCCGTCAGGACATGAAATGATATTGGCGATCGGATCGTCGCCTTCGTAAATCAGTTCATCCCCCGCGTCTTCGTCGTAAAGCAAGACATCGGGGAATTCATGTTCGTTGAATGGCTCGGCGTGATCCGTGAGCATGATGTACTGCTGGTTCGTCGTGCAGAAGGTTTCCCGAAGCTGTTCCAGGCAGTTCCAGTTTGGGTGTCCGTTAATGAAGGGCATGCTGTCGCAGGCGTCGTGGGAATACACGGAATGAAGGTGAATGATTCCCCGGTAGATGTCATAATCACGGACCGGCGGGTAGACGTCCATGTTCACAACCGACGAGGGTTCCCAGTAAGTGTCGTCATCGGCGTCGTCGTTCAGATCGTCGTTGACATCGTCATCCGCGTCGTCGTCGATGTCGTCGTTCGCGTCGTCGTCCGCCTGCGTGTCGTCGTCGGTTGAGTCGTCGTCGATATCGGGACTGCCGGAATCGTTGTCGTCATCGTCGTCGCCGCAAGCGGCAAATGCCGGAAAGACGCATAGCAACAATCCGATAAGCACCATCATTCTTTTATTCATTTCCCTGATCCTTTCGCCACATGGCCAGAATTACTCACGCACTTTATCGCAAAAAAGCGCGGGCGTGTCATTGGTTTTGTAGATTAAATGTTAATTGACCGGGTAAACCGTGGAACGAAACCGCGTTTCGCTCGACGTTCCATGTCCACTGCCCGGCGCAAAGCGCCGGCAGCAGGAGTATAAGAAATCTGAACGTATGCGGATTCCTATGCTGTGACGCTATTTCACGACGATGATGAATTCCAGTTCTTTCGCCGGTTTGTCTTTCATCCAGGGGCGAACCAGACGCGCTTTAATCGTTGCTTTTCCTTTCCCGACGGCCGTCAGCGGCCACGTGATTTGAACGGGACCGCCGGCCATGGGCGGATTATCGGGTACGCGCGTGGACTTTTCGCCGATTTCGAGAATTTTCTCATCGACCTTGTCGAGTTCCCACTGATATCCCGTGCCGCCGGACTTTGTGAGGATAAGGTTCGCGGTTTGATTCAGGGCAAGGACTATTTCCTTGCCCGCGCTGTCTTTCGTAATGTCCGCGGGCATAGGCGCCGCCGCGCCGAGGGTCAGGAGTAAAGCGGGTATGATCAGCCATTTCATCCGAATGAACAAACCCCGCTGTCATCATCATCGTCATCACCGCCGCCGCCGTTGTCGTCATCGTCCGAGTACTGATCGTCGTCTTCAACGTCATCGTCGGACCAGGCGTCGTCATCGCCCCAGTTGTCGTCATCGCCCCAATTGTCGTCGTCGCCCCAGTTGTCGTCGTCAGAGTCATCATTAACGTCATCGTTGACGTCATCATCCACGTCATCATCGACATCATCGTTGACATCGTCATCCACGTCATCATCGACGTCATCATCGACATCATCGTTGACATCGTCATTGACGTCGTCATCCACATCGTCGTCCACATCGTCGTCGGCGTCGTCGATGATCGTGATCGTGTCGCCGACAATGTTGGAGTCCGCGCCGCAGATGTCCTCGAAATAGGCGTCATATGTAAACTCTCCGGGCGAGCTCAGTTCTATTAAGAAACCCCAGTACAATCCGGATTCGTCGGTGTTGCAGCCCAGGAAGAAGGGGTTTTCGCCCAGATCCTGCCAGGCTCCCTCATCGATTCTCGCCCAGAGATTCCCGCCGGGAAGATTGCATTCGCTATCCTCATATTCGAACCACACTTCCAGTTCTACTCCCGGCGGCACCTCGATGGGAGGGTTGATTTCGATGGTTTCGATGAAATAGTGCGTGCTGACGATGGTTGGCGCTGTATTTCCCGCGCAGGGCTGCGGATCGGTTTGCACCGTGAATTCAAAGGGCAAGTTGTTGCTTGTGTGACCCGATGCGTCGACGAGGAAAAGAGAGCCTTCGTGGAAACCGAGATCGAAATTGTCATTGAAAGCAAATCCGATGGCGCCGGATGAACTCATGCCTGACAGGTTCATGTAATAATCTTCTTCGTCGACTGTCACCCACAGAGTTCCGCCGTCAAGATCGTTGTCCGCGTCTTCGTAGTCGAAAGCGAACAGCATGGTTCCGCTTTGCGCGGGAGTCACGTAGATCGGGGGATACATGATGTCGTCGTTGTCGTCGTAAAAACGCATGTAGTCGACCTGGGGCGGTTCGCCGGTGGGTTGCGTGCCGCCTTCGTCGAAGCTCAACCAATTGGCTTCCTGCCCAAAGCTGGAGTATCCGTTGACTTCGCTGTAGGCGATGCGGAAATAGCCGCTTTCACCCCAGCCGCCGGTCCAGGAGTTTTTCACGATGAAATAGGAGCCCGCGTCATCGTAGCCGACCAGCAAAACCGCGTGGCCGCCCTCGTAATCTCCCCATTCCGTCGTGTAGACGCCGGAGTCGTAGTAGCTGAAGTCGGAATAGACATCCATCGCCACCGCCAGGGGACCGTGCTCGTAGACGGCGTTTTTGAGCGAAGTAACATCCTGCGCCACGGTTCCTCGGGACTGCGCGATGTAGAGGCGGTCGGTGTAGTCGCTACAGGGATCGCAGGCCGAATTATGCGCCGAATATGGATAGCACGCTTCGTCGGTCGTGCCTTCGTCGATCAGGAATTGCGCGGGTTGCCAGAGGGAATATGCGCCGTTGCAGTCGTAATCGCTATAGCAGTCGCTGACCAGGTATTGCTCGGACAAGTTGATCGTCTGCGGGTATCCGCCTTCCCGAATCGCCGCGGATTCCAGCGCTCCGACGACGGCGAAAGCCCAGCAGGCGCCGCATTGTTCCTGGTCGCGCACCGCGGTGACGGCGTCCTGGTCCCGCCAGTCCCAACTGGAGGGAGCGCGGTTTGACGTATCCGCGGGCGGGGGCGTGTAACTGCTTTGGCTGGGCTTCGTATAACCGAGTTTACGTTTGAATTCCTCTTTGGTAAAAATGGACGGCCCGGCCTTCCATTTGGCGTCGTGGGCTTTGATCGCCGTCTGTACTTTTTGCAGATCGTCGGCGTATGCGCTTGCCGTCGCAACGAAGCAAACGGCGATAAACGCGAAGATAATGTGAAACGTAATCTTTCTCATGACTGAATCCTCCCGGCAAAATCCACGCGGATTGTACCGAAAAATCGTCCGAGAGACAAATTTCATTTGCAAATTGCAGAAATTGGTGCACACGCATATGGGCTTGTGTGAACTTATCCATTACTCGGAGCCGTAGAGCGGCAAGTCATTCAAATAAATATCGACATGGAGTCCGATGATCAAAGATTATAAATGGCTTTTTGCGAAAGAGAGCTGTCTCGTTTGCTTTGCAAAAGATTCGTAGGTTATTGAAACCTGAACACGCCATCCAATAGAGCGCCCACGACAACCCCTTGGTGATTATCCGGATCGCCAATGGAAAACAACGGTGTAAAGTAAGGATGCACGCCGAGTTGAAAGTTGAAAATCTTATCCGGGCGTTTGAAATCCAAACCTAGATACATGCCCATCGAAGGACCCATGGCAAAGAAAGACGGCCTTCTGCCTTCGCCGGATTGTTCGGATTTATAGTCGGGCCCGTAATGAAACGATGCTCCAAGAGTGACTCCTAAAATATAGTCGATGCTGCCGTCATTTTTATGTCGATAAAGGAAGTTTATATCCGGTTCAAATTGCAGCATTTCAAAAGCGGCGGCAAAAAGTATGGGTCGAAAAACAGGCAGATCAATCGACCCACTAAAGTCAAACTTAAAATGAGTTTCCCGAAAATAAGAAATGTCGGCTGCCGCGCCGCCTTTAACGCCGGGATCAGTAGCCACGCACATCCTCACGTTGTCATAACGACCCCCGATCCTGGTTTTAAATCCCGTTGCGTCATCGGCCAGAGCCTCTGTATTATCAATGCAGAAAACCATCAGTAAACTGATACTTAAAATGATGGCCGCAAATATGGTTTGAATTAAGAATTCGGATTTATTTACTTGATACAAGGAAGCCTCGCGATCCTTTTTGAGCATGCCGCAAATCGCGGTTTAGCATTTCTTGCCGCCCTTTTCCATCTTTTTACTTTTTTTTCGGGTTCTTTGCGTCAAAATGGATAATTCCGAAATGATTTAATGAAACGGAAAAATCCAAATTGTAAGAAGGCATGCAAAGTTAAGATAATTTCCCGGCAGTTTGCGGATCGCTGGCTAAGTTATATTTTGAGTATAGAACGAAGAAGAAATATATCGCTTTATATTGCCAAAGGAGGCAGGGCATGGCGGAATTTACAGATAAAATCACCGCGCAGGGAAACCCCCTGACGCTCGTGGGAGATGAAATCAAAGTCGGCGACAAGGCGCCGGAATGCGTGGGCGTCGATAACGACATGAATCCGGTGAAGCTTTCGTCTTTTGCCGGAAAGGCGGTCATTCTCTCTTTCGTGCCGTCTCTGGATACGGCCACGTGCGATATCGAAACGCGGCGCTTCAATCAGGAGGCGCAAAAGCTTGGCGACGACGTGGCCGTCGTGACGGTCAGCATGGATCTACCCTTCGCGCAAAAGCGCTGGTGCGGCGCGGCGGGCGTCGACAATGTCACCACGCTTTCGGATCACAAGGACGCATGCTTCGGCGAACGATTCGGCATGCTGATCAAGGAACTGCGTCTTTTGGCCCGCGTTGTTTTCGTCATCGACAAAGAAGGCGTCGTACGCTTTATCCACCTGGTCAAAGAACTCGGCGACGAACCGGATTACAACGCGGTTTTGGATGCGGTCAAGGCGCAGAATTAGGTTTGCGCGCCGGATGCAACCAAAAAAAGATATAAGTTGATGTGTTTTACGCCGGTTTCGGCTCTTTGCGCACTTGGCGCTTGACGCCGAAGAAATCGTCGCATTCGAGGCAGTCGCCGTTCATGCGATTCTCAAGGAGCTTGCGATATTCTTCCATTTCCTCACGCGTCGCGTCCGGCGGCACGTAGATGGGCTCACCGTGCTTGAAGTAGATTTTGGCGAAGGGCTTCGGGAGCATGTAACGGTCCCATGAGTTGAAAACCCAGGCTCTGTCGCATCCCCATAGAACGGGGATCATCGGCGCGCCGGTTTCTCTGGCAATGATGATCGCGCCCATTTTGGCTTCGCGGGCCGGACCCCTTGGGCCGTCCAGAAACATCCCCGCATTTTCGCCTTTCTTGACTCTGCTGATGAGTTCCTCGCGCGCCGAACCGCCGCCCTTGTCGAGATCGCCTTTGCGCGAGCTGCCGCGGACGTTTTTGTAGCCGAAGTATTTGGAGATTCTGGCGACCCATTCCCCGTCCTTGCTTCGGCTCATCATAATCGTCACGCGCAGCCGGCCGAGGTAATTGCACAGATAAAACATGCGCTGGTGCCACGTGCAATACACGGCGCGGCCGTCGTGCTTTGCGACCTCGGCGGATGCTCTTTTTTGCCCCTCGACTTTGACGAGGCGAAAAGAAAATGCGAATAGTTTGACGATGACCACAACGATGGGCGGGATGACCGTCAGGAGAAATTTTTCCCCGCGGGTCCAGGATGCGTTTGATTGATTTCCCACGAGACCTCCGGCGCTTTCGACGATGCTTTGTCGAGCGACCGGAAAGGGGGTAATCTGGTGAGCTTCGTCAAAACCGGGCGCACCTACAAAAAGCCATCGCCCGGGATTGAACCGGGGACCCCCTCCTTACCAAGGAGGTGCTCTACCCCTGAGCTACGATGGCGCGCGTCTAATAATTGCTTCAAACAGCCAGAGACGAAGGGGAATAATAAGGATTTTGCGATGTTTTGCAACACTTGAAAATGGAGTTTTTTTTCGCGGGGGAATTTGCCGGCGCGCATTGCCCGGATCATTCACAAAGAAACGAATTTGCAAGAGGAAAAATATTGTGGATGAACTGTCGCCCCATGAAGTGGGCTTATGTAATTGGGGCCTTCGCTTGATCCCCGGCGCTCACCTCTTTCATCCTTGTTTTATGTCAGGGCTGCACGGTGCAAAGTTCCAGTTGCCGGGCGAAGTCGTCGCAATCATCGGCGTCGCAAAGGGCTTCGATGTAGCAGTAATAGTCGTCGGCGTCCTCGGTGTCCTGCTCTAAAGCCGTGAAGCAGACCTGCACGAAAATACCCTCGCGAAGCTCGGCGCCGTCGATGAGGATGGCGCCGGAACACTCGTGATAAATGGCTCTGGCCAGGCCGCCGCAGTCGCACGTGGCGTCATCGTCAAAGAAATCATCGTCTTTGTGGTAGCCGTCGTCCAGGCACACGCAGTTGGACAACACGACGGGCAGGGCGAGCAGGCACAAAACCAGCGCCGGAGCGTTGGCTCGCAAAAACCGCGTGATCCGCTTCATGATTTTGTCACCTTGAAACGGGGCAGGGTGAATGTTTTCCTGCTGCCTTCTTCCTCGATGTTGAATATCCATCCCACAACCTCGCCAATGTTGATGGTTCTTTCACCATTGCCGCCGATCTCGTAGCGCTTACGATTGATGCGGCTGCTCGAATTGGCCTTTTCGCCGGTGTCCCGCCAACTCATGGAGTCCATTTCGCTTTTCAGCATCTTCAATCGTTTTTGCCACATCTCCATATTCGATTTGCGCAAATCCACCCAGCCTTCCCCGCAGTATTGGTCCAGGTCCCGGCCTTTCAACTCGACGGTGTTGCATCCCCTGTCCGGGGGAATGACGATTTGCGGCCCGCGCAGCATGGATTTGCCGTCGGGTAAAAGGATCGGAATGCCGATGGATAGGATCTGGCTGCGCAGCTTGGCGTCTTTCGCGACGATGCTTTTGATCTTGCGGCTCATCTGCTCCGGTTTGGCTTTAAGCGCTTTGTCGAAACTCTTGTACGCCTTTTTGATGAGATAAGTTTCGTAAAGAAGTTTGGACAGGCGTGGCGGGCCGAGAATTTCAAAGGCCACGCTTTCCTCGCCGTGTTCGTCCTGCAACTGCCGGAGCCTGTCCAGGGCCAGTTCGCGCATAACGCCGGCGCGATAGGTCGAGATCATGACCGTGTTGGACAGCGCTCCGATGATGTCGTAGCCGGTGTTGGAGCCCAGGATTTCCTCCTTGGCCGCCCGCGCGATTTCCTCGGGGGTGACGTACTCCATCTGCCCCGTCGTCGTGATGGCCTCGAACTCGCCCGTCGAAAACAGGCCGTTTTCACCGGTATGAATGTAGACGGCTTTCAGCGGTTTGTTGAGCGGTTCGATTCTGTCGTCATCCGCAACACGCAGTTCGATTTTTCCGTCGATCTTGAACGGCTTTTTCGGATCGTTGTCAAAGAGGTTGATCGACTGGCCGCCTTTGCCAATCTCGCCGTAGTCGATGGATTTCCAGGCGATGGCGGCGGCGGGTTTGAGTTCCTTCGTAAAGGCGAATCCGGGCGTGTTGTTCATCAAAAAGAGCAGCAGGGAATGCGCGCCGCCCACGGCGGATTTTGTCAGCAGCTTCTGGCTGGGCTTTTCCTCACTGTGCGTGTAGGGGATGTTCAATCCCATGCCGCCCGTGCCCGTGGTGCCGATTTTAAAATAGGCTTCGGTGCCGACTTTTTTCATGGCCGTATAGAGAATCTGCACGTGCCGGATGAGGCGCGGCAGAGAAATGGAGGTCAGATGAAGCCGCAGGCTGCTCAGGAGCTTTTGCACGGTGGCGGCGTAGGCCGGATCGTCCGCCTTCATGGACTCCAGTTCCGACATGCGCAACCGGACGTCGAGAACGGAGGCGTACACGTCCCGGTAGGCCACGCCGGTGGCGGTATTGACCGCGTCGATGACGATGTCCGGCTTGTATTTCGCGACCAGGCGGTAAAGGAAGTTTTTGTTTAAGGATATCTTGCTGAGGTCGTTGAAGGTCTGGTCGATGATCTTGTCCAAAATCTTCGGGTCGCGGATCGTCCTGATGTTCATATCCTTCAGCGCAGTTTCCATGAAGATATCGCCCCATTCGGGGATCAGGCGCGTAGATATTTTCTTCGCGGAAGTTTCGTTTAAGGAAACGATTTCTTTTTTCAGATCGGATACGGCTTCATGACTCTCGCTTTTTTTCAGCGAGCAGATAACGATTCTACGCGGATTCTGCTTTAACAGTTCGTGGCATATAGCCCGCCCGACAAGGCCCCAACCGCCCAATACAATGATGGTTTTATTGGCGATCATCGGCATATCAGTTCCTCCGGCAATGGAATTTCGTCGCGAATTCATCGCATGATTCGGTCGAAAAGATCATATGATCCGGGAATGTGCATGTCAACGAAAGGGGGATTCATTCGTCGCCGTTTCGTCCCCTAAAAGAGGGATTATTTTGAGCTTGTTTTTTATTCCCAAAATTAGTATTGGAAACGGTGTTTGTGGTCCCGAAAATCTAGGAGTTCTGATCAATGAAGAATTATGGAATTTTGCTGATCGTCGGTCTGTTGCTTGTCGCTTTGACAATAACCGGATGCGCTTACGCGGTCGCACCGGTGACCGGTACGATTTACGGCAAGGTCAAAGCGCCGGTGACGGCGACAAATCTCGTTGAATCCCCCCAAACCGGCAAAGCGGTTTGCAAATCCATTCTTGGCGCCGTGGCCCTCGGAGATTGCAGCATCGACGCCGCGATGAAGGAAGGCAAGATCACGAAAGTCCATCATGTGGATTTTGAAAGCATGAACATTCTTTTCGTTTATGCAACCTTTACGACAATCGTTCACGGCGAGTAAAAATTGTCTTGAAACGCCATGACGTCTTTGCTATTGAGTAGCGCAGAAAACATACTCGGAGGTGGTGTCCGATGAGCCGGTCGAAATTAGGGAGGCGTTACCGATGCTTCCAATGTGATTGCGCATTTTTCGATCTGGGTAAAACCGATCCCGTCTGTCCTCGTTGCGGCTGCGATCAACGCAAAGCTCCTAAAAAGCCTACCGTTTCGAAAGCCAAATCCTCGGTCAAGAAAAGCGAAGTCAGAAGCTTGCCGGGCCTTGACAATGATCCGGATCTCGAAACGGATATGGACGGTCTCGAAGACGTGGAATTGGACGACGGCGACTTGTTGGACCAGGGCGGCGTCGAAAGCATCGAAGACGATTAAACCAAAATGCGCCTTCGGGCGCGAGGTTTACGGATTCGATGATCATTTGTATGCGGTGAAACCGCGTTTTGCGCGGTATTCCAGCTTTCGGCCTGTTCGGTAAGCGTCAAGTGTCGCCAGAATCCAAAGCGCGACGGCCGGAAGCGCGCCGAAAATGACTCCTTCCAAAAGAGTCCTGCCGAAGGCGGTGGGAGCCTGAGGCGCGCTTTTAATATAAACTTCGCTGTATAAAAGAGCGGTCGTGAAATATGAACTGAAGCCGACGGCGACCTTGTAGCCGAACAATACGACAAAACCTATCGTTAACACGATGACGGCCGCGCCCTTGATTTTCTGGCCGTTGTAAATCTGGCCTGCGCCGGGAAAAACCGCGGCGGAAAGCATGGCCGCCTTTTTGGCTCTTCCCATGGGCTTCGAATTGTCGCTCGGTGCGCTTGCCGGCGGCGTATTCGGCCTGGGGTATTGCTGCTGAGGGATTTCGGGATTATTCATTTTCCGTTTTTCTGAAGTTTGTTTTTGGCCTGCTGCCAGATCGCTTCCAGTTCTTCGATGGATTTGCCCTTCATGTCGCCGCCTTCAGCCGACACGATATCCTCCACGATTTCGAATCGCCTGATGAACTTGTCCGTCGTAGCGCGCAGTCCGTCCTCGGCGGAGATTTCCAGGTGTCTTCCGTAATTGATGAGAGCGAAAATCAGATCGCCCAGTTCGTTTTCCATCTGTCGCTTGTCGCCGCTTTTGCGGGCCATATCGAGTTCATCCATTTCCTCGCGGACCTTTTCGAAAACCTGATCGGCGTTTTCCCAGTCGAAGCCGACCTTGGCGGCGCGTTCGCTGATCCGAAAAGCCCTGAGCAGAGCCGGCAGCGTTTGCGGCACTTTGGCGAGAATGCGGTGCGTGCTTTGGGTCTTCCCCTCGTCCTTTTTAATCTTGTCCCACTGCGTCCAGACCTCCTCCGAGGACAGCTGCTCGCTTGGGCCGAAAATGTGCGGATGCCGCCGGACCATCTTCTCGCCGAGAACCTGAAAAATATCCTCCACGTTGAAACGGCCTTCCTGTTCGGCGATCCGGGCCACGAAAAGAACCTCCCAGATCACGTCCCCGAGTTCCTCCTTCAGTTCGTCGAAACTGCGGCGATCCATGGCGTCCAGGGCTTCGTAGACTTCCTCCAGAAAATATTTCCGCAGCGTGTCGAAGGTCTGCTCGTTATCCCAGGGGCAGCCGTCTTCGCTGCGCAGGCGCCTGATGATGCCCAGGCATTTGTCGAAATCGTATTTTTCCATTAATTCGTCCGATCAAATTTCCAGGGCTCTTTCGGAAGGGACTCCAAAAGCGCTTTCGCCTGCCTTTTGGAAAAATTCATCTCCCCGGTTTCGCCCGGGCGGGCTTTTAGCGAAAATAGTTTGTCCAGAACCTTCCGAGCTTCCCGGTATCGTTTTCTTTTCAATAGCACTTGCGCGTTTTCCAGAAGATTTTCGTGATAGTTCGGAGATACGGCCAGCGCGGCTTCGATATGCTCGGCGGCCGGCTCCACTTTGACGATCTGGGAATTATACGCGATGTGCGCCAGAAGGCGGTCGGGTCCGCCTTCGTCGATTTTCGGATCAAGAGACTTTGCTTTATTGGCGTGGTTATTGATATCCGCCAGGGCGCGGAAAAACTGCGTGACCGGTTTGGATTTGTTTAGCTCGAACATCGTTTTTGCCAGCCAGTAATGGCCGCAGGCGTCTTTTTCGTCGGCGTCGACGGCTTTTTGCGCGTATTTGACCGCCGACTCGCGATATGAGGGGTTCAAGTCGCCGTCCGGTGAAAAGCGGCTTAAGTAATGATAGGCTTTGGAGATTCTGCATTGGGCTTCGGCGCTGCCGGGATTTGTCGCCGCCGCGTTTTCCCAGTGGCGTATCGCGATTTGTATCGCCGATAAATCCGCGTCCCTCTTTTGATAAAACTGGTCTCCGGCCTTGAGCAGCGTCTTTGCGTCCTGGGCTTGGGCGACTGCGGCGCAGATAACGAAAAATGCAATGAGCGCCGCTGTCATGGCGCGCGATATCGATGACAAATCCAATGTCCGTTCCTTGTTGAAAACGCAAACCCAATAATTAATACAGGCTTTATCGGGACTTTCCAAGCAGTGTCTTAAAAAGCGCGGGAGTTTTATATGCCGGCGGCAGGTCTTGATAACATCGGGTTGAATCCTTAAATTGCCTGTGGACAAAATCGCAATGGAGAAGGATTTGGAATACGAAGGAATGGTCATACGCCCGCCGTCCGAGGCCGCGAGCCTTATTTTGCAGGCGACGTTCAGTTGCAGCCACAACAAGTGCGCATTCTGCGGCGCTTATAAGGGCAGGCGGTTTCAGATCAAGGATGAAAAGCGACTTTTTGACGAAATCGTCGAGATGAGCCGTTATCGATGGCGGCGCGCCTTTCTCGCCGACGGGGACGCCCTGATCATCCCGCAAAAACGCCTTGTCCCGATTCTGGAAAAGCTCCATGAAAAAATCCCGAGCATTAAGCGGGTCGGAGTCTACGGCAACGCGAAGTCCATCATGAGAAAAACCCCGCGGGAGCTTATGCAGCTTCGCGAGTTGGGGCTTGGCATCGTATATCTCGGGATGGAAAGCGGCGACGACGCGGTTTTGGAGAAAGTGAACAAGGGCGCCGACTCGGCGAAGATGATCGAAGCGGGCCGCCGCGTGAAGGACGCGGGCATCAAGCTTTCGGTCACGGTGCTTCTGGGCATCGCCGGGCCGGGCGGCTCGATGGCGCACGCCGAAGCGACGGGCCGGGCGCTGACCGCAATCGATCCCGATTATGCCGGCGCGCTGACGACCATGGTGATTCCCAATACGCCGCTTGCGGAGGAAATGCAAAACGGCGATTTCGAATTGATCGGACCTTTCGCAATGCTTCAGGAACTGGCGGTCATGGTGGCGCATACCGATCTGAGCAGGGGATTGTTTACGGCCAATCACGCCAGCAATTATCTCCCGCTGAAAATTCAATACCCGCATCAGAAAGAAGGAGCCCTGGCGCTGATTCGAAAAGTCATCGAGGAGAAGGATGAATCTCTTTTAAAACCCGAGAATATGAGGGCTCTTTAATGGGTTGGCTGTGGACGATAGCATATTGGATTCCGACCGTTGTTGCCGCCGTCGATTATTTCAGGCGGCGTCCCGACTGGTACTGGCTCTTTATCATTTTCTTTTTCGGACCTTTGGGCGCCGTGGTTTATCTGGTGGCCGTTGTGTTGCCGCGCAGCGGCGTCGAGGAATCCGTGACGATAACCTTGACCGAGCGCCGCAGGAAAAGGCAACTGGAAAACCGGGTCAAAACCGATCCGCTTCCCGGGCACCTGGCCGAATTGGGGGAACTCAATTACAAGGACGGCAAATTCAAGCCGGCCGTAGAATTGCTGACCAAGGCCATCGAGTCCGGCATCGATCACGACGAGGCCAGGTATTTTCTCGGCCGCAGCTATGAGAAGCTGGGGGATTATGAAAACGCCATGGAGCACCTGATCAAGGTTGTCCGAAAAGATCCCCGGTTTAAATTCGGCGAGGCCATGATGGCCCTGGGGCGAGCATGTGAAGCGACGGGGCGCCGGCAGGACGCGGAAGCCGCCTATCGGCGCGTTCTTGATTATAATACCTATGCGCAGGCGCGGTATCGACTGGCCATGATTCTGGATGCGGACGGTAAAAAGGACGAGACGCGAAGCCTGATGCAAAAAATCGTCGACGAATCCGTGGATGAACCCCGCTTTGCCAAAAACAAAGAAGGTCCCTATATATCCAAAGCCAAAGCCTGGCTCAGGGCCAATCCTTCAGTATAAAACGCAACTCTAGTGATCTCTGCCCACACCCGCTCGCTCATCGCCTGACGGCGATTTTGCCGCTCGCGGCTCTGTTTCGATAATGCCAAGGCACACGTTAATCGGAACCGCGAACGAAACCGCGCCGTCGGGCGCGACGAAAGTAAGCGGGCAATGATTCATCATCACTCAAGATATGTGGTCTTGCAAACGTGTGCGTCGAAAGCCGCCCCGGTCGAGATTAGTCGCCGCATAATTGTTTGTTTTTAAAGTAAGCGACGGTCTCTTTTAACCCATCAGCTAACGCGAAATCGGCTGTAAAATCCAGGCCGGACCGGGCGCGGCTCACGTCGGCGAGGCTGTGTCGAATGTCGCCCGCGCGGGCGGGGCCGTGCGCCGCGTCGACGGACGCCCCGGTAAATCCCTTGATGATTTCCGCCAGGTCGTTCACGGATGTGGGCTTGCCCGTGGCGATGTTGAAAACTTGCGGGGCGTCGCTTTCACGCAGGCAGGCCGTGATGTTTGCGCGCGCCACGTCGCCGACGAAAATGAAATCCCTGGTCTGGCCGCCGTCGCCGTGGATGATCGGCGCCGCGCCTTTGATAAAGGACGTGATGAATTTGGGAATAACCGCCGCGTAATCGGATTCGGGATTCTGTCTGGGACCATAGACGTTGAAATAGCGCATGCCAACGCTTTTCAGTCCGTAAACCTTGCCGTAAAACGCGGCATATTTTTCGGTCATGAGTTTCGTGTGCGCGTAGGGACTGATGGATTCGCCGACGTCGCTTTCAGTCAGCCTTGCGATTTTCGATTCTCCATACGTCGCGCAGGAACTGGCGTACACGACACATTTAACTTTTTTGTCAACGGCGGCCTGAAAAATATTCAAGGTGCCCGTCACGTTGATGTCGTGCGTTTCCAGCGGTTTTTCCATGCTCAGGGGAACGGACACGAGGGCGGCCAGATGGATGATGTAATCCACGTTTTCGCACGCGAGGCGGCACGTATCCCTGTCGCGGATATCGCCTTCGATGAATTCTACATCGGGCAGATCGATTAAATTATTTAGATCGCCCGTCGATAAATTATCCAACACGCGCACGCCATCGCCGCGCGCAATGATCGCGGCAGCCGTGTTGCCGCCGATAAAGCCGGCGCCGCCTGTTATGAGGTATAAGGCCAATTCATCCTCTTTACGGGAATCGAAGCAAAAGAATAGACTCCTTATCAATTATAGAATTTGTTTATATTTCGTCAAATACGCTTGACCGTGATATGCCATTATGCAAATGGACCAGTGTGATTCTTATTATCCGTTGCATTCAAACGGAATCGAGGAATTAAAATGCCGAATGAAAATTTCGTCATTAAGGCTGCGTGGGATTCGGATCTTGAAAATGTTTTACGTGTCGAAAGCTCTGCTTTCGGTACAAAGGTTGAATCCGAATTAGTCGAAAAACTTTTAAAGGATCCTACCGCCGCGCCTTTAATTTCGCTTTTGGCGCACCAGAATGATATGGCGATAGGCCACATCCTGATGACGAGCGCCGGCCTTGACAGCGTGAAGCCGTTAGTCTCGGCGATGATTTTGGGACCGCTGGCCGTCATCCCGGATAAACAAAAAATGGGCGTCGGGATCGCATTGGTTCGCGCGGCTATCGATGAAGCCGCGTTGCGCGGAATAGACTTGATTTTCGTTCTCGGTCATCCGAATTATTATCCTCGTTTTGGATTCGCGCCGGCGGGGCGGCGCGGATTCGACGCGCCGTATCCAATCCCGCCGAAGAACGCTCCGGCCTGGATGGTCAAGGAACTTCGGCCGGGTTTAATCGGGCAAGTGCGCGGTACGGTCAAATGCGCCGAATCACTTGATAAGCCCGAGTTCTGGCGGGAATAAAAGACGAGGGCTGTTAGCGTCCGGAAGTGACTTCCTCATAGATCTCATCGATTATGCGCGAGCTTTCAACGATGTCGACGGTTTTTGGTATCGAGGCGCGGGCTTTTTCCAGAATTTCCGGTTTGTCTGTGATTTCCTGAATGACTGAGCGCAGATTGAGTGCGTCATGCGCCTTGAATAAAAATCCTCCGCGTTTTTCACCGACGAATTCCGGCAGGGCGCCGTGATCCGATGCGATAACGGGAACGCCCGCGGCAAAGGCTTCGTGCAGAACCTTCGGGGCGTTTTCCACCCAGATGGACGGGATGATCAGCGCGTCGATGTTTTCATAAATGGTAGCGGCCTGCCCTGCTGCGAAAGGACCGTGAAGTCGTATTTGTTCCGGCTTGCGCCCGGCGATTTCCCGGGAGCGCTCGCTTAAATCCGCCGGGCCGTGCAAATCGAGACAGGCGGCGCCGGGATCGATATTCTCGAAAGCGCCGACGGCCAGATCGACGCCTTTTTCCCTGTTCAGATGGCCGACGAGAGCAAAGCGCAGGGGCTTGTTTTCAGCGAAATCGGCCTTCGGAGCAAACTCGCTCTCATTGATTCCGTAAGGGATGAAATGGAGTTTGTTTTCATGGATCGGGTATTCGGCTTCCCGGTAGCGCGCGGCGAGATATTGTGACGGCGCTATAATTGCCTGTGTTTCTTTGAAAATATTTTTCATCTCCCGAGCGCGAGCCTTGAAAAATGCTTTGCGCAATCTCTTAAAGCGCCCGAGCAGATCCGCGAGGATCGACCGGGGTTTCGCCGAGTCGTTCGCAGGGCGGTCTTCGGACATATTTATACGGGCGATTTTGACAAACGGGGCGAAGAAGGTTTTTTCCAGATGATAGGAAGCCTCGCCCATAAGCAGGTCGGCTCTGCCTCCCTTGTAGCAGTCCGGGCATCGCTTGCGGGTATCGGGACCGGGGCAGGGCGTGTCGCCTTTGAAAAGCAGCCTGATTTGCGGGCACATCCACCAGTAATCGTGCAGGGTGATGACCGTCGGCCGGTTTTTCACAAGGTTCAGCAGCGTGTCCGCGCCGAAACCGATGCCGTGATGAATGTGGAGGATGTCCGGCGCGAACTCTCCTGCCTTTTTCAGCAGATCTTTTTGCAGCTCGTATCGCGCTTTGGGGCTGCGGTCGTGAAAACGGCGAACCTTAATGCCGTCAATAATCTCATCCGTCGCGCCGGTGGGCGAATGCGTGACGCTTTGCGTGTAGATCAAAAGATCATGGCGGCTTTTTTGCTCGCGGGCGAGTTGCAGCAGGTGCCTTTCGGCGCCGCCGGATCGCTCGGGGGCAAACTGGTGAATGAGGTGCATGATCTTCATGGAATTGAATATCACACAAATATCGACGGGCCGTAAAGCGGCTGCCTGAACCTTTATGAGGTTAATTCCATCTCGCGGTCGGCGTTCACAAAATAGAATATCATCCTGTAGCCCTTCGCCGACGGGATGAGCTTCTTGACCGCCTCAAGATAAATCGCTCCCTGCCTGCTATAAGAATCGAAGCGCTTGTTTAATTCTTCGCTCGCGACGCGATCCGTTTTGTAATCCACGATCAGAATTTCATCGCCGCAACTTGCCAGCAGGTCGATGGCGCCGTTGAAATCCGTCGTTTCGCCGGAATGCGGGTCCGCGCCGCGCCACGTAAAGGGAACTTCCGTATAGCAAGCGCATTTCTTAAGCTTCGCAAAAAGCTTCGAATCGGTGAATGTCTCAAGCCAATTTTGGCAAATCACTTTTTGTTTGCCGTCAAGCTCATGACGAATCGCCACGGCGGCAAGGGCGTCTTCCCAGGAAGCTCGATCCTTGAAATCAAGCGTTTCCATCAGGTCGTGAAACGCGCTTCCGAGCAGCGTGCCGTCCGAAGAGCTTTCCGATTTCCCAAAATCGATTTCGTGTTCGCTGGGGCTTTTAAAACGAAGCGCCTTGTCGTCGAGGGGCGGCGGTTCATGAACTTTTTGCCTTTCCTGAAGCGCTTCCGCGGCCTCCGGGGGCATTTTAGCGCGAGTTTTCGAAACAATCGCGGGTAATTCCCACGTGGGATTGGCGGCAAGCTTCAGACCTTTTTGATCCGGATCGAAATCGAAGGCGCTTTGCGCGAGCTTTTCAAAATCCGGCGCGATGCTCAGTTCGTCATTGATGACGCCGGCCTCGACGAGAAATTCCAGAAAGCCTTTTTGCCGGCTGACGCTACCGTCTTTCTTTCTAAGAACCTTCGAAAAAAGCGGCAACGCCAGGTGGTCTCGCGCCCGGGTCATGGCGACGTAAAGAAGCCTGATCTTCTCCGCATTTTGAAAACGGTCCTCGCGATCCTTCATTTCCGCATAGGATATGGTTTCGCAATCTGCCCCGAGGCAGACGCCGACTTTTTCGTCCACGCGCTGCGTGAGAATAAGAGGTTTTCGCGGCTGAAATCCCGCGGCCATGTCCGGGATAATAACAACGGGCCAGTCGAGTCCCTTGGCTTTGTGCATGGTCATTATCTGCACCACGTTGTCGTCTTCTTCCACGACGGCGTAGTCCGCTTCGTCGCGCTGACGGGCAAAATCCTTCGCCCAGGCGGCTTCAAACTCGTCGAAGGTTTTCCCGGCTTGATCCGCGCGGCGGGCGGCGTCGAGAACCTTATTCAGGTTCGCCACGGCGACGTCCCCGCGCCTGAGAGTCTGCGCCGCCGGGAGCACGGCCGCCAGATCAAATAATTTCACGAGGGTTTTATAACACCCGGCTTCATCTTTGGCGTCATGAATATCACGCAGAGTGCGCAGGTGCTTCGTCAGGTCGCTTTCGTTTTCCGCGGGATCGGGCAGGGATGCGTACGAAAGAGATTGATAGCCGCCGGACAGCGCGTGGATCAATAAATCCTCGTCGGAAAATCCCGCATAGTCGCTTAGCAGCCACCCGGCCAGGGCCAGGGAATCGTCGGGATTGTTCAGGCATGACATGCCGGCCACGGCGGCCGCGATTTCCGGCCTTTGGAAGTATACTTTTCCGCCGGTGACCATGTAATCGATTCCATGCATCCGGAGCGTTTCCTCAAGCTCGTCGAAGGTCGTTCCCCGGCGGTTGAGAATCGCGATATCCCCGAAGCGCACGTCGCGCAAAATTTCGACGGGGTGATTTTCGTCGTTGCAAAATTCTTGCGGGGATCCGTTGACGGAGCAGGTCTTACGCTGCTTCGGATCGACCTTGTCGGTCACTTTGAGATGCGTCGCCACGGCGTGATTGATCCATTCCGCGATGGCGGCGTATTCCAGGCGCTTGTGATCGTCGTCTTTGCCGAGTTCCCTCGTTGTTTTCATGAAATGGACGCCGGAATTTTCCGGGATGCTTTTTGGATCGATCAGGCCCCGATAGGCTTCAAGATCGACGTAATCGGGGCTTGCCGGTTCCTTGTCGTCACGTTTCATAAGCGGCGAAAAGAGCTTGTTGACGAAATTCAGGATCCCCGGGACGCTGCGGAAATTGACCTGGATGCGGCTGACTTCGCCGCGCTCCTCGAATCGGCGCATGGTCTCGTCGTATATTTCGATGTCGGCGCGGCGGAAGCGATAAATCGACTGCTTGGGATCGCCGATGACAAAGAGCCTGCCCGGTTCCAGGTTTCGGATATCGTCGGAATCCCCGCCGGCGCGGCAAAGCAGGGACGCGATCCGCACCTGCAAAGGATCCGTGTCCTGGAATTCATCGATAAAGATATAATCGAATTTATCGTGGAAATACCGCCGCACGTCATCCTGATTTTTCCGCAGCATATCCAGGGCGCGATTGATGATGTCCGAAAAATCCAGGACGCCGAGGCGGCGCTTGCGCCGGTCGTAAAGCCGGGCGTAATCTTGCGCGAGAGTAAATAGCTCCCATATCCGATCGTTGTATGACGTGGTCTGAAATCGCTCGACGAAAGTTTTGAGCTTTGCCCTGTTTGTCTTGAATTGCTCGACCGATTCTTTGTCCCAGTTTTTCTTGTTGCCCAGCTTATTAACGCCCGGAAGCGCGTGGCCAAAGGCGTTGATGAACTCATCCTTGTTTTCCGGCGAGGGCAGGGCGAGCAGGGCCTCGTGGAATTGCGCGGCGTTTGAAAATCCTTTGTCCGATTTATCCCCGCAATATGTATTGGCATATTCGATAATCGATCGATCCAGATCGAAGATCTCTTTGACCTTCGCCTCGAAATCGAATATCTCATCGGGCCGGTACTCCAGGAGGATGTCCGGGTCGCTTCGGATTTTTTGCGCCAGTTTCCAGAGCCAGTCGTAATCGCCGCGCCTTTCATAATATTCTTTTTGCTTCAGATACCAGGCAAAGGCCGGCGTCGGTTTTTGCGCCATTTGATCGAACCATTCATCGTAAACGCTTTCCGCCAGCGCCGACGCGGCGTGCGCGTCCAGAACGGACGATCCCGGATCGATGCCGGCTTCCACTGGCCTTTCCATCAGCAAAGACAGACAAAAACCGTGCAGCGTCGTGATCGAGGCCCCATCGATATCTTCGAGGGATTTCTTCAGCTTTTCGTCGTTGGTCGCCGCGGCCTGTTGCTCGATGCGTTCCCGGATTTTCAGCCGCAGATCCGCCGCGGCTTTGTCCGTGAAGGTAATCGCCGCGATCCGGTCCATGCTCGTGGGGCGATCCCGATCCAAAAGAAGGGATTGAATTCTCCGCACGAGGGTGTGGGTTTTGCCGGTTCCGGCGCCGGCTTCGAGAAGGAAATTGCTCCCGCGCCCTTGGATGGCTTTTTGCCGTATATGATCGTCTTTCGGTTTCATCATTCGTTCCGGCCTACGGGCTGTTCGTTGACGAGACTCAGCCAGGGGCAGAATTTTCCGTCGGGATCGCAATACGCGATGAATTTGCGGCACAGGCCGTCGCAGATGTATTTGTAGTCGCAATAGGAACAGAAAGAGTTGGGGCTTTTTCCCGCCACGTCGGGCCTGGGGACAAATCGGCCCGCGCGCATCCCTTCCGCGACCATGGCGAGGATCCGCTTGAGCGCTCCGCGATTTTTTTCGATAAACTCTTCGTTGAATTGGATTTCGTCGGCCCCGACGTTGCCTTTGGCGTCTTTCAAATACCAGTAAGCCGCCTCCAGAGACATGTCGATGTATTCGTCGCCGCTTTCGATCATGGCCATCATATACAGCGGCATCTGCATGGTGGCGCCGGCGTTGAAACTGTTGCCGGAAAGGGTTTTGCCGCTCAAGCTATTGGAGGATCGGCCGGTTTTGAAGTCCACGATTCTCGCCTTGCCGCGCTCGTCGATATCCAGGCGGTCCAGGCGGCCTTTCAGGATGAGTGATGATTTGCCTTTATCGTCCAGCGGAATATTTACGGAAACGGGCTTTTCGCATTCGGCTTTTTTGTAGATATCGCGGCCGGCGTCGAGCAATTCCGCAAACAAGCCGGTCCATTCGATGAGGCGGTCCCGTTCGATTTCGGCCAGAGCGCCGGTTCCCGTGAGGTTGTCTTCGATGTATTCGGCGTAGTCCTTTTTTACCCGCGCGATCCACTCATCCGGCCCCAGCTTGTTTTCTTCGACGGCCGCGAGGATTTTATGGATCAAGCTGCCGCGTTTGTCGGCGGGAAGGGCGACGATGTCTTCGGGCGTTTCAGGGCTTTGGAGCTTTAAGATGCTTTCCAATAAGTAGCGCCTGGGGCATTTGATATAACTTTCGATTCCGGTGACGCGAAATGCGCCGTCTTTGTCGAAGTAGTCGGCCAGCAAACTTTTCGATTCATCGCTCGCGCACAGGGCCTCCCAGGGGCCGATTTTATTGTTTGCCCATCGGTGCGTTTGCTTGCGCCACACGCGCTGAAAATGGGGATGCGCTTTTTGCAAAAACATAACGGGGGCGGCGGGACCTGCCGAAGTCAGGGATTTTAACAGCGCCAGATCTTTTTCGACGGCGGAAACCGGGAATTCGCCGCTGTCTGAAAGCGGCGCGGATGCGTGAATGCGCGTGACGTGATCACGCAGGAAATCATCCAGGGACGCGGTTTCGCCGAAAATCCCGAGGAGATAATTGCTCGGCATTCTGGGTTTTCCCATGTCCGCATCGATCCGATGAAATGTGAATACCAGGCGCTTTGTTGCGGAGCGGCAGGCGGCATCGAAAAGGTTCCTTTCGTTGCGCGGCCGGTCGGCAAACAGGGGCAGGGGGTTTTCGGGATGGACTTGATTTAAGATTTTTCTTTCGTGATCCAGGAAAATGGGATCGGGCTTTCCGAGGTGGGGGATCATCCCGTCCACGCATCCCGGGATAAACACCACCTCGAAAGTCAGACCCCTGGACGCAGCCATGTCGATGACGCGGATTCCCGCCGGATCCGCGCACCCCGCACCGTCTTTAACCTCGCCGATGATCGCCGCAACGAGGGATCTCAACCGCGCGGGTTCGACGGCTTCGCCGGCTTTGTCGATAGTCCCGAGTTCGTCGATTTTTTCCATGGCTTTTTTGCAAGACTCGTCCGGCTCGATAAAAGCGCGCGACAGCGCCTGAAAATGCGCGGCGGCGGAATGATAAGATTTGGCGCGCAGGGTTTTCGTCAATCCTTCGGACAGTTTTTCGGCGGCGGTCTGCAGTCCGCCGGCCTCACGCGCCAGATGGCTGTTTCGCTTATTATTCGCAAACCTTGTCAGTTGTTTTCGCCAGTCAGAACCGTTGCGGATGTGCGACTCACGGCTTATGAAATCCCACGTCCTTTGCATCCGGTCGATATCGGAAGGCCACGCGGAGTTTTTCGGCGGCCGGAAAGCCGTCAGGAAAGAAATGACTTCACGGCGTTTCATAAACGGTTCGATTTGATTTTTCGATTCGTCGAAATCCAGCAAATCCGCAAGCCTCTTGAGCAGGCGAATGCCGCGCGAATTCACCGGCGAGCAGCCGCCGTGGATATGGCAGGGCGCATGCGCTTCCGCGGCCAGAAGCGCAAACAA
This sequence comes from bacterium, assembly GCA_963674685.2. Taxonomy (GTDB): domain Bacteria; phylum Lernaellota; class Lernaellaia; order JACKCT01; family JACKCT01. The sequence continues at coordinate 99,104 of CAXXWT010000005.1, read as the reverse complement.
ATCGGCGTAGGCGTCGGCGTGGCGCAGCAGCACGCCCATTTTGTGATATGGGATCGGCGCATCGGCCAGGTGGCGGAGCCTGACAGCCTCCCGGATGATTTCCCGGACTTCGCCGGCGGGGGAAGGGCAGGAAAAAATCCGCGTTATATCAGGATCGGCGACGAAAAATGATGTTTTCTCGATTCCATTGTTTAACGCCCAGGCGGAGGCATAGGGCACGCCCGGGATGTAAAGATGAAGACGGATGTGCTTCGCCAAAGATTCCAGCAGGCCTTTTTGCTGCGCGTTGAGATCGTATAATCCCACGACATGCAGGTTTTCGCATTGAAAAAGTTTCGGGAATTTTGGCGCTTGCGCGCACGCAATCTCGAATAAATCGCGCATGGCGTAAAAGCCGTCTTCATCGAGCTTGCGCCGCGCCTGATCAAAAATGCGCGCAACCTCTTTGATTTTCGGCGACGATGCTGCCTTGACAGGGATGTTTTCCCAGCCCGCTTCGTCCACATCTTCGAATGTCTTGCACAACGCGTGCGCGATGCCGTCGAAGTGAGCCACGTTTTGGAAATAGCCGCCCGAGCCCTTTACAAGTCCGCGAAGCAGCGCGAGATGATAGAGTTTTTCCAGGGGCTTTTGGCCTTGGGAAAGAAGGCTGTGCGCGGCGAGTCTGTCCGCCAAATCCTTGAATGTCAGGGCATAAACGCCGAGCGTTCCGCCCGTGGCGTGATGCAGGCGGTCGCGAATCTCCCGGCGCATGGCGTTTGATCCGACCAGCGCAACGACGGGCGAGAGAGGATCGACGCGTTTGCTTTCCATGACCTTGTCGATGAAAGCGTCCACGCAACGGGCAAATGCGCCTGTGTAAACTTGCGGCTTAGGCATATCATTTCATTACTCGCGCACAAGCGCTTTCGTCAAGAAAACGCACCGGCGCGCCGGATTTTCATTTCATTCGATGATTGCGGATTTGCTCTCCGCCGATTATCCGCAGCAGCTTCCGTCGTCGTCATCCTCGTCGTCGTCGTCGGCCTGGTCGATTTCGTCCGTGTCATCATCGTCGTCGTCCGACCCGGGGACGGGATCGAAAATCACCTGCACCTGATCCGCGTCGGACAGGGCGGCGCCGTCGAAGACCTGCAGCGAAATAACGTATTCACCGGCGGTGGATGCGGAAAAACTCGGCGTCTCCAGCGTGGCGTCGTCGAAGGCGACGGCTTCGGGGCCGTCGATCAGCGCCCATTGATAAGTCAGCGCATCCCCGTCCTCGTCGAAGGATTCGCCGCCGTCCAGCGTGACCGTCTGATCGACGGTGGCGAAGACCGCGTCTCCCGCTTCGGCGATGGGCGTCGCGTTGTTGGGATTTGCAAAATGCAGAACCGTGTTTGCTTCACCCACGGCGAAACCGTTCCTGCCGTTGTACATGCTCACGGCATACAAACCGCCCGCGCCGAAATAGTCGTCGGCTTCCCAGGTGAGTCCGCCGTCGACGGTTTTGAAGATGACGGACTGGTAGCTGGTTCCGGTCAGGTTTCCATAGTCGCTTCCCACGGCCCAGCCAACGTGCCTGGAAAGCATGGTGAAATCATGAACGGTGTAGTCGTCGCCGGGGTCGCCGACTCCGGGAACGAGGGGGAATTCGCCGGTTTCCCAGGTGTCTCCGCCGTCGGACGTGACGAGGGTTTTGATTCCTTCGTCGCCGCCGCTCACGAGAAGCCAGCCATGATCGGAGTCCAGAAATTGCACTTCGCGCACGCTGCCGGCGTCTTCCATATCCACGGTTTCCCAGCTTAATCCGCCGTTATTGGTTTTGATCAGCAAGCCGCCGCCGGCAATGTAAATCTGTGAAGACGAAACGTAGGAAACGGCTGACGCGTACCCACCATAGTCAGGCGCATCCGCGGCCACGAAATCCCAGGAACCGCCGCCGTTTTGCGTCATCCAGATATTGTCGCTTTCACCGGCAATCACGCCGTTGAGATCGTCCAGGAAGTCCACAGCGGTCAATTCCGTGTTTTGCAGCACCGGTTGAAGATAAATCGCATCCCAGGCGCCGCCCTGACTGAAGGTGCTGGCGATGTAATTCGTCGGAACGGTCAGGACGCCGCAATTGTCGTAGCTGTTGCCCCAGGAGCCGAAAAGAAATCCGTTGTTCTCGTTGAAAAAATACAAGGTGTTGATCAAGATCAGGCTCTGGCAGAACAGCCCCTGAGCCACTTCTCCCGGACTGAAAAAGGGCTCTATGGTCTCCCCCGTGTCCAGGCTGATCCATGCCTGATTCATATTGATGTCGGTGAGGCCTTCCAGTTTTGTACCCACGGCAATGAATCCGTAATCGGAAACGGCCTGCACGTCCGTGTAGGAGCCGTCGGGAAAAAGTCCGGACTCGCGCCCGGCCATTTTGGACCAGTACGTGGCGCCGGAGGACAAAGGCAACGCAAACACCAGCAGACAAATAACAATAAATATTGATTTTTTCATGGCTTGAATCTCCCATGGGATGGTTTTGTGGGTATATCCTTTCCAAAACCGATCCGGATATTGACTTTTCAACGTCGATATATCTACCACATGACTTCGATTTTCGCCACTGATCAATCATCGGTTGGCGACTTGCGATATCGCCCCGGCGGATGTAGCTTGTGATCGGATTGAAGGAAATTATCGGGAAATAACGTGTCTATTTACGCTCTGGCCGATCTGCATCTCGGGTTTGAAGTCGATAAAACGATGGATATGTTCGGCGCCCAGTGGGTCGATCACACGGCCAAAATCAAAAAAGGATGGCGCAGCGTCGTGGGCGAAGACGATACGGTGCTTATCGCCGGGGACATCTCGTGGGCCATGAGGCTTAATCAGGCCGGGCGCGATATCAAGTGGATTCATGATCTTCCGGGCCGCAAGGTCATGATTCGCGGCAATCACGATTACTGGTGGGACGGGATTACGAAACTCAGGGCCGCCATGCCGCCCTCCATCACGTTGCTTCAAAACGATCACTGCGTGGTGGAGGATTGCGCCATAGCCGGCGCAAGGGGGTGGAATACGCCGGCGCCCAATCAATATACGAAGGATATCGAAAAGGATATTAAAATCTTCAATAAAGAGCGCCGCCGCCTGGAATTATCCTTGAAACACGCGGCGCAGGCCGGCCTGCCGATCATCGCGATGATGCATTTCCCACCTTTTATCAAAGGCAGCGAGCACGCGGATTTTACGGACATACTGGAGAAATACGAGGTTCGAGCCGTTGTTTACGGGCACTACCACGGCGCGGACCACAAGCTCGCCTTTCAGGGAATGCGAAATGGGATTCGCTATATTTTCTGTGCGGCCGATTCCGTGGATTTTACGCCGGTGCCGGTGTTTTTCGAAGACTCAACCGATTAGGAATTTTTAACAAAAAGGAAGAATTTCCTCTTTTTGATCCGATGAATTACGCTGCTGCATACGGAGTTGTATTCGCTCCTGGGCTTCCTGTACATCGGTGGGATATTGCCGCGTCAGGCACGCCATGCACAATTCTTCCCGGGGAATGCCCAGACCCCTGATGAGGCCGTCATGAGAAATATAGTGGACTCCTTCGCAGCCCATTTCCTCGCGCAATTCATCGTTAGTGCGCCCATAGGCGATCAATTCATGCTCGTCGGGGGTGTCGATGCCGTAAAAGCACGGGCCGACGATCTCCGGCGTGTAAAACAGGAAGCGGACTTCCTTGGCTCCCAGGCTGTACAAGCGCTTGATGATTTTTTTGCTGGTGGTGCCTCGCACGTTGGAGTCGTCCACGATGGCGATACGTTTTCCTTCGATGAAATGCCGGATGAAAATGAACTTGTCGTCGATGGCTTTCTTTCTTTTGTTCTGGGAAGTCTCCTGAAAGCTTCGCTTGTTGCCGACTTTGATGATGGCCTGATGATAGGGCAGGCCGAGTTGGTGCGCGAAAGACAATCCCGTTGTGATGGCCGTTCCGGGCAGACCGGCGACGATGTCGATCTGGTCCTTGAGGTCGGCGTATTCTTCGGCCAGAACCCGGCCCATAATGCGCCTGACCACCTCCACGTATTTGCCCTTGAAAAGCGAGTCGGGACGGGCGAAGTAGCAGAATTCGAAAAAGCAGAAAGCTTCGCGGTCATCGATGATGCGCTTGATGTAAGGTTTTTCCATCCTGTCGGGGCTGACGAAAATGGCCTCGCCCGGCTTGACTTCCGTGACGTTGTGATAATCCCCGAAATAATTGAAGACGGATGATTCCGACGCGAAAGCCCACTCGATGATTTCCCCTTTTTCGTTTTCCCGATAGGCGTAGCACAAAGGGCGGATTCCGTAAGGATCTTTGAAAGCGAGAATCCCTTTTTCCATAAGGCACAGAGCCGAGTATGCGCCGATCAGTTCCTTCATGGTCGCTTGGACGCTTCCGAATAAAGTTTTGACGAAATCATCCAGATTGGCCTGCTGATAGAATAAGGAACTGATAAGATGTTTGATGAGAATGTGCTGCGTGATCTTGGCGTCCACCTGCGTGTCGAAGGAAAATCCGTTGGCGCGCAGTTTTTGCATCAGGCTGTGGTGGTTCACGAGATCGCCGTTGCTGCACGTGGCCATGCCGGGGCGATCGGTAAGAACAGGTTGAATATTTCTATAAAGCGAAGCGGGATCCAGATCGCCGACGGTGGCGTAACGGGTGTGCGCGATGCCCGAGCAACCGGGCAATTGGCTCGGATTGAAATCGAAAAACTGCAACGAAGGAGGCTTTAGTCCGCCGCTTTGGTGAAACAGAGTTTTTTCCCGGTCGTAGGTCACGATTCTCACGGAGCGCTCGCCCCGATTCTGCAATCGCTCGCACCCGGAAATGAGCCTTTTGGAAACCGGTTCCTTGGAAATGATGCCCATAATGCCGCACATTTTTACAAATTCCTCCAGTTCCAGATGGTGGACCTTGGAAGGTCAGGACGCGAAACTAGCTTGATCGAGCGAGCTTGTAAAGGAGAATTTGATGTAGGAATTTGAACTCGGCCTGAAGTTGAAAATTTCCCGCTTTCGCGCTTTACCGATGACGTTGAAATTGTTAAATACCTGACGTACTAAAGTTCATACGCCTTCCGGATTTTTACGTTTACCGGAAACGAAGGCGCTGGATAATTGAAAAATTATGTGCAATTAAATGCATGATAGCGAGGGTCATTATGTCAATGGTTGGTAAAATCACAACGATTCTATTGCTCATTACGGGTTTCGTTTTCGCCGGCCCCGCATCGGCCGCCAAACCTTTTGACCATAAATACACCTGCCTGTCCGGGATTTACTCACAATACATAAAAAATGAACGAGTCAATTATTCCTCGCTGTCGCTGCACGACGAGTTGCTGGACGAATGCGTCAAAAGCGTGAGAAAAGTCAAGGAGAAGGAATACGAAGCGTTTAGCCTGGATCAGAAAAGGGCTTACTGGATCAACGCGTACAATCTCTTTTTGCTGAAGATCATCGCCGACCATTATCCCATCAAGGGAGACGGCCGATACTCGAAATTCCCGGCCAACTCGCCCATGAGCATCGAGGGCGCCTGGACGGATATAAAGTTCAAATCGCCCGTCGGCAAAGTGACCTTGAGCAGGATCGAAAACAACATTCTTCCGAAACTCGGGGAGCCGCTTTTTATTTTCGGGATATGCAACGGAACCAAGGGCGCCGCGCCACTTTCGCCGGAGGTGTTTACGGCGGATAATCTTCAAGCAAAACTCGAAAGGGCCGCCAAAAAATACATGCGTGACGCCGGCAACGTCAGCGTGGATCCTTCCGGGAGCAGGATCGTCGTGAACTGCTACCTGAAAAATCATACGGACTTGTTCGAATCGGATTTTTTCAAAAGAGGGCAATATATCAACCGCGACAAAAAAGAAATCACTTTGATGAATTTACTGATCAAGTACGGCGATCCGAAGGTCGCCAAGATATTAAGAAGCAACAGGTTCGAGTTTACCTGGACTGAAATGGATTGGTCCTTAAATGATATCCTATAAACGCGAGGCCTTTTGGGGCGATTCAACCAAGGAGCGGCAAACATTATGGATTTCGATCTGACTCAAGAGCAAAGCGTGTTGCGCGACCAGGTCAGGAAATTTGCGGAAAATGAGATCAAACCCCTGGCGCATGAACTCGATGAAAAAGAGACTTTCTCCGTGGAATTGACGAAGAAAATGGCCGAGATGGGACTGTTCGGCATGTTTGTCTCTTCCGAATACGGCGGCTCGGAGGTCGGATATCTGGGTTACGTGATCGCCGTCGAGGAAATTGCCCGCGTAGACGGTTCTCAGGCCGCGACCGTCGCTGCGGGAAACTCCCTGGGCATCGGTCCGATTTATTATTTCGGCACGGAAGAGCAGAAGACGCAGTGGCTTCCGAAATTATGCTCCGGCGATATTCTGGCCAGCTTCGGCCTGACCGAACCCAATGCCGGATCCGACGCGGGAAACAGCAGCACTTTCGCGAAGCTGGACGGGGACGAGTGGGTCATCAACGGCAGCAAAATCTTTATCACCAACTCTTCTTCTCCCATGGCGGGGGTGTGCGTGGTGCAGGCCGTGACCGGCAAGCGAGAGGACGGAAGAAACGAGTTGTCATGCATCCTCGTTCCCGCCGGGACGCCGGGATTCAAGGCCGTCACCATGCACGGCAAGCTGATGTGGCGGTCTTCCGACACGGGCGAATTGTATTTCGAGGACTGCCGCGTGCCGAAAGAGAATCTGCTGGGCGTCAAGGGCGAAGGTTTCAAGCAGATGATGAAGACGCTTGACGGCGGACGCCTGTCCATCGCCGCTATGGGACTCGGCGGAGCGCAGGGCGCTTTCGAGGCGGCTTTGCGTTATTCGCAGGAAAGAACGCAGTTCGGCAAGACCATCGGCAGCTTCCAGTCGATTTCCAACAAACTGGCGGATATGGCCGTGGAAATCGAAGCGGCGCGCAACCTGCTCTACAAGGCGGCGTGGCTGCGTGATCAGGGCAGGCCGTTCGGCAAGGAAGGAGCCATGGCGAAGTTGTATTGCTCCGAAGTGATGCATCGGGCGGCGCATGCGGCGGTGCAGATTCACGGCGGCTACGGCCTGATGAAAGAATACGACGTGGAAAGATTCTATCGCGATCAGCGCCTTCTGGAAATCGGCGAAGGAACCAGTGAAGTGCAGCGCGTGGTCATCGCCAGGCACCTGGGCCTGAAACCGATCATGTAAAAATCCTGGATAGTTAACAGGAAAATGTGTGGATTCGGAGCTATTCCGAGTTCCAAAAGATTATGTTTTAATCGCACCAAGTATACCAGCAATCGGTACCGCAATTCTCAATTTGCGTGCAATCGTTGCCGTATTCCTCGGTGCATTCGCATCCGCATTCAAGGTAGGCATCAAAGTCTTCACAGCTATCTGCAGCTACCTGCTGCTCATCCATACAATCATCAACGTCGTCATAGTTGCCGATTCCACAAACGATAACTGATTCGCACAGGTTCTCATAGCTGCATTCGTTATTGTCGTCATCAGAGTCGTCATCACCATCGTCGTCATCATAGCGAACACAGCGGGTATAACTCCCCAGGACGCTGGAGCCGCCGCTGCCGGCTTGATTGCCGCCGGGATAAAAACTGTCAACCCAGGTCATCATAAGCTCATAACCATCGTATTCAATGTAACCGTAACCAATTACCGCCTGATAGAAGTTGACTCCCCAGAAACCGTCCGGATCACCTTCCAGGGGTGAAGCCGGTGAACTCGACCAGTACCAGTCGCAATACCCATGCATCCCCTCGGGCCAGTAACATCCGTTTGCCGGCCCAATGTCATAAACGCACCCTTCGCAGGATTCACTCCAGCACGTTGTCTCCAGGCAATCGTTCAGAATTGCGCAAGAGCCTTTCTCTTCCGTGGCGTCGCATCCTCGTATTAGCGTTCGAAGTTCGTAGATCGTAGGCAACCGCCAGTCGTCATATCCCGCCCATTCAAGTTCTTCGCAATAATTTGCAGCTTCATCAGAAGTGAAATAATCGGAAAAGGTGTTTTGCCACATAAGATTGGTGGAAGAATCCGTCCAAACATTTTCCTCGTCGCCTTGATTGCCGAGAGCCGGGCTGGCGTCGTCGGACCAGTCGAAAAAGTCACACGCCGTGAGTATCGAGACGGCCAAAAGCGACAGGAAAAGGCTCAATAGGAGGATAGTGCGACGTGTCGTTATTATCCTTGGCATCAGATTATTTCCTGGGTCGTTGCTTTGTAATTGTCAGTATTATTATACACGAACAGCAGGATATTGTGGTGAGGTGATCTGCAGATATCGCAGTTTTCCTTCTTCACTTGTAAATCCATATAGAAACTGCTTTTTGAAACGTAAACCTACTTGTCATCGGATTCTCCTGTCGTGGTTGTTGTTGTAGTCGTCGTGACGATTGTCGTTGTGGTAGATTCTTGAGTCGTGGTCGTAGTTGTCGCGGGGATTGTTGTTGTGGTTGTCGGTGAATCATAATCCCGAACGCAACGAAAACCCCCGTAGTGGGCTCCTAAATGTGGATGGAGCCCAGACCGGTACGATGTACGCAAGTTCCACGTATCGAAGTACCCGTTACCACCGCGCACAACACGAGAGTCTCCGTTATACGGACCTAGTGGATCCTCGGGCCAGGCATCCGGCGAGTACCAATCGAAATAAGTTGCACTATGCCAGTCATTCACCCACTCCAACACATTGCCGGACATGTCATGCGCACCATATGGACTGCACCCGTTACTCGTTTGATAAACTCCGCCGTGATCACTGCCGTCGTAGTAACCCACGGGCGTCGTGTCGTTATCGAAAGGATCGCCTGAATCCTCGTAATTCGCGGCATTAGCAATCAAGGTGTCGCCCCAGGGATAAATGAAGTGTTCTGCTGCGCCTTTAGCTGCCTTTTCCCATTCAGCCTCCGTGGGAAGACGCTTACCCAGCGATTCGCAGTAGGTTCTTGCGCCGTACCAGGTTACTTCCGTCAATGGGAGTATTTTATAACCCACATCGGCCGACCACGCGCCGCTCGACCAGCTGAGGTGAAGATAAGAACTATCCGCATCCACACACTCGTATCCGTCGCAGTTGTTGCCGTGCCAGTTCAGAAATTCCGCGTAACTTTCATTGGTCACTTCGTAGGTGTCTATGTAGTACGCGGAGAGCCAGACCTCGTGGCGGGGCGATTCAGCAGTCATGCATTCTCCATCATCCGGCTCACAACCCATGTAGAAGCTGCCTTCGGAAACAAAAACCTCTTCATCGCCGGGATCCCAGGTCGTCGTTGTCGTTGTTGTTGTGGCAATTGTTGTTGTCGTTGTACCGGTGCTCCGGGAACAGCGAAATCCTACGGCGTAGTTCCATTCATCCGGATTGTCCCATGCCCGGAGTGTAACGCGCATCCAAGCGTCACTTTTATTCCAGGCAGAGCTGCGGACGGTGCGATAAACACCACTATCCGGACCTTGTGGATCATCAGGCCAGGCTTCCGGATCGTACTCGTTGTAGTAATCTTCATTATATCTGTCATTTACCCATTCCCATACGTTTCCAACCATATCGTATAAACCGTAAGGGCTGCACCCGTTGCTTGTCTGATAAGCGCCATCATGATCGCTTCCGTCATAGTAACCCACAGGTGTAGTGCCGTTGTCGAAAGGATCGTTGGAGTCATAGTAATTTGCGGCATTGCCAATCCATACGTCTCCCCATGGATATATGTAATGCTCCGTAGCGCCTTTAGCGGCCTTTTCCCATTCGGCCTCCGTGGGAAGACGCTTGCCCTGCGCCTCGCAGTAGGCCTTTGCTCCGTACCAGCTGACTTCCACCAATGGATGATTCTTAAAATCAGTATCCGCAATCCAGAAGTTCAAAACTTCATGGATATGTCCAAAAGGACTATCAACTACACATTGATAATTGTAACAGTTGTTCCCATGCCAATTCAGAAATTTTGCGTAACTTTCATTGGTCACTTCAAAGGTGTCGATGTAGTATTCGGACAGCCATACCTCATGGCGAGGTTCCTCGTCATCATTGTTGTAGAAATCCTCCGACTCGGCACCCATTTGGAATGTGCCTTCGGGAATGAGCACCTCTTGGTCACCGGATTCCCAGGTTGTGGTCGTTGTCGAAGTCGTTGTGATGAATGTCGTGGTAGTTGTCAGATCAGTGTCTCTAGAACAACGAAATCCGCCATAATTGTCATCCGTTTGATCAGGATAATACGTCCAACGTAATGACGTGCGCAAATTGTTGCTTTCGTCGTCCCAACATCCACCACGCAAAACACGAACCGCTCCAGTAGCCGGACCTTGAGGATTAATCGTGGGACTATCATCATAATACAATGCATGATACCAATCATTTACCCATTCCTGAACATTACCTGTCATATCATGCACTCGGTATGGGCTACTTCCGTCACTCGTTTGGTAAGCACCACTATGGTCGCTACCATCAAAGTAACCCACCGGCGCCGGGCCGTTGTCGAAAGGATCACCTGAATTCTTGTAATTCGCAGCGTTATTAATCCATATGTCGCCCCAGGGATAAATATAATGCTCCGTAGCTCCTTTAGCGGCTTTTTCCCACTCGGCCTCTGTAGGAAGACGCTTACCCTGAGCCTCGCAATAAGCCTTCGCGCCGTACCAGGTGACTTCCACCAAGGGATAATCTTCAAAACCAGCATCAGCGGTCCATACGCCACCGGATTCACTGAGGGAAAGGAATGAACTAAACCTATCCACACATATAAATCCTTCACAGTTGTTGCCGTGCCAGGTTAAAAATTCGGCGTAACTTTCGTTGGTCACCTCGTAGGTGTCGATGTAATACGCAGATAGCCAGACCTCGTGCCTGGGTGATTCGTTATCTTCACATTCTACATCATCCGGTTCGCAGCCCATGAAGAAACTACCCTCGGGAACTAAAACCTCCTCGACGCCTGATCCCCAGGTCGAAGTCGTCGTCGAGGTCGTGGTTGTGGTTGAGGTGGTGGTCGTCGAAGTTGGTTGTTGTGTTGTTGTGCTGGATTCCGTCGTGTCATCGTCCGCATCATCGTCCGCATCATCGTCCGCATCATCGTCAACATTGTCATCGGCGTCATCGGCATCATCATTCAGATCATCGTTCGTGTCGTCATCTTCACTCAATCCCGGGCTGGCGTCTTCGGACCAGTCGAAATAGTCACACGCCGTGAGTATCGAGACGGCTAAAAGCGGCAGGAAAAGGCTTGACAGGAGGATGGTGCGACGTGTCGTTGTTTTTCCTGTCATCGGGTCACTCCCTTTTTTTTCGCGTTCGAAATTACGATTTTTCTGTCGCCCTGACGGCTTAAAGGAAAAATATTTTTTCCTAGCGACACTCATCAAACGATGCCTACCTCTATAGTAAATCCTCTATCGTATCGGCAAAGATCACTTCATCATATTCGTAGGAGTGAAAGCGCGGAATCATTTCCCGATCGAGAATCAGGGTAAAGGGAAGCGAATTTATTTCGAAAAGCTGTTGCAGGCTCCATTCGGGATCGGCACAGATGATGTAATTCAAATTATATTGATCCCGCCAGCTTTGCAGGAATTCCTCGGTCGGACTTTGGTAAAGATCATCTTCGACGATGAGCCCAATCAGCGTGAATCCCTGATCCTTGTATGACTGATAAATGTTCTCTTCGAACTTTGGAGCGTTCTCGCGGCAGGGCGCGCACCACCCGGCTCCTACATTGAGCATCACGACGTCGCCCATGTAGTCATACAACTCTACCGTGTTGCCGCCGTCGTCGGTCCAGGAATAGTTGTCCAAGGATTGATCGCTATCGTCTTCGTCATTTTCACTCAAATCCGGGCTGGCGTCGTCGGACCAGTTGAAATAGTCGAAGCAGGCTGTGATGGGTACGATGAGAAGAATGCATATGGATACGATGAGCATTTTGGGCGAATGGAATTTCATCATCCTCATAACTTCACTTCCTTTCATCACCAACGATAAAGGATTGCGGCCTGATTCATGTCGCCATCACGGGCGTAAACGATGTCGAATTTACCGAGCCGGGAGCTTTTGCCCGATGTGTCGTCGGATAAAAAGAAATATGTAGCTGCGGCGCCGGACACCAATCCGACGGCAAAGCCCACCTGACTGATCGTTTGTCCCGCTTGCCCGGCCTCCCGGTAATCCTCGGCCTCGTCCTCATCATCCGTATCCGTGTATTTGTCATGATAGTCTTGTGATCGGGAATAAAAGACGATTCCCGTTCCAAGCCCCACGGTCGCAACACCGGTGCAAAACCAGGCCGCCCGGCGTTTAATCCCGGAATGAGTTCTTAGCGGCGGAGTTTCTTCATGATGTTCGATCGCGATTACCGGGGCAGGGAGCTTGGCGCGTGCGTCTTTATAGGCCTTGAGCATCGGGGGAGACGCTTCGGAAGATAAAGCATAGGAACGATCCGACAGCAGAAGCTGGGTGTACTGTTCGATGGCGTCGGCGTTTTGCCCCAGAGCGATATAACTTTCCGCAAGGCTTTCACGAACTGTAATTACTTGCGCGTCCGTGAGTTTCCCGGAATCCAGCGCCTTGATGAAATACGGCTCGGCTTCTCGATATTCCATGGTGGAAAATAGCTCGATCGCCCGGTCAAAGTTTTCTTCACCAGCCAAAACGCCGGCGGCGGGCAGCAAGAAGGAAAGAAGGAAAAACGATGTGATGCATAGTTTTGCGTGTGTCATGGAATCCTCATCATCATTCTTTGATTGAGTCCACATTCGGGCCGATTTTCAAATGCTGGCCGGGTTCGATTTTGAAATTCATGCTTCGATCCACTCCCAAGTCGGAATTCACCAGTCTGATGCTGTGCAATCCGGGAGATAATTTGATTTCGGCTTTCGGCGAATATCCCATATTCTCGCCGTCCAGATAAATTCTCACCCAGGGTTTCGTGGAAACCGACAGAAAGCCCGGCCCCGTGGGTTTGGGAGGATCGAATACGACGTTGACGGGAATGGCGTCGCCGGCATGAGCGGTTAAATTTCCCGTGCTTTCGACGCCGCTTTCGTTGGATACGACCTTGTAGGCATAGTCGCCGGCCGGCACTTTGTAGGATTCAATGGGCGTGTTGCCGATGAAACTTTCATTTAAATAAACAGCGCCGGTTCTATTTGACGTAAAGCTGATAAACGCCGACGTCCGGTATTGGCGGTTGACAAAAACAATTTCTCCGCCCTCGTCCATGGCCTCGCGAAGCGCGCCCCACTGGGGAGTCTGAGGGGCGTTGTTTGCCACAAGAGGGCCGACTTCCATGAAAATCTGCGTCGGTATCAGATAAGGGCGGTCATATTCTTTAAGGGCCTTAATAAAAAAGTACCCGAAGATGGAATGTCCCGACCGTCCGGCGTCCATGACCGGTTCATTTCCTCCACTGGTCAACACCACGCGGGACCGTCTTTTCGCCTTCTTCGCGTAGAAACGTTCGTCGATATCGCCCGGCATGGCCCGTTGCGATAGCAATGTGCCGGAGAAGCAGGAATCGGATACGAGGAAGATGTGGCGCGCCTTTATCGCACGCAGATAGGTTCTGATATCCGCATTGGATATATAGGTTTCGTAGGCGTTGGGACGGGCGTCGGCGGGAATCCAGTATCCACAATTCGTGGCCGGATCCTCGATGCCGTGTCCGGCGTAATAGATCAGCAGCGCATCGTTTTTATTCAGGGAAATCGAAAGCTCGCGAAGCGTTCTGAGGATCGCGCTCCGGGTGGCTGCTTTGTCGTACAACCTGATGATGTTTTGGTTTTTGAATCCGTATTTATGGCGTAAAACATCCACGAGCGCCCTGGAGTCGTTTAGAGACGTTTCCAAGTCGGGGATATTCGCCCCGTAATTGTTGATGCCGATGACAAAGGCGTGATAATCGAGATTCGACACCGCTTCATCGATCTGCGAAGAAAAACGTCCTCCCCGGGTTTGCGCGAAGATCGGAGAAAAGGCGGCAGGAATAAAAAATAACAACGCGAAAAAATACACCGTGCGTTTCATCAGTTGACGGCCTCCGGTTTCTTGAAATTGTAGACGTCATTATCCCTCAATAATTTGAATTTTCAAGCTACGATTTAGCTCTGATACGAATTGATACAAATAATTCGAGGCATCGAATCGGATTTCAATCGGCGGAAATAAAAAACGGCGCGGTGAAAACCGCGCCGTTTGTCTTGACTTAAGATAGTGTTTACTTGAATTCGATCCAGTCGATCAGGCCGGCCGAGTCGTAGATCGAGTCGGCCACGTCGGAGACGGTGGCGATGATCGTGATGGAAGCAAAACCCTCGGGCAGGGGCACGGTGGCGGTGCTGCCCAGGTTGTCCGCGACGGGAGCGCCGCGGGGATTCTGCTCGCCTTCTTCGCCCTTGAGGCCGCCGTCGAACTCATTGGGATTGTCGTTCCAGAACGCGTCATCGGAGCTAGCGATTTCGGCGATCGTCGTGGCGTCGCCGCTCAGGTCCGTCCAGTCGTCGTCGCTGGCGATGTTGTTGACCGTGCGGTTGACGGCGTAGATCGGGGAACCCTGAATGATAACGGTAAAGATATCATTATAGGCGCTGCCGACCCATTCAGCATACTCCTGGCTCACGAAGTTGTAGCTGATCTCCATCTCCGTGGCTCCGCTGGGAACCGGGACGGTGACCGTGGCCGTGCAGCTCTGAACGCCGCTGCCGCCGGAGGACAGGTACATGTACTGGCTCTCGTCGCCGGCCGGGAAAAGATCGCCATAGGCCTGGTCGGAGACGCCGGTGATTTCGCAATCGCCGGAGAACTGCCAGCCGGTCGTGGCGCCGTCTTCGAAGTCGATCCTGTCGCCCAGGTCTTCTTCCGCGGGTGTATCATCCATCTGAGTTTCGCCGGTGTTCACGTTGTTGGTCTCGTCGGCGAATTCATCGTTGGGAGGCGTATCGTCCACGTTGCAGTCGGGCTGACCGTCGACACCGCACTCTTCCGTTTTGGGGTTCGGATCTTCTTCGGTGTCCGTGGAAGGCGCGGAGTCCTCGCCCTGGCAGTTGTCGCCGTCGGTGAAATGCACGGTGGCCGGTTTGCCGTCCAGCGTGGGCAGCGCCCATCCGCCGGCGGGTTCTTCGCCGGTCAGGGTGAAGAAGGGACCGTCGGACGCGGTGACCAATATGCCTGATTTTGCATTTTGGTCGCAGTCTTTGACTTCGCCGCTCACAAAACCGTTCTGTTCGGCGGCAAAATAGAAGGCGTACATGCCGGCGCCGGAAGAACCGATGGAGTCGCCGAGTTTTTCCATTGTTTCGGAATCCAGCTTGATGGCGCCGCCGTCATAGATAACCTTGTTGGCGTAACGCAACCTGTTGCCGAAGCCTTCAACGGCTTCCACTTTCGCCACGGCGATCATCTGCGTCAGGTCGTCTTCGTCAATGCCGATAAGATCGACAACGCTGTCGACGCCGCTGATTTCCAGGTCTTTGTCGATAATCTCGGATTGACCTTCGTCCAGATCCTTCGCGAAAAGGAAAGTCCAGCCTTCCGGAGTATCAACGCCTGTTTCCTCCGCATCGCAAATCAGGTCTAATGAATCGCAAAGCGCTTTTTTTGCGGCTTCGGCGGCGTCATCTTCATCGCATCCCATGATCCCGAAGATGAGCAGCGAAACCATTACAACAGCTACCCAAATTTGTTTTCGCATCTTTTTCCTCCAACCAAGTAAAAAGGTTCGGTTCTTTTTGGTCATCGAAATTTCACGAATTTCTATACGCCTAATATCAAATAAACTCGTGTTTTGTCAAAATGAAAGAGATGTTTTTATTAATTTGTGGTATGAAGCTTTTGTTTGATTTCATCTGGAGAGTGGTACCAGTTCAGGTCTTCGAGGTTCTTCAGGTAGTCGATGAAGTACTTGTCGTCATCTCCGGCGAAGGAGATGATTTTGACTCCCGCGCCGAATGGAAAAGCACATCCGTCGTTGCTGCAATCGAAACTTGTCACCACTTCGACAAGGCAATTAAGCGTTTTGTCCATATTTTTTCCCGTGAACGCCACGTCGTATTCCGCCCCGACGTCAAGCGGGCCCTCGGTTCTTATAAAAAGGCCTTTGACGGAAATATTTTCCGTCTGCGCGCTCATGAGGCCTAATATATCTTTTACGGTAACTTCCAGAACGTCGCTGAATCTGGTGAATTCCCGGCGTTTGTATTCGCTGCGAAGTGTGATTTCCACGAAACGGACATAGTCCGTCGGGGCGTCGACCAGTTTAATGCCCAGAAAGTATCGATGCTGGGAAATGATGGGGAGATCGCGTTTTCGCACAAGAACGCCAAGAAGTTCCCGACCTTCCATTTCCGGTGCGGTAAGAAAAACCGATATGGAACTGCCAATTTCCACATCTTGATTGCAGGTCAGGCCGATTCCCGATTTCGACAGATCCTGCACGAAAGCATGGAAGTCTCTGGCTTGAACCTGAACCCTTGCCAACATTCTCCTTGTGGCGCGTTTCTGTAGGCGTTTGTATGTCACATGATCTCCCGCGAATACCCAATACTTTCTCTAACCGGACGATAGCCTATGATGGGCATTTGGTCTATGCCTGATTTCATGGCATGAGATAAAACAAATCCGCGGGTTTTTCAAGAAAAATCACCTGCTCATAGCTGATTATCAATGAAAATCGGGTAATTTCCTTAAAGAATTTCCCGGTTCCGAAAGGGCGTCGACGTTAAAATAAAAATAACGCGGAACGGCGCTTGAAACACTTTGACAAAGTTACGGTTATTGGAGATAAGATTAACCATGAATTTTTGTGCGTGTTTTATGGACACGCCTTAAATGAATAAAAGCTTAAAAAGAAACGCCCATTCAAAGTCAAGGTTCACAATCGAGCGCGTGAGTGTGATCTTGACATTGGCGATGAGTTGATTTTTAGTTCGGTATCCACCGTTTTTTGAGGCACAGTTAAGCTCAGTAAAGGAATGAAAATTGGCCGAAGTTCTTGTCGTTGATCATAGCGCGAAAAAGCGGGCATGGCTCCAGAAAATTCTCAACGTCGGCGGCCACCAGGTCTATTTTTGCGCCGAAGGCCGCGAGGCCTTGAGCGCTTTTCAAAAATATCAGCCCGATGCGGTTATTCTCACTTTGAATCTGCCGAAAATGCCGGGGCCGAAAGTTGCCGAGTCTATAAAAAAGACCTCGGCGGGCAAGCGCACCCCGCTGATCATGACGGGAACCGGACCGATTTTCAGGCGCGCCGTCATGGATGATAAATTCGATCCCGGTTGGCGCGTCGATTCCATTTTGGAAGAGCCTTACACCGGATCTCTCATTCTTGCCGAAATCGGAAAGCAGATTGCCGATTTCGCGGGCAAAGAGATTGATGACGTTGAGGAGTCCGTCGTCGAAGAGGATGCTGAAGAGGATGCTGAAGAGGATACTTATGAAGTTTCCGAGGAAGTGACGTCGACCGAATGGACCGCCGAAAAAACCGGCGGAGAACGGGCGGGGGCGGCTTCCGTTCATGAAAAGGCTGAAAAAGAGGCTCGAGATCGGCTGACGTCTCTGGAAGTCGATGCGGATATGCTCCAGGGTGAAATCAACAGCCTTCTGGAGTTAAAGAAAGACAAGGAAAAAGAGTTTCAGCGGATAGAGGCGGAAGCTAAAAAGCGGCTGGACGTTCTGCAATCCGAGCTTTCGAACGCTGAAAAACAATTGAAAAGCGCTGATAGCGCTCAATCGGTCCTGGATCAAAAGCAGACCGAACTTCAGGCCCAGGCGCAAAGCGCTTTGCAAAAGCTGCAAAGCGAAGCCGACCAGGTCAGAGATGAAATCGAGGAACTGCGAAGGCAAAAAGAAGAACTGGAGATCGAGGATCAAAAGCGTATCGAGCATGAAAAGGAAAAATCCGGCGCTCTCAAAAGCGAATTTAATCTGCTGAAGGATGAAATCAGCGCCCTGAAAGAAGAAAAAAGCAAGATCCTCGAATCGAAAAACTCCGAGATCGAGCAGGCGGAAAACCGCGCTTCAGACCTGCGGGGCAAGATCGAAGAATTCGGACGGGAAATCGAAGAAATACAGGAAGTAAAGCGGAAAATTATCGAAGAAAAGGAATCCGAGGTCCGTGACGCCGAAGGTCAATGCTCCGAACTCGAAGAAAAAATAAACGGCCTGAATGCGCAGCTCGAAACCCTCAAGGCGCAAAAGCAAAGCTTTCTGGCCGAAAGTGAGACCGAAGCCGGCGATCTTCAGAAACAAAGCAAGGAATTTCAGCGGCAAATCGATCAATTGAACGAGGAAATGAAAGCGCTCAACGAGGAAAATCAAAGCCTCCTCGAAGCGAAAAAGAAACGCGAACAAAGCGCCGAGAAGCTGGACGGCGAACTGGCCGGTCGACGTGAGGAGCTAAACGCTCTGAAAAATGAAATTCAGAAGTTGCGCCGGGCAAAAACCGAAGAACAGGAAAACTTCGATCGTCGAAAAGCTGAATTCGATAAACGCACCGCGGCTCTGAAAAACGAAGTCGATGAAATGGGCGGCCGGATTGAGTCCCTGCGCGACGCGCACGATAAGCTTGCCGCGGAAAAAGCGGCCAAGGAGCGCGAGCTCGAAGAGCTGGCGGCGAAGATGCGGCGGGATAAGCAAAAACTCGACGATGAGATCGTTGCTTTAAAGGCGGCGAAAAACAACGCCGACCGGGAGCGGGAAGATGCGCAGGCGCAGTCCGCCGGAAGCCTGGCCGAAATCCGGGAGGTTTCGGAAAAACTGCGGGCCGAAATACAGGAATTGAAGCAGAAGCGGCAGGAATATATCGACGGCGCAAAGCAGGTTCAAAAGGAAGGCGAAGCCAGGGCCGCGGAATTGAAAGCCGAATCCGGGAACCTCGAAGCGAAAATTTCCTTGATGCGCGAGCAAAGCGCCCGGGATGAGCAGGAGCTTCTGGAAAGAAAAGCCGAACTGAATAAAGAGGTCGTTTCCTTGAAAGAGGAAGTGACGGCTTTGAATGCGTCAATTCGGGAACTGCGTGCAAAGAAGGAAAAAACCGAACAGGAAACCCTTGCGGGAGATGAAAAGCGTCAAAGGCTCTTGACGAAGTTGCACGACGATAAACGCAAACTTGAACAGCAGTTGACGGAATTGAAAACGGCCAAAGAGCAGGCGCAGGAAAAACATGCGGATCTTCTCGAAAAATCCCGCAGGCAGGGTGAAGAAATCAAGGCGGAGTCGGAAAAGCTTCGGTTGGAGGCCGAAAATCTTCGCGGGACAAACAGTCAACTGGAAAGCGAACTGAAGGAAAAACGGCGCGAAGCCGAGGAAAAAGTCCTGGAACTGAAAAAGGAAGCGGACCGGCTGCGTGAACAATACGACGCCGTCAAGGAAAAAACGATCAAAGTTGAAGAGGACGCGGCCAAGAGCACTCAAAAGCGGCTGCAAGTGCTGAAGGAAAAAGCCGAGCAGATCGAAAAGTACGTCACGCAGGTGCGCGGCAAGAGGAAAGAAGAAGAAGAGAAGGCCGAAAAGGCCGGCCGGCAGCTTGCCGTCGTCAAAGCGGAATTGAGAAAAGTCGACGTTTATATCCGGGACGCGAAAAAGAAACGCGAACAATATCAAAGCGACATCACGAAACTGAAAAAGGATAGCGAGAGTGCGCGCCAGGAACTGTATGCGGTGCAAAACAGGTTGAAAGAAGCGCAGGGCGAATTGGCGCAAAGCCTCGATAAGGAAAACGAAGCCCGGCAATCGCTTGAAAACGAGATCGAAGAGCTTAAAACGCGAAAGCAGGAACTTATAAGCGAGCAGGCCGCCGAAGAAAACGAGGCGGCGGAAAGGCTTGCCGAGATTCAAACGCAGTTGAATGAAGTCATAGACCAAAGCCGCCGGCAGCGTCTTGCCATGGCGGAAGATAAGAAGAAGCACGAAGCCGAACTTAAGGCTCGCGAGGAAAAAGCCAAGCTCAAGCTGGCAAAGATACACGCCAAGGCAATTCAATCCCGTGAGGCGGTTATCAAGTGCCACCGCATTTACAAGGCTCAGAAGGAGTCTTTGAAATGCGCCCAGGAACGCCTCAAAGCCAGGCTTATCGAAGCCGAACTCAATCAGCGTGAGAAAGTCGCCAAGGACCAACTGCTGAAAGTTCACGCCCAGATGACGGAAATCAACAGCGCATTAAAGAATATCCGCAATAAAAAAGCCCATATCGTACAGGGTATGGTGGGAATCGCCGAAGACGACTTCCTGGGAAACGAGATTCGCGGCGTCGAAAAGACCATTGAAAACGTGATGAAAATATCCAGCCGGCAGGATCTGGATGAATATATCAAATCTGCCCAGAAAAAGCCGAAGCCTCGTCCGGCCGCGAAGGCCGCAGAGGCCGTCGAGACGGTCGAAGCCGAAGTGGATGTGGATGTCGAGGACGCGGACGGCGACAATCTGATTGTCCAGCCGAAGATTGAAAAAGTCGTCCTGAGCAAAGAGGATGAGAAAAAAAGAAGACTGGAAGAAGTATTCAAGGAACTCATGCCCGGGAGTGCGGAACCCGAAGCACGGATGCCGAAGCTCGACGTGAATCGGGTTTACGACGAGAAAAAGAAACCGGAGGATGAAGAGGAAATTCCCGTCTCGGATGAACTGAGCAGTATTTTAGAGTCGGCCGTAAAGTCCGTGGACGAAAAAGGCGAACCTAGAATCACTGTCGGCAAGCCTAAAAGAGCTGATGCGATTCCATATGAGGATTCGGGCTCCGGATCGTATGATGAGACGCCCGGCCCGCACGAGGCCATCCCCGGATTCGAGACGACGGCGGAAGCGGCTACGGAAGATGAATTGGTGCAGGAAGTCACCCGCAAGCACGCCATGCTGGACAACGCAAATTACTTCGATCTTTTGGGCGTCCCGCAAACGGCGACTGAACAGGAGATCCGGTACGCATACCGGTGGATGACGCGCAAGTTCTATCCGGAAAAATTACAGGGCCGATATTCGCAGGATATGCAAATCAAGGCCAAGGAAGTCATGGATAAGGCCACGGTCGCCTATCGAATCCTTGTCGACTTCAAAACGCGGCGCGATTACCTCAAAAACATGGATCATACCGCCGACATAAAGAAACGCAGCGTTTATACGGTGCTCCAGGCGGAAAATGAATTCAACATCGGATTGTCCGCGGTCAAGCACAAGGCCTGGCATATCGCCAAGCAGCATTTCGCTAAAGCCATGGAGATGTTTCCCGAGGAAGCCGCCTATCACGCTTACTACGGATGGGCGATTTACAACATGCAGGACAAGCCTCTGGCGGAGCGAACCAGCCAGGCTCAGGTTCTTATGGAAAAAGCCATCGGCCTGAATCCCAAAGCGGACATGGCTTACTTCTTCATGGGTATGATCATGAAGGACCGCGAACTGCTCGACAAAGCCTCGCAGCTGTTCGCGCAGGCCTATCGCGTCAATAAAAAGAATAAAGAAGCGCAGAATCAGCTGAAGCAGTTGATGAAAGCGAGACAGGGGCAAAAACCGGAAAGCCCGGTTCCAACAGCCGGACAGCAACCGAAAGAGTCCCTGCTGACCTCGGATATCAATATGGGAAAAGTCAAAGACGCCATCAAGAAAGTCTTTTCTTCATAAACTTTCATATCGAATTGATCATTCATCGTTTCCGACCAGGCGCAGCGGTTTCACGGGATCGATCGTCGAATAAGACGATTCGTGAAAAGGGATGATCTTGATGTCGGGCTGCTGCGCGGCGAGATCGTGCAGGCGAAGCAATGTCTCCCAGGTTTTAATCCTGTTTTCATTGTAACCGGTCAGTATGGGTTTTGAGATGTTTTCCATGCAGTAGGCCGCGTCGCCGACGAACAGAAAGCGCCTCTTGGCCGTATTGACGGAAACCGAGACCGAACCCGGAGTATGACCCGGCGTGGGGACGATAACCACGGATTCGTCTCCGAACAGATCGTAACCTCCCGAAAAAGTCAGATGCGGTTTGGTGTTCTTGAAAGAGTAGTCTTCGATTTGCTTTTCGGGCAGGTCGTTTTTGATGACGCCGCGCAATTTTCCGAAAGCCCTGTTCGTGAATTCATGTTCTTTTTGCCAAAGATAGATGCGCGCATTGGGAAATGAGGATAACTCGCCGGTATGATCCACGTGCCCGTGCGTTAATATGATCTTCGCCACCTGATCCGGGCTGACGCCCAGGCGCGTCAGTTGGGCCACCACGTCCTGCCCGGGCTTCATCGTCGGAAGATCGCGGACCAGTTTCGCAAAAAAAGCAGATACGCTTCCCAGGTACTTGCCGGGATCGAAGGCGAAATGATGATTCAGGCCGGCGTCGATGAGAATGTATTGCCCGTCTCTTTTTATCAAAACGCACAGGACGGGGATTCTCTTTTTTGTCTTGCCGCCGCCCTCGAACATATGCTTTTCGGCCATCATCGCGAAGCCGGTGTTGATAAGCCAGATGTCGCTCACTTCCCCGCACGTCGGACGTGTGGAACCGGCGACGTGAAAGAAACCCGGCTTCAGCGTCAGCGGGGGTTTCGAGCATGAAAAAAGGAAAAGGGCGGCCAGGGCGATGAGAATGCTTTTTTTCAATTTTCACCTGTATTTTAAAAATGACACACGGCGGATCATGCTAAAAAATGCGCATGGCGGTGTCAAACAATAATCACGGGGGCAAGGCCGCCCAACCCGCGACCGCGCACTTGCCCTGCGCAAGCTTTCGACCGTAATATCGTTTCGATGACTCCGAATCCCGCCAAAAGCGCATTATTGCAAGGATCGCCCCAATTTACGCGAGCGCTTTTCTTCGCTTTGATTGCGCTGCTTTGCCTGGCGTTTTACCTGGCTTCGACTTCACCCCTGATTTACTGGCGCGATTCCGTCGAATTCGCCATGATCGGCCACAACCTGGACATCGGCCACCCGGCGGGCAGCCCGACGTTTTCCATGTTCGCCAAACTCCTGGATTTTTTCCCCTTTGGCGCCGTCTGTTTCCGGGCGACGCTTTTTTCCGTATTTTGCGCGGTCGGCGCCATGACCGTTTTGGCTTTCATCCTTTTTCGCCTGGCGCAGGCCTTTAAGCTCGACACTGTTAAGTCATTTCTCGGCAGCCTGACGGCCGTAAGCGCGTTGGCGTTTTCCCCGGCTTTTTTCGACTGGACCGTCGCGCCGGAGGTCTATTCCGCGCAGGTTCTGGCAGTCTTCGTCGTGCTGGCGCTGGCCTTTGAGCTCAACATCGGCGAGCATCGCGGCGGCGCGGACAGGCGCTTGTTGTTTCTGGCGGGACTGATTCTCGGTCTGGGATGCGGCGTGCACATGGGTACGGGGCTGCTGGCTCCGGGGCTGGCGTGGGCGCTGATCATGCCCAACCGCTCCCTGCGCAAGTTGCGCGAAATGTCCATTTTCGGCCTTTTCGTTCTCATCGGTTTCAGCGTTTATATTTATCTGCCCATCCGCTCGGCCACGCAGCCCGTATTCGATCAGGGCAACCCGCAAAGCTGGCCGCTGTTTCTTATGCATATTACTGGCAGCCGCTATTCGGAGATTATCCACAGCTTTCCCTGGCCGCGAATATTTCACAACCTCCGCGCACTCGCAGAGCATTTTTCCGGCCAGCTCACATTGCCCGTTATTCCACTCGCGGTCTTCGGCTTGCTGTTTGCCGCAAAAAGAAGTCCGCATTACATCATCGCGATTTTTCTTTTCGTCCTCGGACATCTCTATCTTTACGTGAAGGACTGGGAAAAGGCCTTCGGTTACATACCCGTGTTCGCGTTGGCCGCGCTGCTGGCCGGCATGGGCGTCGTAGCCGCCATTCACTTTCTCCGGGGGAAAAGAAGGTTTTTCGATGCTCGGATAGGCGTCGCGGCATGCGCGTTATTTGCCGCGCTGCTTTTTTCGTTTCAGGCCGAGCGCGCCATCATGGAGCGCTCTCACGCCGCGCACGATCTGGCGCATAATCACATGCGCGCTCTTTTGGATTCGCTTCCCCACGACGCCCTTTACGTCAGTCACCAGGACGCCAACAGTTACACCATATTCTACGCGCAGTCCGTCGAGCGATACCGGGAAGATGTCGTACACATCCAGCGGGCTTTTCTCCCGCTGCCCGAATACGTGGCGCAACGTTATCCTTTCATCGACTGGACCAACTACGATCCGGGCAAACCTTACGGGGTTTATGAGTTTCTTCTGGCGAACCGAGAAAAGCACGAGCCTTTCTGGGATTACGGTTGGGAAACGCGCCCCGATGTACCGACGGAAGGGATTTTTCCATATGGATTCATCTGGCGCGTGGATGAGAAAAGCGCGGGCGCCCCGGCGACTGATGATCACGTTTACGAAAAATATTTTTCGTATAACGAAGCGCAAATGGAGCATCACCCTTACGACTTCACCGCACGGGAAGTATACGCCAGGCGTTTTTCTCTTTTGGCGAAGTACTTTTACGACCGGCGCATGTTCGGCGACGCGGATCGCGCCATCAACCACGCGCTTGAGATTCGCCCCGACTTCGGCCAGTTTTACGCGCAGTTGGGGATCGTGCAGTCGGCGCAGAAGATGAAGGATCAGGCGTGGCTTAACGGCGTACTGGCCACGCAGCTTGAACCCATGAACGAGCAAAACTGGAACTACCGGGCGTTATTTGCTCTAAGAAATGACGATTCCGACGATGCGGCGGCGTCTTATGAAAAATCTTTGACTTTCAATCGCTGGCAAAGCGGTCCGGCGGCGAGTCTGGCGGAGATTCTGGTTTCCAGGGGGCAATACGCTCCGGCGCAGTCGAGAGCCCGGGATGCGCGTAAAGGCGCAAAAACCGACGATGAGATGCTGCGCGCCGATAACGCCCTGGCCAGGGCGCTCGTGGGCTTGAATCGTTGCGCGGAGGCTCTTCCAATCCTGGAATCAATAAGGTCGAGAAATTCAGGCAACGAAACAACGGCCAAGCTGCTTGATTTTTGCCGCCAAAAATTGAAATAAGAATTTTGGAGTTTTAATCTGGATGCTTAAATTGCAAAAATCAAAATACGACCTATCCATCGTGATACCCGTCTATAACGAATCGCGTCGAATCGATCAGGGATTGCGCGAGATCATGAAGTATCTCAAGAGGCGGACAGACGCGTGTCAGATCGTCATCGTGGACGACGGAAGCTCGGACGACACGGTGGAAAAGGCGAAAGACATTCTCAAAGCTTATCCGGATCACCTGCTGATTGAGTCCGAAAGTAATCGCGGCAAAGGCCACGCGGTGAAAGTCGGAATGCTGGCCGCGCAAGGCGCGGTGCGCATCTTTACGGATATCGACCTGTCGGTTCCCATCGAAACAGCGGGGCGCTTCACCGATCTCGTTATGGGCGGAGCGGATGTGGTGATCGGGACGCGAAAGGTCAAGGGAAGCGACGTGCAGGTTCACCAGCCGTGGTGGCGGGAAATGCCCGGAGGCGTTTTCCGCTGGATGTCGCGATGTCTTTGCGCGCCGATCATCACGGATTTTACGTGCGGCTTCAAGGCGTTTTCCGCAAAAGCGACGGAAGCGATTTTTTCGCAAAGCATCATCGACCGCTGGTCCTTCGACGCGGAAATCCTTTTTCTGGCTTACCAACTGCGCTTTCTCATCGTGCAGATTCCCGTGGTCTGGATCAATTCAGCGGACAGCCGCGTGAACATAGGAATCGACATGATTCGCAGCTTTCTGGAACTTGTCTATATCCCCGCAGTCGCCCTGAAGGGGCAGTACAATCTTCACCGGCAAGACAACAGGCGATAATACTTTCAAGTCGGGTTTTGGTTATTAAAGTCGGGAACGGTTGATCCTGATCCAATTAATACATATGATCCCCATTGTCGTTACAGTTAAATAAAAAAGCTGGTCGGTAACTGCGTCTGAGGGATTTGGAATGGCAAATAGTGGTTTAACGAGAATTTATCAGTCCCATATCATGATGATTCTCTTAATGGCCATGATGTTGATCCTCGGTGCCGGTTGCTCGGTAACGAATTTTAATACGGCGAATCCGTTAAAAAAGGGAGAAAAGCAAATTGGAGTGGGCGGCGCCGCATGGGTTGTTGCTGACGGGGAATCGGCGGCTGTCGCCTCTCCGATTCTGGAAGTTGACGGGCGCGTGGGCCTGACGGAATCCGGCTGGGTCGATCTTGGAGTGAAGGGTGAACTGTCCGTCTGGCCTATAGCGCTTCTGGACGCGAGACTCCGATTCCTGAATCAGGATCACCACGGCATTTCCATGGCGATCCAGCCGGCGATTGGTTTTAGTGATATTTATCTCGGTCTTTTAGCCAGTCGCCGTTTTGACAGAGTTGAACCCTACGCCGCTGCGAAGGCTCATGTTTTAGGATCGCAGACGGGACATTTGGGTGCGCGAATCAGGACGTGGGATTGGCTTTATGTCGTGCCCGAAGTGACGATCATTCGATCACAAATCTTTACGGATTTCAGTCCATGGTGGACCTATGCCGGCGGTCTGGCGTTTCAATTCGTTTTCTGAACGATGCAATAATAATCGAGTTCGCTAAGGCATCGGGTGCTTTTCAAAAAAGTCCCAGATAATCTCGTTGGCGCTGATATCCATGGTCAGGTTGCCCAAAGCTTCGTCGTACATGGTCTCGGCGCCCGGCCAGTTATGCCCGCCCCCGTCGATGATGTACTGCTCAACCCTTGATTGGCATTTGGGCCAGTACTGATGAATCACGATGGTTTCATCCCTGACCTTGTCGGGCAAAACCTCCTTTTTGGCTTTTCCCGCGCACCCGTTGATTTTTTTCCAGACGTCGATGCAGTTGTCCACGGATTGTTGCGGCTCCACGGCTTTGGTTTTTTCGCCCTTGCCGCCTTTGTATGGCACGTATTCATCACGCGTGCCGTGGAAGTGGATGATCGGGACCGGCCGCGAGGGTTCGCAGTTCTTGATGCCGAGCGTTCCGCTGACCGAAGCCGCGGCGGCGAATATTTCCGCGTGCGCACAGGCCAGGCGATAGGAGAGCATGCCCCCGTTGGACCACCCGGCGGCATAGATGCGCTTTGTATCCACGCGAACGCCCTTTTTGATCTCCCCAATTAAGGTCAGGACCATGCCCACGTCGTCGACGTTGTTTTCCTTGGCGTATCGGCAGCAATTCCCGGCGTTCCAGGTCAGCAGCCAGGGCGTCTTGCCGGTTCCGTCCGGGAAAACGGCCACGAAGCCTTTGCGGTCCGACAGGTTTTCGACCTTCAGGATTTCCTTGAACCATTTCCCGTTAAAAGCCGCTCCGTGAAAGAAAAACACCAACGGCAAGGGATTGCCCAGGCGCGCGTCCGGCGGCAAGTGCAGATAATAATTCCGTTCGCGCCCGTCGTGCTCGATGGAAAAGGAGTAGTCGCCGGGATCCAGTATGGAGCCGGGAGCCCGCGTGTGCACCGGCGTTTCCTCGGTTTTCGAGCAGGCCGCGGCAAGGTACAGTATTGCCAAAACGACAAGGAGGCGCGTAAAACGTCTTGTGCGTTGAGCCGTATTTTGGATCGGTTTTTTCACGAACGTTTCTTTTCCACATTATGATTGGATCGCATAACCAGCCATGCAATTATCAACTTCTTCCATAAAAGTCGAGGCGGAGCAAAAGCGCCTTGGAATCAATTCGCTTCAAAACGATGTCGCTTTTGCCGTTGGCTTGAGTTTCGGTTTTCAACTTGCCGGAGCGCATGAATCCGACGCTATCATCTTTTGTGAATTCGAAAATGTTTCAGAAGTTGAGAATGGAATCCGATTATCGGCCACGCACAAATCGCCGTCGGCTGAAATCAGCGCTTTGCTGCGCATCGAGCCGCACGAAAGTTCGGGCATCGTTTTTACACTTTCCGTGGAAAACCTCGGCAAGCAGCCGATACGCGTCGAACGATTGATGCCTTTGCGCTGTGCTGCGTCGGACGGCGGTGAATTTTCGCCCTGCGGCGCCCATGATGATTTGTCCGTGTTCAAAATGGGCTGGCAATCCTGGTCGGCCACGCGCGCCTATAAATTGCGCGAAACCGTAAAAAGCCCGTGGCTGAAGTTCATGCGCGAGATGGAGGAAAATCCGGCCAATCGTTCATCCGGCGTTTCCGGGCATTTTGTGTCGGAACAAATGTGCGTTGTTTCCGCTCGGGGCGGCGAAGCTCTGGGGCTGGGCTTTCTGACCTGTAAAAAGGCCTTTGGCGATGTCGCTATAAAAAAAGACACCGACGATTTTCTTCTGGAGGCTTCCTGTCGTTTCGACGGAATTGCTCTGGCGCCGGGGCAAACGTTTACGTCGGAACCCTTATGGATCGATTATTGCCCGTCGGCCGACGACGCGGCGCAAAACTGGGCCTCGTATTGCGGAAAGGCCATGGACGCGCGCGTCACGCGGGAAGCGCCCGTCGGCTGGTGCTCCTGGTATCACTACTACACGCGCATCAACACGACGGAAATGCGCAAGAACCTGAAAATACTGACCGGCCTCAAAGACAGACTATCCCTGAAGTTCATGCAACTCGACGACGGATATCAAAGCGCTATCGGCGACTGGCTCACGCACAATCAAAAATTTCCGTCGGGCGTAAAAAACCTGATGGCGGATATCAAAGCCCAGGGCTTTGCGCCCGGAATATGGACTGCGCCGTTTATCGCAAGGCCTAAATCCAAACTTTTCCTGCAGCATCCCGAATGGTTTTTGAAAAATGAAAAGGGCGGCGTGCGCTCCGGCGGCTTCAATCCTCTTTGGGGCGGGCGCGTGTATGCTCTTGATTCTACCCACCCCCAGGCGCGTCAGTACGTGTATGACGTTTTTAAGATCATGCGGGAAGATTGGGGCGTAGAGTTTTTCAAGATCGACTTCGTTTACGGCGCCGCTCTTCCCGCAAAGCGGTACGATCCCGATTCCACGCGGGCCTCGGCGCTTCGGCTGGGCCTGGAAACGATCCGCGAAGCCATCGGCGACGCGTTTTTGCTGGGTTGCGGGTGTCCGCTGGGTCCCGCGGTCGGGATCGTGGACGCCATGCGCATCGGTTGCGATGTGACGCCGAAGTGGGACAATCCGCTGCTCAAAGCCCTGGCTGTGGACGAGAATGTCCTGTCTACGCGCCACGCCCTGCGCAACGTCATGTCCAGGGCTTTCATGCACGGACGGTTGTGGATCAACGATCCGGATTGCCTGATGATCCGCCGCCGCAAGAGCAGACTGAGCCTTCGCGAAATCCGCTCCATGGCTTCCGTCTACGCCGTGACCGGCGGGATGCTTCTTTTATCCGACGACATGGAACTGGTCGACGACGACCGCCTGGAACTGGCGCAAAAAACCATAGCCCTGCGCACGAAAGGCGCGCGCGTGATCGGCCTTGCCGATTCGGAATTTCCCGATACGGCGGCGGCGGAAACGGACGGAGGTTTTCTTGTCCTCGTCGCCAATTGGGAGGATGCGCCGGTGCTTCGAAGCATCGATTTATCGAACCTGATCCCTTACCATGATTCCATGGAAATCGTCGAAGTATGGACCGATGAAAAAGTGACGGCGATTAGGGGCCGCTGCGACCTCGGGATTCTGCAGGCCCATGAAACGAAATTGCTGCAAATTCTGCGAAGATGAGAAATGGAGAAGCTATGAGCGTCAAATGCCCGAATGAAAAGAAAAACAACGATCGCTGCAATTGCAGCTATCCCGGTTGCCCGCGACACGGCCTGTGTTGCGATTGCCTGCATTACCACTTAGCGCAAAAACAGCTTCCGGCCTGCTGTTTCCCTGACGACGTGGAAAAGACCTACGACCGAAGTTTCGCAAAATTTATCGAGGTCCACAGCCGCTGATTACAGGTGAATTGTTACGCGCGCGGGTGGCATGAACAAGCTTCTTGGCCTGAGCGAAGTGAGGGCGCTTGTCCGTGCTTCATGACACTCTCATTACTTTCAAAAATACATAAAAGACTCGGACAAGCGTTTTTCGCATAGGTTTTCTCTTATTAAAACCGTCAGCGAAAACCGCGTTGACGATTTTTATGGAAAAGGCCATATTTCCCGCCGAATTTTTTGGCGGTGATTCATGGACCGGACGCCCGATCAGAATAAGCGTGATTTATATCCGGCGGCATTGCACGGCGCGTACTCGTTTATCTCCTCGGCGTCGAACTTTTTTCTGCCGATTTTCTTCCGCGAGCAGCTTGGCTTTTCCGGCGCGCAAATAGGCGCTTTGTACGCCTTGCAGGCCGTTACCGGGATTCTGGCGTCGTTTCCCGCGGGATGGGGCAACGACCGAATCACCAGCCGCTCTTTGGTCGCCACGGGGCTTGCGATTCAATCCGCTTCGTTCATTCTCATGGCCTTGATCAAACCTTTTCCGTTTTATTTCGTCGTGTTCTTTTTCTGGGCCATGGCCTTTAACCTCTATCGCATCAGCATGGATGTGCAGATATTAAAAACGGACCACGGCGAGGGATTTGCCAAAAGAGTTCTTACCTTCCAAGCCGTGCGGTTTTCCGGCCTTGCCCTGGGCACGGCCCTGGCCGGATATATCATCGCCAAATTCGATTTCCGTTTTTGCCTGTTTGCCATGGCCGCGGCGTGTCTGGCCCTGACGGTCTTCGCAAGGCTGCTTCATCCCACGCCGGTGGCGAAACCGGACCTCAAGGAATACGGCGCCGATATCCGGCAGCCCAAGATCATCCTTTTCGCGCTTTGGTTTTTTGCCTTTTCGCTGCACTGGGGCGCGGAAATGACCTGCTACGGCCTTTTTTTGAGAAATTATCTTCATCTGGACATGGTCGGCCTGGGTTGGTACATGACCGGAGAGTTCGGCATCATGTCCGTCTGTTTTTTCACATTGCTTCGCTACCGGCGCGTATTTCAAAGGCAGTCCATTCGTTCAATCGCCGTCACGGGGATGTTATTGTCCGCTCTCGGATCATTCGGGATGCTGGCGCATCCGCCGCAGCTTTCATTTGCTTTCAGGATGATTCACGGCGTCGGCGATGGATTCATTCTTCTCATTTTGTATTTGCGCGTCGCCCGCTTGTTTGAAATCGAGCGCATGGGGGGCAACACGGGATTCCTCAACCTGGCGGCCATGGCGGGCATGAGCTGCGGCGCCCTGATCTTCAGCCCCGTCGGCGACCATTTCGGATATTCCATCCCCTTTATCGCCAGCGGGATTCTGCTCACGCTTCTCGCCGTTCCTCCGATGTTTTTAAAACCCAGGGTTTGATATCAGGGAATTTCCGCGCCTTTGACGCCTAAATCCAGGCGCCAGACTCTGCCGCCGAAAAGCTGCGTGGCGTATAGGGAGGTCTCGGAAAAATCGCCGCCGCGTCCGAAAGCCATGCTGGCCACGCCGAACATTCCCGAGGCGGCCTGCTCGGTCGTTCCCGTATTCGGATCGATCCGCCAGACAATTCCCGTCGTATTGGCCGCCACGTACACGCGTCCCTTTTTGTCCACAACGACTCCGTCCGGCGTCGAGGCGGGGGGCAGCTGGGCCAGAAGTTCCGGTTCGCCGGGTTCGTAATATTCATCCAGAGGCACGCGCCAGACGTTACGGGCCGGGATAATCGATCCGGCGGACGTGAAACTCTGGCAGACGTAGAGTTCATCGTGGTCGGGGGGACAGGGCCATGCCGTTGGGCGCGGTCACCGAATCGAGAAAAATCTGCGCTTCGCCGCCGCCCTGCGGCACTTTGAAAATGTTCATGCCCCCGTCGTCGGACACCAGGAATGACATATCCGGCAAAACCGCGATGAAGTTCGGATCGGGAATTCCCGTGGCGATGATTTCCTGATCGCCGTTGGGAGTGAGTTGTACAATGTATCCGTCGTTATTGATTTCCTGTCCGATATCGAAAACCGAGGTTGGTCCGAAATCCGCCGCGAGGATGTGTCCGGCGCCGTCGTGCGTCAGGCCGATCGGATCCGTCAGTTCGGCGATGGTCTGCACGCTTCCGTCGGCCAGCACTTCATGCACGGCGTTGTCGCCCTCGATGAACATGCGCCCGTCGGATAAAAAGCAAAGCCCTTCCGTTTCATCGAAATAGCCGTCCACGATCGTCACCGGCTCCACGGGCAGCGTCGCCTCGATATCGTCATCGGCGTCGTCGTTCACATCGTCGTCAGGCGAAGCCGTGTCATCGTCGGCAGCCGTATCGTCATCGGCATCATTGTCTGCCTGCCCTGAGCTTGTCGAAGGGTCGTCATCATCGTCCCCGCACGACGCAAATGCCGCCGGCAGAATAAGAAGAACAAGTATCCATGGAAAAAATTTCAATAATTTCATGACTTAATCCGATTCCGTTGATGGTGATGATTGATCATCACTTTTATCATTTTGCAAAATCGCCTGAATCAGCTCATCCAGATAAGATTCCGGTCGAAAACCGTTGACGGTCTCCAGGATTTCGCCGTTTTGAAAGAAAAACACGACAGGCACGCCGCGCACGCCGAGTTTCGCCATGACGCCGGGCGCCGCGGACGCCGTGGCCTGCGCGACTTTGATGTCGCCCGCGTGTTTTGCCGCCGCGCGTTTAACGTTCGGGGCCATTTTGCGGCAATGGGAGCAGGTGTCCATCCACACGAAAAACATCACCGGTTTGTCGGCGCCGAGCACTTCAGTTTCGTAGTTTTCATCGTCAATCGAAGTGAAGGGGATATCCGGTGTTTTATCGAGTCCGAAAATCTTTTTGAGGAGTCCCATTTTGCCCCCGACCTGAAATTTGCCGACTAAAACGATTACATCTCGTATGTTTTCCCGGCGCGAACAACCTCGACTTTTGTGTAGCATTCCTCCTCGAATCGTTTCAGGGAATGATCGCAGGTGTCATGCGCCGAAAGCAGCAGCCTTTGCGGTGTGACTTCGTTGATAAACTGAATCGTACGGGACAAATCGTCGTCGGTTATTCGATTCCACCACGGCTTGCCGGTCCCCAGGATCTGCTGGAATTGGATGCCCAGAGCCGCGCCGCGCGAGGCGGTGACCGGGAAATGCAAACCGCCGATGATGGCGTATATCGGCAGCGGCGACATTTCCTTGACCATTTTTATGATCACCTCGATGGTGGGATGGCCGCATCCCGTTACGATAACCAGCCCTTTGCCTTTGAGCCGGGCCACCAGCGCCTGCTCCTGCGTCAGGCCGAAAAAGCAGAGCATCCGGGCCAGGGGTCCGGTCGTGGCAAGGCCCGCTTCGATGAGTTCCGGCTTTAAGGATTTTTCAATTTGAAAAAACTCGCTCGTACACGAATCCGGCACTCTGGCGACCTTCGGGGTTTTAAAAAAGCCCTGCGGGGCCGGTATTTTGTTCTGATGAGAGGCTTTATGCCCCCCCATATGATCCAGGTGGAGGTGCGTGATGAATACCGCATCGGCGTCTTCGCCGCTTAACTCAAGCTTTTTCGAGTTATGCGCCAGGGCGGGCTTTTCGTCGCCGAATCCCAGATCCATCAACACGCTGCCGCGATCCGTGTTGATGAGGTAGGAGACCGCATTGTCGCCGACGAAGCCTTCCTCGGTTTTTTCGTCCACGATGACCGTTAAATCAAATTTTTCCAGCTCCGGCAGGTCAAGATGCGAAGCCTCGGCTATCCTTTGCGCGTTTTGATTGTCGGCATCCAATTGCCCCTGCCGAAATCGCTTCGCTTTCAGGAATAGCAGCGGCCCGACAATCGGCGAAAGGACGGCCAAAACCGGCCACCACAGCGGTGAAATTCTGAACTTCATGTTGCAAACCTCCCAAAGGGCGATATTAGCTCCAAAGTTTTCAATCAGCAAATGCCAGCACGGTTAGCCTCTTGCGCCTCTGATGTTGGAAT
This sequence comes from bacterium, assembly GCA_963674685.2. Lineage (GTDB taxonomy): Bacteria > Lernaellota > Lernaellaia > JACKCT01 > JACKCT01. Next base: position 65,308 of record CAXXWT010000005.1, on the reverse strand, counting down.
TTCCTTCTCAAGAGGGTTCAGGGTTTGCAAACGAGCGTCTTCCTACTGAGCCGCGCACGGTCGCTCGACCTGGAGGCTCTCGACAGGCAAATTCACCGAAGCTTTAGCGTAGGTGGATGAGTAAGCGGGTATATTTCGGCTCTGTAAACGTGCGTGGCGTATCGCGGCCTTTTAAGACAGCGATAAGTCGCTTGCGCTTGCAGTCCGAAAACCCTGAACCCTGGACCCTAAATCCTGGACCCTTGCCAGAATCCGCGAGTTGTCTATCGAAGTAGAATGGAATTGAAATTCAAATCTCTTTGACAAAGATTTCAAGCTTGACAAGATATGCCCGGCCGGGCCTTATTCACCGGATGGAAGTCTCGAATCTCATCTTTATTCCATCCTCTATTCTCCTGGGCGCCGTCGCCGGATTCGTCAGCGGGTTTTTCGGCGTGGGGGGCGGGATCATCTACGTGCCCCTCCTGGATTTCTTTTACGTTATGATGGGGATTTCGCCGAATAACGCTTTTTGCCTGGCCAAGGGAACGTCCCTGGCCACCATCGTCTTGAATTCGTCCAGCGCCGCCCGCACGCACAACGGCCAGGGGAACGTATTCTGGAAAGCCGCGATCTGGGCCGGAACCGGCAGCATTTTAGGCTCCACGTTCAGCACGCAGATTTCCATCAATCTGGATCATGCCCTGGTCAAAGCCGTATTCGGAATATTCCTCATCGGCGTGGCCGTTCGGCTGTTGCGAAAAAAAACCGCAACGCAAAAAGAGGAGGCCGAGCGCTCCCATACGCCGCTATTTATCGGCATCGGTTTCGCCTCCGGGCTGATCGCCGGGCTTTTCGGCGTCGGCGGCGGGATCATCGGCGTGCCGTTTTTCATTCTCCTGGCGCGCATGTCCCCGCACCGCGCCATCGGAACAAGCTGCGCGGTGATCGTTATCGCCTCCCTGGTGGGCGTCATCAATTATATCGTCGGGGGCGTGGCCCACGAAGTTGACATCCCGAATGCTTTGGGCTTTTTTCATTTCAAGACCTGGATCTTCTTAGCGCCGTCGAGCATCATCGCCGCGCATTTCGGCGCGAAAACCGCCGGTCGGGTCAATCCCGATCCGCTCAGGCGCGTGTTTGCCGTGCTGTTGATTCTGGTCGCCATTCGCTTTATCGCGCAACTGCTCATTACGAGGTTCTCATGACGCAAGTCACCGTACGATTCGCTCCGTCGCCCACGGGCAAGCTGCACATCGGCAGCGCCCGCACGGCAATCTATAACTGGCTCTACGCGCGCCACACCGGCGGCAAGATGCTCCTGCGCATCGAGGATACGGATCTCGAACGCTCCACTGAAGAAAACGTTGAGGTTATTCTCAACGGACTGCGCTGGCTGGGCGTGGATTGGGATGAAGAGCCGGTATTCCAGTCCAAAAGAGTCGATCTTTACCGCCCGCTGATCGACAAACTCATCGCCGACGGCAAGGCCTACCGCTGCACATGCACAAAAGAGGAACTGGATGAAAAGCGCGCCAAAGCCATGGCCGAAAAACGAAAGCCGCTTTACGACCGCACGTGCCGGGAAAAAAGCCACGGCCCGGAGTGCGGGGAGCACGTGGTGCGCCTGGCCATGCCCACGGAAGGCGAGATCACTTTTAACGATGTCATCCTGGGAGAAATTACGACTTCCGTCGCGGAACTGGACGACTGGATCATCGCGCGGTCCGACGGCGCGCCGACGTACAACTTCGTCGTGGTCGCCGACGATCATGACATGGGGATCACGCACGTTATCCGAGGCGCGGATCATATCAACAACACGCCGAAGCAGCTTATGGTTTACAAGGCCCTGGGCTATGAGCCGCCGGCCTTCGCGCATATGCCGCTGACGCACGGTCCCGACGGGAAAAAACTCAGCAAGCGCCACGGCGCCACGTCCGTGATGGAATTCAAGACGATGGGATATTTGCCCGAAGCCATGCGTAATTACTTCACGCGCCTGGGCTGGGGCTACAAGGAGCAGGAGTTATTCACCGACGAGGAGTTGATCAGGTATTTCGACATCGCCGACGTGAACGCATCGCCGGGCATCATGGACATGAAAAAGCTGGACTGGATCAACGCGCAGAAGATGATGACCATGCCCCTGGGTAAACTGGCCCAGTTATGGGCGCCTTTCTTGAAAGCACGCGGCTATGAAGTCGAGTCCGGTCCCTGGCTGGAAAAGCTGGTGGAAAACGTGCGCGAGCGAAATAAAAATTTTGTGGAAATGACCGACTACGCGGGCTTCTTTTTCACGGACCCGACCGAATATCAGCCCAAGGCCGTGAAGAAATGGCTCAAATCCGGCGCCGCGCAGATACTCGATGAACTGACGGCGATGCTCGAAGCGCTGGACGATTTCAGCGACGCATCGCTGGAAAAGCACATCAACGAATTCTGCGAAAAACGGGAACTGGACCTCGGCAAAGTCGCGCAACCCCTTCGCATCGCTCTGACCGGCGCCGCCGCCAGCCCCGGCATCTTCGAAACCCTCAACCTCATCGGCAAGAACGCGGTCGTCCGCCGCCTCAAAAAAGCCGCCGAATTCGCGAAGCAAAGAGAAGCGGGAGAACAGGGCTGATAATTACGAATTCGGAATGCGGATTAGTAAATGGTTATGGGACGCGATGGATTGCGTCCTAAAGAAATGAAGGAGAAAAATATGCGCGGTTTTAACTTGTCGATTCTAATTGCATTAATGACGGTTTTGTTTGCGTTGGCGGTTGCGGGGTGCGGGGACGATGACGACGACCCTTCGACAAGCTCAGGGCAGGCAGACAATGATGCCGATGACGACACCGGCACCGACGACGATGCTGACGATGACGCGGATGACGATGTTGACGACGACGTAAATGATGACGTGAACGACGACGCCGACGACGATACCGCGCCTGTTGATCCTTACGAGGGCATGGCGCCGTCGGGATCGGTCCTGGACGATATTCTGGGCATTTCCAGCCACATGAGCCGGGGCGCGGCGTATAGCTGGAAGCGGGAATTCGAGATCGAAAGGCTTGTTGAAGCGGGCGTGAAGATGGTGCGAACCGATTTTCACTGGTATAGCATCGAGCCCGAAGACGACGTGTGGAACTTTGACGGTCTCGACACCATGACGGATCTGTGCCTGGAAGCGGGCCTTATGGTCACCCCCATTTTCCTGGGCAGCCCGGACTGGGCGACGCCGGGGGGAACCGCCGACGAGATCGACCCGATTCAGTATGCCGATTATACCGGCAAGGTCGCCGAGCATTTCGCCGACCGGGTCGACTACTACGAATTCTGGAACGAGCAAAACACGACGCGGTTCTGGAAGCCCGAGCCCAACCCGCAAAAATACGGCGAGGTGCTCAAGGCAACGTACGAAGCGGTGCACGAAAACGACCCGGTGGCCAGCGTCATCTTCGGCGGGCTGTCTCCTTTGGAAGTGAATTTTTTCGACCCCCGGGGCATCTGGAACTTCGTCTATCGGGTCCATGAATTTCACCCGGACATCTGCGATTACTTCGACGTTCTGTCCATCCACCCCTACACCTTCTTGCAGCAGCCCAGTCCCGAGTTCGATCTGGACCTTGGGATCTATCACTTTCCGACCACGCAAGGCTTCATCGATTTGATAAAAACCACCCTCGCCGACATCGGATGTGCGGACAAGCCCATTCAGTTCACAGAGATGGGCTGGCCGAGCCTGATCATCGGCGATCAAAGGCAGGCCGCTTATCTGGCCCACAGCGTGATGATCGCCCTCGCCAACGGCATCGAGTTTTACGACTGGTACACCTTCTGGGACGGCTCGGGCGGCGCTTCCTTGCCGACGGAGGATTTTTTCGGCCTCTTCACCTATCCCGGCGACACCCAGGAGACGGAAGCGAAGCCTTCGTACGTGGCGCTCAAGGGGCTGCACCGGGTGCTGGGCCAGTCGCGCTACGCCGGGAATCTTCGTCCGCTGCTGTACGAGGACACGAACGTGCACGCTTTTGTTTTCGGAGACGACGAGGGAACGTGGACCGTAGGTCTGTGGCGCGAAGGGCCGGCCATCTGGGAGGAAAAAGAGATCACCGTGCCTCTGCCGGGGGATGCTCCAGGCGCGTGGACGCTGTACGACCAGGGCGGCGAGGAAATAGACGGCGGCATTTCGGAAAACGGCCGGGTGCAGATCGCCGTGACGGGCATCACGAAATATTTGCAGTTTCCGGTCAACAAACTATGAGTTTGACCAAAAACTTACGGATACATTTGCCTCGGCCCCACGGCCTAGGAAAAGTTCGAGTCAATAACACTCCCAAGCTTTGTATTTGACCCATACAACAAGCTTGAGCGATATCTTATAGTCCCGGTTATACCTTGTGAGAGGTTCGAATGCGTGAACGATTCCGGTGGGGAATATTGGGCACGGCGGGAATCGCCGTTAAAACCATTAAGGCGATCCAAACGGGCGGGTGCGGCGAACTGGTCGCCATCGCCAGTCGTGATCTGGATAAGTCGAACGATTGGGCGTGCGAACACGGCATTCCGCTGGCCTTCGACTCCTACGACGCCATGCTGAAGTCGGGGGAAGTGGATCTGATCTACAATCCGCTTCCCAACAGCCTGCATGCGAAATGGACGATCAAGGCTTTGCGTGCCGGGCACTGCGTTTTGTGTGAAAAGCCGATTGCGCTAAACGCGGCCGAGGCGCAGGCTATCGCGGACGCCGCCGAAGAAACCGGCTTGCACGTTGCCGAAGCGTTTATGTACCGCTTTCATCCGCAGTTTCAGCGCGCAGCGGAGCTCATCGAAAGCGGCGTCATCGGAAAAGTTTCAACTTTATATAGCTGCTTCACCTTCATGAACGACGACCCTAACGCCAATTTACTTTCCAAAGAAATGGGCGGCGGGGCGCTCATGGACGTGGGATGCTATTGCGTGGATTTTTCACGCCTGATCGCCGGATGCGAACCGGTGCGCGTCAGCGCCCTGGAAGCTCGAAAAGAAGTCGATGAGACGATGTTGGGCCTGCTGGAATTTCCAAACGGCGTTTTGGCCCAATTTGAAACGAGCATCGCCAATTTCGAGCGCCACGGCGCAATCATCAACGGGACCGAAGGCTCGATTGAGCTTTTCAGCCCGTGGGTTTCCGGCGAAAAGAACGCCAACATCATTTGCCGGCGCGAGGGACAGGCGCCGGAAATCATTACCGTTGAACCGGCGAATTCGTATTACTTGCAGGCCGCGGAATTTTGTCGCGTTGCAAACGGGGAGGGCGGGCCGACCCGGCCTATCACGCACGCGGTGTTGAATATGAAAGTGATCGATGCGCTTTTTGCCTCCTGCCGCGAAAGCAGGGTCGTCGAAATAAATTGATTTTCATCAATTGTAGGGATTTTCGACGCCTTCCGGTTGGATCTTCCAGCGGCGGTGGAGCCAGAACCATTCCTGCGGCGCCGTGTAAATGTGCTTCTCGACGGCCTTGACGTAGTTGCGCGTGTTGATGAGAAGCTCTTCGTCGGGATCGTCGTGGGACTGCCAGGGCACCTGTTCGGTCATGGTCATTTCGAAGCTTTTCGGCCCTGTCTGGCGGGCGTATCCGGTAATCACCGGCGCGCCGGTCTGGCGGACGATCCAGGCCACGGAGCGGGGCGTGGAGGCCATGCGTCCCATCCATTTAACGAAAACGCCCTGGCTGCGCTTCATGTTCTGGTCTATGACCATAATGATTCCTTCGCCTTTTTTGAGGCCTTCCATGATGCGCGCCATGGCGTCCCGGTGTTTGATGCTCCCCAAGGTCATGGCGGCCCGGGCCTGCACGACGAATCGGTCCAGCACCTTGTTCTTTAGAGCTTTTGCGACAACCGCCAGGGGATAGCCGCAATGACCGATCTTGCCGCCGGGAAGCTCCCAGGGGCCGTAATGCATGTAAAGCAGGATGACGCCTTTGCCCCGGTTATAGGCGTCGCGGATGATATGCTCGTTTTTCATCTCAAAATTATCGGCCCAGAAGTCTTCGTCCATGAGGGGAATGCGGATGTAATTCATGGTCTGTCGGCCGAAATTCAAAAGAGACTGTTTGTAAATTTCATCTTTTTCGCCGGCGGTTTTTTCGTCGCCGTAAACGATATCGAGGTTCGTCATGGCCACGTCCCGCCGGACCTTGAGAAAATGCAGAATTCCGCCGATTCCCGACCCAAGTTTATAAGCCTGGGTCCAGGACAGGCGCCGCACAAAAGCGCTGATCAGCCATACGAAGAAACGAAGTGGATAGTGGCCCCGGATCTGAACGTCACGCGTGTTATCCAGAACGTATTTTTGCACACGCTCGAAACTCCACGGGTAGCTTTGAGTTTCGGGGGCCTTTTTTAAAGCGTCAGCACATTGATCCTGTTCCACGCGAAATCCCGATGCAGAAATTGTGCACGCTTTCTGACACGAATCATGGGGAAAAGCAAACATTGCGGCTCGTGTCATGTCACACGTCAACCGTCGCATTCGGCCGCCGATTCATCCCGGTTGCCGGCGTTGGCTGAAAAGAGAAAAGGGTGGAAATACTTCCACCCTGATAATCGAAATTCGAGCCGTTCGGCCGGTCCGAAAGCGGACTTCGCCGAAGGCGTCAAACCATCTAGCTCATGAGCGCCAATGCCGTTTGGGGCGACTGATTGGCCTGCGCCAGGATACTTACGCCCGCCTGCACCAGGATACTGTACTTGGTCAGATTGGCGGTTTCCGCGGCGATATCAACGTCCCTGATGCGACTTTCGGCCGCCGACAGGTTTTCCACCTGATTTTCGATGCTGGAAACGACCGACTCGAACCTGTTTTGCAGCGAACCAAGCGAAGCTCTTCGACCGGCGACTGTCCCGATGGCTGTTTGCGTAGTGCCCAGGGCCGCCTGAGCCTTGGTCGCCGTGGAGATGCTGGTGGCCAGAGAAAGAGCCGTCGCATCCACGTCTCCGGTGGAAATCGTGATTTTTTCACTGGAGGTGATGCCGACCTGAATCTGCTTGCTGAGCGATCCGTTGAGCAGGTAAGTGTCGTTGAACTTGGTGTTGTCGGCGATGCGCGTGATTTCCGTGCGAAGCGCCTGAAACTCGGTATTCAGATAACCCCGTTCCGATGTGCCGACGGTTCCGGTGGACGCCTGCTCCGCCAGTTCCTTCATACGTACGAGCATGGAACTGATTTCATCCATGGCGCCTTCAGCCGTCTGGATCATGGAAACACCGTCCGAGGCATTGCGGCTGGCCTGAGCCAGGGCTCGAATATTTCCCCGTAATTTCTCCGAGATAGCCAGTCCGGCGGCGTCGTCGGCGGCGCGGTTGACTCTGTAGCCGGAAGATAGCCTTTCCAGGGCTTTATTAAGTCCCAGCTGGTTTTTGCCGACGTTTCGTTGAGCGTTGATGGAAGGAATGTTACTTGTGACAGTTAGTGCCATTTCCTAATCCTCCGTGATTCCCATCCTAATGGGTGAAGTCATCCCTTGTCTTCAATTCAAGGTGCTTTTTTTATAGTTGGGAAATTCCATATTTCCCAACTGCCTGGCGAGAGCTTAGAAGACGCCGAACCTCCCATAAGCGTTCAACATTCTTATTAACTATCGGTTATCGCGGCGTTTTCTTGAGCAATTATTGAAATTCATCCAATGATATCGGAAATCGCTCATATTCAACAATGGATAAATCCGAGACCCGAAACCCGGAATCCAATGAAAATCGCGGTTACAAACCGTTCCTGCGATTTTGCCGGGTTGGTATAAAGTCGGCTTATTTGCCGCTGACGCCGGGATTTTCTTCGTCTTGCGCCTGCTCGATATCCTGCGTGATATCCTCGAATAATTTATGGCGGGTCTGGTATCCCGAATCCTTGAGGACGATCTGGCGTCCCACGCGGTATTTTGCGTTGACGATAATCGGCCCCTGCAGATTCGCCGTCATATCGTTCACATCGCCGTGCAGGGAGAGGATGACGAAAATGACGAAATCCTCTACGGAATCGGCTTTCATATTTGTCAGTTCATCTTTGCGGACCTGAATGCGATATTCGGGAAAGAAGGAGAGGGGATCGCAGATGACGAAGGCCACTTCTCCTTCGTCAAGGGACTGAAGCCATTTAAAGGGCGAATCCTGTTCGTGGTCGAGAACAATGTATCGCGTCGAGTCGGGAAAACCGAGAAGGCCGCCGATGATGTCGATCTTTTTGGACAAATCGACGACGATTTCTCCGAAACGGCTTGTTGGCACAGCGACTTTTTCTTCGTTATTCTCAACCATGGTCTTCTGTCGCTTTTTTAACGGAACGTTTTTTCTTGAACTGAGCCAGAGCGCTTTGCATCATATCCTGCGTGGCTCTGACGGCCTGTTTGTTTTCTTCCTGGATGCGTAAGTATATTTCTTCGCGGTGAACGGCTACGTGGGGAGGCGCTTTGATTCCGATCTTGACCTGATTGCCGCGGACTTCCTGGATAAAAATCCGGATGTCGTCGCCGATGGTTATACTTTCGCCGGATTTCCTCGTTAAAACGAGCATGTATGGGCGCCCTCCAATGGCGCCGATTATAGGAAGGCTAGGTGATAAAGTCCAGTATGCTTTGTTCGAAAATCTTTGAGGAAACCATCAAAGTCGCCTGATACACCTCTTCCTGATAGGCGTATTCGCTGGTGGCTTCGGCGATGTCGATGTCTTCGAGGTTGGACAGGATTTGCGCGTATGCCTCTTCGAGACTGGCGTTGTTTTCCTCCGCCGCCTCCATCCTCACGGTTTTGCTGCCGATTCCCGACCGCATGGCGATGATCTGATCCAGGGCCGCTTCGACGGTCGGTATCATGGCTTTGATTTGATCCTGATCGCCGGATTCCACGGCGGCTTTCAAGTCCGAGACGGCTTGAAACACGTCGATGGGACCTTTGAAAACGTCGTCTCCGCACAGATTGATTTCGAGGAAATTATCCCCGGTGATTTCGATCTCGATATATTCGCCCGATCCGCCCTGGTAGTCGCCGTTTGAATCGAAGGCCTGCGTCGATGTCCGGTATCCGGAAAATACGAATCGGTCGCCGTCTTTGGCGTTGGCGCTTTGCACGATGTTTGCAAAGTTGCTTTCGATTTGCTGAGCGGCCACCTGGTAATCCGTGCCCGTCGCGTTGCCGCCGTTGATATCGATGGCCGTGTCCAGAACCTTGTTCAGTTCTTCGATCACTTCGGAAAGCGCCAGTTCCGTCGCGCCGATGAACGAACCGGCTTTGTCGATGTTGCGTCCGTACTGCTCCAGCCGGTTCATGGAGTTTTTGACTTCGCTGATCTGTGACGCCCCGGTCGGATCGTCGGAGGGCTTGTTGACGCGCTTTTGCGTCAGCAGGGTTTGCTGAATGTCGTAATAATTCTGTTGCGTTTTATTGATGTTGTAGGTGGCCGAATTGAACATTTGAGCTGTTGTCACGCGCATGGCCTATCCTCCGATGCTATTTCAAGTTGGCGACGATTTCCGCCATCTCGTCGACGATGTTGTACAGCCTTGCCGAAGCCTGGAAAACGTACTGGTATTTCATCAGGTCGGCCATTTCCTCTTCTATGGAGACTCCCACCAGGGAATCCCGCAGGCCGACGATTTGCTCGTTGACTGATTCCTGCGTGTTGTATTCCCTTTCGGCGCTTTGCGATTCCGATCCGATTCTGGTGATGACGCCGCCGTAGAAATCCTGGAAATCTTTCGCGCCGCCGTTATACAGGAGGCTTTCCTCAAGTTCGGCCAGAAGAAGGGCGTTGGCGTTGTCGCCGGGTTCGCCGTTTAAGGATGCGGCGACGTTTTCAACGTCGTTTTTGATATCCACGCTTAAATCGATCAATTTCGCCGCGTTCGTGGAATCCGCCAGGGGGTTGAAAAAATTTATCCCCGTGCTGCCGTTGAGGCCGTAGCCGGCAAAATGAATGGCGTTGAATGCGGTGGACATCTGATAGGCGATCTCGTTGATGTCGTCCAGCAGTTCCTTGCACTCCACGTCGCGGACCTCCAGGCTTCCGCCTAATGATCCGCCTTCAATTTTACTTGTGATATTTGCGCGGTTGCCGTTGACGTCCTCCACGTAAACATCCCAGTTGCCGTCGGCGTTTCCGATGGTGACCAGTTTGTTGACGTTTCCGCTTTCCACGAGGGGGCGCGAGCCTCCGATCACGATGTTGATCTGCCCGTCTTTTCCTTCGAAGTAACTGTAGTCCACCAGTTCCGACAATTCGTTCATGAGTTCGGTTCGCGTGGAACGCAAGTCGGACGCCGTGTGGCCGGAGCTTTCCATGTTGGCGATTTCCCGGTTGATCTCATTGATCTGCTGGGCCAGGAGATTGATGCTGTCCACGTCCGAGGCGACGTTTTTATTCTGCGTGTCCTGAACGTTCCGAATGCGATCGTGCATCGTGTGAAACTGATTGATCAGAATTTCCGCCTGGCCGACGAGGCTGACGCGGCCGGCCTGATCTTCTGGCGTTGTCGCCATGTCCTGAATGGCGGAAAAGAAGTCGGTCATGGCCTGGGAAAGCCCGTCCGTGTCCGACTCGTTGAAAATTTCTTCCAGGCTGCTCAGACCGTAGGCTCGGGATTCCGAATAGCCCAGGGCCATCTTGCTGTTGAACATCTGGAAATCCAGGAACCGGTCCTGGGCCATGCTGATGTCGGTGACATCGACGCCCCTGCCGATGATCAGGCCGTTGATCGATACGGGGGATCTGGAATTCAGATTCAGGGTCTGCTTGGAGTACCCGGCGGTGTTCATGTTGGAGATGTTGTTGCTGACCACCTCGATGCCGGTCTGGGAAGACCACATGGCCTGGGACGCAATGGAAAGGATGCTGGCGATTCCCGGCATTTAGAGCCTCCGTGAGATGACGCCGGCGGAAGTCCGTTCTTTCCGCGGCGAATTGAAAGGCTTGTAGGTGACGTTTTCTCCGGCGACCTGGCCGATGAGTTGGCCGAGATCGTGGACGATTTCCAGTGAAGCCCTGGCCAGAATATGATTCTTTTTATTTTGGCCGCTTACCGCTTCGGCCAGTTGGCGAAGCTGGATTTGCAGTTCCATCAGAGCGGCGCCGAATTTTTCGGGCGCCACGCTGATCAGGTCGCTGAGATTTATGGATTCGTCATCAACGTTCAGCTTTTGAGCGATGATTTTCATGTAATTCAGGCGGGCCTGTTCCAGGGCGTCGAGCCGCAGCTTGAGAACCTCGACGGATTTGTTGTATTCATCCACGGACGACGCGTCATAGCGGCGCAGAGCCTGTTCTCCCGCGGCCATGGTTTCCTTGAGTTTCAAAAAAACATCACGCTGCTTGACGAGTATTTCGATGAGTTTTGCGAATTCGGCTGTCACTGTTTTGCCCTTTCCCCTTTCCCGGCGAATGAAATCGCTTAAAGGCCGAAGCCTCATGGCCTTGCGGGAACGGTGGAATTTGGGAAGAGGGCGATAAGGTCGGTTTATTCGTCGTACGAAGATTCCAGGAGATGACTGGCGATCATTTTTTCGGCGACTTTATCCGAGGGGCGGTGATAGTTGCCGTTTTTGACTTCGTCGATGATGGGATTGACTTTGTCGGATCGGATCTCGGGAATCTTTTCCAGCTTCTCGCGAACTCCCTTGACGGATTCCGCGGAGGCGGAAAGAGTCACTTTCGCGGCGTCGCCTTTTTTCTGCGTCGCATTTCGACTCGACTGAGACTTGTTTGCGCCGGAGATTCTTGGGTCCGTGGTAATGCCGGATTCGTGGCCTCTGACTTTCATATCCATCTCCAATCCATGCTCAAGCTAATTATCGGTACAATCGCCGAGGACTTGAGAAATATTTGACGCTTTTAGCTTTTAATAGGAGATTTTTCAGCACAAACCGGTGCTTTGGCCAATCGCCTCATCCCTCTTCCAGGTTGAAAAAGATCGTTAAAACAAAGAGTTAATGATGGACAGCTTGCGGCTGCCGCTATTTTTCACAATTATTTTCTTTGTTGGAATTTTCTTTGTAATCCAACAATGGAGTGTAGTAGTGTCGAATATTTGACGTTTTGCCGTCGGGGTCATTTGGGCTATCCGCCAAATTTTTCGCCAGTGAATCATGAATCATTTTGGATAATCCGAAGCGGCCGTCCTCGGATGCGATTTTGGAAATCTGCTCATCCAGCATGGAGATATAGATTTGCGATGCGTTGGATGAATCCAGAGAATCCTCGGACGCAAAAGTGGTGCTTCGCATTTCCTTGAGCATGTTATGGATAAAGATTTCCTCGAAACCTCGGGCCGCTTTCCAAAGTTTTTGATCGGCCTTGTCATCTTCCACGACGTCGGCTTCGGACTCGGCGACAGTCTTGTTTTTCAGCATCATGGCGCGGGCGCTGTCCGCCGAAATGCGGGCTCCGGCGATCATGCCGTTTATGGGGGACGCCGCGTTCATCAGATGATCTCCAGCTTGGCGTGCAGAGCTCCGGCGCTCTTGATGGACTGTAATATTGAAATCAGATCCCTTGGCGTAACGCCCACGGCGTTCAAGGCCTGGACCAGATCGCCGATGGTGGCGCCGGCTTCGACGACGAACAGGCGGCGGTTTTCTTCCATGGCCTGAATCGAGCTTTGCTGAGTTACGACGGTGTCGCCGCCGGAAAAAGCGCCGGGCTGGCTGGCGTTGGCGGTGGTTCTGATTTTCACGTGCAGGTTGCCGTGGCTGATGGCGATGGTGGATATGCGGACGTTGTTGCCCATGATGACCGTGCCGGTTCTTTCGTTGAGAACGACCTTGGCGCTCGTGTCTGTGGGAACATCCACGTTTTCGATCCGGGCCATGAGACCCACCAGGTTGCCTCTGTAGTCCTGTGGAACCTTGACGTTGATCGTTCTGGAATCGGCGGCTGAGGCGACGACTTCGCCGAGTTCCATGTTGATGGCGTCGGCGGCGTGTTCCACGGACGAGAAATCCGCGCTATGCATGTTCAGAGTAATCTGCTGCTGATCGTTGAAGCTGTAGGGGATTTCCCGCTCCACGATCGCCCCGTCGGGAACGATTCCGACGGTGGTGTGATTTTTCGTAAAAGAGTCTCCACCGGATTCGGCGCTGAATCCTCCGATGGACACCGCCCCTTGAGCGACGGCGTAGATTTTTCCATCCGGTCCTTTGAGCGGAGTCATGATCAGGGTGCCGCCCTGCAGAGATTTGGCGTCGCCCAGAGAACTGACGGTGGCGTCGATAGTGAATCCCTGGTGACTGAAGGGAGGAAGCTCCGCCGTGACCATGACCGAGGCGACGTTGCCGCTTTTGACGTCCTTGGGATCCACGGTCACACCCATGTTCTCCAGCATGTTGGTGATGGAATTGCGCGTGAAGCGCACCGAGTTTCCGTCGCCGGTTTTATTGAGGCCGATGACCAGACCGTAGCCGATCAGTTTATTCGAACGCACGCCCTCGACTTCCGCCACGTCCTTGAGCCGGGCGGCGAGGGCCGCGTGGGGTGCGCAGAAAACGACCGTCAGCATAATCGAGATGATGATCGCCGGGGTCCTGGAACGCATAAAGGAACTCCTTGTCATTAAAACGGCCAGACTTTATGGAAACCGCGCGTGAACCACCCCGCCCGCATTTTGTCGTTGATGTCGCCGGCGCCCGTGTATTCGATCCTGGCGTCGGCCACGAGCGTGGACGGAATCGTATTGTCCGAGTCGATATCCCTGGGGCGGACGATTCCCGACAGCACCATGAGCATTTCCTCGCTGTTGAGCTTCAGGCGGCGCTGTCCGCGTATGACCAGATTTCCATTGGGAAGAACGTCGGTGACCAGACAGCTCATGGTGCCCACCAGTTTTCCCGAGCGGGTCGTTTCGCCGGAACCGCTGAATTTCGTCGCCGTTTTCGCGCCCACGAGGGTGTCGAGCTTCATGTTGGGATTGCGGCGGGCGGCCTGTTTTTCGAATCCCAGCAGCCCGTCGACTCCCGCGGCGATGGTGGAGCTTTTGTCCGTAGTGCTTTCCGCCGATCCCTTCGCGTCCGAATCCTCGATGATGTCGATGGTGACCACGTCGCCGACGGTTCTTGCCTTTCGGTCGGTGAACATGAAGTTATCCGGATTGTTGTCCTTCCAAAGGGAACTAGCGTGCCTTTTATAAACGCGGGATTCGTCGGCGTTCTTGTCCGAAGTGGTGAAATCCCGGGTCGAAAATCCCGTACTGAGTTTGGCGGCCGGGGGCGTTTTATTCGCTGTGCAGCCTATTGCAAACGCCGCAAGCAGAACCAATAAAGTGATGAGGATGTGTTTCATTCTTACATCTCCACGCGGACGGTCTGGGCGTCCTGGACGCGGCCCAGAACCCTGACCTTGGTATCGAGATTTTTCACTTTGACCATTTCGCCGACGCCGGCGTCGTCCATTGCCACGCCGTAAGCCTTGACGGATAACGAAGGCGTGCGCAGGACCAGGCAGACCACGTCGCCTCTCCTGACGACGGGGGCGGTTTCGATATGCCGGTCGCGGATCAGTTCACCGGCGGAAAGGGCGGTTTTCGCCGCCTTTCCCACGATCATTTCCGGATCGCGATACGCGCGACCCCGGATCCTGGAGGCGCTGACGCTTTTGAGCGTGATATCTTCCGCGGCGATGATGCGCCCTTTGGGGATGGAATGGCGGGCGGCGACAAGTTTTTCATCGGCGTCGATGAACGAGTCCACGCGGACCGTTTTGAATACTCGGTCGCCGACGATGATATCCACGGGAATGCTTTGGCGGCCCATGGGCGCGTATCCGTCGTTGAGCGTCACCTTGAGTTCCATGGGTCCCGGAGGCGCGGCGACGTCCTTGCCGGCTGACGGGAATTTAATTGTCAATTCATCTTCCGAGCGCTGCCGGAGGATCCATTCTTTGGCGGCGTGTTCGACGACCGTGTAGGGAATGATCTGAAAGGCCCGCTCGATTTGCATAACTTTGGGCGCGCTCAAAAGCTCCGCGTTCCCGCCGGCCTGGCGGAACCTGGCTTGGATGAAACTGCCGTTGAGGGTGGCCGTCGATCCGTATGAAGGAGCCCTTACTAAAAATGTTCCGGCGATCGAGTCGGGAAGCTCGCCTTCAACCACGTCCTTGAAAAACACGTTCTCATCTTGAACCACCACGCGCTCGCGGACACGCAAGCCCTGGGCGTGAGCGGCCGCCGCCAGCGTCATGATGGTCAGGATGATGAGGACGCGCTTCATAAGATTGCCTTATGCCAGCGTGGAGATGCTCTGCAGCATCTCGTCCGCCGTTGAAATGACTTTGCTGGAAATTTCGTATGCTCTTTGCCCGACGATCATGCCGACCATCTCATCCACGACGTTGACGTTGCTCATTTCCAGAAATCCCTGGGCGATGCCGCCGAATCCCTCTTCGCCGGGAACGCCAACGGAGGGATCGCCGGATGAACTGGTTGGAATCATCAGGTTGTGGCCGATGGCTCGAAGTCCGGCGGGATTCGTGAAAGTGGCGATTTGAATGGTTCCGATTTCCTCGGCCTCGGTCTGATCGGGCAGCGTTACGGAAACGGTTCCGTCGTATGCGATGGCGACGTCGAGCGTCCCTTCGGGGATGGTGATCTGCGGTTCCATCAATTCGCCGTTGGAGGTGACGATGTCGCCGTCGGCGTTGGTTTTAAAGGCGCCGGCCCGCGTATAGCCCATCTCCCCGTTGCTTCTTGTGATCTGGAAATACCCGGAGCCTTCGATGGCCATGTCCAGGGTATTCGACGAGTTCTGGAGTTCCCCTTGCTCTAAAATAGGGGAAACAGCCGCGGTGCGCGTTCCCAGGCCGATCTGCTGACCGACGGGAGACGCCTGGCCCGCGGCGGCGGAGGCTCCCGGAGCCCGCACGGTCTGATAAAGCAGGTCTTCGAAATCCGCCCGGCTTTTTTTGAAGCCGTTGGTGTTGACGTTGGCCAGATTGTTGGCGATCACGTCGATCTTGACCTGATGCGCCTCCATCCCTGTCGCAGCCGTGTAAAGAGCCCTCATCATGGTGTGTCGCTCCTATAGATTTCCAAGGTTTTGCGTGGCCCGGGAATTGATTTCATTGACGAGACGGACGACCTTTTGAAGGGCCGAAAACTGCCGGCCGGCCGTTACCAGGGCTGCCATTTCCCTGACGGGATTCACGTTCGAATTTTCCAAAAATCCCTGTGAAATCGAGTATGCCGGTTCGTCATTGACGACGGCGCCGCCGGGATTGGTAAACACGCCGCCGCCGATTTTTTGCAAGCGGTTTTTATCGCGAAAATCCGCGACCATCAGGCGGTCGATTTCCTCATCGTCAGCGTATATCGTTCCGTCGGAAGAGATGGTGATCTTTCTGGATGGATCGATAACGATGGCGCCGCCTTGCCCCATGACGGAGTATCCTTTTGTCGTCACGAGGTTTCCCTCGGTATCGACCTGGAAATTCCCCGCCCTGGTGTAAGCTTCGCCCTGATCCGTGTTGACGACGAAAAAGCCGTCTCCTGTAAGAGCCACGTCCAGGTCGCGGCCCGTGCTCTGAATGGCGCCTTCGCTGAAACGCGGGCTGGCGCCCATGAGTTCGTTGACGTTTCCCATCGCCTGACGGCTTGCGTTGTACTCGGGCCGGGAAACGTAATCGAGCTGCGAACTGAACACCGGGACGTCCGAGCGGTAGCCCGGAGTGCTCGCATTCGCGAGGTTGTTGGAAATGACATCGAGCCGAAACAGCTCGTATCTTGCTCCCAAAACCGCGGCATAAATTGCGTTATTCATAGGCGCTCCAATCCTCACTTGCGTGTAGAGCAAGGGGCGTGCCATAAAGTAAATTTAATAATATCCAATAAAATCAATGACATAAGTGACTTAATGAAAGCGGGTCATGAAGTCTTCATCGGCAAAAAATGCTTAGGTGGGGAAAGGATTGCCAAATTTCATTTCTTGGAAAATTTAGGGTTGACAAAAACAAAAAAGTGTTACTTTTTATAAATCCGTAACACCCATGGCGAGGGTTTCGACCATGTTACGCACGCAGAAAACTAATTTAACAAAAGTATTTTCGGGAATTGTTTTCGCATTTTTTCTGGTTTTCATTTTGGCGGCGCCCGCAAGCGGACAGGAGGAAGAGGCCGACGAGGACGCGGACGCCATCGCCGAAGACGAAATCCTGCCTGAAGTCGTGGTGGTGGAAGACAGAGCCATGACCTCCGCCTCGGATTCCGAGGTCCGAAGAAAGGATTTCGAGAATCTGCCTCGGCAGAATCCCAGCGATCTGGTGCGGATCATCCCCGGGGTGCATGTTTCCCAGCACACCGGCGGCGCCAAAGCTTATCAGTATTTCCTGCGGGGTTTCGATGCGGAGCACGGGCAGGATCTGGCGGCGTACCTGGACGGCATTCCCTTAAATGAGCCTTCGCAGGTTCACGGGCACGGATACCTGGATCTGCATTTTCTTATCCCGGAAACCTTGAGTTCCATACAGATTATCAAAGGCCCCTACGACCCGGAGCATGGAAATTTCGCCACGGCGGGGGCGATCAATTTCATTCCCAGGCGAACCGGCGAAAAAAGCGAAGTGAGCCTCAGCGGCGGCATGTACAACACGGTCCGCGCCCTGGGGACCTTCGCCGTGGATTCCAAGACATACATGCTCGTCGGCGCTCTGGAAGGCGACCGGACCGACGGTTATACCGATCCCGGCGACGCAAAAGCTTTCCGGGCGAATACGGGGCAGACGCTCATGATGGGCAACTGGTCGCTTAACCTCATGAGCCATCATTACGGGCAGGATAGCGCCGCAACCGACGTGGTGCCGGAAAAGTGGGTGGACGACGGGATCATCGACCGTTACGAAAGCCTCGACGATTCGGACAAGGTGACTTCGAACCGCCACATCGTCGGCCTGACCGTCGATCGCGAAAACGGGCCGAGCGAAGCGCGCATCCAGGGATATTACGATTACAAACGCTCGACGATCTGGTCGAACTACACGTTTTATCTTTTCCATCCCGAACTCGGCGATCAGCAGGAGATGCGGGATTCGCGCAACGTCGGCGGATGCAATCTCCGTTACCGGCATCTGCTCAAATGGGGCGGGGCGCTTTTTCAGACCTCGGCGGGCGCGCAGTGGCGCCTGGACGACGTGGATCAGGTTCTGGCCAACACTGCGGAGCGCGAGCGGTTCAACGTTATCAACGATCTGCAATTTACGGAAAACGCTATCGGCGTGTGGCTCCGGGAGGATCTGATCCTGACGAAATGGCTGACGATTATCCCCGGCGTGCGCTGGGACGCCATTTCATATTCCGGCTCCGGCACGCAGGATGATCGCTATTTCAACGTCTACACCAACACCGCGGACACGCGGCAGGACGTTGAACGGGATTGGGATGAAACGGCGCAGATCGTCAGTCCAAAGGCCTCGCTCATTTTAACGCCGGTCAAACCGTGGAACATTTTCGTCAATTACGGCGAGGGATTCTTTTCCAACACGACGCTGCAGATGGCCAATGATCCGAAAAGCTCCATTCCCAAGGTTCGCGGCGGTGAAGTCGGCACGCGGCTCAAGCTTTTCGGCAACCGGCTGAATATCGCCGCTTCCGCGTGGTACGCGAACAAGGAAGAGGATCTTGTCTTCGACCCGCAGACCGGTTTGTCGCTGCTCAAAGAAAAAACAGAGCGAAAGGGCCTGGATTCGGAGCTGCGGATTTATCCGGCCAGATGGCTGTATCTCATGACCGACGCGTCCTGGGTCGACGCGCGATTCGCCGAATCCGGGGATCGGATACCCAACGGCCCGATCACGTTGATGACCAACGGAATCGGCTGGCGTCACGAAAGCGGCGTGCGCGGGATGATCCGCGGCCGGTACATGGGCGAGCGGGAACTGGACCAGGACGACTGGGCGCCGCCTTTTTACGTGACGGATCTGGTGGCGGGCTACGACGCCGAGCATTGGGGGCTCGAAGCCGCCGTGGACAACGTATTGAACACCGAATGGGAAGACGCCGTTTTCTCCTATGAAACAAGGCCGGAGAAAAACGGAGACACGCATAGCGGAATTCATTGGACGCCGGGCACGCCGATTTTTGCGCGGCTTACGGCGACAGCAAGGTTTTAACAAGAAAAGGAGTCAAATCATGAAACTAACGTTAAAAATCTTTACTCTGACGGCGCTTTTGATCGCGTCGGCGGCATTGCTGGTGATCGCCGGATGCGGCGACGACGATGATGACGACGACAACGACGACGCCACCGGCAGCGGCACGCTGGAATTTTACGCCAACGGCGAGGAGTTTATCCGGGACGGTTTCACGGGTAAAACCGGCTGGGACATCACATTCGATCATTTTTATATGAACATCCAGGGCGCCACCGCCTATCAGGTCGTGGAATCGACTTCCTCGGCGCAGACCACGCTGAAACACGCCGGTCATCCTCACGAGGATATCCCGGAAGGAACGGCTCATGAGGCTCTGACTGACGCTTACTATCTCGATCTCCACGAAGGCGATGACCGGCAACTCATCGACAGCGTCACAGGGGCGGCGGCCGGAAATTACAACTACGTGGCGTTCAGCATTGTTCAAGCGGATGACGGCGAATACTCCGGCTATTCCATCGTGATGATCGGAACGGCTGTGAAGGGCGATGAGGCCGTCACATTCAACATCAAACTAGATGAGGAAATGACCTTCTCGACCTGCAAGCAGGAATTGGATGACGAGTACGCCGGAGTCGTGGACGACGGCGGAACAGGTTCCGTGGAACTGACCTTCCATTCCGACCACATCTTCGGAGACGCCGACGAAGCCCTGGACGATCCCCTGTCGGTCAATCCCGGCGCCATCGGCTTTCAACCTTTCGCGGATTTGGATACGGATGCGGACGGCGTGATCAACGTGGACCAAAGCGACATCGAGGCTGATTTCGATTCGAACACGCTCGGAATTTTCCTGGCGGCGCTATACACGATCGGGCATTCCGGCGAGGGACACTGCGAATACAGCGCTTATTCCGAGGAAACAGAAGAGTAAAAAGCAAATCAATTGCGAAAGCAATGGGTTCCCCACCCCAATTGAAAAGGGGCGCTTGTGAGCGCCCCATTTTTTATCAAATTGTAATGCTTTTAATGATTTAGAGTTTCACCAGGCGCTTCTCAAAGTTTTTCACGCATGGTTTATTGCTCGCTTCGATCTTGTGGCCTTCGTCTTCAAGGCGCTTGATCTGAGCGTCCAGGCCGCCGGGGTATTTGGGATTCAGGCTGCCGTCGTCACGGATGACCCGCCAGTAGGGTGTGATGCGGCGCAGTCCGCGCTGCTTGTCTTCTTCGGCGGTTTCCGCGGCAATTCGGATGATGATCCCGGTTCGGATGGGGCAGGCCATGTCCACGTCGGATTCCTTGGCCAGAAAATCGCGGATCTGAGACTGCATGATGAGCTTGCCTTTGGGGGCTTTGCGCATCAGGGCGTCCACGTCCAGGGGCTTGGGAATCAACATTTTGCCCGTACCGAAGCTCTTCTGCATGGGCCTGGGAATGTCCACAATTTTCGATTCTTCACGTTTTTCTAGCTTTTCGCGCCAAACTTTCTTTGCACTTGCCATAATCGCACCTTCGGATGGTAAAGATGATCAATGCGCCCCAAAGGCGCATACGAAAACATAGCAGAATAACACAATGAAGTCAATAAAATATATGATTTATTGGTTATTTGTGAAATTAAATATATTAAGTGGATTCGACCAGAGCCTGTATTATTTTACTCCAAAGTATTGATTATTTTATAGTTTCAGTTGTACTGATAAAATTTGACTTTACCGCGCTTCGCTGAAATTATATCGCGTTAAAGTCTTGATTTTCAACAACTTTTCAGTTTCCGGCCTCTGTGACGCCATTAGAGCCGAGGCAAACGTATCCGTTCGTATTTGGTCAAGCTCATAGCTTGCCGCAGGCGCCTTCGGAATCGTCGCTATCGTCGGCGGCGGCTTCCGGCTCTTCTTCCGCGTCCTCTTCGTCAGCCTGCCCTGAGCCTGTCGAAGGGTCATCGTCGCCGGGCTGCGCCCTCAGCAGATCGAAAGTGCTTTCGTAGGGTTCTACGTGACCGGTGTTCATGAACGAATCATCGACGGAAATGAACATCGGGCCGTATTCGAAGATGCGGTCCGTCGTGTCATACTCACGCAGATAGTAGGAATATGACTGATCTTTTCCGGCCGTGGAATCGACGGTGGAATAGTCCGCGCCGTTGGGATTGCCTTCGCAAGGCACGGTGATGTCCAGTTCCGTATGGCTCCAAAGCTCGCACGCGCCGGGATTGGCGGTTTCGCAGCGAAGTATCTTGAAAGCGCCGCATTCGATTTCCTGCGCGGTCTTCCACGTGAGCTTCACGCCCTCGGCGCTTCGCTCGGCGGAAAAATCCAGCAGGTTGACTTTCGCGTCGGCGTGGCACCCGCAATTTATCATTTCCGATTCGCAATAACAATAAGGTGTATCACCGCTGCATTGTTCAATTTCAAAACCGGCGCAAAATGTTTCATCATAACACATGGCGCTATTTCCACAGTAGGTTCCCCCGGCTTCAGTGGATTGCGGGTCACACCATCCGTTTGCACTCATGCACAATCCCATGCCAGAGCAACCCGGATCTAGAAAAGGAGAATGTTCGCAAATGGCCCAAGCCAGGACCGGCAAGAGCAGCATGGCAGCCACGGCCAGCAGGGACAGTGTCGTAAATTTTTTCATTGCGATCTCCCTAATAAAAATCGGGCGTGCCGGAGCAGGCCTGCGCGGGACCGAGTTTACGCACGAAGTCCGAGCCGCTGTGAACAACGAGCTTCGGGATTTGGTAGTTCAAGCTTTTTTTTTGGTTAGATTTCTTGAGCTGATTGTTCTTTAGTGTCTGGATTTTCCTCATCTTTTCTCCATTAAAACGCAATTTCCTGAACATCGCACCTTATAGTGACCTATGATGTATTCTTGCATTAGAAAATTTTACTTTTTCCCTATTTAACTCACTTTAAATCCATTCTATAGCAAACGGGCAATAAGCATCAAGTGAGATTTGTGATTTGTAATGATGAAGGCAGAAGGCATTTTCAATGCGGATTGGCGAATTCGGAATGTGGAGTTTTCGGGCAGTTACCCGCACACCCTTCCGGGCGTTTGGTTGATTAAAAATGGATTCGTCTTTACCAGGGTTAATCCCTCGACTTCGCTCGAGGCAGGCAGCCATCGCTACTGACCTGCGCCCCTGACGGGGCTTACCCGCTTACTCATCCGCCAAAGCTCACGCTATGGCGGATTTGTCGTGCGCGGCTCTGTTTCGCATCCCCGCGATTCGATTTCGCGTTGGCAAAAATATTGCGGAGTAATTGCTCAAGGCCATGCCTTGTTACCATTCGTAGGGGAGGACTTCTCCGATTTGGAAGACGCCTTCTTCGCTTAGTTTTTTGACGGAGTTTATGCCGAGTTGGAGGTGTTTTTCGCAGAATTCGCCGAGGAATTCTTTCGTGGAGTCGGCGCGTTTGACGCCGCCGCGCAGCAGGGGCAGGTCGGAGATGAGCATGACGGCGCCGACGGGTTTGCCCAGGGCGTACCCCACGGAGAACAGGGCGGATATTTCCATGTCGATGGCCACCACGCGCTGTTCCCGGAGCAGGTTGGAGAAGTCGGCGTCGAATTCCCACATGCGGTAATCGGTGGTTTTGAAGATGCCGGAGCGGGTTTTGATGTCCATTTCGCTGGCGGTGGCCTGGATGACGTGTTGAACTTTGAAGTTGGGCAGGGCCGGAGCGTCGCTGTGGAGATAGTGGGTTGAAACCCCTTCGTCGCGGATGGAGGCGGTGGGCAGCACCACGTCGCCCATTTCGATTTCCTCGGCCAGTCCGCCGGCGAGTCCGAGCATGATCACGGCGTCGACGTGGTCCAGATATCCCAGGCAGTGCATGACCATGGCCGCCAGCGGCGCGCCGATGCCGAAGCTGACCAAGGAGCAGTTGAGGTCGTCGTTGTGGACCACCTCCCAGTTGTTTTTGCGGCAGGTGTGTTTGCCCAACTCCTTGAACCTTTCGACGTAGTCGCTGAAGTTGGTCAGCAGCACGTAGCGTTTGAATTCCTTCGCCTCGCTGCCGGAATAACGAAGCAGCGTCTGTTCGGCGTATGAATCGGGGCGAAGAGGTTTGCGGTAGGGCATGGGCTTAACTCCACAATAATTGATCGACAAGTCGCTAAATCGTAAAAGACTTCCTCATTTATATCGGAAATTTCGCCGGCTTTATCAAGCGGGAAGGCATGGGAAAGGGGAAATAGTTATTTTATTTTTTTTCGTCGCGCTTGCGGGCGGAGTGATCGAGAATCCGTTTGCGCAACCGGATGGATTTCGGGGTGAATTCCACCAGTTCATCGTCGTTGATGAATTCGACGGCGTCTTCGATGGTCATGATCCTGGGCGGTTTGAGAAAGTTCTTTTCGTCGCTGCCCGAGGCGCGGAGGTTAGTCAGTTTTTTCGCTTTTCCCGGATTGACGACCAGGTCGTTCGAGCGCGTATGCACGCCGACAATCTGCCCCGGATAGACCCTTTCGCCGGGTCCCAGAAAGAAAGTGCCGCGATCCTCCAACTTCCAGAGCCCGAAAGTAACGGTGACGGTCGGTTCCAAGGCGATCAGCACGCCGTTGGCGCGGCCTTTGATTTCACCGCTTATGGGGCCGTAATGATCGAAGACGGAGTTGAGCACGCCGGTCCCGTGGGTTTCAGTCATGAATTTGGATCTGTAGCCGATCAGGCCCCTGGTCGGGATCGTGAATTCGATTCTCGACCGGCCTTTGCCCACGTCCCGCATGTTGTTGATGCGCCCGTATCGCCGGTTTAGCGATTCGATCACGGTTCCGCTGTGCTGCGTTTCGATATCCACGATCACGAGCTCGTAAGGCTCCTGGAGATTTCCCTTTTCATCTTTGCGGTGCACCACCTTGGGCCGGGAAACCATGAATTCGTATCCTTCCCGGCGCATGGTTTCTATCAGCACGGACAGATGCAGTTCACCGCGGCCGCTGACGATGAACGTATCCGGCGAATCCGTGGCCTCGACACGCAGGGAGACGTTGGACTTTTTTTCTTTTTCCAGCCTCTCGGCGATTTTGGCGCTGGTGATGAATTGGCCTTCCAGCCCGGAAGTGGGCGAGGTATTTGTCATAAACGCCATGCTTACCGTCGGCGCGTCCACTTCGAGAAGCGGCAGGCGAACCGGATCGTCGATGCAGGTTATCGTTTCGCCCACGTTCAGTTCGCTCATGCCCGTCATGGCCACGATGTCTCCGGCGCCGGCTTCGGCCATTTCAAAACGATGCAGGCCGCGAAATCCCAGAATTTTGCTGATTCGAAATTCCTGGCTTTCGCCGTCTCGACGCATCAGCAGGGCTCGCTCTCCGGTTTGGAAAAATCCCGACTCGACGCGCCCGATGGCCATGCTGCCCAGGTATTCATCGTGCGTGAAAGTGGCCACCTGAAGCGCGGGGGCTTTGTCCGCATCCACATTCGGCGCGGGCGCATGCCGGCATATCAGTTCGAATAAGGGCGAAAGATCCTTCGGCTTGTCATCCAGGGACGCCAGAGCGTAGCCGAGCTTGGCTGACGTATAAATGACGGGAAAGTCGCACTGGCGCTCGTCGGCGTCCAGGGAGATGAACAGATCGAGAACCGCGTCGGCCGCGGCGTTCGGATCGCAGCCGGGACGGTCGATCTTGTTGATGACGACGATGGGCTTTAGTCCTCTGGCCAGAGCCTTTTTCGTGACGAAACGGGTTTGCGGCATGGGGCCTTCGAAGGCGTCGACTAAAATGAGCGCGGCGTCGACCATGCGCATGACGCGTTCCACCTCGCCTCCGAAATCGGCGTGCCCCGGCGTATCCACAACGTTGATATGAAAGCCGTTGTAATCCAGCGAAGTGCATTTGGACAAAATGGTGATGCCCCGTTCCCGCTCCAGGTCGCCCGAATCCAGGGCCTGATCGATTTCGGATTCGCCGCGTAAAAACGAGCCCGACTGGGCCAGCATCTTGTCCACCAGCGTGGTCTTGCCGTGATCCACGTGGGCGATGATGGCGATATTGCGGATGTTTTCTCTTTTTCTTTTCAGTTCCCGGTTCATTTGGCCGCCTAATCCGATCGAAGAAGGCGTTATACCTAGTCTTTGCCGGAGCATCGGTCAAGCGGCTTGCGTTCCCGCCCGTATTTTATTTTCGAAGTTTTCAAATGAGTATGCTCGCCGAAGCGACGCGCTTGCCAGCAATCGGCCAAGTTGCTAGCTTTGCATTTCATGAAGTCCGTGATCAGATACATGCTCTTGATTTTCGCAGCCGCCGCGTGCGGTTTCGGGGTCGCCCACTGGGCCGATCAGTCGGTGGTGAAGTTCGACTGGAAGGGCGCCGAGCGAACGGGTCTCGTAGAACTGAAAAATTCCCGTTTGACGATGCACAGCGGCTCCACCTTGAGGTTGGATCTGGACGGGGCCAAAGACAGCCGTTCCTGCATCGTTTCATTCGACGTCGATTTTCTGAACCTGAACAATTTTGCCGTCGATATCGGCGGAGTCGGCGGTACGGTTCGCCTGGTCGACGCGCACCTCGGCCTGGGCCTGATTCTGGAAAAGCGCCGCGGTCTGATCGAAATCGGATTCGAGCGGGGTATGGTTTATCTCCATCTGGACGGGGCCATTGTCCGCGAGTTCCCCTACAGCCTTTCCGAGCTTCGCTCGCTGACCATCGACATGAAAAACAGCGCGGCCGTTATCGGCTCAATCGCCGCGGTCGCAAGGGACTGGAAGGAGTTTCACCCGGTCGACGCCAAAACGATCGTTGATCTGGATTTTGCCGCCGCGCAGTCGCAGCCCCTGCATCTGGCCTTGATTATCCCATTGTCGATCCTGGCCGTATTTCTGTATTGCTTCATCGAAAAATCGCTGATCTACATTTACGCGAAACCCGCCCCGAGAAGCCTGGAGCGCAGTCAGCTTCTGGCGTTCGCTTTTCTTGGCGCGGGTTTGTCGCTGGCGGCCATGTCCGGTGTTTTGCAGGGCGGCGAGGATATGATTATTCTGGCCTTTGCGTATCACCGCTTACGTTTTGCGTTGGCGCGTACGGAGCTTGTGGCGAGATCGGTCAGCCCGGCGCTTTTTGCCTTGTCGGCGACGTGCGCCGGCGTCGGCGTGGCGCTTATGACCCATGAAATCGGCGCCGGTCTTCCGGCGTCCGCTATTGCCGGCGGCGGCATGGTTGTATTTTTCGTTCTTCTGGCCTGGCTTTACGCTTTTTTGAACCAAAGCCCGTTTCGTAAAGGCCTTTCGTTCGTGGCATGGGCCGGACTGCCCATGGCGCAGGTTCCGCTGGTTGCCAAGTTCTTCCCGTTTGCCGTCGCGGCCCTGGGCTGGCCCGCGTTCGCCCGGCGAAAAAACATGCGCCACGCGGGTCCGGTCATGCTGTTTTGCGCGCTTTTATTTTTCCCGGCGGCGGAACTGGCGGTCAGAGCAAACATCCCCGCAAACGAATTGCGGGCGGCGAACGTCAATCAGGAATTTGAGGAGCACGAGTTGTTGTTCTACGTGCCCAGAAATCTTTTTCAGTACGGGCCGGACTATCTGAACCGTGATAATTTCAGCGTAAAGGCCCTGAACCTGCGCGGCGGGCAGGCGCCCTTCGAGAAACCGGAAGGCGTATTTCGCGTCCTGGTCCTGGGCGGCTCGAACGCCTGGGGCCACGGCATCGACGATCCGAAAGACACGTTCAGCGGGCGGCTGGACGCAATATTGAACGAACAGGGCTCTGCGCAAAAATTCCAGGTTCTCAACGGGGGCGTGCGTGGTTACAACTCATTTCAAGTCATGATCTTTTTCACGCGCTATGCTTATCAATACAATCCGGATTTGGTGATTTTATATCTGAACCGCAACGACGTAGTGAAACTGTACGGCCTCAGAAGACTTCGGGATATGCTGAATGCCCCCGAGACCGATTTGAGCATCAGCGGTTTGCAGGGGCTGCTTCGGCATTCGAAATTTTACAATTTGCTGACCCGGCGCATGGCGCGCCTTCGCAACGAAAATCAGGCGATTACAAATATCGAAAAATATGCGCTGATCGACGCCAATCCGCCGGATGATGTGAAGCAGAATATGCTCGATGTCGTCAATAAAGCTCGGAGCATCGGCGCGAAAACGGTGGTTGTTTCCGAGTTCTGGGCGACCATCTGGCACGAAAAGGCGGTGGATGAAAGGTTTTACACCGTTCGCAACGCCACGAAGCAGTTGGTAAGCGAGGAAAACCTTCCTTACTTCGACGCCTATTCGTTTTTCGTGGACAACTACGAGATTTGGGACGTGGCCTTCAGGCATGATCCCGTGCATATGACGGCATATGCCCACGATCAACTGGCGCAGGCTTTAAGCAAGTTTCTGGTCGAGAAATCACTGATTCCGATTCATTGACGTTTTAGGGCCGCCATCGAAAACTCGACAATGAGCCATTTGCGTTAATGACTCACAATGGCTGGATCTAATTTCCCCTGCCCACAAACCGGTAATAGCTTGCCAGCCAGTAAGCCGCCAGGTAGTCGTGTCCCGAATGAACCTTGGTCGGATCATCCGAGCCGCATTCTTCAATAACAAAAGGCGACCACTGAAACATGAAACCGGCCGGGCAAAGACCGTCCACTCCGAAGGGCTCCAGCGCCTGATAGCCAAATCCTTCCAGGAGAGATTCAAGAAGGGGAGACAGGGTCGCCAGATCGGTCAGCAGAACCGAAAACGGATCGAGAGTATAGGTGGAAGGATCCTTTGCCGGGATAAGAAACTCGGCCAGGGGCGGATCACGGAAAGTGGCCAGATCCTCGTGGAGTTGATCCAGGTATTGCGCGTCGCCGGGATCATAGCGGCCCTGACCCATGAAGATGGCGTTGAACCAGGGATTGTGGGAAAGCCGGGTGAATGTATGGACCTGCGTTTCGAATACTTCGGCCATGAACGCGAAATCCTCGGGACTGTAGTAGACGCGGCCGAGGCGCAAAATAGTGTGCCAGATTCGATGAGAAAGGGCGTTGCCGTAATAGGACGTATAGCGGTTGAAAAAGGTTATAGTGTTCAATCGAAACCAGGTCCGCCTTGCATCCTGGAGTTGTTTTCCGAGTTCTTCCTTGTACCGTTCGTTCCCGGTGATGTGATAGCCGATGGTGAGCCAGGCCAGTTGAAATCCGGGCAGGACGTTCGGCCCGGCGTCGGTGGGCAGGCCGCCCTCGTCGATGATCCACCAGTGGTTGTCCAGAAGCTCGTCGAGGACTTCCGCGACATCATCTCGTATCGTTGCGCGCATGTCCTCGTCGTCGACCAGATCGTAGGCCGTCGCCATCCCGTAGAACCATCCGGTGTACATGTCGCGGCTTGTCTCCCCTTGCCAGAAGTCCCCGGCATAAGTCCCGGCGTCGACCTTGTGACACCTGTCGTCGCCGTCGCACCAACCCGGTTCGCCATATAAATCCAGGTGTTCCTGCAAGCCCCAGTAACGGGCGATGAATCCCGGACGTCCCGTGACGTGCAAAAGTCCGTCGAGAGCCGCGACCTGCTCGATGACGATCTGCTTCGCGAGGGGATCTTTCGTGATGTAGTAACGATATGCTTCGGACGCGGCGTACTGCCCGGTCCATTCGGCGCTGTCTCCGAATCCGTGATAGCGGGCGACCTCGGTCCGGTTCTCGTCGGTGAAATAGACATGGACCGAGCAGCCGTGATCCGGCTGATGCCACGTCCTGTGCCATTCGTCGTAAGCTATAGCTTTTTCGCGCAAAGGTCCGGCGGCGCCGGTTTCGTCGTAATCGGGAGGCTCGACGGCGCTTTGCGGCCAGGGAGCCACGTAATCATCGGGGTAGTCAGGCGAAGCTGTGTCGTCGTCGCTGTCATCATCGATCATCGTGTCATCGTCGGCATCGTCATCGTCAGGCGAAGCCGAATCATCGTCAACCGGCTCTGTGTCAGCCTGAGAGTCGTCATCGTCATCGCCGGCGCACGCGGCGCCAGTGATAATCAGCAGGATCAAAAGCCAAATACAGGCCGTTTTTCTCATCGAGGCGCCCTCCATTTGAATCGCTCCATCATATCGGAACTGACGGGATCGCACCACCTGGTGATAATTTTTCTTCTTCGCAAAGTTTGAAGAGGGGGGTGTTAAAGTACGGTAATCCTCGAAGAACCAAAAAAGTTTCGATCCGACCCACGGAGTAATTTACCTTTAACACTGAAAATATTCAGCGATTATGGCATGTTAGACCGGAATTGTTGCAAAGCCACTTCATGTGTGTCATTTAGGTGGAAGCAGATAAAGCTCAAGTCGGGGGATGTTGAGCCGATAGAAGAAAGAGGGGGTAAAAGAGCAACGTATACTGATGGGCTGTGGAGGCCGCGTGATGCAGTATAGCACCGTTGCGAACGCCCTGGATGGCATCAACAAAGCCATGCAGCGCGTGGATAAAGCCGCCGGCAATATCGCCGGTTCCGATTCCTATGACGGGAGCCGGGACATCATCGAAGATATTGTCGATTTGCGGTTCGGCAGACAGATGCTTGCCGCCAATGCTCTTGTTTTGAAAAATGAAATGGAAATGCAAGAGAATATCGTCGATCTACTCGCTTGATAACTGCGCTAAAATCCAAGGACATTTCATAGGAAAATCATTGAATCCATGTTGACGTAACATGATGCATTCTTTATGATCCGACACGCGATGGGGCCTGTTGCGCTAATCGGATTTAAAGCAACAAAAAATCCTCTCTTAACAAGGGTAAGAAAAATCAACCATGATTGAAATTCGATTTCACGGACGCGGTGGGCAAGGAGCCGTAACCAGCGCTGAGTTGCTGGCCAACGCGGCGATTGCCGAGGGCAAATGCGCCCAGTCTTTTCCATCCTTCGGACCGGAGCGGCGCGGCGCGCCGGTTTTGGCTTTCGCCCGGATCAACGACACGAAGATCTATCTGCGTGAGCAGGTGTATGAACCGGACATCGCGCTGGTTTTAGATCCGGCTCTGCTGGACGTGGTCAACGTGGCCGAGGGAATGAAGTCTGACGGCATCATTATCATCAACACGGCGGTGGATCCCGACAAGTTGCGGTCGGAGCGAGGCTTCCAATGCCAGGTCGGCACGGTGGACGCGCAGAACATCGCTCTGGAAGTTCTCAAAAGACCCATCGTCAACACCACGATGCTGGGCGCGGCCATCAAGGCCCGGAATCTGGTCAACCTGGAATCCATGAAAGAGCCTTTGGAAAACCGTTTCGGTCCCATTGCTTCGCGAAATTACGCCGTCATGGAAAGGGCTTTTCATGAAATCAAGATCGGAGGCGCGTCATGATGAACTTAAAGCCCAAGTGCAGTGAGTTGGAACTCGGCGCGGCGGTGACGACGCCCGGTTCCGCGAGGGAATATGAGACGGGCGACTGGCGCAGCTTTCGTCCCGTGACCGATGAGAACAAGTGCATTGCCTGCGGCATGTGCTGGGTGTTTTGCCCGGACGCCAGCCGCATTCTGATCCCGAGAAAAGAATCAAAATCGGGCTTGACGGGCAGCTACTACGATTTCAATCCCAAATATTGCAAGGGATGCGGAATTTGCGCCCAGGAATGCCCGACCGGCGCAATTGCGATGGCGCAGGAGGAGTTATGATCGACAGTCACAAACGCCAGAGAATCGGCATCGAGGTCAGCATCGGCGCCGCGGAAATGGTGAAGCTTTGCCGCCCCGACGGCATCGCCGCTTATCCCATCACGCCGCAAACCCACATCGTCGAACATCTTTCCGAGATCGTGGCCGACGGCGCTCTGGACGCCGAATTTATTCCGGTAGAGTCAGAGCACTCGGCCATGAGCACTTGCATCGGCCTGTCCGCCGCGGGATGCCGCACGTACACGGCCACCAGTTCCCAGGGGCTGCAACTGATGAGCGAGATTCTTTTCATCGCTTCGTCCATGCGCTGCCCCATCGTGATGACCATCGTCAACAGGGCCTTGTCCGCGCCCATCAGCATCTGGGGCGATCTTTCGGACATCATGGCCAACCGGGACGTGGGCTGGATTCAGATTTTCGGAAACAACGGCCAGGAGGTCTACGACCTGACGCCCTGCGCTTTCAAAATCGCCGAAGATCATCGCGTACTGCTTCCCGTGGGAGTCAATCTGGACGGATTCACGCTCAGTCACGTGGTGGAGCCGCTGGAAACGCTGACCTTCGAAGACATCGATTCCTTCCTGCCGCCTTATGAACCGAAGTTGCGCCTGGACCCGGACAACCCGGTGATGATGGGCCCCGTCGGCGCTCCGGAAATCTTTACGGAAGCCAAGAAAGCGCACGAAGACGCGCTGGTCGCATCGAGGCTGGTGATCGACGAGGTCTTCGCCGAGTTCGGCGAACGCTTCGGCAGGCACTACAAAGCGGTGGAAGAATACAAGACCGACGACGCCGACACGCTGATCGTCACGCTGGGCGGAACCCTGGGCGAAACCGGCCACGTGGCCGTGGATCATCTTCGCGAACAGGGCGAAAAAGTGGGTCAGGCGATGCTGCGCGTCTGGCGTCCTTTCCCGTTCGAAGACTTGCAGCGGATTTTAGCGGGCCGCAAACTGGTCATGGTTTATGACAGGGCCATTTCTCTCGGCGGTCCCGGCGGCCCCATGGCCTCGGAAATCAAGTCGGCCATGTACGGGCGTGCCGATGCCCCGGCGATCCTTTCCGTGATTGCCGCCCTCGGCGGCCGCGACGTTCGATGGAAGGACATGGTCGCGCAGGTCGCCGACGCAAAGGAAATGCTCGAAAATGAGCAGATGCCCAATTACCTGATGGTGGGGGTGCGTGAATGAACCCGAAAACAAACGCAAACTTCAACGTCTTCGCCTCGCGGCTTTTGCCGAAAGAGGAATTGTTTACCCCCGGGCACCGCGCCTGTCAGGGATGCGGACCGGCGGTGGCTTTGCGCATGATTACCAAGGCTCTGGGCCGGAACCTGATCGTCGTCAACGCGACCGGATGCATGGAAATCATCGCTTCCCCGTATCCTTTCAACGCCTGGGAAGTGCCGTGGATTCACGTGGCGTTCGAAAACGCCGCGGCGGTGGCTTCGGGAGTCGCGGCGGCCATCAAGGTTCTGAAAAGAAAAGGCAAATTCTTCACGCAAGATGAAAAAATCACCGTTCTGGCCATCGGCGGCGACGGCGGGACCATGGACATCGGCCTTCAGGCCGTTTCCGGCGCCCTCGAACGCGGTCACGACATGATGTACATCTGCTACGACAACGAAGCTTACATGAACACGGGCATTCAGCGCTCCTCGGGAACGCCCATGGGCGCCTCCACGACCACGAGCCCTTCGGGCAAGGTCAGCCAGGGCCAAAATACCTGGAAGAAAGATTTTGCGGAGATATGCATCGCGCACGACATCCCTTACGTGGCCACAGCGTCCATCTCCCATCCCCTCGACCTGGCGGCCAAAGTGAAAAAAGGCGCGGCGGCGTCGGGACCGGCGGTTCTGCACGTTTTTGCGCCGTGCCCGACGGGCTGGCGCTGCGGGCCGGAATTGTGCATCCGCATGGCGCGCCTGGCGGTGGAAACCGGCGTTTTCCCGCTCTACGAATACGAGGATCATCAGTACAACATCAGCGTCGAACTCGACAGCCTTCGCGATGTGACCGAATTCACCGACCATTTCGACAAACGCAACTACATGGAGCAGCAGGGCCGCTACAAGCACCTGAAAGGCGATCAGGAACTGGTGGATGAAATTCGCCATCGCGTCGCGGAACGATGGGAAAGACTTCAGGCGAAAGCCGCGCTGGGAGGAAAATAATGAGTGAGACTTTTGACGCAAAGGTCGTTGACGGATTCATCGACCGCTACGGTCGGGACGCCTCTTCGTTGATTCAGGTTCTGCAGGACATTCAGTCCGAGTACCGCTATCTGCCCGAAGACGCTATCGGCTACGTCGCCGATCAGTTGGCCGTGCCTCTTTCCAGGGCCTACAACGTGGCGACTTTCTATAACGCGTTTTCGCTCAAGCCCGTCGGAAAAAGGCACATCTGCGTCTGCATGGGAACCGCGTGTCACGTGCGCGGCGGGCAGAAAATTCTCGACAACATTTCCTCGCGCGTCGGCGTCGAGCCCGGCGAAACCACCGAGGACGGCGAGTATACGTTGTCTACGGTCAACTGCGTCGGAGCCTGCGCCCTGGCGCCGGTGGTCATGGTCAATGACGATGTCCACGGCGGCATGAATGGAAGCGGACTCAACAAGATGTTCAAGAAATTTTCTAAAAACGGCGACGGCGAAAAATAAAAAACCCGAGGCTGACTAAAGCATCAAGACTGATAATAGAGGGATGAAAAAACGATGGCCGAAAAACTGACAAGCCGCCAAATGCTGCTGGATCTGGCCGAGGAACTGGCGGGAAAGCGAAAGCAGGTCAAGCAAACCATCACCTTGTGCGCCGGCACCGGATGCCGCGCCTCATCGTGCATGGACGTTCATCAGGCCCTGGTCGAAGGCGTCAAAAAGCGTTCCTGGGGCGATAAGGTCGAGATCAGAACCTCCGGGTGTCACGGCCTTTGCGAGCTTGGTCCCCTGATGGTCGTGCAGCCCGGCAACGTCTTTTACAAGGGCGTCAAGCCCGAAGACGCGGACGCTGTTTTGGATGAGACCGTCGGCAAAGAAGAGAAGGTTGAAAAGCTCCTGTACGAAGACAGCGTATCCGGCGACAAGATCGTTCACTGGCATGATATCCCGTTTTATAAAAAGCAAAAACGCCTCGTTTTCGGCGCCAACGGCGAGATCAACCCCAACATCATCGAAGATTACCTGGCCGTCGGAGGGTATCAGGCCCTGGCGAAAGCTCTTGG
The DNA here is from genome assembly GCA_963674685.2 of bacterium. GTDB lineage: Bacteria > Lernaellota > Lernaellaia > JACKCT01 > JACKCT01. Next base: position 31,417 of record CAXXWT010000005.1, on the reverse strand, counting down.
CGACATGCAGCCCGACGAGATCGTCGAACAGGTCAAGATATCAGGCCTGCGCGGGCGGGGCGGCGGCGGATTTTCCACGGGGATCAAGTGGGAATCGTGCAAAAAAGCCAAAGGCGATGTGAAATACATTCTGTGCAACGCCGACGAAGGCGACCCGGGCGCGTTCATGGACCGCTCGATCCTTGAAGGCAATCCGCACGTGGTGATCGAAGGCATGATCATCGCCGCGCTGGCCATCGGCGGCACGGACGGTTACGTCTACGTGCGCAACGAATATCCGCTGGCGGTGAAAAACCTGGCTATTGCGTTGGACCAGGCGAGGGATTACGGACTTTTGGGCGAAAACATCCTCGGCAGCGGTTTCAACTTCGAAATCAAGATCAACCGGGGCGGCGGAGCTTTCGTGTGCGGCGAGTCCACGGCGCTCATGGCTTCCATCGAAGGGCGGCCCGGCGAACCCCGCGCCAAATTCGTTCACACCGTGGAAAAAGGTCTTTGGGACAAGCCTACGAACCTCAACAACGTGGAAACTTACGCCAACGTGCCGTGGATCGTCACTAACGGCGGCGACGAGTACGCAAAGATCGGCACCGAAGGCAGCAAAGGCACCAAGATTTTCAGCCTCGTCGGCAAGGTGCATAACTCGGGGCTGATTGAAGTGCCCATGGGCATCACGTTGCGCGAGATCGTTTACGACATCGGCGGCGGCATTCCCGGCGGAAAGAAATTCAAAGCCGTGCAGACCGGCGGACCCGCCGGCGGCTGCCTGCCCGAGGATAAACTCGACCTGCCCGTGGACTTCGACAACCTTTGGGAAGCGGGAACCATCATGGGCTCCGGCGGCCTGATCGTCATGGACGAAGACAACTGCATGGTGGACGTGGCCAAATATTTCACCAAGTTCCTCATGGACGAAAGCTGCGGCAAATGCACGCCGTGCCGCGAAGGCCTGCGTCAGCTATACAACATCCTCGTGGACATCAGCGAGGGCCGGGGTAAGGAAGGCGACATCGAGGTGCTGGAAGGCCTCTCCGAAGCCATCGAGACCGGATCCATCTGCGGACTGGGGCAGGCGGCGCCGATTCCGCTGAAGTCGACGATCCGATACTTCCGCGACGAATACGAAGCGCATATCAAAGACAAAAAATGCCCGGCGAAAGTCTGCAAGGAATTGATCACGTATAAGATCACCGACAACTGCAACGGCTGCGGCCTATGCCCCAGGGTTTGCCCGGCGGACGCGATCACCGGCGCAAAAAAAGAACTGCACGTCATCGACCAATCCAAATGCATCAAGTGCGGCGCGTGTTACGAGGCATGCAAGTTCGATGCAATTTCCAAAGGATAAAGGATTTTCGTTATGAGCAAAGTTCCCGTGACGATTGACGGAAAAACAATCGAGGTTCCTTACGACACCACCGTACTCGATGCGGCCAAAAAGCTGGGCATCCATATCCCCACGCTGTGCCACAACGAAAACGTCAAGCCGTACGGCGTGTGCCGCATCTGCCTGGTGGAAATGCATCAGGGCAAACGCGAAAAGCTCGTGCCCGCCTGCGTTTTTCCGCTGCGCAAAGAAACCGAGATCCTCACCAATTCCGAAAAGGTTCAGCGGGTCCGCCGGTGGATCATTCAGCTCATGCTGGCGCGGTCGCCGGAAGAGCAGGTCATTTTGGACCTGGCGGAAAAGTACGGGGTTGAAACGCATGCCCGTTTCGCGCCCCACTGGAAAGAGGAAAGCGGCGAACGATACCGGGATGAAAGCTCGTGCATCCTGTGCGGTCAGTGCGTGCGCGTTTGTGAGGAAATCGTGGGCGCCTCCGCCATCGCCTTCGAGGGCCGTGGCTCCAAGCGCCGCGTCGTCTCGCCCTTCAACGCGGAAAACGACATGTGCGTCGCGTGCGGCGCATGCGCCTTCGTCTGCCCTACGAACTGCATCGGCTTCGTGGATCACGGCGCCACGCGGGAACTCAAGCGCTGGCGCAAGAAGACGAAGATGATTGCCTGCAAGACCTGCGGGGATTACTTCCTGCCCGAGTCCCTGGCGAAAGTTTATGCCGAGAAGATGAACATTTCCGAGGATGTATATTCGGTGTGTCCCGACTGCCGGGCCAGCGTGTTCAAGTAAAAAAATTATAAGATCAATAAAAAAAACCGCAGAAACTTCTCTGCGTTTTTTTTTGCGTAGTGAAAATGTGTCTTTTCGGTTCATTGCGAATTACCGTACTTTACCAAAATACAAGAGAAAATTATGCTCATCGAGAATTACCGTACTATAACGTCGGCCCTTCAAACTCCGCGAAGAGGAAAAATTATTTTTTCGTCGCCCGAAAGGGCGGTCAGCGATCCTTAATAGGACCTACAGGGAAGGAATTTATACCGATAGCTTATGAAAGGACATTTTTCATTACCGACGGCTTATTCGTTTAATATCAGACGCCGTGTGGCGGTCCAACGACTTTCAATTTCTCGTTTGCCATGACGGCATCCCGTGTATAATGTGTAAAACAACCGTGGAGAACGACATGCCTGTCCGCACAATCGCGTTGATGATATGCGTCGCAATCGCGGTCTCGCTTTGTTTCAGCATGTGCTCGAGCGGCGGCGGATGTTACCAGCGTTCCGATGATGACGACGATAACGATGATTCCGAGTTGGCCGACACGTGCGACGAGTTTTGCAAAAACGCATTCTTTTGCGATCTGGTTCCCGGCGAGAATGAGTGCTATGCGATCTGCTCCGAGGATCTGTCATACGCGTTTATCGAATGCGGCGTTGAAGCCGATGTCGTGTGCGAAAAATTCCGCGAATGTTTCGACGAGTACGGCGACGAATTCAGCGGCGGCGATGATGACGACGGCGCCATGGAGTGCGACTACGAAGCGCCGTCCGTCGAAGAAGCCTGCGATTACCCGGATCTTTCCTTTTATGCCGGGGAGCTTGGCAGTTCCGAATGCTACGCAACATGCGAAAGCGCGGACGATTACGGATATTTGACCAATTACGACGATCTTTGCGGGTACTGCTTCTGTTGCGGGTATGAAGATCTTTTATAGCCCGTATTCCCACTCATAGCTTGTTGACAGTTTTGGGGGCATGTGGAAAAACGCGGTTTGAGGAAGAACTCAGATATTATAATGGTCAAGGAAAAAATACTCATCAGCGGCGGCGCGGGATTTTTAGGGCTTAATCTTGCCGTAAAAGCGGCGCAAAGCCATCGCGTTTTGCTGCTGGACAATTTCAGCAGAAGACCGGCCGGCGATCTCGATGCGGCGAAGGCTTGCGGGATTGAACTGCTCAGCGGGGATGTGCGGGATTCGTCGCTGGTCGCCAAAGCGGCCGCCGACGCCGATATCGTCGTGCACATGGCGGCCGTCGCCGGGGTGCCGAATTATTACAAGGCTCCCTACGACGTCATGCAGGTCAACATCGGCGGCACGATGAATCTTTTGGAATCGCTGACGGAAAAAACCCGGCGTCTTGTTTTCATCTCGTCCAGCGAGGTTTATGGAACCATTGCCGCAAATGCGCGCGAGGATCAGGCGCTGACCGTCGATGACATGCTGGAGCCGCGCTGGACCTACGCCATTTCCAAAATCGCCGGAGAAAAACTTTGCCTTTCGGCGGCGGCGCAAAAGGGCTTTGAAGTCGTGTGCCTGCGTCCTTTCAATATTTACGGTCCGGGGCAGGCGGGAAACGGCGCGGTGCGGGATATGATGTTGGCGGCTATCGCGGGCCAGGACATCGTGGCGCATGACGACGGCAGGCAGGTTCGCGCCTGGTGCCACGTCGATGATTTTTGCGCCGGATGCCTGGCGGCGATGACCCGCGAGGGAGTCGGCGGCCGGATTATCAATATCGGCGATCCGTCCGGCGCCGTGACGGTCCGGGAATTGGCGGAAATGATCGTCGAAGCCGCCGGGAGCAGTTCCAGAATCACGCACAAGCCCCACTTCGGCGCGGACATCCCGCTAAGAACTCCGGATATCGAAAAAGCGAAAATACTTCTTGACTTCAAACCCAAAGTCGATCTTCGCGCAGGGCTTGCGCAATACGCGAAATGGTGTCGCGATCATGTCGCAGACTGAGTTTCGCATTCGGCTCGCCAAACCTTCGACGGAAACCGCGTGCCTGACGGACATCGGAAAAATTCTTGCGAGCGGTCATCTCACGCAGGGAGTTTTCCGCGAGAAATTCGAAAAGGCGTTATGCCGGTATTTCGATGTCCCATTCGCCGTGACGACGAACTCGGGGACATCGGCCCTCGCGGCGATGCTGCGCGCGTTGGGCGTCGGCCCGGATACGAAAGTGGCGCTTCCCGATTACGGATTCGTCGCTACGGCAAACGCCGTTGAGATCCTGGGGGGCGCGCCTCTTTTTATGGATGTCGGCAAAGAGGATCTATCCGTATCCCCGGAGTCCATCGAGCGCGTTGTGAAGGCGAAACCGGATTTCATCATGGCGGCGCACGCATTCGGTTTGCCCTGCGACCTTGCGCCGCTTCGCCGCCTGGCGGATGAGACCGGCGCCGTGCTGGTCGAAGATTCGGCATGCGCGGCCGGCGGCGTGATTCAAAAGCGTCCGCTTGGGTGCGCGAGCAAGGCCGCGATTTTGAGTTTTCATCCGCGTAAGATCATAACGACCGGGGAAGGCGGCGCGGTTCTCACCGAAGACAAAAAGCTGGCTGAAACGGTTCGCGCATATTGCGAGCATGGATTTTCGGGCGCGGAAAAAACACTGGCGTTGCCGGGAATGAATTTTCGGTTGCCGGAAATTTCCTGCGCCGTCGGCCTGGAGCAGATGGGCCGCATCGACGAGATTGTCGAGGCCCGCCGGAAAATCGGCGACATGTACCGGCAGCGGCTGTCGGACCGTTCGGAGTTTCTATTGCCGCCGGTTCCTCCCGATACTTTATGGAACCACCAGACCTTTTTCGTTTTGCTGAGTGACAACGTGGGCCGCAGCCGCGTGCTGGACTTTATGCGCGGCGCCGGAATCGAGTGCAATGTTCCCGCGCATTCCATTTCCTCTTTGAACTACTACGCGAAAAAGTACGCGGTTGCTCAAGAAAAGGTTCCCAATTCCCGCCGATGGGCCAAAAGCGCTTTGGGATTGCCTTGCCATGAATTTTTGCGCGAAAACGACGTCGAGGAAGTTTGCGTCACCCTGACGAAAGCGCTGAAGTAACTAAGACTGCAACCCGCTTACTCATTCACCTTCGCGTTCGCTCAGGTGAATTTGCCGTGCGCGGCTCTGTGTCTGTTTCGCCGGCGCGTGTCGTCCAGCTCAATTTCATTGGCGTCGCGCCATGCATGCCCTGACAACCGAGTCGTCACCGCGCCCTGGCAAACGTAATCAGCAGAAACAGAGCCGCGAATGTCCAGTCACGCCGCAGATGTGACAATGAGCGAATAACGTTTCTATTATTGATGTTGGGTTCTTCGGAGATTACCGTACTTCTTCATTTCGGGATGAAGTACGGTAATCTTCGAAGAACCTGATGTTGTTTGAATTCAATTGAATTCCGTCTAAATCGCGTGGCCTTTGACCTTGAGAAAAGCCAGGCGAACCAGCGACAAGCCGCCTTTGATGATCCTTTTAAGCTCCGGCCATGTGCGGATCCTGGTGAATGTCCGCCAGAGCGTGGCCGGGTGCGCGTAGAATGCGTAGTTGACCTTGCGAAAAGCTTTCACCAGTTCATCTTTGGTCAGATGCTCTGTCCATGCCGTCGGCAGGTCGTAATCCGGCGCGGGATTAAGCATAAATTTCTCCCAGACATCCGCCTCCCACAAGCCGCGCTCGACGCCGAGTTGAAAGGCCTTGGATTCCGGGTACGGTGAGAACAGGGAATACACCACGTAGTCCGGTTTCAAGTCGCGGATAAACGGGACGCACCCCGTAACCTGCTCCATCGTTTTTTCATGCGGCGAGCCAATGATCATGTAGGCGATAGTGCGTATCCCTTCGGCGTTGGTCAGCGCGAACGCTCTTTTGATTTCCTCGATGGTCGAAACCTTGCCCAGGGCCTTCAAACCTTCGGGCGTATATGTTTCCACGCCGTAATGCGCGCGCACGCATCCGGCGCGTGCCGCGATTTTCAGGGATTCCTTCGACACGGCGCGGGGCGAGCCTTTGAACCCCCAGATGATTTTTACGCCACGTCGCAGGACTTCCTCGCTGAATTCGATGAGGCGCCGGTCCGTGATGTTGAAAAGGTCGTCCACGAAATGCACTTCCTGCACGCCGTATTTTTTTTCGCATTCGAGCATTTCCTCGACCACGTTTTCGACGCCGCGGATTCTGAAGCGGTGGGGCACGGAGCAAAAAATGCAATTGAAGGGGCAGCCCCGGCTGGCCATCATGGTCGTGGTTTCAGGCATGCGCATGCCCGGCGTGTAGTACCGCTTTTTCGGCATCCATGAACGGTCGGGAAATGGCAAATCGTCCAGGTTTTCGATCCATTGCGGCTGCGGGCCGCGCACGATCTCGCCCGCGTCGGACATTTTCAGCAGGCCGGGGATTTGCGTGATGTCGCCGCCGGACGCGAGGGCCACAATGAGGGCGGTCAGCGGCTTTTCTCCGTCGCCGCGGATTGCGGCGTCGATGCCCGGCAGCCGCGCGGCCATGTCGGGGAAGGCGTTGGCGTGGGGGCCGCCGATGAGGATGAACGCATCCTTTCGCGACGCGCGCACCGCCTTGATTACATCCACGGTGTTGACGAGATCGTGGCTGTTCGCCGTCATGACAACAAGGTCCGGGGCCATGGCGGCGATGCGCGCTTTCATGGTTTCTTCGCTCGGATTGTCGAGGCGAAAATCGGCGACGGCGCACTGCGCGTCCGTGTGAGACTTGACGTAGGCGGACAGATACATTAGCGACAACGGAGGGAAGAGATGAGAGTCCTCCCGGTTGACGACGTCCGGCACGCCGGCCCAGACCTGGCGCCTGATCGATGGCTGGATAAAAGCGACTTTCATTTCGCCACAATAATGTTCGCGGCAAAAGCCTGTCAAAGCTTTTGCACGGCCGGCGTCGATTAACCATACTTTTTTTGCGTTGTTCGAAAGAAAAAGGCTTGAAAAAACTTACCTTGAAACCCGACGAGATTTTCAACACTATCAAAGATCCGCGTATCTATCGGAATTTTCTGATCCATCTTTTCGTGATGGCGCCGATTACCCTTTACATCGTGTGGCTGGGGCTGATGCTGGATCGTTCATGGGGATTGACGCCGTTTTTGGGCATCGAGGCGCGGGCCGTCATTTCCGCATTGCTCTTTTTTGCCGGAACCGTGATCGTCGTCTATTCCTATGCCTACCTGCTGATTTTCGGAGGCGGCAGCCCCGGGTCTCATCTCGGCGGGCCGCTTTGCCTCGTGGCCAAGGGTCCGTATGCCCTGGTGCGGCATCCTTCGGTCATCGGCAAACTGCTGGGCGTCATCGCATTGGGAGTTTTTTGCGGCTCGTTAAGTTTCGTCGTTCTTTTTGTTCCGCTTCTTCTCGTCTATTCCCTGGCGACAAATCGCTTCGTGCAGGAGCGCAACTGCGAAACGGTTTTCGGCTCGGCGTACAAGGAGTATCGCTTGTCGGTGCCCATGATTGTTCCGCGGATGCGCGACCTGGCGCTTTTCTTTCGCGGGAAGCTGCCGCCGGTTGAATTGGGCGTCACGGAAATCAGCGGCCAATGCGCCCCGCGTTCGGAACTGGCCGTTTATCTCGCCTTGCACGCGGCGTTGCTTGTGCTGCTCAGTATTGTCGTCTTTGTTTTGGCTTAAATCTTTAGCCGCGCCCTGCCGGGCTTTTTCTCATCCGCGCCATCGAGTGCGGCGCATCGCTTATCGACATCCGCATTTCGAATTCGCCATTTTGCGTTCAATCAAGGGATGGTTGTTTCGTCGCTGATGGCGAATGTTCCATTGACGTTGATGTCGACGGTATAGGTTCCGGACGCAAGACCCGAGATGCGCGACGTGACGTCCACCGGGCACACGCAGTTGCACGGATCCGGCGTGTATTCGGTCTCATTCAGAGTGATCGTCATCGCATTCACCGTCATCTCCACGTCCACGTATTGCAGGCAACAGTTGAAAACACCGTTTCGGTGAATCACCGTTAAAACGTCATCGGTATAATCGAACTCGATGCTCTCCTCCTCGCCAACTTTGAGATTGTTGCAGTTGGAATTTTCGAAATCATCAAGCGCCGGATCATCCGCGTCGTCATCCGCGTCATCGTCGGCGTCGTCATCGAAGTCGTCGTCGGCGTCATCATCCGAATCATCATCGGCGTCGTCGTCGGCGTCATCATCCGAATCATCGTCGGCGTCATCGTCGGTTTCCGTGTCGTCGTCGGCGTCCGCGTCGTCGTTGTCATCGTCGTCATCGTCGCCGCAGGCCTGCGCGAAAAGCGCTATCGAAATCAACAGAATGAGCATTGTCAGGATTTTGCGCGTCGGCATGATATCCTCCTCGTTTGATACGCCCGATATTATCCGACTTAAATGAAAGGGTTGCAAGATGAACTTTCCTGTGTCCACAATGACGCAGGATCAATCCGAGCGTCTTGAAACGAAAGAATTAATGATTCAATCCATAAAGGCAAATCCACATCAAAGGGAGGCAGACTCATGGCGAAAATTTTAAGGCAAATCGCGCTTATTGCCACGCTGATCGCGCTGGTGTACGTGGCGACCGGGTGCGGAACGACCGTTCCGTCGGGCGGGCGGGGCGTTTATTTCAACTGGCGCAAGGGGACGGACGTGGATAAAATTTACAATGAAGGCTGGCACTGGCTGGCGCCTTGGAACAGAATGTACATCTACGATGTGCGTATCAAGGATCAGCAGGAGAAGCTGTCCATTCTCACGCAGGATCAGCTCAATATCAGCACCGATCTATCCGTTCGGTTCCGGCCGAATTCGGAACGCGTCGCCGATTTGCACAAGGAAGTCGGCCCGAATTACTATGAAATCCTTATCCGTCCCGTGATACGCAATCAAACCCGCGAAGTCATCGCGAGTTACCAAAGTATCGAAGCCTATATGCGCCGCACTGAAATAGAGCAGAGAATTTTTGACAGCGTCACGGAGAAACTCAAAGGGAAAAGCGTCGTCATCGAGGCAGTCATGCTGCGCAACATGGATTTTCCGAAATCCGTCACCGAAGCCATCGAGCGCAAACTGGCCATGAAACAGGAAGCGGAGAAGATGAGGTACGTTCTGGAAAAGGAGCAACTGGAAGCCGAACGCAAGAAAGTAGAGGCCAGGGGCATCGCCGATTTTCAGAAGATCGTGTCCGAGGGCCTCAACGAAAACCTTCTGCGCTGGAAGGGTATCGAAGCCACGATGGCGCTGGCCGAAAGCCAGAACGCCAAGGTCGTGGTGGTAGGCGCCGGAAAGGACGGTCTGCCCCTGATTTTGGGAAATCACTGACAAATCGTCTCGGATTTCATTCGCGCTGCCGAGACCGTGAGAGCGGTCTTATTGCAGCGTGGATAGCGAGTCCGCTTCCCGGATGATGATTTTCCGGTCGTTGATGTCGATGAATCCTTCGCGGCGGAAATCCCCCAGGGTCAGGCTGACCGTTTCCCGGCTCGATCCGATGAGGTTGGCCAGATCCTGGTGAGTGATTTTGATGCGAAGCAGCTTGCCCCGGCTGTCGTTGATGCCGTAATCCTCGGAAAGGCGGATCAGCAGACCGGCCAGGCGTTCCCGGACGCCCTTGTAAAGGATGCTTTCCATATTCCTTTCCGCTTCCTTGCGCCGCTCGCCGATGATCTTGGTCAGCCGATAGGTGATGGCGGGCCGCCTCTTGATCAACTTGAGAAGGTCCGATTTGGTGATGACGTAGAGATACGTATCTTCCAGGCCTTCCGCAAACGAGTCTCGCGAACCGTCTTCCAAAAAGGCCATCTCGCCGAACACGTCGCCCTTTTTCAGCATGTTCAGAATGATCTCGCGCCCGTCTTCCGTTGTTTTGCCGACCTTCACGCGTCCGGAGCGAATGATGTAAATCGAGTCCGAGGGATCCCCCGGCCTGTAGGCCGTCTGCTTCTTTTTAATGAAGATGGGTTGAATGAAAGATTCAATGTCCGGATCGTCATTTCCGATCAAGTTTTTGAAAAGCGGTACGGAACCGATGAAATCTTTGTCTATTTTCATTGCGCGCCTCCCATTCTTTTCATGGTTAGAGTTTTCGCCTTTCCCCCCGGCTGATCAGGCCTCCATTGGGAGATCCGGTTGACTCCTTTATATATGTTAGCGCGATTACAAAATATGATCCAGGTCATATAAGGACGTAATTGCAATTACTGAAATTCAAGAAGATATCTGTGCAATATGTAATAAATGTGAAATTAATGATATATTGTATTATTGCAAGCTTTCTAACTGCTAATCCACTGAATCGGCATTCATTTCCGATCCGCACTTGACATTAAAGTCATGGAAGACCTAAAATTTTATTGGCAATTCAGGCAAATTCATTTCTAAATGTAGGTGGCCATGACTGATCGTCCCAAACGTGATGCACTAAAAGGCTCGCTGCAGCAGTTGCCTTTTCCCAAAATCCTGAACTATCTCTATCAGTCCTCGAAAATCGGCATATTGGCCGTGACGAGAGGACCGAAAAAGATTCACATTCATTTCGACTCCGGCAAGATAGTCGCCGTGACCAGCACGCATTTTCCCGGCGACAGTCTGGGCGAGTATCTGATTCAGCAAAAGCAGGTGTCCCAGGAAATTGCGGATATCTCTTTTAAAAATACTCGGGCGGGGGAGACGCGCCAGGGTTCCTATCTGGTCGACAAGGGATATCTGACGCCGCACAGTTTGTACGAGGCGTTAAACTCCCATATCACCATTAAGCTGTTCAAGGTGTTCGAATGGCCCGACGGGGATTTCTTCTTCAAGGAAGGAGAAATCGTCGAGGAAAAAGAACGCATCCTGAAAATCGATATCGCAAATCTGATTTATATCGGGATGCGCGATTATTATCCGCTGCAGAAACTCCCGCCGGAGTTTCGGGGCCGTAAAGAAACGCCCCTGCACAAGCGCGGCGATTGCCCTTATCGGGAAGAGGACATGGCTTTCGGACCGACCGGCACGCGGGTTTTTTCGATGGTCAACGGCGTTCGCACTCTCCGGCAGGTAGTCGCCCTGACCAAATTGAAAAAAAGCGTCGCCTATAAAATCCTTTACGGCATGTTTCTTCTCGGCTTCATCGGTTTTCCGGAGAGCGTACAGAGCAGCGACGATAAAGCGATACACCAGAAGAAAAAGCTGGAGCAGGACCGGCAAATCAAGGCCGGCGACGATAAAGAAGGTTACGAAGTCAGCATCGGGGATGATCTTATCGCCGAGGCGTTGAAAAGCGTCGATAAAGTCAAAGAGAGAGTCGCTTCGGAAAAGGCGGCGGTGGACGGCGGTATGCCAGCCGAACCGTTCGAGGCGGCCGCCCCCCCTTCGGAGTCTATCGTCAGACCGCAACCCTCTCCTCCTCCGATGCGGGAGCCGCAGTCGCCGGCGCATCCCGAGCCGCTTTCCATGCCCGAGGAACCCGCGCCGCCCGCTTTTGAAGAACCGGAAAGCGCCAAAAAAGAACCTCTGACGATGCCCGATCCTTTCGAGGAGCAAGCTCCTTTGTCGCTGTCCGACGACGCGCCGGAACAGAAAGCCAGCGCCGAGCAGATGGCGATTCCGGATGAAGAGGAATTTGAATTCGAAGAATATCGCGGCGACTCCGACGCCAAGGATAAAGGCGAGGCTCCCTCGGAGGACGAGGCCCTTCAGGAACTTGACGAACTGGGACTGGAGGCTTCGGAAGAATCCCTTTGGGAAGAAGACGAGCCTGCGTCGGATGACGGCGGCGATGCCGGTTTGAGTATGTCCGATTTCGGCGATGATTCAGGCGGCGGCGAGGTCACGGAAAAGAAAGTTGAATTTGATTCCGGTGGATCCGAAGGCGTTTCCGCCTATGTGAAGGCCGCGGAGCGGCATATTGAAAGCGGCAATTTCGCGGAAGCCAAAGCGCTGCTGGATACGGCTCTGGCCCAGGACCCCGAAAGCGCCGAGGCTCACATTTACATGGGATGGATTCACTTCAATCTGGAAGGCTCCGGCGCCGCCGCGGAAGCTGAAAAGATGATCAAAAAGGGGATGAAGTTCGATCCCAAAATCTATAAGGCTTTCCTGTTTTTGGGGAAAATTTATGCGGCGCAAAAACAGATGGATTTTGCGGAATTGCACTTTATCAAAGCCCTGGAACTCAACGTGAACTGTAATGAGGCTCGTGAAGAGATCAGAAAGATCCACAATAAAAGCTGATCGCTTCGATCCGGTTTCACCTCGGCTATTGCAGCGGCCATAACATGAATCCAACTCTGTCGTATTATTGATGAGAAGGCGTCAGAGTTCGCCTTCCGGATCGGGAAAGCTCTTTCCATTTCTTCCGAACAAACCCATGCCCGCCAGCAAACCGCAATGCAAAGAAAATATCCCGGCCAAAAATGCGACGATGGCGATCATTCCCGGGTGCGGCCAGAATCTGTCAAAGGCCCAAGAACTGATGAATGTAACCGCCGTGACGGCGGCGATAGCGCCGGCCCGACGGAGCGGCAGTTGCGTGCCGAGCCGTTTTTTCATCCAGGCAACGCAGGCGATGAGCGTGATGAACGCCGAAAGCCCCGTTCCGATCGCGGCGCCCGTCAATTCGTATCTTGGAATAAGAACGAATACGCAAAGCAGTTGGATTCCCAGCGCCGCCGTCAGCAGGGCGGCTGACCCTCCCGGTCGGCCGGCGCCGCTGATCATGCTTGTGCAAATGTGCAAAAGCGTCATCAGGCACATTCCCGCGATAAGAATCGCCATGGCCGCGGCCGCCGGGGCGTATTGCGGCGGATAAAAAATCAAAATGATTTTTTCGGACAACGGGATAGTCGACGCGGCCATGCCCGCCAGAACGGCCGTAGAGCCGGTCAAGGCATAGCCGGACCAACGCGCTCTTTGACGAGCGTTTATTTCCGTGTCTTCTTTGAGTTTCGCCAGAACGGGAAAAACGATGACGGACGCGGCGATCATAATGAAAAAGGGGATTCGGGCGATGGACTGCGCGGCGGTATACAAGCCCGTCAGATGTCCGCCTTCGGCAGGATCGGAAAGGCGCTTTAATAAAAACAGGTCGGTTTGCAGCAATGCATTGAAAAGAAAGGCCACGGCCATTACCGGTAAAGCGAATTTGAAGAATACTTCCGGTTTGTAATCCTTCGCTCGTCCGTCGCCCTGCGGCGTCACGAGTTTAAAAGAGATGATGAGCAGCCCTGAAACCGCGACGATGAAGCCCGCAATAACGCCCCGCAATCCGAAACCGTAATAAACCAGTCCGACGATGAACGTTACGCGCAATATCTGATAAGCAATGTCCACGGCGGCCTGCCGGCCGAACTGGCGCAAGCCGTTGAAGTAGCCGATGTTGATCGTGGCGTAGGCGTGCATAAACGGGATGATCGCCGCAATACGAAACAGTCCCGCCAATTCCGGTTCCTGGAAGAATTCCGCCAAAGGCCGCGCCGCCATAAAAAAACCGATCGCGATGGGAAATGCGATGAAGCTCTGGTACGCGAAGCCGCGGCGGCGAACATCGTTTTCCGATCCGCTTTGCGCGGCGACGAAATGACTGATGGTCTGCATGGAGCCGATGGTCAGAATCATGTTGAGAAGCGTCAAAACGCCGATGACGATTCCGTACAGACCGAACTCTTCCGTACTTAATAGCCTGCTCAGAACGATATAAAGCGTGTATCCCGCGATGAGGAAAAAGAATTTCGATCCGAAAAGTGCGGCGGCCTCTTTGGTTTTCTTTCTCATTCGTGAATCCGGGCGATTATCGTCATTGTTTTTCGCGGTGAACCATCGAAGGTATGCAATCCGCCAAATAATACGCCCTGATAAGCGACGCATTCAAGCCCATAAACGCCATTTGAAATCGCGGTTCATGAGCCCGTCGCCGCCGGTTAATTTGAGCCTTAAGCAGCGCGTGCATATTAACACTCCCCCCTGCGAAAATCGAGGCGTCGCCGATGGGCTGACAGGAAGGAGTGATTAGCCCGTACTCCCAACCGTCTAAACGCCCTCGCTGCAAAACCTGGCGAGAGTGCGGGCTAGCTGTTGCACTGCGAGTCGGGATTCCCCGCCAGATCCCCGGACATGTCATAGATCATGAACGAGGCGGTATCGGGGCTGTTTTTCACCTGAAATCTCAGAGTCGCCAGAACGCCGTCGGTATCGGCCGGGATCGACAAGGGCAGGGGATCGACGGCGCATGCGATATATGACGACGCTTCAAAGGAGCATCGAATCTGGTTCGGCTCAAGCACATCCCCGTCGGCGATATCGGTGAATTGCAGGGAATCCAGGGGGAAGGTGAGGGAAAAACCGAACGAGTTTAATTCGGGTCCGTTCTGCAGCGTAATAGGAAGCTCGACGGTATCGGACATCCACGGAAGTTCGGGGCATTCGGGCGTCAGCACATCGTCGTCGACATCGTCATCCCATATGTCGTCATCAACATCGTCATCGTCGACATCGTCGTCGGAATCATCATCGATATCGTCGTCGACGTCATCGTTTGCGTCGTCGTCGAAGTCATCATTGTCGTCATCGTCGCTGAAGTCGTCATTTCCTTCGTCGGCGTCATCGTCGTCGGAGTCGTCATCATCGCCGACTTCCGGTTCTTCACAATGGATCGTGAAAAGGGAAATGAGGATAATAATTGCAATAAATGCCGGAATTTTCAGGTTGTTCATGTCGCCCTCCAATCGGGAAAGACAATATCAAACGGGGAGATATTTGTCGACATGGGCATGATAGATTTTTCTTTCATTCCCGCCGGAATGCTTTATAATAACTGCGTGGGGAAAGGGTTCCGGCGATACTTGAGGTATTTTACGACATTTCACTCGATTCGCCTTTAAACGAAGTTCCGGGAAGTACTTTTACTATGACTAATAGTCAGAAAAAACACATTCTCATGGCGGCTTCCGAGAACGGAGCCCTGGGCGGCGGCAAAGCCGGCGGCGTCGGCGATGTTATTGCGCACCTTCCTTGCGCTTTAGCCGATTTGGGAATGAAGATCTCGATTATTACGCCGTCCTACGGATTTTTGCACGAGCGAAATAAGATACTCGGCAGGCAACTGATCGAATTTCCTTTTTGCGGCAGCGTCGAGCAGGCGGTCCTGTATAAAGTCAAAGCGAAAAAACCGAAAAAAAACGTATCACACTTCGTTTTGGAGAATATTTGGATTCGGGGCGATCCCATCTACACGCACGACGAGCAGAATCGCCCCTTTGCGGCGGATGCGTCCAAGTTCGCCATGTTCTGCAGCGCCGTGGCCCGCATTGTGACCGCGAAAACCGGACTGATCAAAGGCGTCGATATCATTCACGGCCACGATTGGCACGCCGGGACTCTTTTTCTGTTGCGCGCAATGCATCCTGATTTCGCCGCATTGAAAAAGATGAAAAGCGTTTTCACCATTCACAATCTTGCCTTGCAGGGCACGCGCCCCATGCAGGGAGACGAATCTTCGCTTCTGTCATGGTTTCCCGAACTCGGGGAGGATCGTGAAATACAACGGCGCCTTTTCGCCGAGGCGGCGGATCACCGCTACGACATGCCGTGCTATACGCCCCTGACTTCCGGCATTCAATACGCCGATGCCGTCAACACCGTGTCGCCCAGTTATGCGGAGGAGATTCTTATCCCTTCCGATCACGAGCGGGGGTATTACGGAGGAGAGGGTCTTGAGGTTTTTCTCCGTGAGGCCATGGACAAAGGGCGGCTCTACGGAATTCTCAACGCCATCAATTACTCGGACAAGGCGGGATTTTCCCGATGGCCCTTTTCCAAATTGCGCAAGCGGATCGAGGTGATTCTGGCCGATCCGGCGATATCGAATTCCGCGAAAAACGCATTGGAGTTACGGAGTGTGTCTTTGGAAAGGGTCCGAAAATGGAAAGGGCGCCGTGTCAAGTTCGTGGCGACTTTCGTCGGGCGAATCGTGGATCAAAAACTGAGGCTGTTTCTGGATGAGGATCGAAACGGGATCAGCGGCCTCGAATCGATTCTGAAAATTCTGGATGAGCATCAGGGGATTTTGATCATTCTCGGCGTCGGCGTCAGGCAACTCGAAGAGAAACTGCATCAGGTCATGCGGCGTTTCGACAACTTTCTGTTCGTTCGCGATTATTCGGAAAACATCGCCGAGCGCCTCTACTCGAGCGGTCACATTTTTATGATGCCCAGCCTCTTCGAGCCATGCGGCATCAGCCAGTTGTACTCCATGCGCAGCGGACAGCCTCCTTTGGCGCATAACATCGGCGGATTGAAGGATACGGTTCGCGACGGCGTGGACGGTTTCGTATTCGACGGATCGAGCATCGAAGAAAAGATCGAAGACATGACCGTGCGTTTTCGCGAAGCCGTGGGCCTGTTTTTCGCCGACAAGGAAGCATGGATGCAAATCAGCTACACCGCCTCGCAGGTCCGTTTCCTCTGGGCGGACACCGCCGCAAAATATATTCAGGATTTGTATTCCATAAAATAATAAGTCCGGCTTCAGATGAAACCGGACCTGGTAATGAAATCGCGATGGTTTTCGCCTGGAGCCGATTCCGCGAATCGTCAGTCGATATCTTCGGCCAGCCTGGGCATTCTGCTTGACTGAAACGCGGCATACCGGGCTTCCATCCCGCTGTAAAGCCACATTTGCCATACCTTTTCGCCGCTTTGCGTGACTTCGATTAAACGGCTTTGGGATTGATTCTGCGCCCCGTTGCCGGCGGTGATCAGAATATTTCCGTTATCCAGCAGATCCGCATCTCCGACGGATGCGTTATACCACTCGTCGCTTTCACCGGCCCCGTGGTATTCCCAGATCAAACTCGCCGACATGGCGTCTTCGTCAAACTGATAGATGGCGGCTCTGGAGTACAATCTGTTGACGCTGCCGTTGTCATATATAAGGAGCTTGTTGTCTCCGAGGTAGTCTATTCCATGCCCGCCTTTATGCCAGAAATCATCAGAGACGCTCGATCCCTGGAGAAAGTCGCCGCCGTCGCCGAAAGCCCAGACAACCTCATCCGTGTTCATGTCCACTTTGTAAACCATTTCCATGGCGTAGGAGCTGATGTAGGCGTAGTCGTTGTCGTAATCCAGCGAGACGCTGTTGACGTGTGTCCAGGTTCCACCCGGGCCGGCATGGGGCGTCAGGCCGCTGTCCCAGAAATTCCACGTCCAGACGGAATTGAGGTCTTCGTCGAATATTCGGATTTCATCGCCCACGATTTGATTCCGTATATCGTTTGCCGTGGTGATGTAATTGCCGTCATCCAGAAGATAAAAAACGTGATGCAGGGCTTCGTCATCCTCCATGCCCCTGCCGGGCTGCTCCGGACCTTCCCAAACGACGTTGCCCGCCAGGTCGATGGCGAAGAGCTTGACGCCTTCGGCGACGCCGGGACCGACGAGAACATATTTGTCCTTGATCCAACTGATCACCGTATCGATTCGCCCGTTGACGTTGGGGACCGTGTAATACCAGACCGGTTCGCCGGTCATGTCGTAGATCGCCATCGTCAAAGAGGTCGACATGGAACCGCCCGCAAGGTTGGTGATCGTCCAGCCGTCCCGGACCAGATCGGAGTTGTACACATCCACGTCGCAGACATATTTGTCGCTGGGCAGATCGCCGGCCGTGAAGGAAAGTTCCTGGGACTCGATAGTCCGGCCGCCGTCGGTTACGGAGACGGCTTTGAGTTTATGGGTTTCGCCGGAGTGCATGCCCACAACGACCACCTCATGGTCCGTGGTCGGATCGTCAGCGCCGATTTTATAGGTGTATCCTTTATCGTCTTCGCCGAACATGACCCAGGACGTAGCCGCCTCATCCGTCGTCCATGTGACGACGCAGGAGATTTCGCAAATGGGATTGACTTCCAGAGTCGCCACGACGTCTCCGGGAGGCGCGGTGTCGTCATCCGCATCGTCATCCGCGTCGTCGTCATCCGCATCGTCGTCATCCGCATCGTCGTCCGACGTGGCGTCGTCGTCGCTGTCGTCATCGTCGACTTCCCGGCCGTCGTCGTTGTCGTCGTCGTCGCCATCGCCGCCGCATCCGATGATCAGAATGGAAGGAATCAGGCAAAGAAGAAGAATGAATAAGAAAATTTTTGTCATAATAAGTTCCCTTTATTTTTCGGAATGAGACCCCGCGCCGTGATCGGGTCACGCTGCGGCATCGTCATCCGTGTCATCATCGAGCGTGTCATCGTCGAGATCATCGTTTACGTCGTCATCCAAGTCGTCGTCCGTATTATCGCACTCATCGCCAATGTCATCCGGCCCGATTTCATCGATCGACAGATCCTCGGCCGCTTCGCCGACGAAATCTTCCGCCATAACCTCCACGCAATAAGCCTGTTCGTCCGTGGGGCACGCGAGGCATTCGATACCGTACGTGGAGGCCATCTGGCAAATCACGTCCGGCTCATAGTAGAACAGGGCGATCAGTTCCCTGACATCCAAAAGACCCGCCAGCGTCGCGTTTTCAAATCCTGATCCGTCGCTTGAAAATGTCCCGGTAAGAGTCGTCCGATACATGACGGCATCGATCATGTGGACTCTTATGCGATAGTCTTCGGGACCGATCTCGAAGGAACCGTTTTCATTCACGCTTCCGCCCGTGAAGGACGTGGTCGCAACGCATTCATCCTGCGTTATCGCGTCGCCTTCGACGCCGATAGAGGCGATTATATCCAGCGCGCTTTTCTCGATGCTTTGCACGCCGAAAAGCAGAATCGGAACATAGTATCCGATGATGTCGCCGACCCTATGGGCTTCGACCAGGCGCCCAGGGGAATGTCGCAATAATATGTTTTGCCCGCCAGGACGGCGGAGTTGAAGGCGGTTTCCGTGTCGTCGTCTCCCGTGTCGTCATCGTCAGGCGAAGTCGTATCGTCATCGGCGTCGTCATCCGCGTCTTCAGCCTGCCCTGAGCCTGTCGAAGGGTCATCATCGTCGCCGCACGCGAAAACGGAGCCGCCCAAAAGCAGCAGCGCGGCTAAAAGCAATGTAAAAATTCTGAATTTCATGTGCGTTCTCCCATATATGCTAAAGGTCGTAATCCTCGTAAACAAAAGCCAGATCCTTGCGGATTCGATCCTCGCTAAGTCCAAATTTTTGAAGCGAATATTTATGCTTGCTCTTATAACTTTTTTGTTTTTCCAACTGCCTGGCGACTTTTTCATAAAACTCCGGCGCCGGATCGATTTCCAGAAACTCGACAAGGCCTTTCATGGTGTTTTCAAAATCGCTCATCAGACTGGGGTAGCGGACAATTTTGACGTTTTCAGCCGGGATGTCACCGTTTTTCAGGGATTCATGAAACGCCCGGTACATGTAGACGGAGCCCTGATAAAGGTTTTCCAGGTACCGCGACAAATCTTCGGGCTTCGCGGAATTGAACATGTCGTAGGATTGCTCCAAAACGCCGGTCAGCAGGGACATGCCGGAAGGGATGGTCTCCAGCGGATCGCGAACGACATAGATGATTTTGGCGTCGGGATACCTTTTGAGAAGGGTTTTCACGCGCAAAGTCGTGATGCTGCTTTTTACAATGAATCTGTCGGATTGTTTTGCGATCATATTTCGCCGCCAGCAGCCTTCCAGGTATTCGAAAAGGTTTTTCGTTTCGATTTCCGGCGCATTGTCCAGTTCGAAATAGGACTTCGTCTGCGCGCTCGGCCATCGGTCTTCCCAGGCCAGGAAATAGGACCAGAGAAATCCGCCGTCCACGAAATGAAAAAACGCCATGGCGTCGTCGGTTTCCACATCACGCAGGCTGGTTTCGTGGGCTTCCGAACTGTGGTAGCGGGCCGGGGAGAGGGGAGCGAATTTATGAACAATGCCGCCGAATATTTTCCGGGCGCTGACGGCCGGAAAGAGCATTTCCCAAAGCTCGAAAGCGCAGAGCCTTTGCGTGTTGAGTAAAAAACGGTGAACGAAAGTGGTGCCGCCCCTGGGATTGCCCAGGATGAAAATTGGGCGGTCGATCTTTTTATTGCGGAACTCCGGGTGCAAAACGTGATCCAGAGTCCGCGTGGACGCGTTGATGACCCGGTGAAGCTGCAGCAGGACAAAAGTGCCCAGAGGACGCAGTCTGAAACCGAAAACCTTTAAGATGATGCGATAAATATTGAAGTACTTTTTCATTGGCCCGACACCCGTTGACCCGCGGCCGTCAGCATCGTGAAGCCGGATGCGGCGGTTGAAAGAAGAAGTTTTTCATCGTTGACCAGTTTCCGCTCCTTTAATAACCGATCCATGGCCAGGGCGACAGTGGTGCTGGAAGTGTTCCCGTATAAGTGAAGGAGCTTACGAAAATAAAAATAGCGGCCAAATGTAAATCTATTGTGTTGGGGCGTCGGTAATTTGTAAAGGGATTGTAAAGTTTTCCAATCGGGATTCCGGAGCTTATCGGCGGCGGCAAGCGGCCTTGAAAATGAAAATGGATAAACGGCCGCGGGACAAAAAAAACCGGGCGAATCGTCATCCGCCCGGTTTCGTTGTTCTTCGAATGCTATTCGATGTCGCTTTGAATCGTGTCGCCGAGTTCCAGTTCGGAAAGGGAATTTGTGACCAGAGCCGTGGATACGTTGGGCTCGACATGTAAAACGATCAGGTTGCCGACGAAGTATCCCGGAAGTTTCTTTTTGTTCTTGCTGGCCCGCCATATAGAGAAGCTGTTGCCGACTTCGAGGCCGTCCTTGAGGCCGAGGTCGATGAATACAATATCGTGCTGTGCGAGGAATCTGTGGCCTTCCTCGAACGCGATGACCGCGCCTTTCAAGTCAAGACTCGTTTTGTTCAAGGTGACGATGTATTCGTCGCGGGGCATGAAAATGATTCTGTCGCCCATGCCGATTTCGGCGCTCGAACTGATGATTTCGCCTTCGTAAACGATTCGACCGGTTTCAAGGGTTGTGATTTTTTTTGTTTCGATTTCCCCGAGAACATTGACGACGTAGCCCAGGTAATCACCTTCCGTGGGATGATGAACCTTCTCCTTGGTGTTGAAAATGGTGAACACATCGCCGATCTGGACATTCGCGTTTTCACTCATGGTGAAGCGAACCGTGTCATATTGTCCGACCATCTCTTCGTCGTCGAACTGGTCGACGATTTCGCCGGCCTGATCAAACGTCGCTTTGCTGATGAAATCCAGGGCGTTGGATTTGGTGTTGTAGTAAAATGTGGGATCCCACCAATCCTCCGGAGCGTAGAACAGGGCTTCGATGCTCTTGGCCTCGAAAACATACTCTCTGCCTTTTTCCAGTTTGATCTTGATTTTCTGTTCCGGATAAATCCAGTGGGGATTCTTGATCTTGGGATTCAGTTCCCAGATCACGGGCCACAGCCAGGGATCGCCGTAGTAATTGGCCGATATGCCCCAAAGCGTGTCGCCGGGGCTGATCGTGTAATCCACGACGGTTGTTTCCATGACAACCTTCGAGACCGGCTTTTGTGAAATGGCCCATGAAACGCCTGCCATCAGGCCCAGCACGGCGACCATCGCGAAAATCGTGATGATGTGCTTGTTTCGCATTGAACAACTCCTCATCGGGTTTACACCGTTACAATCCGGCTGCTTCCGCGGCAGCGATCTTGGCTTCTTCCGTGCCGGGATATAATTTTACTACTTTATTGTACATTTGCCTGGATTTTTCAATATGGCCCTGGATCCGGAAGCATTGCGCGCTGCGCAATGTCGCACGCGCCGCGAATGGGCCGGGGCCGTCAGCCAGCAACGTAGCATATTCTCTTGCCGCTTGGGAATGGTCTCCAAGTTGAAAATAGCATTCCGCAAGAAGAAATCGCGCTTTTTGAGCGTCGGATGACGAAGGATTTTTCGCCAGAAAGGCTCCCAGATCATATGCCGCCAAACCGTAGCGGCCGTTTTCAAACTGCTCGATAATGGGCGCCAAATCATTCGATTCGCCGTTTTTTGAAGCCGAAACGAAACCAACGGCGGCCGGTTCGTTGTTATGACCGCCGTCATCCGCGCTTCCCGCGGGGGCCGGGGGAAGAGATGCATATCCGGATCGGCGGCTGCCGGCCGTGTCGGGGTCGGTAATATAAACCGTCGGAATTTTCATCTTGTTTTTCAAATCCCTGACGGATTCGCGATTGGCTTTCGTGGATTCCTGCAGGATAAAAACCGAATTATTCAATTCTTCCAGCCGTATATTCAAATTGGCCACCGATTTTTGCAACTCGGTCATCTGGGATTTCATCTCAGTCATTTCTTCAGGTTTAACGTAATTGTGAGCGCAGGAAGAAAGCGCCACTGAAATGCACCAAACGATTGAAATTAATGTGATTTGCCGAGCAGCTTTCTTTCCCATCACCGTCTTCCGCAATTTTGTCGTTTTTAAACGATGAAAGGTCGAAGTGTCAAACTCTTTTTAAACTTCTTCTTGAACTTTATCGCTCCAATTCATTGTTGTTATTGAAAAAATTCGGGTTGTTCAGTGGCGTTTGACCGGCTCCGCGAAGAAAAAAAATAATTTTTCTTCTTAGCTTTTTGCCGGGAGGTCATGAAAGTACGGTAATCCTCGAAGAACCGTTTTTCTTCTTTATCTCTTACGTACGGTAATTCCGGATGAACCCTTAAAATTCGTAAAAATAACTTAGGTTTCTCCAAAATGAAACCGATACGATATGTATGGGTTTTTCGGTGTCGCCTTTAATAAACGGGAATGGAATGATGAGCGAAGCCAAAGAGTTTTTCGGTGCTTTTTTAAAATGAAATTTTTCGATTTATACACGGCATCCGGCAGGGGGAAGTCTGGGTTGCGGGAAAGTGCCTTTGATTCTTGCACTTCAAGGAGCAGGCCATGACGACGGAATTTGAAAAAATCGTGTCTCATTTTTCGGATAATCCAAAACATATAATAAGAGGAGAAAACAAAACCAGGCATAGTCCCGTGGAAATTGAATTGCTGAACGGCCTGGATGGCGACGGTGAAAAAATTCTCGAGGAATTTTTCGGCGAGCCGGTCAAGGCATCCGGTTATCCCGCGGATTATAATGTCATCAGTAATCCTGTTGTCAGAAAACTGGGCGGGGCCTACGTGGATCAAACGGTTTATCTTAAGCAGGAAGAGCATAAGAAGTTTTTTTATGCGGCGTTATGGCCCTGGCATATCCACCCGGGCGTGGTGACTTTGCATCTTGGCATTGTGGAAGATGCGCCGGACAGCATCTCTTAATGTCGGTTAATGCCTGATTATTGGATTTTGAGATTAGAACGTACAAACCTTTAAATACCATTAAAACAGATGTTTCAGCCCGCCTCCGGCCATTTCGGCGACTGGAAACCAAGTATTTCACAATCCATGAGCATCTCATTTAACATGTTGAATAATAAGGAAATTATCGCCTTTCCCCCGGATATTCAAAGAGGGGCCGGTCGCGAAAATTTTGGAGTTCTTTCTTGACACTTTCCTTATGTCCCGAGTAGTATTTGATACAGAAAAGTAAGTGAAAAAAGGTTGATTCAATTCTTTAGGGCTTGGAAAAAGCCCCAAACGGTCGACTTTAAATTTTCGGCCTAAAGAGAGGAAGAAAAAATGGTGAACAGAAAGTTTTGGATATTACTGTTGGTACTGATATCGACGCTGGCTGTTGCCTTTGCATGCGGCGGCGGAGATGACGACGATGACGACGATGACGACGATGACGACGATGATGGTCCTGGAACGGGCGAACCCGGCGTGCTCCATGGATTCGTCAGAGATTTCCAGACAAAAGTGGAAGTGAATAACGCATTTGTGGAAGCCGTCGATGATGAAACCGGCGAATCCTTCGATCCCCCGATCACGGCTACTACCGACTCGAGCGGCGAAGTGAGCTTTGAAATTCCCGAAGGCAATGATTACGTAGGCGTTCTGGTGACAAAGGATGGAAGCATGGATACTATCCAGTTCCACTTCGAGGTCGGATTGGCAAACGAGGAATTCCTGCTGATTAACGAGGGCACCAGGGACCTGATGCTTCTGTCTTTGGGTTTGGATATGGATTATTCCAAAGCCGTCGTCGCCGGCGGAGTTTACTGGGGCGATCCCACAGATGAAAACGCCGTCGGATGCTCGATGGTGACCTTTGATCCCGATGACGGAGCGGACGTTCATTATTTCGGTCCCGATGCTTTGCCGAATGCGGCGCGCCATATTGACGGCGCCACACCCGCCAACGGCCAGGGAACTTTGGAAGCGTACGCCCAGGCTGATAATCACGCCCTGAGCTACTACGTAAGCATCAACAAGGATCCTCAACCGAATGTAAACCTTCTTGCGACGGTTTTTGACGAGGCGGCGAACGGGACGGAAGAAAACGCAAAGCAGGAAGATAATATTATTCCGATGCTTTACGCCAACACGGCCACCATCGTGAATGTCTATTTCGACAAGAGCGATTATCCGGAAAATCCTACGCCGGGTTGGTGCACGGAATAAATTAAGACTCATGCGCCTTTCGCTTCCGATGTGTTGCGAAAGGCGCTCCCGCCGCGGGCGGGAAATAAATCAAAGTGCGTACTTAAAAAGGCTGTAGTTAATTCAAACGAAAGGGAAAGCAAATGGGTAAAAATCTGTTTTGGGTCCTCATGGTTCTATTGATGGGGGTCTTTGCCGTGACGGCCGCTTTTGTCGGTTGCGGCGACGACGACGATGACGACAACGATGATGCGGATGTGGATGACGACACCGGCGCCGACGACGACACAGACGCAGACGACGATGTCAATGACGATGTCAATGACGATGTCAACGACGATGTTGATGACGACGTCGATGACGATGTGGATGACGACGTCGACGACGATGTGGATGATGACGCCGACGACGATGTGGAAGATGATGAAATCGCCGGTCTCGTCCTGGATTTCAAAGAGCGTACAATTCTGGCCGGGGCCACGGTCGAGGCTTTGGATGACGCCACCGGCAATTCTTTCGATCCCCAGGTTCTGGGCACCTCCGACGAGAATGGCTATGTCAAGCTGGTGGATATTCCCGCAGGCAAAGGCGCCGTGGGCATCAAAGTGAGCAAGGGTGGTTATCAGGACACCATTCAGTACCACTTTACCACCGGCGGCGGCGATGAAGAATTCCTGGCTGTTTCCACAGCGACACAGACGCTTCTCGCGGGCCTGATGGGTATCCAGGTTGACGACGCCAAAGGCTTCGCTTCCGGCGGTGTCTACTGGGTTAATGACAACGGTGAAGAAGAGTACGTCGGTTGCGCCGAAGTGACTTCCGCTCCTACCGTGGATGAGATTCACTACTTCGTATACAGTGCGCTTCTTCAGACATACGTCCCGAGCGTGGACAGGGATATCGCCACTCCCGGCGACCCGCAATCCGGCGAAGGGACCAACCCCGAGAGAAGTTACTTCGTGGGCGTCAATGCCGATCCGGGCAGCAACTACACCATTACGGCGACCGCCGGTGACGACAACGACCTGACGGCCACGTCTGTGATCCCGCAGGTGTTTGCCGACAGCGTCGTGATCACGACCGTGCTTTTCCAGAACGAGGATTTCGCTACAAATCCGACGGCGAGCTGGTGCACGGCCAAATAATCTGATTTTTCGTCGGGCGGCCGCAAAGCGGCCGCCCGGCCTCTTTGCTTTCAGCGGGTCGTTATTTTTTCGCCTTGGACGATTTTTCTTTGCGACTTATCTTGTGGGATTAGCGCTTTTCCAATTCTTAAAGCCGATAAAAATCAGGAGGTGTTACATGCGCTGGGGTCGATTGTGTGCAACCGCCTTGGTCGTCATTGGTCTTGTGCCGTCATTGGCCGTTGCCGAAAGCGGCAATTTCGATCTGAATGGCTATTTCCAAATGCAATACGGTCTTTTTACCAATGACGCCTACCACAACGAATCGGATAAGGACGGTTTCCCCTCCAATCACGGCGACAGGGTGGGAAAGCTTTCCATGGCCCGCCATACCCTGCTTCTGGAAGCCGACTGGGAGCCCTTTGACGTGGTCGGGGTTCACGCCGTTTTTCGGGGCGTTCGATCCGCGTCGCTGCGCGCCGACCGCTTCGCGCAGACGCCGGACATGGAATTCGACCTGAAATACAACCATGATCCCGACGTCATGCAGGCCAAAATCGACGCCACACACGAGAAGTATTACAACGAAAATGAGTTGCGTGAGATCTACGTCGACATCGACGCGACGTCCAAGATCAATCTGCGTATCGGCCGCCAGCAGGTCAGTTGGGGCGACATGGCCACGTACCGGCTTCTGGACGTGGTCAACCCGGTGGACGGCAGTTGGCATCTGCCGCCTTTCGAAGCCTTCGAGGACACGCGCAAGCCCCTGTATATGGCCAAACTTCTGATCGATGTTCCTGTCCTGCAGGGCAATCTGGAGACTCTGTACATTCCCCTCATCGATGATCCGGAAGATACGGTGACGACTCCCGCCACTTTTTACGGCGCATGGGGTCTGCCCGTCGGATCGAAAAACGATTACATTTCCGACCTGAAAGTCATGAACAAGATTATGGAGTATCCCGAAAACGATCTTTCGAATTCCCGCGTCGGCGTTCGCTGGAAGGGGATCCTGGGCGGACTCACCTACACGCTGGTCGCTTACCACGGTCATCAGTTGACGCCGCCGATTCCCGATTACGTCATCAAATCCTGGGAAACCGATGATGAGGGTTACCACGCCGCCGATGTGTATCTGCGTATTCCGAGACTCAATACGTACGGATTTTCGCTTGACTATGCTTTTGAATCGCCCATCGGGATGGTCGTAAAACTGGAGACGGCGCTGACGCCGGAAGTCCAGTACGCCGTCAACTCGCCTCTGTCCGCCGGTTTCACCACGGACAACAGGATCAACAGCACATGGGAAGCCCTGGATCTCACGGCTCCCGCCGGACAGTCGGACCTGCGGGCCGAGATGCACAGCGAAGAAAGGCATCACCTGGCGTATGCACTGGAGCTTTTCCGCTCGAACCAGATTCGATTTATCAATCCCAAGTCGTCCATCATCACCGTGTTCCGCATCTTCCAGGACTTCTATTTCAATCCGGAAGACATCAACGAAGACGAGTACAAACTCGGCAATCCCTATGTCCTGGAAACCCTGGAAGACGGCTCGCAGGAGCGCAACGAGAACTGGCACATCGTCTACGCCCCGGGATACGACAGCACGCTGGCCACGCCGATAAAAACGACGCTCGTGGCCGCGGCTTTTACATCTTACTTTCACGGCATGTTCACCCCCGGCGTGGTGTGCGCTTACCTGCCGCGATATCCCGCCGAGATTATGGGTTCGGAGGATGTTTTCGATTGGGAGACCTTCGAGAACGGTTCCGGTTTCGTCAGCACAACGTTCAACTTCAGCTTTGGAAACCACTGGCGCATTACGACCGGATATAATTATATTCAAGGCGCGGACCCCTACTACGACCTGGGATTCTTCAGGGATCGCGACGAAGCATACGCAAAAGTTCGCTATCAATTCTAAGGCGTCAACTCAGTATTGAATGAACCTATAAGGAGGTTTCGGAAATGACATATAAAAAAGTTCTGGCAACGGCGGTTGCGCTGATGCTGGTCGCCGCTTTGGCGACTTTGGCCGGAGGGCAGGGAAAACTGACGCGCGCCAACTGGGCCGAAGCCGTCGGTTTCAAACCGGATCTCTCCTCGGCGCCCGCTGCCGGAGAGGTTATCAGCGCGGCCAATCTGGAGCAGTACAAAGCCTTCGTTCCCGACGGCGTCCAGAAACTCGTGAAAAGATACGGTTTTAAAATCTGGACGAAGGATTATGAATCCGTCGCACCCGCGGACACGTACATCGCCGCAACGAATAAATACATGGGAACAGCGAAAACTCTCGATCCCAACGCCCACTATCGTAAAATCGGGATCGACGGATACAAGGCGGGCCTGCCTTTCCCGAAACCGAAAAACGGCGTGGAAGTGGCCTGGAACTACATTTACTCCTACCAGGGCGACGACGCGAAAAACTGGTTTTCCGTTTACTGGATCAGCGCGAAAAACGGCATCGAGCGATCCGAGGACTGGACCTGGAACTACATTACGCGCGGCTGCTTCAGAACGGACATCGAACCCATGCCCGATATCCCTGAGGCCCGGGCGAAACGCTATCAGTATTACTCGGTCACGACGGCATTGACCCCGCTGGATAAAAAGGGATTCTCCGCCATGTACACGCGGAGCATCGATCCCAAGGATCAGCAGGGCTACATCTACGTTCCGGCTCAGAGAAAATCCACCCGTTTCGCCTTCGGAACCCGAGGCGATTCCTGGAACAACACGGACCTTCTTTATGAAGACGTCCGCGGATACATGGGCTACCCCGAATGGATGACCTGGAAAATCGTCGACAAAAAGACCATGCTCCTGCCGATGAATGCCGGAATTTCACACGGCAAGGATGTGGTGAAAAATGTCTATGATTTCGACAAAGCGCCGCACTGGAACTTCAAGGGCAAATGGGAACCGCGCCCCGTTTACGTCGTCGAAGCAAAGGCCAAATTCCCGGATTATCCCTACAGCAAGATGGTGTTCTACATTGATGCGGAGATGTACTACATCTGCGTGAAAGACGCGTACGACAAGAAGGGTCAGCTCTGGAAGGTTCTCGTCAACGCCTGGAACAAATCGCCGGATCCCCACAGTTCTCCGGCGCCTGTCGGCACTTCGCTGGTCGTCGACCTGCAGGCCGAGCACGCTACGGCATTCGGATGGCAGAAATCCCTGTCCAACGTAGGGCTGACTCCCGACGAGTTCACTTTGGCCAACCTGCGTAAACTCGGAAAGTAACCGATATGATAAAAAAAGGTATGACCGAGGGCCTCATTCGGAGGCCCTTCATTCTATTCGTCGTCATGGCGTCGATCATGGCGGCTTCGTGGGTCGCCGCATCGGATTTCGATCCCAATGTCCCGGTGGCGTTTCGCGATCGGCTGTACGATGTTCAGTTCATTTCCGACACCGACGCCCTGCTTGTGGGATACCCGGGAAAGGTTTTCAAAACGACCGACGCGGGCACAACATGGAAGATCGTCGATATCGGCGAAACCGAGCCTTTGTTTGCCGTGGATTTCGTCAACGACAAAAAAGGATGGATCGTCGGCCGCAAAGGCCTGGTTTTCACCACCAATGACGGCGGAGACACCTGGACGAAGCAGGACAGCGGCGTGGAAGATCACCTTTTCGCCGTTCATTTCGTAAGTGAAAAAGCCGGAATCGCCGTCGGGAATTTCGGCGTGGTCATCAACACAAGCGACGGCGGGAAAACCTGGTCCTCTCAAATTTTAGAGGAAATGTCGTCGGCGACCATATACGCCGTGAGCATGACCGATGAAAAAACGGCGTTTCTGGCCGGCGAATATCCCACATGGGAAGCGCAACTCGAAGTCGATGTCGAGGCGTCCACGTTGAGCAGTGTTTTCAAAACCGTCGACGGCGGCCTCACATGGCAGCGCGTGGCCGTGCCCGCCGAGTCGCATCTTTTCGATCTCAAGTTCAAAACGGCGACGGAAGGTTACGCCGTCGGGACAAAGGGGATGATCCTCAAGACCGTGGATGGCGGCGAGACCTGGGAAATTTTCACGGCGCCGACGGCGTTTCACCTTTTGAGCTTTGATTTCGCCGGCGGCGGCCTGGTGGCCGCGGGAAACGCGGGAACGGTCGTGACCATGCAGGGCGGCGACATGAATACGCCTTCGACCGGCGCCTACTCATGGCTTCGGTCCGTGAGTTTCAATCAGCAGGGAAAAGGGATCCTCGTCGGCGATCACGGGGTCATAATGCTTTCCGACGACAAAGGCCGGACTTGGAACTGCGCGTCTCCTACGTGCAAAAGCTTCGATCAACAAAAAACGAAGTGAAGATAAAAAAATGAAACCATCGGAAAAACAGAGATTCGGGACCTTCTTTATTAAAAACCGCCTTGTCGTGGTGGCCGTTGTTTTGGTTCTGACCACGCTCTTCGGGATTATGATAACCCGCGTTCACATGAAAACGCCGACGATCGATCTGTTCCCGAAAAATCATCCTTACGTGGAAACCTACGCCGAGTATCAGGATGTTTTCGGAGGCGCCGATCACATCGCCATTTCCCTGGAGGTTCTGGAAGGGGATGTGTTCAACACGGAAACCCTGGAAAAACTGAGGCGGATCACCAAGGCTATCGAGATGCTCCCCGCCGTGAACAATTACTCGGTGCTTTCGTTGGCGCAGCGGAAAATCAAGATTACCACGGTGGATGAAATCAAGGGTTTTAAGTCCGATCCCGTGATGTGGCCCGACGTGCCGCAGACGCCCGAGGGTCTGGACGAGCTTCGCCGCAAAGTCTACGCCAGCGGCCGATATCACGGCTCTTTGGTTTCAACGGACGATAAATCCCTGATGGTGTACGCCGGTTTCTTTGAAAAGGGCCTGCAGAGCGCCAGCGACTCCATCGAGAAAGTGGTGCATCACATCGCCGAGGTCGAAGGGGCGCGATCCCAAAGAGGCCGCCGACGGCATGACGGAAATCGCCAAGGATCAGAAGTGGTCCATGGACGATACTCTTTTTACGGCGATCAGAAAGATCGCCGTTTCCGAAGAGGATGCGAATCACAAGATACGCATGATCGGGCGGCCGGTTATGCTGGGATGGATCGCGGAGAAATATCCTCAGCTCATCTACATTTTTCTGCTGACCATCGCCTCCATCGTCATCAGCCTGACGTTGTATTTCAGAAATTTCGTGGGCGTCATCATACCGCTGATCACGGCGACATTCTCCGCCATTTGGGGTATCGGCTTTCTGGGACTGCTCAACTACCTGGCGGAGGTCAAAGGCATCGATCTGTTCGGCCTTGTGGATTATCACTTCAATCCGCTGGTTATTGTGGTGCCTTTCATCATCAGCGCCAGAGCGCTTTCCCATTCAGTGCAGCTGATCGAGCGCTA
This sequence comes from bacterium, assembly GCA_963674685.2. Lineage (GTDB taxonomy): Bacteria > Lernaellota > Lernaellaia > JACKCT01 > JACKCT01. The sequence continues at coordinate 354 of CAXXWT010000005.1, read as the reverse complement.
CGCCGAAGAATACGATAAATACGGCGATAAGAAAGAAGCGGCCATCGCCACGTTCGGCGGCCTGTCCAAACCAGGACTGCTTTCCATCATCACCGACGCCGCGGGTGTTTTCATCGTGGCGATTACGCCGATTCCTCTGATGCAGAAACTGGCCATCATGTGCGGCTTCTGGATTATGTCCATCGTCGTCACGGACCTGATTCTCAATCCGGTTTTACTTTCCTTCTTCCCCGCCGCCCGTGTCGAAATCCAAAGACGGGAAACAACACGGTATCCTCAATAGCATCCTATCCGCCATGGCCCGGGCCAGCACGGAAAAGCATCAGAAGGCCATCATTGTCGTCACCGCCATCG
>CAXXWT010000004.1:0-569306 GCA_963674685.2 bacterium | reverse complement strand
CCTGGACGTCAGCGAAAAAGACGTTATCGAGATGGATAAGCGCATGTCGCGCAACGAACTCAGCCTCGATTCGCCCCTGACCACGGATTCCAACACCACGATGGGAGAATTAACGCCGTCGGAAAGCGTACTCCAGGACGAGGTTCTGTCCGATCGGCAGTTGGACGAGATATATCACAACGCCATGGCGGAATTCGAAAGCCGCCTGTCGGGCAAGGAACTGGACATTTATCGAAACAGAATGCTCGGCGATCCGCCCCAGACCCTGCAGGATATCGGCGACCGGTACGGGATCACGCGGGAGCGGGTGCGCCAGATCGAATCCAGAGTATTGAAAAAACTCAAGGAGTTCTTTAAAGAGCGCAACATCGAATCACCCTTTTAGATAAAAACGAATCACAAATTTTTGAGGTAACGGTATGAAGATACTCGTCGTCGGCTCAGGGGGTCGCGAACACACGCTTTGCTGGAAAATCGCTCAATCGCCGCTGGTGGAAAAGCTCTACTGCGCTCCCGGAAACGCGGGAACGGCCCTTGTGGCGGAAAACGTCGCCATTTCCGCCGAGGATGTCGAGGCCCTGGCGGAATTTGCCGAGTCCAACGCCGTCGACCTGACGGTTATCGGCCCTGAGGCCCCGCTGGTCGCCGGGTTGACGGATATGTTAAGCGCAAAAGGCCTCAAGGCGTTCGGACCGACGAAAGCCGGGGCCGAGCTCGAAGGCAGCAAAGCTTTCACGAAATCCATCTGCGAAAAATACTCGGTCCCCACCGGTAAAGCCGCCGTTTTCACCGAGTATGAAAAAGCCCTGGCCTCTTTGGACGACTTCGGAGTTCCCGTGGTTATCAAGGCCGACGGACTGGCCGCCGGCAAAGGCGTGCTGATTTGTGAAACAATCGACGACGCGAAGGCCGGCCTGAAAAGCATCATGGTGGATAAGGATTTCGGCGACGCCGGAGACAAGGTTCTCGTCGAGGAGTTTTTACGCGGCGAGGAGGCCAGCTTCATAGCCCTAAGCGACGGAAAAACGGTTATGCCCCTGGCACGAGTCAGGATCACAAGCGCGTTTTCAACGACGACAAAGGCCCGAACACCGGCGGCATGGGGGCATACTCGCCGGCTCCCGTGGTCACGCAGCAATTGTTCGACGATATCATGGTAAAAATCATGAAGCCCGTCGTCAAGGGCATGGCCGCGCAGGGCGCGCCCTACCAGGGAGTTCTTTACGCCGGTTTGATGATCGATAACGGCGCGGCCAAAGTTCTGGAATTCAACGCTCGTTTCGGCGATCCGGAAACGCAGCCGCTTTTATTTCGCATGAAGTCAGACATTGTGCCGCTGCTTCTGGCCTGCGCCGAAGGGAAACTGCACGAGCATCAGGTCGAATGGAAAAACGAACCGGCGGTATGCGTGGTGATGGCTTCGGGCGGTTATCCCGGTTCTTATGAAAAAGGAAAAGTCATCACCGGTCTGGACCGGGATTTCGGCGAAAACGCGCATGTCTTTCACGCGGGAACCAAACTGGACGACGACCGCGTGGTCGCCAGCGGCGGCCGCGTCCTGGGCGTGACCGCCCTCGGCGCCGACATTCCCGGCGCCATCGCAAACGCCTACGCCGCCGTCGAGAAAATCAGCTTCGAAAAAGCGCACTATCGCACTGACATCGGCGCAAAGGCGAAGCAACATTTGAAGTAGTGGTGAGTGGCGAGTGGTTAGTGGATTAGCCACTTGCAAAATTATTGATGGAGTCATCTTTATGTTAAAACAACAACACAGCCGGGGGCGGCTGTGCCACATGTGACGTGCCAAAGAAAAACGGTTTGTCAGCCACAGCGTGTGTGGCACAGCGCGGTCTGGCGACCGCAACCAAATGTGCTTGCCAGGCATTCCTTCACACCCGAGGGCGGGTGTGCCACACATGACGTGCCCGGGTGAAAGGTGCATGGCTTCGGCCCTGTAGACGTGTGTGGCACAGGCGCCCTCGCCTGTGCGAGCCCGCAGGGCGACAGTGAATAGCTCGGCTCGTCAGAGCCGTGGGAAAGGGACCATAAACATTATGAAAAAGCCCGCTTTGGCTTCGCGACGGATATGGCGTGAGAAAAAAATCGTGACGCCACGCAAAGAATTTCAACATTAGTAGTACAGCCGCCCTCGGCTGTGCATGCCTGCGTAGCAGGAAATGTGAAAATAGCCCACTGATTTAGCTGTGGGTTACGGAAATCAAACAGTATTTATCGTGCCCGCTTTTAGCGGGCGACGGACTTCCGAATTGACTTGATTATTTACAATCCTTACCGGAGATAAAAAATGAAAAAAGTCGCCGTTATCATGGGCTCGGATTCCGACTGGCCCGTCATGTCCAAATGCGTGGATCAACTCAATAAATTTTCCATTCCCTGCGAGGTGAAGGTCCTGTCGGCGCACCGCTGCGCGGACGCTACGGCGAATTTCGTGAAAAAGGCCAAGGCCGGCGGTTTCGGCGTCATCATCGCCGCGGCCGGCGGCGCGGCGCACCTGGCCGGCGCGGCGGCGGCGCACACCACGCTTCCCGTTATCGGCGTACCCATGGCGGCGACGCCCCTGGCCGGCTTCGACGCTTTGCTCGCCACGGTCCAGATGCCTCCGGGCGTTCCCGTCGCCACGGTGGCAGTGGGGGGATTCGGCGCCGTGAACGCCGCCGTCCTCGCCGCGCAAATTCTCGGCGTCGCCGATCCCGCCGTGGCGAAAAAACTCGATGAGCACAAAAAATCCATGAAGGACGGCGTCAAAAAGAAAAACGCCAAGCTGCAAAAGGCCATGAAGAACGGATAACCGTCAGCCAAGGTCATTTGAGTTTAAAAACTCATTTGACTTTCGATAAAGTTACACGGATTTGAGAAAGGGTTCAGGGTCCTGAGTCCAGGATTTAGGATTCAGGGTATAGGGGTCAGGGTTCGGGATTTAGGATCTGCAAGCGTGTGTGGCACAGCCTGTCGAGAGCCTCAAGGTCGAGCGACCGCCCCCGGCTGTGCATGGCTTGGCTTGGCAAGCGTGCGTGGTGAAAACCTTCCAAAGGCTGTGCGGAAAAATTAACGCTTCGCAACCAAGAATCTCCGATGCGCCTTCCCGAAATCCTAAGCCCTCGACAAGTCAAACACTAGCGCGGCGGCAGAGTTTAGTTTTATGGAACGAATCAAGATCGACTTCGACGCGCCGGATCACCAAAGCCTGGCGCGCGCGGCCTCCCTGCTTGACCGGGGGCAGGTCATCATATTTCCCACGGAAACTCTCTACGGCCTCGTGGCGCGCCTGGATCGCCCGGAAGCGCTGAAACGAATCTGCGAACTCAAAGACAGGGCGTCGAAAAAAGCCATGCCGTGCCTTGCGGCGGACAAGGAAACGGCCCGTCGTACTTTCGATCCGGCGCCCGCCGATTTCGACATGCTGGCGGACGATCTGTGGCCGGGGCCGCTGACCGTCATTGGGCGCGCAAAACAGCAATATATCGGCCCGGCGACCGGCTGGGGGCCGACAATCGGGATTCGCGTGCCTTCGGCCGACACGCTCCTTTCGCTGGTGAAGATGACGAATATTCCTTTGGCTGCGACGAGCGCCAATCCCACGCAAGCGCCCGCGCCCTCAAGCGCCGATGAAGTTGCGGCCTATTTTACCGGCCAAAGCGATTTAACTTTATTCGACGCAGGCGAACTTGCACCTTCAAAAGGAAGCACGGTCATCGACGTGTCCAAGGAGCCGCCGCTTTTGCTTCGCCGGGGGGATTTTCCAAAAGAGCGCATCGAAAAAACGCTGAGGCGTCCTCTGGTCGAAATAGAAATTCTCCCCGATGAAAATCTACAGGATCTGATGCAGGGTCCGCTGCGCATCATTCAAAAGCTCAAAGGCTTTCGCTATTCCATCGATCCCCTATTGCTGGCGGCTTTCGTGGAGTTTTCGCCTCGGGATCGGATTATCGACCTGGGAAGCGGCAGCGGCGTGATCCCCCTCATCCTGGCCGGACGCGGCGCTGAAGATGTGACGGGGATCGAATACCAGGCCGATCTGGCGGATATGTCACAGCGCTCGGTAACCGCCAACGGCCTCGCCGGCCGGGCGCGCATCATTCACGGAGACATCCGCCGCATCGGCGAGCGGTTCGAGGCGGGGCTTTTCGACATCGCCGTCAGCAATCCGCCCTATTTTCCCGTGGGGACGGGACATATCAGTCCCGACGAAATCCGCGCCGCCAGCCGCCACGAACTGCGCATGAATCTCAAGGAACTGATCCATGCCATGAAATACCTGGTCCGGCCCGGCGGAAAAATCTGCCTGATTCACCTGGCCACGCGGCAGGAGGAATTGCTGTCGCTTATGCGCGATACGCAAATAGGCTCCTGCGAAGTGCGCCGCGTCGCGCCGCGCCAGATGGCCGACGCGAACTTCACCCTCGTTCGCGGCGTTGCCGGAGCAAGCGGCGAAACCACCGTCCTCCCTCCGCTGGTCGTGCATCAAAGCCGCGGCGAATACACGTCTGAAGTCAAAGCCATGCTGAACTGGTGATAATGGCTGAAGGAGGAAGGGTGAAGTGTAAAGGATGAGTAAGGGCAAGCCCCTTGGCCCGAGTTCTTGTCCGCCGAAGCCTTGGCGAAGACGGATGCGAGGGCGCTTGTCCGTGCTGATGAATGCTGAAATATTCTCGAAGAACCTTATAAGGAGTTATGCGAGAGGGGGGATTCGAACCCCCACACCTTGCGATACAGGATCCTAAATCCTGCGCGTCTGCCAGTTCCGCCACTCTCGCGAAACCAAAATCAAAATGCGGGGGTTGCGATAGGTTCAGCCGCCCCGCTTGGTTTGGGCTTTGGCCGCGATCTTCGCTTTGGTCCAGGACCGCGTGGTGCGCTTCATTTTGTGAAGCTTTTTCTGAAGTCTGGCTGCCTTAATCTTATCCTTCGCCGCCAGCGCCTCTTTCCACTGCTGCTGCACGGCCTTGATATTCTTTTTCAGCTCCGGATCCTTGACGATATCAAGAGTCTCTTCCAGAGGAATATTATTGGCCTCGAACATAACGGCGATGAGCTGCTCTTTGTTCATTCCGGAGATACCGTACTGGGTTCCGAGCTTTTCTACCTCTTCACGCAGTTTGGGCACGGCCATTTTCAGAATTTCATGCTTTTCCATTTTGCGCTTGCTCCAATATTAAGGCGTTTGTCATGTGGCCCGAAAAACCGCCAGAATATAGGCGGATGGTCCGGCGGCGTCAAGACGGAGTTTTTTTTCCAGATTCCAAATTCTTACGGCGAACAGTTGCACGGGCAAACTCAGTACTAAAGCCTTGCTACCCGCTAACCGCTAATCACTATCAGCTAGAACGCGTAGCCGGCCAGGAAATTCAGACGCATTCCCGCCAGACCGCCGTTGGCGTAGGCGTCCACGTAGTCCTTCGATCCGGCCCTGTCATTAAAGCCGATGGCCCAGTAATCCAGCGTGCCGCCCAAAACGACGCGGTTATTGAATCGATGAAAACTGCCGACGGACAGATCAAAATCCCAGGCTTTCATGGCCCGCGTGGTGCGCTCGTCCCGGAAATCGTCCGGCTCGATGCGCATCCAGTAACGCCCGCTTCCCATATGCGTCATGAGCATGAGATTGGTTTTTTCAAGTTCTCCGAAAAACCATTGATAGCCCAAACCCAGGTTGACGAATGTGAATCCGTAAGAAAAATCGTCTTCCTGAAAAACAACGTCGCTGTCCAGCGTCCCGTTGCCGCTGCCCATGGGAATCGAGGCGGAAATGATAAACTGCCGCGCCTTCGTGGGCATGAAAAACACCTCGGGAATAAACGCGCTGTGGCCTACGCCTTCCATGTCGACGTCTTCTTTGTAATTCGTCGTGCTGTTCATGAAATCCCATTCGCCTTCGAAACTCCCGGCGCCGCCGCCGAAAGCCAGGCGGCCCGTCAACACCATCCACGGCCTCGTGCCGGGATCGTTGCCGTGATCAACGACAGCTTCTTCGACCGTCTCATCAGTCGGTTCTTCGGCCGGCTTTTCCGCCTCGCCCGCCTTATCCGCATCGTCGGCTTCATCGCCGTCTTCCGTTCTGTCACCGTCGTCGCTGTCTTCGCTTTGCGCGTATGCCGGAAACGCAATCAACGCCACGAGGAAAAACGCAACGATTAAAATAATAAAGCCATTGAAATTTCGCATAGCCGCCTCCTTTGTCAAATGACGTGACACACATCATACCTGAAAACACTTTCGTATGAAATCATACGCAAAGCGCCGATTTTCGCTTTCAGCTTTTGATATTGGGAAAACGTGATTATACTTGATTGCAAGGAGGCCAAATGCTTAAGATCGTATTGATTACGGCTTTGGGAGTCGCCGGCGGTCTGGGATTCAGTTTTTTGTCCCAGGCCATGGGCTCCAGTTGAGCCATCATGTGCCAGCCCGTGGCGGCCGGCGGAATGGGCGGATTTCTCGCCCTGTCGTATGCGCTCACATCGAACGCTACGAAGTAACAGGCTTTCGCTTTGGAGAAAGTTTTGACTGAATCACGCAAGAGCGTTTCGGTAAACCGATGGGCGGTGATTGTTTTTCTGATAATCGCCGCCCTATTTGTTTCCTGCAGCGGCGACTACGACAACAACACAATGGGCAAGGATACTTTCGGCCCCGGCGACCTGCTTGACGTGACAGTCGACGACGACGCGGATGATGACTATGACGACGATACGGGCGACGACGACACGGACGACGACGACACGGGCGAATTGAAGCTCGAAGGTTTCAACGTTCTTTATTTCGACGTCGGCCTGGGCGACTCCATGCTGATCAGCATCCCCGAAGGCCCGGAAATGCGCTACGTCCTTATCGACGGCGGCAGCATCGGCGAAGGCCAATACGCCATTTGCCCTGTTTTCGATCTACTTGGCATCGAAGCCCTGGACATCATGATCGTCACGCATCCCCACTTCGACCACTGCGGCGGATTGGCGGAAGTGTTCGACTGCGTGAATGTTCTGGAGGTCTGGGAAAACGGCGACGCGCTTCCGGGTGAAGACGCCTGGGACGCCTACGTACCGGCCCGCAATAATTGGGGAGGAGACGTCTTCAATCCCGCTTTCGGATTCGTGGAATATATCGGTCAGGCCGCGCTGCGCGTTCTGATTACGCTGGGCGATTTCTCGACGGTCAACGACAACTCCATGTTCATTGCCGTATCTTATGCCGGTAAAAATTTTGTGTTCGGCGCGGATGCCGAAGTCGAAGCGCAGACTTACCTGGCAAGCTCCTGGCCCGATGTGGTGACATCCGATATCCTGAAAATCCCCTGCCATGCCGGTCCTTCCGCGCAGGACTTCGTCGACGCGGCCGCCGCGCCCATCGGCATTGTTTCCGTCGGCGAAAACGGCCTGGGGTACCCCTATCAAACGACCCTGGACGCCTATGAAGCCACCGGAATGGACGTCTACATCACCGAGGACACGGGAAACATCCTGGCCGCGATCAACGAGGACGGGGAAATCGAATTGACGATGCCGTTTCCGCCGGAAGAAAACGAACAGAAACAGGCCGGCAGTTTCATTCCTTATTATTGATTCCTAAAGTAAAAATAAAGGATGAAGCCGCGCGGCGCGTGCGTGTTATCCCCCTATTCCTTCTCTTAATCATGTTTTAACGTGGGCTTTTCTTAATGGGAAAAATAGCTCATGTTTAAAGTATGGATATTTTGGAGAATCGGATGGGACGCGCCGTTAAAATACTTATCGTGTTTATTTGCATTCTGACTATCGCTTTTTCATCAGCGTGCGATCAGGATGAGGATTCTTCCGATGACTCGGACTCAATGAATTTCGACGACGATACGGTGTCGCCTAACGACGACGCAAATGACGATGTAAACGATGACGCCGACGACGATGTAAACGATGACGCCGACGACGACGCGGACGATGACGCAAGCGAATGCGGCGAGCATTTTTTCGAAGATATCATGATTCCCATGCGGGATGAAAAAAGCCTGGCCGCGTTTATCCGCCGGCCCGTCGACGACGCCTGCCGCATGCCGACGATTTTATTGCAGACTCCATACAACAAGGAAAAAGCCCGGGGACTCTGGTTTGAAGAAAGTGAGACCGAGCCGCTATTCGGAAGCGCCGATTACGCATTCGTGGTCGCCGACTGGCGCGGCTATAACGGGTCCGAGGATGCCGAATACGACGACAGCCCGAGTCTCGGCGAAGACGGTTATGATCTCGTCGAATGGATCGCCGCGCAGTCCTGGTCCGACGGCAAGGTCGGCCTGTGGGGCGTTTCCGCCCTGTGCCGGCAGCAGTATTTGACGGCAGTCAAAAAGCCCCCTTCCCTCGCGGCGGCGGTTCCGATTTTCTGCGAGATGAATCAGACCTATGAAAATTATTATCCCGGCGGCGTGTTGCGCACCGAGTATACGACTTTTGTTTTCGGATATTTCGGCGCGAGTCTTGTTGAAGATCATCCCTACCGCGACAGCCTGTGGGCATTGATTGAACTCGCCAATAAAGCCCGGGATATTACAATCCCCATGCTCCTGGTCGCCGGATGGTACGATCTGTACAATACCGGAACTTTCAACACTTTCGAGTCGCTCGTCGCCGATTCACCGCGGGAGATACGCGACACGCACAGGCTGCTCGTCGGCGACTGGATACACTTCGCCGCCGGCGGCGAAAGCTCGGGCATGGGCCGCCCTTTCACGGATCAGGAATATTATTATACCGACCAGGAAAAACAGATTCAGACCGACAGCCTGGCCTTTTTCGATCGGCATCTGCGCGGCCTGCCTTCAGCCGCCGACGATTGGGAGCGCGTGCGCTACGTGTATTCCGGCGACAGACAATCGGGCTCGTCGGATACGTGGCCTCCGCCCGGCGCGGTGGAAACGAAATATTATCTTTCCGATACCGGCGCTTTGACGGACACGGCTCCGGCGGGCGGCGAAGTATCCTACCCATATGATCCCGACGACCCTTCGCCCACCGTCGGCGGGCAAACTCTCCTGCCCACGCTGTCTCACGGCCCGCACGATCAGGCCGAGGTATTGGAGCGCAACGACAACGCCGTTTTTGTCACCGAAGCTTTGGGCCAAAGCGTGCGCGTCGCCGGAGCTATCCGCGTGGATATCGACGCCGCCACCACCGGCGCGGATACGGATTTTGCCGCGCGCCTCACGGACGTGGATGAAAGCGGCAATCACCTGCTCGTCGGCGAGGGAATCCAACGCCTCAAGCTTCGCGAGGATCTGGGCGCCGTATCGGATGTTTCGCCGGGCGCGCGATACAGCCTGACGATCCGCCTGACGAATCATCTGGCCTACACGTTCGCGCAGGGGCATCGCATCGGCCTGATCATCAGTTCAAGCAATTACCCGCGCTTCGACGCGAACATGAACACGGGCGCGGATTTCTATGCCGATGACGGCACGGCGGTCATCGTCAACAATACCATTTACATGGACGGCGCATCGGCGCTTTTTCTGCCGGTCATCTCAAGTCGTTGACGCGACGCAATCCGATATATCTTCCGGTTTATTCCGCGGGAGACACAAGCTCCACAACGTCATAACTTGGGAAGACGGCCGCTTCCACGAAACCGTATTCGCCGTGGAAGTAAAAATCTCCGCCCCATCTGCTATTAGGCTCCATAGGATCATAGAACTCGGCCAAAACCTGGATGCAGTTGTCAACGGTTCCATAAGGAACTTCCGTCGATGCGTCGAGTGAAATCAGCGTGGTATCCATGGCCTGATCCAGGCTAATCGGTTCGTCGTCGGGAAAATATATGGTTAAACCGGTCTCGACGGTATCTGTTTCATTGATTTCACCGCTGAAATCCATATACAGGACATCGTCAAAAACCTCCCTGATATCCCATCCCTCACCCTTGGTCGTATCGGAGTAAGCTTCCATGGCTTTGATACCAGGTTTATAGGGGGTGGTGAAGTCGGCCCAGAGTATAGCCCCCGCATTTCCGGGCGTATCAAAGTCGCCGAATTCCATGACCGTATACGTCTCGCCGGGGAAAGTATCCGAATCCTCGCCGACGATCACGGCGGGAACATCCCAGTGATCATTTCCAGCGTTCAACCGATAGACGCCCAGCGATCCCGGCTCAGGCGGGAAAAAGCTTTCAAAATCATCATCGTCCGCGTCGTCGTCCACATCATCGTCAACGTCATCATCCACATCATCGTCGACATCGTCATTCACATCGTCATTCACGTCGTCGTCCGCGTCATCGTCCGCGTCATCGTCCGCCGCATCGTCGTCAGCCTGCCCTGAGCTTGTCGAAGGGTCGTCATCATCACCGCAGGCCAAAGTCAGTGCGGCGGTAAGAAACACCATCAGAAACACCGTCATCATAAACCTGAACGTCTTCATGATTTGCCTCCCGTTTTGCTGAATCCTGAAATTGTTTTGCCTGTCGTTTAAGCCGGCATCCTTGCTATGTCGTTTTTTCATCGCAATTTTTAATATTTTCATCATGGAATTTAACAGATCGTATATTTTGACGCAACGAATATTCAATGTTTTATTCGTTGCATGCGGCCGCCGGAAAAAACCGGTCAGGACTTCAGGCGTCATGGCGGCGAGAAAGGATTTTCACACCCGTTAAACTTATTTCGCCCGATGAATTTACCGCCGGTCTGTTACCGCCCCTTGGAAAATCACCAAAAGAGTTTTATAATATTTTTAGAAATTTGAACTGATTATCATTTTATTAATCAATTCCAAACGGGGCTAAAAGGATGACTCGCATGAAATTGATCATGACTCGTTTGTTTGTTCTGCTTTGCCTCACTTTCCTTTTTGCAGGAACTCTCAACTGCTTCGGTTCGGACTCGGATGATGACGAACCTTCGACAAGCTCAGGGCAGGCTGACGACGATGACGCGGATGCCGACGATGATGATGCGGATAATGATGCAAATGACGACGTTGACGACGATGTAAACGATGACGCGGATGATGACGCAGATGACGACGTTGACGACGATGCAAACGATGATGTCGACGATGATGTGGATGACGACGCCGACGACGATGTGGATGACGATGTCGATGATGACACCGTTGATGACGACACCGGCGACGACGACACACTCCCGATTCAATACGAACGCGCCGGCGGATGCGGATCGGGATCTTGCGGGGAGATATCCATTGCCGTCTCTTCTACGGGATATTTGCAGATCGCTTTTCAATACACGCATTACCATTATCGATCGTGCACGGCCGCGGACATGTGGCTGACTTCCAACGAAACCGGATCCTGGGAGTCGACAGTTATCGAGGCTGGTGATTGCGAAAATATCATGGAGGAAGGCTACTGGTGGTCGGAAGAACTGGACCACAGCGAATCCAACGCCCTGATATTGGACGGCGAAGATTCGGTTTACCTGGGATATTCGAGCAACTACGAATCGATCCTTGAACAGGATCCGGATATCTGGGAACGAAACACTTTCGGCAAAGCCAAAGCCCAACTACCCGACTCACCGATCGTCACGCTGGACGAAGATTTCGGCGATGAAGCCGACTACTGCTTCCGGCAGACCGGCGAAGGCATTTCCGTAGCTCTGGATTCGGCAGGAACGGCCCATTTCGCTTTCGGCAAATGCATTTCATTTTCACCACGCGTGGAAAGAGTCGCATACATAACTCTGCCCGGCGATGGCGTGGAAGTGCTTGAAGCGCCCGACTATCACCTCTATCCCTACAACAAAACCTCGATCATGATCGACTCCGCCGAAAACGTCCATATCCTTTACCCCTGCAACGTCGCGCCTTACGAACATTCGATGTGTCACGCGGAGAAAATCGGCGGAAACTGGACGATTCAGCAGGAGTTCGCCCTGGGACCATACGGGCTGGGCGTCAACGCTGTGATGGACGATAACGATGTCATTCATGCCGTATACTTTATTGGCGTGGACCGCGACCTCGTCGTCGCCGACAACGCCGGCGGGGTCTGGAATATGGAAACCGTAGCGACGGTCGTTGGAGGAGACCTTCTTTCGACGTCGATCGTTCTGGATGCCGACGGCGCGACGCATGTTACCTACTACGTCGCTCCTGTCGGTCCGTTTAAATACGCGACGAACAAAAGCGGAACCTGGCAAAGTGTGACAATCGACGATGAACGCGACTACAATGGAAAGAGAGCCGATATGATTCTGGATCCCGGCGGCGTCATGCATATCGTCTACTACAAAAGCGGCCTGGAACATGCGTTTTTTCCGATATACTGATTATTACAGAAATACGCCTTAAACAAGATATTTTAAAATTTCATTTGCCATCGCAAATCGATAGGAGTAAAATCCGTTCTAGCGTTATATTTGTGTATCAATTTTCATGAACAAGCGGGCGCAAGGGGTATTGTGATGAAACCTTTTTATCTTGGCTTTATCTTCCTTTTGTTTTCCGTCATGGCTTTGAGCGCGGTTTCGTGTTCGGATGATGACGACGATAACGACAGTGACGCCGATGACGACACGGCTTCGCCTGATGACGACGCGGATGATGACGCCGACGACGATCTCGACGACGATGCGGACGATGATCTCGATGATGATTTAAACGACGACCTCGACGATGATGTGAATGACGACGCGGATGATGACGCCGACGACGACGTTAACGATGATGTAAATGATGACGTAAACGACGACCTGGACGATGACGTCAATGACGACGTAAACGACGATGCCGACGACGACGTGAACGACGACCTGAACGATGATGTCGATGACGACGTAAACGACGATGTGGACGACGACGATACGGCCTTTCCTCTCGATCCCGAGTACACGTACGTGGCCGGCGGCGACAGCGGCGTCAGCGACACGATTATCGATTCGTCGAATACGCAATACTTCTTTTTATCCCGCTCCAAGGAAATATTTTATTACACTTCAAATGACGGCCTGAACTGGACCGAACACGAATTCGGTCCGGGATTTCAGCCTCGCGCGATGCTCGGCGCAGACGGCCACGTTTACCTGGCCTACGTCGAAGCCAGGGGCGACAATCGCATCATGATCGCCGACAACTCCACGGGGGACTGGGTCCACAATCCGGTCCCGACCGACGATCACCCGGCGTCGCCGGATTATTTCGACGCTGTGATGGACGCCGGCGGCCACATACACATCTGCTGGTTCGATACGGTCACGCAAAAACTGCGTTATACATCCGACATCGTCCTGGCATGGCAAAGTGATACGCTGAATTATGATCCGGATCTCGACAAAGGCTTTGCTCTGGCCGCGGATAATAACGGCTTCGCCCATATCGTCTGCTTTTTTTCCGATGAACTTATGCATATCACAAATCTTTCCGGCTCCTGGCAGGCCGAATCCATCGCCACAACATCCCATGGGAAACTTCCGGCCGTTGTCGTGGACGACAGCGGGTCCATGCACGTCACTTACACATCCAATTACGCATATCTCTACTACGCCTCCAACTGGAGCGGGACCTGGGCTGCGCGCAATATATGCGATGCAAGCGGGGGTTGTGATTGGGGATGCGACGGCGTCAGCGATATTGCCATGGACGCCTCCGGCAACGTCAACATTCTGTATTCCAGTCACGAAACGTGGAGCACCATGCCTCCCGATAGTGATTCCTATCTCACGCATCTCGTCATCGATCCGGAGGCGCGAACCGACACGCGCACCCGGATATCGAGTTATACGGCCATCGATGACGTCGTGGATTACTTGTATTCCATCAGCGCGGCCGCCGACGGGAATATTCACGTGAACTATGTGGAAGTTTACGATCCGCTGTATCAAATGTTTCATCATGTCGAAGGGACTTCCACTCCGGTTGACCTGATGGACTACGGAAGCGCCGACGACGCTTCCTTCGCCGTGGGAAGCGACGGTTCATATCACTTCAGCTACATGGAATCGGGCGGTCCTTTCTACTACGCCTCCCGCAAGGACGATGTTCGCGACTGGACCTATATCGGCGAGACCTATTATCGTCAGATGGGAACGGGATGGCATTATCACGATGACTTGGGTAAAGACAGCCTCGTTTTTCCACAAGACGACGGCGGCGCGAAAATCACTCACGGCCGGTTCGACTCCAATTCCGATCAGGGCATAGCCTCGATCACGTGGGAAGTGGAATTGCTCGACATCCTGGGCGACGCCATCGACACGAACGTCATCCACAGCATTTACGACACTGCCTCCGACGAAGTCGCTCCCAATTCTTCATGCGCCTTCGACGCGCTGGGCGACGCGCATATCGTGTACAGGATTCCCTACTCGTATTTTTATGATTACGGGGAACTGGAATATCGCCTGAACGACGGTCCGGCAACCATCATCGACGAAACTTCCTACGGACCTTCGGCTGTCGCTATAGACAACGAGGGATATGTTCACGTCGCCTACACGCGATCATACGATACCCTGGCATATGCGACCAACCGCTCCGGGCAGTGGCAAACCGAAGTGATTTCCGATTCCGGGGATTTTTATGCCGGCGATTTATCCATAGCGCTGGACGGCGAAAACAACGCACACGTCCTTTCCTCCTACCATTACGGCAATGAAGTCTATTATTTTTATAATTCCGGCGGCGCGTGGACTCAGGAAATGGTTTGCAGCCATTGTACAGCGAACCGCCGGAGCATCGCCGTGGATTCGGACGGGATCGTGCACGCCGTCTATTACAACATACCACATGAGCAAATCCGCTATGCGCAAAGAAACGGCGACGTATGGACTCCTTACAATGTCGATTTGGGAGAAGGCCACGCGGGAATTTTCCTCGATGAATCGCTGGATACAGTCTACGTGGGATATATCAGCGAAGGCGGATTGTGGGTCGCCGAGTTTCCCGCGCCTGAGGTGTAATACACCATGTAAAACAACGGATTCCTTAGCCAGCCCGAAGGGCGATATAATATTAGCGAAGGCGCATCAGAGACTGTCGATGACCCATGTAATAAAATAAGCAATCCACGCCCTGTCATTCCGAGCAAGTCCGCCAGGACGAGTCGAGGAATCCCTTCAATGAGACGTGATCGCGTTGCTAAAATTCGCACGTTAACAAAACATTCACGAATCGTTAAAGGGATTCCTCCACTTCGCTAAAGCTCCGGTCGGAATGACAAACCTACTCATGTGAGACGGATGTGAGAAGCCATTTTTCCCACAGTTTACAAGACTTCTTCGATTACCCTTCGCGCGTTGCCGCCGATAATCTTTTTCACCTCGTCCTCACTTTGCCCCGCATCCAGAAGCAAAGCCGTGATCTTCGGCAAATCCGTGATGTCGTCAAAACCCACCGGATGCGTCATGAGCCATCCGTCCAGGTCCGAACCGTACGCCGCGTGGTCGGCGCCGGCGACTTTCACGACGTGAAGGATGTGTTTTACAAGATCGCTTAACGAACCGACGGGTATGGGCGAAAGAAATTGCGGCCCGAAAATGATCCCCACCACGCCGCCGGTTTTCGCCACCGCCTCGATCTGCTCGTCGTCGATGTTGCGCCACATCCGCCGCACCCCGCACACTCCCGTATGGCTCACGATGACCGGCCTGTCGGATCGCCCGCAGGCCTCCATGAAGCCCGCCTTGTTGACGTGCGCCAGATCAAGGATGACCTTGCTTTTGTGAATCTCATCCACAAGCCGGCGCCCGAAATCGCTAAGGCCACGGTGCGCCGTGCGATGCGAGCCCAGGCCCATGGCGCAGCAGGCCGCCTCGTTATTCGAAAAATGGGCCAGCGTGAAATAACGCATTCCCATTTCGTACGCCGCGTGGAAATTGTCCATATCCCCGGCAATGGCATGCGCGCCTTCGATTCCCGGCACGGCGCAGATCACGCCCCGCGCCAGGCCCCCCGCGAGTGTTTTGGCGCCATCGACCATGCATATTTCATCCGGCCTTTCGTCGCAGACGCGGCGTAGATATTTCAATTGGCGTAAGATACGTCCCATGCGCCTCTTCGGAGCGGACCTGGGCGAGCACACCAGGCCCATGCCCCAGATGTCCAGCCCGGCCTCCCTGTTGCGCGGCAGGTCCATGTGCCATGCCAGCGGCGAAAGGGGCGCGCGGTTACGGTGGCGTTTGGCCATGTCGTAGCCGAACAGTTCGTGCAAAAGCAATGTGTCGGAATGCCAGTCGGCCACGACGCAACGCCGGTGAAGTTCAAGGGCCTTGTCCATGCCCGCTTTGGTCGGCTCGATTCGTTCGATCATTTACGAATAAAGGATGAAGGGTGAAATAGGAAGGATGAATGATGTCGCACGCGGGTGGCATGGACAAGACGTTTTGAGCATTGTTTCAGTTCCATCCCGTATTGGTTTTCTGACTTCACCTGCGCCGACGGAATTCCTCCTTCAGCCTTCCTCTTTCAGCCTTCCTCTTTCAGCCTTGCGCGTCAGCCGATCTTTTCAAAACGACCCTGGAAGAAACGCAGCACTTTCGGCTCGTACGTGAAACGCAGGCCTTTGACCGAATCGCGCCTTTCGTAAAGGTCCACGATGGATTCCCAGGTCACGTCCATGTGGGACTTCGTATAAACGCGGCGCGGTATCGTCAGGCGCACCAACTCCAGGTTGGGCCGATGATTGGCGCCGTCGGGTTTGCGGCCGGCGGAGACGTTGCCCCGTTCCATGGCGCGCACGCCGCCCTCGACGTAGAGCTCCGCCGCCAGCGCCTGGGCCGGGAATTCGTCCTGGTCGATATGGGGGAGGAATTTTTTGGCGTCCAGGTAAACCGCGTGGCCGCCGATGGGCTGCACGATGGGGACGCCGTAGTCGATAAGCTGCTGGCCAAGGTACTCGGTCTGCGCCATGCGGGCCTTGAGATGCTCGAACTGCACACATTCCATGATGCCCTGCGCCAGCGTCAGCATGTCGCGGCCCGCCATGCCGCCGTACGTGTGCAGGCCTTCGTACACCACGACCATCTCACGGGCCTTTTCCGCGACTTCGTCGTCGTTGACCGCCAGGAAACCGCCGATGTTGACCAGGTGATCCTTTTTCGAGGACATGGTGCAGCCGTCGGAGTAGGAGCACATCTCCTTGAGAATCGCCTTGACGGTTTTGTCCTGATATCCGTCCTCGCGCATCTTGATGAAATAGGCGTTTTCCGCGCACCGCGTGGCGTCCAGAAAAACCTTGATGCCCAGCGGCCGGCAGTATTCGTAAACCTCCCGGAAATTTTTCATGCTGGCGGGCTGCCCGCCGGCCATGTTCACGTTGCCCTCGAAGCTGATATAGGCCACGCGGTCCGGGCCGTACTCGTCGACGACGCTTTTCAGTTTATCCAGGTCGATGTTGCCCTTGAAAGGCGACAGATTCGTCGGATCGTGGGCTTCGTCCACGATGACGTCCACGAATTTTCCCCCGGCCAGTTCCTGGTGCAGCTTCGTGGTGGTGAAGTACATGTTGCCGGGAACGACCTGATTTTTCGTCCGGTCAATCATGATCTGGGACAGAATGTGCTCGGCGCCCCGTCCCTGATGCGTGGGTATCACGTGTTTGAAACCGTAGTGCTCGCGGATCGTATCGCACATGATGTAGAAATTCTTGCTGCCGGCGTAGGCTTCGTCGCCGAGCATCATGGCGGCCCACTGCGCGTCGGACATGGCCGACGTTCCCGAGTCGGTCAGCAAATCGATGTACACATCCTCGCTTCGCAGCAGGAAAGTGTTGTAGCCGGCTTCGGCGATGGCCTTTTCCCGCTCCTCGCGGGTTGTCATTTTCAGCGGTTCGACAACCTTGATCTTATAAGGCTCTGCCCAATGACGTTTTGTTTTCTCGGCCATCTGTCACCTCCTGATAATTCTCTTTTTAGACTTTTATTGCATTTGGCGAATCCGGCGCATCGTACGCTGATTCTCTTTTCATAATCAATTCGCCGGCGTTGCCGGTCCGGCAACTGGAAAAACCGCGCAGATTCTAGCAACTTTGTCATGAATTGCAATTGATCCGAACACAGGTTAATTTTGCCCCGTTAGGCGCAATATTGCGCGCCGGTTATCGGGACTAAAATCTATGCGCATCATTATCGTCGGCGGGGGCGAAGTCGGCTTTGCGATCGCCCGGCGCCTGTCGGAAGAAAAAATCGACGTAGTCATGATCGAGAAAAGCGAGCAGCGCTGCCGCATGGCCTCGGAAGACCTGGACATCGCCGTCATGTGCGGTCACGGCGCTTCTCCCAAACTCCTGTCCCAGGCCGGCCTGGCCGAAGGGGACATTCTCATCGCCGTGACAAACTCGGACGAGGTCAACATCGCCGCCTGCGCCATGGCCGCGAAGATGAATCCCAATATCCGCCGGATCGCCCGGTTGCGCCGACATGATTTGATGAAACACATCAAGGAGCTGGGCAGCGAGCACCTGGGGATCGATCTGGTCATCAACCTGGACCACGAGGCGGCGCGCACGATCATCAACCTCCTGGACGTTCCCACGGCGGACGCGATCCTGGATTTCGCCGAGGGCAAGGTTAGGCTCAACGGTTTTCAGATTCAAAAAGACGCGCCGATCATCGGCCGATCGCTTATCGAACTGGCCGGCGAATATCAGCTGAGAAACGTTCTGATCGCCGCCATAGGCCGCAACGATCACGTTATCATCCCCCGCGGCGACGACGTCATTGCGCCCGACGACTTCCTGTGGTTTATCGCAGGACCCGAGAGCATCGAAGTGGTCTCGAAGATGGTGGGAAAGACTTTTCATCCGATCCGCCGCGTGATGATCAACGGCGGAACCGACGTCGCCTACGAACTGGCCAAAATGCTGGAACGCCGAAGCATCGGCTGCAAAATCATCGTCGAAGACCGCCAGCGGGCGGAAGACCTGGCGGAGGAACTGGACTCCACGGTGGTGCTGCACGGAAACGGCATCGATCTGTCGCTTTTACGTGAGGAAAGTATCGGCGAATCGTCCGCCTATATTTCCGTCAGCGCCAACGAGGAAGACAACGTGCTGTCTTCGATCCTGGCGTCTCGGGAAGGCGTCCCGCGCATTATCTCCATGATCGAGATTTCCGATTACGCGCAGGTGCTGACCTCCATCGGAGTCAACACCATCGTGTCCAAAAACAACAGCGCCGTCAGCGCCATCCTCGCCATGATCCGCAAGGGCAAGATCCTGTCCACCTCCTTACTGGGCAGCGACGCCGAAGTCATCGAATACAAAGCCCTGGAAACTTCCCAGATCGTCCAGGCGCCCCTCAAAGACCTCAAGTTCCCCAAGGGCGCGCTGCTGGGCGCCATTGTCCGCAACGGAGACGTGATCATTCCCTCGGGCAACGATCAGGTTCAGGTGGGCGATCGGATATGCATTTTTACGGCGAAGCAATCCCTGAAAAAGGTCGAAAAGCTGACAACCGTCGCCGTCGGGTATTTCTAAGATGCGCTGGAAATTCGTCGCGGGAATATTGGGAGCCTTCACCTTCGCGCTGGGGCTTCTTCTAGGCGTTCCCACGCTGGTCGCGATGATCTACGGCGAAAGCTGCGTTTACGGCTTCGCCTGGTCCATGCTGATCACCATGGCGGTCGGCGCCGTGTTCTGGCTCGTCTTTCGCCGCCATAAAGAAGAGATCAACTTGCGCGAGGGAATGTTCATCGTCGCCGGCGCGTGGTTTCTGGCATGTTGCTTCGGCGCCCTGCCCTTTTATTTCTGCGGCGTGTTCGACAACTTTACAGACGCCTTTTTCGAAACCTGCTCCGGATTCACCACCACCGGCGCCACGGTGATGACCGACATCGAAATTCACCAAAAAGGCATTTTATTCTGGCGCTCTTTCACGCACTGGCTGGGCGGCATGGGCATCATCGTTTTGTCCATCGCCATCCTTCCACTGATCGGCGTGGGCGGCATGCAGCTTTTTCGGGCCGAAGTGCCGGGGCCCACGGCGGATAAAATCAAGCCCCGCATCGCCGAAACGGCGCGCATTCTTTGGCTTGTCTACGTGGGGCTTTCGGTTTTTGAAACCCTGCTTTTGATGCTCGGCGGCATGGAGCTCTTCGACGCCCTTTGCCACACCTTCGGGACCATGGCCACCGGCGGCTTTTCCACGAAAAACGCCAGCATCGGACACTACGACAGTTCCTACATCCATTACGTCATTTCGATTTTCATGTTCCTGGCGGGCGTGAACTTCGCTCTGCACTTCGCGGCGGTTCGGGGAAATATCCGGGCGTATTTCCGGGACACGGAGTTTCGCATTTACACCGCCATCGTCGTCGCCATGAGCGCCATGGGCGCCGTCGTGCTGATCGTGCAAACGGATACGTCCGTTGCGCACGGCATACGCGACTCGATCTTCCAGATTCTGTCTTTCATCACCACCACGGGATATGGCACCGCCAATTACGAGATCTGGCCCTTCGGCGCGCAGATCCTTTTATTGCTTCTGATGATGATAGGCGGCAGCACCGGGTCCACCGGCGGCGGCATCAAGATCATGCGCCACGCCATGATGTTCAAACAGGCGTACAACGAGCTTTATTTGCTGGTGCATCCCCGCGCCGTGCGCGTCATCAAGTACGGCAAAAAACCGGTCAACCGCGCGGTCATCAGTTCCATCTGGAGCTTCCTGTTTTTATATCTGCTGCTTTTCGCCATCGCATCCTTGATCATGGGCATGCTGGGCCACGATCCTCTGACGGCCTGCACCGCCGTGGCCGCGACCATCGGCAACATCGGCCCTGGATTCGGCGCCGTCGGCCCCGCGGAAAACTACGCCCACTTCCAGCCCTTCGCGAAGTGGCTGCTGTCGATATGCATGTTGATCGGAAGGCTCGAAGTATACACGGTAGTCATTTTATTCGCGCCGGCATTTTGGAAAAAGTAATAGACTACTTCGTGCAATCATCATTGGAAGAATCATGAGTTATGACAAAGATCGTTTGAGTGAATTGCGAATCGATGCAGACGGATACCTGCGTGATAAGCTTCTTCCCTTCTGGCTTGACCGCTGCCGGGACGATCAGTACGGCGGATTCATCACGCACTTCGATAAAGACGGGCGGGATTCGGGGACCGACGAAAAATCCCTGATTTCCCAGACACGCACGATATACACCATGGCCTCGGCGCACCGCGCGGGATATGGCGAAGGCGTTTGCGCTGATTACGCCGCGCACGGATATAAATTTCTCATCGAAAAATTCTGGGACGACGCTCACGGCGGATTTTACTGGACGGCCGGCCGTAAAGGCGAAATCACAACCCGAAAAAAAATCCTCTACGGCCAGAGTTTCGCCGTTTACGCCCTTAGCGAATACGCCCTGGCGACAGGCGACGCGAAGGCGATGAATTACGCGGCCGAGACTTTTTCGCTGATTCAAAGGCACTGCCTGGATGAAAAGCTCGGCGGCTATTTCGAAATGTTCGAACGCGACTGGACGTTGCGGGGGCCCGGAAGCGCCGGCGGCGACAGGAAAACTCTCGACGCGCACATGCACCTGATGGAAGCCTTCACCACGCTTTACGAATCGAGCGGCGACGAGGCGCACCGCCGGGCTCTTGTCGATGTGATCGATCTACTTCTCACGCGCTTTTTGCACCCCGCAAGCGGCACGGGAATCGCGCAGTTCACGCCGGACTGGAGGCGCGCCCCGCAGATAAAATTCGACATCGTGTGGGGCTGGGATCGATACGCCGACGGCGGCGTCAAGAAGGCGGCGGAAGACAATACTTCTTACGGGCACAACGCCGAACTGGCCTGGCTTATGCTTCATGCATTGAATATTTTGCAAGCCGACGCAGGCAAGTACAAAGCGCCGATAAAAAAGCTGCTCGACCACACCGTGCAATATGGAATCGACGAAAAATTCGGCGGCGTGTTCACCGAAGGCCCGCACGAAGGTCCGGCCCACGACCTGGAAAAGGAATTCTGGCAGCAGGCGGAAGTCCTCACGGCCATGCTCGACGGCCTGAAGCTTTTCGGCGATGAAAAATACTTACGCGCTTTTGAAAACGTCTTCCGATTCGTTTTCGATCACTTCATCGATCACGACCTGGGCGAATGGCGGCCCCTTCTCACGCGTGAAGGATCGCCCATCTGGACGCACCTGGGACACTCCTGGAAAACGAATTACCACACGGTGCGCTCGATGATTCAATGCATAAAGAGGATGGACGAAATTTACGCGCGTATGTGATCGTTTGCTTCAAACACTTTTTAGGGGTCCAGCGGGTCGCACGGATCGATGTAAAGCGTCATCGGACTTGGCAGCAGGCAAGCGTCGTTGTAATCCAGGGCTCGCAGCTTTCGCCACGGCAGATATCCCAACTCATCCCGGCACCGCTGCATCAGCAGATAGGAAATGTAAATGTTCTGCCACAGATCCGTTGTGATCAGCGCCGGCTTGTTCCAGGGCAATCCATAGCGGAAGATGAGGCGCGAGGCGTCGCGCAGGTTCGTCGTGGTGTGCCGGGCGTATGGGTCCACAAAAATAGCGTTTTCCGGCACGCCGTGCGTGTCCATCAGGTAGCGCTTCATTTCGACGGCCTCGCAATACGCGGTCCCGTCGGGATGCACGTGCCCGCCGGATAAAAGAAGAAAGGGCGCGACGCCCGCTTCGTATCGCTCAACGGCGATGTCGCAGCGCTTTTTGCTTGTATAGTGCAGCGGGATTTCGTAATCGGGTCCGCGACCCGGAACCAGGATCACCGAAAAACGGTACTCATCCCAGTCGATGTCGGGAATCCGGGCGATCGCCGCGGCGTTTTCCCCTTGCGCCATCGGCTCGTAACGGCCCGCCTCGTCCCGCCCGTGATAGTCCATGGCGGCCAGCGCGATTTCCAGAAGCGGGCGGTAAAAAGGCATGGGGTCGGGATTGTCCGCAACCGTCTGGTCCACGATGTCCGCCATCGTCTCGACGGGCAGCGAGCGGGCGTAGGAATCGAAGGCCTGACGCAATCCGGCCCGCGTGTCCAGCCAGGCGTTTTCCACAAGCTGCGACGCGCTCGATCCGGCGTGCAGATGAAAGGCGCCGCTGCGCAGCAGTTCCCCCGGCAGATCGAGATCGGCCCGCGCGCCGGCAAAGGCCTCCGCCAGCGCCTCGGCGGCGGCCTGCGCTTCGACATCCGACCAGAGCGCGGCATCGGCCACGCACTGGATATCCCCGGCGCAGTCCGTGGAAGCCTCCCGGATACGCTCGTCGCGCTGCCGCGAAATCGCGTCGATCCCTGCGTCTTCCGCGATGATCCGCGCGGCCTCGGAAAGCATGGCGAATACGGTCAGCAGATAGTAGTTCTTGTCCCATACCCAGTCGCCGCTTTCGAGCATTTCGTATTCCGGATCGAAGCCGATTAAATCCGCCGGCTCCGCAAGCGCGCACACGGACGGGTCCAGTTCGGGAAATGCATCGTCGTCCGCGTCGTCATCGACGGAATCATCGTCGGCGTCATCGTCGGCATCGTCGGTAAAATCATCGTCGTCGCCGGCATCGTCATCGTCATCCGCCGGATCGTCGTCCAGAAAATCATCATCGGCCGATCCCGATTCAGCCGATGAATCATCGTCCGAGTCGCAGGACGCAACGGACATCAGCGTAAACAACAAGCCAAGGCAAAAAACGACGGCGGCGCATTTTGAATTCCCGGATTTCATAAGGCATTCTCCGCAAACATTTTAAAGCATTGTGTAAAAATCAGCCCCAATCAGTCAATTCATTAATCGAGGCCTTTTCAACGCAAGCATACCGGTCGGAAACGGATATCGATGCGAATTTCATGATCTTGACTTTGCTTGCCGTCGCCGGTGTAAATTACTTGTTTGACAATGGCAAGCCGCAAGCAAAGTAAGGACTGAAACGATGACGCAGCGAAAAATGCTTTATTTCGAATTGAAAACGAACCGGAACCACCGAGGTCCGGCGTGGATCAGCTACGCCGATGTTTCCGATGACGGCCGCACCGTCAATTTCAAGGGCAAAGTTTTCACAAAAATGAGAAGCACGGAGTGTGGCGGCAACCATTTCGACGAAGAAAGTTATCAAAAATATTATATCGGCGAACCCGCAAAAGACGGGCGCGATCGGCACGGACTGGGGGGCGGCGTCATTTTGATCGACGCGCGCGCTTTGGAAGATTACCTGGCCTTCCGCGGATTGCAAAAATTGGATCCCGATGCCTATAAAGTCGTCATGATCGATGACGCGAATATCGACAGCTTTCAAGAAACTTAAATGATCGCCAAAGAAAGCATTTCGGGGATTGAAGCTTGGTGATTCTGAAAAAAATCTGGAAAATTACAAGGGGCGATCTTCAAACCTGGATGCCCTTTTATAAGCATGTGATGGCGTTTCCAAACGCCGGATGGAAAGTGCGTCTGCCGGTTCTGGCCGTCCTGACGATCTGGATGATCGTCAAATGCTTTTTGTTCGTACGCCATATCGCCATCCCGCAATTAATGATGATCATCAGAGGAGGCGATTTCACTCAGGTCTGGTGCATGATCTATATTCCGGTTTTTCTACTGATCGGAGCATTTTGCCTGATCATGACGCTGCTTGCACTTGCGGCGGGCAAGCCTCAGGAAAAGCCGCGCCTGCCGTCTTTCATGCACGGTCATCCGCTTATAACCTTCCTGATCTTCGGGGCGGTAATTTTCGTTGTATCCACATTGATCCCAACGGTCATTGCCGATCTGTTTTTTAACTTCGAGCGAGTATGGGATGGGAGCAAATATATCCCCGAAATACAATATGTCTATTCCTCCGCCCTTTTGGCCCTTTGCCTTGGATTGTTCTGGGCGGATATCAACGCATCTCGGGATACCGTTCACTGGTGGACGGCGCCGTTTTTCCTGCTGCCTTTTTCCTGGTTCGGTTTTTTCCCGCTTCTCTGGTGGAACTTCGTCGCATACTGGTTTCCTTCAAAATACTGGAAGCTTTGGCGAATCCCTCTGACAATAGCCACATGCTGCCTGCCGCTTCTGGCTTATGGTCAGGCGCAGCGGATTCGCTCGTCCTCACCCGTTTATTACAATGACCGAATCCAGGAAATGGATACAGCATGGCAGAATTGCTACGAGGTCATGCGCCCTCCCGGAAAAACAGAATTTTTTATCACATGTATTAACTTGTTTCGCCATTATAAAATGGATACCGACGGCAATTGGAATAATGTCAATGAAACGGAACTGCTCTTCCCGAGAAACGAAATGTCCCTGGATTTCGAAGAGGAAAGAGTTTACATACACAACACCAGCAACTCGACCGTCGAGGTTCTGGACCTGAAGGATTTCAGTGCGGTCGATCAAATTCCCGTTCCCGTCGAGCGCTTTCCTGTTCGAGACGATCTTGTTCACCAGGCGTACGACCCCAAATCCAACACGCTCGTCGTGGCCGGCTCGTATGGAGAAATATACGTTCTGGATGTCGACAAGCGCGAGGTCACGCAGTCGTTTTACTTAAAAACCCGCGATAAATACCTTCAATTATTGATGGATGACAGCGGGAATTTATTGATCCTGGGCGATAGATGCCTTCTGGTTTTGGATCCTGAAAAAAAGCGGATTATCAATCATCTTTCCCTTGCCAACCGCGCCGGGGGAATGGATATCGACTCACGGACCGGAAAAATCTATATCGCTTTTCCGCTTCTCATGGCGGTGCACGTATTCGACAAAGAAACCATGGAATTTGAAAGGCAATACCCGGCGCCGCTGGGCGTTCGAAATGTTCGCGTCGACTCGGCAAACAATATTATGGTGACGGACTCGATATCCGGTTCGGCGGAAGCGCGAGCCCTGGATACCGGTGAGCTTATCCGACGCGACAGGGTTGTGGTTTGGGCTCACTGGATCGAGCTGTTTCCGGAAATTCATCAGGCCGTCATAACGGGCGGCACCAGCAACTCCGTCATCTGGAAATACCTGCCGGCTTCGTCGAAAAGCAATTTAAATGTGAAAATCGAAATGAGCCTTGAACGGTTATGGAATTTTATCGACGATAAAATGAAGCTGATGCGCAAAGATGTCGATTACAAGCATTACGACAGCGTTCTCTTGCCCGAAATCGTCAGATATCATGGGCGCATCGCCATCGTGGGCGCCCCGGAAAAAGACCTCCAGTATTTGAAGGCAACACTGATATTCGGCGGATATAATGCCGAAATCACAACGATGAGGGATTTTATTAACCAACCATCCGATTTCGGCTCTGTGGATGCTTTTATTGTTGAAATGGACGATGAGCCTCAATTAACAAAACAAATTATTAAGATAATTAAAAAACACTATGAGAATTTAAAAATCGTTTACGCAGTGCGTGATAACGGAAATTGCCCATTAATAAACCCGGGCTCCGAGAGCATTCCCTGCATCCTGACCGCATCGGACATCAGCCTTGCCGGCCTTGAACCGCTACTTGGCATAAGTCCCGAAGTCATCTCTTCGGCATTCAATCCTACGGCTGATTAATGCCGCCGCGATATTCATGAATAGCTTCAATTTATTCGGGCAAAATGGGAGTCGCCGCGCCCGTGGCGATAATCCACAATTGATGGATGGCGCGCGTGGCGGCGACGTGCATGGTGCGCCGGGATTCATTGTTGACCGGGTATGACTGCGCTTCGGCGTCGGGAATGATCACGTAATCGAATTCCAGACCCTTGACCTGGGACACATCGGTGATATCCGCGCCGGGCTTGAAGTCGAATTCGCCGCCGGTCACGATCCGCACTCCCGGCAGCCGAATCAAAGCGCCGCCCAGCCTGCGAGTCGTTTTCATATCCCGGCATATCACGGCGACCGAGGCTTTGGGTTCTCTTTCCAGAAGGTCCAGAAGCGCCTCGGTCAGAAACACCGCCGCGTGGCCTTCGCTGGGAAATACCGAGCGGCCTACCGGAGCGCCGTCCCTGACGGTGACGGGCGCTTTCGGCGGCGCGATGGGACCCAACAGCTTGTGCGCGAATTCGGCGATGGGTTTTGCCGACCGGTAGCTGGTCATAAGCTCCGTGGTCGCCGCGTGGGAAACACCCAGTATTTCCAGAGTTTTTTTCCAGGTATTGAACGAGGCGTTGGGATCGATCTGCTGCGCCGCGTCCCCCGCGATGGTGACGGCGGAAGAGCGCCGCAGGGTTTGTCCCAGAACCGACAACTCCACCGGCGCCAGTTCCTGCGCTTCGTCCACGACGAGATGGGAATAGAAGTGCATGCGGCCGAAGCGGGTTTGAATCCGCCCGACTTTGGCCTTCAGCAGTTCGAACAATACGGCGTAATCTTCCACGTCGATGGTTCCGGCCAGATTGTCCGGCGTTCCCTCGTCGATGGATCGCCCGTCCAAGGTCTGCAGGCGGTTGGCGTCGAAGCCCGCGTATCTCTCTTCGCTGGTTTCGCTGAATTGGCGGCTGGAATGGGCCAGAACTTCATCGACCAAGCTGTTTTTCAGTTCGCCCCCGGATTTTTTCACGGCCAGTTCGAGAAGTTTGCGGTCTCCGAACAATTCCAGGCGGTCGGCGGAAACATCGTAAAGAAGGCTCTTTTCCTGATCGAAGAATTCCCGGATCTCCTCTTTTTCCCGGGAAGATATCACGTGAGTGGCGTCCGCGGCGTCCAGGGAACGCTGTTCAGCCCTTTTCAGCCGCTCCATGAGGTTTCCCTGGCTGTCGGCGACAAACGAATCCGCGGGGCAGACCTCAGGCGGAAGCTTGTCTTCCATCCGCTTCGCCATTTCCCTTGCCAGGCGGCGCAGATATTCCGGAAAAACCTCCTGGACGGCCGGGTGACGTTTGAAGCGGCTGATGCGAAAAGGCGTGGCGTCGCAGATGATCCTCGGCAAACTCCGCAGCAGCAT
Organism: bacterium; assembly: GCA_963674685.2. Taxonomy (GTDB): domain Bacteria; phylum Lernaellota; class Lernaellaia; order JACKCT01; family JACKCT01. The sequence goes on along the minus strand of CAXXWT010000004.1, from coordinate 541,494 downwards.
TCTCGCTTCCTGTTCGATCCAGCGCTCGAAGGTCGTGACGCGCACCCCTTCCATGCGCAGGCCTTCCAGAAGCTTGATCGAAAGCCTGACGAGACCCTGCTGCGGAACGACCACCATCATCCTGTTGGGACGAAAGCGCTGCTGGTCTTTATAGGCTAAAGCCGCCATGCGATGCAGGGCCACCGTGGTCTTGCCGCTTCCCGCGCCTCCGAGAATCAGCAGGGGCGTTTTCGGGTCCGCGTCGAGAAGCGCGAATTGCGTCGGGTCCAAAAGCGCCGATACTTCGGGCGCGGGCATGCCCGCCTGCCCGGTTCCGATCGTTCCCGCCCGGGTCGCCGCGCCCTCGCCGCCGGCAAGCCTGGGCGCCGCATCCGCCGCCTGCGCCGTCCAGTGTAGTCCGTCGGTTTTAGTATAGGAGCGCAAAGGCGTCATGATGCCGAGCAGGTTGCCTTCGTGGATAGTCAGAACGCGCCTGGTCTCGACGATGCCGTTGCTGATGCGCCCGGGAAATTCCTCCAGATATTCGTCGCCCTCGCGATAGTTGTAAAATATCCGGGAGATAGGCGCATTTCTCCAGTCAATGATGGCCACGCCGGACTTGTGGTCGATCAGCGTGTGATATCCCAGGAAAATATCCCGGACGCCTCCATTTTCACGCAGTCGCATGTGCGCGAAATAAGGGGAACTCGCGTCCGGCAACACGTTGCGCCACTTACGTTCCACCAGGGTTCGGTGCGCGTGGAGTTGATCGAATATCGCAGGCAGGTCGCTTTCCGAAGCGCCGGCCGCTTCGTCACGGAGGGCCTTTAGTCTGTCGAGCACCTTTTCATTGTCGGTGTTCTTCGGACCGCCGGCGCGCCGCAGGGCTTCGATAACCCTTTGAAAGGCTTCTTCTTCCTCCCGGATAATCGCCAGTTCGTCTTCGAGTAATGTAAATTGTTCGCCGGATTGCATTTTTTTTTCACAGGCAAAATAAAGAGCGGATTTTAGCAATTCAGCGCGTGAACAACAAGGCCCACAAGTCTTTTCCGGCAGGTTTTTTTCCCGGGGAAGCTCGAAAGTGAGGAATCAGGACTCCGGCGGCGTATTTTGTATGAAATCTTACATAAATTTCCCCAAGACTTTTGACAAAGCTTTTTCAGTGCTTAAAATAAAATTTAGGAATACGAACAGTTTTCCATATTCAATTGGAGGATGAATCATGAAGCGCTTTAACGTACCGAGAATCGCGCACTGTAGTGAAGGCTGCATAGTGCAGTCCCGGGCAGGACGCTAAAAGGCCTCAACTGACAAGAACCCCCCCAGGCTTTATGCTCGGGGGGGTTGTTTTTTCATTCCCCGTGTTATTATCGGCGGCCGCGGGGTCTTCCCGGAGGTTTGCGGCCCGGGCGGGGTCCGCCTCGCCTTGGACGCGGTCCCGATCTCGGTCCCGACCGGCGCATTGACCGCACCTGACGACGATAACGCTCCCAGGTGTAGTTTTCGGCCTTATCCTCGGCGTAATCTTTTTCCGCGGGAATTTCGTAGGGAATCGCTCTTTTTAGAAGCGTCTCTATGGGAGAAAGATTGTAAACGTACTCGTCGCAGGCGAGCGTGTAAGCCTTGCCGGTTTTCCCGACGCGGGCGGTTCGGCCGATGCGATGCACGTAATCCTCGGGATCCTGCGGCACGTCGAAATTGAAAATATGCGTCACATCATCGATGTGCAGTCCCCGGCTGGCCACGTCGGAACAAACGAGAAGGTTGGTTTTTCCCGATTTAAAGTCATTGAGCGTCTTCAACCTTATGTTTTGGCTCAAATCTCCGGTCAATAAATCCACTTCGTAACCGTTGCGGCGAAGCTTTTCCACCAGAAATCCGGCCATGATCTTCGTATTGGAAAAAATCATTCCCCTGGGAACGCTTTCCTGCTGCAGGAGAGCCAGCAGCAAAGGGATCTTCATTTCTCTTTCCACGTGATAGATCTTCTCCTCGATCCCTTCGGCGGTAATGTGTTCCGGCTTGATTTCCACAATCGTCGGATCGGACATGAAAGACCTTGAAATCCTTCGCGTATTTCCGTCGATGGTGGCCGAGAACATCATGGATTGACGATCCTTCGCCGGCGGCAGCCGCCTGAGGATCGCCTGGATTTCTTCCTGAAAACCCATGTCCATCAGGCGATCCGCCTCATCGATGACCAGAAACTCCATACTGCCCATGCGCAGGATTCCCCGGCGGATGAAGTCCAGAAGCCTTCCCGGCGTCCCGACGACGATATCCACGCCTCTTTCCAGGGTTTGCTGCTGCTTGCGATATGCCCCGCCGCCGTAAAACACATCCACGCGCAATCCCGTATGGGCTCCCAGGGCGCGCGCTTCCTTGTAGGTCTGAATGGCCAGTTCCCTCGTCGGGGAAAGAACCAGAGCGAGCGGATCGTCGGATATGTTGCCGTTTTTTCCCAGCAGATTGGCGAAAAGAGTGATGAGAAACGCCGCCGTTTTTCCCGTGCCCGTTTGCGCCTGACCGATAAAGTCCTTCCCGCGCAATGTCAGGGGCAACGATTCTTTTTGAATCGGCGTCATTTCCTTGAATTCCAGATCTCTGATTCCCTCCATCAGGCTTTCGGGAAGGCCGAGATCGTCGAATTCGCTGCGAGCTTTTTTTCGGTCGCGATCAGTTTTTCGATTCCTGTGACCGTGACCTGGTCTGTGCGTCATATATGTGTGTCCTCAAGCGGCCCGAAAATGCCGGGCAATTGAAAATTGTCTGCTATTTAACATAATTCAGGTCCGCGGAATAGCCATAATCGATTTTTATCCTTTACAGCGCCTTTCACTTTCAATAACATCCCCGCGTTTAACTCGGGCTTCGATCCGGGTGTCTTTAAAAAAATCTGAGACTCGGGAACCGCAAGAGTCAAGGAAAAAATGATGATCGCGAAAAATAAAACCATCCGGCGCCGCATGAAACCGGGCGCCATCGTTTGTCTTCTGTCGCTGCTTGCCTTATCGGCCGCTTCGGCATCGGCCGCCGATCTCGGGCAGGTGATGGCCGGTGCGGTGGAAGTGGATATCACGCCGAGAGTTCTGGATTACGAGGATCTCAACGGAAACGGCAAATTCGACATGGGCGACAGCTCAAAACCCTTCGACCTGGGCGACCGCGTCGTCACCTTCGAGGAAGGGAAAATTCTCGTGGGCAACGGCCGCGGCGAAGCCTGGTACATCCACGGGCCGTTAAAAGCCTCCGTCCTGGTTTTGGAAGATCCGCAAACGCAAACCCGCGTGGCGTTCGTTTCCGCGGACCTGTATTTGCTTTTGCAACAGGACGTGGATGCGATCAGAGAACTTGTGGGCGAATCGGCGGGAATCGATTTTATCAACATCGCTCCCACGCACAATCACATGGGGCCGGACACGGTGGGCATGACGGGATTCGAGGAGAAATCGGTCGGTGAAATCCTGGAGGCCGTCTTTGCCAACGGGGAAATACAAAGCGGCATCAATCCCGTCTGGTTCAACGACATGATGCACAAAATCGCCGGCGCCATCGAGACGGCGGCGGCGAATATGTACCCGGCGAATCTGCGCATGGGGAAAACGAATTTTCGGTTCGGCATGATGGACAACCGGGAGCCGCACATCATCGACGACGATTTGATGGTCATGGGCGTTGAAGGACTCAACGGCCAGCCCATCGCCACGCTCGTGCAGGGCAACTGTCACCCCGAAGCCGTCCTGCTTTACGCCGATCCCAAATACAGCCTTCTGGATGTTGACCGCCTGGCGCCCAACATCCGCAAAGCCCAGGGCCACATCATATCCCCGGGATTTCCCGGCGCCGTGAGAAAGCATATCCGCGAAAACGGCGGCGGCACGCCCCTGTATTTCAGCGGCGCCCTGGGTGGAATGATCACGAACATTTGGTCTTATGTATGGGATCCGGTAAAGCACCCGGAGTACCCGGTCACCGCGGATCCCGAAACCGTCCCGGAAGAGTACAGGATTTTGCCGGACTTCCGTCTTTCCGCCATCCAGGGCCGCGAGATGGCCAAAGCGGCTTTTAAAGCTCTCAACGAAGGCGAGACGGCGAAAAGCGTCGATATTTCATTTACGAAAAAAGAAATTCTGGTTCCCATGGAAAATCCCCTGTTCCGTCTCATGTCCGCAACGGGCATTCTGGGATTCAACAAGGGCAAGCTTTACGACGACCGAGGGAACGTGGATGAGCGCACCGGGCGGTGGCTTAACGGGGCATTTATCTCCGGTCTGCGTGTTCCGAAAGGGAAAAACATCAAGACCGAAGTCAGCGTGGTGAACGTCGGCCCCGCGCAGATTATCAACGTTCCCAGCGAGATTTTAGGCGAACTGACTATCGGATTTCCCGATGATTTTTATACCAATACAAAAAAATATTATCCTAAAAACGCCAAACACCATCCCACGGGAAAAGATTACAAGCTTCTTTATCCGCCTTTGAAAAAGCAGGCGACAAGGCCCTACCCGTTTATTTTCTGCCTGTCGGCCATGGACATGGGTTACGTCATTCCGGAATCGGATTTCGATCCGCCGCACGATCTGCCGATCCCGCCTATTGCGACCTGGTGGATTTGTTTCGACTCATCCGGCAATCCGCATTACGAGGAAAGCAACACATTGAGCCGGTATCTGGAATCCCGAATCATGGGCGCGTTGACCGACATCCTTTCCGCGCAAAAACCTTATGAGCCCGCGCAGCATTAGTTCAGTGGCTAGTGGTTAGTGGTTAGTGGTTAGTGGATTAGCCCGCAGGGCGAAAGTCAATAACCCGGTTCGTGAGAGCCGGGAAAAAAGAATCACAATCATTAAAATAAAGCCCTCTTTAGAGGGCGACAGAATACGCGCGCGGGGCATTTGAGACGAATCCTTTTTCGCGGCAATTGAAATTGGAATGAACTATATCGGCTATAACCGCTGAGTCGTCATGAGATGCCTATATTGCGGATTCGATGCACACCCGCTCGCTCATCGCCTGACGGCGATTTTGCCGCTCGCGGCTCTGTGTCAATGTGTGCTACGGCACAATCTAAACAGAGCCGCGCACGAAGCCGCGCCGCCAGGCGCGGCGAGAGTAAGCGGGTGACCAGTGGTCTGTAGCTGGCCTCCCTTTTTGCGACAACGCCCACATGATGCTTCAAATCGGGGGCCGCGAAACGGGCGAGGCTTCAGACTGATTTTGGTTTTAAGGATAGTCCGGCGATGCAGCCGTGATGCGATCATCATCGAGGCAAAAAAGGCACTCCAGAAAACTCAATTTATAATTGTGCGACAATTCGACGCAGCCTTCGTTTTTATCCGGGCAATCCCGCGGGGAGTTTACGGCAAAAAGTATTTTGGATTTTGCGAAGCGCTCATGGATCAATTCAACGGCCCGATCCCTATCCTGTTTTTTGTCGGCCAGTTCGAATATATAAACGTCGGCGCTTCCAAACTCGTTTATCCGCCGCATGAAGCTTTCAAGGTCCAGGCTCGCAACATCAAATCCGCCGATTTCGAGAGTCGTTTTCAGGAAAGATATTTTTTCGGATTGCGATGCGACGATGACAATGCGCCCGCTATATTTCACAAGGGACGGCAAGGGAGTTTTTCTTACGCTTACTTTTTCAAAATAGCCGCGAATCCACTTTATATCCCGAATCGCCCAAGCCAGTGCCCGTTCGGCGCTCATTTCCACGCGGATATACCATGGCGCTATCGACGCCGACGACGGATATTTCCAGATGGCCGCCAGAGAATAGCCCCCGGTGATCACCGCCTGCTCTTTTTCCGGAAACAATTCGATCCAGTGAGCCCAGGCGACGGTCCATTTACGGCGAAGGAGTCCGCCCGTACTCAATCGGCGCACTTCCGTCGATCCGGAAACGGCGGCGGAAATCAGGATGTCATGCGCTAAGTCGACGCGCATTTTACGCACTCCGAGCGGCGCCGAATAGCTTTGCAAAAATTCCAGGTCGCCGCCGCGCAACGCCTCAATTTTCATCAGATGTGGATAGCTGATATAAACTTTTTCGTTTTTCGGTTCATATTCCATGCCTCCCGCGCGGCCGGTTAGTGCGCGGCTTTGAAGGATGGTTCCCTGATCCGGGTCCAGAACTACAAGAGATTGATCGAATAAAACGAAAAGACGCCGATTCTTTTTATCCATCATCAATTGACGAACCTTTTCGGAAGTCCGGAAAAAACCCGTCCGAATGATCCCGCGGGCATTGACGTCCATGAGAAAAAAGGTTCCCGCCTCGCTGGAAACCGCGAGCAGGCCCGAATCCGAATCGTAGGCCTGATGGATGTGCACGGTTTGGACCGGAAACTGATCCACGGGAACGGGGATTCGATCCACCGGGGCCATTTCGGCCAGATCCAGAACCTGAACGTACGACTCTATTGAATTGTAAATATAGGCTTTGTTTCGATCGAAATCGAAGGATACTTCATCGAAAATAAAATCCAGGTCGACATCCCGACCATAATCCCACGCGCCGTCGGCCTCCATTTTGTAATGTCGCAACAAAGAAGAACAGGCGATGAAAAACTCCTGTTTACCGGGCTGCCTGGCGGCTTCGTAGCAAATTTGATCCTTCCCAGCATAAATGTTGACCAATCCCCGGCCGCCGTAACGGGGCGTGGAATCGCGAATGGGCTGCGCGCCGCCATACGCCAGCAACGGCAGGCAGCACGTGGCCAGTGTTAAAGGAACCCGCCAGAGGCTCCAGTAGCGCGACGGGAACCAAAAGGCGACGAAGCTCCACCACAGAATCGGAAAGGAATTGAAATAGGAAAACGGAAGAAGGAAAAACGGGGCGGTCCACCAATGCGCCGATCCGGCTGGCGCGTTGATATCCGCGTAATAGATTCCCAGCGCCAGCGCCGTCAATGCCGCGGAATATAAAAACTCATCACGAGGCCAAAATCGGCTGCCGCGCAAAACGGGCTCGAAGTTGAAAAACTGCTCGGCGATAATCGTGGGAATAAACGCGGTGATAATAAAAACCAATGCGCCGACAATCAAAAAAGAAGTCCGGGGGCGGCCGGTCAGCAAGGAAAAACGCCGGGGTTTTCCTCCGGGTTTTCCGGCGGCAAGCGCCGATGTGGTGATGATAAGAAAAAACACTCCCAGCAAAACAAGGATCGGGATGAAGACCATGCACCACATCTGATGAAAATCATCACCGCTGAATATCGCCGAAAATCGGGGAATCGCCGTATGGATAATGAACAGGCGACACTTGAGCGCCATCCACAGCGTCAAGGCCGCCAGGACGGGAATCCGCACCTTCCACCCGGCGCTTTGAAACGCCAGGGAGTATCGATAAACGGGCTTCCAGGCCTGCATGTCGCCGCTTAATATTTTCCCGATGTTTTTCAGTCTCGACAATCCTTGGATTTTACTTTGTCATGCGTTTATTGAGCTTCGAACACAATATCAACAGGGCGATCAAATATAAAGTCAATTGAAATTCAATTCAAAACGCATCCCGCCCGGATCTGAAAAAATCTGCCGATTTCAAAGCGGCGCCGGATTGACATGATGCGTCAAAAGTGATTATACAAAATCCATGTTCCGCCTGACGAAATTTTTTGTCGAATACCCCAAAACAGTTCTTATCGCCTGCATTATCACTGTTGTTGTCATGGCCGCTTTCGCCGTCAGGGTGGAAAGGGACAACAGCATGGGGAACATGATCCCCGACGACAATCCGGCCATGACGTATTATCACGAGGTTTTCGAGGACCGATTCCCCATCCGCTCCCGCGTGGTCGTGGGCGTGTTCAACGACGATTCGATTTTCAACACGGGAAGCCTGGAAAAGATCGATAAAATCACCAAATACATGCAGGAAGATCCTCGCCTCGAACAGATCATGAGTCTTTCCACCGCCGAGGACATTTCCGTCATCGACGGATTCATGGAAGTCAAACCGGTCATGGAAAGCCTTCCTGAAAACGAGGATCAATGCCTGGAGCTGAAAAAGAAAATTGACGCCAATTCCTTTCTTAAAAACGGACTGATTTCACGGGACGGCCGGGCCTCCCTGGTGGTGGCGGTTCCCACCTTCGACATCGCCGACTCCGCCACATCCATCAAGCTTCACGAGGATGTGGAAGAATTCCTCGAATCCCTGCGGGGGCCCGAGCACATCGTTTTCGCCGGCTATCCCATGGCCATCGGGCTGATCAACAAATACATGACCAAGGACATCGAAACGATGATGCCCATCGTGGTGGGCGTTCTCATCGTGATTTTGTATTTCTCCTTCCGTTCGCTGCGCGGCGTCTTCATCCCTTTGTCCGTCGTGATATTCTCCGGTATCTGCACATTCGGAGCGATGTACCTGACGGGCACAAAGATGACGATGCTGGGTACGTCGATCCCCATTGTTATCGTGGCCATCGGCGTGGCCGACGGCATCCACATCCTGGCGGAATATTATTTCCATCTCCAGCACGGCAAGGACAGGCGCGAGGCCGTGATCGACACAATGCAGGAGATGAACACGCCGGTCATCATGACTTCGGTCACCACCTTCGTCGGTTTTCTCGCCCTGGCGGTCTCGAAAATCATTCCGATCCGGGAATACGGCATCTTTGTCGGAATCGGCGTCATGATCGCCATGGTGTTTTCCCTGGCTTTCATTCCCGCGGCGCTGATGCTCATGCCGGTTCCGAAAAATATTTTCGTGAAAGCCAAATCCGGAAACCTGAAAATTCTCGACAAGTTTTCTCACCTGCTTGCCGTCATAACGACGCGCCGGCCGAAAACCATTTTCGCGCTTTTCGTGATCATGACCATCGTCACCGCGTGCCTGACGACGCGAATTTACGTTTCCAACGACACGATCAAGCAGTTTCATCCCTCCTCGAAAATCCGGCAGGCCGACGAACTGCTCAATGAAAATTTCGGCGGCACTTCGATCATGATCGCGGTGCTGGATTCCCTGAAGGAGGGAGGCGCGAAGGACCCGGAATTTCTCGCCAAGGTCGAAGGCCTGGAAAAAAACGTCCTTCAGATGGAGGAGGTGGGATTCGCCGAATCCCTGACCGATTACATCAAGCGCATGAACCAGGCCATGCAGAATCAGGACCGCCTTCCCGGGAGCGTTGAAAACATCACCGACGGCGACGGGAACATCGTCGCGACGCCGGGACGCAATATCGTAGCCCAATACCTGCTTCTGTATGAAATGGGCGGCGGCGAGGAGTTGCGGCGCATCGTCGACGACGTGAATCAAATGGTCAACGTGGTCGTCAGCATCCGCTCCAACGATTCCCGCGTCCAGGCAAAAGTTCTTCACCAAATGCAGGATTACGTCGCGAAAAATTTCGACGATTCCATCGGCGTGGAATTCACCGGAAACGCCTACGTCATGCTGGAGATCGTGAAACTGCTGGTGGAAGGACAGGTGCGCAGCCTGATTCTTTCCCTGAGCGTCGTCGCGGTCACGCTGCTGATTATCTTCCGGTCGCTTCGCGCGGGTTTGCTGGGAATCGTTCCGCTGATCATGACCGTCCTGCTCAATTTCAGCATCATGGTGCTGGCCGATATTCCCTTAAACGCCGGAACGGCGCTGATCGCCAGCATTTCCATCGGCATCGGCGTCGATTACGCCATCCATTTCATTCATCGTTACCGCCTGGAAAAACAGCGGGAAAACGACTGGAAAAAAGTGATCGACATCACCATGGCCACCAGCGGCCGCGCCATCATTCTCAACGCCCTGGCCGTGGGACTGGGATTCGGCGTCCTCACCTTTTCCAGCTTCATGCCCATCATCTACCTGGGGACTCTCATGCCCCTGATGATGCTGGCGTCCGCCGTGGGCGCTTTGGTCATCATCCCGACCATCATGAACCTGAAAAAAACGAAGAAATGATCCGCCGGAAAAATTTGTCCACGCTGTAGAAGATGAATTTCAGCGCGTCCCCGACGTCGAACATGGGGCTGGATAATCCGAAACTTAGCGGAAGGGCCATCAGCAGTTGCTTGGTCCCGACGGGGCATCCGCCCACGCGGCGGATCCTCGCCGCCGCAATCCTGCCGCTGACTTTCGTGCATGATCCGATCAAAAGCGCCGTACCCCCCGCCGCATCCACATCGCCTTCGTATACGCCGGTCACGACGGCGCCGGGCTTTGCCCGGGCCACGGAGCCGGGCCGCCTTTTATCCACCGTTCCCAGGCAGCCTTTCACCGCCGCCAGGCAGCCGCCGTGGCAGAAACGATTTCTTTCCGGCGCGTTGCCGCAATAAAACTTGATCGGCGTATCGACCTTTTGAATATCCTGATACTCGCTGACGCGCCCCGCTGTCCGCGCCCACAGTTCATCCAGAGACATATCGCCTTCGACGCGCACGTCATCGATATTTTTCGGACCGTAACCACGCTCCATGGCGAGCATCAAGTGCCGGCATTCACGCGGATCGCAACTCAGGGCGCGGCACGCCACGATGTCGGCGGCCACCGGATCGTCGGCGATCATGATTGCGCCAAGGGGCATGGGATGGGGCGCCGATTCGTATCCGGTTCCGATTTGCACGGCGTCGACAATCACCGCGTCGGGATAACCGACTTCTAGCAAATCGACGATTTTCTCGTCCAGGCGGTCGTCGTGAAACAACATGCGTTCCTTGTGGGTCAAAATACCCACGTTCAGTTTGATCGCGCACGTGATCGTGCAGCAGATGTGATACTTGAGTTTGGGCATCCAGATCAGGCAATTCGCTGCGCGCAGGCTTTTAGGGACAAGAAGGCTTTTGTGATGCACGCCGTTTGTCAGCGGGATTCGCTGGACCGCTTCGGTGTTGAAATCCAAAACCTCGGCGCCGAGGTTTTTCAAATCAAAATATCCCGCTTCACGCAAAAACAACCGCGACGGAACACCGTACCCGCCGGACTCACCCACCGTGACCATTCCGGCGCCGGCGTCCGTCGCCCACTTGACCGCCTCGGCGACGATTTTCGGATCCGTATAGGAATGATGGATATACTGTCGGTTTGCCGTCACCACGTTGGGTTTGATAAGAATATTGCCTTTTGCCTCGATCCCCAGTTCACCGAGAGATTCCCGGATAATGGCGCCCACGCTATCGGGATCGACCGTTTCGCAGCGGCGGATCATCACGCGATAGGACCTCGACTTTGACAGGCGCTTTTCAATTTTTTTCCGCGCGTCCATAACTCATTCCTTCCGTCGCGATTGCGGCATTTTCGCGCCTTCGGCCCGCGCGCCTTCTTTGCATGGACTTTGAATTATACTATGTTGAATACGGCGCGTTTGTACAATATCGCGAGTCAGATCATGAAAAATACGCTTTACATCCTCACGGCCCTGATCGTCGCGGCGGCGGCGGTGTTGCTGGTTTTTATCATCAAAGGCCGATCAGGCGGGGAGCCTCTCCCGCGTTCCTTTTTTACTGAGGAAATCTCGGATGAGGATATTCAGGGCTATTGGCGTCGCGTCGAAGAACAAATCGCCGCCGATCAAAAGATCAGCAGCCTTTTCGGTCCGATTTCAGACTTTCAGGTCATCATCGAAAACATGAACATCGAGCCGGATTCGGCCGTGGCCGATATCGGTTGCGGCTCGGGTTTGCTGGAGTATGTGTTGCTCGAATCGCAACAGCCGTTCGGTAAAGTTTACGCCGTGGACATCGACAAAAGGGCCGTCGAATTCTTACGCCGGACTCTTGAATTAATAAAGCTGCCGGCCGTCGCGAAGGTCGATCCGGTTTTATCCAGGATGACCGATGTAACCCTGCCGCCGGCCTCCGTGGACATCGCCGCAATCGTCAGCACGACGGCCTTCAACGGACGCATCGATTCCAATGGCAATTTCACCGTCGACGGCCCGGGCCTGGAATGCCTTCTCAGTTTGCACAAGGCTTTGAAAGCCGGCGGGCTGATCCACTATTTCAGCATTACCGACATGGACAAGGATTTAAAACGGGAAATCGAGCGAATCACCTACCCATTCAAACAGGCGGGCTTTACCCAAAAGGAATACCAATTATTGCAGGGAATCAATGAAGTCTGGCTGCACGTCATCATGATTGCCATAAAATAAAGATGGAATTCGGTTTGCGAAAACATTGCACTGTCATCACCTTTATTGTTCTTGCCCTTTTCATGTTTTCCGGCTGCGCGTCCCGAGACGGCGTCGATGGACGCCTGGACAGCGCCTGGTGGAGCGTCGAGGACATAAATACCGAAAGTGCGCCGTATTGCCGGGGGATCGTGCGCACTTCCCAATATGTCGCCATGCCCGATGGCGTTCGGCTGGCCGTGGATATTTACCTGCCCGAAAATCTTTCCGAAGGCGCCCGGCTGCCAACGATCATGATGCAGACGCGATACTGGCGCCGCATCGACTTGCGTTGGCCGGCAAGAGCATTTGTGGATTATCCGCCTGAAGAACTCACGCGCATCGTCGAAAGCGGCTACGCCCTGGTGCGCCTGGACGCCCGGGGGACCGGCGCGTCGTTCGGTTCCCGCTCCTGTCCCTGGTCCGCCGATGAAGTTTCCGACGGCGCGCACATCGCCGACTGGATCATCAAACAGCCGTGGTCCGACGGCAAAATCGGTTCCGCCGGCGGCTCGTACGAAGGAACCACTTCGGAGTTTCTCGCCACGACCAGGCATCCGGCGGTGAAATGCGTCGCGCCGATGTTCGCTCTTTACGACGTATACACGGATATCGCTTATCCCGGCGGCATTCACCTGGAATGGTTCACGCGCACCTGGCAGGCGGGCAATCACGCCATGGACGTCAACAGGCCGCAGGAGGTTTTATGGTGGGCGCCGTTGGCCACGCGGGGCGTCAGCCGCGTGGATGTGGATAAGGACGGCGAATTTTTAAGAAAAGCCGTCGAGGAGCACGCGGCGAATTACGCCGTCAACGACGAGGCTCTGCAGATCAACTATCGCGACGATGTGAGCAGCGGCGGGTTGTGCATGGACAATTTCAGCCCGCACGTCTTTGCCGACAGACTGCGTGAATCGAATGCGGCCGTCTACAATTACAGCGGATGGTTCGACGGCGGCTATCCCCACGCGGCGATTAAGCGCTTTCTCACCGTCCGCAATCCGGGAAGCCGACTTATCCTCGGCCCCTGGGACCACGGCGGCGACGATCACGTGCGGCCCTTTTCCAAAACCGTCAAAGCCAAATTCGATCACGTGGGCGAGCTTCTGCGCTTTTTCGACCATCACCTGAAAGGTATAGACAACGGAATCGAAAAAGAACCGCCGGTGCGTTACTACACGATGGTCGAGGACAAGTGGAAATCTTCCGATACGTGGCCGCCGGAAAACACGCATGCCGCAACCTTCTTTCTCGGTGACAAGAAAAGCCTCCAAAAAGAAATGGCGACCGATGCGGACGCCGATGCCTTTTTGACGAACCGCGACATCGGCTCCGGGGAAAAATCCCGCTGGCGGTGCCTGGCGAAGGAAATGGCCGTGAACTATGGCGACCGGCGCGACTTCGACGACAAGCTTCTCAGCTACACATCCCCTCCCCTGACGCGCGATACGGAGGTGACGGGGCATCCCATCGTCACGCTCTACATCAGCTCGGACAAAACCGACGCGCAGGTTTTCGTTTACCTGGAGGATGTGGACGAATCGGGGCGCGTGGCGTACGTGACGGAAGGACTCCTGCGCGCCATGCATCGCAAAATCGCCGAAGGCAAAGCGCCCTATAACACGCCCGCGCCCTTTCGCACTTTCACGAAAGCCGACGCCGCGCCGCTTGTTCCCGGCGAGGTCGCAGAGCTGAAATTCGATCTGCTGCCGGTTTCATATCTTTTCAAAAAAGGCCATGCATTGCGCATCACCGTATCCGGCGCCGACAAGGATCATTTCCGCTTTCTTCCCGGCGATCCGCCAAGGATAAACATCCATCGATCCAAACCGCATCCTTCGCAAATCGAACTGCCTGTCGTGGAATAGGACAAGGATTCCGGAGCCAGGGTTTTAGGGTCCAGGATCCAGGATATCGACTCTGCAAACGTGCGTAGGAGCAGTTTTTAACCGCGACTTCTTATTATGGTGTCCCTATCGCAATGATCGCGGATGGAATCCGCTCCTACAGGTCTTTCGACCCCGCAAACGCGTGTGGCACAGCGCGGTCTGGCGACCGCAACCAAATGTGGTTGTAAGACATTCCTTCACACCCGAGGGCGGGTGTGCCACACATGACATGCCCGGGCGAAAGGTGCATGGCTTCGGCCCTGTAGACGTGTGTGGCACAGCGCGGCCCTTCGGCCGCAACCAAAAGGATTATTTTAGTTGCCGTATCATCCAATTTCTATACAGAACAAGAAAAACATCGCATCCTTCCCAGGCTTGGAAAGGTCTGGAAAGGACCCTTAGTTTCCCACACCCAGGAGGATGCGATGCAAACCTTTATACAGAAACACTCATCGAAAGTCATCGGAGTTCTATCCGGCTTTGATCGCCTTGTATTCCGAGGCTCTTTACGCCGCATCGCCTATTCGGCGGGGATGGACAAGTATCTGGGGATTAACCGCGTGCTGTACAAGGATTACGGTCGGCATGTGGAAGAGGTGACGTCCCGGGTGAAGGCGGCCTCTGTTTCCGAGGCCAAGCGTTTGGGCCGGGAAGTTCGTTATTTGCCTTCATCGCGGATTTCCAAAGAAGCCGAGGCGCGCCAAATGGCCGAGCGCCACCATATCACGGATGGCCTTATTGGTGTTTTGAGTTGCCTGACGCTGTGTTATTCCTATGAGATGCATCGGGATCGCGAACAAAAAATGCTGCGCGTTCGGGCTTGCAAGACCAAGTGCCTGCACTATTACCATTACTGGTTTCACCCTGAGTTCGGTTTTTGTCACGGTCGCATCCAGACCTACTTTCCCTTTTCGATTCAGGTGTGTCTCAACGGTCGTGAATGGTTGGCCCGCCAGATGGACCGGGCGGGAATCGGATATCTTCGCCGAGAAAACGGTTTTGTCTGGATCGAAGACATGGAGGCGGCGCAGGCGTTGATGCAGGAACAATTGCACACGCCCTGGCCGAAAGTTCTCGACGAAATCGCCTTGCGCCTCAATCCGATTCATCATCAGGTGTTCGGGATCTTTCCGGCGGACTATTACTGGACGGCGCATCAAAGCGAATGGGCTACGGATTTGATGTTTGCGCGTCCCAGGGATTTGGCGGAGCTTTATCCCCGTCTGGTTCATCATGCGATGTCGGTCTTCGGCAGTCCGGATGTCATGCGTTTTTTGGGACGCTTTGTACCGGCGAGCGGCAATGTTCCCCTTCGCTTCGGCGGGGAGGCGGTGACGGATCTGAAGGTTCGTCCCGAAGGGATGCGCGTCAAACACCGTTTGAACCGTAATCAGATCAAAATGTACGACAAACAAGGCAGCGTCCTGCGGGTGGAGACGACGATTAACGATCCCAAGGATTTTCGGGTTTTCCGTCCCAAAGAAGGCGACGCGTCGAAAAAGCAATCCTGGCGTGTTCTTCGCAAGGGGGTGGCGGATCTGGCTCGTCGGTCACAGGTGAGTCAGTCGGCGAACGAGCGATATCTGGAAGCCTTGTCCTACGTGGAATCGGATACGCCCTTGGGGGATTGCATGAATCGCATCAGTCGAGCGGTGACGCGGCGAGGCCGCAAAGTTCGCGGGCTTCGCCCCTGGGGGGAGGACGCATTGTTGCTGGCATCGGTGAGCCGGGGGGAATATCAAATCAACGGATTTCGGAATCGAGATATTCGACGACATATATTTCCGAAAGCGTCGCGGAATAAAAAAGACGCCAAAACTCAGGCGGGACAAGTGACCTATCGCCTTCGTCTCCTTCGCTCTCACGGCTTAATCAAGAAAGTGCCGCGTACGCATCGATACGTTTTAACGGCAAAAGGCCGTTTGATAGTCAGTTCACTGGCGGCTATAAAAAACGTGGGAATTCAAAGGATTATGGAGTTAGCAGCATGAAATTCTTGACGCCACGCAAAGATTTCTACGATTAGTAGTACAGGCGCCCCCGCCTGTGCATTGCTTCGGCCCAGTAGACGTGTGTGGCTTTCTTCTGAGCCGCGCACGGCAAATCCACCGAAGCTTTAGCGTAGGTGGATGAGTAAGCGGGTGGACTTCGGCCCTGCCACCAAATGTGGTTGTAAGACATTCCTTCACACCCGAGGGCGGGTGTGCCACACATGACGTGCCCGGGTGAAAGGTGCATGGCTTCGGCCCTGTAGACGTGTGTGGCACAGGCGCCCTCGCCTGTGCGAGCCCGCAGGGCGACAGTGAATAGCCCGACTCGTCAGAGCCGGGAAAAAGGGGCCATAAACATTATGAAAAAGCCCGCTTTAGCGGGCGGCACATCTTGCGTAGTAAATAAAATCGTGACGCCACGCAAAGATTTCTACGATTAGTAGCACAGCCGCCCCCGGTTGTGCAGTATTTTAGCCTGGCAAACCCATGTGGCGGAATTCCTCCTTCAGCCTTCCTCTTTCATCCTTAGACTGTCAGCCTTCCGGCATCAGGCATTCGAGCAATTTCTCGATCGTTTCCCCGCCGGTGTTGGCGTACAGGACGAATGCCTGATACGCATCCTCATCGGCGAACAATGATTTATCATCCAGTTGCGAGCCCAGAAAATCCATTTTTCTTACGTTGAGCATGGCCGTCATCATTCTGTGCGCGTGCACGAGTTCTTCCGGATTTTTTAGAGTTTGCGCGCTTTTTTTCATATGTTCATTCAATTTTTGATCGGAATCCATAAAGGCTTCGTTGAATTTTTCAATAATACCGGCCATGACTTTTTTCTCCTTGATTGTTCCGGATTTGCTTCCCGGCAACTTTGCGTCGCCGAACGCCGGACTATAAGCGACCTTCCCGGCGGCGACAAGAATCATGGAATTTTTCCGGCGCACGTAACCGCGTCCCCGACACCGACACAGCCGCGAACGGCCAAATCGCCGGTAGGCGATGAGTGAGCGGGTCATGTTTCGACAATCGATGCTATCACGCTTTTTCATGCGTAATCCTATTTTAAAACAAACCCTGATTGCCGATCCGCAATACACCCGCTCATTGCCGATCTTCGCTGGCGCGAAGATGCCGCTGGACATTCGCGGCTCGGTTTCATTTATCTCTGCTTCATCGCACCCTATGCCGAAGCCCGTCTTTTTATGCTTTTTAAGATCCTTGGAGCTTCCAATAACAGAAATGCGGGTTAAAACCCCCAGGTGAGTGCGCCCTGCCGGGCGCACGAAAAAAAAGCGTCGGGTTTCCCCGGCGCTTTTCTAATGGTCGATTGATTCTTAACCGAAGTCGTCGAAGAGAATGTTCTCCGATTCGACGCCCAGGTCGTCGAGCATCTTCAGGACCGCACTGAGCATCATGGGAGGGCCGCAAATATAATACTCGATCTCTTCCGGCGCCTCGTGCTTGGCCAGGTATTCATCGTGCAGAACCTGGTGGATGAATCCCGTCAGGCCTTCCCAGTTGTCTTCCGGCTGCGGTTCGGACAGCGCGATATTCCATTCGAAATTGTCGTTTTCTTCCTGGAGTTTGTCGAAATCCTCGACGTAGAACATCTCGCGCAGCGAGCGGGCGCCGTACCAGAAAGTGGCTTTCCGTTTGGTTTTCGCGGTTTTGAAAAGGTGCATGATATGGGAGCGCATTGGCGCCATGCCCGCGCCGCCGCCGATGAAGCACATTTCCGCGTCCGTGTCCTTGATGAAGAACTCGCCGTATGGGCCTGAGACCATCACCTTGTCGCCAGGTTTGCAATTGAAGATGAAGCTCGATCCCACGCCCGTCGGCGTGCCCGGAGGGGCGTTGAAGGGCGGCGTGGCGATGCGGACGTTGAGCATCACGATATTGCCTTCCGCCGGATAGTTGGCCATGGAATAAGCCCGGACCACATCCTCATCCGGTTTGGATCGAATATCGAGAAGCTTGAATCTCTCCCAATCCCCCCGGTATTCTTCTTCGATGTCGAATTCCGTGTAGGGGATATCGTGCTTGGGAATATCGATCTGAATGTATCCGCCGGCCTTGAAGTCCATGGACTCGCCTTCGGGCAGCTTGACCAGAAACTCCTTGATGAACGTGGCCACGTTCCGGTTGGAAATGACTTCGCATTCCCATTTCTTGATGCTGAAAATCTCTTCGGGCACCTTGATCTTGATATCCTGCTTGACTTTGCACTGACAGGCCAGGCGCCAATGATCGCGCGCCATGCCCCGGTTGATGTGCCCGGCCTCGGTGGGCAGGAGATCGCCTCCGCCTTCCATGACCTGAACCTTGCACTGGGCGCAGGTTCCGCCGCCGCCGCATGCGGACGGGATGAAAATCTGCTGCGCCGCCAGGGTCGACAAAAGCGAACTGCCGGGATTCACCTTCAGGGATTTGTCATTATTGATAAGGATTTCGACTTCACCCGAGGGAACCAGCCTGGCTTTCGCAATGAGCAGGACGACCACCATTGCCGTGACGACAAAGATGAACATCAGAACGCCCATGAAAACGGTTGTCATTTCTTCTCCTTAAAGCTGGATTCCGCTGAACAACATGAAACCCATTGCCATGAGTCCCGCTAAAATAAACGTGATGCCCAGGCCGCGAAGAGCCGGGACAACATGGGAATACTTCATCTTTTCGCGCAGCGCGGCCAAGGCGATAATCGCCAGAGCCCAGCCGATGCCCGCTCCGAAGCCGAACACGACGCTTTCGCCGAATGTGTACTCCCTCTGCACCATGAACAGCGCGCCGCCCAGAATCGCGCAGTTGACCGCGATCAGGGGAAGGAAAACGCCGAGCGTGTTGTAGAGTTTCGATGAAAACTTGTCGATGGCCATCTCCACAATCTGCACCATGGCCGCAATGACCGCGATGTAGGAGATGAAGCCCAGGAAGGAAAGGTCCAGAGTGGCGAAACTCGGGCTGACCCACGAAAGAGCTCCTTCTTTCAGGAGATGCTCGAAGATCACGTTGTTGATGGGGACGGTTGTGCCCATAACAAAAACAACGGCCAATCCGAGTCCCACCGCGGTTTCGACTTTCTGGGAAACGGCCAGGAAGGAACACATGCCCAGGAAAAAGGCCAGGGCCATGTTTTCCACGAAGATGGATTTGAGAAGCAGGCTGATATAGTGTTCCATGGTTTACTCCTCTTCCTGCAATTCCGGCGTGACCGTTCGTTGTATCCAGATTATCGCGGCAATCAGGAAGAACGCGCCGGGCGCCAGAACCATCAGACCGTTGGGATAATACCAGCCGCCTTGGGTCACCGGCTTGAGTATCGTCATGCCGAGCAATTTGCCGGATCCCAATAGTTCGCGGCAAAAGGCGACGGCGATCAGGATCACCGAATAACCCAGAGCGTTGCCCAGGCCGTCGATAATCGAAGCTTTCGGAGGATTGGCCATGGCGTAAGCCTCGGCGCGGCCCATGACGATGCAGTTCGTGATGATGAGGCCGACGAAAACCGAAAGCTGCTTGCTGATGCTGTATAGATAAGCCTTGAGGATCTGATCGGCGATGATCACCAGCGTCGCGATGACCGTCAGTTGCACGATGATGCGGACGCTGGGCGGAATCTTTTTGCGAAGCACGGAAATGAAAAAGTTCGATCCGACAAGAACGAAGGCCAGCGCCAGGCACATAACCAGCGCCGTCGACAGTTTCGTGGTCACCGCCAGGGCGCTGCAGATGCCAAGCACTTGCAGAGTAATCGGATTGTTTTTATGAACCGGCTCGAAAAGCGTTTTCTTGGTTTGCTTATCCATTGGCGCCTCCCTTCCTGAGGAAATTGCCGTAACCGGCGTCTCCCAGCCAGAACTGCATCATGTTCGAAACACCTTTGCTGGTCAGCGTGGCGCCGGACAATCCGTCGATCTGGTATTCGCCCGATCCGCTGCCTTTCACGACGCTGATGGCGGGCTTGCCGTCCTTGAGCGCTTTCTTTCCCTTCCAAAGAGCCTGCCAGGAGGGATTCTCGATCTCTCCGCCCAGGCCGGGAGTTTCGCCGTGGGAATAGAAGGTCAGGCCTTTGATGGTGTTGCAATCCGTCTCAATAGCCAGAAAACCGTACATCGTGGACCAGAGACCCGCGCCGTAAACGGGGAAGATGTAGGATTCCTTGCCCGCCGTTGCGACCTTGTAGACCACGAGGACATTCGGCGCCCGAGAGATTTGAGAATTGTTCGAAGGAACCGCCTCGCTGAGGCTCGGCTCCTTGGCCGCCTTGATGGGATCGTAGCCGGCCGCATCGGCGAAATCGGCGATGATATCGCCGGTTTTGCGATCGACATATATGGTTTCAACTTGTTCGAAAAGCTTATTGGCCTCCGCGAGACCGGGGCTGTCGCCCTGCTTGATCAGGTCCGCGACACGCAGAATATTGACCTGCCGCTCCAGTTTCACGTTCGCCTGCTGGCGGTCTTTGAGCGCGACAGCCAGACTGGATACGGCTATCGAGCACACGAGGCATACCGCCACCGTAAAAACGATGATGTATTTATTGCTATACTGCAAGTCTGGCCTCCCGTCGCTTGATGTTATTCTTCACGACGAAGTAGTCGATGATCGGCGCGAGGATGTTTCCAAACAGGATGGCCAGCATGGTTCCTTCCGGATAAGCCGGATTGACCACGCGCACCAAAACGATCAAGGCGCCGATCAGGGCCCCATATATCCACCGGCCCACGTCGGTTTGCGCCGCGCTGACCGGGTCTGTCGCCATAAAAACCGTACCGAAAGCATAGCCGCCCAAAACCAGATGCCAGTGGAAGCCGAGTCCGAAGGCGGCGTTCGTCGAGGAACCGACGATGTTGAGCAAAGTCGCCACGAAAAACATCCCCAGGAAGGACGAAATCATGATGCGCCAGTTCCCGACGCCGGTGGCGATCAGAATCGCCGCGCCGATTATGCAGGCCAGCGTGGAGGTCTCGCCCATCGAACCGGGCATGAAGCCCAGGAAGGCGTCAAACCAGGAAACGCCCGACTGCAAGCCGTGATCGAGGAAGTGGACGAATTGGTCCCTGCTCATCGCCGCGATTTCAGCCAGAGGCGTCGCCGTCGAATAACCGTCCACGGCCGCCCAGACCGCGTCGCCGGAAATCTGCGCCGGATAGGCGAAGAACAGGAAGGCGCGCCCGACCAGAGCCGGGTTCAGGACGTTGTAGCCCGTGCCGCCGAAAACTTCCTTGCCGATGACCACGCCGAAGCTGACGCCAAGAGCCAACTGCCACAGCGGAATCGAAGGCGGGACGATCAGCGGGAAAAGCAAACCCGTCACAAGGAAGCCCTCGTTGATCTCGTGCTTACGCACGATGGCGAACACGACTTCCCAAATGCCGCCGACCGTCATGGTGACGATATACAGCGGCAAAAAGAGCAGCAGTCCGTGCAGCACGACGGCGCCGAAGCTGCCCGCCGCGAAACCGGACATGGCCAGAACCGAGCCGATCCATCCGGAAGCCGTCAGCGTGTGCTCCACAAGATAGTTCTGCGCCTGATAACCGGAATTGTAGATGGCCATCAATACGCAAGGCGTCAGCGCCATGACCACGACGGTCATAACGCGCTTGATATCGACCGCGTCTCGAACGTGCGTAGCGCCCTCGGTGCGCTTATCGACGGTGAACATGAAAGAATCGATCGCCTCGTAGAGGGGATGAAACTTTTCAAGCGCCCCGCCCTTTTCAAAATGCTTTGCCTGAGCCTCGAGGATTTTTACAAAAATATTCAATTAACCCTCCTTCTCCATGCGCGTGAGCATTTTTCGCAGCAGGCCGGTGATGTCGATCTTCGAAGGGCAAACAAATTCCATCAAAGCCACGTCTTCCTCTGCCAATTCCATGACGCCGAGTTTTTCAGCCATCTCGATGTCGTCGGCGGCCAGCGCCTTGAGCATGAAGGTCGGCATGATGTTCATCGGCATAACTTTTTCGTACACGTTGATGGGTACAATGGCCCTCAGCGCGCCGTAGTTATTGGTGGAAAAGTCGAACTTGTTTTTGAAAAGTTTGCCCAGAAGCGTGTTGGTCACCGAGAATTTTGTGAAACCGGGCGTCGCCCAGCCCAAAAACTCACGCGGGGCTTTATCTTCGATGATTGAAACCTGATTGTCGTAAGCGCCCAGATATCCGTCCGGCGTGCCCGGCGCGGCGGCATATCCCCATAAAACCGATCCGGAGATCACGCGGGCCGGCTCTTTGGCTATGGAACCGGCCAGAATTTCCTCCAGGCAGGCGCCGCGCAACGTCCGCACGACGCCCGGCGATTTCGCCGCGGGTCCCGTGACGGCCGCAACGCGCTCGGAGGAGTATTCGCCGGTCAGCGCCGTGCGCCCGACGGCCGCGACATCCTGGTATCCGATGTGCCACACGAATTTGTTGCAGCCCACGGGATCCAGCGCATAGATGTGCACGCCGACGTTGCCCACCGGATGCGGACCCATGAAAGTCTGGTGCTTGACCCCATGCGGCTCCACGAAGGCCGAGGATTTGTCGCCTTCCTTCGTGCAAAGGAACGTGTCGCCTTTCGTCAGCGTCGAAAGCAGCTTCATTCCCGCGATGAAATCCTCTTCACGATGGGACAGAACCTCGCTCACCGGCGGGGCGAGAGGATTCGTGTCGATAGCCGTGATGAAAAGGGAATGAGGCGTTTCGTCGAAGCGCGCCACCGTATTGAAAGGGCGCCGGCGAAGGCAGGGCCAAAGTCCGGTTTTGGCAAGCCAGGCCCTGACCTCCTCCCCGGATGCGGCATCGGGATCGAGCTTGTCGAAGGCGACGGATTCTCCCTTCTCTCCGACTTTGACGACGATTGATAAAATTTTTCGACGCGCTCCCCGATTGATGGCTTCAACGGTTCCGCCCGCCGGGGACGTGTAAAACACGTTCTCGTCCCGCCGGTCCACGAAAAGGGGCTGGCCCTTTTTCACCGTGTCGCCTTCTTTGACGAGGGGTTTGACCTTGATGCCCGGATAATCCCTCGGCATCAGAGCCACCTTCGTCACGGGGGCAGCGTCTGCGATTGACAGGGACGCGATATGCCCGGTGATCGGGATATCCAGTCCTTTTAAGATCCTCATGGCAGGCACGCTTTTACCACTCCCATTTAGTGTTGGTGTTTTCTATAGGTAATCGCCGCTCGCGAAAAAGCCTCAAGTCCCGGCATTTTCGCCGTTAACTCCATTTGGGAAACTTTGTTAAAAAGCCCCGAAACCAGGTCGGAATATATTTTAATCTTGCCTATCCGAGCCGATGTGTCGAAGCACAACAACCGGGCAATTTTTAACTCATTCAATGAGCTTTGGCAAGGTCATCCTACTGCGGTTACATATCGTTACAGACGTACACACTTTCTCAACAGACGTTTTACGGGCGACGGGCTATAAATAACCGTGGCGGAAGCGGCCGGAACACGACCGTTTCGATGAATTGTATTGGGGGCTGGAAGGGCCTTTTTTTGTACCGATTTCCCACGGCCGCCTTTTTTTACCGGCGGTCCCATTCCGGTATCCTAATAACGGATCCATCGTTGACCTCAAGAAGACGAAAGTCCCAGAACCCTTCTTTGAGCGGCTCCGTCAATTTTCATACGACCATCTCAGACGAATAGAGGGATTTCAACGACATGACCTTCCCAGTGGTTTATCTGTCCCGGCCGGGCGTCGCCTTGCCGGAGATGAAAGTGGACAACGACGAGTTGCTCCGGCGCGTGCGGGAGCGTTTCAAGGGTCCGGACAAGGATCTGCCCCTCATCGAGGAAATCGTTTCCCGCACCTTCAGCATGTGCGGATCGAAGTATCGCTACATCGAGCCGGATCCGGATATTCGGGTGGCGGATTACGCGTGCCGGGCGGCCCGAGCCTGCCTCGACGACCACGGGATCGAGCCGTCCGAGGTGGACATCCTCATCAACGGCAGCATCGCCCGGGAGTACTTTGAGCCCTCCACCGCCATGGAGGTCGCGGCCAACCTGGGCATAGAGGTCGTCCATGCTTTCGACGTGACCAGCGCCTGCGCCGGCCAGATGGAGGCGGTCCACGTGGCGTGCGCGTACCTGAACATGTACGAGCATCTGAACACCGCCCTGGTCTGCTCGGCGGAACTGACGCGGCAGTTTCTCAGCTACGAGATCGGATCGATCCGGGAACTGGTGGAGAAGGTGGCGGGCCTCACCATCGGCAACGCGGCGGCGGCCTGGCTCATCCGGCGGGAACCTTTCCCGGGCGGTTCAACTCGGATTTTGGCAATGAACAACTACAGTCTTCCTCAGTACTGGCGCCTTTGCCAAGCACCCATCGACGGCACCTTCACCTCCATCTCGGGCGAGTTGTTCAAGCTGAACATCCAGGTGGCGCCCGAACTGCGCCGCATGTTGGATCGTCTGCGTTGGCAAACGGAAGACGTCGACCATTTCGTTTTTCATCAACCGAGCGAAAAGATGATCCGGAAAGTCCTCCAGGACCTTGGGGCTGACCCCGACAAAGCTGTGTACAGTCACCACCTTTTCGGCAATACCTCGACCACGACAGTCGCCCTGGCCATGAATCAATTACTTAAAGAGCAAGAAATCAGAAACGGCCAGAAGCTGATTTTCTCGACCGCCGCATCCGGATTCACGATGGTGACAGCCGCTGGGGAATGGGTGGATGTAAAATGATGAAATACTTGAATCTGTACCGCATCATTTTGAAAACTTTCGGTTTCAGGCTTCGCCCTTTGGGCACATTCTGCCTGCTGCAAGCGCACCGCCTGATAAACGGTTTCACCAGAGCGCTGGATTGCGTGCTTTTTCCAGCGTTTCGCAAAAAGAAAATAGATCGCCCTATATTTATTTTAGGAAACCCGAGGGGCGGAACGACATTTGTTCACCGTTTCCTACTGAACACGGACAGGTTGTGCGCCTTCGAATTGTGGGAGATGCTTTTCCCCGCGATTACCGCCCGCAAGATTTTCGGGCGCATTATCCACAAGTTCGCCCCCTTTTCGCCGGCTAGGCACCACAGCGCCGACGCTCATGAAACAAGCCTTCGCGACGTGGAAACCGACGACGCCATGGCCTTTTTCCATTTCGTGGACGGTGGATTTCTCTGGTCCTACTTTCTGGCTTGGCAGGACAAGTGGGGAAGCGACCTGAGTAAATCCTATTTCGAACTGGACGAGGCAACGGAGCAGAAGAAAAACAGGCTTTTTTCCTACCTCGAGGCCTGCTGGCGGCGAAACATGTACGCCAAGAAAAAGGACCGGTTCATTGTAAAAAGCAGCATCACGACCTTGTGTATCAAATCTCTTTTAAAAAGATACCCGGACTGCAAGATCATCTATGTCGTCAGAGATCCATTGGAGACGATCCCGTCAGGCATGTCTCTGCTGACCGGTGTCCTGGAACAGTCCTACGACATGTTTAATTCCACGAGAAAGGAAGACTTAAGCAGATATCTGGAAAACCTTTATCAGGGTTCCTGCCACATGTACCGGGCATTTCACAAAGTTAAAGATAGCATTCCTTCGGAAAACGTGCGGGTCGTACCCTATCCGAGCCTGATGGCTCATTTTGAAACAACGATGAAGGACATTGTCGACTTTCTGGGAATCGAACCGGCGCCGGAATTTAACGAAAAGGTGCAAAAGCAGGCTGAAAAGCAAAAGGGCTACAAAAGCAAACATCAATACTCCCTTGAGAAGTTCGAACTTTCAGAGGAAAGAATTCGCAAGGACTTGGACTTCGTATACGAAACGTACGACCTGTAGCGATGCAGTTTGCCGATTGCACGGAAAGGAGAACGAAACAAGATGAAACGGAATAAATGGCCCGTTTGGGCGGCAATGATGATCCTGCCGGCTTTCCTGCTCGTTGTGGCCTGCGGCGACGACGATGACGACGACGATGATGACGACGATGATGACGATGCCGGTCCGGACGATGATGACGATGCCGACCCGGACGACGACAGCACAGATGATGACGACCTGTTCGATCCGGACGCAGCAACCGGCAGAACCTACCATCTTGATATTCCGCTGACGAACTGGACCGAACCACTCGGAGTCGGCGACGTCATTGGGTTTTACGTTCCCATCATGCTTTTCAAAGTCATGGATATATTCGAGGGGAACATCGATTTTCTCGCCGCCATCGGAATGGAAGATGGTGAGGACATTGTGCAGGATCCGTGCATGGCGAGCACGGAGTTTTACGACGGCGAAACCGATGATGAAGGTGTTTTTGCGACGGCTGCCGCCGATTACGAAATGACCATTCTGGGCGAACCGGTCACCCTTTATCAAACCACCTATGCCGGCGTTTTTTCAACAGACGGGTCGGAAATTCTAAGCGGCACATTTGAGGGGATCCTCGACGCCAGGCATCTTGTCAACCTGTTTGGAAAAGATCCTGATTATATCTGCCAGCTGGCTTCTGTTTTTGGCGCGGATTGCACCGCTTGCCCTACGGATCAACAAATCTATTGCGCATCAATCAAAGCAGAGGAATTCAGCGGAGTCAATTTGGAATATCTGGATCTCGACGAAATCGGGCCGGATGACATCTCCGACGACTGTGACGATGACGACATAGATGATTAGTGGATATCAAAATGAAACCTGGAGGAATGGAAAATGATAAAAAGGACATCCTTGATCAATTTAACGCTTATCCTGATGCTCGTATTTTCCATCGTTTCCGTGGGTTGTGGCGACGATGACGACGATGATGATGATTCGTCCGACGATGACGAGGTATCCGACGATGACGATGGATCTGACGATGATGATAACGACAATGCGAACGACGATGATGACGACGATGCGACAGGAGAAATGACCGCATCGTTGGAGGTCAACCCGATCTGCGATATCTCCTGCATCGTAAATTGGGAAACCTCGGAGCCCGGTACATCCTGGGTTGAGTTCGGCCTGGATAGTGAATCCTACAGCATGAGAATCGGCAGTGACGACGAAGTTGCTTCCCACGAAGTCATCGTAGTGGGAATGCACGCGGAGCAGACCTATAAGCTCCGGGCGGTCACGGAAACCACGACCAAAGGAAAGTTGGTGTCGCAGGATCTATCCTTTACCGCCGGCTCTCTTCCTCAACACTGGATGGTTGGCGACCTGGACGTCTACGAGGAGGACAAGGTCAACGACGGATGGACAATTACTCACTTATCTTCCGGCGCCATGACCTCAAAAATGACGGTAATAATTTATGACATGACAGGGCAACCCGTCTGGTTTTATGCGCCTAATGACACATTGCGCATGGACAGTGAAGTTCAAATGATCGACAACAAATACGTGCTTGCTGGACCGGGGGTCGCCGGCGGTGAAAACGTATTCCAAATAGATCTTGCCGGAAATGTCGTATGGGAAGGACCAACGCAGCCCAGCTGGAACATGATGCAACCGGGAGCTTTGCACCACGTTTTTCACCAGACGCCGGACGGGCAATACATCACGGCGGAAAACGTCCAGGACGGCAGTGTGATTTCCGACAGAATCATCCAGGTCGACTCCGACAACAACACGACCTGGTCCTGGAGCTTCTTCGATCAAACCTACCTACCTTACGATCCAAGCGTCGGCTCGATGTGGACACACGTAAATTCCGTCTCCATGGATCCGGCAAACAACCACGCTTATATCAACGCCTACTATCTGAGCATGGTGTTTAAAGTCGACACCACAACTGACGAGGTGCTCTGGATGTTTGGGGAGAACGGGGATTTCGCCGCGGACCCCGATGCAACGCCCCCGTGGTTCAGCAGCGCTCACGGGCTCGATTACCTCGGAGACAACAAAATCGTTCTTTACGACAATGGCGGCATATTCCGCGGATACTCGCGGGCTGTCATTTATCAGCTCGACGACATCAACATGACTTCCGAATTGATCTGGGAGTACCGTGGAGAGGATCAAAGTGACCAGTGGTACAACATGACGATCGGTGATGCGGACGTGTTGGATAACGGCAACGTGCTGATAACAGCCGGAAACGGAGCCCAGAACCAATCGCCTACGAGATTGATCGAGGTGACTCCGAGCGGCGAGAAAGTCTGGCAGCTGTGGATGTATAACGAGGCTGATAAAAAAATTGTCTGCTTCGAATCCGACAGAATCAACACCCTTGCAGAACCGCTCTAGACCTCAAACGATGCGGCAGGGAAACGATTCGGTTCTGTTCGGAATAAAGTGAAATCGATAACCGCGAAAGATTAAGAAAATGGTCTCTGATTCGAACATAGTTGACTCCTATAAAGGTTGCACCATCTGGTTTACCGGCCTGAGCGGTTCCGGCAAGACAACCTGCAGCAACCTCGTGGCGAACCATTTGAAAAAACGAGGTATAAAAGTTGAAATTCTTGATGGCGATCTCATTCGAACAAACCTGTGCAAAGGGCTTGGTTTCTCAAAGGAAGACCGCGACGAAAACATCCGACGCATCGGCTTTGTATGTGACTTGCTGACTCGCAATGGCGTATTCGTTTGCGCGGCCGCGATCTCTCCCTATCGGGATACCCGCCAGGAAGTGCGAAGGCGGATCGGCAATTTCGTCATGGTCTATTGTGAAGCCCCGCTGGCGATTCTTGAAAATCGGGATGTAAAAGGCTTGTATGCGAAGGCCCGGACCGGTGAGATAAAAAATTTTACAGGCATTTCCGATCATTATGACCCTCCGGAAAATCCTGATGTCGTTGTATGCTCCGATGGATCGGAAACTCCCGAGGAAAGCGCGGCAAATGTCCTGCAAACCCTCGAAAATCTCGGCTATCTTCCCAAAAAGAGTGAGAAATAGCAGAGTTGCCAAGAGGCTTAAGCGGGGCATTATTTCCGAAGGGCTTCACTTTTCCATCGGGCTCGGAATGACGGGTAGGACAATGCGAAAGAGCATGCGGCGAGGAGGATGCCCCCGTAAGCGATGATGATATTGGCGGATGATCGTGACATTGTTATCATACCGAATATGGCCAGGATGAAGCCGACGATCATGGAAATTCGTATATGACCCAGAAAATCTGGATTTTTCGAGAGGCGGCGACGCCATTTCTCCAACGGACCCAACGTGAGCGCCACAGCGCTGAATGCCAGGACGCACCTCGTGTAGCGGAATCCGTCGTGAAAAAAATAAAACCGGCTCAATACGCCTAATATCGAAACGACGGTCGAGGCCATGACAATGAATATCCAATGGAAAACAAAAACGATCAGGGATGATTCCGACCAGAATGCGACCGTGCGATTGCACGTCGTTTTTCCTCTAAACCAGGCTTTTGACAGAAAAAACCAGATGGACGCTAAACTCGCGGATTGAAATATATATCGAGCATTCGCACGAAAACCGAGAAGTATTTCATCGTCAGCATCGAGCATGGGCAGAAACGCGCCGACCACGGCCAAACCAATCATGACGAACACCGCAAATAACGTCCATATCCCACGCAACCTGTCGAGGAAAATTCCGAGTGTAAAAAAGCCGACCCAGGGTATCGGTCCAAAGATTTTAAAAAGCCAGGGCATCGGAAAAAGAGAAGCGATTCCTTCTTTGGTCGCCGTTCCGTTTCCGATTAATTGATTCAATAAAAAATGGTCTTGCACGACAGGCGACAGCGTCACCGTGCGGCCGAAACCGATGATGCCCACGACGAAAAAAAGCAGCGTGATGAATCCGACAAAAGCGTTTGAAACCTTGTGGCGCAACAGCAGGTACGTCACGAACGTCCCAACGGCGACGCATTGGATGATATCCATGGCGAGCCGTGTCCCGACGAGAAAGTTGTAAGAGTACCCCATGATGAAAAGCCAGCAGGAGGATTTGAAATAGAATCGGGTCGGGTCCAAGTCAGGGTTCTTGGCCGCGGATGCGATGAAGTTGGAGACATTGACGCCGGAGATTAACAGAAAAATGCTTGAGCCGAGTTCCATCCACGACATCATGGACAATTGTACCGGATCATACGATGTGGGGACACGGAAATTGTGGTAGATAACCATAAGCATAAGACATGAACCGCGTAAAAAATCGATTTCCGGTCGTTTCAATAAATTTCCTTCTTCGACAAGAGTGGCTTTTGGGGGAGTGCGTAATCCGAATTCATTGAATAAACTTTAGAATGGATTCCGTGGTGAAATCGATGGATTTCGGAATATCGGTTAATATTGTCAGATGATTCCGATGCGGGATCATGACCATCTTTGCTTCAACCCCAACCTCACGAAGGGCATGCGCCATGTCCAAGGATTGCTCAGGCTGGATGATCTTGTCTTCTTCGCCGACGAATAGAATAAAACGAGGTAAACCGGCGCGAACAAATAGAATTGGAGAAATGCTGTTGCGCACGGCGGCGTCCGCCTTGAAAAGGAACATGACGGCAGGGCGGCCGATGGGGGTCGTGACTTTTTCGAGATCGCGCACGTCGTACATCCCGGCAAGGCCGATTATTCCCGCAGGGACATTCGAAGGAACGGAGAGATGAGCCAGGAAGCGACGATCACAGGCCGCCATGGCGCATACGTGAGCGCCGGAACTGTGACCTAATAGGTAAATCCGCTTCGGATCGCCGCCGTACTCCGCAACATGTCGATATAGCCAGGCGACCCCGGATGCGACATCCGAGATTTGATCCAAAATAGAGACTTTGGGAACCAGACGATAATCAAGGGGAGCGGCTATAATCCCCTGACCGGCAAGCCATTCCGCCGTTGCCTGGACATCTTTAAGTTTCCGATTGCCAGTGCACCATGAACCGCCGTGCACGAGGATGACGGACGGTAAATTTTCACCTCCATTCGGGACAACGAGATCAAGACAGCGGTCACTGACTTGCTGAAAGGCGTCGCCGTAAGGGATGTTGTCAAAACGCTTGAACGGGCCCCGGCGGCGCAAATCCTGCCGCATTACCGTCGCCTCTGGGCTCGACTGAAGGGCTCTATCAAGCGAGAAAGCGCGATGGAGAATTGCGCTGGAAAAGAGAAAAACCAAAGCGCCGATCACATAGCGGCTATATAATTTTCGATTCGGCATTGCGGATGACCATTTGAAAAAAATGAAAATGATTACACCCAGTGGAAAGTCCGACTCTCGCGATCTGGTGGAAAATAAAGCTATTCAAAATATCCCATCCAATTCCGCCAACAGAAAATTAGCCCTTCCATGCAACGCTGTCAGTTGTGAATGTTCATCAAAATGTGTCGATATATGTCACGCACGCTTATTTCCATTATTTTTCACGCCATGCGGATAATTCCATTACTGAATATACCCCAGGCTTTTGAGTTGATTGACCGTCTCCATGTCTAGGCGTCTGACGCGCCCGCCGGAAACGCCCTGCGCCAGGACCTTGTAGGCGTTCTCAATTGCCTTCTCCAAATCAGGCGCCGCGCCTTTTTCAAACCGATCGAACGATTCGCGCGGATCGGTGAAAAGGTTGTAAAGTTGGTATCCATGTTCAATATTTTCGCTGAATTTTTCGATTGAGATTGGCGAATGAAGTTTCCATTCCGGCGTTCTGACCATGAAACGCACGGGGCCGAACACGCGGCTTTCGCCCAGAATCGGACCGTTCGTCGCGACTCGGTGGAGGAGTGCGGGAACGCCGTCCCGTTCATCGCACTCCATGTCCTTCGCCGATTCCGCGGTCGGTCTCGCCACGGAGAGGATCATCTCGAAGATCGCCGATTGCGGAATCTGCGTTCCGGTAAGACGCGCGCCACCGCACTTCCCATTCGGCGCTTTGACGATCAGCGGCACGCGTGAGAGTTCCTCGTACATCGTTGTGGAGTGTCCCAGAATACCGTGCTCGAAAAACTCCTCGCCGTGATCCGAGACGACGAAAATCCATGACCGCTCGTACAATCCTCTCTTCTTCAACTCCGCGATGAACTTTCCGACGGCCTGGTCCGCATACAGAATCTCCTCGTCGTAACGGTCGATGACGTTATCGAGCGCATCCCGCTCGCCGCGCAGATATTTCTCGAACTCGAAAAAGTTACGCTGCTGGAAGTCCATCATGGAGGTTATCGGTTTCGAGAATCGCCCCAGAAATCCTTGAGGCGCTTTATAGGGATAATGCGGATCGAAAAAGTGCAGGAAAAGAAAAACCGGCTCTTTCGCCTTGCACAACCATTTTACTCCCTCTTCGGCGACATCATCGGCAAGGTATTCGATATTCATTCTGTAGAAATCGAAACCCGCGTCGAAGCCGAAGGACGGCGCGAGGAGAAGCGCGGCGACGACGGCGCCGGTCCGATATCCCCGTTCCTTGAGAATCTCGGGAAACAACGTCGTTTGCGGGGAAAAATTCCGACCGTACGCCGTGACGCCGTGTTTCGTCGGTTCAAGCCCGGAGAACATCGTCGCATGCGCCGGAAGCGTCCAAGGGGCCTGAGAGATGAACTGTTCGACCACAATGCCGTCTTTCGCTAGGCTCTTGAGATTCGCATCCGTTTCCCTTTGATATCCATACAATGACAAATGGTCGGCGCGCAGCGTATCGATAGATATCCAGAAAATCGGCGGGAGATCGCGCGGCGCCGGAGGCGATTCGGCCAACAAGAAGTTAACGATAAAAATGAGATTGAGGACAAGGAATACAATCCCGGCTGAGTCGGGCCATTGTCGGGATTTGATGTCTCGGAGCGCTTTTTTGAAAAGGAGTTTTTCGAGCGCCGAAGCGATAAACCCGGCGAAGAAAACAGAAACCCCGATGACGGAGATCCAGAACAACCGCTGAACCTGCGTCGCCTGGACCGTGATGACGACGGCCATGAGCATGACGCCGAAGATAAGACTGATCGGTTGTCCGCTATAGGCCACATTGGCGGCCAGCGCCTTCCAACCCGGAAGTTTTATGGCCGCAAAGATAAGAACGGCGAATAGGGCGAAGATCGAGAGAATGATGAGCGCCCGCCGGATACGGAGCGGATGCCGCGAAGCGGATTTCACGCCTGCGAGAGTAATTGAAAACCAAAAACCGAACGTCAGACCGAACGTCAGGCCGGTGAGGAAGTCATGGCGCGAGGCGAAGGCGGCCACGTTGGGAAGCCCGCGCTCGATATAGGCATGACGCATTGCCCCCAATCGCCCCGAAGCCCAGGCGCCCAGGATAAATGGCGAGGCGGCGATCACCCAGTTCATCAAAAAGCGAAGACGCGTGTTTTCCATGATCACCTGAAAGTCCACAACCGCTTGGAATGTTGGCGAATCGAACGGTCAGCTCTCTCCAAGCAGCCTTTCAGAATGGAATTCTGCTTCTTCCATGTTGTTGCGTCAGTTGTGAATGTGTTTCAATTTAAAAGAGAATTGTGTCGGCCTTGTCGTGTGAATTCAGCGAATATTATCATTCAATTGTTTGGGAGCGAGGAAGTGCAAAATGCGGATTTTTTTATTGCTCCGCCGGCCAAGCTGTGGTGAAGCGGGCGCCGGAGCCGTTTATCTGAGAAAACGACACATGGCCTCCGTGCGATTCGACAATGCGCGCCACGATGGCCAAGCCAAGTCCCACGCCTCCCGATTCGCGGCTGCGGCTGGAATCGGCCCTGTAAAACGGTTGAAAAATGTTCTTGCGCTCCACCTCCGGAATGCCGGGACCGTCATCAAGGACCTCAACGATGATGTGCTCCGCGGTTCGATCCGCGTTGATCGATATTTTTTTATTGGCGTATCGAACGGCATTGGAAAGTAAATTCTGAATTGCACGTTTGAAGGAAGTTTCATCGACGGTGACTCGAATGTCCGGTTTTGCGTAATGAATAATAATTTCAACATCCGGACGAGTATTTTTTCCCTTTTCCGCAATGATCGGCAATAATTCTGATAACAGGAATAGTTTCTTTTTCATGAGTTTACTGCCTGAGTCATAACGAGTATATAAAAGCAATTCGCTGACCAGTTGTTTCAGTTCCTCAAGTTCTCTTTCTATTTCCTGAGCCTGCTCTTCTTTCCCCTGTTCATTCTTGGCGGAGGTTAGCAAAGCCAGATTGAAGCCGATGCGGGATATAGGCGTCCGCAATTCATGGGAAACAGCCTGGAGAAGGTGTTGACGGCTTTCCAGGAGGGCTTGAATTTTCTCCGCCATTTGATTGAAGAATTCCGCCAAATGACCAACGGCGTCCTTGGAAGTCAAAGCCGCGCGTGTGCTCAAATTACCATTGCTTAATAGGACCATGGCATTTTCCAAGACGCGAATCTGGCGGATCAACGGGAAGGTCAGGAGAAATCCGATGACCGCGATGGTTATGATATTAATGAATATCATGAAATAAACTTGCCAGGATTGAAATGGGTGAGGAGGAAAAGTTGAGGACGTTATGATAGCGACTTGCGCGCAATCATTCATGCAAAAATAGACGGATGGATCGTTCGCGGGATGAATGGTGGATTCGTTGTCTTGTGAGAGGGCGTCGCGAACGGTTTGCGGAATCGTTGCATCGTCCCAGTGTGTGATCCGGATTTCCGAGTAAATTTGTTTCCGCAACGATTTCAATCGTGTTTCCACCTGCTCGGGTGGAACGGCGCCTAATCGATTTTTAATGAAACGTACACCGCAATCGCTGAACAATTCGTTGCGTGCTATAAAATCCTTGTCCGAAAATAAAAGAAAAAATATTGCCGGCGTGGCCGCCGAAAGGACCGTCGCGGCAAGCATCCCAATAATAATCTTGAGATAGAGTTTTTTCATAAGTCTTTGACGAGGAGATACCCTTCTCCCCAAATCGATTTGATCAATTTCGGCTGTTTGCCGTTGTCGCCCAATTTCTTTCTTATTCGAGCGATCCGAAGATCGACCGAACGATCCAGACGGTCGTGCTCAAAGCCTCGGATGGCCAGAGAAATCGCATCTCGGGAAAGAACGACGCCTGGGTTTTTTATTAAAAAATATAAAAGGTTGAATTCCGTCGTCGTCAGCTGGACTTTTTTCCCTCGGATCGAGACAAGCCTGTTGCAGGGATCGACGAGCAGCGAACCGATTTCAATGGGGTGTGGAGCATCCCCATTATTTAAATTGTCGGCTTTGACCTGTCTTTCCGTTATGCGGGAGGTTCGCCTCAACGCGGCTTGAATGCGACTCAGCAACAGACGCGGGCTGACCGGTTTCACGATGTAATCATCCGCTCCGATTTCCAAACCGACGATTTCGTCCGTTTCGTCGCCTAAAGCCGTCAACATAAGAATCGGCCCATCGTATTCGGGACGCACTTCCCGGCAAACCGACCGTCCGTCCTTGCCGGGTAAAAGGATGTCCAGAATCACGAGGTCCGGTTTATCGAGCAGAATCCTTTCAGAGGCTCTATCGCCACGGGATTCGATGGAGAGCGATAAATGATTGGCTTCAAGATACCTTTGAACCAATCTCGCGAGTCGGGCGTCGTCTTCGATTAAAAGGATCCGCGAACGAGGCTTTTCTTTCATTGCCGATTCTCCGCCCCGTTCCATGAAATCGTAAATAAAATTCAAACGCCATTCACCTGCTCCTTATATAGCATTCAACCTACCCCTTTATAAATGAAATTCTGCTCTCAACCAAGTCGAAATATATGTCTAAATGTGTCGGACCGTGTCGATTCAACGAGAATTTGTTCATCGTGAATGAGCGATTTGAGGCGTTGTGATTTCTCTTTGACGAACATCCGAAAGAAATTGAAGAGGGTGTCTATCGAGCGCGGACTACTCCATTCGGTTCAACCTCGACGTCGCATGACGGCGACCGGTCGCCCTTCGGTTTGGTGAATTATTCTTCGGTTCAGCAGCCGCATCCGCTGGAGCCGCTGTCGTCGTCGTCTCCCGCTTCATCGGCGGCGGTATCGTCGTCAGTGCTATCGTCGTCATCCTCCTCCATGCAGTTTTCCGCCACGACGCAGGTTTTGCCCATGTAGAACTGCCCGCCGTCGGACCAAACAGCCCATGGGAAGCCATCGGTGGCTTCCGTGTCGGTCGTGGCTGTAAAGGTGAATCCGCCGAGGCTTTCGCCCTCGGGAATATCGCCGTCACCTGCAGCGCGGGCGAACAACCGGGCATCCGAATCGCGGATATCGCCGTAGTTCTCACTGGTTACAATGCCGGAGTATTGCCAACGAATCCCGGGGAAACCTTCATCGTTGACTTCTTCAATCCCCCATTCCCCGTCGTGGATCGCATCCGGCGCCGAAACGTTATCGTAATCGATGAGGTATTCCCTGTCGGGCATGAAGATTTCGAGTTGGGATATCCAATGGGCGACGCCGCTTTCAGCCGTGGTGTTTTCCACATTAAACTCGAATTCATATTCGGTTTCCGAAAGGAGTTCTTCCGGAGCGTCGAAAGTCAGCGAGGCGGTGAATTCGGCGTCGTCGTCACCGGCGTCGTCATCCGCAGCAGAATCGTCATCCGCAGCAGAATCGTCATCCGCCATGGCGCTGTCGTCGTCCGATTGCGCGGATGAGAAGGAGGCTATCGCAAGGACAATCATGAAAGCTGCCGGGAAAATCTTGTGTAAACATTTCATTCCACACCTCCAGTAAAAAAAGTCATCGAAATCCACGCAAATAGGCAACCCAGTTGTCCCGTGCCGGTTATCCAGAACCGAGAAGACCATTTTTCTTACACACAGTGTCTCAGATTTCATGCATCGCTGTCTGTCGTAAAATGATTTCAAAATATTTATCTTTGTATTCGCATTCCAATGCCGCGGTGCGGGCGACATTGTCGCCCGATGAGAGGCATGAGACCGCATTCTCAGCAGATACAGGCGGCATGCATGATCGTTTCCAATAGCCCTGACGCAGCCCTGAATAATTGCATCGGCAAGGCGCGATTTCAGATGTGAGGGGTATAAATTGTGGCATCTAAGCAGAATTTTCCGCCCATGAGGCATTGCGCTTCCTTGACAGGGGTTTCGGTTTTGATAACTTGCATAGGCGAAATTTACGGCGCGTGACGGACGATATTGATCGGATGC
The DNA here is from genome assembly GCA_963674685.2 of bacterium. Classification (GTDB taxonomy): domain Bacteria; phylum Lernaellota; class Lernaellaia; order JACKCT01; family JACKCT01. The sequence goes on along the minus strand of CAXXWT010000004.1, from coordinate 504,560 downwards.
CCACATTGAAGAGGATGCTCTATTTCCTCATATGCATGATGTTGCTGATGGCGGCAATGCCCGCCACAGCGGCGGATTCGACCGTCATTTTCATGTGGACCGACGCCGAAGGCGCCGTTCATTTCACCACCAATTACAATTCCATACCCAAACCCTTCAGAAAAACATCGGTCAAAGGAATATTCCTGCCGGACAAGGGCCCGGAGGATAATTCGAATAAACCCAAGTGCAAAAACAGCGATCCCGAATCCCAGGAAACAAATTATTACGTCAAGGACGGCAACATTTACGTGGTGGGCTCCGTGGCCAACGGTTACAGCCAGTCCATTTCCTATGTAAAAGTTAAAGTCAGTTTCTTCGACGCAAACGACCAGTTCATCAAAGCCGAATCGACGTACGTGGATCCCCTGGAGCTCGCTCAGTGCCAAAAAGGCACATTTTCCGTCGTCACGACGCACGAACCGAATATCGCCAACTTCAAAACAGAATTCATCTGGAAGTGACTGCGCCCATTATCACTCTCTGCACGGATTTCGGCACGGTGGACGGCTACGTCGCGCAGATGAAGGGCGTGATTCTGACGATCTGCCCGGCGGCGCATCTCATCGACATGACCCATGACATCCCCCCGCAGGATATCCGGGCCGGAGCTTTCGTCCTGGCTTCGGCGGCGCCGCGCTTTCCCAAAGGAACGATTCACGTGGGCGTCATCGATCCCGGCGTGGGCGGCGATCGCAAAGGAATGATCATCGAATCGGCAGGCCATTATTTCGTAGGACCGGACAACGGCCTTTTTTCGGCTTTTATCAACGGCGGCGCGCGGGCGTGGGAAATCCCCACCCCTCCCGGCTCGTCCAATACCTTTCACGGCCGGGATGTTTTTGCCCCCGCCGCCGCGCGCGTCGCTTCGGGTGAACAGGCGGCAAATCGGGCAACACTCCTGGAAAATCCCGTAAAACTCGATGAATGGGTAAAAATATTCGGCGACGGCGGCGTCGAGGGCCGCGTGATCCACGTAGACCGCTTCGGAAATATCATCACGAATCTGCGGCCTGAAGATTTCCCGAAAGGCGTCAAGCAAATTGTCCACTCAAAAGGCAAGACGCCGCGGGACCTGCCGATCCTTAAAAGCTACAGCCAGGTCGAGGTCGGCCGCCCGTTATGGCTCGTGGGCAGTCACGGATATTACGAGCTGGCCGTGCGCAACGACGCGGCCGCGGTAAAATTCGACGTTCATCGCGGCGACGTCGTTTTAACATATTCCTAACATTCAGGGCTTGTCACGCGCGCCTGAGGCGATATGGTAAAATCTCCGGCAGCTTGGCGCGTTCTCGCGTCTTTCAAATAACTTCTTAAGGAATATGCCATGAAGTTTCACCGGTTCATTTTTCCGATACTCGCCATAGCTCTCACGGCCGTTTTTACGGCGTGCGGGTGCGGGGACGATGACGACGATGATACGATCATCGTGGAAGCCGACGACGACGCGGGCGACGACGACGATTCATCCGAGATCGATTCCGTTTCCATCGTCATTCCCGCCGATGCTTCCGAGGCGCTGCAGCTCGCCGCGCAAGACGCCGCCGGGCTGCTTGATAAAATTTCCGGCATAGAGGCCTTAGTGCAAAGCGCCGTGGTCGTCGGCGCATCCGCCCTGAACATCGTCGTGGCCGATCAGGACGTTTCGGACATCGTATTCGAAGACGTCGACCTGACCGCGATGCCCGCCGAGTCTTTTCGGATACGCGACGCGCTTTTGAACGAAACGCCGGCTTACTTCATTGTCGGAGCCGACGCCCGGGGCGAGCAGTACGGCCTCTATGACCTGCTGGAGAAATTCGGATTCCGTTTTTATCACCCGGAGCAGACGTACACGCCCACGTACGGCGAAATCGCCTGGACCATGGATCTGGATGTTTTCGAGTCTCCCGACTGGAACCGCAGAGGTTTTCATCTCCACACGATGCACCCTATCGAAATGGCGGAAATCCTGATGAAGGACACGCCCGAGCATGAGCTATGGGCGAAAAACATGATCGACTGGCTCGCCCGCAACAAACAAAACTACTGGCAGTTCGAACTGCTTCGGACCACGGACTACGATTCCATGGTCGGCTATTACCGGGAATTGATCGACTACTCCCACCGGCGCCTCGTGGACGCCGGCGTAGTGATCACCTGGGTTTTCCAGCAGCAAAAAGCGTGGAAACTTATGCCCACGCAGTTTCCGGGCCCGCAAAAGGAGGTCATGGAAGAAGGCCTTGCGCAGATCATGCAGGCGCCGTGGGATCACATCAATTTCGAGATGGGCAGCACCGAGTTCACGCCGGTCAAAGACACGGACCAGATGGCCTGGATGAACAACACCGTCGAATACCTGGGGGAAAATTATCCGGACACGGACGCTTCGGTGAAAATTCACTGTTCTTCGGGTCAGACCGCGCCGAACTATGGCGACATCAATTTCAATTACCTGGTTCAGGAAGCCGACATCCGCATGGCCGCCTACCCGCACACCGTGATGTATTACGACCTCCAAGGCCCGGCCCCGGCGTACGACAACGAGGATTTCAGCGAGCTTTATGACTGGACTCTGGAAATCGCGCAGACCGACCGCAAGGTTTATTATTACCCGGAAACCGCGTACTGGTGCTCCTTCGACATCGACGTTCCGCTCTTTTTGCCCGTTTATCTTTTCAACCGATGGAAAGACATTCAACTTCTGGCCGACAAAGGCCTGGACGGGCACGTCACCTTCACGTCGGGCCACGAATGGGGCTACTGGTTGAGCGACATCGTCGTGGCAAAATCCACGTGGGATTCGGATATTGACTGGCGGGACATCATCGGCGAGTTCACCGATATCTTCGGGGACGCCGGATCGCCCATCAAGCAGGCCCTGATCGATCTGACGCTCAACCAGGAGGATAGGCTCATCGGCGAAAACCTTGCTTCCTATCTCGCCTCGGCGGATCCCTGGGACGAAATCGGCTACCTGGTCGGATCGACGACGCATCCCAAACCCGTCACTTACCGGGAGTTGTACAAAGCCGACGCGGATTTTCTGGACGATTTCGAAAACGACGTGCTGAATCCCCTGGAAGATATGGCGCAGGAATACGCGGACCTTCTGGCCTCGGTGAAGTCCATCCGCTTCGACGTCCCCGACAATGCGAAAGCATGGTACGAGGAACTGGTGGATTCCTTTGCCGTCAACAGTAAAAGAGCCGACCACGCCGTAAATCTGTTTCAAGGCGTTTTGGCCCGACGCCGCGCGGAACTGGGGATTTTAACCGACGGAGAGGATCAGGCCGCGGAATATTTCGACCAGGCTCTGGGGCTCACTGAAGAATTCCTCGAAACCATGCGCCGGCGTGAAGAGTCCTACCGCTATCCGTTGTCCTATTCGTCGGGCTGGCAGCGCAGCGTCACCTCATATGATTATAAATATCTTTATCAGGCCGCCACGGGATACTGGTACAGGCGGGAAGAAAAGCAGGCCATCGACAAGGACTTCGGCATCTTCCTGATGAACCTCATCGATCCGATCTGGTTTTTCTTTTAAATAAAAACTCCCAATAAAGAGACCATCGATGAATGAAATAAGGGCCGATATTGTCATCCCGACCGTAGCGAAGCGTAGTGGAGGGATCCCTTTAATGAGACGCCCCCACTTTACCATGATGTACACGTCAGGGTAGCGCAAACTTTGTCATTCCGACCGGAGCTTTAGCGTTAACTTTGTCATTCCGACCGGAGCTTTAGCGTTAACTTTGTCATTCCGACCGGAGCTTTAGCGTTAACTTTGTCATTCCGACCGGAGCTTTAGCGGAGTGGAGGAATCCCTTCAATGACAGAACATTTCTTCAGCAATCCAATCGTCTTCTCAATTGAGACTGCCGCCAAACCAATCCGCGCTTAAATCCTTCCATGGAGGATTTTTCTTTCCAATCAATATTTCTTTTTTATCGCGCCGCCACTTCTTGAGTTGCTTTTCTCTGGCTATTGCTTTTTGAACATTCTGGTAATGCTCGTAATATACAAGCCGTGTGCAACCGTATTTTTTTGAAAATCCTTCAAACAGACCTTGCCGATGTTCTGATACGCGACGCTCAAGATCGTTCGTCATTCCGATGTAAAGAGTCCCGGAGCGGCTTGCCATGATGTAAACGTAGAAATTATATTCACGCATCATTAAAGGGATTCCTCCACTCCGCTTCGCTCCGGTCGGAATGACAAGGGGCGTGGCCTACTCAAGTTGTCCCATCCACCACTCAAGCTAAAGCTCCGGTCGGAATGAAAATGGGTGTGGCTTACAAAAGATAACCGACTATCTGCAATTGTCGTCTACAACCGTCGCCAGCCATTTACGCGATGACCTTGTCTTCCCAGGCCTTGATGTCGCCGATGAGCACGGCGATTTTCTTTTTCGCTTTCTTCTTTGCTTCGGACAGGTTATTCGGCGATTGCAAAGCCTCATAAACCTGCGCGTAATGTTTGATCTTCGGCTCTGTTCCCGAAGGCCGGACCGTCAGGCGGTTTTTGCCTTCGGCGTCAAGCCAGAACTGCATGACGTCGCCCTTGGTCCCTTTAATGGATCTGGTTTTTCCCGTTGCGCTATCCAGCATTTTTCCGCGCTGCCTGTCGATGACTTTAAATACTTTCATGCCGCCGATTTTCTCCGGGGGATTTTCCCGAAGCGTCGCCATGATCCGTTCCATTTTATGCATCCCGTCGGCGCCGTAGAGAAAAACGGATAACTGATCTTCGGCGAAGTATCCATAGTGCGCGTACAGTTCGTCCAGGTATTCCAACACCGTTTTTCCCTGCGCCTTGAGCCGGGCCACAAGCTGCGCCAGCGTCACCGCGGCGGCGGCGCTGTCCTTGTCGCGCACAAACGAGCCGCGCAAGTAGCCTATCGATTCCTCGAAAGCGTAAAGGAAACCGTCGATTTTGCCTTTTTGCTCGGCTTCGTCCATGACCCGGGCCATGTTTTTGAATCCCACCAGCAGGTCGTCCACGATGCGCACGCGAAAGCTTTTGCAAATGGCGGCCGCCATCCGCGTGGATACTAAAGTGGTCAGGACGAAGGGATTTTTCGGCATTTCTTTGCGGTTTTTTAGCATCGACAGCGTGAAGTGGCACAGGAGCGCGCCGACCTGATTGCCGGTCAGGCTGACGTATCCGCCTTTTCCGTCGGGCGCGAAAACCCCGAGCCGGTCCGCATCCGGGTCAGAGGCCATCACGATGTCGGCGCCGACCTTTTCGGCCAGCGCGACGGCCTTTTCCATGGCGACGGGCATTTCCGGATTGGGATAATGATTCGGCACCGTGGGAAAGGTCCCGTCGAGGCTGATCTGTTCTTTGGGCATCACCACGTCGGTAAAACCCATTTCCGCCAGCGCGCGGGGAATGATGGTCAGACCGGTTCCGTGAAGCGGCGAATAGACGATCTTCGCCAGGCGCTCGTCGGACAACCAGAGGTCTTTTGGAAAACGCGCCATGTATGCGTCGTCGATTTTCGATCCGACGATTTTTATCATTCCGGATTTTTTGCCGGCGGCCGCGGACATCTTTCTTATCGCTCCGACCTCTTTGACCCGCTTCATGATCCCGGCGTCGTGCGGCGCCACCACCTGCCCGCCGTCCGTCCAGTAAGCTTTGAAACCGTTGTCCGTCGGCGGATTGTGGCTGGCGGTCAGGACGATTCCGCTCACGCATCCCAGATGGCGGATCGAAAAGGACAGTTCGGGCGTGGAACGGGGGCCGTCGAACAGATAGGTTTTCACGCCGTTGGCCGCCAGGACGCCGGCGCACAGGTCGGCGAATTTTTTTGAATGCGGGCGAACGTCGTAGGCGATCACAACGCCTTTTTTGGCGAGTTTCCCGCCCTTGTCCACGTCCAGGATGTATTGCGCCAGGCCTTGAGCCGATTCGCCGATGGTGCGTTCGTTGACGCGGTTCGTTCCAACGCCCACGGTTCCCCGCCGTCCGCCGGTGCCGAAAGGCAAAACCGTATAGAAGCTGTTGATCAGATCTTTCGGCCGAAGCATCGCCATGACTTCGTCGCGATACTTTCGATACTCTTTGTCGCAAAGCCATCGCATAGTGTTGTCGTACACGTCGCGGTCGATTTCGCCGCTTTCGAGTAAAATATTCAGAATCGAAAGAGCCGTTTCTTTTTTCATGGGTCAATCTCCAAATCACGGAGGACGGCGCCGATATCGCGAAAATCCGCGAAAGTGATATGCGCCCCGGCGGCCTTCAAATCCTCCTGCGTGTAATTGAGAGTGGCCACTCCCACGGCGGTGAGGCCGTTATCCAGAGCGGCTTTCACATCTTTGGGCGTATCGCCGATGATATAAACATGCCGCCCCATGCCGATTTCGCATCCGGCGTGGGCTTGCGCCCTTTCCAGGGCGATAGGCGGCAACTTCGAACGATCGGGATGATCCGAAGCAAAGGCTCCGAAAGGGAAAAACCGGTTCAAGTCGAAGCGGGCCAGTTTGATGCGGGCCGTCGGTTCGAAGTTCCCCGTCAGTAAAGCCAACTGGATATTTTCGCGACTTTGCAGCTCGGTAAGAAATTCGACCACACCGGGCATAAGCACCGCTTTTTCGGACCGAGGCATCTCGTCGAGCATAAATACGCGGTACTGTTCGGCGAGTTCGTTGACAACCTGGTCCACGTCATCGAATTCAAGACCGAACTGCTCGAACATCTGCCGAAAAATCATGGGATCGGTCATGCCGTCGGGTTTGATGTTCCGAAACGCCTCGTCGATGCCGAAGCGCTTTTTCATGGCCCGGTCCATGGCGCGGCTTCCCGCACCCCCGGACAGCATGAGCGTTCCGTCAAGATCGAAAAGTAAAAGTTTGTCGATTCGTTTCGGCATATGCTTCATCCACTTTCGACAAGGTCACGCCCTGTCCGGCAATGTACCGCAAAATATCGAGTTCATAAATCTAACGCGGATTATATGCGCAGCTCTTCATTAAAGCGCAGTTCGTATTTCGTGACAATCGGCACCGTGTCCTTGAGCATCGGAGTATCCACCAGCACGACGAGATTCAAGTTTTTGAAAAGCTCCCTGTCGATGCGGTAACGATCGCCGATTTCTTCGCACAGCCTGGCCGCCGCGGCGCCCGAATCGAAACCCTCGATGATGGAGCCGGGAAGCGACATGGCGAATGAGAGGCACCGGAGTTTGTACATGGAATCGGCCACGATTCTGCAGATTCTGGAATACGATTCATCGCCGAAAGATTCCGAAGGCCCCAGACCGATGGCGAGAATTTTATCGCACTTCATCCGGTGGCTCATGGGAAAGAGTATTTTCTCACCCACGTAGCCGTCGATCCGGCGGTCGATGATGAGCCGGGAAACGGCGCCGCAAAGCCGCCAGTCCGCAAGTCCTGCCTGGCCTTTCAGCGGCCTCTCGTCCTCAAAAAAGGTGATGACGAGAGTTTCGACGTCGAGCTTGACGACATCGGTATTGACCGCTCGAAGCTTCAAGGAGTCTCTCCTTTTCTCAAAGTGATGACGCCGTTTCGTTTTCCCGCGACGGATGACTTGATCGCCTTGCGCCGCTGCCTCGAAAGCTCTTCGGCGTCGTCCGGCGCTTCATCGATCTTCCCGTCCGCCTCGGTATCGGCGTCGTCGCCCGCATCCCGCTCATTATCCGTATTCATCGCCGGGCTTTCAACGCCTATGGACGCCTCGGCGGTCATATTCTCGTCAATTCCCAATTCGCCGCTCTCCCGGGCGATGCGGTCCAGGATTCCGTTCACGAAGGCTCCGGATTCTTCGGAGCCGAATTTTTTTCCGATCTCGACGGCTTCGTTGATCGTCACGCTGTGCGGGATGTCCGTCAGAAACAACAACTCGAAAACCGCCATGCGCAAAATATTGCGGTCCACGGAGGTCATGCGATCGATAGCCCAGTGCTCGGAATATTTTGAAATGACATTGTCGATATAGTTCAATTTTTCCAGAACGCCGTCCACGAGTTGCGTGGTGAAGGAACGAACCTCGGCGGGACTGGTCAATGAATCCCAAAAATATTTGAAAATGTCCTCGGACTGGCTGCCCGAAATGTCGATAGCATAGAGAATCTGAAGGGTGAATTCCCTTGCCTTGTGCCTGTTTCCCATAAATTTACGTCCGACGTTATAATTTTAATTCAGGACAATGCCTTGTAGAGACTGGCCATTTCGATGGCCGCCATGGCCGCCTCGAAACCCTTGTTGCCGGCTTTGGTCCCGGCGCGTTCGATGGCCTGCTCAATGGTGTCCGAAGTCAAAACGCCGAATACCACCGGCACGTCGCCTTCCATGCTGACCGCCGCGACTCCTTTGCTGACTTCCGCGGCGACGTAATCGAAATGCGGCGTCGCGCCCCGGATCACGGCTCCCAGGGTAATGATGGCGTCGTAGTTTTTCGAGGCCGCCACCTTCTTTGTCACGGCGGGAATCTCGAAAGCGCCCGGCGCCCAGACCAGCGCCACGTCCTTCTCGTCGCCTCCGTGCCGGATGATGGCGTCCAACGCTCCCTCGACCAGCTTCTGCGTGATGAAGTTGTTGAAACGTCCCGCCACAAGGCAAAAACGCATCCCTTCGGCGTTTAACTTTCCTTCGATAAGCTTCGGCAAGGCTTCCTCCGACGGCTGCTAAACGTTTTTGAGTATATGGCCCATTTTACTGGCCTTGACCTTCAAATAATTCCTGTTTTCATCGTTCGGTTCGATTTCGATGGGAACGCGTCCCACGACTTCCAGGCCGTATCCCTGCAGGCCGACGATTTTGCGCGGATTGTTTGTCAGAAGGCGCATTTTCTTGACGCCCAGACTGCGCAGAATCTGCGCGCCCACGCCGTAATCGCGCAGATCGGGCTTGAAGCCGAGTTGCACGTTGGCTTCCACGGTATCCAATCCCTCTTCCTGCTGCAAATGATAAGCTTTGATTTTGGCGGTCAGGCCGATCCCGCGCCCTTCCTGATTCATGTAGAGAATGACCCCGCGGCCTTCTTTTTCCACCGTGCGCATGGCGGCGTGGAGCTGCGGCCCGCAGTCACAGCGTCGGCTTCCGAACACGTCGCCGGTCAGGCACATGGAATGCACGCGCACCAGGACCGGTTCGTCGGATCCGCTGATGTCGCCCTTGACCAGGGCCACGTGCTCCAGGCCGTCGACCTCGCTTTCGAAAACCATGGAGTGAAAGTGGCCGTTGTCCGTGGGCAAATCGGCTTCCGCGACGACTTTCACGAGAATTTCCTGCTGCACTCTGTAATGGATCAGATCCGCCACGCTGGATATCAGCAGATCGTGTTCGTCGGCCAGTTCCTTGAGCTGGGGCAGACGGGCCATGGTGCCGTCGTCTTTCATGACCTCGCAGATCACGCCCGCGGGCTTGAGGCCGGCCAGGCGGGCCAGATCCACGGAGCCTTCGGTCTGCCCGGCGCGCACGATGACGCCGCCTCTGCGGGCGCGGATCGGAAAGATGTGTCCCGGCCGCACCAGGTCGGAAGCCTGCGCGTCGTCGTCGACGGCCACCTGAATCGTGCGCGCCCTGTCGTGGGCGGAGATGCCGGTGGTGACGCCGGTTCTGGCTTCGATGCTGACGGTAAAAGCCGTTTCGAAACGGCTGGTGTTGATGGGAACCATGGGGGGAATCTGAAGATGGTCGGCTCTTTCGCCCGTCAAAGTCAGGCAAATGAGGCCGCGTCCGAATTTGGCCATAAAATTGATGGCTTCGGGGGTCACCTTCTCGGCGGCCATGCACAGGTCGCCTTCGTTTTCACGGTCTTCGTCATCGACCAGGATGATCATTTTTCCCTGGCGGATGGCTTCCAAAGCTTCAGGAATCGGAGCGAATGTCATTTCCGGCTTACCTTCCTTGCCGCGTCCGGTTCGCCGGGAAAAATTATTGGTTGGAAAAAAGCCCTGTGTCCGGCGAACGACACGCCCGTAATTATACCGCCGAATAGAAAAAAGCAAGACTTGATTTGCATTAACCGGCAAGGAAACATCACGATCCGAGGTATTCTCTTCAGCCTTTTGGTTCTTCGAGGATGACCGTACTTTAACGCCCGCTCTTCAAACTTTGCGAAGAAGAAAATAATTTATCACTTCAACGCAAAATTCGCCCAAATTCCGAAATGATCAGAAGCCATGCGCCCGTCTTTGGGCTTGTCGCCGAACAGACCCGATTCGAAATCGGCGAATAAATCGTCCGCGTTCCGATAAAATATGTAATCGATGCGCCGGGAAAGACCGATTTCCAGGTCGTGAATCGCCTTGTTGACCTTTTCTTCCGGAAAGGTGTTGACCGGAACGAAGGAATCGATCTGATGTGTGTTTTCATTGCGTTGCCAGTCCCAGGTATAAAAAAATCCTTCGCCCGGCTCGTCTTTTGTGACCGAATGAAATCCCAGATCATCTCTTAACCAGATCAATTCCGCGGCGTCCGGCGATGCGTTGAAGTCCCCCGCGAAAATCGCCGGGCTGTTTTCGCGGCCCAGCGACCGCGCGAATGCCATCGCCTTTTCAAGCTCCCCCCGCCTTTTCTCGCAGGCCTGCGCGATCACGGCGAGGATTTCATCGGCCCTTTCGCGGGTGATGTCGCCGTTTTCCACGAGAGCGTTCATGGCGTCCTTCGTTTCCGGCGTCACTTCCGGACCGTGATGCAGATGCGTGTTGAGCAGCAAAATTTCTTTGCCGCGTACTGTGATCGACGCGGCGAGGACGAAGCGAAACTCGTTGAACTGGAATGTCATCCAGTCATTGCAGAATCCGCGGGGGCCGGACAGTTTTTTCCCGCCGATTTTTTTAAGCTCCAAATCCTTTCGCGCCAGAATCGTCAGGCCGCTGCGCAGATTCGTCGGCACGCCCGCCGACCCCAATTTCAATCCCGCGTTGTCGATCTGCCAGACGGCGTCCATCCCCAAATCCTTCGCGATGCGCCGCGACATGCCCGGCGCCGGATTGACTTCCTGCAAAAACAGCACATCGGCGTCGAAGGCGCGGGCCTGGGATAGAAAATTTTCGTAACGGGACCGGCGCGCGTCGGCGGTTTCATATTCGCCAAATCGCAAAACGCTCGTGGGATTCAGTCCGTGCCAGACGTTGTAATTCAGGACTTTCAATGTCGTGAAATCTTGACTTGGCATGAGCTTATCTCTTTTCGTCGTTTTTACGCCGCAGGCGCCTTGGAGCAATAACACAAGCAAAGTTATCGCAATCCAATATTGGGATATGACAGGCAAGCGGCGCGCACGGGCTGCGGATTTGTTACTCATACTCCGCCTCGACCGCGCATCGGAAGCCGAGGAACTGCCCCTTCATGGTTTCGTCATAAAGCGCGCGCCGGTATGTGCGGTACAACTCCGTTGCGTAATCGGCGGGAATTTCCAGATCTCCGTAGGCGAATCCCCCGCCCCGCGCATAATATGCGTCGGTCGTCTCATCGCCTTCGCCCAAGGTTCCCAGGGTGATTTCCCAGACGTTGCCGCCCATGTCCAGCGCGCCGTATGGAGACGCCCCGTCGGGAAACGCGGCCACGGGTGCGGCCTCGGAATAACCGTCCACCGATCCGTCGCATCGGCCGTCGCCGTCGCACCAGTTCAGGCATGTTTCGCACCACTGGTCGCCCCAGGGATAATAGCGGCCGGCAAGGCCCCGCGCGGCTCTTTCCCATTCCACGTCCGTGGGCAGGCGTTTGCCGGCCCATTGGCAATAGTTCTCGGCGTCTTCGGCGCCGACGCATCCCGCCGGGAGATCTTCGCCGCCGTCAGAGGGCATGCACTCATTATCCGGGCAGTCGCCGTCCAGCACGCACAGGGCGTACCGGCCCCATGTCACCTCGTGCGCGTCGATGAAAAACGCCTCCAGGCTGATCACCTGCAACTCGGCGTCGTCTTCACGGCATGTTTCGTTGTATTCATGATCGCAGCCGTACGGCCCGATTCCCTTGGGGACAAGGCGCATGTCGTCCACAAGATCCGCAAAACGGACTTCCGCGACTTCGAAAGGAGTTTGAAGCACATCATCGTCGTCGGAATCGAAAATCGCGTAACGGGAGGAACTTCCGTCATCCGAACTGTTGCAGGAATTAAGAATCAGAAGCAAGGCGGCGAAAGCAAAGAGCAGCGCGTTGAATTTATCGGAATCCATCGATTTTTTTACACGGCGCGCCATATTCATTTGGATATATCCGGGATCAAAGAAGTTGCCAAGTGCCGACAAACATTATATGGGCTAATTATGCCATGCGGATCGTGAAAATCCACAACGCCGGATCGCAAAAAAGGTAAGCCTCAACATGAATTTATCGGGTAAATCCGTTCTTTTAACCACGAGCCACAAGCGTATCGGCTCCGGCGGATCAATGCAGCTTTTTCTTTTGGCGCGCAGCCTCGTCGAAGCCGGCGCCAAGGTTCAGGCGGTATTCGCCGAGCAATCCGGGCAAAGCTTCGAGCAGCGCAATTTGCCGATGATCGCCGATCTTGGCGTCAAGCTTCACTTCGTCAGGCCGTCGCGATGGTACGACCCGTTTCAGATTGCGAAAATGCGGCGGATCCTTTCCGACGGGCGATTCGACATCGTTCACACGCACAAGGGCGGCGATCTTTCCCTGGTTCTTTTCGCCTCCGTGGGCATAAAAATTCCCGTGCTGCTCACCACGCGGGGCGTCAATTTTCCTTTGGGCGCAAATCGCTACAAGTATAATTTTAAAAAGCTGGACAGGATCATCACCGTCAGCGAAGACATAAAAAGGATCATGCACCTTTGCGGCGTCAAGGAAGAAAAAATCCGCGTGATTTACGGCGGCGTCGATACGCAGCGCTTTTTACCGATGCCGGAAAAGCGCCTGGAAATGCGCCGGTCGCTACATCTCGGCGAAAACGCCGTTGTCAGCCTGATCGTCGCCAATTTCGTGCGCCAAAAGGGCCACGGGGATTATCTCAAAGCGGCGGCGAAGCTTTCGGAAAATTTCCCCGGGCTTGTTCACCTGTTCGCCGGCAAAGGGGATTACTCGCGCTTCGAGGAAAAAGCGAAGAAACTCGGCATCGGCGACAAGGTGCGCTTTCTAGGATTTCGAAACGACGTGGAAGATCTTTTCAGCGCATGCGACTTCAGCGTCGTTTCCTCCTTTGCCGGAGAAGGCGTCAGCGGAGTTTTGCGCGAGTCCATGGCCTGCGGCGTTCCCGTGATCACCACCGACGTGGGCGGCAACGCCGAACTGGTCCGCCACGAGGAAATCGGCCTGGTCACGCCCATGAAAGACACCGAAGGCCTGGCCGCCGCCATGGAGCGGATGATCGCCGATCAGGCTCTGCGTGAAAAATTAAAGGAAAACGGTCTTCGCCTCGTGCGTGAGCGCTACAGCGCGCAGGCTCGGGCCGAAAAAATATTTGCCTTGTACGATGAGATTCTGCGTGAGAAGGGAATCGATACGTAATACAAGGCAATGTTTTTACATTTGAAAAAACGGGATTGTCATCTCTGAGCGAGTCCGTCAGGACGAGTCGAGGGATCCCTTCAATGATGCGTGTACATTCAATCTTCAGCCGCCAACTGCTTCAAATAACCAATCCACGCATCCATGCCCCGGCCGTTTTTAGCCGACACTTCGATGATCTTCGCATCCGGGCGAATCTTTAGTATCGCGTCGCGGCAGGCTTCGATATCCCAATCGAGATAGGGCATCAGATCGATCTTCGTGACGACCACGACCGGCGCCAATGAAAAAAGCGTCGGGTATTTTAGCGGCTTGTCCTCGCCCTCGGTCACGGAAAGCAGCGCGACCTTGATATCCTCACCCAGATCGAATGCCGCGGGGCACACCAGGTTGCCCACGTTTTCGATAAAAAGCAGTTTCGTTTGCGGTGTCGCCGTCTCGGCCAGGATATGCCCTACGCGCTGCGCGTCCAGGTGACAGGCGTCCCGGGTTTCGATCTGGCTCACCGGCGCGCCCTTGCCTGCCAGGCGCCTGGCGTCGTTGTCGGTCTGCTGGTCTCCGGCAATCACCGCGCACGCAATCTCGTGCCGCAAAGCGTCCAGGGTTTTTTCCAGCAGCGTGGTCTTGCCGCTTCCCGGCGAGGAAATCATGTTCAGCGCCGTGATATTCCGCTCTTTGAGCCACTGCCTGTTGGCCTGCGCGAACTGATCGTTGCGCTCCAGAACACTTTGTTCAAGGTTGACGGTCCGCGTGGTTTTTTCGTGATCATGTTCGTGATCGTGATGATGATCCTTCGGCGTACATCCGCATTCCTCGCACATCAGCTCACCTCCATGGATTTCACGACAAACTCGCGCCCGGATATGATTTCAACGTCGATCGAGGCGCATTTCCCGCAAATCGCCGCCGGTTTGCCCGGCCTGGTTTCTCTCCCGCATGCCCGGCATTTGACAACCATGGGAACCTGCTCGATCACAAGCTCGGCATCTTTTGCCCGCGTGCCGTGCGCGGCGGCGGGAAAGGCGAATTTGAAGGAATCGATTTCGACGCCGGAAATGACGCCCACCAGCAAATGGATCTGCTCGATGGCGCTGTCATCGTCCGAAAGAGCCTTTTCCAGTTGCGCAACCATATCGATGGCTAAAGACAGCTCATGCATGGCTGTTGATTATAAGTGATGTGAAGCGAATTCGCGAGGTTTGACTCACGTGGTCGGCGGCGTCGCCGAATCGAAAAGCGAAGGAAGATCCTCATCCTCTCCCACGTCCATCGTGGACGGATCGTAAATCTTCCACGTGAAACCGGGAGCGATGACCTGCTCCGCTTCAGTCGCGCCGACCAATTCCTGCAGCGCGAGGTTGACCTGGAAGATGGTTCCGTAGCGCGCCTTGTGATCGGCGATCAGGCCGATGCGGGGCTTGGTGAAACCGGCCAGGGCTTTGACCCTCTTGATTTGCTTGGCGATTTCCTCGTAAGCCTTCTTTTCTTCGCTGGGGATATACTCTTCCTTGCCCTCGAAAGGATCGCAGTAGATTTCCATGATCTGCTTTTCGGGAATTTTTTCGAAACCTTCCACAATGGTGTCGCGGCCGGTTTTTTCCACCAGGGCGACGACGTTGGATTTGTGATCGATGACCAGCGTGATCAGTTCCTTGTTTTTGTCTTGCTCATCTTGGACCGTGATCTTGTCTTTGACATTCGGCTCCTCGATCAGGTCTTTTTCCAATTTAAAGACGATCAGGGTCTGGGCGATGATAAAGAAAAACAGCAGGATAAAAATAAGATCCTGGAGGTTGAGATCCTCTTCCTGAGCAGTGCCGCGCATGAATTTCGCTCCGATTTGCTCACGTGAAACAATCCGCTAATGGCGAATCCGGCGCATCCAAAGGCTTTACCGCGCCGGGCAAAGGATATTTTATCACAAAGGACGATTTGTCAACAAGCCAAAATCAATGGCTTTTGGCATGAAGTCTTGCTGCCATTGATTCAAATTCGGCATTTGTCTTTCTGAGAAGGACAATTTCACCACTATTTATCCTTGTGAAAAGGACAAATCTTATCCGGCAGTCACAAATTGAAGGATCATTGCATAACTCAAGGCGCCGGTTTCGCGACGGGCAAATCCCCTTCTTCCGTTTTGGCCGCGTCGATTCGCAAAGCCGTAATCTTCTTTGAAGTCATCATCATGTAGATGAGAACCGGTATCGCGAGCACTCCATCAATAGCGAGATAATAGAATGGCATTTCTTCAAGTAAAAAACTTATCCAACCACGCAAGCCCCCGTAATCGGACCAGTAAATTAGCTTCGCGGCGATGGACGAGACTATGATGATTCCCGTCCAGGTCCCATACCAAATCATGTCGGCCTTGCGTTCTTTGTAGATCACGAGAGTTTTATCCAACAGCAAAGTGCAGAACCGCAGTCCGATGTAAAAAGCCCAGATGTAAAAAAACAGCTCAAAATGCCCCATTGTCATTGCGGTCAACGCAATCGGAAACACGATCCAAAATAACGCCTGCTTGAATGTCATACCCCGGACTCTGCGGCTGAAAAGCAACGCCACAAGGTAGAAAAACGTCAGTGGCGCCAGGGCAAAAAGAGCGGCGGAAATAATCGGCGAATTGGCAAACGCCGCGCCTGGGAGGATAAGCAGAATCGATGCAACAACGATAAGGATGTATACCTTTTTATTGATCATCAATCCCTCCATGTCATTTCGATTTCCTTGCGCGGCATGTAGTGATGCCATTCTATCAATCTGAATACGCTTTGGCCATCGGATTTCATGACTTTTCCGGGATATGTGTAACGAACATTTTCCCAATGCGCCGGATGATGAATCTCAAAAATCGCGCTGTCCAAAGGACGCCGCCAGCTTTGTGTGGTCGTCACGATATACACGGCGCGTTTCGCATGAAGTTTCTGCCTGTAGTGAATGACAAACTGCGTTTCGCCGCTTCCGGGCACTTTCAACCGATATGATATGCCGTCCGAAAGCTTCTTGAATTCCAGCGGTTTTTTCGCGCCTCCTTGAAGCCAAAACGCTTCGATAAGATCGGGATAATCGGCGTCGTGCAAAGGAAAAGGATAAAAAAAGCGCGTGCTTCTCGGAAAAGGCGAAACGTTGCGGAATTTATACCACCCGTTGATATCACAATTTCTATCCGTCACGGTCATGACGATTCTTTCGTCCGTGAATCGTAGCGGCGACGGCGGCAGGTCGGTCAACGCCCATGCGGCGGCGTAAATCACAAGAGTCGCGACAAGCGTCAATTTGAAACGGCTGGATTTTCCGGCCATGCGTGATTCCCGGATATATTTAGAGATCATCGAGAATAACCGTACTTAATAATGAAGGATATCGTTCCATATTTTGTTTGCGTCGCTGTAATCCCCTTTAGGGGATGTTTGGTCAGTAGCGAAGGGCTTTAGCCCTGGAAAAGGAGATTGAATCATTTTATTTGAACCCCTGGCAAGGGGTGCAGGAAGCTACCTACGCCCCGCTTCGGGGGCTTCATTAGTATTGCACAATCGATTTCCCAGGGCTAAAGCCCTTCGCTATTGACCGACATCCCTGTCGGGATTTGCTTCGGACGTTCAACTGCCACTTTTTTCAAAACGCACCATGAGCATGCGCGTATTGATATAGTACGGTAATTCACGATGGACTATATTTCAGGCATTCTGTCTCATCGGCACTTTGGCCGCAAAAGTCCTTCTATTACAAGACACGCTTTAAACTTGACTCTTGGCCCGCTTTTCCCGATTGTTTGGCCCTAAAGTCTCTAAGGAAGAGGTGCGGAAATGGCAAACAGGAAAAATATGAAGGTCCCCATGCTGGATTTGCGCAAGAATCATGCTCCGATTCAGGAGGAGCTTGAAAATGCGCTTATCGGCCTGGCCCGGTCGGGAATTTATATCCTCGGCCCCGAAGTCGAGGCATTCGAGACCGAGGCCGCGCGGTATTGCGGCGCCGAGCACGCCCTGGCCGTTTCCAGCGGCTCGGACGCTCTGCTCATGGCCCTCATGTCGGAAAACATCGGCCCCGGCGACGAAGTCATCACCACGCCGTTCACATTTTTCGCCACCGCCGGCGCCGTCGAACGCGTGGGCGCGCGCACGGTTTTCGTGGATATCGAGCCCGACGGCTACAACATCAATACCGCGAAAATCGAAGAGGCGATCACCGATAAAACCAAAGCCATTATTCCGGTTCACCTCTACGGCCAGTGCGCGGAAATGGACCTCATCACGCAGATCGCCGAGAAGCGCGGTCTGACCGTTATCGAGGACGCCGCGCAGGCCATCGGCGCGCAGTACAAAAACAAATCCGCCGGCTCCATGGGGCAATACGGATGCTTTTCCTTTTTCCCGAGCAAGAACCTGGGCGCCATGGGCGACGGCGGCCTGATCACCACGAACAACAGCTCATTAGCCGAGCATCTGAAGATCATGCGGGATCACGGGCAGAATCCTAAATACCATTATCGCTTCATCGGCGGGAATTTCCGTTGCGACGCCATGCAGGCCGCCGTATTACGCGTGAAGCTGCCGCATCTCGACGCCTGGTCCGACGCGCGCAAGGCCAACGCCGATCTTTATCGAGAGGTATTCGACGATCTGGGGCATCCGGATGTTGCGTACCCGCGGACTTTGCCTGACCGCAGGCACATCTATAACCAGTTCACGATCCGCGTGAAAAACGGCAAGCGCGACAAAGTGATGAACCACCTGCATTCCAAGAATATCGGCGCGGCGGTGTACTATCCCCTGCCCCTGCACCTGCAGGAATGCTTCAAGCATCTGGGGTATAAAAAGGGAGATTTCCCTGAAACCGAGGCGGCGGCCGACGAGGTTATGAGCCTGCCGATTTTCCCCGAGCTGACGCCGGATGAAATCGACTACGTCGGCGAATCGGTCATTGAAGCGCTGATACTTCCATAAGGCATCGCCCATGAAACGCGCCCTGATAACCGGCATTACTTCCCAGGACGGCCAGTATCTCACCGAATACCTTCTGCGAAAGGATTACGTCGTTCACGGTTTCGTCCGCCGGCAAAACGGGCTCGACGCAAAGCAACTCGACGCGGACCGCAAAAAAATCAAAGACCGGCTTTTTTTTCATGAAGCCGACATGGCCGACGGATCGAATTTCGGGGAGCTTTTTACAGCAATCCGGCCCGACGAGGTTTACAATCTGGCGGCGCAATCCCACGTTCAGGTTTCCTTCGAGAAGCCTGCCCTGACCGCGCGGATCAACGCGCTGGGCGTCGTGCATCTGCTGGAGGCGGTCCGGGCGCTGGATCAGGGCGTGAGGTTTTTCCAGGCATCATCCGGGGCCATGCTGCGCGTCGACGGAAACGGCCCGCAAAATGAAAACAGCCCGTTTCACCCGCAAAGCCCCTACGCCTGTTCCAAGGTTTTCGCGCATCATCAGGTCGCCTGTTATCGGGAAGCTTTCGGCATGTTCGCCTGCTGCGGCATCCTGTATAATCATGAGTCGCCGCGCCGGAGGGAGAATTTTGTCACGAGAAAAATCTCGCGCGCCGCGGCGCGGATCAAACTTGGGATGCAGGATAAACTTTCCCTCGGAAACATCGACTCCCGGCGGGACTGGGGATTCGCCGGGGATTACGTGCGGGCCATGCATATGATGCTGCAGCAGGATAAAGCCGACGATTTCGTGATCGCCACGGGGCGAACGCACAGCGTCCGGGATTTTCTGGATATCAGTTTCGGCAGACTGGGACTGGATTGGGAATCTTACGTTGAAATCGATCCGCGTTTTTATCGCCCGGCCGAAGCGCAGGTTCCGACCGGCGATCCCGCCAAGGCGCGAAAACTCCTGGATTGGGAGCCGAAAGTTTCATTCGCGCGGCTTGTGGAAATGATGGTGGATCACGATCTGGCCGAAGCCCAAAAAGAATCGGACGCAACCGGGCGAAAACCGGAGTCGACATGACGCCCTTGAACATCGCCCTGATCGGCTGCGGCCGAATTTCCGAAAAGCATATCGACGTGATCGGGCGC
The DNA here is from genome assembly GCA_963674685.2 of bacterium. Lineage (GTDB taxonomy): Bacteria > Lernaellota > Lernaellaia > JACKCT01 > JACKCT01. The sequence continues at coordinate 485,071 of CAXXWT010000004.1, read as the reverse complement.
ATCGACGATTTGCGTCTGACGGGAGTCTGCGACCGGAAAATCGACCTGGCGAAAAAACGGGCCGAGCTTTGCGGCGTCGGCGCTTTCGACGACGCGACGAGGATGCTCAAAGAATTAACCCCCGATATCACGGTCGTTTTGGTCGAAAGCGGCTTCCATTGCGACGTGGCCTGCGCCGCGGCGCCGTACACGCGTCACCTGGTGATCGAAAAGCCCATGACCCTTACGCTGGACGACGCGGACCGGCTGCTGGAAACCTGCGAAACAAACGGGGCGTCGATTTTCGTGGTCAAACAAAACCGCTACAACCGTCCCGTGGTCAAACTGCGCGAAGCCGCGCAAGCGGGACGTTTCGGCAAGCTGACTCTCGGCTCCGTTCGCATCCGCTGGCGAAGAACTCAGGATTATTACGACTCGGATCCCTGGCGGGGAACTCTCAAAGACGACGGCGGGCTGTTCGCCAACCAGGCCAATCATTTCGTGGACCTTTTGCAGCACCTCATGGGCCCCGTCCAAAGCGTGCAGGCTTATACGGCGCGACGCCTCGTGGACATCGAGACGGAGGATGTGGGCGTGGCGATCCTCCGCTTCACCTCCGGCGCCCTGGGCGTCATCGAGGCCACGACGGCGACGCGGCCCGACGATCTGGAAGGCGGCATCACCGTCATGGGCGAAAAGGGCTCCGTGGTGATCGACGGCTTTTATATGGAAAAACTCAAAACCTGGAGCTTTGTCGATCAGCCTTCGGGAATCGAAAGCATCGGCAACGACGCCTTCAATCCCCCGGGCGTCAAGGCCTACGGGCATCAGGAGTTTTACAAGGACGTGGTCAAAAGCATCCGGACGAAACGCCGCCACATGCTCGACGGCATCGAGGAGCGCAAGTCCGTCGAGCTCGTGGAGGCGATCTACCAGGCCGCCGCCACCGGCCGCGAAGTCCGGTTGCGCTATTCGGGACGCCGGCGCGATCCCGGAGTCGGATAAAACCATGCAACGCGACAACATCGTCATATATCCGAATGTTTCCATTGATGACGGCGCGCGAATCGATCCCTTCGTCATCCTCGGGCGTCCGCCGGAAGGCGCATCCGTCGGACAATTCGCCACGCGCCTGGGACAAAACGCCGTCATTCGCTCCCACACCGTCATCTACGCGGGAGCGGTTATCGGCGACGGATTTCAAAGCGGCCACCACGCGCTCATCCGGGAGCATTGCCGGCTGGGCGACGGTTGCAGCGTGGGCAGCGGTTCGGTCGTGGAATTTTCCGTGAAAATGGGAAACGGCGTCAGGCTGCACTCGATGGCGTTCGTTCCCGAATACTGCGTCATCGCCGATGATTGCTGGATCGGCCCCGGCGCCGCCTTGACCAATGCGAAATACCCGGCTTCGGCGGACGCCAAAAAGAACCTGCGCGGCGTGACGCTGGAAAAAGGAGCCGTCATCGGCGCCCGCGCCGTCATACTGCCGGGGCTGACCATCGGGGAAAACACCCTGATCGGCGCAGGCTCCGTCGTCACGCAAGATGTGGCAGCCGGCGTTGTCGTCGCCGGAAATCCCGCGATAATCATCGGGAAAAGAGACGACCTGCGCGACGGGGAAACGAACCGTTTGATCTACGGAAGCCGCCCATGAAAACCGGCGACGCGATTCCCTTCGTCGATCTGGCCGCGCAGTATGAGTCCATCCGGGATGAAATCGACGCCGCCATAAAGCGCGTTTTGCAAAGCAACCGCTTCATCCTGGGTCCCGAGACGGCGGCCTTCGAAAAGGAATTCGCCGAATACTGCGGCGCCGCGCACTGCGTCGCCTGCGCCAGCGCCACGGACGCTCTGGCCCTGGCATTGCGCGGATGGGGCGTCGGCCCCGGAGACGAAGTCGTCACCGTGTCTCACACATTTGTCGCTACGGCCGAGGCCGTTGTTCTGGCCGGCGCCAGACCCGTATTCGTCGACGTGCGTCCCGGCTCTTGCCTGATGGATGTTTCGAAAATCGAGCAGGCCGTCACCCCGCGAACCAAAGCCGTCATCCCGGTGCATCTGTACGGGCAATGCGTGGATATGGACCTTCTGATGGAAATCGCCGGACGCCGCGGGCTTCGCGTCGTCGAAGACGCGGCCCAGGCCCATGGAGCCAAATACAAAACGCGCTTTGCGGGCAGCCTGGGCGACGCGGCGGCTTTCAGTTTTTATCCCAGCAAAAATCTGGGAGCCTACGGCGACGCGGGAGCCGTCGCCACGAATGACGACAATCTGGCGTCGTGGCTCGCCAAAGCCCGCAACCACGGCCGGAGTGAAAAGCACCTGCACGAATTCCCGGGGCAAAACAGCCGATTCGACGAAATACAGGCGGCTGTTTTACGCGTGAAGTTAAAATACCTGGATCAGTGGAATGAAAAACGCCGCGCCGTCGCGGCCCTTTACGACGAGCAATTGCGGGACGTGCGGGATCTTCGAAGAATCGACGTCGAAGATTGTTGCACGCCCGTTTATCACGTCTACGCCGTCAGGGTGAAAAACAGGGACCGGGTTTTGCGGAAACTTCGCGAATCGGGCATCCCGGCGTCCATCCATTACCCGATTCCCGCGCACCGGCAAAAAGCTTTCGCGCAATATCACAATCCGGAAAGCGGCCTGCCGGAAACGGAGCGGGCCGCGGGAGAATTGATATCCCTGCCGATCTATCCGGAAATATCAAAAGATGATGTAGTGCGCGTCGCCGCGCGCCTGAAAATTCTGCTTGCCGACAGCGAACTATCCTGAAATTAACGGGCGCGCCAATTTAGGATCCGTACATTCTTTCGATCTGCCTGGCGTAGTACTCTTCGATCTTGCGCCGGTTATTTTTCAAGGCCGAAGTCAGCATGTTGTTGGCGACGGAAAACTCGCTTTCGGCGATAATGAAATCCCTGATTCTGTCCTGCCTGCCGGATTCTTCGTTGACTCGCGCCACGATTTCCTCGAGCACCTTCCGGGCCTCGTCGGAATACAGCAGATCGGTCATGTCCGCGAAATGAAGCTCGTGGCTGTGGGCGTATTCGCGCAACTCGTTCAAATCCGGGACGATGATGGCGGTGAGATATTTTCTGCCGTTGCCGACAACATTCGCCTGTTTGATATACCGGCTGATCGTCAGGGAGTTTTCGATAGACTTGGGTGAAATGTTCTCGCCGGCGCTGGTAATGATCACGTCCTTTTTTCGGCCCGTGATTTTCAAAAAGCCTTCTTCGTCGATGGTCCCGAGATCTCCCGTAATCAGCCACTCGCCGGCCATAACCTGTCTTCGCTTCTCGTCGTCGTTGTAAAAACCCTTCATCACATTCGCTCCCCGGCACTGAATTTCTTCATCGCCCGACAGTCGCATTTCCACACCGGGGATCGCCTTGCCCACGGTTCCCAGTTTGAAATTCTCAGGGCTGTTCATGGAGATAACGCACGTCGACTCGGTCAGGCCGTACGCGTCAAAAACAGGCAGCCCTATCGTGAAGAAAAATTCCGCCAGTTCCTGCACGAGGGGCGCGCCGGAACAGATGCACATTCGCAGCTTGCCGCCGAAGTCGGCTTTGATTTTCCGAAAAACAAACCACTGCGCGAAGAAATATTTCATGGCCAGCGTAAATGAGACGGGTTTTCCCTCCGTACTGGCGCGCAATACTCTTTTGCCGACATCCAGAGCCCAATAGAAAAGCTTTCTTCCCATGGCGCCTTTTTCGCGGTCCACTTTCGATAGAATTCGTTTCCGAATACTCTCCAGGTTTCGCGGGACAGCCAGGGCGATGGTCGGATGCGCGTTGACGAAAAGCTTTTCTTCCATTTCCCCGGAATCCGAAATCACCATGGCTCCGCCGGCGAAAATGGGAAGGAAATAACCGAATACGCGGCATGGTCCGTACGTCAACGGAAGGGAATGAATGAAGACATCTTCCTGGTCGGTTGCGAGTATGCCGCCAAGGGAAGCGATCGTGGCGTGTATGTTGCCATGACTGAGGACCACGCCTTTGGACTCCCCCTCGGCGTCCGTGGTAAACATTATCGTGGCCGGATCGTCCATCGTGATTTGTTCGATGCGCTCCTCGAAAGAGTGGGAGCGCTCATGGCCTTTTCCCCGCCGGCTGATTTCGGAATAACTCGTGATCCTCTCGTCCTTCTCCTTGATCCCCGTAACCATTTCCAGAACGATGATTTTTTCCACATCGGGGAATCTGGTGGAGCCGCTGGTGATTTTCCTCAGCAGGTTGTAATCCGAGACGATGAGGTATCGGCTTTCGGATTCCTTGACGATGCGATGAACTTCATCGGACGTGCCGTCATGCTGAAGAGGAACAACGACCCCGCCGGCGCAAAGAACGGCCAGATCGCAAAAAATCCATTTGGCGCGATTGGACGCGACGACGGTCACGCGGTCGCCCAGGTTCATGCCCATCGCGATCAGACCCAAAGCCAGTTTCCGCACGGTCCTTCGGGAATAGCGCCACGAAATGACGTTCCAATGATCTTTCCGGTAGCTCAAGATCAGGGGATTCTTTTTATGCGTACGGCTGCGGTTCAAAAACATGTGGGCCAAATTTTTATCTTCCATGAGTAACCTCTTGCAATTCGTCTTCGCTCTATTATCAGCCGCCGGGATTCCTTTCAAGCGGCGTATGAAATGCACGGGGATTATGTCACAGCACTCAGCAGCCGGAATAATGCGAAAACGACGCGTCGATTCGAATTTCGACGCGCGCAAAGTCCGCCTTGGACGCCGGCGATCTTTGGGATAGAATCGCGTCGAAAAAAACGAGGGACGCAACATGAGCCAAATCGACATGAAAAAGATCAGGCCATACGGAGACAAGCTCGATGACGGAGCGGTGCAGCTATCGTTCACGCTGCCGATTCCGTGCGATGAAAAAGCGCCTCACGCCGCAAAAGCCTACGCGAAGAAATTGGGTTTCAGGGAAGTCGGCGTGGCTCACAAGGCCGACTTGGGCGGCTTTACCTTTTTTGTCGTGTACGGCAAGAGCGATAAATCCGTCAACGTAAAGAGCCTGAAGGTTCCCACCGTGGACGTCCTCGTCTGGGACAGGGAGACCTGCGATCATATCATCGAGGAAAAAATCGGCCGGAAACTGGTCTTCGTGGGCGCGTGCATCGGCACCGACGCGCATACCGTGGGCATCGACGCCATCATGAACATGAAGGGATTTCACGGACACTACGGCCTGGAAAGATACCGGATGATCGAGGCGCACAATTTGGGCGCGCAGACGCCGCCGGAAAAGCTTTTGGAAAAGGCCGATTCGCTTAACGCCGACGCGGTTTTGGCCAGTCAGGTCGTCACCGGCAACGATCTGCACCGTTTGAATCTGACGAAACTCATCGAACTCGCCGAGGCGTCCGATATGCGCGAACGTTTCCTGTTCATCTGCGGCGGACCGCGCGTCGACCATATGCTGGCTTTGGAACTGGGCTTCGACGCCGGATTCGGCCCCGGATCATTCGCCGAACACGTCGGCTCCTACGTCATACAGCGCCTGTTGAAAAACATGGACATCCCCATCCCGGACGCGACCTGACCTGAAACATAAGGAGGAAAAATATCGTATCGCCGATCAGTTTCTTCACGAATGATCCGAACGGAGTTCGAAGGCGACGCTGATCCGCAAAATTAACCGTCAGGCTTCTTTGGGAGGTTCGGCCTCAGGCTCGGGCTTGGTTTCCGGTTCTTTGGTTTCCGGCTCTTTGGATTCGGCGAGGATTTCGTGGATTTTCGCCGTGCGCATTCCGTAAGCCTGCCAGGAATATTCCTTGATCCTTTCCCGGCCCAGATGCCCGATGGCGGCGGAAAGCTCCTCGTCATGGTAGAGCTTTTTGATGGCGGCGCCGATGGCTCCGGGATCGCCGGGCGGCACGAAAAGCGCCGACTTGCCGTATTCGGCCACGGAACCGGCCGACGTAGTGACGATCATGGGCAGACCGTGAGCCATGGCCTCGTAGGTCGCCAGGGCGCTGCCTTCTTCCAGGGATGGGAAGCAGAAAACATGCGCGTAGGCCATATGCTCGAACGGATTGTCGGAATATCCCGTGAAGAAAATGTCGTCGCGGTCGAACCAGGGCTTGAAAACGCGCTCGGCTTTTTTCTCCATGGAGCCCACGATGACAAGCTCGGCGTTTTCCAGTTTGATTTCGTCCCAGGCTTCCAAAATATCCGGCACGCCCTTGCGCACGCCCACCTGCCCCACGAAGAGCACGCGGAACGGTTCGCGCTTTTGCTGGCTGACGATTTTGATGTCTTCCGGAATATCGAAACCGAAGGGATTGATCACGAGTTTGGTTTCGGCAACGCCCTCGTCCACGAAACTCTGCCAGGCGTGCGGGGACGGTACGACGATCTTATCCGCCAGTTCATAATCTTCCAGGCATCGGTCGATGACCTTCGGCAGCGGCTTGTATTTGAGCCCCCGCTTGTCGTAAGCCTCGGTGAGGATTTTCGTCTGCGCGTTGATGTGCGTGCTGGCGCGGTCGATGACGACCTTGATCCCCATCTCCTTGGCCAGTTTCACCGCGCCCGTCGCCTGGCTGTTCCAGGCGTGCAGCGTGTCGAAAGCGCCTTCGCTTGCTTTCAATATCTTTTGAACGCCTTTGTCGAAACGCTTGTTCTTCATGGAAAAGAACATGTTGTCCGGCACGATCCGCCGCCAGCCGTCGCGATAAAACGGTATCTCGGTGATTATTTCCGCGTCGATATCATCCTGCGCGTTGCGCAGGCAGGCCAGGTTCGCCAGATGCCCCGCATCACGCAGGCCTTTCGCGGCGTAAAACGACGTGGTCCCGATTCCGGGGCCGCCCAAATCCGAAGCTATGGCATATAAGACACGCATTGGAACTCACCATAGGAAAAAATGACCGATTTTGGAAGGCCCGCGGCCCGGTTCCGTTCGATTTGACCCGAACCGCGACGCCGATTGCTTTGGGCGATCCGCCGTTGGCGGCAGCGCGTCGGGCGGCGAAACGTCAAAGCCTATTTTCCTTCGCTCACGTGCGCCATGAGGCGCTTGAAGTCATCGATGTCGACGACGCGCGCGATCTCCACGTTGCTGACGAGAAAGGAGATTTCAGGAGTCCCGTTGACCTCGAAATACAGCTTGGAGTTTTCGTACAATTTCTTTTTCGTCGCTTCCGACCGGGCTTCCTTTTTCACTTTTGCCGGGTCCAGTCCCGCGGCCGCGCAGAAATCCTCCCAATAGGAGCCGGAGGGATTTTCCTTTCGGGCCTTGATGTAGGCCGGCAGTTTTTCCGGATGCAATTTATAGATGGCGATATGTCTTTCCATCTCTTCCACTTCCGGAAAGCCGCCGTATTGCCCGGCGACGTTGTCGCCTTCCGCGACGATTCCGGCAGGACGCAAAATTATTTTTTGATTCGATTTTTTATTTTCGTTCAAAACGTCCAATATGTCCGCAAGAACCGTCAACGCTTTGGGACTGAAAGGCGTATAAAAAATCTCGATGCGTCCTTTTTCCATGGGTCGCGTCAGATTGTAATTGCAGCCAATCCTCACGGGATCGAGCATGTAGGCCTGGGCGGGATCGCCGAGGGGAACCATGATCCCCCGGAACCGATCGAAATTTTTCAGGTTTTCGATGGATTTGGGGAAAATGTAGGCCGGCAGCCATTTGATTTCATACTTGGCGATCAGTTTTTTCGCTTCGGCAGAGTCGGACGTAATCGTCCGGATCGTGGCATTGGGATAAACTTTTTGCGTCTGCTCGTTGACGTCCTCGATATTATCGGAAAACGCACCGGCGGCTTTGATGATGGTGTGCTCAAACGGCGTCTCATCCACCACGGCGGGATCGACGGGCGGCAAGGCGCCGTCGGGAGAACAGGAGCTTGATCCTTGCGTCTCGCGGGTAAAATCTCCCGGAGCTTCGTCGCACTCGACCGGCATGGCGTCGCTCAAATGAGCGCAGATCGCTTCGAAAATATCCAGCGTCGAAATCGCGCCTTTATATTCTTTGCCGTTGATATACAGAGACGGGCTGGCGTTGACGTTCATTTCCTTGCATCGCCGGGCGTCCGCGGACAAGGCTTTGTCGCCCCGTCCGTCGGTCAGGCATGCATTGATGGCTTTAACGTCGAGTTCCATTTTCGCCGCCGCTTGTTCCCACGACTCTTGGCTTTCGTTGCTTTCGACGATGAAAGCGAGTTGTTTGGACGGATCGACAATGCCCGCGCACGCCTGCACGCGGTCGAGCCGTACTTCCGGATCGCCGTGCAGAGAGGAAAATTGGTTTGCGCCGCCGGTTTCGTCGACGACAAAACGGAGGCTCAGGTCCACGTATTGCCCCAAATTTTCCAGAACCTTGGCTACGACGGATTCGGCCCTGGTTCCGAACGGGCATTGGGACATCACGAAAAGCTCCATACGGGCTTTGTCGGACTTTGTCGCATTGACGGGCGGGGGCGTCGAGGCCTGCGTCGATTCAACCTTGGCATCGGCGGATTGGGGAACCGATCCGGTTCCACAGGCCGCCGCGATGAAGGCGGCCAGGGCGGCCGTTAAAAAGAATTTGAAGTGTTTTTCCATATTCGCACTCCGTAAATGTTTTCCAAAGCCGATCTTTTTAAGGATTTCTCGGACTCGCCAAAAGGACACGGGACTGTATTGAGCGCCCCGTGACATGTCAACAGCAGGCTTGACCGGCATTATCGACTTTGATAAAGGTCAATATCATTGTGAAAGCGGTCGATAATCACCGGCCGCCGACGCTTGTGGGATGATCGGGGAAACATGTTGCGGCATTGCATGATTCCAAACGCGTTGTTTTCCTAAAAAACCAAAAGTCAGTCGATAACAAAACACCTATGGGGGACAAGATGGCTGAAACTCCGAAAGAAGTCTTCGAACAAATGAATCAAAAACTGACCGCCAATCCCGATTCCGTGGCGGGAATGAATTGCATCTACCAGTTCAACGTCACCGGCGACAACGGCGGCGAGTGGTACGTCGACCTTATGGGCGACACGCCCAATATCGGGGCCGGCGCCAAAGACGGAGCCAACTGCACGATTACCATGGCGGACCAGGATCTCGTGGACATTACCAGCGGCAAGCTCAACGGTCAGATGGCGTTCATGACCGGAAAACTGAAAATCTCCGGCGACATGGGCCTGGCCATGAAGCTGACCAAGATTCTCGGCTGACAAACTTCAACGTTTGATCAAAAAAAAGGATTCGCGTAAATGCGAATCCTTTTTCTTTTTCCGTTCCGGTAATTTTTATTCACATCCGCAGCAGCCGCCCGTCACTTTCCTTTCAGGCCAGCCGGCGTCTTCCTCGTCTTCGGGGATGGGAACGTCGCCGCCGACGCAAAGATCCGCCTCCTCGTCGCAGGTTTCATCCTCTGCGCAGGGATCGCCCGTGTGCTGACATTCCAGCTTGTTGGGCGTGCAAAACTCTTCGCCGTTGCAGAAAACGCCGTCATCCTCGCAGGGATCGCCGGAGTTGACACACTGCTGAAGATCCTGATCGCAAACCTCGTCGCCGTTGCACATGTTGCCGTCGTCGGTGCACGGATCGCCGGTATGTCCGCATTCCTGCGTTTCTTCGACGCACTCAAGCGTTTCCTGGCCGTTGCAGAAGTCCCCGTCGTCCACCGGGCAGGGATTGCCCCCGTGAATGCACTGTCTGTTTTCGCAGGTCTCGGGACCGTTGCAGTAGATTCCGTCGTCGCAATCCTCATCGGTCACGCACGTGCACCAGATTTTATAATCCGCGCTGCCCGCGCTGTCCTCGACGGCCTCGCCCTCGTCGTTTTCGGCGCCGACCATTTGCGCGATGTTTGTGCCGGTGACGAATCGCTCGCAGTCCTCCGGTTCGGCCAGGAAGGTCACTTCAAATTCATACTCTTCCTCGAACTCCATATCGTGGCCGATAACGGCTATCAAATCAGTCCAGTCGATTTCACCGTCGTCGTTCGTGTCCGCGGGCGCAACCGTCGAGGAACGGTATGTCAGTTGCGTCGTATCGTACATATCCTTCATGGGCAGAAGGTGAATCGGAATGGAGTATTTGTTCATGATGGTGACTTTGAAAACAATGTCTTCGCCCGCGTCGAATTCACCGGCGTTCGTATTCAAAGGATTGGCGCTGGCGTTGATGATTTCCTTTTTCACCGTGCTGCCGAAAGAGAGCCACGTGGTCGTGATGCCGGTGGGATTGCAACCGCCGGCTCCGCACGTGTTCAAAGGCGCGCGGAACTGCTCCGTCAAGGTCTCCCGGTCGAATACCAGGACATTGGCGGGTTGCAAAGATTGCACTCCCGCGGCGACGTACACCAGGCCGTCGCCGGGATTCACGGCGACGCCGCGGGCGACGCCTCCGGTGGTCACACGGTCTTCCGTATCGGTCGCCAAGTCGTATTTCTGGAGCCATGAATAATCCGTCGGGCTCGGGTTGACCGCGCATGTCGCGAAAATGATCGGCTGATCCTGGGAGTTATCCACGGCCACGTCCCGAACAGGCATTCCGAATTGGTGAGAGCCCAATTCATCGTGAGGCGCTTCCAGATCGTACCACCGAACCGTACTGGTGTCGTCGCCGATGAATATGACGTCGGCGCCGTCCACATCCTCGACGACGTCAATGCCGAACGCGCCCGATCCCGAAGGCAAAGACCAGGTGTCCACGGACGCATAGGTCGCCGTGTCGAAAACGTAAACGTTCGTTTCTCCCCGGTCGACCACGTAAAGATGTCCGTTGGGCACATGCACGTCGATGCCCGCCACATCTTCCGTACCCGTCAGCGTAATGGCGCCAAGCGGCGTCGCATCCCGGGCGTCGAATACGTCGACTGTTCCCGGAATGCCCGGATTCAGTTCTTCGTAAGTCACAAACACGTGCTCGTTGGTCGGATCGACGGCGCAGTCGATGGCTCCGGCGTCTCGCTCCACGGGTCTGAGCTCGTCGGCGAAAAGCAGTTCCGGCCCGTTGATCGTGTAAACGCGCAGCGGATACGTGGAAACCGGAGCGTTGATGTTGCCGATGACAAAAAGTGTCCGGCTGGTCTCTGCTTCCTGGGCCTGCGCCTGTTCGGACGCCGGGAAAAATCCCGCGCACAGTGCAAGCAACACCGTCGCCATTATTAATATTTTGCTGTTCATCGCTGTGATTTCCCTTTTAAAGTTCCACAGTTTAAAAAAAAACAAATCCCGTTTTCCCCGGAAAATCCAAGGAAACATCGCCAATTATACTACATCATTGAACGGAAAAGTTGAAACTTTAACGACAAAATTCAAATCCGAATCGTATTTCGCCTTAATAAAGCAGCGCGAGGGGCAATTATCCGCAATATTGTTGACACCCGCCGACCGGGGTTTATGATGTTGCAAAGGACGCACCTGGAGGTTTGAAGCTCTGGATAAAAAAACTCAAGAAAAAGTCAACGTGCTGGCCGCGCTCGCTCTGGATAAACTCGCCTATAACTTCACCGCACTGGATGTTTCCCGGCTCTGCTCATATACGGATGTGCTTTTGATTTGCCACGGCACCAGCAACAGGCAGGCCCAGGCCATCGCCGGTCACATTCGCGAAAGCATGAAAAAAGAATGCGACGAGCACCCTCTGGGGGTCGAGGGCATGGCCGGCGGCCTTTGGATCGTGATGGACTACGGCGAGATCATCATCCATATTTTTCACCAACCCGTCCGGGAATTTTACGATCTGGAAGGCAATTGGGCCGACGCCCTGCACGGCAGACTGGTGCGGGATAAAAACTCAGCGCATATCGAATGGCCCGATCCGGAGTCGGTTTGAGCCTCATAGATTCCCACGCGCACCTGGAAATGCCGCATTTCGACGACGACCGGGATGAGATCGTCGAACGAGCCCGCCTGGCCGGCGTCGAGCGGATCATCACCGTCGCCACCAACAGGGAAGACGCGGATAAAGCTCTGGACATCACCCGACGGTATGAAGACGTCTTCATGGCCCTGGGCGTCCATCCCCACGACGCCAAAAGCGCCTCGCAAAAAGTTTTCGAAGAAATGATCGCCGTCGCCGCGGATCCCAAGGTGGTCGCCTGGGGAGAGATCGGTCTGGATTATCACTATGATCACAGCCCCCGGGCCGTGCAGCGAGAAATCTTCACGGAACAGATCCGCATTGCGCGCAAACTGGACTTGCCTATCATCATCCACACGCGTGAAGCCTGGGACGATTGCCTGGAAATCCTCGGACGGGAAATGAACGGGGAATATCGCGGCGTTGTGCATTGCTTCGGAGGCGGCGTCGAAGAGGCGCAAAAAGTCGTGGATATGGGATTTCACGTCAGTTTCACCGGCACGGTGACTTTCAAGAAAAACATGCCGGAACACGACGTGATCCGCCACGTGGGCATGGAGCGGATCCTCGTGGAAACCGACTGCCCATACCTGACTCCGAAACCTCATCGCGGCAAACGCAACGAGCCGGCCTTGTTGCGTTTCACGGCGGAAAAAATCGCCGAAATCCTCGACATGCCCTTCGATGAGGCCGCCGAAATCGCCGCCGCCAACACGCGACGGCTTTTCGGCAAACTGCGATAAGCGTAAATCCCCTATCAACCGACGGGAAGAAGGGTTTCGTTGGGAGCCCAGCCGGTGAACCCGGTGGGAATTTCGATGTAGGACCAGGCGCCGCGGTGCTCGCGAACCTTTGCGGTGAGTCCCTCATGCACGGTGAACACGGTGGGATTGTCCAGACCGGGGCCGCTTTTCACCGCCAGTTCGCCGATTCCGACCACCACGCGATGCCCGCCGAATTCCAGGTGATGCGCCACGGCGTATCCCCCGGCCGCAATTGACAGGCAAAGGAGAACCATGCCGACGGCGATCACCGTCTTGCCTCGCTTTCTTCGCCGGTAAGGCCACGCGGCGCCGCCAAGGAAAAACGCCGCGATAAAAATAACGCCCGCCACCGTCGCCAGTTCGCTTTCCGTGAAATTGATAAGCGGGTAAGCGCCGATAATTTCGATGACGGACGGATCTTCTTCGGGCAAGGCGTCGAGCATTTGAGCCCGCGCAAAATTGAGATTGAATTTCAGGTCGGCGTCACGGGGCGCCCTGATCTTCGCCGATTCGAAATATTGAATCGCCGGGCCGAGTTTGCCCGCTTTTAAATACGCGCATCCAAGATTGAACAGCAAACGGGAATCGTCGCTGCCCTGCCCGCGGGCCTGCAGATAGCTGTCGATGGCCGCTTCGAAATCGCCGGCCATGAAAGCCTCGTTGCCCTGATTGTACAGGCGCGCGGCGCCTTCGCCGGATGCCATGGCGAATGATGTGAAAGCGAAAACAGCAATGATCAGAAATGTCAGCGTGCGCATGTGCTTCATGACGCACTCCCGTTTCGTATGGCGCGTTGCACGTTGCCGATCCACTGCGCGGCCTTTTTCAACATCTCCCTTTTCGCCGCCGCGTCCGGCGCGTGCCCGCCGTAGCGAACGGCGTCGCAAATCCTCAAAGTTTCGGTCAGCTCATCGAGGTCCGCCTCGCCGACGCCGCGCTCGGCCAGCATTTCCCGGGCGCGCTGCGCGGTGAGTGACGGCGCTTCCACGTTGATCTGATCGGCTGTAAATCCCATTAAAGCGCTGTGGAGCTCGGCGCCGAATTTTACCGCGTCGTCGCTGTCGGCGGCCTTTTGCGCCCGGGCCAGACGCTTTTTCGCTTCTTTACCCGCCTTGATGCGCCGGGCCAGGGCTTCGTCGCCGGCCAGGCGCTCCTTGCGGCGCACCAGCCGGACTCTTGCAATAAACGCAAAAGGCGTCAGAAAAATCACGAGCCAGAAAACCGGGTGCTTGTGCCACAACCGGCCGTTTGCCTCCAGCGCCTGCGCGTCGGCTTTAATCGTCCGGATGTCCGATCCGGCCAGGGCGATGGCCTCCTTGGAAAGAACCATAGGCTTTTGATCTCCGCCTTTTCCCGGCGTCACGCTTAACGCAACGGCGGGCGCCGAGATGGTCTCGTAAGCCTGTTTGACGGGATTGAAAACATGCATGGAAAACGGACCGACCCGGTAATCCCCGGCTTGATCGGACACCAGGATAGACTCGAAAACACGCCTCGATCGGCGGTAATCGAAACTTTCCACGCTCTCGTCGCGTCCGGCCTGCGTGAAACCTTTCATGCCTTCGGGGATCGAGAATTCCGGATCGGTGAGCGCTTCCGAGTTGCCTCGCCCTTCCACGGTGATCGACAGCGTGGCGGCTTCGCCGGTCTCCACGCGCTTCTTGTCGATGGCGGCGGTCATTTTATAAACGCCGACGTTGCCGCTGAAATTGGGCGGGCGGCCCTGCGCCGGAAGCGGCTTGACCAGAATCTTCTTCACCGGGCTGGAAACCTGTTTTTGCGCCGACCGTCCGAAAAACGCGCCGAAGGGATCGTTGCGGCTTCCTCGGCGTCTTTCGGGAACGCGCACCACCAGCGAAAACTCATCCACCGTCGCCTCGCCGGGCGCGATGGGATATATCACGTAGCGCTGCAGCGGCGAGACGAGATAATCCATGCCGCCCACGTTGGTTTCGATAAAATTCAGTTTGCCGCCTCCGGCCAGTTTGAAGGGGATCGATCCGGGAAACGACGGCTGGGCCACGGCTTCGGCGCCCTGAAGTTTCGTTCGCACGTAGAGGAAATAAGCGACGCCGACTTCCTGTCCGGGATAAGCCTGATCGGCGGTCAGTTCCACGTCGATAAAAACATCCTCCCCGGCGTGATCCGTCTGGGGAGCTTGCCCGGGAGCGACGTTGGCCTGATCGGCGATTTGAACCTCGACGGCGTTGCTTTGATAAACGCGTCCTTTGTAACGAACTTCGGCGGGGCCGATTTTCGCTTTGCCGGCGCGAATCGCGCGCATGCGCAGGGTTAGATTCTTCGTTGACTGCGTGCGGCCGTTGATGATGGATATGGATGAGCCGCTGCTTTGTCCTTCCACGATAAAATACGGGGAGTCCGGCAGACTCGGGTCCGGCGCATTGAATCCGCCGCCTTCGACGCTGATTTCCACTTCGATGGAATCGCCGACCTGGACGAGATTTTCACTGACGGCGATGCTGACGCTGATATCGGCGGCCGCCGGGCGCGCGCACGCAAAGACCGCCAACGCGAAAAGCGCCGCGAGAATTTGCGCGTATATCAAACGCCTGGCCGTGGGCATTACCAATCCTTATCCGTATTTCCCGATCCGCCGCCGGGCAAAAGCTGTTTGGCGATCTCGTCGAGTTCGTCTTTTTTCAGTGAGTCGAGGATTCTGGCCGCCTGCTCCGGGGTCAATTCTTTCATATCTTCTTTTTCCCGCGCGGCGGCGGCTTGCTCTTCCTTTGGCTGATCCTCTTTTTTCTCCTGCTCATCTTTAGCGCCGGCTTTTTCTTCTTCCTTCTTTTGTTCTTCCGGTTTTTCCTGTTGCCCCTGCTGATCCTGCTGATCCTGCTGATCCTGCTTTTGATCCTGTGGGTTGTCGCACTGCTGCTGGTCCTGCTGCTGGTCTTGGTTCTGCTGATCCTTGTCCTGTTTTTCCTGATCCTCATGTTGTTGCAGCAGCCGGCGCGCCAGTTCCAGATTGAACTTGGCGTCCTCGTCGTCGGGGCGAATCTTCAACGCTTCCGTATACTCCACGATGGCTTCGTCGAGCTTTTTTTGCATGAACAAAGCGTTTCCCGCGTTGTAATGCGCGTCGGCGACGAGATCCGCATTATCATCGTTGTAAGCTTTGCGAAACGCGGTCAGGGAATCTTCGTGCTTGCCCTGCTTGTAAAGGGCGGCGCCGAGATTGTAATCCAGCACTTTTTGCGTGGGATCGCTGATTTGCGCCTCGGTGTACTGCTTGGCGGCCTGATCGTATTTTCCCCGCGCGAACGCGTCGTTGCCTTCATGCGCTTCGTCGAAAACAAATTCCAGGAAGCCGCATGAAAAAATCAACAGGAGTGCTGAAACCGTAAGAATCGATATTTCATTCATGCGCCGCTTCATGATTCATTTCCGTTTTTTTGTTTTTGCCTTGACGCCGTTTTTCTTTTTCCTGCGGATTCGGCGGTCCGGCAAGAGGGCTTCCGCGGCCAGCACGGCCAAAGCCAGGGCCGCGAAAGCGAAGTAACGTTCTTTCTTGCGCGATATGACCTGACTTTTCAAATCCTTTTTTTCCATCCCGGCCAACTGTTTCATAAACCAGTCGAGCTCCATTTCATCGTAACTGGAGCGATAGTATTTGCCTCCGGTCAAAAGGGATATCTTTTCCAGCGTCGTTTCATCCAGCTTCGACATGACGACTTCGCCTCTTCGGTCCTTTTTATAGGCCAGATTTCCCTCGTCATCCCGGATCGGGATCGGCACGCCGTCGGGCGATCCGATGCCGATGGTATGGATGATCACGCCCTCGTCCGCCGCTTTTTTCGCGGCCTCGGCGGCGTCGCCTTCCAGGCCTTCGCCGTCGGTCAGAAGGAGGATGACCTTGTGCTTCCGTTCCATTTTCTCAAAAGCCGTCAGAGCCGTTTCGACGGCCGCGGCGATATTGGTCCCTTTCACGGGAATGGAGTCTTCATCCAGAATCGACAGATAAAGTTTGGCCGCCGAATAATCCAGCGTCAGGGGGCACATGAGATAAGCCTGCCCCGCGAAGGGCATAATCGCCACGCGGTCGCCTTCGAGCTTGTCCAAAAGCGCGGAAAGCTGGTGCTTGGCCTTGCCCAGGCGGCTGGGCGCAAAATCCTCGGCCAGCATGGAATTGGAAACGTCGATCGCCACCACAAGATCCACCCCCCGGCGGCGGACTTCCTCGTAAACGGTTCCGAACCGCGGCCCGGCGACGCCCGTAACCAGCAGCGCCATGGCCGCCGCGAGGCACAATCCTTTCGTCAACTCGCGGCCCGGCGTGAAGCGTTCGCGAACGGCTTTCCATACGGCGGACGAGGCGAATTTCTCCAGTTCCCTGCGCCGGCGGTCCGCCGCGACGATCATCAGCACGCCGGCGGCGGCGACGAGGACGAAAAGAGTAAAAAATATGGGCCTTGCGAAATCCATCTAGAACACTTTCCTGAAAACCGTGCGGGATAAGAGGATTTCCAAAAGAACAAGCGCCAGCGCGACGCCGAGAAACCAGTGATATTTTTCGGTGAAATCGGTAAAGGTTTTTACCTCGTAAGGGCTTCGCTCCATTTTGTTGATGCTCTCGAAGGTTTTTTCGAGTCCGGCGGCGTCTTTGGCGCGGAAGTACTCGCCGCCGGTTTTCTCGGCGATGTTCTTGAGACTTTTCTCATCCAGCCGAAAATCCTGCCTGACCAGTTGCGTACCGAAAATCGGATGCTTGACCGGGGCGTAAACCGGGCCGTCGCTGCCGATTCCCACGGTATGCACGCGCACGCCGATGGCCGCGGCAAGATCGGCGGCGGTGCCCGGATCGACCTGTCCGGCGTTGTTGTCTCCGTCGGTCAAAAGGACGACGACCTTGCTTTTCGCTTTCGAATCACGCAGCCGGTTCGCCGACGTCACCAGAGCCATGCCGATGGCGGTGCCGTCGTCGATCATGCCGATTTTCGCGTGTTCCAAAAACTGCCGGATAATGCCGTAATCCAGCGTGAGCGGCGCCTGCGTAAAGGCTTTGCCGGCGAAAAGAACTAGTCCGATGCGGTCGACTTTGCGGCCTTCGATAAATTTTTCGATGGTCTTTTTGGCCACGAAGAGCCTGTCGTTGGGGGCGAAATCCTGCGCCGCCATGGAACCGGATATATCCAGGGCTAAAATGATGTCGATGCCCTCGCCTTCGTTGACCTGATAGGTTCGGCCCGCCTGCGGCCTGGCCAGCGCGATCACGATCAGCGTCATGGCGGCGATGCGCAGAGCGCCGGGAACCCACCGGAAACGCACGCGCCAGGAAGGCCTGACGGCGCTCCATAACTCGCTTCCGGCGGCCCGCACCGGGGCGGCGTCGCCTTTCGCGCCGCGAATCATCCTCCAGGCGACAAAAACGACCAGGGAAAGCAGGGCGAGCATGTGCGGATTGGCGAAAGAAAAGGTCATGGCGCCGCCTCCTTCGCCTTGTCCCCGCCGTCTTCCACGGGGGGTCTCGTGTTCATGATGAATTTCCTGATCGTCTCGTAATCGCCGACCGCTATCGACGCATCCGGCGTATAGCGTGCAAATTTGACGAAATCCGCCGCGCCGAGCACGGATAAAATGTCCTCTGTCGGAAAAGATGCCGAAGCGGCTTCGGCCTCGATGAAATGCCTGAGCTGCCTGGTGGTCAAAAGCGGCGCCGGAAGCCCGAAACGGCCGTAAAGGTAATCCCGGATGATCGACGACAGCTCGACGTAATATTCCTTCATTTCCTCGTGATCGCCGCGAGGCATGTTTTTGACGGCCGCCAGACGGCGCATGGCTTTATCGTAGGGCGGCTCGGCGGGCTCGACATATTCCTTACCCCGGGATCTCTTAACCAGCCACGCGACAAGGGCAATGACAACAATCAATCCGGTCAGCGCGCCGGCGGCGAAAAGCGCCGGCTTGGTCAGATCACGCCGCGCCGCGCGGGGAGGCTTGATGTCCCGAATTTCGGAGGCGTCTTCCGGGGCTATGGACCGGACTTTCAGGGAAACCGGCTCCCCAGCGACGACAACCGCGTCCTGTCCTTTGGGCGTGTATTTCACCAGGGGCGGCGGAAGCTCGTATTCCCCGATTTTATAGGAAGTCACCGAATAACTTTGCGTGCGCCGGATGCGGCCGTCTTCGAGCTTCGCCCTTTTCGGCGCCTGGCGGTCGCGAATGACCAGGGCGCCGAGGTTTTCTTCCAAAAGAGGATCGGATTCCAGTTCGCCGGGGTCCCAAGTGAGTTGAATGTTGTAATGGACGATATCGCCGACGGTGATTTCCGATAAATCCGTCGACACCTCGACTTCAACGCCCTGCGCGAAGGCGGGCGATTGACAAAGGAAAAGCAGAAGAGCGGCGATAAAAAGGAGAAATTTGGTTCTTCGAAGATTCCCGTACTTCATCATGAAATGAAGAAGAAATTTTGTTTTTTTTAATTTTCGTTCAGGCATCGCCATGCAGCGTCATAATTTGTCATTGATGAAACAAAGCCCCTCCCCGGCAGCGACGTCGAGCGGCAGGGCAGCTCCTTCTCGACGAGGTCGCTTGACCGGAAAGGCGCTTTGTATACGAATTTAATCACTAAAATACGCTTTTAAAGGCCTTTTTTCTAAGACAACCAAAATAATTTCCGGTTCCACATTCATCGAATTCGCGAAAATTTTTTTGGTTCTTCGAGGATTACAGCCTTCATGTTCACCGGGCATTTATGGATTCCGCGATTTTTTCCGCGATGGCCTCGGCCATCAAGTGCGCGCCTTTAGGCGTGGGATGAACGCCGTCCATAAAATAACGCCGGGCTCGGGGAAGGCAAAGGCCCCGAAAAGGCTCGAGCATGTCGATTAGAGTCAAATCCTCGGGGATCGGGTAATATCCGTCCCTGACGCACGGCGGATCGCCCGCGATTTGAACCATTCGGCAAAAATACGCCTTTGCGCCGATTTTGACGGCCTCTTTTTGAATCATCCGCAGATTGTATTGATAATCGTCCGGCGTCACTCGGCGGACATGAGAATCCGCGGACTTGGCTCCCCTTTCAAAAAGGCCGCTTTTCCCCAAACACATGCGCAATGCCCTGTAAAGGGCCAGGCGCCGCAATACATGCCAGCTTTTTCCCACGGGGCCGATGAGAACAGGCTGTTTTTTGTCCTGGAAAGTCGGGGATTCGAGCCAGTCGTTGTTTCCCACGTATGTAACGACGATATCCGGCTTGAACGCAGACAATTCCTGGCGAAAATAATTCATGACCTGAAACGACGAATACCCCACCACGCCCGCGTTGATGACCTCCACGGCGCCTTCTTTGCCGAGAATCCGCCTCAGGTTGGCGGCGATGCCGTCTCGGTCGTCCAGTTTGAAACCGTAAACGACGGAATCGCCGAGAAGTAAAATGCGGGTTACGCCGGGAGTTCGCTTCTTTTTTGCCGCAACTCCGCGCATTCCCTGGGCGTTGATCTTCGCGCCCTCGTCCACGGCTCCGGGACGAAGCCGCCAGAAAAGGACCGGATCGTACAGATACAGTTCCTTGTTCGCCAGGGGATTCAAATTGAAGCGCAGCCTGTCGACCGAAGGGGCGTCTTTCAATATAAAAGAAAGAATGATTTCCGAAACGGCAAAAACGCACAGCAAGGCAATGACGATAAAAATCGTTCGTTTCCTGTGAGTTATGCGCCTAAGCATTTATTAAGAAAGGAGGAAAGAGGAAAAATGGAGGAGGAATTACCCCTGCTCATCATTCCCATTTCATCCTTCATCCTTTCTGTTTTCTCCCTAGCTCATTTCAGTTCGTTTCAAAATATTTCTTTAATTTTCTGTAGACAACCTTTTGCGGATCGGGATCGGGATTGAGTTTGACCGCGTCCCTAAAAAAGGTTTCGATTTTTTTTGCCAGTTTCTGCGGGGGCAAATCGCCCTGGGCATAATAATCCAGATATCCACGCAGGCTGTCACGCAAAACCGGGTCGTAAACCGATTTCACTGAAATAATCCCCTCTTTTGCCAAAAACTCCAGTATTTTCAATGCCTTTTGCTTCGGATCGGCTTTTTCGGGCGCAGGAGTCGGCGCGTGCGCGGTCAATTCATCATAAAAATCCTGGGATTTGACGACTTCGGCGCCGGGGATGCTGACTTCATTGTCGCTGGATACGATCCTGACATGATCGTCCATCGCCAGAGCGTCTTCCGCGGCCTGCAAAATCAGCGAATCCGCCGTCTGCGCTCCGGAATAACGGACGTCGATTGCGCCCCTCTTTTCCGCGTCCACGTCGCCGGGACCGTCGAAAACCAGCAGCCAAATCGTTTCCGCTTCGCGCCGGGCCAGTTTCACGACCATCTCGATGAGTTTTTCCCGGGATGCGCGGCTTCCTTTTTCCCGTTCCAGTTTTTCCAATGACGGATTCGAGCGGATAAGATTCGTTCCGTCGATCATGCACCTGGTTATCATTTCCATTTTTCGCCTTGAAAAGATTTTAAAAATCAGGATAAAGAGTATTGTCTGGTTTTAAAGGATCTGCTTTATAAAATCCTGACGGATAATTTTTATCCAAAGAAACCGATATGAAAAAACAAATGCCCGCAAGAAAAAGAGGTTGTCAAGCCCAAGGGATATCATGATAGTATGCGTCGCCCATGGCGCCCGAACAATTTTGACGGATTGGATTTATTGTGGCTGAGGAAAAAGCTTTTGTCATAGAAGAATATCTACAGATCGTCTGGTATAGGAAATGGCTGATCATCGTACCCTTTCTGACGATGACCCTCATTACCGGCGTCGGCTCGATGTTTCTGAATGATGTCTACCGGGCTTATACGCTGATCATTGTCGAATCCCAGCAGGTGCCGGAAGAATACGTCAAATCCACCGTGTCCGTGTCCGTGGACAAACAAATGAATACGATCCGCCAGCAGATTCTTTCACGCACGCTGCTGGAGCGCGTGATCGGCGAATACAATCTATTCCCGAACCTCATTCAACAAAACGTCCCGATGGAAGACATCGTGGAAATCATGAGGAGCAACATCAGCCTCCGCGTCGAGGGAAAAGACGCCTTTACCCTGTATTTCACAGGACCGGATCCCTATATGGTCATGCAGGTGACCAACAAGCTCGCCAGCCTTTTCATTGAAAACTCCACACAATCCCGGGAACAGCAGGCCGACGATACGGTTCTTTTTTTGGACAACAGCCGGGAAGAACTCAAAGGGGAACTCGAAGTCCTGGAAAAGAGGATTCGGGAATTCAAACAGGTGCACATCGGCGAATTGCCGGAGCAGCTCGAAGCGAACCTGCGCACCATCGAGGGCCTGCAACTCCAATTGCAAACCAATTCGGACGCCCTTCGTTCGGCGGAAAACCGCTATTCTCTCATTTCGGGACAACTGTCGGACATGCGCCAGAAAAGCATGATTTCCGGCGCCGGAGGAGAGATCATGGGTTCGGATGTTCAACTGGAGAAAATGAAAGCCGATCTGGCCAATCTCCAGCTTCGCTACACCGACGAACATCCGGACGTCATCGAACTGAAAAGCAAGATTTCGGCTCTGGAGAGAAAACTCAACTCTCCAACAACAGAAAAAACCGGCAGCGTCATGACTCGGAGCCTTGAGATGAACCTCCAGTCTGCGCAGCTCGACATCAACCGAATCAAAGCGGAACGTTCGAGTATTCAGGCGCAGCTTCGCAAATATCAGTTGCGCGTGGAGAATACTCCGAAAGTCGAGCAGGAACTATCCATTCTGACCCGCGATTACGACAACAAGCGGCAGGCCTACGAGGGTATTCTCGCCAAGCTCGACGAGGCCAAGCGCGCCGCCGACCTGGAAAGCAAGAGAAAAGGCGAGCAGTTCAGAATCGTTGATCCGGCCCAGCAACCGGCCAAACCCTATAAGCCGAATCGCCCGCAGATCGTCGCCGTCGGCGTTTCTCTGGGACTTCTGATCGGCTTCATCTCCATTTTCCTGGCGGAACATTTCGACGACAGCTTCAAATCGCCGGAAGAGATGGAAGACTTCCTGGGGATTTCGGTGCTTTCCACGATCCCGAAAATTGAGACCGAAGCGGACGTGCAAAAACGTCAAAAGGCGACGCAAATGACCATTGTGGGGGCCTGCGTCGTCGCCGCAGCCATTGTGATTTTGATCATCGTCAAGTTCGCCTTCAAGATTTAATCGCCAATGAGCCCATTATCGAAGCCAAAGCGCGACAGGTACGCCAAATGTCCGGGGGGAATCGACGCACCGCGCTGCCCGTCCTGCGACAGGCCGGCGCCGAAATCAAAAAGCGTGATTTATTATCTGATCCCGGCGGCGGTGATTTTGCTTTTGCTTTTGGTTATCGCGCGCCTGCTTTAAACTCGATTTCGTCAAAAATAACGATAATTGAGTTTTGCGAAAAATTCTGGTACTTTTCCTAAAGTGCAAATGAATTGAGATTTCTTCGGGGCGATGGATATCTTTAGATGATTCATGAATCTTCCCGCCGTCGCGTCTGGTGCTGCGGATTGGTCCTGGTCATTTGCCTCATCTGCCCGGCCGTCCATGCCGACATCCCCGCTCCGGGAATCACCCTGTCGTCGCCTTTTGAATTGACCGAGCCTTCGTACGGCCCGGCGCCGAACGCTCAAAAGGATCCGCATATCGCCTTTGCCGGCGATCAGTTCCTCGCCGTTTGGAGCGACAGCCGCCATTACAGCGGCGATTTCGAAGTGTACGGCGCCAGAATCGCTTTAAACGGCGAAGTCCTGGAGCCGGCGGGTATTGCGATCGAGCAGATCAAAACGAACGGCGTCGCCGTCTCCTCTGACGGACAAAACTACATGGTCGTTTGGGCCTACCTGAAATACCCCAGTGAAATTCAAGGCCGCGTGATCGATAAAAACGGACAACTTCTCGGAGACGATCATTTCGTGATCCAGACATCCGACACGCTCATGCTGAATCCTTCCATTTCATTCGACGGAACGAATTACATGGTCGCCTGGTGGGAAGACACCGACATTTACGTGTCCCGCATGACGACCGACGGCCATGTCCCGGATCAAACGAAAATCCCCGTGGCCGTCAATGATTACCGCCAATTCATAAATCCGCGCCTGGCTTACGGCGCCGAAATGTTTCTCGTGGTCTACCAGGAAAGCGTAGAGACGGGGCCGGAGCCCGACGACTACGCGCAATCCATTTATGCAAAGCGGATATCGACCACGGGAGAGGTTCTGGATTCCGAGGGCATTCCGGTATTATTCGAAGACGGGCCGGATAACTCCGTTTACGACGTAGCGTTTGATTCAAACAACTTCTGGATTGTCGCGGATCGCCTCCAAACCCCTGACGACCACATGTGCTACAACCACATTTGCGCCAAACGCATTGGCGCCGACGGGACCGTCGCCGACCCCGACTGGATTCAACTGACAAGCGACGCCGGCGGACAATACGAGCCGGCCATAACATGCAGCACGCAGCAGTGCGTCGCGGCATACAGAGACTGCCGCTATGACGATCCGCCGGAAGTCGGGTGCAGCATTTTTACGACGCGCTTTCTGCCGGACGGCGGCATAGTCAATCCCGACGGAACGCATCTTGAGCAAACGCAATATTACCCTTCGCCGATAAATCCCGTCATCGGGTCGGGCGACGACAACGTTTCCATAGTCGCCTGGGAACAAGAACCGCTGAGTTACCATTATAATTACAATATAAAAGCCTTACGGATCGATCCCGACGGCAACGCCGCGGGCGATGAAAGCTTCGACGTATCCACCGCCGCCACCGGGCAGCATTTTCCCTCGTCGGTCTACGGCCGGGATCAATTTTTCGTGATCTTGGAAGACGATTTGAGATTTCATTCCACTGACGAATTTCGTACCGACATTCAAGGTTTAAGAGTCGGCCTCGACGGAAACGTCATGGATTCAAACGTCATCGAAATCGGACTCGGCTTCGATTTTTTGAAGCACGCGAACATCGCCTGGGACGGAACGAATTATATGGCGGCCTGGGCAGAGCATGACGAAATATACAGCATCCGCATCGGGCCCGACGGAAGCTTCGTCGACGGGCAGGCTATTGTATGCGCCGATACCGATTGGGAAGCCCTCGAAGATCCCGTAATCGCATTCGGGGAAAGCGCCTATCTTATCGCCTTCAACCAGACCGTCGGCGACGACGAAGGTTTGTACGCCGTGCGCGTGTCCGATAGCGGAGAACTGCTGGACGGCGATTGGTTGACACTTTCAACTGATGAATACGCCCGCTTTCCCGATGCGACATATTGCGGAGGCAATTTTATCGTGGCGTGGAGCGAATATGCGGGAACCTATATCAAGGCGGCTCGCATTTCGCCGGACGGCCGGGTTCTGGATCCGGAGGGCGTCCTTGTGCGCGACGGAGTCTCCAGCGCGCGGGACGTGTCCATCGCCTGCGAAAACGACCATGCGCTCCTTGTCTGGGTCGACAGGTACGTCGGAAACGATTCTTCCGGCTATGATATCAAAGGCCGATTCATCGACGGCGAAACGGGTGTTATGAGCGCGCCGAGTTTTTACATTACGTCCGAAGTCAACACGCAAGGCTATCCGTCCGTCGCGTTCGACGGAACGAATTACGTGGTCTTATGGTTGGATTATCGAAATCACGCCTACTGGCAGATTTACGGCGCCAGGGTTTCCCCCGACGGGGAGGTTCTCGATCCCGGGGGCTTCCTTTTCAATCCGGAAGCCGGCAATAAAGCGAACTCCTTTAACATTTCCTGCAACCGCGAAGGCCTGTGCCTCGGGACATATTCGATATGGATCGACGATCCCGATTACTACAACTTTCGAATCAAGGGCAGAATGATGGAAATGAGATCCACGACCACCACCACGACGACAACATCATCCACGACGTCGACGACGATTCCCGCCGATGACGATGCGGACGATGATATTGATGACGATGTGAACGACGACGCCAATGACGACATGAATGATGACGCCAATGACGATATCAACGACGACGATAACGTGGATGACGATGCGACTGATGATGACGACGCCGATGACGACATCGATGACGACGCGCAAAACGGCGGCTCGGACGATGACGACGACTCCGGCGGGGGTAAATGCCTGGGATGACGCAAAACGGGATTCGGCGCTTTGTGATCGGCGATACATCAGTTTGATAAACATGCAATGAAAATCCGGGCAAAAGAGGTATTGACAATGAGAAGACTTTTTCCAAGCGGCTTTACTGCAATCACCTTCCTGGCTTTCTTTTGTTTATACGCATCAGTCACCACGCACGCGCAAAGCCTGCCGCGGGATTCTCAAGTCATACTTTCGGATCCGTTCGAACTGACGCAGCCCGTTTACGGTCCGGCGCCCAACACGCAGCAAAATCCCGACGTCGTTTTTGACGGGAACCGGTTTTTCGTCATTTGGGCCGACGACCGCGAATCGCTATACACGTACTCGGTCTACGGAACCAGGGTCAGTCTCGAAGGAAGAATCCTGGATCCGGGAGCGATCGCCATCGCCGACACGGATACATACAAACCCGCACTCGGCTGGGACGGACAAAATTACTTCGTCGTCTGGTCCCATTACATGGACGAGCCCCATGAAATTCTCGGGCGGTTCGTGGATACGAACGGAAACTTGATCGGGGACGACCCGGTCAGCATCCAATCCGGCGCGGGCTGGCGCGTGCAACCCGTCGCATCATTCGACGGAAGCAATTACCTGGTCGCCTGGCTCGATAATAGAAACTTGGGGGATTACGATTACCGCTACGACGTATACGCATCCCGCGTGACAACCGCCGGCGCGGCTTTGGACCCTGCGGGCATCCCGGTCGCCATAAACGAATTGAAGTGCGACGATCTGCGTATAAGTTACGGCGGCGGCGTTTATCTATTGGCGTGGAATGAGTATGAAGTAAGCGATTCGGACTACACGACCAACTTCGTGACTTTGAACGTAGCGCGCGTGTCCCCGGAGGGGCAGATTCTCGATCCCGACAGCATCGTCATCGCGGCAAACGATGAAATCGAAGGTTCGGATTTCGACGTTACATTCGACGGCGGCAATTTCTGGCTGGCCACGGACGGCGTCATCGTTTCCGACGGAGACAAATGCACCGACCATATCTGCGCGAAACGTATCAGCCCGGTAGGAACAATCGTGGATGACGATTGGATTCAACTGACCTCCAACGCCGCCGGGCAAAGCTCGCCGGTCATGGAGTGCGACAGTCAACAATGCATCGTGGTTTACCGGGATTGCCGATACTTCAGCGAAGATGTCAACGGTTGCAGCCTTTTTACAACGCGCTTTTTACCCGATACGACGGTCATCAATCCCGACGGGACGCATCTGGAAAACACGCAGCATTACAATACACCCACGAATCCGACGGTCGCGTATGGCGACGATCTTTCTCTGGTTTCGTGGGAATATGATCCCATCCTTTATGAGGACATCCGCGGCATCCGAATCGATCAAAACGGCGAGGAACTCGACGAAGACGGTTTCGACGTGTCAACCGCCGCCGCGGGTCAGTTCATCCCGGCGGCGGCGTACGGTTCGGGCGAGTTCATGGCGGTCTGGAGCGACGAGGTCAATTACTGGTCGTCGATGGACAGGACCGATATTCACGGCAACATGGTCAGCGAGGCGGGACAGGTCGCGAATCCCGACGGGATTGAAATCGGCAGCGGCTACTGGTTTCAGGACGATCCGGACATCGCTACCGACGGAACGGATTTTCTGGCCGTCTGGCGCCACGACCACGATATTGAGGGCATCCGCATCGCACCGGACGGAAGCATGATCGACGCCGGGAACATCCTGATCGCCGATACCTATAACAACAATGTCCTGTATCCGGCCGTCGCCTACGGGGTCGGCGAATATCTTGTGGTGTTCAACAAGACGACCGGCGTGCACCTAGGCCTGTATGCGGTGCGCGTGGCGGCTGACGGACAGGTTATCGACGACGAGAACTGGCTGACGCTTTCCGAGGACGATAACTCCCGTTTCCCGGACGTGGCGTATTGCGGCAGCAATTTTCTGGTGACGTGGAGCATGTACTCCGGCACGCAAATAAAGGCTGCCAGAGTCACCCCGGCCGGCGAAGTTCTCGATCCCGAAGGATTTCTGATCAAAGACGGATCGACCGATGTGGGATTTTCCACGGTCGCTTGCAACGGTTCGGAAGCGCTGGTTATATTCAGCGATCAAAGAAATCATCCGACGACCTGGGGGTACGATCTTTTCGGCCGATTCGTCGACGCCGATCTGGGAACCCTCACCGGCGACGATTTCGACGTTTCAACGGTCGACCAGTGGCAAATCAATCCCACGCTGGCTTTTAACGGGACAAATTACATCGCGCTGTGGCGCGACTACCGGCATAGCCCCGACACGCAGGTTTACGGCGCCAGAATTACGCCCCAGGGACAGGTCCTGGATCCTGACGGATTTATGTTCTCCCCATATGTCGGAAAAAATCAAATCCCCAATATCACGTGCAACACGGACGGTCTTTGCATGGGCATATATTCTATCTGGGCGCCGGAGCGCGGATATAACAACTACCGCGTTATGGCCAGGTTGATCGAAGAGTCCCCGGCGACGACAACGACAACGACGACTTATACAACGACCACGACGATCCCCGCCGATGATGACGTTGACGACGATGTTGACGACGATGACGTGAACGATGACGCCAATGATGATATCGCCGACGACGATGTTAATGATGACGCCATAAACGACGATCTGGCCAACGACGATGCCGACGACGACACGCAAAACGGCGGCTCCGACGATGACGACGATGACTCCGGTGGAGGAAAATGCATGGGATAAATCAGCCGGCAAATTAATAAAAAATCGCTTCGTATAAGTTGTGTCTTTCTCACGGCGCACTTAGTATTTGATTCATGGAAGTTTTACTTCGCCAAATTCGAGCCATCGCCCCGCCGGTTCTTGCCATTTTGATACTGACGATATTTTCCCTGGCGCTGACGTGCGGGGACGACAGCGACGTCGTGGTCAATGAAAGCGGGCCTGACGGCGACTTCGATGACGACGCGGACGACGACACGGCTTCGCCTGACGCCGAGCCCTTCTGCCCCCTGTTGAAAGAACTGTGGGATACGGCCTGCGACTACGAACTCGACCGCTGCATGCTTTACGGATACCAGGGTGCATTGAAGACAAGCAAAGACGTGGACGAAGGGTGCGACGAAGTTTTCGACGCATGCTGGACGTACGCCTATGACGACGCGGCCCGCCTGATTGCCGAAACCCGGGACGACGATTGCGACGCCGCGCCCGACTGGCGCCGGCAGTATACCTATGACGAAAACGGGCAAAGGGCGACCAGCGACGTGGATTACGAATGCGACGGGCAGCCGGATGAATGCAACCGCTACGAATACAATGAGAACGGATTTCTGGCCTCGGATTATTGGGACGACCTATGCGACGACGTCGCCGATTCATGCACGGAATATGAATATGACGAAGACAACCGGATGATCGAAAGGCGCATCGACGACGGCTGCGACGGCGCAAGCGAGATTTGCGTTTTGTATGAATACGATTCCGCCGGTTTGCTCACTTCATGGATGCAGGACAACGGCTGCGACGACAACGGCGAATACTGCTGGTTCTATTATTACGACGCCAACGGCAACAGGATCATGGAACACGGCGACGATCTTTGTGACGAAACGATAGACGTCTGCTATACATCCTCTTTCGACGATCAAAACCGGCGGGTATATTCCGAGCAGGACATCGACTGCGACGATGAAGTAGACAACTGCTGGATTTACAATTACGCGTGTTAATGGAAATTTAATGATAACATGGAGCAGATTTTGGCAATCCGCACGGAGCCGTAGAATACTCCTGATCATACCATGCAAGACACGCGTTCATGGTAAATCCGTCCGCGACGAAGTCTTCGCATTCGGCGTTTAACGAGCGCTCGCAAAGGTCGGTCTCATCGCAAGCCTCATCGTTATCCGCAGCAGCCGCCTGCATCGTCGTCGTTATCGTCATCGTCGGCGTTGGCGTCATCGTCTACATCGATGTCGTCGTCGGCGTCGTCATTCGAATCATCATCAACATCATCGTCGGCGTCGTCATCCAAATCATCATCAACATCGTCATCCGCGTCGTCGTCCGAATCATCATCAACATCGTCATCCGCGTCGTCGTCCACAGTCGGCTCTTCCGTGTAGGTCCCGTCATCAGTGTTGTAAAATACGTCGTCTTCGCTCGCGTTCCCGCTTCCATCGACACCTCCGAAGATGAGAATGCTCACATCTTCACCGTTCCGATCGCCGCTGCTGTAAACGGGGACAGCTGCGGCGCCGTACAGGTCGAATGGCGGGTTTTCAATCTGAACGAAGGTTTCTGTAGCCATGTCGAAAAGCCAGGCGTCGTTCAGCGGGCCGCGCTCCTCGGTACTCATGCCACCGAATATATAACCGGTATTACCGACCTGTGCATGAGCCGAAGAATAACGGGGAGACGGTGCGGGATTCACCGTTTTGGTCTCCCAGGCGTCTGTCACGGGGTTATAGACGTAAAAAGAATTGGGGGCGACCCCCAACAGATACATGTTGCCGTTTGATGCGACGGCGACGGAATCGACTGCGGGGGTTTCTATCGAAGCCTTTTGCACGTAGCCCATAATATTGGGATCAAACCAATAATTTATAAGATTAGGACCGTTGTTGCTGAGTCCGCCCACAGCACCAGCGGCGGCGCCGTCTTTTAACTCGCTTTCGATATAACAGGCGTTCATCATTTCATAACCTGGGAAAGGCGTCTCGAAATCCAGTTTCGGGCTCCAGTCAAAATCCTCGAATTTATAGTAATGGTCGATTAATTCTCCGTTTTCATCTCGACCCGCAAACATGAAAACTGTGCCGTCATCCAGCAGTATCATTTCGTGCCCGGAGAGCGGCCTCGGATTGTTTGTCGGGATAATTTCGGTCCAGCCCTCCTCAACACTGTAAATCCACGTGTCGCCAAGCGTTTCGCCATTAAGGTTGACGCCTCCGTACAGTAACGCGGACCCGTCCGAAAGCTCGGACATGGCGTGGTAAAACCGCGGCGCAGGAGCTTCGGCAGCATACGAAACGCCGGCGAGCAGCAAAAAAGCCGAGATAACGATAAGTCCCCACCTCATGGATACACCTCCTTTGGAACACCATGTCGACAGCCATCGCATGGAAACGCCTCTCATAACTTACTATGTTGACTGACATTTCGTCTAATGTACCGTCTCGGCAAAAATTTTGCAATACTCCTTGGCGAGCTCGCGTTGTTGAACCGGGAAATGGTTGCCGGCGAGGCCGTTGATATGGAGTTATTTTAAGATTTCTTACGGCGTATAAACCTTATTCAGCGCCAGGATCACGGCGTGCATTTGATGCTGCGTGACGTCGATGCGCAAAGGCGCCTGACGGCGATGGTTCATGACGCCCCCGACGGCAAGCTTGTCTGTCGTGGGCCGCCTTTTAAGAAACGAGTTTTCCTTCACCAGCGGCCCTCCGACCTGCCAGGAGGTCAGCTTGTACAGTCCCCTGTCAATCGTATAGCCGAGATCCGCCATGGCGGCCTTGTCGTCCCGCCTTCTGGCTATGTCATAGGCGCTGACCAATCCCTCGTAGGCGTAGGCGGTATTTCTCGTTCGAATCAGGGTTTTATGCGTGTGAATCATCCACCACCCGAGGGTCAGGGTAACGTCTTCAAGCAGCTTCGAGTCTTTCCAGCCCGCGCCGGAGTATTCGTTGAAGGCCATCGAACCCCATTGATAAAAGCCCTTCGTATTGTTCGAATCCTTGTCTTTGGCCCAGGCTTTGACCGTGTAATCCTCGGCAAGAATTCTCGCCGTTTTTTCAATGGTCGGCAAATACTCGGTTCGCCCCAGGTATCTTGCCGCCTTGCACATCGCCAGCAGGGATTCGCCGTCGAAATACGGACTGGACATGAGGGGTAGTTTGCGGCCGAAGGTGAAACTGCGGGAAAAATGCCCGCTGGATATTATCTGTCCTTTGAGAAAAGCCAGGTAAGCGTCCAGATACTCTTCCAGTTGCCGTCGGCGCTCTTCGGTTAAAAGCAAAGAGGAATCCGCCGCGCCTGTTTCCAATATACTATTTTGCGCCCTCAAGGTTTCGATAATGGCCAGAGCCGTTAGGGCGACCGTGCCGGTGCTGCAACTGCGTTCGCCGGGATATTTGATGTATTTTCTTCCGCCGTCGGCGCCTTTGGTGTGCAAAAAGAAAAAGTCCAGTCCTTTTTGCAGGGCGGCCAGTTTTTCCACATCCGGCGCGTGGCGAAAAATCAGCGCCACGCCCCACAGCGCCCCCGCCTGCCTGACCTGATTGTCGCCTTTGTCCATAATTTTGAGAATAAAGTCATATTGATAATTGAAGTTGCCTTCGCTCTTTTGATTGCTGACGAGATATTGGGCTCCGAGCTTAAAGGAGTCCTCTAGGATTTCACGCGTCAGTTTCCTTTTCTCCGACCGGGATTTCCAGTTTAAATTATGCGCGATTTCCGCCATGCGCTGTGGAAATGGAAGGCTTTTGGAGGCGGCATCGGCTTTTTCCGGCGTCGGAAGAAACGCGCTTTTCGGGCCTGAGAAATAGAAATACGCCGCCACGCCCAACATCATAACGCAGGCGACGGCGAGGATAATATTGATTACGGCGCTCTTTTTCATGATGTGAAAACGCCCCGCGGGCAATTGCCGCGGGGCGTCCTTTCATTAGGCGTCAATGTTTATGCCATCAACCGCAGCATCCGCCCGCGTCGTCATCGTCGTCATCGTCCGAGTCGGCGTCGTCATCGTCGTCATCGGAGCCGGTGTCGTCGTCATCATCGTCGCCGCTGGGAGCAACGATGTAAGCGGTTCCGGTAACTTCCGCGGAGGAATCGGCGACGATCTTGTAATCGAAACCGTCCGTGGCCGCCGCGTCGGTCCTGGCCCTGAATGCAAATTCGAGAGACTCGCCCTCGGCGATATCGCCGTGGGAAACCGAAGTGGAGCCCAAAGAGAACAGCCACTTGATGCCGACGGGATTCTGATCGGCGTCGGTGATGTTTTCGGATAACCACTCGCCGCCCTGCGGGTTGATGGGATCGGGATCGCTGATGGTGCTGACCACGTATTCCGTGGAAGGCATCCACAGATCAACCTCGTTGATCCAGTTATGCACATCCGCGCCGGCCAGGGTTTTGTTGGTCACGGTGAATTCGAAATCATAAGCGGTTTCGCCATCGATGGCCGCCGGATTGGTGAAATCGATGGAAGCGTCGAAATCGCCGCCGCCGAAATCGTCATCGGCCACGTCATCGTCTGTCACATCATCATCGCCGGTGTCGTCATCGGCAACGTCGTCGTCCGCGGCGGTATCGTCGTCCTGCGCATTTGCAATCACGGCGAATGCGAGAATCATCGCCATCATAAAAACAAAGATTCGACTGAATTTCATGCTCTTTCCTCCCAATGCCCGCGGCTTTCAAAGGACCGGGGGCCGAAGTTATCCGATCACGCACGCGCGCCAACCGCCGTAGATCGACGAAAAAGCGCAAAGCACTCAACTATGGATATTGTAAATGCTCGGCATTCGCGTTGTCAAGATCAATGCGCTAATAAAGGATGCTTAACCGCACGATGCCCGCGTAATACGTGTAGGTGTTGATTTCGTTGTCGATGTCGGCGCCGGTGGCGAAATCCATATCCGTATCGACCATGCCCACGCGGCCCGCCAGCCCCAGCGTCGCGCCGTCGGCGATGAATACGTCGAATCCCGCCGTGCCCATGCCGCCGAATCCGTGAGAATCCAGGCTGTCTGTGTCCACATCGCTTCCCGCGTCGTATTTCGCCTCATAGCCGGCAAATGAAGCCAGCGGGCAAATATCCAGATAAGGCATCACATGGGAAAATGTGTAGGAAGCGCGAACGCCCAGCGCCGCCGTGGCGTGCGTCATCGATAATTCCCCGTATTCATCCCGGTCGCTTTGCTCATGCTCCGAATAGAGGAAATCGAACACAAGGGCGAAATTATCGGAGAAGCCATAAACGAACGCCGCGCCATAGGCCAGATCATCGGCGAAAAGATCGCCGAGTTTGCCGTCGAAACCGAGTCCGCCCCCCTGCAATGTCAGGGAAAATTCATTTATTTCCACGGCCGTGGCGACGCCCGGCCAGAAAACCGCAAGAACGAATGCGACAAGAACGGCGTAAAAGCACTTGGTAAAATGATGGCGGCCTGTTTTCATAAACACTCGATTAAAACCTCAAAACCGCGCGGCCGGTAATCGCCAGGGCATTGAGGGAGGAACTGAATAACTCATTGACCAGAATATATTCGTACCTGACCCGAGCACCCAAAAGCACCTTGTCTATAGCCATGCCTTTTTCGGGTTCCCATACGGTCCAGTCGGCGCCCCCGCCGAGATTGATCAGAAGCGTCTGTTCCCATATCTTATCCGTCGTCGATTCCGGTTCGTACTTGAACATGGCCATGCCCAGGCCGCCGGAAATGTAAGGCAGAATTTTCCGGCCGGTAAAATAATAACCGATATTCAGCGCCGCAAAATCCGCATACAAATCGAAAATAACCGTGTCGCCGGTATCGATGTCCTTGCGTTCGCCGTGGCTGAAGCTGTGCAGGTAATTGCCCTCGAACGCCATGTTTCTGGCCCATTCGAAGTCGATAATCTGCGTGAAGGTGCCGCCCAGGGCGTAGCCGGGCCAAATGGTGACATCCTCGGAATTTTCGTCGTAGGCGAAAAGCCAGCGGCCCCCGGTTTCGAACGAAGGCATGGATTTGAAATCCTTTGCCGTCGCCTCATGCGCATTCATAGCGGCGAAAAACGCCGAAACCGCCAGGAGCACGATCGGCAAATACCGGTATTTATTGCTTGCTGAACTCAAAACGCCACCATAGCGGGCCGAAAAACCCGGCCTCGATCGATCCCCATGATCGCCGCGTTTATAATTGACACGTTTCATTCGCTTCTGGCAACCGGCAAGCGCCGCTTGTTGCACTTAAAATCTGTAATTCACACCGAAAAGCGCCGAGCCCGCGTCCGACGAAGAAAACTCCGAGGCGCCTAAATAATGATAACGAAAATCCAGGGATGCGGAAGTATCGCCGATCAACGCCATCTCTATCCCAAGGCCGAAATTGACGCCGAAAGCATGTTGATCCTCGAAATCCCCTCCGGCTTGAATCATCTGGTAAGAACCTCCGGCGAGAAAGCGGGGCCGAACCATTCCCGTGAGGACCGACCAGTAAAAGTCCAGAAAAAGCTCATTGACATTGAAATCAAGATCTTCCTCATCATCGATTTTGGCTTTTCCCGGCGCCGTAATGAATCCCAGACCCAACATCGCCCGGGCGCCGAGATCGAAACCCGCGCTCAAACCCAAAGCCGCGCGTGTATAGGCGTCGAATTCGTCCACGTCGTTATGCTGCACATACGGTGTGTATGCCCCCGCCAGCGCTCCGACGGAAAATCCCGAATTTCCCGCAAAAGCCGGGGACGCCGACATGAGAATGAAAACGGCCAGGCCGCAGGCTGCGAGACATGATTTGGCGTAAATATTCATTGCGATTCCACCCCGGATTATTGCCGCTATTACATCGATTGGCGCCGCGCAGGTCAAGAGGCTTTACCTGAATTCAAGGCAGAAGAGTTCAGTAAGGATTTATGAGTAAAAAAAAAGGAAGGGGCAAGGGAAAGAGCCTCGCAAGAGGCGAAAGTTAATAGGCCGGCGCGTGAGCGCCGGTATGAAGAAATAACCAATATTCATATGAGCCCGCGTGAGCGGGCGGCAGATTGTCCGCGATGAATTATCTCGACAAAGACCAAAAGGGGTGTGATTCTCCCGGACGCCGACCGGCGGAGCCGTATTTCATGGATTTGCGTGTAATCTGGTTGTCCGCGTCGTAAAATAGTATAATCTTTTTTACGAAAGCTTTCGGGGGCGGGCTTTCACGTTTACGCGTTAAGTCGATTTTCATTTTTCACGGGAGGATGCGCGGTGCCCACCATTTACCGAATACTGATCCTGTTGATTTCCCTGAGCGTATTATTTTGTGTCGTCTTTTTACCGTCATGCAACTCAAGCGACGACAACGAAAGCGATTCGGACGACGATGACGATGACGACGACGATGACGACAACGACAATGATGATATTGCGGAAGGAACCAATCCCCACGACGAATGCCGGCGCCTGATAGACGATGATGACGACGATGACGATGACGACGATTGGTGGAAAGATGCCATGAAAGACGACGACACGGTTTCGCCTGACGACGATAGCGACGATGACGTCGATGACGATGAGCCGGTTGACAATCCCCGATACGACGCATGTTACAATTGCGTCCTCCAATGCAATCTCGGCCTGGAGTCGGGGCAGGATTTCGAAGACGGCCCCTGCCTGAGCAATAATATCATCGAGGGATGGGTCTGCGACATCGTTCACAGCCCCAGAAGCAGCGCCGACGGGCTGGCGGTCAATCAATGCTCGTATTATCCGTCGCTTTCCGATCATAAAATCGAAGTCAGCACCGACTGCGAATTTGTTTCCGTGAATTAAAGACGCGGGAAATCCGCATTTACAGGCCCAAGAGATTCGTGCTATGAAAATTAGGGTCTGAATTGAAATCAAGGGGCGCGCCATGAATATCAAGATTCTATTGGTCGATGATCACAAGATCATGCGGGAAGGTTTGCGCGCGATGCTGGAAAAGCAGGAAGGCATCGAAGTCGCCGCAGAGGCCGAGGACGGCATGACCGCGGTCAAGCTTTCAGGCGAACTGCCGATCGACATGGTGATTATGGACATCGCCATGCCGGACATGAACGGCATCGAGGCCACGCAACAAATCGTCGCCAAGCATCCGAACATCAAGGTCATCGCCCTGTCCATGCATACCGAAAGGCGCTTTGTGGCGGAAATGCTCAAAGCCGGCGCTTCGGGATACCTTCTGAAGGATTCGGCCTTCGACGAACTCGCTCACGCCATCCGAATCATTCACGAGGGGAAAACCTATTTGTCCCCGGGCATCACCGGCGTGCTGGTCGAGGACTATATGGAGCAACTGACCGGCGGCGGCAACTCCGCCACCTCGCAGTTGTCCGCTCGGGAGCGGGAAGTCCTTCAACTCATCGCCGAAGGCCTGGCCACGAAAGATATCGCCAAACGCCTGGAAGTCAGCGTCAAAACCATCGAGACGCACCGGCACAACATCATGAACAAGTTGGATATACGAAGCGTCGCCGAACTGACGAAATACGCCATTCGCGAGGGTCTGACCACGCTGGAGGATTGATCCTTACAGACTTTTGACAAGACGGGCGAAACAGGCGGTTCCCTTTCCTTGACTTCAAAGCACAAGTTTAACCGGGAAACAAAAAGTGGAGTATCGGAAACTGTTGAGCGTCCAAACCACGCGCAGCGGTTGTCCGCGCCGCGCGGATAGTATAAAAACTTTGCGCATGAGCGACGAAAACGATCCCATCCTGACGCAGTTGAATCCGGAGCAAAAGCAGGCGGTGCTTTACGGCGAAGGCCCGCTGGTGATTTTTGCGGGAGCCGGCAGCGGCAAAACCCGCGTGCTGACTCACCGAATCGCGCATCTCGTCGCCCGACGGGACGTGGATCCAAAGCGGATTCTCGCCGTGACTTTCACCAACAAGGCCGCCGCCGAGATGAAAGAGCGCGTCCAGCGGCTGATGCCCGGCGTGGGAGAAAACGTCTGGGTGTCCACGTTCCATTCGGCGTGCGTGAAGATTCTCCGACGCGACGCGGACAAGATCGGCCTCAAGCGGGATTTTTCCATTTACGACGACGCCGATCAGCGCACGCTGGTCAGGGATATCCTCAAGCGGGCCGAAATCGACGAAAAGATTCTCGACCATCGCGCCGTCCTGGAGCTTCTGGACAAGGCGAAAAACGATCTGACCGATCCCCTGGATTTCGCCAAGGACATGAAGGCCCAGAGGCAAGCCGCGTTTGAAATGACGGTCAAGGCGTATACGGACAATCTGCGGCGCAACAACGCCCTGGACTTCGGCGACCTGATCGTTATGGCCGTGCGTCTGCTGGAAGCCGACGAGCAGGTTCGCGCGCAATATCAATGGTGTTTTTTACACATCCTGGTGGACGAGTTTCAGGACACCAACCACGCGCAAAGCCGCCTGCTGGAACTGATGCTCGGGCAGCATAAAAACCTGTGCGTGGTCGGCGACGACGATCAGAGCATCTATCGCTGGCGCGGGGCCAGAATCGAAAATATCCTGGATTTCGAAAGCCGCTTTCCCGGAGCGCAAAAAGTCATTTTAGGACGCAATTACCGGTCGTCGGCGCGCATTCTTGAAACGGCGGAAGCGGTGATCGCGCACAACCGGGGCCGGGAGCCGAAACAGTTGATCGCCGAAAAGCAGGCCGGGCGAAAAGTCAGGGCGTATCGCGCAGACGACGAATACGACGAGGCTCAGTACGTGGCCGCGCAGATCGGGCATCTGCGCCGCAAGGAAGGGCTGAACCCGACGGAGATCGCGATTTTCTATCGCGTCAACGCCCTGTCCCGCGTCTTCGAGGAAGAACTCTTGACCCGGGGCTTTCCCTACGTCGTGGTGGGGGGAATGCGTTTTTACGAACGCAAGGAAGTCAAGGACATCCTGGCCTATCTGCGCCTGACCGTGAATCCGGCGGATTCCGTGGCGGCCAAGCGCATCGTCAATGTCCCGGCGCGCAAGATCGGCAAATCCACGGTGGGGAAAATCGACGGTTTCGCGGCGCATCATCGCCTGTCTTTTCTCGACGCCGCCCGCCGCATGGTTGATGAAGGCGCTTTGACGAAGGCGGCGGCGAAGGCGCTATCGGGTTTCTTAAGCCTTGTAGGCAACATCACCGCCGCGGCGAAAGAACTGGCGCCGCCAAAAGCGTTGGCGCACATCATCGAACGCACGGGCTACAAGGAAATGCTGGGCGCCGACCAAAGCGTCGAAGGACAGACGCGAAAGGAAAACGTGGGCGAACTTTACGAGGCCGTGGCCCAATTCCACGATCGCCGCCCGAACGACAGCCTGGCCGATTATCTGGAAAGCGTCAGCCTCCTGCAGGATTCCGACCAACTGGACGCCTACAGCGAAGGCGTGCGCCTGATGACCCTGCACAACGCCAAGGGTCTGGAATTCAAAGCCGTGTTCATCGTGGGCATGGAAGACGGCCTTCTGCCCCACGCCCGGGCTTTGAGGGACAATCCGGCGTTCATCGAAGAAGAACGGCGTCTTTGTTACGTGGGCGTCACGCGAGCCGAGGATTTCTTATCGTTGAGTTGCGCGGCGCGGCGCAGAACATACGGCGGACGCCCGACCTACGCCCCCCCCAGCCGCTTTTTAGGCGAAATCCCGGAAGAAATGCTGGATGTTCACGGCTTCGGTTTCGGCTACGCCATCCGGGACGCCATGGCGAAATCCACGCCTTCCCCGGAGCTTTCATTCGGCCGGGGCACCGTCACCATGCCGATGTCCGCCTTGCGTCAGACGAACATCGCCGCGGGAGACTCAGTGTGCGAGTACGATGATCCATCGGAAGGCGACGAGCTTCGCACCGGAATGCGCGTGATGCACGACAAGTTCGGCCGGGGCAAAATCATGGGCATGATCGGATACGGCGAAAGGGCCAAAGCCGTCGTTCATTTCGATTCCGTGGGCGTAAAAACCCTCATGCTCAAAGCCGCGAACTTGAAAATTATTAGTGGATAGTGGCCAGTGATTAGTGAATAGCATTCCTTTCATCTAGCCCGCAATCCGCATTCCGAATTGAAAGGTTCTTTCGCCTTGCCCCTGCTTTTTCCCGTTAGGCTTGTCGGTTCGCCGGATTTCATGTACTTGATAAAAACCTGATTCTCATTTTCCAAAACGGGGATTTTTCCAAATGATTAAACAGCTCGATCCCGAACAAGTACGCACTATGTCCTTGAAGGAAAAGGACGAGTGGTGGCTCAAAAACGTCTTTCGCGGGGACATGCCGCAGCTCACCATTCGCTCCGCGGCGACAGGAATGCTTCTGGGCGGCGTGCTGTCGCTGACGAACCTCTACGTGGGCGCGCACACGGGTTGGACCCTGGGCGTGGGCATCACTTCCGTCATCTTGTCCTTCGGTTTATGGAAGGCTTTCGCGGCCATGAATCTCGGAAACGAGATGACCATTTTGGAAAACAACGCCATGCAGTCCATCGCCACGGCGGCGGGCTACATGACCGCTCCCCTGATTTCGAGTCTGGCGGCTTATATGCTCGTCACGGGGAAAATCATTCCCATGTGGCAATCCATGACCTGGATGATGGCCCTGGGATTCCTCGGCGTTCTTTTCGCTTTCCCTCTGAAAAAACGATTCATCAACGAAGAGCAGCATCCCTTCCCCGAGGGCAAGGCCTGCGGCATCGTCATGGACGGCCTGCACAGCGAAGACGCCAAGGAGGGTGTGCTCAAAACCAAGCTCCTCGTTATTTTCGGCGCCGCTTCCGCCTTGTGGAACTTGATCGCCAGCACGAAGATCATGGCGGCGCTGCATATGAAGTTCTTCAACATTCCCGTGATGCTTGCCGAGCTTCTCGACAAGTTCATTTTCTCCGTCAAGCTGATGGGCACCAAACTTTCGGACCTGACCATCAACCTGGATGTGGACATGGTCATGTACGCGGTGGGCGGCCTGATCGGCATCCGCATCGGCATCTCCCTGATGATCGGCGCGGTCATCAACTTCGTGTTCCTGGCGCCGATTCTCATCGACCAGGGCATTATCATCCTCGGCGAGGGAAGCTCCTTTAAGGCGATCACCATGTGGTCCCTGTGGGGCGGCGTGGCCATGATGACCACCGCTTCGCTGTTCAGCTTCTTTTCCAAGCCCAAGATGATCTTTTCCGCCTTTGCGGGCATGTTCAGCGGGAAAAAATCCGAAGACGTCCTTCAGGAGATCGAGCTTCCCATGAAGGTTTTCGTCATCGGCATCCCCATCGCCGGACTGCTCGTCGTTATCCTGGGACACTGGTATTTCGACGTGGCCTGGTGGCTGGGCCTGATCGCCATTCCGCTGGTTTTCGTTTTCACGCTCATCGCCGTGAACTCCACGGCCCTAACGGCGATTACGCCCACCGGCGCTTTAGGCAAACTCACGCAGCTGACCTACGCGGTTCTGGCGCCGGGAAACATCACCACAAATCTGATGAGCGCCAGCATCACGGGCGAGGTCGCGGGCCACGCCTCGAACCTGCTCATGGACATCAAACCCGGTTACATGCTCGGCGCAAAACCCCGGCATCAGGCCATGGGACACGTGCTGGGAATCATCGCCGGCGGCCTGGCGTCGGTTCCGGTCTTTTACCTGGTGATGTTCAACTATAAACTGGAAAACTTGGCTTCCGAACATCTGCCCATGCCCGCCGCGGTGATCTGGAGAGCGGTGGCGGAGGTGCTGACCGAAGGTCTTTCATTCCTGCATCCCACGGCGATATGGGCGATCGCCATCGGCGCCATCATCGGAATCTTGTTTGAAGTTCTCAAAATCGTCACGAAGGGCAAGTTCTTCATTTCCGGCGTCGGCATGGGCCTGGCCTTCGTGATCCCCTTCAACACGTGCCTGTCCATGTTCCTGGGCGGCTTCTTCTTCTGGCTCGTGGACAAGATCGCGAAAGACGAAGAGGGATTCTGGAAAAAGATCCTGGTGAGGAATATGGAGACCATCTGCGCGGGAGTGATCGCCGGCGGCGCGCTCATGGGCATCGCCGTGATGCTCATCGTGCAATTGATAAAATAAAGCCATTCGCAAATCGCAAAAGGACCGGCCGATATGGCCGGTCCTTTTTTATAAGAAGATGATTAAAAGAATAAAACTGAATATTCATAATCAATAATTATTTGTCACTCACTACCGCAAATCAAAACAGCTGACCTTGGCAAGCGAGATCGCCCGAAACAGAGCCGCGAATGTCCGGCCGTATCTTCGCGTCAGCGAAGATCGGCAATGAGCGGGTGCGCAACGTCTTCGCAAACGAGCGTTCGCCCTTGTCAAAATACGTCGCCATCCGATACTATTTCGGTATCTCCTCGTAAAATGTCATCGGCTTGCCCTGGCCGCGAATGACGTAATCGATTGTTTGAGACAAAGCTTTTTCATCCCAAATATAACGC
This sequence comes from bacterium, assembly GCA_963674685.2. Taxonomy (GTDB): domain Bacteria; phylum Lernaellota; class Lernaellaia; order JACKCT01; family JACKCT01. The sequence goes on along the minus strand of CAXXWT010000004.1, from coordinate 443,240 downwards.
GTGCTACCGTGCCTGGACCAAAGTTTTCGACTTTTTTCTAATAGGCCAAAGTCTTTGATTCTTCTTGTCGCGAATGCTTTCAACGCATTCATGACGGTCTCCGGATTTTGGGGGCTTGGATGACTACGTGTACATGATCACGCCTGATATGCGCGGCAAATAAGCGCCAACTTCTACGCAGACATAAATCCACAATACTTTTAAGAACGATGCTACGATCTTGTTCTTCCATATGAAACACTCGTTGCTTCATTATTTTTCTTTCAAACTGAGCCCACTGCTTATTGTCATCAATTGCCGGTTTGTCGTAACCGCAATTGTGGCGATCCACGGAATAGGGCTCATCGCCATGAACATGGATTCCGTAGCAGCAAAAAGTTATAAAATAGGCTTTTGGAGGTATTTTCATGATGAATTTGCAACCTTTAGTTGCCTACATTTTAGACGAACCAATTTAAATGAACAACTTATTGCTGAACCGATGTTTACCCGCTTACTCATCGCCTGGCGGCGATTTGCCGTGCGCGGCTCTGTTTCCTGTGCCAATAACGTAACTTCGTGGGTAGCCCCGTGTCCTGCGCCAATAACGTAACTTCGTGGGTAGCCCCGTGTCCTGCGCCAATGACGTGACTTCGTGCGCGGCTGATGTGTCCCGTGCCGATAACGTAACTTCGTGGGTAGCTCCGTGTCATCATTTAGAAATTGAGTCGGGCGCAATTTCCTACCTGTGTTGATAAACCCAGGCGCGGATGTCGTTCAGGTAGCCGAGGATGAAATAGGACTCATATTCGTACACCGTGTTGTAGCGAATGTTCTCGGTGCGCAACGGGGCGATGTAGCCGGTCGATCCGCCTTCCGGATCGCCGGAGCCGGGGGTGCCGTGAAAACCGGCCACGAACTGCTGCGCCGTCGGAGTATAGACGCCGAGTCCCCAGTCGTTGTCGGCCACGAGGGCCGCCCATTTCTCGGTCCCGTTGAAATATTCCCAGGGCGGGCCGTTGTTTGAAATCTGCGTGAGGGCGCCGTTTGTGAAAGGCCTTGAGCCGGTGTAGCTGAACAGCCTGTAAAATTTATCCGTCGTGTATACCGCCGGCAGTTCCTGGTGACTGGCGCCGTAATCCGTTGTGTCCGCACGGTCGTTGATCAATTTGAAGCGCACGTGCACCGCGTGGGCGTCGAGGGTGATCCACTTTTCGAAAACGCATTCACAGGGCACGTTGTCCAGGGCCCACTGCATGGGGATTGATTGAACGTAGAGCGTGGCTCCGTCGTTTGAGTGCGTGACGACTTCGGAAGGATTGCCGTGGCAGTCGCCGGCGCCGATGGGATTCCATCCCCAGTTCGCCCAACCCGGATCCGGATCGCCGTAGGGCCACGGGCCGGAGTAGTATGACTGCTGGATCATGCGGCCCAGATCCGACGAGTTGATCAGGTTCACGTCCTGGTTGTTGTACTCGGCCAGATAGGTGATCGCCCCGCCCTTGTTCAAGTCCACGCCGATCTTGATGACGCCGTTGTCCAGGTAGACCATGTCCGAATCCGGCGGACACCCGGTCAGCGCCGTTGTCAACATCAACAACAGCGTTATTCCTATCATCATGCGTTTCATGGATCACCCGTTAAAAAGTTACGGGAATAATTTAATATGCCTGTCACTGCGTGTCAAAAGGAAATTTGCGCTTTGAAAAATCACCGGAGACCGGAAACACGCAGGTCTACGCGAAACCCAATTATTTCTTCCCTCCGCGTGCGACTTTCGGATATAATCGGGCGGCTCAAGATGAATTTTTATTTACCGCAGTCAGTCATGCACGGAGGTATGCGCCATGAATAGGGAATCCGCCCAATTTCTCAACCTGCCGCCCGAATTTTGCGATCCTCGGCAGGCGGGTACGATTATTCTTCCCATCCCCTACGGCGAATCATCCCGCGGGGCGGGCGCCGCCGGGGGACCGCGGGCTATTTTCAAAGCGTCGCAAAACCTTGATCCCTATGACGAAGTGTTTAAGCAGGAGATTCACCTCGATGGCGTCGCAACGCTGCCTTTCATCGATGTTTCCGATGAGCAGGCCCTGGTCATGACGAAAATCAAATCGGAAGCCGCCCGATGGATCGAGCAAAGCCGGTTCCTGGTGACGATCGGCGGCGGCCACTCGGTCACCATCGGGGCATTTGCCGGCGTCAGGCGCACGTATTCCGAATTGTCCTGTGTGCATATTGGAGCCCACGCAGATCTGCGTGATGAATACAACGGAAACTCCCTTGACGACGCGTGCGTCATGACGCGAATCCGCGAGCGCGGCGCGCCGGTTCTTTTGCTGGGCGCAAGGAGCATCAGCGCGGGGGAAGCGCGGCGGGCCGGCGCGGACGGCGTTGACGTCGTTTACATGCAGGATTTTCACAAGGGACGCATCAATATCGAGCGTTCGTTAAAGAGCGTGGGCGAGAGGGTTTTTTTGAGCATCGACGTCAATGGCATGGACTGGTCGGTGATCCGCGCGGCGAGCAGGCCCGAACCCGGAGGCTTCACGTGGCGGGAGATGATGGATCTTCTGGAGGTCGTCTTCAAAGACAAGGACGTGGTCGCCTGCGCCGTAACGGGACTGGCGCCAAGGCCGGAGGATCCGAATTCCAGCCTCGCCGCCGCACGGCTTGTCTTCAAGCTCATCGCCATGAAGCAATGCATCGAGCATATCCAGCGCATCGACGGCCTGGTCGTTTAAAACCGCGCGGCCTACGCAAAGCCGACAACGCAAAGCCGAATCATGGCAAAAGCCGAAAGCTTGTTGTATAGAAATCTCACGATGTGAAACGCTTTACGCGGGAGTCGCGGCATGTCTGAAACTCTTAAGCTCGATAAATCCCATGCGCTTTTACAGCAGGCGAAAGAACTGATTCCCGGCGGAATGCTGGGAATACGCCGGCCCTATAATTTCGTGCCCGGCGAGTATCCGGTTTTCATCGCCTCGGGCAAGGGCGGACGCGTGACCGACGTGGACGGAAACGAATACGTGGACATGCTTTGCTCTTACGGGCCGATTATTTTGGGGCATTGCGAAAAGGAAATCGACGACGCGGTGATCGATCACATACGCGAAAGCGGTTTTTGCTTTTCCCTGGTTCATGAATCCCAGAACCGGCTCGTGGAAACTTTGCGCCGCGTCATCCCATGCTGCGAAATGGGCATTATCGTCAAGACCGGCTCGGACGCCACAACGTGCGCGGTGCGCATATCCCGCGCTTTTACAAATAAGCTGAAAGTTCTGCGTTGCGGCTATCACGGCTGGCACGACTGGTGCGTCGAGGTCAAAGGCGGCGTGCCGAAAAAGCTCTACGAAGACACGCACGAATTTCCCTACAACAATCTGGACGCCCTGGAAGCGCTTTTGAAGCAGCACGGCGACGTGGCCTGCATCATCGTCACGCCCGTGGGCCATCCTCTGGCGCATCCCGTCGAGGCGCCCGGGCCCGGCTATCTGCAGGGCGTGCGCGAATTGGCCGACCGCTTTGAATGCGTGCTGATTTTCGATGAAATCCGCACCGGCTTCCGGGCGGCCCTGGGCGGCGCGCAGGAGCGTTACGGCGTGACCCCCGACCTGGCCACTGTGGGCAAAGCCATGGCCAACGGCTATCCCATCGCCGCGGTCGTGGGCAAGACCGACGTCATGCGCATGGCGGAAAAAGAGGTCTTTATTTCCAGCACTTATTTTCCCAACAGTTCGGAGATGATCGCGGCGCTGAAAACCATCGAGATTCTGGAGCGGGAAAAGGTGATCGACGACATCTGGACGCGGGGCGAGGATTTTCTGAACCGGCTGCGCGCCATTACGGAAAACAGTTCGACGGACGCGCATGTTTCCGGGATTCCGCCCATGCCCTTCGTCACGTTTCCATCTAAGGAAGACAAGTCTCACAAATGGCGGCGGACGACCTTTTACACCGAACTGATCCGCCGCGGCGTTTTCATGCAGCCTTTCCATCACGGCTACATCGCCTGGCGGCATACCGAGGCCGACCTCGATCAGGCTCTTTGCGCCGCGGAAGAGGCGCTCAAAGTCGTTTCGAAAGGACCGTAAGGCCGCTGCTGGAGCCTGAGTTTCAAAACCAACCATTAAAAAATAGTAAAACACCAATCACTAATGTTTTCACAGTGGATTTCCTGTGCTAATGAAATAGAAGTGCTCTAAATTCATCACAACAAAACTGGCGGGGAAAAATGGCTGAGAAGATCAAACTTGGCAGAATTCTTTTGGATGCCGGAATCATCGCAGAAGAGCAGATCGAACAAGCCCTGGCGAAGCAGAAGGAAATGGGAGGCCGTTTCGGTGAAGCGCTTCTAGAACTGGGCGTGATCAAGGCCGAGGACATTGTCTGGGCGTTGTCCCAGCAGTTGGATATGCCTCTCATCCATGTGAACGCCTCGTCGGTGGATCTCAACGCCGTGGCGCAGGTCCCTATCGACATCGCGAAGAAGTACACGCTGATACCCTACCTGCTGCTCGGGGACGAACTGACGATCATTATGGACGATCCCTTTAAGGAAGAAGCCGTCCTGGCGGTTCAGAACGCTTCCCGGCGCAATGTTCAGCTTGCCGTGGGCATGGCCGAGGAAATCACGGCTATCATAGACGACGTCTATGAGATGGCCGCCAATATGCTCGATGATCCCGCTTCGAAGGTCAAAACCGCCACACAGCAGAATCTTGACATGCTGATCAGAGAGATCATGGAAAAACCCGTGTCGATGATCGATCTGGAAATGGATGGAATCGGAAAAGCCATAGCCGAACTGGGACAGCGCAACGCCGGGGGAATCAACTCCAAGCTCATGGAGATATTCCTCGCCGAGCCGAAGTTGAGAACCGACGTCGTCAAGGCGCTCGGCAGGATCGGCGGCGCGGAAGCGGAGAGTATCCTGATCCCCGCCACGAAGTTTCAGGAAAACTTCACGTCCATCGGCCATATCGTCAGCGCTTACAACAGGGACTTCGAGTTGCGTCATGCGGCGCTGAAGGGTTTGGGAGATCTGGGAACGAAAAAAGCCCGCTCGGCCCTGAAGCTAATGCTGTTTTGCTGGTCGTTCCCGTTGTTTCGCATTTTCGTATTCCCGCTTTTCAAGTTGAGGAAAGTCCGTCCGTTGATCGATATTGCCCGAAGTTCTCTGGCGCGCGTGGACATGCGTTTGAGCGAAACCAGGTTAAACAAATCCGAATCAGGTGAATGACTTTTCATAGACGAGGTAAAACATGCCGGTTATTGACCGATATTTCAAATTCGTGACCGAAAGCAACGCGAGCGATTTGCACCTGACGACCGGTTCTCCGCCCTTGGTGCGGGTGAATGGCGAATTGAAAAGCATCAACCATCCGCCGTTTGCTCATGACGACCTGATGAAAATCATCGTGGAGATCATGAACGACCGCGTGCGAAAGGAATTCGAGGAAAAGAATCAGGCGGACTTTATATACGTTTTAGGAGAAACGGCCAGATTCCGCTGCAATGCTTTCATGCAGCGAAAGGGCGTCGGCATCGTATCCCGCCAGATTCCCAACAAAGTATTGACCATGGCGGATCTGAAAATGCCAAGAGCCCTTTACGGTTTCACAAAACTCACAAAGGGGCTTGTAGTTGTGACGGGGCCGACGGGTTCAGGAAAATCGACGACGCTGGCGGCGATCATTAACGAGATCAACGAAAACCGGCGCGAGCACATCCTCACCGTTGAAGATCCCATCGAGTTCGTTCACCAAAATAAAAAGGGGCTCGTGAACCAAAGACAAATCGGCGAAAACGTCGGTTCCTTCAGCGATGCGCTGAGGGCCGCTTTGCGCGAGGATCCGGATATCATCCTCGTGGGCGAGATGCGCGATCTGGAAACGATTTCCCTGGCCATATCCGCCGCGGAAACCGGTCACCTGGTCTTCGGCACGCTGCACACGAACAGCGCCGTAAAAACCGTCGACCGCATTATCGACGCTTTCCCCTCGGATATGCAGGAGCAAATCCGCGTCATGCTTTCCGAATCCCTTAAAGGCGTCGTGGCGCAGGTTCTGTTGCCCACGGCGGACGGCAAGGGACGCTGCGCCGCCATGGAAATCCTCATGTCCACACCGGCGCTGGCGAACATCATCCGTGAAAAGAAATCATTTCAGATTCCATCGCTGATCCAGACCAGCAAGAGCCTGGGAATGCAGCTTATGGACCAGGCGCTCACGGATCTGGTCGAGAGAAAAAAGGTCAAAGGCCTTGACGCCTACCTGGCCGCCGCGGACAAGAAAGCATTCATCCGATACCTGACCCCGCAGGAGCAACAGGAAGTGGGCCTGCAACAAAATATGTAAAATCCGGCTTGCTGCGAATAAAACTCATGTCGAGAAAATCCGATTTGCCTTTTCAAAAAGGCGACATCATCAAAACGCAATTCGAGACCATGACCTCGGGCGGCGCCTGCAAAGGCACGCCGGAGGGCATGAAATCCGGCGCGGCCAGCGTTTTCGCGCCCCTGGCGGCGCCCGGCGATCTGGCGCGGGTCCGCGTCGAATCCGTCGTCAAACGGTATGTCAACGCCACGCTGATCGACTTGATAAAGCCTTCGCCGTATCGGGCGGCGCCGCCCTGCCCGATCTTCGACGAATGCGGTGGTTGCGACTGGCAGCACCTTTCCTACGCGGCGCAAATTGAGCAATCCGACGAAATGGCCGCCTACGCCATGAAGCGCCTGGGCAATTACGATTCTTTCGAGCATATCCTCGAAAAAACCGTGGCCTGCCCTGCTCCGTACGGTTATCGCGTCCGGGGGGATATGGCGGTCCGCGCCGTCGGCGCTGGAATCGAGTTTGGTTTCAAAAAAAAGAAAAGCCGCAAAATCGCCGAAACGGTTTCGTGCCCCGTGATGAAACCGGCTCTGTCCGCGGCGCTGCCCTTCGTCAGGCAGGCTCTGGCGAAATCGAAGCTTGCCAAGGGCGAGGACTTACGCGTCCGCGTTGTTTTAGACGAAACGCAAGGCCTCGTGGCGGCGATTCCTGTATCGGCGGCATTATCGAAATCCGGCAGCCCGGCCGGCTGGATCATCGACCCGGAAAATGCGTCGATTGAATCCGTCAATGATTTTCCAAAATTTTTCACGACGGCGGGCGACTGGAAACTGGCGCATAGTCCTTTAGCCTTCACGCAGGTCAATCCGGAAATGAACCGCATCCTGATCGACTACGTCAGGGCTTCGCTCAAAGCGCAAAAGCGCGACGTAGTGCTGGAACTGTATTCGGGCATCGGCAACTTCACCATTCCGATTGCGCCCGTCGTAAGCAACGTGATTGCCGTGGAATCCTTTGCCCCGGCCCGGGAAAATTCCAAAACCAACGCGCAAAAGGGCGGCCTGGACAATATCGAACACCTCGACCGGACCGCCCTGCGGGCTTGTCGCGACATCCACCGCGAGGGCCGGCGCATCGACAAGCTGTTAGCGGATCCTCCCAGGGAAGGCATGGGCGAGAAAGTGTGCGCGGCCGTTTCGAAAATCGCTCCCGGCCGAATCGTGTATGTTTCCTGTCAGCTCGATTCTCTGTGCCGCGATATCAGGGATCTGACAAAAGAAGGATACGTGCTGCGCGCCCTGACGCCCTTCGATATGTTCCCGCAAACCTGGCGCAAGGAATATCTGGCGGTATTGGACCTGTAAAAAACCATCGACATAGGTAAGCCCTCGCGGGCTTTCCCTGTCACACCACCGGGCATACGGGTCCGTACCACGGCGGTTCGGTTGGTTCAGCATTCTACCTCGGGTCCAGGTCTATAAGGTCGAGCGAGCGAAAGCAACAGTTTTTAAATGCGATGCTAAGCGCCGGGCTCATGCTGATACGCCACGGTCCGTGGGGACTGCCTGCGGTTTGTGCCGCCAGGTCCTTTCCCACGCCGCGCTTTCTCAGTTCCCTGAAGCGGACTTTGCCTCGCTTCCACTGCTTCCAGGCCACGCATCGGAGCCGTCGCCTGATCCATTTGTCGAGTTTACCAAGCACCGAAGGCGTCTCGCAGAATCCGAAGTACCCGAGCCATCCTCGGAGGAAGCGATTCAGGTCTTCGATCATCTTTTTCAGACTTACCGTTCGGGTTCGGCGCGTTAGATCACGGACTCGCTCCTTGAAGCGGTCGAGCGCCTGCGGCGATATTCGCCGTTTTGCGTTTACTCCACTGGTGAAGCTGAATCCGAGAAATTTGCGCCGCACGGGTCTGTCCACCGCGCTTTTGGATGCGTTGACCTTCAGCTTGAGTTTGCGTTCGATGAAGCGACTAACGCTTTCCATCACGCGACGCCCCGCCCTTTCGCTGCGAACATAGATGTTGCAATCGTCAGCATAACGGACGAAAGGCAGACCGCGCTTTTCAAGCTCCCGGTCGAGATCGTCGAGCACGATGTTGGACAAAAGCGGAGAAAGCGGACCGCCCTGCGGAGTGCCTTCGGCCGTTGGGCCGACCAGTCCGTTTTCCATGACGCCGGCATTGAGAAATGCGCGGATCAGTTTGAGGACGCGCTTGTCGGAAATGCGTTTGGCGATGCGCCCCATCAGCATGTCGTGGTTCACGCGATCGAAGAATTTCTCCAGATCGATGTCCACGACGAAGCCGCAGCCTTTGGCGATGTAGCTTTGCGCCTTGGCCACCGCCTGATGAGCCGATCGACCGGGACGAAAGCCGAAGCTGTTGTCCGAAAACGTCCGATCCCAGCGTTCCTGAAGGACTTGAAGCAACGCCTGCTGGATGAGTCGATCCATCGCCGTGGGCACGCCCAGTTTTCGGACGCCGCCGTTGGGCTTTGGTATCTCAACCCGTTTTACAGGCGCCGGCTTGTAGGTCCCCTTGAGAAGTTCCTCGCCGATCCTCGGCCAATGGACGTTGATCTGTTCCGCCAGCCTTTCGACTGTCACGCCGTCCACGCCGGGGCCGCCTTTGTTCCGCTTGACCCGTTTGTAAGCTGCTTTCAGGTTTTCCCGTTCGAGCACTTCCTCCATGAGACTTGAGGTTGACGCCGGGCTTTCGGGGCCGGGGGACGCCACGGACGGTTCGATCCCTTCGGAAACGACCATCGGGGCTTCACCCCTACCCTTCGTTTCCAAGGCCAATTCCAACTGGATTTTCCGACAAATGCCGCCCATGAGAATCCTCGTCTCTACTTGCCGCTCCATACCGTTCGGGCCTTCGGCGATATCGCCTACTATGCCCTCTGCTGACTTCTGCAACGCGGTCAGGACGCCTCGCGACGACCTCAGTCCCGAATCCGGGACACGAAGCAGACCTCCCGAGGTAAGCACGACAACCTTCACCGCGCACCCGCCGGATTTACAGCCGATGCCCTTGACGGATATGGACTTCGCGATCATTTGCTCGCTCGTCCGGCAAGGACTGCCTCACATCCGGTTTCTGTTCGTCAGGTCGCGGCTTTGCTACACGCTTCCTTCAGACGACGCCTCGCGACGGCGCCCTTGCGCTTCGCTAGCCCTTCACCTCCGTCAGGTTGGGCAGGGGACTTACACCCCCAAGTTGACGTGCATGCTCGGCACACAAAACAAACCCGCCTTTAGGCGGGTTTGCTGTGTTGCTGATTAGGAGCGGATTTTTAACTAGATTTTCTTGAACTCGACGCGGCGGTTTTTGGCCCAGGCGGCTTCGTTGTGTCCCATGTCGGCGGGATTGCTTTCGCCAAGGGACTTCGTGAAGATCTTGCCGCCGCCAACGCCCATGGTGATCAGGAAGTTGCGCACGGATTTCGCGCGGCGATCACCCAGAGCCATGTTGTACTCGTCGCTTCCGCGCTCGTCGCAGTGGCCTTCGAGGCGAACTTTACCGTCAGCCCATTTTTCCTTAATAAGCATAACGTTCTCTTTTGCCTTGGAAATCTGGTCGGGGCGAATGTTATAGCGATTGTAATCGAAATAAACATTGGAGAGAACGACTTTCTTCACTTCAACTGTCTTCTTCGCCGGAGGCGTCGGCGCGGCGACGACCTTCACGCAGGCGCCGGGATCCGCGGCGGAGCCGGATTTGGCCACCGTGTCATCGCAGGAAGCGATGCAGTTTTCCCAATCCTCAGCCGCATACTGACTCTCGGCCAGGGCCAGCGCATCTTCCGCGGAAGCCAACTGATCGGGACAATTGTAGGACGTCCCTTGCGCGTCGGCGAATGCCTTCGAATTGGCGACGGCCGTTTTGGCTTCTTCCAGTTTCGCGGTGGCGAGCTCTTGCTGGGCGCCGCCGCACCCAACCGCCAGGCACGCCAATGCGGCCAGAACCAACAGCGGTGCAAAATTACGAATCTTCATCAACTGATCCTCCTTCGTGGATTTATTCCCACAATGTTTTTTATTCATCATACGTAACTGCTCATGCGATGCCGTAATCTGCTTTATGATAATATTTTCGCAACGCCGGCACAAGGGTTTCATGGTTGGATATATTGATTATATCAGAAATATTATTTGAGCCGAAATTCGGCCGGAAGCAACGGCGATCCTTTGCGGCGCGCCGAAGGCTTTAAAAAAGCGAACCCGCCCGAAGGCGGGTTTGCTGTACTACTGATTAGGTGCGGCGTTGTTACTTGATTTTCTTGAACTCAACGCGGCGGTTTTTGGCCCAGGCGGCTTCATTGTGTCCCATATCGGAGGGATTGCTTTCACCGAGGGACTTCGTGAAGATAGTGCCGCCGTTGACGCCCATGGTGATCAGGAAGTTGCGCACGGATTTCGCGCGGCGATCACCCAGAGCCATGTTGTACTCATCGCTTCCGCGCTCGTCGCAGTTGCCTTCGAGACGGACTTTTTGACCGGCCCATTTTTCCTTGATATGCGTGGCGTTATTTTTGGCCGTCGCAATCTGATTCGGGCGGATGTTGTAGCGATTGTAATCGAAATAGACGTTGTCGAGTTTAGCCTTGACCGTGATGGTGGGCTTCGGAGTCGGAGGAGGCGTCGGGGCGACGACGATTTTCACGCAGGCGCCGGGATCCGCGGCGGATCCGGATTTAGCCACCGTGTCATCGCAGGAAGCGATGCAGTTTTCCCAATCTTCAGCCGCATACTGACTCTCGGCCAGGGCCAGCGCATCTTCCGCGGAAGCCAACTGATCGGGGCAATTGTAGGACGTCCCTTGCGCGTCGGCGAATGCCTTGGAATTGGCGACGGCCGTTTTGGCTTCTTCCAATTTCGCGGTGGCGAGTTCTTGCTGGGCGCCGCCGCACCCAACCGCCAGGCACACCAAAGCGACCAGGACCATTAGCGGTGCAATGTTTCTAATCCTCATCAACCAATCCTCCTTCGTGGATTTATTCCCACAATGTTAGAATTTCGAACCTTAAGTTAGGTATAGTCGTTTCAATACCGTCGACACTAGATATCACAGGATTTTCGTTATTGTCAACAACGTAAAGCTCTTTTCTCGTAAGCAAAACCGTTGCAAACTTCCTTCCTGCCAATTCTTACTTTTTCAGCAGTTGCAATCTCTTCTTCGCCATTTTAGAAAAATTTGAGGTCGGGTAATCTTTTATAACCTTTTCATAGAACAACTTGGCGTCAAATTTCTGACCCAGCATCTCAAAAGACAGGCCCTGACTGTATATCGCTTCGGGAACTTTCTTGTCCTTGGGATGGTCAATCGTCAGTTTGTCATAGGAGACAATGGCTTCCGTGTACATCTTGCGCGCGAAATAGCAATCCGCGATGTAGAATTTGGCGTCCGGGGCGTTGAGACTGCGGGGAAACTTCTTCAAAAACTCATCGAAATTCGACTGGGCCAGCTGGTATTTCTTTCTTTTGTACGCATTGATCGCTTCGGCATAGAGTTCTTTTTCACTCTTTTGCGCCACCGGAACGGCGGCAAGGTCCGTGGGAACGACGGGCTTGTCCGAGGGTGATTCTATTCCGACTTTCTCCTCGATCTTGCGCAGTCGATTGTCGAGCTTGACGAACTCGCCGTTTATATACGTGTGCAGCTTTCTGTAATCGCCCACGTAGCGGTCCTTGGAGAATTTTTCCTCCTCATATTCCCCTTTGAGTATCGCCACATCCTGACGCAGGTTTTCAAAGGCGATGATATTTTCCGCCATTTTATCGATGTTGTTTTCCACGGTCGCCTGAGATTGCTTCGAGCCGGCTTCCACCTCGTCGAGCCGCTTTTGCATCTCGGCCATCCGGGCTTTGAGCTTTCCGCCTTCCTGCGTGGTCATCACGCATCCGCCCAGCATGTTCAGTGCAATCATCGCAATAATAAGTGTTCTCATGACATTCGCCTCGCGACTTTGGGTTATTTCAGCAAAGGACCCCAATCGGGATTCGTCTCAATCGAAGTGCCCTTTGTCAGTTGCATCGTATACGTATCGTTGGTCGTGCGCAAAAACAGCGCACGGCCGGCCGGAGTTTTGCAGGAAAATAAAAGCGCCCTTCCGTCGGGTGAAAAGGACGGATACTCGCAATCCTCCTTTGTCATGTCCGCCGTCAGCGCATATGGCTCGCCGCCGTCTTCATTGACCAGGTAAATCGTATAATGGCCGAATTCCCTGGCGGCGTAGGCGATTTTATCCCCCCGGGGCGACCAGTTCGGGCTCTGGTTATACGAGCCGAAATAGCTGATGCGAACAGGGTCCGTGCCGTCGGCGTTCATCCTGTAGACCTGCGGCGCGCCGGTCCTGTCGGAAATCATAAGCATCTTCTGCCCGTCGTGGGAGTATGCCGGCGCCAGTTCGATGGCCCAATGATCCGTCAGCTTGGTCAGGTTTTTCCCGTCAAGGGTCATCTCGTAAATGTCCGAGCTTTCGCCCGGGGAAAGCGTCACGACAATGCGCGTGCCGCTGGGCGAAAACTCCGGCGTGAGAGCCACGCCGGTTTGGGCCTGGTAAATCATTTGAACTTTGCCGCTGGCCACGTTGATTGTGTAAACGGACGGCTCCGTGTTCGGACCGACGGCGGAAAACACGATGGTCTTTCCGTCCGGCGACCAGTGCGGGGTCATGGACAGAAGCCCCAGGTTGGTCATCTTCCGCCGGTTCCGCCCGTCCAGATCCATGATATAAACCTCGCGGCGCTTGTCGGTGCCGGCGGTAAAGGCGATCTGCGTTCCAAAGAAACCCTCGTCGCCGAAAAGGGCCAGGAATACATCGTTGGAAAACAGATGGATCATTTTGTAGCGATCTTCCAGGGGGCCCTTGTATTCCTTTCCGATCACCATGGAATTTTTCGTGACGTTGAAAAGCCTCATCTCCAGCGTGATGGCGTCGCCGACGCGGCGGAAAGCTCCCTTGATAAGATATTCGGCGCCGATCAGCGACCAGTCGTGCATGTCGAAAACGCCCAGCTTCACGCCGGCGCTACGTGGATCTTCGAGGTAGCGGGCTCGGTCGATCACTTCGAATTCCCCGGACATTTCCATATCGGTGGTCAGCGAATCGGCCAGCTTACGCGACAGATCGCCGCTGCCGTCCTCGCCCAGGGCGTCGAAAAAGAGCGGCACGGCCAGGGGGATTTTGTGGATCTGCGGTCCGAGCAGGTCGGCGGGAGTCAGAAAAACCTTGCTGATCAGCGGATTGGCGTCATCTTGCGCGTATGCGAAATGCGCCGTCAGGCTCAGGGCGACGGATATGGCGAATAACAAACCGAAAGAACTTTTTGCGCGCATATTGAAATAATCCTTTTATTTCGCTTCGCTGCCTCGAAACGGAATCTGTATGCCGCTTTTCGCCCTGTCAACCAGTTCCAGCGGAGGGCGCGTGAAGGGCGATGCGGCGCGGATTGCCGTCAGCAGACTAGAGTCTATTTTTGTATTGCCCGATGATTTCATGATCGACACGCTGATGAGATTGCCCGCATCGTCGATGCTGATCCTGACCCAGCCGCTACGGCTCAAATCGGCCTCGGAGATCGCGGAGGGCTTTCTCCACTGGCTTCGAATTTTACTTCTGACTCGGGCCACGTATATGGAAGCCACGGAACCGCCGTCCTCTTTACCGGTTCCGCCGCCGCCGACTTCCCCGGTCTGGGCCATTTTTTGTTTCAATCGTTCGACGGCGCTGTTTCTCAAAACATCCTTCGCCGACACGGCCTGTTGCGGTTTGTGGGCCCGCTCCTTGGTCTTGCTTTTCACCACCTTTTTCCGGTTTTTCGGCATGTCGGATTCTTTGAGCTTCTTCTTGATCTTTTTCGCCGCGCCCTGGAAGGGATTGACCTTGGCTTTTTGCGCCTGTTTCGGCGCCACGGGGCCGACTCCCGGGCCTTTCGGAAGATCCGCCAGATCGAAGATGATGGGCTTGTTGATGTCGGGTTCCGTGTTCGCCGACGCGCCGCCCGCCGTGGCGATGGTCATAACCGCCAGCAGCGCCAGATGCGCGATGACGGAAACGATCCAGAAAACGCCGAAGTACAGGTTGAATGGGTCGCCGCTCAAAACGGGCGTCGAAACCCGGGCCGCCATGATCACTTCCCTCCCGGTTTGATCGGGGGTTTGAGGTCGGGTTTGGTCATAAGCCCCAGTTGCTCGGCGCCGGCGGCCTTGGCTTTGGCGATGGCGCGGACCACATCGCCGTAATCGACCTTCGAATCGGCTTCCACGAAAATCTTTTTATCCACGCGGCTTTTATAGATATCCGACAGGAAGGTTTCCAAATCGTCGGATTTCACCTGATTGGTCACCGCTTTTTCGCCCTTGATATGCTGCGTGACGTATAAAAGGCCTTCCTTGTCCACGGTCAGCGTGATGTTCTTTTCGTCGGACTCGATTTCCTTGCCCTCGGCGTTGGGCAGATTGACCTTGATGCCTTCTTGTAAAAGCGGCGCCGTGACCATGAAGATCACCAGCAAAACCAGCATGACGTCCACCATCGGCGTCACGTTGATTTCGCTCATCATGGATCTTCTCTGTCCCGATCCCGGCATCTGCATCGCCATGCCCTGATCTCCTCGCTACAAACCGCCTTTTTAAGCTCCACGAACCACTAAAGTATATGGCGGTCGAGAATATTGAGAAAATCCGCCGTAAAAGAGTCCATTTCGGACTCCAGGACGCGGATTTTATTGGTAAAATGGTTGTAAAAAATAACCGCCGGGATCGCGGCGAACAGGCCGATGGCCGTGGCCACGAGGGCTTCGGAAATTCCCGGCGCCACGACGGACAAGCTGGCCGAGCCTTTTTGTCCGATGTCGTGGAAGCTGATCATAATGCCCCATACGGTGCCGAAAAGGCCGATGAATGGCGACGCGTTGCCGCAGGTCGCCAGGAAGGGAACGGCCCGCTCCAGGCGCGTGACTTCGTTCATCATAGCCCGGCGCATGGAGCGCGTGATATTGTCCCTGGCGGCTTCCTTTTTCGTAATGGGGCGCTGCTCTTCGCTTTTGTCGATAGTGACTTTTTTCGTGTCGCCTTCCCGGAATTTGTCGAGTTCGGTGTATCCGGCGCGGTATATCTCCGCCAGGGGAGTGTTGTTCATCTCGCGACTGCCGCGGACGATTTCCTCAAGCTGCCGGGATTCCCAAAAGAGCTTCAGGAATATCTCGCCCTCTTTCACGGCTTTTCGCAGCGTAAAGCCCTTGAGGATGATAATGGCCCAGGATGTGACGGAAAAAATGAGCAACAAAAACATGATTCCCTTCACCACGGGACCGGCGTCTGAAATCACCTTGATGATGCTGAAAGAGTCCGCGGATTGGGCTTGTGAAATCATCAGTGAAACTAAAAATGTCTTCATATTCCGCTCGTTTCTCCATGGTGTCGCAACTGTTGGAAAAAATTAGACGATCACCTGTGCAAAGTCAACGACTAATAAAGCCTGTCCGCCTCGAAAAAATCCGACATTATTCAATAAAGACAGCGGCTTTCACCTGAAAGTTTCAAGCATTTTCGCAAGATTGGGAATTGAATCTCCGAAATCGCCGGCGAGGGATTAAAACAGGTTCTTTTTTATGATCAAAAACATGAAAAGAGGACGATTATCCCAGTTTTCCCGCGGCCAGTCCCATTTTCCGTAATAGCCGTCGTACACGCGAACCAGAGATGGACTGGACAATCATCGACCGCCGGCTATGCTGGAGGTCGAACAATTGTGATGAAGAAAAAATGGAAATTTCATCCCTTTTCAAGATTGAATCATCCCGTCCTTCCCGATTTCATCAAATAAACGGCAAATCGGAGCGCGCATGACAGTCTCTTTGAAATTCCATGAGGGCACGCTGCTGCTCGACGGGCTTTCGCAGGAAAAGCTCCGCGACATCTTCAGCCCTTTTATCTGGATCAAAGACGACCGTGTCAATAAATTTCGAACCGATGCGATTCATTATCGGATAGCGAGAAGAATCCTTCGTCAAAAACTTGGCGAAAACTTTATCGACAAAGTCCATAAGCCTGTTGAAATTCGCTGGTCGAAAGTCAGACTTCATGAGCCGCGATCCGATCAGGCGGACGCCGTCGCGGCTTGGCGAAACTCGAAAGGACGCGGATTGATCGTTATGCCGACGGGCGCCGGCAAAACCAACGTGGCGTTGCAAATCATGGCAAAGCTGGAAATGGCCACTCTGGTCGTGTCGCCGGTTCGCGACTTGATGTACCAGTGGCATCGTAACATACGCGAGGGACTCGGCGTAGACGCCGGAATCATCGGCGACCAGCTTTATAAGGTGAGTCCGGTGACCGTGACGACCTACCACAGCGCGGCGATTCACATGGACAAAATCGGGGATAAATTCAGCCTGCTGGTTTTTGACGAAGCCCATCATTTGCCGACGGATTTCTTTCGGGACGCCGCTCTCATGAGTACGGCGCCCTTTCGCCTGGGACTGACCGCCACGCCGGATCGTCAGGACGGCGGCCATGCCGATCTCGACATGCTGATCGGCCCTGAGGCGTATCGTCAGAAACTCAAGGAATCGAAGCATCTCGCCGACTTCTACGTGGAGCAAATCAAGATTCATTTATCCGACGAGGAGCGAGACAGGTACGACGGCGCATCCAAAGCCATTCAATTTTGGTTTGGTGAAAAACAAAAAGAAAAAAAGGGATATAATCGAAAAGATCTTTTAAGCGAAGCGAATGAAAACACAAAAGCCCGCCGAATAAAAAAGCTCATGTGCCTGAAAGATTCAATTGAAGATCGAGCGGCTGAAAAAATTCGCGTACTGGAAGACATCTTCCGAATTCATCCGAATGAGCGCGTTCTCGTGTTTACCGGCACGAATATCATGGCGATAGAAATTTCCCGCCGGTTTCTGGCTCCGACGATTCTGTCGCACACTCGAAAAAAAGAGCGACAAGCTGTTTTGAAAGGATTTGAATCGGGGGAATTTCCGGTCCTTATCGCCAACCAGGTATTGGATGAGGGGGTGGACGTTCCGGATGCTAAAATTGGGGTTGTCCTCGGCGGCAAGGCTTCCGTTAGGCAAGCCACGCAGAGGCTGGGACGCCTCCTGCGCCCGAAAGGAGCATCGAAAGCCGTTTTGTACGAAATTGTTTGCGATGACACGCGCGAAATCCTGCAATCCCGTAAACGGAGAAAAGGCGATGCTTACGAGCGAACACGCCATCGTCGATTATGATTTCAGAAGTCGCGTGGCGAAGCCCGATCGGCTGACCCGGATGAACCACGGGCGCTACGTCGACTTGGCGGAGAAAATGCTGATAATCTACCGGGACGGCGCCGGACTTACTCGGAGGGAATTGCACCGGCGCGTGGAATATCTGTTCGACGACGAACCTTGCAATACGCGGCGCATTTCGTCTTTCTGCAAATTGTTGGATGACGCCGGCGAATACTATCCCGACGGCGGGCAAAAAGCCGCCCGAATGCGTCTCAAAGTCTTCCGCCTGGCCGCGAAAAAGCATCCGCTTGTCGAACGGAAACAAACGGAAACGCTATTTGGCGCCCTGGAAAACGAAGAGTCCGTCGTCAAACAGGAAATCGCCGACGACCTCGGGCTTTCCTGGCAAGAAATCGATGATCTGCTATACGCCGACGTCATTTCTTTCCATCGATTGAAGACGCCGCCAAATTACGCGACGGCCGCCGATTTACTCAGCCATTACAATGTCGCGCAAACGCAAGCAGCCCTATATAAAGCGCAATCGGCCGCGATAACCGCCGACGACGACTTCAAAACTATTCTTCGACATGTAAAGCTTTGCGGACTTCTCCACGAGATTTCACGATTGGATTCATCCACATACCGCATCCAATTGGATGGTCCCGCCAGCATTCTCCGCAACACGGCTCGATACGGCGTGCGCTTGGCGAAATTGCTGCCGGCGCTGCTGACCTGCGTGGGCTGGACTTTCACCGCGAACGTGAAAACGCCATGGAAAACAACAGCCAGGCTGGATTTAAGCCCCAACAGCGGCCTGAGAAGTCATTTGAACGCTCCGCCGGCGTTTGACTCAAGCATCGAGGAAAGTTTCGCTGAAAAATTCGGAGAAGAACGTGATGGTTGGAAATTGATCCGCGAAGGCGCGATCCTTCATAAGCATCAAAAGACTTTTGTCCCGGATTTCGTTTTCAGGCGCGTTGACGGCCAAGAAATGTTTTTCGAAATCGTAGGTTTCTGGACTCCCGAGTATCTCAAAGCAAAGCTTGATACGCTCAAGATTTTTTCGAATAGAAATATCCTGCTCGCCGTCTGCGAGAACGAGGGCGCACTTGAAGTTTTCAAGGAATGGACGGATAACATCGTCCCATACAAAACAGGGATCAAGCTGGCGCCTGTTCTGGAAAAGCTGAATTCGTTCGTCATGTCAAGCGCCGAATCGAGATGACTCGATTAACTTTGACTTTCCAATGTTCACGCATATCTTTCAAATTCCGCGATTTTAAGCGACAATAAGCGTGAACTGCGTTGTATTGGACGATTTTGGGGCACATGAGGAAAAAAATTCGATGAAAAAGGCGCACTTCAAACTGACGCATCTTGCCGTGGTATTGATTCTTTGCATTTGCCTGAATTTCTGTTCCGGCGGCGATGAAGACGACGAAGAAAAAGAGCCGGAAGACAGCACAACGCCGGCCACGTGCATCCAGGACATCGAAGCCGTCGCCGTAGGCGACGCGGTCTACCGCTACACCGGCGGATTATGGACGATGGACGATCAAGCGCCCGAAGACGAACTGCCCTGGTTTTGCGCGGATTTTCTGACGGCGGATTTCGGATGGGCCGGCGGAACGGATTACGTTTACCACTACGAAAACGGCGAATGGACCAAAGAAGATCCGGGCATGATGTTTTCGGACAACAAAATCACCCGCATCATCGCCAGCCCCGACCTGGGGGCCTGGGCCATGGCCAACGGCGACGCCGAATCCGACGGAATGCTCCTGCGCCGCCTGCCCGACGGCGAGTGGGATGTGATGAACCTGGATCATATCTTCGGCGGCAATATCGTCATCAAAGACATCATGGCGCTGGCCGACAGCGGCGTCATGGCGTTGCTCCAAGAAACCGGAAAGCGCGCATTTTTATATTACATCCAGGCAGAGCAAACCGGCAGCACGAACATATACACTTATGACCCGACCAATTTTCTGGAATTTTCGTCCCTCGGCCTGACCTACTCCGGCACCCTCGTCGCCGGCGGAAGCAGAATCGACGGCATCAACAGAAGCGGATTCATCCTGTACCAGCAGGACGGATCGGTCTTTGCGCCGATCACGCTTCCGGAATCGGGATGCCCGGCGCAAAATATCAAGAAGATTTTCAGGATCGGCGAAAGGAATTTCGTCCTGGGGGATTGCAGCTATTCCGTGATGTATCTGTATGAGAATCTCCAGTGGTCTTACGTCTCGCTTCCCGGCGAAAAGAGCGCGGACTGGACCATCAACGATTTCGATTTCACCGATCCCAACATCGGATGGGCCGTCGGCTACGACGGCGTCAAAGAAAAATCGATCTTCATGCTCCGCGACACGGACGGGTGGACGCTGAATCCGACCTGCTTCGATCCGGATTTCGAACATGAAGACAAGGCGCTCTACGGCATCTCCGCATGGAGAAGCGGCGCCGAACTGCCCAGCCAGGGCGACGATGACGACACGGCGGACGACGACACGGGCGCCGATGATGACGATGACGACGATACGGACGCGTAATAAACTCTAACGCCGTTTTTTCTTGTTGGATATTAGCAGCAGGCTTTGATTGAAGGCGGTTATATCCTCTGCAAAGGACATCAACTTCCTGTTCTTCTTGATCCGCGGCGGTTTATCGGAACCATGCAGCAAATCGTCGTCGAATTGAAAACACGCGACAGGCTGGTTGGGATCTTTTTTATAGCCCTTAGGGCAGCGCGGAATGTGCTCGTAAAAACACTGCTCGCCGACGTCGTAGCAATACTCGTCGCCGCGGCGAATATTCCACTGCCTGTCGTGGAGCATCAGCGCCGCGCGCGGCTCTTTTACCGGCGCAAAGAAACTGCGCCCGACGAAAGTGTTGGGAGCTTTCGCGCCTAAAATATCCATAAGCGTCGGGGCGATATCCACCTGCGATGCCACATCCCCGACAATCCTCGGTTCGATCAAACCCGGCGCATAAATCACCAGCGGCACGCGGAAATAAGCTTCCTGTTTTTCCACGGGACCCTTTTCGGAGTTTTTATCGAACAGCCAGATTCCGTGATCGCCGCATATGACGAAAATCGTGTTATCGAACCATTGGCTGCCGCGCGCGCTTTCGATGAATTTCCCGATGGCGTAATCTGTGTAAAAAATCCCGCGCATGTAGTTTTCATACTCTTCGCCGTATCCCCCGTCGGGAACGAATGCGTTGCTGGGATAATCCCAGTCGAAGGGATGATGATTCGACAAGGTCATGATCTCGGCGAAAAACGGCTGCCGGGCCTCATCGAGCCTCGATATCGCCGACGCGAACAGATCCTCGTCCGACGGCCCCCAGCCGATCTTGCGATAATCTTCGGGCATGTCGCTCAAATCGAAAATTTTCTTCATGCCGTGCCGGCGCAGGAAACGGGATTTTTTACTGTAGGTTTTTTTATACGACGACACCCACATGGTCTCGTAACCGAAATCGCCGAGGACTTCCGGCAGGCACGTCATCTTCGTCTTGTGATAACGCGTGTAAACAGGACCGCCGCGATAGTTCGGATAATAGGAACACAGACTCGCCAGTTCCCCGCGCACCGTCTGGCTTCCGTTGGCGTAAAAGTTTTTCGCCAAAATGCCGCCCGTCGCCAAAGCGTCCAGATTCGGCGTGTACGACGGCTCGGCGCCGTAGCTTCCGGAAGCGGCGGCCACCACGGATTCCATCAGGATGAAGACGATGTTGTGCGGTTTTTCCGGAGCCTTCGCGCCGCCGACGGGCTCTACGGCAAAAGGCGGATCAGCTTTCTCACGGCGCCGATACTTCGCGTGATTGATTGGAAAATACCGGTCCAGCCTGCGCGCGACGCGGGCAATCCTTTTTCTTTTCGTATACGCGTCCAGGCGCGCGTCGAAGGGCGCCCTGATGAAATACATCATCGGTTCCTGGTTCCTGGTCCCGGACATGGATCCGACGCAGGCGTAATGCGCGGCCAGCAAAAGCAGCAACGCCGCGATAAACGCGGGGGCCAGCACGATCCGGCGGGGATTCGCGTCGATCAGCGATGAACCGACGGCAATGATCAAAGGAACCAGGACGCCGAAAAGAACGTCACGGACGCCAAGGAGCTTCGTTATGGAATCACCCAGCGAAAACGAATCCTTCCATTGGTCGAAAATATGGATGTGAACCCAGGTGTCGTAAAACTCGTGGTAAGCCACGTTGCCGACGTGAAAAAAGATGAACCAGCCCACGACGAGAAAAGCGAAAGGCGCGCGCAGCCATCTGTTTTTCGGCGCCATGATAAAAAGGGCCATGTACAAAGCGCAAAAGGCCGCGGCGTCCAAAGTCCATTGCCATGTAAACGGCTGCGAAAGAGCAAACAGCGAATAGACCGCAAGCCAGGCTGGAGCCGCGGCGGCGATGATCAGGTAGGCGATGTTTTTATTCGGCGCATATTTCACTGCATAAAATCGCTGAAGTTAAGACCCGAATCCTGCGCGGCTTGCAACATGTCGCCCATCGCCCCCAGGTCGTCCATCGTTTTCGGGGGATTCAGCAGTTCGCCGGGCCTGAAGTAAATCAACGAAACTTTTTTCTTGGATCGCTTGACGACGCCGCGAACGGATTTGACCGTCGGCCCCACGTTCGCGGTGACATCCACGCTGAAATACCGGCTAACCGTATTGAGCTTCTGCCTCAGGCGGGCCGCCATGCGGGGCTCGACGCCGGCCTCCATGAGTTGCGCGCGCAACGTTTTACTCTCGAAGTACTGATCGGGAGTATCCCTGTAGGCGGTAATCGACGAAATGATCTTGCCCGCGTCGGCTTTTTCGTCGATGGACAGGATGATGGCGTTCAGCACCTTTTCCTGGATCGTGTTGATATTCAGTTTAGCGTCCGAATAGATGGTGCAGACTTCCGCCAGTTTCTTGAAAACGTCGTCGTTGACGCCCTGAATCAGCTTCATTTCCGCCAGGCTCGAAAGCTGGCCGTTTTTGGCTTTGTATGCGCCTCCGGGAGAAGCCGAATATCCGTAAAATTGATTCTCCGTTCCCGCCCCGTTGTAGGCTTCATCATCGGAGTCCAGCCAGTCGGCGGCGGCGTCGGCGATCGTGGGATCGAGTTGCAGAAGTTCAAGCAGCTTCCGGAAAATCTCCACTTCAGACTGCCTGACGGATCCCGTTCCGCCCACCATCCGATTGACGTTGAATTTGCTGGACTCATCGGTAATGTTCACGGAAATGGTTTCCGTCTCCGACAACGGGATATAGCTGAACAGGGGATTGTTCCAGTCCTCATCCAGGTGATCATCTTTATTCTTCTGCCCGTCGCGCAAAAGCGAGCCTTCGGCGACCTGGACGCCGCTTTTGGCCATATAATACGCCTTCATGCCGTTTTGAATATTCGCTGCGATGTAGAAGTTAATCCGCGTGGACTGCGCGAAATCCAGCACCACCACCGTCAGGATCGTGGTGACCATCAGCACGATGAGCAAAGCGATGCCCCTGCGCTTTGCGCACGCGTCCCGGCTTTTTCCGGATTCTTTTTGCTCGGCCGATTTTCTTTTCGCGAATATGCTCATCAACTCATCCTGCGCCCACGTAACCTCCCGTAGGGCTGTCAAAGGGACTCGTCTTATTGCTGTTTTTCGAATCGCTCGACGAACCGCCGGAAGAAGCATCGTCGTCGTCATCGTCTTCTTCGTCCAGAGCCTTGAGGCTGATGGTGGACATTTCCACCTTCACCTTGGATGTAAAAATAATCGGGCGGCCGTCGGGTCCGTTCACCGCCACGGAGACCTCCACCGCCGCCGGCGAAGCCTTGAGCATCTCGTCGGTCTGCTGGAATTCGGTCTCCTCCGACGCGCCGTCCTCGCCCGTCAGCGTGTCATACGGCCTGGAATCCCAGTTGTCCGCCCAGCTGAAGCCGTCCCAGAAACGCACGTTGAACGCTACCAGGTCGTCCACGAGCATGTATTCGTCGCC
This sequence comes from bacterium, assembly GCA_963674685.2. Classification (GTDB taxonomy): domain Bacteria; phylum Lernaellota; class Lernaellaia; order JACKCT01; family JACKCT01. The sequence continues at coordinate 419,710 of CAXXWT010000004.1, read as the reverse complement.
GCCCTGCATGTTATTGGCATCCACCGTCGGGTCTTCCCGCCGCCACAACTGGAACCGTTCCAACTCGGATATCCAGGCGACTTTGTAGCCGATCTCGCACTGGTCGGACTCGGCGATGAGGGGATTCATGCTGACGTGGGCGAAGCTGGTGAAATGCAGTTCGTCCATGGGCATGCCGCTGATGTCGTGGGAAGCCGCATAAAACAGGGAATTGCTGTTGTTGGACCGGTGAACATAAGCGCAAGCCAGATCCGAGCCAATTTTATCGAGCGCCCATCTGGCCCGGTGATACGCTTCGTTTCCCAGTTCCACGTATTCCTTGCTCTCGATAGTGCGCCCAAAACTGGAGTAGACGATGCTCAGGATCATGGCGGTCACGGCGGTGGCCACCAGCACTTCCAGAAGCGTAAATCCCGAACTTCGCCTCATTCCTTATCCCCGTCGTTTTCGCTGGAGCGGCCCATAGCGCCCATGAGCGCTCTTTCCCCGGGGCTTTTCCCCGACAATTCCCCGCCGCCCAGGCCGGCCAGTTCCTGTTCCTCGATGTCCTTTGCGCCGATGAGGTTGAGAAGTTCGATTCCCCTCTGGTTGCCGTCCACAGGGTAATGAACGCGCACCGTCACCTCGCGGATATAGTCGGCGAAGACGCTCTCGTTCACTTCCCGCTCCCAGGTGTATCCCGGATACAGGCCGGGATAACTCTCATTGAAATCGCCGGCCTCGCTGCCCACGTCGGGAAAACCGTCCAGCTCGATTTCCGTCATCAGATCGCGGGCGAGATTCGCCGCCACGGAAGCCTGCCGGGCGCGCAGACTGATGCGGATGGACATCCCGTGGTTTTCCAATAAGACGACGAGGACCGTCGCCAGAATCGCCATGGCGACCATGACCTCCAAAAGGGAAAATCCCTTCCGGCGGTTTTTATGTCCCGAGATTTTTTCCGCTCGTTTCATCGTTCACTCTTCGCGCGGGCCATTTTTTGTCGCGGTTGGAAACCGCTCCTACGTCAACTTTCCTCGGCGGAGGCCGAAAAAGGCCCCTGCGTCTCATTCGTGTCCTGAAGGTCAATGTATCCGTCCATGATTTCCACGTCGCCTGTCAAAGGCTGCATGACCAGCGTATAAAACCGCCCGGCGCTGTCGCCGAGATGAACAACGGATCGCTCCACGAAGCCGGTGGGAAAAAAAGAAATAAAGGCCTCGTCCTTGTCGACTTTGAAAATATTGTGCGGCGTGACGATGTCGACGAATCGTATGCCGCCCGGCAGTTTCCCCTTTTTCTGAATGACCTCGCTTCCCGTCAGGGATACGAACTGGCCGACGCTGCCGGACGAAGTCATGATCGTCGGCCAATATTCGCCGGTCATCGGATCGATCATAAGGCGCATGTAGGACTGTTTGATGACGGATTCGTGGAAACAGAACTTCACCATTCCGGTGAACTTGCGCATGGCGCCTTTGACGTTTGTCTGGAACACATCGCCGAATCTGGGCAGGGCGATGGACATGACGATGGCGATGATCGCCATCACCGCCAGGATTTCCAGCAGCGTAAAACCTTTTGATCGGGAAAAAACTGATTGGCGTGAGGATTTAGGAAAAAAGCGCAACAATCCCACAGACGGTTTGGAAAATAAACCGCGCGCTTTTTTCGCGCCAGAATCTTTCCATCGCAATTTCAACCATTCGCCTTCCATGCCCTGACTGTCATTTTCCCCGCCGGAAGGTCAGCCCTGGATGTCGTCCTGCGATTGGGGAACGCCGTCGGGTCCGTTGGACCAGATGGAAAATACAAAACCGTCGGAAACATATCCATAGGGCCGATTCCACGGGTCCAGGGGAAGTTCCTCGCTGTTGAGATATCCGGATCCCGCGCCGCCGCCGCTCAGGGCGTTGGGGCTCGGTCCGATGAGCGCCATGAGTCCCACGTCGGTGGTCGGATAGAAACCGTTGTCCATCTTGAAGAGATCCAGAGCGCTTTTGATCGAAGACATTTGCGCCGCGGCGGCTTCCATGCGGGCCTGCTCAAGCCTGTCGAGCACCTTGACGCCCACGAGTCCGGCGATCGTTCCGATGATGATGACCACCACCATGATTTCCAGCAATGTAAAACCGCCCGAAATCATGCGCCGCCCGGTGGGTAAAGGTTTTCTCAGCTTAAGAAACATCATCGCGTACCTCCTTACGCGTAAAACTTCCATTTGACCCGGATTTGTCTGCTTCCGGGCATTTATCGCGTAAAATCAGTGCAATCCCGATGCCACTTCCGTCATAAGGCCGCGGCATCTAAAAAGAAACAACAAAACCGCCGTCAAAGCCCCGTGGTCATATCCATAATCGGCATGAGAATCGATATCACGGCAAAACCCACGGCGGCGGCCATGCCGAGGATCATCATCGGCTCCAAAAGAGCCATCATGCCCGTAATGGCCGAAGCCACTTCCCGGTCGTAGGCGTCGGACACGCGAAACAGCATTTCTTCCAGTTCGCCCGTCTGTTCGCCGACCATGATCATATGTATCACCATGGGCGGAAACACGCCGGACACTTCCAACGGCCTGGCGATGGACTGTCCTTCGCGGATATTGTCCTTGGCGTCCTCGATGGCGCCTTCAATGATCATGTTGGTCACGACGTTTTTAACGATATTCATCGATTCGATGATCGGCACGCCGCTGCGCAGCAGGGTGCCCAGCGTGCGTGTGAAGCGGCTCACGGCGATCTTGCGTATCAGCGGACCGAACACGGGAAGCCTTAAGGTGAAAGCATCGAATTTTTTGCGCCCTTTGGGAGTTTTGCGCCAGCGTGTAAAAAGCCAGTAGGCGCCGATGCAAAGCAGTATCGCGAACCACCAGTAGTTTCTGACGAAGTCGGCAAACGCCAGAAGCATCATGGTCATCGGCGGCAGGCTCTTGTGCATTCCCTCAAAAATCTGCGAAATTTTCGGGATCACGAAGGCCACGAGATAGGCCATGATGCCCGTGCCGATAAAAAGCATGAAAATCGGATACATGATGGCCGATTTGATTCTCTGCTGGCGGTCCAGCGTGTCTTCCGAAAAATCCGCGATTCGGTTCAAAACCTGATCCAGCGTGCCGGACTGCTCCCCGGCGTTGATCATGTTCACCATCAGCGGCGTGAAAATCTTTGGGAACTCTTTCAGAGCCTCGGCCAGTGAAGTCCCCTGCGTAACCTTCTCGCGAACCTGCGTGAAAGTCTTCATCAGGAGGGGATTTTCCACCTGCTTGGAAAGGGCCTGCAGGGCGCTGTCCATGGGAATGTTGGCGCCGATCAGCGTGGCGAACTGGCGCAGGGCGATGGCCAGATCCTGTGTTTTGATGCGGCCCAGCAGGGCGCGCAGGTCGATTTCCATCGAAAGGCCCTTGCCCCGCGTGATCTTGCCTTCTTCAACCTGTTCTATGGATGTGGGAAATTTCTTGTCCTGGCGGAGTTTCGCCTTGGCGGCTTTTTCATTGTCCGCGTCGATCAGCCCCGAGACGGCTTTTCCCCGGGCATCCATGGCTTTGTAACGATAAACAGGCATTGATTATTGAATATCCGCCGACGTAACGCGCAAAACTTCCTGGATGCTGGTCTCGCCGCGCAGAACCTTTGACGCGCCGTCCATGCGTAACGTGGTCATGCCTTTTTCGACGGCTTTGCGTTTGATGGCGTTGGCGTCGGCATTGGCCAGGATCAGTTGCTGTATATCTTCATTCATGGTCAGGATTTCATAAATCGCGGTACGGTCCGTGTATCCCGTATTCATGCATTTGTCGCAGCCCACGGGATTGTAAACCGGCGCTTTGACGTCGCCGGGCGCCAGATCGATCTTGGCCAGTTCCTCTTCGGTCGGCGTATAGGCCGTCTTGCAATCGGGGCACAACACGCGCACGAGCCTTTGCGCGATGACGCCGATCAATGAACTGGATACGAGAAAGGGTTCCACGCCCATATCCACAAGGCGCGTAAAAGCGCTGGCGGAATCGTTCGTATGCAGCGTCGAAAAGACCAGATGGCCCGTGAGAGAAGCCTGAATGGCGATTTCCGCCGTTTCCAGGTCGCGAATTTCACCGACGAGGATGATGTCCGGGTCCTGGCGCAAAAAGGAACGCAGGCCCGAGGCGAATGTGAGTTTGATTTTCGGATTGACCTGCATCTGGCCGATGCCGGGGATCTGATACTCGATGGGATCCTCGACGGTCAGGATATTGACGTCGGGTTTGTTGAGCCGAACAAGCGACGCGTAAAGGGTCGTGGTTTTGCCGGAACCCGTCGGGCCGGTCACCAGGAGAATGCCGTAAGGATTATGAATGAGTTTCTCGACGGCATCGAGTTTGTGACCCGTCAGGCCCAGTTCCTCAAGATCAAGGCGCACCTGGGATTTATCCAGAAGACGCATAACCACGCGCTCTCCCCATGCCGTAGGGATGATGCTCGTACGAATGTCGATGTCCTTGCCGGCGATTTTGATGCGGATGCGCCCGTCCTGGGGAATGCGCTTTTCGGCGATATTGAGTTTCGCCATGATTTTCACGCGCGTGGCGATCGAGTTATGAAATCGCTTGGGCGGCCGCATGATTTCGTACAGGACGCCGTCGATGCGAAACCGCACGATGACGTCGTTTTCGAAAACTTCGATGTGAATATCCGATGCGCGGTCCTTTACCGCTTTGTACATCAAGTGATTTATAAGGCGGATGATCGGCGCGTCTTCGTCCGTGGCGTCGATGATGTCGGTGATTTCATCCAGGTCGAAGCTGGCCGGGCCGCCTTCGTCTTCCAGATGATCGAGCATTTCGTCGGTGGTTTCCTTCGCCTTGTCGTACACGAGGTTGATCGAGTCGAAGATCATGCCCTGCGTGGACAGCACCGGCTGAATTTCTCCGCCCAGAAAAACCCTCAGATCGTCCAGAACCGTGTAATCCAGGGGGTTGTTGCAGGCCACGAGAATTTTTTCGTCCTGGATATAAAGGGGCAGGACGAAATTCCTCTTGGCGTAATTGATGGGAATCTGCGCCAGGAGGCTGCCGTCGACTTTGTCGGTCTCGATATCCTCGGCCAGGGGCACGTGAAACTGCCGGGCCAGAGCTTGGAGGACGTCGGATTCGCTGACCGCCTTTAAACGAACAAGTACTTCGCCGAGCAGACCGCCCTTTTGCTGCTGCGTTTCCAGCGCCTTGTCCAGAACCTCCTGTTCGAGGAGGCCTTTATCAAGAAGTATTTCACCGAGACGCTTTGCCATATTCTTTCGCTAATCCAATTCAAAGATGTTCGACGTCCATTAGCCGTCGACGTTAATCCATGGGCTCGAGATCGTCGGACTCCGATTCGCTCATCGCCCCGTCGTCGTCGGCCTGATCTTCCCGGACTTCTTCTTCGGTGTACGTCTCATCGTCCGCCGCGTCTCCTGCCTCGTCGCCGGAGGCGCCCTCGCCTTCCATCTGGCGCCGCAGACGCGGATCCGTTTCGATGGATTCGCCCATGGGCGCTCTGAAAACGCCCTCATGCGGCGTCACGCGCTCCGGATCCAGGCGGTCGAAGGTTTCGGGGATATGATTGCGCTCGCGGAAATTCTCCATGCGCTTGTTGGTCAGGCGCGTGACTTCCTCGATGTCCGCGGAATCCTTGATGATATACGGCGTCAGGAAAATCAACAGATTCGTTTTACTCGTCTTGGCCTTGCTGCTCTTGAACAGGTATCCCAGAAGCGGGATATCGCCCAGAATCGGCACCTTCGATTCGACCAGCGTGTTGGAATCCTTGAGCAAGCCGCCGATGATGACGGTCTGCCTGTCTTTGACCACGACCACCGTGTCGGCGGTGCGTTTGGCCGTCGTCACGCCCACGGAGGATGCGGAAAGGCCTTCGGGGCTGTCGGTCACCTGACTGACTTCCTGGTAGATCATCAATTTCACGAAATTGCTTTCGTTGATTTGCGGAGTCAGGCGCAGCGTGATGCCCACGTCCTTTCGCTCGATAGTGGTGGTGGGATTGGTGTTGTTCGTCGAATATATCTGGCCGGTGACGAAGGGGACGTTGTCGGCCACGACAACTTCCGCTTCCTCGTTGTCCAGCGTCATGACGTGCGGCGTGGAAAGCACGTTCACGTCCTGATCCGTGGCCATGGCGGTGAACAAAGCGCCGATGTTGGGGAACGTCTCTCCGGCGTACGTGATCGTTCCGTCGGCGGCGCCGATGGCGAATCCGGAAATGCCCAGGGGATTGGCCGCCGCCTGCTGAATGCCGCCGTAATTCGATCCGCCGAGAACCTGAACGCCGTCCTCGCCCATGTCGTTGGTGGAGCGGAATTCAAAGCCCAGGTCCAGTCCCCGCTCCGTGCTGATTTCCATAATCAGGGCTTCGACGAAAACCTGCCGTCGGGGAATATCCAGCTTGTCGATGACTTCCTTGAGAATCTTGAAGTCCCGGTTGCTGGCGATGATGACCAGGGAGTTCGTCGCCGGTTCCGCGGTGATTCTTACGGCGCCGTCGAAATCCGCGAGAAAGCGCCCCTGAGTCTGGCCCAGGCGCTGCGTTGACTGTTGTTGTTGGCCCAGACCCCCGATCCGGCTGCGGGCCATGTTGCTGCTTCTGGAACTGTTCAGGCGCGATTGATTGCGGGTGTTGGTCATGCCCCTGGCCGCGCCGACGCCGCCGCCGGTGCCCGCCAGATCGGCCAGCGTCTGGGCCAGTTCCTCGGCCTCGGCGTTTTCCAGAAAGACGACGTGAATTTTCCCTTCGCCGCCCGGCAAGGGCTGGTCGAGTTTCCGAATCAGATCCAGAATCTGCGCCAGACCGACTTTGCTGGCCTTGACGATCAGACTGTTGGTGCGGGTATCGGCCAAAATCTTCGTTTCATCTTTGGAGGGAACGGAAGTGGAGCCGGGAGTAAAACGAGAACTTCGGCTTCGGCTCCTTTTTGTTCGGCTTCGCAGACGGCTTTGGATGGTTCTGCGGGCCGAAGTCTGCGTCGAAGAAGCTTCTTCAAAAAGCTCCAGAATGACATCCGCCAGCTGTTCCGCCGAGGCGTATTCCAGGGGAACGACGACGACTTCCTGTTTTCCGCCGGAGACGTCGAGTTGCATCAGAATTTTCATGAGCCGTTTCACGTTCACGGAAGAATCCAGAATGATGACCATATTCGAGGGGCCGTAAGCGAACATATTTCCGTTGGGTGAAACGAAGCTGCGAAAGGCCGTTATCGCGTCGTTGGCGTCGATGTGTTTCAAGGGGACCAGTTGGGTGATGAACTCGTCGCTGGCCCTTGGTATTCCGGAAGTGCGCGTGGTCACCGGCGAAGTCTGCGCGTCCTTGATGGGAATGATCTTGGTGATTTTCCCGACTCTCACCGTGGTGAATCCGTTGACCGCCAGAATCGACATGAAGATGTCGTAAGCTTCCCGGGGCGTAACCTTGGTGGGGCTGATGATCGTGACCGTGCCGGAGACGCCTTTGTCCACCATGAAGTTCTCGCCGGTCATTTCCGACATGATCTTCACGATCTGCTTGATATCGGTATCCGTAAAATCGATGGCGACGGTGCGTTCCTGGTCGCCCAGTTTCGGGAAGGTGCGTTCTTTCTTTTTATCCTCGCCGGGTTCGGTCTGTTCTTCCTTATCATCGGCGGGCGAAGCGGTATCGTCGTCCGCTTCTTCATCCTCGTCGGGATTTTCTGCATCCTCGGATTTCGCATCGCTTTCCTTAGTGTCTTTATCCCCGTCATCCTCCGCCTTGTTTTGCGCGAAAGCGGGGAAAGCGATCAGCATGAAAAGCAATAGAAACATCAATCCCAGTGCAAAGGATCGCTTTTTCAATGAGAATCTTAATATCGTCATAAGATTTCCTGTTTTTGTCTCGTTGACATATTCACCTTTTGAGGCATCTGATCGAATCATCCGAAGCGCCTTATCGAATCGAGTAACTCATGGACTTTCGCGCGCCATTTCGCGAAATGTCCAGTGTCACGTTTTTGGATTCCTTGAGTTCGGACATCATCTTGAAAGCATCCTCGGGGCCCTGGAATTCGATGCCGTTGATTCTGTGCAGGATGTCCCCGTTTTCCAGCCCGATTTTTTTATATAAGCTGTCGGCTCTTATTCTGGAAACCTTGAATCCCGTAATCTTGCCCTTTTCGAAATGGGGCATGATCCGGGCTCCGCGCATCATCTGTCCCCAGTTGGAAAACGCCGTATCGATGACGCTTTTATCGACGACAAAATGGCCGTCGCCGGATTTCGCAATGCCGTCATCGCCCACGACGATGCGGTCTTCATTGCTTAAGGAAGCCAATTGAACCGGCTCGTAGGGCATCTCCAGGATTTCGATTTTGCTGCCCCGAAGCAATGTCACGCGCCGGGGTTCGATTTTCGTGACTTCAGCTTCGTTTTGAATCAGGTCGCCCACGCGATAAACGTCGATTTTGTTGGCGCGTCTGGCCCGGATCAGCGCCAGCGAATAGGGCTGACGCCACGCCACGGTGCCGATGAGGTCGAAATCGTCGTTCATTTTGATTTTCGTCGGGTCCTGAGTGCGCGGCTTGTAGACGTAAGCCGAGTTAAATACGTTCTTTTTCAGGATTTGCTCGTATTCGGAAATCGAGACGTATCCGCGACCTGCGTTGAGATCCACGCCGCTCAAGTCGACGACCGGCGCCGCCCCGACCTTCGCCTCGATCCTGGTATTGACGAGCATGCCCAGTTCAACGGCGAAAATCGCAACGAAACTCAGCTTTATAATCCAAAGATATTTTTTGATCAGGTCCAGATAGACCATTCGATCCTCTGTGAAAAATTATTTTCCCAACCGGAAAAATCGCGGCAGTTTAGGATGCCTTTGACGAAATGACAAGTTAGGCCTTTTAAGGCGGCCCTATTAAAAGACCCATAATAATCCGCGCAGGTTAAAAGCAGAAACCATGCCAAAACGATTTTCGAGAAAATAACGCCTAAGTGGCTATAAAATAGTAATTTTCATTTGTTTTTCGAAGTTCTCGCGAATCCGATTACGCTTTCCATTTGGCGGTGCGAATAACCTTTCGCATGAAAAATCGTTTTCCCGGCGCCGATATTTTCACGAAAAACAGGCAAATTCGGCGTTTAACCGCCAAGATCCCAGGCCTCGAATTCATCGAAAAGGAACGCGCCGCCGTAGCCGTCGTCCGCCGATTCCAGAATCCGGATAAATCCGAATGGGTAAAGCTCATCGGTGATTTGGGACAAGCCGGAACATGCGCTTTGCGTGTCGTTGATGAGGATGTCGTATGTTCCGTTATACTCCAGGCGCCACGCGATATCCGCTTCATACCCGGTATTAATCGGACCGCAATCGACCAATCCGGGCAAATTTCCGTTTTTTGCGTAAATTCTGCCGTTTAACACTTGAATTTCCGCCGTGTCGATCGACGCGCCCAATGGTCCCCGGCGGCACAACTTCATTTTAAGATCGTCGGTCACGGCGTCGTAGCGAAACTTGAATTTCAACATCATATCGCCGTCGTGGTCTTCGAAAGCATTCTGTAGGGTGATGAAAAAGAAAGGCAGCGCAAGGCCGATGATTTCCAGTTTTTGATTACCGCTAAAATCGGCGATTGCCGCCGTGCTGCGCACGCCGTCGGCGTCGAAATCATCGACAACCTCCCAGGGGACGCCGATATCCTTCAGGTCGCCCGCCGGATAACTCTCGAAATCATCCGTCCACAAGAGCGCCGGTTCTTGCGTCGTCGTTGTGGTGCTGGTGGTCGTGGTCGTCGTGGTCGTCGTAGGCATGGAATTCGATGTTGAAGTCGTCGAACTCGTCACGGTCGTTGTGGTCGTCGGAATCACGTCGTCATCCGCGTCGTCGTCCGCATCATCGTCATGATCCCAGAAATCCGGATCGTCGTCGTCCTGCCCCGGGACATAGCCGTCATCGTCGTCGCCTTCCGCATCGGGACGGTCATCGTCATTTTCCTCATCATCGCCGCCGCAGGCAATAACTGCCGCAATGACGCCCAATAAAATGAAGATCATTATTTTCATCTTTGGCAATGACATGGGGCGAATAATTCTTCCTCGACTTTTATCGGCGCAACACAAATAATAATTTTTCAAAATCGGATCGAGCCGTATATACTGCGGATTAGGATTATAGCACAGGATTTAAAATATGCCGGAATCAAAAATACGCGTCGGAGCCGTCGCCCAGGCCAGAAACGGATCATCGCGTTTCCCACGCAAAGTCTTCGCGGAAATTGCCGGCCGGCCCGTGTTATGGCATATCATCGAGCGGCTTCGCCGGTGCGAAACCCTGGACGAAATCGTCATCGCCACGTCGACCAGGAATATCGACCGGGAAATAAACGATTATGCGCGAACTTGCGGCGTCGGCGCATTTCGCGGCAGTGAAAACGACGTTCAAAGCCGCTTCCTCGACGCCGCCGACGAATTCGAACTGGACGTCATCGTGCGCATCTGCGGGGATTCGCCTTTCATCGATCCGGCCATGATCGACCGTCTGGTCACGGAGCTTCTGGCCGCGGGCGGGGACTACGCCGAGCCGGACCCGGCGACGCCGGCGGCTTACGAAGGGATGGAAGCGGTCACGGTCGACGCCCTCAAGCGCTCGCGAAAACTCGGCGACAAGGGGCCGGATCGGGAACACGTCACACGATACATCCGCAATCACCCGACAGAATTCAAGCTCGTTCATCCGATTCCGGAAGCCGGCGTGCGCGGCGAGTTCCGCCTTTCCGTGGACAATCAGGCGGATCTGCGTTTCGCCCGCGCCGTGTATGACGGACTGCATCGCCCCGGTGAAATATTCACGGCGCATGATCTGGCCGGGTTCCTGCGTGATCATCCGCAAATTCACGAAATGAACGCGCACGTCAGGCAAAAAGACACCGCCGCGAAAAACTTCCACGTCGTTTTCTTTATCGACGCCGCGGAAATCACGGCCGACCTGTTGGAACTTGCCCGCCGGCTTAACGAAAACTGGCATTGCGGGATCGGATTTGTCGGCGAAATGCGCGGGGAGGAAAAAGATAAGCTGGCGGGTATGGGCTATCGCACGGCCTGCTTATCGAAAGACGATTCCATCGAGAAAGTCGAGGAGGTCTTGAAAACCTGGGATGCGAACCTGATTTTGGTTCCCGAAGCGGCGAATTCTCTTCGGCAAACCCTCCAAACAAGAGGCTGGAAGGTCGCCGGCCAATCCGAAAGCGCGGAAAAACTCATGGAAGCGCGCGGCCTGAAATAATCCATGCCGGTCTCCGTCATTCTCCCGGTTTACAACGCGCAAGGCACGTTGCGCCGCGCCATGGACGATCTTTTGGCGCAGGTCGATGTCGATTTTGAAATCATCGCCGTCAACGACGGAAGCCGCGATGAATCGGGCCGCATCATCGATGAATACGCCGCAATGGACGGACGCGTGCGCGCCGTGCATTTGCCGCATCGGGGAATCGTCCCGGCGCTGTGTGCGGGAATCGAGCAGGCGAAAGGTGAAATCATCGCGCGCATGGACGCTGACGACGCGTGCAGCCCGCACCGACTCAAAAAGCAGCTCGATCTATTGACTAGGCGGCCCAACATCGGCCTTTGTTCATGCCGCGTGGGACCGCCGAAAGGGAAAAAATTCGCCGGCGGATGGGCGCATTACCTCAATTGGCAAAACGCGCTGGTCGAACCGGATCAGATCGCCAAAGGCATCTGGGCCGAGTGCCCCCTGGCCCATCCCACGTGGATGATGCGCCGCGAAGCTTATGAAAAAGCCGGCGGCTACCGGGAAATGGGCTGGCCCGAGGATTACGACCTGATCCTGAGCATGCATCGCGCCGGGATTCTCTTCGCCAAGGTCCCGGAAATCCTTTTGGAATGGAGCGACGGCGCAAAGCGCCTGTCCCGCGTCGATGTGCGATATGACGCCGACGCCTTCGCCCGATGCAAGGCGCATCACCTGGCCCGCGGGCCGCTGGCCGGAAAAAAGGAAGTGTGCGTGTGGGGCGCCGGACGAACCACGCGCAAGCGCGCCGAGCATCTCGTGGCCGAAGGAATCGACATCGCCTGCTACGTGGATATCGATCCGAAAAAGGTCGGGAAAAAAGTCCACGGCCGCGCGGTCATCTATCCCGAGCAAATCCCCCGCCCCGCCCCCTGGCTCATGCTGGCGTACGTCGGCACCCGAGGCGCCCGGGAGGAAATCCGCGAGCGTAGCGCCGATCTCGGATTCGCCGACGGCAAAGACATTCTGATTTGCTGGTAACATTTTAAGGAGGAAGGAGGAAATGGGAAGGAGGAATTATATCGCGCGCGGGTGGCATGGACAAGTCGTCCGCGAGCGCCGGCGAGCTTACGCTTGTCCGTGTTTTTTGTGTCTTTACGAAATTATTTTTTTAAGCATCAATCAGCATGGACAAGCGTCCTCAGCGTTGCTTCAGGCCAAGAAGCTTGTCCATGCAACGGGCGGGCACAGGGACATCCTCCTAAAGAGTTATTACGCGATTCCAGACCGACTCCACGCGCGTAAATAACGACTCCAAGGTGAAGTGAGATAAATCCGGCCTGCCTAAGGGCGGATTTTGCACGGACTGTTTGAGAGCTTCGGCCAGCCTGTCGACGAATGCGGGAATATCCTCGGGCGCGGGCGTATCCGGTCCGATCAGGCGCGGCATATCCACCAGGCTTAAGTAATCGCCGAGCCGCGGCGCGAATCCCTCGACGATACCTGAAAGACACGTGGCGACGATGCGGCACCCGCACGCGGCGGCCTCTATCAAAACAAGCGGCAGACCTTCGTAAAACGACGGCAGCACGCATACTCCGCATCGGCGCATGAGATCCGCCAGAGGCTCCTGCGCCAGTTGGCCGTGCATGACGACTTGCGGGGCCATGCCCGTCATCCGGGCACGCAGGTTTTTTGCTTCCGCTCCCGCGCCGCTTCCGGCGACGTGTAAAACAAGGCCGGGAATTTGCCCGGATAATTTTTCCATGGCGTCGAGAAGCTGCGGCAGTCCCTTGGCGGCGCTGTACTTGCCGATATAAAGGATGCTCTTTTCATCGCGGGAAACATCGGCGTCCTCGTGAAAAATTTCCGGCCGGTATCCCGCGCCCACGATGTGGATTTTTTCCGGCGGAATATCGAGCCTGTCGCGCAGTTTCTCCGCGTGGTCATTATGCAAAACCAGAAATGCGTCGTGACGGCGGCAGCCCGCAATGACTTCCTGCGCCAGATGCGGGCAAAGCTCCATCTGGCGCAAGCCCGTGCCGTGACAGTAGCTGACTACGGGCACATCAGGAGCGACGTCCTTGATAAGCGATCCGAGAATCCAGATATGATGCGACTGAATCAAATCCGGTTTGGCTTCGGCGATCACCTTGGCGATATGCCCGCGCCACGCATCTTTGTATGCCGCAAGCTGCGCGCCGTTCATCGATGCGTAACAAGTGCTTTTATAAGGCATGACATCGCTCATGCCCGGAATGGCGAAATCCAGTTCATCCCTTTCAAAGGCCAGGGGGTGAAATCTTTGACGAGGCAGCCCTCCGACATCGGGCAAATCATCGCCGGAGGTGATCGCCGCCGACACCCACTGCCGCCACCCGGCATTATCCGCGTAGCGAACCAGCGCGCCCAGCGTGACGCCGCTTCCCGTCTGCTCCGCTCTTTGGGCCAGGACATGAACAATCGTTTTTGTCATCGATGCTCCCGATTTCCTCTTCCAAAGGCTTAATTCAAGCCCAGTTTCTTGATCTTGCTGCGCAAGGTGCTGGGATTGACGTTCAAAATTTGCGCGGCGCCGCCGGGGCCGTGAATTTTTCCTCCGGCGATTTCCAGAGCCCGCCGTATATGCGCGGCGATGCTTTCGTCTAAGGTCATAAGATGTTCATTGGCGGCGTCCGAAGTTCGCCGCATCAACTCATTTCGCCGGGTTAACAACTGATCAAAACGCAAAATCCCGTCCTGAAACAGAATCATGGCCCGTTCAACGATGTTTTCCAGTTCGCGCACGTTGCCGGGCCAGTCATGATTGATGAGCATATCTATGGAGCCCGGCGATAAAGACGGCTTTTGCGTTAGTTTCAACTGAATCGTCTTTTTTTTAACGAAGTGATGGACGAGAGCCGGAATGTCTGTTTTTCTATGCCTTAAGGGCGGAATGTGGATCGGAAAAACGTTCAGACGAAAATACAGATCCTCTCGGAAGCTTCCCTTGCCGACCATCTCATGCAGATCTTTATTGGTGGCGGCGATGATTCTCGCGTCCACGTGCATCGTTTCCGTTCCCCCCACGCGCTCGATTTCGCCGTTTTGCAGAACACGCAACAGCCGGACCTGCGCCTGGGGCGGCAGTTCCCCTACTTCATCTAAAAAGATCGTGCCCGTATGCGCCCTTTCAAACCGGCCCCTTTTTTCCCTGATGGCGCCGGTGAAAGCCCCTTTCTCATGGCCGAAAAGTTCGCTGTCGACCAGGTTGTCGGGAATCGCGCCGCAGTTGACCCTGATCATGGGATTTTCTCTTCTGGGAGAAATCATGTGCAGCGAATTGGCGACCAGGTCTTTGCCGACGCCCGTTTCGCCGATCAGCAAAACCGGGCTGGAACTCGAAGCCACCTGATTCACGCTTTTCATGACATCCCGGAGCCCGAACTCCTCTCCGATGATCCTGTCGCCGGTGAGATTCAATATTTCCTGGCGCAAATACTTATTGTCGTCCTCGATAAGGGCCTGGAGTTGGAGAACTTTCATGTGAGCCAGGGCGTTGGCCGCCGCGATGGCGAACGGTTCATGCAGCATCCTGAGCATATCGCCATGCTGCTGCGTGTACCGGTTTTTTCCCGATGCGCTCAGTTGAAGCTGCGCGACGTTGAGGCCGTCGATTTTCAGCATCAGGATCATCATGGAAATTTCCATTTTAATAAAATCACCAAACTGGTCCAACAGTTCCGGCATCCGCCTCATGAATGAAAACTCTTCCGGTGAATTGACGATTTCCAGATATGGTTTTTCCGAATCAAGGATTTCCTGCGCCAGTTCCATGACCTGTTGCGGCAACGAAACCAGGCGCGGGCGCTCAATACCGGGCAGTTGCCCGGCTCTGGCCATGACCTCCACGGTTCGTTCGTTGTAATTGAACAGCACATATTCCATCTGATCCGCGGGCATTACTTTTTTAATGATCGCCAATGTGCGTTCCAATGCTTTGGTGATATCCAATGTGCTGACAAGTTGTGTTGTTGCTTCACGGTAGAAAGCATCGGCATCGATTTGCATTTTTCCACCTCGCGATATTTAGCAATCTATAGCACTGATTGCGATATATCACAACCATAATTGTGACATACCGCCACTGCAATAACCTGCTAATCCTTAAATAGCTGTTTTATATACATATTTGATATTGGCACAATCTGAGCATTAGTAAGCGACGAATGAGGAACTTAATGCTCTGCTGTGAAGTCATCAGAATTCGCTCCATGGAAAAACCCGATGCCCAAGTGCGCGAGGAAGTGCGTCGACGAATTCTGCAGGAAACCGAAAACGAACAGGATCTGGTGGATTTCCGATTTATGGAAAACGTTGATTTAAAAACCGACGCGGCCGTCGTTTTGTTCTGGAAAGCAGATCGAAAGCATCCGCTCGGCAGCGCCCTCGTCGAAAACCTGATCAATATCCTCAGCCCGTTCGGTCAGGTTTCTCAATCGGCCTGGAGGGAAATTCCATGAGTATTTTGGCGAATGCATTGGTCCTCGCCGGTTTTCCCGCTTTTGTCGTGGGCACGCTGTGGATGTTCACCGGCAAAGCCATTTTCTTCAAAAACGACAAAAGAAATCTCGAAACGCAAGGAATGTACTTGCTGTTTGCAGGATTCGCGCTGCTTTTTACAGGCGTAGGAATTTATTGATGCGATTTGGGCAAAAGCAAAAATCACCAAAGGAGGTAGCCATGAAACGCGGAATTTTTCAGTCAATATTGGTCCTGGCTCTATGTCTCGCATTTTCCGGCACGGCTCTGGCATTCGGCGTCACGGACAAAGACGATCCATTCGCCTCCGGCAAATGGCTCATCGGCCTGTCCAGCGGTCTGGATTTCGGCATGGGCACTGATACATACGAGCCCGATGAAGGCGACGATGTCGATACCGATGTCATGAACTTCAACTTCGGCGCCGCCGGCGGTTACTTCGTGCTGCCCGGCTGGGAAATCGGGCCCGTTTTCCGCTACGACTACGAGCGCGTCACGGATGAAGATGACAACATCACCGGCGCGAGCGCGTACCTGTTCGGCATCCAGACGGGATACTATTACGCCACGCCCGTCCCCGTGCATCCGTTTATCAACCTGGAACTGGGTTACGCCGGGCGCTCCACGAGTTTCGAGCCCGACGAAGGCGATGAGACATCCAACAGCGCCGGAGGCCTCGGCCTGCGCCCCAGCGTCGGCGCGGCCTTTTTCTTCACGGACAAAATCGCCCTGACCCCGGCCCTGTACTACGACTATCGGTCCCTGTCTGGCTCTGACGACACTTCGGGCGACGACATGGACTATGACGCGACGGAAACCCGTTTCGGATTCCAAATCGGCTTGATCGGCGTCATTTAGCAACCAAAGCGCTTCCGGCGCTTTTTTAAGGAATTAAGATATGAGAACCCCGGGAAGGAAGTGGAGAGCAATCACGACCACAAGCTTGATGGCATGGATGTCATCGCGCGCCAACAAAGCAAAAATACTCACAGCGAGAATCTTCTTTCGCTCTCATCTATTCACTCCGACTTACTTCTTCACTTCCTTCCTTTTTTTCACCTTCCCGCTCCCACGGAGCTTTTATCGCCGGCCAAGGCCGGCCGTTAAAAATATGAATATTTTTTGTAACAAATTCTTTAACCGAATGTGTTTATCCCATGGGGAGGGTTTCGTCGTTGAATGAGAATTTGATGGGAGAAATCCGTTATGAAAAATATATGCGTCGTTACGCTGCTTGGCCTTCTGGCGGCGCTGCAATCGTCTTGCGGTTACGAAGAACTTGAGCCGCCTGCCGGGCAGGACTATGAGGCGGATTGCCTTTGCGACTCGGAATCCAAAAGCGCTTCGCCGGATCATTTCTGGTTCGTTCAAATCACCGACATCGAGCAAACGCGCCTCAGCGGATCGGAAATCGCCCCTTTCGCCATCCGCGAACGCGGCGATTATGAAACGTCGCTTCGCCAGCTTCGCTATATCCACGACGTGGTTTCTCCGCAATTCGTCGCGGCCACCGGAGACCTGGTGTACGGAGGAATCCTCACACAGGTTCCCGAACAATGGGAAGATTACCGCATGGCGGTCACGCATTCGTGTTTCGACGCCGGCAATTTCCACGACATGCCGGGCAATCACGACGTCATGTTCACGGACGATTTCGATTTATATCTCGCAAAATCCGTCAGCGGAAAAACTCACGATGCATGGACGTATGAAAATGAATTCGGGCGCTTTGCCTTTATCAGTTTCAACACCAGCCGCCCGGGTAAAGTCGACGGTTATTTTTCCGCCGAAGAAAGCGACTGGCTCACGGGGCGCCTGGAGCAATACCGCGATTACGACATGCGGGTGGTCTTCGCGCATCACAGCGCGCCCGGCCCCCACATGGGCGATTTATTCGGCCCCGACGGCGTACTGGCGTCAAACGACGTTCAGGCATTTTTCGGCGGACACATCCATAAGGATTCGGCCGCCAACCAGGACGGCACGCTGGTTTTCCAGACCGACACGACGTACGCCAAAGACGATGCGACGGTGGACGGACGCTTTCGAATCGTCTCCTTGGACAGCGGCAGCTTCGCCACGTCCTCCAAATGGATTCTCCATCACGGACCCCAGGTTCTTATTACCTATCCCCAGGATAGGAACATGGCCAACTCGGCCAATCCCGACGGGCACCTGGTGGACGGGATCACTCCCATTCGGGCGCTGGCGTTTTATGAAAATGACGTCGAACTGTCGGCTTACGCGGGGGATGAAGGACCGTTTCCCATGCAGGCCGCGGACGATTTCACACATGAATGCGAAATCGACTTTTCCGGCTTCGAGCCGGGCTTTTATACGATTCGCGTCCAGGCTCAAGGATTCGGCCCGGAAGACGACAATCCCACGGACGCCATCGAGGTGCGGGTATGAAGAAACTCGCATGGGTGGTCGTTATTTGCGCGGCGTGGATATTTTGTCCGCACGCCTCTTCCGGCGCCGATTTCACGCACCAGGCGGCGGCGATGGGCGGCTATCATTATTATATGAAAAGCAACTATCTCAAACGCGCCGACGATTATTACGACACCGGCAAGATGAACGGGGGGAACGTCGAACTCGATTATCGTCTTCATTTCAGCGATCGATTCGGATTTATCGCCGGTCTTTATTACAATCGGGCCTACGAAGAATATCACAAGAATCAGGGCGAGCTGCGCGTGAAATTCGAAACTCTGGGTTTTTCCTGGGGTCCCTATTTTATCTTTCCAAACAAATCGCCGATAGCGCCCTATTTCGGTGTTGGAATCGATCTCGCACAACATGCCGGCACGGTTGAAATGGACTGCGCCGGCGACAACATCACCGCCGGCAACGAAAAGGAAGTCGGCATGGGCGCGCATCTGAGAATCGGCGCGATCATCCCAATCAGTCCGCGCTGGTCGCTTTTGATCGAAGACCGCCAGGCCTATATCCCGATTATCAATTACGCCGGTTCCGACGAAACCTTCGATGTGGGCGGCAATTTTCTTCAATGCGGAGTTTCATACAGTTTTTCATAACGCAAAAAAATAATATTTCATCAGTGAATCCTCATATTAAACCAAAGCTGCGATGAATAATAATCAAGAATCTGAACCGACGCGATCGGGAAAAACAATAAATCCCAATGGCTTTGAAAGGCTGCTTCAAAAGAAAAATATCTGGAAGCAAATGTGGCGGGCCATGGGGCCCATTCGCCGACTGATCGACGCCCAGGGTGCTTTATTTTTCGCGTAGGTCATCCCCGCCATCATTTTTCTCATCGCATTCGCCGTCGCCTACTGGAAATTTCTTTTTCATCTGCCGCGCGGTCATCGGTTTTTATTCGCCCTGGCGGGCGTCATCTACGTGGGCGGAGCATTGGGCGTGGAAATGCTGGGAGCCCGTCATGTCTGGCTGCACGGCAAAAACAGTTTTTCCTACTCCATCATGACGATCATAGAAGAAACCATGGAAATGTCGGGAATTGGCCTGTTTATCTACGCCCTTTTGAACTACCTGAAAACGCGCACCGAAAAAATCGAGATTCATTTTAAATAAGATCCGCCGATGTGGCTGAATGGCCATGAAGTAAATTCAGTCATTATTGACAGGCAAGGCGCATCAATCCTGGTGTCATGTCACACGTCGTCTGTCTGCACGGAGGTTGACGAGGCGCCCGGTTGACAAGGCGTGAGAAACGAGAATATCGGGAATATTTGAGGTTCGTCCGGAATTACCGTACGTTAAGAGATAAATCGGAAGACGCGTCGGCATTCCCGTTGATTTTCGGCGGTTTCATGGCGGCCTGTTTGCGCCTATAAAGGGTCATGTCCTTTCAAAACCATAAATGACGAGCTTTTCCATCCCAAAGGTCACGTCAAGGATCGTTGACCGCCCTTTTTAGGCGGCGAAAAATAATTTTTATTCTTCTAAATAATTAAATTACAATAAAATACATATAACCTAGAATACACTAAAATACCATATTCAATAGCGAGCTTATGCCTTACTTAAAAACAGGGGATTTATTCATCGACACCTAAGATAGCTCTTGCAATAAATAGAAAATTATGCTGATTGTCAATCAGGGTTATAACCCATTTGCTATAGGCAAAATCCCCTATAGCAATAAAAAGGAGGGACCACCATGAAAAAGCGAATAATGATTTCATTGTGCGTTTGTTTAGCAGTGATCTCGTGTGACGTTTACGACTCGGATGATTCGTCCGAGGAATCAACTGACAATTTTTCAGATGACGACGCAATCGAAGCCGTCGGCTATCCCATGGATGCGACTTTAAAGCAGGATGGAAGCCTGGTGGTCCTCTATTCACTGTACGAATCAGGAACCGAAGGCGCATCTTCGTCGCTTATATGGTTCGACGACGCGCAAAAACCGGTCAAAACGATCGACTTAAGCCTTGATTTTCCTCATACACTGGACCTTTACGGCCAAGATGTTCTTATCAGCGATTCGAATAACAACCGCCTGGTCATCTACTCCGAAGACAGCGGCAATGTCGAGGAGATAAATTTCGAGGGATGGGAAAACGATACGGTATGGCCCAACGACGCCGATTTTACTTCTGACGGCAACATTATTTTTTCGGACCTTTTCAACGCGACGATTAACAAGATAACGCCGGACGGGGAATTAATCTGGACTCGTTTTCCCTATACGCATTCCGGAGAACTTTCCAATCCGGGAACCGACGAATTGCATGATCCGGATGAGCTTTCAAACGGCAACCTGATTTACTGTCTGTCCAAATCCGGACAAATCGTTGAAATTGACGAAAACAACGACGTGGTCTGGTACTACAATGAAGATCTTTTTTGGCCGAAATCAGTTCAACGCCTGGACCCAGGCTCAACCTTGATCACCGATTTAAATCACATCATCGAGATTGATGAACAAGGGGATGTGATCTGGGAATACATTTCTCCGAGCAGCGGATGCATGAACGCCGAGCGCCTTGACGGCGGCAACACGCTCACTGGAACCAACAATGTAGCCCTGATCGCTCCCGACGGCACGATTCTCTGGGAACTGGACCCGGCCTACAATCATAAAAGCATGATCAGCGACAAACCCGACCACAGATTGATGTTGCTCAAGAGCATCGGCTACCTCAACGGCTGATTTACCGCCTTTGATAATATCAACCGGCCTTCGCTCTTGAAGCGAACGGCCGGTTCGTATTTCATGGCTTTGTTTCGCTACGGCTTGTCTTTCGATTCGCCTTCAGGCTTTTCCGTACTTTTTTTCGCGTCCAAATCGAGCGCCCCGGAATTGATGCAAAATCTCTTGCCGTCGGGACCCGGACCGTCATCGAAAACGTGGCCGAGATGCGAACCGCAGCGCTCGCACAGGACTTCGATGCGATTCATAAAATGACTCTTGTCCTGCTTGAGTTTCACGCTGCCTTCATCGAGGGGCTTCGTATAGCTGGGCCATCCCGAGCCGGAGTCATATTTATCCCCGGAATCGAAAAGGGGCGCGCCGCACGCGGCGCAGCGGTAAATACCCGGTTCCTTGCATTCGTAATACTCTCCGGTGAAAGCCGCTTCCGTTCCATTACCCCTGAGAATGCGATACTGCTCGGGCGTCAGTATCTCCTTCCACTGCTCATCTGTTCGTTCGACGTTTTTGTTCATGGGCATACTCCCGGGATCTTTTTTTTCGGTTTCTTGACAATCCTGGCTCGTATCGGAGTCATCGCCTTTTTCCGCATAGGCGGAAAATGCGACTAAGGCCGTCAGCATTATCAGCAACGCCGCCAGGAAAGGAATTTCCAGTCTTTTTTCGCGTTTTGTCGATTGATCGGACATTTTGCGCCTCGGATTCAATTTGAGGCCATTTTACCAGTCGACAGGAGGGTGAAATAATGATCTGGATCATCAAAAGGGAAAGTGGCGCAAAAAAAGGACCGGCTAGGCGGGCCGGTCCTTGGAAATCGTGTGGATGCTGATATTTCTACATGCAGTTCACTGCGCAAACTTCCATCAGATTGGTGCAGTCGCTATCCGTTTCAAATGCGTCGAAGCATCCCTGCAGGCAATCATCAACGCCGCCATCGGATGCGCAAAACTCTACGCATTCATCCTCGGTCAGCTCGTTTCCTGCATTGTCCTGGAGATAATATCCACAGACGCCGTAGATCGTATTGCAGGCGTCATCGCAGGATATGCCGGCGTCGTCATCATCGTCATCATCATCGTCATCATCATCGTCATCGTCATCGTCGTCATCTCCGCATGCCGCCAACACGGAAAAGCTGAAGAGCATTGAAAAAACAAGGAGCCAAAAAGCGAGCTTTGTCATGGTGTATCCCTTTCCATTTGGTTTACTCAAACTTCCTCGAATGACGCGGCTGATGAATTGCATACGCCTTCATTCAGCGTCAAGCTTGATTAATAACATATAAAATCAGATAATGTGGCGTCAAATCATTTTTCAATACCTAGGCAGATATGGAGGGTAGAAATGAAATCAAAAATAGCTCTGCTTCTGGCAATGTTCTTACTTACTGGATTTTGTTTCCAATTGGCGTGCACCAGCGGCGGTTCATCCGGCGGCGGCGATGACGATGACGATGACGACGATGACGAGGATAACTGGACCGACAACGACGACGATGAAGATGACGACGAGACCGCCACTTGCCAGGATTTCTGCGACGAAATCAAGGATTGCCAGTTGGGAGATTTAATCGGCGTTAACGACATGGACGACTGCCTCGCTTATTGCGATGAGAACGTGGGAACTACGAAGTTGGAATGCGTCGTCAATGCCGAATCATGCGACGAAGTCGAGGACTGCATCGGAGGAGGCGACGATGACTTTGATGACGACGTCGACGACGACGTCAACGACGATGTGGACGACGATGTGGACGACGATGTGGACGACGATGTGGACGACGACGTAGACGACGACATGAGTTGCGACGATGTGGTGAACGAACTCTTCTACGATTGTGAGATCACCATGTCCGACGTCAATGGCGATCAGCTTGACGATCTGGGCCTGCTGGAATGGTGCGGTTTGTGTGAAGATTTCGTGAGCGGCAGCAAGACCGACAGCCCTTTCTGGGACTGCATCGGAGAAGGCGCTTTTTTCTACTGCGACGAAGACGCCATCAATGACTGCTTCGATCCCGACACCACGGGCGGCTGCACCGACACCGTCGGCGACATGTACGAATGCGGAATCGTTTACGTGTTCAGCGATTCCGATTACTGGATTCCCGAGATGGATCTGGCCGCCGTCTGCGATCTTACGGGCGAAGATTGGAATTGTATTCAGACCTGCCTGGATAATAATTGCCCGGGCGACGTTTACGACGCCATGGATTGCATGAACGACTGTTACTAAAGAAGTTATCGCGAACATCGAATGCAAAAGCGGGGACGAAAACGTCCCCGTTTTTTGTTTTCGGCCCGGATAAAATACCTTTGTGTTGTAATTTTTCCGCCAGCGTCTAGCATGTTTCGAATCGGATGGGAAAATCCCGCCTCATTATCAAGGAGACGCCTTATGTCCAGCGAAGCCGTGCAATGCCGGATCGAGGGGCCGGTGGCCCGACTGCTGCTCAACAGACCGGACAAGCGAAACGCCATCAACGACGAAATCATCAACCAACTTCAGGCGCATCTCGACGATCTCGCTTTGAACAACGACGTTCGCGTGATCACGCTGTCGGGAAGCGGTCCTTGTTTTTCGGCGGGGATCGATTTGGGCTATGTCGGCGGCCTGGCCTCCGTGGATGAAGGGCAGCGCGGCGCGTTCTTACGCGAAATGGCCCGAAAAATTCAAAACGTGATGAACCGCATGGAAACCATTGAAAAGCCGATCATCGCGGTCATTCACCGATACTGCGTGGGACTGGGAATGGAACTCGTGCTGGGCTGTGATTTTCGCATCGCCACGCCGGATGTTCTGTTTTCCCTCCCGGAGATTTACCTCGGCCTGATTCCCGATTGCGGCGGAACGACGAGACTCACCAAGCTGGTCGGAATCGCCAAGGCGAAAGAAATGATCATGCTGGGAGATTCCATCAGCATCGATGAGGCCAAAGCATTAAACCTGGTCACCGCCGTCGCCGATCAGGAAAATCTGGAAAAAGAAACCGATTCCCTTGTACAGCGGCTCCTGGATCGCCCCGTGCGCAGCCTGGGTCTTTGCAAAAGAATGGTTCAGCTTTCCTCTTCCGTCGACCAGATGTCCAGCTTCGAACTCGAACCCATCGTGCAGACCTGCGCCGTCATGGCGCCGGATTTCGCCGAAAACCTCATGAAAGGTTTTCAGACGCTTCAGGCAAAACGCAAATCGGACAAATAAGGATCGAAGCTTACCGGGGGCATAATGCAGGCGCTTCATTGGGTGGAAGGGGCAACCTACGCGGGCATCGAGACGCACGTGGCGGCTCTGGCCGCGTGCCTGCCCGGCGCCGGCGTCGAAATGAAAGTCGCCTCCTTTCACCGCGGACGCCTGATCGAAAAACTCGAAGCCGCCGGAATCGAGTGCGTTGTCACGCCAAGAAAACACAAGCTGGATTTTTCCCCGGCTAACGCCGTTTCCGAATTGCTGCAAGGCGGCATGATCCTTCACACGCACGGTTACCTGGCCGATATTTACGGCCGGCGCGCGGCGAAAAAAACCGGCGTACGCCACATCGCCACGGTCCACGGCCACCCGGAGCCTTTTCCGGGACTTCGCGGCCTGAAGATGGGCCTTTACATGAAATGGGACGCTAAAGCGCTGGCGGCGGCGGATCGCATCATCGCCGTATCGCAGGTTTTGAAGGAATCGCTTATCGCGCGAGGTCTGCCAAAGGATAAAATTCACGTCATCGCAAACGGCCTGCCGGATTCCTGCGCCGGCGAAAGCGACATCGCGGGGGTTCGCCGCGAATCCCTGCGTGATGAAGGCGAAACCCTGGTCGGATTCGTCGGGCGCTTCGACGCGGTCAAAGCCCCGCTGCGTTTTGTAAAAATCGCCCTGAACCTCGCCGAGCAAATTCCCGGAGTTCGATTCATCATGGCCGGAGACGGTCCGCTGATGCCGCAATGCCGCGAAGCGGCGGAAAGCAGCCCGCACGCAAATCGAATTCAGTTCCTGGGATTTCGCCCGGACATCGACGCGGTCATCGGCGCGTGCGACATGATCATCATGCCCAGCGATTCGGAAGGCGTGCCCCAGGTTCTTCTCGCGGCCATGCGCGACGGCGCCGTTCCCGTATGTTCGCGCGTCGGCGGCATTCCGGAAGTGCTGCATGGATTCGATGAATGCACGGCCGATCCCGACGCGGATGATCTGACGGCGCGAGCGCTGGCCATCTTGAAATCCGGCGACAAGCAGGCGCAGCTGGCCGAAAAGCTTAAAGAATATTTCCGGGAACATTTCGCCGCGCGGATCATGGCGGAGAAAACGGCGCAGCTTTACAGAGAGGCGGCGGCATCGTGATTCATTTTGAAATCATAAAAGCCATCTTGATTATCCCGGCGCTTTATTTATGTCTGGCGGCATTCCGGCACTTTTTCTATTCCACCGCGGCGGTTATGTCGCGAGGCAAAATCATGGACGCGCAGTTGCCGCGCACCCGTTTTGTGGTCCTGATCCCCGCGTATAACGAAGAAGCCGGGATCGACGCCACTATCGAAAGCGCCAAGGCCCAGGATTATCCCGCGGATATGTTTGAAATCGTCGTCATGGCGGATAATTGCACCGATAATACGGCGGTCGTCGCCCGCGCGGCGAGTGTCGGCGTATACGAACGCAACGACCCGGATCATCCGGGCAAGGGACGCGCCTTAAAAAGTTTTATCGACTCGAAGGATTGGGCCGACGACGAGGCCCTGGTCTGCCTGGACGCCGATTCCGTCGCGGACGCAGGATATCTTTTGGCCCTGGACGCGCACATCCAATACGGCGCGCGCGCCGCTCAAGGGTATAACGGTTGCAAGGAGCCGGAGACGCCGCTGGCCGCCCTGACCTATTTGACCAACACCATGAAAAACGCCGGAACGTACGCCGGACGCGCGGTTTTCGGACTGCCGGCGCCGCTTATGAACGGCTGGTGCCTGACGGGACCAGTTTTGCGTGAATACGGCTGGCAAAGTTTCGGGATCGCCGAAGATTTCGAACAAACCCTCAGGCTGGCGCAGGCCGGAGTGTACGCCCGATTCGCCCCGCAGTCCGCGGTTCGTTCGGAAAAAGCCGGAACTTTCAAAACAGCCGCCGCGCAAAGACGGCGCTGGAGCGGAGGGCAATCCTCGGTCGCACGCGCCATGGGTCGGAAAACACTCCTTAACGCTTTTCGCAGGGGATCCATCGGAACTTTCGAATTGGCCATGGACCTGATGCTGCCCGGATACGCCATGATCGCCGCGGGGCTTTTCTCGCTGGCGCTGGTATCCGCGGCGGCCTACGCCATCCCCGCCCTGGCCGTGGCGCTTTTGGGAATTTTCTTTCTTGGTCTTTGCGCCCTGATTGGATATTTCTGGGCCGGACCTTCGTGGAAATTGACGAAAGCCCTTCTTTTGGCGCCGGTATTCATCATGTGGAAATTGAAACAGGCCCTCGCCGCGAGATTATCCCCGCCCGACAAATGGCAAAGAGCGCACCGCAAAGGGGACGAAGAAGAATGAAGCCCGCCGTTTGAATTCTCGGACCGGCCAATACCTAAGGCAATTCCACAAAGCCACGCACTGCGGAAATCCACCGGCCGGCAAGGTTTTCATCACGCAACTGGAAAAACGCCTGGGAGAAGCGCTGAGACCAAAACCCGTGGGAAGACCAAAGAAATCTTGACCAGCACATTGTCACACATTTCGTATATTTTTCACAATTAGTAGGTGACCGTCACGAATTTCCTATTATCACACATTTCTGCTATATTTCACAATTAATAGGTGACTGTCACGAATTTCCGGCGCTGGGTCTCGTTTCGGATGTCCAGGCGTTTGTTTCTCTCACGCCAAATCCAAACCAATATTAGAGACCACATGGTGGCTAAGGCTGTCAATGAAGTCCATGGAGGATTTGCTAAGATGGAATTACAGATTAAAGAAGGATTTCCATCTACCAGGCAATTGTTTCGAAAAATGAGAAAGACAACCAATACAGACCCAATCCCGATAAACATTGATAATACTATTGGCCAAGTTACCGATATCATTAATTTAAAATCTTTCATTTTTCACTCCGTCCGCGTTTGTGCGCTGCCTTCTTTATTGGCGAGACGCAAGGCACGGCCTTAAATCACCATTGTGAATAAACTTGTAGAGCATAATAAAGCAAAACGCCGAATATGGTGAGGCCGACGTTCGGGGAATTACCCTTTTATGAAACGTGTCGATATTTCGCCCCGATATCGACATGTCCGCCGAATGCGTCGATGTCATCGACATAAAATCGGGATATGTCGATTTGCATCTCAAAAATCGACATGTTGTCCGAATTGGTCGATGCCGCCGACATTTCATACCGTCAGCACCTTGATCAGCGCCGGATTCTTATAAACCATTTCCCGACCTCGTTTTTCACTGGCGAGAACGCCGATATCGGCAAGCGCCTGAAGATAATCCGAGGCCGCTTGCCGTTTCGCGATCCCGGCCTCAACCACGAAGGCAATCTTGCAATAAGGTTGACGGAAAATCAGCTCGATCAATTCTATAGAAGCCACGGCTCCCAATCGCCGGTTTCCGTAACGTCCCGCAGGAGAGTATAGTATCGGCCTTTATTCCGAATGATGAAGCGGCTCAGATATAAAACAGGGATATTCAGCAACCGGGAATGAAGCATGTACAGAATGTTCAGAATTCTTCCCGTGCGTCCGTTTCCGTCCGTAAAGGGATGTATGGCTTCAAACTGATAATGCGCGACGGCCATGCGAATCAGAGGATCGGGACCCTTCGGGACTAAAAGAAAATCAACGAGGTTTTCCAGCTTTTGAAATAAATCCGGTCCACCGGTCGGAGGCGTATATATTATCGCGTTATTGCTCCGATTGATGATCGCGACCCGTTCGTCGGCGCGCCGAAAATCCATATCCTCGTCGCGCAAGATGCCGCAGACCCGGCGGATCAAATCCAGCGTCAGAGGCGATTTCGCCAATTCGTCGAAACCGTGTTTCAAGGCGGTGCGATAGCGCAAAACTTCCTTAACGGGAGGGCTTGCCGCGTCGATATCCTCCAGTGCGGCTTCGAAAAGCTCATCCTGGGTTGTGACAATATTTTCGATTTCCGAACTCATTTTTGCTTCCAGAAAAGGAATGGCGTTAATCAAAATCGATTGATCCGGAATGAGTCCGCCAGCGCCTTTCAATTCGGCAAGAGCTCTGGCGGCCCTCAGACATTGCTTGAGAACCGCCTTCGTCTCGACGTCGGCGCCGGGAGGAAGCCTCGGCAAATCGTCGTACGGGATATTCGGATCATACGCCATAGCCTATCCCCTTCAAATTCCTGTGAATCGCCTTTTCCAGCTTGGCCGACTCGGCAAACTGCCCGTCGAGGGCCATCGAACAATCCACACCATGTCATCCCGAGCTAGCCCTTTAGGGTGAGTCGAGGGATCCCTTCAATGAAGCGCTATCGCCTTGTGAAGTGCGCGTTTTAACAACATAATCGCGCATCGTTAAAGGGATTCCTCCACTTCGCTTCGCTACGGTCGGAATGACAAAAATTGGATGCTTTTTCATTTATCGACAGTCTCTAAAGCAGTGGACTATTTTCTCTAAGCCTGCAAAGCAGGCAAATTCCGCAACCCGGTACCCGAATTCGCGCTACTTGTCGTCTTCCTCGTCGTCCCAGAACTGATAGACCTTTTTGGTTTTGACCGGAGGTTTCGGCGGCGGGCTTTCTTCCGGGTCCTCGAACACGACGGTGTCGGTCATAAGATCCGTTTCGATATCCTTGAACGACGCTTTTTTAGGCGGGGCCTTCGGGCGCGGCGCCTGGCCCGCGGGGGCTTTTGTCGTGCGCGCGGAAACCGCCGCGGCGTCGGGCGTCTCCCGGGACGTTTCCCCTTTTGCCGCCAGGGCCGCTTCGTAGCGCTCCCGGTCGGTTATGGGCGTGGTGC
The DNA here is from genome assembly GCA_963674685.2 of bacterium. GTDB lineage: Bacteria > Lernaellota > Lernaellaia > JACKCT01 > JACKCT01. Next base: position 390,901 of record CAXXWT010000004.1, on the reverse strand, counting down.
GTTTTTTCGCTTTGTAGCCGCCGCGATATCCCACGTCCTTGTCCTTTTTCTTTTTCGCCGATTTTCTCGATTTTTTCGTCATGCGAAAAACAATCGGAGCGCCCAAAGGGATCGCCGCGATGGGCAGCAGGAATATGAGATTGGCCAGGGCCGGGAAAAGCAGCGGCAAAGCCTGCTTGTGATTCATATGCTCCGGCATCTTGGTCGGCGCGGCCGGCAGGATGTCTTTGATCACCTGCGGTTTGGGATGACCGATATTGCGCGTGATGATAAGGCCGGTCGCGTTGGCCGTTCCCAGCAGGCAAAAATATGCGAAGACCAGCCAAAAAAGGGATTTGATGATCGATCCCTTCATGGCCATCAGGTGATAATCGATAAAACTTCCCACTAAAACGAAAAGCAGCGCGATGACCGGCAGCAGATCGGATACGTCGCCGTCGAATTCCGACAGGGGATTTTTCCGTCCCGTCGCCAGATAAAACCAGAGGCCGATAATGATCATCAAAACATAAAGCGGACGCCTGGTGATGGGCTCGCGACGCAGGTTCATAATTCCCAGAAGCGACAAAAGCGCCGTGGGCACTGCGATGAGCAGGCCGGGATACCGCGGCAGACCGAGCCCTTTCGGCGGCATGACGATATCCGCAATGGTCGCCGATCCGCCGCCGCCGGCATAAAGCAAAGACAGCAATCCGCTCATATGCGGCGACGTGGTGTAGCGCTCGATAAGGCCGGCAATCAGCGATCCTCCGCCGGGTCCGGCGATCGCTCCCCCGTAGGCCGCTTTGTTGTATGCGAAAAACGCCAGCAGCCCCGCCATGACGGGCGTAAAAATAAACAGGAGTTTTATCTTTTTCGTCGCCAGATGCTTTCCCTGCAAGAGGACGAGGATCATGAACACGGGCCAGAGCATCAGCGTCAGATCGTGAACCAGCAAAGCCAATCCCAGGGAGATGCCCAGGCCGAGTTGCTGGACCGGCGTATCCCATCCGCTGCGAAGCCGCATATAGCCATACGTGAAAAGCACCAGGACGAAACACGCAAACGGCGCCTCGTTCAAACGCCCCGCATAGACCCACGCCGGCGTCGTAAGCCCGAAGGCGGCCATGGCGATATACGCCGCTTGCGGCCTGCATCCGAGCTCCAGGCATAAAAAGAAAATCAGCATCGCCGTCGCCGCGATGGCGCAGGCCGACGCGACCAGCGTAATCTGCGTGGTGAAGCTGACGAACTCCTGCTCGCTTGCGGCTTTCGGCAAAAATTTCGAAATGATTGTCCCGGCCAGATAAAACGGCGCGGACATGACAGCGGCGCCGGGCCTTTCGGTGAGAATCAGGCGCTTGCCTTGCGGGTCTTTGACTCCCGTGTAATACCACAAAGGGCTGACGTCGATGCTTTGCTTTTCCACCAACTGCGCGGCCAGGGCATAGTGCCGACCGTCGCCATGATGCGCGATGCCGACCTGCGACGCGCAATACAAAAGCGCGAAGCCCAGCATTATCAGAGTTTGTTTAAACGGCGAGGGTAACATCGGATCGAAATATACACGAATCGAGCCCGCAAAAAAAGATGTCGTTAACCAAACACCGATTCATGGATTCCCATCAGCGCACGGAGACGAACTTTTTTTTTTCGCCCTGCCGGGATATGAGTAACAGATGAATTCTCAAGCGGGGAAATGGTCAACATCATGAAAACAGCCGATGCCCGGCAAAATGAATATTTCCGAAAAATTTATCGGTCCGAAACGGATATCGGACTATTGGTTGGCGTTTGCCTTCCCCGCAGGGCGCAAAGCATCCCGGATGATGTCATCGCCGGACTTCACCCGGAAGAGCAGGCTTTCGCCGCCGGGCTTTCCATTCGACGGCGTATCACATGGATCGGCGGGAGAATCGCGATGCGTGAAGCGCTCGGTGAACTGGGGATTTCCTGCGGGTCGATTCTTGCCGACGAGCGCGGCGCCCCGGCGCTGCCACGGGGCATTGCGGGATCCATATCCCACAAAGAGGATATCGCCGTCGCTTTGGCTTCGATAAAAACTGATTGGGCCGTCGGCGTCGATGTGGAGCACATTAAACCGGTGTCTGAAAGAATCGCCCGCCGAATTATGTCGGTCGAGGAACTCGAAAGACTTGAATCTTTGCCGAAAAATGACAGAAACAAGCGGATTTTAAGCGCTTTTTCGATCAAGGAGGCTTTTTTCAAAGCTCTGACGCCGGAAATTCAAAAAAGAACCGAACTCAAGGATATTGCCGTTATATTGGAATCAAAAATCAGCGCATTTCACAAATCGCAAGATAAAAATATATTTTCGGATATCGAAATCACGCAAGAAGAAATGGGCGATGTCATCATCAGCGCCGTCGGCATGACGAAAACCGGGCTTTAAAGATCAAAACGGCCGGGCTCAGGCCCGGCCGTTAATTTTTCTGATTTACTTTTTCTTAGTAGCAGCTACCCACGGCCGTGGCGAAATCGGTGCCGCAGCTGACCCAGGCGCCGGTCGCACTGCAGTCGCCGCCCAAGCAAGCCCAGTAATCACTGAACGCCGCGTCGAGGCATGCCGCATCGAAGCCTTCGAGGCTTTCGTAGGCGGACAGCCACGCATCGCAATAGGTTTCGGCGACATCAGCCATGTCGCAATCGGTCCAGAACTGCACGCAATCATCCATGGCGCCGCTGAAAACGGCGTCGGCGTCATCGTCGCCGGCGTCGTCGTCGGCATCATCATCATCGTCATCGTCGTCATCGTCGTCATCGTCGTCGTCGCCACAGGCAATCGCCAGGCTCAGAGACAGAACCAGTGCAGTGATCAGGGACAGAAAGAAAAGTTTACGGATTTCCATTGATTTCTCCTTCGTTAGTATTGGCTTCACGAAATCCATCGCCTATATGCCCGATCTGATATAAAAATTCAATGCTTTTTTTTCGATATCCGGAAGATATCGGGTATATCCAATAATACACATATACCTAAGACCCGGGCATTCAGCGGCAAACGCCGATCAGGCCGGTGGACATGAGTTGAGGTTCGTTTCCAATTCGATATTGCACTGTCCCCAGGTCGTATCAAAGCCGCAATCCGTGCCGACGCACTCCCAGAACGCCTCAAAAGCGTTGGCGAAGCACTCGGCGTCGAGGCCCGCTCCATCCATAAGCATGGACTCGTAGTAATTCATCCAGACGCCGCAAAACTCCGCCGGATCCGCGTCCGTCATGTCGCAGTCGGTCCAGTGACTGGTGCAGTTCGCCACCGCCTCATCCACCGTGGGATTGCCTTCGTCGTCGTCATCGGCGTCATCATCGTCGTCGTCGTCGTCATCGTCATCATCATCGTCGTCATCGTCCCCGCACGCCGTTATCAAGGCCAGAGACGAAAGAACCGTCAGAGCCAACAGAGCCGACAGGAAAATTCTCAATTTCATCATGTACTCCTTCATAAGCGTCATGCTTGTTAATCAACGTGATATTTATGGAGTTTATCCGACCGAATGTAAACAGTAATATGCGCCGGCAACCGGGTGATGAGGTCTTGGCAGATATTGTGTCGCAACCTTCAAGTTACGCTTTCAAGATATTACTGGAAGTTATAACGCACGCCCAGATGCGCGCCGGGCCATACGTGGACGACCACATCGTCTTCATCGGCAATTTTTTCCGTGGGCATCCAAGTCAAACGCCTGGAATCCAGGTCGCTTTCCGACCCGGCGAAGCCAATGTTATATGCTCCGCCGCCGTAAACGGATACGTGATCCGTGATCTGATAACCGGCGGTCAGGCGAATTTTCGAAAAAGCGTTGAAGTTCTTTTCCGGATCCACGCAACCGTCTTCGCCGTTTTCGGCGGTCCGTGAGTTTTCATCCCCTTCTTCGCAGTAATCCTCGGAGTGATCGTCCGAATCGCCCACGCCGTAGAACATGAAATCCGATTCGAACCAGAAGCGCTCGTAAGGCAGGTGCACGCCGATGCCCCAGCCCAGCATTCCTTTCGGCTTGCCGTCGATGGGCTGCCATCCGAAGGCGATGATATTGTGAACGTACTTGCTGCCCAGGCGAAATCCGACGTTGGTCAAAGCCGTGTCGCTGGTCCAGAAATCCAGGGCGTATGTCCCGTTTTTCACCACCGAGACCATGCCGATGGGCGCGCCGTCGATATCCTCGCAATAGTTAACAAGGCCGAATTGCACGCCGTCCACTTTGCTGCGCGTGATATTCACCAGGCCGATCTGCGCTCCGTATATATAAGGCGCGTAGTTGGCGATGGCCGAAGCCTGCGCGCCGCGGATGCCGCCCCAGGAATAGTTGCCGACCCCCGCCAGTTGCGCGCCTTTCAGATCGCCTCCCACGTAGGAGAAGATTCCGGAAGCGGTAGCGCCGCGAACGTTCCCGGCGCTGATCGACGCGATGCCCGCTCCTTTGAATCCTCTCACGTCGCCGCCCGAATACTGCCCGATGCCGGAAATCTGCGCGCCGACCAGATCGCCTCCCAGATAGGAGAAGATGCCCGAACCCTGAAAGCCTCTGGCATCCAAGCGGGTGATGCTCGTCAGGCCCGCGGCCTGCGCGCCCACGAATCCCTCTTTGATGAGTCCCACGGCCATGGTTCCCTGCGCGCCGACCACGTCCTCGGTCTGGTAACTGAAGCCGTAGCTGATCGCCGCGCCCCGCAACCGCGCCGATTTCGCGGCCAAAACGCCAAGGGACACGTTGTTCAGGATGGGCCTGTCGTAAATGCCGTTGATGCTGATCGGCGGGAAAAGTCCGACGTTCAGCGGCACGTATTCGTAATCTTCGTCGGATTTATCCTCAGGGCGAACGCGCTTATTATCCGAGGGGATATCGCCCCGGGCCGCCGTTAGCTCGCTGTCGATCACATGCAGGCGGCTTTCGTCGAAAACCACGTGGCCGAGCTTGTTGACGCGGATCCTGCCGCCCAGGTAGCGGCCCCCGGAGTCCAGCGTTACGGTATATTGCCCGGGTTCCAATCCCAGTTCCACGGCTCTGCCGGCGGGCTTGTTGAGTTCGACGATCAACTGGCCGTGGGAATCCCTGACGAAAAGACGTCCGTGGACTTTTTGATCGATGATCAGACCGGCGGTCGTCCCGCGCAGGTCCGTCATGACCAGATCGCCGCTGCCGGAAAGCTGAAAATCGTAGTTGGGATGCTGGGCGCCGCTTTTCGTTTTTTCCGTGCGGGCCAGCGTTTCGTTGAAGGCGTAGACGTACGCCTCATTGAGCGTCACGCGGCGATCCTGCGTGGTGTCGGCGGCGCCGCGCAGGCCCGAAACCAGGTAATGCGTGAAAAAGGACGCGCCGATCCTGTCCGATTCCTGCGCGGCTTCATCGGCGCTGCTGCTGGTCAAGAAAGCGCGGCCCTTGACTTCGGTCGACTCGTCGATCATGAAAGCCGGCCGCCTTTTGCCGCCTTTGAGGCGGGTCATGGCCCCGGACGCGCACGAATCCAGAATGACGATGCGCACATCCGAATCGATGGAATCTATCAGTTTCCGAAGCTTTCGATAATCGAGTTTCTGACCGCTCGGCAACAGCCCTTCCTCGTCGGAGTGTCCCGAGTAATAAAAAAAGAATTCGGTGCGCGTGCGGCGTTTCTTTTCCTCGCGAATCTGTTTGTCGATATTATGGATTTCCTTTTCGATGGCTTCTTTTTGAGGCGTCATCAAAATCACCTGGTCGCCGTGCTCGACGCCGCCGAGTTCGCTCAAGACCCTGGCGACGGACCGGGCGTCGGATTCCGCAAAGCGCAACCGGACCCTGTCGGCGCCGCCGTCGTTGGCGCCGATGATCAGGGCGTATCGCTTGATTCCGGCGGCGGCCGCTTCATGGGGCGCGAAAACAATGAGCGCGAAGGCCAGCGCCAATTGCACGGCGCATATCGTCCTTTTCATTTTTCGTTCTCCCGGCCTTTGTTCAGCAGGACGCTGCTTTGTTCATACTCTTTCGGCAAACCCAAATCCCCGTCCCGACCCCGATCGGCGCCGGCGGCCAGGCGCTCGGCGGCGGCGCGGATTTGCGTTAAATCCATGTCGACATCAGAGGTGATGAAAAAAAAGCGCTCAAAATCCGGCGCGTCATCAAGCTCGTAGGAATGGGGAAGATAGGTCTTTTCACTTTCAAGGATTGCCGCGCCACGGTCCGGATTTTCCGGCAGGTGGAATGTGACGTTGCCGCGGCCGTCCAGAGAGATAATGACGCCTCGGGTTTTATCCATCGGAACGTAGGATATCTGCAAAACGTCGCCCCGCCCCGCGAAGCCGCCGTCCGCGACCATCCGCGCCATGTCGCCGGTCTTTTTGTAAATAATCAGATGCGGATGGCCTTTGAGGAGTATCTTTTCATCGTCCGGTCGATGGGCGTGATGATTTGCGCCGATGGGCCAATTCGGCAAAATCACGATCGCCAAAATAGCGGTCAGAACGAAGGGGACGGCATACGCAAGCCCCCACCGTTTCCAAAACGGCTCGGCGGCCCCGGCAATCCGGGAATCGGCGGCAAGTTTTCCCTTTATATCCTGCGCCATTTTTGCGGGAGGGTATTTTTGTAAAATATCTTCGTTGGATTTCCTGATTTCTTCCAGGCGCGCCATGCCGTTTTCCTCGGACTTCAGTCCGTCGAGGACTTCGGCCTTTTCCTTTTCGGACAGTTCGCCCAGGACCAGCTTTTCCAGCGTCAGATCCGGTACTTTTCGGGCTTTTTCGTCCATCTCTTAAGCTCCTTCGAGTTCCTGGACATGAGATTTCAGCGTCCGAAGTCTTTTCCGAACGCCGGAGACGGACATCCCCACCTCATCCGCCACCTCTTGAAACGTCATACCGTCCAGATAATGCAGCACCGCAATCGTCCGCGTGGATTCCTTTTCCCGCTGAAACAAGCGGTCCAGAACTCCCCTGGCCAGGCTTTGCTCCTCGAAATCGCGGGCGTCGGCGATGCGAAGCAGGATATCATCCACCGAACCCTCGCTTTCATAATGCCACTTGCGGGCGCGGATTTTGTTGAGGCAGACGTTCGTGGCGATCCGATAAAGAAGGGATGAGGGAGCCTGCTGCGTCAATCGCTTCTCGTTTTTCAAGACATTGACGAATACATCCTGCATGGCGTCCATGGCCTCATCCTCGTTCCTGAGAAGCGATTTGCACCGCCTCATCACCATCGGACCAAAGCGTCGGTAAAATTCCTCGACATCGATGGCCATCGTTAAATTCCTTTCGTCTCACAATCTTTCAACACGCCGGCGGCAAGAATTCGTCACTTTTTTTTATAAAATGAGCGTAGCTTTTCGGAGAATATCGAATTTCCCCTCTGTTTTCATAATCTTACGGAAATTGCAAAATATCACGCCATCCGTTGGCCTCGATCATTTGCTCGATATCCGGCGGCGGCAAAGGCTCGCTTTCAGCTCCTTTAATGAGACCGGCGCCGATCAGAGTCTCGGCGATCCGGCCCGCCATAAGCTGATAGCCGCTCCAGGTCATGTGGCAATAATCCACAAACAGATTCGGCGTGGGGATGCCATGCGGGGACGAATCTTCCAAAGCCTTTTCCAGGTCGGCCACGGGGATATTTTCCGCCTCGCCGATATTCCGTATGAATTCATTGAACGAAGGCCGCATGCGATTCAAGGGATTATTCTCGGTGAATACTTTGTAAAAATCCCCGGCCTGTTCGTAGCGTCCGAGGGCCTCCAGGGATTGCGCGGTAAAAAAGGAGGCGAAAGCCTGATTCGGGCTGGCGGCATATTCTTTCAAAGCCTCCTCGTATTTTCCCTCATCATATAACTTGCGCCCTTTGGCGATCAACTCGTCGTCTTTGGGATAAGGAATCGGCTCGCCTTGCGTACCCACGTCGAAATGATCGTATTTCAGATTGATCGGCAGCGTCGCCAGAAGCAGATCGATATCGTGATCCCTGATGACTCTGACAATCCTTTGAATGTTGCCCTGAAACCGGTTTTGGATTTTCTTCGTGTTTTCGTCCTGCGGCGCGAAATAGGATCTGTCCTCAAGCTTTATCTCGGGTAAAATGGCTTTTTTCAACGCTCTATAAAGAATCCATCGATGCAGATCCTCGTTGAAGTTCGTCGCCGGCAAATAGCCTTCATTATTTCCCGTAAGAACAATAAACAAATCTGGATTCGCTTTGAACAGATCGCGAATAATCCAATATACGCGCGTTGAATTTTGCGCGCCGGCGGCGCAGTTAATCACTTCGATATTGCGGGAGGGATAACGAAGAGCCAGCTCGGCGCGCAGCCAGTCGGGAATGCCGCCGTAGCCCGGCTTGCCTGATAAACTCTGATGTAGGTAAGGCGTCCCCAATGCGAAAGAGCCACCGACAACGATAATCCGAAAAGTCGTATCGCTTTTGGCCGCGGGAAACGAAGAAGGCATCATGTATGAGGAATCAATCTTGTAAAACGGTCCTTCAGGTGTATTTACAACTCCCAGCAAATCCGTTGGCGGCGCGGCAACGCGATCATCCGGGCGTTTCAAGTTCAGGACCTTTCCTTTTTCCGCCATTCGGAGAATCATCGCCGCCGCCGCGATCAGCAAAACCGCCGGAAGAATCGAAAAAATTATGTATTTCAGTCTCTTTTTCAGCGCCTTTTCCTTCTACGCTCATCCAAATGACCGACGGAATAATATATGATATAGCTTACTGAATACAGGACTCATTTTAAAAAATAACCATGGATGTTTTCAAGGACCCGCGACGCGGTATTTTCAGGCGATGGGCAAGAGGCCGCAAAGGCTCCTTGATCACGCTTGTCATTTCCACCGCCTTCATCGTTTCGAGTATGGCGGCTCTTGGCTGGTGGCGTTATATCGATATCCTGCCGAGCGGCCACGACTCCAGCCAGCATTGCCGGCATACTTTGCGCATCGCCGAATCCAATAAAGAAATCGACTCGATGAAGACCCCATGACTTGCGTCGCTTTTTCTATATTATAATGAGCATAAGATGAACCGGGAAAACGCACATCGCCTATTGCATCGAATCAAAGCCGCGCTGTCGGCCGCGGCGGCGGTCGTCATCATGAGCATCGCCTTGTACGCCGCTCCCTTGCTCGGACCGGGTCAGCCGTATTTATCTCCCATGCAGGCCCTGGCGCCTTCCGCAGCTTTGGGAGGCGAATTCCCGATCACCGATGCGCAAGGATTGGTGAACAAAAAAGTCTTTCACCTGGAACTGCGTGGAATTCAAATATCCGAATCATATTCCGTCGTCTTTTACCCGAAAACACGAGAATCGGTTTCCATCACCTTTTCCATGAAAGGCGCTTTCAAGATCAGCTTTGCGCCGAACGCCGAGCCTCGCATCGTGATAAACGGAGACGGCGTACAAACGCCGCTTGAGAATATCGAAAATACGCAAAACCCGGCGCCGTGCGATCTGCCCGACGGCGCGGTCGCTCTGACTTTCCCCGCTCAAAATACGAACGATCAAAAGCCTTGTGTCTTTAGCGGCCCTGTCAACATCCACTTGGGCAAAGGCAAAGCATACCGAGCCTGGCTGCCGATAAAGTCGGCGAAAGATATTTACATCGGCGCGCGTCAGTTGCCGCTTCCAATTTCCAGGATTCTGCTGATTCAGCACGGCCCGTCCGCCCGCCGAATCCGCGTTGTCATCCCCGACGAAAAAGAAAGCGGCATTCCGGCGATCCTTCGGGTTATCGCATTTTTCATCGCCGCATTCCTCGCCATAAAGGCGGACCTCAAAACGCCGTTTTCAATCGGAGCGAGCCTTGTCATCGGCGTCGCGCTGCTGATTTTCGGAATCGTGATTTTCCATCTTTCCCTGAATCAGGAGGAGGCGTCCGGTTCGATGGTCGGATTATGCGGCGTGATCATCCTGCTGTTTGTTTTCCTGAAAAATCCCGCTCCCGTTTATCCGATGATTGCTCTGCCCGCCGGAATCTCGTTTTTTACAGATCTGCCGCCCGTAATCGGTTCGACATTTTGCCTCGCGGCGGCGGCCCTGACCATGACCGACGCATTCCGACTCCGGAAAGAATTGCAAAAAGCGCAAATCCTCCTGCCGGTTCTGTTGATTTTAGCGATCGCCGGAATCGAATTTCACCTGCAAACCCGCGGGCAACCGACAGACCGCATCATTCCGATAACCGGCACCAGGCTGGATACGTGGGCCATCCGAAGTCACACGGATATTTTGAACAATCATGAGAATTTAGGCGGCGAAGAATTTCGCGGCCGATATTTTCCGCACCAAAAAAATCCCGGCGCATTGCGGATCGTCGCCCTGGGATCGTCGTCGACATACGGAGCGGGGATCGGCGATCCGCGCCGCACGTGGCCGGCGCGGCTTGAAGACATCCTTCGCCAAAGCTGCAATCCGAAAGCCGAGGTTATCAACGCCGGTTGGGGCGGGTACAACGCCTTTCAACTCGCCGTCTGGATCAAAGAGGTTCTGTGGCGTTATGAGCCCGACGCCGTCATTTTGTATTACGGCGGCAACGAGGACGGGGATTCCAGACCTGAAAATTTCCACAGAAAAATCCGGAGCGAGATCGACAAGCTGGAAAATCCGGACGAAGCCTCCATCGTACGCGCTTTGACATATGGGACAGGAAGGTCGTCAACGCTGGTCATGATGGACAAACTTTCCGGCTTGGCGACCTATCGCGAACTGCGCAAACGCCTGATCCGCGCGCCGGCGCTTCGCATCGACGCCGACAACGCCAATATCGATATTTCAGATTCCCTGAAAATCATGTTCGATGCGGCTCGCGATCATCATTTTCAACTGGTTCTGGTTCCCGAAATAAACGCCCGCGGCGGCGAGAAACCCGTCATAACCATGAAGCCCGACGTCACGCGGAAAATGAAGGATTTCGCCGAAGCCAACGGGATTGAGTTTTACGACCTGACGTCCGGGTGGGAGAAAGTGAAAAACGAGGGTGTGGCTTTCGATTTCGTGCATTTAACGCCTCTGGGCTGCGGTTATCTTGCGGGATTTATCGCAGATCGTTTGAAGGAAAATCCGGTTTTCAAGAGCAAATGCGCCGAGGGAAATCTCACGATGCCGGCAGGCGGGCAAATCACACAGGACATCACGCCATGAAGACCTCTTTGGAACAGGATATTGCCGACATCAGTAAAAAACGAAGTCCATGGCTGCTTTTGCTGATCCTGCTTGCGCCCCTGATCATTTACGCCCTTGTGATCCGCGTCCAGGGCCGCAAAGACGATTCGGGTCAGGATATCAAATCCTATCTCAAAGCCGTTACGGCGTGCGAGGGCGTCGAGCCGGAAGACCTGCGCCGTGAATGCGCGGCCATGATCGGCGCCGTGGAATCGACGCCGGAACCCGAGCGCGGCGACGTTTGCGCCGCCATTGAAAATTCCGAGTTGCAAACGCGCTGCCGCAAAGAGATTATCCGGCTTGTTGCGGCTTCTTCGCCGCAAAACGCGCTCAAGCTATGTCAAAAAGAAAATGAATACGATCTGGATTGCGTCATGCTGACCGGGGGATACGTAGCGCTGGACGCATTGAGCCGAGGCGACGAGCTTTGCCGGAAACTGCCTGATGAAAAGGCGCAGGCCGCCTGTTACAGGGGAGTCGCGCACAAGGTCGGCCTCGTGGATCGGGGCGCCGCCAAGGCTGTTTGCGATCTATTGAGTGAAGCCCCGGTCCGCGAAGCCTGCTACAAGGGGCTTGGCGAATCGATCTTGCGCGACAAGGGGCGCGACGCCGCGAAAGCTTGGTGCGAAAAACAGGCGGGCGATGACAATAAAGCCTGCCTGCAATCGCTGGAATAAGATTTTCTATTTCCTCAAGTGCCGATGCCCGCCTTGAAGCCTTCGGCCACCGCGTCGATGGCCATGCGCGGTTTTTTTGCGTCGCCGATCATGGTCACGTGAAAGCCGGCTTCGGTTAGGCTGTCGGCAAGCGCGACGTCGCTTTTATAACCCACGGACAAAACCACGTTCTCACAGGGGATAAGCAGGCTTTCGCCTTCGGGATTTTCCACGCGCACGCCGCCGGCCTCGATGCCGAGCACCTTGGTTTTCTTTCGGATGTCGACTTTCATGCGCGCGAGTTCTTTCATCATGGTCCAGCGCGTCGACTTGCCGATATCCTTTCCGATCTTCGGCAGCATCTCCACAAGATAAACATTGCGCACCGGCTCATTGAGAAGCTCCTTGACCCGATCCGCCGTCTCGGCGTCGGATTCGATCAGAAAAGCCGCGACCTCGGGGCGGATCACGCCCTGCTGCGTGAGATAAAGGGCCGTCTCGCAGCCCACGGCGCCGCCGCCGATGATGACCGTATCGCCGTAGCAGCGCTCCTTGCCCAAAAGCACGTCGCGCGCGAGAAAAACGTTTTTCATCGCCGCGCCTTCGGCAAATGACGGCATGATCGGCTCGGCGCCCGCGGCGAAGATCACCTCGTCGGGTTTGAGTTCGGCTACCACGTACTTTGTTGCATCCGCGCAGGGGCGCACATCCACGCCCAGGTCCTTGAGCGCCGCTTCGTGATAACGCGCAAGCTGGATGAATTCCCCGCGGCCCGGAGGCGCCGCGCAAAGATGAATTCCGCCGCCGAGCCGTTCGGATTTTTCCAGCAACGTAACCTTGTGCCCGCGCTCGGCGGCCACGCGCGCCGCCTCGCACCCGGCGGGACCGCCGCCGACGACGACCACGTTTTTCACCGGATCGGCCTTGGGCAACTCCTTGTATTTCCCTTCCCGTCCGGCGCGATAATTCACCAGGCAGTTGATCTCCTCGCCGAAAAACACGTGATCGAAACATCCCTGATTGCATGCGATGCAGTTTCTGATCAAACCGAACTTGCCGGCCTTGGCCTTGTTGGGCAGTTCCGGATCGGCGATCAGCGCGCGGGCCATGCCGATCATGTCCGAAAGGCCGTTGCGCAAAACTTCCTCGGCCAATAAAGGATCGTTGAAGCGGTTGCACGCGATGACCGGCACGCCCACCTGCTTCCTGATTCCGTGGGCGAAATGCGCGAACGCCCCGCGGGGTACGCTCATGGTGATCTGCGGAGTCTTGGATTCGTGCCAGCCCGCCGTGACGTTGAAAAGGTCCACGCCGGCTTTTTCGAAAATGACGCAGGCCTGCGCCGACTGAGCGTTTGTATGACCGCCGGGCACCATGTCGGCGCCGGCTACGCGCATCATCACCGGGTAATCGTCGCCCACGGCGCGACGAACTTTTTGCACGATCTCTTCGCCGAAGCGCGCGCGATTTTCGAAGCTGCCGCCGTATTCGTCCTCCCGCTTGTTGGAAGCCGGGGAAAGGAACTGGGAGATAAGATATCCGGCGCTGCCGATGATCTCCACCGTGTCGAAACCGGCTTTTTTGAAACGCAAAGCCGCGTCGGCGTAGCGCTGCTGCACCTCGGGAATCTCACCGATTTCCAAGGCGCGGGGCATTTCAGGATTGAACGACGAAGAAAGCGCCGAGGCGGAAATGGGCTGCTGTCCCATGAGCCAGGAATAGGCGTAACGCCCGGCTTGATAAAGCTGCGCGCAAACCATGCACTCGGAATCGACTTTTTTCATTTCCTCGACGAATCGCGTGAGGCCCGGCAGAAATTTGTCGTCGTGCCCGCCGATCATCATGGGCATGCTGCCCACGACGTCGATGGAGCAGCCGCCGATTACGATCATGCCCACGCCCCCGGCCACGCGCTCGGCGTAAAAGTCGATGAGCTGGTCGGTGACTTCGCCGGTGGGCGTATAGTTCAAGTGCATCGCCGTCATGACGATCCGGTTTTTCACGGTCATGTTGCGGATTTGAATCGGCTCGAAAAGTTTAACGCACTTGTCCGCGGGATATTGCTCGCTCATATTGACACCTTTCCATTCAAATGCCCGCGTGCAACGACGAGGGCCAAAGCTAAGAAAATGATTTAACCCAATCGACGGCGAAAGGACAAGTCAGGCTGATGCAAGGCGCCCGGTTGACAAGGCGTGAGGAGCAAGCATATCGGGAATATTCGAGCGACGAAAGACTTGTCTTTTCATTCATGATTTTTCAAAGTGAGCCAGACGCCGCAAATCGAATGGGGAAAAGGAAATTGAGACCTGACATGAAAGGCTATCTCGTCGTCAACGGCTTCGACAATTCTTATATGCGCGAGTTCGGATGCGCGTGCGCCCGGTGTCAAATGCCCCGGCGAAGGGCCAACACCTCTCTGTCGCTGATATTGCGCTCGCCGGAATCGGATGAAACGCTTTTTCACGCGCTGTTCGACTGCGGCGCGGGCGTGGTGGACAGCCTCTGCGAAAATCCATTTCTGCAAGGCCGCAACGCGCGCCTGGATCAAATCTTTCTCACGCACTGGCACTCGGATCATACATCCGGCCTGGAGCGCGTGCTGAAAACCTTCAGGCGGTCCCGGGAAAGACTCGGCGAGAAACCGGATCCCGTAAATGTCTGGTGCCGCTTGAACTCGGGCAGGCGGCTCGGGCTTCGCTATGCCGGAGAGCTTCACGACGGGATCATCGTAAACTCCGGCGAAAAAAACGCGCCGGGGACAGCCTTGCCGAAAATCGAGCTGGATTATGGCGTCAAGGTCAGGCCGATCACCGTGTCGCATATGAGCGCCGACATGGATTCTGACGGAAATTACGCTTTCGCCTGCGCCTCCTACGTCGTGGAAATCGGTAAGCAAAAGGCCGTTTTACTTTGGGACCTGGACAATACGAATACCTGGATTTGCGACCCCAAAACTCCGCGGCAACGCGAAAGCGCCTCGCTGATGAGCGACGCCGATTATCTTTTCATCGACTGCAATTGCTTTGACGCCGAGGAGTTCAAAGGCGAAAACACGAATCACATCGCCTTTCGCAGCGTCCGGGAATATGCGCGCACGCTTTCGCCCCGGCAGACGATCCTCATGCACATAAGCGGCCACGAGGACGAAGGCCTTCCGGGTTGGGGCTGGGACGACGAAACCTGGCAACGCGAAGTAAAAATGATCTGGATTCGGGACAACCTACCCGGCGAAGTCATCGTTCCTCAAATCGGGCGGCACTACCCCATCCGCTAATTTAATCCATCATTTTTTACAAAAAAAAGGCCCCGAGGTTTGGGGTCTCGGGGCGAAAAGCGATGTTTCTTTGGGTCGTGCTTTGCGTGTGCGGGAGGGAGGACTCCCGATTCTCGCAGGACGCGAGAAGTGTGTTGTGTTTGGTTGGCTTGTTATCAAATAACCGTCTTACCTTCTTTGGACACCGTAACCCGCAAAAGGTTCAAAAAATATGACACAAATCATCAATTTTATTTTTGACGCTTCAATAAGCCGGGAAATGCGGCTAGACTAAAGAGGAATTCACCATAAATCCTTCTTGAAACACCGGGAGGAAATAAGCTTTGCGTTGCCGGGAATGCGGAAAAGCTTTCGATCAGTGGAGCTGGGAGAATCCGGTGTGCCCCGAGTGCCTGGAGCAGGCGGGGGATGAAACACGCGAAGCTGAAGCTTCCGCTGCGCCGGGCGAAAGTGACGGCGGTTCCGTCCTTGCCGAATCCACCCCGGACGATCTCAGCATCGGCTCGCCCATCGAATCGGAATCCGTGGAAGACATCCTCGAATCATCCTTAACCACGCCGTCGTTCGGCGAATTGAACGCCGGGGATGAAACCGGTGAAGGCCGTTCGCCTTTGATGGAGAAAATCGAAGAAGTATACAGCGGAGTCCAGCAATATCCTTTCGAGTCCTTAATCAGTCCGGAATCCTCCGTCGGAAAAGATACTTCGCCGCCCGCGATCGTAATGGATCCGATAAAGTTCGATGAGAGGTTGAAAGAAGACGATTCATTTGTATCGCAAAGCGATATCCTGGGCGAGGCGCCATCGGACATACTCGGCGCGGGGATGCCTGACGCGAAGCTCGATGAATTCGCCGACAAGTTTACCGTCGACGACGCAATCCTGACGGGATCGACGGAAGAAGACTTCCTGACGCCGGGCGGCCCCGAGGAATCCTTTTTTCATGAAGACGACTTTGACGAAGCCATCGAAAAAGCTTTCAGCGAAAAATCCGAACCTCCTCCTTTGGAAGACGGGAAAATATACACAGCCGATCGCGCCTATGAGGAAGTGATATCCACCGGCGATCTGCTGGATGACGACATCGCCGTCATTGTATCATCCGAGAAAATTCCCGAGGCCATTCCCGTGGCGAAGGTTTATTCCGAAACGGTGGATGTCCCCCTGGAGGAATTTGACGATATTGCGGAAGGAAAAGGATTTTTCCACTCCGACGATGATTTCCACGCGGGCACGGGCGCGCCCGCTGATTCCGACAGAGATTCATACGTAGCCCATACGGCCTCGGTCGAGGAGATGCGATCCGAGATCCGGACCTATACAAGCCCCGGCGGGCGCTATTCCATCGATTTTGCCGAAGGCAAATTTCTTCGCATGGTGATGGAGGCCGAAGGCGCAAACGGATGGAACATGACGGTGGCGGTCTTTTTGCTTCTGGTCACCATGATCACCGCCGGAACGGGTTTTTTCTTCTTTATCATCCTTCCCTTTATTCTCATTCAGGCAATCCGCGTAACCATCAGAATATTTGCGTCGGAAAAGCTTTACGTAGACGGCGATGGAATCCGGCACGAGGTGGTGCTGGCGCCGGGGCTTTCCGTCAATACGGAAAAACCCTTTACGCCAAAACTCTATGTTTTTAAAAGCAAAGATCCATTTCGTTATTTCCGCGCGCGGGACAAACATAAAACCCGCAAAGAGGATATGCTTTTTTTGAGCGGAGACGACTGGCAAACCAGAGTCGGCTTTCTCACCGACGAATCCGAAAGCCGGTGGTTGTATAGCCACCTGGGGCGTTTCTTGCGAAAAATTCAGTATGTCAATTGATTAGTGGGTCGTAAAGAAAGAATCAATAATCATTATTTGAAGCCCTCGGCGGGTGGTCTGGCCGGGCGTCCTCCTCTTTCCCCTTGTCCCTTGCCCCTTGTTCTTTCACGGGACTTCGAAGCGGCACAGGACGCCGATGTGGTCGCTGGCCATGACGCCGTTCACCGGCTCGGTCATGACGCGTTCGCACTCCATGGACAGGGCGTCATCCCGCGTGCCCGGCGCAATGTAGATATAGTCGATACGCTTTTCGGGATCGTCGGACGGGTGCGTGAAGCCCGGATCCAGCGGATGCGTTTCGGGCCACGCGTCGAAAAAATCTCCCGTGTAGCCGTCATGTTGCGCCTCCCCGCGCAGAAAACTCATCGCCAGCGTGTCCGGCTCGGCGTTTAAGTCTCCGGCGAAAAATCCGCTACGCTCCAGTCCTTGCGCCTGAACAAACTGCCATATTTCAAGGGCCTGATCGGCTTTTTCCGTCTGATTATTGGCGGTGGTCATGTGAGAGCAGAAAAAATACACGTCGCCCCGATCCATGTTCACGCGAACACCCAGAACGGCTCTGCGGAAAAGACTCAGGTCCGGGTGCGAGAGCCGATCGTAATCGGTCCAGTCGATAGGTCTTTTCGTCATGATGGCGATGCCTTCGTCAAAGACCAGCGGGATTGAGTGCGTTTCCTGCCATACGTAATTGTAGCCGGTCATTTCCGCCAGCGCCTCGGCCCGGTTTTGGATCAGCGCAAGCTCTGCCGCTTCCTGAAAGGCGATAAAATCCGGCTGCCTTTCCAGAATGAAATCGGCCACGATCTGCGTCCTGTCGTCCACGTTAAAAATATTCCAGATGGGATTCTGCAGATTGAAAGTCAGCACCGTGATAATCTCCGGCTCGTCGTCGTCCGCCGTGTCATCATCGGCCGTGTCGTCGTCGCCCGTGTCATCGTCGTTCGTATCGTCGTCGATATCGTCATCCAGGTCATCATTTATATCGTCATCTGCGTCGTCATTCGCGTCGTCATTCGCGTCGTCATTCGCGTCATCGTCGACAAACGTATCATCATCGGCGCTGTCGTCATCCCACATATCATCATCGGCGCCCGCGCTGTCATCGTCAGGCGAACTCGAATCGTCATCTTCGGCGACGTAATTGTCGTCATCCGAGTCATCGTCGCCGCCGCAGGCCGTGCTCATGACAAAAGTGCAGATCAAAAGGAAAAATACGAGCGCCAAAAAACAATTATGTGCTTTCATCTTTTATCTCCGCCGGTTCCTGGTCTATTTCATTGTATTTTCCCTCACTTTTCAGAGGAAAAGTCAAGAGAGAAATTAACCCGCATTTCTCAGGCGGGAAAGATAATGCGCGAGGCTACGGATTCGTTATAAAGAAAACCGGGGCCTTTCAAGGTCCCGGCTCATCTTTTTTATTCAATTGGGATGAATCTGCGTATTTTTTTCGCAAGCGAAAAACAGAATGGATAACCGCTTTTTTACTTTAAGCGTTTTCCAAGGGATAGACGCTGACTTTTTTGCGCTTTTTATCCTTGCGCTCGAACGTCACGAGGCCGTCGATTTTGGCGAAGAGGGTGTAGTCCTTGCCCATGCCGACGTTGGTTCCCGGATGAATCAAGGTGCCCAGTTGCCGGGTGATGATGGTTCCGGCGGAAACGATGGAGCCGCCGTGAGCTTTGACGCCGTAGCGCCGACCTGCCGAGTCTCGTCCGTTCCGCGACGAACCGCCTGCTTTTTTATGAGCCATGATAGCCCTCCCAACTATGCCTTGGGCATCTACAACAAATTACTTGCTATGCGTTGATCTTGAGAATACGGACCTTCGTGAAGTGCTGACGATGTCCTCTTTTTTTCTGATAGCCTTTGCGCCGTTTGTATTTGAACACGATGACCTTGCGGTGCCGGTCCTGCAACAGAACTTCGCTTTCGACGGTGACGTCCTTCACGTAAGGATTGCCGATCCGGCATTTCTCACCGGTATTGACCAGAAGGACTTTGTCGAACTTGATTGTGTTTCCAATTTCGGCGGGTACCTTTTCGATCTTGAGAGTGTCGCCCTCTTTGATCTTATATTGTTGTCCGCCCGTTTCGATAACGGCGTACATCTTCTTTGGCTCCTTCGATTCGCTATTCGCTGGTTGCCGGGTTTTCCCCTTGCCCCCGTGTCAAGGTTGAGACTTATAGCCATATGCTGAAACCTTGTCAAGCCAAGATTTTTATTGAAGAATCGGCACGTTCCGGCGCTCGTGTTCCATAAATAATCCCGATTGAATATCCGCGCCGGTGAGTCATTGGCATTTTTGACATAATTCCGCTTAAACGATTGACTTTCAACAATGCGCCGCTTACTCGAAATTTCAGGGCGATTTGTCCTAATATCCTTCATTCTGGCTTTTGGAGCCGCTTTGGGAATCTGGCTGCTTTCCGGCTGCCGGGAACCGTTAATGCTCAATCTGGCCTTGTGGCTCGGCGGATGCCTGCCCCTGCTTCTGATTTTCAAATATCGAAAAAACATCCCGTTTATCGGACTTTTAGGCCCGACGGCCTTCATGATTTTGTTCGTTGCCGTTGAAATCGGATTTCGCGTCGGCCCGTTCAATTCCCGCCTTCAGCCGCTTTCCGTCGGGCGGGACTTCGTAGCCCATCGATATTTTTTCTGGGCTCCGAAGGATATGCTCCCGAAGGGATGGACTCCGGAAACCAATGGCAAACCCGCCGCCGAAGACCAGGCCGTCAATTTCCGGTCGGGACCCGCGACGATGAAAAAAGCTCCCGGCGTATTTCGAATCATCACCATGGGCGGCTCCAACGCCTGGGGGCACGGAATCGACCGCTACGAAGATACTTTTACGGCCTTATTGGACCAAATGACGAAAAAGGAGTTTCCCGACCGAAACTTCGAATGGATCGCCGGGGGCGTCAAAGCCTTTCGCGTTTTTCACAACCTGATCATTTACAAACTGCTGCTGCGTCATTTTCACCCGGATCTCATCATCTTTTACAGCAACGTCAACGACGGCGTCATCACGCACGGGCCGTACACGTACCATGAGTTATTCACCATGCGCACCGGCGTCGACATCACGAAACTCTGGATCAGCGAAAACCGGTTTCCGAAAAAGGAGAGCCTCATCAGCGCCGCGCAAAGTGGAATGCGCCGCCTGCGGACGTATAACGCCCTGGTGCAATGGATTCGCGGGGTGCGTGAAAGCCGGGGCGGCGCCGGCGACGTTTTCAACGTGTCCAAAGACGCCAACCCGCCGGATCAGATCGAAGCCAACCTGCGGGCCTTCGTCGAGATCACGCGAAAAGACGGCGTGCGCCTGCTATTCGCCGACGCTTACCAGTCGCCGGAAATCACGGAAGTTCCCGCATCGAGAGCAAGCGAGGTTCAGGCCATCATGAAAAAGGTGGCGCGGGAAATGGATGTGCCTTTCCTTCCCGTTAACGACATTCTGCACGCGCGGTACGAACCAAGCGCGCTGACGCTGTCCGACGACGCAGGGCACATCAACGCGTTCGGAAACGAGCAGGCGGCGAAAATCATTTTCAACAAGCTCGTTGAAGACGACCTGCTGTCCGCGCCCGCGCAATAAATATTTTCCCTTGTCGCAGCGGGCCCGTTTGTAAAAATAGTGAACCAGTTTGCAAAGAGAGTGAACCAGTTTGCAAAGAGAGTGAACCAGTTTGCAAAGAGAGTGAACCAGTTTGCAAAGAGAGTGAACCAGTTTGCAAATTCTACTTGTCATCCCGACCAAAGCGAAGCGTAGTGGAGGGATCCCTTTAACGATGGATTATTATTTTAACGTTTACATCATAACAAGGCGATCACGCCTCTTTGAAGGGATTCCTCGACTCGTCCTGACGGACTCACTCGGAATGACAGCGTCATCGCGTATTGAATTTGATTCTCGACACTTTAGCGATCACCACGACTCGTCAATATACCCGAAGTACCGTCCCATCCAGTAAGGCATCAGATAATCAGCGGGCTGTTTGATGTCATGCGGATTCTCCGCGCAGTCCTGATGCTCATAGGGATTGCTCCACCAAACAAAAGTATGCGGGCATTGCAGATGCACCGGAACCGGATCGTACGTCAGGTATTCGCCGTCAAAGCGGCTTTCGCAGCTCTGGTCGGTGGGAAAATCCTCTTCACCCACGTGAAGCTCCGGCATGGCCTTGCTTTCCGGGAACTGTTGCAAAGAACATATGGCGTCATCGACCGCCGCTATGTCCTGCCCGGTGGAATCGGGCCCCGTGTCTTTCATCGAAGCGAAGATGATCGCCCACGCCGCGTTGTGCTGATCGGCCATCTCGCGCAGGCTGTCATGATAATAAAAAAGTTGATTTTCCAACACGCCCTGCACCTGCTTGCGCAGTTCGATTTCCCATTCGTACCAGATCAGCGTGAAGATATTGCAAAAACCCATGGCGATGTTGTTCCAGTTGGATTTGCATCCGTCCCGGCCGATGTAAAATCCCGTGAGCCATAGCCAGTCGGCGAAAGATTGCGCCGGCGTGAGGTATCGATCCAGGCAGTCGTTGGAACCGTTTTTCTGCAAGAGGCAATCGTCGTAATACTCCCGTATATCCTCGCGGCCCGACGCGACGGCGCCCATCTTGATGTAGTTTAAGCCCATGATGGAATTGAAGCCGGGAAAGTCGGTCAGCGCCAAAGGCCAGAAACGGCCGTGCTCGGTTTCGCGCCCGTCCCAGTCCACCAGCGCCATGTCGTTTTGCATCAGGTGATCGGCGACTTCTTCCAGGAGCTGCGCCGCTATGCCGCGCACCTGCTCGTCGTCGACCAGCATATACACGCTGCCCAGCGCCAGCATGTGCCCGGCGTACTCGTCCTGGGACACGTTGTCCAGCCAGCACCAACCGGCGTATTCGTCGGGAACAAAATGCGCGTTGCGCACCCACTGTTCATTCACGTCGTCATAGGTCAGGATCGCGCCGTCCGTATCCACCTTCACCCATTTGTTGTCGTCTTTCTCCACGTCGGGAACGTAGCGGTTGAGATCCGCCGGGCAGTCCATGCCCTGAATTTCGGGGTTGATATATTCCCTGGTGAAAAGCCCCGGGACGCCGGTGATGCGCGTGCCGATCATCATGCCGTCCATCATGACGCGCAAATTCGCCAGCGCATCTTCATCGCCGGTCACGGCGTAACGAAACGCCTGCGAGGTGATGTACAGGCCGGTCCACAGCCCGTCGTTTTCCCCCGTGCGCCAGTCGGCGACATCCTCCCAGGTTCCGTCGTCTTCCGTCACATCTTCCGGGACCGTCACGTTGTGAATTCTTTTATCATCGGGATGCATGTGCAGACGCGAGGCGATTTCATCGTACCACGCGGCTTTTTCTTTAAGACTCAAAGCCGTGGCGTTGGGATCATCCGCGCAGGATTCAAATTCAGGAGAGCCGTAAGCCCAAGAATCCACGCACGCCCCATTTTCACAAAGTCTGCCATGATCCTCCATACACTTCGTCGAAATTGCCCACTGCCCGTCCTGCGTGCAGATGAGAATATTCAAAGCCTCATCGCCGCACTTCACGTCGCCGGAATCGCATTCGGACTGCGTGTCGTCATCGGCGTCGTCATCGAGGTCATCATCCGCGTCGTCGTTCACATCATCATCGAGATCGTCGTTTACGTCCTCGGAATCGTCATCAGAATCATCATCGTCGTCGCCGCATCCCGCAAACAGGCACAGGGATATGGCGGCAATGAACAGCATGAAAGAGAATTTTTTCGTCCGGATAATACTCAAGGCAAACTCCTTGAAGTGATCAAGTTTTTTATCGCACCGGGATGATTTCAAATCATTTTACGGTTCATTTGCTTCCGGCGCCTAAAGAAGGTTTATCCTGGTCGCCGGCGTCAGCCGCCTCCGCGGCGGGCTCTTGCTGCACGGCATCCGAAGGTTCCACGTTTTCCGGTTCGGCTTCCGTTTCGGTTTCCGCGATCGAAGTATTTGCGAGCAGTTCAATCTCACGCAGTCGCTTGCCGAGCCACTTCGCCGCGTCGGGCGCTTCCTTTTTGACAAAGAATCCCGTGTGCCCGCCGGGCCGGATGGGATTGTCGGGATAGACCTTCGCTCCGCGCTTGACCAGAAGATCGGAAAAAGGCGCGATGTGATGCTGATAAAAGAAACCGTCCTTTTGGCCCGCCACGAGATAAAACGCATGGCCGGTCATGTCCAACTTATCATCGCGCGCCATGTCCATGGGATTTTCATCGCGCAGCCTTTCCCAAACCGGCTTGTCCTCCCGCCATACCGGACCCGGCTGTTCGTCGCTGTTGAATACGGGCCAGAAAGCCCATTCATCGGTAAATTTGCCGGTGACGGGGATCTGGACCACGACGCGCTTCGGTTTATCATCCTCTATGGGTCTGTAAGCCGCCGGATTGTATGGGCGGCGCCTGAAGCCGTTAATGGAGTATCGCGTGTCGATGGTTCCCGCGATGCTGACCGTGGACATGGCCAGATTGGGATGCTTCATGGTCAGATTCAGGGCGATATGACCTCCCGCCGAATATCCCATCAACGCCGTGCCGTACGGATCTTCGCGGACGGGATAGTTCTTATAAATCCAGGGCAGCAGTTCCTCCATGACGTAATCATGGTAGCGGCCCCGATTGGAGTTGACCGCCCAGGAGCCCAGCCGATCGTCCAAGGGCGTATCGGGATTGTCCACGGGGCTGCCGCCAAGCGATATATCCGGAAACACCAGAACGCTCGGAGGCATCTGCCCGATAGTAATGGCGTACTCGAACGCCTCGATCACCGTCGCGCCCATATGCAACGGCTGATCCAGGTATCCGTGAAAAATGATCACCAGCGGCAAAGGCTCCAGCAGTTTTTCATAACCTGCCGGCAGAAAAACGATGACTTCCCGGTTCTGATCCAATATCTCGCTGTGAAAAGGCGCGAGAAACTTGACCGCCGATCCTTTCAGTTGAGAGTTTTGACCGAAGTAAAAAATTTGGCCCGGGCCGTCGTACGTGAATTCCGGCGGCGTCGTGATTAATAGATGCGCGTCCCGCGGTCCGTGCACTCTCTGGCCGGGCAGGCATACGGCAACCCGCAGGGCGACGAATCCCAGGAATACATAAAGGATGATGCGCGTTAAACTTCTCTTTTTCTTTTTCGGAGGATCGGGAGGGGCGTCGGAATCGCTTTTTTCGCCCGTTTCCGGCTCCGGGCTATCGTCGATCTCGTTTAAAAGATCCGTAACCCTGACATCCTTTTCCTTTTCGTCCGGCATGATTCACCCGCCCTTACAAAAAATGCGTTAGGGAGACAGCCGCCCCATCAATCTCGGAAAGGGAATGGTCTCGCGCAGATGATGGACGCCGCAAAGCCACATCAGCGTCCGTTCGATGCCGAGGCCGAATCCCGCATGAGGCACGGAACCGTATTTTCTCACATCCAGATACCAGGAGAAAGCCTCCCGGGGAAGCCCGTGGTCGTCGATGCTCTTCAGCAATATATCGATGTCGTCCTCGCGCTGGCCTCCGCCGATGATTTCGCCGTAGCCGTCGGGAGCGATGACGTCCATGCCCAGCACTCTGGCCGGATTCTCGGGATCGCGCTTCATGTAAAAGGCTTTGACCTTCGTGGGATATTTTTCGATGATCACCGGCTTGTCGTATGATTCGGAGACCAGGGTTTCGTGCTCGGCGCCGAAGTCGTCGTCGTCTTCGATCCGGCCGCCTTTTTCACGAATAATCTTTACGGCCTCGTCGTAAGTGATGCGCGGGAAGGGTTTTTTCACGGCGCGCAGTTTGTCGATATCCCTTTCCAGGGTCGCAAGGTGATCCTCGCAGCGTTCGACGATGCGCTGCACGACAAACTCCAGAAAGTCCTCGGCGAGATCCATATTCTCCGCGTGCTCCATGAACGCCGCTTCCGGCTCCACCATCCAGAATTCCATCAGGTGCCTTCGCGTCTTGCTCTTTTCGGCGCGGAAGGTCGGCCCGTAGCAATAGACTTTTCCGAAGGCCTGACAGGTCGGCTCGTTGTAAAGCTGCCCGGACTGGGACAGGTAGGCCGTCTCGCCGAAATACTCCGTGGAAAACAGCGTGGTCGTTCCTTCGCACGCGTTGGCGGTGAGAATCGGCGCATCCACGTGAATGAATCCGTGATCGTGAAAATAATCGTGGACGGCGCGAATGAAATGATGCCGGATCATCATGATCGCGTGCGGGCGCTTGGACCGAAGCCACAGGTGGCGATTGTTCAAAAGGAAATCGACGCCGTGTTCCTTTAACGAAATCGGATATTCCTGCGCCTGGCAAATGACGCGAAAACCCGTCACGTCGATCTCGAAGCCGATGGGCGAACGCTTATCCTCTTTCACGTTGCCGACAATCGACACGGAGCTTTCCTGGGAAAGCAAATCGGCGGTTTTGAAAGTGTCCTCGTCGAAATTCCCCTTGAACATAACGCACTGGATCGTCTGCGAGCCGTCGCGAACCTGCAGGAAATGAAGCTTTCCGCTGGAGCGCTTGTTGTACAGCCAGCCGCGAATCTCCACGCTTTCGCCCACGTAATCCTTGACCTCATCGATGCGGATGTATTTCGGCATGATCATTCCTTCACTTTCAAGACGATGCCGAGCTCGTCGAGTTGTTCGGTCATCAGCGCACCCGGCGATTCGGTCATCAGGCACGCGGCTTTCGTCGTCTTGGGAAACGCAATAACGTCCCGGATGTTCTTGGTTCCCACTAAAAGCATGACAATCCGGTCCAGGCCGAAAGCGATGCCGCCGTGCGGAGGCGCGCCATATTTCAAGGCCTCCAAAAAGAATCCGAATTTCTCGACGGCTTCTCTTTCGTCGATGCCCAACAGCGTGAACATCCTGGATTGAATTTCCCGTCGATGAATTCTTATCGATCCGCCGCCGATCTCGTAGCCGTTCCATACGATGTCGTAGGCGTCGGCGAGAACGTCGCCGGGATTTTCCTCCATCATGGAGACATGATCGGGCAGCGGGCTGGTGAAAGGATGATGCATGGCGTAGTAGCGGCCGTCTTCCTCGTCCCATTCCAGCAGGGGAAAATCCACCACCCAGAGAAGATTTTCTTCGCTCGCGTCGATCAGCTCCAGGTCTTTTCCCAGCTTCAGGCGTAGCGCGCCCAGGGAATCGTAAACCACCTTGGGCTTGTCGGCGATGATGCAAAAAGCGTCGCCCTCTTTCGCGCCCAGCGTCTTGGTTAAAGCGTCTTTCTCCGCCTCGGAAAAATACTTCGTCGCGCCGCCGGTCCACGCGCCGTCGACGAGTTTGCCCCAGACGATGCCCTTGGCGCCGTACGGTTTGACGTATTCGATCAATCCGTCCATCTGCTTGCGCGAATAGGAGCCGATGGGCGCCAGAAGGCCGCGCACGATTCCGCCGTTTTGAAGCGCGGATTGGATGACCTTGAATTCGGCATTCGCGAAAATCTCCTCCAACTTCACCAGTTCCAGCCCGAAGCGCCGGTCCGGCTTGTCGCTGCCGTATCGGTCCATCGCCTCGGCGTAGGTCATGCGGTCGAAAGGCGTCGCCGGGCGCACGCCCTTGATGCGCTCGATCATCGTCGCCATCAAATCTTCCACGACGGCGAACAGATCGTCGCGATCGACGAAGCTGGCCTCCATGTCCAACTGCGTGAATTCCGGCTGCCGGTCGCTGCGCAAATCCTCGTCGCGAAAACAATGGACGATCTGATAGTAGCGATCGTATCCGGCGACCATGAGAAGCTGCTTGAACAATTGCGGGCTTTGCGGCAGAGCGTAAAAGCGCCCCGGCGCCACGCGCGACGGAACCACGTAGTCCCTGGCGCCTTCCGGAGTGCTCTTGGTCAGATAGGGTGTTTCGATTTCCATGAAGCTTTGCGCCGTGAGTTTCTCGCGAATGATCCGGCATGCCTCGTATCGGACCTTGAATATCTTTTGCAGGCGCGGCCTGCGCAAATCCAGATAGCGATAACGCAGGCGCAGATCCTCCATGGCGTCCACGTCGTCGACGATCACGAAGGGCGGCGCCTGCGCTTCGTTGAGAATTTCCAGTTCGCCGACGAGGATTTCCACGTCGCCGGTTTCCATATCCTTGTTGCGCATATCCTCCGGGCGCAATCGAACGCGGCCCTTGGCGGCGACGACGAACTCGGCGCGCAGTTTCGCCGCGGCTTCCATGATCGGCGCCGGCGTATCGGCGGGATCGAAGACAAGCTGAACGACCCCCTCGCGATCCCTGAGCGTGATGAAGATGAGCTGTCCCAGATCGCGCCTTCGCGCCACCCATCCGCAAACGACGACGTCGACGCCTTCCTGCTTTGCTCTGAGCCTGCCGCACATATGAGTTCTTTTCATGTCGTACTCGCTTGATGGCTGCCGTAAAAATTTTTGCGCTTTGAAAAAAACGCTCGACGATTCCTTCGCCAAAGGAAGGGATTATATCGTCCCGTCGGGCATCGTCAAGAAATCCTTTTTTTAATTTTTCGATGTCGTCGGGCGCGCTGAAAGGCCCGTCAATACAAGCTGATGAGCCGATGACGGTTCCTATTGACAACTGTCACATCAAGCCGTTTTGACATATCACGTGAAGATTTGAATCTGTACTGAACACGTGAAGAAATAAAATTGAAAAAAATCGACATATCTACTTGTCGTAGGCGAAAAAAATATTGACACCAAATATTGTATGACCTAAGGTGTTCTTCCAGGAAAGAAATCAACTTCAAAACAAGCGGTTGGCTGAATCATAAACCGGGTAAACAAATTCGGGACTCGATCAGAGGATATGAATAAGCTGAAATCTGTAACGCTAGCCCGAAAAATTCCCTCCTTGACGACCCGGTGTTTTTTTTCCTTTCCCAACCAAAAACTTCGCGGGCCGCACCAACGCAAAATCCATCCAACACAACGATCAGGCGCGACATTGAAACGCCCTCTACAAGAATCCTTGAGCGCCTTTGATAACGACTTCGATACGGACGCCAAAGTTTTCAAAATGAAACTCATTCTCACTGGAGAATGCCAAAGGATTTAAGCCGATAACAAGTTGGATTACATCGCGCCGAGAAGAATTCGACGCAAGCCGGCTGGAAGAAAATTAAAACTATCGCGGAAGTAAAACAGCGCAAAAGCCCGTCAAGGGCCGATTGATAAAATACTCAGCACGCCCGGACCGATGGAAAGGAGGCGTCATTTGAGCGGGCGGCACGTTCTTTGATTCGTTGACAGGCGTTAACGGATAAAGATAAAAGCTTTATCGCGAGAGCGCCTGGATGGTGGAACTGGCAGACACGCAGGACTTAAAATCCTGTGGCCGAAAGGTCATGCGGGTTCGATCCCCGCTCCAGGCAGTCTGCCATAATTACGAAACACAACTTTGTGGAGGACAATTATGGCTTGTGCAAAACCCGCCAAGAAAAAAGCCCCGGCGAAGAAAAAGGTAGCGAAGAAGAAGGCCCCGGCCAAGAAAAAAGCCCCGGCGAAGAAAAAAGTCGCCAAGAAAAAGGCCCCGGCGAAGAAAAAAGTCGTCAAGAAGGTTGTGAAGAAGAAAGCCCCGGCGAAAAAGAAAGTCGCCAAGAAAAAGGCTCCGGCCAAGAAAAAAGCCCCGGCCAAAAAGAAAGCCCCGGCGAAGAAAAAAGCCCCGGCGAAGAAGAAAGCCCCGGCGAAGAAAAAAGCTCCGGCCAAGAAAAAAGCCTCGAAAAAAGCCGGTTCATCAAAGAAAAAAGTTAAAGCGTCACCTACAGGCTCGAAAACGCCGGCGAAATCCGCAAACGCATCGCCGGCCGTTGCCAGGGCGAAGCCGCCCCCGAAACTGGCTCAATTAGCCCCGAAGCAGCGCAGGCTTCGCATCCTTGAGCCTCTTGCTGACGCCGCGAGCCAATCGGTTTCCTATTCGGTCAACGTACGGGGAATCTACCCGGGCGGAAAAGTATATTCCGGGACCGGATTTATCAGGCTCACCAACGATCAGCACACGAGACGGGCTCAATATACGCTGACATTCGACACCATCACCTATCGCGGAACGGCGCTGGTTCGGGGTTGTCTCAAAGAAAAGAACTTGGTTCTCATTCTCGATTATCATGAACGGCCTTATCACAAAGGGATGGCGGTATCGATCCATGAACAGGACGCGGCCACAGGACAACTCAAAGGTCGCATCCTGTTTCAAGGCCGGCCCGAAATCGGGGAAGAGATAATCACAATAGGAGATTAAATCCGTCGCCTCTGCCCGGAGGCGGCGGGTAGCCGCGCGCGGCGGTTTTTCTTTACGGCGATTGTTTCGCTTGAAAAGCTGATATCGCCTTCATGTTGTTCTCTTCGTTTTTCCCATATAAAAAAGCCGGATGGTTTCGTTTGTTTGATTTGGCTGTCCGAGTATGGACAAGCGCCGGATAATGCGCTTTATCATGCTCGATACACGCGCGACATCGAGGTCATGATCATGAACGACAAAATGCGCCGCAATCTCGTCGTATGCAGACCGGATTTTCCGGGCGGTTACGTGGAAAGCTTCTTTTTTAAAATCAACAACCCGCAAAAAGGCTATGGGCTGTGGATCAAATTCACGATCCTGAAATTCACCCAAGCCAATCGGCCGGCCATGGCCAGCGTATGGGCCACGCGCATCAGTTCAAAAGACCGCGGCCTAAACGCCGGCATGCGAAACTCCATTGAGTTTGCGCGCTGCGATTATGATGAAGACAAGGCCGGCATAAAAGCAGGTCGCTCATCTTTCGGCCCGGGATTTACGAAAGGCCATCTCCAAGACGCGTTCGGCAATTCGATCAAGTGGGACATCCGCTTCGATGAAAGCGCCGAGCCCTCTTTCGTCTATCCTCTGGATTTTATATATTCATCCAAACTCCCGAGGTTCAAACTCAGCACGCCCTATGATCTTTCGAAGGCCGAAGGACACTTCACGGTCAACTCCAAACGCATGAGTTTCAAAAACCTTCCTCTGATGCAGGGTCACAACTGGGGGCCGTCTCATTCTTCGGATTATATGTGGGCGCACTGCAACGCTTTCGACAACGCGCCGCAAAGCATTTTCGAAGGTTTTTCCGCGCGCATGGACATCGGGAAATTCCGGACGCCGTACCTGTCCATGGGCAAGCTGACGCACGAGGGGAAAATCTATCGCTTCGCCGGTCCGAAAACGATTTTCACCAAAGACGTCGCCACCAATAGAAACAGTTGGTCGTTCACGTTCACAAATCGCACGCACCGCCTGACGGGGGTGCTTAAAGCCGATCGAAAAGATTTTGCGGGGCTGATGTATCCCAACCCCGATCTCACGCACCGCGTATGCGTGAATTGCAACATCGCCGGCGCGACCTTCGAGCTTACGCGTATCAAAGACGGCGAGCTTTTGGCGAAGCTGTCGTCCGCGCGCGGCGCCATGCTGGAACTCATCTGTCCGGAAAACAGGCCGGACGTATGCGTGTACGCGCCTTCGTTCGATCCCGATTTCGAACCGGAAGCATAAACGTTAATTGGGCATAGAGGCGGACGCTATGAAGGGATGGAAAGACGAGGAATTCGCGGACCGCGGATTAATGGCTCCATGCGGCCTGTATTGCGGGACATGCAGCGTATATATCACCACGCGAGACGGCAACGAAAAATTCCGCAACAAGCTGGCCGCCCTGTACGGCACGCCGCCGAAGGAAACACGCTGCCTGGGGTGCATGCAAGGAGATGATCCCGAATGCCTTTACGCTTTTTGTCAACCATGGACTGTTGAATTTGTTCTTTGAAACCAACGCCCGGCATGAACCGGGCGTTTGGTAATTATTTGGATGTCATTCGGGAATATCGACGCCTGTGATATCCGTGGTCTGGATGTCGATGGTCGCACTGCAATCAATCCCCTCTCCGGCATCAACCATATGATTGTCGTTTTCATCCAGGCTCGCGCAGATATATCCCTGCCCCAGGCAAGCCCAGACATTGAACTCGTAATCCGCGGGGACCACGGGAGTTTGAGCGCGTCCAAAATCAATTGTCACCTGGCCGTTGTCAGGCGCCGTAAAAACCATTACGAACATGAGATCATGCTCGGTCCAGTTCAGGTCGACCGTTCCTGAAACCGAATGCGCGCCATTGCAGTCCGGATAGGTATCGGACGTGCAATCCTCGACGCAGGCCTCCATATTCGTGCAGTTCCAATTATGCATCAGGCCGCAAAATGCGACGCAGTATGCGTCATGGTCGCCTCCCAGACAGCCCACAGCCGATTCCTGGGAATCTGCATATCCTTCTGCGATGAGAGAGCACTGACTATCGGCATTGAATGATCCGATTCCGCAGGCGGAACTCATGAAATACTGATCCGCATCAACAAAGCTGTCATCGTCAGCGTCGTCATCCACATCATCATCCACGTCGTCATCCACATCATCATCCGCATCGTCATCAACATCATCGTCCGCATCATCGTTCACGTCATCATCGACGTCGTCGTTTGTCTCATCGTCATCCTCATCGGCGCAAATGCATTGATTGAACTGCTCACACGACGACAATTCGGCACATTCAATCTCGGAGAGAGTCAGATTCTCGCTGCAATATGTCTCGCAATCGTCTGACGGAATGCAGGAGGTTTCGCACTCAACGGCTTTTTCGCAAAGATCTGCGCAATTGTTTTCGCCGTTGTCCGCGTCATCGTCGTCATCATCGTCATCGTCGCCGCAACCGATCGATGAATTCAGTGAAATAACGCAGAGAATCGAAAGAACAAGCAGCCATTTGAAATTAGATCGCATTTGATCTCCTTCATGATTGAGTTTTGTTTTTGCAAATTCGTTGCAACTCTTATCAGCCGATCAAAGGTCCCGGTTCATGCAAAATTCTACCGAACAAAAGTCATTAAAACCCCTGTATCAATCCGAGATCGCGACAAAGGGCCATATTGAGGTCGTAATCCATGAACTGAAATCCCGCGTCGAGCAGGCGCTCGGGCGCGACGCGCGCGCCGTCAAGCAAAAGCGCCTGGCCCATCTCGCCGAAGATCGCGCGAACGACGCCGGCGGGCATTGTCGCCAACGTGGGCCTGTTGACCAGGCGGCCCAGAATGCGCGTCATTTCCGCGTTGGCGACGGGATTGGGCGAAACCGCGTTGACCGGGCCGGAGAGTTTCTTGTCCTTCATCAGCAAAAAGTAAAACACGCTGACGAGATCTTCCAGGGCGATCCAACTCACGTACTGCCGCCCGTCGCCCAGTTTGCCGCCGAATCCCATTTTAAACGGCGTGAGCATGCGCTCAAGCGCGCCGCCGCCCGCGGTCATGACCACGCCAAAACGCGGCGTCACCACGCGGATCCCCGCGTCGGACGCAGGGCTGGTCGCGTCTTCCCACCGGCGGACCACGTCGGGCAAAAATCCTTCGCCGGGCGCGGAGTCTTCAGTCAGCTCTTCGTCGCCGCGATTGCCGTAATACCCGACGGCGGACGCCGAGATCAGCAGCGCAGGCGGATTTTTCAATTTGGCGAGGCTCTCGCACAAAAACTTCGTTCCGTCGACGCGGCTGGCGAGGATGCTCTGCTTTTTCGCCTCCGTCCATTTCGCGCTGCCGATGTTGTCCCCGGCCAGGTGGATGACCGCGTCCACGCCCTCCAGAGCGCCGGCGTCGATTTCGCCCTTTTGGTAATTCCAATAAACTTCGCCCGAGCCGTCCGGCGCGGGTTTTCGCACCATGGGAAGCACGGTGTGGCCGCCGCCGCGCAGGAAGTTCACCAGCGCCGATCCGATCATTCCCGACGCGCCGCTGACGGCGACGCGTTTTTGCCCGTAACGGCGATAGCGAAGATGGCGGAAGATGTCATTTCGCGTCCGGTCGTGGCGAAATCGAAACAAACGAGCCAGCGAGTTGTCGGCCCAGGAACCGGCCAGCGCCCGCCCCGCGCCTCCCAGGGGAAGTTCGTACTCGATGTCGTCTTCCATCATGCAGAAATTTCTATCTTCTTCCGTGAAGCGGTGATTGTGAGTCCAGGATTTTAAGATCCCCTGCTTTTGCACGTCCTGAAAATACTCACCTTCGATAACTTTCGTGATTTCCGCGATCCACTTCGTCGCAAAAAGCCCCCTTCTGATATCCAGCGTCACCTCAAGGCCCTTGCCGAAATCGCCGGATCTGTGCGCCACGCGCATTTTCTCCCAGGGAGGCATGAGGCGCTCCAGCGAACCGGGCATGGCGTGCCAGGTAAAAACTTCTTTCGGATCGGCTTCGATTCCTATTCGCGACGTAAACCGGGGCATATATGAACGTCCTCCGATAGTTAAAACTCAATCTTCCGGCGGCTCCCCGGCGGGCGCCATTTTGACGATCCGGGGATGAAAGCTTGCCAGGATTTCCACGAGATCCTGCTGCGCCGCCATCACTTCACCAATATCCTTGTAGGCCATGGGAACCTCGTCAAGTCCCGCACTGAGCAATTCGACCTGTTTTTTCTTTAAAAGAGGAAGCGCGTCGCTCCAATTGAATTGCTGCTTCGCTTTTTTACGGCTCATCAACCGGCCCGCGCCGTGGGAAGCGGAGTTTATGGAAAGCTCGTTTCCCAAACCTGAAACCACGTACCCCGGCGTCGCCATGGAGCCGGGAATGACGCCCAATACGCCCTTGTGCGCCGGCGTTGCGCCTTTTCGGTGCACGATGACCTCTTTGCTACCGTGCGTTTCCTTCCACGCGAAGTTGTGGTGATTTTCGATGTCCATGATAACTTCGACGCCCAGGGCGCGCGCGATGCGGCTGTGGATGAGTTCGTGGTTGGCCGCGGCGTAACGGCCCATAAGCTGCATGGCGAGCCAATACTCGCGGCCTTCGGGACTCTTCAGATCGAGCCACGCCAGATGCCGCAGTTCCTTCGGCAAATCCGGGCGCAGGCGCATGGCGAGCTTGCTGTAATATTCGCACACGCGCGCCCCGGTTCCCCGGCTTCCGCTGTGGCTCAGTAGCGCAAGATAATTTCCCGGGGCGATCGAAAGCGCGTCGCTTTGTATTTCCAGCTGCCCGTATTCCACGAAATGATTGCCGCTTCCGCTGGTGCCGAGCTGCGACCAGGCCTTGTCTTTTAAGTCGCGCGTCACCGGTGAAACGGACCAATCCGAGTCCAGGACATCGTGCCGGCGCCGGTTTTTGAAAACCGCTCCCACGCCGAAGCTCGTTTCATTTTCCAAAGCGCGTATCAAAGCCTCACGCCGGTCGGCAAGCGCGGCCACGGGCATGTCCAGCACGGTGAGTTTCATGCGGCAGGCAATGTCCACGCCTACGGCGTACGGGATCACCGCATCGGAAACCGCCAGCACCCCGCCGATGGGAAGGCCGTATCCCATGTGCGCGTCGGGCAGAAGCGCCCCGGCCGCGGCCACGGGCAAAAGGCACGCCCGCTCCATCTGCTCGACGGAACCTGAGTCCAGGTTGTCTCCCCACCGGTGATACTTCGCCGCCTCAGTGCGGGGGATAAATCGCCCGGCGGGCGCCTCGTTCGCCGCCATGTAAATTGCCAGCGCGCCGAAAATCGGATCGTTTTTGAATCGCGACGGATCGCCGCGCAGTTCGCGCAAGATCCGGCGTAGCGCGGATTTCTTCAATCCTGTTCCCGCCCCCGCCACGCACGCCTGGCGCGCCAGATCCATCGCCTCGCCCTTCGTGAATCCGAGTTTTGCCAGTTGCTTTGCATTCATTTTAATCGCCGCTTCTATTGCCCTTCCCGGTACTTTTTCTTTATTTCTTCGTACTTTTGCGCGCAAATATCATGCCCCATGAAGGTTCGGCCCACCCAATTGACTTCGCCCCATATCATGCAATTTTTCCAGGTTCCGTCGCAGTTGTTTTCGGTAAAGTAGTGCGGTGTAAAGTTGCCGCCGGGCATCCATTTCACGCGGCACGCTTCAATCGTGCCGTCGCAGTCCATATCCAGCTTTTCGCGCCTGGTTTCCGCGGCGGGATCGTACGCGTAGGACCGGCAAATATACGGTTCCTCCCCACAATTTCCCTGCTGCTTATTAGTGATCATGCCGTTTTCGTCATATTCATATGAGTAGCAAAGATGCTCATCGCCGCCGATCAAAACGCCCTTGCCGTCCTCGTTTTCGGTCACTTCAACGTCATCCAGTTTACCGTCGCAACCGACGTCGAAGATCTCTTCAATTTCGTCTCCATACTCGTTGCGCTTTATACTCAGGCAACTGTCGATGCTTCCGTCGCATTTATCGTCGAAATCCTGAGCGATCTCCTCGCCGTATTTATTGTACCGCATGTCATAGCAGCGATCAGGCTCTCCGTCGCAATCCCCGTCGTCTTCCTTGCGGACCGTTTCTCCGTATTCATTAAGTTCCTCAGCCCGGCAATAATCCGCTACGCCGTCGCAGTTCTTGTCGATTACCTGCTGAACAATTCCCGCCTGCTCGTCATATTCATTTTTCAATAAGCAGCCGTACGGACTCATGTTGTTCTTAAAAGCGGTATCGGTCTTCGGCGCAGCCTCGACAGTCTTTTTCGTTTGCCGGGATCGAGGCGTGTTTTCACGCACCGGGCGCGTGAGCTTGGGTGGGGGCTTGGGCTTGGTGGTATGACCGACAACCTGCGCGACTTCAGGTTCGGGACTTCGTTGTGAAAGATAGCAAAAGATTATGCATGCCAGTATTAAGACAAACGCCGCCAGCAACAGGCCCCAGCGTTTTTTATCTTGTGAGTTGAATTGCGCCATCAGTCATCTTTTCCGGCAAAGATCATTCCACGTTTTTTAACTCTATATTTTCATCGCGGCAATTATTTCATCGGTTTTGAAATAGTCTACACGTATCAATTGAATATGGGAAAAGAGTTTCCCCATAGCTCGCGCTATAGGCTATGTCTCCTAAGGTGGTCGCGACTAAATGTGATTGCAAGACATTCCTTTCACACCCGAGGGCGGGTGTGCCACACATGACGTGCCCGGGCGAAAGGTGCATGGCTTCGGCCCCGCAGACGTGTGTGGCGAAAGGCGCCCTCGCCTGTGCGAGCCCGCAGGGCGAAACAAACACAAGCCGCGCACGGCAGATTCGCCTCAAGCGCCAGCGAAGGCGAATGAGTAAGCGGGTAGATATCGGCCCTGTAGACGTGTGTGGCGAAAGCCGCTACTACTCTGCGAAGCGGCGCTTCGCTGCGAAGCACGAGCCTCGGCTGTGCTTGATTCGACATCCCATATAATGTCGCAAAATTCAAAACGACCTCTCAGATAATTTGCAAGAGGCTAATCCACTGACCACAAAATCCAGCGTTTGACCTGCGCGCGGGCTTACACTAGCGTTTAAAGAGCCTTGGGAATAAAGAGGTAAAGGCGTCAGCCGCCGGATTTTCATGAACAAACCGAAAACAAATCACGCGGGCCGGGTCGAGTTTTTGCACCTGTGCGATTCGGACAGGGTGTTCGCCAGTTCGCCGTACCTGCGGATTTCGACCTTTCCAAGCATCGGCATGCTCTACCTGACGTCGGTCTTGCGGCAAAACGGCTATGAGGCCGCCTATCATGACCGGGCCTACGACCGATTCGACGACCCATTCGTCCGTGATCTCACAAACCGCCGCCCGCTTTTTGTCGGCATTTACGACAACATCGCCTTAAAAGCCGACGTCATCGACATCACGCGCAAAATCAAAACCGCCGACAATAACATCCCCGTGATTCTCGGCGGTCCGGGACACTTCGAACACGCGGATTACCTGAATGCGGGCGCAACCGCCGTCGTCGCCGGCGAGGCGGATGAAATCATCACCCCAATAGCAGACCGCATCGCGGCGGGCGAAAGCCTTCGCGGCATTCCTGGCGTGATTGAAAGCGGCATATCCTTAAAAGAGGCGGGGCTCGCACCGCAGGTCGAAAACCTGGATTCCCTGCCTTTTCCCGCGTGGGATCTGGCGCCGCCGGGAAAATTTCGAAACGACCTGGCCTTCATTCAGAAAAATCCATGGTACATCGTGTGCGCGTCGCGGGGATGCCCCTATCGCTGCGCTTTTTGCTCGAAGATTTATCCCGTCGGCGAGCGCAAATACCGCGTGCGCAGCGTCGATAACGTGATCGACGAAATCCGCGAACTGCGCCGCCGATACAAAATTCGCCATGTCAAGTTTCAGGACGACGCCTTCGGCGCCAAAAGAAGCTGGTTGACGGAGTTTTGCGAAAAGATGATCGCAAGCGATCTTCGCGTTCAATGGAACTGCTCGAGCATTCCAACGTGTTACAGGCGCGACGACGCGAAAATTTTTAAGCTCATGAAAAAGGCCGGTTGCACGAGCCTGCATTTCGGCCTTCAATCCACGCAGCCGGACATGCTCGAAGCCATCGACCGCCGCCCGGAGGAAACGGAAATTCTCATGGCGGTCATCCCGGCCATGCGCCGCGCCGGATTGTACAGTCTGGTCGATCTCATCGTGGGACTGCCCGGCGAGACGCACGAGACCATCGAAAAGCACGTGCGATACGTTTCCAAGCTGCCGGCGCACATGGTTCAGGTTTTTCCTTTGCAGATTCTTCCCCACACGCCGATTTACGAGCGCTATCCTAACGGCAATGTCACGAAACTCGGCCGGAAGGACATCTATCGCGGCGTCCGGCGCATCACGCGCCGCTTCATGCTGCGCCCGTCGGCGATATGGTCCAACCTGGCCTATATCATCAAAAACAATCCCGCGTTTTTTTTGACGCTCATAAAGCTCATTCCGTATTTGACGCTGCTGGCTTTGGGCCGATATCGCATGGCATGGTGGCGGTCAAAGCCCGAAACCGAAGCGCGGGGGCGCGACTCGTGAAAGTCCTGTTGTCCACATCGCCCCTGCATCCTTATCAAAGCTACAATTACAAGTTTCCCCGCTTTCCCATCCTGAATCTCACGAGCCTGGCTTCGTCGCTCAAAGACCGGCACGAAATCCGAATCGCCGCAAATGCCGCGCATCGTAAAAAGCGCAACTATTTTTTGGATATAGCCGCCGATTTCAAGCCCGATGTCATCGGCTTCGCGCTTCCGTCCGCGGTCAGCGCCATGACTTTGGAAGAAACCATCCGGTCTTTAAAGGCGACGGTCCCCGGCGCAAAGATCGCCTGCGGCGGCCCCTTCGCCACTTTCGAGTATGAATTTTGCCTGAAACGGGGCGCCGACGCGGTATTCCTCGGCGAAGCCGACGACACGTTCCCGGCGTGGATCGACGGGGGAGCGGTCGCCGGTCCCGAAGCCGACGCGCCGAAAGGCGTTGCGTTGGCGCCATCTCGCGACGGCGCCCGTGAAGCGACTCAAGTGATAAAGCAGGATCTGAATACGCTGCCGATGCCGGCATGGGAACTGCTGGATTACAGGCCCGCCATCTATCTGGGCGAAAAAGCCGCCGCCGTGGAAATGTCGCGGGGCTGCCCGTTCAATTGCAGTTTCTGCACGGTTCATGAATTCGGCAAAAGCTATCGCATCAAAACCGCCGACCGAATGTTGAAAGAATTGACGGCGCTTTGGAAAATGGGTTTCAAGGAGCTTCTTTTCGTCGACAATTCCTTCGGACTGGATGAGCGGCAGACGCATCGCCTGGCCGAACAGATGATATCAAGGAACCTTGCCTTCGAGTTCGGGACGTATATTCGCGCCGACACCATCTGCGAAAGACCGGATATGATCAGGCTGCTGGCCGTGGCGGGCCTGCGTTACGTCATTGTCGGCTTTGAAAGCTATTCCGACGACAGCTTAAGGGCCGTCAACAAATCTCTGAAGCACGGCAAAAACATCGAAGCGGCCCGGCGACTGCGCGAAAACGGAGTCTTTGTCATCGGCAGCCACATTTACGGATCGCCGGGTGAACCGGTCGGCGGCATGTTCAGAACCTATTTTTCGGGCGTTCGGCGCAGCGATCTGTACAAAGCGGGTATCTACACGCCTTTGCCGGGCTCATCGCTCTATGCCGAATTACGATCCAAAGGGTTGATCGACGCAGGCGATCCCCTGGCCATGGATTATATGCACTACCGCGTCGGCGACGATTCGCGCCGCCGCCGGATCCAGGTGGTCAGCATCATGCTCTTTTTGTTATACCATCTGGGTCCGGCGCGCCTTTTCAGGCTTTTTCACAAGAATCGCTGGACAAGGCGTATTTTTCGGACAGAGTATAAGGCGCTCATCACCCGGTTTTTGGCGTTGCCGGCCGGTATTTTTCAAAAACGCGCGACGATTCATGAGAATCTCTGTTGAGAATATGATATGGTTGCCGGCGGAAAATAAGGTCCGACCCCTTATGACGGGCAAAGGAAAAAAAATCGAATCCAAATGAAAGTCGTTTTGATCAATCCCGACACCGGCGGCCGCAACAGCCTGATGCTGCCGGTTCCTCCGTACGGCCTGGCCTCCCTGGCCGCCGTCGCCGCGAGTCAGGGTCACGACGTGGAGGTTTGGGATCAGTTCGCCCGGCGGCAAAGTCACGAAGCCCTCAGCTATCAGTTGATCGAGAAAAAGGCGGATGTCGTCGGAATCACCTGCCTGACCCCCGCCGAACCCTCCTCCCGGCGGATTTTCGATCTCTATCGCCGGCAGGGCGGCAAGGGAACCACCGTCATGGGCGGTGTCCATTCCACGGTTTTTCACCGCGAACTTGTCGAGCAGGGCGTTTGCGACATCGTGGCGCGCCGCGAGGGAGAGGGTGTCTTCAAAGAGCTTCTCGCCGCCCTGGACGCCGGGGAGCCGCTGCACAACGTCAAAGGCGTCACCTTCAGGGATTCCGGCCTGGTGACTTCGACGGAAGATCACGAACCGATCCGCGATCTGGACGGCCTGCCCCTGGCGGCGTGGGAACTGGTCGAGGGCGGAATCGATATATACAATCAGGCGCCGACGCTCGGTATGTTCGGAAGAACGCTTCCGATCCTCTGCGGCCGCGGGTGTCCCAAGCGCTGCACTTTCTGCGGCCAGGAAATCTTTCATAAGGGACTGCGCGTTCGTTCCATCGACAACGTCCTGGATGAACTCGAGGATCTTCACCGCCGTTTCGGCCTGAAAAATTTCGTATTCCTCGACGCCAACTTTCCGGTCAGCCGGAAATACGGCATGGCTTTTTGCGAAGCCCTGATCAAAAGAGGGCTTCATGAAAAGATGAAGTGGTCCACGGAGCTGACCGTCAACATCGTGGACCTCGAACTGCTCCGGACCATGTGGAAGGCCGGCTGCCGCAATATCGAATACGGATTCGAGACCGGCGACCAGAGGCTTTTGGACGAATCGAAAAAGGGCACCAATATCGAAATGGCCCTGCAGGCCATGAGATGGACCCGCGAAATCGGCATTCACACATTCGGACTGTTTCTGATCGGCCTGCCCGGGGAAACTCCCAAAGAATCTTACAAGACCTTGCGCCTGGCCATGAAGCTGGACTGCAACGTCGTCAAGTTCAACATCGTCATTCCCTATCCCGGATGCGAGCTGTTCGAGCGGCACAGGGAATACCTGCTGAAAAGCTTCGATCCGGAAAGCTACAACTCCTGGTTTCAATCATCGGATCCGAACCGCAACGTGACGGTTGTTCCCGGTGGGATGTCGCCAAACATGCTCCTTTTTATCCAACGCCTGATGCTCATGATTTATTACGTCAGACCCGGAATCATTTTAAAACACCTGCGAAAAAAAACACTGCGTCCCCGCGATTACCTGGCCGGCATCGGGTTTCTTTTCGGAGGCCTGGGACACGCCGTCTGGAAAATCTTCAGATCGTTTTTCGGCATCACTTCAACGCAGGAAGGGGCCGATAAAAAAGAACCGGTCGCTTCATGAGCAAGGGGGCGCGTTACGAGATCGCCGTGGTCGGCGCCGGTCCGGCCGGATGCGCCCTCGCCGCAAGATGCGCCGCCGCCGGCGCCCGCGTCGCCATATTCGATCACAGCCATCCGAGAGCCAAACCCTGTTCCGGCTTTTTGACGCGGGAAGTTTTCGATATTTTCAGCCCGCTCGAAGAATTTCACGGGCATCGGCCCTTTGACGGGCCGCGCCTATACGATACGCCGAAAGGGCGCCGTTTTACGATTTCTTCCGAAAAAGCCCTGACCCGGTTCAATCTTTCGTCGCGAATCCTTTTTGACGCATTTCTGCTCGGCCGCGCCATTAAAAGCGGCGCGACGCACATAAAAGAAAAAGTGACTGGCGTAAAACGTTTGAATAAGGGTTGGGAGATCGGCGCCGGCCGGGCCGCGCACAAAGCCGATATCCTCGTGGGAGCCGACGGCGCGAAAAGCCTCGTGCGCGAAACCCTGATCGGCCCGATCCCCAAACGGGACATGGTCGTCGGCGTCGGCGCGAGATATCCCGGCGTCGTGTGCGATGAATTGTATACGCGTTTTTTTCACGGCGGTGAAATCGGTTTCGTTTTACCGGGTTACGATTTCAGCCAGATCGTCGTCGCCGCGCGTTTGAACAAAGCGCGGGACATGCTGGCGAAGTTGCATGGATTTCGCGCTTCGCTGGGGAACAAATACGGCCGTAGCGCAAAACTTTGGGCGGGCTTGCAGCCTTCGCCGGTCACGAAGGGCTTTTTCAACACGAAATGCTGCGGGGATGACTTTTGCCTCGTGGGCGACGCGGCGGGACATTGCGACAGCTTGAACGGAGAAGGCATTCCGTTTGCCCTGCGCGGCGGCGCGCTGGCGGCCGACGCCGTCATGGAAGGCAAGGTGCAAAGTTTCGAAGACCGATGGCGGTCCGAATACGGCGCCAGGCTTGAAAAAGCTTCGGCGAAAGCTCGGCGGGCGCCCGGTCCGCATCTGATCGATTGCGCCGGACGGGCCTGCGCCAAAAGCCCCGCCCTCGTCGAGGTCATAACGAGTGAAGCCGCAAGAAATCGCGATTTCCCCAAAGTCCTCGGTGTCGCACTGGCGCGTTTTCCGAAAATCGTCGCGGAGTTATTTGCAAAATGAGCGCTGTTCTGGTCACGGGAGCCACGGGATTCGTCGGGCGGCATCTCATCCGACGTCTGCGAAGGCAAAAAGACGATGTCGTCGTGTACGCCCGCTCCACCAGCGACACGCGGGAAGCCCGTAAGCTTGGCTGCCGCGTGGCGACAGGAGATCTGAGAGATTTCGCCCGCGTGCGCGAGGCCGTTAAAACGGCGGACCGCGTCATCCACGTGGGCGAAATCGGAATGCGCGTAAAAAATTCGCGGCGGCGAAACGTCGAACTCGTCGAAACGTTGATCGACGCGGCGGCGCCAATGGAAAATTTCAAGCGTATCGTCTTTGTGAGCAGCGTGACGGTGGTTGCGCCGCCGGTCAAGTCTCCCGCCGACGAAATCACGCCGGGTAAAACGACGATCCGGGACAACTATACGATCTACAAAAGAGAATGCGAAAAAGCGCTTTTGGCCGGAAAGGCGCCGGCGACCATCATTCGCGGCAGCGCCATCTACGGCCCCGGCGCGCATTATCTGCTGTGGTTCGCCAAATGGCTCCGCCGCGCGGGCGCACTCGGCCTGCCTTTTCCCGGACGCTGCGACGCGAAGCTTTCTTTTATCCACGTCGCCGACATGGCCGCCGCGCTGGCCGCCGCCGCCGGACAAACGGAAAAGGACGTGAAGATTTACAACGCGTCCGACGGCGTGGGATGCAGCGCCGGCGAGTTCGTTTCGCTTCTGGCCCGTGAGATGAACATGCGCTTTAGGCTCAGACAACTTCCCTTAAGTTGGCAACGACTCTTCGCCTCCGGCGTGGACGGCGTTTTGAGCATTTTCGGGATGCCGCCCAACGCCAAAGCCATACTGGATTTCTTGAGTCATGACGGACTTTATTCCAACGAGAAAATGATAAGGGAACTGGGGATCGAGCTTGCCTATCCCTCCCCGGCGGACGGCCTGCCAGAAACCGCCGCATGGATTTCGGCAAATTGGCGATGAGGCCTTGCAAACGACGGGGCTTCATAAAGAAATAAGGATCACATGGAAATTGCGTCGCCCGTTTCATGGGCTCACAAATAATGTATAGTCCTCCAATTCCCCGGGCAGGCGTCCGGGACTGATTTTTCAACGCCCCGCAGGCTGATTTGATGGCAAAAGTTCTTCTTATAAATTTCCCCTTTAAAACCAAAGGGATGCCGACCATATTTCCCATCCAGTTCGCGGCGCTGGGCGGATATTTAAAGCGCCGGGGGCACGACGTGCGGGCGGTGGACCTGAACGTCACGCCGCAAGACCATTTGGATGACATCCTTTCCCGCGACCGATTCGACACTGTCGCCGTATCTTTCAGAAACGTCTTGCCCGCCTTTTGGATCGAGCGCTTCGGCGCATTGCGAAAGCTTGTCGTGTATCTCAAAGGCAAAGGCGTCGAGCCTTTGATCGGCGGGCCTGGTTTTTCGTTATTTCACCCGCTGATTTTCAAACACGTCCCGGAAATTCGATTCGGCGCCCTGGGCGAAGGGGAGCATACCATCTGGCGGTACGTGGAAGGCGATGACGTAAAAGATATTCCGGGCCTTTGCCACCGAACGGAAAACGGCTTTGAATCAAACTATCCTCCGC
Organism: bacterium; assembly: GCA_963674685.2. Taxonomy (GTDB): domain Bacteria; phylum Lernaellota; class Lernaellaia; order JACKCT01; family JACKCT01. Next base: position 347,504 of record CAXXWT010000004.1, on the reverse strand, counting down.
GCTTTTTACCCGGTGAGGAAATTCCTTTGTTTGAAGACATCGAGGGATTGGACTACGCGCACCCTAAATACCTGGTCGGCCTGCAATCCTATCGCGGATGCGGTTACAACTGCTCCTATTGCCCGTCGACATATCTTCGCGGAAGTTCGCTTCGCCGCAGGCCGATGCAAAACGTGAGCCGGGATATCGGATTTCTGCGCGAAAAGGGCGTCGAGCATGTGCTCGTTATCGACGGCGCTTTTAACGATCCCTTCGTGCGTTCAAAGGAGCTATGCGAAGAATTCTTAAAGGTGGGCCGCCCATGGAGTTGGGAGGGATTCCTCAAACCTCTTCCGAACGTCGGCGAAGATTACGTTAAACTCCTGGCGGACTCCGGCGCCGTTCGATTTCACATCGACATCATTTCAGGCGCCGAAGACATCGGGCCGCTCATCGGCCATCATGTCAGGATTGAAGAGTGTTTTCGCGTCGCCAAACTCCTGACGAAACACGATATCGAAGGCGTTTTTTATTTCGCCTATCAACTGCCCACAGAAAGCGTAAAGAACGAATTTGAAAGTTTCAGACACTTGCGCGCTTTTCAAAAGATGGGCCACAAAACCTTTATCTATCCGTTCTTTCCCTATCCCAATACTGGCTTTGAGAAATACTACGGTTCGATCTTAGCGAAAAATGCGTTCTGGCACATTCGAAGAATGATCACCATGATGCTGCGCCCCAGTTTTTTCATGTTTCTGCGTGATATGTTGACGCTTGAAGTCATGACCGGGCCGAGAATCACGTCGGGAAAAAATTAACGCACAGCTTTGATTTTTTTCCTTTTACTCATTTTACTAGCCGGGTTTTGCATCAAATCCCGCTCTCCCTTCCGCTTGCCGACGCCAAACGCCTTGTGTAGAGTTTGACCGTGCGTTTATGACAACAACCGGGCATGGATTGATATGCGTAAAGAATATATCGAAAAACAAAAAAAGGCGGGTCGCAAGGTTCTGGCGGTTCTGCCGATTTATTATCCAAAGGAAATCCTGACGGCGGCGAATATCCACGCCGTCGAGTTGTGGGGACCTCCCGGTCCGCCGAAAGGGCCGTCCGCGGGCCGCGTGCAGTCCTATATCTGCGCCGTCGCCCGCAACGCCGTTTCGTTTTTCGCCGACGGGCACGCGGAAATGGCCGACGGCATCCTGTTCCCGCACACCTGCGACTCGATCCAGGGCATGGCCACGATGCTTCCCGATTTCGGCGGGTGGGACAAAAAGACGTTCAACTTCATCCACCCAAGAGGCGACCGGCGAAAGAGCCTCGAAGTATTTCTCGAAGCTGAACTGCGCAAGCTCGCCGCCGACTGCGCCGAATGGTCCGGCGCAAAGCTTACAAACGCCGATTTGATGGAGGCGATCAGGCTCCATCGGGAAATCGACGCGATCCGCGCCGAACTGCTCGACAAGCGTTCGCGCCTATCCATGAACGATGCGGAGCTATACGGTCTTTTGCGCCGCGGGGAATGGCTTTGGCCGGAAGATCACTTAAACGAACTGAAAGAAGCTCGGCAAAAAATCACATCCGAAACCGTGCAAAAGGCCGCACCGCTGATGATTACGGGCATCGTCTGCGAACCCATGAGCATCTTCAAGGTTCTTAGCGACGCCGGCGCTTACGTGGCCGCCGACGATTACGCGGCGATCGGAAGGCGCGTGGTGAAAAAGGACGCGCCGGCAAAAGGCGATCCGTTCAAGGTTCTCGCCGAGCTTTACCACGGCGCGCCGCCCTGCCCCACGCGCTACGCGCATCAACCCTTACGCATGGAGTATCTTTCCAACCTGGCGAAAAGCGCCGGAGTGCGCGGGATCATCATTCACGAAGTCAAGTTTTGCGAGCCGGAGCTTTTTGATATTCCGGCGATCAAGGCAGCTTTTGCAAAGCTGGATATCCCTCTTCTTTACCTGGAAACGGAACTCGAAAAGGAGATGCCGGGGCAGGCCGTCACGCGCCTGGAGGCATTTGTGGAAATCATCAACGCGAAAAAGGAAAGCGAGGGTAAATCATGATCACCCGTCGCATTCAATATGAAATGGCCGGCCGCGTGGTGGGTCCTGTGCTCATGAACATCCAGCGGATGCAAAAAAAGCTCAAAGGCAAAAAGAAGCCGAAGGACAATCCTTACGGCCCGCCGATCGAGGCGGTGAAGAAACTCAAGGAGATCATGACCCTGTATTATCTCCAGGGCCGATACGCCGACGGCGCGGTGCCCGTGGCATGGGTCACCAGCGGTTTTCCCGTGGAAGTGCTGGCGCCTTTGGGTTTCTTTTCGATTTACCCGGAAAATCACGCGGCCCTTTGCGGCGTCAGCCGCGTGGTCGTCGAAATGTCCGACGAGGCGGAAAAGGTCGGCTATTCCCGGGACATCTGCAGCTATGCACGCACCGATTTCGGATGCATGCTGACGGAAAAAACGCCCGTGGGGCGCTTGCCAAAGCCGGATCTACTGGCCTGCTGCTCCAATATCTGCCAGACGGTTTTGTTCTGGTATCGAAGCCTGGCCGCGCACTTCAATGTGCCGCTGGTCGTAGTGGATACGCCCTTCGTTTACGGCGAGGCGCCGGAGCATCACCTTAAGTACGTCAAGGATCAGTTCGAGGAATTGATCACGGTCGCCGAAAAAGTCAGCGGTAAAAAAATGAGCGAGGAAAAACTCCACAAAATCACGCAAGAGGCCCTGACGGCCAGCAATCTCTGGGGCGAATGCCTTGCGGCGGGCAAAGCCAAGCCGTCTCCGTGGACCGGCTTCGACGGATTTTTTCACATGGCCCCGGTGGTCACGTTGCGCGGCCATAAAATCTGCACCGATTATTATCGCCTGCTGTTAGACGAACTCAACGACCGCATCGCCAAGGGAATCGGCGGCATTAAGGATGAAAAATACCGCCTCTTGTGGGACAACCTGCCGATCTGGTTCAGCGTACGGGAAATGTCCGACCTGTTGGCCAATAACGGATTTAACTTCGTCGCCGCCACGTACACCGACGCCTGGGCGTCCGCCGGACGGCAGATCGATCCGAGCGATCCCATCGGCAGCGGCGCCAGGACCTACCAGCACATCATCCTCAATCAGGATTTGAACAACCGGCTGAACCTGATGAAGGCCATGGTCGAGGAATACTCCGTAGATGGCGCCGTGCTGCATTCGGACCGCTCGTGCAAGCCTTACTCCATGGGACAGATCGATCTGCGCGACCGCCTGGCGAAAGAAGCGGGCATCAAGGCCCTGGTCCTGGAAGCGGATCACAACGATCCGCGCTCCTACGCCCGGGAACAGGCGGAAAACCGCCTCACGGCTTTCATGGAAAGCTTTGGCTAAAGGCTGAAGGAGGAAATAGGAAGGATGAATTCCGCAAGGCGGATGCGAATCATTTGCCCGACTCAGCCTTCCTCCTTCTTCCTTCATCCTTAATGGGAGCACTGCATGTCCGCATCCGCCATCGGCGTCGACGCCGGAAGCACAACCTGGAAAGCCGTCGCGATTGAAAATAACGGCGTGATCGTGGGCAAACGCCTGGAAAAGGCGCATCCCCTCATCAGCCAACAGACCGAGCGCGCGCTGGCGGAATTCCGCGAGGAACTGGGAATCCCGCAAGACGTTCCCGTGGGCGCGACGGGCTACGGCCGCAAGCGCATCGAGGCGGTCAGGCAACTGACGGAAATCACCTGCCACGCGCGCGGGGCGTACAGCCGCGCGCAAAAAGCCGGCGTTCTCGTGGATGTCGGCGGGCAGGATTCCAAGGTCATCCGCATCGGCCAAGACGGCGGTGTGATCGATTTTTCCATGAACGACAAGTGCGCCGCGGGAACGGGCCGCTTTTTGGAAGTGATGCTCGACCGCCTGCAGGTTCCCTGGGGCGACATCGAAAAACTCGTCGGCCGCGCCGAAAAGCCCGTGGCGGTTTCCAGCACCTGCACGGTTTTCGCCGAAAGCGAAGTGGTGTCTCTGCTGGCCGAAGGGCAGTCCGTGGAAGGCATCCTCAAAGGTTTGCATCAATCGCTGGCCGCGCGCCTGGCGGGACTCATGGGGCCGCTTTCAGACGACCTGCCTGTTTTCATGAGCGGCGGCGTGGCGCTGAATCCCGCCATGGTGGATGCTCTTTCCTCCGCCATCGACCGGCCGGTTATCGTCCTTGCCGACCCGCAGTACATCGGCGCTCTGGGCGCGGCGCTTTCTGTGATTTAAGTTTCATTTATTATTAGAAGCGTCCTCTGATTGCCAGCAAAGGACCGTACATCACGTTGAAAAGTGATTGTGTACTCACGTCGTAGTCATCATCCACACCGTCTTTTTCATCAGCTGACAAGGATGAACCGTATGCCGAAAAGAAACGAACTCGATAAAGCAGATCCATATCCATTGAATAGTTTTTTGATGGATAGAACCTAAAACTCGGTCCAAGTTCCATCAGCATAGCCATTCCAATACCCCATGTATTTTTCAGCGATAACCCTTCAATTTCATCTTTGTATTCCTCTCGCCAGGCTTCTTCTGTTTCATTTCTTTTCTCATCATCGTCGGTTTCAACTTTTACGGGCCCCAGGTCAAATCCGAAATCCGTGATGATGCCAAGCGGCTCAAACACCGGCACTCTCTTCTTCCAGATAATGCTTGCCAGGAAATAATGATATTCGAAATCCATGAAATCCGACTCGGCTATAGTATGATCGTTTCTTTCAATATGGTATTTACTGGGCTGCTTATAATTGATGTATGTCAAACCCAGGCGAAAATCGGATTTGTACGCTTCATCTTCAAGCTTGGTTTTCTTTCGTCTGACTCTTTTCATATCTGTCCAAAGAGAAATTCGAAAATACTTTGTTGACGTTGTTTTCTCTTCAACGGATTCGGCTTTTTCTCCACCACTGTATTCGTCGCGAAGATCTTGCACATTCCAGCTGTATAATCGGCCTTTGAAATGGCCGTATTCAGCGGAAACCGCATTGACGACAGGCAAATATCTGTGCCGAATTGTGGCAATAAATAAGTCCCAGGTTTCGTTATCGGATATTGCGTCTGATGCCTCACTTGAAAACTTGTCTGCAACCGATTGTGTCAATCTGTTTGTAAGAAACTGAAAAGAGGCGCCGATCTTTTCCTGACTCCACGAAAAATCCGAGCCCAGCACGACCGAAGGTCTATATACGATTGTGGTTATCTTATCCGATGTTGCTTCTTTCACATCCTCTTCGGTGGGTCGCTTGGTCCGAGCGGAAACGTTGACATCCCACTGCGCGTACCAAGTGTACAAGGTCGCATCGATCCAATTTTCCCTTGTGTTCAGGAAAGTGTCCTCTTCAGGATTCTCTACCCAAAACTCTTCCAGAATTCCCGCGTAAGCAGGTATGCCTGAAAAAAAATGAAGAAGGATGCAAAGTCCTACGACTCGAAACGAAATTTTAGCAAGATCAGAAAGCATTTCATTCCGGCCAATGTGGATAATGAGTCAGTCTAATGCAGTTCAGTGCTCTATGACAATATAGGATACGACACGCCGCCCAGGGGAAATACGATCACGTCCGCTTTGCCGGGCATGGCCTTTTGCGCGGCGGCCAGCATGGCGTCCAATGACTGGTGTATCTCCAAGAAGGGTGCGCGCTGCGTGAATTGCGGCGGAATATTCGGCGAGTAGAAGAATATGTTGTTGCGCTTCATGGCCTGCAGGCCGAAGTAGATGAAAAAAAGGTCTTCTTCCTTCATGCCGAAGGTGAACCGCCCGACCCAAGGCAGCAGGAGGTGCGCGAGAAATTTCACGGACTTTTTCCCGAGATAAAGATTTCGGCTCGGCATATTCATGTCGCCCAGGCCCTGTTCGGCGGCCACGCAATTCAGCATCACTCCGCCGGGCCTGACCGCGCCGATGAGATTCGCCATGGCCTTGAATCCCTGGCGCAGGTCGATGTTCATCGGGTGGCTGCTGGTGATCAGCACGTCCGCCTGTTTTTCAATCTTCGCGCCGAAGATAAGCTGCGCCGTCTTGACGCCCTCCCGGTGCGCGGCGATGGGGTCGCCGGCGACGATTTTCACGATGCGCTGATAACCGTCGAGCACGGCGTTGACGATAAAGACCTTCGTGGGAACCAGCTTGCCGCATTCCTCCAGATCGCAGCGCATGGGATTGTCTTCCGGCTTCGTGCCCACGCCGTTAAATGTTTGCGGAGTCGTGTTCAGGGCGTGATTCGCGGCGATGGTCGCTTTGCCGGCCACGCCGGGAAAGAGGTTTTTGTATCCGCCTCCGAAACCCGCGATGGTGTGCGGCTCCACGCATCCGAAAGAGATAGTCACGTCCGCTTCGGCCACGACGGCGTTGACCCAGACCTCGCTTCCCCGGCTTGTTTTGCCCACATGCTTTAAGTGATCGCCCGGTTCGAAGTTGTGGTTCACGCATCGGTAACGCGCAAAGCCCCAGGCGCCGATTTTGCCCTCGATCTCCTCGTCGGTCATGGATCGATGCACGCCAAGCGCCGTGACGACGGTGATGCTTTCGGGCTGGATCCCCGCTTTTTCCACGGCTTCCATAACGGGCCGGAAGAAATCCGCCACCGGCGTAGGACGCGAGATATCGTCCACGATCACGGCCACGGTTTTTGCGTCCTTGAGAAATTCGCTCAGTCCCGGCGAACCAATAGGTTCATGCAGCGCGCGCAGCGCCTCGGCCTGCGCCGATTCACAGGGAGGGACCTCTTTGGGCATGCACGTCTCGACGACGTTCCAGTTTTCGGGAAGGGAAAACGCCAGTTCCGTATCCCCGAAGGGCACGCGCACATTGGGCTCCGTCATGTCAACGCCTCTTATAGAATTGTTAAAACAAACCCAGCGCATGAAGGATATGCATGACCGCGCAGGAATAAACGCCGGCGGCCAGATCGTCGAGCATCACGCCCTTGCCTCCCGGCACCTGCTGGTCGATCTGCCGGGCCGGCCAAATCTTCACGATGTCGAAAAAACGGAAGATGAAAAAGGCCCAGATTAACGCCTGCCAGGAAACGGGTATGAGATACATGGCGACCATGTATCCCAGGATCTCGTCGATGACGATGCGCCCGTCGTCGGATTTTCCCCAGTGCTTCTCGGCCACGTCCGCGGCTTTTATCCCAATCATCAGCACGAAGATCGAGGCGACGAAAAGCCAGTTGGCCGTGAGGTAGGTTCCGATGAGCCAGACGATCGGGATGCCCACGAGCGTCCCGAAAGTCCCGCTGGCCACCGGCGCAAAGCCGAAGCCGAAGCCGGTGGCGAGGGTGAGCCAGAAAGTTTTCATCCGTTAATTCACCTCGATTACGATTCCCTTGGAGGCGTCGCCGGGCTTGATCCAAAGTTCGCCCGCGTCGGCGTCGTAATAATAACCCGCATCCGCGGACGCCAGGTCGGCTGCGCTCGCCGCCGCGCTCAGAGCGCCGTCCGGGACCAGTTCGACGGACGCGGGCGCCTGCGCCGCGCGCACGTTGAATGCGAAATCCCTGTTATTGGCCGACAACGTGACGCGCAGGCCGTCTGCGTCTTCATAAGAAACCTGCGAGCCTCGGCCGCCTTCCTCGAAAATGTTGAACTGATGAAATCCCTCGTCAGGCCAGATGTTCACCGTCACCGGCGGATTCGCCTCGTGGGGATCGGCCGCCGCCAGGACGCCGCCGTCCTGCAGGTGCATGGGGATGATCGCGCCCTTGCGCACGAAAATCGGGAATTGCGTCAAGGGCACGTCGATCTCGGCCGTCGAACCGGCTGCATGCTCGGTTCCGTCCCACCAGTCGATCCACGTTCCCTCATCGGGGAAACGAACTTCCCGCGTGGTCCCTTCTTCGGTCATGGGCGCCACGAAAATATTTGCGCCCAGCTTGTATTCCCAGGTCTTGCGATAAACCGGACGGAACACGGATATCTTCTGCGCGAAGCTTTCGGCGCCCTGGCTGTAAATGTAGGGAATCAGCTCTACGTGCAAATCGGCGAAGTCCCGGTAAATCTCCAATACCTCATCGTCATACATCCAGGGACGATGCTCGCCCGCGCCGCCATTTTCCATGATCGGGCAAAGGGCGCCGAGTTGCGCCCAACGCACGAAGAGCTGCTTGTCACGGATGTCGTCGCCGCGATAACCGGCGATGTCCGAACCGAAATTCACGTAGCCGCGATTGCCCGACATCTGCATGTTGAGAAGCGCCGCCCGCAATCCCTCGAAAGTCGGATCCTGATCGCCGACCCAACCGGCGAAGTTCACGTCGATGTCGGAAAAATTCGGCGCCCAGGGGATGCCGTAGGAGTCCACGGGGCGCGCGGTGATCATGCGGTCCGGCCCGAGTTTCTCCCGCGAATATTCGAAGAAGTCCCGGTAGTAGCGTCGCTGATATTCCTGCCAAGTCTTTTTACCGTCGGCGGTGTCCACCCAAATCCACTGGATCAGGCTGAATTCGCTGCCGTCGGTTTTCCAGCCGTCGATGCCCATGTCCAGCACCAGATCCATCTGGTCGTGCCACCACTCAAGCGCATCGGGATTCCAGTAATCGATGAAACAGCCGTCGCCTTTCCACCATTCCAGAGTGCGGCCGCCCGAGATGTAGTATCCCGCGTCCAGGCCTTCCTGGTAGTTGGGCGAATCGGTGTTCACGTTGGCGGTGGTCCACATGATGACGCGCACGTCGTTTTCGTGCATCTCGTCGATCATGTCTTGCGGTTCGGGATATCGATCTTCGTCGAAGATGAAGGTGTTGTAGCCCGTCGCCCAGGGGCTGTCGAGGATAATGGCGCCGGTGGGAATGTCGTGATCGATATAGTCGTGGATCAGCGCCAGAGCCGAATCCCGCGTGGACTCGTCTTCCCACACCCAGGGCAACAGCACCCATTCGGCCCAGGGCGGAGGCTCGTTGTAAACCGGGGGCACGATCCATTCGCCGATATCGTCATCCGCGTCGTCGTCGGCATCGTCGTCGGCGTCGTCGGCGTCGTCATCCGCAGAATCATCGTCGCACACGTTGTCGCAATCGTCATTGTCGTCATCGTCGTCGCCGCAGGCCGCGGTCAGTCCGGCGCAGGCGACAAACAGGATAAGAAAAAGCATCCACAGGCGTATCGGCATTTGAGTCCCCCAAAAAATAATTGCCCGGTAAGCATTATGCCAAAAGGCACAAGCGAAAACTGAGTTTACACGATGGTTTTGTGATCGGCAATCTTAGGCAGGAAACCAAGTTCGCTAAAAAAACGGTACGCAAAAATTTCTTTTTTGTTCCGGCAATTATGCTATAGTCGCTAACAGCCAAACAAAAAACATACATTCGGAGGAAACGATGAAAGGGTGGAAATTCTTTATGATGCTGGCCCTGGTCGCAATGTTTTCCATGGCGTTTGTCGACTGCGGGGATGACGATGACGATGACGACGATGATGATTCCGTCAGCGACGCCGACGATGACGCCGATGACGATTCCGACGACGACGTCGATGACGATAGCGATGACGACACGGGTGACGACGATATCCTGGAATTGAAAACGGCCACTTTTAACGCCGGTTTGGCTCGGGGCTTCATTCCATACGTCGATAAAAGGCAGGCTCTGATCGGCGACGCGTTAGCGTCATCGGACGTGCAGGCCTATTGTTTGCAGGAAGTCTGGGCCGACCAGGATATTCAATCCATCCAAGATGCTGTCGGCGACGCTTTCCCATATCAATTTTCTCATGACAGCAACGCCGACTGGCAGAGCCTTCCCGACGAAGCCGCCCCTTGCGACGATGTGACCGAAGTGCAGGAATGCGCCGAGCAAAATTGTCCCGGCGTCACCGGCGCGGATTTTACGGACTGCATGGTGGCCAATTGCCTCCCGGTCCTCATGGAATTGACCGGCGAGTGCTTCGTCTGCCTGGCCGCGAATATCGATCTGGTTCTGGATGACATCGTCGATATCTGCACCAATCCCGGCCCCGAACCGAGGATGTACAACGGCGCAAACGGCCTGATGCTGATGTCCGATCAGGAGATGACGGAAACCGAGTGGCGCGAAATGGATTTCTTTTTGATCACGCGCGGCGTGCTGTATTCTAAAATCGAAGCGCCCTCGGGGCCGGTGCATCTGTTCTGCACACATTTGACGACCTCCGTGAGCATCATTCCCTACTACGGGCAATATGAAGGCTTCGAGGATGAAAATTATCAGCAGGTTCTCGACATCCTCGATTACATCGACGAAAAGGCGGGAGGCGAACCGGCGATTCTCATGGGGGATTTCAACGCCGGCCCCGTCGTCACCGACGCGCAGGCTTACTACCCGGACAGCTATGCGGCCGTCATCGACGCGGGATTCGCGGATCCCTACTTCGACGGCGATCCCGTTTGCACCTACTGCGCGGAAAATCCACTATGCGACACCGCCGACGGCGCCTACATCGATCATGTCTTTCTGAAAAATATGGACGACGGCGCGCAGTATTCGGCGCAGCGCATTTTCGACGATCCCGTGGATGTCGCCGTGGATGAAGAGACCGTGGAGACAAGGCTTTCGGACCACTACGGCGTGTCGATGGATATCGGATCTTAATTGTATCTTATCCGCAGCCGCCCTTGGCGACGGTCTTTTTCTGGAGTTTGACCTTCTTTTCATATTCGGCTTCATGCTTTTCGGCGTGATGCCCGCCATGCAGGCTCGCCACCGTGGTCACGCATGACGGCATCGGCTCCTTGCCGGCGAAATCGGGATGCGCCTGCGGCAGGCGTTCGCCCATGGCGTAGTTGAATTCATACGCCATCGCCTCTTTTTCGACCGTTGGAATCTTCCTGGCCACGCATTCGGGTGGAGTGTAAAAGTCCAGCCAGTGATTGACGCCGCCGTCGATGATGTAGAGGTTGATCACGCCCTGCGCCTTGAGCTTGCGCCACGCCTCGGTCGCGACCTCTTCGCCGTTACTCGTAACAAAATGGATCACGTTGTCGGGATCGGCGCGAAGCTTTTTGACGAAGGCAGGATCCGTCACGTCGGCCGGATCGATGCGCTGCGCGTCGGCTATGTGAAACAGGTTGTAATCACGCTCGCTGCGCAAATCCAAAACGGAAACACGCAGCATGGGATCTTTTTTCAAGTCCACCACTTCCCGGGGATCCACGTACACGGCCCGCTCGGCAAGCTGTTTTTGCCCGTCGGCGGCGATTCGGTCCCAGCGATCCTCCACCGTGGGTTGCCCGATGATGGCGGCGGTGAACGCCAGCGCCAGCAAAACTCCCGCCGCGGCGATTTTGACCTTGCTTTTGGGGATGAAACTCTTTTTATCCAGCTTTTCATTTTTGCCGAAAACTTTTTCCGCGAGTTCGCCGCCGTAGAACATGCCGAAGGCCATGAGAAGAAGAAGAATCAGCGCCACGCCCGTGGGAATGCCGAGAAACTCCGGCAACGTGAAGCGGCCCATGGCCGACGAATGCCAGAACCGGTCGAAATAGCGAACCGTGTCGCCGAAAACCCAGACGCCGGCAAAAACGCCCAGAGCGAAAATGATGCCGTCGATTTTCAAGGTGGCCGACGCAACCAAAGAAGTTCCGGGGCAAAATCCACCCAGGATAAAGCCCACGCCCATGATGAGGCCTCCAATGATGCCCGGCCACAGATACGTGGGATTGACCCAGAGCCTGCTGTAATCCAAAAGGCCCAGCGCCGCGGACAAAAAGATCAGCGTCGCCGCGACGATGATGCCGGTGAACATGACTTTCAGCACCGTCAGGTCCTTGAAATAAAACTGGGCGGCAAGTTTTCGCGTATCGCCAAAGCCCGATAGCTCCAAAGCCGCGCCGAAGCCCATTCCCAGAAGCAGGTAGATCAGGTTGTAAATCGCCGCGCTTGAGATTGTATCCAGGTTAAAGGGCGCCATTATTCATCTCCGGTATGAAATGATTCCGGTGCAGTCCTCCACACTCGATAGCGAGTGCGCCACACACGAAATGCCCGGGCGAAACGTGTGTGGCACAGCCTGTCGAGAGCCTCAAGGTCGAGCGACCGCCCCCGGCTGTGCTGCTTGGATCGAAGAAATGCATCTTTCAAGTTTTGAGTCATGTTGCTCATGATCAATTCCACAGCCGTCTCACGAAATACGCCAGGGCATAGGCCCCGCCGAACACCGCGAACATGAAAGCGAAACTCCCCACGGAAAAAACCGCGCCGCCGGAAAGCGCCTGACCCGATGTACACCCCCTGGCCATGCGCGCTCCGTAGCCCATGATCGCGCCGCCGCCAAAAGCGAAAACAACCCGCACGAGCGTGGAGATGTTGGGTCCTTTTCGCAGTTCGGGCTTGAAGCGATGCGTGAGCAGTCCCGAAATCGCGCCGCCCAGAAACGTTCCGATCAGCATGGCGATGGAGGGGTGATGCAAGGGATTCAGCACGCCCCCGCCCATCTGCGCGAAATAGGCTACGCGGTTGACGTGATCCTGGTTCAAGAGGCTCAGGAAAGCCACCTGCACGCGGCTGATGGCGCCGGAAGCCCCCAGGCCGTTGCCCGTAATGTAGAAAGTGAGAAACAACACGATGCCGAGAAGCGCGCCTCCCACATATGGATTGATATAAGGTTTAGGACTCTTGGGTGTTTTGGGCATGAGCTTCCCCTGAAGTGGCGTTTTCATCGGTAATCAGATCGTATCCGTCGATCATGGCCCTGATATTGGAAAAGAGCGTGTGCCCCGTCGTCGTCAGATACAAGTGCATGAAGAGGAAGGAGATAAACAGCCAGGAACCCATGTGATGCACCGGCACCACGAGGGAAAGGCCGCCGATTTTCTCCGCCAGAACCGGCCAGCGGGAAATACCCCAGATCAGAATCCCCGTCACGATCTGCACGGGAAACAGGACGTTGAGCAAAAGCAGGTACGTGATCTGCTGCAAAGGATTGAGTTTGCGCTCGGGGGATTTTTCAATTGGGTGGGGTCCGCCTCTGAAAATCCCGCGCATATAGTATGTCGCCTGCCGCATCAGTTCGCTGCTCAGGTTTTCCGTAGGAGGAATGAACTGCCGAATGGCCGCGCTGGCCAGATGGTAAAAGAGAAACAGGAAGGCCGAAACCATCATCACCAAAGCGAAGGCGTTGTGCACCGAAACCGCGCGGGCCATGCTCAGAATCGATCCGCATCCTCCGGCATAATGAACACGCAGGCCGCTGATAATGAGAATGATGACGCTGACGCCGATCAGCCAGTGCAGGGCGCGTTCGCCCACGGAATAAAGATAGACCTTCTTGACGGGCATATGCGGCGCTTTATGTTTCCGCGAGCCGATAAAGCGCAGCGTTCCGTGAATGAAGACTCCGAATAGGGTGGCCATAAACATCCAGAATCCCAGGCGCTCGACGATCTTGTTTCGCGAATGCCCCAGGATGTAAAAGCCCCCTTCCCCGTGTTCCCGCGCTAACTCGAATTTTCCGTCCGCTTTTCGCAGCGACAGGGGCAAACTGCTCTTCATGTTTTGGCCCAGGTCGAGTTTCGGCTCGACGCCGCCGGGCTCGAATGACGCCAGCGCGACTCCGGAGCGCAGGCGGGAATTTTCCGCGTGGCAGTCGGCGCAGGATATTTGCAGGGACTGGCCGTCCATGGTCCCGTGAGCGATGGGATACGCCATCACGCGCCCGTCGATTTTCGGCTGCGCGATTCCCAGGCTCGCCAGGCGAGCGCGCATCAATTCCGTTTTTTGCGCCGAGTCCAGTTTGATTTCGTCATCGCTGAGTTTTCCGTCGCTGTTTGCGTCGAAGGCCGTCAGAATCCCGTCGCGATATTTCCCGTCTTCCATGAAGGCATTTTGGATCGTCTCGGCGCTGACGACCTCGCCTGTTTGCCCGTCGATCCATCGCCAGTGCGTGTAAATGTTTTTCGGGCTGATCTTTTCCTTGCCGCTTTTGTCGAGAACGGGAAAGAGCGGCGGGTGGTATCCGGTGGTCAGCGCGGCGTTCAAGGCTTCGCCGCCGGCTCGCTGAACGTTGCGGTACTCAAGCCGGGGGCCGCCGTTTGCCGTGATCACGGTCTCGTCCAAAGCCTGCACGGTGGGGGCATAGCGCGTCGACGCATGGCATGCGCTGCATTCGATCTTATCCAGATGTCTTTTCTTGTAAGGCAGGCAATCGTGAGACTTCAGCGGATCGTGACAGGACAGGCACTGCGCGGTGGCCAATCGATGATCCGGCGCCCGAAGGTATTCGCTCAGCGTCAGCCGCCGGGGATCGTTTGTCAGATGACTGGGCAGCGTGTCTTTTTTCTCGGCCCGCACCGGATTGTTGGGCGCGTAGTGACAGGCGGTGCACGTCATCACTTTGCCGGCATGCGCGTCCCAGGGGAAATCCAGTTTTTCCTTGCCGCTGATATTCATAAAGGATTCGGAAATTTTCTGCGGGGAAAAGACGGCGCCTCCCAGGCGCGTGAACCGGTAGTCGCGATAAGGATTTTCCGCCGACGGATGACCCTCGAAATCCTCGGGAACGCCCAGGGGCTCGGAGGAGTCGGTGGCGACGCCGTGGCAGATGCCGCAGTTTTCAATCGCCGGTTCATGGATCGAAACGCGATCCCGGCGCAAATAACCGATTTCATCGAATGCTTCCGCGCCCAGATCCATATGCCCGTCGGCGAAATGGCATTGGATGCAGCTTGCCTTCACTTTCGAGCTTCGATGCATGTCATGCCTGGCAATAAAATCCGTATCGTGGCAAACGCCGCATGTCTTTTGCGCGTCCACGGGCATCTGCGTCACGAACACGGATTGCCCGCTTTCGTCCAGCGGCTCGAATGTGGGATGCATGGAATTGACGCTTTTCGACGACCAGGCCTGCGCGTTAATGGAAATACCCAGCAAAGCGATCAGCAGAATCCCGGCAAGGGGGCGTCGGGAGTTCATCATTTGCGGCCTCCCGTCTCGATCGGATCCTGATAATAGCCGAGACTTTTCCAATCCATGCGCCCATTGACGCCGTGGCAGTCGTTGCATCTCAAAGTCTCTTCTTTGGGCGCCACCATGTGGGAGATCGGCCAGAACATGCGCGTGTCGGCAAATCCGTACTCGCCGCTGTATGGCAGGTTCGTCGCCTCGGCTCCCAGTTCAAAGGCTTTTTGCCAGTCGAAATTGTGCCAGAAACCGCCTTCGCCGCCGGTGGTCGGCGCCAGGAGCCAGCGATTTTTCGCATCGTAGGGCTGCTTTGTGAGATGGACCTTGAACGGCCAGATTTTGGCCTTCGGATCGTTGATGTCCCCGCGCGGATGGTTGATGTCGGTCAGCTTGGCGGGGTCCAGCTTGTCGCCCATGATGTATCGTTCCATGGTGTTGTTAAACCACCTATAATCGGGAACCACGTTGTTGTCGTAAACGAATTCCCCCTTGATTTTCAGATATTGATGCGGATCTTCGGGCCGCGCGCCGTCTCCGGCCTTGCTCCAGTCCCACTCGGTTTTCGTCGGACGCCGCCGGGCGAAACTGGGAATGTGGCAGGTCTGACAGGCCACGGAGTCGAGATGATCGTTGATGCGTTCGTTTTTATGCGGGACGTTGACGTGGCAGTTCGTGCAACCCACGACGTTTTTCCCCTCGACGCTGACGGAAAAAGCCCGGCCCTTGATGTCGTGATGTTTCGTCACGTGGCAATCGGTGCAAAGGAAGTTGTGCTTGCCCATGTGGACGTCTTCTTTTCCGGCGGGATTGTCCAGGCTCGCGTCCATGTCGCCGTGCTTCACGCCCTCTCCGCCGCCGCCGTAGCCGTGACAGGTCAGGCAGTTCGCGCGGCTCGGGCGGCCCACCTTTTGCGCGACTTTTTGCAGATCCACGCTCGGCAGCGGGAAACCGTAAGCGCCTTTGCCGTAAGTGTCGCTGCGGTCGTGACAGATCAGGCAGTCCACGTTTTCCGGATTTTTGAAATCGAAGCTGTCGTCGGACCAGCCGTATCCCGGATGGCATTTTGTACAGGAGTTCCAGTTGCCCGCGATGGCGATGCAGAAATTGTTGATGAGGTTTTTCTTGCCGATGCGCATGGGTTTTGCATGCCCGGGAATGGTTGTTTCCTCTCCCAGCCAAAGCCAGTGGGAAGTCTTCATGAAATCCGTCGCTTCTTCCCTGTGGCATTTTAGGCACGCCCTTGTGACGTCCTTTGGATTTTCAATTTTTTCCGGGAAGAAGGGCGTGTGATCCAGGTGCGATCCGGCGACCGGGTGTTTTTTTAAGACAATCGGCTCCTCGCGTTGCCCCCCGGAAAAAGCGATAGCCAAGGCAAGAACAATGGCGACCGTTCCCGCAACGAAAATCAGAACACCATGTTTTTTTATGAAATTCATTGACTCCCCTGAAAGCTGCATGAGTCGGCGACACTAAATTCATCGGTTTTTCTTGGCAATTTCAAGAGCTTAAATCTGGATTTCGGTCTTTTCAATGTACACCATGCGGCGAAAAATCCGGCCAAAGTTTTTTCTCCCAGAAAATTGCTAAATAGCAATATTCATATAACTTTATATGCATGATCGCAAAAGCTGTCAACCGAAATCCTCGAATGAACAATAATGACCGCTATCTCATTTCGCCGGAACGGGCGCTTTCTTCGTTCTGAATTGTCATCGCCACATGTATTTGGATCAACTATCCAACACTTGCCGCACTTTCCTTGCCAGTTCCTTCGGGCGGAAAGGCTTTGGAATGAAATCAATCCCCTTTTCTAAAATTCCATGATGGGCAATGGCGTCTTCCGTATAACCGGACATGAAAAGCACCTTGAGGTTGGGGTTGATTTTCAACAGCGTCTCATGCAGTTCCTTGCCGCTCATTTGCGGCATTATGACATCTGTCAGCAGAAGGTCGATATCCTTTCTATGCTTTTCAAATTTGAGAAATGCCGCCCCTCCATTCGGCGCCTCCAAAACGGTATATCCTTGAGTTTGAAGCACTCGAACAGCCAGTTTGCGGACAATGTCCTGATCTTCAACCAATAGAATAGTTTCAGACCCTTTTGTGCTGACAGGCTCTTCGCGTTTCTGAATTGATTCAGCTTGATCATGGACAACAGGCAAATAAATCTTGAAGGTCGTTCCTTCTCCTGGTTCGGAGTAGCTGTTAATGTGCCCATTATTCTGGAGAACAATACCATGCACCGTAGAAAGCCCAAGGCCAGTGCCTTTCCCCATTTCTTTTGTCGTAAAAAAGGGTTCGAATATATTTTGCATGGTTTTGACATCCATGCCGACGCCGTTGTCGCTGACGGCAAGCATGACAAAATCACCGATGATGGGATTTCCACAAGCCTGGCATTTCTTTTCATCAAGGGAAACGCTTTTTGTTTCAATGGTGAATTTGCCCCCATCGGGCATGGCATCTCTCGAATTGACTCCCAGATTGATCAATATTTGACCGATTTGCCCTGGATCAACCAGGATTTTTTCAATACTTTCATCGGGGGAAAAGACAAAATCAATATCCTCTCCAATAATTCTCCGCAACATTCTTTCAGAATGCGAAATGACTTGGTTTAGGTCGAGAACCTTGGGAGAAATGATCTGTTTGCGCGAATAAGCTAGAAGCTGGTTTGTCAAAGCGGCCGCGGAATCGGCGGCCTTCTGTATCTCAGCAACATCCTTTTTCATCGGATCGTCCGGGCTTAAGGATTCCTGGACGAAATCCGAGAATCCTTGTATCGCCGTGAGCAGGTTGTTGAAATCGTGCGCCACTCCACCGGCAAGGCGTCCAATGGATTCCATTTTTTGGGATTGGATGAGTTGAGACTGAAGTTTCTCTTTTTCTTCATCAGCTTTCTTGCGATCAGTGATATCTTGAGTTACTCCAACACCACGAATGCATTCGCCGTTTTCATTGAATTCCAGTTCAGCCTTCTCGCGCACCCATTTGACCCTTCCATCCACTAAAAGGCGATGTTCAATGTCATAGGGCTTTCTATCGAAAGCCGCTTTCCACTGCTTGTCCACATATTCCCTGTCATCAGGATGCACGCAGTTCAGGAAGGTTTCATATGTAAGTTTTGTTCCAATCGGCAGCCCGAATATCCGATAGTTCTCATCAGTCCATAATAAATCATTCTTCTGTATATCAAGTTCCCATGTGCCGATGCTTCCGATTTCCTGAGCTTTTACAAGAAACATTCTTTCTTTTATCAAGTCTTGCTCTGATTGCTTCTGTTCGGTTATGTCACTCAACACCACGCGAAACAGCGGTTCTCCTTTCAATCCCGTTATCGCGTTGCCGTCAAGCCGAATCCATGTTGAATCGACATCCCCGAACTTGACCCTCATTTCACAAGACTGGCTCTGCCCTGTTTCAATAAGCTGTAATCTTTTTTGATCGAAAATTCCCCGGTCTTGTGGGTGAAGAAATCTTATCAGCGGCATTTTGATTATTGTGCTGCGTACAGCGCCGAGCATTTTGGAGGCTGTTAGGTTGGCTTCGAGAATATCTCCTTTTTCATTCAGGATCAGGTAGCCGACCGGGGCCATTTCATAAAGGTCGAAATATCGTTCCCACGAAACTTCCAGTTCGTTCTGAATCCTTCGCAATTCCTCGTTTTGCATTTCCAGTTCAATCCGGTGAACCTGGAGTTCATGCAGCAGGCGGGAAGCGTCCGCGCTTTGGTCGGCAGGGTCCGAACCGGCGGCTTTTTCTTTGAGCTTTTTTTCTGCAAGGCGGCGCAACCGGGCGGCATCTGTCTTGGATTTATTCTCTTTTCCCATTCGTCGCCCTCCTTATCCCCTCAATGAGTCTCGCCGCACATGTCTCTCAATTCGGTTTCCAGTTTCTTCATTGCGGAAATATCGACCAGGGTGATCACAATCCCGTCGATCACGTTTTCCGTTGTACGGTATGGCATGATTCGGACCTTATACCAGCGGTCATCCTCGGTCGGCGCCTGTTTTTCCGAAAAAACAAGAGTACGCAGAACTTCCGTCGAGTCATTGTATAAATCCGGATAGTCCAGAACCGATACCAGATCGCTCAAAGGTCTGCCGACATCGCCCGGGATCAACTTGAAAATACGGGTCGCCTGTTCGGTGAACCGACGCACCTTGAGTTTGCCATCCAGAAATATGGTGGCAATGTCGGTGCTGTTCAGCAGGTTTTTCATATCATTGCTGGCTCTTGACAGGTCATCGACTTTGGACTGAAGCTCGGCGTTGACCGTTTGCAGCTCTTCATTCAGGGACTGCATCTCCTCTTTGGATGTGGTCAATTCCTCGTTGGTGGATTGAAGCTCCTCGTTGGTCGATTGCAACTCTTCATTTGCCGATTTCAATTCTTCGTGGGAGGATTGCATTTCCTCCTGGTTGCCATGCAGTTCTTCGAGCAGGCGCTGAACCTCGTCCTGCAACTCCCTTACCCGCGTTTGGTCGGCCGGTATGACTTTAGATTGCTTATCACTTTTCTTATCGGAAATATCCTTAACATCCGAAAATACAATCAACAACATTCCCTGCATTTGTTTTTTGTCCAGGATCGAGTGAATCGTCAGGTTAACGACTTGCACACCCCCGTTTGTGCCGACCCTTATATTTGGAACGACCACATCACTTTTTTCTTTCAATGCCTTTTGGAAGGCGCCGGACAGGGCATGACGCAAACCCTCGCGAGCCATGGCAAAAATATTCAGATTGGCTTTTCCCGCCGCGGGTTCAAGGTATTTTCCGGTTTTTCCGCTGATGAAAAGGATATCCCCCTGGTCGTTTACCAAAACAGCGGAAGGTGTGTATTTTTGAATAAGCATTTGTTCGGTAAGGGTCTGAAGGTTTGCCGGTTCTTTTTGCTTCATTGGAGCCTCCGAAGCGGTCGGTGTGATCGACGCAAAAGAGGACGGAAAATCAACAGGGAATTTTTCGGATAATGGCTCTTTGCGCCTGTAGATTTTCAATTTGTTATCGACTGTCGAAAAGTGATCGCTGAAACTCCCGACGGTTTCCGCACTGCCGAGAATGAGCAAACCACTGGAGTTGAGGCTGTAATGAAAAAGAGGCATCAGCTTCTTTTGCAATTCCGGTGTCATATAGATCAGAAGATTGCGACAGCAGATAATATCGAGCTTGGTGAAGGGCGGATCCATGATCACGTTCTGCTGAGCAAAGATCACCATCTCCCGAATCGGCTTTGAAACCTGGTAACCGGCGTCAACCTGGTCGAAAAACCCGCCAAGGCGCTCTTGCGATAAGTCGCTGGAGATATTGGCCGGGAAAACGCCCTGCCTGGCCTTTTCTATGGCGTCCCCATCAAGGTCCGTTGCAAATATCTGTAACGACGTCCGGGGGTGTTTTTTGCTTTTTTCCAGCAGTTCCATAAACGTTATCGCCAGGGAATAGGCTTCCTCTCCCGTGGCGCATCCCGGGATCCAAGCCCGAAGCGTCTGGCCTGGACTTTTTTCGGCAAACAGAGCGGGTAAAGCCTTACGACTCAAGAAATCCCACACCTTCGGATCCCTGAAAAAACTCGTCACTCCGATCAATAATTCCTTGAAAAGCAAGTCTGTTTCAGCGGAATTTTCCCGAAGGAAGAGAATATATTCGGTGATCTTTTTGATTTGGTGAAGACCCATGCGCCGTTCAATTCTGCGGTAGAGTGTACTTTTTTTGTACAGGGAAAAATCATGCCCTGTATGCGCCCGCAAAATAATGACAACCTTTTCCAGTCCATTTCGAGTTTTTTCTTCCTGCGTCGGACCCCTCTTTGAAACAAGGGGCGCATGGTGAATGTAGGAGAGGATTTTCCCGGGCAGCTCATCCGCCGGAGCCACAACATCCGCAAGCCCCGCGGAAATTGCGCTTCCCGGCATTCCGGTGAACTTGGCAGTATCGGGATCCTGAACAAAGACCACACCCGCCTTTTCTTTGATGGATCGAAGACCGAGAGTGCCGTCTGAGCCCATGCCGGAGAGAACAACCCCGATGCTGCGCTCTTGCTGGTCGTCTGCCAGAGATCGCAAAAAGAAATCGATGGGCAACCGAAGCCCTCTGGGGGCAACAGGCGCAAGCAAGTGCAATACACCATGAAGAATAGACATGTCCTTGTTCGGTGGAATTACGTAGATGTGGTTCGGTTTAATTTTCAGCTTGTCTTTGGCCTGCATGACCGGCATCGGAGTGACCCGTTGGAGCAGTTCCACCATCATATCCTTATGGGAAGGATCGAGGTGCTGTATCACGACAAAGGCCATGCCGCTGTCGTTTGGGGTGTTTTTGAAAAACTGAACGAGGGTTTCCAAGCCGCCTGCGGATGAGCCGATGCCCACTATTGGGAACATCGTTTTGGAGAGGTCTTTCTTCCTGGAATTGGCCGAATTCTTTTTTGAGGTGTTTGCCTTCCGTTTTGGTTTTACCGATTTTTTCGACTTTGCTTTTCCTTCATTCTTTCCCGGCAAAACGCACCCCCATTGTCCGCAAAACTTGGAGAAACCAAACAATATAATAAGGCAATCGGAAATCCCAGCCGGAGTGGTTCATCCAAATCGGATAATAACAGTCTATCAGGAATGCATGATACATCACAGGTATTTTTTTGGTTCTTCGAAGATTACCGTACTTAACACCTCCCTCTTCAAACTTTGCGAAGAAGATAAATTATTTTTCGCCGCCTTAAAAGGGCGGTCGTCGATCAATGGAATACGTCCTATTTTTATCATTCCGACCGTAGCTTTAGCGAAATGGAGGAATCCCTTTAACGATGCGTGAATACGTTGTTGGCGCGCTCATTTCGACAAGACGTTTACGTCTCATTGAAGGGATTCATCGAGTCGTCCTGGCGGACTCGCTCGGAATGGCATGTTGCAGCCTGATCGTTTATCATTTCCTCAGAAAAATCTATGCGCGAAGAAAGGCCGACGCACAAATGAAGATCATCTATTCGGATATCCAAAAGGATCACAAACCGAAATGGGAATGGAACTTCGGCCGCAGGACGCCGTGCCTGGAAAAGACTTCGCGCATCCGCACCATTCTCAGCGCTTTGAAAAAGCGCGGGTTCGGCGATAATCTGCTCCAGGCGAAATGCAACTCGGATTATATCCTCAGGCATATTCACGATCCTAAAATGGTGCGCCACATCCGCTCGTGCCGCGACATGCCGGAGGGCGAAACGGTCTACGCGCACATCTTCCCTTACCGGTCATTCGATCCTTATCCCAAAACGGATTTGAAAAGGGCCGGATACTACTGCTTCGACGTGGGCACGGTCATCAACAGGCATACATACGACGCGGCCAAATCCGCCGCGGACACGGCCCTGCATGGCGCGCGGCTGATCGCCTCGAAAAAGCAGGACAAAGTTTTTTGCCTCTGCCGCCCGCCGGGCCACCATGCCGATCGCGGCATGTACGGCGGTTATTGCTATTTCAACAACGTAGCCGTCGCGACGTACGAACTGATGAAAATGGGCAAGGTCGCGATTCTCGATCTGGATTTTCATCACGGCAATGGGACGCAAAGCATTTTTTACGACATCCCGAGCGTGTTTTTCGTTTCGATCCATGGTGATCCGCGAAATTACTACCCCTACTTCGCCGGATTTCGTAAGGAGAAGGGAAACGGCCTGGCCGCGGGCGCGAATCTCAACATTCCCCTGCCGCCGGGCGTGGACGATCAGGAATACGCAAAGCATCTGGATCGCGCGATCCGACGCATCAAAAAATGGCGTCCGCATTTCATCGCCGTGTCCATGGGTTTCGATACCTTCCTGGGCGACCCGGCGGGCGACTTTGCGTTGTCGTCGGATTTTTTCGGCGAGATCGGAAACCGGTTAAGCCGCATCGGCATGCCTGTCATCGTTTGCCTGGAGGGCGGATACTCCGTCCGGCAACTCGGGACAAACGCCGCGAACTTCACCGAAGGCCTCGCGCGTTTGGATTAAGGCGCTTCACTTTTACAGACCAGTCAGTTTCCACTTCCGGTGGCCAAGATTCCGTTGAATGTGTATTCTGGCGCGATGTTGGCTTCATGCACACGTAAAAAAATCACAAATAAGGATCGAAGATGAAACGCGTCACTTTTTGGATTGCTTTACTTTTCACACTGGCTTTTTTGCTGCCGCTGACGGCGTGCGGCGACGATGACGACCCTTCGACAAGCTCAGGGCAGGCGAATGATGACGCCGATGACGACGTGAACGACGACGCGAACGACGATGTCGATGACGACGTGAACGACGACTCCGTCGACGATGATACCGGCGACGACGACGCGACAGACGACGATACCGGTGAAGACTTCGTACCGGATCCCATGGACGTGGAATACAATCCGGTTTTCTGCGCCACGGCCGATCCCATGGGCCTGGGCGAAAATCTCATCGGCGGCGGCTCCATCACGAACACGATCACGGTGTACGTGTTCGACGATCACACCTGCGAACCTATCGAAAACGCCATGGTGATCGCCGGGGAAATCTATTACACGGATGCGGCGGGATTCGTGGAAATCCCCGTGACGCCGAGCCGGGAAAGAATGACTGTGGCGGCCTATAAAGCAGACCACATCCCCTGGGCGTACGAAGCCGACGCGGCGGTCATGTATTTTCGCCTGCGTCCGTCGAATTACGACCTGGACTACGCTCTGGACTGGCCGGGAACCTTCGTGGCCGACGGCGAACCGATGGATTTCGAGAATCCGCGGGTTCTGACGGTCATGAATCTCGCGCAGCTGCTCACCAATCCGCTGTATGCGGGAATCGCCTTCCCGGGCTTTTCGCGCAAGAGCCTGGCCCACACGGATTTCGAGAATTTCTTTCTTCCCGACGATCCTTATCGAATCGATATCGAGACGCTTTGGGGCGGCTATTATTTCCTATTGATCAACAACATCTACATCCCTCGCCTCGTGCTTAGCGCTCTGGGTATTTACATGCTCATTCCCGATCACAAATACTTTCAGTTTCCCATCGACGCGAGCGCTTCGGAAACGCCCCTGGGCGGCTCTATGCTCAAGGTGGAGTTAAGCCAGGTGTTAAACCCGCAAACCCTGCAGGATCTCGTGGAGGGTTTCAGTCAAGGCGAGGATATTCTCGACGCCCTGGTCAGCATCATTCCCGGATTATTGCAGCGCGGCATCTCCTTTTCCGGCGCCGGACTCAACGCGGGCTGGAACGGGCTCGGCGACCCGGACATTGAGCTGAAACACATTCCCGATGAAAACACTTTCACGACCACCATCGAAAACTACGATACGGAGCAGGATTACCTGGGCATCCTCTGGGCGGAGATTCCCAACCGGGCCATGACGGTCATGGATCTGGTGATGGCCGCGGACGGCGCCATGGACGTGCAATACCAGTGGATTCCCGATGCGGATTATATTCTGACGGGCGTCAAAACCGACATGGTTTCCTCGTGGTTTGCGCAAAGCAATTTTTCCTTCGCGTTCAAATACGCCGAGGATTCGGCCGCGTGGGCCGGCGGCGCCGCGTTCGACGAGTCGGACTTCCCGCCCTTTTTCAATATGAACTACACGTACTACGAACCGGCCACGCACACGGTGCACTGGCAAATCGACCAGGATTCCATCGACGCGATTCTCGTTATCAATCAGCCGGGAGGATATTGCTACGGCCCATGCAGCACGTCATTCGCCATGGTTCCCGCCGACCAGGCGAGCTATACGTTCCCCGATGATTACGGTTGGGACGGCGACGACGACGATCTTACAATTCTGGTCGGCATCGACCTGCCCGACGGCGTGAACGTCGATGAATGGAATCCCATGGATTTCTGGGGCTACGACGTGAAGGGCATGACCATCTGGATGATGCCCAACATCTTCTACCTGCTCGGCGAATTGATTTATCCGTAGCAGAGTTACTGCACACCCGCTCATTGCCGCACCTTTGCTAACGCAAAGACGCGGCTGGACATTCGCGGCTCTGTTTTTGGTCACCATTGGCACCAACACAGCACCATCTCGCCTTGTGTCAACGTTTCGGAGCCGCGCACGGCAAATCCGCCTGAGTATTTTCGAAGGCGGATGGTGGGTTACGAATAATGAATAAGGTAAAACTTCAGAAAACCTGTCACCGCGCCACGATGATCAGGCCGTGGTCCGCGGCGCCGGGTTTGATCCATAGTTCCCACTGGTCCTCGTCGTAATAATAGCCCGATTCGGACATGTAGAGATCGTTGAAGGCGCTCTTTTCGGCCAGAGGGCCGTATGGCTGCGTGGCGACGGTTTCGGGCTTGTCCATGTCCGCTATGCGAAATGCGTATCGCCGGGGCGTGGCCGACAGGCGCAATGTGACGGCCGTTTCCGAATACTCGGCTTCGATGCGCGCGCCGCGACCCTTTTCCTCGTAAATGTTGCGGACCGTCGACGCGCCCGCTTTCGGATACACGAGGCAGGTCAGCGGCTTCAGTTCGTCTTTCGTCGGCCCGAAAACGGATCCGGCCGGCATATCCATGGGGATGACCGCGCCCTTGCGCACGAAGATCGGATACCGGGAAAGGGGGAAATCCAGTTCGGCGCTTTCGCCGCCCTCGTATTCCTTCCCGTCCCAGAACGAAACCCAGGCGCCTTCTTCGGGAAAATTGATCACCCGTTTCGGCGAAGGCTCCACCAGCGGCGCCACGAAAATGTCGCGGCCCAGCATATATTCATATCGCCGGCGCGTGGTCGGGCGCATAACCGCCATCTCCTGCGGGTACGCTTCCGCACCCTCTGAATACAAATAGGGAATCAGCGCGTGATGAAGCATGGCGAATTCCCGGTAAACGTCCAGAACGTAATCGCCGTACATCCACGGCCGATGCTCGCCCATGCCGCCGTTTTCCATGATCGGCGAAAGCGCTCCGAGCTGCGCCCAGCGAACGAATAGAACTTTATCCCGCATGATGTCCTCGCGGCAGCCGCCGATGTCCGAGCCGAAATACACGTATCCGTTGTCCGCGGACTCGAACATGTTCTTCAGCGCGACGCGCATGCCGCTCCAACTGGGATCCTGATCGCCCACCCAGCCGGCGAAATTCACGTCGCGACCCGCGTACGTCATGTGAAAAGGCAGGCCCGCGTTGTCCACCGGCCGAGCCGTGATGACGCGGCCCGGTCCCAGGCGCGCCCGCGTGTAATGGAAAAAATCGCCGTAGTACAATTCCTGATAACTGGAGGTGGTGATGCGTCCTTTTTGCGTGCCGATGCCGAGCCACAGTTTGGCCAGCGGCACGGTCCCGTCGCATTTCCAGCCGTCGATGTCCAGATCCAGGGCTTTGTCCATCTGCTGATGCCACCAGGCCAGCGCGTCGGGATTGTTATAGTCGATAAATGCGCCCTCGCCTTTTGCCCATGTCAGCGTGCGGCCGTGCGAGGCCAGATACTCTTCGCCCAGAGCCTCGTTCCAGTTGGGCGAATCCACGTTGATGTTCGGCACGGTCCACAGCATCACACGCACATCCCGGGCATGAAAATCGTCGATCATCTTTTTCGGATCGGGATAAAGTTTCGCATCGAATTCGAAGGTGCTGTATCCGGTCGCCCATGGGCTGTCGATAATCACCGCCCCGACGGGAATGCCATTGGACAAGTAATCTGTCACGAGCCGCGCCGTGGAATCCTGCGTGCCCTGGTCTTCCCAAACCCAGTGGCGCAAAATCCACTCGGGCCATGGCGGAGCTTTCAGGCCCGCCGGACCCGGCAAGCCGCTTCCCGTTGCGGGATCGATTTTAACGATCTCGACTTCGTCGCGACCGGCGCAACCGGATAAAAACAGCGCCGCGAAAAGAACGCAACAAGCGATCAATTTTTGAAATCCGTTCAATAAACGCCCCGACATTGGAATTTTAGATTCACACCATTCACTTATTCTACGCTATTGCCAACGCACGCCACAGGGACATTGTAAGCAAAAAAAATAGGGGTTGCCACTTTTTGTTTTCAAGGTGGCTCCGTGTGCCGTTTTTTTTGGTTCCGGACGCTGTTTTCCCGTCTCCCCTGCTTTGTCGGTTGGTCAAAATTCCTCATAAAAACAAGCACATGGCATCCATAAAAATAAAGTTGCAAAGCCCTCGTTTTTTTATTGTAAAATCAAATGGAAAGAGTATCGTCCGCCCTTCTTTGACAACTAAGGATGCGCTCAGAGTCATTCAAACCGCTGGGGGTCGAAAATGTTTAAGGCTGCTGGTGAAGCTCTGGTGTTCCTGGTGATTGGGCTCATTGTCTCTCCTGCCGTTATTTCATGCGGCGTCAGCGAAGACAATCAAAAACATAACTCAAATATTGCTTCAGACGATGACGAGACGGACAATCACGACTCCGACAATAACGATGACGACACAAACGACAACCTGAACGACGATGTCGACGATGACACATATGATTATATCGACGACGACGTGAATGCCGATGACGATATTAACGTCGAAGAGTGGCAGGACCCGAACGCGGATTGGGATTGTGACTCTCACTGCGAATGCGTCGCCGACTATTTAAGGTTTATAGAATTGGCGGATCGTTATTCCAATCCTATTTCCGAGGAAGAATTGGCAAGACAATTAGATGAAATTGGCAATGGGAATGTTCGCTTGGTTGAAGGACCTCTTACAGAAGATGAACTTCGAGAAGCCCTGATCAGCCGTATGAATATCGGTTTTTTAAGAGAAAACATCGACGGGCGCTTGCTACAGGTCATCACAACGGAAACGATCGAGTTTCCCGAATATCGTGAAAAACATCTGCTGTTTACGGATCCTTATGTCGGGTCCTTTAAAGGCATCTTGCTGATCCCCAAGTCGGCGGGACCTCATCCGGGGATCGTTGCAATTCACGGACATTGGGATAGTGCGGAAGTCTTTCGAGATGAATTTGGTAATAAATGCCCCTCAAAAGGTTATGCGATTCTCATGTTGACGATGAGAAATATGTGCGTTGACTACTATGAGAATCTATTCACACGAAGTTTATTGCTTTCAGGTTTTACCGCCATGGGAATCCGAAGCTATGAAACGCTGCTGGGACTCAAATATTTACGCTTCCTGCCGGAGGTGGACGGCGCACGGATTGGCCTGATCGGTCATTCGGGAGGCAGTGTCGCCAACAACCTGACGATTAGAACGGAAAAAATCTTTAAAGCCATGGTGACCGATTGCTTCAGGCACTACATCGGTTTCAACATGGACGGTGAAGGATATCTGGCTGATGAATCCGCCCCCAATATTTGGCCCTACCACGAACTCATCAATGAAATCAGTACATCATCGATTCCAATCATGGCGGTTCCGTACGGCTATGAAGATAAAGAAGAAGAAATCTTCCAGTTTTTCAACAGCAACCTATAAATGTAATGAAATCCGATGACCAATGCCACTGCCAACGCACGCCACAGGGACATTGTAAGCAAAAAGTCCATCCTAAAGGCAATGTCAAGGGCGAAAAATAATTTTCTTCTTGATTTCATGATGAAGTACGGTAATCTTCGAAGAACCAAAAAAACAGGGATTGCCACTTTTTGTTTTCAAGGTGGCTCCGTGTGCCGTTTTTTTTTGTTCCAGACGCTGTTTTCCCGTCTCCCCTGCTTTGTCGGTTGGTCAAAATTCCTCATAAAAACAAGCATATGGCATCCATAAAAATAAAGTTGCAAAACCCTCATTTTTTTATTGTAAAATCAAATGGAAGGAGTATCGTCCGCCCTTCTTTGACAACTAAGGATGCGCTCTGAGTCATTCAAACCGCTGGGGGTCGAAAATGTTTAAGGCTGCTGGTGAAGCTCTGGTGTTCCTGGTGATTGGGCTCATTGTCTCTCCTGCCGTTATTTCATGCGGCGGCGATAGAAATAATCAAAAAGATAATACGGAATTCACGACGGACGACGACGATGTGAATGTCATCAATGTCGTGGAATCCGCCGATCCGAATGCAGACTGGGATTGCGAATCCGAGTGTGAATGTTACACTGACTATTTAACATTTATTGAATTGACCGGCGCGTATTCCCACCCTATCTCCGAGCAGGATTTGGAAGAGCAATTCGATGATATCGCCTCTTTGAATACTCCTTTAATTGAAGAGCAGCTGTCGGAAGACGAATTACGGGACGCCCTGATCACCAATATGAATATCGGATTTCTTCGGGAAGACATTGACGAGCGCCTGCTTCAGGTTGTCACGACGGATTTGAACGAATATGAAGATTATTATGAAAGGAAACTGCTTTTCATAGACCCTTATGTCGGAACATTTAAAGGCATCCTACTGACGCCGAAAAGCTCCGGACCGCATCCCGGAGTCGTCGCCATCCACGGGCATTGGGACAACGCCGAAATCTTTAAAGTGACTTATTACGGCGATATGTTCCCGTCCAGAGGTTACGCAATTCTCATGTTGACGATGAGAAATATGTGCGTCGATGAATTTGAGAATCTTTTCACGCGAAGCATGCTGCTTTCGGGATTCACGGCCATGGGCGTCCGCAGTTATGAAACCCTTTTAGGTTTGAAATACTTGCGATACATCCCCGAGGTCGATGAGAACCGGATCGGCTTGATCGGTCATTCGGGGGGCAGCGTGACCAACAACCTTACAATTCGGACGGAAAATCTCTTCAAAGCCATGGTCACCGACTGCACTGGAGAATATACTAATATGG
The DNA here is from genome assembly GCA_963674685.2 of bacterium. GTDB lineage: Bacteria > Lernaellota > Lernaellaia > JACKCT01 > JACKCT01. Next base: position 317,945 of record CAXXWT010000004.1, on the reverse strand, counting down.
GTGATGGTTCATTGATCGATGAAGCGGCGCCCAGCCTCTGGCCCTATCATATGCTCATTAACGATTTCAGCACATCAAGCACTCCCATTATGCCTGTACCGTATGGCTTTACCGGTCTCCAGGAAGAAATCTTTCAATTTTTCTACAGCACACTTTGAATGGAATAAAAACCGATTACAAATAAAATCATCCCATCGTAAATGGCGGGGAATTGGACTCAAAGAGGTTCTTCGACAATTACCGTACTTTTATAACCACCTGCAAAAAGACGGGAAAGAAAAATTATTTTTCGCCGCCCGTCGGGCGGTTAAAATCCTTGACGGAATTTTTGGGATGGAAAAGCTCATCAATTAAGGTTTTGAAAGGACATTTCCTTTTATTAGCATCAAGAAACTGCAAAAAAACAGCCGAAAAAGCATGGAAGCAAAAGCGCGTTTTCCGATCCATTGACCTTAAAGTGATGACTCGCGGCCGCGGTCAGAAATGTCCTTTCAAAACCTATAAGTACAAATTCCATCCCAAAAATTCTGTCAAGGACGAAAAATAATTTTCTTTTCGTACCAATAAAGTACGGTAATTGTCGAAGAACCCTCAAAGAGATTGAAATTCCACTTGCAATGCGTAAATACATGGAGTGATTTGCATTAGCTTGGTGAAAAGGAAATTTTGTTGAATTTCCCCCGCCATCTATGCTATATTTATTCTCGGGATTTTGAGATGGGGTGGAAAAATGAAGGATAGTCGCGACCCTGCCGTGATAAAACGGGACAAGGGGATCAAAAAGGCTTTGAAGGAAGTTTTGGGTATGAGCGTTCCCAAATACGTGTCCATTGTATACGGAAAATCGCAAAAGGCTGCCCAGATTATGTTCAACCAGCCCGAAACGAGAAAACCAAAAGACGATAACCTTCTCGACGAGATTTGGGAAAACTGCCGGGATAAAGAGCGGCTGACCACGCACTTCGTGACGCATATTCTCGGTTCGGACCGGGATGTCCTGCAAAACATCCAAACCACCATTGATTCCCGTTTCCAGAATATGGAAGCCGACAACACCATCAAATCCCTTTCACGTCCCATGCTCAGCGAATATCCGGAAATTCGCCAACTGGAAATGATCAACGACAAATATTTTTACAACGCCGTTGACATGCAAAAGGAATGGAGCGTCGCGAGAAAGAAACAGGCCGAAGCCCACGGGCAGTCATCCGTGCGTATTCCTTATACAATGGAACAGATCAAAAGCGCCTTCACGATCGTAATCGACATGTGCCGCCTGATCATCGATCTGAAATCCACGGAAAACAAACCCAGAGCTCGTGAGTCGCTGGCCAGAGCATATGCGCTCAGCGCGGCGGCGGCGATTCAGATGGGCCGCTATGACATCGTCGAAAAGCACCTGGGCGAATGGAGAGACCAATTCGAGCTTCACAAGGATGAAGCCATCCCGCTGCGCGTGCGCAATCTGCTGATCCAAAAGGAATTATGGCTCAAAAAACGCAAAGGGGAATTTGAACGTGGATTGGAAATCGCTCAAAACCAATGGAATCGCTGCATGAACGGCGAATCCTATCCCCTTTGGGTGGATCTGGAACCCTTGGCGTGCGCGGGTTTGGAACTGGCAAGCCTGAACCTGAAATTCTTGAAAGGACAATGCAAAACGGCCTCCGATGCTCAATTGGCCGATGCGCGTGATATCGTAAAAAAATGGCTGGAGCGATTCGATCGAGCCGCCGAAAGGGCGGAAGAAATCGGCGAGTATCTCCAGGAGGATCTGGAACTGGAAGCAATACGTGAAGATGAGGAAAAAACTCATTTTCAACAAATATGGAGTCAGCTCATGAAGAAATTTGGCGTGTTAACAATTGTTTTAGCATTAATTCTTTCCGTCGGCGCCTTCAGCGTCACAAACGGCAAGTCCTTTGATTTGCAGCATTCGGCAAAAACCGATGTTTGCGCGCAAACGCAAGCGCCGGATCAGATTTCTATCCAGAGCAGCGATTCCGGCGACATCATCATCACCGCCGGCGCAAACCCGGGAAAACTCATCTGGGATTTCTTTCGCGGCCTGTTTAGCCTGTTCACAACGAACAGTAATTCCAGCAACATATGCTGATGAAATAGTCATCAATAGCCTCACAATCTGCCCGGGTATCACCGATTGCGAAACTGGGAATCGCAAAGTAATTTCCAGATAATCTCGTATATTATCTGGTTATTTTGCCTTTCTTCCAGATAAAAAACGCTTTTGGTTGACATTATTCGCCTAAAGGTGGTAACTTTACTCACAGAAAGGGTCCTGACTGCTCAAGGAGATAAATGGCTATGCATATCCTACACGGCGTTTATAAATTGCCGGCAAGGAAGCAGCCGTTACCCAGTGGAACAAATCGGGTGAAGACAGATTCCACCTCTCAAAATCCTTTCTCCTTTGAAACAGTCGGGGCCCTTTCGAGTTCAATAATTCACTAAGAGGAGGTTTGGATTATGATTCGGCGTTTTCTCTATTTCATCGCAATAATAATCCCATGCATGGCTCTGCCGATGTTTATCGGATGCGGAGACGATGATGACGATAATGACGACGCCGGCGAGCCCGATGACGAATCCGACGACGATTCAAGCGGCGATGACGATACCCAAAGCGGCGATCCCTACCCTTACGGAGACGTGGAGGTCGCCTGGTTCCCATGTTCCCTCTACGAAGGCGCCGACGACAATCTGGCCGAATGCTCGTCCACTCCCATGCCCTTCAACTGGTTCGACGACGACGGGAAGACATTCACATCCTACGCAAAGCGCCTTCGCTCATCCGCCGTGGATGCCGACGGGCAGTTGTGGCTTCTACACGGGGGCCCTGGCGCCTCGGGCGTCATAGGATTTCCCGGTTTCATGCAAGGCATGCAAGAGCGCAATCCCAAACTGGACCTTTATACCATCGATCCGCGTGGAACCGGTTTTTCCGAATATGCCGCCTGCCCGCTTCAGCAATCCACGCTGAGCGAATGGGGCGCCAGGGTTTCCCCGGATGAAATCGACGGGTGCATCAGCTACCTCGAAGACAAATATGACGACCTGGGTGTTTTCAGCACTACCAACAGCTCCCTCGATCTGGGCGCTTACATCCACGCCACGAAGGAAGAAGGCAAAAAAGTATTCATCTGGGGCGGTTCCGGCGGCGCTTTCTGGGCGCAAAAATATTTGCAACTTCTACCCGACCAGGCCGACGGCGTGATCCTCGAAGGCATCCCCCCGGCGGTCAGCAGCATCGCCGTGCAGGATGAATACGCGGATAAAATGGCTCTTAGAGTCTTTGAATTGTGCGCCGAAGATGAATACTGCTTTCAAAAACTCCCCGACCCGCTGGCAACGCTGACGGCCCTTTATGACAAGCTTGAAGGCGGGCACTGTTCTGAAATAGGGATGGACGTATACAACCTCAAGGCAATGATCGACCAACTATTGTATTACTATCCCCATTATTGCGCGGTGCCCGCCTTTATATATAGAGTCGACCGGTGCAACGCCGACGACAAAGACGCCATCGTCCATATCTTTGATGCGGTTTTCGGCGGCAAGAAGGCAGCGGCGATCGAAGAAGATGAGCCATTCACCGACAATCCCGACACCCTGTACTGGTCGGATGTGCTTTTCTACAGCGAAATGTCTTCCGAAATCTGGGAATTGCCCGAATACCCGGATTACGACTCCATCAACGCCTACCTGGACGGCGTCTATGAGAACACGGTGATCGGTTACGAAAAAGGCTACACGCGAAACGATATTTACAATAAATGGCCGCGATATACGGATCCCTATGACGACGTCTGGGCGGCGACGGACACGCCCATGCTGATGCTCAACGGGATGCTCGATCCCTCGACGCCCTACGATTGGGCGAAAAACGTGACGGATCACTACACGGGCGAACACCAGCATTTCTTCGGATTCCCATACAGCCCGCACAGCGTCCACGGCGGATCGCCTTATACCGACAATCCCGAGGACATGCATTGCGCCGACAGAATATGGATGCAGTTTATGGACGATCCGAAGGGAGAGTTGGATTCATCCTGCATGGATAGCCTGCTGCCTCCGGATTTTGAAGGCGCGCTGTACGCCAATTACTTTTTCGGCGCCACCGATTACTGGGAAAATGAAGCGCCTCTGCCCCTGGCTAAAGAGATGGAAGTGATGCCCCGGAAGTTGCGGATCATCAATGAACAACTGCAGCGGGATTTCCAGGTTCATCATCCCGAATTGCACAAAGCTATTTCAGAAGTCGTGGCGGCCTACTGAGAGTCATCTTCGGAAGTTTCGCTGACGGCCTGTTTCCAGGCACGCAAAGCCACGCGGCTGACGACGCCGACGAATGCCAGGGAAACAATCAATCCGACGGCGATGGCGCCCCCTTTGCCCGGCATGTCCAGGCCTGAAGAGCCGACCTGCGTAAGTTTGGTCAGAAGGCTTCCGGCATATACCAGGAAAAACGTGTAGGGGATCAGGCCGACAAACGTAGCGGGCGCATAATCGCGCAGCCTGACTCCGGTAAGTCCCCAGGAATAATTCAGCGGATTGAACGGCAGCGGGCTGAAGCGCGAAAGAAACACCAAGGTCAGGCCGCGGCTTCCAACGGCCTTGTCCACGGCGCTGAAGCGGAGATCTTTGCCAATCATCTTCTCGACGAAATCACGGGCCACGTAACGCCCGACAAGAAATGATGCCATGGCGCCGCCCGTCGCGGAAAATGTGACGATCACCGTTCCCCACAGCGGGCCGTAAATATATCCACCGGCCAGCACCAGCGGCGTCGCCGGCGCCATAAACACGCACGCCGCAACGTATATGAAAATGAACACGGCCACGCCGCGCAGTCCCTGCCCCTGAATCCACGCCACGAGATCAAGCAACCATTTTTCGGCGTCGGTAAAAATGAACAGGACCATAAAACCGGCAGCGACCAGGATCCCAAGAATGATTTTCGCGGCGTTTTTCTTCATGGATCAACTTCCCTGAAAATACCAATCGGATCATAACGTAAAGGTAGTGAATGGGATACCGGATGGACGGACGGGAGGGGATTTCCTTTGAGTTTAGGACGCGGTTTTTTCTTTTTTCAAACGCTTGCGAATGAGATCGGCCATTGGTTTCAAAGCGTTATTAACGGATTCGGAATCGGGAAATATTTCCGCTACATCCTCGCTGAGTACAACGACATTGGAGGATTCGGCAAATTTCGAAGCGTATTTCCCGCGAATTCCTCCCTTGAATTCGTATTCCTTCCGCATTTCCAAATCCTTTTTTTCACCCTTGCTCATAAGCTTTTCTTTCATGTTTCGTAGCCGGTCTCGAACTTATAATCCTTAACCTTTCCCCTTCTTCCAAGTGTACTATGACAAGAAGGCGATGTCGATGAGAATTTCCAATTGTCACAAAGCGCGTTTCCTCCGGGTCAGGTTGATCCGGATCGACAATCGTCAGGGAAAGCGGATCGGCAAATACGGATGTGGCTTCTGCAAAATCAACACCGTGTTTTTGTAGATTCTTCTTCGCTTTGCTTGGATCCCATTCAAAAAACAAATGCTGTCCATTCCTGAGTTTTGGCTTCTAATGTTTGGCGTCTTCATTAAGTAACATATCAGTATTAACTTCCACAGACAATTGTGTGCTCCAATGATTCAACGCGCCGACTCATTCGAAAATTGCCGGATCAAAACGACGCGGGACGCGTGGTGCAACGCCATCTGGCTTGTCAAAACAACGGAAAATAGTTCTTTATTCCGCGCATACGGCCACGGCAACGAATACCTGGACGGCGCGCGCTACGCCGGCGGCGGTCCAAACCGCGGAACGTGCCCGGACGCGGGGAATTGACGGCGCAAAGCCTCGTCTGATAGCGTTGTTTTCATGGATTGAAGTCGGCGACTTTTTTTAAGCGGAATTTCAACACCTGAATAAAAAATAAACTTTAAGGAGGCCTACGATGCTGCCGGATGTATTTTTAAACGACGAACAAAAAGCCCTGCGCAAAGAAGTGCGTGAGTTCGTCAAAACCCAGGTGCCGCGTCAGCTCCTTTTGGATATGGACGAGGACAAAGTTCAATATCCCCGCGAGTACGTCCAGAATCTCGGCAAACATAATCTCATCGGCCTTCGCTTCCCGAAAGAATACGGCGGACGCGGACTGAACTGGGTGGCCGAAGTCGCCGCTCTGGAGGAAATCTCGGTGCTCGGCGCCGCGCTGGGCTGCGCTTACTCGATGCCCTCCATCGTGGGCGAAGCGATCAACAAGTTCGGCAGCGATGAGCAAAAGGAAAAATACTTAAAAGCCATCATCAAGGCCGACATCATTTCCGCCGAAGCCCTGACCGAACCCCGGGGCGGCTCGGATTTCTTCGGCGCGACTACCAAGGCGGTGCGCCAAGGCGACAAATACATCCTCAACGGCCAGAAGCGCTTTGTCGTGGGCGCCGAGGGCGCGGATGTTTTCGCCGTTTACTGCGTGACGAATCCCGAAGGCAAACCGCATGAGCGCATCAGCATGCTTTTGGTCGAACGGGACATGGGCGTGCGCGTGGAGCATGTTTACGGCCTGCTGGGAACGCGGGGCGGCGGCACCGGGCGCATCATTTTCAAGGACGTTGAAGTCCCGGTGGAAAACGTCGTGGGCAAAGAAGGCCTGGGCGCGCTCATCTTCAACCAGATGATGATTCCCGAACGCATGACCAGCGCCGGAGGATCGCTGGGCTCCGCCCGCTCCGCCCTGGAAATCGCGACGCGCTATACGAACCGCCGCGCGGCCTTCGGGCGCAAGATCCGCAAATTCCAGTCGGTCAGCAACATGATCGCGCAAGGCATCACGCAGCTCGACGCGGCGCGGGCCATTGTTTACGGCGCGGCCATGACCGTGGACCAGGGCTTGCCGCACCGGCGCATGGTTTCCGAGGCCAAGCGTTTCGCCACCGACGCGTCCTGGGAAATCGTCAACGGGGCCATGCGCGCCATGGGCGGCATCGCCTACACGAACGTCTATCCCATCGAGCGATACGTCCGCGACGGACGATTGATTCAAATCTGGACCGGCACCAACGAGGTCATGGATCAGATCATTCAGCACGAGTACTACGAGGAAGTGCTTGCGGGAACTGACGCCCGCGACAGCGAGGCCGACGCCAAAGACGCCGCCGTGCAGGGCGAAAAAATATACACCGACGACGACATGTGGGAAGGCTGGGATTAGTTCCGGTTTTACAATCCCTGATCCATTAAGTAGTGGAGTTCGTTCATGAGCAACAGCCCTTTTGAATTGCAAGACGACACGCAGGTCGCCGACAAAAAATTCTGCCCCATGATCAAGGCCGATTGCGTGGGAGCGCAATGCCAGTTCTGGGTCAGCGACTATATGGAAGACAAGCAACGGTATCGCATGAACTGCGCGGTCCCCATGATCGCTCTGGCGCTCACGGACGAGGCATTGCTGAAAATCGGGAACCGTTAAGGTTTTGCTTCCAAAGCGCCACTTAGCGCGAACGCTCCCGTATCTTCGGCGAATTTCATGAACGCATCGAAAGCCTCGGCTTCATGACCCGCCGCCAATCCCAGGCCCACGGAATGATGGTCGCCGCCGGGCACGACCAAATACTCTACCGGTGCGCCGACGTCCTTCATCTTCCGCGCAAAACGCGACGCCTGCGCCTCGCTGGTGAGAGGATCACGGTCGCCGTTTATAATCAGCATCGGCGGAACGTCTTTTCTTACGTGCTTGATAGGCTGCGCGTAATCGTAATTTCCTTGCGTGCCCATGACATCGTGAAGAATATCCTCATCGAGCAGATTATCCTTGTCGAAATCCAGTGGGCTGCTGGTGAGCAAAACGCCGCGAACAGACAACGGATCGAAATGCATGGAGCCACGAAACTCGTCGGCCAGAAACATCATCGCTGAAATGTGGGAACCCGCCGAGCTTCCCGCCACGTAGATTTTGCCGGGATCGCCCCCGAATTCGGCGATATGCTCATGCACCCAGTTAAGAGCCTTCACGCAGTCGTCCACGAAAAGCGGATACGTCACATCCGGATGCAGGCGGTAATCGACCAGGACCACCGTAAAACCTTTCGGATTCAGCGCCTTGGCGAAAGAGGCATAAAGTTTTCTATGCCCGCTTTTCCAGTAGCCGCCGTGAATGAAAACGAACACCGGCGACGGCCCGGGACTTTGCGCTTTGAAAACGTCCAACTTGAGCATGTCGTTATCGCTGTCAGTGTACGGAATATCGAGGACCGCGCCTTTGTAATCGGCGCGATAGCCGTACCCTTCCAGCCCCGCGTCCAACAATGCGCCGACATGTTTCACGGGCACGCCGCAATTGGCGACAATCAACAAAACCGCTATGCTAATGAAGGCGCCATGAACGAAAGGAAATAACTTGGATCGGATTTTTTTCTTATTTGTCTGCGGCATTATTTTTGCTCCGGTCATTTTTCAGCGTTAAATCAAGCTTACTGATACAGCAAAACAATCTTTACTCGTATTATTCGTTGAAAGCAAAAACAGATTTGTATTGTTTTTTAGATATGCGTGTCGCTTGATCAACGAGAGAAATCACGTAATATGCACTCTTCAAGTTCCGAAAAATGAAATGATTCATTCGAATCACATAAACGAAGGAATTGCCGATGCCTCTTTATCGAACCGGCTTAGCTATCATGATCATGCTAGCGGTTGCATTTCCATTTCTTTCCTGCGGGGCGAACAGCGGCTCCGATGGCGCCGCCGGTGCGGCGGGTACGGACGGCGAGGCGGGCGTGCCCGGACCGGCGGGTGAGGACGGAAGCGTCGCCGGCTCCGCGCCGCAAAGCCCCTCCGGTTTGACGGCGGAGGCGATCAGCCCCTCGCGCATCGATGTGCGTTGGGTTTTCAACACCGGCTCCGAACTCGGCTTCAACGTGCAGCGCTCCGAGGGCGACGACGAGTGGGAGACCATCGCCGGAACCTCCGCGAACGTCACCGTCTATCATGATGAATCCGTGGAATGTGAGCACGAATATTCCTACCGCGTGCTGGCATACAACGACTACGGCGAGTCCCAGCCCTCCAACGAGGAATCGGCGACGGCGGATTACTGCGAGCTTGACGCACCAAGCGACGTGACGGCCATTCTGGACGACGAGCAGGAAGACGGTTCCCAGCGCTCTATCCTTCTTTCCTGGAGCGAAGGCGCCGGCGAACTTCCCGGCGTGCCGAACAGCTATGAAATCTACCGAAAGACTTTCGACGGTTCCTGGTCGGGCACCCCCCTGGCCACGCAACCTTCCGACCAGACCACGTACACCGACGAGGACGCCGAATGCGGTGGAACGTATCAGTACCGCGTGCGCGCTGCGAATGAAAACGACGTTAAGTCGGCTTTTTCCAACACTGCCACCAGCCGCGCCGACGCCTGCCCGCTGGTCGATCCTTCCAACCTGGTCGCCACGACGGATCTGGGAGGCAAAATCGAGATCACCTGGGACATCAACGACCCGGACGCCACGGGCTATCTGCTCCAACGCCGCGACCATGAAGCGCGGGCCGAGTGGCTGACCATTGTCGACCTGCCCGAAGGCTCCACCAATTACAGCGACGAAGGCGCCGAGTGCGAAACGGCGGATTACGATTACCGCCTACGTGCTTATAATGGAGACAAGCAGTCGGCCTGGATCGAAACGCTGACGCCGGGAAGCGCCTGGTGCGTGGTCAACGCTCCAAGCGGCCTGCTGGCCGAAGCCGCCGACGATACTTCCATGCAACTCACCTGGACGGACAATTCGGACAACGAAAGCGGCTTCAACATTTATCGCGACACTCTTCTTATCCACACAACGGAAGCAGACGCACAGACATACGTGGACGAAGGGCGCGTGTGCGAAACGGATTACGAATATTACGTGGAGGCCTTTAACGCCAACGTCACGTCCGAACCTTCCAACACGGATCGTGACTCCACTTCCTGGTGCCCAGTGGACGCTCCCACAGGTTTGACCGCATCGACGACGCAGGTGGGACATGTTCTTCTCAACTGGGCGGACAACTCCAATGAAGAGATGGGATATTACATCCAGCGCAGCGAAATCGGGCTTGATACCTGGAGGACAATCGCCACACTTCCGTCTGATTCGTCGTCTTTCCAGGATACGACAGCCACATGCGAGACGATGACCTACGATTACCGCGCGCAGGCCTACGACCAGAACACAGTTTCATCATGGTCGAACATTGCATCCGGTTCGTCTTATTGCGCCGTAACGTCGCCGACGGGATTATATGCCCAAGTTCAAGGTACGACCGATGTTTCGCTGACCTGGCAGGACAACTCGGACAACGAAACCGGTTTTAGAGTATACCGCGACGACACTGAATTGACGACGGTGGCGGCGAGTGTGACAAGTTATGCCGACAGCGGTTTGACCTGCGAAAACATTTATCGCTATGAAGTAACCGCATTCAGCGCCAATGTGGAATCCGATCCTTCAGGCACTGCTACGGCAGCGATGGATTACTGTCCAGTGTCCGCGCCGCAGAATCTTACAGCCACGGGGAGCGGTACGGATCGTGTTGATCTGGCCTGGGACGACATGTCGGACAACGAAACGAATTTCGACATCAGGCGCCGGGAAACAGGCGAAACCATTTGGGATACATTGGCGACCGTCTCGGCCAACACGGAAATATATTCCGACATGACTGTGGAATGCCTGCATAATTATGAGTACCAGGCCATCGCGTACAACGACAACGTGGAATCCGATCCATCAAATACGGACGAGGGTACTCCTTCGGGCTGCACGCCGGAAAGGCCGCAGCCGGTTCTATCCGATTCATCGCCGCAATCCTATCTGGCTTTCAGCCACGAGTCCGAGGAACCTTATACGCTTGAAATCAGCGGCGAAGGTATCACAGAAGGAGCGCAACTGATCGTGGGCGATTACATAATGAGCTGCGATACATCAGGGCAGGGCATAAATTGCGAAGCCGACGAAAACGGCGATCCAGTCGCCGGTACGTGCGCGACGCAATGTACAGTAACCTTGCCGGATGAATTGATGATGCATGCCGATGAATATGTAGTCCGACTGAAAAACCCTGATCCTGTTTTCGGCGGCCAAAACGAGTCTGCGGAATTTACATACCTGAATGTGGTCGCGCCTTTGCCGGAAATTACGAAGATATGGCCCTGGGGAGTGATGCAACTCTTTGATGAACAAGGATCACCCATTGCCCAGGAGTTCACCATTCATGTATGGGGTCTCAACATGATGGCGAATGCGCAATTTCGCCTGGGTCCAAACTCTGCTGATATATGGGATGATGGAATTGTCGTAAGTAATCCAGACACCGGCGAACAATACTTGGAGGTGCAAGTTTCTACCCAGAACCTTTTCCCGCGAGATGAACCTTACTCATTCACCGTTATCAACCCGAGCCCTGGTGGAGGGGAAAGAAATAAATCTTTCGGTGTGAATCCACGAGTCGATGAATGGTCCGACAAAGAAACCACATATTTAGGAAGTACTAGGGCGTTGGGGCCCAACTCACTTGTATGGCACCGTTTCTCTTCGCCGCGAGAAGTCTTGACGACAGGCGTTGGCTGGTCAAGTTATTGGGGATGGGCCGCAGTACGTAATTTTGAAGGCGAACTCTTGACACGGGTAAAATCCGGAAATGCAGGAGGTGCAGTCCCCCTTCCGTTAATTGGAGAGACATGGATTGACCTCCAGACTATTAACGATTTCGGTTTCTTTGAGACGATTTTCGATCGCGCATCACTACATCGCGGCAGTGGGACTTTCGGCGATGTCACTTCCTTTGCAATGGTTAATGGGACGGCTTCGATATTCGTCTCGGATATAAACGGTGATGGAGCGTCAGACTTGGTAGTAGCAGATAGCTATAACGATATCGTTTCAATCCGCCTTGGCGAGGGCAACGGGAATTTCGATGCGGTTTCCTCCTATCATATGGGTGATAATCCTATTTCTGTTTATGTCTCCGATGTAAACGGCGATGGCAAACCGGACGTGATAACGGCAGATAGTAAAAGTGACACGATTTCGATCCGTTTAGGCGCTGGAGATGGGTCATTAGGACCAAAGGCATCATTACCTATGGGCAATGAAGCCTGTTGTGTTTTTATTTCGGACCTGAATGGTGACGGCGCGTCGGACTTGATTACCTCAGATCGTGCTGAAAATGCGGTTTCAGTCCGTTTTGGTATCGGCGACGGATCTTTCGGATCACGAACATCACTACCCATGGGTGATGGGCCCGTTTCAGTGTTCGTCACTGATCTCAACGGCGACGGAGTACCAGACCTAACCACAGCTGACAGAGATAGTGACACGGTTTCGATTCGACTAGGCTGTGGCGACGGGAGCTTTGAAGACTACAACTCCCTTTCAATGGGTGACGCTCCCTATTCTGTTTTCGGATCAGATTTGAACGGTGATGGAACATCAGACTTGATCACAGCGGACGGCGGGAGTAACACGATTTCGATCCGCCTGGGCGTCGGCGACGGATCTTTCGGAATCCTCACTTCACTCACCATGGGCGACTTCCCCATTTCAGTTTTCGCCTCGGACTTAAACGGTGATAGTGCTCCGGATATAATCACTGCAGATTTCGATAGTCATGCCGTTTCCATCCGCATGGGGAATGGGGACGGGACTTTCAGTGAGAGGACCATATTGCCTATGGGAAGCGCGCCTTCGTCTGTTTTCGTTTCAGATGCAAATGGTGACGGCGCTCCTGACTTGGTCACGGCAGATCGTAATAGTGATACAGTGTCGATTCGCTTTAATGCCGACGGTGAGTCTTTTGGCGCCATAACCTCACTGTCTGTAGGAAATGCACCTTATTCTGTTTTTGTCTCGGATGTGAACAGCGACAGTACACCGGACTTGATCACAGCGGATCGTTATAGTCATGCAGTTTCTATTTACCTGGGAAATGGTGACGGGGCCTTCGGAGACGCTAACTCCCTGCCAATGGGTGATGAACCAATGTCAATATATGTCTCAGACTTGAATGGCGATGTCGCGCCTGATTTGGTCACTGCAGACAGTGAGAGTGACACGGTTTCGATCCGCTTAGGAGTGGGTGACGGGACCTTTAATACAATAACTTCCCTACCAATGGGCGATGGGCCATGGTCTGTTTTCGTTTCGGATGTGAATAACGATTATGAATCAGACTTGATCACGGCGGACCGTTACAGCAATTCAGTTTCAATTCGCTTGGGTATTGGCGATGGGACCTTTGGAACGCGGACATCCCTCCCGATGGGAGATGATCCATATTCTGTTTACGTCTCCGATTTGAACTGTGACGGCTCTCCGGACCTGATCACAGCGGACAGCGAGAGCGACACAGTTTCGATTCGTCTGGGCGTTGGTGATGGTTCATTCGGTTCCCTGACTTCTCAACCAATGGGCGTCAAACCATTTTCTGTTGTCGTATCGGATGTGAATGGTGATAGTGCGCCGGATCTGATCACGGCGGATAATGGGAGCGGTACGGCTTCTGTCCGCTTGGGTGTTGGTGATGGATCTTTCGGAACCTTAACTTCTCTTTTGATGGGCGATGGAGCCTATTCTGTTTTTGTCACGGATGTGAACGGCGACGGAGCACCAGACCTGACCACGGCGAATCACAAAGGCGACACGGTTTCCATCCGTTTGGGCAATGGTGATGGGACCTTTGGAGTATTGACATCACTGTCCATGGGCGATGGCCCGACTTCGATTTATATTTCAGATATGAATGGCGATGGTGCGGTAGACCTGATCACGTCGGACTATTTTGGTGACTCGATTTCAATCCGTTTTCTGGGTATCCTAGGCACATGGCACCAGGAACTCACCGACTCCTTCTCCGACGATCCGGATCAGCCGTGGCTGCCGAAGTATGCGGAGGTTGGCTTTACGGATCTGGACATCCATCAGGCGGCGCAAACGGTGACGAAGGTCGGAGTGCGCGTGCTTCTGGAATGGACCACACAGCCCGCGGGAACTGTTGAACTCGGCCTTATTGCACCGGATGGGCAGATGGTGGATCTGGGCAGTCACAGCGATTTCACCGCCTGGCCGGATGATGAAAACCCGACGTCCTGGCGGCTGAACAAAACATTCCGGGAATACGATTTCGGTGAAGAACTCGGCATCGCGGGCCTTGTCGATCTCCACGGCCTGCAACCCACGGATTACTGGACACTGTCCATTGACAACCAGTCCGGGGCCAGCGCGGAAGTCAAAAGCTTCACGGTTATCACCGACGGAAGTTTCTAGGATTTAGGGTTCAGGGGCTAGTGTCATGTCACACTTGATATGTTATATAAGAATGTGCCATAATGACCTCCTCGGAAAGGAGGTCTCGGATGCCGAAGATCAAGTATCGATTTTCTTTGACGGAAGAAGAGCGGGAGGAACTCCAGGCCATTGTATGCCGGGGCAAGCACAACACATCGAAAGTCATCAACGCCCTGATTCTGCTGAACTGCGACGAGAAAGAGGAGGAACCGCGAACTCTGAGAGAACAGGACATCGCCGATGTGCTGAATATCAGCCTCATGAAGCTGTATCGCGTCAAAAAACGCTTTGTGGAGGAAGGGCTTCACATGGCCCTGCATGGGCGCAAAGGTCAACAGAGCTATGAAAAAAAAGCCGACGGCGAATTCGAGGCGCATTTGATCGCCCTCAGTTGCAGCGATCCGCCCCAGGGACACGTTCGGTGGTCGCTTCGACTGTTGGCGGACAAGGTGGTGGAGTTGCAGTATGTGGACAGCGTGTCGTATGAAACCATTCGCCGCGTGTTAAAAAAAACGAACTTAAGCCTTGGCAAAAGCTCGGGTGGGTCATCCCGCCGGAGCAGGATGCCGAATTTGTAGCCCAGATGGAAAGGGTTTTGGATGTCTACAAAAGGCCTTATGATCCGCGGTTTCCAGTGGTTTGCATGGATGAATCGCCGCGCCAGTTGATTGACGAGGTGAAAACCCCCATACCCGGCGCGCCGGGACGGCCGGTTCGTTACGACTATGAATACAAGCGGCAAGGCGTCTGCAACGTCTTCATGGCCAACGAGCCTTTGGGCGGGAAACGGCTGGTTCAGGTGACGGAAAGAAAAACCAAGAAAGACTGGGCGCTGTTTATCGACCGCATCGCACGGCGCTATAGAAAGGCGGAGAAGGTCACGTTGGTGATGGATAATCTCAATACGCATAAGCCGGGCTCCTTTTATGAAACGTTTGCGCCGGACCGGGCTAAAAAGCTTTGGGATCGTTTCGAGTTTGTGTATACGCCCAAACACGGCAGTTGGCTGAATATGGCGGAAGTCGAACTGAATGTTCTGATCAGGCAATGCCTGAAAAGGCGAATTCCCGATATGGCGTCCGTCGCCGCGGAGGTCGAGGCATGGCAACATCACAGGAATTCGAAAAATGCGACGATTAACTGGCAATTCACAACAAAGGACGCAAGGATAAAACTGAGAAGGCTTTATCCAACATTACAGGTGTGACATGACACTAGGGTCCAGGGGCTAGGGTTTAAGGCTCAGGGTTTAGGAACCAGGGTTTAGGCTTCGGCTCTGCAAGCGTGCGTGGCTTCCTTCTGAGCCGCGCACGGTCGCTCGACCTGGAGGCTCTCGACAGGCAAATTCGCCTAAAACGTCCGCGAAGGCGAATGAGTAAGCGGGTAATGAGTGGCCAGTGGTTCGTGAACAAAAGCCGCCCCTCGATTTCGCTCGGGACAGCGCCTTAATAATCGCTGCGATACTCGAACCTGTATAACTCGCATCCAAAACCGCGCCGATGTTTTTCACCGGTCCAACTGCATTTATGGAATATCCCTTTGATTTGATACAGATAGAGAAATTCGTATATGAGCAAATATTGCCTAAGAAGATGGAAATATGGTGAAGATGAATCGGATTTTACACTCCCAGTGTAGCAAAATAATCTGACGGGAAAAGCACAATAATCAAACCGACCCGCTGCCGGATTGCATTCATTTTTTACTTCATCGTATAGTCAATTCAAGTTTCGAATTCCCGTTTCCAGCTGACGGTTTGGATAAACCGGAGTTTTTCAAGGGAGAGCGCGTGTCGAAAAAATGATGAATTTCGAACATGACAGGGTTGTTTTCACAACAAACCTTGAAAGTCCTCTTGTTGCGACGGCTATTCACTCAGGGCATCAAGTGCGCGAAGAGCTAGCCGGAATGCTGGAGATATCCGAAGCGAACCGCCTTCGAGAAGAAGATCCTTTCACTGATCGATGGACGATGCTCGGCGGCAGTCGAATCGTAGTGAACGTCTCACGTTTCGAAGTCGATCTGAACAGGACAAGGGAAAACGCCGTCTACATTCGCCCCGAGGACGCTTGGGGTCTCCATGTCTGGAAGTCCCGGCCAAAGTTGCGTCTAATCGAGGGCTCCCTCCGCTTTTACGACTCGTTTTATGAAAAAACCCGCAACCTGTTCGATACGCTCATCAGTCGGCACGGATATTTTCTCGTCCTTGATCTGCATTCTTACAATCATCGCAGAAGCGGACCGGACGGACCGGCAGATGACGCAAAAGCGAATCCCGAAGTGAACATCGGCACTGGAAACCTGGATAGGGTCCGGTGGGGAGCCACCGTGGATGGGCTGATGCACGATCTGTCAAACTTTGACTATCTTGGCCGGAAGCTGGACGTGCGAGAAAATGTCAAGTTCAGAGGCGGGCATTTCAGCCGATGGATATCCGAAACCTTCGGCGATGCAGGATGCACCATCGCGATCGAGTTTAAAAAATTCTTTATGGACGAGTGGAGCGGTCGACCCGACGAGCTGCAATTAGCGGCAATCGCCCAGGCGCTTATGGCGGCGATTCCGGGCCTGATGAAAAATAGCGCGGCGGCGGCAAAATCCGTTTGAACGAATCGCGGTTTTTCGGACACCTCATTTTTCGTGGAAAGACATTGCCTTGAATAGCAAACCGTCAGAAAACGAAATTATTAAAATTACGGACAATTTCATCGATTCAGTCTGCGCGCGTCTGGCCCAGAACAAGCAGGTCAGAAGGCGTATATTGAAAAACGGTCGACTCCACATTGATCGCCAGCTTCCCTTTTTCTGCATTTACAGAAAGCCGAATGAGCGTGAGGATTGGGGAACGGATCGGTTTGCCGTGACAACGGCTTCCTATCTGCTCGGTTCCGCTTCCAGAAAATACAAATCCGGTTTGACATCGCTCACCGAAAGAGTGACCGAAACGATGATGGAAGCTTTCGGCGCGTTTTTGATCATCGAAATCTGGGCCGGACCGGAAGTAAGCTCACCGGACAAGGAAACGATTCCGACTTTTCGCATTTTCAAGCCTCGGAAAGGTGGACCGGTTTCAACCATCGAAGCGCTCAAGACCTCGCTGGCCAAAATTCAAATACCCGGCGCCCGAAACCGGTTCGCGGCATCGGTGGAAACTTCGGCGAAAATTTCACCACCCGGGATGTCGCCGATCCTCACAGTCGGTCGCAAGCAGGAATTGGGCGGCACATTTCTGGGTCTGGAGATTCCCCCGATTTATCGCAGCGCCGACGGCAATCAAAACTATCCGATCAACCTGAAGATGATGCGTCGCGGTTTCCATCGCGCCATCAAGCGCACTTTCTTCGAATTCACCCGATCCGAGACCGACAGGCGCCCGAAAACCTATCATTCCATTGGAAGACGCGCGGTGGTCAAGGCGGTCTGGAGCGTGGACCGCATACTGGCCGAAGTGAGCGGGTCCTTCGAATTTCTTCTTCTGACAACTCCGACCAACGCCGACGCCGAATGGACCCAGTTCAGGCGCAATAACTACATGGGCGCACCGCGTTTTTCCTACCGGCCGCTGCCTTTTGATCCGGTCATGATTAAACGTAAGCTGTTTGCCTGCCCCATCGAACGGATCGAGGATCCGACGCTATCTCGAATGTTTTCCGATATACAGCAGGAACTTAGTCGCAAGATCACCATGCTTTCCGATAGAAACACTAAAAATTTTCTATACGGAAGCATGCAGGTATTCGGCGCAGTGAGTGATTCACAACTCGATGCGGCAAATCGATTGCTGGGATTTCTTCCAAAGCATAACCGGGAAAAGCGTGGACTTAAAAAAATTTCCGCGGCGAAATTCGTCGAACTGGCCGTTGAGGAACTCGAACACTATCGGAAGCTCTATCCGCAAATGTCCGCCAAGGTCGAATTACGAAAGGACATCACCGGACTTATGGTCTCCCGTGGAAATCTCCTGGTTGGGACGATGGCGCCCCTTTCAGAGTTGAGGGCTAGAGCATTGATTCAGCATGAGGTGGGCACCCACGTTCTCACCTACTTCAACGGGATGGCCCAACCATTCAAGATGCTTCAACTCGGACTTCCCGGATACGAAGAACTGCAGGAGGGGCTGGCCGTTCTGGCGGAATATCTGGTCGGCGGGCTGGATAAAGCACGGGTGCGGCTTCTGGCGGCTCGGGTTGTTGCGATTCGCGCCATGACCGACGGCGCATCGTTCCAGGAAGTCTTTCATTCCCTCTGGAAAGAGATGGGTTTTACAGGACGTACGGCTTTCTATGTCACCATGAGGGTATTTCGCGGTGGAGGATTAACCAAAGATGCGGTATACTTAAGCGGTTTGTTGAGACTTTTGGACTACATGGGAAGCGGGGGAGAATTTGAGCCTCTTTTCGTTGGAAAGTTCAATATCGAACACGTTCCAATTATAAAAGAACTCATGGCCAGGTCCATACTGAAGCCCATGCCATTGCAACCGCGCCGCCTCAACGAAGACCTCGTGATGAAACGGCTCGCCCGAATTCGGAAACGGGTGTCGGTCTTGGATTTACTTGAAGGAGATGAATAATGAGAATCGGTTTTGTCGTCAACGATATTGCAACAGAAAAGCCCGGCTATACGACCGTCCGCCTGGCTATGGCGGCAATCAACCTGGGGCATGAAGCATGGCTGATCGGCGCCGGGGATTTTGCATATGACGCGGATGAGAATATCCGCGCCAGGGCGCGTTCCGGCTCGAAAACCAAGTACAAGTCTTCGGAGACATTCCTGGCCGACGTGCAAAGCAAAAAGGCGAAAAAGGAGCGAATCACGGTCGACGACCTGGATGTGCTTATGCTCAGAAGCGATCCTTCTGAAGATGTTGGTTTACGCAATTGGGCGCAGTCCTCGGGAATCATTTTCGGGCGGGTCGCCATGAGACACGGAGTGATCGTGCTCAACGATCCCAACGGGCTGGCCAAAGCGATGAACAAGATGTATTTCCAGTTATTTCCTGAACAGGTGCGGCCGCAGACCGTGATCACTCGCGACAAGGACGAGATCAAGGCATTCGCCAAATCGCTGGGGGGACACGTCGTACTGAAACCTCTACAGGGTTCAGGAGGACAGGGCGTGTTCATCGTACGCAAAAACGACATGTCCAACCTGAACCAGATGGTCGAATCGGTCAGCCGCGACGGATACGTGATCGCGCAGGACTATCTGCCGGCTGCCGAAGAAGGCGACACTCGATTTTTTCTGATGAACGGGCTCCCTTTCAAGTACAAGGGTAAATATGCCGCCTTTCGAAGACTGAGAACCGGGGACGACATCCGGAGCAATATCCACGCCGGAGGAAAGCTGGCGCCGGCAAAGCTGACCGACGACCATTTTCGAATCGCTGAAATCGTGCGGCCCAAATTGGTGCAGGACGGGATGTTTCTTGTCGGGCTCGATATCGTTGGAGACAAACTGATGGAGATCAACGTGTTCAGCCCCGGCGGGTTTGGAAGCGCCCAAAAATTCGAAAAAGTCAACTTCGCACACGGATTGATACATGCGCTCCAGAGAAAAGTTGAATACTCCCATTATTACGGAAAGAATTTCGACAATATCCAACTTTCGACTTTGTAGGAATTATTGGCGTCTCAGCAATCAGGAATACTACGGCGGCAGTGAACGGGCTTATTAACTGGCGCGCCCAGGGCAAAGCGCGCTCAAAATGCCGTGATGTGCTGATATTCGTTGTTTGCAACAGCCTGTTGGATGACATCATTTCAATGAACAGGAAGACAAAGGACCGAACATCCTTCCATGCATGAAAGCCTTTACGATACGCTCAGAAGAAAAAGCATCCGTGTAAGTTTCCAAAAAACCATTGGATTGTTCGGGGCCGCCACTCCTGGCATCGGCGCGCTGATGGGCGCAGGAATCTATCTTCTTATCGGTATTGGAGCACAAGCGGCCGGATCGGGGCTATGGCTTGCATATCTGACGTGCGGCGGTCTTGTAGTTTTTTCGGTTCTTCGAAGATTACCGCACTTCATCATGAAATGAAGAAGAAAATTATTTTTCGTCCTTATCAATGGATCGGAAGAAATGTCGACAATTCGGTGATTTATTGGCGGCTTTAGCGCGGTCTCCTGACGCCCAAATAGGGAAATGTCCTTTCAAAACCTTAAATGACGGGCTTTTCCATCCCAAAGGAAATGTCAAGGATCGACGACCGCCCTTTTAAGGCGGCGAAAAATAATTTTTCTTCTTCGCAAGGTTTGAAGAGGGAGGTGTTAAAGTACGGTAATCTCCGAAGAACCAAAACTATTTTTCTTTCGTTATTTTCTTCATTGCTTTCCCATGCTAGAGTTTTCCATTGGATGTGTTTTTCCTCATAAAGGACTTTCCGATGAAAAAATTCCGTTTTGCCCTTTCCTTGCTGACGCTCATCTTTCTTTTCGCCGCCGCATGGACCATCGGGTGCGGGGACGATGATGATGACGACAATGACGATGCGGCCGACGTCGATGACGACGCGAACGACGACGTGAACGACGATGCAGACGATGATGTCAACGACGATCTGAACGACGACGCCGATGACGATGAAATGCCCTATGAAGGCGTGCATCTTCTGGCCGGACCCGACGAGGATGGCTACGACGCGCAACTCGAAGCCAGAGCGGATCAATACGACCGCCAGCACCTGCTGTTCAACTGCAGCGGCAACGGCGTGAACTCGGACGTCAACGTCGATCTCGCCAATACGGAAGACCGGCAACTGGTCGAGGACTTTTTGCGCACTACAGACAGTTGGGACTTCGAAACATTCTCCGACGGCAAGACCCCATATGAAGTGGTGACGGCGCACAACAAGGTCGCGGGCCTTTACGGCGGCGTGGGCATCGCCGCCGACGCGTTTCGATACGGCGTCTTTCGCGATCAGGGTTACGCGCAAGAGGACATTGATCGCGCGAAGGAATTTCTGCTTCGCAGCATTGAGGGATTGTTCGTCGCCGTGGAAATCACCGGCGTCGAAGGCGTGATCGCCCGCGGATTCTGCCGCACGGACACTCTCGGACCCTGCCCTAACGAAACCGTCGTTCCGCTTTTCGACGAATTCGGCAATCCGCTTCCCGAAGAGAAAAACAACGGCACATGGCGCGCGGACAACTCCGCCGACAACCGCTTCCCCAATTATATCTGGGAAGATTCTTGCAGCCGGGATCAGTACATCGGCTGGGTGACGGCCCTCGGCGCCATCTGGGAAGTCATCCGGGACGATCCCGAATTCAGCGAAGAGATCAAGGACAAGCTTCAGCTTTACGCGAAGCAGCTCGGCGACAGCCTGATGGTCAAGCGCACCGGCGGCCCGGGCAGCCTCGGACAGGCCTTCGACCTGGAGATTTTCGACGCCGACAACCGCACGACCTTTCACGGATACATCAACGAAAACGCATTCGACAGATTCTATCTGGCGTGGCTTCCCATCAAGGACGGATTTTACGCCATGATGTCCCTGGGCATCGTCTCGGCGCTGGCATACGTGGCCGAGGATCCGGTTCTCGACGACTACTTCTACAATGAACTGCTGGGCGAGCGCGGGCTCGCCGACATCGTTTTCAACCAGGTGATCGGCGTCAATCTTCATTATCAGACCAACTACAGCGGATCGAACATGGCGTTCGCCGGCGCGCTTCTGGCTCTGCGTTACATCGATGACGTTGCGGCTCGGGAGAAAGTCGCTTACGCCACGGAAGTACACATGTATCGCAACAAGCCGCCTTTTTTGTCCCGGCAACCCATAGACTATTCCTACAGCCTCTACGACTTCGTTTACGCAACGGCCGTTTCCGGCGAGTCCGCATATAACAAAATGACCTCTCCGCCGGATGCCGAGGCGGTGGCCCGGGGCGCGCAAACCCTGATGGATTTCCCCGAACCGCCCTACTGGGAAACGGAAGTCATCAACTGCGACGAAGACGAAATGGCCAGCGGCGACTGCACGCTCAACGACGGCGCCCACTGCACGTATCTCGGCGAAGTCGGCCGCAAAGGCACGCCCATATGCGAGGAGTCGGTTCCCCAGGCCGTGCGCCCGCCGAGCAACTACCATTGGCGCTCCTGTCCCTACAGGCCCAACGGCGGCGGCAACGGCCCCGGCCTGATGCCCGGCGTGGATTTCCGCATCGCGTACTGGTACGGACGCTGGGTATATTAGCGCATATTTCTCACAAGCGTTCCACTTCGGATAACAATAAATACAGGAAATGCCTGATGAGAAATCCGAAGTTGATATGCAGCGACAACAAAAAGGCGAAGCAGGCGCAGCCGAGACATCTAATGTACTTCACTTTTGTGGGGCTTGATTCTTTTGCAATCCGCCTTCCGCAATCCGCATTGGCCATTTGCAAACTCTTTCCTCCTTTCTTTCACTCATAATTTATAACCCTTCACACAAAGTGAAAAATATTGTTATTATCCGCCCGCCCTTTAGTGGGGCCGTAGGCGGGTAGCTCAGTTGGCAGAGCAACGGCCTTACACGCCGTGGGTCGCAGGTTCGAGCCCTGTTCCGCCTATCATTGTTTCACACCTCGCGATGAGGCGCGTTTTTCATCCATGCGCATCGAGACTTTCACAAGCGGCATCCTCAAGACCAATACATACGTCGTAGGCCACGAGCTTTCCAAGGAAGTGATCGTCATCGATCCGGCGGGCAAGATGGGGCCCGTGATCGACTACTTACGCGGTGAGAATCTCGAAGTGACCGCCATCGTCAACACGCACGGCCACTGGGATCACATCGGCGGCAACCGGGCGATGAAGGCCGCTACCGGCGCGCCCATATGCGTGCATGAAAAAGACGCGGGGCGGCTCGGCAAAGTTTCGCCCTGGGCCATGATCTTTAAAGGCCGCGCGCGCTGGTCGCCGGCGGCGGACAGGATTCTCACAGAAGGCGACGCCATCCACGCGGGAACCGTCACGCTGGAAGTCATCCACACGCCGGGGCACACGCCGGGCGGCATTTGCCTGAAGTATAAGAAACATCTTTTTACGGGCGATACGCTCATGGCCGGCGGCGTCGGCAGGACGAGAAACCGCCGGGAAGGCTGGAAAGCGATATCCGACAGCATCACGCAAAAGCTTTTTATACTTTCCGATGATATTACGTGCTATCCCGGTCACGGCCCGAAGACGACCATCGAACGGGAGCGTAAAGGCAATATCTTCGTTCGATACAGCCCGGACCAGATCGAGAAGTGGCTTCTGCGGCAAACGGAAAAGCCGCGGCGCCGCGAAAAAAGCGAATGAACATGAAAGCAGCATCCACGCCGGAGTTAAAAAATTGATCGATAAACAACCCCAGGAAAAACCCAGGGTCGTGCGTTCCCGCTCCTTTACTTCGCTGGCGCTGGCGGTATGCCTCGCGCTGGCCGTGGTTTATTACGCCGCGCAGCGCAACACGGATCCCAAGGCCAAAATGCTTCGCGACGTTTTCGGCCTGATCGACGAGTTTTATCTGGTCGCCACGGACCGCGAGCAATTGATGGACGACGCCTTCACGGGCATGGCCAGAGTTTTGATCCCGACTCCGGAAATCAAAAGCGCCGCCTTGACCACAGGCGCCGCCGGTGAAAAAAGCGACGACGCCAACAAAACGGATGATGATACGGCGGGTGAAAAGACCGAAGAGCAAGGGACGACCCTCAACGAAATTTCCCTTTTGAACATGATGAAGGAACTTAAAGAAAAGGACGCGTCGGGAAATGATCCGGATTTGTCGGCCAGCCCGCTGAGCGTGGAAGCGCAGGATCATCGGATCAAACTGGGAATCGACGATCAGGCCGTCACCCTGGCCCTGGCCGACGACCGGAACGAAGCCGTCAAATCCTTCATGCAGGGTTATCATTTCGTCGCTCAAAATACCGGCGGGGACGCCGATGGCAATCTGTTTTACAAGTCTCTGGAATATATGACCGGGAAACTCGATCCCCATTCCGGATTCTTGCCGCCCAAGCAGTATGACGACATCCAGGCGGAAACGCAGGGGCATTTCGGCGGCGTGGGAATCGAAGTCGGCATGCGGGGGGATCTGCTGACGGTCATCGCCCCCATCGAAGGCACCCCGGCGTTCAAAGCCAAGATCATGCCCATGGACCGCATCGTGGCCGTGGACGGAAAGACGACCGTCGGCCTTTCTTTGTTCGAAGCGGTGGAAATGATCCGCGGCGAGATCGGCACAAAGGTCACCCTGACGATCCGTCGTGCGGGCATCGACGATTTCAGCGTGGAGCTTGTGCGTAGCGATATCCCGGTCAACACCATCAAGCTGACGCCCAGGAAAAACGGCGTGGCGTGGCTGAGAATTTACTCCTTCAATCAGTCTACCGCCGGCGACATGAAAGAGGCCCTCAAGGCTCACGAGGAAAAAAACGGCGACATCCGGGCTCTGATCATGGATCTTCGCTACAATCCCGGCGGACTTCTGGATCAGGCCGTCGAAGTGGCGGACAAGTTCTTAGAATCGGGGATGATCGTGAACACCATCGGCCGCGGCCGCCTGCAGGAAACCGAGAGCTTCGCCGCCTCGCCGGGCACGCGCGCCCTGCTTCCCGTGATCGTTTTGGTCAACAACGGCTCCGCCAGCGCGTCGGAGATCGTGGCCGGCGCGTTGCAGGATCATAAAAGAGCCCTGGTCATGGGAACGCGCACCTTCGGCAAGGGCAGCGTGCAGAGCATCTTCCGCCTGCCCGGCAATGCCGGCCTGCGCCTGACGACGGCGCTTTACTACACGCCGAGCGGGCGTTCGATTCAGGCGTCCGGGATCATGCCCGACATTTACATCAGGTTTCCCGAACTGGAGGAACAACTGGCTTCCCTGCATTCCGAATCGTCGTTTACGGGCATCATTAAAAGCGACATGAACGTGAAAGAAGAGCCGGAGGTGGAAATTCCCGGAAAGCTTATTCACGATTCATATAAAAAGGCCGGGAAAATCGTGGAGGATGAATTCAATCCGGAAAAGGAAGACTGGCTGCTGGTTTTCGCCGAAGAAATTCTGGCGGGCAAGGATCTTTCGTACAGCGGCATGGTCAAGCGGGCGAAGCAACTCTACGGTTCCATGAAATAATCGTGGGCTGTTGCAACACTTCTCTTTGCCAAAAGACGGGACGCGTGTAATAATCATGCTTCGATTTTACCGATCAATGGACACCATGTATTTTATAAAAATCCAATATGGAGATCGAAATGGATAAGGATAAATCTCTTCGTTACCACTTTGAAGGGCGCCCGGGGAAAACCGAAGTTCTCCCGACCAAACCCTGCGTCACGCAGGAGGATTTGTCTTTGGCCTATACGCCGGGCGTGGCGATTCCCTGCCTGGAAATCGAAAAAGATCCTCATGACGCGTATAAATACACGAATCGCGGGAACCTGGTCGCCGTGATCTCCGACGGCACGGCGGTGCTGGGCCTGGGAAATATCGGCGCGCTGGCGTCCAAGCCGGTCATGGAAGGCAAGGGCGTTTTGTTCAAACGTTTTGCCGACGTGGATGTATTCGACATCGAGATGAACTCGGACGATTCGGACAAGTTCGTCGAGGCCGTCAAGATGATGGAACCCACCTTCGGCGGCATTAACCTGGAAGACATCAAGGCGCCGCAGTGTTTCTACATCGAAGAGCGGCTGAAAAAGGAGATGGACATCGCCATCTTCCACGACGACCAGCACGGAACCGCGATCATTACCGCGGCGGCGCTGATGAACGCGCTGGAGGTCAGCGGGAAAAAAGCCGGCGATATCAAGATGGTCGTCAACGGCGCCGGCGCCGGAGGCATCGCCTGCGCGAAACTGTACTGCACCCTTGGCGTGAATAAAGAAAACATCGTGATGTGCGATTCCAAAGGCGTGATTTACAAGGGCCGCACGGAAGGCATGAATCCATATAAAGAGGAATTCGCCGCCGACACCGACGCCAGGACCCTGGCCGAAGCCATGCGGGGCGCCGACCTGTTCCTGGGGCTTTCCGTCGCCGGGGCCGTCAAGCCGGAGATGCTCAAAGGCATGGCCGATCACCCCATCGTCTTTTCCCTGGCCAATCCGGTTCCGGAAATCATGCCGGAAGAAGCCAAAGCCGCGCGCCCCGACGTTCTGATGGCCACCGGACGCAGCGACTATCCCAACCAGGTCAACAATGTGCTGGGCTTCCCCTTCATTTTCCGGGGAGCCTTGGACGTGCGCGCCAGCGACATCAACGAGGAAATGAAACTGGCCGCCTCCAGGCAACTCGCCATGCTGGCCCGGGAAAAGGAAATTCCCGAATCGGTGAAGCGTGCGTATAAAAACCGCGATTTTACCTTCGGCCCCGAGTATCTGATTCCGACGCCGTTCGATCCCCGGGTCGTTTTGTGGATCGCTCCCGCCGTAGCCCAGGCCGCCGTGGATACGGGCGTGGCCCGCGTGGATTCTTTCGACAAGGATAAGTATCTGGTCGAGCTTCAAGGCCGCATGGAGCGCCTGGAAAAGCGTTTATAAACGCCGGCCATGGCTTGAAAATGCTCGAAAATTCCCGCGGCGTGTTGTGAGTTTAATACGTTATGTGCGTGTAACCACTTGAAAACAATGCAAATTATTTTACTGGCCTGATTTATGACAATTGCTATAATGGCTGGGAGTGAATAGAAAGCTAATTTGCGCATGGAAATTTGCGCCCCAACGTTTACCGGGAGGTTTTATGCAAAGCAGATCCCTCATCCTTTTTATCCTGACAATTGCGGCGGTGGTCGTATTCGGTGCGTGCGATGAGATAAAGGACTCCGTCGAGGATACGATCAACGAAACCGCGGAACAAAGGCAAAAAGTCGAATTGCGCATGGATTACATCCCCGTGGGCGTTCCGCAGGAGCTTTTGGACTACATCCCCGATGATATCGAGGAAGATCTTCGGACAAACGGATTGCCCGCGGAATTCGACGATCTGCTGGCGCAGCTCGACGAGTACATCCAGATGGCCAAAGATGAATTGGGAAGCGAATACGTCGACGAGATGATCGCTTTGCTCAGAGGCGCGGTGGAAGGCAAGTTTTGCCTGCCGGTGGTCATGAGCATCGACGATTTCATGGCGGATGAATCCTGGTGGGGCGACGCCAAGAAACATCTTGAAGAAGTGGAGCTCGACGAGGTTAATTACCGCGTCAAAAGCAATTCCTCTTACGCGCTGATCCACTACGATTTCTATCTGACGGATTCGTCGAACTATGAGCAGATTTCAGGTGACGAATTTTTCGGCTCAACGGACTTTATAGCCGCCGGGGAAAACGTCGACTGGACTCCGATGGAAGTCGCAAATGACGCCTCGTCGCGCATCGAAAATCTCATCCTGGATTCCGACACCAAGTTCGCGATCTGCGCGACGATCCCCGAAATCGAGGACGGCTCCGCGAATATCCTGCAGGTCAGTCAGCAGGTCGGCGTCGAAGTCGTCGGAATCGTCACTTTCGTGCCCCTGTAAGAGATAGAAACCAGGAACGAAGCAGTTTGACAAAAATTATGCAAATCGGGAATTCAATTTCCGATTTGCTTTTTTTTATGCGCATTTCTCATCAGGTTTTGTCGCGAGGGCGTCTGGACGGCGGGGAATAACAGGGAAAATGAAGGTTCTTCGAAGATTACCGTACTTCATCATGAAATGAAGAACCAAAATGAAGTGTTGACTTTTCCATGACGGAAATGCGGGTTAACTTTTGCCTGAATCGCCGCTTTATTCCAGCAATTCGAAATGTCCTGTGTCAGGCATATACGCGAAGATCTCGCCGGTGGGGATGTTGTAATAACACGCGGTCAAAATGAGATGGCCTTCGGATTCGGCCTTGGCGACGCAAGGGTGCGTCCTCAAGTTTTCGATTTGCTGAAGCGCGTTTTCTTTCGCGGCGGCGACGACTTTGTCATCGCAATCGTATTTGGCGCAAAGATGCTCGATGTTATGGCGCGTGCTTTCCGCCTGATCGAGCCACTTATCCACCAACGGCATTTCTTTTCTGGCCTCGTCGTCGAATAGGACGGTCATGGCGCCGCATCCGGAATGCGCGCAAATGATGATGTTTTCGACTTTAAGCTCCAGGACCGCCAGTTCCACCGCCGCGGCTTCCGCGCCTCCGGCCGCGTCGTAACGGGGAATGATGTTCCCGGCGTTGCGCACCACGAAAAGATCGCCGGGTTTGGAATTGGTGATCAGGTAGGGATTGATGCGCGAATCGGAGCAGGTCACGAACATGATGCGCGGATTCTGGCCCTCGCCCAGCTTTTCGAAAAGCTCCTTATCCGCTTCAAAATGCGTTTCTCGAAATCGGCGTGCGCCTTCTTTTATATTCCGGTGCATCAGCTCTCCGCGATGGCGTCGGCCAGGCTGCTGAGCGGATATGGTTCGATCCCCTTAAGCAGTTCCTCTTCGCCGAAATAGGATTTTTCGTTGCCGTAAATCTCCCGGAAAATAATTCGTTTCACGCCGGCGCCCAACAGGGTTTTCAGGCAGCCGATGCAGGGTTTGAACGTGCAATAGCACACCGCCCCTTCGAGCCGGATGCCGAAACGCGCGGCCTGCAGGACCGCGTTGGCTTCCGCGTGAATCGTCCTGACGCAGTGTCCGTCTTTGAGCAGATGGCCCACGTCGTCGCAATGCCGCGTGCCCGGCAAAGAGCCATTATAACCCGTCGTCAGAATCCGATTGTCTTTGACGATGACCGCGCCGACCTTCAGGCGGTCGCAGGTGCCGCGCGTGGATACTTCCTCGGCGATATTCATAAAATACTCATGCCAACTCGAGCGGGGCATTCACACCTCCACATGCAAAAAGGGCGGCCCATTATGGGCCGTCCCCGTAATATTTCAATCCTTCGCGTAAGGCCACTCTTACGAGCAACCGCCGCTGCTTTCGCCGCAATTCGTGCAGCGTTCGCACGTGCCGTTTCGAACCATGGTGAACTGGTTGCAGCTCGGGCACATGTTGCCTGTATATCCCAGGGCCTTGGAAATCCTTACCGGATCCTTGATTTCGTATTCATGGAGCACGCGGCTGGACGACACGGCGCCGGAATGAGAGACCGACGAGGCTTTAATCTTCTTTTTCGGCGGCGTGGAGACCGGCGTATCCGATTTCACGGATTTCTTCGCGCTGCCGTCGCCGTTTTTCGGTTTGGCGCTACTGCCGTTCCTGCGGTCCGGCAACGGCTTTTTGGCGTCTTTTTCCGGCTTCTTCAGCGTGACGTCGCTGGCTTCGGGGAAGACCTGGTAAAAGACGTCCTCATCGGCGTCGGTCTTGCCGATTTCCGCCCACCCGTCTTTGGGCGTGTCGGACTTCGGCTCGTCCAGCGTGGGTTCGGGCATCTGCACGTGACCCAGATCGTCTCTGTCCAGATACGTGATGGCCAGATCGCGGAAGATGTAGTCGATGATCGAGCGGGCCATTTTGATCCGGTCGTGACCCTGCACGATGCCGCTGGGCTCGAAACCGGTGAAGGTGAAGGCGTCGACGAATTCCTCCAGCGGCACGCCGTGCTGCAATCCGAGACTGACGGCGATGGCGAAGCAGTTCATCAGACTCCTGAACGCGGCGCCCTCTTTGTGCATATCCAAAAAGATTTCGCCCAGCGTGTTGTCTTCGTACTCGCCGGTGCGCAGGTAGATTTTGTGCCCGCCCACGGTGGCTTTCTGCGTGTATCCGCTGCGGCGCTCGGGTAGGCGGCGGCGCTGATTGAGATAGCGCACCACGACGCGTTCCTTGATGATCGCCTGACGCCTGTCCTCGAGCATCTCGGCTTCGGCCTCCGCCAGGGGATTGGTCAGAGCCACGTTGGCCAAAGGCTGACTGAGCTTGCTGGAATCGCGATAAAGGGCGATGCCCTTGAGCATGTACTTCCAGCCGCGCATGTATACGTCCAAAACTTCCTGCACCGAGGATTCGGCGGGCATGTTCACCGTTTTACTGATGGAGCCGGACACGAAAGGCTGCACCGCGGCCATCATTTTCAGATGTCCGTCCACGGCGATGTAGCGCTTGCCTTTCAGGCCGCAACGGCTGGCGCAATCGAATACGGGCAGATGCTCATCCTTGAGATAAGGCGCGCCTTCAAGCGTCATCGTCCCGCAGATATAATCCTCCGCCGCGCTGATCTGATCTTCCGTAAATCCCAGGTGGGAAAGCAGGCTGAAGTTGGCGTTGGAAAGCGCCTCTTCCCAGACTCCCAGGTTCTCGGTGACAAATTCCCTGCCGATGATGTGCGGGGTGAAGGCATTTTCCAGGCGGAACACGCCGGGCAGCGCATTTTCGATCTTCTCGATGACCTCGGGCGTAAATCCCTTTTCTTTCAGAGAGGTATTACTGATATGCGGCGCGCCGGCCAGGGTCTGGCGGCCGATGGCGTAGCTGACGATGGCCTCGATTTCCTTGTCGCCGTACCCGAGTTTTTTCAAAGCGCTGGCGATGCCGCCGTTGATGATCTTGACCGAGCCGCCGCCGGCCAGCTTCTTGAACTTGACCAGCGAGTAATCCGGCTCGATGCCCGTGGTGTCGCAGCCCATGACCAGGCCGATGGTTCCGGTGGGCGCCACGACGCTGACTTGCGCGTTGCGGTATCCGTGTTCTTCGCCGAGTTCCAGCGCCTTGTCCCATCCGTATCGGGCCGCCGTCAGCAGATACTCGGGGCAAAACGCCGGATTGACGGCCATGGGCGTCACGGACAACCCCTCGTATTCGCCGGGATTGCAGTTATAGGCGGCGCGCTGATGGTTGCGAATCACGCGCAGCATGGATTCGCGGTTTTCCTCATACAGCGGAAAGGGGCCCAGCCTGGAAGCCATTTCGGCGCTGGTGATATACGCCTCGGACGTCATGACGGCCGAAACCGCTCCGGCGATGGCGCGGCCCTCGTCGGAATCGTAAGGGAGTCCCATGTACATCAGCAGAGTGCCGAGGTTGGCGAAACCCAGTCCCAGAGTGCGGTACTGGTAGCTTTTAACGGCGATGGGTTCGCTGGGGAAAGAGGCCATCAGAACGCTGATTTCCAGAACGATGGTCCAAAGCCGGCAGGCGTGCCTGAACGCCTCGATATCGAACACGCCGTCCGCGTCCAGGAATTTCAGAAGGTTTAAAGAAGCCAGATTGCAGGCTGTGTCGTCCAGGAACATGTACTCGGAGCATGGATTGGAGGCGCGGATTTTTCCGCCGGCCGGGCACGTGTGCCACTCGTTGATGGTCGTGTCGTATTGCAAACCCGGATCGGCGCAGGCCCACGCCGCCTTGCCGATTTTCATCCAAAGATCCTTCGCCGGAATTTCCTTGGCCACGGCGCCGTCGGTGCGGTAGGTCAGCTTCCAGTTTTCATCCTTTTCAACGGCTTCGAAAAATCCGTTGGACACGCGGATGCTGTTGTTGACGTTCTGGCCTGAAACCGTCTGATAGGCCTCGCTTTCCCAGTCCACGTCGTATTCACTCAGGTCCAAAGAAAGGATGCCCTGCTTGGCGTAGCCCATGACTCTTTGAATATAAGCTTCGGGAATCAGGGCCGCCCGGGCCTTTTCGATGGCCAGTTGAAGTTTGCGGTTGGCGGTCAGGTCGAAATTCGGCTCGTCGTGTTCGCTTTCCTCTTTGCAGACCGTCAGCAGATCGTGAAACTTGCGCTTCATCATCTTCGATCCGGCCACGAGGGCGGCGACTTTTTCCTCTTCGTGGACTTTCCAGTCGATGAATTCCTCGATATCCGGGTGATCCACGTCCAGGCTGATCATTTTGGCGGCGCGGCGCGTGGTGCCGCCGGATTTGATGGCCCCGGCGGCCCGGTCGCCGATCTTGAGGAAAGACATGAGGCCGGAACTTTTCCCGCCGCCGGACAGAGGCTCGCCCTCGGCCCTGATGTCGGAGAAGTTGGAGCCGGTGCCCGATCCGTATTTAAACAGGCGCGCTTCGCGGATCCACAGATCCATGATGCCGCCTTCGTTGACCAGGTCGTCTTTGATCGACTGGATGAAACATGCGTGGGGCTGCGGCCTCTCATAGGCGCTTTTCGACAACTTCACGCTTTGGGTTTCGGGATCGAAATAGTAATGCCCCTGCGGATTGCCGGCGATCTGGTAGGCATGATACAGGCCGGTGTTGAACCACTGCGGGGAATTGGGAGCGGCCATTTGTTCGGCCAGCATATAGCTGATTTCGTCTCTGAAAGCCCGGGCGTCCGCCGCGGTTTCGAAATATCCGTGTTTTTTACCCCAGTCGGTCCAGGTATCCGCCAGGCGGTCGAAAACCTGCCGCGCATCGTGTTCCGAACCCTTGATCGGCTCGCCGTCGCCGTCGAGAACGGGACTTCCCTCCTCGTCGAGCATGGGAACTCCGGTTCGGCGGAAATATTTCTGGGTCAGAATGTCCGTCGCGAGCTGCGACCATGACGAAGGAACGGTCACATCCTCGGCTTTGTGCACGACGCTCCCGTCCTGATTGCGCACTTCACTGGACCTTCGGACAAATTCAAAAGATGCGTACGGGCCATCCCCTTTTTTCGTAAAACGCCTTTTTATCTTCACGCCAGTCCTCCATGGAGTCTCTTGGGCAAAAGTGAAATCAAATTCTTAAGTTTCCTACTCCAAACACATGATATTGCGAGAAAAATCGCTTTTGTTGTGTGGTTACGAAAAAGTACTACCAGATATAGTGTGTTCAGCGGGAAATTGCAAGAGGAAATTTGAGGGAAAATAGCGCCAATTTAAAGATTTTTCACTCATATATACAAAATATATATTTTAAATTGATAATTTAACAAATACAATCTTGCAAAGATATCCCGACAAATCGCGTTTCATTTGATTTTAATGAGCGCTTTGTCAGTAAATGCCGAAAATTCCGAGCCTTGAAAAAGGATCGATTTTCAATAACGGAAAAGGAATTTCCCTTATTTTTTTATATCTTGGGCCTTAATACTTAATTTTTCCCTTAAAGTCCGCATCGTTCGCTCATCGGCTTCGGAATTTCGCCCCTCGATCAGGTCGCGAACCACTTCAAGTTCTTCGGCGGATAATTTGCGCGAATTCAAGACGTGGTTTTCAAAGGCTTCCCAGGCGAAAGGAACGACGGTCTTGACGATGTCGGCGATCTTTTGCGCGTAGAGCCTGATTTCAAGCTGCGCGTGGCTTTCCATGCGAAGTTCGATAAAGTGTAATAGATTATGCAAATCCATCTGCCAATAGAATTCAGTATATAGAGAAAGCGGCAGAGCGATGCGGGCCAGTTCCCTGGTAAGGTCGTCGTCAATCATCCCTTTGTAGTGCGCATAAGCCTCGCGATTGATCTGTTCGAATTTGGCGATGAATTTTTCCACGAGTTCCGGCGGCACTTTCCTCTTTTCGTCCCGGCCCTGGCGGTTGGATTCGCTTTGGTAGTGAACATTCCCCCGAGCGGGCACATAAAACTCCTCGCTCATGACGCTGTATCGCCCGGAAATCTCGTTCATCCGCGCGGTGCGGTGTCTGACCCATTGGCGCGCGACGAAAATCGGCATTTTGAGATGAAATGTAAAAACCACCTGCTCGAAAGGCGAGGTGTGTTGGTTACGCAAGAGATAATCGATGAGCTGTTTGTTTTCTCTAGTCGACTTTGTTCCCTTTCCGTATGACACGCGCGCCGCCTCCACAATCCTGTCGTCGCTTCCCAGATAGTCCACCAGGCGGATGAATCCGTGATTGAGGACTTTGATTTTCTTATTCTTTTTCAGCATTGCTTCGGCTTCGGGAACAACGGCATGCGCCATAGTGGGCTCCTTGCTTGAGAGGGAAAATTTTCCTACCGATTCAAAACGAAACGCGTGTGAACGTCAAGTCGGGATTGTCAACCGGATCGGATAGTGGTAAATTTCCAATACATAAAGCAAAAAAATTTATTCCTTACGAGAAAATTTGAAAATCATTATTGCGCGGTCCTTAATGGAATAGAACGAAAAACCCTTTCGAAGACGCGAAACACAAGATGAGTTTGTTTACGAAATTCAAGCTGCTCTTGTACGTGCTTCTCGCTACGACGGGCGTCGTGGTGATAATGCTGGGCTTTTCCGTGATTCGATATCACCAGAGCAAAGAGCTGGGCATAACCGACGTGAACCCGGAAACCCTGTCCGCGGCATTTCGCGAAATGGATATCGAAACGGTCGCGCCCAAAGCCCTGACCGGAAAAGTGAGACAGGCGGGAGGCGCTTTAAAAGAAAAATTGACGAGAATCTGGCCGAAGATCCAGCCCTATTTCGAGTTCGCGGGAATTTTCGTATCGGATAAAGAGGCAAGCCTGATTTCCCCGCAGGGAAATGCGGAAGAAAAAGCGAAACAGTTTCAGGAAAAGTACGAAAATCGCTATCAGGCCGTCGTCGATGTCCTGGACACGGAATCTGGCGACCAGTAAAAAATGCGCCAAAATCGACGCGTTCCCATGCACAATCGGCCATCCGTCTCCCGACAAGGAATATCGCCCTTTTTCTTTCTTTGCTTGACAAACCCAGGCGCTTCATTTACCAAAAAGCTCCCTACGGGGGAAAGAGAAGGAAAAACAACTATTTGATCCATAGATTAGACGTTTCACCAACGGAGAAACCGTTATGAAAAGGACATTTCAACCCTCGAACATCAAGAAGGTTCGCACTCACGGGTTTCGCAGGCGAATGAGTACAAGATGGGGCCGCGCGGTCATCAAGAGACGGCGCGCCAAAGGGCGCAAGCGCCTGACCCCGACTTTTACAACAAAGTGAATTGAATATTAGAGTCATCGAGGACGCCCATTGGATGCCTCGTTTCCCAAATCCAGCCGAATTCTCAACCGCGGAGAATACCGGCGGATCGGGAGGCGCGGGCGTCGGGTTTCCACGAAGGATTTTGTTGTTCTGTTCGAATACACGCGGCGATCAAGGGCGCGATTAGGCATCACGATCAGCAAGCGTGTCGGCAAAGCGCACACCAGGAACCGATACAAAAGGTTGATTCGGGAATACTTCCGAATCCATCGCCATGGATTTGCCGACGGCGTCGATATTGTAGTGATCGTGAAAAATGCGGCAAAGCTCGGCGGCTTGCGCGACGTGGAGAGCAACTTTGAGCAGTTCTTCCGTAAAGCGCCACGCGCGGCAAAAACTGAATCCGATATCAAGGATCGCGCTGGTCCTGATAGGACTTTATAAAAGGTTTTTGTCTCCCGTGCTTCCTCCGGCATGCCGTTTCACGCCGACCTGCTCCGAATACGCCCGTGAATGTTTCAGCAATCTGCCGCCGGCGAAAGCGGCTTATTATTCGATGCGCCGTATCCTGCGTTGCCGCCCCTGGGGAGGCCGCGGATATGATCCGGCGCCGAAAGCCTAGGGAAAAACAATATGCTTCGCGCCGCCACATCAAACATGGAAGTGAAAGCGAATGGATAGAGATTTCATTATCGGCATCGTTTTGTTGCTTGTCATCTTTTTCGTCTGGCAATCCTTCGGACCCAAGCCGCAGCAGCCTGTAGAAACCGTGGACCAGGCCGCGACGGAAGGCGTCCCGGATTCCGGCGTGGCGCCCGCCATGGTTCCCGCGGGAACGCCGGAAACGACGGCGCCGCCGAGTCCCGGCGCGGCAGGCGGCGATGAAACCTCGCCCGACTCCGCCGAGGTCCCTGCGGTGGAAACGGTCCGAATCGATCCCGAGCCCCCATTCACCATCGATAGGGACAACTACACGGTGCAATTCACCAACGTGGGCGGCAGGATCGCCTCCTGGACGCTCAAAGATTTCAATGACGTCGCCGGTCCGGACGGGAAACCCCTGGATATGGTCTCCCTTCCCGACTCGGGGAAGTTTCCCCTTTCGACCTACTGGGTGGGCGCCGGACCGAAGATGAAGGAATCCGACGTCTATGAAATCGAAAGCAAAGGGCCGGACAGGATCGTGTTTTCACGTCGCGACGCCAGTGGATTTACCGTCAGAAAAATCTTCGAGCCCAGCCCGCTCGGTTACACCGTCAACATGAAAGTCGTTGTCGAGGCTCCGCCTTCCACCGTCGCGCAGGGCCGTTTGTCGGTGACCAATTACCAGGAAAAGATTGTCGCCAAGAAGGGCTTTTTCAGCCGCGGTTTCGACATTACGAAATACGTGGTCAACTTGGGCGACGGCAAAGAAGAAGAACCGATTGAAAAAGCGGCGGGCGTATCCTATCCCGGAAATGTGATCTGGGCGGGATTCGAAAACCTCTACTTCCTGTCCGTCATCGCCCCGGAAATCACCGAAACCACGCAGGCCCAGGCCATCGCGTCCGGCGGCGCCGGCGATCCCGTCTCTTCCGTGATTACCATGCCGGAAAAAATCATCAATCCCGGCGAAGCCGTCGAGTATAATTTCACCGCCTACTTCGGCCCCAAGGCGGAAAAACCGCTGATCGCCGCGGGGCACAGCTTCGATCAGGCGCTGGATTTCGGATGGTTCACGATCATCGCCAAACCCCTGGTCCGCGTTCTGCAGTTTTTCCAGAAGTACGTGAAAAACTGGGGCCTGGCCATCATCATCGTGACCATCATCATCAAGCTTTTGCTTTTGCCCCTCACGCATAAGTCCTATAAATCCATGAAGGCAATGTCCAAGCTTCAACCGGCCATGAAGGAAATCCGGGAGAAGTACGGCGAAGACCGCGAAAGATTGAATCAGGAAATGATGGCTCTTTATAAAGCCCACGGCGTGAGCCCGGCTTCGGGCTGCCTGCCCATGATGGTTCAATTGCCTTTCTTTATTGCCTTTTACCGCGCGCTGTATGGAACGATCGAATTGCGCCACGCGCCTTTCATGCTGTGGATTCAGGATTTGTCCGCGCCCGATCCCTATTACGTAACGCCGATCATCATGGGCGCGAGCATGGTGCTCAGTCAGAAAATGACGCCCACCACCGCCGATCCGATGCAGGCGAAGATGATGCTTCTGATGCCCGTGGTGTTTACATTTTTCTTCCTCAATCTGCCGTCGGGCCTGGTTCTTTACTGGTTCGTCAGCAATATATTGACCATCGCGCAACAGTATTATCTGCGCCGGGATCCCGAGGAGCCGAAAACCGACTTGCCGGCCAAACCGAAGGAAGCGACAAGCTAAAGCGAATACCAACGAGCAGGTTGTTAAGACCTCGCTTGATGTCATAGGGAGGCAATATGACCAACATCGAAACCGAAGCCAAAACCGTGGAAGACGCCGTAAAAGCCGCATGTGAACAACTGGGAATCGAAAGAGAAAACGCCAGCGTCGAAGTGTTGCGGGAGCCGAGAAGCATTCTGGGCGTGCAAACCAAAAGCGCCCGCGTCAGAGTGAGCGCCGCGGAAGAAAACAACAGCGCAAAAGCCGAAACCGACGCCGACAGGGAACATTTGAAATTTCAAAAAGGCCGCGATGCCGACGAATCCCTGTCCCCGCCGGACGATGACTCCGCCAAAGAATTGGACGATGATAGGGACAATTTCGTGGAGGAAAGGCCCGTTCGGGATCCGAATTTCGATCCGGAACAGGCCCTGCGTCGGATTTGCGAAGCAATTGAGCCGGAATGCGAAGTCAGTTCCAAACAGGAAGATGACCGCCTGCTATTATCCGTTTCCAGCAGCGGCTCGGGAATTTTCATCGGGCGCCGGGGCGAAACACTCGATTCGCTGCAGTACATCATCAACCGCATGGCCTCGAAACAAAATCCCCACATCGGCCGAATCGTGGTCGACTCCGAAAACTACCGGTCCCGGAAAATCGCCAGGCTCAAGGACGACGCCAAGATCATGGCCGCCAAGGTCAGGCGATACGGGAAGCCGACCACCACGGAGCCCCTTTCGGCTTTCGACCGCCGAGTGATTCACACGACCCTCGTCGACGAGGAAGGAATCGATACGCGCAGTCTCGGCAGAGGCGATCGCAAACGGGTTCAGATCTTCTCCACGGCGCGCCGGGAAGCCGGACGCGACAGCAGATCCTGATTTTTAAAAGTGAAGGAGGAAATACGAAGGAACGGCGAATGCAAAATGCAGGAGCAGTTTCCAACTCCGATTCTTCCGGGCGCCGGCGGGCGGCGCAGGCAAGCTTTCAGGCCCGAGCTTGCATTATTCTGAAACGATAATTCATGGGAGTCGACCCATGTCCACTGGAAAGAGCTATAAAAAGGATTCCCCCATCCAGGGCGCCGCGCTTTTTATCATGTCTTTGGAGCAAAACGGCGTAAAAAAACTTGGCGGCGCCAAAGAGATCATACGCGATACTTTCAAGGAACTGGGCGTTACGGAAGACCAGGTCTATCAATACATAAAAGAAAATCGCGACGACCTGGAAAAGCTCCTCGCCAGCCGGACCGCCGCGCGAAATTGTTAACCACCGCCACACGGGAGATATGCGATGAGCGATACCGATACGAAGATGCCCAAGACCCCGAAGGTCGTTAAAATCGATTTGAAAGTCGACGAAAAGCTCGCCGGCGGCGAATATGTCAACATCTGCATGGTCAATCACAGCGATTCGGAATTCGTCGTCGACTGCTTTTTCATGCAACCCGGAAGGCCTCCCAAAGCAACCATGAAAAGCCGGCTCATCCTGACGCCGCGAAACGCTAAAAGACTCAACGCGGTATTGACGGAACACATCAAGCGATATGAAAAGCAGTTCGGCGAGGTGTCGCTTCCCGATCCCACGCCGCCGGTTTCCGTGGTTCATTAACTTTTGCGGCCGGGCCGCAGGCCATCGGCGCCTCAACCATGACCACATCGTTCAACGTCATCGAAAAAATCAGCCGGTCCGCGGCGCGCAGGCCGCTTTTGGCCGACGAAGCGTTGCAACTTGTCAATCATGACGACCCGCAAAGCTTCCAGGTTCTTTTGGAAGGGGCCGATCGGCTTCGCCGCCTCTATCGCGAAAAAGTATCTCTATGCGCCATCGTCAACGCCAAGTCGGGACGATGCGGCGAGGATTGCCGATTCTGCGCCCAGTCCGGGCATTATCAAACCGGGGTGGACCGGTTCGGCCTTATCGATGTCGAAGCCATGCTCACGGCGGCTTCGGCGGCGAAAAAGATGGGCGCATGCCGATTCTCCACCGTGGTTTCGGGCCGGCGTCTGCCGCCGGAAGAGCTTGCGATCATCGGCGAATTCGCTTCCGAGTTGATTGAAAAAACGGGCCTTGCGCCGTGCGCGTCGCTGGGCATCCTTGACGAAAGCGAGCTTGGGCCGCTGAAAAAAGCCGGGCTAAAGCGTTATCATCACAACATGGAAGCATCGAGGAGTTTTTACCCTTCGATTTGCACGACCAGAACCTATAACGAAAACCGGGAAGCGGTCCTGGCGGCGAAGCGCGCCGGGCTTTCGGTCTGTTCCGGCGGTCTGTTCGGCATGGGCGAAAGCTGGGAGCAGCGCGTCGAGCTGTTGATGGATCTGCGTGATATGGCTGTGGACTCCGTGCCGATCAATTTTCTGCACCCCATCGCCGGAACGCCGTTGGAGCATGCCGATGGCCTCACGCCCAAAGACTGCCTGCGGATCATCGCGCTGGCCCGGCACATTCTCCCGGACAAGGGCGTCATCGTGTGCGGCGGCCGGGAATGGAACGTGCGTGAGTTGCAACCGATGATTTTCAAAGCCGGAGCCTCGGGCATGATGGTCGGCAACTACTTATCCACCAAGGGACGCAAGCCCGAAGACGACTTGCGCATGATTGCGGACCAGGGAATCGAAGCGGCGCAGTTCGAATAATTTCCATTGATTAAAACTATTGAATTGAATCCGCGAGTGTAGTATTATACGTATAGTACGTAGTTAGGAGTTTATTTATGCATAGAAAATTGACTATTACAGTGGAATCCGAGGTCTACGAGGGTTTAAGCGAACAAATAGGGCGTGGGCGAATCAGCGCTTTCATTAATGCTCTTGTCCGCCCCCATGTTGTCAAACAGGAATTGGAAAAGGCATACGAAGAAATGGCCAATGATAAGGAAAGAGAAAAAGAAGCTTATGAATGGTCTGAAAACTTGATAGGCGACGCATACAATGAAACGCGGTGAAGTGTGGTGGGTCAGCTTTGATCCTTCTGTCGGCGGCGAGATTAAGAAAACCCGCCCGGCTGTAATCGTGAGCAGCGACTCTTCCAATAAAGCACTCAACCGAGTTCAGGTGGTTCCCTTAACGACGAATATTGAAAAATTATATCCGCCCGAAGCTTACGTGATAATAAATGACAGACAGGTCAAAGCGGCGGCGGATCAAATCACCACCGCCAGTAAAAAACGTCTGCATAAAAAAATGGGGAAGCTTTCGCCTGACGACATGAACGCGATCAACAGAGTGATAAAAATACAACTCGCCTTGAAATAATTTGATTTAATGCCTGAATAATGAGTATCAACGACTATATTCACGAGCGCCTCGACCGAATTGACAAGGCGAATCTGCGCCGGACGCTGCTGACTTTCGACGGTCCGACCGGACCTCATGCAATCATCGGCGGGAAAAAGTACATTAATTTATGCTCCAACGATTACCTGGCCCTGGCCGGCGATCCGCGCCTCATCGAGGCCGCCGGAAGCTATGGTGAAAAATGGGGAACCGGCGCCGGAGCCAGCCGCCTGGTGACGGGCAACCTCGCATGCCACGAGCAGCTGGAACACGAAATCGCCGCGTTTTTAGGCTTCGAATCAGCCCTTTGTTTCGGCTCCGGCTACCACGCGAACACCGGGCTTATTCCGGCGCTTTCGACCGCCGACGATCTCATCTTGTCCGACGAGTTGAACCACGCAAGCCTTATCGACGGCTGCCGGCTTTCCAAAGCGCGACGCATGGTATTTCGCCACGCGGACTTGAATCATCTGGATGATTTGCTGCGCGAGCATGGAAACGGCGCGCGCAACGCCCTCGTTGTCACGGAATCGA
The DNA here is from genome assembly GCA_963674685.2 of bacterium. Taxonomy (GTDB): domain Bacteria; phylum Lernaellota; class Lernaellaia; order JACKCT01; family JACKCT01. Next base: position 276,700 of record CAXXWT010000004.1, on the reverse strand, counting down.
TTTTTTCCATGGACGGCGATGCGCCGGATATCGAAGAGTTGGTCGAGCTTTGCGTAAGGCATGACGCGGCGCTGATTGTTGACGAGGCGCACGCGCTGGGCGTGACCGGCGAGGGTCGGGGGATGATTGCCGGACTGGGGCTACAGACCAGGACCGCGGCGGTCGTGGGAACATTCGGCAAAGCCTTCGGTTCATTCGGCGCGTTCGTGGCCTGTTCCAGGCAAATGCGCGAATTGCTGATCAACGCGGCCCGGCCGGCGATCTTTTCAACGGCCCTTCCGCCGCCCGCCGTCGGCGCGGCCGTTGCGGCAATCGGAATCGTTAAAAAAGAAGGCGCCGCACTTGCACGAAAGCTGGAATCGAATACGGGCGCGCTGGCCGACATCGCGCGGCGCGCCGGTTATCAGGTTCCAGACCCGGCCGGCGCCATCGTGCCGGCGATTGTCGGCGACGAAAAACAGGCTCTCAAAACAGCGCAGGCGCTTTTCGATCAAGGCGTTCTGGCCCGCGCCATCCGCCCTCCCACCGTGCCGAAGGGAAGCTCCCGCCTGCGTTTGACGGCCTCAACCGGGCACACGGACGCGGATATGGCGAAGATTTTAGGCGCTTTCGACGAGTTTCCGTAAAAGAAAGATTGCGCCGACTCGAATCAATCCGGCGCAAGCGCCGGTCGGCTCTTTCTACCACCACCCCTCGTTAAATAACTCAGGAATCGTTATTGGAATCCCAAAAAATCTGTTAATTATGCCAATATTTGCCATAATTACGCAAATATTGCTTGAATTTACATTGTTTTGAGTTATATTATGCAGGGATTATGCTTAGGAGGCAGAAATGCTCATCGAATTCACCGTCGGAAATTTCCTGTCGTTCAAAGAACCCGTCACGTTGAGCATGGTCGCTTCGCCGGATAAATCTCTGCCGGATAACGTCATTCGAAATGCCCAGGGAACGAAATTCGACCTCCTGAAATCGGCGGTGATCTACGGTCCGAACGCCGCGGGAAAATCGAATTTTATAAATGCCTCAAGTCTTTTTAACTTATTCGTCAATGAGTCTTTTACGACGATTAAACCCGGCATGATGCTTCCTGTTACTCCTTTTTTACTTGATGAAAAATACGCCAAGCAGCCAAGTTTATTTGAAATCGTTTTTTTATCGGAAGGCGTCCGATATCAATATGGTTTTAAAGTAGACAGAAATCGTTTCCATGAGGAATGGCTGTTTAGCTATCCAAAAAATCAACCCAGGAAAGTTTTTCACCGATTTTTCGAACACAAAGTTAACGGCTACGAATATGAATATGGAACTGATTGGAAAACCAAATCCTTAACAACCGGCGAGATTGAAAAAAGCACGACAAGCACTTCCTTATTTCTAACGATGTCAGCAAGATTTAATGTTGATATTCCTCAAAAAGTAACTCAGTGGTTTCAAGAAAACTGGCGTGAATCAATTGCCAATAACAGCGAGGCAAATAAAAATCTGTACAGAGTAATTGTTGAATTATTGCAAAAAGAAGATTTGCTTAAAAAAGATTTGCTGTATTTATTTAATGACCTGAATATTGACATCGAGGATTTCAAAATTGAAAAGAAGCTACTTTCAGAGATACCTGACTACATGAAAAAGACTTTCGTTAATTTACCGGACTATGACGAGAAAAATGATGCAATGACGTCTGTATTAGCTCAACACAAGGGGATTGGTGATGAAGGTGAACCAGTAGTTGTGCATTTGCCGTTGAATGTTGAATCCGATGGCACACAACGGTTATTTCTCATCGGAGCGACACTTATCAGTGTTCTTAACAGGGGCCGAGTATTGTGGACCGACGAGCTTCACGCCAGCCTGCACCCAATTTTAACAAGACGGATCGTCAAGTATTTTCATGACGCCCTGAAGAACATCGGCGGCGCACAACTCATTTTTACTACGCACGATTCCAGCCTTCTTGATTTGGACAACCTTTTCAGACGCGATCAGATTTTTTTCATCGAAAAAGACAACAGTGGCGCATCGGAGTTGTTTTCTCTCTGGGATTTTAAACGCTCGCCGAGAAAAACCGAGAACATCAGGAAAAGATATATGGAAGGCCGTTACGGCGCCGTCCCCATTTTAGGCCATTTGTAATGCGAACTCCAAAACCAAGCGGGCGAAACCCGAAAAGCGCAAGCGAATTAAAACGCAAAAAGCCGTCGCGTGAAGAAAAGAAAAGAGTCTTGATTGTATGCGAGGGTAAGAAAAGTGAGCCGAATTATTTCACTGATATTTGCCAGGATTTGAAAATCTCCGCCGAAGTTACAATTGTTCCGGGAAGTGAATCCGGGACGCACCCGAAAAGCATCGTGAAATACGCCAAGGAAAAGAGGCGGGGATTCGATTCCGTCTGGTGCGTTTACGACAAAGATGTGCATGAGAATATTCACGAGGCGCACAAACAGGCCGAGGACAACGGTTTTAAAATCGCCTTTTCCAATCCATGCTTCGAGTTATGGATTTTATTGCACTACGAAGACCAACGAGCGGAGATCGACAGGCACGCATGTCAGCGACAAGCGAGAGAATATATTCCGGAATATGAAAAAGGAATGAAAGGTGTTTTCAACATTATTAAAAAACACCAGAACGACGCATTGAAACGAGCTCCGAATCTAAGAGACGAGAATAATAAAAACGACAAAAAGGAAACCGACAATCCATCCACAACAGTCGATAAACTCATCGTCTATTTGAATTCAATCAGTTCCGCGAAACCTCGGCGATAATCGAATAAGCCCGCCCGGCCTACGCTTTTTTATCTCCCAGAATGCTGCTGATGGGCATTTCCAGTTCGTAGACGCCGCTGGAGACTTTCGCTTTCATGTCGCGGCAGCAGCGTTCCAGGACTTTCATCATGGCCTTGTTGGACGCCAGCACGTCCGCGGTGAATATTTTGATGCCACGATCTTTGGCGAGTTGCGCCAGAAGCTTCAGCAGGAAGGTCGCCACGCCGCGCCCCTGGCACAGTTCGTCCACGATAAAGGCGATGTCCGCCTTGGTCGGATCGTCCTTCTTGCGCGCGTAGCGGCCCTCGGCGACGAGTTTTTCTTTGCCCAGCTCGCCGACCAGGCCCACGATGGGCATGATGCGCGTGTAGTCCACGTTTACGTATTCCTGCATCTTCCGGTGGGGCATGGTTTTGATCGGGCTGAAATATCGATAGTAAACCGACTGATCCGAGAACCGGTAGAACAGGCGCCGCATGGCCTCTTCGTCGCTCGGCTTAAGCGGCCGGAAAGAGACTTCCATCCCGTCTTTGAACGTGCGCCGAACGCTGATCTCGTGCGGGTAGGTCTTGCCGCTGCTTTGCAGGTAAATCTGATCCGCGTACAGAACCTTCATCTCCTTGGCCTGATCCACCAGATTTTCCCTGTCGTCCGGGTGCGCGATGTCGATGAGCGCCTGCGCCCGTTCCCGGTACGTCCGGCCGGTCAGGTAGGCCACGCCGTATTCCGTCGCCACCATGTCCACCACTTCCGAGTTGTGAAAAAGGTTTGGCAGATGATCCACGGAAGGCAGGATGTTGGGCTTGCCTTCCAGGTTGCGCGACGGCAATGCCAGAATCGTCCGGCCGCCTTTGGACAAATCCGCCGCGGTGAACAGTTCGTGCGTTTCGCCCAGGCCGAGTCCCGTCAACAGGCTGCTTTTGCCGAAATGAAACGCGAAGCGTCCGGACAGGTCCACCTTACGCACCTGGGTCACGGCCATGAAGCGGTCGTTGTGCGCCACGTTCATGGGATTGGCCACCACGTCCAGGGTCTGGAACTCCAAGAGCGGATTGCGGTGCAGCCAGTCCATCAGTTCCTTTGTTCCCATGGCGTAACTGGTTACGCATTTGCCCCGGTAGCTGTCCTTGTGGCGGTTTGTCACGGCGCCGGATTTCACCAGATCCATGAGCGCGTCGGTGAAAAACGGGGAATGGACGCCCAGGCCGCGCTTGCGCGCCAGGTGCGGCGTCAACGCTTCGAACAACGGCCCCAGGGAATAGGACAGGCAACTGCGATCTTCGATGACCGAGGCCACGTTGGCGGCCACGCGGTCGAAGACTTCGTCGGTCTTCCATCGCTGAAAATAAATGGGCTTTTCCGTGGATTCCACCAGATGATCGAACTTTGAAACGTGAACGAAGGTGTCGCCCTGCGTGCGCGGTATGTCTTCGCACACTTCGCCGATGACGATGGAGGCCTGCGCCATGGCCTGATGCGCCACGTCCAGGGCTATTCCCAGGCTGGAAAAGCCCGCCTCGTCCGGGGGCGTGATCTGCACGATGGCCACGTCCAGGGGTACGGAGCCGGAATCGAAAAGTTTCGGCACGCGGGAAAACCGGCACGGCGTCAAATCCACGCGCCCGTCGGCGATGGCGTCGGCGGCGATCCAGCCGGAGAAAAATGTGCGCAACCGGAACTTTTGAAAGTGCAGTTGCTTCAGGGAAATGGCGTCGCCCAATGACACGAGTTGCACGAGTTCCAGATCCTGCAGGTTCGTCAGCTGGGAGTGCATGATCGTGCGCACCATGGTGCGGGGCTCGGCCAGGCCCGTTCCGATAAACACGCGCATGCCCGGTTCGATCTTCGCCAGAGCCTGCTCCGGCGTACTCAGATTCTTTTTCCAGCTCGGATCGATGTACTTCACGACAATCCCCTTAGCGTTTTTCGCCTGAACGCATCTTACGTAAAAGCACGATGAAAAACCATAGACCTTGACAAGGTGGCGCATTCTCGGGTACGTATCCAAGCCGTTCTTTGGGTCGTTAGCTCAGGTGGTAGAGCAACGGACTTTTAATCCGTAGGTCCGGGGTTCGAGTCCCCGACGACTCATGCAATAAAATCAGGAAATCAGGCGTCCGGGAAAGGCGTATTTTTGCGTCTGACGGCGCTTTTAAAAGCTACGTAAACCGGCCAGCGTATAATCCTCCCCTGTTTGTATTGAATAGCTTTCACGACTGGCGCCGCACGTTTTCAATTCGTCTCAGAGGTCATAGGCGGCGAAGTTGTCGAAGAAAACATATCCGCCTTGTCCATCTCCCGCTGAATCGAACACCCAGATGGAGTCGATGGGATATGATCCTGTGAAATGCTGCACCAGGCCCTCGCAATCCCCTTGAACGCCGTTGACAAGTACATCGTAGGTTCCCAGGTACCGCGCCCTGATATCGATAGTGTTTGGATTGTCTTCTATCGCGGCCCCGCAATCCACCTGATGGAGATAATGATCCTCGGCCATGAACCGTCCGTCGATGAGAGTGAACTCTATCGACGCCAGCTGAACATCCCCGTATCTCCGATTGATATACAAGCCGAATATATCCGCGGCCCCCGTCGGAGTCACTTCAAAGGTTAATCGGAAATCGTTCGCAACTCCATCGAAAGCGTATTCGACCAATACATAAAATCCCTGCAAATCCATGCCGTAAATCGACAGCATGCGGTTGTCGGAACGGTCGGTGATGCTTGCGATGCTTCGGAAATCGAGATATTCGTAATCGCCGATAACCCGCCAGGGGATCGTCATGTATTTCAGATCGCCGGTGGGATAACTCTCAAAATCATCTTCCCATAAAAGCAAGGGGGGCTGCGTCGTGGTCGTGGCTGTCGTGGTTGTGGTTGTCGTTGTCGCCGCGGTGCTGGACGTCGTTGCGGGCATCGACGTAGTCGTGGTGGTATCGTCGTCAGCGTCATCGTCCGCGTCATCATCAACATCATCATCCGCATCGTCGTCCGCATCGTCGTCAATGTCGTCATCCGCATCGTCGTCCGCGTCGTCATCGACATCATCATCCAAATCGTCGTTCGCGTCGTCGTCAATATCGTCATCCGCGTCGTCGTCCTCATCATCGTCGCTATCGTCATCAACGTCGTCATCGAATACGACATCATCATCGTCATCATCGTCGTCTGAAGATGCGTATACATCGTTACGATCATCGTCATCGTCGTCGCCGCACGCGCCGGCCAGACTCAGGACCGGCAATAACGCCAAGATCGTCAACCACTTCCAAGCCCGCATTGCTTCTCTCCGTTTTTGATTCGCGATCATATTATCAGATTAGGCCAAGATGTGGAAAGCGCTTGACGCACTCTCCGGGCCGCGCGGATGATGTGAGTACTAACAAGGTTAAGCGTCCCGACTAGAGGGCTATAAAAAAGAGAGGTTTCGCCATGACTAAACTTTTGAGCAGCCCGTCGGAAATAAAGAAACCGAAAAACCGTAAGAACGGGACACGAAAATTCTGGGGCTAGACGGTATAATTTGTACTTCCCTCCAGAGTTTGGTTTTCCTGACCAGGGCAAATTATCACTGCTTCTTTTTTAGACTGTACCACAAGCAGGGTCTCTTCCAGTCGCCTAAGCCTTGCTGACGCCTTCTATGGCAGAATACTTCGTATCCGTGAGTTTTCGCCCATTGCATTCCAGCTTCATGAAAATCTCCATGGCAAGTAATAAACGCTGTTGCCAGCTCGATATCCCCTCTCCTAAAGAGGCCGAAAAGAAGCTCTCTATGAAATTCACTAAAACGAGCCAGCTTGTGGAACACTTCCACTCTCGCCTTTCCGCTGGAAGTTTTATAGGCTTCAAGCAATGCGGGCCGATCTTCAGGGGGTACTTCAATATCCCACATCCGGTGTTGTATTAAACCAATCAATGATCCCACAAGAATTACAATACCCAAGCTGAAAAGTGGAATCAGAAATTTCGACGCAGTACGTTTTGCTAACGAAAACAAGTTGGGATTTTCGTCGATCTCACCTTGAAAGTTACGCCAGTTGGGATTGGCGCATTTCGGGCAACTCGCAACGTTCTTGGAATTATATCTCAAACCGCAATTTCGACAAACCAGCATCTCAAACAACTCGCAGCATTTCAGAAAGAAACGAGGTCAACCAGCAATGGAGTTTTCAAGATCCTCATTCTTTGCTCCGTTTTTGATTCGCGATCATATTATCAGATCGATTGATGCAAAAATAGCGCTTTTTTTATCATTACTTCTTGAGGTGTATCACGAAAAGAGCTGAAACGAGATCCTCTTATTGAAAATGCCTCACTCAAGCTCGCCTTTTTTTTCAAACCGCAGCGTTAAAACCCGGCGCCGCGTCGCTTTGATTACCGTCACTTCGTAAGGGCCGAGTTTCAGGGTTTCACCCTGCGTGGGTAATCTGCCGAGTTTAGCGACCACCAGTCCTCCGACGGTGTCCGTTTCATCATCCAGGGTAATGCCTAGAGCGTCCGAGGCTTCAGGCGTGCAGACTCCGCCGTCCATTTCAACATGAGTCGGCGAATACCTTTTTATACGCGCGGTTTCCTTGTCAAACTCATCATAGATTGGCCCGACGATTTCCTCTATCGCGTCTTCAAGGAACGCAAAACCGACAGTCGTTCCATGTTCATCGACAACTGTCGCGCAGTGCGTTTTGCCTTCCTGGAGATTTCGAATCAAGCGGGAAAGAGGTTGCGTGTCGGGAACGGTGGGGCATTCACGAACCATGGAAAGCAAATCAGGAGTTTTTCCTTCCAACATCCGGCCGAGCAACGATCTCGAATGAATGAGGCCGATCACGTGATCTAAGTCGGGATCAGCCAGAGGGAAGCGGGAATGCCCTGCGGATTGGATGATTGATAGGTTTTTCTCCAGAGAATTTGCCGTCGATAAATAGGCCGTTTCCGTTCTCGGCACAAGAATGTGCCGGACCTCGATATTGGTTAGGCCAAGGACGTTTTCACCGATCTGTCGCTGATTGGCAGACAGGTGTCCCGCGTGGGCGGCGGAAATCAAAATGGCGCGTATTTCCGTCAGATCGTATGTCTGCCCGTGTCCCGAGGCCGGGGCGCCTCCGCCGACGCGAGCGATAAAGTTGGAGATGATGTTGATGAGCCAGATCATCGGTTTGAAGATGCTTGCGAAAATGTACAAGGGATAGGCGCAAATCAGAATCGTCGCCTCGGATTTTCGGATGGACAGCATTTTCGGAGTCTGCTCGCCGACCGTCATGTGCAACATGGTGATAAAAGCCAGCGCAACGGCCAATGCCACCGGATGAACCCAGGGATTTGTCGCAATATCAAAACCCAGAGAAGAAGCGCCGGAGATCAGAAGAGAAGCCACGGCCGGCTCGGCAAGCCAACCCAGCACAAGACTCGCGACGGTGATGCCCAATTGACATGCGGACAAGTAGTGGTCGAGATGCGTGATCATGCGCATGACAAGGCGTGCGCTGGAACTTCCGTTGATTGCCGAGGATTCGATTCGGCTGGGGCGAACCTTGACCAAGGCAAACTCTGCTGCAACGAAAAAGCCATTCAACAAGATGAAGATCGCAGTGGCTAACAGCTTCCACAATGCGAAAGTCGCTTCGGTCGTTTCCGTTACTGCCATAAATCATTCTCCCGGCGATCGGATCAAGTCATTATTTTCTATCGTTTTTTATTGTATCTGCAAAGCTTAACCAAAGCCGGATGAATCGATTTACCTCAGACACTCAACCACTTTTTGCGAAATGAACCATGAACAGACACTTCATGATAAAGTACGATAATTCGCGAGGAGCCAAAAAATATACGAAGCTACTCCATCCTTAGCTGACACAAATGCGGAATTCGTGTTGATTTTCACATCATCGGTGCTTAAGTGTATTTTAAGGCCGAAAAATCCAGGAGGTTTTGCCATGACCGATCGAAGCGCAGACAAACCCACCGCATATCTGCTGTCCACGTGCCCGCGATGCAAGAAGCTCAAGCAGGAACTGGACGAACTCGACATCGAATGCGAAAGAATCACCGTCGATCTGCTGGAACACAAAGAGCGCGACAGGATCGTCGAGAAACTGCGCAAGCACAAAGCGGTCGTCTCCTTCCCGGTGCTGTACGCAGGCGGGGAATACGTTTTTGCGGCAAGCCTGGACGACGCGCGCAGAATGTTCGGGGCAAAATCATGAGTCCCAAATACGACACGGCGGAAGCCTATTACGAACTGATAAAGAAATTCGCCGCGCAAAAGGGATTGATCTTCAATCCCGACGAGCAGGGAATCGTATGGCCTTTGATCGAGGGACTTTTTGCCAACAAGCAGCGTTACGGCCACCCGACATGCCCCTGCCGCCTGGCCGACGGGGATTTCGAGCTGGATAAAGACATCATCTGTCCCTGCCGGTACGCCCAGGCGGATATCGAAGAATACGGCAAATGCTACTGCGGCCTCTACGTCAGCGATGATTACCCAGCCGGCAGAGACGTGGATTTTCTAGTCCCGGAAAAAAGAACGAAATAAAAACAGTTCTTCATCACATCAAATCGCGCGGTATCGGCCGTGAAACGACGTCTGCGACGCGCACTGCTTTACTCACAGACTTCTTGCGGTTCATCAACTAACGCCGCGTATACGCGTTTTTGAGGTGTTTTGAAACAAATAGCGAAGCGATTTATGTATTCACTTCATCTGTCACCTGCTGAAGCGGACTTCGCTAAAACTTAGAGCGTCCCTTATCCCCCGGGCTGACGATCTTTTTTAATCATCCGGCCTCAGAAGTAAAGGGGAAATCGACTTTTAAGGTCAATATGGTTGCAAGTTGGTTGCAACTTCACCACTTCTAGCCTCGACCGAATCAGCCGAGGCCCTTGATTTTATTGGCTGGGCGGTACTGGACTCGAACCAGCGACTTCCACCGTGTGAATAAACTAACCCGGCGAATTTCGACAGCATGGGCGCAAGGTTTATTTCGAAAAGTGGAAACAAAGGGGGAATTCGTCAGGCCGTTCCACATTGGTTCCACAAAAAAAGAGCGCCCGAAATCAAGGAAGGATCGGGCGCGAAGAGGGCTCATGACTTGCGGTCGGTGATACTTTGTATTACTTCGCGGGCGGTGTCAACGGCATCAGAGGCGAGGGATCGGGGGAAAGGAGTCAGGATCCGGATTTTGGGAAAAAAGGAGGACGGGGGGAGGTGAGCGGCCCTTTGTCGAGGCCGAGGGCGCGCGCGGCGCGGAGCATATCGGCGCTAGCCGAGGCGAAGCGCGCGCGGGGCGAGGCCGAGCGCTACCGCACTCCGCAAGCGTGAATCACCTTGGCCTTCGGAGCGCCCGCGCGCCACTTGTCGAGGGTGTAGCGGAAAGCGAATGCGTAGTGGTCGCTCAGACGCTCTCTGACGACGTGGACGTAGTCAACGCAATACTCGGTGGATTTATTCAAGACGGTAATGCGTTCGTTGGATGTTTCAATCACGTCGCCGGCGCTCGGGTCTTTTCTCGGATCGCGTTTCGGCTTTGTACGTTTTTCCTTCGACGGTTCGCAAATTGGACAACGGACTTTTTCACGCGGGGAATTGATTCTCACCTCGTGGCCGCATTCAAGCGTCACGGTTCTCGACGAGAAGGGCTTTTCATCGTAGCCCCCGCACGTCTCCGGGATCGCCTCGGGATCACGCACGATCTTCCTCGACGGCCCCGTCGATTTCTTCCTCGGGGCTTTCGGCAGATTTCCGAACAGGGTTTCTTGATTCATTATTCGCCTCGCGTTTCATGGTGATGACTTCAATTTCCGATCCGCAGTAGGGGCAGTGGGTGTGTGGATCGTGATCGAGGAACAACTCGGAAGGATCATCGCTATACCACAGGCCTTCCTCGTTGATGCGATCATTCAATTCCTGACAGCAGAAAATGATTTTCATTTAACGCCTTCCCCGGCGCACTTCATGCACCTGGTGCTTTTCGCGCGGCCTCGATATTCCACCTTGTGGCCGCAATCCAAAAGTACGATTCGATTCCGTCCGGATTTTTTCACGTCGAGAGTTCTGGACGGCGCGGACATGGGACTGCGTGGATCACTGACAATCTTTCGCAGTGGTGCTTTGGGCATGAATACCTCCTTGTTGAGTTTCCTCCAAATAAACGAGGCAAGGGCATTGCGTCAAGAGCGACCGTCGAGGAAAGGTTTCTTCCGGCAGTCGCTCCCGCTGTAAGCTCTCCGCGCCCGCACACACACCCGACCCCCCTACCCCCCTACAACTTTTCGCCTCGATGCCCGGCGGATCGGCGCGCGGATCGGCGCGCGGTCGGCGGGCGAGGCGTCGGCGCTTTCGCCTCGAAGTTCTCCGCGCCCGCACACACACCCGACCCCCCTACCCCCCTACAACTTTTCGCCTCGGCACGCGTCGACGTAGACGCCTCGGCGATCCGCCACGCGGATCACAAATCGGCATTCACGACATGGAAGCAAAACAAGCGGCGAAGCGGAACGCTGTCAACCCCGACCGAAGGGAGTCCGTGGAGCGGATCGGAGCGAAGCGGAGAGGGTTGACAGAAGGAGTGAGCGAAGCCGCTAACATCATGTCGTCGGGAATGCCCGGTAGAAAGGCCTTTTATAGGGGCGGGGCGCGAGACGGCGGCGGGATGGAAAGGCGCTCAAATGACCTCTACGGACGCCCTGACGGCGCAAATCAATTCCCTTAACGACAGCATCGGAAACACGCGAAAAGACGTGCAGCGGCTCTACAGGGCGACGACGGCCTTGCGCGTCGAGCTCGCCTCGATGCGAACGACGGTCAAGATAATCGGAGCGGCGACGGCGGTTCTTTTTGCAACGATGATCGGCGTGGACATCAGCGCTTTCTTTCGATGACGACGGCGAGCGCCGCCGGTCGCGTCAGCGACCGGCGGTCAAGCGGCCGTAGGCGGGGGGATGGGCAGGCGAAGCGCGGGCATGGAAGCCCGCGCGCCCCGGCGTCGAGCATGGAAGCGAGTCGCCGGGGCCGAGCCGCCCGCCCCCCGCGTAGGCCGCGCCCCTTCCCCGGATGCACTTATCCTTTTTCTTCCCCTCGCCCTGGCACACGTCTACTCTACGGCACACGTTGTTGCGACAACGACAGACGCGGGCGCGATTTGTCCGGGCGCGGGGCGCGCTTCTTGCGCCGCCCGGACGCTGGAGCGGACGGGCAGGCATTTTGCAAGAAGCGTGCACCCGAGGGAGGGCTGGAGCCCGACCGAGGGCCGAGCCCCCAAGCCGCGCACAGCGCCGACAGGCGCGAGCACGGCCGTTAGGGGGGTGAAGGCCGCGCGCGAGCATGGACGCGAGCGGGGGGCCAGAGCGCGCGCCTGGATTGGCGCGCATTCCTTATTTGAACCCGTCTGCAACTATCGCGCACGCGTCGTTGTCGTCATGCGATCACGCCCCTCAACGGCTTCGCCTTCCTGTCCCGCTTTCGCCCCGGCACTCGGTGAGCCGGGCGCGAGCTTGCTTTTGCAAGCGCAGTGCACGGCGATGAATCAGCACGGGCCGCATTCGCTTTTCCGAAACGATTACGCCCTGGCACAGGCTCATCACTCGCTTTCCCGAGACGAACGCAACATGACACTCGCTGACATATTCAAGCCGTTGTGTGATAATCCCCCAAAACGTCAACATGTGGTGGAGGTATCGAATGGACGGCATGATTGTAGGATGGAAGGAAATCGCGGATCACCTTCGATGCTCGACGCGCACGGCTCAACGGTGGGCTCGGAATCACAATCTTCCGATTCACAAACCCGCCGGTGAAGGCTCGACAATCGTTACTTCGGAAGATGAGCTAAACGCCTGGCTGTGCCGTGATGCGCCGAAGTACGTCAACAGCACCGCGAGCCCCCGGCATGGCTGAGAAAAAAAATACCGCCCTCGATGACGGGCAAGGAAGACTCATCACCACGCCTGAGCTTGCCGCATGGCTGCACGTTTCGCCTCGGACGGTCGAAGGCTGGCGGCTCAAGCGGAAGGCGCACCTCGGCCCTCCGTCCTTTTTCCGGTTCACGCATCGATGCATCCGTTACGACGTCGAAGCCGTGAAATCATGGCTGCACGATTGCCACCTGGAGCCCTGGGAAAGAGATCGCGCATTCCGCGTGTGCAAATACCCTCCCGAGCAATCGTCGCTCAGAGGCGATTCTGCGAAGCCCTTCGACGATGCTCAGGACAGGCCGAGCGACCGCGAGCCGGAGCCCTTGGGCGAAGCCCGGGCGACGGACGCGGACGGCGGCGACGCTTTGCGGCCGCAAGCTCGACAAGCCGATAACGGCGGGCAAGCGAGCGACCGCGAGCCGGAGCCCTTGGGCGAAGCCCGGGCGACGGACGCGGGCGCCGCGAAGCCGTCAGAGGAAAAGCGAAGAAAGGAACGACTCCATGAAATCCTCGCGAAAAGAAGAAAAGACCGGCTCGAAAAAAAGCAAAAACGACTCGCCTGAAAACATCAGCATTCAATGCCGGCAAGATGAGCTTCGCCGCCTCTGGACGCAATTGCAGGATCGAACATCGGACCTCATCAGCAAGACCGACGATCCGAAAGAACTCAACAATATTTCCCGCGTTCTCACGCAAGCGCAAAAAGGTTTGACGGCCCTGGATTCCGATCACTCGGATTTACTGGTTGTGAATATCCACATCCCCGGCGTTTGCGATTGCCCGCCTCGATCCGGTGGACCGGAAAAACAGGAATCGTAATTTTCTAGTCCACTTTTCAAAATTACGAATTCGCCTCGATGACCTGGTCGACCGGCTTTCCTCGATGACCTGGTAGACAGGTTTTCGAGGACGTGGCCGGCGACGCGCGGCCCGGAGCCTGTGGGCGCAAGCCCAGGCGACGGGACGGGCGGCGCGGCCGGGAATCAGGAATCAGGCAGTTGATACTTCCGTTCTTTTTCATTGGCGTTTGCCAGGCAATATTTCAGACAGCGCTTATAAAAGGGATCGGCGAAAACCTGCTGGCCGACTTCGAGAATATCTTCCCGGCTGATGACTTGATAGCGCATATGCGACGCAAAGCGGGGATCGGGGGCATGTCCCATAATCGCCGTCCTTACCTCGATGGGTACGTTCTTGTGTCGTAGATCGGTGGCAAAGGTTCTGCGCAGATCGTGAAACAGGTAGTGGAATCCCGCCCTCTTTCGGCTGAGTTCGAAAACGGTTTGAAGGTGCTTCATCCGCTTCGGCTTCTTTGCCTTTTTGTCATAGACGAAAACCGGCCCTTTCTCCGGCAAAGGATCATCGAGTAAAAGCAGCAAGGAAGAATCGTAGGGCGGCGCTCCGAATCGCTTGGAACTGGTGTACAGGTGATTCCTGGAATCGAAATCATGAGGCCTGAGAATTCCTTCCTGGAACTGGCAATAATCGAGTTCAAGAATGTGGTGCAGTCGAAGGCCGGTGAATCTGGCGAACATCCAGATCGGGCGATGAAAGGCCGAAAGGCTTTCGAGCAGGATCATGAATTCATCGTCGGAGACAACGCTGTCCCTTGCATTGGGAATATTCGCGGGTTTCACGTACTGCGCGGGATTCCACGGCGGGTCAAGCGTGCCTTCCTTGCAGGCGTGGTTATAGACGGCCTTTATCGTCGTCAGTTCCCGGTCGACGGTTGCCGGAGCGATGAAGCCTCCGGTTTTGTTCTTCTCATTCCGGCGCTTCTGCATGTAGCGAATCACATCGGCGCGCTTGATCGAGCGGCAAGGCGTTTTCTTTCCGAGCAATCGGTGAATGTGACGGACGTGTCCTATAACCGTCGTATAGCTTCTGGTGGCGTTTTGCACGTAATCGAGATAGGCGGTGGTCAGGTCATAGAGGGATGGATTCGACGGGGATGGTGATTCGGGTCCGCTGAGTTCAAGGAGCAATTCAGCCTCGACTTTTTCAGCATCGTGCTTTGTCCCGTGGACGAGTTTTACTTTTCGCTTTCTGGCACCGCGAGGGCCGACGCAAGCTTCCACTCGCCAGCATGGACCCTTCTTTGTCTTGGAACGGTAGATTGGCATCCTGCTCACCTTTCAGGAATGAATTTACCCCGTGAGAAAAATCCCACGGGGCAAGGTGAGCAGAATCACACCCGTCGATGTGACCGTTTCAGTATGCTCACCTAGCCCCAAAAGTAAAGCTGGAAGGGGTCTTTAAAGTCAATACGTTCCACAATGGTTCCACATTATCGAATTTTCCAAAGACAAGGGCCTCGACCGAATCAGCCGAGGCCCTTGATTTTATTGGCTGGGCGGTACTGGACTCGAACCAGCGACTTCCACCGTGTGAAGGTGGCACTCCACCAACTGAGTTAACCGCCCTTAAAAGACGAATCGGGAAGGGAATTTAGCCAAGTGAGAATAAAAAATCAATATCCACGCCGTCATTATCACAAGTAAATCGCTAAAAAAGACATAAAACAGGGGCGGCTCAATCATGAACCGCCCCTGTGAGTCAAGCGCTATTTCCACTGAGGGACACTGGCGGGCTCCAGGTTTTCTTCACCGGAAGCCTCGATGTCGCCGAAGGTCATCTGCAAGAGCGTCTCAAAGGGATTCACCGTACCCGTCAGAGACAGGGAACCCGGAGCGATTTCGACCTCGGCCAGGGTCCAGCCTTCCATGTCGGCTCCGACCCAGTTCGAGTTCCACATCACCATGTGAGACTGCGTGAAACTCGGATCCGTATTCGCCGGGTTCTTGCTGACCGCGTACACGTTTCCGTCGCGATCGAACAAGGCCATGTAAAGCTGGAATGTGACCCAGTCCGTGGTAGAGATCGTCGAGGCCGCCTCCGGAGTGACGTAGGGCATGTAGGGAAGCGGCACGAGATAGTGCGCCACTCCGGGGACAAAATCCACGTATCCGCCGGGGACTCCAGGAATTTGAGTGCTCAGGCCGGTATCACCGGCAGGCGAAAGCGTCGACAGCGGGATAAGCCCGACGCGCAACGGCTCCCAAACCGGCTTGCACTGCTTTGCATCGCAAGTGTAACCATCGCCGCAGGTCTCCGAAACAATCCACTCTCGGTCAACGCACTCAAGGACTCTTTTTCCGCTGCAGGCCAGTTCGCATTCGTCGTCTGGATCGCAACGATTGTCGTCACAGGCGTAGCTGGAGGCCGTCGGCAGGCAGATCGTCTCCATCGCCGCGCAGTCTTCTTCTTCCACCCAGCGCCCGCTGACGCAACGCATAAGCTTCGTTCCGTCGTCATTGCAGGTCAGCGCGTCTTCGTCGAAACAAAGGGTGGGATCCGCCGGTTCGTTGAAAAGATGCGAATATTTGGGGCTGATCTGGAACTCCGCGGGAATCGTAACATCCACCTGCAGGTTCATGTAATCATAACCGGGCATTTCGCATTGGTCGAGGACTCTTTTCCCAAGCACCTTCGGATCTTCGGTCGTGCAGCGGTCCAGGCAATCCTCCAGAGTGTAACAGCCGTTCGTTCCCCCGTCGGTGTTCTTGAGGCAGTTGATGCGGCAATTCCAGTACGGCCAGGCGTTGTAAGCTTCCGCGTCTTCGATAAATGTCGCTTCGTCCCGTCCGCCGAAATAATCGTTGATGAGGTTATCCAGCCTTTCGCAGGAATAAACACGCTGCAGTTTTCCGTCGATCAGCCCTCGCTCCTCGGCCAGATCGTGATAGAGGAAATCGGCCCAGTAATCGGCGGTGAAGTTGCAACCGGAGTAAGCCGGATTCACCTTCGTAAAGGGACGCATCGGCATGTAAATGGCATCGGTTTCGAAATTGCCCAGCACGAAAGGCTGGTCGTTATTGGAACCGTAAGGAGCCTTGGGGTAAATGTTCCATCCCGCGTTGCCGTGGAATGTGAACAGACCCGGCGTCATGGGCTGGTCGAGATAAAACGCGCTGGCCTGGATATCGTCGTTCTCGTTGTATTTCGTGTGACGATTATCCTGCGTGGTGGTGAAAATGGCCGAATTCAGGGCGTCCATGTCCCAATCGGGGAAGCTTTCCTCGTCAATCACCGACCAGATGTATCCCTGGATCATGGATACGTCGAATTCCATCAGGTTGTATTGATATATCGGATCGGCGGCCAAAACGTCGATGAAACCTTTCCCCAGGGTGTATTCGTCGATATCCTGGACGTAGGTTTCGTACATGAGGAAGGTCAGGTTTTCAAAATAGGCGGCCATGTCGTCGCCGCCGACGTAATCCGACACCACGAAAGTTCCCTCATAAGGCGCTCCGGCCTTGTCGCAATAAATCGAGACAACGTCGTTTTCTTTCTGGTTTTCCTCGAGACCGGCAATGAACTCGCTCTGCTCCTGCATCTTCATTTCGACAAATTTGGCGTCCACCAGCAGACTGGTTTTGATTTTGTAGCTTTTCAGAGTCACTTTGAATTTGTAATTGCCGTCCTGCAGGCCCGCGAAAGTGAAGCCCAGCAGTTTCTTGTCCTCAAAACTGTTGCATCCCAGTTCCAGAGCGCCCGGCGGGAGCGTGAAAGTCGTTCCACCCTGCGCGCCTTCGGTCATCTGAACGACAACCTGCCCGACATTCGTCCATTCGTTGCCCGCCGAATGGAAATTGCAGTCGGCGTCCATGTAGTCCACGAAAACGGAAAGGCTGTTGGTCCCGACCACGGCGCCGCCTTCTTCGATCTGATAGACGCCCATGGGAGATTTGACGACGTACACGACATCGTTGATTTCCGGATTATGCTCGCCGGAACACCCGTTCTCGTCGCTGAGTTGCTCGACTTTGCACTTTTCAAAGCATCCCGGAACCTTGCTGTCGGATACTTTAAGGCATTTGTTCATGAGGCAGGCGTTGAAGCGCGTGCCGCCGGCGCCGTCGTTGTGGTAGTACATTTCCTGCATGCAGCGCGTGACGCCCCATGGCTCCTGCTGGAAGACTCGCTCTTGCCTGTTGTAGCAATAGCCCCATTGGCAGGAGTAACCGGAATCGCAATCGGCATCGTCGGCGCAAGGGACGTTGCCGTATACGGACAACAAGCCGGCGTCGTCCAGCTTCATGCAGACTTCCTGATAATCCGGCTCGTCTTCATCGCCGTTATCCTCGGGCTCGTCGATGCAGCGTCCGTAAAGTTCCTCGCCGGCCTTCGGAACGTAGTCGTCGATTTTGTACTGCTCGCTTGCGGGATAGCTTTTCGTCACCAGATCCTGACCCAGCGTCACAAGACCCAGGACCGGCGCGTCATAAGTGATTTCTTCTTTTTTACCCGTCAAAGGAGCGGTCATTTCTTCGCCGGACATGCGATCCAGATAAACAAGAGTATCGGGCTGGTCGACATATCTGGATTCCTGGATTTCCAGGATAACGCCGTCCCGCACCCATTCCGTCAGGGATTTCAGGGGCGTTTCATACTGGGTCTGACCGGCTTTGAAACGGGCCATGCCAAAAGCCTTTCCGGCCGCGGCGTATCCGTCGTCGCCAAAAGCCAGACCGATAATGCCGGCGGTCGGCGAGGGGAGCTGATAAAACGAATCGGGCCTGCCGTCCAGGTTGGAATCGTTCATGAATCCCATGCGGCCGGTCCAGTTTCCGGTCATGTCCTGCTCCGCTACGGGCCCGACGTCGTCGACTATCATTTTCAACGAGTCGTACTTGACTTCCTCAAAGGCGTCTTCCTCCTTGTCGGCCTGCAAAGTGCAGGAACTCGCGGCGAGGAGCAGGAAAACGGCCAGGATCGGCAGTAAACTGTTTTGAAATCGCATCATCTATCCTCCAAGATCGAAGGCGTTAAGACCTTTTCAATTAATCATCAAATCCCGTACCCAGACCGAAATAGAATCGGAAGGGGCGCTCTTCCCTTTCCCGATCCTGGAAGCCGTGGGCGACTTTGATGAAGCTGTCCCAGTTGGACTGGAACAAGTAAGACGCCAGGCGTATCTCAATACCGGCATCGGAAATGAGATCGTCGTTGACATTGAATTTGCCGTCGCCGGTTTTGTCGAAAACCTTGTTCATGTCGAACATGTCTTTCCGGCGGTTGACATGAGACCAGTAGTTGCCCGTGTTGCCGAAGAAGCCGAAATAGAGCTTGTCGAAGTAGAACGCCCACCACACCTTGTCGATCTCGCGGATCAGAGGCAGGCGGTAGTTGTAGCCGAGCAGGGCCTTGGTTTCACCCTCCAGGGAGTAATTCTCGTAGCCCAAAAACGGCACGTTGTCGGAAAACACGCTCATGCCGGTCATGAACAGTCCGCCGCCGTTGAAGCGATCATAGAAGTGAACGCGACCGAAGGAGTTGCCGTAACCGTAACCTTCCGGGACGGTTGAATGCGTGTAACCGAATTCGGCGCTCAAGGTCAGACCGTGATGCATGCGGCGAAATTTGTAGAGGTTCAAGTCTTCCCAGTCAAAACCGGAAATGGGGATAATGTCGTTGAGCGGCGTTAGATTCCAGAAGGGGACCGGAAGGTGCTTGACCCAGCTCATCCGCGCCTGGATAAAGCCGTAGTCGGGCAGGAGGTATTCCTCATCCGGGTAATGCCGCGCCTCTTCGAGGCTGATGACCGCCGGATCCTGGAACATGGTCGCCAGGTCCGTGCCCATGGGCGCGCCGGTGATAGGCTCGTGCAATTTGGGTGACGAGTACGTCAGTCCAAAGTTGAAATTCGAACCGCTCCGGGGGTTGATTCCCCGGTCTACGTAATACGGTCCGCTTTTATGCGCGTCATATTCCAGGTTCAGGGCGCGGCCCGTGACCTGCCTGACGCGCGTGCTCGGCTGCTCCACGCGATAATCCTGGTACGTGTAATAGAGCCATAGGTCGTGCTGCCCGAACAGGAGATAGTTGAAGCCCATGGCCGAGAAAATCACGTCGAAGGTCGCCTTGACGTCGAAGTCGAAGAACGCGAAGTCCTCGGCGGAGGCCGGCAGAATCCGATGCAATGAAACGAACGTTGTGAAGGGGAGCATGTAGTTGAAGTAATACACGCTGTAACGCTGCTCCTCGCCGACCATGATGTACATGAACATCTCGTTGGTGGCGGCGTGATCGAGCTGGCCGATCTGCGTGCCGACCTGAAGCCGCGCGTCGTCGTAGTTCACCATGGGGACCCACAGCCATACGCCGCGGTGATCGCTCCAGATGGGAAGAAGCTGCGCGAAACCTTCGTAGACGTCGTAATCCCGGCCCACGATAATGGGCAGGTCGTCGACGACTTCAAGGTTCCTTTTGACTTCCGCGTCGGTCACGTTGAACTCGAAGTCGGCCACGGCCTTGTTTTTCCACTGAAAGAGCTGGATTTCGTAAGGCCTGAAACCCCAGGATGTGAAATAAGTGTACGTGACCGAAGAGCCGTCGTACTTCACCCAGGGCATGAAAGCGCCGCCGAGAACGTCGGTGATCTGCGTGGTCTCATGGGTTTGAACGTTGGTTTTGTAGATATTGAAGATGCCCGTGCGATCCGAGGCGAAGAACAGGTGTTTCCCGTCCGGGTGCCAGGAAGGATCGCGGTTGTCGTGATCGTCATAGGTCACGGGATACAGGCCCGATCCGTCCATGTTGATCGTCCAGACGTCCTGCCTGTGGTGCCTGTACATCACGAAGGCCAGCTTGCGGCCGTCCGGGGACCAGGCGGGCATGTCAGTCTGCGTGCCGTCGTTGTAATCGATCAGCAGGTAATGGCCGGACAGGCCCGGAAAATCCATGATGGCCAGGCGCTGGGAGCCGTCGCCGTTGATGCAGAAAGCGATCTTGTCGTAGACCGGATTCCACGCGGGATTCAGAGCGCGAGCGCCATGCGTGATCTGTTCGCTCTTTTTGCCTTCCACGTCGTAGACCCAGAGATCGGAATACAGATAGCCTCGATATTTTTCCGAATCGAGTTTGCCGTAGACGATTTTTTTCGAATCCGGCGACCAGTCGAAGGATCCGTAAACGCTGTCGACCTTGATGATCTTCGCGTCGTTGATCTTCTCGGGATCGGGATGGGTCTTGCGGATGTACAGGGCCGTCCAGTAACCGCCGTGCGTGGCGTAGCTGGAAGCCAGGGCGATCCATTCGCCGTCGGGGCTGTACTTCACGTAATAGTTGGCCTGGCCTTCCATCCATTTGTCGTTGTCGGTCATTTCCTCGACGGGAGGATGGTAATTGAACAGACGCAGCCACTTGCCCTTGGCTTCGTTGCCGACGATATCCTTGACCTGCTCGTTATATTTCTTGGTCATGTACTCTTTGTATTGTTCATAGAGTTCGTCGCGCGTAATGCCAAGTTCCTTTTTAATCATCCTGTTGTAATTGGGGTAAATGCCGACGCCGACTTCGTGCCACATTTTGGCGATGGCGTCGATGCCCCATTGCTCAGAGATATAAGTGCTGATGGAAAACGCCTGATTGTAGCACATCTCGGCCTGTAGCGAGATTTTTTCGTAGATCAGATCCATTTGATCCATGGTGAGCATGTGATCTTCCAGGATCGCCATGCGCAGCAGCATTTCCCTGTTCGAATCATACAGGTCGCCGCCGAACATAAGGTCTCCGTGCTGGGAAACGCCTTCGTACATCCACACGGGCAGGCGCTCCGTGGCGTAGAGCATGCCGACGCCCATGTCGAAATTGTACTTCCGGGAAGTCCGGGCGCCGCCCAAAAACACGCCGTACATATTTTCACGGAAATTCCCGGCGGCTTTCAGCGAGATAATGTGTCCGAGTTCGTGGGTGAAAACATCCACGACCCAGTCGACGCGTCCCCGGCGCGTTCCGTAAAGGTTCGTCGACCAGATGGTGATCCAGTCGTAAACGAATGCCGCGAAACCGTTGGAATAATCTTCGGTGTCGAGAACCGTGACCGTGATTTTGTTGTGAAGGTCGAAGTTGTAGATTTCCGCCAGATGATCGTAGGCGTCCTCGGCCATCGCATAAAGCATCCTGGCCGTGGTTTCGTTGCCCACCGTCCAGTAAATGATGAAATGCTCCGTCTCGACGTATTTCCAATCCAGTTCGTTGTGGTTGACTCCGGATTCCCAGAAGATGGACGCTTCGGCGTCCGCGGTCCAGAATCCGCACATGGCCACAAGAGCAAGCAGGGCCACGGCCCGGATTTTTATTTCATTGCCAGTCATGGTTCTCCTCGTGAACGTTCCGGCAAAATCAACCATTCCCTTTGCCTTTCTTTTACCTTTGGACCACCACATCATTGCCACCTCTTAACGAAACCGAGGGAGTAGGTGATGCCTACGCTCTCGTAGCTTTCCAGCTCGTAAGGCGGCCTGAACATGCTTCTCGTGTTTTCCAAAAAGCTCTTCTGACCGGCGACCGGAACATCGGCGGACACGTAAAGCTCACCGGAATACAAGATGCTGAGCGGCCATAATCCCTGGCATAAAAGCTTGGGTTCAACGGAAAGAGCATAACCCGGGGTGTCATCGATCGTCGTCGTGTTGCCCTGGTTATCTTTGAGGGTGG
The DNA here is from genome assembly GCA_963674685.2 of bacterium. GTDB lineage: Bacteria > Lernaellota > Lernaellaia > JACKCT01 > JACKCT01. The sequence goes on along the minus strand of CAXXWT010000004.1, from coordinate 254,516 downwards.
TGTCGTTGACGCGCTTCATGTAATGCGCGCCGACCATCAGCGTCGTGGGGCCGAAAATGCCGAAGTCCGTGACGCTGTCGTCGCCCTGCATCAGTTGGAAGGCGACTTCGGCGTCGGCGCGAATCTGATCGGCGAAGTCCATTTTTCCGGCGCTGTACTTGGTGTCGCCCTTCATCCGGAAATTGTATCCGCCGTGCAATTCACCCGAGAATCGCCACACCTGCTGCTTGCCGGCGAGGCCGACGTAGAAATCGGGGGTGCCGTCGGTGAGGTAATTTCGGATGGTGGCTCCGCGCCTGGGATTATCGTTGCCCGAGGGGGTCTTGTAGACGACCTCGGCGATGATGCTCGTCGTCCGCGGATCCAGATTCTGATAAATCGAATAACCGGACCAGATCACGATATCGCCGAGAGAGGGAAGATCCGCTTCCCAGACCCGCCAGATCTCATGGTTGTCGAAGAAATCGAACAGGGATTCTTCGAAAAGATAACCGTAAGTGTTATCCCGCTCGTAGCGATAGTTCGGATTTCCGTCACTGGTGATCTTCGTCTTTTTATAAACGAACGGAAAATTCACGCGGACCGACCACCTGTCGGACAGCCCCAGTCCCAGGGCAAAATCGATGGTCTGCTTCTTGATGCGGAAAGGTCCCTTGACGAGATTTCCGTCGTCATCCCAGTAATGCCGAGATTCTTTCTGGGAAAGTCCCAGAGTGAATTCGGTCACCCAACGGGAGAAGACCAGCGGTCGCTCGTTGTAATTTGATGGATAATCCCATCCAATATTGAGTTCGTGGTCGAGTTTGGCCTCGCCCCAACGATCCTCTTCATCCTCTCCTTCGTCGTCCTCATCCTCGTCATCATCATCGTCGTCGTCCGCATCATCATCGTCTGCGGCCCATACCACGGCGTAGAACATGACTAGAAAAAGGCAGGTCAACCCAAAGACCCGTAGCTTCATCATCAGCTTCCTTTCTGCTGGGTAACACCCCACAACCACTGCCCATCCGACGGGCAGCATAACGGCTCTAAATAAGGGATTTCATATTTGTTGTCAAGTACGGTCAATGCCGATAAATCCTTAAGAATATTAATGAATTACGCCATTTTTCCTACATGATTCGCGAATTTGGTAACATGCTTAACCAACTTGCTTCTCCACTGCCATATCGCTTTGTCCGGCTAATTCCAAAAAAGAAAAATCAGATCCCAGAATTCACCACGCTTCCCATTAACGCCGGGAAATGCTAGCCTTTTCGAGATTTCAACGACCAAAATCAAAGGACTTAAATGCCTTCATTCAGACTGTCCGGCTACGAGGCAAAGGTCATCAACGCTTTGGCGGAAACGCTGACGCCGCCCGATGAGGACACCGATGAAGATACCTCATTTCGCCAAATCCTACCACTTTTAAAACGATATTTCCAGGAAGTTCCATCAGAGATTGGGATTTTTTTTCATGTACTAATCATTTTTCTGGATTGGTTGCCTCTTTTTTACGGGTATTTCAGAAGATTTTCCAACCTGAAGCCCTCTGACAGAATCGATGTCATCGAGCGATGGGAGTCGGGCAGGCTATATTTTCCGCGTTCCATGATCCTGGCCGTCAAAGGCGCCATCTATATGATCTATTATTCCGACAAGAAATTAAGAGACCGCATCGGCGTCGAATATCCATGCGCTTCAAACGCGCTGAATCAATAAAACGCCTTTGCCGGAGCGGGCAAATACGAACAATTGCTCGCGAATTGTTAAAACCATTGCAGGAAACAAGTAAAATGAATCGATCTGAAATCCGTGAGCGCATTATCGACGGCTCAGGCATCGATACGGATATTGTCGAGAAAACGGATGTGGCCGTGATCGGCTCGGGGCCCGGAGGCGCCGCGGCGGCGGATTTACTCAGCGAAGCCGGACTCGATGTCGTGCTGTGCGAAGAAGGCGGCTACTTTGATCAGGATGATTTCAACCAGAATTTTCTCGACGCGGTTTATAAACTGTACCGCAACAATTCCACCACCGGCGTTCTAGGACATCCGCCGATTCTCATTCCTGAAGGGCAGTGCGTCGGCGGCACCAGCGTCATTAATTCGGGCACATGTTTCAGGACGCCGGATTACGTGCTGCAAAGCTGGCGGCTCACCGCGGGCGTGCAGGAAATCGATCCGAAAAGCATGGCGCCTTTTTTCGATGAAGTGGAAAAACGTAGTTCGGTCAGCGAGCTTTCACGCGATATATGGGGGCCCAACGCATTGGCCGTCGAACGAGGCGCCCTGGAATTGGGGCTGTCATTCAAGCCTATGATGCATAACGCGAAAAACTGCCGCGGTTGCGGAACCTGTACTTTCGGATGCGTGGACAACGCAAAGCAAACGCCGGACGTCGTCTATATCCCCGGCGTTCTGAAGCGCGGCGGGCGCGTCTATTCGCGGGCTAAAGTGAGACGCATTATGACCCATTGCGGCCGGGCGAGCGGATTCGAGGGAATGTTTTGCAACCGGCGGGGCGAAGAAACCGGAAAGCGCTTTCGCGTGGAAGCCAGGATCGTCGTGCTGGCGGCGGGCGCCCTCAATACGCCGGTTTTGCTCAAGGTTTCGAAACTCGGTCTGGCCTCCGGGCAGGTGGGACGGAATCTTTCCATACACCCGGCGGCCCGCGTCATGGCGCAATTCGAAGAGGATATCCAGGGATGGAGCGGCGTGCCGCAAGGGACCTACATCGACGACTTTTCCAAGGACGGAATTCTGCTGGAAGGCATCTTCGTGCCGCCTTCGGTCAGCGCCGTGGGAATGCCTTATAACGGCCAAAAACTCAAAGACGCCTTTGTCCATCATTTTAAAAATATTTCCATGTACGGCGTCATGATCAGCGACACCAGCCGGGGCATGGTGCTGAATCGCCGCGGCCGCCACCTGGGTCTATATCAGATGAATAAAATCGACTGCGTCAGAATGCTGCGCGGAATTCAAATCCTCTGCGAAATATACAAAGCCGCCGGGGCGACGAAAATTTTTCCCGGAGTCGGACAGGTCAAGGAAATTCCGCTGAACCGAATCGGCGAACTGGGAAACCGAAAAGCAAAAAGCGGCGATTTCAAACTCATGGCTTTTCATCCCCTGGGAACCTGCCGCATGGGCGCGGATCCGGCGTCGAGCGTCACCGACTCATGGGGAGAGAGCCACGAGATTCCCGGGCTGTTTATTACCGACGGCAGCACAGCGCCCTCGCCGGTGGGCGTCAACCCGCAGATAACGATCCTTGCCCTCGCGCATCGGGCCGCCAAGCATATTTTAGCCGAAAAAATCCGGTATTGGTGATTGACAGCCTCCTTCGTTGATGCCGTTGATGATATAACAATCCCGGACTGGGAGAAAATACTGTGCGCTTCCGAATCAAGACCTTTTTTTACAAGCGAGTGATTTTTGCGCAAAAAGCCCTCCCCGTCATTTTCATCGCCCTGCTTGTGGCCTTGCTTGTTGCCGAATGCATTGTACGAATAAGCGATGTGGATTGGCGCAATGTGAAAAAAAATCTCTATTTCCAGAATATGGATTTGCCTGTTCACATAATCGATCCGAATCCGAAATTAATATTTCGCCTGAAGCCGAATTCCGAATTTCACGACAAACACAGCGTCAGCATCAATTCCCTGGGAGTGCGGGGCAAACAAAGAGACGCTGTTAAACCCGACGGGGTTTTTAGAATTCTCTGTTTCGGCGGCTCCAACGTTTACGGCTCCGGGGTCAATGATCAGGAAGCATGGCCCGCGCAACTGGAATTGTTTCTTCAAAATCAAAGCGAGCGCCCTTTTGAAGTTTGGAACATGGGAGCGCCCGCATATGTTCCCTCGCAAATGGTCGCCCTGGCCCGAGAGTCCGTGAAGCGATTTGATCCGGATCTGCTGATCATCGCCATTTCCAATCTCAACGCGCCCGCCTTTTTGAAAGGGATGGACATTGAAGCATATTTTAATCGGAATCCGAGCTTGTGGGAAAAACTGATTCCCCGATCCGCCCTGATTCCCTCATGGCTTTCGGTAAGAACGCGCTACTGGCTGATTTCCCATGTGCGTTTTTATCGGCTGGCGATTCTGGCGTCGCTGGCCCGGCGCGTCACGATACCTCTTTGGGAGGACAGCTACGATCATAATATCGATAATGAAAGGGCGGTCAGGGATTTGTTTTTGGATATTCACCCGAATATACCGTGCGTATTGTTCATCGGGCCGTACATACAACCGAGTGTTCTCGTCCCCGGCAGCGGAGGTAAAATTATCTCCGGATATGAGCATTACATTACGATGGCGCAGAATTCCGGAGTTCCGATTTTCACTCTGTCCGCCACGTACGAGCCTGCCGTTTACAGAGAAATCCATCCTCCTCCCAACGTTTTAGCCTGGTATGGAAAAAATCTGGCCGACTGGCTGATCCGACAAAAACACGCGCCCGTTTTTTGATCTTATAATGAATCCGACTTTTTCGGCTCATCCGGGATAGCCGTACTTTGCCGCCCGCCGGGCTGTGTATATTTTGTTCGTGACACATTTTTCCTCTTCGCGTGTTCAAAGGGCAAGAGGTCGGCGCGGCAATTTCGCCCGCCCGGCCTTTTCAAGAAAAGAACGTCAGGAGGAAAAAAATGGTTGCCAGAAGTTATTACCTGCTCAAGCTGATCGCCGGGATCGTCGGAATATTCATGTTTCTACTGGTCATGGGCGCGCAAAACGCCATGGCGCAGCGAGAAGGCGATGACGCCGCGGAAGATAAAGTCGAAAAGACCGAACCGCTTCGCGTGATCGTTCGGGATGTAAAAGAAGCGGAGGAAGCCGATCCGGGCCGCCAGCGCCACGACGGATTTTTTCTGCGCATGGCGCCGGGGATGTCCGTGATTTACATGCGCGGCAACGGGACGCGGGAAGCGTATTACGACGATCCGCATCTCACCAGCCCCGGCATGCTCTTCGACTTCGCCATCGGCGGCGCCGTCAAGGATAATCTCATTTTACACGCCGGATTTACGAGCTCATCTCCCATTTTGAAGATGGAAAATATGGAAGACGGTATCGAAGGCCGGGCCGATCTCACCACGGTAGGCGCCGGGCTGACGTATTACTTCATGCCGTCGAACATCTACGTCAGCGCTTCGGCGGGCATGGCCCATCTGGAATTTCGCGGAGACTATGATTGCGAAGATGATTTCGACCGCGATGATGACGACTGCGGCGATTGCGACGATGACGATGACGATCTGTTCCACGAGCACGCGCTGGGCGGCAGCGCGCAGCTTATGATCGGCAAGGAATGGTTCGTCAGCGACAACTGGGGACTGGGTTTCGGCGGCAGCGCCAAGTACGCCTGGGCGCAAAGCGAACACCTGAACTGGGACGCCGGAGTTTTCGGACTCTACTTCTCCGCCACGTACAATTGATAGTTAGTTCCCATCCCGAAATACGTAACACCTGAATATTAAAGCATAAATTTGTGAATTTGTGAAAAATAAATCGGGACATTTTCATCCTTTTGTGTTATCTTAATTGGTGTCTAACCCATTGATATCACGGAGGAATCAAGTCCCGATGCGAAAAAGAATACAGCAACAACCCTCACTTGTCGAGCAAAAAATCCATCACGAGCACGCCCGGGAGCTTCACCGGATCGATTTGTTGCTTCGCGATCACCTGGAGATATTCGATTGGGTGTACGCGGACCTGGTTCGCGGCCTCCGCGATCCGGCCAGGGGATGCAAGGGAAAGATGAGCGCCGAGCAGGCACTCAAAGCGCTTTTCGTCAAACAGATGAACGGCTTCAGTTACGAGGTGTTGGCCTTTCACCTGGAGGACTCCCGTGCTTACCGCGCTTTTTGCGAATTCGGTTTTGCCGACAGCACGCCTTCGCGCACGGCGCTGCAGCGTGACATCAAGCGGATTCGCCCCGAGACTTTGGAGAATATCAACCGCGTTTTGCTTGCCGCGGCAGCCGACAAAAGGATCGAGAAAGGCCGCAAGGTCCGCGTGGACTGCACCGTCGTCGAAACCAACATTCATCACCCCACCGACTCGACGTTGCTCGAAGACGGGGTGCGCGTGTTGTGCCGTTTGACTCGGGAAGCGAAAGGATTGGTCGATGTTCCCGTCGTCGATCACCGCCGCCGGGCGAAAAAGCGGGCGCTGGGCATTTTGAACGCGAAGAAGAGAAAGGTCCGCGTGAAACACTACCGCGATCTTTTGAAGGTCGCGCGAAAGGCGGTCCGAGACGCGGAGCGCGTGGTCGACGCATTGGCCGGCGCGACGATGATCGATCCGATTTTCGCGCTTTCTTTGGAAGCCGAACTGCGCCACTACATTCCCTTGGTCTTAAGTGTGATCGACCAGGCCGATCGCCGCGTGCTGCGGGGAGAAAAGGTCCCGGCCGAAGAAAAAATCGTTTCGATCTTCGAGCCTCATACCGACGTGATCGTCAAGGACCGGCGTGAGACTTGCTTTGGCCATAAGGTCACGCTCACCGGCGGAGTCTCGGGACTGGTGACCGATCTGGTGATCGAGAACGGCAATCCCGCGGACGCGACGCTGGCCGAAAGGATGATCGTTCGGCAGAAGGAAATTTACGGACGAGCGCCGCGCCAGGCCGCCTTCGACGGCGGGTTTGCGTCGAAAGACAATCTGGCCCACATCAAGGAACTCGGCGTCAAGGACGTCGCCTTCCATAAAAAGCGGGGATTGAAAATCGCCGATATGGCGAAGAGCGCGTGGGTTTATAAAAGGCTGCGCAACTTCCGCGCCGGCATCGAGGGGATGATCTCCTTTCTCAAACGCTGCTTCGGGATGGATCGCTGCACATGGTCCGGCCTCGAATCATTCAAGTCCTACGCCTGGGCCTCGGTGGTGACCGCCAACCTTTTATTGATCGCCAGGCATCTCATCGACTGACACGCGGTTGTTAAGAAGGAATCGAACCGGGAAATGGAGACGTGCGCGAAAAATCGCGGTCTACGCGCCGATTCCATAAAATCGGTTAGCAACATCGCTGCCAAGGTTTGTCAATGATCCCCTTACCGGACAACGATGTTGACGCCATGTCTGAAAAACGGCTATTTCGGGATGGGAACTAGTTAAGGATGAAGGCAGAAGGAAGAAGAAGGAAAGTCACGCAAACAGCGGCCTGAATGTGGACCTATCCCCCGTGCCTGCCCTGAATCTGGACGAGCGCGGGGGCTTTTCTTTACAAACCTGTTGCGGCATCCCTGCTCCTGTTGCGAAATTCATCCTTCCTATTTCATCCTTCATCCTTAAATAATTCGCTTTCTGAATTGAGAATGATTCGACGCAAAGGCCGGGGGAGCCACGAATCGATTTGCGTTAAAATATGGGCGGTCGCCGGCAAGCCGGCGGCCGTTTTTTTGTAAGTTATCCCCAAGGCGGCGCATTAATTGTAACTTATTGTTTCAATCAGGACAGCATTGTATTAGAATACTTCAGCGTATTCAGCAGTTGGAGTTTTCGCATGAACAGAAAACCGATTTCGGGCCTTTTGATGATCCTTTTTGTTTCCATAGCGCTTGGGGCGCCGGCGTTTGCCGCGCCGGGCGCAACACCGGAAAGCATCCACCTGTCCTGGCAGCATTCGCCGGCCACGACCATGACCATCATGTGGTGGACCAGCGCCGGGATCGGCGAATCCCTGGTCGAGTACGGTCCCGACGCCGGATACGGCAGCCAGGCAACCGGCATCGTCGAGCCGCTGCCCGAAGGAAGGGGCAACAATCACACCGTGGAAATCACGGGACTCGATCCGAAAACGCAGTACCACTATCGCGTGGGCGGCGGCGGATACTGGTCCGGCGATAAAATCTTCAAAACCGCTTCGCTGCCTGAAGATGTCTGTGAGCCTTATCGATTTGTCGTGCTCGGCGATTCACGCAGTTCCATCGAACCCGGCGCCTCCATCTACTGGTCCACGGTTATGGACGCCGCGACGGATGAGGAGCCTTTGTTTGTCATCTTCAACGGCGACGCCGTCGAAACCGGCGACGAACAGGAAGAAGCCTGGGAAGACTGGTTCGACAAGGCTCACGGCGACATTTCGTTGCAGCCCATGATGATGGTCTGGGGCAACCACGAACACCATGGGACCAGCTATTTCCTCGATAACTTCGCCTTGCCCGTCAACGACGTGACCGGCACCGAGGATTTTTACGATTTTCAGGTCGGCCCCATGGATTTCTTCGTTCTCGACACGGAGGAACAACCCCGCGCAACGCAGGCCACTTGGCTCGACGGGAAACTGGCCGTCAGCGACGCCATCTGGACTATGGCCCTGAACCATCGGGCGACTTACTCGTCCGGCACCTCTCACGGTTCCGACGACGACAATATTGCCTTTTGGGGGCCGATTTTCGACGCCTATCATCTTGACGTGAACATCGGCAGCCACGATCACATCTACGAGCGGACCAAGCCGATTTACGGCGGATCGCCGATTCCCAACGAGGATTATTCCCAGGGCACCATGTATCTGGTGGCCGGCGGCGCGGGGGCTTTCTGCAATCCCATCCTGAATATTTTCAACGATTTTTACTTAAAGGGCATCGGCGCGACGCATTACATCCTCTTCGAGGTGGAGTACAACAAACTGACCCTGACCGCCAAAAGTGAAATCGGCGTCGTGTATGATACATTCACCCTGGAAAAACCCGAAATCGGGTATCCCACCGCCGAATTCATCGTCGAGGATCCGGAAAATATCTACGCGCAGGAACCGGCCGGATTCGACGGCGGCGGCTCCAGCGATCCGTGCGGCGAGATCATCGGCTACGAATGGAACTTCGACGACGGGCAAACGGGAAGCGGCGGATACGTCACGCACGCTTTCCCGGATGAAGGAACTTATTCCGTGCGTCTCGTCGTAACGGACCTTGACGGCTATACGGATGAAACGGTCACGCAGGTCAATGTTCTGCCCGCGCAGGTGGATGATGACGTCGACGACGATGTTGACGACGACGCGGACGATGACGTTGACGACGATGTCAATGACGACGCGAACGACGATATCGATGACGACGCCGATGACGACGCCGATGACGACTGGGTCGACGACGATTCGGCTGATGACGACAGCGTCGCCGATGACGACGTCGCCGACGATGACGCCGATGGCGATGACGACGATGACGGCGGCAGCGGCGGTTGCGGCTGCTGAGGCATAACTGATGATCCCGTCAACGCCGGCTCAAGCGACGACGGATTTTCCGAAGATCAAGGTATTGATTTGGCGCAGCGGAATCCAAGGTGCGGGGGGTTGGCATCCGGAGGATCCGAGGATTCCAACCAGGTGATAAGAGTTCCATCTGGCGTTCCCATACCCGTTGAGCCAAACCATGATCCTCCCCTGACGACGTAGTTGTCGCCGTACCCCGGCTGGCTTGAATCGCTTCCTTTGGTCGAAGTCCACTCCAACTGATTTCCACACATCTGCATGACGTCGTAAGGGCTTGAACCCTGTGGAAAGGCATTGACGGGCGCCTGCTCGACATATCCATCAATGAGACCCTCGCAACTGAAAATATTCAATTCAAGCTTTTGCGAATCGTCATATTTTTCGCTGTCGCACCAGTTTGCATAATCCGGATGCCATTCATTTCCCCAGGGATATTTATGTCCTCCGCCAGGACCTCTTGCGGCTTTTTCCCATTCTTGCGTTGTCGGCAGACGCTTGCCCAGCCATTGGCAATACGAATTCGCCTGATACCACGTGACTCCGCCCACCGGCATGGCGTCGCCTTGTGAAAATATATTCATCAGCTCGCAAACACCCGCTTTGACGCAACGAATGTAATCCGATTGCATGACTTCGTATTTATCAATTAAAAAATCCGGTAAAACTGTCCGATATCCCGGAGGAAAGCCATAAGAGAATTCACCTGCGGGTATTTTCACCATTGACCGCAATGGGCCGACGCTGTTCGCCAACTCCGCCGGGGGATGGGAATTGTCAGGATCGGGCCGGTATTGAACGACCCAAAAAACGGCGAGGAAAATCAGCGACAACATTCCTCCCGCGGCGACCACGCATGCGGCAATTTTCAATTTACTTTTTTCACTCAAAGTCATAATCCAAAAAAGGTATGGGTCAAAATAATTAACCAAGTCACATTACACGTAAACGTCCCGGTTTGAAAATCACTTTCATTTTGTTTTTGGCGTTGAGCCTTTTTGCCTGCGGCGACGACTTTCTCTACACGGCAAACGGCGATGGCTTCGGTTTCGGCTATATGTGGGCGGACATCGTGGTCGGACGCATTGCGGGTGATACGGAAGTAAGTGGCGTTTTTCAATGAAAAAAGGGCGGATTCGCACCCGCCCTTTCGCTCATTACCGAATAATCAGTACGTGATGGAAACGAGTTCCAGCAGTTCGAATCCCGGAACCGTGTCCGCGCGCAAAAGCCCCAGATCGCCGTCAACCCAGAATTCCTGATAAAACTCCCAACTGTCGTCATCGTCGAAAACCGTGATGGTTTCCACGATGGAACAGTTCTCGACGGAGCCGTACGGGATTTCCACCGTAGCCGCGTCGTCCGCCAGAACGGAAACCGTTTCCACATCCTGGATGATCGGATCGTCGTCGCCGAAATCGATGGTCATCGTGGACGCGCTGGTGTATTCATCATCGACGGCGCCGTTGAATCGGATGTAAATAGGAGGATCGTGGTACTCCAGCATAACCCAGTCGTTTTCGTCCTTGGATGAATTATCGTAAACCGCCGTTCCCTTCAGGCCGATGAAGCCATAAGTCGACAAATCAAGCCACACAGTAATGCCTAAGTCGAAATCCCCGATTTTGATTTTCGTGTACGTGCCGTCATCCCAGAAATCCGTGTCCTCGCCGATGACTTCGCTGTCCAGGTCGACCGATCCATCGCCTCCAATGAAGAGACGATAAACGAATGCCATGCCCGCGGCCGGCGGGAAAAACTGATCGCCCTGGCTGTCGTCGTCGGCGTCGTCATCCGCGTCGTCGTCCGAGTCGTCGTCCACATCATCGTCCGCGTCGTCGTCGGCATCGTCGTCGGCGTCGTCATCCGCATCGCTGTCATCATCGTCGTCATCATCATCGCCGCAGCCCAAAAGCACTGTCATGCCAAGCGCAGCGACCAAAACGCAAAGCCAAACCCATGCTGTGAAATCCTTTTTCATTGCTACAACTCCATGATAATAGATTAATTCTTTGTCAATCTTAACGACAAGATTGGGCAGGCGCAAGAATTATTTGGCTTTATCGCCAGCATTGACCCACGACAGGGATACGGTCAATCATTGAAGTTGAGCATGCATCCGCCTTGTGAGGAGATAAATTTGTTGCTGAAAAACCTTTTTCATATGGCGCTGATCATCACCCTTGGTTTGACGATGTTTGCTTCCTGTGGTGATGGCGATGATTCCAATTCCGAATCCGGAAATGACGACGAAAGCGCCGACGATGATCATGACGACGATTCCGTTTCCTTTCCGGACGCCGATTCTCTGCTGGCCGCCGCCGGCAGCGCCGTCATTACGCCAACACCGGAAAATCACCCCGAAACCGTTTACCTGGGCGGCATCTTTCCTCCGCGAACCTCGACGGGAGTCCATGACGATCTCAAGGCATGCGCGCTGATCCTCAAGCAGGGCGACAGGCAACTGGTGATTGTCAGCCTGGATTTCATCGGATTCACGCGCACGCGCATTCGGGAAATTCAGGAGCGCCTGGAAGTATACGGATTCGTGAAAGATCACATTCTCATCGCTTCCACGCACACGCATGAAGCGCCGGACACGATGGGCGTATTCGGTCCCAACGTTCTGACCAGCGGCGTCAGTCCCGCGTACATGCGCTTTGTGCAGGACACGATCGTCGAGCTGGCGCTGGAAACGAGCCGGCGATTGACGCCGGTGACTATGCGCGCCGCCCAAGCGCCGGTTTATGATCCGTTATCCAATTTCCCGACGCTGACGGCGGATTCGCGTCAACCTGAAATCACCGTGGATTATCTTTCGGCGGCGGCATTCGACGATGAAAACGGCGAAACCGTTGCGACGCTCGTCAACTGGCACGCGCATCCCGAGGTCATGATCGAGTCCACGCTGGTCAGCCCTGATTTTCCCGCGTGGACCCGGCGGCGGATGGAGACGCTTTACGGCGGGACATGCGTCTATATTTCGGGCGCCCTGGGCGGCCTGGCGTCTCCGACGGGCGTATCCGTGCCCGCCAGAGATGAAGATGGGCAGGCGGTCTACGAGGATGGCGAGCCGTTATATCTGACCGAAGGAACCTGGGGTAAAACGCGCAGCCTCGGTTTCGTCGTCGCCGACATCGCCGCCGACGCTCTCGATCGGGCGGATACGCAGACTCCGGTATTATCGATCCGGGTCGAAAAGCTGCTTCTGCCCGTGGACAACCTGATTATGAAATTGGCATTCGTCACCGGACTCGTGGAATACGACATGGCCGACCTGGACAGGGACCATCCTTTCCAATGCGGTTTTTTGGGCTGCGCATTGGAGCCGGTCGCTCTGATCCGTCTGGGAAACATGGCGCTGGTCACGTCGCCGGGAGAAACTTTTCCCGAGACCGTGACCGGCCGGCTTCAAAGCTCCGTGGATTTCGGAGCGCCGTGGGGCGAGTTCACATTCCCGGCAATGGAAGGCATCGACGATTTCCTGGCAGCCGAAGTTCCCATGCATATGTCCGTGTGCGGGGATGAAACCGGATACATAATTCCCGAAAGCGATTTCCACGCGCCGGGACATCCGGATTATTACGAGGAAGACCTTTACTTCGGTCGCGACACGGAAACCCGTTACCGTGAACTGGTGAGAACGATGGCTCTGGGCGGCTAATTACATTCGTGCTTTGCCCCCGGGTTCATTGCGGGATAATGCGGCTAATTTTTTGACAAAAAAAGCCCGGTGGAAACCGGGCGTTGTTCTTTTTAAAATCGGGTTTATTCCATTTCCGTCAGCGGCATTTCGCCTTCTTCGTACAGTTGAGAACGGTGCAGTCCACGCCCGCGACGTTTTCGGTTTCGGCGAGCACCGTGGTGACGACCTTCAGATCATCTTCGCCGTCGTCGCCTTCGAAGGTTTTCACCGTGCCGGGCGTCAGCGGGAAATACTCGTTGTCCACCGTCGTCTGGAAATCTTCCGGATCGAAGTTCAAGGTCATGTCGTCATCGTCGTCGTCATCGTCGTCATCGCCGCAGTTCAAAGTCAGGGCAAAAAGCATCGCAGCCGTGACCAGCAGCGTCAGGGTTAATAATTTTTTCATGGCATCCTCCTGTTGCAGTGGGTGAAATACTCGTTCTTAGGGTCATATAGGGAAATGTCCTTTCAAAACCTTAAATGACGAGTTTTTCCATCCCAAAGGGAATGTCAGGGATCGACGACCGCCCTTTTTTGGCGGCGAAAAATAATTTTTCTTCTTCGCAAAGTTTGGGAAGTGCGTGTTAAAGTACGGTAATCCTCGAAGAACCAGCTTTTTTTTAAAACGGATTTATTATATGCACAATGATTCGAGCATCTTTTACGCGACTCGCTTTTGCACTTTTCCAACACCATTGATTTTGAAAACTCATCAGTCTTCCGGTTCGGTCCTGAATTGGATGTTTTGCGGGACATGGCTTTCCTCGTTAATATTTTGCAAACTGCCCGCCGGAAAATTTTTCATAATCTTTCTTGCGGTATCTTCCAGTATTTTCAGCAAGGCTCCGGAATAGTCGTCATCAACGGGCCTGGCGTCATAGGAAATAACAAACGGCCGGGCATTCGGGGATACGACAAGCTTCCTTTTTTTTGGACTGCCGTGCAGGTAGTGAATCCAGTGAGCGACTCTGAATCTGGATATCAAATGATAATCATCCAGACTTCTTTGTTCGATGACTCCGGTCATTGCGCTTTGAAACAATATTTTATTTTCCTCATCCACTTCCAAAGTTCTCACTCCAATGGGCGCATCGATTTTGGCAACAACACGGAGGTCGGTTTTATTCAGAACCCATGTTTCCATCAGTTTAGGGAAACTGATATAATAACAGTTGTTTAAATTATCATTTTCAAAATCAAGTGCAATCGATGGCGGGATCAAAGAATTTTTTATTTCAAGTGTATTTGCATCCAATAAATATATTTTATCCGTAAGGACGAGAAGAGTATTTGTCGATTCGTCCAATGTCATAGACATCAAGTCACCCGACAAAGCTATTGAAACAGCACTACCATAGTCCAATCCGGGTTCAACTTTAGTAAGAACTTCAAAATTATACAAATAAAGAAAGCCTCCTTTTTTATCATAATAAGATAAATGCCCAAGGCTATTGATACGTACGTCCAATATTTTAAATTTCCTTTTACTTAATAACTTAAATTCCTTCAGCACTAGTGTATATAATATATCTTTTTCACCATCATGTATATATGCAAGGTTTCTATATGGATCAAACGCAGCAATATCATAAACAGCATTTACAAAAATATTATTTACAGCAGTCCAATATCCTTTTTCTTTATCATAAACGACTTTATGCAAATTACGACTACAAACAACAATATATTCATCTAAATCCTGATTCCATTCGGCAAAATAACTGACAAAACAATTGTCGCCGCGAAAATGTTGCTCCAATTTCTGATTTGGATGCGGCCATCCTTCTATGGGGGCTGTCGGCGGGAAAAGCACAAAACTCGTCACAGGGATCGTGCAACTGAGGAATAACAATGGAATTCTAAAATACTTCCAAGGTCTCCATGGTACCCAGGAATGAAGAAAATTCCACCATAATATTGGAAATAAATGCGAAATATATGGGAAAGGGAGCGGCAGAAATGGAATCAGCCACCAGTGGAAAACATTTTTTCGATAAATTCTTGCATCAGCTACAGATAAAGCAATTGATATGGACTGAATGAGCAACAAAATAAGATATTTTTTATAAATAATAAAATATGAGAACTGAGGATTTTCTGGAGCCGAATCACTCCATATATTAAAAAGCATGTATTTGATTACATAAATGTGAAGACTAACAAATGCCAATGACAAAATAATAACAATCGCTGGGAACAAAGCAATATCATATTTCATTGGAATTCTATCGTCCTTAGGTTTTCCAAAAAAAGCAGCAACACTGAAAATTATAATATTTAATAACATAAGAGCTAATGTCACTTCCCAGTTTGCCAAACCTAACGCCAGATCCAAAACGCCAACATGATCAAACATATTGAAATAATATTTAAAAAATAAAAATACTTGGATTAATAAAACAAACAACACAATAAAACGTATAAGGTAGTTAATTATTTTACTTTCAGATTCTTTGTGTTTCATCGCGAATTACCGTACCCCATCAGAGATAAAGAAGAATAACTATTTTTCGTCCCTGACATTTCCTTTGGGATGGAATTCGGGAAATGTCCTTTCAAAACCTTAAATGACGAATTTTTCCATCCCAAAAGAAATGTCAAGGATCGACGACCGCCCTTTTAAGGCGGCGAAAAATAATTTTTCTTCTTCGCAAAGTTTGAGAAGTGGGCGTTAAAGCAACGAGGATATTAATAACCTGATCCTTTTTTCAAGAAACTTAAATCCAGTTCAGGAATATGGAAATCCACCGCCATGGGTAGCCATGCTCGGCGGTGAATTTCACCGGCAGTATTGTACTAAAAGAACTACTCTCTTGTCAAAAACCGGGTTTTGACTTTTTTTGCGCCGAACCAGTCTTTCGCAAACTTTTTGACCGTATTGCGGTCGTAAGGCCTGCAGGAAAAGACATTGAGGTACACGGCGCCCGTGCTTTCCGAAAAATGCCCGGTAATCGAGGAGGTTTCGATGAACTGAAGAAGGGAATACCCTTTCGTGTGTTCGGCGTTTTCCCCGAAATACGGGGCATAGGGCTTGCCGTAAGGTTTCATATCGATTTCGCGGCAAAGTTCCTTGGCGAAAAGCTTGATATGCTTGCCGTCGGAGATTTTGCCCGGGTCGCACTCGTACAAGTCCAGCACCAGTTCCCAACCGTAGGTCACGGACTTTTTGGTTTTTGATTTATCGGACTTACTTGTTTTCATGATTCAGGTTGCCTCTCACGTACTGCGGGAGCGCGAAAGCGCCGGCGTGTACATCGGGATTGTAATAACGCGTCGGACGGGTCAATGACTTGTATCCTTCCGACAATCGATCGGCGTCGACTTTCGACGGATCGATGCTTTTAGAACCCAAAACGCAAGAAAACAGCCCTCCTATGTATGTGGGCACATTGAAAACGTACAATGTGCAATATCGAAAAATATCCTTCACGATCCCGAAGGCCTGTGCCTGTTCTTCGGGCTGCATGAAAGTCGAGCCGGACTGGCGAACCATGATCCCGTCGTCTTTGAGCGCATTGTGAAGATTTTTATAAAAGCCTTTGCTGAACAAAATCGCCGCCGGGCCTATCGGATCGGGAGAATCCACGACGGCCACGTCGTATTTTTCCGGCGGATTTTCAACGAACTTCGCACCGTCGTCGATCACGACGCGCACCTTGGGATCGTTGAAAGCGCCGTCTGAAATCGAAGGCAGGTATTTTTTGGAAAGATCGATCACCGTGCTTTCGATCTCAACCAGCGTGATTTCCTCGACTTCCGGATGGCTTAGGGCTTCGCGGAGAATTCCTCCGTCTCCGCCGCCGATGACCAGCACCTTTTTCGGAGCGGGATGAATCAGCATGGGGGGATGAGTCATCATCTCGTGATAAATGAACTCGTCGGCCTGCGTGGTCTGAACGATGCCGTCGATCAAAAGCATCCGGCCGTATTGCACCGTATTGACGACCTGCACATGCTGGAAATCGGCTTTTTCCTCGAACAGGACTTCCGTTGCTTCGTATCTGGTGACGACGCTCTTGAAATCCTCAACCGCCCACTTTTTTTCCATCGCTTATACAATTCCTCTTTTGACTTCGAACACATTGAGCTTATCCGGCTCGAAGCCTTCCCTTATGGCCGGCAGGGATTTGTATGGGTCCACGGAACCGCACACAAAGATATCCACCGCGGCGTAACCGAGTTCCGGCCATGTGTGAATGCTCATATGGGATTCGGCCAGAATCGCTACTCCCGAGATTCCATTGTTGGGCGAATACACGTGGAGGCTGACCTCGAGAAGAGTCGCACCGCAATCATTCACCGCCTTGACCAATGTCTCCCTGATCCGCCGCTCGTCATCGAGATGCTTCGCACCCCAGATGTCCAGCAGCAAATGCGTGCCGGCATATTCAAGTCCGCCGACTTTACAGGTATACGAATTGCTCAATTCCTCATATCCCCCTTTTTAATGCTTTCGGTTATCTCTTCGACGACGGCGCCTATGAAAGGCCCATTCGCTTGAATTTTATTGTACAGGTTTGGGGTGAACCGAAAAAACACGGTTCACATATGGCTAGTTTCAAAGCCTGAAGCTTTAAACCCTTTTTCTTAAAGAGCCTCACGGGGTCTGTGCCCAACAACCCCGAATTACGAGGCACCAGGGAGCTTGCTCCATGATCCGCGCATAATATGGATGGGATCAAAGCCGGAGTCAAGCTAAATGAGCCGTAAAAATTAAAGAAGATTCCATTTATTTATGTTCAGAATCCCGACCTCGCGTAGGCGTCGATATAATAATTCGAACACTCGGCATCCAGCGTGTAATTGTCGGTTTGAAAAGCGGATAGCTCCTCGAACATCGGCGCTTTTCTTTTATCGAAATCCCACCAGTCTTTTTTCTCGGCCCCGCTTAGTGAAATGATATATGCGGGCGGATTTTTACTGAAATCCCGAATGAGATCGATGCGATGCCTTTTGACGATTTCATCGACATCCTGGTGCCAGCGCCCGGCGCCCTCGGGAAGGCTCGTCGCCACGTTGAAGTACATGAAATGTTTCGTCGGAGCGCGGCGGTCGGCGTACCAGTAGATGCCCGGCTCATAATCCCAAACGTAAATGGGATCATTCGCATCGGTTTTTTTGGCGATGCACCGCCCCACTTCGGCCATGAGAAGGCTCCAGTCGGAAAATTTCGCGAAGGACGCGGTGCGATAGCGGGAATTCTCGTTTTCGTCGCCCCAGTGCTCATGTCCGTATATCTGCCGGTCTTTAAAGGATTTCGCGGCGATGCTCAGTTCCATCTCCGCGTCGAAACGGCCGGCCAGAACCAGCGCGATGACCAGAAAAACAAGCCGCGTTCTGTAGGGCCGAAGCATCAAGACAAAATGTCTGGCCGCCATTCCCGCAACCAGGGCCAGAGGAGGAATGAGAAGAACGAAATAGTGGCGGAAAAATTTTGTCCCCACGACAAAAGCGGCGAAGGCCCCGACGAGCCACAAAGCGGTGAAACACAGGGCTTCGAACTCCGTTTCGTCCAGCTCATCGCGACGCTTGTTGCGCCACATGCTCACGATCCAGGCGAAGATCAACAGGAAAATGGAAAAATTTTTCGTGACGAAATACGAGCCGTTTTCCCCGAGGGCCAAGACCGCGTAGTCGATCCCTTCGCTCGACATGTATCCGGCCACCGATGCGGGATTCAGGGCGGCCATCATGGCGTCGAATTCGCCGATGCTCCATATCCAGGCCGTGGTCAGGGCAATCGGCAGCGCCACGCCCGCGGACAGGATCAACGCATCGATAAAAAAAGATTTTTTCGATGAGTTTTCCCCGCGATCGATGATCAGCAAAGGCAGCGCCGCGGGAACGAAAGTGACCACGGTCTGTTTGAATACCGTCGCCAGTCCGAGGCACGCGCCCGCCAGAAACGGCAAGAAGAGGCGCGGATTTTTCCGATGGCGCCACAGGATGTAAAAAGCCGCGGCCACCGGCAGCAAAGACCACGTTTCGAAATTCGGGCACCAGCCGTTGACGCCGTCGCTCACCGAATACATGGCGTAATACCAGGCGGTGAATACGCCGGCGAGGCTTCCCAGCATGGACCGCGCCAAAAGAAACAGGCAAAGAATCATGCCCACATAAGTCACGATGGAAATCGCGTAGACATATTTCATGTCGCGGCCGAAAAGCTTGAACGCCGAGGCGAAAAGCATATAGGCGCCCGGCGGTTTGGTCTCGACGCTGTTCGAATACAGGGTTCCGTGGTCCAGCAGTTCCCGGGCGCTGTAGGCCGTGCCCGCCACGTCCGGATCGCAAAAAATATTGTCCAGCATGGGAAAGCGCATGAACACATGCAGAATCATGATTAGAGCAACAATTACCGGGACAATCAAACGCTTCATGGAATTGTCATATTACAGGCGGAGCCGCTTGGCAACAGGCAGTGATTAGTCTCTTACGTCACGGAAGTTAGAATATCCTTCTCAAAAAGGGTTTAGGGGCTTGCCCCTTTCCCCTTGCCCCTTATTTCGGTTCAGGCGGACGTTTCCATGGGCAGGACGTAAAACAGGATGCAGAAGAAATGCGAAATGCTTCCGCCCAAAACGAACAGATGCCATATCATGTGGTTGAAAGGCAGGCGCTTCCAGGCGTAAAAGAGCACGCCCAGCGTATAGGAAAGACCTCCGATCACCAGCCAGGCCATTCCCCCGGCCGGCACGGCGGCGATCAGCGGCTTGATGAGAATCACAACCAGCCACCCCATCCCGAGATACGTCGCCACGGAAAGAAAATTGTAGCGATCCACGAAAAAGACGGTCAGAATCACGCCGATCACCGCCAGGCCCCAGATAATCCCGAAAAACGTCCAGCCCCACGCCCCGCGCAGCGTGACCAGCGTGAAAGGCGTATAGGTTCCGGCGATCAGCAGATAAATGGCGGTTCGGTCGAAAATATGGAAGATCCTTTTTGCTTTCGGCGCCTGAAGTCCGTGATAAAGCGTCGAGGACAGATAGAGAATTATCAGTGTGGCGCCGTAGATGCTGAAGCTCACAACGCGCCAGGCGTCGCCGAAAATACCGGCGAACGTCACCAGGATCACCAGCGCCGCAACGGCCAGCGCCGCACCGACGCCGTGCGTGATGCTGTTGGCGATTTCCTCGCCCAGCGTCTGCCTGATTGCGTGGGCTTTAACCATTTCATCTCCAATCTCTTCTCGCGCAGGCGGTGTAAATTGTGGCGGCTATCGCGGATTTCGTCAATGACCGCAAAGACGTTTGCTTCGATTTACAAGCGCCCGCCGCGAATAACGGAAAATCTCCCGTCTTGATTTCCGGATTGAAAAAGCGAATTCGCCGCCGGAGGCGTAAAAATGCGTATCTTTCGCTTCAATTTGTCGAAGGAGTGTGCTAAGAAATTAACGCTGTAGACTAAATTTCACCAAGGGGTTTGATCGATGGACATAGCGACTATCCTCGGACTCGTCGCCACTTTCGGACTGGTTGTCGGAGCCATGCTGCAGGGCGGAAGCGTCACGATGTTTATCAACGTTCCCTCGATCTTGATCGTCGTGCTCGGCACGATCGGCGTCCTGCTCATCAACTTTCCCATGAAAGAAATGGCCATGCTGGTCAAGGTGTTGATGAAAACCGTCTTTTCCAGGGATTTCAATCCCGGCGAACACGTCGACCGCCTGGTGAAATTCGGCCAACTCGTCAGGACGGAAGGAATCCTGGCCCTGGAAGAAGCGGGCAAGGAGATCGAAGACAACTTTTTCAAAAAAGGTCTGATGCTCGCCATCGACGGAACCGAAACGGAGCAAATCGTCGCGCAGCTCGAAAGCGAGATCGACGCCCTGGAAAGCCGGCATTCCACGGGAGCGGAGATTCTCCAGTCCGGGGGCGCCATCGCCCCGGCCATGGGTCTGGTCGGAACCCTGATCGGCCTCGTCCAGATGCTTCAAAACATGGACGACCCAAGCACCATCGGCCCGGCCATGGCCGTGGCTCTTCTCACAACCTTCTACGGCGCCTTGATGGCCAACGTGGTGTTCAATCCCCTGGCGGGAAAGCTTCGCATCCGCAGCCGGGATGAAACTCTCTACAACACGCTGATCATGGTCGGCATCGAGTCCATATCCAAAGGCGACAATCCCCGCGTCATCGAGTCGCGCCTGAACTCGCTATTGGCGC
Source organism: bacterium (assembly GCA_963674685.2). GTDB lineage: Bacteria > Lernaellota > Lernaellaia > JACKCT01 > JACKCT01. Next base: position 233,454 of record CAXXWT010000004.1, on the reverse strand, counting down.
CGTCGAAACGGGTCAAGGTTTTCGATTAAATTTTCAGAGGCCGGACATGGCTCGCAAAAAAAAGGTCGAAGAGGATAAGGGCGATTCCTTCACGGTATTATTCCTCGCCCTTTCCATCATTCTTCTGGCCTTTTTCATCCTCTTAAACAGCATCGCGGTCATCGACGAGGCCCAGAGCCGCAAAGCTCTTGCGTCGCTCATCGGAACTTTCGGCGTCAGCGGCGGCGGCATGATGTACAAGTTCGGTCTGACCCGTCTCAACGAGGAAGAGACGCAGGAAGTCGTCGAAAAATGGATGACCAAGTGGGAAGAAGCGGCCAAAGGCCAGACTCAAATGGAAATCGAACGATTGTTGATGCAGGTCTCGGAAAAGGAAGGCATGGATTCCGTGCTCACGAGCCGTCTGGGGCAGGATCTGGCCATCACCTTTCCCAGCAAAATTCTTTTCAATAAAGGCAGCACTGAGATTTCCGAGGATGCGAAAAAGGTTTTGAACGTCATCGCCGAGCGCGCCTCGGAACTGAAAACGCGCCTGTCCATCGAAGGGCACACCGATCCTTATACGGAAGACGCGGATCCCGGAATCAATCCCTGGGAGCTTTCGGCCTACCGCGCCGCCGCTGTCGGCCGCTATATGCTGTCGACGGGATACACCAAACCGGATGATCTGACGCTGAAGGGCCTGGCCGGGGCGCAACCGATGCACGGAGGCGAAACCCCAGAAAACCGGGAAAATAACCGGCGCGTCGTCATCGTCATGTTGAAAGCGCTGGAATTATCAAAGCCCAGAGGCGCCTTCTGGAAACGCTACGGGCTGCGCGATCCGTTCAAGCAGTCCGAGCCGCCCGATGAAGACGTGGATTTTTAGGATTTCATAAATGGCGGAGCAGAAAAGCCATATCGATCCCAACGCATGGATGGTGACATTCAGCGATCTGGTGACGCTGATGCTGACTTTTTTCGTGCTCCTTTTATCCATGTCCTCCATGGACGAACAAAAAGCCAACGATATCGCCAACGCCGCCACTGGAACCATGATGACCGTCATCGACGCGGCGGATTTTTCCAGTTCCACGATCAAGATTATTCCGAGTATCGACATCGTCAGCTATATCGACAAATTATCCAGGAAACTTGTCAGCGCCGATCGCGAGCTTGTCAGCCGCGAGGAATATAAAAAATACATGTGGAACTGGCTCAAAGACGTTCCCGGCGAGGATCTGCCTCCGTCATCGATGGGAGGCGGAGAACCGGGATTGCTGGGCCAGGGCCTCGGGGAAGATCAGATCGCCCTGGCCGCCATCGCCGGCGGCATCGCCATCCTGCTTCCCGAGGACATCACGTTCGCCGGCGGCGAAACGCAAATTACTCCCGAAGCCATGGACACGCTCAAAGCTCTGGGGAACGTGGTGAAGCGTTACAAACTCACGGCGGTCATCCAGGGACACACGGACGACAAGCCCATTCAATCGAGCATATATCCCTCCAACTGGGAATTGTCCTGCGCCAGAAGCGCCGAGGTGGCCAGACAATTAACGATCCTCTCCGGCGTCCCCAAGCAAAGCCTGATTGCCGCCGGTTACGGCGACACGCGCCCCGTGGCCGACAACGCGACGCCTGAGGGACGAAGAAGCAATCGCCGCATCGAAATTCTCCTGATGCCGTCGCCGAGAAATCCCAGAGAGGAAATCAGCCCTCTGCACATTCCCAAATGTCCGTTCTGTCCCGCCGATCCCGTCGATCTGATCGACACGGGCTCCAAAGCCTGATTTTGCGAAGGAGGAAATAGGAAGGATGAAGGAGAAAAAAGTTATGAGTGATGAGTTATAAGTTAAGAGTTAAAAAGGATGAGGAGTTTTAACAAGGTTGCGAGTTATCACAAAAAAGCCCGACTTGTCCCGACGAAGCCCGAAGGGCGAAAGTGAATAGACAGTATGGACCGACCGGCTCCCTTTCGCAGCATCGTAGGTTAAGCTGCGAAAAGGATTTTCATTAGCTCAGAGCTACATACGAAAGGAGCCGATCATGTCCGAGAGTCAATATATCACGAGCGTAGGTATGGATGTCCACAAAAAGAGCATCAACGTTGCCGTCGTTCTTCCCAATTCGAAAAAAATCGACGCGGAATGGCAGATCGCCAACGAGCCTCGCGCCATCAAAAAGCTCGTAAAGAAGGTTAAGCGCCTGGCGCCCGGCGAGGCCGTGGCTTGTTATGAAGCCGGTCCCTGCGGTTACGCCTTGAAAAGGAAACTGGACGCTCTGGGTCTTCCGTGCGTGGTGATCGCGCCTTCCCTGATTCCCGTCAAACCCGGGGAGCGAATCAAGACGGATCGCCGCGACGCTCGGAAGCTGGCCTCCCTTTTCATGGCGGGCCTGCTGACCGAGGTGCATCCTCCCGATCCCGCAGAGGAGTCGACGCGGGATCTGACCCGAGCCCGGGAGGACACGAAACAGGATCAGATGCGCGCCCGGCATCGCCTGACCAACATGCTTCTTCGCCGGGGCATTATCTATACCGAAACCAGGCATTGGACGAAGAAACACTACGTCTGGCTTCGGCAGGTGCGCTTTGAGTCCGATCGGTCGCAACGGGTTTTCGAACATTATCTGCTGTCTTTGGAGCAGATCGAGGAGCGTCTGGCGGAGTTGGACGCCGCCATCACAGAAGCGGCCCAAAGCGAAGAATACGCCGAGAAGGCGGGTTGGCTGGGCTGCCTTCGCGGGGTGAGCACGGTGACGGCCATGACGATCCTGGCGGAGCTTCACGATTTTCGGCGTTTTCAAAGCGCGCCGGAATTGATGTGTTATCTTGGAATGACGCCTTCCGAATATTCGAGCGGCGAAAGCTCGCATCGCGGCGGCATCACCAAGGCGGGCAACGCGCACGTCCGTCGCCTGCTGATGGTGGCGGCCAAGCATTACCGTCACCGGCCGGCGGTGAGCCTGCATCTGAGAAAGCGTCGGGCGGGTCAGCCGAAGGCGGTGATCGCCATCGCGGACCGTGCGGGAGCCCGTTTGCATCGGCGCTATTACAAACTCCGTGAGGGATCGGGAAAACATCCCAACGTGGCGACGGCGGCGGTGGCGCGTGAACTGGCGGGTTTCATCTGGGCGGTGATGCGTCATGAGGAAATTTAGATATTAACTTTTAAGAAGACGGGTGTTTTTTCACGGAACGGAGGTTGAAAGCGGCGAATGAGAAAGGGTACGACCAGGCCGATGCGCGACCGGGCTATGCGACAGGGCGTTTTGCGCGCCCGGACTCGCGATTGTAGACAGCGTACGGCCACGACGGAAAACAGTCATGCGGCCCTGTTTCGGCTTGCCGGAATAACCCGCGGATATCAGAGTGACTCGTCGTCGAAGCATCCCTTCTCGTTCGTCGTTTTGAGCCTCCGTCGTCAACGGGCTCGTGCATCCCCGCGCGTTACCCACTTATCCACAATCCTGATGAGAGCTTTTAAAGAAGCTAAAAATGGATTATGGATAAGTGGATAACGCTTAACCTGTGCAGGGCTTGACAGGTCGGTCCATATCAGCCCGGTGCGTCAGCGCCGGGGATCAAGCAGGCGCCTAAATTGTTCAAGCCCGCGTCAGCGGGCGACAGAAGAATTCCCCACTCCTGGTTCAACCTTCACCTTCTTCATTCACACAGGAACAAAACATGGATTATTTTGCGCCCTTCGATCCGGATAAATGCCAAAGCTGCGGACAATGTTTTCACGAATGCCCGGTGATGGAATTGCCTCTTTCCGTCGCCAAAGCCGAAGCCGAAAGGCTTGCGCGGGGCGAGGACACGAAACATGTGCTGCAAAAATGCACCAGTTGCTTCACATGCAATTTCACCTGCCCGAATCAGGCCAATCCCACGCAGCGCATCCTGGATATCTGGCACAAGCGTTCGCTTGAGACGGGCCTTCCGATCCGGGCGAAATATTACACGCCGGACAGCGAACTGAACTTTCGCACGTACACGCTGAAGCGGATGCCCAAAGACGAGCGGGCGCTGGTGAAATCCTGGGAGGATGAATCGCCCTGCGACGAAATTTTTTTTCCGGGCTGCAACATCATCACCGCCGCCTACGTCACGCGCACGAAGCTGCTTGAAGGCGTCAACATCCGCGGATCGCTGAAACTGTGCTGCGGGGAAACCTATTACCGGACCGGGCAATACGAAATGGCGGAAAAAGCCGCCATGCGCATCAACGCATGGCAGGAAAAACTCGGCTTTACCAAGATGATCATCCCCTGCACGGCGGGACGCAATATGTTCGAAAACGTCCTGCCGAAACTCGGTCTGAAAAAGAATTTCGAAGTCCGGCATATGCTGCCCTGGATGCTCGACCGCATCGAACGGGGCGAGATCGAAATCACGCATCCTTTGAACATGCGCCTGACGATCCAGGAATCGTGTTACGGAAAATTCTTCGGCGACGAGTTCATGGACGCGCCGCGCAAAATCCTGCAAAAGATCGGCGCCACCGTCGTGGAAGAGGATTTATGCCGGGATAAAGCCCTTTGCTGCGGCATCGGAGGCGGATTCAGCCACGGTTCGGGATACCATCCCAAAGACATCACGCTTTCGACGATACGCACACTTCGCCTGGGTAAAAAGACCGGGGCCGACGCCATCGCGGCTTACTGCGCCGGCTGCCTGCAGATGCTGTCCGTGGGCAAAATCGCCTATCCCGTATCCATCCCGGTTTTCCACATACTCGAACTGCTCCAGATGGCCGTTGGCGAAACGCCCGCCCGCAGGCAAAACTCCAGAGCCCTTTTGAATTTCAAAGGCGCGGCCCTCAACCAATTCCCCAAACTCCTTTCGTCAAAGCGCTTTTTCATGAAAGAATTTGATTAAAGATGAATACGGATTCGACCTTTCGATGGTTTAAGGATGATTTGTGCGACGGCTGCGGCAAATGCCTGGCCGAATGCCCGGTCCTTTCGCTCCCGGAAAAAGAAGCGCAAGATGATTTTGAGCTTCTGCGCCGCGGCGACTACACCGCCTCGAAAGCTTTTCGCTTCTGCACGACCTGCAATGTCTGCGATCTCACATGCCCGCAAAACGCCGATCCGTACGAACTCATCCTGGAACGCTACGAAACCGAAAAACAAAGACGCGGCCTGCCTTCTTTCGCCAAGCTGGTTTTTCCTTGCGAGCCGGAAAACATATGGTCGGGACTGCGTGTGCTGATGGACGATGACGAAAGAAATCTTGTCGAGTTCTGGGAATCCAACCTGGATAAAAAACATTCCGAGATTCTGCTGACCGGCTTTTACACGAATATCGCGCCGTTTCTGCTGCAAAGCGACGTTTTGGAAGAATTGCGCCCCATAACCGCCGGAAGTCCAATGCTTTGGGGATGCGGCGGCGATTCCAACAAGCTGGGCGCCATCGCCCTGACCGATTCCGTCGCCGGGCTCCTCGAAAAAAAGTTTGCGGCGATGGGCGTCAAAAAAATCATATGCTCCATGGAAGCGGAAGCCGCCATGCTGGCCGAGATTCTGCCCGAACGCTTTGGCGCGCGCTTCGATTTCGAGATCACGAGCCTGGACGAGTGGCTTTATGACAAAATGCAAAGCGGCAGCCTGAAACTTGATAAACAATTAGGACTGAAGGTCACGGTGCATGACAACTGCATGTCCCGCTATCTTGGCGGACGATCGCAGGACATCGTGCGCAAGATCGTCCAGGACACCGGATGCGAACTCGTCGAGATGGAGCATTGTCGAAACCGCGCCCTGTGCTGCGGCTGGGCGGCGACGATTCCCAAGTTGCACGGTCCCGGTTCCGGCAATCCCTTAAACACGGTCATGTACATGATGTGCAGCATCGAGCGGCGCATGGCTGAAGCCGCGGACACCGGCGCCGACACGATCGTGGCAAGCTGCCCGGCGTGTTACGTGTTCATGAACCTTTTCAAGGAAGTGACCGGCGCGCACATTAAGGTCCGTCATCCGCTGGAGCTCATCGACATGGCCAGGGGCAATACGCCGCCGGACATGGCCGCCGTGCGGAGCTGGCAGATCCTCGCTGTGGCCGCCCGGCTCACGAGCAGATGGGCCGCTTCCCGCGAATTCCGGAAGCGATATTATCCAAAGCCCGTCGATCCGAATAATTTTACCAAACTCCCGGCGCCGGCGCCTGAAGATGCGGCCGGGATAAAAAAATACGACAAATATTTTAACGGAAAACTCGTGAATAATTCCATAACCAGAAGCTCGATCAGAGCGTCGGTAAAAGCCGCCATGGCGCTGTACCGAAAAAGCCTGCCGATTGATTTCAGTAGATAGGCGAAATGGGAAGTCTGAATTGGCGTTCAATTTGACTACATAGAAATACCAGGTTATACGTGAAATGATTTGGTAGTTTTGCTAATGACAACAACTATTTGCAGGAGGTAAACGATGAATGTAGGCATAACTGAGCTGAATACGGAAATAGTGTTGAAAAACAAAGGAGTGATATTTTCAGTTTATGGAAACGACAATGAGTACAAAGGAAAGCTTCGAGTTGGGAAGGGAACGATAGAATGGTGTCAGAGAACAACACAGATTGGGAATGGAAAGAAAATGAAATGGGATAAATTTATTTCACTTTTTAATGACTAGGCCAATGCTTGAAAGCATTCGACAAAAAGTTAGCGTATATCTCAATACATTTGTCGATGAATGCAATCCCGAAGGGATGCCTGGTCCGTAGCGAGGCGGGGCTCGAAAAAAGTTTTGTCGGTCAATGCAATCCCGAAGGGATGTTTGGTCCGTAGCGAAGGGCTTTAGCCCTGGTAAATAATGTCTTCTCATTTCAATCAAACCCATGAAATGGGTGCAGGTGAAATACTATGCCGCAAACATTCACCAACCTCGATTACCACGTCATTTTCTCAACTCATGAACGACGCCCATACATCACCCCTGACATACGCGAGCGGTTATACGAATACATCGGCGGGATTTTGAAAAACGAACAATGCGTTCTCCTGGCGGCGGGCGGAACGACGGATCATGTGCATTTGTTAATATCCACGCACACGCAAATCACCATGGCCGATCTTATGCGTACCGTGAAAGCAAAATCCTCCAAATGGATTCACGAGGCATATCCCGCGAAACGAGAGTTTCGATGGCAATCGGGATATGGCGCATTCACGGTCAGCAGATCCCATCGTGGAAGAATACGGAAATACATTAAGGAACAGGAAGAACATCATAAAAGGTTATCATCTCGCGAAGAATTAGCGGCGATTTTGGAAAAATGCGGTATCCAATTTAATCACAAATACCTGTAAATACCTCCACCCCCTCCGGGGGTTTGTTGGAATGGTGTTGATCTTTTCCCAGGGCTAAAGCCCTTCGCTACGGACCAGGCATCCCTTACGGGATTTCAATTTTTTCGATATATCCTCATGAGGCAAATAAAGGTTAACGCCAATTTTGCACGTCATTTTCACGAAATCGACGTGACGGCGTTTTTCATACTGTTGATACCTCTTGTCGGTTAAGCTTATAATCCAAACGTTGGGTATTGAATGGCTGCGGAATCCGGCGATCTGACCGCCGCATGACCGTAAGGATTATCGTTTTCAGACAGGTGAATCGATATCGGAGTTACGGTCGTTATTAAAGGAGGATTTCATGCGACATTTCGGTTTCAAACTGCTATTGATTATTCTCGTTATTTTCATGACTCACGCCGTGTTGACGTGCAGCGACGACGACGATGACAGCAATGATGATGATGATGAATACACATCCTATGATGATGACACAGATGATGATTGGGACAGCGACGATGATGACGATGATGACGATTGGGACGATGATTTGGATGACGATCTGGATGACGACAGCTACCTGGGCAACTGCGAAAGCCCCAACGTGTATGACGCCATCAGCTTCTTGTTCGATGATTGTTATTACCTTGAAAACAATCAAGGATATGTGATGGACGCCGATGACGTTTGCCTTACTGTGGGAAGCGATCAAATCGATTGCTTCGTCGATTGTTACGACGCATACGACCAGTGCGGCGGCGACACCGATCCGTTATACGATTGCGTGGTAGACTGCCTCGACGGCGGCATCGACGATGATGATGACGACGACGATGATGATTTTTCCATCGGCAACTGCGAAACCATGGACGAATACGACGCCATTTGCTGGTTGTTCGAGGATTGTTATGTCATTGAGGACGGCGAAGGCAACATCATGGACGCCGATGAAATATGCGAATACGCCAACCGGAACGATATCGAATGTTTCCTGGCGTGCTACGACTCCTACGACCAGTGCGGCGGCGATGACGATCCGTTATTCGATTGCGTGTCTGCCTGCATGTCATAATAACGTATATCAACGCAATCCCGAGGGGATGGCTGGTCCGCAGCGAAGCTGCGGCTCTTGAAAAAAACAATGTCGATCAATGCAATCCCGAAGGGATGTCTGGTTCGTAGCGAAGCGCGGCTCTTGAAAAAAAACAATGTCGATCAATGCAATCCCGAAGGGATGTCTGGTCCGTAGCGAAGGGCTTTTAGCCCTGGTGAACGATGTCTCTCTATTTATCAAACCCATGAAATGGGTGCAGGTGAAATACTATGCCGCAAATATTCACCAACCTCGATTACCACGTCATTTTCTCAACTCATGAACGACGCCCGTACATCACTTCCGACATACGTGAGCGGTTATACGAATACATCGGCGGTATTTTGAAAAAATGCGGCATCCAATTTGACTACAAATATTTGTAAATACCTGCACCCCCTCCGGGGGTTTGTAGGAACGGTTCTTGATCCTTTTTTCCAGGGCTAAAGCCCTTAGCTACGGACCAATCATCCCTTGCGGGATTTCACTATTTTGTTTCGGTAAACTCTCATGAGGCGAATAAAGGTTTTGTAACGATTGTGTCTTTCATCTTTCGCGTTTCGAACCCGCCAAGGCAGCCTTTTTTTCACATTCCAAGTGTACCGTTGGAAAATTTCCAATCGACACGTAACACAGCCGCATGGTGAGGAATTTTCATTCTATTTGTACTTAGGCCGCTCTATTCACCGACGACCGACAGGACATTGGCGCGATATTCATTGAAGCTTTGAATCAGATCGTCGGCCGACGCGCATTTCATCATTTTCGCCAGCATGACCAGGTCGTGCTCGGCGGCCGGAATTTTGCTCAACGGGCGCGGAAACAGCGTCCGCAGGCGGCTTTCGAGGCTCTTGAACCAGCGCAGAGCTTCCGCGAGAATCCGCGCATGCCCGCTTGAAATAATGCCCGCTCCCACTAACGCCTCGATGGCCTCCCGCCTTCTCGTCCGGCGAAGCTCCTTATGATTTCCGCCATGCGTCAGTTGCAATTCCCCGACGAAAAATTCGATGTCCGTCAAAGTCCCCGGCGAGGCTTTCACATCCAGTTCGCCGTCGCGCAGTTGCGCGCGAACTTTTTTCCGTATGTTGCGCAGTTCCATTTTTTCGGCTTCGTTAAGGCCCGGCTCAAAAAGAATCTTGTCGAAATTCGCAACGAAATCCAGGGCGGTATTTCCGCATACGGCGCGGCAGTGCAATAGCGCCAGCCTCGTCGTGACCGGGGCCCGCTTCCGGTAAAATTCCTGCGCGGATTCCAATGTGGGAACCAAAATACCCTGGTCGCCAAACGGCCTAAGGCGCATATCGACGCGAAACAACGCCCCGTCGGCGCTTTTCGATTCCAGGGCCTTGACGATTTTCCGCGCGGCGGCGGCGGCAAGGATCTGGTCGGCGGATTCGCGCCGTAGAAAAACCAGGTCCAGGTCGGAATTCATCACCGGCTCGCCCTCTCCGGCGCTGCCCATGAGGCAAATTCCGAAATCGCCTAATCCGGCTTCGGTCTGCTCTTCCACGATTTGCTTCACCGCGCGAATGCATCCCGCGGCCAGGCCTCCGGTCAAGCTCCACGCGAGTTCCGGTTTGTCTTCGCGGTAGCTTTCCTCCAAGGCGATTTGTAGTTCGAGAATCGTCTTTTGCCTTCTGAGAATCCGCAAAGCTTTTTCGCCGGACACGCCCCGGTATGCGTCGATGACGGCCTGCTCGACGGCCAGCGGACCCTCGGAAACGTCCTGCGCCGTGAATATGGGAACAAAGGCTTCCGGGTGCGCCAGCAGTTTTTCCGCCAGATAACTGCCCCGGCCCAGTAGGCGCATCAGAACCTCCGCCATGCGGTCGTCGGAGGAAAGCATCGAAAGCAGCGTCGCCGACGCCTTGTGCGTAGATACGAAACGCTCGAAGGCCCGCAGCGCCGCCAGCGGCTCCGGCGCGACTTCGGCCAACTGCGCAATACGCGGAATCAGCGGCTCCAGCGCATCCGTGAAACCCTTGATCGGCCGCGTGTCGGGACTCGATGCGATCCGCGCGAATATTGCGTAAGCCTCGTCGGGCGAGGAAATCCCCGACGCGGCCAGTTGGCTGATCGACAGAGTCTTCAACGAAGGAACGAGATGTATTCTCCCCTTGGAGGCTGGCGGCCCGGCGTCGTCGCACGCGCCCTGCTGCGCCTGCGCGCCGACGGCGAAAAGCTCGTCGAAAATTTCCGTCGCCTTGCTTCTGAATCCCCCGTAATTCAGCATCAGCTCGGCGACCGAATCGAAGCCCATGCTCTTGGCCAGGGCGTCGCGCACGGGGCCTTCCGGCGGCAGCCTGTGATTCTGGCGCCCGTCGAAAAGCTGGATGCGGTTTTCCAGCCGCCGCAGGAAAAAATACGCGTCTCGCAACGTATCCAGATCCCGCCTTGGCATCAGTTCACGGCGGCGCAGGCACTCCAGAGCGTCTTTCATGCTCGGGGTGCGCAGTTCAGGAAATTGTCCGCCGTAAAGCAGTTGATACGTCTGGACCACGTATTCCAGTTCCCGGATGCCGCCCCGGGAAAGCTTGACGTTTTCATCGCCCCCGGCGGCGACGCACACTTCCGCGTCCAGGCGGCTTTTTATGCGCCGGATTTCCGCCAGGGCCTTGGGATCCATGCGGCGGCGGTATACGAAAGGCCGCAAGGTTTCGGTAAAATCATCGGCGAGTTTTTCGCTGCCCGCCACGCACCGCGTGCGGATCAGCATCTGCCGTTCCCAGGCCTGCCCAAAGTATTCGTAATGGTACTCGGCGCTGGCCAATGAACATGCGACGGCGCTTGCCCTGCCGCCGGGCCGAAGGCGAAGATCCACGCGAAGCCCCGCGCCGTCGGGCCCCAGCAAAGCGGTGAGGCGCTGGGATAATTCAATGAACCATTCCCGCAGTGACATGCCGCTTTGCGCGGCGCCTTCATCGGTTTCATACAGATAAACCAGGTCCACATCCGACGAGGCGTTGAGTTCCCGCCCGCCCAGCTTGCCCATTCCCAACACGCAGAATTCGCAGGATTCGCCGTTGTCTTTGACCGCCGGCGCCCGCGCCCGCTCCGTATCGCCGACGGCGCGGCGCAAAGCAAAACGGATGGCGCACTCGGCGGCGGCGCTGTAACCGTCGAGGGCCGCCCAAGGATCGCCCTCGCCTTCAAGATCGAACAAGGCCGCGCGGGCCATGAGCAATGCGTGCCAATCTTTTATGGAATGCGCATTAAGGCCCGTCATATTCGCCGCCTGCGCGGGATCCGCGCATTCAGCGATCTTCTTTGCCAGCTCACGAGACGGCGGAATATCGAAAACATGGACGATCAGCCGCCCGGCCCGCTCGACGGCCCACGGGGCCGCACCGCACAGGCCGGCCAGAGAATCCAGGTTTTTGGCCTCGAAGACGCGGCGCACGGATTCATTTTCCGCCAGACGCGCCATTTGATGCAGGGACTCGGAAGGGAAGGATGATTTCAAAGCCGCCGCCTGAATCGCGTCGGCGTCGAGCCCGGATTCCCGAATCGTTTTCAGATCATCCGGCGATCTGTCGTCAAACGGCGCGCCCGAAGGCGTCGGCGCGCGATGCGCCTTCGCGCCGGCTTCTTTTTCGAAATTCTTGCCGATGGCTTGCTTCCCTTTTAAGGAATGTCCTGATACCGCGAACTCACGCCGAAGGCCGCCTGCGCGGAGGTGGAGAGCATGGAATCCTGCCGCCGCCAGATAACGGACTGCTCGTCTTTCGTGAAAATATCGATCTGCAAAGTGGCGTTGTGATAAATCCGGCCGCCCCGGCTCAAACCGCTTTCGTCGAAGACGAATCCTTCGAGGGCTCCTTCGTCGACTCCCAGAACAAGAACCTCGATGCGGACATTTCCCCGCGTCGCCTGCACGTGCAGCCCCTGCCCTTCGTCGAGCCAGGACCGAGCGGAAACGTTCAGATCAATGGAGCGAAATTCATACATCTGCCCGCCGTGCAGCAAAACGATGTTCACGTCATCCAGCGTCAGAGGACCCAGCAGAAGATCCTGGGCCAAAAAAGCGAAGGAGTCGGCAGGATCGGCAAAATCCGATGCAAGAATCCGCGTGGTCGGTCCCGGAAAATCCGTGCCCCAGAAATGATCCTCGATAATGGGCGCGTTCGAAAAATCATAAAGATTTCCGCCGACGGTAATCATGCCGGAAGCGCGGGCCAGAAGCGCGCCGACGTGCCAGTTAAAAGGCAACAGCGGAATATTCGTGAGAATGCCCATGGTCGAATCCCATTGTTTTTCGACGTCCACCTGAAGGTCGACCGCCACCGGCGTATCACCGGGAATCGCAACGCGAAGCACTCTTTGCGTGCCGCGATCCTCGCCGATCCTGACGTCGATGGTCTGGTTGCTGGCGTCAAAATCCTTGATGGAGGTCGTGCGGTAAATCGGCTCGCCGTCCATGTTGCCGCTCAAGCAAACGAAGGCGCCCCGCGTTTGCGGGTCATCGGCGCCGGGGTTGAAAATCCCCATGGTGATCTCGAATGAAGCGCCCGCGTCGGGTAAGACGAGACGCCAGTTCCAGGTCTCGAAAAAGGGATTGCTGATTCCGTTCCAGTGGTAACGGTTCGGATCCATGGCCGGCCAGTCGATTCCCGATTCCTCATCATCGTAAGGATCGTCCTCGCCGTCGCAGGAAAAAAGAACGCCCACCAGCGCACACAAGAATAAAACGACCGAAAACCTGTACATCTTCGTCCCCTGATTGATCACAGGAATCAGCGTAACGCTTGCGCAATGCGGTGTAAAGGAATTGTGCATTAAAAATCCTTTGGCTTGCGCGTTTGTCCGCCAAATTTTAGGTTCATCGAAAATTGCCGTACTTAATGCATAAGAAATGAAAAAAAATCTCTCTACGGTAAAAACTTCTTTACAAACGGGTCCGAATTACTTAAAGTATTACTTGAAGTATTGCTTATAAAATATTGAAATAACTAGACTTTACTAATAAAAATATTACTCGGTTGGTGGTTCTTTTTCACCGGAAATGCTCATTTATTAAATGAAGCGCCCTGGATTTCGCCATTGAAGGAGGTGTCGATTCATGCGCCGCATTCGAAAGATTCAACGGGAAGAAGATTTTCGATTGCGTTTGATTTACGACGACGGCTCAGTCGCCGTCGTGGACTTCAAAGACCTGATCGACAAAGAGGGCATATTTACCTCGCTCAAAGAGCCGAAAATCTTTTCGGATGTTCGGCTCGTTGAAGGCGGTCATTGCATTCAATGGCCCAACGAACTGACTTTAAGCGCCGACGCCCTGTGGATGGACGCGTTCGGCGCTTAGATAAAACGCCAAAATAACCCCGCGCGGAAACGAAACGCACCCTTGCGCCGTTGCGCCCGCGGGAGCCTTGCAAAATAATTGGCTCTTCGAGGATGACCGTACTTTAACGCCCGCTCTTCAAACTTTACGAAGAAGAAAATAATTTTTCGCCGCCTTAAAAGGGCGGTCGTCGATCCTTGACATTTCCTTTGGGATGGAAAAGCCCGTCATTTAAGGTTTTGAAAGGACATGACCTTTTATGGGCGCAAACAGGCCGCTATGAAACCGCCGGAAATCAACGGGAATGCCGACGCGTCTTCCGATTTCGTTTTTAAAAAAAAGGGATTACTCGCGATGGTGATCAAAAATGTCCTTTTAACTCATTTTGGACAGTTGAAAATATAAAGTTCAGCAATTTCATGTGGTTACGGACACACCTGGGTCGTAAGGCACTACAAATCCTCATGCTTTGAGCTTCGTGACTCGATGCGGGGGGCGAAGTCCGGCGGCGCTAAATGCCTCATGGCATCGCCCTTCCAAATCCGTGCGAACGCGATAATCCCTCCCGTCGAGGCGCATATGCGCCGCCTGCACGCGCCTCAAGTCCCGCATCAAATCCGGCCAGGGCGTTTTCAAGCCTTTCTCGTCCATGCGCCGTTGCAAATCCACTTCCAGGCGAAGCGCCAAAAAGCCCGCCACGATGTGCCCGATGCGCGTGTCGTCGTTATGGTGAAAAAGGGGCCGAAGTTCCAGCGTGGATTTCTGTTCCCGAAACGTTCGTTCCACGCGCCACAACTCCTTAATCTCCGAAGAACCGATCAGATTCATGATATTTTAACAGCACGGTTAATAAATGAGTTTTGAAACCTGGGAATCCGACCATAAAAGCATGCCATGGGGCAAATTGACTCAATGGCGCGTCGATGTTAGCTTCGAGCCTCTTTAGAAAAAAGAGCATTATGTCATATCGTATAATCCTGTCTTTTGGAGAGAAAAATGCGTGATTCCCGTTTCCTTGGCGGCGTCGGATTTTCAAAGTCGGGGCTTCCCATTTTGTTTTGCGTGATATTGGTCCTGGCTTCCGTCGGATTTTCCCATGCCGCCGTCATTGAAGTCACGACGGCCGCGGACGAATTCAGCGATCCGGGTCCGGACGGAGGATGCTCGTTGCGCGAGGCGATCCAGGCGGCCAACACGGACGGGGCATACGGGGGATGCGGCGCCGGCAGCGGAACGGACACGATCAATCTGCCCGGCGGGACTTATACCTTGTCGATCACGGGCGCGAGCGAAGATTCGAACGCCACGGGCGATCTGGATATTAACAGCGCGATCATCATCCAGGGCGCCGGCGCCGGGTCGACGACCCTTGATGGCGACAGCATCGACCGCGTGTTTCACGTCTTTTCTACGGATGTGGAAATCCATGACATCACCATCACAGGCGGACGCGCGCCGGATAGCGAAGATGGAGAACCCTTTCAAAATGTGGAGAACGGAGAGGGCGGAGGCGGCATCTGCGTTGACAGCGGCGCCGTATTGACCATCGCCGACAGCACGATCAGCGGCAACCGTTCAGGAGACGGCGGGGATGCGTCATACCGAGAACCGGGCGGCGGAGGAGATGGAGGAGGAATTTCCAATCTCGGAACCCTGCAAATCTCCGGTTCCACAATAAACGGCAATACTGCCGGCGACGGCGGCATAGATACGGAAGGACAAGAAGATCCGGGAGAAGGCGGAAGAGGCGGAGGCATTTACAGCGACGATAACAGCATGCTGATCCTGGTCAACAGTACGGTAACCGGCAATCATTCCGGCAATGGCGGCGATGGATACGGCGCAGGTTATGGCGGCGGCATCTTCTGCAATAGTACCGCCGAAGCGGCGTTCACGAATACTACTATTTCCCAAAATGCCACGGGGACGGACGGAACATACGGCAGCGGCGGCGGAATTTTCAGTTATGGCACGATGGATATTGCATACTCCACAATCTCTTCCAACCAGAGCTGTTATGGCGGAGGGATTAATACCTCCTGGTCTGATATATCGATTGCGAATTCCACGATCAGCGGAAATACGGCCCTCGGCCCCGGAGGCGGACTTAATATCAACTCCTCAAACGGCAACCATGTTAAACTGACGCATTCGACGGTTACAAACAATACGACAGTCAGCGGCAACGGCGGCGGAGTCTATTCCTACGGTTATCCTTCCGGACAATTGGCGATGGAACTGAAAAACTCCATCATCTCCGGCAACGTGGACAATGGCGGACAAAATAACGACTGTCGGCGCGACAACAGCGGGATTTATACTTCCCATAATTACAACCTTGTCGGAAGCGCCGGCCAATGCCAGGCCAGTGAATCAAACGACCAGGAAACAACCAATCCCATGCTCGATGCTCTGGCCGACAATGGCGGCCCCACGCAAACCCACGCCCTGCAACAATATAGCCCAGCGATCGACAATGGCGCATGCGCGGATATCGACTCGAATGTCGTCAGCGAGGATCAGCGGGGCGATATCCGCCCATATCCCGGCGGTTCGGATTGCGACATCGGCGCTTTCGAACTCAACCGTTTCCCGTGCAGCCGCCCCGAGTGGGATGAGGGGTGCACGTTTTTTGAAAACTTCGGATGTCCCCAGTCGAAATACTGCGACAACGATTACGATGAAACTCAATACCTTTGCACGGCGGTGTTGGGCTGCACTTCCCTGGATGACAACTCGAAAAGCTGGTGCTCCGCCGAAATCGTCACCCCTTGCGGTATCGGCGTCGAGACCGGAAAACCCCACTGCTACTGTGACTCCGAAGGCGACTGCTCCTGTCATGCGGATGCGAAGATCACTCTTCTCGATTTCGACGCATTAAGGCAAGACGGAGGCGTCCGCCTTGCGTGGCGAACCGGCAGCGAGCTGTCCTGCGGCGTTTTTGAGATTATGCGCTGTGAGCGCAATTCCTACATGAGCACCGCCGAGCCGAACTGCGCCCCGGCGGATCACGTGGAATTGGATTTAACGACCTTGTGCGAAGGCAATCCCGGCGGCGCGGACTATGAAGCTTTCGACGCGGACGTTTCCGCCGGCGCCTCATACTCTTATTACCTGCGGGAAGTGGATTTTACCGGATCGCAAAACGATTACGGCCCCGCCATTGTCCCGATGGATTTCCACGGTATAAAAGCTGCCGAAGATGACGAAAACGATTCGCCATGCGAAAATGAAGACAAGGAAAGCGATGAAACCGGTAATACGGCCGGCGACGATGACGAATCCGACGACGCCGGCGCGGGATGCGGGTTTTAGCGCCCACCGGTAAGCGGCTTATCCGTTCGGTATTGATTTATGGCGTTTTACGTCGGATGAGAGTTTCTTCACCGGTCTTCGCTCCCCCGTGCATGGACCATTTTCCGGTCAGCGTGTCGCCCTTCACCTTGTAAACGACGATGCCGAACCAGCTTTTTGAAGTGTCGGAGTATCCGACGCTCAACTGATTGCCCTGCAGAAGCCCGACGCCGATGTAAACCTGCGCGCCGATGTTCCAGTTGACGTTGTAGGTTTCGCCGTTTTTGGCGATGGACACGCTTCCCGCATACTCTCCCTGCCCGCCGGGATTTTTACCCTTGCAGTCGTAAACCCCTTCGACGCCCGCCGCCATGGCGACAGCGGGCGCCAACATGATAATAAAACAAATGATCGCGATGCTTTTTGTCATGATTATCTCCTGAATTTGCTTCGCATTAATAACGTAAAACGCCGCCTTATTTGATTTATGACAACACCTGCAATCCATCGGTTGCAATTGACTTTTTGCCGCATCGCGCAATATCCTGAAATTTCTCATGATTCCCTGTTGGGGATCAGCGTTTCATCCGGGACTTGGGATTCGCTCCATGAGTGCCTTTTGCCTTGACAGGCAGACGGAAATATCCTATATGAAGCGCCCTGCCGTATCAGGGGGTGCGTGCAGAGTAAAGTCTTTTTAAAAGGCGTAGGATAAACAAATGCTTAAGACATACAGCGCCAAACCCGGCGAAGTGCAGCAGAACTGGCATGTTATCGATATGGACGGCCAGGTTCTTGGCAGAGCCGCCACGAAGATCGCCGATCTTCTTCGAGGCAAAAACAAACCCGAATTCACGCCGCATATGGATTGCGGAGATTTCGTCATCGTCGTTAACGCCGCCAAGCTGAAGCTGACCGGCCGCAAACTCGACGACAAGATGTATTATCGGCACTCGGGTCACATCGGCCATTTGAAGCAGGAAAACGCCCGCAAGCTTCTGGAACGCAAGCCTGAGGTAGTCATTCGTCATGCCGTCAAAGGCATGCTGCCGAAAAACGACTTGGGCAAAAAACTTATTAAAAAGCTGAAAATATACACGGATGGTCAACATCCCCACGACGCGCAGAAACCCAAGACCCTGGAAATCAAATAGGGAGTGACGGCAAATCATGTCCGACGAAAACGTCAAAGCCACAGAGGATAAAGCGACGGTAGAAAAAGCCAATTCCGCCGCCGAGGATAAAGCGACGGAAGAAAAGGCCAAGCCCGCCGCCAAGGATAAAGCGACGGAAGCAAAGGCCAAGCCCGCCGCCGAGAAAAAAGCAGCGGTAGAAAAAGCTCCGGTCGCCGAAGAAAAAGCCGAGCCGGCCATCGAAGAGCCCAAGGCCGAAACTCCGAAATTAAAAATCGCTCCTCCTCCCGCCGGTTCGCAGTTCCACGCCACGGGAAGAAGGAAAAGATCCATCGCCCGCGTTTATATCACGCCGGGCAACGGGGAAATCACCGTCAATAAACGCCCGATCGAAAATTACTTCTTCCGCGGCATCTGGCGCTACATGGTCGCCCAGCCTCTGGAACTCACGGGTACCGGCGATCTTTTCAACGTGAAGATCAACGTTCGCGGCGGAGGACAGACCGGGCAGGCCGGAGCCGTCAAACAGGCCCTCGCCAGGGCGCTTTGCGAGTTCAGCAGCGAGCTTCGGCCGGCATTGAAAAAGGCCGGATTCCTCATGCGGGACGCCCGCGTCGTGGAACGCAAAAAATACGGCCTCGCCGGAGCCAGGAAGCGCTTCCAGTTTTCCAAGCGTTAATCATCATACTTTATTCGATTTCAAAGAGCCGCCCTTTTTTACTCGGGCGGCTTTTTTATACGCCCGTCGGGCATTCATCCGGCTGCCGGCGTTAAAGAAAGAGTTATGGAAGTCCTCGATGCGTATTTTATTTCAGGCGCAAATTGTGATAAGAAAGTTCGCGATAAAAACTTTGAGGGTCGATCATGAGAAAATTTCAAGCTGTGATAATTATCGCCTGCTGCTTTGTATTCATCGCGGGTTGCTCAAAACCGAAACACGACGCCCTGCAGGTGAAACGGGACAGTGAAGTCATCGAATCCATTATTGAGGAATTCTGGAAAAGCTTTCAGATCACGCAAGATGAGATATACAAAGCCGCCATCGTCAAAGAGGACGAAGAACCGGATAAAGCCCGAGATTACTTCAACGCGCATACAACGCTCAGGAATCTGTTTTACGACGCCAACACTAAAACCATGGTCATGGCCCAGATCCTGACATATGAACCCACGGCTTTTCGGCCGCTGATTATTGAACCTACCGGAGAAAAATTCGACATCACGATCGCTTTAGGCCCCACGGAATCGAAAACCGGTGTTTTGACGATGCGTAAAAAAGACGATGAATGGCGTGTTTACGATTTCGACAACGTCTGGGCGAAATGGGTTAAAAGCCACCCGGAGAACAATCAAGGCGAATTATTGCTGGGGGATTGACACAGCTTCTGTAGCCACACTACACTCCTTACCGACTTTAGCGCACTGCGTCATCTTTAAAAAGTCGGGTCCAAATTGGCTTCCATACAAGTCGATATACATGTCCACTCCAGCTTCTCGCGTTGTTCCACGCTGTCGGTGGACTTCCTGGTCGCGCAGGCGAAAAAATGCTCGACGCCCGTCGTGCTTTGCACGGATCACGGGGACATCGGCGCCTGGCGTCAATTGATGAAGGAACTTCCCGATGCGCTGATTATACCCGCCATCGAAGTGGAAGCGACGGAGGGAGATTTTCTCGTATACTCTTCCGACGCCCATTTCATCGAGGAGTTGACGAATTTCGACGCCTCCGTCAGCCAACTGACCGAAGAAGAAAATATCGCCGTGGTCTGGGCTCACCCCTGCTTGAGCCAACATGTGGATTTCGCCAAACTGGAGGAGAAATTCCCCGACAGGCCACTGCCCGACGCACAATCGCTGGCAGGTATTCTGCCCTATATCGACGGCGTCGAATTCTTTAACGGAACAATTCTGGATCTCGCCGCGTCGGGTCTCGTGCAGCCCACCTATTTCAAGAACATGAACTATCTGGCGAAAAAACACGGCCTGGCATGCACCGGCGGATCAGACGCCCACGAGCAGGAGCTTTGGCAAAAAGTCTGGACGGAATTTCCCGCGACCCTGAAGACGGCGGCCGATTTCGTGAAGGCCATCAAGGAATCCAAAGTCAAACCCGGTTACGATCAGGAGCATTTTAAAACCCGGATCAAGTATTGACCTTAGGGAACAAGAGATTCTATTGCCTGGGCCTGACCGGCGGCATTGCCTCCGGGAAAAGCGCCGCCGCCGCGGTGCTGGCCGACCTGGGCTGCGGCGTCGTCGACGCCGATCTGGCGGCCCGAAAAGTGATCGAACCGGGAACCGGCGGCATCGCGCGAATCAGAGAGGAATTCGGCGACGAGATCATCGATTCCGACGGCGCCCTGAACCGAGAGGCCATGCGCCGCATCGCATTCACCAATCCCGGCGCCAGGCGCAGGCTTGAGGAAATCATCCACCCTCTCGTTTACGATTACATCCGGAATAAAATCGAAACGTTTATGCGTCGGCAAATGCCGGCGGGAATCATCGAGGCCGCCCTGTTGCTGGAAAACCCGCCGCCGTATGCTATGGACGGCGTCATCGCCGTTGTCTGCGGCAAAGATTTACAGCGCCGAAGACTCATCAAGCGAAACGGTTGGAACGAAACGGAAATCGAGGGCGTACTGGCGGCGCAAGTCGACGACGACGAACGCCGGGCGAAAGCCGATTACATCATCGAAAATACCGGAACCTTGGACGACCTGGATAAAAAGGTTCGCGCGCTTTTTCTGTCCATCCGCGCCAAATCCTGATCCGCGGCGAAACAAAACCGCCCGCAAAACATTAGCGGTCTGTGTATTACATGCACATCTCAATGTCCGTGCATTCGGACTTGATGACGCACCACACGGAATCATCCGGCGGTTTCATAGCGGCCTCTTTGCGCCCATAAATTAAAAATATCAAACGCCTGCGGGAAAGATTCCGGGGGATAAAAAAAGAGCGCGCGGCAAATCGGCCGATTATGGCCTTTTACCGCGCGCCCTGTAATCCGGCGCCGGATTATAAAAACCCGGCGAATCGGTTTAGTACCTGTTTCTTCCGCCGCCGCCGCCGCCGCCGAAGCGATCTCCGCCGCGGTCATTTCGTTTTTCCGTCGCCAGATCGACGCGGATTGTCCGACCGTCGAGATCGGTGCCGTTAAGCTCCAAAGAGCTCTTAGCCGCCGAATCGTCTTCGAAAGTCACGAAACCGAACCCACGGCTGCGACCGGAATCGCGATCCGTAATCACGATAGCTTCAGAGATATCGCCATACTTTGAGAACGCAGTCTGAAGACCGTCGCTGTTCGTTGTCCAGGCGAGACCGCCCACAAATACCTTTTTCGACATGATTTACTTCCTTTTCGTTTTGGGAGTCTTGATATTGATGACTGGATAATGCCTTCTGAGCAATCATGAAGTCAGGCGATATAGACGTGCGGTTTGAAGCTTATCACATACGGCCAGGACATTTACGAATAGCAGCAAGGGATTACGAGTTCACTCTACACTCCCGGTGATAAAGACCCTTGCCGGACGCTCCCTGACGGGCGATTAACCGTTTCATAAAGAAAAACGCCTCAGCAACGGGTGAACCCTAGCACAGTTGAACTTATTATACAAAAGAAATTATTAAATAAATGAACTCCGCGGTTTCCCACGAATCGCTACAGCTTCATGCAAAGAATGGGTGGGGCTCAACGAAAAAAAATTGCGTCTAATAAATCAAAAATAAACGGGCACGCGATAGGTGCAACGCTTTTGGCGTCGGTTACCGCATGCCCTTGTATTTTTAAGCTATTAGAGCAGTTTTGTTATGCAAATCCGAGGTTTGCGAAAAACCTCGCGCTCTTAGTAGCGGTTTCTTCCGCCGCCACCGAAGCGATTTCCTCCTCCTCCGCCGCCGCCGCCACCGCGTTTTTCAGTGGCCATGTCGACGCGGATGGTGCGTCCGTCGAGTTCCGTTCCGTTGAGTTCCAGAGCTTTCTGTGCAGCTTCTTCATCGTCGAATGTGACGAAGCCGAAACCGCGGCTGCGACCGGTGTCGCGATCCGTAATGACGATGGCCTCGGAGATCTCACCGAAACCGGAGAATGCGGCCTGGAGGCCTTCGCTGTTCGTGGCCCAGGCAAGCCCGCCCACGAAAATCTTCTTGGACATGAATCGTTTCCCTTCTTGAGTTTCTTGGGAGTTTGATTGATTCGGTAATGCCCATGAGCGATTACGGAGTCAGGCGATACAGATGCACGAACGGCAGGCTCAACGCGTATAGCCAAGACGCTTCCGAATGGCAGCAAGGGATTACAAATGCACTCGACGCTCCCGGTTATAAAGACCCTTGCCGGACGTCCTTCGAAAGGATGCAAGACCCTTTCATTTCACAAAACGCCTCAGCAACTCGAAAAAGCATAACATAGCCAAATTCCGAAATCAATCAAAAACACTCGTGGGAAATGAGGATTGAGAGCGAGCGCCAAATGCCCCCATTGATTGAATAATCCATATGTCTCATTATTGAAAACATGAACAGCCTGATGACTTCAAAAATAACGAAAATGAGAAAACCTGGCGGAAATATCGCGTTCATCGGCCTGCTTTTCCCTTTGTGGATCTGCCTGGCGTTCGTGGGATGCACCGGGAAAACACCGCATGATGCGAAAAATCAAAAAACCGATATCCAGGCGCCGGCGAGCCCTTCGCCTTCTGCCGAAGAAATAAAAGCCGGTGAGACGGCGACTCTTTCGGATGCGGGTATGGATGATGCGCCCGATGAGAGCGCCGGTGGATCCGACGATAAAGTCATCCACAAAGAAGATTTTGTACTCACTTCCCGGCGGGAATTCTTTGTCCTGAAGGCGAAACTCAAAGGCAGCCTGCTCAAAACCCTGATCGACGGCCTCCCCGACAACGTGCGCCTTTGCAGGGTGCTGGCGTCGGAAACCGAAGAGGCGCTTCATTTTCAAATGGACACGCGCCGGCAGATGTCGAAAGAGGACGTGGCGACGCTGGTTTTCAAGGAAGGCGGACGCGGCGTCGTGGCCCGCGTTTACGGCGTCCGATATTACAGCCGCATACTCGACCGGAACCTTCGGGCATATTATTTCTGGGAAGCGGGCAAGGATTATCCCGAATACTTCGACGCCGACGGCGTATCCCTGACTCCCCGCCTGAAGAGGCCGCCGCTTGCGGAATATCAGCGCCTGGGACGAATGGCCGGGAAAAACCCCAGCAGACAGGGCATATTTTTTCTGGCGAAACCGGAAACGGAAATCATTGCGCCCTTTACATCCAAAGTCCTTCGCATCAACTGGCTGCCGCCGGAAGAAGGCAAATGCGTCGAGTTATCTTACGAAGGCACGGGCGTCAGCGCGGTAATCAAAGGTTTGGGCAGCCTTTCCGTCAAAGTGAATCCCGGCGCAACCGTCAAATCGGGCGACATCATAGGCCGCGTGGCGGATGCGCCCGCGGGAAAGGCAAGCGGCTTTCGTTATCTGGTCCGCAGCGGCGTCGGCGACGGCGCCATCGGCGTGGATCCCTTTCGCTTTCATCTGACGACGAAATACAAGCTGGATAAAACAAGCCGGGGATTATTTTTGTCGGTCAAACAGAAAGTCGACGACTGCTTTGCGGCCCTTGATCAGGCGTCGCTGGAAGAAGAAGATTCGCCCGGCGACGCCGCGGGCTTAGCGGGAGGCTGATCCTGCGCGGCCGCGGCGTTCTTTTCGTCCTTTTCCGATAAATCCCTTCGCAAAATTTCCTCGATCGACTCGGAGGCCCAGGCGGATTGCCTCGGATCTTTGGACAACTCCACAACTTTTTGAAAATGCTCGAGGGCTTTTTTCAGATGATTGAGTTTCATGGCGTTTTTGCCGAGTTCCACGTGCAGCGTCGCCAGATTTTGCTCGGAATCGGCAAAAAGCTTTGTCAGCATCCCTAAAAATACCTCGGCCTGCTGCTCCTGCCCGCCCTCGAATAATTTCTGGTAGACCTGAAAAAGCGCGTTGAAAACCTGGCCTTCGTCCGCCCCCTGTTTCAAAAGCTCCTTGAGAAAGCTGACGGCCTTGTCCTGATTTCCATCCTCGATATCCAATAGGGCCAGCTGCACGCGGGCGTCGAGAACCGGCGGCAGTTTCATATCGAATTCCCAGGCGGTTTTTTCAAAACTCTCCTGAGCCTTTTCTCGGTTGCCCCAATCCTTGTACACCAGCCCCATTAACAGATAGACGCCGGCGTCCTGCTCGTCGTTTCCCAGTTCCAGCAGTTCGTTCAACAGATCGAGAGCGCCCTGGTATTGCTTCGTTTTCCATCTCAGGTTGGCGTGATTCAACACCAGGCCCCGGATGATTTCCGCCGAGGACGCATACGTTTTCGCCAGCGCTTTGTAAACCGCGTCCGCCGATTGGTCTTTGCCTTCCCGCTGATAGCATTCCGCAAGAAACTGCCGGGCGGGAATATCGATATCCTGCGCGGGACTTCGAGCCAGTATCGCCTCGAACTCGTTTCGGGCTTCGGCGTATTTTCCGCTTTCCAGCAGGCAGCGGGCCAGTTGAAAACGGGCGTCCTGATTCCCGGGCGCTTTTTCCGCCGCTTCTTTTAACAGCGGCAGCGCTTTTTCGTAATCCCGGGCGGCAAGAGCGTTGACCCCCTCGGCCAGCAGGGCGTTGACGTCCATGATCGGCGTTTCCGTCGGCGACGGCTCGGGCTGGTCGATATCGCTTTGCGAGTTGACTTTATAAATGAGGATCGCGATGAAAATGATCACCGCGGACGCCAGGGCCAGCACGCCGAACATCGCCGCTCCGCGCGAACCGCCGACGACTTCGGCTCCGGCTTCGCCAAGAGCCTGCGCCGTTTTTTCACCGATGCCGCGACACGCATTGAATCGCGCGCCCTCAAGCGCCGCGCCCTTGAAGCTTGCGCCGTCCATCTGGCATCTTTCAAAAACCGCTTCGCCCAAGACGGCGCCGTCGAAACGGCAGTGGCGCATCGCGCAGCCGCTGAAATGGGCCGCCGTGGCGTCCACGCCTGAAAAGTCGATATCGGAAAGATTGATCCCCCGAATATCCCATCGCTTCAATGATTTCGACTTTTGCAATTCCTCGATGATCGACTTTCGATTCATGGCGCGGCCTCGCTCATTAACACTTTGATGGAAACAGCAGTCCGTTTAGAAAAATTAATGCCTTGTCTGCGTGCAGTCTAGCGCAAGACCTCGGGATAGTAAAAGGGGCAAACGGCCGGGATCGCAAAAGGCGCCTCACCTTCTCATGCGTATTGAGCCGAATATGATATATTGCTAATGTCCTTGTTTTGGAGCGGACAATCACTTTTTGACTCGGGAGAGACACATAATGAAGGATTTTGCACGGCTCGCAATCCTGCTGATCGCGATCATGACGCTTTGCGCGGCTTTCGTATCGTGCGGCGATGACGATGACGATAATGACGACAGTGCGCCGTCCGTGGACGATGACAGCGCCGACGACGATGTCGATGACGATGTGAATGACGACGTGAACGATGACGTGAACGACGACGTCGACGATGATGTGGATGACGACACCGAAGAGCCGTCGCCGCAAACCACCGAAGGTTTCGAGTGGGCGCCTCCCGGAGTTTTCATGATGGGAAGCCCCGAAGGCGAGCAAGGCCGGGATGCCGACGAAGATCAACACCAGGTCACGCTGACGAATCACATCGAAGTGAAGGCCACGGAGGTCACGCAAAGCGAATTCAATGCGTTGATGGGCTGGCAGCCCTCGCACTTCAATATCGTCCCCGCGCCGGGCTGGCCGGTGGAGCAGGTGAGTCTCTTTGACGCGGCCGCTTACGCCAACGAGTTTTCGCAAATCCAAGGCAAAGCCGCCTGCTACACGCTGGAAAACATCATCTGCAACGACGAAGATCAGACGGAAGGCGACACGGCGACCTACTGCAAGGATAGCGGCGGCATCAACAGCGCCGACCTGTTGATCAATGCCGACAGCATTTATGAGTGCGAAGGCTTCCGGCTTCCGACCGAGGCCGAATTCGAGTACGCCGCCCGCGCCGGAACGACTACCGCTACTTATAACGGCGAAATAACCAACAATGCCTGTTCGCCTTTGGATCCGGCGCTGGATTCCATCGCCTGGTACTGCGGCAACGCCGACCGCAGAACGCATGCGGCGGGCTCGAAGCAGGCGAACGACTGGGACCTTTACGATATGCTCGGCAACGTTCGGGAATGGACGATGGATTGGTACGCCGCCGATTACGCCGGCGACGAGACCGACCCTTCCGGCCCCGCCGACGGGCATTTTCGCGCGGCGCGAGGATGCAGTTGCCGATACGACGGCGGCGCCCGCTGCCGCGCGGCATACCGGCAGGGTCATTCTCCAGGTCACCGCTCGCGCTATCTGGGATTCCGGCTGGTCCGCACCATGGCTCCCGAGGAAGTGGAAGGTTTCGAGGTCGACCTGACGCCTCCTCTCGCCCCGACTCGCGACGAAGTCCAAACCCCGCAACGCGACTGGCCCGAGGAGCTTCCTTTCACGTTCACGCGCGACCAGGTCGGCGAAGCGCTGACGCAACAGGAAATCGACGACTTCACGCAGAAGATCACCGGATTTTTCAAGGATGTGGATTTCTTTCACTGGGTGCTGTGGCACGGGCACGGCGTGGACGAGAGCACGGGCCTTTTCGATTACAAACTCTGGTGGCAGGACACGGTGGCGGTCAAGGAAGGCGACGTGGTGACTTTCCTGCACACGGGCAACGCGGACAACATCATGATCCGTTCGGGAAAGGTCATCAACAACGCGGCGGCGGGCTACCTGGCCAGCGGCGACGAGACCCTGGGCCGCGTGGTGGAGACGTACTCGAAAGGCATCGTTTCCCTCTTTCTTTCCATGGACTGGGACGAAAACGATCCCGAGCAGGCCATCATGCCCCGGGCGCATTTTACGGTGAATCATTGTTACACCGAGGAAGGCGACCGCCAGACGTGCGTGGACTATGATCCGGTCCGGCATCCCGTGGAAAGCTGGAACGCGCATACGGTCCATAATCCGAATAATCCCTACTGGGGCGACATCTGGATCCGGGGCTGGCGCAGCAAGGACGACATGCCCCACATCAACCGCACCGTGCCGATGCTGATGCGCGTGGCGCAAGACGGCGCCGACGAAAGCGTTCGCGAATGGGCGGGCAAAGCCCTCGAATATCTGACCGCGCAGGCCAAGGACATTACCGATTCGGGTTGGTATATCCGGACGAAAGACGATGGCGGCAATGAACATGTGCCGCTGAATTACAATGACGCCATTGATCCCAAAAACTATATCGTGGCCGATCTGGCCAGTTATGAACAATACAATGTTCTGGTGCCCAACGCCGAATGCACGAACAAACTCGTTTCCACGCTCATTGCGTACAATGACACCCTGGACGTGGATTGCGGCAACGGAATCGGCGGTCTGTATGAGACGGTGGCCACGTTGCAGCACTACTTCAACGCGGCGATCATCCGTTATTTCCATATCGCCGCCGCGCACGTCGCTCTGATGCAGGGGCAAAACGACATCGCTTACGATTTGTTGACGGGTTTGAAAGAGCGCGCCGACGACATCATGTACGACGATCAGGGCCGCGCCGACCACGCGGAATGGGACGCGGATTTCGCCGGTTATCTGCTGGCCGCGGGCACTTCAGGGCTTCCACTGACCAACGAGGAAGCGCGGATTGTAGTGGACGAGTATTCCAACTCCGTGGACCACTACGCAGCCTGGACCGATTGGGACCTATGGGATGAATCCCACGGCGACGGCAATTACGGCGATTACAAACCCAGCCGGGATATCGGGGAAGATAGAGCCGTGCGGCTGCCGGAAATGACCTATATCCTCGAATATTGCTATTCGCCTTTCCGCAATGAGGCAAGCGCGCCGCTGGTCAATTGCGACATCGTTCTGGATCCCAGTCGGTGGGGCGAGGCAAGCTGACGGGGCGGCCGTTTGGGCGAAATTTAGAGGCGAAAAATTTCCGATCAAGGTCGAAGTCCGCACTGACCAGAAACAATTATTAGACGGCGGGCAATTCCTTTTCCCCGCCGCCTTGCATTTCAGGCACGCCGATAGTAGATTTTCGCTTCGGGGGGCAATATTCATCAGATATCGCCAAAGAGATTTATTCCAAACGAATTCAAAATAAAGGAGCTTTGAAAATGTCCGCTATCGATAACGCCGTATGGGTTCCCTTCGATTATCTTGAAAAATTCATGGTCGACGTGTTCAAGGGCCTGGATGTGCCGGAAGAGGACGCCAAGACCTGCGCCGACGTGCTGATTACCTCCGACAAGAGGGGCATCGACTCTCACGGCATCGGCCGACTGAAAACGATTTACTACGACCGGATCAACGCCGGAATCCAGTTTCCGAAAACCGAGTTCGAAATCGTCAAGGAAACACCGGGAACCGCCGTTATCGACGCGCATCACGGCATGGGCATGGTGGCCTCCAAGCGCGCCATGGAAATGGCCATGGACAAAGCTTCAAAGTGCGGTCTGGGCATGACCGTGATCCGCAATTCAACGCATTACGGATTCTGCGCGTATTATACGCTCATGGCCATCGAGCGGGGCATGATCGGCGTCACCGGCACGAACGCCCGGCCCTCCATCGCCCCGACCTTCGGCGTGGAGAACATGCTCGGCACCAATCCCCTGGTTTTCGGCATCCCCACCGACGAGGAATTCCCCTTCACGCTGGACTGCGCGACGTCCGTATCCCAGCGCGGAAAAATCGAAGTCTACGACAGGGCCGGCAAGGAAATCCCCCACGGATGGGTCATCGGCCACGACGGAAAATCCCGGACGGACACGAAGCAGATTCTCATCGACCTGGTCAAAGGCAAGGCGGCGCTGACGCCCCTGGGCGGCCTGGGCGAGGAAACCGGCGGTTACAAGGGCTACGGCTTCGCCACGGTCGTGGAAATTCTCTCGGCGGCGCTGCAGGACGGCGCCTTCCTCAAGGGTCTTTTGGGATTTGACGAAAACGGCGAGCGCACCTTCTACAAACTGGGGCAGTTCTTCATCGCCATCGACATCTCCCACTTCATCGCAGTGGACCGGTTCAAGTCCATCGCCGGGGAAATTTGCCGCCAGCTTCGCAATTCTGAAAAAGCTCCCGACGCCGAGCGCATCTACACCGCCGGCGAAAAGGAATGGGTCGCCTGGAACGAGCGTAAGGACAAGGGCGCGCCGGTGAATCCGAAACTGCAGGAGCAACTGATCACCATGCGGGACGAACTGGGACTCACGCAGTACCACTTCCCCTTCGAGGATTGATCATCCGCCAAAAGGGTTAAGCAATGCGATCCCGCAATCGTCGAAATCGCGCACGTTTCGCGTGACCAGCGCCAGACCGTGAACCGCCGCCGTGGCGGCGATGAGCATATCCGCCTGCGTGC
The DNA here is from genome assembly GCA_963674685.2 of bacterium. Lineage (GTDB taxonomy): Bacteria > Lernaellota > Lernaellaia > JACKCT01 > JACKCT01. Next base: position 203,932 of record CAXXWT010000004.1, on the reverse strand, counting down.
GGGTTTGGCCTTTGGTTCTGAACTGTCCGCGGCGCTCGCCGGCCCACTGCGCGATCTGGCGCGAAACCGGCAGGATTTCACAATAGCCCGAGAAAAAATCCTCGAACCACGCATGGATTCGGGGATTTGGTTTTGCCGCCAAACCGTAATGGATTTCTTCGACTGTAACGACGCTTAAATAAATCGACGAAATATTTTCGGCCCATCGCAACACGCTGGCGTCCGGGCGGCGTGAGGCCAGTTCGCTGACGATGTTGGTATCGATCAAATATTTCATGTACCGGAATCTTCAAACGGATTACGTCTATCACGCCTCTTGGGAAGCATGAGTTTGTAATCCTCCGAGGCGGCAATTTCACGCAGGTTTTTAAACGCGTCGCTGATAGAAGAACCTTTAGCCTGGTCGAGAAGCTTTTGAATATCCTCGTCGGCATCCGCGCCGCATATGGCCGCCACCAACTTTCCCCGGCTGTAAATCGCCTGCGGTTCGCTTTGGGCCTTGCGCAGCAATTCCGCGAAACGTTGCCTTGCCTGAGCCACCGACCACTTCATCCGATCCTCCAATCTTGTACAATATTAATGTACATTATGTATATTTTATTTGTACAATCGTAAAAAGTCAACGGAAATGCCATTCTTCCTGGGTAGTACTGTTTCCCTTGCCTCAAAAGCCTTCATACTTTAATGAATACGCATGGATTCCGGGGTCGTGAAATCGGAGTAGAAAAACTTGGGCTTGTTCGGAAAAACCTGGCGCTATTTCACGCGGCAGGCCAGGCAGATACGGCCGGGCGTCGTCATCCTGATCGCCCTTTTGTTGTTGCCGGCCTTCGACCAGCAGTTCCGCAAGCTTGAGAAACACCCCTACCTGGCCTTGCGCAACGAGCAGCGGTCCCACGTCGTCATGCCGTACTACCTGCGCGTCATGCATAAAGTGGATCCGACGGTGGTGTTTCTCGGCGCGTCCGTCCTGCAGGGCATCACCAACACCTGGCCCCATGAAACGGCTCCGGCTCTGATCGAGCAAACTTTGAATAAAGAAGAAAAAAAGGTTTATTGCCTCAACACCGCCACCATGGGCAACAACCTCGGGGACCAGCTCGCCATCACGCAGGCTTCCCTGTGGAACGGCGCCGACGCCCTGGTTTTGTCGATTCACTACAAGCTGTTTTCCGATCACCCCATGGTGGGCAATCCTCTGCGCATCAGGGACAACGCCTTTTACCTGCGTAATGTCAGACCCCTGCGGCCACTGCTTCACGGTTTATTCAAGATGCGAAGAAAAGAGTGGCGCAACGTCATGCTTCGCGGGCATCTGAAAAATTTATGGCGCCTTTATCGATATCGCGGCCTTATCACCTTCAAAAACACAGGCCTGATGGACAGCTATATGATGCAGTTCGAGGACTGGTACGAGCGAAAGCTCGGCGTGGTTCTCGAAACCGGCAAGACCGGCAGAAATGTATTGCGCCGCCTCAATCCCGACGAACGAAACGCCGCCGATGACATGTGGAAGAACATGCTCGACTTCGCGCACGACTCCGAGCGCGAGGTGTACGATAAAATACAAATGGACGATGAAAATCCGCACTGGCGGGTGCTTGAGTTATGGGCGGAGATGGTCCGGGATTCCGGGCGCCCTGCCCTGGCTTATTTTACGCCGTTCAACCGGGAACTTATCGACCAGCAGCATTATTTCAAATGGAAGGACCACGAGGCATTCCGCGCCAAAGCTACGGCCATGCTCACGGAAAACAACATTCGTGTGCTGGATCTGACCGACGCCGAACCCAGCGCCAATTTCACCGACGCGGATCACCTGAATCGAAACGGCCACAAAGTACTGGCCGAAAAACTTCTGCCCCAGATAGTGGAAATGATCGATGAGGTCAAAGCCCCATGATCCTGTTTGACCCAACGACCATCGTATACATGCTGGCCGCCTATCTGGCGTGGCGGTTCGTTTTCCGCAACAAATTCCGCGCGCCCTTTTTGCTGGCGGTGTCGATCCTTTTCATCATTTTCCAGGGTGCGCCCACGCTTTTGATGCACGGAGTATTTATCCTGTGCAGCATCCTGACGATCTTCGCGGGCTACAACGGCGGAAGATATCTTTACAAAAAGCCCCCCGAAAAAAGCCGGAAATACTTTTTCCTGTACGTCGTTTTCGCCCTGTTTCCGCTGATTCTTTTCAAGCTGATGGGCGTGGTCCTGACGCCCGCCGCGCTGGAATACATCGGCCTGCGCAACCCGGAATTCGACCTGCGCTTTGTCGCGCCTCTCGGGTTGTCTTATCTGGCTTTTCGCGTCATCGCCTACATGATCGAAATCCGTAAAGGAAAGCTCGAACCCGCCCGCATCGGCGAATACATCCTCTACGTGACCTTCTGGCCCACATTATTGTCCGGTCCCATCGAACGACCCGAACCATTTCTCACGCAGTTGCGAACAAATCCCGGCCACACGCGTGAAAACTTCGCGGTGGGTTTTTCCCGGATCATCACCGGGCTTTTCAAAACCCTGATACTCAGCGCCTTCTTTTCAAAGCTGGCCGCGCCGATCATCACCATGGGAAAAATGCTTGGTCCGGCGACGTTCTTCAAGATATCCGTTCCCGCGTTATGGCTTTCGGCCTTTGCATATTATTTCTATCTCTATCTCGATTTCTCGGGTTACAGCGATATCGCCATCGGCCTGTCGCGCATCTTCGGCTATAAAATCCGGGAAAATTTCCGGTGGCCCTTTTTGGCGACCAACATCGCCGATTTCTGGCGGCGCTGGCATATTTCCCTGACCGGATGGATCACCGATTACGTATACTTCGGCCTGGGCGGCAATCGCCGCGGGCTTAACATCGCCGCGCGCAACACCATGATCGCCATGATCCTCGTCGGCTTGTGGCACGGCCTGGCCCTGCATTTCATTCTCTGGGGCGTCTACCACGCGGTTTTATTGATCATCTACCGCCAGTGGCGCAAAGAGTGGCGGGCGGGCTCTCGAATCCCCGACAACAAGCTGACCCGATTTGTCTCCTGGGCCATGACTTTTATCGCCGTATCCATCGGTTGGATGCTGTTCGCTCTGCCGACTTTCACGGCTATTCCAGTGATCATGAAGCTGATTTTCGGAATATTCAAAATTCAGTAGTTTCGCCGAATTATCGCGCGCGCAGGACAAAGAATAACATGTTCGGAGCGACTTGATATTCTTATCAACTTTCCATAACATCTGCTCATAATCTATGGGGAGGTCATTATGAAAAAGTTTCGATCTTTCTTTTTTATGGTCGTTGCAGTTTTTCTTCTTTTCGCGGCGACGATATCCTGCGGCGACGATGATGATGACGATTCCGGCGATCCGTCCCTTGATGATGACACGGATGACGTCAACGATGATGTGAATGACGATGTGGATGACGATGCGGACGACGATGCGGACGACGATACGGACGATGACGCCGACGACGACGCGGATGACGATACGGACGATGACGCCGACGATGACACCGCCGCATGTGAAGGATGCCTCATCGGCGATGATTGCATCGATGACGGGCAGACCAACGGGAACAACGTCTGTGAAATATGCAATGTCGCCGTTTCCGACAACTCATGGAGCGACAACGACGGCGCCGACTGCGACGACAACCTGTATTGCAACGGAGACGACGCCTGCGGCGGCGGAAGCTGCTCCGTACATGCCGGCAACCCCTGTCCGACAGACGACGGACTCTGGTGCAACGGCGACGAAACCGACACGTGCGACGAGGATAACGACGCATGCGGCCACGCGGGGAACCCTTGCCCTGTCGACGACGGACTCTGGTGCAACGGCGACGAGACCGACACGTGCAACGAGGAAAGCGACGAATGCGGACACGAGGGCAATCCCTGCCTCTCCGAATCGGATATCTGCGTCGAGGAGGGGGATTACTGCCAGCCCGGCTGCGCGGGTGTTCCGGTGGGAAACGGTTCCCCGGAAGAGGACAATGACGGCGACGGCTATACGGAGGAGCAAGGCGACTGCGACGATACGGTATTCGAGATCAACACGGACGCCGACGAAGTCTTCGACGGCGTTGACAATAACTGCGACGGAACCATCGACGAAGGCTTTGACGCGGACTGCGACGGCTATCAATCCGAAGATACCGGCGGCGACGATTGCGAAGACGACAATTACCTGGTCAATCCCGGCGCCGAAGACGACGAAGTCAACTTCATCGACTACAGCTGCGATGGGATCATCGGCGACGCGTCCAGCGGCGACGCCGACGGCGACGGTTTCGCGGCCCTCGACTCCCAGGGAAATGTTCTGGACTGCGACGACGCCGATGTTCTATCCAATCCCGGCGCTTCGGAACTTCCCGACGACGGCGTCGATCAGGATTGCGACGAGGTCGATTTTGAAAGCGGAGACGGAAACGGCATTTTCGTGGCGACGACGGGCAGCGACTCGAATCCCGGCACGCAGGCCGCGCCCATGCGGACTGTCAATGCGGCCGCGGCCGAAGCGGAGGCGGCGGGCAAATCGGTTTTCATCGCGGCGGGCCAATACGAGGAACTTGTCACGACGAACGTCTCTCTTTACGGCGGGTACGAATCCGCCGGCTGGACGCGGGACATCGCCGCCAACTTGACCAGGATTTTTGCATCGGGAGAAGGCGGCACGGCAATCATGATCGGCGAGGAGCCCGCAAGATCCCCGGCCAATAGGCCGACGAGAGCGCCGGACGAGGTTTCAATTGAAGGCTTAATGATCCGGGGCAGAGATGGGAATTCAGCCGAAGACAGCATCGGCATTCTTAATTATTTCCCGAAGACAACGATCGCGAATTGCACGATCCAGGGCGGAGCAAGCACCGCCAATACTTTCGCCGTTTTCAGCGATGAGAGCGATTTGACGATCGCGAATTGCGACATCGACGGAGGAAGCGCCTCAAACGATAGTCATGGAGTGTACGCCGAATCATGCGCCACGTTTTTAGCGGACAACACCATTTACGGCGGGGAGGACGGCCTGAAAAGCTATGGCGTTTACGCCCAGTCGGGCGAGTTGAGCATGACGGGCAATGCCATCGACGCCGGCTATCCCACGGAAGACAGCTACAGCACCTTCGCCGAACTGGCCTCCGTGAACAGCTCGGACAACACGTTTGACGGCGGCTCCGGAACCGGCAACACGTTCGCCGCGCTTCTCAACGGAGGGGACGCGACTTTTAACGGCGACGATTTCGAAGGCGGAGTCGGGGATCACGCCTACGCCGCTTACGTCGAACAGGGAGACGCCACTTTCGACGGCAGCGATTTTCAGGGAGGACTGGGGAATTACGGCTACGGCGTCAATAACGAAGGCGGAACCGTCGCCATCACGAACAGCACGATCCATGCCGGTTATACGGGGGTCGGAGCCTACGGCGTATACAATAACGGCGGGACCCTGGCCCTGGACGGCTGCCAGATTGACGCCGGCGAGGGCGGCAATCACACATACGCCGTGCGCAATCACGTCGGCGACGCAACCGTGCAAAACAGCGATCTTGACGGCGGTATAGGAAACCGGAACGGCGCCTTTTACAATCACGACGGCGCCACCGCCTTCCTGTACAACAACACTCTCGACGTCGGCGCCGGGACATACAGCCATGGCGTGATCAATTACGACGGCGATGTCGCGATGGACCGCAACGTCATTGATTCCGGAACTTCAGGCGCCAGCACTTCCACGTACGCCGTGCGCAACGCCGACACGGTTACGGCGACCAATAACTATTTTCTCAACGGCGCCGGAGATTACTATTATGCCCTGTACAACGAGGGGACGGCCACGTTGGCGAACAACACCATCGTCGGCGCGGACACTAACAGCCGAAGCTACGGATTATACAACGACGGCGGAACGGCGACGCTTGTCAACAACATGATCGACAGCGGCGCCGGATACTACGAGAGCCACGGCCTTTATAACAAAAACACCGGAACGCTAAGGCTGTTCAATAACGACATCTATGGAACGGACATGGACTGCATGGTGTATTACTATGACGTCAATCCCGGCGAGTGCCAGGCGAACACCTTCGCGGATATGAACGACTGCGGTTGGACCGGCTGCACAGACGCCTCGGGCAACATCAGCGCGGATCCCGAATTCGTCGATCCGACGGGAGACGATTATCACATCCCGCAGACGAGCCCCTGCCGCGACGCCGGCGCCGATCCGGCGCCATACGGCGATTCAACCTTCGCCGACCTTGTCGACCATGATTTCGAAGGCGATGCGCGTCCCGACAACACGTTCTGGGATATCGGCGCGGATGAGTGGACGCCGGACAAAAAGAAGAACTGACACATTGACGTATCATGAATCCGCCGCGCCGCGATCCTTTGCGGCGCGGCGGGTTTTACCTGGAATTCCCCTTTTTCCTCCCGTGATTCCCGTCACAATAAAATTGATTTCGGGCCTGTCCCGACACCCTGTGGTATAATCGTGGCGGCTTGATTGACAAGGCCTCGCCGGCGGCGTTAGTTTGTCGGCGAATTTTGGATTTTTCCCTGGTTTTCGCACTGCTTGAGGAAGTTTCCAAAAAGATTCGGAAAGGATGAAAAAATGAAAAAGGCTCTCATCACTCTTATGATTCTGGCATTCACGGTCCCGGCATACGCCGCCGATCCGGGCGACTGGGCGTATATGGGTATGGAGAATGTGGGAATTTCCTTCGGCATGATCGGCCTTGCGGCCCTTGACGCCGACACTTTTGTCGCCGCGACGCTTCTGCAATCCGACGTCATGGTTCTCGGCCTCAAATCCACCGACGGCGGCAACACCATTTTTGAAGTCCTGCGCGGTTCGGATGTGACCGGTTTGCCTATTATGGTTGCCGCGGCGGCCTTCGACTCCAACAACGTTCTGATGGCGGGCCTGCAAATGACCACTATCACCGGCGGCGTCTGGCGCTCCACGCACGGCGGCGATCAGGGAAGCTGGGAGGAAGTGGACCTGACGGGCATGATGTCCTTCGGCTCCTCGATCGATTATCTGGAATGCGTGACCGATACTTTCGGCGTCGCGCTCATTTCACCCATTAAAATCCTGGCCACGTACGACGCCGGTGCTTCATGGACCGCTTTGCCGAGCCCGATCAGCGGCTCCGACGTAATGCTTAACGGTTCCAGTTTCCTCGACGAGAATATCGGCTACGTCGCCACCGGGTACGACGACAGCGACACCGCCAAGAGCCTCGCCGACGATCCGGCCGAGCTGGCCCTGCACCGCACGCGCCTGCGGACTTCGCCCGTTTACCGTTGGCAGTGGGAAGAAAAGCAAAGGGATTCGGAAAAAGCGATCCTGACCGAGGGCATCTATAAAACCATGGACGGCGGGCAAACCTGGGAAACCCTCATCGACCGGATGAACTGGTATGCCTCCCGCATCGATATGGCCAGCGAACAATATGGCGTTGTGGTCACGGAGGAAGAATACGGCGATCACGGCAACGAGCGGATTCGTTACACCGACGACGGCGGCAAGACCTGGAACACCGCCACGGCTCCGGAGTCGGTGCCGGACGCGGCTTACGCCAATTACATCATCAGCGACATCTATATGATCAACAACGATCTGGGATATGCGGCAGTCATGTACGGCGCCGGCAGCATACCCATAGGCGGAGGCATGTTCATCACCACCGACAAAGGCCGGACATGGGATTGGGAACAATACCACGACGAGGGCCTGGGATACATGGATATGGACATGGTCGGCCGCACCGCCGGATTCGCCGGAGGAATGAGTCTTTCCCGGGCCAGATACGAGGGTGTCGACGACAACACGCAGCCCGTGGCCGACGCCGGAGAAGATCAGGAAGCCATGGTAATGGACACAGTTGCCCTCGACGGAAGCGGCAGCGTCGATCCCGAAAATGACTCTCTCGGTTTCAAATGGACCCTCACCGACGCGCCCGAAGGTGTCGTGGAAATCGTATACTCGGATGAGCATCCTTACGGCGAAACGAAAACCTTCATGCCCGACGTGGAAGGCGACTATACCTTCGAGCTCAAAGTCGATGACGGGCAATATTCGGATACCGATGAGGTGATCATCACCGTCACGCAAGGGTCGGCCGACGATGACGCGGATGACGATGCGGCGGACGACGTTTCCGACGACGACAGCGCCGACAGCGATGATGACGGCGTGGCGGCGGCCGATGACGACGACGAAGACTCGGAAGCCACTGGAGGATGCGGCTGCTAAAACGGCTGTGAATCAACCTTATGGGAACCGGCTCGGATTCTATACATCGCATTTATCTTGCACTGGGCTCCAGTCTGGGCAACAGGCTGGAGAACTTGCGCTTTGCGGTCGACGAGTTGCATGAAATGGAAAAAACCTCGGTCGTGCGGGTGTCGCCGGTGTATGAAACGCCGCCGGCCGGCGGAGTGGCGAAAAAGGATTTTTACAACGCCTGTATGGAAGTTGAAACCGCTTTTTTGCCCGAACAATTGCTCGAAGTCTGCCTTTATATTGAATCCGCGGCGGGAAGGATGCGGGAAAACCCGCTGGACGATAGAACCCTGGACATCGATATTCTGTTTTACGACGACCTGATCATCGATGAGTACGATCTCGTTATACCGCACCCGCAATTAACGGAGCGAAAGTTCGTTTTGCAGCCTCTTTTCGATATCGCGCCGGATTTCGTCGATCCGAAAAGCGGGTTGGAAATTCGACGGCTCCTTGTTCAGTGCCCGGATCAAAGCGATGTCCGTCAGTTGCCGGACAGACTCGGGCCGTAATAATCGGCAGGGGCGGCGCTTCGCCGATGCAAATTTTTCCATTTTGCCAAAGCGCTTTTTCTTTATAAGATATCTGATAGACTCATAGTGGGAAATACAGCACCAAAAGGGGGATTGAAAAATGGCGCAACATAACTGTGAAAACTGCGGATTCCGGGGAAAGTACGACAACAATCCAAAATCTTTTCTCGGGCGCCTGTGGCGCTGGCACGCCGGCTGGTGCCCCGGCTGGAAAGCGTATATGAAGTCCCTGCCGGATGAGAAAAGAATCGAACTGGCGAAAAAATACAATCTGAAAAAGTTCCTGTAGGATCGTGAAATTCCTGGAAATTTTTTGCGCCGTGATGTGCGTTGCCATCATCATCAGCCTGGGATTTCTTTTCTTTTTTCAAAACGAAAATGATGATGACGAGATCAATGAAGATCTCGGCCGGTCAGACGAAATCCCGGATCCCGAAATAAAACGCTGCCCGGGACGAAAGGATTTTTCCAATCTTCAATGTCCCGCCGGCATGGTCGCCGTTCCCGGGGGAATTTACCCTGTAACCGGCCGGATGATTATCGGAGATAAATGCGAAAACCCGCGGAGATCTTCGGTGATAAAAGAGTCGCAATGCGTTGAGGTCGAAAGCTTCTGCATTGATAAATACGAAGCCTCCCAACCGGACGCCACAGCGGTTTTTGCGGGTTCCCGGATCACCGGCGACCGACCGGTTCCCGCCGCCCAATCCAAAAAGAACAAACTGCCCTGGGTGAATATTTCCTGGTTCGATGCGAAAAAATCATGCGAAAACGCGGGGAAAAGGCTTCCCGGCAAAGCAGAATGGCAAGTCGCCTTCCAAAGCGACGGCAAGCTATGGCCCTGGGGAAAAAATCGGTATGTTAAAAATGGATGTCATGTGAATAAACCTGAAGGGATTTATCCTACCGGCGCCTGCTGTTTTCCCGCACGCGGAGGCAAGGAATATTCCGAACTTGGAGCCGGAACCGGGGAATCGTGCGCGGAATGCGTTTGCGACATGGTCGGAAACGTATCCGAATGGGTAAATGAAACTGTTTACCAAACGGGATGCCCAAAAGAACCGAATCACGAATACGTCATCATTTTAGGCGGCTGCGCGCATCAAACCGAAGGCGCGCAAAACACGGCCCTGGACGAAGACGGGGACGGCTGCTTTGAAAGATTCTGCGCGTATTCCTTCGATAGAAACAGCATCCATTTTCACGGGCCGAACGCCGCCAATCCCGACGACGGTTTTCGATGCGCCATGACCATAAATCCCTGATGCTCAAAAAACACGTCCGGCTATATTCCATTAAATTATCCCCGGCGGACTTTCTGCCTTAAATTCCACGCCTGCCCATGATAGAAAAAGCCATGGACCGGTTCAAACTCATGAAGCGCCTGACATTTACATTCGCCGCTTTTGTCGTGGCTGTATTCATCATCGAGAGCGGCGCGCGCATCATCGAACATTTCATACCGCCCGAGCCGGTGGACGCGAGAAGCCCCCTCGCCTTTCAAACGCTCCCGTCGGGAACTCCCATATCAGGCGCGCGAATCGAGGGCAAAGATCAATACCACCTGCTATGGCCCGAGCGAATCGGCCAGACCCTGCCCGTGCAAAAAGGCGATGATGAAATAAGAATCGTCCTCGTGGGAGGAAGCCAGGCCGTCGGCCTCGGCGTGGCGCCCCCCGCCGCCTTCGCCGCCTGGATCGAACGCCTCCTGAACGAAAGCGGCGGCAAGCGGCGCGTTCGCGTCGTCAATCTGGCCAAAACCGGATACGCCAGCCCGCAACTGACTTATCTGCTGGAAAAATACATCGGCGTGATCAAGCCGGATTTGATTTTGACGGTGATGGGAAATAACGAGTTTCTCGATTCCTCTCTGGCGATCAATCCGAATAAACAGGCGCCTTTAACCTTCGCGCGAAAGATCGAACGCCATTTTGCCGTTGCCCGCCTTTTGCGTCCTGTGCAAAAACAAGCGGCTGCCGCCGAAGTCAACTTCGTGGCCCCCAGCACAAAAACCCCGGCGATGATCGAGTTTGCGGAAAAACGGCTGGGCCGCTCCCTTCAAAGAATGGCGCACCTGGCCAAAAACGCCGGGGCGCGTTTTATGATATGCACGGTTCCGGTCAATCTCCGTTACATTCATTCACGGCAGTGGTTTTTCGCCGGCGACGGACCGGACCAGCATTATCTTTTCAAAGACGCCCGCTGGGCGCTTCGTTACGGCGCACCGCAAATGGCGGCGCATGCGATGGAGAAAATACTAAAGGACGATCCGGTCAATCCGGCGGCGAAACTGATTTATGCCAAAGCGCTCTTGCAGTTGGGAAATTCGGGCGCGACCGACGCCTACGCAAAACTCATTGTCGAGCTGGACTCGGAGCAGACACCGCGGACATTTGAAAATATCTATATGTCGGCCCTGGCGCATTATGATGTGTCCGGCCCTGATGCGTGCCGCGGCATGCTGCCGGTTTGGATGAAGCAGTTGAACCTCAGCGAGAACGGCGGGGAGCCCCACGCCCTGGCGCAACTTGCGGAACTTTATTACCTGTCGGACTATGACGGACAAAAGGCCAGGCAGTTGGCGCTCGGGAGCATCGAGTTAACGGGACGGCAAAACCGCGCCGGCGCCCGCATCAACGCCGTCCTGCAATCGGAAGCGCGCAGGCTTGGCGTATTAAGTTACGACCTGGAAAAATCCGTTGCGGATCGCAGCCCGCAGCGAATGCCGGATTACGAAATCTTTTTGGATTATTGTCACTACAACGTTCGCGGCCACATTCTGGTCGGACACCTCCTGGCGCAGCGAATCGCGGAAGCTTTCAACCTGCCGAAGCCGCCCGACGCCGGCCCGGCGTTAAAAACAGAAGCCGAATTGCGGCGAAATCGGGTGACGGACATTCCCGATCTTCGCTGGTGGGCGGGAGCTGATTTTTGGGTCTCGCGCCTGACCGATGAATTCGCCGGGCAGGAGGAGCATTTCCGCCGGCGAATCGAAGAATATATGGTTCAAAACGGCGAGTCGGCCCTGGCGTATGTCTATCTGGGGAACTGGATCGCCGCCGCGCCCATGAATTCAGACGAGATTCGCCACGGCGCGGCGGCGCAGTATTACAAGGCGCTCACCCTGGACTTCGAAATGAAGGCGGCCAGAAGCAATCTGGAATATCTCAAAAAGATGCGATGAAAATCGTCAGTACAAGTACGCCTGGTCCGAATCGTCCTCTTTCGGCGCGGCCTTTAGCGAATCCGTCAGGTGTTTTCTCAATCCGCTTTTCTCGTCGGCGTCCAATTTCTCGACGAGGTGATCGATCAGCTGCGACATGCTCTTCTTCTCGGCGCGCACACCGTTTTCATCGATTTTGTACTCGATATCCGTCAGCTTCATTTTGCCCGCAAAATCGCCGGCGCCGAAGGCCGTCCCGGAAGTGATCGGGTAATCGTTGGTGATCTTGGCCAGCTTGGCGGCGACTTCGTCCGGAATGGCGAAAATGAGTTTGACGTTCCGGTCCGTGATTCCGCCCATGTGGCCGAAATGACCCGTGCCGTCATAGCCTTCCCGCAGCACGTCGGCAAAGGCCAGTTCCCTTCCGAGAAGAGCCAGCGTATCCGAATCGTCGCCTTCGAGATCCCAGTGATCGAACACCGTCAGGAATACAGCGCCCGTGCCGTCCCGATTGTCCACGAGTTCGATGATGCGCGACTGCTGCGGGAAATCGATGCTCGACGGGGTTTCCACTTCCCAGTACCCGTGCAGAGGATCGCCGTCGTCGGCCGAATGCGCTTTGACGTAGTTGTAATGTCCGTGGCCCACGAGATGCATAATGAAGTTCGGGCAGGCGTGAAAAAGCTTCTGCAGGTCGCCGGCGTTCGATATGGCATCTTCATGGTGATGGGAAACGGCGATGACGAGAACCTGGTCCTCTACGGCCCGGTCCAGCTCATTTTTTATCCACTGGAGCTGATAGGGGGTAATGCCGCCGTCGGCGACGAAGCCGTCTTCCGTGGCGTCGATAAACAGAAAACGGACGGGCGCCTGCAAGGCCGGATTCATCTGATGCAAATCCATGCTGTAGTATCCGCCGTCCAGGTGATCCACCATGCCGTCGGAATTGTGATCCGCAAATCCGTGTCCGTTTTCATTGATCAACGACATGAGGTTGTCGCGGCCCATGAAAGCCCTTTCGGGATCCGGCGCGATCGCTACGCCGTCATCGCTCGGATCCTCGGGCGTATCGTGGAGCAAGGTCATCAGATCGAACTGCTCGTATACATCCACGGAATAATCATCCGGAATCAAACCGATGCCGCCGAGCAGACCGATCACGAAGTTCCAGTCCAGATTCAGGCCGAAAATCCCCCCGTCGATGAAAAAGGACTGCCAGGGATTTTCCTCGTAATAGGCCACCGCGCCGCCGAGTCCCGGGATATATCCGTAGTGGCATACATCCGCCACGTAATCATCCTTCGAGTAAAAAGTCAGCGGACTGTCGGGATTGAAGTTGCCCGTGTTCAGAACATCGTGATTGCCTATGGAATAGTACCAGTTCAAAAGGCTTCCGCTGGTATTCTTAAGGCCGGCCACGGGGAAATCCATATTGGAATTGGGGTAGCCGGGACGATTGTACAAATTGATGTTGTTGCCGTCGGCGTCCTGTTCCTGAATGCCGAAATCCCGCTCGCCGTTATTCAATCCCGAAGACGGATCGATATCCAGATCGCCGGAGTCGGGCCGCGCGTAGCCCGGTTCGCCGCTCGTCAGAGCGTTGCCGTCCAGAACATCGATGAGAAGCTTCATCTCATTGGTCTGCGCGTTGTCCGTGGAGTCGCCGATGTTGAGCATAAAGTCGAAATCGCGATCGTAATCCGCCTGGATTTGATTGGCTGTTCGCACCAGGGCGTTTAAGATAAACGGCGCCAGATCTTCCTGCGGGCGATACGCCGAATCGAAAGCGCCGCCAAGCAAAGTCATGGCGTCGAAAAACGTCAGCCTGGTCGGCGATTCCTCGTCTACGAAATGAATATCGGACAAGGTCATGAAATAGGCCATGGACATGGGTTCGCCGCTGCTTTTTTCGCCGAATTCGACGTTCAGGTCGTTTCTGAAAGCGTGGGGTTCGCCCGCGGCTTCTCCAAGTTTCCACGTATCGCCGTCACGAACCGGCATGAAGGCGACGTCAACGGTCGTGGGAACGACGGGGCCGTCGTCATCGCTGTCGTCGTCGGCGTCGTCGTCGACGAGATTGTCGGAATCGTTGTCATCGTCATCGTCGCCGCAACCCGAAAGCGCAAACGGAATCAGTACCGCAAGCGTCAGCAGTGACAGAAATATCAAGCGATTGAGCCTCATGGCGCCGCCTCCTAATCGGAAAACACGGGCAGATATTAGCGAAAAGGCAAAAAAAATGCTAATCCTTTGCTAACCTTGTTTTAACAAATCACAATTCGGCGAAATTTGGAAACTTTGCGCGGATAGCTCCATTTCGACGGCTATGCCCCCCGCGAAGTATTTATTTCCTTCCCAGAAATACCGCCGGACTTCCGTGAATCCTACGCGACGGTAAAGCGACAGCCCCGGCGCGTTTTGCTCCCGGATACCGGCGACGATTTTTTTCACGGCCCGCTTAGCAAAAATAAATCGAAGAAATTTTTTCATAGCCGCGGTCCCGATCCCTTTGCCCCATAAATCGCGCCGGAAATTTTTAATATTGAAATCGGCGGCGCCGCTTTTTACGTCGGTCAATTTATAGCCGATCTCCCCGATCGGCTCGCCGTCAAGGCACAGAATGAACATCTGAAAATCATCGGGGGCGGCATTTTTCCACGCAGGCCAGTAATCCTTTTTGAGCTTCCTGCACCCCTTTGTCAGGGGTTTATTTAAAATGAATCAATCTCTTTGTTCCAGGGCTAAAGCCCTTCGCTACTGACCAAACATCCCCTAAAGGGGATTACGGTGACGCAAACGAAATATGAAATGACAACCTTCACTATTAAGTGCGGTAATTCGAGATGGACCACATTTTCACGCGCCGCTTGCGTTTGCCGGAAAGCTCAAAATAAACTTCGCTCCTCCCGACGCGGAAGCTTCCACGCGCGCCCGGCCGCCGTGCCAATGCATGATCCGGGCGACGATGGCCAGCCCCAGGCCCGCGCCTTCCGACGAGCGGCTTTCGTCGATGCGATAAAAAGGATCGAAGATTTTTTGCCGCTTGTCCTCCGGGATGCCCGGGCCGTCGTCCTCGACCATGATTTGAAAAGTCCCTTTGCCCGTCCCGGTTGAGATTCGGATTCGGGACTTCGCGTGGCGCGCGGCGTTGACCACGAGGTTGCTTAAGGCGCGTTTCAAGTAATACGGATCCGCCGCGGGCGTTTCGTCGCCGATTTTCGTTTCGATGACAATCCCCGCACGCCGTTCATGGGCCATGGCCGCCAGATCCTCGATCATCGGTTTCAAATCCACGCGTTCGATGGACGGCCCGGCGGCCTGCCTATCCAGGCGAAGAAAAACCATGAGTTCGTCGACGATGTCGTTAAGCTCGGTCAGCGAATGATCGATCCTCGCCAGGTGCTCCCGGCTTTCTTCGATGTTCGTCGAAGCCTGCGCGTCGTCCAGGGCGAAAAACAGGCGCGACAGCGGCGTACGCAGTTCGTGAGACACGGCGCGCAGCATCTCGCTTTGGCCTTCGACGAAACTTTCGATGCGCTCGGCCATGCGGTTGAAGGATTCCTCCAGTTCGTTGACCGAATGCGCGGCGCCGACCTCGACCCGCGCACGCAAGTCCCCGCCGCCGAATTTCTCGGCGCTTTGCGATAAAGTGCGAATGCGTCTTTCGATGGGGCGTATCAGCAGATACACGGCAAACCCGATGATCAAAGCCGTGGCCAGCGGCGGCAGGAGCATGATGTACAGCGGCGGCGCGGCGTTGCCCGCGGCGATGGGGCCGACGGCCAGAACCGTTTCGCCGCCCACGGCGCCGTAAACCGACCTGTCTTTTTCTCCCTGAAACGCCACGACCTGTCCGGCGTCCAGGCGCCTGAGCAGATCGTCGGGCAGCGACAGCATCCTTCGGTCGATAAGATTGATGGGATACGGGGAAATCTCCCGGAGGGATTCGGCGAAGCTGTCCCGGGCCCCCGGCTCCCAGGCGCTTTCCCGGTATTTTTCGCCGATCATGCGCACCAGCGGCGTCATGGTTTCTTCCAGGCGCCGGTCCACGCCCTTGTCCAGATTACGCAGCGCGGCGAAATAGAACACTTCCGCGGCCAGCAGAAGGACGATGACGATTCCGAAATAAAAACGGAGAAACTGCCGCCTCATGACTTGTGGCCGGCCAGCATATAACCCGCGCCGCGCACGGTTTTCAGATAGTACGGATTGGCCGGATCATCGCCGAGTTTCTGGCGGATGCGCGATATGTACACGTCGATGGACCGCTCGATGCCGTCGTAAGCCGTTCCGTATACCGCCATGTGGATGTCGTCGCGGCTCATGACGGCGCCGGCTTTTTCCGCCAGCAGGCGCAGCAGGTTGAACTCCAGCGTGGTCAGGTCCACGGGCTTTCCCTTCAGGCTGACTTCGCGGCGGGAGACATCCACCACGAGGTCGCCCACGGCGATGATCGGTTCGCCTTCTTCGACGGGCGCGGTTTTCATCCGGCGCAAAAGCGCGCGGATTCTGGCGATAAGGATTCTCGGACGCACGGGCTTGACCACGAAATCGTCGGCGCCGAGCTCCAGGCCCAAAACGTGGTCGATATCCCCGTCCCGGGCGGTCAGCATCAGGATCGCGCCCTGGTACCGCGGGCGGACGCGGCGGCAGACCTCGAAGCCGTCGATGCCCGGCAGCATGATGTCCAGCACCACGAGGTCCGGCCGGCTTTTCAGAATGGCGATCTCGGCGCTGTTTCCGTCGGAAACGACGGAGGCGTCTAATCCCTCCTTGCGCAAGCGGTCGCGCATCAGCGACGCCAAAGCGTCGTCGTCTTCAACGATCAGGATTTTATCGGGCGATGCGCTACTCATGGATAGTATTCAAAACAAAGAAATGCGCTTAGGTCAATGGCGACTCAATCAATTATTCAGCTTTGATAATAATTCGTGCTGAATTTGAACGGATCCCAGTTTTCTCCGAAGTAATCGTCGGGGATCGGGATGTCGCGGGGGTTGTCCCAGGCGGCGGGGTTTTCCGCGTAGCAATCGACCTGATAGCTGAGGATGTTCAGGCGCTGTTCGAGAAGTTTGCGGCAATCCTCAAGCTGCTCGGGCGTGGCGTTTGCCGGAATATCGATGGGTTTTTCATCGAACAATAGATAAATCTTCGAAAAAGGTTTGGGGACCAAGGTCCGGTCCCACGTGCTCAGGCGCCACGCGGGTTTGGCGGTCTGCGCGGCGGGCATGAGAGGCGAACCGGTGCGCGCCGCGGTGATGATCGGCCCTATCTTGGCTCTTTGCGCCGGTCCTTTGGGCGCATCGGGGGTCAGCGAGCCGTTATAGCCTTTTTTCACCAGATCCGTGTATTCCTCCAGGGCCTGCTTCCCATTGCGCGTGCTGGAACCCCGCGGGCTGGCGATGCCGAACCGTTTGAGCATTCCTGCGGCCCATTCGCCGTCTTTACTGCGGCTGGCGATGACCACGGGCTTGTATTTGCCCCCCGGGCGGGCTCTGAAATAGTACATGGCCCAAATCAGGCTGCGGTGCCATATGGCGTATGTATTCGGTTTCCCGGCCTTTTTCTGCGCTTCAAGCTCGTCTTTTTCGCCGATGACGATCTCTTTGCACGTTTTAAAAAGCAGATGAAGGATTATGGCGATGATCCATGTGCCGATCCAGACGATGGCGCGGTACCACCATGCAACATGGAATTTTTCCGACTCTAACGTGATGCGTTTTTCGGCCATGGAAAATTTCTCTTGTAACTTTGCGCACCATCGTATTAAAACATTAAATAAGGCGAACCGGCGCCTCAATTTTAAGCGCCATTTTGACGCATTTCAAGGATGAACTTGAAACAAAAACGATCCCGCCTGACAAATCAAACCGCCGATACCGCTAATCCATATTTCCTTTTTCCCACGGGAGATTTACATGGCTAAAGGACGCCCGAAGTTTTTCGTCCTGGACACGAACGTGCTGCTTCACAATCCCAACGCGATTTTCCTTTTTGAAGACAACAACATCATCCTGCCCATCATCGTGATCGAGGAAATCGACCGATTCAAAAAAGAGCTTTCGGAAATCGGAAGAAACGCCCGCGCCGTCAGCCGCATTCTCGACGGCCTTCGCGGCAGGGGCAAACTGAACAAAGGCGTTGCCCTCGACGTCGGCGGCTCGTTGCGGATCGTCCTGGACCGGGAACAAAACGGAAGCCTGGCGGGCATCGTTTTGGACAACAAAAACGACAACCGCATTCTCGCCACCGCGCTGCGCGTGCAAAAAGAAAATCCCAAGGCCCGCACCATCCTCGTCACCAAGGACACGAACCTGCGCATCAAGGCCGACGCCCTGGATCTGGAAGCCGAGGATTTCGAAAACGCCAAGGTGGACATCGAGGAACTCTACAGCGGCGCCGCGGAGTTCGAGGTGCCCAAGGAACTCATCGACGAACTCTACGCGCAGGGCTCCGTGGAGATCGAAAGCTCGGATGATCCTTTATATCCCAACCAGTTTCTCACGCTGATCGATGAAAGCAATCCGAATCATACAGCCCTGTGCCGTTTGAAAAACGGCAGTCAGGTGCAGGTCGTCAAAAAACTCAAAGGCTCGGTGTTTTCCTTAAACCCGCGCAATCGCGAGCAGCGCTTCGCCCTGGATATTCTGCTCGACGACGAGATCAAGCTGGTGACCCTCGTGGGAAAAGCCGGGACGGGAAAAACCCTGCTGGCCCTGGCGGCGGCGTTGCAGAAGGTCGTCAAAGAGGAAGTCTACCAGCGCATCCTGATATCCCGCCCCGTGGTTCCCCTGGGCCGGGACGTGGGTTTCTTGCCCGGCAGCATCGACGAAAAACTGCGGCCGTGGATGCAGCCCATTTACGACAACCTGGATTTTCTGCTGTCGAGCCCCGGCGACAAAGCGGCGCAGTATACGCGCCTGGCGGAACTCGAAGATAAGGAAGTCATCCAGCTCGAAGCTCTGACCTTCATTCGCGGGCGCTCGATTCCCAATCAATTTTTGATCGTCGACGAGGCGCAGAACCTGACGCCTCACGAGGTCAAAACCGTCATCACGAGAACCGGCGAAGGCACGAAGGTCGTGCTCACCGGCGATCCTTATCAGATCGACAATCCCTACCTGGATTCGTCGTCGAACGGCCTGTCCTACGTCGTGGAAAAATTAAAGGGGCAGGAGATCGCCGGACACGTTTCCCTGTTCAAGGGCGAGCGTTCCGGTCTGGCGGAACTGGCGGCGAATCTTCTTTAGAGCCTGCCCCTCTTTTATTGATCACGGGTCTGACCAATACCAGCGAGGCCGGCAAAACGATCAAATCAAAGACGACCGCCAATAAAATGATCACGGCGGAAATCATGCCGAAGTAGATATTGGGCGTGAAGCTGCCCAACGCCAGCACGGAAAATCCGGCGGCAAGGCAAAGGCTGGTGACGATGATCGGCCGGCCCGCTTCGTCGATCGTCTGCTTGATTCCTTCTTCGATACTGCTGCCGGCCAGCATGAAACGTCGCATACGGACAAGGAAATGCACCGTGTCGTCCACAACCAGACCCAAAGCGATGGAGCCGATCATGACCGTCCCGGGATCAAGGTTGATATGCAATAATCCCATAAAAGCCATGCCCAGAAATATCGGCACAAGGTTGGGTATGAGCGCGAAAAGCCCCAAACGAAGCGAGCGCAGCAAAATAATCATCATAATACTGATCACCACGAAAGCCGTCGTGAAACTCTTAATCTGACTGGTGATAAGATATCGCTCCATGTCGTACATAAGCTTCATAAATCCGGTGACGGTGACCTTAAGTTCTTTTCCGGAGAATTCCCGCTCGACCTTGTCGAAGAAGGATTTGACTTCCTTCATCAACTGTTCCGCCTTCATGAGCTCCACGCGCGTTGTGGATCGCCCCACGGAATAGTCGCCCTGCACGTACTGATCGAAATTCTCGTCCCCTTCCATAAGAAGGTAATACTGCGCCGCCGTGGCGCGCGTTGCCGGAATTTGATAATGAGCCGGATCGCCGTCGTATATGATGCGATTCATATCCTTGAGAATATCCGCCACCGACAATGAAGTCGTGGCGCCATGGAGCGTTTCCGCGTATCTCTCCAGATCGTCGATGCGGCGCAGGATTTCCGGCTCCTTCAATCCTCCCGGCTGCGTTTCGATCAGCGATTCGATACTGACGCTTCCACCCAGAGCGCCGTCGACCAATTGCAGTTCCTCCCTCAGCGGATCGCTTTTTTGAAAAACTTCACGGGATTGCTGCCGGTCGTGATGCTCATCAGGCCATAGACGCCCGGAGCAATTAAAAACAAGGACGCGATAAAGACCATCACGCTGCTGCGCTTTGTCGGGCGCCCGGTCATTTCCAGGACTTTGGTCATCAATCCGCGTTTTTGCTTTTCGATAAAGCGCTTTGACGGGGGTTTGGCCAGTCGGAGGACGGCGGGAACGAAGGTGAAGCTCAAAATAAATGCAAAGGTCACCGACAGCGCGGCCAGCCATCCGAAATCCCGCACGGGCTTGAGATCGCTGACGGAAAGGGACAGCAGGCCCATGGCCGTGGTCATGCTGGTGAAAAAACACGGCGTGATCAGGCGCTCCAGGCTGTCGACAATGGCCTTGTTCGGTTCGAAGCCTTCTTCGAGTTCCTGGTAATAATCGGCAAGAATATGCACAACATTGGCAACACCTACCGCCAGGGTCAAAGCGAGAAGCGCCACGGAAACGACGTTTACCAAAATGCCCATGGCGCTCATAATTCCGAAGGTCCACATCGAGGCGAAAAGCACGACGCTCATGCAGATGGCCACGGCGCTCAGGCGGCGAAAAACCAGGAACACGATGATCAGAACGCATAGAAAAGTTGCCGGAACGTAAATCTGGGCGTCCCGCTTGCTGTATCGATAAAATGCGTCGTCGATAATCGGCGAACCGGCGACGTGCAATTGCACGCCGGGCCGCATTTCCTTTTTTGCAATGGCGCGCAATCCGTCAGCCATTTCCATTTTGCCGATAAAGTCCTGGCCGTCCTGAGCCAGATTCACAATGACCGCTGAGGCGGCTCCGTCTTTGTTAATCAAATTGCCGACAAGAAAAGGCGAAGCCAGGGCTTTTTCCCTGATGGCGTCGGCCTCGTCTTGCGTCTTGGGAACCTCTTTAAAGAGGGGACCGAAATCGACCATCCCGTCGGAGCCGACGGCGACGGAAAGATTGGAAATGGAGCGCACGTTATAGGCGTGGGGAACATTGCGCGCTTCGGCCGTGACGCGATCGATGATTTCAAGGACTTCGGGGGTGAACACGTTGTCGGCGAATATGCCGATGACCGCCACTTCGTCGGCGCCGAACCGGTCCAGGAAATCCCGATATATGACCAGGTCGGGATCGTCTTCCAGAAACCAGATGTCGATGGAACTGTCGAAGTCCAGGCGAATGGCGAAAAAGAAAGATACTGCGGTGATAGCCGCCACCGTTATCAGAATCGGCGCGCGCAGCCGTAAAATCGTCTTTATTAAGGGGCGCAAGTCCATGGTGGGCAAAATCATAATGAGCGCATGCGCGGTAAGTCAATCATTGCAGCGCGTCGAAAAACATTTATTGGGATATTTAAAGCTCACACCCAAATGCGAACAAAAGGATTTCCGTGGAAACTCATTGAGAAGCTGCATGGCGGCGCACGGCGAGAACTCTCATATCCTTTGCGTCGGTTCTCACCTGCCACTGGGAAAAACCGCGATAGAAATAAAAATAGTGAGCGATTCCCGGATTGTCTTTCTGACTGCTCCAGACTTTTTGATAATCCACATTAAAAATCATATCGCGGTTGGCTTTCCCGGCGCCGTTGAGATAGAGAGTCTCCAGTTCTTTGAGCGTCGGCAATCGCCAGCGTCCGCCGCAAAATCCCAGCTTTTGCGCCCAGGCGGCGGCCTGGTTGTAATCCATGTCCCGATCGGGTCCGACGAGCCATTCCAACCGATTGTTTTTATCCAGGATTGTTCCGCACCCGGTCAACTGATAACGCGGATTCCGGCTTTGGGCGTTCGGATAGATTCCGGTAATCTCCCCGGCCGTTTTCACTTCGGGCGACATGGCTGCCGCGACTTCGGAAGACATCGTCGTTGCAACTTCGGACGGGCTTGCAATCGGCGGGCTTGCCGTTTTTTGCGTTGACGGATTTGTGGATTTGGAAGCGAATACGATTTCGCCTTCACCCAGCCACCATCCGTACAGCGGCCTTTGGCGCCCGCCGCTTTTATCGAGAACATCTCGGCGCGTATGCTGCGCCAGTTCGCTGAAAGTCACGTAGTGATCGCCATTATAGTCGGCGCCGCCGCGGATTCCGTCGAGAAAAACACTGGTGAAAAGGCCGTCTTCCGCGGGTTCGTTTTTTCCCCCGGCGGTAAGAACCATGCTGCCGCTCAAACGCAAAGCCGTGTCGATCTCCGCATTTTTTGCGGAGCCTCGGCCGGTCATCAAACCGCTGAAACACACGTCGGATACAAGCAAAATATGCTTGACCTTGTATTTATCCATCAGGATGCTTTTGACTTCCTTCATGGAAATATACGACGAGAAAAGATCCTTGCGTTTGGACATGCACCCGTCGTAAGGCACCAGGTATCCCAGCTGCCCTCCCGGCGCCGTTTCCGTTTGTCCGTGTCCCGAAAAATAAATGATCAGCCTGTCTCCCGGACCGACTTTTCCCGGGATGACATCGTACAGGTAGCGCGTAATCCGCGCTTTCGTGGCCTGATTGTTAAGAAGCCTGATAACTTCAAACCCCTGGCTTTCCAGTTCCTTCGCGACGAGTTTCGCGTCGCTGACAGCCGCACAAAGCGGCGGCCAGCCATGGCGATATTCATCGATGCCGACAACCAGGGCCACGCTTTTATGATACCATTGACCCGAAGCCTCATTGCCTGAATCCGTGATGCTTCCGCCGCGTTTTTTTGCCAGAAGATCCGGTGGACACAGACATGCGCCGATGATCAAAGCCATCAGGACAAAGCCGCAATTTGAAAAAAACTTCCTGAAAATAGCCCACCTCGCTTAATGACGAAATATTAAAAATGAGGCGTTTTATAGTCAACAGTAAAATGCACGTTCAGTCGAAAAGGCCAAAGCGCCCCGCCGCGCCGGTATGAAGCCGTGCGGCGGGACGCTCTAAAGTCCCGTTTTTTTGCGATCCCTTAGAACAACAACCCCATCTGAATCGTGAGGGACGTCATGTCGACTTCTTTGGGAACCAAGGTTTTTTCCTCCCACGAATCCGCCAGTTCACTTTTGTGGGAATAAATATACGACAGGTCGAAGTGGACATTGCCGATTCGCAGGCCGCCCATTAACATAGGCGAAATCAGCACGTTCACAGCCGTCGCATCATCAAGATCTTCATTGGCGTCTTTTTCATTATCCCGAAGATGCAATTCCGCCTTATGATACGCCAAAGTCGCCGCGAGGCCGGCCCCGAAGAAGGGCTGCACCGGACCGTGTCCGTAGCAGTACAAGGCATTCAACCTGAGAGGAACGTATAATAAAGTCAGATCGGTTTTTTCCTCAAAACCCTGATCGGTCTTATCGTTCGTGCCAGTCACATAACCCAAACCGGCGGAACCCCATATCCAGGCTTTGTCGAAAATTTCGGGCATGACCCGCCGGATTGTAATCACCGACGCCTCAAGGGAGGTTTCGTCGTAATTATCCTTGAAGTCGCCGTCCGAATACATTGCCTCGCCGACGCTGAATCCCTTGTACCGGTCCTTATCCGGTATCAGGATGCTGCTGGTGGATTTTCCGGTATAGTCATCGGCGTCGTTTTCCTTGGATTTAAGAGTATAGTCCGGATGGTTATGCGGATAATACGGATACAGATTCTGAGCCAACCTGGTTTTCATGTTCGACGGAATTTCATCTTCCAGAACAGTGTCAACGCGCCCGCTCCACATCACATCGCCGCCGCTTGTCGAAACAACGCGATAATTGAACGCAACGCGGGCTCGGCGCAAAACCATGCCGCTTTTCGGTTTTTCCGTATCACCGTAGCGCACGCCGACTTCGAGAATGCGATAAAGCAGCAGGTAATCGGCCTTGGGCAACCGGGCCATCACGTTGTAGGATTCCGGTCCATTTCGATTCTGTTTCTGTGTGAAAATGATAATATTGCCGCCTTTTTCCTCGGCCATGGCCATATTCGGGTCTCCGACGATGGCGTCATAAGCCGTGGGATTTTCAATTCCCATATTCAGCGGCTTGACGGTCAGCGGAAAAGAATCCTCCGCTTCCGGGGCCATAAGGCGAATTGTGTCGCGATCCCGATCGAGAACTCTATAGCTTTTGACTCGCAACAATCGTACAAGCTCGTCATACACCAAAGCGCTGGGAACACTGTTGTCCGATTTTCTGCTGACCAGTTCTCCAATGGCGATGGTGTTATCCTTCGGGATTCCCAATTCATCGATCTCATTAACCGCTTTTGTAATCGTATGATCCAGGAAATCCGCGTTCGGCGTCCAAAAATCATGTTTTACCGCAGCAGTACATCCGCTGAGTAAAAAGCTAAATACCAACAAACCATAGATGAAAAACCGACATCCTCTTTTCATGAGCGCCCCTCCTAATTATGAATTTTCCACAACCATCACGAATTACTACTTAAACGTTTATTACATGTCAAGCAAAACAGCTTTTTCAAGTTTATTACTTGGTTTTATACAATTTATTGGATATTGAAAAAAAATATTTATGGATTGTTGGTATTATTGGTTAAAGAAATTAAGTTATTATCATTGAACCATTCAACCATCCGCTCGGCATACCACTGATTAACGTGAGGCGGCGGATGAATCTCGCGATATTCCCGCGGCATTTTATCCGCGCGCAGTTCAAAGACCGGCACGTCCGTTCTGGCGTAATAATTCCAAAAATATATGCGACTGACAGCCGGACATAGAAAGATCATGTGCTGCGTTTTATCCTTGTTTTCATTCAAATACTTCCTGACGGCCTTCGCATTGCGCGACTCGTGCCATTTCTCCCAGGCATCCTGATCGCCGTGCTTTTCCCGCATAAATAAAAGCGCCTGCCTGTAAGTGCGCCAATGCGTTACAAGAAAATCATTGATTTTTTCGGACAGCACATCAAATTCGGGGAAAACCGCGAATTCAAACCATAGGCGCGGGAATTTTTCAAACAAAGGCGCGACAGGCGCATCCCGCAAAAAGGCCCGCACTCCGCCGTTGGTGAGAGCGATGATCATAAAATCGGGATCGAGCGTGCGCAAAGCGATTTCCGCCTTCTTGGCAAATTGCAGGCCGACATAAGCCGATACGCCGTAATTCCACACCTCGAAAGAACCGCCGTATCTTTTGTTCAATTCTTTTTCAAGCCGCATCGGCCAGGTATCCGCGTCATCCACCGCCGCTCCATAAACGTTGGATGCGCCGATGACGACAACGCGATATATTCCCGGCGCTTTGCTCACAAGCCTCTCGGGACCCCTTGCCCCGGCTGAATTGACGGTCACGTTATCCTCATGGAGCCTGTAAAATCCCGGTTTTAACTCGTAGAGCAGAATCGGATCCATGGCGGGGCGATGAGCCGGCACATCCACTCCCTGATAATAAAGCACTTTTTTAACGTATCGCCAGTCGAAGTTACCGACGCGAACCACTGTTTCGGCTAAAATCAACGCAACAATGGCGGAAAAGACAAAAAGAAAAAATTTTGCCTTGAAAGAATTAAGCGACCTGATGCGCCGCCTTCTTCTGACCGCCGGTTTCGCCATTTTGCCGTTTCCCCCGATCAGGAGTGATTCTTTATTCTTTCCTTAAAATTCGAAGGAAAACAAGAACTCCCGCGCGAACCATCAAATGCAAACACGGACCGCGGCAAGCCGTGATCCGTGTTTTATTATGACGACTTATTCAAGCCCTTTAATTTTTCACCCATCGGGGCCGGCGGTACACATTGTCCGTTGTGATCTGCTCCGGCGTCATGGACTGCGTCAGTATCTCGCCGTCGCCCACCTCGTATTCCAGGATAAACAAATTTGCGTTGGTCTCAAGCTCGTTATAGACGATGCGTCCGCCGGTGGGATCGCAATCGAAATTCTGAATGTGCCCGCCGTTGAACCAAGCGGTCAGATCCTGCTCGGTTTCATCCGAATCCACCTTCGCGGCGATGACCTGTTTTTCCTCGGCGTTGTGCCCGACGGAAAAGATCACCATGGTTCCGTCGTAGGTGAAACACAGGTCTTCGATGGCGGCGTAATCGTTTTTTCGCTTCCAGACAATCGAGCCGCAATCGTCGCTGTCTTCTTCTTCCTCCATGGTAATGACCGTGGAGAAGGAGGCGGTGTCCGGCCCCTCGGGATCCTGACAATGCCATCCGGCGGCGAACAGTCCCGCCGGGGAATAATCCGGGCTCTCCCATCTCGTGGTTTCACAAATGTATTGCTCGATATTTTTCGTAAATCCCGAACCTTTATACACGGACGGCGTGCCCGTTGTGGCTTCCAGTTTCATGACTTCCGGCGTGGCTCCGGACTGCACGGCGATGAAAAATACGCCGAACGCGCCCGCGGGCACGATGTCGGCGAAACCTTCGTTTTCGAAATATGTCAGGCGCAACGGATTGGCGCCGGTGTAGGCGTCGGCGCCGAACATTTCATCATGACCGCTTTCGGCGGGATTGGAGGAAAACAGGACGAAGTGCATTCCTTTTCCGCCAAGTTCGACGATGGTGGCGTAATCCACGCCCTGCATTCCCTCGGAAAGAGGTTCGATCACGTCCAGATGCTCGTAAGTATCGCCGCTGAAAATATGGTAACGGTTGCTGTAGTTGCTTGTGATAATAAGCGTATCCGCATTTTCCGGATCGGGCGAAGTATCATCGTCGTCGGCTTGCGTGTCGTCGTCGTCAGGCGAATCCGTATCGTCATCTTCCGTGTCGTCGTCCCGGGCGTCATCATCATTATCATCGTCGTCATCATCGCCGCCGCAGCCGATAAAATAAACACCCATGCCAATTATCAAAAACAGGCTGATGAAAATAATCCCTTTTTTCTTTCGATCCATAATTCTCTCCTTGTTTTGGTTGTCATGCATTTTATATATCCTCCCGCCTGCTTTTATACAAGTTCCACGCAGGCGCGCGGCTTGTCGTGATTCAAACCGATATCTTGGAAATTATTGTGATGGAGGCTGAATGAAGGCAAAAAAAATGCGACACCGGAGGGGCAAAACCGGCATCGCAGAAGGAGATTTGCCCTGCCGCGAAACTTTCGTTTCGGACAAGCTGCTTAAAAGCTGATGCAATTACCGTTCCAGATCTTACAAACGCTAAAATCGGCATAAAACCAGCGTTTCCCGGAGATGCTTTTTACAATTCGACCTCAAAGAATACCGAATTTTCGAGAATCATCTCAGATTTCCGAGAGGACCAATACAAAAATCCCAAATGCCGAGAAAAAATTTCATCCGGCGGTTTCAATAATCCTCTCAATCCATTTGACCCGTCCGACGCCAAAAGGTTAGGATTGGTCCGACACCGTTTCGATCTTCAAGGCATATGGCATTCCTCGGGGGGCTTAAGGCCATGAAAAAATTCGTCACCTTGATCGCCGCCGTCGCGTTGCTGCTGATCGCCGCGGGCGCCCAAGCCGATTATCGCGTCGGCCTGACGCACGGCACCAACAAGCACCGTCCCGAATTCGGTTTCATCGCCGAAGATACATATCAGATTTACAGCGCCCGCAACGAGTGGGAGCCCTTTCAGATCCTCATTCGAAACGACGCGGAAATCACCAACGTCAACGTCGCGGTCACGGAATTTTCGGGGCCCGGCGAGGATATTGAAACGGCGGAACTATACCGCGTGCATTACGTGCCGGTTCCCGCGGATCAAATCAGCCACAAACCCCCGGATCCTTCCAAGGCGGGAGACTGGCCCGACGGTCTGGCGCCTTTTAAAGATCACTTTTTTAACGAGGAACGCAGCGGCGCGCCTTTCGAAGTTCCGGCCAACTACACGCAAGCCGTTTTCGTCGACGTATATATCCCCGCCGAGCAGGCGCCGGGAGATTATGAAGCCACGGTGACGGTGACCGCCGACGGGCAGACGCAGTGGACCGGCGCCGTCACGCTGCGCGTGTGGGATTTCGAGCTTCCCAACAACCTTTCCATAGACAGCAATTATAATTTCTACCGCGGCACGGCCATCAACTGGCACGCGGGTCACGGCGGCGTCCACGACGATGACACGCTGATGGATTTGTATTTCAAGGAATTCGCCCGGCATCGGATGAGCCTTTATACTTGGAAAAAGGGAGGCCCGGTCGCGACCTGGAATTACGACACCAGTACATTTGATATGGACTGGACCGATTTCGACGCCTATCACGAGCCCTATCTGGACGGAACGTTTTACAAACCGGGATACGAGTTTACGGGAATCCGCCTGCCCGGTGCCCCGGGAGGACGTCCCGGCGACGTGGCCGCGGAGGATTGGGAGCGGGAGTACTGGGACGGCTGGGCCGAGCATTTCAAGGAAAAAGGATGGATCGAAAAACTCTGGTATTATATGCCCGACGAGCCCGATCCTTCCGAATACGCTTCCCTGGCAAACTTAGCCGCCAGACTTCACAACGCGGACCCGGATCTGCAACCGATGGTGACTGAGCAATACACGCCGGCTCTTGGCCCCGACGTGGACATCTGGTGCCCCGACGAACCCCTGTTCACCGACTCGTTGCCCTGGGGACCGTTCCCGGAAGTCTACGACGACCTGCGCGCGCAGGGATTGCGGACATGGTGGTACAACTGCGTGAGCGCTACAATCGGTTTCGAGTACGCGGCGCATATGGTGGATCAGGAATCCACGCACATGCGGATCTGGCTCTGGCTCACGCGGCGCTACCATTTCCAGGGCATCCTGTTTTGGGGAACCAATTATCTGACGAGTTCGCAGGATATCTGGGACTCGCAATACTCGACCCGTTTTCTGTGCCAGGGCGACGGCACGATGATTTATCCCGGAACCATCGACCGCATCGGCGGCGAAACGGATATCCCCGTCGCGTCCCTGCGCATGAAATATTTGCGCGAAGGGATGGAGGACTACGAGTATTTTCACCTCCTGGACACGGGCGGGAATGAACAGTGGGTGGACGACGTGACGCGCACCGTGGCGCCGCTCACCTATCAATGGGAGCATGACTGGGAGGCGGTGCTGGACTGGCGGCGGAAAGTCGCGGAGAAAATCACCGGCGACCTGGACGAGCAGGCTCCCGGCGCACCGACGAACCTGAGCGCGCAGCCCCAGGTAGAAGCCGTCGCCGTCTCATGGGACGCGCCGTCGGACGAGGATCTGGCGGGCTTCGATATCTGGTACGGCATCTATGACGGCGATGAATTTTTCGGAGGGCGCGTCGATGCGGATCGTCGCAGCGCCGTTCTGCAGGGTTTGGCGCCGAGTCGGGAACATAGCATATGGCTCAAATCTTTTGATGAAAACGGCAATCGCTCTTTGGCGAGCGAGATTATAAATGCGACACCGCTTTCCGGCGACATCGGAGATGATGACGACCGGGAGGAACATATCCGCAACGCGGTCACGGTGGAAACGCCCGATGATGACCCATCCTCTGTAGCTTCGGCGAACGAGGATGATGACGACGCGCCATCCGGCTGCGGTGGGAGGTGAAAATGAAAACCAATAGTACCCTGTTAATCATAATCCTTTTGGCGTTTATCGCCTGCGTCGCGCAGACGGGATGCTCGTGCAACGACGATGACGACGATGACGACGCCGGCGATGACGACACGGCTTTGCCTGACGACGACGCGGATGACGACGTCGACGACGACATGGATGACGACATCGACGATGACGCAGATGACGACGCGGATGACGACACAACGTCGGAATGCGACTGGGCTGCGCACGATCCGCTGATCGTCGAAGGAAAGCTGCTTCTCGGCGCGCACGATCCCGAAGGCGGATACGATAAATTCATCCGCGCCCTGGAAATCTGCCCGGACAGCGCCGACGCCATGTACGGAATCGTCTTGTCCGACGTGCAGCAATATCTGACATGGATCAACGACTGGATCGGATTCCTGTCGGGCTTCGATCCCTCGCCGCACCGGGGCGATGAAAAGAGCATCGGAACGGTGATACAGTCGATGATCAAATACAACCTGATGCCCATCAACGACGAGATTTTCCGCTACGGCGAAATCCTGCTCGACCGCCCGGAGGAAGCGCGGTTTTATCTGGAAGAATTTCCCATGTGGTACGACGGCGAGCACGTGGTGGTCGAGATGTCCGGCGAATGGGACGCCGCCGACCTTCACGACCTGATCGCCTGGGCCAACTTCATGGAGGGCCTGGATCAGTTCCTCCTCTCTTTCGATTTCACGTTCAACTACAACACGTACTCGGATTGGGACTTGCCGTCCGACGGCGCGGGCATCGGCGAGATGATTCATTCATACAGCGGATTGATTCTGGCGCTGCTCGACGATCCGGATTATCCGAACTTCCTGAATTTTGTCGACGGCGGCCGAGCGCATCTCGTCGAGGCCGGCGTGAACATCGGAAGCGGCCCGCTGAACATGGTCAAAGCTTTCGAAGCGGCGCTTTTGGAAATCGACGACCAGGAAGACGACGTCCTGGGTTACATGGACGCCAACGGCAACGGGCATTGGGATGAGGGCGAACTTTATCACGTCCCCTATTTCGGAGACCTGGCGCCGGAAATGAACGGCGTCGTTTTGGACCTGCTCGTTTTGCTTCAGGAACTGGGAGAGGCGCTTCTGGACGGCGGCCCCGAGGACGTCCGCCCCATGCTCCCGGACTGGTTTTTGCTCAGTAACCTGAATTTCATCATGGAAATGGCCGATCTGGCATGGAACGAATTCTTCGGCCATCCGGTGCGTTTCCTGAACATCCCCGTGCCCATCGGATTTCTTTTCTATGATCCCATGGACGACGGCCTCAGGACCACTGTCGGAACCGTAGCCCAGACTCTTTACGACGCCACGGCCCCTTAAAGGCAAACGGCGCCGGACGCCATATATGGAGGAGTAAAAAAATGCCTAAAGCCTGGATGATGCTCATAGTCTTCGCCATGGCCGCCGTTTTGTTTTCCTGCGCCGACAACGCGGATGAAGGCGATTCGGCCGACAGCGCCGTGGACGCCGTCACGGCCGGGAACGACGATCAAAACGAGGCGGACGATCGAGAAGACGACCTGCTGGAAGATCAGTCAAACGACGAAGCTCCCGGACGTCAGTGCGAGGCCGTGGCGCCTGTAGCCTGGCCGGAAGCGGATATCGAGGATCCTTCCGTGATTTCCTTTGACGATAATATGTTTTTCACCGTCGACGGGCAGCGCTTCTTCCCCTTGGGATTTTACAGCGTGCCGCGGGACGCCGAATCGCTTGAGACGTTCAAAAACGAAGGATTCAACATCGCCCTGACCGGGCCTGGATGTTGCGGCGACGGTACCGACGCGCAGGTGGAATGGCTGGAGCTTGCGCAGGATTACGGCATTTTCATCATCATGCATCCCTGGAGCAACAAAAACGACGTTTTCAACCTTTCCGAAGATGAACTTGAGCAAGGGCTTGACGAGAGAAACGATGTGGGAAGCCTTTTCGGGTGGTACACTTTCGACGAACCGGCGTTGCATCGGCCGGACAAAGAGTTGACGCAGCAAACGCATTATATCCTTTCGACGTACGATCCGAATCATCCCGACTGCCTGGTGGAACAGGCCATGGATGATTTCAATCTTTACGAAGACGACTGCGGATTTTTCATGATCGATCCGTACCCGGTCCCCTACATTTTCCTGTCCATGGTCAAGGCGTCCATGGAAGAGGCGCGCGCGGCCACGGAGGATTTAAAACCCGTCGTCGGCGTGATGCAGGCTTTTTCCTGGGACTGGATTTACGACAATTACGACGCGCCCTTTCGCCCGACGGGTCTGGAAATGCGCAACATGGCCTGGCAGTTCATCATCTTCGGCGCCCGAGGGCTGATCCCCTGGAACTACGCCGGGGATTACACGATTCACGCCGTGCCGGAAGTGTGGGAAAGCTATCTGGCCGACGTGGCGGAAATGAATGAATTGATGCGCGTGATTTTGACCGACGAAGCGGATATGGATCTCGATCCTCAGTCGGATTTCCCGACGATGATCGACTACGTGGTCAAAGAGGAAGACACGGCCGCGTGGGTGTTTTCCGTTTCCACGAACGAACGGTCCATGCTCGTCGATTATGACTTGTCCGGCATCGGGCAGGATCTGTGCGTGGTCGATTACAGCACCGGCGAAAGCTTTACGCAAGACGCCGACGGCCGCATTCAGGTCCGCTACGACGGCCTCCAGGTCCGCATCCTGGAAATTATGTGATCACCGGATATATCCAATCAGAATGGATACTTCATTTTTTCAAACGACCAATGCGCGTGGTGCAAAACATAGCCGATGGCGATTAAAATAAAGAACGATATTGCAATGATACGCAGCATAAGGCGGCCGTTCGCTTCGGTTTCGGCGATGGCGAAAGGCGCAAAACCGGAAGGTTGACGAAACCGCAGACTGAAAAGCGCAAGCCCTAAGCAAATCAGAAACACGGCCAGGCCGATATAGATTTCCACAATGTACTTGACAGGCGAATAGCCAAACACGACATCGTGTGTTCCCGGCGGGACGACGATTCCCTGGAAAAGGTAATTTGCTCGATAGATCTTCGTGGACCGCCCATCGATCATGGCAGTCCAACCGGGATAATAATTCGACCGCAGCACCAGAAAAGCTTGACTGGAAGTTTTTACGTGCAAATGGAACTTATCGTTTTGCAGGGATGCCATCGCGACCCGCCCGCCTTCACCCCCTTCCAGAGATTCGGCCAGTTCGGCGGAAATGCCTTCGACGTAGGCGCTCCGTACAATATCCACGACCGGTTTACCCGTTGCCGAAAACGCTTCGTCCGGGCCGGAAACCGGGACGACTTCTCTTGCAAAACCGACCAGCGGAGCAGGAGATGGCACCTCATGGATTTTTACGCGCCCGTTGTCCCACACGACCGGCAGCCCCATATCCGACGAGGCCAGCAAATATTTCACGGATTCCCGGCGAAGCCAGGTCAGGTTCAAATGATCCGCGACGTTGGCGTTTCGCGCCAGCCCTATTGAGCTTCCGGTTGAAGCGGCGCTGATCCCGAAAAGCAGAGGCGTATTGTGCGGCAATCCCTCGATGCCGTATCGATAGGACTCGATGTCGAGGCGCCAACCGTTATGTCCGTATTGGAGATGATTGATTTTCGAATAAATACGAAAATTACCAAGGTTTTTCTTTAGAAAATCCACCGTGTCAAACGGACCGTATATGGCGGAATCGGCCGCTGGATTTTCGTGAGCACCGCAAGTATAGAGATCAAAGAAGACTATCGTTCCGAGAACTACGCAGGCGGCAACCGAAAGCAGGCGTTTTTTTGTAGTGACTAATAAAGCGATGGTTAACACCATTCCGACCGCCATCAAGGAGCGCCCTGACAGGTCCTCGAAAACGAGGCGGCGGACTCGGTCGGATAGAGAAGCCACTTCCGGCGCCTGCCGAAAGGTCAGCAACAGTTGTGATCCGTAGGAGTACAACGCGCCGCCCCACGCCAGGACCGCCCAGCACATCGCCCCGATGGCTGAAGTGATAAACACGCGCTTATAGCCTTGTTTTCGCGTTTCCAAAAGGCGATCCAAACCGGATGCGATGAGAAACGCCAGGGAAAGATCGACCATCTGAATAAACCGCACAGGAGTGCGAAACCTGTTGAGTATCGGAAGATAGGAAATCAGATCGCCGAAGGGGCCGGCGCTGCCCATCATATATAACAGGGAAAATACGAGTACGGCGGCGTGCGCTCGCTCCCTTTTTCCCGTACGACCGACAAAGGCCGCCGGCGCCACGATGAACGCGGCCAATCCGAGGTAGACCGCCATTTCTTTTTCATTATGACCGGTCAGCCACCATAATGAGTCCATCCCGCGCCCGTGATGGGCGGGGCTCGCGAAGCGAACGAAGAGGTCCGGGGTCAGCGATTGTGATAAAATGAAGTCCGGCGACAACGCCTCTGCGCGAACCGTTTGGTTGAGGAGTTCCAGCATGCTGTGAACGATCACGAAGGTCATGCACAGCGCCAGGCATACTATGACTAATCCCGCCCCCATCGTAATCGCCGCGTCGCGTTTCCTGCCGGCCATCAGGGTCTCACCTGCCATTGCCGCGAAGTAAACGGCAAGCCCCAACATGATGATAATCGGGCCTTGTTGGTGCCCCGTGGAAAGCATTAACGCCAGAACCAGAGCGGCGGCGACGATATCACGCAGACGGCCTGAAAGAAAAAATGCGTCGACCAGGAAGAACAACCAGGGAAGAAGGCACGCCGTTTGGAAAAGCATCAAATGGATGAGGTGAAAGATCGGATACGTCGAATAGGTATAGGCCAGCGCACCGATGACGGCCGAGGGCCAGCGATGCGACTGTCTGAGCCAGAAGAGAGCCCCGAGAAGGCATATGACGAGATGAAAAATGACTGAAGCGTTCAGAGCAACCCATGGCGGCAAGAACGGGAAAAATAGATAATTGGGTGGATATAGGGGTCCCAATTGCCCTTCGGCGAAGGCGGGAAACCCGCAATCCACGTCTTTACTCCAAAAAGGAAATTGTCCCTTGGCGATGTCGCCGAAAAAAAACGCGCGCGTCGGAACGGCAAAGCCGATCAGGTCGAAATGGAAAAGCGCTCCGGTGAAAGACGTCACGCGCGGAAAAAAAACGATGACGGATAGAAGCAGCAGAAAAATCCCGGCGATCATCGGCGCGTGCCGAGAAACAAATCGGTTCGTTTGATCTACGTCGTTATGGGAACTTTCTGCCTTCATATCGAATCCCTTTTCTCTCGTTCCCGGCGGAAATATGTCCCAATGATATTTATTTATAAGAAAAAAGTGTGATCGGCGGTGAAAAAACTCAACATGTGACGCGACGATAATGTTTCGGTACTGCCTCTGTCAACGCTCCCTTATAATGAGTGGTTTTGTTCCCCTTCCCACGATCGGCAACATAGCCTTATCCACAGCGGACGCCATCATGGAAATGAAGACGGAACTCTACGTATCCTACGCCCTGGATTTCGCGAAGCCGCTTTTAGATAATCCCTGGTCAAAGGATCACGACAATCCTGCAAAGATTGTCGTCGTGAAAAATCGAAAACGGTGTTCGTCTTTGCACTTAAAAATCAGAAATTATGAAGGCAAATACCTAAGAGTCCGGAAAATCTGCTCCGTGGATCAAAGAAAAAGGACTTAGGGAAAAATCGCCTAAGTCCTTGATTTTATTGATCGGGCGACTGGATTCGAACCAGCGACCCTCGGCTCCCAAAGCCGATGCGCTACCAGACTGCGCTACGCCCCGTAAAACGCCGCGTAAATTGACATAAAAGCTCATATGGCGCAAGCGGACGCCTCGTGATTTTGGCCGCGATTTTTTTAATAACCGATAGCCGGCTGCGACGGCTTGCTTTGCGGATAATATCAACATAGTATTTGAATGACGTTGGATGCCCATTATTAATCAGGCGCCATGTCCTGTTGTCCGCTTTTTCGGCTCTTAACTTTTTTGAAATGAATTTGACAGACGCCCAAAAGCGGCGGCAGACTGTCGATAATGCAACAAGGGGAGGAATAACGCATGTCGGTCAATGTCATCCGATCCGCGTTTCTCGTGACAATTCTCGCTGTGGTGACAATCGTTTTTGCTTGCGTGGATGTATCGAATTATCTTGAAAGCGGCGACGATCCCGAAAACTTGTGCGCCTATCCCGGCGGAGCATCCATGGAAATGGACGAGGGAGATTACGAGCTGGACGCCGAGGAATGCGACGCCCTGAATATCGACATCTCCGTGGAAAACGTGATGGCCAGCGCGGATCTGAGAACCTTCCAGGTCGAAGGTGAATACAATTTGCCCGGTTCGGACGAAGTCTATTATATCTGGCACATCGGACGTCAGCAAAGCTATTGTTTCGTGGAAATCGACGACGCCCTCGAGGAAAAGACCTTCAGCATCTGGTCGCGTTACGTCGATTGTCCTTCCAGCGTGGAATATAACGTTGTTTTAAGCAACGAGCCGCCGGCCGATGATGATGACAGCGATGACGACGATGACAATGACGGCGACGATGACAGCGACGATGACGACACGGCGCAGACCAAAGCCGATGACGACGACGATACGGATGAAGGCGACGACGACGGCGAGCAGTGGGAGCCGGAAGTTCTTTGCTCCTTCACCATTGACCTGCTTGTCGATTGCCCGGCGGATGATGTCGACGATGATGATGAAGATGACGATTCAGACGATGATTTTTCCTGAGAGCGTCAAGAACCGTTAACGCATTTTCTTTCCCGAAACAAACCCGGAAAAACTCATGCCGGGTTTTTCCATTAAAAGTCCATGCCGATATTGAGCTTCGCAAAGTGGATGTTTGAATACCATTCGCCGATGCCCCACCGCTCGCTGACCAGATCGCCGTACGTGTAGGCCAGTTCGACCATTCCGGTATCAAGAAATGAATAACGCAGTTTCGCCCCGCCCTTTTGATAGGTATAGGTCCATCCCGGCAAAAACCTGTCTATTTGCCAGGAATAGAAAAGCGTGGTCCGAAATTGAGGCGTAATCCAGGCTTTGGTTTCAAAGTAGAATTGTTTGGCATTGCCGCCGATGTGGTGCCCGATATTCTCGCCCTTATAAGTGTAGCCGGAGGGAAACTGCACGTGTTTATAATAAAAATAGGATCGTGGATCATCCCATACCGTCACCAGGTCCGAATGCTCGGCGTGAAATTCGATTCGACCGAAATCGACCATTAATCCGTAAATCTGGGCTCGCATGGACGGACGAACATAATATTCTCTGCCCATGAATTCTTCCCACCACAGCATCTCGAAACCCAGTTCATAATATAGCGTCAGCAGATTGATCGGAGTCCACCGGCGCACCTGCGGAATCGGCAAACGCCAATCCAGGGCGGCTTTTTGATCGTAATTCAACTTGGCAGGCTCGCCGGGTTCATCCGCGTCATGTTCCTTGCGCGCCGACCAGATATCTTCAAATTCGTACCATTGGGGATTGTGCGCGTTCTCCCCGCCCGACATCAAGATTCGCGTCGCGCCGAGTTCAATGATATGAAAAGGAAAAATCGTTGCTCGGATTCCCGTCAGATAAGGCCTGGGATTGTATCTTTCCTTTTCGAGTTGCGTCATGAAGGCGGTCAGATTGACCGGGCCGAGATATTTGAAGTGCCAGGGAAGCGTAAAAGGCGCAAAATTCGACAACTTAATCATGTCGAAACCCGGCGCGTTGTTTGTCATCATCAGGGAGCCGTCATATCCGGGCCCCCACCACATATGATCCCGCCCCACCTCAAGTTCGACATTGAATAGCTGGAGTTTTCCGTAACCTTCCTCGACAAATATCTCCTCGTTTTCATCCAACTGTTTGCGCTCGCCCCAGTGGGAACGCGTGACGACGGCGGATTCGCTGATATAAGCGCTAAAATTATTTTCCCATTGAAGCTGATGGGAAATCCAAATCCGACCCTGATCGCAATCGCGGCAGATTTCACCGAGATCCTTGTAATATGTATCTCCTTCGGGAATCTGTTTCGCGGCCTCGATTTTGATTTGATCGACCGGATGGAAGCTGTAATCGAATTTTTGGTTGCGGCCGAAATTACGAATCTCATCGATGTCTTTGCGCAAAGCTTTTTTCAGAGCATGAAATTGATAGGTGAAAAAGGGATCCTGAAAACTCTCGGCATATTCCGGATTGTTTTCGATTTCGATTAAAATTCTGGCGGCTTCGCTTCTTTTATAGGGTCGCGTGGACAGCGGATAGGGAATTCCCGTGTAATTCAGGATCTTTACGAAGGCCTCCTCTTTCCAGTCGTCGATGGGAATATTGTTTAGACCGGCGGCTTGCGCCAAAGATGCGAAAAGTCCCAGCAACAAAATCAAGACCGCATCGATTCGAATTATTTTGCGAATCAAGGGTGAGGAAATGGAAATCATTTATCCGAACTCGGTTCTGAAAAAGTACAAAAGACCACCGCAATAATGCGGTGGTCTCCATTTACCAGCTATATTTGAGATATTGACGATTTACGAGCAGTGGTCCACCGAGCAAGTGAAAATCGACGAACAGTCGTTGGGGAACTGCTGCGCGCATGAATTAATGCAAACCCAGTCAGCGCTTCCGCCGCCGTTGCAATACTCCAAAGCCATGTCACGCACCCATTCGTTCACATCCTGCTGACACACGTCGTAAATCTGGGTGATGAGCGCATCGCACTCTGACGGAGAGAGAACCGCCAAATGGTCGTCATCGTCGTCGTCGTCATCGCCGCAACTGCAAGCCACATGCGATCCGGCCAACCCGAAGCACAAAACCAAACCGGCGACCAGAATTAACCAAGAATACCTGCTCTTCATAACCTTGCCTCCTCCAATTCATCTCGCTTCAAAAATTGAAACGGGTTTTCGTCCTCGCTTTACATCTTCCCCAGTGGAAGTGTTAATACCCCAATATCCAGAAACGGTCAAGACGCTGTAACCGCCCTGCTGCGTCACTCGATTTAGCACGAATTACTAACGCACGGCGAAATATGACATAGGCCATAAGAAAATTCAAGACCTTTTTATTCGCTGAACAGAAATTTAAACACTCCCTATTACTGCGCTAAAGTGAGAACTTTGATTTTATATTTTAGCCTTTAACCGACCCCGCCAACATTCCGCCCACGAAATATTTGCCCAGCAAAACATATATTAAAAGGCACGGAGCCGAGGCGATAATGGCCCCGGCCATCTGCGTGTCCCATTGACTGATCATGGAACCGGACAGGTTTTGCAGCGCCACGGTTACGGGCTGCGTTTCCGGGCTGCTGGTCAGCGTGACGGCGAAAAGAAACTCGTTCCAGATATTGGTAAACTGCCAGATGGCCACGACCACGAAGCTCGGAAGGCTGATCGGAAGAAATATGCGCCAGTAAATGGATACGATGCCCGCGCCGTCGATTCGCCCGGCTTCGACCAGTTCATCGGGTATCGTCGCGTAATAGTTACGGAAAATCAGCGTTGTAATAGGTATGCCATATATCACGTGCACGGCGATTAGTGAGCCCAGGCTGTTGTACAATCCCACCTTCTGCATGAAATTCACCAGGGGAATGAGAATGCTCTGGTAGGGAATAAACATCCCGAACAACACCATTGTAAAGAGCCAGTTCGATCCTTTGAATTTCCACTTGGAAAGGCAGTAACCGTTGATCGACCCGATCAGGGACGAAAGAATCGTGGCCGGAACGGTCAAAAACAGGCTGTTTAACAGGCCGGATCCCAGCTTTTCGAACGCACGTATAAAACCCGCAAGCGATAGCTGCGCGGGAAAGGACCACATCGTCGAGTTCTGCGCGTCGCTTAAAGCTTTCAGCGAAGTATTGAGCATGACGAAAACCGGAAGCACGAAAAACAGGGCGAAAATCAGCAAAATCGCGTATGCGACGCCGTCGGATAGCTGTTTTTTGCCCAGGCTGTTCACGCGTCCATCCTTCGGCTGTAAACCAGATAGGGAATAATCAGCAAAGCCGCCATGATCAGCATGACGATGCCGATAGCGGCGCCCCGAGCGAAAAAATCCCCTCGAAACGTGGTTTCGAACATGAAAATGCCGGGCATATCCGTTGCGCGAGCCGGTCCGCCCTGGGTCATGACGAAAATCAGGTCGAAAATTTTCAGCGAGATATGGCTCAAAACCACGATGGCGCCGACCGTAACGGGCCAGAGCTGAGGCAGGATGATATGCCGAAACACCTGCACCTCGCCGGCGCCGTCGATCCGGGCCGCTTCGCGAATATCATCGGAAACGCCTTTCATACCCGCTAAATACTGGGCCATGGTGAAACCGGCCATTTGCCAGATCGCCGCCATGGCCACGCAATACATCGCCATTTTCGGATCCGTGATCCAGCCCCATTTGCCGCTGTCGAAACCGAAGAGCTGAAAAACGGCGTTCAGGCCGGAATTCGGGTTGAATATCCAAACCCAGACGGTGCCGGACACAACGAATGAAACGGCCATGGGGAACATGAAAAGATTTCGGAAAAAATTCGTGCCGCGCAATCTGCGATCCAACAACGCGGCCAATACCAGGCCGAAGAAAAGATTCCCCGCAAGAAAAATAAGGGTAAATACGCCGGTATTGATCATGTCCCTTTGAAAACGGGGATGCGCCATCAACGAGGCGTACTGCTTCAGACCCACGATTTCATAGCTGGGGATCAGACCGCGCCAGTCGGTCAGCGAGATAAAAGCGCTCCATCCGAT
Source organism: bacterium (assembly GCA_963674685.2). Taxonomy (GTDB): domain Bacteria; phylum Lernaellota; class Lernaellaia; order JACKCT01; family JACKCT01. The sequence continues at coordinate 163,501 of CAXXWT010000004.1, read as the reverse complement.
GAATCCGTATACGAAAATGAAAACGGCGGCGACCGAGGGGGCGAAGATCAAAAATGAAAGCCACCGTTCCTTTCCGGAACGCTTCATGGATCAATCCTTTTTCAATCCGGCGTCATTGGCGGCGAATGCGAAGGCCCCGGCGCATTTATCCACGTCCTTTTCGGACAAAAACACCGAAAGCTGATCGTTGAGCGATACCACGAAATCCTCGATGACCGCCGAGCCGTGCGCGGCGCTGGGCAAAAGATTCGCCGACGCGAAATATTCCATGGTCTTTTTCGCAATCGGATCGAACGCATCCGTGGGAACATCCGTACGGGCCGGAATCGAACCCTTTTTCAAATTGAACGCCAGCTGCCCTTCGACGCTGCCGACAATGGAAAGGTACAATTTCGTCGCGACCTTGTTCGGCGCGTTTTCCGGCATCCCGAAGGTGTCGGTAATCACGAAGAACAGGCCTTTTGTCCCCGGCGTCGCCACAGCGTCGAAATCCTCGCCGGGTTTCAGGCTTTGCGTGACGAAATAACCTCTGGCCCAGTCGCCCATGACGGTCATGGCGGCCTTGCCCTGTCCCACGAGGCCGCACGCCTGATCCCAGGTCAGGGCCGCGTGATCGGCGTTGACGTATTCCAATATTTTCTTGAAATTTTCCAGGGCTTTTTTCACGCGATCATCATCCCAGGCCGCCTTGCCCGCAAAGAGATCCATATAAAAATCCCGGCCCCCCGAGGCTGCCAGCAGATTTTCGAACAAATGCAGAACGGGCCATTTATTGCGCGAAGCCAAAGCCAGAGGCGTCACGCCGGCTTTTTGAAGCTTTTCGCAAACCGCGAAAAACTGCTCCATCGTTTCCGGCGGCGTCAATCCGTTTTTTTCAAAAACCGCCTTATTGCACCAAAGGGCGTTGCCCCAGTGGATATTGGACGGCACGGCGTAAATGCGGCCTTGCCAACTGACCATATCGATCAAAGCGTCCGGGAATTTCCCCCGCCATCCTTTTTCATCGTACAATGAGTCGAGAGCGGCCATCATCCCGGACTTTACCCACGTGTCGATCAGTTCCGAACCCCCGTGGACCTGAAAAGTTCCCGGAGGATCGCCGCCGAGCATGCGCGTTTTCAAAACCGCCTTCGCATTGGTTCCCGCGCCTCCGGCCACCGCGGCGTTGACGACGCTGACGCCGCCGCTTTTTTCCTGAAAGAGCCGGATGTGCTCCGCCAGGCCGTCCGCCTCTCCTCCCGCGGTCCACCAGGAAAAAATGGTCAATTCCCCGTCCGCGGTTTTTAAGGCGGAGGGCGGCGGCGCTTCCGTGTCAGCCGCTTTGTCCATTTCATGATCCGGCTTCCGGTCCGTTTGACACGAAAGCAGAGGCGTTAGCGCAATCATCAGAGCAATCAAGGCAATCAGCGGCTTTGTCGACATGGCTTATCCCCCCGTAAAAAGCTATGGAAAATGCCGTCTGAGCTTGACTTTTCACCCGCCATTTGTCAACCTCACGGCGCTCGTTGAAACAGTGAATTGCCATCATCAATTGCCAAATTAATAATGGGTTTAAATGCCCGGCGATAAAGAAAAAAAGAGATTTTTCAGCGCTTATTACATCGCACTGGGTTGCGCCGTCGTTTTAGGCTTTGCGTGCAGGGTATATAAAGTCGGCGTCGGCGGAATCGGAATCGATGAAAGCATTGCGACGGTCTTTTCAGCCGATCCGCGTCTTTTGCTTCAAAGCGTTCGCCCTCCCGTATATTACCTGTTTTTGGCGGCCTGGAGATGGGTTTTCTCCGATGCATTGATTGCGCTTCGCCTGCCTTCAGTTCTTGCCGGCGTTGCATCGATACTGCTTATTGCGGGTGTTGCAACAAAACTATCGGGACGGCGAACGGGCATCATTGCGGCTTTCGTGCTGGCCTGCCTGCCTCTTCATATCCATTTAAGCCGACAGGCCGACGTCAGCGCGCTGTCCCTCATGTTGATGCTTGCCGCGATCTATTGCCTCATCCGGATGTCGGAAAAAGATTCTTCCCAGATGTCGGCGGCGATCCTGGCGGGTTTGAACGTTATAGGGATTTTCACCTGTTACACTTACCTGCTGGCGATTATCGCACAGGTTATGGCGCTGGTCTTCACGCGAAAATCCAGGCTGATTCTTCGCCGCGACATCGCCGTCGGCCTCGCGGCTCCTCTGGCGGCTCTGATGCCGGCGTCCCCTTTATTATACACGCAGTTCAAAATCTTGAGACTGCAGTTATCCGGTTTTCCCTCCATGTTCAAATTGCTCGATGCGCCCTGGAGCCTGTGGATCAATGACATGATCATGGGAGCCCCCTGGACCTACGTGAGCTTCGGCGAATATGTGAGTATCGTTCTTTCGGCAGTCGGCGTCATTATGTTCGTCGCGGGAACGGCCGCATGCGTCGCCGACCGGAACACAGGGGGGATGGTCGTTGCCGCCATGTTTTACGCAACGGCGATTTTTCTTCTGGCGGCCTCCCTTTTCATTCCCGTGATGTCTCCGATAACGATAGCCCACTTCGTTCCTTTCTATGCCCTGATCATAAGCTGCGGTCTGAGCCTGCTGAAAAAGGCGTCCATCCCCGCGGCCGTATTGCTGGCCGGCGCCGTTGCCCTGGGCGTTTTCCTGAACGCCGGCCGATACGACGCCGAAGGCCCCGCGTGGGAAAAGGCGGCGGAGTTCAATAAGCTCGCCGACAACCTGAGTGAACGATACAGTCCGGGCGACAACATCATCGTATGCCCCGGATGGATTGCCGGAGCCATTCGATATCATTTGGGCCGGCGTGTGAAATCCGATCCGGGGACCGCCCGATACTCGCTGCCGATAACCGAGGCGCCCTTCGATTTTTACAATCCGGAAAGCGATTTGTCGGAAAAGCTGGAGATTCCCGAAGCGCCGCGTTCCTGGGTTGTGGTCTGGAGAGGATATTCCTCTTACAGCCTCGATCGTTATTTCACGGAATCGGGATATCGTTTATCTCACAGCGTGGATTACTGGCAGCTGAAAATGTCTCTTTACAGGTTCGTCGCCATCGACAAGGATAAAGATAAACAAGATCTGGAAACGCTCGGCGTTAACTAGCCGGGGGGCGATCGATAATCCGATTCAGCCCGGAGGCGAATTGGGCTGCCGGTCACTTAAGATAAAAATCCATACAACGCACGAAGGGGGATGACATGGGACTTCTTGACGGAAAAGTCGCGGTGATTACGGGCGCCGGCGGCGGCATCGGCCGGGAATATGCTTTGGATTTCGCCAAAGAAGGCGCAAAGGTCGTGGTCAACGACCTGGGCGGAAGCAGAGACGGCGGCGGCGGAAGCGATGCGCTGGCCGTGAAAGTCTGCGAGGAAATCAAAGCCGCCGGCGGCGAGGCCGTTCCAAACTTCGACTCGGTCGCGACCATGGAGGGAGGCCGTTCGATTATCGCCACGGCCGTCGACACGTTCGGGAAAATCGACATCCTGGTCAACAACGCGGGCATCCTGCGCGACAAGACCATGGCCAAGATGGAAGAAGCGGATTGGGATCTGGTTCTGGCCGTGCACCTCAAGGGCACGTTCGCCTGCGCCCAGCCCGCCTTCAAAGCCATGCGCGAGCAGGGAACCGGGGGCAAAATCATCAACACCTCGTCCCTGGCGGGCCTGATCGGCAACTTCGGACAGGCGAATTACGCTTCCGCCAAGGCCGGAATTGCGGGATTCACGCGCGTCGTCGCCATCGAGGGACAGAAATACGGCATTTCCTGCAACTGCATCGCGCCCGTCGCCTATACGAGACTGACCGACGATCTGCCCATGTTCCAGGCGCCGGAAGTGGAAAAAATGTTGAGCCCTGCCTTCATTTCGCCTCTGGCGGTTTTTCTGGCCTCCAGCCTGGCCGACAAACTGACGGGCAAGATCTACGGAATCCAGGGCGGAAAAATCTTTGAATACAAGATGGTCACGACCGATGGCGTCACCAAGGATCAGCCCTGGACCGTCGAGGAAATCGCCGCGGAACTGGACGCTATTACGAAATAATGCGGCTTTGCCTTGAGTAAAGGCCGCGAAGTGTTATATTGCATCAGTCACACTTGTCGCGTTATGAATTCATTTCATTGGCGCGATGGGAAAACTCTATTCGGGAGAAATGATTTTTGAGCCGATTTTCCAAGAATCTGGCCCTGTTGCTGTTGATCGTCCTGGTCTTCGCCATTTTGTTCAAACTGGCGGAAACGGACATGAGCGCCACGACGCGCCTGTCCTTTTCAAAATTCACCACGCTGGCGAATGAGGGCCGCATCAACAAGGTCGAGATCAAGGGCCGCCAATTCACGGGAACCTTCCGGGATCCCGACTCGGGCACAACCAAACCCTTTGAAACCAACGGTTTTGAAAGCCAGGAGCTATATGAAGAGCTGATCAAAGCCGGCGTGGAAGTCAACGTCATCCCCGACGTGCCCAGCCCGATCTGGAACTTCCTGATGACCTGGCTGCCCATGATCCTGATCATCGGCATCTTCATATTCTTCATGCGCCAGCTTCAGGGAACAGGCGGCAAGGCCATGAGCTTCGGCAAAAGCCGCGCCCGCCTCGTCACCGGCAAACAAAACAAGGTGACCTTCAAGGACGTGGCGGGAATCGAGGAATCCAAAGAGGAACTGGCGGAAATCATCGAGTTTCTCAAGGATCCCAAGCGTTTCACCAGAATCGGCGGGCGCATTCCCAAAGGCGTTTTGCTCATGGGCGCGCCGGGCACGGGTAAAACCCTCCTGGCCAGGGCCATCGCCGGAGAGGCGGGAGTGCCTTTCTTTTCCATCTCCGGTTCGGACTTCGTCGAAATGTTCGTGGGCGTGGGCGCATCCCGGGTCCGCGACCTGTTCGTGCAGGGAAAGAAAAACGCGCCCTGCATCATTTTCATGGACGAAATCGACGCCGTGGGACGCCATCGCGGCGCCGGACTGGGCGGCGGACACGACGAGCGGGAACAGACTCTCAATCAGCTTCTCGTGGAAATGGACGGCTTCGAGGGTAATGAAGGCGTCATTCTGATCGCCGCCACGAACCGGCCCGACGTTCTCGATCCCGCCCTGCTGCGTCCCGGACGATTCGACCGCCGCGTCGTCGTTCCTCCCCCGGACATCAAGGGACGCGAGGGAATTCTCAAAGTGCATACGCGCAAGGTTCCGCTGGGTAAAAGCGTGGATCTGGCCGTCGTCGCCCGCGGCACGCCGGGATTCACCGGCGCCGATCTGGCCAACCTGGTCAATGAAGCCGCCCTGCTCGCCGCACGCGGAGGCAAATCCAGAGTAGCCCACGTGCATTTCGAGCAGGCCAAGGACAAGGTGCTGATGGGCGCCGAGCGTCGAAGCATGATCCTCAGCGACGATGAAAAGAAAAACACCGCGTATCACGAAGCGGGACACGCGCTGGTCGGGGCCATGCTGAAATACGTCGATCCGGTGCATAAGGTCACGATCATCCCCCGGGGCGTGGCCATGGGCGTCACGCAGACTCTGCCTTTAGACGACAGGCACACCTACACGAAGGACTTCCTGCTGGACCAACTGGTGTTCATGATGGGCGGCCGCGTCGCGGAAGAACTGGCCTTGAAGCATATGACGACGGGAGCGTCCAACGACATTCAGCGGGCGACGGACATGGCCCGCCGGATGGTCACGCAATGGGGCATGAGCGAAAAAATGGGGCCTCTGACCTACGGCAGCAAAGAGGAAATGGTCTTTTTGGGAAAAGAAATTTCCCAGCAGAAAGATTATTCCGAGGAAACGGCCAGGGACATCGACGCGGAGATCCGGGAACTGGTGACCAACGCCCGTGAGCACGCGGAAAAGATTATCAGCGAAAATTTCGATACTCTGGAAAGAATCGCTGAAACCCTGCTTAAGCTCGAAACGATCACCGGCGAAGAACTGCAAACCGTGATCCGCGACGAAGAAATCGTCCGGCTGCCGGAAGAAGATGAGCCCGAAGACGAAGGCGGCGAAGGCGAAGGCGACGAAGACGGCTTCACTCCCATCTGGGAAAAGCCCGACGAGGACTCCGAAGACGGCGAAAACGATGCGCCCTTAGTTTCGAGCGACGAAAACGGGGAAGATTTCGATTCGGCTTTGAAAAACGCCTCGCATATCGACGATTCCGGCGAAGAGCCGACGGAGCCTGATAAGCAGGTCAAAGACGAATGACGGAATCCGATATTTGGGCCGGCAGAGGCTTTCACTTCGATGTGCGCGTCAAGAGCCTTGTCATGGGAATCTGCAACGTTACGCCCGATTCCTTTTCCGAACATGGATTGTTTCAAAAAACCGATGACGCCGCGGCGCACGGCCTGGAAATGGCCCGCCAGGGCGCGGACATTCTCGACATCGGCGGCGAATCCACGCGGCCCGGCGCCGAAGACGTGAGCATCGGCGAGGAACTGGACCGCGTTATTCCCGTCATCAGGCAACTGGCCGAAAAGACCGGCCTGCCCATCAGCATCGACACCACCAAAGCCCGCGTCGCCGAAGAGGCCCTCAAGGCGGGAGCGTGCATCGTCAACGATATCAGCGGCCTCAAACTGGACCCGGATATCGCGTCCGTGGCCGCGGAAAACGACGCGGGACTCGTTCTCATGCACATGCGCGGCACTCCAAGAACCATGCAGAAAGACACGCATTACGACGATCTTTTCAACGAGATCAGCGCGCATCTGCAGGCCGGAATCGACGCGGCGCTCAAAGCGGGCGTCAAACCGGAGCGGATCGCCGTGGATCCGGGAATCGGATTCGGCAAAAGCGCCGAGCAGAACATGCTTATCATCAAGCGGCTGGATTTTCTCTTAAAACTGGGGCGGCCTGTTCTCATGGGCCTTTCACGCAAAAGCTTCCTCGGGATCATCACGGGCCGCGACGCGTCCGAAAGGATCGAAGAGACCATCGCCGCCACGCTGGAAGCCGACCGGAACGGAGCGCGCATCCATCGCGTACACGATGTCAAGCAAGCCGTCATCGCGCTGCAAACCGCCCGGGCGATCCGCGAAGCGTAATCCACTTTGAAAACAAAGCGGCGAAGGATCCGAAGATGCTTCGCCGCCGTATGTTTCAATCGGCTTTTACTATGGGATCAATCCCACCACGCGTCGTCATCCCACGCGTCATCGTCCCAGACATCGTCGTCGCCCCACGCGTCATCGTCATCGTCATCGTCGTCGCCGGTTTCGACGGGCAGCATGTAAATCGTGGATGTTTCAGAGCTTGAGTCAACGGTCGTTTGCGCGCTGGCGGAGTAGTACTCGTCGCCGTGAATTTCCTGGTTCATGATCTGGGCCAGATAACTCTGAAAAATGCCGACGCTGAATTTCACGTCGCCCATTCCGTCGGTTTCCTTCGTAACGGGGGGCGCCGCGTAGGTCGTGGGCGATACGCTGACCTCGACTCCGGAAAGAGGATCGCCCATCTCGTCGCGAACGGTAATCGTCCAGGTGCTGTCGGCCGGAATGGCGTCAATGATCGTATCGGTAATCTGGCCCGAGTGATCCACGTCGCCCGTATCCACCCAAAGGCTCATGGAGCACCAGCCGCTCTTTTCAAATTCGAGATAGATGCGGCTTCCCGCCGGGGTGTCCGTGAGTTCGAACACTCCGTACTCGTTGGATTCCGTTTCGCTCCAGCCCTTCTCGGAAATCATGGCTTTAATCGTGGCGTTCTCGACGGCGTCGCCGCTGACGAAGTGCCTGACCATGCCGAGGATGGAGCCGAGTTGGTTGCCGTCGTCGTCATTGTCGTCGTCATCGTCGCCGCAGGCCATGAAAGCGACCATGCAGCAGGCGCATAAAGCGATAAATAACCCAATCAACCATTTTGTGTTCATGATCCACTCCTTAAAGAGGATTTCAAGTATTCATCAAAGTTGCCACACGCGGATATTAACTTGAATCCGATTGTGTTTCAACTCATTTCAACATGAGCACGTTCAGATAACGAATGGCGCAGGGAGTGGAAATGTACAGCCGCTTTGAAACGCTGCAATACTCTATATCATTGATGGGTCTGCCGATTTTATAAGGGCCATACGCCACCTCGGCGGAGATGTCCCAAACAGCCGCCGTCCCCCGGATTCTGGAGGCGGCGAATATATACCGGCCTTCGTCGTCTCCCCGCAGCATATCGACGCCGCGCATGAGATAACGGAAATGCTTTCTTTCAAGCCTGTCGACGTCGTAAATCTCGACGCGCCCGCTGATGGGTCTTCCGATAAAAAGCGAACGGCCGTCGGAAGAAGCCACGATCCCCGACGAGGAAAAACCCGTGTGGATTTTGGCCACCGGGTAATGGGTCGCCAGATCGACGAGTCTCAGGCTGGAACCGAAAAGATCGGTCACGTAGGCCCTTTCCATATAATTGCTGACCGCCAGACCGGAGGGCATGGAGGCAACGTCGTCGACATTCCACATATTATTCCGGCTGGACATATCGGCAAAAATCATGCGCCCTTTGTCTCTGCACAACACCAGCGTATTGTCCAGCGTCTGATCCTTGGCGATGGCTATCGGTAAATCGCAGTGATGCTTTTGCGTGGAAAAGCTTCTCAATAATTCCATATTTTGCGATCTGTAAAAATTCAGCTCCCGGCTGTTTTGCATCAGGATCGTCAGCTTATGATAATCCGGCTCCAATTCCATGACATAGGCCGAATCAATCTTCGGCATCATATCCGCTTCGGGATTTTCCGTGTCGTAAATTCTGTTGATTGTTTTATCCTTCGGAAAACTGGCGAAGACCGACCGGCCGTCCATGTCGCAGGTCAGGGCGTATGATCCGGGTTTATCCCAAAGGGTTCCGCCCATGCTCAGGACGTCGTCGCTCTCTAGGGCGCAACTCCCTTCCCGATCAAAAGACATTTGCACCATAAATACGCCGGAAGGCAGAGCCAATGCGAAGACAAAGGCCGCCAGCGTCGCGCCGAACCCGCTGCCCGACAACCATTTCATGCCCAAATAAACCGCAATAACCGACAGCGCGGAAAGGGCAATGTTCCACCACTGCCCGAAAAGTACGCCGAAAAACGCATAGAAAGTGAATCGGAAAGCCAGGATGATCGCCGGGTACGCAAAAACGGAAAAGCGTCGGCCGACTTTCAGTTCGATAAAAGCTCCGCTGAAAAGAGCCAGGAGGCAAACAAGTATGAAAATCGGCCCGGTATGAATTTTATTGAAATACAGAAGAGCGCTGAAGTAAACGCACGCCGCCGCAAAAAATACCTCCAGGAGCCAGGTGCGCCTGCCTTTTTTCGGCGGCTTTTTCCGCGCCGATCCACCCCTCAAGTATGCCGGTATTGTGTCTTGCGTCATTTTCTCACATCAGCCATCGAGGATGACCCGAATGAGTTTCCTCGAATTTAACCTGAAATTACGCTCATGTCGATTTTTGATTTCAGTTTCGGAGATATATAGACATAGTTTCGGATTCCAAGAAGACCGGTTGCGCGAACTTGCTCCCGGCCCGCGCACGGTTTACATTAACCACAAGCTAACGCGCGGGGCTAATCATGGCAAAAACAAAAGCGCCTCATCAATACATTGACCGCCTGACGCAAGCCGTCGTCAGCGAGCCCGTGGCCGGGGACCGTTTCATCCGCTGGCTGTACGAGGACGCGGGGCGCAAGTGGCCCGGCTTGCGCGATGCGTTGACCGGCAAATGGATGACGAAACTTTTGGCCTGGCTGGTTTTTTACGCGCCGTTTATCAAAAACGACGTTGCCGGATTTGCGCGGGCCAACGGAATCGAGTTGGGCGACGTGTTGGGTGATCCGACGCGGTTAAAAACCCGCACGCAACTTTTCCTGCGCAAAATCGATTACGAAAAACACCGCCCCATGCCGGAAGATGAAAAGATCGCCGTGAGTTGCGCCGACGCCAAGCTCATCGCGTTTGACATGCGCGCAGGCAGTTCGATCTACGTGAAAAACCGCTTTTTCGATCTGCCTGAGTTTTTAGGCCGGCGGGAAAAATGGGTGGAAAAGTTCGACGGCGGAATCTGCCTGATCTTTCGCCTGGCGCCGCCGGATTATCACTGGTTTCATACGCCGACGGCGGGCGTCGTCGAGGATTGTTATTTGCTCGACGGGCATTATTACAGCGTCAATCCCCGCGCGATTCGCTCTGTGAGCGGCGTCTTATCGAAAAACGCCCGGCAGGTCGTAATCATCGATTCCGACGAGGGAAGCGGCGCGGGGCTGGGATGCGTGGCGGTGATTCCCGTCGCCGCGCAGGTGATCGGCGGCATCGCCCTTTCCTATTGCGAAAATTACTACGACGATCCGCATTCGCCGCAAATCGGCCTGCGCGTCAAACGCGGCGCCCCGCTGGGTTACTTCGCCCCCGGCTCGTCCACCGTGGCCGTCCTTTTTGAAAAAGACCGCGTCGCCGTTTCCCCGGACATCGTCAAGCTTAATAAACGCTCCGATCTCGCCACGCTTTACACCGCGGATATTTTCGATAAAGCCATCGCGGAAGTCGGCGTACGCGCCAGGCAGGAAGTCGCCCGGTCTTGTCGTTAATGAAAGTCAGGTGATTTGGCGATAAAAACATCCGGCGCCACTCGACGCCGGAGGCAATGTTCGCTAGGAAATAATTTACGTTCAGCCCAAGGCTTTGAGGGCTTTGGCGGGGCCGGCCACGCGGAAGACCGCCATGGCGTTTCGCCCGCTGGTCGTGGCGTAGGCGTATTCGAGATTGATGTTTTTCGCCGCCAGTTTTTCCGTCACTTCCGCGACGGCGCCGGCCTTGTTATTCAAATCCACTAAAAGCACATCTTTTGCCTTGGATTTGATTTTCGCTTTCTTCAACGCGTCTTTGGCTTTTACGTAGTCGCCGCTGACAAACAGCAACTGGGCTCCTTTTCCGTCGCCGTACCCGCACATGGAAACGAGGTTGACTTTCGCGTCGGCCAGCGCGCGAAAAACCGCGGCGCCCGCGCCGGGAGTGTCTTTCAAATTAACGATGAATTCCTTGGCTTTGACAACTTTCGTCATAAGCTTTTCCCTCCAATTGAATTTTGTTTTTTCTTTTCTTGCGTTGCTTTTAATACCGTTAACAAATAAACATGCATAAGGTCAAACAATAAATCGGTTCGGGGCCTACGTCATGAAACCGGGTTTTTACGGATCCCCGAAGAAAATGGGGAGAAAATTGTAGTACGCAGTCTACAAATCTGCTTTTCAAAGGAAAATCTTCTCACTCCGATATCGCGTGACGGGACGGCCTGAGTGACGAGACGGTTTGAGTGAATGACCGTTTGAGTGAATGACAAATCTGTCATTCCGAGCGAGTCCGTCAGGACGAGTCGAGGAATCCCTTAAACGATGCGAGTTTATCATTTTACTGTGTACATCATGGCAAGGCGGCAGCGCCTCATTGAAGGGATTCCTCCACTACGCTAAAGCTCCGGTCGGAATGACAAAGTCGTCGCTTGCTCGGGATGAAAGTGAATTCGCAAACCGGCCCAAAAACGACAGACGAACCAAAACTCCGTTTTATGACACAGGCCCATCTCTTCGCGCAGACTGCGTCATAACTCTTAAACGCAACTCAAAGTGCTTTCTTATTGCGACAATGCGTGTGCTTTGATACCCTTATAAGGTTGTTGCACTTTGAAAGGATCGGGATTTTCCCATGAAAAAAGCTCTTCTAATTTGGTCGACGCTGATTATTTGCATTTTTGCTTACGGATTTTTCGCCGGATGCGGCGACGATGATGACGACGACAACGATGCGGCCGACGTGGACGACGACACGGCTTCGCCCGACGACGACGCGGACGACGACGCGGATGACGACGCGGATGACGACGTCGATGACGATATCGACGATGATCTGAACGACGACACGGACGACGATGTCAATGACGACGCGGATGACGACGCGGACGACGACACCGTCCCCTACGCCAACGTTCCGCGATTCACGGCCATCTGGCCCGCGGCGGACGATTCCGTGCTTCCCGGCACGCTGACATCCTGCGCGGTTTACAAGGAAACAAATTGCGTCGATGAAACGAAGCACAGCTGCGAGATATGGGACTCGTCGGAAAACGACTGGGATTCGGATCCCGATCCCATGATGGAACAGATGTACTGGTACGACCGTTACTACGATCTGTATCTGAATATGGAAGGTCAGCATTCCGACCGGTACTCGACGGTCGCCGTCGATCCGGGCACCCCCGAGGAAGAGTGGAGCGATCCGGCGATTTTCCAGCGATACAACGGCTACGGCGACGCTTCCGGCTGGACCGGCATGGCTCTGGGATCGGCGGCGGCTCGATATAAAAGCACCGGCACGCAGGCGGATTACGAGCGCATGCTCGATAAGTTCGATTCCATGATGTTCCTTTATGAAATCAACGAAATCCCCGGATTTTTAGCCCGCAGCCACTGGGCCATGCTCAACGACGACGGCGTCTACCCTATCGGAAACCCCGGCAAGGCCGTCGGAACATACTCGGAGCCGGGATCGTGGCATTTCAAATATCCGATTTCCGAGGCAATGCTGACGCGCCTGCCGTCATATTACACTGAAGGCATCGAGGTCGAAAGCACGCACCGCGACGTCACGCCGATCTGGCAGGGCGATCCGTCGCTGGATATGTACGTGCGCAGCCTGCCGGGAATCATGCTGGCTTACGATCTGGCCGGCGACGACGCTCAAGGTCTGCGTCTGCGCGGACTGGTGGAGCAGGAAATTCCCTGCACTTTGAACCGGCTGAAAAAAATGCGCATCACCAACCTGCAATCCAACGCAGTTTTGCGCGACTTTATCACCCTCTATCTTTCCGGCGGCAGGCTGCTGCTGGACGACGACGACATCGACCTGACGCAAATCGATACGATTGTCGGCTACGTCATGGAACAGCCGAATCCGGAGTATATGGATCTGTTCGACGCAAGCTGCCCCGAAGGTCCGCCGATGGAAATCACGGACACGACCTACGAACTGGACGCGGGCAACGCGGTGGAGTTTCTCGCGAAATTCATGGCCCTGTCCCAGCGCATCGGCACAGACGCCGAACAGCCCATCGGCTGGATCATCGCGCCGAGCGTTCGCGGCGGAGACATCGTTTATCTCACGCAATGGGCGCTGGCGGCGTATAACCTGACGAACAACGATCAATACCTGGAATTTCTCGACAACCTGATGTCGGAAATCGAATACTGGCCGGTCGTCAACACCATGGGCTCCTTTTACAATCCCAAGTGGTGCCGCCCGACTTTCGCGCCGTCGCTTTTATATCCTTCGCTATGGAATGTGCAGGCCCGGATCGATAAAGAGGATTATCCCGATTTCTGGAGCGAAATGGGCACGGCGATCATGGAAGAGTTCAAGGATAAAGAACTCAACAACGCGGGCGACGCCTTCTTCGGCGTGATGTACGACTACATGGCGGACACGGACATCGATCCGTACGTGCATGACTACGTCGATGAAATGGTCGCCGTTCTGGCCGGAACCGAACAGTATCAGGCCGGGCCGGAAAACAAATTCGATCCCCGCCGCAACTATCCGGTGCTTTTACATTCCGATCCGCCGGATGATTTCGACCTTGAGGTTGAATGGCCGACGCAGGAAGATATCGACCTGTGCACGCAGGAAGTGGAGCTTTACGGTTTCGTCATCTCCGACGGCTGGATCGAGGACGAACTGCCCCGCGCCGTCGATTATCTGCCGATGAAATGGCGCGTTCCCGGTTCCATGCAGTTCGCCATGGGTCCATGGATGCTCGAACGCAGCTACGGCAGTAAAGCAGGAAAGGTGATGTGGCCCATGCAGGGGCTTTCCAGCACCTACTGGATCGGCCGCGCGCAAGGCTCCATCACGGAAGGAGCGGGCACGGCTCTGGCCTGGAAGGACACCGGCGAGGCCTGCGAGTAATACAATTCTGAACGGTTTAATAATAGGTGTTACGCCTCTTCCTCGCAGGGACCGCAATTCAAGTCGATAGCAAATATCCCCGGGGGGGAATACCATTCATTGTCGACGACGATGTAATAAACTCCCGGCTCAAGGCAGGCGACACTGTAATAATTATAGGAATAGGCGATGCATGAATCCTGATTCGCGCAATCCGTGAGCAGAAAGATATGGGCGTCGAACATGGCGAAGTCTATGCCGGCGCGGATATGGCTCGGTTCCGTGAGCTCCAGGCGATAAACGACGTCCGGTCCCGTCTCAATCCAGGGCGTACAGCCATATTTGTCAAAATCGGCCCCGAAACCGATGTTCGTACCGAATACATAATCGCCGCACTGGATATCGAAATCCCAGCATTGATCCTGCGTGTCGTCATCCGCATCGTCGTTGACATCGTCATCAGGCAAGGCCGTATCATCGTCTGCGTCGTCATCGGCGTCATCATCCGGCAAAACCGTATCGTCATCACCGGCATCATCGTCAAGATCATCGTCCGGGCCGCCGTCGTCGTCGCCGTCATCGTCGGCGTCATCGTCAATTTCTTGCGCGTCGTCATCCGCGTCGCCGTCAGCCTGCCCTGAGCTTGTCGAAGGATCGTCCAACGCGCACGACAGGCAAAAGCAACAAAGAAATGCGACCAGCAAAGTTACAACGAACCGCTGTGAGAAAATCATAAGCCGCCTCCCCGTAAAAAGATTGCCGCGCAACCTTCTAACGACGCCTTAAGATTTTGCCCCTCCGGTATTTATGAGTGGAGTATACAGGAGTTTAATCATTGAGAAAAGCTAACAGCAAATCAATCAACGAATGATTCACAAATCATTGCAAGCCGTTTTTCTCAAAGTGTTTTGACATGGCGGCGGTGACGAGTCCGGCGCCGTTTTCATTGAAATGGCAGTCGTCGTAAAACGAATCCGTGTTCTTTAGGATAATCCGCGCAAGATCGACAAGCTCAACGCCAAGTTCCCGCGATACGACCCGGGTTTTTTCGTTATATCGATCCATAACTTCGGCCAGGACTTCGGTGGAATAATATCGAGTCACTTTCCCCTTGAAGAAATTTCCGATGCCGCCGTACCACAACAACGCCTGTTCACTTTCCGGCATTTGCGGTTTCCATAAGGTGGGCTGCGTGGCGAATATAATGCGCAGATCGAGTTTACGCGCGGCGGCAACCATCCATTCGAGCCGTTTCCCGTAACGCTCAAGCTCCCAATCCATTTCGGGAGCTTTATTGACAATTTCCTTCGCGCTTCGGCGGCTCATCCTCCAGTTCTCATATTTTTTTCCTTCCGTATCCCGAATGCGTCCCTGGTATCCCCGCATCATGCGATATTTTTCGATTCTTCTTATGAAGCGGCTGCTTTGAATAAAACTTCGCTGCGTTTCTGCGGGCGTTAAAGCAAATCCGGCTTTGTTTAGAAAAATCGGCGATTCAAAGCCGGCGTCGGCAGGTATATCGTCCGCGAAACCGAACGAGATAAAACCGGCCAGATCGTTGACGCCGACGAGAGCCACGACGGCGTCGATTTTCGGCAATTGTGGAATGTAATAAAGAATCTGGCCGATGGAACAAATCGAACGCAGTCCGCTTTTTCCGATGTTTCCCACATGGACCTTGCGCCCGGACCAACTGCGAATGCTTCCCTGAAGAAGCATCGGCCAGCTTTCCGAGTCGTCGAGATAAAAACACTCGGTTGTGCTTCCTCCAATCGCAAGAATCCGGTACTGATCATCATCCGAGAACAAATCGCCCCGAATCCCGTATCGGTTGGTGGAAAAAACGCTCTCGCCGTGAATGCCGCCGACGATGGATTCGTCGGGATGCAAGTGAATTTCAAGATTCGGATATTGGACGTAATAACGCAAAGGTTTTCGGTCAATAACGCGAAGCGAAACCTCCATGAGAACCAGGGCGGCGGCAATCAAAAACAGAAGATACGCCAGGTACAGCAGGGTTTTCGGGCGGCGCAGAGTTTTCCAAAATCGCAGGGCGTATTTTGATTTGTCAAAGCACGCAAACTCGACGGCGGCAAAGGCAAAAATGACAACCGATAATTTCTTCAAGAAACTCGCAAGCGGACCGTAATGCAGCCCGCCGGAATAAAAAATAGAAAACGCCGAAATAATGAGTATGAGAAAATAAAAAACCGATCCTTTTTCGGAAAGCCGCGAAAGTGATTTTCGAAAAAATATCAACAGGATCGCGGTGAAAACCAAAAATGGGAGCAGAATCAGGAAAAGATATTGCTGGATCGAACCTTCCGCGCTGCTTTGAATCTTTGAAACGGTAAAAACGTAATCGGGCAGGCATGTAAAAACGATCGCCATGAAAATGGCGGCCGGAACCAAAAAGCGCTTTTCGGCAATCTTATTATTTCGATCATCATGCAAGGGCGTAATCCGCCTAAAACACTGCTGTTTCAGTCAAATACTGTAGTCAACTCTTGATCGCGATTCAATGACATCCCCGTACGGTGATCATCGAAGACCTTTTTAGAGGCAATTATTCACGAACCATATGAACCTTAAAAAAGTTGTATTAACCACGCAATCGATACGTTAGTGTTGCACAAGCGAAGCGCATCGCATTTAATGCTTGAAATAAACCACGTCGGGAGGACAGGCCATGAAGAAAAATCCAATACTCAAATCGCTTCTTTACATGCTGGCGCTTGCCATCATGTTTGCCGCCGGCGCCAAAACGGCAAATGCTCACTGCCAGATTCCCTGCGGGATTTACGATCATCACGCGCGCGTCGCAATGATGCTGGAAGATGTAGGGACCATCGAGAAATCCGTGAAAAACATTATTGCACTGAGCGGCAAAACGGATCCGGCAAGCCGGAATCAATTGGTGCGATGGGTCAATAACAAGGAACTGCACGCGCAGAAAATTCAGGACACCATCAGCGCATATTTCCTGGCCCAGGTGGTCAAGCCCGCCGATCCAGAAGATAAAAAGGAATATGAGAAGTATCTGCAAAAACTGGCGGATCACCACGCGGTCATCGTCGCGGCCATGATAACCAAGCAGAACGCCAATCTGGAAAAGGTCGAGGAATTGCGCAAAGCCGTCATGAAGCTCGAAAGCTATTATAAAGAATAGTTCAGCGTCGATGAGCCTGAGCGAAAATACATTTAACACAATGGCAATTACTTAAAGGTCCGTAGGTCATGCCCAAAACAAAAGTCCTGGTCGCGCTCAGCGGAGGCGTCGATTCCTCGGTCGCCGCCGCATTGGCGCAGGATGCGGGGCATGATGTTGTCGGCGCAACTTTGCGGCTCACGGATTCGGCTTTCGCGAACGAGGCCGTTGATTCGGCGCAAAGCGTCGCCGCGGCTCTTAAAATCAAGCATCACGTCATCGACCTGAAAAGCGAATTTCACGCACAAGTCGTTTTGCCCTTTGCAAGCGAGTACGCCAAAGGGCGAACGCCCAATCCATGCGTGGCCTGTAATCCAAAAATAAAATTCGGTCTTTTGATGAACCGCATGGCGGATTTCGGATGCAGTGTTTTCGCCACGGGCCACTACGCCCGCGTCATCGAAAAGGACGGTGTATATAAGCTTCTCAAGGGTTTGGATTCGACCAAGGATCAAAGTTACTTTCTGGCCATGCTGCGTCAGGAGCAATTGCGCAAAATTGTTTTCTCTTTAGGGCAAATGACCAAAGATTCCATCCGAGAAATCGCCGAAAAGAAAAACCTACCCGTGGCGCATCGTCCGGAAAGCCAGGATATCTGTTTTCTGCCCGCCGGAGATTATTCCGACCTTATCGAGCAAATCCTTGGAAACAAAACTCCCGGTCCCGGCGATATCGTCGACATGCAGGGAAGCGTTCTGGGCCGTCACCAGGGATATCACAAACTCACCGTCGGACAGCGAAAAGGACTCGGGAACCTGGGGCCGCGAGCCCGGTACATCGTGCGGATCGAAGCGGACTCCGGCCGCGTGGTTGTGGGTGAAAACGACGATTTATTTTCATCGGGTCTGCGTTGCGAGTCTTTTCACTGGATCGCCGGGCGCCCGCCCCGGGGCGAAATCCGCGGCGCGCTTCGTGTGCGTTACCGGCATGCCGGGCAAGATGCGACGGCCCGCATCGACGGCAAGTCGGTCGAATTCACGTTTAATAAACCCGTGCGCGCGGTGACGCCGGGCCAGACGGCGGTTTTCTATTGCGGCGAGGAGGTTCTGGGCGGCGGCTGGATCGACCGAGCGCTTTAAGAAACGGCCAAACGCGGATTTTCACACCAAAGAATAACTCTCGTTCATGGAGGCGAACCCGCTGTTAGCCCAGGAAGAGAGAGATTATCGATAAAGTCGACTCAAGCGAAAAACTCCTTGAAACGCAATGCCCGACTTGATACAAATCAGCGGTGTATCATTTTCGATAGTCTGATTTTGGAGAGTAAGCATGCCTACGCATAAATATCGAGCGTGGCCGTTGGCGTGGTTTCTGGCGGTGTGTCTATGCCTCGCCGCCGCCTGCAGCGGCAACGATGAAGACGATTGCGACGGCCGGGATCCGGCGGCCGGCGATCAGTGTCCGTCCGATGGCGACGCCGATGATGACGACGCAAACGATGATGCGGACGATGACACGGATGACGACACAGGCGATGACGATGTGGATGATGATGCGGATGATGATGCGGATGACGACGTGGATGACGACGCGGATGATGACTGGACGCAGGATCCGCTTTATCCCGAACCGGTCTGGATGAAAATCTCCTCGGGAACCTACAATATGGGATGCAGCCCAGGCGACGAAGGATGCAATCCCGATGAAAACCCCCTGCATGAAATCAACGTTTCCGAATTCATGATTACGGATGCGGAAATCACGCAATACCAGTTCCATCGCGAAATGGGATTCAATCCCAGTCACTTCAAGCCCGCAAGCGGCTATGATGAATGCCCGGATTGCCCCGTGGAACAAGTGAGTTGGTACGAAGCGAAGGAATTTTGCCTGGCGCAGGGTGGACGCCTGCCCACGGAAGCCGAGTGGGAATACGCGGCCAGGGCCGGAACCACAACGAAATTCTATTGCGGCGACGACTGGGATTGCCTGGATGAAATCGCCTGGTATTGGGATAACGCCGGCGATCAAACGCACGCCGTCAAATCAAAGGATGACAATGAATTCGGCGTCAGCGACATGCTGGGCAACGTCTGGGAGTGGGTCAACGACTGGTATTTATCCGAGTATTATGAAAACAGCCCCCTCAACGATCCGCCCGGCGCCACCGACGGCGAGTTCAAAGTGCTGCGCGGCGGAAGCTGGAAATACGATCCCGACGCCTACATGACCGCGTCCGACCGCTACCTCCACATCCCGGAAAGCAAATACAATTTCGTGGGTTTTCGTTGCATCAGGCAGTGACGCCTTTATACATGAGTCGCCTCGCTCCTGTTGTAAAATTTTGCCGGTAACTGATAATCTTCAGGTCGTGAAACCAATAAGCCTTTTCATCAATCCGCCCTCGCGAGTTCCCGTTATGCGGGATTACTATTGCACGTCCCTTTCCAAGGCGGGCTACGCCTGGCATCCGGCGGAATTCCTTTTTCAAAGCGGTCATGTCGCAAAGCGCTTCGACCTTCAGATCATCGACGCCGTCGCTGAAAAGCTGTCGCCTTACGAGTGCGCGCGGCGGGTCCGCGAACCCGTGGATCTGCTTTTCGGGCTCGTGGGAGCGGCATGCCCGGAAGAGGATCTGGGCTTTATGGAAAACATTCCCGCGCGCGTGAAAGTCGTCTGCGGTGAAAACGTGCTGCCCGATCCGGTGAAATGGCTCGAAAAGCATCCTGGCATAGACGCCGCCATGAGCGACTTTGCCACAGCGGACCTGCTCGCTTTGGCCGGCGGCGCGCGCAAAGCCCCCGGCATGGCGATCAGGCATGGGGATGGGATATCGGCGCCGGCGCCGGTCAAGGCTTCGATCATCGACATTCCAAGACCCAGGCACGAGCTTTTCAACATGCGCGCCTATCGCATGCCCCTGCAAAAAAGCCTGCCGTTCGCGGAACTTCTGACCGACTTCGGCTGCCCGCACGGCTGCACCTTTTGTAATTCCGGCACGCTTGCATACAGAAGACGGCGCGCCGAAGACATCGCCAAAGAACTGGACTTCATCAAAACCGTTGGCATCCGCCAGATTTTCTTAAAAGACATGTCTTTCGGCGCACATGCGAAGCACGCCCGCATGCTGCTCGACCTTCTTTCAGCTCGCGGCTTCGACTGGCACTGCTACGCGCGCGTGGACGATCTTCATGAATCATTGATTCAGGCCATGGGGCAAAGCGGCTGCCATTTGGCGCAAATCGGCGCGGAACACGTGAGCGAAAACATACTCCGCGCGACCGGCAAGCGTTACGGCCGGGCGCGCATTTACGAAGTCTTCCGAAATATCCGGCGGGCGGGCATGGACGGGGGCGCGCATTTCATTCTGGGTCTGCCCGGCGAAACGCAGGAAACGTTGCGGGACCTTGCGGACTTTATCGCGTCATTCGACGACGCCATTTACATTTCCATAAACCTTTACGCGCCGCGCATGGGAAGCCCGATGGCCGGCGCCGCCGGGTATGTCGAGAGCCCTCACGACTCGACGCGGGGCAGCGAATTCGGCGCATTGCCGAGGCAAGATCTCATCCGCGCTCGCAACGCCATGTATCGCGGCTTTTACATGCGGCCCGGCAGGCTCGCGAGGCTGGCGCGTAAAATGAAACCCGCCGACGCCGCGCGGTCGCTGGGCGCATTCCGGCGCCAGTTGGGGACGCGGCCATGACGAAAACCCGGCAGGACGCCTTTGCGCCGCTGATCTTACTTGTCGTCGTCATTTTGTTTTGCCTGCCGATATTTTCAAAGCCGGGCGGATTCGCGGCCAAAGATCAGGAAAGACAATTCCGGGCGCTTGAAACGCTTTTCCACTTCGAGCACGCGCGCATGGCGATCCGCGAATTCGGTCAGTTCGCACTCTGGTCGCCCTATTGCGACGGCGGCTATCCGGCCGTAAAGGACCCGGCGAATCTGGCGTTCAGTCCGTTGATCATTTCCGCCTGGATTTTCGGTTCCGTCGCCGGTTTGAAAATTCTCATCATCCTGGCCACGTGGATCGGCGCCTGGGGTGTTTTTCTTATCGCAAGAAAAATCTGCGGATTTTCCGTGATCGCCGCAATTTTCAGCGCGCTGTCATTCGCCTTCGCCGCGTGGCTGCCGAACCTGGCGCTGGAGGGCGAACCGAATTTCATCCTGATGTTTTTTCCGGTCATAGCCTACCTTGCATTAAGCGCAAACGGTTCTTACGGGAAAATCGCCGGGGCCGGTTTGATCCTGGGCCTGGCGATTTTATCCGGTCCGCACCTCGCCTTGCCGATGCTTTACTTTCTGGTGATTCTGTCCTTCTTTTACGCCGTCAATCATGGGGCTCCAACCGACGCGAGTCCCTTACGCGTCAATCTCATGGCTTTTGCGATTCTGATTCTCGTTTCCTTGCCCCTGGCGCTGCATGAACTGGTCCCGGCATGGATTCGCGTCGCCGTTTCTTTGGGATTCGCGGCGTACATATTCAGCTTCCCCGCCGCAAAAAAGCTGCTGGCGCCGGCCGCGCAAAAAACGCTTTCGATCTCGCTGATCATCATCTGCGCCCTGGGCGTGGGTTACGGGAAAATCTCGTCGTTTCTCGATCTTGAAAATAAGCATGAAGCTTTCAGGACGGCCTCGGAAGGCCCGCCGGAATTTCGCGAAGTGGACATAGAAAAGCCGGACGCTTTTTACTCCTCCCACGGCATGAAAATATCCGCCGCCGGTTTTGAACTCGGAAGCGATATTCCCGGCGACAACGCCTACGGGCATCTGGGAATCACGTGGCCGCTGATGGCATTATTTTGCATCGGCGCGGTCGCCGGCCGCCGCAAAACAGCGCCTTTTACGTCCGTGCTGATGGTTTCGCTTTTCATTTGTTACGGAAAGAATCTGCCGATAAATTTTCACAGCCTCTTTGCCCGCGGCATTCCTCTTTTCGATTTGCTGATAGACCCATTCAAGCATTTCAGCTTTTTCATCATCTTTTCCGTCGCCCTCGTCGGCGGAAGCGGCTTCGAATGGATCACGGGCAAGACCGGGCGCTGGAAATTCGCCGCCGCCGCCGCAACGGCGGCCGTATTATTGATTCCGTTTTTCGTCAATCGCCAGATATATAAAAGCGCTTTCGAAGAGCCTTTTCCGAATGTTGAAGCAGGTGGTTTTCACTATATCGCCCCGGCGCCGGCCGGCGCTTTGAAAGCGGAAGGCTACGAAATTGCCGCGGCTTATAAAGCCATCTTTATCCGCCGGCAAAAAGACAGTGTTTTCGCACCGGGCGATCGTCAAAAATACTCCAAATTAAATCCGATGCCCGGTGTGGCGAATCATCGGGGCTCCCTGGAATGCCCGACGCGTTTCCCGCTGGCCGTAAACGCCGAGGCGCGAGATTGGCTGTTGCCTGACGATACGACCGCGCCGAATCCTTATTACGGCGGCGAAGCCTCATTTTACGAAGCGCACAACAAGGTGCTCATTTATCGCGTTGCTGGAAATGACATTGAATGCGTGGTCGATGTCAAAGAAGGGGGCCTTCTGACCGTCAATCAAAACTACGACCCGGATTTCACCGTATCCGACGGCGAACTGACGGAAAGCTCCGGGAGGTCGGCCGCCGTGCTGCCCGCTCCGGGGCGCTACACGGTGCGTTTCAGCTACCGCCCCAAAGGCGTGCTGCGGCGTTTTGCCGTATCCGGAATTTTTGCGATTTTCCTGCTGGCGTTATGCCTGCGACTGGTTTTTCACAAATCTCGCGGACATGACGGCCAGTGAATCAGGCTGTGATTCTTTTTGTCATCTCTCACTCAAACTGACCCTCTTGAGCGCGACTGAGGGAAAATGAGTCGAAAGAATTTCGGCGCCCTATCGGGTCATGGAATAAGGATAAGCTGGCGGGTATCGTCGGTGAAAACGACGGTGATTTTTCTCCGCTCGGCGCGGGTAATCAGGCCCAGGCCGAAACTCTTGTGCCTGAGGACCATCCCGTTTTCATACTTTCCCTTCGGAGAGTAATTCACGGCATCCTGTTCGGAAAGGCTTTGCGCCGTGACTCTCACGGTGCTTTTGCTTTTTATCGTTCTTTTTCTGGTTTTAATCAAGGAGGGTCTTCTGAAATTATGCACCGCGTGGCACGACAGGCATTCCACCTTTTTTGGCAATCCGTCCACCATGGCGATAATCACGTGGGAACGAATGGCTTTGCACTTGCCGCACTGGCTGTCGACTTCTCCCCCGACTTTGTAATCCTGTTTCGTCATTTCGACCGTCTTTTTCCTTTGCGTTTCCTTTTAGGAACCAATACGAAAGAAGCAGCATACACCATCCCGACGTTTTCCACAAATCGCATTCTTATCGGAAATCCGGTATCCAGCGATTTTCCATGTACCAGTCGATGGTTTCCTCAAAGCCTTTCAGGCAATCCGGGTGCTTCAGATCAAATCCGGCCGCTCGAATTTTTTCCGTGGAATAAACGAAATCCCTGTCCCCGTACCCGAGCCAGTCGAAATCGATGCGGGGCGAAAGGACATCGACGATTCTCCCTTGTTCAATGAGCTTTCGCCACGTCTTTTGCATCATCCGGTTCAGCGGCTTCGTCGCGACGCCGGGCATCCCGGCCAGGCCCATGACAAGCGGCTTCCATATGGGGGGAATGTACGGAATTTTTCCGTATCGCTTGAGTCCGAAACGATTGAGGAAACTCTCGGACAAGGTCTGGATATTGATGGGATTCAAATCGGCGACATTGAACGCCTCGCCGCGCGTTTCATCGCTGTTCAGCAAAAACACCGCGGCCCTCGCCACGTCTTCCACGTGCGCGAAATGCGCCCTGGGCCCGCCGTTGACCACGGGCATCCCTTTGATCGGCCCGGCGATTTTCACCCATGACATCACCGCCGCGAACATGGCCAGGCCGTATTCGGCGCGGGGTCCGTATACCAACGTGGGCCTGACGGCGCTGACATCGAGCAATCCTTTTTCGTGATACGAAAAGGCGATTTGCTCCGAACGCCATTTGGACCGCTCATAATTGTTGTGCGGGAACTTGGGCGCGTCCTCACACACGGGAAAGCTGTTTTGCCGGCCGAATACGCCGACGGTGCTTATGTGAATGAACCGGCGCGCGCTCGATTCGGCGGCGGCGCGGCACACGTTTTCGGTTCCGCCGATGTTCACGCGATCCACCAGATTTTTCGGCGCGCCGAGGTCGAAGATCGCCGCGCAGTGGATCACCGCGTCCGCGTCGTCGAAAAGGCAATTCAATTGCGCGGGATCGGTGATATCCGCGGGGCGGTATTCACACCCGAATTCGGCGAGGTTGCCGGTCGGGGATTGCGCGAGGTCGGAGGCGACGGGCTCATGACCCGAATCGCGAAGTTTTGCGATCACTTCGCGTCCGATCAAACCGGCGGCGCCCGTGACGAGAACTTTCATGGTTCTTTTGCCCGCCCTTGGCGCCGCAAGCGGCGCAAAAAAGTTACTTCTTCTTTTTGGTTAGGCTCTTGATATATTTTTCCGCGAGTTTTTTCTCTTTTTCCGGATTCAGATCGAGCAGGGATTTGTGGACGAATACGCCCTTGTGCTGGATCAGTTTTCCGTCGAAGAAAATGTCTCCGTCGCCGGTGAGGATTTTCACCATGTCCCAGTGAATCGCGGAAGGGTTGCCGTTGGGCGCTTCGTCGTAGCAGCGGCCCGGCGTGAAGTGGAAGGAGCCGAAGATTTTTTCATCGAAAAGGATATTGCGCATGGGCTTGCGGATGTTGGCGTTGGTGCCGATGGCGAATTCGCCGATGTAGCGCGCGCCCGCGTCGGTGTCCAGTATGTCGTTGAGCGCTTTGTCCATGCCCGGCGACGCGGCCTTGACGATTTTGCCTTTCTCGAATTCCAGGCGGATGTCGGTGAATTCCTTACCCTGATAAACCGTCGGCGTGTTGAACTGCAAAATGCCGTTCACGCTGTTTTTCACCGGCGCGGTGAAGACCTCTCCGTCGGGCACGTTCCGGTCGCCGAAACATGAAACGGCGGGGATGCCCTTGATGGAAAATTCCAGGTCCGTGTCGCTGGCCTTGATGTGGACCTTGTCGGTTTTTTCCATGAGCTTGACCAGCTTCGCCTGGCGTTTTTTCAGCCCCGGATAATCGAAGATGGCGGCCTTGTAATAAAAGTCTTCGAATTCTTCCAGGCTCATTTTGGCGTCCTGCGCCACGCCGTGCGTGGGAAGATGCGTGACCACCCAGCGCGTCGTGTTCACGCGCTGGTCGAGGATTTTATGCATGGTGCGCGCGTAGGCCACGTAGTTTTTCTGATTCGCGTTGGCCATGGACATGGTGTTGTCCTGGGCGCGTATGCCGATAAACACGTCCGCCTTTTTCATCAGCTCGAGTTGAAGCTTCGGAAAATAACTGACCTGGTCTTCGCTCGCCAGATTGAGAAAATCCCTTTCCATGTCCGGATCGGCATACTGATATTCCACGTAGGCCGCCCCGCGCTTGAGGCAAAGCTTGTGCAATTCCCGGAGCATGGGGATCGTTCCCTCGCCGATGCCCTTAAGCACGACGACGTCGCCTTTTTTCACGTTCGTCGAATACTCCACCATCACTTTCGCCAGCTGCGCCATACGAGGATCGGCCATTGGAATTCTCCTTGTTTTTCAATTGAACCGGACAAAAAAATCCGGGGAACATCAGATTAAGGCAACAAGTTTTCAGCGTCAATGACGCGGAGGTTTGTCGATTGAATGGACGATTTTTCAAAGTGCCTTGGAGAAAGGTTTTATCAAAAGAAATCAGCGAAATCCTTAAATACCCAGAAGAAATAGTGTGAAATAGCGTAACGAGAACGCGAAAGCGATATTGACAATCACCTTGAATTAGGATGGCTAACGCTTTTTATCTTGAAATGAGTGTGAGCATATTATATCATTTCCTTATGAAATATCTAAAGCTTTTCGCAATTTTTCTTATTTCCTTATTGACAGTCGGTTGTTTTTCCCATGTCGACCGAAAGGCCGAGCTAAAGAAGCTCAAGTCCGACAAGCGGGAAGTGGCTTTCGACATCGTATATACGATTACTTCGCATAAGGTTAAACGCTTCAAACTGATTTCCGTGATTCCAAGAGATTGGGACCGGCGCCAGAAGGTTTTAAGCATCGACTATTCCATACCACCTAAACGCGTCTTCGAGGATGGCGGCGTCCGCTACGCGGAATTCAAAGTAAAGAAGCCGAAAAGAAAAACGAAAATTATTATCAGTGTTCGAATGGAAATCTATCGATACGACCTGAAAAAGGCAATGGAAAATCCATATCCTGTAGACATTTATGGAAAAGAAAATTTTTTACAACAGGAGAAGCACATTGAATCTGAACATCCGGAGATTGTTAAAGTCGCTAAATCATTGAAAGGAAAAGATAAAGAAACGACTATTGAAAACGTTCGTGAATATATAATTAAAACGTTGAGGCCATCAGGATATAATCCTAAAAGCATAGGGGCCTATACAGCACTGGAAACTTCTCATGGCGATTGCACTGAGTATGCTAAACTCTTTGTCGCTTTATGCAGAGCTTCTGGAATGAGTTCAATTTCTGCTTATGGGCTTTTTATTTCAAATAATCGCTTCTATAAGCATGAATGGGCTGAAGTTTGGTCCAATAAATACGGTTGGATCCCATTTGACTTACATTATTCCGATACTCATGGTACAGAAAGCTCAATATCAACGAATCAAAAAATATTATTCTCATTGCAAACAAACGATGATAATCTAGAGAGATATTATTTCTACTATTTTAAGTATTGGGGCAACAAATCATCAATACACGCTAAATACGAAATAAGCAACTTGTAGTTATTTACCTATATCCCTATATTTGTTTCAATTGAATTCAGCACCCAACTAAAATTCTTGCCGTTATTCATCTTGGCATCCCTCAGAAAATTTCCATTGGAATCCACTCGATACGTGATAGTTATAATATTATTTCCAGAAATCATGCCCTCTAGATCAGGATTGTTCCATGGTGGCCAAACCATTATACCAGGTCCGGGACATGTTGGTGGTTTCGGCTCTTCCTTTGGAGGTTTATAGCCTGGCTCTGGAGGTTGACCGCCCTTGGGATCATCGCCGCCGCCACCACCAAATATACCTTTAAGCCATCCCCAAACACCTCCCCCATTACTCGACCCACCTCCTCCACCACCTTCTTCTCCATCTCCAGACCCAGTACCCCCGATAGGTGGCTTTGGTGGTTTACTTGGAGGTATATTAGATGGAGCATCAGGGACAAAAGTGCCGTCAGGTAGCATCTCTCCCCAAGGAATATAAAATCCTCGATTTCCAGGATCTAAACCCGCTCCCTTAAAAAAGAAGTCCAATGAAGTTGGATCCAATAACAAATCTTGCATATATCCCATATCAAGACGCCAAGCGGCCTTTGAAATATCAACTGGCATCATTAATCCTCCATATAACTTCATAACAGCAAGCCTTAAAATGGGTTCATTGCCTTCACCGATTGGAAGTGCCAATACCTGACCTTCCCATGCTATTGCAAAATACTTAATTTTAATCCCTTCAGCGCCGAATTCTCCACCAAATGCTAATCCACCGGTCATATTATGCCAACTATTATACTTCGGTCCGTTAAATATCTGAAACTCCGCTCCTACCTCATTAGAAATCAGAAGATTCTTAAACATTTTTTCAACAGGTATATCAGTTATACAATTACCGAATGTTTCTCTTATTCCATCACCAGTAAGATTAAATTGATATCCTGAGACGGCGTTGACGCGTTTTGTAAGAACCTTTATATCTTCGACAAACTGGTTTTCAACAGTTTTAATAATTACGTTAGCATCCTTTTTTGCCTTACGCTCAATTTGAATCGGCACCTTCTTTCTCGGTTGTGCAGAAAGACCTGTCGAAGCCGCTCTTTTTGAATAACCCGTGTAATTTTTTGCCGCGGTTACTGATGTTGCGCCTTTATTTTTTGATTTGTAAGTGCTGTATTTTTTACTATTGACTACCTGTGAAGAAGTCGCCGTTTTGGAACTTGCAACATGCGCATCATAGCGTTTGCTTCCATCGGTTGCCGAAGAAGATAAAGCCTCCGTTGATTGCTTTTTGGCGTACGTTGTAAATCGTTTTTTCTTTTCCTGCTTTGCGACAAAGAAAGTTTTCGGCATTGTAGGCTCCGATTTCGAGGCTTTGTTTCAACGGTGGATTTTACACCTCCGTTGAAACAAACAGCCGTGATGATTTATTGATTTAGTCAACAACAGTGCAATTGCTGTCTTCTTCCAGGGCGATCTGGTTGGCCAAAGGAATTGGGACATCTTCATCCTTCGTATTTTTCATCAGGAAATCAATCTTTTCAGTTCCCGAGAGCAACGAGTCCGATTCGAGCATGATGCATGTGTACTGAGGGCTGATCAATTTATAATCATGGTAGATTTTTACCGCGCCAACCTCGATATCATAATCCTCCCAACCGTTCCAAACCTTGAAGTGAGATTTTTCAATCACCTTTATGGCGGAGTATTTGTCTCTGGCGCCGGTGGTCTTGATTTCCGTGGTGAAATAATCCAGCGGATGTTCGTCCCACGGAGAGATTTGAACAAGTGAGTCCATAAGCACATAGACGCCGTACTGCCAGGCGTTCTCGATGTAGATATCGCCTTCGAGGGTCAGCCAGGATTTCCCGCCGATGAAGATGCCGACTCGATTTTCCTCGAAGTAGGAATTTTCGATGTGTGTAAAAGATTTGCCGTAGATCATGGCCATCGATTTTTGCCCGTAAAAGTGGCAGTAAATCGCTTTTAACATGCTGCGTCTGTCGACTTTCAGATAACCTTCCGCCGAATCGCCGTCAAACTTGATTCCTTGAATTTGAATTGCGCTATCCGTAACTTCAACGCTGCCCTTGATCACGACAGGGCGTGTATCTGTTTTAATATTCCACGTATCTGAAGCGGCAGCCGAATCGAAGGGGCTTTTATCGGCGCCCTCGTAGTTGTCATTATCCCATGTTGTCGTTGAATTCGAACCCGGCTGAATGGTCACGCTCGCATCAGCGCCGACTGTTTTGATGCCTCTGATTTTCACATCTTCCGAGTATTCAATAGGAGAAGAATAGTCTCCTTCAATATGAATAATAACCTCCTGAGTTACAGTATCCGTGATGAGATCGATGGCTCCCTGAATCGATGTCATTGCATTAGTCCAGCTATCTCCAGTCGTGTTGTTGCCGGTAGTGGAAACGTAAAGATTAACAGTCGCCATATGAAAGCTCCTTTCAAAAGAAAACAGATTTTTCTGTCACATTGGCTTGATAATAGCAGGGGGTTGTAATTTCTGTCAATACCAAAATATCATGCCAATAGGAAATTGATAATAGATCATAATATTCTAATATTTACAAATAGTTATGCAATTATTTTCATACTTTGCTTTAAGAAATCCGGGGAAATTCCTCGGTCACGACTTCAATTCTATAAATGCAATGTGGATTATTTACAGCACATCTTCGGCGAAGGTGAAACGCAATTTTCCGCCCGTTTTAATCAAGAATATAATGCCGGATCATTTTGCCAGGGCGCTTCGGCTTGCGCGACGCGGCCTATTCCGAATAAATTGGCAGGCATGAATGCGTGTAAACGATATTTCAAAAAAGCATGGGAAAGGCCGAGTGTAAAAATCTGCCCGTGGATTCTGGCGGCGTTTTTGATTCTGAGTTTTGTTTCGTGCAAGAAACCGGCGGCGCCGAAAGAAGAGGCGGTAATCGAAAAGCTTACCGGGGCCGGTGAATTGCAAAGCCGCCTTGCGCAGATCCCGGCGACAAGCACAATTCTGGTCGAACACGAATTAAAGAGCCTGCTTTCCCCAAAAGCCAAAACGGCTGAATTCAAAGCGCAGGAAGCTGCGTATTATCTGCCGGACATGCGCGTCGATCCTGTCAGCGCCGATTATGTTCTGGCCTACGACTCCTTGACGGCACGCAGTCTTTGCGCGCCGCCGAATCCTCCTTGGAAATATTTGGGGAAACTGCGCGTGGCAGAAGGAAAATCCGACATCGTGCTGCTACAGCGCGTCGCCCCCGCGAAGCAATTGCTCGCCGATGAAGAAACATTGAAAAAGGATCTGCGCGGCCTGGATGAAGAAATTCTTGTCGAGCAAGACGACCCGAGCAATCAATTCGAAACATCGGATTTTTACATCGACAAGTACGAAGTCACGCACGCGCAGTACGTCCGCTATCTGGGCGCACTGGGCGCTGACCCCAAGACCCTCGACGCGCTTTACAGTTTGCGTGATCCTTCTTCGCGCATCGTTTTTAACGGCGAGCGTTATTCGTATTACAATGGATCGGGGAGGCTGCCGGTTTTTAACGTCAGCTGGTACGGCGCCGAGGCTTACTGCCGTTATTACAAAAAGGATCTGCCGACGCTGGCGCAGTGGCGCAAGGCTTCGGGCTGGACGCGCGGGCAGAAATATCCCTGGACGGAAGAAGTCAGTTTCGACGAAGCGGCCAACCTGGCGGGGGACAAGGACGGATATGAATTCTGGGCGCCCGCGGACGCGTTCAAAAAAGGCCGAAGCCCGTACGGCGTTTTCAATATGTCCGGCAATATGTACGAGTGGCTCAAAGACAACAGCCTGGTCGGGGGATCGTGGATTCACGGCCCGGACCTTGCCGATCAGGACCGGCACGACAGCAATTATCCGATCGCCAGAAACCTGCACGACGGTTTTCGGTGCGTGCGATTGGCCCGTTAAAACAATCCATCCGGCGTCTGAGATGGGACGAATTAAATCGTTTCGCGATCCGTAAACTCATAGCTTTCTTCTCCTTCCCATTTCATATTTCTTTGGCTAATCTTGAAAAACGCCGAATGACAGGCCACGAATCGAAGGGAAACGGCCCAAGAAATGAGAGTGCTTCTCATCAATCCGCCCATCGCGCAAAGAAAGCGCGGCGGGCCGCTGATCGCGCGGCTGTTTTTCAACAGCATGCCGCTGGGGCTGGGATACCTGGCGGCGGTCGCCGAGCGCGAGGGCCACAGCGCGCAAATCATCGACGCCGCCGTCGAAATGATGAGCATGGACCGTCTCGTCGAAAAATGCGCTTCTTTTAAACCGGATGTTATCGGCGTCACGGGTCTGACGACATCCTGGACATCGACCACGCGGGCCGTTGAAGCTTTGCGAAAACGTTTTCCCGAAACGGTTATCGTGGTCGGCGGGCCGCATCTTTCCGCATGGGAAGGCGAAGCGCTGCGCGATCTGCCCGTGGATGCGGGAATTCCCGGCGAAGCCGAACTGCCGTTCATAGATTTCCTGCGCGCCCTTAACGCCGGACGATCGCTTGAAAACGTGGAAGGGCTTTTACTCCCGGCGGGCGACGGCGGCTTTGCCATGCGCGGCAAGCGACGGTTTGTCGAAGACCTTGACACGCTGCCGTTTGCGGCGAGGCATTTATTTAAAATTGACTTTTACAAGCCGATCCCCGCCGATTACCGAAACCTGCCGAAGATCCCGATCATCTCGTCGAGGGGATGCCCTTATGGCTGCATCTTCTGCGATAAAAGCGTTTTCGGCCGATCCTACCGCTACAAAAGCCCGGAGCGAACCGTGGACGAAGTGGAGCATTGCATCGGCGAACACGGCGCGAAGGGAATCGCTTTTTTGGACTCCACGTTCGGTTCGGACAAAAAACGCGCCGCCGAAATCTGCCGGCTCATCCTGCGCCGGAAAATCAAAACGGAATGGACGTGCACGCTGCGCGCCGACAGCGTGGACGAAGATCAGCTTCGGCTTTTTAAGCAGGCCGGGTGCTGGCGTGCGCGTCTCGGCGTGGAGACCGGCGATCCGAAAATCATGGAAATCATCGGCAAGGGCGAAACGCTGGAGCATATCCGCCGCGCGGCGGTGGCCGGAGACAGGGCGGGCTTGCAACTCAAGGCCTTTTTCATGGTCGGGCATTTCGGCGAGTCGCCGGAAACGATCAAGCGCACCATCGCTTTCGCCAAGACGCTGCCGCTCATGGAAGTGACGGTGCAGATCAACACGCCGATGAAAAACACGGTCCAGGGCGAACTGTGGCCTAAATACGGCCGCCTGGACACCGACGACCGGCTGACGGAATCCAGCTTCTGGGAACCGGTTTTCGTCCCTTATGGCATGACGAAAAGGCAGCTTGTGAAATGGCAAAACCGTTTTTACCGGTCGTACATGCTGCGCCCGAGCGTGCTTTGGCGGCACCTGAAAAACCTGCGCGGCTGGTCGGACATCAAACGATATTTCAGCGCCGCGCACCTCATGTTCTTTTTGCTGTTTGACCGCGAGTTCGTCGGCCGGCGCGGGCAGTCGGAGGCCACGTGATCCTGATGCGCAAACTTCGATCCGCGCGGGCTTTGGCTTTCCATGACCGCCCCATCTACACGCACGTCGGCGTCACGCATCGCTGCAACATGCGCTGCCGCATGTGCTCCATCCCCGAACGGGCAAACGTATCGGCGGAAGGCTCGCCGGAAAAATTCGCAATCGCGGCAAAGGAGATCGCCCGCCTGGGATGCATGGCGGTTTCCCTGGGCGGCGGCGAACCGTTTTTACGCAAAGACCTGCCAAAGATCGTGGAAGCATTCGCCGGGCGGGGAATGCGCGTGCGTGTTTTGACAAACGGTGCGACGGCTACCGAGCAGATGGTCGCCGACGTCGCGAATGCGGGGGCCGCGGATATCTCGATTTCCTTAGACAGCCTCGACGAATCCGTGCAGACCGCGCTGGAAAACCGCAAGGGACTGCTTGAAAAAAAGTACGCCTGTATTTCCAATGTGCAAAAACATTTTCCACGCGACAGCGTGCATATCCTGAACGCCGTGGTGACGCCGCAAACCCTACCCGGTCTCGTGGACGTGGCCCGTTTTGCAAAGGCTCTCGGGTTTTTTGCCGGATTCATCCCCGTGCATATCGAAGCCGGACATCATTTTTTCACCGGCGAAACTTCTTTTCGTTTCCGCGACGCCGACCGGCGGCGGGTGCGCGCGGTTTATGGCGAACTCATGGACCTTCGCGCCAAAGGCGGAATCGTCAACTCGCGCAAATTTCTGGAAAACTCGATGAAGTACCTTCTCGGCGAGCCGGTAAGCTGGAACTGCAACGCCGGGTCGCTTTATCTCTCCATCGGACCCGACGCGCGCATCGCCGCATGCCACGAGTTCGAAGATACACGCAGCGTCGAACCTGAAGAGTTTGCCGAGCGCTTTATGCGTGGCGCCTGGGGAAGAGAGACCGCGAAACTCCGCGCCGGATGCCGGGCGTGTTTTCGGCCCTGCTGGGCGGAAGTCGATTTCCTGGCTTCGAATCCGGGAGCGTTTTTCTCATCTTTGAAAATGCGTTTTATGGGCTCAGGGCAAAGTGCGCCGAAACTTGATGCCGATGAAATTGCCGCCCTGGCGGATCGCATGAAAAGCGAATCGGAGGCCAGCTCGTGAAGATTCTGCTTTGCACCCCCACGCGCAAGCAGCCCATGCCTTCCGAAGCGCCGCAGGTTCTTCGCGACCGCACCGTCATGCCTCCCCTGGGCCTTTTGCGCCTGCACGCGGCTTTGCGCGCGGCCGGACATGAGACGGTGATTTTCGACGCCTCGGCGCACGACGCAAACGACGCGCATGTCATCGAGGAAGCCCGCAAACACGAAGCCCGATTGATCGGCATCGGCGCGGCAACGGCGCAGATGGTCGACACGTGGCGGATGTGCCGCGCGCTGAAAGACTCATTGCCGGATGCGCGAACGCTTATCGGCGGTCCTCATGTAAGCTGGTATCCGAAAGAGACGGCGGCGCTAAAGGCCGTGGATTTCGTGCTGCGCGGCGAGTGTGAAAAAAGCCTGCCCGCCCTGGCGAACGCCTTGGAAAACGGCGACGATCCCGCAAGCATCACCGGATTGTTCACCAGGCAAGGCGAGCAAATTATCAGCGGGCCGGATGCAACGCCGATTGCCGACCTGGACGCGCTGCCTCCTCCGGACCGGCGCGCGCTGCGCGGGACCGAGTACCGCGATCCGGCCATGCCCGGCCGCCTGGCCTCGACGGAAATGACCCGGGGCTGTCCGTACGACTGCGCGTTTTGCTCGACGCCCCGCGGCGCGGTCCGGCATCGCGAGCCGGAGGCGATGGCGCGCGAACTACACGACATGCAAAAGGACAAAATTGCCGACAGCCTGTATTTCGTGGACGACACGTGGAACGTGAATCCGAAAAAGGCCATGGCGATGTGCAAGATTCTTATCGAGCAAGATTTCCGCCTGCCCTGGGTGGCCCGCCTGCGCATCAACACCATGACCCGCGAGCTTTTAACCGCCATGAAAAACGCGGGATGCGTGCGCGTGCAGCTTGGGGTCGAAGCGGGAAGCCAGGAAGCCATGGACGCGATCAACAAGCGCCTGAATCTTGAGCAGGTCGTAAACGCTTTCAAAACGGTTCGGCAAATCGGCATCGAAAGCGTCGGCTATTTCATGCTCGGTCTGCCGACGGACAGGGCGGCCGAGAACTTGCGTGAGACGGTGCGATTCTCCGTGGGCCTTGCCCCGGACTACGCCATGTACAACGTATTTACGCCCTATCCCTTCACCGCCCTTTACGACGAGGGCGTCAGGCTGGGCGTCGTGGACGATAACGCCTGGGCGCGCTTCGCCCAAAAACCCGATCCGGCTTTTTCGCCGCAGCCCTGGACGCAGCACCTGCCCGCGCACGTGCTTTACCGGGAACTGACCCGCGCGTTTCGCACATTTTATTTTCGCCCGAGGCGAATTATCCGGCAGCTTGCAAAGCCGTCGACCTGGACGCGCGCGATCAAAGCGGGCCTGGGTATGCTACGCGGATGAAATATATTTCCTTTTATATTGCGTAACAATTTTTCGGCGTTTACAATAAAGTTGTCGGACAACTTGAGGATGCTACTAAGGAAATGAAAGCCGAATCGATATACGACAAACCAACTTACGGATATCCGGAAGCGTCAAACTATCTAAGGATTCCCGTATCCACTCTACGCACCTGGTCGACATCCAAAGGTGGATTATTTGTCCCGGCGGGAGTTAATCCGGCCATGCTGTCTTTTCACAATCTCGTGGAAATCTATGTCCTGGCCGGCATACGGCGGGAGCATAAAGTCTCGATGCCGAGGCTTAAAAAAGCCCTGAATTTTGTCCGAAAAAACATGAAAATAGATCGTCCGCTGATTCACAAGGAATTTTTAACCGATGGCGTTGAACTGTTTGTCGAAGGATACGAAACCGAATTGATCACCGTTTCCCGGTCCGGCCAACTGGCATTCAAGGAACTCATTATCAATACCTTGGAAAGAATCGACCACGATCCAAATGGGATCGCCATCCGCCTCTATCCCTGGATGCACAAGCGCAATGAACCGCGATATTTTGAAATCGACCCCCGGCGCTCATTCGGCCGCCTGGTTCTGGCGGGCACCGGCATACCGACGGAGATTATCGGGGAACGCTTCCGCGCCGGTGAATCGATCAACGATCTGTCCGAAGACTATCGCCTTGAAAAACTTGTTGTAGAAAATGCCCTCAGGTGGGAAAGCTTTGTCACGGCGGCCTGACGCCGAGCCGGTGTTTTTCATCGACCGGTGTCTCGGGGGTTCAAAAATGCCGAATGCTCTGCGACAAGCCGGTTTCATCGTTGAAATCCATGATGATCATTTTCCGATGGATGAAAAGGATGAAAACTGGATACCTGAAGCGGCAAAACGAAACTGGATTATTTTGACGAAAGACAAGCGCATCAGGCGGCGGTCTCTGGAAGTAGACGCATTATCGACACCCGGCGCCGCCACATTTGTATTGACCGGCAAGGACATGAACAGCGAGCAAATGGCTGAGGCTTTCATTTGCGCCAAACCGCGTATAATGTCGATTCTAAGAAACGATGATCGGCCTCTGGTGGCCACTGTTTCCAGGACGGGACGAATTAAAGTGGAAAAAGGCGCCAGAAGGGGCGGAATAAAACGTGGAGAACCACAATGAATAAATCGATCCTTCACCTTATTATCGCAACAATGCTTATCATGGGCATCTGCATGTTCCTTTCCGGTTGCGGTTGCGGCGACGATGACGACGACGATAACGACGCCGGCGACGACGATACGGCTTCGCCCGATGACGATGACGCCGATGACGACACGGCCGACGACGACGTGGACGATGACGTCAACGACGACGCCGATGACGACTGCGAGGAAGCTCCTGCATCGACGAACGAAAACACGCTATTGGGTCTGCAATACCTCGGTTCCGGCATCGGCGGTCCGGCCCGCCTGGAATTTCTTACCGCTTTGGATGCGGACTCGGAAGATCAGGACGCGCTGTACGGATTGATCCTGTCCGACACGCTTATGAATTTCGACACGATCGGCCTGATCGCCGAATACATTTCGATGCTTATGGGCAACTTCATCGAACCGGATGAGACCGCGCGCGCCGACGATATTCCCGACAGCGGCCAGGGTTTCATCGACGACGTGTTGGAAATCGCCCTGCAGGGCCTGGTGCTTCAATACACCGACGAACTGATCGAGCGCGTCCCGCAGGCTCTGGAAACGCCTTGCCTGTCGCTGGAACTGGAAAATATGCCCATGTACTTGAATTTCGATCTCGTCGCCGAACCGGGGGGCGACGACTGGGATTACGGCGAGGTTCAGGCCGGCGCGGCGGTGGGCTGGGCGCTGGGCGGCGTCATCAGAATACTCACCGCTTTGAACCTGGATTTCGATCTGTCGGTTATCGCCTTTTTCATGGATTTCGATTGGGACAGCTACGAGATCCTCGACATCCTCGCCATCGTCGTGGACGTTCTTCAAAACACGATGAACGACGAAGCCTATCCCGACTTCCTGACCTACGGGGAGGAGGGACTGGCCAAAATGCAGCAGGCGCAAATCGACATGGGGCTGGGTTTCATGTACGCGGCGGATGTTTATGATCACATCCGCGCCGAAACCGACGACCAGGCCGACGACATCCTGGCCTTCGCGGACCTCAACGCGAACAGTCAGTGGGACGAGGCCGAACCCTTCGTTATTCCGCCCTGGGGGCAGCTCGACGACGAGCAGATGGCCTACGCCCTGGCTTTCGAGGAAATTTTCATCGCGGTATCGGCGAGTATTCTGGACAATACGGAATATGACGACGATCCGGACAACGATGCGCCGCTGAACCTCAACGATTTCAATTCGCTGCTTTCGGCGATGGGAATCTGGCCGATTCTGCCCGGCGTGGAAATGCCGCTCAATGAGTTTTTCGAGTCCGCCGAGATCGACGGCCCGCGGGAAGCGCTGATCAGCTTACTGAATATTCTCGATCTGGTGCTGCCCGATCCGCCGGCCTATTGATTCGAGCCGTAATCCGGCGGCGATCCCTCGCATTTTCTTACGGCGAAGACCCGAAAACCCCACTTCCGGCGCCCCAGCGTGTCGTATCCCTTCGTGCCGTTGACGAGGCGGATATACGTGTATCCGAAGATGGATCGGTCGCCGGACCAGATCATGTCGCCCGTCGTTTCGAAAAGAGTATCCAGATTTTTCGGTCCCGCGCCTTGCATCCAAATACCACGCAGTTCCTTCATGGTCGGGAAACGCCAGTCGTCGCGCCCGCCGGCGCGAAGATGCCAGACAAAGTGATGGGCGTCGGCGTAAAAGGTTTTTTTGGAATCCGGCCCGACAAACCACTCCAGGCCGCTCTGCCTGTCGATAATCGATCCATATTCGCTTTTCACAAAACGGGGGGCGTCGCCCGCGCCCGTTTTGACTTCAAGGCGCCGCGATCCGGCGCAAGAAAGAACCGCCGAAAGGGCAAAGAGCAAGACGATCAAATAAAATCGATTCACTTTCATGTTGATACCTTGCTGCGATACCGCTTTACATAACAATCACAGCCGAGGGCGGTCGCTCGACCTTGAGGCTCTCGACAGGCTGTGCCACATGCGACGTGCCGAATTGATGCGTATTGCCAGTCACAAAATGTGTGGCACACTCGCCCCCGAGTGTGGAGGAAACGTACCCATCCGTGGAGGCCTTTGAAAAAACCGCCGTTTGCGCATTCAGGCTGTATTTCTCTTCCATCTTCTCATATTTCATTCGCGTGTGCGGGTAAACGAAAAGGAAAAAGAAAATAATCAAAGCGACGATCAGCCCGATAATGCGCAGCAGCCAGACTTTCGGGTCGCGATCGCTGTCGTAGTATTTATCCTTGTCATCCGGCGTCATTTTTCTCCCCAAAGTTTTCGCGCCCATCGCTTTGATGGTATTTTAGCATGCCCTGAGGTTTTATGTTATGAGAAACCAAGGGTCAAGAAAAGGATAGCGCTAAAAAGCAAGATGGCGACAACGAAAAAGAAAATCCTGCTGAGTGTTTTCGCTCTATGCGTCGCGCAGGCGGTCGCCAATTTCATGATCATTTACACGCATCCTCAGGCGATAAATCATGTGCCCCATCACCTTTTGCTAAGCGGCGTCGAAACGGCCAGGGGCGAAATTCTCCTGTATCCTCGTCAGTTTGTTCCGACGGGCTTGTTTTTCAAAGCGGCTGCGCATGCCGCGCGGGTTTTCGGCGCGTCGGCGTTGGCGCTGAAGTCAACGACAAGCTTTTACTGGCTTTTTGCATTGGCGCTGATTTTCCTGTGCGGCAAATTCATCAAAGACGCCGAAGCCGGATTATGGGCCGCGCTGGTTTTTTGCTCGATGACTTTCGCCAATACTCTCTCACGGGGTTTCGATATTCACGTCCCGAGAATGGCGTGGGAACTCGCCGTCCTGGCGTCCGTGATCGCCTTTATGCGTTTCGGGAAATGGCGCTACCTTGTCATAGCCGCCCTTTCCCTTGTCGCCGGATTTTACTACAGGGCGATTCCTTCCGACGGACCGCTTTTTCTCATCGGCGTTTCTGGCGCTATAGCTTCAGCCCCGCTATTCGCGTGGTGGTCGCAGCGCAAAACGCATCCGAAAGTTTTCTATCTCATCGCCGCCGCGACTCCTGTCGCCCTGCTTTTTGCGTGTCGATGGATATGGGCCGGCGGCGCCATCGGAATTCATCATTATTTGGAGGAGGCTTTTCGATACCAATCCGGTCCCGGCGGAGTCGCAGGAGTTTTCATCCATGCCCTGGCCTACCCGGCATACCTTTGCCTTACGGCAATCGGCCTTCCGGTTTTGATACTCGCCCTGGTTGCGGTTCCAGCAGCAATACGGGACAGAAACAGCTCTTTTGGCTACTGGCTTCCCGTTCTTTGCGCGCCGCTTGTCATCCTGACGCTGATCCCGAAAAAGAACGCATACTACGCGTGCGTGGTTCTTCCATTTCTCGCCCTGGGCATAGGAGTTGGGGTGCGCCTCATTGTAAAAAAGCGTCCGAAGTTCGCCATCCCGGCCCTGGCTTTGATTCTTATCGCCAATCTTGCCGCCTGGTTCGGCGTCCGCCAGGATTTGCCCCTCGGTCCGTTTGCGGAAGCTTTTCAATTGGCCGGGCCTTATCACTACCGGGCGACGCAACCGAATGATTTAGCAATCAAACGAATGCAGCGCCTTGAAGAGATGACCGACAAAGCGTGCGCGCCTGAAGGTTCGTGCCTTATCGGACTGCTCGGCGTCATACCCGATGA
Organism: bacterium; assembly: GCA_963674685.2. Lineage (GTDB taxonomy): Bacteria > Lernaellota > Lernaellaia > JACKCT01 > JACKCT01. Next base: position 123,780 of record CAXXWT010000004.1, on the reverse strand, counting down.
GTTGGAAATATTTGCACCAACCGCCGTTTCCCGGCCCGGCGCAAAGCTTGTGAAAATGCTCCAATTCGATATCCCGCAGTCTCAATGGGATTTCGACATCCTGGTAATCAACACCGCGTCTTTCAGCCCGAATTACAGCGAGGTGTTTGACGGCAAAATCGATATGAACGATCTTCGCGGCGTCGCATGGCATATCGACCGGCAAATCGGCCTTTTGAACCGCCGGGACAATTACCGGGAATCGGCGCTGAATGTGCTTGGCGAAAGGACTTCAAAATATCGCTACGCCGGACGATTTGAATACCTGGACTATTACTTTGCCTTAAATCGCCGCATGAGCTCGAATATCGAAACAGCGGAACCATCATGACGCGAACCAAAAACGAGGTTGAGCTGAAACTTGAATAGAGGTTATCGCCAGGGTGCGCCACGCACGTTTGCAGAACCCTGGACCCTAAACCCTGGACCCTAAACCCTTCTGAAAAGGATATTCTCACATCAGTGGCGCAAGCGATTAAAATCCACGGCCGGAAATGGGCGCGTGAAATATGCATTGATAAAGCGGACGCATTCGTTATTATCGCAGGCTATGATTTAATGGGAGGAAATGAAATGAAATTACGTATACTGTTTTTTTTGGCCGTCATTCTGATTGGCTCGTTGACCTTCGGCTGCGGCTGCGGCGATGACGATGACGACAATGACTCCGCGGACGACGATGTCGATGATGACGCCGACGATGACACGGGTGCGGGCGACGACGATGTCAATGACGACGCGGATGATGACGCGGACGACGATAACGACACGCTCCCGCAATATCTGACGGACCGGCCTTTTCTTTTGGACTGGTCTTCCTGGAGTCAGCACTGGGATCCGGAAAATCCCCAACCCATACGCGACATCGGCGGATTGGGCATCGGAAACGGCCGGACTTTTTCCATGGTGGCGTGCAAACCGCCTTTCAATACGCTGCACAACATCGCGGGACCCAACTATCAGCGAAAAACGAAGTTTTTCTCCGACAAGCGTTTTTATCTGTTCAAAGGCGGAGCGCCCGTGATCTGGGACGATCAATACGCTTACCGCGTGCGCGGCACGGCCATCATCGTCACGCGCATGGACAGCGGCGACCTCACGTTGTGGACCATCGACTACGCGCCCCACGGCGAAGGCATCGACGGAACGGATTTGCAAAACACGCTGGCCCGCACTTTCGTCGTGCAAAACCGGGGCGACGCGACGGTGGGCGGCCTGTCTCTGGTCGTGGAAACCGTCATGGGCAAGATAAAAGACGGAACGATACGGGAAGCCGCTCCGGAGGATTTTGATACCTTCAACGTAGTACGCAGCATGGTCGGCGGTTTCACTGATTTGGAAAGCACGAAAGCCAAAGGCGCGAAATCTCTGTCTCTGCCGATCGGATACCTGACGGCCGGCGAGGAGTTTTCCACTGACTTTATTCTGGCGTTCAATCTGCCCGACGAAGCCCTGCCGATTTATGAGCAGGCCGCGCAGACCGATATGGACGAGCTTCTTGACGCCACGTACACGTGGTGGACGGATTTCATGGAGCAGGGAGCGAACATCGAAACCAGTTCGGAGCGTTTCGACGATTTGATCGACACTACGACCTACGTGATCCAGGTGCAGGTCACGGACCGGGGCGCCACGACGCAAATGAGCGAATACACCGGCACCTGGCTGCGTGATATCATGGGCGCCACGCGTTATTACCCGTTGATGGGCATGGCCGATGAATTCAAGGATATGATCGACTTCTACTGGCTGGGCGCCCTGGAAGGCGGAGGCGTCAGCAACTCCATGTCCACGGATATGGAGTTCACGCCGGACAAACCGCAGCCGGACTGGGAAAACATGGGCGTTATGAGCGGGCGCACCGCGGCGGAAAGCCCCAGTTATCTCGTATTGCATTACAAGGCTTACCTGGACGCTACGGGCGACTGGGCGCCGCTTGAAGAACGCTATGGGATGCTGCGGCACGCGCTCATTCATCAAAATATCCGGGAAGGATGCCTCCTGCCGTTTTCCGGCGACGAGACATTCCGCATCGCCATGGCGGCGGGATTCGGGCAATGGGTTTATGACGAATACGCCGACACGCACTTATCCGCCAACTCGTCTTTCCTCTTCGTGGCGGCGGCGGAGTTTCTCGCCCGGGTCGCGCAGCATTTCGGTTATACGGAGCACGAGGAGCAGTACGACACGCTTGCCGCCGATTTCAGGGCGTGCGCCGAGCAGTATTACTGGCTGGAAGACAAGGGATTCTACACGCCTATCATCGACATCAACACGCTGGAGCCCGACGACCGGCCTTACGAGGACGTGAACACGAAACCGCTGTGGGTCGGCTATATGGATGCCGACGATCCCCACGCGCGGGAAAACGTGGTGAACACGTGGAACGAACTCGGGCGCGAAGACGGCCTGATGCACACGCCCCTGCATCCCAACTACAACTGGATGGGCATCCTCCTGGGATTTTCCGAAGGCGCTCTGACGGGAATGAACTACGGTTACACTCTCGACAATCTCGCGCGGATCGATCATCCCATGGCCGAAAAAGCCTTCACCCTTTACGACGACTTTTACCACACCTCCGGCGTGGTCAGCGAAGGGCAGATCGTCGATGACTTCAGCCGCTTCATGTATCTCTACGAAGCCCTCGGCGCGGTGTCCGATCTGACGGCGCGCTTCCGCTCCTGGGAAGGCGGCCTCAACGGCGCGGCGCAGATTCAATATCTTTTCGGCCTTGAACTCGACGCGGTCGACAACCGCATCGCCCTGGCCCCGCACCTGCCGGAAGGATGGGAATTCGCCTCCATGAAAGACATCGTGCTGGCGGATAAAAATATCGATGTCCGCGTGGAGGATGACGGACAAACGCGCACCCTGATCGTTGAAAGCCCCGACGGCGAAATCAACGTGGACGCCGTCGTTTCCATCGCCGGGCAGATCCAAAGCGTTTACGTCAACGGAGCCGAAGTCGACCCGGAAATCGAAACCGAGTGGGGACGAGCCCGGGCCAAACTCCCGGCCCAGACCGCCGCACCCGAGCAGACGCTGACTGTCGAAGTGAACTATAGTGAGTAGTGGTTAGTGACTAGTGGCCAGTGGCTAGCGGTTAGTGGCTAGCGACCAGTGATTAGAACAGAGCCGCGCACGGCAGATTCGCCTGAAGCGTCAGCGAAGGCGAATGAGTAAGCGGGTCATGAGCGGCCAGTGGTTAGTGGCCAGTGATTGGGGGCCAGTGATTAGAACAGAGCCGCGCACGGCAGATTCGCCTGAAGCGTCAGCGAAGGCGAATGAGTAAGCGGGTGGATATCGGCCCTGCAACTAAATGTGGTTGTAAGACATTCCTTTCACACCCGAGGGCGGGTGTGCCACACATGACGTGCCCGGGCGAAAGGTACATGGCTTCGGCCCTGTAGACATGCCCGGGTGAAAGGTACATGGCTTCGGCCCTGTAGACGTGTGTGGCACAGGCGCCCCCGCCTGTGCGAGCCCGCAGGGCGAAACAAACACAAGCCGCGCACGACAGATTCGCCTGAAGCGTCAGCGAAGGCGAATGAGTAAGCGGGTGGATATTGGCCCTGTAGACGTGTGTGGCACAGCCTGTCGAGAGCCTCAAGGTCGAGCGACCGCCCTCGGCTGTGCGGGCCCGTCGTCAGGCGGGCGACTCATGCTTTAGCCCAGGGCGGAAGCCCTGTGGTTAAGGAATCGAAAAACCTCGTAAACGAGCCCGCCGCATGGCGGGCGGCTCTGATCGGAATAACAAATGGCGCAATCATATATTTCCGTTCATTTACATATTGTATTTGGAACAAAAAACCGCATGCCGTGGATTAAACGCGATATTCTGCCGCGCCTTTGCGGATACCTGGATTCTGTCGCCAAGGATCGCCAATGCGTCGTTCACGCCATCAGCGGCGCATCGGATCATATGCATATGCTTCTTTCACCGAACCCGAAAATTACGGTTCCGACTCTTGTCAGGGATTTGAAGGCGAATTCATCGCGATGGTTTCATGAAACATTCGACGGCGCGGAGAAATTCGCGTGGCAGGCGGGATACGGCGCGTTTTCCGTGAGCGCGTCGAATTTGATGCAGGTGCGCGATTACGTAAATAGGCAAACGGAACATCATCGCAAGCGGTCGTTTCAGAAAGAATGGATGGCTCTTTTAAAAAAACACGGATTGATTGTGAGATGAAGGAGAGCCGCCCGCCTGGCGGCGGGCTCTATTTCATTTTGATCTGATTACAAATTCAATGCACGCCCGCTTATCAGGCAGACGAATAATCCACATCAACAACCGCAACCCGAAGACGCGCCGGTGATATCTTCATCACCGCTATCGGAATCTTCGTTGTCGTCATCATCGTCCAATTGTCCGAATTGGTCGTCGTCATGATTCCAGCTGTCATCGTCGGTTCCCGCGTCGTCATTACCCGCATACTCGGTATCATCATCAGGCGAAGCCGTATCGTCATCCGCGTCGTCGTTAAGAGGATGAGTATCGTCATCATCGTCATCATCATCCGCGTCGTCATCTCCTTCGCCGATGACAAAATAGCCGGTATCGATTTCGCCGCTGTCGGCCGTTGCTCTCCAGTTGAATACTCCGGATGGAACATCGTCGGTCATGGCGACGAAGGAAAACTCAAGCTGTTCGCCTTCACGAATATCGCCGTAAAAAATGCGCCACATCCCCAGGTTTCTCCAGGTGAGCTGCTGCCGGCCGAAAGACTGGCTATAGGCAAATTCCCACACGCCGTCGTGCAGGCCGTCGGGCTCCGAAACGCGGCTTGTGTCGACCACGTAGTTCAAACTCGGCAGAAAGAGATCCACGATCCCGATCCAGCGCTGATAATAAGAATCGTTGCTGGTGTTGGCGACTACGAAGGAAAACTCGTATTCCGTTAAAGGCGCAATCGCATTGGGAGACGTGGGTTCAACCTCCGCATGAAAACCCGGCGCCCGATCGGCCAGGGAAGCATCCTGAAGGATCTCCCCCGTTGCCGGGTCCTGATTTTGCGCCGCCGCCAAAGAGGCGCCGAATAAAAGGCAAATGATGATTGCAGGATAACTTATAAATTTCATGGTGGTTCCTCCCAGATTGAAAATGCCGCAAAACGAGCGCGCATAAACCCTCATCATGCCCCTTTTGCTATTTCTTCATGGAATAAAAATTGAAAATCGAACGGATTTTTTTGCCTTCATCGCCGCCTGCAAATATCGTCGTTTTGGCCGTTTTCTTTCCGTTATCTCAATTATCCATTTTTCATATATCAAATGCAAGCCCGCTAAAAGCGATGAAAAATATTTTCATTCTTGAAATCCCGGGCCGTTGATGAAATGATTGCCGTTGTGCGTTGCGATTTTCAAGGTAAGTTATCTACATTTTCGGAGGATGCCGTTATGCGCCGCCTGATATTTATCCTCACCATCTTTCTAGTCGTTTTGCCCGCCTTTTCCCACGCGGATCCCGAACCCACCGGGGCCTGGCATTCCGAGATTACGCAGTACCCCCGCATGCTCTTCGACGCCGACGATCTGCCCGCGATCCAGGAACGCCTCGATCGCTGGCCTTACACCACGCTGATGAACCATATCCGAAGCCGGGCCAACGGGAGCTTTTCCGCCGAGCCCCCTGATCCATACAACGCCAGCCGGGAATATTCTCTGGCGAACATCGCCAAATCCGCCGCTTTCGTGGCCTGGATCGACCAGGACGCGGACACGGCCGACCGGGCCGCGCAGGCCTTGGAGGCTTCGGCGCCGGATTTCGGCGGGGATATCACCATTTTGATCGGCAGCGACATCCACATTGCCGAAGCGGTGGAAGGCTATTGCTACGCCTATGACATCCTGGCTGGGACCGGCCTGATCGACGCGCAGCGTCTGGCGGACATCGAAGCGCACCTGGCCGGCATGATCTCTACACTGTATCATGATTACGTGGACATCCTGGCTTCCGCCCTGATGGTTCACGAAAACAACCACCGCACAAAAACAGCCGCCGCCTTTGCCGCCGCGGGCATGGTGTTCAACCAGCACACGGAGGCCGACAAGTGGTTCAACTGGGGAATGAGCGAGGCCTATTACGTGGTATTCGACGTGCAGACCACGGACGGCGGCGCCGTGGCCGAAGGCCCTTCGTACGCCGATTATTCGGCCGTCAATCACTTGCCGGCGTTTATGAGTTACGACCGCCTTATCGGCGAGGACACGACATTGAAGAGACGGGATCTGTGCCTGATCGGCCCCAATTGCACGTGGAGCGATTACGATATCGTCAACCCCATGGATCATCCGAAAAACTACGCCACGCATTTGTGGAAGGTCAAATCGAGGCGGCCCGACGGCGCAACCCCGGCCCTGGACGACTCCCATCCGACGGGATACTTCAACGGGATGGTGTCCGCCCGATACAACGACGGCCTACTGGCGTGGGACTGGTTAAGCGATGATTTCAATCCCCTGTTCACGACGCATTGCAGCGATCTGAGCGTGGAGACCGTGGCGTTTTACGACGATACGGTGGAAGCCGCGCCGCCGGACGATACCTTCGGCCCGAATTTCATCATGCCCGGCGACGGCAACGCCTTTTTCCGTTCCGGCTGGGCCGCCGATGATTCCTGGGCGGCCTTTATCGCGGAAAACGGCCGGCCCCGAGAGGCCGGCGGGGGACACGAACACGCCGACAACATCTCCTTGTCCTACTTCGCCCGGGGTGAATACCTGCTCCTGGATCCTGGCTACATCGCCTGGGAGGAACACGAAGTGGTGCGACGCGGGGAGCATCACAACGTCCCCACCGTCGACGGCAACGCGCCTCCGACGCCCATCGACCTGTTGCCCAACGCGGAAGATGCTTTCATCACCGACGGCATGACCGACGCGGCCGCGCCTTTCGTCACCGGCGAAAGCTCCTGGAAGAACGCGGATTTCAAAAGAACGGTTTTCTGGGCCGACAACGATTACCTGATCGTGGCCGACGATATGACATCCGACACCGCCCGGAATTTCGGCGTCCTGTGGCACGGGCAAGCCGGAGGCGATTCGGGTTTCACCTTCACGCAGACCGAAGACGGCGGCATCTGGATGCCCGGCGAATCGGCGGTGCGCGTGCACGTGGCTTCGGCGGCGGGCGCGACGGCGGCGGAGGTTTTGGTCAATATCCACAGCTTCCAGTGGATGCAGATGATCGAACATAACAGCCTGGACATCCGCGACGTGAACACGACGAAGCACGGGCGTTTATTGAGCATCGCCATACCTTACGCGCAAACCGGCGAAACGCCCCGGGACGTAACCTGGATCGGAGATGACAAAATGATCGCCGCGCGCGTTGACGGCGAGCAAAGCGATTTCGTTCTGGCGCAATCCGAAAACCGGGTTCGCGCTTTCAGCGCCGAGCAGACCGGCCTTTTCGACGTGAAGACCACGGCGCAAACCCTCATGATTCCCGGAAGCTCCACCCTGGAGGCCGGGGAGGTCTTTCTTGACGGCGACGGCGCGATCTGCATCGGCGAAAAACGCCCCTGGGCTTTTCAAGATACGGGGCGCGTGCTGATCCGCTGGACCGGCGACGATTTCGAATTCGACCTGGAAAAAGAGGAAGGCGTGCGCATGACCACGGGCGTTCGGATGCAGGCCGAACCGATCGACCCGTCGAGACTTAAACGGCGCTGATTATCACTCCGACACGACTTTAATCGAATCCACGCCGTTGACGTTGTTGATCCTGTTCGGATCTTCGACTCGGATTGTGTGTTCACCGGCCGGCGCGGCGCCGAAATCAAACGACATCGTGAACACGCGTCCGTCTTCCGTATCCATTTCCGCAGGCGGTGAGTCATCCACCTTCGCCGTCAACGTGATGTCGCCCTCGCCGAAAGCCATGGCGGTGATCGTCGTTTCGCCGCCGACGATGTGTCCTTCGGGATTACGCGCTACGGCAAGGCGCTTTGCCTGCGGGCTGGTGATGATCACCTGCGGGCCGCGATCCACAACGTATTTTGCCGCGCAGGCCCACGTAGAGCCGGATAAAACGAAAATCCGCATCCAGCCGTCATCGGAATCGGGCATTCCCAAATAGTGCGCCGCGGTTTTGATAAAGCGCGTTTCGTTGTCCGTGATTTCCATGTCCAGATGCCTGTGCCCCGCAACCATGGCGGTGACGTCGTACGTGTCCAGAAGGCCGCCTGAACCCAACAGCCCCGCGTCGGGAACGATGAAACTGTTGTGATGCGCAAACACAAATATATGATCGGCATCCTCGACCAGAGCCAGTTGCTCATCCGTCCAGTTGTACGTACTGAGCCTGAACACACCCTCCATGGAATCCGGCTGCGCGGTTTGCGTGGCGACAAAAGCGTATTCGTAGTCATTCCACTGCCGCTGCCAGGCATGCGTGATTGCGCCGCTGACGCCGTATTCCAGGTAATAAGAAAAATCATCGTCGTTGTGCCCGTCGTGATTGCCCGGCATGTCGTAGTAATCGTCCGTCGTGTAGCCCGCGTCGACCACGGCGTTGTGATAATCTTCCCAGTCCGCCGTCGTCTGGCCGAACGGCCCCGCGCCGTCGGTCAGGTCTCCTGTCGCAACCACGAACTCCGGCGTCACCACGTCGCGAACATAGGTCAGGCTCTTAAGCCAGTTTTCATACTGACCCTTGTTGGTGTGGCTGCCGCGGCTTTGATGGATATCCGTAAACTGCACGAAAACCAGCGGTCCGTCCGGCGCGTCGTCGTCAGGCGAAACCGTATCGTCATCCACTTCATCGTCGTCGGCGTCGTCGTCGGCGTCGTCATCAGGCGAAGCCGTATCGTCATCGTCAACGTCGGCGGAGTTGTTGTCGTCATCATCGTCTCCGCAGGAAATCGCTGATACGCAACTTGCGATAAGAAGCAGGATGGAAACGATAAGCAGCAATCGATGGATTCGTTTCGCCGGCATCGGAGTCTCCCTGTGTATTTTATTTGTCGGGAAGTTTGACCTTACCGTAAATATTGGGCCAGGAGCCTTAAAATCGCAACAGGGTGGGATAGGTGAACAGCAAATCCCACCGGGCGAGGATCACTTTTTCCATACTGCCCGATGGGATTGCTTGCCTGTTGATTCGTAGCTTGCGGGAAAAAATAAAAGGATGGATTTTAGGGTCCCTCCTTTCTTTAACGCCAATTCGGCGCGTGGCTGCTCAACAGAATCTAATCCGTCAGATCATACACGCAGCGCACGAAGTAGTTGCTGCCCGTGGGCACGGCGCCTTCGACTTCGGCGCGGCCGAAATTCAGGCACCAGGCGTTGCCGATATTCATCGTCGACGAAGACCAGTACCAGTCGGCTGCTCCCGTGTATCCGTCGTCCCAATACGCGCCGCCTTCTCCCGGTCCTTCCTGGTAGGTGCATCCATAGCAGTTGTTGTCATGGCAATCATAGTTCACGCATTCATCCGACACCGGGCACAGGCCGTTCAATTCCGTAGCCGCGCAGCCGACGACAAAAGAGCGTAGTTCGTTGATCGTGGGCAGGCGCCAGTCGTCGTGATCGTCGACATCCAGGTCGGCGCAGTACGTTTCCGCGGCGGGCCGGTCCATTCTCGTTTCCGAGGGCGGCTCCTGCCAGGCCACGTTAACCACGATATCGTCATCATCCACGTCGTCATCGACGTCATCGTCAACATCATCATCGACGTCATCGTCAACATCATCATCGACGTCATCGTCAACATCATCATCGCCAGTGTCGTCGTCCGTAGCGGCGTTGTCGTCGTCATCGTCATCATCATCGCCGCAGATAGCCGCGAACGAGAAAAGAAAACTAAACGCAATGATCAGCATCAAACGCAGCATGATGGCTGACTTATTCTTCGATTTCATGAGGATTTCCCTTTCCTTCGTAGTTCAAAAAAATACTCAATGGACATGGGACCGGACTCTAGGGCCGATGAAATATTTAGGCAAGAAAAAACTTAAAAGCCTATGGAAAATTTATTGGATACCGCGGTCAAAATTTCTGTTTCATGCGGCTTTGCGCCGGCGGCTTCCACAGTTTGATCCGGCTTCATTTACAATCCGCGCTCCCGTCGAGTTTTCCTCATTCGCCGTCGGTATCGGCCGGCGCCTCCGGCCCTTGTTCATCATCTTCATCATCGTCTTCGGCGCTGTCGTCATCATGGGACTGAGAAGATGAAATCGAATCGTCGTCGGAATCCCCTGTGTCATCATCTTCTGCCGTATTGTCGTTTTGCGCGTCATCTTCGGATTCCGTTTCCGTCTCATCTTCTTCGAACTTGTCCCCGGTCGTCGTCATATCATCCTCATAGGGATTTTCAACGGGGATTTCGTGGCAGATGCAATGAATCGCGCCGCCGAATTCCACAACGGCATCGGCCTGAATCGGCGTTATCTCCAGATTCGGGGCCGCCTCCTCGTATGCTTCAACGGCTTCGGCTTCCACGCTGAAAAGATCCTCACGGCTTTCGTTTCCACGCTCTTGATAATACGCGGGCATAACGATCTGGTCGTTGAGGATTTGTGCGTTGAGGTATGATCGGTAGATCCACAATTCGTTTATCTCGAACGGCTCAAGCATGGGAATCCGTACGACGGTCCAGGGTTCGCCGTCCAGGTTCGTCGTCGATTCCAGGATCCCAAGGTTGTATTCCATATCTTTATAATCGTTCGGGCGGCGGCAGCGCCCTTTGCCTTTTGTAGGGCGCTTTCCGTTAAAATACGTATCCGGATCGAACTGCCCCAGTAAAATCGAAGTGGGGTCCACGATCTTGGCGAATAAATCGATGTGTCCCGTCGATTCCATGCAAAGAGGTCTTAGAACGATCAGTTGCTCGCAGCCGTAATATTTTTTCACAAATGCGTTCACCATTTTCTTCGTCCACCGGCGCGGTTTTTCATTTCCGAAAATCACATTGGAAACGAAACAGGTTCCGGCGCCGTCGGTCATGATGTTGCCGCCGGTGACGGGGCTAAGATGCGTATGGACCTTCATGGGCGAACCGTCGGCGTTGATCCAGTCGTCGCGGCCGATCTCGATGGGGATCGCGTCGTCTCTCGGCCAGAAAGCGTACGGGCCTTTGATGACGCCGTCGATGATGTGTCTTGTCCCGTCCGGGGCGTATACGAACTCCGGCCCGTAATCCCGTATCCAGATGGAATCAAGAGGATAATCGAGAAATTCATACGAATCCTCGGAGATTTCCTGTTCCATCGAATCAATCAACGTCTCTTGCGCCTCCTGATTAGCGATGATCCAAACGAAACCCGATCGCGAGAAGACCTCCAACATCTGCGACCACATTTTCATGTACTCCGGTCCGTGATCGACCACGCTGATGATCACGCCGTCCATCGGTTCGAATTCCGCCGGGCGAACGATCCCTTCGGGTATGATCAAACCGGACGACGGCCTGGGCGGCGCGTAATTCGGATCCGTTCTGGGATTTTTCAAAAAGTTTTTTGGGTGGTGAATCGCCCGATGATTTCCATCGGACTTCGGCGGCGAAGCGAAATCTTCAGCCGCCCAATTTTCGGAGCCGGTTTTCAGCGCGATCCATAAAACAAGAATAATTAAAGGCGCCGAAAAGATAATGACTCTTTGAAATACACGACGCCTGTTTTTTTCCGTGTTCATATTCCTTGATTAAACATTAAATCGAAACTCGATAATGTCTCCGTCCTGCACCACGTATTCTTTGCCCTCCAGACGCAAAACGCCGGCTTCGCGGCAGGCTTTCAGAGACTTGCGCTCCATGAATTCCTCGTAAGAAACCACCGCCGCGCGGATAAAGCCCTTTTCAAAATCCGTATGGATCACGCCGGCGGCGCTTTTCGCGACAGTTCCGCGCCGAATCGCCCAGGCACGGCACTCATCTTCCCCCACGGTCAGGAAGCTGATCAAATCAAGCTGCTTGAACGCTTCTGCGCTCACGCGCGCGGCGGCGGGTCCGTCCAGTCCCATCTCCTGCGCGAAAAGTTCCTGCTCCTCCGGCGGCAGCAGGCTGACTTCCCTGGCCGTCGTGAAACATAAGGAAGCCGCCAGGCGCCCGTACAATCGGCCGCCGAACCGATCTTCGTCGTATTGCGCGTCGTCATCTTCATTTGTATTGACGACAACGAGCTGCGGCGTAAGCGTGATCAGGTTGTAACCCGTCACCATGGCCTTTTCCTGCTCGCTCAGTTCCGTAGTCCATAAAGGCCTGTCCTGTTCCAATATCTTCTTGAAGCGCTCCAGGAGCTTTTTTTGGTTCGGTTCCAGAGTCGCCTTGCGGCTTTGCTCCAGGATGCGTTCGATCCCCACGAGGTCGCTGAAAATCATCTCGTCGTCGAGTTTTTTCAAATCCCGGGACGGATCCGCCGGATCGCTCATCATAGGAGTCTGCGTGGCGGCGACAACGTGAATGAAAAGCTGCGAACCCCGAATGGCGTTGATATAGCGCTCCATCTCGCTTTTACGGCGGCTCTCGCCAACGCCGGGCCAGGCCGCTTCCCGGGCGCGAATCTCCACGAAAATCTCCTTTTTCGGATTGAAGATTTTTGTGAGTTCATCCAGGCGCTCATCGGGCACGCGCACCGTGGCGATGCCGCCGCCGGGCAAATCCGCGCCGGCCAGGGCCTGCAACAGGGTGCTTTTTCCGGTTCTGGGAAGACCGATAATTGTCACATCCATAATTTTCACTCCGCTTTCGGAATTGACACGGAACCGGGCGCTTAATAACGTGTCTTAAAGCAAAAGGAAATACTATTCCTTTTTTATCAGCCATGAAAGCGAGAATTGATGAGCACCTGCAGGCCTTTTCGAATCATCGCGCCGTTTGCGATTTTTATCGCGCTATGCCTGACGGCGGGATGCGCCAAAACCGTGGAATTCCAGTTGGCGCAGCCCAGCACGCAGTATTTCGAGCTCGAGCGGTCCGTCACCATTTCCCTGTTCAACATGAGCTTCGGCGCCAACGAGGTCATGAAGTATCGCCAGGACATCAAATCGGTCAGCGACGAGCGCATTGAAATGGACCTGACGCCGCTGGAACTGACCGTCGTGCGGTCCGACGGAGGAGGAACGAATAAAATTTACGGCTCCAAGCTGCTGGCCCAACCCAACGAGAATCCGGAAGTGACCGTCATCAGGCAACTGGGCGGAAGGCAAATTCATCTGCGCGTCAAGCCCGGCGGCGAGGTGGACTCCATGAGCGTCGCAATGGAGGAAAACGCCAAATCCGCCCTTTCCCCTTTCATGCGCGGTAAAATGTTGAACAAAGTATTACGAAACATCTTTGTCAATTCGCATCTGATGATGACGCAAAGCATCCTACCCAAAGGCCAGGTCCGCATGGGCAAGCCCTATCGGCCCGCCGGAAAAGTTTTTGAAAAAGACTCGGGCGTGGATGAGAACATCAAACTGATGCTGGTTGAAAGTATCGACGAAGCCGGAATCGCGACTCTATCGGTCGATCCGCGCGCCATTAAAGCAATTTTCAAGGATTCGTATTCCGCTCTGGAACTGGCTAAAGATCTTCCCGAAGATGTGGAAATCGGAGGTGAAGGCCTGGGGCGTTTCCTTTACGATATGAACCGCCGTCTCATTACGAACGGGGAAGTGGCCTTAAGCGCAAAGGCCAAAGTCGAAGGACGCAAGGATCTGCCTGTCGCCCCCTCATTTTCCATGCGCGTGGATCTTAAGCTCAAAGAAATCCCGGCGATGTAGGAGGTTTTTCTCACACCCCTCCGCATCTTATGTATCGTTTGTCGATTCATGACCCGCTCGCTCATTCGCCTTCGCTGACGCTTTGGCGAATTTTGCCGCTCGCGGCTCTGTGTCTTTTGCCGAAGATATGACGTCGTGCGCGGTTCTGTCTCATACGTCATTCCGCATTTTCTCTCGTCCAGCCGACGTTGAGGTCGATGGTTCCGTCCGGCGCAATGAGGCCGTAGACGAAATAGAGTTCCTCGCGGCCGTCCACCACGGCTTTCGTGGGTTCGCCCAGCGTGATGATGGAACCGGGCTGCATGTCGCCCCAGCCGCCGCAGGAAAGTTCGATCACTTCCGAATCCCACGAAAGCGAATCGAAAATGTCCGATCCGGTATAAGCGAAGGACACGATATCGTCGCCCCGTCGCACCAGAACCTCGCCGCCGTCGAAAATGGGTTGAATCTCTTCGACGCCGTCGGAGTTGATGGGCGAAGGCAGAATCAAACGATCCGACCAGGGACCGGCGGGAAATTCTCCGTCCAGAAGATATGCGTAAATCCGACGCTCATCGTCGTCCACGGATTCATCGTCCAGCCATATCTGCCGCACGACGCCGCTTTGATCGTAATAAAGGTGCGCGTTGCCCTGATGCCCCGCCGGATCCATGCCCAGGCGCTCGGGAAGCGCATTGTCCAAAACGACGCCCCCGCCGTCTTTGCGATAGGTTCCAAGAATCGTTTTTTGTCCCAGGGGCAGATCAACGACGTATAGATCGCTTCCGGTATTTTCCGCCTCGCCGATGTCATGCGGATCGTCATGGGCGAAAACCGTCGTGACGTTGCTTTGGTCCGGCGGTAAAAAGGTCGGCCCGTAAACCGACACGCACCCGTCCATGCCGTCGTAATAAATCGCGAAGGGATCGCCGAACACGCCGTCCGCCTGGCGGTGAAATCCGTAAAGGGCCATGGGGGGAACGGCGAAGGGCATGGGATCGAGTCCCGTGGTCGGACATCCGTGGTGAATTTGTCCGTCTTCGGAAATCCGCTCGGCGCCGGGCATGTCGGGGCGCTCGGGCGCCGTCCAGGGTCCGACAGCCTTTGCGCAATGGGGATCTTCCGGGGTCATGGTGAACGAACAATCGAAGGAAACGGTGATATATGCAATGAAAAGCCACTGCCCGTCCGGCGTGATCGCCGCGGAATCCTCCCAACCGGGCGTATTGACAAGACCGTCTATCACGCGGGGTTGATCCCAGCGATCGTTTACGTAATCCAGCACCAGGGCCGTGCCGCCGGCGGATATCTGATCGACGGACGCGGTCACCGCGTACTGCCCCGTTCCCAGTTCATCCGGCGCAACGACGCACTCATAAACGCCGTCGCCGAAATCG
This sequence comes from bacterium, assembly GCA_963674685.2. Lineage (GTDB taxonomy): Bacteria > Lernaellota > Lernaellaia > JACKCT01 > JACKCT01. Next base: position 108,655 of record CAXXWT010000004.1, on the reverse strand, counting down.
GTTATCAAACCCACAGCGCCGCGCGTCGAGGTCACGTTTAAGTTCAGATTCGGCGCAGGATCGCCGGACGCGTTCAAGGCTGTGATGACGGCCTTGAAGCTGTTGCCGGGCTTGATGCGTGTAAAATCCAAAGCCAACGAACCGTCGAAAAGCGGCGGAGATGTATCGTCATCGTCATCGTCGTCGGAATCGTTATCATCATCAGGCGAAGCCGTGTCGTCGTCATGAACATCATCGTCATCGCCTGTTGCGCCCGAACCCGACGAAGGCGAATCATCGCCGCACGAAACGCACAAAACACAAAGAAGTAAGATGATCAGTGGAATAATTTTCATGGCGGTCTCCTTACCGGATCAACTGACCGGATCGAGGCCCGTGGGACTGACGCCCGGAATCGTGAATTTCTTTTCGTGAATAAACGACGAGAAGGCCGCCACCAGAGCCACGCACGCGGCGGTCATCACTTCATTGTCCTTGTACAAGGCCAGGGTTTTGCGTTTTCGCCGGCTCCGGTCGCGTTCGGCGTAGATTTCCAGGAGTATCCCGTCCAAAGGATGCTCGGTGCTTTTGGCCCTTACCGACATTCCCCCGCCGCGCACGTAATCGATGCTTTGATAAATGATCTCGCGCAAACGCCTGACGTCGCGGACCTTGTGCATGACCTCCAGGCCGAGCCACTCCAGTTCCCCGATGCTCGCGGCGATCAGACCGGTAAAAAGCCTTTTTCCGGTCTCGTCCATGTGTTTCAGTTCGCTGTTGATCAGCGAGCAAAACAAAAGATTTTTCAGGATCTGGCGGAAAAGCACGATGCGTTCGGCCTCGGAAAGCTCGAAACTTTCCATCTCATTGAGTTTCTTGAAATCCACGCTCAACAAGACATCGAAAATGTCCCGGTAGAAATTCGTTTTTTGCGTCAGCGCCGTCGGCACGGCCAGATGCGTGTCCAGCGTGTTGGACATGCGGTCCGCGATCTTGACGTGAATCGGCAGCAGGTCGCCCGACTTGTTGCAGTAATCGATAATGCGCCCCAGGTACGCCCAATACCGGTGCTTTTCTTTTTTCGTCATGGACAGGCAGCGCAAAGCCCCGTCAAGATCCCATGCGCCTTCGGGATCGATCAAGTGGAAATATTTGGAGAAACTACGTTTTTTAATCCCCGGAATATCCTCCAGCAGGTCGTGAAAAAGGCCGAGGAAAGCGTGCGGCGCGTCCAGCTTCCCGGGGTGGCTTCGAGCCAGAATGGCGACGGTGGAAAGCGGATGTATGGCCGCGGGCTGGCCCAGTTTCCTGAAACTGCCTTTCAATTGTTCAACGATATAATTGAGTCCCTGATCGAAAATCCCGGCGTTCCCGTCGTATCGGCGGCCGCCGAGGATAAGGCTTCCGAGAACCCTGACGTTGGGAGATTCGGTGCTGATCAGGCGCTGGAAACGTGAGATGAGAATCGTGTGCTCTTCGATGGATATGATGCGTTTTGTTTTCATTATGGCGTCGACTTCGGACCTTTAGTGTTTTTTCAATACTTCACTGGTGATATCGCCAAAATTTTCTTTCATGCAGTCGGGGCAGATGGACGAACTCGTTTTCGCATCCGTTTGCGTCTCGATATATTTTCCCACGTCCTCCCAGTAGCCTTCGTCCTTGCGGACTTTTTTGCAAAACGGACATATGGGTATCAATCCTTTAAGGCGCCTGACTTCGTCTAACGCCTTTCTTAAATTGTAGTTGGAGTGCGCCAACTCCTGCGTTTTCAGGGTGCGTAGAATGTCCAGATAATGCAGGATCGCCATGAAAAGCCCCGAGACGACGAGGTATAGAAAAATATTCATCCCCGTATAGGATTTGTCCAGAAATAGCCCCCGGATTTCCTCGCCCTTCTTGAGCAAGGGCGCATAGGCCAGAATCCCCAGATATTCCAGGATGACCAGCGTTATCAATCCGAAGGTGCCCAGAGCCAGATAGAGCCAGGCATACTGACGACCGAGGAGAAGCAGCGCCACGACGGCCGTGGCGAGGATCAGCATGACGATAAGAGTGTTCTGCGTTCCGGCCAGGTGGATATGCACCAGCCAGGTCCCCAAGAAAAAAAGCATCGCGGCGTTCATGCTGATTTTAAAGATGCTTTCAGGCCAGCGATTGCGTTCGGCCATATAATTCAAAACGATGATCAAAGACGTGAAAACAACGGCTGAGGCATTAAGAATTATCGAATAATACGCCGGGGCCGAATTGACGAGGTGAAGCTTGATCCCCATGCGAAAAGCGAAATACTGCGTCAGCGTAAACAGAAAATATACGATGACGAACATAATCCCGGCCCAGTAGCCCATGTTGGCCAGACCCGTTTTCGATTTGATCTTTTCAAAAAGCTTAAATTCTTTTTCCCCGTCGCGCATAACCGCCGCCCCCAGAAAAGTAAAACGGAATGGATTGTCCGAAAGTGTTCAACAAATCATAGCACTCGATGATTGATGCAACAATGGAAAAGAGAAAAATGCGCCAATTACTTATAAAGCGCCGTCTCGCTTTCATGACCGATTTTACTTGACGTTCGCATTATGTTCGTATACCATGGCGAACAGAAAACAAACAATGCCCCGATTGCCGGGGCGGGCGGGATGTTTAGGGAAAAAGAAAATTATCCAAACAAAAAAACAAGGAAAAACAGGAAGGCTTAAAGGAGGAAATGAGAATAAGTTATATAGCCGATTGCAAAATGCACTTTGCGGCATCGTTGCCTTCATTCACAAGCAAGAATAAATTGTGCCGATAAGAACGAGGGCGGCATGGACAAGCGCTGCACGGGCGGCATGGACAAGCGCTGTACGGGCGGCATGGACAAGCTCCTTGGCCCGAGCTTGCGAGGGCGCTTGGAAATAGCGATTGACGTGATCATAATCCTGCTCGCCTTGGCCCGAGCTTGCGAGGGCGCTTGTCCGTGCTTCATCAGATCACTTACGCGAAATCATCATTTTTGTTTTCTCCTTCTCCAAGGAGTAAGATATGAGATTTACCAAACGCCAGAAAGAGGTGCTGGACTTCATCACCACGCACTTGAAGGAACGCGGATACGGTCCCAGCGTCCGTGAGATCGGCGCTCATTTCGGCCTTTCCAGCCCCGCAACGGTGCATCAGCACATTATGTCTTTAGAAAAAATGGGCGCATTATCCAGGGACTGGAATCGAAGCCGCTCCTTGCGCCCGACGAACATGGAACTGGCCGCCGTCAGGGAAGTGCCCATTCTCGGCGACATTGCCGCCGGCTACCCTATTCCCGCCGTGGAGACCCTTGACGACGCGCACACTGTCGCCGTGCCGGAGAACTTCCTGGGTCTCGGGGATCATTTCGCTTTGCGCGTTGAAGGCGACTCCATGATCGACGAGGGAATCCACAACGGCGACATCATCATCATTCAACATACGGAAAGCGCTGAAAACGGGCAGGTGGTCGTCGCGCTGATCGACGAAAACGAAACAACCGTCAAGAAATTTTATCGGCGGGGCAATAAAATCGTTCTCAAGCCTTCCAATCCCGCCTTCGAGAATATCGAATTACCCGCGCAAAAAGTTCGCGTGCAGGGAATTGTCGTCAGCCTGATACGCAAATTCGCGTAAGACCATTATACCGTGCTCACGGCGCGCGAATCCGAATTATTGAAAAGTAAATTTAGTTAGTTCCCATCCCGAAATAGCCGTTTTTCAGACATGGCGTCAACATCGTTGTCCGGTAAGGGGATCATTGACAAACCTTGGCAGCGATGTTGCTAACCGATTTTATGGAATCGGCGCGTAGACCGCGATTTTTCGCGCACGTCTCCATTTCCCGGTTCGATTCCTTCTTAACAACCGCGTGTCAGTCGATGAGATGCCTGGCGATCAATAAAAGGTTGGCGGTCACCACCGAGGCCCAGGCGTAGGACTTGAATGATTCGAGGCCGGACCATGTGCAGCGATCCATCCCGAAGCAGCGTTTGAGAAAGGAGATCATCCCCTCGATGCCGGCGCGGAAGTTGCGCAGCCTTTTATAAACCCACGCGCTCTTCGCCATATCGGCGATTTTCAATCCCCGCTTTTTATGGAAGGCGACGTCCTTGACGCCGAGTTCCTTGATGTGGGCCAGATTGTCTTTCGACGCAAACCCGCCGTCGAAGGCGGCCTGGCGCGGCGCTCGTCCGTAAATTTCCTTCTGCCGAACGATCATCCTTTCGGCCAGCGTCGCGTCCGCGGGATTGCCGTTCTCGATCACCAGATCGGTCACCAGTCCCGAGACTCCGCCGGTGAGCGTGACCTTATGGCCAAAGCAAGTCTCACGCCGGTCCTTGACGATCACGTCGGTATGAGGCTCGAAGATCGAAACGATTTTTTCTTCGGCCGGGACCTTTTCTCCCCGCAGCACGCGGCGATCGGCCTGGTCGATCACACTTAAGACCAAGGGAATGTAGTGGCGCAGTTCGGCTTCCAAAGAAAGCGCGAAAATCGGATCGATCATCGTCGCGCCGGCCAATGCGTCGACCACGCGCTCCGCGTCTCGGACCGCCTTTCGCGCGACCTTCAAAAGATCGCGGTAGTGTTTCACGCGGACCTTTCTCTTCTTCGCGTTCAAAATGCCCAGCGCCCGCTTTTTCGCCCGGCGGCGGTGATCGACGACGGGAACATCGACCAATCCTTTCGCTTCCCGAGTCAAACGGCACAACACGCGCACCCCGTCTTCGAGCAACGTCGAGTCGGTGGGGTGATGAATGTTGGTTTCGACGACGGTGCAGTCCACGCGGACCTTGCGGCCTTTCTCGATCCTTTTGTCGGCTGCCGCGGCAAGCAAAACGCGGTTGATATTCTCCAAAGTCTCGGGGCGAATCCGCTTGATGTCACGCTGCAGCGCCGTGCGCGAAGGCGTGCTGTCGGCAAAACCGAATTCGCAAAAAGCGCGGTAAGCACGGGAGTCCTCCAGGTGAAAGGCCAACACCTCGTAACTGAAGCCGTTCATCTGTTTGACGAAAAGCGCTTTGAGTGCCTGCTCGGCGCTCATCTTTCCCTTGCATCCCCTGGCCGGATCGCGGAGGCCGCGAACCAGGTCCGCGTACACCCAATCGAATATCTCCAGGTGATCGCGAAGCAACAAATCGATCCGGTGAAGCTCCCGGGCGTGCTCGTGATGGATTTTTTGCTCGACAAGTGAGGGTTGTTGCTGTATTCTTTTTCGCATCGGGACTTGATTCCTCCGTGATATCAATGGGTTAGACACCAATTAAGATAACACAAAAGGATGAAAATGTCCCGATTTATTTTTCACAAATTCACAAATTTATGCTTTAATATTCAGGTGTTACGTATTTCGGGATGGGAACTAGTTAAGGGCTATTGGACCGATGTCGAGGGGAACTTCGACGTTCAACTCGCTTCTTTTGCCTTTGAGAAATCCTTCGATGTCCTCGATCCGAATGGCGCCGGTTTTCTGAATGGGTATTTTCAAAGCGCCGGCCGGGGTGTCGAGTTTAACGGTAATTTGCGCCCAGTATTCGATGTGTTTTTTCTCCAAAGTATTGATCGCCGGATCAATGAAATCCTTGAATCGAATCGAAACGGGAACTTCGAAGGTCGATGTTTTCTTCTTTGTAATGAGGACGGCTCTGTCGATTTTTTCACCGACAACTTTTTTGCCGTATATCTTGACGATCACGTCCACGCGCTTGACGCGCAGGTCGATTTTATTGGGATTTTTGACGGCGACCTTGAAAATCATCTTCATTTTGTTCATCGACACGGCTTTAACTTTCGCGTTCTTCAGCGTGACTTCCGGTTCCTTGAAACCGCATCCGGCCAAAGAAAACGCCGCGGCGCATAGAATCAGAACGAAAAGCCATAGTATCCGGGCATTCCGAGTATTCATCATAATTTCCCCCGCATTTGTAAAATGAATTCCTGTTGGACTATTAAAATGTCGCATTTTTTTTCGCCTTGCAAGTCCTGCGTTTTGCATGGCTTGATCCTATAAGAAAATTCCGCGCTCAATCAGAGGCGTTTTTCCGAATAAACTCCACCATCGCTTCGAGCAGTTCGCCGGGCCTTTGGCCCACGTGGGCCATAATGCTGTCGTGATTGCACCCCGGAATGCGCAATATACGCACATCCAGGCCGGCGTTTTTCAATCTCTTATAAAACTTCTTCGACTGCTCCTCGATGCTTCCCGGCCACGTGAGATCATATTGCGCGTACATGACAAGCATCGGCGGCAGATCGCCGCGAATGTGCCGGATCGGCGATGCGCCCTCCCAGACTTTCGGATCTGATGTAAACACCGGCCAGAGTATCGGAGGCGCGCCCGCGTAGTCGTATCCGCCGGAAATCAGGATGATCCCCTTGAAATCGTCCGAAGACATTCCGTATCGGGCCAGGTATCGGGGATCCAGGGCGACCAGGGAAATCAACTGAGCGCCCGAGCTGTAGCCGATGAGAACCATGCGGTTCACGTTTGCGCCGTAACGGTTCATGTTCCGTTTCGTCCACGCCGCCGCGCCGGCCACATCCGCGGCATGATACGGCTGGCGTACGCGCGGACTGAGGCGATAGTTGGGGCAAACCACGGCCATGCCGCGTTTCGCGAGCGCGACGGCGACGTTGGCCACGATGCTCTTGTCGTTGACCGCCCAGCCTCCTCCGTGAACAAGGACCAGCGTCGGCCACGCGGTTCCCTCGGTCGGAAGATAAATATCCAGACAGTGCCTGAAAGCGTCCTCGTCGGCGCCATATCGATAACGCACGTCGGTTATGATTTTTACGCCGTCGTGCTTCGGATAGGCCGGAGCAGGCGCTTTCGCGCAGGACGACGCGGCCGAAAATAATATCAGCAGCGCAAAGAAGATCCCCCCGCGGGGCAATGCATTTTTACTACAGCAAGTCATTTCAGGCACGGATAATAGCCTAATATGTCCGTGGACGGAAAGAGCGCCGGCCTTTCCGGCTCCGATATTGAACATTAATCGCTTACAGCCTGACGCACACTGGAAATTCCGTAAAAAATCCTATTAAATTACCGAGGTCGATGCAGCAGTTCACTGGCGATATACGTTTGGAGGTTTCAGGATGAAGTGTCTGGCGAAATTCGCGCTTTTCATGATTTTACTATCCGTTCTTTTTATCGCGTCCTGCGGGGATGATGACGACGACGATTCCAACGACGACCAGATCAACGACGACGCGGAAGACGATGACGCGAACGACGACGTGGACGGCGTGACATCCGCCAGCCCGTCGCGCAACGATACAATCCTGACGGAAAGTCACGCGGGATGGAAAACGGCCGGGTGCCAGGCCTGCCACACGGCGCCGCACATGAGCGCTTTTGCCGTCGGCGAATGCTCGAGTTGCCACGGATCCAACGGCGCTCCGAGACGCGAAGCGGCCCACGCCAACAAAGACTGCAAAATTTGCCACACCAACAGTCACGTGGATGTCGGATTCACGGAAACCGACTGCATGGCGTGCCATAAATACGTGGAAAATGTGGAATGCCCCGTCACGGAACATTACGACGCCGTGGTCATCGGCGCCGGCGGCGGGGGCCTCGCCGCCGCGGCCACGCTGGCCAAAGCCGGGATGAGCGTCGCCCTTATCGAAAAGCAGTACAAGGTCGGCGGCTATATGACGACCTTTAAAAGAGGCGACTACAATTTCGAGGTGTCGCTGCACGCCATGGGCGGCCTGGACGAAACCGAAAACCAGATTTCCGAACTGGGGATTCTGGACCGCGTCAAACCGATTCGCTGCGAGCCCAACATCTATCGGGCGGTGTTTCCCGGAATGGATGTGAACGTCCCGGCGGATGCGGACGAATACAAAGCCATGCTCAAGGAGATGTTTCCCGAAGAAGCCGAAGGCATCGAATCCATGTTCGTGGAGATGGCCCGGATGAAAGTCATCCTGGCGGCCCTGATGGAAATCCAGGAAGACTTTTCATTGGACGCCCTGGTGACGATCCTTTCCAACGTCGGCGGCGCGCTGAAAATGATTTATTATCTTAACGCCACGCTGGAGGATTTCATGCTCCAGCACGTGCAGGATCAGGAACTGATCGGCCTGTGGACACAGCTTTGCACTTTCATCGGCGGCGGACCATCGATGTTGCAGGCCATGTATTTCCTGGCCATGTGGAACGGCTATCACTTCGACGGCTATTATTATTTCGAAGGCGGCTCCCGCACCATTTCCGAGGCCCTGGCCGACGTCATCCGGGAGCACGGCGGCGTCATCAGGCTCAATACCCTGGCCGAGAAAATCGTCATCGAAAACGGCCGCGCGGTTCAGGTTCAGACGAAAGACGACGCCTGTTATACAACACGCTACGTGGTTTCCAACGCCAACGCGCCGGACACGTTGTTGAATATGGTGGGCGCCGAATATCTGCCCGACGATTACGCGGCGGATTTAAACGAGTGGCCGATCAGCGTGGCCACGCTGCAAATCTACATGGGCGTCGATTACGATTACACGGATTTGTTCAACGGCTCCCACGAGATTTTCGCCAACGAGACTTTCGATCAGGATGAAAGCTTCGAATATGTTTACGGCGGCGATCCCGACAAGGCGCCCTTTATCATCGCCAATTACTCTGAACTCGACCCGACGGCCGCTCCGGAGGGCAAAAACTCCATCGTCATTTCCACGTACCTGCCTTACGACATGGGCGACACGTGGAAGTGGAACGAAAGCGTCGACGCTTACCGCGCCTACAAAGAGGAAATCGCCGGGGTTTTCATTGAACGAGCCGAGCAGTTTCTGCCCGACTTATCGGACCATATCGAAGTTCTCGAAGTCGGCACGCCGGTCACGAACTGGGCCTTTTCGCTGAATCCCCTCGGCACCATTTTGGGCTGGGACAACACTCCCGACAACAGCACTTTGACGAGGCTGCCTCAGCAAACGCCCATCGACAACCTGGTTCTCGCCGGAGCGTGGACGTATCCCGGCGGCGGCCAGTCCGCGGTTCTGGATTCCGGAGTTTCGGCGGCGAAGATCATTTTGGAAAAAGAGGCGAAAGGAATGGAATAAAGCGAAAGAAGGACATTTTCCTATTTGGGCGTCAGGAGACCGCAATAAAGCCGCCAATAAATCACCGAATTGTCGAATAGTCTTCCGATCCTTTTTTCTTGAAGGGATTGCCTGCGACGTCGATCAAAAAAACGTCCTTTCAAAACCTATGAGCAAAAATTCCATCCCAAAGGCAATGTCAAGGACGAAAAATATTTTTCTTCTTCATTTCATGATGAAGTACGATAGTCCTCGAAGAACCCGAAAGGAATTATTGACATGGCGGCGAAAATGCCTCCCGGCCCGGGCGGCGAGTTCATTTCGCCCCCGGCCGCGCGGCCCCAGGCGCAGGCGGCGTCATGATTTTTTCTTCGTCAGCGCATCGAGCGGATTGATTTTCTTTTCTCCCTTGCCGGCCAGTTCCCGACTGAGCTTGTCGAAAAGTTCGTCCCGCCCGGGCTTTGCCGTCGGAGCCGGGGCCGGGATTTCACCGTCGAGAGGATTCGCCTTTTTTTCGCCTTTTCCCGCCAGACGCGCGGCGACGTCGGCGAAGGTTTTTTGTTTATCCTCATCCACGTAGCCATCCTTGAAACGCTCGCTGATTTTGTCGACCTGCCGGCTGATCGCCTCATCGCGTTCGGCCCTGGCCTGGCCGAAGGACGGCTCCTGCTCCGGCGTCGGGAGGGTTTCCAGTTTTTCCTCGTCGTCGACGGCGTATCGCTCGTCGTAGGCGGAAGGGATCATGACCAATACGCCGTGGTCCACCATGCGGTGCAGAATAAAATGCACTTCCTCCAAAGAACGGCCGGTCAACCGGGCCAGATCCTTCGCCGTGGGCGCCCGGCCTGTTTTATCTTCGTAATCCCCGGCTTTGTCGAAAATTTCTCCGGCTCTTTCCGAAAAAGGTTTTGTCATGGCGTCCCCTTCAGCAATTTTCTTTTGCTAATCATCGCGGCGAGCATCTGTCAAGCCCGAGGGTGTTGCGGGGGGATTCCAGTGGAATTTCAACTGCGTCAACCGGATTTTCGCCGGGCTGACTGCCCCGAATTGAGTTCGTCAAGCGGAGTCCAAAACGCCACCTTGGTGCCTTTGCCGGCGAAAGAGGAAATCGTGAAATCGCCTCCCATATGCTCCAGGCGCTCTCGGGCGTTGAAAAGTCCGAAGCCGACGTTTCGATGATCCTCCGGCCTGATTTTCGAGACGTCGAAACCCTTCCCGTCGTCTTCCACGACCACGGCTATTCGTGTAACGCCGAAACTCATCCGAATTTTGAGCAACTTCGCATCGGCGTGTTTGGTCACATTGATGATCAGCTCCCGGATAATGCGAAACATCAGAACGCGCAGGTCGTCGCTCAGTTTTATCGGTTCGCCCTCCACGATCAGTTTGCAGCGAATGTTATAGCTTTCCTCGATTTCCTCCAGCAGCCAGTCCACCGCCGCGGCCAGACCCAGCTCATACAGGATGGGGGGGCTGAGTTCGAAAGTCAGGGTTCTGGTGTCGCGCATGGTCTGATCGATCATGTCCGTGATGTCGCTGACATCCTTCGTGGAAAACTCCGGCGGCATGGAAGCTTTGAGGGAGCCGAGCTTGATCTTCGCCGCCGCCAGGGTCTGGCCGATGCGGTCGTGCAGATCGCCGGCGATTTTCCGGCGCTCGCGCTGCTCGACCAGCGAAATTTCGGAAGTCAGCGCGCGCAACCGCAACTGATAATGCAAAAGCTTCTCCTGGGAAGCCTTTCGATCCGAAATATCGCGCGTCACGCCGATCACTCCGGTAGGCCGGCCCTTCTCGTCGAAGAGCATCAGGTTTGATACTTCACACCACTTGGTCGAGCCGTTTTTGCAAACATGATCCAGTTCCACGACGATCGGATTGCGTATCAGGTTTTCCTCCTCTCCCGGCGGCAGGATTCCCAAATTAGCCACCAGCAATTCCCTGGCGCTTTGGTATGAGGAAGGCGTCAAAAATTTCGAAAGAGTCATGCCCACGGCTTCACCGACCGAGTAACCCAAAATGCGCGTAACAGCGGGACTGATGAAAGTCATCTTTTCATTTAAGTCCATGGTCCAGATGATGTCGGTGACGTTGCCGGTGATCATGCGGTATCGGCTTTCGCTTTCGCGGAGCCTGTTCTCGGCCCTGATTTTCGCCGTGATGTCCAAAGCCGTGATGGAAAAGGCGTTTCTGTCATCGAACAGAAACTTTTTGATAAATGCTTCAATCCACTTGATTTTCCCAGACTTCGAGATGATCCGAAACACCAGATCGCCATTGACGATGTTGGGCTCTTTTTCGATCTTTCCGAATAAACCCTTTACGACAACCTGATCGTCGGGATGCACGATAGGGATGTATTCGGTGAGGCGCAGGCCCACGATCTCGTCTTGATCGCGCTCGCTGAGCAAGGCGCTGCCCTTATTGGCGTATTTGACGATCCCGTCCTGCACGATGCATATGGCCAGCATGGATTGCTCCGCGATCGTGCGGAACTTTTCCTCGCTCATGCGCAGTTCCTGCGTCATTGCAATGCGGCGCCTGTAATCCACCCAGATTGTCCGAAACGACCACGCGACAACGCATAGCAGAGCGATAATGGTAAAAACGAGAACCGTCATCTTTAAAACCGATTGAGTGGGACCGACTAATGTGTCAGCACAAATACTCTTTCGGATGAGCCAAAGCAATAGTCAAGTTATTTTATGCGTGACCGTAAACGGCCGGGGCGCCCGAAAGCGGCAAAGACTTTTCGCGAAAACGGCTCCGGAGCCGATGTTTGAGTTTTCATCATGGGAAAAATCCGTTATATTCCTCTTAGGAAATGAAGACTGTCCACAAGGAGACTCATATGAAAATTTTCACGATCGGCATCATGGCCCTTTTGGCCGCAATTTCGGTTTTCAGCCTGACTTTCATCGCTTGCGGCGATGACGATGACGACGATGACGACGACGATAACGACGATGGCGTCGACCGTCTTCAGGAATGCTACGACAATATCGGCGACTGCCCCGTCGTGACATCCTCGGAGTGCAATCTTTGTCCTGAAAAAGAAACGGTGCAGGCCCTGTGGCATACGGCCCAGGAGGAAATCGGCAACGTATATTGCCACTCTTGCGGCGAAGAGGACGGCGAAACGTTCATGACCGCATTCTCAACGGGCGCGGGTTGCCTGGACGAAGCGACCATCCTGGATATTTTCTGCGAATAGAAGAAAAACGACAACGGGCCGTCGAATCCTTGCCTTCGGCGGCCTGTTTTTAATCCAGAAACCGGTTCATCGCCTCCGGCGCGTGGATTCTGAATCCGCACCTGTCGCACGGACCCGGTTCGTGGGGCAGACCGTAGAGGCGTTTTCTCGCGTTGACCGCCTGCGGGGCGTTCCAAAGCTCCAACGGATCCGATTCGGCCAATCGCCCCAATTCTATTCTAGGGGCTCCTCCGCCGAACAGCGCCGAGCAGCACGCCATGGCCAGACCGTCGCTGCGAATCATCATCAGTTCCAGAGGCTGCATGCACTCATGCGTTCCGCGAAGTTCGGGAAGCCGGATCGCCACCCGGCCCTTTTCGGCCTTCTCACGGCAAATCTGAAAAATTAGTTCCGCATTTTTAAAGATGTTCAGCACGGATAATCCGGCCTGGGCGCGGGTATAAATTTTTTGATGCGCCACGAAAACCTCGCCGACGCCGGCATCCGACGCGAGCGTGACCATATCGGGCAACTCCTCCAGGTTTTCCCGGCTCAAGGTGACGTTAAAAGCGATTTTCGTTTCCGGGCACGCCTTTTTCACACGGGAGACCGCATCCAAAACCCGCTTGAGCTCTATGCCGCGCCGGCGGATCATGCCTTCGTCGTTAGCCGAATCCACGGAAAAAATCATACGCCCCACCGGCAGGCTTTGAAATAGCTCGATCCAATAATCATACATCTTCGCGCCGCTGGTGATAATCTCGATGAAGCAGCCTGAAGCCGCGGCGCTTTGCATGATTTTCGCGGCATAGCGGCCCAGCAGAGGTTCGCCGTATCCCCCCAAGAGCACGCTTTCGGCGTTACTCATCAGCTTATTGAACTGCGGATATTGTCGAGGATCGAAATCGGCCGGTGGATTTAATCGCCGGTCGTAGTAATTTCGCGCGCAACTTCGGCATGACAAAGCGCACCGATTCGTCGTTTCGATTTGAATCTGCGGCGGATAGCTTTTTAAAACCGCCTTTTTCTCGAATCTTTCCTTATCGAGCAGCCGTCGGTTGTCTTCCTTAAGCCGACGCAATCGGGCCGGATCCATATTACCCGCATCATATGGCGCTTTGACGCCGGTCATTGCGAGTTGCCGCCGGAAATTTGAAAACCGGGCTTGACGACGTCGGCCTGCCCCCGCTGCCCGTCGAGCACGACGGTCAAAGCCCGCGGGAGGCGCACGTGGCGCAGGTGCTTCGTTTCATTGACGATCTCGCACTGCGCCAGCCAGTCCCAGTCCACGAAAGCCTCGGCTTTTTCGTCCTTGATATCGGCGCCGGGCGGAATCGTCAGATAACCGATGCGAAGCGATGTGATGTTCTGGAAGAAGTGCGTGCCCTGGGAAGGATCCACGTTATACCCCTGCGGCGACGCTTCCACGATGACTTTCGCATAATTGATTTGCGACCACTGCACGGGAATCCCCAGCCACTCGTCGGCGCTGCCCCAGCGGCCGGGACCGATGAGCAGATAAGGCCTCTTTTCCTTGTTGAGAATGTCGTTGAGTTTGCCGACCTCGCCGGCGATCCTTCGGTTTTTGGACGATTCCCAGCGATCCTGGCGGACGAAAACGATATCCTCGATGTCGTCGAAAATGCCCTGGCCGAGGCTCTGCATGCTCCGGCACAGGCATTGCCGTCTGGGGATATCGTACTTGACGATATCCACGTTGCCGCCCCGCATGATAAAGGGGCGGACCTGCAACACGTATAGCTTCGGACTTCGGCGCTTTTTCCCCCGGCGAACGGTGCGGCCGAAATCGCCCATTTCACAGGCGAATTCGACCTCCACGGCGCCGCCCATGCCTTTTTGCGCGATTTCCAGAACGTCGCTGATAGCTTTGGCAAAGGGGATGGATTGATGCTTCAGGATGTTGTTGAAAGTCACGACCCGGGGGCCGGGCAAATTGAAATCCTCCACGATCCTTTCGTCGTCTTTGTGATAAACGCTTCCGATAAATTGCAGCGTCTGGTCATGCTCGGCGTCGCGCAGATCATACCACTGCTCGTATTGCTCCAGCACGGAAGCGGCGTCGCAACATTCAATGCGCAGATCCAGGGCGTAAAAGCCTTTTTGGGAATTGTCCAAAACGGCGTCGGGCGAGGAAAACTGGGGCAGAACCTCGGGATGCTTGGGAGAAAAGCGCAGAGCCTGCCCGCCGTCGACGACCAGACGACCCAGGCCCAGCGCGGCGTGCACCACGCCGTCCTCGGCTTTTTGCGGCCCGATGGGATAATAGTTGTAGGACTGCGCGACGCCGGAGAAACTCGGATAGAAACGGTCGCCGTGCTCGGCGCCGACCACGTTCTGAATGATGATGGCCATCTTTTCTTCTTCGGCGCGGTATCCCGTGTTGTCCAGGTATGATTTGGCGTTGCGGAAAAAAGCCGAGGCGTAAACGAGCTTGATGGCGTTGCCCAGCTGCATCATGCGGAATTCGATGCTGTCCCCGCGGTTGGGAAACATCACCGTGGAGTAAATTCCCGCGAAAGGCTGATGCAAAGAATCCTCCAGCAGACTCGACGAGCGCACCGCGAGGGGTCCGGTCACGCTTCGCAATATCACCGACAAATCTCGTCGCAGGGCGTCGGGCAAAATGGCCTCGATAAAACGCGAGGCGATTTCCAGATCATCCGTGCAATGGACCGCAAACTCCCTGAGGCCGTTGGCGTCGAGGAAGTTATCGAACTCTTCCGCGGCGATGACGATGGTTCGCGGCACTTCCACGATCATGCCGCCGAAATCGAATTCCTCGTTTTGCGCCAGGGCGAGATTCAAATAGGCGATGCCTCTGGCTTTGCCCCCCAGGGAGCCCATGCCGATGCGTATGAAGGAATCGTGAGAAAAACGATGCGGATCGAAATCCGAAATCATCCCGCGATGCGCGCTGGAGTGGGATTCTCTGAGTTTATCGATAAGATTTTCGCGAACATCTTCGGTGTCGTCGAAATCGCTGACTTTCTGCGGGCGAATGCGGCCGGCGAGATCAAACTCGCTTCGCGCCATGAGCCAGATGGAAAAGTGATTGTGGCGGCCGTGATACACCAGGGATTCGGCGGGGATGGTGGGAAGAATCTCCCGCATCTCCCGCACGTCCCTGGCCCGGGCGACTTCGCGTCCGTCGGGCATGCGAAAAATGAAATCGCCGAATCCGAGATTTTCGGTCAGAAACGAACGGATTTCAGACAGCAGGCTCGGGGAGCTTTTATTGATGAAACGCGCCGACAGCTCCCGGGCTTTTTCTTCGTTATGTTCGTCGGACGACTGCATTAACACCGGAAGCTCCGGATCATACCGGCGCAGCTGCCGGACGAAATCCAGCCCGGCTTCCGAATCGGTTTTTCCGTGGCGCGGCATGCTCACGTCGCTGATGACGGCCAGAACGTTGCGCTGATATTTATGAAAAAGCTCCATCCGTCTTCGTACGTGGCGGCGTGAAGAATTTTCGGGCGGGACTTCATATACATGAGCCGATGAAGCTGATTGATGCCTTCCGCATAAAGCGAACGGGACTGGTTCATTAACTCCGAGTACAGAAGACTCAAAAAAGCCGAGTAGTATCGCGGGGAGTCTTCGATCATGATGATCACGCGCACGTTCCCCAGAGCGATGTCGTGATCGACGTTCATGCGGTCTTCGATGGTCTTGATAATCGCCAAAAGAATTTTCGCGTCGCCGCTCCACAAAAACGTGCCGTCGATGCCGCCGCCGGGCACATGGGGCTGCAGTCCGTGAAGCTCCCGGCGGTCCATCGCCAGAAGCACCACCGGCATCCCCGGCTCGCATTCCTTCACGCGCCGCCCGAAGGAGTTGATATCCATGTCCGCGACCTGCGTCATGGTCAAAACCAGATCGAAGCGGCGCGCCTTGAGAAGCTTGATCGCCTCTTCGCCGGTCGACGCATGCGTCACGCGGGGCGCCGACGAAAGGCTGTGGGCTTTGTATTCGACGAAAATCTGCTCGGTGAGATGGCCGTCTTCCTCCAGCGTAAACGCGTCGTAGGGATTGGAAACGAGCAGCACCTCGCGGATGCGGTGGGGCATGAGATCGTGGAAACGTCGAAAATGCAGAACTGGGGATTGGATGGCTTACTCCTTGCGCGTGTATTGACGCAAAATTCAGCGCCCTCGCGTCGGAATTCTCATCCGGCGCCTCCATACATATACAGGGGCGCGGCGACACCGCGCAAGATCAATCTGCTGAAGTTGAAGCATTCTTGCGACCGGCGGCGGGCGTTTCCTTTTTACCCGGATGCGTTATAGTCGCCATAACAGGTTTCATGAAAAAAGGGGGTGCGTCGTGTTGGATCGAAAAAGCACTCAAGTACTGCTTCCGGGTTTCGTCGCCGCGTTATTACTAATCGCTTTTGCTGCCGCGGCGTATGCGCAAGACGACATGGAAACCGACGACGCCTTGTCGCCGAGCCGTTTCGTCTTTCTGGGACGCATGGGCGGCGGCCAGGCCGCGGGCGGCGGGCAGTTTCAGTTCGACAGGGTTCCCGACGGCTTGGAGGATGAAACGACATACAGCACCACCGCGGGATACGCCGCAACAGGCGGCGCGGAATTCTGGTGGTTCCCCACGTCCGGCCGGAGCTTTCAGCTTTCCGTCTCCCTGCTGAATCAAACGGGCTACGGGGCGATCAAAAGCGACGACGATGACGATTACGGCGCGGGAGTGATCGACAAAAAAAGCGTGCGTTATCACATGAACATGCTGCTTTTAGGTCTCGGATACAGATTTTTGTACGGGGCGCGGGATAATTACGGGACGAGCCTCGGCCTAAAATTCGGCGGCGGCGGCGCCGACATCATCATTGACGATCTCACAAGCGGCACGGGTTCAAACGCCGTTTTCGAACTCGGCGCGAATTTTTTCAAGCGCTTCGACAACGATTTTCTGATCGGCGTGCAGTGGGATATCCGCATGTGGAGCATGTGGGCCAAAGGCGCCGAGATGAAATATATGAACACCGACGCCGACCTGGCGTACGGCGGCGGCGCCTCGTTCTTCAGCGTCATCGGCGGATGGGAACTGATTTAGTGGATAGTGGATAGTGGATAGTGGTTAGTGTAGGAGCGGTTTCCAACCGCGATAATCACGATTGGGATGCCGCCATAATAGTCGCGGTTGGAAACCGCTCCTACAAGCCTTTTGGCTCGGCGGGCGCTGGCTGTCCGCCGTCGAGGATCCCTTCGATATCCACATGTTCGGCGTCCGGCGGAACCGGCGGAAACGCCACCAGGCCGATTTCGCCCTCGACTTCCTGGGATAAATCCAGCGCCTTGATCCGGTCTTCATACCGCTTGACCAGATAGCGGTCCCGGGCCAGGGCGAAAGACAGTTCCTTGGTGATGCGCGACTTTTTTTCGGCGGAGGCCAGGCCCCTGGCTTTCGGCTGCGCCTGCTCCCAGTTTTGATTTCGGAATTGTTCCGGATGGGATTTGAAATAGTCTTCGGCTTCTTTGTACGTGGCTTCGACGTTTTTTTCCGTAATTTCGTCGGCGCACATCTGCCCTAAAATGTTGACCCTTAAAACGAACATCCGCTTTTGATACTCGTCGGATTTATCCATTTTCTGCTCGATGGCGTCGAAATAAAGAAGCTCGTTTTCCACGTAACTGTCCACCAGCCACTTCCGGCCCACTTCCGTAGCCAGTTGCTTGCGGTAATTTTCCGGCATGGATTTGGCCCACTCCAAAAAGTCCTTCACGCTCAAATTAAAAGCGCCGGACTCGACGACGGGCATTTGCAGAGTCAGTTCGCGAATGGGCTTGCTGACGGCGTCCTCGTTGATCTTCATGTTATAGTCCGCCTTCAACTTTTCCACGCGGGCTTTGTAGGCGCGGCGATACTGGCCGCCCACGAGGCTCTTGCGCAGCATGGGTTTGGCCTCTTCGAAGGATTTCGGTTCGCGCCCGGCCTGCTGCTCCCTTTTAATATAACGGTCGTATTGCTTCTGGTACTCGTCGTCGCCGATGGGCGGCGCGCCGGAAAAGGCCGCATCCTTCGCCATGTGAACCAGCGTCACTTTTTCCATCTGGCTCAGTTTGGCCGAAAACTCGGGTTTCTGTTCCAGGTTGCGGCTCAGACCCTCGTGGTAATAGACCATGGCGTCGATCTGGCGGCCGAGAAACTCGTCTTTGCCCTCGCCTTCCATAAAACGGCGTCGGAACATTAAAGGCAGGTTGCTCAGAGCGTATTTCACATAATCCACCGTGATGGCCGTATCGGCCACGGTCACGAGCGTCGGATCCTCGGCGGAATCCTCGGGGGGCTTTATCTTGTTCCTCGGCTCGCAGGCCGCAAGGCCGAGCACGACCGCCAAAGCGGCCAAAAAAATAAGAATGCCGTTTTTATGCAACATTTTAACTCCCCGGTCGGCGCAGGCCGAAGGCAGGATTGAACAACGTGAAGGCGATGAAAGCAAATTCCCGTCAATATTACAAGGTGAGGTCCGCAAAAGGAATCCCCGCAGGTGACAGACCCCATTGAACAGGTTAATTATTCACTTGGCGGACTTGTATTTTGAAAAATCCTCCGATGATTGCAAAGAGTTAAATCATTCATGAATCTCGGCATCTACAGCGAAACACTGAGCGCGGCGGTTCTGGGCGATCCCGGCATCCTGGACATGCTCGGATCCCGGGGCGTGACGCTGGCGTGCGCCGTGCGCTTCGCGGCTGAAGACGGCTGCTTCGATCCCATGCGCGTCGCGCCGTGGCTCGAACTTGGCGAAAAGTTAAAAGCGCGCGGCGGGCGCATGGCGCTGTGGCCGCTGCTTCCGAAATCATTCGGCTACTGGATCAACGAAAAGAACCTGGACTACGCGGATCGCATGGCCGACGCTCTGTGCGAAGGCTGCCGCATTTTCGGCGCAAAGCCCGATCTCATCGCGGCCGACGTGGAAACACCCTGGCGGCAGATGGAAAGCGTCTTTCTCCCGACGGGACCCGCGGCGCTCAAGCCATTTGCCGCGGTAAAAATGTATCTGCAAAACCGGTCCCCCCGGCGTTTTTCCCGGGCGGTCAAGAGACTCACGCAAATCGTGTCGCGGATGCGCGCCGAGATCGCCCCCGTTTCCGCGGCGACCTTCGGCCTTTTGGTCGCGGACCTGGTTCAAGACGGATACATGCTCCAGGACTTTTTGGAAATGCCGATCTTCCCCGTCGATTTCGACGCGTACAACATCATGTTTTACAATTCCTATCTGCCGCACGCCGCGCCCTTTATTATGCCGCCGGATAGCGCCCCGCGCGCCCTTTACGAATACATGAGCGAAGCGTCCTCGCGCTTTTCGCAAAAAGCATGGATTACGCTGGGCAGCACGTGGGAAGGCGTGATTCCCGGCAACGAAGGAAAAAGCTATTCGCATCCGAAGCAGCTTGCGCCGGACGTCGCCGCGGCGAAGGCCGCGGGCGCGCAGTCCATCTGGCTGTACTGCCTGGAGGGCGTGCTTTTTGAAGATCAAAAACTCACCCGGCGCCGCGGCGTCAAAGAATCCGACGCCTTCTTCAAAACCGTGGTCGATACGCCCGCCCGAGAACCCGCTCCGCATCCCGCCTGGAAACGCGGGCGAAGACTTTTGGAACTGGCGACGAATGACAAGCTGAAACGCCACTACTGCCTGTGACACGCGCAAACTAAACTTGACTTTGCGCTCAACCTTTGGAAAGTACATGGCATGGGAAAACTGCTTTTTGGCGAAGAAAGGCGCCTTGGATGCTTATGACTTCGAAACTGGACCCCGCGGAAATACGCAAGGAGCTTGTCGAGGATCTGCGCCGGGAGCTTGAGCGCGGCTCGGACAAGGTCATCACGCCGCAGCGCCATCCCATCCGGTGGTATATTCTCCAAAGCCTTGTGGGCATGTGCCTGGTGATGCTGATCCTGTTTTTCCTGAACCTCTCGCAAATGCCGGAGCTTCCCCACGCCGTGCAGTTCTGGGGCGTTTTGCTTCTGTCGCCGGCCATCAACGCGATACGCATCCGGCGCATCGTCAGGGCGAAACCATGAGCGCGCAATCCTTCGTTAAAAAATACTGGCAGGAGTTTCTGACCATCCTGATGTTCCTGGTCTGGTCCGGCGGTTTTCTCGTCATCAGCCTGATGGTCGATATGGGCAGAACGCATCAACTCAGGCTCGCCATCGACGACAAGATTCCGCTGATCCCCGAATTTTCCCTGATATATCTGGGATTGTTCCCGGTTTTTTTCATGCCCTTTCTTCTCATCAAAGACGACGAATATTTCAAAGTTTTCACCAGCGCTTATCTTACGGTCATGGCGGTCGCCTACACCGTTTTCGCTCTGTTTCCCGTGTCCATCGTACGCCCGACCGTCGAAGTAGTGGATTTTTCCACGTGGGTGCTCAACATCATCTACGCATGTGACCGACCCGTGAATCTTTTTCCGTCCACGCACGTGGCCATGACCATGATGGCGGCGCTGACCATATGGGAAATCAACAGGCTCTACGGCCTGGTCGCCCTGATCTACGCGGCGGCCATTTCCGCGTCGACGCTGTTTACCAAACAGCATTATTTCCTGGACGTGGTCATCGCCGTTGTCCTGACGCTTTTGATCTATCACGCGTTTTTCAAACAGCGTATCATGATCGCCGTCGGCCGGCGGGTCAGGCACTGGGAAAAGGATCTGGACGGCTTCGTCAATGAATGGCTCGAAGAAAAACTGGCCCCCATGGTGAATAAAATTATCGACATGCGTATCAACCAATTCAGTGAAAATTTGGAAAACGACGAAGTGAAAAACGATACGCCCGAAAATGAATCGGACGTAAAATCACATCAAAAAAACGACGGCGAATCATGAAATACCTATCGGCCTTTCTTTGCGCTGTTTTAATTCTTCTTGGCCTGCATGGCGCATACGCAGGCGAGGATGCTCCCGGCGATGAGGACGCCGGAGCTTTGGCCGGAGCGCTGGCCGGAGCAAGCGAGGAATACCTCAAACGCTCCCTGCCCGTTTTTACGGATGTCGACCACAAATCCGTGGACCAGTTCGTCGAGGAAATGCGCGGCCCCAGGCATGACAAAGTGCAGGCCGGCCTCGACCGGTACGGGAAATGGCGCGAGAGGCTCGCGGAGCAAATGCGCCTTTCCGACCTGCCCGAGGGGTTTCTGGCTCTCGTGTTCGTGGAAAGCGCTTTCAAACCCAAAGCCGTGAGCCGAAGCGACGCCGGAGGATTCTGGCAGATCCTTCCTTCCACGGGGCGCTTTTTCAAACTCCGCCGCGACGCCTTCGTGGACGAGCGCTTCATCCCGGAAAAAGCGACGGAATTCGGCGCATGGTATCTGCGTGAGATGTATGCCCAATTCGGCGACTGGCATATCGCCATGGGGGCCTACAATCTCGGCCGGGGAAATATGGCGAGGCTTATCGAATCCGGCGCCCCCAGGGACTTTTTCAAAATGCGCGACAAGGGATTATTGCGACAGGAAACGGCGGATTACGTTCCGCGCATCCTGGCGGCCCATCGCGTGTTGTCCGATCCGAAAAAATACGGATTTAAAAAACCGGAAATCGACAAGACAAAATACGTGGGGCTTGTCCTGCGGCCGCTGACGGACATCACGAGGCTGGAGATTCTGGCGTCCGTGCCGACGGGAACGATACGCCGGGCCAATCCGGGACTGCGCGGCGAATATGCCCCCCCCGATCCCGGCGGTTTCCGCGTGGTCGCGCCGGAAAAATATTTCAAGGCCTTGGACAAGGCCAACTTAAAGAGCAACGCCGTAGCGGATTACAACCGCCTGCGCGATATGAAACGCGTGGAAGTCAAGATCAAAGGCAAAATGACGCTGTGGCGCATTTCCCGGGATTACGACACCTGCCTGGCCAGCCTGCGGCTATGGAACGGCCTCGACAAAGAGGAAAACCCCGCGTCCGGCGACACAATCGTCGTCTACATCCGCGACGAGTAGTGCTGCGGCCGGCAATTCCACGTCTTACGCCGACGGCGCGGCCCAGCGCCGCAGAGACATCTTTTTCGCGGAAAATAATCGGATCAGTTGTCGAGACGTTTGAAAAAGATAATCTCCGGATCACCTTCGTCGAGGTTTTCGATTTCCCCGCTTTTGTCATAGCCCAATGACTGGAGAAGACTTTTCATAATCGAATTCGATTGATTTGTGGAAGTAAATATTTTCGCCAAAGGACACTCTTTTTCCGCGCGCCCGATCAGCTTTTTAGCGATGCCTTTCCGCCTGAAATCGGGATGAACGATAAGCAGGCTGATAAAGAAGTTTTCAACGATAAAGCGCCTGTCCAGTACAACGAAAGCCGCCGTCGCCCCATCGATACGCGCGATCAGGCAGTCGCCCCTGGAAACCGCCTCAGCGATAAAATCCGACCGAAGCCTGTTCCCCGTAACAAGTGCGTCGATGCGGCAGATGCTTTCAATGTCTTTTGGGGTCGCCCGTTCGACGACGGCGGCGTTACTTCGAACCTGATGGCGCATTTTGGCCTGCGTGTTTTCGACGGCCGTTCGATGATCGCGGGTGATTGCGCCGCCGCCGACCGTTGTTTCCGGAATTTTGCCGGTCATTGCTCCCGTTGTTTCCGGAGTGCCGGCGGTCGTTGTCCCCGTTTTGTTCTTTCGCTTTTTTCTTTCGGTCGATCAAGCCTTCAGCGGCCTGACGGACGGCTTTTGGAATGGTCTCGCCGCGCCCGATGCACTCAATGCGATAGAGTTTGTATCCGTCGTTGAAATATTTCTTGGTAAACAGCGACTTGGGAATCATTCCCCGGGACCGGGCCGCTTCCTCGATGAGCAGCATGCCGAAAATCGACTGGCAGACCCTTTCGGCCCGCCCACGGGAAAAGCCGAAGGCTCTGATAAGCGGCTTGATAAGCTCCTGGACTTCTTCGTGAATGAAGCCGGCCCGCCCTTTGCCCGTCGGGGCGTGATCCATGATGTGCGCGTGCCTGACGAACGGCGCCAAAAAGGCGGTCATCAGCATGGCGTCGGACAGGCTGCCGCCGCTGTTGTTGATGGTGTCGATGCCTTTGAGGTTCGAAGTCAGGTAATGGGCGAATACGTGGGCGCCGGGGCCGCGTAAAACGTTTTCGTAGGCCGGAAACAAGCCGTACAGCAGGCATGTTTCGATCATCAATTTGATGCATTTTTGCGCCCAGCCGCCGCGCAGGTCCCGCAGAAACTCCTCGCGCAGCCGCGCTTCGGGACATCGGGATATTTCCGGCAGATGCTTAGGGATGGCGGCGTAGGTATCGCTTTCGATGGCAAAATCCGTCCGGGCGCTGTGGCGCAGGACGCGCATGATCCTGACCGGGTCTTCGGAGAAACTTCTGTGCGGACATCCGACGGAGCGGACGATTCCCTTTTTCAGATCCTCGATGCCGCCCACGTAATCGATGATGCTGAAATTTTTGACGTCGTAAAAAAGGGCGTTGATCGTGATGTCCCGGCGCATGGCGTCTTCCACTTCGGTCCCGTAGTCATTCTCGGCGGGGGGGCGGACTTTTTCTCTGCCGTTTCCATTGCCGTCGCCGTTTTCGTCATCGTCATACCGGTCGTCGAGGTCGTTTTCGCCGTTTTCATCATCCTCGTCGTCGACGTAGATGGATTTGCGGAACGTGGATACTTCGATGATTTTACCGCCCTGGAAATAGATATGGGCCAGGCGGAAACGCCGTCCGATAATGCGGCTGTTGCGAAAAAGCTTGCGAATTTCGCCGGGGCGCGCATCGGTGGTGACGTCAAAATCCTTGGGTTCCTTGCCCAGGAGCAGATCACGGACACTGCCGCCCACAAGGTATGCCTTGTAGCCGTGGTTCACCAGGCGATACATGACCTTGAGAGCGTCCTTGTCGATCAATCGGCGGGAAATCGGGTGGTCTTTGCGCTCGATGATGACCGGCAGGATGGAATTTATCGGCGGCGGTTCGTTACCCAAAAGAAAACCTTCATCAATCAAAATCCAATCAAAACGCCGGTTATTTATACCACCTGGATTCTTCGATTTCAATTGGAAGTATTACCGAGGTCTCGATACGCCAAAAGACAGAAATAAAAACGCCCTATGAGATAACGCCAATATCTCATAAGGCGTCGTCTTTCAGATCCGAAACTCCCTGTGTTTACTTCGATTTTTTCCCGGTTCAGGAATGATCGGTGATGAATTTTTCGATCTGCGGTTTGGCTGCCGCGCCCACGTGCTGTCCCACGGGTTTTCCGTCTTTGAAGATGATCAGCATGGGAATGCCGCGCACGTTGTTGTTGGCCGCGGTGGTCTGATTTTCATCCACGTTGACTTTGCCGACCTTGAGCTTGCCGGCGTAATCCGACGCCAGTTCCTCGATGATCGGCCCTATCATCTGACACGGCGCACACCAGGGCGCCCAGAAATCGACGAGTACAGGGATGTCGGATTTCAGGACTTCCTGCTCAAAATTTGCATCGGTGATCGCTAGTAAATTGCCCATATTAAACTCCGTCGATTTTCTTGAATCCGCTTAGCCGTTCGATAAATTTTCATCTCAAGATTTCCCGGCGTTGTGCGGATTGAGTTGTTTCGCCAAATGTCACCAGACAATTTAAAGACTAATTCCACGCCGTCAAGTGCAAAAGTAAGAAGCGCCATAGTGTGAAAAATACGCGGGATTTTTCCGCCGTCTTTTCCGTGCTAATATTGAGAAGCAACAAGTCTTTGGAATTGAATCATCCGGCGGCGACCTTCCTTGAGGATGGCTGAAGAGGAAGAAAGGATAAAAAAATGGAAAACCTCGTGCGGATATGCGGTGCTTTCTATGTTTTGTTCGGCCTGTTTCACGTTGGATTTCCCAAGACCCTGCGCTGGAAGGAGGAACTGCCGAATTGGAGCGCCATGAACCGGGCGACGATTCGGATTCTCAACCATTGCCTGATGATTTTCTGGTTCATCCTCGGATTTATCTATCTGATCCACGCAAAAGACATGGTAACCACGTCCATTGGCCGGTCGATTTTGATTGGCATGGTCGTCTTTTGGATCATTCGCATAGGGATTTTGCAGCCGTTTTATCTCGGTATTAAGTCCAGGATGTCGATTTCCATGATCGGATTATTTTCCGTCGCTTTAGTCTTGAACATCATTCCCCTGGCCCGGGGATTGTTATAATCTTTGACCACAAAATGCACCATTTCTTAAAACATAAGGAGCGAATCATGTGCCGGATCCTGACATTGCTGACAATTTTAACGATTCTTTCGATCCTGTGTATTTCCGAAGCCGGGGCGCAAAGCCTGGCCGATCTGCTCAAGGACGGACCGATCGCGCAGGTTCATTACGATAAAAACGGCAAGTTCAAGGAGGCCGTCGGAATCATTTTCATCAAAGGCACGCCCGATCAGGTCTGGGACGCCATGACCGACTACGAGCATTTTATCGAATTCATGCCGCAGGTGGTTGACTTCAAGGCCACGAAAAAAGGCGAGGACCTGGTCGAGACTTATCAGGAAATCGACGTTCCCGGTTTCAATTACAAATACACGCTTCTCAACAAACTCGACAAGGCGAACTATAAAATCTCGGTGACGCCGGTTGAGGGTCCGGCCAAAGGCTCCTGGTCCTACAAAATCGTTCCCTTCAATAACGGCAGCCTCCTTTACTACTATTGCTTCAGCCGGCTTCCCAAAATCATCACCAAGTTCGAGGACGAGCAACAGACCATGACCATAGGCGTCAACGCCGCGACCAGCGTGGCCGTCGTGCAGGCTTTCAAGAAACGCGTCGAGTCGATGAAAGTAAAATAAGGCCCGACCTGAGATATCTGGAATTCCACGAACACTATTGTGCTTCCGATGAACGTTCCAATTGAGCCTGCTTTAGCGGGCTTAGGAGCCATAGCCCATAGCGTGAGAGAGTGTCGATAAATGCGCACAATGAACAATCCGCGCCATGTCATTCCGAGCGAAGTCGAGGAATCCCTTCAATGAGACGTGATCGCCTTGCCGAAATGCGCGCGTCAACAACATATTCACGCATCGTTAAAGGGATCCCTCCACTACGCTTCGCTAAAGGTCGGGATGACAAAAATTGGACGCTTTTTCATTTCTCGACAGCCTCATGAGTTATGTGTAAAGGGATCAATAACACTTACAAAAGCCCGCGTGAGCGGGCGACGGATCTTGCGTGAAAAATGTGGATTAATCTTTCGATTTCACTACCAGAATCCCGGCTTCTTTTTTCTCTTCATAACCGCTGATAACCAGTTCATATTCCCGGGCGATTTCGAAATTTCCCGTCATGGCAACGGGCAGATAATTGCGCGTCATGCCTTCGAACTTTCCGGCGCCGGTTTTTTTGATGACGAGAATCCGGTGGCGCCTGCTGACTTGCGCCTTTTTGAAATCGTTGAGTTTTTGCCGCCCCGCTTCCCGGAGGCGGTTGCAGCGCCGGCGTCTTTCGGGCGGCGGAACCTGATCCGGCATATCCGCCGCTTCGGTTCCCGGGCGCTGGGAATAGGTGAAAACGTGCAGGTGTTTCAGCGGTGATTCATCGACCAGGCGAAGCGAATTCTCGAAAGCCTCGTCGCTTTCGCCGGGGAAACCGGCGATGAGGTCCGCGCCGATCAGCACACCGGGAACCTGCGTTTCGATAGACCGGCAGATATCAAGGAACTGCTCCCGCGTGTAGGGCCGGTTCATGCGGCGCAGGATATCGTTGTCACCGGACTGCGCGGGAATGTGAAAATGTGGGCACAGACGCGGCCGGTCGACCATCATCCGTATAAGGTTCTGGTCGATATCCGTCGGCTCGATGGACGACAGGCGAAGGCGTAAAATGTCCGTGTCGTTCAAAATGGCGTGAACCAGATCGGCCAGCCCCTGCTTTTGTCCCTGGTCGTTTCCATACAGTCCGATGTGCACGCCCGTCAGCACCACCTCGGCGAAGCCCTCGGTTGCGGCGCCCTGCACGTCCCGAATGACATCCGCCGCGGGGCGGCTTCGGTTTTTGCCGCGAACCGAAGGCACGATGCAATACGCGCAGCGCCAGTCGCATCCATCCTGCACTTTGACAAAAGCTCGGGCGCGGCCGGATACGCTCCACGCCCCGTCGCCGAAAAAATCTCCGATTTTCGCCGCGCAGCCGCCATCCGGCGCGATGCCGAGTCTTTGCGCGATCATGTGCGCGAGAACGGGTTTGCACGCGTTGTCCGCCACGATGTCGGCGACGGCCTGCGCGGTGTCGGTTCCGGCGGACAGGCACCCGGCCAAAGCAATCACCGCTTCGGGATTCTCCCGCCGGGCTTTCGAAATTTTCTTGCGCACGTCCCGGTCGGCGCCTTCGGTCACGGTGCATGCGTTGACCACGCACACATCCGCCGGCTCGCCCTTATCCGCCTTGCGCAGACCCATCTCAAGCAGTTCCCCGGCCAGCGCGGAGGAATCCACCTGGTTGACCTTGCAACCAATGGTCTGAATACGAAATGTTTTTGCCTTTGCCGACATAGGTTCCTTGTTAAATCCTGACGGGGATGCGGGTCAATAGCGAAGCACGATGAGATCGTGATCTAACAATCTTTCTCCACCTTATAAATCTTTCCCATATCGGGAAGAGGCCAAACCGCGCAGGGGTGCAGGTCAATAGCGAAGGATTTTAATCCTGGAGAAGGGTGGATTATTTTTCATTCCCCAAAACCCCCGGACGGAGGTGCAGGTCATTCACAAGTATTTCGGATCGAATTGTACGCCGCATTTTTTCAATATAGACGCCAATTCTTCCTTAAATGAAATTTTCCTGTGATGCTCTTTCTGACTATCGATATATTTCATCACAATTTCGCGGTTGGATCGGCTGACCGAAAAAGCTCCATATCCCGCCTGCCATTGAAAATCGGCCTTATTCGGGAAATTTTCATGAATCCATTTCGATGATTTTGCCTTGACCGCGCGCATGAGGTCGGCTATGGCCATCTGCGTGTGCGTGGATATCAACAAATGCACATGATCTTCGGTTCCGCCCGCCGCCAGGAGAACGCATCGTTCGTTTTTCAAAATGCCGCCGATATAATCATATAAGCGTTGACGAATTCCGGATGCGATAAACGGGCGTTGTTCATGTGTTGAAAAAATGACGTGATATTCGAGATCGACATATGTTTGCGGCATGTTTTTTCCTTCACCCATTTCATGGGTTCAAATGAAAGGCGATGGCATCCTTTTCCAGGGCTAAAGCCCTTCGCTATTAACCGGCATCCCTTCGGGATTTCACAACAGCTTGCGCATAAGCCTGCTTGCAAGCGATATTAATTGCGCCGGATCATGTTTGCCGGTTATCCGGTATTTATTCGCAAATGAATAGAATGGGGATAGACGCTTCATGACATCGATAAAACTTCCGACGCTTGACGATATACAACAGGCCCACGCGCGCATCAGGGGCGTCATTCACGAAACGCCGGTCATGACTTGCGGCGCGATCAATGAAATGTTCGGCGCGGATTTGCGTTTTAAGTGCGAGAACTTCCAGAAAGTCGGCGCCTTCAAATTCCGCGGCGCGTCCAATGCGGTGCTGTCTTTATCCGACGAGGAGGCGGCCAAAGGAGTCGCCACGCATTCTTCCGGCAATCACGCGGCGGCCATCGCCCTGGCGGCGCGCATGCGCGGAATCGAATCCTTCATCGTGATGCCGGACAATTCGCCCGAGGTGAAAAAGAAAGCCGTCGCGGGTTATGGCGCGAAGATCACTTTTTGCAAACCGACGCTCAAAGCCCGCGAAACCACGCTTCAGGCCGTCATCGACGAAACCGGCGCGGCCTTCGTCCATCCGTACGACAATTTCCGGGTCGTGTGCGGGCAAGGAACGTGCGCTTTGGAGCTCGTGGAGCAGATCGGCGCTTTCGACATGATCATCGCGCCGGTGGGCGGCGGCGGGCTGTGCGGCGGCACGGCCACGGCGATCAAGGGCCTGGGGCTTTCCAGCAAAGTCATCGGGGCGGAGCCGGAAATCGCCGACGACGCCCGCGAGTCCTTTTTAACGGGCCGTCTGATCGGATCAAAAAACACGCCGACCATCGCCGACGGCCTCAGAACTTCTCTTAGCGAATTGACCTTTGCCATTATCACGGACAAGGCGGACGACATTGTTACGGCGGGTGAAGAGGCCATCATTTCCGCCATGCGCCTGATCTGGGAACGCATGAAAATCATCGTCGAGCCTTCCGCCGTCGTGGGCCTGGCGGCGATCATGGAAAATAAGCTCGACGTAACGGGCAAAAAAGTCGTGATCATACTCAGCGGCGGCAACGTGGATCTGGAAAAGCCGCCCTTTTGAAAAACAATGAAACCGATCTCTTCGATGACCCTTGGCAAGCGCGCCGGTTCCGTGTCAAAGTAAACAAAAATCTCGCACCGGAAAGGACGTGAACGATGTCTGATTACCTCGCGCCGCAGGAAGTGCAATTCAAAAAAGTCATGGGCATCCTGGGAATCATTTTCCTGATCGCGGGCGCGCTTTTCGCCGTGATCCCGGAGCATTTTCAGGTGCTGTTCAATTACGCGGGCGAACTGCTCAAGATGCCGAAAGCGCCCGTGGCCATGGAAATCACCTCCAATATCGCCGAGGAAAAAGGCGCCGACCGGCTGTACGTCGGCATGGCCTGCGCCATGATGATGATGCTCGTGGTCATCTGTTTCGCCAACTATTTCAATCCGCGCAAATACATGGGATGGATTCCGCTTCTGCTCGTCGCCAAGCTCACGACCACGCTTTTATCCGTGGCGTTTTACCTCTGGGCGGAATCCTATCTGTCGAATCTCATCGCCGCGTTTACGGATTTCCCCATCTTTCTTGTCGTGCTGGTCTTCTGGCTGCGCGCCAGGAGCGCGGCGGATGCGCCTTACGAGCAACCGCCGGATGAAGACGAGGAAGAAGAATGAACATCCGCGACTTGATCGACGAACGCCGTGACCGGATTCTGAATCTCGCCCGACAGCACGGCGCAAAGGGGATTCGGCTTTTCGGGTCCGCGATTCGGAGCGACGGCGATGAAAACAGCGACGTCGATTTTCTCGTCGAATACGAAGAAGGCCGCAGTCTTTTGGATCACGTCGCCTTGAAACAGGATCTTGAGGAACTTCTCGGCCGGAAGGTCGATCTGGTGACCGCGGAAGCGCTTCACTGGTGCATTAGAAACGATATCCTCGACGAAGCCGTACCCTTATGAAAAAAGATAAACTCTATCTGGTAAGTATCCTGGAATCCATTGAAAAAATTGAACACTATACCAATGAAGGCAGGGAGGCTTTTCGAGATTCGTCGATGATCCAAGATGCCGTAATCAGGAATTTCGAAATCATGGGCGAAGCGGCAAAGAAGGTATCCGAGAATATAAAGCAGTCCTATACCGAAATTCCATGGAAAAGAGTATGTGGTTTTCGCGATGTTCTTATCCATGACTATCTTGGCGTGGATATCACGCAAGTCTGGAATATCGTTCAAAATCACCTTCCTTCCTTCAAGTCTTCGATCAAGCAAATATTGTCGGAATTGCATGATAAATGACCCGTGATCTGTTTTCAAACGGAGAAGACAAGCAGGCGCCCGCGCCCCTGGCGGACCGGATGCGCCCGCGGACGCTGGACGAGGTGGTGGGCCAGGAGCATATCACCGGCGGCGGAACCATGCTTCGCGGCGCGGTCGAAAACGGAAAAATTCCCTCCCTGATTTTCTGGGGACCGCCGGGCTGCGGTAAAACCACGCTGGCCCGCGTGATCGCCAATTCCACGCAAAGCCGCTTCGTGGCGTTTTCCGCCGTGCTGGCGGGAGTCAAGGAAGTGCGCAAGATCGTGGATGAGGCCAAGGCGCGAATTCGGCAAAACGGCGAACGAACCATTTTGTTCGTCGACGAAATCCATCGCTTCAACAAAAGCCAGCAGGACAGCTTCCTGCCTCACGTCGAGGCCGGAACCATCGTTCTCATCGGCGCAACCACGGAAAATCCCAGCTTCGAAGTCAACGCCGCGCTTCTTTCCAGGTGCCGCGTTCTGACGTTGAAGCCTTTGGAAAAACACGACCTGCGCGCAATCATCGACCGCGCTTTGCGTGATGATCAAAAGGGCCTGGGAAGCCGCCCCCTGAAATTGTCGGACGAAGCGGCGGCGCACATTGTCAAAAGCGCCGACGGCGACGCGCGCCGCGTTCTCAACACGCTGGAAGTGCTTTCGTCATTCGATTTGCCCGAAACGGACGGGGAATATGCCGTCAGCCTCGCCGACGCCGAGCAAGCGGTGCAAACCAAGGCCATCATCTACGACAAGGCGGGCGAGCAGCATTACGATGTCATTTCCGCCTTTATCAAAAGCATGCGTGGTTCGGATCCGGATGCGGCGCTGTATTATCTGGCGCGGATGCTCGAAGCCGGCGAGGACCCCATGTTCATCGCCCGGCGCATGGTGATTCTCGCCGGCGAGGATATCAGCAACGCGGACCTGCGCGCTTTGCCGCTGGCCGTATCCGCCATGCAGGCCGTGCATATGATCGGCATGCCCGAGGCGAGGATCATTTTAGCCCAGGCCGTTTCGTACCTGGCGTGCGCTCCCAAAAGCAACGCCAGCTATATGGCGCTGATGGCCGCGCAGCAGGACGTGAAGGAGCACGGCGCCCTGCAGGTTCCCATGCACATCCGCAACGCCCCGACGCGCCTGATGAAAGAACTGGGCTATTCCAAAGGCTATCAGTACGATCACGACAGCGAAGGGCGCCACAGCGGCCAGCAGTTTCTGCCCGACGAAATCGCCGACGCGCAATATTACCACCCCACGGACCAGGGCCACGAAGAGCGCATCAAGGCCCGGCTGGAGTGGTTGAGAAACAGGAAGAATTAAGAAAATCGATAATATGCGATAATAAAAATACACAGATGTTGAGTAGAATTATGATAGTATTGGAAGTGGAAAAATGATCTTGAAGACTCAATCTATTTTGGAAAAAGAAATCAGGCTTACGACCGAGCAATGGCGGCACGTCGAGGATAGACATCCAGAAATGACAGGTCAGCTTGAAAAAATTAAAGAAACGCTACGGAATCCGGATTTTGTTTTCATGCGTCATCAGAGAATTCATACCAGTATTACAGGAAGTTCGAGAAAACTCCTGTTACAAACAAATTCCTGCTTCTCATCGTAAAGCATTTGAATGGCGAAGGTTTTGTTATTACCTCGTTTTTTGTCTCAAAACCTAGACGCGTCGGAAGGGAGCTGGTTTATGGAAAGTAAAAAAATATCGATCAGTTTTGATAAAGAGGCTGATGTCGTTTATTTGTCTTTCGATGAGCCGATAGAGGCTGTTTCGGAGGAAATCGAAGATGGCATATTCGCTCGCTACAATCCCCGGACGAATGAACTCGTCGGCATGACCATAATGAATTTTTCGATGAAATTTGACAGCCATACTCGCGATATCAAGGCGCCGTTGCAAAAAACAGCATATTAACAGCCAATCCATCAGGTATCTCCACATCGCGCTTTCTTGACACCACCGGCCTGCCAAGGATAAACAAAACTACTTATGCTTCAAAATATATCGGAGGATTTCATGAAGCGATTGCACGGGATTGCAGCCATATTTGCCGCGTTGATTCTGATTGCGGGTTCTGGCGTCTTTTTCGCCTGCGGCGGCGCCGATGACGATGATGACGATGACGACGGCGACAACATGCCGAATCTGACGTGGATCGCCGTTTCCGGCGGATCTTTTTCCATGGGTTGTTCGCCCGACGACGCCGACTGCCAGACGGACGAAAATCCGGCCCATACGGTCACGGTCTCATCCTTTGAAATGACCGAAACGGAAATTACGCAAGAGCAATTTGAAATCCTGCGGGGTTATAATCCCAGCACTCACGCGGATTGCCCGAATTGCCCCGTCGATTCCATCGACTGGGCCACGGCCGACGCGTATTGCGAGGAAGTCGGCGGCCGCCTGCCAACGGAAGCCGAGTGGGAATACGCCGCCCGCGGAGGAAAAACGGCACGGTATTACTGCGGCGACGACGGATCATGCCTGAGCGGCATCGGATGGTTCATCGGCAACTCGGATGAAATGTCCCATGAAGTCGCGCAGAAAAGCGCGAACGCCTACGGCCTTTACGACATGCTCGGCAACCTCTGGGAATGGGTTTCAGATTATTATGAAGAAACATATTACTCCGAAGAGGACGCGGACAATCCCACGGGCCCCGATTCCGGTGAGATGAATGTCCTGCGCGGGGGCGCATGGGAAAGCGCCGCCGAAGGCGATCCCGTATTCGGCACCCTGCGTGTCTCGGATCGCAATCCCCTGGGCGGAGCCAACGGCACGAAATACACCGGATTCCGCTGCGTCCGATAAATCCATTCAGACTCCAACGCGAGGACCGCATGAAGGTTATCTGCCCAAAATGCTCCCAGGTCAGAGATGTGACCGGCATGGCGCCCGACTCCGTCGTCCAGTGCGAATGCGGACAGGCTTTTCGCGTGCCTCATCAGGCGCCCCCTTCGGCGCCGCCGCCCATCGAGCCGGGCAGCGGAAAAGACCCGGAAGCCTCTTACTATTCTCCCCAGGCGGCCTATACCGAACCCGTGCAACGGCCGGTTTACAGCGGGCCGGCGGCGTCGGTTCCATTGCCGACGCCGGGGCAGGCCATTGCGTCGATTATCCTGGGATTCGTCGCCTTTTGGTGTTGCGGTCCTTTTTCGTCAATTCCGGGGTTGATTCTGGGCTATAAGGCGCGAAACATGATCGATGAAAATCCCGGCGCATACGGCGGCCGCGGCGTAGCGGTCGCGGGCATCGTCATCAACTGGATCGCCATAGGATTTTTCATCGTTGGAATGATCTTTATAGGAATCGGTTTTCTCCTCGAGGGATTGGGCGGCATGTAATTTGTGTGCGCCTTGACAGGCGCTTGCGTTGTATTATCTTTGCGGCGCGATCAATGACGCCATGCGCGTTTTTGGAGAATTCATGGACAAGCTTCCTTTTGAGCCTTTCAAAATCAAAGCCGTCGAGAGTATCCCGGTATTAACAAAAGAACATCGCATCAAGGCGCTGGCCGACGCCAGGTACAATCCCTTTCGCCTCAAAGCCCGCGACGTGACCATTGATCTGCTCACGGACTCCGGAACCGGCGCCATGAGCGACAAACAGTGGTCCGCCCTATTGAGCGGCGATGAATCCTACGCCGGAAGCGAGAGTTTTTTCCGATTCGAAAAAACGGTGAAAACAATCACGGGGAAAAAATATCTCGTCCCCACGCACCAGGGCCGCAGCGCCGAGCATATTTTCTTTTCCGCCATCATGAAGCCCGGCGATGTTGTCCCCAACAATTCGCATTTCGATACGACGCAGGCCAACATCGAATCCGCCGGCGGGTGTGCGCTGAATCTGCCGTGCGCCGAGTCGAAAGATATTTCGTGCGGCGAACCTTTCAAGGGAAATATCGACCTGACCGCCCTGGACGAGGTTCTGAGCGATTCGGAAAAACACGTTCCCGCGGTGATGATCACCGTGACCAACAACACCGGCGGCGGGCAGCCCGTCAGCATGCAAAACCTTCGCGAGGCCAGCGCGATCTGCCGCAAACACGAAGCGCCCCTGTACTTCGATTCCGCCCGGTACGCGGAGAACTGCTGGTTTATCAAAACCCGCGAGCCGGGATACGCGGATAAAAGCCTTCTGGAAATCGCGAACGAAATGTTCTCGTACTGCGACGGCGCACTGATGAGCGCCAAAAAAGACGGCTACGTCAACATCGGCGGCTGGTTTGCCACAAACGACGAAAAGGTCTTCGCGCGGGTCCGGGAATTGATGGTGATCGTGGAAGGTTTCGTGACATACGGCGGACTCGCGGGGCGCGACATGGACGCCATGGCCGTGGGCCTCATGGAAGCTCTTGATGAAAACGTCATGCGGCAGCGCGTCGAACAGGTCGCCTATCTGCACGAGAAGTTAAGGGACGGCGGCGTTCCCATGATCAATCCGCCCGGCGGGCACGCGGTGTACCTTGACGCCAACGGCATCCTGCCCGATTTGCCCGTCGAGCAATTCCGGGGCTGGTCTTTGGCCAACGAGCTTTATATTCGCGGCGGAATCCGAGGCGTGGAGATCGGCTCCGTGATGTTCATGAAGCAAAATCGGGAGACCGGCGAAATCACTTATCCGGAAAAAGACCTGGTCCGCCTGGCGATACCCCGGCGCGTTTATACGAATCGGCACATGGATTTCGTCGCCAGGACGGTTATTGATCTATGCGGGGACTCGAAATCGGTGCGAGGTTACCGGATGACCTACGCCCCCGAGCATTTGAAGCACTTCATCGCCGAGTTCGAACCGGCGGATTAAATCCTTTTTTTATTCTTGGGATTCATCGAGTTGTTCGGTCGGCGGCCAACTGTGATTTTTCGGGTCGATGGCGACTCGAACGATGCGGCCGCGAACCGATAGGACGATCGGAAAAACCCGCCCTTCGTCGAAATACTCCACGTAAGTCGGAACGCTGCCCAAAATGGATTCGGAAACCATTTTGGTTTCCAGGTCGCTGAGGTTCACCAAACCTTTGTGTCCCAACGCCAGATGCGCCAGCTTCAACAGGGCCATTCCGACTTCGGCTTCTCGACGAGATAAAACTTTGTTGGCAACCAGTCTGTGAATATAAGCGAGATCGTCTTCGGTCCATTCGATTTGCATTGAAAAACCTCCGGGGTCTCCCCGAGCCGCAAAATATTGAAATTTCCCAAGGCTAAAAAACCATTATCCAAACTTGAGAAATTTTTACAAGGGTATGGCGAAAGCTTGTTTTTACTTGCCCATAAGGGCCTGGGACAGATTCAGAATGTCCGCCAAAACTCCCGCGGCCGTCACCGAGCCTCCCGCCCCGGCGCCCTGCACGATTAAAGGATAATCCTGATAGCGCTTCGTCGTGAAGGCGACGAAAGCCTCCGAACCGCGCAGTCTCGACGCGGGATGCGCAACCTCGATGCCGACGGGACGAACCCTCACCAGCGGCCGGCCTTTCTTGGCGGCTACCGGATCGATGGTCGCCAGATAACGCAACAGTTGCTTTTGGGATTTCATCTCCTCGATCTTTTCCGCCATCACCGGATCGTATTTTTCCAGGGAAGCAAAAAACTCGTCGAGATCGTCTTTTTCCAAAACATCCACGGGCACGAAAGGTTCAAGATCGAGGTCGTCGATCTCCAGCTTGTAGCCCAGTTCTCTGGCAAGGATCAGAGCCTTGCGGGCCACGTCCATACCCGACAAATCGTCGCGGGGATGGGGTTCCGTATAACCCAGTTCCTTTGCTTTGCGCACCGCCTCGGACAACGGCGCGCCACCCATGAGTTCGTTGCACAAATAACCCAACGTTCCGGAAAACGCCCCCTCCACGAGCAATACGGCATCGCCCGTGTTGACCAGATTCTTGAGCGTGTTGATCACGGGAAGGCTGGCGCCCACGGTGGTTTCATACAGGTAGGAGCGGAACGAGCGAAGCGCCGCGGTCATCAGTTCCTGCCGCTTATGCCACGGCAGCGTCAGGGGTTTCTTGTTCGCCGCCACGACGTGAATGCCGCGCTTGAAAGCTTCCAGATATAACTCCTCCATGCCTTCCTGCGCGGTGCAATCCACCAGAACGGGCACGGGAAGGCGCCGCAACTCGTCCAAATACGGCAACAGGTCCGGCGCGCCTTCCCGGTCGGGCGCTTCCTTGATCTTTTCATCCCAATGGGCCAGATCGATGCCGTGCCGCTGAAAGAGAACATGCTTGCTGTCCACGAGGCCCACGACCCTGGGCAGTATGTTGTGATCCGACGCCAGGCTGTTTTTCTGAGAGCGGATTTGTTCGATGAGTTTTGCGCCCACGGTGCCCTTGCCTAAAAGCATGATGCTGACCTGCTGGTGGGCCATGTTGAATGCGGCGTGCACGGTGCGAAGCGCCACGCGCGTGTCCGCGTCGTCGATCACGCACGAGATGGATCGCTCGCCCACGCCCTGCGCGCACGCCCGGACCATCACGCCCACGCGCCCGATGGCGTGCAGAAAGCGGCCCGTGACGTTGACCGTGCGGCCCATGGCTTCGGCGACCAGGGTCATCAGCGTGACCGGCTCCATCACACGCAAAGAGCCGACGAGCTTGCGCTGCAATTCCAGCGTCAATTCCTCGCGGATCAGGCTTTCGGCTTTTTCATACTGCTCGCGGGGAACCACCACGGAAATCGCCCGGCCTCTCGGCGTCTGCGTCGCCATCCAGACCGTGACGTCGCCGGCGTCCAGAACGCGGAGGACGCGTTCGCCCACGGAAACCTCTTCGGCCATCTGTTTGTACTCGACCTCGATGAGGGCCAGGTTTTCCAGACTGGTGAAGCAGGTGGGCCGGTTGACGTCCCGGGAGCCCCGCGCGTCCACGAGAGTTCCGCCGTCGGCGGGGCGCGTGGTGTTGAGAATGCGCATGGGGATGCCGGACTCGATCAGCGGAATCATGGTCCGGGGATGGAACATGCTCCAGCCCAGATTCGCCAGCTCCAGGGCTTCCTGATGGCTCAGGCGCCCCACTGTGTAAACGTCCTCCACGACGCCCGGGTCCGCGGTCATGACGCCGGACACGTCGGTCCAGATAACGACCTCTTTCGCGCCGATGATCTGCGCCAGTAAAGTCGCTGTATAATCCGAGCCGTTGCGGCCCAGAGTGGTGGTGCGCCCGTCGGTCGTCCGGCCGATATATCCCGTATGCACGCAGATATTGTCGTTCCATCTCCCGCACATGCTCATGACGCGCTCTTTGCTTTTTTCCACGTCCACCTTGGCCAGACCGAAGGCGTCGTCGGTGACGACCCAGTCCCTGGCGTCCACGTAATGCGCGTTGAGATCCTTTGCCTGAAGCAGGAGGGTCAGAGTCGAGGCGCTGATTCTTTCGCCGAAACTCATCACCAGGTCCCGGGTCTGCGGGGTGCTTTCCCGGACGATGCTCACGCCGCGCAATAGCTGCCGAAGAGGCGACAGCACCTGGCGGATATGATCCACGATGTCCGGGGCGTTTGCCCCGGAGGATTCCACGATGGCTTGCGCGACCTGGTTGCCGTTGGCGATGGACAACTCTTCAATTTTATCGACGATGCGCTCGGCTTTCATCATGTCGCCGGTGGCGGCGATCTCGACGGCCTCGATGAGATGATCGGTGGTGCGGCCCATGGCCGAAACGACAACCGTCACCGGACCGATTTTGCTTTCGCGGTCGATGATGTCGATGACCTGGAGAATTCTCTCCGGCGATCCCACGGAAGTTCCCCCGAATTTCATGACCCGATAATTTTTGTTTTCACCGCTCAATTTCGTCTCCGATTTTTATCCGGCCGTTACAGCGCCAGCGCCTGCCGAAGAATATAATCCATTTTTAAAGTTTCAATGAGAAAGCCGTCATGGCCGAATGGGGTTTCAAGAACAGAATATTTCGCGGCATTGCCGCCCGCCGTCAGTTTTTCCGCAAAACATTTTATGGCGCCGGGAAAGAATAACTGATCGCTGTCGATTCCCACGCACAAGGCCCGGGCCTTGATCCTCGGGACGCCCCAGTCGCCCGCATCCGCATCCCCGCCTTCAAACCAGAACGGCTTGCGCGACAGGTCGTGATGATCCATGGCGCCCGACAAGGCCAGATATGCGCCGGCGTGAAAACGCCCGATGAGCTTTTGGCCCTGATGCTCCAGATAGGTCTGAATCCGGTAATGCTCACGGGACGACCATGAAGGATCATCCGCGTCGCGCCCCGCCAGAGCCCGGCCCTGCCTAAGCTCGGTTCCGGCTTCCGCGCGGTAGGTCAGCATGCCGATCTGCCGCGCCAGTTCCACGCCGCGCCAGGGGTCCGAGGGAAAGCCGGGATCCAGGCAAACGGCCCGGCGCTGCACATGGTTCCAGCCGATGATCCAGGAGGTTGCGCGATCCGCCGCGCCGATGGGCGCGATGCGCTCGAAACGATCCGGCGCCAGCGCCGCCAGACACATGACCACCATCGCCCCCAGGGAGCCGCCCGTAGCCAGATCCACTTTGCCGACGCCCAGGTCGTCCAATGCCAGCAGGATGCTTTGAGCCTGGTCCCAGGTCGTCACCGTGGCGGGCATGTGTTTTTCGGGTTCGGTAAAATCGCCTTTGGACGCCTGCGCGGCGGCCGTAAATCGCGTATCCGACTCGCGATTGGGAAATCCCTCGTCGGCGGGGCCGCTCGCTCCATAGCAGGAGCCAAGGAGATTGAAACACAGGATGCGCTGCTTATTCGGATCGACGGCTCGGCCCGGCCCGATGACGTCCTCCCACCAGCCGCCCGGTCCCCCGGCCCGCATATCTCCCGTCAGCGCGTGAACCAGCAGGACCGTGGGCATATCCCCGGATAACGGGCTTGCGTTCGCCTTTAGCTTTTTGTCCAGATAATTCTCACGCAGTTCGATAAGCTCTCTTTCACTGCGTTTTTGCGCGACCCATGCCCTGGCCCGGTATTCGGCGTCGTCCGTCGCGAGCGTGATCCTTCGTATTTCATCGACCGCGCCTGAAGGTCCCCAGCACCACCCCCGCGCAACGTGATGACGCAGCTTCGCGCCGCCTTCAAGCTCAACGCCCGGCAAAGCCATGTCGAATACGATGGCGTCGGTTTTGCTTCGCTCAGTCATAAAATTCCGGGTCAATGAAATCAATAATCCGGCAGCCGTTTTTTAGTCGCCGGTCACGTAAAGCGGATAATAGCCCAGCGATAACTTAGAGGGAAGGCATCGCAACGAAAAGTGTCCCGTCAAAGACAACGCGCCAATAGGCCCCGGATTTAGAGACTGTCGATAACCCCTAATCAATCAAGTCTCTTGCTGAAAAGGCGCGAGGCCAACGTGAAGATTCCGACGCCGAAAACGGCCATGGAGGCCAGTTGCGGCCAGAGAACATCCACGCCGTTTCCTTTCAGGAAAATTCCGCGGATGACCACGAGAAAGTAGCGCAGGGGATTTAAGTAAGTCAGGTATTGGACGGACACGGGCATGTTTTCGATGGGGAACATGAAACCGGAAAGCAAAATGGCGGGCATCAGGAACATGAAGGTGATGAACATGGCCTGCTGCTGCGTGGATGAAAAAGCGGAAAAGAAAAGCCCGAGGCCCAGCGTCGAAAACAGAAAAAGCCCCGAGGCTCCCAGCAGCAATAGCAGGCTGCCGCGAAAGGGCACGCCGAAATGCCAGCGGGCCGCGGTGACAATCAGCAGCACGTCCACGAAACCCAGGATGGCGAACGGAAGAAGCTTTCCGAGGATCAACTGCCAGCGCTGAATAGGGCTGACCATGATCTGTTCCAGGGTGCCGATTTCTTTTTCCCGGGTAATGGCCATGCCGGTCAGCAGGATGGTGACGACCAGAAGCAAAAGGGCGACGACGCCGGGAACCATGTAATTGGCGCTTTCGAGATCCGGATTATACCAAACGCGCACACGCGGATTGATCTGCGGCGGAGACAAATAAACATTGCGGCCCATCTGCGCGGCCGTGGCTTTTTGCGTGACTAGTTTTTCAAGCAGCAGGTCCCGCGAGATGGAGCCGATGATCTGCTCCGTATAGCTGCCGGCGATCTGCGCCGAGTTGGAATCGGAGCCGTCGAAAACGGCCTGAATGGAAACAGGGTCGCCGCGGCTCACGCTTTTTTCAAAGTCCGGAGGGATAACCAGAGCCATGTCGATTCGGCCGTTATAAAGAGATTCGCGCAATTGATCGTCGCTATCCAGAGAACCGACCAGCGTAAAATATCCCGAGCCAGTAAACGCTTCGATAATGCGACGCGTTTGTGGTCCGTTATCGTAATTGAGCAATCCGAGGTTGACGTTGTCCACCTCGGTCGTCACCGCGTATCCGAAGATAAAAAGCTGAATGATCGGGGCGACGAAGATAATCATCAGCATGCGCCGGTCGCGGAAGGTCTGGATAAATTCCTTTTTCATGACGAAAAACACACGGTCCATATCGTCATCCGATCTTTTTCTTGAAAGTTTTCACGCACATCACCAGAAAAATCACCGCCATCAGGCACAGCACCGCAATGGGTTTGTAAAGCAAATCCATATCGGTTCCTTTCAGGAAAATCCCGCGCAGAATCTCCACCAGGTAGCGCGCCGGAACCACGTACGTGAGAACCTGAAGCCAGCCGGGCATGTTCTTGATGGCGAACATGAAGCCCGACAGCAGATAGCTCGGCAGCATGGAAGCGATGATGGCCAGTTGCATGGCGAATACCTGCGTCGCGGCGGCGATGGAAATGCGAAGGCCGATCATGAGGCCCGCCACGGCGAAAACGGCGGTTCCCAGCATGAAAAGTCTGATGTCGCCCACGAAGGGCACCTTGAAAACCTCGACGCCGATCACCGCGACCATGACGGCGTCGATCATTCCGATGCAAAAGTATGGGATCAGCTTGCCGATCATGATTTCATAAGGCCTTACCGGCGTGGCGATGAGTTGCTCCAGCGATCCCCGCTCCCGTTCGCCGACGATGGTCAGGCTCGTGAGAAGAGCGGTCATGATCATCAGAATCGCGGCGATCAATCCCGGCACGATGAAATTCTGGCTGCGCAACTCGTCGTTATACCAGTAGCGGGATTCCACGTTGATAGGCGCCTGCAGGTTGTCGGGATCGACTCCGGCGCCGGCCATGCGTTCCCGGATGGCGTCCATAAGCTGCTGGAGCATGATTTTCTGCAAATAACCTGCGGCGATGGTGGCGGTGTTGGACTCCGCGCCGTCCACGAGAATCTGCACGTCGGCGTCCTCACCGCGATCAAGGCTCGCTGAATAATCCCGCGGGATCGCCAAAACGGTCTGGGCGATGCTTTTATCGAGAAAATCGGCGATCTCGTCTTCACTCGTCGCTTCGCCCACAATCCGGAAATATTCGCTTCCCGTCATGGCGTTAGTGAGCTTGCGGCTTTGCTGACTCCGGTCGCTGTCGGCCACGGCCAGGCGAAGGTCTTTGATGTCCAAAGTTATCGCGTATCCGAAAAGCAGCACCATGACCACGGGCATGGCGAAAGCCATCAGCAAAGTCCGCCAGTCCCTGACAATGTGCAGCGTCTCCTTTTTGGCGATGGGGATGATTCGGCTTCTCATTTTGCGCCCCCGTCGAATCGATCCATTTCGCCGCGCGTCTGCTTTTGAATCAACGTGATAAAGGCGTCCTCCAGGCTGGGCCGGATGATTTCCACGCCTTGAACCCGGCACCCTTTCGATTCCAGAAGCGTACGCGCCGCGGCCGCCA
Organism: bacterium; assembly: GCA_963674685.2. GTDB lineage: Bacteria > Lernaellota > Lernaellaia > JACKCT01 > JACKCT01. The sequence goes on along the minus strand of CAXXWT010000004.1, from coordinate 66,122 downwards.
CATCCCCTTGATCTCGCGCCGTCACGTGGATGGCGCTGCCGAAAATCTGCGCCGACTCGAATGCGGGCGATGCGTTAAAAATCTTGATCGCTTCGCCCATGGGCTCGGCGGAGACATTCAGCAGGGCGCCGGATATGGCGTCGCTCTTAAGCGCTCTGGGGGAAGCGGACGCGATGATTTGCCCGGCGCTGATAAGGCTCAAGGTGTCGCAATGCTCGGCCTCGTCCATGTAATGCGTGGTGACGAAAACGGTGACGCCTTTTTTCTTCATGTCGTGAATGAGGTCCCAGAACTTTCGCCGGGAAATGGGATCGACGCCGGCGGTGGGCTCGTCGAGAAAAAGGATCGAAGGTTCGTGCAGGATGGACGCGCCCAGGGCCAGGCGCTGTTTCCATCCGCCGGACAGCGCGCCGGTCAGGTTGTCTTCCAGGCCCCGCAACCCCGCCATTTCCACGGTCTCTGCGATTCTCTGAGCGCGTTTTTTGCGCGGCACGCGATAGATGCCCGCGTAAAACTCCAGATTCTGGCGCACGCTCAGATCGTCGTAGAGGCTGAATTTCTGGGACATGTAGCCGATGTTTTCCTTGATTTTGTCGGACTGCTTCATGATGTCGAAACCGCCGACTTCGCCCCGGCCCGAGGTCGGAAGCAAAATCCCGCAAAGCATTCTGATGGTGGTGGATTTTCCAGCGCCGTTGGGCCCCAGGAAACCGTAGATCGCCGAACGCTCGACGCGAAAGGAGATGCCGTCCACGGCGAGAAAATCTTTGCCGAATCTCTTGGTCAGATTTTTCACCCATACGGCGTCGTTTTCAGTCATGACAGCTTCCTGATTTTCGCCATGAAGACATCTTCGAAACTCGGGCGGACTTTCTCGACGCTTTCAAACGCGATCCCGTTTTTATTAAGCGTACATTCGATGATTTTCGAGTGGTCCATCCGAACGGAAGCGGCGATATGAATGAGATCCCCGAACGGATAAAGGTCGTTGACCTCGCCGACTTCCTCCAAGGCTTTTTCCACCGCGTCGCGATCGGCGCCCGCAAGTTCGAAAACGTTTTCATCATGCCCGCTCACGACCGCCGCCGGAGAATCCACGGTCAAAAAGCGCCCTTCGTGCATCAGCCCGATGCGGTGGCAGCGCTCGGCTTCGTCCATGTAAGGCGTGCACACCACCATCCCCACGCCCCGGTCGGCGAAGCGGTAAAGGATGTCCCATAACTCGCGGCGGCTGACCGGATCCACGCCCGTAGTCGGCTCGTCGAGAAAAAGCAGCTTCGGCGTGTGGATCATGCCGCAGGACAGGGCGAGTTTCTTTTGCATTCCGCCGGAGAGTTTTCCCGCGGGCCGCTTCGCGAAAGGTTTGAGGCGCGAAAACGCGTAAAGCTCCTCGATGCGCCCGGCGCGCTCTTTTTTGCCGACGAAATACATGTCGGCGAAAAAATTCAAGTTCTCTTCAACGCTCAAATCCCGATAAAGGGAAAAGTGTTGCGGCATATATCCCACGCGTTCCCGGACCCGGTCCGCGTCGTCGGCCACGGATATTCCGTCGATTTCGACGCCGCCGCCGTCGGGATCGAGAACGCCGACCAGAAGGCGCAGGGTCGTGGTTTTTCCCGCGCCGTCGGGGCCGATCAAGCCGAAGATTTCCCCGGGCTCGACGTCGAAACTCACGCCGCGCAGCGCCTGCGTTTCGCCGAAATTCTTCTTCAAGTTTCTGGTTTGTAAAATCGGCACCGGCTACTCCGTCAGATAGGCGTCTACGGGCATTCCGATTTTCAGTTCACGGCCTGCGTTGTCCACGCTCACTTTCACGGCGTAAACCAGGCGCACGCGCTCTTCGGCGGTCTGCACGTTCTTGGGCGTAAACTCGGCCTTGTCGGAGATGTACGTGATTTTTCCGACGTACGCCTTGCCCGGATAGGAGTCGGTATAGAGCTTGACTTCCTGTCCTAAATTCACGCGCCCCAGAATCGTCTCTGGGATATAGATGCGCACCCAGCAGCGCTCTAAATCGGCGATCGTGATAAGCGCCGCGCCGGGCATGGCCATCTCGCCGGGCTCGATGCTTCTGGTCAGCACCGCGCCGGAAACCGTGGCCTTGATTTCCGCTTTTGAGATTTGCTCTTTGACGAATTTCGCCGTGGCCTCGGCCTGCTTGATCATTCCGTAAGCGGAGGTTTGCTGGGCCTTGAGGACATCCTGCTGCGTGGAGACCGAATCGAACTGCTGCTCGGAGATGCTGCCCGCTTTGTACAGATTGTCGCTTCTGCTGACATTGGCGTTCACGTTTTTGATGGTCGCCTTGACCGAAGCATATTGCCCCGCGGCGCTCGTGCGGGCCGCCTCGGCCTGCTCCAGCTGCGCGTCGAGCAGGGCGTGATCCAGGCGCACCAGGACGTCGCCCTCGTCAACGCGGTCGCCCTCGTCGGCCGTGACCTCCAGAACCTGCCCGGCGATTTGCGCCGAAAGCGTCACCTCCGTGGCTTCCACGGTTCCCGAATAATAGGTTTCGCCTGTTTCCTTCGGCCGCATTTCCAGAAAATAATAGCCGCCGGCAAGGACCGCCGCGATCAGGATGATGGGAATGATTTTCTTCGGCATGACAATCGCCTCCTAGCGGACCAGGAGCCGGCCGGAGGCGGCCAGCAGTTTGGTGCGCGCGATGTTGTAATCGTATAGAGCCCGGATGTTTTGAGTTTTCGCGCCGGTCAACGCCAACTGCGCGTCGAGGACTTCGAGATTCGTGGCGGCGCCGTTTTTATAACCCGTCTCCGCCATTTTCAGCGTTTCCTCGGCGCGGCTCACGTTGGCGCCGGTTTCCTCGATACGCCCGCGCACTTCGGAAAGATCCAAAAGCGCGCTTTTGATCTGCATGTCGATGGCGTCGACCAGCGCGGCTTTTTCCTTTTGCGTCCGGCGCCGCTCGGCCTGCGCCTCCCGCCGTTTGCCCAGCGCCGACATCCCGTCGAAAATCGGGATGGACGCCCCGACGCCCACGGTCCACAGATCGGTCCAGTCTTCTTCGAAGTACCAGGGCTTCTGCCAGCTATAGCCGCCGAACGCGGTGACGACGGGCAGCATATCCGCCGTCGCCGCCCACGCCTGATCCTCCTTGACGTCGATCACCAGATCCAGGGCCGTCAGTTCGTGGCGTTTGTCCAGGGCGCTTTGCATGGCATCGCCATATTGCATATCCATGGGCGTCTCGCTTAAGGATCCGCGCACTTCGACGGGATCGTCGAGATCGAAACCCAACAGAGCCTTCAGTCCGATCTTGGCGACCTCGACGGTGTTCGCCGCCTGCCTGACCCGCGGGCGCAGATTTGCCGCTTCCACTTCCGAGCGAAGAAGCTCGAAGCGGCTGGCGGCGCCCTGGTCGTATCGGATTTTCACGTCGGTCAGATGAGCCTCGGCCGCGTCGAGAGCCTCGCGCGTGGCCTGTAAAATATCCTGCGCCAAAAGCACGCCGTAAAATGTCTCGGTCACCTGCCGGGCCAGATCATCTTCCGTGGCCAGGACTTTTTCCTGCGACGCGGCCAGGCCCCCTTTGCTCATGGACAGGGCCTTGGCGGCCTTCCCTGAGGAAAACAGAAGCTGCCGGGCGCGGATTTCGGCCTTGTAGTTGTCCTCGTCGCCCATCCTCCTGTTGATGGTCATGGTTCCCTGGCCGGGAATGGGAGGCGTTTCAAAATTGATTTCCGGCACTTCGGAAAGGTATTGGTAAGAGCCTTCGACGCTCACGCGTGGCAGCATGCTCGAACGCGCGTACGTCACCGTTCCCTTGGCCGCCTCGATGTCCTCGCGATGCGCGGCGAGGGATTTGTTATGCTCCAGGCTGTAAGCGACGGCCTCATCGAGGGTGAAGGTTTTCGCGATGCCCGGCGCCGCGACGCCGAAGATGAGCGCCATCGCGACCATGGTTGTTACGCGGTCAATCATTTTTCCAATCCTCCTTCAGGCAAAGCGCGCAGGCCGGACTCGACGATTTTCAGTAAAATGCCCGCCACGTCCTGTATCTGAAGCTCGTTTTCATAAAGCAGGCGGGGATCGGCCACGCGATCCAGAATCAGGTTGATGACTTTCCAGAAAGTCTGGGGATCGACATCACGCCGGTAATATCCGTCCTTTTGCCCGGCCTCGATGATCGAAACAACGTTTTTCATATTCATTGCACGCATGGCGGCGATGAATTCCCAAAGCTCCGGGATAATCGCCTGCACGTCGGCAAGGAAGTGAACCGTAATGTTGGGCATCACGTAATCGCTGATCATGGACATGAAGCGAGTCATTTTTTCCGGCGGCGGATCGGAAGATTGATGCAGTTCAAGAAATTTGGGGAAAACGGTTCTTACCGTTTCGGCCACGATCGCGTAAACCAGGTCTTCTTTATCCCGAAAATGCTTGTAGAATGTCTTTTTCGACATGCGAAGCTCATGACAAAGGTCCCCGATCGTCGATTTGGCAAAGCCGCTTAACAAAAACCGGCGTTTGGCGATCAAAATGATTCTTTGCCTGGTCTTATTTTCCGGCGCGGTAATGTGGTCCTGAAGCTGCGGCGGAATTTTCAGCATTAAACCTTGCACGGAATCTCCTTTGGAAACGTTTTCCGTTTTTACCGTTTCCACTGTATCCAAAAATGCCCCGCTGTCAAGGGGAATTTTTAATTACGTCAGATTTACTTCAGCCTCTGCAATTCCTGGGTTCTTAGGGAGGAAGTGTAAAAGCGAAATTGCTCCTATTGACAACGATCATCAAATTTGTAATTGTCCTTGCAAATTACAAGAAGTACTCTGCCTTTTAGGGACAGTAACTCTTTTTGCACAGGAGCATGACCGTGGGAAAAAACACGCCGTTTATTCCGGACATTTTAAAGTCTCAAGAAGCATGTCAAAAGCTTTTAAGCAAACACGCTTGTCCCACAATAAACAAGGCTCTTCCCTCTCATCCTCAAAATCCTGAAGAAAAAAGCTACTGGTTCGGGCTTCATGAAAACTTTTTATTCAAACACCACTCAAGTTTTCGAGATAAATTGGAAAATAATAAAGGATTTCACGAAAATATTACCAAGTTGGAGCAAAATTTATTTTGCGTATATGAGCCGGAAAGCCGCAGGCTGGAATCTCTCATTCGTAAGTCTCGTGGAGGAAGCGTCCTTATTACCGGATATAGGGGAACCGGCAAATCCTCGCTTGCCAATTACACGATCTCGATAATCAATGAGAAAGATAAGGATAATGTAATCCAAGATCCACCAGTCAACTATATTACAATAACAATAAATTTAAGTACATCTAGGACAGCGGAAGCACTGGCTGATATGATGATTAAAGAAATCAATGAAAAAGCCAAAGAAGGGATATTTAAAAAGTGTCGGATATTGAAAACTAACCCAGATAAGGACTTAACATCTGATAGCTACGAAAAGATTAAAGCATTGCTTTTCCCTGAGCATACAGAAAGAGATAACATTATTAAAAGGTCAAAATACTATTTTCATTCAATTAAAAAGGAATTAAATTGTCGAACTGTATCCGAGAAAGACAAAAACACACACTTGATTCATATTATTAAAATGTACCAACGCGTTACAAGTTCGATGACGTCAAGTCATTCAGAATCACGCCATAGGAGTGCTTCAATAGGAGCAAGTCTTGGAAGCGGAGAGTTATATAAACCGCTTTATGTTGCTGGTACTAACGGCCAAATCTCCATGGGAACCCGTAAAGACAATTCACAGTCACTCACCCAACTCAGTTACACTCTTCACGAGAAACAACAAGATCTTCATATTTGTCTCAATCTTTTAAATGAAAGAGGATTTCGCCTTATTTTTATTTTTGACGAGCTGGATAAATTGACTCCTCGCGACACTGATGCGGAAGTAAAGCATTACACGGAAAAGCTGATCGATATCCAAAATATTGCCGCGGATTTGAAATTCCTCCTCACGGAATCAAATGCTCACAACATCTTCATCGCCGGCAAAGATGTGGATGAAAGCTGGCAGGAAGATCAAAACAAGGGTGAAGGACTTTTTGAATCCGTTTTCGTTCAAAATATCTATATCCCCAGCACGTTGACGGCGAAGCTGAAACCCACTCTCGGTTTCCATGGCTGGCTGAAACTGGTTTATCATGGAAATATTAAAACTAAAGACGATATTGAAGGATTGGATGATCCTCCTTTGGAGTGGAAAAGCAGTCTATTTACCATTATCATGAATGAATTGGGAATTGACAAAAACAGCTGGATATACAATACTGGGTTACTAATTATTCCTCACTTCAGTCAAAATGAGATTTGTAGAATTCTATTACGCGTTATTAAAAAGCAAAATAACCCACGTTATAAAACTGACAGTGAAATGGAACTGTGTTTAAGCAATATTCGTGAGGATTATAAAAATTATAAATTGAGAAAGAACAACAACAGAAACAAATGGCCGGATCATCCCATGACTGAAAGAAGTGTGCGCAGGCTTCGTACTCTCCTGGCATACTTGACTTATAAGGGGCGTGGGATTCCTCGCAAAATTCTGCGTGAGTTTTACACGCTTGTTCAGGATAAAGATACTCAAAGAATTAAAGATGACGAGAAGTATTTAGCCTATAGGGAAGTCCATAAATATATAATAAGCTTGCCTTTGAATGTCAGACAAAAAATGAACTTTTTTGCAAATCTCGTTTTCGCCATCGATTCAAACAGGGAGTATTTTCAACATCTCGATGACAAGGGCTGTGTCGCTACATTTCACATTATCGACTATATATTGAAGTTTTATCAAACGGGATTTTCCTGGTCCGATATAGAGCACGCGGGATTCATGACTCTAAGAGAGGAGTTGTTTCCCAGTCGCGAACTCGTGATAAAAATTCTCGGCATCCTCGAGGATCGCTTGATCGAGCGCGTTGATCGGAGGCAAAGAAAGTATATGCTCCTGCCAAGAGCGAAACACGACCTCGCCGGTTTATATATGGCCTTCGGTCCCGAGCAGATAGAACTGCGTTTCACCAAAACGGAATTCGCCGCGGAAATCAAAAAGCTTGAGGCCATCGTATCAAAGGTTGAATCAACGGAGCCGAACAAAAGGCTGGAATCCTTCAAATCACAGATTCGCCTCGGTGAGATATACGAAGATCTGGAAAACCATTTCGACGCAAAACTGGCATACAGCAAAGCCTTGAGATGGATTCGGATGGATATTTATCGCATTCTTTCCACAAAGGATGAGACAAACCCGACGATCGACTCAATCAAAACCGCGAATCTGATTACGTACGTGTCCTCAGCCTGCCAAATCCTGCAACAATTGGGTTATCTGTATGAACTGGATCGTGAATTCAGAACGGCATTGCAGTATTACGAAGAAGCCGTTCGTTTTCATGAAATCACTCTGGTGGCCGATGATAAAGAAAAAATTCAGAAGCTTCAAAGCGTACTTGGTGAAAAAACTACATCCGGCGCCCTTATTGAGAGGCATCGAGATAGGAGAAGGAACCATACCCCAATCGAGGCTCATTTTTTAAACTCCCATCCTAAGTTTTTAAATTACAAGAACTATCATCACATCATCGAAAGCATGTTGCCCGATCCTTCCTGGAAAGAAATCATACCATTTACAGTCCCGGAAATTACGACGAATAAATTAAAAACTATCAAATACAAGTACTTAAAACCGGGAAAGCATTCTACGAAAGCCCTTTACACCGCGCATGAGCCGCACGGTTTTCCTTTGACCCTGAACATGCTCGCCATCAATCTCGAAAAGATGTGGCATCGATTCGCATGCAATAAATTCCTGCTGATCGCCTTGGACTATTATTATCACATTGGCGACGAGTATGGAAAACTTGATCAGTTGGTTTTTATCGGCGAACTCGCGCTGCGGCGCCGGGACGTCCGCCTGGCGACCGCCTGGTACCTGCTGGCGCTTGCCAAAATCAGCAAATTCCAGAACACCAACCACCCCGATGAAACAGCTAAAATCCCCGAGCAGCAAAGCTCCAAACGCGCCAGGCTTTATGAGTACCTGGGAGATGTTCTCTATGCCACGAACGGCACATCAATTTTAAGAACCGATGAAATCGAAGACTGCGTTAAGGAAAATAAATTCGAGAAAATACTATCCGATAAAATCGTCAAATTGCACAAAGAACTGCATTTGAAAATCTTCGATGATCGAAATTTCGAATACTTTTATTCACAGGCCGGCCATCATTATCTCATAAGCAACCAGATCCTGAGAGACTGCGACGTCTATTTGAAAAAACTCACAATTCGTACCGATTTGTTTATTAAAAAACTAAATATGCTGCGTAAAACCGGGGATCTCCAAGAAAGCTTAATAGGGAAATACAAACGAAAAAGAAATGGACTGACATTTGGTGATCTGGTCAAAGCATGGTGTGCTTTTTGGAGCGGCGCCGAAAAAATCATCAATCTCCTAATCGATAAATCCGCATCCAAATGCGAAATTACTTCAATTGATACCGGTTATATTATCGACAGCAGGCGATTCGGAGTGCTGTTCAACAAAGTAGGAATCATGCTCAATATTATCTCAGGCGACGATTGCGCCGAGCAGTTCTATTCCTGGATTTGGGAACCGGATGAAGTCCAAAAAAACTGGGAAATAAATGAATACATAACAAAAAAGAATTATTTAGCAAAACTGATGAACCGCTTTAAAGGCAAAAAATTCTGGCAAGAGCAAAATATGGACTATGGGATGCAAGAAGCAAAGCGACATATTGATCTTAATTCAGATATTCAAATAGCCGCGTCGACAATAAAAAGAATCATTGGGATAATTACCGATAATTACAAATATTCCACTGAAAACACCGATGCCGGGGAAAACGATATCTGCCATGAGGACGAGGTGGGAATTCGCAGCCCTCTCTGGGGATTGGCGGCGTATAATTGGTTAAGCAATAAGGGAAACCTTCGCGACACTGCTTTTCCGGGGCTTAAAAACAAACCCAATACATTATTGTTTGGAATTCTTTATTACATTGCCGTTGAAGCAAAAGAAAAATTCTCATTTCTGACGGATCCTTATTTTGAAAATGAAATTAGCAAAATTGTAAAGACTATTCGCCTCGTTTATCGTTCGGAATTGTTGTTATTTGGCGGATACCTTTGGTTGGATGACAATATCCGCGATATAGACTCCGCACAGGCCAGTCGAAGTTTAGGAGTGCTTTACCTCAGAGGCATCAATTTACTACTTCAAATAAGACATTTTTTACATAGCCAGCTTAATAAATATCCCTACAATGATGAATACCAATATTTGCTTGACCACTTTGATGTTTCATTGGCATGCACTTTTGAATGCTTCTACAGCGCATCCAAAAGATTTCTTGAAAACGCTATCAGTATTTACACCCACGAAAGCGCCAACGAGCGTTGTTTCCGACAGATCTTAGGCAGCACCTATCGCGCGCTGGGTGATTTATTGCTGATCCGTGCCGAAATGCTGCACTTTCATAAAGACGAGAACGATACTGCGATAGTTACAGATACTTCTGGGAAGATTACCGTCGAGGGACTACTCGAACCGTGGCCGAGTGTAAAGAAGATACTTTCCGGCCAAACTTACGATCCGATCGATACCGAAACATTCAATGTCAGAAGAGAATGCAGCGAAGCTTATCGCGCGTCATGCAAGCAAATTCTGACCGAGATGGAAGAATACACCAAAAGATACAAATTTCCCCATGAAGCCTACTGCCTGCATAGAAACATCATGGACACCAGACTCCATTTTCTGATTTGCTCCAATATCCGCAACCGTCACTGGGATTATATCAATAATCCCAAAGACGACGGTGAAAAAGCATTCGGCAAATTGAACCTGCAAATGTGGCATTTGACGTTAATCATGAACGAAAAAAGAGCGAGAATTTACAATCGCGACAAATGGCTGAAAGATATCAAGAACCGCCTGGACTGGGCCAATGCTCTTTGCACCGCCGGGCAATATTTCTCCATTAAAGAGTTGGAAGCCAGCGAAATTACGAAGAAAAATGGCGACGACCTTTATCGAGTCAGCTATCGGGAAGATGCAAATACACTCAACATACCCGCAGAAAGGCACTTCTTCCGCTCATTTAAAGACGGAATATCCACCAAGCCTAAAAAATAAAATCAAATCCGCCCTCGCAACGCGCACGCCATTTCATTGCACCGGATAGACAAACGGCGCGTCGAAAAAGGCGGCGACGCCGATGAGGATTTCCGACGTGGATGCGGTCCAGGCGAGTTTCGCGGCGACGGTCCCCGTGGGGACGGGCGTTACCTTTTCGTATCGGAACCATTCGGGGATATTGATGGGGCCCATGGCGTCTTCTCCCAAAGCTTCGCCGGAAGAACCCAGGAATGTCATTGTCAGCATGACTTCGGAACGCGGATTCCAGGTCCGCACATATGCGCCCCACTGAAGGGAAAGGCCGCCTGACTCAATCAACTCATCGTACTCGGTCAGCGAAATTTCCTGGGACACGGTTTTGGACCTGGGCCAAAGCTCAAACGCCATCAGCCAGTAATCGCCGGTGGCGGAATTGACGTCGATATTGGAGCGGATCGGAATCCAGTGATCGCTTGCCACGAACGCCCCGTCGGGCATGTCCCAGCCAAGTCCCCTTTGGTGAAAAAGCGGATTGAAAACGAGATTGCCGCCGAGAAGCTCATGAGGATTTTGCGCCGTCATGACGAACAGGTGCAGGGCGTCGAAGGACGCGGAGTTGAAAGTCAGAGGCATTTCCGCGGCGTAGGCTCTTAAAACCACGCGGGCCGTTCGCGCGCCGGGGGGAATGCTTTGGACCACGCGCCACGGTTGCCAGTACATGGTGTCGAAGCGCCCGCCGCTGACGTGCTTCAATAATTGGCCTTGCCCGTCGAGAATTTCGATCACGGCCTCGGATTCGTCATGCGGAAGCAGGATATTCGAGGTCCCGCCGGGCTCGATCCTGTACCCGGTCGCGCACGCGCCGCCGAAGGCCAGCATTCCGTAACCCGCGTCGATCAGTTCGACGTAGTCATCCAGTGCAACGTCCTGCGTCGCGTGGGCTCTGAGATGATTGCCCTTGCCGGAAAAGTAGGCGTCGCCGGCAAGAGGAACCACGTGATTGAATCCCCTCCTCGCCTTCATCCCGTCCATTTCCCATCCCGTTTCCCCGTTTTCCGCGCCGGGATTTGCCAGCAGGTTTTCGTAAAACGGAAACTCGTAATCCACGGCGCCGGTGGTCTGCGCGCCGTCCGTATCTTCGGCGGATACGACGCGGACAACGTACTCGGCGCCCGCGGTCAGCGCGTCCGCGGCTTCGATGAGAAGCAGGGTTCCGTCGCCTATCGTCTGCTGCGCGGCTAACTCCACATCCGCTTCGCCAAAATAAAGTTCCACTTCGGCGCTCGCGATGGGTTTATCGAAAAGCAGGCCGAACGAACGCGGGCCGAATCCGTAAACCACGTCCAGAAGAATCGGCGGCGTGTACTGCGGATCTTCGGGAAAAAAGACGTGCACGGCCTGTGGTTTGTGATCGGAGCGGTTTGGCGTGAGGTGAATGATCCGGCCGCTAGCGGAGCATGCGCCGGAAGATTTGTTGAAATACGTGTTGTCGATCAGTTGCTGGCCTTCGGCTCCATAAAACTGCATGGCCGGCCAGGTGGTTCTGCACGACGGGCACACGCCCAAAGAGGCCCACCCGTCCGCCACCTGTTCGTCGAGGATGCGGGCCTGCGTGGAGCCGAGTTCCTCGTTCCAGTCTCCCATGAGAAGAATTCGCCCGACCGGATCGACGGCGACGTAGTCGTCGATCAATTCCCGGTTCTCCAGATCGCCGGTTTCGTTCCAGTCCATGTGCACGCCGTACACCGAAAACGTCTCGCCTTCGATCTCGGTATGCGCGTGCAGAAAATGATCGCGCCCCGCATCGACGAAGTCGATGGACTCCGGATCGATAAGGGGAGCTTTCGTCATCAGGGATTGTCCGCCCAAGTAGAAATAATCCATGTCCAGCGCGTCGGCGATAGGCTCCGCGTACTCTTCCGGGCATTCCTGCAGCGAAAAAACATCGAATGGTCCCCACGCGGCCAGAGCCTGGCCGATCTCTTCCGGCGTTCCTTCGTTGCCGCCGTGGATATTGTAATTGCCGGCGATCACGGTCACACCGTTTTTTTCGCCCGCGGGGCAGGAATATCGTTTCCAGGCAAGAGATTCGAGAAGTTTGATAAACGGAAAATCATCATCGTCATCGTCGGGCGCCGTGTCGTCGTCGGATGTCGTATCGTCATCGTCAGGCGAAGCCGTATCATCATCGGCATCGGCCGCGTCGTCATCATCGTCATCCCCGCCGCAGGAAAAAAGCGACGCGGCGCAAATCAACGCGAAAATCAAAATGATAAATAGTTGCAATCTGTTTTTCATCAATCATACTCCACGAAGATCGATTCGAAGGTGAAGTTACTGCTTCGGCTCCTGTCGGTCAAATGGAGTGAGCGCAATTTTCCGTCGCCCATTTCATGGGTTCGTTGAATTTTTATCAATTCGTTTCCCCACAGCTTGCGAGGCTGTCGATAAAGTTGAGTTATGTGAAATATTGTCATTCCGACCGTAGCTTTAGCGAAGTAGAGGAATCCCTTTAGCGATGGGTGAATATGTTGTTGGCGCTCTCATTTCGATAAGACATTTACGTCTCATTGAAGGGATTCCTCGACTCGTCCTGGCGGACTCGCTCGGAATGACATGTTGCAGACTGGTCGTTTTTGCATTTATCGACAATCTCTTGCGCTGTGGGCTATGTCTCCTAGGCCCGCTTCGCGGGTTTATGTGGGGCTTCGCCCCTACAAACGGACACTCAGAGCCCGCTCCTATCCTTTGCCCCTTGCCCCTTTCCCCTTGCCCCTTTCCCCTTTCCCTTGCCCCTTTCCCCTTCCCCTTGCCCCTTTCCCCTTCCCCTTGCCCCTTTCGCCTTTCTCCTTCACGTTGATCCGAATGCCCGCCTGCGTGTAAAAGGAATCTCTTGGCCGCGGGTTTTGAGCGCGCGGCGGCGATCTCATTTTCAATCGGAGACTTTTTACTTTGCCCGATAAAGCGAAATGCCTGGCGGTATTGGGAACCGGGTCCGACGTTGGGAAAAGCATCGTGACCGCGGCGCTGTGTCGCATCTTCGCCAATGACAACATCCGCGTGGCGCCGTACAAAGCGCAGAACATGTCCAACAACTCCTACGTGACGCGCGAAGGCGGCGAAATGGGCCGGGCGCAGATCGTGCAAGCGCAGGCGGCGCGCGTCGAGCCCCACGTGGATATGAATCCGGTTTTGCTAAAGCCCAGTTCCGACACCGGCTCCCAAGTGGTTCTGCATGGTAAGCCGCTGGGCAAGACGGAGGCCGCCGAATATTTCCACGACACGGATTTTCTTTTCGGCAAGGCCAAAGAAAGTCTGGAAAGGCTGCGCGCCCGTTACGATATGATCGTCATGGAAGGCGCCGGCTCGTGCGCCGAAGTCAATCTGCGCAGCCGGGATTTCGTCAACTTCCGCATCGCGCACAGCGCCGACGCGCCGGTGATCCTTACGGCGGACATCGACCGGGGCGGCGTCTTCGCGCAGATCATCGGCACGCTGGAGGTTCTGTCCGCGCGGGATCGCGAGCGGATCAAGGGTTTTGTCATCAACCGCTTTCGCGGCGACGCGTCCCTTTTCGACGACGGCATCGAGTACATCGAAGCAAAAACCGGCCTGCCCGTGCTGGGGCTGGTTCCGTATTTCTATCACATCGACATCGACTCGGAAGACGGCCTGCCCCTGGACGTGATCATCGATCCGGCGCAAGAACTCGATCCGGCGAAGATCAACATCGCCGTCATTCGCCTACCCCATATTTCCAACTTCACGGATTTCAATCCCCTGGCGCGGGAATCTTCGGTCGCGCTTCATTACCTGGCCAGGCCCAGGGATTTGCGCGGCTATGATCTGTTGATTTTACCCGGCACGAAAAATGTGCGATTCGATCTGGACTGGCTGCGCGATACGGGTTGGGACACGCGCGTTTTCGATTTTGCAAAAGATGCAGGGCGCGTGTGCGGCGTCTGCGGCGGATACCAGATGCTCGGGAAAACAGTTCACGACCCGCACGGCGTTGAAGGCGATCCGGGCGATACCGAAGGGCTGGGACTACTCGACACGCAGACCGTTTTGCGAAAAGAAAAAACGCTGACGCAAATTGGGGGGAACTGGCTGGCGAACGATGAGCCGGTTCAGGGATATGAAATTCATATGGGTGAAAGCAGCGGCCCGGCCACTGAGCGACCCATCATCCATTTCACGCAGTCAAACTCCAAAACCGCCGACTTATGCGACGGCGCGCAAAGCGTTAACGGCCGCGTCTGGGGAACCTATCTGCACGGCCTGTTCGACTCTGCGCAATTCCGCGCGAAATTCCTGCGGGACTTAAAACCGGGCATTCATGACGAGTCCGGCGACGACGGCAGCCTGGATGATTTCCGCGACCGCCAATACGATCTACTGGCGGAGCATTTCAAAAAGCACCTGGACATGAGCAAGTTGTATGAGATTATTGGCTAGGTTTTTATTTCAGTTCTCAGAATCTTGCCTGAAGAAGTAATTGGCGCCGGAACATCCCCGGTCAGCATGTCAGGATTGGAATATATCCGCCTAGATTTTCATGCTTTTCCAGGCGCCGCGCCAATAGCGAATGCCGACCAGCACGGCAAATAAAAGCGCATAGATCAGCGCCGCGCCCCAGGCGCCGTAGATTCCCCAATTCAATACTTCGCCGAGAATATAAACGCTGGGGCCGAAGATGACGATCCCGGCGAATAAAACGGCAAAGAGTGGATAGGCGGTATCTCCCGCGCCGCGCAAAACTCCGCTGATCGTGATGCAAACGCCGTCGAAAGGCTGGAACATTGCGGCGATCAGAGTCAGGCGGACGCCGACGAAAATCACTTCGGGATCCGGGTTGAAAGCGCTGATGAGCGGATACCGGAAAAGCGCCATGGCGATGCCGGCCAGGGCCATGTACCCGACGCCGACGGCGATGGAGCGATTGGCGGCTTTCGTCGCCAGATCGATTCGCTCGGCGCCGATGTATTGCCCCACCAGCGTCTGCCCGACGACGGAGATCGCGGCGGCGGGCAAAAAACTTAAATGGAGAACCTGAAACAGAATCATGTGGGCAGCCAGGGAGGCGGGGGCCAGCGTCGCGGAATAGACGGAAAACAAGGTCCAGACCATGATGTCCGCGATCCACATCAGCCCGATGGGAAGCCCTACTTTTACAAGACGAGCGATCTCGTCGAACCTGGGACGGCATACGGAGCGTGTCCGGAAACGGTCGTGGTTTTTTCGACTCCAAAAAATCGCGCAATTGAAAAGCGATTCGAAAAACGCGCCGATCACGCTGGCGACGGCCGCGCCCGACAGCCCCATTTTCGCAAAGCCGAAAAGTCCGAATACAAGGACGATCGATAATACCGCATTGATGATATTGGCCAGGATCGTGTTGATCATGGGAGTGCGCATATCGCCGAGTCCGCGCAGGAAACTGACCGTGGCGAAATTCATAAGCACGAACGGCAGGCCGAGGATCCTGATTTTCAGATACTGCGCCACGAAGGGAGCAACCGTGGCTTCCGTGCCGAAGAGGCGAATCAAATCCGGGAACCATGGAATCCAAATCCAGACGAACGCGGTGATAAAGGGGATCAGGAAAATCGCCGCGTAGACGGGACGACGAATTTTTTCGTATGCGCCCGCCCCGAAATCCTGGGCGACGAAGGTGTTGAGCGTGGTGAACGAACCGGCGAATAACGCCGTAAGCCCCCACGCTAAAAGTCCGCCCAGCCCCACGGCGCCCTGCTGCGCTGTCCCCACGCGCCCCATGATCAGCGTGTCCACGATCCCCATCATGGAAAAAGACAAAAACGCAATCACGATGGGAAAGGACATAAACGCCACTTCGCGCACGGTCCCGGAGTTCGAGTTCACGACTCCGTTGCCATTCTTTTCTACAGTTTGTTGTCTTTTCGTTTCCATCTCACGCAACCGCTTAAATCCGATTCAAAAAAGCGCGCCAACTTAGCCGCAAAGATTTACATAGGCAAGGGCGGTGGGAAGCAAAACTTTACGCTGTTGCGCTTTATCGGCGCGATTGTCGGAGTAAGCGACAGTGCAAATGGTTTTAATTTGCAATCTTCTTTTGAATATCGTAAAATGGGTCGATTTTGGGATGGAACTGTCTTCACCCGGCCATCCATAAGGAGGTTTTAGTATGCGCAAATTGTCCGTTGTACTGGTTTTGGTTCTGATGGCCGCTTTCGCCTTTTCGGTCGTGGGCCTCACGCACGTTAAGGAAAGCAAGGTCATCAAAACGGCCCAAATTATCTACGAAGCCGAGGGAATGGCCGATGGCGCGGGAATGCCCGGCATGGGTCGGATGAAAGCCATCCGTTTCACTCCCACCGAGCACTTCAAGATGATGGGTCCCAAAAAGATCAATCGCCTGAAAGACAAAGCTTCTTAAGAAGCCATCCAATCATTAAGATGAAATCCCGGCTTTAAAAAGCGGCCGGGATTTTTTTATCGTCTCACCGGCGTCGGCGTCCCCCCCTCATAGCGCGCCAGGAGGAAAAGGTAATCGGAAAGCCGGTTGATCCACGGCAAAACGCCGTCGCCGGCGATAAATCCCTCGCTGCTTAAGGCGACGATGCGGCGCTCGCATCTCCGGGCGACGGCTTTGGCGAAATCCAGGTATGCCGATCCGAGGGATTCGCCCGCCAATACAAAGGTCGCCGGCAAATCGACTTTGGCTTCAAGCGCCGCGCATCGCCGATCCAGCTCCGACAGCATGTCCCCGTCAACCAGCCGCTTCAGGTTTCCGATATGTTCCGGCGTCGTGGCGAGCTGCGAGTTCAGGACGAAAAGATCGTTTTGCATCGCGGTGATCGCCGAAACCACATCCTCTTTTTTCGCGTACAATTTCGCGACGCCGAGGATCGTTCCGAGTTCGTCCACGTCGCCGATGGCCGCAAAGCGCGGCGAGTCCTTGGGCATCCGCTCCCCGGAATACAGACTCGACCGCCCCTTGTCGCCTCCGCGCGTCGTAATGCTGATTTTGTCTTTCATGATATCGCCTCCGCGTTTGTTCAAAATCCGATGCCGTATCCGTCACGCTTGCTTTGCCGCGATGGATGGATAAAGCTGGTCGTCAAACATTCCGGCGGCCGGCCGACAAGCGCAACCGCCAAATGAGGATAATATGAAACGCATATTTTGTGCAGCCGTCCTGTTCATTTTTATGACAACCCTGTTTCTCGCGACGGCGCAGGCCGAAGACCGCGACGCCGTCATCCGCGCGATCAGCGATGAACTCAACCGATCGAAAAGCCTGAAGGCCGAAGGTTTCGAATCGCCCTATTTCGTGTCATTTCAAGTTCTAAGCTCCCGCATGGAAACGGTCAACGCGCGATTCGGCGCCATACTCTGGGACCACGACACCCGGCGCCGGGACATTTACGTGGAAGTGCGCGTGGGAGATTACTCCATGGATTCCTCGGGCAAAGGGGGTTTTCGCTATTCGTACGATCCCGACTTAAGCTTCGACGACGTTTACCGCTACTTCAGCGCTCCCGTCGAGGATAACGTGGAAGCCATACGCGCGCAGTTATGGCTCGCGACCGACGTCGCCTATAAAAACGCCCTGGCCCAGTTCCTGGCCAAGAAAGGCAAAGCCATTTACCAGGCGCCGCCCCCGGAATCGGAGCGGTTCGACGATTTTTCCAAAGAGAGCGCGTATGCCTATCGCGGGCCTGAAGCCGATCTTCATTTCGACCGGAAAAAGTGGGAGTCGTTCGCGCGTAAGCTTTCCGACGACCTGAAAATTTACAGCGAAATCGTGGAATCGGACGTCATGATTTCATCCCAGACCGAAACCCGCTATTTCGCCAACTCGGAAGGATCGCTGATCGTAGAAGACGACGCCCTGTTTATGTTCAGCGCCACGGCCATGGCCTATGCCGAGGACGGAATGCGCGTGCGGCACGGCGTCGTCCGCTATGCCGGTTCCGATAAAACCATGCCGACCGAAACGCAGCTGCGCGCCGACGTCATGCAGATGGTGGATGAACTCAAAGCCCTCAAAACCGCGCCGGTCATCGATCCTTATACCGGTCCCGCGCTTCTCGACGGGCAGATGACGGGAGTTTTGTTCCACGAAGCCGTAGGGCACCGCCTGGAAGGCGAGCGCATGCGCGACACGCAGGAAGGCCAGACCTTCAAGGACAAAGTGGGACGGAGCATCCTCCCGAGTTTCATCACCATTCGAGACGATCCGACGATGCGCTACTGGAAGGACACGGAACTCAACGGCTATTACGAATACGACAACGAAGGCGTCCCGGGGCAGAACGTGCTTCTCGTGGACAAGGGCGTCTTGCGCAACTATCTGATGTCGCGCACGCCCATCGCCGGATTTTCAAAATCCAACGGGCACGGGCGAAGCAACGGCAGGGTCGATCCCATGGCCCGCATGGCGAATATGGTCGTGGAATCCGACAACAAAGTCTCCCCGGGCCGCCTGAAGAAGATGCTGATCGAGCAGGTGAAAAAACAAGGAAAGCCCTACGGCCTGATCCTAAGGCGGGCCAAAGGAGGCGAAACCAGCACGGGAAGAGTCAACTTTCAGGCATTCGCAAACCGCCCCACGCTCATCTATAAAGTCGATCCGAAAAGCGGAAAGGAAACACTGGTGCGCGGCGCGGAACTTGTGGGAACGCCGCTGATCACTATTTCCAAAATTATGGCCACCGACGACGCTCCGCGGGTATTCAATGGATTTTGCGGTGCGGAAAGCGGCTCCGTGCCCGTCAGTTCCATCGCCCCGGCCGCCCTGGTGTCGGAGATAGAGTTGCAGCGTTCTTCCGAGCAGCCCATGCGCCCGCCCCTGCTTCCATCGCCCTTCGGCGACGCAGGCGACGGCGCTCGATGAAGCCTCCGATTTCGACCGAAACGCGATAAATGTAATTTTGACAACAAGCCGGTTTTACTTTTTCCTAAGCTGTGAGTAAATTGTGCGCTTGCCGGATCAGCCGAAAGAAGACTTTGAATCCGGCGAACGATAGCCCGGAGAACGAATGCGCCTGGCCATAGTGTTCAATCCATTCGCATATAAACTGCACGAGGAGAACCTCCGTATCGTGCAGCGTTACTTCGGTCTGTTCCCTCCCTTGTCGACCACGTGGGTCGCCGCCATCGCGCGCAAGGCCGGCCACGAAGCCACCATCATCGACGCCAGAACCCTCAACCTGTCCAGGGATGACGTGGTCGACCGGCTGCGTGAATTTCAACCGGACATCGTGGGTTTCATGATGACCACGTATATGTTCCGCGAAAGCCTTTCGTGGGCGGAGCATATCAAAAAGCATTTGAAGGTCCCGATCATCCTGGGCGGTTACAACCTGCGGGTTTATCCGAGGGAATCGCTGATGAACGAGACCGCCGATTTCGGCTGCGTCAACAGCGCGCTGGTCACGCTTCCCCGCCTGTTCGAGGAACTGGAAGGCGCCCGGCGTTTCGACGACGTTCCCGGCCTGGTGTATAAAAACGACAAGGGCGAAATCATCCAGACGCCGTCCCCGGCGCAGGAGGAATCTTTCATAGACTACCCCATGCCCTATCGGGACTGCCTGCCCAATGAGCTTTACGAGGAATTTCCCACGGAGCGCAAAAACTTCACGGTCATGGTCACCAGCAAGGGATGCCCGGCGCATTGCACCTTCTGCGAGGCGGGCGGCACCAGTCACAATCCCCGCACCGTCACGCAGGTCGTCGACGAGATGGAGTATTGCTACAACAACCTGGGCATCCGCGAAATCGACATCTTCGATTACGAGTTTCCGCTCAACAGAAAACGCACCATGGGAATCTGCGCCGAAATCAAGCGCCGCAAGCTGGACATCCTGTGGGCTTGCCGATCACGCATCGACTCGGTCAACGAGGATGTCTTGCGGGAAATGGCCTCGGCGGGATGCGGGCGCATCTATTACGGAATCGAATCGGGCCTTCAGGTAGTTCTGGACCAGGTGAACAAGGGCATCACGCTCAAGCAGATTGAAGATACGATCCGTATGACCAAGGAATTCAACATCCGCCCCTTGGGTTTTTTCCTCACCGGAACGCCCGGCGAAACGAAACAGACCATCCGGGCCACGCTCAAGTTCGCCAAAAAACTCGATCTGGATTACGTGCAGTTTTCAAAACTCACGGCCAAGCCGCTGACGGGCCTGTGGCGCAAGCTCGTCGAGGATACGGGCTACGATTACTGGAAAGAGTATATTCTCGGCAACGCCGAAGAGGCGGCGCTGCCGCGCCCCTGGACCGATCTGACCAATGAGCAGATCGACAAACTCACCAAGCAGGCCTACGTTCGCTATCACTCGCGCCCGATATTTTTAATCAGGCATACGTTGAAAGTCCGCAGCTTCGGCGAATTCATCCGAAAGTTCAGGGCGTTTATCGAAATGCTTTTCAAGCAGGAGAAACGCTCGGAGGAATGGACCGCGAAGCACCGGGAATTCAAAGTCTACAATCCGCACAAGAAGACCTGACCTGAAACGTCAGGATAAAGGATTTATGTAACGAGTTTTTGAGTGTCGTTAAAGATGGGGATTCCATTATCCGTAAGCGCCGGGGATCAAGCGAATGATTCAATGACTCAAGCCCGCGTGAGCGGTCGACAGATCATCCGCGATATGATTTCATCTGATTTTGAAGCTTTCCGGCGCCCGTGATTAACTGATATGGTGTCCTCGGGTAATAAACCGGAGGGGCGGGATGAAGTTACGGAAACTGCTGCTTGTTGCATTTATTTTGTCGGCGTTGTTTCTCACGCATTGCGGAGATGATGATGACGATGACGACGCGGACGATGACGACGCGGGCGATGATGACGATTCCGGCAGGGCGGCGGATTATATCCGAAGCGACCATTACGACCGCCTGGTTATCGAAGTGGATTTCGAAGGCGGGCTGACGCCGAGGCAGGCTGCTTTGGACGCCGCGGCGGCCCGCTTGTCGGAGATTCTGGACAAGCCCGGCGGCGTCGAGTTCGTGATCGACGAACAGATCCTGACCGAACGCGACGGCGACGAGTGGGACAACGCCACGCTGAAAAAATGCGCCGACGATTCCTATGACATGGACGCAGCCGACGGCGTGATCAAGATGCACGTCATCTATGTGCACGGGGCCTATCAAACCGACGGCGAAGGAAAAATCCTCGGCCTGGCCTGGGACAACCTGCACGCCGCCTTGTTCATGGACGGCATCGAAGACACGTGCGCGACTTTTGGGTTGGGCGACGCGTTGTGCGAAAAAGCGGAGCTCTGGGTGCTCACGCACGAGATCGGGCACGTCCTGGGGCTGGTCAATAACGGCGTTCCCATGCTGACGGATCACGAAGATCCCGATCACCCGCATCACGACATCAGCGACCAATGCATCATGTACTGGGCGTACGTGGGCGATTCGCTTTTGGATATTTTGCTCCAGCGCATTCTGGGCGGCGATGATTCTGATATCGGATTCGGTCAGGACTGCCTGAATGATATCGCGGCGGTTCGAGACGGGGCATCGTGAAAGTGAAGCCCGATGCGCCGCATCCCCCCGAAAATGAACGTGACTTTCGGATCCGTCGTAAGGTTTTTCTCATAGGATATCAGATTCATCCCACGCGATGGCGACAGGGCAATAAAACTGACCGACTTGTTGTGAATGGTCTTTTTACCGGCCGAAAAAATAGGACTCCCGGCCCTTGGCATGCTTTGTCGTGAGAGTGTAACCTTCCGCGTCGCATCCCCCGAAAATAAACGTGACTTCCGGGTCATCGTCGAGACGGTCGTCGATTTTCAGCAGATCGGAAAGGTCGCATACCCATGGTTTCGCATCGTCGTTTCTCCTTATATGAAATATATCTTCGGCGCCTTTGGCATTTTTCCCGGCGCTTTGCGCGATCGCATCATAGTTTGATGCCCGCACGTTGAAGTAACCGGTGCAGGACATGAATACGATTATACCAATAAATATAGCTATGCTGAGAATTCCCAGAATCACGCCGGCGAGCGCCATCCCATATCCTTTGATCTGATCCGGGTTCGCTTTGATCTGGATCCTGGCGACAATGCCCAGGACCATACCGACCCCGCCGAATAATACGCCGACTCCGAAGACGGCTGTAAAAAACCCAATGATGGAGAGAATAATGGACGCAATGGCCAGGTCGTTGTATGAGGACGACGCGGGGATCGTATCGGAGCGCGCGGCGGCGGGAGGGGCGGTCGGAACGTCGGGAACCACGAACTCGCCCCCGCAACTCTGGCACGCGGCGTACGTATTCGGCGTAAGCTTAGAAACATCGATTGTTGCGCCGCAATGAGGGCATATGACGAACATCTGATTTCCTTATATTTTATGATCTGTATTTTCAGGCGGCATCGGGAATGCCTCGCGATTCAATGGCGATCGCCACGAAATTATCAACTCCATTCTTTCTTGGCAATGCCGCATCCGGCGAGAAATTCAGCGTCAATCCGTTTTACGTTGCCGGCGCGCTTCCAATTGTTCAGCGGCGGCAAATCACTTATGATTCGAAGCGTCATTGATTTTTCCCTTGAGGAGACGGCACTTGGACATTGCGACTTTCAAACCCTCCAACGGCGCGGGCTGGCGGCTTTACGCCAAACGCCACGTGAATCGTGAAAAATTTCAGCCGAAGCTTAAGCCCGTGGCCATCGTGCCGGGTTATGGAATGAATTCCTATATCATCGGTTACCATCCCAAAAGCCGCTCGATGATCGAGGCCATGACCGACGCGGGTTTCGAGGTCTGGACGATGAATTTTCGGGGACAGGATGAAACCGTCAACGAAGGCGGCGCCGGCGACTACAATATCCGGGATATCTCCCTGGCCGACCTGCCCGCCGTCCTGGAATGCGTGCTCAAAAACAGAAAATCCCGGCGCAAGGAAATTGACATCATGGGATGCAGCCTTGGCGGCACGTACGTGTTCGCCTACGCCGCTTTGACCCCGAAAAATCCCCTGGCGTCCATCGTCGCCATGGGCGCTCCTTTGCGATGGGTGAAAATTCATCCCGTTTTAAAGTTCGCCTTCGGCAATCCGAGAATCGCCGGGATGCTGCGAATACGCAAAACCCGGGAAATGGCCCGCTACGCTCTGCCCCTTGCGGCGAAAATTCCGGGATTCCTGCATCTGTACATGCATCCCAAAATCGTCGATCTTTCCCATCCCGAGATGCTGGTGAAAACCGTCGAGGATCCGAATCCGGTTTTGAACAAAGAGATCGCCGAATGGATTCTGGCCAAGGATCTCATGATCGACGGCGAGAACGTCAGCGAGCGGTTTCGGGATGTGAAAAATCCGATTTACTGCATGTTGGCCAACGCCGACGGCATCGTCCCGAGGGCCACGGCCCTTTCGGCCCTCGATTTGTCGTCGTCGACGGTCAAGGATTTCATGGTGGCGGGAACCGATGAAATCAAGATGGCGCACGCCGACATGTATATTTCGGATTACGCCGACGACCTGGTGTTCAAGCCGTTATGCATCTGGCTGATGGACCATCAATAAACATGGCGAATTGTGAGTTATCCTGGGATACTCTTTTGGTTTTTTCGACAACCGGGGCCTAAACGTTTATAATGATCCTCTTCTATGAGCCGGTCTGTTTGACGGAGTAAAAATGAAACGGAGCATCGCGGTCTTGTTATTGGCGGGCTTTTGCGTTTTCGCTCTTTGCGGCGCGGGGCCGCAGATCAACGTCATTTCTATCGGCGACAGTTGGGCCGCGGGATGGGTGGACGCCATGTCGGCCGTGATCCTGGGACACCAAACCGCGGTGCAGGCGCACAATAAGGGCTTTCACGGGACCACGGCGGAAATATGGGCGGATCCGGGCATGTTGCTTTTGCCCGACGCGCAGCTTTATCTGTTCGACCATCAGGAAATCGAATGGGCGGTAGTCAGCCTGGGTGGCAACGACCTGCTCGACAATTACATCATCGGTCACGGCCTGGGCGATGACATCTTCGATTTCATCGAACCGAATGTGCGCGAGGTGATCGACGGCCTTTTATTCGTCCGCCCGAATCTGAAAATTTTCTTAAACGGCTATGACTTTCTGAACTTTGAGATGTCCGCGTTTTGCATCGTGCTGGGAAATGAGATTTTCGGCGGCCTGACTTATGACAAAAACATGCTCATGCAGGGTCTGACGGATCTGGCCGAGCGCGTCGCCGCCGATTACCCGCAGGTTTACACGGTGGACGCCATCGGCGCTTTACAGCAGGCCGGGGGCACGCCCGGCGCGCCGAATTATTTTCTTCCGTCTCCGGCGCAGTATTTTCCCACCGACGACTGCATTCATCCGTCGGCAAACGGCGGCTGGTTCGTTATCATGGAGCAGATATGGAACGGTTTTTTCGGTCCCTTGAATGAGCCGACGACGACCACGACGACAACAACGTCGACGAGCACAACGACGACCACGATCTGGATTCCTCCCGATGACGACGCCGATGACGATCTGGATGATGACGTCAATGACGACGCCGACGACGACCAGACGGATGACGACTGGATCGACGACGATATCAATGACGACGCGGACGATGACACAGATAACGGAACGCCGAACGAATCGTCGGACGATGATGAGCTTGCCTCGGATTCCGGGGACGACGATGACGACGACGGCGCATGCTGCGGCTGAAGTCGTGGTTAGCGGTTAGCGGTTAGTGGTTAGTGGTTAGTGGCTAGAGGATAAATGAAAAATGTCCAATTTTTGTCATTCCGACCGGGGCTTTAGCGAAGTGGAGGAATCCCTTTAACGATGCGTGAATTCGTTAAATTAATTCGAATCGCAACAGCCTGCGTTCTGATGGCTGTTTTGATTCCCTCATCTCTGCAGGCCGAAACCGTAGGGCGCCGGGTCGTGGTCGGCGGCGAAGTGTTCGTCCGCTATCTGTACGATCTGAGTTACTACCGAAAATCCGATCCGCGCAGCGCGTCCAACGATTACAACGCATTCGACCTGACTCGCGCCGAGTTGAGCGTCGAAGGAGTCGCCGCGCCCGGTCTCGTGGGGCGGATTCTCATCGAGGCGGACCGCCAGAGCGCCATCGAGGCCGACACCGACGGCGACGGCGAGAATGAAAGCACGAATTCGCCGGATTACGGACGCCTGGAATTGATTTTTAAAAATGTTCTGATGGACTTCAGGCCCTTTCGCTATTTCGGCGTCCGGGCCGGGATGATCCCGTCGGTATATTTCCCCACCGCGGAAAAATTATGGTCTATGCGATACGTGGACATGGTCGCCGCGCATCGCTTCGGGTACTTCGATAACGAGGCCGACCTGGGCGTGAGCGTGTACGGCGATCTGCCCCGAGGCGCGGGGAGTTATGAAATCCAGGGAACAAACGCCGAAGGTTATAAAAAACAGGAGAAGAATCGTTACAAGGCGGGATCGGGGAGGCTGACTTTGAATGGATCGATCCTGACCGAATCCCTCGCCCCTTTGTCTTTGACCGTGGCCGGTCGCTACGCCAAAATCAGCGACGAGGCCGGTCCGAATCATGATCGGCGCACCGGCGTCGTCGGCTTGCTGGCCTGGCGGGGAGAGACCGTCTTCGCGGGGCTTTCGGCCGTCGGCCGGTGGTGGGATTATCGCACGGGGGCGAACCCGGTGATCAGCCGGGGCGCTTCGGCTTACGCCGGATGGATCAGCCCCTGGCGTTTCGGACCTTTCGCCCGATACGATTTTCGGGACCCGAGGGCGTCCGACGACCATTCATCGGATTCGATCATTTCATCCCAAATCGGCAGCGACAGACCGCCCGCCGACGAGGACGAGGACCACACCGCGTGGCTCGGCTTGTTTTACCGTCCTACGGATAGATTTGATCTTGCCGTGTACTTTCGGGGAAGATTTTTTGAAGAAAAATATCATTCCGGCACGGGCGCCGGTGAAAATATCGATATGGAAAAACAGACGCGGGCAAGCCTTCGACTGAGCTTCTAACGTATTGAAATCACTGCAAAATATTCTCGCTTCCATACCAAGTGTAGTGTATTTGCGGAAAAGTCATACCATATAACTTTACTTTTAGACGCGGCGCGAAGGCAAATTATTGAATTTTTCATTTGCCATTTTGGCATTTTATGCTAGGGTCGAAAGCGTCTCGATGTGGGTTCAATTGGTTAAAACGTTGCTCTTCAATGGTATAGGTCCACCATGCAGGTGGACGAACAAAGGAGGAATAGGATGAGAAAGTTCGTTCTTTTCGTCATTTTCGCAGCATTCGCGCTTTCCGTGGGAACGGCGCACGCCGGTGATGTGATGATCAAACCGTTCGCCCAGGTCTTCACGCACTATCAGTACAACATTTCGGACTACAATGAGGATTATGACACTCGGTACGATGCCAAGGATTACAACGGCTTCTACGCCGACAGGACCTATCTTGGTCTCGAAGCGCAGCTCAGCAAAAGCTGGTCGGCCAACATCACCTTGAATTCCATGCGGGCCGGAGATCTGTCCTCCATGGTTTCCTATCAGGAGGATTCCGACGACGACGCGATGGATGATGATTCCGGCGATGATGACGACGGCGAGAATCTTCAGGACGCAGCGGAAGTAATGGGTTCAACCGCCCATCCCGGACTCGGATCCACCGCTTCCGGTCCCTACGCGGTTTACGTCGAGTATGCCTATTTCAATTACAAGATGTCCAATCTTTTCAACGCGCGCTTCGGCATCATCCCCCCGCCCTGGGCCATGAAGGTTTATGATTACTGGACCTATCGTTACATCATGGACGCCGGCCTCACCGGTTACGGCATGGTCCGCAGCGGCATCTCCGATCTGGGCGTCGCAGTGCATGGTAAATACAAGAACTTCGGCGGTTACGGATTCGCCGTGATGAACGGCGAAGGCTCAGGCGCCAACGAGGCGGACGCCGGCAAAGCCGCGCAGATTAACGTTTACGTTACGCCCTTCCAGATGATGGACGCCCTCAAGCAACTCGCCTTGATGGTCACCTACCATGTGGACGAAGTGCATCCGGACTACGTCGAGCAGCTTCAGAAGGTCATGGACATCGTTCTGTCCTTCAAGCTGCCCATGAGCGAAGATATGGGAATCGGCGCCGGTATCGAATACGCCACTTCTTCGACCTCCTGGAGCGACGATCGCGACCCCGACACTATCGACGCGTCCATGATGTCCGTATGGGCGGATTTCTGGTACCAGAAGTTCAGCGTCCTGGGCCGCTACGACGCCTACGATCCGAACACCGAAAACGACGAAGACAAAGGCATCGGATATCAGGACGAAACGTCAATGATCATGCTCGGCGTCGGCTATCAGCCGATGAGCATGGTTCGCATGAACCTCAACTACAGGTCCTACGGTTACGCGGCGAAAATCGCCGACGACGAGCAGAAGGAAACCGACATGGATTCGGATAATTACGTGTTCTTCAACACGGAATTCACCTTCTAAAAAGATCCCGATAAGTCCATCGAGCGGAGCGGCTAAAAAGCCGCTCCGTTTTTTTATGACTTCAACGCCGGCCTCTTTCACTCGACTTCAACACGCCTCCTTTTGAACTACTAATGCTGAAAATCTTTGCGTGGCGTCAAGATTCTTTGTTTGATCGTGAGATAAAGCGCGGCAGGCAAAGAAGATGTCCCGTAGGGAGTTAAAGAAAATTGACATTTGGTTGCAGCCGAATGGCCGCGATATGCCACGCACGTTTGCAGGGCCGATATCCACCCGCTTACTCATTCGCCTTCGCTGACGCTTCAGGCGAATCTGCCGTGCGCGGCTCAGTATTAACGTGCGCCTCGGCAAAGTCGAAACAGAGCCACGCACGAAGCTGCGCCCGAGCGCCTGTGAAGGCGCGGCGGGAGTAAGCGGGTAATCGAAACCCTGGACCTTACGTTTGCACGTCAGCACCCGCATCCGTTATCGTCGTCATCATCGCCGCCTGCGTCGGCGGGTGTGTTGTCATCGTCGTCGGCGGAGACGTCATCATCCGCATCGTCGTCATCGGCGTCGTCATCCGCATCATCGTTCACATCGTCATCGGCATCGTCGTCGACGGGCGCTTCGCCGATTTCCAGCACGTCGATGACGGTTCCGTCGGCGATCACGGACTGCAGGACAAGATAATCGCCGGCAATCTCCAGGTGGCAGAATCCGAAGTTGGAAAAGTTGAAATTGCCTTCGAAATATTCGCTGTACTGATTCAAAATGGGCGCTCCGACAAAGGACGGCAGCGCCCCGCCGTTTCCCGTGACGATGTAATAAACGCCGTCTTTGCAACTGCGCTCATAGCTGTGCTGATGCCCCGTAAATACGATGGCGACGCCGTATTCCTCGGCGATTGCCGGGATATATCGCCTGGTCACTTGCTGCCTCTCATCTCCGATTCCGACCACGGAAGACGAATAAGGCGGGTGGTGCATGAACATGAACTTCCATTCAATGTCGGGATTGTCGCCGGCGGCCTGAAGATCGGCGGCGATCCACTGGCCCTGCTCCGAATCGGGTTCTATGTCCGCGTTGGAATCGATCACGGTATAATGCGCGTTTGCGTATTCGAAGGAATAATACAACTCGCTTCCCGATCCCGAAGCTTCGCCCGGATTGGAAAACAATTTCTCGTAAACGTCGATGCCCTCGACGCCCTCTTCGCCGCGATCCTCGTGGTTGCCTAAGATAGGATAATAGGGATATTCGGCGGATATGGGCGCGATGATCCCCTGTGCGACATCCCACAGGCGTATGTCATAGCCGTCGTGCACGATGTCGCCCACGTTCATGAAGAAATCGAAGGCGTACTCACCCATGGTTTCAATCACCGACTCATGAAAGCGGTTCGGCACGCCCAGGGGATAAAGCGGATCGCTGCGGCTGTCGCCGTACACGACGAAACTGAAAGGAAATCCCGAACCCGGAGCGGTGGCGAATTCGCGATCCTCCGTTTGCTCGCCGTCGAACTCAACCGAATAATGATAAAGGGTGTCCGCCTCCAGCCCTTCTATTTGGCCGCAGTAGGCATAACGCACAACGCTTTCGTAAACGGGATCGTCGAAATAAGTGTATTGCCCCGTCAGCGTGTCGAATGGCTGCCCGGCGACGCTGACTTGCGATCCGTATTCGGCGCTTGGTCCGTAGTGGATAAGCGCCGGCAGATCATCTTCGGATTGGAAGCAGACATCGATGGAGCTTGTCGTGACGTTTGTCAAAAAAGGCGCAATCGTATAATCCGCCGCGCCGGGCGCCGCCGGCGCCACGATCAGCAAAATCGCGATGAAAAAACCGGTAAAACGCATGACTCACCTCACAATGGAAACTCGATTTTCAAAATGACCGACCGCCAGACTATTCTAAAGTCGTCGGCGCGCCAAGCTCGATATCCGCCGCCATGGCGAAGTGATCGCTGGGGTCCCGCAGAGGATCCCCGTAGCGCGTCATATCCACCACCCAGTATGAGCAATCCCAATCGCCGTTGGCCATGAAAATATGATCGATCCTATGCGAGGGATCATATTCGCGCTCGTCGCCGTCGGCATTTCGGATATCGAAATCTTCGACCAGATCGAAACTGTTTGTCAGGGCGAATCCGCCCGGTTCCACGCCTTCGGTCAGCGTGTGATAAGCTTCCCGCTCCGGTTTGGAATTGAAATCACCCGTCACGACGACCGTTTCATCTCCGGCGATTTCCACGATTTTCTCCAAAAACATCGGAGCGGCGTTTTCCTGAAAAGGGCTGGAGTTGTCGAAATGCGTGTTGAAGTAGAAAAACTTCCGCCCCGATTCGAAGTCGTACAGCTCGGCCCATATGGTGAAACGGGGCATGAAATTGCCGAAGCCGATGGAGGGGCGATCCGGGTGCGGACTGAGCCAGAAATGGCCGTGATCAATGAGCTCGAAACGATCCTCGCGATAAAAAATCGTCGAATCGGTGTCGATGTCGTTTCTCACGACGCCGTAACCGGGGCATAAAGCCTGCAAATCCGTCACCTGCCAGTACCAGGGCTCCTGCAGGCCCACGAGATCGCAGTCGTGGAAATTGATGATCTCGGCTTCCGGCTCGCGGCGAAGAGCCCAGGCATCGTATTCGGCGTTGGGAAAGTCGAAGAGGATATTGAAGGTCATCACGCGCAGGTTCATCGGACCGGGCTGCGTGTCCGTGTCATCGTCGCTGTCGTCGTTTGCGTCATCGTCCAAATCGTCGTTCACGTCGTCGTCAAGATCGTCGTCGGACGCTGTATCGTCGTCGGCCTGCTCCGGGCTCGTCGAATCGTCGTCATCGTCATCGCCGCAGCCGGCGGATATCGCGCAAAGTATTAATACGGAAAAGATTAGGGCAGGAAGGAAGGTTTTCATGTTAACCTCAAAAAAAACTAATAGAAGTCTAACAGCAACTTTGCCGGAATTAAACGTCGTTTCGGCGCAAAGTTCGTTATGCCGATTACTGAAATCGCCTGTATTGCAAAGCGGGCCTGTTGCAACACTCAAAACGCAGCCGCTATGGACATACGGATCATGAATGATACATTTGTTGTGTCAGTTTTTGTCGCATTGAATACCGGGGCGCTATAAGGAATGGTCATGCCGGCGGTTAAAAGATGCCTTGCCTGCCTGTTGTGCCTGTTGATTCTCGTTTGCGCCTTTTCCTGCGACCGCGGCAACAAGGAAGTCATCAGCGGTAATAACATATCCGAATACAGCAGCATCATTTTGTTAACGAATCAGCAGAAAAATGATCTGTTGCAGGCGGCTCGAACCGGCCTTCAGACAAGCGGTAAACTGAAATTCGATCCCTTGATCGAGGCCATGTCGTGCGGCGGAGTATGCATGGAAATCCACGCGCCGGGTGTCAAGCCGATTATCAAGATCACAGGAAACGGCAGGCTGGGCAATGCCATTTCGGCGACAATAAAACACGTCGCCGCCGATGCAAATTTTAAGGCGTACATAAAAAACAGGCTGGATGAGGCGAGAATAAAAATCAACATTATCGACAGCATCTCGCGCGTTGATTTCGACCGTTCGGCGCGCAGCCGGAAAATATTTCGACAAATCAGCCGAAATACTGAAGACGGATTCCACGGATTCATCATTTCGTGCAACGGCAAAACGCAGTATCAGCTTCCCGATGAGGTTATATACAAGGGATGGGGCCTGGATATCCGTGAGAAAAACCAGGGGAAAAAACGGATACGCGGCCGCAGGCTCGTCACGCGCCAGATCGAAACGCTGTCCGAAAAGACATGCGGCGATAAAAGGGCTTGGAAAAACGGCGAGCTATATAAATTCACCACACAAAGTTTCATCGACGATCCCGCGCATAAAGGCGTCGCCCTGGATTGCTGCCGGGCGCATACGCTCATACCGCCCTTGAGCGCCGAAAGCCTGCGCAAGGCGACAAGTGCGAATATCGATTATCTTCTGCGCATTTTAAAAGACGACGGGACGTTGGCTTATCATTATTATCCAAATGAAGACGAGTACGATCCCGAGTATTATCTTCCCCACCACGCGGGATACGTCCTGCGGATGCTGGAGGCGTACAACACTCTGGGCGATGAGCGCCTTCTTCACGCCGCGCAAAAAGCTCTTGCGTTTCTCATGGACAAAACCGTCTTTCCCGCTAACGACAGGGATATCGCCATCATCGAAACCGGCGACAAGTCCGAAATCGGCCTCAACGCGCTCATGGCGATGATCCACGCTGTCATACCGGAGAAAATAGCGACGGCGAAAACGAAAGAATACGGCAGGCGATTTGCCGAAGCGGTTTTGCGTTTCAGGATGCCGGAGGCCGGACTTTTTTATGCGACTTATAACCAGACGCTGCAAAAACGCCCGCCCGACAAACAGGTTCCGTATTTTCCCGGCGTCGCCATGCTGGCTCTGGCGCGCTGGTATGAAAAAACCGGCGATGAAAAATGGCGCACCGCCGCGGCGGAAATATCAGAGGGGCAGGAAAAGCTGTGGAGCGAAGGCGGCGACGAGTCCGTCGGGCGGTTTTGCTGGGTGGCGATGGCCTGGGCGCGCATGGCCCGAATCGAAAAGGACCCGGAAAAGGTTAACGAATACAAGCGCCTGGGATACAAGCACGCCGACGCCGTGATCCTTCATCAATATTCACCGGATCGAGCCCCTTATTTTAACGACTATCGAGGCGCGGCGGACAACTCGCGGCCTCCGCGCACCACGCCCACGTCCGCGCGCGCCGAATCCCTGGCGGAAAATTATCTGACGGCAAAGTATTTCGGCGACGTCGAGCGGCAAAAGAAATACGGCGCGGCGCTGATGCGGGCGCTTCATTTCGTGGTGGAAAATCAATTCACGATTGACAACACCTGGTATCTGCCGAATCCAGGCAAGGCTATCGGCGGCATCCGCGGCGGTTTGACGGCAAACGACATCCGCGTCGATTACAACCAGCACACCCTGGGCGCCATGTTAAACGCTCTGAGCGTTCCTGAGGATCTGGAAAAGCTGGGCGCTGCGAAACGGTAAGAACGCCGGACAGGTTTCAGTCATCTTTTTCACGCACCACTTTCAGGCAATATGGATTGGCGCCGACGGAGCCGGTGGAACTGTAGGCCACGGCGGGGCAGCCAGCTTTGCATACTCTTGCGAACGCGCAGGTTTTGCACAGGCCGCCGAGCATGTCAGGGCTCCACTGTCTCGTGAAGGGAAAGCACTCGTCGTTTGCCCATATCTCGTCGAGGGGTTTTTCGGCAAGCGATGCGGTGATGAATTCATCAGGCAGCGTGGTGCATCCCTTGACCCCGCCGGACGGTGTAATAGCCATTGTCCGCAGTCCCGCGCGGCATCCGGTCCATATCGGACGGGCTTTGTCGGCTTGCCGTCCCCGGAGAATCGGCTCCTCGCGGGTCATGTAACCCACGGAGCAATGCAGCGGCGCGACAATCATTTTTTCCCTCGCGGCGCGCAGCAAAACGCGAATGATTTTTTCCAGGCCGCACGGCAGGCACATCAGATCTTCGCGATTTTCACCGGCGCGACCGGTCATCTGGCAAAGATGCGTCTGCCAGCGCGTCACGCCAAGGCCCAGCAGAATCTCATAAAGGTCTTGAAGGCATTCGAGGTTGAGGCGATTGACCTGCGTGACGACGCGAAAGTTTGCGCCTTGATCCGATAAAAATTCGATAGCCCGCACGGCCATGTCGTAAGAAGATAGCGTTGAATCGTCCGCCGCCGGTCGCAGGCGGTCGTGGAAATACTTCGTGCCGTCCAGCGAAACGGCGTATTCGCTCACACCGGACATTGTCGCAAGTTCAAAAGTTTCCGCGTCGAACGGATATCCGCTGGTAAAAAGGCGCACGCGCACGCCCCCCGCCGCAAGCCGCGCCGCGATTTTCTCCCATCCCGGATAAAGCACGGGCTCGCCGCCGGTCAAAATCACGATCTTCGTTTTTTGCCGGATCAGCTGATCGGCGACATCCAGGGCTTTTTCCAGGTTCAATTCGCACCGACCGCCCTGACCCGCCCACGCCCTGCAGTGCAGGCAACGGAACCGGCATCGCCGCGTCAGTTCCCAGAAACACGAGTTGATGGAATAATCAGTATCCGGCATGTGTTTAATCGAGATAACCCAGGCTGCGCAGGTTGCGCGCGATTTGCGCTTCCTCGCGACGCAGTGCGTCCAATTCTTCATCCTCCACAATCGGCGCCGAATCCACGGAGTCGCGCCACAACGCTTCGAGCTTGTCGAAAACCTCCTTTTTTACATCATCACCCGGCTTCGCGCCGTCGGGCAGAACCGAAACATTTTTCGTGTTGTCGGCGCTGTCGAAAACAAACCATGCATTTTGATTTCTAAGCGCGAAGGTCCGCCACATCTCTTTGCCGTCGAGGGGATAGGTCTGGGGGACGTGGGTGTTGAGCGTGGAAACCGTCAGGATTTCATCCCGGGGCGCGGGGGACCCGTCCATCACGCATGGCGCAAGCGATCGGCCGATGATTTTCAGGTCCGTTTCGTTTCGCTCAACCAGGCCCGGCGTGGATTTTAAAGGCGCCGGACCGGGCCAGGGAATCCCCGCCAGATCGGCGACGGTCGGACCAAGATCGACGCCGGCGGCCATCCCGCCGATTTTCTGTCCCGAGGGTATCGTCCCATTGGCGCAGTCGCCGTGAAACACCAGGGGCGTCCTGATGTTTTCGTCGGTAATCCAGCGACCGTGAAGATCGTAAATATGCTCAAGCTTTCGCCCTTCGGGTAAGGACGCGCCCCAGTTTTCCCCGTGGTCGCCTGTAACGATTGTTAAAACCTTTCGCCCGCCGTGCGCGGCGGCGTCCACGTATCGGGCCAGCACTTCCTCGCTGAAATGATTTAGGGATTTGAGGTAATTTTCCTCCAGCTTTTTCGCGATGCGCTGAGGGTGGCGGCTTAAAGATTCCAGCGCGAAATCGACCGTGGCGTGCCAGTTTTTTCTCGAAAGCTCCTTGGTCATGTACGGAAGGTGCGTCCACCAGTGATGGATCAGGAAAAAGCGGTCCGCGTCGCCGCCTTCTTTAATCGAATTGACGACGGCGTCGATGTCCTGGCTGCTTTGCACGCGCCCCTTTCCCGGAATGGTCAGAAATCCCCACTTCGGATAGGGATGAAAACACGACACCTCGAAGCCGGCGTATTGAAAAGCCGTCAGCAGCGTCGGCCTTCCGGCGGGAAAGGGATGCCGCCATCGGCAGATGCCGATTTTGTGGGCCAGCGATCCGCTGAACATGGACATGAGCGACGGAACGGTCCAGGCGCCGGAAACGAAGAAGTCATTGAAATGACTCCCTTCCCCGGCCAGGCCGTCAAGAAATGGCGTTTTAGCTTTTCCGCCGGCAAATCCGGGAGCATCGGCTCTCATACTGTCGGCAATAACAAATAGAACAACCATGATTCCTTAAAGTCCCTTTTCGATCCTTCGAAGGCAATATGGGTTATTGAAAAACTCGCCGGTGCTGCGATACGCCATGACCGTGCATCCCGCCCCGCAAACTTTGGCAAGGGCGCAACCGGCGCACTCGCCGGTCATTTGATCCGGCGTCGGATTCACCCAGCGCCAGCGGGCGCGATCGGACCAGATTTGCTCCAGCGATTCGGTGCGGATATTGCCGACGACAAATGGTTCGCCGACCTGATTGGCGCATCCCTTGATCCCTCCGTCGGGCTCGATGCCGATGACGTTCACGCCGCATCGGCAGCCCCGCCAGATGGGATTGCGCGTCGTGCGTCCGCTTTGCCTTAAAATCGGCTCTTTTCTGCTCAAGTATCCGATGCTGTTAAACGCCCTGGGCTGCAAAACGGGATCGTCGGCGTTTGCGATAATAAAATCCGCCACATGCGGCAGCTGCTCCGGGTCGATGGGATCGCAGATGCCCTCGGCAAGGCGGCCCGTGCTATGCGCCAGTTGCAAAACCCAACGCTGGGCGCCGGCTTCTTTCAAAATTTCGTGAATCCGCGGCAGTTCGTCGATATTTTGCTTTGTGACAGTCGTGCGCACGCCGGCGATCATCGGCGAAGCGGCGAGCATGGTTACGGCCTTTATGACGCGATCGAATGACGAGCCGCCGAATCCCTTCGGGCCGTGTCGGATTCTGTCATGGGTTTTTTTAATGCCGTCGAGGCTAACGGAAAATGATTCCGTATCCAGTGCGATGAGTTTTTTGAGGATTTCGCCGGTCAACAGATGGCCGTTTGCCGAAAAGCGCAGCCTCATGCCGTTTTGGCGGACGCGCGCGGCGATATCGCGCCAATCCTTACGCATAAAAGGCTCGCCGCCGGTCAGCGAGACGACCGATACGCCCAGGCGGGCCAGATCGTCGGCAAAGGTCAGGGCCTCGGCGGTCGTCAATTCTTCGGCGCCGGCATGGCCGCCATCCACCAGGCAATGCTCGCAGCGAAGGTCGCATTTCCAGGTGATTTCCCAAAGAGCGCGGTGCGGCGCGGATATTTTCGCCTCTGTATTTTCCACCGAATTCATCTGCGGATGCGTCCTTTAAGCCACGACCAACACATAAATAAGGATCATCGAGAATTACCGTACTTTAACACCTGCTCTTCAAACAAGCGTAGAAGAAAAATTATTCTTCGCCGCCTAAAAAGGGCGGTCAGCGATCCTTAACGTACGGTAATTCTCGAAGAACCAAAAATAATGCGAATAATATACCCTAAAAGCCGCCCGGAAGCGAAGTTGTCGCCCAAGAGTATTCAGGTCATGGAACATTGCTTTGTTTCCCGCGAAAAAAAGCGTATAATAAGCGCAATTGTATTGTAATTTCTTTTTCGGGGCCCAAACTCATCGGGAGGATTGCGCTATGGAGAACTTTAATAACAAGACAAGTCTTATGGAAATCCGGGATTTTCTTGCCGCGCACAAATGCGCCCCGAAACCCTGGGAGAATACCGACAATGTCGTGGACCGTCTTTTTGAGTCGCTATGCGTGAAACAGGGCGACAAACGGTTCTGGGCCGACCTGAAACGGCTGGTCGGACGCTTGGACGACGAGCGATTCAACACGTCGGCCATGAAGGGATCATCGGTTTTCGGCGACGCGAGCCTGGACAAACTCGTAGAAGAACTGAGGGGCTCGATAGGCGGCGGCGGAGGCGGAAACGGCGTTTCGGGTTTGAGAAAATGGGCCGCTTCATCGGTTGCCGTCCCCGCGTTTTTGTCGTTTTTGCTGCTCGGCGTTTCCATAAGCTGCGATAACTCCGATTCGAACGATGCTGACTCGGACGATTCGAACACGGAGTACGCCGGCTATGACGACGACGATGACGACGTAAACAACCAGACCGATGAAGTGTGTGATGAAGCATTAGAAGAAGGATTCAGCGGATATAGCGCACGGGTTTATTGCGATCTGATCGATATCATCAACGAATCCGCGATCTCAAACGATGTAAAGGACGATCTGCTGGAATGCCTCCCCGAGTTGGATTCCTACTCGCGGGAATCATTACTCGATTTATTCGATAATATGAGCGACGAGCAAATAGCGGATTTCCTCAGCTTCCCGCAGAGTCTTTGTCACTATTACGCCGACCCGAGCGACGATGATATCGACGACGACCATTAATGCCTGCTGGTAGGCCTTCTGTAAGGAGCATCAGCCATGCAAAATCCGATAGCAAAAACAAGCCTGACGCAGATCAGGGATTTTCTCGCGGCGCACGATTGCGCTTTTGCCCCATGGGAAAATGCGGACAATACACTTGGGCGACTGTATGCGACCCTGGAGGAAAAGCGAAATGATGAGGTCTTCTGGACCGATTTGAAACTTCTGGCCGCGCGGCTCGATGATGAGCGGTTCAATTTTTCGGTCTTGAAGGGTTCGAAGGTATTCGGCGACGAGACAATGGATAAGCTGATCGACGATCTTCGCGCGTCCTTTCACGGCGGAGGCGGTTCCGGCGGACGGAACGTGAAATCCTGGCTGAATCATTCCGTAGGCGCCACGGCGCTGCTCGCCTTTCTCCTTCTGGGCGCCGCGACAGGTTACGGGCAGTATCGGTTTGTCGCCAATGATCATGACGAAAGCGATGAGCCGGACAACATCGCCGGCGTGGAGAATCGATACGGCGCGGATATCGATGCGCAAGTAGTTGAAGAGCGGCTTGCGGAAGAAAGGATGGTCCGGGATCACGAGACTTTGCTGGACCTGGGCACGCTTATCGCCGATGCGAATGTGAGCAACCAGGTCAAATCGGACCTTTTCAAATGCCTGCCGGAACTCGACGCCGCCTACCGGGAAGCTTTGCTGGAAATGTTTCTGGAAATGGACGACGCCGAACTGGCGGGCGCCATCGAGGACATGGGCCGTTCGGGAGGCGTGCGGAAATTTATCGGCAAAGCAAAGATAAGCGACGACGATCTCGACCGTTTCGATAAAAGCCGCGACGAAACCCCGACGGGAGATGCCTCGGATCCTTTCAAAGGCATGAAAGACGCCTGCGGTTGCGGCGATGACGACGACGATGACGACGACGACCACTGACCCGCATTTCTCACCAGGTTTTTAGCAAAGGCGCCCCGACGAGTGGAATAAGCATCAGGACGAGAAAAAGCTCAAGAAGCGAAATTCGCGAAAATTATCCGGTCATTTATTACCTTGAATCCCCCATACAAAAAGTTTCGGCGGATTTTTGACGCACTCCGTCGTAAAAATGAGACGATTGACTTATGGAAATGGGTCGTGATAGTTCATTGGACTGGTATTAAATCTTGATTTTTCCATGTTGATTTTAAGAAACACATTCATCGTTTTGGGCCTCGCGATTCTCATGGGCTGCTCTGCTCTGGACATCGAGTCCACGGTCAGCCCCGAGGAAACCAAGGAACTTTTCAATTCGGCCAAGCACGCCGGCGCCGCCATGAATTCCCCTTATGAATTTTACTGTGCTGAGATTTACCTGAAACAGGCCGAAATGGAATACAAGCGCAACAACAATACGGCCGGGGACTATTATCTGGAAAAGGCCCATGCCAAGTCGGCCCTGGCTTATCAGAACGCAAAGAAATTCAAGAAGATCGAGTTGAAATGACGCGTCGTCGAAGTAAAACAAATGCCGCGGCCGCGCTTTTGACGATCCTGCTTGCCTTGACCTGGGGCTGTTCCCACAACCTGAACGAGAGAATTCCGCCGCTGGAAAACAAACTGGCCAAGGCCCGGGAAAACGGCGCTCAGTGGTGCGCGCCGAAAGAATTTTCCTCGGCGGAAGCTTATCTCGATTTCGCCAAAACGGAGATCGGACGAAAGAACATCGCCGACGCGGAAACGTATCTGAATTACGCCGACGGATACGCCAACACCTCTTTAGAGAAAAGCGCCAGCTGCAAACACGATCTGGACGGGGACGGCGTCATTGATCTGCTCGACGGCGATCCCTATCGCGCCGAGGATTACGACGGCTGGCAGGACCAGGACGGCGTGCCGGATAACGACAACGACGCCGATGGCTTTCTCGACGCGGAAGACGCGTGCCCCGACAGCGCCGAGGATTTCGACGGGCACGAAGACAAGGACGGATGCCCGGATCTGGACAACGACAATGACGGGATTCCCGACGGCGTCGATCAATGCCGCTACAAGCCGGAAGACGTCGACGGATACAAGGATGAAGACGGCTGCCCCGATCCGGACAACGATCTGGACGGCATGCCCGACACCGAGGATAAATGCCCCCTGGCCGCGGAAACCAAAAACAATTTCCTCGACGACGACGGCTGCCCGGACATCAGGCCGAAAAAGTTCAAGATCATCATTCCGCCGGAAGTCAAGTTTTACGGCCGGAGCGCCAAGCTTGCCAAAAAATACCGGGAGGCCCTCGCGGAATTTTCCCAGCAACTCATTGCCAATCCCGAACTGTCGCTTCGGATTGAAGCCCATCTGGAAAAAGGCTCCAATCCGGACAGAGACAAACTCATCTCGCAAAAACAGGCTGAGGTCGTCGCGCAGGTTCTCATCGACGCGGGAATCGAATCCGAGCGGCTGATTGCCATCGGATTCGGCGACGAGCGCCCGCTGCCGGACGTCAAAGGCCGCGCCAACCGAAGGATCATGTTGATCGTCTTCCAATCTCAATGAAACCGGAAACAACTCGCTTACAAAAAATCGACCGGGATCGGATCTGGCACCCCTTCACGCAGATGGAAATATGGGCCGACGAAAAATCCCCCGTCATCGTCGAAGGTGAAGGGAATTTTCTGATCGACAGCGAAGGCCGGCGCTACATGGACGGCGTTTCCTCGCTTTGGACCAACGTTCACGGGCACAGGCACCCTACGATCAACGATGCGATAAAAGAACAACTGGAGAAAATCGCCCACAGCACGCTGCTCGGCCTGGCCTCCGAAGCGTCCGTCACGTTTGCCGAGAAACTATGCGGCATTTTGCCGGAAGGCCTGGAAAGAATTTTTTATTCCGACAACGGCAGCACGGCAGCGGAAATTGCGCTGAAAATGGCGTTCACCTGCCGCAACCGCCAAAGCGACGCGAAGAAAACAAGGTTCATCACTTTCGAAGGCGCCTACCACGGCGACACCATCGGATCGGTCAGCCTCGGCGGCATCGACATCTTTCACGCGGCGTACAAACCCCTTTTATTCGATACGATTCAACTCCCCTTTCCCCATTGTT
This sequence comes from bacterium, assembly GCA_963674685.2. GTDB lineage: Bacteria > Lernaellota > Lernaellaia > JACKCT01 > JACKCT01. The sequence continues at coordinate 25,838 of CAXXWT010000004.1, read as the reverse complement.
ACCGGTGCCCATGGTCGAAATCGCCGGACAATTGCCAAAATTTCTGTTTTGACGAAACGGCGGCGGCCGTGCGCGAACATGCTCACGCCTGCGCCGGAATCGTGATCGAACCGCTGATCCAGGGCGCGGCCGGAATGCGCACCGCGCCGGCCGGTTTTTTGAAACTGCTGCGCGAACTATGCGACGAACTTGGTTTGCTATTGATCGCCGACGAAGTGGCGACGGGTTTCGGCCGCACCGGAAGCATGTTCGCCTGCGAGCACGAAAACGTGAGCCCCGATCTGATGACGCTGGCGAAAGGCATTTCCGGCGGCTATCTGCCCCTGGCCGTCACCGCCGTGACCGACGAGATTTACGAAGCCTTCCTGGGGCAATACGACGAATTCAAAACCTTCTTTCACGGCCACACATATACGGGAAATCCTTTGGCCTGCGCGGCGGGACTGGGCAATTTACGCGTATTTGAGGAAGAAAAGGTGCTGGAATCCCTGCCCGCCAAAATCAAGCATATGAAAAAACATCTCGAAAAAGCGTGGGACCTGGAATGCGTCGGCGATGTGCGGCAATCCGGTTTCATGATCGGCATAGAACTTGTCGCGGACAAGAAGGATAAAAAATCTTTTGACGCCAAAACGCGCATGGGCCACCGGGTCATCATGAAAGCCCGCGAGAAGGGCCTTATCATCAGACCCCTTGGCGACGTGATCGTCCTGAATCCGCCCTTAAGCATCAGTCATGACGAAATCGATTTTCTCATGACCGCTACGCTGGATTCGATCCGGGAAACGGTTTCTGGGCTGTAATCATTTTTTTTAGAAAGTGAACTCGCCGTTAAAAACCTCCTTTGCTGTCTTGACCAAAAAGCCGCAATCACCATAATGTCGCGGCCTGCTTTGCGCGGCCCTGAATACTTAAGTATCGAACGACTCGTGAATGAAATGACGGATAATTTCAAAACCTGCAGCGGCAAAATCATTACGCTGGCTCGTCCGCACGATCAGGATTCGGCGGGGCAATACCTCGCGCGGTGCGTGGCCGGCAGAATCCGCGATGCGGCAAGCAAAGGACTGACCATTTGTTTCCCCACCGGCTCGACGCCGGTTCCGGCGTATCAAAAACTCGTGGCGATGCATCGGGAACACGGACTTTCCTTTAAGCACGTCCGCGCTTTTCACCTCGATGAATACATCGGATTGCCCGACGGCCATCCCAGTTCGTACAAATCGGTTTTAAAAGACAATCTTTTCGATCACGTCGATCTGCACGCCGGGCAGGCGAACTTTTATGATTTCAGTTTCGACAATCCCGAAAAAACGGCCGCCGATTACGAGATGAGAATCAAAGAAGCCGGAGGGATCGATCTTATGATCCTGGGCATCGGCGCCAACGGCCATATCGCATTCAACGAACCGGGAAGCCGGCGCGATTCCAGGACGCGCGTCGTCAAGCTCACGGAAGAGACCCTGGCGCGCAACGCGCAGTTTTTCGACGATCCTTCCCAGGAACCGCACCTGGCGATTTCCCAGGGCATCGCCAATATTCTCGAAGCCCGCTCCATCATCATGATGGCCACGGGAAAAGACAAAGCCGAAGCCGTTCGAAAAGCCTTGTTCGATCCCGTGTCGCCGCAAAGCCCGGCTTCTTATCTGCAGGAATTTGGCGGGGATTTGACATTCGTCGTCGACGACGGCGCCGCGACACTGTTCCCGAATGCCTGATCAAACGCAGGCGCGCTTTAGCCTTTGCTAATCTTCCAGCCACGCGCCCCGGCCCGGCGACACGCACAGCACCCGCCCGTTTTTGTTCGTGCGCCTGTTGAATTCGACCGCTACGGATTCGGCCGTTTCCGCGTTTGCTTCGCCTTTGATCACGGCCAGGGCGCATCCCCCGAATCCGGCGCCGATCATGCGCGCGCCGCAAGTTTGCGGATGCGCGTTCATGGCGTCGACCATGGCGTTAAGTTCCGGCCATGAAACTTCATAATCGTCGCGCAAAGAAACGTGGGCCTGCGTGACGAGTGCGCCGAGCTTGCGGATATCTTCGGCATAAAGAGCTTTGGTCGCCTCGATCACGCGGGCGTTTTCCGTCACGATGTGCCTGGCCCGTTTCAGCAAAACATCGGGCATCGTTTTTTCGTGCCGGGCGAGCATCGGCAAATCCGCGTCGCGCAAGGATTCCACCGGTTCTTTGCGGTCGGCCAAAAATTTCACGGCCTGCGCGCATTGCTCGACGCGGCGATTGAACGGCGAATCACCGGCCAGCTTGCGCCGGACTCCCGTATCGCCCACGAGAAAGGAAATGTCCGGCGGGATCGGTATGTCCCGCGTCGATAAATCGCGGCAATCCAGAAACAGGGCGTGCCCTTTTCGGCAGGCGGCGGAGGCCATCTGGTCCAGAATGCCGCACTTGACGCCGAAAAAATCGACCTCGACTTTTTGGGCCGTCAAGGCGACCTCTTCGGCCGTCAGATCGATCCCTCCGATGCGGTAAATCGCCATGACCAAAGAGACCATGAAGGCGGCGCTGCTCGACAGCCCCGCCTCCGCCGGGAGATTCCCCTCAACAAACAGCGACAGGCCCGGCAAATCCGCTCCCGATTTTTGCAAACTTTCCAATACTCCCTTGACCGCGTCGTGCCATTTCCCGGTTAAAAACGCGTCGCTCAAATGGAAACGCCCTTCGGGCGGATAATCTCCGGATATGGCGACAACTTTCCCGTCGTCTCTGGCGGAAACCGCCGCGGCGACGTACATTTCCACCGCGCAGGGCAACACCAATCCAAGGTTGTAATCGGTGTGGCCTCCGATTATATTGATCCGCCCCGGCGCGCAGGCCAGGGCGCGCGGGTGCGAGTGAAAATTTTGCTCGAATCCCTGCCGTACAGATCGGATCAGTTTTTGAGAAGCTTCATTCATGCGGACATCATATCCTCCGGGAATTTTTTTGCCAGTACGCCGCAACGGGACAAGATCAGCGCACAGAAAGATATTGACATTGCTATATTGTGATATTATTATATTTAGAAGGAGGTCCGATCAGGGCCTGGAACAGGAATTTACGGAGGAAACATGTCTTCTGAAACACAACAAGAAAAATTTAACGTCGACGTAACGGACTCGGCTGCCGATGAGCTTCGTAGCGCGCTGGATATGCCCGGTCGCCAGGGCAAGGCGATTCGACTGGTATTTGAAGGCTTTGGCTGAGGCGGACCCCGCCTGGGCCTGGCTCTGGATGAGCCAAAAGAAAGCGAAACCATTTATCAGGGCAATAACTTCAACCTTTTGGCCGATTCTCAGACTCAAAAGGAAATCAAGAACGGCGGCGGCGTCCTGATCGACCACGTTAAGCATCCGTGGCACGGCTCAACCTTCTCGATTAAATTTAAAAATCAGGTCAGCGGCGGCTGCAGCTGTTAATTCCATCTGAAAAAAAGGTTCTTCGAGGATTACCGTACTTTCATGACCTCCCGGCAAAAAGCTAAGAAGAAAAATTATTTTTCGCCGCCTTAAGAGGGCGGTCAACGATCCTTGACAAAACCTTTGGGATGGAAAAGCTCGTCATTTAGGTTTTGTCAAGGACGAAAAATAATTTTCTTCTCCAATTCGGTAAAGTACGGTAATCATCGAAGAACCTCTTTTACAGCTTGAAAAGACCGCCGCACTTCATAACGAAGTGCAAGGCGAGCGTGCGTCCAAGATCATGAAAACGCATTCCAGGCAGTTGTGAATTTCCATCGGAGTATTGGGATTCTTCCGCATTTTCCGCATGACTGACCTCCGTTAGAGTAGTGTCTACCAAAACGGCCGGTCAGTCCATTTCCAACTGAGGCGTCACACCGCCAGCCAGCCGCTTGACACGAATAGACACTCAAGCCATCGTGTGAAAAATTTTCGCTCCGACAAAAAGTATTGTTCATTTCGTCAACAGCGAGGACAATTTATGGATTTCAAACTGACACCGGAACAACTCGCTTTCCGTGACAGCGTCAGGCGTTTTTGTGAAGACAAAATCGCCCCGTACGCCGAGGAAGCGGACAGGAAATGCGAATTTCCCTTTGAGGCTTTTTACGAAATGGGGAAATTCGGGCTTCTCGGACTTCACTACCCCGAGCAATACGGCGGCCAGGAAGCCGATATCATCACCTCGGTCGTGGCGGGAGAGGCCATGGGCTACGGCGGCGCCGACGGCGGCCTGCTTCTGGCCTGGGGCGCGCACACCTACCTGTGCGGCGACACAATATTAAAACACGGCAATGATGAACAAAAGAAAAAATATCTGCCTCATCTGGCGACGGGGAAGATGATCGGCGCTATGGCTCTGACTGAGCCGGGAGCCGGTTCCGATGCGGCTTCCATTAAAACAAACGCCGTGAGAAAAGACGGCAAATGGATTCTCAACGGTTCGAAGACTTTTATCACCAACGCCCCTATCGCCGACGTCATGGTCGTATATGCTGTGACCGATCCCAATGCGGGTTACGGCGGCATGAGCGGTTTCATCGTTGAAAAGGACGCTCCGGGATTTTCCACGGGCAAGCCATTTCACAAAATGGGCATGAACTCCTCGCAAACCAGCGAAGTGTTTTTCGACAACTGTGAAATCCCCGAGGAAAATCTCCTGGGGATGGAAGGGGCGGGATTCATGATGATCCTGCAAACCCTGGAATGGGATCGCAGCGCCCTGCTCGCTCCCTTTATCGGCTCCACGGAAAAAGCGATGAAGTCCTGCACCCGATACGCGATGGAGCGCCGGCAGTTCAATAAGCCCATCGCCGACTTCCAGGCGGTTCAAAGGAAGCTGGCGGATATGCGGATCTTTAAAAACGCGATCAAGCTTCTGGTTTACCGCGTGGCCTGGAACAAGGACCAGGGCCGGGCGCTGAATCACCTGGAGGCCGCCGTGGCCAAACTCTACGGCGCCGACGAGGGATTCCGCATGGCCTACGAGGCGGTGCAGATTTACGGCGGTTACGGATACATCCACGAATACCCGGTCGAAAGGGCCTTTCGCGACTCGCGCCTCGGCACGATCGGCGGCGGCACCAGCGAAGTCCAAAAACTCATCATTTCCAGAATCCTGGCCCAGGAGGCGAAATGAACTTCGAATTTACAAAACAGCAACGGACCGATGCGGACGGCTTCCGAAGCATCGTTGAAGAAAAAATTGCGCCGGGCGCCTCGAAACTCGATCAATCGGCGCCCGCCCCAAGAGATGAAATTCTGCGCGCGAATTTCAAAACTTTGGCCCAAACGGATTATTTCAAACTATCCATGCCGGAAAACGTCGGCGGCCTGGGCCGCGGAGCGATCGAATGGACTCTGCACGCCGAGATTCTGGCTAAGGCATGTCCTTCCACTTTTCTCGCGGCGTACTGCTCGACGGAAATGGCGTGCGTGCCGATTGCGATTTTCGGCAACGACACTCAGCGCCGGCAATACGTGGCCCGGACCCTTGACGGCGACATGATCGGCGCTTTCGCCATGACCGAACCGGAAGGCGGCGCGAATCCCCTGGCGATTCAGGCCACCGCCGAAAAGGGAGAAGATGGCTGGATTTTAAGCGGCAAAAAGAGCTACGTGACCTGCGGGCCGATTTGCGACTTCGCCGTGGTTCTGGCCAAAACAACAGCCGACGGCGGCCCCAAGGGACTGTCTTTGTTTATCGTCGAGGCCGGCGCGCCGGGATTCGATAAATCCGTGCGCATCGAGACCATGGGCAACCGCGGCGCGGCCCTGGGCGAGCTTTCTTTCAATAATTGCCGCGTCGGGAGCGATGCGCTGATCGGCCTGGAAAACGAAGGTTTCGGTTACGCCATGCACGCGGTGCAAAGCGGGCGTCTGGCCGGTTCCGTAGGCGCGGTGGGCATCGCGCAGGCGGCGCTCAAGTTGAGCCTGAAACACGCCATGACGCGCAAAAGCGGCGGAAAACCCATCATCCGCAATCAGGAAGTGGCGTTCAAGCTTTCGGAGATGCACGCCCTGATCGACACCGGCAGGCTTTTAGTCCAGTTCGCCGCGGCGTCCGTCGACGAAGGCGACGCCGACGCCGGTCCCAATGTTTCGTGCGCCAAGATCTTCACGACGGAAGCCGCCACGAAAATTTCCTCTTTGGCCATGCAGATTTTCGGCGCGGCGGGTTATACCGCCGGACACCCCGTCGAGCGCCTGTATCGCGATGCGCGCGCCGGGGAGATCATGCACGGCCCGTCGGAAATTCAGCGCGTCATGCTGGCGCAGGATTTGATAAGCAAATACGGCGCATGAGCGCCGCGCCGGCGACGGCGGATTAAAAGGCGTCAGATACACTCATACTTGATACAGTATGACGCAGGCCTTTTGTTGCCGAAAAATGTCAATACCAAGTTTTTTTCGTGGCGTGAAGGATGCTTATTTGAGATCGTTCAGATCAGTCACTGCGCGAAATACCTTCATATCGAGTTCCGAAATCGCCCTGTAATGCTTGGCGTTGCCGGTACAAAGTGTGAAGTTGTTTTCCGCGGCGGTGGCGGCAATGAGGGCGTCGGGGACGCCTAGGCGGGATTTCAGGGCGTACTTCTCTACGTAAATTCTAGCCCGGTGACCGATGTTTTCCGAAAGGGTCGCCGTTTTGAAATGCTGCAGGAAGCGCCGAATGGCCCTCGCCTCTTCTTTATCCCGGGCGGCCTGAAAAAGCTCCATGGCCGTCACGACGGAGATCATGCGATCGGCATCTTTGTCAACGACGCGTACAGCCTTTGCGTTACCCCGCAAAATCCATATTAAGACATCCGTATCAAAGAGCATCGAAACGGCCCTTGCGCAGATCACGAACGTATTTGGAAGGATTTTTCATATCCTCACGGTCCGCCCACATACCCACGGCGGGATCATTCGCTACGGATTCATCATCTGACTCATTACGAGGAACAATTTCCCCCACTTCGCGACCGCGAACGGAAAGCGTCACCTTTTCGTTGCGCTTTAGGGCTTCTATGATTTTCTTCGGATTTCGCCTCATATCCAGCATGGTCGCTTTCATGTCAGCACCTCATAAAGTACACACTCTAAGTATGCATTTCACAAATTTGAGAGTCAAGTCATTTTTTCAACTTTTTATTCATGCAAATCGCCCGCCGCGCCAATTGTCATTCGGCTGTTCTTGACGCTCTGTGTATCAGGCGATAAGCATATCTTTTAAAACTGATTTCCCCATAGGATGCTTCATGCTGAAAAAAATACTCGTTGCCAACCGCGGAGAAATCGCCCTTCGCGTGATGCGAACATGCCGGCGCCTCGGAATTGAAACAACGGCCGTATACTCGGAAGCCGACGCACAGGCGCCTTTCGTTCAATACGCCGATCAGGCCGTCCCAATCGGCCCGCCCACGCCCTCGGAAAGCTATCTGGTGATCGATAAGATCCTCGATGCGGCCAAAAAAAGCGGCTGCGAGGCGATCCATCCGGGCTACGGTTTCCTGTCGGAAAACCCCGACTTCGCCAAGGCCTGCGACGCCGCCGGATTGATTTTTATCGGGCCGAAACCTGAAACCATGATCGCCCTTTCCGACAAACAGGCGGCGCGCAAAGTGATGGCCGAAGCCGGTCTGCCGGTCATCCCCGGCAGCGACGGCAACGTGCGTGGCGAGGATGAGGCCCGGACCGTTGCCGAAAAAATCGGCTTCCCGGTGATGGTCAAGGCGTCGTACGGCGGCGGGGGCATCGGCATGACCGTCGCAACAAATCCCGACAAGCTGGCCAAGGCTTTGAAAAAAGCCTCTCAGCGAGCCGAGAGGGCATTCGCCAGAGGCGAGATTTATATCGAAAAGGTCGTGCCGCAAACGCACCACATCGAGTTTCAGATCATGGCCGACGGCAAGGGTAAAGCCGCGACAGTTTTCGAGCGCGAATGCTCCGTGCAGCGCCGCCAGCAAAAAGTGATCGAGGAAACGCCCTCGCCTTTCGTGACCGGCGAACTGCGCCTTGAAATGTCCGAACAGATCGCCGCGGCCGCCGCGAAGATCGGCTATCGCAACGCAGGCACCTTCGAATGCCTCGTGGACGGAAATCGCAATTGGTATTTTCTGGAAATCAACATGCGCCTGCAGGTGGAGCATCCCGTCACGGAAATGGTCACGGGCCTGGACCTGGTCGAACACCAGATACGCATCGCGTCCGGCGAAGCTTTAAGCGATGAAATCACAAACGCGAAATCATCGGGCCACAGCATCGAGGCGCGCCTTTACGCCGAGGCTCCGGCCAGCAAATTCCTGCCCCGACCCGGAACGATTGACAAACTCGTCTTTCCTGAAATCGAAGGCCTGCGCGTGGACGCCGGCGTTGCAAGCGGCAGCGTGATCACGCCCTTTTACGATCCGCTCATCGCAAAGGTTGTCGCGCACGCCCCGGGCCGCGACGAGGCGGTGGAAAAGCTGGCTGACGCTTTGGAAAAAACAGTCATCGACGGCCTGGAAACGAATCGGGACTTTTTGGTAAAAAGTTTGCGTCACCCGGTGTTTCGCAGCGGAACATATACCACGGCGTTCATCGCAGATAACCTCGATGAATTAGTTTGATAGTGGCCAGTGATTAGAAACAGAGCCGCGCACGGCAAATTCGCCTGAGTTGTAACGAAGGCGAATGAGTAAGCGGGTATATTTCGGCCCTGCAACTAAATGTGGTTGTAAGACATTCCTTCACACCCGAGGGCGGGTGTGCCACACATGACGTGCCCGGGCGAAAGGTGCATGACTTCGGCCCAGCAGACGTGTGTGGCGCATCGCGGCCTGCCGGCCGCAACCAAATGTGGTTGTAAGACATTCCTTCACACCCGAGGGCGGGTGTGCCACACATGACGTGCCCGGGCGAAAGGTGCATGACTTCGGCCCAGCAGACGTGTGTGGCGCATCGCGGCCTGCCGGCCGCAACCAAATGTGGTTGTAAGACATTCCTTCACACCCGAGGGCGGGTGTGCCACACGCGATGTACCCGGTTTAAATATTTCAACTTGCGTGGAAGCGTTGCTCGTAAGCCCGAAGGGCGGCACATTATTAGACAGTATGGACCGACCGGCTCCCTTTCGCAGCATCGTAGGTTAAGCTGCGAAAAGGATTTTCATTAGCTCAGAGCTACATACGAAAGGAGCCGATCATGTCCGAGAGTCAATATATCACGAGCGTAGGTATGGATGTCCACAAAAAGAGCATCAACGTTGCCGTCGTTCTTCCCAATTCGAAAAAAATCGACGCGGAATGGCAGATCGCCAACGAGCCTCGCGCCATCAAAAAGCTCGTAAAGAAGGTTAAGCGCCTGGCGCCCGGCGAGGCCGTGGCTTGTTATGAAGCCGGTCCCTGCGGTTACGCCTTGAAAAGGAAACTGGACGCTCTGGGTCTTCCGTGCGTGGTGATCGCGCCTTCCCTGATTCCCGTCAAACCCGGGGAGCGAATCAAGACGGATCGCCGCGACGCTCGGAAGCTGGCCTCCCTTTTCATGGCGGGCCTGCTGACCGAGGTGCATCCTCCCGATCCCGCAGAGGAGTCGACGCGGGATCTGACCCGAGCCCGGGAGGACACGAAACAGGATCAGATGCGCGCCCGGCATCGCCTGACCAACATGCTTCTTCGCCGGGGCATTATCTATACCGAAACCAGGCATTGGACGAAGAAACACTACGTCTGGCTTCGGCAGGTGCGCTTTGAGTCCGATCGGTCGCAACGGGTTTTCGAACATTATCTGCTGTCTTTGGAGCAGATCGAGGAGCGTCTGGCGGAGTTGGACGCCGCCATCACAGAAGCGGCCCAAAGCGAAGAATACGCCGAGAAGGCGGGTTGGCTGGGCTGCCTTCGCGGGGTGAGCACGGTGACGGCCATGACGATCCTGGCGGAGCTTCACGATTTTCGGCGTTTTCAAAGCGCGCCGGAATTGATGTGTTATCTTGGAATGACGCCTTCCGAATATTCGAGCGGCGAAAGCTCGCATCGCGGCGGCATCACCAAGGCGGGCAACGCGCACGTCCGTCGCCTGCTGATGGTGGCGGCCAAGCATTACCGTCACCGGCCGGCGGTGAGCCTGCATCTGAGAAAGCGTCGGGCGGGTCAGCCGAAGGCGGTGATCGCCATCGCGGACCGTGCGGGAGCCCGTTTGCATCGGCGCTATTACAAACTCCGTGAGGGATCGGGAAAACATCCCAACGTGGCGACGGCGGCGGTGGCGCGTGAACTGGCGGGTTTCATCTGGGCGGTGATGCGTCATGAGGAAATTTAGATATTAACTTTTAAGAAGACGGGTGTTTTTTCACGGAACGGAGGTTGAAAGCGGCGAATGAGAAAGGGTACGACCAGGCCGATGCGCGACCGGGCTATGCGACAGGGCGTTTTGCGCGCCCGGACTCGCGATTGTAGACAGCGTACGGCCACGACGGAAAACAGTCATGCGGCCCTGTTTCGGCTTGCCGGAATAACCCGCGGATATCAGAGTGACTCGTCGTCGAAGCATCCCTTCTCGTTCGTCGTTTTGAGCCTCCGTCGTCAACGGGCTCGTGCATCCCCGCGCGTTACCCACTTATCCACAATCCTGATGAGAGCTTTTAAAGAAGCTAAAAATGGATTATGGATAAGTGGATAACGCTTAACCTGTGCAGGGCTTGACAGGTCGGTCCATATCAGCCTGGTGCGTCAGCGCCAGGAAATGCGAATAATAAACATTTATGCGAAGCCCTCGTTAGAGGGCGACAGGCTTTACGTTGCAAAAAAATCGTGACGCCACGCAAAGATTTCTACGATTAGTAGCACAGCGCGGCCTAACGGCCGCAACCAAAAGGGATTGTAAGACATTCCTTTCACACCCGAGGGCGGGTGTGCCACACATGACGTGCCCGGGCGAAAGGTGCATGGCTTCGGCCCAGCAGACGTGTGTAGTACAGGCGCCCTCGCCTGTGCGAGCCCGCAGGGCGACAGTGAATAGCTCGGCTCGTCAGAGCCGTGGGAAAGGGACCATAAACATTATGGAAAAGCCCGCTTTGGCTTCGCGACGGATATGGCGTGAGAAAATAAATCGTGACGCCACGCAAAGAATTTCAACATTAGTAGTACAGCCGCTACTACTCTGCGAAGCGGCGCTTCGCTGCGAAGCACGAGCTTCGGCTGTGCATGCAGCGAATGCCTGCGTAGCAGGCAAAGGGAATATGGCCCATAGCGCGAGCCGTGGGTTATGGAGTTCCACAAATTATTATCGTGCCCGCTTTAGCTCAGTGAAAGGATTCGCAATTCCGGCGGGTGGCATGGGCAAGATCCTGCGAACGCCAGTGAGCTTAGGCTTGCCCGTGTCATTTTTATCTTTTCAATAAACGCCTTAATGTCAATTTAGGACGGACAAGCGCCCTCGCTGAAACTCGGGCCAAGAAGCTTATAGATGCCACCCGCTAAATGCTTGCCTGCGCCAATTGCGGGTATTCGCGAATCTCGAAACGTTTGACCCGTGTCCGGTAGGGACAACGCGCCAATTGGCCCTTAGATATATCCGGGGCTTAAAGGACGGCGTGTGGCGTCTTTTGCGTCCCATCGGGTCGCCGGAAGGCCTCATTTTGGTAAAAATTTGCCTTTAAAATGGAAATCGCGCTTCCAGGGGATGGCAGCGCGAGTTTCCGATGCTCATGCAGGCAAGATAGGTGTGGGTTACCCTATCCTTTGAGGATTTTTGAGACGGGCGGAATCCCGCCTCGGGGGGTATATCAAAGAGCAAGCTCCTCGATAACATGAGAAAATAATTCCTTAAAAATAAACTAACCACGATTTTGAAAAAATCCAGCTTCCTCAATTCCTTTTTTTGTTTTTCAAAGAGCCGAAAATCCGATTTAATTATTAGCAATTTTTGTGCCTGAAATGCATTTGTAACAAAATCAAGCACTTATGTCAATAGCCATGCAAATCCCTGCTCAAAACCCTAACAAATTTTCCATACCCATATCAAAAAGTTGATACTCCAATACCCGACTGCCACTCATGGTACGCAGTAAACCGGATCATTTTCACTCAGGGATGCCCTGATTTGTTAGATTTCGAATGCCACCATGAGCCGGTCGGCGCAGGCCTGGTTGTCGGGAAGATCGATGCGGTGAAGCTCTTTTAAGGTCAGCGCTTCGATCAGGTCTTTCGAATGCACGGGATACGTGATCAGGTAGCCGCAGCGGCGCCGGACCTCCGCCGGGTTCTGGGGCGGGAATCCGGCGGTGTTCAGGCCCAGAATATCCACGGTTTCGCGCTCGCCCAGATAACGGATGGCCCCGGCGTCGAACACGCATACCGCCGCATCCTCCGGCACATTATCACGCACCCAGTCGCCGAAACTCTCCTGCATGTTGTGGATATCCCGGCAATAGTCGGCAAATGTGGTTTTCAATAAACGGCTGCGTTCGAAATAACTGTACGGAAGGCCCGAAAGCGCAAAAATCAGCAGAAGCGCCGTCATGGTTTCGATTAGGTAAGCATAATTTCTGTGCTTGAAAGCCTTTTCGTAAATCAGCAGGTCGATAAAAGCCACGCCGCTTCCCGCCGCCAGAACCAGAAACGGGAAAATCGGAACCAGATACCGGTTGCCGGGAAACGTACCCCCGATCACCTCGATGACGCGCCCGCCCATCAAAAGCGCAAGCATCGCCGGCAAAAGCGCGATAGCCAGCAACCGAAATCGCCTGGGGCTGAATATAAAGCCCACGAACCCGGCGACGATAAACGCCACGGAGACCGCGGACTGCATGAGGGGGAAGGTATCCGCCAGGCCTCTTTTCAACACCGCCAGGGCCTGCCAATTAAAAACGCCGGGCAATCCTTGAGACCGGGCGTAATAACTCGTGGGGAAAAGGTGGCCCGTCGCGCCCTGGTTGTAAGCCATCCACAGGCCGGCGGCGGCCAGGGGCAATCCCACGATCCAGACGAGATGCTCGAAGCCGAGTTTATCGTCTCGGCGCCGCTCGCCGAAGCGAATTCGCGCCAGCGCCAGGCAGAACCAGGTCACGAACACCATGATGATGCCGTCAGGCCGGGCCAGCACGCACGCCGCCAGCGCCAGCCCCAGCATCCGCCAACGCGCGTCCAGAAGTTCCTTTAACGCCAGCAGCAAAACCGCGGCGTAGAGCGTGGTTTCCATGCCCGACATGGACGAAAACGCCATAAGGGGATCAAGCGCGACGATCAGGGCCGCGCCGAAGGCTATGGTGACCGACGAGTTTTTTTTCAGGATGTCGAAAACCAACGCGGCGCAGAGGATGTGCGCCAAAAGTCCCAGCACCTTGGCGAAGACCGGCGGCCAGACGCCCAGCCAAACTCCCGGAGTCTGCAATATAATCCACAGCAGGCTGGTAAAGCCCGCCTCGCTTTCCCCGGGATTGTAATCCAGGCGAAAAGTGGTGGCGAAACTTTGCGCGTAGATGTAATGAATCCATGAATCGTCCAGGGGAACGCCCTGGCCCCGCGAGGAATACTCGCCGCTTTTGGCCGTTTCGAAGACGAAGGCATTTACAAGGCACGCGAAAATCAGGATATACAATAGGATCGAAATGCCGGAGAGTTTATTTAAATCACTGCGCGTGGGCAAAGTCATTCCGCTGGCTCTTTTGCTGGTGGCCTTCGCTGGACACATAATCATCCTTCGCGCCGCGTTGCAAGACGGCGGCAGCCCGCTTTTTTACGATTCGGACGTCATTAAAGACAAAGGATGCGATTTTTACGCCCTGTACGTGGCCGGAGACAATTTGCGCAAAGGCCGGTCGGTCTATGAATACGAATCCCACAGCGCAAAAACACCCTGCCATTTTTCCTTTCGATACCTGCCCACCGCCGCGCTCATCGGCGCGCCGTTAAGCATCCTGCCGCCCAAAGCGGCCTACGTCGCCTGGGTCGCCGGCCTGGAATTCTGCCTTCTGACCTGCCTGATGCTGGTGTGGTTTCTCGCGGGAAGGAAAATGTCGGCCTTCGTGCCTTTGGCCGCGCTGTGGCTGCTTTATACGCCCATGTACCTGGAGTTTCGCATGGGGCAGTTCAACCTCGCGCAGGCCTTTTTCGTTCTCATGGCCGCCGCGTCGCTGCGCCTTTTATCCGGGCGCGGATTCGCCACGTGGATGGCGGCGTCCTTTATCTGGAAACACAACACGATCATTGCGGCGCCCTCATTAATCCGGCGGAAAAAACACAGTCCCCTGATCGTCGCCGCTGTTTTGATCGCCGTACTCGGCGGATGGCATTTTGTAAAATTCCCGGGATCGCTGCAGGCTTTTTCGGAGAATTTCAGTCTCCAGGGCACAGGCGCAACACACGGCTTTACGCGCGGCAACCTGGGGCTTTGCATGTTCGTGAAAGTATTGGCTCAAAAGCATTTCGCGCCGTATTTCATTTACGCGATCTACGGCTTCGTCTTTGCGCTGGGTCTCGCGGCCACGCAACGTAAAAAATCGCCGGACCTGGCCGTGCAGCTTTGCCTGTGGCTGGCTCTGGCGGTGCTGGCCTATAAACACACCTGGGAGCATCACTATGTCATGGCGCTTCCGCTTCTAACTTTAATCGGCTTATCCGGCCGCGGGATATTTTTCTGGATTGCCGCCGCCCTTCTGGCGCTTCCGACGCCGTATTATTTCTTTCGCGGCGACTGGATGTTCAATGAAATGCTGATTTACCACGCCTGGAAACCGGCGGGATTGATGATCGCCATCGCCCTGGCTGTTTTCGGCTCCAATAAAAAACTCTTAAAACAAAAAGCTGTTAAATAATGCACAAGCCACGTCAAGCCCTCGATGAAATGATGGAACACGCCAAGCCCTTGTCGGCAAGAAAAATCGGATTGCGCAAATCTTTGGGCCTGGTGACGGCTCGGGAAGTCAAGGCGCTGATCGACCATCCCCCTTTCGACAACTCGCTCATGGACGGTTTCGCCGTTCGCGCCGGAGACCTTTCCGGCGTCAACTGGAAATCGCCGGGCGAACTGGAAGTCATTGAAACCGTCCGGGCCGGGCACATGCCCGCTAAAAAAGTCGCCTCGGGATTCTGCGCGCGAATCATGACCGGCGCGCCGATACCGGAAGGCGCGAATGCGGTGGTGAGGCTCGAAGACGCGGAACCCGGCAAAGATTCGGTTTCCTTTTTTAATAGAGTTAAAGAGGGAAGCTACGTCAAAAAAGCGGGCGAAGACTTTTGGGCGGGACTGGTGGTTCTGGAATCCGGACTGCCGATGAATCCGGCGCGCGCGGCGCTGGCGGCGGCGGCCGGACATCGGGAGGTGGAAGTTTTTCCCAGGCCGAAGGTGGGCATCGTCGTTACAGGCGATGAACTCGTCGAAGAAGGCGGCGAGCTTTTGCCCGGCAAAATTTATAACTCCAACGGCTGCGCGCTTAATAACCAGGTTGTCGAAGCCGGAGGTTGGCCGATGGAATACGGCATCGGCGCTGACAATCTCAAATCTTTGCAAAAACTCCTGCAAAACGCATTCGACGAATGCGACGTGGTCGTCACATCCGGCGGCGCGGCCATGGGCGAGTACGATCTTATCGAAGACGCCCTGAAAAATCTGGGGGCAAGTATCCTGTTTACGGAAATCTCCCAACGCCCCGGAAGGCACATGGTCGCAGCGGTAAAAGACGGCAAGCTGTTTTTCGGCCTGCCGGGCAATCCCGCCGCGATGATCATCTGCTTTGAAATATACGTGCGCCCGATTATCAGAAAAATATTGGGGTTTAAAGAATGTTTCCGCCCGCGTTGCGTGGGCAGCTTCAATTATGTATTTGAAAAAACAAAAGGCCTGACCGGCTGGGCCCGCGTCAATGTCGAACGCGCCAAAGGTTTGTGCAGGCTGATGCCTACGGCCACGCCGCGCATCGGGATGCTGCGCTCCCTGGCGGAAGGAGACGGCCTGGCGGAGCTTCCGGCGGAGCTTGACGCCGTCACGCCGGAAACGCCGGTCAAGGTGCGCCTGTTCGGCAATCCCGGCGAATAACACCCGCTCATTGCTGCATCTTCGCTAACGCAAAGATACAGCTGGACATTCGCGGCTCTGTTTCAATTGCGCCAAAGCAAACGTCACACAGAGCCGCGAGCGACAAAATCGCCGTCAGGCGATAAGCGAGCGGGTGTGCTTGGAACCCGCAATCCGTGCTCGATATCAATACCGGCTATGATGAGGCCGGACCTATCAAAGAGACTCTTTATATCCAGCGCAGCCACGCGGCGAAGATTACCCACAAGGCCAGATCCAGGCACAGAATAAAGGGCCGCGTAGTTCGAAAAGTGCAAAACAAGAGCGTTGAGGATTTCCCAGGCGAATTCCGCCGCCGCCAGGATCAGCCCGGTCAATACGGCGCGCCAATTGCCTTTTTGCGCCTCATTCACGTAGGCGTATAAAACCAGCGCCAGAAAAGGAACGAGATACCATTGGAAATGGTCCGGGCTGCGTAGAATGGAAAGAGCTTGTTTGCCGGCTTCGGTCATGGCGATCCTTGCAGCATATCCGTCGCCCGTTTCACGGGCTTCGCTGAAACGTTAAAATATTCTTTCCCCTTGCCTCTTTCTCCCGGCCCCTTCTCATCCTTTACTTCGCCGTGACCCACTCATCGGCGCCGATGTCCCAGGCCGCGCCATAGGGCCGCGCATCGCCGTCGAAATCGAAATCCGTATACCCCGCGCCGATATAATCCGGCACGGGATCGACGCCCGCGTCGATGCAGGGACTTCCGTTTTGGAGATGATAATCGCCGCTGCCTGAGTCAACGAAAAGCGGATCATCGCTGATGTTGCCGCTCGACTCCCCGCAGTTGCCCCATGCGCAGGCGTTGACTTCTTCGATGGTGTAGGCCTGGCATTCATTGGCGACGCCGTGGACATAGTAATGCCAGACCATGCAGTTCATATCGGCGCCCCAAATGTTGTTGGCGGCCAGAATGGCGGGATGGGCATTGACGTCGGCCACGGCATGAAAGAAACCCCGGCTGTCGGCGCCGGAACCGCTGTCGATGATATTGTTTGTCAGTTTCATCTTGCCGGCGTCGTACACGCCGACACTGCGGTTGCTTCCCGTGCCGCCGAAAATATCGTTGCCGGCTACGAACGAAGTATCCGAAGACGACAGTCCGCGCGAGCTGCTTGTCCCCGAGCCGCCGTGGATAATATTATTGACCGCGATCAGATAAGCGTAGGTAGTTAAATACCCTTCGGCGCCGCTGCTGATGCCGACGCTGTAACTTCCCGAACCGCCGTCAATGATATTGTTCATCAGCACCGTATCGCCGTCGTAATTTTCGACGCCGCTGCTTGAGCTGCTTGTCCCGGTTGCCGATCCGCCGTCGATCATGTTTTCCACGATCAGCAGCGATCCGCGACTGGTGTTGACGCCGCAGGTTTGCCATCCCGTTCCGCCGTTAATATCGTTGTCAACGATCGTCATCGCGCCATAGGCGCTGAATACGCCGCCGCAATAGCTGTGCGCGCCGCCGCCCGTTCCCCCGTTAATGGTGTTTTGCGCCAGCGTCGCCGTGTTGTCGTAATTGAAGACGCCGTTGCTTCGATAGACCGCCTCGCCGCCGCTGATCGTGTTGCCGGCAAGCTCCATGTCGCCGTTGTTGTATATGCCGTAAGTATGCGTGCCTTCTCCCGTCGTCGAGCCGCCGTCGATGATGTTGTCGGCCAGCGTCATGGGGCCGCTTTCATTGTAGACGCCGTAGCAGTCCTGGGCGTTGTCTGTTCCGCCGTTGATCGTAAATCCCTGCACGGCTTTGGGCGTGTCGCCGCTAACTGAAACGGCGGTGGTCGCAACGGCGTTAATGGTCGTTACGTTGCTGTCGATATCCCTCGTCCAGCCCGCGGATTCGTAGCCGCCGAAAAGGGAAACTTCCGTGACAACGTCCTCGTCGTATTCACCCGCCGCCGCGAAAACCGATTTGCCTTCCGTTTTCGCCAGCTCGGCCGCGGCGTTTATCGTAAGCTTCGGCAAAGCCATGGTTCCGGGATTCGCGTCGTCGCCTGTCTTGGCCGCAAAAACGCCGGTATCGTCGCCGGGCTCAAGATCATCCCCGACGCAATCCTGCGCGACTCCGTCGCCGGGAAGCTCGGCCGCGCCGGGATGCGTGAGGATATCCGCGTCGTCGCAGTCCGTATTATCCTCCACCCAATACAAGGGGCAGGAACCCGCGAACACTTCGCCGGCCGCCGCATCGCCGTAGCCGTCCAGATCCGAATCCTGATAGCAGGCGACGGGAGGAAGCGTGGTTGTCGTCGTCGAAGTCGTAGTTGTTGTGGTTGTCGTGGTGGACGTCGAAGTGGTTGTCGTCGGCGGGCCGGTTGTCGTGGTCGCCGGCGGCTGCGTCGTCGTTGTGGTTATAGTCGTCGTTGTCGTTGATTCCGAAGTATCGTCGTCCGCATCGTCATCCGATGTGTCGTCGTCCGAATCATCATCAGGCGAAGCCGTATCATCGTCGAGCGACGGATTGCCGTTGTCGTTGTCATCGTCGTCGTCGCCGCACCCGCAGGAAATGGCGCCCGCGAAAAATACAAAAGCCACGAAGCATAAAATCCATATCCGGTAAGTATTTCGCATAGCAATCTCCTGATTTGCAGATTAACTCTTAATTATCACAAGAGCCATATAAGAAGCAAGCCTTAAATTTGTCCTTTGAAATATATTCGATCCGCAATTCGCGTCGAACTTGTGGCCGATCAATCCCGACCCCGGGTTCTTCATCGGATCACACACTTCCTATTTCCTCACTTCATCCCTAAATTTCAGGTCGGCGGAAAACATCGGCATGGAATCAACGTCAAAAGGGATTTTCGTTAAATATTTGTATGGAAAATCTGGACGCCGGGCGGTTTTGATGCGATATAAAGCCTTAGCCATGTATGAATTTTCACCGTTTAAGGTTTTCAACCACTCCGACCGGATTGCCAAAATCCTCGTCGGCGAATTACCTCCGCCGGTCACGCTGGAAATCGATCCCACCAACGCGTGCAACCACGACTGCATCTGGTGCGTGGACAGCCGGCACCGCAAATTGCACATGGGGCACATGGACAAGGACGTGTTGTTTTCCGTGATCGAGCAAGCCGCGGCTCTGGGCGTGCAGTCCATCGTCATCAAGGGCGGCGGCGAACCCCTCGTTTACCCCTGGATCGACGAACTGCTTTACAAGATTCGCGAGCAGGGCCTGCCCGTGGGCATTATCACCAACGGCGAGTTGATTTACCGGCACGAAAAGGCCATCAAGGACAACTGTGAATGGCTGCGGCTGTCCGTGGATGCGGGAACGGCGGAGACTCACGCCGCCACGCACCGGCCGAAGGATCCCAAGGCTTATGAGAATATTTGGCGGGGCGTGCGCGCCGTGGCGAAGGATGTGTTTTGCGGAATCATCTACATCATTCATCCCGCGACGTTTCACGAAATGGCCCTGACGGCCAGGCGCGCCAAGGAAAACGGATGCCGTTATATTGCGTTCAAGCGCGTGATCGCCGATTCGGAAGTCTTCGACACGGAACTCTACCTGAGCATCGACTCCAATTATCTTTTCGCCCGCCGGCAATATAAGGACGCGAATTTCGACGTCATTGGTTTTCGTATTTACAACTTCACGCAAGGGCCGGAGAAAGAGCCGTACAAGGTCTGCAAGGGGCATCACCTGGTGGGAATATTGTGCGCCGACGGCAAGATGTACGCCTGCTGCGCGACGCGGGGGATTGAAGCTTTCTGTTACGGCTCGATTTATGAAGACAAACTTGCCGACATATGGATGGGTGAAAAACGCAAATCAATACTCAAGCAAATCGACGATCGGCAATGCGCGAAAATATGTCAGGGCCATACGAGTTTCATGCGATACGATCATTATAACGAAATGTTCGAGTACATGATGCTTGACGATAAGCCCCACGGACGCTTTTTATAATAACCCAAATAGATACTTGAGGACGAGGACGCATGAGCGAGCGGCGAAGACAGTCTGACGGGCAAGCGCCGGAAAACAATAAATTCCGCGTGGATGAATCGCGCCTGCCCGTCAAGACAATTCACATTTCCGGGCGATTGTCTTTCGGCGACGCGAAACAGGCTCACAAAGAGATCATGGCGGGCATGGCCGCGTCGAAGCACGAGGAACTGATTCTCGATCTTTCCGACGTGCAATATCTGGACGGCGCGGGCATCGCCGTCATCCTCGATATCGAAAAGCGCTGCAATGCGTCCCATGTGAAATATTCCGTGCAGGGACTCGGCGCCGACGCCCGGGATTTCCTTGCACTGGTCGACCGCGAGGAACTGACCCGGCTTAAAAAGCCCGTAAAACGAAAAGCCCCCGGCATGACGGTTCAGATCGGCGAAGCGGCCCTGGCGATCATGGACGACATTCGGACCATGATAAGTTTCGTCGGCGACGCGACGCTGGCCATGATTTACGCCCTGCGCCGGCCGGGCTCGGTGCGCTGGCGGGATGTGCTGTATTACATGGAGCGAACCGGCGCGGACGCGCTTCCCATCGTGGGGCTGATATCCCTGCTTTTGGGCCTCATCCTGGGTTTTCAGGCCATCATGCAACTCGCCCAGTTCGGAGCGAACATTTATACGGCCAATCTGGTGGGACTTTCCATTTTGCGTGAACTCGGTCCGCTCATGACATGCATTCTCGTGGCGGGCCGGTCCGGGTCGGCCTTCGCCGCGGAGATCGGCACCATGAAAGTGAGCGAGGAGGTGGACGCGCTGCAAACCATGGGCTTCGATCCCGTTCGCTTTCTGGTGACCCCTAAGGTTCTGGCGCTGATGCTCATGGTCCCTTTGCTGGTGCTTTACGCCGATATCATAGGATTGATCGGCGGCATGATCGTCGGCGTGACCGGAGGCGGATTGACCATAACCGCCTACCTGTCCCAAAGCTACCGCACCCTCGACTTGTGGGACTTCGGGCAGGGGCTTGTCAAAAGCGAAGCGTTCGCCATTTTAATCGCCCTGGTCGGTTGCATGCGCGGATTTCAGGTTCGCGGCGGCGCCGCCAGCGTCGGCCTTTACACCACCAGCGCCGTGGTCTCGGGCATCTTTTTGATTATTGTCGCGGATTCGATTTTTACGCTGATTTTTCAGTATTACGGATGAGAAAGGGGCAAGGGGCAAGGGGCAAGGAGAAAGCGAAAAGGGAGAAAGCGAAAAGCAGCCCGCGTTAGCGGGCGTAGGTCAGTAGCGAAGGGCGACTGTCCCGAGCGAAGTCGAGGGATGAGCCCTGGATAATGATGTCGTTCCGTTTCATCCAAACCCATGAAATGGGTGAAGGAAAATGAAGGAATGAAAAAAAAACTCGTACAAGGCGGCGGGTGGCATGGACAGGCTTCTTGGTCCAAAGCAAGGCGAGGGCGCTTGTCCATGCCACCCTTCGTTGAACTTTTCAAGACGCCATGAACAACCAAAATAAAAAATCCGTTATCCAGGTTAAAGACCTCGTCGTTCGCTACGGGGACGCGACGATCCTTAACGGCGTCAATCTGGATGTTTACGCCGGGGAGATTTTCGTCATTCTCGGCGGTTCGGGCTGCGGCAAAAGCACGCTGCTTCGCCACATCATCGGACTGGAAATGCCGTATTCCGGTTCCGTGCTCATCGACGGACAGGACATTTTCGAATCGTCTGAAAAGCAGCGTGAAGAAACGCTGCAAAAAATCGGCGTCCTTTTTCAGTCCGGCGCTCTGTTCGGTTCGATGACGCTGGCGGAAAATATTTCACTTCCCCTTCAGGAGTATTCGGACTTGAGTCCCGATCTGATAGAGCTTCTGGTCCAAATAAAACTCGGCATGGTCAATCTCGGCGGGTACGGCGATCATTTGCCCAGCGAGATTTCCGGCGGCATGAAAAAAAGGGCGGGGCTGGCGCGGGCCATGGCCCTGGATCCGAAGATCGTTTTTTGCGACGAGCCTTCCGCCGGGCTGGATCCCGTCACGTCGGCGGAAATCGACAACCTCATCATTCAGATGAACAAGTCGTTGGGCATTACGTTCGTGGTCGTCACGCATGAACTGGACTCCATCTTTTCGATTGCCCATCGTGTTGTTATGCTGGACAAGTCGGTGAAGAACATCGTGGCCCAGGGCGATCCGCGGGATCTGAAGGCCAACAGCCCGCTGCCCGTGGTCAGCGATTTTTTCAACCGGCGGCCCGGCGGCGCAAAACGCGCGGCAAGCCTCGAAGCGGCTGAGGAGACACATGGCGACGCAAGCTCATAAATTCAAAGTCGGACTCTTCGTCATCGGAGCCGTGATCATCGCGACGGGCGTCGTGCTCTGGCTGGGCGTTTCCGAGTTTTTGTCGCAGTCGAGAAAATACGTGACTTATTACGACGAGTCCGTGCAGGGCCTGGAGATCGGATCGCCGGTCAAGTTCATGGGCGTGGTGATCGGCAATGTGTCGATCATCAAGGTGGCGCCGGACGGGCGCCTGGTCGAAGTGCAGATGGAACTGGACGACGAGGGTTTTTTCGAAAAGACCAAGGACATGCGCACGTTTCTGGCCATGGCGGGAATCACCGGCATGAAATATGTGGAGATTATCCGGGCGCCCGAGAGCATGCCCATCGAGATTGGATTCAAGCCGTCCGCCGATTACATCCCGGCCAAGGCCTCTCCTTTCCAGGATGTCATGGCCGCCATCAAGGACGTGTACGACAAGGTCGTGTCCGTGGATTTTAAGGGCATCAGCGACGAGGCCAAGGAAACTCTCAACGCGGTGACCTATCGCGTCAGCGATCCCAACCTGGATAAATTCGTCGACGATCTGGCCAAAAGCGCCCGCAGGATTCGGAAGGTTCTCGAGAAAAAGGAAGTGGAGGATATTCTCACCGAGACCGCCTCCACGGTTACGGAACTGAAGTTGCTCATTCAAGGAGCCAAAGAGGAAGTCGAGGGTTCGAATTTCAAGGAAGCCGTCGGGCAACTGGAGCAGACCATCTACAACATCGACCAGGTCATCGATCGCGTGGACTCGGAATTGGGCTCCATTATGATCAACCTGCGCCGCGCCACGGTCAGCCTGGCCCGCGTGGCGGAGAAAATGGACAGCGGCGAACCTTCGCAGATTTTCTTCGGGGAGCTCCCCCCGGACCGGCTCATTATGGAGGATCCGGTTCAGGACGAACTGCCCCAGGAAAGCATCTATCAAGAGGACAAACCGGAGGAGGCCCAATGAGCAGAATCGCCGTGATCGCCGCCGTCGCCATGATCCTTGCGTCGATGACCTCATGCTTCAATTTCAGCAGGCCCCACAAGGAAGTTTATTACTATCACGTCAATTACGAAGCTCCGGAATACAATGGAACCCCCGTACAAAACGTGATCGTCAGACTGGGCGCCTTCAACGCCGCCAGTTCGTTTCAATCTTTGAAAATCGTTTATTCCACAAGCTCTTATAGGCGGAAAACCTACGATTACCACCACTGGCTGGTGACGCCCGCGGATATGGTCTCCGAGTTGCTCCAGCGGGATATCGCCTCGTCAAAACTTTACAGCGCGGTGGTTTCCGTGCGCAGTTCCCTGGCACCGCAATATGAGATTGAGGGAACCATCGAGGAAATTATGGAAAAAGACGACGGGGAAACGTGGTTTTCCGTCATTACCCTGCGGTGCGCGGCCTTCGCGTTGCCGGAAAAATTCGGGAAAAAACACGTCCTTTTCCAAAAGGCCTACAAGGAATCCGTGCCAACGGAGAAAAAGAGCCCCGGCGGCGTGGTCGCCGCCATGAGCCAGGCCATGAAAAATATTTCATTGCGGATACAGAAAGATTTGAACAAGGCGATCTTGGAACATGAGGCCAGTAAGGCCAAAGGCGAATACTGATCGATTCATCCCGCATCCGGCGAGTTCACGATAAGAAAACCATTTCCACCCTCGAAAGGCTGATTGACATCGGCAAGATTCGCGGGAGTGAAAAATTTTTGCTCCGGGGCCGGCTGAAATCCGAGACGGCTTTGACGTCAATCCCTTGCATCCTGAATACAGTATGTTCTACGGATACGCCCATTCAGCCATGCGGGCGGTAACTGTTATCGAAAAGCAATTTGATAGCGGCGGCTCGGCATTTTCCCTTGATTACACGAAAGGGAAGGTCGTGATGTTCGGCATCAGCGGCTATATCCAGGACGCAAGAATCGGATATTCCGGCACAGAATTTCTCCATGTTTTTCCCGGCATGGAGGATACAATTCTCGGCAATTAGTTTTCTTGTTTTCTCTGCCTTAAAGCGGGATAATCCAAAAAAACCCGCAAGCCGCTGAAAACGCGGCTTGCGGGAATATGACTGGGAAGGAAAATGGATTATGAATAGTTTTATAAAGTCCTTTGATAATTGGTCGCACCTAATTTTTCTCTTCACCCTCTTTTTTCTTTGCTTCGCCTCGGGTTGTACCTGCAATTCGGATTCGGATGACGATGATGATTCGGTTGAGGAACCGGACGACGACGCGGACGACGATCTCAATGACGATGTTGACGACGATTCCGCGTTGCCGGATGACGATACGGATGATGACGTTGATGATGACGCCGATGACGATTCCGGAGACGACGACACGGAAGATCATTTCGCCGACGACGACACGGAAGATCCTTCCATTCCCGTATACGATAAAGACGGCTTGTACATCGAAATGGTCGCCGGCGGGCTTCCCGGTCATCGGGGACAGGACCTGGTGGTGACGGACGCCGGCGACATTTACGTCCTAGCCGCCAAGGGAAGGACGCTTTTTCTCTATCACGCCGACGAGAACCTGACGCTTTTGGATAAGGAAATTCTGGCCCAGTTCGCCGCGACGCCGAGCATCGGGAAGGATTCGGCGGGGAACCTCTACGTTCTTTACCACAATATGCGTGAGGAGAAACTGGTTTTGCTGACGCAACGGGGACGAAGCTGGACTTCGGAAAACGTCATGGATTATATGTGCATGGGATCAGGATTCGATTACATTCCCATGGCTGTCGAACCGGCGACGGGCGCCGTGCATATCGCCGCCTGGGACCACGCCAATATGGCGATGCAATATTTAAGCAATAGCAGCGGAGAATGGATGTCGAAGACAGTCGATTCCGTAAATGAAACCTACCATGAAATAAGGCCGAAAAGATTACGCATTGATAATGATGGATACATACATATTGCGTATCGATTTGATGATAATACTCCATACCAGTTTTATTACGCCACCAATCAAAGCGGTCAATGGGAGATTGATTCCGTTATTGAGGAAAACCGCGCAATAGATCTGGATATGGACGTAGACGAGGACGGCAAACCGTTTATTGTTTGGACCAATTTGGAAGAAGCCGATAACCTGAGGTTCGCTAAACATGAAAGTAACGCTTGGACCACCGGAACATTTGGCGAGCAGGATTGGTGGGGATGTTATGTGGAAGTGGATTACTTTGGCAGTCTTTTCCATATAATTGGCGGCGATTGTCAGGATACCTACGACTTGATTCAATATTGGACATTTTCGAATGATGGCTTAACGAAGGTATCTGAAGAAATAATTGAACCAAACAATGATGATATAAAAATGGGAGTCGGGTCCGGTGGGCGTGTATACTTCACGCATTACTACTCTCAATACGGCGAATTCGGCTTATCCTTATTGGAGAACGACGCACTGCAAACGGAAGTTTTCGATACGGGAATGAACGTCGGTTTTCTTCCTTCATTGTCACTGGACCAAGATAATGTTCCGTACATCGCTTTTTCCGAGACTCCAGATTCATATAATAATATTGAAAAAGACTTTTTTGTCGCCCGGCGCGTGGATGATCGCTGGGAGTTCCGCAATATGGGATACGGTTGGAGCGGCGCCGTTTCGGCCGGTCCCGACGGCGCGGT
>CAXXWT010000003.1:0-1109904 GCA_963674685.2 bacterium | reverse complement strand
CATGACGCAGAACTGCCGGCATTTCCGGCAGTTTGGGTAAAAACGGGAAAATCATAATGAACATAAAAAACGACACGGCCAGAACCAGAAAGAGAAAGCTCGTGCCGCAGCGGGGATGGTGCGTTTTGAATTTGCGCGCGTTTTCCACCGTAAGCGGCAGATTGTTTTCAAAAGCGAAAATCGACATGTGCTCCGCGCCGTGATATTCGAAAACGCGTTTGATATCAGGGATAAAGCTGATTCCCCAGACGTACAGAATCAGAATGGCGAGTTTGATGACGCCGTCCAGCGCGTGAAAAGCCCATCCCTCGGGATTCAGGCCTAATAGCGCCGTCAGCGCGTGAGGCAACGCCACGAAAAGCCCAAGAGCCAGGGCGAAACTGAAAACAATCGTGGCCACCAGCGCGAAATCGGATATGGCGTCTTCCGGCTCGGCGACATTGCCATCGCCGTCCATCTTGCACTGGGCGCCCTTTTCTTCGTCTTTTTTGTCCTTGGGATCGTCTTCGAGACCGGCCCATTTCGCGGAAAAGGCCAGGGAGGATATCCCGTTCCAAAGAGCCTCGATCAAAACAATCGTGCCTCTGAAAAACGGCCAGCGTAAAAACTTCATCTTTTTCCAGACCGAATGCCAGCGGTCTTCGCGGATGACGATGCCGCCTTCGGGAGTGCGTACGCTGACGGCGAAACTGTTGGGCGAGCGCATCATAACGCCCTCGATGACGGCCTGCCCGCCGACGTGCATTTCTTCTTTTGTTTTACAATCCGCGGCGATGACTCCCATCGGTTCCTCTTTTTAGGTAATTTTCAAACTTGTGAACGACTCATAACAACAGGGATTAAAAGCACAAATCCCCGGCCATGTAAATGACCGGGGACAGCCCTGCGCCGTCTTTGTGAGCGCTATTTTTTATTCAAAACCTTTTCGTAACGTTTGCGGAAGCGCTCGACGCGCCCGGCGGAGTCGACGAGTTTCTGCTTGCCGGTGAAGAACGGATGGCAAGCCGAGCAGATATCGACCTTGATTTCCGG
This sequence comes from bacterium, assembly GCA_963674685.2. GTDB lineage: Bacteria > Lernaellota > Lernaellaia > JACKCT01 > JACKCT01. Next base: position 1,108,872 of record CAXXWT010000003.1, on the reverse strand, counting down.
GAAAGCCGTCGAACGGGTTTCGAAAGTATTTCCACAGGCGCAAACGACCGTCGTTTTTTCGTATTTGGGATGGATTTTTTCCTTCATGGCCTTTTTCTCCTTTTACCGGCCCCGCTTTGTAAGGGCCTTCTTGAGGCGCGCTATTTAACACGCAAGCCCCGGTAATGCAAGGGCTTTTCGATATTATAATCATGATTTCATAAGTTTTTGATGCTTTTTGCTTTTCGATAGATATTTCGGAGGTTCAGAAAAAAAAATTGAGAGTTCGGATATCTGATTTCAGGTCTCGGATTCCGGATCTTATGGCCACGTAGACGTGTGTGGCACAGCCGCCCCCGCCTGTGCTGTGATTTCATACACCTGATCCTGCCGCAAATATTCGACATCGATACCGCTTTTTTCAAAATCGCTTTGGATTTCCGCGATATCGACGGGGCGCATATGCGTGATGAGAACGCGCATGTTTCGCCCAAGACCTTTGACGAAATCCGCCACGTGCGCGGCCGTGTTGTGCAGCGTCATATTCGCGAAATCCTCCAGACGGTCCGGGAAAGTCGCTTCGACGATGAGGTTCTCGATGTCCAAATTTTGCGTGAGAAAATCAGTAAAAGCACATTTCCCATCAGATGCGCCGAAGCCGATATCCGATGAATAAGCCAGCCCAACACCGCCCTTTTTGATCATGAATCCCGTGGTCGTCGGTCTGTGATTGGATAACTCGGCCCGGACTTCGTAATCGCCAATACTGATCCACTCGCCGGCATCGATCGCCTGGTAATTCAGATAAGGCGGCTCGCCGATCGTCGTAAAGTCCGGCCAGACGGTGTTGTTGAAGATATGCGCGCGAACGGCGCTGATGACTTTCTCATGTCCGACGACAGTCAGCGGCGAACCGGCGATAACGGATTTCGTGTGCAGCAAAAACGCGAGCTCGCGAATGTGATCCAAGTGCGCGTGGGACACCAGGCAATAGCGAATGTCTTTCATCTCCCCATCACGCAGCGCCGAGTTGATCGTCCCGCCGTCAAGAAGCAAATCGCCGTCCAGCAAAAAACCCGTCGGCCTGTGCTGATAATCAAAACCGCCCGAACATCCGAGAACTTTCAAACGCAATTGATTTCTCCTTTGATTACATGCCCCCGGCAGGACTTGAACCTGCGGCCCCCGGATTAGGAATCCGATGCTCTATCCAACTGAGCTACGAGGGCACGGCGCGTCAGGCGCCGACCGAGACGCGATTATAGTCAAAGCGCTTTGTTTGTCCATGCACTTCCGTTTTTATCAATTAATTCTCATACGCGCACAACGGCACGATAAATCATGTCCACTTGGCATTGAAAAGCAAATTGGCAATCTTGAGCCGAATGTACATCGCTTAAGAAGCAGTGATTATTCCCGGCCGAAATCGCCGATGAAAAATGCGCTGGGACTCTGCATGGACCTGTAATACGTGGAATCGGAAAATACCCCATTGCCATCGCCCATGTGGATTGAGATCATATTAATGCTTTGATGAATGACTACCAGGTCCAGATCGTTGTCGGCATCGAGATCGATGAGTTTGAGTGCTTTGGGGGTTGCCTCTAATGGATAGTCCACGGAAGCCTGCAAAGTGCCGTCGCCGTTACCAAATAATACTGAGAATTCGCCATCTCCATCCCCATTAATCGTGACGACATCCAAGGCGAAATCATTATTCAAATTTCCAACAGCGGCTGTATAAGGAGTATCGCCTGCATTGTATCTGTTGTTGTCGCCGAAAGCGCCGTCGCCATTGCCGAGCTTAATCAATATTTTACCCACATTCATAAGCGGGCTCATCAGATCCTTGTAGCCGTCACCGTTGAAATCATGCAGGAAAATATCATTTGGAGATGTACCTGTTCCAATGACCAGCTTTTCGCCGAAAGTGCCGTCTCCATTACCCGGCAGCAGCGCAACACTTCCTGTGCTTGCTACGAGAATGTCGGCAAATTCATCGCCGGTTACGTTATCGGCGATGATGGATGGATAGTTGACAATGTCAGATGCGACAATCGTGTTTTCACCAAAAGTCCCGTCGCCGTTGTTGAGAAAAACAGCGACATCGTCATCGCTCACAACCGCCAGATCGGGATAGTCATCTCCATCGAAATCCATAACCGTCAAATCTTTTGGCGCCGGAACGGAATACGACGCATAGTCCTGGAAAGTATTGTCTCCGTTTCCTAACAGAATTGAGATCACATCTTCATCTTCATGGCACAACGCGATGTCGAGATTTGCGTCGTTGTTAAAATCCCCGACCTCCAGGGATACCGGCCCTTCGTCCACCGCAATAGTTGGCGTAGGAATGAAAACTCCTTCATCGGTTCCCATCAAGAAATTCAGAACTTTGTCGTGACTTGCATTTCCGTCGAAAACAACATCCAATATCCCGTCGGAGTTCAGGTCTGCAATGACCGCCGTTTCAACATCCTCAAATTTGTTAAAGATCGATTCCTGAAAAGTTCCGTCACCATTGCCGTATATTTCGTAAAAGCCGCCTTTCACGACGATCACGTCAACATTCAGATCCTCATTGATATCTTCAATCAGGACTCCATTGGCGCCTCCCTCTTCGCTGATTTCCAACGGAGCCTGAAAGCTGCCGTCTCCGTCGCCCAGATATAAGTCGACGGCAAAGTGATCCGCGACAACCATATCAATGTTTCCATCCACATCGAAATCCGCAAAGGCCATATGCCCGGGTCCGACGTATTCCGTGCGTAAAGCCGCATCGAAGGTTCCATCGCCATGGCCGAGCAAGACCGAAATATTGAAATGCCCAATTTCCACGATATCCATATTGTTGTCATGATTGAGATCGACGGCCTTTACATCCGACGATCCACTGTCAGTATAGTATTCTGCAGCTTCCTCCTGGAAAGTGCCGTCTCCGTTGCCCAAATGGACGTACAGGACAGTCATCCCATCGGTTCCAAACGCCAGGTCCAGGTTGTTGTCGTTGTTGAAATCACCTGCTGTTAAACTATAGGGATAACCCTCATGTTCGGTCGTCAATGCCGGCTGAAGTGTCCCATCGCCGTTTCCGAGAAGAGCTTGAAAATAGTTATAACCGGCGAGCACGACATCGAGATGGTTATCGTTATTGAAATCGTCGACAACCATGTATCCGCCTGCGATGTAACTATGCACGGTGGAAAAATTCCCCGTTCCGTCGTTGATCATGATATCGACGGTGTCGTTATAATCGTGACTTAAACGAACAATGTCCGTATGCGAGTCCTCGTTAAAATCGCCGAGAGCCAGATCCTCTGTATCGTTATCTGTAATCAATTGCCTGGCAGTGGAGAATTTCCCTTCGGAATCCAGGGGGTACAAAGCCACGACATTGGCATATTGATGCACAGCAATCAGGTCCAGATTCTCTCCCTGAATCGTGCAGATGTTGCCGTCTTCGACGCATTGCTTGTTTGCCGCGCATGGATCGCCGTTATGGTGCGTGCACGCATTCGCCACGCAGAAATCGACGCCGTTGCACCATACGCCGTCGTTGCATACGGCGCCGTCATTATCAACCCATTCGGAAAGATTTTGGTCCGTCCGGCAAATCTCGCATTGGTTCCCAGGATTCTTGGTTTCGTCGATATAGCACGTATCACCAATGAGACAGCCGACCATCTCTCCCAAAACTTCATTGGACCAGTACGAGTCGTACAAAGTCAATGCCGCTCTGACGCGATAGATGTACTCCTGGTTGCACACGACCGCCGCGTCGGAATAACTGGTGGTATCCGGCGCCAGCGTGGCCAGTGTCTCCCATTCGCCTTCCGTCGTCTTCCGCTGAAGTTCATATCCATCCTCGGAACCGGAATTGTCAGTCCAGTCCACTTCGATACTGCTGACCTCGTTTTGCACTGCGGTATTGAATACCGGAGCGCACAGCAATGTCCGACCGTTAACCGGCAACGTCGGCAGAGATTCCACGTACCCGCTTTTCGCCGTGACCGTATACACGTACGTCCCGTCGCAGGCGAGCGTGTCGTCGGTATATTCCAGAACATCGGCCTCAACGTTTCCAATGAGGACGAGATCTCTATAAATTTTGAACTTATTATGGTTTGTTGCGTTATTGGTCCAGGTCAATCTCACAGTCGTTTCATCGATGGTCTCAACCGCGAGGCCGGTCGGCGCGGATACCGGGCAGTACGCCTTTCCGGTGGAGATGTTCGTCCATTCCGACTCCACGTCGTCGTTGAACGCTCGAACTCTGTACTCAAAAGTACGCAGAGGCGTTTCGCATTCCAGAAGCACGTCGGTGTAATTAGTCGTGTTTTCCGCGAGCGAAGCAACTTCTTCCCAGGCTCGACTGTCGGCATCCTGCCTCTCAACAAGATATCCGGTTTCATTATTCGAGTTGTCTTCCCAGGAAAGCATGACCATGCCGATGAGATTCAGCGAGGCATCCAGGTTGCTGGGAGGTTCGATGATGCAGGGACCATCCGTAGTTACATCTGCTTCGTTTGAAGGTTGCGACTCGCCGTAATCATTGAAGGCAAGAATCTGATAGGTGTAACCGGTTTCGCAATCGAGGCCCGTATCTTTGTAAGATGTTACGCCCGCATCGATTGTGGCGATGGTGGCGTATGACTCAAATTCCGTTTTGCGCTGAAGATTAAATCCTTCTTCATTGCCGGAATTGAACTGCCAGGTTAAATCGACGGCCCATAGTCCGTCGGCCTGGCCTTCCAGATTGCTCGGCGACTGCGGCGGCGAAGTTCCGTCATCATCCACCAGATCGTCATCGTCATCGTCGCCGCCCGTGTCGTCATCGCCCGTATTGGCGTCATCGGAACCACCGCCGGAGCTTTCGTTGGGAGAACATGCGCTGACGCATAAAACAAGTGCTAATGCGAAGTATAGGAGTGCCAAAAGGCTTCTTTGATAAGTCATTCGATCTCGCTTTCAATTTGGTTTAAAAGCTTTACGCCCACGGGAAAATATGGCTTATTTCAAGGCTTTTCGTCAAGCTTTCGCATATAATTGTTTTTAGACATATGCCGACAATATTACAATTATGACCTGCATGGTTATAGATTTGTTGAAATAATATAATCAATCAGGGAGTCCCGCCAAAGTAGGCGACGACTACGGCTATCGGGGCATTACATACGATATATTTTATCGGATAAGCAAATGTGCCGTCTCCATTTCCTTTCAAAATGGTGAGTGTATGATTTTCTTCATCACCGACCAGCAAATCCAAAGCATTGTCAGCGTTGACATCAGCAAATGCCAAAGATGTGGGCTGCCCGCCGACAAAAATGCTGATTGCCGGCTCGAATGTCCCATCGCCCCTGCCGATCAACAATGACACATCTTCGCTTTCCTGGTTTGCGGTGACGATGTCCGAAGCGAAATCGCCGTTGAAATTCGCTACAACCGCGTTCCATGGAGACGTTCCAGTCGTATAATCCCCCTTCCAGGTGAAGGTGCCGTCACCGTTGGTCAGGCGGACGGATACTTTATCAGCGTTTCTTTGCACGCTGACAATGTCTTTATTACCGTCGTTATTCACATCTTCAATTTGCGCGCAGTTATTTGTGGCGCCTGTGACAATCAAGTTCTCCGCGCCGAAGGTTCCGTCGCCGTTCCCGTACAGCAGGGAAAAAGAAAGGTGGTTCGAACTAATGGCAAGCAAATCGATGATATCATCGCCATTGAATTCACCGGTGTATATTTTCTGCGGGGACTCAAAAACCGAATAATAAACGGCGTTTTGAAAAGTCCCGTCTCCATTGTTCAAAAAGACGGACGCGTCATTCGTCAAATTGTTTACCGTCGCAATATCTAAATTCGTATCACCATTGAAATCAGCGACAGCCACGGATTGAGTTGACTGACCAGAATAATAATCAACCGGGGTATCGAAGTCGCGATTTCCTTTGTTCATCAGAATCGAAATTGTATTTGAACTGTAATTCGCTGTCACGATATCAAGTCGGCCGTCCCCGTTAAAATCGCCGATTTTCACATCTTTGGCTCTCGACCCGACAACGTATTCCGAACTTTCAGGAAACGCGCCGTCTGCCCGTCCCATCAGCGTCGATAAAGAATAATTTTCGTCGTCTGTGGCAATAGTATCCAGATGTAAATCATTGTTGATATCACCCAATGCGAGGAATTTATATTCGTCATCATAATCGCCGTAAATATTGATCGGTTCCTGGAATGTCCCGTCTCCATTGCCAAAGTAATATGTTAATCCTTTTGGTTCTGGCGGTGTACTATTTGCAATGACGAAGTCCTGGTTCAAGTCGCCGTTGATATCGCCTATCGCAAAATGCCAACCTGGGTCCTCGAATTCAACGGCGTCCTGGAATGATCCATCGCCGTTGCCCTGTAGATAAAAATAATTTCCCGATTGATCGTGATCATTGATTTGAATGAAAAGATCCGGCTGGGAATCATTGTTGAAATCGCCGCTGTCGATCAACCCGACACAATCCTCATCATTCAATACCGTTTCGATTGGCGCGTTGAAGGAGCCGTCCCCGTTTCCCAAGGAAACGAAATATCTGTAACCATAGTAACCGGAGGTTCCGAATATATCATCGTTGTCGTCGGAATTGATATCAGCCACTTTAATATTATTCGGTGATCCGTCGGAAAGCCCCGGACCTGCACCATCCGTAAATGTTCCATCGCCGTTACCCAAGCTTATGCCGACGGCCATTTCCGAATCGTTTCCGTATGCGAGATCGATATTCCCGTCGTTATTGAAATCTCCTGAAGTCATTGTCGTTTGAAAGTACACGCTCAGCATTTGGCTCCACGGCTCCTGGAAAGCCCCGTCGCCATTCCCAAGGAATATTCGCAGTTCCTCAGAATAGTTTTCTCCTCCCAGAACAGCAATATCGTTATGGCCGTCGTTATTAATATCTTCAACTACGATGGCTGGTGTAATGGCTTCATATTGTTGTGCAAGTGAGAAAACACCCTTCCCATCGTTCAACAATACATAAAAGTAATTTGAATTTGTCGCTGCGATATCCATGTAACCATCTTCGTTGAAATCCGCCAGGGTGAAGAATTCTAGCCAAAAGTCGATAACCTGTTTTATCAACGCATTAATTTCGCCATTTTCGTACACGCTATATAAAGCCACCTTGGAATCATCGCTGCTTAAAAGAGCAATATCCAATTCCGCACCGCCGGTAGCACAAAAGCGGCCTGTCTCATTGCATTGCCTGTCTGATCCGCAAGGATCACCGGTATGTACGATACATTCATCGGAAACGCAAAAATCTCCACCGTTGCACCAGATTCCATCGTTGCAAGCTTCACCGTCGTTGATGATCCAATCAGAAAGATTTTGGCCCGTCTTACAGACCAGGCAGTCGTTATCGGGATTCCCTTCGTTATTAGCATAACATTCCTCAGAGATTATGCAACCGACCATTTCACCGTTTTTCTCATTCGACCAGGGAGAAGGCCTGTTCGCCGTCGTGGCCCTTGCACGGTACTCATATCCAAAATTGCATTCCACGGCGGTATCAGTATATGTCGTCGTGTTGGCCGAAAGCGTTGCGATGGTCTCCCACTGGCGCGCCGAGGCCTGTCTTTGAACTTCGTAACCGTTTTCCTGGTTCGTTAAATCCGTCCAAACTAAATTGATGGCGCTTACTCCATCCTGGTTGGCGGATACAATGAAAGGTGAGCATGTGAACGTTCGACAACTGGCGGTATTACTTATATCGGATACAAGATGTTCGTGAAAGGCGACAACAGTGTATTGGGGATTCTCTTCGCAGATAACTGATGAATCAAAATATTCAAACTCATCCGCGCCTGTTGCTCCAATAAGATTGCCATTCCTTAATATTCGGAATCCGTTCTGGTTCGTCGCGTTATTCGTCCATGTCAGTTTGACGGTGTAATCATCCATCAATTCCGCCGACAGTTGCGTCGGCCTGGCGATGGGACAAATCGCCGTTCCCGATGCGATGTTCGACCAATCCGACGCAATAGCGTCATTGTATCCTTGTACGCGATACTCGAATGTCCTCTGAACCGGCAAACACTCATTGATTTGATCGGTATAGTCCGTCGAGTTTTCCGGTATTCTGGCGATTTCCACCCATTCTCGAGTGGATACTTCCTGTCTGAAAATCAGATATCCGGTTTCATAATTTGAATTGTCCTCCCAATGGAGATTGATTTCCCCTACAAGTTGATTCGTTGCCTCAAGGTCCGAAGGAGGTTCAATGATACACGGTCCGCCCGTGGTTACGTTGGCTTCATTGGACGGCTGGGATTCCCCATATTCATTGTAGGCCAGGATTTGATAAATATATCTCGTCTCGCAATCAAGCCCAGAGTCCTTATATGAGTCTTCGCCGGCCCCAATGGAGGCAATGGTTTCAAATGCGCCGTCGACTGTCTTTCGTTGCAGATTAAAGCCCTCTTCGTTTCCGGAATTAAACTTCCAGGTTAAATCGATAGCCCATAGTCCGTCGGCCTGGCCTTCCAGATTACTCGGCGACTGCGGCGGCGAAGTTCCGTCATCATCCACCAGATCGTCATCGTCATCGTCGCCGCCCGTGTCGTCATCGCCCGTATTGGCGCCATCGGAACCACCGCCGGAGCTTTCGTTGGGAGAACATGCGCTGACGCATAAAACAAGTGCTAATGCGAAGTATAGGAGTGCCAAAAGGCTTCTTTGATAAGTCATTCGATCTCGCTTTCAATTTGGATGGAACTTTCACGTCTAACGCATTTTATTGCTTACTTATATGGCTTTCGTCAAGTATTGACACATACTTGATTTGCGATATTTGCATATTATATGTCAAATATGAAGTGGTTACTGTTATGAAAATCTAATGATCCTATCAGAGTTAATCCTTGGCGTTACTGTAATTGTATGTTCCGCTTGCGCGGGATCGCAATGCACGGTTAGCAGGTTCGTGTCCTCGTTGAAATCGAAGCTCCATGCGCCGTCAGGATCGCTGCATGAAACATCAAAGCCGTCTGCGTAGTGATAATCCGTGTTCAGGTAGATGATCGATTCCGGCTCCATGTCTCCGTTGTTTTCGAATGTCAGCGTGTAGTCGAAATTTTCCGAATCAAATTGAGAATCGACCAGCAGGCCCGCCGTCGCCCGCGGGTACGGCCTGGACAGATACGGATAAAACTCAGGCTTCGGCTCGCCTTCCGAAGTGCAGATACCCATGGAGTTTTCGTCGTATCCATAGGCCCACCAGAGCCAGTGGGACATTTCCTCGTCCATGATATCCGTCGCGTCCCTCGCAAACTCCATCGAATTCAAAGCGTCGGAGCGAAGGCCGCATTCGCCCCACAGCAAGGGCATCTGCAAGCGCTTCGTTTCTTCAAGGCGATAATTCACGTCGCGTTCGATACGGGAACGCGGGAAAGTGTAATCGCCGCCCCAGGAGATCGTTCCGGGATACAAATGCGGGCCATAGATCAGGCGCTCGGCGTCGATGGGATCCATTACGCACGGCAAACCGACAGCATGAATAATCGTCGGCTCCACGATCAGATAGGGCTCGGGATGATGCGCGCGGATTGCGTCGATCAGGCGGATGTATAACGGGCGATAAAGCTGATTTTCCGAAAACCACGGCGGCGTACGCAAACCGGCCATGGGTTCGTTGAACAAGTCATAAGCGAACACGCGGTCGTCGCCGGCGAAAAATTCGGCGACCTTCTCCCACGCGGCGACGAAAGCGTCGATGTATTCGGGATGGTTCCAGAATATGCCGGACTGATACAGCCATTCGAGTTCGAAGTCTCCCACGTCGTCGCATATCCACGTGGGCATTCCCATGCCGTCGCTGCAATCCGACCATTGCCACTGATGCATGTCCAGGATCACGTTCAGGCCCGCGTTGGCGGCGTACTCAAGCTGCGGCGTCACGACATTCGGGAGATAATTCTCGTCGTAAACGCCCTGCTCCGGCTCCAGGCCCGCCCACGTGATCAGGATGCGCACGGCGTTGAATCCCCATTGCCAGACCATCTGATAATAGTCTTCCTGCACGCAGTCATATTCAATCGCCATGAAATTGCCGCCGTGCAGGATCACCTCCCTGCCCTGCCTGTCGAAAAGCGGAGTCCGGTCCGGCACCGTGTCGTCATCGGCGTCATCGTCTATGTCGTCATTAATGTCGTCATCAACATCGTCGTTTACGTCATCGTCCAGGTCGTCGTTTAAATCGTCATCGGATTGCGTGTCATCGTCCGGAGATACGTCGCTGTCGTCATTATCGTCGTCATCGCCGCAAGAGACTGCCGTGAATAAAACCAGGATAAGAACGAATGAAATAAAATTTGTTTTTTTCATTATGTGCTCCCCAAACACGTACGACCGGTTCACTTTAGCAATGTAGTTGAGCTCATAATTGTTTGCAATAATCGGCTGAAAAGAAGCAGCCCGCGTGCGTGGTGTTTATTGCAGCAGATCGTCCCAGGCCGGGTCTTCGCTGACCAGCATTCCGACCCAGTCGTAAAGCGATGTCCCATCGACGGAGTAATTCGGTCCCAGGCCCAGAAGAGACGACGTGTGGACGCGTCCCTTGATGAAAAAGCGTGCGAACTGATCAGGGTAATTGTTTTTGATCTGCCCGGTCACATCCAATGTAACGGCCTGGAATGCCGGGCCAGTCATTCCCAGAAACAATTCCGAAATAATATAATCCTGATACGAGGTGAACATCCCGACACGCAGGCTCGGATCATATTCCATATAAAGCTCGAACAGCCATGTCTTGACCGTACTGTTTTGACATTTCACGCAGGCGCTGGGAATTCGCAGATTCCAGGCATCCATGATGACATCGAAGGTATCTTGCGCGTCCGGGTTCCAGAAACCGACTCCGGCGTCATCATGAATATAGGTCTGCGTGTCCATGTAAAGGGATTTGACGATAGGCCACGCGAAGAAAGTTCCGAATCCGCCGGCGCTTATTCCGGTGAGGAGGATTTTATCGGGATTGGGAAAAATTTGTTTCATCAAAGCTGCGGCCGCGGCGGTATGCCTTGCGCCGTGATGATATTGTGTTCCCAAAAGGCCTTCAATCTCATTGTCGCCGGCGTGCAGGTCGTTGCCGCAATACGGAACATAAACGATATTCCAGTCACGCAGAGGATTGCTTTCTCTTCGGCTGATGTAGCCCTCATTGCGCGGCATATCGATTTCGAAACCGAAGAAATATCCCGGCCAACTTGCGCCGCCGCCGTCCATGAAAAAGATCACGTTGTCGGAATCGCCAAACGAGATTGCGACGTTCGCCTCGGAGCCGTCGTAGCAGCGCAGATCGTCCATGCTGTAAAAATAGCGCGTATAGCCTCCCCAGATTTCTTCCTCGCGGACCGGCTCGAATTCCAGGTACGGCCTGAAACCCATTTCCTCGAACATGGCTTCAAGTTTTTCGCGCTGCAGTTCGCGAGGCGGGTCATCATCGTCAACGTCGTCGTTCACATCGTCGTCGGCGCCGACCGTATCGTCATCGCCTTCGACTTCGGTGTCATCGTCTCCGGAATCAGCCTGCCCTGAGCTTGTCGAAGGGTCATCATCCCCGCAGGAAATCAGCAGCATGCAAAGTGCAATAGCGATAGAGCATATCCAGGCGTATTTTGTAAATTTATACATATTACATCCATAAATTATAGTGGCGTTCGTCCGAGCAGATTTTATGCCTTAGGCAAATATATTTCAATAATCCTATTTTCCGCCGCTAGTCTTCGATTATTAAGTGAGCTTGAGAATCCGAATCATATTTTCCCGAGAGACTTTTCCAGTTCCGGCGTAATCTCGATTCGATAATCGAAGCGGGCGTCGTTGTCCCGGACGGGAAACTTGAGCATGTACAGCGTTTCGTGAAAGCATGGCTGGTAACGGATGCCGCCGGGATAGGAGACCGACGGCGATCAACACAAAATCCAGATAGTCGTAAGGTATGAAAGTGATGTCGTACAAAATTCCTTCCCTACGCCCTATTAATCGTCGAGCCTGACATCGATATCCCGTATGCCGTCAATTCCCAGGTCTTTCATTTCCCAGAAATAGTGCTCCCCGCTTAAATATTGGTCAAGGTAGTACTCCTTGTAGAGAGGGGGATCCTCCTCGTATTCTCCGTCAATGTAATGATAACGTGCGATCCAGGCTTCATTTTGCCCGGCGGCTGAAATAGTCATTGCGCGGTCGTAATGGTAGGAAACGACATCGACGCGCGGCCTCCATTGCCACACGCCGGAGCCGAGTTGATATAAGCCCGATTTGGCTTTCTCTTCGGAAGCGAAGACCTGTGTCACGGCGAATCCTACCTCCCCTTCCTTGACATCCCAAATATTGCCGGAGCTATCGAGGATATCGATGCTTTCACTGACCTGTATCGTGTTTTCCCATGACTCACCATCCCAGTGCGAGAAATGCATGGTATCCGAATCCATGCTAGCGCCGCCTTCCAGCCTGGCCCAGACATCGTCTGCGCCGTTGTACTGAACTTCAAGCAAAGTAAAAGATACATCAGCCGGTTCGCTTAATGGATGGTCGGATGAGCATGTTAAAAGTTCCAATTGCGTTCCGTCCCAATGCTTGAGGCAATGATCCGTATCGTCGATCACGACGCCGTCGTTATCCGCATGAATATCCCAAAATTTAAAGCCAAGATCGGTCCATGTTCCGTTTCTGTATTCATACGATCCCACGTAACCGAGGTTATCGTTGTAGAAAATCATAGGCTGCGATTTAATCCAGTTGTGATTGATTTCTCCGGTGAATTCGAGATTTTCCATTTCTCCCTGACGCATGCGAAAGACGGTGTTTTTTGAGGCCAGATAAAAAGTATCGCGGGAAAAAGCATAGCAACGCAGGAAGTTATACCCTTCGGCATCAATCGACGACCAGCCGTCCGAATCCAAAACGGCAATCGTGTCGTTTCCGCAGAGAATGCCATAATGCTTCGCGTCGCCGGGATACACGTCAAGGTCCAGATTGTATTCGCTCACGGTATCGTCATCAGGCGATGCTGAATCATCGTTCACGTCGTCATCGTTTGCGTCGTCGTGCATATCGTCGTTCGCATCTTCATTTTCCGTATTGTCATCGTCGTCGTCATCGCCGCAGGATAGAAACATGGTCAAGAAAATAAAAGTCGCTGAAATTAAAACCATTATTGTGATGAACCATAATTTTTTCATGAATTCCTCCGATAGCTGTACGATTGGAATTTTAACATTTTCGGTTTGATTAAGGAATGCCGGTCACATTCCTTTTTTAGGTTCTTCGAGGATTACCGTACTTCATCATAAAAAGTACGGTAATCCTCGAAGAACCCTTTTTTATATTGTTGCATTTTCACGACCGGCATCAGTTTGAGCTGATAATACCTTTTTGCCTTATTTTGCTCGCGATTTGATTTGCAATCCAGATTCCTCCCCAATTGCTGGGATGCAGATTGTCAAGAAACAGGTCGCCGACACGCTCGCCTTTATTAAACCGCTCTTCAAATCGCGCTTCGAGATCCAAATAATCGACGTCGTCTACGCCGGGGTATTTTGTGAACAGACTCGTTGCGCGAAGCGGATAATTATCCAGGTCGCGAGCTTTGGCCAGTAATTGATAAGCGGCGGGAAGATTATCCTTTTGCCTGGCGCGAATGCCTGCGAGGAAACTGCGCACCGATGCGTCCTGCGTCCGATTTGTTTTTTCGGCGCTTTTCCGCAGATCGCTGATCGCATCTTCCGTGAAACCAATTTTGGCTATCCCATTGACATTTTCCCAGTAGTTTTCGGGCCACGGGAAGCCCGCGGGAGGAAAATATGGATTGCTGATGACGCTGACGGCTATGACCTTCACGGAGTTTTTCCGCAGCAGCTTGATGATTTTATCGATGTTGTTTTGAAAGTCGGCTGCAACTTTTTGCAACTCTTCAGGCATTGCCGGGCCGCCGGGAGGTTGTTTTGCCGGCTCATCACGCAGACCAAGCGTTTTTAAGAGCGATATGCGCATAAAAGAATAAAACGAACTGCGTGATAAATATGCACGAACTTTTACCAACGCACGATGCTTTACAAAATTATCGTTTAGGCGATAGCCGACCCAATCGTTGTGCCCGGCGTATATGACAACCAGATCCGCCTGAAGCGTAATCGCGGCGGGCGCGGACCATAGCAACTGCGCGGACGTCATGCCGCTGCCGCCCAGGTTGATAACCTCAATGTCATTCATCGGATATTGCGTTTTCAATATCGCCTGCAGTCTTGAAGGGAAACTATCCCGCGGCGGTAATCCGTCGCCGCGCACCGACGATCCCCCCATGCAGACAATACGATATGCGCCGGATTTTTTATTCTTCGAAATAAGCTGATCGTTGAACATGGCTTTTGCGACGGGATTCAACGCAAGCTTGCCCGGATCGCTCTTTTTCGGGACGAGCAGAGGCATATCGCGTGCGTGGCTGTGAATTAAAAACAGATAGGCCTGGGATTTTTCAAACCCGATTAAACGCATTGCAGTTTCGCCAATCGCAAACATGACGACCAGCAAAGCAAATGAATATATAAAATATCGCAAACGCCATTTTCTTCGGGAATTCATCTTCGCCCTCATGAATCAACAGCCACGCACACTATATAGGACATGGAATTTAAGGGGAATAAGGGCAACGGGAATGAATGCGGTTTGCGCCAGTGGGGCCGGATTTGTCAAGAACGTTGCTTTTGAATCTTGCTGGCATGAGGGAATTCTTGCTACAAGGATAGGCAAGTGTCCGCTTATAAATAGCAATGAATGATTCCTGGCGACGCCTTTGAAGGAGGATGCAATGATTGTCTTGAAAATAACGGGGCCTTCCATTGAGAGTCAGGAAAAAGCCGTTGAGGAGGATTGCTCCATCGGACGAAGCCCGGAAAACGACATTGTGATGCCTTGTCATTCGATCAGTTCCCATCACGCGATAGTGCGGGTTCGCGAAGAAGGAATTTTCATCGAGGATCTGGGGAGCACGAACGGAACGGTTGTCGACGGCGCGCGCATCGACCGCGAAGTGATGATTATGCCCGAATCGACCGTGCAGGTCGGCGATTGCAATATCCGTATTCTGGAAAACCAGCCGGAAATCGAAGAGAAAACGCGCGAAATCAATGTTTCGGAGATTCAAGCCGCCACCGAAACAGGCGTCTACAGTCCCTTTCGTTTCCTAAAACCTTTTTTGGAGCCCGTGCAGAAATACCTTGATGACGATACGGTTTCCGAAATCATGATCAACAGCCCCGATGAAATTTTTGTTGAAAAAAGCGGCAAGATCGAGCGCGCGCCGGAAAAGTTCAACAGCGTAAAATCCCTCGTGGCGGCGGCCAAAAACATCGGCAGGGCCATCGGGCGCGAAGTCAATGAGCAGCGCCCCATCATGGATGCCCGCCTGGAAGACGGCTCGCGGGTTTGCGTCGTTCTTTCTCCCTGCGCATTAGACGGCGCCGCGGTGGCGATTCGCAAATTTTTCAAAAAGAAGCTCACCATGGACCGGCTGGTCGGCTTCGGTTCTTTGACCGAGGAAATGCTGGAGTTTCTGGAAACCTGCGTGCTGTTGAAAAAGAATATCATCGTCTCCGGCGGCACCGGCTCCGGCAAGACCTCGCTGCTCAACGCCGTTAGTTCCATGATCCCCAATGAAGAACGGATCATCGTCATCGAGGACTCGGCCGAGTTGCAGCTTCAAAAAGATCACCTGGTGCGTTTCGAGGCCCGACCCGCGGACGACAAGGGACGCTTCGGCGTATCAATCCGGGATCTGTTGCGGGCCACGCTGCGCCTGCGCCCGGACCGCATCGTCATCGGCGAAATACGCGGCGGCGAATCCTTCGATCTGTTGCAGGCTATGAACACGGGCCACGGCGGCTCCATGTCGACGATTCATTCGAATTCGCCCGTTGATACGCTGCTTCGTCTGGAGAACACCGCCCTGCAATCCGACGTGGACGTGCCGCCCTATTCGGTGAAACAGCAGATCGCCAACACGATAGACATGGTCGTTCATACGTCGCGATATCGCGACGGCAGCCGCAAGGTCAGCCATATTTCGGAAGTCCTAGGGATGGATTCCCGAGAAAACTACCTGGTGCAGGATATTTTCGTCTTCAAGGTCAAAAGCACGGAAGCGGGCCAGTTCGGCGGAAATCACGTCTACACGAAAAAAGCGCCCACGTTCGTCGAGGATATCATCAACTACGGTCTGCGTATGCCGAAATTCTTAAGAAACGATGCATGAAGAAGCATTCATCGTAATTTTTTGGCAAGTAGTCTTTGGCATTACCGCATTTTGGTAAATTGGGAGTAAAAAAAGCAAAAAAACTCGTCACTGCAATCGTCTAGTCATCTTTTCGATGAGATGCTAGATTGAGAGTGGGGCGAAGAAATGCATGCACGCTGAATGATTAGGCCATTTCAACACTGCGGAGGCGCATAATGCTTCGGGAACTGTCTTTGGAGAATTTTAAATCCTGGCGTGAAATTGAAAGAATGAAATTAGCCCCAATTACCGGCCTTTTCGGGACGAATAGTTCCGGTAAGACGAGCATCCTTCAATTCCTTCTAATGCTCAAACAAACTGTTGAATCGCGCGATCGTTTTCTGACTCTCCACCTTGGCGGTGAGCGAAGTTATATCGATCTCGGCTCATTTTCAGAAGTCGTTCATGGGCATGATAAAAAAACTGATTTAAGTTGGTCACTTTTATGGAACTTGCCGGATGAGTTTTCAATCGGTGATGTTAAAGAAGGAAATGAAGATGTCTTTAGGGATGATGAACTCCTTTATGCTGCGGAAGTTTCTGAAGGCAAGAGCGGCGAAATACAAGTAGAGTTTCTTCAATATCAATTCGATGATGGAATCTTTTCCATGACTATGAAAGACAACTCCGAATCGACTTTCGATTTGGAATATGAAGGAGAAACGCGATTTAAATTCGTTAAATCCACGGGGCGGCAATGGCCGTTGCCCAGGCCCATCAAATGCTATGGTTTTCCTGATCAAATCAATTCTTACTATCAGAATGCCGGTTTTCTATCCGAATTCGAGCTTGAATTTGAAGAGCTATTTTCGAAGGTTTATTATCTCGGACCTTTGCGTGCAAAACCTGGAAGAAGGTACGTATGGACGGGAGTAAGGCCGGCCGATATGGGTTCTCAAGGGGAAAACGCGATTGCTTCAATACTTGCCGCCAAGGCAGACGGATTGACGTTATCCCCCGGTTATAAAAAAAGACGTTTGACTTTGGAGGCGTATTTAGCCAGATGGCTGCAAAAATTAGGCTTAATTTACGATTTTAGAGTAGAACGCATAGCGAAGGGAAGCGATGTATATCATGTCAAAGTAAGGCATACCTCACAATCTGCCGAGGTTCTCTTGACCGATGTTGGTTTTGGAGTTTCTCAAATATTGCCGGTTCTCACACTTTGTCTTTATGTCCCTGAACAGTCTATCGTTCTATTGGAACAACCAGAAATTCATCTCCACCCTTCGGTGCAAGAAGGTTTGGCCGACTTCTTTATTGAAGTAGCCGTCAATAGAAGGATTCAATTAATCATTGAAAGTCATAGCGAACACTTATTGAGACGGCTTCAAAGGCGTATCGCAGAAGGCGTATTCGATGAAATTCAGACAGCGGAAGGAAGAGATCTTCTTGCCGAACCGAAGGATATGATCAAATTGTATTTTTGTGAAAGAAAAAACGGAGCTTCTGAATTGACGCCTCTCGAACTGGATATTTTCGGGAACATTGAGAATTGGCCGAAAGATTTTTTCGGGGATCAATTCGGAGAAATGGCCGCTATGCAAAAAGCAATCTTGAAGAAAAAAAGATCTTTAAAAAAGTAGGATGTTGGCAATGAGTGATAATGGCTGTCTGATTGATACAAATGTGCTCATAGCGGCAAACGGCGAACAAGATGGAATTCCCGATTCATGTGTCGAAAAAGCTATTGAAAGTCTCGAAATGATAAAAGATAATTCCGTTACCGTGTTAGACGACAAAGGCCTCATTCTCAAAGAGTATATGAATAATTTAGGATTTGCGGGACAACCCGGTCCCGGGCACTATTTTGCAAAGTGGATATTTGACAATCAGGCAAATCGCCATGAATGCGAACAAGTGCCGATAACACCTATACCGCGACCTCCGTATTTTAACGAGTTTCCAAATGATCCGGCGCTGGATAGCTTCGATAAATCGGATCGCAAATTTGCAGCCGCGGCAATATCAAAAGGAGGAATGACTCCAATTAAAAACGCTACCGATTCTGACTGGTGGATTTTTGAAAATGCTTTGAAAAGAAATAAAATACAAGTGCAATTTATCTGTCCGGAGATTATCAAAAATTGGAAACGCAGACATCGCAAAATCGCATAATCCGGGATTGAACAACCGGTCTGACCGAATAGTTGATTTATAGATACAATATTGCAAGAGCAACCATGGTAAGAGAATTAGCAAACAAACACATGTCCGATGTATGAGGCATTCATTGAACATTTGGTTTGGTCTTAATAGACAGATTTATTCAAGCTGCTGTTCCTTCGGCGCGGCTTCCATTTCCTCGGGGGGAAATCCCTGCTCCAGAGCTTGCCTGGCCCTCTGGTGATACGGATCGAGCGCCAGAGCCTGCCGCCAGTATTGCACGGCAAGATCATTGTCCCCCAGGCGCCAGTACGCTCTTCCGAGCAGATAGTTGGTTTCGGCGTTTTTCGGCGACATCCGTAAAGCCGTATCCAGTTCCTTTTGCGCCAGAAACGGATAGCCGAGCAAAAGCTGGATCAAGCCCGACATTCTGTGCCAGGTGGCGTCGCGGATGGTGACCTTTTGAAGCAGGGCGTCGGCTCCCTGATAATCCTTGACCGTCATCCTGCGCCGGGCGTTCGTAATGTATTTGCGGTCCACGTAAAACTGCTTCAGCGCGTCATTTTCTTTTTCGCGCTTTTTGAGGTCGTAAATGATGTCGGAAAGCCCGACCCGCGTGGTCGCCGTTTCCGAATAGCGCTTCAAGTAATAATACGCCAGGCGCTCGTCTTTGATGTCCTGCTCGTAAAGCTGAAAAAGTTTGGCGTAAATGTTCGGATCGTTGACACCGTGCGCGTCGGCGTCCTCCATGATGGCGGCGGCTCTGTCGGCCTGCTCTTTTTTCTGGTAAATCTGCGCCAGGCGCAAATAGCTTTTGACGTCCTCAGGGTGCTTTACAAGGATGGATTCGAGAACCATCTGGCCCTCGGCGACTTGTCCCGCTTCCAGAAATATTTCCGCTTTAAGCGCCATGGTTAACAGGTGATCCGGCGTCGCGTCCAGATTTTTCTGGCAGTTCTTCATGGCCTCGACGTATTTTTTCTGCTTGAATTCTGAGACAGCCGTCCAATAGCGCATGGCAAGATCGCCGGGGTATTTATCGGATAATTTGCCGTAACGTTCTTCGGCTTCGATGAAGTTTTCACCCTTGAACGCTTCGTCGGCTTTTTTGAGTTTCCAGGCGACGCTGCAGCCGCACAGGCCGATGAGGACGATCGGAAGCAGGAAAGTGAGGAGCCTGGAAACGCAACGATACATCATGGGGTATTTCACTTCGCGCAGTCGGTCCGGGCCGCCATGGCCTCTTGATGGATTTCGTTCGATTCGTCCGTCAGATCCAGGACCATTTGGAAATAGGTTTCGGCTTTCTCGCAGCCGAGGTCGGTCCGGACCATTTTCCCTTTGTCGAGATAGGCTTTGGCCTTTTGATCGAAAGCGCTCAGGCCCTCGATCGCCTTTGCGTTTTGCGGATCGTAAAGAAGAATGCGCTTATAAATTGAAGCGGACTCCAGATCCTTGTGTTTTTTCAGCAATTCGGCGGCCTTGGGAAGATAATACTGAATAATTTCGTCGCGCACTTTGGCGATTCTGACGGGAATCCTACCATCGGCAACCTGCCTGGCCGGTCCCAGCATGATCTCCCAAACGTTGACGGCCTCCAGTTGCTGTCCTTTGTTTCGCGCCTCGATTCCCAGGTTGTAATAGCGTTGGGTCATTTCAAGATTCGTGATGGCGCCGGGAAGATTCATGACCTGCGCGTCGGCGCCCGTGATGGTTTCACTTAAGGATTTGAATTTGGCGAGCGCCTCTTCGAGACTGCCGTCAAGGTAAAGCTTCTGTGCGGCTTCGAATTCGTTATAGAAAGAAACCGTCGACTCCGTATCTTCCGTATCGTCGTCGCCGCCGGTGGAAACGATCGTCGTTTTTGTCCTTCGGTCCAGTTTCTCATATAAACGGCGCGCCGCCCGGTTATCGGGATCAAGCTGCAGGACAAGGCGCAGTTTCTTCATGGCCTCATCCCAGGAATTTTTACGGCCGGCCAGGTATTTTGCGTCGGAAAATGCGGCTTGCGTGTATTTTTCCGAGCGGTCTCTGAATAGTTTTCGCATCATCAGGAAATAGACGCTGTCCACCGGAATATTGCGTGAGTATTCCGCGGCCTTTTCCCACTGCTCTTTGTCGACAGCCTCCTGCAACGAAACGTAGGCCCGGCGGCTGTCCATTTCCATCTTCACCTGCTCTTCGAAGCGCGCCGCATCTTCGAGGGAGGCGGCTTTGGCCTTGATTTCCTTGAGGGCGCCGTCCCAGTCGCGCTCGTTGATTAGTTCCTGGATAGCGGTTCGTATGCTTTCATCCAGGACGGCCTTTGGCAGGGCCGCCGTGGTTTTGGGTTTTTCCTTCCAGACGCCGCTCATCACTCCGATCAGAAGCATCAGCACAATAAAGCCCAGCAATCCGATGACGATGCGGAAAAACTTCTTTTTGGATTTCGGCGTCTTGATGACGCCGTTTTTCAGGATATCCGCAATCTCATCTTTTGCGACGATGGCGCCGGGGGCCAGATAAATCAGCTTGATGTCGCCGAAAGTCACCACATCCTTGGAAACCAGTTCCGCCCGTGAAATTTCTTCGCCGTTGACATAGACTTTCAGTTCATCCTGCAACGCTTGGAGATTCACTCCGCTCGATACAAGCAGCATTTTCACGTGTCTTCTGGCGATCAAATCGCTGTCGAGCTGCAAGTCGGACAAAGAGCCGTTGCCGATCAGGATCTCTTTTTGCGTGATGGGAAATTCCTTGAGGTACTGATCGTTTTTAAACACGAGAAGCTTGTGAGGATTGATGTCTTTTAGATTCACCTGCCCGTGAAACGTTTCATCCTTGTCCATTCCTTTTGGCGGTCCGGATTCTCGCGGGACTTTTTCGCCGGTCTCGTCGCCGGCTGACGACGCATCGGCTTTATACGCCTGCGTCTCGGCAAAGTTATTGATGTTGATTTTCTGCGTCGCCATGGGATCGGCCGCCGGGGCTTCGTCATCCGCCGCCGGCAGATCCTGAACGCGCATTTTCACGTTGCCGACGCCGATCAAATCGCCGCTCGCCAGTTCGGCCCGCTGTTCGACCACGCGGCCGTTGAGCATCGTAACGCCGCCGCCCGAGTCTTCGAGAAAGTATTGATTCCCGTCAGCGACGATGCGGCATTGTTCGGGCTGCACGTTCTCGGAATCAACGGCGATCATGGCGTCGGAACCGCTGCCGATCGTCACGATTTTTTCATCGGAGATAAAAGCTTCACGCTCATGGTTTATGAAAACCAGTTTCATTTCTTTTTACCCTTCAGAGCCAATTTGGAACTGATGAATCGGATATCACTCGAAATCATTGCCGAAATCGGATAATCCTGTGACGGCACCGTATTGATGATCATTTGATAAGCCTGCTGGGCTTTTTCATAATCGCCCTTTTTCCGGGCGACCCAGCCTTCCTGGAAAAAGCGGCGGATCTTGTCGACGACGACCTTGCGGCAGTCGTTCATGTTGAGCATCAGCCTGTCGTAATAGTCCGGCTTGTGTCCCAGAGCCTTCAAAAGAGTCAGGGACTTCTGATAACGCCGATAAGAATCGTATGCCTGATCGGGGCGTATTTCAATAAACGCCCGTTTCTTTTCCGCATTCAGAAACAGTTCTTTGGCCGCTTCGGTGATTTGCTCGTCGCTCAAGCCCTCGATCGTCACCACCGGTGCGGCGTCCAGATATTCTCGCGTGATCCTAATGACGTCGCTTTGGGACAGGACTCTTCGTTTTTTCTTTCCCGCGCCGGGCATGGCGAGCAAAAGGACGGAAAGCAGAGCCAGAACGCCCAGAACAATCATTAACGCGATATAGACGGGATTTTTCAGGCGGTTTTGGCTTTGCGCCTTGTCCACATCGCTTTGCGTAAAAGCGAATTTGAACCCTTTGGAAGGTTTGCTCTTTTCGGCCGGCGCATCCGAATCATCCACGATGGGCCGCGCCGGTCCGGCGTCCACGCGAATAACGACGCTTCCGATGCCGATCACGTCGTTCTGATAGATGTTGACGCGTCCCTTGATTTTTTCCCCGTTGACCGCGGCGCCGTGATAGCTGCCCAGGTCCACCAGAACGCCGTCGAAATCGCCGCTGATAATTTTCGCATGCCGCCGGCTGACGGAAGGATCCTGGATGATGATGTCGCAGGAAGTGTCGCGTCCAATGATGGTTTCACCGGTTTTAAGGGTGTAACTTTGATCTGAAATCGTCAGCGTAATGCTCATGCGTTCCCCGCTGTGAGGATGAGTTTATCGCCGGTTTTGATTTCATGCCGCGAAATAAAACCGGCCGTTGTTTCCAGTGTATGGACATCGCGCAAACGCGGCGTGAGGACGTAGCCGGACGGAGTGTCGGGGTACAGGGCCAGAACGTTTCCGTCTTTATCGAAAAACAAAACGTCGATGACAAAGCGCATTCCGAAGGTATGCACCGAACCGCAGTCGGGAATCATCAGCGCTTCGCCTTCTTCGAGGCCGGACCGTCCCAGAAGACCGATGAGTCTTTCCAAAAAACCCCGGGCGATCTTCACCGAACGCAAGACGGCTTCGGTCTTGCCTTCCAAATACAATTGCGCTTGCCCGGCCGTCATCATAGCCCCAACTCACCCCGCATATAACGAACGATAATGGAACCGAATAAAACGAGAAAAACCGCGATGAAGATAAAAAGCAGAGGAAAAATGATCTTGATCGGCGCTTCGCCCGCCAGTTTTTCGGCGCGATGGGATCTTTGAACGCGCATCATCTCGGACTGAGTTTTCAAAATGTGTCCTATGGGCGTTCCCATGGCTTCGCCCTGGATGATGTTGCCGACCAGCGTGCTCAGAGCGCTGATATTCAGGCGCGCGGCCATGCCGCGCAGCGCGTCGCTGCGGGTTTTGCCCACGCGGACTTCCTGCAGCATCATGAAAAGCTCTTCACGCAAGGGACTTTCACTGTTGTCGCGCTCGACGACGTTTTCCAAAGCCGCCTGGAAATCCATGCCGGCTTCGACGCTCAAGGTCAGAAGATCGACTTTGTACGGAAGATCCTTGGAGACTTCCCACCGGCGTTTCTGGACTTTTTCCTTGAGCCATTGATTCGGCAGATAAAGGCCGATGAGCGTCATGAGCAAAAGGATGGGAATATTCACTTCGCCGTTCATGCCGATTCCCATGAAAACGCCCAGCGTGACGCCGACGATGGTGGTCACCACCATCAGGGCGCAATAGGTTTCGCAGTTCAGCGCCATGGGATAACCCGCGGCCTTGAGCAGTTTGTTGGTCCGGATCCGATAGTCCGCCATGGTGAAGCGGTTGAAGAAAACGCCGAATATCAGCATGGCCGATTGCAGGACTTTGACCGTCGGTCCGCGCTCGGCGATTTTGCGCCATTTGTTTTTCTGGTGCTGGTCCATCGACTCTTCGTAGAAGCGCTGCACTTCTTCCGGACGCGGTATGAGATAGCGTACGGACAGCCAGATCGCCAGGATGATAAAGGCGATGCTGACGATCGGTATTTGCTCTATCAAAAAATCCATACGCTAAACCTCGACGTTGACGATCTTCCAGATGAAGAAAATCCCGATGGCCCAGAACAGAAGGATGACGCCGCAGATCGCGTAACCCTGCGGCGTGGTCAAAAGCGGCAAAATCATGTTTTTGTCCATAAAGTACAAAACGACGCCCAGGAAAAAAGGCAGCAGACCTAAAACGAACCCCTGCGCCTTGCCCTGGGAAGTCAGAGCGCTGATTTTGCCTTCCAGACGGTAGATTTCCTTCATCGACTCGCCCATTTTTTCCAGAACCGCGGCAATATCGCCGCCGCTGCGACGGGCGATGACTATGGAAGTAATGAAAATCTCCATATTCGTCGTCCCCACGCGTTCGGACATATTCAACATGGCCTTGTCTATGGGGATGCCCAGTTTGTATTCCCGCAGCATCAAAGACAGTTCCTCGCTGATGGGGGGCATCATCTGATTCGCGACGCTTTCAAAAGCTTTGGGAAGCGTCAAACCCGCCTTGAGGGCGTTGGCGATAAGACCCAGGGCGTCCATGATCTGGACGCTGAGTTGTTCTTTGCGCTGCTTGTTTTTTCGGGCCATTTGAAAACGCGGGGCCATGTAGACCAGCGGGACGGACAGGACGGCCAAGACAGTGCTGTTCAGAAGATAATAAGCTCCCAAAGGCATCAGAGCGCAGGCCGATAAATGCATGACCGCGAAGCGCTTCATATCCACGCGCATAAACAGCGCGTCAAACAGTGTCTTATGCTGCGCGGCATAGGAGACGTAAAAGCTTTTGAGGCGCCTCTCGAACTCCTTGTAATGCGTCGAAACGGCCAGGTAAATTCCCAAGGCCAGGAGCAAAGAACCGCTTATGAGGTAAATTCCGGCGTCCATATCAGACCTTAAAAATATCCTCCGGGACATCGATTCCCATGTGGACCAATTCCTTGACGTAGCTCGGTATGTAACCCGTCGAAGCCATGACGCCTAGAATGCGGCCGTTTGCGTCGTAGCCCCTTTGTTCGAAGCTGAAGATGTTTTCCATCCTGATGTATCCCTCTTCGTCCAGGCCCATCATTTCCGTGACGTGCGTGATGCGCCGGGAGCCGTCGGGGAAACGGTTTTGCTGTACGATCAGGTGAACGGCGCTTCCGATCTGTTCCCGAATGGCCTGGACGGGAAGGTCCATGCCGCTCATGAGGACCATGGTTTCCAGGCGCGCAATAGCCTCCGTCGGATTGTTGGCGTGCAGCGTGGTCAATGAGCCGTTGTGCCCCGTATTCATGGCCTGGAGCATGTCCAGCGTTTCGCCGCCCCGGCATTCGCCGACGACGATGCGGTCCGGCCGCATGCGAAGCGCGTTTTTCACCAGGTCACGAATGGTGATGGCGCCTTTGCCTTCGATGTTGGGCGGTTTGGCTTCCATGGTGATGACGTGGGGCTGCGTGAGCCGAAGCTCCGCCGAATCTTCGATGGTCACCACGCGCTCGGTTTCCGGGATGAAGCCCGATAGAACGTTAAGCAACGTCGTTTTGCCCGATCCGGTGCCGCCGCTGATGATGACGTTGCGCTTGCCCAGTACACTGCAACGCAAGAATTCCGCCATGGGCCTTGTCATGGAGCCGAAACCGATCAGGTCGTCGACGGTGAAGGGATTTTCGCTGAATTTGCGTATGGTCAGGCACGGTCCTTTGAGGGCCACCGGAGGGATGACGGCGTTGACGCGGGAGCCGTCGTGCAGGCGGGCATCCACGAGTGGGCTGGATTCGTCGATGCGTTTTCCCACGGAGGAAACGATGCGCTCGATAACCGCCATAAGAACTTCCCGCGACGTAAAGGCCACGTCGGTTCTTGTGATTTTCCCGTTTCGCTCGACGAAAACCGTGTCCTCGTTGATCACCATGATTTCCGAGATGCTCGAATCGGCCAGCAGGTCTTCCAGAGGACCCAATCCTACGACGTCGTTGGTGAGTTGGCGTGCAAGCTCCTTGGCGTTCACGTGCTCAGGAAAATCCTCGAATTCCTCGATGAGATCGAGAATCTTCTCGTAAACTTCCTTGGTCAGTTCGTGCCGGGGCTTGGCGGATTGATCCACCCAACGCAGGTCGAGTCGCGAGAGAAGCTCGCTATGAAGAAAAACCTTGATTTCCGGCACGCTGAGTTCAGAAACCTTCAAACCGGAATCCAGGCCGGGGATTGCGGCCGCTTCGTCCAGGCGCCGTTTGACGCGGACCAGGGGCATGTCCAGTCTGACGGTGTATTCGCCCATCCGTAAAGTTTCATTGGCGTGCCAGGGAATGCTGCGCGCCGGCGGGAGGCGGACGCCCTCGATATATGTGCCCGTCCGGCTGTGATCCAACACGAAAACGGAATCGCCGGCGACGGTGATTTCCAGGTGCTTGCGGGAAATGTCGGGACTGTCGAGAACTAAATCAGCCGGCTCGGCGCGCCCGATGACGAAGGGGCTTTTTTCCAGAGGATGAAAAAACTCCTCCATGTCGTCCGGCCTGATGACGAGATTGAGCTTCATTTTCGCTCCCACCAGTTTTCATCGATTTCCTGGAAGCGGAACTGCGTCTTTTTGATCATGTCGATATTTTCCTGGTCCTCGGCGTCCATCCTTCTGGCGGTGATGAAAATAACGGCCTCCGAATCACCTTTCTGGAAGTCGGTGGAGGAAAACAGCGTTCCCAGAGCCGGGATATGTCCGAGGCCGGGGAGCCTTTCCACATCTTCGCTTCCGACGCGGGAAACCATGCCGGACAATGCGATGCTTTCTCCCTCGCGCAGCCGGACCATGTTGTTCACGTTTTTCTTGGAAAGGTTGGGAACGCCGTCGGTGCTGACGCCGGAAAGCGTGGAAATATCGACTTTGAGGTTCAGGCGGATGTTGCCGGCTTTATCCACTTCGGGCGTGACGGAAATTTTCGTGCCGTATTCCTTGTAAATCACGTTGGAGGATTCCCGGGAGACCGTTCTGAATCCCACTTCACCCCCGGCGAAATACTGACCTTCTTTCCTGTTGACGGTGATGATTCGGTGAGAATCGTGAATTTTTCCGAAACCGTCGGTGAACATGGCCTGCAAAAAACCATCGACGCCGGTTTCTATGGTGATAAAGGAAGAGGGACGCTGGCCGCTTCGGCCGGCCGCGCCCATCTCCAGGCGGGCCGCCGAAAGAAGCTGATTCCATTTCAGGCCGTACTGCCCGCCCTTGGTTTTGTTGACCTCGACGAGTTGGAATTCCACGAGGATATTTTCTTCTTCCTTCATGATCTGATTTTCGTCGCCGGCTAAAATAACGACGCCGTTCGGGAAGACTTTTTCGGCGACCTGCTTGATTCTCTCGCTGTCTTCCTCGTTCATGATGTGCCCGTCGATGACGACTCTGGGGCCGATCTGCCGGATTTCAATTCCTTTTATTCCCTGCAAAAGCGCGGCCACATCGGCGGCGTTGGTGACGCCCCTGCCCTTGTCGGGTTTGGCGAAGGTGTTGGTGACGCGAAAAGTGTGCGTGATCTCGTGACCGTCTTTATAGGTGAGTTTCAGTTCGGAAAGACCGTTGCCCACGGCGCGGACGATCAGCAGAGTATCGTTTTCCGCGGCTTCCACCTTGATCACCGACGAGTTGCCCACCAAAACGCGAACGACGCCCTTGGCCGGCAGCGTCGTCATGCCCCCGCCGTCCAGATGGTAATCTTCCGCCGCGGCATTTGTTGCGAAAAGCAGCAAAGCCGCCGACAGGAGCATCAAAATTTTAAAAAACATTTTTGTCATCGCATCGCCTCCGAAAAAGGCCTTTGATTATTGAATGATCTTGATTCGACTTCTGTTGATCCGGTTTCTTTTCTCCTGGATTTTCTTTCGAAGCTCAGGCTCGAAGAGATTGTCGAAGTTGATTTCCGGGATATCTTCCAGAGTTTCGGAATCTTCGTTATTTCTCAAAACCAGGGTGAGCTTCGATTTCTGCTGCGCGAAAGTGAGAAGCTCCGCTTCTTCCAGCGTGACCGAGAGCGTGACCGACCGATATCCGCGCGCTTTGCGCTCCTTGGTGTTCAGGGCGCCGGCGCCCACGAGGCCTCCCACGGCGAGGATGGGCAGATTTTGAATCACCGTGGTCGTGGTCAGCGTCATTTTGCCGGTCTTTTTATCCATTTTCATAAAAGTGCCCATAATATCCACGTGATCGCCCGGACGCAGCAATCCGGCTACGCCGCTTTGCTCGTCCACCATAATCGTGGTGGCGCGTTCTCCGGCCAGGACCATATCGGAAAGCATTTTCGCGGCCAGAACCGTCGTCGCCGCCCCTTCCTCGAAGTGGGATGTCAACAGAGGCGCGCCTTTTTCGACCGGGGCGGTTGTTTTCATGCCGATGATCCGGGCGAGATCGGACATGAGGATGGCGCCCTGGGGCACGAAATCCTTGTGATACGTTTTTTGCGCCAGTAATTTCTTGGAAATCACGGTCCCGGGAGCCAAATCCTGTCTGACAACGACAACCTTCCGGATATTGGCCTCGCCGGAATACTTTTCCTTGATCGAGTGCGTGTAAAGCTGGATCAAAGCCACGGCAATGACCGCCAGCAGCACGCTGATAATCATGATGCGTTTTTTGTTCATGAATCCGTTAGCCTCCGAAGTTTCGCTCAATGGCCGTCATCATGGTTCCGCCCTCTCCATTTTCCTCGAAACTCAGTTGCAATTCCCGGCCATTCTTTGCGTATAGCATGGTATCGTTTTCACCGGCGGCGACGTCGGCGCTTTCATATATGGGGTTTTTTACCCAGCCCTTTTCCCGCAAAGCGTCAAGATAATACACCATGCAGCTTTGTACACTTTTATCCAATTTGT
Organism: bacterium; assembly: GCA_963674685.2. Taxonomy (GTDB): domain Bacteria; phylum Lernaellota; class Lernaellaia; order JACKCT01; family JACKCT01. The sequence goes on along the minus strand of CAXXWT010000003.1, from coordinate 1,080,122 downwards.
AAATGCCGACGCCGACAAGAGCGGATGAATCCCTTTCCCGCGTTGATAAAAGTCTTTGTGAATCGGGCATGCGCGGCAGGTCGGGAATATCATTTCCCTCGGCGTCGGCGCCTTCGACCGGGATGAATTTGTATATATCGAAATCCTTGCCCGTCCATAACGACAGGACGCTCGTTCGGCCCGGCCCCTCGTCAAACGCCAGGATGGCTTTGCCGACTCCCATATAATCCACGTTCCCCGTTTTGGCGAAACCGCCGCCCCGCAATGAGTAGTTCGTCAAAAAATCGCCCGTGCCGAGATCGAGATAGCCCAGATAGCTGAGTCCTTCGCCGTCCACGCGCGTGATGCGCGGCGCCGCGGCGTTGACCAGGTCTTCGGTATTTTTCAGGATGGATGCGACCTTCGGATCGTCGCGCAGTTTTCCCGGAGCGATATTGTATTCTCGTTTTCGAAATTCGGCTTCGTAATAGTCCAGGACTTCTTTGGCGCTTCGGTTGGTGACGATATTTCTGTAGTAAAGACGGTTGCCGTTGATGTCGACGCTTTGGATGTCGCCGTCGCCTTCGGTAGCGTGTATAAATTTGGGGATTTCACGGACAACGCCGCTGAAAACCTGCCACACGTCGGCCCGGGCTTCGCCGCCGTTTCCTGGAAGGCGAAAGAGGATCGCGGTGATCCCAAATGCGCCCGCCATGACGGCGATGAGTATGGCCCGTCCGATGTATTTCACGAAAACTCCTCTAACGCGGATCGGTAAAAATGAGTTCCAAAACATCCTGCAGCGGCGCCGGCAGCAAATCCCATTCCAGTATTTCGCCCAGTACGACCGAGATCGGCTGCAAGACCGGTCCCGCGATATCCCACAGCAATCCGACGAGAACATCCGCCAACGTGACGCCGTTTGTTTCTTCCCAGGCCCAGGGGTTTCCCTGAATCGTCCATTGGGCCTTGAGAGTATATGCGCTTTTTGTAAACGGCTCTCGGCCCGTCGGTTCGAAGGGATTCAGCAACTGGAATTCCACTTCCGCCTTGGAAATAACCGGCAGGAAACTGTCGTTAAGGGCCGCCAGGAGAACGTCTTCGGGGGACGACGCGCCGGAAAACATGTCGCCGAAACTGTCATACAGGCTGTCGTCTTCATCGCCGGCGCATTCACCCTGGTACCTGTCGCAAACGGTGAAAAGATCCTGCCGGTCATCGGCGAAATAGCTGTCGGCTAAAGCGGCCTCGACGGTTTCGTGGTCGGCGCCGGTGATATAGATCATTCCGGCGTAGCGCGCCGCCTGATGGATTCGAATCATGTTGACGTAAGCTTCTCCGAAGAAAAACATGCCGTAAATAATGAGCAGATAAATCGGCAGAAAGATGGCCGTCTCCACCAGCGCCTGACCGCTTTCGCCCAGGCTCCGCCTTTCCTGCGGTATTTTGCTTAGTGGTTGATCAGCCACTCGTTGGCCTCCTCGTCGAACAATCCCGGATCGTCCTCGTCCAAAAATCCCAGCGGGCCGTCGGCAAAATCATCGCCCAATGCGCTGATCAATCCGCTGAGACCGTTGCTGTCAACGTAATTGGCAAGCTCGATGAGCTTCGTATGCTGCGCAACCGTCGAGACGCCTTCCTCTCCGTATTGAACGGGAATCAGGCGCACGCGCCATTCCTGTTGAAACATGTTTTGCGGCACGCCGTCGGGCACGTATATCAGAGCTGAACCGAAGGCGTAGATGCCCTGGTCGGCCGCTTCGAAGCTTCTGGATTTAGCCAGCTTTTTTGTAGCCTCTCGGGGGAATTGATACGCGCCGGCGAAGTATTTCATGTGTTTCGCCCACACCGGCTTGAGCTCGATGGTCGGCGTCCAGTCCAGTTGCTGCACGCGGACGACTTTCATGCCGTCCTCATTGTCGGCCCTGATGGAGTCGCTCGGTCCCGTTTGCTGCAATTCTCGGCATGCGCTGCCGTATTTGTCCGGATCGTTGTCGTTGTTGCTCGTGGGTCCGTTTTTCGTACCGCAATTGCCGCTGCTTCCTCCGCCGCCCATATTGATGTCGCCCATCTGATCCTTGAGATAATCCAGGTAGTCGTCGGCCTGAACCATGCCCTTGAACTGACAGCCTTCGAGAACCACGAGGTCGACGTAATAGCATTTCTTTTTATCTTCATATTCCTGGTGACAATTTCCGTTATCGTCACAGGCCATGTAATGACAGCAGTCGCGCCGGTAAGGATCGGTCTCAATGGCGGCGTCATGGCAAACGGAGTCGTTGAGAGGATCATTGCGCGCGCAGTCCCATTGCTTTGTCAAACGCCAGTATGGTTTTCTGCCCGCGCCGCCGGTCGGTCCGCCGCCGCCTGCCACCTCGATCCAGCCCAGAGAACCGTCGAAGCCATGGAAATTGCCGACCGATCCAATACAGTTGTTACTTTTATATCGGCTGCACTCGATGCTTTCGCCGAATTTGTAGGGATTGCCGCTCAAAAAATGCTGATCCTGAGCCATATCGACGGAGTGCGGGCTTTTGAGGCACTCGCATCCGTAAAGCTCATCCACTTCGCCATTTTCCGCCATCCGCATGTATTCTTCCAGGGCTTCCATCTCTTCCTTCGTCGGATTTGACGGATCGGCCATTTCGGGTTTGGGCGGATCGGTTCCCACCACGATGTTTCGGCATAGATGCTCGGGATCGACGCCCATCGTTCTGACGCCTGAAGCGCTGCAGTAATTGTGCTGTTCGCAGCAGTGAATCGTGGGCTCCCATTCCAGCATATAGTCCGCGCTGGAGCACTGCGAATCGGCGTTCCAAGTCTCGTAGTAATCGCTGATGTCGCCGCTTAATATGAGGCTGTTTCCCTGGAGGAGGTAGCGGTAGGCCGTATACTTGTACGTCTTTTCATAATCGGCGATGAAAGGCAGATCCCCGCCGTTCTCTTCGGTTTCGTAACATTGTTCGGGAGTCTGATCGATGGTGATTTCCATCGTCGTGTCGCCCGATCCGCCGCTGCAGATATCATCCAGCTGCATTTCCAGAGCCAGTTTGTGAAGCTCGACGACGAAAGGCGGGCTGTACTGGAACATGTAGTAAATCCCGGTCCAGTAGTACGGCAAGTATTCGTGGAAATAGTCCACGGAGCCTTCATTTATGCCCGTTTCGGGAAAATGATAAATTTCCTCCGTGGGCGTCCACGTTGGATTCCAGACATCGCGCGTGAAGTCGTACGTGCCCCACCCTTCATTGTATTCGCCTTCGCGCAAAGGGCCGCAGATCGCGCTGAACTCCTCGGCGGGAACGATGGGCAGGCAAAGCCGGTCGTCCTCGCAGCCGCTTTCCCGCGTGGGATTGAGTTGTGGTATCGTCGGAACCAGCAAGGCCACGTCGGCTTCGTTGGCGATGCCCATATGGATCGCTTCCGCCTGCGCCACGACGGGAAAGACGTATGTCAGTTTATCGTTTGCGGCGCTTAGGGCTTTGAGAAGGCTCCAGAGCGGCGGCCGCATTTTCCGAAGAACGTTGGCGTAAAGTCCGTCGATGGAATAATAATTGCCCCCGTATCCTTTCGGCGCCCATTTCATTCCCGAGGTCGTGGGGTAAAAAGCGCTGCCGAAAATGATGCCGTAATGCGCGTGCGTGACGGCCATGAGGATAATGCCGGGGATGTAGGTAAAGGGATTGGTCATGAGATAGGCGGCTGTGGCGTACTGCGCGGCCAGGGCGAAAGCCGTGAACTGATGCGTCCTGTTCATGGATTCGGTCAGAACCAGAATCGCCAGCACGTAGGCTTCCGTTTTGTTGATAATGGCCGCGGTGTTCAATCCTCTGGCCATCCACGTGGCGCCGCTGATCACCGACGAATCGGCGGCGTTGGTCATTTTCACCTTGCCGGTGATCGACTGCCCAGAATTGATCACCAGCATGACGAAAACGACCATGAGCAAAAGGGTCAGGGCGATAAAAACGATCGATTGGCCGCTTTCATCGCGATGAAGGCCGGCGATGCGCCTTGCGATATGTTTTTTCAGACCCCTCATGCCCTTTCTCGTCGTTACCAGGGAAGATTTGCGTGGTTGAATTTTCGTTCCACTAAAAGCGTGCTTTTTTCCGTCAGCAGCGTGTAATAATTTTGATCGTCGCTGATGTCGTCGAAGACAAATCCCGGTCCCGCGTCGGATCGTTCGCCAAGGCGAATGGCCCGGGCCATTTCAAAATCCATGTGCTTTCCGATCACCGCGGACGCAATGGGAATTCGTAAATGGTAAAGCATTTTGACCTGCGCCGTCAGGGGCTGCCTGTCGGCGACGGTGAACTCGTGAACTTCCGATCCCATTTCATCCAGAAAGACGACGTCGGAAAAAAAGGTGGTGTAGGCGTATCGTCTGGCAATGGCGGCGATAAAGGTTTCCGTGGCCGTTTCCCCCAGCGAACTCAATACACCGACGAATGCGTCCCTGACGTATTCGGGCAGGTAGTCGACAATGGAGTCATCGGTGAATATGGGAAAAGCGCCGCCGTCTCCGGCGCTTTCGTCGTCATCGCCATGCCCGCTGACGTTGAAGGAATTGAAAAAGGAATGGTGGGACGAGCCGGCGGGGATCAACGAAAGCTGCGCCGCGCGGCGGATGCGCGTCATCTTTACGTTGCCGGAATCGTAATCGTTGGAAATATGGTTTTCCGCATCGAAGTTTTCTCCCTGTTCCTCCCCGTCGATTTCCACGGGGATCCAGACGATGGCGGATCGAACGGCATTGAATGCGGCATAACTCATGAGCATGCGGGCGCATTTGAGCAGGGATATCTGCATGATTCCCGTGGTTAATAAAAGTACGACGGGAAAGATCAGAACGAATTCGACCATGGCCTGGCCGCTTTCGCCCCGCTTTTTTTTGTTTTGCTCGTCATCAGCCTGCTCTTTTTTCATCTGTTTTTTTATGGACTGCGCCCGGCGCACGGTGTTGAAAACGACCAGAAATAAAACGAGGCCGACCGCGCCGAAAAGAGCGTACGACGCGTAGTTTCCCAGTTTGCTTTTCGAAATGCCGAAATCCAGGGTTTCCGACGCCGCGTCGCCTTCGTCCAGGTCCGCGCTCTGAAAATCTTCTTCAAAGTCTCCGAGTTCGTCGATCGAACCGGAGTCTTTGCAGGAGCTGAAAAGCCCAAGGCACAAAAGCACGGCGATGAACGCGCCCATCCATATGAGCTTAGTTTTTCCTGATTTTCGGATTTCGATATCCCGCAAAATCTGATCGCCCCGAAGTAATTAAAACAACAAGTCCATAACGCTTTTGTTCAGGAAACTTTCCAGCATCGCCCACAGTGTTCCCAGGCAGATGCAGAAACCGAACGGGATCGCGATGCTTTCTTTTTTATCCAGTGGAACGGCGAATGCCGACGAAGGCCGCACAAACGCAATCAACTGATGTCCGATGTTGAAAAATGTCCGCTTGAGCTTTCCCCGCCAGATCACAAGAGCCAGGCTATAGATGCCCCCGACAATGGCCGAGTAAAACGCGGCGTAGAGGATGAAGGGGTATCCTTTGACGGCGCCGACGGCGCCCATGAGCTTGACGTCTCCTCCGCCGAAACCTCCCCATAAGAAGAGAAAAAACATCATGGCGAATCCAAGGGAAAAACCCAAAAGCGAATTGAGGAATCCCGGAAATCCGCCTGCCAGAGCCGCCAGCAAGAGACCCGCGACGATGGCGGGATAGGTCACGATATTGGGAACTTTCGATTCTTTGATATCAGTGACGGCGCACACCGCTATGACCACGTACAACAAAGCATCGATGACGGCCGCAATCATCGCGGTGTAGCCCTCCCCCGAATCTACGCCGTGGCGAAGAAGTGTTTTTCAACTCAGCCTGACACGCCGTAAAGCAAATTTTGGGCGGGCCAAGGCGATTCACGGCGTTAAGCTGCGAAAAATCAAGTACCGGTTCATCGCAAAAATGTTTTAATAATCTTCCGTGGGCGCGACTTCGATTTTATCGAGTTCTTCCGTCGATTCGCCGAACATTGCCTTGATTCGCTTGCCGAAGACGCTGACGACAATGATGACGGCAATGGCGATCAGGACGACGATGATGATGTACTCGGTCATGCCCTGTCCGGTCTCGTCGTTATGCACGGCTTGAACCATTTTTTTCATTTTTTTAAACAGTTTTTTCATTTAATGCCTCCCAAAACGCTTTGAATTCCGAAAGTGCAGCGTTCCTTATGGATATGCCAGATTGACAAATAAGGTAATGATCCGATATTCGCGAAAGACCATCTCGTAAAGCGGTTTGACCACCTCGATGAAGGGAATCATGATGAGAGTCACCAAAAGGATGTATTCCGTCATCCCCTGAGCCGACTCATCTGCCCCGAATAAGCGAATCTTGGCCATTTCAAACCTTATGGAAAAACAGTCCGTTCGCGAGCCTGGCCATTCTGGAACAAGTGAAGGGAAAGGTCAATGAGATTTCTCTTGAGTTTCGATAGCAAATACGATAGGAATAATCAGTGTTAAGAGTTGCATCAGTGCGCAAATCAATCGTTAATTTGCCTGGATGAGTTCGCTGCGGAGGATAAAGAATATGCGTGGCTTTCGCTCGATTCTTTTTTTGTCAATCGCTTTTGCGCTGGTTTGCCTTAATCCGGCCGAGGCGGCGCAAAACAACCTCGCCGGCGCTGTAAGCAGCCTGGAAAGCGGGAATTATCAGTGGGCTTCGGATACGTTGTCGAAGCTTCTGGAAACGGCCCCGCCGCAGCAAAAAGCGGAAATCTACAAGTATCTCGGCATCGCGCACGTCGGCCTCGGGTACGATGATATGGCGTTGAGTTCATTTGTCATGGCCTTGAGTCTGGATATGGATACGCGCCTCGACAAGCGTTTCGCCACGTCAAAAGCCGCCTCCCTGTTCGCCAGGGCCAGAAAAAGCGTCATGACCAAAGACATCGCGCCGCCTTCCATTGTCCTGTCGCCGCTGAAACGGGCCTACGTGGGCGACGATTTCGAAATCGAAGCCAAAGTGACCGACGACATGGGCGTCGACAGGGTCGTTCTATACTACCGACCGGGCGACAGCGGCGATTTCAACAGACTGTCGATGGAAAAAGTCGTCGGCGACACGTACGCCGCGAAAATTCCCGGAAAGGAAATTACGGAAAGCGGCTTTGGCTTTTTCATTCTTGCCGACGATGCGACCAGTCGCACTCCGGCCTCCTTCGCTTCCGCCCAAAGTCCCTACGTCATCAGGGTCAAAGGCGGGCTGTCGGCCAAACTGGAAGACGCAACGATCCAAATGGAACTCAAAAAGTATTCCGAGGCTCGCGATCTTTTGCAGGAGGTGATCGCCGGCGCCAACTCTCCCAGCGACCCGCAAAGCATGGAAGCCAGAAAATATCTCGGAATCTGCCACCACGCCCTGGGCCAGGAAAATAAAGCCTACGAACAGTTTCTGGCGGTCGTCGCCCTGGATAAAAGCGCCTGGCTGGATCCGAGATTTGCAACACCCGAAAACAGGTCTCTTTTCGAAAAGGCCAGAGACTCGCTGCGCCGCAAGGATCTGCAGGAACCGGTCATATCGCTGGAGCCGTTGAAACTGGCGGTCGCGGACGAGGGTTTTGAAGTCGGCGTCAGCGTGACCGACGACGTCATCGTCAAAAACGTCAATCTCTATTTCCGCAAGACCGGGAAATCAAAATTCAAAATGAAGACCATGAGTCAAATGCTCGCCGGAAGATATTATGCAAAAATTCCCGGCAAATATGTCACGGAAGACGGTTTACAGTTTTATATCGAAGCCGACGACGGCAGCGGCCGGGCTCCCGCCATGCTGGCTTCCCCGGAAGCGCCCAGGGAAATCGCCGTCTATCAGTAAGAATTATTTCAAAGGATATTGGGTGGATCGACTATACTCTTTTCAAATCGAAGACCGGCTTATCCGAATCGTATTCTAGGGCGAAATCAAGTTGAAAATTATCAAGGAAGCTGTCGATGCGCTGTATTCCATGAAGGAGTACGCCACGCGAAACGGCTTCTGGGATTTTCGCGGCGTTAAGGCCGACTTGAGTTACGAGGATTTTTGGGACTTAAAAGGCTATATCGAAAAGCGCTATCCAAAGGAATGGAATCCGAAGCGGACCGCCTTTGTCTTTGACTCCCAAGTCAACGTCGGATTGTCGCGCATTTACCGGAGTATGACGGAACACCTCGGAACGGACCTTGAAATTTTCAGCGATGCGGCCAAAGCCGAGAGTTGGCTTTCAAGATTATAAAAGAAAAGAAATCAGCAATTCCGCATTTGAATCATTCATGATTCTCAACGGAGCCGGTGTTTTGACCCACGGATCGGAAAATCATCGAGCAAAGTTCGGCGCTGTTCATGGATGTGCGCTGCAGCCCGTGATTTCAAGGCTTTCGCCATTTTCATTTCCGTGGCTATTCGTGGAGATTCGCCTGCGCTGCTGTCCAAATATATTCATATGTTGTGAACGTTCCCGGTTATTTGCGAGAATTTTCCGGGGATCTAATCACGGCCACGACGGCCTGCGAAGCCTGTTCGATGGATAAGGATTCGGTATTGATAACCATATCATAATGGTCGGCGTCTCCGATTTTAACGTTATAGTGCTTGCGTGCAAAGGATCGCTGATTGGAATCCATCTGAATCACCTCCCTCCTCGCTTCCATTTCGGATATCTTCAGATCCTCGGCCACTCTTTTCACCCTGGTGTCGAAGGGAGCGATAAATCGAACGGCGAAAATGTCCTTTCTGGGAAGGATGAAATTGACGCCGCGTCCTACGATGACGGCTCCGCCGTGTTTGTTGATTGCGCTGGTGATCCGCATCAGGTGCGTGATGAAATCGTCCATGAAAAAACTGTGCTCATTGGAAAACGAATTGACCCATTCAATAAGGTCGTGGCTGGTGTTCTCGTCGAGAGTGTTCACGATAGCCAAGCGTTTATTGGCGCTTAAGGAGATTTCCTTGATCAGTCGCCGGTCGAATAAATCGTAATTCAATTTTTTTGCGATATCGGCGGCAATGTATTGCCCAAGGGAACCAAGTTGTCTCGATACCGTGATGACGGACTCTTTTAATTTGGGAGGAGCGTCTTTCAAGTTGCCCATCTCCCATTTTTGAACTTGATCGGATACGATTTGATCGATGGAACGTACGCGGTTAAACATGGCTTTGCCTCCAGTACATCGAACCAGGACAACGCGGAACCTTGCACTTCGCGACGCAAGGGGCAATATCAAGAATAACAGCGGCCCTTGATGAAGGCAAACTTATTTTAAAGAGCCCGGCTAATTATCACGAACCGCCAGCGCGCGAAAGGCCCCGCCGTCGCCGCGGTGGAATCCATCCAAAGCCGCGCCCATGTTGAAATTGTAGGCGGAGGCGTTGGAGGTCCCTACCTCGTATTCGGCTGCCCAAACCGCAACGCAGGTCAGCACGAAGGGATCGACAATGTATGCCGAGTACCCGCAATCCGTGTTCTGCCCGTTGATCGAATCGTAAAGATCGCCCAATTCGGCCTTTGTGGGCATGCGCCAGTCCGAGTGTCCGCTCAGGGTCAGATTCTCCGCATAACACTGGGAACAATAATGCGTGATTCCCACGCCGTTGTCGCACACGGTCCACTCCTTGCCCTTGGCGATCAACGTCGTATCCGCGCAGGCGGGTTGATCCGGCCATCCCTCCGGGCACAGTTCCGGCTTGCAGTCGCTGGACGGACCATCGTCGTCGCCGCCGGCGTTCTCGATGCACCAATTAAGGCAGTCGATGTACTCGTCGCAGGTCCCCGACGCCGCGAAGCAATCGGCCCAGCATTGCACGATGTCATCGGATTCATTCATGCAGCCCTCAACGGCCTGCTCCTCTGTTAATCCGGGAAACTCGCTGTAGCACTGATTGTAGACGCCGTCCATGACGGCTTCGCACGCCTCGCGTTTTGCCTGATCCTCGTCATCGTCGTCGCCGGAGTCGTCGTCATCTCCACCGTCGTCGTCACTGTCATCGTTGTCATCATCGTCATCGCCGCAGGCAATGGCCAGAGCAAAACACAAGGCTAAGATTGAAATAAAGGCGAAAAGAAGAGCGCTTTTCTTAATCATCATAACTTAACTCCTTGTTTTCAATTCACATCTCAGCAGCCAATATAGACTTTACGGCGATTGAAGCAAAGGTTTTTCTCCAGGTCATTTCTTTTAGAATAATTTCAGGGCTAGGGGGATGGGAGGATTCCAAATCCTGATACTTGAAGCAGTTAATAGATTCGCGCCAGGCAGGACTCGAACCTGCGGCCTGCGGATTAGAAGTCCGCTGCTCTATCCATCTGAGCTACTGGCGCTAAGACTTAAAAAGCCGCGCCTTGATTAGCACGGCTTAATTTTCGGTGTCAATAAAAAGCGGATTCAATCGGGCAGGCTTCCCACGGCCAGGCCGATGCGTTCGCGGCCGAACATCCACCCGTCGCGGGCGTTGTAATACATATAATATTTATCGCCGCGGCGTTTCACATCCATGGCGTAGACCAGGGCTTTTTTCCAACCTTCCGGTTCCGGTTCGATTAACGGCGCGCCGTGCACTTCCCGCCAATCATAGCCGTCCGCCGATTCCAGCATCCTGATCTCGGAGCGGGATTGGCGATTTTCATCGACGTAGATTCCGTTGTTAAAAGCGATCCACGGCAAATCGCCCGTCGGCGGCAAAACCTTCATCGATCCCGCGCCCAGGTTGCGCCAGAACGGATAGATGCACGGTTCGATAAGCGGCTCGGGATGCTTGATATACGGCCCGAGAATGCTGTCCGCCTCGGCAACGCCGATGTATTTCGGTTCGGGAAAATTGCAGTCGGAAAGCCACACGATGGCGGCGCTGAAATACATTCGGTATTTACCCTCGTGTTTCACGACGCAGGCGTTGCCGTTCGTGGCCAGAAAGCTTTTCTCCCAAGGATACCGCGGGGCGAGAACGCGGACCGGATCACTCCAGCGGCTAAGATCTTCAGACCACCTGGCTTCGATGAAGGAGCCGCGAAACGGGCTGAAATTTTCCGTGAAAATATAATAGAGATCGCCGTCTTTCATGACCCACGGACGCAGGCCCGGCTTGACGGGCGTGGACAGACGCCGCCAGCAAGCGCCGTCATCCGAAACGAAGTGATGAATCCCCTGAAGGCTGTTGGCGAACATGTGGAAACGCCCGTCCGGCGAATCTTCCGGCATGACCAGAGAAGGATCGGCGATGATCCACTCCCAGCAGCCGTATGGACTGATCATGGGATTGGCCGGATGGTCCGTCCACGTGCATCTGCGCGGATCGATGATCTTATCCATGAGTTGATACTCCGTTTATTTTGGTCAGGCCTTTCGAAGATACTCGACGGCGTTTTCGAACAGGCGAAGCCCCTGCCCTTTGGTCGGCAGTTCCTCCCGCGTCCATTTGGGATGATTCGTTTTGTGCAGATAAGCTTCCGGGTGCGGCATCAGCCCGAATACGCGCCCGCTTTCGTCGCACACCCCCGCGACGCCCTCGATGCTGCCGTTGGGATTGGCGGGATATTTTTCCGAGGGATTTCCCTCTTCATCCACGTAGCGCATCGGCACCAGATGTTTTTTCTTCATGGCCTCGTAAATATCCATCGTGGCGGGGACGAATTTTCCCTCGCCATGACGGACGGGCAGATCCATGACGTCCAGATTCTTCGTGAACACGCACGGCGAATGCTCGTCATACGACACGCGCACCCACCGGTCCTCGAAACGTCCCCGGTCGTTTTCCGTCAGCGTCGCAAACTGCGTGAAATATTTGCCGTCAATCGCCGGAAGAAGTCCGAGCTTGATCAGAAGCTGAAATCCGTTGCACACGCCGATGATGCATTTACCGTCGTCGATAAAGCGTTTGAGCATGTCCGACAAAATCTCGCCCGTCCCTTCGACCTTCGCGTATTGGTAGCGCGTGGCCCCGGCCTTCGCCGCGCCCAGGTCGTCGCCGTCCATGAAGCCGCCGGGCAGGTTGAGAAACTGGTATTCATCCAGCTTCTTTTTTCCGGCCAGGAGTTCGTAAATGGAAACGATATCCGCGGCGTCGGCGCCCGCCATCATGTTGGCGTGGGCCATTTCATATTCGCAATTGACTCCATTGCCTGAAATAATGATGGAGCGAATTTTCGGCATCGGCATGACTCCTTTAAAAATCCAGAGTATTTTTCCAGGCCGCTTTCAAATCGTCGACGGGCAAAACGCAAAGGTCGCTTTTGCCTTGCGTGATTTTCAGTTCCTTGATTTCCGTAACCTGCCCCGCGCGCGCGAACACGCATCCTTCCATCGCTTTTTCAAAATCGTGAACCTTGTCCGGCCTGACGGTCGCGACGAACCGCCCGGCGCTTTCTGAAAAAAGAATTTCTTCGGGACTCATCGGACGGCCGCTTTGCTCCGTGGAAGGAACCAGCGATAAATCGAGGCTCAGACCCAGGTTTCCGGCAAAGGCGGTTTCCGCCAGCGCCACGGCCAGGCCGCCGTCGGACAGGTCGTGACATGAGGCGATACATCGTCCCAGGACGGCTCTGTGCAACTGCGTGTAGAGTTGGAAGTTTTCATCGTATCGAACGCGCGGAGCTTCGCCGTACAGAAGACCGAATTCGGCAAAGTATTCGGAAGCGCCAAGTTCCGGGCGCGTGGTTCCGAGAATGTAAAGGACGTCTCCCGACTTTTTCGCATCCATCGTCACGCATTTTGAGGCGTCCTCGATTTTTCCGACCAGGGAAAACAGGAGCGTGGGGGGGATGGATATTTTCACGTCGCCCACGCGGTAATCGTTTTTCATCGAATCCTTGCCGCTGATGCAGGGAATGCCGTAGGCCACGGTGGCGTCGTAAAGCGCCCGGTTGGCGCGAACGAGTTGCGCCAGTTTGTATTCGCCGTCGGGATTATCCGGCGCGGCGACGGGATCGCACCAGCAGAAATTATCCAGCCCCGCCATGTGCCTGGGATTTCCGCCCACCGCCACGGCGTTTCGCAGGGCCTCATCCACGGCGTTGGCGGCCATGTCGTAAGCGTCGATATCCGAATAGCGCGGACAAAGACCGTGAGAAACAACAACCGCTTCCATCGTATGAAGCAAGGGACGATAAACCGCCGCATCCGACGGTCCGTCCAGCATGGCCCCGCAAAGCGGCTTGACAACGCTTCCGCCCTGCACTTCGTGATCGTACTGCCTGACCACGTATTCTTTGGAGCAGACGTTCAGGCGCCCGAGGATGCGTTTGAAGGCGTCGGCCCAGTTCGCGACTTTCGGAACTTCTTCGAGGTGTGTGACGGGCGACTGCCAACGCGCGGTCAGTTCCATGCGCGGCAGGCCGTCGTGCAAAAACTCCATCGGCAATGATGCAATGGCCTTTTCATCGAAGAAAACGTTGAAATAACCCGAATCGGTGTATTTGCCGACAATCGTCGCTTCCACGTCCATGCTTTTGGCCAGCGCGAAAAACTCGTCGATGTTTTCTTTCGGAACCGCCAGCGTCATGCGTTCCTGGGACTCGGATAAAAGGATCATCCACGGCGCCAGTCCGGCGTATTTCAGCGGCGCCTTGTCCAGATAGATTTCGCATCCGCCGCTATCCTGAGCCATTTCCCCGATACTGCTGGCCAGGCCTCCCGCGCCGTTGTCGGTAATGCTGTTGTACAAGGCCATGTCCCGGGCGACGAGCAGAAAATCCGTCATGCGTTTTTGCGTGATGGGATCGCCGATCTGCACGGCGGTCGCCGGGCTGTCTTCGTGGAGAAGTTCGCTGGAAAAGGTTGCGCCGTGAATGCCGTCGGCGCCGATGCGCCCGCCGGTCATGACCACCAGATCGCCGGACTTGGCATGTTTTTCCCATCCGGGCTTGCCGTTCACTTCAGCCGGAAGCAGGCCGCCGGTGCCGCAAAAAACCAGCGGCTTTCCGGCATACCGTTCGTCGAAAACGATGGAGCCGTTGACCGTGGGGATGCCGCTCTTGTTGCCGCCGTGCTCGACGCCCTCGCGCACGCCTTCGAAAATCCGCTTGGGATGAAGCAGACGCCGGGGAATGGGTTTGTCCCAGAACGGCGACGCGAAACAGAAAACGTCCGTATTGAAAATGAGCTTGGAGCCCATGCCGGTGCCGAATGGATCGCGGTTGACGCCGACGATGCCCGTCAACGCGCCGCCGTAAGGATCAAGCGCCGAAGGAGAATTATGCGTCTCCACTTTCATGACGAGAGACCATTCGTCGTTAAAGCGAATGACGCCGGCGTTGTCCACGAACACGGACTGGCAAAAATCCCGGTCGCCTTTTTCTTTTCTGATTTTTTCCGTCGATCCCTTGACGTACGTGTCGAAAAGGCTGTCGATCTCCTCGGCGTGATCACCCTCATAATACGTGATGTCCGAGGCGAAAATTTTGTGTTTGCAGTGCTCGGACCAGGTTTGGGCCAGGACTTCCAGTTCCGCGTCGGTGGGTTTGTCGGGAGCAAGCCCCAGGCTTCCTCTTTGCGCTCGGACCTTTTTATCCCGGTAATGATCGCGGATGGCGTGCATTTCTTTGAGGCTCAGGGCCAGAGTTTTGCTTTTGCTTAAATTCACAAGCTCATCGTCGGAGATTTCAAGATCGATGGTTTCCGTGGGAGGCGTTTGCGTGTCGGCGACTTTGGGCACGTAAGCCTTCATGCCCTTTTCGCGATCGAGTTCGTTCGTTGATATGATGGTCCATCTTTGAATCAGCCCGTTGGCCAGCAGATCGCCGGCGATTTTTTCCGCCTGGTCGCGATCCAGGTCGCCTTGGATGAGATATTGTATCGAGGAGTGGAATCCGCCCTGCGCGCGCAAGTCCCTGCCGAGTCTTATACCCGCCGTTTCTCCGGCGGTTCTTCCGACGTTGTCGGTGACGCCAGGGAGGAAGCCGACTTCGATCAGCCAGTCGAAATCTCTGTCCGCCGCCGCGCATCCGTTGACGAAGGCTTCCTGAATGACGGCGTCGCAAAAAGTCTGGGCCGCCAGAATATCCATTTCATCCGGCTTTAAGTCGATGTCCGTCGTGTACACCTGCACGGACTGCACATTCTTGACCGGAATGCCCAGATCCTCCCGGATTCTTCCGGCGATTTTTGCACCAAGGGCGTCAAAGCGCCCTTCTTTTATCCTGACTTCGATACGTTGGGGCATCGATTCGATCTCCGCATGCGTGAAGATTAAGTTGAACTTTCAATAAAAACTGCCTTGGAGCAGCTTTATTGATACGGGCACTTTTAGCAGATTCATTATAAGAAAACTACCGCCGATAGGAGCGAATTTTTCGTCTTTATTTGCGTTTGAGATCGAAAATTTCGCGCAACTCGCCCTTATCGAAAATCCACATAACGGCGGCGTAAACACTCGCGCCGACGACTACCGACAATCCCAGGCCGATAATTTTTGAAATCTCGGCGCCATGGCTTGTGTACGTGAATAAGCCGGCGACGAACCGGACGGCAATTCCCATGATAATCGAGGCGACTCCTGCGATGAAAAGCGTTCTGAGGATGCTTTTTAAGCCTATTCGGCCGATTCTCTTTTTCAAAAGCCAGGCTAAAACCACGAAGTTGAAAAATCCCGAGCATGTGTTGGCCAGAGCAAGGCCCGCGTGGCGCAAAGGCCCGGTCGGATTGAAATGATGCGTGAAAGCACTGACCAGAGGCTGCGCGTCGGATAGCGTCGGCCCCATGAAGGATAGACCGCAGAGAATATTCACTAATAGCGCGACGGCGGCCACGAGCATTGGCGTCATAGCGTCTTTCATCGCGTAAAAAGTCGGGACGATCACGCGAAGCGCCGCAAAAAACACGAGACCGAAGATGTAAAACCGCAAGGCCGCCGCCGTTTGAATCGTGCTGTTGTAATCGAAATGACCTCGCTGGAACAGCACATTGACGATGGGTTGCGCCAGTACGTAAAGCCCGACGGAAGCGGGTAAAATGATGATGATGACAAGTCGCATGGCGTAATTCATGGAATCCACGAGCCCGGCCGTGTCGTTTTTCGCCGCCTGCCGCGACAGGCTCGGTAAAAGAGCCGTTCCCACGGCGATGGCAAAAATGCCCTGCGGAAGCTCCATCAAACGATCTGCGTAAAACAGATAACTGACCGAACCGGACGCCAGAAGCGAGGCGAAGTTCGTATTGATAAACACGTTCAGGGAGTATACCGATAGGCCGATCAGGCTTGGGAGCATCAGCTTTCCCACCCTTGTCAGAGCCGGATCCCTGAAATTGAAGCCGATTTTCGGCAGGTGGGCGATGCTTTTTAGAAAGGGCAACTGCAAAACCACCTGCATCACGCCTCCGGCGATCACGCCGTACGCCAGCGCCATGACGGGCAGTTCCAAATGATTTACGAGGAAAATCGTGGAGGCGATCATCCCGACGTTCAGCAGCACCGGGGCAAACGCCGGGGCGAAAAATCTGTTCCAGGAATTGAGAACGCCCATGAATAACGCCACGGTGCATATCAGCAGGGCGTATGGGAACATGATCCGCAAAAGGAGGATGGTGACGGCCTGCTTGTCCGGACTTTCCGAAAATCCCGGCACGAGAATTTTCGCGATAAAGGGCGCGAAAATTACTCCCAGGGCCGTAATAACCGCCAGGACGGCGATCAATGCGCTGAAGCAGGTGTAATAAAACTGCCGGGCTCGCTGCGTCCCTTCCTTTTCCTTGAGTTCGGAATAGATGGGGACGAAGCTGATGGTCAGCGCCCCTTCGCCGAACAACCGGCGCAGGAGGTTCGGAATGCGAAAGGCGGCGAAAAAAGCGTCGGCGTAAATACCCGTCCCGAAATAGGCCGCGATCACCGCATCCCGGATATAACCCAGCACGCGACTGAGCATGGTCGCCCCGCTGACGATCCCGCTCGCATGTAAAATCGATTTTCGTTCGTTCATCAAGTTGACCGGTCTAGTCGCCGCAAAGCCGCCCGGCGCATTAACCGCCTTTGTTTCAGTCAATCATCAACGCGATATTAAAGAGAAATTATCGCTTGACAAGCAAAGATCACGTACGTATACAAGAGCCTCGAATTTTGGGCGTCAGCCAAAATAATTGTCAGGAGAAAACATTGGCCAACCATCCATCCGCTGAAAAGCGGCAACGTCAAAATGAGAAACGCCGCATCGCCAACAAAGGCGTTCGCAGCGACGTTCGCACCCAGGTGAAAAAAGTTTTGCAGGCCGTCGACGACAAAGATCCCGAGGTCGGCAAAGTTCTGTCCCAAGCCGCGAAGCATATCAACAAAGCTTCGTCCAAGGGAATCATCAAGAAGAAAACGGCCAGCCGTAAAATTTCCAGGCTTGCCAAAAAAGCGAACAGCGCCGCTTCCTGATCGACGCGACGAATTCATTAAATCCGCTCAGTTACTTCCTTGCCCCGCAAAGGTCCAGGACCATTTTTTCCAAAACGGCCTGATCATTGACTCTGCTGTTTTTTAACGCAAAGTCAACGCGCGCCATGATTAATATGGCGCGCCGCAGTTCCGGCAGCCTGAATCTTTTAGACTGGTCGACGATTTTCCCGGCATAATAGGGACTTCCTCCCATGGCTCGGACGGCTTCGCTTACCGGCATGCCCTCTTGCAGATAACTTGCGGCGATCAGCATCTTTTTCATGTGGCCGTAAAGCGTGGAATGCAGCGGGATCGGATGCACGCCCGAATCAAGGATGCTGTTTAACTGCCTGAGAGCTTCGGCCTGTTTTCTTTGCCCGAATGCATCCATGAGGTTGAAAATATTGTCGTTTTTGACCGCCGCCATGACTTCTTCGAGATCCCGCCGGTCGATTTTGGTTTTTTCGCCGCCGACAAACAGCGAAGCCTTTTCTATTTCGGTCTGGATTCTGTCCAGATTGTCGCCCAGAGCGCCCGCCAGGAAGTCGGCCGCGTCCCTGGAGATGGTTTTCCCCCTCTGGTCGGCGAAGGTATCGATCCACTTAACGATCTGCGTGTTTTTCAGTTTTCCGAATTCGATGAGAGTTCCATGGGACTTCGCCGTTTTTGCGATGGCGGTTCTTTTATCGAAAGAGGCTCCCGCAATAATCATCACGCAACTGTCGATATTTCCCTTGACCAATTCGCTCAATATTTCGAACTGGTCCTTGGCGATGTCTTCGCACTTGTAGATGATCACAACCCTTTTTTCCGCCATCATGGGCATGGTCCGCACGATTTGCGGCAAACGCCTGAAATCGTCCATTTGCTTGCCGGCGCGAAACACATCCAGATTGAAGTCCTTGATTCCGCCGGCTAATGCGGCTTTGGCAATCTCCTCGACCGCCATTTCCACCAGATAACCGGATTGTCCGACAACCAGGTAAACAGGCGCGATTTTTTTGTCGAGGTTTTTCACAAGATTTTGTATCATTTATTGGAATCCGTCGAAGATTCGATCATGAATATCTCTCGCCATCTTTTTGGCGATATGATCAATCGCTTCTTTTTTATTTAACTCACTTTGGAAAATGTCGGAAGTCGCGTAATAATCCGAAAAATCGGAAATCCCGTCGTCGCTCCACAGCACCTCGCCTTTACGCGTCACCAGTTTGACCCGCGCCTGAATGGAAGCCCTGTATTCGGCGGCGTAATCTCCCCGGGAAAAACTGATCGGCTTGTTGTTGAATTTGCTGATAACACCCACCACAATGACGTCGGCCGTTTCCGGATCGCGAGTCTTCACATATTTGTGAACGGCGATCTGCCGGCGCAACGCGTCGGATACGACGGCCTCAAGGCCCGCCTCGAAGGTGTCGTTTCTGAACGTCGGAACGGAGATGGTGTGGATCGTCGTCGGGAGGTTGGTCCCGCGGCCTTCCCGGTGATAGCCGCAGGCGCCGGCGCCAAGGAGTAAGATAATGAAAAAGTATGCCGAAAATCTTCGCATTACCGTACTTTAGTAAAAAACGGCGCTTCCGTTAACCGGAGGCGCCGTTTGTTTTTGACATATTATCCCGCTTGAAATCACCCGGCGATTTCTTCTTTATCGAAAGAATTATCTTTCAGGTTCCAGGTGAGAACGTACTTTTTATCGCCCGAAGTGATGTACCATTTGATCAGTCCGGTATCGAATCCGAAACCCTTGACGGCGGGTTCCAGGAAGAGTTTTTCCCCGTAGCTCTTTTTTGGCGTTTGCAGGGTATGCAGTTCGATATCCAGTTTTTTGTGGTCGGACAGCTTGTAAGCGACCTTGCCGTCCACGACAACGTGCATGTCGTTGAAAACCGATTTTCCCCTTATCGGGAAGAGTCTGTATGACAACAGGTTCAGTCCATTATCATCAAATTTAATTTGAAGGTGGGTTACTCGAACGCCATGCTGAAACTCCCAGTGCCCTCCGTCGAAGGTTACCCACTGATCGTCCATTTTCAGCATGTGCGCGCCTGCGACGCCCGCGATCAGCAGCGCCAGAGCGGCGGTTAGGATTGTCAGGGTTGTCTTTCTCATACGATGTCCTCCTGGTAATGAGGGTATAACCTCAAGGCGCTTGCAAGTTATAGGTCGCAAGGCGCAATTTTGTCAACTGATAACGCTATGAAAAGTCATGTAAAGTTTCGCGAAACACCGATTTCGTTTTCAAAATGCGGTTTTTTGGAATTCCCATGCCGTTGACCGGTGATTTTGCGGTCTGGTCCGTGGTCGAAAGGGATGCATCACGCCATGTCAAGACGGCGGTTGAGAAGCCTTTTCAACAAGGGTTGTTTTATTTGCCTTCAACCTGTCCAGGCGTTTTAAAAATTTTCGTTCCGTTTCCTTTTTAATTTCCGGAATTTTTTCAGGAGTTACGACATCGAGTTCTATGTATCCGCCGGCGGATCGGTCATGGCCCCCCGCCGATCCCTTTTTCCCGGCGAGTTGAACGGCCAGAATCCCGGCGCTCGTCGTTTTTCTTCTTGTCCTGATGGAAAAAAACAGGCGGTTTTCTTTTTGCCCATAAACCAACGACCACCGCATGCCCTCGATTTTCAATAAAAAATGCGGCCAGCTCGGCGACGGCTTCCGGGGATGTGATCGTTCCCAGATCGGCCGTAACCACATCCTTGTAAATCGCAGCTTTGGTCAGACCTTCCGTATAATGACGCAGGTAATGTATCGGAATAGGAGCATTTTCTATTCTTTTCAGCCATTTGAGGCTGACGAAGGGGAAAAGATAATGCATCATTTTAAAGTCGTAATCCGAACTTCCACGGCCCAGGTCGTCCACATCGGTTCGAATCCCGTAAAAAAGAGCCGTGGCCACGCGGGCGTTCAGCGGGATCTGATTTTCCTTGATGTACTCCGTGAGAATTGTGCTTGTGGAGCCATAGTGTTGGCGTAAATCCTTGAATTTGCTTCTTCCGGCTTTTACGGGAATGTGATGATCGATGACGATATCGCACTCCGTCTTTCTGGTAACAAGCACGTTTTTGGCGCCCGGTTGCGCGTCGACGATGGCGATATGCTTGAAACGCGACGCCATGGGAGCGGTCATGGGATAGAAAGGAATGCGCAACAGTTTCACCATGGCTCGGTTTTCCGCGCGGCCGATCGTTCCTCCATATCCCAGTTTACTTTTCATTTTCGTGACGAAACTCAGGATATGGCGAAGGGCGAAGGCCGCGGCGATAGAGTCGGGATCGGGATTGTTGTGCGTCAGGATAAGAAGCCTTCCGCCTCCGCTTAAAGTTTTGACAATTTCCGCCAATTTCCCGGTAGCGTCTATCATAGGCCCATCTCCCGAGGGTGCGCTTTTTTAAAAAAATCGCTTTCGATCAATATAGCCGCCGTAACAAAAAATTGAAACTCCGTATCAAATTCCTTTGTTTTTCCATTAATCTTGCGTATAGGTTGTTTCGTTATGAGGTCCGTGCGCAGCAGTTAATTTCAACTTTTAAAAACGGAAAATCATATCATGCCCAAGGTCGTAGCCGTCGCAGGAAGTCCGAGAAAAGGCGGAAATACCGATATGCTCCTGGGTTCTTTCATCGAAGGCGCCACGCAAGCCGGAGCCTCCGTGGAATTGTTCAAAGTCAGAGATCTCGATATTTCTCCTTGCCGACATTGCGGCGGATGCGATAAATCCGGCATATGCGTGATTAAGGATCAGCACTCGGATCTGGCGGACAAAATCTATCATGCCGATCTTTTCGTTCTATCCGCACCCGTGTTTTTCAGCGGTTATCCCGCCATCACGAAGGCATTTATTGACAGGTTTCAGGCATATTGGATTCGCCGGTATGTGTTGAATTCGCTGATCCACCCCGGCCCGAAGTCATTCCTTTTATCGTTGGGCGGCACGCGGGGCATGAAAAACTTCGAAGGCGTCACGATGACCTTCAAATATCTGGTTCATTCCGTTAACGGGCAGGTTGCCGGACGCCTGGCATACCCGGAAATCGACGCCAAAGCCGCCGTCGAAAAGCATCCCAGCGCATTATCCGACGGATATGAGCAAGGCCGCACGCAGGTCGAAAACCTCGAATCCGAAATGGCGCATCGGGAATAAATTTTTCAGGTCGGCTCGAATCCATTTTAAATCACTTGAATAACCAAAAAATTCTGCTAACTTATTTTTCAGGAAAATTCCATTTCGGATAACGAATTCCTGAGGTTAAGATGAGACCTTTTGAACCTTTGGCATATGAAGAGCTTTCAGAACGTCTGCAAGCCGCGCTGCCGCCGGATGCGTCCGTCGGTTTGAGAATGGCCGCCGCCAACGGCAACCTTCCTCTCATCACGCTGGATCTTGTGACCTGCCTGTATTATCTGGCCAACGATCAGGAAAACTCGATTCGGCGCACGGCGAGAAAAAGCCTCAGGCAGTTGCCGCCGACGATCATCGAAACGGCCCTGAAGGGCAATGTATCTCCCAAGATACTGAACTGGTTCGCCCATCTGCAACTGGACGAACCCAGGTTTTTTGAACTGATCGTCCTGAATAAAAATACGGTGGATGAAACGCTGGCTTACCTGGCGAGAACCTGCGAACACCTGCCCGCCGTTGAAATTATCGCCAAAAACGAATTGCACCTGCTCAAATCGCCGGAGATTATCGAAGCGCTGGAAAACAACGACACGGCGCCGATCTCCACCGTGCAGCGCGCGATTGACTTTTACCGTTTGCAAACGGGGCGCTCTCATACTGATTTCCTGGCGGAAAAAGCCGCCCGGCAGGCTGAATCCGAAGCCGAGGAATCCGCGGAGGACGAAGAAGCCGCCGAACCGGCCGAAGAAGGCGCTGAAGACACTGCGCCCGCAGAAGCTGAAGACGATCAGGCGGATGAAGATGGCGAGCCTGAAGCGTCTGCCGAAGAGGTGGAAGAAACGGCCGCCGAAACGGAGCAGGAACCGGCTGTTACGCCCGACGGAGAAGAACTGACGGAGAAACAGGAAGCTCTTATGGAAGAAGGCATCCTGGAGAGCTTCACCATCGAAGATCTTCTGAAAGAAGATTTCGACCAGGACCGAATCTTCGCCGAGGAGTTCCTCGTCGACACGGAAGCGCAGTTGGACGCCGACACGCGCGAATCCCTGGCCAACCGAATCCGGAAAATGAAGGTCATCAACCAGATGAGGCTGGCGCTCAAAGGCAATCTGGAAGCGCGCAACATTCTGATCAAATCCGGCAACAAGCTGGTTCAGGAATGCGTTTTGCGAAATCCCAGAATCACCCTGGAAGAGATACTCAAACTTTCGAAAGACAAATCCGCGCGGGAAGAACTGATCCGGGCCGTATCGCTCAATCGCGAATGGACCAAAAGCTACGCCGTCATTCATACCCTGTGCTGGAATCCCAAGACGCCGATTCAACAAACTTCGAAATTCCTGAATCGCCTGACGGTAAAAGATCTGCAAACAATCGCCCGATCGAAGCAAGTGCCGGGAATGCTGGCCGTGCAAGCCAGAAAACTCGTTGAGCAAAAGGAACGTTATCGTTGAGCGACGCCGATTATATTTTAAAACCTGATACGGGCTTTGCTTCGCCAGATCCGAGTGAAGACCAACAAGCTCTTCTCGCAATAGAAAACGATCTTTGGGAAGCCGTACTCGCAAATCCCGAAGAACAGGAAAAGCACAACGTATACTTTTCGTTCGTAACGCGAAACAACCTGCTCAAGGAAGGCTCCAGGCGATACGGCGCCATGATCGAGGCTAAGGATGATTATTCCATCGCCGCGCGCCGGCAGTTTCGCGAATTCCAAAAAAATATCGTCAACTTGATGTTTATCACCGGCCCCAGGGAAATCCCTGAACAGAAGAGAACGGTTTTCGAATTTTTTGGTTATCTTTTTATTCCATTCATGATCGCCTTCGGATTGGTCATGTCTTTTTACGGATCGTTAAGAATTAGGATTGTCGGCGTAATTATGTTTGCTATCGGAGTCATTTCATTGGCGGCCCTGTTGTATGTAAAAATAAAAATCATCAGTGGGAAAATCGACCGGGAAAAAAGTATATTCTGAATCGAACGTCCCTTGCGCTTTCACAATTTAAACACACCGTATGGCAAATTCTTCGCAAAAACACTCGCAAAATGATTCTTCGAACGGACCGGGGTATCTTATCCTCGTGGCCACGCCCATCGGGAACATGGAAGACATCACCGCAAGAGCCGTATCGGCCCTGCGCGATTGCGATATTATCGCCGCGGAAGATACGCGCGTGACAAGAAATCTCCTCATCCACCACGGCATTCAAAAGAAGATCATCTCCTGTTATGACGCCAATGAAGCGGCCCGGGCGAATGAAATCACGGAAAGTTGCCTTAAGGGATTTCATGTCGCTTTGGTAACCAGCAGAGGACATCCGGCGATTTCCGATCCCGGCTATCGCGTTGTGCGCGCCGCGCTGAGTGCGGGAGTGCGCGTCACCGTAATGCCCGGTCCCAACGCCGCGATATCGGCGCTGGCCATTTCCGGTTTTCCGACCGATGAGTTTCATTTTCATGGATTTCTGCCGCGCAAAGGAAAAAAAAGGCTGGAGCGCATCCATTCCATCGCCGCCGGCGGAACGCATGTTCTTCACGAATCGCCGGAGCGCGTCGGAAAGACGCTTTTGGAAATTGCGGAACGCTGCGGCAATCCGGACGTGGCGTTATGCCGCGAGTTGACCAAACTCCACGAGGAATGTATCCGCGGCGCGTGCCGGGAGGTCGAAGAAATCATTTCCCAAAGAAACGTGCTCGGGGAATTGACATTGATCGTGCATGTTCCGACGGAAGATCATGTCGAGATAAACTCCGACATCCTGACGCGCGCCACGGAAATGAAGGATCATCTCGGCCTGTCGACGAAAGATACGGCCAAGGCCGTTTCGATACTGCTGGGAATCGAAAAATCCAAAGTGTATGATGCGCTGATTAAAAAGCGATAACATTTGTCGCACCGCCTGCGAAAATCGGAAATACCTTTTATGAGTCAATGCGTCGCCGTCAGTTTTCAAGAAATGTGCCGCAAAGAAGGCGTCTATTTCCAACGCGGCATGTATTTCCGCCCTACGCGCGATCATTCCGTGATTCTGACATCCGGCGCTCCCGCTTCGGATTATGAAGATCTCATCGATCCCGACAACGACATCCTCATCTATCAGGGGCACAACGCCCTTCGGTCGCAAAACGTCCCTTTCCCGCAGCTTGTCGACCAGCCGCAATACAATCGCGACGGCTCGCCGTCCGTGAACGGGCGCTTCTTTGAAGCAGCGCAGAATTATAAAAACTCGCTGGCGCCCCCGGAAAAAGTGCGCGCGTATCGCAAACTCGGCAAAGGGATGTGGCTCGATCTCGGCATTTTTCACCTGATCGACGCCTGGAGGGAATCCGACGGGAGGCGGCTTGTTTTCAAATTAAAGCTCCGGCGATTTTCCGAAGCCGGAAAAGAGCAAAGCTTTAAAATCGATCCGCGAAATATCCCCTCCAAAACCCGGGTTCTGGTCTGGAATCGCGACCGCGGTAAATGCGTTGTTTGCGGAACTACTGAAAATCTGCATTTCGATCACATCATTCCCATCTCCAAGGGCGGCAACAACAGCGCAAAAAACATCAGAATCCTATGCTCCAGGCATAATCTCGCCAAATCCGACAAAATCCGCTGAAATTCCTTAATTCGTAAGCAAATCCTAATTGATTAGCAGTGTTATGATGCCAATATTCTGCGTATATATCGAATACTCTAACTCAATTAATCCGAAATATGTCTAAAACATGCATATTGATCGCAGAATTTTGCTGAATATGCAATTATCCATTGACAGCACTCAATTATTTTACTAAAAACAGCCCCAGTTCATTGTTTCACTGTTCAATTTACAAAAAGACAAACCGAGCCAATGGAACTGCGTGAAATTAAAAGAGTCATTTCCGAATCTTCTATCCATTACCTCCTCCTCCAGTTCACGGACATTTTAGGGCAGCTAAAAGGCGTGGAGGTCGGCGGAGGGCAGCTTGACGAGGTTCTCGCCAATCCTCTGCCTATCGACGCCAGCGCCATGTCCGGTCCTTTTCGTTCCAAGGAAACCGACGGACGGCTGAAAGCCGATATGGACACCTTCTCCGTTCTCCCGGATTTTGGTCAGAAGCAAAGAGGAGCCAGGCTGATCGCCGATCTGACCATGCCCGACGGAACCCCCAGCGAAACTTGCCCGCGCAGGATTTTACGCAAAATCGACCGGAAACTCGCGAACAGAAATATCAACCTGCGCTTCGCCGCGGAGGTCGAGTTTTATATTTTTCCGATGGGCGCCGACGGAAACGCGATCATGGATACGGCGGATGCATCGGGTTACCTGGATTTTTCCGCCGGTGAACCGGGGCAGGATTTTCGCCGCGAGGTCATCAGTTGCCTTGACCAGATGGGATTGCGCATCCATCACGCGCATCATGAAATTTCCCCCGGGCAGCACGAAATCGCCCTGTCCCCCCTGCCCGCCCTGGAATGCGCCGACGCCATCGTCACCTTGCGCTTCGTCACGAAGGCCATCGCCAAGCGCCACGGCTTCGTGGCCACGTTCATGCCCAAGCCCATATACGAATCCGCCGGCTCCGGTATGCATATTTCCATCAGCGCCGCAAGCGGCGATGGCGACGCCTTCCGCGATGGAAAAGGCGGATTATCCAAAACCGCCATGCGCTTCATGGGCGGCATTCTCACGCACGGCGAAGGCCTTTGCCTGCTGTTCAATCCCCTGGTCAACAGCTACAAGCGCCTGGTGCCGGGCCATGAAGCGCCGACGCATGTTTACTGGTCCAAAAGCAACATCGAGCCTTATATACGCGTTCCCGACAAAGGCTCCGAAGAGATGGTTCTGGAAGTTCGCGGCCCCGATCCCAGTTGCAATCCATATCTTTCCATCGCCGCTCTGATCGGCGCGGGACTGCATGGAATCGAAGATAAAATCGATCCCGGCGAATCCGTCGAAAAGGATATTTACAAGCTGTCCGGCAGAGAGATGGGGCGACTGAGAATCAAGAAATTGCCGGCCAACCTCGGAGAGGCCGTCTGGGAGTTTGAGAAAGACAAGATACTTGCCGACGAACTCGGCAAGGTCATCTCCAAAACCCTGGCCAAAGCGAAGTCTGAGGAATGGCGCGCATATATCCGCCAGGTGCACCCTTGGGAACTGGAGCGATATCTCGTAAAAACATGATGAAGATTTCGGAAAACCAAAACCTGAGGATCAGCCCATGAAACGCATTGTAGCCGTTATCAAGCCCTTTCGGCGCGACGACGTGGTCGACGCCCTGCAAAAAGCCGATGTCTACGGCATCACCATTACGGAAGTCGTCGGGTCGGGCCGGCAAAAAGGACACAGCCCCCTGTACCGAGGCGCGGAATATGTCGTGGATTTTCTGCCGAAGCTGAAGCTTGAAACGGTCGTACCCGACGAAAAGGTGGAACAGATCATCGAGCTGATTTGCGACGCGGCTTATACGGGAAAAATCGGGGACGGAAAAATTTTCGTTCAAAACGTCGAGGAAGCAGTGAGAATCAGGACGAAAGAGCGCGGCGAGGACGCGCTTTGAGCCTGTAAGTCCATGAAATACCACAATATTGCAAACACATTGGAGACAAAATGACACCCAAGGAAGTGCTGGAGTACGCCAAGAAGAACAAGGCCGTGATGGTCGATCTCAAATTCATGGATTTTCCGGGAATGTGGCAACATTTTTCCGTTCCCCTGCAGGAACTGGATCTGGACAGCTTTGAAAACGGTTTCGGTTTTGACGGTTCTTCGATTCGCGGCTGGCAACCGATTCATGCGTCGGATATGCTCGTGATCCCCGATCCGTCCACGGCCGTCATGGATCCCTTTACGAAGTATCCCACCCTCTCGCTGATCTGCAACATCGTCGATCCGATCACACACGAGGATTACACCAGGGACCCGAGAAATATTGCGCGCAAAGCGGAAAGCTACATGAAATCCCTGGGATTTGCCGACGTGGCGAATTTCGGACCGGAAGCCGAGTTCTTCATCCTCGACGACATCCGTTACGACCAGAATTCCCAATGCGGTTACTATTACCTGGATTCGGCGGAAGGTTCGTGGAATTCCGGGCGCGTTGAAAATCCCAACCTGGGATACAAACCACGTCCGAAGGAAGGATATTTTCCCGTTTCTCCTACCGACAGCCTCAACGACATCCGAACGGAAATGTGTCTGGAGATGATGAAGCTGGGCATCGACATCGAGGCGCAGCACCATGAAGTGGCCACGTCCGGGCAGGCTGAAATCGATATGCGTTTTGCCCCCCTGACGCGGATGGGCGATCAACTGATGCTCTTCAAGTACATCATCAAGAACGTCGCCAAGCGCCACGACAAGACGGTCACCTTCATGCCCAAACCCGTTTTCGGCGACAACGGCTCCGGCATGCACGTCCATATCAGCCTCTGGAAAGACGGTCAGCCTCTGTTTTCCGGCGATCAGTACGGCGGTCTTTCGGAAATGGCCATGAACTTTATGGGTGGAATCATCAAACATTCGGCGGCCCTTTGCGCCTTCACCAATCCCACGACAAACAGCTACCGCCGCCTTGTCCCGGGTTTTGAAGCGCCCATCAATATCGCTTATTCCAGCCGCAATCGCTCTGCGGCCATCAGGATTCCCATGTATCAGCAGAGCCCGAAATCCCGGCGGATCGAGATTCGCTTTCCGGATCCTTCCTGCAACGGCTACATGGCTTTTTCCGCACTTCTCATGGCGGGCCTGGACGGAATCAAAAACCGCATCGATCCCGGACAGCCTTTGGACCGCGACATTTACGGCCTTGCCCCGGAAGAACTTGAAGGCGTTCCGAAGACGCCGGCGGATCTGGCGGAGTCGCTGGCGGCTTTGAAAGCGGACAACGAATTCCTGCTGGCCGGCGACGTATTCACGCAGGATGTCATCGATATGTGGATTGACTACAAGATGACCAGGGAAGTCGCACCCATCAGGCTCAGGCCGACGCCCTGGGAGTTTTACCTGTATTACGACATCTGATCTGAATTTGAAGGAGGAAGTCCATCGGCTTGGCCGAACTTCCTCCTTCTGATTTCATCCTTCATACTTTCTTATGGGGAA
The DNA here is from genome assembly GCA_963674685.2 of bacterium. Taxonomy (GTDB): domain Bacteria; phylum Lernaellota; class Lernaellaia; order JACKCT01; family JACKCT01. Next base: position 1,051,561 of record CAXXWT010000003.1, on the reverse strand, counting down.
TCAGGACAGGCGCTTGACGGCCAGATTGCCGACGTTGACCGGCAGCACCTTCTGGAAATCGTTGAAGACCTGCCTGATCCTCTCGATGCGTTCGTGGTTCAGCGCGTCGAGAAGTTTGTTGCTGAAATCGTCGAGTTTATCCATCGACAAAACCACCGCGCCCTGCCCGGCGCGCGTTCCCAGCGCCTCCACGGCGCCTTCCTGTACTCCGCCGTCGCCGTAAAGGATAATTTTGGGATTTGAAACCTCTTCGATGAAGTCCCACGCCTTCAGCGCCATATCTTCCGTGTATTCTTTCGGCGAAAGGGCGAATATCAGGCTGTTTCCTTCAGCCGGAAGATAGACCAGATCCTGGTCGTCCACCGACTTGATGCTGATGGACTCCAGCGGATATCCCATCTTGGTGAGCATGCTGATCAAAAAGGTCTGCGCGGCCCATTCCTTCGTCGTCATGGCGCGGTTTTGAGCGGGCATTAAAACAAGCCGTTTGATTTCTTCCGATTTCAAAGGAGCCCCGCAGGAACATAAGATCCCGCTGGAGGATAAGGCGTCCAGGGCGGCTCTGTCCTTGGCGCGGATGGTCGGCATATTGGTTTTTTTGCAATAGACCACGACCTGTTCCTGGATCAATTCATGCTCGAACAATTTGTCGATGTAGTATTCGATCTCGTCGCGGTTTGTAACGTTTGTCAGAAACTCCGACAAGACCAGGCTGTCTTTTTCTTCTTCGAATTGTTGGAAGAAATCATCGAGTTTTCCATCCCGGACAATATGCGCCAGTTCCGTCGCTCTTTTATCGGGAAGACTGACGGTTTCGCCCTCGAAAGGCGCTTGCGCCCCGCCGGAGCCGTCGTCGACGATCCATTTGATATCGGCTTTTTCAGCCCCGTGGGAAAGAAGATAGGTATCCACGGCGCCGACCAGGGAATTCATCCACTCGCCTTCGTCGGCTCCTATCTGGCTGATTTCCCCGACTTCGATTTTGTAATCGCCCAGGGCCGGGCTGTCCGTTTTTCCCGGATCGTCAAAGACGCCCTCTTCTTGAGAAGTTTTTTCGCTTGCGCTCATTTCGATCACTTTGACGTACAACGTCGTATCGGCGTCGGGGAAATAGATGTCGCCCGCAACATGGTCGATTCCCGGAAACATCGTCGGCGCGTCCAGATCTTCAACGGAAGCCCCGAACTTCTCGGCCAGTTCGCATTTCAGTTCGTACAGGACTCCGGAATATCCTTCCAAAGCCAGTTCCTGCGCCAGGGTTAACCAGTTAAAATCCACCAGCGTCAACTGGCACGTTTTTTTGCTGACATTTTTAACCATAGTTATCGACCTTTATGGATTTGTTTGTACGAACGCGTTGCGGCTGACGTCTCTTCCGAAAGGTAATTGTAGGGAGCCGTATTGTAATCGTCAAGACAAGACGCCGATCGTCATCCAGCTTTGTTTTTCCTACCTTGCATTTGTTTCCGTTCTTACAACGACGCGTTTTTTTTCCTCAAGCGAAAAGCTGTTATTTTCGCGAATTGTTTCGTGATGAAAGGCTTGATGGTTTTCGACAATGCGAATCGAACCGGCATTTCCATATTAAAAAAAGGAATTTATTTCATAATCTTCGATAGATAGGGAATTTTCCGTGGAACTTGCTTGAACTTTTTTTCCCGTGATGTCCCGACTGTTTTTCGCTTGCATTTACAGCAGTGATCTGTTAAACAACTCTGGCCTTGAGGCGTATTGAACTGGAGAGGAGAAACGATGCGCACAGTGATGATTATTGGACTTTTAGCGGTTTTCGCTACGGCGTTTACCGCGTGTTCCGGAGACGAATACGATCAGGCGACAAGAGACATTACCTATTCGGAGCACACCTCCGCGAAGGATCGCGAGGCCGCGCAGTATTGCGACGAATACGATTTTCCGATCTACGACTGTTATGACGCCTGCCAGTGCTGCTACCCTCCGGGCGAAGAGAATTACGACGACCACGATGAACTGGACCAGTGCATCTGGTATTGCGGCGGACTGCTTCTGAAAATCGAAGATATCGAAAACAAATCCAAAGCCGATATCGACAATTACAAAGAGTGCGTGGTGGGTTGCTATTCCATCTGCGAAAAAGAAGACAAAGACGAAGCCTGTTACGAGGAGTGCAAGCAGTACCTGGGATGATCCATCGAGAATTTTGACAAACGACAGCCTCCCCGATCGGGGAGGTTGTTTTTTTTCGTTTTCATGAAATAATTTTTCAATTACTTGCCGGCGCCCGCGGGCGCCGTAATCTTAACAACGCGTCGTGAAACCATGAAATCCGAAATCCGCCTGCTATCGGAAAACGTCGCCAATATGATCGCGGCCGGCGAGGTCATCGAACGCCCCGCCTCCGTCGTCAAGGAGTTGGTGGAAAACTCGCTGGACGCAGGAGCCAAGCGAATCCTCGTTGACGTAAAAACCGGCGGGCGGAAATTGATACGCGTGGTGGATGACGGCCGCGGAATGAATCCCGACGACGCGCTGCTGTCGTTGGAAAGACACGCCACGAGCAAAATCAGAAGCGAAACCGATCTCACGACGGTCGGCACCATGGGTTTTCGCGGCGAAGCCCTTCCGGCGATCGCCAGCGTTTCGAAAATGCAAATCCGCACGACCCGGCGCGATCAGGTCGGCGGTCTGCATATTCGCGTGCAGGGCGGAAAGGTTCTGGAGGTCAAAGAGGAAGCCGTTGCTCCGGGAACGGAAATCGAAGTGGCGGATCTGTTTTTCAATACGCCCGGCAGGCGCAAATTCATGCGTTCCCCGGAAACGGAACTCACGCACGTGGTCGAATCCGTCACCCGCCTGGCGCTTCCGCGAAGGGATGTGTTTTTCCGCCTTCGCCAGGATTCCAAAGTGCTCTTGCAGGCCCCCGGCGGCGATTCGCTTCTGAGCCGTATCACCACCCTGCTCGGCCCGGACGCGGCGTCGGATTTGATTGAACTGAACTACGAAGGGCGGCATTTCCATCTGAGCGGATTCATCTCCGGTCCCGCCACGACGCGATCATCGTCAAGCCACCTCTTCATATACTGCAACGGCCGATTCCTACGCGATCGAATGCTGACCCACGCCGTCAACTCGGGTTACCGGGGCCATATCCTCAAAGGCCGTTATCCCGTCGCCATTCTATTGATCGACATTCCGCCGGAACTCGTGGACGTCAACGTCCATCCCACGAAAAGCGAGGTGCGCTTCAGAAAACCGTCCGGCGTTTACGAAGGGATTGTATCGGCCGTCGATAAAACTCTGCGAGCCCGGTTCGGATCGCAAGATCAAAATCCTTTTTCGGCGCCTTATCATCAGAGTGTTGATTCTTCGAACGACGACGCAACCGCCGCGCAAAACTCTCGCGCCGGCTCTTCCGATGAACTTTCCCGATTTGTCCGCGCCAGGACATCGGAGCTTTTCGAGCACTACCCCTCCCCGCCGACCCGGCATCTCGATCCTGTCGAAACCGTCGCGGACGCGGGTTCCGAGATCGCCGAAGAAGCATCGGGCTCCGCGCCGGAAAAGGGCGCTTTTTCCCGGCTGGCCATCATAGGACAGTTATTCAACAACTACATCGTCTGCGAAACTCGGGACGCCGGAGGCATGTTGGTCATGATCGACATGCACGCCGCGCACGAACGCATCCTTTTCGAGAAACTGAAAAAAGACTACCTGTCGTCGACCATCCCGGTGCAGGGACAGCTGATCCCCGTCACCCTGGAACTTCGGCGCGCCGAAGCCGCGGCTCTGCGTAAAATACAGTCCGGGCTCAAAAGCGTGGGCATCGAGGTCGAGGCTTTCGGCGGCAATACTTTCCGCATCGTCGCCGTTCCCGCCATTTGTTCCGCGAGCGAAGCAAAAACGGTTTTGATGGAATGCATTGATCGCTTTCTTGAAATCGGGCAGAATGCGCCGCCGGATCACATCGCCGACGGTTTTCTTTCCGTTTTGGCTTGTCATTCGGCGGTTCGATCGGGGCAGGAATTAACGACGGCGCAGATGCGCGATATTTTGTGCGGCATGGACGCCATTGAAAATCCCGGTTCATGCCCCCACGGAAGACCTACGGTCTGGACGATACCCATGACCGAGATCGAAAAGAGGTTCAAACGCAGATGATCGACGATCTTCTCACACGACTCGTCCAGGGAGATGGAAAAGCGCTGGCCCGCGCCATTTCCCTGGTGGAATCGCGATCCGTCGATGTCGCAAAAGTCATGGCCGATATATTTCCCCACACGGGAAAGGCGCGAATCTTGGGGTTTACCGGCCCTCCCGGCGCCGGGAAAAGCACCCTCGTCGATAAAGTCACCACGCATTATCGCAAAAAAGATATGAGCGTCGGCGTTATCGCCATCGATCCCAGCAGCCCCTTTTCCGGCGGCGCTCTCTTGGGCGACCGGATCAGAATGAACCGGCACGCCGGAGATCCGCGGGTCTTTATCCGCTCTCTGGGCACGCGGGGATCTTATGGCGGCCTGTCTCGCGCCACGCGCAACGTCATCCGCCTGATGGACGCGGCGGGCATGGATGTGATCATCGTGGAAACCGTGGGCGTGGGGCAGACGGAACTGGACATCATGAAGGTCGCGCATACGACCATGGTGGTTCTCGTTCCCGAATCCGGCGACGTCGTCCAGACCATGAAAGCCGGTCTGACGGAAATCGCCGATATCTTCGTAGTCAACAAATCCGACCGGGACGGCGCCGACGCCATCGCCCTGGAGTTGCGCCAGATGATCGAACTGGGCGACGCTCCCGACTGGCCGATTCCCGTCCTCATGACCCAGGCGACGAAATGCGTCGGCGTCGATGAATTGTGCGCGTCCATCGACCGTCACGGCCAATTGATCGACGACGGCTACCGGGACAAGCGAAAGTCGAAATACGCCGCCGACAAGGAACTGATAGAAATTATTTCCGGAAAAATCGAAGACGGTCTAAAAATCAATCTGAAAAAAGACTCCCGTCTGGCGCATCTGCTTCAGGATGTCCTTACGGGCAAACGCGACCCATACAGCGCCGTCGGCGACATCGTCTCCGATCAAAGCATGCTGTGTGAACTTTTGCAGCATCGGTGAAATCCATGACGCCTTTTAACAAATCGATATTTTTTCTTGGCCGGCCGAAACTCAGCCGACTGATCATCGCCTTTTGCGTTCTCATCGTCCTGCTCGCCGCGGCCTGCGCCGAGAAGGAAGAGGATGAAGACGATGAACTGGCCGACGTAAACGGTCCGCAACCCGCCAAAGAATTGGTCGTGCAAGCTTTAGCGGCGCAGGTTTTTATCTCATGGGAAATTCCGACCAAGGAAGATTCGCTGTTTAATCGCGACATCCGCGGATTCATGATCACGCGCACGGAAACCGAAGCCGACGCCGCCGATCCCTCAAGAACCCAGAGATACGTTGTCGGCGACGTGATCAATTTGCAAACCGTCGTCGCCATCATAGAGGCCGAACCGACGAAGGACGATCAGATCGTGATCACGTGGACCGATGAGGACGTTCAGAAAGGCGCGACCTATCATTACAAGATTTACTCATACGACGAAGTGCCGAATTACTCCGAACCGTTTTTCCTTGAGGCGACGCCCGGCTCCCTGATCGAGCCTCGTACGAATCACGCACAGGTCGTTTTGGACGATGGGCGGATCTTTCTCTGCGGCGGACTCGGTTACGGCCGGGAACTCGACAGCGCCGAGATTTTCGATCCCGACGCCGGAACTTTCGAAATGCTGGACGACACGCTCAACCGGCCCCGCACGGATCACACGGCGACGCTCCTAAAAGACGGCCGCGTTTTGATCGTCGGCGGATTCGACGAAGTGACCAACGAGGACGAGGAGGATGACGAGGACGAGGACGCCGACGTCGACGAGTACGTTGAAACGCTTTCCAGCGCTGAAATTTTCGATCCGGATACGGGAACCTTTACTTTGATCGACGGGAAAATGAGCGTCGGACGCGGTCATCATACGGCGATGCTTCTGCCCGACGGGACCGTTTTGATCGCCGGCGGGAACGACGGAGTCAACGCTTACAATTCCGCGGAAATATTCGATCCCACAGACTTGAGCTTTACCGTCGTCGTCGATCTCATGGCCAAAGGCCGTTTCGGCCACTCCATGACTTCATTTTACCAGGATACGCGATTCAGAATTTTCATCGCCGGGGGCTCCACCAATCAGGAGTCGCTCGATTCGGCCACTTTCTTCAATTTCGAATCTCAAGATTTCGGGCGTTACGATCCAAGCGTCGACGATGAGGAAAACGCCCTGGACTTTTCTCGAACGAATCACGCCGCGGCTTTGACTCCAGACGGCGTCATCGCCCTGATCGGAGGATTCACCGGACCCCTGACCGCCGGTGGGAGAATCGGCGACATCGAGCTTCTGGATACGACGACCGGCGATTTTAGCGAAATGACTCCATTGGACGCGCCCCGCTCCGATTCCTGCTGCGCGCTTCTTGACGACGGGAGCATTCTCGTCGCCGGCGGCATCGGCAACGGATACGAGGTTTTAACGAGCACCGAATTGGTCGATCCGTCCGCGGATTCCGTGACCGAGGGGCCGTCGATGAACTTCGCCAGATTCAAAGCGCAAACCTCCGTGCTCGACGACGGACGGATTTTGGCGACCGGAGGAAACGGCAGCGCCGATCCATTCGCCCCGCATCCGCTTTCCACGGCGGAAATCTATTCGCCGTCCTCAAACAGCTGGACCGTCGTCCCCTCGCCCTGATGCCGGATTCGCCGCCGAAAATTATCTGCATCGTCGGTGAAACCGCGACGGGTAAAACGGCGGCCGCCATCGAAGCGGCTTTAAAATTCAACGGCGAAATCATCAATGCGGATTCCATGCAGGTATATCGCGGCATGGATATCGGCACGGCCAAGCCGACGGCGCAGGAACAGGCCCGCGCGTCGTTTCATCTCATCGACATGGCCGATCCCAAAGACACGTATTCCGCTGGCCGCTTTTGGGAAGACGCGCGCAAGGCAATCCGCGATATCACCGGCCGCGGAAAACTGCCCGTCGTTGCGGGTGGAACCGGATTGTATGTAAAAACCCTGACCCACGGCCTGATCGACGCGCCGCCTTTCAACAGACTCCTGCGCGATGAACTCCGCGCGACAGAAGCCGCCGATCCCGGCTATCTGCACCGACGGGTCGGTAAAATCGATCCTGAATGCGCGTCGAAGCTTTCACCGAAGGATCACGTACGCCTCGTCAGGGCTATCGAGGTTTATGAAGCCTCCGGCATGACGTTAAGCGACTTCCAAAATGATCATCAATTCGGCGAACGCCATTATGACGCCTTGAAAATCGGGCTGAAAAGAGATCCGCGAAAATTGAAGGAGCGCATAGAAGCGCGCGCCCGCCTGATGATCGAGCAGGGATTCGAACAGGAAGTGAGAAAACTTTTATCGGAGGGTGTGGCCTATTCGGATTCTTCCATGGCCGCGGTCGGGTATCGGCCGATGATTCGGCATATTCGAGGTGAAATCGACATCGAAACCGCCATCGCCGAGACGATCCGGGGCTCCAATAAACTGGCGAAAAGGCAAAGAACCTGGTTTCGGGCCGACAAGGAAATCCATTGGTTTCAAATGCCCGATGAAAACGATAATATGCTCGGGCGCATGCAAGCCTGGCTGCGCGATGCGACGCAACGAAAATAACTCTTAGGCAAAGCGGCACATGGAACGGTCCATTCCGACATTCGATTCGTTCAAGGGCGTCCTGCGTCTGCCCGGCGATAAAAGCCTCGCCCATCGCGCCGTCATCCTCGCCGCGATAGCCGGCGGCGTCAGCGTCATCGGCAACCTGCCGCAAAGCGACGACGTCAATTCGACCATCCGTTGCATGGAGATTCTGGGTGCTAAATTCGTACGCATATCGAATCACACTGTGCGTGTTTTCGGCGTCCGAGGTGAGCTGAAAACACCGGAAGCGCCTCTGGACTGCGGGAACTCCGGCACAACGATGCGCCTTCTCGCCGGACTTCTGGCGGGCGCCGACGTCAGCGCCACGCTTGTCGGCGACGCGTCGCTATCGAAACGTCCCATGAGACGCATCGCCGAACCTCTCCGTCGCATGGGCGCCGATATATCTACGACCGACGGACATGCGCCGCTCGTTATCCGCAAACGCCGCCACAAGCTTACGGCGTTGCATCACGTCAACCCCATCCCGAGCGCGCAACTGAAAAGCGCCCTGATGCTGGCGGCTCTTTTTACCGAAGGACTAACCGCCGTCACCGAACCGTCCAAAAGCCGGGATCACAGCGAGCGTCTTTTTGCGTTCACGGGATTGCCCGTCAGCGCCATGGGAGTGAAAATCACGCTCGCCGGTCCGGCCCGCCCCCGCCCGTTTACGCTCAATCTTTGCGGCGATCCTTCATCGGCCGCGTATTTCGCGGCGGCCGCCCTGATCAACGCAAAAGGCCGCATTCAATGTGAAAACGTCATGCACAATCAAAGGAGGCTTGGTTTTTATCGGGCCGTCAAAAATATGGGCGCCGACATCCGTTTCGATTCCACGCGCCAGTGGGGCTGCGAAGAATCCTGCCGAATCACCGCCAAGTCATCGCGACTGCGCGGCATTGAAGTGAAAGGCAGGCAAGCCCTGGACTCTTTGGACGAATTGCCGCTGCTGGCGTCTTTAGCCCTTTTCGCCGACGGAATGACGGAAATCCGGGGCGGCAAGGAACTGCGCAAAAAGGAAAGCGACCGAATCCGCGCCACAACGCTCATGATCAAAACCCTCGGCGGCGAAATTTCCGAACTCGATGACGGCTGGAAAATCAAAGGTCCGCAAACCCTGCGCGGCGCTTTGATCGATCCTTGCGGCGATCATCGAATCGCCATGACCGCATCCGTCATCGGAACCCGCGTGGCCGGAATCCGGGTGAAATATTCCGATGTCGTGAAAATCAGTTATCCTCAATTTTTCCATCAGTTGGACAAGCTTGCCAAAGGCATTCATCTTTGACGGGAGCGCATTGTGCCGCACAAAGAAATCATTATCGCGATTGACGGTCCCTCGGGTTCCGGAAAAAGCACCATCAGCAGAAAACTGGCCTCCTTGCTTTTGCTGACTTACATCGACACGGGGGCCATGTATCGATGCGTCGGTCTGGCGGCGAAAAGAAAAGGATTGCAAGCCGAGGAAAACGACGACCTGCGCCGCCTGCTTGAAGAAATCGAAATTTCTTTTACCGGAGGCGAAGGCGAACAAAGAGTGCTGCTGGACGGCGAAGACGTCAGTGAGGAAATCCGCGACCATGAAATCAGCCGCTGGGCGTCGGACTTTTCCGCCCTTCCGTCGGTGCGCGGCCGCCTGGTGGAAATGCAGCGGCAAATGGGCGCGCGCGGCGGCGTGGTCATGGAAGGAAGAGACATCGGCACGAATGTGTTTCCAGACGCCCATTTGAAGATTTTTCTTGACGCCGCCGCCGAGACACGCGCTCGCCGGCGCATGAAGGATCTTGAAGGCCGGGGGCAAAAAGTGGATTTCGAGCAAATTCTGGCCGATCAGATTCAAAGGGACGAAAACGACAGCAACCGGAGTCTGAATCCTTTAACCCGCGCCGCCGATGCCGTCATTTTGGATTCAACGAACCTGAGCATCGATGAAGTGGTGGAGCAAATCGCCGCAACGGCGCGAAAAATAATAGGAAATGGCTGACGGCACTTGATTTTTAGCCTTCGTGTGGCTAAAATGCGCTCCGTTTTGGCTGAAGTGCCTGTAACCTATTGAAAACATTAATAAATATTATCCCGCGTTGAAGATGCAGCGCTTGATGGGCATTTGGGGATAGTAAACCGGGCCTTTTCGCGAATACGAATAACAAAAATACACGACGGTCAATCACGGCCGGACGCAAATAACAACATTTAAGCAGGAACGAATTAATGTCGGAAACAATGAACCCTCAAACCCCGCAATCCGGCGAAGAAGAGAACATTTCTTTTGCCGAACTTTTTGAACAGAGCGAAATCGGAACCAAGAAGGAAGGCGAAGTCGTCAGAGGCAAAATCATCGCCATCCGCAATGACAACGCCATTGTCGATATCGGATTCAAATCCGAAGGTTCCATCGATCTTAACGAATTCAAGAAAAGCGACGGCAGCGTAGACGTCAACGTCGGCGACGAGTTTGACGTTTTGCTGGTGGAAGCCGAAGACGATACGGGAAAAATCGTCCTGTCCAAGGAAAAAGCGGACAAGATGAAGGTATGGGACGAAATCAGCAACGCATACGACGACGACGGCATCGTTGAAGGAAAAATCATCGCCCGCGTCAAGGGCGGCCTCAACGTCGATATCGGCGTCAGGGCTTTCCTGCCCGGCTCCCAGGTCGATCTTCGCCCCGTTCGCAATCTTGAAAAACTCGTGGGCACCATAAGCCACTTCAAAATTTTGAAATTCAATCGCCGCCGCGGCAACATCGTGCTTTCCCGGCGCGCCCTTCTGGAAAAAGAACGCGAGGAACTGCGCAACAAGACCCTGACCAGGCTTGAAGAAAACGCCGTTCTCGACGGCATCGTCAAAAACATCACCGACTACGGCGCATTCATCGACCTGGGCGGCATCGACGGCCTTCTGCACATTACGGATATGAGTTGGGGCCGCGTGAATCATCCTTCCGAAATGTTCGAGATCGGCGACGAAGTGAAAACCGTCGTTTTGAAATACGACCCGGAACGTCAGCGCGTTTCTCTGGGACTCAAGCAAATCACTCCGGATCCCTGGAAAGATGTAGACAAAAAATACCAGATCGGCGAACGCATCGAAGGCAAAGTTGTCAGCCTGACCGATTACGGCGCGTTCATCGAACTCGAGCAGGGCGTTGAAGGCCTGATTCATGTTTCGGAAATGAGCTGGACGAAAAAAATCAAGCATCCCAGCAAGCTTCTGGCCGTCGGCGACGTCGTGGAGTCCATTATTCTCGATGTCAACGTGGAAAACCGCCGGATTTCTCTGGGTCTGAAACAAACCGAGCCGAATCCCTGGGACATCATCGAAGAGAATTATCCGGTCGGAACGCACATCATCGGCAAGATTCGCAACATCACCGATTTCGGCCTGTTCGTCGGCATCGACGAGGGTATCGACGGCCTGATCCACATCAGCGACATTTCCTGGTCGCAGCGAATCAAGCATCCCGGCGAAATTTTTAAAAAGGGCCAGGAAGTCGAAGCCATTGTTTTGAGCATAGACCGGGCCAACGAACGATTCTCCCTGGGCATCAAACAACTGTCTGAAGATCCCTGGGTCAGCGTCGTTTCCCGTTACAACATGGGCGACATCGTCACGGGCGAGATTATTTCCATTGCCGATTTCGGCGTATTCGTGAGCATCGAAGAAGGCGTCGAAGGCCTGATTCACATATCCGAACTTTCCATGAAGAAGATCGAAAATCCTTCCGAGATCACGCAAGTTGGCGATAAGATCACCGCGGAAATCATGAACATCGACTCCAAGGAAAGAAAGATCCGCCTGTCTAAGAAATCCATCGAAAGCAATGCGGAAAAAACCGAGTACGCTTCTTACGTCGCCAAGCACGGCAGCGCCAGATCCCAGATGGCCGATCTGATCGCGGCGGCCACCTCCGCGGAATCCGCGCATGAAGCCGCCAAACAAGCCGCTTCTGCGCCAGAAGAAAAACCGGTGGAAGAAGCCGCTGCCGCGCCAGAAGAAAAGCCGGCGGAAGAAGCCGCTGAAACCGCCGAGACTCCCGTCGAGACTGCTGAAGTCGAAGCGCCCGCGGCCGAGACCGAAGAAAACAAGGACGAAAGCGCCGTCGAGGAGCCTGAAAAAACGGATACGAACGAGTAACGCAAACAAAACGGTCATGAAATGAAAACCAGACCCATCCTATTAGGATTCATTGTCGGCAGCGCCGTCATACTGCTTTTCTTCGGGGCCGCTATCATCTTGATGACCTCGTTTTCGTCCTTTTCCACGGGTTTTCCCACCCTGTTGGAAAACGACGGAATCGGGGTCGTCAATATCACTTCAACGATTTCGGAAAGCCGACCCACCCTCGATCTGCTGGATCAATACTCCCGGGATAATTCCATCGGCGCCATTTTGCTGCGCATCGATTCTCCCGGGGGATCGGTCGGTCCTTCGCAGGAAATTTTCAGGGAAGTTATCAAAATACGTCAGCACAAGGTCGTCGTGGCGTCCCTCGGAAGCACCGCTGCTTCCGGGGGCTATTACGTGGCCTGCGCCGCCAATAAAATTATGGCCAATCCCGGAACTCTGACCGGTTCTATCGGCGTCATCATGGAATTCATGAACGTCCGCCGCTTGTACGAACAGATCGGCTTAAGCAGCAATGTCGTAAAAAGCGGCAAGTACAAGGACATGGGCGCCTGGTCCCGCGATCTGACCGTGGAAGAAAGAAAACTATTACAAGACGTCGTGGATGACGTCCAAAATCAATTCGTCGAGGCCATCGCCGAAGGGCGCGGCCTCGATCCGGCAAGCATCCGACCCATCGCGGACGGCCGGATATTCACCGGATCACAGGCGCTGGAGTACGACCTGGTTGACAAATTGGGCAATTATCTCGACTCAATAGACTACGCAGCCAAATTGGCGGGTATCAAAGGAAGGCCGCGAATCGTTCAGGAAAGGCAGCGGCGCGTGACGCTGCTCGATGTTTTCCTCGATGATCTCCTCGGTCGCCTCGCAACGGGTCTGCAAAATATGATCGAGCAAAAGGACTTCAACTTACGCTGAAATTCCAATCGCTTTCATGCTGATTCTAAAGGAGCCAACACCATGACCAAATCCGAATTAATCGCTCAGGTCGCGGAAAGAATTGCCGGCGGACGCAAGAAGGACGCCGAGGTGATCGTCAACACCATTTTCGATAAAATGATCGAGGCGTTGGCCGATGGCGACAGGATCGAGATTCGCGGTTTTGGCAGTTTCCACCTTCGTAAGCGCAAGGCGCGTATCGGCAGAGATCCCAAAACGGGCGTGCAGGTTCATGTCGAGGAAAAAATGGTGCCATTTTTCAAAGCCGGCAAGGAACTCAAAGCAAGGGTCGACACTCTGAATAAAAACTAAAAATTAAAACAAATTCATGATCGAAATATTTCCCCGCCTTCTTGCAGTCAAGTCCGCCGACAAAAAACTTCCCGGGAGATAAATTGAAAACCATCGGCGTGCTATCCGATACGCATTTAAAGACCGGCGACGACTTTACTCTCATCCGTTCGATAGCCGAGGGGCCCTTTGCCGATGTGGATGTCGTATTGCATGCCGGAGACATACATGACCTGGCCGTCATGGAGGCTATTTTTTATCCGCGTCCCCTGCATGCCGTCATGGGGAATCTGGACTCTTTGCTGGCCATGGAACTGCCTTCGCTGGAAATGTTGGACGTGGAAAATGTTCACATCGCTTTAGTGCACGGACACAATTACGCGTACCCGATTGAAAGATCCCTGGCCTCGGAATTCCGGAATAAAAATGCGGTTGTCTTCGGGCATACGCATGTTCCATATTGCCGCAAGCATACCGACGTTCTCCTTTTCAATCCCGGATCGCCCACACAGCCGCGAAGGGGAAATCCTCCCTCCGTGGGGATACTGCGGGTTGAAGAAAGCGTGATTGAAGGGCATATTGTCAACCTGAATCGTCCCGGAGGAAGAAATTGAATAAATTGTGGGCGCCCTGGAGAATGGAATATCTCGTGGGAGAGCGTCCCGACTATTGCGTATTCTGCCAGGGGCCGTCGGAGAACAACGACCGTCAAAATCTGATTCTGTATCGCGGCAAAGACGTATTCGTCATCATGAACCGCTACCCGTACACCAACGGTCACCTGATGGTCGTACCCTACGCCCATAAATCCGATCTGGCGGAGATGAGCGACGAAATTCTCCTGGAGACATTTCAACTATTGAAGTATTCCCAGACCGTGCTGCGGGAATCGGTCCATCCGGAAGGTTTCAATGTCGGATTGAATCTGGGCAAGGCCGGCGGCGCCGGGATTCACGAGCACCTTCATTTTCATATCGTCCCGCGATGGTCCGGAGATACGAACTTCATGCCCGTGGTCGGCGATTGCAGAGTTATTTCGGAACATCTGTCGGACACCTACGACAGAATGCTGCCATACTATCAAAAACTTGTGAAACGAGACGACAAATAGGGAGACATCATGCGCATCATCAAAGCTTTTTTCTTTCTGGTCTTTGCGCTGGCCATTGGATTTTTGCTTCACTATAACTGGAGCTGGCTGGCCCAGAACCAGTCCGTCACCTTCTTCAAATGGCAGTCCGTCCCCTTTCCCATGTGGACCTACCTGGTCGTCACGATGATCGGCGGGGCGTTTTTTGTCGCGGCCGGTTCTTTGTGGGACGTTTTGAAAAACCGCAAACTGCGCAAAGAAGCCGTACAGGAACTGGAAGATCTTAAAGCACGTTACGACAGCCTGCGTGGCGCCGAAGATCAGGACGTCGCTTACAACATCGGCGACTCCGGGGCGGAAGAACTGACCTCCAATGAACCGGAAAATAAACCAGAACAGGAAAAGGAAATCATCGATCTGGCCTGATCGGATTTTGCGACTTGCCGTTTGGGCGCCGCTGATTCTTCTCTTATCTTTTTCACAGGCTTATGCGAATCATCCCGATTTCGATGATTTAAGCAAGCTCCTTCAAAAGGCCTATGAAAAAAATGATTTTGCAAGCGCCGGAAAAATTCTGAAGATATTTCAGGATCACTTTCCCGTCAGCGCCGAAATGTCGGATATCGAGCTGGAATACGCCCGGCGCTGCCCGGTAAATTATGAAGCCATCGGGCAATATCAAAACTATACCGATCGCTACCGCAACTTTCCCGATGCGCCAAAAGCTTTATTGGAACTGGCGCAACTGTATCAAATCAGCGGCAACGCGACTTTCGCAAGGCGCGAAGCGAAACGACTTATAGAAAGATATCCGAAATCTCCCTTAATGCCCGAAGCGCGAATGCTTATGGCCCGGTTTCATGCCATTTCGGGCCGTTGGGCCGCCGCCGCCAACGAATACGCCATGATCATTCAATCGCATGACAAACACCCCTGCGTCGCCCGGGCCAGGTTCGGCCTGGCGGAAGCGAAATATGAAATGGGAAAGTTCGGCGACGCGAAAACAATTCTAAAAGGGCTTTTGGATCAACCGGAGGCGGGAACCGACGCGGCGCATATTTTTTTACTCCTGGCAAGGATAGAATCTCAAGGCGACAACGATGCGCGCGCCGTAAGATATTACAGGATCGTCTCAAACAAGCTTCCGGACAATTTTTTCAAGGCAACCGCTAAAAATTCTCTTAACGCACTCGGCGTGGATAATCAGGAATTCCTTTCCGCCGATTCGGATATCAAACCTCCCCCGGAAGGTCCCACCTCGGAATACGCCGTTCTTTTGGGATTATTCGGCAATGACAAGGCTGCGAAGGAGGCCGAAGTATTTTTCCGGGCCGGTTTTTCAACAAAGATGGAAAGCGTCCCGGAAGGGAAAACAAAAGTGTTGATCGGTTCTTTCCCGACGGAAATCCAGGCCCGGTTCTTCGCCGAAGAACTGGAGAAAAAGTACGGCCGAAAAATGGAAGTCATCCGTGTCGATCCCAATTAAAACTGCCGCATTCCAATTTTTTTACTGAAAACTGTACAGAGTTTAAGCTTTAATTACACAAATTTCAGGAAATGCTGATTTTTTTCCGTGCGTCTTCCAGTTGGAACTCTTTTGTTCCTGTGTGTTTGCCGAATCGGTTTTCGCAACTTTAATATCAATACTGCGGCAACTTGAGCTCATGGCGCTCACGCAGCCCAAATCCTTCATCAGCGTCGCGACAACGCGCTTTGGCAATATGCTCGATGTTTGCCTCATATCGTGCGACAGGCATGCGATAATGACGTTGAAATCCGGCGTCAGCCCCACGGCCAAATACGCCATTTTTTCCAGGCCCTCTTCGGGAGAACCTTGCGTTTCATCGCCGTCTTCGTCGGCGATTTCGCCTTTGGCATAGACTGAATCGATCAAAAGATGTTCGCGGCCCTGAAACGCGGTCGTGCGATCATCCACCCTATCGATCGGCGGGAAGTCATAATCGATCAACATACCCGATTTAATAGTCAGCATTTCTTTCGATCCCGCGGGCGCATTGATGGCGACAGCTATTCCGTTTTGAGGAATTGAAATTCCTACGGAGACGGCGACCTCGTGAATTTTTCGACCGATTATCGAAAATGTGTTTGTGGCCGCGGGTGTTTTATTTCCAAATTCCCGCGTGAAGAACGCCATGTCAATCGGACCAAGCTTCTTCTTGTTTACGCCGGTTGCCTTCAAATGCATATTCCCAACGCCAAGCTTTATCTGCTTCAAGCGCAAACGGCTTAAATCGACGAAACCGCTTGAACTTTGCGTGAAACAGGGAGCGTCCCAGTAAGGCGCGGACATCACGACGTCCTTGCTGATGATCAATCCCGGACCCTCATGAAGCAGCATCGGATTGATTCGAGCCAATACGTCTTCGTTTTGCCCCGGCTTCGCCGATTTTCTATTGGACTGCTTCAATGACAAACGATATTTTTTAACGGAAAAGCGAAGAACGTTCGTTTTCACGCGGCCCCAATTGAGCCTGTCGTTTAATTTTCCAAGGAAAAAATCAGGCGCAATTTTTTTTACGACCGCCCGTTTGACGTCGATGCTTTTCATGGATGAACGCCTTTATCTCAAAATCGCGTGAAACTTCCATATACCGATTTTCATTGACATCCCGCGAGCCGTTGGAATACTTTATTCCCATGATGAAAAACGCACTTAAGCACAGGCTGATTCACGAGTCGAGAGGAAATTTTACTTATTCATTGATCTTTGCGCTTCTTGCCGTTTTCGCCCTCCAGATATCCTGCGCGCAAAAACTCCAGACAAAACCCAGGAAAATCGGTTGGGAACAAAAAGGGACGGCCTGCTGGTACGGCGACAAATATCACGGGCGCCGAACATCCAGCGGCGAAGTCTTCGACATGCACAAATTGACGGCCGCGCACCCTTCCCTGCCTTTCGGGACCGTTGTACGCGTCAGGAATCTTTCCAACGGCAAAGAGGTTCTTGTCCGCATCAACGATCGCGGCCCTACGGTCCGCGGGAGGATCATCGACTTGGCCTATGGCGCGGCGAAGGAACTGGACATGGTGTCCGCGGGACTTGCGGAAGTCGAACTGACCGTCGTCGAAACGCCCTAAGGTTGAGCCTGCGCTTCCACATGAATCACAATCCACCAGCCGCTATCAACTATTCACACTTCCCGATGACCTGAAGCCACTGGTAATCTTCGTCTTTGACGCAATAAGGCTGTCCCGATGAGTCCAGTTCGCAGTCCAGGGCGCAGGCAAATCCGTCGGGGCAACCGTCGGCCGTTTCGCATAACTGCGTGCAGTACATATCGCCCGAACTTTGCCCGACGCAGTGCATGGACACGCACGTGGCCAGGTTGGAATCGAAACACCACAGATCGTCTTTGCATAATCCGTAACAGGAATCGCCGACGTCGTTCGTCAGACCCTTGTCCGCTCCTCCTCCGTCATCATCCTCATCCTCGCATGCCGTTTGGAAAAAGAATGAAACAAAAAGAGCCAGAGTGAAAAGCAATATCGGGAAGGCGTATTTTCTTTTACTAATCATGCCTGCATTTTGTCAGCGCCGAATCGGCCCGTCAATCATATCCGGTCCGATTTCATTTCTCCCTTGACCTCGGCACGGACAATTTGCAAATATTCAGGTCATGAAAACGCGAAACACAAAATATGCATGGTCCGAAATCTGCCTCATCGTTTTTCTCATGGTGTTTTTTACGGCTTTTAACGCCGTCGCCGCCAGTACGGAAAAAAAATACACCGATCCCGACAAGGACGAGGAGGCCGCCCCAAAAAAAGAACCGGAAACGGCCCGCGAATTTTTCCTGGCCGCCATCAAAGCCTTTCAATCCGGCGATTCCCGAAACGCCGAATTGCACTGCCAGAAGGCCGTTTCCCTGGAATCCCGCTACTCCGACGCGCATTATCTTCTCGGAAAAATTTACTTGTATCGCGGCGCGGAAAAAAACCGGCTTGAGATTCGCGATTTCGGAATCGATTCGCCCGAGACGAATTATGTCCGACGATACCTCAAAGGACGCGACGAGCTATTAAGGGCTCGCAGCGAATTTGAAATCGTTACCCAAATCGAGCCCAAAGCCGCGGATGCCTGGTTGAATCTGGGGATTTGCGACGACAATCTCGGGAATGAAGAAGCCGGCATCAAGGCATACAAAAAGGCCGTCGAACTCGGCCCCATGACGACCATCGCCCGCGACGCGTACAACAATCTCGGCCTTGCCCAGCAGGCGCAGGGCGATGCCGAAGCGGCTTTGGCGTCCTTTCAGAACGCTCTTCGAATCGACCCCACATTCAGCCCCACGCGGATCAACCTGAATCGCCTTTTAGCCAAATACCCCAAACTGAAAAAGAAAATGAAGAAGAAATAATCCGCCCCTTTGACGCATTATAAAATCCGGGATACATTCGCTTTCTCACCAATGCGTTCTCGGGGGATTGCCGGATGATAGACCAAAAATTTCTGGGCAAAAAATACGGACCGGTGAAGTATGTCGTCGGTCTGGAAAAAATCAAGGAATACGCCATCGCCACCGGGGATGCGAATCCCCTTTATCTCGATGAAAAGGCCGCGGAGGCTGGACCGAACAAAGGCGTGGTGGCTCCGCCGATGTTCGCGGTCGTATACACCAAGGATGTCATGGGGCAAATGCTTTTCGACAGGGAGCTTTCCTTGAATTTCGCCATGCTGGTTCACGGCGAGCAGCAATTCAATTTTCACGAACCGGCGCGTCCCGGGGATGTCGTCGTCAGCGAAGCGGAGATAGCCCATATCGAACGAAAAGAAGACAAGGACATCATCGCCGTCAAGGTCGAATCCAAAGTCAACGATCGCCTTATCACGGAAGCGATCTTCACCTTCGTCATCAGGGGTTGAAACATGTCGGGAAAAATCAGCGAAGTCAAAGTTGGAGATGTTTTCGAATCGAAATCAAACGTCGGCAAATACCAGCCGATATACTACGCAGGCGCTTCCGGCGATTTCAATCCCATCCATATCGATTCGGAGTTCGCCAAAATGGTGGGACTCGGCGGCGCCATTCTGCAGGGTTTGTGCACCATGGCGTTCACGGCCCGCGCCCACGTGGATTGGGCCGGCGGCGATCCCGCACGTTTGAAATCGATCAAAGTGCGGTTTTCAAAACCCGTTTATCCCGATGACGCCATCACCACGAAATCCAAAGTCGTATCCGTCGACGGCAATATCGTCAAAACGCAGTACGTCTCCACCAATCAAAACGACGTAGAAGTCATCACACGCGCTTTTGCCGTACTTCAGCTCGACGAATAAAAGATGCCGAAAACCATTATCGTCATGCCGGCGTATAACGCCGAGACCACTATTGAAGCGACGCTCAGGGATATACCCGACGGCGCCGCCGACGAGATTATCCTCGTGGACGACGCCAGCAGAGACAATACCTATGAAAAGGCAAAAAGCCTGGGCCTGACCGTCATCCGGCACGATAATAACCTGGGCTATGGCGGCAACCAGAAAACCTGTTATCGAACGGCCCTGGAGCACGGCGCGGACGTCGTCATCATGATCCATCCCGATTATCAATACGATTCCGCCCTCGCCCCGCATATGATCCAGTTCGTCGCCCAGGGGTATTTCGACATCATGCTCGGTACGCGCATCCGCACGCGCGCCGAAGCCCTTGAGGGCGGCATGCCGATATGGAAATACGTGGCGAATCGGTTTTTGACAATTACGGAAAACATCATGCTGGGCCAAAACCTGTCCGAATACCACACCGGATACCGATGCTATTCCCGGCGCGTTTTGGAAACCCTGAACTGGCAGGCCAATTCCGACGACTTCGTGTTCGACACGGAGTTTCTGCTCCAGGCGATTTTTCACGGGTTTAAAATCGCGGAAATACCCGTGCCCGTCCGCTACATGCCCGAAGCCTCCAGCATCAATTTTACACGATCCGTCAAGTACGGGCTTGAGACATTGAAGACGCTCGGCAGGTTCTGGCTGCATAAAAGCGGATTAAAGTCGGACCCGCTGTTTCTCAATCGCGCGCCTGAAAATATGTCGAAATAAAAGTTTTCGGGATTAAAACGCTTAAGTTTCCAGTTTCTTTTTGCGTGAAAGATAGTTCCTTCTGCGGATCAGCATCGCCGCGTTTTTCGCAAGCCATTTTTCATACTTTGCATTTTTCGGCCACATTTCCATCTGAGATTTAAATTCCACGTCGTGCAGTTTCCGCCTCTTTCCCTCGTGCTGCCTGAAACGCAGTTGCCAGTGAATCATCTCATGAAACATGGTGCCTTCCAGGACCATCAGAGGCACCTGCTCCCAATCCAAAACGGGATTGATAAGGATGGTGTTGTCTTCCTCGTAATACGCGCCAAGCTGAATGCTGTGCCTGGCTTTCGATATGGGCTTGCGCGACCAGCCGATTTTTGCGTCGCATTTACCGCCGAAATACAGACTATTCAAATTGCTGAAAATCGTTTTCAGATCGAAATTACGACCCAAGGATTTGATCGGTTTTTCCCGCTTGACTTTCGTTTTCGATAAAACAAGTTCCGCCTTGGGCGAGCGTATAAATTCACCGCTGTGCGTGCCTTTGGTGAAGATATTGTTTTTCCCGGGATTCTTTATCCAAAGCCCCAGTTCTTTCCATGATTCGACGGAAGCGATTTTCATCACTCGCGAAATGCGCACGTGCATTGTGCCGTCGAGGTGTCGCTTCATGGAAATCATCTGTGAGCGGTTGTTGTTGTATTGAATGACGACGGGCCTGCCCGCGGCAATTTTCAACGCTTCTTCTTTCAGAGCCAGGCCGGAAAGACGCACCTCACGCGATTGGATTTCCGATTCTTCTATCCTGGGTGCGCGAGGCGCAAAAAACGGCAGTTCGATTTGGTTTGCGGGAACCTTGATTTTCCTGGGTACTCTTTTCATGAATTATCTTCGGATGTACGCCATCCGGTTTTGAGCCTTTTCCTCTTAAAAGGGCGTGACTCTGCAATTCACTCAGGCCTTTTAAGGCTCTATTTCGTTCGCAAAATCTTATACACAGCCAGTCGCCATATCAAGTTATCAAACGACCCGGACCAGGAATTTTCACATTTTTTGCTATACGGCGGACATTGGCGCAAAGCCTCACTCGAATCCCTATTATGTCCCGCCGAGCTCTTTGTTTGATTGAAAGCCATGAGTTCCTCTGTTAATAATGACGAAAGTATTCGACACGGGAGTTTTCCATGCCGCAACGCCTGAATTACAGTCTTCTTCTCGTTTTTTGCTGCCTGAGCCTGTTTTGCGCCTGCAACACGCATAACGATAGCAAGTTTTCCAACAATACAGCCGATTCGGACACCCAAAACTCCCTTGACGGTCGAGCCGATGACCCGGCGCCGCACGACGACGCCGATCTTCCTGTCGGTCCGGTCGGCGACGGGAGCATTATTATCCCCAACGGACGCCTGATCACGCCTCTGGGAAATCAAATCGAAGCGCCCAGATTCGTGACGACCATGATCGTTTCTCCCGACGGCCGCTTTGTTTACGTCCTTTCCCTGGGAAGCAGGAAAATCGCCGTTCTCGATGCGGCTTCACTGGAATTCACGCAGGAAATCTCCTTAAGGGATGTTTTTATCGGCATGGCCCTCAATACGGCCGGCGACAAGCTTTGGGTTTCCGGCGGCGGCGCCAACGTGGTGTATGAATTTGACGTAACCGACGGAGTCCTCACCGAAAACCGCCGAATCCCGGTATCCGGCTTCCCCATGGGCATCCGGCTTTCCAATGATGAAACCGCCCTCTACATCGCCGCCGCTTATGGCAGCAAGCTTTTCGCCGTCGATCTGGGCGACGGCTCGGTCACGAATTCCTGGACCTGCGAAACGTATCCGTACGAGATTGTTTTAAGCGCCGACGGCAATACGGCCTACGTCAGCAACTGGGGGTCGGAAAGTGTCACGGTCATCGATATCGCCGGAGACTCCATAGTGGACCACATTCCCGTCGGGAAAAATCCGGAAGGGATGATCTTGAAGGGCGACAATCTTTACGTGGCCAGTTCCGACGAGGACGTTATCGACATCATCGACACGCAAATCAACACCGTCGTCGAAGAGATTCTGCTGACCGGCGGAGACGACTACTACGGATATATGCCCACGCACATGAGTCTTTACGGCGATGATTTATACGTCGTCTGCTCCGGATTCAACTCTCTGGCCGTCATCGACACGGCCACGAATTCCGTCAGGGGACATATCCCGACGGGTTGGTATCCCATGGCGCTGGCCGTTGACGCCGTTTCCGACGTGGTTTACGTCGCCAACGCCAAAGGCGAAGGACGCGGCCCGGGCAACGACGCGCAAAGCCAGTCCGGCACCATCGGTGTTTTCGACAAGCCCGACAACGACGATTTCGCCGCCCTCACGCAGGATGTTATGGACAACAACGCGCGCACGGCCAATTTCTATTCCAGCCTGGATTTCGAATCGCCCATCCCGACGGTGCGCGGCGTCCCCAGCCAGCAGATCAAGCGCGTTATCTTCATCATGAAAGAAAATAAAACCTACGATCAGGTTCTGGGCGACTTGGAAGGCACCGAGGCGGATCCCTCATTGTGCGTCTTTTGCGGGGACTACACGCCAAATCTTCACTCTCTCGCAAACCGTTTCGCCAACTGCGACAACTTCTATTCGGAAACGGAAGCTTCCCTCATGGGGCACATGTGGGCAACGGCCATGGTGTGCAACGATTACATCGAAAAGGGCCATGAAGTGAAGCACGCCGGATGGCTGACCGCTTCGGGCATAGAACCGGCGGGGCGGCCATCCAAAGGCTCGATCTTCAGGCATCTTCTCAATAACGGCATTCCTTTCCGCTCCTACGGCCAGGTCGTGCACACGCTCATCGACATGGAGGATTTTTATCCTTACGTGAGCCTGCAATACGGATTCTGGAACCTGGGCATTTCCGATGAAAAACGCGTGGATATCATCATCCGCGACATGGAGGCGGGAGTCTGGCCTCCTTTTATTTACCTCTCGCTGCATAACGACCACGCCGCCGGAAGCGACCCCGGCGCGCCCACGCCTGCTTCATACGTGGCCGATAACGACGCGGGCCTGGGAAAACTCATCGACTACGTATCCCATTCCGAATACTGGAACGAGACGGCCATTTTCATCACGCAGGACGATCCGCAGTCCGGCGCCGATCACATCGACGCGCACCGAACCATCGGTCTGGTTGTCAGTCCCTGGGCGAAAGGCCACACCAGCCATACTCTTTACAGCATGTCGAGCATGTGGCTTACGATGGAATTGATCCTGGGCCTGCCCTCCCTGACGCATTACGATAAAAACGTCGCCCCCATGTACGACTGTTTCACAATGACTCCCGATTACACGCCTTATGACGCCATTGAGAGGATCATCCCCATCGAATACAATGCCGATGACGCGGCGCTGGCCGACTGGTCCAGGAAACAGACCTGGGATGTGCCGGACCAGATTCCCAATATGGGAGAAATCATCTGGGCCATTATGCGCCCTAACGAAAAGTTCCCGTTTCATCTTTCCGTTGATATCGATCCGGAAGAGATCGAAGAAGAGCGCCAGGAGGCCATCGAGTACCGTCGGGAAGTCGCGGCATGGAAGAAACTGGCGACGGAAAAAGGGATTATCCCCTTGGAGCAGGATCTTTTCATCCACAAAAACAAATAAATTGAAAAACAAAACAAAAATCGAATCAAGCTTCAGACTCACAGGCGTTTTCCTATTGATCGGCCTTGCCTTGGCAATTTTTGCCTGGCCTGCAAAGAATCACGCAATTGAGAAGGTCAGTGTAAAAACCATCGCCTCGTATTTGCTTGAGGCGAATATAAAGTATCAGTTAAACGGCCCGAATTCGCTGAATTTCAAGACCTCATTCCCGGAAGGCAAAGACAGGCAATTCCTCGTCAAATGCGACCCGAAACACCATCTGGTTTATATCGCGGTCACAAATCTCGGCGCGTTGAAAAAGAGCGATGAAAACTTCTGTAAAATCGCCGAAAAACTCCTGAAATTGAACTATGGAATCGCCGCCGCAAAACTGGAATGGGACGAATCCGACGGCGATATCAGGCTGTCGAAAACCTTTGAAACCGAGGAAGGACTCAGCAAATCGCGTTTTATGGGATCACTCGGCGCGCTCTTGCTGATTGCGGAGAACCTTGAGGGAAATATTTAACAAATCAGGGCACTTACCCTTAACAATTAAAGTATTTCTTGTGTATTTCAAAATGACGTGTTATAGAATTTTCCTAGAAAAACCGTTCGAAAACCCCGTGGAGAAGTTTTATGAAGCTTACGCCGCTTGATATCCAGCAACATCAATTCGAGATCAAACGATCCAAATTTTACGAATCCGCCGAGGTCGACAGCTTCCTGGATATGGTGAAAAGCGATTTCGAGGAAGCTCTGCGTCTTCTGGATATGCAAAAAGAAAGAATTCAGGTTCTTGAATCGGAATTGAAGGAGCTTCGCGCCAACGAACGGATATTAAAGGAAGCCATCGTCTCCACGCAGAAAGTATCCGAGGAAATCATCTCCAACGCGCGCAAGGAATCGGATATCATACTCGCCGACGCCAGAATTGAAGCCGAAAAAATCATCGAAAGCGGCCGCCGGGAAATCGAACGCCTCCACGACGACATTGCCGACCTGAAACGCCAGCGCATTAAGTTTGAAGCCGAGTTGCGCGCCCTTCTCAACGCGCATGATCAGATGTTGGAAGTATCCAGCGAACGCATGAAGGAAGACGATCAGGAAGCTTCGAAGCTTAAGGTTTTCCATCCGACGAAATAGCACAATGAGCGGAATTTCCGAATCGAAGGACGGAATTTTAATTCCGATCCGCCTGTCCCCGCGGGCCTCGAAGGATGCGTTACTCGGCTGGAACAATGATCGCCTGAAAATATCCATAACCAGCCCTCCCGTCGCGGGCAAAGCCAACGCGCATCTGCTGAAATTCCTTTCACGCCTGCTGAAAGTTCCCCGGTCGAATATCCGGATAAAAAGCGGCGAAAAATCCCGCGACAAAACCGTGTTGATTGAGGGAATCTCAAGACAAAAGGTCGAGGAATTGCTCCGATGAAATCGCGTGCCGCCCTCGCCTTTGCTTTAATGCTGATTCTCGCGCCTGCCTTGGCGCCGGCTTCCGGCGCGGTTTACGGCCGGACGCTCACCACGGATTACTTTCGATTTGAATTTACAAAGGCTGATTCCAAAATCGCGCAACTCCTTGCAAAACACGCCGAAGGAATCCGCGGCGATCTGACATATCTCATCGGCTACGATTACAAACTCGTCACCCGCGTCGTCATCGCGCCGGATACGGAAAGTTATCGGGAGGCGCAGCCGCGAGTTCATGTTCCGGAATGGTCCGTCGGCGCGGCTTTCGCGGGGGAGAATCTCATTGTGCTTCTTTCGCCGAGGGCGGCGCGCGGCGCCAATAAAAGCATCGAACCGCTCACGGTGTTCAAGCACGAGATGTCCCACATCATTTTGGGCCGCGCGCTTATGGGCCGCCGGATTCCCCGCTGGCTCGACGAGGGCGTCGCCAAACTCGTCAGTGAAACCTGGAGCAGCCGAAAGAGCCTGGACATGACGGTCGCCATTTTAGCCGGGAAAAAGATTCCTTTGCATAAACTCGTCAGAAGCTGGCCGAAAGGCGAAAAGGCCGCGCGCATAGCCTACCTGGAAAGTCACGCTTTTGCCGATTATCTTTTCCGCAAAGCCGCAATACGCGATGTCGTGAAATCCCTTCGGAGAGGCGAAAGCGTCGAGGAAGCGCTGTTTCACGCAACCGGCGTGGGAATTCTGGACCTGGAGCGCCTGTTCGACGAGTTTCTGGACGAAAACTATACGTGGATCAATATCATGGCCGATAGCCGTCTCATATGGTCGTCGATGAGCCTGCTTTTCATCCTGGTCTTCATCGTGACCTACTTTAAAAACAAGCGCAAACTGCGTCGTATGGAACTCGAAGACGAACTTGAAGAACTCGGCCGCCGCTTGGAATCCCTGGACGCGTCGGAGCAAAAAAGGAAAGCGCATATTTTACGGGAACTGAACCGCTCGCGGGGCGCCAACGGCAACGGCTACGACGCATAATCGGTTTGAATTCACGCCTCGGCTTTGGAATATGTTCCGGACTCTTTGATCCGGCCGGCGAGTTTGTGATGATCCTCGTCTTTGACGAGAAAAGCCGAGCGGCACGTTTTCCCGTCCAGCATCCAATGAACAACGAGCGCCTTTTCGTCGCGATATTTTCGCATATTCACCGGCTCCACGCCGGAATCGAATATTCTCGAAAAAGGAAGAAAGACCGGTTGAAAAGCATGGTTGACAAGAAAATTGACGCCCTTTTCATCCACCCAGAATTTGCCCGGTCCTTTGCGCAGCAGCCCTGACGGATCGAGGGGTTTTTTCCAGCCTTTCTGAAAAGTGCCCAGATACATTCCGGGTTTTTCGTCGCCATTGGGAAGTTCACCGTCGAGCAGGTCCGGCGGGAGATCGCCGGTTCTTCTTCTGAAACTGGCCAAAATCTGAAATAAAATCATAAGAGCTAAAAGCGCCCCCACAATAACAATCGTAATCAGCACAACTTTCATCATGGGCGGCGTCAATCCTCAAAATTGCCATTCAAGTTATTTATACTTACTTCCGGCGACCTTTATATTTATAGTATTTCTTGCCGCCTAAGGCCATAGCCTTGATTTCTCGCCTGGCGCAGTTGGGGAAACGCCCGAATTGGCTTATGATCGCCTGCAATCGCGACGGTAAACATGAAACGCAATAAATTGAGTCAAAAATTCCTTCCTTTTCACGACGCGCGGCAAAAACCTTCCGCCGCCGCGATGATCATTTGCGCGTTAATGATTGCTTTTCAAATCGCCTGCGCCGCCATCTGGATCAGCGGAGACACTCGCCTGATGGGCAATGACGAAACCGATTACCTGCAAAACGGATTGCGTCATAAATACAACCTCCAGCACAACGACCACGATCTCGGAAGTTACTTCACCAGGATCCTCGGCTATCAAAAAATCACTTCCACCCCGCCCCTTCTTTTCGATTTCTGGGAAATCGCCTGGCTGCTTTTTGACGCCGGCCCCGAAGCCGCGAGAGGATTCAGCCAGTTCTGCCTGGCGCTGGCGGCTGTATTCATTTTTGCGGCAGCCAGGAAACTGGGAGGCGACATCGCGGGATTGATCGCATGCGCAACCCTGTTTTGCTTTCCGCCGGTTATCGCATTTTCCCGCCACGCATCGAGCTTCATTCCGCACCTGGCCGCCGTTTCCGCCGTCTGCTGGGCGCTCATCGCCAGCGATCTTCTCAGGAAGCCGGGATACGGCCTGCTTCTGGGTCTGGCAGTTTCCGCGGACATTCTTCTCGAAAGAGGCACCCCGGTCATCATCCTGACGCCCATGCTGATCTTCGCCGCCCTGGCCTCGGTCCTGAACTGGCGTCGGGACAAAAGCCCCGCGAATAAAAAAGCCCTTCTCTCGATTGTCGCCGCGGCGGCTTTGATCCTATTGCTCTGCGGCGCCTATCTTTACGGATACATGAAGTACAACTACGGTCACACGGCCGAACTGGCCGTTTCTCCCTTAACGGACGTGCGGCAGCAAGGTTACTACACGAAAGACTTTTTCCGTTTATCCGTCACGCATCCCGTCGCGATTCTTCTGGCGATGAGTCTTGCGGCTCTTTTATTCAAGAAAGAAATGGGAGCATACCGAATATTTTTTATCTTCGCCTTTTTCATTCCCACCCGAATTTTCGCCAATCTTGCAACGCGTGATCTCGAATACGTCTTGGGAGTGTTGCCGGTCGGAGCGCTGGCCGTCGGCGTCGGCATAACAAGCATAAAAAAGATGCCAAAAGCCGTTTACGCCGTCTTGCTTTTTCTGATTGTGTATTTCGGATTTGCGCTCAATGCCTATTTGTCGTTCCAAGCCCAAAATGAAAATTCCTGGCAGCACCGGGCGTCCCGATTATGGGAATTGAAACCGCAGCTTCCGGCCAATATGCCGAACATCAGGCGCATGGCCGATATCATCGGCGGGCATTATCGCGGCGATGAACTGGGTTTTTTATATATGGTCGGTCCGCTCCCCGAATCCTTCATTAACCGCGACGAATTCAGGATGACGCTGACCGACATGAACGCCCTGCAGATATACCTCGCTTGTCGAAAACCCGGCTCCTCGCACGTTTTCATCCTCCATGAAGCCGCCACGCGACTCTTTGACCTTCCCGATAATACGAAGGGAATTTATGCGGCTCCCATCAATAAATTATTCGGCAAGGTCAAAGGGCCCGCCGATCTTGAGTTTAACATCGACGAAATCGAGGCCGGTCTCTTTCATTATAATGCGGAAGGATCGGAAGTTCTGGCGGCGCGGCGCTTTCTCATGACCAAGCCGACGCCGATAGAGCCTCCCCTGGCTCTCGGAGCGCGAATCGTCGCTTACGAAAGCAACGCCGGGCGCCCGTAGACAGTCTTGCAAATTTCAGGCGTCGTGTTCATATTGATGCTCGGCAAAAGGCGCATGGCGTGATTAAGAAATTACCATCGGAGGCGAATTGTTGGGCTCGTTGCTTTTCGGACTGACCTATCTTGTTGTCGTCATTTCCGTCCTGACCGGATTTATCAAGCTGGCCGCATCGGAAAACCAGGTTCTCAAGGTTCTCCACAAATCGTGCGGGCCTTTGAGCAATTTCCTTTACGGTCTTTATTTCGTCTTGTTCCAATTTCAAACCAGTTACCCGGCGCAGCGAATCGCCCTGACCCTGGCCTTCATTCTGATGATCTACACCGGTCTCGTGACCGCGAAACCCGAACTGACGGGAAAAAGAAAAAGCACGCACATTACCTTGGGGATCGTAAACTTAATCCTTTTCTCATTTATCTTTTTCTCATTCTTTTTACTCGGATGACGCCGCAAGAGCGCGGGTGGTCAGCAGCATTCAATGAATCTCGGATTTTAAAACCAAACCAAAATCGTTTTGGACCTGCTGGTAGAATTCCCGGGCGTCCCTGTCGAGGAATCTGTCGGAGCGATAGCAGTCCAGCAGCGCTTGCGCTCCCGTCAGATCCCGGTTTTGCTTGTATATGTCGGCCAGTCTCCGCGCGCTTCGATAATCGGATCTATCGTCGAGCACTTTTGCCGCAAGCGCAGCCTGACAAAGTCCCGAGGCGTCCGATTCGTTTACGCATTGGCCGCCGCCGGCCGGTTCATGATTTTGTTCGAGCTTCACCATCGCCAGCAGTCCCGCCGTCATTTCATCGGCGTCGTCGTAAATCGGATGAAATACGACCCTGAGTTGGGCTTCGATGTCACCTTGCCATATCGCGACGGAATATAATCTGTTCGGCTTTTCCGGCTCGGCGAACACCGTCCATGCCATTTGTTTATTTCCTTTGCTTTGCACCGCCGTCCAGACGGGCCTGGCGCCGTCTCTTGGCATGAGAATCATATTGCGTATCTTGATTAAAGCGGGCTGCCCCAGGGCGACAAGCGGATTCAAACTCCACTGGAATTGATTTTCCATGCAAAGCGCTTTGGCGACGGCAAAAGACGCATAGCCGGAATTCAGAATCTTTTTCGTGGATTGATCCGCAACCACGGACAGCCTTTTGAGAATCGTTTCGCCGCTGATCTGAACCAGCATCTTGTCGCCGGACGCCGATTTGTACAGAAGCGACATTTCCTCGGGATACGCCGCGGTCAGGCGGTATGGGCCGGCGCTTTCGGGCAATGAAAAAGTTATCCGGCGCCAATGAAGATCCGTTCGATTGGAAAATTCTACCGGCGTTTTAACGGATAAATCGCCGCGGCATTGCGCGTTCGCAAATTGCGACACGTCGTCGGGCCACATCTTGTAACCGGCGACGTTGACGCCGGCGACGGCGCATATCAGCACGGCGATCAGAGTAACAATTATTTTTTTCAACATGAATTATCCGTCATGGGCTGATGCTCGTGGCGATGAAATAAACGGCCGCGTCGACTGGAATATCGAAACCGAAAGGGGGATAAAAATAATTCATCGTCCCATTTCCCGCGAAGTCGCAACGCAATCGCCCCACGTCGTCAAACGAGAAAACGATGTCGGTTCCCATCTGGTATTCATGACTGAATCTTTGGTTAAGCTGCCCGTCGTCGACCTGAAAATAGGCGCTGAGATCGGGAGATATGACGGTGTAGCCGGACCGGCTTTCATCGCATAAATCCGTTTCGGCTTCCATGACGGACAGCCCGACTCTTCCCGTTTCAAGCCCCTGGGCAAACGGCGTATCGAGTATTTCCATACTGGCGCCGAACATTTTGATTCCGTCGGGAATCACGATGGAGCGCGCCCAGGCGTCGATTCCGTTTTTCACCGGCCCCAGGTAGGCGAAGAACTGACCGCTCAAATATGTCGACGTTGAAAAAAACGGCCGGCTTGAAACGGTCATTCGATTTTCCGCAACGGCGGATTCGTTTTCGTCGACGTAGCCCGAGCCGTCCGCGTCCGTGACGGGCGTCACGCGAAACGCCACGGGCACAGCGTCGCGATCATCCTCGGCGACGGTGAATTCGTAGAGTTTGATCGAGGCAAACGCCTCGTCGGGCGCCGCGACGCCGTCCCCGTCGATGTCAAGCCGCGTTCCGATATAGTTTCGTATTTCATCGTTGAGAGTCACTCGATATCTCTTTCCCGCCTCGAATCCACCGTTGGGCCTGAAAGCGACGTCATAATGCGTGATTTCCATAATACCGGGCACGTCCTCGCCGGTTTCGGCATCCTGGATGCGAATGCTGTATCCCTGGATAAAGTAACTCGTATCCATGAGCTGCGTGAAATGTATTCTCACCGGAAAGTTGCCCGGACGAACGTAATTCGAATCGGGAGGCGGATCGATGGACGCGATGAGGGGCGGAGTGCTCGTGGCCTGCGTCGGTCCCGACTTGAAGAATACTCCGGCGCCTTCTTCGATCCGGTTTCCCGAAAGATCGGAAATATTCCCGCTTAATTCAAGACGGTACTGCGTATCCGGCTGCAACGGCGCCGACGGCTTGAAATAGAGCGCCGAACCTTCGATATAGGACCGGCCGCTGACGGAATTTCCGTCTTCATCGATTAAGGAGGTGTTCTCGTTGATGTTCGACGGATCGACGGGTTCGTTGAAAACCAGTTTCAGCGTTTCACCCAGTGGGAAGCGGCTTTCGTAATCCGACGGATACGATGAGGATATGCTCGGCGGTTCCGTGTCGATCAGACGCCACTGTCTTGAGTCCGTCGTCGCGGCTGAAATCGAAACGGCAAGATCGAGGGTATCGGTAAAAACCTTTGTGGATGCGTATCCCGCCCCATCCAAAACCATGGCCCCGTCTTCGTTAACGACAACGTTTCCACTTAACCGGATTCGCGGCTCGCATCCGCCGACAAGCGCATTGAGCACCGTATCGTCGGCGTTCAGACCAAAACTCATTTCCAGTTCAAACGAGAGAATTCTTTTATCCAGAGACGGCGCCTGCCGGTCGGATATGAATCCGCCGGCGTCCGCAAGCAGGATTAACTTCAGCGGGCCGGCCGACAACTGAGCGGATATCCCGGTGTTTTCATTTTCGTCTTCCGGATACGCGTAAATTCGCTGTCCTTTTCTGGCCATAATCGGGATGGTCGGCGAACCCGGTTCGACGTCGCCCATTTCAAGTTCCAAAAATCCGGTAAGATTATATTGAACGCGGCCGAAAAGCCCCGATTGCAACACGATGCTGTTGGCCTTTTCGCCCGAAAACGGCGAATCCGGCATGGCGGCGTTCGTTGTGACGGGATCGCACGGAGACCTGTCTTTCCGCGTCGGACATAAACCCAGGGCGAATATCTTGCGCGGCTTGGACTCTGAAACCTGAAACTGTTTGATAACGGTATTTCCGAGATTCTCCCAATATGCGTCGCGCAAGTTGCTCATGAGCGCCAACTCGTATGTCTGTCCCGGAATCAGGTCGGAATCCGGATCGATGATAATGCGCGAGTCTTTCAGAAACATTTGCGAAGGCACCGCCGAATCGGTCCCGGCTTTGCGCAGAACGATCTGCTCGCCGTAGACGGTTTTCTGCGTGTCGACCGGCTCGGACAAATCGATGTGAAACGTGGTCCAGTCGTAGATTTGTCCGGAATCCGCGGGACGCACGGATGCGATCTTCGGCAAGGCGTCTCCCAGCGGCAAGCCGCCGCCGGTTTTAAAAGCCACGGCCATCTCCGGGCCGGTCTGCTCCGGGTTTTGGCCGTTTTGATTTTGAACCAGCGTCGAAACCCCGGCCATATACCGACGGTTCGGCGTCAACGGGGCAAGGGGCTTGAAAACTACGTTGCTGCCGCTGACGGCAAGCCGGCCTTCGATCCGCCCGGCGTCCTCATCGCCGATCTTGCTGACAAAAGCCCAATCGTCATGCGCCTGCGTCGAATCGAGGGGTTGATTGAAATGGAATACGATCGCCGTATGAATATCGACGCCCGTAAGATCCTGAGCCGGAATCGTGCTTTCAAGATAGAACCGGTCGTCGGCGTCGCCGCCGGCGGCGTCATCGTCGTCGCCGCAGCCGCCGAAGCACAGGATAATCACCAGCAGCAGCGGCCATATCCTGATCTTGGTCATCGTCCGTCCCTTTAAAAGCGGAAAGTCAACGATACGACGCCGCAGTTGAGATTGCCTTTGCTTTGGAACTCAATCGGTTCGTCGTCGGCGCTGTCGTATTTGTCCGGCGCGAGATACTGGTGCATAAACGCGACGTCGAGGCCAAGAGGCGTTGCGATGACGGGCATATCCGTAAACAGGTAACCGAGGCCCATCGAAAAAACGTGCCGGTCATTGTCCAGATAAATATTTCCGTCGCTTCCGGCTTTTCTCACGGGGGTCGGCAAAAATCCGTATCCCAGCCTCACGGGAAGATTTTTCGTCATTGAATATTCAAATCCGAATCTGCCCGAGTATACATCCACAAAATCATATTCGACATCCGCCCGGGGCGAATCGTCATCCGCCGTCAATTCATCGAACCGTCCCCAGTTGCTCCAGGCGCCGTCGATGGCGACAAGCACATCTTCATGGAGGTCGAAAGAAACACCCACGGAAATATTCCGCGGCGTGTAAGAGTCCTGAAACTGCATGACGACCGGAAAGGACGAAAGCTCCGCCTGCCCCACCAGGGTTTGGGAATCGATATCGACGTCGCCTATTTTCCTGTAGTTTTCTCCGCGATACGTGACGCCTATATCGAAATGCTGAAAATCCAAAAAGGCCGAAAGCAGCGCCGAATAGTTCAGCCGGTCTTCTCTCGTCATGCCCTCGGCGTGGGTTACTCCCGTCAAATCCGTGCTGTAATTGTAGTGAACGAAGCTGTGCTGCATCGCCATGACGCCGCCGCCGACGTTCAGCCAGTCCGTGATTCCGAGGGCGAATGACAAGATGCCCACCGTGCCGGCCCTGCCGTATCGGTAGAATTTTCCGTCTTCATAACCTGCGTCGGAGAAGTCCATGAGTTGCCGCCCGTTTCTGTCGAAATCAACGAAGAGTCCCGCGGCGAAGGGTCTGCGGCTTTTCAAGATTCCACTCAAATCCAAAACGAGGGAATTGAGTAAAATATTGTTGGGTTCCGTATAATCTCGTAGTTCGCCTTTGGGCCCGCCTTGAAAATCCGGCTTGGCGAACAGATAACCGAATCCGTATTGCGATCCGCTTACGGCCGCCATTCCGGCGGGATTGTGATAAACGAGGCCTGGATCATCGCTCACCGCCGTCATGGCGTTTCCCATGCCGACGCCCCGGGCCGTCAGGCCGTATTCTCCCGGCACGTTCAGCTGCCCTGCCGCCGCCGGCAAGGCGGCCGCGGCCAGGATAATCATGAGCAAAAAGGAGGCAAAATACTTCACATCAACCTCCGAAGCGCATCGATAAAGGTTTCTATGCTTTTGCCGCCTCATGATAAAGGGAATGGGAAAATAATTAAAGCTTCGCTCGTTTTATACGAAACGGTTTTCACCGACATCACTTAGTGGGCCGTTTTCGTTGCGACGTTTCCCCCTTTGCGCATCAGGAGAAAACCGTGGATGAAGGCATCCAGATTGCCGTCCAGGACGGCGTCCACGTTGCCCACCTCGATCTTTGTCCGGTGATCCTTGGCCATGCGGTAGGGCTGCAATACGTAGGAGCGAATCTGGCTGCCCCAGGCGATATCCATTTTTTCGGCGTCCATTTTTTCTTTTTCTTTTCGCTTCTTGTCCAATTCCAGTTGATAGAGCCGCGCCTTGAGCACCTTCATGGCGTATGCTTTGTTTTTATGTTGACTTCGCTCGTTCTGGCATTGCACGACGATATTCGTGGGAAGGTGTGTTAAGCGAACCGCGGACGAGGTTTTGTTGACGTGCTGTCCGCCGGCGCCGGAAGCCCGGTACGTATCGACGCGAAGATCCTTTTCGTTGATTTCGATGTCGATATCGTCCGCCACGTCGGGATAGACGAAAAAGCTGGCGAAGCTCGTGTGGCGCCTGGCGTTGGAATCATAGGGGCTGATGCGGACCAGCCTATGAACGCCGGCTTCGGCTTTCAGAAGTCCGTAGGCGTTGGGGCCGCGAATGTTGAACGTGGCGGATTTAATACCCGCCTCTTCGCCGGGCTGCATGTCCAAAATTTCCACCGTGAAGTCTCTTGTTTCAGCCCATCGCGTGAACATGCGCATAATCATCTGCGCCCAGTCCTGGGCTTCGGTTCCGCCCGCTCCGGCGTTGATTTCGCAGATGGCGTCCGCGCCGTCGGCCTCCCCGTCGAAAAGCATGGCCATGCCCACGTCTTCGAGTTCAATTTCGAATTTTTTCAGCATGCTCATGTTTTCAGCCAGCAATTCGGCGTCGGCTTCTTCTTCCAGAAGTTCAAAACCCGTGTCGAGGTCGTCGCTGTATTTGATGAGTTTGTTGATTTTACCGATTTCACTTTCAAGCTGCTTTTTGCGCTTCAGCACCTTGTTGGCGGCGTCTACGTCCTGCCAGAAATCTTCCTTGACGATGACCTTGTCGATTTCGGCCAGTTCTTTTCGTTGACCGTCGAGGTCAAAGATACCTCCGAATTTCGTCAAGTTTTTCCTGGGCCGTGTCGAGGCGTTCTTTAATTTCGTATTCCATGATTCTTAGCTCCTTTTTTCTTGTCGCGGCGGACAAAATAGTATGTTCGCGCCGCTAAAACGGCGAAAATTATAACACACAAGTATAAAAACCAGTCACCGAAGCGCAGATAAAGGCTTTTGACGTCCATGGTCCGCACGTCTCCGGCGACGGCTGTTTCCACGTACGTGTCCGTCGCCATGATCGTGCGGCCGTTCGCATCGATGATGCCGGAAATCCCTGTATTGGCCGAGCGCGCGAACCATCTTCTGACTTCTATGGCGCGCATGGCGACCTGTTCCCAGTGCTGGTGCGGCGCGCTGGTGTCGCCGAACCAGGCGTCATTGGTGATCGTCACCATGAATTTCGCGCCGATCCGGGCGACTTTTCTGACGTGCGCCGGATAAACGATTTCATAGCAGATTGCGATGCCGAAAGGCGCGTTCGGCAGCGGGAAAACCACGTAGTCTTCGCCCACGTAAAATCCGGCGGACAGGCGTAATTTAGCCAGGCTTGGGAAACCGCGAAGCCATTTGACCAGCGGCACGGAAAGTTTTTTCAAAGGCAGGTATTCGCCGAATGGAACAAGCCGGTGCTTGTTGTACCAGGTTTTCACGTCCCCTTCCGGGCTCACCAACGCCACGGAGTTGTATTTATAAGGCCATTCCGGTTCTTCCGGATTGGACACCAGCGACGGCGTGGCCAGCAGAACCCATGCGTTGAGGCCTGAGAGAAATCCCCTGTGATCCCAATTCAGTTTGCTATTTTGTTCCTGCCAATACGGCAATGCGGTTTCCGGCATGAGAACCAACTGCGCCCCGTCGGCGACGGTTTTCATCGCCTGATTTTTGTATCTCCGGAAAGTCTGGCGCTTATATTTTTTGTTCCACTTTTTGTTTTGATCGACGTTGCCCTGCAACATGCCGATTCTGATCGTGTCCCCTTTTTCGCCGAGCGCGTCGATCTGCTTCATGCGCACGACGCCGTATACGGCCATGGACAGAACCATGACGCACAGGACGG
Organism: bacterium; assembly: GCA_963674685.2. Classification (GTDB taxonomy): domain Bacteria; phylum Lernaellota; class Lernaellaia; order JACKCT01; family JACKCT01. The sequence goes on along the minus strand of CAXXWT010000003.1, from coordinate 1,015,176 downwards.
CGGTTTGAACCACGGGAAATTTTTCCCGCTGCTTACGGATGAAGCGATAGACCTCGTACGTGACCACGCTCCCGAACGCCACGGGGAATGACAAGCCGATTCCGCCGATGAGGTCCGCCGCCTGCGCCATGGGCAGCCATCCGGTCAGGCAGTGGCCGAGAAGATCCCAAGGGAATCCCGTCAGGATCCATGTCAGCACCCATTCGTGCGTCATCCAGGACATGGTAAAGGCGAGCCACAATGGGACTTTGCCCTTGTCCATGAGCCAGCGCATGGCGACGAAGGCGGTAGCCCAGAATGTGCCCATGGCGGCGCACAGGAGAAACTGGATGAGAACCGCCAGCGGCAAAGGGAAATGGCCGTAGTGATTGATCGTATAAACCAGCCAATACAGTTTTCCGACGTAGCTGAAAAAACCGGCGACAAATGCGAACCAAAAGGCCCTTTTCAATGTCGGCGCTTTGACGCAAAGGGCGATGGTCGGCGCCATGCACAAAAAAGCCAGGGGCCATATCCCCAGGCTGGGAAAGGCCGGCACGTAAGCCGCCGCCGTTAAAAGCGCCGGCCAGCTTTGCTTCAAGACTTCCTTTTTTTCCTGCGATAATTTGAACTTCATTGACGCCGTCTTTTTGCAGTTAAAAATGCGCCGGGATTATAACAGCGGCCTTTGAAATGGCAATGTCTACAAGAGTTCAGATCATGAGTTTAGCGCTGCGCCGTTGCATTTAATCCGCGTCGTTTCCAGAGCATCTTTGCAGAAAGAATCCCTTTTCTCCGGCGCGAACCTTATGGACGGCTTCGATGAGGCACTGAGCGATCATGGCGTGCCCCGCCGGATTGGGATGAATATAGTCGTTAGGCACGAACAATTCTTCTTCGTATTGATTGCTTCCCAGAGCCGAAGCCGCATCCACGACGGGAACATCGAATGCCGCCGCCATGGAGGCCATGATCGCATTGTATCGCGGCGCGTCCCGGGCGCAGTCGTACACAAGATAATTGACGGCCTTTTTATACATGTCCTGCGCCTTTTCGGCGCGCCCGGCCGCGGATAGCGCCCTGCCCATGAGATAATACAGCCTGCTGGCGTACTGATCGGTCTCGGCCGCCATTTCGAGCATGACCATCGCATCTTCATGGCGCCCTTCATCAATGCGTTTTTCGATCTCGTCCAGCGTCAGATGAAAATTATCCGGCTGCCCGGGCACGGGCTGCGGCAGGCGAAAAGGCATCAGGATGAATATCAGAGGAACATTTTGCTTTTTTGCAATCTGAAAGAATTGAAAAAGGTTTTCCTTGTAGTCTTCCGGCGGCACGCGGCGACGGCCGAGGCGATAGCGCGCCGCGTTGTCCCCCGTTCCCATGGCTTTTATCAGAACTCTGCGAAACTGCCCGATAAAAAGCGCCGTCGGGGCAAAACGGTTCATGAAATTCGATACGGCGAGGCGCGCAGCGGAAGGCGTCTGCGTTTCTTCGTCGCTTTTGCCGTTTGTGAAAAAGAAACGCAGACGATCGATGTCGTTGACCATGTATGACACGGTTACAAGGTCCGGTTTTAATTCCGGCAGATGTTTTTTGAAAACCTTCAAACCCTGCCAGGAAGAATAACCGATTTGGCTCATGTTGGCGACGCGCGCATTGACGCCGCTTTTTCTCAAATGAGCTTCAGTGAGTTTGGCATAAGTTTCTCCGGCTTCAACGGCGTAGCCGAAAGACGGACTGGCGCCGAACACGGCCATGTGAAAATCCGCCTTATCGCTTTTCTCCCCGCCTTCCGACAGACGAAAACCTCGCGCGTCGGTGTAAACCCGGCTTCCCTCGAAAACCGTGTTCAGATTCGCCCTTTGCCGCCAAAGTCTTTCGTGATCCGTTTCCAGGAGCTTCAGGATTCTTTCCAGGCGGGAAAGGTCTTTGGAGACCCCGCTATTGGCCCATATAACGACAATCGCCAGCGCGGCCGCGGCGAACGCAATCAGCGCCAACTGGATTTTCACCGGATTTTTCATTGAACCAGGCTATAGATAGCCGGAAGATTCACGGACCCTTCCGTCAGAAAAATAAAGGTCAATAAAAGAAGAAACATTATGGCGATAATGGCCAGAGTCACAATTTTTTGCCTCGACCTTTTCATGGGCGGTCTTTCCTATTTCCCCCAGGTTTTTCCAAAAACCTCGCGGCGGAAAAAATCCTCGATTTTCAGGTTGACGATTTCCGGATATTCCAGCGTGGCGTAATGCGTGCCGCCGGGTATCACAAAAAGGCTGCTGCCGTTTATTTGCTTATGCATTTTTTCGGAAACCTTCATCGGCGTCATCTTGTCGGCCGTTCCCGCCGTAATCAGCGTCGGGACATCGACTCGCGCCAGCACATGCGCGGCGGATTCCTCGTTGATTTGCGTCATCATGCTAAAGTACGCGGCAAAATCCAGATCCTTGAATTCACGAACCGCCAGTTCGAAGAAATCGTCGTTCGTCGCCACGAGTTTCATCGATTTTATCACCGAAACCGTCCAGTCCTGACTGAGAAGGTATTTCGCCAACGGAGCGAAGACCGGCGCCGCCTTGGCCATGCCGCGAAAAGCTCCGGATAAAATGGCGTCCGCTTTCGGAATCCCCATGGCGGTGGCCAGAATGTGCTCGAAGGTTCCGTTGACGAGAACAAGAGCCTTGATGTTTTTCGGCATGGATTCATACAGGCTCAAGGCGATTTGCACACCCATGCTCCAACCGCCCGTGACGAATGATTCCTTTTGCCAGCCCAGGGCCTCGATGATGGCCTTTGCGTCTCTGACGTGTTCCGCAATATGAAAACGGTTCGGATCATTCGGTTTCGTGGATTGATAACAACCACGCGGGTCCCATATCGCGATGGTCATTTCATCTTTGAAACGTTCGATCAGGTATTTCCAGCAGATCAGCGGCGTGCCGAGTCCCGGCGTCAGCAGCCATTTATTCGGACCGTTGCCGCACAGATAAACGCGAAGCGTCACGTCATCGGCGCTTTGTATATCGAGGGCTTTTATTGGAGCCTGAATTCTTTTCATTTCGATAAGTCTCTTACTTTTCATTGCTGATTTGATTTCAGCAAGCGTGTTTTGAAACCTCAACAGCATAAAGGAAGTTACAAATCCTTGAAAGCGTTTTTGGGTTTTGCTCATCAATTGCAAGTTTAATTGCGAAAAAAGAATCGTTGAAGGTCGTCTTTCGATTGGCAGAAGGCGGTAATTCGGCTAGTGTTTCGATTTGAAACGGATCGCATATATTGCATTTTTTCGCTGGATAAATACGACGGGCCATGAATACGCAAGAGCAAATTATCCAAATTGCGCGGGAAAAAATTGACCGGTTGAATATCAACGGTCTCGTCAAATCCGGAATTGCCCCCCCGAATGTGGATTTCGTCCCGGTCGTTCGATATCCGGAAATGACATGGTATCCCAAAGTCGATCCCGACAATATTTTCACGCACGAGCCCGAGCGCTCGGAAATTCCATACGCGGCTTACGTGCATGTCCCTTTCTGCGCGTCCAAGTGCCACTATTGCCACTGGATCAAGATCATCGATCCCGGCGGGGACGTCGTCGAGCAATACGTGGACTTACTCATTCGCGAAATGGAAATCACCGTCAAACGCCTGGGCCGAGAGCAATTGCCGGTTTCCTCCGTTTTATTCGGCGGCGGCACTCCGACTTATCTATCGGCCGCGCAGTGGGAAAGGCTGCTGATAAAATTCACGAAATACTTTAACCTGGATTCCTGCCGTCAATTCAGCGTCGAGGCCGAGCCTTCCAATTTGCTGGGACCGGTCGGCGCCGACCGGCTCAAGGTTCTCAAGGATTTCGGCGTTCACCGCATCAGCCTGGGCGTGCAAAGCTTTCATGACAGGCTTTTAAAATCCATGGGACGATCCCACAACGCCGCGCAGGTTTTTCAGGCTATAGAAAATATCCGCAAAAACGATTTTGAAAGCATTTCCCTGGATCTTATTTACGGTTATCCCAATCAGAGCGTCGAAGACTGGGTCGAGTCCATGCAGACGGCGGTCAAAAGCGGCGCCGACGCCTGGCAGTTATATCGCCTGCGTATTTTGCAACACGGCCTATCCCAGGGCGACATCATCAAGCTCTACAGAGAAAAACCGAATCTTTTTCCCGATGCTCCGACAATTCTCCTGATGAAGATGCTTGGAAACATCATCTCCGAGGAAAACGGTTTCCAACAGCATTTCACGCGCATCTTTGCAACGGATAACAAACATACCACTCATTTCATGTGGGATTACTGCTGCCATTTGTCGAACGTCGTCGGTCTCGGACCTTCTTCCTGGTCGAATTATCACCGGACTTTCACCGTCAACGCCGTGGACTTCGCCGACTACGCGCGCCTGGTGAAGGCCGGCAAATTGCCCGTAGAACGCGGCATGTTCCGTGATACGGAAACCGACGCCCGGCGCAGCCTGATCACGCCGCTTAAAAACGACCGCGTCTATAAAAAGAAATTTTTAAAACGTCTGGGATTCGAGGTCACCGATCATTTCCGGTCGGAGCTGGACCGTCTCATATCTTTCGGCCTCGTAACGGAAGATGAGAAAAGCTTTTCACTGACTGAACGCGGCCGCTTTTTCGCCGATGAAACCGTCACGCAGCTTTTTCAAAAAAAGTACCTGCCCTCGCCCATTCTGGCGCACGATCTGATGTCCGACTGATTTTTATTGAATAAACAACAGCGCGATCCCCGACATGGCGACCAGCGCGCCGGCGATTCCCCGCAAGGTCAGCTTCTCGCGTAAAAATATCGCGGCCAGAGGCATCACAAAAACCGGGCTCGTGGAACTGAGGATGCTCGACAGCGTCACGTTGGCGTAATCCAACGCCGCCAAGGCAAACCACATGCCGATATATGTTCCAATGAAGGATGCGAAAACAAGAACCAGCAAAGTCTTTTTGACCTTCAGCGGCTTTAACCATGAGCCGATGTCTCTTTTTGCCAGCCCGAAAATCACCAGCCCGGCCGTTCCGCAACTCATTCGAATGAATGTGGCGTCAAGCGGTTTGGTTTCATCCAGGCCGATTTTGGAAAAGATGATCCCCACCGAGCACGAGCCGACCGTGAGCAATCCGTATCCGATTCCGGCGCGCCAGTTTCCGTCGTTTTGGCCGTCTTCCGTTTTTTCGCGCATCACCCACCACACGCCGCCGACGGTCAGAAAAGCCCCGATCCAACCGACGAAACTAAGCCTTTCCCCGAAAAGCACCATGGCCATAAAAGAAGCGCAGACGGGAATCAGACTTGTCAACAGAAGCGTTCGTCGCGGGCCGAGCCGGTTGAGGGTCGCGAAATAGGTTGTATCGCCGATCGTAATGCCGAACAGGCCGCTTAATCCCAGAAGTCCCCAGACCTTCAATGAGGCATTTTCAAATCCCACAAAGACAAGAGTCGCCGCCAGGCAGATCAGCCCGATCACCCCTTTGCCGAGATTCACGCCCAGAGGAGAAACCTCATCGCCCAGCTTCCGAAACAATATGGAAGCCGACGCCCAGGCCAGCGCCGCCGACAAGGCGAACATGCATCCGATAGTTATAGAATTTTCATCCAAGTATAATCAGTCCTAAAGCGGAGTTTTCCTAAGTTCGATACATTGATTTTTCAGTGCATTTTTCCCGGGATTTCACGGCTTTTGCAATAAGGCCGAGTCGCTGTTTCACGACTTTCATGTTCCCCGCGCCGTTCGCCATTGTCAAGAAGGCAAAGCGGACCGGTATTGGCTTGCTTTTTCGGGTCTTCGCGGCTATATTCCCGGCTCCGGCATCCGTGCGCCCGGCGCGCTCCTAAGCCGTAACACCTTTGAAAACAATAGCTTGAGGCCTAATTCGAATAAATTGGATCGTGAAAAGGAGAAACGTGAATGAGAGTCGTCGATTCCAGTAAACTTCGCAACATCGCCATCATCGGTCACGGTTCCACCGGCAAAACCAGCCTTATTGAAGCCGTCGGTTACGCAACGGGCTTCACCACGCGATTGGGCCGCATTGAAGACGGCAATACCATCACGGATTTCGAGCCGGAGGAAAAGAACAAAGGTTATTCCATCAACAACAGCCTGGCGTGGTGCGACTGGAACAAGCATCGCATCAATTTCATCGACACTCCCGGCGGCGCGAACTTCATCTCCGAGGCCCATTTCGCCATGGATGTCACCGACGGCGTTCTGATGACCATATGCGCGGCCAGCGGCGTGGAAGTCCAGACGGAAAAACTTTGGAATATCGCCGTCGAGAAAAAAATGCCCCGAGCCTTTTTCATCAACAAGATTGACCGCGAACGCGCCGACTTCTTCAAAACGATCAACGACATCAAGGAAAGCTTTAAAATCAATCTGACGATCCTGCATCTGCCCATCGGCCAGGAAGCTTCCTTCGAAGGCGTCATCGACGTGATCTCCGGCAAAGCGTACAAGTTCGATCCGAAGGGCAAGCCCGTCCCCTGCGACGTGCCCGCCGACATGGCCGACAAACTGGAAGAAGCCCGCACCGAAACCATCGAATCCATCGCCGAAAACAGCGAGGAATTGATGGAACTCTATCTTGGCGGCGAAGATCTTCCCCCGGAAAAAGTTTTTGCGGTCCTGAAGGAATCCGTCGCCGCCGGCGACGCCTATCCGGTTCTTTGCGGTTCGGCCACAAAGTGCATCGGCGTTCCCATGCTCCTGGATTTGCTCACCGAGTCTTATCCCAGTCCGCTGGACCGCCCGGCGCTGCCGGCGACGAAAGTCGGCGGCGAAGAGACAATGGAAATTACCCCTTCCGAAGACGGACCGTTTTCCGGGGTCGTTTTCAAAACGACATCCTCTTTCGCCGGAACGGCCTCCTTTATCAGGATCTTCTCCGGCTCCATGGGCTCCGATTTTTCCTGCCAGAACGTGGACACGGACACCAATGAGCGCATCGGTCAGTTTTTGAAGGTTATCGGCAAGACCACCGAGAGCGTCGAAAAAGCCGTGTGCGGCGACATCATCGCCGCCGTGAAGTTGAAAAACACCAAGACCGGCAATACCCTTTGCGACCGCCAGAATCTCCACAAGCTGGACTTGGTGCACATTCCCAATCCGACTTTAAGTTTTTCCGTGCAGCCCAAGGGCAAGGGGGATGAGGACAAGATCATCTCCGGCCTGCTGAAAATCATGGAAGACGATCCGACTTTCCAGGTCAGAAAAGATGCTCAGACCAAAGAGATCATCCTTTCCGGCATGGGTACGGGCCATATCGAAGTCATCATGAGCGCTTTGGAAAGGCGCTTTAAAATCGAAGCTCTTTTACAAACGCCAAAAGTTCCTTATTGCGAAACCATCAAAGCCAAAGCCAATTCCCGATACCGCCACAAAAAACAGACCGGCGGACGCGGCCAGTTCGGCGAGTGCGAAATCGTGCTGTCGCCGAAACCTCGCGGCGAGGGATATGAGTTCATCGACAAAATCGTCGGCGGCGTCATTCCCAAAACATTCATCCCCGCCGTCGACAAAGGCATTCGCGAAACCATGGGCAAAGGGCCCCTGGCCGGTTACCCGACGATCGACTTCCAAGTTGAACTCATCGACGGAAAAACCCATGATGTGGACAGCTCGGAACAGGCTTTCAAGATGGCCGGTTCCCAGGCTTTCAAACAGGGCATCCTCAAGGCCAATCCCACGCTGCTGGAGCCGATCAACCGCCTGGAAATCATCGTGCCCGAAGAGTGCACGGGCGACATCATGGGCGATCTTTCCAGCCGTCGCGGACAGGTCGAAGGATACGAGACCAAAGGCAAAAGCACCGTCGTGCGCGCGCAGGTTCCCCTGGCCGAGATCCTTCGCTACGAGCCCGACCTTCGTTCCATGACCAGCGGCCGCGGCATCTTCACAACGGAACTGAGCCACTACCAGGAAGTTCCTCATGAGATCGCGCAAAAGATCATCGACGAAAGAAACAAGGAGATGGAAGAAGAAGCCTGATCGACTAAAAATATCGACAACGCGGGCGGATGCCTTTTGGCGTTCGCCCGTTTCGTTTACGTAAGTATCAGCGGTGAGAAATAAATATTAACTGAGGTTTTTTAGATGAAGAAGAAAACGCTGGCGAATAAAATTCTTGCGACTTTAAAAAAACACTATCCCGACGCTTATTGCACGCTGAATTATAAAACGCCCTTCGATCTGCTCGCGGCCACGATCCTTTCCGCGCAATGCACCGACGCGCGGGTTAATGTCGTTACGCAGAATCTTTTTGCCAAATACAAAAAGCCCTCGGATTATCTAGCGGTTTCGCGCGAAGAATTGGAAGACGACATCCGCTCTACCGGCTTTTTCCGCAACAAGGCCAAATCCATTCAGGGTGCGGCAAAGGCCGTCGTTGAACATCATAAAGGAAAGTTGCCCGACACGCTGGAAGAGATGATCAAGCTGCCCGGCGTCGGACGAAAAACCGCCAACGTGGTGCTGGCTGAGGCCTACGGCATTCCGGGCGTCACCGTGGACACGCACGTAGGCAGAATTTCGCGTCGCCTGGGTCTTACGGAAAACGAAAATCCGGTGAAAGTCGAATTCGATCTGATGGAACTTCTTCCGAAAAAAGACTGGACCTATTTTTGCCATGCCCTCATCACGCACGGCCGCGGGATTTGCCGCTCGCGAAATCCGCTGTGCGCCGACTGCCCCATGAAAAAGCTGTGCGCTTATTACGCGCAAACGCAGCAGTGATTTACAAAGGCAAATCCCCTGTGGCAATATTTACCGGACTTACGGAATGCGCCGCTTTTCTTTAAGACGCGGCATTTATGATTTGAAACGGGAGATAAAATAAAATGAGCCTTCGCATCTACAACACGCTGACCGGACAAAAGGAAGATTTCGAACCGATCAATCCCGGAAAGGTCACGATGTACGTGTGCGGGGTAACGGTTTACGATCTTTGCCACATCGGTCACGCGCGCAGCCAGGTCGTTTTCGACGCGATCGCCCGTTATATCGAACACTTAGGCTATGAGTTGAATTACGTGCGCAACTTCACCGACGTGGACGATAAAATCATCAAGCGCGCCGGTGAGCGCGGCAAGGAAAGCTCGGAAATTGCAAATGAGTTCATCGCCGAGTTTTATACCGATATGGACGCCTTGGGAATCCGCCGCCCTTCCCTGGAGCCGAAGGCCACGGAGCACATCGGCCAGATGATCGACGTAATCCAAAAACTCGTCGACAAGGGCATCGCCTACCCTGCCGAAGGCGACGTCTATTTCTCCACGCGCAAATTCGACGGCTACGGGAAACTGTCCAAGCGCAATCTCGACGACATGATCGCCGGGGAGCGCATCAAAGTAGACCCGCGCAAAAAAGATCCCCTGGATTTCGTGCTTTGGAAAGCCGCCAAGCCCGGCGAGCCGAGTTGGGATTCTCCCTGGGGTCAGGGACGGCCCGGATGGCACATCGAATGCTCGGCCATGAGCCACGAATACCTGGGCCAGCCCATCGACATTCACGGCGGCGGCAAGGACCTGATTTTCCCGCACCATGAAAACGAGATCGCGCAGTCCGAAGCGGCCTACGGGAAGCCATTCGTGCGCTACTGGATGCACAACGGCTTCGTGCAGTTCAACCAGGAAAAGATGGCCAAGTCCACGGGGAATTTCCAGACCATCCGCGACATCCTCGATCGGTATACGCCGGAGGCGCTGCGTTTCTTCCTGCTGTCGGCGCACTACCGCAGCCCCATCGAGTTCGCCGAGCAAAGCCTTATCGAAGCGCAAAGCGCCGTGGATCGCCTCTACGACGCGCAGGAGGCGCTTAGGCAGGCGGATTTCAATGAAACGGCGATGGATGAAGGCGCACTCAACGACGCGCAAAAAGAATTGGCGAAGCAGATTCAAAACGCGGCCGATGAATTCACCGCGTCCATGGACGACGATTTCAATACCGCCAAGGCCGGCGGCCACTTCTTTGAAATCGCCCGCGCCACGCAGATTGCCGCAAAGGAAGAACCGTATCAGGCCGCGCCCGGGCGCGACATGCTCCTCACGCTGCTTTCATCCAAATTCGAGATGATGAACAAAGTGCTGGGCGTTTTAATCAACGACGCGAAAAGTTACAACGACGCCAAAGTCGCCCGTTCCCTGGGGGACAAACTATCGCCGCAAGACATCGAAGCGCTCATCGAAAAACGCAACGCCTCCCGAGCCGCCAAAGACTGGGCCGCGGCCGACGCCATCCGAGACGAACTAGCCTCCAAGGGAATCATCATCAAAGACTCCCCGGAAGGAACAACTTGGACGGTGTGATAAAGTACCTTATCCCTCCATTGAATAAAACACCATGATGTGTATTCACCACTATAATATTAATTAAAGCCTTCATTTGCACTGGTTATATTATCTCTACCAAACAGATCTGAATTTACAAATTTGTCATGATGCCAATTTTACACGTAATAATTATTTATGGCGATCTGCTTTAGGATTTTAATCAATTTTTGCCAAATTAATACTCTTAATAAAATGAGTCGCGCATAAAGCTGCTGATAATGATGCAACTGTATGCCAACCTCTATTTTTACGATGGTCTCCATAATCTGATATTCCCCGGAATACTGCCCATGGTATTTTTTTTGATTTTGCAGCTTGAAAAAAGCCGCTGTCCTCCTGAGATGCAGCTCTAATTTTTTCATCTGCTATTTTATATAATTTTTTTAGACTCCCGTCTGCTATCAATTTCTCACCAGCCACTATGGTACCATCATATACCTTCGGCTTATTCTCTTCTGGTTTTCTTAGAGCTTCTGGAATTTCGCCTTGGTGCAATCTATTTAATTTATCAAGAAAATCCTTTTGATATTTTTCAATCCGTTCGGGTTGATCAAACTTATCTAGGGCTATTCGCACTTTATGCTCTACTTTGCCAAACTCGGGTCTCGGTAATTTCCTCCTTTTAAAATAAAACGGTATACCGAAGTATTTTGCAATCTCCAATCTAGCATGCTCATAATCGTATATTTTCGTTGCATACACGACATCACCCAAAGATACAATTTTTCGTGGTCCTGCGGCAATTCCAGAAAATACGACTATCTTTAAATCAAACATATTCAATAATTGCTCGACAGCGATAGCGCATGGTACATTCCTTGGTTCACCAACTCTAGTAACGACAACATTAATCATCTCATTTTCTTCATTTTCTATTTCCGAAAACCAGTAGCTTCTTCCATTATTACATATATAATCTTCTTTTTCATCAGCACTACGACCTAATGCAATCAGAACGGCCCTTAACTCTCGTTCTAAAACAGTAACTATTCCAACATCCTTCTGTCTTTTCTTTTTCCCAGCTAAAACATCTAATTCACTCCATTCATCTTTAAATAAATCCAGAACAACATTATTCTCTTTTTTAAAAAAGGATAATTGTAAAGCACCGGCTATTGCTATTTTTTCCCTCATGTCTAAATTTTCTATTTTGCTTATCAAATCTTCTGTAATGAGTTTATTTCTAGCCTTATCAATGTCATTTAGAATTTTTTCTTGACGCAGATAATGAAGAGAAGCCTTACAACTATCAAAATCATTTTCCTTCTTTATTCTCATTTGTTTAATCCTTCTGTACCTATTTAACCGACAGAATTATTCCAAGAATATAATGAATATTTATTTACCTGTCCATTCTCTCCATAAATCGTACAGTTTTTGTTAAAATCAACCAGGCATAAATATCCAAATACAGATATGTCATAATAGTCTATTAGAGTTGATAACATCTGTGCTGTTCTTCCTGAGACGTTGAATATATCTAGTATAAGGGCAGTAGCTTCTCTAACAGAATTAAGTTGGGCTACCCAAGGAAAGCTCCTATTTTCCTCAATAACATTTTTCCAATACTCTGTTGAACCATCTGCATTATCTATTAAATCTCTTGGAACCTTTATAACGATTCTCCTTTCGTCAAGTGGTACTTGTAAACGATTTCCAATTGCATTTGATTGGGCTTCATCTGGATGAATTATGAACCAATTTTCATTAGCTGTAAATCTCGAAATCAGCAGATGCATTTTATATGATAACCAATCACCATACTCTTCAATCATTTTAAGAAAATTTGGCAATGCCGGTATCTGACCTCTGTTTTTAGGTACCTCATCAATTGGTTCTGGTTCCCAACCAACCTCATTGGACATGTACAACATATCAAATGTTCTAATCTGATCGCACGCGTCTCTGGATTCAGTTGTATGACTTAGACCTATCGCACATTGCAAACAATTATCAGTCTCTTCTGGCGGACGTTTTATAAATCCGTGTACATTATAATTATCAAGCTTAGTATCCTTGACTCCACACTTGTTAATTGCGACAAGAATATCGTTATGTATTCTAACTCCTTTCTCCCCAAGTGATCTAATATGTTTTCTTAATGCATGACCAGACTCAACAACGTCCAGCACTAGTATACAATTCTCATCAGTCGCATACTCAGAGATTAAATGATCATGCTCTAATATTTGATCTATCGATTCTGCCATAATCTCTAGACTATCAGAAAAGGATATCACTGCATCCTTAAAGTATCTATTGTTTTTTAGATCATAAATTATATGTTTTGAGTTTGGTTCCTTGCTATTCCACCAGACACGCAATAATTTATATAATTCCTCGGTGCAATCATGGAAAAAATATGAAAAGTGCCTACAATTCAAATATGGTGTCGTTACTCTTGATGGGAAAAAATGGCCAAGTCTTTTCACACATTTTCTTTCTAGCCTGGTTTCTGGGGATCCATATAACTTTTCTAATTCTTCTTTGTAAATTTCTTGGAAATTTTCAATACTAAGAGTCCCAACTGGAAAATCGGCAATCCGGCCATCATTCGCAATTAGCACAACAGAAAAACCACTTTCGGAATATTGTTGAGACAAATTATTCAATTGAGTTATAGATAGACAACTATTTCCAGGTATTCTAGGAACTAAAATATAAAATACAGAGCACTTATGAGATTTATGCAATTTTTCAAAACCTTGTAACAAAGAAAAAATCAGAGGTTCACGAACTTCAACAAAAAGGTTTTCTGTGAAATCAACTATAAGAAATTCTAAACTTCCCTTGACTGCTGCATCAAGAAAAATTTCAATTATATTAGGTTTATGTATATAATCATAATGATTTATAGGGGATGTGTAATCTAATCCAATTCGATTAAATATTTCCACTCCATTGCTAAATAGATGTGCTAAATTTTTATGAAAAGCAACATGCTTGTCCGCCATTGCTTTCACTCCCACTGCTCCTATTGAGATTTGTATTGATGCAAAGTTCATCTAGTCAAGACTTCTCACTGGAATGTTAATAACGAATAGATTCCCTCGAAATTTTGGATAATACACTTTTGGGTATTTTGTTATTTTACAATTATATCTGGCGTTTTCCTTAAATGAAATTGGTCCAAAATATCCTTTTATGTACAACCTGTGGTTTCCGGAACGAATCAAAAGATTTCCTCGATATTGATCTAAAACAACCTTCGTTAATGAAAATAAACCCCAACCAGGCGCACTGGAAAATGTCGATTCATCAACCCCATTGCTATTATCGCTTTGAGCAGCTTTCGGATTCAAATCATCAGGATGTTCTGTGTGAGGAACTGGCTCTGCAACACAACGAGAAACTCCAGGGAAAAGGCTCGCGAGTAAAACACGTGCTTCTGTAGCTTTCTCTCGAGTAATCTCATCAGCTTGGTCGACAATTTCGGTCACAAGTAATTTATTCTCGAAATTTCTCACATTTACTTTTATTTTTTCACACAAATAACTAGGCCAATAATTGGAACTAATTGGCTTTCCTTCATCTAGAAGTCTTAACAACACATCAGTTATCGCTTCTCCATCGTCCCAAACGCAAATCCTCAAGAAACCTTTACTTTCACTTCCTTTTTTTCTCTTATTATTGATTGCATCTCGTTTTCGGTCAAATTTTGATACTATCTGAATTATTTTCGCTTGTGGATGTCTAACTGCATTACTCATAGACTCATATATTACTACTCTACCTATATCGTCCTTCTCTGTTTTCCCATCTAAATGTTTTTTAAGAACTTGACGTACTAATCGTGAGGCCCAAGCTAAACTCTCCGATTTTGGGGCTGAATAGTGGGAGCCGATAGGGGAAATTGGACTTTTTTCTTCTGATATAGTCGTAAACTCGAAAAAATTGCGTTTTGTGGGGGAGTCATCAGTCCAGTCCGAATCAAATTCTAAGTCATCGATAGCATTGCCAATTCCCAAGTATGTGTTTTGCTTTTCACTTAAAAATCCTTTATCTTTCAAGGTTAAAAATTCTTTGAAAGGTGTTTGTGTTGCTGCCGCTATCGCTTCGGGGAAACGCCATACTTTTAGAAAATCGCGCACGGATCTGGATTGTGGTAAGAGAAATGAAGTTTCTTCTCCATTTTCTTTCCGATCCACAACCGTAGCAATAATATTTGGCAAAGCTGCCAATTCGATGTAGTCAGCCCCTGTCAGATCAATAACTAGCGGCAAATTCTTTGATTCAGAGTAATGGCATTGTCTGTAGAAATGCTCCATTTTTTTCTCAAACTGATCTGCAAGAACGGTTCCTGATAGAGTTGCTTTGCTTGCCTTTGGTTTCATTTTCTATTCTTCTATTCGTACTCAAATTGCGAAAACACTCGAATGAGACTATGCGAGCCCCTACTTTTGTGATCTAGATTATCGGCCCAACAATCCCAATCACGCGAACGGGGAAATTACTGAAGAAATCTTAAATTGTCAAGTAGAACTGAGCAACAAAAAGGAAAACCTATATTGTTGATCATTAACTGCATTCTGATTTCAGTCATAAAATTATCATCGACTAAGTTGATGTTGTGTTTTTCAGTTATAGAGCTTTGTTTGGGATCAGTCTTAGCTACAGAAACCTGCAAATTTGCTTATTATTTAGAATACTTCGCTTGTCATTTTTTCCTCACTAGGCTCTGTTCCCTTTTCCCCCATCAGGTCGGAGATGAGGATCGTGGCGCCGGCGACGGACATGGGCATCATGACGAAGTTTAGAAGCGGGACGAGGATGTAAACGAAGCAGACCGCGCCGAAGGCGACGGCGGTGTATTTGTAGTCGGAAAGGAATTTTTTCTTTTCGGCAAAAGTCATTTTGCGCCGGTCCATGGGGAAGTCCCAGAACTCCCAGGCGAGGAAGAAAAACGAAACGACAAGTTGCACGGCGGCGCCGCCGATCTGTCCGAAGACCGGGATGAGGTACACCAATAAGCACAATCCCTGGATGAGAAAAAAGAAGATAATTTTCTTGATCTGGCCCAGCAGGGATTTTACGATGTCGGCGACCATGGAACTTTCCGGCGACGGATCGCGCCCCAGGCGGATTTCATCCACCTTCTGGCTGATGACTTCCAGGAAAGGTCCGGCGATCACGAGTCCCACGGCAGTGAACGTGATGATCAAAATCAGCGCGAACACCGCGCCGAAAACGATGCCCGCGGCGATGAAAAGAGCTTTGAGGTACCAGACCTGCGGGTCGCCGAAAATTTTGTGCAGCAAAGGGCCCAGGCTCGAAAAAAACAGATACGCGCCCGCCGAGTAAACCAGCGTGTTGATAAGGACCGGCACGGCGAAATAACTTAAAAGCGTCGGATAATTTTTAATGAATCGGATGCCCGCCAGCGGCGCTTTAATCCCCTGCTCGACTTGCTCTTTAAAAGTGTTCACAATATCGTCAACTCGGCGAAATTCCACAGGTCAATCATGGAAAATACCAATGATCGCAGACCGTCGCTTTCGGGATAAGCGAAAAAATATCCTAATTCGATTCCCGGCCAAGGCGGCATGTTCTCGATATAAAACGCGTCCGTGACGCGTAGCGGCAAGAAACCGTACGCGGTCAGCAATTCATTGAACGTGGCCGGCGTCATGGGATCGTCTTCGTCGGGATTTTCATCCAAAGCGGAACCGTCATAAAAGACAACCGCCATTTTTTCAAAGAAGGCTTTGAATGCCGCCGTTTCCTTCGGCGAAAAAGTCACAAGATTTCTGATGTAAATTTCGTCGGTCTGCTCGTTATAGGCGCCGTTTGCGTTGGCGTCCAAGTAGCTTACCTGATCGTCCGCCTGGTCGTCGGTTTCCAGCGCCGCCTGCTTAAAGCAGCGATATAGCCGCCTAAAAATATTGCCGAAATCCACTCCGGCTTGCTGCATACGCCCGATACCGTTTTCGAACAGGTACAAAAAGTGCGGGTAGTCCTCGGAATTCAGGAGCTCCTCCAGCAAATCGACGTACGGCCCGATCTGTTCGGCCAGGCTGTAGTTCGTCGGCTCCGGCAGGGCAAGGTTTGCCGCATCAAAATTCAGATCATGGGCCAGAAGAATCTGAATCACGCCGTCGAACAGCGCGTTGACGGCGCCCAAAAAATGCAGATCGGCCTTGTCGAATTCTCCGCCGAAATCCACGAAGGGCAAATCCAGAATCGCGAGCCTGTAGTTTTCAAGCTGGAAATCGAATTCGTCGCCACGCGAAAGCTTGTGATAGAAAATTTCATTCTGCGCGATCTGGCGGCTGATGGTGTCGTTGAAAAAGGCCTGAATGATGTCGCCTACGCCGTCGGAGCCGTTATAAATTTCGCCATCGCCATCTGATGATCCCATATCGATCTGGCTGAACAACTCCAATGCTTTATCGAGAAGATTCGTGAATTGCATCAGATTGGCCAGCATCAGGCCGAACGTTGCGTCGGTATTTTCCGCGTCGATTTTGCGAGCGGCGATGAATGCGTCGGCGGCGGCTTCCCCGTCGCCATGCGCCAGGTAGGATTTCCCGAGGGCGATCAATTCATCGATCGAAGTTGAATCGTCGTTTTCCTCCGAAACGCAAGCCGCGCAAAGCAGCGCGGCGCATATCAGCGCGATCAAAAGAAGCGCGGAGCCCGTTTTTGGTGGGCAAAACATCATGCGTCTCCGGCCGTCTAAAATATCTTACAGATTCTCAATAATACAGGTAATCGTCGGAATCAGCGCTCCGGAATCTTCTAAGCATCCGACAAGCGAAGTCAGCGTTTCCTTGAATTGCTCCGGCTCGGGATTCGTGAATGTCCCGCCGAGATCGACGGGATAGTCCGGGATGCTGATCAGTTCCGGAACGCCAAGTTGCGTGAGCACCGGATTGAACGCGGCAAGGTCGAAGTAATTCGGCGCCAAAGGATCGGTATCCATTTCCGTTCCGTCGTAAAGGGATATGCGCACCTGGTCGAGAATATCCAAAAGTTCCGGCATCACCAGCATCAGGTCGTCGCTGAAAGGCGCCATATCGCCGATCACGTACGCTTCCGAGGGATCGTGCACGCCGTTGTCGATTTCCATCACGTAGCCGAGCGGGCCGTCGGGATGACGCAAGTCCTCGAATGCCGTCAACATTTCTTCGGCGGCCGTTCCCAGATTGATCCCGGCTTTCGGCATCCGCACGGCGGCCTCGTCGTTTTCAAGCAGGAAATCGGAATTTTCCTCGTCGGTGAGCATGGCGTACAGAAGGTCCACCACGAGGTCGATGATCTGGCTCGTTTCCAAAACCTCGAAATCCGTGGACATCGTATCCATGACCAGACCGAAATCGAAATTCAGGTCGATGGACAGGAAAATGTCGATGCCGCTTTGGATAAGGCGGCTGACGGCGAGGAAAAACAGGACGTCGGATTTTTCCCAGTTACCGGGAAGATTCAGGATCGCTTCGCCTTGAAAATTCAACGGGATGGAATTGATGGTGAAATTGATGTTCGCGTCGGATTTTGCGATCTCACCGGTCGTCACCATTTCTTCCAGGCGCTCGTCGAAAATCTGCATCAGCAAAACATCGATCTGATCGCCGGCGCCCATCGGAGGGCCGTCATCCCACTGCTTTGCGCGCATCACGGCTTCGGTTTCCGGCAAATCGGTCAGAGCCATCTCGCCGCCGAAATAAATGATCTGATCGATGAGATTCACGATCTGCAGAAGATCGGAGATCATGATCCCGAGATTCGCCTCCGGGTCCCGCGAGCGAAGCCTGTCGGCTTCAGTGAACAAGATATATGCGTTATACCCGTCGCCTTCTTCCAGGGCGTCTTTGCCGGACGCCATCAGAACGTCGTAACTCGGGTCGGGTTCGTCGCCCTCTTCCGTCGCCGCGCACCCGGCCAGGATTGTCGCCAATATCGCAAGGAGCACCCATTTCAACATACCGATTTTCATATTCATCTCCGTATCAACGCGGATATTTCAACAATTTCCGACGAATATCAGCATACAAACTATACAAGTGCGGCCAATCAGGCAAGATCATGATCCGTTGCCGCCGTTTGCGAGAAATCCCGATCCTTTTTGTGCAGTAAATTCAAAAACACCGGAATGACGAGAAGCGCGCCCAGAGCATTCACCAGCATGATCAGGGGCATCAGGATTCCCATGTAAACCAGCGGCATAAACGACGACGAAACGAGAATGCCGAATCCACCCCCGACGGACATGGCGTTGAAAACAATCGCCCTTCCCGACGTGTCCATCGTGGTGTCCACCGTCGTTTGCAAATCGCGGCTCCTTTGTTTTTCCAGTCTGTACCGATGGATGAAATGGATCGAATAATCCACGCCCACGCCGATGGTGACGCTGGCGAGCAGCGCCGTGCCCATATTCAACGGAATATCCATCAGGACCATCACCGCGAAGTTCGCGGAAACGGTAATGACCAGCGGAATCGCCCCAATAAGCGCGTCCACGAACGACCGGAACAAAATGACCAGCATGATGAATACCACGAGGAAGCTGATTGACAGACTCATGATCTGCCCCATCACCAGATAATCCACGACTTTCAAATTTATCGCCCCGGAGCCGGTGATGCCGATCCTGTATTTGCCCGGCGGAAACAGTTCGTTTTGCACTTCCTCGATGCGGTCCACAACTTTTCGATACACGTTGGAGTCGTTGGATTTGACGTTCACATGGATATTGGCGCGCTGGTACTCGAAATCGACGGCGGTGGAAAGTTCTTCGCCTCCCGTGGATTCGTAGAGGAGAAAATACTGCGCGATCTTCGCCCGCCCCGCCTCCGGCGTCCACGTCTCGCCTACGTCTTTCCTGGTTCCCGGCACGCGGTCGTAGCTTTCGTCGTTGTCGTTGAGCACCACGTTCATGCGCCTCAAAAAATCTATCAGGGAGGCCGTATTTCCCACTTCCGGCAATTCTTCAAGGATGCTTTGAAAGCGGTCGATATTGACCAGAAGTCCGGGGTCCTTCATGGCGTCCGGCTTCAGGCCGTCGATCTGCACGCGAATCTCGCCGGTTCCCGCGAAGTGCTCGTTTAAAAACGCGTCGGAGACTCTCAGGTCCGATCCTTCTTTGAAATACATGACGGGATTGTTGCGGACTTTCAAAAATGCGCCGGTTGCGCCTGTTACAATCAGCACAAGAAAAAACGTGACGGCAATCCGCTTTGTATGAGAAAGGCTGTAACGGCCCAGAGCGATGCTCAGTTTTGCCAAATATCCCAGGTTCGAATCTTTTTCTTCGATAATGTTTTTGGGCCTGCCCAAAAGCACCAGCGCGGCGGGGATAAAGGACAGGGAAAACAGCATGGCCCAAAGAACGCCCAGGGAAACCGCCATGCCGTATTCGCGAATGGGGACGATCTTCGACGTGGCCAGGGCCATGAATCCCACGATCGTGGTCAGGGACGTCATCACCACGGGCGAGTTCATTTCCAGCATCGTGCCGTGAATCGCCGTGAGATTGTCCGCGCCTTTTCGCAGGTGATGATAATACTCGTGCAGAACATGAATCCCGTCGGCGATGCCCATGGACACGAGGACGATGGGGATGCTGGCGCAAATAATCGTCGTTTTCATCCCCACCAGACCGATGGCGCCGTATGTCCAGATGACCGATGCGAGGACGACGCTCATGGGGATCCAGACGCCGCGCGCGCTGCGAAACGACACCCAGAGCAGCGCCAAGAGCAGTAAGGCGACAAGCGGGAGCATGACTTTGTTGTCGCGATCCATCAGACGATTGCTCATGCCGATCACGCGGGGAAATCCCGTGATGTAAATCTTGCCCGGGCCGTCATCAGCCTCGACAATGGCGTCGATTTCCTTCGAGGCGACGACCGCTTTGTGCGTCTCATCGATCTTGAATGTCGGTTCGACTAAAAGAATCGTGCTGGTTTCATCTTCCGAAACCAGACCGTCGGCGATCATGGGATTCTTTCGGGCGGTGGCGGCAAATTCTTTTATCGCTTCGGGAGTCTTCGGCGGAGCGTCGGAAATGACATCGATGGTGATCATTCCGTCTTCGGCTTCGATATTTTCAATGGAAGCCAGGGACTGAACTTTTTGCACGAGATCGAGGCTTTTTAATTTTTCCGTCAACCGGTAGATCTGCTCTAAAGCCGCGGGAGTATAAACGCCGTTGGGATCGTAAACGGCGATGACGATTTTGCTGTTGATATTGAAGTGCTCTCTGAACTCCTCGTAAAATATCCGGATCGGTTCGTCCGGCGGGATCATTCTGTCCATGCTGTGATCCCGCTGAACCGTAGTGGACTGCCATGCGAAAAACACCGTTAAAAGGAGTTGCAGCGCGATAACGGTTTTTGGAAACGACGTGCAGATTTTCGTAAAACGAAACATGGCTTCGTTTACGCGGTGGCTTTTTTTATTTTTCATTTCCAACCACTTTTTTCACTCCGTGAACCAAATGGAAGCGGCTATCCGAATCGATCGAATCGATCGGTTTCATCACGATTTTTCAAGAAATAAACGCTCGCAACGCGGCGGCCGGATGCCGTTTATACATCATCCTCGCCGTCCTTCCGCGATGCAAAGGGCGCGCGGAAACGAACGTTGCCCCTATGATATGCACAAGACCGGTTGGATTGAAACGGGATTTTCACAGGCCCCGCTTCAATCCAAGAGGGAAAGCTTTGTCTATTCTATATTCTTTCGACGATAGTGGCCATACCCATTCCCCCGCCGACGCACATTGTCGCCGCGCCGACCGTCAGGTCTCTTTTGGCCATTTCATAAATCAGCGATACGACGACGCGCAGGCCCGTGCAGCCGACGGGGTGTCCCAGGGCGATTCCAGAACCGTTGACGTTCGTGATATCCCGATCCAGGTCGAGCAGCCGTTCGCAGGCGATGTACTGCGCGGCGAATGCTTCGTTCAATTCGATCAGTTGGAGATCCTTGAGCTCCATGCCGGCCTTTTTCACGACCTTCTGCATGGCCGGCGCCGGGCCGTAACCCATCAATTCAGGCTCCACGCCGGCAATGGCGTGGGCGACGATTTTCGCCATCGGCTTAAGCCCCAGGGCTTTGCCCTTTTCTTCGGAAATCACGATAGCCGCGGCCCCGGCGTCATTGAGGCCGGAAGCGTTGCCCGCCGTCACCGTGCCGTCTTTCTTGAAGGCCGGTTTCAGCTTCGCCAGCGCCTCAAGCGATACATCGTGGCGAATATGCTCGTCGTTTTCGAACATGATCGGGTCTTTACGTTTCTGCGGCACGGGAACGGGGATGATCTCGTCGACAAAACGCCCGCTTTTGGAAGCTTTTGAAGCCCTCATATGGCTCGTGTAAGCCAGTTCGTCCTGATCTTCGCGAGAAATGTTGTATTTTTCGGCAAGGTTTTCCGCCGTGATGCCCATGTGAAAATGCCCCAATGGATCGGCCAGGCCTTCGGTCAGCATATCGACGGCCTTTTTCTCACCCATGCGCGCGCCCCAGCGCATATCATAAAGGGCGTACGGCACGCGGCTCATATTCTCCACGCCGCCGACCAGCACCATCTCGCTGTCGCCGCACTGAATCTGCTGCGCGGCAAAGTTCAAGGCCTGCATGGAGCTGGAACACTGTCTTTGGATCGTCGAAGCAGGCACATGAAAAGGAATGCCGGCTTTGAGGGCAATGCAGCGGGCGACGTTGATTTCATCGGTCCGCATCATGCAGTTGCCGATAAGAACATCGTCCAGATCAGCCGGATCGATTCCCGCGCGATTGATGGCTTCCTTCGCTGCGATAACGCCAAGCTCTGTTGACGAAACGTCTTTCAAAGATCTGCCGAAACTTCCAATTGGCGTCCTGACGGCGCTGACTATCCACACATTTTTCATTATTCACTCCATTGCTTTCGTTATTTTTTTGGCAAATTGATGCCCTGAGTTTATTTGACGGGAACCTTTATTTCATATCCTGAGATAATTCCAGCAGGATGCCGCCGGTGCTCTTTGGGTGAACGAACGCGACCAGTTTCCCGTGGGCGCCTTTCCTGGGTTCTTTATCGATGAGCGTAACGCCCTGCTCTTTCATATGGTCCAAAGCGGCCCGGATGTCTTCCACTTCAAAGCAAAGGTGATGAATCCCGGTTCCGCGCTTTTCCACGAATTTGCTGATCGGGCTGTCTTCCGAAGTGCCTTCCAGAAGTTCGATATTCACCTCGCCAAGGGGGAAAAATGCGGTCTTGACTTTCTGATCCGTCACTTCTTCCTCGTGCGTCTTCTCAAGCTTCAATCCTTCGGACCAGAATTTGAGCGCTTCTTCGATGCTCTTCGTGGCAATTCCAATATGATCGATCTTTTTCAGCATGTTCTCTCCTACAATCGATGCTTCAGCACCAGTATTTCCGTCTCGCCCGGCAGTTTGTCGGCAAATAGTTCTATCTCATCCGTTTTTAGGACCTTTGCGTTGTCTTTTCCCTTGAGGAATTCCTCGACGCCGGCGATGTCGAAACCGCAACGTTCCGTTTTGTAATGCATGGGAATGGCGATTTTCGGGCGCAGTCTCTCCACCAGATCCGTGGCCTCGTTGAAATCGATGGTATAAAAACCGCCGACGGGAACCATGAGTACGTCCACATCGCCAAGTTTCGCGATTTCCTCGTCGCTCAAAACCTGCCCGAGGTCGCCGACGTGGCAGACTTTGACGCCGTCGACGTCAAACTTGAACATTTTCACTTTTCCGCGATCGCTTCCCTTGTGCGGGTCGTGAAAAGCATCGAACGCCTCGAAAGTGAATCCCTTGGCCTGTCCCGCATCGCGCAGGATCTCGAAATCTCCTTCAAACTGGTCCGTGTAGTTATGGTCCTGATGATCATGCGTCACCAATACCACATCCGGAACGGAATCGATGGCGTGATAGCCGATGGCGCCGCCGAATGATCCCTGTCTATAAGGGTCGATAACGATACATTTTCCGTCTTCGGAAAACACCGAGAAAGATGAATGTCCATTCCAGCGGATTTTCATGGTTCAGACTCCTTTCCCACGCAAAGCGTCATAATTCCAGAAGCTTTGCAACCATTTATCCGGTCTTTATAAAATCCCCGGGCCGATAGAGCATAGTGAAAATACTTGCCGGCTTCAAGGGCGGCAACGCGGCTGATCCTTATGTTAGTCGCCATATTCGGCTACATATTTTTTAAGCGTCGTACATGAAGGTTTCCCATGAGCCTTAAAGGCGTCGACCTTAAAGTCAATGTTGTTTGAATTCGATTTTTATGAGAAGTTGGCTCCCTGAGCATTTCAACATTATTTTTTGGTGTAGTCGCCCATGAAAAAAAGAACGAAAGTCACGCTGATTGTTTTACTGGCGCTCGCCGTCGGCATGCTGGGCATCATGATTTTTATCGACCGCCAACTCAAGCCGACGCTCGATACGAATAACGACGGCAAACCCGACGAATGGTACCAGTTCGATATTTACGGCCGGCTCGTTTCCATTTCGAAAGATAGGAATAAGGACGGCACGGTCGATCACATAGAGCGTTTCAAGAAGGGAAAACTGAAAAAAATACGCGTGGACATGGATAAAAACGGCGTTTTCGAGGTCATGGCGGTGTTCAACGATGACGAAATCATGTTCCAGTTCTACAGAGATATCAATCAGGACGGAATTTATGAAAGACTCATCCATTATGACCCCGCGACGCGCCTGCCGGTCAGTTGGGAGCAGGATACAAACGGAGACGGGAAGTTCGACACATCCGGGAAAAGGGGCGAGAAATGGGAGATCCCGGAGGATCAGGTTCCCGCCGAACTTTTATCGTCGCACGAAAACCCATGAAATCCGGCCGATCTATGCATGCGTGCTTGACAGCCGGTCAAATAACCGGGTAATTGCGCGTGCCGCGCAAGCCCTCAACTTAAACACCGCCCGATGCGGCGGATGAAGACAAAACCTCCATATCGATTACGGGAGAAACGAAAAATGGCGCCAAAAGGAAAAGCAAAATATGCAATCAAATACTCCGTCAGTCCCGACGGAGAGCGCTTTGCCATTCCCGCCGCATCGGATTACGCCAAAGAGTATAAGCGTATCGCAAAACTCGCCGAAAAAGCGAAAAGCGAAGGCAAGGAAATCGTCGTCGTCATGGGCGTCGGATTCGTCGGCGCCGTAATGGCGGCCATCGTCGCCGATACGGAAAATAAAAAAGGGGAGTCGTCAAAATTCGTCATCGGCTGCCAGCGCCCCAGCGTCAGAAGCTTTTGGAAAATTCCGCTGTTAAATCGCGGTCTGTCTCCGGTTAAAGCCGAGGACACGGAAGTCGACGACATCATCAAGCGAACGGTCAACGAGAGGAAAACTCTGGTCGCCACGTATAACAACGACTGCCTGAAACTTGCCGACTGCGTGGTCGTGGATATTCAGTGCGATTATCTCAAAAACGATCTGGGCAACATGCAAAGCGGCCAGACCGAGATGGAGGCTCTGGAACATTCCCTGAAAACCATCGGCGAGAAAATCCCGCCCAAGTGCCTGGTGCTGATTGAAACCACCGTCGCTCCCGGCACCACGGAATTCGTCGCATGGCCGATTTTGAAAAAAGCCTTCGCCAACCGCGGGATCAAATCGGCCCCGCTTCTGGCCCACAGTTTCGAGCGCGTCATGCCCGGCCGCGAGTACGTGAAAAGCATTCGCGATTTCTGGCGCGTCTGTTCCGGCTGCAACGCGCAGGCCCGAAAACGCGTCGAGAAATTCCTGCGCCAGGTTCTCAACACGGATGATTACCCGCTGACCGTGATGGACCGTCCCATCGAATCGGAAACGACGAAGATCGTGGAAAACTCATACCGCGCAACGATCCTGGCTTTTCTCAATGAATGGAGCCTTTTTGCCGAACGCAACGGCGTGGACCTCGTCAAGGTCATCGACGCGATCAAGGTTCGGCCGACGCACAACAACATCATCTTTCCCGGCCCCGGGATCGGCGGTTACTGCCTGCCCAAGGACGGCGGCCTGGGTTATTGGGCGTACAAACACATCCTGGGCTTTGAAGACGGCGACCGGGTTTTCAAAATCACGCCGACGGCGATCAACATCAACGACACGCGCGCTCTGCACGTGGCGCAGATGACGAGGGACGCTTTGCGCAATATGAGCCGGCACATCGCCGGGGCGGACGTCCTTCTATGCGGCGCCAGCTACCGGCAGGACGTGGGCGATACGCGCTACAGCGGCAGCGAACTTGTCATTCGAAAATTGACGGAGATGGGCGCGGAGATGCGCGTCCACGATCCCTACGTGGATCACTGGTACGAACTGGAAGCGCAGGACACGTACCCCGCCATCGGGCAGTCATGGAAGCGCTTTTTCCGTAATCAGGAAATGCTGTCCAAAATCCGTGTGCAAAAAGACATTCGCGACGCCCTGAAAAAAGTCGAGGCGGTGATTTTCGCCGTCGCCCACGAGGCCTATCTCGATCTCGATCCGGATAACATCGTCAAGTGGGCCGGAGGCAAAATCGCCGTCATAGACTGCTTCGGAATCCTCAGCGATGAAAAGATCAGGCGCTATTTCGAACTTGGCTGCGAGGTCAAAGGCCTTGGACGCGGGCACATGAAACGCATCAAGACAGCCGTCGAGAAGAAAAAATCGAAGTAGCCTCAAAATCATAACGATTGAATCGGGCAGTCATCGCACAGCGGCCGGCTTTTTTTACAATAATTATTTCCGAGCTTCACAATCTGCGCGTGGAATTCATTATACAGGCGCACACGGCGCGGCAGGATTTCCTCGAAATGCGCTCGCGCCTGCTCATATGCGATATCTTCCGCAAATACTCCCTTTCGCGAGAAGATCCGTTTTGTATAGGCGTCGATGACAAATACTTTTCGGTTCAGCGCGTACAGGATCATCGAATCGGCGGTCTCCGGGCCGACGCCTTTAAGCGCAAGCAACTCCCGGCGTATTCGCTCCGTTTTCCACCGGCTCATATTCAAGATGTCGCCATCGAAATTCTCGACAAGAAAACGGGCGAAGTTTTTCAATTTGATGCTTTTTTGATTGTAATACCCGGAAGATCTGATCATTTGCGCCAGTTTCTCCGGCGGCGTTTCATGCATGCGAAAAGAATCCAACGCGTCATTGGCCTTTAACTGATCAATCGCTTTTTCCACGTTCGTCCAGGCGGTGTTTTGCGTGAGAATTGCGCCGACGCAAATTTCAAAAGGCGTGTCTCCCGGCCACCAGCGCAAAGGGCCGAAGCGACCGACCAGGGCATTGAACACGCGCAAGTGCCACTTGCGGTCTTTTCGCTTTTTATTGGCGCAGTTCATTTTTCCCTGTTACATTTAATGAAATTATCTACCGCGCGATTATGTTGAAGATGTGAATTTCCGCAACCGCTTCTTGACATAAAGGGCGGATTTGGCGCAAAAAAACGTGCGCCGATGATCTGGAGGCTGAAATGAAGATAGCTCGCCATACGCTCATACTCGCCATTTTCCTTGTGTTGATGTCTTCATTCGCTTACGCGCAGGCAAACCGCGTGACTCCCGTCGTCGAAGCCGTGCAGAAACTCGGTTCTTCCGTTGTCAATATCTCCACGCAGCAACGGATCGGCCGCGAAGGCCCTTTTTCATACTTTAACGATCCCGTTTATGAGAAGTTTTTTCGGGATTTTTTCGACAGTCGCCAATCCAATCGCATTCAGGAAACGCCTCTGGGAAGCGGCGTCATCATCGACTCGAAGGGTTACGTCCTGACCAACGCGCACGTGATACTCCGTTCCGGGCGCATCAAGGTGACGCTCAAGGACGGGACCTCATACACCGCCGGAGTCGTCGGCGCGGAAAAAGCGCTGGATCTGGCCGTATTGAAAATTCAGGGCGACGGCCCCTTCCCCGCGGCGCCCCTCGGCGACAGCAAAACGCTGATGATCGGCGAAACGGTGATCGCCATCGGCAATCCCTTCGGATTGTCGCATACCGTCACCACGGGGGTTATCAGCGCCCTTCATCGAACGATTCAGGCCGAGCAACACGTTTACGTGGATTTCATCCAGACCGATGCATCGATCAATCCGGGGAATTCCGGCGGGCCGCTTTTGACCATCGACGGCAAAGTCGTCGGGATCAATACGGCGATTTTCGGTCAGGGCCAGGGCATCGGTTTCGCCATTCCCATTGATTCGGCCAAACAAATCGTCGAAGATCTGATCCGTTACGGCAAAGTCCATTACGGCTGGTTCGGTATTCGCGTGAAGGAATTGACGACGACGGCCCGCCGCGCTCTTAATTACGACGGCGCGAAGGGACTTTACGTCTCTCTGATTTTCGACGGGTCCCCTGCTCATAAAGCGGGCATCGAGGTCGGGGACATTATCGAGGCGGTCGGTCCGCATCAGGTCGACCAACTCAACGCCTATAAAAGCGTTATCCTGGGTTACACCGTCGGCAACGAAGTCACTTTCAAACTCGACCGCCGGGGCGAAAAAATAAGCCGCAGCGTTGTCCCGACGGGTTTTCCCAAAAATATGGTCAAGCCCTACTCCCGGACTTTGCTGGGCATCGAGGTTTCCAAGGCGACGCACAGCGAAGCTTCTCAATTGCGTCTGCCCGGAGGAACGGGGATCATCATCCGCCGCATCAGGAAAGGCAGCCCCGCCGCCGAACTGGGGCTTCGTCCCGGCGACGCCCTGTTGGAGCTGGATGATAAGGTTTTGCGTACGGAAGATGATTTCGCAAAAGCCGTCGCGGCGCTTCGTCTGAAAACTTCGACGGTCGTTCTGGTTCAGCGCGGGTCCTATGGATATTATCTTTCCTTCCCACTTCCTTAAAGAAAGGATTCCATTCTGCCTGGTCTGACGAAATTTCGCGGTAAATTCATCATCGGCCTGGGGCTTGGCGTCCTCGTATACCTGTCGGTCATTATCTACGCCGGATGGGAAGACGTAGTGGACGCATTCTACGCCTTCCCCTGGATCTGGGCGCCCGTCGTTTTGGCCCTGGCTTTTTTGAATTACGTCCTGCGTTTCATGAAATGGGATTACTATTTACGCGTCCTGGGCGTTCAGTGCTCCAAGTCCGACAGCCTGGTGGTTTTTTTCTCAGGTCTCACCATGACCATCAGCCCCGGCAAAGTCGGGGAACTTCTCAAAAGCTATTTTCTGAAAAAATGCGCGGGCGTTGAAATAAGCCGCTCCATGCCCGTGGTCGTCGCGGAACGGCTGACGGATTTTCTGGCCCTTCTCATCATATCCATGAGCGGTATCGGATTTCTGGCGACCGGAAATTATAAAATCCTGATCCTGGCCGGTGTTATCTTGCTGAGTTTCATTTTCATAATCGCAAACCGCCGCCTTTCCCTGTTTTTCATCGGAATTCTGGAAAAGCTCCCCGTCGTCGGCCGGTTCGCGGGGAAACTGCACACCATGTACGACAGCATGGCCACGCTTCTGGGCCTCGTTCCCCTGCTGGTCGCCACGGCCTGGTCCGTCGCTTCCTGGATGTGCGAATGCACCGGCATGTATCTCGTGGCGCATCTTCTCGGCGGCGGCGCGGACATTTTATCCGCCTCCTTTATCTACGCCTTCGGCACCATCGTGGGTTCCGTATCCCCGGGCGGCCTGGGCGTCACCGACGGTTCGCTTCTGGCGATGCTCCAAAATTCCGCCATGATGAACGGCGATCCCCTGTCCAAGGCCGGCGCCGGAGCGGCCACGCTGATCATCCGCATGGCGACGCTATGGTTCGCCGTACTCGTCGGCGCGGTGGTCTTGATGAGCCATCAAAAGAAATTTTCCGGCGTCGATGCGTTTATGGATGATCCCCAAAAAGACGTCCCGTCTTCCTGCTGTCAAAAATAATTTCCGGGAAGTTTTATTCGTCCGTAATCTT
The DNA here is from genome assembly GCA_963674685.2 of bacterium. Classification (GTDB taxonomy): domain Bacteria; phylum Lernaellota; class Lernaellaia; order JACKCT01; family JACKCT01. The sequence continues at coordinate 986,000 of CAXXWT010000003.1, read as the reverse complement.
GGCGAGTTGTTTTTCCACGCGGTCAAGAAGTTCGTCCAGCCCGACTCCGTCTTTGGCGCTGATGGACGTAACTTCACGTCCGAGATTGCGGCAATAGCCGGCGAAAGCCTCGAAGTTTTCCCCGGCGCCGGGAAGATCGATTTTATTGGCGGCGATGATCTGCGGCCTGTCCGTGAGTTTTTCATCGTACTTTGCCAGTTCGCGGTTCATGGCCTCGTAATCCTCTATGGGATCGCGTCCGCTTTGCGGGTCAAGATCGATCAAATGAACGAGAACCTTGGTCCTTTCAATATGGCGTAAAAACTTGTGGCCCAATCCGACTCCGAGATGCGCGCCTTCGATCAGACCCGGTATATCCGCCACGATGAATTTCCGCTGCGAATTACGGTCGACGGCGCCGAGATTCGGCGACAGCGTCGTAAAGGGATAGGCGGCGATTTTCGGACTGGCCTTGGAGATCGCGGCAATCAGCGTGCTTTTGCCCACGGACGGAAATCCCATCAGGCCGACGTCGGCGATCAGCTTGAGTTCCAAAACGAGCCATTTTTCATCACCGGGCTTGCCGTCCTGCGCCTGACGCGGCGCGCGATTCGTCGAACTGACGTAATAGGCGTTGCCGCGCCCGCCGCCGCCGCCTTTCGCGGCCGTGAATTCCTGCCCCTGCTCATCGAGATCGGCCAGAATATTTTCCTTATCGGCGTCGTAGATCACCGTACCCGGCGGAACGTGAACATAAATGTTTTGACCGTTCTTCCCGTGCCGGTCGGATGAGCCGCCGTTGACGCCGCGTTTTGCCCGAAAGTGTTTTTTGTATTGCAGATCGTACAGGTTCATGGATTGGCTGTCGGCCACGATGATCACATCGCCGCCGTGGCCGCCGTTGCCGCCGTCAGGCCCGCCCCTGGGCACGAATTTCTCTTTGCGAAACGACACACATCCGTGTCCGCCGTCGCCGGATTTTACGAAAATTTTTACTTCATCGATAAAGCGCACGAAGACTCCCGAGCAAATGGCCGTTGCATCTATACCATTTCCCTTGGCGGCTTTAAATCCATAATGACCAAGATCGATAATTTACCGCGGCGATGAGCGCCGCGTTCATAGTGCGCGGCTTCCGGTTTTCATGGATTCCGGACCGGGGTTTCATCCATCAGGGGAAGGCACTTGTAGTCGATTTCTTTCCCGTTGAACTCGAACATGGGATTGTCGGAAGTTTTGATCCTCTTTTTGGCGGGCAAAGATTCGCCGGCGAGATAACCGAGGGATTTCAAAGTCTTTTTCATATCTTCGCTCATCTCGATTTGATCCCCAATTTCGAATCGGGACGTCACGTATCGATTCATCAATATTTCCTCGCACCGGATATGATATCCCGCCCCGTCGGGAAACGACCGTTTCCCACGCAGATCATCGGGAAGTTCGTACGGCATTTGCGTTGGATGCCTCTTCGCGTCCGAGCCAAAGTCCACCAGGTCAAGCCCGGCCTTGTCGTCGACGAGCAAGTTGATTTTCACGGGGGACTTTTCCGGTTCCAAGGCGAAGTGAATCCCGTTTTCTCCGTCCGAACCCAGGGCCATAAAATTGAGCTTGTTTTCCGCCTTGCGCAGTCCGAATTCCAGGCTGATCATTTCCCTGTTTTCATCGGTATCGTAAATGACGTTGTCTTTGAAGGCGCTGATGAAGCTTCCCTTGGTCGCAACCTCGCCCTCGTACTTCACGCTTTTTTGTGTTCCCCCAAAAAGAATCGAAAACTGGTTGCGTTTTATGTAAAGATTCATGTCCATGAGCGTTTTCAGCCACGGTTTTTCAAGTTCCGGCGATTTTTCCAGCAGGTTGTTTTTTTCTTCCGGATCGGCTTGCAAATCATATAATTCCCGCTGAATCACGCGGCCGCTCAATCGAAAAGTCGGGGAATAGATATACTTCTTGTTGTCTGTTATCAGGCACACGCGGTCCGGCCCCTGGCGGCTTGTCTCGGCAATCAACACTCTGTCGGCCAGGCTTTCCTGAAGGTTTTGTCCCGTGAGCAGCGGCGCCAGGCTTTTGCCGGCGAGATTTTGCGTGGGCTCAAGTTCCGTCAAATCCAGCAGAGTCGGATGAATGTCGATGATGCTCGCCGGCGTATCGACGACTTTGGGACCTTTGAACTTTTCCGGCCAGTAAATGATCAGAGGAACGCGAAGCTGCTGCTCATAGAGCGTGAAGCCGTGCTCCATCAGCCTGTGCTCCATGAACTCCTCACCGTGGTCGCTTGTCAGCACGATGATCGTGTTTTTCATGTCCAGCGATTTGAGAAATCCCAGGAAGCGTCCCAGAGCCCGGTCCACATTTTCGATTTCGCCGAGATATAGGGAATTCAGCGCCTCGACCATCAAGGGATTATTTTCGCCGTAGCGCTCATGCACGACATCGAGAACGTCCTTCGTATCTCCGATAACCGGGAAGCCGGTTTGCGGAATCCTCTTGGCCCGCAAGGTCGGGGGCGGCTCGTAGGGAGTATGCGGATCGAAAAAATGCAGGAAAAGAAAAAAGGAATTCCCTTGATGTTGCTTGACCCAGGAAACCGCCTGGTCGGCCACAACGTCCGCGGTGGCGTTTTCCCTGGGGATGAAATCATCGAATCCCTTTTGAAATCCGTAATCGGAGCCCACGTAATAATGCGTGACGACGGCGCCCGTCGCATATCCCGCCTCTTTGAAGCGCTCGGTCAGCATTTTCGCGTCATTTTTGATTTTTACGCCATCGTCGACGGCCCGATGCTCCGTGGGATAAAGACCCGTAAACAGCGACGCGTGCGCGGGCAGCGTCCAGGGCGAGGACGTTCGATAGTTCGAAAAGCGTACGCCTTTTTGCGCGAGAAGATCCATGACCGGCGTGGCGCCGTCCGTGCTGCCGTATGAGCCGAGACGATCGGCGCGAAGCGTATCGACGGAAATCAATATTACGTTGGGTTTGTCGATTTTCTTCGTATTGCAGCCGGCTGAAAAAAGCATCAGCAACGCGACAAAGAAGCAACCCGCCAGTTTTAATTGTCTTTTCTTATTAAAGCAGATCATCGTTTTGCGTTTGCGTTTGGTCTCCGCTGAAAAACCGGCTCAAATCGCGCAGTTCGTCGATGCCGGACAGATCCAGTGATTCTTTCACGCCGCGCAGCACATCCAGAGTCGGCAAAATGGCGTCGCCGGTTTCATAACCCGGCACGGCGCTTTTGCTGATGTATACCGGCGTGGACGAGACGCAATAACCGGTGAATTTCCGATCGACTTTTGCCGATCCTTTGTCTTCCAGGGCAAAGGGGATCGAATCCGGATTGTCGCCGCCTTCCCCCAGTTTTATCTGAGCGGGGATTTTTCGTCCGTTGACGAGCAGCGTGGCCTGAACCAGAGCGCCTTCGGGTTCGACGACGAACTGGACGCCGTTGTCGCCCAACTCGGCGGATGCGGCGTAGCGTATTTTCCGGTCGCTTCGCGTCATGAGAAAGTCTCTCGATAGCACCTGGCCCGCGTGTCGCGATACAAATCTTACCGAATTTTTATAGGCCGTCAAAAATTTTCCGCTCGTCGCCAGGGAACCGGAATAAATTTTCGGTGTATCGGAATTTGCAAAGCGAATCGACCAGAGGCGGTTTTTCACGAACAAACCGCTTTCGTCGATCAGTTCCCGGAATTCGCCGGCCTTGTCCGGCATGTCCGGCAGAAGGTCTTTTTGTTCCAGGGGATCCTCGCTGAGATCGTAAAGACGGCTGCCCATTTCACAGCCGTTAATCTCGAAATCCGGCGATTCGATATATTTCATGCCGTCTTTTATCACCGCCACGCGGTCCGGTCCCCGCCGAGTGGTTTCGATAAGTAACGCTCTATCCCCGAGGCTTGCCGTTCCGGCGTTATCCACGGAACTTTGCAAAATCCCTTTCAAGGAGGAACCTTGAATCTCCCCGGGGATCGCGACGCCGGCGATATCGAGAATCGTCGGCATGATGTCCACGAGGCTGACATATTCCTTGGAACTTGCGCCTCCGGGAAATTTATCCGGCCATGAAATGATCAAAGGGATATTGACCTGCTCGCGATAAAGTGAAAAGCCATGATTCATCAGGCCGTGTTCCATGAACTCCTCGCCATTGCCGGATACGATGACGATCAGGGTTTTTCTATCCATCCGTTTCTTTTGAAGATACCGTATCAACTTCACCAAAGCCCGGTCCGTATGCTCGATCTCGGCCATATACAAGGCTTTGACGGCTTCAAGAGCATCCGCGGCTTCCGGGGTCGGCCAATGCTCCATGATGGACAGGGTTTCGGTCATTCCTCCGCGAATGGGTTTGATATTCGGCGGATAGTATTTGCTCACGAGGCTGGCCGGGGGTTTGTAGGGAGCGTGCGTGTCCATTAAATGACAAAACAGGAATTTGGGCTGTCCCTCGTTATCATCCAGCCACTGCACGGCTCTATCGACGAGCGCATCGGAATTGGAGCCGATGAGTTGATAGTAGTTATCGAATCCTCTTCCGAAACCGTGTTCCTTGCCGAGCAGATGGTGCGCGCTTATCCCGCCGGTTTTGTAGCCGTTTTCACGCATTATTTCCGCCAGAGTCGGCGATTTGGACCTTATGGGCAGCTTATCGTCGATGGCTCCGTGTTCGGAAGGGTACAATCCCGTCAGAATCGAAGCCAGCGCCGGCAGAGCCCAAGGAGCGGTCGTATAGGCATTGTCGAAGCGCATGCCTTTTTTGGCGACGTTGTCCATCAGGGAACTGGCTTTGGATTCACCTCCATAAGCGCCCATGAAGTCAGGCCTCAAGGAATCCACGCAAATTATCAGGACGTCGGGTTTTGTGGTATTTTTCACGCATCCCGCGGGCATGGCGAGCAGCGCTGCAATAAGCGCGGCCAACAGCGCGGCCGGGGGCATGAGCCGGATTTTGAAACGCATTGTCTTATTCAACTCGCTTTTCGCCAGATATAGAAAGTTTTAAAAACCGGTCGATAAGCGGCCAAGGGAAAATCTCTTGATAAAAAAACCGCTGAATCTCAAATGCCCCTGGTTCTTAGAATTCCATTTATGATGCGGCCTCGTCAACCCCCGTCTCGTTTTTGAGCCCCAAGGTTCTCATCTGCTGCTCAAGCTCTTCGCTCGTAATCCAGAATAATTTTCCCTTTGCGTCACGGTAAATGGCGCGCTGATTTTTTTTTGCCGCCAGATCATGCAGGATGTCGCCGGCTTTCGTCTCCACGACGCCGTAATACAAGTCCTCGTATTTATTGGGATTTTTTGTAAAAGTTTTTGGAAACACCAGATCATCCCCGTAATGCTTGTATAAATCGGTTTCAGCGACAATCTGCGTCGGCGACGCGCAATTCAGGATGAACGCCTCCTCGGCGTATTCGGGGTGCATAAGTTTGATGGATGAATCCAGGGCGATATCAAGATCGCGCATGCACGCGTAAATAATGCCCCGGCCTTTCAAGGCGTCTTTTTCTCCGGATAAAAATTCGTGAATTTGTTTCATATTTCGCTCGGCTCGAATCGTCTCGTCCCGGGTATGGCGCGTGACAACGTACGTGTTGATCGAAAAGACAGCCGTCATGAGGATGATGAAAATCGCCCCGAGGGATCGCCTGATCCGCCCCGCCCTGGGTTCATACACGGCGGCCAGGCATATGGCCAAACCCAGTCCGGGCAGGAAAAAGAATCGCGGCGTATGAAAAAGCATAACCTTTTCCACGGCCAGAACCATAACCAGCGGCGACGCGGAAACGGCAAAAAATCCCAGACCGTACAGCCAGATAAGGTTCCGTTTGATCATCTGACGTTTCACGAAAAACAGCAGATAAATCGCGAGAAAAGCCAGCAGGCCGACGGCCGTATAAAACAGCCAGACATATTCTCCGAAAGAGGAAAGCAGCCTGAACGCATAATCCCATGTTATGGGAACGCGGGTTTCGCCGACGTACCCGCCCATGGTCCCCAAAATCGCGTACCGCCACATCATGAAGGCGGCCGCCGCGATGAAATAGGGGATGGAAAGAACCACGATCCGCCGCGCCGTGCTCCGGCGAAGTTCGCCTCGATAATAAAACATGAAAAAGCCGGACAAAATCAAAAGAGCCGGAAGGACGATAACGATTTCCTTGCAGAAGTAGGAAAATACGCCCAGGAGCATGGACCAGGTAATGTCGCGCTTTTGCTTGAAGCGCAAAAAACGCAGGAACAACACCAACGACGCCAGAAGAAAAAACGTCCCCAGAAGATCGAATCTGTTGGAAAGCCATAAAACGCCCTGCGCGGTGATGGGACTGACGGCGAAGCATAGCGCCACGAAGGCCGAAATGCCTTTATTGCCGGTCAGGTGCTGCATCACCTGCATAATCAGGGCGATAATTCCGATCAAAACGATGATATTGAAAACGTAATACCACGTGGGATTCAAGCCGGCGACGATATAATTGAGTTTCCAGAACCAGAATACGCCGGGGCGGAAAAACGCTCCCATCATGATATCGACGCCGTAGGGAAGCAGAGGATTGTCGATTCTGTCGACGAGGTGCAAGTGCAGGTAATCGTCCAGAAAAAAGCGCGCCTGATAAATATCTTTGTAGACCAAAAGAGTCCAGGCGGAAATGACGAACACGAAAATCATGTTGCGCCAAAAGATTTTACGCCCTGCTTTTATCCATTCCGTCGCTTCCGAGTCCATTTCGACTCCCATGCATCCCCATAGAAGGCGTATTAAGGCCTTGCGGGGAATATGTGTCAAGTCGATTGTCGTGAAAACGGTCCCGGCCCAGGCCGGCTTTTGCTATCGAAGGGAAAACATTTAAGATTTTAAAAGGACATTTCCCTTTAAATGGCCGACAACTTAAAATTAACTTGCTTTTGGCCATGCATTTTTATAATGATATCAATGAACATGAATGCTTCCGACAACAGGCAAAATAAAACCCGCACCATCACGCTGATCATCGTTGCGGCGGCCTATGCCCTTTTGGTGACTTTCTCCGCGTCCGGAGCCGTGAAGTTGTACCGCCTCAAAGCGCAGATGAAGGTCATGTCTCAAAAGATCAGCGTTTTGGAAACCAAAAACGATAATTTAAATAAGATCATCCCTTTGCTCAGAGACGACCCCGATACGATCAAACGGGCGATCCGAAAACGCCTGGGCAAAGTGAAGCGAGATGAAATCATCTACAGTTCTTCCAAAGAAACCCCCGATTCATCGGATACGGACTCCCAATAGCACATGCGCGCAGTATGGAATTTTTTTTCGCGCCGCCACAGCCTTTTCGCAGTCGTTATCTTATTCGGCCTGTTGATTTTCAAGCAATTCGATCCGACACTGGTCTTTGCGAAATCGCCGATTTTAAGCTGGCGTTTCTGGATACTTCCTTCCCTGGGCGCGTACCTCGTTTTGAAGGTAGTGCAAAATTTCAAGTCCGAAGCGGTCAACACGCATCTGACGGAATCGACTCGTTTATCCGACATCGAAACTTCATTTCTCATTCTGGCCGTCATCAACGTCGTCATCCAGCTTGGCGGTTCATACAGCTACTATCTCTACCCTTTCAACTATCTCGTCCTGACCATGCTGGTGATATATCTGCGCATCCCAATAACCATCTCTCTGCTTTTATTTCTCGCCGGCGTTGAGGTTCTGGCGGACATGCGCACCGGCTACTCCATGATGGTCGTCGTGACCAGCGCCGCTTCCCATGCCCTGATCGGCCTTTCATTTATCGTCGTCGTGGGTCTTTTCGTCGCCCGGGAAAGAAGAATCCGCGATCGCGCCCTGGATAAACTGAACCGCCTGACGACGGACGCCAGAGCGCTGTCCGATACCGGGAAAGAACCGGCGGTCATGCGCGACGTGACCTACCAAAGCGATGTTCATCACACGCGGGATCTGGACGGCGAACTCGCCGAACTCATGGACATCGCCCGTCTCGGCCTGAATGCCGACGCCGTCGTCACTTTGTTTACGGACCAATACGGCGCCGTTTTGCGCGTGCGCGCCATGAGCGGCGATCCCCGCGATCTCGATGAGGACGCCGTCATTCCCGTCGAGGGTTCCATACCCGGTCTTGTTCTCAATCAGGGCGACCCCCTGCTGTTGCAGAAAATCGATAAAAGCCGCGCTCCTTTCGAATATCGCCGGCGCAGAGCCAATGTTCGTTCATGCATCGCGCAACCCCTTTATTACGAAGGAACCGCCGTGGGCGTTCTCATGGCCGACAGCATGACCGAAAGCGCGTTCGATGCGGATTCGGAAACATTTTTGAAAAAAATTGCCGGTCAGGTTTCACAGGCCTACCGCGCGGCGCAAAATATCGCCGGAATCGACCGTGAAAGGACGGAATTTGCGGCTTATTACAACGTCATCAGGCGTTTTGCCCAGTCCCGAACCCTCGATGAAGTCCTGCAAATCACCTTTGACGTGGCGTCCGCCATCGTCCCGCACGATCACGCGCTGATCTCGTTTTGCGAAGACGACGATACCGGCGTCATCGCCGCCGTTGAAAACCTTCCTCAAAAATGGATCGGACTACAGTTCAACAAAGAAGACAGTCTGGCCGGCCGCGTCGCCACGGAACGCAAACCCCTCGTCAGCAAAAGCGTCAAGGAGCTTAAAAAGCCCCTCTATCACTTTGAATGCCGCGTAAAGGGTTTGAAAAGCTTCATCATTTTCCCCTTCATGGTGCATGACCGCACGGTGGGCACCCTCGCCATTTTCTGGAACCGTGAAAACGCCTTTACGCAATACGACCGAAAGCTGCTGGAAGTGGTTTCCATTCACGCGGCCAACAGCCTGGAAAGCGCTCGAATTCATCAGAAGTTGGAGCAACAGGCGACGACGGACGGCTTGACGAATTTACCGAACCACCGCGTTTTTCAAATGCGACTCAGCGAGGAAATCAAACGTTATAAGCGCATTCAATTGCCCATATGCCTCATCCTGCTCGATATCGATCATTTCAAGCACGTCAACGACACCTACGGCCATCCCGTCGGCGATCTGGTATTGAAGGAACTGTCAAGGCAGCTTAAAAACAGCATTCGCGACAGCGACATGGCCGCCCGCTACGGCGGCGAGGAATTCGCCCTCATTTTACCCAACACCAAGCCATCGGGAGCGTGGAATTTCGCCGACAGACTGCGCAAGCAGGTCGCTTCGAAAAAGATCAGCTATCCTCAAGGATCGCTGAATATCTCCATCAGCCTGGGAATTGCGGCTTACCCGGATGACGGCGCAAACAAAGCCGAACTCGTCGCCGCGGCGGACAAGGCTTTGTACTATTCCAAGGAAAACGGGCGCAATCGCGTCAGCTGGATCGGGGAAATCGATACCGGCTGACCGGATCTCACGACCATAGCATCGCCGGGATTTATCGATTTTCTAACGCATCTCTTGTTATTTTCGAATTAAACAAGCTATATTTTTTTCAAGATAGGAGTGGTTTTTCTTGGAAACTCCGCAAGAATTTTCCCTGTTTTTAACTCGCGATCAAATCCATGCCCGCGTTCGGGAAATGGCGGTTGAAATCGGCGGACATCTCGATCCTGCGAGGACAATCATCGTCGGCGTTATGGGAGGCGCGCTGTTTTTCATATCCGATCTGGCGCGCGGCCTTCCGGGCGCTTGCCAGTTGGATCATATATATCTATCCAGTTATCACGGCGGAACAAAAAGCTCCGGACACGTCAAACTGGAAAAGGATGCGTCACTGGAATACATTGATCATGACGTTCTGATCGTCGACGATATTCTCGACACGGGGCGCACATTGGATTTCGCCCGGTCGCATTTTATGCGGCTTGGAAGCCGATGCGTTTCCATTGCGGTGCTATTATCCAAGCAAAATCAAATTCGCAACACTAAACCGGCCGATTTCGTCGGATTCGACGTTCCCGACGCGTTCTATATCGGATACGGCCTGGATCTCGGCAACCGGTACCGGGGTCTTGAGGACATTTATGCAAAGAGCTTATAGAATATGAACCCCGTCGCATTAACAATCGACCTGGGGGGCACCGACATCAAAGCCGGCCTCGTGGACGCAAGCGGTGCAATCCACGATGATTTTCGCGTCCCGACAGGCGACGATCTCGGCGCGGAAACGGTCGCCGCAAGAATTATGGAAGTCATTGGATCCCTGAATTCCAAAGCCGCCTTACGCGGACTTTTCCCGCAAGGAATCGGCATCGGCGTGCCCGGCGGAGTATACGAGGATCGCGCCACCATAAGTCAGGCGCCGAATTTCCCCGCCTGGCGCGACGTCCCCATGAAAAGTCTCATCGAAAAACAAACCGGAATGCCGGTTCTTTTGGATAACGACGCCAACCTCGCGGCGCTTGGGGAAAGCTGGATGGGCGCCGGACTCGACGTGGATTCCATGATTCTGTTCACGCTGGGAACCGGCGTGGGCGGCGGGGTGATTCTTGACGGCGAAATCTGGCGCGGCGCCTGGGGCATGGCCGGGGAAATCGGCCACGTTACAGTTGATCCCGGCGGCCCGCAATGCGGGTGCGGCAATCACGGTTGCCTGGAGGCACTCGCGGGGAAAAAGGCTTTGATCGAAGCCGCAATATCCGTCGTCGCGGAAAATCGATCCCCAATTTTGCAAAACCTCATCGAAGGCGATGCAGCACTCATGAATCCGAAGCATATTTACGATGCCGCGAAAGCCGGTTGCGAAGCGTGCCGCCAAATCTTCGCGGCCATGGGAGAAAACATCGGAATTGTCTGCGCGTCGCTGCTGAATGTCCTTTGCGTCGAAAAATTCGTTTTAGGGGGCGGAATCAGCGGCGCATTCGAGTTTATCATCGATTCCGTCAACCGGGAAATCCTCAAGCGCGCCTACCGCATTCCCGCTTCGCGGGTTCGCGTCGAAAAAGCCGTGCTGGGTAATCGCGCCGGGCTTCTTGGCGCCGGGAAAATGATTCTGGATTACATGCCCGCGATAAATAACGGCCGGGGAGGTCAATGAACATGGAAAGCGAATATTCATCCCGAAGCGTTTTGACGATGATACTGGCCGGCGGCAAGGGCAAGCGGCTGCTGCCTTTGACAAAGCACAGGACGAAACCCGCCGTGCCCTTCGGCGGACGCTATCGCATCATTGATTTCGTTTTGTCGAACTTCATCAATTCCAATTTTTACAAGATCAAAGTGCTCACGCAGTACAAATCCGATTCGCTGAACAAACACATTTTCCGGCACTGGCGCATGTCCACGCTGGCGGGCCAGTTCGTCGAGGTAGTGCCGGCGCAGATGAGAACCGGCCTTTCCTGGTACAAAGGCTCGGCGGACGCCATCTATCAGAATCTCCATATCCTTATGGACGAACGCCCTTCCTACCTCTGCGTATTCGGCGCGGATCATATTTACAAAATGGACGTGTCGCAGATGCTCCTTGAACACATCAAAAACAAGGCCGACTGCACCGTCGCCGCCATCCCCGTCCCCATGTCAAACGCCTCGTCGTTCGGTTGCATGGCCGTCGATGAAAGCCGCCGCATCGTCGCATGGGAAGAAAAGCCGGAAAAACCGTCGCCCATGCCCGGGCAGCCCGACTTCGCCCTGGCCAGCATGGGCAACTACATCTTCAACACCAAATTAATCATCAACAGGATAAAAAAGGACGCGGAAGATCCCGACTCATCGCACGACTTCGGCAAAGACATCATCCCTTCCCTCGTGGGAACCAGCAACATCTACGCATACGATTTCAATACGAATAAGGTTCCCGGCGGCCGATGGAACGGCGGCCGATACTGGAGGGATGTGGGCACCATCGAATCATTCTGGCAATCGAATATGGATTTGATTACGGAAGGATGCGGCGTCGACATCTACAACGAATCCTGGCCCATCATTTCCAGCACTTATCCCGCGCCTCCCGCAAAATTCACCGTCGTTACACATAACGGCAAGGCCAATTGTTGCGCGGACCAGTCCCTGATCGCCGAAGGATGCGCCATCAACGGAGGAAATATCCTCAAAAGCATTCTCTTTCGTTTTTGTAAAATCAGCGCCGGGGCGCACGTGGAAGAATCCATCCTGATGAACGGCGTGGAAGTCGGCGAAGGCGCCATGATACGCAAAGCCATCATCGACAAATTCGTCAAGATTCCGCCGGGATTCAAAGTCGGGTATAATCCCGATGAAGACAAAAAAAGATTTCACGTTTCCGATGAAGGCATCGTGGTGATCGCCAAAGGCGCCGTCATCGAGTAGGAGATCGCGAACTTGCAAAACAAAGTCGGCTTCTGCCTGGTCATACACAATCATCAACCCGTCGGGAATTTCGATCACGTTTTCAAAATGGCCTACGAGATGGCCTACAAACCTTTTCTCGACACGCTGTCGGATTACCCCGCGATCAAAATATCCATTCACAATTCCGGTTGCCTTTTGGACTGGCTCGAAAAAAACAAGCCCGAGCACATCGAGCGACTTTCCGACCTGGCCCGTCAGGGCCGCGTCGAAATCATCGGAGGCGGATATTACGAACCGATCTTGAGCATCATCCCCCGCGCCGACGCCGCCGCGCAACTGACGAAAATGCGTCGTCATATCAAAGATGTTTTCGGCGAGCCGCCAAAAGGCATCTGGCTGACCGAAAGAATATGGGAACCTTCTTTAGCCGAGATTCTTGCTGAAAACGATGTCAAATACACGCTTTTGGATGAAAGTCACTTTCTGGCGGCCGGAATCGACAAGGACCGCATGATCGGCCATTACATCACGGAAAAACGCGGTCGACTGGTCAACGTTTTTCCGATCCGAAAAGACCTTCGCTACGCCATTCCCTTCGCCGAACCGCGGCGAACGACGGAAATCCTCCGGCATCTGGCGGATTTGAATCCCGACGCGTGCGTGACGTATGGAGACGACGGAGAAAAATTCGGCATATGGCCAAAAACCTACGAATGGGTTTACGAAAAAAAGTGGCTCAAGAGGTTTTTCGACGAACTGACCGCTAACGCGGACTGGATCGAGTTCAAAACTCTGTCGCAGGCGTATTCCGATTTGCCGCCCACCGGCCGCGTCTATCTTCCGGCGACGAGTTACCACGAAATGACGCAGTGGGCCCTGCCCACGCATGCCGGAATCGATTTGGAACGAATCGCCCGGGAACTGAAATCGCAAAACAAGTGGGATGATTACGGCCGATTCATCCGCGGCGGATACTGGGATAATTTTTTGGCCAAGTACGCCGAAACCAACCGAATGCATAAAAGGATGCTTCGAGTTTCCCAAAAAGTTTCCAATTGCCTTCAGGGGAGCATCCATGCAGGCATGGCCCACGATGAGCTTATGGCGGGCCAATGCAACTGCGCGTATTGGCACGGACTATTCGGTGGTTTGCATCTGAATTATCTGCGCGACGCGGTCCTGCGCAAGCTTTCACGGGCGGAAACCTATGCCGACCTGATGAATTACGGCGATTCTGCGGACACGCGCATCGAAACATGCGATTACGACGCGGACGGCCTGGATGAAGTCATGATGGAATCGCCGCGCTTTCGTGTTGCCGTCAAACCGTCCGACGGCGCCGTGCTGGAAGAAATCGTCATGGTCCGCGAGGATTTTTGCGTGAGTAATGTCCTGACCCGGCGCCCGGAAATTTATCACGACCAGGTGCGCCACGCCATGACGACCGACTCGGATGAAATCACCAGCGCCCACGACATCGTCCTGGCCAAAGAAGAAGGACTGGCGGACCGGATACATTACGACCGATACGTCCGCTCGAATTTCCGGGATCATTTCTTTCACGATCTTCCCGAGTTCGATTCATCCGTTCGCGATGATTATGAAGAATATCCGCGAATAAGCTCCATGCCCTACGCATTCGAAACCGATAAGGACGACGCGGGCGTTTCGACGAAATGCCGCGCCACGTTCGATGCACACGCTTCGGACGGTCCGACCGTTATAAATGTGGACAAAACATATCGCCTGTCTCTCAACGAGGCTTTGCTGACGCTTGCGTATCATTTTACCAACAAGGGCAAACATCATTTCTCATGCCAGTGGGGAATGGAGCTGAATCTGACGCTTCTTGCCGGCGAGGCCGATGATCGTAAAATCCGTATTGACGGCGGGGAATTCAAACCCTCGTCCTATTTCGAGGAAAAAACGACAAAAGTTACGCTCATCGACGGCTGGCAGAAATTCGAACTGACCATCGACTTCGGACGCCCGGTTCTGCTTCGGACCTACCCTGTCGAATCGATATCCCAATCCGAATCCGGCTTTGAAAGAAATTACCAGGGAACCTGCATGACCGCCTTTTCGCCCCTCGACATAGCCCCCAATGCAAAGCTTGAATTTGACGTAACCATGAGAATATCCAATTTTTAACGGCCCGTGAAATTTCCATTGAGTTTTAAGATCGGCTGACTTTTATGACCCGCTTTGAAAATATCCGCGAAACTTGTGAGATACGAAAATGCCCGGTCACCGGACGCCGCGTGATCGTTTCGACCATGCGCATGGGCCGACCCTACGAGTTCATTTCCACGCCTCCGAAACGAAAGAACACGCCCTGCCCGTTTTGTCCGGGAAATGAATCGGAAACGCCGCCTGAAGTCATCGCCCTGCGCTCCCCCGATTCAAAAGCCGACTCTCCCGGATGGTCATTGCGCGTTATTCCCAATAAATTTCCCGCCTTATTGAAATCCATGCCGGAGCATTGCGATATTGCCTGTGATTTCGAGACATCGCCGGGCCTCGGAATCCACGAAGTCGTCATCGAAACGAACCGCCACGACCTGTCTTTCTCACACTTTACTCCGGACGTTTTTACAAGCGTCATCCGGTGCTGGCGGGACCGGATCACCGTCATATCGAAAAATCCCGATTGCGCGTACGTACAGCTTTTCAAAAACAGCGGCGCACTCGGCGGCGCCTCGATATTGCACGCGCACAGCCAGATACTGTCTCTGCCTTTCGTGCCGGAATTGCCGGAGGCTGAACTGAGTCACGCATCCAGGCGCATGTCGGAAAGCGGCAAATGTATTTTCTGTGAACTTCTGGAAAATGACGCGACGCCGAATTCTTCGCGCTTTATTTCCGCAAGCGATCACTTCGCCGCCATTACGCCATATGCCGGCGTCAATCCCTTCGAGTGTTGGATTTTCCCCCGCGCCCATCAGTCCGACTTCCGGCAAATCGGCGATGCGGATATCGATCATCTGGCCGATGACTTCGTCGATTTATTCAGCCGCTACCGCCGGGTCCTGGGCGACGATTTCCCTTTTAATCTCATTTTGCACACGGCGCCCGCAACGCCTGAAGCTTTCGATTTTTACCACTGGCATTTTGAACTGTATCCCCAAATGTCAAGAATTGCTGGATTTGAACGCGGGACTGGGGTATATGTCAACGCAATACCTCCGGAATACGCCGCCGAAAAGTTGCGAGAAGTTTAAAAACGGCGGAATCGCAAAAGGAGCCGATATGCCGATTCGAGCAAAGATTTCCGGGACGGGATTTTGTGTGCCCGACCGAATCGTGACCAACGACGATTTAAGCAAAATCATCAACACAAACGATGAGTGGATTCAGCAAAGAACCGGGATAAGGCAAAGGCATTTCGTTACGGATCAGACCAACGTCGATCTGGCGGAAATCGCCGTTCAAAAAGCCCTGGACATGGCCGGATGCCGGGCCGATGAAATCGACGCCCTGATCGCCGCCACCCTTTCACCGGATTACTCCTTTCCCTCCAACGCGCCGTTCATTCAGGAGAGGCTCGGCATCCCGAACATTCCCTCCTTCGATGTCCGAAACCAATGCACCGGCTTTTTATACAGCCTCGCCACCGCCGACGCTTTCATCAGAAGCGGCAAATACGAAAAGGTTCTCGTCATCGGATCGGAAGTGCACAGCGGAGGACTGGACATCAACGACCGTTCGCGGGACGTGGCCGTGATCTTCGGAGACGGCGCCGGCGCATTCGTCGTGGAAAAAACCGCCGAGGACAAAGGCATTCTGGCCGTTTCCCTGCACGGCGACGGAAACGGCGCCAAGGCTCTTTGGACCGACGCCGAGAGAAGCTATGAAAATCCGCGCCTGACTCTGGAAATGCTGGAATCCACGGAGGTATGGCCGAAAATGAAGGGGAAAAAGGTCTTTCTTGAGGCCCTGCGTTCCCTGCCTGCGGTCATTAACGAGGTTCTCGACGCGCAGGGCGTAACCATTAAAGACATCGACTGTTTTGCGTTCCATCAGGCGAATTTACGTATCAATCAATGGGTTGCGTCGGAAATGAATATTCCGGATGAAAAAATCTGGAACAACATCGATCGCTTTGGCAATACAACGGCGGCGACCATTCCCATCGTCATCACGGAAACCCTTGAAGCCGGTCTTATCAAGGAAGGATCTTTGGCGATACTGGCCGGTTTCGGTTCTGGATTCACTGCTGCCGCCCTGCTTGTCCGATGGTAAATGATAGGGAGACACAAAAAATGCGCGTAAAAATTCTGGCGTCCGATTCCGTTTTACCTCAAACGGTCATGACCAATGCCGAACTGGCGGACATGCTCCAGGCCACGCCGCAAACCCTCGACGAATCATGCGGCTTTACCTCGCGCCGATATCTTGCAAAAGGCGATACAGGCGCCGCCTGGGCCGCTGAATCGACGAAAAAGGCCCTGGAAATCCTCGGAAAACAACCTTCCGATCTTCAGGCGATTTTTTATTCAACGGTCACGCCCGATCATCAATTTCCGGGAAACGCCGCTTTCACGCAAAAAGAACTCGGCATCGCGCAGCAAGCCATTTTAGACATACGCGCCTGCGACGGCGGTTTTTTGCATACGCTGAATGCGGCGGCGGCTTTCATCGAAATCGGTCATTTCGATTTTCTTCTGCTGGGCGCCGATGATATCTTTTCCACGTACGTGCGTTACACTCCGGAAGGCCTGGGCGTTACGGAACTGTTCGGAGACGGCGCCGCCGTCTGGATTCTCGGACCGTCGGACGATGAATCGGGAATCGTCTCTTTGGAAGTGGGCAACGATCCGGCGAAGATCCGATCCTTCTGGGCGGAACTGCCGGGAACCGTTATCAAACCCCGCATGGACGCCGAACTGATCAAAGCCGGCAAATGGCATTTTTCCATAGACGTGGATGTGATGAAGTCCGAGACCCTGCGCCTGATGCCCGGCGTCTGCCGAAAAGCTCTCGATAAAGCCGGCGTTGCGCCCGGCGACATCAAGCTTTTCATTTTCTCGTGCGTGAAATCATCGTGGGGCGCAGAAGTTGCGGAGGAACTGGGAATCGCTCCCGAGAAAACCTTCAACGGCCACGAAGGACGCGGTTATTACGGAACGGCGATGATTCCCACGTGCCTGCATGACGCCATGGGAAGCGGCCGCGCGAATAAAGGCGATCTCGTCCTGGCCGCCGCCGTGGGCTCCGGCGTATCCTTCGGAGCCATGGTCTATAAAGTTTAAATAAAACCTATTCGAGTCCCGCGCTGAGGATGTCGTGCACGTGAACCGCGCCTATGATCTTGTTCGCATCGGCCGGATCATGAACGAATACGACGGATATCCTCATTTTTTCCATCATATGCAGAGCTTCAACGGCCTTAGTGTCCGACGGCATCGTCCGCGGATCCGGGGTCATGATCTCTTCGACCTTTCTTTTTAAAAAATCATCGTGCCTCTGTATTCCCCGCCTGAGATCGCCGTCAGTCACGCAGCCTACCAGCCGGCCTGTTTCGTCGAAAACCCCTGTAATGCCCATACGCTTGGATGACATTTCAACCAGCGCGTCGACCACTCCCGTGCCGACGCTCACGCGCGGCGTGTTTTCTCCGGCGCGCATGATGTGGCTGACCTGCAGATGAAGCCTCTTGCCGATGGCGCCGCCGGGATGCAGGAGCGCGAAATCTTCCTCGGAAAATCCCTTTCTTTCCAAAAGGACGACGGCCAGCGCGTCTCCCAAAGCCAGCGTGGACGTGGTGCTGGCCGTGGGCGCCAGACCCAGCGGGCACGCTTCTTCCTTGACGGCGATGTCCAGCACCACGTCGGCGAACCGCGCCAATTCGGAACGCGGATTGCCTGTCATGGCGATGAGCGGAACGCCGATCTTTTTCACCGAAGGTAAAATGCCGATCACTTCCGGCGAATTTCCCGAGTTGCTGATGGCGATCACGACGTCATTTTCCGAAACGACGCCCAGATCCCCATGCATTCCCTCGCCCGGATGCACGTAAAAAGACGAGGTGCCGGTGCTGGCGAATGTCGCCGCCATTTTTGCGCCGATGTGGCCGCTTTTTCCCATGCCGGTGACGATGACCTTGCCCCTGCAATTCATCAGGATTTCCGCGGCCCGGTCGAAATTTTCATCCAGCCGGTCGGCGATGGATTGAATGGCCTCGCACTCGATCCGCATGACCCGCCGGGCTGTTTCGATATCGCTTTTTTCCGTCATGTCTTATCTCTTTTTGCTCATGTCATGCACGGAGATTTCGCATTCGTCGCAATCCTCGGAGAAATTTACCAGCGCCGCTTTAATAAAGTTCTTGAACAGCGGATGGCAGTCGACGGGCCGGCTTTTGAATTCCGGATGGAACTGGCACCCCACGAACCACGGGTGATCGGGAACTTCCACCATCTCGACAAGCGAGCCTTTTACGTATCGGCCCGCGATGATGAGCCCGGCCTTGGTCATTTCCTCGACGTATTTATTGTTGACCTCGAAGCGATGCCTGTGCCGCTCCGAGATATCCACGTTTTTATAAGCCTTGTAAGCCATCGTCCCTTTTTTCACCTTGCAGGGATATGCGCCCAGCCTCATGGTCGCGCCCATGTCGACGACGGTCTCCTGCTCTTCCATCAAACAAACCACGGGATAAGGCGTCTTTTTATTGAACTCCGTCGAGTTGGCGCCCTTCATACCGCACATATTTCTGGCCCATTCTATCACGGCCATCTGCATGCCGAGGCAAATTCCAAAATAGGGAATTTTATTTAATCTGGCGTATTCCGCGGCGAGTATTTTCCCTTCGATGCCGCGATCTCCGAAACCGCCGGGCACGAGGACGCCTCCCACGTCCTTGAGCCACTTTTTCACCTCGTTGCGGTCCTTGAGTTCCTCGGAATCCACGAAACGCAGTTCCACTTTACAGTTGTTCGCGATTCCGCCGTGAACCAGGGCCTCGTTCAAGCTTTTGTAGCTGTCTTTCAAGTGAACGTATTTCCCCACGACGGCGATAACCGTTTTCTTTTTCGGCGATGACAGCGCTTTTTGAATGGCCTTCCAGCGCCGCAGTTCGGGAGACGCCGCCCAGATATCCAGGTACTCGAGGATCCGGTCGTCCAGTCCCTCGCTGTGGAACTGCAGGGGGATGGAATAAACGTGCGGGAGCGTGACGCCGGAAATGACCGCATCCTCCTTGACGTTGCAGAACAAGGCGATTTTCGCTTTCATCGACTGCGACAATTCTTCTTCGGCGCGGCATATGAGAATCTGCGGCTGAATCCCTATTTCCCGAAGTTTCATCACCGAATGCTGCGTCGGTTTCGTTTTCAGCTCGCCGGAAGCGCTGATGTAGGGAATGAGCGTCAGATGGATGTACAGCGTGTTTGTCTGTCCGACGTCGAACTGGAACTGCCTGATGGCTTCAAAAAAGGGCAATCCCTCGATATCGCCGACGGTGCCGCCGATTTCGGCGATCACGATGTCCGCTTTATCTTCCAGGGCGCGGATCCGGGATTTCATTTCGTCGGTGATGTGCGGAATCACCTGAACCGTCTTTCCAAGATATTCGCCCCTTCTTTCTTTGGAGATGACCGCGTCGTATATCTGGCCGCTGGTGAAGTTATTCGCCTTGGATGTTTTCGTCGAGATGAAACGTTCGTAGTGGCCCAGGTCGAGATCGGTTTCCGTCCCGTCGTCGGTGACAAAGACCTCTCCGTGCTGAAACGGGCTCATGGTGCCCGGATCCACGTTGATGTACGGATCCAGTTTCATAATGGCCACGCGAAAGCCGCGAGCCTCCAAAAGCGCGCCGATGCTGGCGCCGGCCACGCCCTTGCCCAGGGAAGAAACGACGCCCCCGGTAATAAAGATGTATTTTGTCTGACGCTTTTTCATCTTGGCTCCTTCAAGCTGACTCTCTATTTATTTGGAAGATTCCATCATCTTTTTGACTTTTTCATAGTCTTCGGGCGTATCCACGCTGATTGTTTCATATTCCGTCGTCGGAACTTTGATTTTATATCCGGCTTCCAGAGCCCTGAGTTGCTCCAGCTTTTCGGCCTTTTCCAGGTTTCCCTGTGGCATGGCGCTGAATTTCAGCAGGAAATCCTTGGTGAAAACGTAAAGACCGACCTGAATGAAATACGGCGGACTTGTTGCAACGCCTTCGCCGCAACGGCTTGATTTCAAATCCATTTCACCGCGATGGAAAGGGATGGGCGATCGCGAAAAGTACAAGGCGAAATCGTTTTCATCCACGGCCACTTTGGCGCAATTCGGATTGAAAAGATCGGCCGTATTTTTCAACGGCGCCTTGAGCGTGCCCATAACCAGGCTCCGGTCATTTTCAAAGGGCGCTATAGCCTGGCGTATCATTTCCGGCCTGATCATCGGTTCGTCGCCCTGGACGTTGACGATGATATCGGCATCCAGCAGTCTGGCGGCTTCGGCGATTCGATCCGTCCCGGTCCTGTGCTCCCTATCGGTCATAATGGCCCTGAAACCGCCCGATTTGACGACGTCGGCAATCCTTTTATCGTCGGTGGCCACACAAACATCCGAAATTCCGGGAGTTTTTGAGACCTGGGACGCGACATGAAGGATGATTTCGCGATTTCCGATTTTAAGGAGAGGTTTGCCCGGTAGTCTGGAAGAAGCAATTCGAGCTGGAATTAGGGCCGTGGTTTTCATAGTTCTTGCGGGAATTCATAATGGGTAAAGAACAAAACCCTGTCAATAGAAGTTTGATTCTCCTTGACAGTTTTTATCTTGCTCTCCTAGTATTCGTTGATGGTTTGAATATCAGGTCTTTTTTCGGATATCGCGAAACCCAAGGCGCGAAATATTTCATTAAATCCATCTGGCGGATTCTTTCAAATGCCGATAAACCTTCCGAATAATCGGGAATTTCAAAGCAGCGACGTCCGTTATTTCGACGAGACGTCTGAAAACGAAATTGTGGAGTTCTTTGAAAAACTTCTGCATTATTTCGGTCTGGTGGATCACTGCGACCCGATGGGCCACAAGGTCGGCGAGGCCGGAAAAAATCTTTTCAAGTTTTTCATCGGATTATTCGGCAACTCGGACCCCGACGATTTTTCCTACCTTTCCATCTCCGAAATCCACAGCACTCTTCAGGTCAATGACATTCAATTGAGCGCCGCGACGCAAAACAGACCCGTCGCAGCGGCCTTTTTGCTTTTTATGCTGGAAAACAACTTATTGAATATCCGCTTTGAACGTGCGATCACGCATTCACAGTTCAAGAACTTCCTCAACGCGATCTGGTCGTCGACTCCCACGGATGATCTGTCGGAGATCCTGGCCGAAGCGAACGTCGCCATGGCCTCCGTTCAAAGACAGGTCAGCTATGAGGAATGCCGGGAAAACACTCCGAAAATCAGCATCTACGATTATGACGCCACTCCCATTCCGATGCCGGCGGAAAACAAAGCGGAAAGCGATATTCTTGACGCGAAGGAGTCCGGGGAGATCGGTTTCGCCGACGAGCCCGCCATAACGGACGATGAAAACGGCGTCAGAATCCGCCGTCTCATTGTCAAGGTCAGCGTCGGCGACCACCCGTTGGTCAATGCCAACGTACTCGTCGACGACGGCGTGAGCCCCATGAACAAATCGACGGACATCGACGGAGCCGTCATCGAATTGACCCCCGGCGAATACAACGTTCAAATCACCTACGAACAATTTAAAATCGACAGAGTGGTTACGATTCCCTACGACGACAAAGAGACCGTCATGAACGTTGATTTTCAAAGTATTTTTGAATTCTAAGACGCCGGACGCCATCATGGTCCGTGAACCGATCAGAACCTTTGGGAAACCTGCTTTGCTCTTACGCGACAAACGTTTAACGATCCATCCGATATTCTTTTGCCTGGTCGTCGCGTCCCTTGCACTGCTTTTCACATCCGGCGCCGCGGCCGAGGTCATGCTCATTTGCAAAGATCGCAGTCCGGGAATCGTCCAAACCGTTTATCAGGTCGATGACATCGAGTATATCTCCAGCCCGGAGCTTTTCAGCGCTCTTGGCTTCACGTTCTCCTGGCAGCCCCGCACGCAAAAACTCGTCGCGAAAAAAGATGATTTTTCCATCATTCTGTCCCCCGGCGCGCATCACATCATATGCGGTTTGAAAAACTACCGACTGAAATCTCCTCCCCGGTTTTTCAACGGAGCGTTGTGCGTGCCGGTTGAATTCGTCGAAAAAGCTCTGCCGACGCTTTGCGGAATTCAAGTCCGAATACAGGATCTGTCGGCCAAACCGCCGCCCTCGTTAAAGGAGGTGCTGAATCAGGCGCAGAACCTTCGGCGCATCGTCCTGGATCCAGGGCACGGCGGCCACGATTCCGGCGCCCGCTCCCCGCAGGGCATCGAAGAAAAAGACATCAATCTGGCCATTGCCCTGAAACTGCGCGAACGCCTCGTCGAGGACATGGGCATAGATGTGGTGATGACGCGGGAATCCGATTTTTTCATTCCGCTGAACGTCAGAACATCCATCGGCAACAAATGCCATGCCGACCTTTTCCTGTCCATTCACGCCAACGGCTCCAGACGCCGGGAGGCCACGGGGCTTGAAACATTTTTTCTTTCCTTTGAATCCACGGACAGGCAAACCGCCATGCTGGCCGCCGAGGAAAACCGTTCGGCGCGTTTTGAAACGGATTCGATTTTCGCCGGCCTTTCCGAGGGCGACGACATGTTGGCGATACTTCGCGATCTCGCCTCGGCGGAAAATATGAAGGAAAGCGAAAAGCTGGCCGCCACCGTGCAAAGGAACCTGGTCAAGACGCTTCATCTTCCCAACCGGGGCGTCAAACAGGCGCCCTTTTTCGTTCTCGTCGGCTCCCGCGTTCCGGCCATTCTCGTGGAGACGGGTTTTGTCAGTAATCCGACGGAAGCCGCGCGCCTGAATACTCCCGGCACTCAGGCAAAAATCGCCGACGCCCTTTACAAGGCTATCCTGTATTACGATCAGACGTTAAGCCGCAAGTAGGATTACGCGTTCATTGAGCGCAGCAAGTCCGCGACGCTGCCGTGGAAACCGTCGCGGCCTTTTTGCTCCATCCGGCCGAGCAGTTTTTCCGCCAGTTCGTCCGTATCGGTCTCAAATGCGTCGTTGGCGTCGCCGCCGGCCGAATTGAAAATCCTGGTCACCAGGTGCGTGGCCGGCATTTCATCCAGAGTTTGGGAGGGCATAAATCCGGATTTGGGTTCATCGACCAGGGATATCAATCCTTTGGCCATAAAATCGTCCAAAAGCTCTTTTGCCTGGTGCGTGGCCAGCGCGAAACGCCTGATGATTTCTTCTGTATCCACCGGTTTTTCGCCTTTGAAAAACCTTGCGGCAATCAGCAGGTATATCTGCAGGGACATCAAAAGCCTTTGCCGGCCGCGCATGATTCCGTGTGTTTTCATGCGATTGAGCGATTCGAAATGCTGGTAGACATATGTCGCTTCAGTCGCCAGCATCACGATAATCCAGGTCAGATACAGCCAGACCAGAAAAATGGGAACCAAAGCCAGGGAGCCGTAGATGACGGAATAATTCACCGATTTCGCCGCATAATGCGCGAAAGCGCCCTTGGCCATTTCCCAGAGAATCCCGCCCGTCGCGCCTCCCACGGCGGCGCTTTGCCATCGGACCTTCGTGTTGGGAACCAGGAGCATCACAAGGATAAAAGCCAGAACCGAAAGCGCCATGGGAAAAAGCCAGAAAAAAATCCGCGACACGATTCCGATTTCCAAAAGGTGCTCAACGGCCATCAGGCTTTTGACTTTTCCCGTGATGTAAAAACTCGCGCCGATGAAAACCGTTCCCCAGATGAGGACGGATGTAAAAATGACGAACTTGGTGATGAATTTTCGCTGTTTCTCTATCCGCCAGACGCCGTTAATGCTTTTTTCGATATTCTGAAAGAGCATGATGGCGGTGATCATTAAAAACACCGTTCCCACGACTCCAAGGGTTTTGGTGTTGGCGGCAAACTGATTGATGTAGTTAAGGATTTCGCCGCCCTTGGCGGGGATGAAAAAATTGAACAGCTGACTTTGGATGCCTTCCTTCATTTCCGAAAAAGCCGAGAAACTCGTGAACAGAGAAAAAGTCACCGCGACGAGGGGGACGAAAGCTAAAAGGGATGCGTAGGCCAGCCCCGAAGCTCTTGTGGCGCATTGATCTTTCGAGAATTGCTCAAAAAGCTGGATGACGAATTGGAGGAACCGAATCAGGAATTTCTTCCATAGCGGGGATTCACTCAAGTCCATATGGAATAGTTTTTCCGTCATGGTTCAATCCCCTGGATGTTTGCGAATGTCGGGATTTATCCCCGCTTAATCTGCTTTTGGATCGGCAATATTCCTTCCAATGGCTTCCGCGATTTTCCGGCATTCGGTCATCAATTCAGCAAACTGTTCCGGTAAAAGGGCCTGCGGGCCGTCTGATTTGGCGTTTTCCGGCTCCGGATGAACCTCGATCAACAGGCCGTCGGCTCCCGCCGCGACTGCCGCGCGCGCCATGGGCGACACATAATTACTGAATCCCGTTCCATGGCTCGGATCGGCGATAATGGGCAGATGGGACAACCTTTTCACGATGGGAATCGCCGACAGGTCCAGTATCATGTCCTTGACGGCGTCGAATGTCCTGACGCCTCGTTCGCATAAGATGACATTGTTATTGCCGCCGGACAGCAAATATTCCGCCGCCATCAGCCACTCGTGGATCGTGGAACCCATGCCGCGTTTCAGCAAAATGGGGGAATCCGTCTTGCCGAGCGCCTTGAGCAGATCGTAGTTTGCCATATTCCGCGTGCCCACCTGGATGACGTGAGCATATTTATCGAGTATTTCGATCTGCGCGATGGACATGACCTCGCTGACGACTTTCAGGCCGTGCGCATCGGCCGCAACGCGAAGCATCCGCAATCCTTCTTCGCCCAGGCCCTGAAAACTGTATGGGGAAGTACGCGGTTTGTACGCTCCGCCGCGAATCAGTCTGGCCCCGGATGCCGCCACTGTCGCCGCAATCGTATCGATCTGCTCGGAGCTTTCCACGGCGCAGGGACCGGCTATAACGATGACTTCATTTCCACCGACTTTCACGCCGTCAACATCGACGACGGTGTTTTCCCGCCCGCACTCGCGTCCCGCAAGTTTCAAAGGAGATGAAAGTTTTATGATATCGGCCACGCCGTCCATCAGCAGCATTTCCTTTTCGTCCAGTCCCGCCCCTTTTAAGTCAACCTCAAGGCAGGTTCGCCGGCTGCTGTCGTATCTGTAAAATTCGCCCCCGCGCGATCTCAGCCTTTCAATGACCGCCTGAATCATTTCCTCAGTCGCCCGGCGGCTCATTAAAATCATCATAAAATTTGAACTCCTCATTGAAGGCGGCATCTTTGCTTTGCGCCGTATTCCATGCGCGCAGGCAGTCATTTCAATGGATGAAAACAACTCAACGCACTTTTATACCCTCTCGGCAATGAAATGCAACATCACAAGGTATTTTCCGCGCGGGAAAAGGTGTGTAAAAAATAAATACGGCGGGGTTTTTGCTCCCCGCCGTTCATGGAATCACTTAATATTACATGAGGTTCTCATACAGACCGGCCGCGCCCATGCCGCCGCCGATGCACATCGTCACGATACCCCATTTTCCGCCCGTATCCTTCAGGTGATAAACAACCTGCGTCGTCAGTTTCGCACCCGTGGCGCCCAGGGGGTGGCCCAGAGCGATGGCTCCGCCGTTCGGATTGACTTTTTCAGGATTCAAACCCAGCATTTTCATGCTGTAAACCGCCTGGCTGGCAAAGGCTTCATTGATCTCGAAGACATCGATGTCGTCCCAGCCCAGTCCCAGGGGATCCATGTACTTTTCTTTGAGACGCGGCAGGGCCAGCGCCGGTCCGATGCCCATGTAATTGGGATCGAAGGCGACCGTCACGCAGCCGTGCAGTTTGGCCATGGGTTTGATTCCGAGTTCTTCGGCTTTCGCTTTGTCCATGAGCAAGGCCGCCGCGGCGCCGTCGGACATCTGCGAGGAGTTGCCCGCGGTCACGGTGCCCAGTTCGCCTTTCACTTCGGAACCGTCATCCATTTTCTCCGGCGTCTTGGCTCTCGGGTTGGCGAAAGCCGGGCGCAGCGTGGCCAGACCTTCAGCCGTTGACGGGCGGGGGCCTTCGTCCACGTCATAGACGAATTCAATCTTGTTGCCCTTGCCGTCGAATTTGTAGGCATCCAGAGGAACGATCTGCTCTTTGAATCGTCCTTCTTTATTGGCCGCGATGGCGCGGTTGTTGGAAATCAAAGCCCAGTCATCCTGCTCTTTGCGGGAAATGCCGTATTTCATGGCGACGTTTTCCGCCGTCTGGCCCATTCCGACGTACCCCTGCGGATAGTTTTCCGCCATCCAGGGATTCGGGACGATTTTGTTCCCGCCCATGGGGATCATGGTCATGGTTTCCGTTCCGCCGCCGATGGTGACGTCGCAGTTCCCGACCATGATATCCATCTGCGCGAGCCAGATGGCCTGCATGCCCGAGCTGCAATAACGGTTGATGGTCATGGCGGGAATCGAATCCGGCAAGCCGGCGCGGTGAACCGCCATGCGGGCCACGTTCATGCCCTGCTCGGCTTCCGGCATGGCGCAACCCATGACCACGTCTTCGACGAGTTCGGGCTTGATGCCGGCGCGTTTAATGACTTCTTTCAAGACGACCGCGCCCATGTCATCGGGACGCGTATGAATCAGCGAGCCTCTTTTTGCACGACCAACGGCTGTCCGGCAGCATGCAACAATTACAGGTTCTCCCATTGTATTCCTCCTTAGCCCTTAGTTGCGCAAAGGCTTGTTGTTCATCAGCATATAGGAAATGCGTTCCTTGGTTTTGTCTTCATTGAGCAGTTCCATGAAGTTTTTGCGCTCCATGTCCAGAAGCTCCTGCTCACTGATTGTCTGCCATTCGTATCGATCTCCGCCGGCGATGATCGGTGCGATCTTGGCGGCGACGGTTCCGTCATGAGGCGTAGCCCAGCCGGACTGCTGCATGCCCCATACGGCGATTTTGAATGCGCCTTCGGCGTTGACGCCGGCGACGGGAATATCCATCTTCGGCTTTCCGGGCGCGAAACCTTCTTCGACCATGCCCAGCGCCATTTTCTTGGCGACGTAGAAGCGGTAATCCGCATTCGGGACCATAACGTCGGAGTCGCGGAAGAATCCGAAATCCTGAGCTTCTTTGAATCCCACGGCCACTTTCGCGGTGGCGATGGCTTCGAAGGCTTTCTGCGCGAAGGGCAGCAACGGAGGCGTGGCGCCGCCGCGAATGCCTTCGACCATGCGCATGGTGAACTCTTTGGTTCCGCCGCCGGCGGGCAGAACGCCGACGCCCACTTCGACCAGACCGGCGTAGGTCTCGGCCGCGGCGGCGACTTTGTGGCAGTGCAGGAGAACTTCGCATCCTCCGCCCAGGGCCATTCCCACGGGGGCGCCCACGATGGGGGCCTTGCAGTACTTCATTCGCATGTTGGCGTCCTGGAAGCCTTTGACCATCGCTTCGACCATCTCGGCCTGATCATTGTTGACGGCCATGAGGATCATGAAGATGTTGGCGCCCACGGAGAAGTTGTCGGCGTGGTTGCCGATGATGCCGGCTTTGTATTCGTTGTCGGCTTCGAGAAGATCCACGAACTTGTTCTGCATCTCGATGATTTCGTTGTCGACCGAGTTCATCTTGGTGTGGAATTCAAGGCACAGGCAGCCGTCGCCGATATCCCAGATGGAAGCGCCGTCGTTGCCGGCGACTTTCTTGTCGGCGGGCAGTTCGTCGAGCCGGATGACCTTGGGATCGGCGGCGATTTCTTTGTATCCGCCTCCCACCAGGTCGTAATAGAACTCTTTGCCGTTTTCTTTTTTGTAAAAGCTCTCGGCGCCGGAATCGAGCATTTTGGTCACGTTCTCGGGCACGTCCATGCCCTCTTTTTTCATGCGCTCGACGGTTTCGCGAACTCCGATTTCATCCCATCCCTCGAAGGGGCCTTTTTTGAAGTTGAAGCCCCAGCGCATGCCGCGGTCGATTTCCACGACATTTTCGGCGATCTCGGGGATCTTGGACGCGGAATAGCACAGGCTCTTGGCGGTCACCTTCCACGCGAAGCTTGCGGCGCGGTCGTCGCCGTTGATCAGAGCCTTGACTCCGCCTTCTTTGGCGGCCTTGATCGAGTCGTATTTGAATTTCTCGACGGGCACGTAATCCATGGTGTTGTAGTCGAGAACCATTTTGGTTTTATCCTTGCCGCGCTTGTAGAAGCCCTGCCTGGCTTTTTTGCCGAGCCATCCGTTTTCAACGACTTTGGCCATAAACTCGGGAGGCGCGAAATATTTGTGGTCGGCGTCATCGGGAACCGAGTTGTATACGGTTTCCGAAACATGCTTCAGCGTGTCGAGTCCGACCAGGTCGGCGGTGCCGAAGGAAGCCGTCTTGGGGCGTCCCATGGGCTTTCCGACGATGGCGTCGACTTCGTCCATGCGGTAGCCTTCTTCGACCATCAGATGCATGGTGTACATCATGCCGTGAACGCCGATGCGGTTGGCGATGAAGTTGGGAGTGTCTTTGCCCCAGATCACGCCCTTGCCCAGTTTCTCGGCGCAGAAGCTTTCCATAAACTTGAGGAGTTCGGGATCCGAATCCGGGTGCGGAATGATCTCCAGTAGTTTCATGAAGCGCACGGGATTGAAGAAGTGCGTGCCCATGAAATGCTTTTTAAAATCGTCGGAGCATTCTTCGCTCATGCCTTTGATGGAAAGGCCCGAAGTATTCGTCGTAACGATGCTGTCCTTGCTGCGATACTGGTCGATCTTGGCCAATATCTGTTTCTTGATATCCATCCTTTCGACTACGACCTCGATAATCCAATCGCAGTCTCCAATGGAGGCGAAATCGTCGTCGAAGTTGCCGATGGTCACCAGGTCCGCATCCTTCTTGGAATACAGCGCGGATTGAGGCGGCTTCCATTTCAGAGCCATCTTCTTCGCGTCGTTTCCGAGCTTGTTGCGAACGTTTTTGTCGGTGTCTTTAACGGCCTTTTCCTTGTCTGACAGCATGTTGTCGAATGGGACGATATCCAGCATGGTGACTTTAATGCCGCAACCGGCGAGGTGCGCGGCAATCGCCATACCCATGACGCCCGATCCCAAAACTGCTGCCTTTTCAATGGTCCTACCCATGAGTTAAGCCTCCTTTTTCATCGTAAGCAAAATATTTGCGGCAGGTTTTGGCAATAGCGATTGAAACCTCCGTTACAATCGATAAGCTTAAGTTGTTGTTGATTGCTCTAAAATCGCCTTGCGGCAAATGAATGAGCGCTCATTCATAGAGCTATATCATGGGCTTGCCGCGCGTTCAAGCGTTTATTTTCCCACAAGGGTCATTTCTTGTCGAATTGTGCGCAATTTTCTTCTTTTGGACGTAAATGCAAAGACTTGCGAAGACGATGGCGCCCAGAGCGTCGGCCATCAGATCAGCCGCTTCGCACTGCCTTCCCGCGACGAATCTCTGGTGAAACTCGTCCGCCGCCCCGTAAATAACTGATAATATGGCTGATATCGTAAATATATTAACCGGCCGGCCTTTATTAAAACCTTCGGACCAGGCTCGATAAACCAGGCAGGTTAAAATCCCGAAAATGAAAAAATGCGCGAGCTTGTCCGCCTGCGGGAACGGCAACTGCCCGATCACAATGGGACGCGAGGATAACGCAAAAATAAAAACCGCCATGGCCATGGGAGGCAGATATAGAGAAACCGCGCGAAAATATCTCATGGATTTTTATTTAATCTCATATAAATTCGGAAAGAAACTCATGGAGAAATGTTTGCTACATTTTATATTTGCCGAAATCTTCGGGGTCCATATTCTCAAGAATTTCCAGCATTTTTTCCTTGTCCGACACGTCCATTTTCGAGCCGGGCAGATCGATTTTCCGGGACTTTTCGATGACGGCGGAATCCACGAAAATCGGAGCATCGGCCCGAAGCGCCAAGGCGATCGAGTCGCTCGGGCGCGAATCGAATGCGTACTCTTTTTCGCCGGCCGTCATGCAAATCGTCGCGTAAAACGTGCTTTGCACCAGATCGTTGACGACGATTCTGGTGATCTGTCCGCCAAGATCATGAACAACGGACATAAAAAGGTCATGGGTCATGGGACGGGATAAATCAATTCCTTCGAGTTTAGCGGCGATGGCTCCGGCTTCCAGAAGGCCGATCCATATGGGCAGCATCCTGTCGCCGTCTTTTTCCTTGAGGATCACCATCGGTGAGTTCAGCGTCGGATCCATGGCCAGCGCCGATATTTCCATTTCGATAAGCATTTTCCTTTTCGCACCCGTTTCGGTTCCCTTTCACCATAGCCTGCCGACACCGACTTGTCACTAATCGCTTATTGAGAACCTGGCTGAATGGAACAAATCCCACACCCCTTTGGGATTTCTTGAACCGCTGACCACTAGCCACTAACCACTACGGAACCAAGCAGAGAGTTCGGCAAGCCCTTTGTCACGGCGACGCGCACGGTATCGCCGACGCGCAGATCATCGCCTTCGAAATGAACGACGCGATAACACGAGCTTCGCCCGAAATACTTGGCGTCTCGTTCATGAAAGCCGTGGACGATGACGTCGAGAGTCTTTCCGACAAGAGCGCGGTTTTTTTCCTCGATAATCGGCATGGCGATTTCATGCACCCGTTTTAAGCGTGCGGATTTTTCTTCGGGGGAAACCGTTTCCTCAAGGCTCTCCGCGGGAGTTTCGGGACGCGGCGAGTACATGAACGCAAAAAGGCCGTCGAAGCGGATTTCTTCGAGCAGATCGCAAGTGGCCTGAAAATCCTCTTCGCTCTCTCCCGGATAGCCGACGATTAAATCCGAGGTGACGGAAAGGCCCGCCCGCGCTTTACGAAGAGCGCCGACCGTCTCTTTGTACTTTTTAATCGTATGGCCCCTTCGCATGGCCTTGAGAATGGCGTCCGATCCGGACTGCACGGGAAGATGGATGTGGGACGCGAGCCTTGTCTCGGTATCGATCAGCCCGATAACTTCCGGCGTCATATAATTCGGGTGACTTGACGCAAAGCTCAGGCGCTTCAGGCCTTCGATTTCAAGGGCATTTTTCAACAGGTTGTAAAAAGCCAGGCGGTCTTTTGCGTCGCGCCCGTAACGGTTGACGATCTGACCCAGCAATGTGATTTCCCGGACCCCGCTGGATACGAGACCTTCGATTTCACGCAGTATGCTTACCATGGGTCTGGAAATTTCCCGGCCGCGAACGCGCGGCACGATGCAATAGGAACAGCGCATGTCGCAGCCGTTCATGATGGACACGAAACCCGAGGCCAAGGAGCCTTTCCAGGACAGCCGCCCGGATTCGCCGGCGCCCGGATATCTTTCATCGAGATAGAGGTTTTCATAATCCCAATCGGTCTGCGCCATTTTACGGCCTTCGAGACACTTTTCGACCAACTCGGGAAGCTTATGCAGCGCGTGCGTTCCTAAAACCAGATCGAGATTCGGCGCCCTGCCGAGCAATTTTTCGCCGTGTTGCTGCGCGACGCATCCGGCCAGAACGGTCACGCACTTTGGATTCTTTCTTTTAACCCGCTTCATCATACCGACTTCGCTGACGGCCTTATGCTCGGCTTTGTCGCGAACGGAGCACGTGTTGATGACGATGAGATCGGCGTCGTCGGCTTTTTCGACGCGGCGCCATCCGCGGGCTTCCATGATCCGATACATGCGTTCGGAATCGTAATCGTTCATCTGGCAGCCGAATGTTTTTATATAGATATTTTTCGCCATCGCCGTTTTTTTTATGAAAATATCTGCGCCTGGAAGGCTTCGATTCTCGTGTCCGGATCGCGCCAGGCGTCGGCGGGAAGGCCGGCCTTCATGCATGTATTTTCCAAGAATTTTTCCCTGTCCCATCCCCACTCGACGGGAACTTGCGGCAGCAATAGTCCGCTGTGAAACTCCCTGGAAATAATGAGTCCGTGCTTGCCGACCTCGATTTCATCGACATCCCTGATTTCCCGGGGATGCGTCAGAACCGATATCTCCATTTCGAGCTTGTCGATTTCCTCTTCGCGCAATTGCGGGAAACGGGGATCCTGCGTGGCGGCGGCTATGGCCATTTCACGCACGCATTCCCACAGCGGCAGGCGCGCGATGACGTGTCCGATGCAGCCGCGCAGTTGCCCGTCGATATTCAGCGTCACGAAAGCGGCGCCCGGCTCGTAAAGCCTCATCAGATTGCCTTTATAATCCCTTCGCTCGCCGCGTATGACGAAATCCGAGATGGCCGTTTTGGCCATGATCAGGCACGCGTGCTTTTCCTCTTCGTTCAGCAGGCCTTCTTCAACCATGTGTTTACTCCCTTCCGGCGTAAACGGCCACGGAGCCGTAACCGACGACTTCCTCGTTCGGCCCGCCGCTTTCGCCGGAATGCGTGTATTTCAATATATCCACCGCCGGATCGCCTTTTGATTGGGCCAGGTACAGAAGCGTCATCACCGGGGCGATCCCGCACATCTCGCCCTCGCCCGCAGCGCAGGCTTTGGCCAATTCGTCGATCTTCATATCACGGATCAACGAAAGCGTATCGCCGTCCATTTTCCTGGCTTCTTCATCACGATGGAAATGGCTCATATCCGAACTGGCGATGTATGCCGGTCGCCGGCCCGCAAGAACCTTATCCAGGACGGCGGCCAGCTTGCGGCAGATTTCCTTGGAAACCGAACTTATGGAGATCAGGATGACCTCGGGATCGTCGGCGATCCTTTGAAGGAAAGGCAGTTGCACTTCGATGGAGTGCTCATAGGCAAACAGTCTGACATCATCGTCGATGATGCTTTCCGATTCCACGAGCTTTGCGCTCAATTCTTTATTGATGCGCACATCGCCCAGCGTGGTTCTGTAGGAGTCCTCGACGAGGACGCTGACCGTTCCGGGTATCTGATGGGATACTCCCATCACCACGTATAAGTCGGCATCCGCATCCGCCAGAACCTTGTATGAATATGCGGCGCAGGAACCCGAAAACATATAACCGGCGTGCGGGCTGACGACGCCTATCAAAGGCGATGTTCTTTTTTCCACATTCGCCTCGGACAGATATCCGTCAATCTGCCTTTTCAGCGCGTCTTGATCGGCGGTGTAGAATCTGCCGGCGACGATCGGGCCGAAACTCATGTCATTTTCCTTTCGGTGATATCTTCAATGAATCAGCTTGGCGAAGGCATTATGGCGTATTTTCAAAGATTATGAAAAGCGAAATGGAAAAAAATTGTCGCTTTGATGAAGATACGGCAATGGGATTCGTTAAGGCTTATTATTTCGTGGAGCTTTGAATTCGTGACAAGGCGTTTTGCGCGGCCTTCAAAAGATCGGCGCTCTTTTTCTTTCCCGTGTTTTCCTTGATCGCTTTTTTCAGCGCCGCAACGGCTTTCGGGCCGCCGATGGATCCCAATCCGACGCACGCCGATTGCCTGACCTTCATGCTTTCGTTTTTCGCCGCGAGGATGCGAATCAGCGCGTCTTCGATCCGCTTTTTCATCCCCGGCGTTTCCACGGCCCATAGCTGTCCAAGCACCGCGCACATGCGTCCCTTGGCGTAATCCGGACCGGAGCCATATTTATCCAAAATGTAACTCGCGCAGCCCGGCCCGATTTTCAGCAGCACCGCCGCCGCTTCGACAGCGACCTGGCTGTCCAGATCCAAAAGGCCCTTGTCGACGAGAAATGGGATTTCCTTGACGTCCGGCAATTCACCGATGGCCCTGATGGCTTCGATTCTCACGGTGCGGCTTTTATCCTGCAGCATGTGATTCAAAACCAGCAAACCGCTTTTGTTTTTCAAACGTCCCAGGGATCGGGCCGCGTTGATTCTGACATCTTTGTCAGGATCGACGGCCAGCTTGGCAACGGCCATGACGACGCTGCCGTCGCCGATTCGCCCCAGAGCGTAAATCGAGTATTTGCGCGTGTTGGCGCCGGAACTCTGCGTGGCTTCTACAAGGGCCGGAACGGCGGGCGAACCGATTTTCACGAGGGAATGCACGGCCATGGTGGCCAGGTACTCATCTTTGCTTTCAAATGTTTTTATCAGGACCGGTATAGCCGTCGCGGCCTGCAACCGGCCCAAGGCCATGGCGGCTTGCATGGAATCGGCGCCCTCTTCTTCGAGGGCGCCGATCCAGCATTTTGCATCATCTTCAGCGCAACCCGTATCTTCGGCGGCGGCCGTCAAAGGACATATGACGAGCGCGCACATCATGAGAAGCGCGCCCGCTCTTGTGGTCGTTTTCATTTCCCGACTCCTTTATTATTGCCCTTCGTCGAACTTCTTTCCGCCGAAAAGGTGGAAGTGGATATGAAAGACTCTCTGACCGCCCCACTCTTTGACATTGTGCAGGACGCGAAATCCGTCGACGTCCACTCCCGTTTTTTGAGCCATCTTCTGCACGACGCCGTAGATTTTTCCAATCAGCGGCAGATCCTCTTTCGTCACATCCATCAAAGTCGGAATGTGCTTGTAGGGAATGACGAGAAGGTGCGTCGGCGCCATGGGATTAATATCCTTGATGCAGAACACCTCTCCGTCATCGTAGAGTTTCTCGACGGGTATTTCACCCGCGGCCATTTTGCAGAAAAGGCAATCGCTCACGAATCACTCCTTTGTCGAACCGCACTTCACTTCATCTGAAACTCGATGTCGTCGGGCCCGGTGATCTTTTTCTTTTTCACCAGTTCAACCTGGGCTCCGATGCACGGCGTCTGCCCCTTGGCCAGTTTCAGACGGCCGAATATCGATCCCGCTGCGCCGGGAAAAGCCACCTGCGCGATGACGACAGGCTGCTTCATTTCTTCACCGGAGCGATCTTCGTAAACGACGGTGTACGATTGAATCATACCGCTCTTCGCGGGAATATTCTTCGCATCCTTGTCTACATCGCTTGGCTCCATGGACACTTCGTCGAACATCGCCGGGGGCGTCACAACCTGATCCATCGCTTCAATGAAGGTTCCGGTGATTTTGCCTTTGGCGAGATCCTGATAGAATTTTGTTCCCGCAATACCCGCCGTATAGAGGTAACTCATCGGGATCTTGCCCGGGAAGGCGCCGGCTTTGTCCACCGTCATCTCGACGGGTTTGACCGGTTTGA
The DNA here is from genome assembly GCA_963674685.2 of bacterium. GTDB lineage: Bacteria > Lernaellota > Lernaellaia > JACKCT01 > JACKCT01. Next base: position 950,544 of record CAXXWT010000003.1, on the reverse strand, counting down.
TCTCGACTTTCACCTTTGCGCTTTTTGGCAAGGGCTCGAAATACTCGATATCCAGAACGTTGCCTTCGCGCTCGTCGGCTTTCTTCCAGACGGCCTTGACGCGCATGCCGATTGCAACTTTTTCCGGATCCACGTTTCCGAGTCGATGAACCAGGCCCATATTCTCGGCGGCGCCGTCGATGGCGATAACCGCGAATATGTTAATGGTCCCTTTCGGCAACGGGGAGGAATCCCAGTTCACGTGGGAAATCGTATACGTCATTACCGTGCCCGTATCCGGCAGATCGAAATGATCATTCACGGGGGCCAAATTGCAGATCTCGCAGAAATTCCTGGTCGGAATCATCATACGCCCGCAACGGCTGCAATAGCTGCCGCGGATTTTTCCGTTTTTGAATCCGTCCAGGTACGTGGTCAGAGCCGTACCGTTGTCCCACTCGTAACGAAGATCCGGCGTATCCGCGACGACCGGCGCATCCGTCACCTTTTTGAGACCGGTTCCAGGCAGGTCCGACGCTTTCATAGTGTTCCAGCGGCTGTTCGTATTGGGCGCCGCGCCTTCGCTGCTCATGACGACCACGGTGCCGACCTGCATCAAGTCTCCCCAGGCCTGCGCCACGCCGCGATGCGCGTTCTTTTTCACCTGACGCTTGCCGGCCTGTCCCGAAAGCTGAAAGTATAGCTCGGCGATCTTCATCAGACCCGTGGCCGCGATGGGATTGCCGACGCCCAGGGCGCCGCCTGACGGGCACATGGGGTGGCTGCCGTCGCGCTCGAAAGCGCCGGAGAACAGCAGGTCCTTCACAGTCCGGCCGCTCTTGTCCAGAAGCAAACCGTTCATGTGATGCAGCGCCTTGTAATCGAAGGGATCATAAGGCTCGAAAATGTCGATGTCTTTGACCGGGTCGGTGATGCCGGCCATTTTGTAAGCGTCTTGCGCGGCCATGGCCACGTACGTCGGATAAGCCAGATCGCGGCTGCACCAGTACGCGGTGTCGAGCCGATAGCCCACGCCGTCGATAAATACCGGCGACGCTTTGCGGCTTCTGGCTTCCCGCTCGTTGGAAAGGACAATGGCGACGGCGGCGTCGGACGTCGGGCTGATATCCAGACGTTTGACCGGCCAGGACAGCAGCGTGGAATTCATGACGTCGTCCACGGTGATTTCCCCGGCGATCTGCGCCGCGGGATGATCCATGGCGTTTTTCTTATGCGTCACGGAAACCCTGGCGATATCCTCTTCGGTATAGCCGTAGACGTGCATGAGGCGAGCCATTTCCAACGCAAAGATATGAATTAGCGTCAGTTCCAAAGGCTGCTCGGTGGTGTGATCGAAGATGGTCAGAAAAGCGCCCGCGGGATGTGGATTGCACGGCGACATCTTCTCTTCGGTGACGACCAGAACGTTCTTGAATTTGCCGGAAGCAACGTGCATCCAGCCGTGAATCGGGCTCATGACGCCCGTTCCGCCGCCCACGTAATGCCGCAGGTAGGGTTTGCCGGATGCGCCGGCGCCGGCGATGAGATGCTCGCCTTTCATGTGAATGCCGTCAAAAGCGTCCGGGGCGGTGCCCAGGCAGACGGCGTCGATTTCGTCGATGGTCATCCCCGCGTCTTCCAGGGCCATTTGCACGGCCTGGGAAGCCAGTTCGCCGGATGTTTCCTTGGAACGTCGGACAAAGCGCGTCATTCCCGCGCCGATGCATGCAACTCTATTGTTCATGCCTTAGCTCCTTTCCTTTTCGAGAATGACAACAGCGCACGAGTCCGTGGGAAGTCCCCGCCAGCCGTGAACCAGAGCGCGTTTCGCATCGACCTGGCAGGCCCCCGCTTCGCCGCGCAACTGTATGACGGCCTCGTAAAGGCGCGCGCCGCCCGTGGCCTCGATCAGATCTCCGCCGCCTTGAGCGCCGCCGTTGGGATTGACGATGACGGCTTCGCAGTCGTTGACCTGCAGGGCCTCCATGTGCATCAGTTCCCGGTGAGGATAGAGATCGGAAACGAAGAACGCGTCGATTTCATCTCCCGGCGAGGCAATGCCGGCTTCGGCGTACGCCATATCCGCGGCGATGATGGTTCCTTCGGAAATATGATGCTCGCGGCGTTCCAGAATGGAAGTGCCGGAACCCCATCCCGTACCCGCGATAAAGATGGGCGAACGGGAATGCTCTTTGGCGATTTCGTCTTTGCCCAAAACGACGACGATCGAGCCGTCGGCGTGCCGGGGAATCATCTGCTCGGTCACCGGCAGCGCCACCGGTCGCGCGTCGAGAACATCGGCGATGTCCATTTCCGCGCCGTACGGGGCGTTGGGATTCAAAACCGCGTTCAGGCGGTTTTTCACCACGACTTCCGCCACGTCCTCCGCGGTGTAACCGGTTTCCGCCAGGAAGCTTCTCATTTCGATTCCCGCGAGGTAATGCGCGGAAACGCCGAACCGATTGAAGATAGGATCATAAGCGAAACGCAGCAGTTCATCTTTGGTCAGCATGTTGGAGGCTTTGCTGTAAGCCTCCACGACCACGACGTCGAAACGCCCCGTGTTGATCTGCATGACCGCTGATCCGATACCATGCAGAAAATCACCGCAGATCGTATAGACCGGCTTTCGCACGACGCCGAGCTGATCCGGAACGTATTCGTCGGCGATGGAATAACCGGAAACAAAATCTTCCTCGACGGAGACAGCGCCGTCGATCATGTCGATGTCGATTCCGGCGTCCAGATAGGCTGCTTTCGCGGCCTTCGCGATCAATTCGCGATATGAATAACCGGTCGAAGTCGGCGTAAATCCGCAAACTCCGACTCCCATAATGGAAACACCCATAAGACCTCCTTTCGCGCTCCCCGATATTTCAGAGCGCTTTTTTCATCTCACTGCACTTATTTGATCGTATTGCCACTGTTAAAGACTGTATCGTTATCACTCATCCGAATTATCGGAGGAAATTAATGCGCTAAATGAGGTCGAATGTCTTTTTCGATAAACTCGACGACTTCGTTGATTTTCGTTCCCGGCGTAAACAGCTTTCTCACACCGGCTGCGAGAAGTGGCGGAATATCGTCGTCGGGGATTATGCCGCCGCCGAAAACCGGCACGTTGTCCATTCCGTTTTTCTTCATCATGTCGATGATCTGGGGAAACAGATAATTGTGCGCGCCCGATAAAACCGACAAGCCGATCAAATCCACGTCTTCCTGGATGGCGGCGTTGACGATCATTTCCGGCGTCTGATGCAGCCCCGTGTAGATCACTTCATAACCGGCGTCACGCAACGCGCGAGCGATAACCTTCGCGCCGCGATCGTGGCCGTCCAGTCCGGGCTTCCCGATGAGAATTCGAAGTTTTCTATCCATTGACTTTGCTCCGAGCTCACTTGATAAGTCAGCGAAGTTTTAATCTTTTTTTTATACTTTTATATCCGGCTTTTACGCCTACCTTTATTTATCCTGTCAGCGAAGCTTTTGCAATGATCGCGCTTAAAGATAAGCGGGATCGGCGTATTCGCCGTAAATATCCTTCAAAGCCTTGACGATCTCGCCTTGCGTGCAATACACGCGCACACAATCGAGGATCGCGGGCATGAGATTCACGTCGGCTTTGGCGTCGGCCGTGAGTTTGTCCAGAGCTTTTGCGCAGGCGTCGCCGCTGCGCTGGGCTTTGACTTTATTCAGCCTGTCAATCTGATGGCTTTCGGATTCATCGGTAATCTTCAACAGCGGAACGGAGGTTTTTGTGTCGCTCTTGTATGCGTTGACTCCCACGACGATCTTCTCGTCTACCTCAATCTGCTTCTGATAGTGATACGCCGCGTTGGAAATCTCTTTTTGCGGGTAGCCCCTTTCGATAGCGCGCAACATGCCGCCGAGTTCGTCGATTTTGTTGATGTAGTCCAGGGCCTGTTTTTCAACCTCGTTCGTCAGGCTTTCCACGAAATAGCTGCCCGCCAGCGGATCCGGCGTGTTCGCCAGTCCCGATTCCTCGGCGATGATCTGCTGCGTGCGCACGGCGACGGTCGCCGATTCCTCCGTCGGCAAAGCCAGCGTTTCGTCATAGGAGTTGGTGTGCAGACTTTGCGTCCCGCCCATGACGGCGGCCATGCCCTGTACGGTGGTTCTGGCGATGTTGTTCAAAGGCTGCTGCGCCGTCAGTGAACATCCCGCGGTCTGTGTGTGAAAACGAAGCTTCCAGGAATTGGGATTTTTCGCGCCGAATCGATCTTTCATGATTCGAGCCCAGATACGTCTGGCGGCGCGGAATTTGGCGACTTCCTCGAAAAAGTCGTTGTGACTGTTGAAAAAATATGACAGACGCGGAGCGAATTCATCCACATCCAGTCCGCGTTCGATGCCGGCCTGAACGTAAGCGACGCCGTCGGCCAGCGTGAAGGCCAGTTCCTGCACCGCCGTGCTTCCCGCCTCCCGGATGTGATAACCGGAAATCGAGATGGTGTTCCATTTCGGAACATTGTGCGTGCAGTATTCGACGATATCCGTCACGAGTTTCAGCGACGGCCCCGGGGGATAAATCCAGGTTTTTTGCGCGATGAACTCCTTGAGCATGTCGTTTTGCACCGTGCCCCGAAGCTTGTCCGGCGAAACGCCTTGCTTTTCCCCGACGGCGATATACATGGCGAGCAATATGGCCGCCGGCGGATTGATCGTCATGGATGTGGATACTTTGTCCAGCGGGATTTTGTCGAAGAGGGTTTCCATGTCGGCCAGCGTGTCGATGGCGACGCCGCAGCGCCCGACTTCGCCGCGTGAACGCGGATCGTCCGAATCGCAACCGTACAGCGTCGGGAAATCGAAAGCCACGGACAAGCCCGTTCCTCCCTGCTCCAGCAAGTAGTGGAAACGTTTGTTGGTGTCTTCGCTGGTTCCGAATCCGGCGAACATGCGCATGGTCCAGATCCGTCCGCGATACATGGTCGGGTGGACGCCCCGCGTGTATGGATATTCTCCGGGATATCCCAGTTCATCATCCGGATTCCAGCTTTTCACATCTTCGGACGAATACAGGGGATCGATGATCAGGTCCGAAACGGTCGAGAAACGCTTGTCCCGTTCCTTGTATTTCGACCGGCAATTCTTATCCCAATCAGACTTCGATGAACTCATATTTTCGACTCCCGCCGACGCATCCGGCCGTAAAAGCCGGAAATCTTGTTGGTTTTTGCGTGAAAACTCTCCACTTTGAAGCCGCTTTGCATCAACCGCCGCGCGCGTTGCTTTCCGATATGTTGTCAAGCGACTCGAATTTAGGGAATTTTTTAGTACACCAACGCCGAAAGAGTGTCAATTTGGTCGGTGAAATGTCTTTACCAACCCGCAAGTTTTGAGTATGTTGGCGGGCCATGAGTTTTCTAAACGACCAAAAACGCGCCCGGCGCGGCGCAAAAACGCTACTTCGCTTAATCCTCGAGAAGAACAATTTCGAGAAAAACCTCGATGATTATACGGCTTCCGACGGAATCATTGACGCGGATTTTTTACCGAAGCTCGACGAAGCGCGAAAACTCGTCGGCGAAATTGAAAACCCGGATTTCATTGTCCGCCTCGAAGCGCAACCCATCAACTTCATCGAAGCAATTATCGAACACCTGATCCAGGCGGAACGTTTCGATCTTCTCCTGGCCGTCCGCGACAATTGCAAGGACAAAAATATCAAGAAGTCCGTTAAGCAGCATATTCACATCCTCAACACGAAGGGCGTGAAAATTGAAAAGCGGCAGCCGAAAACCTGGACTCTCGATGCGAAAAACGAAAAAGCCGAAGCCGTTAACCTCATTTCGGAATACGATCCGCGCGGCGAAAGGTTCCTCGTGTACTCCATCGGCATGATCGACGGACTGAAAGTCCTGCAGGTCATCGAAAACGATATGGGAGGCGTCAAGGAGTACAATTACTTCAAGCTCTCACGATCGAAAGCGAAAACATACGTCTCGGACATCCTGATCGAATTTTCATACATGAATACGGACCCGGACGTTGCTTACTGGTTTATCGAACGCGCTTTGAAACGAAACGAATCAAGCGGCCAGAAAATACCCAGCGGATTTATCACAGCCTTGTCCAATATGGAGAAACCGAAAAAGTCCCTGCAAAAGCACCCGTTTTTCGATAATGTGCGTCCCGTCGATCTGGAGCACCCGGAAGGCTCCATCGCCAAGTCCGCCGATATTTTCAAACATCAATTAGCCGCGTACTGGACGATCGACCCCGTCGCCTGGCGGGATTTTCAATACGAATTATATCAGGTGGCGCCGTCCGAGCAGAGCATGGCGGACCCGGCGGTCCGGAAGAAAGTCCGGAAACTCGCCGACGACATCATCGAGAAATATTGCACACCCGCGAATCGCCGGGCCTTGGCCGAGCGGCTGCTCGACATGGCCTGGATATGCATGGCCAACAAGGAACGCGACACGGCCCTTGCGGCTTATGGAACTTCCGTCGTTTTGCAAAGCGACCGCCCGACCCGGGAAATCCCTTTTTGCAAAGAGCTTCTGGGGCGTTTCTTCCCCGTTGATGAAGCCGGGACGGATTCTTCCGAATCGAAAATCATTTTGCCGGGATAAAATTTCAACTTGCACTCGAAACCCGAAACCACTGGCCGCTAACCCGAAGTTCCCCGTTCAAAAACCCGCTATCATCTTGATCTGATTGAGGAATCAGCGAAAAGGGATTTCCCGTTACTGGCTACAAACCAAGCAGGTCGAAAGACCTTATGGAATCGGCCTCCAAATCCCCCCGTAGGATTCGTCGTCTGTACCGGCGCTGAAACGACTTCCCTCCACAATTGGGGCAGCGAGGCTCTCCACTTTCAGGCCATCCACCTGGGAGACGATTTCAAATTCGTCGAAGACCGTCAGGATTCCGCCGTCAACCGTGCCTGCCTGGTAGATCGCCGAACGCCAAGGGCCTGCATCGGCCGGATCTTCGGTTGCGACTGCCCATATAGCCCCAGTCGAATCGAGGTAAAGGTCGGAAATATCACGATGACCGTCGGGGTCGGTCCAATTTACGTTGTCTACGGAGATCACTGTCTCTTCGAGTACGGTCAATTCGCCGGTCTCCAAATCGATCTCGCACAGTCGGAGTTTGCCATCGGGACATAGGTCTTCCCCGCCGCGCTCTCCAATGAGAACTAACGCTTTCTGGGCGTCGCTTGATAGACACTCGATGCCCTCAACATTCACAGTGTCATCCGGAAGTTGGAAAACATCGACAACGGTCCCCGACCAGCCATTACCCTGCTGATTTATTGTAAGTCTGAAAATTCGCGTGACCGGTTCACCCTCCTGGCCGCTTTCGCTTGCCAGAAAGTCGCCTTTTTCAACCGAAAGCGCGCAGACCGACTCCATGTCATCGGAAACCTCGTGGTCGCCCCAGTCCATATCCACTTGCGTAAGTGTGACTTCGAGATCCTCGGTCAAAGTCAAAACGCTGACCCGGGGATCGTTCAGCTTGCCTTCTGCGTTTTTCGCATCGTGGGTGGCCAATAGATGGGTGTCGTCCAACCATGTAAGCCCGCTTAAGTCGGGGAAAGAGTTAATCGTGGTCGGATTGCTGTTGTCATTTTCGCCGCAATCGTCATCGTCGTCGCCACAGGATATAAGAAGAGGCATCGTGGCTAAAATGATTAAAGTGAATACCCCCAAAAAGGTCAAAGCCCATGTTTTCATTGTGTCTTCCTTCTAAATGCGTCATCTATTTCGATCAAGTCGATTTGACGCGTTTTTCAACCTCCGCATCCGCAACCCTGATCATCATCGTCCGCGTCATTCCTATCACCCACCTGCGCGACCCATTGGCCGATTCCGCAGGTGCCGTAAGCGATTTTGAAATAGCCCCCGTCGCCCCAGTCGGTTCCCCAGTTATTTTTGGCAATCCAGGCGTTGTCGGAATCGTCCCACCCGATCAACAAAACGAAGTGATCTCCAATGTAATCACCTTCGCATTTGTACACACCGCTGGAATATTCCTCGAACTCGGAATGCTCGTGGAACCAAGCGGTGACCGGACCGTTCATCAATGCGCGTTTAATGTCGTCATCCTCGGCTTTGTCTTCGTCCACCCAGGACCAACCGGGAATCTTGGTGACGATCGATTTCCAGTCGTCGCAACGATTGCAGGAGTCCTGCTCCCCCTCGTACGGGAAGCAGTCCTCCGTAGGTAAGCCCGTGTCTCGGATAAAATCCAGCGCCTCGCCCATGTCCCCGCCGTGGGTACAGGAACCGTCACTGGAACAGGAGATCAGGGTCTGCTCGGACAGATCGATGGTCGGATTGTCGATATCGTTCTTGATGGCGTACCAGGATTCAGTCATACCCGCCGCCGCAAAAGCCCAGCAACTCGCGCAATCTCCCTCATCGCCCGGCGGCGTAACAAAGTTACCTCCGTTGTCGCGCCAGTCGAGGGCGGAGGGAATGTCGTTTGATTTCGTGTTGCCTGAAAAGAGGATTACCATAGCCAGACCCATCGCCAGCGAGACACCCCAGTGCCGTTTTGTGCTTTCATTCATCTTGTCGCCCTTTAATAGGGTTCACCCGTATCCGCATTAAAGGCATTTCCTCGCCAAGTATGTGTTACTGGCCCATTCCTAGGGGCATGACAAAATAAATTCTCTTGGGATTGTCGTCGTTGATTGTATCACGGTATCCCAGATGATGAAAAAAATGGATCCCGGGCTCATTTAACGGCGGGGTTCGAGTCACCATGTACTGAAAGCCTTCCGAAACGGCAAACCTCTTGAGCTCGTTGAAAAGTTGATGGGCCAGATGGCCGTGGCGAATGTTTGGATCGAGCATGATGTCTCGTTGGTAGAAAGATTCTTCTACATTTTCGAACAAGCCCTTCATATGGGTGATCTCATTTTCCAGGAACAGCTTCAGCGGGTGCCCGGCGATCATACCCATGACCACGCCATCGACTTCACCAACCAGAAACAGGGCGTCCTTGTATCGATCCAAAGGCAGAAATTCGAAAACAATCCGGTCGTAATCCCAGCCCCCCGGATAGATTTGCGGCCAGGGCTCAAGGCGAGTTCCGACCTCGAATATCTCCACGATCCGTTTTTCGTCCGCAGGGTTATATTTCCTAATCTTAATCATCAAGGCCCTCCTAGTACTCATCTCCCGGGATAATGGAGACCGGTTTTTTAAGTTTAGCCGATTATTTACATCCTTACTGTGACAGCGTGAAATACAGGTCGTTTATGTACATATGTTGGTTTCCTTCCCAGTGGTGCCAATCGCCGGGTTCGCAGAGGGTGTTTTGCCAGTCCGCCTCCGCCCTGCTGCCCAAGGAAATATAAAACAATTGGTCGTGGACCATTCCGACGGCAAGACCACTCTTGTAGTTGACCGGTCCGCCTGAACTGTAGTCGTTTGCATGGAAGCTGACCCCGTGTTGGTTGTCGCACTGAAGCCATATATATGATCCCCACCAGCGGGTTCCCGGAGTGGCGCCTGAGATCAGGGTTCTGACTACATCGATGTCGTAGTTGGCGGTCAGAATCAGCGAATCGTCTCCAACCCAGTAATAGCTTCCGACGTTTGCATACCTTCCGAATAAAAATGACTACCTGAGGGAAATACTGTCACCGGCGCCTGAATCAAACAAGAGACAAAAATCTACAAAAGGTATTTTAATGTAGACAAAAATCTACAGTATCTGATTTTTTATTAATATTGAGGAGGCGTGGTGGAGGGAAGGACTCTGTTTTAACCCCAATACTGTTCACTTAAGGTCTCCTTTCCACGATGCGGCATGTCGGGGAAGCCCTTGGTGGATCGAGATTTTCCCCTCGTCGCCGTATGGGATAGCTACTCATCTTCACTTTGACGCCGCGTTTGTTTCTTCGCTCTCGGCTGGAGACCACGCGTTCTTCGAGAATTTCTTCCAAGAGCCATCGATGGAATTTCTTTCTAAGCCGAGGGGGGAAAAGGATTTGTTTTTGGGATTTTTCGCCTCACGATGCGCACGGCGTGAACGAAGGAAAGTTTGTCCGCGTCGAGGTGGGCACTTTGGGCGGCCTGATGCATCAGATTGCGGATCATGAAGTGGGCCAGCATCAGGCCGAAAAATTCCTGTTTCACCAAGGCCGGGCTCTTGCTGCGCAACACGATCTTCGCCCCGCGCAGATGGGTTTTGAGTTCATCGAACGCCGTTTCGATCTCCCATCGTTCGTGGTAAAGCGCTGCCAGTTCCTCCGCCGGCGCGGCCTTCGCGTCAAGAATCGTCGTGATCAGGCGATAAATCGGCTCCGCGTCGGGCTGCCCTTCAAGCCGATACTCGATAACCCGAACCCGGATTCCGTCCTTGTTGTGTCGTTGCGCTTTTTCCGTCGGATAGATCGTGCTCAGATAGGATCCGTCGGACAGTTGTTTTTCCTTGCGCCGTACGTTGTTGATTTTGAGTCGCCAAAGCAGGTCCGCGCCGGTTTCGGCCGCCCGTTTCCACAAGGGATAACCGAAAAAATTCCGATCCGCCAGGCACAGCATCCCCTTTTGCAGATGTCCGACGACCTCTTGGGCCAAGGTGATTTCCTGGACGCCGTAGGAACCCATACGCGAGTCGAACAACACGTGGGTGCCGTTCTCCACCAATGACACAAAACGGATTTTCGGATAAGCGCTTTGGCCTCGTGACGCTTTCGGCCGACCGAAAGCCGCTTCGTTCTCATCGGTGTCCGCCACGTCCAGGGTGCTGCCGTCCAGGCTGATCGTTTTCCATTTTCGATACCACGCGCCCGGTGTTTTTCGCGAAGCCAAAGGGCGCACCGAACGGTCGTGAAGCAAGCGAATCGGCTCGACGCCCAACCGCGTTCGAGCCTGGGATATCCCCGACTTGCCTGCGGTGCGCACCGGCTTCCCCAAAGATGGAAACCACTTGATCCCCTCTTGCAAACAACGCAAAACCTCACCGTAGGAAACCTGCATGTACAACGACATGGCGATCACGTAATAGACCATCAAATCCGCCGGCAAATCACGCTCGCGAACACTGGCTTTACCGCTCTCGTACAAAATCGCCTGTACCTGCTCAAGAGGAAAGGTCATGCCGAGAACCCCAAGACTGATATGATCCGTGACACGCATCCCTGATGGAAGTTCTGCTACTGTTCTTGCCATAGTCGTATCCTCCTTCAATCGAAAGAAGAATACCAGAAAAATTTACTTAAGTGAACAGTATTGGTTTTAACCCAGAAATCCGTTGTCTTTGCCGAATTCAATGATATCCGGGATACTAACAAGCCCTAACTTGATCTTGATTCGCTGCACATAGGTATTAATCGTGCTTTGGGAAAGATCCATGTCCAAAGCGATCTGTTTGGAACGTTTTCCCAGGGTCAGCCCACGAACGACCTGAAGTTCCCTGGTGCTCAGTAATGCTTCCGGATTTTTCGCCAAATCGATTTCATGCTCTAGAAGGTATTCCGCAAGTTCTCTGGTGATATACCTCTTCCCGGTGGATACAACGCGAATAGCTTCCGCCAGTTCGCTGATCGGACGGCGTTTGTTGAGAAACCCCAAAGCTCCGGCGCGGAAATAGGATACAGCATGATGATCTTCTGGATACATGGTAAACAATACGATGGCCAAACCCGGTTTGACGGACAAGAGGTCTTTGATCATATTCGGACCCGAGTTACCCGGCATGTTGATGTCCAGCACCAGGACATCCCAGTTTTCTGTTTGCGCTTTTTTGTCCAGGTCGACGGCCGTTTCCGTCTCGCCGCAAATAACGATTTCCGAATCAACGGAAAGAAGCGGCTTTAATCCGCTTCGAACAATTTCGTGGTCGTCAGCGATAAATACCCGAATCACTTCTTGTCTCCCTGTTCCATTTTTTCAAGGGAAAAACAAATTGAAATTTCGGTGCCGTCTCCTGTCTTGGTTTTGATCGTCATTTCACCTCCAAGTAGTTTCACCCTTTCTTCAATGCCCCTCAGGCCAAGACGATTTTTCGCAAGAGCCTTTTTCGGATCAAATCCTCTTCCATTATCGGTTATGGATAATTCAAGCATATCATTGCTTTCTGAAAATCGAACGATCAGTTCATCAGCGTCAGCATGTTTAATAACATTCGTCGTCCCTTCCTGGACAATCCTGAAAAGAGCGGTTTTGGCAGTGTCGGAAAAAAAATCCACATCCGCTTCAAAGAGCACCTTGGCTTTGATTCCCTGCCCTTTTGCCAGATCATTGACCATGGCCGTCACCGCCACATCAAATCCCTGATTATCCAGCAGAATCGGTTTGAGCGCCCCAAGTATCCGGTCAAGGGTATCATGAAATCGACTGACCATAAAATGCAGGGAATGGATCCCCTGCTCAAAGCCGTTGGCTTTACTCTCCTTCGTTTCATTCTCTTTATCTAAAAGCTGTACTTCCATATCCATTCGAACGAGCATTTGCCCCAGCTCGTCATGCAGGTCGTGGGCAATGCGATTTCTCTCATGCTCCTGCACCTTGAATACAGCAGTGGTCAATTGACTGATTTTTTTGGTCTGCTCAACAACTCTGGCCTGCAAGTTTTTTGTCAGATCATTGAGTTTCCGCCTTTGAATGAAGTTGGTTTGAAACACCAGATAGAAAATGTGACCGGATATGACAACCAAAGCGGCAGTGCAGGCAAGCCATGCAAAAGGCAGTGCTGCGGTTTTTAGATCCAGGGAACCGGACTGCCCCAAAACAATCGCAAAGTAAAACACAAAGGATATAATATAAGTATAGAATATCCTTCGGTATAGTTTTATATACATAAAAAGTGTGAGCAAGGGGGCGGTGTAAATCGAGTAGGACATTGCTGAATTGAACCCGCCGGCCTGGCCTATAATCCATCCGATGATTGCAGCGGTTATGGAATAAACGACCACACCGAAAAGCAATGGGGCTTTAGAGATGAATAGGTTGCGTCGTATTGATAAAATAGAAAGGGTTGAAACAATCAGCAATACAATCCTGATCAAGAAAATTGCCTTCATTTCAAGTGAATGGTGATTGTATGCCAGCAAATCCCAGGGCCACCAGATCAAGGTGCCCGCAATCAAGGCAAAATATGTTGAGTAGATGCCGGAAACGGTGAAGCGATCGCAGTGCTTTTGAAAAGCCAGGGTTTCTTCCCCGCTCATCTCTTTGGCCTGAGCAATGTCCTCTCTTACGAATTCAAGCGACGGATTTATCGGTTCAAAAATAGATTTCAAAAAATCGGATTTCAAAAACACGCTCCTTTTCAACAAATTACACTTGCTGAAGTCCTGAAAGATTACCTGTTTGGAGATTATTTTCAAGTAATTTTGCACATACTTACCGTGCGGGAGTCGAACCACAAATTTTTGACGCCTCGTAAGTACTTGATTTTATTCATTCTCCACTTTCGGACCAAAACGCCCAAGTCCGAACACAATGGAGAGGGGGAGAGGAAAAGGGCTGATTGGGGGCGAAAATGGGGTTATTTGAGAGGAGTCGGTCCGAAAAGAAAAAACGGGAACCCCAACAACCCGCACCCAATAATCCTTTGTTATTCAGCACCTATACGCCATCCCCAAACAAGACGGACCGCGTCGTCGCGACCCCGGAGAGTATTCTGATCTTACTCAAACTGGTGGACGCGATTGCAACCAATTCGAACCGCAGCTACCGTCACGTTTTCCTTTGAAATCCCCTCACCATACGGCATCCCTAAGTACTTGATTCATCAGGATAATATCGTCGAATTACGACAGCTGGGGATGACGCATAAGGCTATCGCTGAAGCGCTCGGAATCACAGATAAAATGGTTTGGAGATCACTCAAGAAGCTCCGGGATGGTGAAAGCTCCCGAGAGTAAAACAACCTAAATTTTAGGCATCCGGATTGTTAAAAAGATCAATCTGTTCGTCGTGATTTTCAACTCGGTCTATACATTTGCCTGAAACGATATCAGGGTTTTTACAAGCGCAGAATTTCATAGATATCCCGAATTCTTTCGCGATTCGCTCAATCTCGCTAAAGCGCTCTTTTCGATATTCCTCAGTCGGCAGCAACATACCGAATGCGCAAGCAGGAAGATGGCATTCGATCCCGGATCGATTCCCTCTCAGAAACGATATCCAAGGATCAGAAGAGGCGAATCGAAAGCGCTTTTGTCGATCTGGCAAAAGCAAAACGCAACAACCTCGACGAACTGATATCCGGTTACAACCACTACTATAACGCACTGATCGACCTGGACAACTCGGAGACCCAGTTGATCGCACAGATGGAAATATTCCGAAAATTAATCGATGAAAGAATCCTATGGACCAAAAGCGGTCCGGGCCTCGGCGTCAGTGAGCTTGCCGGGACGGCGAGAGCGTCGGCATGGCTTTTTTCGCAGGTAAACTGGGGAAAAACCGCTATCGTGGTATTTGGCAATACCAGGATGAAACCCGGATCAACCGCCCTCGGATTTCTTTTTTTACTCGCCTTTTTTTTCTCGGGTACTAGACTCAGGGCAAGGCAGCGAAAGAAAATGCTGTCGGCTGAAGCCAATACAGGCTTTTCCTTTCGCCCAACCCTCGAAACCCTGGGCATTGCGGCGATTCAGGCCGCCAGCTTGCCCTTCCTGTTGTGGTTCGTTTCAACGCGTATGCTTCCCAGTTCTACGGTCGCGAATTTTTCGGGTCCCGTAGCCAATGGTCTGGCGGTGACCGCGGTCTGCCTTTTCTCGATTGACCTTTTCCGGCGGATCGCCATGCCCGGCGGTTTGGGTTGCTCTCACTTTACCTGGAATGAGCAGGCGTGCGGAGTGCTCAGCAACCGTTTGTTCAGGCTGATGATCTGGGCTCTCCCGCTGTGTTTCGTCGTAGTGACAATGGAGAACCAGAATTCGGATTCATTCAAGGACTCCCTTGGACGGATGTCGTTCATTCTGCTGATGCTTCTTCTCGGCCTGTTTTTTAAAAATCTACTGCGCCCCTCATCCGGGATAATAACAAGCGTGCTGGGAATCGGCGTGGGCAAACGCAAGGGCATCGCGAAGGCGATTCACTCCTTGCCGTCCTTGATTCCACCCGCTTTGGCGGTTCTCGCCGCGCTGGGATATTACGTCACCGCCTGGCACCTTGCCTGGCGATTCCTGTTGACCCTGTGGCTTCTGCTGGGTTTTCTCGTGATTCGAGGGCTCTTACTGCGCTGGCTGTTTCTCGTCAGTCTCAAAGAAGCAAATTTGGACGAGATCAAACAGAAGGAGGAGGAGTCTTCGGACCGCAAGCCGATGCCGGTATTGCAGTCGGAAATCCCGATCCTGAAAACGGATCCGGATGCCGGAAGCGAGATAAATCTGCAATCGCTCAAGCTGCTGCGAGTCGTCACCATTACCATCGCGGCCGTTGCGCTGTGGTTTATTTGGATCGACGTCCTGCCCGCGCTCAAAATTCTGAGCCGCATCGAGCTTTGGAGCACCTTCAACAAGATCGGAACGTGTCAACGATAATGAGACACCGTTTTTCATAGTTTAGAGTACACTGTCCTGGTTCCCCGTTTTCGGCGGATTGATCCATACCGCCTCGGGCAGCGCCTGTGGTGTTGGTGTTTTGTTAACGAATCGTTCGGGATGTTTTTCAAGAGCTTCTAAAAGCACTCTCTCTCTTTGCCTGGCCGCCTTCTCCGCACGTCCATAATGGACTGTCTCCGGCGTGTACATGGCGATGCCGCTGTGGCGGTGTTCGTTGTTGTACCAGTGAAAAAAGGTCCGGCAAAAAACCCGTGCATCCTCGATGGACCCGAATCGTTTCGGAAATTCCGGGCGGTATTTCATCGTCTTGAACTGGCTTTCAGAAAATGGATTGTCATTGGACACATGCGGCCTTGAGTGCGTTTTTGTCACGCCCAGATCCGACAACAGCAGCGCGACCGGTTTGGATTTCATCGAGGTTCCACGGTCCGCGTGAAGAGTGAGCTGATCAGGACCGATTCCTTGTCTGGCGCACGTTTGGGAGATGAGCGTTTTCGCCAGCGCCGCGCTCTCGCGATGCGCGATCATCCACCCCACAGTGTATCGGCTGAAAATATCGAGAATCACGTAGAGGTGATAATAACTCCATTTCACCGGCCCTTTCAGCTTGGTGATGTCCCAACTCCAGACTTGATTAGGCGCGGTCGCCAAAAGTTCCGGCTTCGCATAATTGGGATGGCGGCGCTGATTCCGGCGTTCCTTCACTTCTTTCTCCGATTCCAAAATGCGGTGCATGGTGCGTGTACTGCAATGATATTCTCCTTGATCCATTAGGGTTGCGACGATTTCAGCGGGCGCTTTGTCGATGTTTTCCGGCGCGTGAAGAATATCCAAAACCCTTTGCCGTTCCCCGTCGTCCAGCGCTCTTTTCGGCTTCGGACGATGGCGGTGAAGCGCGGGAGAAAGACGCCGATAGTATGTGGCTCGCGGCAAAGACAGAGCGTCGCAGGCCGACGCAACGCCGATGGAGGCTCCGCGCTCATGCACCGCTTGCATCAGGCGCTCCCGTCGTCGTCCGGCCGGTTCAGGGGGATGTCCAGGAGCGCGGCAACTTTTTTTTGGAAGTCGATCACCATTTCGGCCTTCGCCAGCTTTTTTTGCAGCCGGGCGTTGTCGCGACGCAATTGCTCGTTCTCTTTTTTCAACAGCGGGGATGCACCGGGTTTGGGCCCGCGCTTTTTGCCGTTCAGGCCATCTAGAGCGCCCTGATCCCGCAACTGACGCCACTTGCCCAGGTGGGAAGAGTACAGTCCTTCCCGACGCAGCAAGGCGCCGATTTGACCTGGCTCGGCGCAGCGGTCGGCCTCCTGCACGACAGCCAGCTTGTAGGCGGCGGTGAAGCGGCGGCGCTCGGGGCGTTCTGAGACCTCCGGAGAGGGGGGTGCGGGCGACCCGTCGTTTTTGGGGGCTCCGCTCCGTTCCGGCTCGCTTCGCTCGCCTCCACTACGCTGCGCCCCCAAAAACGATCCATCACCGTTTTCTCGTTGCTTATTCATTCGAGTTCTCCTTCACGCCCTCGAATTATACACTAAATTCTCACACAACCATTGTCTCACTCTTATTGGCACAGAGGGGATTACGCAGGTGGTTTCCATGGGTGACGGAAGTCCGTCGAAGCAAATTATTGAAACAACCACACCGATAACACTGGGCGACCTGGCTTCGGCTCTGATCATCTTCACGCTTGCCCTCATGGTGAGCAAGAATCTGCCGTCGCTTTTGCGGCTGACGCTGCTGAAGTGGCTGCCCTTCGATGAAGGGGCGAAATACGCCATTAAGGCGGTGACCGGGTACGCGGTTGTGATCGTAGGAATCATCCTTTCCTTCGGAGCGATCGGCGTCGGGTGGGCGAAGGTACAGTGGCTCGCCGCAGCGGTCACCGTGGGCTTGGGTTTCGGGTTACAAGAAATTTTCGCCAACTTCGTCTCGGGCCTGATCATTCTCGCCGAAAGGCCGATACGAATCGGCGACACCGTGACGGTTGGGGGCATCGAGGGGACGGTGACGCGGATTCGGATCAGGGCTACCACGATAGAGGCATGGGACAAGCGGGAACTGGTGATACCGAACAAGGAATTCATTACAGGGCAGTTGATCAACTGGACGCTGTCTAACGAAATAATGCGCGTGGTGGTGGCAGTGGGCATCGCCTACGGCTCGGATGTGGAAAAAGCGATCAGGCTGCTTAAAGACATCACCGGAAAAAATCCGGAGATTCTCGAAGAACCGCCTGCGAAGATCATTTTTAAGGAGTTTGGCGACAGCGCCCTGATATTGGAAGTACGGGCCTTCGTGAACGGCCTTCCCAATTACCTGCCGACTCTGACCGCGCTCAACCTCGATATTAATCGAACCTTTAAAGAAGAAAATCTGGAGATCGCGTTTCCCCAGCGTGACCTTCACATCCGTTCAAGCAATGTTCCGATCTCGGTCAAGGTTGATCGGGAGAAAAGCTAGGGGGTGTTCGGAGACACGCAGATGGTCCAGCAGGACTTCCACCTTGCCAATAAGTACCCCACAATGGCGAAATCAATTCAGACCTCTCTGGAAAAACCGGGTGAATTACGCCCAACACGACACCTCGGTTTTTACGAAGAATAGCGCTGAAACTTCCTATTAGTAAAATGATCGATTCGAGTCGATACTGGCCGAAGCGAAAAAGCGAACACTCAAAAGGAGAGGTGACTCATGAACTGGATTTATAGCGGAATCGTTCTATTGACCTTACTGTTCATGTTTTTAGCGGCCGGGATCAGGATCGTTCGCCCCACGGGGCGAGGAGTGATAGAGCGTCTTGGGAAATATCGGCGTCTTGCGCAACCCGGTCTGAGCTGGATCATTCCCGTGATCGACCGGATGTTTCTGATCAACATCACCGAGACCATGGTGGATGCCGAACCCCAGGAGATCATCACCAACGACAATCTCAATGCGAGGGTGGACGCCCAGGTTTACTTCAGAGTGAAAAGCGACGAGGAAAGCGTCAAAAACTCCATATATGCGGTGAATGATTACCGCTATCAGATCGTCAACCTTGCCAGAACGACTTTGCGCAACATCATCGGCACTATGACGCTTAAATCCGCGAACAGCGAGCGCGGGAAGATTAACAGCGAACTGCAGAAAACCCTGCGGACCGAGACTTCGCATTGGGGGCTTGAAATCGTTAGGACGGAGTTGAAGGAGATCGATCCTCCCGCGGATGTCCAGGAGACGATGAACAAGGTCGTGAAAGCCGAAAACGAGAAGGTCGCCGCTATCGATTTTGCTACGGCCACTGAAACGATTGCTGATGGAGCGCGAAGAGCGGAAATCAAAAAAGCCGAGGGAGTAAGGCAGGCGAAAATACTCACGGCGGAAGGCGAAGCGCAAGCCATTAAGCTTGTGAACGAGGCGGCAGACGCGTATTTCGTCGGCAATGCCCAGTTGCTCAGGCGATTGCAGGCCGTGGAGAGCTCCCTTGAAGGAAATGCAAAGATCGTCGTTCCATCGGGCGCCGAACTCGTTAACATTATCAGCGATCTGGCAGGAGTTTTGCCGCTGACGCGAAAAGTCAGCCATAAAATTGCCCCGGTTCCGGCCCTAGCGCCATAACCGTTGCTTTCGATTGCCTGCCGTATCCGTTTCAGGAAAAGCCGAGTTAAGGGCAGCCGGTCATCGACTCTATTTATGCACGCGCCAGTCAATGCAATACACTCTGGAAAGGAAGCGACGTCCGCATGAATCCTGTAAATAGGAAATACTTTGCAGCAGTCCGTAATTTTTCGGCTGTCGGCCTCGAAATGGGTGTCAGTGTGCTTATCGGAGTCGGTATCGGATACTGGGTCGATTCGAAGTGGAACACAAAGCCATACGGACAAATATGCGGAATCATTTTCGGTTTGGGAGCGGCCGCTTTGTCGGTATATAAGGCTTTCAAACTGGTGAAGAATACCGAGGATGCGACGCCTGGCCAATAACTATTATCAATCGTGAGTCCAATAAGTAAGGATGTGGCATTTTGCATGTCCTTATTAATGTACCAATTTGAAAAACGGCGAACATACCGTTTGGACCGATACTTCGAATATTTCGAAGTATATCGCTGAAACTTCCTAATAGTTTAGTTGTCATCAATCGGATATAATCCTTTTTAAGGTCGCGCAGACAGGGTAATTCGCCATTGAAAATGCAGGCGCGAATAATGCACCGAAACAGTGCGAAGAGGAAAACATGAAAAAAAACACTGAAAGCACCGAAGCAGGCAAGCAATATGACGTGGCATACGCCGCGCAATACTCCGGCCATGATTTGCTGGGAGCTCTGAAGCTTTACAAGGAAATCACAGTTGCGCATCCAAACGATCAGGCGGCCAAGAATTCTCTGGCGCAGATTCAGAACATCGTCAAAGCGGTGGTTCCCAAGCAGGAACTCCTGGATGCACAGATGACTATGGCGCTCTCTCATCTTGAGCAATAGAGAGCCGCTTCGGCTAGTTAAAATAACATGGAGATGGTTTTTGCTGCTTTGAAACGTTGAGGATCCTGAAGGGAGGACATTATGTCGCCGAAAAAGAATCCGTCCGATAGTTTTAGCGCGGGCGTGGATGAAATTTTCAGGATTACCAGTCACATTCAGAGTCGCATGAGTCTTTATCTGGCCGAAGCCAGCGTGCTGGAAGAACGCGCCCACAGATATCCATACAGCGACGAGAAACAAGCGATGAGGGATGAGTTGATTTCATTGGACGTCATATTGCACCAGATAAACGACGTGACCGAAACCTGGGACTCACTTGAAGGCAAAGATATCAAAATAACGTTTCAAAAAGAACTAGCCAAACTCATTCGACGTTATCTGAAAGCGTCCAAGGCGGCTCCGAGCGAGAGCACCCGTAAGCGGGAGAAGAAATACAAAACGGTATTAACGGAGCCGAGAATCGAATCCTCCGTTGAATACCTGATGCGATTGATAACAGAGGAACGATAAGTAACATGTTGAAGTGTTTCGCTTTGATCGGGGAAAGTTGACGGCAAGTATCGGCAAAAGCCGGCCGACGATCCTTATAAAAGACAATGATGGAGGAAATCCCATGTCGAATAAAGAGCAGAAGAAAAGGCAAGAGAAGTCAAACAAACCGAAGCTAAGCGCCAAGGAAAAAAAGATGAAGAAAATGAAAAAGGAAGAGAAAAACGCTGTCAAGCCGGAGATATAACACAGCAAACGGTTCATTGAAATTTTAATATAGTAGAAATTTGCGCAAGTGGGCGTGCAGGAAATTCAGTTCCACTTTTACAACTTGCCGCAAGGTTAGCCAACAAAAACCTTTCCAACCCAAATCTGCAAAATGCTATCAGCCCAGCAAACCGGCACGCTCGCACTAATTTCCATTGATTCTTTCCCGGATCAGGACCCCACGATCCGGGTATTTTTTTACTGAGCCGTAATTGAACCATAGCTACCGATGGAACCGATTCCTGTCAATTAAAATCGCATAAAAAACCCAACGTGAATATAATCCAGTGTTTCGATTGGACGGACCTTGTCCCTACACTGGATTTCCCCATCGATCGTTGACCCCGGATTATAAATGCCTGAGTTTCGGATTCAAGTTGAAAAGAGAATACTTCGCAATATTCGAAGAATGTTGTCGAAACTTCCTAATAGTAAAACTCCGGTGGTTCAATTATCCTTCATCAATGTTCCGGAATACACAATGGTTGTGCAGATCCGGACAGTCATAAAGCCCACCGGAGATAATGATGAGAAAGCCAGTGATTATCGGTTTGCTGACGATAGAAGACAACGGAAGCTGTGAGGCTGAGCGAAGCGTGGGCATGATTGGAAAAGCAGACTCTTGATTGAAGGACGAAAAATACCGGAGCAAGGGAATGGGCCTTTGTGCGGGAAAAACACGGCTTTAGCCTATATCAGGCTGAACAGTGACATTTAGAATATCTAACCGTGACAAGGAGTAAGAAAATGAGAATGAATAAGTGGCAGATTATCATTTTCGTCATCGCAATTTCAGCCCTGCTGGGCTTTGCGACAGTCGGCTACGCCGAAGATGAGGATGATGAGGACGAGGCGGTAGCGGAAGCTGAAGAAGCAAAAGTTGAACTGGCCGCGGAGAAGGCCGGTGTAGCGAATGACCAGGCCGACGTGGCTGAGGTAAAGCAGGCCATTGCGAAAGAGGAAGCTGAAATTAAGGCCATAAAGGCGGAAGTGGCGAACGAGTCGCCGAAGGTAGAGACGAATAACCAGGAAAAGGCCGTTGCTTCAAAAAAGAGCTGAAATCGAGAAGGAAAAGGCTACAACCGCAAAATTAGAGGCTGAGATCGCCAAGAAAGAAGTTGTGGTTGAAAATAAGAAAGCGGCTCTAGAAGAAAAGAAAGCGACGGTTGCTGTTGAGGAGGCGAAGGTTGTCGCCAAGGAAGCCGTGCAAAAGAAATCCGAGACTAAGACATCCACCCATGAGAAGGCCGTAACGGAAAAAGCTGAAGCGGCCAAGGAAAAGGCGGAAGTCGCAAAAGAAAAGGCCGTGGTCGCAAAGGAAAAAGCCGAGGTCGTCGAGAAAAAGGCTGAGGTAATAGAGAAAAAGGCCGTGGCTCAAAGCGAAAAGGCTGTGAAGGCTGAGCAGGCCAAGGCTGTGGAGTCAAAGGGCGACGTTATCGTTGAAGTCCAAAAAGAAAAGGCAAAAGTCGCAACCGAGAAGGCCGCGGTAGAGAAAGATAAAGCTGACGTAGCTATCGATAAAGCCGAAATAGCTAAAGAAGTTGCTGAAGTGAAGAAAATTGAAACAGAAACGAAGAAAGTTGCAACTCCCAAAACAACGACAGAAAAAGTTGTTGCCAAGGAGAAAGCAAAAGTAGAAGTGAAAAAGGCGGTCATTGCTACAGAAGATGCTGCCATTTCCAAACAGGAGGCCGAGGTAGCTAAGACAAAAGCCGCCCTTGAAGGGAAAAAGGCGGAAACCGCTAAAAAGGAAGCTGAAGTGGTGAAAAAGGAGGTCGAGGTACTGAAAGAAAAAGCGAAAACCACTGATGAGATCATCGCTGTCGGTGAGAAAGTTCAAATTGCCGAGGAAAAGGCCGCAGTCGCCGGTGAAAAGGCTGAGGTCGCCAAGGAAAAGGCCGCAGTCGCCGAGAAAATGGCTGAAGTGAAGGAAGAAAAGGCTGAAGTTCAAAAAGAAAAAGCTGAAGAAGAGGAGAAGAAGGCTGAATAAACCGGACACACCTCTTCATTAATAAACGGGAAACAGGGAGGCGGGATATTTCAGCCTCCCTGGCGTTTTCCAGGATAAGTGAAAATCGTTCATCTGGAAGACCTTGGATATTGCGATCTTGACTTGGCAGCAGTCTAAGTACGAAGCCATGATGATCGCATGCCGTATCATTCGCTCGAATATTGCTTAAAGTGAAAGCTCTCCCGGTACAATCCCCAATCCCAGGAATATTTTTACTTTGAATGATTATTATAGATCACAGGACGGATGTCATTGGCCGTTGAAGATCGTCCGTTTCGCTTCTTCGCTGATGGCGAGCACTGCGGGATGCTTCAGCTTCTTTTCGATCGAAATCGCATAGAACCTGACTCGAACATCATCCAACTTCCCGATTGGGCGGACCTTGTAACGCTGCTGGATTTCGTCGGAGATCACGGTGGGCGCCGGAAAGATCCCCATGCCCGATTGTCCGAAAATCTTGAGAAGAATGCTGTCCTCGAACTCGCCAAGGATAATCGGGCGGATGTCGCGCTCGCTGAACCATTCATCGAGAGATCGCCTGAGCATGGTGCTATCGGTCGGTAAAAGAACCGGCGCGCCGTCGAGGGATTGCGGAAATCCGCGCCGGTATTTCTTCGCCAGTTCACTTGATGCAAAAAAAGTAACGCCGCATTCGCCAAGCAGATGACTGAACGCCTTGACACGAATCAACGGGTCGATCGGAGCATCGGTCAAGACGAAATCAAGACCGTGGATCGCTAATTCGGTCAGCAACCGTTCGGGCTTGTCCTCCCGGCAAATGAGACTTACAGGACCGAGCAGCTTCAGCGCCGGTTCCAGGAGGCGATGAGCGATCAACCTGGGAAAAATATCGGCAATACCAATGACAATTTTCGGGGGTCTATTGACAGGTCGTCCTTTTAGAACGTCCTGCAGTTCCGCGCCAAGTGAGAACATCTCATCGGCGTAACGATATACCATACGACCGATTTCGGTCATCACCAGTTGGCGTCCTTTACGCTCAAAAAGCTTTTCTCCCAACACCTCCTCGAATCGATGGATCTGTCCGCTGATCGTAGGCTGAGCCAGGCGAAGCTTTTCACTAGTGTCATGTCACACCTGTAATGTTGGATAAAGCCTTCTCAGTTTTATCCTTGCGTCCTTTGTTGTGAATTGCCAGTTAATCGTCGCATTTTTCGAATTCCTGTGATGTTGCCATGCCTCGACCTCCGCGGCGACGGACGCCATATCGGGAATTCGCCTTTTCAGGCATTGCCTGATCAGAACATTCAGTTCGACTTCCGCCATATTCAGCCAACTGCCGTGTTTGGGCGTATACACAAACTCGAAACGATCCCAAAGCTTTTTAGCCCGGTCCGGCGCAAACGTTTCATAAAAGGAGCCCGGCTTATGCGTATTGAGATTATCCATCACCAACGTGACCTTCTCCGCCTTTCTATAGCGCCGTGCGATGCGGTCGATAAACAGCGCCCAGTCTTTCTTGGTTTTTCTTTCCGTCACCTGAACCAGCCGTTTCCCGCCCAAAGGCTCGTTGGCCATGAAGACGTTGCAGACGCCTTGCCGCTTGTATTCATAGTCGTAACGAGCCGGCCGTCCCGGCGCGCCGGGTATGGGGGTTTTCACCTCGTCAATCAACTGGCGCGGCGATTCATCCATGCAAACCACTGGAAACCGCGGATCATAAGGCCTTTTGTAGACATCCAAAACCCTTTCCATCTGGGCTACAAATTCGGCATCCTGCTCCGGCGGGATGACCCACCCGAGCTTTTGCCAAGGCTTAAGTTCGTTTTTTTTAACACGCGGCGAATGGTTTCATACGACACGCTGTCCACATACTGCAACTCCACCACCTTGTCCGCCAACAGTCGAAGCGACCACCGAACGTGTCCCTGGGGCGGATCGCTGCAACTGAGGGCGATCAAATGCGCCTCGAATTCGCCGTCGGCTTTTTTTTCATAGCTCTGTTGACCTTTGCGCCCATGCAGGGCCATGTGAAGCCCTTCCTCCACAAAGCGTTTTTTGACGCGATACAGCTTCATGAGGCTGATATTCAGCACATCGGCGATGTCCTGTTCTCTCAGAGTTCGCGGTTCCTCCTCTTTCTCGTCGCAGTTCAGCAGAATCAGGGCGTTGATGACTTTCGATGTGTTGTGCTTGCCCCGGCATACAATGGCCTGGAGTTCCTCCCGCTCTTCTTCCGTCAAAGAAAATCGATACTTGATCTTCGGCATCCGAGACCTCCTTTCCGAGGAGGTCATTATGGCACATTCTTATATAACATATCAAGTGTGACATGACACTAGCCTTTACGATGCTGCCTTCTTTGGCGACAGTCCAGAAATATAGAAGATGATGGTAATTGAGCCACTCCATGCAATCACCATACTTCGGTTTTTTCAAAGCATCAAGATGAAACTTCCTAATAGTCATATGGCGCGTTGTGGCGCAAAATGTTTTCCGTGGTTGAATAATCGGAAATATCCGAGTTTTTCATGAGCCGCCGACCACGGCTCATTCTATGGATATTCAAAAGGGAGAATCCAATGGCCATAGATATTTCAAGAAGGCACATGGATGACATCGGTCCTTCAATCTCAATGAAGGCGCTCAGGACCGATGCGGTCCATAAACGACCTCTCAAACTGGTCCTGATAGAACCCAAACCGCCTGGATACCACATCTTCTCGAACTCGAAATTGCCACGATTAGGGACGGTGCTCCTGGGCGCCTTGGCCGATCAAATGGGTTGGATTGTACGGGTCTATGTCGAAGATATCGCGCCCATTAACTACGCAGACGCCCTGACAGCGAGCATTGTGGGCATCTCGACCATTACGGCTACCGCGACGCGTGCATACGCTATCGCCGACGCTTTGTGCGAATACGGCGTACCCGTGGTCATGGGCGGTCCGCATGTCACATTCCTGCCCGAAGAGGCTCTACATCATTGCGACTACGTCGTACGCGGCGAAGGAGAGAAAGCCTTGCCGTCGCTGCTGCGAACCATCAGCGGAAACGAAAGCGTGGATAGCGTTCCCAGTCTGTCCTGGATCGACGAAAACGGCACTGTACGCCACAATCCCCTGGCTGCTCCCGTCGAAGATCTGGACTTGCTCCCATACCCGGATTTCAACTTGATTGTCGGCTGGCGACAAAGCAAGAGCTTTGGACGTTTGCCGATTATACCGGTGCAGACATCGCGCGGTTGCCCCTATGGTTGTTCCTTCTGTTCGGTGATCCCGATGTTCGGTCGGAAGTTTCGCTTTCGCTCTGTAGACAGCATCCTCGGCGAACTGAAGCAGTACAGCGACCAACCCCATTATGTTTTCTTCTATGACGACAATTTCACCGCTAACCGATTTCAGACCAAGGAACTGTTGAGGCGCGCCGGACAAATGCCGGGAGTCCTTTCCAAATGGTCGGCACAGGTGCGTGTGGAATCGGCTAACGACGATGAGTTGCTTTCACTGATGCACAAAACCGGCTGCTCGACTGTCTACATCGGCTTCGAATCGGCCAATCCCCGAGCGCTGGAGGAGACGAACAAACACCAGACGTTGGACCAAATGCGAAAATGCGTCCGGCGTTTCAACGACCATGATATAGACATCCATGGAATGTTCGTACTCGGCATGGACAGCGACACGTCCGAGACGATAACCGGGACCATTAGTTTCGCGAAACGCAACGGAATCCTTTCCTCACAATTCATCCTTTTAACCCCTTTTCCGGGGACGCCAGTCTATGAAGGAATGAAAACTCAGGGGCGCCTGACGGCGTCGGACTGGTCCCTGTACGACGGGCATCACGTCGTTTTCAAGCCGAAGAACATGACCCTCTTGGAATTACAAAGAGCGCAAATGACTGGCCATGCCCAGTTTTATTCGCTTTTGCGTACTTTCAAGCAATTCCTGTCCGGCTATCTCATCGGCGTAGCGGTCTACATTTATGCCCGCCATGTCAACCGGAAATGGAGGCGCGGAAACCGTGGCTATCTCAAAGCCTTGAAACGGCTTGGAGGCAAACTGGAGCTTCCGTCGGATTGGAATTTCATTCAGGCTCCGGACGACATTGACCGGCAGATTGCCTCGGCGGCAACCACTGCAGGCTTTTAGCACGCTTCCAAAGAACATTAGATGAAAATCAACCGATTCAGGAGGTGAAATATGCCGTGGACCGTCGCAATCATACTCGCCCTTTTATGGGTGTTCGGTTTGGTTACGCATCACACGTTCAACGGATTCGTCCACTTTCTGTTGCTCGCCGCGATGGTCGTCGTGGCAGTTCAGACGATCCAAAGCCGACGGGCCAAGAGGCTGCAAAAGCCTAAAGACCGAACCGCGCTGAATGATTGGGAAAGCAAAATCCCTCCTCTGGGAGATGATTGGAAAAACAGAACACCTCCGGAGATCATCGGTATGGCCAAATCGCAAGCCGGAAATGAGTATGAAGTGAAGTACGACAGGAATACTACAATCGTATGGGTTTCATATTGCTGCTGGACGGAAATCGGAAAAGCTCAAACCGTTTCTGATGCAATGCAAAAGGCCAGAGAGTTTCTTTTCAACAAGTAATTTGTCGATTTGCCAGGAGAGCGAATAAATGGAAATGATCGGAAAAGCACATGAGACCGCGGTACGGGGCACATCGATTGCGTGGGGAGAAATGGGTGCAGGCGCACCACTTGTTTTGCTACATGGCATTATGGACTCCCACCGCGCCTGGCGATCAAATTTCTTCTTGATCCAAGCCGTCCTAATGCACGCTTCGATCCTCCTCAATCGAGAAAGGTACGAAGATCGAAGCGAAACCGTTCCAACAATGAATGGAAAGAACAATGAATATTACATTCATCAATGGCGACATCGAGATTACCGATGAAGTGAAAGACAAGATTGAAAGCAGGCTGCGCCTTGCTTTAAGCCGGTATTCTTCGAAAGTCGCCCGCTTGACCGTGGCTCTGTCGGCCGCGGGCAATTCGGGCCATAAAAAGTGTCGGATTGAACTGTTTCTCCGCCCGACGCGGAAGATCGTTGTCGAGGATGCGGATTCTGATCTTGGAGCCGTCATCGATCGCGCCGCAGTGCAAATTGCCCGTTCGATCGAAAGAAGACTCCGACGAGAACGCGAAAATTAACGCACGATTCCTCAAGGACAGCGAATGAAATCAGGCACCCTCATTGGATTTTATCAGAAACAGCAAGAAGCACGGTCCGCCTCCGAAAAATTGCGTCGGAAACATTTTTACCGTGTCGCTTGTGTGAGTAAAAACGCGAACGGTGGAATCCGCATCTGGGATCCTTTTCTCCGGCGCAGGGTTTTCGGGGCGACCGGGGCTTTTCTCCTGTCGGGGACAATTGCCACGGTCATTTCGTTCCTCTTTCAATGGCCGGGACCGATCATCAATCAAATGCTCTCCACCACGGCGCTGGCTGTGGCATGTGGCGTCGTCGGGATACTTCTCAGTCTGTCCTTGATACGTAGATCAAGCTTCGGTGTTGACAAAGCCTTGCTCAAAGATCAATTGCGTTGGCTCGTTTCTGGAGAGACCGCCATAATTCTTCAGGCGCCGATTGAACGCTTGAAAGTCCCCATGACCGCTTTATTGGAAAACGGTGAGATTCCACCCGCCGTTTTTATTCTGCATCCCCGGCGGGAAAGTCCCCCTTGTGAGCAAGGAGATCGTATTTTCGGCGGAGCGCCTTTTACCAACGGGCAGATTCAGGACCATGCGCGGGAACTGGCCTCCGGTCATCAGCTCGATTCCAAACCGTTGCGAAACACCGAGCTATTGAAACGATTGGATCGCTGTCGCCGATGGGTGCAGCGAGTTTGTGCCGACTTGTCCGAGGCTTCCCATTTGCAGCAAAGCACGCCGGCGACCACCGAGTGGCTGCTCGACAATGAATACATACTTGAAGGCAACGCCCGCGATGTTCGTTTGAATTTGCCCTGGTCGTATTACCGGCAACTCCCGGCGCTAACAAGCAAATCCGACCGTGGTCTGCCCCGTATCTACAATCTAGCCAAGGAACTCGTTACCAACGTCGAGTTTCGCCTGGATGAGGAAAACATACTGGCGTTTATCGAGGCCTATCAGTCGGTGAGACCTCTATCAATCGGCGAACTCTGGGCTGTTCCTCAGATGTTGCGCATAGTGCTGATTGAAGCCATTGGGGAACTTGCCGACCGAGCCTTGACCGAACTGCGAGAGGAAGAGATCGCAGATTTCTGGGCGCACCGCCTGATTACAGCCAACCGACGCGATCCCAACCTGCTTTATTCCACCATGGCGAAATTTACCGAAGCCTACCCCGATCCCAGTCCCTATTTCGCCTCGCAACTGATCAACCGCCTCTATGACGAAGGGGCGGTGCTGGTTCCGATGCAGAACTGGCTGGAGCGCACACTCCAAAAATCCATCAGCGACCTTCTGTTGCGTGAAAAGAATCGCCAGACAACGAACCAAATATCCATCGAGAATGCGTTTACCAGTCTGCGCCGTTTTGCTTTGCTCGACTGGAAGGAATGTTTCGAGAAGCTCAGCCTGGTAGAGCAGACCCTGCGCCTGGACCCGGTTGGCATCTATCCTCAGATGGATTTTGCCACGCGCGACCGTTACCGCAGAGCGATTGAGGATCTTCACCGTGGGTCCGGCCTGGAAGAGTGGAAGGTTGCCCAACACGCCCTTGATTTGGCTACCAGGTCCGACACGGGGTCATCGGAGGATGAGCGATCGGCTCACGTCGGCGCCTATCTGATCGGCGAAAAGAGGGAGGAACTGGCACGATTTATAAAATGCCGTGAGACTCTACGTTTTCGCGCTTTGCACTGGGCGTATCGTCATCACTCGGCAGTCTACTTTCTCGGTCTGGTTTTCTTCACCATCGCGTTTATTGTCCTGGTCCTTCATCTTGGTTTGAACACCCATGGTCCGTGGACTCAGTTGATCATCGCCGCACTCCTGCTTATTCCCATAAGCCAGTTCTCAATCGAAATCTTGAACGCCCTTATTATGCGAATTTTCCCACCGCGAGCTCTGTCGAAG
The DNA here is from genome assembly GCA_963674685.2 of bacterium. Lineage (GTDB taxonomy): Bacteria > Lernaellota > Lernaellaia > JACKCT01 > JACKCT01. Next base: position 920,790 of record CAXXWT010000003.1, on the reverse strand, counting down.
ATGGATTTCAGCGAATCGGGGATTCCCGACGATTGCCGAACCCTGGTCGTTGTACCCATGATGCTCGTGGATCAGAAGACGATCGAAAGTGAAGTGGAAAAACTTGAGATTCGTTATCTGGCCAACAAGGAAGCCAATCTGCTCTTTGGGCTCTACTCGGATTATAAAGATGCCGACCATACCCATTGCGATGCGGACCCGGCGCTGCTGCAATCCGTAGAAAGGCGTATTGAAAACCTCAATCGGCGCTATGGCGACGGACGATTTTTTCTTTTCCATCGCAAACGCAAGTGGAGCGAAAGCGAGCAAAAATACATTGGCTGGGAACGCAAACGCGGGAAGCTGGAGGAGCTTAACGATCTGATCGCAGGCACGCGATCTCATGATGCTGAGCGTTTGGTGTACGTCGGCGATCCTGACGGACTTTTCGATGTAAGGTATGTCATTACCCTTGACAGCGACACGCAGTTGCCGACAAGCGCCGCCCGCCGACTGATCGAGACCCTGGCGCATCCGCTCAACCGGGCGCGGCTAGATCAAACGGGTCGGGTTCTGTCCGGTTACACGATCATTCAGCCTCGCGTGAGTTCATCCCTGCCCAGCGCCAACGGTTCGCCTTTCAGCCGACTGTTTTCGGACCCGGTCGGCATTGACCCTTATACAAATATGGTGTCTGACGCCTATCAGGATCTGACAGGCGAGGGATCCTATCACGGCAAAGGCATTTACGATGTGCGCGTTTTCGGCCAGGTTCTTTCGGGCACGTTCCCCGAAGCCCGGTTGCTCAGCCATGATCTGATCGAAGGCGCTCACGTGCGAGCGGGGCTGGCCAGCGACATCGAAATCTATGATGAGTTTCCACAGGACTACATGAGCTATGTCAAGCGGTTGCACCGCTGGATTCGTGGCGATTGGCAGATCGCTGGCTGGATCATGCCGCGAGTTCCCAAACCTGACGGCGGGCGATATCCCAATCCAATCTCTTGGTTTGGGCGTTGGAAAATATTTGACAACCTTCGCCGAAGTCTGCTACCCGCGGCCAGTTTGGGCCTGCTGTTGACCTCCTGGATGATTTCGTTCCGGGCTGGATGGATCGCCACTGTTTTAGTTGCCGCTCAACTGCTTTTTCACTCTTTGCTGCAGCCCTTCACCTGGGCAACCACACGCAAGGGGCTGAAAGGTTTCTCCCTCGCGAAACAGAAGCAAGATATTCTCCGGGTCGGGGTTGAGGCGGCATTGCTTCCATACCAGGCCTGGTTGGCGTTGGATGCCATTGCGCGTGTTTTGTATCGCCGGCACATCTCTCATCGAAGACTGCTGGAATGGACCTCGGCCCAGGCGATGCATAATAAAGCCAAAGCCAAAACACCGAAGTTTCTGTTATCAATGGGTTCGGCGAGCGTTCTCAGTATACTCATGGGATTGGCGGTTGCCTTCTGGATGCCGGCAAACCTTGGGGCGGCAAGCCCATGGCTTATACTCTGGTTTTTCTCGCCGATAATCGGCTGGCTCCTTTGCCGTCGTCCTTCAGCAAAACACTCGCAACATCTGCTTCCTGAAGAAGACCTGCAATTTCTAAGAAATGTTGCGCGGCGCACTTGGCGCTATTTTTCGGATTTTGTGAATGAAGAAACCTCGTGGCTGCCTCCCGACAACTACCAGGTCTCCCACCAGAATACGCTCGCCTTGCGAACCAGCCCGACCAATATTGGCCTATATCTTGTGAGCGTGCTCAGCGCCCATGACTTTGGCTACATAACCGTAGACGAGGTAACGCATAAGCTGACAAAGACGATGGAGACGATCCGGAAGTTGGAGCGACATGAGGGCCATCTCCTGAATTGGTACGATATCAACACTCTGGAACCTCTTAATCCGCGCTACGTTTCCACCGTGGACAGCGGAAATCTGCTTGGCGCCCTATGGACGTTGGAGCGAGGGCTGGAGTCGCTCATCAAGAAGCCGTTGCTGGACGGGCAAGCCTTTGCGGGCTTGCATGACACCGTGGAAGTCCTGCGGCAAATCGCCCGGGAAGAGGAATTTCCCGGCTTGGATTTACACGCTCTGGACGACCTGTCGGGTGCATGGAAATCTCCGCCGAATAATATTTCCGATTTGCTGGAGCTTTTGCGACGGACTGTAAAAAACACTGACTTCTCGTCTGAAAATACTTTGGGATCATCTTCCGAGCAAGGCGATTCCGGGTATTGGTCCGGGCAAGTGCAGTTGCAGTTGGACGCTTGGCTGAGCGTTGCGGATCGCTACCTTGGTTGGATTGAAATCCTGGCCGAAAAAACAGAGGAAGAGATTAATGAGTTGCAACCGGAATTCCTCCCGTCTTTCCGTGAAGCTCTTTATACCGCGCCCTCGCTTCAAGATCTGGCCGCCGGCAATCTCACCTGCATTGATTCCCTCCAAGCCATCAGGAAGAAAACGCCCGCGAGTGAGCGCGCCCTCCTGGATTGGATTGATCGTGTAAAGGCGGCATTTGATCGATCGAAATGGCTGGCCGGTGAAGTGAAGGGTTTGATGAGGCAACTCACTCGTGAATGTTTTGAACTCTCGGAGTCGATCAATATGCGTTTTCTCTATAACGCTGAGCGACGTCTTTTTTCCATCGGTTTCAATGTTTCTGAAAGCCGCCTGGACCAAGCCTTCTACGATCTGCTGGCAAGCGAAGCGCGCTTGGGAAGTTTTGTCGCTATTGCTCGTGGGGACATTTCCAATGAGCACTGGTTCGCCATGGGCCGACCTTTCGGAGCCATCGGTCGGCGTCGTGCGCTGCTCAGTTGGACCGGAACAATGTTCGAATATCTGATGCCGATGCTATTTCAACGGTCCTATGGCAACACCCTGCTGGATAAAGCTGTCAGAGAAGCCATTGCGATCCAGATCGCTTACGGACGCAAACACCGGGTGCCATGGGGAATATCAGAATGCGCTTTCGGCGATATGGATATCCACAAGACATATCAATATCAGGCATTCGGAGTGCCGGAACTCGGGCTTAAACGCGGCCTGGTCGAAAGAATCGTCATTGCGCCCTATGCAACATTCTTGGCGGTCAGTGTCGTTCCCCGGGAGGCCGTGCAGAACTTGAAACGACTTGCCGACTTGGGTCTTCATAGCAATTACGGCTACTACGAATCGCTGGACTACGGCAGGAAACCAGGCCCAGAGGCTGCCCCTGGGGTGATAGTGCGCGCATATATGGCGCATCATCAGGGTATGAGTTTTCTGGCATTGAACAATTTCCTGCATGACAACTGTCTTCACAGCCGTTATCACGCTGACCCGCGAGTACGAGCGACGGAGCCTTTGCTTCATGAACGCATTCCGCTCTCGCCACCGCTGCACCATGTTTCCACGCGAGAACGAGTCTCCTCGGCGCCCGGCATCGGGGAAGTTGCGCCGTCGGTCAGTCATTTCACAACCCCTCACACCAAAACGCCCAAAACACAACTGTTGTCGAACGGTCGGTATAACCTCATGGTGACAAACGCCGGTGGGGGGTACAGTCGCTGGAATGACTTCGATATAACGCGCTGGCGGTCAGACACAACCCGGGATTCCTGGGGTGTCTTTTGCTACATTCGAGATGCCGATTCCGGTCTATTGTGGTGCAATACCTATCAGCCGACCGGCGGAAAATCCGAGAAGTTTTCGGTCAACTTTACGTTGGACCGTGCCGTATTCAGGCGCGTTGATGACGATATCGAGAGCGAAACCGAGATCATCGTTGCGCCGGAAGATGATGTTGAAATTCGGCGGATGACGTTGATAAATCGGTCCGCCGGCAACCGCCGGATCGAACTTACAAGCTATGTTGAACTTGCACTGGCGCCGCATAATTCGGATCGACAGCATCCGGCCTTCAACAAACTATTTATTAAGACCGAGGCGCTGCCTGAGAACCGGGGGCTGCTGGCGAGCCGCCGGCCTCGAAGCAATGACGAACCACCCGTCTATGTTGCTCACTGCATAACGCTGAACCAGGACGTTTCTGATCCCATAGATAAAGACTTGCGCTTCGAGACCGACCGGACCCGCTTCATAGGCCGAGGGCATACGCCCGCCCGCCCGATGGGCGCATTGCAGGAACCAGGCGGTAGTCAGGGATTTGTCTTGGATCCGATCTTCAGTCTTCGCCGGAGCCTCCACCTGTCTCCCGGCCAACGTGTTCAGGTTTCGATGGTTCTGGCAGCTGCCCCCTCGCGCGAACGGGTTGTCGACCTGACAAGAAAGTACTCCGACCCCTATGCAATCGACCGCGCGATGGAATTCGCCTGGGCGTCCGCCCAGCTTGAATTGCGTCTTTTGCGGATTCAACCCGATGAAACGCGCCGCTTTCAGCAACTGGCAAGCCACCTGCTTTATCCGAATCTTCGCCTTCGCGCCGCTGCGTCACGCATTGCCGAAAACCGAAAGGGGCAGTCCGGTTTGTGGGCATATTCAATTTCGGGTGATTTGCCCATTGCCCTTGTCGCCATCGGTGAAACTCGGGATATGGGCCTGATCCGTCAGATGCTCCAGGCGCATGCATATTGGAGAATGCATGGGCTCGCAGCCGACCTGGTAATCCTCAACGAGGAAGCCAGCGGATATACGCAGCCGCTTCGCGAGGAGCTTGAACACCTGATTCAGTTTCACGGCTCCAATGCTGACCTGGAGCGACCAGGGAGAGTCTATCTACTCAATGCGAACCTGATTCCGGCTGAAGACTTGACGCTTCTTCTCGCAGCGGCGAGTGTGATGATGGTGGCAGCCCGCGGCGCCTTACCCCAGCAACTTGCCACCCCGCCGCGGGATGCGCCGGCTTTACCCGAACAGATAAACAAAAAACGGGATCCCCGAGATCCTTCGGCGGCGCTTCCTTTCATGGAACTTCCCTTCTTCAACAGCTTGGGAGGATTTACTCCGAACGGACGCGAATACGCAATTTATCTCGGTCCGGACATTCACACACCGGCTCCCTGGGCCAACGTTATCGCCAACCCGACGTTCGGAACTCTCGTGAGTGAAACCGGAGCCGGTTTCACTTGGCAGGGCAACAGCCAGCGCAACCGACTGACTAAATGGTCAAACGATCCGGTTACAGATCCGCCATCTGAAACGATCTACATCCGCGATGAGGAAACCGGAATCTTCTGGACTCCGACCGCATCTCCCATCCGTGAAAAGACCGCATACCGAGCCCGTCACGGGGTTGGATACTCAATATTCGAACATAACAGCCACGGTATCGAACAGGAGTTGACACTCTTCGTTCCCGTGGATGATCAAGGCGGACAGCCAATAAAATTGCAGAAACTTGTGTTGCGAAACGATTCAGGTCGGCCGCGCAAATTCTCGCTGACTTATTATGTCGAGTGGACATTGGGCGAGACACGTGAGTCCACACAAATGCACGTAGTGACAACCTGGGATGATGAAGTCCAAGCGATTTTGGCCCGCAATCGCTTCCATCCCGATTATGCGGACCGGGTGGCATTCGCGGCGGTGAGCGCACCTGCATCGTCTTATACTTGCGACCGCAGGTCCTTTTTGGGGCGCAATCGTTCGATGAGTAATCCTGCAGCGATGGAACACACCAAGCTTACAAACCGAGCAGGAGCGGGCTTTGACCCATGTGCCGCCGTGCAGATAGCCTTGAAACTGGCTCCGGGAGAGCGTGCGGAAATCACATTCATGCTTGGTCAAGCGACTTCGGTGGAGCAGGCCAACACGCTAGTGTCAGCCTATCGGAGTGGTGCGAAGGTGGAGGCGTCACTGCGGCAAACCCAGGCATGGTGGGACGACAAGCTTGGTACAATTCAGGTCCAAACCCCTGAACTTTCCACAGACATCCTGATCAATCGTTGGCTGCTTTATCAAAGCCTAAGCTGCCGGATGTGGGGGCGTTCCGGTTTCTATCAATCCGGTGGCGCATTTGGATTCCGCGACCAGTTACAGGATGTGATGGCCCTGCTTTATGCTCATCCAGTGCTTGCGCGTGAGTACATCATGCTCGCTGCCGGCCGTCAGTTCCTGGAAGGCGATGTCCAGCACTGGTGGCATCCGCCGGGTGGCGAGGGCATCCGTTCACGATGCTCCGATGATCTATTATGGCTTCCTTTCGTTGTGGCGCAGTATGTCCGAGTCACGGCCGATGTAAGCATTCTGCAAGAAGAAATCCCCTTCCTCGACGCTCCGTTGTTAAACGACGATCAGCATGAGAGCTTTCAATCGCCAGTTGTTTCGTCCGAAAAGGCTACGCTTTTCGAACACTGTCAACGTGCCCTTGCTTATAGCCAACGGTTTGGCGTCAATGGCTTGCCCTTGATGGGCAGTGGCGACTGGAACGACGGGATGAATCTGGTAGGTGCGGGCGGCAAGGGCGAAAGCGTCTGGCTGGCGTGGTTCATGGTGGATGTCATGTATGGGATGATCGAGATGTCCGACTTGATGGGTAAGTCTGAACAAAGCCGGTCCTACAAGCAAGAACGTGAGGCGCTGATCACGCAAATTGAACAGTTCGCTTGGGACGGGGAGTGGTATTTACGGGCGACCTTTGACGATGGCGCCCCACTTGGGTCTTCGGCGAATAAGGAAGCGCGGATCGATTCCCTTCCCCAATCATGGGCCTGTCTCAGCGGAGTAGCCAACAAGGACCGTGCGGAGAAGGCACTTGAATCGGCATGGAATCACCTTGTGCGTGAGGATGAAAAGCTGGTGCAACTCTTTGATCCTCCGTTTGATGAATCCGAACCTTCGCCCGGATACATAAAAGGTTACCCGCCTGGAGTTCGGGAAAACGGAGGCCAGTACACACACGCTGCCATCTGGCTGGCCATGGCCATGGCGCGCAAAGGGGATGGTTCCCGTGCGGTGAGAATACTTAGGATGATCAATCCTATTGAGTACGCACGTGAGCCGGAAGCAGTTTGGCGCTATGGGGTTGAGCCCTACGTGGTCGCAGCTGACGTTTACCGCCTGCCGGGACGAATCGGTCAGGGTGGTTGGTCCTGGTATACAGGTTCCGCTGCGTGGATGTATCGCGCCTGGATAGAGGAGATAATGGGGCTTAAAGTGCGCGGCGAAACCATGCAGGTCGATCCGGTCATTCCCGATTGGTGGGATGGGTTTCAGATGAGTTTTCGCCACGGCGAAGCGCTCTACGAAATTCAGGTCGATAACCCGGACAATCGGGAGCGAGGTGTTGCTCGTGTAGAGATGGATGGCCAATTTATCGAGGACGGCATCATCCGGCTTGTTCGGGATCTGGTCAAACACCGGATTCTCGTTATCATGGGCAAGCCGACACATGAATCACGAGCTTAACGGCTGATTTGCGAATAGACGTAAACACTCGAAAGCTGAGGCTGACAATTTTTTCAGTTACACTCCCATACCGGCAATTTGAGAGATATTGTTAGGAAAAGCTCTTTAGTTGCGCCATACTTCACGGAGATGCTCAGCACGAAACTGAAATGGCGCAGCGATGAACTGAAAGTCGATTCGTCGTTGGTTGATATCGGGAATGTCGATTCACTATGAAAAACACAAGTACTAAGTCCTTTCATGCCTCGTCTGAAATGGATGGGAAGAAACTTGGGGCTTTTTTAGGCGTTTTCACTCCGACAATGCTGACCGTTCTCGGCGTGATCATGTACCTCCGGCTCGGTTGGCTGGTCGGGCATTTGGGTATCGAACGGATTATCCTGATCGCCGTCATCGCCAATACCATCACCTTGATAACGACCCTTTCCTTTTCTTCTGTCGCCACCAACATCCATGTCGGAGGTGGAGGCGCTTATTACATTATTTCAAGAAGCCTCGGACTTGAAATCGGCGGCGCGATCGGGTTGCCCCTTTTCCTTTCGCAGGCTTTTTCCGTAACTCTATACGCTTTCGGTTTGGCTGAAGCGCTCCAGTTTGTGTTGCCGCAAATTCCCTTGCAGACATCGGCATTTATAATCGTCGTGGTGGTGGCTGTGCTTGCGTTTCTCGGCGCCAAACTGGCCTTGAAAATTCAAATTCCCCTGATGATGCTGATTGGAACATCTTTGGTCGCACTGACCATTGGCGCGGCTTCAAAATTCACTGGTTCAGTGTTCACTCAAATCCCCGTTTCCGGTGAAGTAAATTTCTGGGTCGGTTTCGCTGTTTTCTTTCCGGCAGTCACAGGCGTCATGGCCGGGCTTGGTCTTTCCGGCGACTTGAAAGACCCCGGCAAATCCATTCCCAGAGGCTCGATCATCGCGGTCCTCATCGGATTCATTGTCTATCAGCCGTCTCCTTCACATACCGCTCGAAATCAATCAGGTCGTTTGTCATGGCATCTCCAAGCGCTATAACTGCACAGTAACCTTAATAAAGGTATTGTGCGTATCGAGGGTTAGCTGCAGGGGAAAGCCACATATTTCATCGTGATGTCGACCATGAGCAGGCGAGGAAAAAAACCGTTAAACGATTTTACCATGTGCCGATGTTGCTAAACGCGTTTCCGATTGCGTACCCTTGGGTTATGGTTGTCGCAGAAAAATCCCACAAATTCGCACACCCCATGATCTTGCGAGTTTTGGCCAATGCACCATACTCTAGGCATGGAAGCTTTGCGGGGTGAAATCTTCCATTTTTTGCACTTGCTCCTTCCTCGGAAGGAAAATATTCTGGATCAATCTGGAGAAAGGCGAAGTCATGAGAAAAGTGATTGCATTGATTCAGCGGATGGCAGCGGAACGGTTCTTCGGAAGCGTTACGCTCCGTTTCGAGAACGGCCGAATCCGGCACACCAAGGTCGAACAAGTTTTTCAGGCAAGCGACTTTTCATGACAACCGACAGACGACAACGACATCCGAAAGGAACGACCGATAACACATAATTCCGAGTAACAATTCGTTTCTGATTTGGGGTTGTCGAAAAAATCGAGCCCCGGCGAAGCGGAAGGCAAAACCTTCTCATGGTCCCGCGAGGCAGTCGGAAAAACCGAGCCCGCGTGTGACCGAAGGCGAGTTCCTTCCGCTTCGGCGGGGCTTTTTTTTGGGGAGTTCGCAGTGCTCGATAAAGAAAAATGCGTTCAACTTCTGCTCGATAATTTTTTTATAAGGCGGGATGTTGTCGCGGCCAGGCAGCAATGGCGGGACCGCCGGAGCGGAGAATGGATTTCGAGACCTCGTCCGGTTATGCCCGGCGAATTTCTGGAGAATCTGGTCGCTTTTCATGTCTATGGACCCGACGGCCGGAAGGCGCCTCCTTTAAACTATGTCAACAGCAAAACCGGGGCTCTCGTTGCCGATGGCCGAGGCTTTGATCGCCTGGGCGCCTATGCCGTCGCACCGGATAACACGAGTGGTTGGCTTTGTCTTGATTTTGATGGTCCGAGCCATCCGCTGCCTTTAGGCGACCCGATGGCCACGATGCTTGCCTGCCTGGAACGATGCCGCGCCTAGGGCGTCCCCGGCCACATCGAGATGTCCGGCGGCAGCCACGGTTGGCATCTTTGGGTGTTTTTCGAAAACCCGGTGCCGGCCTCCGATGCGCGGTTGCTCGGGCATCGTGTCGCACCCACGGATCATGTGCTCGTCACCGGCGAGCCCGCCGATATCCGAACAGGGCGTGGGATCGAATGCTTCCCGAAGCAAAACAGCGTCAGCGACAAAAATATCGGCATCGGCAATCTGCTTTGGCTACCGTATTGGCACGCCGCGAAGGGTGGCGGCAACCAATTTCATCGGGTCGCGGATGATGGAAGCCTCGTCCCGTATTTACCCGATGGATTCGAACGACTAACTGTCGAGCGGCTCCAATCAATTCTCGCCGAGGTGCCCGACGATATATGGCGCTTTGTTCTGAAAACGAAGGGTGGACTAAAGGCACCGTCGGCTCCGAAAAGTAGTCCACACGCTGCCTCCACCAATTACGCGCCGACCGACACTCAGATGATCCAGACGGCGCTCGATCACATTTCCCCCGACGTTCCCTACGATAACTGGCTCCGCATCGGCATGGCCCTCCACCACTGGGACCAGCAAGCGGGCTTCGCCATCTGGGATGCTTGGAGCGCTCGCGGCAAGAAGTACGTGGACGGGGAGCCGCCGCTCAAGTGGGATGGCTTCAAGTCCGGCGGCGGCGTCACCCTCGGCACGCTATTCGACATGGCAAAGAAGGCGGGCTGGTCGCCGCCGGAAAAACAGCGGGAGCCCCTGCCGACCGACGAGGAAATCGCCGAGTTCATCGACATTGATCCGGCGGAACTGCTCGACCAGGTCAAATCGGAAAAGCAGCGGGAAATCCTCGGATGTTTGCTCGAAGCAAATCGCCCGCTCACGCCCAAAGAGGTCGCCGCTGCAATCGGCAGCGGCATGAGGAATCGGCAGTTTGATTCCTATCGGATTGTGCAACGAAAAAACAGTCATACAAAGCAATCCGAATACGCCCTGGAAGAAGATAGCGGCAGCGGTGAATCGAGAGTGCATAGGATAGCGCCGGTGTTGTCGCTTTTTGCGGATGATAGGGGCTTTTCCAGCACATCATCCGCACCATCATCCGCAGAAAATATATTGCAAATACAACCAGTTGCGGCTGATGCGGACGATGCGGACGATATTTCCAATATGCTGGATAAGACGGAGGATAAAAAAGAGATAGAGGCAGTATATAAGAACAATAGAGGGTCATCATCCGCATCGACCGCAAACAACATCATTCATCAACACAATCAACAGGTTAGCCCTGCGGAAGATGATTCGGGATCATCTCCGGCGTCATCCGCGGATCTGGCCGACTTCGAACCTGAGGAGGATGAAAGCCATGGGACAAATCAGTCTTGCCCGAGCCCTGAACATCCCGCAACGATTTGCGGAGGAAATCTACCTGGACCTGGTCAAGGACACCGGCGGCGTTGAGCGCGAAATCTGACGGCGCTTTTCCCGAATGAAACTTCAGCGGGAAATCTATATTCGCCAGTATCGCGGCCCGCGCGGCGGATCTGACAGGTGGATCGGATTGATGCTGGAGGAACCCGTTCATGATCTTATCGAGAAATTCATCATTGGCGAAGCGGTCCCCCGGGGCAACTGGAATCCGGACGAGTGGGAACGTCGCCTGCGGCAGGAAGCCGAATGGAGGCATTCATGATGCTGCCCTATCGCAAAGCGTCGGAAGTCCTGCCGGCGGAATTGATCGAGGAAATTCACAAATACTTTCGCGGCGGATGTCTCTATGTCGCGCGTCGAAAGAGCCTGTATCGGGTCAAACGTGACCTGACGATCATTGCCATGCGTCGGGAAGGTCGAACCATCACCGAAATCGCCGAGAGGTTCATGATCACGAGGCGCGCCGTGCGTTACATCCTGCAAAAAGCCGCGGATCAAAGCGCTGCGTCTCGGGAAAATATCGAAACCGCTTCATCCAATGCCACAAGGAGCAAATCATGAGTACGAATCAGAACCTGTCCGACGATCAGGACCTGGTGGAAAGCTTCGGCCACCCCGTGCCGCGCTGCACGGCGCGCATGAAGAAAAACGGGCTGCGCTGCACGTTGCCCGCGGTCTCCGGCTACAATGTCTGCCGCATGCATGGAGCCAATCCGAAAAACCACGGCGGTGGTCGGGCCGGGAATCTCAGCAGCATGACCCACGGCGCGTATGTGAAGCGCCTGCTCGATGACCAGGATCGAGAGATTTTCAACGAAACGATCGAGGCGATCCGACGGGACTTCGAACTCAACGACTCAACTGACCAACTTCAGGCTGTAATGGCTTCATTTTACTACGCGAAATGGCATCGCGCTGCGGAAGCCAACGCCGACGCGGCCATCGCGCATTTCGACATCCTGATGCGTAAGCAACTCGAATCATTGAAGATGATGCGAGTGCAACGCGATACGCCGGATGGTCCGCAGACGACGCCCGCGGAATGGGCTATCGCGTTATTGGAGCGCGTGCGCCAGTTTAAGAAAGAGCCCAGTTCCCTGGCCTCACTCGAATCCGAAGAGGATGGCATCGAAGGATGACGTTCAGCGGGCTTTAGGCCGGATCTCGTGCAGAACCGGCCCGAAGCCCATAGAAAGACTCCTGTCCTCGCCCACCGGTCGGGATCGCAGCCACCGGCGCCAGGAGATTTTTGCTGGCCTGTTCCTTCGATTCGAAGTAGCGAAGTAAAGGCATGAGCGGGTCCGAATTGAATATCCGGAAGACCGCAATGCGGAACGCGAAAGAGCGTCCGCGGCTATCTCAACAAGACACTTTTAAGCCAATTTGGTTGCGTTATCAGCCGTATTATGGTAGATAGTCGAACCAGACTGGTATAAGGACTGAGAATAGCGTCATGGCTCGTAAACAGAAGAAACACCAGAAGGTCAGTGCTTTCATCGAGGAACTCCCTTCGGAAGGGCGGTACACCTTTTCTTTCGAGGATGTCGCCCGTGCGGTCGATGCGTCCGAGACGGCGCTTCAATCCGCGATCCGAAGGCTCAAGAAGAAGGGCCGGCTGGTCAGCCCCGTCAGGGAATTTTTCGTCATCGTGCCGGTGGAATACCGGGCGACAGGCTCGCCGCCGCCGTCGTGGTTTATAGACGATCTCATGGCCTTCCTCGGCCGCCCGTACTATGTCGGGCTGCTAAGCGCCGCGGCGATTCACGGAGCGGCTCACCAGCCGCCGCAGGTTTTCCAGGTGGCGACGAGTTTGCCGACATCATCAAAGACGGCGGGGCGCGGACGGATCGAGTTTTTCAGAAAGCGACAAATCGAGCGCGTGGCGACCGTGCGTGTGAAAACCGATACCGGCGCTATGACCGTTTCCACGCCGGAGGCGACGGTGTTCGATCTTGTCCGACACGCGAATGCGGCGGGACACCTGAGCAACGTGGCCACGGTGCTCACGGAGTTGGGAGAGAGGATCGATCCGAAAAAGCTGGCTGTTTCAGCTGAACTTGCCGCTGTGCCGGAAGTGCAGCGCGCGGGATATCTGTTCCAATTGGTCGGGCTTGATGCACCGGCCGCAGCCTTGGCCGAACTTCTGGCTTTCCGCCGAACGCGACTAGCCCTGCTCAGACCCGACGTCAAGGGCAAGGGGAAACCCATCGACAAACACTGGAACCTCATCATCAATGAGGATGTGGAGCCCGACCTATGATCCCGCGAGCCTACGTGACGGCATGGCGGAAGCACGCACCTTGGCCCGATGACGCTCTGGTGGAGCAAGACTTGGTGCTCTCCAGGGCGCTAGTCGAAATGTATTCCGAAAAGACCATCGCCGAGCAACTCGCGTTTCGCGGCGGAACGGCGCTGCACAAACTTTTCATGGAGCCCGCCGCGCGTTACTCTGAAGACATCGACCTGGTCCAACTTGAAGCCGGACCGATCGGCGCCGCGATGAGCGCGATCCGGGAGCGCCTGGACCATTGGCTGGGGCCACCCAGCAGCAAACAGGGACAAGGCCGTGTGACCTTGCAGTACCGTTTTCTCACGGAAAGCGAACCAGCGGGCCGGAGGCGGCTGAAAATCGAGATCAACTCACGCGAACATTTCTCGGTGCTGGGACTCGACCGGAAACGATACTCGGTGGCCAGCCCTTGGTTCACTGGCGATGCCCGAATAACGGTCTATCAACTCGACGAGCTATTGGGCACCAAACTCCGCGCTCTTTATCAACGTAAAAAAGGGCGCGATCTTTTCGACTTGGCGTTCGCGCTTTCCCATTCCGAAGTCAAAGCGGGCCGGGTCATCGATTGCTTTCTTCGCTACATGGAGCACGGCGGAAACGCGGTCAGCCGCGCTCAATTCGAAGCCAACCTCGACGCCAAAGCGAAGGATAGAGCTTTCATCGAGGACATTCATCCTCTCCTTGCTCCCGGCTTTGAATGGGATTTTGAGACCGCACTCCGGATCGTTTCGGAAAACCTTGTAGAGAAACTCCCCGGAGAGCCGTGGAAAGGGAAGAAGAAGTTGGAAGACGAGGGAAGTCAACTCTCGTAATGTCCATCCGTGCACGAATTCGTTTACCCAGTTTTCGACAACTACGTCACCGCTTTTTCACCGGCATTTTCCTGTCGTGGTTTCAATATTCACGACCCGAAGGATGTCCGGTTTTATAATTATCCCGCTGTCGCTGCGATCATGAAGACCGCAATTCAATGTGACGGCGTCCGGCAAACGTCCGATGTCTTCTCGAATAATCCGCTCAATGACAACCGAAAAGTGCCGCTGACACACTTCCACGGTTTCAGGTGTGGTGCTGTTTCGGACCGCCTCCCTTATACAGGACATGCCCGCTTCGCGGCAGACGAGTTCGATCTGCGCGCCGGAGAAGCCGGTGGTGAAGCGGGCGAGTTCGTGGGGATCAACGCCTGGGCTGACTTTCATACCGACCATGTGTTTTTCGAAGATGGCGACGCGGCCTTCTGCAGATGGTGGCCCTATGAAAATCGCCCTGTCAAATCGTCCAGGGCGGCGCAGTGCCGGATCAATATCTTCGGGGCGGTTGGTGGTACCGATGACGAAGATGTGGCCGCGATCCTCCAACCCGTCGAGCAGCACGAGCAGTTGGGATACGAGGGTCTTGTGGTGATGCCCTTCGGCGAGACTTCGGGTGGAGGCGACGGCGTCGATCTCGTCGAAAAGGACCACTGACGGCGTAAGCTTCCGGGCGCGTTCGAAGATCGTCCGTATCCGTTCTTCGGACTCGCCGACCCATTTTGACAGTACCTCCGGTCCGGAGACGATCTCGATGTGTGCGCCGGATTCCCCGGCCACGGCTTTGGCCAGCAGGGTTTTGCCGTTGCCCGGTGGGCCGTAAAGCAGGACACCCCTGCCGCCTTTCGCACCGACGTGCCGGAAAAGCTCAGCCTGCCGGATCGGCATCTCGATGTAGTCCCGCACCACCTCCACGGCGGCTTCCTGCCCCTGAACATCGTCGTATCGGGTGGGAGGGATACGTCGAATCATGGGCGTCGCAGTGGTCCCGTTTCCGATGTGAAACGACAGTCCGCTTTTTACCTCGTTCTCCCGCACCAGCGCCCAGGGCAGATTGTATAATCCTGCCGTGACTACCCACGCTGGTTCTCCGGTGGAGCGATGATAGAGCATCGTCCATTGGGAGTCGTTTTGCGGGTCGAGCTTTTCGGGCAGGTCGTCGATTTTCTTTTCAATTGCGCCTTCGTTGAAAAGCGGGCACTGGCGGCAATGCTCATTACGCTCGTTTTGCACCTGTGCCCGGAGCGCATTCTTGTCAATGGAGACCGCGTTTCCGTTAAAGGTCCCTACCGCCCACCAGGGCTGGAGGTTGTTGGCGTAACGTAAAAAGTCCGGCAGCGCCTCTATTCGCAGCATCCGGCACCCGAGGCGCGTTCCGTCGCCGTCGCAACCCGCCTTTCGATGACTTCGCCAGCATCGCCGTATTTCACGCAAGCAATGAAGGGCTGCGTCCAACTCGCGCCCTTCCAGGGAATCGCCGCCGACAACGATTTCCGCGCTCTTCCACGTCCGGACCATGCCGATCAAGGAAGTCAAATCCGCGGAAGCAGCGACGACATCTTTTTCAATCAGGAGATCGACGTGTCGCAACCGGCCGCCATCATCGGTTTCCGCCCGGATGTCGCCGCACCCCGCCAGCTTTTTCAGGCGGCGCAAGGCTTCGGCAAAGTTGACCGAGGGGCTACGGCCGAAAGAAATGCGAACGTAAGATGACGAATCAGTCCGGACTTCATGGGATGCAATGGCGATGATCTCCCGCTCCAGGGAGTCCGCGACGGCTTGGCTTTTTACACCCGCCCGCTTCGGTGCGCCGAAATGCGAAACCGTAATCCATCCCCGTTTGATCTTCGTGGCGAGCCAGAGATCGGCATGGGCATCGATCCTTTCCCGTGTGGAAGCAACGCGGATGTCCGTCTTCAACGGCGGCTCGCGACCTGGTGAAAAATCCGTGAAATACGCGACCCAGGGTGAATAAGCCGAATCAACGGACTCTTTGTGGGTCCTCCACACGACCAGCTTGCGCACCGCGAAGCCGTCGCCGGTCGTTTTCGAATACACTTCCCGGCGCACAACCTCGGAGGCGGGAAGCGACTGCTGGGGCGCACCGCCCTTTTCAATCTCTACCGGTGCCAGGTCCGTCACCTGGGAAAAGCGCACACCATGATCATCGGCGGATTTGTCATCCCGCACGCGCACGAACACGGCGTTGATCATGCTGACCGAAGGCATGGGGCACTGCGGCGTCCAGCCTTCCATTTCCGAATACTTCATCACCATCCGCCGGATAGAATCGTCATTCGCGCGGTGGGCGAGCAGGTCGTTGCACTTCACTTCCAAGACAACTGCGGGTTTCACCCAGCGGTACAAGACGCCGTGGTCCGAGGCCAGACGATATTGCGAATCACATACGGACGGGGAGAGTGCATCATAAAACGATCTGCGCTCCTTTTCCGAAAACCCGGTTCGCACCCGACCGATCAGGTGAAAACGGTTGTCACCGTCAATGAGGGCGAGCAGCAACTCGGACACGCGGCCGCAATTTTCCGCAAACCCGACCACCGCGGCGTCAATCGTGATCTCGGGTTTGATCTTGAAAATGCGGCCATCCGCCGTGCGAATAACGATCCCTTCCGCGCCGCCTTTTGTGACGATGCGGTCGTATGCAGCGGCTACTTCAATGGGGCGGGTTGCCGTTTCAAACAGCGCAGTACAAATGCATTTGCCTTTGTCAAAAAGCCCACGCAACCGTTCCACCCGTTTTGCAGAGGGTTGCTGTTGAGCATTATCGCTTCCATCTCGCAGCAAGTCGAAAACGGCGAAACGCAATCGATCCGTTTCAGCTTTCGTCCCGCCGCCAAAGGCTGCGTGAAGATCATGGACGCGAGGACGACCATGCTCCACTGTCGCGTAAAGCTCGCCCGCCGCAAGAATGGACTGTTTTCCCAACAGCCCCTTCGCTTCGTCCAGCAACGGTATGTCGACAATCACTTTCCCCGAAGGGGAAAGCAGCGCGGCATCGCCATTTTCGACACGCAGAAACCACGTTTCGCCGTCCACCTTTTCGGAAACAATGTTTATGCCGGAAGGGATGCTCTTTGCCATGTCGTCCGGAGCAACGCTACGGTAGTTTCCGGCTACTGTGCGCTTGTAGGCTGAAAGGCGTATCGCTAGGTTGAAATCGGTCAGCGATCCGGCCGGTGCCATCCAACCGGCTCCGAGCGGCGTCATCTTGGATTCATCGACAATCATCTTGGCGGCCTTTTGAGTTCCATGTCGGAAAGGTGGAGAACGAGAAGATATTTTTCGTCGTTCGTTCGCCCTTCCAGAAATCCGCGAAAGGGCGTTTCGTTGCGTTCGAACACCAGCGGATCGCGCCCCTTGGGTCCGGCACCGATTGACACGAGGGAGTCTTTTTTCTCCAGCGTTTCAGCCATTCGGTGCAGGAAGTCGAAGGTCAGGCCGTCGGTGTGCGTGATCTGGTATTTACGCGTGATCACGAACCGTCGAACCATTTCCTCGCGACGGAAAAAGCGCCCCGTCCACCGCAGCAGCATTTCCTCGCCGACATTGGCTTCCATGTTGACCGGCGCGCGGCGTTCTTTTTCCACGCCGTCCGGGCCGTACAGGATTTCCACCATTTGTGCCGCATATAACAGCGTGCCCTCCGGATCGACCCACACCCTGTCGCAGGGACCGGCGACACGCCCTGCCACTTCCATGTCGATCTCCGGATCGCTGTCGATCAACGCGCGGACGAACGAATCCTCATTCAGATATTGTCGGCGCAAGGCCGATTCGCTCCGATCCATCGGGTTTTTGATGATTCGCTCGAAACGAACGGCGCCGCCGCCCGGTGCGCGAAACTCCTGCTTGGCCGTGCGTGGGGGCGGCACAAGAAAGACCAACCCGTCGCGTCCTTTGTCATCTACCAATCGGACCTTGCGTGTCATCGCGGCGCCCGCCAATCCTCAAAGTCGAGGTTGTCGATGTCGTTGGGCGAGTTCTCCTCAACGGCAACAGGCGCATTCAGTCCGATGAAATCGAAGCCGCCCTGCTGAACCTTCACCACGAACGCGCCGTGTTCATTCGCCAATAGGAAAGCCATCTTACCGTCGGACGAGCCGCGATTTCGCAACGACAATTGATAAATGTCGCCGCTGGCAAGCGATGCGGCCAGGTTGCTCCCCGGTTCGAGGTCCGCAACCTGATACACGGCGGTTGCCGAGCATTCGAGCAGGGCGTCGGCCGGAATCGGCCCCGACAATTCGGGCGGATTCCCATCATCGTAGGAACCATCCATCTTCAGGTTAGTGCTTTTGTTCGCAGGGATCGTATCGTTGGCATCCGCCACATCGCCGTTCGCATCAAGATAAAGTCCGGCCAGACCGCCGGTTCCGAAAAGAAACCGCCCATCTGTAGTCATCATCGCGGAATCGCATTCCCTACCCTTGGAATCAAGCGCAATTCGCCGATTCGCCCCATAAAGGTCCGCCCGGCGCACTTTCCGAAGTGAAAGACCGAGTCGATTCCCCTGAAATGCAACCCCCACGTTCACGCCCATCGGCTTTCCTTTTTTCGTCTTGTCCGGAAGCATGAAGGCGGGCTTTGACCGAGAAGTCGAGGGGAATGAACGGCTTCGAAAGCGGCCACTGGCGCCTGGTGAGGATTATCAAGGTCTCGCATGGTTCAGTGATCCGCTTTGTTGTCGAAGACAGACTCGCCCTTGATTACGAACCGCGGCTTGTCGTATCCATTCGGCGCTGCTGCTTTCTCCCGAATCTCGATATAAACGACACCTCTGCTCAATGCGTTTTTCAGATTCGGCCCGGCGAACTCGATCATTTTGGTCCAGTAGACCGCCGGTGTCGGAAAAAAATCGAGCGTTTTTTCCCATCGCGCCGTCGCCTCGTGGGCAGCGGTGATCTCGTTACGCACCTTTGGGAGATCAAAGGTCGTGTTCGGCTTTGTTTTCATGCGTCCTACTCCTTCCCATCCAGCCCGAGCCGCCGGATGATTTCGGCCTTGTCTTCGGCTGGGAAGTCGATGCGATCCTTGAGGTAGCTCCAGGCGCTCTGGTGGAGATTGCCATCGGAATCGAAGATCGCGTCGCGGATAAGCTCGACCGCCTTTTCGATCTCGGCTTCCCTGGCGCGGTCGGCCCGTTCCAACTGCTCGATGGCAATGGCCAGAGCCTCGGCCTCGGCCTGGGCAAAGACCGTCTCGGCCGCACGTTTCTGTTTCTCTCGCAGCACCTTGATGGCTTGTTTGAAGTTCATGGTCACCTCCTACCTGATTCCCAGGCGGCTTTCGATTTTCAGTTTCTCGTCCTCGCCGATTCGCATCTTGTCGCGCAGGAACATCCAGACATCCCGAATGTCCCGATCCGGCCATCCGCCTATCTCGCGGATCAATTGGACGGCCCGGTTGATTTCGGCCTCGCGGTGGATGACGGCGGTTGTCAGGCAGTCGATGGCGCGTTGCAGGGCTTCGACCTCCTCGTCCTCGGGGAGTCGCGCCAGTTCGCGGGCGATGGTCGGCAGGGTGTGGTCGTAGAACGTGCGCCCCATAGCGGTCTGAAAAAACTCCGGCATCGCGCTCTCCTTTCGGTTTGTGGTCCTCGTGCTCACGCGACGTACAAGGGCTTCGGAACACATCAAAGTCAAGGCAAATCAACCACTTATGCGAAGCTTTCCGGGACGAAGAGAAACGCCCCAAAAAGGGCGTTAGAGGTGGGAGGGTGTTGTGGCGGGATATTACAGGGTGGGAGTTTCCTCCTCGACAAAGCCTCGGAAAATTCCCTCGGCGTAGGTCTTGTGATTGGCCTTGTCGGTCAGCCAGTAGGCGGCGTCGACGTGGCCCAGTTCCAGGGCGATGGCGGCGACCACGTCACGGGCCAGCATATTAGTGCGCCCGCTTTTTCTCACGGCCTCTATGCCTCGCAAGACGGGGGCTGGAATTTTCACCTTTTCGGCCATCGGTCATTCCCCCTGGTCAGCGGCGGCTTTGGGTTGGTCGGGAGCGGATTCCTTGATTTTCGGGGCGTACTCCTTGGGCAGTGGCACCTTGTCCGTCCACCCCTGGTCCTTGCAGAAGACCAGCATCTGCTTGAAAACACGGATAGTTTGAGCCACCGTGTGATGACTGCGGGGCCGCTCTTTTCGCGCCTCGCCCTCTTTCTTGGGCTCGCGGATCAGCTTGTTGACCGCGTCGCTCTTGAAGAAGGCCGAGACGTGGACGGGCAGAATCTTAGCGATGTCCTTGCCTTCGCCGAAGTGGGCGACGGCCAGGTCCAGGTGACGTCCGTAGGTGATGACGGTGCGTTCGTTCTTGCCGAGTTCGGTCAGATGGGCGACGTACTTTTCGGCGGCTTCCTTGATCGTGATGTTCTTCGTGGTCATGAGTTGCTCCTTGTGGGTTTATGGTCTTTCGACCGGGTTGACTTCGCACAGGGTCCAGCCGTTGAACGACTGGCCGGGTGTTTCGATGTCGTCGTTTCTGGACTCCAGTCGGGCCAGCGTCTCATAAGCCTCGGCAATGGATACGAAGGGGCGCATGCCTCGGCCATTGAGCGTCTGCCCAAGGATCGCGCCGGTGTCGAGGTTGGTCAGGATGTAACGCGCCATGTCTATTCTCCTTTCGATTCAGCAGCTTACGACGTGTCACATCGCTTCGTGTGGCGGGCAAGTCAAGGAATTTTTTCACCGAAAATCGAGGTTCTTCGGAGAAAATCACCGGCAAAAAACGTGGCTGCGGCAAGAAAAAAAGAGCGCGAATGCAAGACAACAATGGCCAACAGAAACATGGAATTGATACACTGTTTCGATTGACACACTGTTTCACTTTTGCGAAAATCACGACATGAAAAAGCAACCATTCACCCGCAGCGACAAGAAGGCCAAGATCCGCAAGGCCATCATAGAGGCCGCAGCCGATCTATTTGAAAAACAAGGCTTTGAGAACACCTCCGTCGATGAAATCGCGGCGGAAGCCGAGATATCGCGAAGTACGTTCTACCGCTACTTTCCGACGAAGGAGCATGCGGCGTTTCCCTACCATGAGGAATACCTCGCTCATTTCCGGAAATTATTGGCCCAAAACGGCGATGCTGGTTCGCCATTGTCGACGGTTCGACGCGCCTTTTTGGCCATGGCGAAACTCTACATGGATGCGCGAGACGAGCACCGGCGATACCAGCGCATCATTTCGGCGTCGCCCTCCTTAATCGCGCGCAGCGTCACGCTCGACCTGGAATGGCAATCATCGATTGCAGATGCTTGGGGCAAACACCTTGGGAAAGCACCGGACGCGCATCAACAGGCCGGAATGGCCGCCGGAGCGATCATGGGGGTGGTCAATTTCACCATGTCCCTTTGGCATAACGGCGGTTGCAGCCAGGATTTGTCGGTTTTCAGCGAACCGGCGTTTGAACTTCTCCGGAACGGTTTGGACGCGGCAACGAAACAGAAGCTTATCGAATCGCGCGCCGTTTCTTCCAAGCAAAAAAGAGTGCAATCCCCACACCGAAACAAGGGTAATGAAAAATGAATATCCGTCGGAACGTCGTATTCTTCCTTTTCATATTGATTCCCTTTTTTTCGGCGATTTCAGCGTCCGCCCAATCCTTCGATCTTATGCCCTATGCGCGGGTCGTTGCGACAGATACGTTCAATTCGTTTCTGATGTTGTGGCCGCGCGAGACGGATGACGGCGCATTTACAATTCGGGACGGCGCGGTTGAAACATCATGGAAGATTCCATTTGCTGGCACAACCATTCTTCAGATCGATTTTGCGCCGACGCTCTCGCCGATTCCCGCTCTCTCGACAATCGAACCGGATTGGGAGACACCGCCGCAGGGGACTGTTCGTATCACCGTCATGCCCTATTGCGGCGGACCTTCAATGTTCGAGAGCGATTGGAATGATCCCGTCGATCCCTTTGCATTCACAAACCCTGTCAGAGCGCGGTGCCTGAATATCGAATTCGAGAATGCCGGCTACGCCGCCCTGCGCGAACTGAAAATATTTTCTGCGGACGAAGGAGAATCCCCGATCCTTTTAAATGTCGCGGTCGCCTCGTCTGATAAGGGACTGCAAATCACCTGGACGCCAAATGAAAACACCGGTCTTGTCCGCATCGATTACCTCAATGATGCGGATGAACCGGTTTCCGACGAAACGCTAATCGAAATCACACCGGCGCAGACGGAGTGGTTCGGCCCCTGGCCCATGTATGAAAGCGGGCGCATTGTTGTAACGCCGATGGCTCTGTCGGGAGTCGAAGGCGAGCCTGTAGTGCTTGATCCTCCCACGGTTGATGACCTGCCGTTCTATCCTTACATGGGGACCATCGAAGGATTTTACGGCACCTTGTGGTCCGACGGCGAGCGCCGTCGAATGATGCTTCAGATCGCCCGGTTGGGCTTCGGCAGCTACCTGTATCAGCCGAAGTGGGATCTGCTGAATCGGGAGCAGTGGCGAACACCCTACAGCGACGAACAGATCGCGGCGTTTGCAGCGTTGCGCCGCTTCGGGGAACGTATCGGCGTGACGATGATCTTCGGTTTGGCGCCGGCCTATGAAATGATCGTCGACGATCCGGCCGACCGCGCCGCGCTGCTGGACAAGCTGGCGCCGATGATCGAAGCCGGTTTTCGCGATTTCGAACTCGGCTTTGACGACATCGAATTCAACAATCCCGACATCCCGATCGACGGCGTGATGGGCGCCAAGCACGTGGACCTCGTCAACTGGACCCAGGATCAGCTCAGCGAAATGGCCGGCGAACCGGTCAACATGTGGATGATGCCCACGCCGTATTCGACCGATCGCCAGTACAATTCCTTTCCCGAAGGTTCCGACTACATCGACCAGCTTATCGATCTGCACGATGGCATCCATATCCTGTGGAACGGACCAGACACATTCGCCCGTGAGATCAGCGCCTCCGACCTGGAAGACGTGACGGAGCGCACGGGACGCAGACCGGTTATCTGGGAAAACATGCACTGCAATGATGCCGGCGATGCATTCATCGGGAAATTCTACCTGGCGCCGCTCATGAAACGGTCCGCCGACATGCCCGATGCGGTTGAAGGATTCATGACCAACCCGCTTATCACCGGCGCGGCGAATCGACTGGTGTACGGAAGCTATGAACAGTACTTCGCGAATTCCGCCGGATACGATCCGAACGGCGCCATGCCTGAAAGCGTGGGAATGGAAGTATCCGCCGAAACGGATCGGGCCCTGGCGTTGCGTTTATCCGATTCCTATTGGGGTTTGGGCATTCTAGGTCCGCCGGGAAGTTCGGTTACCCACAATCGCCCGATGGAAGCCGCAATGGATGCGCTACGCGAAGCTCTGTCGGGCAATGAACTCTCGCTGGTAGTGGAAGCCGGAAGCCGTTTACTGGATGTTGCGGCTCAAATGGCGTCTGTCCCGAATGACTTGCACCATTCCGATTTTCGCACGGATTTGGTTGACGATCTTTGGTATCCGGCGGACCGGTTGCATGATGAAGGGCGAGCCCTTCTGCGCTTGATGGAATGGCTAGGCGAACGCCTTGCCGGCAGCGACGATCCCGCCGCCCTGGAGGATGCCGAATATCGGATCATCGATTCGTTACTGCACGACCGGTACCATACGAGCTTGCTGCGTCTCCTTTCTTTTAAATGGCACCTGGTCAATTCCGATCCCGGTGCGCTAGGATTCGAGCCTCCGTTTATCGCCGAGCCGAAAGAGCTTACTGCCACCGTTGGTGATACTTGGATATACGACACCGAAACGGTCAGCGACATCGCCGTACATGGACTGCCAGGTTCAACCCAGGCCGGTAGCCTCGTGAACTGGCAGCCAGACCATGCGGGCACCTTCCATGTGCTGATCACCGCTCAAGGAGCAAATGGTTGGGCGAGGCACGAATTTATCCTCACCGTACTAGACGCGGCACGTGACGACGATGACGACGATGATTCTGACGATGACAACAACGACGCGGATGAAAACAACCATTCAAGCGATGACGACGATGATGACGGCGGGTGCGGTTGTTGAAGGCAACAACGGACCGCCCAGAATGGCCAGGAACCAGGATTGACGAAAAGCAAGTAATCGCGTCTGTACAACGGTCCGGGGCGCGCAAGATGACATCCAGAGACAGCAAGTCTAAAGGAGAAATAACATGAGACATTCCACCGCCCATGCTTCATTTTTGTTGCTGGCGATCGTCTGCCTGCTATCGGTTTCGTCTCCGGCAACCGCCTGGGAGCCCGGCACATTGTCCCCGACGCTGGAAATGGTCGAGGTCGACGGTGTTTTCGTTCCAGTCCAGTCCGGCAACCCATTGCCGGATTTCGAGCCGCAGGAACGCGAAACGATTTCCTTGCACGGCATGTGGAAAAAACAGCGCCGATCGGTCGATCACGCTCTTTCTTTGACCCTGCGCGACGACCCGACCATTGCCCAGATCGAAGGTGAGGGTGAGGGAAGGCATCTGCCCTCCTTCAATGATTCGGCCTGGAACAATATCGCTATCCCGGCGGTGGATGTCCAAATGCCGGGCGACGAAAGCTCCAGCCCGGAGGCCTATCACAACGGCGTATGGTACAGAAAACGCGTCTTCATCCCACTGAATTGGGAGAGCAACGTCTCGACATTGAAATGCCTCGGCGCCAATTACACCTTCGACCTTTGGGTCAACGGACAATGGGTGGGAGTGCACGAGGGAGGCTACACACCCTTCGCCTTCGATCTCTCGGATTACCTGAATTACGGCGAGGAGAACCTCTTCGCCGTGCGCATCGATGAGCCGCTACCCGGAGTGCGGCAGGACGCTGTTCCCAACTGGATCGCCATGGACTGGTGGAGCTATGCCGGCATCATTCAGGATATCTTCCTGGAAAGCGCGCCTCCGGTTTACGCCGCGCGCGTGAATATCTATCCGCGCGACTACAACGGCACGCTTGATGTGCAGGTCGTGGTGGTCAATCGCAGCGACGCCGACAAGGATGTTGATGTTTCTCTTCAGCATTTTCATGCCGATCCCGACGCTCCTGGATACTTGACCGACCCGCGCCCTGCGGCAATTGTCGGCGACAAGGCGTATCTGGAAGGCGTTACCGAGCAGAAGATCGCCGTTGCCGCAGATTCGATCGGCGTGGCGCGTTTCGCCGTGCGCGTGATCGCCCCGCAACGCTGGACGCCGAAGGACCCGTATCTGTACGTCATGCAGACGACGATCGATGCCGGTGGCGAAGTTGATCGGCACTTTTCACAGTTCGGTATCCGCACGGTCGATCGCGTCGATGGAAAACTTCTTCTCAACGGACGCGTCGCCTTTTTCCCGGGAGTGGCGCGTCATGAGGAATGGCCGGATTCCGGGCGGACAGCGACGTGGGACAAAATCGTCGATGACCTGCTGATCGTTCGCGACCTGAACGCGCTTTTCTTGCGGACCGGGCACTATCCCAATCATCCCTACACCTATCTGGCCACGGACCGCATCGGTTTGTCGGTCTATACGGAAATCCCCGTCTATTGGTTCATGGGTTGGAACTGGAACATGCAGGAAGAGCGGCGCATCGCCGATCAGATGTTCCGTGAAATGATTTTCATGGGCAACAACCGTCCCTCCATTCTTTTGTGGGGCACAGAAAATGAATGCCCATTCGTGTTCTATCGTCAGATGATAGAATACAACCAACGCTTGGTGGACGACTTCTACGCGCATATCGACGACGGACGGCTATTGTCACAATCACCCGCCGCGGACATAGGCTGGCAACTGATCGCCAAGACCCATGAACCGCTGGATGTGGCCGGCTGGACCACCTACTACGGAGTGTTTTACGGCGACGACATGTACCAAGACACCGTCGAGTTTCTCAATGATGCGATGGCCGCCAATCCGCAGCATCCGATTATTTCGACGGAATTTGGGATATGGTCGGAAGAGGACGACAGCGACGTGCAAAACCAGATCGATGTTTTCGAGGGCACCTGGAGCGCCTTTGTCGAGATGGCGGCTCTGGACGAACAAGGCAATGTGAATCCAAACGGCAATCTGACCGCCACGACCTGGTTTTGCGTTTTCAACTGGTTCACTAAAAACGGCCTGCCGGAGTTCGTCGCGCCATACCTGCAAACTATGGGCTTGATTCACATGGATAGGGTAACCCGGAAGCCGGTGGCGCAAGTGTTGGCGGATGCATACGCCCCGTATTTCGCTTTCGGCGGCTTGGGGCCCGAACCGGACGACTACGTGGATGAGGAAGAACCCACGGATGACGACGACGATGCGGATGACGATAGCGCCGATGACGATTCCGCCGACGACGACGCCGCGGACGACGACGACCATTCCGGCGATGACGAGGATGAAGACAACGAAGACAGCGGGTGCGGTTGTTAACGTCGATCACTTTTGACGACAAGGAGCAATCAATGAACGGAAAAACGACTGCGTTGCGCCCGATTTTGCTGTTTGCACTGCTGCTTCTCTTTTGCGCTTGCGACACCAGTGAAGGCGACGATGATAGCGACAACGCTTCCCCGGACGATGATGGCGCTCCAGCAGATGACGACCCCGCCTCGGGTGACGACGATTCCGGCGATGATGACGATAACGATGACGATGATGACGACGAGACGGGTCCCTGCACGGAAGGCGCCCGCAGTTGCGTTGGGACGCAAACGGCTGTTTGCCTGGATGGCGTCCTCGTGCCGTTTGCGGACTGCCACGACGACGGGTGGGTCTGCGAAGAAGGCCGTTGCGCCGCAACCGGTCACGAAACTCGCGCCCAAGCCGAATACCGAATGCGGCTTGATCGGCTGCGTTATGAAAATTTCCTGGAGCCGCTGGACCTGGATCGCTTCGGCGGGTGGATGAATGCGCCGGCCTCGCTGGGCGAGCCGGAACCCAGTGACTATTTCCGGGTGGAAAAGCTCGACGGCAAATGGTGGTTTGTCACCCCGGACGGCAATCCGTTTGTGTCGAAGGGTGTTACCGATGTCAACTGGTTGGGGGCAACGCTCTCCGATGACAAGTGGCACGACATCATCGAGGAAAAATATGGCACGGAGGATGTCTGGGCCGATGCCGCCCTTGCTCGTCTGCAAGATTGGAACTTCAACACCGTAGGTCCGTGGAGCAGCCACTCAATGTCGTTGCTCAGTTCGCACGCCATCATCATCCTTGACTCGGCCGGCCACGCTCCACGCTATCCGGACGCTATCGTGACCGACTACTGGTCAACGGGTTTTGCCGAATGGTCCGCGACCACGGCCGAGCAGCGCGCCGCGCCTTACGTGGAAGACCAGAACCTGATCGGCTACTTCCTGGACAATGAGTTGGTCTGGGGCCCGGATCACTTCGCGACCAATAAAACCTTACTGTGGTTGTATATGGAATTTCCGGCCGACGCACCCGGTCGCGAGGTCGCCATCGATTTCGTTCAAGACGCGGCCGGGACGATCGAGGTTTTCAACCAAACGTGGGGCACAAGCATTGTTGATTGGGACGAACTGGAAATGCTTCCTCCCGTGACCTACTGGCCACGCAACGAGACCGCACGGGCAGTCACCGAGGATTTCATGGTGTTGGCCTTTCATAAATACGCCTCGATTGCCGTGGCGGGATTGCGCACCATCGACACCAATCACATGGTAATAGGTTGTCGCTTCCACTCCTACCCCGGCGATTTGTTGGTGCGCGCTGCCGCTGAGCATCTGGACGTGATTTCCATGGCCTTTTACAACGAAACGCCGCCGGTTCCCGAGATCGATGCGATTTATGAGGAAGTAGAAAGGCCGTTTTTGATTGAGGAGTGGTCGTTCAAGGCGATGGACTCCGGCTTACTGAACATTCAGATGTATGCGCCGGTGGTTTTGACCCAAAAGGCGCGTTCCCTGGCGTATGAAGATTATGTGACGGATTTCATGACTCGTCCCTATGCCGTGGCTTACCATTGGTACAAGTGGATGGACAATCCATGGCGCGGAATATCCGACATTTTCTCCGGCGATAATTTTGGGCTGATGAATCCATATGACGAACCCTACGAACCGTTCGTGAAATTCATCCGGGAAGTGAACCATCGGGTCGAGACTTGGCATGCCCAAGGCGCTACGGACATGGAATGATCGGGGAGATTGATCGAATGGCGCATCGCAGGCGAGGCTGTCAATGGCGAATGTCTGATGAGGGGGAAAACGGCATGAGTTCAAGAACCGCAATGTGCTTTTTAAGTTTGTTTTCGATGCTTCTGCTGCTTCTCTGCGCTTGCGACAGCGATTCCTCCGATGGCGATGACGCCGCGCCGGACGACGATCAAACCGACGATGACCAGGTGGATGACGATGCAACGGATGATGATGACGACACCGGCGACGACGACGAAGATTTACTCGCTTACGTCGATCCGTTCATAGGCACCGGTGGATTTATGTGGGGCATGGGAGCCAGTTCTCCCGGACCGATGGTCCCCAACGGCATGGTCAAGCTCGGCCCCGACACTTCCATGGGTCAGTTGTACATCGACTATTTTCATGCGGGCGGCTATTGGCATCCGGATGGAACGATTCGCGGCTTTTCCCATACGCATCTTCCTGGCACGGGAATCGCCGACATGGGCAATATCAGGTTCATGCCGGTCCTGGGCATTGATGATAGCACGATCCTGCCTTCCGGCTATCGGTCCGATTTCCGCCATGAAACCGAATCCGCAAGCTCGGGTTACTATGCCGTGCGGCTTGACCGGTTCGGAATTGATGCGGAGCTGACGGCGACCAACAACGTCGGTGTGCATCGCTATGCCTATCCTGAAAGCGAGACAAAGCCGGCGATTGTGATTCATGTCACCGCGGCGATGACCATGTGGCTGCCGTGTCGCGGCGCCGAGGTCGAGATCGACGCGGCATCCGGAGAGGTCTCCGGCTATCATCATTTCGCCGGCAACTTCAACGGCTCCTATGGCGGCATGACCGTCTATTTTGTCGCACGGTTTTCAGAAACGCTGACCGAGTACGGAACCTACCAGCGAAACACGCGCCATCCGGGATCAACTCACCAAACCGGATGCGGCATCGGCGCCTATGTCGGATTCGCTTCTGGAACCAAAGAAGTCATATCGATGGTGGGGATTTCCTTCATCAGTGTCGAACAAGCGCGCGCCAACCTAGAAGCGCAAGTCCCGGATTTCGATTTCGAGAAGGCCAAATCACAGGCGGAGGAAGCGTGGCTGAAACGCTTGGCGGACGTCATCGTCGAAGGCGGCACGCCGGAACAACGGACCGCTTTCTATACCGCCATGTACCATCTTGATGTTCTGCCGACCAATCTCACCGAGGACGGCGGTCGCTACATGGGCTTCGATCGCCAGCCGCATCAGGCGGAAGGGTTCACCTACTACTCTGATCTGTCTCTTTGGGACACTTTCCGCTCACCCCATCCATTGATGGCCTTGATGCGTCCCCGTTTGAATCGCGACTTCATCGTCTCGATGATCAAGATGTACGAACAGGGCGGATCGCTTCCGGTGTGGGCGCAGGGAACCGGCGAAACCGGGATCATGATCGGCACGCATTCGGATTCGGTCATCAGCGAGGCGGTGGTTAAGGGTATGACCGATTTCGACGTCGAGATGGCGTATGAGGCCATGTGCGAGCAGGCAACCACGCCCGTCGAGCCCGGCGGTCGCGGAGAGATCGAGGACTGGGTATCGCTGGGGTATGTGGCACACGACCACGGACGCGAGTCCGTCTCCAAGACGCTGGAATACGCCTACGAGGACTATTGCATCGCGCAAGCGGCCGATTATCTGGGATACGAAGCTGATCGGGACATGTTCCTGGAACGCGCGGGGCAGTACGCCAATGTCTGGCAACCGGAACTGAAGTTTTTCCACGCCAGGAAATCGGACGGCAGCTTCGTTCAAAGATTCGATGAAGACGAGTTCATGCCGGAATGGATCACCGAAGGAAATGCCAGACACTACCGTTGGTTTGTGCCCCACGATGTGCCCGGCCTGATCGATCTGTTCGGCGGTCCCGCAGAGTTCGAGGCAGAGCTGACCGAGTTTTTCGAGCAGGCCGTGTTGGCTCCGGATACTTTTTTGGCCGATCCCTATTACTGGCACGGCAATGAACCGGACCAGCACGTCGTCTACATGTTCAATTTCGTCGGGCGGCCTGATCTCACGGCCAAGTGGGTCCGCTGGATCATGAACACGAAATACTCGACGGAAGTGGACGGCATCGACGGCAACGACGACGGCGGCACGCTGTCGGCATGGTACATCTTCTCGGCGCTTGGGTTCTTTCCGATGTCGCCGTGTTCTGGGCAGTACCAGATAGGCAGCCCATTATTCGACCGAGTGGAGATGTCCGTCGGCGACGGGGCAGGAACGCTGGTCGTCACGGCGGAGAACAACTCCGCGGAAAACATCTACATACAGTCGGTCAAATTGAATGGCGAACCCCTCAATGTGCCCTGGTTCGACCATGCAGCTATTGTTGATGGCGGAACACTGGAATTCGTCATGGGACCTGCGCCGTCGGATTGGGGCAAGTCGAAATGAACCACTATCAACAAAGGAAAACTGCTTAAGGGAGACATGACGATGAGCACACTCGCTTTAAAGGGCGGCAGTCCAGTTCGCACCAAGAAGTTCACCGGCTGGCCGGTTTTTGACGATCGGGACCGTGAAGCGCTGCTCCAGGTTTTCGATAGCGGCAAATGGGGCGGATTTCCATCCCCCAATACTTGGGCCCGCACCTTAGCGGAAAAATTCGCGGCGCTTCATAACGCGAAATATGGCATCTGTGCGGCCAACGGTACGGTGACCCTGGAGATCGCCTTGCGCGCCGCCGGTATCAAAGCGGGCGACGAGGTGATCGTGCCGTCATACACCTGGGTCGCCACGGCTCAGGCGCCGATTCAGGTCAACGCCGTGCCGGTCTTTGCCGATGTCGATCCGGGAACCTATTGCCTGGACCCGAAGGCGGTTGAGGCCGCGATCACGCCGCGCACGAAAGCGATCATCCCGGTGCACTTCGGATGCCGGATGGCCGACATGGATGCGCTGACGGCTCTCGCCAAAAAACACAACCTGGTTGTCATTGAGGATTGCGCTCACGCTCACGGCGCCAAGTGGAACGGCAAAGGCTCCGGTTCCATCGGCGATCTGGGTTCCTTTTCCATGCAATCCAGCAAGCTGATGACAGCGGGTGAAGGTGGAATGATTCTGACTTCGAATAAAACCCTTGAGGAGCGTTGTCAGTCCATCGTCAATTGCGGCCGCAAAGAGCCCGGCTACGACAGCTTCGAAGGCTCGATTCCCGCCGGCAACTATCGGATCACCGAATTGCAGGCCGCTTTGCTCGCCATTGCATGCGACCGCCTTGAGGAACAGACGGTATTGCGCGAGAAGAACATTAAATATTTGGAAGAGCGCCTGCCTGAGATTCCCGGAATTACACCACTGAAGCGGGATGCACGGCTGACCCGCATGGGCGCCTACCAGTACATTCTCCGCTACGATAAGGCCGCCTGGGACGGCATCCACCGCGACCGTGTCGTCGAAGCGCTGCAAAAGGAAGGCATCCCCTGCGACGGTTACTTCTACATTCCGTTGTACGATGGGAACCTCTTTGCGCCCTTCGTCGAATACTTCCCAGCGCTTGCCGTGCGCTTTGGCGCGGGCAAGGATTGGCGCGCGGCCATGCGGACGCCGATTGCCGAGCACGCGGCGTATGAAGAATCAATCTGGCTGCATCACGCACTGTTCATGGGGGATTCGGCGGACGTCGACGACATCATCTCGGCGCTTGGTAAAATCTATGAGCACCGAGGGGAACTTGGCCGGGAACCCAATGCCAGCAGGGATCGCGGGTGAAAAATCGCTTTGAAGGAAAAGACTCGACTGAATCGAGGCGATTGTGTTGGTTTTTGACTGCCGCAATTGCCTTGGTCATGCTGGCATCTACGGTTTTAGCCTGTGCCGTCAAACGCCCCGTCATTCACAATTCAGTAGTAAAAACAACGAAGGATTTGGTTGACGAAGTAGACGTCTTCATCGGCACCGGAGGACATTGGTGGGGCGTCGGTTCCTCGATGCCCGGCGCCCTGGTGCCCAACGGGATGGTGAAGCTTTCGCCCGACACACATCCCGGCGTTGGAAGAGTCATGGCCTGGCCTAATCCCAGCGGCTATCAGTACGACCATACCCTTATCCGCGGCATCACCCATACGCACCTGCCGAGCACCGGCGCCTCGGATCTTGCCAACATCAATATCATGCCCGTCCTCGGAAAGCCGAGCGGGCGCATCAGCCCATCGGATTACCGCTCCTCGTTTCGGCATGAAACGGAAAGCGCCTCGCCCGGCTACTACAGCGTGCAACTGGATCGGCACGACATTCGCGCCCAACTCACGGCGACGGCGCAGGCCGGATTTCATCTCTGGACTTTTCCGAAAGAGGCGAAAAAGACGCCCTACATAATGGTCGATGCGAGCTATGCGAACTACGGTTACGGCACGAACGCATACGCCGAGGTGACCGTCGATCCTCAAATGCGTGAAGTTTACGGTTATACGATTCAGCGAGGTGATTTTTCTAGAGCAGCCGGAGGCGTATCGATTTATTTCGTAGCCCGTTTTTCCGATTCTTTTATCGATTACGGAGTCTGGCAAAACGCAAAAACGAGTAACGGGCAAAGAAAAGCTCAAGGCAAGCGAGTCGGCGCCTATGTAGGCTTCAATAGAAGCATTGAGCAAGCCTCGGCCAAAGTCGGAATCTCTTTCATCAGCGTACAACAGGCGCGCGCCAATCTGGATACCCAGATCTCGGACAAGGATTTTAAGGCGGTGCGAAATGCGGCAAGAACGGCATGGGAACGCCGACTGTCGGATATCCGGATCGAAGGAGGCACAGCGGCCGAACGCAGGATTTTTTACACGGCGATGTATCACCTGGACATGCTGCCGACGACACTCACCGAAAGCGGAGGATTTTTCCAGGGCTTTGACCGGGTCAGGCATCAGGCGGAAGGCTTTACTTACTATTCGGATTTCTCCCTGTGGGATACATATCGCAACTATCATTCGTTGATGGCGTTGATCCGTCCGACTCAAGCGCGCGATTTCATCGTCTCGCTCACTACGATGTACGAGCAAGGGGGAGCCTTTCCCCGGTGGCCAATGGCGACAGGCGATTCTGACTATATGGTAGGGACCCCAGCCGCCAACGTCATTGCCGACGCGATGGTCCGGGGCATCATCGATTATGATCTTCGAACCGCCTATCGCGGCCTTCGCGATCATGCGACAAAACCCATGAAATACGGTTCTCGATCCGGAGTGGAGGCGTGGAGAACTCATGGATACGTTCCCGACGATGTCTCACCGGAGTCGGTATCTCTAACCCTCGAGTATGCGTTGAATGATTTCTGCACGGCCCAAATAGCGAACGCCGTGGGGGAGATGGCGGATCGCGACATATTTCTGTCTCGATCGCGCAACTATCGGAATTTATGGGATGCCCGTTCGAAATCGTTTCGGCCGCGCCGCACCGACGGCTCTTGGAGAAGGATGCCGGATTGGACATTTGACCGGGCATACACGGAAGGCAATGCCCGTCAATGGCGTTGGCACGTCCTCCATGATGCACCGGACCTGGTCGAACTCATGGGCGGTCGGGAATCCTTTGCACGGGAACTGGAAAGCTTTTTCGAGGACAGCGTCAGACAAATGAACACGCGATTCCCGGACCTTCAATACTGGCACGGAAACGAACCGGGGCTTCACGCGCCCTATCTTTTTTATTATGCAGGCCGACCGGACCTGACGCAGAAATGGGTCAGGTGGATCATGGCGAACAAGTACTTTGACGATCCCGACGGCCTCGACGGCAATGATGACGGCGGTACATTGTCCGCCTGGTATGTTTTCAGTGCTCTGGGGTTTTATCCCGTTCCCTGCACCGAGGATTATTTGATCGGCAGTCCGATTTTTCCACGTGCGGTGGTGCGAGTGCCGGGCGGCGAGTTGTTCATTGTCGCCGAAAATGCTTCGCCCCGGAATATTTATGTGCAAAGCGTGGATTGGAATGGGCAAAGGCTGAAGAAGCCTTTTCTGCTGCATTCCGACATCGCGGGGGGCGGTAATTTGCGGTTTGTGATGGGTCCCGAGCCCTCGACCTGGAGCGGGGATGATAATTAGCAATACACTAAGGACGGCGTATGCACACACTCATGGTCATCAGCCCTCACGCGGACGATGCCGCTGCGTTTTGCGGGGCAACCATTGCGAAATTTGCCGATGAGGGTTGGCGAGTCATCCTTGTTCGGGTCACGGACGATGCAAAAGACTCGGTCGGGCTGACAGTCGAGGAAACGAAAAAACGCAACTCTGTGGAATTGCGGGAAGCCGCTCGTGTTTTGGGAGTGACAGAAATCATCGAGTTGGGTTTTGAAACAGATTGCCTTGCCGACATCTCTCTGGTCGCCCTACGCGAACGATTCGTATATTTACTGCGCAAGCATCGCCCCTTCGCTGTTTTCAGTTTTGATCCATTCGGCACCTACGAAGGAAACATGGACCACATCCGCGTTGCGCAAGCTATGGAAGAGGCGTTTTGGGTCGCCTGTTTCGACCTCCATCACCCGGAGCACTTCGCCGATGGGTTGACTCCGTTCTCAGTGTGCGAGAGATGGTACTTTGGACGCAACCTGCCAGATGCGAACCGGGCCGAGGACGTGACCGCCACAATCGACCGCCGGATCGATGCCATGTGCGCTCACAGGACGATGATGCGCAACACGATCAACCAATTCATTCTTCAGTTGGCGACATGGGGACGTCGCGCACCACTTTTGGAGATGTCCAGAGACGGCGATATAAAGCCGTTGCTGTCCGGGGTGATTACTGACCAGGCGCGCGCAGCAGCGGAGAAACACGGTATTGGAAAGGATCGATTCGCTGAGGAATTTCGGTTAGTACGCTTTGGCGAGATGGAGGACCTACTCCAGAGCTTGAGCGAGCCGATCGATGGGGCAGCATCTGCACCACGCCGGTCGGGATTGGATCGGGAATGAATGATTTTTTTTCATTGCCGGACTACTTGTGGCGTCCCATCCCCCTGCTTTTAATCGCTGTATTCACCTGCCTTTTTTCCTCTTGCACACCGAGGTCAGTCGTTGTTACGCCCCATTTGCTTGATGTGGTTCCTCCTTCACCGAATCCTCCAAAGGAGGCGCTTGTGGATTCTCCAGTTCTGCTGATCGGCGCCGCGCGAACAGATATCACCCCATCGACACCACAAATGATGGGCGGCTACGGGGTCTTTTTTCTCTCGACGAAAAGGTGTCGTTGGTCAACTGGAGTTCACGATCCACTTTTCGCCACTGCCATGGTCTTTCAAAAAGACTCCGATGTTGTGGCATTTCTATCTTTGGATCTGATTGGATTGGCATCGCCCGATGTCAACGATATCCGCAACGCTCTGGCCGCACGAGTTCCCATCGATACGAAATCAATTGTGGTCAGTTCCAACCATACACATCATGGGCCCGACACCATGGGCCTTTGGGGCACTGTTTTTCCGCCTCACTCCGGTCGCGATGAAACCTACATGGCATTTCTGAAAGAACGAGCTTCCCAGGCGGTGATCGAAGCCTTTAACCGGCGAAAACCGGCGCGGCTTACAGTCGCTGTAGGAGAACTTGCGGAGCTGCATCGCAATATTCGCCTGGATCAAGATCCGGCGGCTTCGATCGACCACACCATGACCGTCCTCCGAACCGAAGATCTGGAAGGCGTTTCCATTGCTACCTTGACTAACTGGGCATGCCATCCCACGGCGGAATACATGGACAATCGATTGATCTCCGCCGACTGGATAGGGGCATTTTATCAGGCCATGAACCGAAGGAACGCGGGTATCTCGATGTATGTCAATGGCTCGATCGGCGCTACCGTCCAACCGTTTGCTCCCGGACACATCCTTTTTTCCGAAGGTGAAAACTTTCGTTGGGTCGAGGAGATGGGACCGAAGGTCGCCGACGCTGCCTGGCGACTTTTGGAATCGGCTGTTCCGGTGGAAACGGATTCCATCCGAGTGGTTACCCGTGAGGTGACGGTTCCCATGCGCAGTCGAGCTTATGACTGGGCGCGGCGTTTAGGTTTGCTGCCGTTCGATCTGCCGAAGCTCGGCAAACCCTTCACTGCCGAGGTTTCCGCAATCCACATCGGACCGATTGCTTTCGGAACCGTTCCGGGGGAGATATCACCTAACCTGGGTCTCCAAGTTCGCAAGGCGTTAGGCGGTAAGGCTCAGATAATCATCAACAATGCGCAAGATTCCCTGGGATACATCATTGATCCAGCGCAATACGCCGATCCGCGATACCGTTATGAGAAGATGATTTGCATTGGCCCGGAACTCGGTCCCGCTATTGTCAAGGCTCACCAAATTATGGCTGCAACAGATTAACAAGCCATGCAAAATGAATCTAAATGGCTCGCAAATTTTAGCGATATTCCGGAGAATTCGTCCTTCACGTTCAAATTTCCGAATGCCAGAAATTCGGATTCGATTGGAGTTCTGAGCGCCATACCTCAGTTTCCAGGTCCGAAGCACGGAGTCGGGTATTTGAGCAATCAAAGGCGTCCTCGCCCATTTGCCAGTAAATGAAGGCCCCCAGACCGGCATGGCTCGATTTAATCCTATCGAAAAAGTCGATAAACCAGTCACTGCGGTCTATAACGGAAACTCCGGGCTCGTCAGGGGAACAGGGTAGATCGTCTCCTCCGCCTCCATACAAGCCGTAAACCCCAAACTCCGTGATGACTATCGGTTTATCATCCAGGGATAATGCTTCCGACCAAGTGGGAGAGACGCTTTCCGAAAACGACACGATTGTCGTTGGACTCTCGGTCCAAGCATAAACATCAAGAGCGTGCCAATCGACGTATTCGTTTCCCGGATATACCTGTTCATACCAGCCCGGTGTTCTATCGATCACAGCGCCCATGACCCAGGTGGCTCGACTGGGAGCTTTTGCTTCTATCGCCTCGTGGATGTATTTGCAAAGATCCCAATAGCGTTCGGGGCCGTCAAGGCACATAGGGTTTTGCTGGTCTGCGCATCCATAAGCGCCATATAGATCGTTTACTTCGGTGTTAAGCTTATCTCCGTCCTCTCCATATCCACCTCCATCGAATCCCCACTGAGGCTGCACTTTGGGTTCGCGCGGGTACGCCAGAAAGAGTGGGACGCCAGCAGCAATCAGGTTGGCGGCAAGGTCCTCCAGCAAATGGTCCGCCTGGCCGTCGATGATTTCTTGTGGAAGGTAAATTTTATCGGATTCCCTCAACGAGATATCCGTAAGAATCGTGTAACCATTGTCATACTTTGTTTGAAGACATGAGACATCGATTGAAAAAGGCTGGTTTTCGGCCGAAATGCAGACGCCGCCGCCCGTAAGAGCCACTTTTTTCCCGACAGCCGTCTCAAACTCCTCAATGCCCGGTTTTTCCCCGTTTTCCATCCAGTCATAAGCGCCAAGGTAAACGCCGATACCAGGCGGCTGAATCTTGAGCGAATCTCCTGGATACTGCTCGTCGCCGGTGACGCCGTCCTCGCCGTCATTCTCGTCGCATGCAAGAAAGAGCACAACGACCGCAGCGAATATTAGAAGAAGAACAATGCATTTCGGCGTTTTATTCATCTCATCTCCTCTTTTTAGAATCGACCGATGCAATCTACCTTGCCGACATGGCGCATCACGGAGTCAGGAGCAGACGAGACGCCTTGTTTGAGACCACATCCGCCCGGTTAAAATAAAGAGGCACGCCTTTGGCGATCATCCACGGTTCGATCATGTCATCGTAGTGAGGATGTCCAGGCTGCCCCGACTGTCCCATGGGGCCCGCGATTGTGGTTTGGCTCAGATCCGAGAGCGGCGCGATCATTCGCAGGGAGGCGATCACGATCGCCCCATAGCTTCCCAGGCCGGGATCAAAGCAACCCGCGTTGACGGTCGTGTTGTCTCCCGGTGCGGGAATCGGACCGCGGTTCAGAAACTTGCGCTCGATTTTTTTCTTCGCCCCCGGATGTGAAAAGTAATAATGGTGGAGCCGCCCCCAAGTCCATTTTTCCGTATCGGGGCCGAGCCGATCCTCAAGCCATTCTGTTGTTTCCGTCAGCGCGAGTTCGATTATCTGCACCGGGGTTTCCTTCTCCGGCGTATCGACGCGATCCCAAATCGGGGAATCGTGCCGGTCCAGAATCACATCGTGGACCAGATACGCCGCTGGAAGCAGATGAAGATAGAACTTAAGATCCTCGCCCAGTTCGTCCTCCAGAAGAGCCCGAACCCATTCGGTCAGAAAGACCTCGTATACGGTCGCTCCGACGCTGTTTGCCCCGACTTCTCGGTCCCAGGACATAAGCAGAGTCATGGCTGTTCGGGCCTTCTGGTTCGTGAAATCGTATCCTGCCAGCTTGGGAATCAACCGTTCCGCCTGAAGCGAGTAAACGTCAAGTTGCAGGCTGCGAAACGCTTCCGGAGTCGGGTCGTCCATCGAAGCCAGAACCTGAGTGATCCGCTCGTGGCGATAAGGCGCGCACCAATCGTGGGTGATCGGATGTTCGGAGTTCTCGTTCACGGAACGGTTATTCGCCGTGGCGATCCAGCCCTGCTCGGGATTGATCGAAAAGGGCATTTTTTCATAGGGCAGATACCCGGACCAGTCACATTCCCCGGATGATCCATCCGCGGGAAGTCTGCCCGAATAGCCTTTGCGGATCGGAGCGGCACCGAAAGCGTGCCAGCCAATATTGCCATCAACATCGGCAAGGACAAGATTTTGTCCGATCAGGCCGAAATGGCGGCCCGCCTCGATTCCTTCGCGCATGGATCGCACTCGGTTCAACTTATAGAATCCG
The DNA here is from genome assembly GCA_963674685.2 of bacterium. GTDB lineage: Bacteria > Lernaellota > Lernaellaia > JACKCT01 > JACKCT01. The sequence continues at coordinate 881,888 of CAXXWT010000003.1, read as the reverse complement.
ATGGCGCTCTCGTCGAATATCTGATCCTCCGGCAAAGTGCCGTACCACTTGAGCGCAGCGACCGCATCAACACCGGGTTTCACTTCCGTGATCACCGGCCCGTGAATCGTTTCGTATACGCGTTTTGTCTCCGATGAGCCGTCGGGCAGACGATAAGCCTCATCCCGCCACGTCATCCGCAATGGCTTGTTGTGGACATAGTAAGTCGTCGGCTTCTGTATATCGACACGAAACACATACAGATCGGCCACATCGGTCATCACATTGGTCCAACCCCAGGCTACTCGCTCGTTGTGGCCGATGATAATCCCCGGAATCCCGGCCATGGACGCGCCGGCGGCACGGTATCCGGGAGCCTCCAGATGGCAGAAATACCAGACCCCAGGTACGAGAAGCGCCAGATGGGGATCGTTCGCGAGAAGCGGCTTGCCGCCCGGTCCTTGCGCGGTCACCCAGTTATTGCTGCCCAATCCGTCATAGGTGGAAGTCATTTTGTACAATGCCTCCACCTCTGGGATGAACGGGCCGATGTTCAATCCGCGCAGTGATTCAAAATATCGATCTTCCGGAAGCTTTACGTTGGGCCAGGAAGGAAGCAGGTCTTTCAAAGATTCCACTCCGAAATGCCGGCGACCCGCCAACGCCACGAGTTCCTGGGCAAAGTTGGTTTCCAGAAACCAGGCGTTCACGCCGACCACGTTGTACAGGTCGTCGATCGTCCACGGTTCCGGTACCAGGCCGAGTTTCTGAAATTCGATGGGGAGGTTGTCTTTGTTCTGTTCGATGTACGTATTGATCCCGTTTATGTACGCTTGTGCCAATGGCTTCTGATCGTTGGTGATGCGTCTGGCCAGAATGCTCCGGATACGGGAAACGCCGATCAGCCGCATCCAATGGTCCAGTTCCATCAATTCGCGGCCGCCGACTTCCGACAGGGTTCCTTTTGCCACGCGCCGGTAGGTCTCCATCTGCCACAAGCGGTCCTGAGCATGAACGTAACCTTGCGCTTGGAGAATATCCAATTCCGTCTCGGCATAGATGTGGGGGATTCCGAATGCGTCTCGAATCACTTCCACCGACTTTTTTATTCCGGGCAGCCGCGCCTCTCCCTCGACCTTCGGGAAACCTCTATTCAGTAAAATCGAAGCGCAGCCAAACAGAACGAGAGCGGCGGTTGCCAAAACAAGTACGGCTGTTTTTCTCATGAAGATCCCCATTTATTTTGTTCTTCAAGGACGCGGCCGGATATCCAGAACACCGTAGACGGCGCCGTTGATGATGTTACGGTCCGGACCGATCTCCGTTCCCGCGTAATAGCTGTTGTATTTCAGACTGTCGCCCAGTATCAGATGAAAAGCCGAATCCCCGGTTTCCCAATCGACTCCCTCGAGGGTCCAGGTCGAATTGCGTTGCCCGATGCAGTACATCAATCCGCTTTTGCTGCTCATGGTCGGGACGCTGTTCGGACAGGAAACATCAGGGTTTGCCCACATTGGATTCAGAATCCTTCCAATCGGATCCCAACGAAATTTCTGCACCCCATAGGGTGCGAATTGCGGGAGATTTGAAAACAATGCGGCGAAGATACCGGTTACGGCGTTGGGACCGTAGTAATTGTTAACCACGACCGCGTCGTAACCGCGGATCAGAATGGATTGTTCCGTGCTGGTGAACTGAACGGTCGGATCGCCGAAGTCCACCGGCACCTCGGCGGCGATGCGGCGGTCTTTTCCGGGCTCGATCGCTTCCCAGTCCTCCGGGATTTCATCACGCCAGAAAAGCATGATGCGCATCACGTCCCGCCCGTCGCAGATCACCACGAACTTGTTTTGCTCTCCGGAGCCCATCAGAGTCGGCGTGGTTCCCGAGCCGATGCTGATGCGGCCGGGCTGCATCGTGTCCGGACCGTGTTCGTAGGAAGCAGACCAGGCGCCTGCAGCCTCATCCTGGGTCAATTCATCTCCGGTCCATTGAACGCGGTACATTTTACGGGTGGTCACAACGTAAATGCCGCCGTCCTCGTCCGCGGCGATGGAGTTGTAGAGGCCCTCGTCCGGTTCCTGGTTCACCATGAGGACATGCCAGTCGGAAAAGTCCCGTGAAACCACCCCGACTCGCCCGGCTGTCGTGGCGAACGAGATCATTCCGTCGTACATCATGTTGATTCCGAGAATGGCTTCATCGAGAATCGGATCCGGCATCTGATTGAAATTGATTTCCACGATGGGCGAGCTAACATCCGCGGGATTTTCATTGGCGAAAGCATGAATGCGATCCGCTTGCGGCGCAAAAAAAGTCCCTTCAGCGTCGAGGAGCGCGTATTCCCCAGCCAGGGGGCTGCCGAGATGGAATTCCTTGCTGAAAAAGTCGAATTCGACAAGGGGATTTGAACTCGCGTCGATCGTGTAGATGTCGAAAAGCGAGGTCGTCCATACCGCCCTTGCGCCCTGCGCATCCTCAGGGCTGTAAAGCATGAATGCGGGAACCGGCGAAGCGAGCATATGATCGACAATCAGATCGTCGCCTGGTTCCGGGCCGGGATAAGGCGAGGATGCTTGGCAATAGGGATTCCGATGGGCCATGGGCCACGGCGAATCGGCAAGAAACGGATTGATCGGAGGCTCGTCATTGGGTGAAGTATCATCATCGTCATCCGAATCGTCGTCGTCGGTCGTATCGTTGTCGTCGTCGCCGGTGGAATCATCCTCTGTCAGATTCTTCATCTTGGCATCATCATCGTTTGCGCAACTGCCCAAGGCGAAACTCATCAATAGACTGACGACCGTCACCATTAGTAACTTCATGAGTTTTACCCCCTCACTAAATCCTTTTGGTGCCAAAGAGAAAACAAGCCTGACCTTTCAGTGCCCTTCGCGCTCCAGGATCATGTCCGCCACCATCGAACCTGAGAGGATGACCGCCGACTGACCCGCGCCGGGGAACGTCCATGCGCCTGCGAGGTACAAGTTCTCTATCGGGGTTTGGTTCTGCAACCGGTAGTCCAGCGACTGATCGATCGTGTGATCCCAACCGAAGATAGTGCCGAGTGGGTTGAGCGTATAGCCTTCCACCGTCCGCGGCGTGCCGACTTCCATTACTTCGATGTGGTCCGAAAGGCCCGGCAGGTATTCTTCCGCCCGCTCAATGAGGCGCCAGGCAGCTTCCGTCTTGATGTCCACGTAATCATCGTAGTCGTCATTCCAGTGCCAGTCGCTCTGCCAGTCGTAGGGCAACTGCGTGATGATTTGAATGGAATTCTTGCCCGGCGGCGCCGCCAGCGGGTCGACGACCGAATAATTCCCAATGGCTCCCGGAGTATGATCCAGATCGCCATTCCAGATATACGACATGTTTTCATCCGTGTCGTATGTGGTCGAAAACATGATCTCGTGGCTGTTGGCGAATATCTCGCCGAAATCGTGATCCAGGCCGAGATAAACAACAAACACGGACAAGCCTACGCTCATATTGTCGAGTGCGTTGACGTATTCAGGCGGAAAAAACTCCGCGCCGACCATTCCTTTGATCGTCTCCGGCGCGTTGGCGTTGGACACCACGTAACGAGCGGCATAGCAACCGTCATCCTGCGTGCGGACCACCGTCGCTTTGCCCGCTTCGACGTCAATCTTTGTGGCGCGCGCGCTAAGACGGATTGTTCCGCCGTTTTCTTCGACGACTTCCGCCATTGCATCGGCGACGGCGCCGGAACCGCCTTCGAAGTAGTAGTAGCCGTGCCGGTGATAGTTGTTCCACATCACGGTGAACATTAACGCCGACAAGCGGTTCGGCTCGACGCCCAGAAATAGCGCGAGCTGAGTCCAGACGGCCACCAATTGCTGATTTGAGGTGTATTCGGCAAGCATTTCGGAGAGGGTTTGTTCCTTGATTTCCAGAAGCCGGAATGCGACTGTCGCGTGAGTGATGATCGTGATCAAATCTTTCAGCGAGAACGACTGGGTCAGATTGTTGATGGCGCTGAAAACGAGATCATAATCGGCAAGATCGTCCCAGAGGTGGTCTATGTTGGCGGCTTCACCTGGAAAGGCATCCTTCAGAACCTGGCGATAAGCTTCCACATCGGCCGGAACGATAATTCGATGCTCGGGAAAAACCGACACATACATGGGGTCCAGTTTCACGGGAATTATCTTGTCGAGGATGCCGATATCCTCGAACGTCTTGCGGTTCATGCCGTCGGGCGCATCGAGCGCGTCGAGCGCATGAAGTCCGATTTCCATGCTGTAATCCCCGCGGCGGATCATTCCCATACAACCGCCCACACGATAACCCTGTTCGAGCAGCGCCACTGAAAACCCATTATTCGCCAACTTCGCAGCCGCGGACAATCCGCCGCCGCCGGCCCCGATGACGACGATGTCAAAGGATTCGGTGGAGGGGCATTCCGGAGCGGCAACGCTTTCATAGCCATGGCACATGCGGCAATCCGACGGGGAGCGAAAATCGGCTCCCGCATGATTGTCGGCGTGACAATCGCGGCATGAATTATTTGCATGCCCCGAGGTGCGCATCGGTGCGCCGTTCACCCCGTGGCATCCCCCGCACGAGGCGATCGGATAGCCGTCGCCGTGTATTCCCAAATGGCATACCGCGCAATCAACGCGTTTCCATCCGGAGTGCGTCTCCGAAAGACTATTGATTTTCGCCTTGGGAGTCGCGGAGGAAAGGGCATCCACGTTATTGTCATCGTCGTCGTCGGCAGCATCGTCATCCGAAGCGGTATCATCGTCAGAATCTTCGCTATCGTTATCGTCGTCATCGTCACCGCCGCATGATGCCCAGAAAGATACAAGACAGATCAGAATAAATGCCAAAGTCCACTGTGTTTGAATTTTCATTTCATCCCTCGAATTCTGAAGCGTTTTACCGAGTGTTTCATGGTTACGAAAGACCTTCCCGGCTGATCATGAGTTGTGCGGTTCCGGCGGGGCCTATTGTGACGGAAATGGGAGCGATCATCCTTTGCGAGCGTGTGTCGAATGCCTTTAAAGAAACCGTTTCACCCGGAACGCCAAGCACCTCTAGGATGATGTAGTTGTCACCGATTTCTATGTTTGCGAAGCGCTTGTCGGCAACGGTGACGAACTTCCCGGTTTCTCCGATCAGGGCGAGCCCGTTGGCAAAGACTGGTGCAAGGACCAAATAATCAAAGTCGTACAGGTGCTCGATTTTCGGTAGGTCAAACGCGTTTTCCACCACCGCACCGGTCCGGGTGCGCCAGTTATATGCGACGACCGGTCCATGAATGCCGAGGTCCCTTTCGAGATTCACACGCCAATCGGTGACCCGATTCGGAAATACAAAGAAACGGCTCATTTCATTTCCGTCGTAGGTGAGTCTGGCAAACAACCGATCGCGGAGACGCCGTTCGGGATGTCGTCGCGCGAAATGATAAGCGGCGAGGTACGTCCATTCGCCGACACCCTCGCGGCGAGAAAACGTTTTCGTGATAAACGGCCGCGAATGCGGTAGAAACATGGCGTCGATAGGCGTGGCCGGTCGGTCGGGCTTAAGGAGAAGGCCGTCAGCCCGGCAGGTTCTCAGGAGAAGCTCCGCATTTTGCTTATCTACCTCATCGCTTGGCCCAACCATTCCTGCGGACAAAACGCTGATCAGCGCCTCCGCCTCTCCGTTTTTCTCGGCCGTGCGGAAGTTGTCTTTGAACGGCAACAAGCCCACGGCATTGACGATCATGTTTGCGATATGGAATTGGGGCCAATAGGACTCCTTGGAATACTCGGGCTTGTAGTCGATGGACGAACGCACCGTTGTCCAGGATCGACGGTTGATCGAATCCATCACATGAGCGGCGCCGGCCATGCATATCTGCATGGTCAAACCATTGTCGGCCGCCGCGTCATCCATGTTTTTAAGCCATGTTTCGGTATGGTCAACTCCGTTTCGGAGGTGGTCCATCCACCAGAACTGAGGTATCAGCCAATCCTGCTCGTAGGTCTCGATGCCCCACGATTTGGCGTTTTGCATGACATGATCGAAAAACGCGCGGCCCCGGGGAATCGCAACTTTTTTTTCAATAATGAAAGGAAATGCCTTTGCGTGATCGGTATTCGGCGCAAACCAACGGGTATGGGCGATCAGCGGCAAACCGAGCCGTTTTCGAAAGGCTGGAAGTCCGTCGGGAAACACATCGGGACGCGGCTCCCAACGCTTGGCGCCCTTGACGACCAATCCCGGCTTTTTCGTGTAATACCACCAGGAATCGATCTGGAAATAGCGGTAGGGAATGCCCCGCGCGTCGGACTCCGCCTTTACGGCAAGCAGCGTTTGCTCATAATTCTTGCCGGGAATGGTTTTCCAGTAATACGCGGCGCCCGCATCGGTCCAATAACCAAGATAGGACAGTCCCGTATCCGCATAACGGTCAATCCGTTTTCTTCCGGTATGGGCACGCAACAGATCGCCCCATCGCTCGATAACGGCGTTCAATCCCTTGCCGGAAACCAGGATGAAGCTGTGCTTAAAGCCGGCCGGAATCTCTTTTATCTCTCCTTCGATGCCGTACTGGATTTTACCGTCCTGAAAATCGATCAGACTCACGTAGAAATGATCCAGCGGCGAAAAGACGAGCACATCCATGTCGTCGGAAAACAATATCAATGGACCGTTTCCCGGCAACACTTCGCGTCGTGCCGGGAAAAACTGGGACATTTGAAAGGTCAGCGCGTGCTTGAATTTCGGGTCCACCGGGATCGCCGGATATCCGTGGGCGGGTTTGTAGAAATCGCCGGTGGCCGTGTCGGTCAGCGTCTTTTCGAAAACATGCTTGAAGACCTGGAAGTCGTTCGTCGCCGTCTCAGACCAGGCCTCCGGTATGCCAACAAGCAGGACATACATGGCGGCAAACGCTGCTACGGTTCGGAAGCCTCTCATATCTGCTTTCTCCATTGCCGATCAAGAGCGATTTTGATGTTCTGTGTCATATTGCTCTCTTGGTTTTCTGAACGCTTTTACGTTTGTCAGGGCTCCGGTTCGATGATCAAAGCACGGGCGACGGGCAACGAAGGAATCGTGACCGTATAGAACCCGCCGCTCTGCTTAACGATCTCCAGCGGGACGGCGTCTTCACCCTCGGGTGACCAGGCGGATTGCGGCTCAAACCCCGCGGGCGGATCGATGACGATTTCCACGTTCGTTTTCTCGCGCCACTCGAAAGGAATTAGAATGTTCAGATCGTAATCCAGATTGGAAACGATCAGCACCAATCCGTCGGGTGAAATCGTGGTGACAACATCAACCTGCTGGTCTTCGGACCAGGCAAAGGCTGTGTTTCCAGCCATCTCGCCGATCCCAAGCAAATCCGAAAACTGATCGGTCTCCTTTGAGAGGACACCCATTTCTTGTTCGGGCTCCTCGGGACAGGCGGCATCGTGCTCCTGCAGGAAATGATAGTAGGGCAGCGCTTTGGCGCCCCATCCGACGTTCTGGTACCACTGCGATCGGATTTCCTCGGGCGTGTTGCAGCGAAACTGGATGCCGTTTATTTCGAAAGCATTATCAATTCCTTGTGACCAGTTGATGATCGGCCGGGGCTCGGCCGCACGTTTGGCCACCAGGGTATAATACCCGGCGAATTCGATGTGGTCCCAATACCAAAACGGCGGGTTGTAATTGCACTTGGGCGCCCAGACGCAGTAGTGGTCCATGCCGCCGACGTCGGCCATGGAACCCCATTGGCCGAAGACGTTGGAGCAGGCGTTGTAAATCCACATTTGCTTGTCCGGCCCGAAAAGATCCATTTGCGCCTGCAGAGACTCCAGAACGTCGGGGAATAATCGACCTCCGATCTCGGGTTCACCCGCAACCGCGTTCATGTACCAGCGAGGATTGTCACCCCAGTTTTCCGCCGCGTCGATATAATCGGGGTAAGGGTTGTCCGCGTGCGTAAACACATAGAAATCCTCCTCCTCGGCCAAAGGCAGAATCACCTCGGGGGGAAAGGTAACGGAAGGGGACCAAATGAACATGTTTATCCCGGCGTTTCTTTGGGTCTGCCGCCAGGCGGGGTCCGTGAAAACGTCATCGCCGTTCCAATTGCCTACCAGGAATTTCTGCGGAAACAGGCGCAGTTCCCGAGTGATCCGGCGTGCGGCTTTCGCTCCTCCGATCTCATAAAGAACCGTCACGACCATGCGTTCACCCCAGGCGATGCCGTCGCAAGTGGGAACTCGGATGGCGGCGGTACGGCCGCTTTCGATGATCGGTTCATCGACTATCGCGAAATCGCTCACGTTTTGACCGTTCAGCAACAGTCCTATGATTTCGATTGGTTCGCTTGCCGCGTCGTTCCGCACATAGATCAGCATCTCTGAACCATCGGGCCGGCCGGTCACATAGCTGATTGCGGCCGGCTCCGTTTCGATTGTACTTTGACGCGTCCAGACAGTACCGGCATCCGTTTCGACTTGGAGCGATATCTGAGCGCCGTCGATGATCGCAGCGTCGGTGGTACTGCAGCGGACGATGCCGATGTCACCGGCGGCCAGGACCGGAGGGGTCACTTCGCACCAGTTCGCCAAGCCGGTCGGCGCACTCCATGATACGCCGTTTACCAAAATATCCGTTACCGTGGCGTCGGCCGGGGCGTTGAAAAAACCCCACACCATACCGCCAACAGTCGGCCGAGGATTGCTCGGTTCGAAAATGCGTTCATCGTAGTAATGCGGCCGGAAAGCAATCTCGTCGAGCGTTCCGGGTCCCTTGGGCAGCACGCCCACCGACACGATGCACGAAGAGACATCCGACGCACCGACGCTGTTGGTCGCGGTCAGAGTCACTTGATAGGCGCCGGATGCATCATAGGGGTGTTCCGCTTCCACATCCGTTACGATCGTGCCATCCCCGAAATCGATGTAAAAACTTAGAGGCAACTCCCGAGGATCCGATGATTCATGACCGGTTACATTGAGCGTATCGCCAGGCGAAAGGCATGCAGCGTCGCAATCGACGACCGCCAGGGGGTCCGGACCGGCGCTGTCGTCATCGTTGTCGTCGTCATCAACGGTATCGTCATCAGCATCAACAGCGTCATCGTCATCAACAGCATCGTTATCATCATCGTCTGCCACTTGATCGTCGTCGTCATCGCCGCCGGCGCCGGAACAGGCTGTCGCCATAAAAACGATGAACCATAGTCCGAAGATCCAATGATTCTTCTTCATCGGTTTTGCTCCTTCTCATCGGTATCAAGCGGATCGCGCAAGGTGTTTTCGCGAAGGCGTTGATCTGCTTCAATCAATCCGGTCACGAGCGGCGCGATATGAGCGGTGTAAACATTGTCAAACACGGCTTTGATTTGTTCTTCTTGCTCTTCACTTAGCCGGTTGGGAATGCCGATCAACACCGTACGCGCCAAGTTGGCGTCGAGGTTGGGCAAGGCGCCGCGTCGGTAGCCGTGGGTAGAGTGGAAAGCGTTGTGCGGACAACCCCACGGGCACTCGCCGGCGATAGCCTGCTTCTCGATCAGTTGCGGGATATTGTAGTAGATGTGCACTTCGTAGTCGTGCAGGAACGCCGCCAGGATTCCGCGTTCGCGCAATGCCGCCGATACCGTTCGCCCCAAGGCCAGGGTTCGATCGTCGCTTGCCAGGCGCGGCAAGTGCATTAACAAAAAGCCTCCAGTGTGGCCGGCGCCGTCTGGCGTCTCGTGTCGTCGTACGTCCATACCCGGTTTGGTTCTTACATAGCGTTCGAGTACGGAATGCGAGCGTCGCATTTGCCTCAATATCTCGTCGAGCCGCCGCAACTGAACCCGCGCCAGGGCGCCTTGCATCTCGGTCATCCGCCGTCCTTGACCCCAGACCAATGTCTGCTCGGCCAGGTTTTCGACGTTGCCGGTGCCTTTCGAGTCTCGAATAAAACCTACGTCATTGATCGCTTGCATGCGCCGGTGGAGTTGGGGATCGCGCACGGCGATAACGCCGCCTTCACCGCTGGTAATGTTTTTATTGAGTTGCAAGCTGAAGATGGCCGCATCGCCGAAAGCTCCCAGCCGGTGTTGACCATCCCACGCGATCGGCATCATTGATCCGGGAATGCCGTGTCCGAGCCCACCGATAGCCTGCGCGCAGTCTTCCAGCACCCGCAGCAATGGAACTTTTCGTTTCTCGCGGTCGCAATTGATTTCCCGCACGAACGACATAATCGGGCCGATGCGCGCCGGTTCGCCGGCCATGTGCACAAGCAGCACGACCTTCATCCGGTCGGTGACCTTCCGGCGCAGATCGTCTGGGTCCAGATTCATCGTCTCGTCGGCGTCGATCAGAACCGGAATCGCGCGGCAACGAACAATAGACGAAATGGTGGATATCCACATGAACCCGACGGTTGCGACCTCGTCACCGCAGCCGACGCCCAGCGCATCGAGCGCGACTTCCAGCGCACCGGTGCCACTGTTGGTGGCGGTGGCTAGAAACGGTGTGTCTTCCGGCCAGGGTTCGTATGGGAGGCTGGCCAAAAACCGGGTAAACTCCTGTTCGAATTCGCGCACCTCGAACTGGCAATCAGGCCCGTAATATCGGAAAGGAGATTGCGCACGCACCACACGTAATACGGCCTCTTCTTCCGCCGCATCGTACAGAATGCCACCAGGAAATTCGCGCGGCAGCTTTAGCTTTTGTGTGCTCATTCATGTTCCTCCACACCGCAGAAATCGATAACCGTCAGTGCGACGGACTCAATCGTTTCGAGCAAGGATGCGATTTCCACGTATTCATCCGTGCCATGGCCATTTCCGCCGCTCGGTCCATACATTACGCTGGGAGTAGCGGCGTGCAGATTGGTCAGGCGCAAATCGCAACCGCCGGCACCGACCAGAAATGACGGATACCCGAGCACCATTTGCGAGCATTGGCTGAGCGAAATCACCAACGGGTGGTCGATCGGCGTTTCCGCCGGCTCCATGCGCATGCCCCACCAGCACAATTCGATCCGCGCCTTGGCTTGATCCGGGTGATCCTGCGGCAGTCTTTCCAAGAAGGCGGCAAACTCGCTTTCCAGTTCTGCCAGCGATTCGCCGGGTAAACATTCGGCCGCGCCAGTCATCGTCACGCTGGCCGGTGTGGTCGACGGATTGATGCCGCCGCAGATTTGAGTGATCGCCAGCGGCGCCTTGGGCATCGAGTCGGGATAGAGATCGTATAAGGGATGGTGAAGCCGGGAGTTGCGCTGAATGTTGAACTTGCGCACCGCTTCATAAACGTGCAACGCATGGTCGATCGCGCTCGGCTTTTCCCACAACCGCAGGTTCATCACCGGTTCGCTGTGTACTTGAATCTCGAAGAAATGCACGCCTCGTCCGGCGCAGACAACCAGGCCGTTCCCGACGCTTTCCAGATAAATCGCGCCGTCTGCCCGCTGGCCGTCCATAACACACTGAAGCGTGCCGTTGCCGCCTGCTTCTTCCTCGATCACACACTGGAAGATCAAGTCATCACGGAGATGAATGTTCAGGTCCCGTAAAAGCGAGTAGACCGCCAACTCTATCGCCACGTCGGATTTGTCATCCCATGCGCCGCGGCCGTAGATGCGACCATCGGCAATCTCGGCGCCAAACGGTGGATACACCCAGGCCGCCACGTCATCCACGCCCACCGTGTCGCAATGGGCATTGAGAATGATCGAGCGTCCACCGCCGGCGCCCGGTAGACGCACCGTCACGCACGGTCGGCCATCGTAAGATTCGGGACAACCCAGTTCGGTGGTTTCGATGTAGGCCGGATGCATCCGCATGGCTTCCCGCGCAAACGATACCAACCGGGGTGCTGCGCCCAACTCACGAAAACGGGCGGCAACCTGGCGCATCATCTCGCTTTCCTGCCCCGAAAAACTCGGAACGCGGATCAAGTCCTGCAAAGCGAAAAGGACCGTTTCACAGTGTGTCTCCACCCACTCATGGATGCGCGTCCGCTGGCGGTTACTGATTTCGCTCATCAAATTCCTCAAGGAGTCCGTGTGCGGGAAGTAACCATCCCGGATTTTCCGCCGTTGCCGATCCCGCGCTCCAGCAAATCCAATGCGCGCTCCGCATGCACCACCAGATCAGCAGGGCAGTCCGCCGCATACCACATGGACATCACGGCATTGATTACTCCCATGACGGCGCCTGCGATCAATTTTGCATCCTGCCTTTTCCTGGAGTCAGCGCGCCGGCCATTTCGCCAAGCGCCAGCGATCGCCGCTTCCCACTCCGCGTCAAAGGGAACGCTGCGAGCGACCAGGGCGGGCGACAACGAAATGATGCGTTGAAACCGCAGGTGCTCCTCACGGCCAGCCAGGTACAACTCTGCCATGGTGCGGAGCGCGCTGCGAATGATCTCAAGCGGTGGTTCCTTGGCGTGATGCTTTTGGAGCAAACTACGAAATTCGTCGATGTATTCCTGGTGATACGGAAACATCACAAGGTCTTTTGTCGGGAAATATCGATAGAATGTACGCGTTGAAACCTCGGCGACGGCAGCGATCTCATCGACCGCCGTATTCTCGAAGCCTTTTTGCTCGAACAATACCAAAGCCGCCTTGATGATGGAGGCTCTGGTTTTTTCTTTCTTGCTCTCCCGCGTGATCGGCCGACGTTTTTTTATCGACTTCTTGTTCGCCGCAATTGCGTTCATATCAAACCAATCCTCTTGTTGCTTGAGTGTCTCTTTCCTCGGTGAATATCAAACACGCTTTTGGTGTTATCAGCATCCACACCCCTCGTCGCCGGCCTCATCGTCGTCAGTTTCGTCCGTGTCTTCATCGTCATCGTTGTCGTCGTCGGCGGCGTCATCGTCCGCATTATTGTCGTCATCATCCGCGGAATCGTCGTCGACCGGCTCGCCCAGGCCGCCCATTTCGAAAAAGGGCTGGTAACGATCGATGAGCGTTTGCCGCACCGGTTTGTCCGTCTCCCGGTCCATGTGCATGATTCCCATGCTCTGAATGTGCACGGAATCGACGCGATACCAGTTGAACTGGCACCACCAGGTCACTCCCGCAAGAAAACCGTCCGTGTTGTTGCCGTCGACATCCACGGCCGCCAGGGGAAGAAACGCATCGAGCGTCTCCTCGGCGACCTCCACCTGGCGCGCTGTTTCGCTGTCGTCCGAGTTGCTCCAGTAACCGAACTCGCAGGCGATGATCGGCTTGTTCGGATGGCGCTCGTGCTGATCCATGAGGAACTGCGTCGTTTCCGTTACGATGTCTTCGCCGTAAAACACGCCGAAATACATGGTCCACCCGATCACGTCCACGTCATTCACCGAGGAACCGGTTAGTATCGCGCCGTCAGCTGCGAGGCTCTCGGTCACCAACCGGCCGTCGGGATAGTTATCATCGACGTCCGCATGCAGCGCCTGAACATAGGAACGCAAATTGAAGACGAGATACCACATCGGCTCGTTACATAGGCTCCAAAACAGGATCGAAGGCCGGTTGCGTCCGTTCCAGATCATTTCGCGCCACATCTGTTGCGCCAGACCACGCTCCAACAGGATGGGAATGGAAAAGTAGTTGATCCACCAGGCGGGAATCTCCGACCAGACCGCGAAGCCCATGCGGTCCGTAAGCAGGTATGTGTTGGGATGGTTCGGATAATGGGCAGTGCGCAGGAACCATACGTTTGTGTCGCGGATGATTTGCAGATCCTCCGCCATTTTTGCCATCGTCGCCGTGCGACCGGAGTCGGGCCAATCTTCGTGGCGGGCCATGCCCGTGAAAAAAGTCGGGCGGTTATTAAGCAGGATCTTGGCGCCTTCGCCGACCTTCACGGTACGCACGCCGAATTGGGTAGTAAAGGAGTCGATCACAGAACCACCTTGAAGCAGTTCCACTGTCAACGCGTAGAGGTTCGGATCATCCGGCGTCCAAAGAGCAGGACTTGTCAGGTTCACATCGAACGTTGTCTGTAAGTAACCATTAGACGCGACGGTGACGTTTTTGGAGGTCGAACCGGCAAGCGCGACCGGCTCGCCGACCAGATGCGCCGCGATAGGATCGTTCAAGTAATTCGGGTGCTCCCGATCGAGAATTCGTGCAGAGAGCTTGATAGTAATGTCATCCTGTTGCGCACTCCGGTTTTCGGTGACGACCGAAATATCCAAGTCTCCTTGCGTATTTTGCGGCAGCACATCCGCACGCACAACATGCACTGGCGGCGCGGCGGCAAGATAGACATCCTGCACCACGCCCACGTAGTGCATCCAATCCGTGGCGAACAAGTTGGGAATGATGTCCATGCGCAGCGTCCAGGGCATTGCGTCCACGCGGAAAACAATCACGTTGTCCGCGCCATAGTGCAGAAAATCCGAGACGTCAAACGCAAAAGGCGCGTAACCGCCCTCGTGATAGCCGACCCACTCGCCGTTGACCCAGACATCCGCCACATAGTCGCAGGCGAGGGCGACCAGGCGCACGACGCGGCCGTTCCACGCCGCCGGTATGTCAATATGTCGGCGATAGTAAATACCCTGGTCGTAAACCTCGGCGCCGATGGGGTTGTCGGGAGTGGCTGGCATCTCGTTTTCGACGCCCGGCAACTGGTGCTCTGCCCACGTAGAGTCGTCGAAATTCGCTCGCGTTGCGCCGCCGGTTTCCGCTTCAACGGCCGCCAACCAATCCACGCTGCGTGGGCTCATGCTAAACGTATGATCGACGTTTACACGGAGTTTCTTCCACATTCCTGCGAGGTCCAGCATCGGGCGTTCTTGCGGCTCAAAAGAAATCATTGGTCGGCCGTTTTGCAAAGGAATGTTGCGTCCCTGCACCGATTCAAGGTCAAGCGTCATGGGCAGCGACGACCATTTTTCGACGCCCGCCTGTGCCTGGGCTAGGGCGGGAAAACACAACATGACTAAAACCCATAGGGCGAAGAAACGTCTGCGCATGATCCGCTCCTTTACTTCTCCACCGCTCTTTGAAAGCGCCTGATGAGTTCGCTGGCCGCCAAATGTTCCATTCCCTGGTGGTGAAATACGCCGTAGAGCAATTGTGATTCTTGTCTCAGGAATTCAGGTAGACTCAGAAGCGCCCGCTCGACCTCGTCCCACGAAACGTCAATTTGTTCGGGCTGAAACAACACGTCGACGCGGCGCAGGAAATCCAACACCTGTTCTATGTCCTGATTCTGGTAAAGAGCGGTAAGCAGCACGGAAAACGCGATCAGTTCACCGTGGATATACGACTTGCGCGTGACCGATTCGAGCGCGTACGCGAAATAGTGTTCCGATCCCTCTTCGGGCCGGCTGTTGCCCATCCTTTCGCAGAGCGCCACTTCGCCGACGTACAAATCCGCAATGAGCTTCAAGCCCTGTTCGTTGCAATCGTAAATATCATCGGCGCCTGCGAAGAGTCGATCGAGCAGTCTTTGCGATTCGCCGGCGATGCCCTCGTCATAGGCTTCGGCGTGGAAGTCCCGTCCCAGATGCCAGTCCGGAAGTGCGGTGAAGATCGACAAGACGTCGCCGATGCCCGCTCGGTTGAGGCGCTTGGGGCTTCGACGCAAAATGTCGAAATCGACCAGAAAGTGATCCGGAAACACCTCGCCTACGTACCGCACGCAGTGATTCACGCGGACACCCACGGCCTTGGTAAAGGGAGCGTCAACGGAAAGTACGGTGGGCACTAGCACCAGACGCGCACCTTTGCGAAAGGCGTACATTTTCGCGGCGTCGCAAGCGGAACCTCCACCGATTCCGAAAACCGTGTCCGCAACCGGCAGACTGTCGATCTGTTTCTCCAGCAGGCGTTGCTCCATGGATTCCGGAACGACGGCGGCGCGTGGCGGTAGCGGGAATTGGCGGCGAACGGTTTCCCAAGGTTCCGGCGCGCAGAAAACAATACAGTCGGAAAAGCACTCAGGAGGCAATGAGGTTAAAAGGCCGGTCCCGTAGGTTGGTAGAGCTTGCTTCATAAAACGCCCTATCCTGCTGTCCTTTCGGAAAAAACTGCCGTTGCCATTTCACAGGAACGATTATAAAACAAATGGCATGGCATGACAATCGACATAGTGTGCCATTTTGCGGTATTTTCAGTGGATGGGCTGCGAACCCAGAGTCATGGTAAAAACGGTAGAGGAGCGATACCAATGCCTGAGACGATAACGTTTCCGAAGGGTTTCCTTTGGGGTGCAGCGACCTCGGCGCACCAGGTGGAAGGCGATAACATCCACTCCGACTGGTGGACCTACGAACAGGTTCACGGCCATATCCAGCGAAATGAAAAATCGGGCCGGGCCTGCGATCACTACAACCGCTTCACCGAGGATTTCGCTCTCTGCCGCTCTTTGGGCCACAACGCGCATCGGTTTTCTCTTGAGTGGGCTCGGATCGAACCGCGGGAAGGGCAAATCGATGAGGAGGCCATCGCCCACTATGGCGCAGTTCTGGGCGCTCTCGAAGCCCAAGGGCTTACGCCATTCGTCACCGTGCATCATTTCACCGTGCCGCAGTGGTTTGCGCAACGGGGCGGCTTCACCCGAGCGGAAAACCTTCGCTATTTTGAGGGCTATTGCGAATTGATTGCCCAGCGTTTCGGTACCCGCGTTCCTTTCTGGTGTACCATCAACGAGCCGTCAATCTTCGCAATGATGGGTTTCCTCTTCGGCTACTTCGCCCCCGGCAAGAAGAGCTTGATCGAGTTTCGCCGTGTTATGAACAACATCCTCGCCGCGCATGCCATCTGCTATCGCGCCCTCAAGCGCGAAGCCCCGGGATCGCGCGTCGGACTTGTACAGAACCTTCCTAATTACACGCCCTACAATCCGGCCAATCCGTTAGATCGATTGGCTGCTGCGCAGCACGACTGGCTTTACAACGCATTCATCCTGGAGGGCATCCGCACCGGTCGACGTTTGCCGCCCCTCGGCGACGGGCGTGTCCTTCCGGGCCTGAAGGACTCAACGGATTTCTGGGGCCTCAACTATTACAATCAGAGCCGGTGTAAGTGGAACTGGCCGATCCGCACGCAAAACGCCAGCGCCGGTCATCGGATGACGCAGACCGCGTGGGCGCCATATCCGCCGGGTTTGAAAGCGAACCTCCTTCGTCTATCAAAATTCGGCCTGCCCATTTACATCACGGAGAACGGCCTGGCGACGGATGACGATGAATGGAGGTGCGCGTACCTGATCGAGCATTTGCGCCAGGTCGGTGAAGCCATTTTGGAAGGCGCCGATGTACGCGGCTATCTCTATTGGTCGCTGCTGGATAACTTCGAATGGGAGGACGGCTGGTTCCCGAAGTTCGGCCTTGTCGCCGTCGATCCGGAAACATTCGAACGCAAGCCAAAACCCTCCAGCGGTCTCTACGCAAAAATCGCGAGGGCAAACGCTGTAACAGCCGATTGGCGCAAGAAGTGGCCGTGGGATGAAAAGACAATGGACTTTATGCGGTCATGAATAGTGAGGCCCATTTTTCCCGCTGAGTGGTATGTTGGCTTAATTTTTCAACAATGAAATGCGATAAAAATAGCTTGTCTGAAAGTTCTGTTCAGATGCCGAAACAATGTACTCCTATCTCACCAACGCCGGGGAATTCAAACACCTGCCGGGGAAATGTTTCTTAAACCATTTTACCACCTTTCAATGTTGCCTTTTTAAATTGCGGCCCCTTATTCTAGTTTTATGAAAAGCAAAATCGTTATCGCTGAAATTGCTGAAATCCTTGCCGAGGGTATCTTGCGGCTCCATTTGCGCGATGTGCGAAAAAAACCGATTTCTCTGCCCATGGTGGAGATTGGCCTTGAGGTTTCGACCGGAGTGATCCCTTGTCGTCTCGAACCGAAGCAGAGAGGAGAGAGACGATGACGGATTCGATTTTGAAGCAGATCGCGCAGATCAAGAAGCTGCCGCTGGAAGGTCTGCGTGAGAAATGGACGGCACTGTTCGGAACGGAGTCGCCCGCCTACAGCCGGTCCTTCATGGAGCGTCGGTTGATTCACCGGCTCCAGGAGATTCAACACGGCGGTCTTTCGAACCAGTCGAACGAACGCATAAAGGATATCACTGCGCAGCACAACCTTGACGAGATGGCCGCGCTACCGCGCCCAGCGTCGAAACGCCAGGGGGTACCTGTAATCGGCACTCGCCTGATCCGCGAATGGAACGACGGCCGCTACGAGGTCACCGTGGTCCGCGATGGTTTCGAGTTCCATGGAAAGACCTACCGTTCGCTGACCGCGATTACAAAGGTCATTACCGGTACCCACTGGAACGGCCCCGCGTTTTTCGGATTGCGCAGCAGCAATGGGAACCGTCGTAAATGAAGAACGGAAACAGCACAGCTAAAAACGGCAACGGACTTCAACCAAAGGTCCGATGCGCGATCTACACCCGAAAAAGTACTGACGAGGGACTGGACCAGGAATTCAATTCGCTCGACGCGCAACGCGAAGCGGCCGAGGCGTACATCGCCAGTCAGAAAAGCGAAGGCTGGGTCGTGTTGCCCGACCATTACGACGACGGCGGTTTCTCCGGCGGCACGATGGATCGCCCGGCACTGAAGCGCCTCCTGGAAAACATCGAGGACCGCCACGTCGATTGCGTGATCGTTTATAAGGTGGACCGCCTGAGCCGTTCGCTTCTCGACTTCACGAAGATCGTTGAGACCTTCGAACGCCAGGGCGTGACGTTCGTATCCGTGACGCAGCAGTTCAACACGACGACATCGATGGGCCGATTAACATTGAACATCCTTCTATCGTTTGCGCAATTCGAAAGAGAAATCATCGGCGAGCGCATCCACGACAAGATCGCCGCCTCCAAGCGCAAGGGCAAATACTGCGGCGGTATGCCGGTGCTGGGTTACGATGTGGACCGTGCCGCGAAGAAGCTAGTGATAAATGAGGGGGAAGCCCGGCTCGTTCATCACATTTTCAAACGGTTCACGCAGATCGGCTCGGCGACCTTGCTGGCCAAGGAACTGAACCAACAGGGGCATCGGACGAAGGAATGGGTCACGGCCAAAGGCACGACCCATGCGGGCGTCGCCTGGAACAAGATGCACCTCTACCGGATGTTCAACAACCGGCTATACGTGGGCGAGATCGCCCATCACGACCAGCACTATCCGGGCGAGCACGAAGCCATCGTCCCGCGCGCTTTGTTCGACCAAGTCCAGGCCATCCTCGAACAGAACTGCCGCGTGCGTGGAAACAACGCTCGCGCCAAGACGCCCGCGCTGCTCAAGGGCATTCTCAAGTGCGGGCACTGCGGTGGATCGATGGGACCGACCTTCGCCAGGAAGAACGGGAAGACGTATCGGTATTATCTGTGCCTCCGGGCGCGGAAATCGGGCTATGACGAATGCCCCGTGCGAACGCTGCCCGCCGGAGACATTGAGGCGCTGGTCGTGAGTCAGGTCCGGCGTGTGCTTCAGGCGCCGGAAATCGTGGGGCGGGTGTGCTGGGTGGTTCGAGATGCGGGCGATCCAGATTCGTCCAGCGAATCCACCACCGCCACCACCGACTCCGAAATCATCGACCGCCTCCGTGACTTCGAGGCCCTGTGGGACGAGCTATATCCCGGGGAGCAGGCCAGGATCGTGGGCTTGCTGGTGCGCGAGGCCGTCGTCTGGGACGACCACCTGGACCTGGTTTTTCACGACCGGGGTATTGCGGCCCTGGCCGGTGAAGTATGTGGATCGCCGGATATTGAGCCCGGTGAGCCGCTGACTCTTTCCATCGACTTCTCCACCCGCCAGTACGGGGGCCGCAAGCAGATCATCCTGCCGGATGGCACGAGCCCGGTGTTTCCAGACAGCCCGCCCCCCGATCCCCGCGCCGTCGCCATCGCCAAGGCCCACGCCTGGATGGAGGCGATGGAGTCTGGACAATTTCAGAATCTCAGCGAACTCGCCCAGGCCGTCGGGGTAGATGAGGGGTATGTGAGGCGACAACTTATGGCTATATGGAAATAATACTCAATTTTCCATATGATTTCATAAAGTTTCTGCTTTCCCCTTTTCATGCATCCATACGTACAAAGTAGGAAGTACAAATAATGTCAACAGCGTCGCGGAGAACATCCCGCCTATCACTACCACCGCTAAAGGGCGTTGAATCTCGGCTCCCGGCCCGGTTGCGTAAATCATAGGGAACAAGCCAAGCACCGTCGTTGCTGCGGTCATCAACAGAGCGCGAAATCTCAAACCTGCCGCTTCCACCACTGCCTCACGTACGCTTCGCCCCTTTTCCCGAAGCTGCTCCACGAATGTAAGAAGAACCGTACCGTTTTGAACCGCCAATCCGAACAAGGCGATAAAGCCCACTGTGGAAGGCACGTTAACCGTGATGCCCAATAAGAGCATGGACAAAAGCCCACCGACCAAGGCAAAGGGAAGATTCACCAGAACGAGCCCGGCGGATTTCAACGAACCCAGCGCGGATACGAGCATCAGAAAGATCAACATGATCGATATCGGCACCACAACGGATAATCGCTTCATGGCTCGTTCCTGGTTTTCAAAGGTCCCGCCGTATTCGATCCAGTAACCGGAAGGCAGTGAGCCTGCCAGTCCCGTCAATTTTTCCTGGGCTTCGGACACGAATCCGCCAAGGTCGCGACCACGTATGTTGGCTTCCACGACAACCCGCCGCATGTTGTTTTCGCGACTGATCTGGGCCGGACCTTCGATACGCTTGATTTCAGCGATGTGACCAAGAGGAATCTTTGCATCGGTCGGGGTCGGAATGAGAAGCGCATTTACCGCCTCAATGCTGTTTCGCCGGTTCTCCGGCAACCTGACGAGCACACCGAACCGCATTTGCTTTTCGACCAGTTCTGTGGCGACCTTCCCTCCAATGGCCGTCTCGACGATTTCGTTGAGGTCTTCGATGTTCAACTTATGCCGCGCCATCTCCCGACGATCGGGAATGATCTCCAGTTGGCTGAACCCGGCTACCTGCTCGACGCTGATATCTTCCGCACCTTTTACAGATCGGAGAATCGTTGCGACCTGGTCCGCTGTCTCCTTGAGAACGTCGATGTCATACCCGAAGACCTTCACGGCCAGGTCGCTCTTCACGCCTGAGATCAGTTCGTTGACACGCAGGGCAATCGGCTGGCTGAACGCGAGCCGGACGCCCGGGATGCGCCCCAGCCGCTCCTGCATGGCCGCAACCAGTTCTTCTTTGTCACGGCCTGTGTCCCACTCCGGCTCCGGGTGCAGCATGATCAATAGATCGGTTTGCTCCGGTCCCATCGGGTCTTCGGATATCTCGGCACGCCCTGTTTTGGATACGACAGTCTTCACCTCCGGAAAGGTCAACAGCTCCTCCTCCATAAAGTCCGAAGTAAGGACCGAGCCGTTCAATGAAGCGTTGGGCAAGCGAACGACGTTGATCGCGACGGCCCCCTCGTCCAACTGAGGGAGAAACTCCATACCCAAAAAGGGAATCGACGCAAAAGCGGCAAGCAACAATACGCCGGAAACGCCCAAAGTGATCTTCCTCTTATCAAGCACTTTTTTCAAGGACGCGACGTACCGCTGGCGTAAACGGACGAAGTGGCCGTATTCGCCGCCTTTTTGACCTGCTTTCAGGACAAAGGACAAGATAACCGGCACCACGGTCAGTGCCACGATGAGTGAGCCGATCATCGCGAAAATCATGGTCAGGGCAAGGGGCTTGAACATCTTGCCCTCCATCCCTTCCAACGCGAAAAGCGGCACGAACACAATCACGATGATCATGATGGAAAAGACGATTGGGCGTGCGACTTCACGTACCGCATTCATGACCACAGACAGCCGGTCTCCGTCCTCCCGATTTTGCCAATGGCGAGTTATGTTTTCGGTGACAACGATCGATCCGTCCACCACCATTCCGATGGCAATGGCCAAACCTCCTAGGCTCATCAGGTTCGCGGTTGCTTGCACTCCGTCCATGAAAATGAAAGCAATTAATGCGGTCATAGGAAGACTAAGCGCGGCGACTAGGGCCGAACGCAGGTTTCCAATGAGCAAAAAAAGGACAATAACCACGAACAGGCCGCCCTGCATCAGAGCCCCGATGACTGTTCCGATGACGGCTTTCACCAGCTCGATTCGGTCGTAAAAAGTGTTAATCGTTACGCCCCTGTGGCAAAGCGCGCTCGATGGATGGAATGGCCGCCATGACCCCGCTGGACAACCTCCTTGCTGTTTTCGTCCTTGAGCATGATTACCATGCCCGCCACTACCTCGCCCTTGCCGTCACGGGAAACCGCACCCAACCGCGTCATGTGCCCTTCAGTGATTTCCGCCACGTCGGCAAGATAGATGGGAGTTCCATCCTCGGCTTGAAGCACAACGTCCGCGATGTCCTTCTCAGAGCCGAACAGTCCGATGCTTCGGATGTTTTCCTGCTCCCAGTCCTTGATGATGAAGTTCCCACCGGCATTGGCGTTATTGGACGCCAGAGCTTCGACGATATCACCCAGGGTAAGCTTGTATTTCAGCAGTCTGTCCGGTTCCACCAGCACATGCACTTGCCGCACTAATCCTCCGAAGCTGTTGACCTCGTTGACGCCGGGGATCGTGCGAAGACGCGGTGCGACCATCCAGTCCTGAAATGTACGCAGCTCCGTCAGGCTGTGTTGATCACTTTCCAAAGTGTACTGGTAGACTTCGCCCAATCCAGTGCTGATCGGACCCATTTCCGGTTCAATCCCTGGTGGAAGCTGCTCCTTTGCAAGCTGAAGACGCTCGAAAACAAGCTGCCTGTGCGAAGTAGGTGTCGACACGGTCCTCGAAGATCACAACGACCTGGGAAAGGGCCGTTTTGGACATGGACCGCACCATCTTTACGTGCGGGAGCCCGCCCATGACTGTCTCAATGGGAAACGTGACCTGCTGTTCAATATCCAGCGGTCCCAAGCCCTCTGCTTCGGTCAGGATCATTACCTGCTGATTGCTTGCGTCAGGGAACGCGTCGATCGGCAGTCGCGTCCATGAGACGATTCCCAGAAGTACGATCACGGATGCCAAGACCAGCACCAGCGACCGGTGCTGAAGGATAATATCTGTTACTTTCGACATTGGGTTCTCCTAATGGGCGCAGCCCGCGCCCATTTTCGAGCGCAATACATCGGATTTGAGCAAGAAGGTCCCGGCGACAACGACAGTTTGCCCCTCCTCCACGCCGTCAAGAATCTCTACATACCCGTCCACTTGCTGCCCCTTGGTCACCGGGCGTCGGACAAAAAAGTCACCCTCATGTCGAACAAAAACGAATTCACGGTCTTCGTCTGAAACCACGGATTTCGCTGGGGCTGCGAATCTGCCGTCGGATGAGTTCATTCCCTAAAACCAACCTTCGCGAACATGCCGGGTTTGAGCTTGCCTTGCGGGTTGTCCAGAACGACTCGGGCATTTATGGTTCGGGTGGCTTCGTTCATCATTTTGCCGATGTAGTCCACCCGCCCGGAGAACTGCTCGTCCGGCCATGCCCGTACCGATATCGTCACCGGCAGCCCCTCATCAGACATCGCCGTTGTTACGTCAGCCAATTGAGATTCATAAAGATCGATCCAGACCCAGAGGGAGGAAATATCCCCGAAAAGAATCGTCTCGGCTCCGGGTTCAATCCGTTCGCCGCGCACTGCATGAATCTCCAATACCTCTCCGTCAAAGGGAGCCGAAATGGGAAGCCAACCGGTGGCGGAGGAGTGCCCTTTTTGCGCCAAAGAAGAGACGGCTCCGCTTGAAATGCCCATCCGAAGCAGTTTCTGTTTTGCCGAGTTCGACCGTATTTTGGCTGTCTCGAACTGCTGTTGAGCTTCGAGGTAATCCTTCTCGCTGTTGATGTTCTGTTCGCGCAGCGCTTTCTGGCGGTCGTAAGATTTCTTGGCCAGGTTCTGTTGGGCAAGTGCTCCCAGATAAGCGGCCTGCGCCTCTGCCAATTCGACGCTTTCTAAAATAGCCAGGGTTTGGCCCGGCTTTGACTTTGTCTCCAATGTCCACTTTGACGTTTCGAACAGGTCCCTGCCACGCTCGGACCGAGGCGGGCGATTTTCTGCTTGTCGAATTGGATTTCTCCGGTGAGCCCTATTTCGGAATCAAAGTCTCGGCGGGAAACGTTCGTGACGGAAATCAAGCCACGGTCGATCAGTTCCGACGGTACTTTTACAACGCCAACCTCATAACGGCATTCATCGCATTTGTGGGTTTTGAGTTTGTGTTCGCAGTCGGCGGCGAAAAGTTCCTCGATGGGTTTGTCGAGGTCCGAGCCTTCGCCGTGACCGTGGCCCGCGTGGCTATCTTCACCATGTTCATCACGGCCTTCAATCTCCGTATCGTGATCGTCGTGATCATCTTTTTCTGCGGCATGCGCGCAATTGTCGTGGCTATCTTGGCTTTCCTGTTCGTCTTGCGCTGGATTCTCGGAATGAGCAAGTTCTTTCGATCCGTGTGACTCGTTATCGCACCCGATCATCCAGACGGTTATTGCAAAAAAAGCGACAAGTAAGAACATCTGCAATAAGGCGTTCTTGTTAAGCATTGTAATCTCCCATAAGATCAATTAGGTCGAGGTAAGCCAACCAGCCTTCAAGAAAGGCATCCTGCATTTCCGTTTCGGTTTCGATGAGGCTTCTTCTCGCATCGAGAAGGTCCATTACGCTCGTCTCGCCGATCTTGTACAAGCGTTCATGAGCTTTGGCTGTTTCCTTAGCTTTAGGCAAAATTGAGTCCCTGTATCGGTGGGCCCTCTCTATAAACTGACTTGCTTGAGTGTGCGCTTGCTGAACCGAGTCGATCAGTTCTCTCTGTAAATAAACTTTTCTATATTTTGCCGCTGAACGCTCTGCTCTGGCTTTTTTCATTCCGCCGATGTTCCAATTCCATAGAGGCACTTCAATCGCGACCATGCCGCCAAAGTTCCTTGCATCAAGTTCCTCATCGTAAAACCCACCGATTTTGATCTCGGGAAAAAGTCGATTGCGCTCAGCACGCAAAAGGGAATCCGCAGCCACGATTCGTTGTTGGGCAGCGTTAAGCTCGGGATGCTCTGCCTCGATGGAATTCATGGAGGTCTCAAGGCTGGGCAATGAGGGGAGGTTGGTCCAGTCGGCCTGTACTCGGTAAACGTCAGGCAATTTTCCCCCCAACCAAATGTCGAGGCTTTTTTGAACCACATTTAGATTCTGTCTAGCTGCGAGGAAATCCATGTCCACTTTCTCAAATTCAATTTCAAGTCGTGTCAACTCGGTTGGGGGCGCTTCACCGTGCGTGACTCTCAACCGGGCAGTCTCCACCAATTGCTTCATCTGTTCGCGGGATCGATGGAGTGAATCGACCCGTTCCCAGCCGATCACTGTCTGGAAAAAAAGCGCTTTGATCTGACGGACGACTTCCCGCCTTTCCATGACGGCCTCGCTCTCAGCGGCTTTCCAGTTGGCCTTGGCGGCTCGGGATTCGTTTATGAAGGTCCCCGGTTTGTCAAAGGGGATTTCCACCTCGACGCCCCAAATGACCGCCGAATCATCGCCTTCCAAGGATTCGCCGCGTCCGTAACTTGCGGTCACCTCCGGGTTCGGGTATTGCCTGCTTAGCCTTATACTGGCCTTTGCGGCGTCGACTTCGCTTTGGGTTGCCAGCAATGTGGGATGCTGGTCCAAAAGAACTTCGATATCCGCCCATTGGACAACCTTCTGCTCCTGGCCGAATCCTGGAATCGGAATCAGGCAAACCGCCAGAATAATAACTGCCAGAAGAGGGTACTTTTTATTTTGCTCATCCATATGCGTTCCTTTCTCCATCCACAATGATTACCGATCGAATCAATGCGATTTCACTCGGGGATTTCCATGGATGAAGCGGACATTAGAGACTGGGCGCACGCACGCAGCGGTCGGCGTGATCCGAGAACCGCCTCATCCAAAAAAAAGTTGGTTGGTTTCAGACGACTTCGGGAGGTCGCTCGATAGTGGTCACGAAAGAAGGAAAGACGAATTTTTGGGGTGGAGCAAGTGCCCCCAGGAGCAGAAGAGCCTCATCAAAGGAAGCTGCGTTCTGCACCATGACCTCATTTATTGAGCAACAGTTAGGGCAATGATTGGCTATCGGGCTTGTATCAGATTCCTTCGAATCCTTCGAATCATCGGAGCAAATATCCTCACAACATGCCGGCTTTAGCTGATTGCAGATAATAGCACTGTCCTTGCATGCGTCAGCATGGGGCACTTTGACCAGAAAAAAGCTGATCAACGCCAGCAGCGCCGCCAACCGACTGAGTTTGATTCTCATCCGCAACATAGTCGGTAAACCTATAATCTCATAGTTGTGGTGTCAATCTCTTTCGATCGATCCGGTAAATAAGCCCACTGTTTCAGATTGTTGAGACACTCAAACAAGACAACCGGTTCACTTTTTCATGCGTGCAACGTTATGCCAACAAAACCTTTTTTCGAATTGGATCGGATTCAGCGTCCGAGACCTTACCGCAGCATAGATACTCTCCATACCGTGTGGGAGTCGAACCGCAAATTTTTGACGGCTCGTAAGTGCATGATTTTGTTCATTCTCCGTTTTCGGACTAAAACGCAAAAGTCCGAACGCAATGGAGAGGGAGAGAGAAAAAGGGGCAAAATGGGGTAAAAATGGGATTATTTGTCGATAGTCGGTCCGAAAAGAAAAAGTGCGGATAGAAATCAACTGCACCAAATAATCCTTTTTTATTAAGCAGTTATACTCCTCTATCCGCCCAAGCGAGCCGCGTCGCCGCGACCCCGGAGAATATTCTGATTTTTCTCAAACTGGTGGAGGTGGCGGGAGTTGAATGGGTTAAGGCACAATCATCTAAGTACCGGTAATTACAGCGTTTCTCCCTGTTTTCAAGTACTTAGCCTAATTCCATTCTCCCTGTTAATTCCCGTTTTTTCCTGTTTTTGCCCCTTTTGGTGCAATATTTTCGTAGCAAATTTGTAGCAAGATGGGAGGGGTGACTCAGTGTGGAATGCATTAATAGAAAATTAATAATTATTAACTTATCATGAAGGGAGTCCACCTGCTGGTAGTGCAGCAACTCCTGGGACACTCCGACATTCACATGACAATGCGTTACAGCCACCTGGCCCCGCAGCAGCACCATGACGCGGTGGCTTTGCTGGAGGAGGAAACAAAGTAAATCAATCCACTAGACAGACCCACTTCCCTTGCTCTTTCTTTCCGATGCAATAATATCAAACCGAGTTAAGGTTGCGCTTTCTGGTTGTGTTCGAACTAAGGCGATTTGGAAAGTAGGAGGAAAGACACCATCTCAGATAGATTTCGAAGCAAAAAGACACCGACAATTAAAGTCCAGAGATTGAGGCTGTTCCGCGACTTGCGGGAATTGTTGATTGGATTGAATGTGGATCAAAACCGGCAAAAATTTGGATGTGATTAAGTGATAACCGTGAATCAAGCCGAATATGCCTGTCGAAAATATAATTGGTAATACTTCGCATGATAAAAACCCTCAGCCAAGAAGAATTTCAGAAAATCATCGCAAAAAGATTGTCAGTCCGTGCGCAAGGGGTTTTAGCGAGACTTAAAGTAAAAAATCCTTTTGATTTACGGCGACTCAGCTCTGTGGACATATTGAAGGTAAGGAACTGTGGCAAGAACACTTTTGAGGAAATTGAAACACTCCGATTAGAATTGTGGCCACGAAATAATAAGCCACAAAAAATAGTGAAGGCACAAAATCCCCCTAAACGACTTAAAAATTCACAACAATATTGGGACTTGATTCGAGAATTATCGCCACAAGCAAAGAATATCTTAGCAAGACTTGGAGTCAGGGATTCATCTGCTTTACGGCGCCTTTCCCCTCGCGACATTATGCAAACAAAAACATGTGGAATAAAAACTTTCAACGAAATTGAAGCATTCAGATCAAAGCTTTGGTCCCCACAAAATTTACAGCAAGGGAAAGCGCAAACCCCTAATTCAACTGAATTACCTGAAGGATCACCAGATTTTGAAATCTTAAAAAGAGACTTGTCCATTCGTGCACAGAATGTTTTAGAGAAGCTTGGCGTGGAGGACGTTGACTCTCTTGTAAAACTTACAACTACGCAGTTATTAGGTACAAGAAATTGCGGGAGAAAAACTCACAATGAGATCGCCGCATTAATATCAACGCTTTGTCCTCAAACAGAAGAGAACATTAAACAAGAATCAATCAATGAGATCGATTATGAAGGAGTGCCAAATGAAGTTTTCGAAGCAGTGAAAAGTGTCCTTAGTGTCAGGGGAAATAATGTGCTGAAAGGCATGAATATTAAAAGCTTTAAATCATTTATGCGTATTGAGAGGCGGCAGCTTCTCGACACACACCATTGTGGCCGAAAGACAGCAGACGAGATACAAAGGATTCAGGCTAGTATTTGTGAATACGCACGCAGTCTTGCAAATAATTCTAGTGATTTCCACCCCAGGCAGCTTCTTGCAGCCCCTTGTCTTGCGAATACTTCATCTTCAAGAATAGACTCTGTATATTCTCAGTACGCAAAAATCGACATCAATAATCCTGCGCCATGGCTTGCAGGTTGGATACATGGCCTCACTAGGACAAAGACTCAAGCTCTCGCATTCATGCTGCGCAAAGGAATGCTTGGAAATACGCCGATGACTTTGGAACTCGTTGGGGAACAGCTTGGCGCTTTGACCAGAGAACGAATACGACAGCTGGAAATGGCTGTAGACAAGAAAATCTCAATTACATACCAGCAAAACAAATTACTACCTTTGTTTGACACTGCAGTGGCCATTGTTCATCAAAGGGGCGGAATGATTGGCTTGGATGAATTGACAAAAGTCTTGCTTTGCAAAGGTGAGAATGGTGACCAACTTCGCAATGCAACAGCTCTTCTTTCATTTTTTTCAACACTTCAAGCCTGGAAGGAATCTGGTTTACTGCTCCAAAAAGGTGGAATCGTAAAGACCGAAGGTTATCACTCACTAATTTTCCATCTAGCAAATGAAATTGAGAAAGTGGTGTCATGTGTTGCTGATGAGCAAAATTCTGCTGATCTATGGAGTGTCGATCGCAACCAATTAAAAAAGGTATTGCTTAAACGAATTGCTGCAACAGCCGAATATCAAAAGCTAGAATGTATTTCTGATGCACTTCTTGATACGGCTCTCAGACAATGCACAGAGCGAGTCAAGGTACACAAAGGACGTATCTATTCGGTGAAGCTATGGTTATTACGCTACGGGAAAATTCTTGAAATGTTGGACATTGTTCTTTCCCAAATAGGAAAGCCAACTCATTTTACAGAAATTGCCAAAGAAGTAAGAAAATGGAGACCAAATTTCTCGGATAGAAATACTTATGCTTCACTTGCACGTGTTGATAATGCATTGCTTTGGGACCGTGGCACTTTTGTGCATAAAGATAATGTGAGTGTACCCTACAGCCTGATACACGACATAGAGCGTTGGTTACTTCAAGTATTAAAAAAAGACGTTCCTTATGTCTCCGCTTATGGAGCCTTCTTGCATTTTCGCTCTCGTTGCAAAGCGGCTGGTTTACCCTCTGAGTACGCTATTTACACATGTTTAAGACGATCAGCACAGAAAAATCTTGTTTTCCCCAGATGCCCATACGTCTATTTAAGAACCAAGTACACTGAACACATACCAGCAGTAATTGTTTTTGAAGACTTCATAAGAGATCAGGGTGGTCCAGTCTCACTCCAAGAAGCAAGAGAATTTGGAATAAAAAAAATCTTTTTAAAAGAATTTCAATTTAGCCAACTTAGCGCGCAAGTTTCCAACGTCATCCGAACCGTTGACTGGGGCTATATCCATCTCGACAATACCCAACTAAGCCGAAAATCCATTCTGCCATTGATCGAACACACTCATAAAGTACTTTCTAAAGAAAAACATTGCACGATTGATAAAATCTATAATGAAAAGCAAGTTACGTGTAGGTCTATCGGTATAGACAACTCTTTGATGCTCTATTCCGTTTTTCAGTGCTTTGCAGAGGACCAGTTTTCTCTTGACGGTCACTCCCTTATTACGCGTTTTTCCGCCGGTGAACAAAATATCAAGCATACTTTTAGAGAACACATCATCAATTTCATACGCGATCAGAAAGGTCCATGCACGTACGAAGCTTTGGAAAAGCGCTTCATTGAAAAACTTAAATATAAAGAGCAGAGCGTGTACTCCATCGTTCGTGATGCTGAGATTTGTGTATATCATCCTGGATGCGTTATTCACCACCAAACAATCGCATGGGACAAAGCCAAGCAGCAAGCACTTGAAAATGAGGCGCTTAAATATTTTATAAATGCAGTTAAAGCAGGCATGCGTTTTGGGCGTGTTTCCCATCTTGTAGAGTCGAATGATCTTCCTTCTTTACCACCCGGCTTGTACTGGTCAAAATCCATGATTGCTGATTTACTCGCAAAAGGCGGGAATTATCTTATTCTAGGTAATGCAAGGGAGGCTTTTGTGCCACGGGACAGTGAAAATTATACAAATAGTTTTGAGGTAGTGATCGCAAAAATGCTTGATAAAGATTGGGGCGGTGCAGCAAATCTAATAGAGTTTGAAAAGGCTCTATTGGGAATTGGAATAATTAAAAAGCACCTTACTTCGAGCATGTTGGGCTCCGGGGAGCATGTTGTGATCAGGGAAGGAGAAATAATATTGAAGGAGTTATTGGTCGATGCTCAAAGACCTTAAGTTACATCCTGTTTACGATAGTGCTGATTATGACCTTATTCAGGACTTAATTTCACCTTTACTTAAAGAATCTATTGAATATTGGCGGGGAGTTGGCTTTTTCACTTCAGGTTGGTTGCGAAATGCTTGCAAAGGAATTGTAAAACTTATCGACAATGGTGGGATAGCCCGCATCGTCACATCACCAATTATGCAGAAAGCCGACTGGGAGGCTTTGCAAGTTGGCGATCATGCTAAACGTGACACGATTTTACGCGACATGCTGCGTGAACAAGTTCTTGAACTCAGCAACGCCTTATCAAAAAATACCCTAAATGCCCTCGCCTGGATGGTTTCTGAAAATGTTCTGGATTTCCGTTTCGCAATTCCACGTGACTTTAACATGGGTGGAGACTACCATGACAAAGTTGGCGTCTTTATTGATACCAATGCCGATGTTGTAGCGATCCATGGCTCATTTAATGATTCTGCCAAGGGATCGTTGAATGGCGAAGCCTTTTCTGTTTTTAAATCGTGGGAAGTAGGACAGCTACCATATGTTGAGCAACACCAAAGCCGTCTTTTGAAGCTCTGGCAAGGTGGGAATTCACAATTTCAAGTGCTAATCCTCCCTGATGCTATTCGAGAGCAAATTGTTTCTCTTCGAACCGGGAAAAGACCTTGGCCTCTGGATAGTGAAGAAGATGATACCAAACAGGATATTATATTCATACAATCGCCAATTCATGAAATTGAATTGTGGCCATTTCAAAAGGAAGCAATTGAGGCCTGGAAGAAGCAAGATTTCAAGGGGCTTTTTGAAATGGCAACGGGTACAGGAAAAACTTACACAGCCCTCGCAGCGGCGGCGGATAGAAGGAATGACTTAAAGCAGGTTGCAGTGATTATTTTAGTACCCTATCTTCATTTATTGGATCAATGGTTTAGAAACTGTGAGAAATTTGGATTTCTTCCAATTTTATGCAGTGGAAGTCATCCTCAATGGCCAAATGAAGTACGCTCAAAGATTCAGGATTATCGCCTCGGCGTTTTATCTAGCATCTGCATTATTGCGGTTCATCAAACCGCTGCTACCCAACGATTTAATTCTGCCGTGAAGAACCTTTCACCAGCAAAAACTATTTTAATTGCGGATGAAGTGCATAGTTTAGGAGCCTCTCATTTGCGTAAGGCATTATTGCCCTGGCCGGAGTTGCGCATTGGGCTATCAGCGACTCCAAGGAGATGGTATGACGATGAAGGAACACAACTACTATTAGATTATTTCGGTAGTGTCTGTTTTGAATATTCTCTCGAACAAGCCATTGGTGAATTTTTAACACCATACCGATATTTACCAATTTTAACCTCTCTCACACCGGGAGAAATGGTCGAATACGAAGAGCTTACACGTAGCATTGGGCTGCTGATTGCAGCCCAAGATTTAGACCACACTATGGACGTTAGAGAGCGTTTGAAAAAGCTGCTTGTGCGCAGGGCACAATTGATTTCTGAAGCTGAAAACAAGCTACCTCTTTTACTCAATGAGCTAAAAAAGCAAATTGCAGTGTGCAATCAAACAGGTAGTGAGTTGCGAGGCGTTCTGATCTACTGTGCGCCAGGTACTCATAAAGAAATACTCAGTGCAGTTTCCGATCTTGGAATTCGATGCCATGAGTTTGTCCACACAGTTTCAATGAACAAAAGGCAAGAGGTGTTAAAACAGTTTTCGGATGGAGATATTCAAGCACTTATAGCAATCCATTGCCTTGATGAAGGGGTAGATATCCCATCGACAAAAACAGCGTATTTCTTAGCCAGCACTACAAATCCAAAAGAATTCATTCAACGTCGTGGCCGTGTTCTGAGAAAACATGAAGGTAAAGTACATGCGGACATTTACGATTTCGTCGTAGTGCCGGATATCCAACTCGCTCATTTACAAAGGGACTATGACCTTAGCTTACTTCGGCGTGAGATGCCTCGCTTCGCTGAATTTGCCGCAAGTGCCAGTAACGAATTCGAGGCTCGGTCTGTCATTTGGGAAACTGTTAATGCATACCAAGTACTGCACCTTTTTGATATAAAACCTTGGGACATTTACCACGAGGTAATGGAGTCCATCGAGATAAAGGACAGGAGCTACACATGGCCAAAACACATCAGTTAATAATGGAAAAATTGCAGAGATACCCTGCAGAGGTTCAAGCGCTGGCAGTGCGCGCTCTTGAGCTTGCTGAATCTATGCCAGAATCATCAGTTTTGGAACAGTTGAAGGGTGTGATACGCAAGATCACACAGGATAAGGAGGTATCCCAGTGATTCTTCAAAAAATGACATTGAGTAACTTCCGACAATTCAGGGGGACACAAGAAATTGAGTTCGCGTGGGGACCTACTGGTAATGTGACTGTGGTTTTTGGTGAGAATGGCCGCGGGAAAACGGGGCTCTACCGTGCTCTCCTTTTTTGTTTATACGGAGAGAAACGACTTTCACAAGATTCGCAGGTTGATCATCACGAATTGTACCTTGTGAATTACCCAGAAATGGAGGCTCAAGCAGGAGATAAAAAACCTGTTGAAGCCAGTGTTTATCTAGAATTTGTTCATGCTGGCCGGTTGTACAAAATTAACCGATCTATTCTTGGTATTCTTGTTGATGGAGAGGTTGCTCAACAAGATGGTGGTGTTCGGCTTATAACCCAAGATGAAAATGGCAATTCGACTACAACAAGAGATTCAAACGAAGTGTCCGATATCGTGGGGGGAATTCTTGATCGCGGACTAAGGGAATACTTTCTCTTTGACGGAGAGAAAATTGAAAGGCTTACACGTGCAAGTTCCGAGCAAAGAAAGGAAATTTCTTTAGGCATTCGTAAGCTCTTAGACATCGATACGCTTGAAACTGCAATGAATGCAACTTCTCGCCTTAGAAAGTATCTCGACTCAGAAATCGAAACCAAGGCGACTGGTGAACTCGCGCGCGTGATTAAACAATTACGCGAGAACGATGAGCGCATTGTCGAGAAAGAAAATCGAATTGCATTTATTGATGAAGAGCTACAGCTTGCCGGCCAAGAAAAGAAAAAGGTCGATGCTCAATTGGATAAAATTAAAGAAATCCGGCACCTATTGATAGCGAGAACAGAATCTGAAAAATACGAACAAGATCTTGAAGCGCAAATTGAAGATTTACTGCAGCAAATGAAAAACCGCACTGGTAAAACAGCACTTCTTCTTGTCAGGAAAACTGCAGAAAAAGTTTTTCGGAACATTGATAAGCGCAGACAAAAGCATGAAATACCATCGGAAATTAAACGTGAATTGATTGATAAACTGATTGCAGAAGGCAAATGTATTTGCGGATCATCTCTTCAGCCAGGTACTGAGCAGCATCGAAGTATTCTCCTTTGGCGCGATAGAATAAATGACTCATTGACCGAAGACTCAATGCTCAATCTTTGGAGAGATTTAAGTGGCATCCGAAGTCATTACGAAGATATTGGTGTTGCTACGGAAGCAGTTCTTCAGAAATTTGCAGTAGTGAAGAATGAACTAGAATTGACACGTCATAAACTTGAGGGTTTAAAGCAAAAAATTGGATCATCTAAACAAGAGGATGCAACCAAACTTGAAAAACATAGGCAGAAAATTGAACGTAAAACTATCGAGTTAGATGGAGAGCAGAATCGATTAAAAGAGGAACTCGTCGTTGATTATGAAGAACGAGATCGGTTAAAGCAGTTGAGGAAAGAAGTTGAAAAAGAGCAAGGGATCCGGGATGAGTTGTCTAAACGATCCGCTCTTGCAGCTAACACTAGCGACGCACTAAGGAGTATCTATAATGAGTTTACAGGTGAAACCAAGGATATGATTAGTACGAGTGCAACTAAATATTTCCGTGAGCTTCTTGATGACGAAGGTAAGCAGACCCTAAGAGATGTGGTCGTCAACTCAGATTACAGCATTCAGATATATGATCGCTGGCAAAAACCATTTCTAGCGAATATTTCGGCAGGACAGAGACAAATCATGTCAATTGCTTTCATCGCGGCACTTGCGAGTGCTGCAGCAGGCTCAGACATCCTTGAAATGCCTTTATTCATGGATACACCATTTGGTCGTCTTTCACACGGACACCGTCAGAACCTTTTGGAAAATGTTCCTCAATGGTGTACTCAATGGATTCTTCTTGCCACTGATACTGAGTTCGGACGCTTCGAGGCAAAGATACTAAGGAATACTGAGCAGTGGTCAAAGTTTTACATCCTAAAGGGGTCTGGCGCTGGAACAACAAAAATCGACACCTTTGACGTAGGACAAACAGATGGATTTCTTAGAAGAGATGAAGCGGAGGTAGAATAAAATGAACATGGATGGAAATATTCGCGTCCGTACTGACCGTCGTCACCGGACTATTTACAACGACTTCCGCAACTTCGTTGTGAAAGATATGCACGAAATATTCTTTTTATGCGCATGCCTTGGTTATCGCTCAGGAAAACGAAAACCTTTAGGCCGAGATGGCGAAGATCGATTCTGGTCTCGCACGTTTACACCTGAGGAATATGCCAGCTTTTATGCTATCGTAATCGAATCGAACGATATGGATTTTTCAGCTATATCGGAAGATAAAACTGTCATCGCATCAATGGAGGAATACGCAAATGGGGGGATGAGCATTTTGCTGGAGGAGCTTATAGCTGATTACATTTTGAATCAAGGAGAAGACCTCAGACTGGACCCCAGTTGTTCAAAAGAGTTGCCAAAAGTCTTGCTCGCATATTTGTACGAGAAAACTAATGAATGAGTTTGCGGAAGCATAATGCGACGAATACTGCTAGTTGAACCAGGCTACCGGAATAAATACCCACCTTTAGGACTTATGAAAATATCGTCCTACCACAAACTGGCAGGCGATGAGGTTCACTTCGTAAAAGGACGTAAAGCCTCTTTCCGGGATCTCCAATGGGATCGGATTTACATCAGCACACTTTTTACGTTCTTTTGGTCTAAAACGATCAAGACTATTCAGTATTACCTCCGATCAGTAGATAAGCCAGAAAACATTGTTGTGGGGGGAGTTATGGCTTCTCTATTGGCCAAGGAAATCCGCAAGGAAACTGGCGTCACTGTTATAGCTGGGCTCCTTGATAAACCCGGCATTTTAGATAAAGGGAATTCCACTCAGGTGGATGAGCTTATTCCAGACTACCAGATTCTAAAATCAATCGATTACAAATACGATGTGGAAGACGCATACATTGCTTATGCCACACGCGGATGCCCAAACAGATGCAAATTCTGCGCAGTAAACACGATTGAGCCTTGTTTTCGTCATTACCTACCCATGCAACGCCAAGTAAAAGGAATCGAAAATGTTTATGGTTCCAAGCAGGATCTGATTCTTTTAGATAATAACGTCTTAGCCTCACGGTACTTCAAACGAATCATTCGTGACATACGCTCCTTGGGTTTTGAGCGTGGAGCAAAACTAAATGGCAGGATGAGGCGTGTTGATTTTAACCAGGGTGTGGACATGAGGAAACTGTCAGAAAAGAAAATGGCGTTACTTTCCGAAACAGCAATACGACCACTTCGAATTGCTTTCGATCACATCTCGCTTGAAGATCAGTATGTGTCATGCATTCGTCTGGCCGCCAAATATAATCTACTCAATCTTTCCAACTATGTGCTGTACAACTACACAGACACGCCAGAAGATTTCTACCAGCGCCTTCGAATCAACTGTGAGCTCAATAAAGAGCTTGGAACAAAGATTTACTCATTTCCCATGAAGTACATCCCCTTGACAGCCAAGGACCGAAGCTATGTTGGGCCAAACTGGAACCGGAAAATCATTCGTGGACTGCAATGCATTCTTCTTGCAACACGTGGTATGGTTTCACCAAGGTTAGAATTTTTTAAAGCTGCTTTTGGGAGTTCACCCGAAGAATTTATTGAGATCGCATTGATGCCGAACGAATACATCATTCGCAGACGGACCCATGAGATGAATGGAGCGGCGGAATGGAAAAGTATTTTTCACTCATTGACAAAAAGTCAAATGAACGTTCTTTATGAAATCCATTCCAACGGGAAAGTCACAGAGGCACAATACAAGAGAACGAAGTCCCCACGGTTTCGCCGATTACTTGAGCATTATATTGAAGCCGACCGCATGGAAAAAAAGGGTCGGGGATCACAAGAATCTTGAGTTTATACTATCCGAGTACGTCATTGCGACTCTGTCCCATTTCTGTCCCAAACAGCCCCACTGTAGGCACCATATTAGGCATCAAAACGGAAAATGGGCCAAATTCGTCCCATAAGGTATTGAAATCATAGAACTAAAATTGTTAGATGTGGGTAGAGTTGAAGAATGAGCAAAGATAGTTTTCAGCTCCTTGCAATACACAGCTTTTTCAATGCATTAGACTGGTTAGGAAATTTCCAAAGCTTCCTGATTTGCCCTGATTTTAATGCCCAGAGCATGGTTTTGAGCAAGAAATAGGCACCATATGGGCACCATCTCAAAAAGTTCCTGATAGGGAAATCCATGCAGTCAAAGGGCATGTATGAATTAGGGCATTGTGCTGTTATCATTCTTTTCACACCTTTCCCCCATTTCGTATTATTGCTTTATTATATTTTTTGAATCACTGAAGGGAAATTCCCTATCTGCACCTGTAACTGGCGGCGTTTTCTATCGTGCTAGACTCATCGCTAAACCAAGACCAGTTCCCCATGCTATAGTATTTCTTTTTGTCTTTATAGTAGTTTACGATATACCAGCTTCCGTCATTGCAATGCACCTTCCATTTTTTCTTAGTGGCATTGTCTTCAACCAGTACTATTTTCTGATACCCGCCCCCACCGTTGCTTTCCTTTTGACTCGCGCTTGAACCGCTGCTGGATCCGCCGGAACTATTATGTGCCCTTACATAATCTACTGCATCATCAACGACTGCTTTCACTACAGGAGAATTTTGATAAACAAAATTCAACTTCTTCCCTGTATTAAATAAATCGCCGAGGCCGCGCATTATGTCTTTACTTGGGTCCGGATTGTACCCTCCAGACGATGTGGGAGTATATGCTGCCATTTTTACGATCTCATCCTGACTCATAATGACTTTGAACCGCTGACCGTTTGGAATACGCAACTTCCCCTCGCCATGTCGCTGATCCTCGACAAAGTATCCCGAGTAACTTCCCCCGTCAGAGTAGTTCATTTCGCCGTAACCATGCCTTTTGCTGTTCTTCCAATTCCCTTCATAAGTGTCGCCATTTTTATATGACATTGTTCCCTGGCCGTGAAATTCATAGCCAGAGAATTTGCCTTTGTACGTGCTCCCATCTTGGAGGGTCATTGTCCCCGCTATTGGATAAAGCCCCGATAACTCTCCCTTAAACATCCTTCCGTCGCGCAAGAGAAAACGCCCTTTTGTCGGGATGTAAGCTGGGACACCAAATATCTTATTTGATTTATTATCCTTGGAGGAAGAAATTGTAAGTTGGCGAACTGAATCATCGATTCCTTCTATGGAACCAGATTCAAATATACCTCTACGCCAAGAACCAGAAAAAATAGGACCGCTAGCAAGGGTAAGAGACCCTGTACCACTGTATTGGATATTTGAGAAATCACTTCCCTCCACTTCTCCTGAGTAGATGTTGCCAGAGCGATAATGCAAAGTTACTGTTTCATTGGAGTAGCGACCAGTCCAAGAATATTTCCAATAACCTGTAACAACAATTTTATTGAAAAATTTATATGGAACGAGAATTTCAAGTGTTCCCATTGATGGGACAGGTCCATCCCATGTGCCTTCATAACGAGCCAAAGCTTTATTGTCTGAACTTCTGTATAATGTCATGGTGCATTCGCCATGAGGATGATACGAAGCACTATCAAATCTTGGTTTTTTGAATTTACAATCTTCACCAGGAAGCAAATATATTTCCTTAGGGCCATAATCCAAATATGGGAAATACAGGGTAAAGGAACCTCCTGAGCGGAAATATTTGGCCTTCACTTGGTCTGTAAATCTCATTTCTCGCCCTGGTTTATTCGAAGAATCTTTTGGATTATAAGCGAACTTTAAGCCACAACCACTTAACAGAAAAAATAAAAAAACTAACAATGTGAATGATTTAAACTTTCGACTCATGATACCTCCAACTTCCCTTCCAAATCCCTAATTATCCCATCCAACCTATCCCTTGCTTTCTTTGCTGCCTCATAAGTGCTTCTCACATTTGTCTTTGGCATTTCCATCAAACTGGAAAGATCCATTTCAAGGATAGCCTCAAATGGATTCATGTACTGCCTGAAACCTGAACGAAGCAGCTTCCTTTCCTTAGGGCTGTCTATTGCAGCCATACCTCTGGGCTTGCTGTAGCCATCCTGTATGAGCAGGTCATCAAATCTGCGGACCGACAGCCCATCCTTCTCAATCCTGGAAACGTACTTCTGCTTTTCTTTGAGGTCATCCACTTTCAGGAGAAGAAGTTTGTGGCTTGGGGTTAAGTGTTTCAACGTTGAAACACTTCCAAGCTCTTTTTCCTGCACTGCCAGATTCACAGCCCTGGAGAGGCCAACAAACGACATGTTGATGTCAGGATGTTCAGCCAGCTTGCGGAGGGAAATTCCCTTCCTGGGGGCTCTGTCATGGGCCTTTTCAATGTCTCCATCAAAGAAATGCTTGAGCAGGTATTCACCAACCTCAATCATGGAGGAGCTGAAATTATCCACGCGCTTATTGATGAATTCAACTGCGTTATCAAGAGCTTTTATTTCCTGCGGCGAAAAGCCTTCTTCCTTCCTGGCAACCACTTCCTGGCTTTTTTTCACAGAGGCCTTCTTTTTGCTTTTCTTGCCCTTTTTCGCCATTGAACACCTCGAAACTTAGATCAAGCAGAATTTATAAAAGCGAGTTCTTATTACCAAGTGATTATTCTTCAAATACCGGAAACATGTCAAGGCAACTATTCTGGAAAAATGGGGACGAATATTTTCTGGGGCTAAACAACACTCAGGTATGGAGTGCTGCCTTTATCCCCTTATGATTTCACCATGCTTTTCAGATCCTCCAGGTCCTTCTCCACAAGAAGCACCAGTTTCTTCCTGGCCCTGGTGAGTCCTGTGTAGAGCAATTTTTTAGAAAGAAAATTGCCAATGCCTTTGGGGATAATAAAAAATACAGTGCCAAATTCACTACCCTGAGCTTTATGAACAGTGATGGCGTAACCAAGCTCCAGATACCTATCCACTTGATCTCTTTGAAAACTGTAGCGGACATTGGGTTGCGAAGAATAAATTACATCGATCCTGTCTTTAGTGGTTTTAGCCACAAGCCCAATTTCTCCATTGGAAACAAAATGGAGGGCGCCTTGAGAATTATAAGGGATAGACTCGACTGGCGCTCTAACTCTTTTAATATTCCGGTCTTCTTTTAATGACGGCTCATTCACAAATAATAATGAATCATCTGGCATGCTTCTAAGGTTATTTCTATATTTATTATCTTTTTGATTCCTTTTATGCATCTTCTTAAGAGGGCAATTGCTTATCTGGAGGACCTTATCTCCATAAACCAGATCCAGATTTCCAAAAGGCATTTCAATCCTTGAATTATCTTTGTGCGATTTCGCTGGCTTTTTTGGATTCCGTCCCTTGCTTTGAAGTTTCAACTTAAAATTCTGCTGAATCCTCTGATTTATATAATTGGTTCCAAAGTATCTTACCCTTGTCGGACAAATAATTTGCCAGCCGTCAATTTTACTTCTATCCCAATCAAAGAACTTGTCCCTTTTCCTTTGCGAGTCTTCAATGCCAAGAGTCTCGTTGAAGGCTTTCCAATCTTCTTTAGGCACCCCAAGAACCTTCTCAAACGCAAGATCAATCACCTGAAAAAGATCATCCCAGTCATTCCAAATGAAAAGCTCAAGGTCATTTATGTGTTTCTTTTGTTCAAGTCTTTGAAGTATATTAAGTGATGCTGTTTTTTCTGTAGGCTGGGCTTCCTCAAGAAAGCCATTAGCAACTTTAATTGCTTTGCTTTCAGCTGTTTTTTCTCCATCAGTTGGTGCGGTTCGATGGCATTGGGTTAACAGAGCAATCCTTTTTGATTCTTTGTCTTCATGATCTTTCAAAATATTTATCACATCATCAAATGGAGTTCCTGGACCAATCGGTTCAAGCTGGTTCGGATCTCCTACCAGAATCAGACGCTTGAGTCGGCGTGTATCTATGACATTTAGAATATGGGCCATATCATCGACAGGAATCATTGAGCATTCATCAATGATCAGGTTGTTGACTTGATATGGTTTAACAAACTCCAAATCGCTTCGTACTCGAAGAGTCCCCGGCACCAGCATTTTCCTGTCGCGGAAAAATTGGTAAATTGTTTTTACGTTTCGATTCAACCACTTTTGGGGAACATTGTGTTTTCTGGCAAGCTCGGTTAAGCGCACTCTGGCTTTTCCACTGGGAGTCAATAAGCAGATTGTGTTGTGAATTCCCTTCTCTTCACGAATGTCATCCAGTGCTTTTAGGAATATGCCTAAAAGAGTTGTTTTCCCTGTGCCGGCACCACCTTGAAGAACACTGATGCGATTTCTATACATAATTTCAAGAGCATTGACCTGCTCTTCATAAGACTTCTCTTCTTTTAGGTATCCTTTCCGTTTATCTTCGCTCACAAGACATTGGAGCCAGTCGATATCTGGACCGCCGTTGACTTTTGGTATTTCTTTTTTGACGAAACTCTCAATGAATGCCTTCTGTTCTGCATACTTTTTTAGCCCGACCATCTTTGAATTATCTTCATCGTCTATTCTGAAATTGGCAATTTCCTCAAAAAATGTTTGATTTTGTTGGATGTAATTAATATCTACGAAATCCTTTAGATATTCAAAGAGATTTTCTATCGGGATTTCCAGTGGTCCGTCAAAGGATTCAATAGTTAGAATCGTATTAATTAGAGCTCGAATTCTTTTTGGATCATCTGATTTGGTCCCATGTGCTTTCATGCCTTGATCAATCGTCTCAAACAACACAGGGAACTCGTTGCCTTTCCCTGTATCCCTTTCAACAAGCAAATAAGGATTATCAATAATATCTTTGAAACAACTTATGCCGAGATAACGCAAATATGTTGGGCTCGTGAAATTTTTTATCTGCTTTGGTGATATTTCAAATCTGGTCAGCAATTTCAGCAGTTCAGCTTTATCCTCATTATTATCTTTTAGTTTTCCCCATTCATTCATTATTTTTAGCATCATATTGCTACGCCACTTCTCAATTCCCTCAAAATTTTCTGGTTCTAAAGAATTGAAAATACTATTTTCAAGGTTCCTTTCATTTTTCTCTTCCCAGTCAAAAAGCACTTCAGCAAAAGATATTGAATTAGGCTCCTTGAAGTAATGGAGAAATGAAGCCAAGCCTGGATTTTTAGGTCTGGATCTTTTGAGTTCAGTAAGGATATTTTCAAGCCAGTTTTGTTGTCTTTCCCAATCTGTTTGATCTGAAGCTTTAGCTTTATCCTTGTGACGATTAAAAAAGCGAATCATTCTTGTGACAAGGGTAATGGCCTGATCATCAGTCACAAGATCAGAGTCGTATGAAAAAGAGTTACCGAACTGAATTGGAATAACGCAAGCTATTTTTTCCATTTCACGTAAACTTTTGTCTAACTGAAATTCGTGGTAAGGAATCCGAGCGCCTTGCTTTGAAAAATCCTGAATAACGACGTTACGATAGTGCAGTTGACTTAACTGGTACTTCTTCATATTTGACCAGTCATATCCACTTTTTTCCAAGTCTTGTAATCGCGTTATTTTACCTATCCCGACAAGAATTCCTCTATTATTTTCATAGAATGGCATCCCGTTTTTTAGGTAATAAAATACGAGGGATTCTCCCGGTTGAATTTTCGACC
Source organism: bacterium (assembly GCA_963674685.2). Lineage (GTDB taxonomy): Bacteria > Lernaellota > Lernaellaia > JACKCT01 > JACKCT01. The sequence continues at coordinate 839,285 of CAXXWT010000003.1, read as the reverse complement.
AAAAAAAATCATATAGTAAATTTATCTTAAATTTCTTATTGTATTCGAGATTATAAACAATATCTCCGTCATAAATACGCCATTTTTTCAATATATTTTTGGCATAAAATCGTTGGAGCCATTTTGAAGGAGTGGCAGGTGTCGAAAATGGTGGTAATTCAATTGGCGAGTCGTTACCCGGAACAAATAAGACAGGATTTTTAGATGAGGAATACGCTGTGACCTGCATTGCACAAGGAGGCAAGTATTCTTCACCGTTTTCCATTAACTCAGAAAAAGGCTTCCCCTTGTATTTCTCCTCAAGATCAATTCTTCTATCAGCTCGTATCAGTCTTTGAGCCAGGCAAAAAGTGTTCTTTTTTGGTTCATCGCAGACACATCCATCCCATCCTCTGTCATGCCAGGGTAGTTGAATGGAAAGGTGGTAAGTCATAAGAATATTTCCTTTTATAGGCAATATCAGTATTTGTTTTTCAATCACAGCATCTCAAATTACCATAGGGTCAAATTTATGGATTGCACAAGGGGAGCAATGGCTCTATTATCCGCATTTGTAGTGAATTTACTTGGCAACCTCAGAAGCTGAGAAGGAACTGAAAAAGATCCTTATGGCTTTAAGGAAGAAGGAAGTAGCGAAAATACTGAAGAAATAATTTTTGCAGAATCAGCAAGCAGAAGGATCTTAATTCAATAATAATCAATATATAGTGGTTATTATATATGTTATATACAACCAGTAGTTTATGGTGTGTTTCAAAAAGATTCATTTTGCATTAAAGGGGGCTTTGGTGGATTAAAAATTCATAAGTTGTCTTTTTTGAGCATGTTTGGGAAGGTGTTGGGTGGGGGAGAGGGACAAATGCCAGTATGAGAATTATCGTCTGAACAAATAATATTGAGGACAATATTCTCTAATTTTAGACATTGCTTGGCTATTGAAGTCTTTAATCCAATTCGCTTTTTCCAATTCAAGATGGATTTCATTTGAGCTTTCTTTTAGCCACTTCGATTTAGTTGTCACTACAGACAATAGGTTAATTGCCTTAATTTGATCTTTTTCGTAGTTTTTAACTATCATCTCTCCAACAAAGGCTGAACAAGCATTATTATGCATCAATTTTTCAAATTCCTTAAACCGAACATGATTTTGATTTTCCTCCATAGTATTTGCCCAAAAAATTACCTGATTGACTATCTCATCATAATCCCATGAGAGTTCATCCCGGTCTACGTTTCCATAAGATGCCTTTTCCAAGCCTATCTCAGCTGATATAAGCTTCAAACTTGGTCCTCTACTGCGGCCATCAAAATAGGAATAATAATCATGTTTCATGTAACATGAACCATCGTACTCACTGCATTTAAAGGTCAATCCGGCTTGCTCAAGATCAGGATATTTTTTTGAAATGGCCCTTAGAAATTCTCTACAGTAATAACTATATTCTCTTAATGTTGAATTCCAAGAGGAATACCAATATTCATTACCTTTTTGCTCAAATACTTTCATTTTCGCTATCGAAACGAATTCAGTAAGATATTCAAAAATCTTGTCCAAATTCTCCTGGGAGATATCTGTAGAACAAAATGTCTTAAAGCGAATTTTTGCAGCAAAAAGGTTTTGTGCGTTGGATGGATCAAGTAGCTGCAAGTAATTCCTAAAAGCCAGTACGGGTGAGGCTGTGTTTATGTCTTCACGTTGATCAATAAAACTGTATGAAGCACCGTTGAATGTTGCTTTATGCGTTTCTCCGCTTTGTTTTACTGGCATTGAGAAAGTGATATCTGGAGCGCTATTATGAGTTATTTTGTGTATAGTAGATATTAGTGGCAATTCGTTATTGATTAGAGGAACAGGTATTTGAATGAAACGACCATTATCCCGTAAGGAAGCGAGGAAACAGACATTTTTTGTCGAGTTGTCTTTTTCAAGTATTGATCCGTTAACAATAAAACTTAGTTTTACAGGCTTATCAGTTTCGACTTTAGTGACAATCCAGTTTGCTTCAGGTGGTTTTGCTGGACTATAGATGTCACTAACGATGGAATTAATTGTCTCATTATCAGTAACCTTTTTTAATTCAAGCTTTGTTAGGAGCCCCTCCTCCGCAAATCCTTTTGTTTGAAATAATCCAAAAGATAATGATAGCGCAATCAGACTCACCAGCAGACTAAGCTTTCTTGAATTTGCCTTCTTTTTCATTTCAATACCCTCAAGTATTTAGTTGATTCCTTATATCTCCCATTCCATCCCAATTTCAACCCCAATTTCCCTAAGCCCCCCAAAATCCCAACTTACTTCCAGAGTACCAGGTTGCTTTCTGACAAAGAGTAGGAGTCCCACTGGTTTGAGCCCCCACCCCTTTTTTATTGAGAGAATATCGTCTAGCTACCAGAGTAAAATACATGTCGCTTTTCTTCATCCATAAAACTGGCGAGCACACCTTGTGCTATAACCACCATCTATAGAGTATAGATGGAGAATTCCTCCGGTAGAAAAATCTATACCCAAGATGGGTCCACTGCTATCATGAGGCACCCAAAATGTGCTATTGTTACTAGTTCCAAATTCATCGCGCCAGTATAAGCCATCAGGTCCAGGGCCAGAATTTTGTGAACAACCGCTACATGAATCATCTAGACATTCCCAACTGTTGCAATCAACTGTTGCTCCACAGGAACCTCCGCTTTCAGTAGCGTCACAACCTTTAATTAGAAAACGAAGTTCTGAGATTGTTGGCAACCACCAGTCGTTGTACCCACTTAAATTTAGATTTTCACAGTAGCTTATTGCTTCTTCCAAATTCAATCCACTTTTATGAGCTCTCTGCCAGATGAGTCCTGTGTCTGGATCAGTGCAGGTCTCTTCGTCACAAGTGAATTCAGTTATTTCGTTGCTGTCATCGTCATCATCGTCATCGTCATCGCCGCAAGCAACTAAGGTGGTCATTGAAACCAAACCCAAAAATATCAAAACAAATAACAGCTTAAAGGTTTTCATTTTACTCCTCCTTCAATTGATTCAAGTTATTCTAGTCTCACCAAAACAAAAATCAATCCCCTCAAAACCCCAAGTCCCCACAGTCCCAATCCCAGGGGCATTTTCTTTGTTCAACCAACAGAAAGGAGTTCAAGTCATGAGTGAAAAAACCAAGCAACTGCAATCCCGAATCAACAGATTTGTGGAGGAACTGGCAGCCTCCACGGATCAAAGCAGAAGCAGCCCAAAGCTTCTTGAGTACCTTTCCTTCTGCGCGTCCTTTTATCAGTACAGCTATCACAACACTATGCTCATCTTTACCCAGTGTCCAGAGGCAACCAGAGTTGCAGGCTATCAGAAATGGAAGTCTCTTGGCCGTCAGGTGAAGAAAGGTGAGAAGGGCATAGCCATCCTTGCTCCAATGGTCTTCAAAAAGCATCAGGAGGCCGATGAGGAGGATATCGAAACAACCTTGAGCTTCCGCGTGGTCCATGTCTTTGATGTCTCCCAGACGGAAGGTGATGAGCTTCCCGAAGTATCCTGCCTTTCCAATCAGACCTGCCCTGAAGATTTCATTTTGAGTCTCATGGAATTTGCAGCTGAGAAAAATATCCAGATCCAGGAGGCCAGTGACCTTGGAGGCGCTTACGGCAGATCCAAAGGTGGTTTGATTGAACTCCACAGTGATCTTGTGGGAGCAGACAGGTTTTCCATCCTGACCCATGAGATAGCCCATGAACTTCTCGACCATAAAAACAGAAAGGAGGTGGATAGAAAGCACAGGGAAATTGAAGCGGAAACTGTGGCCCATGTGGTCTGCCGGCATTTTAACATTCCATCCACAGCGCCGGATTACCTGGCCATCTATGGGGCCGACGGAAAGGAGGTGAAAGAAAGACTGGAGATCATTGTCAGCACCATTCAGCAGATCATTTCCAGTATGGAATCCCGCCAGAACAATCCTTCCAAGCAAGCCATCAACGGCTGAAACCCAGCACTCCAAAAACTGAATAAGCAAAATCTTTAACTGACGCATCATCAGGCCGGTACAGGTGTGCCCGGTCAATGGATTGGTGTGTCTTTTTCCTGAAAGGAAAAGAAAATGGTACAAAGCATTAGAGAAATTCTGGAAAAACCCTTTGAGCCAAATCTCATCAAAACCCGCAAAGGAAACTTCGGCAATGAGCTTTCCTACGTGGAGGGCCATGCCTACATCAAAAGGCTGAATGAAGCCTTCAACGGGCAATGGAGCTTCGAGATAATCAGTCATGAGGTCAATGACCAGCAGGTGATTGTTGTGGGCAAACTGACGGCTGACGGAATTGTCAAAATGTCCTTCGGCTGCACCGTCATCACAAAGAACAGTGAGACAAAAGAGATTGTCTCCATAGGAGATGATCTGAAAGCCGCAGCCACGGATGCTCTTAAAAAGGCCGCATCTTTTCTGGGAGTCGGTCTGCATCTTTATGAAGGGCAGGAAACTAAAGTCAAAACTCCGGGCAATGGCAACGGAAATGGTACTCATGGCAATAACGGAGGTAATGGCAAAAGCAATGGAAACGGAGGCCGTCTGACCTCCAGGCAGCTTGCCGCCATCTATGCCATCGCAAAATCCAAGGAGATGTCCAAGGATGATGTGCAGCGCATGACTGTCAGGATTTTCGACAGGGTTCCGGATTTTCTCACCAAATCCCAGGCCAGCGAAATCATCCAGCATCTTCAGGCCAACTAAAATCATCAATAGATAAGGTGAAGGGGCGTGCACGCGGATGCAGCCCCTTTTTCTTTTGAAAGGAGAAAGATTATGCAGCTCAATCAAGAATCCAATATCATGCCCACCCTTCAGCAAATCAGAGACTCCCTTCACATCAGCCACAGCCAGATCAACCAATACCTGCTCTGTCCTTTGAAATTCCAGTACCAATATGTCCAGGGAATCCAGCCGGAATTCATTCCCAGTGCTCTGATCTTTGGCACAGCCATTCATGATGCTCTGGCGACCTTTTACATGTCCATTCAGTCCACCCATGAAATCCCCACCCAGGAAGAACTCATTGATAGCTTTCAAGTCTATTGGGATATGAAAAGAAAAAGAAAAGAGGAGGTGAAATTCAAGGCAAAAGAATCCTGGGATTATCTGCTGGATTTGGGAGTCAAAATGATGGAGGCATACTACCAGTGGCTTAAGGTAACAGGAATGCCCGGTCCTGAAAACATCATTGCAGTGGAGCAGCCCTTCAAGGCTTCTGTAGGGGAAATAGACCTGGTGGGAGTCGTGGATTTGATTTTGAAGGATAGCCAGGATGAAAATCTGTTCCATCTGATCGATCACAAGACAGCCGCCAGAAAATATGATGAATTCAGGATCGCCAATGACAACCAGATGACATGCTACAAGTTTCTTCTGGACTCCAGCAATTACCTTCCGGAAGATGCGGCATTCACTCTCAACTGGGATGTACTTCTCAAGACTAAAGAGCCCAAAATAGAAAGATATTCCACCGTCAGAGGGAAGCAGGAAGTGAGCCGATTCCTCAAGATAGCCAGGGCAATTCTCCATGCCATTGATGAAGAGGTCTTTTATCCAAATCCAAGTTGGGCCTGTGGAGATTGCGGACATAAAGGACTCTGTGAAAAGTGGTAATTATTGCGACCCAGGACGGGAGGAATCAACCTCCCGTTCTTATTATTTAAGTTATATTTAATTTAATAAATATATTTGTTATTTACTATTTTGATGCCGAATTATCTGCGTAACAAAATGCCTCGTACTTTAGCATAATAAAGTATTAAAATATATGAATTAGGATGCCTTCTAAATGCCACAGTGAAAGCCTCCAGTGCTTAGCTTAATGGATGGGACAAATAAGTCAATTTCTTTTTATCATTATATGAAAATTCTGAATCCTATAAAGCAGCATTTTGAATCAGACTCCAGATAGATGCCTAAAATAGAAGTCCAAGATTAATTTTCCAGGTAAATCCCATAAAGGAAGTATGATCAGGATTAATTAGTTCCCATCCCGAAATACGTAACACCTGAATATTAAAGCATAAATTTGTGAATTTGTGAAAAATAAATCGGGACATTTTCATCCTTTTGTGTTATCTTAATTGGTGTCTAACCCATTGATATCACGGAGGAATCAAGTCCCGATGCGAAAAAGAATACAGCAACAACCCTCACTTGTCGAGCAAAAAATCCATCACGAGCACGCCCGGGAGCTTCACCGGATCGATTTGTTGCTTCGCGATCACCTGGAGATATTCGATTGGGTGTACGCGGACCTGGTTCGCGGCCTCCGCGATCCGGCCAGGGGATGCAAGGGAAAGATGAGCGCCGAGCAGGCACTCAAAGCGCTTTTCGTCAAACAGATGAACGGCTTCAGTTACGAGGTGTTGGCCTTTCACCTGGAGGACTCCCGTGCTTACCGCGCTTTTTGCGAATTCGGTTTTGCCGACAGCACGCCTTCGCGCACGGCGCTGCAGCGTGACATCAAGCGGATTCGCCCCGAGACTTTGGAGAATATCAACCGCGTTTTGCTTGCCGCGGCAGCCGACAAAAGGATCGAGAAAGGCCGCAAGGTCCGCGTGGACTGCACCGTCGTCGAAACCAACATTCATCACCCCACCGACTCGACGTTGCTCGAAGACGGGGTGCGCGTGTTGTGCCGTTTGACTCGGGAAGCGAAAGGATTGGTCGATGTTCCCGTCGTCGATCACCGCCGCCGGGCGAAAAAGCGGGCGCTGGGCATTTTGAACGCGAAGAAGAGAAAGGTCCGCGTGAAACACTACCGCGATCTTTTGAAGGTCGCGCGAAAGGCGGTCCGAGACGCGGAGCGCGTGGTCGACGCATTGGCCGGCGCGACGATGATCGATCCGATTTTCGCGCTTTCTTTGGAAGCCGAACTGCGCCACTACATTCCCTTGGTCTTAAGTGTGATCGACCAGGCCGATCGCCGCGTGCTGCGGGGAGAAAAGGTCCCGGCCGAAGAAAAAATCGTTTCGATCTTCGAGCCTCATACCGACGTGATCGTCAAGGACCGGCGTGAGACTTGCTTTGGCCATAAGGTCACGCTCACCGGCGGAGTCTCGGGACTGGTGACCGATCTGGTGATCGAGAACGGCAATCCCGCGGACGCGACGCTGGCCGAAAGGATGATCGTTCGGCAGAAGGAAATTTACGGACGAGCGCCGCGCCAGGCCGCCTTCGACGGCGGGTTTGCGTCGAAAGACAATCTGGCCCACATCAAGGAACTCGGCGTCAAGGACGTCGCCTTCCATAAAAAGCGGGGATTGAAAATCGCCGATATGGCGAAGAGCGCGTGGGTTTATAAAAGGCTGCGCAACTTCCGCGCCGGCATCGAGGGGATGATCTCCTTTCTCAAACGCTGCTTCGGGATGGATCGCTGCACATGGTCCGGCCTCGAATCATTCAAGTCCTACGCCTGGGCCTCGGTGGTGACCGCCAACCTTTTATTGATCGCCAGGCATCTCATCGACTGACACGCGGTTGTTAAGAAGGAATCGAACCGGGAAATGGAGACGTGCGCGAAAAATCGCGGTCTACGCGCCGATTCCATAAAATCGGTTAGCAACATCGCTGCCAAGGTTTGTCAATGATCCCCTTACCGGACAACGATGTTGACGCCATGTCTGAAAAACGGCTATTTCGGGATGGGAACTAATTAAAGGCTATATAATTTTATTGTTTTACTAATGAAGATAAATAATAAATAATAATATTTAGAAAGGGGGTAAATCTAAAAAGAGATTAGGAAATAAGAAGATAAATAAAAAATAATAATATTTAGAAAGGAGGTAAATCTAGAAAGAGATCAGGAAATATGAAGATAAATAATAAATAATAAAATCTAGAAAGGAGGTAAATGTAAAAAGAGGTCAGGAAATAAGTCGAAATTAACCATCAAGATAATTCAAACAAATTAGGCAGTAATAATATTGCCTAACAATGGCGTTTTACGCCTAAAGAAAGGAAGAAAAAATGTCTAAGAAAAAATGTATTAACAAAGAAGATAAAACATCTAAAGCGAAAGGAATTAGAATGAAGAATGAAAAGAAGATCAACAAAATGAAAGCAAACAAGGACTGCGAAGTGAAGAAAGACTGGAAAAAGCAGGCACAGTGGGTAGTCCAGAATTGCGACGACAAAAAACTTATAAAGGACTTCAAGCAAGGGAATATCTCGCAGGAGGATGTCTACGGACTATGCCTTCATTGCCAAAAGAATCAACTATTCGAAGCAGTAGATTGCGCTTTGGAAAATCTCATAGAGCTTGTTGAAAAGTCCGGCAATGAAGAAATCTTTGAAGCTCTCAAGGATCTGCATACGCAATACTCAAGACTGAGTAAAATCGATGTTGAGATTGATAATCAAACTTGGCGAAAAGAATAGCCATTAATTCATGAGTGGGGGGAATATCTCCCCCCTTCATTTCATCAAAAGCAGGAGAATTAACCATGAACAATACCGTGAGTCTATGCGAAGCTGCATCAATTTTAGCAGTGAAAAGATCAAAGCTTTGGCGGCAGATATCAAAAGGATATGTCAAGTATCGCGTTGACAATGGTCAATATCGGTTTCAGGTCGGGTATCTTCATCAAATAAAATCCCGTGGATATTTTGATCTGGAATACGAGCACATCGGTTGAAAAACAATAAAAACGAAAGGAGAAATTATGAGCGCAATGAAAAAAACAAACAAAAAACTGGTAACGAAAATTTATTACCATGAGAAGGCAGATTCATCCCAGGTTCAAAGAATTCAGGCCAGGAATCCAGGGATGCCAAGTCAGGTTTTCAAGAGCAATAAGGAGCTGCCAATGTGGGGCAACCTGAAAGGGCAAAAGCGTCTGGAAACAGAGCGGGGAATTCTGGTTCTTCGGAATCAAAGCAGCTGGATCAATCAATTTGATTCCATCCCCAAAGGGGCCATTTGCAGGAAGTTCTGGAAAATCAATGCCTATAGCGGCTGTAACTTCTGGTGCGAGTATTGCTATTTGTTCAAGACTCACTGGAACACGCCGTTTTCCACCCATTACGTGAACTATGGCAAAATGCTCCAGACCCTTCATAAGGTCGATCAGTCACTGCTTCAGCCAAGGTTGTTCAACTCGGGAGAATTAGGAGATCCTTTAGCCATAGAGTCAGTGACCGGCTGGGCGGAATATACTATTCCCGAAGTCGGCAAGATGAAGCATGTTCGCCTTCTCATCCTCACGAAATCCGATGAAGTGGATGGCCTTCTGAATTTGCCCCATAAAGGGAAGACAATCATCTCATTCAGTCTGAACACGGAAAGGAATGCGAAGGGCTTTGAACATCGAACGCCATCGCCCGAGGAGAGAATCATCGCAGGGAAAAAAGCGAAAGATGCAGGATACCCAGTCCGCGTCAGAATTGATCCCCTGTTCTTTTATCCGGGATGGCGAGAGGACTATGGCAGACTGGTTGAGATGATCTATACGCATTTTAAGCCCGATGTAATAACCCTTGGCGAGTATCGCCCTGACAAAGGTCTTATAGGCCACGTCAAGAGCCGTTTCCCGAAATCAGACCTTATGTCCATCCAGCAGCAGTTAATTGATGACGCGGGCAAATGGAGGTTCCCTGACCCGGAGAGAGTGGACATGCTGAAACATGTCAAGCAGGAAATCCTGCGCCATGACTCCAAGGCCAAAATAGCAATATGCAAAGAGTCGAAAGATGTCTGGAGCAAGGTGGGATTAAATCCGAGTCCGCTGGTGTGCAATTGCGCATAAAGCCATCAAGCGGCTTTTAGGAAAGGTTATTCCTGGTAAATCTAATAGCGAGATGATGTTTCAGGCGCTTTGGTGCGCCTGATGCATCCTTAAAACCCATTATTATTAGCAAAAAATTCATCAGTTTCTTGACAAATTTTCCGGGGCTATGATAAAATATAATTCATAAGAAATAGGGTCTCTAAGCCTCTGTTATCATTGAGATTATACGCCAAGCAGATTCCCGGATTTTAACTACCGCCATGGAATAATTTCTGGCGGCAAATGCCGTTTAAATGGCTAGACTGGAGATAAAGATGAAAGAAAAACTCATTAATTTCATGGAAGCTATCAACCTGCTTAGAATCAGTCAGGCAACGTTCTACAGAATGCTGGAAGACCCTGATTCAAAAGTACCCCACTACAGGATTGGCGCTCAGTATTTTTTTAACCCCGATGAACTCCTAGCCTATTTTAAGCGAGGGGGAAATCAAGAACAAAACAGTAAGGAGAATAAAGAATGAAAACTGACAACATGGCATATCAAAGCAAGAATGATCTTATGCGTATTTTAGGAATCGATACTAAAAAATATAATGCCAATATGCTTATTGCTAATTTTCTTCATGGCTGCAAAGGGAAATCTATTTATTTGATGGGTTGCTACAGCATTGAAGCTTTCAAACGCTGGCTGGATGAAAATGAAATCCCATATGAGGATCAGCGAGAGCAGGTGAAATAAACTCCATGCGGCTCCGCTATTTTCATACTTCCAATCACCCTTTAATCCTGGACCTATACCAGCAGGCCTTCCTAGATTTGGAGGCCTGTTTAGGTCCAAACTGGTTCAGGAGAAATGAATACAGAAAAAAGCTGGCTCTAAAGAATCTGCTGGTGAATCTGGTGATGTGTCAGGGGCGCTATTATCAAGAGGTGTCCATTTCCCGTTGGAAAGGCACTTATAAAATTGATCGCAGGTATCGGGCTCTGCACTTTAAGTATGAGATCTATATTCCATTGGTAGACGCCCTTATTGAGACTGGATGGATTTCCCAAAAGATAGGATTCCAGGACTCAAAAACGGGCAAATCATTCCAGACAAGGCTGATGCCGACAAACAAGGTTAAAAGGGGGGGGAATATTTTGCCGATTTATTTCTTTGATGAATGTCCAGAGGTCATCGAGCTAAGGGATTCTTGCAAACAGTCAATAGGCTACCAGGAGACAAGAGCTATCACTAGAATGAGGGACAGACTGGACAGATACAATAATTATCTAAAAGAGCATCAGATAGCTTTATCTTATCCATCTAATAGAGCAATAGAAGAACAGGAGAACCCCAACCGGCCTCATTACTTGTCCAATATCTCTGTAACCCCTTGTAATAGTTCAATAATGTTGGCCGCAAATCCATCATCCAGAAGGGTTTTTAATCAGTCCTTCAGCAGAGGAGGCAGGTTCTATAATCCCGTCCAAAATCTTAGCCAGAAGGAAAGAGCAACCATCACTATTGACGGGCAATCCACCCAGGAACTCGATTACAGGACTTTGCATCCGACCATGCTCTATCACAAAGAAGGACTCCAGGCCCCCAGTGATTGCTATGCTGTTTTCAGTCGGGATTCCCTAAATGGAGAGCTTAGGCCAGTAATCAAATTACTCGTGCTCATCATGCTAAATGCAGGTACTCTCCAGAAGGCCCTGAGAGCCTTTCAGAGCAAGTGGAATGAGCTCCACGGCAAAGATCCTTTTCAGCAGCATCCAAGCCTCGTAGAACTGCTCTCTGAGCGTAATCTGGAGCTTTCTGACGTGGTATCCCAAATTCAGAATTTCCACTCCCCCATTGATAAATATTTTAATTCAGGAATTGGGATTCATCTGCAAAACTGGGATGCTCAGATTATTGAAAAAGTTTTGGTAGCCTGCACAAAAAAGAAGGTTCCGGTCATCCCCATCCATGACAGCATTATAGGTCCAGCTTCAGAGCAGGACTTTTTGGAGGAGCAATTGAGCCGGACTTATAAAGAAAAATTTGGCCAGTCCATCAGGATTGAGCCTAAGTGTGTTTGTTAAATAAAGATTTATGGTACTTGTATACTTGTTTTATTTTTTGAGATGAATTTTATGGAAAGAAATAATGATAAATCCCTTGTCTTCCTAAATGTGCAGCAGTTATCAGAACTGCTGCAGATCCCAGAGAAGACAATCTATGAATTGGTAAATCGAAGAGAAATTCCCGGAACAAAATACGGAAAGCACTGGCGCTTCTACCTGCCTGATGTTATTGATTGGCACAGGGAGAACGCTGTGATTTTGCCGGGGAAGGAGGTCAATATAAATGGCAATAAGACAGCGAACAAAAGACGGTCCATACTATGTGGATATCAGCTACAAAGACCCAGTCAGCAAAAAGTGGAAGAAATTAAACCGTACAACTGGGACGAAGAACAAGAAGGAAGCCTTGAGGATAGAGAAGCAAATAAAGCAGGAGTTGAGCAAGGTACTGGCCTCAGAGCCATCAACTGATAAAGCAGCAAAAACAGAGAAGAGAGCTGCTTTCAGCGGATTTGCAAAGACCTGGCTGGACAACTATGCCAGACCCAACAACAAGCCTTCCACCATCAGAAACAAGGTCTATCACATCAAGCAGCACTTGGTTCCTTTCTTCAAAAACACCCAGATTAAGGACATCAGCACAGAGCAGATTGAAAAATTCATTGCCCTGAAGGTGAAAGCCGGTCTCAACAAAAAGACCATCAACAACATCACCACAACATTGAGGACCATGCTCAAAAAGGCTGTGGAATGGGAGTACCTGGAGAAGTCTCCGATGGACAGTGTGAAGATGTTGAAGATCGAGAAGGCTAAGAGGAGTTTCTACACAGAGAAAGAACGTGAGTTTTTCCTTAAAGCCTGCAAGCTGCAAAGGCCGGCATGGTATCCGTATTTCCTTACAGCTTTTCTGACTGGAATGCGTTTGGGTGAGATCAATGCGCTGCAATGGCGAGACATCGATTTTGAGGCTCAGACAATCACTGTGCAGAGATCAGTCTGGTACAGCAAGCTGGGGACAACAAAGGGAAACAAGTATAGGGAAATCCCACTGCACCCAGTTCTTGCGAAAACTTTGCAACAGCACAAACATACCAAGAGTCTCTTCGTGTTCTGTCAGGACGATGGAAACCACTTTTATGAATGCCACATGAGAAAGGTATACGAGCATGTCTGTAAAAAGGCAGGAATCAGGAAACTCAGGTTCCATGACATCAGGCATACATTTGCTTCTCACTTAGTTGAAAAAGGCGTCCATCCAAAGGTGATCCAAGAGTTGTTAGGCCATGAGGATCTGCAGACAACCATGATCTATGCACATGTTGCTCCTGAAATGAGTAAGAGTGCAGTTCGGGCACTGATGTCAGTAGAGGAGTCAGAAATTCGTAGCAAATTTGTAGCAAACCAACAAAACCAACAGGATCAAGCGGGTCAGGAAATAGAAAAAGCCTGTAATATCAAATAATTACAGGCTTCCCCTCTTTGGAGGTGGCGGGAGTTGAACCCGCGTCCGAAAGTGGTCCAGGCGTCCATCTACGAGCGTATCCTCGTGATTTGATGTCGGTTAACGCACGCCCTACAAGGCACGGCTTACGCCAACCCTATCCGGAATAAATCTCGCCTTATCGCGTACCGGTGACTTGATTCGGCCAGCCCGCTAAGTGACGCCCGCTCCCCTCCCACGGGCAAGGAGAGGGCAGACGTGGTCGCTTATTTAAGCGGCCAAAGCGTAGTTGTCGTTGGCAACTAAAAGTTTTCCGGCTTTTTACGAGGCCAGCCGGCGCCTCGGCCCGCCGGAGAGCCCTTCATCACTCCCGTCGAAACCCTTACACCCCCATTTTTCAAAGAACAGAATGCCGCTTTCGCGCAAGCTCACATCATAACGCATTTACGCGTGAAATCAAAGAAAAAGAGTCGATATATTTTCAAACCGGCTTTTATCAGTGGATGCGGCGCGTTGAGATCGAGACTTTGCCAAGGCGAAATACACTCGCTTGCTCTCGTAGCGCCCGACCAGAGTTTTTTTCCTGTCGTCCCTGACGGGACTTCTTATGAGTATTATAACAATACCCTTATCCCCCGGGCTGAAAGCCCGGGGCTATTCTCTTCCGCCTCTAATAAGGCTCTATCCCATCGTTTCTTTTCATTGTACTTCACCTCCGTCCTCTAACGAGGCTCTGCAGGTGCTGCATTACCCGCTCACTCATCGCCTATAGGCGATTTTGTCGCGTTCGCGGCTCTGTGTCTTTGCGCACAGGTACGGGCGGCTGCGTTCGTCAATGAGAATGCACGCATTAGGACGATTTGTCGGGAATTTCCGCGGGGACTCTGGCGACGGGAAGAAGAACCGTCATCGTGGTGCCTTTGCCCATGGCGCTGCGCGCTTTGATGTCGCCGCCGTGTTTCTGGATGATTCCCAGGGAGACGGACAGGCCCAGGCCGGTGCCCTTGCCCTTCTTTTTCGTGGTGAAAAACGGATCGAAAATCTCGCTGAGAATCTGCGGCGGGATGCCGGCGCCGGTGTCGGTGAAATCCACCGCCACGTATTCCCGATCCTTCGTGCTCTCCACGGATATTTTTATCGAGCCGCCCTGCGCCATGGCGTCGATGGCGTTGAGGATGATGTTCAGAAACACCTGCGTGAGTTGCTGGCGATCCCCGAAAACGTGCGGCAGATCCGATTCGATTTCGCCGCTGACCTTGACCTTGGCGAACTTGATCTGGTTGCTGGCCAGCTGCAGGGTCTCGGCGATGATTCTTTCGATGTCCAGCGGCTCGGTTTCCATCTCCCGTTCCCGCGCGAAGTCCAGCAGGTTGCGCACGATCTTCTGCGCCCTTTCCGACTCGCCGATCAGATCGCCGATCATCTCATCGAGTTCGTCTTCGTCCAGATCCTTGTATTCCTCCTGCATGGCCGAGGAAGTCAAAATGATGTTGTTGATGGGGTTGTTGAGTTCGTGGGCGATGCCCGCGGTCAGCGTGCCGACCGCTTTGAGCTTGTGCGCCTGCAGGAGCATATCGTGGCGCTGCACCAGTTGCACCATCATGCGGTTCATGGCGACGGCCAACTCCGAAAATTCGTCGTGATAGCGCCTTTTGGGCGTAATGGGCGTGAAATCGCCTTTGGAAATACGCCGCGTGGCCTGCATCATGCGATTCAGGGGGGCCAACATCTGCCGGGCGATAAAAATCGTCAGGTAAATAATCAGGCAAAGCAGCACGGCCAGGAAAATGACGGGGATTTTTTTCGACGTGGCGAGCATTCTGTTGATGGACGCGCGTTCGGTGGCGAGTACGGTTCCCGCCGCCGTCAGCATTTCCCCGCCGTGATCCCTTATCCGGGACTCGACCGTTTTGTACTTGTCGGAACCCGGCCCGCCTTCTTTGTCGATATCCCGCACTTCCATCAGCAGTTCTTCATACCGGACCAGGTGTTTTTGCATGCTCTTGATATCATCCGGGCCGATCACGCTTTGCAGGTTGCTCTTTTCGTTTTGAAGGATTTTTTTCGCGTTGCGCACGTGTTCCAGCGTGTCCTCGAAATTCGTACCGTACAGAAAATAGTTTTTCTCGAAGCGCCTGGCCTGCTGAATCTCGAATGTATAGCTTTGCAGGGCCTCCATGAAAAACAGCTTGTCCTGGATTCGGGCGATGATGATGATGGAAACCAGCGTGATGCCGATGCTCAAAATGAACCAGACGAAAAATCCCAGCGAGAGTCTGGTGCGAATGGAAATGGTCGGCCTCGCCTTGAGGGCGTGCTGCGCGCCTTCGCTGATGGTGTCGATCAGCGAGCTTCCCAACTCATCCCTGTTCGAGGAATCTTTTTTCAATATGCGCCTCGATAAAGCGTTACGAAGTTCAATCGGTCTTTCCGCGTCAAGGCAGCATCCCCTGATGTCCCAGCGACAGGGCCGCTTTATTGATCACGGCTTTGAGATCCCTGGGTTTGAAGGGCTTGGCGATAAAGTCGAAAGCTCCCTTGACAAGCGCTTCCCTGGCCACTTCCACCGTGGCGTAACCGGTAATCAGGATCACGCGAGTTTTTTCGCATTTATTCATGATGTGCTCAAGAACCTGGATCCCGTCCACTTCCTCCATCTTGAGGTCCGTGACGACGATATCGAAATTTTTCGTCTGAAGCCTTTCCAAAGCCGCTTTCGGATCCGTGAACGTTTCCACGTCGAATCCCGCCTTGAGCAGGATGGGGCTCAACCTCTTGCCGACGATGGGCTCGTCATCGAGAATCATCACGTGAAGCTGCCCGTCGGCCTCTCCTTTCGCCTGTTTTACGTTTTCCAAGGTTTCCATAATCCCTTTCTCCTGTTCCTGAACATTATCCATTTTCTCGGATCGGACCACCATAATTTTATCTAAAGCGAGTTGCGTCTTGATGTCGACGCCGGTTTCCTTGAATCCCTCGACGGGTCTGCCGGCTTCGGCGAAAGTAATTCTGACCATCCAGTCGTCCACTTTTTGCTTCTTACTCATTTCGACCTCCCGCGCGCGTTGATAAAACACCTTAGTTATGGCGTCGCCTCTGCTTTGTTTTGAGCTTTGAATAAAACCGTTTGAGCCCTTCGCCTCTGCCGGTAGGCTCGCACGACGTAGTACAAGATGATGCAGGTTCCCGATATTCCCGCGAAGAAAAGCAGGCCTTTGCTGGCCGTATTGGCGTAGACATCCAGATCGGAATTGAAGCTGATGATATTCAGTTTTCGTAAGTATACGGGCAGCGCGATTCCCCGGCTTAAGACGCACAACAGAATGAGCACGCCCGTGACCAGGCGGATCACCACTTCCTTGACCACTTTCACGCCGTACGCGCCGATATAAATGCCGATCAGCGATCCCAGGTACAGGAGCATGGTCATGCGAATGTCCACGAATCCCTGGAACGCGTAGTTGATGGCGCCCCACGCGCCCATATACATGGCCAGGTACAATTCCGATCCGGCGGCCACGGCGGTGGGAACGCCGAACAGATAAATCATGGAAGGAACGCCGATGAATCCCCCCACGCCGATGGTGCCGGCCAGATACCCCGTGGCCAGGCCGGCCACGCTGATGATCCAGAGCGATACGCGCACATCCGCCACTTTGAAGTAGACGTAGGGAGGCAGGTATCGTTTCGAGAGCCAGTCGGCGATTTTGCGTGAAGGCCCGCCGTCTTCTCCCGGTTTGAGGGCGTCGCGAAGCATGGAAAGCGCCACCAGCGACAGAATGCAGATAAAGACCATGCTGATGTAAAGGTCGGACGCCGCCGAACCGCCGCCCTCGCCGTGGCTTCCTCCGGCGCCTTCGAAAAGCATGCTGTTGATCCAGACCGCGACTCGAATTCCGATGAAGGACGTGGCGACCATGTAAATGGAAAGCTTCTTGTCCACGTTTCCGTATTCGCCGTGCTTTTTGCTGCCCACCATGGCCTTGCCGAATTTGTGCGTGATGTTGCTGCCGACCGCCACCACGCCCGGAATCCCCAAATTCATCATGCCGGGCGTCATGAAAAAGGCGCCGCCGCTGCCGATGAATCCGCTCAACGTGCCGCCGATGAAACCCAGAATAACCACTTGAAGGGCGGTGAATGTATCTATATCGATGAACTGACTGAATAACATGTTGTGCATTGTTATCTCCTGTAATTCAAAAGCCCGGGGCTACTCCATTTTGATGAGTTTTAAAAGTGCGTGCGCCACGTTTCCGTACGACGCCGCGAAAACGGGTACGAATAAGAACACCACAATCGACACGATCGCTTTGGGCAGCCAGTTAAATTTACCCAAAGCGGTATGCCCGACGGCCTGCGCGTACCAACCGGTGTTGGCGAGAAACTCCAAAACGGGTTTCTGGTTGTAAAACACCAGTAGGAATATGACGGCGGCAATCCCGGCCGACAACGCAAATCGAAAAATATCCCGTTTGCCGAAAAGGAACTGGCTTTCCAGTTCGTCGGACGTCACCACCGGGGCTTTGATCCGGTCCCCCAGAAAACTCCTGAGATCGCGGACGGCGCGAAGCTTGGCGGCGTGGCCTTTGGATTGAAAAACATCGCCGATGACGACCAGGGTGTAGGGAATGGTCCGGTCGATGGCGCCCAGGAGTTGGCGCTGCCCGCCGCGGACGATGTGCCCTCCCCCGGATTTTCCCAGAATCGCCAGTTTGTCGAGCGTGGTTTTCAACGGACTGTCCACCGCATGTTCCGCCCCGTCATCCTCGATGCCGCCGTTGTATTCACCGGAAGGGGCCGCATCGGATTTCACCGCGGATATGACGGACGCTTCTTCCGCCTCCCCGTTCGAATCCGACTGAAATTTCAAAAGCTCGACCGCCGCGTTCCACTTGGTGGCAATCTGAACGACCTGATCGAAAATCTGCGTGTCCGGCTGAAAATCCTCCTGAATCCACAGGAGGTTGGTCATCGCCATGGTCAGGTTCAATTCCGTGATGGCGCTAATTTCCCCGCACACTTTGGAAATGGCGTCGGCAAGCTGCGCGTCCTGGGGCAGATAAGTTACGGTGACCTTGCCGCCATCGGCGCGGACTTTCACAACGGCGTTATGGGTTCTGCTGTCTTGAGCCAGCACGCTTCTCGTAGCCGCCGCCAGGTAAAGATCCTGGATCGTGTTTTTCGACGCCGGCGTCATCTGGAAATCGGGCATCTGCGCGATGTTGGCCAGAACCGAAGCGGCGTTTCCCAGGCTTATCTGGTCGAGATTGAGGCTGACATCGTACAAACCTGAGTCTTCCCAGGACACGCCGTACATGGAATGAATCCATCGTTCGCAGTCCTCGTCCACGTCGGCGATGTAGCGCTGGGCCTTTTTCCTGTCCACGCCCAGCTTGCCCATGGCCGTGTTGATGCGATGTTCCTCGTCGGCGAATACCCTGACCCGAAGCACGTGGCTGATGCCCGGCAAAAGCAGGTGCCCGCTCCGGCCGTGATAGACAAGTCCTTTCTTCGTCGCCTTGTCGCAGATATAGGTGGTGGAAAACGCCAGATAATGATCCTTTTCCAGGGCCAGTTTTTCATTGAAAAGCCCCGGCTTGATCATGGCCATTTCCAACTTGCCCACCTGAATGCCTTCTTTGGTCGCGGCTTCGACAAGCTCGTCCCGGCCCAGGCAGGCGTAGTCCAGCTTCTTCGCCAAAAGCTGCGCGATTTCTTCCCCCCGGCTGTATATCCCGCGGGAGATACTGATAATTTGCATGTTTCACTCCGTAAGAAGTTGAAAACCCATCTTCAAAGCATCCTCGGTTTCGGCACCACGATCGGGCAGTCGAGTAAATCCTTCATCTTGCCCAGCCAATGGCTGCTATTAAGAGCCTGATTGGCTATGTCGGTGCTGCCGCCCCAGACGATGCTTTTTATCTTCTTGAATTCGGCCAGGAATTTGATGAATTCGGATGACGGTTCACCCACCCGGATCTCGGTCTCGACCTCGATGCCCGTCTGCCTTGCCGTATTCATGTACCGCAAAATCGTTTCCTGCGCTCTGGCCATAAAATCCTGCGCGGCATTCCTTCGCCTGCCGTCGTTTTCAATGTTGTCGCCTTCTAAAATGACCAGAAAAAAGATCGCCGAGTTCGTTCGCTTCGCAAGCTCGATGGCGTATCTGGCCGCTTCAGCTCGTAAAAAATGTGAATCGAATACGACGACGATTTTATCCACCATATCTTTTCAAAAACTCCCACGCACACCTTCGCAATATCGATGCCGACTCAAGGAAGTCACACATGTTATTGATTTTATTAATGTATTCCTGAATTTAGCATTGAAGAGAATATGCTAGGGGCTGTTGCAATTTGCAACTTATTCTCTTGAATTCAGCGAAGGAGACCTGCCATGAGGGCTGGAATAGATTGTTGCAAATGGCAATGCTAAGTTGCAATATGCAACATGTTTTAATCCTCGATCTCGGTCTTCCTTAAAAATCTCCAGATCGAAGCGCGATCTATCCCAAGCAGTTTGGCGGCCTTGCTTTTGTTGCCGCCCGTTTGATTCAGCACCCAGTTGATGTATGAGCCCTGCATTTCCTTTAGAGTCTGTATCTTTGAATCGGGCGCCTGAAAAGTGAAAAATTCCATTTCCAGCAAATCCGGGGGAAGGTCCCGGGCGCAAATCGTATCTTCTGCGCTGATCACCACCGCGCGTGCGATGATGTTTTCCAGTTCACGCACATTTCCCGGGTAGTCGTAGCTCAACAGGATATCGAGAGCCTCGTCGGAAATCCCGCAGACCGTTTTGCCGTTTTTCTTTGCCGATTTGTTCAGGAAATAATGCGCGAGTAGCGGGATATCCGTTTTTCTTTCTCGCAAGGGGGGAATGTCGATGGAGACCACGTTGAGCCGGAAAAACAGATCCTGACGGAACAACCGGGCGTTCATGGCCTTTTTCAGATCCTGATTCGTTGCGGCCACAATGCGCACATCGATGGGAACGGGGCTGTTGCCTCCCACGCGGATCAGTTCCTGCTCTTCCAACACGCGCAGCAGTTTCACCTGCATGGAAAGGGGCATATCCCCCACTTCGTCGAGCATCAGGGTTCCGCCGCTCGCCGTTTCGAGCAAACCCCGCTTCATTTTCGCGGCGCCGGTGAACGCTTCTTTTTCGTGGCCGAAAAGTTCGTTGGCTAAAAGTTCCTCGGAAAATGCGCCGCAATTGACGGCGAGGAATTTCTCTTTCTTCCTCGGGCTGTGAAAATGAAGCAAGGAGGCCGCCAGTTCCTTGCCCGTACCCGACTCCCCGGTTATGAGCACGTTGCAGTCGGCGCACGCCACCTGCCTGATCAGTTTGACAACGCTTAAAATCCCCCGGCTCTCCCCGATGATTTGCGGCTCTTGCCCGGCGCCGTCGATCCGGCTCTCGAGATCCTTCACTTTTTTCAAAAGATCGCTTTTTTCCACCGCCATGCGCACGAGATGGCGGAGTTTGTCGGGCTGAAACGGTTTTTCGAGATACTGATAAGCGCCGTTTTTAATGGCCTCGATCGCCGTGGGAACCGACGCGAAGGCGGTCAGCAAAATGACTTCCGTATCCGGGGAAATGCGCTTGACGTGCGCCAGAAGATCGAGCCCGGAGACATCTTCCATGATCAGATCGGTAAGCACCACGTCGTAGGCGCTTCCAGAAATCATGGCCAGAGCGCGCGCTCCGTCCGCCGCAGCGGCGACGTGATATCCGTCCTTTTTCAGCAGCCGCGACAGATTCTTGCGCCCGACTTCGTCGTCGTCGACAACGAGTATCCGTGTGTTTTCCATCGGCCGGGCATCTCCTTAAAGGAACTATACGACGCCGTGTAATGCCCCGCAAGCCGGCCCTTCCCGGCGACGGCGCGACGCAGGTTCGCTACGGCACGCGAGCTTCTGTAGATAGTCTCAGCCTATCTCGGAAAGGCCAAAGTGTTTTTTCACGTTCAGGGACTTCCATCTGAGTCCTGGGTGTTCGCGGATTATCGATTGTATGATCGCGTCGTCGGTAATTAGTTCAGGGACGATTTCTCCCTTGTCATTGAGGCGCTCTATGAACTCGGTTTCGTTTGTCGTCAAAGGCAGCACGCTCGAAACAAGGTTACGGCAGTCGTCAACGAGTCGGCCCGTCCAATCGGCGATCTTTTCCTTTGTCGGCATCTGATCTGTGCGAAGCAACGGAACGAGCATTCGGTCGACCGCTTCGGGATCAGCCTGGATGTCGTCGATGGAAACCTCGCGCCAATCCCTGCGGTTGATGCCTCCGTAAAAACAGCAAAATGCATCATCAAACTTATCAGATGACTCCTTGATTGTCTCACAGTCTTATACCGGATAAAATAAAATCATGGATTCGGCAAACCCTATTAACTACAGAACCATCATAGCAGAAGCCCAAGAGTCCCATACCAACCTTGGAGCCCATCTCGAAAAAGCACTGCCCAGCGCATGGGTAAAAGCATATAAGCGACTCTCCGGCCCACTTCATAATATCCATCGCATCCACGTGGGCGGCTTCGAGTTCCTATTCGATTTGACTGATGATTTAGTACAAAAAGGATTAGCTGTAGCCGGGTCCATAGCACCTGACCGCCTTGTTGCTGTCCACGGTCATTCGAATCAGAGTATCGCTGGTAGAGATCGCTCAAGGATACAAGGTTTTCCCCGCGGCGCGGTACTCTATACAGGAGCATCTCTACGTGGCCGCTATGATCGAGGACACTTTATGGCGCACAGCATCGGAGGTGGGCTCGACATCAACCTATTTCCGCAGTTGGCCAGCATTAACCGGGGAACTTCAGCACGTGGCCGCATCTATAGGCAAATGGAGCGCTATTGTGAGTCGCATCCAGGAACCTATTGTTTCTCCCGACCGATTTACACGACACGCACCGACCACCCATTTCAAATTGAGTACGGCATCCTGAAGGAAGGCCAATTCTTGGAAGTAGAAACTTTCCCAAATTGTCCTGATGAGGCGGAGATGAAGGAGATCGAAGAGATTTTCAAGAACCACCGTCTAATACCGTGAATTATTAAAATCCATCAATTAATTTTCCCGATACCATACTACCTGAATGCCGTGATCGTTGAGGTGTGTCTCGATATTTGGCGACAGTGCGCTCGGAGATTTCGCCGGACATTTTTTTGTTTGATCCGATCCCAATTTGTGGCTTTGATTTCAACCACCGAAACCATGCCGTCATCCCCGGCTTCTTCGACGAGAATATCAATCCTCCCGCGCTTTTTCCGAATTTTTCCCTTTGGTCGAAGAAAGATTGTCCTTTCCGGCAGGATCGTCCCCTCCGCCGTTTTCAACCAGTCGCGCTGAACCTCTCGGTGGAATTCCTTTCCACGTTTTAGCTGCTCCGGTTCCTTACTCGTTGTGGCCTTCATCTTTCTCATCTACCCACCAACCTGCACCTGTTTTTCGTGACGCCGTTGGCCAGAATCTCGTGCAGGTCTTCCGGCCATAGCATCTCCCGACGTCCCTGGGCGTCTCGAAAACTCGATCCCAGGGCGTAACCGAACCCATAGGAGTTATACAAGGCCACTGCCGCCTGGTGCTCGTACGCGGTCCGCGCGCAGGATCGCGTAGTAGAGCATCATCTTGGCAGCGTTGCGTCCCGCCTCCTTCGGCGTCATGGATTTCCACTCCTTGGGAACGCCGTGTCGGTAGACCACCTCACCGACCTTTTTCATGTACCAAAACGTCATGTCATAGGCGGCGCCGGCCAGCGCCTCGTGAGACCAACGAAGGCGAACGCGCCATCGTCCGTTGCCAAAATCGGTGATTATATCCTTTTCCAAGGGTGGTTGCGGCGGATCGACATGCAGAAAGTTGGAATCCTCACGATCCTCGAAATGAAACGATCTAGGCAACCGCCATCGAGCCGGTACGATGGATATCCTAGCGATGCACGGAAGATCGCCATCGTTTTGCGTGGCCATATCGTGATTGCTCCTTTATGGATGGTTCAACTATGAGTGGCGACAACGCGACCTGCCTGAATCCGTATGATTGCAGATACCACAGTCCGTCGATGAATCAGTCAAACACCTTCATTGTATTTCCTGGCCCAGTTTTGCCAAGCGCTATTGCCTATTATAATCCGGTTTATGGAATCATCAATTTTGCAAGAGGCCAGACCACTAGGCACTAACCACTAATCACTAAACGGCGCCAGGGTTATGACGAACTCGGCGCCTTCTCCGAGTTTTGAATTGACCGTAATTTTCCCGTCGTAGCGTTTGATGATCCCGTAACAGATGGACAATCCCAAGCCGGTGCCTTTTCCGGCGTCTTTCGTGGTGACAAAAGGATCGAAAATCCGGTCCATGACGTCCTGCGGGATACCGGGGCCGTCATCTTTGATGGATACTGTAATTTTGCCTTCAGAGTTTCGCCCCGTGCTCAGACGGATATTTCCGCCCTGATTCGATTCGATGGCCTGAATGGCGTTGTTGATGATGTTGATGAAAATTTCCTGAAGCTGCATCTCTTCGATGCGCGCCTTGGGCAGATTCGGATCGTAGTCCCTATGAATAGTCACATGCCGCAAATTGGCCTTCTTTTCCCAGAAAGGAAGAATCTCATCCAGCGCCGCGTTGACGTCCGTGGTTTCTTCCGTCACCGTCGTCTTGCGCGCGAACGACAGCATGCGCGAGGTAATCGACCGGCAGCGCTTGACCTCCTTGAGGATTTTCGGCAGCCCTTCCGATAACTCGGAAAGAAACTCCGGATTATTCAGTTCGGGATCGCGTTTGAGAACCTCCGCGAGGAAACCGGCTATCTCGGAAATCACGGCCAGGGGATTGTTGATTTCATGCGCGACGCCCGACGCCAGGCGCCCCACGGCGGCCAGTCTTTCCGACTGCGCGATCTGGTCGAAAAGAACCTTGCGGTGCGAGATGTCCTTGCTCATGCCCACGGTGCCGATCATTTCCCCTTCGGCGTTTTTGAGCTGACTCAGCGTGATCGAAACGGGAAGATGCCTTCCGTCCCGGCAAACGAGGTTGGTCTCATAGTCTCTCACGGCGCCTTCGTTAAGGACCCTTCTCAGCAGGAAATCCCGCTCCTTCGGATCGATGTACAGATCCTTGGCGAAAGTCCCGATGGCCTCGCCCGCCGGGTAGCCCAGGGATTCCTCGGCGCCCGAATTGAACCGAACGATTTTCCCGTCCAGGTCGGTGGTGATGATGATCACCGGGGAGTTGTTCAGGATGTTTTTCAGATAATCCCGCGTGTCCGACAGTTCGCGCGCCGTCTCGCGCAGTTCGGTCACGTCGTTGACCAAACCGCAGATGGCCATGATCTCCCCCGACGTGTCCAGAATCGGGTATTTGATCGTCGACAGGGAAACAACGCGGCCTTGCAGATTCACCTGCTTTTCCGAGGTCATCTTGCTTTTCGTCCTGATGACCTCGGCGTCGCTGGCGCGGAATACCTCCGCCGTATCCCGCATAAAGATCTCCAGATCCGTTTTGCCCAGAATCTCCTTGCGGGTTTTCCCGAAAGTTTCACAGGCCAGGTCGTTGACCTCCATGTAGATGCCGTCCGGGCTTTTGATGTACGTCGCCACCGGGGCGAATTCCATAAACTGATTGAGCCGGCTTTCCGTGGCCTTGAGTACTTCTTCCAGGGTGATGCGATGCGTGATGTCCCGCGTGGATTCGATGATCCCGACGATCTTCCCGTTTTCATCGAACATGGGCGCACCGACGATGGCGGCGTAATGGGGATCGCCCTTTTCGTCGTAATGCTTGCGGACGTGGTAGGAGCTTTCCCGGGTTTTAAGAACCTCGCCCAAAGGGCAGTCGCCGATGCCCAGTGAACAATCACCGCGGCGCATTTCCACATCGTAACAATTTTTTTTCAGGATATCGCCGAGCTTTAAATTGTTGTTTGCCAAAAGCGCCGCGTTGGCGTATTGGATTTCCCCTTCCAGGCCGATGACCATGATCTCGTCGGGAATGGAATCGAGCACCTGGCTGATCCACTTGCGCTCCGCCTCGACCTGCCGGCGCATATTCGTGCGCTGCCGAATGATGGCTTCCTCGGCGGTCAGCAATTCCCAAAACAGGTTGGCGCTGAAACTATCGATAAGTTTCACGTGGCGGGGACGCTCGATTTCCAGCTTTTTGCAGACTTCGTCATCGCCGGTCAGCTCGATGATCAGATTGAGGTTTTCGATATCAAAGAGTTCTTTGTAATCCGCGGTGATCAAAGGCACGCCGATCTCGCGGGCGTACATGACGCCGGGCGCATCCTTCCGGACATCCGCCAATCCCTTGATTCGGAAATTGAACTGCTTGAAGCGATTGCCGGTGATCATGCGAAGAAAAGACTCGGCGCCGCGCCCTCCTCCCACGATGGCCAGGTTCAGTTTCCATTCCAATTCATTTTTTTTCTGATCCGTCATCAAAGCTTCCCCAGTCGCGGAGTCAAGGCATGATTGATATTACGCCGTCTTCGCCATTCATATTAATTCAGGTCGCATTTTCACGCGAGCGAATTATCAAATCACTTTCGCTTTTAATTTTTTATGCAATTTCACGGCTCGTATAACGCACGCCCGAGCCGACGAAAGGCCCACTTCGTCGGATTCGATCGGATGCGGGTCGTCTTGCTCGACGGGAAGAATATCCAGATTCGTCAGGCCGGCGCCGCCGAAAAATGCGCCTTCATTATGAGATGTCACCGGAAGCATTTCCAGGATGAGAAACGAGTAGACCAGCGCGAGCAGGGCCGTCTCGACGCCGCCGTTGCGGTACCAGGACAGGGCCAGCGCCACGCCGGGCTTGTCCGTCATGCATCCGTCGTGCGTCGTGCTGACGACCATCGGCCTCATCCGGTCGATCAACGCCGCCAGGCGTCCGCTCATGCGGGCGAAATACGTGGGCGTCGCCAGAATCAGGATGTCGCACTCTTTGACTTTGCCGAGTATCTCGGTTCCGTCGTCTTCAAGACGGCAAATCCTTTTCGGATCCTTGTTTTTCAGGCACCAGTCGCAATGCACGCAGTCGCCGACCTCCTTGCCGGCCAGTTCGACGATCTCCACATCCGCGTGGGCGGCGACCGGCTCCACGGCTTTTTGAATGAAGCGACAGGTATTCCCATCGGCAATGGGCGAACCGCAAACAGCCAGAATTTTCATGACAACCTCTTTGAGGTTTTTAGGTTGATACACAACACGAAAAGGGAATCTACGGGATTTTAATGCTATCGACAATTCCATTTTGGGATTATCGCCTGTATCATGGGCTTTGGAGTTGAATTTGATCGTGATTTTCTTTGGGGGATGACAGATGGACATAAGGATACGCAAATTTCATTCGGGAGCCTGGCTTTGCTTCCTGGCCGTTTTCGCCATGCTTTTTGCCATGAGCGCATGCGGAGACGATGACGACGACAATGACGACGCGGACGCGACCGACGACGACACGGCTTCGCCGGCGGACGACGACACGGCGGATGATGACGCGGACGATGATGTCAACGACGACGCCGACGATGACATTGACGATGATGTGAACGACGACGCCGACGATGACATTGACGATGATGTGAATGATGACGTCGACGATGACGCCGATGATTTATTCGTGGCTCCCTGGCCGCAATCCAATATCGAGGCGCAGGATTACAACGAGACTCCTGATCCCGGCCCGGACCGCCTGAAGGCCGAAAGCTACGACCAGTTCCACCTGGACTGGCACCAGCCCTATTACGGCAGCACTGTCGGGCAGGTCATCTTCACCAACGGCGACCGCACGGAAGTGAGTCATTACGGCGATTACGGCGACAGTTGCATCTGGACCGGCACCTACCTGGTCAGCCAGTCTTTGCGTTATTACGTCACCGGCGATCCGGTCGCCAAGGCCAACGCCATCCGCGCCGCCACGTCACTGGATCGGCACCTGCACGTCACGGGACGCACCGGTTTTATCGCCCGCTATACAGCCCCTAAAGACGACCTCATGTACAACTACTACGGCGGCGACGCCTGGTGCGACCAGCGCGACAACTGCCATCATATCGAGGACGGCGAATTTGCCGGGGACTGGTGGGACGGCAACACTAGCCGGGATCAATACACCGGGTGGTTCTTCGGCATGGCCACGGCCTACGACCTCGTGGACGACGAGGACATGAAGGACATGATCGTCGCCAATGTGACGGAAGTTCTGGACGAGCTTCTGGCCACGAACTGGTGGATCATCGACGCGGACGGAGCGCCGACCACCGCCGCGCCAAACGTCCTGCCCACGCAGCAACTGTGCTGGGCTCTGATCGGTTATCACATGACCGGCGAGAACCGCTACAAGGAAGTCGTGCAAAAATGGATCGCCGATTCACAGCGCACTTATCTGCGGCTGATGAACATCACGCTCATGAATAAATACGCCCAGTACTACGGCAACAATCTCGGGCACCAAAACATGTACACGCTGCTGCGCCTGGCCAAAGTTTATTTATGGGAAGACGATTACAATTACCTCATGACGCTGTTCGACGAGCAAACCCACTCCTTCACACGCCTTTCCCACAACGCCTTTTTCAACGCGATTTTCATGAGCCAGGGATATTACGAACCGGCGATCGACGATCCGTACCAGGAGCAGCTTGAGCAGGATCTCAACGAATTCCGCGATGCGCCCAATGACGTATATTTCGTCGATCCGCCGGACGGAGTCCTCGATCCCGTTTCGGTATTCCTCGACGGCCTTATGACTCAGTATCCCTTCCTGGAAGAACTTCTGGGAAACGTGGACCCGCAATCCGAGGAAGCGCATCCGGTTTTGGAACAATGCTCCACGGATTTTTTGTGGCAGCGCAATCCTTTCCGAATCGAGCCGTGCGGTTCGGAATCGCCGCAGGTTACGCGCCCCGGCGTGGACTACCTTGTCGCTTACTGGCTGGCGTCGTATCATAAGTTCATCGACAAAACCTTGTAGGAGTGAAATATGAAAGCATCTTTTCGGAACGTTATATTTCTCGCCCTGCTGGTCTTTTTATCGGCAACCGCGATTTGGGCCTGCGGCGACGATGACCCTTCGACAAGCTCAGGGCAGGCTGACGATGATGACGCGGTCGACGCGGATGACGATGTCGATGACGATGCGAACGACGATGTCGATGACGACGACGCGGACGACGATTTGAACGACGACGTAAATGACGACGCGGACGACGATTTGAACGACGACGTAAATGACGACGCGGATGACGATTTGAACGACGACCTCGATGACGATATCGACGACGACGCGGACGATGATACCGAAAGCGCGCTGACCGCGGGGCACGAGGCCGCGGACGATTTCGGCGATATCCCTGAAAGTACGTTTCAACAGATCCGGGACAACTTAAAAATATTCTACGGCCATACGTCCCACGGCAGTCAGGTCGTATCCGGCGTCAACATTCTGGCCGGCGAGGACGGCGTCCTGTACGAATCGCCGGTCTTTCATGAAATCTGGGACGACCTGGGCCACCTGGGGGATACGAGCTGGGTTTCGCCCACCGAAACCTTTTTGGATAGCGACGACAACGACGACTACAACGTGGTCATGTGGTCCTGGTGCGGCGGATGTTCCGACAATACGGTCGATGGAATCAACGCATACCTGGCCGCCATGGAGCAGCTTGAGGCCGATTATTCCGACAGAACATTCATTTACATGACCGGACACCTGGATGAGGACAACGAAGAAAACCTGCTGGCCAGGAATCAGCAGATTCGCGACTACTGCGCGCAAAACAACAAAATCCTTTTCGACTTCGCCGACATCGAAAGCTGGGATCCGGACGGCGTGAACTATCCCCACGATGACGACCAGTGCTACTGGTGCGGCGACTGGTGCGGCGCGCATCCAGGCCAGTGCCCAGAGTGCGGGTACTGCGCCCATTCCCACTGCTTCAACTGTTATCGCAAGGGACAGGCTTTCTGGTGGATGATGGCCAGGCTGGCCGGATGGGACGGAACATAATAAGTCGTTTTGGCTGTAGTTCATAAAAAGCCCTTCGAGGTTTGTTTGTTGCGGCATTTCATTTGCGCTTGATCACCTTGATATTCAGGTCGGCACTCCGAAACATTTTTTTAAGGTTTTCGGGTCAAGGATTAGAGCATGAAGAACAATGTGGCAAAAAAAGGACAGCGTTCGACGGATATGGCAATTCCCGCCGATCTCCTGAATGATCTGCGCTCTCTTATCGAATCCGCCAGGCAACGCATGGCAGCAGCAGTCAACACGGAAATGACACTGCTTTACTGGTCCGTCGGCGAGCGGATCAAGCGGGAGTTGATAGGCGAAGGTCGCGCGGCCTATGGCGAGCAGATTGTCTCAACACTGTCGAGACAATTGACCGCGGAATACGGAAGAGGATTTAGTCGCCCGAATCTTTTCAGAATGATCCGATTTAACGAGTTCTTCCCGGACCGTGAAGTAGTGCAGACACTGTCCGCACAATTGTCCTGGTCCCATTTTCTGGAGATTATGGCGCTGGATGATCCGTTGCGTCGCGACTTTTATATCGAGATGTGCCGGATCGAGCGATGGAGCGTCCGAACGTTGCGTGAAAAAATCAACAAGATGCTCTTCGAGCGAACGGCGGTCGCCAAGAAGCCGAAAGCGATCATTCGACGCGAGTTGGACGACCTGAAAACGGCGGACCGCATGACGCCCGATATTGTGTTCCGTGATCCTTATTTCCTCGATTTCCTCGGACTGAAAGAACCTTATAGCGAGAAGGATCTCGAAACGGCGATCCTGCGGGAACTGGAAGCCTTCATCCTGGAACTGGGGATCGGCTTTTCCTTTGTCGCACGACAGAAACGCATTACGGTGGATCATGAGGATTACTACATCGATCTTCTCTTCTATCATCGAAAAATGCGGCGATTGGTTGCCATCGACCTCAAATTGGATCGTTTCAAGGCCGCGTATAAAGGGCAGATGGAACTCTATCTGCGCTGGCTGGAAAATTATGAGATGCAGGAAGGCGAGGATTCGCCCCTTGGCCTGATCCTTTGTGCGGGCAAGTCGAGCGAACATATAGAACTATTGCGGTTGGAGAAGGCCGGTGTCCGCGTGGCCGAGTATCTCACCGACCTGCCGCCTCGTGATTTGCTTGAAAAGAAGCTTCACGAAGCGATCCGTTTCGCACGTGAGCGAATATCGCGGCATTTACTTGAAAGTGAGTAAATCCGGTCAGCTTCGTTCGCCACAATGCAAAATGAAAATGACGAGGCACTTACATTCCCAACGGACATGCGATAAACTGCTTTTATCGTGCATCGTAGGCTCTCCTTCCTGCCTTGCAGGGCTTTCCCGGATCGAGAGCCTGCATTCTTCACACTGGAGATGCTCATGAACCGCCGAATGCTCATACTTTTCCTGACGGCAATCTTTGGCGTATTTGTCTTTTCCTGCGGGGGAGGATCAAACGATTCGGACGACGACGCCGACGCGGATGACGACGACGCGGCCGATCCCGACGACGACAGCGACGATGATTCCGACGATGACGCAAACGACGACGCTAACGACGATGTCAATGACGACGTCAACGACGACGCGGATGACGACGTCAATGACGATGCGGACGACGACGCGGATGACGACGCGGATGACGATGATTCTTCGAACCTCGTCGCCGGGCACGGCGCCGCGGACGACTTCGACCAGATCCCGGAAGCCATGTTCCAGACCGTGCGCAGCGATCTGTTTATTTTCTACGGCCATACCTCCCACGGAGGACAACTCATCACCGGCATCGAAATGCTGGAACAGGAAAACGGCACTTTGTATGCCGGCCCGGAAATCTATGAACACAGCTGGGATCTGGGCGAGTACGGCGATACGGAATGGGCCACGCGCACGCGGGATTTTCTCGACGAACCCGAAAGCGACGGCTGCAACGTGGTCATGTGGTCGTGGTGCACGGGAGTGTCGGTGAATGATTCCGACGACACACAAGTGTACTTGGACGCCATGACGGAACTGGAGGACGAATATCCGGACGTCACCTTCGTCTACATGACCGGCGCCAGCGACAAATGGTCCGTGGAAGAAGAACGGGGCAACAACGAGCAGATCAGGGAGTATTGCCGGCAGCACGGCAAGGTTCTTTTCGATTTCGCCGACATCGAATACTACGATCCTGACGGGACATATTACGATGACGCGCACTGGGACTGCACCTGGTGCGAGAGCTGGTGTGAAACCCACGACTGCCCGGACTGCGACCTGTGCGGCCATTCCCATTGCTTCCTTTGTTACCGCAAAGGCAAGGCAATCTGGTGGCTGATGGCGCGCATGGCGGGATGGAGCGGATGAAAATGAAGTCGACCATTTTAAAAACTCTGTCTTCTCTGTCAGCCTTCGCGATTCTGATCTGTTTCCCGTTTCTCGGATGCGGCGACGACGACGATGACGCGGGCGATGACGACGACGACGATGACGACGCGGATGACGACGGCGGCGACGACGACGATTTCGATTATGGGGATTCAGGCGCGCTGGTCGCCGGCCACAGCGCCGCGGACGACTTCGACCAAATCCCGGAAGGCATGTTTCAAACGGCGCGCAGCGATTTATTCATCTACTACGGTCATACCTCCCACGGCGGGCAACTCATTACCGGCATCGATATGCTGGAACAGGAAAACGGCGGGCTTTACGCCCGGCCTGACATCTATGAGCATAGCTGGGACCTGGGTGAGCACGGCGACACCGAGTGGGCCGCGCGCACGCGGGATTTCCTCGACAGCTCGGAAAGCGACGGCTGCAACGTGGTCATGTGGTCGTGGTGCACGGGAATATCCGTCAATGATTCCGACGATACGCAGGCGTACCTTAAAGCCATGTCGGATCTGGAAAATGATTATCCCGACGTCACGTTCGTTTACATGACCGGGCCCAGCGATATGTGGTCGAAGGAAGAAGAGCGCGGCAACAACAACCAGATTCGCGCCCACGTCCGCGATCATGACAGCACGCTTTTTGATTTTGCCGAAATTGAATACTACGACCCGGACGGCAATTATTACGACGACGCCCACTGGGATTGCCCCTGGTGCGCCGGCTGGTGCGATAATCACGATTGCCCGGATTGCGACCTTTGCGGCCACTCCCACTGCTTCTTATGCTACCGCAAGGGCAAGGCTGTCTGGTGGCTGCTGACGCGCCTGGCGGGATGGAGCGGCTAACACCTTTTAATCCCCGCAGCCGCCGTCATCATCATCGTCATCTCCCGAATCCGGCGAGGAGACAATCGTTGACGACAGCCCGTCATCCTCATCGTCGTTCGTGACATCGTCATCGCCAAAATCATCATCCGCGTCATCGTCGAGATCATCGTCGGAGTCGTCGTTCACATCGTCGTCATCTTCGATCAGCGGAGCATCCCCCTGCCCGCCGCCGGGCACGACGCCGTACCAGACCGCCAGCCAATACGCGATGAGATAATCTGCGCCGTGCGCGGTGTGAGCCTGGTTTTCATGGCGGGTGCACTCGATATGGTAAGGCGTGCGCTCCCACATGACCGAAGACCAGCAGCGGTCGTCGAGTTCGTGAGCCACGGCGGTCTGCGGGTCGATGTCGAATCCGGTCAGATCCGTAATCCATTGGTGGTCGGAAAGGAACTGATCCGCCCAGACGCTGAAATTGTCCAAAGGCAAATCGTCGCGGCAGGTCACTTCCCGTTCATAGTTGGGCGCTTCCCACATGACGCGCAGCCCTTTTCGCATATCCTCTTTGTACCATTCCATCTCGTCGGGATCGCAATGGCCGTACCGCAGGCAGGCGCCGTACCAGACCGCGTCGAAAAAGGTCTGATGCGTTTCCGACGACCAGGCTCGAACGTTGAAAAGCCAGATTCGAAAAATGTTTCCGAATCGCTTCCGGTCGGGCCAGAGCCTGAAAAGCGGCTGCGCGTTGGAGTAATTGTTGATAAACGCGTAGTAATCCTCATACACGTTGAAAATGGTGATGCTGGAAAAAATCAGTGAAAAGCTCGCCCAGGTGTATTCATCATCCAGCAATTCCCAAAATTCGGGTTCGTCGATGACGTGCGCCGTCGCCACGAGAATCGCCAGACGGATGTCGTCAAGAATCGCGGCGGCGCTATATGTGTCGCCCCAGGGATCGACGATCTTCCAGTTGTTGCTTTGAAGCGTCAGCGTGACGTCGCGGAAATCCTCTTTGATGGTCTCGCGCAAGGCGATCGCGTCTTGGCCATCGTCGCCTTCAAGCGCATCGTAAGCCCAGGCAAGACCCCAATACCAGGTGATGTATTTGTCGCGGACATTGTGGCCGACCCAGAAGCAATTGTCGTATCCGACGCAAGGGTAGACGTTGTCCGCGTCCCCGTATTCCACGTTCCAGGGCGCCTCGTCGGGCGCCGCGTACCTGGCCAGATAACCCGGATCGCCGGTCACGTCTTTGAGCAAGTGCATGTAGTTGCCGATGCGCAGCACCTCGTCCCGCGCCTGGGCGTCGCCGGTGACGAGATAGCGTATGGCCTGGCTGGCGAGATAGGTTCCGGTCCAGTCGCCGCTGTCGCCGGAGCCCCAGGTCCGCAAAAGCTCCTGCCGCGTATCGTCGGTGAAAAGGACGTCGGACACGCCGCCGTAGCCCGTGGAATGCCACTGTATGAGGTAATCCGTGTAATCCTGGGCTTTTTGATGAAGATAGGAATCGAACTGCTGTCCTGATACATTCGCGGCCCAAAACATGGCGGTCAATGCGACGAAAAGCGCGAGCGGTTTCTGCATGATTTTCATTCTCCCTTTTTCATGCTTCGGTTTTGACAAAAGCATCATAGAGAAATTTTGCCTTGACAGCCATAGATCACCTAATGTGTATTTGTTTCAAGCTTCTTAAAGGATTTTTTTGTGGAAGGCGAAGAGGAATGCGACACGTCATTTTGGTTATCATGATTATCGCTTTTTTCGTTAACGCTTGCGCTTGCGGCGACGATGAATCGTCAGGAAGGGCCGATTTCGGCGATGACGACACGTCATCCGACGATGACGATGACGACGACGAATCCGGCGGATGGGGGCAATGCCCGAATTACATCGGGGGTTTTTTCGAGTGCATGAAATTCGAAACGCCCATGGATTACGACGATCCGGAAGGGGAAAAAATAGAGGTTTTCGCCTATCGACGGCTTGCCTTGCGTGAATCCAAGGGGCAAATCTGGTTTCTCGAAGGCGGTCCGGGGGGGTCCGGCGCATCCTTTACATATTTCTTTCAGCAACTGTTCGCCGGGCGATACCCGAACTGGGATTTATACTCGCTGGATCATCGCGGCGTCGGCAATTCCACGCGCCTGGGCTGCCCCCAGGAATGGGACAACGTATTCGATATCGGCAAGTGCGTGGATTCCCTGCAGAATCAATGGGGAGACGACGTCAAGCATTTTTCGGCGACCAACGCCGCCCGCGACCTCGGCCTTCTCATCGACGAGACAAAAGAGGAAGGCAAAACGGTTTACGTTTACGGCGTGTCTTACGGAACCTACTGGCTCCAGCGCTATCTGCAGATACTCCCGAATCAGGCCGACGGCGTGATCATGGATTCCCTGGCCATGCCCACCGTGTGCTATCTGGACAATTACGACTACCTCTTCAACGAAGTCGGCAAACAGATCATGGCCGTATGCGGAGTCGATCCCATATGCAGCGCAAAATTGGGAGGCATCGCCGATACGCCCTGGGATGCGGTCGGGGCCGTTTTCGAGCGGATCGACAACGGAGATCTTTGCGGCGCCTTTTCCGATTTCGATCATGCGACGTTGCGTCAGACCCTGGGATTCATGGAAATGGACTGGTTTGCGCGCGTGTTGATACCTCCTTTGATTTATCGCCTCAACAGATGCTCGGATGCGGATGTGCGCGCCGTGGAATATTTTTTGGCTGCTTTATTCGGCGCTTACAGGGAGGCGAAAGCCGACGATTGGGTGGATTCCGGCGAACTGTTTTCCGGCATCCTCGCTCTGGAGGTCGCTTTGTCGGAAATGTGGGGGGATAAAAACTACGATCAGGTCATGTCCATCGTCAGCGAATCCCGTTTTTCCGTGGATGCGGCGCCCTTCTACGCGCAGGTCAACGATTCACATCTATGGCCGACTTATGAAGACGACGGGTACTTCGAAAAGTGGGCGGACACGGACATTCCCATCCTTATGCTCAACGGAACCCTGGATCCCCAGACGCCTCTTGAAATCGCCGCGCCGGCGGCGGATCAGTTCAACGCCGCGCACCAGCAATTCGTATCCGTTCCCTACAGCCCGCATTGCGTCATGGCTTCCTCCTGGACGGAGGACGCGATCTTCGACGGCAGCGCCACGTGCGGCGAAAAGATCATGTTCGATTTTTTCGACGATCCCACCGGCGAAATCGATCTACAGTGCCTTGCCGAAGTGTATCCCCTGGAGTTCGATCCCACTTCGGATGTCAGCGAATTGATTTCCGATTTCTACTTTGCGACATCGGATATGTGGGAAGGCAATCCCTCCGGCGCAAAAAGGTCGAATGCGGATGATCGAGTTCGTAAGATTATGAAAAACAGCCTGATCAATAGTATCAGAAGAAACATTTATTGATTTTAAACGTTCGCGCAATCGAACGGGATAGATTTTTTTTCATAAAAACAGCATTGAATTCCTCAAAATATTCGATACTATAAAGGCTTCGATTGTCAAACGTTGCGTTGTGGAATTTCGATAGCCAATTGATCGTTAGGTATTGATCTGACTTTTTGGAGAAGTTTGTCTATGCGCGCCGAGACTTCCGTTCGTTTTGTTCCCGTATATTTGAGCCGTCACGGCAGCCTTTTCCTTCCGGCTCTCATTTTCTGCGTCGTTGCTTTTTATCCCGGCGATTTGCTTGCTTCCGACAGCATTGTTTTAAGCGACTTATTTCAACACGCCCGGCTGGCTCCCTATATCGACTACTTCGAGGATGCGGGCGCGAGTCTTGGAATCAGGGACATTATCGCCGAGAACGTCACAAAACAGTTTCGCCGAAACACCATGAAAGTTCCGAATTTCGGAATCACGGCTTCGGCGTATTGGCTGCGCTTTAAGGCGATCAATAGAAATCAAGCGGAAAAGACCTGGATCCTGGAATGCAAACTGCCGGTCATGGAAAGCATCGAAGTGTTCGTCCCCGACGGATCGGGAGGATTCGACCGCCAGGTCAGCGGCATGAATATTCCGTTCAACAGCAGGCCGATCAAACACTTGAACCACATTTTCAAGATTCAAATTCAGCCGAAAGAATCGTCCACCGTGTATATCCGCCTTCGCAGCAACACGACGATCCTGGCCAACTTCCATCTTTGGGATTCCGATTATTTCACCATATACGATCACAGGGAACAACTCATTCTCGGCGCCACCATCGGCGTTTTTCTCGTGCTGGTCACGATTCATCTGCTCCTGGCGCTGCTCACCCGGGACCGTAGCGCCCTTTATTCCATGGCCTTTATCTCGGCCTTCGGGATATACCAGTTTTGCCTTGAAGGATTCTGCGCCATGCATTTCTGGCCCGAGTCCGTCTGGTGGTCCGTGCGCTCTCCCATCTTTTTCGGATCGTTGTCCATAATCGCCGGAATGCAATTCGCCCGACATTTTATCTACACAAAGAAGGAATTCCCCTCAACGGACGCCTTGATCCGTTTTCTCATGCTCTTGGCGGCGGCGGCCACAGTCGGACTATTTGTCGACTACAAACACGCGAACATCGTATCAGCCGCCGCGGCTTTTATCGGCTGTCCGGTGATATTGCTCACGTCGATCAGAGGTTGGATCAGAGGCATTTCAAGAGTGCGCTACTTTCTGGCGGCATGGTTCCTTTTCCTGTTTTGCGCGTTCTTTTTCGTGATGGTCATCATGGGGATTTTTTACCCGAGACTCCTGTCCTGGAACGGCGTTCGGATCGGTTTCGGCGCCGCCGGCGTACTGTTCGCCATTTCCCTGGCGGATCGATTCGCCGCCATGCAGGAAAAAAACCGCCTCCAGATCGAAAACATCGTCGAACAAAGAACCCGGGAACTGGACCGGTCCATAGAATTTCTGCGCAATGAAATCCGGGAAAGAAAGCGCGCCGAAGCCGCCCTGGAAATCAGCGAGTCGCGCTTCAGACTCATTGCCGAAAATTCCACCGACGCCATCTGGACCATGAATCCGCAGGGGAAGCTGACTTATATCAGCCCCGCCATCAAGGAATTGACGGGGCGCGATCCGGAAAGCCTGATCGGAAAATCGATCACCCCGCACCTGCTCCCGGATTCGGCGGAAAAAATGAACCGAATTCTCCAGGCTGTTCGGGAAGGGACTCCCGACATGGCTTCCGGCCCGAAATTCCTCGAACTTCAGATGTACCGCACCGACGGCTCCATCGCGGAGATCGAAGTGAGCGCGGCGGCCGTGAAGGACGACGAGGGCGACGCCATCGGCCTGCAGGGCTCGGCAAGAAACATCGAGGAGCGTAAAAAGGCCGAAAAGCAAAACGCCGGCCTTGAGGAGCAGTTGCGCCAGTCGCAAAAAATGGAGGCGATCGGGCATCTGGCCGGTGGCGTGGCGCACGATTTCAACAACTACCTGACCGGCATTATCGGATACTCGGGCATCCTTTTATTCGATCTTCCCAAAGACGACCCCCGGCGGGATCAGGTGGAGCAGATTAAAATGGCCGCCGACAAAGCTTCCACGCTGACTCAGCAGCTTCTGGCGTTCAGCCGAAAACAGA
The DNA here is from genome assembly GCA_963674685.2 of bacterium. Classification (GTDB taxonomy): domain Bacteria; phylum Lernaellota; class Lernaellaia; order JACKCT01; family JACKCT01. Next base: position 801,263 of record CAXXWT010000003.1, on the reverse strand, counting down.
TCATCACCCCGCAGGTGCTGGACATCAACGACAACATCGAACAGTTCCGTAAAATGCTCCGTCGCATCATCGGGGAAGATATCGACTTCCAGTTCGATTTGAATCCCGATTTATGGGCCGTCAAAGCGGATCCGGGGCAAATCGACCAGATACTCGTCAATCTTTCCGTCAACGCCCGCGACGCCATGCCCAAAGGCGGCCTATTACGCTTCGAGACCAATAACGTGAAATGCGACGCTCGATATTGCTTAAAAAATCCCGGCATGAAAGAGGGGAAATACATCCTTTTCAAGGTCGTTGACACCGGCTGCGGAATGGATTCGGAAACAAGAAAGCGGATTTTCGAACCCTTCTACACGACCAAGGATAAAGACAAGGGAACGGGACTCGGCCTTTCCACCGTTTACGGAATCGTCAAGCAGAATAACGGCTTTATCTATGTGGAATCGGAGCCGGATAAAGGAACGGTGGTTTCCATATACCTGCCGAGCGTCGACGAAAAGGCGGAGCCGTACGTAGGTTTGACGGCCAAGGATTTACCCTCCGGAAGCGAGACGATTCTCGTCGCGGAAGACGAAGTCATGGTCAGGAGGCTTGCCGAGGCCATGTTGACGCGTCAGGGCTACAATGTCATCACGGCGCCGGACGGAAGCGAAGCCCTGGCATTGTTTGAAGAAAGAAAAGACGAGATCGATCTGCTTTTAACGGACATTGTCATGCCCAAAATCAACGGCCGGGAGCTTTACGAAAAAATTTCCGCCGTCAAACCGGAAATAAAAGTTCTGTTTATGTCAGGTTATTCGGAAGAACTTGTGGAAAATCACGGAATTTTGGAAAAAGGCGCCGTCTTCGTCCAAAAACCTTTTACGGTTCAAACTCTCTCCCGGCAGGTCCGCGAAACTCTGGACAGGTAAAAACTCACAAACCGCTTTGACAGCGTCAATCGAATTTCATTTCAAATGCAGCGGCGACAAGGTGAAGGAAGCCTTCGCTGTCGTAGACATATCCGTCCGATGTGCGGGCTTCCCGAGGGGCCAGGTAGTGCAGTTGATAAGCCCCGTCGAATCGGATGTCCGTGGAGAAAAAATCCCCGGCCTTGAACTGATATCCGAATCCCAGGGATGAAACGTGAACGTCGTTGTCCAGAATCGCTTTTCCCTTGATCGTTTCGCCCCCTTCCGGGTAGCGCGTGCCGATGGTGCGAAAAGGCGTCTGTTCGTACCGATACCCGCCGCGGGCAATCCAGCGATCACTGATCTCCCATTCGGCGGCAAACCTGGGGGTCCATATATCGATGGTGTGAAACTCGGAATGAGAGCCCACATATTCCTCCCGCCCGGCGAGAACTTCGTAGCGGCTCCACTCGCGCCACGTCAGATCGAAAAACGCCGTCAGGCTTTGGCCGATATCCTTCGAAACTCCCATGGCGATTTCCCGGGGAACGAAGGTGTCGAAAAAATTCATCGGCATTTTCATCACGGGAAAATCCAGTCCCGCCAGCGTGGGATACGCCGAAACCTTGATGGAATCAAAAGCCCCGTAGGTCTCCTCGCGGTATGTCAGACCGACGCCCCAACTGGCGCCGTGGACGAAGACGCCTCCCAGGGGGACCGGGCTGAAACTGCCTTCCATGCTCGTGCCCTCGTTGGAGCTTTCCCCGGATACTTCGGCCCGCGTAGTCACTTCGCCCTTGCCCCGGAATCCGCCGTGAAATCCGATTCCCAGCGAAAGCCAGGACGTCACGCCGACGCCGACGGCGCCCTGCATCACCATGTTGGATTTTCCGTACCGGTCAAAAGCGCCTTCGTTGCTGCGCATATCGTCGAAATACATCATGGTCATGAAGTTGTTGTCCACCGCCACGCTGAATCCCAGGCCGATGGGAGGCAGGCGCAGTCGCTCGCTGAAAAGTTTGCGTATGTTGGAACGGACATTCAGCACCACGATCTTGTTGTTTTTTTTCATTTTGACGCGCTCGCCGCCGATAAGCCCGCCCTCCATATTCGGCGCGGTGTAGATATAACTCATCCCCACGCCGTGAAGGTCGACGCTCGCCAATCCCGCTGGATTGTAATAGCAACCCGCAATGTCTTGGTCGTCGGCGGTCAGCGCGTTGACCAGCGCAATGCCCCTCGCGGACAGACCGTAAGTATTCGGAGTATAGATTAAGGCTCCTTCGGCGGCGGGCGCGGCGGCCAGAAGGAGACAGGCGATGGCGAGGAAGGTTGTCGTACTTTTCTTTTGCAAAACCGCACCGTCTTGGATGGGCTCAACGAATGTCACAAGCCCCTTACATCATTTCCGGCAGAAATGAAACCTTTTGATCAAAATCCGCGCGCCGTTCGGGGATTCTCATTTCCTTATTGACAGCCCGATGCAAATAAGGAAATGATCGAGATCAACGGAAAATAAGAAAATAAATCAATGCCTTGCGCAGGAGGATCGCCATGAAAAAGTTTTCCGGCATTACTTTAATAGCTCCATTAATTTTGATAGCATGCCTTGTCGTCTGGACGGATTACGGCCTGGCTCAAAGCAGCCTGGTCATTGTTCCCGGAGAGTTTCAGGTCAACACATATACCGACAACCGGCAGGAGGGGGCTGATGTCGCGATGAATTCCTCCGGAGGATTTGTGGCGACTTGGAATTCCAGCGGCCAGGATGGATCGAGTTGGGGAATATATGCAAGACAATACAACGCACTCGGCATCCCCGTCAGCGATGAAATCCCCGTGAATACATACACGACTGGATCACAGGCAAATCCCTCAATTGCCGTAGATAACGCAGGGAACTTCGTAGTCGTGTGGGAATCTAACAGTCAGGACGGATCGGAGCGGGGCGTATACGGCCAACGCTTCGATTACGAAGGAATCCCGCAGGGCGATGAATTTTTAGTCAACACATACACTCAGGATGATCAATATCATCCGGCGGCCGCCATGGATGCCGGCGGCAATTTCGTTGTCGTTTGGGATTGCCTGACAACGGAAGCCGACCAGCAGCGACTCAAGGGCAGGCTTTATCTGGCTGACGGGATTCCCGTCGGCGACGAGTTTCTGATAAGTCCCACGCAGACGGACGGCTGGGCAAGTCCCCAAGTAGCGATGAATGACGACGGGCTGTTTGTAGTCGTCTTTGAGTTGATGGATGCGGACGGCGATGGATTGGGGATTTTCGGCCGAACTTTTGAAGCCGACGGCCTGCCGAGGGAAGACGAGTTTCAGGTTAACACATATACGACTGGTCATCAGTGGATTACCTCCGTTGATATGGATTCCACAGGGCGTTTTGTCGTCGTCTGGACTTCGAACGACCAGGACGGCGACCAGCAGGGCGTTTATGGGCAAAAATTCAATGAACTGGCCCTGCCGCAGGGATCGGAGTTTCAGATCAACGTATATACAACGGGAATACAGGATAATCCTTCCGTTGCCATGGATGAAAATGGTGGTTTTGTCGTCACATGGGACTCGGATGAGCAGGACGAATCCAGTAAAGGCGTTATCGGCGCAAGGTTTGATTCATCACGGAATCAAGTAGGCGAAGAGTTCATCGTAAATATTAATACTTCGGAAGCGCAATACATATCCGCGGTCGCCATGTCGCCGGAAGGGCTTTTTGTGGTTATGTGGAATTCGGAGGACCAGGACGGAAACGGCACCGGAGTCTTCGGGCGGCTTTTCGAATGCGTTGTGCATGAGGACTGCGACGACGGAAATGTGTGCACGATAAACTTCTGCGACTCAAACGGCATGTGCCGGAAACTGAACAATTCCATGCCCTGCGACGACGGCGTGTTCTGCAACGGCGAAGACACATGCTCCGAGAGTGAGTGCGCGATTCACGCCGGCGATCCCTGCGCGGACAACGGCCTTTATTGCGACGGAGACGAATCATGCGACGAAGACGGAGACCAGTGCCTGTCTTCCGGCGACCCATGCGTGGACAACGGCCTTTTCTGCGACGGCGAGGAAGTGTGCGTGGAAGATACGGATGAATGTCTGTCCATTGGCGACCCTTGCGAAGAGGATGAAATCTGCGACGAGGAAAACGACGAATGCGACGATGTGACTGATGACGACATCGACGACGATGCGGATGACGACGTGAATGATGACGCCGATGACGATCTAAACGACGACCTGGACGATGACGCCGATGATGATGGAAATGATGATGCGGATGACGATGACTCCACGTCGATCGACGATGACATCGACGCAGGCGATGATGACGATGATGACGATGACGGATGTTGCGGCTGCTGAAAAAACTGCCGCTAAAGCAAATCCATTGTTTGACAAATGCTTGAGCGTTGTGGGATTATTCGGAATCTGAGTAATGTGAAGTAAAATTCACCGATTCGCTTATTTGATTTCAAAGGGGCAAAGAGTTGAGGTTCGGATTGGCGCGCCCCTTGACGACATCCTGTTTTGTTTCGATCCCCCCTTGTTATTTCCACCGGCGATTGGAGTTATCATGAAATTGAGATTATTGATTGCCGTTTTATCATTCAGTTTCATTTTCAGCGCGGCATGTTTTAACGCCGATGACGAACAATCCGACGACAGCGACGTTCAGGCCGCCGCGCCTTCAACCACGACTACGGTAAATTCCGGTGCGACGACGTCTACGACCCCGGAAACGACCACGACCACCGCGCCGGCGACGACTACGACGACATCCGTTCCCGGAACAACGACGACATCCGAACCCACAACCACCTCAACGAATCCGCCGGCAACCACGACGACCATCTCATCAACGACGACCAGCACAACATCGACAACGACAACATCGACAACGTCCACGACATCTTCGACTTCGACGACCAGCACCACATCCACCACGTCCACGACCACAACGACGCTGGGGCCGATCACATGCTACGAGGACATGGATCTGGACGGCGTGGGGAAGCAGGATGTCACGCAGGTTTTCGACGACGGCGTGTGTCCCTCGTGGTGGGCGGAAGCGGCGCACGACTGCGACGACGGCGACATTTTGAGAAACGAGCTCGAACCCGAGCTTCCCGACGACGCCGTCGATCAAAACTGCGACGGCGAGGATTTGGAAATGTCCGACGATACGGGCGTGTTCGTGGCCAAAGACGGCAACGACGCGAATCCCGGAACCATGGATGAACCGAAACTGACCATCGCCGCGGGCGTCGAACTGGCCGAGCAAAGCGGCAAGGCCGTTTTCGTCGCGGAAGGCGAATATGACGAAAGCGTTTCGACCTCCGTTTCCCTTTTCGGAGGCTATGAATCCCAAAACTGGACGCGGGACGCCTCGCGGGGTGAGACGATCATCAACGCGCAAAGTGAAACAGCCGTTATCATCGAAGCCGACTCCACCGCCGCCATCGAGGGTTTTTCCATCAACGGGAGGGATCTTTCAGCCATCGAGTCGGACTGTAAAAGCTTTTGCATCATGGTGGCTGAAGGCGCCTCGGTCATTATCAAGGATAATGACATGACGGCGGGACAGGTTACGTGCATGGGCGAGCGCAACTACACGAGGGGGATCATCAACAACGGCCGAGCCGTCATTATCGGCAACGAAATCGACGGCGGCCGGGCGGCCGGATCGGACGGATATGTACAAGGCGTGGAGAACTCAGGATTCGCAACGCTGGCGGAAAACATCATCGACGCAGGCGACACAACCTGCTTTTTCGGCTACGAATACGGCGTTGATTCCAGCGGCCCCCTGCGCATGATGCGAAACGACGTGTTCGCCGGATACCACGAGATCGCCACGTTTCCTCACGTCACCGGCGTCGCCACGCACGGCATGTGCGCGGCCACTTTGGTGAACAACGTCATCGATGCGGGCTCTACCGAATGCGGATACTGGGAAAATGCTTCCGCCGCTTCATTCGGCGCCGACATGGCGAGCCGATACTCCACGCTCGTCGGCAACAAGATCGACGGCGGCTCCATAGGCGGCGACCACACCAGGATGTATACCTTCGGCGTACGGGCGTACAATGAATCTTTGCTTATCGGCAACGTAATATACGGCGGTCAATCATATTACAGCGAATTATTTGACGATCCCTGGAAATTGATCGCCACGGGCGTCGACACGCACGATGATTGCGTTTTGATCAACAACACCATCGACGGCGCTCGGCCGATTTACGCAAACATCACTACGCGGGGCATTTCGGTCAACGACTCTCCCTTGTTAATCAACAACATCATCGACGCGGGGACCGGGCAGGCCAACTCCTACGCCATAGAGATGCAGTCGGGCGCGCATCTGACAATGTACAATTCCGATTTGTGGGTCGACAGCCTGGGAACCGAGTGTCTGGTTTACGTGAGCAATATCTGCCTCGATTTAATCAGCGACATCAACGGCTGCCTGTGGCCCGGGTGCGATGAGTCTTCGGGCAATATCAGCGATGATCCCGATTTCCCGACGGATTCCTATCACATTGACTACGGCAGTCCCTGCCGGGACGCCGGAGCCGATCCGGCCGCATGGTTCACGCACGATATGACCGGCAGCGACATCGACGGCGATCCCCGCCCTTGCGGCGCGGCCTGGGATATCGGAGCGGATGAGTATTGCGCGTGGTCGATGCGCAATACCGGTGAAATGCATTAGTAAAAGTATTATGAACGACGCAACCTTTTGAAATGCCGGAGAATCAAAGATGAATCCGAAGCTGAAAATTTTAAACAAAGATGTGATAATTTTACTGGTTCTCATTGTTTTGATTGCCTTGGTTTACAGTCATTCCCTGGCCGACGACTTCGTCGGCGATGAATTCAATCTCGGCGATCCGGTTATCGGCCCGGCCTACAAGCGCCAGGGCGGAATCGCGGCGGCTTTCGATCAAACGAATTACTTCGCGGTCTGGCATGATTACCGTCATGATGACGCCGAAGTTTACGGCGCCCGAATCACGCCCGGAGGCGATATTCTGGATGAAACGGGACTGGTGATTTCCCAGGATTTACACAGCCAGGGAAATCCGGATGTCGCCTTCGACTCGGTGAATTATTTCATCGTTTTTGAAGCCCGAGAATTTTCTTTCAGCGACGTTTCGATCCGTGGGATATTTATCGATCCTTCAGGAGAAATATCAGGCACGCAAAGCTTTGAGATCGACGACGGCGTTAACGATCAGAAAAATCCCGTCGTGGCCTATGGTTCGGACAATTACCTGGTCGCGTGGCTGGATTTGAGAAATTACGATCCTCCCGAAGTCCCGTATGATTACGATATATACGCCGCGCTCATCGACACCGCCGGACAACGCGTCGCAAGTTATGAAATCGCCCGAGACAGGATTGGAAGCGACAAGCCCGACGCGGCCTTCGGCGGCGGCGTGTACCTGATCGTCTGGTCCGACAGCGACGGCAACGACATGAATATTTACGGAAGCCGTTACGATTCCACCGGCACGCTTTTGGATGAGGAGCCTTTCGCCGTTTGCGACACGTTCGCCGATCAGGAGCAACCTCGTATCATTTACAATGGAGAAAACTTCGTCGTCGCCTGGCAGGATTACCGAAACGGCGAGGAAAGTAACGACGACATTTACGCGGCTCGCGTCGGCGCCGACGGCCAGGTTCTCGATCCCGGCGGCATCGCCGTATGCGTGTCGGCGGGATTGCAAAAGCTTCCCGCTTTAACGCACAGCGGGGAAAATACCCTCATCGCATGGGAAGATTACCGCAACGATGCGGATACCGAAGCGGATATCTACGTATCGCGGCTGACCGCGGAAGGCGTCGTGCTCGATCCCGGCGGCGTACCGTCGGTTGACGACCTCGGCGACCAGAAGGCGCCGACGCTGATCGGCGGCGGCGGCGATTTCCTGCTGCTTTGGGAAAGCAAAGGCGGCGACGTCGAGGCCGTGCGCGTCGATTCCGGCCTTGCCCCGGCCGCCGATCCCTTTGTTGTTTCGAAAAGCCGCAATTTCCAGTTCCGTCCTCAATTGGCGTTCAACGGCGACAATTATCTTGCCGTGGCAAAGGACTATCGCCACGGCGGTATGGGAATCTATGCGTGGCGCATCGATTCGACAGGAAGCTTGCTCGACCCGGATGGAATTTTCGTGGCTGCGCCGGACGATTCCGACACGGCCGTCAACGTGGCGTCCGACGGCGAGGACTTTCTAGTGACCTGGTTTGAATATAGCGACGAGATTCGCGGCGCCCGCGTGAGCGCGGACGGGCAGTTGCTCGATGCCGAGGCTCTGACAATCGCCGCCTTTACCGCTCACGGAGATTCGCAGCACGCCCTCGCCTTCGGATCGCAGTATTATCTCGTCGTCTGGGAAGATGATAGGAATTTCACATCCAGCTACACTGATCTATACGCCACGCGCGTAGGAACCGACGGGCAGGCGCTGGACCCGGATGGTATTCCGGTAACGACTTTAGAATATTCCCAAACGGATCCCGTCGTTTCATTTGACGGCGAAAACTTCCTCGTAGCCTGGCATAACGGCAGCAGCACCTCACCCAGCGGAATATGCGGCGCCCGCGTCGCCGAAAGCGACGGCGCCGTGCCGGACGACCAGTGCATTCCCATCGCGGCGATTTCCTACGCGCAATACATGCCCTCGGTCGCATACGGCGCAGGCCTATATTTCGTCGTGTACAGATTCGGCTACGCGATTTACGGCACTTTCGTCGAAACCGACGGAACCGTGTCTGATCCCTGGGGCATGTACATTGCGTCGACTTACGAATACGCCATGCAGCCTTTCGTCACCTTCGACGGGCAGCGATTTTTCGTGGCATGGCAGGATAACCCCACGGGATTCAGCATGGATATTCTCGGCGCTTTTGTGGACCTTGAAGGCAACGTTTCCCACCACGAGGGGATTCCGCTGTCCGCCGACGGCGCCGATGAAAAAAGTCCCGCCTTAGCCGCGGGCGCCGGCGGCCGACTGATTTTGGCTTATTCAAACTATAACGATGATCCCGCGCAGCAGGCGTGGAGCGGCGCCTACCGAATTCTGGACACTACGGCGGCGCCGACGACGACTTCGACGACCACGACAACAACTACGACGACTTCAACGACAACGACCACAACGACAACGACAACCGCCGCGGCCACCACCATGCCGGCGGACGACGACGCGGATGACGACGTAAACGACGATGCAGATGATGACGTGAACGATGACATGAATGACGATGTCGATGACGACGATGATGCAAACGACGAACTCAATGACGACACAACGGATGATGATTTGCAGGCGGATTCGAACTCATCGGATGATGACGACGATTCGGATGGGCCGTGCGGAAATTAATATTGCCCGAAATACGGATGCGAGCCGGTTCGTAAAATTTTGGAGAAGCCGACATGCTGAAATTCATGGTGACGGATCAATTAGGCGGACGTATCAAAGCCCGCGTCGCCGCCGGACTCCTGATTTGTTGTTGCATTTTCCTTCCGGCGTATGCACGGGCTCTGGATGCTCCGAATATCTCCGATGAATTCGAGATGGATATGCCGCAGCCCATGTCCGCGCCCGAGGAACAGCGGTTCAAAGACGCCGCATACAACGGGGAGATTGTCTTCGCGGTTTGGGAAGACGAACGCGACGGGGTGTTCACCGACGCCATATACGGCGCCCGCTTGACGCCCGACGGCCGGATTCTCGATCCTTACGGCATGCAAATTTCCCTACCCATGGCCAGGAATCCTTCCATCGCCACGGACGGAGACGGATTTCTCGTTGTCTGGTCCCAATCCGAAGGGTACGAAACGGATTACGACATCGTGGCCATGCGTTTCGATCACCTGGGCTCGGCTTTGGATGATGAACCCATTGTCGTGTGCTCCAACGAAAACGGGCAATACGAAACGGCGCTGGTTTATGGGAACGGCGGCTATCTCGCCTTATGGACCGACTATCGAAACGATGCGGCCGGTTATGATCGGGATATTTACGCGGCGCGGATTTCGATAAGCGGACAGGTTCTGGATCCCGACGGATTTATCGTGGCCCACAGCACGGCCATTGATATGTATCCAAGCCTCGGTTTCGACGGAACCAACTATCTGGCGGCCTGGCTGCAATCACCGAGCGGTTCGGGAACTCGAAGTCTTATCTATACAAGAATCAGCGCCGCCGGCGCCGTTATGGATACGCCGGCCGTTATCGTAGCCGAAGGAAGCAATCTCGGATCATCCAAAATCGCATTTGACGGCGCCAACTATCTCATCGCCTGGAACGCGACCGGCGGCAGTTCCGGCGGCATCTATGCGGCGAGGATCACGCCGCAGGGACAGTTGCTTGATCCGGAAGGGATCTTTGTCTCCCTTGGGCCGGGCAGCCGAACCCTCGGCGGCGTGATTTTTGACGGCGAAAGTTATTCCATTGTCTATTCGAGCGGTGAATATTCCGGGGACCCGCATAATACATACCTTCACTACGCCACGCGCGTCGCCACGGACGGCTCGGTCATTGATTTCGATGGATCTCTTATCGACATCGACACCACATCTTGGCCGCGTTATCCCGTGCTGGTGGATTCCAATGAAATGGTTTTCTGGTCGAAAAGCGGCAATGTATACGAAAGAAGATTTGACTCAAACTGGGAGGCGATTGACGGACGCAAGCAGTGCGTGAACACCGCGGCCAACACGCAGATGTGGCCCGCCGTCGAATACGGAGACGGCAAATATCTCGTCGCCTGGGAAGATGGTCGAGATCAGGATGTGCTGGAGGACAACGTGTACGGCGTTCTGGTCGACGCGGATCATCCCGTCGAACGCCAGGCGGGAATTCCGATTTCCTATTCCATCTATAAACAGATGTTTCCGGACATCTCGTTTAACGGCGAAAGCTTTCTGGTGTCCTGGGAACACATCAAAACGAGTTATGCATGGTTCGATCACGCCTACGGCGCCCGCGTGTCGACAAGCGGCGAAGTCTTGGACTTAAACGGCCTTGCCTTGTGGGCCGATAACGAGGATCAGGATTATCCGGTGCTCGCTTTTGACGGCGTGAATCATCTTCTCGTCTGGGAGGATCGGGACGAACCCGATGAAGGGGTTTTCGCCGTCCGCGTCGATGCTTCCGGCCAGGCTATTGACTCCGAACCTATCGCCGTCAAGGAGGAGACGACGGACGGATATTTGCAGTGGTATCCCGCCGTCGAATATTGCAACGGCGTATATCTCGTGGTCTGGAATCAGGAGACGTCGTTAACCTCTTACAAGATCGTCGGGAAAAGAGTCGATCCGGCCGGGACGCTGCTCGACGATGAGGAATTGGCCATTTCAATGTCGATTCTCTGGGACAACCAAGTTCCGTCGATTGCGTGCGACGGAGAAAATTTTATGGTCGCGTGGCAATCCCGCGTTTACGGTTATGACATTCACGGCGCCCGCGTCGGCAGCGACGGCTCTGTCATCGATTCGCCGGAATTGGTTATCAGCAACGCGGAAAAAGATCAGATAGCGCCGGTGATCGCCTTTGACGGTGAAAATTTTGTCGCCGTCTGGGAGGATTATCGAAACTACGAAAACGACCATTGGTCGTATGCATGGCGCAGCGATATCTTTGGAACGCGCATCAGCCGGGGCGGTGAAGTGCTTGATCCCGACGGCATCGCCATTTCCCTCGGCGACTCCCAGCAGGAATACCCGGCGCTGGACTGCGGACCGGAAAATTGTCTGGTCGCATACGTCAGCCAAGGAATATCCGATGGGAGCAACACAAAAAGAATCCGCGGCCGGATCCTGAATATGAACAATGGAGCGACCACCACCACGACGACAACCATGACGACGACTACGACGATCCCGTCCGACGACGATGGCGATGACGACGCAAACGACGACATGGATGATGACAATGACGATCTTGACGACGATCAGATGAATGATGATTTGTCGCCGGACGACGACCCGCCGGCGTCTTCCGACTCCGGGGATGACGACGATTCCGACGGCCCCTGCGGATTATAGTCTCTTACGTCACTGAAGTTAGAATATCCTTCTCGAAAAGGGTTTAGGGTCCAAGGTTTAGGGTTTAGGTTTCCGGCTGCGCCACACATGACGTACCCGGGCGAAAGAGGTTCTTAAAGGGCAAGACTTGCGCTTGCAGCCCTAGACCCTAGATCCTTGCCTCAAATCCGCGAAACGCTTATCGAAATAGAATTGAACCAAAATTAAACGATCACGTAAGTAATTTGCACGAGCGCAATCAGGTTCATGGCGCTGTGCATGACGATGGTGGGATAGATCGATTTCAGGCGCATCCGCGCAATACCCAGCACAATTCCCGCGCAGAAGATCATCGCGATCAGCACGGCGTCGTACACAAACGCGTGGATCAAAGCCCATATCAAAGATGTAATCAGGATGGCGGGCGCCGGGCCGTATTTTGTATTTGACAAGCCGCGATATGCGAATCCGCGAAAAATGACTTCCTCGATCACCGGCGCCGCGAACAGAACCGCCGTAAAAAGCAGCGGGCGATATCTGCCGCCGGCCACGGCCTGATAGAGCACTTCCGATCCCAGCAGTCTGCCCGTTAAGTGACAGAACCAGTCCATGGCGACAGCCAATGCTCCGAATGCGACGACCCAGAGAACGTAACGGGTGAATTTCATGCGCCGAAGAGCCAGGTATTCGGGGATGGACGGATTCTTGCGTTTGCTTAAAACCGCCACGAGATACAGGACAAGCATTCCGGGGACGATATACACCAGGGCGAGCAGGAGGCTGGCGCGACCGGCCGGCGGATGATCCGCGGCGCCCGAAAATAGCCACAAAAACAAGGTTTCGATAAGGATCTGGAGCAGCATCCACAGGGCGATAATCCCCAGCAGAATGCCGAGGGTGGCGTAAAAGCCATAGACTTTCGAATAAGCGCTCACAGGCAATTTTTCGTCTTGCGTCATGTTATGGATATATAGCAAAGCCCCGGCTCGCTGGGAACCGGGGCTTGAGTCCACTGATTGATTTATTACCGACTACTGGCAGTCGACCGGCGTCGGATTGGCGGCGAACTCGGAGATATAATAGTTGGGATTCACGAAAGTGATCGAATCGGCGAAAACCGCCGGAACTGACGCCTGCGTGGTCGCCCCGCTGGTGTCCACATCGAGATTGTAGGAGCCCGGCGCCACGTTGAAGGTCAGATAAAGGCCGTTGCTTGGATGCGTGCCCGTACGGGTCGCGTCCGGCTGTCCCAAGTAATCGAAATAGTTGAAATCCGTGCCGGTGTCGCCGGAAACGCTGGCGCATCCCACGTATTCGAGAGCCGGATCCTGCGTGGTGTTGTCGAACCACTGCACGATGCCCGCCAGAATGCCTTTTGCCGGGTCCAGGGTGACGCCGAATCCGGTGGCGATGCCGGCGCGCGTATTTTCGTCGGCCAGGTAAAATATCCACTGCTCGGCGGTATCATAGTTAAAGCAGAAATGAGCCGGGAAGCCGGTCTTCGTGATTTTCGCGGAAAACAGTCCTTTAACCGGCGGCGCATTGAATTCGCACAGACCGCCGTCATTGGAGGTCGTCATGATCGGCGGATTGAAGGATAAGCCGTCCGAGCTTTTCACCAGTTCGCAGGTTGCGTCGGCAACGGCGAGTCCCGTGGAAAAAGCTTCCAGGGTAAAGGCAATGTGATCTTCCGGCGGCGTCTCGGTATCGTCGTCGTCCACATCATCGTCCACGTCATCATCCACATCGTCGTTCACGTCGTCATCCACATCGTCGTTCACGTCGTCGTCCACATCGTCGTTAACGTCGTCATTGACGTCATCGTCGGCTCCCGTGTCATCGTCTCCCGTGTCGTCATCCACATCGGCGTCGTCGTCATCGTCGTCGTCATCGTCGTCGCCGCACGCGGCGATCATTCCCAGTCCTAAAACCAATGAAACCATCGCCAGTAAAATCATCATCCATTTTAAGTTTTTCATTTTTCCTCTCCCATTTTGGGTCATTAAATGCCTTTTTTCATCAAGGCGCTACGTTAACGGGCGCAATTATACACATTGCGTATCCGTTGACAAATCATTGACGGCGTCCGCCCGATGACTGATTATGCGAATTCGCCCGGAACAATGCTCCGGCACATCCTACTCGCGGAGGAAAAACATGAAAAAATCCCTGTTTCTTCTAATGATATTAGCGCTTTGCGTAGTCTGTACTCAGATCGCGTGCGGCGACGACGATGACGACAACGACGACGCGGACGCGCCCATCGGCGATGACGATACGGAAAGCTCGGACGACGATGCGGATGACGACGCCGACGATGACGCGGATGATGACGCCGACGACGACACCGGCGACGACGACACTACGGAAGAGATTTGCGATCCCGATCCCCTATTGGACATGACTTATGACGAGACTCCCGAGCCGGGCGCCCTGCGCGAAAAGGCCATGGAGTACGACCTGTGGCACGAGCAGTGGCATCAGCCGAATTACGGCTCCACGGTGGAGGTGACCTTCACGGACGAAAACCGCACGGAAGTCGCCGCTTATGGCGGAACCGGCGATTCGTGCATATGGACGGGGACATATTTGGCCTCTCAGGCGTTCCGCTACCACGTGACGAATGAAGAGCAGGCAAAGCAGAACGTCATCAAATCCGTCCGCGCCCTGGACCGGCACCTTCACGTCACCGGGCGCCCCGGTTTCATCGCCCGCTACGTAGGCCCCATGGACGATCCGGCCTACGGCGACGTGCAGGCGCGGTGCGACGCGGAGCCCGAATATCAACACTGCCTGGATGAAGGCGAGTTCGCCGGCGATTTCTGGAAAGGCAACACCAGCCGCGATCAATACACGGGATGGTTTTTCGGCATGTCCCTGGCCTATGACGTCCTCCGGGAAGAGCGGGACGAAGAGACTCAAGAAATCAAGGCCATGATCGAGGCCGACGTGACCGAGGTTCTCGATGCGCTCATGGAGCAATACTGGCGGATCACCGACGTGGACGGCATCCCGACAACCGCCGCGCCGGGCGTCATGCCGGCCATGCAGCAGGATTGGGCTTTGATCGGATACGACATAACCGGCCTTGAGCGTTACAAGGAGATTTTCGATTTTTGGGCGAACCCGGCGCGAAGGCCGATGATGCGCGCAATGAACATCACGATCACGAATCGATACGCGCAGCACTACGGCCTGAATCTGGCCCACCAGAATTTTTTCAACCTGATGCGATTGTCCAAGCCTTATTGCGAGGCAAATGCTTTTATTCGGCGCGTGTTCACCGAGCAAACGCATTACCACTGCGATCTGTCCCACAACGCCTTTTTCACTTTAATTCACATGACGCAAAGCGGCCTGGAAGAAGACGACTATTGGCACGCGCAATACGATCAGATGCTGCAGGACATCACCGAATTCCGCGACGCGCCCAACGACAGCTATTACGTGGAGCCGCCGGACGCGCCGGTGGATCCCATTTCCGTTCTTCTCAATGAATTGCAGGAAATGGCGCCCTGGCTGGAGGAGATCATGGGCGGCGTCGACGTGCAGGCTCTGGAAGCGTATCCGGTGCCCTACCAGTGCACGACGGATTTTTTGTGGCAGCGCAATCCCTGGCACATGGGTCCCTGCGGCGCCGATAATCCCAGGCACGTGAATCCCGGCGCCGATTACCTGGTGGCCTATTGGATGGCCTCGGCATACGGGCTGATCACGAAGGATATGTAATTTGAGCGTGACGCATTAATCATTGCGTCATGCCGCCGTCATTTGTTACGATGCCGGGATGAATAAATCGGCAAGACATCGCGGCATAGCCGCTCTTTTCGTGTTCCTGACGGCATTTTTTCCCGCGTGCGCGTTTCTGTCGACCTGGAGCGCCGACAGAGATCTGAAAGCCGGGAACTGCCAGGACGCCGTCGAGGAATACGACTACCAATTCGAGAAAAAGCCTGAACTAAAAAACAATCCGAAAGTCATGCTTCGCTACCGGCGGGCCGAACGATGCGCCGCGGATCAGGCGATCGATAAAGCCATGGAAAAGCTTGAAAGCGGGCATCCGACCGCCGCGTATTTCGCGCTGCAAAAATCCCTGCGCTTCGTTGATCCCAACGAGAGATACAAGGAAGCGGCCGAAAAAATCGAAACGGAGCGAAACAAAATCCTGGCCATGGCGCGCGACGCCGCGGAAGCGGCGGTCAAAGGTTCATTCGACGATGCGGCTGCGAAAATTCGCGAGGCGTTAAAACGCGATCCCGAACTGGCAAGCGACGAGACCCGGGGACTGCGCGGGCTTCATCTGGCCGCCAAGGGCTTTATCAACGGCGCAACGCACGAGTTGGAAAAAGGACGTTATCTGCAAGCGGAAAGCGCCCTGCTGATTTCGCGTGAATTGATCCCGGATTACCAATACACAAATGAAATTCTCGCCGATGTTTATGAAAAATTTGCGCGACATCATTTGTCCGAAGATAAACCCGGCCATGCGCTGCTGGTGCTTGTTCGCGCCGGTAAAAACCTTGAGGGCAGCGGCCTGAGCAATCTGAAATCCGAAGTTTTCACAGCGCTTGCCGATGAGATGAAGCAAAACTGCGTCGTGAAGGCGGAAAACAAAGCGGGAAATCCGTATATTGGCATGATCGACAAACGGCTTGAAAGTCAGGCGAAGGATCTTTTCGCCGCGCATCGTTCCGGTAAAATGAATCCCTTGTGGACATTTGTTGTCAACGACGTGAGACAGCAGGCGGATTATTTCGAGAAGCCGGAGAATCTCACAAAGAAATATCGCAGCGGTTACAAATCGGTTCAAAATCCGGAATACGATTACGCCGCCGACAGGCTTTCCAATGCACGGCGCGACGAATTGCGCCTGGAAAAGCGGCTGTCCAGGTTAGCCGATCAGCAGTCCCGGGAGATGTCCTCGGCGGAAAGGGATAGAAGGCAAATAGCCGGCAATATGCCGAAGGATCCGGACAAGCAGGATTCCTGGCGCAGGCGCCTGTCGAACGCCGAGGATAAAATCGACCGCCTGCGCTCGGAACATAATCGTGAGCGCCGTAATCTGGATGATGACCTGGACCGTTGCCGCCGCAACATCATCGACAGGGAGCGCGAACTGCACCGAACTCCGCGAACGAAACAGGAGCCGGTCTATTCCTACTGGTCCTACCAGCGGGTTCATAAAACCCGGGAAGTTTCCACGATTTTATATCTGACGCTCCTGTCGCCCAAACCCGCATCCGAATCTTATGCCGGGGAGGTTCACAGCGCGTGGCGCAGCACGGATTACACGATCATAGGCCATAACCGGCGACTGGGCATCGAGCCGAAAAAGGCGAGAGTGGATTCCATGCAATCCGTCCGTCAAAATTCCGAAGTCAACGCCGCGAAAAAAGCGGCTTCCTGGTTTCTGCTAAGCGCCGGAAATATCCTGGCGAAATCCTATGAAGAAAAATGGCGAAGCGCCGCCGGGGGCGAGAAAATCGAGTTTTACGTCAAATACGCCGTGTTGACAAAGCCTAATAAGCGCGCCGTCGCCGACCTGCCCTACAATGTCGATCCCGAAGAGATTCCGACGCTTCCGTAAATAGCGAAAAGGGATCTTTTGATTCTTGCCGGGAAAATCCGCAAACTTCTTTTGTCAAACATCGCATAAATCTTTTGGATTTCAGATATCTTAAGCCGCGGTTATTCCTTCAGCTCTTTTATAAAGCGATCTTCGTCCCAGATTTCAACGCCGAGCTCGCGGGCCTTGCTCAGTTTTGATCCCGCGTCGCGCCCCGCCACCACGACGCTCGTGTTTTTCGAAACGCTGCCCGCGGCTTTGGCTCCTTGCGCCAGGATAAGCTGCTTGGCTTCCGAACGTTTCAGAGTATCCAGCGTTCCGGTGAGGACGAATGTCATGCCCGCGAAACGCCCTTGCTCCTGCTTTTCCCACGCGGGCGCAAAACCCAATTCTTCGAGCCTGCGCACCATCTCGTCATTTTTCGGATCGTCAAAAAATCCCCGGATGGACGCAGCCACCACGGCGCCGATATCGGGCACGTCCGCGAGCTTTTCGACGCTCGCCGCGCGCACGGCGTTAAGGGAGCCGAAGGCGTCGGCCAGCGCCCGGGCCGTGGCTTCGCCCACGTGGCGGATCCCCAGGGCGTATAAAAACCTGGCCAGATCCATGGATTTGGACGCTTCCAGGGCGGCCAGCATGTTGTCGGCGCTTTTTTCCGCCATTCTTTCCAGTGACGCCCACTGGTCGCGGGTCAGCGTGTATAAATCCGCCGGTGAGGCGATCATTTTGTTTTCCACAAGCTGCCGCACGATCTTGTCGCCCAGGCCGTCCACGTTGGCGGCGCCCTTCGAGGCGAAATGTTTGACGCCCTCGACGATCTGCGCGGGGCACGATGCGCCCACGCAGCGGTAGGCGACCTCGCCGGGCAGGCGTTGAATATCCGAAGCGCAGACGGGGCATTTGTTTTGCACGGCTTCGGGAATGGAAAAGGGCTGCGCGTTTGCCGGGCGCTTTTCGATCAGGACGCGCACGACCTCGGGGATCACGTCGCCGGCGCGCTGCAGGATGACCGCGTCGCCCACGCGCACGTCCAGGCGCTCGATCTCATCCTGGTTATGCAAAGACGCGCTGGAAACGGTGACGCCGCCCACGAACACCGGTTCAAGCTTGGCCACCGGCGTTAAAGCTCCGGTTCTTCCGACCTGTATTTCGATATCTCTGACAGTGGTTTCCACCTGCTCGGCGGGGAATTTCACGGCGATGGCCCAGCGCGGGCTTCGGCTGACCTGGCCGAGGCTTTGTTGAAGCGCAAAGTCGTTGACCTTCACCACGACGCCGTCGATGTCGTAATCCAAGGCCGGCCGGCCTTCCAGGGTTTTGGAATAATACTCTGCGGCGCTTTCAACGCCACGGCATCGCTTCACTGCCCCGTTTACTGCAAAGCCCCAGGCGGCAAGCGTTTTCAGACACTTTTCCTGGGATGAAAATTCCATTGGCCCGGTCCGGCCCACGGCGTAGCAGAAAATCGATAAGGGCCGCTCGGCGGTGATTTTCGGATCGAGCTGGCGCAGCGATCCCGCCGCCGCGTTGCGGGGATTGGCGAAAACGGGCTGCCCTTCCCGGTCGCGGCGGGCGTTCAAATCGGCGAAGTCGGCCTTTTTCATATACACCTCGCCGCGCACGTCCAGCACATCCGGCGCGTCGGCGGGAAGCTCGCGGGGGATTTGATCGGCGCTGATAGTCAGAATATTTTGCGTGATCAGTTCGCCGACGCCGCCGTCGCCACGCGTCGCCGCCGCGCTGAATTTGCGGTTTTCGTAAACCAGTTCCACGGCCAGGCCGTCGATTTTCGGCTCGGCGAAGTACTCCACGCTTTCCATGGGGAGAAGCTCCAGCCGCTTTTTCACACGGGCGTCGAAATCGCGCAGTTCCTCGACGTTCATGGCGTTGCCCAGAGAAAGCATGGGCAGCGCGTGCCGATATTTTTCAAACTTTTCGGACGGTTTGGCGCCGACTTTTTGCGTGGGGGATTCGGGCGTCGCCAAAAGAGGAAACTGCTTTTCCAGATCCATAAGCTCGCGCATCAAAGCGTCGTATTCGGCGTCCGTAACCGTCGGGGAATCGTCCCGGTAATAGCGCCTGTTATGCTCCTGAATGTCCCGGCGGAGGTTTTGTATTCTTTTTTCCGCCTGCCTGGAATCCATGCGTCACCTGCCCAGTGGTTGGATTGTCGTTCGTTGATTATCGAGGTTTAAATACGCAAAATCCTGTTGATCATTTTATGCGTTCGTATCCTTTTTTCAATAAGCCCGTTTTACGCAATGAATTGACAATATGGCAGGAGAGATTATCTTTTCAGACAGGCGCGCTAAACCTATAGGAGCTAATTGATGGGCTTTTTTTACGATCCGACGATAGTTTTACTGCTTCCGGCGATCATTTTCGGCATCTGGGCGCAGATAAAAGTGAAATCCAGTTTCAAGAAATACTCGAAAGTTCCTTCCATGCGGGGTTTAACCGGCGCGCAAGCCGCGCGGTTGATGCTCGACAAAGAAGGTTTGCACGACGTCAGAATCGAGGGAATTAACGGCAAGCTCACGGATCATTACGATCCCAGGGGGAAGGTTCTTCGTCTTTCGCCGGACGTGGCAGACAGCAATTCCCTGGCGGCGGTGGGAGTCGCCACGCATGAGGCCGGGCACGCCCTGCAGGACGCTGCGGGATATTCGCCGATGCGCATCCGGCACACCCTGGTTCCCGTAGCCAACCTGGGCAGCCAGCTTCTTTTCCCGCTGATCATCGGCGCTTTCATATTCAAGGCGGGAATCCTTTTACAGGTCGGCATCGTTCTTTACGCCGCCGCCGTGCTGTTTCATATCGTGACGCTGCCGGTGGAATTCAACGCCAGTTCCAGGGCCATTCAGGCGCTGGGCAACAACGGCATTTTACTGGAGCAGGAAATCGGCGGCGCGAAAAAAGTTCTGTCCGCGGCGGCCATGACCTACGTGGCGGCGACGCTGGTGGCGGTCCTGAACCTGATTCGCTTGATCATCCTGTCCAGGGATTGATCCCAATATCATCATGAGCGGGTTTTCGATCTATCACCCGCGCAAGCGGGCTTGAATGAATAGGAAAAACCGCTCCTTCTACACTTTCTATCGCGGTTGAAAACCGTTCCAACCTTTCCCCTTGCCCCTTGCCCCTTGCCCCTTTCCCCTTGCCCCTTTCCCCTATTTGGGTATTTGCCTTTGGGGCAATTTGAGGTTATTATTCGTTTGTCGCAATTGTTGCAGATTTCTTTTTGAAATCGGTTTATTCCACGGGGCAAAAGGTAGCGTGTTGATGCCTTATCGGCCCGATGTCCGTCAAAAATTTCGATATCTTTATATGCAACGCATGTTGTCGGAGATCCCCCATGTTTAAAAGCGGTGATATAGCCCGGTTTATCTTTTTTGCACTTTTGGTCTTTGGTCTTGCGTTTTCCGCCGGATGCGGCGACGACGATGACGATGACAACGACGACGGCCAGATTCCCGATGACGACGTCGACGATGACGACGCCGACGATGATCTTGACGACGACGCGGATGACGACGCGGATGACGACGTAAACGATGACGCCGATGATGATTTCGACGACGACGTGAACGATGATGTCGATGACGACATTGACGACGATCTCGACGATGATCTCGACGACGATACGGAGGTTCTTCTCGAATGGATCGACGGCGGAGCCGTCGGACGAGACGGCGTCACGTTCGCCGTCGCTTCCGACGGAACGCAGTACATGGCCGCGGCCAAGGCGCGCATCCTTTTTCTCAACAAAAAAACCGTCGGCAACTCCTGGGAGTCGCAGCTCGTCGCGTATTTTGCCGCGACGCCGAAAATGGCCGTCGATTCCGCGGGATATGTCCATCTGTTATACCGTCACCTGGAAGAACCGGGGTTGGTATACGCAACGAACGCGAGCGGGGCGTGGAGTTTTGAGCGTATAGAAGACGGGGAATTTGAGGACATGCAATACCGCATCGCCGCCGGCGCCGATAATCGCGCGCATATCACTTTTCTGACGCGGAATCCGGGAAACAATGAATTGATTTTCCATTATCGCGTGTCAAACGGCCGCGCATGGGATGAGAGTATTATTGCCGAAGGCTCCCAGGCGGGAAAGTATCACGACCTGGTCCTTGATTCGGGCGGGAATCCCCACGTCGCGTACAATTATGATTACTCGGTGTATTACGCCGCGAACGCGGGCGCTTCCTGGACGACTGAACTGGTCGATACGCAATACTATTACGTGGACCCTGTCGCTCTGGCGCTGGACGCAAACGACCACGCGTTTATCGCCTGGACGCGCGGATCTTATTCCGATGGGATAATGCGTTACGCCACGAACCAATCCGGCGACTGGGTGGTTGAAGATATTGTCGCCAGTGAGCAGCGCGGTTTGGACCTGGGCGTCGACGACGACGGCCGTATCCATATCGCGTTTATGAGCAGCAAAACCAGCTTGAGCTACGTGACGAACGAAAGCGGCGACTGGGTGCAGTCCGTTGTCGATACGTGGCCCGAGGATAGCGAAATTCCCCCGGTAGTCGCGTTTGACGCCGATGGAAATTTCGTCATCGGATATTTCAGGTTTGAAACTTATTGTCTTGGTTCGGCCTGGTGCGCGCAAAGACAAGGCGAAGGTTTTATCGTGGAAGTCGTCGATCAGGGAAAGACCGTCGGGGCGAACTGCATTCTGGAACTGGACGATCAGTCGAATCCGCTCATCAGTTATTACGATCACCACGACATCGATTTCAAATTCACGCGCAAGGTCGGCGAAAACTGGGAAATCGAGACCATCGACGACGCGGATTACGCCGGGGGCGGCGCGGATTCCTGCGTCGATGATTACGGCGCCGTGCACATCAGTTATTCTTCGCCGGAATTGGTGGGTGTGAATTACGCCACGAATGCCCGGGGCGACTGGGCGATCCAGCAGATTCCAGATGATGAGGTCGACGGCGTGGGATCAACGGCGATTGACGTGGATTCCGGCGGCCATGTTCATATCATTTACAACGCGCCGGATTATCGTTGGGATCGTATAAAATACCTGACGAACAAATCCGGCGCCTGGGTCGGCGTGACCATCGAGGAAAGCGACAATTACATGGAGATTCCGGCTATCGTCGCCACCGACGACGGTCTCATCCACATCGCGTACAGCGGATACCATTATTATCACGACGGCGGCGAGACGGGATTACTGTACGGCGCCAGTCAGAATTCTTCATGGGATATGACCCTGGTCGACTATTACGGCGACGGGTGCGATATGCTTATTGATTCCGGCGGCGCGGCCCATATCGCCTATTACGATTACAACGGCTACGTATGGTACTCCACCAACCAAAGCGGTGAGTTTGCCATCGACGTCGTGGACGGCGCGGGCGAAGCCATTACCTACACGCGTCCTTCCATGGACATGGATAACCGGGCTGTTTTGCATATCGTTTACAACTACTGGTCCCTCGGACTGGGCTATGCCACAAAAAAAGAGGGCGTCTGGTTCAATACGGTCATCCCCAAAACCAGCTCAGGAAGCAAATATGCCTCTTTGAAAATCGACGACCGGGGGCGGGCGCACGTGGCTTACCATGGCGACGAGGCCCTGTGGCATGTCCGGTTCGGGCGGGATTACGGTTCGCCGTCGATAAATGTTCGAGATTCGATGGAGGTGGGACGATGAAATACTTTGCATTTTTCATTGCGGTTCTTCTGCTCTTTTTATCCCTGGCCGCTCCCATGTGCTCCTCGGACGACGATGACGACGATAACGACAACGCCGACGATGATGTAAACGACGACCTCGATGACGACAGCGACGATGATGTTGATGATGACGTGAATGACGACAGCGACGACGATGTCGATGATGACGTGAATGACGACAGCGACGACGATGTCGATGATGACGTGAATGACGACAGCGACGATGATGTCGATGATGACGTCGATGATGATGTCGACGACGATGTTGATGATGACATCGACGACGATATCGATGATGACATGCTCGATGATTTGAGTATTGAGCTTATTGCCGGCGGCAATCCGGGACAAAACGGGACCGACATCGTTGTCGGGTCCGACGGCTCGGTTTACATAGCCGCCGTGCTTGGGCACGAGGGATTTTACGAACTGTGGCTTTATCATGGCAACGAAGATAGTCCCGAGGAGTTATGGGAGCAGGAAAAAGTCACCGATTCCGCCGCCAATCCGGACCTGGTTATGGATCCGGACGGTTTCCTTCATATCGCGTTTTATGATCCCGGCACGCAGGATCTGATGTACGCCGACAACGTGACGGGAGCCTGGATCATCGAGACGGCGGATTCTGACGGAAATATCGGCGTAAGACCCTCCATGGTGATTGACGAAAACGGATTCGCGCATATCAGCAGTTACGATCCGGACAATATGGATTTAAGATATGCGACCAACGGGGGCGGCGCATGGGCGACGCAAATCGTCGATTCGGAAAACGAGGTGGGTTATCATTCCTCAATCGGCGTGCATGGCGGCGTCGTGAAAATCGCCTACTGCGATCTGACGACGGATCAGGTGAAATACGCCGAGTCTTCGGGCAGGGCCTGGAATATCGAGGCTATCGACGCCTATTCTCACAGACTGGAAAGGGTCATCTCAATGGCCCTGGACGCTAACGGCGCTCCGAACATTGCTTTTCGAAGCGAATATAATCTCAAGCACGCCGTTTATGACGGAGATTCCTGGGTCGTCACCGTCATCGACGAAAGCTATTATGAGGCTCAAGTCGAGGATTACGACACGGCGATGGAGATTCATACTCTTTTCGGCCCGGACGGGAAATTCTACATCGCATTTTATGTTCGGGAATATTCCGACTGGTGGGATGAATACGATGATTGGATGTACGTTCGAGATGGTTTTAAAGTCGCTTATCTGGAAGGAGACGAATGGCATTTCGTTTCGGTCAGTCCCTGGGGGAATTTCGGCCCGATAGGCGAATTGGCCGGTTTCGCCATGTCGTCGAATTCGGAAAAAGGCGTCGATTTCCATATGAGCCTGCATTACCACCAAACTCTTTTGTATAATCGCTATGATTCCGTCGACTGGGCCTGGGTAAACCATGTCGTCGCCCGCAGTCATGGTTGCGGGCTGGCCCTGGCGGTGGATCGAGATGACAACGTCCATCTCTTTTATGATTCCAATCAGTACATGACCAACACGGAAGGCGCATGGTCCGAGCCGCTGACCGTGGATCTTCAACTGGGTTATCCCAGCATGGTCGTTGACGCCGACAACGCGGTTCACGTGGCTTATGCCGGCGGCGGTGAAAAATACGCCAATAACGCGAATGGACAGTGGGAAGAGGAGAATATCGATCCGTACGGAGGCTGGTTCCAAAGCCTGAAACTGGACTCAAACGGCATGGCGCACATAGCCTACGATACGGAAAGCGCGGTGAAATACGCCACGAACGTCTACGGCGAATGGTATAACGCCACGGTGGATGTGACCAATCCCAATATCGGAGGAGTGCCGACCGGGCACCCGGATATCTTTATCGACGCAAACGATCACGTCCATATGTGTTACTGGCAGCTTGTCGAAGACAAGGATTCCGAAAGGCTGCGTTACGCCACGAACGCAAGCGGCGGATGGATCAAGGAAACGACGGTGGAGGCGACAAATATCGGCGGCTATCCATCGATCGTCGTGGACGACGATTTCCACGTCTGGATCAGTTACATTGAAGGGATCAGCTACACCGAGCGGAGCCTGAAAATCGTCACCGATCAAAGCGGATCATGGGAATCCGAGTCGGTGTATGAAAGCGGGCAGACAACGTTTCGTATCGACCTGGGGGTCGGCGCATCGGGCGATATTCACATGTGGTTTTGGGATTACGAGCCTGAAACTCTGAACTATGCCTTCCGTGACGGTCCGGGATGGACGACATCGGTCATCGACAACGCAGCCTCCTGTTCGGATGGATTTTTCAACACCATGGCCGTCGGGCGCCGGGGCGTTTACGCTGTTTATCATGACTCGGGAGGAATCTGGCTGGCGTCCTGGCCCAAAGGTTACGCGGCGCCGCAGTGAGCTTTTACCAGCTGTCCGTATCGTCGATATCGAAGATAAACGGGATCAGATACGACGGCCGGCCGCGCAGGGATTCATGCAAATCGAAAAGTTTTTGAATCCTGGTTATCGCCGTATTTTCCACGCCTAACGCCGCCGCCCAGCGGGGCAACTTCAGCCACGAAACACGCGCGGGATTCACGCGCGTCACCAGGGGATATTCCCCGGCCGGAAGGCCGGCTTTTTTTCCCGCCGCGCGCACGGCGTCTTCCAAACCGCCGATCTCGTCGGCAAGGCCCAGTTTCATGGCTTCGGCGCCGCTGAACACGCGGCCCTGCGCCGCGTCTTCGACTTTTTTCGCGGTGAGGTTGCGGCTTTTGGCGACCTTGGCTTTGAATTCCTTATAAAAGTGGCTGTTGATGCTTTTCAGCTTCCGGCGCTCGGACTCGGAAAATGTGCCGTAATCGCTCATCATGGCCGCGTTGTCCCCTTCGGCGAAAATTTCCTTGTATACGCCGAAACGGTTGTAAAATTCCTTGAGCGAAACCTTGCCGGAAATTACGCCGATGGAGCCGGTGACGGCGGCGCCTTCGCTGAATATTCTGGCGCCCGCCATGGACAGGTAATAGCCGCCGGAAGCCGCCATGTCGCCGATGGAGACGATGAGCGGTTTGGCTTTCGCCAGCTGCTGAAGCTCGTGGTGGATCAGATCGCTGGCCAGCGCCGAACCCCCCGGCGACGAAACACGCAGAACCACGGCTTTGATTTCCTTATCCTGTCGCAGCGCTTTGATGGTTTTGATGAAGGGGCCGGGCGATATCTGGACGGCTCCCTGTTGCGGCGTCTTTTCCACGATATTTCCCGCGGCATTCAAAATGGCGACAAGTCCCCGGCCGCGCAGTATCTTTGTATATCGAATGTGCCTCTCGGCCCATTTGTAATGTGCGGCGGCGCTGATGCTTTGTTTTTTCCCAAGTTCCTTTTTCAAATCCTTGTTGACCTGATCCGAATAAGCAACCTCATGCGCGATCCGGACCTTTTTCGCCTCCTGCGCGGTATATGGACCATCATCGATCCATTGGCGCACTTTGTCTTCTTTGATATTTCGCCCTTTGGCGATTCCGGCGATCATTTCATTGTTCAGATCGCGGACCAGATCGCGAAGCATCTGCTTGCTGTATCGGGAAGGATTTTTACGGGTCAAAACTTCAGCCGCGCTTTTATATTTCCCTTCCGCCAGAAAATCCGGTTTTACGTCGTATCGCTCCAATAATTCCCCGACGAAAAGCGTCTCGATGGAAAGCCCGTTCAGAAAAAGAGCGGCAGGCGGCGTGATGACGATTTTTTCGCACTGCGCCGCCAGGTAATACTCCCTCGTGCCCCCGCCTTCGATAACGGCGATGGTCTTTTTGCCGTTTTTGGTTAATTTGCCGATCAGACGGCCGACTTCCTGCGTTCGCGCCAGCCCCAGTTTATTCGCTCCCAGGGTAACGACCACGGCTTCGATCTTCGGATCATCCGCGGCGATGGATAGGCGACGGCATAAAGTGAAATAATCGGTTTTTTCCTTTTGGAAAATGCGCAGTGGGGAATATCTTGCGACTTCCGGATAGCCTCCCCTGATGCGTAATTGCAACACGTTATATTTCGATATTCGTTTAACGAAACTGCTGATTAGAAAGAGAGGACCGTAATATGCCAGCCTGAGGATAGTTTTAATCATGGAATCCATTTTAACCCTTCATTTAGTGGTTGCCTCTCAGTCACAGCACAACATGTAGAAGTATTGCAAGTATCAGAAGCGCTGTCAACTGTAAATATTGCTATCCACCAAGAACATTTGCTTTCTCACTTTGAGAGCAATTAATACTCGAAATATCGGTAAAAGTACAGTGCCCGATGATGTCGATTCAGAGTGATTAAAAATTTTAATCCATTGTATCTGATTGCAACGAGCTGATGGTTGGCAAAATTTTCAAAGCCGGGCACACTAAATCAAACGAGCGGAGAACCGTAAAATGGAAAACCGTAAAATCGGACGAATCGACCTGCACACGCACAGCACGGCCTCGGACGGCACAATGACTCCCGAGCAATTGGTAAAGCACGCGGCGGAATTGGGACTCAAAGCCATCGCCTTGACCGATCACGACACCGTCGAGGGCGTCGTCGAGGCGATGGAAGCCGGCGAGCGCTTCGGTGTTATTGTCGTGCCCGGCGTGGAAATCAGTCTGGATTACAAGGGGCCGAAAGTGGATGGTCGTTCGGGATGGATGCATCTTCTCGTTTACAATATCAATCTCGGCGGGAAACTGGCGGCCGAATTAAGCCATTTGCAGAAGTGGCGCAAAAACAGAAACCATCGAATCATAGAAAAGCTCCGGAATCTGGGCCTGGACATCAGCCTCGATGAAGTCGCGGCCGTCGCCGGCGGAGGGCAATTGGGGCGCCCCCATTTCGCCCGGGTCATGCTGCAAAAGGGGTATGTCGAAAAGCTTCAAGACGCCTTCGACAAATACCTGGCCAAAGGGGCTCCGGCATACGAGGACAAACGCCGCTTGAGTATTAAAGAAGCGCTGGATTTGGCGATTGCCGACGGAGCGGTTCCCGTTTTAGCGCATCCTTTTTCGCTTGGTCTTTCGACGCAGGAACTGCACGCCAAACTGAAGGAGTGGAAAGCCCTCGGGCTGGTCGGCCTGGAAGTCGAGTATCCCGAACACGATGACGACTATCGCGAATCTTTGACGAAAATGGCCGAAGAACTGGATTTGATAATCACCGGCGGCTCGGATTTTCACGGCGACAACAAACCGGATGTCAGGCTCGGCTCGGGCATTAACGGCAACATCGAAATCGACGAAAAAATCCTCGGCGAACTGGTGATGAAATCCGGGGATTGAAAACGAAAAGGAAATAAAATTGGAAAATCGCGAAAATACCGGCGCATTGACCGAGCAGACTCTTCGTCTCATTGTCAAAAAATACTCACAGGACGAATTGATGATATCCGAGGCCTACGGCGACGGCGGAATCGATCCCCTCTGGCCGAGGTTCGAAAGAGCCGCACTTAATCAGATGGACGACGGCGACACCGCGCTTTCCCGATACGCCATCTGGGCCAATACCGTCAGGGACAACATTATTTCGGCCCTGGAGTTGATCGATGACGCGAAGCCCGAGGAGGCCGGGCGCCTGTTGACGCGGGCCGCCAACGCCATGTCGGCCTTTAGCGATGTACAGGCGTATTTCGATCCCATGGGAATGGGAAAAATCGAATAATTACTTATAGCAAACCGTATTCAATCAAGCGGTGCGAACGTCGTCAGACGCAGACCTCCGTCCTGAAAATATACGACCAGAATGTTCCCGCCTCCGTCCACGGCGATATCGGCGTGGGGAAGGGCCGCGCCGGGGAATATCTCGTAACGGGGCCAGGCGCCTTCGCTTTGCGCGGCGTAACGCATTCCGCAATATCCGGCCTCTTGCGATCCGCAGAGGTAGACCACGTGCACAAGTCCCGCGGCGTCCAGGGCCTGGGCATGAAAACCGGGCAGGTTGCCGGTCGTGATGACAAAGTCTTCAACCCACGCGCCGCTTTCGTTCGTGGCGTATTTCAATTGGCCGCTGTATCCGTTTTCGATATACGTGACGTGAGCGAAACCGTCGTCACCCACGCTCAATGCAATATTCTCGGCGATGTCGTTCAGCGGATTAAATATCCAATCCCCCGATGAGTTGGTTGCGTAGATCGTTTCCACGGCCCGCCCGGCGTCGCCGCTTCCGGTGAAGATGATGTGCGCGTGGCCGTTCTGTTCAACGGCCATCGCCGTATCGTAAATTTCGTCGAAAGAATCGTGCAGGGTTTGCGCGGTCCATCCGCCGCCGTCGTTCATGGCGTAGACCAGGGTGCGGCCGTTTTGCGCGTACGCGGCGTGAAGATTGTCCGCGGCGTCCATGGCCAGTTCGGGCAAAACGGCGCCGCCGTCGAGATTCTGCACGACCCAGGGTCCGAACGCGTTTGTGGCGTATTGCACGGCTCCGGAATCGGCGAACAGAATGTGGGCTTTGCCTGACGAATCCACGGCCAGGCGCGTCGTCCAGTCATCGGAGAAATCCTCATCCAGTTCGTCGACGTTCTGCGTTTCCCATAAGCCGCTTTCATTCGACGCATAACGAATTCTGTCGCTTCGCCCGTCAATGAAGCTCAAATGGACGCCGCCTCCGGCGTCTTGCGTCATGTCGGGATGCATCCCCGTTTCGGCGACCCAGTCCACGGGCGCAATGCTCCAGTTCCCGGCGGAATTCGTCGCATATTTCACTGCCTCAACGCCCAAATCGAAATAACTGATGTAAGCCTGCCCCGCATCGTTCAGCGCCAGGGCGCAGAATCGGCCGACGTCGCCGGCCGTATCCACGTTTTGCGTCGCCCATGATCCGTATGCGTTCTGCGCGTATTTCAGATTGCCGTCATCTTCGCCGTAATAGCTGATGTGGGCGGCGTCCGCCGCGTCGAGCGCCAAAGAAGCGTATGCTCCCGTTTGACCGGCGGCGTCGATAACCTGCGTGGTCCATGCGCCGGAACAGTTGTCGGCAATTTTAAGACACGAAACTCCTTCCAGAATATAGCCCTGGTAGCCGATGAGGATATTGCCGGCCGAGTCCACGGCCAGAGAGGAATACGGCCCGGCGTTTTCATCCAGAATCCGGCTGATCCAGTTCCCGCTTTCATTTGTCGCATATTTCAGATCGCCGCCGCCGGCGTCGAAGTACGCAATGTGCGCGTTGCCGGTCGGATCCACGCCGATGGAGCTGTAACTGCCCGCGTCGCCCTGGCTTTCAACGACCTGCGTCCCCCAGCTTCCGCCGCTGTTGGTCGCGTATTTCAGGTTGGCGTTGAAAATCTCGTAATAGCTGATATGCGCGTTTCCCGCCGCGTCAAGAACCAGGGAAGGCCGCCATCCGACGGCGCCGGTTCCGTCGGCGACCTCCACCGTCCAGTTGCCGGATTCCTTCACCGCGTGCATCAGGCAGTTCGTTTCGGGATTGTAGTATGCCGCGTGCAACCGGCCGGCGGCGTCCACCGCCAGGCTCGGAGCCGAGTCGACGTAGTCGATATTCTCTTCGACGACGTCATCGCCGATGACGGAATATACGACCAGCCGTCCTTCTTTTTCCGAAGCGATGTATAGCCCTCCCCCGCTGCGCAGGGCCAGGGCCGTTCCGACTTGTCCGGGCCTGCCTCCTGCGACGAGCTGAGTTTCCGAATCGGGAATCGTCGGAATCGGCGCATGCGTGGTCGTTGTGACGCTGGTCGTTGTGGTTGCGATCGGAGCGGTCGTCGTCGTGTTTTCCACCGTCGTGGAAGTCGTGGTGGTCGTCGTGGTTGGGTCGGGCTCGGTCGTCGTCGTTGTCGTTTCCGCATCGTCGTCGCCGAAATCGCCGTCGTTTCCGCTGGGAATGAAGGGAATGGCGCTCGAACCGCCGGAGCCGCCGTCCGATGAGTCGTCGCAGGCGCATGCCGCCGTCAGAAGAATCAAGCCAATGAGAATCACGTAAAAGTTTTTGATCATGTTTAACGCACCTGTCATCAGTGGGTCGTTAGATTATAAGGGAAAGATATTCGCTACTTCAATGAAGCGTTTTTCATTTTCCAGGCGGCCCGTTCGGCCGCTGATTTCCCAATTGGTTTTCAATAATTCCGTCACATCCTCCGGCGCAACGATGATGATTTCGATGCCGGATCTCAATCGCGGCTCGACGGCGATGGATCCGGGCTCGACTTTTAGAATACGGAAATGATCCGGCCCGTCCGTATCCGGAGCCGGTTTGCCGTCCGTTTCGGTTTGCCGGGCGACGAACGCCGTCATGAGCCGCAGAGCGTGCTGGGCGTCGGGCAATTGCGCGGCGTTTCCCGATGCAAACTCCATGGCTTCATCGGCTATGTCCCCGCCAAGATAGTTATGCTTTTTGAGCCATAAAAATAAATTCATGGTCACGGTTCCCGCGGCGCCCGCGTTGGTTTCATCGGCGGGGATGCGGCGAATCGCGTACCAGTCCAGAAACGTGGACAGGCTCTTCGCCGCCATCTCGGGTCCGAAAAAGTCGATAAACTCGATACTCTCAGAGTCGCTTTGGGCTTCTAAGCGATCGGAATCTTCGATGTCCAGATCCTGATATCCGAATTCGTTGAGGCAACGGGCGAAGAGTTGGAGAACCTGCGCGTATTTTTGGCGCGCGACTTTGTCCATGTTCACGGTGAAATCCGCCAGGAATTTCTCGAAGACCGCCCTTATCGAAAGCGGCGGTTTATTCGATGATGTGTTATTGTCGATCGCCATGTCGTTTCCCCGTGTCGAAAGTGCAACATAAATGATTCTCGGCATCTTTACCATTGGCCCGGCTTTGTGCATCATCAATATGGGAACTGATCCCACAAGCGAGGTCGGATTATGATCAGCAGGCGAAAAAAGATTGTCGCCCTTAACCTGATGGCCGCTCTGGCGATACTGGCCGCGGCGGAGATCATTTTGCGCGTGTCCGATTCCGGAATCGACGCCGCGAGTCTGACGCACGATTCGGAAAGGAATCCCGACCTCCAGGTTCAATTCGACAGGATATTCCATCCCGAGACGGTCGACGGGCGCGTCATGATGACGACGCGCCTGGTCAGTAAATATGAAGCGACCGGGATTACAGATCTCACGAAGCGCTTTTTAGTTTTCCCCGCCGAAAAAGCAAAAGGTAAAACCCGGATTTTTGTTCTGGGCAGCAGCCCGGTGTGGGGAACATACGACGAGGATCCCGCGAGAAATACCCTTTTCACATGGCATCTGGAAAGGCAATTGCAAAAACGCCTGGGGCCGGGCGCCGACAAGTTTGAAATCATCAACGCCGCGCACGTAGGATTCGGCGGGCCGGAA
Organism: bacterium; assembly: GCA_963674685.2. GTDB lineage: Bacteria > Lernaellota > Lernaellaia > JACKCT01 > JACKCT01. The sequence continues at coordinate 768,770 of CAXXWT010000003.1, read as the reverse complement.
GTGATACGAAGCCTCGACGAAATCCTGAATTATCAGCCCGATATCATCGTGGTTTATAACGGCGGAGTGATGCCGCTGGTCGCCGAAGGCCTGGACAGGCGGGATCTGACGTCTTCGTCGGAGCTGCTTGGTTTCAATAAAGTTCTTCATTCGCTGCGCCTGTTCCATTTGGTCTCAATGATTTTTGAAAAGTCGCCGGAAGACCGCGGCATGCCGGCGCAAGGCAAAGTGGTGGGTGAGATTCTGCCGATGGGCGATTCCCCGAGGGGGCAGACGCCCGTTCCCATCGAATTGGATCAAGACGGCATCCCGAATTTCTCACCCGGCAGCGGACGTCTTGTCCAACCGGAAATTTTCCACCAGGAAACCGTGAACCTCGTTAAAAATTTAATCCGCATCACGCAGGATGATTATCGCAAAACCTACCGGCGGACTTTCAAACCGGCGGCGGATTCCCACGTAAACGTCATCGCCTGCACCGTCGCAACGAACATCGCTGGCATCCCTCCCTACTGGTCCATGCACTGGGAGCCTTTATCCGGGGAAAAACTAAAAGAGTTCGCTGCGCTCTACAATGCCGGACGTGAGTGGTACACCGCCGGTGATTTCGCGGCGGCGCGTGAAAAGTTCGAAGCGGCCGTGGAAATTTCGCCCACTTTCGCCGATGCGCAATATTTGTTGGCCGAAATTCTGAAGCATGACGGCGAAATGGGAAAAGCCAAAGAGCATTACCATCTGGCCAAGGAATATGACGCCAGCAATGAGCGCGCTCTGGATCGTCCCAATGCGATTTTGCGCGAGGTCGCGGCGAAGTACGGAGCCCGCGTCGTGGACAGCGAGGCGGTGCTGGCCGTCTTGAATCCGAACGGGATCATCGGCAACGAGCTGTTTATCGACCATCAACACCCCAAGGGATTCGGGCTGGCCGCGCTGGCCGAAGCCGTGGCCGATCCGATACTCGAACTGGCGTCAGATAGTTTTTAGTGGTTAGTGGTTTAGCCGCTTGCAAAATACAAAATTGCGGTGTCGTTATTTTCATTTATGGGTAAGAAAAGATTGCAAGTGACTAGGTCAATGGCGAGTGGTAAAAGTAGAAGCGGTTTTAAACCGCGATTTATTTCGGCTTTGTGATGAGCGCCGGCGAACTGCGCTTGTCCGTGCTTCATCTGCTTGCTTTGCAGGAATTCTTCATGTTGCAAATCGGAGTTTGACGATGAACCGTATGCAAATTTCAAGGCAATGGTTTTTCATTTGCGTGCCGTTGCTGATTCTCCTGGGCGTCTTTTTAGGATGCGGCGACGATGACGACAACAACAACTCATCGGACGCGGTTTCCGATGACGATACGGCCGCTGACGACGACAGCTCCGACGATGACGCAAACGACGATGCGAATGACGACGCAAACGACGACGCCGATGACGATGTTGATGATGACGGCAACGACGATCTTGACGACGACACAAGCGACGACCCAAATGAGGCGTTGTGGAAATTCATTCGCGACGATCAGGGCAGAGCGCTGACCTATCGGGGATGCAATTTCGACGGATCGGCCAAGGGCGATTCCGGCTTGCCGAATCTCGATGAGGCGGACGCCGCCAATCTCAGCGGTTCCTGGGGTTTCAATTTCGTCCGCTATCTTGTTTTCTGGTCCAAGATCGAGCCGGAGCCCGGCGTGTACGGCGACGATTATCTCGACGACGTCGAAGAGCGCCTGGACTGGATGGCGGACAACGGGATCGCCGTGGTTCTTGACATGCATCAGGATATATGGGGCGTGGATTTTCACTCCGGCTCCAACGGCGCGCCGTCCTGGGCGACCATCACCGACGGTTGGCCGGACATCGACTTTGCCGGGATGTTCGGCATGTGGGCCGCGGATTACGCTTCCCCGGCGGTCATGCGCGCTTTCGATAATTTTTGGGATTACGAAACGCATCCCGAATTGCAGGATCACTACGCCGCCATGTGGGTCCACGTGGTCGAGCGATTCAAGGACCATCCCGCGGTCATCGGCTATGACTTCCTGAACGAACCGTGGCAGGGCACGAGTCTGCTTCGCTTTGTGGATTTCGATCAAAATGAATATTCGGACTTTCTCCAGCGCATGATCGACGCGGTGCGCGCCGTGGATGATGAAAACTGGATTTACTACGAGCCCTGCGCCTTCGCCACGAACCAGGGGATCGGGCAATGGCTGCGCGTGTTGGAAGATCCCCGGGCGGACGGTCAGCGCATGGTGTTTTTCCCGCATATGTATCCGATGCTGATCGACCTGGCCGGCGGTTATTATCCCGAAACGGATCAATCACTGGCGCGCTGGGAGCAAAACCGGCTCGATGACGGCAAAAAGCAGCATGCGCCGGTCATCAGCGGAGAATGGGCCATGCTCCAGGCGTTTGACCGGGACAACCGCGACGCCTGGACGAAAGAAGCGTTGGATATGCTCAACCGAACCACAAGCGGATGGGCGTATTGGGATTGCCGGTATTTTCTTACGGCCCATGACGACGAATACCGCGCCATGCTCGCTTCGGTCTATCCCCGGGCCGTAGCCGGTACGCCGACGAGTTTCGCATACGATCCCGACGCCAAAGAATTCACGCTGGAGTTTGAAAACTTCGACGGCGCGCAAGGCCCCACGGAAATCTATTTCCCCGCCGATCGCGAATACCCGCAGGGGTGGGCGCTCGACGCGAGCGATCCGGGCGATACGTGGAATTGGGAACTGGACGAGGAAACAAACGTGCTTTCCATATGGACCAATCCCAACGAGCCGGCGCACACGATAACCATCAGGCCGGTGGAGATAAATTAGGGAGGAAGGATGAATTCGTGAAAAATAAAGCCTGCGAAGCAGGCGCCGGATGACGCGGACAAAAGGTTCGGATTCACAAAGCTTGTTCATACAACGCATCGGGGATATCTTCATGGAGAAAGTCGCCGTCATACTCTTTATTTCAGGCCGGGTCCAGGGCGTATGGTATCGGGGAAGCGCGCAGGAAAAAGCCGAGGCGCTGGGCCTTGCGGGCTGGGTCCGCAATCTTCCCGACGGCCGCGTGGAACTTTTCGCCGAAGGCCCGAAAGGCAAAATCGGCGAACTGATCGAATGGTGCCGCCAGGGTCCGCCTTTTGCGCGCGTCACCGGAATCGAAAAGCAATGGCGCGAGCCCGAAGGCTTCAAGGATTTCAAGGTCCGCTACTGAATCGATGACTGACGCATGAATATCAGAACGCAGGCATTCCTTCTGGCGACGCTGGTGACGCTGATTTTGTCCGTCGCCGTCTGGACCCGTCGCGAAAGAAGCCGCACGACGCTGCCCTTTTTTCTTTCCAACTTTTTCCTCATGATCCTGGGCGCGTCCTACGTGGGCCTGAAACTCAGCGGCGAAAACTTTTTCCTGCGCGCGCTATTGTGCAGCGCCATCTTCATGGCGCCCGGTTATCTTTACCTCACCTACAGTTATCTGTTTCGCCAAAACAAAATCGTCGAAGTTTTCCTGATCGCCATGTTCGGCGCGGCGGCGGTTTTTAGCGTCACGGCGTTTATTCCGAAGATCGACACGGCCCTGCATTTCATGGCGCTGTTTCCTCCGGCGTACCGCACATCACGCATCGCCCTGGCGACGGGTCTGGTCGCCCTGCCCTCGTTGATCGTCATCGCATTGCGGCTGTATACGGAAAGCGAACGCATTTTAAAAAGGCGATATTGGGGCCTGCTGGCCGTGGTTCTTGCGGTGACCGCCGTTTGCGCGTCGGATCAGTTTTTCGGCGGCGGCCCGATGATGCCCCTGGCCATGGCGCTCTTTCAATACTACCTGCATCAGACCATGGTGCGTTTCCAGACATTCAGTTTCCGGCACGCGGCGGGCCGAATCGCCGTTTGGGCGGCTTCGTCCCTGCTTCTGGCGGTGGTGTACGGATTGTTCTTTTTCTTTTTGGAAAAACCGGTTCCCCTGCTCCTTTTATTTCACACGCTGGTCGCCGCCTTCATGCTCATGGTCATGATCTACGATCCCTTCCTGTCCGGTCTGGAGGCCAAAACGCGCGAACTGGTCTCCGGGGGCCGCCAGGAAACCGTGCGCCGCATCGACGCTCTCATCGAAGAACTTTCCCGGCATTTCACACTGGATCAGATCGGCGACTTCCTGACGCGCCGCGTGCCCGAGACGCTGGGAATCCAGGGCGCCGCCGTCTACCTCATGGAAGAAAACAGCGACATCATGCAAAGGCTCGGCGACAGCGCGCCGGGACCCAAACGAATCGAAAAAGACGCGGTGGAATCCGTCGCCGCGGCGGGCGACGAGCCCGTTTCCATGGAGCGCCTCGTGCAACTCGCGTCGGAAAGCTATCCCGGCCCGCGAAAAGAGCGCCTGATGAAGCTCATGAATCTGATGACGCAGTGCCGGGGGCGATGGCTGATACCCATGAAATATCAGGGCGAGAGAATCGGCGTATATATTCCGGGAGACACGGGGAATCCGGATATCCGAGGCGCATCCGGCAGAGTGTTGTCGGCGCTGGCGGATCTGGCGGCGGTGAGGATCGTCAACGCCCGAATCTATCAGAAACTCCGCTCCCAGGACCGCCTGGCCACGCTCGGGGAAATGGCGGCGTCATTGGCGCACGAAATACGCAACCCTCTGGGATCGGTCAAAGGCGCCGCGCAATACCTTTCCGACGAGTCTTTGCCTGAAACGTCCCAGGAATTCGTGCGCATCATTCTCGACGAAGCCGACCGGCTCAACGACGTTCTGACGCGCTTCCTCGACTACGCCAGGCCCTTTAAGACGACCCCCGAACCCACGGACGTGGACGATCTTATCCGCGACGTGGTCAAGCTGCTATCCGAAGGGGAAAAACCCGACGGCGTGACGATCAAATGGGATTTCGGCAAGCCCGTGGGCGCGGCTCTCGTGGACGGAAAGCTCATCAGGCAGGTTCTGATCAACCTGGTGAAAAACGCCTGGGAAGCGCAACCCGGCGGCGGCGAAGTGGAGGTGTCGGCCAGGCGAAGCGGCGAGAGTATCGTCATCGAGGTGGCCGACCGCGGACCGGGAATCGGGCCCGAGGCCCAGGAAAAATTATTCATGCCGTTTTTCACCACGAAAGAAAGCGGCACAGGCCTGGGGCTTGTCATCAGTCTCCGTATCGTGCAGGCTCACGGAGGTCAAATCAGCGTGCGGCCCCGCGCAGGGGGCGGAAGCCGCATCATCGTGGGAATCCCCCTGAAGTCCGCTTCACTTTGAAAGGTTATCGCGACATGGCCCTGGTTCTGGTCGTTGACGATGAGAAAAATATGCGCCGCGTCGTTTCGGCTCATCTTCAAAAGGCCGGCTACGACGCCATCGAGGCGGAAGACGGCGCTTCGGCCATCGAGCTTATCCGCAAGAATAAACCTGATTGTATTATCAGCGACATGAAAATGCCCGGCATGAGCGGCATGGAACTCATGGCGGTGATTCTTAAAATCGATAAAGACCTGCCGGTCGTCATGCTCACCGCGCACGGCACGGTGGAAACCGCCGTGCAGGCCATTAAACTCGGCGCCTTCGACTACCTGGAAAAACCCTTCGACAAAAACCACCTCAACGCCGTCGTGGCCAGGGCTCTCAAATCCAGGGAACTGTCCCAGAAAGAGCCCTCGAACTCCGCGGCCATCAGCAGCCAAAACGAACGGATGCAGGCGCTTTTGGATATGGTGGACCGCGTGGCCGTGAGCCCGACCACGGTGTTGATCACCGGCGAATCGGGCACCGGCAAAGAACTGATCGCCAGGCGGTTGCACGAACAGTCCGACCGGGCCAAAAAGCCCTATATCCGCATCAATTGCGCCGCCATTCCCTCGGGGCTCGTGGAAAGCGAACTCTTCGGGCATGAAAAAGGCGCCTTCACCGGCGCGATCAGCAGCAAACCCGGGCGATTCGAATTGGCCGACAAGGGCACTCTGTTTCTCGACGAAGTGGCGGCGATTCCCCTGGAAACGCAGGTCAAGCTCCTGCGCGCCATTCAAGAGCAGGAATTCGAGCGCGTCGGCGGAGTGCGCAGTACGAAGGTGGACGCAAGGATCATCGCCGCCGCCAACGTCGACCTGAAAGAGGAAGTCGGCCGGGGAACCTTCCGGGAGGATCTGTATTACCGCCTCAATGTAGTGCATTTGAAAATCCCGCCCCTGCGCGAGCGCCCCGAGGATATCCGGGATCTGGTCGACACCTTCATCCATCGATTCAACAAAAAGCTTTCCCGAGGCGTAAAAAGCATATCCCCGCAAGCTTATGCGCGTTTACGCGCCTATGACTGGCCGGGAAATATCCGCGAACTCGAAAACGCCATCGAGCGGGCGGTTCTTTTAGCCCGGGGCGACGAGATCGCCGAAAGCGATTTGCCCGAGGAAGCGGCGGGCCGCGTTTTGCCAAGCGCCCCGCGCCAGGAAACGCCTCTGGGCGATCTCAAAGAGGCATCCCGGGACGCCGCGGTGCGCGTTGAAATCGAAATGATCGTCGCGGCTTTGAAAAAGACGGGTGGCAACGTCACGCAGGCGGCCAAATTGCTGGGGCTGTCTCGAAAAGGCCTTCAAATCAAAATGCGCGAATACGAACTGGATCGAAAACAGCACGGTGATATTTAGACTTTTATTGATAAAATCAAATTGCAATTTCAGGTCGTGATTATCATTTCAATGCGAGGTTTGCCCGATGGATTCGAAACAGGCCACTATCGCCTCCCTGGTTGTCTGGGGAGCGCTCTTCATTTTCGCGCTGGCGGTTCCCGCGCTGTTGCCCTTCATGCTCATCGCCGATCTGGCGGCGCTGGTCCTGCTGTTTATCCGGCGAAAGGAAATCAAGCTCGCTTCATTATGGCTCGCGGCGGCCGTCCTGGCGCCCCTGATGCACTTTGAAATCGCGAGCACCGCCGACGCCATTAAAAATCCCGACCGATATTTCGAGTCCGAGCAGGAAGTCGCGGATCGATGGCTGGTGCTGGAACATACCAACCTGGCCTTAAACCACGGTCCCAAAACACTGAACTGTTTTCGCACCGTCGCGGGATCGCCGTCACGCAGGCCCAAAGGAAAACTCGTCATGGCCCTGGGTTCGTCGAGCACCTACGGTGAAGGCGTCAAAGCCGGCAAGACATGGCCCGCCTTTTTGAAAAAATATTTTCAGGATAAGAAGCTCGACGTCGACGTCCGCAACGCCGGCGTGAGCGGATACAATCTCTTTCAACTGGCGATTTACTCCCGCGACGTCCTCGCGGCTTACAAACCCGATTTGATGATTCTGTATTACGGCGCCAACGAAGGGATCACCGAAAGCGCCAAAAGCTGGCGCCGCCAAATGGCCAAGAGGCTGGACGCGGCGTCTCTGCCCAGCGCCGAACTGCGTGAAAAGGCGATCATGTACAACACGACGAGCCCATTATCGATCATGCTCCTCGATGCTCTGCATGAAAGCTACGCCGTGCGCCGCATCATCCGCCATATGCAATATTTTTCCCACTCCAACACGCCGCGGGTCGACGGCGCCAATCCCCAGCCTCCATACAAGCCCGAGCCGCCCTATCTCGATGAAATTCTCGACGGCTTCATCAAAGATCTGGAAGACAAGAATATTTCAGTGATGCTGGTTCCCGAAATGGCGAATACGGGAAAGTTCGCCTCCGAGCCGGTAGCCGAAAAAATGAAGGAAGCCGCTTTAAAAAGCGAAAACGCGCAGTTTATCGACCTTCGTCCGGCCTTTGCCGAAAAGAATCCTAAAGAATACTTTTTGGAAAACGACTTCATTCACCCCAACGAAAAGGGGCACGAGCTTTTGGCGACGGACCTGGCGTCCTACGTGGAGTCGGCTCTGGCTCCTATCGATAAATTGCCTGAAAATAAATCGCCTGAAGAGAAATCGCCTGAAGAGTCCAAAAGCGAACCGGAGATGAAAGGCAAAGGATAATAGTACGGATCACGTATTTTCATACGCTCCCAGATCATCCTGAAGAAATTTAAAAAGGCCGCCTTTCATTCGATTGCAAAGAGAGAAAAAGGCTTTGGCGATGTTGCCGTCGAACTGCCTCCCACAGTTTCGGGCAATTTCATCCAAAGCGACATCGTGGGATAATCCTTTGCGGTAAACGCGATCGCTGGTCATGGCGTCGTAAGCGTCCGCAAGGGTCATGATGCGCGCCAACAGAGGGATATCCTTTCCTTCGAGTCCGGCGGGATAACCTCTGCCGTCCCAGCGTTCATGGTGATGCCGAATGACGTCATTTTCCCTCGGCAGCATTCCGATAGGCTCCAAAATCTTCGATCCGATCTTCGGATGCTCCTTAATGGCCTGAAACTCAACATCGGTCAAAGAGCCCTTCTTTTGCAGCACGGCGTCCGAGACGCCGATTTTTCCGATATCGTGAAGCATCCCGGCGAACTGCAGGGTTTCAATCTGCTCGATGGCGCATCCCATTTCCCTGCCGATCAGAACGGAAAGTCTCGTGACCCGGGCGCTATGGTGGCGGGTATAGGGGTCCTTGGCTTCGATGGTAATCACCAAAGAACGCAGCGTGGCGATGAGATTGTTGTAAATGGTCTCATAAAGCGCTTTATTTTCTATGGCGACCCCGGCTTTTCGCAGCAGCAGTTTCGTATAGATAATATCCTTTTCCGAAAATCGTCTTTCAGATTGCGTGGTTTCCAGACATAGAATTCCGAATAATTCCTGCCTGACGAAAAAAGGCGCAAGAATCAAACTCGAGGCGGGTTTCAAATTCCCGTCGGAAGATAAGGCCGTTTGCAGTTCCCCGGGATCCTCGATGAGCACCGGGTGGCCGCTTTCATACAATTCCAGGCGGAACTTTTCAGGGACGATCAGGGTCTTGGGTTTATATGCCATCTGTTCCGGCGGCGCACATTTATGCAGCAGCAACCTGAACTCGACTCCCGGATCGCTCAAATAATAGCAGGCCCTGTCGGCGCCGCATGTTTTTCGGGAAATGTCGCAAAGAGCCTGGAAAACTTCATCGCCCTCGTTGAGATGTTCCAGAGCGTCGGCGATGAGATAAAGGATCGAAATTTCCTCGATCTTGTGTTTCAAATGGGCGTTGATATCCTCCGGTCCGTGGGACGGCGAACCGGCGCCCGACCGCCCTTTCGCGAGGGCGTCGTTAATGATGCCTTCCAGGTATTCAAACTGAAACGGCTTGGTGACGAAATCCACAGCGCCGAGTTTCATGGCCTCGACGGCCACGTTCATGTCTCCGTATCCGGTAATAACGACGATCTGGAGGTCGGGAAAGTCCTTTTTCACTTCCCTGATGAATTTTATCCCGTTCATCCGAGGCATCATAATGTCGGTGATAACAATATCGACGCGATGGCGCTTTAAGACTTCCAGGCCCTGCAGACCGTCTTCCGCGCCCAGAGTGATCATTCCCTGACGCTTGAAAAAGGTCTCCAGGGAATTTCTAATATGGCGGTCATCCTCAACGATCAGGATGCATTTATTTTCACTGTTCAAATTCATCCGGGGCACTTGGCTCATGATTCCAGAATATGCTTTTTAAATGTATTGATATCCTCTTCGGGAGTCAAATTCCTGTCCAGCGTTCTCATCATTTCGTTCATGTTTTTTTTCAACGGCGCCTGACTTTCGGAACTTGCGGCGCCCGCGGTTTCGCCCCCGCGCACCGGAGTCTTGTTGCGAAGGGCTTGCACTCCTTCAAAGATCTCCTTTTGCCTTCGCTCCAGTTCCCCGTCGATATCTTCAAGAGTTTTTGTAACCCGGCTGCGGCTGTCCATCAAAATCTTGATTTTTTGATAAGCCTCTTCAAGCTTTTTCTCCAATTGCCGGTTCTGCTCCAAAAGTCGGCGTTTATCGATGGCATTGGCGACGGTCAGCTTGATTTCCTCGAGCTGAAACGGCTTGGTGATATAGTCGTAAACTCCCTCCCCGACGGCGTCCAGCGCTGCGTCCAGCGTGGCGTACCCGGTCACGAATATGACCATGGCGTCAGGATCCTGCTTTTTGGCGGCCCGCAATATTTCAAGTCCGCCGGCTCCCGAGAGGATAATATCGGATAAAATGACGTCATAGGTGGTCTTTTTTATCATGCCGATCGCCTGGGCGCCGTCTTGCGCCACGTCGACAACGCAGCCCTGCCCGCCGAGCGCTTTTTTCAGCAATGTCCGAAATACTTCCTCGTCATCGGCTACAAGCAATCTCATTTTACTTGTATCGCTCATTTTATCACCATGATAAAGGGATCGTCTTGGAGGAAATAGACAGTCTATCGATCGTTGATCAAATTCTTGTAAGACTGTTCTTTATAGGATTTTACGGCATCGTCTCCGATTCTCTCCAACAACTCCCGTCTCTTTCCCTCATTGGAAATGGACACAACATCGGAAGCCAGTTCCGATTGGTTTGCGGGCGATTCGCCGAGGCTTCTGGAGCGCAGTTGCTTGTTATATTTGTCCAAAACCTGCTGGATTTGGTTGATCAATACAGGCATTCCCCCACGCCTTTCTTAAAACCCGAATGACACGCACCAGTCGTCTTATCGGACGAAACGAGCATTTTCTTTATCAATATGTGAATTTTATTGCATTGTTAATGTGGCATATATTTGTTTTACGCTATTGCGAGCAGCTATTGGCGAGAAATTCCTGGAAATAATCGGCGAAATCGGAAAATATTTCACTAAACTCATATTCCAGCAAATCCGCCAACATGACCCAGTCCGCCTCTTCCTGGAATGAAATTGTCTCCTCGGCAACATCCTGAAAACGCTTTGAAATTTTCAGAAACGACTCGTCACCGGCTTCTTCAAGCAGATTGAGGATGTACTCCTTGAGCTGGGACAGGTAGAAAATCGTGTCCTGAATATCGGCGATCAGATTTGCATACGCCTCATTGGCGTCGGCAAGGCGCTGGCCGCGAAACAGCTGCGCAATGCGTTTTGATTCTTCGGAAATGAAACGACAGCTTTTTACGCCCTCGCCGATGGACTCCATTAAAAGATCGATTGTAAGACGCTTGGTGACTTTCACGACGCCGACAGCGGCCATATCCACGGGCTTGTCCGCCATCTCTTCATCGCCCGGTTCGAAGCTTACGCCGTCGACTTCCAGTTTGGTGACAACATCGCCCCCCACCACGAGATCCGAGTTCACGACGGCCGCAAGAACCTCGTCGTAGGTATCCGCACCCAGGAAAAAATCGTTTTCCACTGTCAGTTCCCGATCATTGACGAATAGCTTCATGGATATGCGATCCTTTCGCGTCGATGTTCTACGATGACAGTTTTGCCGCTTCTTTTCTATGGGCCACGACAAGTTTCAGCACATTGCCGCGAATATTTTCCAGGGTAAAAGGCTTCCGAATAACCTTGACGCCGCAATCCTCGGCTTCTTTGGCGAAATCGTCGAACTCCTCGCCCGTTTTTCCCGTGATCAGCAGAAATTTCATGGTCTTGTTCTCACGGGCCAGTTCCCGAAAGGTTTCCATGCCGGACATACCCGGCATCTGCGCGTCGATAATGGCGATATCAGGCTCGAAATGCCTGGCCCGCTCCACGGCGGCGAATCCGTTGCTTTCCAGCCGAACCTCGTAACCTTCTTTGACAAGAACTTCATTGAGCAGATTTCTGATAATCGCCTCGTCGTCAATAACGAGAATTTTGGCGCTGACGTCCACCGAATCCATTTCCTCCGGACAATCATTTTCTTCTTCGACCCGCGCGACCGGATCGACGTTTTGCGACGGCAGGGTCACGTGAAATATCGAACCCTGGCCGATAGAGCTGCTGACCGCAATATCGCCGCCGAGTTTCTTGACAATCCCGTAACAGACGGAAAGACCCAATCCGCTTCCGGTCATGCTGCCGGTGCCGATGGAGCCTTTGGTCGTATAAAAGGGATCAAAAATCTGATGGATGGCTTCTTTGTCGATTCCGACTCCCGTATCCTGGACCTCCAGTTGAATATTTCCGGCCAGAGACCGTGCGCTAATGGAAAGGCGTCCCCCGCTTTTTTCCATCATCGCATGCATGGCGTTGATAAAAAGATTCAATAGAACTTGTTGAAACTCGGCCAAATCCGTTTTGATGATGCAATCGTGGGGAATGTCTATCGTTACTTCGACATCGTTTTTTTTCAGTTCGCGCTCGATCAGGCTGACGACTTCTTCCACGAGATTTCTCAAGGATATCGATTCGACTTTTTCAGGTTCGCGCCGGGCGAAAGCCAGAAGGTTGCCGATGATTTCCTGAGCCCTGTTCCCGGCTTCGAATAGGATTTCATTGCATTTTCGATAGTCCGCCAATTCATCGGTTTTCTGAGCGAGCTGCGCGTACCCGAGCATTCCGCCGATCAGATTGTTGAACTCGTGGGCGACGCCCCGCGCCAGGGTTCCTATACCGGCCATTCTGTTGGACTGCGTGAGTTTGGCTTTGAAATCCTCCACGTCGATTTCCCGGGTAAACACCACAACGTGTTTGAACTCGCCGTCTCCAAAGAAAGCGCCCGGGATGACGAGGCAGTTTAACCTGACCTCCCCTCCCTGCCGGGATTTGTCGCGGACCGCAATCTGCCGCGACACGGGTTTTTCCACTTCGCGGAATAATTCCGCGGACAGAAGTTCCCCGGCGTTTTTCAGAAGCAATCCGTCGGAATGCCCCAAAATGATCTCGGCGGAATCGTTGGCATAGTCGATTCTTCCCTTGTCGTTGATTCCGATGACGCCGCACGGGAGATTTTCAACGATCTGTTCATGAAACAGGATCAGATTCAAAAATCCGTCTTCGCCTGTGGGCTTTATTTTCCCGAAATATCCCTGAATGGCCCGGCGGATTTTTTTATCGATATCCACGGTTTCAAGATCGTCCCTGCGCACTTATCGGTCCTTTCGCATTATCGGTTTCGCTTCGATATCCATTCGGCCGTCCGTTTTATGCCGTCAACCAGACTCACCTCCGGCGACCATCCCAGAAGGCTTCGCGCCAAGGCGCTGTCGCATTTGAGTTTCATGATTTCGCTTTGCGGGTGAATGTGGTCCACGTGAACGATCCCGGCCGGATCGGATGAAATCATCGCCGCCAGATCGTTGATCGTCACGTCGTGTCCGTATCCCGCGTTGATGACGCGGCCCTCGCACTTCCCGTTGTACCCGGCTTCCACGATGAATTTGGCGCAATCAGTCACGTACAGGAGGTCGCGGGTCTGCGTTCCGTCCCCGTAAATTTTCAAGGGTTCGCCAAGAAGCCGCTTTTCGCAGAATATGCTCACGACCCCTCCCTCCCCGGTGGATTTTTGGAAAGGGCCGTAAGTGTTGAAGGGACGCAGGATCGTCACGGGAAGGCCGAAGGCGAAGTAATAACTCAAAGCCATGTTCTCGCCGGCCAGCTTGCTTCCCGCGTATGGAGAAGCCGGCTTGACCGGATCGGTTTCGGCGATTCCCGATTCTTTGCGGCAGATGTCATAAACCATGCACGAACTGGTGAAAATAAACCGGCACCGACGTTTTCTGGCTTTTTCCAATAATTCGAACGTACCCACGACGTCGGTGTGAAACACCTTGCCGGGATCGTCGATGGAATCCTGGACGTTGATGCACGCGGCCAGGTGGAACACGGTTTTGAAATCGTATTTTTCAAAAAGCTCATCGAGAAGTTCGCCGTCGACGATATCGCCCTTGACGAATTCGACGAAAGCGTCGTGATCGCGAAACTCTTCGATATTTTCGAGTTCGCCGTTGAAAAGATTGTCTAAGACAACGATTTTCTTTTGCGGTGAAAGGTTATTCAACAGGTAGTGAACGACCCAGCGGCCGATAAAACCCGCGCCGCCGGTCACGAGAACATGTTCCGGCCTATCCCTCATTCAGAGTCTCCATGATGCCTCCGTCGATATCGTCCGGATGGAGCGGTTTGGCGTGGCGGATTCCGCTTAAAAGATTCGGATTATCCAGGATCGCCTTGTTTTTGATCATCTCCTTGATCTGGTCAACGCTCAAATGATTTTCACTCATGCTCGTATACGCGCCCGGGGCGATGGGTTCGGCGCCCTCGAAGCGGCACTCGCGATTGCCGATTTGCGGCAGGATGACGAAATATTTCCCAATGTCCACGGTTCTGGAGGATTCTTCCGCCGTGACGATTTCTTCATACAATTTTTCGCCGGCGCGCGGGCCGATGATATTGACCGGCGGCGCTTTCGCCTCGCCTCTTTCCACGAGCAATTCGATCAGGGCCTTGGCCAGATCGCCGATGCGCACGACGGGCATCTTCCTGACGAAAATCTCGCCGCCTCCCGCGTCCCGGCAGGCCGTGAGAATCAGTTCGAGGGATTCCCGGAAGCTGATCACGAAACGGGTCATGCCTTCGTCGGTGATGTCGATGGGATACCCGGATTTGATGCGGTGGACGAATGTGGGGATGACTGAGCCTGAACTGCCCAGCACGTTGCCGAAACGAACACTGCAAAAAACCGTATTGCGCGAGCCTTTGGAGGCCTCGGCGGCGGTCATGAGCCTTTCCGCCATCAGCTTGCTCGCCCCCATGGCGTTGCTGGGATTGACGGCCTTGTCCGTGCTGGTGAAAATCACCTTTTGCGCATGCGCCGCCAGCGCCGCGTCGATGACGTTCTGCGTGCCGTTGATGTTGGTCTTGATGGCCTCGAAGGGATTGTATTCGCAGCTTTCCACGTGTTTCAAAGCGGCCATGTGAAATACGATTTCGATGTTTTCCATGGCGCGCTTGAGCCTGGGATAATCGCGCACGTCGCCGATGAGAAAACGCACGTTGGCAAGCGACCGGAACTCCTCGCGCATGTAAAACTGCTTTTGCTCGTCCCGGCTGTAAATTCTCAGCACCTTCGGCCGAAGCGGCAAAAGAGCCTTGACCAGTTCATAGCCGACGGTCCCGGAACCGCCGGTAATCATGATTTTCCGATCCTCGATTATGGATCGAAAATCATCGAAAGGCGTTTTCAATTTTGACATGTTGCGCTCATGGAAATGGTGTGCAAAAAATATTGCATGTTCTTATATTATCAGCGGAAAATCCCTTGGCAAGGCAATCGAGATCGTCATCCATTGAAATCAATCCGCCGGCGGGCAGCGCCGGTTTCAAAAAGGCGGCGAAACCAGCATGGAACAAATTAAACGCCGCTGGCCCAAAGTATACGACGCATTGAAGGGCGCGAAACCCGCCGCCTGGACCGGCGCGGGACGCGGAAAAACCGTCAGGCTGCGTGACTCGGCCGGCAAAGCCGTCACCCTGTGCAGCCCGCGCGACCCGGACGCCGAGGCGAAAAGCGTCATAACCGCGCAAGCCGGAGACCATCCCGACGGTCCCCTGGTGCTTTTGGGAGTCGGCCTCGGCCATCGCATCAACGCCGCGCTGTCCATATTGCCCGAAGGCGGAAAAGTCATTGCCGTCATTTGCAACCGGAGCGCCTTTTTAACCGGCGTGACGGATGGATTGCTGGATCGGGCTTTTTCCGATCCGCGCCTGGAACTTTTCATCGGCGACCGGGATGGCATAAGGGAACTTGCGAGAAATCTCGACGCGGATTCGGGATGCGTCATCATGCACGGTCCGGCTTTGCGCGTGGCGGAAGAATACGCCGCCGACGCCGTTCGCCTGGCCGACATCATTTCCACGCACGGTTTCGCCTCTTCGCGGCTCATCGAGGCGGTGCGTGAGAATTACCGGGCAAACCTGAAACTCCTGTGCGTAGATACGCCGCTTGCAGATCTGCGTGATCTGGCGAAGAACCTGCCCGTGGCGGTCGTCGGCGCCGGTCCGTCCCTGGAATCGATGGGCGACGCGCTGCGCGGAAACCGCGACAAGCTTGTCATCGTGTGCGTGGAGGCGGCCGTAGCCCCGCTGCACCGCCTGGGGGTCAGCGCCGATCTGGCCGTATCCGTCGATCCTTTCGCGCACAACGCCAGGCAGTGCCGATCTCTGCCCGAGTATCCGCCGTTGGTTTATATGCCCTCGGTGCATCCGGAAGTGCCGGCAAAATGGCGCAACAGACGCATCGCGGCCCTGCCCGCCGGCGATCCCGTCGCCGAAGCGCTGAACGGGCAATGGGAAATCGGTCTGCTGGGAAGCGGCGGCATCGTCGGCACGGCGGCCATGGCCCTGGCCGATTATATCGGCGGCAATCCCCTGATTCTCGCGGGAATGGATCTGGCGTTCACGCAGGAAAAATCCCACGCCTTCCGCGATGACAAAAGCATCGAGTCGAAAAGCTCTCCTTATCTCACGCGCGTGCCGGCGATCGGCGGCGGGACCGCAATGACCAATGAGACTTTCAAGCGCGCTATCGCTTGGTTTGAACTGTTTGCAAAAGCGCGGCCGGAAAAAACGTGCATCGACGCCGGCGGCGCCGGCGCGTTGAAGCAGGGTTATACGTTGGCTGCGATTGATGACGCATTAATTGGGAAAACCGGTATTTTGCTTTCGAAAATTCCCCATAGCACCCTTGACGTCCGAGAAAGCGAAATGCGGATGTTTTTCAAAGACTTGGAAGAATTGCACTCATAGTCGGCGCTGGAAAGCGTGTTATTGTCAAATCGAAATAGTGTTAAACTAACGTTTTATCCTGACAAGCGCCGAAAAAATGATTACTGTTTCATGAAGGTCAATTGAGTCCTTGCGAGGTATGAAATGATTTTTGGAGGATCCGTGAAAAAACCGACGAACCTGCCGGTGCTTTCCTTGAGAAACACCGTTATGTTTCCGAACTCGATAGCCCCGATGGCCGTCGGGCGCAAGTTTTCCCTGTCCGCCGTGGAAGCGGCGTTAAACGAAGAGCAGATTCTTGCCGTATTCACGCAAATCAACGCGGACGTGGAAGTGCCCGTCGGAAGCGACCTTTACGAAGTCGGATGCGCGGCGAAAATTATCAAGGTTATGGACGACAGGCAGTCCGGAACGAAAACCGTCCTTTTACAGGGCTTAAGCAGAATTCAACTCAACCGATTCACATCCCTGTCGCCGCATATGCGCGTCGATATCGAATATCCCGCCGAGGGCAAGGTCGACGATACGGAAACCGAAGCCCTGACGGAAAAAATCAAGGAACTGGCCCTTGAGGTCGTCAACAAGAATCCCCACATGCCCTCCGAAGCGCGTCAGTTTGTCGAGGAGATTCAGGATGTGGGCGACCTGTGCGATTTGATCGCCGCGAATTTGAGCATCCCCATCGCGGAAAAGGCGAAGATTCTCGAAACCTTCGACATCAAAGAGCGATGCAGGATCGTGACGCATCTTCTCAAGACCGAACTGGAGATGCTCAAGGTTAAAAAGCGCATCGACGAAGAGATCAAGGGCGAACTGGATAAAAATCAGCGCGAATACTATCTGCGCAAACAGATGGAGGCGATTAAGAAGGAGCTTGGCGACGAGGAAAACCCGGAAGGCGACCTGGATGAATTCAAAAAGCGCATCGAGCAGGCCAATCTTCCCAAAGAAGCCAAGGAAGCCGCCGAAAAGGAACTGAAAAAGCTCAGTCGCATTCCGCCCAGCAGCCCCGAACACACCGTCAGCCACAATTATCTGGAGTGGATCATCGACCTGCCCTGGTCCAAGTTCACCGAAGATCACATCGACTTAAAAGACGCGGAAAAAATTCTCGACGAGGATTCGTACGGTCTGGACAAAGTGAAAAAGCGCATCCTGGAATTCCTGGCGGTCCGCAAACTCAAACCCGATATGAAGGGCCCCATCCTTTGCCTCATCGGCCCTCCGGGCGTGGGCAAGACCATGCTGGGAAGCAGCATCGCGCGGGCCATGGATCGGAAGTTCCATAGAATGAGCCTGGGCGGACTGCACGACGAAGCGGAAATCAGGGGCCATCGCCGAACCTACATCGGCTCCATGCCGGGACGCATCCTGCAGGGCCTGAAGAAAGTCGGCGTGCGCAATCCGGTTTTCATGCTCGACGAACTGGACAAGGTGGGCGCGGATTTCAGGGGCGATCCGGCTTCGGCGCTGCTGGAGGTTCTCGATCCGGAACAGAATTTCGCGTTCAACGACAACTACATGAACCTTTCCTTCGACCTGTCCCAGGTTCTTTTCATCGGGACGGCCAACCGCCTGGATACGATTCCCCCGGCTCTTCGCGACCGACTGGAAATCATCGAGGTGCCCGGTTACACGAATGAGGAAAAGAA
Organism: bacterium; assembly: GCA_963674685.2. Classification (GTDB taxonomy): domain Bacteria; phylum Lernaellota; class Lernaellaia; order JACKCT01; family JACKCT01. The sequence continues at coordinate 750,603 of CAXXWT010000003.1, read as the reverse complement.
AATTATTGCCAAAAACCATCTCATTAAAGAAGAGATGGACAATCACGGCCTGAAGCCCGAGCAACTCCAGTTCACCGACGACGGTCTTTTCAAGATGATCGACTGCTACACGCGCGAAGCCGGCGTCCGCGAACTCAAGCGCAACATCGCCGCGGCCTGCCGTTCCGCCGCGCGGCGCATCGCAAGCGAGGAAGCCGAGACGGTGACTGTAACGTGCGAGGAAACGGAAGAAATCCTCGGACCGGAAAGGTATTTTCCCGAAGTCGCCGAACGCACCAGCGTCCCCGGCGTGGCGACGGGAATGGCCTGGACCCCCGCCGGCGGCGACATTCTCTTCATCGAGGCCATTTTGATGAAGGGCAAGGGCAACCTCATTCTCACCGGCAAACTCGGCGAGGTTATGCAGGAATCCGCCAAAGCGGCCATGTCCTACGTCCGCAGCAAGGCCGAAGAGTTCAATATTGATCCCGATATCTTTCAGAATTATGACATTCACATCCATGTCCCAAGCGGGGCCATTCCAAAAGACGGGCCGTCGGCGGGCATCACGCTCCTTTCCGCACTGATGTCGCTTCTGACCGGGCGCAAAGTTTCGTCGGAAGTCGCCATGACCGGCGAAGTCACGTTGCGGGGCCAGGTGCTGCCGGTGGGCGGCATCAAGGAAAAAATCCTCGCCGCCAAACGCGCCGGCATCAAGCGGATTCTCATGCCGGAAAAAAACAGGAAGGACCTGGCCGAAGTGCCGGAGGCATTGCGGGAGGGCCTGGAACTGGTCTTTATTTCCAATATGGATGAAGCGCTGGAATGCGCCTTGGAAAAACGCGAGGGCGCCGCCCCGGCCAAACCGATCGTCCCCGAAACCATCAAGGACATGACGCACGACAAACCGCCGGTGGCGAATTAATCCGACAGCCGGTAAAGGTTCAGGAAATAATTTTCCTTTTCGACTTCGAACGCCGCGGGGAATTGTTTTGCGAGATGAGGGAGGGGCATGGACTTTAAGGCCGAATCGGCAGTGGATCGGTTGAGGCGATCCGCGTCGCGCAGGGCTTTTTTTATGCTTTCGCCGATTTGCGCTTCGTCAATCGCCGAGTCCATGCGGCACTCCAGAATCCACTTCACATGACTGAAGCGCCGGGGCAGAGCCATATGAAAATCGACGCCGGGATAAAGTCCGGTGGGATCCCAAAGATGCGTCATTTGCAGATTCGCAACATCCTGCATCATCAGCATGGCAAAATAATACTTCGGCATCCCTAAAAAGACGCATCGATTGATAAACAGAAGATCGCTTTCCGGCTGCGTGCGGCTTGCGATATACGCGGCGACGGGTTGCGCGACGTATGCGGGCGCATCGAAATTACGCGCGGGCCACAACCTCGGCTTCATGTGCCTATGCCCGGCGGCAAAGGAAAACAGAAATACTACGGAGACAATGATCAATGCCGCGTGACGCATGAAACGATTCGATAGTTTGGCGATCATCGCGCATCCCAGGACAAGGGGAACCGCCAGGACGGGAAAGATCATCCTGGTAAAAGCCTGCGTGACGATGGAAAACACGATAACGGGCGGAATGAACGCAAAAACAAGGATCCTGGCTTTCACATTCCTGATTTGAAAAGCCGCCGCGACAAGGCCGCCAGTTACGCCGAGAGCCGCCAGGGGCTTAAGCTGAAAAATGATTTCCTCAACGGCGGTTTTTCCGTTGATGGTATGAAAAAATCCATTGACGTTTTGATTGGCGTCGGCGCCGATTTTGCCGAACAGTTCCAGGATCGCCGTCACCGGATGCGCAAACCAGGGCAGCCATACGGCGGCGGCGACAAGCGGGAAGCCTAATATTCCCGCCAGCGTCAAAGCGAGGGCGCTTCTTTTTTGCGCGACGACGGCCTGATGAATCGAAACGCCGGCCACGTAAGCGGCTGCGCCGGCCACGTAAAGCGGCAACGTGGGCTTGGCGAGCATGCCGACGCCGCACACGAGTCCGGCAAGCGGCCACATCCAAAAGCCGGTGAACAATTCGCGATCCAGGAAAATCAGCAGAATCAGGAGGGTAAAAAATGCGACGGGCATGTCGTTGCCGAAATGCTCGCCCAGACGCCACGTCATGGGCAAGGCGGCGGCCGCGCACGCCGTGGCCGCGCCGGCGGCCGCGCCGGCGAATTTTTTGGCGATGAGAAAAACCATCGTCAGCCAAAGAAACAAAAACAAGTAATTCGCCGCCAGAAGGGACGCGTATCCGGCCGGAACAATCGAAGTAAACAGGACGGATGCCAGATACGGCAAATGCGGCTTGCGCATGGAATATGCCAGCGGAGCGGCCAGATCGCCCAGCCCGCTTTTGACGGAGTTCATCATTGTGAGATGAAGCGAGATTTGCAGCATCTCGTCGGGTCCGCGTCCCGCCCGTTGCGGCGAACTCATGTTGTCAAAAGCGAAAACAAGAATGCAAGCGGCCAAAATCGCCGTCACGACGCAAGGCCAGAACCGGAAAAACAATTCCGGAATGTCTCGTTTATTTTTCTCCCGGTTGTTCATTGTAAGTTAATCGCCGCCGACCTGCCGCCCGCTTACGCGGGCTCGTATGAATATTGGTATATCTCCATACCGGCGCTAACGCACCGGCCTATTAACTTTCGCCTCTTCGAGGCTACCACTCACCCCTTGCCCCTTGTCCTTTGCCCCTTGCCCCTTGCCACTTGCCACTTGTTCCTTGCCCCTTGCCCTACAAAGATTCTATGACGCGGCGGACGGGATAATCAACCGCAATGAAAATCGGTAAATATTTTCACGGAATCGTCGATCCATCCTTGACCTTGGAAGCCGGTGATTCTAACAATTGCGAATGAGAAGAATAATCGCCATTGTCATCGCTCTTTTGCTGGTTGCTCTTGCCGCGCAGGCGGGCGAGCAGCCGGGATACGAGGTTTCAGACAATCGCAATCGCCCCGGCGATGCCATTTTCGACGGCGAGCCGACGCGCTACGAGATCACGCTAAACGGCGATTTTCACGTGCGGGAAAACCCCGACAACGAAAAAATGGTCGTCATTTTGCCGCTTCCCGCCAATAACGTCTATCAAAACATCATTTCCTGGGAGGTCCGTCCCGAACCCGCCGATGAAATCGTCAGCAAATACGGTTATCGTTTTTTGCGTTTCGAACTGGGCCCCGGACATCCCGGCGGCCGTTTGAAGATGAGTTATAAAGCCGTTTTGGAATTGCGCGCCGTGCATTATAAAATCGATCCGTCGAAAGTGGGCGCCCTTTCGGACATTCCCGAATCCATCATCAGGGATTACACCGGCGACACCGCATATTACCGGACAAAAACGAAAATCGTCCGGGACGCGGCGAAACAGGCCGTCGGCGACGAAAAAAATCCTTATCTCATGGCCCTGAAGATCTGGAAATACGTGCGCGATACTCTGTTTTACAATGGCGACGGCCGGAAAGTATCCGCCGCCCGCACCTTGAAACTGGGTCACGGCTCATGCACCGAGTACTCGTTCACCATGGTCGCCATGTGCCGCGCGGTCGGTCTTCCGGCGCGATACGTGGCCGGCAGCCCGCACCGGATCGGCTCGGGCCAGAAATACGGACACGACGTCCCGATGCATAAGATATCGGAAGTGTATATTCCCGGTTATGGGTGGGTGCTGATGGAATCATCCGGAGGAGACGGAATTTACGGGAAGGATTTAACGGACAAGCTCTTCGCCGCGTCCAGCGGTCGCATGCTGTATTTCATTTACGAACCGGAGCCAGGCTTGATCGAGCTCGATCCCAGACGCAACACGATAAGTTATTATCCCAGCGGGCCGGGAAATCTGGACTATTACGGCGAGATTACGGGCGAGTGGAAAATTCTCGGAAAGAAGAAGGCGCCGGATTCGGATATTTACGACGGCGACGAACAGGATGAATCACCCGAGGAAGATCCGAGCGAATACGAATAAATTAATTCAGCAACTTGACGCCGGTCAGAGCCGACAGGGCCGCGGCCAGACTGGAAACGATGATTTTCAAAACTTCCATCCACCTCGAATTGTTATTCGAAATTTTATGATCGGCGTTTTGTAATTGTTCCAGCTTGACGTGGAAATCATCCTTATCAAGTTTGCCGGCCACTTCAACTTTGAGATCGCCCAGCGTGTCGTTAATTTTCTCCATCTGTCTCAATATATTGGACAGGTCCCTGCGCAGCCCCGCCACCTCGGAACTGAACCAGAATCCCCGGGCGTTGAATTCCGGAAAACCGCGTAATTCCTTTTGATTGCTTGCCGCCATTGAAATCCTCGTATGGTTTTTATCACTCGATCATTTCGGGAAAACCGTTTCCTTCAACGATCCTCAACAAATAGATATCAACAGTTTACCCACATGACTTCCCCATGAATTTCCACAGATTATCCCCCAATCAATCCACGGATTTTCAACATGAATGCCAACAGATTTATCCACAGGAAATTCACAGCCAAAGAACTGAAGCAAAAGAAAACAAAATTCTCAAATTTATCGGTCACTTGGAGATAATATCCACAATTTTATCCACAAAAAAATCCACAGGGGGGAGAACATTTATCCACGCATCCTTTCAACTGAGGATGCTGATCAGTATAGCGCCTGAGAATTTCCGCTTTCATTTTCAGGTTTTGTGAATATCCATGTTTCAAGACCTTTTTTACTGGCGTGCGGCGTGCTGCCGGTTCCGGCGGGATGGTAAATAGGAAGACCCCGCGTGCGCTTCCATCGCTGAACCGTTCTTACGCTTTTGTCGAGATAATCGGCAATTTCCTGCCACCCCGACAAAAGATCGATATTTTTCACCGTCATGGCGACCTCCATTGATTAATTTTCTTTGTTTTGCGCCAACAAATTTGGCTTCATATATGGCTTAATGACCGGTTATTGCTCCAACAACAAATCAGGCCTCCCCCCTGTCAGGCGTCAAAAAGAATGAACCGGTGGGAGTATTCTACTGATTGTAAAGAAGCTTTTCCAGTTTCGCCCTGTAGAATTCGTCGCGGATGGATATCCGCTCTCTTTTCGCCAGATCACTCAGCCATTCCAGAAGAAGCTTGTGAAAGAGTTTGTTTTCATTTTCTTTCATGGCTTCGCCCGATGCGGCGCCTTGCACGCCGCTTTTGACGGGATCGGTTGTTTCATTGGCCGCGGATTTCATGGACAGCTTCACTTGAATGTCGAGTTTTTTGTGCGTGAAATTTCTGACCATCACGATACTGCGAAACCGGTAAACGATATCGCCGGCCAGTTCGTCCTGTTTCAACTGCTCTTCGTCGAGTGAATCGGTCAGCTGGTAACGTTTGAGGAATTCCCGGTATTCCTGCTTCGACGCGAATTTCTCCCGGAACTCCTCCATGGCTTTTTCCGTATCCTTTGGATCAACGTCGGAAAAACCCATCCTCCCCGCCGCGTTCATTAAAATCCGTCGCGCGACAAGCTCGTGCAGGACTCTTTGATTGGTCAACGCGGTTTTCGTGATTCCCGGATAAACCATGGCGTCGCCGGATATCTCCAGAATCGCCCTTTCCACACCGATTTCTTCCAGCGTTATGATCTGCGGACCGATGGCGCAGATGATTTTATCCATCGTGACAATCGTTTCCTTCGCCGACGAGTCATGGGCCCTAAGCAGAGCCAGGCATAACAGGCAGCATATGGCGAAAAAACGAAATGATCTCATCACAATATTCCCGGTCAGCATTGATAGGGTTCGTACGGCATGTTCCATGCCTCGGCCACGCCGCGATACGTCACCTTGCCCCGACAGATATTGATGCCTTTTTGCAAGGCGGGATTTTCTTTGACGGCTTTTTCAAATCCCAGATCCGCCAGCTCGATGGCGTAACTCAACGTCGAATTTGTCAGCGCGTAGGTGCTGGTCTGCGGGACGATGCCCGGCATATTGGCCACGCAGTAGTGATTGATGCCTTCCTCCACGAAGGTCGGATTGGCGTGCGTGGTGGGCCTGGTGGTCTCCACGCAGCCGCCCTGATCGACGGAAATATCCACAAGAGCGCTTTTGGGCTTCATGGTTTTGAGCATCTCACGGGTGACGAGCTTGGGAGCCTTGGCGCCGTGAATCAAAACGGCCCCGATAACCAGATCCGATTCCTCTACGGTCTTGGCGATATTGCCATGGTTGCTCATCAGCGTGACGACTCTGCCTCTGTGAATATCATGCACGTAACGCAGCTTGCCCGGCGATACGTCGAGGATGGTCACCTGCGCGCCCATTCCCACGGCGATTTCACAGGCGCATTGCCCCGAAACACCCGCGCCGATAATGGCCACGTTAGCCGGACGCACGCCGGACACGCCGGCGAGTAGGATGCCCGATCCGCCGCGAGCCGCTTCCAGGCTCTGCGCTCCGACCTGCGGGGCCAGCTTGCCCGCGACTTCGCTCATGGGCGCCAACAGAGGCAAAGAACCGTTGAGTTCAATGGTTTCATAAGCGATTCCCACGCACTCCGACTCAACCATGGCCCTGGTCAGGGCTTCGTCGGCGGCCAGATGCAGATATGTGTAAATCAGCTTGCCCGCCATGAAGGGATATTCCTCGGCCAGCGGCTCTTTAACCTTGATAATCATTTCCGACCGCGTCCAGACATCTTTGCCCGTGGGCAGCATTTCGGCCCCGGCCTTAAAGTAGTCATCGTCGGTGATCATGCTTCCCAGACCCGCGCCTTCCTGTACGAAGACCTTATGACCCCGTGAAGTCAGCGCGGAAACACCGACGGGTGTAATGGCCACGCGGTTTTCATTCGATTTAATCTCTTTGGGAATTCCGATGATCATAGGCCTCTCCATTATTTTGAAATGATCAAATGATCCAACTGCAATTCTTCGAGTGTTTTTCGAAAAGTTCGGAAAATCGGTCTGATTTCAGGAATCAGCGCCAGGGGCCGCAAATAGTTGCCGGAAGCCCGGACCTTTCCGCCGATAATGGCGCTGCCGATATCCTCGCGGCCGGACCAGAAGCTGTGATTGAAATCGGCGGACATCGAAAATACCGCGTGGGGTTTTTTATGGCTTTCGGGGGAAGCGACGTCGTTCATCTCGAAGGTGAACGCTTTTTGATTCTTCGTTTCGGGATCGCCGATGTGAATCGTGGTCGAGACGATCGGATTGAAGCAATCGATGCGCATGATGATATCCGCGTCCCGCATTTGCGTGACGAGAACCGGATCCTGCGAAGCCTTTTCATAAAAGGCTCGATGGATCTTACAAAACTCTTCACTGCTTTGATAATATTGGCCCACAAATACCCCGAATCACATTTTCGAAAGCCTCGTTGTGCACGATATTCGACGAGGGGATTCTATCCAATGGAAGATAGCGGGTCAAACGTTCGGCGACCGCCGCGACAGAATTGTTCCGCCAAATGCGCGCCGCCTTTAGGGCGATAACTACAGGAATTCCTGACCCAAGATATTTGAAGCTTTATAAGTTCGATTCAACCCGATGAGTGTTTCGGGGATTCAAGTCAGAGCCAGGGTCCAGGGTTTAGGGTTTAGGGTCTTGCGAGCGCATGTCATTTTTCTAAAGCGCAAGCGGCTACTTATCCTTTTCTTCTTTTTTCGCCTTGTCCATCATTTGTTTGAGAAGCTGCTGCTGCATGATTTTTTCGCGCTGTTGCTTCATAAGCTGCTCGGCCACGCCCGGCGGCAGATTTTTCAAAGCATCGGGCGAAAACCGCGGCGTCTGGGGCTTGGCTTTGCTGACCTTGAATTCATCGATGCTTTTTAAAAGGCGCTTTTCATTGAATTTGCCGACGGTGAAAACATAACCCTCGTCGCCGGAAACGTAGATTTCCTTATCGTCGACCTCATCGCCCACTTTGATGGTTTTCTCAATTCCGTCGCTCAAAGTGACTTTCAAAACGCCTTTGGGCTTATCCAGCCCGGCGCCGGCGGGGGCATTTTTCCCGACGATGCTCTTGCCTTCCAGGCGCGAGGCGCTTCTGGCCAGAGATTCCACCTTGTTGGGGTCCAGAACGAAGTCGTCGGGGAATTGGCCGCTGTATTCTTTCACGGACCATTTGTCGCCGCTTTTCGCGAAAGCGATTTTTTCTTCGCCCTTGTCGATTTCCACACTTTGCGCGAAGTCCAGTTCAAAGGCCGCCACATGCAGATCACGCAGATCCGTCGCCGTCTGATTCAGCTTGTCGCGCTGAAATTTGGAGATCAGATAGATTTGGTCGTCGCCCTCTTTTTTCGCGTAGAACTTCTTGTCCTTTTCATTGCCCGCGTAAAGCGTCACCGATTCGCCGTTCGCCAGGGCCGCGGTCGCTTTCGTCACCGGAGGATTCAGCCCCATGTCGGCTTCCGGCTCATCCACGAAATCCGACGCGCTCATATTGGACATGGCCTGCACGACGCGCATGACCTTTTCCGAATCCAGTATGTAATCGGCGGGCAGATCCGCGGGCGGCGTTTCAAAAACCCACTGGGCGTTGTCGCCTTTGGCGAACGTCAGGGTTTTTCCTTCGGTTTCAATAATCAGGGCCTTGGCGTCGTCTTTTTCGAATTTCGAAAGCAGGCGGTCGCGCCAGTAGTTCATGTTGTTTTTGAATGTCGAATTCAGACGCCCGGGACAGATGAACACGCGGTCGTCGTCCGGCTTGCGCACGTAATCGCCCCGCTCGTCCGAGCTTCGTTTGCCGACGTAAAGCTTCCAGGATTTGCCGCTTGCGCCGTAAACACCCACGGCGAGCGCCTTGTCCGTCACTTCGTAAAGGGATTGGGAATCGGGGGACTTGGACACAAGATTCCCGGCGGAAAGCGATGCGACCTGTTTGATCGCCCGCTCGATGCGCTTTTCATCGGCCTTTTTCCCCACGGGCGTCACGGTCCAGTTTTCGCCTTCCTTGACCAGGGAATAATCCTCGCCTTCCGCGTTGGCGATTTCGATTTTGACAATCTCGTCCCCGGTGATTTTCGGGATATCAAGGCGCGGTCCGCCCCCTCCTTCGGGAAGAGCGGCCACGACCACGGCGGCCAGAACCAATGCACCAAATGCGGCCATCATGACAACGGTTTTTTTCCAAAGCACCTTTAAATCCTCCAGCGGGATAGATCGAAAAATTTACACTTTCAAAGTTCTTTTCTTGCGCATGCGAAGCCGCCACTTGACGACGCCGGCCAGCACGAACAGCAGCGGCAGGCCGATCATATTGCCGAACTTGGCGATCATCTTGGCGGTTTCCGTCGTATTCTCCAGGGGCCGATTCATGATCGTGCGCGTGCGGATGCCGATCAGCCTTTCATCCTGCGCCAGCCAGTCCATGAGATTGGCGAAAAACACATATCCCAGGCGGTTGTTCATCTGGTCGCCGATCCACGCCGAAGACGAAATCACCGCCAGGCGCGTCTGAGGACTCTTTTTGCTCAACTCGGCTTCCAGATCGTCGCCTTTGACCGGCGCCTTGTCGCCGAAAGCGCTTTCAAAGTAACCGTCCAGCGTGACGATAAGGTTCTGCGGCCCGACGAAATCGTCTTCCGTCGGGGTCGGCAGGATATTCGGCTCGAAAAGAAATGATTCTTCATTTTCAAACAGCCAGCTTTGCGGCGAGCTTTTCGCGACGACCGCCGCCTCGACGCTGGCGTTGTCCTTGATATCAAGAGGCGCCGCGAAGGGAATCGTCAGATCGCGAAGGTTCTTGACCAGGGGATTGTCTTTGGCCAGATCGCGAACGCGAATGAAAGGCGGAAACGGCGTATAGGTCTGAAAGCGGATATTGCCCTGCATCCGCGTCATGGCCACCTGCTGATTGAGTTGATCCAGCACCATGGCCGGTTTGATCTCGACGCCGTAGGCGGCCGCCAGTTCCTCCAGCCCGGTCTTCAGCGGATAGCCGATGAAGCTGCGCATATCCAGATCGTTGGCGTCGATCATGAAAGCGGCCTTGCCGCCGTCCATGACAAACTGGTCGATTTTCACGAGTTGATTTTTTGGAATCTCCTTTTTCGGCCCGGCGACGACCAGGATGTCCACGGAACCGAGATCGGCGCCCTGCTGCGTGAGATCCAGATCCGCCACCTCGAACTTGTCGCCCAAAGACTGCGCGGCGCGCTGGGCGCCGGAGGCGATCCCGATTTCCCCGTGACCGGTCAAAAATGCCACTTTCGGCGTTTTTTCCCGGGTCATTTTGGCGATGCGGGAGGAAATCTCGTATTCCAGATCGTCGACGCGCTGCAGGATCGGAATGGACTCCACCTTGTCCTGGTAGAACAGGGCGACGCCCATGTAGACCTTCACCGCCTGGGCCTGGTCCTTTTCGATCTTGTTGACCTCGACCTTGGGAATTTTCGCGGCGTTGATGTCCGCCATGATTTTCGGGTCGGGCGAGCCGTCGGCGCCCGTCTTGTCCGGATCCACGAAATCAAAGCTCAAATGGCCTTTCGAATAATTCCTGTACTCCTCCAGCTCATCCCGCAAAAAGCGCGCATGATTGTTGAAAGGCGCCGGGAGATTGTTGGAAAAATAGGCTTTGACCTGCAGGTGATCGTCCAGGCCGGCCACCAGGTTCCGGCTGGATTTGGTGAGGGTGTACATCTTGTCCTGCGTGAGGTCGACGCGGCCGTAAAGCTGAAAAGACAAAATGTTCAGGGCGACGAAGCAACCGAAGGCCGAACCGATGTACAGCATTCTGTTGACGCGCCATTTGGCCGAACGGTCCTTGAGCCGGGCCTGGATGATCTGCACGCTGACAAAAAGGAATAACGCGATGAAGGTCAGGCAGTAGATCACGTCCCGCGTGTCGATGATGCCCCGGCCGATATTTCTGAAATGGGAATCGACGCCGATAAATTCCACGACGCTTTGCAGCGCTTCGGGGATAAAGGGCAAAAGGATGTCCAGAATGAACAGGAACATGCTCAATGTTACGGCGAGGATGAGGCTGACGACCTGGTTTCGCGTAATCGTCGAGGCAAAGACGCCCATGGCCACAAAAATGCCGCCGATGAGGAAAAGACCCACGTAACCGCCGATGACCGGACCCATGTCCAGGTCGCCGAAGTATGAAACGGTGATCGGATAAGCCAGCGTGATCAGCAGATAAACCGCCAGCAGAGTCCAGGCGGCCAGGAATTTGCCGTAGACGATTTCCCAGTCTTTGACCGGCAGCGTGAGCAGCGGCTCAATGGTCCCCGTATTTTTCTCCTCCGCAAAAAGCTTCATCGTGATGGCGGGGCCGAACAGAACGAAGGTCCACGCCGCGAAGCGGAAGAAGCTGCGCAGCACCGCCTGGCCGCCGAGGAAGAAGGTCTGGAAGAAGAAATAGCCGATGCTCACCAGCAGCACGGTGATGACGATGTAGGCGATGGGAGAATTGAAATATGTTTTCAGTTCTTTTTTCAAAAGCGTGAAAACCCGATTCATAGCGCTTATGCCTCCAGCGAGTCTTTAATCCTGCGTCAATTTCGTAAAAACATCTTCCAAAGAAACGGTCTGGGCGTGCAGTTCGCCCAGTTTCCACCCGTTGGCCACGGCGGCGTCGAAAATGATCTGCCCCGCTTCGTCCTTTGATCCCGTATCCAGGGCCAGCGTGACGTCGCTCCAGCTTTTATCCCGGCGGATGTTCCGAACTTCCCGGACGCCTTCGACGCCTTCCAATTTCTTACCGATGTCGCCGTCGCTTTTGATGCGGGCCTTGATCACGGAACCGGCGCCTTTTTGGCTCAGAGCTTCCGTGGCGTCGTCGGCGACGATATTCCCTTTATTGATGATCAGAATGCGCGAGCACGTGGCCTCGGCTTCGCTCAGGTTGTGCGTGGACAGGATCACCGTCTTGGTTTTGCCGATGTCCTTGATGAGATTGCGTATTTCGATGATCTGGTTCGGGTCCAGGCCGTTGGTGGGCTCGTCGAGGATCATGATTTGCGGGTCGTTAAGAGACGCCAGGGCCAGACCCACGCGCTGCCGGTATCCTTTCGATAGTTCGCCGATGTCCTTCGACGCCACGCTCTTAAGGCCGTAGAGCTTGATGTATTTAGGCGCCTTTTCATCCAGCTCGCTTGCGCTCATGCCGCGCATCCGCCCGATAAAGCGCAGATACTCCACGACCATCATGTCGGTGTAAAGGGGATTGTTTTCCGGCAGATAGCCGATCTTGCTCTTGGCGGCTTCGACGTCGTCCCAGAGGGATTTGCCGTCGATTGCGATGCTGCCGCCGTCGGCGCCCAAAAAGCCGGTCAACATGCGCATGGTCGTCGTTTTTCCCGCCCCGTTGGGTCCTAAAAATCCGACCACCTCGCCCTTGGATATTTGAAAGGAAATCTTATCGACGGCCGTATTGGGTCCGTATGATTTCGATAAGTCTTTTACACGAATCATTTTTCAACCTCGCAAAGCAAAGTTCGGGACACGCATACACCTGCCCCATAAAAGTTACTCCCTCTCTAAAGCCAGAATTTTTTGCATAGCATCCGAATGTTTGTCAAGAGGTCGTGTCTTATGAATATTTATCGGAAAGATCGATTGGTCGCCGGCGACCGTCGCTAACGGCCTATAGACAGCAGGGAAGGAAAAAAGTTCCGGGCCAAAACCTTTTTTGTTCCTTGACATTGAAATGAAAATATACACGATTCACATCTCTTTGTCGTTTTTGGGAGGATAAATTGAGCATCGATTACAGCAGGGAAATCGCCGTCGAGCAAAAAATCGCACAAAAACAGGCGCAGGCCGTCATAAATCTTCTGGCCGATTCGGCGACGATTCCTTTTATCGCAAGATATAGAAAAGAAGCGACGGGAAGCCTCGACGAGTTGCAGATCGAAGCGATCCAAAGCCGCCTGAACTATTTGCAGGATCTGGACAAGCGCAAGGAAACCGTCCTGAAAACCATCGCCGAGCAGGGCAAACTCACCGACGAACTTAAAAAGAAAATCGACGATACGCGCGATATGGTCGAACTCGAAGACCTGTATCTGCCCTACAAACCCAAGCGCAAAACCAGGGCCACCGTGGCCGTCGCACGGGGACTGGAGCCTCTGGCCGATTTGATCTGGTCGCAGGAAAGAATTTCGGAAAATCCCGACAGCCTGGCGGCGAAATACGTGGACCCGGAAAAAGAGGTCCCGGATACGGAAGCCGCCTGGGCCGGCGCGCGGGATATATGCGCCGAGCGTGTTTCGGAAAACGCCGAGCTTCGCAACGATTTGCGCGGCATGTATTTGAAAGACGGCATGGTCGTTTCCAAGGTGAAGAAGGATCAGGAGGAGCCGGGGGCGAAGTACAAGGATTATTTCGACAGCGCCGAATCCGCCGCGTCCATTCCCGGCCACAGAATGCTGGCGATAAGGCGCGGGGAGTCGGAAGGCTTTTTGATGTTCCGCATTTCCGTGGACAAAGACCGTGCCATATCCATGTGCAAACGGCGCATCGTCCGCCGCGACGGCGGCAGCCTAGGCGATCATCTGCACAAGGCCGTGGAGGACGCTTACACGCGCCTGCTTTCTTTATCCATCGAAGGTTTTGTACGAAACGAATTGCGCAAACGCGCCGAGGTCGACGCCATTGCGGTTTTCGCCGTGAACCTGCGCCGCCTGCTCATGGCCCCGCCCCTCGGCGGTAAATGGGTGCTGGCCGTGGACCCGGGAATCCGCACAGGCTGCAAAACCGTGGTCCTGGACGACAAGGGCGACCTTTTGGAACACACTGTGATTCACATCATGCGCGGCGAAAGTGAAGCACACAGGGCCGCCGAGACGGTGCGCGCGCTGTGCGTGAAATATCCTATCGAAGCCGTTGCGATCGGCAACGGAACCGCCGGGCGCGAAACCGAGGCGTTCTTTCGTCGCCTGCCCGCCGATGCGATAGGCGGCGCGGCGGTGATTTCGGTCAACGAATCCGGGGCCAGCATTTACTCGGCCAGCGAAATCGCGCGCAGAGAATTTCCCGATCACGACGTCACGGTGCGCGGCGCGGTGAGTATCGGCCGCCGGCTCCAGGATCCGCTGGCGGAACTGGTGAAGATCGATCCGAAATCCGTGGGCGTCGGCCAGTATCAGCACGACGTGGATCAAAACGAGCTGAAAAAAAGCCTGGATCAGGTCGTGACCAGTTGCGTGAACCGCGTGGGCGTCGAACTCAACACCGCCAGCGCGCAGCTTCTTTCCTACGTGTCGGGTTTATCCACCGCGCAGGCCGAATCCATCGTCGACTACCGGCGGGAAAGCGGGCTTTTTTCAAGCCGCGCGCAACTGCGGAAAGTGCCGAAAGTCGGCCCCAAGGCCTTCGAGCAGGCCGCGGGCTTCCTGCGCATTCGCGGCGCGAAAAATCCGCTGGACGCCTCCGCCGTGCATCCCGAGCGCTACGATCTCGTGAAACAGATGGCCAAGGATCTGGGCGCGGACGTGCCGACGCTGATAGCGGATGAAAACCTGCGGTCGAAAATCGACTTGAACCGGTATGTCAGCGATGAAGTCGGCTTACCCACCCTGAAGGACATTTTGCAGGAACTGGCCAAACCCGGTCGCGATCCTCGTGAGCGTTTCGAGCAGGTGAAGTTCGACGAAAACGTCACCACCATGGAAGACTTAAATGAAGGCATGACGCTGCAGGGCGTGGTGACCAACGTGACCAACTTCGGCGCGTTCGTGGACGTGGGCGTGCATCAGGACGGCCTCGTGCATATCTCCCAGATGGCCGACCGATTCGTCAAGGATGCTTCCGAAGTCGTGCAGGTGGGCGACCGCGTCAAAGTCAAGGTCATCGGCGTGGACCTGCCGCGCAAGCGAATATCGTTATCTATCAGGCAGGCGAAATAGAATCTCCCCGTCAGTTGCACTCCCATTCCGACGTTTCGCAGAAATCCGGTTCCCCGTTACAGTCTTCATCTTCCCTGTAAGTCATCACGTTCCCGTAGGTATCGTAGGTGTACTCATAGCAGTCCGCATCCGGCATCCCATCGCAGTCGCTGTCATGCGTTCTGGTTAACAAGTTCCCGTCGGAATTGTAGGTTAATTCCCAGCAGTCTCTGTCCGGTGTCCCGTCGCAGTCGGTGTCATTGGAGTAAGTCAAGGTGTTCCCATCGGCATCGTAAGTGTATTCAAAGCAGCTCGTATCCGGTGTCCCGTCGTTGTCGTTATCCCAGTATTGGGTCAGAAGATTCCCGTCAGCATCGTAAATGTAGTGTATACGAAAATTCGGCGTTCCGTCACAGTCGGCGTCACTGGATTCAGTCAACATGTTTTCGTCGCCATCGTAGGTATACTCCCAGCAGTTCGCATCCGGTGTTCCATCGCAGTCGTTGTCCACGGAATTCGTCAGCATGTTCCCGGCATCATCGTAAGTGCTGCTTACAGTATATTCCGGCGCTCCATCGCAATCGCTGTCACTGATTTGGGTCACCATGTTCCCGTCGACATCGTATATATATTCGGAGCAATACGTAGGTGTCCCGTGACAGAAGCGGTCGAGGGATGAAGTTAACATGTTTCCGTCGGCGTCATAAGTGTGCACATGGCAATCATTATCCGGTGTTCCGTCGCAGTCCTCATCATTGGAATCGGTCAACATGTTGCCGGAGGTATCATAAGTATATTTATAGCAGTCTACATCCGGCGTTCCGTCGCAGCCGATGTCATCGGATTCGGTCAGGATGTTCTCGTCAGCGTCGTAAGTACGGCCTATGCACCAATCCGGCGTTCCGCTACAGAAGAAATCATAGGACCAGGTCAACAAGTTTCCGTTGGCGTCATAAGTGTACTCTTGGCAGCCTACACCCGGCGTTCCATCACAGTTCCAGTCCTCGCCTTCGCCAGTGAGCACGCAATCAGCGTCGTCGTCCAAGTCATCGTCCAAATCGTCGTCCAGGTCGTCGTCCAAATCATCGTTCACATCGTCGTTAACGTCATCGTCTACGTCGTCATTCACATCGTCATCGATGTCGTCGTTCACATCATCGTTGACATAGTAATAGTCGTCATCATCAGGCGAAGCCGTATCATCATCAACATCATCGTCAGGTAGCGGCATACCTTCATCCACTTCGTCGAATCCATCGTCATCATCATGGCCGCCGCAGCCGCAGGAAATGATCCCTGAGACGGGCAATGAAACAAGCATCAGGAATATTAATACTTGGAAAATGTTTCGCATTTTAATCTCCTTTTCAATCGATCAATGGGTAAAAATTTCAAAACAAAAGATGATTATTAAAATCGCTCGCAGTCATATCTCCTTTCTCTTTGCCTCCCATAAATACAATAGCAAAAAAGGAGTAAATATCAAAGAATTATTAAATTACAAATCCGCAATAAATTCGGGAGCGATTTTTAAGGATTTTAATGGTTCTTCGAGGATTACCATACATGAAGAGACAAACAGCGGATGTTGCTTCATAGTCCGGCATACGAAACTGTAACCCACGGAGGGGGTGTTTGGTCAGTAGCGAAGGGCTTCAGCCCTGGAACACGAGATTGACTCATTTTCAACAAACCCCTGACAAGGGGTGTAGGAAGTGCGTTCGCCGTAAGTCGCCTTATGATGTTTATAATAAAAAAATCACCTGCGCCCCGCTTCGGGGGCTTTTTAAAATATGGCGTGTTTAATATTTCCAGGGCTAAAGCCCCTTCGCTTCCGGCTGGTATTGAGTTATCGTCTCGCTGGCTATACTGTTTGCGCAGTTGTTATATTCAAATGTTACAACACGTAAGGCGAAAACATGGGCCTGAAAATATTATGCGCGGCGGATATCCATCTCGGAAGACGGACAAGCCGTTTGCCGGAAGACTTCGATGCGCGGCGATGCTCGCCGGAAGCGGCGTGGGAGCGCCTGGTGCAAAGAGCTCTGGACACCGCGCCCGACGCGGTTTTGCTGGCCGGGGATCTGGTGGATCAGGACAACCGATTTTACGAAGCCTACGGCCCGCTGGAATCGGGCATTCGCCGGATGATCGACGCCGGCATCCCGGTCGTCGCCGTGGCGGGAAACCACGACTGGCAGGTTCTGCCGCGACTGGCGGATCAGATCGAGGGTTTCAGCCTCCTGGGACGCGCCGGAAAATGGGAAGAGCGAAGCATCGATAAAGACGGCAAGACGCTTTTTCGCGTGCGTGGTTTTTCTTTTCACGCACAGCACATCCAAAAAAACCTTTTTAACGATTACAGTTTCGGACCCGGCGGCGACGCGCCGGTCGTCGGCCTCATCCACTGCGACCTGGACATGCCCGGCAGCGTCTACGCGCCCATATCCACCGCGCAGCTCGCCACAACGGATGCGCTGGCCTGGATTTGCGGCCACACGCATGCGCCGCGCGTATACCGAAACGAAAATCCCATGATTTTTTACTGCGGTTCGCCGCAGGGCCTCGATCCCACGGAAGCGGGCCTGCACGGCGCGTGGGAAATCACCATCGATAACGCGCGGCGGATCGAAACCGAGCATATCGCGCTTTCGGGCTTGCGCTGGGAGGCGGCGGATATTTCCGTGGACGACGTGATCGACCGGGAGTCCTTCGACCACGCATTGATCACGGGATTAAACGACCTGCACGCGAAAATCGTGGCGGAACTGGGGCCGGCGTACGCCGTGGGCTGTCGTTTCCGCCTGACGGGACGTTCGCCGATTCATCGCCAGATCCGTGCGTGGATCCAAAGCGATGACGTCGGCGGATTGAAACCGATCAACGACGGCATTCAATATTTCATCGAAAAAATCAGCGACGACGCGGCGCCGAAAATCGACCTGGCCGAAGAAGCGAAAGGAACGTCCCCGCCCGCCATGCTGGCCGCGAAGATCCTCACGCTGCGGGATAAAACTCCCGCCGATGAATACAGCCGGCTCATCACACAAGGCCGCAAGCGCATCGAAGCGGCCATCAACAAGCCTTACTATTCGGGGATCGAATCGGGGAATAAACCGGGCGACGAGACGATCCGCGATTTTCTCATGCGCGCGGGTTTCAGCGCGCTGGAATCTCTATTGGCGCAAAAGGAGGCGGACGCATGAAGCTGCGCAACCTCCTGATCAAGCGCGCGCCGGGATTCGACAAAGGCGGCCCGGAACTTCGCGACATGGCGGCGGGCCTGAACATCGTCAGCGGCGACAACGGCTCGGGAAAAACCACGACCTGCCGCGCGGCGCGGGCGCTGTTGTGGCCGCAAAGCGCCGGCAGGCGCTCGGATGTCGACATCATCGGCGACTGGGAACTCAACGCCGGGCAAGGGCTTCACGTTGAGCTGAACCACGCGGGCCTAAGCGTTTCCCCCGGCGCGTTGCCGCCGGTTCCCGAAGCGGCGGTGGCGGATTGTTACACCATCACCGTGGACAATCTTTTCGACGGAAGCCAGGCCGATAAAAGCCTGGCGGAAAAACTCGTGCAGGAAATGGCCGGCGGTTACGATCTGGCGAAAACGCGCGGACAGTGCGCTTTTGACCTCGGCGCACGTCACGGACAAAACGAATCGAAAGCCCTGCAAAACGCGAGAAAAGAATTGATGCAAATGCAGGCGGAGCAAGCCGAGCTTCAGTTGAAAGAAGACGGCCTCGACGATCTGCGCCGTCAAAAAGAAAACGCCTCTACCGAAAGAGAGAACGTCCGGATCCTGCAGCATTCGCTGAAATACAGGGAAGCCAAAGAAGAGCTGACGCAAGCGCAGATTGCCGTTGACGGATTTCCCGCTGAAATGGAGCGCGTCGTCGGCGACGAGGTCAAGAAACTCAAGCTGCTCCGAAAGGATTTGGAGCACCAGGGGGACTTGAAAACCAATGCCGCCGAAACGCTGGCCGAATCGCGGCGGAATCTGACATCGTGCAACTTCGAAAAAGAAACGCCGACGCAAAGCGACATCGCGCGCTGCGAGGCCGTCGCGCGAAAAGCCGAGCAGACCGAGTCGCAAATCTCCACGATAAAAGGCGAACTGCAATCGGCGCAAAACCGCCTTCAAAGCGCCGCGACGGCGCTGCGCAAAGTGGGACCGAAAGAGGCCCTTGAGAAACTGGAAGCGCAAGACACGGACGATATCGCGCAGTTGTACGGGCAAACTGAAAAAGTCCGGGACCAAAAGCGCGAAATCGAAATCCGGAAAGAAGCGCTGCAAAGCGCCAAACCGGATTTTTCATCGGAAATTTTAAGCAGCGGCATGGCGGCGCTGCGCGACTGGCTCCGGCAGACGGAAGCGCCCTCGCCGCTAGCCGACAAAACGAAAAAAATCATCCTCGCGGGCGTGGGCCTTGCGGCGATCATTTCCGTCGCGCTGGCGTTTTTGCTTTCGCCCGTCGCCCTGATCACGTTCGCGCCTTTAATCCTCATTGCCTTTTTCGTTTTGCGCAAAAGCGAAACCGCGCCCGATATGCGTGGGCCAATGCAGCGCCGTTATGAGGAAGCGAATCTGCCGCGCATCGACAAATGGGAAACGCAGGTCGTGATGGACGCGCTGGCGGAACTGGAGCTTTTGCGAAGCGAATCGATCCAGTTTGAGAAAAACCGGGAACTCATCAAGGAAAAGGATATCAAGCTAAAACGCCTGGACGACGAAATGCGCGTCATCGATGAAAAATGGCAAAAGCTTCGCGACGCCCTCGGCCTGAGCCTGGAGTATTCCGAGTTTTCCCTGGTGCAGCTTTCCGAGCGACTGGCCGCATTTCATAAAGCGGATGACGATGTGCGCGCCATGAATGCGCGCATCGACGCCATGCAAAACGAGCTTGCGGAATCCATAAACTCCGCATCCGAATATATCGAAGGATTCGGCGGCGCTCGCGTTGACGACGCTGTTTCGGCATCCGCCGCGCTGGCGGATTTGCGCAGGCGCCTGGATACGTATGATCGATCCGTCAGGGAAATTTCAAGCGCCGAAAAAAGCCTCGCGGCGGCGGATAAAAGAATCGACGAACTGCGCGTTCGCGTTGCGGTGATTTTTACGGGGCTCGGGCTCGGGCAAGGCGACGAGGCGCAGCTTCATCAGCGCATTGAGATGCTCGAGGATTATCGCAAGGCCGGTAAGCGGCTTCGCGACGCGCAGTCTAAAGAAAAAACGATGAAGGAATTTCTCGGCGACAATACCGACTATGTGGATTTATCCCAAGAGGAAACTGAGACACGCATATCGGAAGCGCAAAGCCGGGCGGATCGATACGACGAAATCATCGACACCATCAGTAAAATCGAAAATCGAATTGAAGATGCGCTCAATGAAAGGGATTTGGAAAACGCGCTGGACCGCGTCACGCAGGCGAAGGAGATTTTACGCGAAAAACGTGATCAGGCGCTGTTTGCGGCGGCGGGCGATTTTCTGATGGATGAACTCGACCGGCAGTATCGACAAGAAGCGCAGCCTGCCGTCGTTAAAGAAGCAGTGCGCCTTTTCGCCGACTTCACGCACGGCCGATACGAGTTGCAGACAGACCCCGCGCAGTCGAGCGGCGACGACTTTTTCCGCGCGCTGGACACCGGCACGGGACGTTTGCTGGGCCTGCGTGCGCTGTCGCGGGGAACGCGCATGCAATTGCTGCTGGCGGCGCGCGTCGCGTTCGCCCGGCACGCCGAACTCGGCGAACCGATTCCGCTTTTCCTAGACGAGGCCCTGACCAATTCGGACCCGGAGCGCTTTCGCGCCGTGGCCCAAAGCCTTTTGCATCTGGCGCAAAACGAAAAGCGACAGATCATTTATTTCACGTGCCGGCCGGAAGACGCGCGGGCCTGGGAGTTGTTAGCCGACGAATTTGCAACACAAAAGCCCGCTCATTTCAACCTCGACGAGTTAGCCGGACGCAAAAAAGCGCAGCAGTCGCCGCTGCCTGATGCGTCCGACGTTACGCAAAGCATCCCGGCGCCGGACGGGCGCTCGATGGATGAATACGGCCGCGCTCTCGATGTGCCGGATTTCGATCCGGGGCAGATTTTTAGCGCCACGCACATTTTCCACATGCTCGACGATCCCAAGCGGCTTTTTCATTTTTTGAAACTCAATGTGCGCTTGTGGGGCCAGGCGGAAACCTTGCGGCGCTACGGATCGGGCGGCGTGATCGGCCTGGATGACGAGTGGAAAAAAATGAGTGCGAGGGCCGACTTGCTCAAGGCGATTTCCGAAGCCTGGTTTGTCGGCCGAGGCATACCCCTAAGCGCGCAGATTCTACGCGACGGCGGCGTCACGGATACTTTCTTCGATCGCGTTTACGCGCTGTCCGAATCATTGGATCATGACGCCGCGCGCCTGCTTCAGGCTTTATCGGATGGACAAGTGCCGCGCTTTAAAAGCAGCGTCGTCGAAAACCTGAAAAGCCATTTCATCGACAAAGGTTTTCTGGACGAAACACCCCGCCTTTCAAATGACGAAGCCTACGCCCGCGTCCTGGCCGAAATGCGCGATCACGTAGCCAAGGACGCCATCGGCGCCGAACGCATCGCGGAATTGTTCAAACGTTATTGGAAATAGCACAGTGGTTAGTGGTCAGTGGCTCGTCGCTTACGTCACCGAAGTTAGAATATCCTTCTCAATATTCGTGGGCTAAACCTGATTGATTCTTGCTGGGAAAATCCGCAAACTTCTTTGTCAAACAACGCATAGCTTTTTGAAATTTCAAATATCTTTGGTTAGGTTTTGAAAAGGAAAATTGACAATCCCTTTGGCGGATTATAAAAACATTTCGTTTGAATACACTATCGTAAAAATGGTGGGATATGCCGGAAACCAGCGATCATCGCCGCCTTGCCCGACTGTTCAGCGCGGCCTGGGTTTTCACTTTCGCCGCGACTTTGTTATTGGGAATATATCTGGTCTGGTTTCATCACCTAGGCTCATTAACCGAGCATCCCATCGATTGGCGCGATCTGGCCAAATGGCGCTACGAATACACTTTTGCCTATGAAAACACCCCCTTCGAGTTCGCCCAAGGGCTGATTCTCCTGTTTGCATCATACTTTTACCTGCTGGCGGCAGTCCGCGGCGCCGGGCGACGCGGAGCATATTTTGCTTTCTTGTCGGCTTTTATCTTTTTCTTTTTTCTGGAGGATTTCGATTGGCTATGCGGCTTCAGCCTGCATTCACGTATATTGCCGACCATGAGCCTGGCGGCCGTCTTCGGAATTTATATCGGCGTTGAAACCGTAATAGGTTTGCGGCGCTTGATTGCGAGAAAATGGTCCTACCCGGACATTCTTCGCCTGAGCTGGCCTTTATACATCCTTTTGCCGAATCTGCTGATCATGCCGTCAAATAAAATGTCCGCCGCCCAATTTTACATCAGTTTCCATGCGCTTTACCTGGCCCTCTGCGCGGCCTTTGTTGAAACCGGCCGGATTCCGGATGTGAAGCCGGTTCCAGGCGAGAATGATTTGAGTCTTACGGAGCGGTCATGAACGGGAGTCCTCGTTGATATTTCCACCCATCCCCCGCAGACGGGTCATTTTGCCGCCGGGTCAATTCAGCCTCATTATCCGCCAGCTGCTTTCAGGCCGGCTGCGCAACGGACCGGACCGCATCATATTTGAAAAAATCTTTGCCGATCAACTGGGTGTTCCCGAGGCGGTGTCTTTCGGAAGCGGCCGGGCGGCCCTGCGGGCGATCTGCCGCGCTTTGAACTTTCCACCCGGCTCGGAAATCATTGTCCCGGCCTATACGGACAAAAGCGTCCCGCAAACTTTGTTCGATCTTGGTTTAAAACCGGTTTTCGCCGATATTGAGCCTGACTCTCACAACCTCGATCCGGCCGAAGCGGCCAAAAAAATCACCTCGGCCACCCGCGCCGTGATCGCCGCCCACCTGTTCGGCCGTCCCTGTCGCATAAGGGAAATCGTCGAACTGGCCGGAGCTCACAACCTTAAACTTATCGAAGATTGCGCCCACAGCTTCGGAGCGATGTATCATGGCAAACCCGTGGGTCTGTTCGGCGACGGGGCGTTTTTCAGTTTCGCGACGACCAAGGTTTTAGGAACCATGGGCGGAGGCATGGCTTTTTGTCGCAGGCCTGAGGACACGGCTGCCGTCCGCCGGGACGCCGAACTTGAAAACGCTCCCTCGCCCGCGACCCTGATTCGAAAAATACTCGCCGCATATCTGTTTAGCGGACTGACGAGGCGACCGTTATTCGCCGCATTGGCGCACCCATTATTGCGCCTGATCGACGATCCCATAAAACTCTACGACCGCACGCTACGCCGACTGGTCAGTCAAAAACCCGAAAGCACCCCCGGTTTCAGCAATCTCCAGGCCCAAATCGGCGTTGAAAAGTTAAAGGCCATTGATCAATTCACCGGCGCCTGCCGCCGAAACGCTTTGCGCATGCACGAACTGCTGGACCCGCAAGTTCAGCGCCTCAGCGAACCTGAAGACGTCGAATCTGTTTACTATTTTTTCATCCTTTTGCATGCGCGCCGAAAGCAAATAGCCCGCGATTTATTAAAACGGGGCGTCGACACCGGTCACGGTCTGATGCGTCACTGCCCTAACCTGTTCGACGATTTTACCAGCTACCCGGAAACGGATCGCGCCATCGCCGAAAGCATTCAACTACCGATTTTCCCATTAAACGAAAAAGACCTGCGGGCTTTGGCTCAGGAAGTCAATCAGGTTTTTACCAAGGATCGGGCATGATAAGGCGTCAAAAATTATTTGCCATCCTGGCTGTTATCCCGGTCCTGATTCTGACGATCATCGCGTGGCATCGGAAAACGCCCCCCCATCCCCCCGAAGGCTCTTCACCGCAAGTCAAACTTAACGAACCCAAAATCCTTTACGACATCCATTTTGACAGCCACTCTGACGACTCCGACGTCGCCATTAGCTATGAGATATCCGGCATTAACAGCCTGGACATTCATTCTTTCAGCGCCTTTGTGAATGGTCGTATCGCCCACGAGATCCACGGAGCGGGATCGTCGGGCGCCGGGCAATTTGCCGACTCCGCAAATCCGGGCGATAACCTTCTGGCCTTTAAGGCGCGGCTCACGGGCGACGGCCTTTATCAGGCGAATTATCAATTCCACCTTCCCACAAGCAAGGATTACAAAGACATTTGGATTCCGGGCGGAGCCTTTCTCATGGGCTGCTCAAAAGGCGACACCGAATGCAGCAGCCAAGGCGATGAGGAACCCGCGCATTTTGTAATAATTTCAGCTTTTCGCATCGCTTCCGAACCGACGACAAAGGCGCAGTACGCGAAAAACTGCGCGAAGGGAAAATGTCCGGATATTTTCGACGGCGCCGATGAAAAATATATCACCGGCGCAACTTGGGATCAGGCGATGAGCTACTGTGCGCAGGCCGGAGGAAGTCTGCCCACCGAGGCCCAATGGGAATATGCCAAACGGCGATCGCAAAAGGCCGAAAGCGGCGAAGTTTTCCAATCCGGCGTGGTTTGGGAATGGTGCCAGGATGTTTATGATCCTGAATTTTACCAAAAATCTCCGGCGAATGATCCGTGCAACCGCGCTGTCGACGGCCCCCGTGCGCTTCGAGGCGGAAGCCGAAACAGTCCGCCGATAATCAGGCGTCCTTCGAATCGGGCGTATTGGCGGTCAGATAAAGGTCGTTCCGATGTCGGCTTTCGCTGCGCGTGGCCGATGGATTGAATTACTTAAAGCCGCTATAATCGCAGCCGCATCATGAGCAAAATTCCCCAAACGACTTATGGATCGAAAGCGGACCTTAGAGAAATAAAGCCCGCGTTTTGGCTTTGGCTTCTGGTTATCGGCGCGGCCTCCATGCTTTGGCACCATCATCTGCTCATCCAATCGGAAATTCGCGACATGTATTTTCTGGAGGAGGTCGTCAGGCTCTTTCACTCCGGCGGACTCCCCTGTTTCGGACGCGAGTTGGCGAGCACCGGATTTCATACGGGCTCCTTGGAGCATGTCGTTCTTCTTTTAGTATTGAGGGCGGGTTTGGGCCTGACCGGACTACTCTGGTTTCTTTCCGCCCTCTGGTCCCTCGGTGTCATGGCGACCATGATCGCAGTGCGAAGGGTCGCCGGTCTCGTTTCAGCCGTCATCGCCGGACTCGCCCTGGCCGACGCCGAACCTTTCCTGCGCTTCCTGCTACGTTTTCAGAACAACGCCCTTTTACCTTCATTCATGGCCTTTGCCTTGATCTTCATCCTTCCCGCTTTGGCAAGCAGAAAAATCCGCGCCTTGGAGATGGCGGCCCTGGGTCTTGCCTGCGGCGCTGCGACGCAAATCCATCCCGTCGCAGGGCTCTTTTTTATCATTACTCTAATATTCTGGATTTTCAGACGGGTCCGCGCCGGCTTGCCCGGATGGTTGTTGTTTTTCGCTTTCGCCCTATTGCCCTGGATTCCCTTTTTGATCTGCGAAGTCAAAGGGGGCTTTGAAAACTTCTTGCTGATATTTCAATCGGGATTGCGCGATACAAACCAGGAGCCGGAAACGCTTTTGAAGCGCCTTTTGTCATGGACGTGGGTGATCGACTCGCCGGAAGGATTGCTCTGTTTCACGGCGACGGGCGGCGCGTTGGTCGTTTACGCCATCAAACGCCAATTTGCGCTTCGCCAATCCAGTTGCCTGATCATTGTTTTTTGCCTGGCCAATATCATCATTCCATTGATCATTTACGATTTCACTCGTCGCGGCCTGTTCCTTTTATATTTCGAACCGATGGTCGCCATATGGATCGCGCAAACGCCTGAGCTGTCCGCTACGATAGCTTCCGGGCTCGGCGCATCCGAAAAAAGCGCGCGCAAATTCAAAAAAGCGTCATATATATTTTTGGCTGCCGTGATCCTCGCGTTTCCCGTCAGCCGCTTCTTTCCGCCGCGCGGCGAGATGACCAACGCCAACGCCATAAAGCTTCGGATGGCTATCGCCGAAAAAGCCCAAAGTCTCGGCGTGCCATTTCAAGCCGATTGGGAGGATCGTTTTCACGGCCCCTTTCAACTGCCGGAAAATGAAAGCTGGGAGTTTATCAAAACTCTGCATGTCACAGCATACGCCGACCAGAGTGATAACGACGTGCTGATCTTCCCTGACAGCATCAAATCCGCTCCTTGTCCGGATCTCACTCTATTCGATCATTGCGTATCGTCCATCCCCCGCCTGCTCAATGATTTGAAAATGCGCAAGAGTAGTGAGGATGATTTGCTCATCGAAGCCTGGATCAAACCGTCCGCGCGCCATTTGTACATGCAATACGGGGCCAAACGCCGATACGGCCCTTTCTCGGATCCCCTTTTCGCCATTGACGGCATGAAGACCCCCTTTAGCGTCATCGACAATAGTGACGATGTCGAGAAAATCATCCTGTACCACCTCACCCTTCCAGACAGCGGGGACGCACGCGCACTGACCATTCGATGGCCCCACGGAGAACGCGCAACCACCATGAGACGCCTGGATCTTTACGCCTCGGATCGCCCGATCTCCCTGCCGCCGAAGAATCACGATATCCTTGATTCGCCTGAAAGTCTGCTTGAACACCTGGGCGGATACCACCGGCGCCGGTGAATCGAACACATCGGAGTCGGGTGTATAATCGGATCAATTCCCCCCTCCAATATTCACTTCAATCGCGTCGCCGACCACGGGAAGTTCCGTGACGGGCCGTGGAGAGTTTTCCCCGCTAGCGGCGCGACTTTACAAGGTGGATGTGAAAATCCCTAAGTAATCTTCTTGATTGACGGTAAGTGTTGCCCGAATGTATGCTTTCCGAGCTTCTTAACCGCCATTGATGAACTGGAAAAACTTCACGAGCACTCTCAACAAATGTCGCAAAAATTATTCTATAGGGTGAAAAGATTTTTACTTTTAATTGTCGCCGTGAGCATCATTTTCTATCCCGTAGTTGAGTTCATCTTCCTGGAAGACAGGCTGTTCGAGCACCCTTTCGTACGAATAATGGTGATGGTTTTCAACGGTATCAAGCCAGGAATTTGGCTGGCTTTGGTGCTTAACGCCATCAGTATCGCTTTTCAACGGGTCAATGACGGAGTCAGCCGGAATTGGACCTCGAAAATCCTGACGAATGGTCTGGCGCTCATCCAAATTCTCTGTTTTTTTGGATTATCTCTGGTTTTAGCCAACTTATGGATGATACCCAAATCGCTTTATTTTGCCGGATTGGCTACCGCAATATTTGCAACGGCATTTCCTCTTCAAAAGCCCCCTCTGCCTGACTGGATATGGTGGCTGACCCTTCCTGTTTTATTTGCGATAAGCCAACACAACTTTCTCCTCGCTCCCGTAGCCGCCGTTTTATTTTTCCTATTTCCAGGAAAGCTCCCGATTCCGTACGCGCGGATGGTGACTCTGAAACGGGTCGTGGCCTGCGCAGTGGCTTTCCCCATGTTGTCGGCGGTGATGATCTCGGCTCGGAACATCGCTGTTTCCGACAGCGCCGTGCAATTGCTGACAACTACCAACCTATACGCCTGCCGGATCGACAATATTAAAAGAAGGCTGCTGGTCAGTACGAAGCATACCGGTGACTCCACAAACCTTCTTTTCTCCATCGATCTGGACGCCCCAATGACCGACCAACGGACGATTAAAATCCGTACCGTTGAACTGGAAAGCTTTGCCCTGGATACGAAAAACCGACTAATTTATCTAATTAATTCCAACATACAGGATAAAAAGCAGTTGGAGGGCAGCAGCCGAAAAGAGGCAAATCTTCCACTACGGCTATATATCATCGATGCCGATACCTACAAAGTAAAAGAAATCAAAGAATTCTTTAAAAAATGTACGGGGAGTATTAAGCACACTCTGATCGAATCCGCTCAAAGGATGATTTTTTATTGCGAGGATGACAACTTGCTTTCGTACGATATCGCGACCGGCCAATTGCAAGAGCCTCTTCGCCTGGGCGCCTTTATGGACATTACCGGAGACACGGAGTCCGGCAGGCTCTACCTTAACTATGACAGAAAAATGGTTTTGGAGGCACGCGACGCAAAAAGCCTTGAAGTGATAAAACGGGTAAAGGGGCCGATATTGTCCTATAGGATGTTCCTATCGCGAGGCCGGCGGGAATTGTATGTACCATCGATTCTCCTTTGCGGAGTCTGGGTATACTCTACGCCTGATTTGGTATTCAAGAAAAAGATTTCGACGCAATTCGGACAAAGAGCGTTTGCTGTCGATGAAAAGAACAAATTGCTGATCGCAGGCAGCGGGGTGACGGGTTATGTGGACGTGTATGACCTGGAATCAGGTAAAAGATTGCAACGTCACTATATCGCGAAATATAGTCGGAACCTCGCCGTCGATCCGGAGCGCAGACATGCATTTATTACGACAACCTTTGACGGCCTGTTCATGTTGAGTTATTGACCTTTTGGTCCCGAGTCCAATGGTGAAGGATGTACGACGCCAATTTTGACAAGCCAAAACTCATGTATCACCCGAAGCGCGTCGCGGACTGGCTGGCGCGAGGTGTAACTTCGGGTCCCATTTACACTGAGCTGGAGCTGACCACGCGCTGCAATCAAGCCTGCGTTTTTTGCGGCGTGGATCACATCGTCAACAAAGATATTTCCAACATCGATCCCGCCCTAGCCGAAAGGATTGTTGATCAGCTATGCGGTATCGGCAACAAATCCATCATGATCTGCGGACACGGCGAACCACTTCTACACCCATTTGCACAGCGGATTGTGGCGTATGCCTCCGCTCGATCGAGTGTTTCGGTAACGACAAATGGAGAGGCGCTGGATGAAAAGCGCCTTGATTTGATCGATCGATTGGAATGGCTCCGTTTCTCCGTGAACGGTTGCAATCCGGAAAGCTACGCAAAAATCCACGGTGTCTCAAAAGATGCATTCCCGCAGGTGATGGCCAATATTTCCAGGGCCGTGGCGCGTAAAAAAAGGCTGGGATTAAAGGTCACCATCGGAACACAACTTGTTTTGCTGGCGGAAAATGCAAAAGGCGTTGTCGATCTCGCGGCTCGATTCAAAGAGATGGGCGTAGACTATTTCAGCGTCAAGCCGTATTCACAGCACCCGAAGAGCCGCTGCCGACTCGACGTGAACTACGAATCTTTCTATGAAATGGAAGACCGGCTCAGGAAGCTTCAGGATGATTCCTTTAAAATCATTTTCCGCGCTCGTTCCATGGCGCAGGCGGATAAGGAGAAGCCCTACGGCAAGTGCTACGGAACGCACTTCATGAATTTCATCTCCGCAACCGGCGAAGTTTGGGAGTGCAACGTGTTCGCCGGGGACCCGAGATTTCGGATCGGCAATATCCACAAAGAAAGCATGGCGGAAATATGGAATGGAGAGCTTCGCCGAAAGGTGCTCACCTTTATCGACAAGAACCTGTCCCAGGAAGAATGCCGGCGAGAATGTCGTATGAATGCATGCAACAATTATCTCTGGCGCCTGAAGAATCCGCGTGATCACGATAACTTTATCTGATGAGACCGTTGGGAATATCCGATTCAGGATTCTCTTTTCGGCGAAAACCACCCGAGAAAATCTTCGATATTCGCCTTCAGCGTCCAATACGCCATAATATAATATTTTCGATGCCAATACCGAACGATCGGGTCCCGGCCGAACAGGCTGAGGAAAACGCGACGAGGACTCAACAAATAAAGGACGGCGAAAAACCGGAACAGAATGTAAGTCGCCGTTTTATTTTTCGCGAAAAACACATTGCCTTTCCCGAACCTTTCGTATTGAGCCGTGTCTCCCTTTTTTTCCCAGCTTTCCCAATACTCGCAACCGGGCCGGGGTTCGAGGATGCTGCCGTGCCAGAAGTCCGACGTGTGAAACAAGTGGCGATAGGTCATCACCACATCCTTGACGGACTCGTCGGAAAATCCGATCAATCCCTTGTTTTCCACCATGATATTCCGTTTTTTCAAGGCTCGAAACATCCGAATGTTGTCATCCACGGTGTAAACGCGGCCCAGTTGCTTGAGGATCTTCGGACTGGCGGACTCTATGCTGATCCCCGCCACCCTGCATCCGCTTCGCGCCAACAGGTCCAGCGTCGATTCGTCGCTGACCGAACGCGCGCCGAGAGTCATGGACCAGGGAATGACGGCGTTTTCCTCCGTCAGCAAACGGCAGAATTCCCGAACGTTTTTTTCGTTCAAGCAAAAGTCGTCGTCTTCAATGGAGATGTATTCGACGCCCATCTGTTTTGCCGTAAGAAATTCGCGAACCATCCGCCGGGCGGATTGCTGTCGATGCCGCCCCCACATCCTGACGGTGGAGCAGAAACGGCAGTTGAAACGGCATCCCCGGGAGGTCATCATCTGGATGAGGCGAATGCCCGCGCGCTTGAAATAGGGTTCCATGTCGAAGTGCGTGTAATCGTTGACGGGAAGATCGTCCAGGTTCTCGATCCGTTCCGCCGGGGGATTTTTTATCACCCGGCCGTCTTGAAGCCGGCAGATTCCCTCCAGGTGTTTGACCGACTCGCCTTTCAGTCTTTGCCGCAGGAACCGCTTAAAGGTCAATTCGCCTTCGCCGTAAACGACGGCGTCATATTGATTGAAAAGCAAATCCTCCGGAACAAACGTGGCGTGGATTCCCCCCGCAATCACTTCCGTATCGGGAAATTTCGCTTTAATCTTCCGGGCGTATGTCATGCAATAAGGCGCTGTGTTCGTGAAACTGCACGACACGCCGACCAGGTCGTATTGATTTTCCAGAATCCTGTCCACGCCCTTGGCATAGGAGTCTTCCGTAAGGTCCAGATACTCCACGTGGCAACCCAGGTCTTTGGCTATGAGGAAAAGATTCATCAGGCCGATACTGGGGAAATATTCGAAGCGGGTTTGCGCGGAAGGCGCCGCCAGAAGGATATTCACGTGAAAAACCTCTCGTCACCGAGGATCCCGGACATCGTCAAGGCTCCCTGCCCCGGGTAAGCCGGCATGCAGGTTTCCATTTGGTCGCTCGACATCTCGGGGGCTATTTCTTATCATGCTTCGGGTATGATGAAAACACTTCGCCGGCTCGGCTCGGCGCTCCGGCATTAATGCCGGCGCAGTTCATTCGGACTAGCAAAACACATGGTGCGAACAGGAAAAATCGACATCGCTCGAGATGTTTTGGGCGCTCTGGTTTTTCGTAGGCGAACGCCCCTGATTGTCGGGTGGAATATTACTTACCGGTGCAATCTTCGTTGCAAGTATTGCGGTGTTTGCGACATCCAATCGGAAGAGCTGGATACGGATAAGTGTTTTCGAATCATCGATGAGATGAAATCTCTCGGGACGCGGTTCATTTCCTTCAGCGGAGGCGAACCGCTCCTTCGGGAAGATCTCGGGCGGCTCATCGACCGCTGTGGTCAAAGGGACATGCGCGTTTCCGTCAATTCCAACGGCGCTCTGGCCGTCGAGCGCTTCGAACTCATTCGAAAGGCCGGCGAGATTCAGTTCAGCTTCGACGGGCCGAAGCATATCAACGACGCGCTACGGGGACCCGGCGTGCACGACGGCGTCATCGAGGCCGTGGCCCGATGCCGGCGCGATGGGCTGACCGTCAATCTCGGCGTCGTCATTTCTCAGTTGAACCTGAAACATCTCGATTACGTTCTGGATGTGGCGAAGGAATTTCAGGCGGGCGTCAATTTTCAACCCATGGACCGGAGCCTCTCCACGAACTGCCGGCAAGATATCGACTCTGCCTTTTCCCCCGACTCAAACGAATACCGGGAAGCGATCGAGGACTTGATCCGGAAAAAATCCGCGGGAAACTCGCGCATCAACGCCAGCATTGATGGATTGCGGCATTTGCAACGCTGGCCGGATGACGAAAAGCTGTTTTGCCTGGCGAGCCTGCTTCACTGCAATGTTCTCCCCGACGGAAAAATCTTCTTCTGCGATATGTTTCCGCATTTTCAGCAATACGCCGAACCGGCGGAATCGGGTTTCGCCGAAGCCTTCAAGCGATTGCGTCCGCCCGGTCCCTGCGAGCGATGCTGGAGCAGCGGCATGGTTGAACTGAATCTGTTGGGATCGTTGAAATTCAGCGCTCTAATCGGGATGTACAATCGATTCCGAAAGGGATTCGGAGCCTCGTGAATATCGCCTGTTCCGATTAGCGCGGATTAATTGAGGTAGGGCTCTCACGGGACTTATGCGATAATCGGTGCGATAATTTGACAATCGACAGGGTGATTGCTATCAATTTTGGTCTGAAATCGGGCTGCAAATTGTCGATCAATCGATCGTTCATTGTTGGCTTTGGCGGCCGCCGCCGGGCGCCGAAGATCTGTCGTTTTTATTCAGGGTATCATTTGGGCGAATACGCCGGGACTTTGCATGACCGCTCCCATAAAAGAGATCGCCAGACGGATTCGAAAGCACGTGGTGAAAATGCATCGCGTGGGCCCCAACGTCGCCTCGTCCATGTCCATCGCCGACATTCTGGCCGTTTTATACTTTGACGCCATGAGAATCGATTCTCCCGAGGATCCAGACAGGGACCGCTTTATCTTGAGCAAGGGGCACGCGGTTTCCGCCCTGTATTCCGTTTTGGCGCAAAAAGGATTTTTCGACGAAAAACTCCTGGAGCAGTATCTCGCGGACCAAAGCCCCCTGACGGGGCACCCGGTGGCGGGATCGGTTCCCGGCGTCGAAGTCTCCACGGGATCGCTGGGACACGGTTTGCCGATCGGCGCGGGCCTGGCCCTTGCGGCGAAAAAGGACAAGCGAAAGCACCGGATTTTCGTGCTCATGGGGGACGGCGAATGCCAGGAAGGCAGCGTTTGGGAAGGCGCCATGATCGCGGCCAGGCTCCAGTTGGACAACCTCGCCGTCATTATCGACGCCAACAATCTTCAAGGCTACGGCCGCACCGATCCGATTCTTCCGGGAAGTTCCCTAAAGGGGATATGGGAATCCTTCGGATGGGCGGCTAGGCGCACGGACGGCCATGATGTCGAAGGACTCAAAACGCTTTTTTCAAGCTTGCCTTTTGTGAAAAACAGGCCGTCGGTTATTATTGCCGAAACCATCAAGGGCAAAGGGATCGCCGAGATGGAGGACCGAATGGAGTGGCACTATTATTCCGTGCCGGAAAATAAAAGCGCGGCATTTCTGGCGGAGTTGGATGAATCGAAATGAGGGCGGCTTTTTGCAGGCAATTGATCGAGTTGGCCGAAAATGACGAGCGGGTTTTCCTGATCACGTCGGACACCGGTTTCACGATATTCGACGACTATCAAAAACGATTTCCGGACCGGTATCTGAACATCGGCATTTGCGAGTCGGCCATGATCGGCCTGGCCGCGGGGCTCGCCATGGCCGGTAAATCGGTCTTTCTGTACGGAATCATTCCCTTCGTCACCATGCGTTGCTTCGAACAGATACGAAACGACTTGTGCATGCAAAATCTTCCCGTGAAAATCATCGGCGTGGGACAGGGACTCACGTACGGCGGCGAAGGCCCCACGCATCACTCCATCGAAGATATCGCGATTCTGGCCGGCCTGCCCAATATGACCGTCGTGTGCCCGGCGGATCCGCTGGAAACGCAAAAAGCGGTGGAAGAGTCCATGGCACTTGCGGGACCGGTGTACATTCGACTCGGCAAAAGCGGAGAAAAGGTTCTTTGCGCGGCGGGCGTCGAGAATATTAAAATCGGGAAAGGGAACCGGATTCGCAAAGGTGCGCGGCTGGGGATCATCGCCACGGGCAATATGGTCGAAACCGCGCTGGCCGCGGCCGACGAATTGGAAAAAAGCGGCGTGACGCCTTCCGTGGTGAGCATGCATACGGTCAAACCGATTGACCGCGCCGTGATCGCCGAACTGGCGCAAACATGCGAGTGCCTGGCGACCATAGAAGAGCATAACGTGATCGGCGGGCTGGGCGGCATGGTTTCCAATGTGATCGCCGAGGAGAAGTTGGGAGTGAAACTGATGAAATTCGCCGTGCCGGACCAATACGTCGATTGCGCGGGAAGCCGGGAATATCACCGAGAGCGATACGGCCTGACTCCGAAGCAAATTTCTTCGAAACTGCTCAACCGTCTCGGCAAATAAAGATTCCGAAACTCCTCATGGACAAAGAAAACACGATTTCAGTGATCGTCGCGGCGTTAAACGAAGAAAGCCGCCTCGAACCGACCGTTCAAAAGGCCGTCGCCTCGGCAAAGCGGTTCTTCGCCGATTACGAAGTGCTGATTTTCAACGACGGGAGCGTCGACCGCACCGGCGAAATCGCGGACCGGCTCGAAGCGGGCAGCGAAAAAATTCGCGCTTTTCACCATGCCCGTCCGCGAAATCTCGGGGGAGTCTTCCGGCATGGCGTTAAGCAGGCCGCTATGAAATACCTTGTTTTGATTAACGGCAAAAACGACGTCACCGCCGAAAGCCTGTCTGCGATATTTTCCCTGCGCGGCAAGACGGACTTGGTTGTGCCTTATATCCAGAACGAGAAAGAACGAAGCCTGCCCAGACGGATCGTTTCCCGGACTTTCACATTTTTACTGAACATTTGCTTCGGCATGAGGTTGAGATATTTCAACGATTCCGTTTTGCATCTTCGGGAAAATTTATTGAAGATCGACATTCGCACCGACAGTTACGCTTTTCAGGCCGAGGCGCTTATAAAACTGATTAAAAACGGCTGCTCTTACGTCGAAGTCGGCGTGAACAACCGCTTTGAAAAAGGAGTCGCCACGAAGGCCTTTCGCTGGAAAAATGTTAAGGGCGTCGCGCGATTTTTTATCCTGACCATGCGGGACGTGTATTTTCCAAAAACAAAATGATAGTTTGAAAGTCGAAAATGACGGATGCATTCATACCATGGTGGTCGGTGGATTTGGGCCGCGATGAAATCTCGCGGATCGCCGATTCCATCGGGCAAAGGAGAATCACGCAAGGAGCCGTCACCGAGGAGTTGGAGAAAAGGATCGGTGATTTTCTCGGCAAGCCCCACGTGGTCATGACCGCGAACGGCTCCCTCGCTCTGCTGGCGGCGTTGATGGAATGCGGCGTCGGTCCGGGCGACGAGGTGATCGTTCCCGCCATGTCGTTTATCGCGACGGCCAACGCGCCTTGGCTGCTGGGAGCCGGGATTCGCCTCGTGGATGTGCGTGGCGACGCTCCGTTGATCGATCCATGCCAGGTGGAAAAAGCGATCAACGAAAAAACCAAGGTGATCATTCCCGTTCATCTGGGCGGGCGGGCGGCCGACCTGGATCGAATCCGGGAAATGGCTGATGAAAAAGGAATTCTCGTCCTAGAAGACGCCGCGCAGGCCTTTGGATCGAAAAACGGCCGGGGATGGCTCGGAACGCAATCCGTCATCGGCTGTTTTTCCCTGTCCGTCACGAAACTCATCACCACGGGAGAAGGGGGATTTTGCGTCGCGGCGAATGAAGAAACGGCGATGCGCTTGAGAAAAATTCGAAACAACGGCGCGACGATCCTGGCGGAAAATCGCTTCGATTCTCCGGGATTCAATTTGAGGCAAAACGACATCCTTTCCAGCGTGGGTCTGGCCCAGATGGATAAGATTTCCCGGAAAATGGATGCGCTTCAAAATGTCTATCATTTTTATAAGTCCGCATTGCGGGAAATGAATTTTTTGAAATTGATCGAGGTGGACATCGAGGCCGGCGAGTTGCCGCTATGGGTCGAAGTGCTGTGCGACAAGCGCGACGAGATCCTGGATCGACTGAAAAAAACGGGGATTCAGGCCAGGCCCTACCCTCCGGTCATTTCCGACTCCCGGCACATCGCCTGTGAAGGGGACTTTGAAAACGCCCGATATTTCGCCGCCCACGCCATGATTCTTCCCTGCGGGCCGGATCAATCCCGATATAACCTTGAAAGGACCGTGGAGGCTCTGGCCGGCATCGGCGCCGCCATGAAGCTCGACAGCGCATTCCACCGAAACTGAATCATGAAACATTTGTATTCATTCGCCAAAATATTTCATTTCGACAGAAAACTGAAAAGCATTCTCGACGGAAATCATTCAGCGCCCATTCATGTGCGCCTCAAGCCCACGAACCGTTGCAACCACAGGTGCCGTTACTGCTGCTATCGAAACGGAGATTTGTTGCTCGGTGAGTTGATGAAGGAATCCGGCGATATTCCACGGGACAAAATGAGAGAAATCGTGGCCGATCTGGGCGCAATGGGGGTAAAAGCCGTCACCTTTTCCGGAGGCGGCGAACCACTATTGTATCCCTTTTTCGTCGAGACCGTGGAGGGATTGGCCGAACAAAAGATCAAAACCGCCGCGCTGACCAACGGGAGTCTGCTTGCGGGCGACGCGGCGCGGATACTGGGCCGGTGCGCGACGTGGGTGCGGATTTCCATGGACGCCGCGAATCCGAAAGAGTATGCGCGGGTTCGCCAGGTCGACGAAGGCGAGTTTGACAAAGTATGCCGAAACATTGCGCGCTTCGCCGAAAGCAAAAGCGCCGGGTGCGTGCTGGGCGTCAACTTCATCGTCACTCGTGAAAACCACGAAAGCGTTTTCGCCTTTTTACAGCTCATGAAGAATCTCGGCGTGGACCACGTGAAGATCTCGGAAGCCGTAGTGGGGCTTGGCCGGGCCGAAAACGAAAAGTACGTGGCGCCTTTTTTCCCGTCCGTCAAAAAGCAGATCGCAAAAGGGGCGGCGCTTCTGGCCGACGACGGTTTCGCCATCATCGACAAAGTCCTTGATTGCTCCGCGGAGGATTCAAGAGATACGAGTTATGAAAAGTCATACCGTCGATGCCCTTTCATCCAGTGCCTCACGGTCATCGCGGCGGACCTCAATATTTATACCTGCCAGGATAAAGCCTACACCGGCGGCGGTTTACTGGGCTCGATCCGGGATCGGAGTTTCCGCGAGGTCTGGTTCGATAAAACAACATGGGAACGGCTTAGGAATTTAGACCCTTGCCGCGAGTGCGCTCACCATTGCGTCGCGCATGAAAAGAATCTCGCGCTGCTCGACTATTTGAACACGGATCCGGAACATCTAGAATTTGTTTAGGGGAGGCAGGGGCATGGCTTATGTCGATTTTATGACAAAGCTTCATAAAAAGACGACCCGGGATTATCTGGAAAGAGTCGTGCGCGACGATAAAGCAGAGTGCGCGACGGAAGCAAAAAAATTCGGCAGAAATTACTGGGACGGAGACCGCAAGTATGGTTACGGTGGGTATCATTATGACGGCAGGTGGAAGGTCGTCGCCGAAGAAATCGCTTCGCATTACGATTTATCTCCTTCAAACCGGATTTTGGACGTGGGTTGCGGGAAGGCGTTTCTGCTTTACGAGCTGTACAAACTCATTCCGGAACTGCAAATTAGAGGATTCGATATTTCCGAATACGCTCTTGAACACGCCCGGGAGGAAGTGAAGCCTTTTCTCGATCAGGGTGCGGCGCCTTTGCTGCCCTATGAAGATCGCAGCTTCGACCTGGTTTTATCCATAAACTTTTTGCACAATCTTCCGATTGACCTCTTAGGAAAAGCGCTCATGGAAATTGAGCGAATCAGTCGGGGCAACAGCTATATCGTGGTAGAGTCCTATAGAAACGAACGGGAAAAAGCCAACCTGCTTTACTGGCAGCTCACCTGCGAGAGTTTTTTCACACCTAAGGAATGGGAATGGCTCTTTTCACACTTCGGATATACCGGGGATCACTCCTTTATCTTTTTCGAGTAAATAACGCTCTATTCTATTCGTGGTAAATCGAGAAAAATGCGTCGCATTTTGAGCAATAATCCGCCTGCGTCTTAAAAAATCTTTGAAAGCTTCGAGTATTCCAAATTTCCCGGAGAGAATGTTTTTGGATATTGCCCATGACCTGATCCCGGAGCAGGCAGCACGGACTTACATTCCCGTAAACGTCGATATAGGCATGAAACAGAGTCCGCAGGCACAAACGATCATTGTGGGAAGCGATTCGAACCGGCAGCGATTTTTGGTTGAGGAAAAATACATTCACTTTTCCGCCGGCTTCTTTTACGGCCCGGCGAACGATGTCCGATTCCTCCTCGCGGCTCGGTCGTTGAACTCCCTCCGGAAGCCAGGCGTCCATCCGGAGGAGATTCACCATGTCGGCGCCGACGTCTTTCGCGAACCGGATCAGATCGAGAACATCGTTCAGCCCGCCTCGCTGCATCGTCGGCTGTAAAACCAGTTGCGGGAGGGACGAAGCGCCGCGCCGACGAATCAACTCCTCGATATTCGCCGCGACTTTTTCGGGATTGGCGTGGCCGCTGCCTTCGCCGCCGCGAAGCCGGTCGATGGAAACCGCGACCCTGGACAAACCTGAATCGATGATCCCTTCAAGGATGTCGCCGCGCAGCAAGTGGCCGTTCGTGGTGATCTGTATATTGACCCACGGAGCGTCTCGCCCGATCCGATCGACGAATTCGAGAAAATTCGGATGCATCAGGGGCTCTCCCCATCCGCGCAATACGATATCTTTCACACCCCGCAAATTCCCGACGAGGGCGTCAAAGACATCCCGGGGCATGTCCACTTCCGGAACTTTCAGCAGGGAGCGCTGACACATCTTGCAACGAAGATTACACCGGTTCGTCAGCTCGACCTGGAGTTGCCGGGGCAAGGCGAAGCGCCGGCGGAAAAGACCGGAAAAAAACAGCTCGACTTTTCGCGAAAATCCGATCATGGAAAAGAAATCCTCCTCGTTTTTCGGCGAAATCATATTCAATGATCCGGTGCCGTGTCAAAGGAACACGGGCGTAATCAGTTACGCAGAAGATAGCGAAGCCAGTTCAGAACCGTTCGCGGATTCAGGCTGAAAATGAGGTTCGATTCCAGCCAACACGAACTGACGCAGGATTTGCAGTCGGGAATCTCCGGCAGACTTTGAAAAGCCTCTGCGAATCCGTGATCCGTCACCGAGACGCCGGGCAGAACACCGCGCATCCAACCACAGGGATAAAGCGTCCCATCCGCCATCAACTCGCAAAAAGCCCGGCCGGCCATGCACGAATACAAAGGCGACGATTCGGGGGAGCAAATTTTCAGATAATCCGGCCACGCGAGCCACTGTTCGAGGTAAGGCATGGAGGAGCCCACCGCCGCGCCTCTTTTTTTCATGGCGATCAAATGCCTGACGGCGCTTCGCGTCTGATCCTCGGAAGGCAGGATGTCCCTGACTTGTTCGGCTTTCGGATGAAAGCGGATCCCTTCCCAGGGCTGCGTGTGAAGCAAAACAAAATTGGCGACGGAATTTTTAATTCGCGCCTGCTCCACGATCCAGTCTATGTGAGGAATACTCACGGTCGTCAGCACGGTGGTCGTCCAATAAGGGACGCCTTGCGCATGAAAAATCTCCAGGGCTTCGCGGGTTTCCTCCGCGCCGTTTTTCCCATACAAAAACTCACGCACATCGTCCGGGCCGTCATAGGAGAGCATCACGCGATCCACCAGCTTCAAAGCACGCAGTTGTTCGGCGGCGCGGGCGCCCTTCGTTGAAATCCCGACGAAAAAGCCCTCTTCCTTCGCGCTTTCGACAATTTCGTACAGGTC
This sequence comes from bacterium, assembly GCA_963674685.2. Lineage (GTDB taxonomy): Bacteria > Lernaellota > Lernaellaia > JACKCT01 > JACKCT01. The sequence goes on along the minus strand of CAXXWT010000003.1, from coordinate 711,195 downwards.
TTCGCGCAAAAGAGGTTCTCCCCCTGAAAAATTCACTCTCCGCGCGCCCATATCCCACGCCTCGCGAAGAATTTTTCTCAGCGCGGACGCATCCATTTCTTCGGATTCGTTCCTGTCATAAAAGCAGTAGCGGCAGTTGTTGGCGCAGCGATGCGTGAGTTGAATATTCATGCTCAACGGCGCGCGATGACCGGCGTCGAACTTCAACCGGAGCGCGTGCCAAAGAAAATGGGCGTAGGTCTTTAGCTTCATGGCCAATCGGACTTAGCACACTTGGATTGTATCGACAACCGGAAAACAAGGGTTGGATGATGCGGGATGGGAAGCGGAATCCAAGGGAATTTCGCCGTTTATTCAATCTGTTTTATTATGAAATCCTTATTTCCTTCCGCGCATTTCCAGCGAGCGTCAATTGACACCGCCAGGCTCCCATGATAGCAAAACGCCCGTAGAATCAAAGGAGTTTTAGCGCATCGGCCGTTAGCGCCGGCCGGCCGGCGAGGGAGCATCCCTTGAACCTTTTCAAAGAACTCAATATCTCCCGGATTGTTCTTCAGGCCGTCTTATTCAAGAAGCGTTTTCCCTTCGGCGTCGGCTGGAATATCACCCATCGGTGCAATTTGAAATGCTCTTATTGCAGGGTATGGCCCAATCGAACCGAGGAAATGGACACTCCTTCCGCTTTAGGCCTGATCGAACAACTCGCCGCCGCCGGCGCCCGGTTTATCACCTTCAGCGGAGGAGAACCGCTGCTGCGAGACGATCTGGGCCAAATCATCGCTGTCTGCAAGCAAAACGGCATGCAGGTCGGGATCAACACCAACGGCGCGCTGGTGCGCAGCAAGTTCGAAAATATCCGCGAAGTCGACGAAGTTCAGGTCAGCCTGGACGGTCCCGCGCAGGTCAACGATCCGGTGCGCGGCCGCGGAGTGCATGATGCGGCCGTCGAGGCTATTCGGATATTGCGGGACCACGGCATTCCCGTGAATATCAGCGCGGTCGTCACGGGGCGCAACTTCAATTCCATCCCCTATCTGCTTGATCTTGCGGATCGATATGATTCCGGCCTCTACATTCATCCCGCCGACACGCACTTATCGGGCCGAACCGGGAAAACGCTTGGTGAATCGCCGACTGAGGCCGAGTTCAAAAAAGTGATTGCCTATCTTGTGGAGGAAAAAAAGAAGGGACGGCGATCAATATACAACACTCTGTCGGGACTTAAACACCTCAGCCATTGGCCCAAGCCGACGAAGATATTTTGCCTGGCTAGACTGCTTTTGTGTAATATCGAACCCGACGGCCGGGTCGTGAGTTGCGATATGTGCCCCAACTATCAGGATTATCTGCTGCCGATCGGCGATGATTTCATGGAAACTTTCCGCCGGTTGACTTTGCCGGATCCTTGTTTGGAATGCTGGTGCGGCTCCGTCGTGGAATTCAACATGGCAGGCGCGTTGAAACCTGATTCCATGCTGGCCATGTGGACACGATTCCGAAAAGGCCGCAGGCGATAGGAAAAACATGAGTAATACGGATTCAAATAAAATTGCGCCGTGTAATTATCTGATGAGTCTCACGGACATCGAATCGGTTTGGGTTGATGAGAAAGGACGTTCGCCCGCCTATTTTTGTAAAATGGATCCGGTCTGTGTCGGCGAAAATATGTTGACCGAACTGAAAAACGCTTCCGCCGAGCGAAACGGCGAAAATGTTCGGATTTGCCTGCATTCGTCGCCGGAGGCATCCTTTCATGACATGCTGATCCTGGTGCGGAAAAAGCGATATTATCCACCGCATAAACATAAAAATGATGAGACTTTTCACATGAAGGAAGGACAGCTCGCGATTTTCGCATTCAGCGATACAGGAGAAATCCTCGACGCTTGCATCTTAAGCGAGAAGGGAAATTTCTTATACAGGATTGGCGCAAACCGGTACCATGCTATTTACCCGCTAACGGATGTCGTGATTTACCATGAGGCAAAACCGGGGCCTTTCACCGGGCCGGACGACAGCATATTCGCCCCCTGGGCTCCCGATGAATCTGCGGCCGGGGCTATCGACGAATTCAACCGCCGCCTCACGGCCGCCCTTGGCGAAGGCGGGAAACCGCCGCTGAAACAAACGGATTTTTAAAACCCAATGAAGCCGGGAAGAAAAAAAGTACTCATCATCAAAATGGGCTATTCGGAAACCCTGACTCCCGATAACGTGTACCTTTGCAGTTTGGGCGACGTTTTCCGAACGACGGTCTTGCTGCACCTGTTCAAAGAAGACTACGTCACATGGCTGACGGACGCCGCCGCGATCCCTTTATTGACGGGCAATCCCTATATCGACCGGATTCTCCCCTTTAATCTGCTGACTTCCCTGCAACTTCAGACCGAAATATACGATGTCGTTATCAATCTGGAAAAACATCCCGGGATCTGTTCCCTGGCGGACCGCGTGAAAGCCCGACAGCGATACGGCTTTCGGTTCAACAAAAAAACCGGCGAAACCAGGGCTTACGAAAACGGCTATGAAGCGCTGGCCATCGCCACGCGGGAGGGCGCGAAAAAACTCAATGGGAAAACCTGGGAGCAGGTCTTGTTTTCCATGCTCGGCGCGACCTGGAAAGGGGAAAGCGCCATATTGGGCTATAAACCGGACGCCGAGGCGGTTTTCGATATCGGCTTCAACACGCACGTCGGCCCGAAGTTTCCTCTAAAAGCCTGGCCGGCTGCTCATTGGGACCATCTCGAAGCCATGTTGAAAGGCCGGCATACATATTCTTGGCAACAGCACTTGAACAACCTGAAGGGCTACATCCAATGGATTCACTCCTGCCGGCTGCTTGTCACCAACGATTCCCTGGGACTCCATTTGGGAATCGCGCAGGGAAAGAAAGTGGTGGCTTTGATGGGGCCGACATCGATCAAGGAACTGACGCCGACTGAGAGGCTCAAAGTGCTGACTCCGGAAGTGGATCGGGAATGCATCCCCTGTTATAAGCCGGAATGCCCCTATGACGACACGTGCATGGCGCATATTTCCCCTGAAGATGTTTATGATGCGATCACGCAATGGGGAACCGAATCATCGCCGGGAATTTGAAGTTGAACAATAAGGATCCCAGGGAAACGCAAGGCGGCAAACCGGCCGGACCGGCCTGGCCGAAGCGCTACAATTATCTTGCCGCTTTTCTCACCCTCGACTGCAACCTGCGCTGTTCATATTGCCTGAATGAATTCGGAAGATCCGGGCGACGTAGAAATTTCCCCTACAAGCCGATTCCCGGCTCCGATTGGATTCGCGGATTGAACCGGCTCGATCTTCCGAAGGATGTTCCCGTAACCCTGGAAGGGGGCGAGCCGAGTCTGCACCCCGACTTTTTCCAAATCATCAACGGGCTGAAACCCGAACTGAATATCGACATTCTCACGAATTTGCGGTTCGACGTGAATGAGTTTATGCAAAAAATTTCGCCCCGGCGCCTCAGGCGCGAGGCGCCCTACGCCTCCATACGAGTTTCGTACCATCCGGAAAACATGAGTTTCGACGAATTGAAATCAAAGACGTCCGCCTTGCTCGAAAGCGGATACTCGGTGGGCGTCTGGGCGGTGAATCATCCGGCATTCGAAGCGGAAGTCTTACGCGCGCGACGGGAGTGCGAAAAGGCCAAGATCGATTTTCGCGTCAAAGATTTTCTCGGATTTTACCGGGGCCGGCTTTACGGCGTTTATAAATACGAAGGTTCCGTGAACGGCGCCTTGCGCGCCGTGGATTGCAGAATCTCGGAGTTGATCGTAGGCCCCTCCGGTCATGTTTTCAGGTGCCACGCCGATCTGTATCTGGGGCGGCCGCCCGTCGGCCGGCTCTGCGATGAAAATTTCGTGATCGACGACGTATTCCGACCTTGCCGGCATTTCGGCGCATGCCATCCTTGCGATCTGAAAATCAAAACCGACCGGCATCAGCGGTTCGGGCATACTTCCGTGGAAATCCGCCAGCAAAATCAGGGGGTCATCGACATCCCCGGATGCGCAAGTTATGATTTGATCATGAGAAATATCCCCCGATTCATCCCGCCCCTCACCTTCAAAGAAACCGTTTCGGCTCTGTTTTCCGGATTTTGCAAAACGAGCGCCGCGGGCGATTCCATGCGCAAGTTTTCGGATGCGTTCGCCGCGCTTATCGGCGTGAAATACGCTATCCCCGCGCCGTCCGGGAGAATCGCGTTGACTGGACTTCTATCCGCCCTGGACATCCCAAAAGGCAAAGAAGTGATTTTGCCTGCACTGACTTTTCATGCGATTCCGGCGATTTTGCGGGACTTCGGACTTAAGACCCGCTTTGTCGACATCAATCCGTCCACCTATTGCCTCGACACACGCAAGCTGGAATCGGCCGTCAACTCTTCGACCGCGGCCGTTATCCCCGTGCATCTTTACGGGCGGGCCTGCAATATGGAGGAAATCACGCGGATCGCAAATGACCGTGGACTTTCCGTAATCGAGGATTGCGCCCAGGGTTGCGGTTGCGTGTACAAAGGCAAAAGGCTCGGATCATTCGGACAGGGAGGATTTTTCTCATTCGGCCCCACGAAAAATCTCTCGGCCCTGTGGGCGGGCATGGCCGTGACGAATTCTTCGGAGGTCGCCGAAAAGGCCAGCGCATTTATGGAGGCTTTGCCGACCATCGGGCGACTTGCTCTGACCGGGCGCCTGATGGCGGCCATGGGAATGCGCCTGGCGACGAGACCGGCGCTGTGGAACACGATGGTCGCGCCGATTCTGAAGGTTTTGAAAAATCGGGGAGTCGATCCCATCGAATATCTCACCGACGAAGCGCCCGGGGCAAACGGAAAGGTGGATACGCAGGCTCGGCTTATGCCCCGGCCGTTTCAAGGGCGGATCGGGATGAGTCAACTGGCCGGACTCGATGACGCGAACCGGCGGCGAATCCGCAACGGCAATCTGCTTTTGGAGCAACTCAAGGGGACGCCGGGAATCGAAACGGCGGCGTTGGCCCCCGAAGGCGAAAATATCTACATGAGTTTCGTCGTCAGGGTTTCAGACCGGGATGTTTTCCGGCGGCGCTTGCTGTCTTTGGGCATCGATACGCACGGCGGCAATATTTTTTCCGGGCCGACGCTGCCCGGGATGGAAAACGCCGGCGACGGAACAAATGCGACCGAGGCAGTTAAAAACATGGTTCATCTGCCGATTTACCCGCAATTGGAAGAATCGGACATCATGAAGGTTTCGATGGCGGTAAAATCCGTTCTTTCTTCGTGAGAAAAAATTACGCGCGGTCGCGGCTGTTTATGAAAAAATACGCCGGATATAATTCCGCGAAAAACATAGGCCTTTACCTTCCTGCGCCCCGTGTGTCTTTTCCCAAGCAGGTAAACCGAGGACGCGCTCACGGCTCGTCTTCGCGCAATGCTCCGGTCGCCGGAACCGGCGTCGTCAGTAATACAGTATCTTGTCCGCCGCCATCAGCGCTTCAGCCGCCTGCGGCAGCTTGATCGGCACGATGAAGTCTTCCAGACCTTCGGTATCGTCAAGCGACTTGGCCAGACCGTCGATAACGTTGAAAGTGGCGCAGGACGCAATCACGACGCCTAATTGATCTTTCAGAAAACGGGCGAACTGCTCCAGATTGTCCGGCAGGTCGGATGCGGACAGGCCGTCCAACTGGCCGGCGATCAGATTCTTGACGTCGTCATTGATGGGGATGCCCGCCAACGTGCCCTTCTTGGCCATCTTCACGCCGTTCGGGCCGTAATACAAAGTCACGTTCTTCACCTTGCCCAGGTGCTTGGACAGGAATGCGACGACATACGACGCATATTGATTGTAAGGATTTTCGGTTGCGCTGTTCACGATGATCAACAGATTTTCCGGAGTCGCCATGATTTTTTTCTCCTTTGATTCAGTTATGAAACATATGGCGCGTGCGAGAGATCACCCGTATGCGTCGGGTTTTATAATATCCTTTCCGGGGAGGCATGCAACCTGACAGCTTGCCTGAAAAGTTTTCTCATGGATGAAAGCAAAAAGGGGAATGGGCGCGCAACAGGAATTCATCTGATCAGCTTTACCGAATAAGTGGTCTCCGGCGCGCTGACCATGCCGCCAACATGATCTGATACATAACTATCCTACTTCCAACAATGCGAATCCTGATTGCCGCGCTGTGGGTGGTGATTCCATTACCCCCGCACGCGGCTCACATCTCGTTTAGCGTATCTTCCAGCCAGCGGCGCGTGTCAGCATCCGGCGCGTCCTTCATCGCATGGGTGAAATGGCGTTTAGCTTCCTCCTTGTCTTCGCGCGCTAACGCCAACTTGGCAATTTCGATGTGGAGAAGACTTCGCGATGCGCCGAGTACATGCGGCAGGGCGGCAACAAGGCAGCGGTATTGATCCTCCGGCGGCATGTGCCCGGCAACGTAGAGCAAGGCATCCAAATAGGTGTTCAAATCACAATTCGGCGTGCGGCCGAGTTCGATGTTTTGTTGCGCGCGGGCGACATCGCCATGATCCGCCAGCAGTTTAGCCAGCAAAAAAGCGGAGTCGGCGAAGACAGGCCCCTGAGCGGCAATCTTTAGGTTGCGCCGCAACAATTCCATCGCCTCTGCGTCTCGTGAAAGACTATGCAACACGTGTGCTATGACAAGGTCGATTCCGGGAAATTGATCCGGTCGGGCAGTGTGGCGCATCGCGCGTAGGGTGGCCAAAGCGGCAGGCCAATCACGGCGCAGTTGGTGGAAGCGTACTTCGGCTGAAATCAGGGCGTAGCGCAAATTCGGATCATGGCCGAATTGCGCGAGCAGCGGGGTCAAGTATTCTTCAAACGTGCGGGCCGGCAACGCCCCGATCACTTCCTGCTCCGCGATAAAGTCCAAGGCAAACAACTTGTCGCCAAATGAAACCGCCTGTCGAAAGAACTGTGTCCAGCGGGTTTTTGCTTCCTGCGTTTGATCTGCAAGAGTCAGGCTTTGCGCCAGTAAGCGCACGACTTCGTCGTCGTTCGGGTAAGCGGTGGCGAGAAATCTAAAGATATCTAATGATGCGCTGAGATCCCGCTTTTCCCAGCTCGTTTTCCCTGCTTGCACAATTTGCCGGCGGTCAAGAGCGATCTTTGGCGCGGCTCGGCGCAGGGCCGCTAGCATTCGGTTGTCAAACACGGTGAGGACAAGCCCTTTCGGCAGTGGCTTGGTGTCGCCGGGACCGAACAGGGCGCGAAAAACAGCTGACCGTTCGGCCGATCGGCCTGGCGGCAGAATCGGCCAAGCATCACCGAGCACACACACGCGCTGAATGAATGGCAGGTCCTCGATTTTGGCTGAGAACGTGTCTTCTCCGACAATGATCGTCGACGTCATGACCGCTGCCCGCCGGTTCATGGCCGCGTAATCCCTTATTGCACTGATATCGAGATTGTCATGGGTCAGATAAAGTAGCGTGCGTTCCGCGGGGTCCGCGCTTTTTGCAGCGGTCAGCCTTTCTGCGATGGCCTTTTCAACCGGCTGAGGGTTGCGCGGCACGGGTAGATCCAACGCGGCCAGAACACATGGCCGAGGAGCAATCAGGGCCGAAGCCATGACTGTAATATTTCCCGCGGCCAGCAGCGCATACAGCACCAGCAATATCCGACTCGTTGCCGGCAGCCATTTTACCCGAGCCTTCTCGGCCGAGCGAAGGAGCCAAGCGGCCAGCACGACCAAACAAGGCATCAGGAGCCACGGATTACGGTCGTTCTTCAGTACCGCGGGTACAATAGGCGCCCAGGCAAACAGGAAGAAGGCGAGGTCTTGGCGATCTACGTTCTTCCTGGAATATCGAGCGTCCAGCACAAAGACCAAAGCCAGTATCAGAGGTAGCGCCCGGTAGGCCACAAGCATCAGGAGCGTGTAGTATGGCTGGTGCAACTCGGTTTCCGGGCCGTTCCAGATGCCAAAGACGCCGGACCAGACCGGCGCCTCTAACTGTAGGCCGGCGGACTGTAGAACCAATCGCGTGGTCGCCAGGGCAAGGAAAACAACGAATAGAGACCGGCGGATTCTTTTTGCCCTATTGTCCCCTTCAAAAAGCAGTACAAATGCCCCCGGCAGAACATAGAACGGCAGTGGCGATTCGAGAAAAGCGACTATGGCGGCAATGGCAAAGGTCACCGCCACCCAGCCGGCTTTGTGCGTTGGTGAAAGGAATGCCTGTTGGAGAAACAGCGCGCCAATTACGGTTCCGGCCGAATAGTTGATCGTGACGCCCATCTGCCAGAAGACGGGCGCGGCGAGTAAGGCCATTAGTGGAATGGCGCAAGCCCAGCCTGTAGCGAACCGGCGGCCGAATTGGGCGGCCAGCATAACGATTGCGGCCAGCTGCAGGGCCGACGACGCCACCTGCGCAAGGTGGAAGCGAATCCCGCTGAGTGTCAGCAAGGCCGTCAAGCCGGAAGAAAGAGAAAGCTGCGGGGTCACCCTCGCGAAAGCTGCCGGCGTTCCAAAAGGGCTGACGCACTGCCACGCGACGGTGGTGATAATGGCCGCGCCGCCCAGCAACCAGCACCCTGCCCGGACCCAGCCTTGTAGACGAGGGGCGTCGTTTTCGTTTTTGTACGTGTCGCATGAATTCGACATTGTTTGCTACCAAACGTTCATCGAACGCCCCAGCGCAATTCGCAAAACCGTTCATCACAAGACAACTGATAATTCAACGCCCAAAACTCGTCGAACAAACCCTTTTTGATTTCCAGCCAGTCGCCATCGGATATTGCAGCCGGGCGTTCCAGGGCGTTTTGGGGCACATGATTGAAAATGGCGGTTATTTCCCGCGCCATACCACGGCCCACACCAGTCAAAAACGCCTGCCAGACCGTAGTCGGGTCCGCCGCTGCAAAAAGGAGCGCCAGCGCGCGCCGAAGCCGTGGAAAAGAACTGCTGTAGTGGGCGACGGCCATGCCAATGCCTTCCGCCGCCGCGGCGACCTGGTCTGGAGGAATTTGAGCAATAATATGTTGGGCGGCATGAAAATACTCGGGATGCCATGGCCGGGCCTCGCCTTTGAGGGCTTGGAGGGTATTGTCCAGATACGAATCCACCAATAATGAGTCATGGATTCTTCGACCGACTCCCATCCAGGCGGCGGACGTTAGATCCGACTCGGGGCCGAACCGCCCGACCACGTCTTCGAGAATCGCTGGCGAGAATACCAGATCTTCGTTTGCGCCGCTTTGCGCCGACTCCACCGCCCCGGCGGCCCAGCCGGCAAGGAACTGGTTGAGGTGCGCGGCATCGACCTGAGTGGGCGACACTGCCGAATCGAGGCGGAGTAAACCAGATACTCGACCCCAGACTTCAAACGCTTTCCAGCGGTATTCCGGCGAGACTCGCCGCAACATCGCCTCCCCGTGCGACGCAAATTCGGCCGGCGTCATCTTTTTCAGCGCCCTTGCCAGTCCTTGGTCGAGGTATTCTATGTAATAGTACCCTTTCACCGCCGTTGCGACGCGAGTCAAGTCGCCCTTTTTCACGACCGCTACAAAGTTCCTCAAAGGCTGCTCGAAGTTCCGGGCGTGCCAACAGAGCGACAAAACCACGAACACAATAAGTAAAGAGGAGAAAGGCCGATAACGCGAAATGGCAACCGCCAGGGCGGCGAAGAAAAATGGATAGACCGGTATTAGATAGCGCGACCAATAGACATCGCCCACCTCTTCTACCGAGAATCGGCTCAAGGCATAAGCAACAGAAAACAGCGCGAGAAATAGCAGCACCGGCAGCCAAACCGGGGGTGTGATGCTTTTCTCGGTGATGTTGGGGGCGCCCCGTAAAATGCCGTTTGCGAAAACCGATAACAAGTGACGTTCTCGATGGACCACGACGCCCAGCGCAACCCCGACAAACAGCAGGTAGATGTAAGCGGCATGATATGACTCGAACTGCAGTGAAGCCGGAATCGTCGCAAGCCACAGTCGCGGGATTTTGAAGACAAACTTATCCACCAGCGCGGCGCTCACGGATCGCCCATATTCCAATGGAAACAGGATCTCCAGCACGTTTTCTCCCTGGGCGAGGAACCAGACGACGCAAGGCAGAAAACCAACCGCGAAGCCGGCCGCGAAAAAGGGTAGTTCATACTTGAATTCGCTTCGTTCTCGCCAGCCGAGCCACAGCAGCAACACCGTCGCCGTCGGCGCCAACACCTGCAGGCAAAAGAAACTCCCAAACCCCGCCGCCAGGCCAATCACGAATGCTCGGCGAGCCGATTTTCGGGTCTCAAGAAGGCGGTACAGCAGGAATAACAACACGATAGCAAACAGTGCGCTTTCCTTATGATTGCCATAGGCGATCACTGTATACTTCGCATACAGCAAGGGCGGCGCGAGGAAGAACAGCACGCCCGCGAAAGCCGGGAGGCGACCCGCGTACCGACGAAGGAACGCGAACCATAGGAGCATTGTCGCCAGGGAGAAAGCTGCTCCGTAGACCTTGATGACCGTATCGTATTGACCAAAGACAGCAAAGGCCGGGTATAGCGCGAATCCATAGACGAACTGTCCGGTCGTCCACTTCTGGTACCGATATTCCACCAAGGGCGTAACCGCGCCATCAAGCAAGTCTTTGGCCAGGTTGCCGTTCATTTGCTCTTCGTGGCTGGGCAAGGACAACGTACTGAAAAAGTCAGGGAAGACAGAAAGGCAAAAGCCGGCGATCAATAACAGGTAGACGGCAACTTGGCCGCCTCGCAACGCAATATTTCCTCGTTTGGTCTTCATCGAAATGCGGTGGTTATTGAGTCTCGGGATCACTTTCCAGCCCCAACTCACGCAACGCCGCCGTTTCCTCGATCTGCTGATTTGAAATCCCTGCCGCCTTCGGCAGCCTCGATGCCCTCTTTATCGCATAATGGACTGCCGCCTTAAAGGAGGCTTTTTTTCGCGCCGATAATTTCTGCGATTTCAAGGGCCACTTTGCCGCCTTTGATGTGAAAATCAGTCATGTCTTCGCCGGTTTCCGGAGCGTATATCCGAATGCCTTCGTCGAGCACCTGCGCTCCGGTTCCACCCTGTAAAGTTTCGCCGGTGCGCGGAGTGGACATGCCGCCGAGTTGTTCCGGGCAAACCGGCGCCAACACATATTTCTGTTTCAGCTTTTCGATCAATTTCGTCCGGACTTTGGCTCTGCGACCGTGCCGCCGGCAAGGAATGCCCAAAAAACATGCACTGACGAGAACCGGCGGTAGAAACTTTGGAATCTGGGGTAAATCAAACAATAACAAGGTTTCAGTGGATGCATTGTTTTTCTTCGACAATTGCCCTTCTCCAAAATCGATGTTGCCAACCCATACAATACTATAATCTTAGACATTTTCCACACTTATTACAGCCATTAATGTGAAGAGTTTTGTGGTTCTTCGAAGATTACCGTACTTCATCATGAAATGAAGAAGAAAATTATTTTTCGTCCTTGACATTGCCTTTGGGATGGAATTATTGCTCATAGGTTTTGAAAGGACGTTTTTGATCGACGTCGCGGGCACCGCAGCCCATACCTCTTTCATTGACGTGAAATCTTGTGGCGTATCCGGTCGCGTGATTTCCACGGTCTTCCAGGCCACAACGAGTTTCTGCGCGATTGAATTGTCCGCGACTAAGAGGATTGTGTCCGGAGTTTCCTCGGCTTTTAATTTTTCAATGATTTCTTCAATGGTCATTTAGACACTCCCCCGCATGATCTGTCGTTAAACCTTTACACAGACGGCAACTGGTATAGAACTTGACGGGGAATTTTTGGCGGAAAGGGCCGTTTCTAACTGGTTGATAATAAAGGTTTAAATGAATTTACTATCCCCGCCCTTACACGGTGTCGCCATCCCCAGGGTGCGAGCGCGCAAGGTTTGTCCGTAATCGATGCTTGACAAGATTGCTTTTCAGGAAGAATATCCAGTCAACTAAACTCAACTTCTCTCTTTTTCTGCCGGATTTTAAATTGAGGTAAGATGAGGACAGTTCCCTAAGAAAGTTTTATTTTCGATAACATGAGCTTTCGATTTGCATGAGGTTGACATGAGAGACCGGAAGTCGGGCGATTCAGGCGTATTGACAGCCATCGAAGCGGCAAAGTACCTGAAAGCTCATGTCGAAACGGTCCGCCGCCTGGCAAGAAAGGGAGGCCTTCCCGCGTTCAAGGTCGGAAAAGACTGGCGTTTCACGAAGGATGCGCTGGAACACTGGTCTCAAACAAATGCCGGTCTGAAAAAAAAGTCGTCCATTCTCATTATCGATGACGATGAACACGTTCAAAAATTTCTTTTCCTGATTTTTAATGCCCTCGGTTACAGCACGGAAGCGGCGCACAACGGAGTGGAGGGGTTGGAAAAAGCGTTCAAACGCGGCTTCGATCTTATTATTCTTGATTTGCAAATGCCCGTTATGAACGGTCCTGAATTTCTTCGAATTTTCCGCAAAACAGATCCGGATTTGCCTGTCATTATCATCACCGGTTATCCGGACAGTGATTTAATGGAGCGGGCAATGGAATTCGGGCCGATTATGCTTCTCGCAAAGCCCCTCAATATGGCTAAACTGAAAAGTTCCGTGAAAATCGCGCTTGGACAACAAAGGATCGAAGCGCGGAAAAAATAACAAATAGAGATGAAGATTCCATATTGGAATAGGAGGGCGGATTCAATGCTGGAAAATGTAAAGCTATCCAGAAAACTCATCGGGAGTTTCATTCTCCTTGCTCTCGTCGCCGGGAGTATCGGATTTTTCGGAGTCATTCAGATAAAGAAGTTGAACAAGGCGGACGTTTACCTTTACGAAAAGGCCACCCTTCCATTGGAACTCCTGATAAAAATCAACAGCGGATTCGAGCGGGCCGCCGCGAATATCAGTTATTGTCTGCTGGAAGAAAATCCCGATTACCTGCCTATTTTCGATGAATCGGTCATGGAAGTGGAAACAAACCTGGAGAAATATAAGAATACTATTTTCAATGCTGAGGGCGAGAACAAATACAAGGAACTTGTTTCCCAATGGGAGATATATTTGAAAGACCAGGAGGCCGAGAAGAGTCTGGCCCTGGACGGCAAGTTTGAGGAGGGTCTCGCGCTTCGATCTTCAGAAGCCACGAAACGGAGAAGAGACGTCAGAGAATTGCTTTTCGAAATCACCGCCATGAATATTTCGGAAGCGAAAACGGTGATCGAGAACAATGCCAGAACTGCGACTCGGGCGTCCATTATGATATATTTTGCAATGATTGTCGGCATGCTGACGGCCATACTTATCGGAATCAGCATAACCCGCAGCATTAATTCGCCAATCCAGACCGTGGTGAAAGCATTGCGTTCCCTGACCGAGGGCAGTTCGGAGAAGATTCAAATCGTTGAAGCAATAGCCCGGGGCGATCTGGCCAAAGAAGTAAATATTACCAAACGACCGGATATTGAAACCGACACGCGGAGGAAAGATGAGTTAGGAATGCTTCTTGTTTCGGTCTCGGATCTTTGCGATGTAATGATCTCTCTGGAAGAAGGCATTGGCGGGATGACCGTCTCCCTGCGCAAGAGCAAGGACCAGGAGCGCGACAACGATTGGATGAAAAGCGGAGTCAATGATCTGAACATTCTAGTCCGAGGCGAAAAAGCTCTGGATGAGATGACGAATGAGGTTGTCTCCTTCCTCTCGACGTATTTAAAAGTCGGAGTGAGCGCCCTGTACCTTTTCAATGAACGGGAAAATGTCCTTGAAATCATCGCCAACTATGCTTTCACCCGTCGTAAAAATCTCAACGAAAAGGTCCGTTTGGGCGAAGGACTGGCTGGGGAAGCCGCCCGTGAAAGAAAACCGATCTGCCTAAGCAACATCCCTCCGGACTATCTGGCGATCGGCTCCGCCCTGGGGGAAGCGACGCCACATGCCGTCCTGGCTCTACCCCTGGTCCACGACAACCGTCTGATCGGGGTTGTCGAATTCGGTTCCTTCAAGGATTTCAGCGAATTGGAGTTGGAGTTTCTCAAACAGGCGGGCGAGGTTCTGGCCATCTCGATCAGCGTGAACCTGACCCGTCAACAGGTCAACAGGCTGCTCGAAGAAAGCCGGGCTCAAGCAGAGGAACTTCAGGTTCAGCAGGAAGAGTTGCAGGCCGCGAACGAGGAGCTGGAATCCCAAACCCAGCGACTTGAGGAATCTGAAGAAAAACTAAAAGCGCAGCAGGAAGAACTCCAGGTAACCAATGAGGAGCTTGAGGAAAAGAACCAACTGCTGGAGCGTCAGAAAAGGGAAGTAAATCTTGCGAGGCAGGACATCGAGGAGAAGGCGGGCGAACTGGCGCTGGCCAGCAAGTACAAGTCCGAGTTTCTCGCCAACATGTCCCACGAGCTTCGAACGCCGCTGAACAGCTTGCTGCTTTTGGCCCAATTTCTTTCCCAGAACAAAGAGGGAAACCTCACCGAAGGGCAGGTTGAGGCGGCGAAAGTCATCCACGGCAGCGGCGGCGACCTGCTTAACCTGATCAATGAAATTCTCGATCTGTCCAAGATCGAGGCGGGCCGCATGGAACTCCAAACCGGTCCGGTTCGGCTTCAGGATGTGGCGAGCAACGTCCGTTCGTCGTTCGATCACGTGGCCGCGGAAAAAGGTCTTGCCCTGGAAGTGCTCGTCGAAGACGACGCTCCAGGTGAAATTATAAGCGACCGCAAGCGAATGGAACAGATCATTAAAAACCTCGTGTCCAATGCCATTAAGTTTACCGAGACCGGCAGTGTGAGTGTGACCTTCGGCCGACCGCAAGCAACAGCCGATCTGTCCCGTAGCGGGCTGAAACCGCAGCAGTCGTTTTCAATCAAAGTCAAGGATACGGGCATCGGGATCGCTCCGGAAAGTCAGAAGGTCATTTTCGAAGCGTTCCAGCAAGCGGATGGAACCACTTCCAGGAAATACGGCGGAACAGGTTTGGGTCTGTCCATTTCCAGGGAGGTTGTGAAACTTCTGGGCGGGGAAATCCAGTTGGAAAGCGAACCAGGCAAGGGATCGACGTTCACTTTGTTCTTGCCCCTGACGCCCAGGCCGCGAGAAGCCAATATCCAGCAAAAAGCCAGGCGAATCGAACCGGATAAAGGGAAAGCGCTGACAGTAGGTCAGGGAATTCAGCCCTATTTTCCGGATGACCGTGAACAAGTTGAGAGCAGCGATAGCGTCATCCTCGTGATTGAGGACGATCCCAGTTTCTCCAAGGTTCTTTTCGACAAATGTCATGAGCGCGGGTTCAAATGCGTGGCCGCCCCCACTGGAGAGGCGGGGTTGGAACTGGCGCTGAAAAATCCGCCGACCGGGATCATCCTGGACATCCGGCTGCCCGGCATGGATGGATGGACCGTTTTATCGGCGCTCAAGGAAAACCTCCGCACGCGACACGTTCCGGTTCACGTCGTGTCGGTTGAAACGGCTTCCACCGAGGCGCTTCGCAAAGGCGCGGTCGGGCACGCGGCCAAGCCACTCAGCCTTGAGGAACTGGACGAGGTCTTTAAAAAAATAAAGGGAACGTCCGAAAAGAACATCAAGCGCGTTCTCATCATCGAGGATGACAAGCAGATTCGAGGGAACGTGGTTCGCTTGATCGAAGGCGGCGATGTCACCGTCGATGAAGCCGAAACGGGAAAACAGGCCATGGATGCCCTTCGCTCCGGTGCATACGATTGCGTTGTCCTCGATCTAGGTCTTCCGGACGTCAATGGCTTCGATCTGCTCAAGCGCGCGGAATCCGAGGGTTTGGCCCTGCCGCCGGTCGTCGTGCATACGGCGAGCGACTTGAGCGTCGAACAGGAAACGAACCTCCGGGAATACGCCGAAACCATCGTCCTTAAGGATGTTCTTTCACAGGAACGATTGCTGGATGAGGTTTCCCTTTTCCTGCATCGCATGGTCGATGATATGCCCGAGAAAAAAAGGCGGATCATCAAAAACCTGCACGATACCGACGAACTGTTGAAGGATAAAAAAGTGCTTCTCGTGGATGACGATATGAGGACGGTCTTTGCCTTGTCCCGCCTTTTATCGGAGCGGGGCGTCAACGCGCTGAAGGCGGATAACGGTGAAAAAGCGTTGAAGGCGCTGGATCAGAATCCGGACGTGGACCTGGTGCTTATGGACATCATGATGCCGGTGATGGACGGATTCGAAGCCATGGCGAAAATTCGCGCCCAGGACAGGTTTCGCAGACTTCCCATCATCGCCCTGACCGCCAAGGCAATGAAGGAGGACCGGGAAAAATGCATCGCGTCCGGAGCGAACGATTACATGGCCAAACCCCTGGATCAGGAGAGATTGCTCTCGCTTATGCGTGTCTGGCTTTATAGATAGGCGCGGAGATGAATAACAAACCGGAAGATATTGAGCGAATCGAAATCGATCTGCTGCTTGAGGCGATCCACAAGCGGTGCGGATACGATTTTCGTTCCTATGCCCAGGCGTCCATCGAAAGAAGGGCAAGGCAATTCCTATCCAACTCCGGCTGCGCAACCATCTCCGACATGATCCCGAAAGTCATGCGCGACGAACAATTTCTGTCCGGATTGGTGCGATATTTTTCAATTACCGTGACGGAAATGTTTCGCGATCCCTTTGTGTACCTGGCGATCCGGCGAAATGTGGTCCCCCTGCTTCGCACGTACCCCCATATAAAAATATGGCATGCCGGTTGCGCCACCGGCGAGGAGGTGTACTCGCTGGCAATCCTGCTCAAGGAGGAGGGGCTTTACGACCGGGCGACCATTTACGCCACCGACTTCAACGACTCATCCCTCGAAAAGGCAAAAGCCGGAATCTACTCGATCGAAGCGATCAAGGAAGCCACGCGCCACTATCAGGAGGCCGGGGGGCGCTCTTCGTTCTCCGAATATTACCACTCGAAATACGACGCCGCAGCCATGGATGGCTCGCTTAAAAAAAGGATCACTTTTGCCAACCACAACCTTGCGACTGATAGCGTGTTTATCGAAACGCACATGGTTTTTTGTCGAAACGTCCTGATCTATTTCAATCGCGACTTGCAAAACCGAGCGCTCCGCTTGTTTGCCGACAGCCTGGTCCACGGCGGTTTTCTTTGCCTTGGGACAAAGGAATCAATCGATTTTACGGAGGCGAAAGGAAGCTTCGACGCATTGGATGCAAAAGCAAGAATCTTTAAGAAATCGGAGCGTGGAAGTCGGAACGCGGAGCAATGAACATGGAAAAAGATGAACTGAAAATAAGGACAAAGGAATTCGCGTTGCGGATCATGCGGTTGGCGAACGCCTTGCCGGATAGTATGGGCATTGTTGAACAGGAAGCAGACGAGTCAATGTATTGGATGGAGTTGAGGGCAAACAAATGAGTTCCGACCTCCGCCTTCCGCGCTCCGCGTTCCGCGCTGTGGTCATCGGCGCTTCGGCGGGAGGCTTCGAGGCGATGACCGAGATATTTTCCGTATTGCCTCCGGACTTCACTTTGCCCGTTCTGGTCGTCCAACACCTGCACTACACCGATGATGGACGCTTTGCCGAGCATTTAGCAAGAGTTACGCCCCTACCAGTGGTTGAGCCCTGCGACAAAGAGCGGATCGAGCCGGGGCGAGTTTACATCGCGCCCGCAAATTACCACATGGCGGTGGAAAGGGACGAATCCATCGCCTTGTCCGTGGATGAAAAAATCAACTGGTCCCGGCCTTCCATTGACGTGCTCTTTGAAAGCGCCGCACGGGTCTGGAGTCGCGATCTTATCGCGATCATTCTCTCGGGAGCCAACTTTGACGGAGCCAAGGGAATGCAGGCCGTAAAACAGTTCGGAGGGACGATGATCGCGCAGGACCCGAAAACCGCGGAGCATGCGGCAATGCCCCAGGCAGCCATTGACGTTGCGGGAATCAAGACAATTCTACAGCCCAAGTCCATAGGCCAACGGCTTGCAGAAATGACATCAACCAGCCCCCTTGTTGCGAAGCCTAACCATCGGGATTGCGAAGGAGAAAATAGATGAGCGGATTGCAAAAGGTTCTTATCGTGGATGATCGAGTTGAGAACCTGATCGCTTTGGAGAATACGCTATCCAAATTGGACGTTGAAATCGTCAGGGCGACAAACGGAAATGATGCGCTCGCGGCCTTCATTGACCACGAATTCGCGGTGGCCATTCTCGACGTCCAGATGCCCGATATGGATGGCTATGAACTGGCCGAACACCTGCGAGGAAGCGGCACGCTCCCAATTCTTCCCATCCTGTTTGTCACCGCATCGTATTACGACGAACTACACATGTTCAAAGGGTACGAGGCTGGAGGCGTGGACTTCATTTTCAAGCCCATCGCCCCGGAAGTGTTGATCAGCAAGGTCAAGGTGTTTCTGGAACTGGACCGGCATCGAAAAATGCTCGAATCCATCGTTGTGGAAAGAACGGCCGGCATTCGACATTTGAATGACGTGCTGCGCGGCATTCGTAATGTCAATCAGTTGATCGTAAGGGAAAAGGATCCTGACCGGCTTATTCGACAGGCCTGCGAATTGCTGGTCGAAGCGAGAAGTTTTCGTTACGCCTGGATCGCTCTGACCGACGAGATGTCCAATGATGTAAGATTTGCTCACGCGGCTCTTCCCGACGATGATTTCAATCAATTGAAAAACCTTTTCAAGGAGGGCCGAAAACCGGAATGTTGTCGTTCAGCGATGGGAAAAGGCCGTACGATAGTGACCAAATCCAAAAACGATATATGCGATGATTGCCCTTTGAGGAAATTTTTATCCGAGACCATGGCCATGACCGCCTGCCTTGTCCATGAAGGGAGAAATTACGGCTACATCAATGTGCTTCTCCCCGAGGGTTTTGACGTCAATGATGAGGAAATTTCCTTGTTCGACGAAAGCGTCGGGGATATTTCATTAGCACTTCATGGAATCGAGGTCGAACAAGCAAGAAGGACTTCCGAGAAAACCTTGGCGGCCATATTCGACAACGCCACCGACGGCATTCTGCTGGCGGACGCCGCGACGAGGCGGTTCGTGGAAGGAAACGACGCCATCTGCGAAATGCTGGGATACAGTCGGGATGAGCTTTTGGCATTATCCGTGGATAATATCCATCCGCCCGATGATTTGCCTTACGTCGCTTCGCAATTCGAAAAGCAGGCGAAGGGCGAAATAACCCTTGCACCCGATATTCCCATGAAACGAAAGGACGGCGGCGTATTCTTCGCGAATGTCAATTCCGCCCCCTTGGAGGTGGACGGACGGAAATGTCTGCTGGGCATATTCAGGGACATCACCGAGCGCAAGCGGGCGGAAGACATCCTCCGCCGAGCGAACCGGATCATAAATACAAGTCCCGCCGTCGCCTTCCTTTGGAAGAACGTTGAAGGATGGCCGGTCGAGTACGTTTCGGAAAACGTGGAACGGGTGTTCGGTTATTCCGCGAACGAGTTTATTACCGGCAAAGTCTCCTATTTGGAAATCCTTCATCCGGAAGACCAGGGAAAAGTTGCGGACGAGGTGACCAGGTATTCCGAAGAAAAAGATAGAACGGATTTTATTCATGAACCCTACCGCATTATCGCCAAAGGCGGGCAAGTCAAGTGGATCGATGACAGGACATCCATACTAAGGGATGGAAGCGGAACGATCACCCACTACCAGGGCATTGTTTTGGACGTCACCGAGCGCAAACTCGCCGAGGAGGAAAAGGCGAAACTGGAAGAACAGCTTCACCAATCGCAAAAAATGGAGTCCATCGGGCGGCTTGCCGGAGGGGTCGCCCATGACTTCAACAATCTGCTCACCGCCATCCGTGGCTTTTCCGACCTGGTTTACGATTCACTGCAAAAGAACGACCCCATGAAAAGGGACATTGCCGAGATTCAAAAGGCCGCGGATTCGGCCGCGGCGTTGACGCAGCAACTTCTGGCCTTTTCCCGCAAGCAAATCGTCGCCCCGAAGGTGATGGACCTCAACAAGGCGGTCGCCCACTCGGAAAAAATGCTTCGTCGGATTATCGGCGAGGACATCGATTTTGTTTTTGCTTCCGGTGAAAAAATTGGAAAAGTAATGCTCGATCCTTCACAGGTCGATCAGATACTCGTCAATTTGGCGGTCAATGCGAGGGACGCGATGCCCGGAGTGGGCAAGTTGACCATCGAAACCCAAAACATGACTCTGGATGAAAAAAAATGCCAGACGTGCGGCAATCCGATAATCGGCGATTACGTCATGCTGGCCTTGAGCGATACGGGCTCGGGAATGGACTCGGCGACAATTCGACAGATATTCGAGCCCTTCTTTACGACCAAGGAAAAAGGCAAGGGCACGGGGCTCGGGCTTTCCACCGTTCATGGAATCGTCCATCAGAACAATGGGCACGTCAACGTGTATTCCGAATTGGGAACCGGTACGACATTTAAGATTTATTTACCCATCGTCCACGATGAGGCGGAAACCGTACGACACCCAGAGCTACCAAAGAAAACGCAAGGAACCGAAACGATCCTGCTTGTGGAGGATCAAGAAATAGTCCGCAAGTTGGCGATCAGAGCGCTAGCGTCTCAGGGTTACAATGTAATTGAAGCGCAACACGGGGGCGAGGCCCTGATCAAGTGCGAGGAACTGGAGGGCAAAATCGACCTTCTTCTAACCGACGTGATAATGCCTCAGATGGGTGGGAAGCAACTGCACGAACGGCTCACTCAAATCGTCCCGAATTTGAAAGTGCTTTACATGTCAGGATACACGGAAAATGCTATCGCCCATCAGGGTGTGTTGGATACAGGGACGAATTTTATTCAGAAACCATTCAGACCGAAGGAACTCGCGATCAAAGTGCGGCAGGTGCTGGATAGCTGAACAAATTACAAGATTAGGTTTCGCTAAATACAGATCAGGTTTTTGATTCGACCTCTCGCTCCTCGACGACCTGTCGGTACTTTTCATGGATGAGTCCGGCGTCGAAGTCGTAGCCCTCTTGGAGTATTTGATCCTTCTCGTCCTTGCTGAAGTGCTCCATCACGGGGATAAAGAACGCATTGTCCTCCTTTGCGATGTGCTTTGGGTAGAAGATGACGAGGGTTGTCAGGGCTTCACGAATCTCGTCCAGTGTGGTTTGATCGCCCGAGGCGTAGCGGTTCCTGGCGGAGACGACTTCGGCCACGGTGTTTCGCCCGATGATGTGCTCCTCGACCAGTTCCTCCATGATGCGCCGCTGGTCGGTGGTGGACGCCTGGTGGAAAGATTTTTCTGTCTGCGTTTTTTAATGGCGCAAGCACCCGGTCAAAGCAGCCGAGGCAATAGGAAATGGCCACGCCGTAATTGGTCACGGGAACATTTTGATGCCGGCAATTTGCAATTCGGGTCAATACTTCGCGGCGGTTGATCATGCACGAACCGCAGCATATCACGAGGCTGTATGGAGAAAGATCATCCGGGAAATCATGGCCCTGAACGTGTTCGAATATAATCTCGCAGCCGGTTAAATGCTTGATCCATCGGGGAATCTTCACACGGCCGATGTCATCTTCCACGGGGTGATGCGTGCAGGCTTCGGCAATCAACACGCGCTCGCCGTTTTTCAGGCTGTCGATGGTTTGCGCCCCGCGAGCGTACTCGAACAGATCTCCTTTGTTGCGGGCGAACAAAATGGAAAATGAAGTTAGCGGCACATCCGGGGGCGTATCCGCCGTAACTTTTTTGAACGCCTGCGAATCCGTCACGACAAGGGCCGGCGGCCTGTTCAGATTCACCAGGGCGCGCGCCAGTTCGCTCTCCTTGACGACCATGGCGCAGGCGTCGCTGTCGAGTATCTCCCGAAGGGTTTGAACCTGCGGCAGGATCAGACGCCCTTTCGGCGCCTCCATATCCACCGGAACGACCAAAACGACCAGTTCGCCGGGGCGAATGAGGTCCGATATCAGGGGCGGCGCCTCCAGGAATTCCTCGGGAACGTTTCGGATCAGAGCTTCACGCAAATCCGATATGCCCGTGAGATATTTCGCCGCGATCTGCACGACGGGGATATTTCGCTCCGACAGGTTTTCGAGAAGCGCCGGATCGGGCCGCCGGATGTCCACTTTGTTGAACACAACGATGAATGGCGTGCCCCTGCTTTGAAATTCGCCGATCAACTTCTGCTCGTACTCGTTCCACTGATTCGGTTCGACGACTAAAAGCGCCAGATCCGTCAGATCGAGAATCTTGCGCGTACGAGTGATGCGCTTTTCGCCCAAGGCGCCGATATCGTCGACTCCCGCCGTGTCGATAAAAAGCACCGGTCCAATGGGTAAAAGCTCCATGGGCTTTTCCACCGGATCGGTAGTGGTGCCGGCGATTTCCGAAACGATGGACACCTCCTGGCGCGTTATCGCGTTGAGTAATGAAGATTTACC
The DNA here is from genome assembly GCA_963674685.2 of bacterium. Classification (GTDB taxonomy): domain Bacteria; phylum Lernaellota; class Lernaellaia; order JACKCT01; family JACKCT01. Next base: position 688,803 of record CAXXWT010000003.1, on the reverse strand, counting down.
GACATTGCGTCTGCCGAAAATTCCGATGTGCAAACGAATGCCTTTTTGCGTTCCCTTCATATTTCTCTCCGATCACCTTGATCTCAGCCGCAAAACGCCCTGCCCCGACACATCTCTTTCGATCCTAGATGCTTTTATGAAACTCATCTTTTTGAACACCGTTGAAAGGCGAATTGAAAACAAAGTCCGCCCGCCGCCTGCTTCCCCAGCCCCGGCCGGCCGTTCGACCGGCCGCTTCGATGGCGGCCGTCGCCGTTGAATGTGTATCTTCTTCGCGGCACGCCGCCGAATCCGGATAGATTTCATACTTCTTGCGGTAAGACATCGGAGTGATGTTCGGCATGATAACATTCGCGCCGGCGGCGAGGCCCGCCGAATAGCCATCGTCCTCAAGCGTAGCCAAAGCCGTCGTGGCCGGAATGTTCGCCGTAGGGCAAAGCAGACGGGCCAGAGCCAGGGCCTTCATTGTCATGGGAAGGGTTTTTAACTCCGAGCGTTCCATGAAGCGTAGGTCAGCCAGAGCATTTTTTCCCATCGGCGTATCGCCGTGCGGGATGTAGGGGCCGATGGCGATCATATCCGCGTCCAGGCGCGTCAGCCATAGTAGATCCTCGGCCAAACTGGACGCTCTTTGCCCGGGCAACCCGACCATCATTCCCGCGCCGATTTCATAGCCGAGTTTTTTCAATACCCTCAGGCGGTCAAGGCGGCTTCGGCCGTCGGGCAAAGGCGTTTGAATTCGAAGCAGCAATCGCGGATCCGAAGTCTCGAATTTGAGCAGATAGCGGTCCGCGCCGCAAAGCCGCCAATAAGCGTAATCTTTTTCGGAACGCTCGCCCATGCTCAGAGCGACGGCGACGGGATAATTCCGCTTGATCTCCCGGATGATTTCGCCGAGCCATCCGGCGGCGATCTCGGGATGCTCGCCGGATTGGAGTACAACGGTCCCGTAGCCCAGATCGTATGCCTTTTGAGCGCACTCAATAATTTCGACTGCCTTCATCCGGTAACGGTTCGCAAGTTTATTCGGGCCTCTAAGGCCGCAATAGATGCAATCGCGTATGCAGCGATTGCCGATTTCCACGAGACCGCGAAGGTGAACTTCATCGCCGACAAAGCGCCGTCGCACACTATCGGCTTCTTGGAAAAGGAGTGTCAAAGCCTGGGGACTCTCCTGAATCAGCCATGCACGGATTTCCTTTTGCGTCATCGTCGCCATTTCATTCACTCACGCGATTCATGGGACGGGCCGCCTCGATTCGGATCTTCACCGCCCTTTGGAAAAACAACCGTAAAAACGCTTCCGCCTTCGGGCCGGCTTCGGGCGCTTGCCGCACCACCGTAAAGAGAAGCGGTTTTTTTTCACGATGGACAGACCCAGGCCGCTGCCCAGAATGTCCTTGGTTTTTTCGTTTCGGATCCGCCCGAACTCACTGAACAGGCGCTCGGCTTCCTTTTCACTGAAACCAATGCCCGTGTCGGCTACATCGACGACCAATTCTTCGCCGCGATCGCAAAGAGTCACCGTCACGCTCCCGCCGTCGTTGTTGTATTTGACGGCGTTGGAGATCAGATTGTTGAAAACAATCTCCATCTCCGCCGGATCGGCGTAAAATTCCATGGACTCCGGCGAATCGACCGCCAGGGATATCCCGCGCTTTCCGGCGTCCGCCGTCACGGATTCCGCGGCCTGCCGCGCGATGAAAACGAGATCGATTATTTGAAGCTTTCTTACCCTGCTGCCCGACTCCATGCGCGTCAAGTCGAGAAGATCCATGATCAGCTTGCGCATTCCCCGCAACCGGTACAGGCTTCGGTCCAGGATTCGCGCATAAGTTGCGGGACTTCCCCCGGCGGAACGATCCCGGATGATGTTGAGATACCCCTCCACGGCGTTCAGCGGGGCTTTGAGTTCGTGGGCCAGCACCGAGATCGTCTCGAATCGGGCGCGTCGCTTTTGCTCGGCCAGCACTCTTGCCTTGTCTCGCAGCAGCCACTGGGAAGCGGCTTTGCGCACCACTGCCCTCAGTTCATCGGGGCTGAAAGGTTTGGGCAGAAAATCGAATGCGCCGCGCTTGGTGGCCGCCACGGCGGTTTCTATCGATGCATAAGCCGTGATCATCACGGTGACGGGATCGTATCCGCCCTCATCGAGTACCTTCAAAACGTCCAGGCCGGAGATGTCGGGCAGTTTGTAATCCAGCAGGAGAATCTGCGGCGCATTGCGGCGAATCATCTCCAGCCCAAGCTTGCCGTCCAGTGCGAATTCCGTTTGAAATCGGATTTCACCTTCAATATCGGGCAGATTCAAGGCATACTCATCCAGGGTGCGGCGTATGGCCAGGCACATGCCCTTTTCATCGTCGACGCAAAGAACCTTTAAGGTTCTGTCCGATATTTCGACGTTCATTCGACCTGCCCCGCAACCGGCAATGTTATAAGAAAACGCGTACCCGTCGGCCCGGCGGCTGGATCGGCGTTGGATTCAACGCGGATATCTCCGCGATGCATTTTTACGATGCCGTAAGTGACCGCCAGTCCCAGGCCGGTGCCCTTGCCCATGTACTTCGTGGTGAAAAATGGCTCGAAAACTTTCCGGAGATTTTCCGGCACGATGCCGACGCCGGAATCCTCGATTTTCATTTGCACTTCCCCGTCGGCGCGGGAAAGCCCGATGGTCAGCCGCCCTCCGTTCGGCATGGCGTCGATGGCGTTTTTAAGAAGATTCACCAATACCTGATTAATCTGATCCCCATCCACGTCGATGACGGGATTTCCCATGTTGTTTTCCAATTCGACTTTCACGTTATCGGGTATCTGCATGCTGCGAAGGCCGCGCCAGATGAGATCCTCCAAATTTGTCGAACGGCAAACCAGCCGGTTTTGTCTGGCGAAATTCAGCAAACCGGCCACGATTTTTTTGCACCTGTCCGTATGCTCGGCGATCATTTCCAGGTCATCTCGCACAGGCGAACCCGACTCGCATTTGTCCATGAGCAGATGCGCGTACATTAAAACAACCCCCAGGGGATTGTTGACCTCATGGGCGATTCCCGCCGCCAACTGCCCCATACTGGCGAGTTTTTCCGACTGCACCAGAGCCTCCTGCACGCGCGCCAACTCCTCGTTGGAAACAGCCAGTTCCTTCACCGTGCTTCTAAGGCGTTCGATGGTGTAGGGAAGGCACATCTCGCACTCGGCCAAACCCTGATGAATGGCCACAGCGTGCTGACGGCAATTGTCATACCCGCAGGCCCCGCAATTCAATTCGTCTTCCGGGCGGGCCTTGCCCATGCGCAGCAGGATTCTCCGGATTTCCGATTCGCGGGGATGCGGAATTCGCCGGTCCTCCGAACGGAAGGTTATGCCGAGATCGATATCCGAAAAACGTTCCATCCAGGCCGACCATTTCTTTTCATCAAAGGAAACCATCTTTTCCCGCACGTAGCGTCCCACCCTCGCCCGTCGGCGAAAAAGCGGGCCGGCGTTTTCGATGCCCGGACCCATGATGCATCCTTCGCAGCAAAGGACTTCCAGCAGCCGAGCCCTCATGTCCCCGGATTCGAATTCCCGCAAAGCCTCGACGAATCCGGTTCTCCCTTCCGCCGCCACAATCTCGCATTTCACCAGATCCTCTTTGACCCCCGCGGCCTGAAACAGTCCTCTCGTGATCGGAAACAAAGCCCCGGCGCCCCCCTCGGGCGGATCGAATTCGACGGGATCGGCTCTTTCGATTTCGATCCCGGCGTCGTCGAACATTTTTCGCAGTTCAGTGAAGGTCAACACGGCGTCCATGCTGTTTCGGACCCCTTTTTGCGTCGCTTCCGATTTTTTCGCGATGCAGGGTCCTATAAACACAATACCCAGCTCCGGCCCGAAGTCCGGTCCGTATATCTCATGCAGAACGCGGGCCGTCGCCGTCATGGGCGAAGCAATGGGAGCCAGGCGATGCGTCAGCCTGGGATGATATCTCTCTACGTATCCGACCACCGCGGGACAGTTCGCGGCCACGAAGTTGCCCCGACTCGTCTCGTCCAAAAGCCTGCGATAAGCGCGCGCCGCCAAATCCGCGCCGAAAGCCACTTCGTGAACGCCGGCGAAGCCCAGCATTCGGATCGCGCCCACCAGACGGCGATACTCGACGCCTTCGAACTCCGCCGGAAAACTCGGCGCCAGCATGGCCGCCACGTGCTTTCGTCCGGCCAGAAGAGCTTGAACCTGCTCGATGGAGCTGTAGACTTTTTTCGCCCGCTGGCTGCACACGCGCACGCAGTTTCCGCACCCGATGCAGCGATCGTTGAGGACTTCCGCCTGCCCGCCGACGATGCGGATGGCCTTGGCCGGACACTCTCTGACGCATGTGTAGCAGACGCGGCAGCGTTCTTTGATCGTGCTGACCAGTGGAAGATTCGCCACGAAAGTCATTGCGGTTTTGTTTCCGGATCCGTCATTAAAAATACAGGTCCCTTTCGCCGGCCTCGATTTTTTCAAGACGGGCGCTTGTTTCTACGCAACGCGCGGCGGTGGGAATATCGCCCAGAGAATTTTGGATCAGTTCCAGCCCCAGCCTCCGCGTTTGCGGTCCGGCGTAATCCTCCAGATATTCCTTGAAAGTCAAAAGGGCATTGGGCAGGCAGAATTGTTTGATCAGCCCCGGCTTCGCCAGATCCATAAAATCGCCGCCGGTCCGCCCCAGGCGATAACAGGCCGTGCAGAAGGAAGGCACGTAACCCAAAGACGCCGCGTCGCGAATGACCTCGTCCAGGCTCCGGTGGTCCCCGAGCTGGAATTGAGCCGCCGCGTCAAGATCCCTCAGGCCGTAACCGCCGGGATTGGTCCTGCTTCCGGCGCTGATCTGGCTGACTCCCAGGGCGAATGTCTGCGCGCGCATCTCGGGCGATTCCCTGGTGCTCATGATCATTCCCGTATAGGGAACCGCCAGGCGAAGTATGGCGACGAGCTTCTTGAAATCTTCGTCGGATACGGGATGCGGCGGATTGCCGGCCAGATCGCAATCGGCGGCGGGTTCGATCCGGGGAACGCTGATGGTGTGACAGCCAACTCCGAAACGGCGCTCCAAATGCGCGATGTGCTCCAGCAGGGCCAGGACCTCGTATCGATAATCGTAAAGGCCGAATAAAACACCCAATCCCACGTCGTCGACGCCGGCCTGAAAAGCCCTGTCCATGGCGCCGATGCGGTTATCGTAATCGGACTTGGGCCCTTTCGGGTGAACGCGCCGGTAGGTCGGGCGATGGTAGCTTTCCTGAAAAAGCTGATAGGTTCCGATGCCCGCGGCCTTCAGCCGTTTGAACTGATCGATCGTCAGGGGAGCTATATTGACGTTCAGGCGACGGATCTCGCCGCGCCCCTCCTTTACCGAATAGATGGTTTCGATGGACTTCAATATGTAGTCGAACCAGTTTTCGAACATCCCTTCGGAAGCCACAAGAAGAATTCTTTTCTGCCCGGCGGACGTCAGAGATCGAACTTCAGAGGCGATTTCCCGCTGGCTTAAAGTTTTCCTTCGAATATTTTTATTGTCGGCGCGAAAGGCGCAGTACAGGCACTCGTTGCGGCAAACGTTGGAAATGTAAAGAGGCGCGAACAGAACGAGGCGCTTTCCGTAAATGGATTCCTTGATGCGGTTGGCTGCAGCGAATATCTCCTGCTGAATATCCCGATCCTCGCACAGCAAAAGGGCCGCGACCTCTTCGGAATCGAGTCCTTTGAGCTCCAGGGCTTTGGCGACGGCGTCTTTCGCCCTGGCCGTGGCATCCGCAGCGGCTTTCGCCAGATGATGATTGATAATCTCGTCGCAGATGATTTGTGACGGATCGAATCTCGTTTTCACGGCTTGAATCATTTTTTACTCCTACAGATGGTCCGGGATAATGACGCGAACAGTCGTCCCGATGCCCTCTTCGCTTTCTACTTTTATCTGCCCGCCGTGCTGATCCACAATTTCCCCGACAATAGCCAGTCCCAGACCTGTTCCGACCTCCTCCACATCCTTCGCATTGGCGGCCCGGAAAAATTCCGTAAACAATTTCGGCTTTTCCTCTCTGGGTATTCCGATACCCGTGTCCTTGACTTCGATGCTCACTTTTCCTTGGTTTTCAGCCGACATTTCCAGGGTGACGCGGCCGCCGGAAAAGGTGTATTTGACCGCGTTGGACACGAGGTTTTCGATCATCTGCTCCAGAGCCTGGTTATTCCCGCGAATCAGAGGCAAATCCGAAGACACATGAACGTCGAAACGGATCCCTTTTTCCTCCGCTTCGTCTTGAAAAGTTCTATGTATCCGGCCGGCGATGATCGCCAAATCCACTTCCTGCGTCATTTCGGTTCCGCCTTCGGTGCGTCCCTTGGCCAGGATCAGCAGTTCGTTGATGATGTCGATCATGCTTCCGACGCGGCGATCCACACGGCGCAGATGTTCTTCCTGCTTTTCGCTTATGTCCCCTAGATATTTTCCGCGCACGACTTCGAGCATGCTGTGCATGGCCCCGAGGGGCGCCCTGAGATTATGGGCCAGCTTCAACATGAACCAGGATCGCTCTTTGATGAGATCGTCTATGGCCTGATAAGCCCGGGCGTTTTCCAGGGCGATGGACACAAGCCCCGCCGCCAATTTGAAGAAATCCACGTCGTTTTGTGTGAACCGGTCCGAGCGCGAGCAGTAGGCGCCGAGAATTCCGATCACTCTATTTTCGACGTTCATGGGAACGAAGAGCACCGACTGAATCCTCGCTTTTTCCAGATCCTCGCCGAACTGAAACATTTCGCGTTCGGTGACGTTTCCCGCCACGTAGGCCTGACCGTCTATGATTTTTCTGTTCAGAGAGCTTTTGGTCAGATCGATGATCTTGCCTTTGAAAAAATTATCGCCGAGGCCGTAAACCGCCTCGTATCGAAGGCGCCGGCCGTCATCCGATAAAAGCTTGATGGACGTTCCCCTGACGTGCATGACGTCCGAAAGCTCCGCGGTCATGGCTTCCAGCAGATCGTCCAGCCTTTTGTTCGGCCCGATATGCTGCATCATCTGGTACAGGGATTCGAACTTGTCGTTCAAACTCACCACTGTTTCCGAAAGCTGTGAAAGCTTCAGAATCCGCTTGCGAAGCATTCTTTGAATGGAAGTTGAAAAAATAGCCGTGACAAAAACCGAGGTGGAAAAAAACAACAGTTCAACGGCCATGTGCGAGGGATGCTTCGTCAAGTCGATGGCGCCGCCGCGAAAGACCAGGGGATGATGCGGCAACAGGCCGAGATATTCCGCCGAAGCCAAAAAGATCATGCCTGCCGAAGCCAAACCCGCGAAAAAAAAGGCCCATCTCGTCGGAAGAAGGATAGCGGCGAACATGATGTGAAAGATGAAAAAGAATATGAGGGGACTTGCCGCCCCGCCGGTGAAATGGACCAGAAAGAACATGGCCCCGTAATCAAGGGCCACCTGCGTGTAGGTCAGAGTATAAATGAACTGTCTTTGATTTTGATCTTCGCCCCGTATCGACCTGCCGACGATATAAAGCGCAAGGTTGTAGCAGGCGATCGCCGCAGCCGTCAGAACGACGGCCCGGAATTGAAACTCGAAACCGATCATCGATGAAATGAACGCGCCGGCAATAATACAGGGCGGAACCGCCCAGCGCAGGCGAATAAACCACAGCGTGCGGTGCCGCAGTTCACCCAGGAGAACGCTTTTGCGTTTTTCAAGTTCCCGCGGAAGGCCGGCGAGGCCTAATGCGCCGTTTTCCCGATTCATGTTCGACTCGCTTTGTCGAGATTTATCAAATCATCCATCCGAAAGGATATCGGCGACTTTGTTTAAAAGCCTGTGATGATCAACCGGTTTTTCGAACAGCCATTTGGCCGGCCACTGTTCCCCCAGGATGTGCTGGTATTCATCGGGACCTTCTTCGCGGACCTTTTCAAGAAAACCGGTCAGTAAAATGATGGGCAAATCCTTGTACTGCTCGGAATTTTTCAATTCAAAAGCGAGGTCGAAGCCCTCGGTGTCCGTGGTCATCATGATGTCGAGGATCATCAGGTCCGGTTTCCTGCTTTGAAGACATTCCATTGCTTCCCGCCCATTGGAAGCCATGTCTGTTTGATAACCGCTGACCTCTAAAATAATTCGAATGGATTCCCTGAAATCGGGATCGTCATCCACAATGAGTATCATCTTGCTTTTGCTCATTTCACGTCTCCCTTATGGCGATAGCGGTTTTTGTCCCGGCTACACCTCGCGCGCAGTGTAATGCGTGTGAAGCAGCTTATGAGACAATTCACCCAAAGGCTCTTTCAGAAAGTTTTCGTACAGTGCGCCGACCGCGGGATTGTTTTGGGACTGCCGGAGTTTCTGAACGCACAAATCGTCCGTATACAAGGCCTCGGCGCGCATTTTTCGCTTATGATCGCTGACCGGCAGCGGCTGCCCTCCGCCTCCCACGCATCCTCCCGGGCAGGCCATAATCTCAATGAATTGATAGGAGGCGTCCCCGCTGACAATCTTATCCAGAAGCTTACGGGCATTGCCCAGACCGTGGGCGACGGCGACGGAGACTTTGCCGAATTTGGGAATATCCACCGTCGCTTCCTTGACTCCTTTCAGGCCGCGAACCGGCGTGATGTTCAGGTTGGGAAGGCTTTTCCCGGATAATACGACATATACGGTTCGAAGCGCCGCTTCCATAACGCCTCCCGTGGCGCCGAATATGGTGGCCGCGCCGGTGTATTGGCCCATAGGGGGATCGAAGGACTCGTCGGAAAGGTGCGCGAAATCGATGCCCGCCTGCTTGATCATCCTGGCCAGTTCCCGCGTCGTCAGGACCGCATCCACGTCCCGATAACCCGATGAGTTCATCTCCGGCCGGGAGGCTTCGTACTTTTTGGCCGTGCACGGCATGATGGAAACCGAGAAAATATCCTTGGGATCGATATTAGACAACTGCGCGTAATAGGTCTTGGCCAATGCGCCGAACATTTGCTGAGGAGACTTGCATGTGCTGACGTGAGGCAGGAGATCGGGATAGAAATGCTCGACGAATTTGATCCATCCCGGGCTGCATGAGGTGATCATGGGCAGGGGCTTGCCGTTTTTGATGCGATGAATCAGTTCGTGGCCTTCCTCGATGATCGTCAGGTCGGCTGTGAAGTTCGTGTCGAAGACCTTGTCGAATCCCAGACGGCGCAGCGCCGCGATCATTCTTCCCGTCACCAATGAGCCGGCGGGCATTCCGAATTCCTCGCCCAGAGCGGCCCGAATTGCCGGTGCTTCCTGCACGATGACGTGTTTTGACGGATCTTCCAAAGCAGCCCATACACGCTGGCTGTCGTCTCGTTCGACGATGGCTCCGGTGGGACAGACAACCGCGCACTGGCCGCAATAAGTGCAGGTTGAATCGGCCAGATCCTTCGATAAAGCCGGGACCACCTTGGACGATATCCCCCGCCCTTCGGGTGTCAGCAGATGTACGCCCTGAACCTGCGCGCACACGGTCACGCAACGCAGGCAGTTGATGCATTTGGAACTGTCGCGAATCAGGGCCGGCGAGGATTCGTCAAAAGTCCGGCAGGTGAAATCCGTGCGCGGTACGCGGACCTCCCTGACTCCGACGAGTTGCGCGACCTGCATCAGTTCGCAATCGCCTTCTTTCTGGCAGATCGTGCATTCCTGGGGATGGTCGGATAAAAGCAGTTCCATCATGGTCCGGCGGGCTTTCCTGACGCGTTCCGTATTGGTTTTGACTTTCATGCCGGCGGCGACGGGATACACGCAAGAGGCCACCAGCGTTCTGCTGCGTTCCACCTCGACAAGGCAAATTCGGCACGCCCCGGGCGTGTGTTTGATTTCGGCGCACGCGCACAAAGTGGGAATGTGAATGCCGAGGGACTTCGCGGCTTCCAGAATCGTCGTTCCGTCCGGAACGCTGACTTCCCTATTATCGATGGACAACGTGATCATCGCCTCTCTCCTTTGTATGAGACGTCATTTTATTCAACGTGCGGCATCGCATCTCATGCAGCGGCGCGCTTCGCTTTGGGCCGTATGAATGTCATATCCTTTCTCGACTTCCCTGAAGTCCCCGCGGCGGACATCCGGCTGCTCCTCGGACATGGCGGCCTGAGGCTGCTCCTGCGGGTCTTCATCGATTTCGTAAGGGATGTCGATTTTCTCTTCCGGGGGCGCTGTCCAGGGTTTTTCGCCGTTTATTTTTCTTATGGCTTCGTCCATGGACGCGGCGGCCGCTTTTCCGGCGGCGATGGCGTCCACGACCATGGCCGGACCGGCGACGGCGTCCCCTCCGGCCCATATCCGGGGATCCGTCGTGGCCATGGCGGAATCGACCGTGATCCGGTTGCGTCGATGCTCCACGCCTTCACAAGTCGTCAGCAAGTCGCAGTCGGCTTCCTGGCTGATGGCGGAAATCACCGTATCCACCTGCTCGATAAACTCCGAATCCGTTATGGGCGCGGGCTGTTTGCGGCCGCTTCGATCAAAAATGCCCAGGCGCATCCGACTCAATTCCAGGGATTTTACTCTTCCCTTTTCAGTGATCACCCGAACGGGCGCGGTCAGGAATTGAATCCGAACGCCTTCCTTTTCCGCGGCTTCGATTTCACAGGCTTGAGCCGGCATGTCGCCCCGCTCGCGCCGGTAGAAAATCGTGACGGTTTTCGCTCCCAGTCTTAGAGCGGTGCGCGCCGCGTCCACCGCCGAGTTGCCGCCGCCGATGACGGCCACTTTCTTACCGAGATCCATAGACTCGCCCAGATTGTGCCTGCGCAGCATCTCCACCGCGCCGATGACGCCCTCGGCATCCTCGCCGAGGATTCCCAGTGGAATGGATCTGTGCGCGCCGAGGGCGAGATAAACCGCCCGGTGCGTGTTTTTGATCTCATCGAGCGATATATCCCGCCCGATTCGAACGCCGGTTTTCAATTCCACTCCGGCGTCGAGAATATCCTCGATTTCCTGTTTCAGAATTTCACGGGGCAGACGATAAGCGGGAATGCCGTAACGCAGCATGCCGCCGGGTTCGGGCATTTCCTCGAAAACCGTCACGGCATATCCGCGTTTTTTCATTTCCAGCGCCGCGGTCAAACCCGACGGACCGGCGCCCACGACGGCGATCTTTTCGGGGCGCGTCACGGGATAGACAACCGGCGACGGCCGGTGGGCATTGTCTGTGATGAAGCGTTTCAAGTGCATGACGGCCAGCGGGGCATCGAGCTGCGAACGCCGGCATTTCAACTGACACAAATGTCCGCACACCCGCCCGCATACGGATGGAAACGGATTCGTACGCTTGAGGATTTTGTAGGCGTCGTTTATGCGATCCGCCCGAACCAGCGCTACGTACGCCGGAATATCCATCCCCAGCGGGCAGGCATGCTGACAGGGGCTTTTGAATAACGAACTGCAGACCACCGCGGGGCAGTGTTGCCTTTCAATATGATCGAGGTACTCGTCTTTGAAATAACGTATGGTGCTCAAAACCGGATTGGGCGCCGTCTGACCCAGGCCGCACAGCGCGGAATCCTTGATTGAGGTCGCGAACTCTTCCAGCAAACCAATATCGCTGACCTTGCCTTCGCCCCGGCAAATCCGCTGCAGGATTTCGAGCATCCTCTGCGTGCCGATACGGCAGGCGGTGCATTTGCCGCAGGATTCATCCTGGCAGAAATCCATGAAATAGCGGGCCATATCCACCATGCACGTATCTTCGTCCATCACGATCATGCCGCCGGATCCCATAATGGCGCCGGCCATGGTGATGGCTTCGTAATCGGTGGGCAAATTCAAATGCTCCGCCGGCAAGCAGCCTCCCGACGGCCCGCCCAACTGCACGGCTTTAAATTTTTTTCCGCCGGGAATTCCGCCTCCGATATCGAAGACAATCTCTCCGATGGTCGTCCCCATGGGCACTTCCACCAGACCGATATTGTTCACCTTTCCGGTCAGGGCGAAAACCTTGGTGCCCTTGGAAGAATCCGTTCCCATGGAGGCGTACTCGGCGCCGCCTTTCATCACGATCTGGGCCACGTTGGCCAGAGTCTCCACGTTGTTGAGAACCGTCGGCTTTTCCCAAAGGCCGGAAACGGCCGGGAAAGGCGGACGGGGACGCGGCATGCCGCGTTTGCCTTCAATGGAGGTCATCAGCGCCGTTTCCTCGCCGCACACGAAAGCCCCGGCGCCCCGATAGATTTCCAGGTCGAAATCGAAACCGGATTTTAATATATTGCGCCCCAAAAGCCCCATGGACCTGGCTTGCGCGATGGCGATTTTCATTCTGCTGACCGCCAGGGGATATTCGGCGCGGCAATAGATATAACCCTGATGCGCGCCGATGGCCTTGGCCGCGATCACCATTCCCTCGATGACAGCGTGCGGATCCGCTTCCATGATGCTGCGATCCATGAACGCGCCGGGATCTCCCTCGTCGGCGTTGCACAGCACATACTTCACGTCGCCTTTCGCCGCCGCGCAAAACTGCCATTTCAGGCCGGTAGGGAAACCGCCGCCGCCCCGGCCTCGCAGACCCGAAATCTTTATTTGCTCGATGATTTCCTGCGGCTCCATTTCGGTCAGCGCCTTGAGCATTCCCTGGTAGCCGGAGCGCCATATATAATCCTCGATGCGCTCGGGATCGATCAGGCCCTTGTTTTGAAGAGCCCAAAGTTTTTGAAGAGCGAAAAAGGGGATTTTTTTGAGTTCGGGGATCACTTCGCCCGTCGAGGCGTCGGCGTACATAAGGCGCTTGATCCGCTCGCCTCTGATGAACTGCCGTTCGATGATTTCCGGCGCGTCTTCCGGAGTCAGCTTCTGATAAAAGAGTCCTTCCGGCAACAGCGTCATCACCGGTCCCATGGCGCAGAAACCGTTGCAACCGGTCTCGACAATCTGAACTTCGCTCTTGAGGCCGACTTTGGCGCACCCCTCTCTGAGCGCGGCAAGCACTTCCAGGCTGCCCGACGCGCGACATCCGGTGCCGCCGCACAACATCACGCGCACGCGAGGCTTCGAGTATTCTTTTTCAATGTCCTGCTGAATTTTCCGTAAATCCTGCAGCGATGCAATACCGGACATAGTTTACTCCTTTGATTCCACGGGAGATTGCCTGTACTCTTCCAAAATGTGGTTCAAGGATCTGGCCTTGACCTGGCGGTGAGTTTTTTCATCCACCATAACGACCGGCGCGAGTCCGCAAGCGCCCAGACAACGAACCACATCCAGACTGAATTGCCTGTCGGCGGTGCATTCGCCGGGATCGATGCAAAGCTTGTTTTCCAGTTCTTCGAGAAGTTGCTGAGAACCGCGCACGTGACAGGCGGTTCCCAGGCAAAGACGGATCTGATGCTTTCCCCGCGGCTTCATCGTAAAGAAGGAGTAAAATGTCACGACTCCGTAAACCTGGCTGAGCGGAACGGACAATCCCCTCGCCACGCGGCGCTGCACCGATTCGGGCAGATATCCGATAAAATCCTGGATTTCTTCCAGAACCGGGATAAGGTTTCCGGGTTTTCCCCTGAAGCTGTCGATGATTTCATCGATGTGAGTCAACTGTTGCGGGCTAAACTCTTCATCGGCCGGTGAATCAAAGCAGTGACATTCTTTTTGCATGACCTGACTCCTTGTGGAGATGGGCGTTACTCGGACCGTCCGGAATCATTCGAGAGGTTCGCCTTAAACTTTTTTTTACGTGCGGAAATGTATTGGAAGGACGCTTGAAGTATTTTTCTAACAAAACTTGAAAATGCATAACCACCTCAAGATCGAAAGGGAATCTTCAGTGGGCGGTTTTGACATTCGCATACATCGTGCCAATAAATATTCCCTTATAATTCAAGGGTTTGGGTCATAGTGACATATCGGTTTTTTGTCCGAGTGATTCATTATGCCCCACAATTGATGCCGTAAACTCGAAGTTGTCAGAAAATTCATTGAAAAAGCTTAATAAAATGATTCATGTCTCAGGTTGTGACATTTTATCTCGATAAACCGGCATTGCATAAAATTCGAATAATCTTGCAATGGCTGCAATGTATGAATTTTGAAAAATTCCTTTTAAAACAACACATCCTCAGAATTCGTGAGATGCTGACGACGGAATTCCAGCGATTTGGCCAGTTTGAAGAAGTCGCCGTCGATCGGCACATACCTTAGTTTCGTCCGGAACTTGGAGATATCGATGATCTCCTTGAACGGCACCTGCTTGATTTCCAGGTTATCGCCGACGCTGACCATGCTGCCGTACTTGCTTTCGCTGATGAACCGGAAAGCGCCGGCGCCGAGTTGACTTCCGAGCAAAATATCGAATGCGGAAGGTTCGACGCAACGTGTGGTATAGCCGACGGTTTCGGCTTTCACGCGGAGTTTGCGACCGGTTTTTTTCTGGTACATATCCCCGACCATTTTCGCCAATTTGTAACCCAACAACGCTTCGGAAAACTTGATGTTGCCGTGCTCGTCGACTTCCTTTGGTATTTGTTCCTGGGGCAGTCGGTCCACTATTCCTTCCGAGATCAGCACAACACCATATCGTTTGCCGTATTTCTCGCGCATGACAATCAAATCCAACACTTCCCCGGCCAATTCGTTCATGTCGACCTGATCGCCCATTTCCTCAGGGCCGATCATCCGCACCGCTTCGCCGGAAATACCGGCGCCCAGTGTGTACCAGCCGGTTTTGCGGCCCATCAGCTCCAGAATCCACCAGGCTTCGGTGGTCATCGCCTCTGTATTGAACACCTTAATGGCCTGCCTGGCGTGCTCGATGGCGGTGAAATAACCGAAGGTCCAGGGTATGCCATAGTAATCGTTGTCGATCGTCTTTGGCACATGCACCACCGGCAGGCCCAACAAGTGCAAATAGAAAGCTGTTTTCAAGGTGTCGTCACCGCCGATGGAAATCAGCGCACGAATGCCCATAAACTCCAGCGCATCCAACACATTGTATAGTTTGCGGGAAAGCCTGGGATTGATCAGGTCCTGTGGTTTGCAGATTTCCGCGCCACCGGTTTTGCTGGGATTGGCCCGTGAGGTTTTAATAATTACGCCGCCCAATTGCCGGATCTTGGTTACGTCCTCATAGCCCAGTCGCTTGAAATGCACACCTTCCTGAAATTTACGAGGATTGTCGCGGTCGAATACCTGAAGATTCTCATAGCCCTTGTATATGCCGATCACTTCCCAGCCGTCATTCAGGAACGCCAGGGCCGCCGAGGAGATGACGGCGTTTCCGCCCGGCGCCGGTCCGCCAGAAAACAGTATGCCGACTCTTTTTTGCTTGGCGCCCTGATATTTTCGTGCTTTTGTTAAAATGCGATTTATTTCCACTTCCATTTGCGCGGCAGTTTTCGCCTTTTTCTGCTTGGCCGTTACTTTGGTTTTAGCTTTTATCATAGAGTTTTCGGCTGCTTTTTTCGCCATTGCCTCTCTCCTTTCTTACGCAAATGCACTGTCGCATCTTGTCGTATCATAAGCAGATATTATTAAGCTAATTGTCGATGACAGCGGTATGAATCCTGCCCGCATCATTCCCCTAAGACATTGCGCGTGATTTCGAAAAACAGATCCTTGTCACGCAATATCCCGACGACATTGCCGTCCCGAAGAACGGGAAGATTGATAAGGCAGTGGCGGATCATCTTGACCATGGCTGCCATCAGCGGGGTTCGTTCGCTGATGAAGATAATATCGTCTTCGTCGAGGAAGTCTCCGATGGGCCGATCCCCCAGCACCTTGCATTGCGCGAGAAACATCCCGGTAAAATATGTGCTGTACGGCGAATCGATCAAAGCCTCGGGAAGGGCCATCCTCAACACATCCAGAATCCGGAAAACGCCTTTGAGTCTTTCCCGCCTGTCCATGATGACGATCGACCTGTGCCCGACTTCCGTCACTTTGCCAACGACGGGATTGGACATGGTTTGACTCAGCGAACCGAGAAGATCATAAACCCTCTGGTCGTCGTAGATCTTCTCGTAGGATTCGATGGGCACCATGAGTTCGCCCACCGTCTTTTCCCGCAGATGGACTTTGCTTTTTCTGGCCAGGGACGCTGTGTATCTTCGCCGAGAGCTTTTCCACATCGACGGGTTTTTGCAGAAAGTCTGTGACTTCCAGGTGGATGCTGGCCAGCGCGTCATTGTACGCGCCGTGTCCCGTCAGGATGATCACGGGAAGATCGCCGCAGGATTTCCTGATTTGCTCCAGAGTGGAAATCCCGTCCATTCCTTCCATTTTCAAATCCAGAAGAACGATATCCGGTTTGTGCTGCGTTATCGATCCCAGGGCCGTTTCTCCGCTTTCGGCGGTATCCACCGTAAAGCCGCGCCGCTCGAGCACCCTGGCCGTGGAATTCCTGAATTGCTTTTCGTCGTCGACGATCAGAATATTTATTGGGGGCATTGTTTGATCCTTTGATGCTGGTCGCGCCTGTTCATTCGAATCCACCGATTTTCTTACGGCATGGGCATACCCTTGAATCCGAGTATGGTCCAGTATACCGAGGACATGAAGATCAACAGAATCAGTCCGAAGATGAAGCAGGGAATTCCCACGCGCAGAAAATCCTTGGGCTGAAGATATCCGCTGGCGTAAACGATGGCGTTGGGCGGAGTTCCGATGACCAGAAGGTACGCCAGAGACGAGGAGCACGCGGTGGCGAAACCCATGAAGGGAATCCAAGCCGTTCCCGGATTGGCCACCGCGGCCATGTTGAGCGTAATGGGGCCCACGCACGCCGCGGCGGGGCCGTCGGCCATCAGGTTCGTCATGAAAGCCGTAACCGTCGATCCCAGTCCCACCAGCGCGATTCCCGTGTTCAGACCCAGAGGCGCCACGATTTCAACGATGGACCTCGCCATCCAGTACGCGGTTCCCGTGCTCGCCAGCATCTTGCCGAAGATGATGGCGCCGGCGTAAAGCCAGACCACGCCCCAGTCCACCTTTTCCTGGTAATCCCGCCAGTTGACCACGCCGGCGATCAGGTAGGCCACCGCGCCGGCGATGGCGATGACGCCGATGCCCAGGCGAATCCCGGTGAACTTGAGGATGAGGTTTTTCTCCGTGATCCAGCCTAGAAGCATGACCAGGAATATCACTACGGCGATGATCTGCTTGCGATTCCATCCACCCTTGTCCGCCAGATCCTTGCGCAGGGTTTCCAGGGCGGGACCCACGTCCCTGATTTTCGGCTTGAAGCGCCAGTTGATCATCAACCAGAGGAAAATCATCATTACGATAACGAAGGGAAAGGCGTAAATAATCCATTCGCCGTAGCCGATGCTGAT
Source organism: bacterium (assembly GCA_963674685.2). Classification (GTDB taxonomy): domain Bacteria; phylum Lernaellota; class Lernaellaia; order JACKCT01; family JACKCT01. The sequence continues at coordinate 671,499 of CAXXWT010000003.1, read as the reverse complement.
GCCGAACATGTCCTCCATGTAGGTCATCAGAATGACGTTCCGCGCGCCGCCGGACGGGGAGCCGAATCCGCCCACGTTGCAGGCCATGGCGACGGTGATCACCAGCATCTTCGCCAGTTCCGTGTCCGCCGGAACTTTCGGATTCAGGCTGTTGGTGTAAAGGATCATGGCGATGGGCAGAAACATGGCCGCCAGGGCGTGATCGGAAATGAACGCCGCCGCCGGCGAGATCACCAGAATCAGGATGGCGGTGATCCACTTGATTTTCGCCTTGGCCATAAAACTGAATATGGCCAGGCATATCCTTTTATCCACGCCGGTTTTTACGAAGGCGGCCGCGAACATCAGGCTGCCCATGATGAACCAGCAGGCGTCGTCCCAAAAGTACGCGGCCACATTCGACCGCGACACGATGCCGGAAAACACCAGGATCAATCCGATGCAGAAGGCGACGCCGGGAAGGGGCATGGCCTCGGTCAGAAAACAAATGACCACGAACAGCATCATGGCGAAGCATATGCGGATGTGCCCGGCCGCTTTGTCGGCCTTGGCTTTTTCGCTTTCCGACAAATTGTCGTAGGTGAGTTCCACCCCACGCAGATCCCGGGCCTGCGTCATCATTTGAACGAAGGCGTCGTCCGGTTTGTTTTCCACGACATTCAGATAAAATGCATGATGCTTTTTATTGAATTCGATTTCCTGGTTTTTAATCCATTTCTCGTCGCGTTTCAGCGCCCCTTTTTTCGTAAGGGCGCCTTGCATCATGCCCGCCTCAAGCACCTTGGCCGTATAAGCCTCGGCCTGGGACGCATCCTCGTATACTTTTTCGAAAAGGCGCTGTGTGTAATAGTTGAGCACATATTTTTGCCCGACGGAAAATTCCACGCCGACGTCCAGCATGCTTTTGGGCATGGGAATTACGAGAATCAAAACGAAGGCGGCGACGGCGATGGAAAATGTTTTGTAGTTTATATACTTGTCGTAACCTGTTTTTTTCGCTGTCTTGGCGCTCATTAATTTTCTCCTCAAGTTCGCATCGGATGACATTTGGGCCACATTCATAAAGCCAAATTTAGGTGGGATTTTTGCTGATTATGTCGCTGACGGTTTTTTGCCGTTCGGATTCGACGGATTCCCGCTTCTTCTTTCCGGCGCGAATAATCGCGCTGACCAGATCATCGATGTTCTGCGGCTTGTTCAGATAATCGAAGGCGCCGCATTTCATTCCTTCGACAGCCGTCGACACGGAGGCGTGCCCGGTCAGAAGAATCACTTCGATAAACGGATTGATCTTCTTGATCTGTTGCAGAACATCCAGGCCGTGCATCCCGGGCATCTTGATATCCAGAACCACGACATCGACCGGACGGTCCCGGATGATTTGAAGCCCTTCAACGCCTCCGGGCGCCGTCATGACCGTCATTTGGCGCCGTGAAAGAACACGGCTGACGACGTCGAGAAAATCCTCTTCGTCGTCGATGACCAGCACGCGAAGCGAAGATGATGATTCCCGACCGGTTTGCGGCGCATCCTTTTGGCGATCTTTCTCGGCGCATTCGACGGCCCGCGTGATCATGTGGGCAAGATCCTCGACGGGGCACGGCTTTGTCAGGTATCCGAACGCGCCATTTTTTGTCATCTCGAAGGCTTTTTTTATTTCGCCGTGCCCCGTCAGGAAGATCACCTGAACATCGGGATGTTTTCTTTTGATGATTTGAAAAACACTATAGCCCGAGACGCCGGGCATTTTCACATCCAAAACCACGACATCCGTCGCTTCGTTTTCCAGGCGCCTCAGGGCATTTTCGACATTGTCTTTGCCGACGACGTCAAAATTCCTTTTTTGAAGCGCTTTGGTCATCGCCTCGATGAAATCCGTTTCATCGTCGATCATGAGTACTTTAGGCTTTGCCGATTTGGCCGACATGACTCCTCCTCATCAAGCTCTATGGGATTGCGCCGCTGAATCCAGGGGCATTTGGATATGAAAAAGGGCGCCGGGCCCTTGACGATGCTCGTCGAGAAAAATTCTTCCCTTCCATTTTGAAACGATGCCGTAGCAGACCGACAGGCCGAGTCCCGTCCCCTTGCCGACCGGCTTGGTCGTAAAGAAAGGTTCGAAAATGTGCTCCCGCTGATCCTCGGGCACTCCGGGCCCCGTATCCTCGACGTCCAGGTGCAAAAAGCCGGACTCGCTCCAGGCGGATATGAGAATGCCGCCGCCTTTGTGTCCGATCGCCTGGATGGCGTTGGTGATCAGGTTCGTGATGATCTGTTGAAATTCGGTGTCGTCGATGGATACGGCCGGAAGATTGCCTTCGACCTCGTAACATATTTCGATATTATTGATGCGCGCGTGCTGCGCCATGAGGTTGACGATTTCGCCCAATTGCCTTGCGATGTTGATCTTTTCCGTATCGAAGTTGTCCCGTCGGCCGAACTGGAGCATTTTCTGCGTGATGACCTTGCAGCGATCGATCTGTTTTTTCGTCATTTGAACCGAGCCCATCATCTCCTTCGACCTTTCGTCGTCGTCTCCTCTTTCCGCGATCAGATCGGCGATGTTGGTCTGCTCGGCGTGCATGATCCCCAGGGGATTGTTGATCTCATGGGCCAATCCCGTCGCCAGTTCTCCCAATGAAGCCAGGCGGCCGGCCCTGATGAGTTGCCGGTTGAGGTCGTCTCTTTCCTTGTTCGTTTTCTCGATGAGGCGCACCAGGTAGTTGGTCGTAAACACCGCCGCGAGAACAATCAGCGCGGCGCCGACGGCGAAAACGCAGCTGCCCTTGAACGCGGCGGCGGCGATGGGCGCATCCACTTCGCTCTGGTCCTGCTGCACGACGAGCATCCACTGCCCGTCGTTGAGCCAGCGGGTCAATCGGACAACGTTGGGCGCGTGAGAATTTTTCACGATGCTCGTCCGGATGCCGGAATGCGCAGGACCGATTTCCACCACGCTTTTGGAAAACACCGCGGCGCCCGAGCGCGGCGAAGTCTGATGCCTTCCTTCCTTGTCCACGATGAAGCTGTCCACGCTTCGGCCCAGGTTCTTCAGCGCGACCAACTGGCCGAACATCTCCGGATTCACCGTCGTGCGCAGAATCCAGAACGATGAATTGCTTTCGTCCTTGCGCACGGCCATGATGAAATGAGGAACCTTACGGTGACCGATGAAGACGTTGCTGATGTACCGGCTGGTGTTTTTGACTTTGTCGAACCAGAACGCGTCGCGATAGTTTTTTCCGATCAGATCGTAGGGCCCCCGGTACGCCAGATGGTTGCCCTGATCGTCGATGATCCCCAGGTCGATGAACGTCATCGGATAGACTTTGTTCAGATTGTCGAAGACGATCTGAAGATTGCCCGGATCGCTGATCTCGTTTTTGCTGTACGTATTGGCGATGAGGGAAAGAGCGTTGATGCGTTCGGCGAGGAAAAGCTCGACCGCGGCCGAATGATCCGTCACGACGGTCGTTAAATGCTCCGTCGTTTTATCCCGCAGGATTTTTCCGAAAACGGCCCACGCCCCGATGCTGATGACGAGCATGGGGCACAAGGAACTCGCAATGAGCAGGCCGACAAATCTTTTTTTCAGGAGCATAAGAAAAGATTTTCCGCCGTCACTCGGCCGATGTCCTGATTTTTTTTCCGGTGTTGTCAATTCATACGCTCCAATGAGAGTCCGCCCCGCCAAAGCCACGCAAAAAGCACAATCGATGCCATTTAAAAAAACTCATAGTTTTTAGGTTGTTGCGGCGATTCTGCATTAGGAGGCATTTCAACACGTGGGACAATATGTCGCACTTGCGCCCGGCGGAAGGCCCGCGGACAAGCCTCAAGTGCTTATAATTGCTGTCTATTTATTGTCCATCACGGTGGGGCGATTTGTCGCAGGATGGATTTGAAACATATATGGGAAAGGGGCAAGGGGAAAGGGGAAAGAGCCTCGCAAGAGGCGACAGTCAATAGGCCGGTGCGCCTGCCCTGAGCGAAGTCGAAGGGTCAGCGCCGGTATAATGATAATACTGAGTACTCATTCGAGCCCGTGCGAGCGGGCGAGTGTACATCGTTTCTGCCCTGCAAACGCGTGCGGTTTCCTTCCGAGCCGCGCACGGCAGATTCGCCTGAGCGCCGGCGAAGGCGAATGAGTAAGCGGGTAGAATTCAGCCCTGCAAGCGTGCGTGGCGCATAACCACTTTTATAGGCCGCGGTTAATGGTGATGGCCAGACATTCAAAACGCCAGTTGCAACTGCGTGCGTAAACGAAGATCCGTGTACGTCTGTTCGGCATCGTCTTCGGGTACGGTGGTTTCGATCCAGGAAATATCGTTTTGCAGTTTCAGCGTTCTTTGCATGATGTAGATGTTTATTCCCGCCGTGGTTTCCCGGCTTTTCTTCACGCGGTCGCCGCCGTATTGACTCTCAAGTTCGGCCTGCGCTTCGACGTCGACGGCCGCTTCGATAATCTCCGAGGCGCGCTCGCGGGCGTCATCCCAATAATCGTCGGTCGCTTCGACGAAGGCATAGCGCGCGGACAATTCCACCCACTGCCCGATCAGGTAGCCGGCCTGCCCCACGGCGCCGGTGAGCGCGAGCGTATTCTGATCCATTTCACCGTCTTCTTCATTGAATCCCGCGTACCCCGTTCCCATGACGGCGAAGCCGTAAAACTTCATGAGCAGTTCCGGCGCTACGCGGGCGCTAAAATCCCGGTACGCCGCCGGATTCGAATCCCAGTATCCGCTCACGCCGAGGGAAAAACGAAATCCCGTCTTGGCGAAATCCGTGTCGTACGCGGTCACGATGTCGTTGTGGTTGTAGGCCAGATGCGCCGCCAGCGCCGGATGCACCTGATCGTAAGGGGCCGGATCCACGAGGTCCGACCGGTTCGGCGCTTCTTCTCCGGAGATGTCCGCCAGCCCGACGCCGTGGGACTTGCGTGAGTTGATGCCGTTAAAAGCGCCGAATTCGTACTGCCATTTCGGAGGCTTTTCGCATCCGTTGTGCAGCATCATTCCCACCTGCCGCTCGGCTCCGAAGGCGCGGCTGACGATGGCCCAGTCGACGAATTGAAGGTTTTTGAAAGACTGAATGCGATATCTGGTGAAGGGAATCTTGAACTGGCCGACGCGAAATCGGGCCTGGGGATGAATCGTGTATTCCACGTTCATGTCCATGAGCTCCAGGGCGCCGGGAACCATGTTGAGATGAAAATAAAATCCCAGTTTGCCGTCGGCGCTCGTCCCGCGCAGCGTGGGCCGGATGCGCCGCCATTTGAAAGCGGCTTTGTATTCCTTATGCAGATCCGGACCCATGTCCTGTTCGTAATACTCGTAAAGCATCTGCGTGGTCAGGCCGACGGCAATAGACGATTGATCCGCCGCCAAGGTCGTGCGCGGGGCAATCGCCGCCGCAACGATGACCGCGGGCAAAGCAATTCCGAAAAGCGTTTTGAGCAATATTTGTCCCATGGCAAATGGCCGACACGCGCATTTAGAGCTTGATATTTTTTTCAAAGCTTTTCTCCTTGGCTTGCAGAATTTCCATTCGCTGTTTGCTCGCCGTTTTTCTCTGGCAGGCGGCGTATGTTTTCAAATATAAAACATCATGACTAACGGTCTTGGGAAGAAAATCAAAAACTCCGTATCGAACGGCCTTCAGCGCCGAGTCGATAAAATCCGGCGTATATAAAACGATGATTTCCACGAGCTTATAACGGTCCTTTATTTGTTGTAGAAGGCGTTCCGACTGTCGATTGAAACCTTCCGTGTCCACAAGCAACACATCAGGCTCATTGTCCGCAAATTGTGAAAAATCGGACGGGGCGTTTACATCTTCGACGAAGATCCGGCAATCATCGACGTCGATCTTTTCCGTCAGGCTGCATGCCCAGGGGGCGTCGCCGGTCAGCACAACAATGTTCATAAGCGATTCCGCTTTCTTTGCACAGATATAGTCAAATGAAACCTTTGAAAACAAATTCCGGGCGACGCGCCGACGGATACGAAACGTTGTAAAGCGAATCTTATACCAAAGTAAAAAATTCCCGCGATAATGGCAGCTTATACGCGGATGCCGCCCGGCGGCGTATGCCGAGAAGAGACAAAATGTCACAGCAGATGAAAGCCGGGTATTCAAGGCCGAGTCCGGTCGTGGGTTTCGCTTGGGAATTCGCTAAAAAAAACAAGAGCGACAAAACCGATGTTTTTATCAATCGGTTTCGTCGTCGCTGCTTTGAATGCCGTAGCCGGTCAGCTTGCGGGCCAGAGTCCGCCGGTTGATGCCGAGGATTTTCGCGGCGCGGCTTTTATTTTCGCCGCACTGATCGAGAACGTGGAGGATGTGGTCCTTTTCCACAAGATCGAGCGAGCGGGAGTCCCGCGGAGTTTCCGCGTGGTCCGAATGGAGCCATTCCGGCAGATCGCGTTTTTGAATCAGCCCGGCCTTTCTTAAAATCACGGCATGTTCAACGGCGTTTTCCAGTTGGCGGACGTTGCCGGGCCAATGATAGTCGACCAGAAGATCGATGACTTCCGGGCGAAATCCCTCCACTTTGAAGCCCTGGTTGAATTTTCGGAGGAAGTGAAAAGCCAGCGGGGCGATATCCTCCCGGCGGTCGCGCAGCGGGGGAATCTTCAAATAGATTACGGAAAGCCGATAGAACAGATCGTCTCTGAATTTGCCTTCGGTCATCATCGTTTCCAGATCCTGATTGGTCGCCGCGATAAGCCGCACGTCCACCGGCCGCTGCTCGCGATCTCCCACGCGCCGAAGTTTGCGTTCCTGCAAAAATCTGAGAAGCTTGGACTGCACCGCAAGGTTCAGATTCCCGATCTCGTCCAGAAAAAGAGTCCCGGAATCGGCCTGCTCGATAATCCCGACTTTGTCCTTTCCCGCGCCGGTGAAAGATCCCTTGATATGGCCGAACAGCTCCGACTCCAAGAGGGTTTCCGGAATGGCGTTTGCGTCCACTGCAATGAAAGCCTTGTCCCGGCGCAGGCTGTGGCGATGCACTTCCCGGGCGATCAACTCCTTGCCCGTTCCGCTTTCCCCAAAAATCAGCACCGACGCGTTGCTCGGAGCCACTTCATGAACCAGGCGTATGACTTTCTGAAAAGGCTGGCTTCGAAACACGATGGGAAAAGCCGAAAGCTCTCCGTCAACCTCCGCCATGGATTCCGCTTTTTTCTTGAGGCGCACCTGCGCGGCGATTTCCGCCAGCAGGCTCAGAAGCTGGTCGATGTCAAAGGGCTTTTTAATATATGAATAGGCGCCCTCCTTCATGGCCAGCACCGCGGAATCCACCGTGCCGAACGCCGTCATCAATACGACGGGCTGAAAAAGCGTTCTGGACCTGGCTTTTCTCAAAACGTCCAGGCCGGAGGCGCCGGGCATTTTCAAATCGGTTAAAACGATGTCGAAGCGGCCCTGCTCGATTCGCTGCACGGCTTCCCGGCCGTTTTTTGCTCCGATGACCTGGTAGCCTTCTTCGCTCAAAATCCGGTTGAGCAGTTCCATCATCTCCTGATCGTCTTCCGCGACCAGTATGGTGACCGGAATATTTTCTGTATTGTTGTTTTGACTCACGGGATATCCTCGTTTCGTTCGTCTGTGGGCAGGGTGAGTTCAAAATACGTGCCAACATTCACCTTGCTGCTTGCGCGAATGCTTCCTTTATGTTCGCGAACGACCCGATCCACAAGAGCCAGCCCCAGCCCGGTTCCTTTCCCCGAACCCTTCGTGGAAAAAAACGGTTGCATGATTCGGGGAAGGTCTTCCGGGGCGATGCCGCAGCCGTCGTCTTCGATGCTGACTACCACGCACTCGCCGCCGTCTTTCCGGCTGCTTTTGATCCACAGATTGCCGTCGTCGCTTACGGCCTGGCAGCCGTTAAAGATAATGTTTAAAAATGCATGCTCCAGGCGCCTTGGATAACCCGCGGGTTTCGGCAGGTCCCGGTTAAGCGTCACGTGGAATTTGACGCCGGGATGAATTTCCCGGGCCATGTTCACGCACTTTTCGAGAACGCGGTTGATATCCACGCTGACCGGCGACGCCGTATCCGTCCGCGCCACATCCAGCATATTGCGGATCAAATCGGCGATTCGGCCGGTCTGCGTGATGATTTTTCCTAAAATTTCGCGATCCGGGGAATCCTCGGGCAGCTTGCGCATGAGGTATTGCGCGTTGCCGCGCATCACGTTCAGCGGAGTGCCGATCTCGTGAGCCAGCCCCGCCGTCAGTTCGCCCAGCGTGGCGATCTTTTCGGTCTGAATGGCTTCCTGCTCCGCTTCCCAGATTTTTTTGTTGTGCTCGTTGAACTCGCGAACCAGAAGATTCAGCTCAAGCAGTCCACCCTTTATACCTTCGAGGCGAAAAGGCTCTTTTTCAAACCCCCGGGCCTCGCGAATCCGCTTCGTCATGGCGATCAAGGGATCGACGACCCTGCGGCTGAAATACACGACGACCAAAGCCGCGAAAACGCAGGAGATTATAAAATGAACCAGGAGCCAGGACATTCTCTGCCTTAATTCCAGCAGCCGGCCGCCGATGTCCGCGCTCACGATCATCCCCCAGCCCGTTTCCTTCATGGGAAGCACGTATCCGACGCGCTGAGCGCCCGACACCACGCTGACGTAGCGGACGGGGCCGCTTTTCGCTTCGATGAAAGCCTTGACGGGAGGATTTTTCGAAAGAACCGAATCCCGGGACATCAACTGGATATTGGAATAGAAAATGGGACGCCCCGCCGGGTCCACGGCGTATACGTGGCGATTGACGAAGGAATCGAATTTGGAGGTGAGAAACTGATGAAGGTGAAGAGGGTCCAAGGATAATATCCGAACGGACTGATCCGGCATGAATACACGCATGAAAATCACCGCTTGCGGCATAAAAGGAAGCTTCGTCATATCGCTGACTTCGAATCCGGCGTCGGACCAGCTCTCGATGCGTTTCCAGGGGACCCGCAGAGATTCCGGCAGGCTTTGCCCCGCCGGCAAATCACGAATGGTCGAGTGTGTGATGAGTCCGTTTTTGTCAACCCCAAGCCAGTATTGAATCGGCAAACTGATCAGATTTTTGGAATCGATTTCTGATTCGGATGCGGCTTCTGCCAGATTCCGTAATAGACCGCTTAAACTCCGTGCAGCGAGTTGGGCAATTTGATGATTGGTCTCCTGAAGCTGCAATTCCACGCGCTGAACTTCCTGCCGGTAGATCATATTGGTGGCAAGAGCCAGGGGAATTGCGGGAAGAATGATAATGAGCGCCAGGGAAAACAGAAACACGCGGCGCAGGGAATTCTCTTTATACGCGCGGTGCAAACGGAAAGAATCCGAATTTTTATCCATGACGATGCCTTTGCGTCATCGGGCCGTTTTAATCCGGCCGTTTTTTCACTGAAATCATAAACCTTCCGGTGTTTTTGAAAAGCTTTTTCGTCCATAAAAAAGGACTGGACATGGAGCGAATCTTCGCGATCCGGTACGAAAACCGGACAACTCGTTTTGTCTTTGGCATGCTCTCATTAAAGACTTGACTTTCCGTTACTTGTCTGAAATTCCTAAACAAACGCAACCACGCAACTGGTCCGGCGCTGTTGGCCAATACATGAAAGCTTGCTTTTGGGGCGTAGAAAGATAAAATGTTGAAAGGGGACGCACCCTGAAGAAAATCATCATTCTGATTCTCTTCATCCTGATTTTCATTGCTCTCCGTCTGCCCTTTTATTCCCACCCGGTCATTGGCGAAGAAGGAATTTTCGCAAACCTCTTTTACTCCCAGACCAAAGGCCCGAACTATGCATTAATCGCCAAAGTTAAGGGCAAAGAGGTTCTGGCCCCGGACAACCACCCGGCCATGCTTTATGAATTGCTTTCTGGCGCCGGAAGCCTTTCCAACCTCTTATCCGACACCTCGTTTTTAAACACCGATCAAAAAATAAGCCGCGTGCGCTTTGCCTTTTCATCTTTCCAGCTTTTCATCTGGCTTCTGCTTTTTCTGATCCTCTTTCGAAGGGCCCTTTCAAACACAAGTCCTTGTCAAATCCTGCTGATCTTTGCAGCGGCCATAACCCCCATGGCAATCGCTTCCTCCATCATGACCCGACTTGATGGAAGCGTCGGGATTCTCATGACCGGGCTCCCGGTCCTTGCCATTGCAGCAGCAGCAAGAGCTGAAAAGATTCGAAAATCCCATATTCTCTTTTTCGGTTCATCCGTCTTTTTATTTGGAATGGGCCGAAATGAATGGACGATCCTTTTCCTTGTGGCGACCGGAATCGTTTTTCTTTTTTCATTCTTTGACAAAAAATCCCCAAGAAAAGAGTTATGGACCTTCCTTGCGGCAGGGACGGCAGGGCTTTTTTTGGGGAACCTGGCAAGCTATCTCCTCGACCCGGGCAACTACATCGGCGGATTCGGTTTGATTTTCTTTCGAGGAGAAGCCACGCAGTTTTTGGATTTGGGGACAGCAGGAGATTTTCGGCGACTCCTGGTCCGCCTGTTCATGTCATTTCCGACCCTCTGTTTTCTCGCTGTCGGCCTTGGATTTTTCATCAAACATCGAAGAAGCCTTTCCCTGCTCCTGCTACTTTTGCCAGGCCTTCTCTTTTTTGGCTACCTGCCAAGCTTCCTTTCAGATACTTTCTATTCCTATCGCTATTTTGCCCCGGCGCTGATCTGTTCGACCATTGCTGCTGTTGCATTTATCCAGGCAAACACAAAACCATGGGTAAAGGTCGGAATCGTCATTCTTTCCCTGATTCTCATCGGCCAGACGGTTTATTTCAGCCGTGTCGCTTTATCAAACAAACTCTCCGTAACAGATGGTTTCGGTCGGCCGGTTCACGCCTATTTCCCGAACAAAGACGAGGTTGTGAAAAAGGCGAAAGAAGCCGGGTGTGTCCCTGTTCTGCCTAATTGGACCAAGTTCTCACACCCTGATTCGGATTTTGTCATTCCAAGCCTTGGGAAAGAAAACGCAACGAAGGTGGTGGAAAAGCGGGGGGGAACCCTCTGCCCCTGATCACCGTCACGAGTTGCACTTCGGAACCAGGCAAGGGCCTTCGGGAATCATATTGGCAATGAAGGCGGAAAACTCGATGGGAAGCTGAATGAAGATCGGCGAATCCGTCACGCTGGTCCTGAATATCGAGGCGCTCAGGGATTTTGATGAAGTGGATCTCACGCTGATCGTTCCGGCCGGATTGGAGCTTATTAGCGGAAAAAAGACAACCATATTAACAATCTTAAAAGTGGTTCTTCGTAGATTACCGTACTTCATTTCATGATGAAGTACGGTAATCCTCGAAGAACCAAAAAACTTCCTATCAGCCTTCCCTTGCGTTTCTCAAGACTTTGTATTTTAGCTCCGATCCAGGATGCTCTTGTAAGCCTTAAGAGGATTGATTCGCAAACAATAGAGTGCTAAAGTTGTGGCCCGTTCGCTTTTTCTCACTTAAATGGATGGATTTTAAGCCCGAATTTCGGTCGGCGAATCGTTCATTTTTTCGAAGATGCAGACGGCAAGAAAATATGTGCGAAATGAAAATTACCGATATGGCAAAAATGGTCATAAAGCCGCTTATTTTCACATCAAAAGTCAATTTAACCACCTCTTTGCAAAGGAAGTGAAATGAAACTTACTATGGACGGTCGGGAACTGACCTTTAAGGAGGGCCAGACTGTTCTCGACGTAGCGCGAGAAAACGGAATTTATATTCCCACACTCTGCTGGCACCGCAAAACCGGCGCCGCCAGCCGCTGCAGAACGTGCATCGTCGAAATCGAAGGGATGCGCGGACTTCAGACATCCTGTTCCGTTCCGGCGGCCGACGGCATGGTCGTGCAGACGCAAACCGCCCTCGTGATGCAGGCCAGGAAGGTGATCGTTGAAAACCTCATCAGCAACGGCCACCACAACTGCATGGTCTGCGAATCCAACGGACGTTGCGAACTGCAGGATGCGGCGTACTGGCTGGGAATCAAACAATACGAGGTCGTGAAAGAGGATCCGCGCCCGATGGACGGTTCTTCGCCCATGATCGTGATGAATCCCAACAAATGCATCCAGTGCGGACGCTGCGTCGAAGCCTGTCACAACGTGGTCGGCAATAACGTTCTGACGCTTTCGCAACGCGGTTACGCGACCACCGTCGTATGCGACTACGGCATTCCCATGGCGGAAAGCTCGTGCGTGCAGTGCGGTGAATGCGTGCAGCTTTGTCCCACGGCGGCCATCATTGAAAAGAAAGCCATCAATACCGGTCGCGAATGGGAACTGGAAAAGCACGTCACCACCTGCCCCTATTGCGGCGTCGGCTGCCAACTCGTGCTTCACGTGGATCCCAGAAGCAACAAGATTGTCCGCGTCGACGGCCGGGAAGGCTATCCGCCCAACGACGGCATGCTTTGCGTCAAGGGCCGATTCGGCTATGACTTCCCTTCGAGCCCCAAGCGCCTGAAAAGCCCCATGATCAAAAAGGACGGCAAGCACGTGGAAGTGTCGTGGGAAGAAGCCCTGGACTACACGGCGAAACGTCTGACCGAGATCAAGGAAAAACACGGTCACCGATCTTTCGCGTCGATCAGTTGCGCTCGCACGACCAACGAGAACAACTACGCGATGATGAAGTTTACAAGGGCGGTGATGAAAACAAACAACACGGATCATTGCGCCCGTACTTGACACGCTCCAACCGTCGCCGGTCTGGCGGCATCTTTCGGCTCCGGTGCTATGACCAACAGCATTGGGGAAATTGAGGACGCAAAATTCCTGTTCATCATCGGCTCCAACACAACGGAAGCCCATCCGGTCATTTCGTATTACATGAAGCGCGCGAAAAAGAAGGGTGCGAGGATTTTCGTTTCCGATCCTCGCCGCGTGGATATCAGCCTCTGGGCGGACAAGTACATTCAGATCAAACCCGGCACGGACGTGGCCTACATCAACGGTTTGATTCGGGAAATCGTCGCCAACGGCTGGCACGCCAAGGAATACATTGAAAACAACACCGAAGGCTTCGACGAGATGATGAAGACCGTCGATTCCTACACCCTGGAGCGGACATCCGAGATCACGGGCGTGCCCGTCGATATGCTCAAGGATGTGGCTCGCGAACTGGGCACATTCGGCGACACCATCTCCTTAGTCTATACGCTGGGCATCACGGAACACGTTCACGGCGTGGACAACGTGCGCAGCACGGCAAACCTCCAGATGGTTCTGGGCAACGTGGGAAAATACGCCGGCGGCGTCAATCCTCTGCGCGGCCAGAACAACGTCCAGGGCGCCTGCGACATGGGCGCGCTTCCCAACGTTTATCAGTCCTATCAGAAAGTGAACGACCCCAAGGCGCACGAGAAGTTCGAAAAGGCCTGGGGCACTGATCTGGACGACAAAATCGGCATGACGATTCCCGAGATGTTCGATGGCATAATGGAAGACGTGGTCAAATCGCTTTACGTTTACGGCGAAAACATCGTGATGTCCGAGCCGAACATGGCTCACACGAAAAAAATCCTGGAAAAATGCGAATTCGTCGTCGTCGGCGAAATCTTTTACAACGAGACCTGCCCTTACGCGGATGTGATCTTCCCGGATACATCCTGGGCGGAAGAAGACGGCACATTCACGAACACCGAACGACGCGTGCAGCGCGTGCGCAAAGTGATCGAGCCTCAGGGCGAGGCGAGAAGCCACTGGTGGGTTCTTGGCGAACTGGCCAAGCGCATGGGCTACGACATGAGTTACGAGAAAGCCGAGGATATCTGGGAAGAGATCCGCACCCTCGGTCCCGCGTATTGCGGCATTACATACGACCGCATCGACGACATCGGCCTGCAATGGCCGTGCACCGATTCATGCCATATCGGCACCCCCTTCTTGCACAAAGATGGCTGCTTCGTATGCGGCAAGGGTAAATTTGTCGCCCTGGAGCATCGTGGACCGGCTGAGTTAGTCAACGACGAGTATCCTCTGTGGTTGTCCACGGGCCGGCGCCTCTGGCATTACCACACCGTGCAAACTCATCACTGCAAGGGCATTCATGAGCTCTGCGGCGAAGAGTGGCTGGAAATGAGCCCCGAAGATTCCGAGCAGCTCGGCGTCAAAAACGGGGATTGGATTAAAGCGACGACGCGCCGCGGCTCCATCGAACTGCGGGCGTGGGTTACGGAACGTTCGCCCAAGGGCATTGTCTGGACCAGTTTCCATTTCGCCGACGCCTGCGGCAACGTGCTGACCAATGACGTTTGCGATCCGATATCCAAAACGTGGGAATATAAGGCCTGCGCGGTCAAAGTGGAAAAACTCAGAGACGGCGAGCCGATGGGCTCCGACAAGGTTAGACGTCGACAGGCCAGACCCTGACCGTTCTTTGAAAAACCAATAAGGATCATATGAGGTAAATATCATGGACGGAATAGAAAATGTACTCAGCCGCTTTTCGGATGCCGGTCCGGACAGCCTGATTCCGATTTTACAGGACGTGCAGGAAGACCAGGGTTTTCTATCACCCGATAGTTTGGCTCAAATCGGCGAACACCTGGGTATTTCCACAAGCGCCGTATACGGCGTGGCGACCTTTTACAACCAGTTTCGCTTTCATCCCTTGGGCAAATATCCGATCACGATTTGCCGGGGGACCGCGTGTCACGTCAAGGGTTCGTCGACGATCCTCGAAGCCCTGAAAACCGAGCTTGAGATCGAGCCCGGGCAGACGACGGAAGACGGCTTGTTCAGCATTGAGATTGTCGCCTGCATCGGAGCATGCGGTTTGGCGCCGGTCATTCTCATCGGCGATGAGACTTATGCGGCCATGACGCCCTCCAAGGCCAGGAAACTCATTAACAAGTACAGGAAAAGGGCAAAATCATGAGTGATATTTCGACGATTAACTTATTCGATAGCGACGTCAGCGCTGAAGAGGCAAATCGGCGAATGGCCCTTCTCAAGCGCGAATCCCTTGATAAGCCGGTACTGCTGGTCGGCGCGGGCACTTGCGGCCTCGGCGCCGGAGCCAACGCGACGATCCGGGCCGCAAAGGAGTACCTTGAAACCAACAAGATCGATGCGGACATCGTCAGAGTGGGCTGCATCGGCCTGTGCGTGATCGAACCTCTGCTGGACGTGCAATTGCCCGGCAAAAGCAGACTGTCCTTGAAACAGGTGACGGAAGACAAGGTGGCTTCCTTATTGGAGCCCGTTCTTGCCGGCAAGCTCCCCGAGGAACAAGATCACATTTTCGGTCAGTTCCGCCCCACGGGCGATCAAAGCGCCTGGGAAGGCGCGCCCTATCTGGATGAACTGCCCTTTTTCAAAACCCAGACGCGCTTTGTTTTGGCCAACTGCGGCGTCATCGATCCGACGAGCATCGAAGAATACATCGCGCACGGCGGATACCAGGCCGCGGCCAAGGCCCTTGCGATGAGTCGGGAAGATTTGTGCGAAGAAGTGGAGAAAAGCGGCCTTCGCGGACGCGGCGGCGGCGGATTCCCCGCGGGAGTGAAATGGAAACTGGCCAACAAGACGCAGTCCGATCAGAAATACCTGGTCTGCAACGCCGACGAAGGCGATCCCGGCGCGTACATGGACCGCGCGGTCATCGAAGGCGATCCCCATCGCCTGCTCGAGGGTATGATCATCGCATCCCACGCCATCGGCGCCGACAAGGCCTACATCTACATCCGCGCCGAATATCCCCTGGCGATCGAGCGCCTCGTAATCGCCATCGACGAATGCAAAAAGCGCAATCTTTTGGGCGACAACATCCTCGGCTCTGATTTCAGCCTTAAGATTGTCATCAAAAAAGGCGCCGGCGCCTTTGTCTGCGGCGAGGAAACGGCTCTGCTCCACTCCATCGAAGGCAAGCGCGGCGAACCGAGACCGAGACCGCCCTTCCCCGCGCAGTCCGGCGCTTTCGGCAAACCGACCATCATAAACAATGTGGAAACCCTGGCCAACCTGCCGAGCATCATCGAGCGGGGCGCCGGCTGGTTTGCGTCCGTCGGAACCGAGACATCCAAGGGCACCAAGGTGTTTGCTCTTTCCGGCAAGATTCGCCTGACCGGCCTGGTCGAAGTCGCCATGGGAACCTCTCTTCGCCAAATCATCTTCGACATCGGCGGCGGAATTCCCAATGATCGAAAGATCAAGGGCGTGCAGATCGGCGGTCCTTCCGGCGGCTGCGTCCCGGAAGAGAAACTCGACATCGAAATCGATTACGAGTCTCTCAAAACCGTGGGCGCCATGATGGGCTCCGGCGGCATGGTGGTCATGGACGAAGACAACTGCATGGTGGACGTGGCCAAATTCTTCATGGACTTCATACAGCGCGAAAGCTGCGGCAAATGCGTGCCGTGCCGCATCGGCACCAAACGCATGCTGCAAATCCTGGAGAAAATCTGCGCCGGCGAATACAAAGCCGCCGATCTGGACATGGTGATGGGAAAGCTGGAGAAGCAGGCCAAGGTTACGGGCGTCGCATCGCTGTGCGCCCTCGGCCAGACGGCCCCGAATCCGGTCCTTTCCACGCTCCGTTGGTTCAAACACGAATACATCGAGCATATTGGGGAAGGAAAATGCCGTTCCAAGGTATGCCGCTCGCTGCTGACCTTTGAAATCGATCCCGAAACCTGCACCGGTTGCGGACTTTGCAAGAAAAAGTGCCCTTCCGACGCAATCACCGGAGAAAAGAAGAAGGCTCACACGATCAACGCGGGGCTTTGCATCCATTGCGGATTCTGCCTGGATACGTGCGCGTTCGACGCGGTAAAGGCCTTCTAAGATACACCAAGCAGGCCTAAAAAAACCGGACGGTTATTTACCGTCCGGTTTTTCTTTTTTTATCGCGTTATTTTTACATCATTAACTTCCTAAAATCTGCGGAAAAACAGCCTGTATTTTTTTGACAGGCGTTATGCATTCTGATATATATCGCTTAAGCGTTGGGCCACATTTTTCATCCGGATTCGAGCGAAGTGAATAAACATCCGAAACATACCGAAATCCCGGATTTTCCCGGCGGTGAAAAACAAACCGGAAACGTATATGCCTCGGCGCGCTTTTGGGCTTACGCCGCCGTATTCGGCGCGCTTTGGGGCGCCGCTGAAGTCGGTTTAGGCAGTTTGCTGCACACGATGCGCATATCATTTACGGGCCAGATTCTGACGTGCGTAGGCGTTATAATCCTCGCCGCGCAGCGCCGCATATTTCCTTATCGCGGATCGAGCGCGGCTTGCGGCGCGGTGGCCGCGTTATGCAAATCGATATCCCCCGGCGGCATTATTCTGGGACCCATGATCGGTATTTTCATGGAGGCGGTCTGCTTTGAAGCGGCGACCATAGCGCTGCCCGAATCCAGAATTCTGACTGCCATCGGCGGTGTTCTCGCTCTTTGGTGGACCATCGCGCAAAGTCTGATTTCCCATGTAATTTATTTCGGGGCTCGCGTGATCGAGCTATATCTGGAGCTTTTAAAAAGGGCTTCGGAATTCTTCGGTTTCGAAACCAGTCACGGCTGGATCATCCTCGTCTTGCCAGCCTTGATTTTGACGATTTCGGGAATCGCCGCCGCGGAAATCGGGCGCATTCTCGGCAATAGCGCCCAACTGCGCCTGGCGGAAATCCGCGAGAGCAACGGGTATTGAAATGAACCGCTCCGCGCAAACCCACGGATCCTGCCTGATCAGCGCCAACAAAGTCTTATACGTTTTGCTGTGGCTTCTTGCGCTGTCGACAATCATCGGAGCTTTTGTATATTCCCTTCCTTGGGCTTCGCTGTCTTTGGGATGCTTCTGGTTGCTTCTTTATTTAGTCGATTCCAAAACGGCCGTGCGCGCGATTCAACCCCGTTACCTTTTGCTGGGACTTTTCTTCACCGTCGTCAGCGGCTTTTTTCTCGGCGAGGGCGATATGCGCCTGCTCGGTCTCGACGTTTCTTCCGAAGGCATCCTCGTCGGTTTGAGGATGTCGGTTCGCGGTCTGTGCGTTCTTTCTTTCCTGGCATTTTTCCTGAAAAGCGGCGTCCCGTCAAAACTGAAAGTCGTTGCCGAGAAAATCGGTCTCGGTTCATTGAGCAGCGCGACGGCGCAGGCGCTGTCGCTTCTCCCTCGCTTTCGGGAAAAAGCGGGCATCGAAGGAAAAACTCTGAAACTCTCCTCGGGAGGCTGGCGGCGTCTGCCCCGGCGATTTGGGATGCTGGCGCGCGACCTCATTGTCATTGCTGCGATGACGGCGGAAAGCTTGTCGAGGCGCAATCCCGGCGAGGAGCCGATCACGAATCTTTGCATCCCGAACGAAAATACATCTTTCGCAAATTTCAGTTTTGACGCTTCAAAAAAGGAATCCTGATGAACCGCCCTGCCCGTTTTTTTCTTTTTTCCACAATAACCTGCCTGGCCCTTTTCTCATTATTGATGTTTGCATCATGCGATTCTTCGGATGATGACGACGATGATTTTCTTGAACCGAAAACCGTTGCGGTTACGTATCAGGGCAATTCCTACGATGTGGATTTGAGCGATCTCGAATCCGAAGAAATCGGCGGGATTGACGCCGTCGTTTTGTCAAACGTTTTGCGCGCGGCCCTCGGCGGGGATATCAATCTCAACAGTCTGGCCGTCGATTTCGCCGCTTCGGACGGTTTTTCGCCGGAGCAAAGCCCCTATTGCCTGGACATCATTCCCCTCGAAGCCGCCATGTGCGAATACGGCTGGATCGAGGTGAACACGGCGAATCTCTCATGGGACGAAGACCTGGAATATCCGGGATGCATGGGCGTTCGAGGCGTCGCGGAAATTTTCGTCGAGGATATCGAAGGAGGACCGACGGGCAAAATCGTCAGCGTGGAATATGGTGGACAAGCTATCGAAGAAGACCTTTTGACCGTCGATCCCGAGGATGTCGACGGCGTCAGCGCCGTGAATCTGGCGGACTTGGTCGAACTCGCCTTTCCCAATTTGAATCTGGAAGACCTGCTGGTGGATTTTGCATCCATCGACGGCTTTATGCCCGCCGATAGTACCAACTGCACCGACATTATGCCTTTGGATGCGGCGAATTTGACGCAAGGCTGGCTCGAAGTGGATTCCGCGGACATGTTCTGGGATATTGAGCTGGCCTTTCCTGGCTGCCTGCATGTCACGCAAGTGTCCCGCGTTATTCTTTCGGACGCATAAATACGCTTTAAAAGCCGGTTTGCATTGGCGATTCATGAAAAGAAAGCACGCTCATCAATCATCTTTTGTTCTTGTTATGTTTATCTTTTTGATTATCGCTACGCCGACCCGGTCATTTGCCGATGAGCAAGCAGACGCGCCGCCGGAAGAAACCGAAAACTCCGCTGAAAACGCCGGCGACGAAACTGACTCCGTTCCCGATCTCGAAGAAGTCGTCGTCAGATCCGTTGCACCGAATCCCGGTGTGAAGGAATTGCCCCGGCAGGACATCGAAAAGCGCAAATCCGCTGACGCCGTCGATGTTCTGGAAACGCTTCCGTCCGTATATGCCGACACCGGCTCCCGCGGTGAACGGATTTTTTCACTGCGCGGTTTCGATCAGCGCCAGACCGTCGTTTTGATCGACGGTCTTCCCGCCTACATTCCCGCCGACGGGCAGATGGACCTGCGCATGATCCCGGCGGAAATGATCGATCACATCACCGTCGCCCCCGGCCCCGCCTCGATTCTATACGGCCCCAACGGACTCGGCGGCGCGGTGAATATCGTCACACGCAGGCCCGGAACAGACCCTTTCGTTCAAGCGGCCCTGGAAGCCGGCACGCCGAAGACTTTCAGCGAACGCGCTGTTGTCTCATTCAAGAAAAACAGCGTCGGCGCCCTGGCGGCGGGCGGAATAACTACATCCGAAGGCTTTTCGCTCCCCGAATCATTCAGCCCGACAACAAACGAGACCCACAACGACACGCGCACGAACAGCGACCGCCGCACAGGATTTGCGCTTGCCAACACCGCCATTGAACTGGGCGGCGGCCGCAACTTGAAAACCTCATTGTTTTATATCGACGGGCAAAAAGGCGCGCCGCCGTCGACGGAAGAAAGCGTCCCCAAACTCTGGCGCTTCGATCCCTGGCGGGCCGTCGGCGCATCACTCGGTCTGGAAATCCATAAAAAGCGTTTTCACGCCGACGTCGCCGCGTACGGGCGCTTTTTCGAAAACACGCTCAAGGCCTATGACGACCTCGATTACTTTTCGCAGGATCACGTAGATTCCTACAAATCCACCTACCGGGATTTTATCGCGGGATCGCGCGCGCGCATGGGAGGCCGCCTGTGGCCGCTTCCCGGCGGCGACACGCGCTTGCGATTGTGGCTTCAGGGGCAATACGACCGCCACGGGCAGCAGCCGGACAAACACGAGGACTGGGAGATCAACTCACGCGGTCTTTTCACCATCGCCCCCGAGATCGAGGCGTACCCTTTCAGGAAACTCTCCATAACCGCCGGAGTGCAAAACGACATCGAAACGCCTTTGGAGCAGCCGTCGGATTATGACGGAAAAACGACGACGGCTTTCGGCCCCCTGCTTTCATTGCGCTATTTTCCCGTACAGGTTTTGAGTCTTTCATTGACCGGCGCCCGCCGAAGCCGTTTCCCCACGCTGCACGAACGCTTCGCCGAATCCGGCTCAAGGATTCTTCCCAATCCGGATTTGCAGCCGGAAACCGCGTGGCACGGGCAACTGGCCGTCAACGGGAACTTGCTACAACGATATTCAATCGAGGTTGCGGCATGGGCCGCGCAGGTTCAGGATTTGATCGAGTACAAAAATCTGGGCGAGGGAAACCGGCGCATGGAAAACACGGACCGTGCCCGGCTTGCGGGCGTCGACGCGAATGTCGGCATGAAGCCCTGGGATTGGATCAGCCTTCGCGGCGGCTACGCATATTTATACGCCCGGCGCATCGAGGAAAACGGCGACACGGGCGACGTGGAAAACAAACCCGAGCATAAAGCCACGGGCGAACTGACCTTAATGCCGATTGAAATCTTGTCACTTTCCAACTTTCTGGAATACGTCGGCGAGCGCAAGTACGAGGACCCGGATTTGCTTATATGGGATACGCTGCCCGCCTATTATCGCTGGGACGCCGTTTTGGAATTTACTCCGGTCCCGGAGCTTGAAATCTGGATCAAAGCGGAGAATATCCTCGATTCTCTTTACGAAACGCAGTATGGATTCCCCGATCCCGGACGCACGTACCGCGCCGGGATACGCGTGCGCTTTCCATAACGAATTTCCTGCACCCCTTAACGGGGTTCATTGAAAATGAAAAGACCTTATTTTCCAGGGCTAAAGCCCTTCACTATTGACCGGCATCTTTGACGGGATTTGGCGGCCTCCCAATTCGGGAAAATACGTTGACGCTGTTTGATGATTATCAGTTCACGATAACTCGTTCGGAATTTTTATTTCGATTCATCGTCCTTCGAGTCGGAATCGTCCAGCGCGGGAATATCTTGGAAATTTTTCAGCACGGACTTCTGGACTTTACGCCGGAATTTCTCCAGTTCTTTTTCCAGCGTAGCGTATGATTCGATAGCGCCGCGGCCGAGGTCGGTCAATTGCGCGCCGCCTCCTTTTTCGCCGCCGGTGTTCGTGGTCACCAGCGGCGCCCCCGCAAGGTTATTCATCGCGTCGATGCGGTTCCACGCGGTGCGATAAGATAAACGCAGCCGGCGCGAGGCGGCGCTGATCGATCCCGTTTCCTCCACGGCTTTGAGCAGCTTGATTTTCCCGGCTCCCAAAAACGGCTTTCCGTTTAAGTTCAGCCACATCCTGGCGCAAAGCCGTAAATTCGGATCTTTTACCGTTTGCGTGTCTTTCTTTCGTCGCATCTATTCCCCGAAGTCGTTGATTTTCAACTGATCACTTTTGCTCAAGTATTTTTGACGGATAAGAATAAGTTTTCAATCGCCATTGCGTGTGATTTGCCAGGTATCGAAGATTTCTCCGTCGAGACCTACGGCGTCCAGCGTCATGGTCGGGCCGTCAACTTTCACGCTCAGGTAATGATGCACCGCGTAGTACTCGGTGATGTGCTCGACGTCCCGGGCCCAGGAATCCAGGCCTCCTCCCGCGCCGCCGATGATGTAATTGGTGACGCCGTTGCGCAAGCCCCGCTCGTAGTCATGCGTGTGGCCGTTCATATAGACATCCACGCCGTATTGCTCCATGACCGGAACGATAAAGGTTCGCACCATCCACTCGCCGTCGTAACCGACCCAGCCTTCCGTCCAGGGCGGCGTGTGAAAAAACACGACGCGGAAATCGGCGTTTTGCGCCTCATCCGAAGACAGGGCATCCACCATGAACCGATATTGCGGGGTGGCGGGAAGCGTAATGTGAATCGTGTCCAGCGCCAGCGCCAGGAAAAAGACGTTGCCGTAAACGAAATAGTAGTATTCCCGGTCATTGCAGGGAAAATGAAAATCGGAAAACAAATACGGCGCCAGACCTTCGTGATTTCCCGTCGCAATGTACAAAGGCGTTTCACGCCAGAGGTCCTGCGCCGGACCGAAAAGCTGCTGGTCCCAATCCTCTTTTTGCCAGCCGTCATCGACGGTGTCGCCCACGGAAATCGCCAGATGCGGATGCTCGGCGACCATCATCGGGGCAATCTGCGCGAAGATTTCATACCCGCTCTGATTATCGCCGAAAGCGACGAAGTTAAACGGCGAATCGTCATCCGGCGCCGTCTGAAAAGAAGCGATGTCCGTCACATCCAGGCACGAACGCACGCGGTAATAGTAGCGCGCGCCGGGCTCCAGGCCGTCGATCTGTAAATCGTGGCGTATTTTCATTTCGTCATTGTTGACGTATTGCCCAAGCTCCTCGGTTTGGCCCCATTCGACCAGGGCGTCGGCCTCTTCGTCGGTTTGCCATAAGACGTTTATGCTCGTTTGCGTGACGTTCTGAAGATAGGGCTGCCTCGCAATAACCGCCGGGCAGTCGAGGATCGTCGTATCGTCATCCGCGTCGTCGTCGACATCGTCATTCACATCATCGTCGACATCATCATCGCTGTCGTCGTTGACGTCGTCATCCACGTCGTCGTCAACATCATCGTCGGCAGGCGAAGCCGTATCGTCATCGACATCCGCATCGTTGTTGTCGTCGTCATCATCGCCGCAGGCCACGAAGGACGCGCTGAGAAACAATGCCAAAACCGCTATCCACGCAATGCTGAAACTCAATCGACTCATAAGATCCTCCCGGCGGGAAGTCGTTGGGAACCGGCATCTTACACCGATTTTAGAAGCTTTCAACTTCATTGTTTCAACAAGCTCGCTCTGAGCTTTTGCCGCCGATAACTCTTGCCGCCCGCCACAGCGGTTATTTTTCATCAGCTTTCGAATGCTTTATAAATTATCCGATGGATGAATAAAGTCTCAACACCGCACGAAATGGATATTGCTCGCGGGAATACTCACCGCTTTCAAGCTTGCTCTTTATTACCATCAGGTCATCGCGGTTCAAGTTTCGCAATATCGTCAACTTTCCAAGCTTGAAGTCCTTAACTCCATTTTTTTTCTTGACCATGCCCTCATCATTGGCGCGTCGTCTCTGGTCATTTACATTACCGTCATAGTCATACGCCGTGTTGAAAAGCCGCGGCGCTTTCTCAGACCGCGGCAAGGACAGCGGTCTATTATGTCCTGTGATAATTTTTATTGCCGTTTGCCTTGCATCGGCGGGATTGCTGATCGGCCTACCGTGGCTGCGGGCCAGATTCGGAATGAGCTATCCGCCCAATCCCCCGCTTCGCGAATCGAGATTCCTTCTTCATCCTCTTTTTATACGCCAATGCATGATCCTATCCGTCTGCCTGGGTTTGTATTTCTCCGATATCCTCACACGTTCCAAATATACGAAATGGATCAACCTGATCATTTTCCTGGCTCCCCTGCCCGCCGCGCAGTCTTTTGCACTGCTTTGGTGGAACGTCCTTGACGGATTTACTCCGTCGAAAATATGGAAGCCGCTTCTGCCTGTTCTTAGCCATGGCATCGATCATATTACCCATTTCAGTATTCCCGATATCACAGCCATTCGGGCGCCGCCTTCCCAAGTTCAACGCGGAGACCGTGGCTTTCGGAGACGAGATCAATGTCGGGCGCTCCTACTGCGTGGAAAGAAGGCCCGGATCATTGGAAGTTTATCAGCGACTCGACGGGAGAATTCAGCGCCTGGAGCGAAACGCAGAAGGTCAATGGATGCCGTTAAATGAGATCGACATGGGTTTTCTTTTCAACAATATCGCCTTCGATTTCGAGAAGAATGAAGCATATGCATTTAATGGCGACAAGGGACTTCTGTATGCCGTGAAGCTTCCGTCTCTTCGTCTGTTATGGAAACGTAAAATCCCGCCAGAGGATTTTCCCGCCTGGACGGGATACGGAAGCTTTATCGTTTTGGACAATCAGCGCGACGTTCTTTACATAGCCGACGACGGGGGCAATCTGATTGCCGTAAACCGAGCGGGGCGTACGCTTGCATCCACGTATTTCAAGCCGGATGGACAAGTTTCCGATCTGGCGCTTATTCCTGACTCAGGCGCTGTTCTTGCCTTGCAGAATCATCGTCTGACGCGCCTTCACCCTATTGATCTTAAGGTTGAATCTTCAATAGCCTTTCGATCTTTCGCATACGGAATGAGCTATGATTCGGTGAATCGTAAAATATTCGTGGCGTTTCCAAAAATTCTTAAATTCGGAGTTTATAATCCACTGACCCTTGAATTATCCGGAATCTATAAGGCCCCCGCGGGGGTCCGGCTCTTTGAATTCGATCACCAAAGATCACTGATGTTTGCGGGATCGATTACCGGCGTCGTGGAGATTATGGACGCGAATGACTATAAGCCGATACGGCGAGTACGCCTTCTCCACTGGATTCATGCTTTGCTGGCTATTCCGGAAACGGGGGAATTGATCGCCACAGCGGGGGATATTCCACCGATAACGTGGTCTTATGCATCTTTGACAAGGAGCTTCGATTTCGGCGGATGGTTCCTTGAAAAGGTTGAAAACATCGCACGCGAGATAGTCTCGCCAACGTCCGAATGGCCGTCTTTATGGTTCGAGCATCCTTTTAAATTCGCCCGGACACCGGATAAAAGCGTCCTTTTGGTGGAAGAAAACGAGCGCCTGCGCATGATGGGCAAAACCTTCCTCGAACGCATGGAATGCCGCGCGATTCTTTCCTCGTCGCTTTCGGAAGCGATGGATGAATTACGGGCAAATCCGCCGGACCTGATCATTTTGTCGGCGGATCTTGTTATCAAAGAGGGGAAGGAGCCGAAGGCCGTCCGGCGGGAAATGATGTCGCTTGCTCCTAACGCAAGCTTTGCCTGGACAATGAATTTAAAGACGATTGCTCAAATGCCTGAAATTCAGCAGGGAGAAAACACGATTCCAAAACCTTTTTCATTTTGGAATTTCGCCCACGTGGCGGTGGAAAACCTGACAACAACGCCGCCGCAACCATAGAACCTGGATTCGGATATGTGAATTATCGCTCTTCTTTTTCCAGTTTTTCATAGCATTCGGGACAAATGCCGTGACTGAAATCCGCCTCGGAATGATCGCGAATATACATTTCCAGCTGATTCCAATATCCCCGGTCATCCCGGATTTTTTTGCAGTACGCGCAGATGGGAATGATGCCCTTAAGCTGCTGGACTTGTTCCAGACTGGCTTGCAGTTTTTCCGACAATTCCCCTTTTTCCGCCAACTGCTTTTTAATCGTTTCCCGATCGCGGTTGAGAATAAAAACCATCAGCGTAACCAATATCAAAACAACCGTCAGACTGGTTGGAATTAGACAATGCTTAAATAAATCCCAGTACCAGTCCCCGGCCTTGATATCCATTCCCAACACCGCCAGCAGTTTCTTTGTTTCGGGATGAAATATGGGTATCAGGCTCGTAACCAAGGTGCCCCATCGATCCTTGACCGGACCGACGAGTTCTTCTTTTCCCGATTGAAAAACGGTGATGTACTCTTTGGAAACCTCATGGTAAACAAGCCCCGGCGGAGCGTAATCCTTGGAGTCGGTTCTTTGCGCATCGATGAAAAAGAAAATCTCGCCGGATTTCTTTTGCCCCATCAGATACAGAAATGCGCATCTCGGATCGGTTTCGCGTATGGCGATAAGCTGCTTTTTGATTCTTCGATAATTCGGATTTTGCAGATCGCTTTCATCGCCCTTCAAGGTCGGCAAACGTTCGATATTGATCGCATTGACGACGATTCGCGCTTTCTCCAGGGATTCCCGGATTAAGTAATGCTCCGTTTGCCGCCACACAAGCCAAATGCAGAATATGCCGGCGATGACGATGACGGCGATAACCATAACGGCGATTTTCGGTTTGGTGTCCACGAGCCAACCAGAAACGAGAATTGTTCGAATTTTATCCGAATTCGGCTCTTAGCATACCTACACCGATTGTCAAGCCGCAACGAAGATGTTTATAAAACCTACAATGGTTTGACTCGATTTCGCGTTATTTACCGTTCGGCAAGGGTGCTTACATGCGGCGAAGCGCAAAAACAGTCGTTTGGATTGCAATTATCATTTTTATTGCCGCCGCATCGTCCCTGATTTTCTTTAAATCCCGCCTTCAGCAAAAAATTCCCGCCTGGACCGTCGCCCGAGCATTGGACCATATGAAAGAGGCCGTCGTGTCCGGCGACTTTTCCGCGGCGAAAAAACTGATGTCGCCCAGCGCCGCGCAAAGATGGTGGCTCGACGGCCTGGAAAATATTCAAAAAGAACTTCCCGGCCGTCCACAGGAACAAAAAACGGTGATCAATGAAATGCTGACCACATACCGGCAAATGCTCCGGAGCGTCCGCGCGGTACACGCAGTCCGCGACGGCGACCGGATCAGAGCCGAATTGAGTATGTGGATCGTCATCGGCGATGTTCAAAGCACCGCATTCTTTCCAACGTTGTGGCGCCGGCGGCAGGGACAATGGATTCTTGAAAGAACTGAAATGAATTTGGAACAGCTTCGCGATCATTTTGAGGACGTCGACGCGCATCATGCGGGAGTTCTTCCCGCCAACGGCTATCCGCCTCCATATAAAAGAACATACGAATCACCAACGCCCGACATCAAGGAACGAATATCGGAAACGCCGTCTTCCGAGCAGACGCCGTCCCCATGTCCCAAGGATATGGCGTACGTGCCGGCAGGAGAAGTCTTTTTCCGGTACGACGGGCATCGCGCATTGATGTCGGGACGGCGCAATGAACTCAAACGCGTTCCCGCGTTTTGCGTCGACCGCTACGAGGCCTCACGACCAAACGCCACAAATCAGGACCCGGGGCAAGGCGATCATCACGCGGCGATAAGTCTTCCGGGAAAAATCCCGTGGACCTCCCTGACATGGCAAAACGCGAAAGAGGCCTGCGTTAAAGCCGGCAAATCCCTGTGCGACGGCCTCCAGTGGCAACGGGCCGCGGGGGGCGACGCGGGTTTGCTCTATCCCGGCGGCGACACCTTGGATCACACGCAATGCAACACTTATACGCTTAAACACGGCGCGGGCGCTATCGCTCCCACCGGCGCCTTTCCGCGATGCAAAAGCCCTTTCGGCGTGTATGACATGTGCGGCAACGTCAGCGAATGGACCGACGAAATATGGCAGTCGGGCAAGGAGGACCACGTCATCCGGGGAGGCTCCTACAACCACAATCTGCACAACGATCAGGCCCTGTATCCGTTCTTTGGCTGGCGTTCGACCGGCTACGGGGAATCGGTTGCCGCCATGCACCACCACCCGCCCGAATCCACGTACCCCGACGACGGCTTTCGGTGTTGCAAAAAGATGCAAAGCCCACTTCTTTGAGAAATTCGTATCCCTTTACCTACTCTGACGAAAAGGATTTTTCTTCTTGACAGGCTGCCTGCCTTCCTTAATTATTTCCGGCGTTGCTTTCGATTCGATTCCAATAACTCAGGAAAAACAAAGCGCGTTCGATATACTTGGCAATCTTTTCCGATAGGGGAGCAAGCATGAGTGATCCCGCTAAAATGGTAAGCCGCCTATTGGAAGAGAAAAATGAACTCGAACAGAAACTGATTGAAATCACCAGGTCCCTTGATGAAGCGCAACGACTAACAAAGATCGGGAGCTTCAATATGGAGCTTTCGACGCAGAATGTTGAATGCTCCAAAGAAATGCTGAGAATTTGGGGTTACGATCCTCAAAAGGGAAACATTACCTACAAACAAGTTTACGAACGTTTGCATCCCGAGGACGCCGCCCGCATAGATTCCGCCATAAAAAGCGCCATTGAGAACCATGAGACATACGATGAAGTATTTCGGATCGTCCTTCCCGACGGCCACCAGAAATATATCCATGGGATTGGATTAGCGACGCGGGATGGAAACGGCAATCCGATCAGCTTTTACGGGACCGGCCAGGATATCACGGAAGCTAAACAGATCCAGGAAACGATTAGGAAAAGCGAACAGCAATTCAAAGCTTTGTTCATGGAATCACCGGTATCCATCATCGTCCACGACAAGGACACCGGGGAAATTATCGACGCCAATCCAATAGCGATCGCAAGCTATGGTTTTACGACTTTGAAGGAGTTGCAAAACACCGACATATGGCTTGATCCACCCTATTCCCTGGCTGACGCCCAGAAATGGATACGCAAAAGCTTGAATGACGGGCCGCAGGATTTTGAATGGCTTTGCCGCAAAAAATCCGGCGAGTTGTTTTGGGAGAAGGTGTATCTCATCCCCGTGGAGATCAACGGAATCCAAAGGATTCTGGCGGAATCGATTGACATTACGAATCGAAAAAAGGCCGAAGATGCGTTAAAGCAATCCGTCACTCTTCACCGAACGTTGATTGAATCGATCCCGGATCTGGTCTGGCTCAAAGATCCGGATGGCGTTTATTTGAGTTGCAATCCTACTTTTGAATCGTTTTTCGGCGCCGGAGAAGAAGAGATCGTCGGGAAAACCGACTATGATTTTGTGGACAAGGAACTGGCCGAATTTTTCCGCGATCATGACCGAAAAGCCATGGAAGCCGACGCTCCCAGCATGAACGAGGAATGGCTCACGTTCGCGGACACGGGTTACCGCGGGCTGTTTGAGACCATTAAAAAGCCGATGAAAAACGCGGACGGCGATCTGATCGGCGTGTTGGGAATTGCCAGGGATATTTCCGAGCGCAAGCGAATTCAAAACGAAATCGAAGCGATAGCCAACGAGCAATCCTGGCTTTTAAGCAGCATGATCAACGCCTTCGTCATTTTCCATTCCGTTTTCGACGACCGGGGCAAGTTCATCAGCTATCGTTTTGAATACATCAATCAGGCATATGAGGACATCACCGGCGTGACCCTGGAGGAAGTCCGCGGAAAAACGGTTCACGAAGTCTGGCCGGAAACGGAAGATTCCTGGATTCAAAACTACGGTCATGTTGCTGTTACGGGAGAATCTCTTACCTTTGAAATGTTCCATCAGCCTACAGATAAATTATATTACTGTCGCGTCTATCGCCCCTGGGACACCCCGGAGAAGTTCTGCGTCGTTTTTGAAGATATTACCCAAAGAAAAATTGCCGAGAAAAAATTCATGAAAGCCGAAGAAGAAAGGAATAAATATCAGGAACAGCTATACCAGGCTCAAAAGATGGAATCCATCGGCAGGCTCGCCGGCGGCATCGCCCATGATTTCAACAATCTGCTGACCGGCATCCTCGGATACGTCGATATGATCATGGATAATCTGGAACCCGGCGATCCGGTAAAAGAGGATGTGAAAGAAATCCGGTCAGCCGGCGAAAGAGCCGCGGAGCTTACCGCCCAACTTCTGGCATTTTCCCGCAAACAAGTGATTTCCCCGAAAGTCATTCGCCCGAATGAAGTGATCGAGAATTCAATAAATCTGCTCATGCGATTGATCGGAGAGGATATCAATTTTCAGTTTCAGCCGGGAAAAAGAATTGGAAGGATTAAGATCGATCCGTCACAACTGGATCAGATTCTCGTGAACCTTACCTTGAACGCCCGCGATGCCATGCCCGACGGCGGCAAGCTCGATATTGAAACGCAAAATGTTGAATTGGAAGAGCATGTTTTCATGGAAGAAACGGGAGTCACCGGAGAATTTATACGAATTTCCGTTACGGACAGCGGTGAAGGAATCCCTAAGGATATTCTTGTAAATATTTTTGAACCGTTTTTTACGACAAAGGAACAGGGGAAAGGAACGGGGCTCGGTTTAGCCACGGTTTACGGCATCGTCAAACAAAACGGCGGTTTTATAGACGTGCAATCCGAAATTAATAAAGGCGCAACTTTTAGCATCTATTTCCCCAGAGTTTTCGAACAGGTCGATTCACTGGCGCAAACTCGGCTCGACGAAGACATGATCGGTTCGGAAACCATCATGCTTGTGGAAGATGAAGACGTCGTGCGCAGACTCGCCAGGAGAGTGCTCGAAAGCCGGGGTTACAATATCATCGAGGCGTCGAACGGCGGCGAAGCTTTCGTTCTTTTCGAGCAAAACCCGAGGAATATCGATCTGCTGCTGACCGATGTCATCATGCCGAATATGAGCGGAAAACAATTATTTGACCGCCTTCTCAAAATCAAGCCCGATCTTAAAGCCCTTTTCATGTCGGGATATAACGACGATGTTGTCGCCCATCACGGCGTACTCGAAAAAAACACGTACTTCATCAGCAAGCCATATCATCCGAAGGATTTGTTAAAAAAAGTAAGGCAGCTTCTCGAAAAAAAAGCCGCGAGTCACGGCAATTGTTGAAATGGCCGTATGACGCGTACTCTGTTGCCTCGTTGAATACCCTCGTGTAACCTCGGTTTCCATGAAAAGCTCAAGCGCCACTCAGGTTTCATCCGAACTGTTTCGATACCTGGTCGACAAAATGTCCGATCCGATTTTGCTGATGGGTGAAGGCGGAAAGATTCTCTACATGAATCCCGCCATGGAAAATCTGTCGGGAAAACGCGGCGACCAGCTCGTCGGCAAGGGCTGCCGGGATCTTTTCGGCGCGGAAAACGACGGCGCGACTTGCGCCTTCGAAGATTTTTCCGATGGAACGCAGGAGCGCTTTGCGGCGCGATCCACGTTGCGTTTGCAAAACGGCGACGAGATCCCCGTCGAAATGTGCCTGGTTCGCGTGCCGCCTGAAATCGTCGGGCGCCCCATGGTATTCGGAACAATCCGCGATTTGTCGACCGTCATCGAGCAGGAAGGCCGCCGCCGGCAATACGAGGGCATCCTGACCCGGTCCGGAGCCATGCAGCACGTATTCGATCTGATCGAGGCCATTGCCGATACCGACGTTTCCGTGCTGATCCAAGGCGAAAGCGGGACCGGCAAGGAACTGGTCGCCCGCGCCGTCCATAAACGCTCACTACGAAAAGACGGCCCGTTTCATGCCGTAAACTGCGGGGCATTGACATTGGAACTGCTCGACAGCGAAATATTCGGCCATGAAAAAGGAGCATTCACCGGAGCCGTCCGCCGAAAGCCCGGGCGGCTCGAACTGGCCGCCGGCGGCGCCCTTTTTCTCGATGAAATCGGCGATATGCCCGCCGCCCTGCAGGTCAAGATGCTGCGCGTGTTGCAGGAAAGAAAATTCGAAAGAGTCGGCGGAATTGAAACTCTGGATATGGACGCGCGGGTCATCGCGGCCACGAACGTGGATCTGGAATCCGCCGTGCGCGCCGGGCGTTTCCGCCAGGATCTTTATTTCAGGCTCAACGTGGTCCCGATCCAGCTTCCCCCTCTTCGCGCAAGGCCCGAGGATATCGAACTGATCGCCAATCACTTCCTGGCCATATTCTCCAGCCGGTCGAGTCGAGGGACGCGCCGCTTCGCTCCGGAAACCCTGCGCGTTCTTTTGACAAACTCCTGGCCCGGCAACGTGCGCGAACTCATCAATGCCGTGGAATACGCCGTGGCGGTCTCGCCGGGCGAACTGATCCTGCCGCAGGATCTTCCCGAAAGAATTTTGGGAGAATCCTTACCCGGATTAACGACGCAAACCGCTCACCGGGACCCTGCGCCGGAAATTCAATCCGAGAAAAAGCAGCGCATCCTGGCCGCACTGGTTCAAAACAGCTATAACCGGGATGCTGCGGCACAGGCTCTGGGAATCAGCCGCACCACCTTATGGCGCCGGATGAAAAAGCACGGTTTAGCCTGACGCCACGTTTCATTATGAAACAACTTGATTCTCTTGTCTGAAACGAATCGTTACACGTCGTTTCAGTTAATCGCGCATTCTATTATCCAACATTAACCTATTTACTATATTATTCAATAACTTACACTAATTATAAAAGGTTGGCATGTTTCGTGGTTAGGAAAGACTCTTAATGCATCTCGATTTGGAGAAACGAAACATGAAGCTTTTTAGAATCCTGTCAGCAAATTTATTGCTTGTCGCGTTACTGATCACCGGCACAGCGTTCGCCCAGGAGGGCGAGCCGCTTTCACTGGAGGAGGCGGTTTCAAAGGCGCTTTCGATGAATCACGACCTGCTGGCCGCGCAGCATGAGAACAAAGCCGCGACTTACGGCATAACCGAGGCCGCGGGCTACTACCTGCCCAGCGTTACGGTGCAGGAAATCTACATGGAATCGAACAATCCGGTTTACGCCTTCGGAACCGACCTGAATCAGGGGACATTTTCCCTCATGGATTTTCAGATGAGCGATCCGAATGAGCCTGACAAAGCCGTCGATTACAACACGAAAATCTCCGTGGATCAGCCCGTTTTCGGAGGCGGAAAAATCATCACCGGCATCTACCAGGCGTCGAAAATGAAAGCGGCCGCCGGGTATACGGAAGAGCGCCAGAGGCTCAATGCGGAATACGAAGTCGCCAACGCCTATTACAACGTTCTGCGCGCGCAGCGTTTCGTCGCTCTGACCGATCAGGTCATCGCCACCATGCAGCGTCACGTCAGCACCGCCGAGGATTACTACCGAAGCGGAATGGCCCTGGAAAGCGAAGTCCTGCAGGCCCAAGTATACATGGCCAAAGCGAAAGTCGCGCGGGTCGAAGCCGACAACAACAGGCAACTGGCCCTGGCGCAGCTCAATTTCCTGATGGGCTCACCGCAGGACACGCCCTGGAAACTCACGGAGCCCGATAAATTTCATTGCGTGCTCCCTCCCCTGCCCGACCTGATCTCCGAAGCTCTCGACAAGCGCCAGGATCTCGCGGCCATGGAGCGCAAAGTCGACGTCGCGGGCTCGCAGCAGATGATGGCCGGAACCGGATTCATCCCGACGCTGGGCTTGCACGGCGAATACAACTTCCATGACGAGGAAGATTTATTCGGCGATCAGGCCGAGGACTGGACCGTGCTGGCCGTGGCGAGCTGGAACATTTTCAACGGCGGCAAAGACGCTTCGAAACTGGCCGGAAGCCGTCACAAAGCCAAAGCCTCCAAAATTCTTCTGGCAAAAATGAAACAGGGAATCGGCCTTGAAGTCAGGCAGCGCGTTCTGACTCTGCAGGCCGCTTCCAAAAAACTCGATATGGCTTCCGTTGCGGTCAAACAGTCCGAGCGCAATCTGGAAATCCAAACCAACCGCTTCGAAAAAGGCCTGGTCAAAATCGCCGAACTGCTCGACGCGCAGACTGCCGACACCGAAGCCAAGACAAACGAACTCGACGCGGCCTACGGGCTGATCCTTTCCCGCCTGGCGGTTCGCCATGCCGTCGGGGACAACCAATGCGGACCTGACAACAATGCTATAGAGGAGATGGATTCATGAAAATAAATAATTGGGCGACAATTCTCATCGGGCTTTTTTTAACGAGCGTCATGATCTTCGCGATCGGTTGTTCCCATGAACGCGAGGCGGAGGCGATGACCCTGCCGATGGCGGAAGTGCGCGTCACAGCGCTTTTGGCCGACAGCGGAAGCGGATTCTACGAAACCGTCGGCCGCGTCAAGAACGTGCGCGAGTCGATTCTCGCCAGCAAGGTCATGGGCTCGGTCACCGCGCTGAAAGTCAAGGCCGGCGACCGCGTCAAACGCGGGACCCTTCTTCTTTCGATAGACGCCAAAGACGTGGCCGGACAGGTCCAGCAGGCCGGCGGCGCACTCGCGCAAGCCCAGGCGGCGCTATCAATCGCCAAATCCAATTTCGAACGCTTTAAAGAACTTAAAACAACCGGCTCGGCCAGCCAGGCCGAATACGACAAGGCGCTTTTCGATTACCAGACCGCGCAGGGCGCGGTAAAGCAGGCCAACGGCGCTCTGGCGACCGCCGGCAGCTACCTGAAAGAAGCGCGCGTCACGGCTCCTTTCGACGGCATCGTGGTCGACACCATGATCGACCAGGGCGAGATGGTCGCTCCGGGCAGGCCGCTGATCCGCATGGAGGGTGAATCAAAAGGCGAAAGCGAACTGGAGTTTGAAACCACCGTCAACGAACGGGACGTGGATCACCTGAAAATCGGCGAAGCCGTCGTAGTCGTCATTGACGCTCTGGATCATCAATCGGTCAAAGGATCCATCAGCGAGATCGTTCCCCTGTCCGACGGAACGCATAGCAACACGGTGCGCGTCAAGCTGGAAGCCGCTGAAAAACTGCGCTCGGGAATGTTCGGCCGCGCGCGCTTTGCTCTTCCCGAAGGGACGCTGGGCGTTCTGACCGTGTCGGAAGACCGGATTGTCAGGCACGGGCAGCTTTCCGCCGTTTACGTGGTCGACGCCACGGACACGATTCGCCTGCGCCTGATCCGCGAAGGCCGGATGCTCGGCGACAGAGTCGAAGTTCTGGGCGGTCCGTCAGCCAGTGACCGGCTGGTCGTCTCCGACATTGAAGGCCTGAAAGACACGCAACCTGCAAAGGTGGTCCAATAATGGAAAAAAATAACGCGAGCATCCAAAGACATCGATACGAACGAAAGCGCCTCGGCCTGTCGGGAAAAATCGCCGGACGTTTTCTTGAAAGCAAACTCACCCCTCTTTTGATCGCTCTCTCCTTTTTCCTCGGCATCCTTGCCGTGACGATCACGCCCCGCGAAGAAGAACCCCAAATCATCGTTCCCATGATCGACGTGTTCGTTCAGGCTCCCGGCCTTTCTTCCGAAGAAGTCGAGCAGCGCATGACCACGCCGATGGAAAAGCTTTTGTGGGAGATCCCAGGCGTCGAACATCTTTACTCGATATCCCGCCCCGGGCTTTCCATGGTCATCGTGCGCTTTAACGTGGGGGAAAACGAGGAAGACAGTCTGGTCAAAGTTTATAACAAATTGCACGGCAACGCCGACCGCATCCCGCCGGGCATCTCCAATCCTCTGATCAAGCTGCGCACCATCGACGACGTTCCGGTGCTTTCCGTGACGCTCCATTCGCGTCGCTACGACTCCTTCATGCTCCGCCAGGTCGCGGGAGAACTCGCCACCGAGATCAAGAAGGTCGAAGACGTTTCGGAAGTCACCCTGATCGGCGGCCAGCGCCGACAGGTGCGCGTGCAGATCGATCCGGCGCGCATGGAAAGCCGGATGATTTCCCCCTTGCAGGTTTATCAGGCCCTGGCGCGAGACAACAGTAATCTCCCGGCCGGTTCCTTCGACAAAGCGTCCGAAAACTTTCTCGTGGAAGTCGGAGACTTTTTCCGTGATGCGAAAGACGTAAGCCGCACCGTCGTCGCGGTGTACAACGGCAGTCCCGTTTACCTGGCCGATATCGCCGCGGTCGAAGACGGTCCCGAAGAGCTTTCCGATTACGTCATGTTTCGCGGCGGAGTCAAAGAAGGAAAAACCGTCACTTCCGACGACTGGCCCTTTGCCGAGGAAGCGGCCGTTACGATCGCCGTGGCCAAGCGCCGGGGCGCCAACGCGACCTGGCTGACCGAGCATTTGCGAAATAAAATCGACGAGTTCAAAGGCACGGTTCTCGTGTCGGGCATCGACACTACCGTCACGCGGGATTACGGCGTGACCGCGCAGGAAAAATCAAACGAGCTGATTTTCCACATGGCTCTGGCCACCATCGCCGTCATTATACTCATGGGCGTATTTCTGGGACTGCGCGAAGCCGCCGTCGTCGCGGTGGCCGTCCCGGTCACGTTGGCCCTCACGCTGTTTACCAGCTATTTTTTCGGATACACGCTCAACCGCGTGACCCTGTTCGCCCTGATCTTCGCCATAGGAATTCTCGTGGACGACGCCATCGTCGTGGTGGAAAATATCCACCGCCATTTCCGCATGAAGTGGGCGGGGCTTTCGACCATGGCGCCGTACGCGGTGGATGAAGTGGGCAATCCCACGATTCTGGCGACCTTCACGGTGATCTTTGCGCTGATGCCCATGGCTTTCGTCACGGGCCTCATGGGCCCCTACATGAGTCCGATCCCGATCAACGCGTCGGCGGCCATGTTCTTCTCCCTGGTCGTAGCCTTTGTCGTCACGCCCTGGATGGCCAATCTGCTGCTTCGAATCAGCCCCTTCAAGGCCGCCGAATCCGATGATCATGACGATGCGAATTCGCGTATCGGCATATTCTATCGACGCCTCATGGCTCCGCTGATCGCCAGTCCAAAATTGCGTTGGGGAGCGCTCGGCGCGGTCGTCGGCGTCCTCATCCTTTCCTTCGGCCTTTTCGCCGTGCGCGGCGCCAAGGTCAAAATGCTGCCCCATGACAACAAGTCCGAGTTCCAGGTGATCATCGACGCCAAGGAAGGCGCCACGCTGGAAGAAACCGCGTCGCTGGCCCGCGACATCGCCGACCGCCTGGCCAAGGAACCGTCGTCCGGGATTTGCAGATTTACGCGGGAACCTCCGGGCCGATTAACTTCAACGGCCTGGTGCGGCATTACTTCCTGCGACAGGGTCCGAACGTGGCCGACATCCAGGTCAATCTGCTTGAGAAGCACGAACGGTCTGAAAAATCCCACGAGATCGCGCGACGGTTGCGACCCGAAATCAAGGAAATCGCCGACCGATACGACGCCGTGGCGATCGTTGCCGAAGTGCCGCCGGGACCGCCGGTATGGTCGACCATGATGGCCGAGATATACGGTCCGGATATCGAAGGGCAGCGCGAACTGGCCGGACGCGTCAGGAATGTCTTTGCGCGATCCGAGGGCATCGTCGACGTGGACTGGTGGGTCGAGCACCCGCAGTCTGAATACAAGCTCACCGTGGACAAAGCCAAGGCGGCTCTTTCCGGCATCACCACCGAGCAGATCACCAACACGCTCGGCCTGGCGCTGCACGGCAAGGGCGCCGGCCTGCTTCACACCGAGCGCGACCGCGAACCGGTGAATCTGATGGTGCGCGTGCCGCAGTCGATGCGCAGTTCCATCGACGATCTGGCGCGCATCAAGGTTCACGCAAGCGACGGAAGGCTCGTTCCCATCAAGGAACTGGCCTCGATAACCTCCACCACGCAGGGTCCCTATCTCTATCATAAGGATTTGCGCCGCGTTGTTTACGTCACCGGCGAGGTGGCGGGAAAAGACGAAAGCCCTGTCTACGGCATTCTGGACACCAAGGACCAGGTCGCATCTCTGATATCTCCCGACGGGGCGAACCCCGCCATGCTCTACAACGGGATGCCCGAGTCGGAAAAAAGCTACACCGTCAAATGGGACGGGGAATGGCAGATCACTTACGAAGTCTTTCGGGATATGGGAATCGCGTTCGCGGTGGTCATGATCCTGATCTACATCCTCGTGGTCGCCTGGTTCAAAAGCTTCATTACGCCGATCGTTATCATGGCGCCGATCCCCCTGACGCTGATCGGCATCATCCCGGGGCACTGGCTGACCGGCACGTACTTCACGGCCACGAGCATGATCGGATTCATCGCCCTGGCCGGGATCGTCGTGCGCAACTCGATTCTGCTCGTCGATTTCATCGAGCAGGAACTGGACGCCGGAACCGAGCTTTCCGAAGCGGTCATGAAAGCCGGAGCCATCCGCTTCAGGCCCATCGTTCTGACCGCCGCGGCGCTGGTGATCGGCGGAGCCGTGATCCTGCTTGATCCGATTTTCTCCGGCCTCGCGGTCAGCCTGATTTTCGGCGTCACGATCTCCACGGCCCTGACCCTCGTGGTCATCCCGCTCATGTACTACATGGTTCGTCGCATAACTTTGACGCGCTCGAAAAACGCCAAGGAGGCCATCGCATGAAAATGCTCATGATCATCGTCAACGAAAAATTCCGCGACTCGGTCGAAGTGGTGCTCGAAGAAAACAACGCCACGGGATTTACCGAAATCCCCACGGTTCTCGGCGAAGGCGCGCACGGGAAAAAACTCGGTTCGCGTCTTCATCCGGGAGCATCGAGCATCGTGTTCTCCATTGTCGCGGATGAAAAAGTGGAACAGCTCAAAGCGGCGCTTTTCGGCGCCTGCAAAATTGCGCAGGACTGCGCGGAGCCGATACATATCGCGGTGCTGCCCATAGAGCAGTTCATTTGATTGACAAAGGAGATGCGCCAATGACGATTCAGGAATATTTGCGTCTCATCGCCGGATTCTTCGTTCTGCTGTCGGTCGCCCTCGGAGTGTTCGTCACTCCGTGGGTCTTTATCTTCACCGCATTCGTGGGGCTCAACCTGCTTCAATCGGCTTTCACCAAAGCATGCCCGATGATCACGCTGCTGCGCATGCTGGGCGTGAAGGAATGCCGAAACGATCCGGCATGAAAAGAAACTCTCGCGCAATGAATAAACGCCGGGCATCTTCGACCGGTGTTTATTTATAATTCATAGCGAATTTCCATTCCCGTCTATGATGAGTGTTTTCATGGTTCATTTCGATTAAACATGGTGGTTGAACGCCCGCGCTAAATCCCGATAGGGATGTCGGTCAGTAGCGAAGGGCTTTAGCCCTGGAAAAATGATATGTCAAAACTTTTAAAAGCCCCAATACTGGGGCGCAGGCGGCTCTTTTTATGATCATCAATATAGTATTTATGGCGGATGCTCTTCCTACACCCCTTGCCAGGGGTTTATATTAAAATAAGACAATATCCTATTCCAGGGCTAAAGCCCTTCGCTATTGACCAAACACCCCTCCGGGGTTTCAGCCTCGTATTCCGGACAATGAAACGACATCTGCCATTTAATACTTTTAAGCATAGTAATTCGCGATGAACCGTAAAATCAGGCAAGAACTCACAACTTTAATTTTTTCGAGGTCTTTCAAGAAGTATTTGCATTTCCGTATTATTAACAACCCATGCAACTGGAGTTTTCTTTTTTGGCAATTACGCTGCATCTTCATTATCACTCATCGTCGGAGGAACATTGCGGGTAGGGATTTTCCACTGGGCGATAAGTCTTCACTAGTGCCTTGCGCATCAACCGGCTGTAGTCTTCCCATTTCCACTCTTTTCGATAGGCATAATCGACGACTTTCCCAGTTTTTTTGTCGAAAAATACGGCGAGCTCATTAAAATGAACTTTCAAGCTATTTTTGTTTTGAATAATAATTATGGGACCAGCCCCTCCGCCACCTTTGCCCTGCTTTTTCTGATAAAATATATCGGCATAGATATATGTCACCCATTCGTCAAAAAGATAGTGCCCTCTTTTCGATTCAATAAATTCATCCAACTCATGATAATAAGGGGCCATATATTCCTTTCTAGCTTTGTCTTTATATTTTTCGAAACACTTCTTTTTGCTATGGAAAATAGATCCTTCCGGCACGGTTAGAGATTCCGACGTCACAATGATGTCGGGTATTCCGAAGGTCTTGACGATTTGCTCTTGGTCCGTATTGCCCCGTGCTATTGTTCTAATAAGACTTTCATCTATGATCGGGATCTCAACATGCATGCATGCGGTTGCCACCACGGAAACCTGGGCCAGGAAGAGACAGACAATAAACAAGTGTTTGCATTTCTTCATAACACCCTCTCCTTATGCTCCATATAAATTTGCACAGCCATGCTTTGAGGTCATCGCGCCGCCTCGCTTTGAAAACCGGTTTCTATTCATCAATCTCTTTCCTGTAAGCGATTTCCTCGACAACGTTGTCGGTTTTAGTGAAAATTATCAGGAGCTCATCGCCTTTTATAGATACTTTATTTTTCCGGGCGCCGACCAGCACGACGAATACCAGATTTCCCTTCGCCTGGGATTTGTTGAATTTGTATAAAAATGCGTAGTGGTTGTCATCCAAAGAAGAAATTTCCCGGCTTTCGATATAGCCGTAAAAATTCAGGTATTCCCCCGTCCACATTGTGGAACGGCCGTCGATAATGCTGTTCGGCGATCCCAGCAGCGAGAAGATTTCAGACCGGGTTGTTTTCCCAATCTGGATTTGACTGATCTTCTCCGAATCGATCGGCCTGCCTCGTTCCACAACCGTTTTATCGCTGACAAAACAACCGGACAGGAAAACTGCGAGCACACAACAAATTACGATTGCATAATAGCGATAAATACCTGTTTTGCTTTTCCCGGAATCGGTTCTCATATTCGTCGCCTCCAATAAAGTTACTTGGCGTTTGACATTCGGAATTGCCGTTAAGGCAAAATTACTTACATGCAACTGCGGCGCAACGTTCCGCCCGTTAATTTTATTTAATTGACTACTTGAAATCCTGTAGCAATAAGGCTCTATAGTGTCAAGGACAAGTCGCATGCCCGGTGTGGACAGACTTTGGGACGCAAATTATCGAAGTGCGATTAACGTTACCGAAAATACCTTCCAAGCCAGTACGCGTAGCGCAGGTCGATGGCGCCGAGCAGTTCGTCGGGATCGCCTTCGTGATTGACTTCGTAAGGATTGGAGCGCCAGTAATAATTCGATTTCGGGCGCAGAGCCAAAGGCAGAGGCTGCACGGACACAAGGGCTTCGTTCCAGCCGACCTCCCCGATCAGATCCACTTCCGTTTCACCGTCCACGCACACGCAATGCCTCGCCGCGATTTCCGCCTCGTCGCAATTGAAAACATCTTCCTGATAATACGGCGGCGTTTCAAACTGCGTCAGCGTGTCGAGGCCGCGCTCCATGGCGCCTTCGTCCGGGGCTTGCGTCATAACCGTATTCACCGAGGAGCCGGCCATCCCGGATGCGTAAATAAAATCAAAGAGGCTCTGGCCGAGTTCGACGGGCTGCCGGGGCCATCCTGGCTTGTCGTACATTTTGATATCAATCGCCTGCCGGATATTTTCCCGGGCCTGCTCGTCATCGATATAACGCAGGGCCATCAGTCCGCCCTGGAAAATCATATTCGTCGAGGAATAGTTCGTGTAAAACCATAAATCCGTTCCGATCTGATTATCCAGCGAAATCTCGTCGAGTTTTCTTTCCGCAATCAGGGTTTCGTAAAGAAAGTCGTCCAGCACCGGATCCTCCGCCGTGTAGGCAAGCGTCGCGACGATGCCCAGGGCCATGATCGCCATGCTGCCGCTTTTGAGGGGCGTCCACGGCAGACACGTGCGGTCGTAGCAGTTCTCATGCAGGTATCCGTGATACGTGGTGCGTCCGTCGGCGTCGGGTATCTCCAGGTCGAAACCGTCGTCGCGAACGATCATGAGTTGCAGGCCCATTTGCCGCGCGTCTTCCTGCAACTGATCCTTTAACTCATCGGAAAAACTCTCATCGTCGCGAATGACTTCCCACGCGCCCGCCATCCCGGCGCACCAGCCCAGAATCTGATCCCGGCTGCAGGAATCCACCCAGATATAATTGGGATACTGACCGCCGGAGTTGTCCTCGCGCCAGGTTCCGTTGCTCTTTTCCGCGGGCAACGGATTTCCGTAATCATCAAACAAAGGGACGGTCTCTCGATCGCCTGCATTGCCGGGGATATCGGTTCGCGAATACCCCCTGGCGATGACGCCAGGAACGCCGGTGACGGCCACGGCAATGTGCATGGCCTCCAGCGCCTTCGTCAGATAATCCCGCGCCCTTTCCACTTCTTCATCCGCGTAGCCCTGCTCTTTCAGCACGGCGTATCGGTATGCTTCCGTCGCCACGCCCACGCCGGCGTAAAGCCCGGCGGTCGGATTATAACCGGTGACGACGTCGAAAACGGCTTTGCCACTATAAGCTTCGAAGTCCCATCCGTCCGTTTCCCGCAAAAAGGCCCGAATCAGTTCCCGGTCGTCGGCGTTTTCCACCGGCACGCGGATATCCGCGTTCAGATCCATGCCCGCGGCGTTGAACACGTGGAACTGGCGGTCGTACATGCGGGCGAGTTCTTCCAGTTCAGGATCATAGCCTTCTTCGGCAGGTCCCGGAATCAAGTGGCCGTAATCCACCAGGTCATCGTCATCGACGTCGTCATTCACGTCGTCATCCACGTCGTCGTTCACATCATCGTCGGCGTCGTCGTCCGCGGCCGCGCTGTCATCATCGCCGGCGTCCGGCGCTTCGTCATCATTGTTATCGTCATCATCGTCCCCGCACGAAACGACGAGAGTCAGGGCTAAGAGCACCGCGATCAGCAAAAAAACCGTGCTGAAATTTTTCATCGATTCACTCCTCGCTTTGGGCGTAGCGCTTCCGGGCGTTTTCCACTGCCTCACAAGTTAGACTTTTCTCGTGAAGTCCGAAAGCCTTTAAGTTTTCCCACACTGGCAATATGATAAAAAAAGAAGGATTTCATCATCCTTATCTTTTGTGTTAAACGAGCAGCGTAGGGTGGACCATGACTTATCAGCTCGACAGAGAGTATTTCCAGAAGCTTTCGAAAATGGATCCTTCCGAAGTATGCCGATCAGCCATCTGCTCCTGGAGGCATGATCAGGGCTGTTTTGAGCTCGATGTCTGGGGACACCTTTACGCCGTCTATCCGAAGCGTTTTGAGATTGCAGCATGCGATCCCGCTTCTCCGCCCGTCAATACGGCTATCAGCCTGTCGACGATTTTCTACCTGTTAAAAGCCAAAGAAGTTTTATTAAAAAAAGAATGGATATCGGAAAAGGACATTCCGTCGGGCGCGCAGTTTTTCCGGGGCCCTCATGCCATTCCGACAGATTCGATAGCACGCGCCTTTTCCGACGACATCGAAGGATTCAAAGAAGCTTGCGTGAGTCTGGGCGGAGAAAAAGTTGAATTCGGAGACGCGGCATACAGCTTCCGCTTCTTCCCGCGAGTCCCGGTAGCGGTCGTGTTATGGGCACGCAGCGAAGAATTCGAAGCCGAATCCAAGATGCTTTTCGACCGCTCGATCGGCGATCACCTTCCTCTGGATGTCATCTTCGCAATCTCCGTCGAAATCTGCTCGCGGATCACCAATACGGCCGGCGTCGAAACACAATATCTCATTTAATACTGACGGAAGCTATCGGCCGGCAATGCCGCCATGATACGCTTCCAATGCAAGCCGCGCGGCGGTGTCGCCGCTGACTAGCTGCACGCGCTCGGGCAGCATTCCCACCAGCGCCATGAAGGA
Organism: bacterium; assembly: GCA_963674685.2. Lineage (GTDB taxonomy): Bacteria > Lernaellota > Lernaellaia > JACKCT01 > JACKCT01. The sequence continues at coordinate 628,080 of CAXXWT010000003.1, read as the reverse complement.
ATTTTCCAGATTCAGTCCCCCGTCGCTGGTCATGTACACGTACGCGACGGCGCCCGACGGATAACCGGCCAATTCATCGGCCATATTCTCCGGGCTCAAATAGAACGGCGTGGTCAATCCGCTTCCGCTGTCGTCGATGCCACGCCACTCTCTCGGTTTGAAAAGCACGACCTCGCCTCCGTCTTCGCCGGGGATGATCCTGAAAAACTCAGTCGGCCCCCATCCCGTGAAAGTCGGAAACATGTAAGGCACATTGACGGGAAAGACGCCTTTGATAACACCCGCATCGGCGTACTTCGGCATAAACTGCCTTTCAGCCTGCCGCCACGTGGTCGCCCATTCCCAGTGGATTGTGCTGCCCGTATCCAGGATCAGCGCATCCGCCTGCGTTGCCGCGACGAATTGATCCTGCGTTTCGTCGCCCATGGAAGCCGGATATGCGTACAGATGACCGCTTGGCGGGAGCATGAAATAATCTTTGCCCGTTTGTTTGCTCGTTTCGTAATACCATTCGAGAACGTCGGGAGCCAAATAAGGAAGATGCGGGGAAATGGACCACGTGATCGGTTCGCATGAATTTTCTTCCTGATCACAATCCTCCAGGCGCTGTCGTATCCAGTTGCTGCGCGCGTCCAGCATATACGACACGTTGTCCCCGTCGCCGACGACGAACGCCACGTAGGTTTTATCCGGGTCATATTCCATATTTTCCGGCTCGTTTTGTTCGATCTCGCCCGGTTCGACAATGGGCGCGCGCCGCGTGGAGAAAAATGACAGGTTCGTGGTTTCCGTAGGAATGGCGCCCATGTTCCGGGACTCAAGGCACCTGGTCTGCGCCTCAAAAAGATATCCTCCGAACACCATCCACGAATTGTTATAGCCGTAAACGCCGATCGGCCTGGGCCAGGAGTTTTCCGTGGCGATTTTCGTCAGAAGCTCGTTTTCGTCCGTATTATCGATGCAGCCGTTTATTAAAAATACGGCAAAGAGTTTCCGTGAAAATATATAATCGATCACTGTAGTGCGTGGTGCGTTTTCCAGGGCGGGATCCCAGACCGTGTCGTCTTGCGTGTTATATCCCGGATTCGTCATGGCCAGTCCGGTCGTATCGTCAAGATAGTTTTCATAGACATATTCCGTGGCGAGATAAGGAGTATCGCTCTGCTCAAACTCGGCGATTGCGTCAAACACAGGATCGGCGCACGCTGGCGTCATTTCCTCGGCCAGCGGCACGGCGCCGAGAACCGCGCCGACGGTCAGAATATTGGGGATAAGCGCCTGCTGATCTTCATAGGAATAACGCACGCAACCAAAATCCCCGGCGCATGTTTCCAGGAAACTCGCGACATCAACGGATTCGCTCGGCTCCAGATCGAGTTCGTCCAGCCACCGGGTATCTTTGGCATTTTCCCTCGTGTAAACGGAACCTCCGAGCCGGCGGTTATACAAGCCGGCGCACGCCTGCACAGCCAGTTTTTCAATCGCCGTTGTTTCCGCGACGATTTCCACAACTTTGAATTCATCCGCATACGCCGGAGTCGTATCATCATCACCTGTGTCGTCGTCAGGCAAAGCCGTATCGTCATCCACTGTATCGTCATCGTCTTCGGTATCGTCATTGATATCATCGTCAACAACTTCGCTTTCGCCGGATGAAGACGAGTCATCGTCATCATCCCCGCACGAAAAGGTCAGTGCAGCAAACATCAGCAGAACCATTATCAGGAAAATCTTAGCGATCCCGGTATTTCTCATTGACCAACTCCCAATTCCATAAAACGGATTCCAGCCTATCAACATGCTACGAACCGGTCAAAATATAGGTTTTCTTCACGAAGAGGGTTTTATCGAAACCGGCTTATCATCCCGTATCGCTATGAATCTTCAGTCACCCACGAATTTCAGAATAAAAGACGAAGATAAGTCATCGGAAACCTCAAAGCCGCCCGAAAAAAGTTTCGCGATTTGAAAGTCCCGCTGCTGCCCGTCGATGCGCAGAGTAAATTCCACATCACCGGAATACTGCCCGAAGACGACGAATCCCAATAATCGGTCGCTGATTTCCAGGGATCTCATAGGGCCTGTGATGTTCGTCGGATGAGACTCGTTTCTGCCGGGCTGATCCCTTGGCAACTGCGCGGGGGGCAGTATTTCAACGGGCATATCGGCGACCAGTTCGATACCGAGTCCGTCCGCCGGTTCGGCTTCCAGGACATCGCCCAGAGGGGATTCGTAGGCTAAAACAAACAGAGAATATCTGGCCCGGCCGTCGCCCAGCACTTCCATAGGATCGGTCAAAATGACAATGAACTCGCCCGCATCCTGAACATCCTGATAATAGCTGGTCACTTCGACATCCGAGTCGCCTTCATCCCAGGCAATCTCAAAAGACCTCTGGTCCCTGTCTATCATCGGCAGGCGCTTGGGAGAGATTTGCGAACCGACAAGAACGGTTCCCTCCCCGGAAACGGTTGAGGTTGAATAGACCTGGAGCCGGGCATCGAGAATCAATCCTTCGCCGTGGTCAAACAGCGCAGAGAAATTGACCTCGACATCCCCTGCCGCAAGAGCCTCGGAAAACGGATGGGATACTCCATCCAAAATCAGTTCCCCTTCCAGGTCGCCCGCCGTCGAGACATCGAGAAAAATTGTCATCGAGTTCAAAGGAGTCGGAGACACCCACGTTTCGGCGCGCTGAACGCCGGCCGCGATCTGCAAAGGCCTTTCGAAGGAAACCTGAGCCATGGCTTCCAAAGGGGAACAGTCATCCTCGAGTCCCGTCGGGCAAACCAGGACAGTCTGGCCGTTGCTCAACGTGGTCACGCGCAGGGTTTCTCCGGGATATATTTCCCACCCGCCTGTCACCGGCGAACAGTTGTCCCACAGTGGATAAAACAGATTGTCGATCCCCTGGTAGGCCTGAATTTGACCCAGAACATCATCCACGCTGCTGCCGCTCATGATGTTGCCAAACTGATCCGCGCGCCCCGATACCACATCCGGATTCTCCTGGATGTACTGAATATCGGCTATCTCGTCGTTGTCTAGCCTCCGGAAAAATACCGCGTGATAGGGATCGAACAGATGCCACGCATCATCCCATCTGACCAGAATGGTCTGATGGTCGGGAAATTCCGGGAGCAGCAGATCATCCGCCGAATATCCCAGGGCAACCAGGATGTCACCCATCACTTGAGATTGATTGCCGCAAAATCCGCCTCCCCAGACAAAGTATCCGGGCGGGCAGTCATTTTCGGGCTGGTTGTACAGAAGCGGCGAACCGCTTTGCGTCTTCCATACAACTATATCGAAAGCGAAAATTGCTTTTGCCTCGGAATCCAGCCAGGTCCAGTTTTGCAGTTCGGCGACCAGGTCTTCCTTGGACCAGAAATATTGCTCCCCTTGGGTGTAAAACTTGAATCCCGAAATTTTTTGGGAGCCTGTGTTTTCAAACAAATACTCCACCGGGATTCCATTTCCCGTAACGTCATTCAAGGTAACGGTCTCGGGTTGAGAAACGGTGTCGATTTCCGAGACGATGCCTTCGTCTGAGATGCGAAAGGTCACCTCCTCCGTCTCATTTTCGTACGTGTATTTCAGTCTGTGGAGACCCGGATCAAGCTCCATCCACTGCGACGGCAGAAGAGGCAGATTCCGGTCATCGAGCGAAAGGCTCCCTCCGGCCCTGGATATTTTCTTCAGATCGCTGGCTATCTCGAACAGGCCGCTTCCATAATACACCCTGCAATTCGGCCTCAAAACGCTGTTATTGGCCGTGCAAACGATGTCGGCATCTTCCGTATCATCATCCGCGTCGTCATCGACGTCGTCATCGACGTCGTCGTTAATATCATCGTCAGGCGAATCCGTATCGTCATCATTTGCGGTGTCATCGTCGGCGACATAGCCGTCTCGTGAAGACGAATCATCGTCATCGCCTGCGCATGAAGCAAATATTGATGCGATAAAAAGAAGAATGAGTAAAAAATATAAAACCGAAACAGAAGTTTTCATTGATCATTCCGTAAAAGCCAACCTAGTTTGAAGCTATCAAAGGTTTGTCTGCCGGTCAAAGGCAAACCGAATAATGTATGAAATATTTGCGGATTCAATAAAGGGGAAATCACAAGATGAAGCAATTGTTGGATAAGCCGGATCGTTGATCGCCGCCGGAACCGATGATTGGTGATTCCACTCCCGGTGAAAATCGACATAGGTAAGCCCTCGCGGGCTTTCCCTGTCACACCACCGGGCATACGGGTCCGTACCACGGCGGTTCGGTTGGTTCAGCATTCTACCTCGGGTCCAGGTCTATAAGGTCGAGCGAGCGAAAGCAACAGTTTTTAAATGCGATGCTAAGCGCCGGGCTCATGCTGATACGCCACGGTCCGTGGGGACTGCCTGCGGTTTGTGCCGCCAGGTCCTTTCCCACGCCGCGCTTTCTCAGTTCCCTGAAGCGGACTTTGCCTCGCTTCCACTGCTTCCAGGCCACGCATCGGAGCCGTCGCCTGATCCATTTGTCGAGTTTACCAAGCACCGAAGGCGTCTCGCAGAATCCGAAGTACCCGAGCCATCCTCGGAGGAAGCGATTCAGGTCTTCGATCATCTTTTTCAGACTTACCGTTCGGGTTCGGCGCGTTAGATCACGGACTCGCTCCTTGAAGCGGTCGAGCGCCTGCGGCGATATTCGCCGTTTTGCGTTTACTCCACTGGTGAAGCTGAATCCGAGAAATTTGCGCCGCACGGGTCTGTCCACCGCGCTTTTGGATGCGTTGACCTTCAGCTTGAGTTTGCGTTCGATGAAGCGACTAACGCTTTCCATCACGCGACGCCCCGCCCTTTCGCTGCGAACATAGATGTTGCAATCGTCAGCATAACGGACGAAAGGCAGACCGCGCTTTTCAAGCTCCCGGTCGAGATCGTCGAGCACGATGTTGGACAAAAGCGGAGAAAGCGGACCGCCCTGCGGAGTGCCTTCGGTCGTTGGGCCGACCAGTCCGTTTTCCATGACGCCGGCATTGAGAAATGCGCGGATCAGTTTGAGGACGCGCTTGTCGGAAATGCGTTTGGCGATGCGCCCCATCAGCATGTCGTGGTTCACGCGATCGAAGAATTTCTCCAGATCGATGTCCACGACGAAGCCGCAGCCTTTGGCGATGTAGCTTTGCGCCTTGGCCACCGCCTGATGAGCCGATCGACCGGGACGAAAGCCGAAGCTGTTGTCCGAAAACGTCCGATCCCAGCGTTCCTGAAGGACTTGAAGCAACGCCTGCTGGATGAGTCGATCCATCGCCGTGGGCACGCCCAGTTTTCGGACGCCGCCGTTGGGCTTTGGTATCTCAACCCGTTTTACAGGCGCCGGCTTGTAGGTCCCCTTGAGAAGTTCCTCGCCGATCCTCGGCCAATGGACGTTGATCTGTTCCGCCAGCCTTTCGACTGTCACGCCGTCCACGCCGGGGCCGCCTTTGTTCCGCTTGACCCGTTTGTAAGCTGCTTTCAGGTTTTCCCGTTCGAGCACTTCCTCCATGAGACTTGAGGTTGACGCCGGGCTTTCGGGGCCGGGGGACGCCGCGGACGGTTCGATCCCTTCGGAAACGACCATCGGGGCTTCACCCCTACCCTTCGTTTCCAAGGCCAATTCCAACTGGATTTTCCGACAAATGCCGCCCATGAGAATCCTCGTCTCTACTTGCCGCTCCATACCGTTCGGGCCTTCGGCGATATCGCCTACTATGCCCTCTGCTGACTTCTGCAACGCGGTCAGGACGCCTCGCGACGACCTCAGTCCCGAATCCGGGACACGAAGCAGACCTCCCGAGGTAAGCACGACAACCTTCACCGCGCACCCGCCGGATTTACAGCCGATGCCCTTGACGGATATGGACTTCGCGATCATTTGCTCGCTCGTCCGGCAAGGACTGCCTCACATCCGGTTTCTGTTCGTCAGGTCGCGGCTTTGCTACACGCTTCCTTCAGACGACGCCTCGCGACGGCGCCCTTGCGCTTCGCTAGCCCTTCACCTCCGTCAGGTTGGGCAGGGGACTTACACCCCCAAGTTGACGTGCATGCTCGGCACACAAAGAAAAACGCAGGCGAAATCCTTCGTCTGCGTTCTCGTTTCGTTTTTTTATACGCTGTAATTAAGACTCTGCCTGAGCCTCGAGTTCATCCAGCTTGTCCGGCTCCGACACGGCGATATCAACCAGAGCCTTGGGTATATCGCTCTGCCCGCACATGGTGCGGATTTCTTCTTCCGCGTCGGAAAATTCGAGAATCTCGCGAATCGATTCGATGTATTCGAGCATCTCGTCGGCGGGGATATCATCGAGAGCCGGTCCCGCGGCTTCGGCTGCCTTGCGGGCGGCTTCTTCTTCCGCCAGACGTTTCTTTTCTTCCAGTTCCCGCTTCATCGATTCTTTGACGGCATCGATGGCGCCCTGGTCGACGCCCGCGACTTGAAGGATCAATTCGTCGGAGGCGTCCTTATTCAACAGGTGCTTAATGCGTTCGTCCATTTCCTTGTCGGCAACGGCGTCAAATAGACCGGTCACACGTTTCAGTTCGGCCTTTTCCGCCGCCAATTCGGCATCCACCTCGTTGATTTTCGCCTGATCGATGCCGAGACCTTGCAGGATGTCTTCCGTGGCCACATCTCGCTCGCGAAGGTAGCGGATGCCTTCCTTCTGAGAAAGAGTTTTCGCCTCTTTTATCAGCAAAGCCAGCTTTGCGGCCTCAACCATTTGCTGGATGTCTTTAACGTACGCAGCTTCTTGCAAGACGGGCCAGTTCGGCGCCAGTTCCCGCTCGATTTTGACGGCGGCGTCATTCGCATACGCGACATCGTCGAGCGTCAGGTTATCGAGGGCCTGATTGAGTTTCGCCATCATCGAAAATCCGGCGGCGGCGCGAGCTTTCAAAGCCCAGCGCAGTTGCAGGAGTTTACTGCCGGTGCGCGAAACGTTGAAATCCATTTCGTCGAGTTTTGCAGCGATACTTTTAACCGTCGCTTCCAACCGACTGCTTTCGAGGTCGGTTTCTTCGAGGTTTTGAATCTCTTTTTCAATGCAGACCCACAGCGGTCTTTCGGACGGATTGCTCATCGTAGAATCTCCTTATGTCATCGCGCATGTGCAGGCGCGCAAAATTAGGCCCGTAAACATAACATGCTTGGAATTTTTCGCAAGAGTTTGCGCCCATCTGGGCGCACGTCAGGATTGTGATGTGCAGTCGGGAAGGGTATTGCATTGGGGCAATCTTGCGAATATGATATTCGCAAGGAGGTTACTATGTCCAATATGCCCACTCTTCCGGTTCCTGTCCGAGATCTTTTGTTAAGGCTGATCGAACCTCGTCCCATGCGGAGGGGTTCGGTGTCGGAACGCTACGTGAAGTGCGGCAAGAAGGGTTGTCGTTGCGCCACCGATCCTTCGGCGCGTCACGGTCCCTACGTCAGTTGGGTTCGCGTCGTCGGCAAAAAGACCGTGTCCCAATGGATCAATCGTGAGAACGCCGATCTTTTACGTCATCAAGTCGAGGCTGGCCAAGAATTTCGGCGTTTGATCGAGGCCTATTGGAAGGCCTGTGAACAATGGGCGGACGCAGAGTTGAAGGAAGCGCAGGCCGCCTCGGAGGAGGCGGCGAAAAAGGGGGCTTCAAAATCGCCTTCGCGGCGGAAATCGAAGCCGAAATCGAGGCGCTGATCGGTCCGGAAACGGCTTCGGGAATCGATTTCGAGGCGATTGAGACGGCGGTGAGGCGGCAGGCCTTGGTTGTGGCGGCGCGTGCGGTGGAGTGTCGTCTTAACGCGGACGAATCGGATCATGCGGGGCCGACGCTCCCGTGCCGTTGCGGAAAAGCGGCGCGGTACGCGGGGCGACGGAAGAAGACCTTCCGGACGGTGTTGGGCGAGATGACCTTGCTTCGTGCGTATTATCACTGCGAGGCGTGCCGTAAGGGATTCTGTCCGCGGGATCGTGACTTGGGGATGGAGGAGGGATCGTTGTCGCCGGCGCTGGTGCGGATGACCGGCCTCACGGCCTCGATGGTGAGTTTCGCCGAAGGGGAGACCTTGCTGAGGGAATTGGGCGGCGTCGCGGTGGACACCAAGCAGGTGGAGCGGACGGCGGAGGCGTTGGGCCGGGAAATCGCCGAGGCGGAGCAGGAAGGAGATGAGTCGGGGGAGCCTTTGGCGCCGACAATGTACCTGGGGATGGACGGCACGGGCCTGCCGATGCGCAAGGAGTATCTGGCGGGCCGGGCGGGAAAACAGCCGGACGGATCGTCGAAAACTCGCGAGGTCAAGCTCGTCACGACGTGGACGGCGGAATCCCGGAACAAGGACGGGACGCCGGAGCGGGACGACGGGTCGGTGACGTACTCTGCCGCGATCGAAAGCGCGGCGCAGGCGGACACGGACGAGACGCCGTCGGCGTTTGCGGAACGCGTGGAGCGCCAGGCGCGGCGGACGGGATTCGACAAGGCCCGGCGGCAGGTGGTTTTGGGCGACGGAGCGCCGTGGATCTGGAATCTGGCCGACGAGCGCTTTCCCGACGCGATTCAGATCGTGGATCGCTTCCACGTCAAGCAGCATCTCTCCGACGTGGGCAAAGCGATCTACGGGGCGACCAGCGACACGGCGGCGACGTGGGCGAAGCGGCGATGTGACGAACTCGACGAAGGACGCCTGAACGAGTTGATGTGCGCCTTGCGCCGCCACGCCGAAACAAACGAAGAGGCGCGCAAATGCGCCAAGTACATCCGCCGAAATCGACAAAGGATGCGCTACCCGGAATTCCGAAAGAAAGGTCTGTGCACCTCGACGGGAGTCGTCGAGGCCGGATGCAAACTCGTCGTCGGCACGCGCCTCAAACGGGCGGGGATGCATTGGACGCTTAAAGGCGCTAACGCCATCATCGCCCTGCGATGCTGCATCCTGAGCGGACGCTTCGAGGATTTCTGGGAACGACGGGCCGAAAGACACGCATCATGACCTCATCTCACAATCCTGACGTGCGCCCCGCCCATCTCTGCAGGGCAAACGCATCTAAATACCCAACACCCTTAAGAGATAGTCGTCATTCCATGCAGCCATGAGCCTTCTGCTTCGGTTGCTGAGTTTTTTCTCAGACGTTTCGCTTTTAATCATGTTCAGAGCCAATCGTCGCAAGGCCGCGAGATTTTCCGCGGCGTGTCCGGTTCTGACGCGCGAGTCGTCTTCGCGAAAAGTGACATCCAGCGACCAATGCAGGCGGTTTTCCACTCCCCAGTGCTCTCGTGTCGCCTTGAGAAATCTTTTCGCGTCGTCGCCTGAAAGGCTGCTGATGAACAAGCGGCGCTCGACAGACGTTTTGTCCTTGATTTCCCGTTTGGCCTCCACCATGCCGAAACTCGCCAATCCCTTCCATCGCCCCCGATCCTCGAACCAATCGATGTCGGAGGTACACCAGCAACGGCGGGTTTCGACTCGACCGTGATCTCCATCCACCGTTTGATGAAAGTCGCATTCCACGTCGGAAGGCATCCGACCTCCGGCGATGTCTTCCAAGGGCATCGAGGCGAACAGTTCCTCGACTTCGGCGTGCATGACGCCCTGATTGCCCTTGAGTGACAAGACATAATCCGCTTTTTGATCGACGATCTTTTCCGCGATCTTTTTCTGGCAACCCATGGCATCGATGGTGACGATGCACCCGGCCAGGTCCAAAGCCTTCAGAAGCTCGGGAATGGCGGTGATTTCATTGCTCTTATCATTCACTTTCACCTGCCCCAGGGCCAAGCCGTTTTGCGAAGCCCACGCACTGACAATGTAGGGCAAACCGGCGTCTTCATTGCGGGCGCGGCGTAGAGCCTTCCCGTCCAGAGCGACGATCTCTTCGCCGACGCGAGAGCGCAGGCTTTGCGTCCATCGCATGAAGCAATCCATGAAGGCGCGCGGATCAATGGCGCAAAAAACGCGGTTAAAGGTGTCGTGAGACGGAATGCCGCCGGGAAGCTCCAAAAAGCGGCTTAACCAGTCGCGGCGGGACTTTGCGAAGGTTTCCATGTCCGTGAATCCCTCTCCCCCGCAAATCAGGCAGCACACGCCGATGACCAGGATGTCAATCAGTTTATGTTCGCGCGTTCGAAACCACCAGACCTGGCAAGAGGGGCGCAATGTGGTGCGCTATGTTCACAAAGACGACGTGACGGAGCTGCGGAAAGCCATCGACGGTTACGCCCGGTTCATGGACCTCGCGCACCAATATGCCGATGAAATCATTCGTCGCTCACGGCGAGAAAGGCAAAGAAACGAAAAAAAGAGAAAAAGAACCGCATCATCCGGCTATAGGTCCAAAAAGACTAAGATTTAGATGCGTTTGCCCTGGTTTCCTCTTTGAAATATCTTGAAGCAAATTTTCATTAGGAGTACCCTCGTGGCGCGCCGCGGAATGCATTGTCATGCCTCTTGGCGCGCGATGAAAAACGATCTTATCCTGCCGGGGCAAGGAGTCCATGTATGGCCGAAAAAATGAAGGCGATTGCGAAACTCAAAGCCGGGCCGGGCGTTGAATTGATCGAAGCCGATGTGCCGACCATCGGCCCCCGGGACGTGCTGGTGAAGGTTCGCGCCACGTCCATCTGCGGCACCGATCTGCACATATACAATTGGGACCCGTGGGCGGCGTCGCGCGTCAAACCGCCGATGATTTTCGGCCACGAATTCACCGGCGACATCGTCGAAATCGGCGAGGATGTCATTGAAGTAAACGTCGGCGATATCGTCAGCGCCGAAACCCACGTGATCTGCGACACGTGTTATTCATGCCGCACCGGCGCGGGACATCATTGCCAGAACTGCCGAATCCTGGGCGTGGATTTTCAAGGATGCTTCGCCGACTACGTGGCAATCCCCGCGAAAAACGCCTGGCTCAACAGCCCCGAACTTCCCGACGAAATCGCCTCCATCCAGGAACCGCTGGGCAATGCGGTTTTCGCCGTGACCGAAGGCGACGACCTGGTGGGAAAAAGCGTGCTGATCTTAGGCGCGGGACCGCTGGGACAGATGGCCGTGGCGGTCGCCAAAGTGAGCGGCGCCGCAAGAATCATCGTCTCCGAGCCCAACGCCGACCGGCGGGAAAAAGCCAAGATCATGGGCGCGGATTATTGCATCGATCCCACGACCGAAAGCACGGCCAAGCGTGCCATGGAAATCCTCGGCGGACCGCACGTGGATGTAGTCGTCGATATGAGCGGCAACGAAAAGGCGATCCGGGACGGCTTCGTCGCCCTGCGCAACGGCGGGCGTTTCACCATGTTCGGTCTGCCGTCCGACGACGTGAAACTGGATCTGGCCGACGGCGTCATCTTCAAAGGCGCGAAGGTCATCGGCATCTCGGGACGCAAAATCTGGCAGACCTGGTTCACGGTCAAGGATCTGCTGGATTCCGGCCGCCTGGATGTCAGCCCCGTCGTCACGCACACGTTCCCCATGGAACAATACAAAGAGGCGTTCGAACTGATGCGCTCGGGCTCGTGCGGCAAAGTGATTTTAAGGCCGTAATCAGCAGTGAAAGACGTTTCGCAAGGAAATTGTAGTGATGGCATGAACATAAGCGCCACGAGAGCGCGCCTGAGGGAACCATAACCGATCCATGCTCAACCCGCCGTCATGAAAGATTGTAAACTCATGCGCACGGCCTTTATCAGTTTCCATTGCCGGTATCATTATCAATCCATAGCCGGCGCTTTTTTGCAGGCTGCCGCGAAAAAGGGCCTGCCCGATATTACGTGGCGCACCTTCGAGTTTCAGACTTCGACGCTCGTTGCCGACGCATTGCGGCAGTTGCTCGATTTCAATCCGGATGTGGCGGCTTTTTCCTCCTATCTTTGGAGCGCCGAAAAGCACGCCCGACTGGCCGCGCGGCTAAAACTCCTTTTGCCGCACGCCAGGCTGATCCTGGGCGGACCGGAAGCCTGGTTGGCGGCCGAGGAACCGGACCATCGCCTGCTGAGTCCCTATGACGTCATTATCGCCGGCGAGGCGGAAAACGAGTTTCCGCTACTGCTCGGCCGGCCGATCAATGGTGAAGCGCCGGATAGGATCATTCGGGCGAAACCGATTGAAAATCTCGATGAATTGCCGTCCCCATATCAAATGGGCTTATTTCGCAACGACGCGCCTTATCTGCACATGGAAACGTCGCGAGGGTGCGTAAATCATTGCACGTTCTGCACGAGTTCACGAAGCCCGACGCGCTTTTACTCCATAGGCCGGTGGCGCGACGATCTCGACGCGGTTATCGACCGCTTCAAAACCTTGAACCGCATCAATTTGCTCGACCGCAGCCTGAATGAGGACACGGACCGAATGGCGGCGGTCATTGACTCGCTTTTACAAAAATCCGACTCGCTGATTCTGCATGTCGAGATGCACCCGGACTTCGTTGACGATGAGCAAATTCGTTATCTGAAGTCGTTGCCGGAAAATCGCCTGCACATCGAGTTGGGCATTCAAAGTTTCGACCGGCGAGCGCTTGCGAACATGGGCAGAAAAAGCGATCCAAAGCATGTGGAAAAGGTTGTAAAGACTCTCGCCGGACTCGATTCCGTTTCCCTGCACGTCGATCTCATGGCGGGTTTGCTCGGGCAAAAACAAACGGATATCCGTGATTCGGTGGAAAAACTTTGCGGCCTTTCGCCCGATGACATTCAACTCGAACGCCTCAAGGCGCTGCCGGGAACGCCGATACGCGAAAACCCCGTCGGCTCAATCGCCTATGCCCCGACTCCGCCGTGGGAGGTTTTGAAAACTTCAGACTTCAGCGCAACGCAGCTTTTTGAATCCGATCGATTATCCCGGCTATTGGATCGCTACTACAATCCGAATTACTTCAAGCGCACGCTGCGGCGCATGGCTTCGGAATTGCGTAGTTGGGTGATCTTGTGGGATTTGCTTTTGGAAAAAGACGACGGCGAAAAACCTACGTCCGTCGAGCGGCGATTTCAAATTCTTAAAACCATCATTGAAGAGTGTAATCTTTCCAGTCGAGTTCGCGAGCAGCGGCTTTTCGATTTGCTGCTGCATGGGCGCTTTCGATCTTCCGGGCGCATGGCATTGGACGGTGAATACAAGCGGCGCTTGAAGGCAATTTTGCGCGCCGAATCTCAAAAAGGAAAAGGGCATATCGAGCGCTTTGAACAGCCGATTGATCAGCTTCCGAATTTCAACGCCCCGGGCGAGCTTCTTTTTATATATCAGCAAAAGCAGGTGCTGATTTTGCGGGTCGATGAATCCGGGGCGCCGGTTCAAACGAAGCTGCTTGCAAAAGCCGTCAAAGGGAAAATGACTTCGGCCGGGCATGGGTAAAAAAATTGGTTCATCGCAAATTATCGTGCTTTTATATTCGCGTGGATGACGAAGCCTCAAGAAAAATGGCCTTTTCGTTCTTGTGAAAAAATAATCTCTCAATTAAACTGATCTTTAGAGCTTGGAAAAGTGTATTTTGGAGGACTGTATGAAAACTGTAAGTACTCTTTTATCCACCCTTCTCGTGTTGAGCCTTCTCTCCTTTTTCACCTTTCCCCTGGCATGCGATTGCGGCGACGATGATGACAACGACGATACCGACGCAAATGACGACGTGAATGATGATTTGAACGACGACATCGATGACGATACCGATTCGCCTGACGACGATGTGGATGACGATGTGAATGATGATGTTGACGATGATGTGGATGACGACGCTGACGATGATGTGAACGACGACGTTGATGATGATGTGAACGACGATGTGGACGATGATGTGAACGACGACGTCGATGACGATGCCGACGATGACGCCGAAGACGAGCTTTGCCTGAAGGTCAGCCCCCAATCCGCGACGCTTGCCCTTGATGCTGCGCTGCAATTCAAAGTAAGTCTTTGCAACGGCGGTTCCTACACCAGCGCTCCGACCTGGAGCGTCGAAAGTGAAGGCGCCGGCGATCCGGGCGCTGTGGATGCGGCGGGGCTATACACGGCGCCGAGCGCGTTGCCCGAGTTTTCCACCGTGAGGATTCGCGCCCAGTTGACCGCGGACGACCGGGATTTCACGCTGGATGCTTTCGCGGAGCTCACCGACCAGGCCGATCCCCTCATGACCCGGGATCAGGCTGTCGAAGCGCTGATCGGCGATTACATTCAAAGCGCAAGCCGCGTGCAGGATCCGGACAAGGTCACGGCTGTGGGCTTGTGGACGCTGCTTGAAACCGGCGATCAGGTCGGCCCCGCGTTCAGCGGCGATCCGGAAGTCGATCCGGTTATAACCGAGATCACCGAACCCGCCTGGATGTTCATGGTGGACCACGATCCCGGCGCCATGTTCGCGCACGACGTCACCTATGTTTTCGTAAGCGCCCAGACCGGCGCCGTTACGACCCAGGACGAAACGTGGTTTCCCACGATCAACGGCGTCGACTGGTTCAGTTCCTCCTTCGAGCCTTTCTACGGCTCGACGGCGGTGTACGAAGGCTCGGACGCCAACCGTGCGCTGATGGACGCTATCGAACAAGACGATCAGCGTATCGATCTCGAAGAGAGGAACAGAAATCATCGGGGCGGCAGCGCCGATGATATTTTCCCCTTCTGGACCGATACCGTATGCGACTGCACCGATCCCGAACGATACGTCTTGCTTATCGACGGCATGGACCATCAGGAAGCCGTTAACTCGATGAAGACGCGCCCGAGTTTTATCTGGGCCTATAATATGTTCACAAAGTACCTGGATTTCGATCATATCTATTACATGTCCACCAAGTACTATGACGATGAAAGCTCCTATCCCACCATAAAAAACGTATCGTGGGCCATGGAGCATATCATCACGAATGCGCGCCCCTGCGATGTCGTCGTCATGTACTTTATCGGCCACGGAGTTCCCGGTACGCTCCAGGTATTCAGAAAAGTGCGTGGAATCTGGGGATTCCGGTCCGATGAAAACTACCGAATGTTTCAGAATTTCTTTTCCTACATCCAGGCCAGAAATAAGTACCTCATCATGGAGGCTTGTCACAGCGGTTCCCATATCGACAATTTCGAAACCTGGGAAGATGAATATCCGGGCTTTTTAAATATGGAAATCATCGCCTCGGCGGAAGCGAATCGAAGTTCATCCGCGCCGATATTCACCATGAATTTTTATGACCTGCTCACCGACGATTTGAATCCCGGCGACGATTTTTACGACTGGTACGAGGCGATCAGGGATTCCGACTCAGTCTCCATGGGCTGGGAGCATCTGCTGGGAAGAGATCACGCGCAATATGGAGAATTTCACGCGGCCGATACCGACAAGGACGGACTGGTCGATTCGCTGGAAGAGATACTCGGAACGGACCCGAATAACAGCGATTCATACGGCGACGGCGTTTGCGACGGCGACGAGTTCCGGCCGATCATGTTATCGGCGATTAAACGCAGAAATGACATCCTTAACAGAAAACCGCCCGTTGAAGGCGACGCTCCGTATAATCAATCCCCCTTTCCCCTGCCTCCGATTCCGGCGAAGGATTTCACGCAATTTCAAAACGCCCACGAAGACAAGGAATTCCATCAAGTCATTCCGCTGGAATCTCCGGCGAAAAGAGGCCATGGAGATATTCACTTTGCGCAGATCGTCGAGAGTAGTGCGCCGACGGGCCTTGCCGTGGAGATTGAAGATGCGCTCTTAGTGGCGTTGAACGGAACGCCTACCGAATCCGGGGATTTTTGTTTCACCGTAAAACTCACCGACGAGCGCGGCGCATCGGCGCAAAAGGAACTGTGTATTCACGTTGCGCCGGCCACGCAATCCCCCGGCGGGACCATCATTTACAACCATACCTATCCGATAAACGCCAGAGACAACAATCTGTCTCTGGGCGAGGCGCTGCTTCTGGCGAAAAGCGAACTGACCTACGAAGAACTCCAACCCTACGTGGATGCGGCCAATCCCGGCGAGCAGCGTTTCGTTTCCGGCAACGTGGGCGCCAATCACATGGATAACATCGTTCCCTCCGAAACCGTCTCGCTGGACAACACGGGCGAAGTTCTCATCACCGGAACGGACGGCGCCGCCGACGGCGACACTTTCACACTCGTCGGCGACAACATGAATATCAAGATCGATAAAGCCGAGAACATTTCCATCGAGTGCGCCCAGTACCTGGGGAACGCTCTCGGTCCGGCGATTCACATAACCTCCAATGCGTCCTGGGTGGATTTCACGAATGAAAATTCCATCTTCACGGACAACTCGGAAGTGGGAGTCAAGGTGGAGGGACATCACGTCAGGTTCGGTCCGATCTACGTGCAAAACAGCACGTCCCACGGCGTTTGGCTGACGGGCGAGGATTGCCATGACAACTATTTCTATTTCCTCGACTCGCACAGCAACGGCGGCCACGGAATTTTCATTGAAGGCAGCGCTTCAAACAACGTGATTTATTCTCCCGATGTGTCGGGCAGTCAGACCGGCATTCGCCTGGAGAACGCCGGACCCTATAACAGCTTTGTCGTCGATAACGGCAATTACAGCGTCGAATACAGCCGTGATGATGGAATCGCCATCATTGATACGCCCAACGTGACTTTTTCCGGCTGGGTGGGGCACTCGAGATTCAACGACGGCAACGGACTGCTTTTATCCGGCGAACAAACGTACGGAGCGAGTTTTACGTATACGGGTTTTACTTCGAATGGAAACAATGGAGTTCTCATCACGGACGGCGCTTCCGGCAACGTATTCACCGACACCACCGCAAATTACAACACGAGCGACGGATACGAAATCGACGGAGGCAAGGAGAACTGGTTCGTCGGCCACATCAAGGGCCATTACAATCAGGAACACGGCATGCTCATGCAAAACGGCGCCGCCGACAACGTGGTGGACATCGTCTGGAACGGCAGCCAGGACGCGGGCTTCTGGTGGAACGATAAATCCGGCCTTGTATTCGACGGCCAGCAGACCGCCGAAAACAGAGTGCGAAACGGTTTCTATATCGAAAACGGGGAAAGCGGCATCCTGTTTTCCGGCGGCGCCGCGTCGAACCAGGTCAACGGCGACGGATGGAATTATTTCGAAGTCAGCAAAAACACCGCCGGCGTGAAATTCACCGGATCGGCCAACGCCAACAGCGTTAGCGGCGGATGGATCGGCGATGCATTCTACATAGGCGACGGAACGAACACCTACGGCGTGGAGTTTTCAGACGGCGCTTCCACCAACACCGTTTTCGGAAACACCATTGTGGGCAATTCGGAAAGCGGCGTCGTTTTCGACGGTGATTCGACGTCAGCCAACACCGTGTCGGACAATATCATTCACGACAGCGCCGGATACTCGGCGACAAACGCCGTTGTTTTCAAAAACGGAGCTCTAATCAATATTTTAATGAGCAATTTCATAGAAGACGCAATCAACGCGCAGGTGCTCATCGAAAGCGGCGCCAAGTACAACATGATCCTCAACAATGTCATGCAGCCGGGAGATGTGGGCGTTTCCGATTACGGCGTCTTGATCGACGGCGCAGACAACAACGGCGTCGGTCATCCATCGTCCGCGCACAGGGGCAATACGATCATCGATCACGGCGTCGCCGGCGTGGCGATCACAAACGGTTCTTCAAATAAAGTATGCGGCAATTACATCGCCAACGTGGATACCACCGACCAAATGGACGGCGTCGTGATCAGCGGAGGAGCCGACAACACCGTGGGCGGCGCAAATCCCTACGCCGCCGATCCCGAAAAGGAAGAATATGGAGCCGGAAATCTCATAATGGGACATGATACGGGAAACGGCATTGTGGTCAGAGGAGCGGCGACGAACGGAACCATGATCCGGGGAAACATCATCGGATTCGATCCTTTCGGAGACAACAATAATACACAGCAAAACGGCATCACGATCGAGGATAATTCAAACAGCAACTATCTTGGCGACAAATCACCCTTTCAACCTAAAGGCCTTTCCGGCTTTTCGAATATCATCGGATACAATACCGGATCGGGAATCCTGCTGGACGGCAGCGGCGTCTTCAACGATATCCTTTACGATAACAGGGTGCGTTTCAACGGCGACGATTCGGCGGGCGATCAGGTGAGGCTGAACGGCGGCGCGCACGGCGGCATCGATCCGCCAACGCTGACCGTGACTTCGCCGAATGAAATCACCGTGGACGCGCTGACCGGCCATCTGGTGCAGATCTTCGCGTGGCAGCCCGATACTTCGGATTATAAAATGGGCGCCCTGGTCTATTCCGGCTATCCCGAAACCAGCGTGATTGATCTGGATAAAATCCCCGCGAAAATCAAAGCCCGTTTTCCCGAAGACTGGTCCGG
Source organism: bacterium (assembly GCA_963674685.2). Classification (GTDB taxonomy): domain Bacteria; phylum Lernaellota; class Lernaellaia; order JACKCT01; family JACKCT01. The sequence goes on along the minus strand of CAXXWT010000003.1, from coordinate 609,734 downwards.
CGTCCAGCTCGTCGCCACGCAGACTTCCTTCGTCAACGGCACGTCGGGAATCAGTGAACCGGAGGATCTTTAATCCGTGGCTGTGGGACTGTTTTGACCTTGGCGGTAAAGCGACAAGATGCACGTATCGTCTCACGAATTACTCAAGCACGCCTGTTCCACGCACACCTGAAACTCATGACATGAATCGGTCTCGTTATAGCAGGCTATTACGCAAGTGTTGCAATCCGCAATAGCCTCTTCAAGGCTCATGGTATTTGAAGAATCATCAAATAATTCCAAGCCGCACTCGTTATAAAGATATTGAAAGGCATCAGGTTCAACGCATGAAGAGGCGTCATCATCATCGTCGTCATCGTCGTCGTCACCATCGTCGTCATCGTCATCATCGTCGCCGCAGGCCACGATGGCGATACAAAAGCTTAACGCCGCCAATACAAGTATCAATAACCAAATTGATCGTTTCATCACTGACCTCCAAAAGCAGGCTATTGGGTGAATTGTTGGAACTCAAGCCTATCTCATCGACAGCCGATGTCAAGGAATACCTGATGGAGCCATAACGTACATTTCTTATATTATCATAATTGTCAGGCGGCACTGGGGCTGTTGAAAAAGACATGTTTCACGGGTTAACTGATTCGATGATTCCGGCATTGACAAGATATTTTTCACCTGATAAATTTAACCGAGCGACCAGTTAATTTTATGGGAATTTTCGGAGCGGATAAATGGCGGAAAAAAACGCCCGGGAAAAGATTTTAAAAGCGGCGGACAGGCTTTTCGGCGAAATCGGTTTCGACGCGGCGACCACGCGGGAAATCGCGCGCAAATCCGGCGCCAACAAAGCGCTGATCTACTATCATTTCAAAAACAAGGAAGCGCTTTTCGAGGCGGTTTTCGAAAGCTATTACCAGCGGCTGACCGAAACGCTGCAGGCGCCGCTTATGGAACAGGGCGATCTGCGCGAACGCATGGGCCGCCTCATCGACACCTACATCGACTTTTTGAGCAAGAACCGGAATTTCGCCCGAATCGTGCAGCGGGAAGCATCCGGCGGGCGACGGCGGGACACGATCCGCGACCACATGATCCCCGTTTTCAAGATGGGCCGGGAAATTATCCGCGAGGCTTATCCCAAAACCCGCGCCGGGGATCTGGCCGCGGAGCAGCTTTTAATCACCTTTTACGGCATGATCATCACGTACTTCAATTACAGCGGCGTTTTGGAATCCCTTTTAGGCGACGATCCACTTTCGAAAAAGAACATCAAGCTGCGCAAAGAACATATCGCCAAAATGCTGGACATCGTTTTGGATACTATTGACTCTTAAAAGAGGCGCGCATGGTCGCAGAAACCGTTAAATCAAAGCCCGCGAAGAAGCAGGCAAAATACGCCCCGCCTTGCGAACGAATTCTCCGCCTCCGGTCCCGGTACCAGACGCAAGTTCCGCGGATTTCCATAAGCCGAGCCCTGCACTACACGAACTACTGGAAGGAAACCGAAGGGCAAAACATCCCGGCGCCCGTCCGCGTGGCGAGCGCCATGAAAAGGGTTTTTGAAAATTCCGACAGCCACGTGGACCCCGATGACCGCATCGCCGGTTACTGGACTGAAGACTTTCTCGGCATTCCCGTCAGCATCGAAAAAGGCGAGTACAACAAGGTGCTGCAAGCCGAGCTTTCCAAAAGCACGCTGGCCCGGTTCCGCGCCCGCTCTCTGGGCAAGGGCCTTCGTTTCATGTTGCGCAAGCGCACGCTGGGCGAGTTTTTGAAAAACCAGAAGATCGCCAAGGAAGGCGGCACGCAGCCGCTGAACATGAGCCTGAAAACAATGCCCGAACGCGCCATCAATCCCTTTACCATCGATCCCGCCGACCGCCGCGTGCTGCTTGGCGAACTGCTTCCCTGGTGGGACGACCGGTGCCTGGCGGATAAGCTGGAAGCCGAACTCGCGCAGTCCGGTCTATACTCCGGCGACATGCATGACTTCGTAGTCGGCATTCCCGGCAACACGTCCCGGCAAGTGATGATGCTTTCCACTTGCGCCACTATCGCCACAATCCAGGGGCACGTGATCCTCGATTACGAAAAAGTCCTCAAGAAGGGCCTGAGCGATCTTTTGGATGAAGTCCGCGCGACAATGCGCGACGGCAAAGGGCACACGAAATCCGAATGGGAGTTTCTAAGGTCTCAGGAAATCGCCCTTGAAGGCGTGATGATTTTCGCGCGGCGTCTGGCGGATAAAATCAAGCGCTTGATAAGCGAGTGCATGGACGACAAACGCAAATCCGAGCTTCGCGAGATGCACGAAGTCTGCGCGCGCGTTCCCATGAAACCGGCCGCGAGTTTCCGGGAGGCGGTGCAGGCCATCTGGACCGTGAAAACCGCCGTGGAGATGGCGCACCCGGTCAACCTGCACTGCTTCGGGCGCCTCGATCAAAACCTATGGCCGTATTACAAAAAGGACTTAAAGGCCGGGCGCATCACGCCGGACCAGGCCCGCGAGCTTCTGGAAGAACTGCTTCTGAAAATCATGTCCCAGAACATTCGCCCCGAGTCCAACATCCTGGCCAACTTCTATCACCGCTATCTGGGATCGTCCCCGGTCACGCTGGGCGGCGTGAAGGCCGACGGCTCGGACGCCGCCAACGACCTGACGCATCTATTCCTGCACGCCGCGCATAACTCCAAGGCCATCACAAATATTTCCGTGCGCATCCATCCCCAAACGCCGGACGATCTGTTTCACACGCTGGCCGACTTCCTCCATGAAGGAACCTCCAGCTATTCCCTTTTCAACGACGTCACCAACATCGAGGCCATGCGCCGCAAGGGATTTTCGCAAAAAGACGCCCGTGATTACGCGGTGATGGGATGCGTGGAAAGCACGTGCCCCGGAAAAACCGGCTCGATGAGCGCCAACGCCATTTTACTCAACCGCATTCTGGACATCACGCTGCGTAACGGCGATTCGCGAACCATCGCCGGCCTCATCCGCGACGACGGCCTCAAAACCGGCGATCCGGACGATTTCAAAACCTTCGACGAATTGCTGGGCGCGTTTTTCGATCAGGCGAAACACTTCGTGGAAAAGATCAAAACCGGATCGAATCTGCGCGACCGGCTTTATGAAAAGATGCTGCCCGCGCCCTACATTTCCGCGTTCATGGACGGGTGCCTGGAAAATAAAAAGGACACCACGCAGGGTGGAGCGAGGTACGACCTCTCCGGCATCTCCATGATCAACTCCATCGCCAACCTGACCGACTCGCTCTACGTCATCAAAAAACTCATCTTCGAAAAACGCGCATTCACCTTCGCCGAACTGATGAAAGCCGTCGACGACAATTTCGCCGGTCACGAGGAAATTTATCGCCGGATCACGGAAGTGCGCGGCAAGTGGGGCAACGGCAACGCCGAGACCGATGAGCTGGCCGCATCGGTCGCCAAAAAGCTTTTTTCGCTTTGCGACGACGGCCTCAATCATCGCGGCGGACCTTTCGTGGTGTACGTGATCAGCATGATGACCCACACCTTCGACGGGCGGCTTTCCATCGCCGGACCCGACGGCCGCAAAGCCGCCACGCCTTACGCCGCCAGTTGCAATCCCTACAACGTGGAGCGATCCGGCGTCACCGCGGCCCTGCGCTCCGTGGCGTCTTTGCCTTTCGAGGACACCATGGGATGCGCGGTCAACATGAAATTTCATCCCAGCGGAATCGGTGAAAGCGCCGAGGCAAGAGCCAAGTGGATTTCCCTCATTCGCGGCTATTTCGCCATGGGCGGCGCGCAGATTCAGCCCACCGTCGCCAGCGCGGAAATGCTTCGCGAAGCGCAGAAAAATCCCGACGAATATCGCGACCTGATCGTGAAAGTCGGCGGATACAGCACGTACTTCACGGACCTGGGCTGCGAACTGCAACAGGAAATTATCGACCGCACGGAGCATCGCCTATGAGCAATAAGAAAAATAACGCGAAAAATGAAATGGTTCTTGTCACCGGCCCCGACGGCCTCTTGGGCGCGCATCTGGTCCGCCTGCTGTTGGATCGCGGATACGCGGTCCGGGCTTTCGTGCATCCGTCAAGCCCCTCGCCCATTCTGGCGGATCTTCCCATCGAGATCGTCAAGGGCGACATATTGGCCCAAGGCGAAATCGAAAAAGCTCTCGATGGGTGCGCGTACCTCATTCACGCCGCGGCGATTATCGACCAGCACGCGGATCCCGATCTTGTATGGAAGGTGAATTTCGACGGCGCAAAAATGGCGCTGGATGCCTGCGTGGCGAAAAAAATCAAACGCCTGGTGTACGTGGGATCGGGAAGCGTTTTCGAATACGGCGGCCTGGATCATCCCGGCGACGAAACCGGCGGATTCCCGAAGTTCTACAAAGGCATGGCCTACATGGAATCCAAACACCGCGCCACGCGGCTTGTCATGGACTACGTCCGCGACAAAGGCCTGGACGCGGTGATCGGCTGCCCGACCTTCCTTCTGGGCGGCATGGACTGGAGGCCGAGTTCCGGCGTCATGGTCCGTGACTTCATCAAAAAGGAACTGAAAATATCCTCCGGCGGCGGACGCAACTTCACGCATGTGCGCGACGTGGCCGGGGCTCTGATCAATGCCTTGACAATGGGGCGCGCCGGAGAGGCTTATATCCTGGGCGGAGAAAACATCGGCTACACGGATTTCATCACACGGGTGATGAAGGCCGCCGGGAAGAAACCTCCTTTGCTGCAAATGCCCAACGCCGTTGTCATGCTGGTCGGCGCCGCCGGATCGGCATTTGAAAAGCTGACCGGCAGGCAGGCGGGCATCAATCTTTGGATCGCTCGCTTCGGTTGTGAAAAGACCTATTACTCTTCGGCTAAAGCTGAAACCGAACTCGGGATGACGCATACCCCCGTGGATACAGCCATCGCCGAGTGCATCGAATGCCTGAAAGAATACGGACATCTGGATTGAAAATGACGATGAAATATTTTGAAAACAAAGTCGCCCTGATAACCGGCTCCAGCCGGGGAACGGGCCTGGCCATGGCGCGCCTGCTTTGCGAAAACGGCGCGAAGGTCGTCATGACCGCGCGCGGCGAAAAGCGCCTGGAAGCCGAAAGTAAAAAGCTTTCGCAAATCGGCGAAGTCGCCGCCGTCGCCGGAGATGTGGGCATCTGGGCGGACGCGCAAAAGATGGTCGACACCGCCGTCGAGAAATTCGGACGCCTGGACATCCTTGTCAACAACGCCGGCGTTTCCATGCGCGGACAGTTCACCGATCTGACGCCGGATGTGTGCGAACGCGTCGTGAATACGAATCTCATGGGCTGCATCTATCCCACGAAGGCGGCGGCGGATCACATTGTGGCGGCGAAAGGCAACATCGTATTCATATCCAGCATCGCCGGGATATTCGGCGTGCCCGGCGCGTCGATTTACTGCGCGACCAAGGGCGCTCTCACGCAGTTTTGCGAATCGTTGCGCCTGGAGCTTAAACCCAAAGGCGTGCACCTGGGTGTAGTGTATCTGGGATTTACGGAACACGATCCGGAAAAACGAATCCTGGCGGCGGACGGCGCGCCGATCCTGCCGGATCGCCCAGCTCACCACACGCAGGCCCAGGCCGCCAAGTTAATTCTCGACATGATTCAAAAACGAAAAAAGCGTCTGGTTATGACGCCGGTGGGCAAGTTCAGCCGCCTGGCGCACCGCATTTCACCGGACTTCGTTGAGCAGGCGATTTTGTGGGGACAGGCGCTGCGCCTCGGGGCGTATAAGGAGTTTTCGTAGAAGGAGGGTTTAGGGTCTAGGGAAACGAGTCGGCCAAGAGCCCTTTAGGGCGAAAGTTAATAGCCCGGTTCGTTAGAGACTGTCGATAAAGTAGAGTTTCGTAAAAAATGTCATTCCGACCGTAGCGAAGCGAAGTGGAGGAATCCCTTTAACGATGCGTGAATATCTTGCTAACGTATACATTTTACGAAGACAATCACGACTCATTGAAGGGATTCCTCGACTCGCCCTGACGGACTCGCTCGGAATGACATGGCGCGGATTGCTTATTCTGTGCATTTATCGACAGTCTCGTTAGAGCCGGGATAAAGAATGACAAACATTATTCATAAAGCCCGCTTTAGCGGGCGACAGATAAATCGTAGACTAATGTTTCATTTCAAAAAACACGCTGGATGCAAAATACAAACGAGCGGGAGCCAACAATGAGTTACGCAAAAACGAAAAAAGAACTTGATCAATATTATAACCTCGGCGTGAGGCATTTCGCCGGAGCGCAAATGATGGGCGTCATTTATCTGACGAAGCCTGAGGTAATCGCCAAACTGCTTCCGCCGCCCCTTGAACCGGCGGACATGCCCCGAGTCCTCATCTTCATCGCGCAATACCCGGAAACCAATCTGGGACCGGGTTACCGCGAGGCGGCTTTATACTTAACCTGCCAATACGGCGGCGAGGAAGGCACCTACTGCCTGTCCATGCCTATCACAGCGGAATCGCGCATGCACAACGGCCGCGACATTTTCGGCCTGCCGAAAAAGATGGCCGACATTCACCTTGAAAAAGACGAACAGAAGGTTCACGGCTGGGTCGAGCGCGAAGGCGTACGCTTTATCGATGTTTCCATCGAACTGACGGGAACGCTGCCCAGCGTCCCGGCCACGGGACCGTCTTTCACCTTCAAAGCCATGCCGAAAATCGACCTGACGCCGGGTTTCGACGGGCCGGTTTTCCTGGCGCGGCAACATACGGATGTCGAAATGCGCAGCTTTGACATCGGCGTGCCGGTGATCACCCTGCGCGACTCGCAGGCGGACCCATGGGCCGAGGTTTCCGTGGAGCAACCCATGCTCGGCTTTTACATGATCAGCGACAACACCATGCAGCCCGGAAAGATTTTATGCGAAGTCGATCCGGACGCCTTCCTTCCCCACTATTTTAAAATGACCGATTTTTCCACCGGCGCATAAGGGAGTTACCATGATCGATTTCGAGCCCACATCGGAGCAAAAACAATTCGTCGAGTCCGCGCGCAAATTCGGCGCCGAGGTCATCCGCCCCGCCGAAATCGAACTGGACGCCATGGCCGATCCGGAAGAAGCTTTTCAAAGCGAAACATTTCGGAACGTCATGTCCCAGTCATTCAAGCTGGGCTTCAACAAAATGCCCCTTTGGGAAGAATACGGCGGTCTGGGACTGGACCCCATCACCATCGGCATGGTCTGGGAGCAGCTGGCCTATCACGGCGCGGGGCTGACCGCCACGCTCGTGGCCGGCTCGGTCGTGCAGCAGATGATCAATTTCGTCGCCTCGAACAATCAGGAACTGATCGAAAAATTTCTGATCCCGTTTTGTCAGGATGAAACCGGGCGCATGGTCAGCGCGTGGGGCAGCAGCGAACCGAACGTGGGTTCCGACGGGAAAAACTATGACGATCCCAAGGTCCGACACCATACGAGCGCCATTCTCAAGGACGGACAATGGGTCATCAACGGGACGAAATCCGACTTCATCTCCAACGGCGGCATCGCCAGCGTGTACCTTGTTTTCGCGTGCGTGGACCCGACGCAGGGCATCAAAGGCTCGGGAGCTTTCGTCGTGCCCGGCGACGCGCCCGGCCTCACGCGGGGCAAGGCCATCGACAAACTCGGCCTGCGTACGCTCAATCAGTCGGCCCTGTTTTTCGACGACGTCAAGATCCCGGAAAACTATATGATCTTCCCTCCGGGCGAAGGCTATCCCATGTTCCACAAGATGATCATCACCGTGGGCAGCCTGGCCGTGGGCTACATCGCCCTGGGGCTGATGCGCGCGGCGTACGACGAAGCATTGAAGTATTCCAAGGAGCGCGTGCAGGGCGGCAAATTGATTTTCGAGCATCAGCTCGTGGCGCAAAAATTGTTCGACGCGCACAAAACCATCGAGGCGGCGCGGGCGCTTTTATGGAAGGCGAGCTGGATGTGCAAGGCGCAGTTTCCCGGCGATCTCAAAACGAGCCTTGCAGCGCGCATTTTCGCCACGGATCAGTCCGTCAGGCAGACGGCGGAGATGGTGCAAATTTTGGGCGGCTACGGAATATCCAGGGAATACACATTGGAAAAATATTATCGCGACGCTAAACTGCTCCAGATTATGGACGGCACCAACGAGACCCTCATGCTCAAAGCCGCCGCCTTGCTTTAAGTTTATCGCCCGGCTTTTTAGGGAGTTTTCGGCAACCAATGGAAATTCGATATCTCCTTGGCGTTTTTCTCGGCATGATTGCCTCGATCATGATGAACGTGGGCAAAGGCGTGCAGAAGCAGCACGTGGGAATTTTCCTGCAGGGTAAAAAGATGTTCGCCAGGCAGAACCGGCGACTCGGCGGCATGTGGCTTTTCGGCGTGGGAATTTGCGCCATGTCCTCCCTGCCCTATTCCGTCGGTCTGAAGCTTTCCGAATCCCCGTCGGCCATCGCGGCCATGACCGGGATCGGCATCATCGGGCTGACCGTATACGCGGTTTTGTTCATCGGCGAAAAGCTCGGTTGGCGCGACGCGGTCGGAATCGCGCTGATCGTCATCGGAACTTCGGCGCTGGGTTACTACGGCGGTTCGAAGGAAAACGTAATCCGCACTTTTGAAACCGTCATCATGATCGAAGCTTTGGCCGTGATAACCATCGCGACGATTGCAGCATGCGTGGTGACGAAATTTTTTCCGGCTACCCACGGCGTGATCTGGGGCGTGGCTTCGGGTGTGGGCACCGGGATGGCGATTTTTCTGGCTGACGCGGCGCTGGTACGTTCCGGCGGATCGCTTGTCGGCCAGCTCGGCAATTCATACCCCTACGTCGCGCTGGTCTATGCCCTGGCCGCCAACGTCGCCGCGCAGATCGGATACGTCAAGGCGAAGGCCCTGGTCGTAGTCCCCTCGACGAACGCGGCCATCATCCTTTCGCCCTATTTCATGGAAGGCGCGGTGTATGGGCAGTTCCCGAGCACGACTTTATTGTTTTTTATGCTCGTGATCGTCACCGGCGTCATTTACTTATCCACCGGCCCGGCAGCGAAAGCTTCGGCGTAACCACCTTTTCATCAAATTAAAATCCTTCTATCCTTGTCACGCATAGATTCAATAATTGTTTGAGGAAAAAATGCATCAGCGAATTATCACGGCTTTGGTACTTTCGATTCTGATTTTGTCCACTGGAATTTTCGGCTGCGACTGCGGAGATGACGACCCTTCGACAAGCTCAGGGCAGGACGACGACGCGGATGACGACACGGAAAGCGCTGATGATGATACGCTCGTTTTCTTAAGCATCGAAGACGGCAACGTGCAATCGGGATTCGTCGGCGAGACTTTGCGCAAAGAGCTTGTCGTGAAAGCCGTTGCCGAAAACGGCGATCCCGTCGGCGGGCTGACGATTTTATTTAAAAGACTCAGAGGCGAAGACGAAGGCAAAGGCCTTGCGTCCATCGAGCCGGAGGAAGTCGTCACCGGAGACGACGGGCTAGCCGCCTGCCCGGTGAAGCTCGGCAACAGGGCCGGGCAAGTGCGCATCAAGGCCGCCGTGGCCGGCGGCGCGGCGCGGCCGGTCATATTCCACGCATCTGTTTTCCCCGAGCCCACAGAAACCAAAAGACCGATCAGCTTTATTTCGGTCAACGACTTCCACGCGCATCCCGAGCCCTGGGGGCTTCCCGGCGACCCGCAGGGCGGCCTGGCGCGCATCGCCTATTTGTTTAAAACCATCCGGGAAAACAACGACGCCGTCGGTATCGAAACCGTCATCGTGGATGCGGGCGACGATTTTGAAAACACGCTTTACAACGACGTGCCCGGTTTTCTGGAAGGGCTCATCGCCGCGTGGGACCGCATGGGCGTGGACGTGTGGCAGGTGGGAAATCACGATTTCCATTTCGGCATTCCTCTTTTGACGAAAAAAGTTCTGGCGGCCAGGGAAAACTTCACCGACGGCGTCAAAGGCCGGCCGATGCAGGTGACTTTCGGCAACATCAGCGCCTCGACCATCCGCGACGATCTGATCGAATACGCCGATTATTTCGAAGAAGATTTCACCGACGATGCCGGCGAAAAGCTTTACCAACAAACGACGATTTTGAACGTAGGCGATATCCGCGTGGGTATCCTGGGCGCCGTCACGGATACCGGCGTATACACGCAGGTGCCCGGCGATCCATTTTTCCTGAAAATCATCGGAGCGAGCAATCCGCATAAGGAAAACGCCACGTTCTTCGATCCCGATCCGCGCAAGTCGGGCTATATCAACAAGGGCATCGACAGCCTGATCGCCGAGGGCGCGGACATTGTCGTGGTCACGTCCCACTCAGGGCTCGGCCTGGGTGATCGCGTCAACATCCCCGTTGGGAAAGATTATCTCATCGCGTCGTACGGACGGGGGCTGGTCACCGGGCATCCCGTGGACCTGGTCATCAGCGCGCACAGCCACGCGCAGCTCAATCACCCGATCATGATGAAAAATCCCGCGGGAGGCTTAACGCCCATGGTGCAGGCCAAGGAAGGCGGGCTTTTCGCGGCGCGCGTGGACGCCATGGTGGACATCGAAAAAGGCGGCATGGAATATCTCGACTCCCGGCTCATTCAGATCAACTCCGATCTTGGCGAGGATGAGGAAACCGCCGCGCAGGTTGCGCAATGGAAAGATGACGCCGAGCAGGCATACGGCGACTGGTTCGATTGGGAGCTTGCCGAATCCGAAGTCTGGCTTTCCCACCGCGCGCAGACCATCTCGGGTTTGGGAATGCTCATCAACGAATCGTTCGAATGGAAACTCGCGCAGGAGGATACGCCCGTGGACGCGTCCGTAGCGGTCCCGTCCCTGTATCGCGCCGACATCTGGCCGGGAACGATCACCGGCGACATGGCGTACGAAGTTCTGCCCCTGCACAAAATGGACGAGGACGGGCACAACCCCGACACCGTCTGCATCCTGACTTTCCGCCCGGGCCTTTTGAACACGTCCGTGCTGGGCGTGCCCGGAACCTGGCATTGGGACACGACCGCGGTGGAATACGTCATGGAGGCGATCCAGTTGCTGCCCGATCTGGCGCAGCTCGTCCCCGCCTTCGGCCATCAACTCAAAATCGACGTGGTGCAGATGTCCGGCGTGTCGTACGAAGTGGACGCCACGGCGCCGCTGTTCGAGCGCGTGACGCCGGGCTCCGTCATGGTCGACGGGGAGGATATTGACCCGGACAAAACCTATCGCATCGCCATGGTTCACAGCCTCGCGTCCACGCTGGCCGCCGCCATGAACACACTGATTTTCGCCACCGATGAAGACGGGCGGCCCGTCAGCGTTATCGTCGACGATCCCGATACCGGCGAATCCTTCACCGACACGGAAATCCCGATCTGGCAGGCTTTTCAGGAATATCTGGACGAGCTTCCCGGCGGCGTGATCGTCGCCGAAGACGTCACCGTTGACGGGCGAAACATGATCACCGTGCAGCCTGATCTGGCCGTCAACTCGTCTGAAATCAGCGTTACGGAAAGCAGGCGCGGCGAAACGGCGACGATTTCATTTCGCGTGCGTAATAACGGTTTGCAGTACGTTAACAGCGCGCGCGTGCGCGTGTTTATCGACATGACGCCCTGGGATTTGACCGACCAGGACGACGGGCGATCGACGTATGAAGGTCTGGATGAGGATTATCTCGGATCGCTGCGGCAAATCGCCGAAAGGAAAATTCACATCGGTCCGCATCCCCACTTCCTGGATATGGAAATCCCCTGGAAAGTCCCGGCGGACCTGCCTCGCGGCCCATACACCGCGCACATCCGAATCGACCGAATCCGCACCGGCAAAGTCGATCCCAACACCGGCGCGCCCTACACGGATCCCTTCACGGACAACAACTCCGGCGAGCAGGTCACGGCGTATTTTGAGGTTGAGTGAAAATGTTTATTGGAAATTATAAGCACACCGAAATAAACCGGCAGCTTACGCTGCCGGCTCATATTGTACCGCCCTTCGGGCTAAAAATTGAATAACATAATTACTTCACTCCCGTGACGTAATAATTCGGGCCCTTGGGCAGGTAAGTCACTTCGCGGAAACCGGCGTCTTTCATGGCGGATTGGATTGCCATATTGGAAAGGCCGCGCTCGAAGTTGTGCATGTACCAGTCCGCGATCCGCTTGTTGGCCGTCGCCCTCAAAAACCAGTAAACCTTTTTCGCCGCGCCTTTGGAGCCGTCGGCGTCGAAGTCGATCAAATAGGCCTTGCCGCCGGGTTTGAGCACGCGGAAAATTTCCTGAACACTCTTGCCCACGTCCTTCGCCTCGTGAAAAAACTGTTTGCACACCGCGGCATCGCAGGAGTCATCTTCCAGCTTGAGGGATTCGGCGGGGCACTGGAAAGTTTCGATTTCCATACCGGCTTTTTGCGCTTCTTCCGCCGCGATCTTGAGCATTTCCCCAAAATTATCCGCCAGCGCGAATCTGGCGTTGGGCATTAGCTTGTGAATCTCATGGCACATGTAGCCGGGGCCTCCCGCGATATCCGCGATGCGCGCCTCGTCGCATTTGCCCGCCAGATCCTCGGCGATAAGTTTCGCCCACGGTCTGTAGTTGATCTTCACGGATTTCCTTAAAGACTCGGTGTAAAAACGGCATCCCTCGCTATCCCATTCCATTTCCTTCCCCTCGCCTCGGCTAATAAATAGGTCGTTTGATTGATCGCATAATAGCAATTTACCTCACCGCTTACTATCCACGGCTGGAAATTGTTTATTCAGCTACTTCGCCAGCGACTCGATGAAATGATCGATGGTTTCCGCGTAGAGGTCGCGGAAGTTTTGCCCGGCAAGGATCGTGGTTTTAAGTTTGCGCAAGTCCAACATGCCGTGGCAAAGAGCCCAGAAATGGATGGTGCGCCTGCGTGATCGGCCGCGGCTGTCCGCCGGCAGGCAATCGCGCAAAGCGGACTCGACGAGGTCCAGGATTTCCGCGCCCTGCCGGTCGATTTTCCCTTTCAGATCGTCGGGAAAATTCACGCCGGGAGAAGTCAGAAAGTAATTGATGATCTCGAAATATTTTCGGTAATCTTCACTGAAATCCAGATAGGCCCGCGCGATCAGACGCAGTTTTTCCCGCGGCGCGTCGGCGGCGGCCTGCGCGACGGAGATAAACTCGTAAAGGCGGCTTAAACCCTCTTCCTGCAGGGCCGCGAAAAGGTCTTCCTTGTTTTTGAAATAGAGATAGAGCGCGCCCACGGAAAGTTCGGCGAGTTCGGCGATCTGGCCCATGGAAAGGGCCGCCATGCCTTTATCGAAAAGAAGCGTGCGCGCCGCGTCGAGAATTTGTTCCCGACGCATTTCCTTTTCGCGCATCCGCCTCGATTTGAGAGTCACGAGTTAATTCCTTTCAATTCTGTCCCGAACAAGTCGTCGCCAGGACCGCTCCTGCACAGCCGGGGGCGGTCGCTCGACCTTGAGGCTCCCTTCGGGTCTGAGCCTGAGGCTCAGCCTCAGGGTCGAAGACTCGACAGGCTGTACTACTAATGTTGAAATTCTTTGCGTGGCCTCACGATTTTTTTCTCACGCCATATCCGTCGCGAAGCCAAAGCGGGCTTTTTCATAATGTTTATGGTCCCTTTCCCACGGCTCTGACGAGCCGAGCTATTCACTGTCGCCCTGCGGGCTCGCACAGGCGAGGGCGCCTTTCGCCACACACGTCTACAGGGCCGAAGCCATGCACCTTTCACCCGGGCACGTCATGTGTGGCACACCCGCCCTCGGGTGTGAAGGAATGCCTGGCAAGCACATTTGGTTGTGGTCGCCAGACCGCGCTGTGCCACACACGTCTACAGGGCCGAAGCCATGCACCTTTCACTCGGGCACGTCATGTGTGGCACACCCGCCCTCGGGTGTGAAGGAATGTCTTACAATCCCTTTTGGTTGCGGTCGCCAGACCGCGCTGTGCCACACACGTCTACAGGGCCGAAGCCATGCACCTTTCACCCGGGCACGTCATGTGTGGCACACCCGCCCTCGGGTGTGAAGGAATGCCTGGCAAGCACATTTGGTTGTGGTCGCCAGACCGCGCTGTGCCACACACGTTTGCCGAGCTTAAACTCCATACCCTGAACCCTAAATCCTAAAACCGATACATTCCCGTCAGCGGGCCGATCACCGTGATCACCAGCGTGATGACGACCACCATGACAAACGACATGACGATTCCGGCTTTGGCGAAATCGCGGATCGAAAAATATCCCGAGGTATAGGGGATGATGTTCGTCGGAGTCTGCGTGACGAGGATGATGCCCAGCGACGAAGTGAACGCCGCGGGACCCACCAGCGCCCATGCGGGGATGTCGAATGCCTGGGCCAGGGAGATCAGGATCGGGATAATGATAATCCCCGTCACGGTGTTGCTGGCCAGAAAGAGCTTCATGAAAATCACGACCAGCACCACGACGAAAACCAGCGCCACGGACGGCAATCCCGGCACGCCGCCGAGCAGCGTCACGGCGATCCATTTCGCCGCGCCGGTGTGATAGGTCATCATGCCCAGGCCCAGCGACGCCATGATCAAAATGATGCTTTCCCAGGAGACGGCCCGGTCGGCTTTTTCCCAGGTCAACACGCGAAACGGCGGCAGGAATAAAAGCAACCCGCCGAGAATTGAAACAAAGCTGATGGGCAGATTGATTCGGCCCCCCGTTAGTTTCGCGATCAGCGGATTGAACACCCACAAGGTGATAACGATGATGAAAATCACCAGGGTTCCCTTTTCCTCTCGCGTCAAAGTCCCCAGTTCTTCAAGCTGTTTTTTGATGTCGTCGGCCGACAGGGGCAGATGCTTGAACTCCGGCGGGAAGATCAACGTGAGGGTGAGCCAGCCCAGCGGGATCATCGCCAGGGATGCCGGAACGCCGATCTTCATCCAATCGACGAAGGAAATATTCATCCCGCACAAGTCGCGCATAAAACCGATGGCGATGGGATTGGGGCCGCACCCGGCGGGCGTGGCGATGCCTCCGAAAATCGCGCCCCAGCACGAGGCGATCATCAGCGCTTTGCCGAAATTGCTTTGCAACGGTTTGGCGCCGGCCTGCTTGAGAATCCCGAGGCCCACGGGCAGCATGATCGCCGCCACGCCCACGTCGGACACCCACATGGAAAGCAGCGTGCCCATAATCAGGAATCCCAGAATCACGCGATTTGCGCCGGTTCCGATTCTCCCGAGCATCCACAGCGTCATGCGCCGCCCCAGAACCGTTTCCGAAAAGGCGCCGGACAAAAGAAAAACACCGAGGAAAAACAAAATGAGATCATGCCCGAAAGATATTTTGACGATTTCCTTGTATCCGGCGGCGATGCCGTGAATTGAAACGGCTTTTCCGTTTTTTAAAATTTCCATGCCGTCGGTGACGCCGAGCAGGGGCATGATGAGCATGACCAGCAGCGCCGTAATGTGAAAAGGCAGCGCCTCGGCGACCCACCAGTAGATCGCCATGGCCAAAAGGCCGATGCACAAGCGCCCGCTCGCCGATAGCTCTATGATCTGATCGCCCACAACGGTCGGCGATGGTTTCAGTAAAAAGGCCACTCCAAAAAAGAGCGCCACGCCGATCAGCAGGTGAATAACTTGTTTTTTTCCCGAAAGTTTTTCGCTCAAGCTAGTCCTCTATTTTTAAATCCACTTTTTCCACTTTGGCGTAATCCCGCTCGTAAAACATGGCGGCGGCAAAATGGAGCAGCGCGGCCAATCCGAAAGCCAGCGGCAACAGGCGCATGGCCGTGCTGATGTCCCATATATCCGAAAGATGCCCGATAATAGGCGGACCGGGAGCGCTGCCCAGACCGTTTTGAACGATGACGCATAAGCTGTATGAAACGGCGCGTAAGCCGGGATGCACTACGTCCTGCGTGACGGCGGCGGCGCCGGGCAAAAAGGCGACGACGGCGATGCCGCCGAGCATGAGCACGGGAAACTGTAGCGGCGAACCTTCCAGCCAGAAGAAAGCGATAAATAAAACGGCCGCGGCAAAGGCCGAAGACACCGCGGCGAAAAGGCTGCGGGCGTTGATTTTGCTTCGCCGCCAGCGGTCGGCGAGGAATCCGCCCAGCGGCGCGCCGATGATAGCCATGAGCAACACGGCGCCGGTTTTCAGGCCCGCCTTATCCTGCTCCAATCCATCAACACGTTGAAAATAGGTGGACATCCAAACCATCATGGACGTGGAAAGAAATACGTTGGCGGCAAACGCGAAATACGTGAAAATCAAAGTCGG
This sequence comes from bacterium, assembly GCA_963674685.2. Lineage (GTDB taxonomy): Bacteria > Lernaellota > Lernaellaia > JACKCT01 > JACKCT01. The sequence goes on along the minus strand of CAXXWT010000003.1, from coordinate 593,457 downwards.
CGTTTTGATGAACTCGGAGGCGATATCCTTCGCTTTCATCTTAACTTGTTTCGCCTCGCCTTTAGCGTCGGAACTGGTTTTGACAAGATCTACAGTTTTGTAATCCTTCACGAAAAGAAAAAGTGCGGAAACAATGAATCCCGGAATCGCCACAAGTCCGAAGGCGTAGCGCCAGCCCCATCTTGTGGCGACGATGCCGCCCACGGCGATTCCCAGAGCTGCTCCGAGTGGAATGGACATATTCCAGAAACCCATGACCTGGGCGCGCTTTTTCTCCGGAAATAGCCCGGCCAGCATAGCGGTGCCGCCTGTGGCGTAGCCCGCCTCGCCGACGCCGATAAAGCACTTGGCGACGGCCAACTGAGCGTATTTCATGGTGAACGCGCACGCACCCGTGGCCGTACTCCATATCATTCCCATAATGGCGATGCTCTTTCGCCGACTCCAGCGATCCACCATGAGCGAGATGGGAAAAGTTGTGGCTATTATGGAAATGTAAACCAATGACACCAGCCAACCCACCTGCGCGTCGCTGATGCCCCATTCCCGTTTGAGATCGGGGATGAGGGAACTGACGACCATGCGGTCCATATAATCGAACATGTACATGAGAAAAAGCAGCGAAAATACAAAATAAGCGTATCGCGGCGATTTTTCGTCTCCGGGGGGACTGTTGTCATTAATGTTTTGCGACATATATTCGCGCACCTTCCTTTAGGGCAGATAAAATTCGAGTCCCAACTCACGCGCCTTTTCAGGCTTTACGCGGCCCTGTTCGTCCCAGCCGCGATATTCGTACAAATCGTTCAGCATTGTCTTGAGATCGGGCAAATTGCTTCCGGAAAAACCTTCACCGCGAGGATCGACGGCGATGCGCGGCGGGAGAATATCGTCCTTCGCGCTCACTCCCAGACGCTGGTTGTAAAGACGCTTCAGAGTGTAGATCCGGTCGCCAATTTTAAGCATCTCATCATGGCTCACATCGCAACCCGTGGACAGTTTGAGAAAGTTTCTCAGTTCATCGATGCTCACGCCGCCCGCCAGCATGAACTTGCATATCCCCAGGGCGTCAAAGACGGCGCACAAATCCTGCATGCGGGCCGTTGTCAATCCTTTGCCTTCCGGCGTGTGAGGATCGGGCTTGTCGGGAAAATCCATCCCGCCGATCATCATGCCTTCCTCGATGTAATAAGCCGGCGCTTCGTTATGGGATGCGCCGCGATTGCCCGAGGCGTAGGTGGCGCCGACGCTGACCAGTGCGCGGGGATCGTGCATGGGAAGTTCGAGGCCCTTGGTGTGCACGGCAAAGCGTTCGCTGCCCCGCCCCAGTTTTTGCGCCGCCTTGCGAACGCCCAAAGACAGCACGTTGCCGATCCCTTCGCGCCGCGCGATCAGTTCGATGACGCGGCAGATGACGTCCGCGTCGCCCCATGTTTTGCCGGTTCCTCCGATGTCATCGATCTTGACGATTCCCCGGTCGACGCATTCGAAAAGGAAACCGATGACCACGCCGGTGGAAATCGTGTCCAGGCCGTAATCGTTGCAGAGGCGATTGGCCCAGGCGAGCCCTTCCGGATCGCCGTTGAGAAGATTCGAACCGAGGGCGCCGACGGTCTCGTACTCGGGCTGCGAGGTGATCAGACCTTCATGGACGCCCTTTTTGATTTGAATGGATTTCGCGCACCCGACGGGGCACATGAAACAGCTGTGGCGTTTGTGGAACATATTCCCGACGTAAGCCTGCCCGGTGACTTCCTTCGCCTCGGGCCAAAGCCCCATGGAGAAATTCTTGATCGGCAGATCGCCGGATTGCTCGCGCCGCCCGACCCCGCCCGCGGTTCCGAAATTGCGCAGTCCCGCCGCCCTCTCCCGGGCGACAACGTTGATTCGGCGAACGTATTTTTTGAGGCCTTCCTGGTCGTGGGCGACGGGTTTTTGCGTTCCTTTCGCGGCCAGGGCTTTAACCTTTTTCTTTCCGAAAACGCATCCCACGCCGGTGCGGCCCGCGGCCCTGGCGAATTCGCCTTCGAACATCATCGAGGCATAAAGAACGCCGTTTTCACCGCCGGGGCCGATGAGTCCGATGCGCGATCCCTTGGGCAGTTCTTCCGTTAAAACTTTATGCGATTCAAAAGTGCCGCGCCCCCAGAGATGGGAAGCGTCGCGGATTTCCAGACCGTCGTCGGAAATGAAAAGATAAACGGGCTTTTCGCTTTCACCCTTGATGACGATTCCGTCGACGCCGGCCTTTTTCAGTTCGGGTCCCCAATATCCTCCGAAGGAACTCTCGCCGAAAATGCCGGTCAAAGGGGAGCGGAATATGATCGAGGTCTTGCAGGCTGTGGTCGCGGGCAGGCCGGTCAGTAGGCCGTTGGCCACGACAATGGCGTCGTCGCCTGCTTCGATGAAAAGTTTTGCGCCCAGTCCGCCGCCGCCCAGAAATGTTTTCACATCCGATTCATCGACGGACTTTTTTTCAACGTTTCCGGCGCTCAGGTCAACGAAATAAAAGCTTCCGTATGTGAAAGACATGGCGTCACCCCACTAGCCACTAGCCACTGACCACTAGCCACTGACCACTAACCACTAACCACTAGCCACTTATTTATACGCCCCGATGCTCGCCAGGGCGATGCTGCCGGGACTGATCGTCGAAGGATCGGTCATCACGTTCACGCACGCCGTCTTGCCGCTGGCAAACGCCTTCTCGATGGCCGGCGCGATGTCCTCGGGCTTGTCGACCTCGATTCCGAAACCGCCCAGATCTTCGACCAGCTTGTGATAAGGCACGTAGCCGATCTCCGTTCCGTTTTCGATGTTGTGTCCCAGGCGAAGCGTCTGACTGTGGCGAATCATGCCCCAGCCCAGATCGTTGCTGACGATCACGACGAAGGGATTGTTTTTGCGGATGGAGGTCTCGAATTCCATGAAGTTGAATCCCACGGACCCGTCGCCGATCACGCACAGCACGCGCTTGTCGGGATTCAAGAATTTGGCGGCCTGCGCGAAAGGCAAGCCGACGCCCAGGCATCCGTACAAACCCGAATCCAGGTAATGGCCGCCCTGTTTGATCGTGCGCGTCATGCTCATCCAAATCTGCGTGTCGCCGCCGTCGCCCACGACGATATCGTCGTCGCGATCCATGAATTTATTGATCTCGTTCATGAGTCTCAAGGGGTGAATCGGCGTGTCCGCGCTTTCCCACGTGGGCTGCATCATCGTCTTGGATCCGGCATCGTTCGTGCGAAGCAGATCGACCCAGTCGGCGTACTGCTTTTTCAGATCATCGCCCGCGCCCTGCTCGTCGACCAGGCGGTTGACTTCGGTCAAAAATCCCCGGGCGTCGCTGCACACGGGCAGATCGACGGGGCGGTTGCGGCCCAGTTCCTCGGGGCTGATGTCGATCTGCGCGATCTTGGCGTTGTTGTCGATGACTTCGCCGAACATAAAATAAAGGCTCAGGCGAACGCCCAGGAAAATCACCAGATCGGCGTCGGCCTGCGCGTAAAGGATCGAGCCCGGCCTCGTGCCCACCGCGGATTCAAAGCAATAAGGATGCGTGTCGGAAATAACGCCCCTGCCCATCGAAGATGTAAAAACAGGAACGCCGCACTTGTCCGCAAAGGCGGTCAATTGCTCCGAACTGTCCGAATACCACGCGCCGCTTCCGGCGATGACCATGGGTTTTTTGGCCTGCTTCAGCATATCGACAAGCTGCGCCGCCTTGGCGAGGTCGACCGGATGGGAGGAGCAGATTTGCGTGTTCATTTGTTTCGCTTTGGCTTCTTCCACCTGCGCGTTGAGCATGTCCACCGGAAGTTCCAGATAAACGGGACCCGGGCGCCCGCAGGAGGCGGCGCGGTATGCCATGTCCACGAACTCGCCGATGCGCGACGGCGTGTGACATACGAAAGCCTTTTTCACCATGGGCTCGATGACCGGCGCCTGGCGCATGTCCTGTAAATCCCATTTCTCGCAGCAACTCACGCCCACGGACCCGGCGATCAGCAACATGGGCGAATTGGCCTGGTTCGCGTTGGCCACGGCGGAAAGCGCGTTGGTGAAACCCGGACCCGCGGTGACCATGGCCACGCCGGGCTTGCGCGTCATGCGTCCGTAGGCTTCGGCCATGAAGACCGCCGCCTGCTCGTGGCGCGTATCGAAAAGCTGGATTGGGCTATCTTCCAGAAATTGGTAAATGGGTGTGATGTGTCCGCCGCTCAATGTAAAGATGACATCGACGCGGTGTTCGATCAGCGCCTGCGCGGCAATTTTTCCACCAAGAATCGTTCCCATGTTTTTCTCCTTGTATTTCTAACCACTGGCCACTATCCACTAATCACAATTCCATAAGCTGTCCGCCGGTGACGTTGATCGCCTGCCCGGTGATGTATGACGACGCCTCGGAGGCCAAAAAAGCCACGAGTTTGCCGACTTCCTCCGGGCTGCCGATGCGGCCCAGGGGAATCGATTTGCACATTTCCTCTTTGCGCTGCTCGACGCTCTCGCCGGTGAAATCCGCTTCCAGGCCGAAACGCCAGGTCTCCAGATCCGTCATCACCTGCCCCGGACAAATCGCATTGACGCGGATGCCCATAGGCCCGAGTTCGCGGGCCATGACCTTACTGAGCATGATGACGCCGGCCTTGGCCACGGCGTATGCGCCGTTGAAAACCGGAGGCGCCTTGCCCGCGCGAGAAGCGGTGTTGATCACGCTGGCTTTTGTTCCCATCATCAGCGGCAGTATGGCGCGGGTCACGCGAAACACGCCGTGGAGATTCACATCGATAGTGCGCATCCACAGAGCTTCGTCGTAAAGGTGCGCCATGTTGGGCACGCCGAAGGAAGCTCCCGCATTGTTGCACAAAATTTCCACCTGCCCGAAATCGGCTTTTAACCGTTTGGCCATTTGCTCGATGGATTCGGGTTTCGTGACATCCAGGTCGACGGCCATGACTTTGACGCCGTATTCCTCGCACAGGTGCTCCGCGATCTCGTTCATCTCATCGCTTTTCGCCGTGGCCACCGGGCCGTGCTCGCCGGGCGTGGCGCCCAAATCCGCGACAACGATATTCGCGCCGTTGTTTGCCAACTGACACGCGATAGCGAAACCGATTCCCGTCTTTTTTCCCGAGCCGGTAATGACCGCCGTTTTACCGGACAAATCGTGGTACATGGGTAAACCTCACGATGTTTGTTGCGATTTCTATTTAATTTGTGAATTACGTTCATCAACTGAACGCCGTTCAGTTATATGGCGGATTTACGTCAATTGCAAGAAGATCTACCCGGAAGTTACCGTTGGCTTAAGCTACAGTCGGGAAAATTTCAGTAACTGATTTCACAGTCCGGCAAACGTTTTTTAAGCCACTTGATCTGTCCGGGCTTCACGTTCGTTTTTTCCAGGAAAAGATATTGCAAATTATGAAGCTCGGCCAAAGGTTTGACATCTGCCACCGGCGTATCTTTCAGGCCCAGCTTTCGAAGTTCCGTCAAAGCCGCGAGCGCTTTCAGGTCCGTAACTTGCGTGCCGTTTAGCCACAACACACGTAGTTTTTTCAAACCGGCCAGGGGGGCGATATCGCTCACCGGCGTATCGATCAGATTGAGAAAATCAAGCTCCTCCATGCCCTTCAGCGGGGACAGATCGGCGACTTCCGTACTTTGCAATACCAGTGTTTCCAGTTTCGTCAAACCGGCCAGGGCGTCGATCCTTTTCACCGTCGAATAGCCGATATCGAGATATTCCAGCTTCTTCAGTCCCGCCAGGGGAGACACGTCGCATGCGTCGATGCCGCCAAGCATCAAAAGGCGCAGATTTTTCAGGCCGACCAGAGGCGAAAGGTCCTTAACCTCGGCGCCGGTCAAAGTCAGATCACGCAACTCGACCATTCCGGATAAGGCCGAAATATCCTTCACCTTCGTTTCGCGCAATGTCAGATATTTCATCTCGGCCATACCGGCCAGCGGGGAGATGTCAATCACCTTGGTCCAGGCAAGGTTTAAGTGCGTCAGCCGCCGTACATTTTTTAGGGCTGAAACATCGGAAACCTCGGTATGGGCCAGAACGAGAGTTTTGAGCCGGGTCATTCTTGCCAGTGGCGACAGATCGCTGACGGGATTGCCGCCGACATCGAGAAAGTGCAGATGCTTCGCCGCGGCCAGTGGCGAAAGGCTTTCCACGCGCCCTTGCACGATCATGAGAACACGAAGCTCGTCCATGTTTGACAGAGGCGCCAGACTCTTTACGGGAGTGAAAGCCAGCTCCAAAAAATGCATCCGCCGATAGCTGGAAAGAGCTTCGATAGAGTCGAGTTTCTCACAGCCGACGCATTCGAAGTGGCGCAGATCCGAATACGGCGCCACGACGTCGGCCAATTCCTCGGGGCTGATGTGGGGCGATTTTCTTTCGGCTCGCAGGTGCAGGCCGTAGACAAGTTCACCGCCGCCGGTGTCGGCGGTCAGCAGCACCCCGTGCGCGAACCGCCTATCGCCGAAACGAATCAGCGACTCGTCTCCCTCCACGACCCATGATCCGGAAACGCCGAGAGACGAATTCTGCAGCGTGATCACGTCGCCGGGTGCGCACTTCAGGTCCAGCGGAAGATTGCGGTAGCCGTCCATGCTTTCAATATTAAAGAGCATCCAATCGGAAGGCGCTTCAATGCGCAATTGAAGCTCTCTTTGATTTTCCGACACCGGGAAATTTTTGTGCGCGTGACAACAAGCCGTACCAAGCAGCAACAAGAAAAGACAGGCCGTCCATCGCACTGCATTTTTTTGTTTCATCACCGTCGCTCTCTCCTTCTTTTAATGGACAAATCGCCTGCGGGTATCTTAATTCAATACCTGACAATCCGGTTTCAATCGCTTAAATTTTTCGATTTGTTTTGGCGACACATTTGATCCTTTCACGCTCATCCAGCCCAGGTCTTTCATCCGGGCCAGGGCGGATATATCACTCACCGGCGTGCCCGCCAAATTCAGGGTCGCCAGTTGCGGCAGGTCTGCCAGGCAGGAAACATCGTCGACTGAAGTCGCTTCGAGTCCGAGGTTGATCAGCGCCGGCAATCCAGACAATGGGCATACATCGGCCACGGGAGAGTGAGCCAATGAAAGGCTATGCAGATCCGCCAGACCCGCCAAGGGTGAAGCATCGCTCACCCGTGTATGCCCCAGCAGTACGTGTTTCAAACGCAACAGGTTTGCGAGAACGGATATATCCGCGATTTGCGCATGTTCCGCAAAAAGGATTTCCAGTCGCGTCATCTTGGACAAAGTAGATAGATCGGCCATGGAAGTATGGCTGATATTGAGATACTCCAATTTCTCCAGGCTCGCCAAAACGCCAAAGTCCTTTATGCCGGTTTTGGACAAATTCAACTCGGTCAGTTCTTTTAAGCGAGACAGGCCTGAAATGTCGGTGACGGCGGTGTCCTGAATAAAAAACGTTCGTAATCCCGTCATGGCCGACAGGTCGGGCAACTCGGCGATTTTCGTATGGTCGGCATTCAAGCGGCGCAGACGGGGCAGTCCGGCCAAGGGCGAAATATCGGCGACCGGCGTATTGTTCATTTCAAGTTCTTCCAAACCGGTCAGGTTTTTCAGAGCGGAAATATCACTAATATTCGTAGCCGGGATTTCCAGCCGCTGTAGTCTTTCTAGACCGGCCAGGGGAGTAATATCCGATACGGCGCTGAAACCAAGCTTCAATTCCCGCAACTCCGCAAGCTTCGCAAGGGGGCCGATATCCTGAATCTTCGTAAAACCCAGGTTTAATAAACGTAAATTTTTTACCCTCTTCAGCACCGAAATATCGGAGACGGGCATTTCAATAAGATTGAGGGCGAAGAGTTTTTTCAAATTTCGAAGCGCGGATAAATCCGTAACATTCGCACATTCCCTGAGGCTGACATAGCCGACTTCCGAATAGAACGGTTTTTTTAAAAAATCCTCAAACTGCTCCTGAGTTGTCGATAATTTAAACTCGAAACCTACTACCCGCGCGCCCCGCCCTGAATCCAGGACCGTGGCCAATCCCTGGTCTGTCTTCTCCATGTGAAACTTCAAATATTGCTCGTCGCCTTCGATAATCCAGCGGCAGTTGTCGGTCGTTGCGACCATGTCTCCTGGGTGTAACTTGATAACTGCCGGGGTTTTTTGCTCAAGAAGTTTTCCGTTCACCCGAATATCGGAAAGCGCCGCGGGGCCTTCGACTTTGATGAGCAGCTCTTTTAAAACGCCGTGGTCACCGAATGGGAAAAGGTGTGAACAAGAAAAAATAGTCAGGGAATGAAAAGCAACAATGACAGCCAGGACCAACCGTTTACTGATAATCAAGTGCAATTTTTTTGTTCCTTTCGATTACTGGGATGTTGTCGGATTACAGATAAAAATGCGCGCGCTCAAATTCCTCCGGTTTTTTCAGATAACGTTTCATGATGTATGCGCGGTAATCGTCGTAAGCCTTACGCGACACGGGCAGGCCGTTTGCGCGAAATGTTTCGATAATCTCATCCATGGTGGGCGGGCAGCCCTTCATGAAGATGATCTCGCCCGCGTCTTCGCGCTTTCTGTTCATGGCGATCTGGCAGTTGCCGAATAAAAATGTCTTTTTCGCATTCGGGCTCGGCAGCATCTTTTTGCCGGATAGAACTTCCACGCCGTCGAATTTTTTTTCTTGCGTGGACATGAGCGCCAGCATCAGCGGATTGAACATGTACGAACATCCCGTACACACCGTATCGTCGTATTTGGGAAGGCTTAAGCCCGAAATTCCCTGCTTTTCAAACGCGACGGGCGCCAAACCGTCCGCCGACCACTGCCAGTCCCATTCAAGAGGCTTGCGCAGCGCCTCGACATCCATATCCGTCACGATGTCCAGGTCGGCGATGTCCCGTGTGCGCGCATTGGCCTCCGCGTAAAGTTCCATATAACGAACGTCCTCCGGTGCGTAGCCGATGAGATGCGCGCCCAGCAGGTCCGCGGCGTACACGTCCGTCGAGGCGATCAGAAGATTCGCGCGATGCGCCCTTCCGAAATGCAGCGGCCCCTGCTCCATGGCGTAGATGCCGTCGATAAGCGTCAGCGCCGGCGGGTATTTTTGCGTAAGGTTGGCGATGAATTGATCGAGCAGCCCTTGCGCGTGATGGCAATGCATCTTCGAGCGGCTTTTGAGCAAGCCTTTGAGGTTTTTCATTCCCAGCGACACGCGCGTGGTCCCGTGGGTTTTTAAAACCGGCGCGCTGATGAGAAAATCGCGGTTGCTAAGATGGCGCGTGACTTTCAGCGCGTGGCCTTCGGCGATTTCGATTTCGTCAAACTCACCCTCGTTGAAATCGACGAGCGTTACCCCATACCGATCACGCAGTTTTTGATAGCCGAGATTTTCGTAAATGACGCCGGTGTTTGATCCGATGGCGGCGCAGTCGATGGAGCCTTCGCCGATGGTGATGTCGCTTGCGCCGTAGTCGCGAAGCGCGGCGCAAAGGGCGTCCATCACGACGCTCGTGGTCAGCACGCCCCACGGTGGATACGGCCCCTGGTTGTCCCAGCCTACCAGATTGGGTTTGATAAGGACTTTTGAATCGGGGCGAAGCGCAGCGAATCCATCGCAACGCTCGATCACCTCGCGAACGGAAGCGGCGTCTTTGTATCCGGTCAGCGCGACTTTGCTTTGCGGCATGTTTAGCTCCTTGGGCATTTCCGATTCATCATAATACCCTGGAAGGGCGCAGGTCAGTAGCGACACGGCAAGGCCGTGGATTATTTTTCCGCAACCTATCCGCCGAAGCCTTCTTGTCCTACGAAGCCTTTGGCGAAGTAGGAGGTGAAGGCGGATCGTCTCACCGACTCGATGTGTTATCGAGGGGAGGCGGAACATCCGCACCACCTGTCATTCCGACACGGCAAGGCCGTGCACTATTTCTCCGCAATCGTCCCACCAACTCGGTGCGTTATCGAGTGGAGGCGGAACATCCGCACAACCTGTCATTCCGACCGGAGCGATGCGTTAGCATCGCGAAGCGGAGGAATCCCTTCCCTTTCGCATAGAACGATTAAGGGATTCCTCGACTTCGCCACCTTCGGAGGCTTCGCTCGGAATGACAACGCTACTTTTACCCTGAATCCTTCCTTCCCTCTGCACCCGAACGCGATTAACAAGCCCATGCGCAAAACGAATAGGATCGGGCAGGCGGTATTTCGTCGCCAGGCCAAGCGCGAATTTCACGGCGCCGTCGATGTCGGCGCGGTGTCCCACGGAAATGTAAACCGGCTTCACGTTATCACGCATACGCACCACGCGCCCGATGACTTCGCCGTCCATGACAAGGTGCGTCGAGCTTCTCTTCTTTGCGCCGGGCTCTTTGTGCTCGCCGCATAACCTGCTTTTTCCGCAGCCCACGCTGGGGATGTCGAAAAGTACTCCCATGTGCGATGCAATGCCGAAACGCCTGGGATGCGCCATGCCCTGCCCGTCGCAAAGAAGCGCGTCCACCGGCGATTCGATCTGCGAAAGTACGTCGCACAAAATCGGTCCCTCGCGAAAAGAAAGCAGACCCGGCACATAAGGAAAAGCCGCGTCGCCGCTCGCCGCCTTTTTTTCGATAACGCGGCCCGTCTTATAATCCACGACCACCGCGCCGCCCACGAACACACCGCTTTCTTTGGAATAGGAAACGTCCAGGGCGCACACGATTTCAATCCGTTTCGGCATCGGCGCAACAACCACCTTCGCACGCAATTCATTTTGCAGCGCAATCGCCTCTTTCGGCGAAAGATTCCAGGGGTGTTTGAGTTTCTGAATCATTTTCTCATGATAATGAAAACAGGTGCCGAGGGCAAAGGAACGTGCCGCCCTACGGGCTCGTGTGGATTGAAAAAAAAGAATCCGAATCCCGACAGCTTAATCGAGACAAGAAAAAGACAGCTTTTTACTGAGGGTTAGGCGACAAAATTGCCATATGCAGTCAGGGCAAACGCATCTAAATACCCAACACCCTTAAGAGATAGTCGTCATTCCATGCAGCCATGAGCCTTCTGCTTCGGTTGCTGAGTTTTTTCTCAGACGTTTCGCTTTTAATCATGTTCAGAGCCAATCGTCGCAAGGCCGCGAGATTTTCCGCGGCGTGTCCGGTTCTGACGCGCGAGTCGTCTTCGCGAAAAGTGACATCCAGCGACCAATGCAGGCGGTTTTCCACTCCCCAGTGCTCTCGTGTCGCCTTGAGAAATCTTTTCGCGTCGTCGCCTGAAAGGCTGCTGATGAACAAGCGGCGCTCGACAGACGTTTTGTCCTTGATTTCCCGTTTGGCCTCCACCATGCCGAAACTCGCCAATCCCTTCCATCGCCCCCGATCCTCGAACCAATCGATGTCGGAGGTACACCAGCAACGGCGGGTTTCGACTCGACCGTGATCTCCATCCACCGTTTGATGAAAGTCGCATTCCACGTCGGAAGGCATCCGACCTCCGGCGATGTCTTCCAAGGGCATCGAGGCGAACAGTTCCTCGACTTCGGCGTGCATGACGCCCTGATTGCCCTTGAGTGACAAGACATAATCCGCTTTTTGATCGACGATCTTTTCCGCGATCTTTTTCTGGCAACCCATGGCATCGATGGTGACGATGCACCCGGCCAGGTCCAAAGCCTTCAGAAGCTCGGGAATGGCGGTGATTTCATTGCTCTTATCATTTACTTTCACCTGCCCCAGGGCCAAGCCGTTTTGCGAAGCCCACGCACTGACAATGTAGGGCAAACCGGCGTCTTCATTGCGGGCGCGGCGTAGAGCCTTCCCGTCCAGAGCGACGATCTCTTCGCCGACGCGAGAGCGCAGGCTTTGCGTCCATCGCATGAAGCAATCCATGAAGGCGCGCGGATCAATGGCGCAAAAAACGCGGTTAAAGGTGTCGTGAGACGGAATGCCGCCGGGAAGCTCCAAAAAGCGGCTTAACCAGTCGCGGCGGGACTTTGCGAAGGTTTCCATGTCCGTGAATCCCTCTCCCCCGCAAATCAGGCAGCACACGCCGATGACCAGGATGTCAATCAGTTTATGTTCGCGCGTTCGAAACCACCAGACCTGGCAAGAGGGGCGCAATGTGGTGCGCTATGTTCACAAAGACGACGTGACGGAGCTGCGGAAAGCCATCGACGGTTACGCCCGGTTCATGGACCTCGCGCACCAATATGCCGATGAAATCATTCGTCGCTCACGGCGAGAAAGGCAAAGAAACGAAAAAAAGAGAAAAAGAACCGCATCATCCGGCTATAGGTCCAAAAAGACTAAGATTTAGATGCGTTTGCCCTGCTCTTCAACCCCGTCCACAACCTGAAGGCCGCGGCCTACGTCCTAGAGCAGGACATCGCGATCGCGGGCGTCACCGTGGCCCGCGCCGGCGAGGTGCTGGTCCACCCGGTCAAGGCGACCGACGAAGACCCCGCGGCGCTGCGCGGCCTGGCCGCCGTGATGCTGTTCCTGACCTATTCCGACGATCTGGGAGGCTACGCATGAAGTGCGCGTTCCTGATCGCGAGGGACGGCAAGATGGACATCAGCTTCCGCCCCCTGGGAATGAAGCTGCTGGCCAAGGAACTGCGCGACGGAAAGGAGGCCCAATGGGCGGATCGGCGGGCAGATCGGCCGGAGGATCGGCGGGAGGATCGGCCGGCGGACCCGTGAAAGTGAGCGTCTCGCTGCATCTGAAAAGGAAGGGCAACAACTCCCTGGAGATTAGATCGGGCGATGCACCCGGGGAGTCGCCGGAGATTCAACCCCCAAAGACGAAAAATTCCATTTCCCACCCGGCCATTCCGCGGGTCGTCAGGCTTCTCGCCCTGGCCCACCACTTTGACGGGCTGCTCGCACGCGGGATCGTCCGGGATTACGCCGACATCGCCGGGTTGGCCGGTGTGACCAGGGCCCGGGTCACCCAGATCATGGACCTGTTGCTGCTCGCGCCGGAGATTCAGGAGGCGTTGTTGATGGGCGACCGGGGATTTGGTGGAGATATCACGGGGTCCGAGCGCCGGTTTCGAGAGATTACCCAGATTGTGTTGTGGGAGGAGCAGGTGCGACGATTTTAATCAGGAAGAACCATTTAAACCTGAAAAGATTCATGCCAATTTTATAAGGCCGCGCGGTGGGGTTTACCGGACGGGTACGATATTCTGTCTGTGTCCGCTCGGAGGATAGGGCAACCAATGCGCAAGCCCCTCTGGCTCCGCGAGCCCGTGCATCTTTCAGGTGGATGAATCAATGTCTGTGTCAAGTTGAGGAATCGCTGCGTCCCGTCATCGCCGCCGCACAATCATCTTCACCCTGGCGGCCATTTAACAATGCAAACCAGAGGCGGCCAGTCTCCACACGCTTCCGGCAGAGGCACATAAAGCGCATTTCTGTGGGGATGGTAGATGTTCCCCTGGTTATCGAGCCATGCAACGGGCAAAATGTTGCGGCATTCGCGGTGGCAGCGGCTGATTTTCGCCGTGCGGTGAGCCCTCGCATGAGCGGGACAGAGATAGCTTTGCGTCAGGTAAGCCTCGGGACCGATGATGCCGATCTCCCATTCGCCCCTGGCAACAGCCGGAACGGATTGCGGCAGTGCCTGACAATACAGCCTGCGCGCTCCAAGCGACCGATAGAAACCGAGGGTGGATCGGTTGACGATTGTTTCGCCACGGACCGGCATATGGAGAGAGACCGTGAATCGCGGATCAATTATCGATCGGAAAAACACACGGCCCAATGAAAACGGCCAACCGCGGTCGTGCAACAAGGCCGCGCCGTTCGGATCGTTAACCACGATCTCCTCTCCGCCGGCATGAAGGAACGCTTCGCACAGTTCGGCCACGTCGCGCTTTTCGCTTTCTGTGAAAAACGGCAGCAATAAAGTCGAAGTCAGATCGAGGGAATGTATATACCGCACCCATCGGACGACGTCGGCCGTCGACGGCAGATCAAACGGACAGGTTTCGCTGCCAATCCACACACCCGCGAGATCGGGCGGCAACTCTTCACCGCTTGGCAAATCGCCTTGCCAATCGAATCCTATGTGCAGCGGTGCATCAGGTGCGTTCATCGTAATAGCAGTAATCCTCGCATGAACCCAGGCTCAACATTCGAGAGAAATCCCGTCGGCACCGAGAGACGAATTCCTCGCTCGCTCCCAACCGTTCGTACAATTCGACATGCTCGCGAACAAATTGTACGCACGCAATCTGCAATGCCGGCGCAAGAGTGCGATTCATAATCTTGAGGTAGCGTACTCCCCCCATGGCGAACAGCGGCAACGAACAAAGGCCGCAAGCCCAAAACGGCCTGTGCCGCAAACTTGGATGAATCGGATTCGAAGAATCGGTGCTCGTTGAATGAAGTTTCATCCTGCAACCCAGACCGGGCTGACGCATTTCGTATAAAAGTCGATGCCCGGTAAACAGCATTTTCGGCGTAAGCCTGTTTTGGATGGCCACGGCAGGCGAACTGGCGACGAGGCCTATGATTGTTTCGGACATTTTGGCCGCCCGGTGTTCGAAATTGCAGTGGCCGTCGTCGTAAAAGCATCGCTCACGGAAAAAGAGCGCCTCCAGTTCGGGGCCCGTTACCGCCAGATTGGCCATATGCCGCAGGCTGACCTGCCGCGGCAGGATGATCCGAGAAAAACCGATGGTTTGAAGTAGCCGGACGGCCTCCACCGTCGCGGCGTCGAACATGGAACTGGCATGCAGGGCAAGCCGTGGAAACCGTTCGCGCAGAGCAAGCGCCAAGCCTATCTCCTGTACGACAAACCCGGCGGCGCCTTCGGACGCGACGCGTTCGGCGAGCGTCAGGATTTCTTCCATTTGTTCGTCACGATAGGGCACGTTCAACAAAACGCGCACGGGCGTGTCGCCGGCCGCTTCCAACAGCCGTCCGAATTCAGCCGGAGAGGCTAAACCAGCATTCAAGTTGCGGCGATTGATGTCGTACCCGAGCTTCCCTTTATGCTCCGGATAAACGCCGCAAAATAATTCACCGGCTCCGGCGGCGATAAGCGAACGGGCATCGGCTGCCCTCGACACGCCCGAGCAAATGGTGAGCATAGTCATCGTTATTTCGCCACGATCATCGCCCACCAGCTAGGCTGCGGGAAATGGCCGGCGAATTCGAATTCACAGCCGAGCGATGCAACCAGTTCCCGCGCCTCCCCGCCAGTCAAGGAGACATCTAGGGAGGCCACAAATGCATGCTGCATAACCCGTCGCGATGCGCTCTGCAGAAAGCGGGGCAACAGCCGCAACCGGTAAAAAAGGGCGGACAGCGCATCGTGCTGCAGGTCGACCACCAAGAGCAAACCGCCCGGTCGTAACATTTCCAACAAGCATTCCATATGGGCGCGCGGGTCGGCCAGATGGTGCAGCACGAACCGTGAGAAGACGAGATCATACTCCCGCGCGCCCGGTAAAACCTCCTCGTCAGTTACCTGTCGAAAACAAACGTTTTTGAGGTTGTCGCGCGCCGCGCACGCGCGGCCGATTTCGATCGCCTCCGCGTCGATGTCATAACAATCGAATTGGATCGTCGGGTGGCGACAGGCAACAATCCTGACGAGAGTGCCTGTACCTGCACCCACATCCGCTACGCAGGTTGCGTCCGCACGTGCGATGGCGCGTTCAAGCTCGCACGCCCACCAGCGGTTCGCTAGATGTTGCTTTTCCATGCCGGCTGCGTATTGGGCTGAAGTGATGCCTTCGTCTTGCAGCTTCCGGGCCAAACCGTGATCCCCTTCCTCGGCATAGAAATTAACCGGTATTCCCCATATCAAACTCTGCAACCGGCTCTCCCGGCACCGCACCCCGGAAAAGCGGCCCTTCGTCCACCTGATTTCGTCAATAGCTTCGTTGCAATGGCTAAACATACCCCTGTCGCGCGTTGAAATCAAGCCTTTTCTCCATCAAAATGGACCGATCCCTCGGTTTTCGAAAATCAGCAACGAGCAAGCGCTCCGCATCGTTGACGTCCTCGTATGGGTCTCGATTTTACCGCCCTCGGTTGAGCGATTAAATTAAATCACAAAATAACATCGCTACCTGTTAACCAGTTTTTGGCCCTCTCTGGCCTTTTTCTGAGAATTTACCAGTCTCACCTGGGATCCCGAGAGGAACCCGCCGAGTATCACCTGGGGTGTCGAAAAATGTGTTTCGAACCGAGAAAACGGGGTGGAGAGAGCACCGGCACGCATCCCCGCGATATTGTTGCCCAAAAAGCCGAAAGCCCCGACCGATTCTCCGGCCGAGGCTTCCGTTAACTATTGGGTCAGCAAAAGTTTGCTGATTTTCGTTTGGCTCCCCGGGAAGGACCGTGAGACGAAAACGAGAATTTCAAGTGATTTCGAGTTGATGTCATAAGATGTTGATAACAGAGAGCATTTAGGGCCGCCCCCGGAGTTCTAGTCCCTACCAATTTCGAGCAGAAGGGACCTTTGCTCCACTCGCCAAAATGGAGGCGATGGAGTCGGGTGCATTTTCCAATTTAAATGAACTGGCCATTGTTGTGGGAGTGGACGAATCTTTCATTCGAAGACAAGTATCGCTGTTGCTTAGAAGCCCGATTGATGTTGAGAAAACAAAGATTGACCTGCATTAGATATTCTTTCCTTCCCTCAAATAGCCGTGCATCAATATCCGTTTAATTGTGGGGAGATTTAGAGTCGCAGCCCAGGTCATCCGATTTGTTGAAAAACCTCCCAAAGAAAATAAGACGAATTCATGAATTGTTCTCCCCATTTCCTTGGGGTCCAACGAATTATCGACTCTTCCCTCTTTTTGCCCTAGTAGAATTACTTCACCCAATACCTGAAGTACATTAGCGTTTGCCGAATCCAGCCTCTCCCATTGATCGTCCATAAAGCATTTGAGATCATTTACAAACCGAGGCGATATTTTTTTCACAAAACCTTCCAAAACCAGATCGAAATACTTTTCGAGCACTTTTTCCACGGATTGTTTGTATGCCAGGCTTTCCAAAACGTCTGATCGATAGTCTCCGATAAGCTCAGTTATTATTTCCGTTACAAGCGCCTCCTTATTAGGAAAATAATTATAAAATGTCTTTTTGCTAATGGCCAGGTCGCGGCAGATATCTTCAATAGTGGTCTTTCGAAAACCATTCTCATTGAATTTGCGCCAAGCGATAGTAATGATGCGTCGCTTCATTCTTTCTTTTTTTGTTGCAGAAGCCTTCATACCTCACCCGCACATTCAATTAACTTCAGCTGTCTTCAGCTACCGGCAGTAAAACAACAAACCTGGTTCCCTTGGAGAAATCTCCTTTGACTCGGTCTTCCACTGATACCTGCCCACCGTATTTTTCTGTGAGAGCACGCACAACTGCCAACCCAACCCCCGATCCCTTATTGTCATGACCTTTTTCAAAGCGCTTAAATAAGTAGGCCTTCACCGAGTCTCGAATGCCCGGACCATTATCCTCAATGCTAATTTTCCAAAAAGAGACAGTCCCTTTCGTCGTTTGGTCGATCCGGATATTAATGACAATTTCGCTGGCCGAAGTATGCTTCACTGAATTTTCGAAAAGATTCAAAAACAAATGGTAAATCAGCCTGTTGGCTTTGACGGGGTAGGCTTCCGCCTGATGATATTCAATCCGGATGTTTTTCTCAGAAGTTATCGATTTCGCCGCCACGACTAGTATTTTCAACACAGCGTCTAAATCTATTGTTTTAAAATCATTGCTCGACGAGGCGTTTATTTGACGAAGGATTTTGGCTTTCTCAACAAAGGAATACATTCGTAGAACCTGTTTTCTGCAAACGTCAAGAATTTCCTTTTGCTCTTCATTCAATTCGCCAAAATGCATTTCTAGGAGTAGAGATATATTGCCCAAAAGAGTCTGGCTTATATTGCCGACACTATGGGCAAGAATATCGACATACATTTCAACTTCATCGTTTTCCTTTCTAAGGATGGCGTTTTCCGGTGACATATAGATCTACTCCGAATTCGTTTCAATGATATCGTGACCTACGATTCGTCGAAGCTGCGCAAGAGCGATTCGCTGATCCGAGCGGGCTTTTACAAACTCCGTTTTTGCCTGGGTCATATCCAGTTCTTTTTCCAGAACGACGGTGCTGGTCAACGCGCCGACTTTGAACTGTTCTTCTGCTAAGCGCAGGGCTTCTTCTGCGGCATCCATGGAAGTGCGTGCGGCCTTTATTGCCTCTACTCCCTGCTGTACATCCAGCAAGGTTTTTTGAAGCGCATTGAGCGTGTTTTCCTCAATGCGCGACACGCGATGACCTGCAGCCTTTGCTTTCGCCCTCGCCGCTCTCGCTTGATAGAAATCGCTGCCCCAACTCCATAAATTCCACTTTAGAACCAGGGATACATCCCAGGAATCGTTAAATTCCGCTTCGGGTGGGAAGTATCGCTCATTCGGGTTGTCGTAGTTGTACCCGGCTGTAAAAGCAACTTTCGGGAACATATCGGCCATGGCCGCGTTGGCGTTGCTTTTCTCTGCCTTTGCAACAAGACGGATCGTTTGGAGATCGGGATTCTGCGCAACAGTGTTGGTTGCAAGTTCATCGATGGGAGGCATTGAGCTAAATGGCGTTTCCAGAGGCTCTTTTAAATCCACATTTATTCCCATGGGAAGTCCAAGTAATGTTGTGAAGGCGATTGCGGCGGTTTTTTCTCGGCCATTCGCTTCCACAAGAGCGTGTTTGGCTTTCGCCAGCCTACTTTCAGTCTCAACCAGTTCAAACCTTGTCAATCGCCCCGCCTGATACAGGTGGTTCACGCGTTGCAGATGTGATTCGAGCACTTCAACAGAGCGCAGAGCAACTTGGCGAATCTGTCTGGCCGTGAGCAAATTGAAGTAGGTCTCCTCCACCCGTAAGCGAATATCTTCTTTTTCAGTATGTTCACGGGAAAGGGCCGCCCTTTCTGTAGTTTGGGCTGCTTTGTATCCATTGTAGATGGCACCACCCGAAAAGATTGGCTGCTCCACGCTCAAACGCAGCGAATACTGCTCATCGATTGAATCACCAAGTTGCACGGGGTCCGGCGCCGGTTGTTCCGGCGACATTTGCGGCAGCGAAATTGTCATCGGGTCCACTTCACTGAGTTTGGTGTATCTTGCCTGAGCATCAAGCTTCGGCAAAAATCGGCCACGCGCTTGTTTGCGTCCGAATTCAGCCGCCTGAACTTCCTCGCTTCGCTCTTTCAAACTCCAACTATGCTCCAGTGCCATTTCCAGGCTTTGATCCAGGTTGAGGAGGAGCGGTTCTTCAGCTCCAGCAGGCTTTAAAAGGACAAAAAACAGCACAATCGCTAGGGCAATCGACAGCATCCAAGGTTTTTGTATTCTATAGGTATGGCTCGTATTCATGCCCGCCTCCTGATACTTTCCGTAAGATCGTTGAATAGGTCGTAGATCACGGGAATCACAACCATGGTAAGAAAAGTGGCCGCTGTCATGCCGCCGATGACCGCGATTGCCAAAGGTGAAAAGCGCTCGGCTCCCAGCGCCCATTCAGCCGCCAGTGGAACCATTCCGACGATAGTGGACAAAGAGGTCATCATGATCGGTCGGAAACGCATCCTGACCGAATCGACTAGCGCCTCTTTCGTATCCATGCCTTCCTCTCTCTTTTGCCGTACGAACTCAAGCAGGATGATCGCGTTGTTTACGACGATGCCGACCAGCAGAATGATTCCCACCATGACCGGCATTGACGCCGTCTTTCCTGAAATCCATAGGGCCGCAGAAACGCCGATCATGCTCAGAGGAACCGTGACCATAATCGTAAAAGGATGAATGAAGGAGCGCAGCTGCGCCACGAGAAGCAGGTACACTGCGATTAAAGCCACACCAACCGCACCGAAAAGGGCAGTTTTCGCTTCCGCCAAGTCGCTTTTTTCGCCTGTCAAGTCTATGGAATAATCCTTGGGCACCGTAATCCCAATCAGCTTCTCTTCCACGTCCTGAATGACGAAGTTCAGTGCGCGCCCCTGCGCAAAGGCGGAAACTTCCAAGGTCGGAATCAGGTCCTCGTGGGTAATGAGCCCCTGACCAATTGTCTGTTTCAATTGCGCAATAGCGCTGAGGGGAATTGGTTGTGGCGAGCCCGGCATAAAAATTGGGTACCCCAGCATGTCTTCCGGTTGTGTGTTTTTGTCGGAACTGTAACTCACCCAAACCGGGATAGGGCTGCCCTTTGTGCCATAATAGTCGCCTGCCTGCATTCCGTAAGAGCCCGATTGCAAAAGTCCAGCCGCCTCTTTCGGCGACAGGCCGAATTCGCCTACCCGCAAAGGATCGATGTCAAAACGCATTCTTTTCTGGTCAAACCGCCAGTTTCGCATCGGCTCGATGACCGAATCCACAACTGATATTTTTTCCATCACCTGGTCGCCGATCTTGTTTAGTACCAGCGGATCGGGGCCGGAAATCCTGACGAGGATCGGGGCGGAAGTTGTCGATTTGGCAGTGTTGCCCAGTTCTCGAACTGTGACGGTTTTGATACCCGGCACCTTGGCTATTTTCTGACGAACTCTGTCCTCGATGTCCCAGATCGTTTCCTTGCGCTGCGTGCGAGGCGTCAGCGTTACGGTGACGTAACCCTGTGTGGGACCTTGAACGCCGAATGACGAGATGGTGCGCATACCTTGTTCAAACCCAACCTGTGATTGAACAATCGTCACTGCGTCTTCCTGTTCGAGAATTTTCCCAATATCCCGGACGACGCGTTGAGTTTCCTCCAAGGACGAACCTGAGGGTGTCTCCAAGGAGACGAAAAAGCTGCCGCCATCCATTTTCGGCAGCACTTCCATTCCGCGGAAAATGATGCCCACCATGGCGATTACGAAAAGAATGAATACCAACAAAAGAGTAGCAGCCCTTTTTTTCAGCGCTACCCTGAGAGCCTTCTCATAGAAACGCTGGAGAGCGTCCATTACCCGCATAAATGGTTTGGAAAGGTAGCCGCCCCATTTGTCGAATCGGCTTGGTTTCGTTGTGTAAAGCGTCAAGGTTGGTACAAGCACTAAAGCGACAAGAATGGAGCCGACAAAGGCGAAAAGCAGGGTGATGGCCAGTGGTCCAAATGTTTTTCCGATAAAACCTTTCAAGAACATCAGGGGAATCAAAACGATGATGGTCGTCAGCACCCCGGCCAGAACCGGTATTTGCACTTCCCTGGTTCCTTCGATGGCTGCCTTCTCCGGCGACAGGCCTTCTAGTTCCCTGCGACGAGTCACGTTCTCTAAAATGACGACGGTGGCGTCCACTACCATTCCCACGGCTAGAATTACGGCGGAAAGAGTCACTAGGTTGAACTCAATTTCAAAAAGCCGCATGAGCGCGAAAGTGATGCCATAGGAAAGCGGCATTGAAACCACGGTCACCATTGAATTTTTGAACGTCCCCAGGAAGAGGAAGATGATGATGGACGCCAAGAGGAGGGCCTGCCAAACATTGGAAAGCAGGTTGTTTACTGATAATTCCGTGAACGTTGCGCTTTCCTCACCTGGGAAAAACTCGATCTCACTGTAATCCTTTTTCAGGGTATCAACTTCCCCTCGAACCAGACGAACCACCTCCACAGTATTTGCGTCGTCGGTTTTGAAAACTTGGAGGGCTATACTGTCTTTGCTGTTGATGGCGAATCTTGAATCATCGTCCAATGATCCGATCCGAATATTTGCCAAATCTGCAAGTAGAACGCGGGAGCCGTCGGGAAGGGTTAACGGTATCTGCTCCAACTCCTCGACGCTCATCGAACGACTTTCCACACGGAACATTGTCTGGGTCGTTTCACTGCGAAGCTGTCCGGCAGGCATGGCTGCGTTGTATTTGTTCATCGCATCCACGACTTTCGCCAAAGGAATGCCCCTGGCCTCCAAATCACGGCGGTTTACCTCAACGAGCAATGCCGGGACGCTTCCTCCGAAAACATCAACTGCGGCTACGCCATCCACCCTTTGTAGTCTGGGAGCCAATTCATCCTCTGCCGTCTTCCGGACGGCCACGAGATTCTCCGACGCTACGCCAATGGAAATGATGGGGCGGTCGCTGGTGCTGAATTTCAAAACCTGAGGTTCTTTAATTCCTGCAGGAAGGTCGGAACGGATTCGGGCAATAGCGTTTTGCACATCAACGGCCGCAATGTCGATATTTGTGTCGTACTGAAATTCGACGGAAATCAGGGCCATGTTGTCTTGTGAAGAGGACTTTACTTTGACGATACCTTCAAGGGCGGCGAATTCCTCTTCAAGCTTTCGGCTGAGTTCCTCGGCCACGTCATCAGCGGAGGCTCCCGGATATGCTGTAATGACGTTTACCAAAGGTGGAGCAGTGTCCGGGAACAACTGCATTGGGATCGAAACGTAAGCGTAGAGTCCGAAGATGGCGGCGGCGATGGCAAGCGCCCAGACCGCGTGTCGGTTGCGCAACATGAGTTCGGTGAAGCTCATATCGAACCTCCTTCCACTTCAACCGGGTAAACCTCTATGCCGTCACTAATTGCATCCAGGTTACCCACGACCACCTTCGTTCCAGGCGCAACAGCCGGTTCAATCGACACCCACCCTGATTCTTTCAAGCCTGTTGTGACTTCCATTTTTGCGAGCCGCGATCCTTCAACAAGGAAGATGAATTTGCTCGATGACCCGGTGCCGACCGCACCAAAAGGAACGGAAACTGCGCTGTCTTGCTGAGCCAAGATAAAAAAGACATCCACGGACATGCCGTGCGTCAGCCTGATATCAAGATCGCTTGAAAGGGCAATTTTTATTTCGACCAAGCGACCGACGCCGACCGCAATCGGTGAAACGGAAGTCGTTTTCGCATTCATTGTCGTGCCGTCTTGAAACCGCAATTTGACTGGAATATCCGACTTGATCCCTTTGAGTATGTCCTTTTCGGCCACCATCACCCTGGTTTCCAGCGGATCGTTTCCAAATAGGAGAATTGGAGTACCGGGCATGACGTTTTGCCCCGGTTCGACATATCGCCTCAGTATTTTTCCTGCGAAGGGGGCACGCTCAGAAGTCTTGGAGCCAATGTTCATCGTTTCCCGGTAGGCCGATTGTGCGGCATGAAATGCAGCTGTGCCGCTCTGGCAGCGACGCCCGCTGTCATCAAGAGCCAAATTGCTGATTGCATCAACGTCGGCCAGCTTTTTGTCTGTCTCGTAATTCTTGCACACGAAGTCCATCTCGCTTTTCGCTTTGGCGACTTCGGCTTTGGCGCGGCTGGATCTCGAATCGATCTCAGGAGCAAACAATTCGGCCACGATACGGCCTTTTTTCACAAACGCGCCTTCGGCGAAGGGTAGAGCACCTACCGAACCGGAAACCTGCGCAAGTATTTTTATTTCTTGTTGTGAGTGAACGGTTCCGACATACTGCACGGATTCCTGCATTGGACCGGTGCGAACTTCGACAATGCGAACAGCTGTGGGCGCAGGGCTGTTTTGGGTTTCTGATGGTGAACATCCCGCAAGCAAAGCGACCAGTAAAGCTGCTGAGAATACCGCAACAAGCAAGCAAATATTTACTTGCCTTTTGGTGCAAAAAAGTGTTGTGCTGTCAAATTTCATAACCCTCACCTCCTGATGAGAAGTTCAATGGATTCCCATATCTGCTCTGCTTTTTTTGCGGGAGACAGTTTTGACTGGTTGTCAAACGGGAATGCTTTTTGGATCACTGAAGAGAATATGGAGCCGATAATGGTGCCGTTAATTATGATCATCAGTTGCTCGGGTTTTGCGCCGGGTTTTAAGAGTCCTTTTTCCGATGCTTCAATGAGGCACTTATAAACAAATTCCAGGGAGCCACGCTGTAATTTTCTAACTTTCTCCGCGCCTTCTTCTCCGGCAGCTTGAACCAACTGGTCGGAAAAGAAAATCTTGAAAACAACCGGTTGCTCGCTTACCAGTTGAAATCTTTGCCGGACGAATATTCCTAATCTTTCTATAGGATCAGGATGCTCCGTTGGAAATTCCGAGAACATCATTTTCTCAATCATCTCAATGGCAAAGGCAACGATGCTGTCCTTGCTGTCAAAGTGACGGAAAACAGTTCCGTCCGCAATCCCGACCTCTTTGGCTATCGCCGCAGTGGTGAACTTGCCCAATCCCTCCTCCGCAATGATTTTCAGTGCGGCCTGGGCGATTTGGACTTTTCTTTTTTCTGTCGGTTGCCTTTTCGCTGCCATTTTTAACCTCTAGCAAGTGAGTGTTCGCTTACCTAAATATTAACCATACAAATGATTGTGTCAAGCTAAAATCTTGTTTTTAGAATACTCGATCATTTTTCCTCCAGCGCCAGCAGGTCGGGGATCGCCTCGACCACGCCCAAGCGCTCGCCGTCGTCGGTCACCACTTCCATGCCGACGATTTCGTACCAGTAGAACTCGCCCTCGGCCAGGGGCACGAGGTCTTGCTCGTCGGCGAGCACTTCGCAACCGATCAGCTTTTCGGCCTTGATCTACTCTTCGATTATGTCACCTGACATACCAAAAAATCGTCCATAAGGCGATCAGATCGTCGTATGCTTTTCCGCTAAAGCATCCGCCAATTTATCCAATGCCGCAAAATCAACATCCCTTGGATAGCCTTTGCAAAGAACCGGCGCCAGAATCTCCACCTTCAGGTTCGGAATGAGGCCTGCGATCTGTTCGACCGCTTTGCTGTTCCAACCATACGAACCGATGACAGAAGCAAGCTTCAATTTCGGACGAAGCGCATTGGCCAGGTGGGTGGCGTAAAACACAGCAGGATGTGGCCCGACATGCACGGTCGGCGTGCCGATCACGATTGAACGGGCGCCCACCAATTTAATCGCCAGTTTGCCCGTATGCTCGCACGGCCGCGACGACGTGGCGTCCGTCATATCTCACAGCTTCGAGGATGGCGACGGGTGTGGAATAGAGGGCCGCTTCGAGTAACGAGCAAAGCGCCGAGACGACCAGCGTAACGCCAATGACCAGAATCAGAGTGGTTGCCATAATAGCTCCTCAAGCCTACGAGTGCCAAACGACATCAGCAGTGGGTCATCCCCTCTCCAGCGTCAAAGGTAAGGAGAGAGGAGGCGTGCCAAGCTGTCCCGTAGCCGCACGGGGAGGCTCCGGCCATCGACCTCCGCGAGGGTCTGTTCGCGCGCCGCGGCAATCCGGTCGTCAAAGATATTCTCAACACAAGCGGCGAGGTCGTGATCGTAACACTCCACATTGAACTCGAAGTTAAGACGCAGGCTCCGAGGGTCCCAGTTCCCGGAGCCGAGTAGCGTCCACATTCTATCCACAACCATCAATTTGGCGTGGTCAAAGTGGGGCGGCGTCAGCCAGATTCGACAGCCGCGATCGAGCACTTGCCAGAGTTGGGCGGTCGAAGCCCACTGCACGAGGGTCAAGTTGCCTCGGGAAGGCAAAAGGATGTCCACCTCAACGCCGCGCATCGCCGCGACATTCAGCGCGGTGATCAGAGCGGCGTCCGGCAGGAAGTAGGGCGTGGCGATGCGCACGCGGTCCCGCGCGACACTCAATGCACCGAGTAGTGTGTGCCGAAGCTCGTCGAGCTTTTCGTCCGGTCCGTCGGGAATGCCCCGCGCCATTACAGACCCGACCGGCAAGAGTTTTGGGAACCACGTGTCGCCCGACAAGTGTTCGCCGCTCGCAAACTCCCAGTCTTCGGCGAACGCCTCCTGCAGATGAGCCACGACAGGCCCGGCGATGCGGGCGTGTATGTCCCGGATCGGGTACTTGGGCGGCGGGATCAATGCAAGAACGTTCCCCTCGCTGATGTTCATGCCGCCGGTGAAGCCGAGACAGCCATCGATCACCGCGATTTTGCGATGGCTTCGAAGGTTCGCGTATGGGAACCGCCAGGGCAGGACCAGCGGAAGGAATCGGGCCACGGGAACGCCGGCGCGCCGTAGCAGGCGGTGCGTGCCCGGCCACGAATATTTGGCGCCGACCCCGTCGATCAGCACTCGAACCTCCACGCCGCGCTGCACGGCCGCCGCCAAGGCGTCCACGAACATCCGGCCCGCGCGATCGCTGTTGAAAATATAGCTCGTCAGGGAAACAGAGCGTTCGGCTTGGTCGATGGCTTCGATCAACGACGGATAGGCTTCATCGCCGTCTACGAGAAGGGTGACCTCGTTGCCGCTGGTGAGCGGGTGGTGGATTACTCGGTCGACCAATCGTACCAGGGGAACGAACTGTTTCGCTTCGCGCACTTTCCCCAGCGTTTCGGGATCGACCCGGTATGGGTCGGGGGAGTTGGCCTGCTCTCGGTGCGGCCCTCGGATTTTCGACGCCCGCCGCTGGATGCGGTTCACCCCCAACGTTACGTAAAGGAGGGGACCGATCAAGGGAACCATCACGATCAGACCAGTCCACGCAATCGCCGTGCGGACATCGCGCCGGTAGATCACCGCATGCCCTCCGGTGAAAAGGCCACCGATCAACGCGATTGCGCCGAGGACGAGAGGAGCAAAGTCAATTACGTAGTTGAGCGCGTCCATGTTCCCAATGAATCTCCAGCCGCCAGTGAGATGAAAAGTGATAATTGATCGTAGCGTACATTCGTCAATCGAAGGCCCTCAGCCCCGGATCGCGTCCAGGATAGAGCCCATGAACTCGGGGCTGGACAGGAGCTGGTGGGTCCCGTCTACGATGAACTGGATGCCCACGCAGACGAGCAGGAAGCCCATGATCCGGCCCATGGCGTTCATGCCAGTGGCGCCCAGGACGCGCACCACCCGGCCGGAGGCGCGCAGCACCAGCCACGAGACTAATGCCACCAATCCGATGCCCACGACAATGGCCAAGTTCGCGCCCACTCCGTCGGCCTCCGCCGCCATGCCGATGGTGACGGCGATGGAGCCGGGTCCGCTGAGCATTGGCATGGCCAGCGGAGTGAAGGCCACGTCGTCCTTCCGCATGGCCTCCTCCCGGAACTCCTTGGACATTTCTTTTTCCGGCTTGGAATTCAGCATCCCGAAGCCGATGCGCGCTACGATCAGTCCCCCGGCGATGCGCAGCCCAGGGAGCGAGATGCCGAAAAAGTTCATGATCAACGTGCCCGCAAGCAGGAAAGTGATCAGCACGCCTGCCATGTAGATGCAGGCCAAGAATGCCTGCCGCCGGCGCCGCTCTTCGCCGAAGCCTTCGGTGATGGTGAGGAATACCACAGCCGTGCTGAACGGATTGGCGATGGGGAGTATGCCGACGAAAGTGACAAGAGCAATGGTGATCCAGTTTACGATCATACCTCACCTGCCTACAAAGGTGATGGACGAGACGCAATGGGAAAAGAGGTGATCATTTGCGATCTTGAAGTTGGTTTCCGCAGCCATCATGAATCGGTGCGCGCTCAGCAATTCGTTTTCCGACATCTTGCCTTTTGATTGTTTATAAATAGTCATTTTATTCCACCTTCAGTTCCAAGAAACCGGCACACGGGCCATGGAGGTTATCGTTCTTCAATTCAGGGTTCACGCTATTTCAGCGCGGCATTGGCTATTTTTATGTTGTTTTCTATGGTCTTACAAGGCAGACAAGCGGGCTTCTCCGTCGACCTCAGCTTTTTAATTAATGAAGATATCGGTAAGAGATTGAAGCCCGGCATAGCATCGAATCCAAGAGACTTGTACTGACCATTGATAAATTCCTCGTTCACCTTCTGGTAGGAGGACAAGTCCCCGACATCTCTCCAGTAGGCGCTCTGCCCATCCGGCCCGAGAAATGGATAGGCCAATGCCTCACGAGATTCCACAATATCCGGCAAAACGTCTTTGCCGAAATCATTGGAGGCTTTCTGCTGATTTTTCTTCAAATATTCAAGAAGCGGCACCGTGGAAAACACATAAATACCCATTGAGGCGAGTGGGTTTTTACGGGGCGGGACAATCCCGTCCAAACTCTTAGGCTTCTCATGGAAGCTTTGAATCGTTCCGTCTTGTTCATCGTTAATGATTCCGAAGCGATGGGCTTGTTCGCGGTCGCAGCGTACGGCACATACTGTCGCCGCCCTTCCATGATCTATGTGAAACCGAATCAAGGGTCGGTAATCCATCCGATAAATATGATCGGCTGCCAGAACAACGACCAACCTGGGCAGACGTCCCCTTGCAGATAGGACCTGATAAACGGCATCGGCCGTGCCTGAAAAGCACCCTTTCTGGAATTCGTTTCCGCGTGCAACGCGCAGGCTCTTTTCCTGAATCTCAAAAGCCCGATTCCAGTTTTCCAGAACATATTTTTCAATCATCTCGGATAAATGCTGCGTCAATAATACGACTTCATTTCCGGTGGAAATAAGACAATTGTAGAGAGTGAAATCGATAATCCTGCTCGAAAAACCAAAACGAACCAGCGGTTTTGGACAATCGTCAGTCAATGGGGCAAGCCTTTCACCCCGGCCTCCCGCAAGAATAAAATATAGTACCCCTTCCATCAGTAATTGCCCTTTCTTTTTTATGGGCCTCGCTCTATGGTTACTTCCACCGGTTAAATTTATCTGCTCACCAGTTCGTGCTCCAACTCTAGGTACTTGCGAAAGTCCCCAACTTTATAATGTAATAGTTTTTTTATCCCTATGGAATACTTTGATGGCAACCGGGAAAAGCGTTGCGCTGCTTCCAACGCTCTCTGGTCGATATCATCTAAGGGAGCCACTTCGTCAACAAGTCCAAGTTGAAGAGCCTGTGATGCATCGATATCCTTCTCGGAAAACATGATTCTTGAAGCGGCGGCAGTGCCGAACATTTTAGACATGAAATACACACCTGCTCCCACAGGCACGACATCCAGTTCTATGTTCGGATTCTGAAAAACCGTATTGTCGGACACGATGCGATAATCGCAGGCAAGGCCAATGTTCATGAACAGGGAAATCACTTCGCCGCTGTCAGCATGGATTATCATTTTATTGAGATGAACCAGCTTATACACATACTGACTGATAGCGTTATACTTCCTTTGCAGCTCAATTTGATCCTTTCCTGACTTTTTAAGACTTCTGTAAAATGCGACGTATTCCGAACGTCTCATTTTTTCAAGGCTCTGTTTAATTATAAGAGCTTTGATTTCATCGCAGCTGTTTACTATATTCAAATAGTCATGCAGAGACCTTTTTACATCTAAATCCGTCACATGAATGAGGGGCTGTTTCTTGAAGGAAAGAATAGCAACTTCACCGATTCTTTCCCCTGAGAATAGGGGCCCGTCCGTGTTAAGTCCTGAGACATTCCGTGAAGACCGTTCCTCCATCTTCTCTACCTCCCGTTCAATCATCCAAAGTGTTTTTTGGGTCCCCTTTTGAGGCATTTAGACAATCCTCAAGCCATAGGCATTCCGGTTGACCACAGGAATGGGGGTCTGTACCATAGCAGTCAAAATTGCCTTCCGTGCGCTGAATTTCGTGTATAAGCGACGTTTTGTTCATTTTTTTTATGCCTTTAATTCCCATTTGGCGTGCAATTTCGATAAGTTCAACCATTTCCATGTTCACCCTCCTTTTGAAGAAGAAACCACTAATGGGCTTCACTCTCCAGTTCGCGTTTAAGAGAAAGGATTTACAGATTACACAACTCCCTGATCCAACATGGCATCGGCGATTTTGAGGAAACCGGCGATATTCGAACCTTTCACGTAATCAACGAATTCGCCATCTTGTCCATACACCAGACATTTTTCGTGAATTTGTTGCATGATTTGTTGGAGACGAGAATCCACTTCTTCTCTCGACCATGAAAGTCGCATGCTATTCTGACTCATTTCCAGCCCCGAGGTGGCCACACCACCGGCGTTGGCGGCTTTACCCGGAGCGTATAGAATTTTGTGTTCCATGAAAAGGTCAACCGCCTCTGGAGTGCAGGGCATGTTCGCTGCTTCACATACACACAGCACCCCATTTTTCACCAAGTTTTCAGCATCTTCTTTGTCTATCTCGTTTTCTGTGGCAGTGGGAATCGCAACATCGCAAGGGACTTCCCAAGGGCGTCGCTTTGGAACCCACTTCAATTGAAAACGATCCGCAAAGTCTTTTGCTGATTTGCGGTAATGGGTCCAGTGCGTCTTCAAGACATCCAGCTTTTCACCGGAAATACCATCAGGGTCATGAACGTAACCATCCTCATCCGCGATGGTTACTATTTTCCCACCAAGAGAATTCACCTTCTCGATGAAAAAGCTGCCGACGTTTCCATAGCCGGAAATGGTAATTGTTTTTCCTGCTAGAGAATCGCCTCTTGCTTTCAGCATCTCCTGAGCAAAGTAGGCAACACCATAGCCGGTTGCTTCCGGGCGCATCAATGAGCCGCCCCAGTTGATTCCCTTGCCTGTCAATACACCGGTAAACTCGTTTCGTAGTTTCTTGTACATGCCAAACAGAAAACCGATCTCACGACCACCCACCCCAATATCCCCGGCGGGCACATCGGTATTGGGTCCTACATGACGAAAAAGTTCCATCATGAAAGATTGGCAAAAGCGCATCACTTCATTGTCGCTTTTTCCTTTTGGGTTGAAGTCGCTTCCGCCCTTACCACCTCCCAT
The DNA here is from genome assembly GCA_963674685.2 of bacterium. Lineage (GTDB taxonomy): Bacteria > Lernaellota > Lernaellaia > JACKCT01 > JACKCT01. The sequence goes on along the minus strand of CAXXWT010000003.1, from coordinate 562,901 downwards.
CGGGAGTGTGGTGAGGCTATTCTTAAAAACCTGCTCGAAAGCCAGAAATTTCATTTTGCTTAGATTTACGTTTGGATGGAAACGCAAACCACCTTTGTACGGGCCGATGGAACTGTTCATTTCCACTCTGTATCCCTTGTTTACTTGCACTTCGCCCTGGTCATTCACCCAAGGCACCCGAAACATAATGATACGTTCCGGTTCGATGATGCGATCCAGTATGTTGGCCGCCATGTAACGGGGGTTTCTCTGAATAATCGGCCAAATGGATTCGACGACCTCTTCCACAGCTTGGTGGAACTCTGGTTCGCCGGGATTTTTAGCGATAACACTTTGCATAAACTGCTCAACGGATGTGTACATGTTCTATTCCTTCATTGTCACTGTATTGTCCAATTGTCTGTTTGCGCCGATAGCTTCTCGATTCGAGGTGAAAAGAAGCGCCTTCGCCCTATTCATATTCCTCGCAATGCCAGACTCCGCTTGGCGAATGGGACAGAAGGCAATTCAAACGATGTTTGCAATCGATACAGAGCCCTTTGTATTTCTTGGCTTGCTGATCGTTTTGCTCAATTTTATTCGATGTGTTGGCCGCTGCTGACGCTAAATTTTCCGACGCAGACTCAACGCATTTTTCTCCATCCGAAGAAAATTCCTCGCATTGAATAACAGGCTTTTCCATTTTTTCTCGATACATGCATACAGACGCATGAATGCAGGTCCTACACAAGCCTTGATCTTTCAAATTCTCTGTCATTGTGACTTACTCCTTTACTCTTTTCACTATTGGTCCCCGTTTTCTTCAGGCTGATAGATGATGCTTTCCACTCGGAATCGACGCTCGCCTGAAGGAACCTTCCAATTGATGACATCACCCACACGATAGCCGAGTACAGCGATTCCTACCGGAGCCAGGATGGACAATTTCCCCAGTGTCATATCGGCATCTTGAGGGTAGACCAGGGTGAATATTCGCAGCTTGTCGGTGTCGAGATCGCGAAGAGAAAATTTGGTGTTCATCGTTATCACATCTCTTGGTATCCGTTCAAAATCGACGATTTCCGCTGTATCCAATTCATCTTCCAGATCCCTGATGAACTCTCTATCCCGGTTAAAGGTTGCGCCGGAGGAAAGAAGATTACGAAGTCTTCTCATGTCTTCATCCGTAATAAATATATTCGAACTGTTCATATCCATAGTCCGGCTCCTTACGAAAGGTTTTGCCCTAAAATCTCTTTCCAATCTTCGGCATTTTCAACGCTCTGGCCACTCGCCCTGACTTTTTTTGCCCACCACTTATTTGGCTGGCATGCAAAGTCACGCGGCATTGTCTTTTCTTCAAAGCAATAGCCGCGCCAATAGAGCATACCGACACTTATCCTCTGAACTCTATGGTGATAAGTCGCCATATCTATTGACGTTAATCAGGTGCAGGCTTCTGAATTGTCAGGTTAGGACGACAAGGATTCCTAATGAAAAAGAAAAATGGCTGGATAGCTTTGAACCGCCGGGTAGAAAATACCCGCTTGGAGGCAGGGTGATTCTGAGGTCTATTACGAACTAGAGTCTTTTATCTTCTCACGTAAAGTCTTCCGTGTAATCCCTAAGATTTCTGCAGCTTTTGTTTTATTCCCATCGACGCTTGCGAGAACATTTCGAATGTACTCGATTTCCACTTCAGCCAAGGTACGATCAACGCCGCCTCCACGAAGAGCGGAAAAGCGCATTAACGATGGGAGGTCGGGCACATCGATAATGTCCTCATCCGTCATGATTACTAGACGCTGAATCACGTTTTCCAGTTCCCGGACATTTCCCGGCCAATGATAGGATTTTAGAATCCGTAGAGCCTCATCCGAAAAACGCTGCGTCAGACGGCTTTGTTCTGCGGCAAATTTCTCAGCAAAATGACTGGCCAATATCAATACATCATCGCCCCGTTTCCGAAGGGGAGGGATGTCGATTGTGACGACATTGATGCGAAAATAGACGTCTTCACGAAATGTTCCTTTATCCACCAATCCTCGGAGACGTTTATTGGTGGCAGCGATGATCCGAACATTCACCTTTTTTTCTTTTACATCTCCAACCATGCACACTTTCTTTTCCTGGAGAACCCTGAGTAGCTTTACTTGCATTGAGGCGCTTGTTTCGCTGATTTCATCCAGGAATATTGTTCCGCCATCCGCTGTCTGAAAGAAGCCCGCCCTGGACTCATTAGCCCCGGTAAAAGCGCCTTTTAAATAACCGAACAATTCGCTCTCCAATAAACTCTCCGGAATGCCCCCGCAGTTGACTGGGACAAACGGCGCCGACGCCCGAGGACCACTGTAATGAATAGCCCTTGCCACAAGCTCCTTGCCAGTGCCGCTTTCCCCGGTGATTAAAACCGTGGCTGATGTGGTGGCTGCCTTGTGTATGAATTTGAATATCCTGCAAAACTCTTCCGAATCTCCGATCAATCCGTAACGGGCGGAAATTTCCATGTCGGAATCTGAACAGGCGATTCTGTACATCCGCAATTTCTCAAGCACGCGCTCGACCGCTTCAAACAGTTCTTCATCTGTAAATGGTTTCGACAAATATTCCTCGGCACCCGTCTTTACAGCGTCCACAGCTCCTTCGACAGTGGCGTAGCCGGTAATCATCATGACTTCTGTGTCTCTGTAATTTTCATGGACATGCCGAATCAAATCCATTCCAGTGATCTTGGGCATCTTATAGTCCGTTATCACCAGGTCTACGGGTGTGGACTCCAGAAAATCGACAGCTTCCGGTACGCTTTGAGCGGTAAAAACTCGGTACCCTTTCGATGTAAGATTCCTTTGCAGCACCTCCAGGGTATCGGGGGCATCGTCCACAACGAGTATTTTTCTTTTTTGCTTTGATGACACCATTTGCTATTCCTTACTCATCAGAATTTTCATCTGACGGAAGATTGATTATGAAACGAGCGCCTTTGCCTGGCTCGCTTTCAACATCGATGGTTCCCCCGTGCGCGCTGACGATTCCGTGAGCAACAGGTAATCCAAGGCCCGTTCCTTGGTCAACGTCTTTGGTCGTAAAAAAGGGTGTGAAGAGTCTGCTTTTTGTTTTTTCGCTCATCCCGACACCGGTGTCTGTAAAAATGATGCTGACTCCATTCTCGGAGCCGACGCTTTCTATGGTTAAGGTTCCGCCATCGGGCATAGCCTGGAGAGCATTGACAGTCAGGTTTATGATGACCTGGCTGATCTGGGACGGGTCTGCCGATATTTTGGTTATATGCGGCTGCAAACGTTTCACTAACTCGATGCTTGCCTTGTTGAAATGGCCCTCCAAAATCGATAACGCGTCCAGAATAACGGTATTAGGATTCATCCTGCTCTTCTGAGAGGGCATTTGCCTGCTGAACAGCAAAAGTTTTTTTACGATTTCTCGGGTATGCAACGCGGCAGAGGTGATTTTCCCCAAATCCTTTTTGGCTTGTGAGGAAAGTGATTCGTTTTTTGCCAGCAACTGCGAAAATCCCAGGATTCCCGCCAAAGGTTCATTTATTTCGTGGGCGATGCCGGAAGCCAGCTGACCAATGGTGGCCAGACGGTCTGCGTGATGCAGCTGATCTTTTAACTGAGCCCGTTCCTGTTCCGCTTCTATATCCATAATGACCGTCGATATTTTCTGCGCGATGGCATCGATAAGTATTCGCTCCTCAAAGAGAAAGGGTCCTTCATCGCGTTCCGGTCGCGGTTCGGAATATATAACTTCCACTTCACCTCGCTGGATTTTGTTCACAGTAATGGAGGCGCGGATGCTGCTAGGCCCATCTTTGAAATCGTTGGACAAATAAATGTTCCCATCGAGCTTAATTCTGCCCGACGCGATTTCCGGATAGCGCCATGCGCGTGTAATGGCATCGGTGATCTGTACTAATAGTTCATCAATGGAAAGGCTACCTTGCCGCACGATTTCGTTGATGTCGTAAATACACGAAAGTTCTTTAACTCGTTCTTGAAGGGCTGCCGTGGTTCGCTGATGGGACATTGCTGTTGCAAGCAGATCTGCGATAGCCTCGCATTGAAGCATCGATTGTGCGGTAAAGAACCCTGTTCGCTCGCATGATATCCTTAGCAATCCCCATGGCCGTTCCTCCATGGAAATTGGAATGATAGCTAAAGACTGAAATGGCTTTATGCTGTCGAAATCAAGCGGTTGAAAATGGCCGACAACTTCAGCCAGTGAATTGGTGTCTGCCGTATTGTTGACCCAAAAACTACCTTTTGAAGAAATAGAGGGAGACTCTTTTTCAAATTGACCTGTAAAAACAAGTCGGCTTAGCTCTTCGATTATTTCATTGCTTTGCAGAATTGGAATTCTTTGAGTCTCGTATCCTTTGAGGTACGGGAAAAACTCCGATGTAAATACTGCTGTCGGACCTCGTTTTATTTGACAGAGATAATATTTGTGATTTTCGCAAACTCTTAACTCGATAAAGTCGCATCCGAGTGTTTCAAGGAGAATTCCTGAGGCTTTTTCAATAAAATCGATGCGAGAAATGCTTTCTTTTTCAGCGTACAGAATTCTTCGGACAAGCTCAATAAATTCGCCTATCTGTTTCCGGCTATTTTCGCTCGATGTTTTCAGAACAACACTCCTCTATATCCTCTATGAGCAGCATTTCAGAAAAAGCCACCTGCTCTTTCGGTTTCCCTATTATCGCCACTAAATCGCCTACTGTAAAACGAAAGGACGGATTCGGATTGGTTAAAAGCTTGTTGTCGCGGATTACGCCCACAACCGAAACGCCGGTTTTCTTTCTGATTTCCATCTCCCCGATGGTCCTTTCAGCCGCCGGAATACCCGGTGCGATCTCGATCCATTTGAGTTCAAAAGCTCCTTCAGCATTTTGAAGCTGCGAAAGCAGGCGGTAATCAAGACTCTCATGTAACGAGGAGTGGAAGTTTTGTCTCGTCGCATCGGAATACTTGTACACTTTCGCTGCTGAGACCTTCATGTGAAGCAACGCCTGGCGCGTCATCTCCAGCCCCGCTTCGAACTCCGGCTGAACCACCTCATGGACACCAAGACTATTCAGCATTTCCATCTGTTCGTTGTTGCTAACCCGGGCGACAATCCTCATGGTCGGCTTTTTCTCCAAAACCTGTTTTACAATAGCCTGAATATTGACGGAACTTGGCACCGTTATTTGCACAAGGCTTGCGTTGACAACAAAGGCTGCCTCCAACACAGTTGGCTGAGTGGCGTCTCCGAATACAACGGGAATGCCTTCTTTTTTGACCTTCTCAACGCGTCGATGGTCCAATTCAATTACGACAAGGGGGAGGTCCAGATTCTTTAAAACACGTGCGATATGGAGACCCACACGACCCGCTCCGGCGATGACGACATGACCTTTCAATCCATCATCGGGAAGGTTTATGGATTGAAGTGGCTCGTGTTTATACCGTTTTTTTATCAGGGAATAGACCCGGGTGGTTTGACCGGAGACCAACGGCGTCAAAATCATGGTTACAACTGCCGTGGACAGGATGAGCGAATAAAGGTCGTCGCTTATTGATTTTGTGGAAATGCCCAGTCGTGCAAGGACAAAAGAGAACTCTCCGATTTGGAACAACCCCAGCCCAGCGGCCAGCGGGACGATGTTGCCGTAGCCGAACAGCCGGGCAATCAGAGCGAACACGACACCTTTTCCCAACGTCACCATGAGGACAAGAATCAACACCATCGCCAGGTTGTTTAGCAGAAAGGAAGGATTGAGCAACATGCCCACGGAAACGAAGAAAAGCAGTCCGAAAAGATCCCGGACCGGGATGATGTCGCTCAGAGCCTGGTGACCAAAATCGGATTCGCTAAGGACCATGCCCGCAACAAATGCGCCAAAAGCGAAAGATAAGCCGAGCCAATAGGTCGTATATCCGACGCCAAGCCCTATTGCCGTGATCGCCAGCAGAAAAAGTTCCCGGGACTTCCATCCGGCAATCTGTCTCATCACCCAGGGCAGAATCCGTGTTCCTAGCAGAACCATTACGGCAATAAACAACCCAGCTTTAGCAGCATCTACCGCCAGCATCCCAAATCCGATCGAATCCTGACCCAATTGCGGCAGCACGATCATCATGGGCACGATCGCCAGATCTTGGACAATAAGCATGCTGATCATGACCCGACTGGACAGCGTTCCCATCCATCCCTGGTTCATCAATGTCCGTAGAAGCACCATCGTGCTGGAAAGCGAAAGCATCGCCCCGAGCCAGATGCGCTCTCCTTGCTCAAGACCGAAAAACGTTCCTATCAGATATCCATACCCGATTACGAGGGCAATCTGAATCGGTGTGCCTAGCAAAGCAACGCGCCAAACGGGCTTGAGTTCCTTGAATGAAAATTCGAGACCCAACGCGAAAAGTAGGAGCGCCACGCCGATTTCGGCCAGTAATTCTATCTGGTGGACTTCCGAAACGGTCACACCGCCCGTATAAGGACCGATCGCGATGCCCGCGAGGATGTATCCGAGAATCAGAGGTTGCCGCAATCTCTGTGCAACTAGGCCGCCGATGAGAGCGGCAATGATAATAACTACAAAATCTGTCGCGATGCCCATTGGTTTCGATTTTCCTCCTGATTATTGGCTGCCTTTTGCCAGCCAACCGGCTTCTGAGACTAAAGTACTTCAATTGATTTGACATTTCCACTTGCCTGTCAATAGAATTTTCCTGCGGAAGTGGACCGAAGAGTATTTTTCTGACGGACCCAGTTGAAGGAGCGGGGATGAAAAGTCTAAATATTTTCCAAACGAAGTGGCTTAACGTCTTTTTATTGGTTTTGATGTGCTTTCTTCTTTCTTGTTCTAACCCTCCAAAGCCTTCCAATGCCACGGCCATCGATCGTGCTGGAGGAAAAAGAATCAGTCATGAAGAAATGAAGGGCTTATCGCGGCTTGCAGGGCAAACAGTATATGTACCTGTGTACTCACATATTTACCACAGGGAGGATATGGAATTTGACCTAACCGCAACCTTGAGCATACGCAATACAGATTTCAAAAACCCGATTGTTATCTCCACAGCAAAATATTTTGATACATCTGGAAAGCTTGTGCGTGATTACGCTGAATCCCCACTAGTTCTCCCGGCGATGGCAACGTTGGATTTTGTTGTTGGGGAAAGAGATAGATCGGGCGGCTCGGGTGCGAATTTCATTGTCGAGTGGTTTGCAGAGAGCCAAGTAACCGAACCCGTCATTGAATCAATCATGATAGGAACCAACGGACAACAGGGCGTCTCATTTCTAAGTGTCGGTAAGGTCATCAAATAGAAAGGGGGCGTTGTTGGTCGAAGGAAAACCCCCTCCCCGTGCGAAAGCCTAATCGGGTGAGCGTTGAATCTACTTCTCCAAGTTATCAATTTCGATTCCGAGGGCTCTTGCGCGTTTAACCGCATTTTTTCTCGCGAGATGTCGCATGTCTACTACAGTATCTGCCTCATCCACGATTTCTATTCCCATCATAGACTCGATCAAGTCTTCGAATGTTATTAAACCGTCCGTCCCGCCGAACTCGTCAACCACAAGAGCGATGTGCTGTTGATGCTTAAGAAAAAGCTCCATCAACAACAGCAAAGATGCGGAACTAGGAATTAATAAGATGTCGCGTTTTATCGATGCCAAGGTATTTTCATCTTGCCCCTTTGCGTCGTGTACTAATATATCGTTCTTGAGAACGAAGCCGTTGATCTTGTCTAGCCCCGTTTTATAGACGGGAAGACGAGAAAACGGAGATTTCGCCGCGATGTCTGCGGCGTCTTTGATTTTCAGATCCTCCCGAAGTGCGGAGATCACCGTGCGCGGCGTCATGATTTCCGTGATATTCAAGGACTCCAGCAGCAAAAGATTCCGAATGATCCGGGATTCAGCATCTCGAAGGTGCCCGGTTTCTGCCCCGACCCTTGCCATCGCCATGAGTTCACCTCTGTTGAAATGCTGTATTTTTCTTCTGCCGGCAATGAATTTTGTTATTTTTTCAGATACCTGAACAAGGGGATAAAAAACCAGGATCAGGCTTTTCACAAAGATTGCCGTCAGCCCCGCCAACTTCGCCCAGTGAACTGCGCCCAATGTCTTGGGCACAATTTCAGAGATAAAAAGTATCATTAACGTCATTATTGCTGAAAAAAGTCCAAACCAAGCGCTGCCGAACACTAAGGTCGCTTTTGCTCCCGCTCCAATGGCGCCGACAGTGTGGGCGATTGTGTTCAGCGTCAGGATCGCCGCCAGGGATTGATCCAATTTGTCCTGTTTGAGGCTCTTCAGAAGGGCTGCACGTTTTGGATGCTTTTTTTTCGAGCCTTCAATATAGGAAGGTGTAATGCTTAGCAACACAGCTTCAGCAATGGAACAAATAAATGAAAAAACCAACGCCAAAAAGATGTAAAAGACCAGCATCACAGCATCTAAACCGGGATTCCACATTTGAAATTCCTAAACTTTCTCTTGGGCACCTAATCCAGGATATTTTCCTTCAACCGACCGAATCACCGAAGCGGTCATTTGAGCAATAGAATGTACCTTTACTTATCTTGGAAATCAATCGTTTATGCTGGCGAGCCTGTCTATCTGTGTGTCTTCAAATCGTATGGGTCTTTCGAAAGTTGGATATTTCGCACTATCACGAGCTTCACTCACCGCGCGGGAGTCGAACCGCAAATTTTTGACGCCTCGTAAGTACTTGATTTTACACATTCTCCACTTTCGGACTAAAAGGGCAAAGTCCGAACACAATGGAGAGGGAGAGAGGAAAAGGGCCGATTTGGGGCGAAAATGGGGTTATTTGAGGTAAGTCGGTCCGAAAAGAAAACGAGCGGGCTAAAATCTTTCGCATCCAATAAACCTTTGTTATTCAGCACTTATACGCCGCTTGAAAAGAAACGAGGCCGCGCACTCGCGACGCCGGAGAGTATTCTGATCTTTATCAAACTGGTGGAGGGAGTGTAACTGGTCTCGAAATTTCTTCCTGTTCGGACCGAGGGTTTGAAAGTGAAAACGGGTCGAGGGGGCGTTACTCGGAAAAACTCTCCGTATGCATCAACCACCTGGAATTAAAGAGCAAGATTTCGGACCCGGTTTTTCGAAGATCAGAACCTCAGATTTTCAAGGCCCATCACCGAACCATCCCGGCCGACCAATGCGATCCGGATTTTGGATCGGACCATCAGTGGTCGCAGACTCCAGTTTGCGGCGAGTCTGATAAAACCTTCGGCCATCGGAACAGCGACGACCATGACATCGTTCCGATGGATTTCCTCCACGGTCAGAATCTGCCCCAAGGCTTCCCGCAAAATTCCGTACTCCGGGTTGGATGACTTTTTGACTAGGTTCCCCTTTTTGCATTCAGCCCGGATGCGTTTTTCGCCGATCCTGGCAACAACGTCGCCGACACCCGATCTCGAATGAATGAGCAGGGTCTTGCTTCCACGCCTGTAGGTTCCCTGCCACGGATTTTTCCCTGCCTGTTGCGTCTGCTTCCATCCGTGAGCATCGAGAAATTCGGCGATCGGAAAAATCTCATCCTTCGCCACTCGCACTTGCGCTCCGTCGATGGCGACCTCGGCTTCACCGTGGCTTTCCGGATGGTCGAGCAGGTGGAAGGCCAGCAGGAGGGCGACTTCGGCTTCCGGCATGCGATCATCTGGCACCTTGTCAAACTGTTTATTTTTCATTCTGGCAGAGCATCCCATCGGCCCTGGTAAGCCAGCGCTGTCGTAAAGTTAAATCCGCCCATGTCATCCCGATACTTTCCGCGCTTGGTGGATTCCTCCTCGTACTCGGTTCTCTTCTTCATCATCTCCTCGGAAGAGAGGATATAGAATGATGGCGGCTCTTTACCCTTGGGAAGGAATACGAGGACAAAATAATGGTTCGGATCGGGTTCGCGGCGTTGGATGAGCCAGAAGTTTCTGGTCGACTGCCCCTTCACATCCACAGTGAACTGCTTTCCTTCTGGGCTTTGGACCAATAAGTCCGCGACTGGGGCATTCCCAAACGTGAGTGAAACCAGGTAACCACGTCTAGTCAGTTCAGCAGCGGCATAGAACTGCGATGCCCACTGGGTTTTGTATTTCAACCGCTGCTTTGAAGGTCCCTTCGTTCCGTTGGTCGACTTCTCTTTCATTTTATATCTCACATGGTTACCTGATTCCTGAGTCACAACCAAATTACCACCCGAATGAGCGGGTTCGCAATTCAATTCCGAAAGAAAGATTGACGGTGTACATTTCCGCTTGCTAGACTCTCCTGGTTATTCAATTTTCTTTCGTAAAAAAGGCGGTCGCAAATGCCAGATATCGTTACAGAAGCCTTCTTGGCCCTTTGCTCTCGATTCTTTGATGAGAATGCCGAGCCGATACCGTTCTCTCTCAGAGACAAGCTAAATACTCAGGACGATCCGTTTGATGAGTTTCTTGCCACCGACGTTCTTGTCGACATAGACGGGATTACTTGCGCTAAAGCAAGCGGTCCGCTCATTACTCCGGACATGGCACTATACCGGCCCGATAAATGCGAAGGGGCAGAATGTGCAGACCTTGTTGATGACCTCGACTGCATAGTTGGAATCGAGGTAAAAAAGTTGGAACGGACAGCGCAAGGAAGCGTCGCCCGAAAATCCGGCCTCGATTACAACACCACCCCACCTTGCGGCCGAGTCAGAGTGTACGATGTCGCTGGAAGCACCGTTGATATTCGTGGCTTTTATCTATTTGTCTGCTTAGAAAAGGTTTCCGGCGATTCGGGGGAAGTGAGGTTAACGGCCTTATGCATGATCGATGGAAATGCATTGAATGAAGACTTCGATTTCTATCTCAGCATAACTGGTGAGAGAAAAAAGAGCATCGGAATCGGAACGTTTAGCGACGGCGCTGACCGAGCGCGACCAATGTTGATTTTCGCCAATCCACTAGGCGTTTCAGAATTTGACGGTAAGCCAATACTTATTCATCCATCTGATGATATCGCACAAGATGAGTCTGAGCTTGCACTTGCCTACAGGCTTTCCAGAACCGTTTCGAATGAAGATCCCCGAAAGTTCTATTGCTACCAACGTGTCTCTGATTTACCAGAAGGATGGACTGTAGGCGATCTTGTCGATCCATTTCTGACACCTGAGCGGGACACTCGAACACGCCCGAGAGGACGATTCAAGCTTCCTTTCCGCCTGTAATTTCTGTTGACAGAAAATCGAACTGCGATGGTTCCGGCTGCTGAACCACTGGTTTTTTCTGGTTGGTTACCGATTGGCTATCCCAAATATTTTCTAGAACGTCTCGCGTATCCGGAAGAACCTTATTGAGTTCAGATTCTAGTTCTTCAGCATTTCGTCCGGCGCTTAGCTCCACTAACACCTGACCCAAAAGAACTATTCGCACATCGTTTCGTGAAAGTTTTCGACCTACCTTGTTGAACCGGAATACCTTAGTTTTTGCGCTTTCATTTGCGATTTCCAGCGCGTCCTCCGGCTCACGTCTGTTGCGATGGTCTGTAATCAGCTTACGGCAGACAAGAAAAATGTCCAGATCGATGGGTTCTTTAGCCTGACTCTTTGGAGCGGCAACAGACATTTCAGCCTTAACTGGTTGACTTTGCACAATGGTAAAGCCCGATTTCATGATTGATCGAGCCACTGATGTCCACCCATCCTCACGCGAATGATGATAGCTGAATACTAACAGGCCCTCATCACGTAAAACGCGATGACATTCCAAAAAAACCTGGCCTAGTTTATCTGAAAACGCCTCAGCATTGGTATCCTGGACTTCCCCATCTTGCCGAGTCGTTTGCTCGTTGTCAGAGCTGTTCCCAAAGTACAGCTGTTGCCACACATAGAAAAAATCTGCGAGTTCCGAATAATGTACGTTATCGAAGAAGGGAGGATCTGTCACCACAAGATCGACGCTTTTATCCGGTATGTCTGTTGCCGACGAATCTCCGCATGAAAGATAAATTGTTCCAGACGCAAGGCCATCTTTTGGGAACGCATCAATAATGGAACTTCCCATTTGAGGCGCGATTCCAACAACTTTCCTGCCTTTTTTCCGTTTGCCACTATAATCTACAGCGATTTCAAAAGGAGCTTGTTGATAATCGAGTGCCCGCAATAGCCTTGATTTGAAAAGCGTCGAAAAGGCTCCAGAGCTTTTTGGAGTACCCCATAGGTTTGCTTCAATAGGTGTCCGTTCGGGTTTAAGTATGTGGTGTGAAAACATGTGACGAACCGCCCCTGTCCCCTCACCTTTATAAGAAGCAAACATGTTGTTGAATTCAAGAACGCCGGAAAAAAGAACGGCAAGAGCCTCCCGTTCCGGTCCTTCCGGCAAGTTCTGAATAGCATGCGCCAACATTGTCAGCACAAGAAGTTGTCGTTCATTAAATAACTCGTCCCAGTATCGATATCCATAGTTTAGGATCTGACGAGTATTGTAGCCATCCTGGATTGTTACCCTGGGAAGGGGTGGGTCATCTTTCCTCATTTTTTCGCGGGCAGACTCAAATGCACTCAAGTCGTCTTCAGTAATTGGAAGATACTCTTTGGTGCCATCTTGCCTCAAAACAAGCTTGGCATAGAGTCGATGATCGGGTGGTTGCGATTTCTTCCTGGCGGTTTTTGCAATGGGAAACTCATGGGAGCATTCTGGACATTGAGCTTTCGTTCTTTTTGCCGGTCCATCCTGAGGATTAAATCCTAAATTACATTGATTGCAGGTTAACCATGTTTCGTCAAAGCGACTGGAAATCACGTTTCCGCAACCCGGGCATAAAACTTGTGCTACTGGATTTCGCTTGGTGTAGGCGTGTTTTGCAAAAACATAATTTGAAAAGAGGTCCACTTGGGCATTACATTTAGGACAATCCAAGACTTTAACCCAGAAGAAATAAAGAACATCACATTGGTGGCCATTGCTATCAGTAGAAGAATATAATTCTTTTATTTTTGCTCCGACTTCGGATGCAAGCTTTCGGAACATTGAATTCAGTTGCTGACGATCGATATTGCTCAAGGAAACCCGAACTGACCGATAAGCCACAGGGTTGATATCTCGACCAATGACTGTACATCCAAGTTTATGGGCTTCTCCAATGGTCGTTCCACTACCCATGAATGGATCATAAACAACAATTCCTGGTAGGCAGATGCGTTCATAAAACAGGTCCATCACCGACGAGCCTTTCGACGATGCTGCTCCGATTATTGCCGCACGGAAAACAGAGCCCAACCGCTGAGCCCACCATTTATGGACATGATAGATAGGTCTGTACACTTCCTTTCGCCAGCTTTCCACCTCAGCGATTTCGCTTATTTCTTCAAAGGGAAAACCATCTTCAATGGCTCGACTACCTTGTCCAACAAAAATGGGCTTACCGTACGATTTATCGGCTTCAGCAGAAACCATTTCTGCAATTATTTTCAAGGTTGCTGCAGCTTGGGCTGGCTCTCGCTCAACCATAGCTCGAATTTCATCTGGAAGACGCCCGGACAATAAAAGTAATTCATCCTCGCCGACTTGAAGAATCTCGGATAACCTTCGAACCAATTGTTCTGACGGAGGAACTTTTTCTGCTTCAACCCTTGAAAGATAGGCGGGATCTACGTCTAGCTTTGTTGCGGTTGCTCGTAAAGAAAGGCCCAGTATTTCGCGACGTTGGCGGATGAATTTGCCAAGCATTAAATCCCTTTCCATTCGGATGTTGATAGATTTGTCAACGCTTGAAGGATACGTGGCTCTAGTTCATTCGTCAAGTGATTATTACCCGTTCGGCTAGGGGTCTGTTCGAGGGAAACCTGTTCTTTGATCTTCCGAATCTAAGAATATGCCATATCCCCCGGACACGTCGGTTTCCCGAAATCGAAGTGTCCGAAGAACGCTTCCGGCCCCAGCCCCAGCGTCTTCATCAAATGCTCTGCCAGCGCCCCGAACGCCTGCTCCTGCGCCGTCGTGGGCTCACCGCCTGCGTGTCCCGGTCCCGCGAAATCACCGACGAGCAGCACGCCCAGGGAGTGCCCATTCTGCCCCCTGCAGTGCCAGACGACATCCTCGAAATCGTTGGTCTGATAGACGGTTCCATCGTCATCGATGACCAGGTGGTAGCAGATATGAGGGCATCCGCGCTTCGAGATATGGTTGCCGGGTGTGATGTGGTAGCTGTTGATTCCGAAGACGTCGCGGTTGCCGGACGTGTCGGCGTGACCGAGGCTCTGATGCAGAATCACCTTGTCGATGGATTCGATGTTCCTACGCCCCGGCCAACGCGGGCGATCCGGATGCCAGGGCAACTGATCCCGCAGGTCGACGATTTCCAAGGCGCCCATCACTTGTTCTCCCAACCGGCGACCGCATCCCGGATTTCGGTGAGCCGATTGTGGACATTTTCCTTGTCGGCCCTGTACCCGCAGCATTCGCCGTGCTCGACGCGATCCCGGATTTCGTCGAGGCATTCGCTGGTGTGCTCTTTCCAGGCGCGGTCATTGCCGAGCATGATCTTTATGAGATCGTCATTCTTGCGGGTGATCCACCGGATCAGAAATCCAAACATCGCCCCATATCCGGCCATTGCCCCGGCGACGATGGCGATCAATTCCAGCATGTGTTTGTCCATGGTTGCCTCCGTTATGCGATCCTCAGAATCGCCTTTTCAAAGTATTCGAGCAGCAGTGCCGTTTTTTGTTCGATTGTGAGAGTCGCCCACCCGTCGGGCGTGGTGGCCTCGATTTCCTTTATGCGGGACTGGCGGGTCAGTTCTTCGATGGAAATTTGTTCCACCTGTGCGGGGACCACCACCAGTTCTCCGGTTCCGATATCGCGGGTGATTTGCGCGGCGTTGCGGTATTCGAGGCGATAGGTGTCGTCATCCACCTGGACGACGTTCCAACCGACCGTCGATTCGACGCCCGCCCGGAGCCTGCCGCGTTCCAGCATTTCCTCGTCGGCGGGCATTTCCGCCAGTGGCCTGATCCGGGTCTGGACGACCAGGGTGCCCGTTTCGTCAAACACATATTTCACAGGCATGATGCCTTCCTCCCTATACGTAGCCGCCGAGATCGGGGCTCGCGAGAATCATCACGTAGAAATTAGCGCGACCGCCCTTGTAGGCGCTGATGTCGAAGATGCCGTCCCAGGTGGAGTGGGAATAGAAAATCCAAAGATCGCCGTCATGATCCTGGGCGAAGATTCTCCAGCCCTGCGATCCTGAATCCTGACTGCCGCCGGGCACGTAGGCCATGGCCGCGCTGCTGTTGGTTGCCTGGGACGACCAGCCGCTTTCGCCGATGTCGATACCCAGTTCGGTGTAGACCTGAGAAACGTTCATGCGGAAGTTGCCGTAGGCCGAGCTTCCCGCGATCGCGCCCCAGGCTCCCTTGTCGGTGCCGTTGGGCATGAAATTGGGATCGTTGTAGAGCGAGTACCGGGACGTGGAGAGGATCGTGAGAATTCGATCCCGAAAATCCGCGCTGCCGTCGATTTTCCTGTATTCGGCGAGCGTCCCACTGGAGTTCGAGCCCACGGAGCTGCTGGTCGTGAAATAGACGTAATCGGCATTCACCGCGTGGACGACCCGTTTATAGGTTTCACTTTCGGTCAAATTCCAGAAGGTGACCGTCATGTCCGGTTCGAACACCGACGCGTAGGTCGCGTCCACCATCCGGCAGTAGCCGCGTGTCTGCCCGTCGTAAAAACTGGTGCCGCATCCGGCGACCTTTCCGATGGCCAGCACGCCCTCCCAGGCCAGGGAAACGCCGCCCATTTCGCTTGCGCCGGGATCGTAATGATCCTCGGCATGTCGGAAGATGTTGCGGCGGTCGGGATAGCTGATCATGTTGCGCTTGTCGGAAATGACCTCTACGTCGCCCGACACCCGGCATTTGTAGAGAGGCACACCGCCGCCCCAACCGGATTGCGACATGATGGCGTTGCCGATGGAATTGACGTAGCAATACCAGGTGCCGTCAGATTCCATTGAATCGGTCCACTGGTCGCCGACCTGCAGGAGCTTGCCGTTGTAAAGGACGTAGCCAGATCCGATGTGTAGTGAGTAACCGTTTTCGCTGAGCATCTCACACCCAGATAAAACTCCGTCACCGTGGATGCGCTCTCTCATGTCGTTGATCAGGGACTGCCGGTAATAGCGCTCATCGTGATCGCCGTTGGAACCGCTGGTGTCCGGCATGTTGGTCAGGTCGGCGTGGGCAATTTTCTCCTGGAGAGCAGATGTCTTTATCGTGCCGTCGTTGTTGAGGGAAACGTCGAGACGGGCGTCCAGGTCCGGCATGCTCCCCCGGGCGTCCTCCACCTCGTCCATGACCTGGTCGAGCAGACCGACCCGGCGATAGGTACCGTCGTTGTTCAACGAAACGTCCAGACGGGAATCGAGGCTGATTGCGGAACCCCGTGCCTGTTGAACCTCGTCCATCACCTGGTCGAGGATTCCAACCCTCTTATAGGTGCCGTCCTCATTCAGTGATTCGTCGAGACGATCATCGAGTGACGCCCGACTGCCTCGCGCGGCGATGACCTCCTGGGCAAGCTCGACCAGTTCGGTGAAACCGTCCGGGGTCAATTCCATGATCCGGGTCCATGTGATGGGATCGCCGTCGGCCACGCCTCCCGGATGAATGAAAACGCGCATGCCGGCCGTGAGGCTTTTCGCGGAAAAATCTGCGGGCACGATGGAGATGAGCATGGCCAGCTTTGCGCCGAAGCGGATACGCCAAGTGTCGTTCGCATCGTCCCAATCGCAGTTGTACTTGAACTGGGTGATGAAATTGACGATTTCGGCATACTGTGTCGCGCCGGGCTCGATGCGGCAGTAGGCCAAGGGGACGCAGTTCTCTGGGATATCGGGCAAGGACGGCGTAGGGCTCGGCTCTCCCTGAATAATCGCGTACGTGGCCACGGGGGGCGGCACGGAGCGCAAATAGCGGTGCTCGCAGACCACTAGGTCCCACCGGGGATCGGCAGAAGCGTTGGCTGGGATCGAAGCCACGTCGATCAGCGACTCTGTTTCCTCGACCCGGCAATAGTCGCCTGTAACCAGCACGCCCGCGCGGATGGTGATGGTCGTTGCCGGTCCGGGAACGGTGCTGCCGAGGGTGACCTCGAAACCCTGCTTGACGCCGGGCTCCACGATGCCCTCCCAACGCCTGTTCATGAGTTCGGTATCTTCGGGGTCTCTGTATTGAAAACTGATGTGTTGTGTCATGGTAAATCCCATCCATCGAGCCGATTAGCTGAATCCATAAGGTGTTCGCCAGTCGAACGAATTGCTTGAATGCGTTCCGGGAATGTCAGTCCCGCTTCGAGGCTAAAATCCCAGGCGTCAAATGTTTGCAACGGCAGATCAATCCGGTACACAGCCCGCGTATGCGCGGGACGGGCTTTGTCCACCTCTCGGAAAAACTCTTCCTGGGTAACGGTGATGGTGCGGCCGTCGTCCCAAATATGGACGATGAATTCCGCCCAATACCGGCGGTCGTATGTCCAGACCTCGGTGACCTCAACGCCGAAGCCAAGATCGAAAACCATCGTTTCCATGTGGGGTTTGGTGCCCACCTTTCGCTTTCGCTCGGCCGCGAGAAAAATCCGGGCGCGATAGTCATCATCGTTTTCACCGGAAAACCTTTTTGTCTCCCGCTCATCGCCGAGCAAGTCCAGGTGCTCGTCTTCGGCGGTTTCCACGGCGTGCTGGTCCCGCATGGACAATATTTCGGTTTTCGACGCGTCCAGGGATTCGCCCTGAATCATGATGAGATTCCAGGTGGTCGAGCCCTGCGGATCGGTCTGCCCCTTCTTTTTCAGGAATGCCGGAAGCAGCCACCAGAGGTATTCGCCGATCTTGCTCATTCCACCGCCCCCTCGAATCGAAAGACCAGGGACGCAAGCACCGGAAGCTGATCGGTGTCGACCTCGATATCGCCGGTGGGCGAGGACAGCCTCACGTCATAGACGCCGTTCACGCTCATGGCGATCTCGACCAGCTGGTTGAAAACGACCTTTTTGCCCACGCCGAGTGGCTCGATCCACGGGTAATCCGGATCGCCCTGGGGATTGAAATAGGCTTCGAGGCGCTTTCGGACCTCGGCCTCGATCTCGGATGTGACGAAATACCGTTTGGGCGTGATGGCCAGATCAACAGTTACGTCACGGGATTCCGGAGCCAGCACCAGGGAGTCGGAGCACAGGGGGCGGTTGTCATCGATGATGGCCTGCACATCGTCGATCAGCGACGGCGACGGCATTCCGCCCGCTCCGAGGATGTAGATGTTGACCGTGCCCTGTCCGCGCGGGTGGTGGGAATTAACAAAGGCGCTGGTCACCCGTGCGTCGGACAATGCCCACGAGATATAGGCCCGTTCCGTGCTCCCCTGGGTCAATTCCTCCCAGGCAAGAAAAGCCCGGCGACGCAGGGATTCGTCGATTTCCTGATCAGTCCCTTCGCTGGTGATCCAGTCGGAACGGTTTTCAACGGAATCGACGCCACGAATGTGGATGACCGTTTTCTTGATCGATCCGGGCCCCACGTTATAGGAGGCGCCCGCGCTTTTGGCGATGATGGGGGCCTGTATCTCGCTGGTGCCCGCAACGAGCACGACCTCTGTCTGGGTCGCGTATCGATATGCCTTGCCGTCCGCATCTTTCAGGGTCGAAACGATGGTGCCGGCCGGAATGGTGATGTTTTCATCGCGGGGTACGGACCGCATAAAATAGACAATGCCCTCTGTCTGTTTTGCCGGGTGACGAAATACTCCGAATTCCTTGGCTTTGAGATCGAGCCAGTACCCCGTGGCGGTTGCCAGAAAACCGGCCTTGAGCGCCGCCAGGATCAGGTTGCCCAAATCGGCGATCGCCGCGCAAAACACCTCGACCAGGGTGCGGATCACGGAACCGATGTTGAAATTGGTCAACTTGGTCCGGTCTGCAATCTTGGCCAGCATGTCGGCGACGATCTGGTCATAGGTCCGCAGCTGCATCACGCCACCTCCCGGATCCGCGACACATCGTCGATGCCGTATTCCCAGACGAGATTGAGGGGAACGATCTGACCATCGGCGATAGCCTCGCAGGCGATGGAAACGGATAGCTCGGTGTCTGAAAACCGTTGCATTTCGACCCGCGTATTGCCCGGAACAAGCCGAGGCGAAACGGAAGGATCGTTGGTCAGGGCGTCCTTGATTGCCCGCTCAACATGGCTGACGAAATCGGGTTTGTAATTTTCGCCGAAAAGCCGCCCGATTCCCGCGCCATATCCAGGATGCCCGAACAGGTCCTTGGGCAGGGTTTCCAGCAGATCGGCGATGTCCTGCAGCAGGCAAACCCGACCACTGGGTGTGAGCGCCAGGTCGCCGGTCACGGAAACACCGAGATCGCCCTCATCATCGAGCAGCAGATCGCAGCCCAGGTTGGGGAATCGGTAGGGAACTGCAACCGGTTCATCCTCATCATCGACGACCACCTCGTTTTCCGCGTAGTCGTCGAACTGCGCCATCACCGGATTTCCGGCATTGAGCGCATACAGGATTACCACCGCCGGATCGGACGTACCGGACACCTGGGACATCTGCTGAAAACCGGAGCCGTCATCGATATCCGCTTCCACGGTCCAGAGGCTGCCGACGCGGGATACCCGCAAGGAGGCGGCGAATTCATCGATTCCGGTCGGGATGGGAATCACCCCCATGCCCTGGAATCCCTCATCGACACGCACATGGGCGAGCGCCAGGTCCAGCGCGCCGAATTTGAAAAAGCCTATAAACTCCGGATCGCTCCCCATGGAACCGATCGCCATCACCGCCCACCCGAAGGGCAGCGCCGGTCCCAGAGTGATCCAAGCGTTGAGAAAAGCGGTGACCGTAAAATCGCCGATCAACTGAACATTGCGGACAGCGCCCGCAATGCCGGGATCGAACATCGAGCCGTTCGAGGCGATCAGGTAGAGTCGGCCATCCTGAACAACAATCGAATTGTCGCCCTCGATTTGGGTGTACCAAGCACTGGGATCGAGAACGGAGCTGTCAAAGCGATCGACAAATCCCATCTCACACCCCCATGAATTCGGCCAGAGGCCCGAAGTCGGCGGCGCCCGCAAGGAAGCACGCCCCGAACACAAAGGAGTCGGCGGGAAGCGGGAAGGAGTCCTCGGCTTCGTCGATGGCGGAATACAGCCCCGGAAATCCCTCGCTTGATTCCACAACCAGGACATACAGGCCGGTCAGCGCCAGGATCGCCATGATCCGTTCGATCAGGTCGGTGATCATCTGGGCGACCTCGCGCAGCTTTTCCGCTTTTTGATGGAGGATTTCCGCAAGCTCCTGCAGCAACGCGAGAAAACCATCTGCCACGCGCAGCAGACCGATAATCCTTTGCACCAGGGCGTCCACCTCGGACAGGAATGGAATGATTTCGGCCAGCGTCAGACTCGCCCAATCCGGCGCGGTGGGCTTCCGGTTATTGCCCGCCGAAGCCGTGCCGGTCATGGCCACCGGCGATCCCTTGGCAAAGTCCTGGGGCAGCGGATCGGTCAGTTCGAAGGTGCGGGTCGCCTTGTCGATGGACTTGATGTAGGTGAAAACCGGCAACGGAGAAGTCAGCGGGCCGACCACGATCCAGTCGTCCTCAGCAAACCCGGTCACATCCTTTACCACAATGGACTGGTCGCCCTCCTTGGCGTCCGCGTCAAGAATGGTGACAACGAACCGGTCCCAGGCATCCTGGAAGGCTTTGATGCCGAGCAGTTCCCCGATTGCGCGGATCAGTGCGAGAAAACCGTCAAGTGATGGCGTGCCCGCGACCACGAAGATCGCGCCAATCTCCGCGTTATCGGAAAACTCCGGTTTTTCCAGGTCGCCCAGGTCGTTAAGAGAAGTTTTCCATCGGGCCAACCAGCCGGGCCAACCATAAGCCACGGCGGTGGTTCCCAGCGGCAGGTCCTCGGGCTTCACATCGCCTTCACGGATTTCCTGACTATGATCCTCGCCCTCGGCCATGGCCTGTTTGATCTTGTCCCAATCAAAGGAACGCACCTGGTAAAAGGGCCAGCCCGCGCAGTCGTAATAGAAGTAGATGCCGGTATGCAGGATGTCCGACATCGTTTCCTCGAGCAGAGTTATCAGTTCCTGGATGAGAGCACGCAGCGGATCGGTCACGTCCACCAACAGGCTGGCCAACGTATCGATGGCCGATGCGATGGTCTCTGCGGCAGTGCCGATCTGATCGCAGACAATCCCCACCTGCTCGGTGGCGTCGGCCACCGGCCCGGGAAAAAGCGTCTGAAAATTAAACTCATTCCACTGCGTCATCGGACCCATCCGCTCCCTTGAAATACCGAGCCGTTTCAGCCATTCGCTCGATTCGGCGAAAATCGTTTTCGACTAGCTCCTTGCGAATTCGCTTAACCAACTCGGCGATCCTTCTCATTCGTTTCACCGCTCCCGGTTCCTTTGCCCTTTGCCACCCCATCACGGCACCGCGAAAAACTGCCGAGTGGAGCAAGACCCGGTCAGTGCTGTAATCAGCGCGGTGATTGCCGTGCTGACAGCCGTTGCGAAGGCACCCAGGGCTATTGCGATCTGCGATCCGATTACGGGGTTCGGCCCGGAAAACGCAGCCGCCAGAGTCGCCAAGGCCGCATTGATTGCGTTGGTGTAGGTGGTCATGGCGGAAACGAGCAGCGTGCCGTTGACCATGGGCGCGGCGGAACCCGGCACGAATTTTCCGCCCCAGCAATTGATCATCGGCGGTGGGCTTCCGATTTGCACCGCCGCGGGCATGGGCGCGTCCATGGCGTTGGCAACCATGATGTCCAGGTTGCCTCCGATCAAAACCTGCTTGGATTTGGCGACCGCCTCAAAATCCGCACCGAGCACCTTGACTTTGCGATCAGACCCGACCGTGACGTCCTGCATCCCACCAATGTTGGTTTTATCGCCGCCGTCGATATTGGTTTCACGATTGGCGATGGTCTCGGTGACCGACTGCTTGCATTCGCGTTCGACAGGCCCCTCGAAGGTTTCAGTCCTTTTTCCTTTGACGGTGAGGTTGGAGGCGCGTCCGACCGTGACGTTGTGGTTCTCGCCGATGTCCTCGGTCAGCGAACCGTTGACGGAACGGGAATCGCTGCCGGTCACTGTGGATTTCAGGTTGAAGCCGTTTACGATGATCTCGCCGGTATGGGGTTTAAGCTTGATGCACTGCCCGACGCGGTCGGTGATGACGATCATCCCGGCCTTGGCACCGACCGGAGTGCGATTGTCCAGCAGAACCGATCCGTCCACATAGGGATTGGTCGGATCGCCGCCCCAGAAAGCGACGGTCACTTCGCTATCCACTTCGGGCAACGCGAAGATTCCCCATCCGTCCATGGCCATGGGCGATTTGACCGGGATGAAAGGAAGCGAAAGCACCTCGTCATCATCACCGGGGATTTCCACATCCACCCGGTAATCGTCCTCGTGGACCTTGGTCACAATGCCGGACAGCGATAGCCGCATATGCGCCCGCAAATCCGGAGAGAGATGCTCGATGAGTTTTTTTAATTCGTTTTCAAGACTCATCGATCCGCTCCATGTGAAGGAAAATCCGGCTGCCGCCGTTGGGGGATAAAAAATGCTTGACGCCGGTCACGTAGAATCGGCCGGTGTCGCCGTTGCGGTCGGTCACTTCAACCACCGACGAATGTCGCACCGGCATGCCCACACTGAGCAGGTTCGACCGACCCGAATCGCGCAAATCCATGTCCAGGACGTTGACGCCGTAGGCGAAGGAAAAGGCCGGTTCCTGTTCGGTGTCTCGGGCTTCAAAACGAAAAACGCCGTCCTCGTCGATGAACCAGTCGTATTCCAACCCCAGGCGGTCATTGATCATCTTCACGGCCTGCCAGACCGTGTTGCGGTACAGGGGAAGCCGGTCCAGCGTCGCCTCGATTTCCGGCACCTTTGAGATATCGATATCCAGGTCGCCCACGATTTTTCGAACGATTGACGCGGGCGCTTCATCCTGGAAGGTGATGGTCAGCTTTGTTTCGAAGAGGCTGCGCATCGCATCCGCACCGAACACGGTCAGCTTTTTTTGCGGCCGGATGTCCATCACTGTGCCGGTGAAGACCGTATCCAGGTCGAAGCCTTTGTATCCATGGCGCACGACCAGGGGCGCATCCTTTTCCACCTGTTTCGCCAGGTCGCCGGGCAGATCCGGCAGAATGATCTCGCAGGTGTCGGCGGTGGGATTTCGCGTCGACCAGACGGTCATGCCCGAAACGGTGGACAGGGTCAGGCTCCCAATCTCGACCTCGGTCTTCGGTCCCAGGTATTGGATCGTCTGCGCATCCATCATTCGTCCCCCGGCCGAGGCGGGCCGCTGCCGCCCATGGCGTCCTGTTTGCCCGCGTTAAAGGCGTCGCGCATCGCGGAATCCTCGTCGCCGGCTCCTGCCGCGTCATCCGCGCCATCGGAATCGGGATTGCCGGAATCACCATCTCCACCACCGGAGTCCGATCCGCCGCTTCCACCAGAGCCGCCCGAACCGCCTCCGCTTCCTCCGCTTCCGCCGCGATCATCAACAGCGGCTTCGATGGGCTCGAATTCAGTGAGTGAAACAGCGACCTGCAGCTGGTCGGTCCCTTCGGCGTCGGAGATTTCCAATCCCTTGAACAGCACGGTCTGGATTCGGCAGGCATCGGTGAGCGGGCTCTGGATGGAAAAAACCCGGGGAAGCGAATCAGCGTCATCCCGTTTACGAAAGGCGTCCTGCAGGACCGCATATTTTTCCAAGGCGGTCTGCCCGTCGTCATCGGAATAAAGCACCAGCCCGATGGTAATATCACTGTCCTGGTAGCCCACCGCCTGCTTTACCTTGCCGGAACGCCCGGGCACGGTGGACTCGTCGATCCGCACTTCTTGCCTCACGCGCATCTGGCCGTGGGGTACGGGGAATTCGAAAAGCACCTTGGCAATATCCGGCGAACCGTCCGGCTTCACATCGCCGAGTTTCACGTAGGTCGGGCCGTCGTTGGTGTATTCATCAGGCATAAGCGCCTCCCCAACGGCGGTTCAAACAAGCGAAAAGTTCCTCGAGTCGGGTTTCAAGGTCGGCGACCGCGTCCTCGGCGGTTTCGACGTTGATGACAATCGCGCCTTTTTCGATGGTCAGGGACGCGCCGGATCGTTTGTTGCTTTCGGATCGTGCGGGCATGGGTGGGGTCAGTTCCACGGCTTTCGGAGTCAGATCGACCCGCGCTAGGGCGGTTTCCACGCCCCGAGCGGGCGCATCGGCCCCCTGCACAACACCCTTGGTGAATGTCGGGAAGAAGGCTTTGCCCGATGCGGTCAGGTCGGCCAGCGGTCCGGTTTTCGCATCGGAACCGGGCAGCAGATCACGAATCCAGCCCACCACCTTGGTCACGCCCGCTTTGAGCGATTCCCAGGTGGCCATGATCCCGTCTTTGAATGCCTGGATCAGACCGGCACCGGCGTTGTAGAAAATGTCGCCCATGCCGGAAAACCATCCGCCGATCGCGCCGAAGTAGCTTTTGATTCCCTCCCACACGTCGACAAACATCTGCTTGATGGTCGTCCACGCGCCGGACCAGTCGCCGGTGAGAATCTGCAGGCCCGCCTTGAAAATGCCGGAAACGATCGCCCATCCGATCCGGACGATGCTTTTGATCATGTTCCAGACGGTTGCGATGGTGAGCTTCACGTATTCCCAGGCCGCGACCGTCACGGTCTTGATCACGCCCCAGGAAAAGGTGAGATAGCCCGTTACAAAGGCGATGGCGGGCACCAGGTAGGCGTACATGACCTTGCCCACGGCGGTCAGCACCTTGCTCACCATCGGCCATACATCGGCGGTGTAGGCTTTGACCGACTGCCATGCTTTGTTCAGCGTGCCGACGAAATAGCCCACGCCGTATGCGACCGAGATCAGCACCGGCATGAATACCGCTTTAAGGGTCGCGCCGACCCTGGCAACGATGTTTCGGAAGGTTTCGCTCTTCTTATATAGAAGGTAGAGACCCGCGCCTAGGCCGACCACGGCGAGAATCACCAGCCCCACGGGATTGAGGAATAGCGACATCAGTGCACGACCGACGCCCATAATGCCCGTTTTCAGCACACCCAAGATGCCGCCCGAGGCGATGAGCGTGGCGTTGAGGCTGATGATCGAACCGATGGCGGTTGCGACAACACCACCGAGATATAAAGCGCCGCCGCCGAGCAGTAGAACCGCCGTGGCGACCAGCCCGACTGTGGCCAATACCTTGACCAGGGTCGGATGGTTGTCGGAAATAGTCTTCAACCCCTTCGCGGCCTTGCCAAGCCATTCAGCGGCGGATCGCAACCCCGGCAGCATGGCGTCGCCCATGACCAGGGCCACATTTTTCACGTTGTTCCAGGCGATCTTGGCCTGCGCGGAAAAGGAGTCCTCCTGCAGAGCGACCATGTCCATGGCCGCGCCGGATTTCGATGCGGCGGCAGTGAGTTCCTTGAGCGCGCCTTCCTGTCCGATAAGAAGCTGAATACCCCGCGCCGCCTCGTCGCCGAAGACTTTTTGCACCTCGGCCATTTCGCTGACAGACAATCCGCCCTCTGCATACCTGGCCGTCAGCTGCTCGATGATCCGGTTCATGGGCAGAAGACGCCCGGAAGAATCCTCGATCTCGATGCCCAGTTCTTTTGCGGCCTTTGGCAGCTGACGCAATACCGCTGAAAGCGCTGTGCCTGCTTGTTCGGCCTGCAGACCCCGAGTTTGCAAAAGACCGACCGTGGCGGCGGTTTCCTGGATAGTGAGTCCAGCATTCGACGCGGTTCCCATCACGGCTTTCAATGCCGATCCCAGGTCGGGCAGCGTGGTCTTCGCTCCCTTCACCACGGCGGCGAAGGTGTCCATGATGACGTTGGCTTTTTCCTGGATCGGCAGTTGCGCCAGCTGGGTGTCGCCGAAGGTCTTGATCGCCTTGGCCATCATCGCGGACGACACGGTTGCGTCGGCCATCGTCGCCGATGAAAGGGCCATGGTCTGGGTGACGACGTTGTTGACTTCCGGGATGGTCAGACCGGCCGAGGCCAGGTCGTACATCGAGTCGGTCACTTCCTTGGCCGACTGCATGTGCGCGGACGACCAATCGAGGGCGACCTTTTTCGCCTCCTGCATTCCCTGCTTCAAATCGGTAATGGAGCCGTCCATGGGCAGCGTCGAAACCGACGACAGGTTCGCCAGCGATTCCTCGAGACGCATGGCCGGAATGACCGCTCCGGTTAAAGCCGATCCGACTGCAACACCCGCGCCGAGCATCTTCGTGCCGGCCGATTTCATTTGCTTACCGGCTTTGTTGAATTTCTCCACCGATCCGGACGCCCGCTCCAGCACGGACGAAAGTTCGTCCGAGCCCACAAGCCGGATTTTGATCTGATGGAGAATTCCGCTGCCGGTGCTCACTTCAAATTACCTCCTGGACTTGGGTGGTTTCGCGTTCCTGACGGCTTTCGCTTCGAGATCGGCTAGGTATTGCGCGGACGCGAGCGCGTCGATCACCTCGTCGAAGGGCATGGCGTCCACTTCCGAAAAGCGCCAACCGAAGCGGTCGCAGATGATGGATCGGGCCTGGCGATACCATGACGTGTCAATCTCGCGCCGGGCCCGGTTCAGACGTTTTTTACGGTCACCCCGTCCGACGCGAATCCGAGACCGCGCTGAATCTGCTGCGCCAGGATCACGACCTTGCCGGGGTCCATTTCCAGATCGATCTGCTCGTAGGACAGCTTCGGATGCACCAGGAACTTCTGAACCAGCACCTCGTTGGCCGTGACCTCGTCCTTCACCGCGCCGATGAGCCGCTTGTATTCGTTCCATGCGCACTTGCGGGCGAGATAGATTTCGTCATCGCCGGGGATGCTGATCTGGAAAAGCCGGGCTTCGGGATATTCGCTTCGAACCTGGGAGATCGCCGCTTGCAGTTTGTCGTCCATTTTGCCTCCATAAAGAAAAAGCCCCGGCGACCCATGACAGGCCAAAACCGGGGCTCGATGTTCTCGACAACCCTTATGGTCAGTTTTTCAAATCACACCATGCCTTCGCCCCAGATGGCGAGGCCGGAGCATTTCTTGCCCACCGCCGAATCGTCGAAGGCGAAACCTTCCTCCACGTCGGTGAACTCGAATCCGGTGAACTTCTTGATCTTCTGGATGCCGTTCTTGGCCGGGTAGACGATCAGTACCGCCGCGTTTTTGATGTCCAGCAGCGAGCCGTATTCCTTGCCGTTGATTGTCACGACCTTGAGCGTGGTCGTTTTCGATCTCGGCGCATTGACCGGCTCGGCGATCACGGCCTGATTGAGTTCCTTGACCTCGAAGTCCAGTTCGAACTTCCGCTTGCCGCGCCCCATGGCGTGGGCTTTCACGTATCCCGCGCCGTAGATCGGCTCTTTATCCTGGGACTCCTTGTAGGAGCAGTTCTGGAGGGCCATGATCTTGATGCCCTCGACCAGCAGGGAGATTTCTTCGCCCGCGTACCCGGAAATGTATTCCTCATTGGCCATGAGCCGCCTCCGTTACTTCAAAAACACTTTCGTGTAGATTTTCTCCATTGCCCGCAACGGCTGGATGCCCAGGTCGACATACACATCGCCGAGCAGCCGGTCGTTATCGCTGCTGACCGCCTCGATCTCGTAATCATCGATCTGGCCATGGTCCTCCATCACATCCAGCGGACGCGACATGAAGGATTCGAGCAACCGCAGGCCGTTTCCTTCCTCGTCATTTTCTTCGCCGACCAGGGGTTGCGCCGCCTCGCGAGCCGCCTTTCCGCCGTAGTAAATGGCTCGTAAATCATTCACCCTCGAGTAATCCGAACCCGATGGGGCCGCGGTAAGCGAATGGGCAATGATGAAACCACGCCCGGGTTTGAGCCGCACACAGTTCACGCGGGCCTGGATCAGCTGCTGCACGTGCCCCGGCGAGAATTCCGGGACGAGTTTCAGGATGTTGGGAACCTGCTTGTTGATCAGCGACTGCTGCACTTCCAAGGAAGCCATCACACCCGCGCAGGCCGGGGTAATGGAACCGGCAGTGTACTTTTTGCCGTCGCTGTCCATGAATTGAGCGCCCCCGGCGAAAACCACTCCATTGCGGTTTCCCACCAGTTGCATCCGCTGGACGATGTCATCCACGTAGGTTTGCAGGTCGCCGAGGTATTCCGCCGACCCTTCCTCGTAGGAACTGGAAAACGCGGGGCATTCCAAAACCGCGAAACGCTCGGAAAGATGCACCTCCAGCATTTCATCGCAGTGGATGAGAATGGCGTTCCACATGTCATCGCCGGTCGCCCCCACGCAGTGAACCCAGGAAATTTCCGGTTTGTTCTGCGAAAGGTCCAGGGCGTGCAGGTAATCGCCGTTGGACGGATACAGACCGTCGCTGCCGCCCCAGAAATTGGCCGGATCGTCAAAGGTGTCGAGGTGGCCTTCCTCCCCGAATTCCGCGTCCACCAGATCCTGCCCGCCGCTGATGATGGAGGCGAGAAACTGGTTGCCAGTTCCGTAAAAGGTGTAATGCTCCGGGTCCTCCTCGCCGTTGTCCCAGATGTCGATCACCATGTGGAAATGCAATTCCTCGGCGGTAAACGACAGACCGGCAATGGCGTGTCCGAAGGAAAAGGAGTTGTTGATGTCGCCCTCATTCGGATTATCCATCCAGGAGGGAAACTGGATCATTCGCCAACCGCTCGGACTGGCGGGAGTCGCCAGCAGGGTGTTGCCGCTCCAGAAGTTGGTGGAAAGCCCGGTGGCCTGATCCGAACCGTCGATGCCGGACAGGTTGATCGTGCGCAGGACGCTGGTGGGGCCTCCACCGCTCGGGCCGAAAGGACCGATCTCGTAAATGTTCCTTGCGGTCTTGTCCAGTGCCATGATGCCGGTGGGCATCGGCTCGCCATCGTCCATCTGAAAGCCGAGGCATCCGCCGCTGATATCCGGGCTGGCGATGCCCAGGTCGTCGGCGTAGATGATCTCGCTACTCGGTTCTGCGGGAGTCGCCTCGATCCCGTCGAGCATATACATCCGGGTCGGAGTGGACAGGCCGATCATGACGTTGTCGTCGCCGGACATGGCAAATAGCATCGCCGTGATGTTTTCAGTGGTAATGAAGGTCGACAAATCCATGCTGTCGCCGGGAATGAGCGTGCCGTCCGAAGCGAAATGGCGAAGAACTTCGTGACCCGAAGCATCGGTTCCCCCGACCCAGACCGACATGAAAGCCGGATCATCCGGGTCGGTGAACTGCAGGCAACAGCCCCGAGCCGAGGCAAAATGGGGAGAAAGGTCCACGGTCCCCAAGACTTCTCCATCCTCGTCGAGGTGAACCATCTGGTTATCATCGGCGTTGAGATACCAATATCCCGGCACAACGTGATTCAGTTGCTCGTCCACGGTGACCTGAATGTCGTTGCCGCTTTCGCCATATTCCCTGGCGACAAGCCGGATACCAGTGCCGCCGCCGTCAAGGTTCAGGTGATACTGCGCCTGCGAACAAGGGCCGACCCGCCAGGCGTAAATCGTCGAACTCCCGGCGTCAAAGGCCTCCTCGATGGCGCGAAGCAGCGGCCCCCCGATGAATATCTTCTTTGCGTTGGCTTTGGCGTCCGGGCCGGAAAGCACGTAGAGTTTATTTGGGATGCCGCCCTCGGCCCCGCCGATCTTGGCCTCAATGTTGGCCAACGAAGCCGCAACCGCACCGATATGACCGTCCTCATACTCGGTGTAGGCGTCGGGAATGATCTTTGTGGTCGCCATGATCTATCTCCCTCCCGCGCTCAGCCAGGCGCGGGTCTTTTCGGTAAATTCCGATTCGGTCAGCTTCGTCTGGGAGTCCCACTCGTAGGCGGTTTTCATGCCCGCCAGAGCCGACCGCGAAATCCGAGCGCGCTTTGCAAGCTCGTCAATCGGAAACGTCGCTTCCCGCTTTTCACCCAGCCTGGGAAAACTCCCGACCAGTTTCGGCAGTCGCTTGGGTGCGGTTTTCTTCTTCTTTTTCGCCATGATCATGCTCCGTATCGGAGATTGATGTTGTCGATGTGGTGCTCCACGTCCCGCTCGTGATGGCGGCGATGGCTGACCACATAGGTCAGGCTCTTTCGCGCCAGAAAAGGTTCGCCGCCGGTGTCCATGGGCAGGTCCACCGTGGAAACATGCCTGATGGCGGTGACATGCAGATCGTCACCGGAAACAGGATCGACAATGCCGGACCTGCCGGGATCGAAACGCCATTTCTCAAAAACTTGCTCGACAGCCTCTGCCAGTTCCTCGATTCGTTCTTCCGCGCTTTTTTCGCTATCCGCCGGAACCCACAGGTCGACTCGAAGGGATGTGTCCTGGCTGAGAAGCCGCCCCTTTTTCACGACCCTGCCGTTGCCGTCCCTTTCCCTGTAATCGGGCGAGCCGCATCCCAAAACCGAGGTGTCCCTGTCAACAACCGTGAAGGTCGCCATGGGATATCGGGCGTTTTTCCCGTCCGGTTTGCGGGCATAAACTGATAGACCAGCCACTTCATCTTTCAAAAACAAAGCGATGGCCCGTCTCAGTTTCACGATTCCTCCAGCTTGGCTTGCGCCTTGGCCTGGGTTTCCACCACAGCCTGATCGAAGTTTTTCTGAGCGACCCTGCCTCCCACCATGAACGCGGGTTCCAGGAAGGGCTGCGCCTTGTTTCCCGGATGCTTCACCCGTTTGACCACGACCTTTTCGCCGCCTTTTTCAAAGGCCAGCGCCTTCTTTTCATTCGGCTTGATGTCATGGGGCCGAGAACCATACTCGACCGCCATCGCGTATTCGGTGTTGGTGCCGACGGAGCCTTCCTCGAACCCCTTGACCTCGCCCGCGATCGAAGCGCGCAGCTTGCCGGTATCCACAGGGCACCGGTGCTTGGCGTACTTTTCAATGGTCACGACGGTGTCGACCATGGAGACTTCAAGCTCCTTGGCCAGATCCTCCGCGTAATCATCGAGGGCCACGCCCAGCGATTCGATGGCGGAAAGGTCGATATCGATGCAGCCGTCAGACTTCATTGCAACTTCCTCGGGAAGCGAGGCGACCGGAGCCGCCCCGCAACCCGTTTAAAAACTCGCGATTACTCGCCCGCGAAAGTCAGGTCCACGCTCTCGCCGCAGTGGATGAATCCCGATCCCTGGGTTGCGCCGCCGACAACGGTCACGGTCCCGGCACCGGCGTAGGTCACTTCCAGATCGAAGCTCCCGGTCGCCTCATCGGTTTCGATGATCATGTCGTCGGAATCCGCGCCGGAAAGCACGGTGCCCGCTCCGGCGTCAGCCAGGTTCATGGTCGCGCCGGTGGTGCAGGTCAGACGAATCCGTTCCTTCACGGCCAGATCGTCGTCGAGCGGATTGGTCAGTTGCAGGGTAACGGCGATGGCGTCATCGGCTTCCGCGCCGGGATCGCCCCATCCGGCGATGGCGAAGTGATCGGCAAACTCCTTTGCCAGTTCGTTGGTGGTCACCTTTTGCACGGGGCTTACAGCGTCTTGAATAGGCATTTGAGATTCTCCTTGTCAGTTAAGTGAATGAAACGTCGCAGCCGGTGCGACAGTCGAGCATGGGGCTCATCTGCGTGGGACCGGCAGCCATTGATACGGTGATCGCCTGGTCACAATTCACGACCAGGTCGAGTTGTCCGGATGAATCGGTGCGGGCGATCAGGTCGCTCGATCCGTCGCCGGAAAAAGCTTCGCCATGTTCACCGACCGTCATCGTCGCCTGCTCATCGCAGGTAATACGCAGGGTGTGCGCGGCTAAAAGTTCGGCTCCGATCAGGTTTTTCAGCTGAATCGAAACATTTTGCGTGGTCGGATTGACCGCCTCCGGGTCGCTCCAGTCCACGACCACGTAACGATCCAGCAGGGCGGCGGATAGCTTTTGGGGCGTCACAGCGCCGTCGGGCAATTCCTCACCGCCCGGACTCATCTGATCGATGATTTCCAGAAAACCGCCCTCGATGGCGGTCTGAAGCTCGGCGGTCAGGTCGTTCGCCCACATGGTTCCACCGGGCTTGAGCACCATGCCCTTGCCGGGCACGTCAACGGTGGTGCTTGATATGTTTTGCAGCTTGATCAGCATCATTCGCCTTTCTTGTATTCGCGCTCCAGGATGAGTCGCCTGTGCGATTGCGCTCCGAAGACCGTGTGCGGTTCAACATGGGTGACCCGGTACCGAACATCTTCGAAAACCAGGAAATCGCTTTCTTGAACGTCAGCGTCGTAATCAACATTGGCGGAAGCATCCGCGCCCTCCTGTTCCAAGCCCTCGGGCGTTCCGGGAAGAAATTCCACGGGAAGGTTTTCCGCGATAACCGATTCGGACGGCTCGTGCGGACCGTAAAAATCGTCGTCGCCTTCCTTGGCGGGGCGAACGACTCGGCAGAAAGTTTCCTCGCCGTGAATCAGCTCGCTCACGCCGGTTTCGATCCGCCGTTTGTCCCGGTCAGTCATCAAGGACATCGCTTCCCACCTCGAATATCTGGGGCCGCATGTTTTCCACCGGCAAAAGGCCGTCGTTCATCTCCGGATTGATCCGTGAAACCGCCTCGCGGTACCTGGCCAGCAGGTCCTTTTCCAAATCGCCCCAGGCCTTTGCCTGCATGGACTTGTCGACCTTCTTGTCGGCCGAGGAGAAGGCGAAATTCGCGCTGGCAGCCGAGCGAAGCATCGAGCAGCAGAAGGCATGGGCGCGAAGCAGGATCAGATCGGCCTCGTCGTCGGAATCCGGATCAGGAACGATCTCGTCGCCGTCAATGGCGTACCTGCGCCCCAGATCGCGGTTCACGGCGGCGACAGCCCGGCTCAATGCCCGCAGCAGATCATTGTCCGAGAGCAGTTCGCCGTTCGGATCGCCCAGGTCCACCCTGAGCAGCGCTATGGCCTCACTGACCGTCATCGCCGTTTGCTTCCTCCAAAATCTTCAACCGCCGGTTGATGGCGTCCTTCACTTTTTTCGCCTTTGCGTCTGTCAGCAGGTCGCGCAGCATGTCCACGTCCTCGATGGTCTCGATGGCCGCGACCGCCTCGTGCGCCAGAAGATCGTTGATCGGAAAAGCCAGCTTCTGTCGCTTCGCGCCGACCACCTCGATCAACCCGCTTTCCACAGCCTTGATCACCGCCTGACAAACGCGGGGAACGTGGGCGCGGCCCTCGGGCATCACCATCACGTTCCCACTCTCAAGCGGCAGGGACAGGCGCGTTTTCGTCAAATTCCGAATCTCGGGCATACGCGCCTCCTTACGGCTGGATCACGACCTTGGTCAGCAGTTCCGGACGGGTGATGCCCTGGGCGCATTCCATCCAGGCCAGCCAGCCGGTCTTGAACTTGAGCGCCTTGCTCACCGAATCCACCGACAGCTTTTCGCGGATCGCCCATTTGCCGACTTCCTCGTCGGGAACGATCACCACCTCGGCCAGATTCGCCGCCGCCGTGGTCAAAATGTTCGCGCCGCCGTAGACCTTGTAGATGCCCTTGACGCGAAGCTCGTACTTGGTCTGCGGGTCGATTCCTTCCCAGGACCGCATGTCGTTGAACCGCGCGCCGCGCATGATGATGGTCGACGGCGCAAGCTCCAGATCCTCGAGAATGGACAGCGCCTCGTTGAGGGCGTCCTCGGTCAGCTTCCCGCCGCTGGTGATGGTGACCGTGTTTTCCGCCGGAACCGCCGCGCTGATGACCGAGATGGTTCGCTTGTCCAGCTCCTTCCGGATTTCCGTCGCTGCGGCCTTCTGGATATCCATGAGCGTGCCGATGTTGCCGTGCTTGATGACCGAGATATC
The DNA here is from genome assembly GCA_963674685.2 of bacterium. Classification (GTDB taxonomy): domain Bacteria; phylum Lernaellota; class Lernaellaia; order JACKCT01; family JACKCT01. The sequence goes on along the minus strand of CAXXWT010000003.1, from coordinate 529,046 downwards.
CACCATGGGCGTCGAATGGATGCGCCCGATGGGGAATTCCACCTCGTCCTCGCCCAGCACCGACTCCTGCGCCTCGCCGTTTTTGGAAATCCAGTAGGCTTTCACTTTCGGCTTTTTCTGGTACTTGGCCGGTTCGCCCTTGGGCAGGTTGTGTTTGGTCAGCAGCATCGAGGTGATCTCTTTGCGCTTGATCTCCTGATCGATGGGCGGGGCGATCGCCGCCGCCAGCGCCTTCAGACCCTCGTCGGTGGAAACCGCCTCGGAAAGCAGGGACGCCATGGCCTCCATGTATTCCTGGGAATCAACGTCAATCGCATGTGCTTCCATGAGCGCCTCCTAAACAAGCAGCCGGAACTTGAGCACGCCGCCGTCGGCCGAGATGGCCTGGGCAATGGCGCGTTCGCCTTCGGCGAGTCCGGCGGTCAGGTTGTGATTGTCGGGATGGACCTTCAAAAGGTCGTCGGCCGAGATCGGTCCGGTGAAATTGTCGGTTTCGTACACGCCGCCCTGGGTGTAGATGGTCGGCATGTCGCCGTCCTTCACGTCCTTGAACAGAATGCCGAAGGCCGGTTCCGTGGGATCGTCAGCGACCGCGAACAGGTCGTTGCCCACGATCTTCATCACCGATCCGCATTCGGCGTCGCCCTGGGCGTATCCGTCGCCGTAAGCGATGCCGGTGTCGTGTTTCACGTCAACGAAGTAAGCCATTTCACGCCACCTCCTGGTTGGTCTGGGATTTGTAAGCAGCCATGAAGCCGGTCTTCAGCTTCTCCTCGAGATTGGCCGGACGCTTGTCGTCCACCACGAGGGGATTCACGCCCGCGTCGGCCTTGAGGTTGCGCGAAGCCGATGCATCGGGTTTCCTGCCCGGATCGGGCTGATCCTTTTCGTCGGCGCCCTCAGAATTCGGGGAAGCCAAGGAATCGATCACCGTTTCCGTGGCGGTCAGCGCATCGTCGGAAAGACCGGCCAGCCGCTCCAATTCCGCGTCGCGTTCCTTGTCACCGGCGAAGGTGCGGCCCTTGGCCTCCCACTTTTTGAGAAGCTGCTCGGCCTTGACTCGCCTCGCGGCAGCGGCCTGTGCGCTTTCCAATTCCGCGATTTTCTTCTGCGCGTCCTCCAACTGCTTTTTCAGCCGGGCGTTTTCAGCGCGCAGCTTTTTCAGTTCGGCCTCGGGGTCGCCGCCCGGTTTTTCAGGCGTATCCGTGGGCTGCTGCTCGTCCACGAATTCATCCTGCCCCTTGGTGTCCTTATCTTTGTCAGCCATCGATTTTTCCTCCTGGAAATTGGCAACCTGTTTGATCAGCGCGTTTTCGTCCGCGCCCTTCTTGTCTAAAAGCCCCATGCCGGTGAAAACGATTCCGTGCAGAATTTCGAAGCAGGGTTTTCCCTGGTAGGAACCGCCCTTGTAGTTCTTGAGATGGACGCAGTACTCGGCCTTGCTCTTGACCCGCTTGCCGCAGATCGAGCATTCGCCCTCGGCGTAATCGCATTCCATGGAGACCTGCTTGACGATGCCCTTGCGGATCAGCTTGTAGGCCAGCCGAGCGTTTTCCGATTCGCCGGTGTAAAGCTCGGCCACACCCTCGATCCGGCTCTTTTGGCCTTCCTCGACAAAATCCGTCGATACGATTCCGCCGACGATGTCCCGGAAATCCTGGCTATGGAGCAGGTCCACCTTTTTGTTGACGGCGGTCTTGAACGCCTGTCGGCATTCCTCGCCGGTAAAATGATCACCGTTTTTGTTGGTGCCGACATGGGTGAGAATGAAGGAAAAGCGCTTGTCGGAATCATCGCCCTGCGAGGACGCGGCCTGGGTGTCCAGCGATTCGACAATCAGTTCACCAGTCAGCCGGGTATGGAAATTGGCAGGAGCGTCGGCCTTCGACGCCAGCGGCTCGCCCGCGACAAAAAGGAGTTCCTGGGCATCGGCCCCACCTCCCGGTGCTCCGTAACGGGCGATGTTGTATCGCACGTCCATTCGCTTGACCGACACCGTGCGGAAACGGTCGTTCAGCATGGACTTGATTTCCAGCTCGCGCGGGAATGCCTTGTCCCGGTACGAGATCAGAATCGACTTGGTCCGAGCGCCCCCAATAACGCCGCGCATCAGTTCCGCGATAGTCTGTTTGTTGAATTTCGTGCCCGATTCGTAATCGCGCCGGGTGTTGTCCCGGATTTCCTTCCCCTCCCACATAGTCATCAGGCCTTCGACGAAGTGCATTTTGCCCTCGTAGTCGTTGGCCCCGAATTCGGTGATGTAGGGAGGATCGGCGTAGACAAGGTCCACTTCGAGCTTCGACATCAGGTCCGCGATGTCGCCATTGTGAGCCTTGCAGGGAGAGCCGGAATCGAAAACGAGCCCGTTGATCTTGCGCACGTTGCGAACGAACAGATCGCGGAAATCCCCGATCGGAATCTCGCCCAGGCTGGTATCTTTCTTGCTCTCGTCCTCGGGACGTCCTGTCATGCCCTTCTTGCTGCGGCCGAATTCCCCGAATCGAGCCTTGGTCATGCAGGTGTAGCCCAGGGCGAAAAGCGCGATGTCCTGTTTGTAGCCGGACAGCTTTTGCGCGTTTGCCCAGGTGTTATCCAGAAACCGCAGGATTTCCGGGGTGAAGTAATAGTCGGTGAAGGTCTTTTCGCAGAAATGACCGGCGCTGGAATTGGTCGCGAGCAGCGCCTCGATCTCGTCGTCCGAAACCGTTTCGCTCTGGTTTTCCACCACCGCCCGGACGATGTGGTACGGATACCGCATCCGATCGTTGGCGTGGACGGACAGGCCCTTGCGCTTGAAGAAGTACGCCACATTGCCGCCGCCGGAAAAGGCGTCCAGAACGGACTTCGCGTCTTTGGGTGTGTTCTGCCAAATCCAGTCCAGCGCGAAGTACTTGCTGCCCATGTAGGGCGAGACGCGCACCCGGTCCGACGCGGCAAAGGCCGACAGCAAATCGAGATCACAATCGCCCAAAGAAGAAAGACCCTGCTCATGCAGACCAGCCGCTTCATCCATCTCCCGCGCGGCCTCGGTCGCCTTGCAGATGAAAAGATGTTCCTTCGCATTGCTGGCGTCGCCATGCCGGGCGCTGATCTGGTAATGGTGATCCTTGGATTCCAGAGACACCGAGCGTCCCAGGTCCTTGGCGATCTTCATCACCTCCGGTTCAGACGGGTACGCCTGGTCGCGGTAGCTGATGATCCAATTTGGAATGTGCGTGCAAGCCCCGAGGAAATCCCCAAAGAAGTTTGCAGCATTAGCCTTGGTCATGCCGGATTTTTCGATCCGGTAGATTTTAGTCTTGGTGCCCTCAATGATCTCTTTGCCGTCCCAATACGTCATCAGTCCTTCCACGAAATGGTAGGACCGCTCATAATTGGTCTGGGAAAACTTGGTCGCATAGGGCGGATCGAAATACGCCAGGTCCGCTTTCACCTGGGGGGCGTTTTCCACGATGTCGCCGCATAGGGCCTTGCAGGATTTACCGCTATCGAAGACCAGCCCGTTGATGGTGCGAACGTTTGCAGCGAACCGTTGCTTGAAGCGATCCGGCCCGTCCTGCCTGTCACCATGGGGAATGGTGGTTCCAAAATGCCCGAACCCGCCCTTGCCGGTGATGCAGGTTTTGCCCAGCGCGAACAGGGCGATGTCTTTTTTGAATCCGGACAGCCGGTCTATGTTGGCGCGGATTTGGTCGATCAGGGTATGCACGCCCTCGGCGAAGTAGATGCCCGCGAAGTTTTTACGAACGAAATTCCCGGCCTTGGGATTTGCGGCTAGGAGAGCATCAATCTCATCGTCGGTAACGGTTTCGCCGGTGTTTTCAATGATGGATCGGGCGATATGATAGCAATACCGGAGCTTGTCGTTGGCCGTGACCGCCAACCCTTTCTGCTTGAACATGAAGCCCACGACTGAGGAACCGGAAAACATGTCGGCGGCGGAAGCAATGCCATCCGGCATGTTCGACCAGATGAAATCGATCAGCTTTTGCTTGGACCCGATGAAATTGGTGACGTAGCGCCGCTGCTCTTCCGCAGCCTGGGCGGAAAGCTCCTCGTCGCCGAAAAGCGAAAGCTCTGCCTCGGCTTCCAGCAAGAAGGAGAGTTTTTCCATGTCCGTTTGCAGCGCCACGCTCGCTCCATAAAAAAAGCCCCGACGAAGCGGGCGTGTTTCATCCCAACTTCACCGGGGCTCGATTGTCTCGACCACCCCAAAGGGTTATGCGATTGTCACAGGTCCTCGGGCTTCAAACTCCGCTCGACCCTGATATTGCAGATCCGGCCGTTTTGAAAACTGAGCGTCAAAGTCCCGAAGAACTTTTCAGCCGCCAGCTTCTGTATGTAAGCCACGATCTTTTTCATAAATGCAGAATAACGGGTGCGTTAAAGGAAAAGCAATATCAGGAGGGGGCAAAAACCGGTAGACGAATATTGCCTATTCGCCCGACTCTTTTCGAAGCGTATCCAAAACTGCCTCGATGCATTTGGAAGCGTTCTCATATCGATCCGTTTCCACGATATCCCCGAAAGTGCCGCGATAGGGCGATCTGCTCTCCTGCCAGTATTCGAGAAAACCCTCGTTGAGCCACGGTTTGATTCCCTGTTCGACCCAATCGTTGAGCATCCAGTTGACCTCGTCCTCACGCTCCTCGAAGCCGGGCAGATAGCCGAAATCGAATCCCGTGGGCGTCACTACCCACACCCCGGCTGGAACATAGGGATCAAGACCCTTGTCAAAACGAGTCCCGTCGTAAACGAAGTCGATCATGTACTTGATTTTCATGAAAACCGGTCCTCCACCATTTCCATGAACTCGCGCCGGATCGTTTTCAGACATTCGGCCACGCGATCGGGTTGCTCCGCAAGTCGCTTCATGTAGGCTTTCCATTCACCGGCCAGTTCCGGGTGCTCGCCCGCATCAATCTCGTTGATGGTGACATGGTTCCCGGTATCGTCAAAGAGCCGGGCAGCATAAATCCGACCGCTTTTGCCTTTAAACCACTCGATCCGCTCAACAAAGTGCAGGTGGTTGCCGTGCATGCTCGCGCCGAAATCCGAAAAACCCCGGTCGATCATCAGGACCGCGTACACCCACGATTTCACCTTGCCATCCGGCCCGACGTCGGGTTTTGCACCCAACACCTCGAGGCGATAGGGGAAAAAGCCGAGGGATTCGCCGTCATCAAAAAACACGGTGAACCAGAAGCCGCTGCGCGTGATGCCGTCGAGCTTTTCCTGCACCCCGGCCATCTCTTTTTTCACGTCAATCGTCGCCAACTATCATCCTCCGAATACAATGCTCTCCACCTTCCGACCATCCGGCAACCTGGAAATGCCGCGCGTTTTGAAAGCCTGAATGATCGCCCGACGCTCCGAGGCGCTGCCCGCCACGATGCAGTCGATATTGTCCAGTAATGTGACCGTATATTTGAAAATGGTCTCATCGCTGGACCGCCGCCCAACGATCTTTTTCCAGTCCTTGATGAACGACTTTCGATTCCGACGCACCTCGTCGCCGGTACAGCGACCATACTTGTCATGATCATAGGTGATCGCGTCCATCCGGCGCAGCAATTTCCGCTTGAAATACAGTCCCGTTTCACCAGACCGCGAGGCCGTGGGGGTTTTGCGAATCCGGGTGAAAAAGTACGTGGCGCCTCCTGAGGACATATCCGCCTTCGGCGACATGCCGCCCGGTTTGATGCCGATCCGCATCTTTTCCACGGTGGAGATCATCGCGCCGTTGTGATCCAGGGCGGTTTCGATGAAGTCGGTCATGTCGTAACCGTTGGTCAGGCTGTGCTTGAGGGAATACCCGCCGAGTTCCCGGTCAAGATCGGCATCCGAAATGTCGAAGCGCATCTGCACCCGACGACCCGCACCGCTGATCCTGCCCTTCGTTGCATGCTGGAACGACCCGAAGGGATCGTAATGGGAGAGTTTTCTCACATCGTCCACGCCCAGTTCCTCGTTCCAGAACTGACGCAGGATTTGAGCTTGCCCCTGCTTGGTCTTCATGCCCTCCGCTTTTTGCAGCACTTTTTTGAACCGCGCCGAATCGTCTATGCCCATGATGTACGCCTGCTTCTGCAGATACATGATCTCCGCGTCCTCGATGGTCGCCGGGGATGCATTCAGGCCCAAACGTTCAATTTTCTCAAGGGCTTTTTCGATCAAATCCGGTGAGCAGGCCCCATCGATCCGCACTTCCAGTTCCCCGGCGGAAGCGTAGAGGCTTTTGTTGCCTTTCCAGGGGCGGTAAACAGCGGTCACACCATCTTCGAACTCGATCTCGTATTGCACGCCGTCCGGCATGGCGTGACCGAAAATCGAGCGCAGATCCCGCTCCGCACCGTCGGTAATGATCTCGCCCGCAGTGTTGGTTCGCTTCTGCAAAACAACCTTGCCTTTGCGAACCACCATCCCTGCAGGCTTTTCCGTTTTTGGGGCGATCGGAGATTTTTTTCGCCGGTATTGGTTGTAAAGCGAGACTTTCGAGGCTTTCTTGCCGGTATCCGCCTTTTCGAACACATCGAGGACCTCGTCGATCTTGCCCAGGTACTCCTCGCACATGGCCCGCACTTCCGGGTCGTCGCTCTTTTTCAACAGGGCCCGCAGCTGGGGACGCAGCTTTTTCACATCGTCCAGGGTGGTCTTGTTGAAATTGCTGTCGCCCAGGTGGTGGTTCACGGTCTTTACGCCCGCGAGGATCGTATCGTAAAACTCATCCTCGCCCAGGGGATCGCCGACGCGGGAAACAACCGTTTTCTTTTTTGCGGGACCGGCCTTGCTGATGGCGTCGAGGATTTTCTGTTCCCGTTCGGGCCGGACCTTAAGTTGCAAAACAGTCTGCCGCCCCTGGACCTTGCTTCCCTTTTTGACCGTCTGCTGAAACACCAGGGCGTTCTGGTCCTCGATATCATCCACATCGATGGGAAGGGATTTACCCTGCCAGCCGGATTCCGCCGCCTCACGCACCATTTCCTCTTCGTATTTCGAGAGCCGCTTGGCGGTCTTGGCCGCTTTGCCCTCGAAGGAAAAACCGGAAAGGCCGCGCTTTTTCGCCAGCTGGTCATAAAACTTCTCGAAGTCGGTCCGAATGTTGTTTTTGCGATCGAGCGCCATCTGGTAGAAGGCTTCGCGTTTCATCTTGGCACGAGGGAAACGACGCTCCGCATAGGGACGAAGCAGATCAAGAAACTCGTCATCCGGGATGGACTCGACGCGCTCGATGTATTTCAATGCCGCCTGGGGGTTCACTTCGACCTTGCCCTCGGAAAAAGCCCGCATCACCGTGTTGTAATAGGGTTCGGACGCGCCGTGGACGCGGTTGGGGTGGTAGGCGACGCTGAGTTTGTCGTCGCCGAGGAATTTGTACAGCTGCCCCTTGTCGATGCCATACAAGTGCCCATCCTGGCCGCGCAGGAAATTTTCCCAGTGGCCATCATGATTCGAGATCAGCCAGTCAATGACATGCTCGCGCTGAATCTGCTCCAGTTCCTCGGGCAGCAGATCGGTCGGATCGACGCCCCGGAAATCCTTTTTCCGTTTCAGCTTCGGCACCATTCGTTGGATGGAACCGACCTCGCCGTCCAGGTCGATCAGCCGGACTTCAACAGCGTCGGGGTCGATGAGCCGCCCGATGCGATACGCGACCTCGTCGCCATGCGCCCGGAAATCCTCGCTGATCGGTTTAAACAACCACTGATTGCCCTGGTCGTCGTCGTAGACGAATTTGCGATGGGCGCCGCCGAGTTCCGAGCGAACCTCGCGCCGGTTCTTGAACGGCTTTTTCGCCTTGATTCGTTCCCACGCCTCATCAACATCCCGGAACGGATCGTCGATTGAAACCGGCTTTGTCGGATTTTTCGGAGCCGGGGGCGTTTCCGGGATTTCCACGGGTTTGGCGGCGGGTGCTTTTTTCGCCTTCGGCACGACGGTCTTTTTCTTGCCGCCGTGCTTTTCAGCCCACTTCGCCCATTTCGCCTCGACCGCCTCATAAACCTTCGCCAGTTCGTCGGCGTCGATGCCGGTGAACTTCGCGGACATCTCCGACTTGTTGTGCCATTGCCAGTGCTTGAGCTTGGTCTGTTTTGCCAGTTCCTTGAGTTCTGCGGATTGCAGGGCATCGATCTGGGCGTCCCAGGCTTTCTTTTCCTGCAAAACCCCGGCGAGCAGATCATCCACCTCGGCGGCGGGTAGAAACGGCTTTTTCGCTTCGGCGGTATCGACCGCCTTTTTCACCGCGCCCAGGAATTGCTCGTAATCGGCGGGATCATTGGGAAGGGACACGGCCTTGACCGCATTGGCCAGGTCGGCCTTGTGCTTGGCGACCTCCTCGACCGCCTGCACCGCCTTTTTGTCGATCGACAGCGCTTTTTGCAGATCGTCGATCAGCATGTCTTTGGTTTTGAGTTTGCCGATCTTGAACTGCTTGAGCTTGGCCTGGAGTTCCTTGCCCTTGAGCATGATGTGAGGCTTCGCCGGATTCGGATCGAGTTTTTCCAGTTCCGCGATGAAATGCTTTTTCGTCTTGGCGATGGAAATGCCGTTTTTCAGGCATTCGTTCTGGAGGTCCTTGACGGTCATGGAAGCGAAATCCGGCAGCGCGGCCGCTTCCTGAATAATCGCCGCGTGCGCCGCGTCCCACTGCTTGAGCAGGGCAATCAGGTCGTCCTTCGTGCAGGTCTTGCTGATGCCGTACTTTGCGACCTCGGACATGATGTCCTTGGACGCCCAAGTCGAATAATCCACGCCGGGGTTTTGCTTCCCGAGCAATTTGATGAAATCAGCCTTGGTCCGGTAGATCGATATGCCGCGCTTTTTGCACTCACCCTGCAACTGCTTCTGGGTCAGCGAATCGTAATCGCCCTGTTTGATGGCCTTGTTGGTTTTGGCCAGGTCCGCTTTGTGCGACCCGGCCGCGTCATGCACCTGCTGCGGCGTCATGACGCACGCGCCCACTGAATCGGCGGGACCGGCCATGGCGGTGAGCTTCAAAGACTGTGCGTTGCAGGTCCGAATCGGCACCGCCGTTACACAGCAACGGCACCCAGGGTGTCTCGGAATCGGCGGCGTTTTGTCCACCGCGAACACCTTGCCGTTCAGTTCCAGACAGATCGGGCAGAGCCGCTCGTCATGGGCGACCATCCATCGGACCTGTCGCACACCGACCGTATCGTAGAATTTGAGCCGCCCCTGGTTGTGCGCCCGGAGCGTTTCGGTCCGCGCAATCAATTCGATGCGCTTTTGCGCGGTGGCGAAGACCGTTTTACCCGCCTTGCGAAAGGCCTCCTTGTCCAAAATGACCGAGCCGATGTCCCTAGCGACCTGGGGAATGGACTTGCCGGCCGCGATGCCCACCACGATGGAAGTCTTGATACCGTCGAGAAGCTCCGACGAAACCTGACCGGCCAGTTGCACATTGAAACGCACCAGGAAGTCCAGTGCGCTTTTGTCCATGAGGGAAAAGGCATCCTTGGCCAGCCGCTTCGCGGATTCGTGGTTGAGCGCGTCATAGCCGGGCAGTCCGTGGACTTTCAGTTCCATGGCGCCCTGCGCCATGCCGTCGAAATGGGCTTCCCGCGCAGCCTGTTTCAGCAGAGTGGTCTGCTCGACCTTGAGCGCCTTGATGCTCTGCTCGATCCGCTCCTGCAGGGCGGTGAGTCGAACGCGATTGATTTTCTGGCCGGGGGTGAGAGCGCCGAGGTCCGCATACCGAAGCAGATCCGCCTTGACCCGCTTTTCCGCCTCCCGCAACGAGGTGATCATTGCGGCGGCTTGTTTCTCCACATAAAGATCGCGGGCGGAAAAGGACTGCTCGACCGCCTGTTTGATTTTTTCAGCCTGGTCGAGAGCAATCGCTTCCATTTAGGCGACCTTGCCTCGGAAGAACCGACAAGCCGGATCGTGAAACATCGCCTCGCGTTCCAGCACCCGGCACTTGTTCGCATTCTCGTCGAAATGGACGCACTCGTTGCAGGTGTCATCGGAGGACCGGGCTTTTGCGGCGGCGTCGGAATACATGGCCTCGACCGCCTGTTCCTCTTCGGTGTCGATGGCCTCGTCTTCGGCTTCATCCTCCAGGCCGAGCAGCTTGCGGGCCGTCGCACCGCTCATGATCCCCAGCTGCACCAGGGCGGTCACATCCTTGATGTCCCAGTTCATGTCAACAAGCCGCTGCTCCTTTGCGCGGTTGGCCGATTCCACGTCAGGATTGAGGTCCATCTTTTCCTGGAGGGTGTTTTTCGAGATGAGATTGCGATCGTAAAGGTCGACCAGCAGCTTTTTCTGATCCACTTCGTTTTGAAGATCGAGATCGGAAAACCCGTGATCGATATCGGCTTCGATGCCCTTCAGGTCTTTCCACTCGTCGTAAATCCAGTCGAGAATTCGCCGCGCCGCCTGTTTGATTTCCTTGAGCATGATGATCATCTTTTGCATCGACACGCTGGCCGTGGCGAAGTTGGGACCATCGCCGGTGACGATGCTGCGCGCCATGCCCAGAGCGATGAGAATGTCCTCTTTGATCTCCTTGACCTTGCGTTCGGTGTTGAGGACGTGCCCCTCGGTGCCGTAGGTTTCCGCCTTCACATAGAACGGCACGACCAACCCGCTGCGCAGGTCCATCTTGTTGACCTCGTTGCGGATGGTCTCCAGCATCTTTTTGTTGGGCATGATGACCTTGTCGCCGTAATGCCCGCCGACGTGAATGAACCGCATCGGTGTGGTCCACCGCTTGGCGATGGCGCGTTCGGCTTTGCGGAAATCCCGAAGCAGTTCGATGGACTCGAAGGCTGGGAGTACCAGGCTGTTGCCGCGAGGAGAAAACTCCGGAGCGTTCCACTTGATATGCACCATCTGGTCGAGAGCCAGAGTGACGCCGTCATCGGTGTGATCGAAGGAGCCGTCGCGCATCTCTTTTTTCTGGGTGGCCTCGACCAGTGCGCCGTTTTCGAATTTCAATTTCACGCTCACCGGATTGATGCAGGTCAGCTTCTCGATGTCATCGCCCGCATCGTTGCGACGCAAATAGCCGATGCAATCGCCCTTGACCAGCAGCTGCAAAATCATGTCCTTGACGAAGTTCGTGACATCAAGCCGCCAGGAAAGCTCGCGGGCCTGATCCTTCGCGTTCTGGTCCTCGCTGGTCACATCGATCTCATCGCCCAGGGCGAACACCCGCCACGAGTTGATCGTGTTCGATACGATCGGCTCTTCGAGATAGTATTCCCAGGCTTTGGCCGCGCGCTCGTGCCATTCGCGGGGGATGGTTTCGTTCACTCCCTGTTTTTCAAAGACGTTCGCGGCCAGGGACGCCGCCGCGCCCATCTGGGCCGGATCGAGAATGATCCCGAAGGACGACAGGTCCGCATCCGGCTTCGCTTTCGTTTGTGTCGTTCGTTTTTTACCGCTCAAGATTCACTCCCTAATCGAAGATCGGGTCCGTGGCCACAGGCGTCACGAAGACCTCGACGAATTTGGTTTCCTGCTTGTCGAATTCGGTCCGCTCTCGCATCAGGGCCATGCAACGAACCGCGTCGATGATGTGGTCGTTCCCCTTGGAATAGGTCACGCGTCCGTTGTTCAGCGAATAGGTCTGCGTGGCGAACTGCTCTTCAAGCTGCGGATCGCCCTTGGCGAAAACGATGTCCCGCCGCTGCATCGAACCGTTGATCAGACTGGTCATGTATTCCTTGGTGCGTTTTTTGACCGGTTTTCCATCGTCCTTGTAGCCGACGATGGTGGTTCCGCCGAAATCGAATCCCCGGAGGCGTTCGCTGAAATTCCGGTCCTTGAATTTCTCCAGGTTCACAAGCTCCTGCGCCACGGCCAGGCCGTTGCCGCCGTTGTCGATGCCGATGCCGGTGAATTCGAAAAACAGGTCAAGAACGAAGATCAGTTCCGACAGCCAGGGATACGGGATCTGCTCGCCATGCACGCGCAGCACCTCCCGCGCCACGCCGTCCTCCTCGTGAAAAACCACAAGCTCCGACGGATCGTTGGTGTAGCCGGTGTCGATGCCCATCCAGAATGTGCCGATCTGCGGCGACAGGCCCAGCAGCATGTCGAAACGCTCGCGCACCGCCTCGTCGGTGTCGCAGCCCTCGATCTCCTCGCTGGTGATGGGCACCACCCGGAACCCGGGCACATCCTTCTTGCAGGCATGAAACGCGCTCATCACGAACGCGCCGAAGCTCGGCTGCCCGTGTTCCCCGGCCACTTCGTGCTGCCAGCCCGCCGTGTCCTTGCCGCCGTAGAATTCGACCAGTTCGGATTCGCGCTCATCGTTCCAGTTGGGGTTTAACCAGGAGGGCCAGCGAAAGACTTTCCATTTTTTCGATTGGGTCAGCCGATAGTAGGTCGTGTCGCGGATACCGTTGGGCGTCGAGTAAATCCGAAACTTGCCGCCCGCGTTGAGGCACTGTCGCAGGGCTTTCCACGCTTTTTCTGGAATCCACGCGCCCTCGTCGATCCAGAGCCGGTCTACGTGCAGGGACCGGAATGCCTCGCCGTATGCACCGGCAGGCCGAAAATGAATCACCGACCCGTTGGTGAACTCGATTCGGAAATACGGTTTGCGGATGATCTTGAGGCGACCGGCCTTGTTGCGGGCGATCGACGCTTCCAGGTCGGGATTCGCGTTGATCTGGAATTCCACCTCTTCGATGATCGTATCCAGATGCCCCTGGTGCGGAGCGCCCACCAATCCCGATCCGCCGGGCGTGATGAAGGCGTAGTGCAGGACATCGGTGGACAGCGTCCAAGTTTTTCCGCAATCCCGACCATCCAGATGAATGATATTATTCCGCTCACACCGCAGGTCCTCGGTCTGGTGTTTCCAGTATTTGCGCGGGCTGCGATCCCGGTTCCGCAGATACGCCTCGCCCCACAAAACCGGGTCGAGCAGCACCCGGGCGATGGCTTCCTCGTTTTTCGGGAGCGTCGTCGCAACCATCACGCCGCCTCCCATAAAACATCGATATTTCTCGAATAATCTCCTTGACTTCCCCCCACACCGAAGCGATGTGTCACATCGTAACATGCTGATTTGAAAGGAGATTCCACATGGCGCATTACATCCTCACCAACCTGGACACCGGCGCGATCCTCGGCCAGGCACTCGAAACCGGCGGCATGCGCCCCTTCGTGAGCATCGCCGAGGCCTACGAAACGCTGGCGCGGATGGAATCGGAAAAAAGCGAAAACGCGGGGGAGCCGGGCAGAACCTTCAACGCCTGGCGGCTCTGCGAAATCAAACCGGTCGAAAGACCATAGAACCACAAGGAGAGAATCATGAGCAGCAAGACCACCACCCTGAAAAAGGCCGTCGAAAAGTACATGGCGCACCTGGAGGCCGAGGGCAAAACCGAGCGGACTCGGTACACGTACCACATGGATTTGAAGCTGGCCCTCGATCATTTCGGCGAGGAGAAGGACATCGCCAAGCTGATCCCGGCGCAGGTCGCCAAGTTTTTCACCAGCGATCTGGTCACCAAGGTTCCCAAAAGCGGACGCGACAAGAGCGAGATCACCATCACCAAGACCAAGCGGGTTTTCCGCCAGATGCTCGTCTTCTGCCGCGATCAGGGCTGGATCGAAAAGCTCCCGCTCACCAAGGACGAGGCCGCGAAGGTCAAAGACAAGGCTGAGCCCGAGCAGCCCGCCGAAGCCGCCGCCGAGGAGAAGTAACCGATGAGCGGCAAGGTTAAAATTCCCACCGCCGTTCTCCAGGGCATCGAGGCTGTCCGCAAATCGGGACGCACGAACATGCTCGATCGCCCGGCGGTCGCCGCCATCGCCCTGGAACTCGGATACGTCGACGCGGCCTTCTGGCTGGAAGACAAATCCAACCATTCCACTTACGCCACCGGCATTTTCCACGGCTTTGCCGAGGAGGATTCTCCCATCCCGTAGCATCCCGCCACAGCACGAGCCCGCCTCTTGCGCCCTTTGCGGGGCGCTTCTCTTCGGGCGGAAGAACTTCGCATAAGTAGTTGTTTCGCCTTGACTTTCACATGCACCGAAGCCCTCATGCGGTCCATGAAAAACAGGACCACAAACCATAGGGAGACGAACATGACGGAGTTTTACCAGACGCGCATGGGGCGCACGTTCTATGACCACACCCTGCCGACCATCGCCAAGGAACTGGATCGGCTCAACGGGTTGCTGGAACGAATCGCCACGGCAATGGAAAAGCAGAACCCCGGCCAGAGCGAAAGCCAGGATCAGAGCAACCAGGAGGTCGACGATGGCAAAGCCTAGATTGCGACGCGGAATGGTCATGCGGTACGTGGGCGACGACCACGCTTTCATGAAGGGACTGAAGGTCAAGCTCATCGCTCCGATTCGCGGGGGCTGGTGGGATGTCGCGCCCTGGATCGAAAAGGACGATCGGTTTTCCTGGGTCACCAGCGACGCCCGCCGCGAGGATCTGGTCCCGCTGGACGAGGAGGGAAAATCATGAAACTCGAAATCGCCATCGACGTGCTCCAGTCCATGATCGAACGCGCCCAGGGGAATCTGATCGCCATCCCGGAAGAGGAAGAGGTTGAAGCCCTGCAACGCGCAATCGACTGCCTGACCACCGCCGTCATTAAGCGGGAAGCCGAAATCAACCGGGCCGTCCACATGATCCGCGAGATCAGCGGATGGCCGGACAAGGAAGTTGGGGAGGTCTGGGCCTTCCTGCGCGACAAGATCCGATTCAGCGAGGACGAGAAACTGGAAATCAAAAGCCGTTTGGGAATCAGGTAGGGGGTGCCCATGAATTTCAAGCAAGCGACAAAGGTGCTTCGCGCCCGCAAGCGACGCGCAACCGGCGAAGAGGCTGAGGCCCTGGCCATCGCCATCGAACAGGTGACCAAGGCCGACCGCAACCGGGAGGCCGACATTGCCAAGGCGGTGGAGCTTATCCACGACGCGGTGTTCGACTCCGAGGGCAATCTCCATGAAAGCGCCTGGAGCTACATCAAGGACCGGATCGATTTTCCACCGGACGACAAGGCCGAAATCATCCGGCGGCTCGGTCTGGCCGAAAAGGAGTAGCCGGTGAATCTGCAAACCGCCATCGACCAATTTCTCACCCGGCTCGAAGCCGAGGGCAAAAGCCCGCACACCATCAGCTGCTACCAGCGGGATCTGCGATCGCTCGCCGCTTTTGCGGGCGACATCGCCACCGCCGAACTCACCGAGGACCTGCTGGCCCGCTTTCTTTTGTCCGACGCCGTGACGAAAACGCACACGGGCGCCCCTCGCGGCCAAGCCAGCATCGGGCGCATAAAGGCCTGCCTGAAATCGTTTGGGCGCTTTGTGGCCAACGTGGGCGCAACGGGGCGCGACCCCGCCGCATGGATCAAAGTCAAACGGCATCAGCGCGAGACGCCCAGCTATCTGACGCCCCAGGAGGTCAAGGTCCTGGTGAAAGCCGTGGCGTCCCGCAACGGCGCGGCAGCCGAGCGCGATCTTGTCATGCTCAAGATTCTGCTCGGCACCGGCATCCGACTGGCGGAACTGGTCGGGCTCGACACCGCCGACATCAGGCTCGACGACAAGAAACTGCGGCTTCGCCATACCAAGGGCGGGCATGCCCAGGAACGATTCATCGCCACCGACCTGCGCCGCGCCCTTCGGAAATACATCCGGGATCGCAAGAAGGTCGCCGCCGATAACGACGCCCTTTTCCTTTCCAATCGCATCACCCGCATCAGCACCCGCCAGGTGCAGGCCCGCATGAAGCTCTGGCTCGCCTGGGCCGGGCTCGACGGAAAGATCACCGTCCACGGCCTGCGCCACACCTTCGCCACGACCCTTTACGGCCGCACCCGCAACCTGCTGCTGGTATCCAAAGCCCTCGGCCACGCCCAGGTCGCCACCACGCAAATCTACGCCCACATCGCCGACGACGAACTCGAACAGGCGCTCGAAGCCCTTTAGAACGACCAGCAGCGCCGCGATTCTTTTATGCGCATAAGGCGTCTTATGAGACGTTCCGGGAAAAATCGAGACGCGCAACGTCGCGAAACCTCGAGACCCGTCGACCGGACCGCCAACGACTTCTGCGAACTTATTTTTGCGTTTTGCCGTCATCCGTCTCTTTTTCCTTGGCATCTTTCACGCGAGCCAGCAGAGCCACGGCCCATTCGGCGGGCGTGGTGGTCGGACCGGAACCGCTGTCTCGTTGGGCGCGGGTGGTCTTCAGGCACTCCAGCTGCTTGCGAAAGAGCACGTCATAGTTGCCGACTGCGGCATCGGCATTGCCGAGAACGGCGCAGTGCCACTTGGTGTAATAAAAAGCCGCCATCGATGCCTGAGCCAGATCGGTGGATTCGTTGAGATCAAAGTCCCGGTGGATCGCGGCCAGCAGTTCCTCGAAGATCGCCTTCTCTTCGTCGGTCAGCATTTTCTTCACGTAAGCACCGTGCTTCAGAGCATTGATATTTCCCTTGGGAGCGCCGCCGTGGTTTTTCGGATTGGCACCGTGCATGCGACAAACGTCATATCCGGTCACTGCCGGATGACCGCACCGCTTTCCGGTACGCTTCGAGATCACCTTGCAGCGCCGCATCTTTTTCCCAAACCGAACGACGAAGTCCTCTTCGTTTGATTTGCTCTTGGAATCAGTCATTTTTCACCTTTCGCGAGTGGCTTAAGCCCCATTTTTGGCGGGGCTCGCGCCAGGCGCTTTCCCCATCAGTAAAAGCGATGAACGCGAACCGGCCAAGATCAGTGGGTGGCAAAAACACGTAGACACTATTTCCTCCCCGCTTTTTGCAGGATGAAACGCACCGCACCTCTGGTCAGTAGATAGGTGTCGGCGATCTCGGCAATGGATTTGCCCTCGTTGAACATCCGAACGACTTCCAGGTTGCGCTTGATCCGCGCCGCATACTTCCGGGAAGGGATGTAGAGATACCCGCCGGAAAAATGGTTCTGGATTTGTTCGACCAGTTCCGGGGGAAGGATGCCCTCGGCGTTGATGTACCGATTGAAGGGCATCAGATTCTCACCTCGCGCCGGGGGATGGGCTGCGACGGCGGCACGATGATTCGCTCGGCGGGCAGGTTCGCCTCCAGGTCCTTGATGAATTCCCGGAGATCGGATTCGCCCATGGAGTCGTAATGGGCGCACCGGACCTTGCGACGCGACAGCACGGTGTGCAGGGAGTAGGTTTTCTCGTTCCCCGCCGAGGTCACCCATTGCCCGGCCGCGCAGCGCACCCGACGCTCGCGGGTTCCATTGCGGGGGCAGGTATGGGTTGCAACCTTGCAGTTGAGACAATTGGCGCAATAGATGTGTGTGGATTTGGGTCTGCTCATGATGACTTTTCCTTGGATTGGGGTTTGTGGACCGGGAGTTTGCGAACCGGGGATGACCCGGACGATTTGTTGAGGGCATAGGGAACCCGGGCATGGAACTCAGCGCGCTTGCCGGGGTTCCAGTGCTGGACGGGCCGGTAGTAACCGCAGATTCGGGAATAGACTTCGGTGCGAGCCTTGCACTTACCCATTGGCGCAGGCTCTCTCGAAATCATCGGCGGGCGGCACCGAATCAATATCCGTGTAGACCGGAATGCCGAGGGAACCGGCTTCCTCGAACTCGTAGACGGAACCCATCGAGTCGGTCCAGCCGCGCACCATCACCACCAGGTCGCAACGCCGGAGCATTTCGAGGGTGCCGTCGAGGAATGTCTGCTCCGGCGCAACCCCGCTCATGAATGCGGAATTGAGATGCGGGCAGAGGGCTGCGTAACCGAGAGACCAGAGGTGTGCGGCCACGTCGCGGGCTGCTGCGATGTTTTCTGCGACTTCGTTGTGGGTCTGACCTCGATACGGGCCGATTACATAGGCCACTTTCATTTGGGTTTTCTTGTGTTCCATTTTCTCCTCCATCAGAACAGTCGGGCCTGTTGCGGCGGCTGTGTGGGTTTGGGTTGAGGGGGTTGGGCTTCGGGTTTCGGTGGAGACGCGGGAGTCGGGTCCGGGGCATGGAAATCAAACGGATCGTCCCGCTGCGGTCCCACGTATGTGATTTCGCTGCCCGGGAATGCGTGCATCACCATCGAGAGCTTGCGCAGGTCCTCGGCGGATATCTCGGTGCGGGAGCGACCTGCCTTGTCGGTGTATTCGGGCACGAGTGTGAATTCGCCGGGCTTGGATTTGACGTTGACCTCGACGCCCAGGGCTTTGAACGACTTGACATCCTCGGGCGTGAGTTCGCGGGAAACGAGGGTCGCGGCGGATTGCTCGGCATCATCATGGGCGAGACCACCGTCATGCTCCATGATGGCGGCGCGCTCGTCCCAGGACTCGACGATGCCGACCGCATGATCATGGGTGGGTGCGACGTAGGAGTTCTCGTCCAGGGTTGCGATGGCCGATAGCAGAGCGGCTTCCCCGATGTGTTCCATTGCCCAGCCATGAATCCCGTTGAACCGCTGGCGCAGGGTTTTCCAGGTTTGGGCTGCGAGCTTACCGTCGTCGAACGCTTTCTTGGCTCTCTCCATCCGGCGACGCAGCCAGGCATAGTATGGGGCGTCGAGACGGCGGTAGACGGTACTGCCGATCATCACGTCCTGGGGACGGTCGGGGGCGTTTTCCAGGGAGATGTGCCTCAGGTCCGTGGCGACGCGCAGGGCGGCGGCTGTGGTCGTGGTCGATGCGGTCATGGCTTTTCTCCCGACCCCTGCGACTCCTCGACCCTGCGCACGGCCCAGTGCCACTTTGATTTCCGTCGGCGATCCCGTTTCTGGATGATTCGATAGGGACCGATCTGCCTATCCATGTTTTCCAGGAGCAGCTTTTCGATTCGTCCTTCGGTCGCGTTCCATTCGTCGGCGTCGGCGATTTCGCCCCAGAGTCCCGCGCAGTAGCTGGTGTAGATAAGCGGTTGCGCCAGGGTCCAGGGGGTCTGCCGGTCGGAGCCGAAGGACGAGCCGTTCCACCATGAATCGAGAAAGGCCAACAGTCGCTCGTTGAGTTCTTCCCGGGTGCGGGGCGGTTGCGGCGGATCTGCAATGGACAGTGATCTCATGCTTATTCCTCCTCTTCGGGATCGAAGTGGGCAAGGTCGGCGGCGATTGGCGCTGTGGCGGGGGTTGTTGCGGACTCGGTAGACGTTGAATCCACGTCTACCAAAGGTCTACCGGGTTTTTCCTCTTTGTTTTCATGGTCTTGGTAGACGTTCAGACGTTGGTAGACGTTTTCCCGGGGTCCCCTATACGCGGGGGTATTTTTTTCTCGCGCATACGCGTTATACCCCCCTAAAGGTCTACCAACGTCTACCAGGTCTGTATCTTCCTGATTTTGTTCGGAAATATTTGGTAGACGTTGCGGTAGACGTTCGGTAGACGTTGCCGAACGTCTACCAAAGAGCGGAAGGACTTCGGGGCCGGTATTTCCGTCGGATTCGGGACCGTCAACCTGGGCGAGCCGGTATTCCGATCTGCTCCCACGGGTGGCCCGGCGCACGATGATCCGCCAGTGGCCGAACTGTCGATCGCGCATGGACCCGAGCGCGAGGCCGAGCCGGGTTTTCTGGGAACGGGGGGATTTGTCACCCAGGGCGTTCGGCAAATAATCGTCGTTGAGAGCCAGTTCGAAAAGCTCTGATACGATCACCCAGCGGTCGCCGTATTTATCCCACCAGGCCGAAACAAACTCGCGCCATTCGTTGCCCTCGGCGTCGGCGACTTCCATGAGTTCCTCGGCGTTGGCTAGAAATCCGGGAACCCCCGCCCACTGGAGAATGCCGCCCACAACCCGTGACCACGATTCGAAGGAGCCGAGCACCTGATCGGTGGCGGGCATACCGGCGGCGACCCAGCCGCGCACGATGGTCAGCACCGATCGCACGAGATCGCGGCGGTTTTCCTGAACCCACTTGCGAAGAGGAACATGCTTAAAGCCGCTGCGCCTGCCCGGACGATCCACTTTGGCGTCCACGCGAATGCGAATGCTGCGACGGGCATTTTCCAGGGAAAGCGCGGGGTTATTGGCTGTGGCGATCCACATGGCGCGATTGGGCAGCCGGATCATTTTCGATACCTGGAGAATCCGGTCCCACCAGATTTCCGCGGTGATGGCGGCGGCGATCTGCGAGGAAAGGAGCCCTTTGCGCAGGTTGTCCACATGCACGATCAGCGGCGCGGTGGCAAGGATGGCGGTGATTTTCTTGCGCGTCTCGCTTTCCTGCTTATCGAGGGTGGTGACGTCGGCGCTATGGCCGGTACAGACCAGGGCGATCATTTCGGCCAGCAGGGATTTGCCGGTGCCGGGCGTCGGCGCTTCGACGAGATGGATGGGCGTGGGGCCGTGAACCATTCGCCGAACAAAGGGCAGCAATAGTGCCGCCAGCGCATGGCAGCGGTCGGATTCCGAAGTGAACGGAAAATCGACAAAAAGGTCGTTGAGCAGGAGGTCTAGAGCCCTTTCAATCTCTTGCGAAGACGGACTCTCAGGGATGCCGTCCATATCGAATCCAAGGGGCCGGTGCATCCAGAGCCGAGATTCGGTGTGATATCCGGGGGCGGCAATCAACGAGCCGTCGGGACCGAATACCGGCGTGGTGACGACATTTTCCAGGTGGGGCAGCTTTTTATCGGGTGACTCGACCATGACGGCGACAACGTCTTTGGGGGGATGAACGGGGATGTCCGTATCGGACCCGCGCTGAATCCAATTTGCGACCTGGGACAGGTGATCCATGAGCGCGGTCTCATTGACCGGCATAATCACGGGGGCGTCGTCGGTTTCAACCAGTCGCACGAGCCCGCCGGAACGCTGGAACAACCGGGGCGGATAATTGGAGGCGTGTACGGCGTCCCAGGCTTCGCCTTTTTCATGTCGCAACTGGCGGTTTTTGACGATGATGGTTGGAAGGCGGGGGCGATCGGCACCATTACTTTTCGGACCCGCACCCATTACTTTTTTGGGATGCGGACCATTACTTTTTGGCTGAATGTAATGGTCGGGCATTACTTTCGGGGGTGCAGCACCATTACTTTCGGCCTCGATGTAATGGTCTCCATTACTTTTGGGTCCGGATGTAATGGTCGCGGCGGGTTCCGCCATTACTTTTTGCGGCAAAATGTAATGGTCTTGCTCGTCACGAAGGATTTGTTCGTCTTTCGCCATGCGGTGGAGCAGGACGCGAGTCGAGTTTTGATCGCGTCCCAGGCGCTCGGCGACGTCTTTGGGGGCAAGAGGCTCCTCGGCCTCAATTAGGCATTCGAGAATCTCCCGGCGCTTTTTCGATTTGACCCCGTCGATCAATTCCGCCGGATCGATATCCATGAACGCGGCGATTTCCTCATCGGTGGGCAACGGCGGGTGATCATGCCTCGGCGGCTCCCATCCGGCCTTTTTCGCCATGTCGAACAGGGTGCCGAGGGTGACGCCGCCGCCGGATGTGAAGCTGTCCCACTTGTCATCGGGTTCACCGGCCACGTATTTGTCGCCGCGAGCGCTCCACGAATCCCAGATGGAAAGACCGGCCTGCGGCTCCCATTCATGGAGAGCCATACCGATCCGAACCCAGTCGTCGTAGGAGCAGTCGGGGGATATGGAGTCCAGGGCGGCAATAACGAGATCGGAGTCGGTTGCCGGGTAATCTGAGGGGCTGGATGATGGGGGACGGGGCCCGGAATTTCTCTCCTGCTTCTTGGGCCTCTTTTTCAGAACCGCATTGCGCAGATCATCCGGCACCTGGTCAATGATGGCGGCGAGATCGGCAACTGGAAAACGTTCGAATCCCCGGGGATCGTGGGGCGCGAGTTCACCGTTGTCTCCAACCACATAAAACCTGTTGCCACCATCCTTCGCACCAAACCAAAATGGCAACCAGACCAGATTGCCCGCCGAGTGCTTGGTGCTGCTGACCTTGTTCTGCTTCGGGAAGCACTCGATACCCCGGTTGTTTCGGACGTCAGCGATCTCGCCCGTGACCAGCGGTTGGTCGACCGGCGCAACGAAATGGCCGAGCAGCCGGGCATCGACGGCTGGAACCGGCTTTTCAAAAAATACCCACAGGTGCCATCCGGCGCCGCTTCCCGATTTTTCGATGTGGACGGGGATGCCGAGTTCGCGGCACCGTTCGTAACAAACCATCATCGTCGCCAGCGGATCGGCCAGTGTTGTGCCCTTGGAGTGATCGAAGCCGGGGCCGTCGAAATCGAGACAAAGCCAGGATGCGGTATCATCGGGGGCGACCGTATAACTGCCCAGGCGATCGAAACCGCGACCATCGGCAACCTGGCCCGATGTTCTGCGGTTGATGTAATTGAGCGGTGGGGCCTTGCCGCCGGATGGTCCGACCACATGGAAAGCGATGAGATCGTCGAGGGCGTTCTCGCCTCGAACAGGACGCGGTCGGGATATCGTCTCACCGGATTTGCGATCCACCCAGGATTGGCAAGCGGCGACAATGTCGATGCGGGCAAAAAAGTATTCGCGCAACAGGCGAGAGGCTGTTTGTTGTTCCGGCCTACCCATTGATTGCCTCCCGGGCCTGCCCGTCCTTTCGCCAGAGCCCGAGGAACGTGCTGCGATTGTCGTTGGCTTGTTTCTGGGCGCAGTTTCGGATGCCCCAGCGGTCGCCGACGATGATGGTCGTTTCCTGGGCGCGAGAGACGCCGGTGTAAAAGAGATTTTGGCTGTGCATGAATGAATGGCTCTTGTGGATCACCACGACCGCGCAGGGGAATTCACTGCCCTGGGTTTGGTGAATTGTGAGTGCGTAGGCCAGCTGCAGGTCACTGAGATTGCCGTCGGATCGCTTGAGAAGGACCTCGGCGTTTTCGAATTGAACGCGAAGGTCGCCATTGGGGAGAACCCGGGTCACACGCCCGATGGAACCGTTCATGATGCCGAGGTCATAGTTGTTGCGGCGTTGGATGACTTTGTCGTGAAGCAGGAATCGGGGACGACGGTTTCCCTTTACCGGTTCGACATCAACGCCGTGCAGCTTTTTCTGGATGAGTCGCTGGAGTTCGAGATTCAATTCCTCGACACCCAGGGGATCCTTGCGCTTGGGTGTGAGCAATTGCACATCGTCGATGAGATCGAATCCAAGCCTGTCGGCCAGTACCGACTCATAGAGATCGCAAACGAGCCGCCGCACGTCCCAGGCATCGGTGAAGTTGTCGATCCGGTACCAGGGGCGGCGACCGGTGGGCAGCACCGAGTCCGAGGTATTGGCAACCTTGCCGGACAACACATCAATGGAGTTCTGTCTCAGTTCCCCGGCCTGCCGCACGATATCGGTGAGCACCACGCCGGGAACGATTCCCGTGTGGATCAGATCCCGGAGCAGATCGCCGGGGCCGACCGGAGGCAACTGGTTGTGGTCGCCGACAAAGACCACGGCTGTTTTGTCATGATCAATGGAGCGCAGCAGCCGCCAAGCCAGCGGGATATCCACCATCGAGGATTCGTCGACAATCACCACATCAGCATCAATGGGATCATCCGGTCCCTTCGCCCATTCGTGCCCGTTGAAGCCGAGCAGTCGGTGAATGGTGAAGGCTTCGGTGCCGACAACCTGTTCGAGGCGTTTGGCCGCTTTTCCGGTGGGTGCGCAAAGCACTACATGGAAACCGAGGGATTGGTAGAGCCGGGTGAGATCGCCGACAGCAAAAGTCTTGCCGCTACCACCACCTCCGGAAATCGTGACAATCTGGTTGGTGAGCGCGACGACGACGGCTTCGCGTTGTTTGGGATTGAGGTCGGGACATAGTTTCCCGTCGCGCACCTGCTGCCAGATGCCCATCAGGTCCATCACCAGGGGATTGTCACGATCGCCGTTACGAAGAACGGCTTCGACCCCCCGCTCCATCATGTGGATGGATTTGCGTGCCACGAGCCAGCGACCATCGTGGGAGTCGCAGGCCAGCTTCCCCTCTTTGATCAGGGCATCGAGTTCGTGCTCGATGACGTCGCGGCTGTTCAGAGCGTCCATCGCCAGGAGCTTGTTGGCCTGTTCGATGAGGTCGGCTTCCTCGACCCAGGTGTGCCCTTTGTCGAGCGCGGTATCGACACAATCGATAATCCCGGCACGAACGCGGGGAGGGAAATCCTTGGCGATGCCTATCTTCCGGGCGATGGCGTCGACGCGTTTAAAACCGAAACCGCGAACATCCCGCACAATGAGATAAGGGTTGTTCTTGATGATCGAGACCGCGTCATTTTCGTACTTATCGATGAGCGTTCGAACCTGGTGATGGGTAAGACCGAAGGCTGAAAGCTCGGCGGCGGCGACATTAATCGTCTGGCGTTGGAGCCACTCGGTTCGAATGTTGCGGGCCGCTTCGATGGTGATGGGACCGGCCTTGGCCACCGCCTCGGGGTTCTCGACGATGACGGTTCCGAAATCCCGTCCGAACTTTTCCGCGATGCGTCGTGCCTTGACCGGGCCGAGCCCGACGAATGCCGGGTTGTTGGCCAGGTAGTGGGCAAGGCCATCCGCGGACAAGTTTAAATCGTGGGTAAGACCCTTCGCCTTGAACTGCCATCCGTACTTCGGGTGCTTTTCCCATCCGCCGTGCAGAACGATACGTTCTCCCTCGGCGGTCATGACACTACCGGCGAAGCTGATTGTTTTGCCTGTGTCATCACGAAGTCTTCCGGCCGAAAATTCCGGCGATGCGTGAAACAGGGTTTCAACGGTTCCGCAAATCTGATTTTTATCTGGGGCTATTCCCCGTTCGTTTCTTGCTGTTTGCATTCGCGCCTCAGCTGTTTTGCTCCTCGCAATAAATATTCCTGGGTAAATTTCCGGGCCGTTTGCCGGTCGCCACAGAAGTAGACCGGCACGCCGTGGTCGACGCAGATGGAAACCGTCGCGCCGAATACCGAATGGGGATGCGCGCCCGAGGGATATCGGGCCAGCAACACGTCCGGCAGGCCTGCTTCGACAACCACGCAGGCAAGAGAGTATTCGGCAAGCCTGGCCAGTTCGCGTTTGAACCGGTCTTTGTCCTGGACGACCGAGCGGACATAATCCTCGATGGACTTACGTTCCACGGCGATCGACGATTCAAAACCCTCGACGGAGTAATCGCCGGTGGGCAGCGCGCGGCGAACCGTGGCCACCCACCGGTTGTCGAAGTCATATGGAAGCTGCTCGCGGGTGTCCGCGATGATCGTGATCGGCTCCATGGTCAAAAGGACGACAGCGCGTCTTTGGATGCGCCTTTGTAGTTGTCGTCCGGGTCCTCGGTCACGATGCGGCGGTTGATATAGACGTTGGAAAACTCGCCGCGCGTCTTTTTCGTGACTTCGAGCTTGATGTCCAGTAGGTCGTTGAGCCGAGTGCCCAGGTCGGAAAACCGTTCCAGTACAAGGCCGCAGGTGTGCAGGTCGTTTTTCAGGTACTTGATGTTCTCGGCGCTGGCCATCACGCTGTTGCGGAAGATCATCCGTCCCGCATGGTTCGGACCGAGCACTCGCAGCTGCCATTTGAGCATCGGGTTGCCGCTGGACTGTGCACGGGCAAGCTCCACCTTCTCGATAGCAACCTGGTATTTTCCGTCCGGCACGTCGTCGAACTTGTTTTCCTCGATGGGCGCGGCCTCGTAATCCTCATCCCACACCGAAAGATCAATGTCGTTGTTGTTGAAGTCCGTCATTGGGGAGTTCCTCCGTGGTTACTGGGTTTTCTTGACATTGGGTTGAGCCTTGGCATCGGGAGTGGTTTTCCCGGTAAAGGCGCGAACGAACGCGTCGTAATCGAGATCGATCACGGCGGGCAGACGACCGGTGCGGTCACCGGCTTCGAAACTGGGATGGGGCTGCGTGCGGATGACCCGGCGGATGGATTGCTTGCCGTCCGGCCCGGAAACCGTTTCCAAATCGCAGAACAAAATCATATCCGCGAGACCTAGGATGAGCTTGCGGGGTTTTTCGGGCAGGGATGGAACCGTTTTGTGTTTGGGACCGGTGCGCGTCTGGATTTCTTGAATCGACGAGTGGGAGATCAAAACCAAGCCGAAGGGCAACATGCTCAGTTTGGTGATGACCCGCGTGAATTCGTTGAGAACGAGGCTGTGGCCTTTGCCAAAAGACAAGTCGCCCTCGAAGTCGACCTTGTATTTTTCGCAAATGTAGCGACGACACAGAAACCACGCGTTATCGGCGGTGTCCACAATGATGTTTTTGAAGTCGTGATTACCGGACGCCAGTTCGTTGCAGGCTTCCAGGAAGGTTTCCCAGCGATCGATGTCCACCTTGAAGGCGGAAAGCGCGTTAAGTCCGGCTTCCGTCGCCAAAAAAACCGCGTTGGGAAAGCCGCTTGCCCAGGTGGTTTTCCCGCCCTTTGGCGGGCCGTAACAGTAGATGTTGAAGTCGCTGAGTTCCTTTTTGGGTTGCGACTTTTCGGTGGGTAACAATGTCATTTCAGTCTCCTTGCCTTAAAAAACGGGTTTTGATTCCGGGGTTGATTCGTCGTCGGTCAGCTCGCTGTGAGGCGCCTCGATGCGGTACAGGTTGTCTCGCACCGCCGGGGAGAAATCGCTGGAGCACAGAGGGTGGTAGGCGCAGGGGCGCCCATACCGAAAGCAATGCGCGGGATTCTGCGGATAGACGCCGCGCCGCCGGAAGTGCAGCAGCATCTGGGTCATTTCCCAGAGGTGGGAGCGCAGGGCATGAAAGCGGTCGCGGGAGATGATCAGGTGCTCGCGGTGGAACATGCCGGGGTCGAGATATTTTTCCGCGAGCCGAGCCTGAAATGCCTCGTCGGATTCGGGCATCCGGCGCTTGGCCGAGGACTTTCCTGTTTTCGACTTGGCGATCAGCGCCGCGCGCCGGGCCTCGAATTCTTCCTCGGTCTCACCCTGGGATTGCTGGAGGCGCGCTTTGGCAATCACGTTGTAAAGAACACCTGTCACGCGAACGCCCATGGATTTTTCCACGTAATGCGCATACAGCGTTGTCTGGAAATCGCTCCACAGCCGTTCGAGATAGCCGCCGTCGAGGGAGCCTGCAGTTTTATGTTCGAGGATCAGGTGCTCGTCGCCGAGCCGGATGATGCCGTCAACCTTCCCGGCGAAATGGAAGGTACGGGATGTCGCGCCGGTCGCCGGGTTGGTAATGGGACCATCGATGGGCTTTTCAAGAGAGACGATCTCGAAGTCTTCGGTTGGGTATCGTCCGGCATAAGCTCTCATCATCGCCGTGGCTAGATGCCAATCCCGGCGCTGATCATCATCACCGGCACGATTCGGATAGGTGCGGTCGATGAAATCGAGAACCTGGGCAAGATCGCGGTGCTCGTGCCAGAGCTTGAGGCAGCCATGAAAGACGGAACCAAACGACAGGTTCGGATCGCTGGCCTGCGGCACAAGCTGCTGGCCGTAGCGAAGGTCGCCCTTCATAGGGCAGTCGCCATAGGTGGTGGACATCGAATAGGTGAGTAGGAGGCGTGTCATCGCGGCGCCTCCTGTTCGTTCAACTCGCGCCGGTACAGGGCGTACAATTCCGAACCGCCCGCATCCTTGCCGCTTTCCTCAACGAAATATTCGAATCCCGGTTCGATCAGGTGTTCGAGTTCCCATCGGCGAAACAGGCCGGGCACCCTGCGGTATTGCTTGGGATCGGCGTTCTTTTTCAGCAGCGCATCCAGGTCGAATGTCATGCGTCACCTCCCGTGGTGTTTGGGAAGGGCGAATTGCCCTCCTGCCTTCCCAAGTCACCCGAAAGGAAAAACGTGACAGGATTTTTGGGGAAAACTCCTTGCGAGTCTCGAAGCTGCGCCTTAGCCCGTTGATATCGTTTGCGAATTGCCGAAGGTGAAATTCCATAGATTTTCGCCAGATCAACGAGCCTTTCACCGATGACGATGTGATCGATAAGAAGCTCGGCGTCTGATGGGGATAATCCAGCCTCGCAAACCAACCGATCCTGGAGAACGTCCAGGGGCTGTTTTTCGGAATTGAAAATATCGGGGAGGCTGATCAACGCGGCCGGGGTGATTGATTTGGGAGGATGTGGAGTATCCTCCTCGCCGGGTCTTTGGGCTTTTTCCTGTTTATTGTCGACCTGGGCGAGCGCTCCAAGCAGCTGATCCAGACTGATTTCCCGGTTTTTTCGATCAAACTCTCGCAGGGCTTGACGGCGGGAATTTGTCCAGGCCGCATACATCAGCCGTTTTGCGATGCGCGGTTTTTCCCAGAGATCGTCCTTTTCAAGTCGGCCGCAGACTGCATCCCAAATCGAACCGGCTGCCTCCGCGTCCGAGGGGTATAACCGGCGAATGCGGCAAAACGACCATTCCATGGCGGGCCACAATCCGAGCAGGAGTATGGCAAGCCAAAGGGTGGAGTTTTGATCACCAGCGGTGTGCAGGTTCCGAAGGGAGCGAAGCACATCATCTTCGGCATCAATCCCGTGGCTTTCATAGTCCAAAAGCCAATCGACGAGATGCTCCGGCGAATCAAAGTACGCGAGATCGCGATGCCCCTGTTTGATCCTGTCGAACAATCGGATGTTGGAAGCAATGGTCAGTTCTGTTTGCATGCCTTTGCGAAAATCCTTCCATGTGAAGCCCATGAGTCGCCCGCTTTCCGGCGGGCGTCTTGCGCCTCACGATGGCCGTTGATGGACCTCCCTGGGCCTCCGATTAGTGGTTGTTAGGCGGTCCGCATTGACGCACCGGTCGCGTGGTCGGCGTCGTAGGAACCGTTCAAATTAATTTCTTGAAGGGATTTGCAACGACGGCAGGTGGTAAGCACTGAGCCGCCGGTCACAACGAATTGAAGGGTTTTGTAGCGAATGAACAGCTTGTCGTTTTTCTCAACGGCAAGCAGCAATCCGCATTCAGGGCAGCGGTGTTCGAGTTCCATTTTTCCGTCCTTTCCGCGACTTTTTTGTCGCTGGACGGAAATCTAAGGGAGGGGTGCGGTCAATTTACGGTCAGTGAATGGTCGTTTAATGGTTGGAAATTAACCGTTGGATTCTGGAGGAAAGATCAGGGCGAAACGATAGCCGGGATCCGGCGAAAAATGGTATGCGGAGATATTCAAGTCCGATTCAACCCTTTTAATAAGGTAATAGTGTCGATCTCTCGAATCTGGCTCAATCGCGGCGCGCATTCGTTGAACGTGATTGGTTTTTTCCTTGTCGGAAGCGTCGTCGTCTAATACGCCTGTGTTCGGATCCGTCTTTTCAACACGTTTAAGGCTGGGAAGCAGATCCGCTGTGACGGGTGACCTTGATTCAATGATTTCACGCAAAACGGAAACATAGTATTTATAACGGAATTTTCCAGGCTGCTTTTCTTGCCTTTTGGGAAACCAGATATCACCTCGAAGGCAATCCACAATCAGGTCGAATTCGCTTTTACGAGGCCCAAGTATTTCAGCGATATCTCGATCCGTAATACCTCTTTTACCCTCATCGCAGAACAGGATCGCAGTATGCCCGGCCTCGACATATCCTTCCGGCAGGACTCCACGCCGGAATTCAAATAAAATTTCCTGCGCGGGGCGAGCAAGAGTCAGGTTGTTGCCATTAAAAACCACCGTTTCATTCAATGGGATGAACAGGCAGTTTTTATTGTCCATTGAATCCTCGCGCGGATCATCAAGGTAGTCGTCGGTCGGCACGAGCAGGACGAACGGTTCTTTCTCGTCCGCAAGCAGATGATCGAGCGCCGGAAGAAAATCATCTTTCCCGGGCGCCAGCGACAGGAAAACCGGAAATCGACGACCCGGCACGGGGATGTACTTGCCCACCCGCCATAGAAACCAATATGGATCGTGCTGGTCGGGTTTCGCGTTGAACTGGAATAGGCCAGAGAGAGTTCTGGCGAACGCCGCCACATCAAACCGGTGGATAATCACATCCGCGCGTTTCAGTTGCAGGGTGTCGCATTCCGGCGGGCTCTGCCCACAGAAGGCTGCATACCTATCGGGACCATGTTCAATGATACCGCGCGGGCAACCCGGCCCGCCCGGCGATGGGCACGGGTACGACTTGGCGATCTCGTTCGTCGGCTTGATGAAGGATCGGAAGATTTCCCACTCGTCGCCCAACGACTCACGCCATACTTTTTCAACGGCCCCCAGGCTACGGCTAGACTGAAGCAGTCGCCATATCCGCGTCGGGGAATATCTCATCGTCTTCGATGGGTTTGACAATGAATCCTCTTTCCCGCATCCACTCATAAAGAACCATCGCGTCCTCGTCGCGGGTGAATTTTGTGGAGTTGGGGGTTCGAATGGTGAATTTGCGCGGCGCTTTCACGTCGGTGAATTTCACTTCAAAGGTAGCTCCCGAGAGCCTTCCGCCACTGGGAAGATCGCGATCCTGTTCACGCAACGCGGCGAAAATATCATCCGCTCTGCGTACCAGACTCTCGTGCTGGCTCCCGCCGAAATAGTAGACCACCTCTTTGAGCGTCACCTGGTCAAGTCCCTTGATGTCGGAACACACCAGGGAATCCTCGCCTTGCTCCAGCAGGGGGTCGAGGCTGAACTGATCAATTTTCTGGAAACGGTCCTCGGAGCCGAAAAGAAAGCTCCCGAAGGCTTTGCGATAGATTTCGGTCACCTTGTCGTTTTCCGCATTGATGCGCAGGTCGCCGGTGTCGGGATCATAAACAACCACGTCAAAATGTTCCGGCTGAAAATACACCGCGCCGGACTTTCCCTTTTTGATTGAATTTTCCCGGCGAAAGGGCAGGCCGTGGCGAATCATGAACCAGACGCCGTCAGGATTGTTGAATGAGACGATGCGGGTATTCCGTTCCCTCTTCATCTTGACCAGCCAGTCGTCCACCTTGTCGGTGATTTTGGCCTTGGCGTCCGCATCGATCTTGGCAAGAGGCTCGGGCTTATGGCTGGGATAGGTTTTAAAGGACCGGCGACTGGAAACTTTCTGCTCGGCGTGTTTTTCCTCGAGAAAAGTTCTATCCTCAAGCCATGCCTGGATAGCCACTTCCATGGGAGTCGGATCATCCAAAAAATCGAACGATATCTGCTCGCTTGCCGGGCGCTTGCCGTTCTCATCCAGAAGTCGAGCCATGTCCTCATCTTTGGACATCTCAAGGATGAAAAACAACGATTCGATCAAGTCGTCCGGCATGTCCGGGTCATGTTTGACAAATACTTTCGCCAGTTTTTCGTAATCGAACTCTTCCGATTCGTCGAAAACAACACCCCGGCTGGTGAAAAAGGACTCGTGCGGATCGAACAGTTTCTTTAACCATTTCGGACGGGCTTGACGTAAAACATCCACTCGCGCAAATCGACTCAGTTTGACGGTCGCCATGACCTTCCCCCCTATGAATCAGTGATTGCCTTGGGCCCTCGATGCACACCTATTATCTTCCCCTGCACCAAGACCTCGTCGAATCCATAAAACCTGGACTTATATCTTTTGTTTTCCGGACGAAGCTCGATCCGGTTCTTATGCATGTAAAACCGCTTTACCGTGGCGTTTTCATGGTTGATCAGCGCAACGACGATTTCACTGTCCTCCGCGAATTGCCGAGGTTCGCAGATCACAAGGTCGCCGTCCAAAATCCCCGCGCCTATCATCGAATCCCCATCGACACGCAGTGCAAAAAGATGCGGATCACGATACACCGACGAATCCACCACCAGAGTGCCGTCCCATTCCTCCTGGGCGTACATCGGCAGCCCGGCTGCGATGTGACCGATAATAGGGATCTCCCGCGAACGCTGCTCTGCCAAAGCTTCGCCAGCACGATTCAATAAATGGACTGTCCGGCTGTATCGTCCTTCTCGGCGCACATACCCTTTTTCCTCGAGCCCCTGAAATAGTTGGAGAATGGCGGCGTGGCTGACTCCGAGGTCCTCACCCGTTTGGCGCAAGCTTGGAATCTTGCCGGAGCGTTTCAGGCTCTTTTCCAGGTAAGCCAGAAGGTCCAATTGTCTTGCGGTCAAATCGTCTCTCATCGTGTTCCCCGAAGAGATAAACAAGTGAAATATTTTAATGCCGCCCCGTCCAATGTCAAGTAAAATGTGAAGCCTCATGTGAAGGGGCGAAGCGCCTTTTCAGACGTTCGATGTCACGTTTTCGGTTTTTCCTGACTTGGGAAGGTAGGAGCAATAAAAAGCAGGGAAAACCATGACCACCCGGTATGAACCATTTACGCACGACCCCTTCGATCTCATCGCCGAAATCCTGGCCGAGGGCATCTGGCGCCTGAGGAAAAGGGAAGCGGCGCGGCGATGTGTTTTGACGCCCAAAAAACCTGCGCCCAACCCGGAGAATTGCCTTGAGGTTTCCACCCCCCAGAGCCTTCATGAAGCCGACGAACCAACGGAGAAAGGAGACGGCGAGTGAAATCAGGCGAGCAAATAAAGGGGAAACGGGCGCCCGCCAAATCGTCCCCCAACTACAATGACCCCACGGTCCTTCGCAGGATCGCGGCCCTGCAGTCCATGGACCTCAACCAGCTGCGGGACAAGTGGTGGGAACTCTTCGGAACCGATCCGCCGGGATACGGCAAGGTCATGATGCGAAAGCGGTTGGCGTTTCGAATCCAGGAACTCACCTGGGGCGGCATATCAGATGAAACGAAGATCCGGATGAAACAGATTCTGAAGGATGCCGGTTACGACGAACTGGGCCGGAAGGTGCAAAACGGCAAACCCGATCAGCTGCTTCCCGGCACCATGCTGATCCGCGAGTGGAACGGTGAGCGTCACGAGGTGATGGTGCTGGACGGCGGATTCGATTACCAGGGCCGAAAATTCCGATCATTGTCGGCAGTCGCCAGGCAAATCACCGGCACCAAGTGGAATGGTCCCCTGTTTTTCGGTCTGCGTGACAACGGGGGCAAATGATGGGGCGTGGAAACGGCAATGGGAAAAATGGCGGAAATGGATCGAACAAACCCACGACAATCCGCTGCGCGATCTACACCCGGAAAAGCACCGAAGAAGGCTTGGACGCCGAATTCAACAGCCTCGACGCCCAGCGAGAGTCCTGCGAATCCTACATCGCAAGCCAGCGGCACGAGGGGTGGAGGGAGATGCCGGACCGCTACGATGATGGCGGTTTTTCCGGGGGTACTATGGAAAGGCCGGCGCTCAAGCGCCTGATTGCCGACGCCCAGGCCGGGTGCTTCGACATGGTCGTCGTTTACAAGGTTGACCGCCTGAGCCGAAGCCTCCTCGACTTTTCCCGGATGATCGAAATGTTTGATAATAATAACATTTCCTTCGTAAGCGTGACACAGAGCTTCAACACGAACACATCGATGGGGCGTTTAACCCTCAACCTCTTACTATCCTTTGCCCAGTTCGAGCGGGAGATCGCCAGCGAGCGCATCCGGGACAAAGTCGCCGCCATGAAAAGGCGTGGCATGTACCTCGGGGGTGTGCCGCCGCTGGGGTATGATGTGGACCGTGAGGCCAAGAAACTGATCGTCAATGAGGGCGAAGCCCGGCTCGTGCGCCGGATTTTCAAGCGATACATGGCCCTGGGGTCTGCGACCGAACTGGCCAGGGAACTGAATCGCGACGGCCACACAACCAAGGCGTGGATCACCAAGGCTGGCCGCGAAATTCCTGGCAAGCCCTGGAATAAATCCCAGGTATATCGGGTGCTCAACAATGTTCACTATCTGGGCGACATTCCGCACAAGGGCGAGGTCTACCCCGGCGAACATACGGCCATCATTCCCCGGGCCACCTGGGACGCAACCCAAAGGATGCTCGCCGCCAATACCCAGTCCGGGGCCTCCAGTCCACGTGCCAAGACGCCAGCCATGCTCAAGGGCATATTGCGTTGCGGCCACTGCGGCACCTCCATGGGCGCGACATTCGCCAGGAAAAACGGGAAGACGTACCGATACTACCTGTGTCTCCAGGCGCGGAAATCGGGTTACGACGCATGCCCCGTGCGCACACTGCCCGCCGGCGACATCGAGGCACTGATAGTCCAGCAGGTCCGGCGGGTGTTGCAGGCGCCGGAAATTGTGGGAAGAGTATGCAGGGTGGCCAAGGAGGTGATCGAGCCAGACCCCACCGGCGAATACGCCACCCCCATCACTGACGCCGAGGTCATCACCCGGCTCCGCGATTTTGAGGCTCTGTGGGACGAACTATACCCCGGTGAACAAGCCCGGATCGTGGGGTTGGTCGTCAGGGAAGCAGTCGTCTGGGACGATCGCCTGGACCTGGTGTTCCACGACCGGGGCATCGCGGCCCTTGCAGCCGAAGTGAGCGGAGCGCCCGACATCGAGCCCGGCGAACCGCTGTCCCTCTCCATCGACTTCTCCACTCGCCAGTACGGGGGCCGCAAGCAGATCATCCTGCCGGACGGCACAAGCCCCATCGATCCGCCCAACACAGCCCCCGACCCCCGCGCCGTCGCCATCGCCAGGGCCCATGCCTGGATGGAGGCGATGGAGAATGGGCAATTCCATACAATCACGGAACTTGCAGAAACAGTCGGCATCGATGAAGGTTATATTCGACGGCAACTGACTGAAGTATGGGACAATCCCATCTCCTAACAGCCGCATCCCGCATCGTCGTCGTCATCGCCTGTGTCTGATGAACCACCGTCATCATTACCGACATCGTCGTCCGTTTCGTCATCGTCGTTCGAATCGTCGTCATCATCGTCATCTACGGTATCGTCATCATCGACGTCGTCATCCTCATCATCGTCGTCGGGGAAATCGTCGTCACCATAAGGTCCGTCGCCGGGCAGGATGCCGTAATACACACCCATCCAGTACGCAACCAAATAATCGAAACCCGAACTCACCCACGTCCTGTCCTCAGTGGTGTGGCACGTTGCATCAAAGCATCCGCCACTTTGCCAATACATGTCTGTCCAGTGGCGGTCGTTGAGTTCACGCGCCTCCAAGGTTTGCGGATTGACGTCTAGGATGGTGCGCAACCAGGGAAATCTATCGAGAAACTGATCCATCGAAACCGAAAACGGATCGAGTGGTTGGTCGGAACAGGTGATCTCCTTTTTGTAGTTGACTACATCCCAGTACAGCCCCAGCGTGTGCAGCGCATCAGTTTCGATGTATTCCACGTCTTCTTCCGTGCAGACACCCAACCGCTGGCAACCGGTCCAATGCACGGAATCGAACCAGGGATTGTGAATTTCTTTCATCCATGGACGATTGGCTCTCATCCAGATGTCGTACAATTCCTCCAGACGGGCGCGGTCCGGCCATAGGCTGAAAATGGGTTGGAAATCCAGATGCCTGAGGTTATTACCGTAAAATTCCACGTACCGGTTGTATAGCGACAGAGCGTCCACGAATAGAAACGGCCTATTGATCTGGTACTGTTCGTCCAAAAGTTCCCAGTAGTGCGGCTCGTCGATTACCGTTGCCGCAATCACAGTCCAAGCCAATCGCTTCAGTGGTCCCACCCTGTGGGCGCCGTTTCCCGTCCACTCACCGTTTTCGTCGGTGATGTGCCAATCATTGTCCTCCAGCATCTGCATTACCGAACGGATGTCTTCTCGGATTATATCCTTCGTCGCTTCGTCGTCGAGGTGCTGATAAGCCAGGCTCATGCCCCACATGTAACCGCTATACTGATCGCGGCTTGTTTCGTGAATCCAAAAGTAACCTTCCCAGTCGCCGGTTCCATGCACCTTTCCGTCATTGCCATCCGGGCAAGCGCAGTTGAACGGTGGCTCGTCAATTTCTGCGTAGCGTGCGATATAGCCGGGAGTATCCGTGATCAGCATGTTGTTGTGCATGTAATTCACCAGGCGAATGACCTCGTCGCGCGAATCTTCGTCCTGCATGACCGCCAAACGCAGTGCTTGGCTGCCCAGGTACATGCCGGTCCAGATCATGCTGTCACCCAACGCGTGCAGGCAGGCCACCTCGGTGTAAGTGTCGTCGGTAAATTGGATTTGTGCCGCCAATCCACCTAAACCCTGTACGGGCAAGCCGATATCACCAGCGTGCCATTGTACGATCCAGTCTTGGTATTCAACGGCCCGCTGATGAAGCGTCGGATCGAAGTCCTGACCAAACGTCATGGTTGCCGCAAACACGACCATGAAAATTGCTCCAGCCAAATACCGCATTTTTAATCTCCCAGTTGTCGACAAGTGGCATCTACAAATTCAGCCACCCCATCGAGAACATTGTGAATGTGATACGTTCATAAGGAAGAAAGGGAAGCCGCCCATTTTCATATAGGAGGCCGATCCTGCCATCCGGCAAATAGGAAAGCGCCGAATACGCAGCGCCGCCTTCATGCAGAATCTTCGAGTGTTCCCAGGTTTCCCCGCCGTCGAGGCTGAGGCGAATGGTCAGACGCTTTCGCATCAAATAGATTTCTGAGTCCGGATTCGAAAAGAACAAGCCGTATGGTGTCTGAAGTAAACTACCCATGCAGGAAGGGTCAGGGAGAGCTTCGTCATGGATCGGCTCTGTCCATGTTTCCCCTTCATCATAGCTCCGAGCAACCCATCGCCGCTTCGCGGAAGAGAGATCGCGCATATTGATGATCAGGCTGCCATCATCTAACTGGGCGACCTGGGATTCATCGGTGTCGGGACCGAGCACGCCGCCGATCTGCCAGTTTTCACCATCGTCGCTGAAGATTACGTGGGAATGAGCTTCGCCGGTCGTTGAATCCCGATGATCGCAGGGTACGATGAAACGACCGCTTTCCAGTTGAATGCTCCGGCCCGGGCCGGTGGCGTACCATGTCCACTCAGGTCTACTCACCGACTCCGTGATTTCAATCGGCTCCGACCAGCTTCCGCCATTGTCGGAGCTTCGCGTAATGAATACTCGGCGATCATATTGGTCATTGGCCGGGTTCGTGCAAAAGGGCAGAAGGATTTCGCCGGTATCGCGATCAACAGAGGGCGTCATGTTTCCTGCGGTGTCGGTTCCGTTGTCCACGACGACGCTCAAGGCAGACCATGTTTGCCCGTTGTCGAAGCTGCGCTTCATGACGATGTCGATATCGCCGGTGTCGGAAATGCTCTGTCGCCCTTCGCAAAATGCCAGGAGAGTTCCTTCCGTCGTTTCTATAAGCGAGGGAATTCTGAAGATGCGGTAGCCTTCTTGTCCGCTTTGGAAAACGTCCACCTCGTGGAAAAATATATCGTCATCGTCATCATCGTCGCTCGTGTTGTTGTCGTTGTCGTCATCGTCGTCGAAATCATCATCAGCTAATTCGTCATGGTCTCCATTTTCTTCGCGATCGTTGGTCTGTTCACACGCAATAGGAAGAAGAAAAACAAAGCACAATAAAATCGGAATTGTGGTCATCGCTATTTGTAATTTACGCATAGCCATCGTTTCATCTTCCGTTCGCCTGGTCACAGACCGGCGCCAACGAATAAAACCGCCGTCGCCGACGCGGTGATCAGAATGTTGTCATCGATCGGACCAAACTCAAAATGCTCGATAAACGAGCTAAAAATGGCGGCGACTACACCCCACCATGGTATCGGGATCTGGGCTGCATTGCCCAGGAGGTAGCCTAACGGGATGCAAACCAGCACCATGAAAAAATTGCCGATCCAACTCTTTGTGCGTCGTTTGAAAAAGGCATTGCGCACGATCCCGGTTACTCCATCGCCAAACGCCATGAAAACCGATGGGATGATGGCCAGCCAGGGATCTTCGAACAGCGTCCAGAGCAGGAAAATCGAGAGGCCCCACATCATGGTGAACTTCACGTCGTTTTTGTTTTCGGCGGTCTGAAGCCAAAAAAGCCGCTTTCCTGTTCGGTATGGGATATAGACGAGAACCGACAGCAACAGGCCGGTAAGCATCGGGTAGATTGGTGCGACAAAAAGAATTGGGACTAGAAATGAAGCAACGCCGCCGGCCGCCATGTGAACGATCTTGCGGTTGTAGTAAATTGCAACATTTTCCTCCACACCTCGGTCAACCATGAGTCGATAGGTCAAGCGGGTCGCCATCACAACAAGCATCGCATAGGCGACCGTTAGAATGACAATGATCGACTGACCCAGGACCGAGATCATCACAGATTCTCCGAAGCTGTTTTGGGCCTCATTATTGAACCATGATGCGTAGGCCACGATCCGCGTCGCCCGGTTTGATCCACAAGGCTTTTCCGGTCTCGTCATAGAAATAACCGGTCGACGTCGCTGTGAGCGTCGACAGGTCGGATACCTCCGTCAACGGTCCTGCCGGATCTACGTAAATGGCGGCACAATTTTGTGCGCCGATCAACTTGAAGGCAAAATGCCGGGAGGTGGCCGAGAGGGTAATCGTCAGGCCATCTGCTGCATTTCCGTAACTGATGATTGCGCCTGGACCGTTTTCTTCAAAGAGCTTGAATGAGCTTTCTTCGCTCACGGAGATCAAGACCGTCAGTTGCGGCGCTGTTTCGTCGAAAGATGTAAAGACGGTATCTTCACGCAAATCCAGTGGCAGGATCGAGCCTTTTTTCAAATACACCGGGTAACGATCGAGCGGAAATACAATGGTTTCGGTTGTGTCCCCAGTATAGGTTTGGCCCGTAAAAAAATCGATCCAATCGCCGCTCGGAAAAGTCACCTCCTTTTCGCCGCCTGCTGTGGCGATCGGCGCCACCAGGAGATTCTCTCCCAACAAATGATGCCAGTTGTTTTTGACGAGGGGGCGATAAACCGACAAACCGGAGACATAGGATTCCGCGCCCTGGCTATAAAGGTAAGGCAACAGGGCATGGTGCAATTTTACGAACCGACGATAGATGTCCAGCACTTCCTCGTCGTACATCCATGGACGGTGCTCACCGATGCCGCCGTTTTCCATGATCGGGACCAGTGCGCCTAATTGAGCCCACCGGACGAACAATTCCTTTTCACGGAGCCCGTCGCCCCGGTAGCCGCCGATGTCGCAGCCGAAATTGACATACCCCCGTTGGCCCGAGAAGTACATGTTGATCAGCGCCGCGTTCAGGCCGGACCAGGTCGGATCCTGATCTCCAACCCAACCGGCGAAATTGACTTCGGGAGGCGCAAAATTCGGTCCCCAGAAAGGAACTCCAAACGAGTCGACGGGCCGCGCGGTGATCACCCGGTCGTTGCCCAAACGCTCCCGCGTGTAATTGAAGAAATCGCTGTAGTACTGGTTTTGGTATTCTTTTCCCGAAATATGCCCGGTGTACGTCTCGACTCCGCCCCAGAGATACGCCTGGTATTCCGAACCATCGGTTTTCCAACCGTCAATATCCATATCCAGCGCCTTATCCATCTGGCTGTGCCACCAGGACAAGCCCTCCGGGTTGTTGTAATCGATTAAGACTCCTGTTCCCTTCCACCAATCGTAAGTGCGGCCGTTCTCGACATAGTAACCGGCGTCCAACCCTTCCTGGAAGATCGCTGCATCGGTGTTGATATTGGGCGTTATCCACAGGAAGACGCGGACATCCAAATCATGGAAATCGTCGATCATCACTTGTGGCTCGGGAAAAGCCGCAGGATCGAAGACAAAGGTGTTGTAGGCGGTTTCCCAGGGGCTATCGATGATGACCGCACCCACGGGAATATCGCGGTCCAGATAATCGTTTACGTAGTCTGTTGCCGACTCCTGGGTGGATTCATCTTCCCAAACCCAGTGGCGTAGCACCCACTCAGGCCACAACGGCGGCGTATTGTCAGCCGGGGGTACCACGTAATCCGCATCATCGTCATCTGCGGAATCGTCGTCATCAACGGAATCATTGTCGTCGTCGGTTCCACTGTTGTTGTTGTCGTCATCGTCGTCGTCGGCGCACGAAATCAGTACAACCCCAACGAACAGAACCAGTGTCAACAGTAAGGCAAGGCTCTTCATCATTTTGGTCCCACACTACTTGTGTTCCATTTCTACAGCAGCGGGAGCGCCCGCCGCGTCCGTCAAGATATCAAAAGCCGTTTCGTCACCCTGCAACGTGGCGCGGAAAAACGCGGTCAAGAGACCGGCGGTAAGGCGGCGCATGGTCAGACGGTCGGGTCCCTCGCTGCATGAAGTGCAGGCCATCATGCATCCCGGAGTGGAATCGTTGAGCATATCAACGTGCCCGTAATCCGCGGCGATCACATGGTAGGCGGACGACGCGCTCATTTCGTAAAACTCTTCATGGTTGTCGCCATCGGGCGCGCAGGCCGGATAGAGGAAATTCTTCGGCACCGGGCCGAGACCCGTCCCGATCACCAGGCTCGGAATGGAAAAGTTGAAGGGCTCATCGGCGATCCGATGTTCATCGAATAGAGCCATTTCGGAATCCACAGGGTCCACACCGGCTACAGCCGACGCCACGGAATCATCCTGCTTCAGAAAGGTCCAGATGACTTTGCCGCCTCTTGAATGCCCGGCTACGCCGAAGTGATCCAACGCTGCCTCTACGCCGGTAATTGTCGATAGATTGTCGGTCGACCAATCCATGACGGCCAGAGCGTCGGCAGCCTCTTCTTCGGAAGTGGGTTTGCCCAGAGGAAGCCCGTTCTGTTGGTACATCTCCGGAGAAACGACGATGTAGCCATGACTGGCCAGGTGCGAAAGCATTTCGGAATAAAACTTGTTGGAAATCAGGAAACCATGCTGATACTGGATTACCGCATAGCGCCCCGGCTCGATGGGAGCGTAGATTCTCACCGGCTTGGGAGCGCCCATTTCGCCTTGAGCAAGGACGATCTGTTGAGTGTTCAAATAGCCGGGCTGATAAACATCCGCCGTCCCGACATATAAATCTTCGCCGGAGTCGTCGTCGTCATCGTCAGTGCCGGAGTCGTCATCATCGTCGGCTGAATCGTCATCATCTGCCGAATCATCGTCGTCATCATCCGTTTGATCGTCATCGTCATCGCCGGCGTCATCGTCGTCGCCACAGTTAACGGTTAAGAAAAACAGACAAAAACATAGCGCAAGAACCAATACTATATATCGTGCTTGTCTCATTGGCGTCTCCTTAAAACTGATAAAAGCGTTATCAATCAGTAATCCCAAGCAGCATTTCGCAATCAATGAACTGAGCCCCGTTTCGGGCCTTTAATGGCGAGTAACAGTATTCGTAGAGATCGGCGAGTTCGGCGACTCGCACGTGGGCGCGAATGGTTTCGCCGTAGCCGTCATACTCGTAACGATCCGGGATGTACCCATATTCCCCGTCCGGAATTGCGGCGTCCCACAGATCCCAATATTCGAATTGGGAGTAGTGTTCGGCCGCAGCCGAGAACTGTTCCTGGACGTAGCGGGCCTCTTCATTCGTGAGCGGCACACCGTATGTAGCCGCCATAACCATCGTTTGAGCTATTTGCGGATCCCATTCGGGGTACATCTCGCGGAAAAAGCTGGCTTTGATCTGCTCAAGCCTTGCAACCATACCTTCCGCAAGGCTCAATGCGGCCTCGTTGTCTTCAACACCCAGCGATAGGGCAAGGGCCGAGATGTGGAATCCCCATATAATGTTGGACGACCAGGAGTGTCCGAAGTTTGCCACCAGTTCGTAGAGGGCCGATATCCCATCACCACAGTCGTTACCGAGTGAATCTCCATTCGTAGCCAGGTAGGCGGTCGATAATTTGGCGGGGCATTCACCTGACGGTGCCAACAGGTCGTAGGCAGTAAAACTGGCGAAATCCTCTATGAGGCCGTACTCGTTGCGTGGAATGTAAATTTCTCCGTCCACTCCTTTGGTGCGGATGTGGTAACCATGCGTCACGATGTCGACAGACATTGCCCCCACCTGCCGGTACAACTTGAGCGCCGCTTCGCGTAGTTCGGCGTCGTTGGTTTCACGGATCAGGCGAGCCAGCATGACCATGTCGCGGTACAGATAGGGCAAGTCGTCCTTCGATCGTTTATTGCGGATCCAGATGTCGCCCCAGACGGGATTTTCAGGGTTGTGGATTGTATCGTGCCGTCGCGAGAAATCCTCGTGGCGGATCGAATCGTAATCGACCGTGATGAACCTGCCGCCATCTGCCTCGTAGGAGTGATTCCGGTGAAAAATCGCGCGAGCCATGATAGTGTCGATGGCAGGATCTTCGTCGCCCCACACCATGCCGTCGTAGCAAGCCGACAAACCTCTGATGTAACCTAGTACAAGGCCTCGGGAGACAGCATCGCCGGTCGTAAGGTAGTAGCTCATGACAGCCGGCAGGACGCGGCCGACCTTGGCCATGGAGTTATCGGGAGGAAAACTCCAAGTGAAAGTGACGTTCTCACCGGACTTGATAGCATAGGCGTTGGTCCACCAGACTTTGTAGCTTGGTTCTTCCCACGCATTGTTTTCGGGCAAACCCACAGAGTGCCTTGAAGCCCAACGGAAAAAGTCCACGCCCTCGTAGAAGTCTCTCATTGTTTCCGAGAAGGCGGCGATTTCCTGGGTTGTGGGTGCGATTCCCACCTGTTCGCGCTCAATTGTGAAAGGGACTTCGTCCGGTGGATTCATAACGTCTTCCGGCACATCGTCATCGTCGCCGCCGGTATCGTCATCGTCGCCTCCGGTATCGTCGTCGTCATCGGCGGAATCATCATCGTCGTCATCAGATTGATGGTCATCGTCATTGATGGCTGTATCGTCATCATCGCCGGTGTATTCGTTGTCGTCTCCGCAAGTGGAAAAGGACACTACCGCCATCAAGCACATTAGAAACGTGATGAACAAACGATTTCGGATCAGATTCATTGCTTCCTTCTCAACGTCTGATTCGTAGCAGAAAAATCCTGTCGAATCCCGTGGTTTGTCAACTAGAGCTTATATCTACATGGTTGTAGATTCCGCGTCAAGAATAAATCTACTTGGCTGTAGATATCTTTTGCGCGTTGCTTCCGGTTGTGTTAGAAAGTACAACCATGAAAACACGCAACGGCAAAAAGGCCGGAAGGCCGAAAGACCCTGTGACGAAAGAGCATTTGGTCGCCATCGCCACAAGGCTTTTCGCGGAAAACGGTTACTCAGGAACCAGCCTCGACAGCATCGCGGAGCAGGCGGGTATCCATCGAGCTTCCTTGTTGCATCATTTCAAAAGCAAGAAAGCTCTTTACGGGGCGGTACTCGGAGACCTTCTAAAAGTCCTTTACGACTTCATCCGGGATGCCGGGCAAATCAATGGCGATTTCACGGAAGCCCTGGATCAGCTTGCGACCCGGATCGTCCATTACTTCGGAGCGCAT
This sequence comes from bacterium, assembly GCA_963674685.2. GTDB lineage: Bacteria > Lernaellota > Lernaellaia > JACKCT01 > JACKCT01. The sequence goes on along the minus strand of CAXXWT010000003.1, from coordinate 485,957 downwards.
CCCGGCATCGCCCGGATTCTGGTTCGAGAACTCGTGGACGGCGGGCCGTATTTCAAAGGCCCGGGACAGCAGGCTGTACTCGACATCTTGAAAGTGACCACGGACTTTCTGCAAGCCGGAATGGATGCCGGCACATTCCGGCAGCAGGATGCGAAACAGTTGGCTTTCTCCATTATCGGGGTTCATCTGTATTATTTTTCGGCCACCCCTTCCACCGAACGGTATCTCGGAAAGGGAGCATACGCCAAAGCCGGAATAGAGCGGCGGCGCAAAGCGGTGCTGTCCCATGTGCGGTCGTTGTGTCTGGAGGAAAAGGAATAAAGATGAAAAACGTCCTGGTATTTATTGCTCTGATCGCTGCACTGGTTTTGTTGATCGCCGCTTCCTGCGACAACGGTGACAATGAAGCCGCAACCGAAGACGACGACTCTGATGATGACGACGATTCAAGCCAGGATGACGACAACGATGAAGGTGATGATGACGCATGCTTTCTCCCACTTGTCAGCGGAACTAATGCGAGGGAGGACACTAGATTATGACAGACAATGGCCCCTTGCTCCCCGAGGCGCTCATGGAGAACGAAGCGAACTTCCGCCTCTTCTTCGATTCGATGACGGACATCGTGGTGGTAAGCACGCCCGAGGGGCGTTTGCTCTTCACAAACAAAGCGGCGCGGGACAAACTTCGGTACTCTGAAGACGAACTGGCGACCATGCATGTGTTGGACTGGCATCGCCCCGAGGACCGCAACGAAGCCAAAGCCATCTTCGCCGAGATGCTTCGGGGCAAACGGGACTATTGCCCTTTGCCGCTGATGTCGAAGTACGGCAGAACCCTTCCTGTCGAAACCCGCGTCTGGTTCGGGAAGTGGAACCAAAAAGATTGCGTCTTCGGAATCTGCAAGGACCTCAGCGCCCAGCAGGAAGCCCAACAATGCTTCGAACGCATCTTCCGAAGGAATCCCTCACCCATGGCGCTTTCCTCGACCTTGGATTATCGGTTTCTCGATGTCAACGATGCCTTCTTGGAGACTACGGGCTACGCCCGGGAAGAGGTAATCGGCAAGACAAGTGCGGATATGGGACTGGTCGAATCGCCCGATAAGCAAGACGATGCTGTCAAAACCATTCGTGCGAAAGGCCACATCGCGAACCACGAACTCCAAGTGCGGCGCAAGGATGGCACACTTCGCGACGGCCTCTTTTCGGTAGAGGTCATTAACAATCAGGGCCGTGAGTGCTTTCTGACCGTCATGGTCGACATCACGGAACGCAAGGAAGCAGAAAAAGAACTCAGAGAAAGCGAACAACGCTACAGCGACTATATCACCAATACGCCCTACGGCGTTTTCGTTACCGATGAAAACGGTCGCTATATTGAGGGGAATCCCGCCGCATGCAGTATCACCGGCTACAGCGAACAGGAATTGCTTTCCATGAGCATCACCGATTTGCTTTGCGAAGATTCCCGGGAAGCGGGCATGGCTCGTTTAAAGGAAGTGCTTGAGTCGGGACAAGCGGTTGCAGAGATTCCCTTCCGTAATAAAAAAGGCGAACGACGTTGGTGGTTGGTGTCAGCCGTGAAACTTTCGGATTCGCGCATGCTTGGTTTCTGCAATGATATCACCGACAGAAAACAGGTGGAAGATGCCATAAAGGAAAGCGAACGCAAATGGCGCAACGTTTTGATCGATACCCCACAAATCGGCATTAGCTTGGATCCGAATGCTCGGATAATATTTGCCAACAATCATTTTCTATCACTGACCGGCTGGAAAAAGGAGGATGTGCTTGGCCGGAACTGGTTTGAGACTTTCATCCCCGATGATGTTCGTGAGAAAGTTAGGGAAATATTCAGCACGATAATGCAGACGGGGAACACCCAAGGATTATCTTCCTTTGAAAACGAAATCCTCACCCGGAGCGGTGAGAGGCGTTATGTGTCTTGGTCCAATGTCATTACAAAAGATCCGCAAGGAACCATCGTGGATGTCACTTGCCTTGGCATTGATATGACAGAGCGCGAGAAGGCCGAAGAGGCTCTTCGTGATAGCGAGTCACGGTACCGTTTGCTTGCCGACAACGCCTCCGATGTCATCTGGACGATGAATATGGAGCAGGAATACACATACTTCAGCCCTTCCGTGAAAAAGCTAAGAGGGTACACACCAGAAGAGGCCATTCAAATACCAGTCGAAAAGACACTAACGCCTGAATCACATGAAATGGCGATGCAGATCTTAATGGAAGAAATCGCGCTGGAACATGAATCGGGCGTTGATTTTGACCGTAGAAGAATCATGGAACTCGAGCAGTTTTGCAAGGACGGCAGCACGATTTGGACGGAAGTTACCACCTCATTTATCAGGGATCAAAACGGGATGCCAATTGGGATATATGGCATCGCACGCAACATCACTGAGCGCAGAAATGCGGAGCGGTTAATTCGGGAAAGTGAAGAAAAGTATCGCTCTCTTGTGGAGGGCTCTCTTCAGGGTGTTGTGATTGCTCAGGATGATCCGCTAAGATTAATTTTTGCAAATCGCACCATGAGTGAAATCACTGGATTTGATAAGAACGAACTTCTTGAAATGGGACCTGAACAACTGGCCCTGTTGATCCACGAGGATGACAGGTCTCGGTTTTTCAGCAACTTCCGAAATCGTATCGCCGGCAAGGATACGCCCTCGCTCGATTCATATCGAATCATCAAGAAAAACGGGGATATGTCCTGGGTGCAAACTCATTCCAGCCGCATCGAATATCTCGGCAGACTGTCAACACTTACTGTCTTTGTGGACATTTCCGATCTTCAAAAGGCCGAACAGGAAAAGGCCAAACTGCAGGACCAATTGGTCCAGGCCCAGAAGATGGAATCCATCGGGCGTCTCGCCGGCGGAGTAGCCCACGATTTCAACAACATCCTTACCGGCATCAACGGCTATGCGGAGATGATTCTGGAGGGCCTTGAGTCCGGTGATCCGATGTGGGCCGACATGAAGGAAATCAAATCCGCCGGGGAACGAGCAGCAGGACTTACCGCACAATTGTTGGCTTTTTCCCGAAAGCAAATAATTTCCCCCAAGGTGATTCGTCCCAATGACATTATCGAACGATCAAGAAAAATGATCGGACGCATAATCGGTGAAGACATCGATATGCAGTTCAAGCCTGCAAGGAAACTCGGTCGCATCAAAGCCGACCCCTCGCAGCTGGATCAAATTCTCGTCAATCTTTCCGTTAACGCCAAAGAGGCCATGCCCGATGGCGGAAAGCTGATAATCGAAACCCAGAATGTTCATTTGAGTCCGGAATTCTGTGAACCTCATGAGGACGCCGAGCCAGGTGATTATGTCATGCTCGCGGTCACTGACACCGGCTGCGGCATGGACAGGGAAACTCAATTAAAAATATTTGAACCTTTCTTTTCCACCAAGGGACGCGATCAGGGAACCGGCCTGGGGCTGGCCACCGTTTACGGAATTGTCAAACAGAACAAAGGCTTGATCAAGGTGTATTCCGAAATCGATATCGGCACCACCTTCAAAGTCTACTTCCCAAGAGTAATGGAAGAAGCCGATAGACTCTCGAAAGAAAAAGGAACCGATTTACCGAAGGGTACGGAAACGGTGCTTCTTGTGGAAGACGAGGCTATGGTCCGAAAACTGGCGAGAAAGATTCTGGAGCGTCAGGGATACGAGGTTATCGAAATGGAAAACGGCGGCTCGGCTTACGCCTATTTCGACGAGCATGACGATCCTGTCGGTCTTCTTCTAACGGATGTCGTGATGCCGAATATGAACGGAAAAACCCTATTCAACAAACTCAAAGAAAAGCGCCCAGGTCTCAAAGCGATATTTATGTCCGGATACACCGAGAACGCCATCGCCCACCACGGCGTGCTGGATGAAGGCACCCATTTCATCCAGAAGCCCTTTACCATTGAAACACTGGCTCGAATGGTGAGGAAGGTTCTTGATGAGAAAGAATAAATCTGGGGCTCAAGTCCGTATTTTTATTTCAGGTTACACTCCCATACCGCGCGGGAGTCGAACCTCAAATTTTTGACGCCCCGTAAGTGTTTGATTTTATTCATTCTCCACTTTCGGACCAAAACGCCCAAGTCCGAACGCAATGGAGAGGGGGAGAGGAAAAGGGCCGATTTGGGGCGAAAATGGGGTTATTTGAGGTGAGTCGGTCCGAAAAAGAAAAAGGCAGAGGCAAGCAGCCCACGTCCAATAATCCTTTGTTATTCAGCACCTATACGCCGCATAAAAAGAAATGAGGCCGCGCACTCGCGACCCCGGAGAATATTCTGATCCTAATCAAACTGGTGGAAGCAGTGGGAGTCTAACTGAAGTCCGAAAAACTATGGGCCACTAGGCTTTGCTCATACCGGCTCCCCTATTGAAAGACTTTTTTTTCGGCCTGTCGGGCTTTTGCACGCTGTCTCGATATCGATCCATACTTTTGAATAATGCTTTTTTTGAGTTTCCCAAATGCTTACGGGCAGCAATTTCCGAAGGGTCCGCTCTGATATTTTTCGCGATCTTCCATCTCGAACGATTTCCTCCTGTATCTCCGGTGCAAGCCACAGAAGATTCATAATCTGCGTCAATCTCGCGCGGGTGACTCCGTAGTGCCGGGCGGTCGCGACGCGGTTGGGAAAGACGCCATCTGATATCTCCCGGTCGACCCGGTGGGCGAAGGCCAGCATCCAGACGATGGGCGGCGGGCCAGTGTCGGCGGGGGATGGGGCTGATATCTCCTTGGGCTTTTTCTTGAATTCAAATTTGTGGGTGCTTTGTCTCACGGGTGGGCTTCCTCGGTGTAAGGTGGTTCGGTGTTCTCTTCCTCGGACTCGTCTCCGAGGGCATGGTAATCAATTCCGATAACCCCGGATTCCTGGTCCACCGTGATGCTCTTCACCAGCAGGGCCACGAGTTCCCGTCGCTCCGCAGGGATGAGCGCATCCCACACTGAGTCGAACACATCGAGAATGCCGAGCATCTTTTCGGTGTTAGCCAGACGGGAATTCAACGTTGCAAGTTGCCCGTCGATCTCCTGGGCTGCGCGGCCAAGCCGCTCCAACTCCATTTCGATCTCACCGAGCCGTCCGGTGAGCAGGGTTGCACCGGCACCTTCGATGGAGCCGATGGCATTGATCACCGACTTTGCTTCGGCCTCAATTTCGCGGATGCGGACTGCCAGACGTTCTCGCTGCTCCACCAGGTGCTGGGAGCCATTATCTCTGTCATCCTCCAACCGTTTTCTGATGGCGTTCCGGATTGCCTTGTCCCCAGCAACCCTCCAAATCTTTTCAACGACGAAATCCTCGAGCTTATGGGCCGGGACCGCACTTGATCTGCACGCCTTCTTTCCTTCTCGCGCCTTGCGGCTGCACTTGTAGTATCGGTAATGCTTGCCGGTATGGCTTGTTCCCCCGGACGATGTAAAAGGGGCGCCGCAATACCCGCAGGTGAGCAGGCCCGTAAGAATGAAGTCGGGATTGCGACCGGTGCGCTGGGGAGATGGAGCGCCGTCTCGGAGCACCGTGTGTACCCTGTCGAACATTTCTTTTTCAATGATGGCCTCATGCTCGCCTTCATAAAGCACACCCTCATAATGGACCTTGCCCAGGTAGAGAGGGTTGTGCAGCACTTTGCTTACCGCCTGTTTGTGCCAGGATTTGCCGTCATGCGGGTTTTTACCGCCCCGAGCTTTGGTCTTGTATCCCAGGTCATTGAGACGCTGCGCAGTAACGGCCAGTGAGCCGATTGAAAGATAGAGACCAAACACCCGCCGCACGACATCCGCTTCCTCGGGCACGATAACCAGGCGCTTTCGTTCACGATCCACGGCATACCCCAGCGACACGAATCCGCCGGTCCATTTGCCTTTCTTGCGCGAAGCGCCGATTTTGTCTCTGGTGCGTTCGCTGATGATCTCTCGTTCGAATTGCGCAAATGAAAGAAGGATGTTGAGCGTGAGGCGCCCCATGGAGGAAGCCGTATTGAACTGCTGCGTGACCGATACGAAGCCGATATTCGCAGCATCAAGATTCCCCATGATTCTGGCGAAATCCATGAGGCTGCGGCTCAAACGATCAACCTTGTAAACGACGATTTGATCTACCAGGCCGTTTTCAATATCCGTCAGCAACCTCTGAAACGCGGGCCGGTCAATATTGCCGCCTGTGTAGCCGCCGTCATCGTAATGTGTCTCGATAACTTCCCACCCGTCGCCTACCTGGCTACGGATGAAAAACTCGCAAGCCTCGCGCTGGGCGTCCAAGGTGTTGAAATCGGAGTCGAGCCCCTCGGAAGTAGATTTCCGAGTGTAGATGGCGCATCGGACCCGGCCATCGTGACCGCATTTTACGCTCCCGTTTGCTTTGCCGTTTGTTTTGCTAATTCCGTTGCTCTTCATTTAGCCTTCTTATTGAGATGGAAAAACCCGAAGCCGTTCCAGCCAGTGTCGGTGATCTTGCGGGCGATGCCTGACAGGGATTTGTAGACGCGCTCCTCGTGTTCGAAGCCGTTCTCCAGAACGATCACCCGGTGCTCGACACCCTGGTAGGCGCGTTTGATGACCGTGCCCACCGGCGGAATCCGGGGATCGCGGGATAAGGCGTTGGAAGTGGCTGTCGCCTCCCCCTTCCTTTTCCGCTTTCCGAACAACTTTTCCGGCGCTTCCTTGCCTAATTCCTCGAGGCTAGCCTTGGCCTCGGGCGACAACCCGCCGTGCTTGATCTCCTGGAGCCGATACGCGATCTTTTTCCAGAGGTAAGTTTTGTTCAAAACGGTCGCTTCCTCGCCAAACACCTCCCGGTATTTCTCACGCAACTGCGCCACCGTAATTTCCTTCATCTCCGCGATGGTGCGAATGATGCTCTGATCGTCTTTTGTCATGTGCGTACCTTCCCGTTTTCTGTGGCCTTTTCGCCTGTTAACCGTTCTCCTGCCGGTTCGCACCCCTCGCTTCGGGCGTCCGGGAAGTCAAGACGAAAGTGAGAGGATCGGTGGGCATGGGGCGCGCTGATACCAAGTCCCGTAATGTCTTGGGTCACGATGCGATAAAGCGCCGCGCAGATGATGGCGGCAATGCGATCAAGGCGGTCGTTTCCGCTTTGTTCATCTTGTCCGTTCATAAGTTTCCCTGACTTTTTATTGCTCCTACCTTCCCAAGTCTGGAAAAACCGAAAACGTGACATCGAACTTCCGAAAAGGCGCCTCGCCCCTTCACATGAGGCTTCACATTTTACTTGACATTGGACGGAACGACATTAAAATGTTCCACTTGTTTATCTCTTCGGGGAGCACGATGCGAGACGATTTGACCGCAAGACAAATGGACCTTTTAGCTTACCTGGAAAAGAGCCTGAAACGCTCCGGCAAGATTCCAAGCCTGCGCCAAACGGGTGAGGACCTCGGAGTCAGCCACGCCGCCATTCTCCAACTATTTCAGGGGCTCGAGGAAAAAGGGTATGTGCGCCGAGAAGGACGATACAGCCGGACAGTCCATTTATTGAATCGTGCTGGCGAAGCTTTGGCAGAGCAGCGTTCGCGGGAGATCCCTATTATCGGTCACATCGCAGCCGGGCTACCGATGTATGCCCAGGAGGAATGGGACGGCACTCTGGTGGTGGATTCGTCGATGTATCGTGATCCGCATCTTTTTGCACTGCGTGTCGATGGGGATTCGATGATAGGCGCGGGGATTTTGGACGGCGACCTTGTGATCTGCGAACCTCGGCAATTCGCGGAGGACAGTGAAATCGTCGTTGCGCTGATCAACCATGAAAACGCCACGGTAAAGCGGTTTTACATGCATAAGAACCGGATCGAGCTTCGGCCGGAAAACAAAAGATATAAGTCCAGGTTTTATGGATTCGATGAGGTCCTGGTGCAAGGGAAGATTATCGGTGTGCATCGAGGACCCAAGGCAATCACTGATTCATAGGGGGGAAGGTCATGGCGACCGTCAAACTGAGTCGATTTGCGCGTGTGGATGTTTTACGTCAAGCCCGTCCGAAATGGTTAAGGAAACTGTTCGAGCCGCACGAGTCCTTTTTCACTGATCGGGGGGTTGTTTTCGATGAGTCGGAGGAGTTCGACTACGAAAAGCTGGCTGAAGTTCTGGCCAAACCCGATCCGGATATGGACGACAAACTGATCGAGGCGTTGTTCTTTATTCACGAGATGTCCAAAGACGAGGACATGGGACGTATCCTGGATGAGAACAACAAACGACCGGCCGGTGAGCAAATATCATTCGATTTTCTGGATGCCCCCACAGCCATGGAAGTGGCGATTCAGACCTGGCTTACGGACAGATCCTTTCTTGAGGAGAAACACGCCGAGCAAAAGGTTTCCAGTCGCCGGTCCTTTCAGACCTACCCCAGTCACAAGCCTGAGCCGCTCGCCAAATTCGATGCGGACGCCAAGGCCAAGATCATCAACAGGGTGGACGACTGGCTGGTCAAGATGAAGAGGGAACGGAATACCCGCATCGTGTCGTTCAATAATCCCGATGGCATCTGGTTCATGATTCGCCACGGTCTGCCTTTTCGCCGGGAAGGTTCGATTGACAAAGGTCAATCCGGCGCGGTTTATTTCCAGCCGGAACATTTCGACGTTGTCGTTTATGATCCTGATACCGGCGATCTGCGCATCAATGCGGAAAACGACAAGGTGACCGAAATCTATCGCAAAGCCTTCGGGAGCTTTCTTTTCGGCTCCGAGGACCGTTTCCAGAAAATTGATCAGTTCAGTCTCGACCCCCTGCTGGAACAGGGGGAGAAATCCCTGGTATGTTCCGACACCCCTGGTCTCGAAAAAATAACCTTGAAGGAGGCAGCCTATTACTGGGGCGGAAACCACAATGAAATGGAGATACGCAAAGCCGACGACCTTTTTGCCGCTTATAGAGATCGCAAACTGGAACTTCCAAACCATGGCAGGTTGATCAGCGCCACTTTCGATGTCAAATTCGACAACGTAAAAACTACCCGGTCTTTTACCATCCGGCTGCCCCGTGGAACAAAATTCCAGCGGGATGAAGACGGCATGGCTCTGTACAACTGGATGAGGAAACGAGGATTCATTGTCAAACCCATCGAAGACGATGAGATATTCCCCGACGCGGATATGGCGACTGCTTCAATCTAGTCGCAGCCTGGGGGGTGTTGAAAAGGTCTGGCGTGACGCGTTGGGCGACGAGTGGGAAATCTTCCATCCATTCATCAAGCCGACGAACGAGATCGCCAAGTCGTATCCGTGTCCGTCGCCGGGCGGGCCGGGTTGTCCGCGCGGTATTGTCGAGCATGGTCCCGACAGATACGTGGCCTTCTGCGGACAGAGCCCCCCGGAATGTGACAGGCTGGAGTTAAAGCGTGCGGATGTGATTGTCCACCGGTTTGAAGTGGCGGCGTTTGCTAAAACGCTGGCTGGCCTATTTCAGTTCAACGCGAAACCTGTCCAGCACGATTCGTATTGTTTTCTGTGGCGAGTGGGTAAGTACATCCCCGTGCCGGGTCGTCGATTTCCGGTTTTCCTGTCGCTGGCGCCCGGGAAAGATGATTTTCTTCCGGCGCTCGATCATCTGCTTGCGGACGAGAAAGAACCGTTCGTCCTGCTCGTGCCGACCGACGACTACCTTGATGATCCGCGTGAAATTGCAATGAACAATAAAAATTGCCTGATGGTCCCATTGAATGAAACGGTGGTCTTTGATTGCGACCGCTTATCGCTTGCGCGTCCTCCGGAGGAGATTCTTGCTGATTTCAGGCAAGCGGTGCTGCCGGAAGGGTATGTCGAGGCCGGGCATACGGCCTTGCTGTTTTCCAATGATCGACGCGGCGGAATCTCCGAGGCGGAAGCAGCAGATATCCTCGGGCCTTTGAAAAACACCTTCGATCTGATCGTTGACGCACGGTCAAACAGAATCTGGCATCCCAAGGAAAATGCAGAAAAAAACAAGAGCTTTGTAGTTAAATATCACGCATGGGTTCTCCATCGCTTGGTTGAAGCGAGAGCGCCACTGATGCCGGAACAAATCGGAGTTCTTGATCGATTTGATGGTGGGGACGAAGAAAAAGCCTACAAATCAAAAGTTGAGCAGGTTCAGAAAACCAGGAACAGAGTTGAGTATAAGCCCACGCGCGGACAGTATCAGTATATCAAAACCGTCCGAATTGAGGGCGACCTGACGGCATACCAATGGGCTCCGGACGCGGGGCTTCGCTACGCCCTCATTTATCCGCTCGAAGACGAATAATAGACTTACCGGAAACCTACCGCTAACCAACCGCAAGTTTACCTGACCACCCCCTTAGATTTCCGTCCAGCGACAAAAAAGTCGTGGAAAGGACGGAAAAATGGAACTCGAACATCGTTGCCCTGAATGCGGTTTACTGCTTGCCGTTGAGAAAAACGACAAGCTGTTCATCCGCTACAAAACCCTTCAATTCGTTGTGGCCGGCGGCTCAGTGCTTACCACCTGTCGTCGTTGCAAATCCCTTCAAGAAATTTATTTGAACGGCTCCTCCGACGCTGACCACGCGACCGGTGCGTCGATGCGGACTGCCTAACAACCATTAACCGGAGGCCCAGGGAGGTCCATCAACGGCCATCGTGAGGCGCAAGACGCCCGCCGGAAAGCGGACGACTCATGGGCTTCACATGGAAGGATTTTCGCAAAGGCATGCAAACAGAACTGACCGTTGCTTCCAACATCCGATTGTTCGACAGGATCAAACAAACGCATCCAGCCCTGGCGCGCTTTGATTCGCCGGAACATCTCGTCGATTGGCTTCTGGACTATGAAAGCCACGGGATCGATGCCGAAGATGATGTGCTTCGCTCTCTTCGGAACCTGCACACCGCCGGTGATCAAAACTCCACTCTGTGGCTTGCCATCCTCCTGCTCGGATTGTGGCCCGCCATGGAATGGGCTTTTTGCCGCATTCGCCGGTTGTACCCCTCGGACGCAGAGGCAGCCGGTTCGATATGGGATGCGGTCTGCGGTCGACTTGAAAAGAATGGTCTCTGGGAAAAACCTCGCATCGCCAAGCGATTGATGTATGCGGCCTGGACGAACTCACGCCGTCAAGCACTGCGCGAGTTGTCTCGAAAAAACCGGGAAACCAGCCTGGATCAATTGATGGGGGCGCTTGCCCAGGCCGACAACAAGCTGGAAAAAGCCCAACGACCCGGCGAGGAAGATACTCCCCATTCTCCCAAGTCAATCACCCCGGCCGCGCTGATCAGCCTCCCCGAGATTTTCGATTCCGAAAAACAGCCCATGGATGTGCTCCAGGATCGGTTGGTTCACGAGGCTGGATTATCTCGATCAGACGCAGAGCTTCTTATCGACCACATCATCATCGGCGAAAAACTCGTCGATCTGGCGAAAGCTCATGGAATTTCATCGTCAGCAATTCGCAAGCGATTTCAAAGAGCTAAGGCGCAACTCAGGGAGTCACAGGGCGATTTCCCCAAAAAGCCTGTCACGTTTTTCCTTTCGGGTGACTTGGGAAGGCAGGAGGGCAATTCGCCCTTTCCAAACACTACGGGAGGTGACGCATGACATTCGACCTGGATGCGCTGCTGAAAAAGAACGCCGATCCAAAGCAATACCGACGGGTGCCCGGCCTGTTTCGCAGGTGGGAACTCGAACACCTGATCGAACCGGGATTCGAATATTTCGTTGAGGAAAGCGGCCAGGACGCGGGCGGTTCCGAATTGTACGCCCTGTACCGGCGCGAGTTGAACAAACAGGAGGTGCCGCGATGAAAATAGTTTCGTCTCTAACACGCCAAACGATCAGCGTCAGCGAGGCAAACAGCTATCTGGCGTGCAGGAAAAAACACGACTATCGCTATCGTCAGTTGCTTGTTCCGGCGGAGGAAAAGCGACCGCTGACATTGGGCAAGTCGGTTCATATCGGGCTGGAGAGCATTTATGAAACCGGCAAGGTCGATCATGCCCTGCAAAGCGCCGGGGAATACCTGGCCCACAGCGCATACGGCGAAGAACTCACCCCCCTCGTCCAGGATATGCTTCGCGGATATTTCGATTATTGGAAAGAGGATCCGGAGCTTTACGAAGTTCTCTACATCGAACTGCCATTTAAGCATCCATTGATCTCACCCAGTGGTCGGGGCTCGCGGATTTTCGACATTGTCGGCCGCGTGGACATGGTTGTCCGAAGGAAAAGCGACGGCTCGATATGGATTTTCGAACATAAAACCGTTGGTACAAAAGACAGAAATTATTTCAACCGGCTCGATACCGATTACCAGATCCGCGCCTATGCCTGGGCCGTATCCCGATTTCTTGGCGTGCAAGTTAAAGGGGTTGTCTACAACGTCCTTCGGACAAAATTGCCGATCGAGCCCGATGTACTGAAAAACGGCAGCATTTCCAAACGCGCCAACATCGACACTACCCTCGAAGTGTTTGAGGCTGCGCTTTCCCGTACCGGTTCCGATCCTTCCGAATACGCCGAAATCATCGACCGGCTCCGCAATGAAGGCAACACCTTTTTCCTGCGTGAGGAGCGGGAGTTTACTCCGGAAGAACTCCATCAGTGGGCGCTGGACTTCTATCACATCACCCGCGATTTGAGGCGGTCGACGGCGCCCTATCGCAATCCGACATCTTGCACTTTGTACGGCGGTTGCGAGTTTCGGGAGCTTTGCGCGGGGCTGCTTCCCGCCGACGAAATCCATAACCGATACCGGCATATCCAAACCAAACATCCGGAACTTGCAGACGTTGATCTGGATTCGCTGAAACCGGCCAAACACCGGCCCAGCGAACCAACCGTGGATCACGAGTTTATTGAATCAATCATTTCATAACCGAAAGGAGGCTCGCAAATGAGTCCGAAGAAAACAGAGACAACCGCAGTGGCAACCGTTAACCCCGCAACCGATCTGGCTCTGCCTGACGATCTTGCCCAGGAATTGGGCGAACTGAACGCCCTGGGGGAATTGGATAAGGACGACCGCCCCCTGCCGATCAAGGCCTACAACATGAAGATGAAGGATGACGAAGGCGAATGGGTCCCCAAGGATTGCTTCTTCGATACATCCACGGAGGAGATTGCCGAAAGCATCGAAGGGGTGCTTCTCACAATCAAGAAAACCCGGCGCAATTCCATCTACATTGAGGGACAGGGTTCGGAGATTCTATGCCGTTCTGATGACATGAAAACCGGCTTCGATCAGGACGGCAAAGAGATTGAATGCGCCTCCTGCCACAAGAAGAATTGGCGGCGCAATGAAAAGCCCGAGTGCTCCCTGGTTTACAATTTCATCGGCGTAGACCTGGCCACAGGGCAACCCTTTCTGGTTCGCGCCAAGGGCGCCTCGCTGGCTCCGACGCGGCGTTACATCGCCAAATATTTCACCAGCAAATTGAAGCTCAAAAACGGCCAGTACGCCGACCTGCCGCTCTTCGTTTTCAAAACCCGCCTGTCCCTGGAAAAGCCGGATGGCACCTACGCGGTGTTGAAAATGGAGAACCTCGGCCAGTGCTCTAACGAGGAAATCGTTCAGTTCAAAGCCCTGTACGAGACCTTCCGGGAATTTCGCAAGGTTGATCTGGACTCCGATCAGCCCGCTGACCCTTCCACTGATGACTCCGATTCCGACGATGACGATCTTCCCGATTTTCTGGAGGACTGATGGAAGCAACGCGGATAGAAGGGGTGCTGGGCATTCACTACACCTCACAAAAAAACTGGATTACCGGAAAGGTTGATCACCATCCAGTGGTCGGCGTACTGCCGCCGGCCATCTCGGAAGGTGACACGGTGGCCATGGAGGGCCGCTGGCAAGACAGCAATTACGGCAGGCAATTTGCTTTTCGCAACTGCAAGTCCATCCGTCCCAAAGGCGTCAATGGCGTAAAGCAATATCTGATCGGCAACTTCAAGTGGATCGGACCCGCCATTGCCGAACGGATCATACAACGATTCGGCGAGAGCTTTTTCGATGTGGTGGAATCCGATCACTTAAAGCTGGTCGAGATATCCGGCATCACAAAAAAGCGCGCCGATGAAATCAGGGATGTCTGGCAAAAAAGCAAAGCCGATAAAAAGGCCGGGGTGTTTTTCGCAACATGCCGAATCACCCCGGCCCTTCAGAACCGCATCCTGGCCGCTTATCCCAAAAAGAGCGTCGATCAGGTCATGGAGATCATCAAGAAGAACCCCTTTCGTCTGTCCGATAAAGTTGACTTCGTCGGATTCAAAACTGCCGACCGAATCGCCAGGCTGCTGGATTTTGACACGGCGTCGCCGTTTCGCATTCGCGCCGGGATATTTCATGCGCTGCATGAGGCGGCTGAAGGAAACGGTCATTGTTACCTGCCCGCAAAGAACCTGGTGAAAAATGCCGCCGACCTGCTTTCTGTTTCGACCGAGATGGTTGCAAAGGAACTGGCATACCTTCTTGAAAACGAAAAGCTGGAAACTATCTTCAAAGATCGGGTCTGCCTGAATAAGTATCTTGCCGCTGAAAATCGTGTCGCCGCCAAGCTGAAGGCTATTGCAGCCCACACCATCAACAGGATCATGGCAGTCATCTCAAAGGATGAATGGGAGTGGCTGACGCCAAAGCAGCGTGAGGCGGTCTCATGCGCCATGGCAAGCAACCTGATGGTGTTCACAGGACTTCCGGGTAGCGGAAAAACCACGACGCTCAACGCCATGGTGAAAGCCTTTGGCGATCTGGTTATCGCCCTGTGCTCGCCGACCGGAAAAGCGAGTAAAAGAATGTCACAGCAGATTGGGCGCAGTGCTCAGACCATACACCGACTGCTTATGTATCACCCTGAAGAGGGTTTTCGGATCAATCGAGACAATCCCATTGATGCTGACGTGGTGATAATTGATGAAACGACGATGGCCGATATTCTGCTTTTCGATGCTCTCCTCGATGCCATTGACCCCAAGCATACGCAGCTGATTCTGGTCGGCGATATCAATCAGCTTCCATCGGTGGGGCCAGGCCGAGTGCTGGACGATATCATCGCCTCCGGCGTTTGCCCCGTCATTCAACTGACCGAGATCCTTCGCCAGGACAAGGCGAGCTTTATTGTAAAAAACGCTCACGCCATCAATGCGGGCAAAGGGCTGGTTCACGACAATCAACAGGATTTCTTTTACGCGGCGGCTGACGATGTGACCAAGATCGTCAAGGTAACTGAAATGACCCTGGGTGCTGTGAAGCAGAAGTTTGACCTGGACCCGGTTCGTGATGTGCAGGTCCTTTGCCCTGCAAATAAATCATCCATCGGCGCAGACGCCCTCAATCCTTTTCTCAGCAATCTTTTGAATCCGAGCGGCGCCACCATCAAGGGAACCCGTCTCAAGGTGGGCGACAAGGCGATGCAGCGGAAAAACAATTATCAGCGGTTGGTGTTTGGTGAAAAAGGCCGCGCACTGCTGGCTGAAAAGCTGGCCTCCAATCCGGCTTTGAAATGGTCCAGGGAGCTTGAGGTTGATTTTTCCTGGAAGCTCGATGGCGATGCCGGGTACGGCGCGTTTAACGGCGACAGCGGCGTTGTCCATTCATTTTATGCTGGTCTTGGCATGATCCTCGTGGCCTTCGACGATGGTCTCTATTCGCTTTACCGCCCCTATGAAGCGGAAAGCGAACTCATGCCCTCCTGGGCGGTAAGTATTCATAAATCGCAGGGCTCTGAATACCCGGCGGTCATCATCCCGATCCACACATCCAATTACATGATGCTGCAACGCAACTTGCTTTACACCGGCATCACCCGCGCCGCTCGGTACCTGTTCCTGATCGGCTCGCCCAAGGCAGTCCGCATCGCCATTGCAAACAACGCTGTTACGAAAAGGTTCACCAACTTAAGGACGCTGCTGGAAGGGGGTGAATCATGATGCGCTATGACAGCCTATGCGAATCACTAAAAGGGCAAGCAAACGATCCATCGCCGGAATTAGCCCGCATCGCGAGCGTGGCATTCCAAATTCTGCAAAAAGCCACAGTCATCCGCCTTGAGCGCGGCCACGTCCGTGCCATTGTTCAGAATCCAGGGCCGCAGCCCCCGAATTGGCATGTTATCCATCCCGTCTTTCCCTGCGTCCACGTGGAGCTTGAAGGCGGATTTATTATCAAAAACATGGACATCGAGAACATGACGATACTCGCCGATGAAGTAATAAACGACGGCACACAGCAACACCTCGCGGAGCTTAATTTTAAATATGCCATCGCGGGATTTCTCTATGGCTATGATCGCAGCAGTTTGAATCAGCCAATGATATGTCGACTGCCCACGTTCGCTTACGACCAGCACGGTGAACCCATTGAATCGCTACACGAAGCGGCGTGGGGGCCCATAAACGGCATCGCACGCAATATCCTGGATTTTCTGGCTCTGCCTTCCGTGCGTGTCGATGTTGAACCCGGCATGGCCAAGATCAATCGTTCCCGGAGAAAAAAGAACAAGCCGCCGCTGGCCGACTACCACGTTGTGCATTGGTCTGACTCCTCACATCCGAACCAATCCTCCAGTGAAACAGGCATCAAACACCGGGTCCGTTACGACGTGCGAGGTAACTGGGCGACCTTCACCCAGGGAACTCTCGCCGGACGCAGGATATGGCGTCGCGCCCATCAAAGAGGCCCGGTCAATGCCCCATTTCGTCTGAAGGGGTATCAACGATGAACCAGAAGTCCGATCGCATTGAATTATATAAGAATGTATTTATCAGGGGCGCCAGGCCAGATGTTTTCGCCCAGTCATGGCAAGGGAAAAAAAAGGACAGGGACGGTAAAGTCAAACAGGGGTGGTCGCCGGTTTGTATCAATAAATTCAACCGGGGAAAATGCCCCCTTTCCAATAAAAACAACCTGTCCGGTAATTGCTCCAATTGCGCCAACAAGGAATACGCCCAAGTCACTGATGAGGTTATTTGGGAGCATCTGAGCGCCAAAACGCCGGTTCAGCCCAGCGCAAAAAACTTTAAAGAGCATCTTGGCTTATACTTTCTGCTGCCCTCCCACACGACCGCTGATGGAGATGTCCTGGAAAACGTCTGCCTGCAGATGGCCGGCGATTTCGACGACCATACCGATCCTTCCACAGGAATCAAGCGCGATCCTAAAAAGGATGTTCAGGCTTTTCTCGACGTTTGCGATGTCCACGATATCGCTGTCCATGTCGAACGATCCAAGTCCGGCAAGGGATATCATGCATGGTGGTTTTTCACAGACGCGATTCCGGCCTTCATGCCACGGCGCTTATTTTTCGCCCTGCTGGAAGAAGCCGGTTGCCTTGATGATGACGATGACCTTCATTCCCCATCCTTTGATCGCATCTTTCCGAACCAGGACAGGCTCACCGGCAAAGGTCTTGGAAACCTGATCGCTGGACCCCTATGCGGCGGGCACATGAAAAATGGCAATACCCTGTTTGTCGATCCGGACAACGACTTTGAGCCATTTCCCAAACAGGCGCCTTTACTGAAATCCCTTGCCGAGCAGATTGATGCCGGGGGCGGACCGCTTCTCATATCAATTGAAGATATCAAACGAGTAGCCAAAGCCCTCGGCGTCGATCTTTCCGAAACACCGCCGCCGGATGTTCAGCACCAATCAAGCAATCCGCCCACAAATGCGGGCGCGCACGTCTGCCTGGACCGCTGTGCATTTATCCAGCACTGCCGCGATAACCAGGCGTCCCTGGTCGAGCCCCTCTGGATGGACATGATATCTAATCTGTGCCGGTTTACGGACGGGCACGAACTTGTTCACAACCTTTCTAATGGACATCCTGGATATTCCGCTGACGAAACCAACGGGAAGATCGCCCACCTCTCCATGTCCTCCGGACCGGTTACATGCGCGAAGATTCGAAGCGACGGGTTTACCGGCTGCCCCGCAGAGGGTTGTGGCGTCAAGGCCCCGGCGGGTCTTGCGGCCAGGCAGCGCGGCGAGCGGATCATCGCGCTCATTGACGATATCGATCCGGACCTGATCGAGGGCGGTTCCATCACCGGCGCACTTGAAGCGGTGCTGGAAGAAATCAGCCTGACCAAAAAGGAAGAACATCAACCCCTGTTGGATAGGATCAAAGAGAAGGTCCCCAAGGCCAAGCCCGCTGAACTCAAAAAGGTTGTCAACGGCAAGCAGAAAAAGCGCATAAGCGAAGCCCAATCACGGGATGACCTGCCTGACTACCGTATTCAAAACAACTGCTATGAGAAAAAGCTCGTCGATGAGACCGGGCAGGTTCATTACAACCTGTTCACCAATTTCATTATCACCCTCAAATCGGATCGTTGGTTCAGCGATGAACTGGAACCCTATCGGATCATAGAAGGGGAAATCAAAACCGCCGGAGGCAAGATCACCACCCTTCGAATCTCCGGAAAAGTATTCGCCAATAACCAGAAGCTGAACGAAGCCATCGGAGAGCAAGGGGGCAGTGAATGTAAATACTGGCCTCGGGACATAAACGACATCCGCAGGGCCACTCAGGACACCAGCCAAGCCCTACAGATCAACGCCTATACCCGGATCGGCTTTATCGAGCCCGCCGAGGATCGGTACTTCACGCCGTCCCTGGTCGTTACCCCTTTGGGCATGGTGAAAAACACCGACAGGATCATCGATCTTACGGAAGTGGAATACGCCAAGAGCCTGGACATGATCCGGCTCGACAAGGAGGAGTTGAAAAGGGTTTGCACCCATATCGTGAACGATCTTTTTGATCTCAACAGCCACACGGTTACGCACACTCTGGCCGGGCACACGTTCATCTCGCCCTTTTTATCGAAGCTGGACCACGCCACAACCACTACCGGCGAGCGATATGTCCTGTGGATCACCGGCATCACCGGCGCGTCAAAATCCTTCCTTGCCGCGCGCTTTGCAAACTTTTTCGGCGATTTTGCCACCGGTGATGCGGCCAACTCCTGGACCTCAACCCCATACCAGATTCAACGAGTGGGGCATTACTTTGCCGACTGCCTTTACCTGGTGGATGATTTCAAGCTGAAAAACATTCAGAAGCGGCATGAGCAGGTCGTCCAGATACTCCAGAACTATTCCGATGGTCGAGGCCGAGGTCGGCTCAACAGCGACTCATCCGTGAAGCGAACATACATCATCAAAGGCAACCTGCTGGTCACCGGAGAGGACGTTCCGGACAACGAAGCATCCACCCTGGCGCGGATGATCATTGTCAGCGTTAACACCCGCCACAAGGATCTTGTGCGCGGCAGGGCATGCATCAAGCACCAACATCTATATAAAGGAGTGACTCCGGCATTCATTCAGCACGTCATTTCCCAGGAAGGCTGGTTCGACGATCTGGTGGCCAGGATCGAAGCGGCTACGGATATGTTTTACGAGGGCGTCGAAGATATTGCCAACGGCGCCCGCCTCGCCCACAACTTCGCCATGAACAAGGTCGGCTTTGACCTGTTCGCACAATTCCTAAAAAAACTTGAGGTATTAAGCGCGGAGCAATGCGATGCCATGATCGCGGAGCACGTTGACAACCTGTTTCTGCTCCGCGATGAGCACAGCCAATCGGTGGTCAGTGAGCAGGCCAACAACGTCTTTTTAGACACTCTGTCGGACATGCTTCACAGCGGTCGCGTGGTGCTCCATTCCTCCAAGAATAAGATATGGCGAAGCTCCGAGCTTATCGAGCTTGAACCTCACGAACTTCGCAACGTCGTCGGCTTCATACGGGACGATGACGACCACGCCTATATCTATCCAAAGATCGCACTGGCCGAGATTCAAAAGGTGCTCAGAGACGCCGGAAACACCCTCGGATTCACCATCAAGGCCATCGGAAAGCAGCTGGCTGAGGAGGGGATTCTGGTGGATGTCGACCCGGGTCGTCCCTCCACAACAATTTGGCACAAAGGAAAATCACACCGTGTCTGGAAGATCAAAATGAGCGATTTGGGTCTTGCCGACCTTGGCGGAAAGGAGGGCGATGATGAAATTCCCTTCTGATCCTCACCACCTCACCAGTTTTTTCCCGAAAGGTTGTGATGAAAACCTTTTTATTCCTCACCACCTCACCAGTATTTTCCCGAAGGGTACTTTTCCAAATGACCTTTTTGGGGCAATTCCTCACCAGTTCTCACCAGTTTCCTCACCAGCTTTAATCGGGGTTAACTATCTGAATTTCAAGCAAAAACACCATATCCTCACCACCTCACCAGTTTTCCCGACATCTCTCCTATATATAACGCGTAAAAAAGCGATCTCCATTTTTTTCCTCGCGCATAGCGTGACTTTACTTGAAAAAACTGGTGAGGTGGTGAGGTTCCTACTTAACCCTCTGAAAAGCTTGGAAATTTCGCCTCACCAGTTACTGGTGAGGACTGGTGAGACTGGTGAGGTCCATCAAAAAGCCAATATTGGCCCCAATTCGATCATCAGGGGGTGTTGGCGATGAACTTCTTCGAGCGGCTCTTCAACCGGACCATCGACCAGATCAGAGCACGTTATCCCGATGGCGCTTTGGAGTGGATCGAAAAAAGCCAGCCGGATATTCACGGGTCCATCCGGCAGGTCAATGACAAGATCAACTCCTTTTGGAAATCCGGGGATCGAAAGGGATTCAAAAAAGCGCTGGCCGTTTATTACAAACTCCACCTGGAAGGGTTCAAGCGCTTTCTCGATGCTCATGATCAGGACCAGTCGATTCTGGATCGAAAACCCGGAGAGCTTACCCAGGCCGATGTGGATTCCTTCAAGGCTTTGAAGGTCGAGGTTCATGTCAAAAGCAATGCCGGCGAGTTCACCCTGGTGCCTGAATACACCGGGCGTGATGACCGGGTGGAGATCAGCGCAGAGGACATTGCAAAGTTATCCCTGATCACCTCCACGTTTCCCGGAACCAAAATCACTCACGTCGGCAGACGTGACGAAAAGGATCGGTTCACGTTTTCCCATGATGAACCGACGTCGGATATCCCCAAAACACCGCAAAAGACTTTTCAGCGAAGGCAAAAGCCGAAGAAGAAACAGCCATCGCCAAAACCAACACAACCCAAAAAACGACAGGCAAGCCTGTTTTGAGAAAGGAGCATTGAAATGCAATTGGCCTATGTCGCAGGAAAATATCGTGGACGCACCCACAACGAGATTGCCCAGAACATCCATGCAGCCCGGTCTGTAGCCACACGGCTTTGGGAACTGGGCTATGCCGTGATCTGCCCTCACACCAACTCGGCCTTCATGTCCGGAGCGGCCCCGGAAGAATCGTTCCTCGCAGGCGGATTGGAGATGCTGCGCCGATGCGATCTGCTTGTGCTGGTCGATGGATGGGCTGGGTCGCAAGGGACCGCCATCGAAATCGAAGAAGCGAAAAGGATCGGCTTGCCGGTTTTTTCCGATATCGAGTTCGTTCCACCAGCAAACGTGAACCGAAACGAGCGGCTCGCCGCCGTCATGGGGAGATAAATCATGGGCAAAATGAGCCGAGAAAAGGGCGCTCGATTTGAGCGTGAGATAGCCATGGAATTGCGGGAGATATTCGGCAACGAATCCAGGCGTGGTTTTCAATACCGTGATGGAACCGAAGTCGGAGATGTTCTGAATCCCGTTTTCTTCATCGAGTGCAAACGTCACAAGCGCTGCAATGTCAAAGCCGCGCTGAGGCAAGCCTTCGATAACTGCAACGACAAAACAAAATACCCCATCGCTATCACCAGGGACGATAACGAGCGCGCCATCGTCACCATGGACCTCGATGACTTCAAGGACCTGGTCGGAGAGTGGTGGGAACTGAAAGCGAGGTAATCATCATGGCCAATCCACAAAAACTCTATTGCGCCAACTGTCTTCACTGCAAGGAGTTCACGCACGTATCGGAATTGACCGGAGCGCGAGAGCGCAAAGTTAAATGCGCAGCCGGTCAATGGTCGACAGCATCGGGATCGCAGAAAACCTATTCGCTCCATACGGTTCTGTCTCGTCGAAAGGACAAGTGCGCCCACTACGATTCCATGGGCGAGTCCGATCTCGGAAAATTCATCTCGACCTTGCGCGAAACCCTGCCGGTTGAACGGATTATCGAGTATCCGCTCGATGCGCAGAGAAAGAGCGCCTGATGGGATCACATCGACGGGCAAAGGCAGAGGAAATACTGCCGCCGGAATTGGTCGAGCGGATTCAGGAGCACTTTCCGGGCGGGTATCTCTATGTGCGTTCCCGGATGAAGGCGAAACGCACCCTGCGCAACCTGGAAATCATCCGGATGTACAACGAGGGCCGAACCATCACTGAGATCGCCGAGACCTATCTGCTTACCCGTACCGGCGTTCGGTACATTCTCAAAAACGTGAGGCGGAAGTAATGGGTGGCAAATACTTCCACCATCTGAGCTTGGAGGGTTCGTCATGATCGTTTCTACTGATGGGGAAAGTGCCTGGTGGGAGATGTCTGAAAATGGCAAATCGACCCAGACGAAAGGAGCAAAAACCCATGGCAAATAAGCGAATTTTACCGGACGACCAGGACTGGGTGGATAGCTTTGGCAACCGCGTACAGCGATGCACAGCGAAAACAAAGAGCAGCGGTAAGCGTTGTACCAATCCTGCGGTCAAAGGATATACGGTCTGCCGTTTTCACGGAGCAAATCCGAAGAATCACGGCGGCGGTAAGCCGGGCAATCTTAATGCCCTCAAGCACGGCGCCTATGTGAAGAAGCTGCTCACCGACGAAGAAAAAGTGATCTTCGAGTTTGCGCTGGAGTCAATCCACAGCGATTTCGAACTCAACCAGTCCACTGATCTGATGCAGGCGTCGATGGCGGCGTTCTACTTCACGAAATGGCACTGCGCTGTGATGGGAAACGCCGATGCTGCCATCGGTAATTTCGATGTGCTGTTCCGCAAGCAACTGGAGGCGTTAAAGGCCACGAGGGTGCAGCGCGATACGAGCACCGGAACGAACACCACGCCCGCCGAATGGGCCGTGGCGCTGCTGGCTCGCGTGAAAGAATCCAAGGAAAAAGAGGCCAATGGCGACAAAACGAAAAAATGATCGCGTGGAAGTCGTCGGAGGCGATGCCCTAAGTCTGCGGAGTTGCGAGGTGCGGCCATGACCGGAACGTCTCATAAGACGTGTTCTCTGACGAAAAAAACGGGGCGATCACAGCCCCTCGAGCGCATCCTCAAGTTCGTCATCGGCGATATGAGCATAGACCTGGGTGGTGGCGACTTGTGCGTGGCCAAGGGCTTTGGATACCAGCAGCAGATTGTGGGTGCGGCTGTAAAGGATCGTGGCAAAGGTGTGGCGCAGGCCGTGGACGGTGATCTTGCCGTCAAGGCCAGCCCAAGCGAGCCAGAGCTTCAATCGCTCCTGGACCTGGCGGGTGCTGATGCGAGTATTGCGGTTGGACAGAAACAAGGCATCGGAGTCGGTGGAGACCTTCTTGCGGTCCCGAACGTATTTGCGAAGGGCGCGGCGCAGGTCGGTATTGAGGAACCGTTCCTGGGAATGCCCACCCTTGACGTGCTGGAGCCGCAACTTCTTGTCGTCGAGCCGTACGTCAGCGATGTCGAGCCCGGCCAATTCCGCCAGGCGGATGCCGGTGCCAAGAAAAATCTTGAGCATGAGCAGATCGCGCTCGGCCGAGGCGCCCTTGCGGGATGCGACGGCTTTGACCAGGGTTTTGACTTCCTGGGGCGTCAGATAACTGGGTGCGCTGCGCTGGTGCCGTTTGATTTTGATCCATGTAGCGGGGTCGCGTTCTGTTGCGCCCACGCTGGCCGCAAAGCGCCCAAACGATTTCAGGCAGGCCTTTATGCGCCCGGTGCTCGCTTGGCTGCGAGGGGCGCCCGTGTGCGTTTTGGTCACGGCGTCCGAAAGCAAAAAGCGGGCGAGCATGTCCTCGGTAATCTCGGCGCTAGAAATGTCACCGGCGAATGTGGCCAGCGATCCCAGGTCGTGCCGATAGCAGGAAATGGTATTCGGACTTTTGCCTTCGGCCTCAAGCCGTGTGAGGAACTGGCTGATGGCGGTGGTGAGATTCATAAGCTATTCCTTTTCAGCCAGCCCGAGCTGCCGAATGATTTCGGCCTTGTCCTCGGGCGGGAAGTCGATCCGGTCCTTGAGATAGCGCCAGGCGCCCTCGTTGAGGTTGCCGTCGGAATCGAAGACCGCATCGTGGATAAGCCCCACAGCCTTTTTGATCTCCGCTTGCCGGGCGCGTTCGGCTTTGACCAGCTGCTCGATGGCGATGGCCAGGGCTTCGGCCTCGTTGCCGGATGCGCGCCGTTTCCTGGCCCTGAGCACTTTGATGGCTTGCTTGAAGTTCATGGTCACCCCCTACCTGATTCCCAGGCGGCTTTCGATTTCCAGTTTCTCGTCCTCGCTGAATCGGATCTTGTCGCGCAGGAAAGTCCAGACTTCCGCAACGTCTTTGTCCGGCCACCCGCTTATCTCGCGGATCATGTGGACGGCCCGATTGATTTCGGCCTCGCGTTTTATGACAGCGGTGGTCAAGCAGTCGATGGCGCGTTGCAGGGCTTCGGTCTCTTCGTCCTCGGGGATGGCGATCAGATTGCCCTGGCAGCGCTCGATCATGGATTGCAACACGTCGATGGCGATTTCCAGTTTCATGATTTAGTCCTCCTGGAGCGCGAACCGTGGTTTCCCACGTCCCTCGTGCGGGATCTCGATATGGACGATCCCGGCGCTCATTGCCTTTTTGAGGTTTGCGCCGGCGAATTCAGCCAGCTTGTTCCAGTGGTCGTGGGGCGTCGGCGTTTCGGTCGCGGCCTTTTCCCACTGGCGAATGCGGGAATGCGCCACGGCGATTTCGCGGCGCACGGCATTCATGTCGATGACCATCGTCTTTTTCCGATTCCCCTTCGTCATGCTTTTCCCTCCAGCGGAACCAGATTCTCGCGGCGGGCGTCGCTGGTGACCCAGGAGAACCGCTGGTCCTGTTCGATCCAGGGCGCGACATCCCAAAGGCCGGTGTACCGCTCGTTGTCGTCGAGAATCGGGGCGATGAGCTTGACCTTGAACCCCTTCATGAAGGCGTGGTCGTCGCCCGTGTACTTCATGACCATTCCGCGTCGCAATCTAGGCTTTGCCATCATTGACCTCCTGGTTGCTTTGATCCTGGCCTTCGCTCTTGCCGGTGTTTTGCTTTTCCATTGCCGTGGCGATTCGTTCCAGCAGCCCGTTGAGCCGACCCAGTTCCTTGGCGATGGTCGGCAGGGTGTGGTCGTAAAAAGTCTTTCCCATGCGCGTCTGATAAAATTCGATCATCGTGTCCCCCTAATTCAGGCTGGCAGTGATTTCATAGAGATTGCCGCTGTCGAGCAGCTTCTCGATGAACCGTTCCCGTGCCTTCTGGCTTTTGAATTTTCTCTCCTTGTTAACGAGTTCGAATCGTTTGTTGATCTCGATCCAGCGCAATGCGCATGGGCTGCTTTCGGTGTTTGTCGTGCTGTTCATCATGGTCTCCCTCCGGTTTGTGGTTCTCGTTATCATGGGACGCATGAGGGCTTCACGTCATGTGAAAGTCAAGGATATTCAGGTACTTATGAGAGGTTTTACAGCCCGAAGAGAAACGCCCAGAAAAGGGCGCTCATTGCGGGAGGGCGTAGTGGCGAGATTTTACGGGGTGGGATTCTTCTCTTTGGTAAAGCCTTTGAAAATGCCGTTGGCGTATGTGGTGTGGTTGGCCTTGTCTTCAAGCCAGAAGGCCGCATCGATGTGGCCGAGTTCCAGCGCGATGGCGGCAACCGCTGGGCGATCCAGCATGTTGGTTCTCCCGCTTTTTCTCACAGCCTCGATGCCTTCGAGGACTTCGGGCGGGATGGGGATCGAATCGACCATCGGTTATTTCTCCTCGGCGGCGGCTTCGGTGGGTTGCTCGCTGTCGGCTTTCGCGGTCTGCTTGGGTTCGGCCTTTTTCGGCTCGGCCTTGTCCTTGACCTTCGCGGCTTCATCTTTCGTGAGTGGAAGCGTTTCAATCCACTTCTGATCGCGGCAAAAAACCAGCATCTGGCGAAAGACCCTCAATGTTTTAGTCACCGTAATGGGACTTTTCTCGCGTCCGCTTTTGGGGACCTTGGTGACCAGGTCGCTTTTGAAAAAGCCCGCGACCTGTGCAGGGATGAGCTTGTCGAGCTTTTTATCCTCGCCGAAATGTGCAAGGGCCAGTTTCAGATCCATGAGGTATGTATACCTCGTGCGTTCGGTTTTTCCTTCAGCCTCCAGATGCTCCATGTACTTCTCGACGGCCTCTTTGAGTGTGGTGACTTTCTTGGACATGGCATTTTCCTTTCGGTTCAGTGTTTATGGTCTTTCGACCGGGTTGATTTCGCAGAGTCTCCATGCATTGAACGAATGTCCCGCATCGTCGGAGTTCGCGCCCGCCTTCGCTTCCATCCGAGCCAGCGTTTCATAAGCCTCGGCAATGCTGACGAAGGGGCGAGCGCTCCGCTCATTCAGCTTTTGGCCAAGGATCGCTCCGGTGTCCAGGTTGGTCAGGATGTAACTCGCCATGTGATATCTCCTTTCAGATCAGCCTCTTACGAGCACACACATCGCTTCGGTTCACGAGAAGATCAAGGGAATAATCGCGATCTGGCGAAGATTTATTTGGAGGCCGCATGACGACGACCACATCGCTTCCAAAGAACGAAGAGGCCATTGCCAGGGTGCTGCTGGACCCGGTTCGTTGGGGCGAGTCGTACCTACAAAACCGGGATGGCAGTCGGCGCGATTATTGGAAGCACCAGGTTGATGACCTGCGATGTCGGCGGAGAAACATCATTCACCTCGATGGCCGAGATAATGGAAAAACCATTTCGCTGTCCACCGACGTTCTGCATTACGCATTCACCACTCCGGGAGGATCTGGACTGGTGGGCGCTCCGCACCAGGGGCATTTGAACACGATCATCGAAGAGGTGGAGTTTCAGCTATTCGCCAATCCCGATCTGGAAGCCTCCATCGCACGAAACAAGCTCGGCAATCTGAAAATCAAGCGGAACCCGTATTTCCAGATTGAATTTACCAACCGCACCGTTCTTCACTTTCGCCCGGCTGGACCACGCGGCGAGTCATTTCGGTCGTTACATGTGGACCGGCTGTGGGTCGACGAAGGGGCGTGGCTGCCGGAAGAGGCGTGGAACGCGCTTCGCCAATGCCTGAACGCCGGTGGTAAATTTCGTGTTTACTCGACGCCCAACGGCATTCGGGACACGACCTACTACCGGCTGACCCAGTCCAAAAAATGGAAAATCTTCCGTTGGCCCTCCTGGTTCAATCCAAACTGGAACGACGAACGCGAAGAGGAGCTTCTGGAATTTTACGGAGGTAAGGAGTCGTCGGGCTGGCAACACGAAGTGGCTGGAGAACATGGGCAGCCTTCCTTCGGCGCTTTTGTCATGACCGCATTTCATGGGTGCAGAAGGAAAGTACCGGAGTTTCGTCTGGTGACCATTACCGCCGAGGAACTTGAAGGCTGCGACAGCGATGACGAGGTGCGCCAGCGTTTCGACATGCTGCTAAACCTGTCGCCGCGTAAGGGCATTTTCTGGATGGGAATCGACACCGGATACACCAGCGACCCGTCGGAGCTTGTGGTCTTTCACGAGGACGATGAAGGCGTGGCGCGGGAAATCCTGCGTGTTCACGGCGAGCAGGTGCCGTATCCCTGGTTATCGGAATTGATCCGCGTTCTGGACATCTACTTCGAGTTCACCGGCATCGGCATCGACAACGGCGGCAACGGCCTGGCCGTGGTGCAGGAGCTTACGAGCCTGGACAAGTTCAAAGACCGGGAGTTCGTGCAGCGGCTCAAGGGCTTTAATTTCGGAGGAAGCACCATCGTCGGATTCAACGACGCGGGCAAGCCGATCAAAAAGCGCACCAAGGAATACATGACCAGCCTGATCAACGGCTCGATGCAGCGGCGCGACATCGCATTTGCAACGACCGACCGGCAGCTTGAAGAGCAGTTCGCCACGCAGACCTACACGATGAGCAACGGTCGGGTGACCTATTCCAAGGGCAATGACCACATCATCGATGCGGTGCGATGCATGGCGCTGGTGCGGGAGCGGACCGAGTTTGACAAACAGCAGACCCGATTTATCGAAGTCTTTGTGGCGCCTGTGGCCACGGACCCGATTTTTTAGTGAGGAGAAAGCATTGAGCGCTAAAAAACGAAAGACGCAAACGAAAGTAAAGCCGGATGCGGACCTCTCATCCTTCGGCATCATACTCGATCCGGCGCAGATGGGCGCTGCTGCATCTATTGCATCAAACGTCTTTGAAAAGCAGGGCGTGACCGAGACCATCCCCCGCGAGTGGCATGAGCGCGCGGCCAGGGCATGGGAGTTCTATCTCGAAGAACCCATCGTTTCAAACACGATCAATTCATGGCGGGTGTTCGCCATGGGCGACGAGATTGGCGTGACGAGCAAGGAAGAGGAAACCAAGAAACAGGCTCGCGAGCTTTCCCGGCGCCTGGACGTCAACAGCTTCGTAAAGGACATGATCCTCCAACTGCTCGTCAAAGGCGATTGCACTGGTTACCTGCGGCGCAATGAGGGCGGCGACGACATCGAGAAGCTTATCTGCATCAACCCGATTTCCGTGAAGCTGAAGTTTGAAAACGGGGCGCTGGTCGAAGCTGTCCAGAAAAAGGAAATGCGCGACGGCAATTTCGATAATACTGACGACGGCGTCGCTCTCGCCCTCGACCAAATGGTTCACATCAAATGGAACGCGCCTGAGTTTTCACCTCGTGGAAACAGCCTGGTGCTGCCGGCCTTCGAGTCCATCGAACTGTTGCGGGATTTCCGAAAGGCTGAACGCGCTATCGCCAAGCGCTGGACCACGCCGATGAGGTTCATTCATGTCGGCGGGCACTATGGCGACAAGGTGATCATGCCCAACAAAAAGATGCTGGAGACCATCCGCAACGAGATCAACAAGATGGACATGAGAAGCGGGTTGGTTGTGCCGTTCTATGTGAAGGCTGAAACCTACGGCACTGAGGGGCATGTGCTCAATACCGAACGCAAGGTCAAGGAGATTAAAGAGGACATCCTCATCGCCCTGGGCATGGCGCGCAGCATCGTGACCGGCGACGGCCCTAACTTCGCTACGGCTTCGGTTTCGATGCAAAAGATGATCATCATGCTCAAGGAGATTAAGCAAGCCGCCCGGCGCATCCTGGACTGGATATATGACGAGTGGAAGGGCCTCAAGGGCATCGAAGCCGAAATTGATTATGCGTTCTCTGATCTCGATCTGCAAAACGAGGTGGACCAGAAAAAGCTCCTGATCGACCTGTACGACCGCAATCTGATTTCCAAAAACACGCTCCAGGAAAAAATGAACCTCAATCCGGAGGTGGAGTCATCCAACCGCGCAAAGGAGCAGCGGCTCGTAGACATGAACTGGGACATCAAGGATGTGACCGCCCTGGTGCAGCTTGGGATTATGAGCGGAGGAACGGCGCGTAAGCTGTTGGGGCTGGCTGACGACAACGAAGATAAAGCCATTGAGAAAGAAGAAGAACGGGCTGTCGATGCGATGTATTCCGAGGCTGCATCAAAGACTCATTCTTCCAACGACACCTGCAATGAGTGCGTGCATTTCGATGAGGACTCCAACAAATGCCGGGTGCTGGAGCGCGAGGCTGCATTCCACGATTCGGCATGCCGGTTTTTCCGGGGCAAGGCGGCGTAATTGGAAGCTATCGCTCTCGATCAGGCGCAAAGTATTCAACAGGCGGTCGAGAAGTCCTTTTCCGCACGCGATCTTTATGTGGAAAAGCAAACGGCTACCATGGTCGCCTCCCTGCGCGAGGCGGAAAAGCGGGTCAAGACCGACCTGCTCCGGTATGCCGATCTCGGTGCGATCACGCCCGGACAGAAGATTAACCAGATCAGGCTGACCGCGCTGAATGCGCGCATCGAGGAAACGGTCAAGGTTCTAAAGGCCGATCATTCCTTGATCTTAAAAACTGCGGCAAAGGAAGCCCACCTCGAAGGCATGACGCAAGGGGCGCTGGAACTGAAGGTCCACGGCCTGCCCGGCTATGACACCTTAACGCACGAATCCACGATGAGTCTGGCGAAGAGCGCCTTCTCCCTGATGGATAAAAGCGCGCTGGATTTTCTGGTGCGCTTTGACATGCAACTTGCCGGGCAGGTTTCCTCGGAGCTTCTCGGCGGGATCAAAAACTCCATTGTGGTCGGGATCGCAGCCGGTAAGTCCATTCCCCAGGTCGCACGCGACATCGGTTCTGTGATCATTGACAAAGAGGCGTTCAAAAAAGCGGGCAAGACCGTCTTCGCAACGGCGCAGAAACGCATTGAACTGATCGCCAGGACCGAAACTCTCCGGGCCCACAATCAGGGGCGGATCAAGTTCTACGACACCGTGGGTGTGCGGCAGGTCCGCTGGATGGTGGCGCATGACGAACGGCTTTGCCCGATCTGTTTGGAACTGGACGGGAAAGTGTTCGCGGTGGATAAGACGCCGCCGATTCCACGTCATCCAGGATGTCGGTGCTGTGTAACTGCCGTACCGATCCGGACCTGCAATGCACAGTCGTTAAAACTCACCGCCATGGCCGGACCCGCCGATTCAGCGGGCGCGTGCATCATGACCCCGCAGCAAGTGCATGACGCTGCCGGTGCGCACAAAGCAGACCTGGCGAAAACCAATAAGGCGGTTAAACAGGGCGATTACGATTCGCTGACTCAAAAGCAACTGCAGGCCCAGTGCAAAAATCGCGGTATTTCGATCTACCGGACCAAGGCCGATTTTATAAAGCTGCTGGGGCAAAAGACTCCCGGCGTGGATTATTCGACCTGGACCTCCAAGCAGATTATGGAGCAGGTCAAATCTTTCGGCATCAGCAAGACCTGCACGAAGGACGACTTGGTCGCTTTGCTCAAGCAGTGGGATGCGGCGCACGCGGCGATTATCCAAGAGGCGGCAGCGCTACCAGATTTCGCATCGATGACCGTAAAAGAGCTTCAGGACGAGTGCCTGAAAAACGGCATTTCCATCGCCAAGACGAAAAAGCATTTCATCGCGGAACTGGAAAAGCTCGATCCAAACCCCGCGAAGTCTCACTTCATGCTCAAGGGCAAGGAACTGCAACTCAAAATCAAGCAATTTAAAATCGGCAAACTGAAGCCGAAAAGTATGTTGATCGACGATCTGCAAAAAGCTCTGTCCATCGATAAAACGGCGGTGCAGGCGGTCGAGGAAGTGACAAAGCACAAGGCCGACCTGGTCAAAGCTCTCGACGCGGTTGTTTTGCCCGAGGACGCCACTCAATTTCAAGCGTTTCTGGATTCAGTCAAAAAGGCCACCGATACAATTGCGGAAAAGGTCAAGTATATAGACGCCGACGAGATCGGCTCTCTCACAGCGTCCATATCCCAGAAAAAGGCGGCCTGGGATGCCCAAATACAGGGGATGTCACTGGGCGACCTGAAGAAGCTGGCCCAGCAGTCAAAGCTCAAGCATTACCAATGGCACAATAAAAATGAGCTTGTCGCCCGGTTCACGATCTTCGACGAAGGCGAACTGGCGAAGGTCAATGATGCTGTCGATGCCAAATGGGCGAAGTGGGCGCAAAAGCACGGCGGCAAGAAAAAGACAGTCGCGCCAAAAATAAAAAAAGCGCCGGTCTCCAAGCCGGTGGAAATACTCGAAACACCCCCGCCGCCGAAAAATCCGACGAAGGTTGTTTCTTCTGATGATCATTTTTCGGACGTTGACGCGGCCTGGGAAAAGATCAGGGTAAGAAAGCCTTTCAAAAACCGGCGCGAGGTTCGATCAGAACTTGGCGGCGCGCACCGCAAATATGTTTATGACGACGACCAGGGCAAGCAGTGGCTGTTCAAACCTATCAGTGAAGAATTCCGCGCCCACGGCGACGAGACGGCCTATCGAATCGGTCGTCTGATCGACCCGGACGCCGTGGAAGTGCGGGTCATTGAACTGGACGGCGAACTCGGTTCCATCCAGCGCATGGTGCCCAAGCTCAAAGCGCAAAAGGATTTTAAAGGCATTGATCCGTCGAAGCTGCTGCCCGAGGAGCTTGAGCAGATTCAGCGCGAGCATGTGACCGACTGGCTGATCTCCAATCACGACGGCCATTGGGAAAACTTCCTACGCGGTCAGGACGGGCATCTCTTTGGAATAGATAAAGGCCAGCTGTATAAGTTTCTCGGCGACGACAAGCTGAGTATTGCCTATCACCCGAACAGGGTCCACGGCGCATCCGAGCCATTTTACAACACGGTGATGCGGGCGTTTTCCGAAAGCAAAATTCAGATGGATTTACAGTCCACGCTGAAATATATCGAGCGCATTGAGGCCATACCGGACGATCAGTTTCTCGATCTGCTTCGCCCCTATGCCGAGCGGCGTTTCGCCCGAAACAAAATGAAGCGTGAAGCTTTCTACCAGATGGCTCTGGACCGTAAGAACAGTGTGCGGCGTGACTTTGAGAAGTTCTATGACCAGATGGCCAAGAAACGCGGGTTGCCCGGTTTCTCCTTTGACCAAAAGGCTGTGAAAACCGTTAAGCGGCTTTCGAAGTACGAAGAGGAAATGGTGCGCGAAGCCGCAGATGCCGGTTGGCAGGGCAAGTCCATCCCCATCGACATGGACGAGATTGAGGATCAGAACGCCCTGATTTTTCAGCAGACGATCAAGAAGGGGAGCAAGATTGATGGGCATCAGACTGTGATGCAGTTGAAAGTGCGCCCCGAACATGAGCAGAAAATCTTCGACGCCATCAGAAAGGCCGGTCCCGCAAAAAAGAAAACGGTCATCTCCCGCGTGGGCGATCCCCTGGTGGAGGATGAATTTCATGACGACATTTTGAAGGCCATCAAAACAGTGAACCACCACCTAAAGGACAAAGGTTTTAACGAGACCAGCATTGATAACGCAATAAAACTGCGCCCTAAATTGGAAAAGTTGCTCAAGCATAATGATGCCGAAGTCCGAAAGATGGCCGATGAATATCTCGACAAGATCAACGAAATCAATGGCATCTTCGTTGAAGTGCAAAGTGGCAAGGGGCCTGGAAAAAAGGTCTCGATGTTCAATCAGTATATTCGAAACACCGCACCCAAAATAAAGGAAGCGCCCAAGCCCAAGGGCATGGTGGTTCGCAAGGGCAAGGTCGTGATGCAAAAACGCAGCAACGTGGCCGGCGAAATCATCACCGACGGAGCGGAGCGGGATCTGCGGACAATTTTTGATCAAACCATGCCTGACGGAGTTCAATACGAGATCGAGTTCGAGGATGGTGTGAGCGCCGTTTATCGCCCCTGGAAAGGAAACAAGAACATCTATGCTTCTGCGGGGGAACTGGAAATCCGAATTGATGGCGTCTGTTCCCCCGATACGATTGAAAAAACCCTTGAGAAGATGGAGCGTTTGAGCCTGAATGCAACACCGGCGACCATAGAGGACGCGGAGATCATGTATTTGCAGAAGCAAGCATACATTCAGAATATCGATCAGTCGCCGCGATTTAAGCAGGCTTTGAAAAAGTTCGAGGAGATGAAAACCAAGCAGGGGCAGGTTACAATCCTGCGCCAGTTCTGGAACGGGGAACTTGGTGTGGATGATGTGAGGAAGCTGCCCCATTACGACCCGTTTGGATCGTTTCAACATGCCACGAGCAAAAATCTCGAAGGCGCGGGGCGCCGGGTCCAGATGCGCTTTGATATCTCCGATGCTGATCTTGATCGAGACCTCAAAGGGCATTCGCTTCGCCATACTCTGACTAACGGTGCTGATCTGACGGAGTTTGTCGATTCGGCTCTGGGCCACAACGGGGCCATGATCTCCACGGTGGAAAAGATACGGATTGGCATAAAACCGGGCGGCATGTCGCCCAAAGCGGATATGTCCTCCGGCGGCGCAAGCTATTTTTTCACTCGGATTCGCAAGACTCCGACGAAAGCAAATCCCGGCGAGTCCGGTCTCTATTTCAAGAAGAAACTGCTACGCCGGATGGACTCGATCACCTACGATCACGACAAGTACGGTCGCTGCACCGGTGACGAAGTGCGCCTAAATCGCAAATCGTTCATCAAGGACTGGAAGCGGATTTTGACCCGCAACACCAGCGACGAAACGATTTTCAAGTACACGGTGACACTGCTCGACAACATCGAGTGTATCGTTGCCAGCAGCGCGTCTGAGCGGCGGGCGGTCATTCAGACATTCAAGAAACATGGCCTTACAAAGTTGCCGGACGGGCGACAAATCGAAAACATTGTATTCGACGGATGGTAAACGGAAATGATCAACGTGAATGAAGAAATAGCGAGATTCCAGGGGGTCCTCGACGGCATTACGAAAAACGGCTTCTGGTTTGGTGTGTTTTTCGATGATGACGAGTCGCTGACCTTTCATCCCTATCGCCTGGAAGTGCTGGGCGCAAAACCGGAAATCGGTTCCGACGGTGTCGTTAAATCCTGGGTGTATGCGATCTTGATGATCGACCGGGGATTCGCTGATTTCGGCGCAAGCGTCCATGGCAATCACCTGCACTTTGTGGAACGAGTCGAGTGGATAAAGAATGGCGGCGGGCGAATTTACGCTGCCAGGCTTTACGATGACGTAGGCAACAAGATCACCATCAATGAGATCGATGCCGGTGAAGACCCGGATCTGGCCAAGGAATGGGGCGCCTACGTGAAGCGGCTGATGGCAATGCCAGAGCGCGTGAACGAGTGTCTGAAAACCATTCGGCGCGAGTTCATGGAAATGGTGGAGGCGCGATTCCGATGAAGCTGAAGTATATGATCGACTTCGTTTATGACGGGAAGCGCTTTGAAAAGGGCCTCGACCCCTACGTGCCCGCCGGTGTGTGGGTGGTGACGCCGACCAGCTTCGACATGGGATATCTTCCCGGCTTCGAGGAACGCGAAGACGAGGTCAATTGGATGTTAAACGACTGGATCGAACAGGGCGTCGATCCCTGGCTCAACGATGGCTTTCTGGAATATTGGCAAGAAAGCCGTTCGCCATATAGTGGGACTTTTGGAGAGATCGTGGAGACGGATCGGTATGTGAGCTCATGTGAATGCGTCGAGGATGTTATTGAAAATATGGGAAAACCAAGAAGATTTAGTAATATCGCTAAGTTTTTGGATTCAAGTCCATCAGTTCCATAATAAACGCATTAAACTCATTCTGCGGCAATTCACCACTTTTAACGGCCTTCCGAATAGTCTGACCAAGTAATTCCCAATCGAAATACGCCGGCTTAGGGATGAATGCATCGGGAGATACTTTGCTTCCTCTCCAGACAAATGCAAACTCAATCCTGTTGTCCTCGTCATCACGAACAACCTCATCAAGACAGAAACGGTATTGCCCGTTGTGAAAAGGGACGCTGGCAAGTTCCTTTCTGTGCTTCGTCATTTTCCTCTCCTAATTTATTGCTAAAATGATTGGCTAAAAAGCTCGTTTCCTGTTGATTTCTCTTCAATTTTAATAGTCAAATTCTTCACGATCGGGTAGTGATCGTCGATGACTATTACGGTTCCATTTGGATAGGGTATCCTTCGCTTAAAAACATGCGTTTTCCCTGTCAACTGAAAATAGGCAACTACATACGAGTCTTTTCCTTCGATATTCATTGCGGATGACTCAGGCACTTTAATTACTGACTTGGTGAATTTCATCCTCCCACCGAAGTCAGCAATCCAGAATTTCAGTTGGGGAAACCAAAATCCATCGATTTGATTTTTATTTTTTTCTCCATCACTTCGCTGCTTCAGTTCTTCTGGCGATATTACAAATCCCTTGCTTTTTATATTGTAATGATCGTAGTCAGAAATGACGCCAATAGTTGTTTTAAATGAGGAAGCCAGATATTTCGCCTTTTCCCCCGACAGCTTTTGACGATAAGCATCCGCTTCGGATGAAGACAAAAACGTCTTTTTCTTCAAATCGGAATCATATTGTTTAAGTTCGTTATTGAACAAATCAAATATGTCGCCATTGAAAGTAGCGACGATTTTGCCAACGTATTCAAACAGTTTGTCAGAGTTGTAGTCCGACATTTTGGTCAAATCAACGGGGTTTGAATATTCATAAGCAAAGACACTAGGTGTTATTAATGCAAGAAAAAGGCATGTAACTGGAACTGTCCATAATATTGCTGGAGTCTTACTCATGGTTCACCTCCGAAAAATATAAAGTGCTTATTTATCTGAGGAAAAATTGCCATAATTCAGCGTAAAATGCAACCTAAATGGCAATCTAAATAAACGTCGTGAAAAAGGCAAAACAATAGCAAGATTTAGCAGAATCAAAGGCACTGGATTCAACCCCTCTATCTTTGTGAAAGTAATGTGGGGAAAATACTTCCATTTGCCTTTCTTGCCCTTTCCGAAACGGTTACATATTCTGCTCATATGAAGAAGCTAATCGCCTATTTGGAAAAGCTCATCGCAGACCGATTCTTTGGATCGGTGACTTTGAATTTCCAGAATGGCAAGCTTTGCAACATCAAGGTCGAGCGGAACATAAAGCTCACGGACCTTTGATAACCGCATAACCTTTCGGGGTGGTCGAGAAAATCGAGCCTCGGTGAAGTTGGGTGAAACACCCGCTTCGCCGGGGCTTTTTATTTGGAGCGGGTATGGCGCTGCAAACGGACATGGAAAAACTTTCCTTTTTGCTGGAGGCGGAAGCTGAGCTTTCGCTTTTCGGCGACGAGGAGCTTTCCGCCCAGGCTGCCGAGGAGCAGCGACGTTACGTCACTAACTTCATCGGCTCGAAGCAAAAGCTGATCGATTTCATTTGGGCCAACACGCCGGATGGCATTTCTTCCGCCGCCGACATGTTCTCCGGATCCTCGGTGGTCGGTTTCATGTTCAAGCAAAAGGGCCTGGCGGTTACAGCCAACGACAAGCTCCGGTACTGCTTCCACATCGCCCGTGCCATCATCGAAAACAAAGGCGAAACGGTTAGCGATTCTGAGATTGATGCGCTCCTGGCCGCGAACCCCAAGGCCGGGAATTTCGTTCGTAAAAACTTTGCAGGCATCTACTTTGCCGAGGGTGTGCACGGGATCATCGATTCTATCCGCGCCAACATCGACCAGCTATCGGGCTTCAAAAAAGACATCGCCCTGTTCGCGCTGGGAAAAGCCTGCATCACCGGCAAGGGCGGTTTCGGGCATTTCGGAACAACGATTCCGCATGGCGACCGTCAGGACGGACCGGATCGTTTCAAGCAGCGGTTTGCGGCCAATGTTCGTACCATCAACTCGCTCGTCTTCGATAACGGCAAGCCCTGCAAATCCCATTGCGGCGACATAGTGGAGAACGCCCCCCAGGTGAAAGTGGACCTGGCGTACTTCGACCCGCCCTATGCGACCAAGTTTTCCCAGACCAATTACGAGCGGTCCTACCACTTCGTGGAAGGTCTGATGACCTATTGGGATGGCAAGGAAATCGTCGAGGGCACCAAGACCAAAATCTACCGGATCGAAAAGTCCGGGATGACCAAGGCCAATGCCTCCAACTTCTTTAATGATTTCCTCGGTGCCTGCACCCACATTCCAAATTGGATCATCAGCTACCGTGACCAGGCGTATCCGTCCGAACCGGAGGTCATGAAGATCGTCAAAGACCTGGGGCGCTCAGTGGCGATGGAATCCAAAGATCACCATTACCAGATCAGCGCCCGGCACGGCGACGCCAGCAACGCGAAGGAACATCTTTTCATCTGCAAGGCCACGAAAGCGGCAGCGCAGGATTCCAACGCGGAATTAGTAATGCGGAGTGCCGAATTTGATGAAGACGGCCAGCTTTCGGCTGAGGGCTTTTTCATTCCCAATTCCGCATTCGGCATTCTGCATTCGGCTGATCTTGATCTGCTGTCGACATTTGCGGCGCCGGACAAGGTGCGCGTGTCTCCCTACATGGGCAGCAAGTATTTCGCGCTGGACTGGATTTGGCAAAACAGCCCCAAGGACGCGAAGACCATGCTGGACGCCTTATCCGGCGGCGGGAACGTGGCGTACTTTTTCAAACGAAAGGGCCTGGCTGTCCACGCCAACGACCGGATGCGGTACCCGTATCACATCGCACGGGCGGTAGTGGAGAATCAGAAGGAAACGGTTTCCGACGAGGAAATCGAAGCGTTGCTTGCCAAAAATACTGGCAAGAACGGTTTCTGCGAAAAAACCTTTACCGACTATTACTTTACGCCGGAGATTCTCCGGTTCCTCGACAACACCTGGGCTAATGCTCAGAAGCTGTCCGGGTACAAAAAGGACATTGCCCTTTTCGCCCTCGGCTACAGCTGCATGACCAAGGCGCGGTTTGGGGAGTTCGGCCGATCCAAAAAGGGCATGACAGGCCGCCCCGAGGATGAAAGTAAAAAAGACACCAGCCTGGGCGATATCCCGATTGAGGATTTTCGCGACCTGTTCGTCCGCAATGTTCGCAAGATCAACGGTCTGATCTTTGATTCAGGCACGCCATGTAAGGCGCATTGCGACGATGTGCAGCAGCTTTTGCCCAAGCTGGACGTGGACCTTATCTACGCGGACCCGCCTTACATCACCGAGTTTGGAGCCAACGATTACGAAGGCAAGATGCACTTCGTCGAAGGCTTGATGACGATGTGGGCGGATAAGGAAATCCGTGACAACGCCCGTCGTGATTATGAGTCGGGCACCAAGTTCAACAAGCAGACCATCGCGGACCTGATGCGTGGCGTGATTTCAAATGCACGCGCCAAGTCGATCCTAATCTCCTATCGGGACAAGGCCTTCCCTCGCGAACCGGAAATCAAATCGATGCTTATGGATCGTTTCCAGAGTGTGTCCGTCAAACGGATGGATATTCGTTACAACATCGCCCGCTACGGCGCGCCGGGCGGCGGAGCCGATGCACAGGAGCTTTTATTCGTTGCGGGCCAGCCCATGGCGGCAAAGGCCGATGCACCGGCTAATTTCCATACCAGCGTGACCGGAGAGTTGCTGGTTGATTCGCTAAACGCGGATGCGGCGGCCTCTCAATCCGGCACTGGCGATAAACAGTTTTCCTTCATCCTCACCCACGTCGGCACCAACAAGAACGGCGATCACTTCACGGAAGATGAATGCCGCAAGGCTTTCCAAACCGCCATCAACAAGAAAGTGGACCTTCTCCATAGCCAGGATTTCCGGGACATCGTGGGCGGGATCGTGTCGGCGGATTTTGTCGAGGAGGGCAAGAAAAGCCGGATTGAAGGTGTTGCCGAGCTTTACACAGCGGATTCTGAAAACGCCCGACTGGCCTACAAGCTGCTCCGCAAGGGAATCGTCAAACAGGTCTCGATGGAGTGCGATTACGCCGAAGGCGAATGCTCGATATGCGGCAAGCGCGTGAAGAGCAAAGCCGAGTACTGCGTGCATCTGAAAAATTACAAGGGCGGCGCCTACCAGGGCAAACCCTGCTTCGAAATCCTGCATGGCGTCACATTCACCGGCATGGGTCTATTGGACAAAAAGGGCGCGGACGAAAACGCCCTGATCAAAAAGGTTGCAAACCTTCATGGTTCGACTGGGCTCACCACAGGAAAGGATAAATCGATGGCTGACAAAAACAAGGACATCAAGGGGGCAGATGAGTTCGTCGAAAAAGACGAGCAATCCCAGGACCCCGGCGGCGGCGACACTGAGTCGGAGTTGAAAAAGCTTCGAGAGGAAAACAAGCGGCTAAAGACGCAGCTTGAGCAGGCGCAAAAACGAATCGAGGAGATGGAAGCTTCTCAAGCCGCCGCGCAGCGCAAGGTGCAAGCCGAGCAGCTGCTCAAAAGGTGGGAGACGAAAGGCCGAACCTTTGAGAGCGACAAGGAACGGAGCGCCGAACTGGAGCGGCTCGCCGAACTTTCCGAGGACGCGCTGGCTGCGACGAAAAGCGTCATCGAAAGCCTTGCGGCGCCGGGAAAAGCCCCGCTCGACAAGGATGAATCGGGACAGTCACAAAAATCAGAAGCAACAAACAAAGGTCGTATGAAATCGGACGCCGGCGTCGATCCGCTCGTGGTGGACGACAAGAAACCGGCGAATCTCGAAGAGAAACTCAAATCGGGATTCATGGCGGCCTACAAAGCCAACACAAATCAGGAGGTAGCGTGACATGTCTTTTCTCGATGTGAAACACGACACCGGCATCGCCTACGGAGACGGATATGCCCAGGGCAACGCCCTCAGCGGGCAGGTGATGCGAATTGTCGATGACGATCTTTTTGCGGTCTCCGATGACGCGACGGACCCGGCCTTCGGCATTCTTTTTAAGGACGTGACCGACGGCGAGATGCCGACCATTTATACGGACGGCGGCGTGTACGAAACCGACTACTTCACCGGCACGATCCAGGCAGGCGAACTGCTCAAGGTCCACAACACAAATGGGAATCTGACCAACGGCGTAGGCACCGGCGACACCGTGGTGGCTAAAGCCATTTCCGTGTCGGGCGGCGTGCTCAAATTCCAGCTCTTGGTTTAAGGAGGTGATCAAATGGAAATGACGGGGATCGATGTCGGCTCTCAGCAATATATGGAGGCAATGGCCGAGCTTCTTTCAGAGGCGGTTTCGACCGACGATGGACTCAAGGCTCTTGCGGCAGCCATTGCCGCGCCTATTGAGCAGGAAATCAAGCGCAAGGAAATCACGTCGCTGCTTTTGACCAAGCACAACCTGCCCAAAGGGGAAACGCCAAAATACCAGAAGAAGCCGAAGGTCAAAGCCTACTGGATTTCCAAAAACGGCGTCGCCCAGGAAACCGTATTGGGCGAAGAGGAAGTGGAGTTTCCGCTGCACCGCGTTCACTCTGCGCCCATGGTGGATATTTCCAGCTTGAAACATGGAAACATGGGATCGCTGGTGGATATTCAAAAGGCCGCGGCCAATGAAATCCGCAAGAAGATCGACAAGCAGACCATCAGCGTGATCAGCGCGGCGGTGCCGTCGGGAAACACGGTCACCGTGACCGGCGGCAAGCTAACCGAAGACGCCCTCAACGAAGCGATCTCGATTCTTGAGGACCAGGAACTGTCGATCAGCACCATCGCCCTTCGTGGCGCCCGTTTTAACGACATGCGCGGTTGGGACCTGGATCCGCAGACAAGTCATGAGCTTCGCGCCAAGGGCATCATCAAGATATTCAGCGGAGCCAACATCCTGAAAACCTCGGCGGGCGATCTGAACGAAGTTTTGATTCTGCCGGATGAGGAAATCGGCAAGTTCGCCATCAGGCAGACGTTGACCACTGAGAGCATTCGTAAAGCCCTGCAATTTAAGACGGGCTGGTTGGTCTGGATGGAAGTGGCGCAGGGCGTTTTACGACCAGACATCATCGGGAAAGTCGTCATCGAGCCATAAGGGAGAAGCTATGCCGGACATCAGGAATCTGACGAAGACACGCCTTGTGCTCCCATTGGAATCCGGAACGGTTGTGATCCATCCGGAAGGAAAAGCCCATGTTTCTCGCATGGACGGCCCGGTGATCAAGGCTGTTGAAAGCGGCCTGGTCGAGGTGATTGGTGCAAAAAGGCAGAAGCTGGCCTTTCCGATCAACGACCTTCTGGCGCATGAGGCGGTGGCCGCAATCGAAACCATCGAGGATACGGACATGCTGCGTGATCTCCTGGCCGACGCAAGGGCTAAAAAGGTGAAGGACGCCATCAACCGGCGACTCAAAATTTTAGAGAAAGAAAAGAACGATGACGATAGCTGAGGCCATCGCGCTGCTAAGGACCGACCTGGGCGATTCGTCCGGTGATTTGCTCGCCGACAATGATCTGTTGCGGGCGTTCACGCGGGCGATTCTAGCCGTCAATAGGGATATCGGGCGGACCTATGCAATCGATGAAGACACGATCATCCCGAATCCCGGCGACGAAACCGATCTGATCCTTCTTCGTGCCCATGCTTTTTGCTGTTCGATGCTGCGCTCGGCGGCCAGTGCGAATTTCACGTTCGCCTCGGCTGACAAGAAAGTGGACAAGTCCATGCAGGCCAAGGCCTGGGGAGATTTGGAAAAGGACCTGTTGGCCAGATACCGCGAGGCCGTATCGCGGATCAATCCGGAGATGAATGACGGTCTTTTGCCAGTGGAGAACATGAAACCCCAGATTTTCGAGGTGGGAAGTGATGTCCTTGATGACTGATCGGGAAAAACGGCGCGTCGAAAATGATGTGAGTGAGTTGATCCACGCTGACGAAACGCTCTGCCGAGTAATCCGCCCGGCCAAGGAGGGCGACGACGATTTCTACGGTTCGCACGAGCCGTCCGAAACAGTCATCTCCGAAGAACTGCCTATCGAGTTTCTTCCGGGTACACCGGAGGGGCTGGAGCAAGAAGGCGCGGATGCTTCCGCCAATGTTGATTACGACGCTGATGTACTGGAGGGCGATTTTCTGATTCTGGAGGACGTTCGGTACCGGATCACTCACATCGAAGCGAAGACGGTTTTCAGTGCCAAGTCCCACAAGCGGCTCATCCTGGAGCGCGAATATAAGGAACAGGAATAATGCTGATCAAGCTGAAAAACATATCGAATACGACAATTGATGTGCCCGGCAAAGGCATGGTGATTAAGCCCGACGGAACTATGTGGGCAAATGATCTGACAGCGGAGCTTCAAACCGCTATCGAAGGCGGATTTCTGGAAGTGGTTGATCAGGTTGGTGGGCCGTCGTCTGAACTTCTGAACCGATATATTGCGGTGGAATGGGACGAACCGGAGGTCATGAATTCGACCACACGGGAGGTTGTCCTAAGTCTGAAAAACCTGCTGGGCGGAGATGTCGCAGCTTCCCATGTGCTTCGTCTTACCTGTGATGACCGGGCAAACATGACAAACGGCGAGAACGGTTCCGTTCTTTCAGGTGATGGGAGCGACGATTTGATCATCAGGACGGATTCCGAGGGGATTTTCGACCTGGTCGTGACCTGCGATCAGGCTATCACGGTATCCATAGCAGCCGGTCCCACGCAGATGAGCCCCATGCTCGACTGCAGTGTCGGCTGCGATGTTTCATTTACTTAACGGATAAGGAGAAATTCAAATGCCTATTGAAGACGCGGTAAGCCCTGTTCAAAAAGTTACAACCGATGAACTGGCGAAAGATTTTGCCGACAATTTCGGCATCGTGAACTGGGATACACCCGGCGCGGAAGCCGACGATGCAATCGCCGTGACTCTGCAGCTGACCAATCCTTTGGATGAC
Source organism: bacterium (assembly GCA_963674685.2). Taxonomy (GTDB): domain Bacteria; phylum Lernaellota; class Lernaellaia; order JACKCT01; family JACKCT01. The sequence goes on along the minus strand of CAXXWT010000003.1, from coordinate 442,668 downwards.
GATCTTCTCGTGAAGGAACGCATCCGTCTGACTTGCACCACCGGCGCAACGATGAACCTGGTCGGCGCAGGAGCAGGCACGGTGCTTTCCGGCGCTGATTCCGACGACATGATCATCGAAACCGACGATGCCACCGGTTCCTTTGATCTGGAAGTGACTTATGCCGGCACCGGCGACGTGACCGTGGTCGGCGGCGCAACCCAGGGATCGGGCTTTGTTCACTGCGGCGAAAGCGTGGACCTGACCTTCGCGTAAACGACAAAACGGGTTTCGGGGCGGCTTTTGTCGCCTCGCTTCCCAAGGAAATCCTAATGAAGGCAAAGGGATGTATCGACATTGATCTTTCGGCAATCGAGTCGCTGGGCGTAGCGCTTGATGATTATGTCGAGGACCTGGCCAAGGAGCTTGGCATCTCCATGGTCGATACCGTCGTCACTATCGAAAAATATGCCAAGCATCGTTGCCCTGTGGATACAGGAAAGCTGCGGGCGTCCATCACTTCAGAGGTCACCGGATTTACAGAAGGCGCGGTCGGCACCAATACCGAGTACGCCATGGCCGTGGAATACGGATCCAGGCCTCACGATATCCGACCCAAGGAAAAGAAGGCCCTGGCATTTGTAAAAGGCGGCGAAAAGGTCGTGGTCAGACGCGTGAAGCATCCGGGCACGAAAGCGCAGCCTTTTATGGAACCGGCTTTCATGGTGGGCGGCAGGGTCGCCCGAAAGAATTTCGATCAGGCTGTGTCTGAAACACACGAGAAGGTGAAATCCAAGCTGGAGGAGTCGTGAAACTGAGGCGCGCCATCGCATTGTTTTTGAAAAACGAGGCTCCGGAGCTTTCCGTTTATGCCCGCAGGCCTAGCGGAAAAAAGGCACGATACCCCATGGCGACCTTCACGGCAGTCGATAAAAACACCTCCGTATTGGGCTGTGGTTCGCCGGATTACAAAGAGAAAGACGGCGCTGGAAATGTTGTGAAGAAAGGGCGCGTGCTCAATCAGGAGACCACGCTGAGAATCGATCTGTGGGCGCCTTCCGATGCGGACAAAAGCGCTGAAGAACGGATCGAGGAATTGAGCGAAGCCGTCGAGCATGTCTTTGAAAAATGGCGATTCGATCCTGCAAGTTCGCGCATCGTCGATCCCGCAACGGAAGATGATCTTCACGTCTTTGCCATCAGACATGTTTCCACGGTTGATCTTCCCATGGACACCAGCGGCGAGCCCTTCCTGGCCCGTAAGAGCCTGAGTTACGCGATCACGCATCGCCGCTATCACGAACGGGACGTGGAGCAAAATATCGCCAACATTCGCGTCCAGTATGGAGATTGATCCATGGCAAAAAAGAAGAAAACCGTTGAATCCAAGTCCTTGCCGAAACTGCCAGTGACTTTTACAGGCTTGGGCTCAAAGCGGGAAGCAACTTTTCCGGTTGAGGAGCTGGCGAAACAAGCGGGCATCTCCGCTCCGGCTCTGGCGGGCATGAAATCCGCCTATGAATGGGATTCCAATACAAAGATGACCCAGGCTGATTTTAACAAAAACGCCAGCTCCTGGCTAAGCGCAGGAGGGAAGTAAATATGGGCACAACACGCATCATTCCCGACGCATACACAGAATACGAAGACGGTCATATCGGCGCTGTTGCAGCGTCGCTGGCCAATATAGAGGCCAAGATCGGCGGAGCCGAGGGAGGTATGCCCAACCAACTTTACCTCCTATCCGGCCCCGACGCCAAAGCCAACGCGAAACAGATTTTCAAAGGCGGGCCGCTGCTTCGATCCATAGAAGAGGCTTTTGACGCCGGGAGTTCCACGATCTATGCGTGGCGCGTTGGGCCATCCCAGAAGGCATCGCTTGATTTGCTCAATGATGGCGGCGGAACCGGCATCAGGCTGACAGCTGTAGAACCGGGAGAATACTGGAGCAAAGTTTCCCTTACCGTGGATGACGAGATGGCGGGCGTGGTTCCAGGATACTGGCATATTGATTCCGACTCCAATCTTCTTATTCATCTCGACCTAAACGGCGACGAACTCGGCCAGGTGGATTTGAGCACGCATTTTACCGCTGCTCGCGGGTGCTGCGTTCATTTTACAGACCCGGAAGATTCCGCCTTTGTTTCGGTTTGGGTTGCCGGGACTGATGCGTCCGGGCACGAAGTTCTGCGTCACTTTGCAGGCGATGGATCGCATATTGCCGCCGATGACATCGACCTTTCCGCTTTCGTCAACACCGAGAATGTGACCGCTATGTTGCTGGTTATTGGAAGCGGCGACGATATCACAATCGGTTTTTCCACGCCAACCAAGGGATACTTCCTCGATGCTATCGAAGCCGCGCCTACTGAAGCCGCGAGCGAGCTCGATTACGCATCCATTGGCATCGTAAGTCCGGACATCAGCGGCGGTTGTCTGGGATGGACAATTAGTGAAAGTGAACCCGAGCCGAATTTCCTATGGCTGCTGGATAAAACAGCCCAAACCATTTACAAGCTGGGACCCTTCGATACCGAGGGCGAACCCACGTCAATGCTTGGTTCGGTCGATCTTTCCGGCATCAACGGATCGGACCAGGCGACCGGTCTTTCCACCAATTTCTGGAATGGCAACGCAGTGCTGGGTACGCCCAACACGCCGAGCGGGTGGCGAATGGTGGAATTTCCTTCGCACTTAAGCGCACCTGGCGAAGAAGGTATTTCTAACAGTTTCGAATTCGATCACGCACTTTCCGGCCTGACGATCACTTGCGAGCAAGTGCTTTACAACACCGTGATCGATCTATTGGACGGCAACGAAGACAATCCGCAGCATCATGTTTTCACCGGTTCGACAAATGCCATTCTGGTTTCGCTGATCAGCGGCGGGCAGGACCTGGTGGAAGCGCAGCTTATTGTTGAGGGCACACTGGAAACCTTCGATGATCCGCAATCCTTAGTCGGCGGCGCCGATGGCCTCGTCCCGTCAAACGGCGATTATCTCCACGCCCTGAGTCTAACGGAAAACAAGCCGGAAATCTCATGGGTCCATTGCGTTGGCGCAAGCGGCGCTGACATGTGGAACGCCATTTTAGTCCATTGCGACCAGATGCTGGACGTTCACCTTTCAGAGCGCTTCGCGGTGCTGGAATGTCCGGCCTTTACTTCAACCAGCGATGAAGGTTCAACCGGGTATCTTACTGACCTTCAGAACTACGTGGACTCCATCGTTCAGCGCATGCAGACCGTTGCGAATAAAAACGGCGTGGTATTCGCCGGCGGCGCTCAGTTTATGGACAGCGACGGTGAAAATTATAACGCCGGATCAATTACTTCGGCCTGCGCCGGGGTCATATCCTCACTTGAAGTGCAGCAGTCCCTTATCAATAAGCAGGTCCCAAACGTCCTGAAACTCTTGCCGGAATTTTCGCCGGGGCATGTGCAGCAGTTGATACAGGCCCGTGTGAACTGCGTGCGATTAAAGCCCGGGCATGGGTACATCATCGCTCACTCGCTGACCGCCGCTGCACCAGGATCGGATTATTCACGCGCCAACGATCTGCGCGCCGTCTATTACGGCGGCAAGGCTGCCCGCGAGGCTGCGCAACCTCTGGTCGGCGAAGAGAACGACGAGGAAGGAAACGGTCTGCGGCTGCTCGAATCCTTCATGTCGCGTCCGCTGGACGTCATGGAGGACCACGGCCAGATCGACGATTACGAGATCGAGGCGGTGAGCAGCGACAACGACCGGCTGCTCGGCGACGTTTACGTCAGTCTCGGCATCCAGCCGCTGCGGGCGATGGAAAAAATCTACACCAAGGTGTTTTTGAAGTAAGGGAGGCGTCCGATGGCCAACGAAGAATACATCAGCGGGTACAGCGGCGAGGACATCTCGCTGATGGTCGAGGGCATCAAGATCATGGCCCTGCAGAACTGCTCATATAAGGAGTCCCAAGACAAAGAGCCGATTTACGGCGCGGGTTTCGTGAAGGCGCACGGCATGGGGCGCGGAAAGCGGAAATTCGAACTGGATTTTGAGGTCAAGGAACTCAATCAATCCGTGATCGCCGAGCCGGTCAACGCGCCGCGCAGTAAGACCACGCAACTCAAGGTGGTCAAGATAGGCACCGCCGAATACGCGTCGCTCCTGGACATCAAGAACGCAACAGTGCTGATCGTTTATCCGCCGAAAAACGGCATCCAGAAGATCAAGAAGTTCACAGGCTTCGAGTTCACCGACGTGGAGGAAGGTTTCGCTTTCGACGACTCGGCGGTGGGTAAGAAGTGCAGCGGCCTCGCCATCTGGGGCGAAGGCATGGTGTGATTTAATAATTCGACCATATGGGTTGTCGAGAACATCGAGCCCCGGTTTTGGCCCACAGCGGGTCGCCGGGGCTTTTTCATTGAGGAGGACACATGGAAGACAGACTGCAAGCGGCCATCGCAACGGTTCGAACCGATTTTCCCGACGTGAAATTATTCCAGATCAACATCCCCGGCGACGACGAGATTTACCTCTCCCGCAAGTGTACGTGGAACGAATACAAGCGGCTGATCGGTGCGGTGAAAAGCGAAGTCACGGCCAACGAAATCCTGGTCCAGAAATTCCTGGTCCACCCGAAACTCACCTACGAGCAGATCGATCTTGAGATGGACCCCGGCAAGGTCGTAATCCTGGCGCAGCAGATTCAGCGCGGCCTCGGATTTGTCAGCGACGGGGTGACCGTAAAAAACGTCTGAACCGGGCTCGCCGGGAGGTGGAGACCTCCTGGTACAGGCAAGCCCGGGCAATTATTTGTGACCGTTTTGGCTGGCGCTTTAGCGAGATCGACATGATGACCTTCGACGAGGTGATCGAGACGCTGGCATCCGCTCAGTACCTCGCCGATCTCGAAGCCAAAGCCGCTAGGAACGTAAAAACACCCAAACCAAGGAGCTAAACCAATGGGACTTATCAAAGACGTGATGAAGCTGGTCCAGGACCTAAAAGCTGCCGTAGATGACGGCAAACTGGAAAAGGATGAGATCGTTATTCTCATCGACGACCTGGCCGAAGTGATGAAGGAACTGGTTGCCCTGCTTCCCATGCTCATCAAGATCGCGGCCAGGAAGTAACCCACCATGAACACCGGCGGCGGAATTCTCCATCAGATCAAGATTCGGCTTGTGGGTTCGGACGAGCTTTCGTCCGTGCTGGAGCAGGCGTCTGGATCTGTCGAGAAATTCAATAAAGCCGGTAACCAGATGAAATCCGCCGGCAAGAAAATGATGGGATCAGGCATCGCCCTGGGCTCTTCGCTGGCCGGTGCAGTTGTTCCCGCCATGCAGGTAGAGAAATCCCTGGCAAACCTGTCATCGGTTTCGACCCTGCCGATGGACGGCTCCATCACGGACCTGAAAGAAGGGATGCTTTCCGCCAAAAAAGTTGCCCTCGATTGGTCGTCGGCTCACATGCAGTCGGCCAAGGAAGTGACCGACTCGATGTATGACCTGGCATCGGCGGGGCTGACCGTCAACCAGGTCAACGATGTCGCTGCGCAGACAATGGCGCTCGCTTCCGCGACACAGGCCGATGCAGCCGCATCCTCGGCGATGATGGCCAAGGCGCTCAATACTTTCGGACAGACGCAATTGGCAACCTTGCCCATCGGCGAACGCGCCAACGCGATCATGGATACCTTCGCCGCCGTGGTGAAGGGAGCGAAGACCACGCTGCCTGACCTTGGCGGGGCGCTCAAAGCGGTGATGGGCACCGCGTCGAATGCCGGGCTGACCATACAGGAAACCGCAGCCACGGTTGGTCTTTTGCAAACGAGGGGTCTGCAAGCCGAGCAGGCAGGCACCGCGCTTTCCGCCGTCCTTCGCCAGTTGCCAAAGGCCGCAAAGGAACTAGGCATCACGATTGCGGACGCCTCCGGTCGTTTGCTTCCCATGAATAATATCATCGCCCAACTCACCACCCGCTACGCCGAGGGCGGTCTTTCGGTCACTGAAATGGCCGAAATTCAAAAAGTCTTCGGCGACGAGGCGGCGCGGGGTATCCAGCTTCTCATCGGGCAGGAAGGCGCGCTCAAAGACCTCACCGCCGCTGCGAATAAGTCAGGCGCGGCCATGGAGATGGTCGCTCTGCAGGAGGACTCTTTTTCGGCGCAGGCCAAGATTGCTTGGAACAATGTGAAAAACGCTGCCCTGGTGATGGGCGACGCGATGCTGCCCGCCCTGCGATCCGCTGCGGAATGGCTCGGCAGAGCAGCGAAGGGGCTAAAGGTTTTTGCAGATAATCATCCAACTCTTGTTAAAGTGCTCGGCACCGTAGGTTTGGTCGCAACGGCGGTTTTACTTCTCGGCGGCGGCGCACTTTATCTGGGCGGCGTGGTTGCAGGCGCCATAGGTTCGATCATCAGCCTAAACGCAACGCTCATAGCATCCGGCGGCATCCTGGGCGTGCTGAAAACCGGGGTCATGGCGGTAGGCCGCGCATTGATGTCGCTCTTTCTTAATCCCGTGGGGCTGGTGATCCTGGGCGTTATCGCCCTCGGCGCGGGCTTATACCTTCTATATAAAAAGAGTGAAACTTTTCGGAACATCATTGCCAGGGTCGGCGAAACTCTTTCCGCGACTTTCAAACCGGTGCTGATTTCCATCGCATACGGGGTCGGCTATTTCGTCGGCACTCTGACCAAGGCCTGGCAATCGGTACAATCCTACACCGCCGATGTCTGGCCCATGGTAAGCAAGGTGCTGACCTCTGTCGGCAAAGTTATCTACACCTACCTGGCGCCCGCCATCGCCTTTGTGAGGGGCTATCTCACCTTTTCCTGGGGCGTGATCAAAACGGTAACGGTCGCCGCCTGGGAATCAGTAAAGCTCACCATCGCCACCGTCTGGAACATGATCAAAAACATCATCTACATCGGGTGGTCCGTTATCAGCGGCATTTTCAAGGCGAGCATGCAGATATTGACCGGCGACTGGTCGGGCGCCTGGATCACGATCAAGCAAATGTTCGTGAACGTTTGGGAGGGCATCAAGGGTTACTTCGGCGCAATCGCGGGCTGGTTTTCCGGCATGGGCGGTATTTTCTATGACGCGGGCGCCGGACTGATCCAGGCATTCAAAGACGGAATCATGGCCACCTGGGAATCGCTTAAGACGAGCGTCACCAAAGTGGTTGGATGGATTCGGGACCTGCTGCCCGGCTCCGACGCCAAGGCCGGACCGCTGGCTGATCTCACCGCATCGGGCAAGGCGTTTTTCCCGACATTTACAAAGGGGCTTATCCAGGGGGCCGATGGACCGACACGCGGTGTTGAAACCGCACTGGCGCGGGTTGATTTGACGTCCAAGCCTGTCGATCTTGCCACAGCGTCGTCTGCTCCAAGCGAGAGCACCACTGCTGTTGCCTCGTCTCTGACCATCGAAAAGGGGGCAATCGTCATCAACGTCAACGACACCGAGGACGCGGTCGCCGACCTGGAAACTCGCATGGAGGAACTGTTCGCCCGGCTGAACCGGCGCTGGGGGGCGGCTTATGTCTGATGATTACACCAACAGCGGCCCGATCTTCGTGAAGCTTGGCGACGTGAAATCGGACGGCACACCGGATATCGCCAACGTGCTTTTCGAATTTCCCGTTCCCCACGGACAGATGCGCGTGCGACAGGAAGTAAGAGTCGACGAGGCCAAAGTGCCTGGACGTTCTGGCAAGGCCAAACAGGCCGTGGGCTACCAGGACAGTGAGATCAGCATTGGATTGATCCTTTACTCCGACGACGATGGCCTTACTGCCCTGAAGAAATACTCAGTCCTTCAAGACGCTTTTCGCAAACGCGATGATGCAGATTCGCTCCCCCGCGTGTTTTCCATACAGAGCCCGCTGACCGACGCGTGTCGTATCCAGACCGTGCTCTTCAAGGGATTGGATATCTCCGACGCAGAGGGCACGGATCAATTGCAGGTCACAGTCAGCTTGACCGAATTCGAGCCGATCGAAGCGGCGGTCGATGATCGCGGCGGCGGGTCCGGAGGTTCTGGCGGGGCCGGCGGAAGCGGTAGTGGGAGCGATCCAAGTGAATCGGGCGGAGGTTCCGACAATCCCGATTCGGCCGCAGCCGACGACGCAGCCAGTGCGAGTGAAGAGGATTCCTGGCTGCGCGACGCCTTTAATTCGGGCAAGCAGAACGCCATGGGCGGAAGCGGTCCTCCAAGGCCGGGGGATGAATGATGGAACCGCAGAAGATTCAATATTTGGGACCGAAAACTGAAGTCGATATCGGGAGCCAAACTCTGGCAACCGTTTCCGGCATGACCGTCTGGTCTACTCGTGAGCCGACCGCCGACACTTGTGAGATCACGTTTCCTGATTTGCCGGGCGATTTGGCTGGGCGGATCGAAAAGGGCGCACCTCTGATCGTGCGCCACGGCTACAAGGGCTACGACCTGGACACGATCTTTTCTGGCTCAGTCATGGACGTCCTGCCGAAGAAGCGCCTGACGGTTTTCGGCGCGGACGCCATGCGAAAGCTCTTCGAGACCAGGTTGACCATCACCTACCAGGATGAAACGCCGACTTCGATTTTGCGAAAGATTGTTGGCGACTTGGAAATCGACGCTTCCAAGGTGCCTGAAATCGAGGAAACGCTCGACCGCTTGCCCCTTTACCAAAACACGGTTTGGCAGGCAGTGAAAATGATCAACGACCGCCTGGGACTTAGTTACGACTGGTTCATCGACGAGGAAGGTGCGTTCCGTTTCGAGCCGCGCGACCTGGAACAGGAACCAGCCTTTTCGTTCGTTTACGGCCGAAACATTCTCGACATGAACTTGAAGGCGTCCGGAACTTCCACGCTGCTGACTGTGGGCATGCCGGTGCGCCATTCCACGCTAATCGAAGTCACCGATCATGCCGGCGACACGGGCCGTTTCTATGTGACCGGCGTAAAGCATTTTCTTTCAAACAACGGTGGCAGCCGGACTTTTCTGAAGATGGAGCGCATCGATGGGTCTTGAGCAGGAAATCAAAAGCCTCATCGAGAAATTGGCTCCGGACCTGCGACCGCACATGCGCCTGTCGCTTTCGGGCGTGGTAACCAAGGTCTATGAAGACGACTACCGCGTTGATGTGGAGATCCCCGGCGATGGTTCGGCAGGCTCACCACAGGGTAACGATGAAGCACTTTCTCTTCCGTTCATCCCCGTGAAGTCGCCGATGGCGATGGACGGATGGGGAATCTTCGCGCTGCCCGAAGTGGACAGTGAAGTGTCGGTTGCATTCTGGGGCGGCGATCCCACGAACCCCTTTGTGGATGGCGCGGTGCTGATCAACAACCGCACGCCGGTCGGGGCCAAGGTCGGGATGATCGTCATCACCGATCGCGTGGGCCAGTGCATCAAGCTCAAACCGCAGACCGGCGAGATCATCGTCAACGGCTACAACTTAAAAACGGTCGTCACCGGCGCCGATGCAAAAACGGTTGATGGCTCAGTCTCCGAAACCATCGGCGAGAACCTGAACGTCATCGTTGGACGTAAAGCGACAGAAAAGGTCAAAGGCCGATCCCTTCGCATCTTGGAAAAAGGAGAAACGGCGGTCCACGGTGTTCTGGACGATGCGGCTACCTTCGATGATCCGGAAGACGAAAACTACCTGAAGCTCAAATCCGCCGCGACAAAGGCCGATGTCATGGGCAACCACGTCCAGCGGGTCGAGGGCGAGCAGACGGTGGATGTTGACGGATTGCAAAGCGTCACGGTTGGCTCGGATCGCAAAACCAAGGTACTCGGCGCTGACTTTGAAGCTGTGGCCAAATCCAAACAGGTCCTCGTTGGCGGGAACTTGGACATCATGGTCGCCAATGCGATGGGCACGCCCATGCCCGCTGCGATCCAGATCGGCAGCCCGCCGCCGATGATCAACTGCTGGGGCGGCGTATTCATTCCCGGCGCATCGGCGCCGATGGTCAACGGCACGGCGCTCTCCACGGCGTTCACCACGTACACGACAGCAATGACCACAGCCCTGGCGACGCTCACCGGATCGTTTTCCGGCTCCAACCCGGTCATCGGTTCGCAGATCGCCACGGCGCTGGGAACCTTCAACACCGCTGTCGGCCTTGCGGTGAGTGCGCTTTTGTCGGCTATCACCGCGTCGCTGTCGACGCGCCAGTTCTTTGCGGTGCCGTGATGCGCAGGCTCGGCTCTGCACAGGTGGGTTGGAAAAAGGCCAAGGAGCCTGGTGTGGTGAAACGGCTGAAACGGATCGCGGAATTGATGGAGCGGATTCGCAAGGAACTGCTCGAACAAGAAGCGCAGCGGATCGAGGGCATGGCAAGAACGGTTCGGTATTTTCAAGGAGCGAAAGGACGCGATGAGTCAGTGGGCTGAATTCAATCTGCAGAGCCTGTTTCCAGGGCCGGTCGCCGACGCGACCGAGCAGGTTGGAATCGTCTGCGAGCAGATCGGCACGGCTGCCGAAACCATCGCCTCGGCCATCGAGACGCTGACGAGCCTCCTGGTCGACGTGACCGATCCGCTGCGTGCCACAATTCAGGAACTCATTACGCTTCTCGAAGAGACGATGTCGGATATTTTGCATACCGACATCTATTTCTATCATGACTGCGCGGGTTGGCCCTTCTACCAGGTGCGCTCTTTTGATTGGGATAAGATCAGACAGGCGATGGCTGAGGGCGAAGCGCGCGGTTCGGACATCCGCGAGGGAGATGTGAAGCCTGAGGACCTGCCGCTCGGCACGACCGCCGTGGCTTATGGGTGGCCCGGTTGGCAGGCGCGATGGAAGAAATCACTCGATGATCTGGGCGACATCGCTAGGCCCGTGTTTTCGGACAACGCTGAGGTCGGCGCGATCTTCCTTGTCGCGGGAACCCCATCGCTTGATGGTTTCTTAGTGTTGATTCGGGCCATCGGCGAATTGCTGGGCATCAAGGCCTACAAGGACGCCTGGGACCGTTTCGTCGTCACCATCCTGGACGCCGACGCGAAGAAGGGCGACCGCAGTATCGTGCTCAAGGATATCACAGGCTTCGCCGAGGATGACTGGATCGTTGTCGGCCCGCTCGCGGTTGCGTTGCCGTCCTTCACCTACATCAAATCTATAGACAAGGCGACGCGCACCTTCGTTCTGACCGATCCGCTGCCCCAGGATTTTTCCAAGGGGTCGCCGGTCGCCATGACAGGCAGCGCGGCCGCTGCCAATAACCGCCTCCCGACCGCGCCGGATTGGTCGAGCCTGACGCTCGCCGAAATCATCCCGTTCCTCGATGAAGTCGATGCGCTCGTTAAAAGGATTTGCGGCCTGCTGCGCATGGCTGATGGCTTTTTGGCGTTGCTCCAGGAACTCGCGGAAATCCTCAAGAAGCGCGCCCAGAAGCTGCGCCAGATCGCCCAGATGATCACCGACCTTATCGAGCGCATCATGGCGATCCTCACGCTCACCGGGTTGTTCGTCCTCAAAGTCGAATCATCCACCGGATTCCCTGGTCTCTACGAAGCCATCACCGATGCCGATGACTCGTTCCCATTACCTGCCGACTCCTTTGTGTTCGGGGCGTGCCTGCTCGCTGGCGGCGCGGACTTCGGGCCGTTGGCTGACTTTATGGGGGTGTGAGATGGGATTCATCGATCATTTTGACGGTCCTGTCATTGATGCCGACGCCTGGGAAATCGTTACTACCGGGGGCAATGCGGTTTCGCTGGATGCGGAGCGGCTTCGTCTTGACGCCGCCGACGGCGAAAGCATTGATCCTCGTTACGCGGTGCTGCGCCGTCGGGTCGCGCTGTCCGGCGATTTTATCGTCTCCGTGCAAATGGGCGCGACGATCACCATCGACCCCTCATTCCTGAATTTCGGGTGGGCGGTCGTAGTGCTTCGCACGCCTGGAAATGTGCCGGAAAGGATCGGCTTCTGGCGTTTCGGCGCGTCGGATTTGGTTCTAGCTCACCTGCGCATCGAGCCGGAACTGCCCACGCCGGAATGGCTTTTCACCCATGATGATTTCACGATGGGCGTGCTGCCGCTGCCATCCGGAATCGATCAGGCGACCGCAACATTTCGATTTTCCCATAGCGGCAACATCTGGACCGTGGAAGCCGATCTGCACGACGGCCAGGGTTTTCAACAAGTTTCTCAGTATCTTGGGACCGCCGATCCGGTGGAACTCGAACTGTACGCTCTTTGCGCTGGTAATCCCGTATTGGCGTTGCTGGACGACTACTTGGAAAACGCCGGGACAACCGAGGAAGAAGAAGCGTCGGTTGTCGCCGCATACCGGTTTCCCAATCTGGGCTGTGACCTTCTTCTCGATGATGAGGGCGACCTGGCGATATCCGTGACCGGCGATCTGGCGCTGACGCCCCGTGGCTCGGCCTGTCTGCTCCAAGACATCACGGACCTGCTGGAGACGTTGCCCGGCGACCTGTTCGGCCATCCCGAATACGGCGCAGGCATTGGCCGCCTATTCGGCGAGAGCTACAAGGCGGGCTTCGTGCGCCACGTCGAACGCGCCGTGCGCGACGCCCTGATCAACGATCCTTCGGTTGCTCCGCGCCTCCTGCCGGAAACGGTCCAGGTCGAGATGGAGAGATACTCGGACACCGAGCTTTCCGTTTCCATCGCTGCCAGCGCCATCAGCGACGGCCAGATCGTGCCGCTCAACTTCGTCTGGCAATACGGCCTCGACGATGTGTCGCGGATCTTCGCGCGGGAGGCGGCGCGATGATCATTCGCACCTACGATCAAATCGTCGCTGACATGCTGGCCAAGATTGCGGCCCGCACGAAGCTCACCAACTTCAACGTCGGCTCCGTCGCCCGCGCGCTCGTGGAAATTCTTGGCTCTGCCATCGCGGACCTGGGCGACCTGACGCTCGCCTGCCTCAAGGCCGGATTTCTTGCCACAACCACAGGATTCTGGCTCGACCTGAAGGCAAAGGAGTTCGGCGTCACACGACACCCATCCGAAAAAACCGAAGGCATTGTTTACTTCGTGCGCTCAGTCCCACGCGATGAGAACATCACTATTCCAGCCGGCACAATTGTTTCGACCCTAAAAGATTCCGAGGGCAAAGCGTATCGGTATCTAACTCAGGACGAAGTGGTGCTCGTCGCCGGCACATCGGAAATTGCGGCAAGTATCATCGCGGAAATTGCAGGCGCCTCTTTCAACGTTGGCCCAGATTCCATCAAAAAGACTGCGGTGCACATTCGCGGCGTGGACGGTGTTGAGAATCGCTCCGATTGGATCACCAGCGAGGGCACGGACGCAGAATCAGACGAGTCGCTGCGAAAACGTGCTTTTCTCGCTTGGGAAGAACTCACCCAGGGAAGCACGGAACGAGCCTACATCTCCTGGGCACTTTCCGATTCAAGAGTTACCAGCGCATTCGTCAACGGGCACCAGCCGCGTGGCCAGGGCACCGTCAATATCTACATCCTCGGCGCAGGCGGCATGCCGTCGCCATCCTTGATTGTGGACGTGCAGGCCATAATCGATGAGAACCGCCCTCTGTGCTCCGACGCCCTGGTGCTCGCCCCCGATTCGATGGATGTGGCAATTGACCTGGCGATAACGCCGAAGCGGTATGCGGTCACCGCCGAAATCGAAGCCGAAGTCCGAAAGCGTATCGAAGCCTATTTTAATCCCATGGGCGATCCGGATTACTCGTGGATCGAGCCGCTGGGCGTAGGGCAAAAGGTCATTTTCCATCAACTCGTGGAAATCGTCATGAGCGTGGACGGCGTGTACGACCTTCGCTTCTCTTCTCCATCACAGGACATCGACATTGATACCGACGAATTGCCGGTCCTCGATTCACTCACCATTTCATTCGAGAGCGCCGTATGAGCACGATTGGAAAATACATCTGGTGGTTGCTTCCGGCTTTTCTGAAAAAGAAGGGCGCAGTTGATCCCGCCGGGTCCACGACCTGGAACCTCGTCAACATTCAGGGCGAGACGCTCGACGCCTCCAAGAGCGAGATTGTCACCATGCGCTCTCAGCACGCCATCGAAATCGCAGAGGGCGAACACCTCGATGCCTTGGGCGAGGAGCGCGAAACACGGCGCTTCGAGAGCGAAACGGATACCGCCTATCGGCAGCGCATCTTCCAGGCGGCCGCACGCAAGCAAAAGGTCGGCACCAAGCCTCACATGCTGCAGATGCTCATCGACATGGGCTTCGGCGCGGAGGTGGTCGAGGCTTGGACGATTACGCGGCGTTACTGGGCGGAATTCATCGTGCGGCTTTGGGATGCGGGAAACCCGATAACCGTCACCCAGGACGAACTCTACCGCGAGGTGGACCGCAATCGCCCGGCGCACACACGCGCCGTGTACCAGATCGAACTGCAATTGGACGTTTATGACGACGGTGAAAATTTTGACCAGGCGAACGCCTTTGACGGATGGAATTTGCCATGACCCAGAAAATCAGCTTTCAATACCGCGATCCAGAAGATACCGAACTCATGAACCACCGGTGGGAAGGGATCATCGAGCCCGGCGTGAAGCAGGGATTCGAAGTCACTCTCGGCACAGATCCGCCGCAAACGACGATTACGATCCGTCCGGGCGTGCTTGTCACCAACGATTATTGCCGGGTTGAAGAAACGGAGTCCCTGATTGATGTCTGCGACATCCCGGAAAACACTTCTGCCGACCCGAGATGGGACCTTGTGGTTTGCGAACATCGGTACTTGCGTTCTACTCCGCCCCCCGTGGCTGAATACTACATCTTACAGGGGACGCCGGGCGCCGATCCCGCATTGCCGGATGTTCCAGAAAACTGCGTTCCTCTTGCGTACTGTCGTATTCCGGCGGGGGAGACGCAGTATTTCGAGATAGTCAATTTCATCACTCACCTAAAGTACAACTGCTTCTGGGACGATGCCGGCGATACATGGCGCATTCGCTTCGGCGCAAAGATGGCCATGCTCATCTCCATCATGCCCACTGCATTTTCCGCCTTAAATCTTTCGGCAGGGACGCGAGTGTTTTTTCATCCAGGAAGCGTGGCTGACGGGGATCCAATCGTCTGGACCCGCGCGATGGAACTGACGCCGGACGGTTTCACGGAATTTGTGGAGCTTGCCCAAGAGGTCATTGCCGCACGGGGCATCATGGCCTCGCTCGACGCCCGGCTCGATGTGTCTCTGGGGGATGACGGCGCCTACAAACGCGTCGGCATTCTCGATCAGGTCATGGATGAAGTCGAACAGGCCCGCGGCTCCATGGGAAGTCTAGACGACCGGATCGGCGTTTCACTCGAAAATGATGGGAGCTACAAGCGTGTGGGTCTCCTGGACCTGGTCATGGATGAAGTGGAGGGGGCGCGCGGCAGCAAAGCATCGGTCGACGAGCGCCTGGACGTGTCCCTGGCTGACGACGGCACGCTTAAGAGCGATACCGTCGATACCGCGCAGATCGCAAATGATGCTGTCACACATGCCAAGATTGCCGATGGGGCCGTGTGGGAAAACAACCTGTCCGACCTGGCCGTGAGTGAGGACAAACTTTCCGGCAGTCCCTCCATTGATTCCATGCGCGCCGTTTCAACGAATAAAGTGAAAAATGGAAACATCACTTCGGAGAAAATTGCGGATAGCGGGGTCAGGAACGTCAATCTTTATCCGGGCGTTGTGACCTACGACAAGGCGAGCTACTTCCAGGTCAGCGCAAGTGCATACGATTCGACCATTCCAGGACAAAACGAAGTCACGATTTATACAACGACCCTGGTGCTGGGAAACCAATTCAAGCTGGTGCTCAAGCGTGCACGATGGCGCTTTGGCGAAGATTTGAGATTGGTTGTCGACCAATTTACCAGTGGAACGCCATATCAATCCATCGGGAATTCAGGGCAAGTCGACCCGGATCACACGATCATCTCGAATACAACGGGAAGCCAGCAGACATACTATTTGAAGGTCATGGCGAAAAATGTTGATTCACTGGGCAGTGATCACGATCTGCACGTTTACGACGGATTTCAATTGGAACTTCAGATCGAGCCGGTCTGATCGATAAGGAGGACGAACGTGGAAAGTCATTACCAGGAAATGATCGGAATCGTCGCCGGAGCTATGGCCGGGTACGGCGCGATGTTTACCTTTATCATTAGGTGGATAACGAAAAAGAACGATGAATTGCTGAAAATCGTTCTTGGCAATGATCGCCAGTGGAAGGAGCGCGCCGAGGAGATGCTTCGCAGCATTGAAGAACATGTCGAAAGCGAGAACTGCGCTTATTCTGATGATCAGGAGTTCGTCCACGCAAAGTTGCGTGAAATCGGCAATGCGTGCTTGCGGGAGAGAGACGGATGAGCCGATTGGAAATCATCGACCTGCGGGATCAGCTGCCCTGGCATCCGGATCGACCGCGCTGGCCGGGCCGCAGGAGCATCGAATCTATCGACAAAGTGATTCTGCACCAGAGCCTCGGTCATGCCGACACGTCCGGCAACCGGGATGTGTTTGGTATCAACCGGTACCACATCACTCCCGGCAACCACATTTCGGAGCGTGGATGCCCGCATATCTGCTATCACTACTGCCTTGATGACGATGGCTCGATCTACCTGGTCAATGATCTGACTGATGTGGTTTGGCACTGCCGGGGGCAGAACACGCACTCCATCGGCATCATGCTGGTCGGCAATTTCGCCGGACCGGGGCACGATGGCGATGAGCCTACGGTCGAGCAGGAGCGGGCGTTTTTCGTGCTGGCTGATTACCTGATGGTCACGCTGGGACTGGGGACGGAAGTGTTCGCGGGCCACGCGGACTACGGCAAGGCCGCATGTCCTGGCTACACAGCCTACGATTGGATCAAGAAATTGCGCGGCTGAATCCGGCAATTAAAAATATTCCCGAAAATTGTTGCGGCATTCTTCTGGAACGTATAATTTCATTCATCATGGAAGATCGTTTCTCCAACCCAATAAAAGATATTCACGGCTTCCAAGTTCTTTGTGCCGCTCCGGTTTCGAGTGAATTCAAACGGGCGTTGAAACGCCTTTCGTCGAAGGGCTATGCTGATTCTTTGGTCGTGATCATTAAAACAAAACGGGGTTGGAAATTCGGCGACCCACCTGTGGACGGGAAATATGTTTTTCCGACATATCCTTACGGCCAGACGGTCATTGCGACATTGAAAGAACGAGGAATCGAACCGCCTTCGATGCCTTTTATCTTTACTCCTGGCGCGACCACGTTGTTTCATGAGTGGGGGCATCATGTCGATCTCACTTGGTCTGGTGAAGATGATATCCTGACATTCTCAACCAAGTGGTTTTCTCATTTCTTTGAGATCGACAAGGCCGATTTACTCTCGAAACAAGATGCGGAGGCGCTTGTCATACAATGGCACCCCTTCGCGTCGGAGTTGTTTGCGAACCTCTTTGATGACTGGATGCGCGGAGATTAAAAGCTGGACGGCGATTACCTTGATCCCCTGCGCAAATGGATTGTTTTTCTGGATGGCATCTCTCCAAGGGATATTCGAGTAAAAACATATGCTCTGTTCACGAAGGGACTGAGCGGTCAAGTCGGCTTGCCGGATATGCGTCCCCACATATTCGGGCTACAAACCGAGGCTGCCCTGCGTTCGTATCGTAAGGTTGTTGCCCAAATACGCGAGAAACCCCCGGATTCTTAATCTACGGCCGTTCGTTTCTCTGAGTCGGTCCCTGTTCTTTTCTCTTGCGCTTAACATAACACCTGCTATACTCGCCTATTATCTGGCGAACCGTATTTGAATCAATGCGAAGGTGGGAAGATGCCCGTTGACGATCTGGATTTCCAAGTCCTGGTGAAAGAAGTTCGAGCGAAACTCGGTCTCACTCAGGAGGATTTTGCCCAAGAACTGGGAGTGAGCTACGCGACGGTGAACCGCTGGGAAAACGGCCAGTACAAGCCGTCGAAGATGGCTAAGAACCTGTTCGACTCTTATTGCGCCAAAATGATCAAACAAGGAAAGCTTCGGTTGGAGGATCGCCCGTGAACAATTTCGGTGAAAAGGTCAAGCCGCCGAAAAAGCAGAGTTTGGAAATCGTCATTTACCGGGGTGAGGACGGTCGGAACCGCATCCAGGTTCGGGTGGAGGCTGAAACCGTCTGGCTGACCCAGATTGGGCTTGCGGAACTGTTTCAGACCACGGTCCCCAATATCAATATTCATATCCGGAACATCCTGAAAGAAGGCGAATTGGAGGAGACGGCAACTGTTAAGGATTACTTAACAGTTCGACAGGAGGGCGCCCGAAGTGCGGGTTGCCCGATTGGAACCTCATTACTACCTGTGCGAGGATTTTCTAAGAAGCGAGGAAATTAGCTATGCTGTTTGATGAAGTCCTAGCAAAATATCGGAAAGTATCGTTCTCAGAACGCGATAAAGGCGCTCGATTTGAACGCCTGATGCGCCTGTATCTGATGACGGACAAGCTCTACGCGAACTACTTCACCAATGTCTGGCTTTGGAGTGATTTCCCGTTTCGCAAGGATTTCGGCGGCAAGGATACCGGCATCGACCTCGTGGCCAAAGATAAGGTCGGCGATTACACAGCGATTCAGTGTAAATGCTTCGCAGAAGATGCGACCATAGACAAGCCAGCCGTGGACAGCTTCCTGGCCACTTCGGGGAAGAGCTTTCGGGATGAAAGTCTGAAAAGCGTTCGGTTTGCCCACCGGCTATGGATCTCCACGACCAACAACTGGAACAGCCAGGCCGAACTTACGATTCGCGGACAGAATCCACCTGTCTTCAAAATCAGTCTTACGGATCTACGGCAAGCGCCCGTTAAATGGGAAAAACTGGAAGAGGGGCTGTCTGGTAATCAATCTCTCCTGCCCAAGAAAAAGATAATGGATCATCAGAAGACCGCCCTTGAGAACGCCCATGAGCATTTCAAGACTGAAAAACGCGGCAAGATGATCATGGCTTGCGGTACGGGCAAGACCTACACTTCCCTGAAAATCGCGGAGCATGAAACAAAGGGTAAGGGGAATATCCTCTTTTTGGTTCCCTCCATATCCCTCCTGGGGCAAACCCTTCGTGAATGGAGCGCCGAAGCTGATGATCCGCTGAATGCCATCTGCATCTGTTCGGATACCGGTGTGAGTCAGCAACGCACCAGGAATGAGGATATTGGCGGCTTTACCATCGAGGATATTGCGCTTCCCGCATCTACCGATGTCAAATCCATCGTGAGCCAGTTCGAAAATATCGAGCAAACATCCAAGAAGGGCATGACGGTCTTCTTTTCGACCTATCAGTCTATCAAGGTCGTTTCAAAAGCGCAGAAGGCTCTCAATAAGAAAAAACCTTCCCGCTGCGTCTTTGACCTTGTTATCTGCGACGAAGCCCACCGGACAACCGGCGTTACCTTGTCTGGAGAAGACGAGTCCCACTTCGTCAAGGTCCATGACGATGATGTAATTCAAGCCAAAAAACGAATTTACATGACGGCAACGCCCAAGCTCTACAGCGATGACAGCAAGAGCAAGGCAAAGGAAGCCGACGCGATTCTCTGCTCCATGGACGATCCGGCCACCTACGGCGAGGAATTCTACCGGATCGGTTTCGGGGAGTCGGTCGATAGAAACCTGCTTTCAGATTACAAGGTGCTTGTACTGACTTTGCGTGACGATCAGATCCCGCCGGCTATCCAGAAGGCAATCGCCAGCGGCAGCACGGAAATCAACACGGACGATGCCTCGAAACTCATTGGCTGTATCAATGCGCTTTCAAAGCGGATGCTGCTTGACGCTGATCTGCTTAAATCCACCGATCCGGAGCCAATGCGCTGCGCAGTCGCCTTTTGTCAAAGCATCAAAATTTCCAAGCAGATAACGACCATTTTCAATACCTACAAAGATGCCTACTACGAAAGCCTCGCCCCCAAAGACCGCGAGACGGTTGTCAACATCGACGCTCAACATGTTGACGGCACCATGCCCAGCGCGATACGCGACCAGAAACTGGAGTGGCTCAAATCAGCACCGCCTTCAGGGAACGAATGTAGAATCCTGAATAACGTCCGGTGCCTTTCCGAGGGTGTTGATGTGCCTTCGCTGGATGCCGTACTGTTCCTTTCGGCGCGTAACTCCCAGGTGGATGTCGTCCAGTCTGTCGGTCGCGTCATGCGCCGTGCCCCAAACAAGAAATACGGGTACATCATTATCCCGGTGGTCGTTCCTTCTAATATCTCGCCTGAAGAAGCTCTGGATGACAACAAGCGATTCGCGGTTGTCTGGACGGTCCTCAACGCTCTCCGTGCCCATGACGACCGCTTCAATGCCACTGTCAATAAGATCGAACTCAACAAGCGCAAACCGAACCAGATCCTTGTCGGCGGGATCCCGGACCCCACCAGAAAAACGGGTGATGGCAAAGCCTCTCCTGGTGACGGAGCCACATTCGAAAAGAAGATATCCGAACAACTTGCCCTCCAGTTCGGCCAACTCCAGTCCGTCATTTACGCTCGCATGGTCCAGAAGGTCGGCAGCAAGCGATATTGGGAGCAGTGGGCAAAAGACGTTGCCCTGATCGCGGAAAACAACATCTCCCGCATCAACAATCTGATCAAAACGAAAGGCCCACACCGGGAGGCGTTCGAGGAGTTTCTTTCCGGCCTGCGAAAGAACATCAACCCATCCATCGAACAGCAAGACGCGGTTGAGATGCTTTCACAGCACATTATTACCCGCCCGGTTTTCGAAGCTCTTTTTGAGAATTATTCCTTTGCTAAGAACAATCCCGTTTCCGTCGCAATGCAGCAGATGATCGATCTTTTGGAAAAGCAGTCAGTGGATAAGGACATGGAAACCCTTGACCGTTTCTACAAATCCGTGCGCCAGAGGGCAGAGGGCATAGACAACGCCGAAGGCAAACAGCGCATCATCATTGAACTCTATGACAAATTCTTCAAAACAGCCTTCCCGATGACAGTTGAAAAACTTGGTATCGTTTATACGCCGGTTGAGGTTGTCGATTTCATAATCCATTCCGTTTCCGATGTTTTGAAAAAGGAGTTCGGGCGATCCCTTTCTGATGAAAACGTACACATTCTTGACCCTTTCACCGGAACCGGAACCTTCATTACACGGCTTCTCCAGTCCGGGTTGATAAGCCAAAAGGCGCTCAAGCGTAAATATGAAAAAGAACTCCATGCCAACGAGATCGTCCTCCTGGCCTACTACATCGCGTCCATTAACATTGAAAACGTCTATCATGACCTTATTTCAAATGGAAAGAAGTACCAGCCTTTTGACGGCATCTGCTTGACTGACACATTCCAACTAGGCGAAGACAACGATAACGATCACCTATTTTCCAATATGTTTCCGCAAAACTCCGACCGTGTTATTGCACAACGTAATGCTCCGATTCGAATTATCATTAGTAATCCCCCATATTCTGTAGGTCAAAAGTCTGCGAATGACATTGCTCAAAATCAGCCATACTCAAAGCTGGAAAGACGCATTGCAGAAACATATACAACTGAGAGCAAAGCAAGTTCTCTTAAAGCTCTTTATGATTCATACATTAAAGCTTTTCGCTGGTCATCTGACCGTTTGGATCCAGCAAATGGAGGTATTATTGCTTTTGTCTGCAATGGTACTTGGCTTGATGGAAGTGGTATGGACGGATTCAGAAAGTGCCTTGAAAGAGAATTTAGCACTATCTATGTATTTAATTTGCGTGGAAACTGCCGTACTCAGGGCGATCTGCGCCGCCGAGAGGCCGGAAATGTTTTTGGACTGGGCAGCCGGGCTCCGATTAGCATTACATTACTAGTTAAAAAACCACACTTGGATGTAAATAAGACAACCATTCTTTATCGAAATATTGGTGACTATATAAATCGGGAAGAAAAACTGAAGATTGTCAGTGATTACGGTACTATTGCCAATCCGCAAATTAATTTAAAAAAGATATCCCCAAATGTCCATGGCGATTGGCTAAATCAAAGACATGAAATATACGAAACTTTTATACCGTTGAATCCAAGTAAAAAGTATTCTTCGGAAAAAGCTTTTTTTGTGACTTACTCACTTGGGTTAGCTTCTGGGCGCGATTCTTGGGTTTACAATTTCTCTGAGAATATATTGATACACAATATGAAACAGACCATCCAGTTTTTTAATGAGCAATCGCAAGAATATAAAAGAAAAGTTAAGTATAAAACAATGGCTTCTGTAGACTCCTTTATAGACACAAATCCTAAAAAAATTGGCTGGAATCATAACTTGAAAACTGATGTAAAAAACGGCAAATTACATAAATTTGATCCGAAGGAAATTGTCGATGGGCTTTACAGGCCTTATTGTAGAAACAAAATTTATTTTAATAGAGCTTTCAACGCGAGGATGTATCAGAATAAGAAGATATTCCCTTCACCAAATGAGAATAATGTTGTTATTTGCGTTTCAGGCATAGGAGGAAACAAGGAATTTTCAACAATAATTAGTAGTGCCCTCCCGGATTTACAGGTTGTTGTGAATGGCCAATGTTTCCCCCTCTATTACTATGAAAAAACCGAGCAGGAACAAGCATCCCTTTTCGACCGTTCGCAAGATGAGTATATCCGGCGCGATGGAGTTACAGACTTCATTCACAAGCAGGCTCGAATGATCTATGGACCGAAGGTGACGAAAGAGGACATCTTCTACTATGTCTACGGCCTGCTTCACAGCCCGGACTACCGAACCCGGTATTCCGCCGACCTCAAAAAGATGCTGCCACGGATCCCGCTGGTCGATGAGCCGAAGATGTTCTGGGCTTTCAGCAAAGCTGGCCGAGATCTCGCCCAGTGGCACTTGAATTATGAAACCGTTGATCCGTATCCGGCGAAGGTTAAAAAGGGGTCAGACAACTTTATTGTCGATAAAATGCGCTTTGCCAAAAAGGGCAAAGAGGTGGACAAATCCACCATCATCTACAATTCGGCCATTACCGTTTCGGGCATTCCCTCGGAAGCCTATGATTATGTGGTCAACGGCAAATCCGCCATCGAGTGGATCATGGAGCGTTACGCAGTCACGATGCACAAGGAAAGCGGCATCCGCAACGATCCCAACGACTGGGCAAAAGAACAGGGCGAGCCACGGTACATCCTGGATCTGCTCATGCGCGTAATTCGAGTTAGTCTTGAGACTGTGAAAATTGTTGAGAAACTTCCACCTCTTCCAGACTTTTCAAATTAGGGGGGCTATGGGCAAGCCACAATTTTGTCTTGTACAGAACGTGAATGCTCCGAGGACGTTTTCAAATACGAGGTGCGCACCATGACGATCAAGGAGATGGCGGAAAGCTTGCATATGCTCGCAATACAACGCGAAAAAATTCCGGAAGAAGAATATAGAATAGAGCTTAACGAGGCGATAGTTAATCTTGCAGAGAGAATCATCGAGTGTTTGAAAAGCGAATTTGACGGGAATTGATATCCTTAATCTAGTGCCACGCTTTTCAACCGTGCGTTTTGTACTTTTCGACTGGAGATTACATGAGTGGCTTATAGCCGTTGTTCTAGGACGGTCACATCGCCGATTTTAAAAACAAAATCGTTTCGCAAGCTCTAGTGTCGTTGTACCCTTTAGCGATCAGAAAAAGGCTGGAACATGGACACCTTTTGGAACGCAGGTGAAAGAGACCAGATCAAGGGGTTGGACATTCTTGGTGTTCGACAACTCGACCAGAGCCTTGAACGCAGTTGGGTGGCGGGTATCACTACCATCTCCTTCCGGGCTAGGTACCTTACGATCCTGACTTGGGCTCTAGCTGCGTTTTTCAACAAAGAGCTGGAAGAGTCGGGCGGCGAGGCTCGTTTCGATTACGACAGGTTCCGGAACCTCCGCAGGCGCATGGAGTTCGTAATCCTCGCCTCAACCAGACACACCGATCCTCAAAACGACCTCGGTTTTTACGGCATCCTCGGTCCGAACCTCTTCTCCGACGAGATCAATGAGTTCGACAGGCAAGGAAGCCTAGCACTTCCGGAACACAAGGGAGGGGCATCCTACGGCACCTACGTGATGCCATGCAGGTCGTTCGGCTTATTGAAAACAGGGGAAGGAGAGCTTCCCATCAATATCACCCCGAGAGGACGCGAGATATACGAAGCGAGACAGGCAGCCACAGGGGATTCCATGTTGGCACGGTTGATCCTCGAGGGGGGCGTTCTATCGAAAGAAGCTCTCGCAAGGGAGGCGGGGCTTTTCTCTGTCAACACGATAGCGGACGTGCCGGTGGAACTGGATATCCTCTTGAGGACCTTCAGCACGCCATACTCGGATCGCGATGACGTGGTTGTGACCTACAGGAGGTTCCTTGCGACGACCCGCTGGGCGTTCGGCATCTTGGACCAACAGGCGGCATCCTCCTACGATCTCATCAGACTAGCTTACCGTTCAGCCTCGCTGAGAAACGCCAAGACTGAGGTGGAGTTCGCGTGGGCGGAGTACGAGCTTCGGCGGCGCGTCCACTTCGCGCTGGAACTTTTACTAAGCGCCGTTACGGAAACCCTTATGGGCCTGACTGAAGGAACAGTGGAGGCGGTCGTTTCCGAGTGGGAAAACGAGGACGAACCATTGGCCCCGCTCGTGTCCGACTTCGGCCTGCCGGAAGATTCGACCCGATCCACGCTTGAAGCATTCGACAGGGCAATCGAGCACGATCTGTTCCTTGAATCGATGGTCACAACGTCGTCTGCGCGCTCCCTGCAAGCCAAGGAAAAAGCCCTGCTATCGCTAACCATGCTTCTCGCCACCCGAAAACAGACTCAAGATTTACTTAAAGGCGGATCTATCCGCGAGCGCGGTAGCCTTATGGAACGAACCTTCCGGATACTTGAGGAAAACGTCCAAAATCCCGTGAGCAAGGTCCTGAAAAGCCTCATCGTGTACGGAGTCGTCGAGCCACACCTATCCAACACCCTGAGGAAAATGGGGCAAGGGCAGAAGTGCAGTCTGCGATTCTATCCTGAGGGCTCGGTTCTCAAGCCGACCGGAACTCCCGTCGCGGCTGGGTTCAGCGGGGACAGATTAGGGAACGTCCTTGGCATGTGGGCAGACCTAGAGTGCCTCAACCGGGTCGGCGGGGGGCGGTATACCCTTTCCGACCGCGGTCGAGCCTTGCTGGGGGAATTGTAGATTATGCGTGCGGACCTTCTCAAGAACATCGCCGCTGAACGGGAGGTGACGCATGTCATCATCCTCACGCACAATATAGATTTTGTGTTCCTGCAGACGGTCGTGCTATCTGCCATGAAACGGTGCGGACATCCTACGCTGACTGTTTTCGCCGATGCCGGCTGCGCCTTGGAATCATACGCGTACCAATACCCGGTGTTGAAGGGTCTTGGAGGCAGATACCGCGTGGTTCCTGTCGAGATGGAGAGGGGGTTCCGGTTCCATCCGAAGGTGGTCCTTCTCAGCGGATCGGAAAAGGCCTCTTTGTTCGTCGGGTCTGGAAACCTGACGTTCGGGGGCTGGCGCGAAAACGGGGAGGTATGGATCCGACACGACACCGAGGCGGATGGAACATCCCGGGTGGCGGCTTTCCGGGAATACTTAACCGAGGTCACCCGTTTGGTCGTCTTGCCCGAGGCTGTCGAGCGCGAGGTTGCTGAGGCCTTCGATCCTGCCACCCATTCTTGGGCGGGCGAGATGGAAGACCCAGCCGGGCTCTTGGGACGAGCTGGGGTGGGAGGCGCATTGATAGACCGGATCAGCGCAATTGTCGTCGGTGCCCCGCTCGACCTACTGACAGTATGTGCGCCGTATTACGACGAGGAAGCAGCAGCCCTCAAGGCGGTAATCGGACGGTTCAAGCCCAACCACGTCAGGCTTCTCGTCCAGCCGGAAAAGACGACCCTCACCAGAAGAGCGTTCGAATCATTGGACCCCGTTCCGGAAACAGTCAAGCTCTCGTTCCTCCACATCTTGAAAGACGAAAAGGTCCGACGGGCTTTCGCTCACGCGAAGTTCTATGCCTTCACAAGAGCAGAGGAAACGATCGTCCTTGCCGGAAGCGCAAACTGCTCACGGTCGGCTTGGCTAATCGAAGGGGAGCGCGGGAACGCTGAGCTGCTGACCGTGCTGCGGATGGATAATGAGAGGTTCGAGAGAGATTTCCTGGCCGAGCTCATGCTGGAACCGGATCCCGTTGAACTGCCTAAGGATTACCCGAAAGGAAGTGGTGGCGCTGGTGAAGCCGCTTTTCGAATCCTCGCAGCCCGACAGGAAGCCGATTCATTGACGGTTGCATACGCACCAGAACGCGCCGAGATTCTCGAATGCTCCGCCAACGATCAACAGGTATCATTTCGGCTCTCTGGAGATGGGGTGATCCGCGCGCAGATTGGGCAGACAGCCTTGCAGGTGAGGGTTGCCGCCCGGATCGATGGTGACGTCCACGAGGCGCGCTGCTGGGTGGACCGGGAGCGCGAGCTTCGATCCACGGCAAGAGGCCGTACGCTAGGCGATGCATTAAAGGATAGGATCCGGCCCGGCCAGTGGAGCATCGGGGCTTATTCTGACGTCCTCGATATCCTGTGGAAGAACCTAAAATACCTGCCGGACCAAACAGGCAGTCCCATGAGCTCAGTTCACCGCGACCAAGAAGAAGGGAAGAAGCAGGGAACCTACACGGTCGATGATCTCTTCGCTCCGGACTACGGGCTCCCAATATGCCCGACTCTGTCCATCCCCGCCGAACTTACCCAAGGATCGCGGGTCCGTTCACTCCAGCAGCTTCTCCTCCGCTGGTTTGGAGTACCGGGTCATGACGAGGACGCCGACCTTGATGAGGATATGGACGAGCCCGATGACGATTCGCCGATCGATGATTCCGACGAAGCGGTAGATGTGCCGGAACGGATCCACCACCGGCCTCTCAATCCGAGAAATGCTGAAGTGACGGAGAAGGAGAGAAGGCGGGTCCTGAAGATGCTCGGGCACATCCGTGATGCGATGACCAGCCACGACTTTCTTGAGCGCAGATCGCCAGATCAACTTGCGACAGACCTGAAGCTGACCGCCACTCTTCTTCGAGCCGGTCTTCGTGAAGGGTGGATCGAGGTCGAGGAGTTTTTCGACTTCACCCATGCAGTGTGGTCTTCATTGTTCTTCACTTCTGAGGGGAATGTCAGCGTGGGTTGGATCGAGCAGCGGGTGGCAAAGGAAGAGGACAAGGAGTCTTTCATCGCGGCGATGAGATCACCCGCCCTTTCGGCCGCACTGGCAGCTTGGGCTATCGCGATCCCGAAAAGAAACGAGACTCCTAAGCAGGCGCGGTTCGTCCTTGCAAGCGCTCTTGGTGTGGCGCGGCTACCCTGGCTCTGGCATGGGGGTGAGCCAGACGCGGTGGCTCGCGAGCTCGCCGCTTTGATTTTCAACACATCTGCCGAAAATACAGAGTTGGATAAAGCGATGACTGTATCGAGGGACAAATGGGAGCATCTTCTTCGGACGGGTTATGCACTTGCTTGTCTTATACAAGAGGTTGATGCCTTTTCCACCTCTGAATTGCGCTCGTTGATCCGGCAGGACCGGCTAGAAAAAGGAGAACTTCTCTGGCAGGGATCGGCAGGTATCTGCATTGTGACGCACTCGTGTTCGCGGGGAAAGTTTGGAATTGTGAAGGTGCTACGGTTGCAAGGCAAGGAGGAAGTGTCAGATTTTAAGGCAAGCTTCACGATCCCAATGCGATCGCTTTTAAGCGAGAACGTACTGCCTCTCTCTGCGCGGTTCGGAAAGGAACAGCGTCGAGAGCTTGACCACCTGATCGGCGCGTTGTCCAAGGCTTTTGCTTCCCAGCAGGCTATTGGCTCTCCTTAAGGATAAAGTATCACGACACGGCAGTCCTGGACTCATTTCGCCTTTTTCATCTCGGTTTTCCGATGGTCGCCAGGCGAATGCGCTCTTCGTTGTTGAGCTTGACTGTCTTGCCGATCTTGCTCCGCAAGATTTCGTTTCCTCCATCATAAAACCCATTGGAATTACATCGTATTTCCGGAAAAGCGAGGATAGCGTGAAGATCAGCTCGATGCAAATTTCGATCACGGACGGGAAAAAGAGCGAAAAACGGGTTCAACTTCTTGAATTCTAAATGGAAAGTGGCTGTTTTAATATTTTGACCAGACGGGATTGATAATAATGACCAGATCTGTGGCCAAATCTAGTCAAGCTCCAATTGATTTGCTATCACTTGTCCGGCCAGAAAACGCCTAGAATGATCCAGGTTCCATAGCGGGCAATTGTCCCCACAAAGAAATGCGTGTCTTTTCTTGGAGCGCACATCTGGTCAAGGAACTTCTCACGCACTTTTTCCACCGCTACCTCAGGGCTGCCGAACTTATCCCGCATAGCCAGATAAAGTTGCCCAATCTCCCAATCTTCGATCATCATCTGATGGCCGTTGCACCGAGGATCGTCGCACTTGAATTTATAGGAAAATTTGTAGGGAATTTTATCGAGAGGTTTCTGCTGCGGACCAAATAGCCGAAGCTGCTGAAAAAGCTGACGCTGCTCGGGCTTCCAATCCGCTTCATCTGGTTCAATTATGAATTCGGGGATATCCTTTGGCTTGACTATTCCGAGTGATGTGTTATCAGCCTCTTGCAATTCCCATAGTTCTTCCATCGATTTCGCGCCTTGAGCCAACACGATCTCCCGGCGTTTTTGCCACTTTTTCTTTGTGTCCAGTGCCACTCCGAGCGGACGGATGGAATCTAAGTTAGGCCGAAAGCTTTCCTTTCGTTTATCGTCGAGGTTTTTTTCAACCTCCACTTCTATCCACTGATACTTCTTGTACCAGCGCCAATAGTCCTGATAACGAAAAGGCACTGGATACAACCTGATAAACGTCCCGTCTTCAAGAACACCCGCCGTACAGACCAGTTCCTGGTAACTCTTTGATGGCAAAGGATAGGTCTTGATGGTGATGAGGACTCTTGTCCGTTTGCCCATTCTTACCCCCGTTTTTAAATATGCTTTACTGGCAGGCCCGCAGCATCCGCAACGTAATTGACCAAACGGCCACGATGACAAAAGTGGGGGTCTTTTTCAAAGCACATCAAGGCAGAAGGTAAATCTCCGGACAATTGCGCGGCTTCGTGGATGCCTTCATCAGCGGTCGGAAGGATGTCTTGTTCATATGTGTCGAACAGTTTTTGGTAAGCCTCTTCGCTATCAATATCTGTTCTTAATGAAGATGGAATTCCAAGAGACGGCAGGTGAACGTATTTAATACCAACACTTTCACAGTGCTTCCGGAGAGTCTTTTCCGCGAAACCATATTTGCGCGAGAGTGCGTTTTTGCGAACATCAATTAATTGGAGAACACCGTTTTTCAATAAATGGTCCAACATTCCATCTACAGACCGTCCTTCATAGCCTATCGTGAACACTGCTCTTTTAGCCTTTGGAATTTCCGCTCTGATGTCAATCTCGCTTCGGACCGTGTACCACGGATATCGGCGATAAACATCCTCCACTAGTTGTTCACGGGAGGTCGACCCATAATGAATGAATATTTTACCAATCGCGGTCTTTACGCTCGCAGAAAGTTTATCCGTCTCAGAGCGGACCTTTTGGTACGTTTCCTGCGGAATCGAAAGACTATTTTCGTGGACCAAACCAGAGTTGCATAGCGTCGCCAGTTCTTTGTAAGCCAGAAATGAAAAGGGGCCGTACTTATATGGAACAAACTCGTAGAAAGAAGGGGATTTCCCGATGGCAGTCTCTTCCTTTAACAGAAAAAGCCACTTCATCAGCTGCGTGCGCGTTAGCTTCCCTCGCGCACGGGAAATGATATCTAAAGTTATCCGTTGGCGTTCAATCACAACGGAGATCTCCTTCGTATGGTTCGACTAGTACATGTGGTGCTGCCTCGTCAAGTGTTGTTACTTTAGCCCAAGTAGTCCTGCGGGTCAACTTTTCACGCTGAAATGTCACGCTGAATCAGAGCCAAAATGATCAGGCACAAAAAGAGAGCAACACGCCCTGGAAAACGATATTCCCATCGCATGGGGCCAGTGGCGCGCTGTGACTATATGGCCCGAAAATCTTGGTTAACAATCTAAGTAGTTGAAATAGAACGACAATTATATTTTGTTAAGTTATTTTGTGTTAACCACTTTTCCCACTCTCGACCGCTCTCTCACTCTGAAATCGGCCGTTTTGAGAGAAAATGGGGCGGAAGGGGCCAGAGACAAATTCTCAGTTTGAAAACAGAGAGTCCAAATAATCTGGTGAGCAAAAACACCCGGATCCGAACCTCTTGAATTTCTTTACGAAAAAGGCGAAGCCCCGCGAGATTGAATCCCACGGGGCTTCTGTTAACCTTTTGGCGCGGAATTTTGCCACGTCTTTTATTGGCTCCTGAGGAGGGACTCGAACCCCCAACCTAGTGGTTAACAGCCACCCGCTCTACCGATTGAGCTACTCAGGATTATTCAAATTTCACGCGCCGAACATGGTGCGATGCGGCCGGCGCCGCAAACGAATCGCTTGCGCGGCAAAGGGCGTACTATACTTTTTGCGTTTACCTTGTCAAGCATGGCGGTGGGTTTTCTACGAGGATTTTCAAAGAAATTTGCAGCGGCGAATAGATGTGTGTTTCGTGACGCCGCTTCATCACTTTCATCAAAAAAGATTTTTACGAATACGGAGTTTTAACAAACGTCAAATTTCGTTTGAAATGACCGGAGTGTAAAAGGTTGCTCTCATCAAGTAAGCCGAATGAAGTGATGATGTCAGTATCTGATTTGAATTATTATGGATGGCAAAGCACAGGGGATTTTGCGCAAAAAGCGCTCGGCCGCAAGCGCTTGCGGGTGCTTCAATATTGCAGGTTCGTGATTCTCCGGCAGCAAGCGCGGAGATGAAATCCTGGATTTAAAAACCGACGAAAAGCTGCTGCTCTTCCAGGCTGTCCAGGTCGCTTTCCTTCTTGCGCAAAGCATCCATGAGCCTATCGGCGAGTTCGTTTATCAGCGGATCGTTTTGCTCCTCAAAAATCTGCCGGGCGAGGTGAATCGCCTCTTCCATCAAGGCGATTTCCATATGCAGTTGCGCCGTGGCGGCGGCGCCTTTGAGCTGCTTTTCTCCCATGTCGCCGATATCCAGGGTGCTTTTGCGCCGCGTCTTTTGGGGCCGCTTGGAAATTTCCGTAGGTTTTTGCATGGAAATGAAATGCTGCATGATGGAGTTGGCCTGGGAATCGATTTCATCCTCGAAATTCTCGATGCCGTCCAGCATCAAATCCGTCGCGGCGATAACGTCCTCGCGTGAAGGGAGTTTCTCGTTTTTCCCTTTGACGATGGATTCCAGATCGAAAACGAGGTTGCCCGCCGAAGTACTGAAAATATCCACGCCCTCGGGCACGTCGCCGGCCGTTTCCTCATCCTCGGCATCATCCAGGCCGTCCAGCGTAGATAACAGCGCCCGTATTTCAAAATCAAAGGGATCGCGGTCGACGACGTATTCGACCAGGGGCCGGGCCGAATCCAATTCGTTGGCCTGCATGTAGAGTTTGGCCAGCGCCCGGTTTAGCTCCGTGTCCTTTTCCACGAATTCACGGACATATTCCAACTGTTCCTTGGCTTCATCGAGACGGCCCAGGCGCAGCAGGATTTTCCCCAGCACTTCACGGCACAGCAGATAACTCGGATGTAAATCCAGGCCCTGCTCGCATGTGTCGATGGCGTCGTCCACGAGACCCACGAGGCGGTAGCCGTCGGCAAGCTGGGCCTGCACTTTCTGGTGCGGATCCCGCCTCAGTCTCTCCAGGCGTCTTTTTATGCTGAGAATAAGTTCCTTATCCATCATGCCCGCTCATATTAGGGGATTTTACGACCCGACCCTTTTTATTAGCACACGAATCGCCCAATCGCCAAGGAGTTTGGATATATCCGCCGAATTTTCACAAAAATTCAATCTCACGTCGCCATAGGCGCGCCCCCCTATTGACAAAGCTTTGTGGTAGTTTATGAACTATGTGCGCGAGGAAATGAGAATCAGCTTTTTATAACGGTGGTTTCTTTCTTTTCGCCGGTCGTATTCACAAGGAGCGTTAAGTTTTGCATCCGATATTTCTGGAACTCAAAGACAGCCAGGCCGCGGCCCTTCTGGGATTGGCCCTGGCTTTTTTGTTTGTCTTTTTCTGGCGCGAACGAGCCATCCGAACCACGCGGGCGCTTGTCATCAGCGGCTTTTTAACGATTATCATCGGCGCATTGCTGGGCTGGATCGTGTACATGGTCGCCTATGTCAACAAAGTATTCGTGACCGAACCGGCGTTTCATATCAACTGGGATCTCGCCCTGACGTACTTCAAAGGCGGGCGCGGCGTTTACCCCATCCGAACCTACGGCGTGGCCATGGCGTCGGGTTTCGCCGTCAACATCGCTTTGTTGAACCGGCGCGCATCCAAAGAAGGCCTGAATCCCAAAACCGTCGTCAACACATGCATATTCGTGATCCTCGGCACGCTGATCGGCGGGCGTATGCTCTTCGTCATCACGCAGTGGAGCAAGTACATGGAAGAGCCGCTGGACCTGATTAAGTTCTGGGAAGGCGGCCTGGTATTTTACGGCGGTTTCATCGGCAGTTTTATCGCCACAATGATCTATATCTGGGGAGTCAAAAGGCAGCGCTTCCTGCCCTACCCCGACCTCATGTCCCCGTATTTCGGCCTGGGCCTGGCCATCCACCGGGCATTCGGCTGCTACCTGAACGGCTGCTGCTACGGCGCGCCGACCACGCTGCCGTGGGGCGTCCGCTTCCCGCTCACGCAACATGGATCGAAGTTCTACGGAGCCGAGGCTTTCCTGCACCCGACGGAGCTATACGAGGCCCTGGCGGCGCTGACGATCTGCTTTACATTGCTCTGGTTCAGGCCGCGCAGAAAATACGTCGGCCAGTCCACCGGCATCATGTTCATCATGTATTCGGTGTTTCGCTATTCGATTGAACTGGCGCGCGGCGACCAGCTTCGCGGAACGGTCGGAAATTTCTCGACGAGCCAGTTCATCAGCCTCGTCATTTTCACCCTGGGCGTTGCGCTGCTTATCTACGCGCAGATTTCCAAAAGGAAAGTCTGGCGTCCTGGCGATCCTCCCATCGAGGGCATCGATGAAGATGTCGACGAACTCGGCGATGAAACCGTCGATTCCGGTGAAAAACTTTCAGGCGAATAGCCGAAATCTGTTTGCTGTTACTAACTCTCGTCCGCGCCCATATCTCAGCCGGCGCCGATAGGTCTTTGGTCCAGATCCATCATATATCCACCCGTCATACATATTTCAGATATCGCGGATAATATTGCTTTTGCTTCATATTTCACATTATTCACTTCGCCGTCCTACTTGAGATTCAGAAGGAAATCTGCGCGGGAGAATGAAGCACCATATTCGGGCCGAAATGCCTCCCGATATAACCGAATATAATGATTTCTTTATTCGTCAGCGTCTCGTCAGCATGAATGCCGGCGGATTCGAATAATCCCACAACATCTTTGAATATGGTGGCGGAAAAATCCTTTCTCCAGTTTTCAGTAAAATTAATATGAACAGCCTTTTCGCCGATGTGAACGTTTTTGACGATCCCGCGCACCAACGCATGGCGTCCGATTAACTTGTTCGTATTTTGCGGCTTATAGATCTTTCCCCGCCGCGTTTTCCAGATGCCCCGCGCGTCCTGATACGCCTGCCTTGATGCTTTCCAATACAAAAAAGATTTATCGGAAAGCAAACATGTTGAATCGGTAAATACACGTCCCAGCCCGCGCCGAAGCAGTTCCAAGGATATGTCGGCGTCACCGGCATATACAAAGGCCAGCGTGCGTCCGTGTTTGTCCTTCGGACGCAAAGAGCATCTTTTGACGATAACGGCCTTATCGCCGATCAGTTCCTTGTTGGCATTGGTTGCTTTTGCGTAGAAAGGCTCACCGATTTCCGGTGTATCGATTCCAATATAACGGATCCTTTCCCCGCCACGCACTATGATCGTATCCCCGTCGACGATTCTTTGCACGCCGACGATTCTGTCTTCGTTTTTCGAAGATGCGCTATCGCCGGCGGCAAAAGCGGACAAGCATATCCCGGCGGTTGCCGCCGCGAGCGCTAATGAAAGAATTATCTTTGTCGGATGGCGTCGCATTTTACCTGACGTATCGGACCGATCAATGGGCCTCGGCCCAGTTTGGTCCCACGCCGACGTCGATCTTGAGCGGGGCGTCCAGAGCGATGACTCCTTCCATGGCGTCGGCGATAACGGGCTTCATTGCCTCCACGGCGTCCTCGGCGATTTCGAAAACCAGTTCGTCATGCACTTGCAGAATCATGGCCATGGGCAGTTTTTCCTTTTCGATGCGCTCATGAAGCCTGATCATGGCGATCTTGATGATATCCGCCGCGGTTCCCTGAATCGGCGTGTTGACGGCGGAGCGTTCGCCGAATCCCTGCAGGTTCCTGTCGCTGGATTGAAGCTCGGGAATGGCCCTTCGACGGCCCATCAGCGTGGTCACGTATCCCTTTTCCCTCGCTTCTTGAATCGTCGCTTCGATAAATTTTTTCACACCGGAAAAGCGCGCGAAATACGTGTCGATAAATTCCTGCGCCTTTTTGACGCCGATCTCCAGATCCCGCCCGAGCCGAAAAGCGCTCATGCCGTAAATGATGCCGAAATTAACGGCCTTGGCCTGCCGGCGCATTTCCGGCGACACCATGCCGGGCAGCACGCCGAAGACCTGCGAGGCTGTGGCGGAATGGATGTCCGCGTCGCTTTGAAACGCCCGGATCATGGCCTCGTCCCGGGCCAGATGCGCCAGGATACGCAGTTCCACCTGGGAGTAATCCGCCGACAGCAGCACGCATCCCGGCGGCGCCGTAAATCCTTCACGGATGCGCCGTCCTTCGGCGCTGCGTATGGGGATGTTTTGCAGATTCGGATCCGAGGAAGACAGGCGGCCGGTGGCGGTCACGGCCTGGTTGTAACTCGTATGAAGCCGCCCCGTTTCCGGGTGCAGGACTTGCGGCAGGGCGTCGATATACGTGCTTTTAAGCTTGTGAAAGGCCCGGTATTCCAAAAGCATTTTGGGCACGGGATGCTTGGAGGCGAGTTTTTCCAGAACCGTCACATCCGTCGAGTATCCCGTCTTTGTTTTTTTACCCTTGGGCAGATTCAATTTGTCGAAAAGAATTTCGCTGACCTGCGCCGGACTGTTGAGATTGAATTCCGCGCCGGCTTCGTCATAGATTTTCGTTTCGATTTCCCCGAGCTTTTGTCCGG
Organism: bacterium; assembly: GCA_963674685.2. GTDB lineage: Bacteria > Lernaellota > Lernaellaia > JACKCT01 > JACKCT01. The sequence continues at coordinate 407,385 of CAXXWT010000003.1, read as the reverse complement.
CCTCCCGCGACAGTACTGCGAAATGATCCCGGTCGATAAAAACGCCTGTCCGCTCCATCTCGACCAGCACCTCAACCAGGGGAATCTCGATATTGTTCATCAGATCATCGAGCTTCTTTTCCACGATCATCGGCTTCAGGATTTTGTAGATCGCGCGCGTCACGTGCGCGTCTTCCGCCGCGTAATCCTTGGCGCTTTCCACGGTCACCTGGGCGAAATTTCTTGCTTGCTTGCCCTTGCCCGCCACTTCTGAATACGCGATGTTCTGATGATTCAGCCAGCGCAGGGCCATGGCGTCGAGGTTATGCCCGCCGGATTCCGGATTGAGCAGGTAATCGCCGATCATCGTATCGAAGGCGACTCCTTTGATATCCGCGCCGTGGTTGCGCAAAACAATCCAGTCGTACTTGATGTTCTGCCCGATTTTGCGGATCTTATCGTTTTCCAGGACGGATTTTAGTTTTTCAAGGGCCCTTTCCAGGGTAATCTGCTTCGGCGCGCCCAGATATTCGTGCGCGACGGGAATGTAATACGCCTTTTCGTCGTCGCAACAAAAAGACAGTCCCACAATGCGCGCCGACATGGGACTTTTGCTGGTCGTTTCCAGATCCAGGCTGATTTCCCCGGCCGCTTCCAGTTCCTTAACCAACTCGTCGAGCTTCTTTTCGTCAAGAATCAATTCATAACCGTCGCGCCTGATATCGCATTCGGGAATGCGCGCGGCGGGATCCGCTTTGATGTCCGCCAGCAGGCGGGCCATTTCCAGCGCGGTCAAAAGCTCGGTCAGCGCATCCCAGTTCGGTTCGGCGACGCGAAACTCATCGAGGGACATATTCAAATCGATGTCGCGCTTGATGGATACGAGCCTCTTCGAAAGCAGCGCCTGATCTTTATTGGCGGCGACCTTCTCGCCCAGCTTGCCTTTGATCTTTTCCGCGTTTTCCAAAACGACCTCAAGGGAACCGTACTCGTTCAGCAGTTTGACGGCTGTTTTTTCACCGACTCCCGGCACCCCCGGCACATTGTCGGATTTGTCGCCGGCCAGAGCCAGAACATCCACCACGCGTTCGGGACCGCCGCCGAATCTCTCGACGAGATCTTCGTGGCCGGTCCACTTATCTTTCATCGTATCCAGAACGCGCACATGCGGCCCCAGCAGTTGCAGCAAGTCTTTGTCGGACGAGACGATAGCCACTTCGAAGCCGTCCTCGGCGGCCCTGTCGGCCAGCGTGCCGATGATGTCGTCCGCTTCGAAACCGGGCATCTCGATGCGCTTCCAGTTGAAGGCGTCGATCAGGCGGCGGATCAGGTCGAACTGCGGGATCAGGTCTTCCGGCGGCTCATCGCGGTTGGCCTTGTATTGCGGAAAAATCTCGTGCCGGAATGTGGGCTGCTTCGTATCGAGCACCACGGCCACGTGGCTGGGTTTTTCCTGCCGCAACAGCTTTTGAATCATCTTCGCGAAACCCATGACGGCGTTCGTGGGTATACCCGAGGACGTGGAGAGACTGCGTATGGCGAAAAATGCCCGAAAAATGAAGTTCGAGCCGTCGATGAGAACGAAATGTTTGCTCATTTCGGAGCCTTGGCGGGAGCTTCCGGGAACACGACGGTAAATGTGGTTTTTACGCCGGGCTCCGATTCCAGGAGGATATGTCCTTGGTGCGCATCGACGATGTTTGCGACGAGGTACAGTCCCAGACCAACGTGGTTTTCATCGTTGTGCGTTGTGTAGAAGGGTTCGAAAATCCGGGATAGATCGTGTTTTTGGATTCCATAGCCGGTATCGGTGACTTTCAGGTAAACGCTGTTGTCCCTGGCGCCCGTCTTGATGACGATCTTGCCCCCTTTATCGAGGCAGGCGTTTTCCGCGTTTGAAAGCAAACTGACAATAACCTGCTCTATCTGGGACTGAACCCCGAAAATCTTGGGATTCGCCGAATCACAGTTTGCCCGGAACTCGATTCCGTGCTTTTTCATTTCATGGGTCTTCAGGGAGGTCACGCGCATCACCAGCGTGTTGAGATCGAAAATCTCCGTCTGCAAACCATCCGCGGGTTTTATGGATTCCTTGAGGTTTTGCATCAGGGTTTTAATCCGCGTGGCGTTTGTCAAAGTGCGTTTGAAGGTCTCGCGCAGCTTCGTTTCCGAAGGCATGTCCTTAACCATGAGCATCAGTTCCGTATCGGAGATGATGCTGGACAATGGGCTCCCGAATTCGTTGATGATCCCCGACGCCATTTGTCCCAAAGAAGCCACTTTCTCCAGTTTCATGAGCGTCTGCCTGGCGCTGTCGGCGTTTTGCCTGGCTATTTTCAGGCGATCGGACATGGACTCCATGTCGTGAAAACTGGTGATCAAAGCCTGCGTGGCATCTTCCAGCTTGCTCGATTGTTTTCCGATTTGTTCGTGTTGCGTGCGCAGGAGCCGAAACAGAAATATATTCAGGGCCACGGTATAGATGGCAAACAGGCCGAAGACGAAAATCATGCTGGCCATGAAAGTGCCGTTTTCGTACAGCGGGATTTCATTTCCCGCGTATTTGAATGCCGGAACGGCGGGAATGTATCCCCGGCTCATAAAAAGAATCAGCACGCCATAAAAGGCAATCCCGGAAAGGCTGGCGACCAGAGTAATTCTCAAGTTCCATAGAAACAGCGTCCCCGTAATCAAAAGCAGATACAAAATGGCGAAGGGGCTGATGATTCCCCCGGTCGCCCAGACGAGGAACGTCATGGCCAGCAGTTCGAGAATATTGATAAGGCCGAAGAACAGCAAGAAACGATTTGAAGCGCGGAGCTTTATGAAGGCGGCGATATATCCGAACAGGATGAGCGCCGCGACGATGTGAAAAGCCTTGCTGCCGCCGATGCGCCAACCCGGATTGACGGGCAGCGTCAGCGCCAGCCACAGGATGAAAAGCAGGAGAATTCGAAAACCGATACTGACAAGAATCGTTCTTTTTTTACGCAAGTTGGGATAATCCCACTTCGATTCTCTTTCCGAATTCGCCACTCATCCACCCCTGACAAAACAAGTTGAAGTATTTCCCGGGTTATAACCCAGGTTCCTTGACTCGTCTATCGATTAAACGAAAAATGTCGCTGGATGACAAGATAATTACTCTTTAATTGTGGCAAAATCGCGTTTTTGTTGACATAGCCGAAGCAACCGGAATAGAAAGCCTTTGGAAGCGGATCGGTAGCTGGTGTGCCGCCCGGCCTTCAAAGCCGCGTGGGGGGCGCTAATCACGTCCCCGGTGGGTTCGATTCCCACCCGCCTCCGCCAAAATATTAAGGCCGCCTTTTTTAAGGCGGCCTTTATCATTATCTCGAAGTTTCAGCAGCCGCAACAACTGCTGTCGTCATCATCCGACGGCGCGTAAACGTCGCGCTCGTCGTCGTCATCGTCACCGCACGCGATGAAACCCACGACGCCAAGCGCCAGAACCGCAAGCAGAGTGCTCAAAATCACGAATTTATCATTTTCCTCGGCAGCGCGAAGGATCCGCGCCGAAAAAATATTATATCTTGGCCGTGATCTCGGGGAACACGAGATAGAACATGATATAGGCCATGAGCAACGTCAGTATCAGATTGAAGGACTGTCCGCACACATACAGTATAAGCGGCTTGCCGCCCTTGAAGTAGCCTTTCAACTCCCGAAAGTTCGTGGCCAGACCGATGCTGGCGAAGGCCAGGCAGAAGAACCAGCCACGGAAATATTTCGACAAGCCGCCGATGACGCCGTGATCTATAACCACGTAGGCCATATCGCTTCCGATTGCACCGTAAATGCTTGACCTTCCAAAACAATGATGGTACAAAATACCAGTATTTGTCAAGAAGTAAGGAGATATTGTGCCAGAGTATGAGTCCGAGAGGGTCAGAGATGCGATGGGCGTCTTTCGAGATGCCGGTGGCTCGCTACGTTTCTCGGAAGCCAAGCGGGCAGGTATTCACCCGCGCACCATCCGCGAGATGATGGGCAACGGCCTGATCGAGAAACTCACCAGGGGTCTCTACCGGCTATCCGACCTTCCGGCGCTCGGAAATCCCGATCTCGCCACCGTGGCGGCGCGTGCGCCGCAAGGAGTGGTCTGCCTGATCTCGGCCCTCGCGTTTCACGGAATCACCACACAGGTTCCCCACGAAGTGCATCTGGCCCTGAAAAAGGACGCGGAAGCACCTCGTATCGACGCCCCTCCGATCCGAGTGTACTGGTTCTCCGGCCTCGCCTTTTCCGAGGGCATCGAGGAGCACAGCATCGACGAGTTCACGGTCAGCGTGTACGGGCCGGAGAAAACCATAGCCGATTGTTTCAAGTTCAGGAACAAGCTCGGCCTCGATATCGCTCTTGAGGCGCTCCGGCTATACCGTGAGTGCCGGAAGGTCAATGTTGATCTGATGTTGGAGTACGCAAAAATCTGCCGCGTCGAGAAGGTGATGCGCCCTTATATGGAGGCCATCTTATGATCGACAGGACGTTGGCAGCGAAGACTCTGGAGACAAATAGATGAACACCCTTAGACAACTGATGGTCAAGACCAAAGCGATCCCGACCGCGACGGCGTGGTACCTCGCCGATCTTGGCGAGGCGCGGGGGAAACAGGAACTGTTCACGAAGCAGTCGCCGCAACGGCTTCGGGTTCTTCGGGAACACGCCCTGATCGAAAGCGCCATATCCTCGAACCGCATCGAGGGCGTCGAGATTGACGGCGCCCGCGTCGGCACCGTGATGTTCGGGCAGCCCGTCCTGCGTGACCGCAACGAGGAGGAGATTCGGGGGTATCGTGAAGCGCTGCGCGTCATCCACGAGGAAGGGGCTGCCCTTCCGATTTCCGAGGAAACGGTGCTGCAACTTCACCGGCTCACTCGCGGCGAAATCTGGGACGCCGGTAAGTATAAAGAAAAGGACGGCGACATCATCGAGCACAGCGCCGACGGATCGTCGCGCATCCGTTTCAGAACCGTACCGGCGGCGCAGACTTCGGCATTTATGGCCGACCTCATCGCGCTCTGGGAGTCAATTCTCGCGGAGCGCAAAACGCCCCCGATGGTAGCGATGGCGGCCTTCAACCTCGATTTCCTGTGTATTCACCCCTTCCGCGACGGCAACGGGCGCGTGTCGCGGCTGCTTCTGCTTTTACAGTGCTACCAACTCGGCTTCGAGGTCGGGCGGTACATCAGCCTGGAACGAATCATCGAGCAGAACAAAGAGCGCTATTACGAAACCTTGGAGCTTAGCTCCCAAGGCTGGCACGAGGGCAGGCACGATCCGTGGCCCTACATCAACTATGTCCTGTCCGTGGTGAAAACCGCTTACAAGGAATTTGAGGATCGGCTCGGTCGCACGAAAAGCCCGCGTGGAGCCAAGACCGAGATGATCCATGCGGCGATCGAGGCGGCCAAGGGGGATTTTACGCTGGCGCAGTTGGAACGCGCCTGCCCGAGCGTGAGCCGCGACATGATCCGGCGCGTGTTGCGTGCGATGCAGGACGATGGGCGCGTCGAGTGCTTGGGGCGAGGCCCAGGCGCGATATGGCGGAAAAAGAGGTAATACCCTCAAAAAAGGGTAATAAAGAGGGTAATGTCTGCGGGTGATGTCGAAGGCACAGTGAAACCACCGTTCGCGCCGAGGTTTTATGATCGAAGTTGAAACCGGATTACGGCGTCTGAAAAAAGCTTCAACAAGGCATACAGGAATGATCGCAGCTTTTATTTCGGTTGCTCTTGGCTTGGTGCTTCTCGTTTGGAGCGCCGACCGTTTTGTCGAGGGTTCGGCCACTACTGCACACCATTTCGGCTTACCCCCACTTCTGATCGGCATGGTGATTGTCGGCTTCGGAACCTCCGCACCGGAAATGGCCGTTTCGGTTCTGGCGGCGTCGCAAGGAAATCCGGGCATCGCCCTCGGCAATGCTTACGGCTCGAATATCACCAACATCGCTCTCATCCTCGGGCTGACGGCGATCATCAGTCCGATAGCCGTGCATTCTCAAGTGTTGCGAAAAGAATTGCCGATCCTCACAGTCATTACCGGCCTGGCTGCATGGCAGCTTCGGGATGGAGTAATCTCCCGCATCGACGCTCTGGTTCTGCTCACTGTTTTTGGCGGGTTAATGGCGTGGACCGTGTGGCGCGGTCTCGGGAAAAAGGACGACAAGCTGGGTGTCGAGATGAGGCATGAGCTTGATGTCAAAACCATGCCGATGCGTCGTGCGGTCATCTGGCTGGTCGTCGGCTTGATTCTGCTGGTTCTAAGCTCTCGCATCCTGGTATGGGGTGCGGTCAAAATCGCCAAAGGGTTCGGTGTAAGCGATCTAATCATCGGGTTGACCATCGTTGCTGTTGGAACTTCTCTGCCGGAGCTTGCGTCGTCGATCATGGCGGCTCGAAAAAACGAACATGAGATTGCTCTCGGGAACATCCTTGGCTCAAATCTGTTCAACACGCTGGCGGTGGTGGGGCTGGCCGGAGCAATAAAGCCCATGTCGATAGGCCCCGAAGTCCTATACAGGGATGTAACGGTAATGGCGGCACTAACCCTTTCGCTTTTTGCCGTCGGATTTGGCTTCAGAGGCCCCGGACGGATCAACCGTTTTGAGGGCGCGGCCCTCTTGACCTGCTATGCCGCCTACACGGTATACCTGCTCAGCACCGCATTCACTAATTAAATGAGCACGTCCAGTTGCCGGTAGATGACATTGCAGCTATTCCCTGATCGAGGTTTGCCAACGTAGATAGGACTATCCGTCGCGCTCGGGACCCGCACCGACACGCGAGCTTTGCGCCTGGCAGAAAGGCGACTCAAAAAAAACCGCCTCACGCGCAGATGCACCTTCATGGTCAAAGGTTTTACTCGAACAACGGACAAGATCATGATAAGTAACGATCTATGAAGGTTGAGTCATCAAAAACGAGCCGCCGTGGCCTCCCATTGGGCGTACTGTACGCCCTGACCGCCGCCATGCTGTTTGGCCTGAGTACGCCCTTCGCCAAAGTGCTGATCGGCGACGTGCCGCCCGTGCTGTTGGCGGGGTTGCTGTACCTCGGTTCAGGCGTGGGATTGACCGTCATCTACCTTGCGCGTCGGGTTCGGTTGAAGCCCGAAGGCTCTCTGACCAGGGCCGACCTTCCGTGGCTCGGGGGCGCGGTGCTGTTCGGCGGGGTGATCGCCCCCGTGCTTCTCCTGACCGGCCTGCGCTCGGTCCACGGCTCCACCGCCTCGCTCTTGCTAAACCTTGAGGGCGTCTTTACCGCGCTCCTGGCGTGGTTCGCCTTCCGAGAGAACTTCGACCGCCGCATCGCCGTGGGCATGGCGCTCATCGTGGCGGGCGGCCTGGCACTTTCGTGGCCCGGCAGCAGCGGATGGGTTGTGCCGACCGGTTCGCTGCTGGTCGTCGGCGCGTGCCTGAGTTGGGGGATCGACAACAACCTGACGCAGAAGGTTTCGGCCTGTGACCCGATCCTCGTCACCGCCATCAAGGGCTTGGTCGCGGGGGGCGTCAACCTGGTGATCGCACTCGCTATGGGTTCGACGATACCCAAGCTGTCCGTTATCGCAGGATCGGCGACCGTCGGGTTGCTGGGATACGGGATAAGCCTCACCCTGTTCGTCCTGAGCCTCCGGCACCTTGGCACCGCACGAACGGGGGCTTACTTCTCCCTCGCCCCTTTCATCGGGACGGCGGTTGCGATCCCGCTGCTGGGTGAGCCGTTGTCGGGAGCGCTGCTGCTCGCGGCCATCCTGATGGGTGCCGGGGTCTACCTGCACCTGACCGAGGATCACGACCACGAGCACCGCCATGCTCCCGTGGAGCACGCACATCCTCATACCCACGGCGAACATCACGCTCATCCGCACGACGATGGCGTCGATCCCGAGGAACCGCATGTACACTGGCACGTCCACCATCCCGTCGTCCACTGCCACGGACACTTCCCCGATATCCATCACCGGCACGATCACGACGACCACGACTGACATGCCATTCAGATGTAGAAGTTCACCGTTCGTTGACTGCAAATCTGACAAGATTCATAGTCACAGTGACCAATTTTTGCGCCTGTTTTTGCATATTGGAGCATTTTCGAGCAGGTCAATTTGAGAAGATGGGTTTAGTAACGAACTGAAATCGTTGCAAGATGCCGGAATCACGGCAGTTATACTAAATGTGGTGTACAGATTCGATTCCCACCCGCCTCCGCCAAAATCAAAGACCGCCTTTTTTAAGGCGGCCTTTATCATTATCTCGAAGTTTCAGCAGCCGCAACAACTGCTGTCGTCGTCATCCGACGGCGCGTAAACGTCGCGCTCGTCGTCGTCATCGTCACTGCACGCGATGAAACCCACGACGCCAAGCGCCAGAACCGCAAGCAGTGTTCTCAAAATCACGAATATTCTCGTTAGCTCATCTCCATATCTGAAAAAGGAAAAGAGTGTGACGGCTTTTTCAATCACTCGGCTTTTATCTCGCCTCGCGGAGGATACTGCCTGGAATTGCTCATGAAAATTTGGGCGTCGGAAAACTCCTCGATCTCCGTGTAATACAAGGCTGTTGCGTCGATATTCCTGTCGTCGATAAAACGAATGAGGGGCTGCACGAGGCCGATTTTATCGAGCCAAGGAGCGATCACGGCGAAGAATACCGCGAAAAATACGACGAAGCACAGGAAGTGAAAAGCGCCTTTTTTTCCGTTCCTTTTCTGCGTTGATTTTTGGATTTTCAAAAAAACCGCCTTTCACCGCCGGTTTATCATTTTTCTCGGCAGCGCGAAGGAACCGCGCCGAAAAAATATTATATTTTGGCCGTGATCTCGGGGAACACGAGATAGAACATGATATAGGCCATGAGCAACGTCAGTATCAGATTGAAGGACTGTCCGCACACATACAGTATAAGCGGCTTGCCGCCCTTGAAGTAGCCTTTCAACTCCCGAAAGTTCGTGGCCAGACCGATGCTGGCGAAGGCCAGGCAGAAGAACCAGCCACGGAAATATTTCGACAAGCCGCCGATGACGCCGTGATCTATAACCACGTAGGCCATATCGCTTCCGATTGCACCGTAAATGCTTGAGAAAATAATGGAGGCGCCAATGAAGCCCAGGACAAATTTAGGGAAACGGTGCCAGATTTCCATGACGGGAACCTTTTGGCCTTCCACGCAGTCCACCTTGGCGCACCAATAAACCGCCACGCAAAAGGCGATCACGCCGATCAGGACGTTCTGAATCATCTTGATCGTAGCCGCGACGTAGAGAGCCCTTTCACTTAAAAAAGCACCGGCGGCCGCCACGGCGCCCGTGGCGTCGATCGTGCCTCCCATCCATGCGCCGCCAAGAACATGCGGCATTCCCACCGCTTTAATAATCGCGGGCATGACGATCATCATGATGGAAGTAAAGACCAGGGAAAGGCCGACCGCGAGGGTCAGCTCTTCCTTTTTCGCCCGGCATGCGGCGGCGGTGGCGATAGCGGCGGACACGCCGCAAACCGACATGTCCGAAGAGATGGTGATGTTCAAGGTTTTGGACGGTATTTTCACGACTTTCTGGCCGAACCAATATGTGCTTATCAGAACGATGGGAGTCACGATCCAGGCTACAAAGATGCCGGGGATGCCGATGGAAAGAATTTTGCCGAAGAGTATTTCGGCGCCTAAAAGCACCAGACCCGTCTTGATATAGTATTCGGTTTGCACCGCGGGCATAACCCACTTGGGCGTACCGATCGTGTTGCTGATGATGAGACCGAATAAGATCGCCCACGCCGCGTAGCCGATGCCGTAATGTTTCATTGCAGCGTTGCTCGACGCAACGTAAGCAAGAACTCCAACGGCGAAAACAACGGTGAATCCCAGCATGAATTTGACCATGGAATGCCCCATGACCTTCCATCCGATACCGAAAAATACGGAAAGAAACACCATGAGCGCGATCAAGGAAAACACGACATTATATGGCTTTATCTTCGCCTTCTTTTTGGCCTTGGACTCCATGGCCGCCGCCGACCTCCATTTATCGACGGCCGCCACCGCCGCCTTATTCAGTTCATCACTTTTATAACCGGCTGCGGCGGCAGAGCTTTGGGCCAGCTTTGCGTCACTCAAAACCGATTCCACTTCTTGTTTGGCGGCTTTATATTTTGCTTCGGGCTTACTCTTCTTCACTTCACTGGCGGCGCTACTCAGATAAAATGCCTCCAGAGGATTAATCTTCCATCCCATGGGTTTACTAGTGAATTTCTCGATTTTCTTGGCTATCTTGGAGTCGGAAGCCTTGAGTTTTTCTTTCTGATCGACCGCCTTATACCATTCCACGGTCTTGAATGGAGCCTTGGCGGCCTCTGCCTTGAGAACGATATTCGCGGCGTCGATTTTCGCCTGAACTTCCTGATCGCCTTTCGGAAAAAAGATGATGAATCCGAATATTAGGAGCAAAAATCCCAACCAAATCGCCCAGTAATCCTCAAGCTTCCAAAGATCGGAAAACTTGCTTACGCCGACATCGGTTACAACCTGCTCATTTTCATTTGTAACTTTCTTCTCATCAGGCATGGCCGCCCCCCTTGGGATGGTAATTTTTTCCGACCCATTTAATCGGAAAGCGATTTTTTCTTCAAGGGTCCTAAAGGATAATAGAATAAGACCGCGATATCTTACAATTCACAAATTTGAACATTATGAACCAATTGCGCAGCCACAACCTTCCGTATCGTCCCCTTCATCGTCATCATGATCATTCTCATTTTGATCGTCATCTTCATCGTCATCCGGTTCATCGGTATCCGCGTCATTAAAATCGTCATTTACGTCATCGTTCGCGTCATCATCGAAATCGTCGTCCAAATCATCATCGGCGTCATCATCGGGGTCCGGGTCGAGCACATCGCGGAAATTCGGGATGCGGTGAAAGGTAAAGAAGTTGGCGTCGTGATATCCATGGGGCATCACGCCGTGGCCCATGGGATGCGCGGTCCTTGACACGAACACCATATCATCGCCGTCGATGCGCCAGTCCACGTATTGCCAGGCATGAAAAACCGGATCCAGGCTTTTCAAAATGACTCCGTGATTCGTCCAGTGAAGCAAATCCTCCGAGGAGCAGAGCACCAGGCGGTTGCGCATGGCCCAGGGATCTTTTTGCTGATTCGATAAAATCCAGTACTTCTGCGTCGCATCGTCGAATCGAATCACGAACTTCACGCCTCCCCCGGGCATGTCGATAAAATCGCTTTCCGGGTCGAAGAAAGACTGCGTCCCGTCGCCTGAGATGTGCATGACCGCGGCGGTCTCCACGGTTCCCAGGGACGGTATCGCCGACGAAACGCGCAAAATGTTCAGCATTTCTCCGTCCGGCGAAAGCACGGCGTTGCCCTCCAGCCAGCCGGTGCCTCGCCACGTATATTCGTCATGGGACATGGGCGGCGTAGCGGTCCAACTGGCGGCATCGAGCAGATCCGAATCCAGCGGCGCCGACATCACGAACGCGCGGAAATGATATCCCCAGTCGCCGTCGTCCGCCCTGTCTTCCATGGCGCGCCATATCCGCCCGTTATGCACGGCCACGGGTACGGGACCGGTGTGATAACGCTGCCCGGTCATCAAAACGCCCGTCGTTTCGTCCTCCGCGTCGGTCCACGTATACCCGAGATCGTCGGAGCGCCGGATGGTCACGTTCGGGCCGGAGCCCTTGCCGTCAATTCCCATCAGATAAAGCGTCTCGTCATGATAAAAGGTCGAAGACCAGTACTGATCCAGCGCCAGGCCGATTTGCCGCCAGCTCCTGCCCTGGTCGTCGGAGCGGAATATCAGCGTCTGCTTGGGATGGCCGCTGCTCCAGGGGCCGCCGTATTCGTGATTGGCGATGTACGCGCCGTCGGGAAGAATGATCAGCGAAGGCGACATGCAATACTGATTCACCGGATCGCTGCTGTAATTGATGACGACGCCGGGAATATCGATGGGCTCGGTCGCAAAACTCCACACATCGCCTTGGATCGTCGTATCGTCCAGGCATACCGTATCGACGCGCCAGTAATACGCCGTGTCTCTTTCCAATTCGTCGATGGTGAAAAAAGGATCGCCGGTCGCCGTCACGGTTCCGTGGTACTGCGCATCGGGCTGCGTGTTTTCGATAATTAACGGGTTCTCATCCAGATAAACCTCGTAATGATCCGCGTCGGATGGATTGCCCGCCGGCGGCGTCCATCGCAAAGGCAGGTCGACGGGCTCGATGTATTGCCTCTCATCGGCGGGGATGGGATCGGAAGCGCCGGATAAATCCTGCGCGTACGCCGATGAGAACACCATGATACTCAGGATCAGGCAAAGCGCTGTTTTGACTGTCCGGCTTTCCATCATTTTCAAACCTTTTCCGTATATTTCACGCGCAGTTTTTGCCTTATGGGACCGAAGACGAAGGCGAAGGAGAATGCGGCGACGAAACCGATCAGGCGACCGAGATAGAACCCCGCAGGCCCGGCCATGGAAATGACCAGACTTAAGAAAAAGGATATTCCCAGCACCCAAAGAGCCTTGTTTGTAAAACCGTCGCGGCTCGATATCCGGTCACGCCACGCGCAAAAACGGGGCATGAGAAACGCGGTCCCGACGATGATGAAAGCGCCGCGCGCGTACATGTGAGCCGGCGTAATTTCTTTGGTGAAGGGGTAAAAGAAAGTCAGCACGATGAGGAAATAGTGCAGGATCAAAAACATGAAGGATTCCACGCCGGCGAATTCGAGGCCGGCAAGGAATTTTGAGTTTCCCGCGCCTTTATAAACATGGCGCATGAGCAAAAAGATCAGCCCCGCCCCGCCGCCGGTCTGCAAAACGTAAGCGGGCACGCCGCGAAAAACCAATTGGTAAATATCGCCGAAATACGCCTGCGGCAAAAAGATCGAAACGACGAGCATCACGACGAATAAAGCCGCCAGCGCCCATTCCCATTTGCCCCGCGTTCGGTACGCGGCGGCGCCGATGAGAAAAAACACGACCCAGGGAAAAATGGAAAAATGCGCGAAAAGCTGCCGCATGACAAACGGCATGGTTTTGAGGGTATCGCCCGTAGGATCGATCTTCATGCGAACCGGCCAGTAGATCGCGTACATCGCGACGGCGGCCAGCAGATAGACAATCGCATTGGAGCGAAAACGCGTGATGAGAAAAACAAACGCCGTGCACACGGCGACGCCCTGAAAAATATCCGGCGCGCCATGCAGATAAAACAGCGAGGCGATGGAAAGATTGTAGGTATAGCCCAGGAGAAACAGCGCCGCCGCCTGCGCCAGATAAAATTTTGTGACGTTGAAACCTTCTTTGGCGCGGCTCCGGTCCCAGAAAATGCACACGTTCATTCCCGACGCGATGAAAAACATCGGGCCGCTAAAATCCATGATGTACAAAACGATCTTGTGCGCCATCGCCAGTTCTTCGAGCCCCACGGATCGAGCGCGAAGCGCGTGGCCGAAAAGCATCAAATAACAGGCGAGGCCTTTGAGAAGGTCGATTTCGTGAAGCCTTTTCGAGGCGTTATTTTCGGACAAAATCCTAAATTCCTATCTATTTTTCTCGGGATTTAAAATGCATTCGGCGGGCATCTTCAGATAATGAGGGGCGTAGCGTACAACGCTTTTTTATAGGCCGGGCCATAGGCATTTCGCCCGAGTACGCCATGTGTGGCACAGCCGCCCCCGGCTGTGCGAATCATTGCATCACAGCCGGGGGCGGCTGTACCACACACGTTTGCCAATCCTAAGCCTTTAATCCTCATCCCCAACCACTATCCACTCATCCCTAGCCACTAGCCACGAACTCACTCTTCGGGTTCTTCTTCCAGTTCTTCCAAATACGTGAAGAACCGTTCCACAACCTGTTTCGGATCCACTTCCCGCTTGTCGTCGTCGGAAATGGAAGGTTCCAAAAAAGCCTTTTTATCGGCGATCAAATTCGCCGCCGTTAAAATCGCCGCTGCAACAGTTAAATTGTCATCGTTGAAATCGTCAGCCATTTATGACCTCCTGCTTGATCGTGTCGGTCTTAATTCCATACATGGAAATTAGCACACTCAAATTTCCAACAGCAAGACGCCACAATGCATCTTGAACAATCTTTTTACAATAAATGTCACCTATGCCTTAAGCCGCGACCGTATGCTCGGATAGGAAAACGAAAATGCGTACGTCGCGGGAAAAGCCAGAATCATGGAAGCCGGGATGCGACCGGCGATGAGTTGCCAAATACTTAAAGCAAGGCACACGGCCATGAGAATCAGCGCCTTTTTCACGAATCCGGGCTTTTGTGCAATTCCATCGCGATAGTCGGCGACCTTTTTGAGTGTGGCGAAGGTGATGACGACGGCCAGCCCCATGCGTAAAAAAGGATTCATCCATTGCCCGCCTACGGCGATCAAGAAAAATATTACGGCAAAATGGTGCACGAGAAATAAAAAGGACTCTTTGCCCGTGTATTCCATAAGCGCGAGCAATCTGTTCTTCGCCGGCCCTCCGTATATCCGCCGCAAAACCAGCATCAACAGGAAGGAAACGCTCACCGTGCGCGTGACGTATGATGCGTCGGCGCGAAACATCATCTGGTAATGATCGAGAATTATCGGCTGCTTCGTGAAAATCAATCCCGCCGCGCAAGTAACGGCAAAGATGAAACCCAGAGTATAAAGCCATGCTTTGCTTTGCGCGCGGTATAAAAGCGCCCCCAGAATCAACATTCCCGCCCAGGGAAAGAATGCGAAATGGCAAAACAGAAACCGGACCGCCGGATTCAGAGCCTCGAAGCCCTCTTGCGTGTGGGGATAGTGCGCGTGAACGTATCCGGCCGCGGCGAAAATAACCGCCGCCGCGACAAAGAGCGCCCAGTTCGGCGCGCGCCACGTCAGAAGCAAATACGTGACGACCATTCCAAGGGCGACGCCCTGAAAAATATCCGGCACGCCCAGGTGCGCGGTGCCCAGAGCCAGGCTGTAGGAGTAGCCCATGACGAAAAGCAAAAGGGCTTGCAGCAAATAAAAACGCGTGGCGTCAAAATCCGGCTTGCCCACGTTTCGCCGCACGAAGGAAAGCACATTGACGCCCGAGGCCATGAAAAAGAACACCGCGCCGAGGTCGATGTTCAAAACGATCCACTTGGCTAAAAGCGGCATGGGCGGTCCGCCGGACTGCTCGACGACCATTTGCCAACGCAGGGGATGGGAAACGACCATGCACAGGCAGCCGACGCCCTTCCAGAAATCGATTTCGTAAAAACGCTCTGAAGATTTGGCGCCCGTCGCGTCACTCATGCTTTACTTCGCCCGCCGTTTGTCGATGCCGTCCAGCCAGGCCCGCAGCCGGCTTCCATATTCGGCGCCGGCGCGCATGGAAACGTCGTTATGGCCGGCGCCCTTGACCACGTAGAACTCCTTGGGTTCGCTCGCCAGGGCGTAAAGCTGCTCGCCTTCGGAAAACGGAATGATCTCGTCGATGGTCCCGTGGACGACCAGAATGGGGACGTGGATATTTTTGAGTTTCGTTCCGCTGTCGTAGATTTCCGTCTTGAAAACCATGCCCGCGGGGAGCATGGGGAAAAGCATTTTGGCCACGGCGGGAATGGACGTGAACGTGGATTCCAGAACGAGCCCCAGAACGTTGCGATTCTGCGTGATTTCCGTAGCCACGCCGCCGCCCAGGGACTTGGCGAAGACGATGACGCGGTCTTCCGGCACGCCCTTTTCTTCGGTCAAGATTTTCATCGCGGCGCGCCCCGCGGCGTACAACGACTGTTCGCTCGGTTCGCCGGTGCTTTTGCCGTAGCCCGGATAATCGATCAGAAAAAGCCCGCAATCCATGGGCTCCAGCTCTTCATAAATCAGCGCCCACTCGAAAACGCTCTGCGCGTTGCCGTGAAGAAAAAGGATCGTCGGCCGGCCTTCGTCGGCGGGCCAGTGCAGCGCGTGAATTTCGTTGCCGTCTTCAGTGTTGAAAAACACTTCCTTGGCCCCTTGCGCGTAATACGGCAGAGGCTGATCCCGGCGCACCTTCATCGGGTAATAAAGAAATTTCCTGATCAATCCGCCCAGCATCTTATCCCCTTTCTCGCCTTGATCGCTGGCTTGCGTCGGAAGCGTTTGCCCCTTCGCGCCGCACCCGTCAAGGCACGCGCACACGTTCAGCGCTATCGCGAAAATTAACGCAATGGCAAAGCGGCCGCAATTTTTTCCGCGCGCGCTTTTCGGCATAATTTCCTCGGGCGCCAAGCTTAACACTCATGACCTTATAGCTTATCAACGCGCGTGTCATAAAGCCCTTTGTCAGATATCGGATCAGTTTGTGAATTGATCATTCGTCTGACTCACCATGTTTTATAGCAAGGGCGTCAGGATTGTTTGCAATACGCGGCAAATCCTTCACACCCGAGGGCGGGTGTGCCACACATGACGTGCCCGGACGAAATGTGCATGGCTTCCTTCTGAGCCGCGCACGACAGATTCGCCTGAAGCGTCAGCGAAGGCGAATGAGTAAGCGGGTAAGCTTCGGCCCTGTAGACGTGTGTGGCACAGCCGCCCCCGGCTGTGCATTGCTTCGGCCCTGTAGACGTGTGTGGCTTTCTTCTGAGCCGCGCACGGCAAATCCACCGAAGCTTTAGCGTAGGTGGATGAGTAAGCGGGTCATAAGCGGCCAGTGATTTAGCTGCTTGCAAAATTATTGTTTCCTCAGTCTGAGTTTATATACATAACAGCACAGGCGAGGGCACCTGTACTACTAATGTTGAAATTCTTTGCGTGGCCTCACGATTTTTTTGCAACGTAAAGCCTGTCGCCCTCTAACGAGGGCTTCGGATAAATGTTTATTATTCGCATTTCCTGGCGCTTACGCACCAAGCTATTAACTTTCGCCCTTCGGGCTTACGAGCAACGCTTCCACGCAAGTTGAAATATTTAAACCGGGTACATCGCGTGTGGCACACCCGCCCTCGGGTGTGAAGGAATGTCTTACAAGCACATTTTGTTGCGGTCGTCAGACCGCGCTGCGCCACACATGATGTGCCCGGACGAAATGCTTGTAGTATAGAAGCTTCAGGCCGTTCGGGATTTCAAGCACCGGATTTCAGCTTTGCAAACGCGTGTGGCACAGCCTGTCGAGTCTTCGACCCTGAGGCTGAGCCTCAGGCTCAGACCCGAAGGGAGCCTCAAGGTCGAGCGACCGCCCCCGGCTGTGTATGCTCCGCCACTCATATCGTATAATATCACTGATTGTAAGAAGTGGCGGCGCATGAAACACGAACTCGGACAACTTATCGTCGAACTTGCCCCGAAGCACGGCTTTCCCCTGGCCGGCGCCGTGGATTTGCGGGCGGGCCTTCATGTCCTGCACACGCACATTGCGCAATACGATCATTGGCTTGCGGCGGGCATGCACGATCACATGAGTTATTTGAAGCGCGACCGCGACCGGCGCGCCGATCCGCGCCTGGCGTTTCCCGATGCGAAAGGCGTAGTGTGCGTGGGTTTGCCGTTCGGTTTCGATGACGCCCCGCCCTCCGGCTCTTGCCGCGGCGCGCGTTATGCGAAATATCTGCGTGGACCGGATTATCACAAAGTGATGATTCAAAGGCTTGATGCGCTTATGGCCGAAGCCTCCGGCGCAATCCCCTTTTCCTGGCGCTCGTTTTCCGACGCGGGACCGGTGCTGGAGCGCGCGTGGGCGCATATGTGCGGCCTGGGCTGGATCGGGAAAAACGCGGGGCTCGTGCATCCCGATTACGGCGGATTTATTTTCCTGGCCGTCGCATTCATCGATAATTCTCCGGGCGGCGAGCCGTCGCGCATGCGCGATCTTTGCGGCGATTGCGACAAATGCCTGCGGGCCTGCCCGACGGGCGCGCTGCGCGAATCCCGCGCCGTCGACGCGCGGCGATGCATATCCAACTGGACGCTGGCCCGGCGCGAAGCCCCGGAGCTTTCCGACGAGGACATCAAGGCCCTTAACGGGCGCATCGCCGGTTGCGACGCCTGCCAGGACGCCTGCCCCTTCAACCGGGACAGGAAAATGCCGGCCTCGACATCTTCCGCCGACGCGAACGCCCGCCCCTGCATGCGAGGTCGGGAAACACCGCCTCCTACATCTCCAACCGACGCGAATGCCCGCCCATGTAATCAGAATCTCGAAACGCAGTCACTTGTTTTCCCTTATGATCCCGAAACAGACGCCACGCGCCTTGACCGCTGGGAAGACCTCATGAAAGAAACCACAAACGCGTATAAAAAGCGCACCCGCGCAAGCGCCCTTTCCTTCACGCGTCCCGCGCACTTTCGCCGCAACGTCGCTTATGGATTATTGTCCGTTATAAGTTCATTACACGATGACGATATCACGCGCCTGCGCCCGCTCGTCGAAACGCGCATGAATAACGAATCGGATGAAGATCTTAAAGCGCTGTGGCGGCGCGTGTGGGATAAGATGACCTAAGAAAGCGACGCAATCCGTCAGGCCAATCCGGCTTTAAAATTTGGTTGTGTTGACCAAATTATCCCTCTGAAATATGGTACAGTCAAATATTCGGTGAAAAGCAAATTTGCTTAGAGACATTTAAGCGATTCTAATAAATTTTGCTTTCATACGTTCCCAATTTGCATTGGAGGATATATGCCAACCCGGACAATAAATCTCAAAATGGTTCTTGGTAAAAAGGAAAATACTTTGGAGCTTCGTCAGGCTTTGTGGACCACGCATAGGGAGATCAACAATGCCGTGAAGAAAATCGAACACATATTACTCTTATGCAGAGGCGCTTCATATCGAACACTGAACGACGAAGGCGAGGTGATTGAGATCCCCGAAAGCCATGTCAAAGAGCAAGCCTTGAAAATGGCAAGGGAAGCTCAAAAGAAGAACGGCGAAGCGCCTGTGGGAAGTGATGAGGAAGTATTGAATATGCTTCGCAAGATGTATGTTCAAATTGTGCCATCCTCTGAATTGGATGATAAAGGCAAACCTCAAACGGGTGATGCACAAAATTCCAACGCTTGGGTAAGCCCACTTATGGATAAGGAAAGTGAAGGTGGTTTATCAGTCTTTGAAAAAATTCTTGATCCTTCACCTCAATGGATATCGTTAAAAGAACAAAACAACCCACGTTGGGACTTCGAGTCAAACCAATGGCTTAATACCACTGACGGAAAACGTCTTCAAAACACACAAGGGAGACCACCTTCTTGGGTTGACAAACTGAGGAAAAACCAACCCTGGCAGGATGCATTTATTGAGGATCAAAAAAAGAAAAAGAAGGAGATTGAGGATGGCAATGCGCCGGTTATTAAAGAGTTAAAGAAACTTGCGCTCATACCACTCCTTCAACCTAATATTAAAAGAGCCATAGAGCCGGATAGTATGGGAGTTTCAGTATGGGATCGTCTTGCCATGCGCTTGGCTGTTGCTCATTTTCTTTCCTGGGAAAGCTGGAATTACTCCACGAAAAAGGCACATGATGAAGCAAAACAAAAACGCGATGAATTAAAACAGGAATATATTAAGTACGATGTTTTATTCAAAAAACTTCAGAAATATGAAAATACACGGCACAAAAAGCTGAAAGAAGTTGCCATGGCCGATGATGATCGGCCTTACAAGATACGAGGTCGGACGATACGCTCTTGGACTTTTGTCTTGGATAAATGGAGAAAACTCGGCGATACCGTCGAAAAACGCAAGGAAATATTAGTAAAGCTTCAAACCAAGCTCCGAGGAAAATTCGGAGATCCTGATTTGTTCTTTTGGATCGCAAAAGAAGGAAAAGAAGATTTATGGAGACAAGAAGATATTCTGACGCTTTTCGTGAAACTCAATCTGGCGGAGGGTCTTCTTGAAAAACGAAAAAGCTATTCCTTAATGACCTTTGCCGATGCCCGCGTGCATCCCAGATGGGCGATGTATGAAGCGCCCGGCGGTTCCAATTTGCGTAAGTACAAACTGATGGATAAAAATGGATTAAAGCTGGTCTGTCCGCTGTTATATAGATCGGAAACAGAAAGCCTCGATGAAAAGGATTTTGAGATAGGACTTGCCCCCAGTGATCAGCTTTCCAATCTTGAGATAATAAAAAATGGAAAGAAAATTCGGCTAAAATATCAATCGGCATTTCAGGATTTTGAAGGAGTACCCGGCGGAGCGGAAATACTCTTTGATCGTTCATACATGGAAAATTATGAACGAAGCAATGAATATTTTGCGGAAGGCATGATTGGCTCAGTGCATTTTAAATTGACGATTGATGTTGCAAGCAAGGCTCCTGAAAAATGGCTGGATGGTAATGGTAAAATAGCTATCCCCCCGGAAGTGCATCATTTCAACACGGCGCTTTCCAATAAAAGCAAACACTTAGGCAAACTGTCACCGGGATTGCGCGTACTGTCCGTCGATCTCGGGCTAAGAACTTTCGCTTCCTGTTCTGTTTTCGAGTTGGTCGAGGGCAAACCGGAGAAGGGGCTGTTCTTCCCGGCTGAAGACGAACGCAAAGAAGATGATCCAAGAAAGCTTTGGGCCAGGCATGAACGCAGTTTTAAACTCACACTGCCGGGTGAAACGCCGACAACGCAGGAGAAGGAAATTCGGAAAACGACTTGGAAGGAAAATCGATCCATTCGCCGGGACATCGGTCAATTGAAACAAATCCTTCGTCTGGGACAGGTCGAGGATCATGAAAAAATTATTGAAGGCATTAAAGCTCTCAGGGAATCATTTAATCCGGCAACGACGGATTCAGCGCTTGTGCCCGGTGATTTGGATGGATTGGATGACGAAACTTTTCACGCGACACCTGAATTGTGGAAACAACGTTGTCAGGAGATATTTTACAAAGCGGAGGAAAAAGTCTCCGAGCGTTTCAGGCATTGGCGTAAAAGAACCAAAGCGAGGTCGAATTCATGGGCTGATTGGAAAGAGCGCCGAGGATACCATGGCGGAAAGTCAATATGGATGATTGAATATCTGGATGACGTTCGTAAACTTATTATAAGCTGGAATTTAAGGGGACGCTCATACGGAGAAGTCAACAGACAAGATAAAAAATTCTATGGGACAGTCGCTTCGCAGCTTCTTCGTCATATCAATAATCTGAAAGAGGATCGTACAAAGAGCGGCGCCGATCTCATCATACAATCGGCTCGCGGATATGTTCCTCGTCAAAACGGTGTTGGTTGGGAAAAGAAATATGAGCCTTGCAGAACTATTCTTTTTGAAGACCTTGCTCGATACCGCTTTAAAATTGACCGACCACGCCGAGAAAATTCACAGCTTATGAAATGGAATCATCGTGAAATCGTGACTGAAACAACGATGCAGGCCGAAATATACGGCATTAACATCCAAACAACGGCGGCCGGTTTTAGCAGCCGTTATCTCGCATCCGGCGGCGCTCCCGGCGTGCGTTGCAGGCATTTAACGAAAGATGATTTTGATGGGGGCTTGCCGAAATCCTTTGTAGTCAACGAACTCGCATGGATGCTTGGTTATCCAAATAAGAAAGATTTCAACGAAAAACAGGAAGCATTGTGTAAGAAGATTACTCCTGGAATTCTCGTCCCCTGGAGTGGCGGTGAACTTTTTGTAAGTTTAAAATGCGATGAAAAGGTAAATGAGCGTTCTTTCCAAGTAATTCATGCCGATATCAATGCGGCGCAAAATCTGCAAAGACGATTTTGGGGTAGGTGCGGAGAAGCTTACAGAATTACTTGTAAAAAAGAAAAGGCCGGCGATGAGTCATTTATATTGGAAAACGCTCCTGGAGTGCGTCTTTTGGGAGCGTTGCAGCGACTGGAAAACGGTGACAAAACTTTCAGTTTAAGAAAACGACCTGGTTGTGAGTATTTTTATGAAATGATCGAGTCTGGAAGTAAAAAGCTGAAAGCGATAAAAGGCGAAAAAAGCGAAGTTGAAAGCGAATATGAACAGCAAATGATTGACGAGGATATTGTCGACACCAGCGTCGATCGGGAAACATTCTTCCGCGATCCTTCAGGTGTTTTCTTCGACTCAAAGTACTGGATACCTTCGAAACACTATTGGAGCGAGGTCAGGAAGAGGATTTGGGAGGCGATGAAAAAACCTGTGTCTGGCTTCAATGGTGAAGATGATGTCTCTTTCTGATTCGGAAAATCAATATTTTACACCTGTGCGCGGTTTGAATGAATACGTCTATTGCCCTCGTCTGTTCCACTTAATGTACGTACAGGGACTATTTGATGAAAGTGTTGACACCGTTGAAGGCGCCATCGCCCATAATAAACGGCTTGGAAAAACCAAAGCCGTTTCAAAAATGGAAGATAATGAAGAAAATTACGCGCCCTGGAGGTCAGACATCGTTCGCGAGTTTTCTCTATCATCAGATCAATTTGGTATATATGGCAAATTCGATGTGATAATGGCCAATAGTAATGAAATAGTTCCTGTTGAAGTGAAGCACGGTCCGGCTCCTGATGGATCAGCTCCTTTTTTCGTGGGGCCATATGCACTTTCGGCTTCTGCCTGGGGTAATGATCAAATACAATTGGCCGCTCAAATCGCCTTGCTGAAAGAGGCTGGTTACCAATGTGATAAAGGAAGGCTTTACTACAAAAAAACGTCAACGCTTGTTGAAATTCAGTGGGATAACAAACTGGGATCAGCATTGCGCCTTGTTGCGGAAAAAACGAAATCTTTACTGTCCGCACCGATACCGCCGCCCCTTTCGGATTCAAAAAAATGCATTCGCTGCTCACTGAACCATGTTTGTCTTCCCGATGAAACACTTCATTTGCAAGGCCATTTGGATGAACCGAGACAGTTGTATCCCGGGCGCGATGATTGCGGCATTTTACATCTTATAACACCCGGCATGAAGATGGGAAAAAGTGGTGAAGCTGTGAAAATCTCCTCACCGATCGAAAAAGACGTTTCGATTCCCATGAAAGATATTTCGCATGTATGTTGCTGGGGACATTCTCAAATTTCTACGCAACTCATGATTTCCTTGGCGGAACGAGGTATCGGAATAACCTGGTTAACGGGTGGAGGTTGGCTAAGGGCGACGACATGCGCACCACTGGAAAAAAATGTCCTGCTGAGAAGAGAGCAATATAAAATATGCGACAATATGGAAATCTGCCGCCGACTAACGCGTTGGATTGTTGAATCGAAAATTGAGAACCAACGCGTTATTGTTCGCAGAAATGGCAAAGACGAAGAATCCAAAGACACATTAAAAGCATTTAAGGATTGCAAAAAACAGGCACGGATTGCTCCGGACCGTGAGACGATTCGGGGTATCGAAGGCTATGCGGCAAAAGTCTACTGGTATACATTTCAAAGGCTCCTGAAGAAAAATGAATGCGATGAATTCAAAATGAATGGCCGAAACCGTAGGCCGCCCAAAGATCCTGTCAACGCCTTGTTGTCATATGGCTATGCAATGCTTTTGCGAGATTTTATGACTGCGCTTCATGGCGTTGGCCTAGATCCTCTTTACGGGTTTTATCATTCCATCGTTCCGGGCCGTCCGGCTTTGGCTTTGGATTTAATGGAGGCATTCAGGCCTTTGGTTGTTGATTCCGCCGCGTTAAGAGCAATCAACGAAGGTAGTTTCACAAAAGATGATTTTGTTATTGCCAAGGGTTTTTGCGCACTTAAGCCCTATGCGAAAAAACGCTGGATTGCCGCCTATGAACGTCGTGTTGATGAGTTGGTGACGCATCCGGTGTTTGGATATCGCCTGAGTTACCGAAGGATATTTACTTTAGAAGCTCGTTTGTTCGGACGTTTCATTACAGGGGAAATGCCTGAATATCATCCTCTAATAACGAGGTGACTTATGCGAAGATTTGTGCTGGTGTCATATGACATTTCAAATCCAAAGCGATTGCGTAAAATGTATAAATTGATGCGGGGCTATGGTGAACATATTCAGTTATCTGTATTCATTTGCCAATTGACGGAAAAAGACAAGATCATATTGACGGAAAAAATCGCCGACATTATTCATAAAAGAGAGGATCAGGTGATTCTTGTGAACCTGGGTTCCGTTGAAGGAAAGCGGGAATCTTTACCCGCGCACTGGAAAATTATTGGTGCGGCTTTGACTATTTCAGATAATTCATTAATGATATATTGACATTTGCCGTAATAAACAATATTGCATAAATAACCTATAGGGTTGAATTAATTTAGCGAAGGTGCCACAGCAGCTACAGACTGCCAATCGCTAATGGTTATCCGATGTTGATCGGTCTTTGAAAAAAAAAGTAAAAACGAGGGGTGGTTCTCTCCAGTTTCACCGCAGGCTGCTCGCAGAATGAAATTATTCTCAAAAATCAAGGATTACAAAACCGGCAACTAGTGTGATTCACTTGATTTTCGAAATTTTCAGACCTGCTCGTAAAGAAGCCCATAAGTGTTTGATAACTATACATAATTGAAGGATGCGGTCAGCCCCCCCCGATCAAAAGCGGATAGCTGGCACGGGTAATCGTCATCTATCAAGCCCCCTGCGCCGCTTGGTCAGCCCCCCCCGATCAAAAGCGGATAGCTGGCACTGGCTATGCTAGAAAAAGAGAGATAGCATTTAAGCGTCAGCCCCCCCCGATCAAAAGCGGATAGCTGGCACTATAACAACGTGAAAACGTATGAGGACTCCGAAACTCGTCAGCCCCCCCCGATCAAAAGCGGATAGCTGGCACCAAAACGGCCTACACTATGACAATTCGCCTCGGAGTGTCAGCCCCCCCCGATCAAAAGCGGATAGCTGGCACGGGCAATGTGCGGAGAGTTTATTATCGTCCTCGGTGGCGTCAGCCCCCCCCGATCAAAAGCGGATAGCTGGCACATCATGGTTAAAATATACACGATCCCACGGACGCGTCAGCCCCCCCCCGATCAAAAGCGGATAGCTGGCACTCGATATCCACAAACGCGGCCTGCATTCGCTCGTGTAATTGTCAGCCCCCCCCGATCAAAAGCGGATAGCTGGCACCGGCAGTTCCGCGTCGCCGGCGTCGATCCCCCCCCCCCCCCCGCGCGAATCGTTGAAGTGTGGAAGAGAGTCGCCCGCGAAAGCGGGCCAGCATTAGTATTGGTGATTATCTGATACCGGCGCTGACCCTTCGACTTCGCTCAGGGCAGGCGCGCCGGCCTATTAACTTTCACCTCTTGCGAGGCTTCTTGCTCCTTGCCCCTTTTTCCTTTCGCCTTTTTCCTTTCGCCTTGCCCCAAAAAAAAGGAAGCCGAAACCGGCCTCCTTTTTGTTTTCACGCGTATAAGTTTAGAAAATGACCTTCATGGCGGACAGGTCTTTGTTCTTGATGGCTTCAAAGATGGCGTTTGCGTGGGGCAGCATGTTTTTTGTGAACCACTCGGCGCTCTTGACCTTGCCGTAGAGGAATTTGGCTTCGTCGTTGTCGGCGATGAACTCGCGCAGGGCCTTGCCGTCTTCGGCGTTGACGCCCTTGGCCTCGACCAGCTCATCCAGCTTGGCCTGCGCCATGACGGCCATATCCAGAAGCATCCAGTTCACGGTGATGTGTCCCATGGCCTCCAGCAGCGGGCAGGCGTTGAGGACCGGAACCAGGGCTTCGAGGCCGCCGGCTTTGACCGTGGCCTGCAGGCCCATGACGAACTCGGCCAGCTTCATCTGCGTTTTCTGCAATTCGCCCACCAGGCTTCCGACGGCCTTGTGTCCGCCGTTGGCGCCGCAGAACGTGGACAGTTCCTGCATGTACTGCATGAACAGGCGTCCGCCCTTCATCGGGAGCTTGCGTCCGAGAAGGTCGAGAGCCTGGATGCCGTTGGTGCCTTCGTAGAGGGAGAAGATTTTGCAATCTCGGGCGTACTGCTCAACCGGGTATTCCTGGCAGAAGCCGTATCCGCCGAAGACCTGAATGGCCAGTTCGGTGACTTCGTAGGACTTATCGGTGCAGTAGGCTTTGCAGATCGGGACCATGAGCTCGACCATGTCCTGATATTTCGTGCGTTCGGTTTCGTCTTCGACGTTCAAGGCCAGATCGCCCCAATAGGCGGTCTTGAAAAGCATGGCGCGCATGCCTTCGCTCATGGACTTCATGTGCATGAGCATGCGGCGGATGTCGGGATGCTCGACGATGGGCACGCTGGGCGCCTCGCCCTTTTTCGCCATGTCCTTGATGTGACGGAACTGGACGCGTTCCTTGGCGTAGTTAAGCGCGTTCATGTACGCGGTGCCCGCGATGCCGGCGGCCTGCATGCCGACGAAAAGGCGCGCTTCGTTCATCATCTGGAACATGTACACGATGCCCTTGTTTTCTTCGCCGATGAGCCATCCGGTGCAGTTGTTGCTTTCGCCGAAGTTCAGCGTGCACGTGGCGTTGCCTTTGATGCCCATCTTGTGCTCGACGTTGCCGGTGACCACGTCGTTGAATTCGCCGATGCTGCCGTCGTCGTTGACGAGGTATTTCGGAACGAGGAACAGGGAAATGCCTTTGACTCCCGGCTCGGCGCCTTCGATGCGGGCCAACACGGGATGGATAATGTTATCCGTCAGATCGTGATCGCCGGAGCTGATGAAGATCTTGGTGCCGACGATTTTGAAAGTACCGTCATCCTGGCGGATGGCTTTGGTCTTCAAGGCGCCCACGTCCGAACCGGCGCCCGGCTCGGTCAGGCACATGGTGCCGGTCCACTGCCCGGTGTACATCTTCTCGACGTATTTGGCCTTCATGTCGTCGTTGCCGAAGACTTCGATAAGGTGCGCCGCGCCGGCGGTCAATTCGGCGTACATGACGAAAGCGTTGTTGGAACCGCAGAAGTATTCCATCGACGCGATATTCAGGCAGTTGGGCATTCCGTATCCGCCGTACTCGGGAGCGGCGTGCATGCCCAGAAGGCCGTTTTCGCAGAACGTGTTGTAAGCTTTCTTCACGTAATCGGGAAGCGTGACATTGCCGTCGGCGAAGGTTACGGCGTCGTGATCCATCTCCTTGTAGCACTCGCCTAAAACTTCCTTCGCAATCTGCAGGGACGTCTTCAACATGTCCTTGCCCGTGGTCTCGTCGAAATCGACTTCCGCGATTTTCGGGAACTTGCTCAGTTCACCGGCCTTGATCCAATCGAACAAGGTGAAGAGAACATCCCGTTCATCGACCATGTAATGACTCATACCTAACCTCCTGATCATACCGTTTGTATTGCTTTTGCCGGCTTCCCATAAGCCTGTTCTTTAATAACGTTCGCGTCTTTCGTAAATGAATGAACACTCATTCATTTGAACCGTGGCACTTTGGCATGATGGACAGGGGCGTGTCAAGCGGTTAAAAAGCCTTTTCACGCAATTATTCGCGATCAAATGGTATTTTCGATTTCAGTTCTATGTCGGTGTACTTTCGATGAATTTTACTAGAACGGGTGCAATCGCCAGGCGTTTTTATAATACGTATTGCTGTTTGAACATCTGCGCCTTGTCTTTTATCCTGGCCAGATATCTCAAACCTTCCGCCGCCCTTGAAGGGTACCAGGATATGGCTTCGGCATCCACGTACGCCGCCAGAGTTGAATCAATTTTGAACCAGTTCTCATCCAGCTTGACGGCTTTTGCGCTTTGCCCTCCGAACAGTTCGTCGGGAAGATTGAAAGCCCACGGTTCGCTGCAATAGAGATGAATATCGGCGCCGGCCTTGTTGACGTCCTCGGAAATCACTTGCGGAAAACGGGTCTGATCCTCGGGCAACGCGTTGCGAAAACCCGCCAGTTCGAGCATTCGTGAAATGTACGTGTCATGTCCCGCCACGATCCAGGGATCCTTCCACACATAGTAAATGAAACTCATCCCCTGCCCCGGCTCTTCCGCCGCCCTTGCGGTTGCGGCCTTTAATTCTCTTTCCACTTCACGCGCCTGGATTTCGGCCTTATTTTCGGCGCCCAGGAGTTTTCCCATGGCCCGCCAGATCAGCGGGGCATCCGCCGGCGATTTCGGATCGACCAGCAATACGGGAAACTGCGCCGCCAGGGCCATAACCTGCTCTTTGTCGTTTTCCTCGCGACTGGCCAGGATCAGATCGGGTTTAAGTTTCTTCGCGCGCTCGACGTCGACTTCTTTCGGCCCGCCCACTTTGGCGATTTCGTCTACCTTCCCTTCCGGGCGAAAACAAAAGTCGGTTCTTCCGGCGAGCTTATCGCCCGCATCCAGGTAAAATACGGATTCAGTTAAGCTCGGCACCAGGGAAACGATCCTTTTGACCGGCACGCTGATTTCCCCGCCCATTCTGACTAAAACGCTGTTTTCAATATTTTCAGACAATTTTATCGCCCCGCAATTTTTTTAGTTTTCACGCCACCGAGCAGGATACATATCACCGCGCAGCGCAGGGGTCAAAACTATTGTCAATTTTGGTGCCAATTTTTGTTAGTGGATAGTGGTCAGTGATCTAGCTGCTTGCAAAATTGTCTAAGAGGTCGTTTTAATTTTGCTACACATGGATGACAGCGAATCAATCACAGCTTTTGGAAGGCTGTGCCACATGTGACGTGCTAAAGAAAAACGATTGCCGGCCACAGCGTGTGTGGCACAGCGCGGCCCTTCGGCCGCAACCAAAAGGATTTTTTTAGTTGCCGTATCATCCAATTTCTATACAGAACAAGAAAAACATCGCATCCTTCCCAGGCTTGGAAAGGTCTGGAAAGGACCCTTAGTTTCCCACACCCAGGAGGATGCGATGCAAACCTTTATACAGAAACACTCATCGAAAGTCATCGGAGTTCTATCCGGCTTTGATCGCCTTGTATTCCGAGGCTCTTTACGCCGCATCGCCTATTCGGCGGGGATGGACAAGTATCTGGGGATTAACCGCGTGCTGTACAAGGATTACGGTCGGCATGTGGAAGAGGTGACGTCCCGGGTGAAGGCGGCCTCTGTTTCCGAGGCCAAGCGTTTGGGCCGGGAAGTTCGTTATTTGCCTTCATCGCGGATTTCCAAAGAAGCCGAGGCGCGCCAAATGGCCGAGCGCCACCATATCACGGATGGCCTTATTGGTGTTTTGAGTTGCCTGACGCCGTGTTATTCCTATGAGATGCATCGGGATCGCGAACAAAAAATGCTGCGCGTTCGGGCTTGCAAGACCAAGTGCCTGCACTATTACCATTACTGGTTTCACTCTGAGTTCGGTTTTTGTCACGGTCGCATCCAGACCTACTTTCCCTTTTCGATTCAGGTGTGTCTCAACGGTCGTGAATGGTTGGCCCGCCAGATGGACCGGGCGGGAATCGGATATCTTCGCCGAGAAAACGGTTTTGTCTGGATCGAAGACATGGAGGCGGCGCAGGCGTTGATGCAGGAACAATTGCACACGCCCTGGCCGAAAGTTCTCGACGAAATCGCCTTGCGCCTCAATCCGATTCATCATCAGGTGTTCGGGATCTTTCCGGCGGACTATTACTGGACGGCGCATCAAAGCGAATGGGCTACGGATTTGATGTTTGCGCGTCCCAGGGATTTGGCGGAGCTTTATCCCCGTCTGGTTCATCATGCGATGTCGGTCTTCGGCAGTCCGGATGTCATGCGTTTTTTGGGACGCTTTGTACCGGCGAGCGGCAATGTTCCCCTTCGCTTCGGCGGGGAGGCGGTGACGGATCTGAAGGTTCGTCCCGAAGGGATGCGCGTCAAACACCGTTTGAACCGTAATCAGATCAAAATGTACGACAAACAAGGCAGCGTCCTGCGGGTGGAGACGACGATTAACGATCCCAAGGATTTTCGGGTTTTCCGTCCCAAAGAAGGCGACGCGTCGAAAAAGCAATCCTGGCGTGTTCTTCGCAAGGGGGTGGCGGATCTGGCTCGTCGGTCACAGGTGAGTCAGTCGGCGAACGAGCGATATCTGGAAGCCTTGTCCTACGTGGAATCGGATACGCCCTTGGGGGATTGCATGAATCGCATCAGTCGAGCGGTGACGCGGCGAGGCCGCAAAGTTCGCGGGCTTCGCCCCTGGGGGGAGGACGCATTGTTGCTGGCATCGGTGAGCCGGGGGGAATATCAAATCAACGGATTTCGGAATCGAGATATTCGACGACATATATTTCCGAAAGCGTCGCGGAATAAAAAAGACGCCAAAACTCAGGCGGGACAAGTGACCTATCGCCTTCGTCTCCTTCGCTCTCACGGCTTAATCAAGAAAGTGCCGCGTACGCATCGATACGTTTTAACGGCAAAAGGCCGTTTGATAGTCAGTTCACTGGCGGCTATAAAAAACGTGGGAATTCAAAGGATTATGGAGTTAGCAGCATGAAATTCTTGACGCCACGCAAAGATTTCTACGATTAGTAGTACAGGCGCCCTCGCCTGTGCTGTTATGTTATGTAAACTCAGACTGAGGAAACAATAATTTTGCAAGCAGCTAGATCAATGGATTGTGGTTCGTATGGGGGTCCGCCCCTGCTCATCCTTTCCTTTTTGCTCCAGGTTGACCTACCGCCTTGACACAAAAGCGCAACGCAAGAAAACTGCCGAAGTGATTTTCTTAATTTTACGGGGTCTTTGAAATGCGGGAACTTTTTACCTTATGGAAAAACACCAGGATGGTCGTGATGGTGGCTGTAAGCGCCGCCTGCTACGTGGCGATTCTGGTCCCTTTTAAAATCGCCGTCATCCTGCCCGGACTGACCGAAGTTAGACCGGCTGCGGCGGCGCCGATTTTGCTGTCCATGCTTTTCGGTCCCGCTGCGGCATGGGGCTCGGGATTCGGCAACCTGATCGGCGATATGATCGGCGGCACTTTCGGTCCGGGAAGCTTTTTCGGATTCATCGGCAACTTCCTGTACGGATTCCTGCCTTACACGCTGTGGCGAGCCTGGCGCGGCGACGCACGGCCCGGCGCGCAAGGAGTCAAAGACTGGTTTGCCATGGGCTTCATCATTCTGATCAGCAGCGCGGCCATCGGCTCGATCATCGGATGGGGCGCCGACCTGCTGGGGCTCGCTCCTTTCGCCGCACTGGGCAACATCATTTTTATCAACAACACCTTCACTTCCCTGATACTGGCCCTTCCTCTCATTGCCTTGGTATACCCCCGAGTCGAAAAAGCGGGGCTGGTATGGCATGAGCTTATAGGCGCTGAAATGAAATCGACAAAGCTGCGTAAGATCGGCTCGATACTGGCGCCCATCGCATGCTTTGCCGCGCTGATCGCCGGAAACCTCATTTCACTGGGCGTCCTCGACGTGCAGTTCGGTCCCGGCGGATTCGGGGGCGAGAGTCAGAATCCTGTCCTGTACGGCGGATTGTCGCCCTTTATCCTTCTGATTTTCGTCGCCTGCGCTTTATTGTAAAGAATTCGAATTGCCTGACGAATACGCCATAACCCTAAACGCCGTCAGCTTCCAATACCGACGCACTGAACACAAAGCCCTGGACAACGTCGATCTTCGCGTGCGCCCGGGAAGTTTCATCGGGATCGTCGGCCGCAACCGGGCGGGCAAATCCACGCTTGTTTCCACGATTAACCGCATTGTCCCGAAGCTGTTTTCCGGCGACTTCGAGGGCGCGGTTTCCGTATTCGGCGAGGATATCGGAGATCGGGACGTGGCGGAGATGACGCGCCGGGTCGGCATGGTTTTTCAGGATTTCGAAACGCAGCTATTTTCCACAAGCGTCAGGCTGGAAGCGGCGTATGTCATGGAAAATCTTGGCATGCCGCGAAAGCACATGGAAACGCAAACCGCCTACTGGCTCGACACGCTCGGCCTGTCGGCGTATGCGGATTGCGAACCGACGGAGCTTTCCGGGGGCAGAAAACAACGTCTGGCCCTGGCAAGCGTATTGGCCGCGGACCCGGATATTCTCATTTTGGACGAGCCGACCACGGATCTCGATCCCGTTTCTGCGCGGGACTTGATGGAGTTTTTAAAAAAGCACACGCGAAAAGGGCGAACCATCATATGCGTGACGCATGATCTGGAATCTTTGGCCGAAGCCGATGAGATTCACATCATGTCCGGCGGCCGCATCGTCGTGTCCGGGCCGCCGGAAAAAATCATCGGCGACGCGAACATTTTAAAAAAACACGGACTGCGCGCCCCGCAGATTGTCGATTTGTTTTCACGGCTTGAAATCGAAACGCCCTGCTTCAATCCGACGAAGGCTTATAACATTCTCAAGCACCGAGGCTATCGCGCGACGGCCGACACTCCGATGCCATCCGACGAGCCGATTCAGGAAAATATTTTATGCGCGGCAAACGACATCGAATTCGGATACCGCGCCGGCGTCAAAGTCCTCAAAGGGATAAACTTCAATGTCCGACCGGGGGAATTCGTGGCGATTTTGGGTCAAAACGGCAGCGGTAAAACCACGCTGCTGCGGCACCTGGCCGGAATCGAAAAACCGTGGACCGGCAGCGCATCCGTCGCCGGTGAAGAAAGCTCCGTCATACCGCCCGCGAAGCTCGCGACCAAAATCGGCATGATTTTCCAGAATCCCGACCACCAGATTTTCTGCCAGACATGCCTTGAGGAAGTCGCCTTCGGCTTGAAAAACATCCAGGCGCCGGAAGATCAAATCGATGCCCGAGCGCTTGAAGCTCTGCGTGTTGTGGGACTGGAGGAATGCGCCGACGACGATCCTTTCGCCATGACCAAAGGCGACCGCAAAAAACTGGCCGTCGCCTCGGTCCTGGCATGCAAACCGCAAATCCTTCTGCTCGACGAACCGACCACGGGCCTGGACGCCGTCGAACAGCAGGCTCTGATGGATATGATCCAAAGGCTTCTGCGAAAGGATCATGCGGTGATATTCGTCACGCACTGCATGGATCTTGCGGTGCAATACGCCGACCGCTTCGTTTTAATGGCCGACGGGGAAATTGTGCTGGACGGCGATCTATCGGATCTCGTGGAAAACGCCGATGCGCTGAAAAAAGCGGACCTGTTGCTTCCCTCGGCGACGGCTCTTGGGAAAATGATGGGATGCGTCGCCGATTCGCCGGCCAGGTTAGCCGAGTTCCTAACGAAGGATAACTGATGGCGTCGTTGTATCTCACCGACAAATGCTTCATCGGCCGGCGCCATCCCACGACGCGCATCCTCATGCTCCTGACCGCCTTTGCTCCTCCCATGATCACGCACAAGCTCGAAGTCATGGCCGCCGTCCTGACCCTGTACGTCATCGCCTCGTTCGTTTCCGGTGCGTGGCGAAACTTGTGGCGCGCCCGATGGTTTATATTCCTGTTTTTAACCATCACCATTTCTCTTTGGTCGGTTTTTCACAAGGCCGGCGACGCGCCCTATTTTCAGTGGGGGCCGATCTCTCCTTCGCCCGGCTCCGTCTTTTACGGCCTGGCCATGGCATTGCGGCTGATTTGCTTTCTCGTTGCGGCGCTCATCTTTCTTTCGGCGACGAAAGTCGAGGATATCAACTACGGCCTGATCAAACTCGGCGCGCCTTATCGCGGGGCTTTCGCGCTGTCGCTGGCGTTTCGCTTAACGCCGCTCTTTACGGAATCGGCGAATCAGATATCCACCGCGCAACGCATGCGCGGCCTGGATACCTCCGCAGGAAATATCATCCAAAAGACAAGGCGCTATATCGCGATTCTCGCCCCGGTGCTGATCGCGGCCCTGCGGCGCGCCAACGGCCTGGCCGTGGCGTTGGAAGCCAAGGGATTCGGCATGAAGCAAAAGCGCACTTCGCTCATGCGCTACCCATTGAGCGCCATGGATTTTCTATGGCCGGCTTTGATGGGAGGGCTGATCGCCCTAACGGTTTTGTACGTCCATTTCCACGACTACTTTGAGGGAATCGCTTACCGCGGCTTTTGAAAAAGCTTTTTCAACCTCGCTGAACGCAAATCGATCCGATACCAGCGGCGCGGGATCGATCATCTTTCGCGCCAATATATCAATGGCGGGTTTGATTTCGCCAACGACGCGCTTGCCGTTCCAGCCATAGAGCGCGCACCGCTCCTCCGATGTTTAATACAAGTGAGACGCAAAATCAGGGCACGATCATCGTCCCGTCCTGACCGTCCAAAGCCTGAGCCAGACGGTCGGAACTTGTGATGATGGCCTGCCGCCCGCCCCTTTGTACGAATTGAATGGCGGCGTTGACCTTGGGGCCGATGGAGCCCGGCGGGAAATGCCCTTCAGCCAGATAGTCGGTGATTTCCGAACGCGACACTTTGTCCAGCGGCCTTTGATCCGGCGTGCCGTAATCGACGTACACTTTCGGCTCCTGCATGAGGATGATCAGCGTGTCGGCGCCGATTTCCGAAGCCAGCATGGAACTGGTCAGGTCTTTGTCGATGACGGCCTCGACACCCTCGTATCCTCCCTTTTTCGTCACCTTGACGGGAATTCCGCCTCCTCCCGCGGCGATGACGATATTCCCTTCTCGGGAACTGTGACGGATCATATGCCTCTGCACGACTTTCAAAGGCTGCGGGCTCGGCACGACGCGCCGCATGCCCTTGTCGCCGTCTTTAATCATTTCCCAATGATACGTTTCTGCCAGCTCGGCGGCTTCCTTTTCGCCGTAAAACATCCCTATCGGTTTCGAGGGGCGTGCGAAAGCGGAATCGTTCGGATCCACGATAACCTGCGTTATCACGGTCACCACGTAGCGCTTGATTTCCTTTTTGCGGAGCTGATTCAAAAGCGCCTGCTGGAGCAGATAACCCATGGTTCCTTCGGTTTCCGCGACCAGGACATCCAGCGGCATTCTCGGCAGGCGCTCCTTGGAGCATTCTTCCCGAAGCAGCGAATTGCCGACCTGCGGGCCGTTGCCGTGCGTGATGACGATATTATAATCTCTTTCCACCAACGGCAGGAGCATGGAAACAGTTTTTAAAGCGTTGTCTTCCTGCGTTTCGATATCCGGTTTGTCTCCGGGCCGAATAAGGGCATTTCCGCCGAGTGCGACCAAAACCATTTCGCGATCGCTACGATAAATGTCCATAACTACTCCTTACGAGACTTGCCTTTCAAAAAAATATCTTGCACGCTTTGCGCGATAAAGCCTCGTTTCGATAGAGGCGCCTTCATCACCGAAATTGATGCCACAAACGTATTGGAATTGGAAGCTATTAGATTCATTTCCCGGCTTTATACCATAGTCCGCCCCCGCGCATAAGGATTGAAGGATTTATGAGCGACCAAACTGAATCGGTTTTTCCGCTGGACCTGCCTTCCGAAGGCATCTTCATGTGGGAACAGCCCGGATTCCCGCAAACGGATTACGGCGTCTTCCAGTTTCGCGGTCCCTGCGATGTCGCGGCGCTTCAAAATGCGTTCACGCAAGCGCAAAAAGAAAAGCCCACGTTCCACGCGTACTTAACCGAAAAACAATCCGGCCTCTATCACCAAAAATGGTGGCGCGTGCAGCCCGAACCGGCGCCAT
This sequence comes from bacterium, assembly GCA_963674685.2. Lineage (GTDB taxonomy): Bacteria > Lernaellota > Lernaellaia > JACKCT01 > JACKCT01. The sequence goes on along the minus strand of CAXXWT010000003.1, from coordinate 372,011 downwards.
TGGAGCTTGAGGATCTGCGCGATATGCCCGAGTTTCCCGAAGACATGGAAGCATGGGTTCACGAGCGGATGACGCCGGTCGTTATGCGCGGACAGGATTTGACCAGGCAATACGCCGTGAGCTTTCGCCTCATTTTACTGCCGCGCCAAACGCAGCTATTGGTTTTCATGTTCAATCACGTCGTCACCGACGGCGGCGGCCTGTATGATTTTCTGCGCGATACTTTTCGGATTTATCATCGGGAAACAAAAGGCCGCGATCCCGACTGGGCCGGTGCGCCGGGAATTCACGCGCAATCCAAAAATCAAAAAATCGAGGCCATATCACTTTTCAGGTTCTTTTTAAGAGCCTATCGGACCAACAAAGATTACCCTCACGGGCAGGCGAGCATGCCGGCGAGTATTCCCGAGTTTGATTCCGGCCGAAGAATAATCCGCCACATCATCACGGACGTAAAAGAGCAAAGCGCCCTGCGCGCCCGCGCCCGCGAAGCCGGGGGAAGCCTGTCGGATCTGTTCATGGCCGCGTCGAAGCTGGCGATCCAGGAGTTCAACGACTCCCGCAACGCGTCCACCGAAATCCTGACGCACGGCCTGGCGGTCAATCTTCGCGGCCGCGTGCCCGCCGCCGAGACCCGATCCATGGGCAATCCCATGTCGGGCATCGTCATCCCCACAAGCAGAAGCGAAAGACGCGATCCCGATTCACTCCTTCGCCTTGTCGCGCAAAGGCGCAAGATGATGCTGGCGGAAGGTTACGACATCGCCATGAGCCGCCTGCTGCAAAGCATCTCGGCGCATACGAGAATCCTGCCCTCGAGGTATCGCCATCCCCTGATGCGCAAATTTCTCGACTGGCCGATCTCGTTTTTTCTCACGAATCTCGGCGTTGTCTGGCCTCGCATGGAAAACGGCAGGCCGACGGGGGAAACGGCAATCACGCACGTGGGCGACATGGAGCTTGTCGACGTGCATTCCAGCGTCGGGCCGACGAAAAACAACGGCCTGGCCATGATACTCAGAACCTTTATGGGCAAGTTTTACTGCGTTTTCGTTTTTGGATTAAACAGGATTAACGAAAAAGACGGCGCGATATTTTCACGGCTGGTTATGGAAAAAGCACGCGCATATTTATGAAATGAATATCAACCACTCCTTCGCCCCGCTACGCTTCACTCTCATAGCCATTCCGGTCATCCTGCTTCTCGGCGGGGGTCTGTCTTGCCGCGAAAGAAAAAGCGCTTCCGACGCGCCGGCGCCAAACACCGCGTACAAATCCCCGTTTGAATTCCTTCCCGAGCCGGGCGTCGAGACCCTGACATCCATTGAGAGCCTTCCGCTCATCGACATGCACTCCCGGACTTTGCAGACTTCGAGTCACGATCTGACCGGCGGCAACCGCGACGGATTCAAACGCGGCACGCATTTCTACAAAGACGCGCATGGCGATTACGTGGTCTTCGACGACTTCGGCCCGGGATGCGTGTATCGCACATGGTTCACGGGTTTTACGAGTTGGCTCGGGAAAATAAATATCTACGTCGACAATCTCGATGTTCCGATCGTCAACAGGCGTTTCTTAAGGTTTTTTCACGGTTTCAACGAGTTGTTTTCTTTTCCCCGCGTGTATTTTTTCAATAAAACCAGCGGCGGTTTTTGTTCGTACGTTCCGATCTGTTATAAAAAGCGTTGCCGCATTTCCTTGAGCATGAAGCCCGAATTCTTCAACATCACATACCGGCATTACAGCGCCGACACGATGCTCCAATCATTCAATCCGGATGAAAATATCGACCTTTGGAACCGTCAGTGGTCGACGCAAAATCTCGGCAAGGATCCGAAAAGCATCAAGGCCACGCGCGAGTATCGCGGTTCCGTGGTCATCGCGCCCGGCGCTGCCGAAGATCTGCTCACCATCGAAGGCGCCGGAGCGATCTGGTCCCTGCGCCTGCGCGCGCAGCCTTTCGAGCAGGAGGCTTTGTCCAGGCTTCGAATCAAAGCGTGGTGGGACAATCAGGAGAATCCGTCCATCGACGCGCCCTTCCTGGAATTTTTCGGTACATATTTCCTGGCCGACGCGCCCAAAAGCCTGATGATCGGTTTGGATAAAAAGAACTTTTACTGCTATTTCCCCATGCCCTTCTGGTCGCACGCGCGAATCGCTATGGAAAACTCCGGGGGAAGCGCGGTCGAAATCGAGTCGGACATTGCGACGTCGCTAACGCCGATGCGAAAGGCGTACGGCCGCCTGGCGGGATATTTCAACGCGCAACTCGCGCATCAAAATCCGACGATCATCCAAAAAGATTTCATCGCTGTTGATACCGAAGGCGCGGGGCGTTTCGTCGGCATCACGCACACCATGCAAAGCCCTCACGGCCACGATTACATGGAAGGCGACGAACGCATTTACGTTAACGGAAGCGGGAGTCCGGCCTTATACGGAACGGGAACGGAAGATTACTACAACGGCGGCTGGTACTACATCTGGGGAACCTTCGCGCAGGCCCTGCACGGCGCGCCGACGCATTATTCAAAGCCCGGCGAGGACACGGCCGTTTCCTATCGCATCCATCTCGGCGATTCGATTCCATTCATGCGCGGATTTCGATTCGGCATCGAACACGACCGGCAAAACAATATTACGGGAGACGACTACCGCGCGGTGACGTATTTTTACCGCAATCCCCGCATTCGCGCCCTTTTGACCGATACGCTCGACATAGGCGACGCGCAAAGCGAAAAGTTCCACGAGTACAACGATCACAAGGCGTATGACACGCATCCGCTCCTATCATATTACGAAGGCGACAACGACGATGTTCCCGTGACCGACCGGGGGCGCATCGTGGCGGATTTGTGTTCCTTTACCATGTCAATCGATCCGAACAACGCGGGCGTTTTTCTGCGACGGCGCTTCGACCAGGTCAACGGCCGGCAAACGGCGCGCGTGCTGGTCGATAATGCCGTAGCAGGCGCCTGGTACAACCTGGCTCATAATTCTTTCAAACGATTCGCCGACAGCGACTTTCTCATTCCCGCCCCGCTGACGAAAGGCAAATCATCCATAACCGTGTCCTTGCAAAACACCGGCCCGACTCCTTGGACGCAGTTTCGTTTCGAGGCTTATTCGGTTGTGATGGATGATCATTCGCAGGACGTAGCCACGCTGACGCCGGAATAATAATGCGTGAGAATTTCGTGGTGATCGAATCCGCACTGCGCCATGGCCTGCGCGCCGCGTTGCGACATCCCGACGCCGTGGCCGTTTCGTCCCCAGCAGCAGCCTGGTTCGGATGCGTCGCACACGCCGTCGCCCTCTTCCGGACAGGCATCGCAATCCGCCGTGCAAACGGCGTTTTCCAGGCACGGCACGCTCTGCAGATATGTGGCGTAATCCGACCCCCACACGTCTTTGACGTTTTCCGTGAATCCGCCGCTGCTGGCGTGATACACGGTTTGCGCGAACTGCCCGTCGAAAACGACCACGACGCCCGCCGTATCATCCACCGCCGCATCGGTCGCGTCATCCCGCTCGTCGCCGTAAACCTGGCACATGGTTGAATCGCAAATGGGTTCGTTTCTGGTCGTCATCCAGCTCACGGCGTAGGACCGGATCGCAACAGCCTGCGCTTTGAGCGCCTCGGCGGGAAATGACGGTCCCATTTCATGATACAAAACGCCCTTCACGTAATCCTCGATTGCGATGTTTTCCGTGTAGCCAAGTTCCTCCCGTTCGACCTCGATGACGCCCGGCAAATCCAGAGCGTCGGGCAGGCAGTCGTAACCCGAAAAAGAAACGGACCCGGACAAGCAACCGCCGGCCTCGGCCGCCAGTCCGTCGCCGTCGCCGTTAGAATCGGAATCGCAATTAAGGATCAACACGAAAAAGAAAGCGCACACAACAAGCGTGATTTTTTTCAAACCGGTCTCTCCTTTTTTTCCAGGGCGATGTAAAGAGCCGGCAGCAACGCGTCCACGTTGACTCCCAGAATCCCCAAAGGAATCGACAGAACACTGAAAATCAACGTTTTCACCGTTCCCCGCATCCCCTGCCCGTCCCACTTCACCCGATAGACATGTGCGCCAAGCCCGTATTTCGAAGTCACATCCTCGACCGGCGTGTTTTGCGGCAGAAGCTCCCGATACGTCGTCCCCCGCCAGCCGGTGTTGGGGTTATTGAATTCATCAAAAGACCAATTACCGCCGTATCGCCCCAGCGCCAGGCAAATCTTATAGATCATTTTCGGCGGCAGCAGATGCAGATAGGGAATCGGCAGGCGGATGACATGATACTCGAAAGGCCAGCGCCTGTTGAAGCTTTCCATGACGACCAGCAGCCCGCCGATTTTCAGTTGATGAAAACATCCTTCGATCAACGCCCGCTTTTTTTCCGGGTCCACGTGTTCCATGACCGCCGACAACAGCACCAGATCGAACTTGTCATCCGTAAAATCCGGCGCGTGCGCGTGGGCGAGTTCCCAATGGTCGAGCTTGAAATGCCGTTTTTTCTCGCGGCAGACATCGATCATCTGCTTATCCGCATCGAAGCTGACGACGCGGCCGACCGCTTCGTGGCGAAGCATGATTTCCGAAATATGCCCGGCGCTGCACCCCGGCTCCAGAACGGCGATGTTTTTGTTTTCCCGAGCCATGTTATTGAGAAGCTCAGTTACCTTCGGGCCCCGGGTTTCGCGATATCCCAGATACAAAGGCAGGCGCTTTGCGCCTTTTCGCCGGACGATAAGCTCGATGATTTTCAATGAATAATCCGTTGCGTAGCGCTTGCCGTCCAAGGTGACGAAAGCGCGTCCGTCCCGGATATCATAAGACCATTTTTGCTCGGAGTTTTTTTCCGGATGCGTGGCGTTTTGGCTCATGGACGCTAAAAAATACTTTTTGCGCCGATAAGGCGGTAGTGGAAATTCGCGACGATAGTCAGTTCCTCATCGGGCCAGGATTCGGGAAACGGGCCGAAAAAGGCCGCGTCTTTCACGGCGCGGCCGGCGGCATTGTCCAATAAAGGAAAGCCGCTGGACTTGATGGTTTTCACTTCCTTCAATTTTCCCGAGCGCAGAATTGTGAAGCTCAGAGTCAATATACCCTGCTGCCCCATCTGCTGCGCGCGTTGGGGATACACCCAGGCCCATTCGATTTTTTCCTTGATTCCCTGGAAGTAGCCGATGTATTTGAATTCCCGCGTGTTGATATTCACCGCGTCGCCGGCTTCGCCCACGTTGGGATTATAGGGACTAAGGTTGCCGTCGCCGCCTCCGTTTCCCGAACCCGGACCGGGATAGGTTACGGAGTTGACCAGTTCCTTCATGCTCTTGTCCTGCGCGGAACCTTGACTCTTGCCCTCGGATTTCCCGTCGCTTTTCGAGTCTCCCGGCGATTGCATTCCCTGCCCGACCTTGGGGATGGGATACTTTTTCCCAGATCGAGGTCTGCCGCCCCGCGATCCTCCGGGCCGTCTCGATTTTTGACCGACGTTTCCGGGAATCTCATTGATCGGCTTATTGGCGATGTGGGTTTCCTTTTCGACGGCGTTGTTTTTCTCGGCAAGATATTTCGCTGTTTTCGGGGCTTTTTCATTGGCCTTGAAACGATGCGTCAATATATCTCCGGGCGGCCTTTCCGGCGGCGCGTGGAAATCCGCCATGTTCATCCACATGGGCTTTTGGCCGGGCGTCTCGCTTTCAGGACTTTGCGCCGGCATGGTAAAAATTATCAAAAACACGCCGAGATGCAGGAACACCGAAACCAGAACAGCCCAGAATATAAGCTTTCTTTGTTTCAGTGTTCTTAGATCCTGACGCCAGCGCTCACTCATTTTCCACCCGCCGATTGATTTTCCGACTCCTGTCGATTTTTCCCAATAATCTCAGACACTCACAATAGTTTCAAGTTCATTTTCAATAAAAAAGGCCCCGGATTGCGCCGGAGCCTTCTTTTTTAATTGATCGTCTGGTTACTTTGAGCAGGAACATCCGCCGATGTCGTCATCTTCATCGCTCGCGGTTCTCAGGTTGTCCCCGGCCGGCGAAGTGTCGTCATCCATATCGTCGGTGTCGTCATCCGCCGTATCATCATCCTCATCGTCGTCTTCGTCGTCATTGACGTCGTCATTGACATCATCATCGACGTCGTCATTGACATCATCATTGACGTCATCGTCCACGTCATCGTTCACGTCATCATCGCCGGTGTCGTCGTCGCCGGTGTCGTCGTCGCCGGTGTCGTCATCGCCGGTGTCATCATCGGTCGTGTCATCATCCGCCGCCGTGTCGTCGTCCGCTCCCGTGTCGTCATCCGCTCCCGTGTCATCGTCCGCGTCGTCGTTTTGCGCGTAGGAGAGCGTGGCTCCGAAGGCAAAAGACGCCATGAGGATCATTGTCACGATAATCATAAGCCTGCGCCAGTTCATAGAAAACTCCTTTTGCATGACCGACCAAGGTCCTCCAATCGGCCTTTCTTATATTTTTTTTTCAAAAATTGCAAAGTTTTTCATCAGGTATGCCGCTTGCCGATCGAATCCAGATCATGGGCGGAAAATCAGAAACAGGAAAATCGCCAGTAATACAACGACTATGCCGCCAAGGATATACGGGAGTTTCGACCGTTTTTTCAGACTTTCGACAGAAACGGATTCCAATTCCTTGTCGAAATCTTCCGATTCGGCTTTTTCCGGCCTGGCGTTTTGGGCTTGTGGATTGACAAATTTGAGTTTTGTATCGCCGACAACAATAACGTCCTTATGCTGCAGAATGGCCTGCGTGGCGTTTCTGTTGTTGACGACGGAGCCGTTCGTGGAGTCCAAATCCTCAAAAATGGCGTCGCCCGGGCTGATGCGCACTACCGCGTGCTTGTTCGATACTTTCTCATCATCGATGCGAATGTTGGATTCAGGCGACCGGCCGATGTAATAATCCCCAGGAGGCAGCAGATATTTGCTTCCCTTATGCTGACCGAAAATCACTTCCAGGGATGGATAACGGGCCAGGGCGATTTTTTTATTGTAAATCGCCGCGATCATCTGGTCCGGCGAACTGATCTGCGTGACGTCGGCGGCATCCTCGGGAAAATCCATGGAATCATCGTCATCATCCGGCCTGGCGGGGATTTCATCCCGCAACACGTCCGGTTCGCTGTAGGATGTCATTTCGACGATGAGGTTTTCCTCGTTGTCTTTTCTCAAATGGAACTGATTGCTGCCGACAATAATTTCATCCCCGACGGACAATTCCGTCATTTCATCGATACGAATATTATTGACGTACGTACCGTTGCTCGAATCCATGTCCCGGATCTCGACGCGGTTTTCCATGAGGTAAATTTTCGCGTGTTCCCGGGATACGTCGGAATCACTCAAGACGATATCGGCGCTTGCCTCGCGACCTATCGTCGTTCTCACCTTAGTGAGCGGAAAAACGATTTTACGCCCAAGATCGTCCGCGGTTTCCAAAACAAACATCGTCAATCCCCGATTGATTCATGATTTGCCGTTGCAGCCTTAGCACTTTCCTAAAAAAAACCTCGCCTGTCCAGTTGAATTGCCTGAAACCGGGAAATTTCATGTCTGACGCGCGGCGTTTGACAAGCCCTGTAAAAATGCTCCCGAATCTTCATCGCTGGAATTGACCTCGGGGCGAAGCTCATCTATTTATAAATCCATGAGTTACGCATTTATATTACTCGCCGTTCCCGCAAGCCTGGCCTTTGCCTTGCTGATCGTCCATTCCACAAAACTGCGCGGCAGGTTCACCACCCTGACATTTTTCCTGTCGCTGATCGCATTCGGTTTCCTGAGGGGAAATCTCGTGCACATCATCACCAGGGGACGGACTCCTTACGAATTCGGATTCGCCGCCATGCGACTGGGCCATACGGGAGTTGTCGAGGCCATGGGGTGGTGCATATCCCTATATATATCGTGGTCCGTCGCCGAGCGCCTCCTGGCGAACAGAAAGCCTTTTAACGGCAATGTTTTTTCCGTCATTTTATTTTCCTGCGCCATGATGACGGGATTCGGAATCCTCATGGAAACCGCGGCGGGCCGTCTCGGATGGTGGTCGTGGAGTCCCCCCAAAGGGCTGACGTATTCCCCGGCCTTTCGCGACATTGAAAAAGGCATCGCCCCCTGGTTTTCCGTGGCGTTCGACTTTCTCATGCCCTATTTACTGATCACGCAGTTAAAAACAAGAAAACCTCTTGCGGCGTTTTTAGGCCTTATGGCCTTCCCCTTTCATTTCGGAATGCACGCCATCCGCAGATTCCGGCTCGATGAGCACCTGATCAAAGTCAATCACTTCTCCCATTTTCTCATGATTTCCCTGGCCATGCTTCTGCCCTACTTCGTGCGCCTGGAGATAAAGCCGGCGCCGGTTTATTCGCGGGCAGCCGGCGCCAAATCGCGATGGACCAGCCGCTTTGACATCATTGGATTATTCATCGTCATTGCCACCGTTTTGTACGGATTGATCTTCGTTGCACGTCAGGCGGAACTGACGATCTTTGCCCTTCCCCTTGTCGGCGCGGGCATCTACTCCTTATGGTGGTCCGAAAAAGGTTGCCTGTCCAAAAAGGAGGGAGGCTCCTGATGGTCGAAGAATTCTACGCCGGCGCCGCCAAAGTGGATATTACGCCCATCGACATCTCCGGCGTTTATCTCGCGGGCTTCGATTCCAACCGCAAGGCGGATCACGTGATCGATCCGCTTTATGCTCGCGCCCTCTATTTGCGCGACGGAAAAAACGAATTCGCTCTGGTCGTTTTCGACCTGATCGGCCTGATGTATCCCGAAGCCATGCGGTTGAGAGAGTCCGCCGGCGTCATGGATCCGAAAGATATCTGGATCGCCTGCACGCACACGCATTCCGGCCCCGACACGATAGGACTCTGGGGTCCTTCCGTCGGCGCTTTTCCTTTGGACACCGGCGCGGACAAGAGCTATTTTTCATTTCTCGTAAAAGAAACGGGAAATCTCATCCAAAGGGCAAAACGCCTGGCCAGACCGGCGACGCTGGCTTTCGCCTCGGACGCTTCCGAGAAGGATTCCCACACATGGAACGTTCAAAACCGTAAGCTGATGGATCACCGGTTCAACGTCATGACGGTCGTCAGGAAAGACGGCAAAGGCGTCATCGCCTGCTTGAGCAACTTCGGCAGCCATCCGGAAGCGCTGTGGGAAAACAATACCGGCATTTCTCCGGACTGGGTTGCTCCCATGCATAAAGCCGTCGAGAGAAAGTTGGGCGGGATTTCTCTTTTTGCAAACGGCGCTCTGGGCGCCATGGTCACGCCGGGCATCGATGAATCGGCGTCCATCAAAAAAAGAATGACGTTTTATAAAAGTTACGGAAAAACACTGGCGGACATCGCCTTGAATGCCGCGAAAAACGCCCAAATTGCAAAAAGTCCGCGCATCCGGGTTAAAGAAACCAGGATGACCATCCCCTTGAAAAACGACATGATGAATTTCGTCAACAATCTCGGAATCCTGCACCGTCCAAAAGATTACAGGGGAATACTCTCAACGGTCGCCGTCGCGCAGATCGGTCCGGCGAAATTCATCGCGACGCCGGGCGAAGCCCAGCCGGCTTTCGGCCTGGCCGTGAAAAAACTCGTCGGGGGCAATCCCTCGTTCCTCATCAGCCTTTGCAACGACGAACTGGGATATCTGCTGCCAAGGCAATATTACAGCGACAACAATTACGAATACGAACAAACCGTCTCTCCGGGCCCGGAGGCGGAGGAAAAACTTTTGGACTCCTATCGGAAATTGCTTTAGATCCCGATCCGAACCGGAGCCCCGGCCTCGTTTTTTACTATTCAGGGATAAATTTGCGTTATGTGATGATTGCGACATAGTCTTTATTGACACTTGTTTCGCTGGCGCTTAGTCTATTCCGGCGTGTATTGGCCGACGGTTTACCGTGCACGGAAAGGATATTTTCAAAATATGAAACTCCGATACCTTATAACTCTCGCTTTGGTGATTGTTCTTTTGGTGTTTGCCTTCAGTTGCTCCGTCGACAAGGACATTGAACTGGCCGAAAAAGCCGTCAATGCCTCAAAAGACGTTCACGCCGAATATTTAGCTCCCTACGAATACTCCTCGGCGGAAGTTTACCTGGAAGGCGCGAAGAGGGAAGTCAACAAATCAAACTATTTTCGGGCAAAACAATTCGCGAACAAAGCAACACAGCAGGCCAACATGGCCTCCGTCATTGCCCGGAAAAAGAACTCCGAACCACAGATTCCCTACGATCAGGACAGGGCGGTTAAAATCATGAACGCCGTCGAGCAGCCCAAAGCCGTTGAGGAAATTGTGGAGCCCGCCGCTTCGCCGACGCCCAAAAAAGTTATTGTCGTTCCGTTCAAAGCGACGCCGAAAATGACTCCGCCTCCGATCAAGGCCCCTGTCGCGCCTCCTGTGGCGCCTCCTGTGGCGACTCCGATTCCCACGCCGGCGCCCACGCCGGTCCCGACGCCGACTCCGACCCCGACGCCGCCGCCGTCGATTCTGGACGAAATCGACGCCATAGATGGTTAACCTTCCGCTTTTTGGGGATGCAATGATGTCCAAAATGAAAATTCATTTGATAATTCCGATGCTCGCCCTGATGATCCTCTCCTTGGCCATGTCGGGCTGCGACCGCGAAGCGCTGAAAAACGAAATGACGCAGGTTCAACAGGATCTGGTCAATATCGAAGTCGCCGGCGCAAAGGTTTGCGCTCCGAAGGAATACGCTTCCGCCGAAGCCTATCTCGACTTCGCCAGAGGCGAATACCTCGATCGAAACTATATCGCCGTTTCCGACAATCTCGCCGAATCGAAAAAGAATATCGAAGCGGCCAAACCCTTTCTTGCAAACTGCGTTGAAACCGTTCCGCCGGACACGGACGGCGACGGACTTCTCAATGACGTCGACAAATGCCCGGATCAACCCGAGGACTTCGACTCCTTCGAAGACGAGGACGGTTGTCCCGATCCCGATAACGACAAAGACGGCATCCTCGATCCCGACGACAAATGCCCTCTGGAACCGGAAACGATCAATCAGGTCGAAGACGAAGACGGCTGCCCGGACTTCCAATACGTCAAGGTCGAGGGCTCGGAGATCGTTCTGAATCAGAAAATTCACTTTGAAACCGGTTCCGATGTCATCACCCCCGATAGCTTCGGCATCCTCGATGAGATCGCGGCCATTCTGAGCGCCAATCCGACCTGGAAAATCGCCATCGAGGGACATACGGACAACAAGGGCGACGCTACGATGAACATCAAACTGTCCCAATCCCGGTCCGACTCCTGCCGGAAATATCTTGTGGACAAAGGCATTGACGGCGCCAGAATGAGCACCGCGGGTTACGGTCCCACGCGGCCGATCGCACCGAATATGACTGAAGCCGGAATGGCGATGAACCGACGCGTTGAATTCAAGATTGTTGAAAAGTGAGAAAAAACGGCGCGCGATAAAATTTTTCCTCATAGGCTTTCTGTGTCTGGCGGCTCTTCTTTCGGGCCGCCATTCTTATCTTGAGGCTTCCACGGGCGGCGCCGAAAACGAGGAAGAAATTAAAAAGGAAGCCGACGACGAAAACCCTCTTTTAGGCCTCCAGCAAAACATCAGAGATGAATACGCGAAAGAAAATCCCGATCTGTCGCGAATCGCCAACATTTACCAGTATATCTTTTCGCTGGACCCGCACACGCAGCAAGGAAAAATGGCTTTGTGGGAGGCCTATTTCACCAGGAAAAAACAAGGCGATCTTGCCCAGGCTCTCGTGACGCTCCAACTGTTCTTCGGTTATTACCGTCCCCACGAGACCATGATTCATCCCTTGGCGACCGAGCATCCGGTCAATCTTCACGCCACCGCGGACGTTGAGCAGGCCATGATTTATTCCACACTTTCAAACAGCAAGCTGGTCGGAGCCGGTCAACTCAGTCAGATACCGCTCAAATACAAAAACGCCTGGGTGGGCATCATCGACGGGAATCAGACCTACTACGGCCGCGTGGAAGTCATCGTCGATCTGAAAATAGCGGACGCATTCACGGAAGCCGCGCAATACGACAAAGTCATCAATCTCTACCGGGACATCGTGCAAAATTACAGCGACTCGACTTATGCGACTCAAGACGGCGTTCGAGACATAGAATGGATCGTCATGAAACGCATGGAGGATGCGTTTGACTCATCCCCTTTGGACCTGACGAAAAAAGCTTCCGAAATCGACGCCATGGCCAAAATCTGCAAACGCCGCCCGGCCAAAGCCGAAGCCGAGTTCATCAAGGCGTCGTTTTACGAAAAGCGCATCGAGCAGTTTCACGACAACCAGGACGTCACGCAGGCGGAACAAATTTTTCGAAGCGTCGCATTGGACTATCATGACATCCGCTATCCGACTTCCCGCGGCGAGGAGGCCATGGGGCCGCGCGCCATTGTCCGGGGAATTCATTTGCTGACCAAGCTTTCGACAAATTATCCTCGGGTGCTCCGGTGGTTGATGGATATCGAAAACTCCGTGGACCGATCGACGAAGGAAGGTCAGGAGACGGCCGCTTACGCACGGATCCACCAGGCCGCAATCCTTCTATTGAATTTGGGCAACCCGCAACGGGCCTTATTCATCCTTGAAGGTTTTGCAAAAGAATTCCCGCAGGCTCTGGTCTATCCCCACGACGCGCAAAAGCCTAAAATGCTCTTTGAAGTCGCCGCCAAGCTCACGGAAAAGGCCAAAGCTTTTCATCAAAACTCCGTAGGAGACTCGCAATGATCCATTCTTGCCCGCAATGCGGACAATCCCTGATAATTCAATCGCCCGGCGCTCACCAGTGCCCAAATTGCGGCGCTTTAATGGAAATCAAAGCAGAGGAATTCGCCTGGGAGAAAGGCGAACATCTCAACGATTTCATGACTCCGCCGGATGAAGACATAAATCGCGAAAACATAGAATCACCCGATGAAGAAGCCGGTTCGCAAACCTCCGACGAGACGCCGATTGCCGCAATCGCCTCCGCCGGTGAAATCCCAAAAAGCGAGCCGGCTCACGTTCATTGCGAAATATGCGTAAGCCGCCCGGCCGTCAGGGCCTGCAAATCATGCGGCAAGCTTGTATGCGAAACCTGTTCGATCATCGACGCGGACTCCAGGCCTCTGTGTTCAAATTGCCGTGTCGGCGCATCCGCCAAAGAACCGCTTTTCGAAAACTATCGAGCCAACGGATTTATACGCAGCTTTTTTCAAGCCCTTCATGATATTTTTCTAAAGCCTTCCGAATTTTTCAGCGGACTGAAAACTCCGGGGCCTTTCTGGCCCGGCGTGTTTTTCGGCGTTCTCGTATTATTTCCCGTGCGGATTATAACCGTAATCTTTTTCGCATTGACGTTGGAAAGCAACATCGCCGATATCGAAAGCCAACTGGGCTTCACGATGCCCGACAGCTTCCTCAACATCATCCATCAGCCGGCTTTTTTAATCGGCATGCTGGCTTCATCCTTATTGCTGCAGCCCCTTTTCATCCTGGCGGATATTGTCATCAGCGGGGCCATTTACCATCTGACGCTGATTATCACAGGAGGCATGCAGGGGAAATTCGAAGATTCCATCCGCGTTTCTGGATACGGCAAACTCGGTGAGACGCCGGCTGTAATACCGTATGTCGGCGCGTTTATCGCGATTCCATGGGCAATCGTTTTGACAACCATCGGGTTGCACAAAATCCACAAAATTCCCAAGTGGAAAGCCGCACTGGCGGCCTGCATGCCTTACCTGATATGTTGCTGCGGCATTCTGGCCGTCACCGTTCCTCTGCTATTCATGGGAGTCTTTGCGGCTATATGACCTTGGCGGATATAGAGAACAATGCGCCGGATCGCCCGACATTTTTCCGGGCGACCATGGTTACGTTGATCGTGTCCGGCTGGCTGGCGGCCTGGACATTGCCCTGGGAACATCTTTGGAAGTTCAAAACCTGCCTGTTCCGCAAAATCACGGGCATCCCCTGCCCCTTTTGCGACATGACCCACGCGTGCGTGTATTTCGCCAGGGGGCAATTTTACAGATCCGTCGCGGCAAATGCTCTCGGGCCGCTATTCATGGCGGCTTCAGTCGCCTTTCTTGCGTATTTCGCCCTTCAAATCGCGCGCAAAGCGCCGGCATTTCGATTGGATGATTATCTGTCCGCGCACGCCTGGATCAAGTACGCGGCCCTGCTCGCACTGGGCTTGAATTGGGCTTTGCAGATCGCCAAGCACTTACGCCCCTTTTGATTTTTTCCATAATCATCTTGACTTGAGCCGTTAAATGCATATTTTCCTATTGGTCGCGCCCGCTATATTGCGCCGGCTGATTTCATCTTTGCATGAAAACTAGCGGAGAAACGCCTTGCCGATTTACGAATATTTTTGTGAAGATTGCGATAAAGCTCACGAGGTGACGCAGAGGATCAGCGACAAAAAGCTGAAAAAGTGCCCCGTTTGCGGTTCGGAGCGAATTCGAAAACTCGTCAGCCTCTCATCTTTCCACTTAAAAGGCTCGGGGTGGTACGTCACGGATTACAAAGGGAAAAATCCTGGCAACGGCAACGGACAGGCGTCTGAAGGCAGTGATTCCGCATCCGTCGACGCCAAACCGGCAAAAGACGATACGGGCGGCGAAAAGGCGAAAAGCGACGTCAAATCCGACGCGAAATCAAAAAGCGCATCCAAGCCCGATTCGGCGGCCGGCACATCGGCCTGATCCCTCATTCTTTATTGTATTTCACCTTTGGATTTGTTAATTAATGACGGCGCACGCGCGCTTGTCGCCGGCGGACCGGTTCGCAGGAAAAAAAGTTTTACTTATTCCAAGGAGCTTTGAAAATGAATCTTCCACAGGATCTCAAGTATTCGAAAGAACATGAGTGGGCCAAAATCGAAGGCGATGTCGCCACGATAGGCATTACGGATTACGCGCAGGATTCGCTGGGAGATATCGTTTTCCTGGAACTGCCCGATGTCGGCAGCGAACTTGAGTCCGGGGACACTTTCGGCGTCGTCGAAAGCGTCAAAGCCGTCAGCGATCTGTTCGCCCCTCTTTCCGGCAAGGTCATCGAGGCCAACACAGCCCTCGTCGATGCGCCGGAAGGCATTAACGCCGATCCTTACGACACCGGATGGATGATTAAAATCGAAATCGCCAATCCTTCCGAGATTGACGATCTTCTGGATGCCGCCGCTTACGAAAAGTTGATCGAGGAAGAAAGCTGATATTTTAACCTAGAGTCTGGAGTGCGCCATGCGTTATATCCCGCATACTCTGGATGACATTCAAAAAATGCTTTCATCCATCGGCGTGAAAGAGTTAGACGACCTTTTCCGTACAATTCCCGACGAAATCAAACTCAAGAAGCCTCTTGATCTGCCCGCTCCGCTGTCGGAAGTAAAACTGCTCGAAACTCTGGAAAATCTTTCCGCCAAGAATAACGGCTACAGCTTCGACGCGTTTATCGGAGGCGGCGCGCATCGTCATCACAGCCCCGCCGCCGTCGACGCCCTGTTAAACAGGGGCGAGTTTTTCACGGCCTATACGCCCTACCAGCCCGAGGTCTCGCAAGGCGGTCTGCAGGCCATTTTCGAATTTCAGACGATGATCGCCCGCCTCATGGGCATGGATGCGGCCAACGCATCGATGTACGACGGCGCTTCCGCGCTGGCGGAGGCCGTTCTCATGGCTTCGCGCGTCACCAGGAAATCCAGGGTGCTGATCGCCTCGTCGGTCAATCCACATCACAGACAGGTCGTCGAAACCTATCTCCAGTTCCGCGATTTCGAGCTGGTGAATCTGCCATACGGGGCCGATGGCCGCGTGGATATGGAAGCTTTAAACAAGCTGGAGCCGAACGACGCCGCGGCGGTGGTCGTGCAGTCTCCCAACTATTTCGGCGTCATCGAGGATCTGGCGGCCGTCAACGAAGTTATCGGCGAAAGCAAAACCCAGTTCCTCGTTTCCTTCACCGAAGCTCTGGCGTACGGACTTGTAAAAAGCCCCGGGGAATGCGGCGCCGATATCGCCGCCGGAGAAGGCGCAAGTTTAGGCCTGCCCGTTTCCTTCGGCGGACCCTACCTGGGCCTGTTCGCCGCGCGCAAGGACAAGCTGCGTATGATGCCGGGCCGCCTCGTCGGCCAAACCGTGGACGCCAACGGAGAAAAAGCATTCGTATTGACGCTGGCGACGCGGGAACAGCACATCCGCCGGGAAAAGGCCACCAGCAACATCTGCACGAATCAGGCTTTGTGCGCTTTGGCCTGCGCGATTTATTTATCGCTGCACGGTAAAACCGGATTGAAGGATTTGGCGCAAACGAATCTGGACCTGGCCGAATACGCAAAAGGCGCGCTGATCAAGGCCGGAGCGAAACTCCATTTCGCCGCGCCCACGTTCAACGAGTTTGTCATGGACATGCCGTGCGACGAAAAGCGCCTGATCGATGCGTGCCATGAGAATCGATTGCTGCCGGGCATACCCGTCGGGGAAATGCTCGAAAACCCAGGAAACGCTTTGCTGATCAGTGTCACGGAAGTCAACGACAAGGCGCAAATCGACAAATTCGCCGATATCGTCTCCAGGCTTTAAAACCGCCAGCGCTCTTTTTTTAGCGCCGGAGTCAACGCATGTACAAAAAAAGCATTTTCGACCTTTCACGAAGCGGGCGATGCGGGGCATCCATCCAGGATAGCGAAACGGCTCAAGCCGACCTGCCGCGGGAGCTTCTGCGAACCGAAGCCGCCGACCTGCCCGAGGTCACCGAGGTCGACGTCGTCAGGCATTACACATCCCTGAGTCAGAAAAATTTCAGCGTGGATATCGGCATGTACCCCTTGGGCAGTTGCACGATGAAATACAATCCGCGCATCAACGAAGCGGTCTGCCGTCTGCCGGGCTTTGCGCGGCTGCACCCGCGCACTCCGCCTGAATTTGCGCAGGGCGCGCTTGGGCTCATGCACGAATTGCAATCCATGCTGGCGGAAATTACGGGATTCGACGCGGTCTGCCTGCAACCCGCCGCCGGCGCGCAGGGCGAATTGACCGGCATCATGATGATCCGCGCCTTCCATCAGAAGCAGGGCAATCCCCGGAAAAAGGTGTTGATCCCGGATACCGCGCACGGCACAAATCCGGCGTCCAGCGCGCTTTGCAACTATTCCGTCGAAACCGTGCCCAGCAACGAAAAAGGGACATTAGACTTAGAGGCTCTTGAAAAAGCCATGAGCGAAGACGTGGCGGCCCTGATGGTCACCAATCCCAACACGCTGGGTCTTTTTGAGTCGGATATTTCAAAGGCGGCCGAAATCGTTCACAAGGCAGGCGGCCTGATTTATCTGGACGGCGCCAATATGAACGCCATCATGGGAATCGCGCGTCCGGGCGATTTCGGAGCGGACGTCATGCACCTGAATCTGCACAAGACGTTCTCCACGCCCCACGGCGGCGGCGGTCCGGGCTCCGGCCCCGTCGCAGCAAAACAGTTTCTCGAACCTTTCCTGCCCGCTCCGGTAATTTCCAAAAACGGCGACCAATACTTTCTGGATGACGACCGCCCGGATTCCATCGGCAGAGTCCAGGCGTTTTTCGGCAATTTCGGCGTCATGGTTCGCGCTTACGCGTACATCCGTGAGATGGGGGCCTCGGGCCTGAAAAACGCCAGCGAGATGGCGGTTTGCAACGCGAACTACATCCGCGAAAAGCTAAAGGGCGCTTACCACCTGCCCTATGATGAAATATGCATGCACGAATGCGTGTTTTCAGATAAGAATATGCCCAATGACATCCGCACTCTGGATATCGCGAAAAGGCTCATGGATTACGGATTCCATCCGCCAACGGTGTATTTTCCGCTGATCGTCAAAGGGGCGATCATGGTCGAGCCCACGGAGTCGGAAAGCCTCGAAAACTGCGACGCATTTATCGAGGCAATGAAAAAAATCAGGCTTGAGGCTAAAAATAATCCCGAAAACCTGATGAACGCTCCATCGACCAAACCCATCGCTCGCGCCGATGAGGTCATGGCGGTGAAAAAGCTTCGCCTGACCGCCGACATGGACGGTTAAAGCTAAAAATAAATAACGATTTCACCATGAGCCCGAAGGGCGATGCAATGAACGTCAATGTAAATGCATTACCCGCTTACTTCCGCCGCGCCTTCGCTAACGCTCAGGCTCGGCTTCGGGCGCAGTTCGGTGTCATAATGCTTGCCTTGGCGCGATCATGACGGAGCCGCGAGCGGCAGATTCGCCGACGCGCCAGCGAAGGCGAATGAGCGAGCGGGTGTGCATTAAATCCGCAATCCATGTTCGCATCAGGACATTTTTCGATCTATTTCTTAAATTTGAGGTCCAGGAGGTTTCCCGAGCCCGACAGGCCGGATTTTTGCGTGGTGAATGGATTTGCAACTTTCTTTTTTTGCTTTTTGGCGGGGGATTTTTTTGATCCGGCCTTTTTGACGGTCCCTCTGGACGCCGGTTTTGCGCTCTTTTTCGCGGCAGGCTTTGCGGATATTTTCGTTCGCGTCGCCGGTTTGGCCGGTTTTGGAACCGGCTTCAATAACTCGATCACATTCGTAAGAGACCGAGAGTCGGTTTTCGGGGATTTGACGACCTTTTTCGTTTTGATGATTGTTTCTTTGCGCCGCTCGCTTTTCTTTTTACGGTTTTGCTCCGAGCTTTTCTCCAAATCTCCGAGCGAGCGGTCCAGATCGTCGAGTTGTTTTTCCAGATCACGCAAACGCAAGCCGATGCGGGCAATAGCCCTGTCGACTTTTTCCTGATCGGACCCCGAGGGCATCCCGGCGAAATCGCGGGCGCCTTTGACTCTTTTATCGATCTGCGTCTTGGTCTTGATCACGCCTTTGATCAGTTTCAGTCCCGCGGCGGATGACAGAAAGTCCATCGCCATTTTGGAAGGCCTTAGTTTTTTTTCTGACTTTACTTCTTTCACAAAATCGGAAATCGCCATTTCGGCGCCTCGTTGGAATGTCGTGAATCGGCCCTTTTTGCATCTTAGCCTCCGAAGTGATTTTTGAAAAGTCATTTCATATCCGAAGGTGGGAATCTTGATATTTTTTTTGGGTAAATAAATCACCCGCCATGGCTTCAAAGCCGCATGCGCCGCTTGCGCCCCCGGCGGCATTTCCCTATAAATGTTCCATGCGTAGAAGCATTCTCATCGCCATATTCTTTTTGGCGATTCACATGACTGCCGCGGCCGACGATCTCACGTATACGGATTTTAACGCGGCCGATTATTTGAACGCCGATAAAGACACGATCGCAAGTCGTACTTCCAGCGTCCGCGAATACGGCATCGCCGAACTGCGCGCCCTGGGCGCGACGAACCTTGCGGACGCGCTGACCATGATCGCGGAGGGATACGTCTGCACCGGCGACCGTTTCACCGTGCGACAGGAAACGTATTTGCAGCTTCGCGGCGGCGACATCAGGTCCGTGGTCATCCTCATCGACGGCGTTCCCGTTAACGACGCGATCTATCAGACGACGGACCTGACGCGGTTTCCCATAAATGAAATCTCCCGCATCCGCGTCAGCGCCGGCCCCGCGTCCCTGCGATACGGCCCCGGCGGTTCCGGCGGCGTCGTCGAGGTGATCACCAGGCAGGCGGCCGATAAATTCACCGCCGAATTCGGAACCGACTGGGGAGCGGGCCGCGCCCTGCAATACGATCTTTGGCTGGGCGACACGCAGGGGCAGCTGAACTACTTCGGCGCCGCGTCCCACGACGAGCAGGCCGGATATTTTTTGCCCGACGATTTCGAATCCGTCCCCGACGAGGACGGCGGTTTGCGGGAAAACTCATTTTCGAAAATCAATAATTTTCTGGGCCGAACCGGTTTGATTTTCAATGTTCCCGTGCAGTTTTTTATCGGCGGCTCCTATGAGGAGGATGAAAAAGATATCCCCCGCCCCTTGAATTCGCCGAACGACATCGCCTACCGATACGCGCACAGAAGAAGATCCATGGGCAGTTTCCATTTCCTGGCCGAGCCCGGCGACCTTCTGGAAATCAGGGGACTGGCCTACATCACCGAAAACGCCTCGCGCTTTGAGCGCTGGCTTGATAAATGGGCCATAAACGATCTGGATGCGCAATATCACAGAAAGGATCTGCGCATCGGAGCGGCGCTGATGCCGACGCTGGACTTCGGGCCTTATTCCCGCGTGCGCCTGACCGCTCATTATATCAGCGACGAAACGCGCCACTGGCGTCAGGGAGAAACGCAATCCAAGGGCGAGTACGAGACGATTCACGCCGCCATCGAAGATGATGTGCGGATCGGCAAATATCTGGGCCTGTCCGCGGGCGTCGGTTACGAACTCATGAGACCCCATAAATTCGACGGCGTCGAAGACGGCGAACTCGATGATTTCAATGCCGCGACCTACCGCGCCGGACTGGCCGCCGAACCGTTTATAAAAACCTTTATTCATCTTGCCTACGCGCAAAATGTCCGATTCCCAAGCCCTTATGAACTTTATTGGGGCGATGACGCGAATCCAAAGCTCGATCCTGAAATCACGGGCAAACTGGAGCTTGGCGTATCGCGTGAATTCGGCGAAATCCTGTCGCTGTCCCTCACGGGATTTCACGACGAAACGAAGGACGCTATCGCCGAGCCCGGAGAGTTTCCGTCCGCCGGTATGAAACGCAGCGAGAACTTCGGCGACAAAACCGTCGACGGCGCGACGCTGCTCATCGAGACGAATCCCCTGGAAGGCCTTTTCGCCAGAGCCGACTACACTTATCTTAAAAGCGAATTCGATCCGAAGGATACGGTGAAAAACAGGGAATATGACGAAATATTCTTCGTTCCCGAACACCTGTTTCACGGCGTCGCGTCTTATCTTTCGACCATCGGCGTGGGCGGCGCCCTGGAATTTACCTACACCGGCGAAAGGATCGATTACGAGTCCCGGGATTCGGGCAAACTGCCGCATTACGGATTGGCAAGCGCGCGCTTGTTTTACAACTACCGCGACAACCTGGAATTCTCCGTGGCTTGCGACAATCTGACGGACGAATACTACGAAATCACCCGCCATTACCCCGCTTTGGGCAGATATTTTCACGGCGGTTTGAGGATCATGTTTTGACGAAGGGGAGAATCCCCCCGGACCGCAACCGCCTTCGACCGCAACCGCATTCGTTGACTTGCGCGGCCTATTCCCATAACCTTTTTATCTGTTTCGCCGTTGGCGAATGACACGCCTTCGAGCGTGATTTTTTATTGAGCGATTAGAAATTATCGTGAACACAAACGAGCAAAAAACCATAAGGCAGGCGCCGGAAGATCCGTTTCTCGTTATCAACGAGACGCAAACCGATCAGCCAGGATTTTCTCCGTCCTTTCTGGGATTTCTGGGTATCCTGATGGTCGCCGGTTTCTTCGCCGTCGGACATTTTCACGGCGGCTTCAGCGACATGCGCCAGTACGGCGTGGATGAAAACGGCAGCAGCCATATCCTGTCTCTTAGCGACGATGAAAAGCTATTCATGATCGCTTTGCTTCTTCTTTTGCCGGCGACGGCCTTTCTGACTCTGGCGTTCGAAGAAAAACTGCCGAAACGCGTCATCGACAAGCTGTCGGAAATCGCCACCGATGAAAACCTGCGCCGGAAAGCCTTGATCGGCTTGACCGTCGCGACCCTGGCCGTCACGGTCTTCATCGCCTACTTCATCTTAAAAGGCGGCCCCGTATCCGACGATGAAAACATCTATCTGTTCCAGGCGAGGATTTTCAAATCCGGCCGGCTCGCTCTGGAATCGCTGCCCGCACCGGATCGCATGTTCAACGACAACGTGTTTCTGGTCAATGACGGCAGGATGTTCGGACAATACCCGTTCGGCCACAGCTTTTTCCTTCTCCCGGGCCTCCTTGTCGGTCTGCCGCGCCTTCTCATCCTGCTGGCGGCGGCCCTGACCGTTCCCGGAATATTTCTTTTGGCCCGGCAACTTTACGATTCCAAAACCGGGATGCTGGCGGCCGTTCTTCTGGCGGCTTCACCCATGTTCCTGTGCATGTCCTCGACGATGCTGTCCCACAGTCTCACCATGGCGTTTCTGACCTGGGGCGGCGTTTTCGCGCTTCGGACCATGAAATCGCCGAAAATCCTCAATGCCTTTTTCGCGGGACTCTTCCTATGCCTTTCGTTTCACATCAGAAGCGCCACCACGATCATGATCGCGGCGCCGGCGGGAGTCGTTTTCGCCGCCGCCCTGTTTTTTGACTTTGACGGCGAAAAAGGGAAAAAGCCCGCTTTACAAATCGCGGAAACCTGGCCCCGCTTGGGTGTTTTTACCGCCGTTTCAATATGCATGGCCGCGCTTTATCTGTTATTCAATTACCTGGTCAACGGCTCGCCTTTCGTGACGAACTATCATGCCGCCTGGCTGGGCAAGCTGCCTTTCGATTCTCCCTTCGGTTTCGATCGCGGAGCATGGAACATTATCCACACGCCGGAAGCCGGTCTGAACAATCTGATCAACAGTTTTTTCAAACTCAACATCTGGCTTTTCGGCTGGCCTTTGAGTTTCATCGCCGCGGGCTTCCTTTTCGCCTCCAGAAAAGCGCGATTTATCGACTGGCTCTTGTTGACCCCGGTCCTTTTGACTTTTGCCGCCTACTTTTTCTATTTCTGGCCCGGCATCAGCGACACGGGCCCCGTTTTGTATTACGAGCTTCTGCTCCCCCTCGTGCTCCTCAGCGCGCGGGGAATCATGTGCGCGTCGAGTTGGTTCGCCCAAATGTTGAATGATAAGGATCGCGCCGCCGCGCGCATGGCGCTGTTTACGGCCATATCCGTTTTGCTGGCTGTTTTTTCGACAACGCAAATCGACCTGCGCGCACTGGCTCATTTGTCGAAACGCGTCCGGGAACCCTATGAGTTCATCAGGGACCGGGGCATCGACGAGGGGCTGATCTTTATGGACTACTACGTCAAGGGAGACGCTCAGGATTCCTGGGTCGCGGGACGGGATAATACGGATCCCAGGCTTGGCGACAAGCTGCATTTTGTTCTGAATTACGGCCGCGATCTCAACGAAAAATTCCGCGACAAATACTTCCCGGATAAAAAAGCGTATGTGCTGTGGTGGGAAGAAGATGATCCGAGGCTTGTCGACCTGGAAGATTATACCGAAAACTACGTGGTGAAAAACTACTTCGATTCGAGATGATCAAACGACTCGTGATATTCCTGAAAGCCATCCGCGTCGTGGAGTCGGCGCTGATGCTGGGCTTTCCGCTGATCGGGACATGGTTCGCCCTGCGCGATTTGTCCTGGGGCGCCTTCGTGCAGACGCTTCGCTTTTTACTGCCCACGTATTGCATGGTGATTTACGTTTACGCCCTGAATTCCTGGGGCGGAATCGAAGCGGACCGGGCCAATGCGCGCCTGGAGGATCATCCGGTGCTGACCGGCGACATCACGCCGAATCAACTGGTCGTCGTCGCCATCACGGGTTTGGTGCTGTCGTTTTTCTTCTATCTGCTGTGGCTGCCGGAATGTTTCGCCATCGCCATGGCCATAGCCTGCGCCTGGACTTTATATTCCCATCCGAAAATTCTCGCCAAGTCGAAACCCGTTTACGGTTCGTTGATTCATTTCACCGGGGGCATCCTTCAATTTCTCCTCGGCTGGGTCGTCGTCAGAGAGCTTTCGCTTTCCGGTTTGGCCACCGCCTTGTATTTCGCAGCCGTTTTCACCGCCGGCCACATGAACCATGAAGTCAAGGATCACGATGCGGACAAGGCTTCCGGCGTCAACACAAACGCCG
Organism: bacterium; assembly: GCA_963674685.2. Taxonomy (GTDB): domain Bacteria; phylum Lernaellota; class Lernaellaia; order JACKCT01; family JACKCT01. Next base: position 348,172 of record CAXXWT010000003.1, on the reverse strand, counting down.
TGGTTTTCGGCCCGCAAAGAATGCTGCATATCGCCTTCTCCGTCTTTATGCTCGGCGCCGGCTACCTGTATCTCGCATCGAAAGCCGGCCTCATTCCGTGGGCTTTGTCGCTGCCGTTTATCGCCATCGCGCCGCTCCACGCAATCGCCCATTTCGCACTGCGTCCCCTTCCCGGCGAAACCTATCGCATCAACTATCAAAAAGTTTACCGTTCGCTCTACGTGGTCGCCGGAACGGCCGTTCTCATCATTCAAATCATCCGTCTTTGGAATGTTTAAGGAATTTTCTCATGACCGACACCTATGATGTCATCGTCGTCGGCGCCGGGCCGACCGGTTCCAACGCGGCATACCGAATCGCCGCGCAGGGCTACAGCGTCCTTCTGGTCGAAAGGGACGACCGCCCGGGACAGTACAACTCCTGCGGCGGCGGCGTCGGATACTTCATCAAGGATTTATACGGCTACCCCGACGAAATCGCCGGCCGGGAAATATCGAAAGTCAAACTGACTCTCCACAACCGGGAAATCGCTTTCGACGCGGGCAAGCCGATTTATACTTCGATGCAGCGCCCCAAATTCGACAACTGGTTCGCGCAGCGCGCCGTCAGCGCGGGCGCTGTCCTGAAAACCGGGCACAAAGCCCTGGATTATGATCCTCTCCTGCGCCGTTTGACGTGCCTTGACCGCCATAGCGGCAAAAAGGTTCAATTCGACGCCCGCCTTTTCATTTTCGCCGACGGCCCCAGATCCCTGGCCTGGCGATGCTGCCGCGTCGGTCTTCCCGACAATAAACCCATGCACATCGGCATCGCCTACGAACTGACCTGTCCCAACGCGCCGCATGACACCTATGAATTCATTTTCGATGAGATCAAACTGCCCTATGGTTACTTCTGGGTCTTTCCCGGCGAAAATGCCCTCAACGTGGGCGTCGGCGGTCCGAAGGATCAACTGCGGGGAAAAATCGGCGACATGTTAAAGGAGTTCATCGATTCCAGGGACGATCTACGTGATCTGAAACCGGAGCGCATCACCAGCGGCCTCATCCCCGCCTACCTGTCCGGGAAACTGCACGGCGAAGGCGTCATGGCTATCGGCGACGCCGGCGGCTTCGTGAATCCTTTGACCGGCGGCGGCATTTTCATGGGCCTGAAAAGCTCGGAAGCGGCGGCCAAAACGGCCCTGGAAGCTTTGAGAAACGGGCGAACCGACGCGAAATTTCTTTCGCGATACACGCACCGCATCAAATTCAGCAAGATCTATCCTTCGGTAAAAATACTTGATTTATCGGTACGGCAGAGCCAGAATTTCCTGAAGGCGACAGGGAAACCTTTGCTTTCGGAAATCTTTTACTGGTATTCCAAATTGATGTTCCGATTATTGAAAACTATAAAAGATTTTTAATCTTTCGCTTTAAGCGGAGTCGATTCCAAATATGGCCGTTTACCAATCCATCCGTTCCCCGAAAAAGGATATCCTCCCCGAGGATTACGGGATCAAGGTCGTTCCGCGCACCTACCACTGCCCTTTATGCAAAACGCGGACGCTCCACGGCTATACATTCGACTCCAAACCTTCCGCGATGGAGTTGGACCGATTCCTTTTCGCGTGGATCAGCCATCCGCATTATTTCAATTTCAAAGGCGAAAGGCTGCCGCAAAGATATACGGGGCTTTTCGATCTGTTTATCTGCCCGCAGGATCTGTTTTGCGTCGACAGCCGACTGCAAATTCAATTGGGCCGGGTTCAGCTTCCCAAAGGCACGCATGAATTTTACGAACGCCACGGAGGCAAGGATCCGGTCGCCAGCCCCTCTTTCCGGGACATGTTTTACCAGGTTCTGATCAACCAAAAGCACAAGTTTCTTTATACGGACTGGCTTTCGGTGGCCAAGGAAAACATGAATCTCTCCTATGAAGGCTGGCTGAAATACGGCAACAATCCTCTGGAATTCAAAAAGCTTCTGGCCAGGCACATCCTTTCCTCGTCTTTGGGAAGCAGGAATATCGACTTCATCGAGACCTCGGTGGAGTTGGCGAAAGCGCTGGAAGGCGGCATTCCCGGTTTATTCGCCGCGCAGTCTTTCAGAAGCCGAAGCGCCGTTTCGTTTATCATGCAATACAAACTGTACGAATTGATTTATTGCCCTTCACGAAACGTCCGGCATCCCCTTCTCTCCGCTGCGCATCGGGGGGGAAAACGCCGTCATGCTGACCTTGCGGTCGCTCATGGCCCTGATGGACATGGAGGAAATCGACAAAATCCTCATCGGCATGCTCCTGGTCGCCTCCCTTAAGCTCGCCGTCGTCACGGAAAATCACACCACGGCGAAAAGAGCCCTGGCCATTGCGTTTTACGCGACGGAGCTGGTACAAAAAGCCAAGCCCTGGGATTACTCCAACCGCGAAATCAATCCCAACCTTCTTTTGACGAATAACGAGGCATACATCTACATCAATCTCATGTTGCGCAAGCAGATGCGCATTCCCGACAGCAAATGTTTAAAACCCGCGGTCGTGCTGTTGGACAACCTCGTTATCACCATGAAAAACGAAAAGATTTACAGCCAGTACAATACGGGAGACGACTCGTCTCGAAGAGGCGTCGTTCTCGGCGAGCATTTGAAAAACCTGATCGTTTCCGAATTGGGCGCAAATCTATAAACACCCTGTTCAAGCCGGTTTCACACGAATCTCAATGTTTTAAAATGATGTCCCGCAGCCGAGCCGCGCTTTTTCGCATATCATCGGCTTTGGTTACGGCCGTGACTACGGCGACGATTTTTGCGCCGGCGCGCGCGACCTGCGCGATGTTGGAATGGGTGATTCCGCCCATGCACGTGACGGGAATGTCCACGGCTTCCATGACGCGGCCTATCATTTCCGGGCCGACAAAAGTCTTATGTTCAGGCTTCGTGGCCGTGGGAAAAATCGGGCCGATGTTGACGTAATCCGCTCCGGCGCTTTGCGCGTATTCGGCCTGCTCGACGTTATGAGAGCTTGCTCCGATCAACAAATCCGGCGCGATGCGGCGTGCGGCTTCAACCGGCAGATCGGATCGGCCGAGATGCACGCCGTCCGCCCCGACCGCCAAAGCCAGATCCACGCAATCGTTGACGATGAAAAGACAGCCCGCCTCGCGCGTTTTTTCCCGAAACTTCAGCGCGAGTTCGTATAGATCTTTTTTCGATTTTTCCTTTTCACGAAGTTGCACCATGCGAACTCCGGCGGCCAGGCACGCGTCCAAAACCTCCAGGCTGGTGCGACCGGCCGAGTGCGCTTCGGATGTCACCACGTACAAATCGACCTCGCGAAGCTTTTCTTTGTTTCGCCGAAAATCCGTCATGAACGCGACCCCTGAAGAAAAACCGGATCGAAATCTTTCCAGACCGGCTCGAAGCCTCTGGATTCGATCATCGCCGCAACCTGCGCGGGAGGGCGCTGATCGGCGACGGCAAACTGTTGGCCCGAGTCGAGCTCCGTCACATATCCACCGGGATTGGTGCGGCTGCCCGCGCTCATCCGCGTAACGCCCAGACCGATTATATTGTCCCGCAAAGCCGCCGGCTCCCGCGTGCTTAACACCAGATCGGCGTCGGGAAGCAGCAGGCGCATTCCCGTAATCATCTGCACAAGGTGCGCGTCGGATACGGGATGCGGCGCCTCGAAGCCCGCTAGCGCCGGATTCAGCCGTGGGAAACTGACGGCCACGCGGCTTTTCCAGAATCTTCTGCTGAGATACCGGGCGTGCCGGGCCAGCATGACCGCTTCGCAACGCCAATCGCGCAATCCCAAAAGCGCGCCGACGCCAAGAGAGCGAAATCCCGCCTGCCCGCCTTCTTCTATCGCCGCCAGGCGCATTTCATAGTTCGACTTCGGCCCCTTGGGATGAAGTTTTTTATACAGGCGCGGATCGTAGGTTTCCTGATAAAGGGTCAGGGCATCCACGCCGGCGGATTCCAGCGTTTTGTAATCCCGTGCCTTCATGGGAAACACTTCGATGGAAATCGAAGAGAATTTTCCGTTGAGCGCTTTGGCGACCTCGCGTATCTGCTCCACGCCGTATCGATTCGGCGACTCGCCGGTCAGCAAAAGGATGTGGCGAAAGCCCTCCATATAAAGCTTATCCGCGTCGGCCAGCGCCTGGTCGAGGGTTAATGATATCCGGGGCATTTCGCTGTCGCAGGAAAATCCGCAATACACGCATGCGTTGGAACACTCGTTGGACAGGTACAAAGGCGCGTAGAGTTGAATCGTTTTGCCGAATCGCCTTTCCGTCACCGCCGCGGCCCGAACCGCCATATCCTCCAGAAATTCCCCGGCGGCCGGCGAGAAAACCGCTAAAACGTCATCGTCGCCGGATTGCGTTTGCCGAATTGCGCGACGCACCCGGTCTTTGGTCGCCGATTCGATGGATCGCTTGAGCGCGTCAAAATCGCTATCGCGGATATGGCTGAAAAAGGAATTCATTTTGTGTTTGAATCGCCTGAATTCAAAAATCCCGTCAGCGGACTGCTGGCCCGGGCCAGGCGGCTTTCTCCTCCCGCTCCCGCCAGATAAGCCATGCGTCCCGCTTTGACACCCATGGCGAAAGCCCGGGCCATTTCCACCGGATCGTCGGCGATGGCGACGGCGGTGTTGACCAGCACGGCGTCAGCGCCCATCTCCATGGATTCCGCGGCGTGGGACGGCATTCCCAGCCCGGCGTCCACGACCACGGGCACGTTAGCCTGTTCGATGATGATGGCGATCTGATCCTTTGTCCTCAGGCCGCGATTGCTGCCGATGGGCGCCGCCAGGGGCATCACCGTGGCGCACCCGGCCTCTTCCAGATGTTTGGCGAGAATAGGATCGGCGTTCATATATGGCAGAACGGTAAAGCCGAGCTTGACCAGTTGCCGCGCCGCTTTAAGCGTTTCCACGGGATCCGGCAGCATGTAATTCGGCTCGGGCGTCACTTCGAGCTTGATCCACGTGAATCCGCCGGCGGCCCGCGCCATTTTCGCCAGCCGAACGGCCTCATCCGCATCCCTGGCGCCGGACGTATTGGGCAAAAGCTTGTACTTTTTCGGATCGAGATGATTCATCATCGAATCATCAGGGGAATTCAAATCGACTCTGCGCAGAGCCATGGTCGCCAGGCCCGATCCGGAAGCCTCGATGGCCTCGGCCATGAGGACCGAACTCCTGAATTTGCCGGTTCCGATCAAAAGCCTGGAGTTGAATATTTCTCCCGCAATGACAAGAACGTCGTCTTTTTCATGCGTCATTTTCATCATCCTCCGCCGACGAAGCGGGCTATTTCCAGCGTGTCGCCGTCTTCAAGCACGCATTTTTTCGGATCGCCTTCAACAAGTTCGCCGTTTCGCTCGACGGCAATGAAATATAAGGGGATATTTTGGCTCTCGATAAGCTGCGCCAGCGTCGGCGCTTCGTCGAATGACAACTGCTCACCGTTTAAGGATATTTTTATCATGCCCCGCCCCCGGCTTTTTCTTTTTCATCCAGGACATCATGGGATATCCGATACGCGCAGTAATCCGGCCCGCACATGGAGCAATAGCGCGCCTTTTTTCGCATCGTCGTCGGGCAGGTTCTCGTCATGATATGCCCTGGCGGTTTCCGGATCGAGGGCCAGCTTGAACTGATCCTCCCAGCGGAAATCGCATCGCGCGCGGCTCATGGCGTCGTCCCACTGCCTGGCTCCTGGATGATCCTTGGCCAGGTCGGCGGCGTGCGCGGCGATCTTGTAGGCGATGACCCCCTGTTTGACGTCCTCTTTATTGGGCAGACCCAGGTGCTCTTTAGGCGTCACGTAACAGAGCAGCGAAGTGCCCAGAGATGCGATAATCGCCGCGCCGATGGCGCTGGCCATGTGATCGTACCCCGGCGCAATGTCCGTCACCACCGGCCCCAGCGTGTAAAATGGCGCCCCGTGGCACGCCTCCCGCTGCTTGTCCATATTTTCGGCGATCCGATTAATGGGCACGTGCCCCGGCCCTTCGATCATGACCTGCACATCGTGCTTCCAGGCGATTTTCGTCAGTTCGCCCAGGGTTTCAAGCTCGGCGTACTGCGCCGGATCGTTGGCGTCGGCGATGCATCCGGGCCGCATCCCGTCGCCCAGTGAAAACGCCACGTCGTATTTTTTCAAAACTTCGCAGATGCGCTCGAATTCCGTATACAGAAAGCTTTCTTTCTGGTGCATGTCGCACCATTTCGCCATGATGCTGCCGCCCCGGCTGACGATTCCCAGCGTGCGTTTCGCCGCCATGGGAATCACGCCGCGCAATACTCCGGCGTGGATCGTGAAATAATCGACGCCCTGCTCGGCCTGCTCTTCGATGGTTTCCATGAATAAGTCGATGTTCAGTTTTTCCACGCGGCCTTTGACCTTTTCCAGGCATTCATAGATGGGCACGGTTCCGATAGGCGCCGGCGAATTGCGTATGATCCATTCCCGCGTTTTTTTGATATCCGCGCCCGTGGACAAATCCATCACCGTATCGGCGCCCCACGCAATCGACCACTTCATTTTCTCGACTTCCTCGTCGATGGATGAAGCCACGGCGGAATTGCCGATATTGGAATTGATTTTCACCAGATACGACGGGCCGATGACCATCGGCTCGCTTTCAGGGTGCTTGATATTCGCCGGAATGACCGCCTTGCCCGCCGCCACGTCATCACGCAGTTTTTCCGGGGGCATGTTTTCTCGTACGGCGGCAAAACGCATTTCCTCGGTGATGATTCCCCGCCGGGCCAGCGACATTTGCGTGCCGCCGCCGGTTGCCTCACGTTTATCGATCCATTCTTTCCGAAGCTTCGGCAATCCTTCGCGAACATCGCAGCCTTGCGTTCCGCTGGTGTCGTAAAGCCTGACGGCGCTGCCGTCGCTGAGTTTGATTTCGCGCATGGGAACACGCATTCCGTCTTTTTCCACATACACTTTTTGGCTGGGGAATTCCTTCGGATGGCTGCAATGCGGCCGTTTGTCTTTCGCGTCAATGTCCGATGAAGTTGAAAGGCGGGCGTCGTCGTTATTTTTCATGTTGTCCTTCCCTACGCCGGCATAATCCGGATCAGGTTCAATGGGTGTCTTCTCAGCCCCGCTTGTATTTTCGCCGGGCACCCCAAGAGGAGAGTCAGGTTACGCTGGAGCGCGCATGCCGTCAACCGCGCAGCGTATCGCGAGCTTATAAACGCGATCAAAGGCGATTGTGGAAATATCCGGCACATGCGAGGGCGCGATGCGCCACACATGGCGCGCCCGGGCGAAATATTGCAGTTTGGTTCGAAGCATATGGAAGACAATGCCGCGCGACGCTTATCTTTTCATCGCCTCTTTTTTCAATTCGACGGGCATCTTTTCTATGGCGTACCGAAGCGTCGTCCTGGGCATGACGGCCTTGTTTTTTACGACAAAATCGAAGACTTCCTTCCGATGCGTCCTGGCGGCTTCCTTGAGCATCCAGCCGCTGCCCTTTTGAACCAGGTCGTCCGCGTCATCCATCAGGCTCATGGAAATTTCAAACACGTCTTTGAGAAACAAGCCTTTTCTTGCGGGAAGAACCAAGGTCGCGGCGGCGCCGCGCCGGACCCACCGGTTTTTCGATCCGGTCCATTTTTTGAGTTTGTCCACATATGCCGGATACTTGAAAATAAAATTTCCGATGGCGTGATTGCACAAGGTGTCGCAGGCGGCCCAGTTCGTCACATACTGTTTCAGCCATTTTTCCAGCACGCCAAAATCGGCCTTCACAAAGCTTTCGGAAATCATTTCCGCCCATATAAATGCGATAACCGCTTCTTCGAGATAGCCCGACTTCAGTAATTCCTCGCATAAATCAAAGATGACTTTCTTTTTAAGGCCCGCGATTTCCCGGTAAGTTTCTTGGGCGATTTTCCTGACGGCGGGAGTTTTGACTCCATAAACCATTAGTTTTTCTTTGGAAAAAGTCTGCGCCGCCGCCCTGGTTTTCGCATCGCCGCCTGCTTTCAAAGACTTTCTGATTCCGGCAATAAGGCCGGAAGTTTTCACCAAATTCGTTGTCATGTTTCATTGCCCTCGACGTTTGCGTGCATTTAAGCAGCGGCGACGCGCGTTGTAAACGGACAAACATCGCGAAATCCGAAGCGGCGTGACTTGCCGATTCGTGTTCGCGAATGCAAACAATGCTTGACCAATTCCGGGTATTTTGATAATGAGCGCATCTTGATCGACGTAGTCGATGGTTCTTTTCTATCGCGGAATCACACAAACGCATAAGCATAGGCACGTAGCTCAGTTTTGGTTAGAGCGTTACGTTGACACCGTAGAGGTCGGCGGTTCGAGTCCGCCCGTGCCTACCACCTTTTGCAATGGCGGTCTTTATGGATCGTCCGATGGTGCGAAGATAAGGTCATACCTTGCCTTTTTGGGTCCTTTCCAAGGATCCGATGAAACGCATCCCCTCATACCCCAACCCATTTCGGGGATTGCACGGGTCGAGCGTTTGATTCCAAAGATGTAAAGAATGTTGCCATTTCATATATGTTTTCGCATAGGATTCTTTGTTTGAATCCTTAAATCGAAAGAGTCATTGGAGTCGTTATGCCGGACATTTCCCTTTCATACTCGGGGAAAGACTACCAAATTTCCGCGGGCCAAACTCTGTTCGATGTCCTGTCCCAGATGCCCGAAGGCGAGCGCCCGGATGCGCCGGCGGCGAAAATCAACGGCGAAATCATCGATTTCATGACGCCGGTCGCCATCGGAGGCGAATTGGAGTTCGTGGCCTGGGATCAGCCCGAAGCCCTGGACATTTTGCGCCATTCGACCAGCCATATCATGGCCGAGGCGGTGCAGAAGCTGTTTCCCGGGACGAAAGTCACCATCGGCCCGTCCATCGAAAACGGATTTTACTACGACTTCGACACCGATCACAACTTCACGCCCGACGATCTGGATGCGATTCAGAAGGAAATGAAGAAGCTCGCCAAAAAGAATGTGCGTTTCACGCGCGAAGAAATGAGCTCGAAAGACGCCGTCGCCATGTTCAAAGAAATGGGCGAGGACTACAAGGTCGAATTGATCGAAGACCTGGATGTCGAAAACGTCTCCGTTTACCGGACCGGCGAATGGATGGACCTCTGCCGGGGGCCGCACCTTTCGTCCACGCGGAAAATCCGGGCCTTCAAACTGCTTTCCGTCGCGGGAGCCTATTGGCGCGGCGACGAGCGCAACAAGATGCTGCAACGCATTTACGGCACGGCGTTTCGCAATCAGGACGAACTCGCCGAGTATCTGAAAATGCTTGAAGAAGCCAAGAAGCGCGACCATCGGCTTTTAGGCCGTCAGCTCGATCTGTATTCATTTCACGACGAGGCCGGAGCGGGAATGCCGGTATGGCACCCGCGGGGAATGCGTCTTCGCGTGCTATTGGAAGATTGGGAAAAGAAGGAGCACTTCAAGCGCGGTTACGAGATCGTTCAGGGCCCCATCCTTTTGAAAAAAGAGATGTGGGAGCGCTCCGGGCATTTCGACAACTACCGCGAGAATATGTATTTCACGAAGATCGACGAAACGCAGTACGGCATCAAGCCCATGAACTGCCTGTCTCATATGCTGATATACAAATCCAAACTTCGTTCCTTCCGGGATCTGCCCCAGCGCTATTTCGAGCTGGGCGTCGTGCATCGTCATGAAAAATCCGGCGTCCTGAGCGGACTGTTTCGCGTCCGCACATTCACGCAGGACGACGCGCATATCATCTGCACGCCGGAACAGCTCAACGACGAGATCAAAGGCGTGGTCCAATTCGTGCAGGATACCCTGGAGATGTTCGGTTTTCCATATAAAATGGAAGTATCCACGCGGCCGCAAAAGTCCATCGGTTCAGACGAGATATGGGAACTGGCCACGAAGGCCCTGATGACGTCCCTGGACGAAATGGGAATCCCTTACGATATCGAAAAAGGAGAAGGCGCTTTTTACGGCCCGAAGATCGACGTCAAGCTGAAAGACTGCCTGAACCGCGAGTGGCAATGCGCCACCATACAATGCGATTTCACCATGCCGGACAGATTCGATCTGTCGTATATCGGCTCGGACAACCAGGCTCACAGGCCGGTGATGATCCACCGCGTGATCCTGGGTTCCGTCGAGCGTTTCATCGGCATTCTCGTCGAGCACTTCGGCGGAGCCTTTCCCTTGTGGATCTCACCGGTGCAGGCCGTGGTGATGACCATTTCCGAAAAAACCAACGCCTGGGCCAAAGAGGTGACCGCGAAACTCAAGGAGGCCGAAATTCGCGTTGTCGAAGATACTCGAAATGAAAAAATCGGATTTAAAATCCGCGAATGGCAAGAACAAAAAGCACCGTACATGCTGGTTATCGGCGAACGTGAGGCCGGCGACCGCGTGGTCGCTCCCCGAACGAGAAAAGGGAAACAACTCGACCCCATGTCCGTCGAGGATTTCATCGCCCTCGTCGGTGACGAAGTCCGTAACAAAATCTCGAACTAGGAGGTGGCTCATTTCCAAAATCCTGCGTGTTAACGAAAAGATTGCACGGGTTAGTTTCGTCCGCACAATCGGTAAGGACGGCGAGCAACTTGGCATCTTGCCCTTTGAAAAGGCCATGGAAGCGGCCCATGAGGCCGGCATGGACCTTGTGGAGGTGGCGCCCGACGCCAATCCTCCGGTTTGCCGCATTATGGATTATGGACGATACAAATTCCAACAGGAAAAGCGCCAGCACGAGGGGAAGAAAAACCAGGCTTCCACGACCATGAAGGAAATCAAGCTTCGCCCGAAAACCGGCGAGCATGATTTCCAGACCAAGTACCGGCGCATCATAAAGTTCCTGGAAAAAGGGCACAAAGTTCGGGTCACCGTCATGTTCCGGGGACGGGAAATCGTTCATTCGGAACTCGGCCGTAAACATTTGGATCGCATTCGTGATATGGCTGCCGAAATCAGCTCCATTGATTCGCATCCGAAGTTCGAAGGCCGCACCATGACCATGGTTCTTTCGCCCAAGAAGTGATTTACAGAAGCCTTCTTTTTATGAGGGCAACCGCTATTTATCAGATAAAACCACCCGGGGCCGCCAGGCTTACGGAAGGGGGTGACAATGCCGAAACTGAAAACAAAAAGCTCCGTAAAAAAGCGCTACAAACTCACGGGGAGCGGTCGCTTGCGGTATAAAAAATCCAACGCGAGCCACATCCTCACCAAGAAAACGACAAAAAGGAAACGTCGACTTCGCCGACCCGCAATCCTATTCAAATCGGATGCAGCGCGAATTAAACGATTGCTCAACGACTAGGTCGCGAGACCGCAGGAGGTGAATCATGCCTAGAACTAAAGGCGGAAAAAAATCGCATCAAAGGCATAAAAAACTGTTGAAAATGGCCCGCGGTTATCGCGAATCACGTTCCAAGACCTACAGCGCGGCAAAAGAAACCGTTCGCCGGGCGCTTTCCTACCAGTACCGGGACCGCCGCAACAAGAAACGCGAGTTCAGGAGACTGTGGATTATCCGCATCAATGCGGCGGCCAATGAAAACGGTCTTTCCTACTCCCGATTTATGCACGGACTGAAACAGGCCGGCATCGATCTGGATCGCAAGGTTCTCGCCGAACTGGCGGTCAACGACAAAGATGCCTTTTCGAAAATTGCGGAGGAAGCAAAGAAGGCTATTTAGCCCATGCAAAAACAAATCGAAAACGTGGAGTCCGCGGCGCGCGAAGCGCTCGACAAGGTGGAAAACAACGACCAGCTGCGCGATTTTCACGTGCGTTTTCTGGGTAAAAAGGGGCAAATCACCGCACTGCTCAAAGGCATGCGCGATTTGTCCGCGGAAGACAGGCCGAAATTCGGGGCTCTGGTCAACGACGTCAAAAAGAAAATCACGCAGGCGGTCGAGGAGTTGGAGGAGCGCTTTGAAGTAGAGCGCCGCCGGCAACTGGTCGACTCCTCCCGCCTGGACGTCACGCTGCCGGGGCGGGCCAGGCCCCGGGGACACCTGTCCCCCCTCTCCCTGGTCTACCGGGAAGCGACGGGGATTTTCGAGCGCATGGGATTCGCCGTGGAAAGCGGCCCCGAGGTCGAAAGCGAATACTACAATTTCGAGGCGCTGAATTTCCCGCCGGATCACCCGGCCCGGGACATGCAGGACACGCTCTTTGTGACGGACAATATCTGCCTGCGCACGCATACGAGCCCGGTGCAGATCCGCGTCATGGAAAAATCGCCGCCGCCCATTCGAATGATCTGCCCCGGCTGGGTATTCAGGGCCGACACGCTGGACGCGTCTCATTCGCCCATGTTCTCGCAAATCGAAGGGCTGGTGGTGGATGAGCATATAACCCTCGGCGATTTGTTCGGCGTTCTCGGTGAGTTCGTGCGCCGGTTTTTCGGTCACGAGATCAAAACCCGCTTTCGCCCCAGTTTTTTTCCCTTTACCGAACCGTCGCAGGAAGTGGACGTGACGTGCATCATCTGCGGCGGGACGGGTAAAATCGGCTCGGCGCCCTGCCGCGTGTGCAAGGGAACCGGCTGGAAGGAAATTCTGGGATGCGGCATGGTGGACCCCAACGTCTTTAAAGCCGTGGGATACGATCCGGAAAAGTATACGGGTTTCGCCTTTGGCATGGGCATCGAGAGGATCGCCATGTTCAAATACGGCGTCGATGAAATACGTCATTTTTTCGAAGGCGATCTTCGTTTCATCACTCAATTTTAATTCGGTAAGACCATGATCATCAGTATGAACTGGCTGCGCGATTACGTTGAAGTCGGCGATGTCGACGAACTGGCAAAGCTTCTGACGAACGCCGGAATGGAAGTCGAAGCCGAGCGATCCATCTGCGGGGACGTCGAAGGCGTCATTGTCGGCGAAGTGTTGTCCGTTAAAAAACACCCGGATTCCGACCATCTGTCCGTATGCGTGGCACATGACGGAAACGCCGAACGCACCGTGGTATGCGGCGCGCCGAACGTGGCCGCCGGGCAAAAAGTCGCCTGGGCCGTTCCCGGCTCCAAAATCGGCGGTCATAAGATATCTTCAAAAAAACTGCGCGGGATCGAAAGCCAGGGAATGATCCTGAGCAAAATGGAACTGGGAATCAACGAGGATCACAGCGGAATCTGGGTTCTGCCGTCCGATCTCGATCGCGGGCAGTTGATCACCGACGCCCTTCCCCTGGCGGACCACGTCTTTGAAATCGACATCACGGCCAATCGGCCGGATCTCTTAAGCGTTTTCGGCGTCGCCCGAGAGGTCGCCGCGGCCACCGGGGCGTCTTTTCATAAACCCGAAATCCAATTCGAGCCCGTCGGCGGCGCCGTCGACGCGAAAATGAGCGTGCGCATCGACGAACCCGAGTGGTGCCCGCGTTATACCGGAATCATCGTCAACGACCTGAATATTCTGCCCTCTCCCATCTGGATGGAGCTTCGGCTCAACGCCGTGGGACAGCGCGAGATCAACAACATCGTGGATATTTCCAACTACGTGTTGCATGAATGCGGCCAGCCGCTGCATGCGTTCGATTACGAGTTTCTCGCAAAATCGGCCGTCATCGTCCGGCGCTCGGCGCCCGGCGAGATCATCGTAACCCTGGACGATCAGGAAAGAAAACTTAGCGGCGAGGAATTGCTCATTTGCGACGGCGAAAAGCCCGTCGCCCTGGCCGGGGTCATGGGCGGGCAAAACTCCCTGGTCACAAGCGACACGAAAAATGTTTTTATCGAATCGGCCTTTTTCCAGCCGGCCAACATTCGCCGCACTTCCAAGCGAATCGGCCTGAGCAGCGAATCCAGCTATCGCTTCGAACGCGGAATCGATATAGAAGGCGTCGTGTATGGACTGCATCGGGCCGCGCGCCTCATGGCGGAACTGGGGCATGGCAAGGTTCTTCCGGGATATATCGACGAATACCCCAGACGGCATGAGGCATTGCATGTCGATGTCCGCACCAACCGCGTGAACTGGATCCTGGGAACCGAGCTTTTAACGCCCGCCGTCGCCGGATTGCTGGAATCCATCGAACTGTCCTGCGAGGAAAAACAAAAAGACGTGCTGACGGTTGAAATCCCCGCCTTCCGCGTGGATATCGACAGGGAAATCGACTTGATCGAAGAAGTATCCCGTCTGCATGGGCTCGATAAAATCACGGCGACCCTTCCGGCGTCGACGGGCAGCGCTCCGATTCCCAAACCCCTGGCGATTCTGACCGAACGAACGAAAGACATCATGGTCGGCATGGGTTTCGGGGAAATGATCAGCATCGGCATGACCAGCCCGGATTCTCTCGATTTATTCCAGAGCGAACCAGCGCGTTACGTGACGCTACGCAATCCCCTGACCGTGGAAATGTCCGTTTTGAAAAACACGCTCTTGCCCGGTCTATGCAGGGCTCTTTCCATGAATCTGGCTCATCAGGCCGAGGACGCGGCTCTTTTCGAAGTGCGCCGCGTTTATCACTGCACCGGCGACGACAGCCTGCCCGACGAACCGACGCATTGCGCGGCAATCCTCTGCGGCCGGCGCGAACCGGCCAATTGGAGCAACTCCAACGACTCGGTCGATTTCTGGGATATCAAGGGCGCCGTCGAAGAGCTATTTCGCTCCCTGGGGGTTTCCGGGCTCGTGAAATACACCCCCTGCGACTCGAATCCGGCGTACATTCCCGGCAGCGCGGCGGTGATCGAGTTCGACGGCGCGCCCATCGGAGGCATGGGCCGCCTGGCGCCGGGACTTATGGAAAAATTCGAGATCGAAAAAGACGCCTACGCCTTCGAAATCGATATATCCGCCCTGTCCGGCCGCGCCATGGCCGATCCGGCATTCTCACCCTGGTCGAAATTTCCGGGAGTTGTCCGGGATCTGGCGGTCGTGGTGGATGAAGCGCAGGCCGCGCAGCCCATGATCGACGCCATATACGGATACAATCGCGAACTCATCAGGGCCGTGTCGATTTTCGACGTCTACCGGGGCAAGGGAATCGACGTCCATAAAAAGTCCATCGCGTTTTCGGTTCGCATACAATCGAATGAAGGGACAATGACGCTGAAGCGGATCAACGACCTGATGAAAGGCGTTATGGAAAGCCTGGAATCCAAGTTTGCGGCAAAGTTAAGAAACTAGTTTAACTATTGACATTTAACTACCTGTAATATATACATTATTGTCAGCTGTTGGCATTCTTAAGACTCTGGTTTAAGTTGTTCGTGGAACCTACTAGTTTTCATGGGAAATTTCGCTTGCCTATTGAATAGGCATTTGCTAATATCGGCGGCCAAGGGGAAATGGAGGTTAAGTTAAATGACTAAGGCGGATTTGGTAAATTCGATTTATGAGCGCGTGGGCTATTCCAAAAAAGAATCCGCGCGCATCGTTGAACTGGTTTTCGACATCATGAAGGAGACGCTGGAAACCGGCGAAAAGATCAAGATATCCGGTTTCGGCAACTTCGTTGTCCGCGCCAAACACTCCCGCATCGGGCGCAATCCGCAGACGAATGAAGAAATCACCATCTCCGCCAGGCGTGTTTTAACTTTCAAACCCAGCCAGGTTCTGCGCAACGCTTTATTGAGTGGCAAAGAAGAGAATTAGCGTAAGCCTTAAGGGCATTTTAACGCAGCGTCGGAGGCCGCGATGCATGGTACCGAGATTCCTGACAAGCTGTATTTCAGAATCGGCGAAGTCAGCGAGTTGACAGGCGTTAAACCATACGTGCTGCGCTATTGGGAATCGGAATTTAATATCGTCAAGCCTTCGAAGTCCGACTCCAACCATAGAATGTATCAGAAAAAGGAAGTGGAGCTGATTCTGGAAATCAAGCGGCTTCTCTACGAGGAAAAGTTCACCATCGCCGGGGCCAAGAAAATATTACAGGATAAAACCAGGAATAAAGCCGTCAAGCGCGCCCGCGGATCGTTTCCGGACGAAAAAACGCGGGATGTTCTGATCGATTTGAGAAAAATGCTCGTCGAGATCAAGAAACTGGTTGAAGTGCAGTAACAATTCGGCTATATTCCCTCCCCGCCAACAGGGTCATTTGACAATCCAAATCAAGTATTTTCCGGGGCGTAGCGCAGTCTGGTAGCGTACCTGAATGGGGTTCAGGTGGTCGCTGGTTCAAATCCAGTCGCCCCGATATTATTAATAAGGAATTGAAACATTAGCTTTCGATTCCTTTTTTCATTATGTGGACATGACGGTATATTTTTATACACTGATGGAATTGTTTCGAAGGCGTAAACAAGAAAATGAAACGGAGTCGACCATCCGCCGCAAGTTTTTATATCTCCTGATCTTCATCGCGGTATTGTTTCCCGCCGGCGCTTTCGGCGCGGCAAGCGGCATCGGCGCCGAATATGAGTTGGCGGCCGTCGGACTGGGCGAACTCATCTGGCGCGTCACAAGCGACGCAGAAAGGAATACGGGCAGCCAGACAACCGACTATTCATTAGGCGGCAGAATCTACCCCGGCAGCGCCGTCGGGCTGTCCGTTTTCAGGATATTCAACAGCAATATTTATCTGGGTCTAAGCGGCCAATATCGCGATTTCCCCGCCAATTTTCAAACTCCGGCCGGCGGCGACAACGAGAATCTGCGCCTTAGCGAACAGCTTCTTTTATTCAGGATGGGATACATCGATTATTTTTACGACAGCAAATGGACGGTCGGCGATTTCGGCGATGCGCTAAAAGCCCACCCTTTCGGCCAGGCTCGGCTCGGCATCATTCGATCCACGCTGACGCAGTCCGATCCCCTCGAAGATTTCGATCCGGCCGTGTGCGGGCTTTTCGGATTCGAACTGGGCAGTTTATTTCTTCCATACACGCACGGTTACTTTCACCTGTCCGCATACGTGGACTACACATTCACCGTCGCGCCCTACAAATCGGACGGCGCCGGAAGCTCCCAGGAAATCTTATTGAATATCCTGTACTTCGGATTGTCGGCCCAGTTCGGCTACGTATCGGAAAATCCCGAGTGACAATTTATTGGCTTGATCGGGGTTTGCCGGGGCAGCCGCCCTCGCTGATGATCTTGCATTTTGGGCATTTGGGCTTCGGTTCGTCCGCTTTTTTCCCGGGCATGGGATTGTTGAAAAACACCTTTAATTCCGTGGGCAGGATCATAACGGGCTCTTTTGGTTTTTTCTTTTCGACGACCGGATCATCCTGACTTTTTAAATCCGGTCTGGCTTCGCTCAAAAGCAAGGGTGGAGAAGACACGCGGCCGGGCTCGCCGTCCGGCGTCGAGATTTCGTATTGCACGTAAACGCCCTGATCCGTTCTGATGACCTCGATCTGCTTCGCCTCGAACTCCTCGCGCCGCTCTACTTCCGCGGCCGTGTCGTGAACGAGATAAATCATTGAGAAAACGACCAGCGCGCTGAAGATAATGCAGAATCCTATTAATACTCGTTGTGCTCTTTGCGTCAATTTCCGATTCCATATGGCGCGTTAATCAGCGCCTCCGGGCTTTTCATACGGAAATATTAACATACTTCCGGCCGATCCCGCATTGAAAAATTCATTCCAACGCAATATCAATCCCCGGAAAGGAACTCGAAGGCGAAATGCTCGGCCAAAACGGCCTGATAGGTATCCGCGATGGTTTTACCGGCGACGGGATCGCCGGACTTGATTTGACGCAAGGACGTCCACGCCCTCCGGTCCAGAGGCCGGTTCCGGATAATTTCCTCCAACAGGCGCAACGCCTCGTCCGTTCTTGAAAGAGAATTGAGCGCCGAGGCGTAGATATATCTGTCGTCTTCCGGAATTTTCAAGGGATCGGCTTTTTCGTAGTAATAAACGGCCTTTTCGAAATCCCGACTCCCGTGGGCGATATATCCCAGGCGCGTGAGCAGTCCGGCATCATCCGGATTATCCTTCAAAGCCTTTTCCAGAACTTCCACCGCCTTGGCCTTCCGGTTGTTTCTCCAATCGATCTCGGCGCAAAGCAAAGCGGCCTGGGGCGAAAGCCCTTTTCTGTCGATAAAGGCCTTGAGCCGGCTCATGGCCGATTCCTTATTATGCAGGGCCAGATCCCGCCTCACGCGCCAAAGGTCCCAGGGCTCTTCATCCGGCGCCCTGGCCGCCGCCCATTCCAGGTTTTCACCGGCTTTAGCCAGACTCCCCCGCGCCAGGCGCATGCGGACAGCCGCCGAGCCGACGGCGCCGATCAGCGCTTTCTCGGCCGGGTTCGCCCCGTAATCGCTCAGAGCGTTCATGGCGTCGTCCAGGTTTTCCAGCGACACTTCACTGATCCCCACGCTTTCAAGCAGCAAAGCCCTTGGATACAGGGTCATGGGATTGTAGGCGTTTCGCCTGGCGTCCAGATCCAGCTCGTTTTTCGCCCCGGAAAATTTCCCCTGCATGATCAGTTCGTAGGCATAGGCGTTGCGGTTGGTTTTCCAGCGTTCGAGATCGCCGCCCAGCAGGCTTCCCATTTTTTCGATTCGCGCCATATCCTCCGGCCGCAGGGCGTCTCCGCCGACCGGGTAATCGGTTCGCGATAAATTTTCATAGGTTTTTATTCTGGCGGGGATCACAGGCGGCTCCTTGAATATTTCCTTGATATACCGGCCGGGCATATCCTTTGCCGCCGGCAGACCGAGAATCGCCAGCACCGTCGGAACGAGGTCGAGAACCGTCGGAGTTTCAAGCTGCCTGCCCATTTCGATATCCGGTCCGACGGCGGAAAATATTCCGTGAATAGGATGCGTGGTTCCGGGAAGCTCTCCGTGATACGATCTGGGTGGAACCGGCGTGTCGCTGACGAAAAACACATACGCGTCATCACCGGACGCGGCCAATAGCAAGGCGATGGCGTTGTTTAATTCGAGCAGGTATTCGATGGTAATTTTCGGGCGCGGCAACGGTTCCTGCGCGATGCCCAGCAATTCGGCGGCGCCGTGATTCAGCGCGCTGACGGGGCCGTTAAAAAACGCCATGATCACCTGCGTTCCGATCTTGATTTCATCTTCCGCCAGGCGCGCCACGTTTTCCAGGGAGTTTCGAGCGATGCGCGCCGACATCAACGACTCGGCGGACGGCTTTTCGGCAAACCACGTATGCAAAGGCTTGCTGTTTGATGAATCGCGCCACAGCGAGGATTTGGCCATACCGGCTATCTTTAGCGTCGAATAAGCTTCCATCTCGGCGACGCGCAACGGCGAAAGAGACGTTTTACTCGATCCCGGCCATCCGATCTGCGCCGTACTGACGCCCTTTTCCGTCAGAATTTCCCAAAGCGGCAGGCATTCGAATCGGTTGGGCAAAATGCGGCTCCGGGCTTTATCCGCCGCCGGATCCCCGACAATGCCGTGTTCGGTTTGCGTCATCCCCGTGGCCAGGCTGGCCCATATAACGGAACCGGGAATGGGATCCGTGCTTTCCAGCACGCCCCACGCCCCGTCCTCCTTGAAAAGGCGAAATATGGTCAGTTCCTTTAGCTTTTCAGACTCGTCCAAAGTCTCCCAGCTCACGCCTTCAGCGCCGATGATCAATATTCTGCGTCGGCTTTTTGCAAAGCCGCTTCCCGAGCAGCTTATGCAAATCAGTAAAAAAACAATGGGCCAGGCAGCCCATCGAAGACGCCCGGCCCTCTTGTTTTGGTTCATGTCCACTTTAGGCCTTTTTCTTGACTTTTTCCTTGGACGTTTTGCCGTCAGAGTTTTCGGAATTCTTTTTATCCTTGCCGAATTCCTGGATATCCTTGGCCAGTTTCATCAGGCGTTTGTCCGCCAGGTCGTTGATGCTTCCCTTTGTCCAGCGTCCCTTGGCGTCCCTTTCGCCCGCGGACTTGCCGGTCAGGATTTCCATTCCCTGATCCACCGTGCTGACCGCCCAGATATGGAACCTATTTTTCTTCACCGCCTGTAGGACTTCATGAGACAACATGAGCTCACCGGCATTTTGCACCGGGATGATCACACCCTGCTTCCCGGTCAGCCGCCTGCCCTTGCAAACCTGGAAGAAGCCCTCGATTTTTTCGTTGACGCCGCCGATGGGCTGGATTTCCCCGTTTTGGTTCATGGAGCCGGTCACGGCGATGGATTGCTTCAACGGGACGCCGGCAAGCGCCGACAGAAGTCCGTAAGCTTCGGTGCTGCTCGCCGAATCCCCGTCCACGCCCCCGTAGCTTTGCTCGAAGGCGATGGATGCGGACAAGGACAGGGGTTTGTCCTGAGAGAATCGATGGCGCATGAATCCGCCCAGAATCAGCATGCCCTTGTCATAGGTTTTGCCCGACAATTTAGCTTCGCGCTCGATGTTGATAATGCCCGCGCGCCCCATGCCCACCTTGACGGTGATGCGGGAAGGCTTGCCGAAGGCGTAATCCCCGACCTGATAGACGGCCAGTCCGTTGACTTCGCCGACCTTGGAGCCCCGGGATGTAATCAGGAATTTATCTTCCATGATCATTTCATGAATTTTTTCTTCATACATGTTCCGGCGGTATTTTCTGGCCTCCAGCGCCTTGAGTACATGTTTTTCCCGGGCGATTTTACTGCGTTCCTTGCGCGCCCAATACCCGGTCTCGCGAACGATGTCGGCCAGGATGGAAAATCGCGTGGTGATTTTTTTCTGATCGCCGGACATGGCCACGCCCTCTTCCACCAAAGCCGCCAGGGCGGTCTGATCGAAATGAGGCAGGCACTCGTTGCATATCACCTGGGTGATGAATCGGGCGGATTTGACGATCGAGTCTTTATTCATGCCCATCACCGTGTCGAAATCCGCGCGGATTTTAAATAGTTTGTGGAAATCCTCGTCGTTGGCCAGCAAATAGTAATAAAGCCACGCTTCGCCGATCACGATGATCTTCACATCGACGGGAATCCCCTGGGGTTTCAGAGCCGAGGTCATGTAGAAGAGGAATGAATCGAACGATTCGATTTCCACCTGCTTGGATTTGATCGTGCGTTTCAGAGCTTTCCAGACGCCGGGTTCCGTCAACGCGTCGAGCATGTGGAAGATGAGGAATCCGCCGTCGGCCCTCAAAACGGAGCCTGATTGAATTTTCGTAAAATCCGTCGTCCATGTACCGCTTTGCGTGAAGGTTTTTTCAATGGTCCCGAACAGATTTTTATAGGACGGCACGTTTTCCATAATCACCGCCGGTCCTTCGGCCCGCGCGTTGTCCACCAGGAGATTGACCTCCCATTCGAGCAGCGGATTGTTGTCCGGCGCTTCGGCCTGACGCATCATGGCCATGGCCGGATTCTGCGAAACATCCTCGGTATCCTTGAAACGCCCGATGTTCTCGAGGGTAAAAACGGCCATTTCGTCGAAGTAAACTTTAAGCCCCTCATAAGGATATTTCTCGCGCAATTCATCGACGAGGGAGATGACGATATGGCTGGCCAGCGCCTGTTCCAGTTTCACCACGGCGTCCTTCATCATGCGCTCCAGCGCGCGGGATTCCTTCATGGCGGCTTCAAGCTTGTTGTGCAAAGCCTGATGATTCCTTTTCAGTTCATCGAGTTTTGCCGCGGGAAAATTTTCATTGGACGCCAGTTGCTCCAGTTGTTCAAAAGGAACGGGCTGGTTTTCGATGACGGGCAATATGGCGGGACGGACCATGGCGCCCATCTGCACCTGCACCATGGCGAAGCCTTTCTTGGAAATCTCGCTTTCCAAAGTCATGAAAATCTTTTTTTGTTTTTCCTTGAAACCCTCGATCATCTGATTTCGCTTCTCTTTGAATTCCTTGTTGTCAAAGAGATTGGGTATGGATTCCAGCAGTTCCTCGACGAACCGATGCATGTCCTTTTTGAAGGCGCCGCCGTCGCCCGCTTTCAGTTTGACGGCGATGGGTTCCTTGGCGTTTTTGAAATTGTTGACGTAGATGATGTCCGAAGGTTTGTCTCCTTGGACGGGCATTTTTTTAAGCAGCCGTTTGACAGTGCTGAATTTACCCGTACCGCCCCGGCCCGACGCATAGATATTGTATCCGGTGGAACGCATGCCCAATCCCAGTTCCAACGCCTCGATCGCCCTTTTCTGACCGATGACGCCGTCCAGAGGCTTCACATCAGCCGTGGTTTTAAAAGGGAAGATGCTGCAATCACATTTCCATCGGAGCGCATCCGCGGGCAACGCAAACGCTGATCCGGTCGCTTTTTTCGAAGTCGTCTTCACTGTCTTTTTTCCGGCCATCTTGGCTCCCAGAGTTCTTGTTATTCCAGTTTCAACGCCAATATTCTGGCTTCTGTATTTTGCGGATCGTCAATCGTGGCTTCTCTGGCCTGCAACGCGGCTTTTTGGATATCGCCCAAGTTCGCCATGGATTTGGCAAACAGCACTTTGGCGCAAGCCCTGAACTTCCGATCCTGGTCCAGCAACTGAACGCTTTTTTCAGCGAAATTTTTCGACCCGGCCCAGTCGCCGTCCTCGAATCGGCCGCGGGCGAGGAAGTAATACGCGTACCCGTTGTCGCGGTCCAGGCTGATCGCCTTTTCCAGTTGCGCCACGTAAGCCGTGCCGTATCCCGTTTCGATGGCGGACTTGACCTTGCTCATCCCGGCGCGCCTTTGCGGGCTGGCCTGCTTGGAGGTCTGGCTGTCGTATGTGCTGTTCCAAAGCGAGGCCGATATCGGCTGTATGTGCCGATCGATTTCAAAAATGCGCTTTTCCGGCAATCTCGGCTCGGGCGCGGCGACGGCGACAACCATTGGCTCGTCCGATGTCACGGTCTCGGGCTGCTTGTCAGGCGATTCGGTTTCCGCATTGCTCCCCACCGCTTCCGGCTCCTTTTCTTCCGGAATCAGAACAAGCGCGCCGAGAGGGTCCGTGTCGCTTTCTTTAGCGTCGCTGAGTTCATGGACCTTGATCTCGTCTTTCTTCCACCATGGGGATGCGCTGAAATCCTCCGGCGCGCTCGCGGTCTCGCTGCTTGCGTCGGAATTCGCCGTTTCATCGTCGGCCAGGGCGTTTTCGAGAATCTTGTCGTCTTCCGTTTCGCCTGATTCCGTTTTTTGCGGCGCAGCTTCTTTGTCGTCCTTCTGTTTGTCGGGATAATCATTTTCCGGCTTGTCGAGAAAAACGTATTCGTGGCCCTTTTGCGTTTTAATCACGCATCCCGATGCAAAGCAGCAGATCAAAACGGCGGCAAAGCCTGTCATCAACAAGATCCTGATCATGGATTTTCTCCCACGGGCTTCTTTTTGAAGAATTCCAACAAGGAATCCTTATGCGCGTCGCACTCCTCGGTCGGCTCGGTTCCTTCGATAAAATACTCGTCCATAATAACCGGACATTCAAAAACAGCCAGTTTTCCCGTCGCCGGATCGATTTTTTTTCTCACGATCCCTTCCGGAGGCTCGAATCCGGCGGTGAATGTCTTGGCGGCCTGCATGATCATATACTTGGCCCAAATCGGCAAAGCCGCCCTCGAACCCGGCAGATTCAGCGGAATCGCGTGATCGTCGAAACCCACCCACACGGCGGCCAGCATTCTGGGCGTATAGCCGACGAACCACGAATCCTTGTAATCGTTCGTGGTGCCCGTCTTGCCCGCGCACGGTTTTGTAAATCCCATGGAACGCACGCGAACGCCGGTGCCGTTGTTGACGACGCCTTCCAGGATATTCGTCGTCAAAAAAGCCACGGGAGGCGGGAGAACGCGGTGGATCTCCACGGGCTTTTTCTCCAAAACCTCTCCGCGTTGATCGACCACGTCGCGAACGGCGATCGGTTCGGCGTGCGTGCCCTGATTCGCCAGCGTCGCGTAGGCGCCCGCCACTTCCAGGACCGACAGTTCGGCGGTTCCCAGCGACAGGGAGGGCAGCCTGGGCAGTTCGCTTTTGATGCCCATATTTTTCGCCAGATCGGCGACATCGTCGATTCCGATTTCCAGCGCCAGCCTCGCCGTAGCCACGTTCAGGGATTTTTCCAGCGATTTTCTGGCGCTGATCATTCCGTAATACTTATTCCCGTAATTGTGCGGCATCCACTGCCGCGTGTCCGGCAAAGGCTCGACGAGTTTCTCGTCCAGAACCATGCGCGCCGGCGTGAAATCGAAGGAATGATCCATGTAGTTTTTATAAAAGCCGGTCGTATAGACAAAGGGTTTGAAAACCGAGCCGACCTGACGTTTCGCCTGCACCGCTCTGTTGAAGGGGCTTTGATAGAAATCCCGCCCGCCGACCATGGCTCTGATGAATCCGGTTTGAGGTTGAATCGCCACCAGCGCGGCCTGAACCCGCCGGCCGGGATCTTTCGTCAGGTGTTTGTAAGTTTCCTCAAGCTCCACGAGTCCTTCGCGCACCGCCTTTTCCGCCTTGCGCTGGAGGTCCACGTCCAGGGTCGTGAAGATGGACAAACCTTCGCTGATGAGAATGTCCGAGCTATAGCGCTGCTCGAGCTGCTTTTTCAAGAAACTGATATAATAAGGAGCGATGGTCTTGCCGGGCTTGCGCGACAGAACTTTGATCTCCTCCGCGCTGGCCTGCGCGGCCTGCTCTTCGGTGATTTTGCCCATGCCGGCCATGCGCTTGAGAATATAATCCCGGCGGCCCTTGGCCTTTTCCAGCTTGCGCACCGGATCATATCCCGCCGGAGAGCGAATCATCGCCGCTAAAAGGGCGCTGTCGGCCAGGCCCAGCGTCCGGACGTCCTTGCCGAAATAGAAACTGCTGGCCTGCCCCACGCCGCAGACGCTGATCGAGCCCTCCTGCGCGAAATACACTTCGTTCATATAGGCTTCGAAAATCGCGTCTTTGTCGTAAATCATTTCCAGCACGAAGGCCATGACGGCTTCTTTCGCTTTCCTGGTAATGGTTCTTTCCGACGTTAAGTAAAAATTCTTGACCAGTTGCTGCGTGATGGTGCTGCCGCCCTGGCTGAATCTCATGTGGATGAGGTTGGCCAGCATCGCCCTCGTGAATCCAAAAGGATCGAATCCGAAGTGGCTGAAAAAGCGTTGATCCTCCACGGCCACGATAGCCTGCCGCAGATACGGGCTGACTTCGTTGTAACGAACGATTTCACGGTCTTCCTGCTGAGAGCCGAAAAATCGGGCGATGAGTTCGGGCTCGATATCAGCAGCGGGAATTTCCCTTTCGCGCACGTGATCCGTCAGCTTTTTCACCACGCCGCCCGCGGTTTCGATCGTCAGCCAGTATCCTCTGGCCGATTCCCACGGATACTTGAAATCTCTTAAATGAACCTGAACGGCGTCCTTGTCGATTCTGAATTCGCCGATTGCAGGATCGCCGCTTTCGATCCGGCGGTATTTCAGCCTTTTGAGCCGCTCGATCAGGCCGATCTGCTCCAGGGAGTCGCCGGGGAGTATTGTCAGGGAATCGGAATATACGCGGCTGGGAACCTTCCACCTTTTTCCTTCAAAACGGTCGATGACGTCGTCGGTAATTTGATAGGCATAAAGAGCGCATAAAACGGCGGTCGCCCACGCAGCGATAAAAATCAAGTTAAAGGCAAGCCATATCAGGGATTTGAGAAATCCCATCAGGCTTAAACCGTTATTCGTGGATGCTTTTTGTTTTTGTCTGGAATATTTTGGATTGCGTCGCTGCGCCATGGCGTAACTCTTTTTTTTACCGATCTCGAATGAAAATCACGAGACGGATGAATCGGCCCTATCACGGGCTTACCCAATATCATGCGTAGGCCATGAAAATCAACGCCGATGAGCATTAACGCTTATAAGTTGCGGGAAGTAAGCCACTGAAGGGACTTGAACCCCCGACCTGACGATTACGAATCGCCTGCTCTACCAACTGAGCTACAGTGGCAAAAGCCCCTTCGCCGGGGCTTTCGAGGCGCGCATTATACAAATTTCCCGAATCCCCGCAAGATATTCGTCACGGAAATTTTCGCTTTTTTTACGCGCCCGCAACGCAAGTCTGTGATTCGGCGTCAAATTCTTACGTTTTCATCAGCCTTCAAAAACTTCGAGGGTGCACTTGTGATTCAACATTTTCCAGTCGAAATCCGTCCGTTTCTGAATAAACTCGACATCCTCGGGCGTCAGATGGCGGAAGCGTCCCTGAAGGCGAAGATATTCCAGAACGGGTTTGACCTTCTTGGGCGTGAAGGTGATGTTGTATCGCTCCCCGTCGAAGATTTCGTAAAGCGGGAAAATATGCGTTTCCGTGGCCAGCCTCGCCACCTCGATGCTCATTTCCGAGGATATCTTCCAACCCGGCGGGCACGGCGACATGACATGCAGGAACTTTGTTCCCTTGAACGAAGCCGCCTTTTTGACCTTTTCCACCAGGTCCATGGGAAATGCGGCGCTGGCCGTGGCCACGTAGGGAATCCTGTGCGCCGCCATAATTTCGATCATGTTCTTTTTCATCTCGGCTTTCGAATCGTCGGCGGGCGTCGTCGTCGTCCAGGCCTTGATCGGCGTGGCGGAGGAGCGCTGAATGCCCGTATTCATGTACGCTTCGTTGTCGTAACACACGTAGATGATGTCGTCGTTGCGTTCGGCGGTCCCGGAAAGGCTTTGCAGACCGATGTCGAAGGTCCCGCCGTCTCCGGCGAAAGCCAGCACCTTGGTGTCGGTTTTTCCCTGAATGTCCAGCGCGGCCTTGACGCCGCTGGCCGCCACGGCGGCGGTCTCGAAGGGCGTATGCAAAATGGGATTTTTCAGCGAACTGTAGGGAAACTGTCCGGCAATGATGGTCCAGCAGCACGCGGGAATCACGACGATGGTATCCGATCCCAGGGCCTTGAGGACATGGCGCATGATCATGGAGCCGCCGCATCCCTGGCAGGCCAGGTGACCGGAGTGCATCAGTTCTTCTTTGGGATAATCGGGATAATGGCTGTGCATCATGGTTTCAATCCTTTCCAGATAATCGCATGTTCGGGCGGCGCGTCCATGTCGTTGACCTCGAGCACAATCTCCTTGAGAGCCTCCGGAACGATGTCGCGGCCTCCCAATCCCATGATGTATCCGTAAACTTCAGGCCTGTCGGATTCGTTGGACAGCGCGCCCTTGATCTCATCCGCGAAAATGCCGCCTTTGCCGAAGCTGATGTTCCGGTCGATGACGATAACTTTTTTTCTTCCCATCAATGCTTCCTTGATCCTTTTGACCGGGAATGGCCTGAAAAGACGCATTTTCAAAAGGCCGACTTTCATGCCCTGCCCGCGCAACTCATTGACAACAAGCCGCGCCGGGCTCGACGTGGTGCTGCACGTCACCAATACGATGTCGGCGTCGTCGCACTGCACCGCCTCGACGGCGCCGTAGGAACGCCCGAAGGCTTTTTCGAAATCGGCGTCGACTTCCTCGACCCAATCCAGAGCCCGCTCG
Source organism: bacterium (assembly GCA_963674685.2). Taxonomy (GTDB): domain Bacteria; phylum Lernaellota; class Lernaellaia; order JACKCT01; family JACKCT01. Next base: position 320,872 of record CAXXWT010000003.1, on the reverse strand, counting down.
TGCGCCAGTTGAATCTTGTGGCGCATTTCCATGTAGACGTCGGGCATGGCCAGCGAGTTGAACGCGTGTGGACTCTGTGGATCGAGAATGTTTTTGCGCTTCACGTAAGGAATAAACTCATCCACCAGTTTTTGATCCGGGATGTCCACCGGCTCGTACGTGTGACTCAAAAAGAACGCGTCGTAGCAGACCATCACCGGAAGCAAAACCTTTTCCGCAATCTTGTAGGCCTGGATAACCGTGTCGAGAACTTCCTGATTATTCTCCACGTAGAGCTGCATCCAGCCCGTGTCGCGCTGGGAAAGCGAATCGCATTGATCCGTCCAGATGGACCAGCCCGGCGCCATGGCTCGGTTGACGTTGACCATGACGATGGGAAGACGCGCTCCGGCGGCCCAGTGCAGCACTTCGTGCATCAACGCCAGGCCGTTGGCGGACGTGGCGGTAAATACTCTGGCCCCGGCGGAGGACGCGGCGACGCACGACGCCATGGCCGAATGCTCCGACTCCACCTTCATGAATTTGGCTTTCAATTCACCGGAGCCGCACATCTCGGAAAGCTCCTCGACGATCTGAGTCTGCGGCGTAATCGGATACGCGGAGATCATTTGCACGCGGCTCAGTTTGACGGCCCAACTCGCCGCGTGATTGCCCATCAATACTTTTTTCATTTATTCATCCTCCAGGACCATCGCGGATCGCGGACATTCGTACACGCAAATTCCGCATCCCTTGCAGTAATCCAAGTCGATGTCGTATCCCCACGATCCGTCGGCCTTGTGGCGGACGGAAACGTCCGGGCAGTAGACATAGCAGTTGTCGCACATGGTGCAGACGCCGCAATGGAAACAACGATCGGCGTCGCGGACCGCTTCGGCTTCGGTCAGACCCGCGTTCACCTCGCCGAAACCCGCGAGCCTCGCGGCCTTGTCCAGGGTATTTCGCTCGGACCTTTCGCTTTCATCGAAATAGTTGAGGTTCAATTCCTCGAAGGGCACGACTGTGTGGAAATCGTCATTTTGCGCGTGCGCCCGGCCCGTCTTCAGGTAACGGCTCACGGAAACCGGCCCTTCGCCGCCGATCAGGATTCGACCGCCGATATCCTCGATCTTTTCTCCGCCCAGATACCGGTCAATCGCGATGGCGGCTTTCTTGCCGCCGCCGATGGCGTAGGCGACGTTCTGCGTGCTTTGCGCGATATCCCCGCCGGCGAATACCCCCGGATGTGAGGTCAAACCGAACTCGTCTATGAGGATTTTTCCCCACTCAAGCTTGACGCCGTCGGGCAAAAACTCCAGATCGCCCTTTTCCCCGATGGCGGTGAGCACCGCGTCGGCCCGCACGTCGAATTCGCTTCCGGGAACCGGTTCGGGCTTGCGCCGTCCCGATTCATCCGGATCGCCCAGCGCCATCTTCGTCATGGTCAGGCCGACAACCTTGCCGTCTTGAACGTTGATCTTCACCGGCGTCGCCAGAATATTGATCGCCGCGCCCTCTTCTTCCGCCTCGTCGACTTCCGCTTCATAGGCGGGCATCTCGACGCGGGAACGGCGATAATACAATTCCACTTCGGCGCCCAGCCTCAGCGCGCAACGCGCCGCATCGACGGCCGAGTTTCCGCCGCCGATGACGGCGACCTTTTTTCCGATAGCCGGTCTTTCGCCGCCGTTGACGCGGGCCAGAAATTCCAGTCCGGACATCACGCCTTGCGCGTCTTCGCCTTCGACGCCCAGCTTTTGGCTCTTGTGAACTCCGCAGGCGACGAACACGGCGTCGAACTTTTTCAGCTCGTCAAAAGGCAGATCCTTGCCCACCTGCGCGCCGCATTCGATCTTGACTCCCAGGGCCTCGACGTCGGCGATTTCCGCATCCAGCACATCGTCGCCCAGGCGATAGGCGGGAATTCCGTAGCGCAGAAGGCCTCCGGCCTTTTTCTTGCTTTCGTAAACCGTCACGCCGTGACCCATGCGGGCCAAATGATACGCGGCGGTCAGCCCCGCGGGGCCGGAACCGACCACGGCGACGGTTTTGCCGCTGGCCTCGCGCTCGGGTTTGACGGTTTCGCCTCCCTCGTAATCTCCCAGGAAACGCTCGACGGCGTTGATGGCCGTGGGCGCGTCGAATTTGGCTCGGTTGCATGCGGTTTCACAGGGGTGATAACACACGCGCCCGCAAACGCGGGGGAACGGATTTTCCTGTTTGATCACCGCCCTGGCCTCCGCGAATTTCTTTTCCGACGCCAGGCGCAGAAACTGCTCGATATCGTTGCCCGCGGGGCATCCGTGATTGCACGGCGGGACTTTGTTCAGATGACGCGGCTTCATATAGCGCCAGGAGCCCGTATGATTCCAGCGCATGCTCGCTTGCGAAATCACGATCTCCGGCATTTCCGCGAGGGTTTTGTAGATGATGGCTTTTTCGTCCGGCATTGATGCTTACTCCATTAAATGACGGTGGACTCAAATGCTTCGCGGGCCGCTTCGGCGTTGGCTTCGGGCTTGATGGGGACTTCTCCGCCGATGGCGTCGGCTACGGAATCGATGCCCACCAGGCCGGAAGCTTTCGCGAAGGCTCCAACGATGGCCGTATTGACGATGGGCGCTGTGCGCGGCCCCAGGCGATGCTTGATGGCGATTTGACTCGCATCCACGCACGCCACCTTGTAATCCGCCAGCACGTCCTTGTAGTCCTCCGGTTTTTTGTCCGTGTTAATGAGAACCAGACCGCCCTTTTTCAATCCCGTAGTTACGTCGATGGCGTCGATCAGCGTGGGATCCAAAACGATAATGTGATCCGGCTCGTAGATGTTGTTGCGCAAAAAGATGGTGTCCGCATCGATGCGCAAAAAAGCCTCGACGGGCGCGCCGCGCCTTTCGACGCCGAATTTCGGGAATGACTGGACATATTTGTCCTCGGCAAAAAAGGCGACGGCGAGAATCTTGGAGGCGATGACGGCGCCCTGCCCTCCTCGACCGTGAAAACGAATCTCAATCATGGCTGTGACTCCTCGTGCGGTTTTCACCGGACAGGCGAACGGGTCCGGCGGTCATCTTTTGAACGTCGATTTCTGAAAATCCTCTGACGGCGAAACCTGATAGGCGAGACGCGGAAATTGAAGCGATGCCGTCCATAAATCAGCCTGGAATCTTACGTGAAACAATCGAGTCTTGACCCATATGGATTACAGCAAATCCAGCGAATTTTCAAGGAACGGACCGGCGCCAAGGCAAGAAACATCCCGGCGGCGAGACCAGGCGCTTCAGACCCAATAAAAAACATTTTCCTTCAAGCATCGCTTGCGCCTGAGCCGGCATTTTCCTATAAGAATAATATGACAAAGAAGTCCATTTTGATCTACGCATTGACGGCCCTGATGATCCCGTTGCTTTGTTCCATTGCAACAGCCGACAGCGTTCTTGGAATGGATCAATATGTTTATGTCGGCGTTTATCAGAACAAACCGAAAATCTTTACGGATGAAAACGGAAAGGCGTCGGGCCTGTTCATCGACCTGCTTCATGAAATCGCTGAGGCGGAAGACTGGACGCTTATCTATGTCCCCTGCGAGTGGGCGCAATGCCTGGAGTCTCTTAAAAACGGCGGCATCGACCTTATGCCGGACGTAGCCTACTCACAGGTCAGGGACAGGCAGTTCGATTTCCATCATCTGCCCGTCGTGGAAAGCTGGTCTCGACTGTACACGCAACGCGGCCGGGACATCAGCACCATGAAACAACTCGTAGGGAAACGCGTCGCGCTTCTGAAAGGTTCGATCCAGGAAGCCGAATTCGAAATGATGATGCGCGGCTTCGGCTACGAAGTTGAGACCGTCCGAACAAAATCCTACGAGGAGTCATTTCGTCTGACGCAACAGGGAAAGGCCGACGCCGCCGTCACCAATCACTTTTTCGGCGATTACTTCTACCGCGATTACAATCTGACCAAGACGCCCGTCGTCTTTCAAATGTCACAGCTTTTTTACGCGACGCCCGAAGGCCGCAATCCCGATCTCCTGAGAGATATCGACAAGCATCTCGAAACGTGGCGCATTGAGCCGAACTCCGTTTATTACACGATTTTGGCCCGATGGATGGATAAAGCACCCGTTCGCATTCTGCCGTCCTATATCCCCTGGATCATCGGCATCATTATTTCCCTGCTGATTCTCGCCGGCGCCATGATCGCCATTCTTCGCATGGAAGTAAAAAAGAGAACGAAAAGCCTGGAAGAGCGAAGCGCCGAACTCAAAGAAGCCCTGCAGGGAACTATCGCGGCGGTATCCATGACCGTTGAAAAACGCGATCCCTACACGGCGGGCCATCAGGTTCGCGTAGCCAATCTGGCAAAGGCCCTGGCTGTGCGCATGGAACTCGATGAGGAAAGAATCGAGTGCATTTATCAGGCGGGACTGATTCACGACATCGGGAAAATCTCCATCCCGATCCACATTTTAACGAAATCCGGAAAACTCACCGAAGATGAATTCACTTTAATCAAGAAGCATCCCAAAAGCAGTTTCGACATTCTCGATCCAATCACTTTTCCCTGGCCGATCGCCGAGGTAGCCTATCAGCATCACGAGCGGATCAACGGATCGGGCTATCCACGCGGACTGAAAGGCGATGAAATTCTTATGGAAGCGCGCATTCTGGCCGTGGCCGACGTTGTCGAAGCCATGTCGCTCAATCGTCCCTATCGAAAAGCTCTCGGCGTCGATTCCGCTTTGAAGGAAATCGCAAAAAACAAGGGAGCTTTATACGACGAGACAGTCGTCGAGACGTGCCTCCAATACTTCTCCGGCGGCGGCCGGCAGATTTTCGATCTGTAGGCAAACCTATATGGCTGATCGAAAATCTTAAACGACTGGATGTCCCCAAGTTCTTGTCAGCGAAAACCGCAACCACCCAACGACCAGGATTTCATACCAACAAAAAATCAACGCCCTTCCAACTCTCCGATCATTTCCTTTATCCAATCGCGAATATTCTCATCTTCGATGTTTTTCAAAGCTTTTTCAAAGGCGGGTATAGCCAAGGCTTTCTCGCCATTTCGCACGTAATATTTTGCGATTTCAACGAGAATCGGACCGGCTGCGTTTGTATCGATTTTCAATGCGATTTTTTGCAGGAACTCATAACTTTCTTCGTCCCTGCCCGTTTCTTCCATTCGGTTAGCGATATGGATTGCGCTCGTTGCCAAAAATTTCGAGTCCGCCTTCGCCGAAAGGGCTTTTTCCATGGACTCCAGCGCCTCATCAAAGCGACCTCCGTCGGCCTGCAGGCGGGCGAGATGAAGCGCGGAATCGGCTGTCACGGCATTTTCCAATTCATCGGACGTGAGATTCGATTGAAGCAATGCTTCAGCCTTTGACAATCGACCGGCCTTTTCTTGAAAAAGCGCTTCCTGCAGGTTCACGCCCGCCGTTTGATCGGATGTGAGATATTTCCGTAAAATTCCGATGGCCGCTATCGCTGCGTCCCAATCTCCCTTTAACTGTTGAGCATAAATTCTGGTGGAAAGCAGCGAATACATGAATTGCGGATTGCTATTATTTTGACCGATAAGAGGCTCAAGATAACTTTCCATCAGTCCTTCGTCGGTATTTCCCGTAATCTCAAGCGAAGCAATCTCGCGAAGAGCGTCTATTTTCATGCCGAACGACGCGCATCTTTCAAAAAGGATTTGCCAGTGAACTCTTGCCTCAGGACGGTCGCCTGAAAGGGAAAGGCTTTTTGACAGGGCAAATCGATACTCGCAGTCATCAGGATCAGCTTCGACAATCAATCGGTATATTTCATTGGCGCGCCTGTAATCGCCGGATTCAAATGCCTTATCGCCCTCCTGTTTTGCAATCAGAGGGCTTACGACAGAGTCGAACTGATCTTTCGAAGCGACGAGAAATCCCCGGCGCTCGCTTTTTATCAAAGTGCCTTTCATGTCATGATGAAGAAAAATGGAAAGAGACTTTCCCTCCGGAAGCGGCATGGTTTCAAGCAGCGAATACAGTTTTTCCGCTAGCGAAAGAGCGGCGGCCAATTTTTCGTATGGCTCCTTAATTTCACTTTCATTGTAAACTTCGCGATCGATGACCGGCCAGGTTTCGCCGACGGTATAAACTTTTGTCGCGTGTCCCACCGTGTCGAAGAAATCGAGCAAATCGGTATGATATCGATCCGTCGCGGTCAACTGTTGGGTCAGCGCCAGGCGCCCCTTTTTCAAATACGCGAGCTTTTTAACGCGTACGGATTCGATATCGGTTTTTGACAAATCCAAGGCCGCGCTGATTTGCGGTTGGGCTCGTACATCTTCCGCAATTTTTTCCGCAACGGCGATCTCGATAGGACGTGGCGGCCTCGGGCGCAAAATTCCACCAGGGAGACTCGCCTCGCTTGCCGAACCGTGAGAAAGGCCCACGACAGCGATGTTGAATACCGAACTTAAAAAGTAGAACGCCAAAAGGACGCAGGACAATCGCCGCGTCGCTTTTTCCTGCCGGGTTCGTTGCGCGACATGCACATACCAAACCGGAAGGACGATAAATCCGCTAAGCGGATACCAGGGACGCTTTGTCTCAAAAACGGAAAAAAATACAATCGGCGCGACGAAGTATAGCAGCATGGCGATGTCATCGGCCGTGAATTCGCTTTTTCGGCGTCGAAACCAATAAATCGCGACGGCCAGAACCGCAATCAAAGGAAGGCCGCGATACCCAACTAAAAGCAGGGAAGGATAATACCACCACCCCTGGAAAACCTCATTTCCCGGATTACGAAAATCAAACGCCAATTCCGGCATGATTTCTCCCAGCCGCGGCATCAACCAAATGCACGAGGCGCCGAGAACGGCGGCGAGAACCAACGCGCGATAAGTTCTTTTTTGGGCATTGCCGGCAAAGATGAGTACAAGGCCTGCCGGCGCGAGCGGGATCAGCAGCACCGCTTTAGATAGTGAAAGAACGGCGGAAACCGTCATAACAACAGGGATCAAAAGCCATCGTCCGGCCCCGGGCGCAAACAGCAGAAGGCAGAAAACTGCGGTCGAAGCCGCAATCAAGCTTGCTTCCAGGTTGAATGAGGTAAAGACCACCCATGTCACAGGATTGCCGATAAACACCAGCAGGGGAAAAGCAGCCATGATCCCGTTCCGGGAATAATATTTGCCGAGAAACCAAAGGGCGATTGCACTGACGAGAAAGAAGAAAACAGGGATCGACGCGAACCCCCAGGGAGAATCATTGAAGATATGCAAAAAGAAAACACCCAGCGCATAAGTCAGCGGCATGTATCTGGCTGGTTGAATCCGCAGAGTCTTGTACAGGGTTATCGGATGGTCGTTAAAAGCATAGTAACAATCGAAAACGGTTTCCATGTGCCGTAGGGAATCGTGTCCGCTCGGCATGTAATTGGCGCCATGCCAGCGGATCAGCACCAATGTCGATGACAGGATTAGAAGGAAAAAAATGGTTCTTCGAAGATTACCGTACTTCATCATGAAATTCAGACTTAGTCTTGATTTCATATAAGCGCAAGAATTGCATCGCCATTTCAGATCAGATCGGCGAAATCCCGGGACATTCTGCGGAACCAAAACCAGCCAATCACAAGAACCAGGATCGTAAAAACGCTGAAATAAAGGTAGCCGTAAGGGTCCGGCATCACGTCTCCCAGCAGGGCGGCGCGGTAGAGGTTTATCAGCGGCGTGAGAGGATTGAAGAATAAAACGCTCTTGATCGGTTCGGGCACCAGGGTCATGGGGTAAATGATGGGTGTTGCGAAAAACCAGAGCAAAGTAAAGGCGCCGGTAAACTCCCGCATGTCTTTATAAAAAACCGAAAACGCGCTGATGATCAGCGTCAGGCCCAGAGTGAAGAGCATTTGCAGCGGCCAGATCGTCGCCAGCAGCCCGACCATGATCCAGGAAGGCGTCTGCCCCATCCAGATGATAATGATGACGAACAGAACCATGGCGATCAGTTGATGTAAAAACGCGCTGACGACGCAGCGCACCGGCAGGATCAGCTTCGGAAAATTGACCTGTTTGATCAGATCGCGGTTTTCCATGATGACGCCCGCGGACCTTTGCATGGCGTCCTGAATCGCCAGCCACGGCAGCATCCCGCAAAAGAGAAAGAGGCCGTAGTATCGCGCTCCGGCGGTGCCTCCGATGTTCACGTCGAGGATGAATCCGAAAACCAGCGTGTAAACCAGGATCAGCAGCAGGGGATTGATCACGGACCAAAGCAGCCCGAAAAACGAGGCCCCGTAGCGATTTCGCAGGTCGGCCCGAATGATGCCCCATAAAAGGTAGCGGTGCGTATAAATATCCCTGACTTGTCCCTGCAATGGAAATCTCCGATATTTTCGGTATCATAAGCACGGCATACGCAATACGGCAAGACAAGTTATGCCGGGCGGCGTTTTTCCCTTTATGCGAAAAGCGGCGCCGGATACCGACGGAGAACATGAGCGCGCCTTTACCCACATACGTGGCCTTCCACGTCAGCGATCGATGCGACGGCCGATGCCGTCACTGCGAGATATGGAAGCTCGACAAAACACCCAAACTGCCGGCGGACCGGCTGCCCGACATCGTGCGCTCCATATCCCGATGGCTCGGCCCGGTCATGATTCAAATCGCCGGCGGCGAACCTTTGATCATGCCGAACACGACGCGGCTTTTCAGCGAGTGCGCCCGCTTGCGCATGCCCATGACGCTGGCCACGAACGGCCGGCATTTAAGCGATTACTGGGCCCAGCAGCTCACGGGATGGCGCGTGCGTTATGTCAATTTCAGCCTGGACGGTTTCGCCGACGTGCACGATAACATCCGCCGGCTGCCCAATACCTATAAAATGGTGATCGAAGCGGCGACGCGCCTGGGCGGCCTGGGAATCGTCAAACCCCGGGTCACGTGCGTGATCATGAAAGACAACCTGCACCAGATCGTCGAATTCACGAAACACGTCTGCGACACGCATTTCGACGGCATCTTCTTTCAGGCCATGGCCCAGCCCTTCGGACAGGTTCCCGCGCCGGGCTGGTGGCGCGATCACCCCTTGTGGCCCGACGACATGGACCACGTCGGCAGCGTGATCGGCAAACTGACGCAACTGAAAAAAATGGGATATCCGATCCTGAACCGGCAGGAGCAGTTCGAAGCCATGCGGGCTTATTATAAAAACCCGGACAACTTCTGCCTGGCGCAGTGCACGGTCGGCGAAAACGGCCTGACCATCGGCCCGGACGGCGAAGTCAGGTTGTGCCCGCAACTGCCGGAAATCGGCAACGTGCTGGACGACGATTTGAAAGACATCTGGTTTTCCGACGCGGCCGCAAAATGTCGTGAAAAAATGCGCCGCTGCGAATCGAATTGCCATTTGCTGATCAATTGCGTATTCGATGAGAATCAGCTTTTACGTCAATCGCGGGTCGAAGAATGAAAAAGGCGGATATTTTCCTCATCGGCGTCATCAGCGCTGTTTTCGCCTGCGCCGTCTGCCTGGTCGGCCGCCTTCCGGCGGTTCCGCTGGACGATTCCTGGAACTTCGCCCTGCCCCTGCGGCATTTTCTGAAAACCGGCGTCCCGGCCTTCGATTCCTTCAACAGCGCCGCCGCCGTTTTGCACCTGCTTTTTTCCGCCCCCTTCGTTTTGATATTCGGATTCGGTTTCCCGCAGACCGTGGCCTTCAATCTCCTCATCACCTGGCTGTGCATGCTGGCCGTATATTTTCTCGGGAAATACTCGGGAGCTTCTGGCAGGACTTCCGTTTTCGCTTCTTTGGTTTACTTCGCCGCGCCGCCGACGTTCGTGACGGCTTTTACGTTTCAAAGCGATCCTGTTTTCATTTTGTTCGAACTGCTTTCTTTGATCGGCTTCGTGCTGTACTTTAAAACCAGAAAATCAAAAGCTCTGATTTTCGCATCCGCCATCGCCGCCCTTTCCATCTGGGGCAAAATGCACGGCGTTCTTATCGCGCCCGCGATCATCGCCGCCATGCTTTTCCAAAAGGATTTCAGGCAAAAGACGCCAACGCAACACTGGGTGATTCTCGGGCTGCCGACTCTCGCGTCCCTTATACTTTTCAAACTCTCGAAGCCGCTGATTCATCCCGTCAGCGCAACGCTGGACAGAAAGTTCGGCGAATTCACGCAACGTTTGTTTTCGCCGGAAACCTGGCTGCGCGAAGGGACGTTTCGCGTCGATATGGCGTGCATGATTCTGACCTTCTATTTGCTTCCTTTGATCCTTGCTTCGTACGATTATTTGCCAAGTCGCGACAAAGGGCGAAAAACGCCATGGTTTATGTATTTTCTCCCCATTGCGGCGGCGATATTGACGTGGATAATCTGCCTTCGCGCCATATTCCATTTCAAGCCATGGCCCATGATTTCCAGCGTCCTCACCGAGCCCCCCGCCATGCCGCAAATCGGCCTCTTCTATTATTTGTATATCGGGACTCTCGTCGCCCTGCCCCTTTGGATTTTGTGGTCGCTTAAATTAAAAGCCGACAAGCTGCCCGGGCATCAAAAGACCGTTTTCATTTCCGCCGTGTTGGTTTTCGTCAGCCAGCTTGCGTTGCTTGTGCCGATAAAGCTTTTTATGGACCGGTATTTTCTGGCGCTTATGCCCCCCGTCATCCTCATGTCTTTGATGCTCCCCGCGGTCGCCCGCCGGCGGATTATCGTTTTTGCATGCCTGATCGCGGCATTTCTGGCGACGGACATCGCCCGTGTAAAGCAATACCGAAACGGCTGCGAGGCGCAGTGGCGCGCCGCCGACGCCCTCGTCGGGGAAGGCATCGCCTCCACGCAAATCGACGGCGGCTACGCCTGGGTGGGATGGAATAATTTTGAAAAATGCCAGGCGCTGCCGAAACCGGACAAGGACGCGAACGTCGCCCCCTGGGTCAGGGAGTTATGTCCTCATATGCGCCCGAGCTGGAAGGTGACATTTCATCCTCCCGCGCCGGAGGATGAATTCAAGATCAAGAAGCAGCTTCGCTACGATTTAGGCTGGCTGCGCGGTCATGGCATGGTCTACGTTCTGGAGAAGGTTAATCCTCCAAAGGATTGATGATCTGTCCCACGCCGTTTTCCTTTTTGGTCTGCAGGAAGTTAATCGCCTGCGCTCTGAACGCGGAGCCCATCACCGAGCTTCTCCAGATGGCGAAGTGATCGTCGGTATCGAACTGGAAAAGCCCCGATCCCTCGTATGGACAGGTTTCGTGCCGAACCCAGCCGACATCCCGGACATAAGGCTCCAATTGCGGCCATCCCGCCGCCCTGGCGGCGTAGTCCCCTGCGATCCCGCCCAGCATAAAATCCTCGGCGGGACATTGCTGCAGGACATCGGGGATATAACCGTCCACCAGAGGATCCTGGATCGTATGCGGCAGGTAATTGAATGGATCGCCTGCGTCCAGAACATGCTGATACATCCCGCCGATCATCCAAACCAAATCTTCCACATTGAGACCGGGAATCAAAGGATCGATCAATTCGGCGATGGTCACCAGTTCGGACAGGTAGTTGCCTTCGATGGCGATGCCCGAAAGCTTTGCGCCCGCCGAGCTTAAGATGTAAGCCTCGACATTTTCCTCAAGGGCCGTCAGGGTTCCGCCGTTGATGGCGCCCACGGATATGCCCAGGAAATTCAGGTGATCCGTATCGAAATCGGGAGTTTCGTCCCCGCCGTCGGGGATCAGGTCGAGACCGTCCATTTTTTTCGCGGCGCGCGCCAACCACATCAGATTCGATATGGTCTCACGCAGATTGTCGCGAAAAGTGAGGGGATTGAAAAAGTCGAAATAGCAAAGCACGCTCGTGGTTGGATCGTAGGGAATCGGCGCCCGGGGTCCGTGGCACGGGAAATCGATTCCCAGAAAAGCGTAGCCGTCCTGCGCGAAACGCGAAGCCAGAGTTTTGAGGGATTCCTTCGAATCGCCGACGCCGTGGCCGTATAGGATAATCGGAAAAGGCTGGCCGTCGCCGCTCGCGTCCGCGGCGGGAAGAGAAAGAAGAAACTCGATATTATGCCAGGCCTGCACTTCCAGATTCCCTTCCCCGTCCCTATCCCACGTGCCGTTGTCGCCCTTGAAAACCGGCGTCACCAGTCGCGCGGTCATGTAGCCTTCGAGATCATCGTTACTGTCGGCCTCAAACTCCCATCCGATGATTTCCGGATCGTTTTCCTCGGCCAGACGATCCAGTTCTTTTCGAACGTCGTCTAAGTCTTTGGTGGCCCATAGAGTATTGAACACGGATATGGATAGAATCTCTTCCAGAGCGATGCCCGCTGCTTCGAGAGCTTCAAAACCCGCAAAATAGATGTCGCTGTCGCTGCTTGCTTTTTGTTCACGATAATCCGAAATGACGCGCAGCATGCTCACCGAGGGCCTGTAGCAGGCCTCGTCCGCCGGCCGCAGGGCCGTGGTGGCGGCCAGGACGTATCGCGTATTTTCGCGCAGCGGAAGGTACGGCCTGATAAAAAAGGCGTTGTTTTTCCATTCCAGGGTAAATGGCGCAAACTCGCCGTTATGCGTGCTGTTTTCGTCGGCGACCATCAAGACGACGCCGTCGGTCGCGGCGGGATCGATTTCATCGGGGATCGTCTCGGCGTCGGGTTCTACGGACAGGGGGATATACAAATCCGCCGCCGTTGAAAAACCGTTCATCGTGTTCATGGCGTCCACGAGAAATGCCGCCAGACCGATCCTGGCCAGTTGCCCGAAAGGCTCGGCGACGTTTCCGCCGATCTGCACGCGCATTCCCGTCAGCGTGGTTTCGTCTTCCACTGTGTAGGCATTGTTCGGGTAGGGAACCACCATGGGCGTGCTTTCGACGTTGAAATCGAAATCGGGTCCGTCGGGACATGAGTCCACGGGCGCGGTGTCGTCGTCGGCGTCGTCATCATCGGCGTCGTCGTTGACATCGTCGTTTGCGTCGTCGTCCGAATCGCCGGAGTCGTTGTCGTCATCGTCATCGTCCCCGCATCCCGCGAAAGCAAACGCGCAAACCATAAGCGCAAACAGCAATATCATGAATTGTTTTTGAAATCTCATTGTCACTCCCATATGGCTGAAACGACCCTTTTGTAAAGTGAATGGTATTGCGATATGACGCCGACTTCAACAATTATTTTTTGATTTTAGTTTTCATCGACGGGCGGACCGCTTTTTTCAGCCGCTTTTTTGATGGCATCCATCATCCCGATGAGCGTCGCATCTTCAGGTTCAGCCTTCAGTAATTTTTCAACCAGCGGCCCGGCTTCCGAAAGTTTTCCCGCGTTTATGAGCAGCACGGCAAGATTGTACCGCCCTTGTTCACCCGCCTTTTGAAAACAATTTTTCGCCTCAACGAAATGCTTTGAGCGATAGTAAATATCGCCGAGATTCACCCATGCTTTCGGATGCTCGCCGCGGGTCAGAACCAATAAACGCTTATATGATTCCTCTGCCTTTTCCCAGTTGCCGGCCCGATAATGATATTCGCCCAGATTTAAAAGAGCCGTTTCGCACTGAGGATATTTTTCAAGAACATCCTCAAAAGCCGCGCCGTCGTTTCGATAAACCCCGGCTTCTGAAAACGATATCCCGGCCATTATGACAATCAACGGCAATGCCGCCGCCATCACGGCGCGGTCGCCTGTTTTTTTATAGAGCAACATCATGAGCGCGCAGATCGTAAAAGCCAGCGGAATATAGAGGTAATGCTGCGCGAAAATAATGTACAGCGAAAAAACGCCCATATACGGCCCCACGGCGAGCCCTGCCGCCAAAGCGAACAGCAGCGGGCTGTAATCGCGCGTCTTGCGGCAAAACACATATATACCGGCAAAGGCCATGACGACGGCGGTGATGAGAATCCAGCCGGTGATGATTTGCGCGGCATGGGAACCGGGCGCGTGAAGTATGGCCAGATTATTCGGCCAAGGCAAAACCAAGGTTCGCATGATCAGGTATGCGGACATTCCCATACGCTCGACGACCGGCCACGGATTCGGCGAACTGAGCAAAGAGTGCTTCAATATTCCGAATCTGACGGCCGTCATCACACCGACCGCCGCCAGGGATGCGCCGGCGGCGACGTATCTATTTTTTCGCGAATCCTTATCGCTGAATAGTGCAAAAAGCAGATAAATCAGCGGCACGATAAGACCGCTTTCCCGCACGGACAAAGCCAGCGCGGCAAAAAGCGCCGTCAGAAAAACTCTCCCACGAAGCAAAGCCAACAGGCCCAGCACGGCCAGAAGGCCTTCCGGGATGGAAATGTTATTGCTGCCGATCACCTCCGTATGCGCCGGGTGCGCGAGAAATAAAGCGGCGGTAAGAAAGGCCAGTTTCCCGTTTTTGACATAGCGCAAAAAAAGGCAGGACAGGGCGCACGCCATAAGGCCGTGCATGACAACGGCTATAAACCGCCAGCCGGAAGGATTTTTTCCGAAAAGCGCATAGAGGAAGCGATACATCAGCAGTTGACCGGGGCGCCAATAACTCATCTTTCGCCCGCACAGCGGTCCGGCCAGATCGGCTGTCAGATCGCCAAGACGCATCGGCTTTTCATACCAGTCGCTGTCGACGATCAGCTCCTGATCGTCAAAAACCCATCCGTTCGCGATGTATCCGCCGTACGTGACAAACGCCAATGCCATCAGACCGGCGCAAATCGCGATTTTGCTTTTTCTTTTCGTTGAAGGCAGTCCGCCCTGGGCTTGGGGTGCTTCGGAGATCATTTCCCGCCTGCCGAAGAATCGATAATTTGGCCGACGCCCGTATCCAGTTTCGTCTGGAAAAAATGCGCCATCTGCTCGCGGGACGCCGCGCCTTGATCCGTTGACCGGAAAGGCAACTGGTGATCCGCGGTGTCGTACTGGTAAAAGGCCGATCCCACGCACGGAGCCTGCGCGCTGCCTGCGCCCGTATCCCAGACGTACGGCTCAAGCTGCGGCCATCCTCCGGCCCGGTTGAAGTAAGCGCCGGAAAATCCGCCGAGAGTTTCGTCGAAAGCCGCTCCGATCTGCAAAACCTGCCTGTCGACGTCTTCCAGGCCGGGCAGCGGATCGTTGACAAGATGCATCAGATAGTTCGCCGGCTCCCCGGCGTCGAGAATGTTTTGCAGCATAACGCCGATGAGCTTGACCGTATCGACCAGGCGCACGCCGGGAAAGACGGATTCGATCACGGAAATCACCTCGACGACGGGCTGCACGACGTATGTATAGAATCCGATCCAAACGTAATTCGCTCCGGCCATGGTCAAGACCCATGTATCGATATTCGATTCCAGGGCGGAAAAAACTCCGCCGTGAATCGTCCCCAGGGAATGACCGATGTAATAGACATGGTCCGTGTCGAAATCGGGAATCCCGTCGCCTCCGGTTTCATAGGGAATCTCGTCGACTTCACCCAGGTTTTTCAGCGCGTGAACCAGCCAAAGATGATCCGAGGCGGTTTGACGAATATTGTCCCGCCAGTGCAGCGGCTCAAAGAAATTGAAATAGCAAAGAGCGATGGCGACCTCGTCTGAAGATTCGATCCGGTCCCCGTGGCAAACCGCGTTGATTCCCGCCATGGCGAATCCACGCTCCGCGAAATACGGCGCCAGACTTTTTAACGACTCCTTGCGGGAAATCGCTCCGTGTCCGAAGACGATAATGGGAAAGGGCTGCTGCGCCGCCCCTTCCGAAATGGCGGGAAGCGAAAGCAGCACGCTTAACTCTTCCGTGTCGTGCGCGACGAGATCGCCGTTTTCGTCGCGGGTCCACACGCCGCCTGCATCCTGAAATTTGGGAGCGTCGAGTACGGCCGTGGCATAGGAATCGATGGCGGCGTTGCCGTTAGGCGTGATCTGCCAGTCCGCCCATTGCGGAGGATCGGTCTCGGCCTGCTCATCCAGTATTTGCCGGACTTCGTTAAGGTCGCACGTGGCGCACAGGGTTGTAAAATCCGAAATCGCAAGCAACTGTCCCCGGTCGAAGCCCCGCCCCTCCAGCATTTGGATATAAGGCTCGTAGCGTCCGCTCAATTCGCTTGCCCCGGCGCGATTCTCGATGATATCCCGCATGTCGGTCGACGCGCGGTAGCATCGATCCTCGCGGGGTGCGAGTTTTCGCGTCGCCACGAGTACGTAATGCGTGTTTTCGCGAAGCGGTTTCCAGGTCTGAAGCCGAATGCTCCTTGGCTGCCATTCGGAGGTAAATGGCGCAAACTCCCCGTCAAAAGGGCTGCCTTCGTCGGCGACCATGAGAAAAACCGAGTCTCCGATACCGGGATCTTCGGCGTCGGGCAAGGTATCCGGTCTGGGTTCGGCCGACAGCGGAATATACATGTCCGCCACGGTGGAAAAGCCGCCCAGGGAGTTATAGGCTTCATCTAAAAAACCAAGTTTCCCCATAGCCAGACCGATGGGGCGCGTGGCGTTTTCATCCACGTTGATGCGAAGGCCGGTGTGCTGATCGGGATCGCCGACGGTATATATATTATTCGGATAAGGAACAGTCAGTGGGGTGGAATCGAGGAAAAAGTCGAATACGGATCCGTTTTCGCAAGTTTCCGGGTAATTCTCATCATCAGCGTCGTCGTCATTTCGAAAGCTGATGACCGAGTCGGCGCCGCTATACGATGCGACGTTCCCGGTATCATTATCCGAATCGTCAGCCACTTGATCATCCGATCCGGATGGCGCGTCGCCGTCTCCGGAGTCAACGCAACCCATGGCGGTTGTAAACACGAAAAGAAAGAAAAATAGAATCACGGAAATCGAATTCAAACGCATGGCGTCTCCAGGCAAGATCAGACAATCCAGCCCTGATAATAAGCGATAAGTATCTGAAAATAAAAGGCCGCCCGCGGTCCCATCCGACCACGGGCGACCTTTATTAGTTTTGTTTTTTACTTTTTACGCCGCGTAGCTGTGGCAGCTGGTGCAATCGGTCGACGGATAATCGCCGTCATGCGCGGTCGAGTGGCAGCTCGGACAATCGGTGACATCCTCCTCCCCGTGGGGGATGTCCGTAGCCTCGTCGTCGTCATCGTCATCATCCGTGCTCGGATTATCATTATCGTCGTTGTCGTCGTTGTCGTCATCGTCGTCGCCGCAGGCGATAAAAGCCTGGAGCAGACAGAGGGCGACAAATGACACCAGCAAGAAAAGCATCCCTTTTTTCATCATGACCTCCAAATGGTTATCGTCCGAAGTAGCGCCTGTGATTATCAGATCGGCGGCATTTGCTGTCAAGCAACCGTCCCATCGATCCGACATCGAGTGACGGCGTCAAGACGCCCTTTTGCGGCTGACGGCAGCCCACAGCAATGTTGCCAGATACAATAAACCCGAAAGAACGATAATGGTCGCTCCCGTCGGCAGATCCGGTTTGTAACTGACAATGATTCCGGAGGTCGTCAACGCCACGCTCAGGAGAATCGACAAGAGCATCATGCGCCACAGGGACTTGGAAAAATTCGCCGCGGCGGCCACGGGAAGCGTCAACAGGGCGATCACCATGATAATTCCCACTACCGACACCAGCAGAACCACCGTCACGGCGACCATGCACAGAAGCAACAGATAATAGAACTCGACGTTGATATTTCTGACTCTGGCGAATTCCTCGTCGAAACACACGGCCTTGAAGTGATTGTAAAAAACGAAGGTCAGCATGACGACGACAAGATCGAGAAACGCAATGAGCCACAATTCCCCCGGGGAAACCATGAGAATGTCCCCGAAGAGATAACTCATGAGATCCTGATTGTATCCCGGCGTTTTGGCGATGAACAAAATCCCGACGGCCATGCCTATGGCCCAGATGGCGCCGATAACCGTATCCTCGCGCTGCCTGGCTTTCAAAGTGACAAGCCCGATCGTCAGGGCGGCGACAAGTCCCGCCGCCAGCGCCCCGAGGTACGGATGAAAAAAGTCCCAGTGATAAACCTTCTGCATATAAAGGGCGAATCCCAGGCCGCCCAGGACCGAGTGGGCTATCCCCCCGGCCACGTAGGTGATCCTTTTCGTTACGACGAAAGTGCCGACAATGCCGCACGTTACGGCCGCCAGCGCGCCGGCTAAAAGAGCGTATTGCAAAAACGCGTATTGCGCCCAATCCGTAAAAAACGAAATCATCGGCTTTTTCCCGTTTCGATAACGTGATCGTGGGACACGAGCCGCATGGCGCCCCGCCCGAGCACGTCGCCGGCCAGCTCCGGCGGAATCTCGCTCGTGGGATGGGATACGGCCTTTTTATCATGAACGCATATGACGTTTTTAACGAACGTGGAAACGAAGTTCAGATCGTGAGACACCAGGACAATCGTCAACCTTTCGTTCAGCCCCTGAAGCAGCGAATAGAAACTCTGCTCCGATTTGGGATCGAGATTCGCCGTCGGTTCGTCCAGCATCAGAATTTCCGGCTTCGTGGCCAGAGCCCGTCCGATCAACACCCGCTGCCTCTGGCCGCCGGAAAGTGAAAAAAACGGCCGGCTTCCGGCATCCGCCAATCCGACCTCGGCCAGCGCTTCGTCGGCGATGCGCCTGTCGTCGTCGGAATGGCGCCCGAACCAACGCTGCCGGCTGATCCGCCCCGTCAAAACCACTTCCCGGACGGTGATGGGAAACAGGGGATCCAGCATCGGACTTTGCGGCATATACCCCACGCGCATGCGCGCGTCCCGCGGATTTTGACCCAAGACCTCGACAAAGCCGCGCTGCGGCCTCAGCAATCCCAGAATAATTTTCAGGAATGTTGTTTTTCCCCCGCCGTTCGGCCCGACGATTCCGGTAAAATCCCTTTCCGAGACTTCCAGATTCACCGAATCGAGGATCGACCTGCCGTTATAGGCAAATCCGACATCGCGCAATTTAATGACCGGCGTCGTCATTTCTCTCTCGACTGAAAGCTTGCGGCGATGGCGTCGACGACGTGTTTGAGGTTGGCCAAATAATCCTTCGCCAGCGGATCCAGCGCCACGACGTTTGCCCCCACGGCGTCGGCGATCGTCCTGGCTTCATTACCCGAAAACTGCGGCTGCACGAAAATAGTTCCGACTTTTTCCTCGCGCGCCACGTCGATCCATTTGGCCAACCGGCCCGGCCCGGGACTTTTCCCGTCGAATTCGACGGCCTTTTGATTCAGGCCGTATGCGTCCGTGAGGTAGCCGTATGACGGATGAAACACCAGGATCGAGCGGCCGCGGTAGGGAGCCAAAGTCGACGCGATACTGCGTTGCAATTGGCTGAGATCCTTTTGCAGTTCGCGCCAATTGGCGCGATAAGCGCTTGCGTTGGATCGGTCCAGGCTCGCCAGGCTTTCGTAAATCGTTTTGGCCTGTACCTGCGCGTTGGCCGGAGACATCCAGGTATGCGGGTCCGAGCGTCCCTCGTGGCCTTCATAGCCGTGATCGTGATCCTGAAAACCGCGCAGTTCGATATCCTGACGTAAATCCACGATCCGAAGGTTTTTGAATGATCCGCGAACTTTTGATACCAGCCTGTTTTCAAACGGCAGGCCGGTCCTGAATAAAATATCGGCTCGCGCCAATCGGGCCATCTGCTTCGGCGTCGTTTTGTACGTGGCGGGGGATTGCCCGGGACCTACAAGAACGCTCACCGAGACATTCTCGCCGCCGATTCGCTCCACGAAATACGCGTGAGGCAAAATGCTGACAAAAACGTTTACAGATCGATTATCCTGCGCGCTTGCCGGCTTAACCACACATAGGCTAAATAGCGCCGCCGCGACAATCAACAATGCTAAATTTGTATTCCTCCTCATTTTGCCGTCCCTTTTCTCCTGCTTCCTTTATTTTCCCTGGAACAGACAAGATGCAATTCGTGGCAATCATCGCATTCTTCGATGGAGTGACCTTCGCAAAAACTTACCCAATGCTTTTTCTGGTTTGGAGAAATTATTCCCGTCCCCAGGCACATGGGACATCGGTTGTCCAGGGCCGCCAGGATCGCGGAACGTATGAAATCGGAACGGTTCTCAACGCCCCGCAGCGCATCCATAAGCGACTCGTCAACCTTGAAAGTAATGACCTGCCCTTTTTTTCCACTCATGATTTTCCGCCGTTTTACGGTGATGCATATCGCGCAAGGGAATACATGGTATTACCATAATGTCAAGAAAAATTCTACAAAAATGTCGGAAATGGACAGGACTTGCCTCACGCTTCGTGATTCGAGAATCTTTCCTCAAGGCACGCGCATAATTCGACTTGAAATCATTCCCAAAGCCCATAATAATCACTTTCCACAAGACTGACCCTTCCCGAAAGGGGATAACCGAATGAAGATACAGGCTTTGGCGCTGATTATGTTGATCGCGACTTTCGCTTTCATGTCTTTCGCATGCGGGGACGATGATGACGGCAATGACGATTCCGCGGACGATGATACGACAGGCGACGACGATCTCGATGACGACGTGAACGACGATTTGAACGACGACTTAAATGACGACGTCGACGACGATACGGCCGAAGCGCCGGCGGGACCTTTTCTCGATTTCAATTTGAATCCCGATGAAAAGAACGTCCCCTTCCCGTCCCATCTTTACCTTGCGGAAGACAACGGATCGCCCACGGGCCTTCGCATCAATATGGAGGGAAGCGTCTCGGCCTACATCGACGAAATCATGGGTGCGGTCGGTTTCATTTTGCACGATCTGAACAAAGTGGATGGATTCAGCACCGCCGCGCCGGTCTGGTTTCCCGTCAGCGAAGCGCCGAAGCAGAACCAATTTCCCGATCATCTCAACCCTTCGGCCGACGATTCGGTATTCTGCGTCGTGTTGGAAGATGAAAGCCATCCGCATCATGGTGAGTTTTATCCGCTGGACGTGGATTATCTGCGCGACTGGAAACTCATCCAGGCATACCCGTACAAACCGTTTTATGAAAACACGGACTACGCGTGCGTCGTCAAAACAGGGCTTCAAACGAAGACAGGGGAAGACTACGTCGCCTCGGATCATTTCCGTTACATCATTTCCGACCAGGCCGACGCGAATCATGAGGATTACGAAATCCTGGAGCCGGTGCGTCAGAAGTACGCGCCTTACTTCCAGGAGCTATTCGATCAATACGGCCTGAACTCGGAAGATATCTTGAGCGCCACGTTCTTTCACACGCAATGGACCACGCACGACCTCCTTTGCATGCGGGAGTTTTTGGAAGATCTGGCCGTCGCCGATCCGCCGCAGGTCGGCGACTGGGAGCAAATTTCTTTCAATCACGAAAACGTGGATTCGGTGTGGGAAACGACCTATGAGACGCCCGGCTGGTTTTATGACGGGAAACTCATGTACGACGCGAGCGGCGATCCGGTCATCGGCGACGATATGTCCGTCACCCTTCGCCTGACGATTCCCAAAGCCGGAATCAACGGGTACGAGCCGCCCAACCCGGTCGCGATATTCGGCCACGGCATCAACGCCAGTCGCACGCAAGCCGGACACGTGGCCGAGCAGTTCGCGGGCTGGGGCATTGCAACGGTCGCTATCGACTGGCTGTATCACGGAGAGCGCGTGCAAAACACCCAGGGACTTCCCGACTGGCTGATCTCCGTCGTGCAATCCATCCAGTATATCAACGTGATCGAGCCCATCAAAATGCGGGACAACTTCAAGCAGGGAGTATCCGACATGGTCTGGCTCAAACACGTCATTCGCAGCCTGTCGGAACTCGACCTGGCGCCATACGCAACCGAAGGCGATCTGCAATCCGATTTGGATACGGAGCATATCTATTACACGGGCATGTCTCTGGGCAGTATTCACGGAGGAATTATAGCGGCCATGGAGCCTGATTTGGATGGTTATCTGCTCAACACC
The DNA here is from genome assembly GCA_963674685.2 of bacterium. Taxonomy (GTDB): domain Bacteria; phylum Lernaellota; class Lernaellaia; order JACKCT01; family JACKCT01. The sequence goes on along the minus strand of CAXXWT010000003.1, from coordinate 299,044 downwards.
GGAGCGTCTGACTGGAAAAGCATCGCCATCGATGGAGCGGTCAGCGAATACATCTCCGCTATCTCCTGGATTCTGGACATTCTTATTCCCTATCCGGTGCGCGACGATCTGGACATTTCCCTGGAGTTATTCCGGCAAATGGCCGGCGCCGGCGATCCTTATGAATATTCCCGATACGTCATCGACGAACCGGTCATCGGCGAGCCGAGGCCCAACCTCCTGCATCAGATGGCCGCATACGACGAAACCCTCGGCGGCCCCGGAAGCGCGAAAATGGCATGGTCGATGGACCTGACTCTGCTGAATCCGTACGTTTTCATGGTCGATGAAATGAATGTCGCCGATGCGCCATTCTTCGGGCCGGCTTCTTATCAATACGATATCGGCGACCATAACTTTTTTGTTCACAACAGCGATGTTTTCGCCGAAGCTCACATGCAGGCGGGAACGTTCCTGCGCAGTATTTATGAAACCGGCGTCGGTGAAATTATCGATCCTTTTGCGGATTAATATCCAAATCCGCGCGGATTCTGCTATAAATCTATCTCATGAACGGTTCGCTTAAAACCAGCCGCGATATCTTCCTTATCCTCACGGCGGCTTTGTGCTTTGTTTTCACCTCTTGCGCAAACCCGATAGAAATCGAGAATTTGCGCCTGGTCGAAGTGGAGCCCTATTCGGCCGCGCTGGCCTGGAATAGCGCCCATGAGGAAACATTCACCGTCCTTTACGGCGAAGGAACCCTTTTCGACCGTGAGATCACAACAGAAGCTCGGTCCAAAAACCACGAAGTCAAACTGACGGGACTCAAGCCGTCGACCCGGTATTCATACCGCATCGAACCGAGCGGCGCTTCCGCTTCATTTCGTAGCGCGCCCGCAAAAGACGGGGCTTTCGACATCGCCGTTCTGGATTCCGGTTCGCCGGCCTGCGGCGATAGCGGCGCGGGATTCGACACCAACCCCGATATCGTGATCCTCGCGAGTAATTGTCCGGGCGCCGCAGCGAATCATCCCGAATCCATCCTGACGCTTGGCATCCCTGACGATCCGATCCGCCTGAAATTCGGGAATTCGAGCTTAATCATCGCCTCGGATATCGCCGCTTTGAGCGAAAATGACATCGACGGAACAAAAGAGAAAACCATCGCCGTCACGAAGGCTCTGCCCGACGCCGCGCCGGAGTTTTTGCTTAAAACGCCGATTATTTCACCGCGCGGCGCGCTGCTTAACGGCGTCAAAACTCTTTTGCCGAAAGAGCAGTCGGCCTTTCTGGAAGTCGACGCTTTTGAAATCGCTTTCGCCGAAAGCAAATCCGACGCCCACGCAAGAACCGTCATCGTCGAAGCGCCGCCCGAAACGAGAAAAACCTGCCTGTATTGCGACAGGCTCCTGGAAAGCGGACGCTATGAAGAAAGCCTTTCCTGGTATCGAAATTTCGTCGCCGAAAACCGCGATCGGCACGCCGTGGAAGACGCCTATTTTTCCATGGCCCGCCTGCTGGATGAAAAACTCTTTCGCTACAATCAGGCCATTGGCGCTTACGAGGAATTTTTGAAGCTTTACCCCAAAAGCCGAAAAACCATGCTGGCCGAGTACCGGCTTGAATATCTGCGCGGTCACTCCGATGCCGATTTCAAGCCGCTCCAAATTTTCGACAAGGCCAAAGCGGGCCTTGTTCGCGGCGATCCCATGCCCGCCGTCGTCAAGGTCGAATCCCTCCTGGCCAATTATCCCGATTCCAGCGTCTCGCGGGAGGCTCTGTATTGGCTGGGGCATATTCTGGAGACCAAGGATCCCAGGCACGCCATCGGCCATTACCGGAATCTTATCGAAAAATACCCGGACGGCGACGACGCCGTGGCCGCGTCCATCGCCCTGGGCGATATCGCCTACCGCGCAAAGCGCTATTTGCGCGCCATCGAAAATTACCGGGCGGCGGCGAAAAACGCGTCGGATAAATTCACGCTTTCCATCGAGGACAAGCTCCGAAAATCCCATCGAAACGTATATCGCGAAATCGCCCGCTGGGCTTCCTGGTTTATCCTGGCGGCGTGGCTGGCGATTACCCTATTGAGCCGCCCCGACGTGGCCATGTCGGATCTTCGCCGCAGCGCATTTCTCATCGTGATCTACGCATTTGTCGGCGGCATATACTTCGGGCTGACCTATGAAATGTCCAAAGTGCTTTTGCCCCTCATCTCGTCCATGGCCGTGATCATGAGCCTGATATTGTTTACAAACCGCACGCTGGGGCGCGGAAAATGGAACTTTCCATGGATTATCGCCGCGCATATGGTAAGCTGCTGCATGGCTGCGCTTTATTTGATCATGTATCATTTTCATCAGCTTTACGTTTTCGGATTCTGAAATGAAAAGAAAAGGAAAAATTCTTCACGTGCGCGTCGGCCTGAATCCCAACTCCAGTTCGCTCGGCGCTAACTTGAGTTACTTTCTGATCGGCGCTTCCGCCCTGACCGTCCTGATCAATCTCGCGGACGCCGCCTTGCGCATCTGGCTGAAGAAAGGTCGGAGCAAAGCCGGTGAAAATCGCTAGAATCATTCTCGTTATCGCAATTCTGGCGCTGCCGGCCTGCGACAAAGCCCCGAAAAGCGCCGGCTCCGTCGCCCCGGACTTTCGCCTCGACGATCTGACGGGGCAAACCCATTATCTAAACGCCGAACTGACGCGCCCGGTCGTCCTGACATTTTTCGCCACGTGGTGCGCGCCCTGCCGAGAAGAGATACCCCATCTCATAGACGTGCAAAAACGCTTCGCCGGCCACGCGCAGGTGCTGTGCGTGGATGTCGATCCGGAAAACATCGACAAAATTCATTCCATCGCCAAGTCGTTTCAAATCCCCTATCCCATCCTCCTGGACGAAAACAAGAAGGTCATGGCCGCTTATAAAGTGCGGGAACTGCCCGTCACTTTCGTGATCGACACGAAAAGCCGCGTCATAAGCCGCTTTTCGACTATCGGCGAAACGGAAAAAGCGTCGCTCATCGAAACGGTGGAGCGAATTCTCAAAAAACCATGAAAAAAACGGCCGCCATATCCTTTTTGATTCTCGGGATTATTCTTTCCGCGTCGACCGCCGGGGCGAAAATACATTTCGGTCCCTATATCCAGTCCCTTTCGGCCTCGGAAACAGCCGTTTGCTTTTTTGCCGATCCGCAAGACCGCGTTACCGTTGAGTTGCAGGGCGAACCGCAGCCGATCCGCCGAACAGCCGAGGGCGCAAGGTCCGCCTGTGCGAAGTTCCGGGATTTAAACGCTGACGAGACGTATTCCTATTCGGTGTTCCTCGACGAAGAACCGGTCCCTTCAAAATCCCCGCTGTCTTTCGTGCCGTATGCCGCGGAAAGCGGTGTTTTCGTGATCTACGGCGACACGCGCAGCGGCGACGACAGTTTCGATTTAACGCACGCGCAGATTGTGCAGGCCATTAACGAGTCCGTCGTTCCCGACGCCGTGATCCATACCGGCGACCTGGTGGAATTCGGCGGTCGGGAAGATCTGATCGCCAACTTTTTCAACATTGAAAAAGAACTGACCGCCAGAGCGCCGATTTTTCCGGCCATCGGCCAAAGCGATCAACCGCCGGATCTGATGCGAAAAGTTTTTCCGCTTCTGGCCGATAATCCCTGGTACTCGTTCGACCGCGCCGGCGCGCATTTCGTCATTTGCAATCTCTGGAAAACCGCGTCGCAAAAAAAGGTAGAGACATCCGCCGACGGCAAGCAGGCCGCATGGCTGCGCGATGATCTGGCGAACGCGAAAAAACGCGGGGCGAAATACATCTTCGCCGTCGTGCACGAACCGGTCATCGACGCAAACGGCAACACTCCCAAAGCCTTGCGGGATGTCTTCACACCGATCTTCGAGAATTTCGGCGTGACGGCGGTCTTTTCCGGGGCGCATTATTTTTCCCACGCCACGAAAAACGGCGTCCATTATTTCACCAACGGCGGAGGCGGCGCGCTGCTGGAATCCGCCCCGCCCCGCGCAGGCGTTTACCGCTACTACAGCGCCGTCCATCATTTCCTGGTTCTTGAAATCGACCGCACCGGCGCGCGGGTCAAGGCTGTCGACGCGCACGGCGGGGAATTTTACGAAGCGACGCTCGGAGGGCGGCAACTAAGCGCCGGAGGCGCGTCAACATTCGTGGAAAGTTACGGGCAAGCAGAAAATTCAGTCATCCTCACCGTTTATTACAAAAATAAATCCAGGCAGGCCGATCCCCTGGCCGCACTTTTTGAAAAAGCCGCCGCGCGCAACAAAGCAAACATCGTGGCGACGTACCGCAGCCTGGAAAGCCCGGAAAACCGCGCTTCTCTGGAAGTCGCCACCGACCGCCGGGAGCCTTTGCCAATCATTGTTGCGGAAGATGATGTCCTGTTCGGAACGGACGAAATCGAACTTAGGATCGACGAAACAATTTCACGCGCCGCGCACTCCGGCATCTCGCAAAAACTCTCCCCGCGCCTTTTCATCCTCGCCATCGCCGTTTTCGCCGGCGTGATCCTCGTTTTCAAAATGCGCAGTCTATTGAAAAGACGAAAGACGAGTTAACTTTTACTTCTTCTTCGCACTCTTCGTGGCTCGGTGTTTTTTGAGCCATTCCAAGATGTGCGGAAATACTTCTTCGTCGGCCCGCAGGCCGCAGAGCAGATCGAAATGGCCGTAATGCTGCGCGTGGCCGTATTCTTTTCCGAAAAACATGGTTTTGTGTTTCTTGCCGGGGAAAAGATCGCGGGTTTTTTCACTGAGCATCGGCGAAGCTTGCAAATCCCTGTCACCGGCCAGGAGCAGGATCGGCGTTTTTACGTTTTTGGCGAGCTCCGTATACGTGGTTTCCCCGTTTGCGGAGCGCAAGCCGCCGTGCCGGAAAAGCGTCGCCATTTGCTCCAGCACCTTGCCCGTCGTATCGACCAGGGCCGATGCGTGGATCACCCTGCCCGCCAGGGGCGAAATGTTTTTGGGATAATAATTGAACGACTCGAAGATATTATTCATCCGACCGCAAAACGGCGCAAAGATGGTCGTTAAAATTCCCACAGGGATGCGCCCGATTTTCCCCACGTAATCCGCCAGCGGGATCAGCGGCTGATAGTGGGAGCCGGTGTCCGTGTAATCCAGCCCCGATCCCACGGACACGCCGGAGGCGATCTTCGGCGAACCGCTCAACGCGCAATAGCAAAACAGCAAAATGCCGCCCATGCTGTGGCCGATCCAGTGCAGGTTTTTGTACGCCGATTGAGACAGAACATAATCCACGATAACCGGATTATCTTTTTCGATGTAATCGTCCACGTTCCAGTCCCAGTTTTTATCGGCAAAGCAACCGGCGGTTTCAGACGCCGCCCGGCCGCGCAGATCGCAAACCCAAACGTCATACCCTTTATCCGCCAGCCAGTGCGCCAGAGAAGGGACAGGGCCTTCAACGTCGCTGACGCCGAGATCGAAACCGATATGGCTGCACGTCAGGCCGTGGTGAAGAAGGACGGGCTCTTTCGTCGGTCTTTTTCCCCTGGGACAATATCGATGCAGCGCAAGCCGCCATCCGTCGGACGTGGTGATGAAATGCGTTTCATCCGGCGCAGGCTTGGCGGGGTATTTCGCTTTGGAATAAAAATAGATTCCGGCAAACGCCGCAACAACGATCAGCAATCCGCAAAATATGCTCATCCGCTCCCCCCTTTTGCTTCCGGGGCCTTTGTAAACGAAGCTCCATTATCAGGCAATAGCGTACAGCGAATCACTTTGAGTGAGCGCCCCCCTGTCATTCCGAGCGAAGTCGAGGAATCCCTTAAAAGATGCGTGTGAATAATCTTAAACCGACTGGTTCCATAAAACCCGGTTCTGTGACGCAGGCTCCTTTCAAAAGGTATTCTTGCGTGAATAAGCCGTCTTAAGTATTCTCCAATCGTTTGTTCATTTCGCAATTCATATGGATGATATCAATATGACCCCAGATAAAATTTCCGAAAATCCCGCAAACTCCCGATTGATATTCAAACTGTTTCCGGGCCTTAAAGGGAAACTTCCGTGGATGCCCCTGGCGAATCTGCCCACGCCTGTCGAGAGACTCGAAAAAACCGGAAAACAAATCGGCGCCAGTGAACTTTGGATCAAGCGCGACGAACTTACGTCCGAGCTCTACGGCGGAAACAAGCCACGCAAGTTCGAATTCATCTTCGCCGAGGCCCGCGCCATGGGACGCAGGTCCATGCTGACCATGGGAAGCGCCGGCAGCAATCACGGCGCGGCGACGAGCCTGTTTTGCCGCAAATACGGTTTCGAGCCGATTCTATCGTTAAGCCCGCAACCGGTTTTGTCGTACGTGCGCGGCAATATCCTCGTCAACCACTCCCAGAAAACCAAAATCGTTTACAGTCCCAATGACGTCGTCGGTTTTTTGAAAATGATGGAGATGTGCGTCCGCCCCAGGCTGCAAGGCGCAATGCCGCCTTATTTCATGTATTTCGGCGGATCGTCGCCAACGGGAAACGTGGGATTCATCGAAGCCGGCCTGGAGTTGGCGCAGCAGATACGAAACGGCGAATTGCCTTTGCCCCGTTATCTTTTCGTTACATCCGGTTCATGCGGCACGCACGCCGGGCTTATGCTCGGTTTGAAACTGGCGGGAATTCCCACGGAAGTCATCGGCGTGCGCATCGTGCCGAAAATCCTGACCAATCCTTTCGTGGTTTCCTGGCATGCCAACCGCACGATGCGGTTTTTGCGCGGGCTTGATCCGTCCATCCCCCGCTTGCGCATCAATCCCGCGCAGATTCGATTGATCGACAACTTTTTTGGCGGGCAATACGGACGGCCCACGCCGGAATGCAAAGCGGCCGTCAATATCGCGAAGAAAACAGGCGAACTGATGCTCGATCCGACGTACACGGGCAAATCTTTCGCCGCCATGATCGATTTCATACGGCGTAAGAACATCACCGACGAACCGATTCTCTTCTGGCACACGTTGAACCAAGTGGATTTACGTCCCCACTATGAGGGGATATCGCCGGATGAACTTTCCGAACCTCTGCGCCGATATTTTCAGGAAGATTTGTTCGACAGCGACCTTTGATAAAGCCTTGATGCGGCGCTGACGGCCGAAAGCGGCCCCTTGAAAACCGGGACGCCGATCGACTCCAGCCCCGTCTGGTAGTTCTCCAGCAAATCTTTTCGCCCGCCCAGATAGCAGGCCATGATCGGCTTATCGGGATGAGCCTGCCTGATCGGCGCAAAGGCTTTCGCCGCATCGAAAGCCCCTTCTTCCAAAAGCACATGAATGACCAGCAGGATGTCCACGTTCTCGTCGGCGATGATATGCTCGCTCATTTTACGAAACGCATCGGCGCCGCCGCGCTGCTCGATGGTCGACCAGATATCCGCCGGATTCGTGATGACGGCCCAGTCGGGAACCAGTTCTTCGAGATTCTCCTTCGTCCCGTCGGTCAGCGCGGCTATTTGCATCCCGCGCATGCCGCACGCGTCGGCGGCCAGCACGCATCCCACGCCCGTTATCGATACGACGCCGATGCGATTTCCTTTCGGCGCGGGGCACATGTCAAAAGCGCGCAGGGTCCCGAAGAATTCTTCGAAATCGTCAACGCGGATCATGCCGCTTTGGCGAAACACGGCGTCGTAGACCCGATCCGAACCCGCCAGGGCGCCGGTATGCGAGGCGGCGGCTTTCGCCCCCACTTCCGTGCGGCCCGATTTGAGAATCACCACGGGTTTTTTCTTACAGGCGTTTTTCGCGGCGCGCATGAATCGCTCGCCGTCTTTGACGCTTTCGACGTAACAGCCGATGACCCGGGTTTTTTCATCGTCGGCCAGGTACTCCAGAAAATCCGATTCATCCACGTCCGCTTTGTTTCCCATGCATGCGATCTTCGCGAAACCGCGATTGCGCCGCGTGATTTCTTCCAGCGCAAAACCCGTGGAGAAAGTTCCGCTTTGCCCGAAAATGGACACGCCGGTCGGCTTCATGGGCGGCAGTATTCCGATGGATGTACAAAATCCGCTATGCGCGTCCACGGCGCCGATGCTGTTGGGCCCCATGAGATGGATTCCGTGATTCGCGCAGATTTCCAGCACTCTTTTTTCGCGCAGCTTTCCATCCGCGCCCGCGTCGGAAAATCCTCCCGAAACCACGATTGCGTGCTTCACGCCCGCCTCGGCGGCCTGCGCCATGACTTTTTCCACCTGATGAAACGGAAGCGCCAGAACGGCCGCATCCGGCGTCTGCGGGCAATCTTTTATGGTCGGATAGGCCGGCAACTCCTCGATGACGCCCCCGGCGGGATTCACGGGATAAATTCCGCCCTTGTATCCGAGGGTTTTCATGTTTCGGATAATGATATTCCCGGCCCTGGCGCCGCTTGTCGAAGGGCCGATGACCGCGACGCTTTTGGGATTGAAAAATTTGTCGACGCGCTCATTTGAATACGCCGCCGAATCGGAAGATTTCGTTTCAGGCTTGTCGCCGACAACCGCGAAGGCGTCCAGGGCAAGCGCGCCATTTTCATATAGACGCAGAGGATTGATATCCAGTTCCATGAGATCGGGCCGTTTTTCCGCCATGCGGGAAATTTTAATCAGCGCCTGCGCCAGCGCCTTCCTGTCCAGCGGAGCCTTGCCTCGTGCGCCGTCCAGCAAAGGCCGCGACTTGAGCCGGTCGATCATCGCCATGGCCTGCGTTTCATCCAATTTTCCGACGTGCAGGCTCGTATCTTTTAAAATTTCCGCGTAGATGCCGCCCGTACCCACCATCACGACGGCGCCGAAAACGGGATCGCGCTTTAAGCCGCAGATGAGATCGAGTCCGCCATCTTCGGCCATCTTCTCCACGCGCAGCGCCGCCCCGTCGGCAAGCGCCAGAATGCGCGCGGCCTCCCATTTCAAATCCTCATCGCTTTCGATATTCAAGGCAACGCCGCCCACGTCGGTTTTGTGCGCCAATTCGTTATGGGAAACCTTCAGGGCTACCGGAAAACCGAGCCTATGGGCTGCTTCGGCTGCTTCTTCGACGCCGGTGCACTCAAGACCCTCGACAACCTCGATGCCGAACTGCGCCAAAAGGATTTTTGCCTGCGTTTCCGTCATTGGCCGCGCCATGGCGCCGACCTCCGTTATAATTTTAGGTTAAAACAAAAGTCACACTCTTTTATTACTCCGGCTGATCTTCGGCAAGCAACTGTAACGGTCCGGGCCTACGTCATGAAACCGGGTTTTTTCGGATCCCCGAAGAAAATGGGGAGAAAATTGTAGTACGCAGTCTACAAATCTGCTTTTCAAAGGAAAATCTTCTCAATCCGATGTCGCGTGACGGGACGGCCTGAGTGACGAGACGGTTTGAGTGAATGACCGTTTGAGTGAATGACAAATCTGTCATTCCGAGCGAGTCCGTCAGGACGAGTCGAGGAATCCCTTAAACGATGCGTGTTTATCATTTTACTGTGTACATCATGGCAAGGCGGCAGCGCCTCATTGAAGGGATTCCTCCACTACGCTAAAGCTCCGGTCGGAATGACAAAGTCGTCGCTTGCTCGGAATGAAAGTGAATTCGCAAACCGGCCCAAAACCGACAGACGAACCAAAACCCCGTTTTATGACGCAGGCCCTAACGGTCCGGATCTTCGGCTATCGCCAAAGTCATTCATTTTTCTTAAGCTGTGCGTAGTTTAGGCCGATAAATTATTAAACTTCATCGCCAAGGAGTGCAGCCATCTCCCCTGTCGAAAACAATTTGATTCCGCCATTTAAAAACCTTCGCGTCCAGGTGGAAGTCACCACGCATTGCAACGTGCAGTGCAAAATGTGCATCCGCCCTCAAATGATCGCCAAAACCGGTTCGCATCATCTCGACTGGGAAGTTTTTCAGCGCGTGGTCGCACAAGCGCCGGAAGGCGCCAGATTCTGCCTCCAGGGAACCGGCGAGCCGTTCATTCACAAGCGCTTTTACGACATGGTGCGCGTCTGCAAGGATCGCGGATTTTATGTGGAAACCTACACCAACGGCCTGCTCTACGATCCGAAGCAGGTTATGGATTCGGGGCTTGATTTTCTCATGATTTCGGTGCTGGGCGCCGGCGTCGAAAAAAGCGACGAGCGCATCGAGCGCGGCGATTTTGCCAAAGTGCTGCGCAAAATGGGCGAACTGCGCGACATGAAAAATGGGATCGGCAAAGAAGCCCCAAAATTCGGTTTCAACGTGTGCGTGATGAATGAAAACATCGACGAGCTTCCGGCTGTCTTGGAACTGGCTCGAAAATACGGCGTGTCGTACGTGCAGTTTACTCCCGTCGGCGACAATCCCGATCTCCTGGCCTCGTCATCCGAAATCGAGCGCGTCAGACCGGCTATCGAAAAAGCGGCGCAAGACGCGGGAATCCGAATCCAGCTTTACGATCTCAAACCGGGCCTGCACGAACGTTTCAAAACCTGCGTGTGGCCGTGGGCGGGTTATTACGTCATGGTCAACGGGATGATCGGCCCGTGCTGCACGCGCCCGCATCTGCCCAGCGCCTGGCTGCCGGGCCGCGCGGGAGAAATTGCGGATATGCGTGCGCTTTGGGAATCGACGCCGTATCAGGATTTTCGCAAGGCCCTGGCTGCGCGAACCAAAGACAGCGTCCCGGCCATGTGCCGGCAATGCGTGGAATATCTGGTGGAGCAATGATGACGAAATCGAATGACGGGCTTGTCCTCACGGCGGCCTTGCGCGTGAAAAACGAGGCAAAGAATCTGCCGCGATGCCTGGCCAACCTGGAAAAGTTTTGCGACCACATCGTCGCTTATGACGACGGCTCGACGGACGATACGCTGAAAATTCTCGATTCCCATCCCCTCGTGCGGCACGTGGTCTCCATGCAAAAAGGCTACTATCACGAGACCCACGACCGGAGCATCGCCCTGGCCCTGGCCACGCTGACCAAACCGGACTGGATCATCAAGATGGACGCGGATGAAACATTGGACGACTTCGGCGCGGCCAACATTCGCCGTTTGATGAAAGTCCCGGGTATCAAAGCCTGGACCTGCCACCGATTCAACTTCGTGGACGGTGAAACGCAAGGCGACGCGGAAATCATGCACCCGCTGCTTTTCCGCCATGAACCGGGCAAGGTATTTTACTTCAACATTAAATTTCACAAAGCCTTTCCCAACGTGGATAAAATCCCCGGCGGCTGGGGACGCGTCAATTTCCGCGTCAAGCATTACGGCTACGTCGACAAGACCCGCAAACTCGCCGAAATCGACAAAATGGGCTACACGTACGGCGATTATCTGACGCCCTATTTCAACTGGGATGAAGATATAGACCGGCCGTTTTTGTGGCAGAGAGTCGACCGCCCGCCCGCTTATGCCGCCACGGAACCGATCTATGAGCCTCAACTCGATGCGGGACATTATGGACATCAGCGCTTTCCCGACTTCGAAGACAAGGCGGATTTTTGGCTCCATCTGGCGGATTTGCTGATCCACGACATCGACATAACGGAAGCATCCCAATCGATAAATCAGGCTGCGCAACTCATCGACGAGGGCAGCCGGGCGGATCAACGCATTCAATTAGCGTTTTATCAATCACTCCTTCAATATCTTCGAGGACAATTTACCGGCGCTGCGGAGGGTTTCACTCAAGTCGCCGAAAATACCGCGGATTTTTGGCCGATGATGAATTATTGGGCCGGGTGGTACTTGAATCGTATAGCCAGACAGCCGATTTTCGATGCAAACACTCCGGCCGAATGCGGCCTGCTTCCGCCGGCGCGCCTCATGCAGCATTGGCGACAGATTTTCGTCAAACAATTCACGGCCAGAATAAACGGTCCGGTGGTGTTTTTCGGAGGCGGTCATCACACTCTAGTCATGGATGACGAAGGCCACACACAAACCATTCAACCTGTAGGCCTCGTGGAAGAGCTTCACAACATGGGAAGTATCGCGGCGCCGAGAATGTCTTTGGAAGACGCCTCGAAAATCGACAATTCGATTTTGTTGTTTTCCGGTTTCAATGACAGAGGGCTTTGGAAGCGAACCACGGAATTCGGCGAAAATCGGCTATGCGCCCAATCCATTTACTCCCCGCGCCCAAACGGCGGCCCGTTCTGGTTCGATGAATACGCCAACTGGAGAAAGAAATCATGACCGCCGGCAGACCAGCGAGATTTTCGCTAAAAGAAGCCGCGCAAAACGTCGCCATGTTCCAGAACCGCCTGGAGTGCAACTACCATTGTGAGTATTGCTGCGCCGGTTCGCCGATGCGTCCCCAGGATCCCCCGCCGCCTTTTACAAACGGGGAATTCTTAACCGTTTTTGAAAATACGAAGCGCAAATGGTGGTTCGTCATCAGCGGCGGAGAAACCTTCCTGTACCCTGACTTCGTCGACCTTTTATCTTGCCTGACGCGGGCCGGACACTGGATCAGCGTGGACACGAATCTTTCTCTGGGTATCTCCGGCGTCCTCGATGCCGTTGTCCCCGAGCGTGTCGTCATGTTTTCATGCGCCTATCACCCGGAGGCTGAGAAGATCGCCGAAAACAAAAAACGATTCATGAAAAGCGTCTGCGATCTGGCCGATCACGGCTTTCGGGTTACAATTCCGTACGTCATGCATCCGCGCCGCTTCGAGGATTACGAGGCAGCGAAAAAGGAATTTGCCGACCTCGGCTTTCGCATCACACCGCAACCCTGCCGCACGCAGCACAAGGGCAAAACATATCCCCAGGATTACACGGACGAGCAGCGCCGCGTGATTTACGGCGATCAGATGCGCCCTCACCTTTTCGAGCTTCCAAGTTATCTGGGCAAAATCTGCAAGGCCGGGTACAGCCTGATCCGTATTATGCCCGACGGCAAGGTTTATCGATGCCCGGGAAGTCAGGGCAGCCTGGGGGATATTTCAAAAGGGGAACTGAGATTGTTTCCCGAGCCGATCGCCTGCGACAGGGAAGTCTGTAATTGCAACCGGTTCGTCCGCCAGGTGGACACGCTGCCGGAGCTTCCGTCCATGATGGAGAGCTTCGAAAAAGACATTATGATCAACGAGTCGCGCATCATGAAACGCCATGATTAATCCCGACGAAATACGCAATGTACTCATCGTCCGGCGTTACGGCATCGGCAATTTTATTTTCACGCTGCCTTTCATCAGTCATTGCGAAGCCTTATTTCCCAAGGCGAACATCCATCTTGTGCTCGACGCCCGCTGCCGTCAGATAGCCAATCTCGCTCGCCCGGATTTGCCGGCGATTTTCATCGGCCGTGACACGGAAAACGCATTGAAGGAGATCGACGCGGATTTATCTTTCGTCGCCTATCCGTGCGCGGATGCCGGGCTCGCCGACATGGTCCGGAGCTACTCGCGCGTGTCCGTGGGTTACGACACCGGCAACTTGCAGGGGCAGTTCACTCGCAACTTAAAAGCCGATCCGAAAAAGCATGAAGTTGATTTAAACCTCGACATGCTCAAAGCCGTCGGTTTTGACGTCCAAGCATCCGATCCATCAATCGAGCTTTCAGAAGAACTGATTAAAGACGGGCGGGATTTCCTCAAACAATGGCAAGTTTTACAACCATATGTGGTCATTCATCCGGGCAGCAACGAGGACTTGAGAATCAAAAGGTGGAAGCCCGATCGCTATGCCGGTTTAGTCGATTTATTGGCCGACAAAGGATTCACTTCCCTTCTCGTGGGAAGCAAGGATGAAACGGACCTTTGTGCTGAAGTGGAAAAACATTGCCGATGCCGGCCTGTCAATCTGGCCGGAAAAGACACTATTCCGCTTTGCGCCGCGATTATGAAAGGCGCTAAGGCCGTATTCGCCAACGACTCGGGACTCATGCATCTGGCCGCTTCGATCCAAACTCCCGTGATCGCCATCTTCGGCCCGACCTCGCACATGCGGAATCCACCGCTTTGTGAAAAACACCGTATCGTACGCAGACCCGCGTCCTGCTCTCCGTGTTATGTACCTGGATCGCCTCTTCCGGCGTGCCGGGCCTGGTGCCTGGAAATGGTCACGCCTGAAATGGTGTTCGAAGCTTTTGAAAACCTGATTCATGACCGACCCTTTCATAATCCGGGCAGGCACAGCCCTTTCGTTTCCGTCATCGCACCGACTTTCAACGGCGAGAAAAAAATCGGCGGATTGCTGGAATCCCTCGAAAAGCAGTCCTACCCCCGGGACAGATTCGAAGTCATCGTCGTGGACAATAATTCGAAAGATAATACTAAACGCGAAATTCAAAAATTTACGAACGTGCGCTATGAATTCTATGCCGACCGCCAGACAAGTTACGCGGCGAGAAATCACGGGATAAAAAAGGCGAAAGGCAAAATCCTGGCCTTTACCGATGACGACTGCGCGGCCGATCCGGATTGGATCGCAAACGCCGTGCAATGGTTCGAGCATCCCGATATCGGCGGCGTGGCGGGCAAGGTCATCGGCGCACCATCCGATAACGACATCGCCCGCTGGCAATCCCGGCGGGGTTTCCTCGATCTGCACCCGGATATCGAAGCTTCCACTCGCCCAGCCATCGTTACGGCTAACGTGTTCTACAGGCGCGATGTTTTTAATCATGTCGGCAGTTTTGACGAAAGCATGGTTTCTTCCGGCGATCATGAGATGGCCTGGCGCATGATCCGCGGCAGCCGTTATGTATTTCGCGCGGCGCAGGACGCCATCGTGCATCATCATCACCGGGAAACTCTCACGAGTCTCTTCAGAGCATTTTTCCGATATGGATTCGGCCACGTCGATCTGGACAAGCGCTTTCCCTTAGATGACCTGTCGACATCTGAAAGAATTGGAAACGCTATTAAAACGTGGAAATCGCTTATCCGCCAGGCCTACAGTTTTGCAACGCGGGATTGCAGTCCGGAAGCAATCGCCGGAATTCGCGACGAGCGTCCCGAAGATTTCTTTTCGCGGTGCGCCGGTGATGGATATATTTTGACAACGGACGGTCTGGCTGATTCCGCGATGCTGGAATCAGCGGCGGAACAAGGGCTACAGATCATCAAAGCGCCGCTTCCGCCTTCCGTTGAATATCTCGACGCGGGCGTGCAAGCGCTGATAAAAGAAAATCATCCGAATTTGTTTCTCTATGCTGCGGGCCAGCACACGCGTCGGATGATGACGCGTCCCGATTTCAGCTCACTGAATATCAAAGGCGTCATCGACGACAAAGCCGCGCCGGATCAAACGGTCGGATCACTGCCGGTTGTATCGCTCGAAGAGGCCCTGCGCCGAGGCTGCAAAACGATCCTGATTTCAACGGACGCCTTCGAGCATGTTCTTATACCGAAACTTGCTGACTTAAAAAATCAGGGCGTCCGTGTTTTGGGTTTGTACGACGAAAAAGCCATGGAAAGGCTGGCGCGCAGCGAGGGAAATGTTTTTCTTCAACAGCCGACCGACCGAAAGGCGGTTTTTATTCCGCCGCACCGGTTAGCGGATAATCTTGTTTCGGCTTTGGCCCATGGCGCGGGGATCCAAATTCGCCTCGACGCGACGTTCAACACCCGTTATTCCGACCAATTCCTGGACTGGGTAATAACAACGGCAAAACGACTCGGCCGGATCGCGGGCTCGATACGTTATAGGCATCTTTATGTTTGATATCTGCGTCGTTATACCATGCTTCAATCTCGGCGAATTCGTCGAAGAGGCCGTCGAAAGCGCGCTTTCGCAAGAAGGCGCACCGTCGCGCGTGATCCTCATCGACGACGGCTCCACCGACGATGCGACGAAGGCAAAATGCGAAGAAATAGGCGCACTTAACCGCGTCGATTTTATTCGCACAGAAAACCGGGGCGTCGCCGCCGCGCGCAATCTGGGCATCGGGCAGGCGCGCGAAAAGTTCATTTGTTTTCTGGACGCCGACGACAAGCTCTTACCCGGCGCCCTGAAAAAAATGACCGATGCGCTGGATGATAATCCCGAAGCCGCGCTGGCCTACCCGGCTTATCGCCGCATGGATACGGGTGAAAGCGTATACAGGCCCGCGTTCAGTCGCCTGGCCTTATGCTATACGAACACGCTTTCCATCGCATCCCTCGTTCGCCAAAGCGCCATCGGCGACGCGCGATTCCGTACGACCGATCGCGGATTCGAGTATGAAGACTGGGATTTCTGGCTTCAGATCACGAAAGATTCGCCCGCCGTGCACGTGCCGGAAGTTCTGTATGAATACCGTTGCCGCCAGACCGGCCGCGGCCGCCAGGGCAATCGGCATCATCTTGAAGTCATCGAGGATCTTCGGCGATTCCATTCCGATTCCTTTTCTCCGGCCTCAATGATGGAAACCAAACGCCGCTACTGCCCGGCGGTCAGCATCCTCACGGATCGCGATGAGACATTCGCAAGCTGGCGAAAGTTGCTGCGTGATCATCCTTATATGGACGCCGAAGTTCTGCGCGCCGGGCGCCTCCCCCGCGTGGACGTCAACCGGCGCGAAAAGTTTTTAGGAAAATACATCCTGCGGGACACTGGAGACAGCGCGCCGAATTACGAGGTCTTTGCGTCGGCCCTAAAAGCCTTCGAGAATTTCGAGCATCTATTCTATTGGCCGAAGGGCTGGGCGTTTTCCCTGGCGAAAGATATGGACATGGGGCTCGATCCGACATCCGAGTTAGCGCACCTTTTCGCCGAAGAAAATGACCTTCAAAAGCTATCGGAATATCATGAGCGACTCTGGCGCCTTTCGTGCCCGGCCTGGTGCAAATCCCACCTGCCCCGGGATCCGGATGACCCGGCGGGCGAAAAAGGCCGCGCGGCGAATATGATGAATATGATCAAAAGGCTTAACCTCGTCCCCTATGCCATTTTCGGCGCCGGGCAGCATACCCGTCGTCTGCTGGATGCCAATGTTTTTTCGCCAAAACCTGTAACTATTTTTGATGATAATCCGAAATCGGAAAACATATGTGGAGTTCCGATATTAAGCCCTACCGCGAACATTGACATCCACGCCGTCATCGTCAGTTCCGACGCCAACGAACGAATGCTTTATAAAAGAGCGAAGGAAGTTTTTCCGAGCAACATCCCTATATTTCGTTTATATTCCTGATACAAAGCGCTTCAAACTCATGTCGCGGCCAAATTGTAACAGCTTAACAGTCATAAATTATTTGAGTAAGGCGATTTCCATCACTTGCCATATATTAAATACACAGGGATCTTATATCCATTGATTTCAGAAAAACGCTTAAGCATTCCATCTTCCATGCCGTCGCTGGAAATTATGACGGCGTCGATATTCACATTTGATGCTTGAATAGGATTGATAACCTGAACATCCTCAATATCGCTATTTTGCAAAGACTGGTTTTCATCGAAAGCCGCAACAACTTCTATGGAATTAATTTTTCTTAAATAAGACAACAACCGGCGGGTATGCCGGCCGGCCGGAAACAACGCAATTCTTTTAACGCCGTTTTTCGTGAGCTTAGAAATCAGAAAATCCCAATATAATTTCTGTGAATGGAAATCGGTTTCCTCCATGATCTTTTTACGGATTGAAATGATTGTTTCATAAACCCACCCTTTATAAAGCGCGTTGTCCCGAAACATATTTTCCATGTGAACTTCAAGCAGGCAGGCAATATAGGGGAGATACTCCGGGTGCAGATTCCTTTTCATATGCGCCAGCATCGTGTTGCGGCAGAGTTTGTCCTTATGAAACTTTTCATTTTTCATCAATGCCGCCATGATTTCATCGTGAAACACGCAATCGGGATACCGTTCAACGAAATTCATGGCGTAACAAAAAGAATGCAAATCACCTTTTAGCAACAATTCTTTGACTTCATCAGAACCCGGAATGGGAATATTCATGGCTTTTAAATCGAGAATCTCTTCTTCGGTGACAACTCGATGAATATACCGGACATCCCCTTTATAGGCCCGTTTATTGCCTTGATGGAATTTGACGGCTTTTTCAACGACTTCACTCAAAAGCGGCTCCGAAGGATGCGTCAAATCCCTTACCAGCGCATCCGATTTCACACCGCTGTTGGCGTAATAAGGAAATAAATATTCCTCACGCAAACCGTCCTTTGCAATTTTGTCCGCAATCAGTCTGTCAAAACTCATAACGAACAAATTCGGATTGGCTTTGCAGATTCGCTTCAGTTCCTTAAAAAAGCGGTCTTGATTTTGCCGGGGATATTCCTGCATTCCGATCAATTCATAATCCATATCGAATAGGGAAATACACAAATTTATCGGAAGGAGTAAAAGGACTGGAATATCCCGATATTGCCGGGCCATGCGATCCAATCCATCAAAGAAACGCCGGCAATATTCTTCTTCGAGAGGCCGAACAATTTCACACTCGTTTTTGATCCAATCGGAATCAAAATTTGAGTTTTTAATCAGTTCTTTCCAGAGAATAAAAAAACACACGCCTGATTTGTGCTTCAACAAGCCCGGCGGCTGCTCGGCAATCACGTTGGTCACAATCAAATCGGGGCGAGGTGCAATATCCAGTATGCCGAATTGATGCTCAATCAGACTGTGATGGTAAAACGATCGATAGCGCGGGTTGTAAAGACGTTTATGCAGGGTTTCCGGAAGGCCTTTTTGAGCACTGAGCATCGGCAAATATGAGCTCACTCGCCGAAAAACACTTTGCACTGTCGGAAAATACATCGCAGCAAAATTGTGGAGTTCCTCCGCAACGCAGTCCCCAATAAATGCAACCTTCAAATTTTCCAAAACCATATTCCCAATTTCCCGTTTCACAAAGGTCGGCAATTCATCATGGCGATGATCTCATAAATGATAAATGTGAAGCTCTTTACTAAAGCAATCCAAGGCCCATAGTAATTTATCAGGTTCATTGTCAATGCCCTGCAGTATCACCGGATGATGCACAAAGGGATTTTCGTAACTGAGAAAATTCGGTTTTCCATCGAAATCCAAAGACGCTATCCCCGCAATGCGCCTCACCTTTCGTTTATGCGCGTCCGAGTGAAAATATCCTATCACGGCCAGGATTCCGAATGCGCCGACGGTCAAAGAATCCCATATTCCCGCGGGAGGTCTGGGGAGCGATTTTCGTTCACTGTCCGACTCGATACTTTGTTGAAACAAATCCTCGTCGCCAATAAAAAACAATCGGCCCCGAAACAAGCTCATCCCTCGTATTTCCTTGAATTTCCCAGGCGATACTATCTCACGAACAAACTTGCCTTTCGAATCATGGAGTACGATTCTTTGCGTGGACCAGTCATGCAGAAGCAAGCGGCCGTCGGGGCAAACGACTGTCCGAAAAATCACATCGTATTGTGCTGTCTCGCCCGTTTCGATGATTTTTTCCCGTTTTTCGGGATCACACCGAAACACTCCGTTCGAAGCGTAAAGCTGCGCGTAATAGGCGCCGTCCGCGCCGAAGTCGCCCAACTGCAATCCGGGTCCGCCGGCGAATTCCTCGACGACGCCGCTTTTTGTATCGACGAGAAATACGCTACGATTCTCGCTGCTCTTAACGCCCGCCCAATCCGATACGGCAGCCCGTCCGTCAGGCGCCATCGTCAGTCCGAACGGCCGTTTTATCCGATCGAGGCAAATGGTTTTTTCCCTAAAAAGCTTGCGTTTTGAAACCCGCTCAATCAATGCATCATCATTTCCGACCAAAGCGCGAAAATGCTTGCGCCATTTTTTTTCATGGGGTTTTAAGAACAATGCAGACGCCAGATATCGCGCGCTATGATCTTTTTGCCCTTTCGATTCGTATTTCCCGGCCTTCTTAAAATCGGCCATGGCCATTTTGTCCGTCATTGTGCTCACCACGATTACTTCAAATGCGCTGCGTTCGTCATCGGCAACGCCGTCTTTTTGGAAATAATCTTCCATGGCCTTTCCCAAATCGAATTTCATCGTTAACTTGATGATATCGGCCAGGCAGCGGGTTCGAAGCATCTCGGAAAGGGGACTGTCGTTGTAAAAGGCGAAGGTTTCGCTCATTTTCTCGGTGAGCTCCCTGAAGTACGAAGCCCCGAAATAAAAACCAAGCCGCCTGAGCATACTTTCGTATTGATTTCGATAGGTATAGTTATCCAGAACAATTTGACGGTTCTTTTTCGCGTTCACCCGTCGTATCTCCGGATTCTTCAGAAAATACCGCACCATGTCCGGCAGCTTGCCGCAGCCTTCGAAAAGCACGCCGCCCGTATCAAAAGGCAATTCGTCGACATGTCTGTGAATCAGGAAAAACGCGCCGGCTCCGTAGCCGTCGTTGAGGCGGTTATGGCGCATGCGGAACTGATTGATATGCAGATTGATCGCCGAGGCGTTGAAAACCAGATTCGATTCCGCGCCGTGTTCGACGACGCCGCACGCATGTTTGGCCAGTTGCGGGTGTTTTTCCCATCCGCGTCCGTACAGCCGCAGATCGACTCCGGCCTCCGACAGCGCGATCAGGGGAAGCTGGCGGAAATACGCGTTTCCCACGAGCGCAAAAAAAGCGCCGACGATTTGATCTCCTAAAGCCCGGTCCACGGACCCGGCGCCGCAGTCCTCAAAAATTTTCCGGTACTCTTTTTCCTCGCAAATGATCCGCCCCGCCGAAAATTCCTCGCGAACCTTCTCGAACATCTTTTCAATAATCCGCCGGCATGCTTTCCCGCTTCGGCATTGGGTCAGCAGTTCCTTGAGATATTCCTCCGGTGTTTTGCTGATGTTCGAAATGTAGCTGACCTCGCAGGCGTATTTCGATATCTGCTCAGGATTTAATGTTACCGGCTTGAATATCTTTTCATTGCTCATCGGCTCTTGCGGCAGCAGCCTGTCGGGTCGATATCCGAAACGCTCCCAGTGAGTCACGTACCCCGTCACGTAATCCCAGTCGCCCATCTTCGCGGCGCTTACCTCATTTTCCAGTGCGGGAAAATAGTCCAGCATGGAGGTCAGAAAGATCAGTTTCTTTGGGTAGATGTGCGCCGATTCGAAACGCATGTGGTCGATGTGATGAATAACATGAGGCTTGAATTCGTCGATGGCCCTCAGCAGGGCCGGTCCCGTCAGATGATCAACGCGCGACTTCTCGCCGATGATACGAATTTCGTGTCCCAGAGATTTCAGCGCATGAGAGATATCCCTGTTGGCGTATTGCACGAAATGGGAAAATCCGCTGCTGATCAGCAAAAAGCGCAGTCCCTCTTTTCGGTGCAGATCCTCGATCCAGGTTTGCCGATCGATTGAGTCATAATATGCGTCAAGAGTTTTTTTGATCTGCGTGGCGCCTTCGGCGCGGGCTTTCAGGCAAACCGAAACGGTGCGGGCCGCCGCCTGCGCGTCATCGGCGCGCCCTAAAACACTCACATTTTTCGGAAGCGGTTTCATGGGATCGCGCAAAAAGAAGTCCTGCATTTCGCGCAATGCGTCGGGACCGACGAAACAGTAAAAATGCTCCGAAGCGAAAAGCGAGCGAAGATCATTGACGTGCATCATGGCCATGAACACATCCGGGGAAGGCTCGATCACGTACATGGCCTGCCAGCGCCCGCCGGGCTCTTCATGAAGCAGTGGAAAAAACGCAGCCAGTTCATAACCGGCGCGAACGCCCGAGATCAACACCGGATCGAATGTCGGGCCGCCGGGAATGTCTTTTTGCGCAAACGCCTTGGCCTTTTGAACCGGTTTCGCCGGCTCGGAAATGGCCACCGGACCGTTTTGCGTCGATAAGGCGAGAAAATAGCCTCCCCCTTGCGCCGGTGAAAGTTGCAAGTCGACCTGATCCTTCCAGTTCGAAAGCAATTCGGCGGTTTTGGGCTTGCTGTTTTTCAGCGCTTCGAAATTTTCCCGGTATGTCTTTTGGAAATCCAATTTTCTCACCGGCGTGTAGTATTCAAAAGGCGTTTCATCATGCGCTCAGATCGGCGTAAATCCGATAGATCCCTTCCGGTGATTGCCCGAGTTCAAGAAGTTTCCTGAACATCTCATCCTCGTAAGCGTCCGACGAAATCAAGATCGCCGGTCCATCGCCGCCTTCCGGCAATCGGTCGCTGATCGCGGCGCCCATAAAGGTCTTCCGGCTCACTTTTTTCACGTCCTGGTCAAACACGAAGTCCAGCCCGGGGTTTTGCCTTGCTGCAAACCATTTTATAAAACGCTCGCTGTGTTTTCCCGCGCCGAACAGAATGAATTTTTCATGCCCCTCGGCTGCCATTCGAGAAAGCGCTTTTTCCCAAAGCTCTTCCTGCTGCTCGGCCGAAAGCGTAAACGCCATGGAAGCGGGACTTGCCCGCCGCCCTCCGGCATGCATCTGCACCTTCTTTTTCAACCGGATCAATTCTTCGTCGGTCAGATCGGTGAGATTGACCAGAAGCTTGTCTTGCCAGGCGTCCCACTTCCCCAGCAGTTCCTCCGGCCTGTCCGTCACTTTGCCCCTGGCCGCGGCTTCGTCAAAAAGCGGCGTGCCGGGAAAAGGCGTCAGGAAATTCACGCCGGCGACAAGCCCCGTTTCCTTCAAAAAGGAAATCGTCTCGCCAACGGTCTCGGGTTTTTCAGAAAACGAACCCAGGGTAATATATCCCAACGGCCGGATTCCACAGGACTCGACGAGCCTGACGGTCTCCTTGGCTTTTTCGACCGTGACGCCCTTGCGCAATTCGTCGAGAATCGCCTGGCTTCCCGACTCGATGCCGAATCCGACGGTGTCGCAGCCCGCCGCCGCCATGGCGGAAACGGTCTCGCCGTCCAGCAGGTTCACGCGCCCGTTGCATGTCCAACGCACGCGCGGCAGTCTGCGCCCAAACTCCCTGCAAAATTCCAGAACCCATTTTTTGCGCAGCGTGAACGTGTCATCGGCAAAGAGCACGCCGTCCAGTTCGTAGCGCCCGACCATGGCTTCGATTTCATCGATGACATGGCGCACCGAGCGCTGGCGGAAGCGATTGCCGAAAATCGCCTTGTCGCAATAAATGCAGTGATACGGACAGCCGCGGCTGGTGATGACCGAAAGCGCCTTCGTAGGCCGGGAAAACATCCATGCCTTTTTCATGTTTTGGGCATAGGTTTCCCAAGGGAAAAGGTCGTAATCCGTGCGCGGCGGGCCGTCGAGATTTTCCACAACTCCCGGCGCATTCATCGGCAGCGCCTTGCCGCCGGCTTTTCCCGCGACGCCGCGAATTCCCGTTATCGCCTCACCGGCCGCCAGTGCATTCATCAACTGCGTTAAAGCAATTTCGCCCTCGCCGGGCAAGACGTAATCCACGTCCGTGGTTTCAAGAACATGCCGCCAGAAGCTGGACGCCAGGCCGCCGCCGAGTATGATTTTTCGCGCTTCGTGCCGCTTTTTGATGATCCCGGCAAGATCCTTGACCTGGTTGTAATCGGTTATCAGGCCCGTAAGGGCGAACAATTCTGCATCGGATTTTTCGATAAATTTCTCGGTTCGTCGCCTCGGCCAACGCAAGACGTTCAAGTCCAGCGCCTCGACATCGTGACCTTCAAGTTTGAGCTGCGCGCCGATCAGTCCCGGTCCCAAAGGAAAATACTTCGGGATATCGCTTTCACGCGTTACGGGATTGATAAGAAGGACTCTCAAACTTTATCCTTTCCACCGTTTCCATCGGCATGACTGATTGCCAGCTTTAGCTTTCATGACTAACATGACTTCGTCAATGTGAAAACTTATACCGAGCATCATCATGAATCCAAATGAAATCGCCGAACAAAGGGCGCTGCATGCAAAGGCCGTCGCCGAGGCCGGCGGCGTGGGAAACGCCATCGAGCAAGGGGTGTTGCCGCAATACATCGACACCACTGTTGCCGAAGCCGTAATTCTGGGACTGCTGCGCCAAAATGTACGCAAGTTCATCGTTGTATTGGGCCACGGCTCGACGGAAATCGGCGAGGTGCTGCGCATCTACGAAGAAAACGGGCTCGTGAAAAGCTACGCCGTACGCAATGAAGTCGCCGCCAGCCATGCTGCAACGGCCTTGCGTTGGGTGACGGGTGAAAAAGCGGCGGTCGTCACTTCCATCGGCCCCGGCGCCATGCACGCCCTGGCCGGTTCCCTGGCCCCGGCCAGCGACGGACTCGGCGTCTGGTATCTTTTCGGCGACGAGACCATGGAGGACGAAGGTCCCAACATGCAGCAGATACCAAAGTATGAGCAACATTCGTTTCTGAAGCTTTGCTCCGCCATGGGCGACGCCTATACTCTGCAAACGCCGGAGGCCGTGGGCGCGGCGCTGCGACGCGGTCTATGCCGCGTGGACGACCCGCACTTCGCCGGTCCTTTCTATCTGCTTCTTCCCCTCAACACGCAGCCCGCCGAACTGCCCGGTTTCAATATCGACGAATTGCCCGTCGGCGCGCCGCCCGCCCTCGGAGCGGCAAGCGACGATTCGGCGTATAAAAAAGCCGCCGACGCCATCGAAAAAGCAAAGCGCATCGTCGTCAAAGTCGGCGCGGGGGCATCGGGCGCAAGCACGCAACTCGCGCAGTTCGTGGACCTGGTCGACGGCGTCGTCGTGATGAGCCCCCGACTGACCGGGGCTTTGCCCTACGCCAATCCCCGCAACATGACGGTGGGTGGTTCGAAAGGATCCATCTGCGGCAACTTCGCCATGGAAGAAGCGGATTTGCTTGTCGCCGTCGGCACGCGCGCCGTCTGCCAGTCCGACTCATCGCGCACCGGTTACCCGAAAGTTGAACGCGTCATCAACATCAATACCGACGCGAAAGCGGCCCTGCATTACAACCGGACCATCGCCCTCGTGGGCGACGCCGCCGCCACGCTCGACAAGCTCATGGCGGCCTTGCGTGATAAGAGCGTCGCGCCGCCGAGCGAGCCTTCCGCGTGGATGCGGCAATGCTCCGAAAAGCGCAAGGAATGGGATGCGTTCAAAAAGGAGCGGTACGACAATCCGATACTGCGCGACGAAATGTGGGGATGCGACGTTCTCACGCAACCGGCGGTCATCAAGATCGCGACAGACTGGGCCGGGCAAATCGGCGCCAAAACCTTTTTCGACGCCGGGGACGTGCAGGCCAACGGTTTTCAGGTGGTCGAAGACGAACGCGTCGGCCGGACATTCAACGAGACCGGCGCCAGCTATATGGGCTTTGCGGCGTCGTCCCTTTTGGCCACGGCTTTGGCGGATGAAAAATTCTACGGCCTTGCCATCACCGGCGACGGATCCTTCATGATGAATCCTCAGATACTCATCGACGGCGTCCAGCACGGCGCTTTTGGATGCATCCTGCTTTTGGACAACCGGCGCATGGCCGCCATCTCCTCGCTGCAAAACGCGCAGTACGGAAAAGAGTACGCCACAAACGACGGCGTCCAGGTGGATTATTCCGCCATGGCCCGGGCTTTTCGCGGCGTTTTTTCCATACACGCCGGATTTTCGCCCGAGACGCTTCAATCGGCTTTGGACAAGGCATACAAACGGCAGGGGTTGTCCTTGATTCATGTTCCCGTTTATTACGGCGCCGATCCCCTGGGCGGCCTGGGCGCATACGGCCGCTGGAACGTGGGGAACTGGGTCCGCGACACGCAAAAGCTCCGTCACAAAATCGGCTTGTAAGCCCGTGAGGCAACGCCTATGAAAGACAACGACGCCAAAGGAATTTTCCGCAACCTGACTTCCTACGGAGACGGAGAATTCAGCAAATATCTCCGGCGCGCTTTTCTGGCGTCGATGGGACTGGATAAGCATGATCTGGACCGCCCCATCGTGGGGATCGCCGACACGTCTTCCGATTACGTTACCTGCCATCGGGAGATGCCGCAGATTGTGCAGGCCGTGAAACGCGGCGTGCTGGAAGCCGGGGGCCTGCCCTTTGCGTTTCCCACCGGCAGCCTCCACGAAATTCTCATTTCGCCCACCACGATGCTCTTTCGAAATCTCATGGCCATGGAAACGGAGGAGATGATACGCGCGCAACCCATGGACGCCGTGGTTCTCGTGGGCGGATGCGACAAAACCGTTCCGGCGCAGCTTATGGCGGCGGCTTCCCTGGACATTCCCGCCGTCAGCGTCGTCACGGGTCCCATGATCACGGGACACTGGAAAGGCGAGCGCCTGGGCGCCTGCACCGATTGCCGAAAAAACTGGGCCGCTTACCGCGCCGGGGAAATCGACAAAGAGGAAATCGACGGAATCGAGCAGAACCTTTGCCCCACCGGCGGCACGTGCATGGTGATGGGAACGGCCTCGACCATGGCCTGCCTCACCGAAACTCTCGGCCTTATGCTGCCCGGCGGCGCCACGCCTCCGTCGGTGACCGGCAAACGGCTCATGAGCGCCGCCGCATCCGGGCGCCGCGCCGTTAAACTGGCAGCAAAACCGATCGTCGCAAAAGACATTCTGACTCCCGGCGCCTTTAAAAACGCCCTGACCGTTCTTCTGGCTCTTGGCGGCTCGACGAACGCCATCATACACCTCACGGCCGTTGCGCGCCGCGCCGGTGTGAAACTTTCGTTGCAGGATCTCCAGGAGGCATCGGAAAAAACACCGCTTCTCGTGAACTGCAAACCCGCCGGCAAAGGTTATCTGGAAGACATGGACCGCGCCGGCGGCGTTCCCGTCCTGCTCAAAACTCTCGCGCCGCTTCTGGATCTGAATGCTGTCGGGATCACGGGAAAACCGCTGGGCGAACTGCTGAGAGATGTCCCGGAGCCCGGCGCGTGGCAGGACGCCATATACACCCTCGAAAAACCGCTGGGGCTTACCGGCGCTTTGACCGCGCTATCCGGCAGCCTGGCTCCCGACGGCGCTATCATAAAAAGCGCCGCCGCGTCGAAGGAACTCATGCAGCACAGGGGACCGGCGGCGGTTTTCGAGTCGCCGGAGGACGTTGCAAACCGCATCGACGATCCTACGCTTGCCTTGACCAAGGATCACGTCCTGGTCATGCGCAATGCCGGGCCCGCGGCCGCGGGAATGCCGGAGGCCGGGGCGATTCCCATTCCAAAATACCTGGCGGCGCAGGGCATTAAGGATATGGTGCGCGTGTCCGACGCCCGCATGAGCGGAACCGCTTACGGGACGATTGTCCTGCATTGCTGCCCCGAATCGGCGGTCGGCGGCCCGCTGGCGCTGGTGCGCAACGGGGATATGATCGAACTTGATGTCACGCGGCGGAGGATCGACCTTCTCGTTGATGAAACTGAATTGGCCGGCCGGCGCAAATCCCTGGAAACGCCGGCAGCGCCGCCAAGAGGCTATCGATATTTGCATTCTAAACACGTGCTTCAGGCTGATCAGGGCGCCGATCTGGATTTCATGGCGCCTTGAGGATTGACACACCATTTTGTCCTTATACTTTTTTTAGTCGATTATCCCCAAGCCTCGCTTTTGTCTTTACATAAGTTTGTGCTAGATTCGACGGCGTACATTTAATCGGGAGCTAGACCAAAGAATGGATAGTTGGGTATTTATTGGTGTCGTTATCCTGCTTGTGTTGGTCGGGGGCGGTATTTCCGGCGTTATCGCCATAATCCAGCTCCGCAAAACCGATCAGCAACTGCGTGATCTTAAACGGCATATCAACAGGCAGAATGAATCCATCAATAAGCTTCACACAATGATTTCCGAGTTGCAGTTCCAGCCGGATCATTTACCCGCCCCGCAGCATGCCGTGGATAAACCTGTGGATAAGCCTGTTCAAAAGGTTGTGGAATCCACAGGGGATAAGCCTGTGGACGAGCATGTGGAAAATGTTGTGGATAAAACTGTGGATAAACCACAGGACGTCGATGATGACCATGAAAATATACCCGTCGGCATCCTTGTATCATCGCAGGAAACAAAAGCGCAGCCTTTACAGGCCATTGCCTTATCCACACGCACGTCCATCAACATGGAATGGATCGAGGAGAATATCGGCAAGCGGTGGATGACCTGGGCCGGCGCCGTCATCCTGATGATAGCCACGGGTTTCTTTCTGAAATACGCTTTCGACAACGACTGGATCGGCCCCAGCGCCCGCGTGATGATGGGCGTCGCTTTCGGCATTGTCCTTTTAGTCAGCGGTGACATTTCCATCAGAAGATCAATGGGCTTTCTCGGCCAGGGTCTCATCGGCTGCGGCCTGTCCGTCATGTATATGTCGATTTTCGCCGCCTTTTCATTTTACCAACTCATCGGGCAGGAAATTGCGTTCGTCCTGATGATTCTCACGACCGCTTCCGGCGTCACCCTCGCTATTTTGCACGACGCCAAAGTGATTGCCGTTCTTGCGACGCTTGGCGGCTTGCTGACGCCGGTCATGATTTCCACGGGAAAAGCCAATCGCGACGGCCTGATGGGCTACCTCGTCATGCTCGACCTGGGAGTTTTGGTCGTGGCGTTTTTCAGGAAATGGCGCGCGCTGGACATTCTGGCATTCGTCGGAACGGTTTTGCTTTTCATCGTCTGGCACGAAAAATACTACCAGATGAAGGATCAGTTCCCGGCGATATTCTGGCTCACGGCGTTTTACATCATTTTCCTGCTGATCCCCTTCACCTACCACCTCCGCAAAGAAACGCCCATCGCCGTCGAACGTTTCGTCATGTCCATAGCCAACGCGGTGTTTTACTTCGGATTCGCATACGCCATTTTGAAAACCGACCACCGGCACGTTCTGGGATTCATCGCCCTGGGGATGTCGGCGTCCTACACCGCCATGGGCGCCTTGACGCGACAGCGCCTGGCCTCCGACGCCAACTCGCTGTTCGGTTTCGTCACCATGGCCGTCGCCCTGCTCACGCTGGCCGTCCCGCTGCATATGAAGATGCACGGCGTCATGCTGATGTGGGCCGTCGAGGCGCCGGTGCTGATTTACCTGGGATATCGATTCCGTTATCTGCCCACGCGCCTGTTCGGCCTGGGCGTTTTGTGCATCGCCGCGGCGCGCCTGTTCATCAGCCATTTTCCGCTTCACAGCGCGCCGTACATTCCCGTCCTCAACAAAAACTTCGCCGAAGCCATTTTCGTCGCCGCGATATTTTTTCTCTCGGGATACATTCACAGGCGTTACGAAAAGCGTTCCACGCAAGTGGACGAACCGATCATCACGCTGCTTCCCATTCTTGGAGGATTGCTCGCCTGCATCCTGTTTCACCATGAAATCGGCGCCTGGTTCAGAAAATACTACCTGGATGTCGGTTCCCGGTATTACTCACAGTGTTCCGTAATCTTCGTCTGGATGATCGGTTCGCTCACCTTTTTGCACCTCGGCAAATTTTTCAAAAACCGCGCGGCCCAATTCGCGGGGCTCCTGCCTCTGGCCGTCGCCGTCATTCTTGTTTTGACGGCCTACGCCGACGCGCCGAAATTCGAAAGCCGCCTTTTTCTGAATTTCCGCTTTATCGGCGCGCTTTTCGCGTCCCTGGCGCTGGCGAATTTCGCTTATCGATTCAAGAAAATGAATGCGGACGAGAACCTGGGCGCCTGGGTTTTTCAGACCGTCGGCGGCGCTTTCGCCGTGATACTGCTTGTCTTTTTAAGCGTGGAAGTTTTTCACTTCGGGCACACGCGAACCACCGATCATCAGGCGGCAAACTGGTCGGCGCTTTTGGGCCTGAGTCTCGCGTGGGGCATGTATGCCTCGTCTATGTTGGTTATCGGATTCTGGAAACGCGTGCGCCCGTTGCGCGTAGCGGCGCTGGCCCTGTTCGGCGTCACCGCCGTCAAACTGGTCCTCATCGACATGGCGGGGCTTGAGCAGCTTTACCGGATCATCTCCTTCTTCGTCATCGGCGGGCTCATGATCGCCGCCGCATATCTCTACAACAAACTGGAAAAACGCCTTGAACAGGAAAACAAGGATCAACGATGAAAAAAGCATTACTCGCAATTTTGGCATGCATATTAATTTTGGCCTTTTCACCTTTCGCTTTCAGCGCGGAAGAAGAAGATCCCGAAGACCTGGCCAACTGGTCCAGCATGGCGCCTGTCGTTATCGACACTATTCCCGATTCCGGCCTTGTCGAGTTTCCCGTAACGCAGCAAATATGCGATATCGCCCAAAGCAACCTTTCCGATCTTCGCCTGATGGAAATGCCCGGGAAAACGCGAGTCCCCTTCGAAACCCGCTGGCCGCAGATTTACAAAATCAAAAAAACTCCCACACCGTTTTATGCAAAGCTCATCAACATGACTTACCAGCCGGGCCGCCAGACCTCCGTCGTCGCGGATTTCGTGAAGCCAATCGTTAAAAACGAGATCACCATCACAACCGGCGGCGCCAATTTCAGAAGAAAGGTTTTGATCGAGGGAAGCGACGACGCGAAAAAATGGGAATACGTTCGCGAGGGAGCGTTCCTTTTTTCCGTCAACGCCGACTGGCTTCCCAAAGGGCATTATCTTAAAGACATTGTTAAAATCCCGGCCAACAATCAACGTTACCTTCGCATTACGGTTTTCAACGGCGAAGAGGACCCCGCAAAGATCGTCATCGGAAAAATTTCATTCGCCCACGTGGAAAGCTCCATCGAACCGGAAGGTCCCGATATAATCACGCCTACGGTTATCGAAAAAGAAGAAATTGAAAAGGAAAAGGCCACGGAGATCACGCTTGACATGGGCCGTAAAAACCTACCGTTTCATGAAATCAGCATGGATTTCGAGCAGGAAAATTTCCTTCGGCGCGTGAGCGTTCAAGGCCGCAACCGGGAAACCTATAAAAAGATCATCAATACGGAAAACGGAAAAATCGAAAAGGAATTTAAGCAGCCCTGGAAAACTCTGACCGACGATGTGATTTACCGCTTCTCAGCCGGTAAAAAGCCCGACGAAAAACTGTATATCAAACTGCGCAAGGCCTCGTGGCGGTACATCAAAATTCGAATTGAAAACCGGGATGATCCGCCGCTGACTTTTGTTGGGGCGAACGCGACCTGGAGCGCGCGCCTGATTGCTTTTCCGGCGAAAAAGGATCACGAATACGTTTTGTATTTCGGCAATCCGAAAGCCATGAAATTAAGTTATGATTTTTCCTATTATTCACAGCGGCTTCGCGAGGAAGGCGTCACTCCCGCCTACTTGAGCGCAGTTACTCCAAATGAGAAATACGTCGCGGAAAAGCCCAAAGAAAAACCGTGGCACGAGCGTTATTCGTACGCGTTGTGGATTGTTTTGATTGCCGCCGTGGCGGTGATGGGATTTTTGATCTATCGCCTGGCGTCCAATCCGCCGAAGCCGGATTAAACAGCCGGAGGATCGACGCATTCCATCATAAATTCCCGCTCGCAATTTTCATCGTCATAGCCGTCGGAATCCTCGTCGGCGATGTCGATGCCCTGATTGACGTAAGGGCACGGCAGCGCGTTGACGGGATTGATCATCTCCAGTGGATCGTCGTCGAAATCGAACCAGATCAGAAACGGGCATCCGTCCCAATAGTTCTCACGCAGGTCCACCTGATCGTACGATGACGCCTGCACGTATTTTTCATAGTTGACGAGCACATTATGCGTGAATTCCAGATTCGTCGCGTTACTGAACTTCAGCGGAAAATCCGTGCCGAGGGTTTCTCTTTCCATGATGTTTTCCGTGATCGTCACGTCTTCCACATCGCGCAACGTCAGAGGGCCGTCGATATTCGAGAAACTGTTTTCGGTGATCTCAACACCGTATGTGCCGCTTTCGATGTTCAGTCCGCCTCCGTTATCGCTGATATTATTGCCGGCAATCACGATATCGTGGCTTGGCGCCCCCGTATCATCGTAAATATAAAAAGCCTGCCTGTTGTCATGAAAATTGTTGCCGGAAAAAGTCAGATGATGACTTCCGTTCATGATTTCCACGGCGCCGACATTCCACGCGCCGGAAACATCGTTGCCGCTGGTGGTCACGTTAATGCAACCGCCCGCCTCATCGCCGGTGGTGAAGTAACCGATGCCCGTATCCCCCGGATCACAAACGATATTGTCATCGATTTGCGCGTCGCTCACGGTGTACAACGCGATGCCGCTCCAGGTGAAGGCGCCGATCTCATTTCCCTTGACCACGCCATGCCGCGCATTATGAATCTCCAGTCCGTTGTATGAACCGGAAACCGAAGGGCTGATGATATTATCCTCGATGGTGAAATTATCGACGTCGTTGAACATGACGCCGAACATTTCCGGTTGCGCGATCTCGCAGGCTTCTACGCTTGCATTGGATACGCTCCGAAAATCGATGACGTTTTGCCCGCCGACCAGTCGGCAATCGACAAGGCCCACGTCGCTTGCATCCTGCGCCGTCACCGTAGGTTTTTCCGCGCCGACGGGGCCGCGGATTTCATGGCCGGCGCAATCCAGAAAAGCCCCGGAGTTCAATACAATCGCCGCGGCGTTCATATCCTCGCAATTGAGATCGTTTGCCAAAATGACGCCGCCATCAAGCTGCGCGCCGCATTCCAGAAAGACCGCGTCATCATCCGCGTCATCGTTGACATCGTCATCATCGGCGTCGTCGTTGCCATCATCATCGCCCTCATCGTCGTTTTCGGCGTCGTCGTCCGTCGCCGGCTGATCGCTTACCGATCGGCCGGAGTCTGAAGATGACTCATCCCCGCACGCCGAAAAGAGCATCGCCGCGAAAAGGGCTATCAGCAGCCATAAAAGGCTCGGTTTCATAGCGGCTTTCATCACCCCTCTTTCTGCACGCCGATAAAACGGAATTTTCCAACGTGCATGGCGGGGACAAAATATGCGCCCGTGTGTCCCCACCAGGCGGCGCAACTTTTTTTGTCCGCACTGAGGCGCTTCACATTGTTAAACACTTCAACGAAGGATTGCATAAAGCGCATGTTCGGCAGGCCCGATGTGATTTTCCCTTTTTCAATCAGAAATGTGCCGTCCCTGGTCATGCCCGTGAGCACCGCCCTGGGCGTGTCGATCAAACCGTTGATGTAATGAAACCGCGTCACCAGTATGCCGCGCTCCACCGAGGAGATCATTCCGTCCAGATTGGAATCGCCGCCTTCCATGACCAGATTCATCGGCATGGAACCTCCGGAAGCCTCTTCCGGCGGGGGCGCGTGGCCGGTGCTTTGCGCGTTATTTCTCGCGGCGCTGACGGTATCGTGTACGCATGATCCGGCCACGCCGTTTTTCACGAAATCATGTTTCGTCTTCGGCATGCCTTCAAAGTCGAACGGAATCCCGAGAGAACCCGTATCGTAGCCGTCGTCGCGAATTGTAATGTTTTCTCCGGCGATTTTTTCCCCGTCTTTTCCGTAAAGGAAACTCTGGCCTTCCTCGTATGGCTTGCTGCCGAATGCGATATAATTGAGCCATTCCAGGGCGTCGCCCACCGCCGCATGCTCCAAGACGACCTCGTAATCCCCCGGCTCGATTTCCGCGCGGCGCTTTCCCTGGATGCATTTCATCAAGGCCCTGCGCCCGGCCGCCTCGCCGTCGATATCCCCGATATTTCTCGTCACCGCCGCGGCGTATCCCGAAGAAGGCCCGTCGCCGATGATGGCCATCAACTCCGCCCCGGACAGCGGAGCATATGCCCGAAGCCCGCTGGTGTTGGCGATAGCGAGCTCGCTGTAGCCCGACGAAAGCAGTCCTGAAGCGACGGCTTTATTCGTTTTGGCCATATTCAATATCGGCTTCACATGTTTCGCCCTGTCCATGGGGCCGAAACTCGCCGTATCCTGAAAATAAGTGGGTACGGCGGCGTAACTCTGGCTTCCCGGAAGATCGGGAAGCCCGGGCAGCGGGGGACCGGCCTGCGCTATGGCCTCGGCGCGCCGAAGCGTGTCCTTCAACTGCGCGGAATCGAGCCCCGTCGTAGCGGCGATGCCGATCCTTTCCCCGATTTTCGCCCTGATGGATACACTCACGGATTCGGTGTGCAGGTTCTGATGAATCGTATTGTTGGCAAACCGCGTCAGGCCGGAAAAAGACGCATTGCAAACGGCGGTCGCTTCGTGTTTCGCTTCGCGCAACAGAGATTCCAGGCTTGAAATAATTTTATCTTCACCGATCATTTTTTCCTCCCGACCTGGATGCCGCGAAAACGCGCGGCGCCGCATCCATGCGCCACGCGGGCTGTTTGCATGGGCTGTCCCTTGCCGCAGTTCGGCACGCCCCAGACCTTCCATGAATCCGCGTTGCATACGGCGTCGCACGAGCCCCAGAATTTCGGAGTCAAAGCGGTGTATACGGGATTTTTCACCAGCGCCGTCATTTTCCCGTTTTCGATCAGCCGAGCATATTCGCATCCGAAACTAAAGTTCAGGCGTAAATCGTCGATGCTCCAGCTTTTGTTGATATCGACGTAAAGGCCGCGTTTGGTGTCGGCGATAAGCTCTTCGAGCGTCGGCCCGTCGGGATCGTACGCCAGGTTGATATTGGTCATGCGAATCAGCGGCGTGCGCGCCCATCCGTCGGCGCGCATGGTTCCGTTGGAATTTTTACTCAAGGCTTTCGCCGTTTCCCGCGACATCTGGTAGCCCACGAAAAGCCCTTCCCTGACGATGTCGAAGCGTTGCGCGGGTACGCCTTCATCGTCCCAGCCGAACGTGCCCAGAGCGCCCTCGATCGTGGCGTCGCCGTAGAGATTCACCTTTTCGCTGCCGTATTGAAGCTTGCCGAGCCTGTCGGGCGTCATGAACGATCCGCCGGCCAGGCTGATCTCCGTTCCCAAAGCGCGATCCAGTTCCGTGGGATGGCCGCAGGATTCGTGAATCTGCAAAGCCAGCTGCGGTCCGGCGATGATCAGATCGTACTCGCCGTGGGGGCACTCCATGGCGTCCAGAAGATCGACGGCGCCACGCCCTGCTTTCTCGGCATTTTCCACCAGGGCGAGTTTTTCGATCCATTCAAAACCGGCCGCGGCCCAGTCCCCTCGGTGTGAGTTGGGATGGGAATACTTCTGCACGTCGCCGTCGCGCTCCGCCAGAGCCTCGATGCCTCCGCCGGAGTGGAGAATGTCCTGGTGCAGGTCGGCGCCCTCTGTGTCGACAAAGTATTTGTCCTCGCCGATGAACATAATGTTGCCCTTGGAAGTCGTCACGCCTTTTTGCGCGCCGGCGATTCGGCATGCTTCAAAAAGCAGCTCGATCTTTTTTTCCAGCGGTGTTTCAAAAGGATCGATTGTTCGCGGGCTCTGCCAGTTTCCCTGCTGCGCCGGACGCTCGTCCAGTTCCACGGGATCGACCATGGCGGCGGCGCTCGCTTTGGCGATTTCCAAAGCCCGGTCGGCGCAGGCGATGACATTGTCGCTTCCCAGTTCGCTGGTTGAAGCGAAGCCCCAGGCTCCTTTTTCCAGAACGCGTATGCCGATTCCCTTGCTCGACCGATCGGACACGCCCTCCACTTTTTCATCTTTGACGTCGATTCTCTCCTTGCGCTGCGCCACGCAACGCGCATCGGCGTATCCGACTCCGGCCTTTTGAAGATGCTCGACGGCGAGCTGCGCTAATTCCTTCACGATCGACCCCCATTTCGGTGGGTGTTTACGTTAATCATTGCTTTTGACAATGCTACGCATATATCGTTAACGGTCAATGACCTAAAAGGCCATGCTTTGAGGATTATGTGAATCATCAAAAACAAAGTACCCGGCGATCCGCTCACGTGGCCCCGGCCCTGGCGGCGGCCGTTGTTGCTGTAAGCTTTGCGGCGATATTTTTTCGCAAAGCCGCTCCCACGCATCCCGTAATCTGCGCGGGCATCCGTTTGGCCATCGCCGGTATAATCCTCATGCCCTTTACCATCAGGGCTTTTGTCGGCGGAAAGATGGACGTCCGCTTTTGGCGCCTGGCGGTTTTCGCGGGATTTGCCTACGCCGTGCATTTCGGTTCCTGGGTGGCGTCGCTTTTCATGACCTCCATCGCCGTATCCGTCACGCTGGTCACGACCACGCCGCTGCTGCTGGCGCTTATCGCGGCGGCCAAGGGGAAAAACAAACCAAGTTTGAAAATATGGCTGTGCCTCGCTCTGGCCTTTGTCGGCCTGGCGCTCATCGGGCATCAGGATCTGGGCGGCGGGCGCAGCGCCCTGGCCGGCGACGTCCTGGCCGTTATCGGCGCCGCGGCCATGGCGGCTTATTTGAGCCTTGGCAAAGCGCTGGGAGATGATCTGGACGCCCTGGCATTTTCCGGCGTCGCCACGCTCGTCGGCGCCGCATCGCTTTTCATAACGGCATATATTTTCGGCATAAGGATTACGCCCGTGCATGCGCACTCGCTTTTCTACCTGGCGATGGCCGCCGTCATCCCGCAACTGATCGGGCACAATCTTCTCACGTGGTCGCTGAAGCACACAATCCCCGTCGTCGTCGGGATCGCCATCCTCGGCGAACCGGTCGGGGCGACGATCCTCGGGTGGCTATGGCTCGGCGAAAAAGTCGGCCCGGTCGTGATCGCGGGCTGCGTGGCGACTCTTTTCGCCGTGGCCCTTGCGATATTGCCGCGCCGGAAACAATCCGCATGAAAACTCTAAAATGAACCTGCTCATGCATCCTATGGCGCGATACCGGGCGATTTGCTAAATACTTAAAGTCTCATCGGAGTTCTTTAAGGGGAGCCAAAATGCGCATAACCTTTGCATTCATCATCGCGCTTTGCGTTTACGGCGGCGCATATGCCGAATACGTTCCGGGGCCGACGACCGGCGTCGATAACCAGCCCGTCATTGTGGTCGGCGAGGACCCGGCCGTACTCAGCGGCGTATTTCAACCGACCCTCGACGAGTTTTTCTCCTTAAAAGACGATCCGGTTTTTCCGCAAAGCTACATCCAGGGCGATCATTATCTGGCATGGAAAATCGACACCGCCACCGGCGAAGTCACGCAGTCCGGCGCAGGTCCCAAACCCGGTTTAATCGAAGCGGCGCAAAACGCCATCAACAAAGCGCCGCCCTGGCTCCGCACCGCCCTGGTCGACCGTTTCCTGGATATGAGCGACGACGACGCGGCGATCTTCGCGGACCTGATTCTGAATCCGGAAGAGCAGCGCTTCACCGATGAACTGGCTTTTCTCGTGGCCATGACGGGAAGCCGGGATATCAACTACGACCGTTCGGCGGATTTGATGGAAGAAAACGTCCGCCTGATCTACGAATACGACGAATACCTGGATTACGTCAGCGTGGTCGATCACGGAACGCCGGAAGACGACGACTACTGGACCACCGTGGAGTACACTGCGCTCGTGGACGGCGCGCCGACCACCTTCGAATCGCCGAAGGAAATCTACTACTGGTATATCGTGCATCCCAAGCTCGACATGGAGCGGATCGAATACGTGGATCCGACCACCGGCGCCACGAGGGATCCCGAAGACGGCGGGCGCTTCTGGCGCGACTATCTTTGGACAAGCGGCGATGGCCTGGCCGATTACACGCGCCCATATTTCCTGCTGAATCCCACCGAGATCACGGAAGCCGAGCTTCAGGGCTGGGGGGATACGGCGACCTCCTATTTCAACGCTCGCGATATCTACAACATCGACGCCGTGCTGCATGAAAACGGCGAGCCGGTTCTCGTCGAGTTTTCCTACGGCGCGGGCACGGTCGTCGCCACGACCATGAACGTGGAAGCCGCCGCCGCGCAAAGTCACGTTATGGACAATCTGCTGGCATACGGCTGCGGCGACATGACATTGCCCGTGAGCAAGGAAATTTTAATACTGGACGATGAGGCGGGAAAAAATGAAAACGCCGAAACTCTGTGGACGGCCTTGTCAGGCGCGGGCTACGAAAACGTGAATTACGTTTACTACGGCGATTTTCCGGACAATCTGCCGGGCGACCTGACCCTCGACGACGTGGACAAGGTCATAATCCCGTCGAACAGCGCGCACGAAGCATACGAAATATTCGCCGACGGCGATCCGACGGAAATTCCCGTTTTAAGCTGGCTGCGCGGCGGGTACAGGGTCCTGGAAATCCACATGGCCAATACCGCCGACCTATCCGACATCACGCTGCTCGGCGGATACAAGGTCGCTGCTCCGGGATCGGCCACGGACACGGCAACGATTGCGGGCCGCCCTCTTCTTTCCCAGGTCATCGCGGCGGCGGATCACGTATGGGACGGCGTTGTCTATGAATCCCTGTCCGGCGACAGATCCTTTGCGGCCGACGGAACCATGGCCCTGCGCATCCTGGGCAACTGGCTCGGAAAAAACACGATGGACAACATTTCCGAATGGCGTGAAAAATACAATGCCTCCAGTGTTGAACGCGCCATCGAACCGGTGCGCATCGTTTACAACCATTTCGGCAACTGCGGCGAAATGCAGGATTTGTGGACCGCCGCGGCGCGCACTTGTCTGATTCCGGTGATGAACGTATCGGACACGAATGAAGATCACGTATGGAATGAATTTTACCACGACGGCGCCTGGTATTATCTGCAGGACGACTGGTCCAACGCCGCCACGCGCATCGCCACGCCCGGCGGCAAGCAGGATTCGGACTATTGCGGCGAAAACTGCGGCAAAACCACCAGTTTCATTTTCCGCTGGGACGGCAACGGAGAAATCGTTTCCGTCATCGAACGCTATTCCCAGTACATCACCGTCGAATTCGAAATCACCGACGCCGCCGGACAACCCGTTCCCGGTGCGAAAATATCGCTGGCCTCGGAAGGATACTATGAACCTCATTTTAAAAACCTGAGCTTCTTCGTTTTCACCGACGCCGACGGGAAGGCTGCCGTCACGCTCGGCGATCTGCGCAATTATTACGCCCGCGTGGACAGCGGGGCCGGCAGCTATCCCGACGAAACGGATAATCATTATTCCACCATCGTGACGGATGTGGACGCGGTGGGTGGTTCGAGTTTCACATGGGTCAAGGCGATGCCCGAGGTCATGCAGGGCGATATTGCCGTCGCAGGCGAGGCCAAGGGCGAAGGCCTGCACGGCATGCATTTATCCTTCGATCTTCACCAGCGGTTCCAGCATCTTGTGCATGATTTCAATGCCGTGGAATTCACGCGCTATCCTGAAAACAAAGGCTTGAACGTCTATCTCGTAGATGAGGAAAACTTCGCCGACTGCCGCTCCGGCGGCCTGGAATACACCGTGCAAAAGGCCTGGGAAAGCGTCACGAACTTCGATGAGGAAATTTTCCCGCCGGGCGACGGCAATCCCTGGTACGTGATCATTTCCAATCGCACGAATCCCGAATCGGTCATGACGATGGATTTAACGACCGCGGAAGCCGCGGAAAATCCGAATCCCACGGACGACGACGCCGATGATGATGCGGACGATGATGATCTCGATGATGATCTCGATGATGACATCAATAACGCCGACGACGACTTGTCCTCCGAAGCTTCAGCGAAGGAGGATGACGATGAGGACGGCGCGTGCGGGTGTTAGATTTTACATCGGTAGCCAGTTTTTCTTGAATCTACTACCTCCAGCATAGTTGGATGTTTGAATAGGTGTGAACCGCTCAAAACGGATTGATATGGGTGTCGCCTTAAGCGGCGTCGGGCTACAACAACTCCAACTGGTCCAATCTCTTGTCTTCTTCCTCCTATCTCTGGATATACTCACGAATGGTCATCTCGTCATGGCCTACCGTCGAAACATTATAACCTCACACCTAAAAAAATCTGCCCCGCAGAGTTACGACAACGACCCGCGTAGGTCCTTGCAATACCGATCACCGAATCAGTCCCGAGCGCATCGGAAGCCAAAGTCGCCACTCGCGTCGCCATGGGTACCGGGCGAGTAATTAAACCGATTTGAAACTCGCAGGAGATGAGTTCCAAGATACCAACAACTACCGCGACATACGCGGTACGTACCGTTTGCAGGTCCCTGTGGGTCGGCAGGCCAAGCATCCGGTAAGTATTCATTGTAATAATCCTCATAATACCAGTCGTTCACCCATTCCCATACATTGCCCGCCATATCGTGCGCACCGTATGGGCCGCGCCCGTCCGTGGTCTGATATGTGCCGTCGTGGTTGCTACCGTCATAATATCCCACAGGAGTCGTCCAGGACCAATCATCTTTTTCATAAGGATCGCCTGAATCCCAGTAATTTGCCGCATTAGATATCCAAGAATCGCCCCAGGGGTAAATGTAGTGTTCCATAGTACCCTTGGCTGCCTTTTCCCACTCGGCTTCGGTTGGCAAGCGTTTGCCCTGTGCATCGCAGTAGGCCTTAGCACCGTACCAAGTCACAAGTATCACAGGATGGTCTTCATAACCGGAATCGACCGACCAGATGCTATCGGATTCGTAAAGTCGTTGCCTAGGAAGATCCGTAGTCACACATTTGTACTCATCGCACTCGTTGCCGTGCCAAGTAAGAAACTCCGCGAATCTTGCGTTAGTCACTTCGTATGTGTCGATGTAATACGCAGACAACCAGACCTCATGCCGGGGTGATTCCTCAATCCGGCAATCTCCGTCCTCCGGCTCACAGCCCATCCAAAAGCTGCCTGCGGGCACAAAGACCTCCTCGTCGTCGGATACCCAGGTCGTGCTTGTGGTCGAAGTTGTGGTGATGACCGTGGTTGTCGTCGAAGGAAGCGTCGTCGTCGTTGTCGTCGTAGTAAGCGTCGTCGTGGTAGTCGTTGGCTCAGTCGTGTCATCGTCAACATCGTCGTCCATGTCATCATTGACATCATCATCGACGTCATCATCAACAAGGCCGCCGCAATCCAACGACACGTTAAGTGTGTAGGCGTTAGAAACGCCCTCATTTTGCGCGTAAACTTGCGCTGCCAGTGTTTGCCCAATAAATTGTGCATCGGCGCTTACCGTTTCACTATTAGTATTTCCGGTGGAAGAATCGAGCAGCGCGCCGCTTGCGTCATAGAGTTTCAGATCCAGGTCGCCTTGTGCGACATTGAAGCTGATCTCAAACTGATAGATGCAGCCGATTTCCTGCCATGTTGAGGCAACAATCTTGAACCAGTCCTCATCGTAGGGACAGATTTGAAGATTATCGTATGTAATCTGTGAATCGACCGGCACACTCAATAAAGCGGCGTTCACTTTGTTTTCGTTGGATTCAAATTCGTCCCCCGGGCAATTGTCCTGGTTGCAAACAACCTTGTAGGAATCTGCTGATTCAAAAAGCATGATGGACTCGAAAGTATAGTACAGGGAGACGATGAGATTGCCCGCACCCACTCCCATGTCAATCCACTTTACGGGGTTGTAGAAACAATCGAGAAAGTTACTGAGTTCAGTCATATTTCCCAAGACGATCCAATGAATATCTTCCGGCACAATAATAAACATGGTCATCCAGAAGTCATCGTCGAAAATCCAATCCTTGACTAAGCCCCATACCGCCGATCCGACCTCGCCCCAATCTCCATTGCCCGCAAAGAGGATGATGTTATCGAATATGGAGGCAAAGCCGCCGAAGAATGTTTCAATCGCGAGTAGCTG
This sequence comes from bacterium, assembly GCA_963674685.2. Taxonomy (GTDB): domain Bacteria; phylum Lernaellota; class Lernaellaia; order JACKCT01; family JACKCT01. The sequence goes on along the minus strand of CAXXWT010000003.1, from coordinate 257,692 downwards.
TGCGCCGTCCAATCCCGTTATCTTTTCCACGTCGATGACATCATCCCCAATGTCTGCGAACACTTCCAGAACCGGGAAAATTCCTTGCGATAAAAGGGTCAGGACCGTGGGTAAATAGTGATGGTCATTATAGAATGGGGTGTTGCCGAAAGTGTAGCTGTCCAATGTTGATAATGCGCTATCAGGAAGCGGAACTCCTTGTGCTGAGAGGTACTTGCAATCGAAGTATCCGGTCAGGCTTTCATTCAGCGAGTTTCCGATCTCTTCCCATAAACCTCCGTTGTCATCGCCGAAAACCTGGTTCCACACACTCGAAGCCCCTGCTTCAACAACAGCCCAGGCGATATCCTTGATTTTTGGCACCTTAAAAGACCGGGGAGGCATGATCGCACGAAATCCGTCATTCTCCGTGGTGTAAAAGGTTACCCACCGCATCCTGGTATTGGCCATATCCAGATCAATGGTTCTGTTTTCGTCATCAACTTCGGCCTTAATGAACACTTGGTCCTGCTCATATCCATCCAAGTCGCTAAAGTCCGCGTTGTTGGTGTCTCCGCTGTTGTATGAACTATCGAAACACTCGTCCAACGCACTCATTATGTGGCCTTTTGCCTCGACCTCTTCAAGAAGTTCAATCAGTAACGGATTCATCGCCTGAAATATCGCCTCTGTTGGATTGGCAAGAACCGTGCTGTCACTAACCATCTCCTGGCCAATGGCACTTTTCAGGCTTGAAAAACCGTCCATGTTTTTTATGTATCCCTGGATCAGAGCGTCAATTCGAGGATCGCTAAACTGGATGCCTGGCATGAGCGAAATAAGCGCAACGGCAGTAGTGGTCGTGGAAATTTCAGGATTGACCTGAACAAGGTCCGGATGCTTGTTGAAAACGGACATCATGAACAGCTTGCCGTTTAATTTTGCGGTGATCAGGCCGGTTGCCTCCATGTTCATACGCACTTCAAAATGCCCGTTTTCATCCGGGTGTGTGGTTTCTGAAAAAGCGGCGGATATCTCGATATCGTTCATGTTCACATCGACGCCGGCGGGAAGAGTCAATCGTCCGGTGTAGATTGCCGTAGTGATGGTTTTTCCGTCTCCGTAGTCGAAGGATTCTTCGTTTTGTGGAGGAGGTAGCGAATCATCGTCTGCGTCATCATCATTATCATCGACATCATCATCCGCGTCATCGTTGACATCATCATCCGATGGAGCGGCGTCGGAATCATCGTTGTCTCCACCACCGCCGCCGCAGGAAAAACACGACAAAGAAACGAAAAGAAAAATTAGTATGAACGTCAAGGTCCGCATATATCTCTCCGAATGATTCCTTGAAAAGATATATTAATATGGATTTTATAGCAAGCTCCCGACATCTAATGGTTTTTGCAAATTATCTGCTCGATTCACGGCACTTGGCGTAAGCTTTTTGCGCGATCGGATTGTCCGGTTCAAGTTGTAAAGCGAGATCGAAATTCCGGCATGCAGCGCCAAAGTTTTTCTTCTTAACATCCATAAGCCCGCGCTCGACGAGAAACATCCCCTGACTTTCGAGGTATTTTTGCGGCGCATCGGCCATGGCGAAATCCTCTTTGAAAAGCTCGTTTTTAAAATCGCTTTTTTCAAAAGGAATCTTTTTTGTTTCGATGAGTTTCTCGGCAAGGAACCAGGCGATAAGCCGGTGCCCGATTATATTCGGATGAATGGGATCTTTTCCGCCCATAGCTGCAAAGATTATCCCCGGGTGCGCCGCGAAATAATCCTGAAAGATATTCAAAGCGTCAAAGCGCTCCATGTCGCATTCCTTCGTCATTTTGGCGATATCTTCGTGAACCTGCGACAAGGTGTATCGTTCCAAAGCCAGTAATAAGGGAAAGACCACGATAACCGATTCCACATCATTCCCAGCGGCGATTTTCTTCAACTCACACAATGAGCTTTTGGTTTCGTTCCAATATTTCCCGTAGATGTATGAAACGTATTCCTCATACGTCTGACTCTTGTTGGAGATGATATTTTCATGTTGAATTTTCTTGAATCGGTCGACCTGCTTTCCCGTTGCCTTCAAATCAAGTCGCTTTTGCTTCGCGGCGAGATACCGATATTTGATAAAAGGATATAACTTGAAATTTCGATATACGAAACGGCGAAGCTTGCTTTCCCAGGCATTTTGCAAAATGGAGAAAAACGCCTCATCCTTCCATTCAAATTTTTTAAAAAGGACCTTCAGGTCCGGGCTGACCGGGTCCGGATCGTTGAGGCAATAACCGAGAATGATCAATCCCCATTTATCGTCGATCACTTTTTCCTGCGCCATGGCGACATCTTCGCGGATGGAATAACCCGGCACACCGTAATTGCGAACCTCGAAACGCACATCCTCTCTTCTCTTGTAATGATTGAGGAGATACTCAAGGCGTTGGCAGTATGTTTCCCACATGGGCACGGATCGCCCGTAAGTCACCGAGTCGCCGAAAACGCCGATCCGAAATACCTTTTCATCGCTTTTCGCCGGGCGGTTCGGTTCCCGTCGTCCTTCGCCGTTGACGGCCTCGACTCCTTCGCAGCCGTAAGGGACGTTTTCGTATTTCACACGCGGATTGTTGGAAAGGCGAAGTGAAAGGCCGGAAACGCGATGGAGAAGCGGACTCAAATCGAAAACACGGATGAATACCTCGGCAAGCCCGAGTGCAATGACAATCCCGAAAACGATTGCGAATGAAACGAAAGCAAATTTTGCGCGTTTTTTTCTCGCCATTTCCTTTAAAAAAACAGTAAGCTTTTTGCTTGTATATTTTCTTATCTGTGCGAAGGCGCATCGAACGCAGTCGCTTATATCATCGAATGTAATTTAATGACAACAAAGGGGCGATATTTTCTCGCGCTGGCGCGTGTTGCAGAAGATATCAGCTATATCCCGGAGCCGTTCTCGAACAATTCCCGCCTGATATGCGCCTGCGTGATGCGGCTGCCCGGAGGGACGGATCGCGTGAGCCAGACATTTCCGCCGATGGACGTGCCTTTGCCGATGGTGACCGCGCCGAGAATCGTGGCGCCGGAATATATGACCACGCCGTCTTCGACGTTGGGATGCCTTTTAATCCCCTTGATGGGATTGCCGTCCTCATCCAGCGGAAAGCTTTTCGCGCCCAGCGTGACGCCCTGATATAACCTCACGTTTTCGCCGATGACGGTGGTTTCACCGATGACCACGCCGGTGCCGTGATCGATAAAAAAGCTTTTGCCGATCTCGGCGCCGGGATGAATGTCGATCCCTGTAATACTGTGCGCGTGTTCCGTGATCATTCTCGGAATGATCGGCACGTCCAGATGAAAAAGCTCATGCGCCAGACGATAGTTCGTGATCGCCGTCATGCCCGGATAACAGAAAATCGCCTCGTCGGCGCTCGTGGCCGCCGGGTCGCCTTCGTAAGCGGCCTGCGCGTCCGTGGCGAGCATCGCGCGCACTTCGGGCAGCTTGGAGATAAATACCCTCGTGATTTCCACGGCGTTGGCGCTGCATTGCGGGCACTGCGTGACGTGCTGTGTGCATGTGAAACAAAGCCCGCGCTTCACTTGCTCCTCGATGACGTGTTGCACTTTGTCGAGCCTTGAGCCGACGTGAAAGCGAATGTTGTCCTCGCTGATATCCGAGCCGCCGAAATAACCGGGAAATAGTACGGAGCGAAGCGTTTCGATCATCTCCGCCACGACGATTCGGGAAGGCAAAGGCTGCTTGCGCAATTGGCTGACCGCCGATCCCGCCTCGCCGTTGCCGACTTCGCATAATTTATCAACGGTCCGCGTGAGCGATTCAACTCGATTGCTGTTTTCCCTGGCGATATCGCCTCGGTGATGGTGCTTGTGATCAGTCATCGGCGTCCTCGAACAGCCACGTGCTTAAATAGCGTTCCCCCGTGTCGGGAAGTAAGGCGACAATCATTTTTCCCTTGTTGTCGGGATTTTTGGCGGCGCCTGCGGCGGCCCACAGCGCTGCTCCGGACGAAATCCCCGCCAAAATTCCCTCCTGCTTCGCCAGTTTCCGGGACATGAGCCCCGCGTCGTCGCTTTTGACCTTGATGATTTCATCGACGACGTTCGGATCGTAATTTTTCGGGATAAAACCCGCGCCGATTCCCTGAATCTTGTGCGGACCCGGTTTCCCGCCGGAAAGCACAGGAGAATCCTCCGGCTCCACGGCGATGATCTTCACGCTTGGTTTGAGTCTTTTGAGCGCTTCGCCGATCCCGGAGATGGTTCCGCCGGTTCCCACGCCGGCGACCAAGATATCCACTTTGCCTCCCGTGTCGTTCCAGATTTCCATGGCCGTAGTTTTTCGATGGACGTCGGGATTGGCCGGGTTGTTGAATTGCTGCAAGATGAGATATCGGGAATCCGCCGCCGCCATTTCCTCGGCTTTCTTGATGGCTCCGGGCATTCCTTCCGATCCCGGCGTCAGGATCAGTTCCGCTCCGAACGCCTTGAGCATTTTCCTGCGTTCCACGCTCATGGTGTCCGGCATGACCAGGGCCACCTTATAGCCCTTCGCGGCGCCCACGAACGCCATGCCGATACCCGTATTGCCGCTGGTCGCTTCAAGGAGGATGGTGTCTTCCTTAATAAGCCCGTCACGCTCCGCGGCCTCGATCAGGCTCAGGCCGATTCTATCCTTGACGCTGGACGCGGGATTGAAGCTTTCCAGCTTTACGAGGATATCGCCGGGCAGTCCCGCTCCGAATTTATTCAGCCTTACTAGCGGAGTATTACCGATAAGCTGCGTTATGTTGTTTGCTATAGCCATTTTCATTGACCTTTCAACCCGCAATCGAATGCGGGGATTGTTATATATAAAACATGTCCGGTTTTGTGCTTTTTTCCTCGTGCCGCCTGACAAGCTCATCCAGCTTTGTTTTGGTCAAGACTTCTTTGACAGCCCGTCCCACGTCATTCCAGACATCCCTTGTCACGCACTCTTGGGATTTATCACAAAAGGATTCGCTGCCGACGCATTCGGTAAAATCAAACGGACCTTCCAGCGCTTCGACGATTTCATGAACGTTAATCTCTTTAGGTTCTTTCGCCAGAACGAAACCTCCTCCCGCGCCCCGAATGGCGCGCACCAGGCCGGCGGATTTCAGCGTTGTGAGAATGGAGTGCATATATTTTCGGGAAATCCCTTGAGTTTTTTCGATCTCGGCCATGATCGCCGGGCCCTTGCCGTAATACAACGCCAATTCAAGCATAACCCGAAGCCCATAGCGTCCTTTTGTCGAAACCTTCATTTTCTAACCTCATTTTCGGAAATATTTCTCAATATTTATCGCTGCTTTCCTTATGTCTACTATATTGGTAGACAATTGCTAATATATTCCCGCATTCAAATTTGTCAAGCTTGAAAACAAAAGCCGCGCATGAGAGTTTACGTATCATATGCACTTTTCCCCTTGACATTGTTTTGTGCATATGCACATTATGCCCAAGGAGGCAGCCATGAGCCCGAGACCAAGAAAATTCCGACGATGCCAATGCAACTGGGGACGGCGCATATACAAACCGCGCGGCATTCCGGCCAGTAAACTGGATATTGTGGTAGTGCGTGAGGACGAACTGGAAGCGCTTCGCCTTTGCGATGTCGAAGGTCTCACGCAGGACGAGGCCGGCGAACGCATGCACGTAAGCCGGGGGACAATCCAGCGAACCGTCAAAGACGCACGTAAAAAGGTCATCGGCGCCATACTGGACGGCGTCATGCTTGAATTACTCGACGGCTCCGCGGCGCCTGAAGATATCGACAGCGTCAATGATTCGACAACGGAAGGGAGGCAGACAATGCCGGGAATGGATGGAACGGGACCTGACGGCAAAGGCCGCGGCGGCGGTCGTGGCATGGGCCGTTGCGGAGGCGGACAGGGCCGAGGCATGGGCCAGGGACGAGGCCGGGGCCAGGGCCGAGGCATGGGTCAAGGCCGAGGTCAAGGACAGGGCCAGGGTCAGCGAGGCCAGGGTCAAGGCCAAGGCAACGCAGGCGGCCAGGGAAATCGCAACCGCGGCGACGATTCCGACGATTCAAACTAAAAAATGGTGAAGGGTGAAGGAGGAATTTTGAATGCGGAACTCGGAATGGAGAATGCGGAACGTAGGAGAGGTTTCCAACCGCGACTCTTACGCATGCAAGCTGCCCGCGTTTTGCGATTCATCCTCCCTTTTTCCTCCTTCATCCTTTTACCATGAATGATCAGGCTAAAGGGCCGATAGCTGCACTAACCACTACGTATAAAGGAGAATAGTCATGCCAGGATTCGATGGAAGCGGGCCGATGGGCGACGGCCCCATGAGCGGTCGCGGAATGGGATATTGCACAGGTTATCAGAACGGCCCCCGCACCCAGGGTTATGGCTGGGGCCGAGGATTTCGCGGTGGACGCGGCGGCGGTTTCGGATGGGGCGGCGGTCACGGACGCGGACGTGGATTTGGATGGGGCGCCGGACAAGCATGGCAATCCCCCCTGACTCCGGCCGATGAGCAACCGCTCAACGCGAGCCAGGAGATCAAAGTTCTCAACGCGCAATTGAAACAACATCGCGCGGCGATGGACGACATTCAAAGGCGTCTTAACGAACTCGAAAAAGGAACCGGGGAATAAAGCTTCCTCATGGGATTATAAAAATATCGCGGGGAAATCCGTTTTCAAGGAGTACAATCCGTGCAAATCAGTATCGCCTCCGGCAAAGGCGGCGTCGGTAAAACGACGATTGCCGTAAACCTGGCGCGCATCGCCGCCAAAGACGTCACTTACGCCGACTGTGACGTGGAGGCTCCCAACGGCCATCTATACCTAAAACCAACTATTGACGAAACGAAGGATCACTCCGTAAAAGTCGCGCGCGTCGACGACGCCAAATGCAATTCCTGCGGCGTATGCCAGGATAAATGCCGCTTTAACGCTCTGGCGGTCCTTCCCGGACACGTCATGGTTTTCGACGAACTGTGCCACGGCTGCGGAGCGTGCGTTTTGGCGTGCCCGGAAGATGCTATTTATGAAATCGAAAGGCCCATCGGCGTCATCGAGACGGGACGCGCCGACGGCGTCCGCTTTGTCGGAGGACGCATCAACATTGGCGAAGCCATGAGTCCTCCCCTGATTCGAGCCGTCAAGCGCGCCGTCGCAAAAGACGAACTGGTCATCCTCGACGCCCCTCCCGGCACTTCCTGCCCGGTGGTCAACTCCGTTTCCGGCACGGACTATTGCGTCATGACGACGGAGCCGACGCCCTTCGGTCTGCATGATCTCACTCTGGCCGTGGGTATGATCCGCCGAATGGGCATTCCTTTCGGCGTGGTCGTCAACCGCGTCGGACTGGGAGATGATCGGGTGCACGAATACTGCCGCAGGGAGAATATCGAAATCCTGGCGGAAATTCCCGACGACCGGCGCGCGGCCAAAGCCTACGCGGAAGGGATCATCGCCGTAGACGTCATTCCAGATTGGCATGCGATTTTCGTGAATCTTTGGCAACGGCTACTGGCGCGCGCCGCTTCAACCAACCAGTCCGCATAGAAAAGAAATATCATGGCAAAGCAAATTACAATTATCAGCGGCAAAGGCGGAACGGGCAAAACAACCCTGACGGCGTCCATCGCCGCATTGGCCGAGAGCGCCGTTTTGGCAGACTGCGATGTGGACGCGGCGGATTTGCACCTGATACTAACGCCGCACATCAATGAGACGCATGACTTCGCGGGCGGATTCTCGGCGACTATCGATCCCAAGGCCTGCACTTCATGCGGTCTTTGCCTGGACGCATGCCGCTACGATGCGATCAGCGACGACTTCGCCGTCAATGATCTCATGTGCGAAGGATGCGGCGCCTGTTTCGACATCTGCCCGGCTCAGGCCGTCATTTTCAAGCGCGAGACCGCGGGACAATGGTTCGAGTCGACCACGCGCTTCGGCCCCATGGTCCACGCCGCGCTGGCCGCCGGCCAGGATAACTCGGGCAAACTCGTATCCCAGGTGCGTAAAAGGGCCAATGAAATCGCCGAAGAACAAAACAAGGATCTGGTGATCATCGACGGCCCGCCGGGCGTGGGCTGTCCTGTGATTTCCGCGGTCACGGGCGTGGATCTCATTTTGATATGCGCCGAACCGACGCCTTCGGGCAGGCACGATCTGCTGCGCGTGCTCGAACTGGCCGGACACTTCGGAATCCCGGCGGCGCTGTGCATGAACAAGTCGGATTTGGCCCCGGAAAAAAGCCGTGAAATACTCAGTGAAGCCCAGCAAAACGGCGCTCATTTCGTGGGATCGCTTCCATACGACACGCAGGCTGTGGCCGCCATGATGCAAAGCAAAAGCGTCGTGGAGTTTTACGAAGGTCCCCTGGTCAAGGCCATCGAGGAGGTTTGGGCCAATACCACGGAACTCGTATCCAGCCTGACGAAACCGGATAATTGAAAGAAATTTATTGTAAAAGCTTGGAATTTCGGATAAATCAACCACCTCTTTGATAAGGAATGAGAAATGAAAATCGTTATCACCTGCAAAGGAGACACACTCGAAGCCCCGATGGACCCCCGTTTCGGCCGCGCCGAAAACTTCTTCGTGTACGATACGGATACCAAGGATTTCATCGTTTTTTCCAATGAGCAAAATGTTCAGGCAGCCCAGGGGGCCGGGATCCAGGCGGGACAGAACGTGGCGCAACTCGGCGCGCAAGCCGTCATTACAGGCAACGTCGGCCCCAAAGCTTTCAGGGTTCTCGATCAAGCCGGCCTGAAAGTGTATCTTGGTCAGTTCGGTACGGTTAAGGAGGCTATCGCCGCTTTTGAAGCGGGAAAACTCCAGCCGACTTCAAGCGCAAACAAAGACGGTCATTGGATGTAGTCAAAAATCATTTTTCCAATAGAGGAGTCTTCCATGGAAAACAATCAGTGCAGCGCTCAACCTCAAAGCAAAAGAATAGAGCTTGACGATGAGCGCATCAAAGCAGCCCTGGACAAAGTCAAGAACATCATTGTCGTGATGAGCGGCAAAGGCGGCGTCGGCAAATCCACCGTGGCGGTCAATCTGGCGGTCGCCCTGGCCAACGACGGCCAGAAAGTCGGTCTGATGGACGTGGATCTGCACGGCCCCAGCATTCCCGTCATGCTCGGAACCGTCCACAAAAAACCGAAGCAGGACGGCAACTATCTCAAGCCGCTGGAATACAGCAAGAACCTGAAAGTGATCTCCATCGGCAATCTTCTGGACATGGAAAATCGCGCGGTGATCTGGCGCGGCCCCCTGAAAATCGGCGCCATCCGGCAGTTCATCTGCGACGTGAACTGGGGATCTCTTGATTATCTCATCGTCGATTCCCCTCCGGGCACCGGCGACGAACCCCTGACCGTGGCGCAAAACATGCCCAGCGCCAAGGCTCTGCTCGTCACGACGCCGCAGGAAGTCAGCCTCGCCGACGTTCGCAAATCCATCAGCTTCTGCAAGGCCGTCAACATGGACATTATCGGTCTGGTGGAAAACATGGCCGGAATCAAATGCCCGCACTGCGGAAAGCAGATCGACATTTTCGGTTCCGGCGGCGGCGAAGCGACGGCCGCCACAGCCAATCTGCCGTTTTTAGGCAGTGTGCCGATCGATCCGTCCATGGTCGTCAACGGAGACGCCGGCAAGCCATCCGTGTTGGAAGCCATACCCGGACCCGGAATATCGGCTTTCCTGCAGATCGTTCGCGTAATAAAAGAGAAAATGAACGCCGCCGAATAATCCAGGGCCTCAAGTAGGCCCGGCGACTCGTTGCCGGAGGACATAATGATTATTGCTGTTCCTACAAGCGATGCGAAGTTGTGCCCGCATTTCGGGCATTGCGCCGAAATGCAGCTGTTCATAATTCAGGATTCGAAAATCACGGAAGTCCGATCGGAAACTCCGCCTCCCCACGCGCCCGGCGTCATTCCGGAGTGGCTCTCGAAGCTCGGCGCCACGATCATCATCGCCGGCGGCATGGGGCAAAAGGCCATCGAGATATTTCATTCCTACGGCGTCAGGGTCATCACCGGCGCCCCGCCTCTTGACCCGAAGGAAGTTGTGGAAAGCTATTTGGCCGGGACTTTGCGCACCGGCGACAACGTGTGCGACCATTAGCATGAGGACATATGAGGAATGCATCCCTTGCGTTGACAGGCAATTGATGCGAATTGCCGAAATGCTCACCAGCGACCCCGGGATTCAAAAACGTATTCGCAATGCGGGCAAGGCGGCCTTCGACTCGGAAGACATGAGTCGACCGCCGCCCTACTTCGCGCAAAAAGTTCATCGCGCAATCCGTGAAATATCCGGAGTCGCCGATCCATATAAAGCGCAAAAAACGCAGTACACCTACATCGCGTTGGATTATGCTCCCCGGCTCAGAGAAATCATCCGTAAGGCTGATGATCCTTTTCGCGTCGCCGTCCTGATTTCCCTGGCGGGCAATATCATCGACTTCGGCGCCGGAGCGAACTTCAACCTGATGCGCACAATCGAGAATGTCTTAAGCGAAAATCCGGTCGTGGACGAAATCGACGAATTACTAAAGACTGTTTTGGAATCGAAAAAGATTCTCGTTATCGGCGATAACGCCGGGGAAACGGTCATGGACGGTCTTTTGATCGACCGGATAGGCGGAAACAAAGACATCACCTACGCCGTGCGCGGCGGGCCGGTTCTCAATGACGCCACCTTGGAAGACGCCATCGAAGCCGGCCTGGATCAAAAAGCGACGCTGCTTTCCAACGGTTCCGACGCCCCCGGCGTCATCCTCGACGATTGCAGCAAAGAATTCAGGCGCGAATTTGACGAAGCCGATCTGATCATCGCCAAGGGAATGGGAAACTACGAAGCCTTAAGTGAATTGAATGATTCGCGAATCTTCTTTATTCTGCTGATCAAGTGTGATCTTGTCGCCAGGCATATCGGGTATCCGAAAGGCGGCGCCGTTGTGATGAGAAACCGGTTTTGAATAAACTTAGCGCGATTGTTTTCACTTTTGAAAATGCCTGTATTTTTGACAAGGGAAAAGATTCCCATGATCTTCCGCCGATCAATTCTTTCCATGTCCTTGTGCGGATTCGTCATTTTGTTCGCACTTTGGACGCACGGCTGCCTGGTCGAGGAAAAGTGCTTCCAAAACGCTGACTGCGATTCCCCGAAAATTTGCGACGCCGACGGCGAGTGCGTTTACGAGTGTGATAACTCCGGCGACTGTAGCGAAGGATTCACCTGCGAAAATCACGAATGCGTCCCCGGAGCCTCCAGCGAAGAGCCTTTGGATTGCCCGGAAGGAATGGCCTCCATCGCCGATGCGTATTGCATGGACGTCTACGAAGCCTCCCGCCCGGACGCCACGGCGAATAATCCCGGCGAAGACGGTTCGTCGGCAAACTCCATGGAAGGCGTTCTGCCCTGGCGCGTGACGGATAACGACGAAGGGCGGGCGGCCTGCGAGGCCGCCGGAAAATCGCTTTGCACGAGCGATCAATGGCGCTTCGCCTGCCGCGGTTCAAATGATTTGAATTACGCCTACGGCAATTCCTACGATCCCGACATCTGCAACGGCCTGGACACTTTCGGCCTCGGCAGTCAACATCTTTTGCCGACGGGTTCATTTTCCGAGTGCGTCAATGCGTGGGGCGTCTATGATCTCAACGGCAATTTATGGGAACACACAAAAGGCGGCGACGACACAAAAGTGCGCGGCGGGGCTTATAATTGCAGCGATTCGAGAACCTTTCATCGCTGCGACTATATCCCGCAAACCTGGACCCCTTCCGCGCTGGGTTTTCGTTGCTGCCTGATTCCCGATGCATCCACGGAAGAAACGGGCGATGCGCCATGAAAAGATATACTTCTTATTGCGCCGCCCGCGCCCTGCTTGCCATTTTCATCCTGTCGGCTTTCATGGCGCTTCACACGCGGCCTTCTTTCGCTCAGGACTCGACTCCCGATTCAGTCGATCAATACTTCACGCAGGCTCGCCTATATCTAAACGACAATAAACCGCGTGAAGCGATCACGTTGCTCAAGGAAGGAATCAGGCGATATCCCGACTCCGGCGAGTTGGCCAGACTTCTGGCCCGGGCCTACTTTGACGACGGCAACGAATTCTGGGCGTTGAAAGTCCTAAACGAGCACGCGGCGAAAAGCGGCGACTGCGAAACACTGACGTGGATCGCCTGGCAGCACCTCAAAACCGTTCGCGTGGAACTCGCCGAGGCCGTTTTGAATTCGGGAAGCGCCCAAAAGTGCGCAACCGGCACTCCTGTCGCCGTCCGATGGAACCTTTTGCAAGCCATGTTGTCTGATTTCCAAAGCAACCCCAAGGCTGCGGCAAAACTCGTTCAAACGGCCAGAAAAAATAGAAAAATGTTTCCTGAAGACAGCGAGCTTTTGCGTTATATGGAAAACCTGTCGGATCCCGGCTGGATTCAGCCTGTTCATTTGCGCGTGGAACAGGCCGTCGGCTGGGATTCCAACGCCCTTTTGGCCTCGGTCAGCGAGGCGAAGGAAACGGATCAGGAGATCGATTCCTGGCTTGTCAGCAATCGTCATGAACTGCGTTTTGTAATGCCGCTATCCGCCTTAATACGTCCCGATCTTGAATACAGAGGGCGCTGGAAGGAGTATTTTGAGGAAGACGCCAAGGATTTCAGCCTCTACGACATGAATTACCGCGCCGGAATCCTGTTAGGGTATTATCTGCCCAGAGTCGGTTTGTACTACGCGGGACAAAACCTGCTCTACAATGGCCCGGATCAGTACGACGACGGCCCCCGATGGTTTTACGAAGCTCATCGCGGAGAAATGGATATCGATATTCTCCGCTGGCTTTACGTATTCGGCGGCGCCGGCCGCAGGACTTTTCGGGAGCGCGCCAGGAGCCGGGACGAATATGACGCAGGCGCCGCCCTTCATTTCCGATTCCCTAGAGGGCATTCTTCCTTTTCCGCCATCGGCTCCGGCCGTACATACGACGCGCAAATCGACGCATACAACGAATACGGCGGAACCGTTCTCGGTTCGCTGCACGTCCCCTACTATCGGGACGGTTATCTGCGCCTCGGAGCAAGCTGGTCCTTTGACGAGTATCCGGATTCGGAAGATTACTTTGAAATCGGCGAAAAGCGCAGCGATGAAATGTTGAGATACTTCCCGTCCGCGTGGAGTCCTTCATATTATTTTTTCCGCGCCGGGATTACGTATCAGTACACGGACCGCGGTTCGACGATCGAAGCTTACAACTACGACGTCCATGAGTTTTTATTCAAGGTCGTCTTTAACTGGAATGACAATCCGTGGACGCCCGCAAAAGCGAATGTGCATAATCACGTGAATTTAGACTACGGTCTTACCCGCGCGGCGCACGACGAAGAGCGCATGAAAGACCTGCTGAGGCAGGAAGACGCCGCGCAAAGAAGCTCATCATGCGTGGATTGACGAAAAAACAAGGGCATAAGCATGCCGTCATTTTGATTTTGCGCGACGCCTTTATCATCATTGCCGTCAGCGCCGCCGCGGCTTGCGTTGTCAATTTTTTTCGGTCCGATTCCCTGCCCTGGATCGCCGCGCGGGATTACGAAGTGCTGGTGCCCTGCCCCGAACCCATGGGAGAAGCCACCGCCGTCGATATCGGCGACTTCGACGGAATCGGAATCAGGGATCTGCTGATCGATGCGCGCGGCCGGGCGGATTACGACAACTGGCACAGACCGGATTCAATCCACATCGCGTTCGACTATCTTGAACCGCTTTCCGACGAGGCCGTCGGCAGAATCGCCTTGACGAAGGCGCAGCGGATCATCGTTGCCGGCGACGGCGGCGACCCGGATTCCGGCGAGCAACTGGCTCGCGAAATAGCCGGCAAGGGAATCAAAAACGTATATTTTATCGTCGGCGGAATGGCGGCGCTGAAAAATTCCGGGCAATAACCATGGAAATGACTGAAACCATCAATATGGGAAATTCGGCGTCCTGGCGGGGGCATCGCTACATCGGCCTGGCGTGCCGCCTTTTTATCGGCGGAGTTTTCGTAGGCGCCTGCCTTTTTAAGATCAAGGATCCGGAAGCCTTCGCCCTGGCCATCGCCACGTACGACATTCTCCCGACATCCCTGATCAATCTTACGGCCGTTATTCTTCCATGGCTTGAATTAAGCTCGGGGCTTCTGATAATCATCGGGATCAAAGTCAGGGCCTCGGCGCTTCTGATAAGCGGCATGATGATCATGTTCATGATCGCGCTGGCCGTCGCCCTGACGCGGGGAATCGACATGTCATGCGGCTGTTTCGCTTCTCAGGAGGCGGGCGATCAGATCAGCGTCATGACGATGTTCAGGGACGTGTTTTTCCTGCTCCCCGCTTTGTACGTTCTTGTTTTCGACACTCACCCGATCGGCGTTTGCAGCCTGCGCCGCGCAAAAACGGACGGATAGCTTACGATGAAGCACCTGCTGGCCGCGCTTATCCTGATCACGTTTTCTCTTTCGGCGTATGCTTCGGATTTCAACGGCGCATGCGCATGTAAGAAATTAAGCGACGTCGACAAGAAAATCGCCGCTGAAATTCTGAAAAGCAGGCATCCCTATGATTGCTGCGATATGACCTTGGCCGAGTGCATGGGCGCAGATAACCGCTGCCGCCTGGCTGTTCGCCTGACCAATATGGTCTGCGCCATGGTCGACAAGGGAAAAGACAAGCAGGCGATTGTCAGCGCGCTGGAAAAACGCGCCATGACCATGACGCCGTCTTTTGAAAAGATCGACGTCGATGATTCCACCGCGATGGTTGTCGGCGAGGCCGACGCGCCCGTTTTCCTCACGGCGTATCTGTGCGTCCGGTGTCCGTATTGCGCCAAACTCACTCCGAATCTATATAAGGAAATCACGGAAGGTTCCCTGAAAGGGAAAGTCCGCCTTTCGGTGAAGCTTTTTCCCATCAAAGGTCACGAAGGGTCCACCGAATCGGGAATAGCCGCCATGGCGGCCGTCAAACAGAGCAAAGGATTTCCGTTTCTGCTTCATGCATACGAGCATTTCGATGAATTCGGAGTCGACAAGCTCTCGGCGTGGGCGGCCGCCGTGGGCATGAATATGGAAACATACAACAACCTTTATAATGACCCGGCGACGCGAAAAGCTCTCGTCGACAGCAAAAAGGAAGGCCTCAAAAACAAGGTCAAGGCCACGCCCACGCTATTTTTAAACGGCCGGCGATATCTGGCGCCGATGGACATCGATACGGTCAAGGATGTGCTGGAAGAGGAATACGAGCGGAAAATGGGATTGATTATGGAGCGCTGACAGTCCGATTGGCAACATTGCCTTAAGTCGCTATACTTTGCGCCGCGCTGTAGCAAAAGCTACGGCCGAAAAAACTAAAATACTATGCAAGAACAGGATTTCAAACCTGCGTCGCCCATGAATCCGGAAAAGAAAAGCCTCCAGTTTACCTTCATTCTCGCTTTGATGCTGACCGGTCTGGTTTGCAGCATCTACCTTTCAGAGCTTTTCATAAAGGTGCACGTAGAAGGCGGCAAAGACGTCGACAGCTTCTGCGTGGTCAATGAAAGCTTCAACTGCGTGACCGTGGCCAACAGCAAGTGGGCGGTCATCATGAGGGTGCCGACGGCTTTTTGGGGCGTGGAGTATTACATCGCCCTGATAGTGTTCGCCTCTTTGTCGTTTTTTTCCCTGTGGCCCTTCCGCAAATGGCAATCGATCCTCTTTTGGGTCAACGGCCTTTCGATCCCTTTCTGTATTTTTCTGGAATACGTGTGCGTCGCGTTCATCAAATCCATATGCGTCCTTTGCGTAACGGTTCACTCGGTCAATCTCATCGCGACGATTTTTCTCGCCGTCGCCCATCGCAAACGCTTTAAAGCTTTGCTTCTTGAAGGTCCCCTTGAACTCGCGCAGTTCATCACGGCCCTGCCCGTCATTCGATATACCCTTGCCGCTTTTGCCGTTTTCGGCGCATCGCAAATCATCTGGATGCCCTACGCGTTATATTCCGGATCTCCCAAAGACATGCAGTGGCAGGGCATGCCCGTTTCCGGCTTTTCCATCGGGGCGGAAGACGCCCCGGTGAAAATCGAGGAATTCACGGATTTCCAGTGCCCGTTTTGCGGCAGAGCTCATCGAATTATCATGGATATTCTCAACAAATATCCGGGGAAAATTTATCTCACGCACCGCGATTATCCTCTCGATGAAAAGTGCAATCCCTACCTGAAAAAGCCCTTTCACCCCAACGCCTGCGATGCGGCCATGTATGGACGCTGCGCCGCGAAGCAAAATCTTTTCAGGCCCATGGAGCATCTTCTTTTCGAGAACCGATTCAATCTCCAGAAGTCCGATCTGAAAAAATACGCCGAGCAGATCGGTTGCGACATGGACAAACTCAACCAGTGCCTTGAAGCTCCCGATACGATGC
The DNA here is from genome assembly GCA_963674685.2 of bacterium. Lineage (GTDB taxonomy): Bacteria > Lernaellota > Lernaellaia > JACKCT01 > JACKCT01. Next base: position 241,228 of record CAXXWT010000003.1, on the reverse strand, counting down.
GCGCGATCCAGGAGGACATCCACGAAGCCAAGCGGCGCGGTTTGGATGGAACGCCGACTTTCTACGTCAACGGCACCCCGGTTGTGGGCCTTCAGCCGCCGGAACGCTGGGATGAGATCCTGGCAGAAATTCTCGGCCGGCCGGAAAATTAATTCCAAAGTCTTTCGCGTCTTAATTCATCCGAGTATTCTATGCCCATGAACGATCGTTTCGAAAACATTCTGAAAGAAAGCGTCGGGCGTTGCACACTATGCGGTGAATGCCTCACGCGGTGTCCGCAAATGGAATTCACGCTCGACGAGGCGAAACGGGAAAAGCTGAATTTGCTGGAAGGCCGCCCCAGCCGCGTGTTAAGCGAATGCACATCCTGCTTCGCCTGCCAGACCTATTGCCCCAACGACGCGGACCCGCACGGATTGATTCTTTACCGGTGGCACGAAAAACGCCGCAAGGGCGCGCCCTTTTATCTCAAACCCGTTCTTCCCGGCTTCGACGGGCCGAATCCCTGGTCCCAGGTCGCGAAATACTATTCGCCAGAAGAAAGGGAGTTTTACGACACGTTGACGGAAGACGCCGAAGGCCGGGACGTTCTTTTTCTCGGCTGCAATCAGCTTTTCGATCCCCTGGTCGCCGACAGCCCTTTGCTGAAGGATTTGAAAGCGGTTGCGTCCCCGGGAATATGCTGCGGGGAGCCGTTGTACCGCCTGGGACTGCTGGACCAGTTTGAAAAAGCCGCACGCAAGTGGGCCGATCACTGGCGCAAAAAATCCCCGGCGAAGATGGTTTTCATCTGCCCCGCCGGGCACAATATGATCACCAATCTGTACACAAAACGGCTCGGACTGAAGATCGACTTTCCGACCACGACTCTCGTCGACTGGCTCGACGATCGACTGCGTGACATGGATCAACCAAAGCCGCTGGGGCTTTCCGTAATTCTTCACGATTCATGCCACGCGAAAATGCTCGGCGAATCTTTTTACAATAAAACTCGTCGCATTTTCGCGTGGGCCGGAATCGAAGTCGTGGAGATGGAGAAATCCAAAACCGATTCCCTGTGCTGCGGTTTCGCGTCCGTCGCTGCGCGCTTCAATCCGGCGGACCTGGTGGCGCAGGGTCGCGGGCGCCTGGCGGAAGCGCAGCGCTCGAAAGCCGACGCCATGGCCGTATATTGCAACGGATGCGGCGTGCTGTTTTCCGTCCTCAACCGATACAACACCAGGCGCGTTGCGCTGTATCACATCATGGAATTGCTGGACATGGCCATGGGGCATAAACCGGCGCACCTGTCTCACAAAAGCGCCGGGCGGCTGGCGAAATCCGCCGTGGAAGCGCTGGTGAAAGCCCGCCTGGGACTTTCTTGAGATAAGGAGGAAATTTGAAGAAGGAAGGTGTAGGAGCGGATTCCATCCGCGATTTGCGTGATGATATTCCCCGGACAGTTGTCGCGGATGGAATCCGCTCCTAAATCAATTGCCGTCCATGCCCTCATTGATTATATTATATGCTGGTCTGTCGTAAGCGCACATTTTAATACGGTGGAGACTCAAATATATGACACGCAATTTCCTGCTGGTTTTTTTTCTGATTGTTATTTCATCAAATGCCTATGCCGCAACCGAAGATCATTACAACGGTTACCTGCACGAGGTCGACGGGCAGCGCGTTTTGCATGTGTGGGGAACGCACTATGAAATGGGCTACGCGCAAGGAGCGGTCCTCGGCGGCGAGATTATCGACATGATGCACGGCTACATATTAGAGCTTCTTCCTCCCGTGCTTTATGAGGCCCTGCACGTCGTCGTACCGCTTTTATTCAGCATGCCGGACGAATACCTCGACGAGGCGCAAGGAATCATCGACGGGATATATGCGGGCAATGCTCAGACATTCATCACGCCGCTGGGTCGCGAAATCGACGTGAATGATCTGCTTTTATGCAACGCGGTGGCGGACATCGGGGCCATGGGATGCAGCACGCAATTGGCCTGGGGCGACGCGACGATGAACGATCCCATGCTCGCCGGAGAAGCGGCGCTTGTCCGGGATCTGGACTGGACGACGGCGGGACCGGATCCTTTTCTTTTACCTAAGGGCACAGTCGTCATTGTCTACACGCCCGCCGAATCAAGCGAGCACAGCGTCGCCATGGTGACGTTTCCCGGGTACTTCGGATGCCTGTCATGCATGAATGACCAGGGCGCCAGCGTCGCCGTCAACATCGGGCACAACGGCATTCCGTTATGGGAAAACGATTTCGCGCACGGATACACGCCCATCGGCCTCAGCATCCGGCAGGCGCTCCACGAAATAGACGCCAACGGCGACGGCGTCGAGAATCTGGACGACATCATCGACTTCGTCGGCAGCGCCCGGCGAAGCGGCGCCATCGTAGTGAATATCGCCATGCCTTACGAATCAGGCGCGGGCGACGCCCCGGTCATTCTGGAAGTCGACAACCAGGGCGAAGCCGTAAGGATCCCCGCGGATGAGCCGGATTTGCCGTCAAACGTTCTGATTTCCACAAACGAGCTTAGGAAATTACGACCAAGCAAAGGATGCTATCGCTACGACATCCTGAGCGAGGAACTCATCGCCCACGAAGGTCCCATGTCCCTCGACTACATGTGGGAACTGGAAGGGATGGTCGTGCAGGATTATTTTCTTTCCACCACCGTGCAGACCATGTACTTCATTCCCGCAAAACGCGAAATGGGTGTTTCCTATTCCACGGCCGATGCGTACTCCACGGAAGTCCAGCCGGCGGTTCTCACATGGGATGATCTGGCCGCGCTTCCCGAAGGCGTCGATCTCGATGATGACGATGAATATGACCTCGGCGAATTACCGGATGATTATGAAGCGGACAATGAAGACAGCGATAGCGCCGGATGCGGGTCATGACGTTCATTATTCGGCGTACGGTAAATCCGTATCGTCGAAATTGATGCTTCCGTCGCCGACCAGGGCGGCATAACGTTCCTGAAGTTTATCGGCGATTTCATCGCGATTTCCGGCGCGGCTCGCCATAAGCGCAAAAGGCAGCAGGAAATCCTCCAGGGCCACGCCTTGCGGCTCCAGTTTGGCGTAATCACCCTGATAACTGTTGAAAAAGCGCTGCGGCGTCGGCGCGGGATTCAGCGTTTCGTCGAACACCTCTTCGGCTATCTTTTGATACGGAGAGTTTTCCAGAAGGCCGAATTTGCGATAATAGGCCGCCACCACCCTTCTCCACAAACGGCGCCTTCCGGCGTCCCGCCCGTCGATCAGTTCCGGCGGCCAGATGAAAAGCCAGTCCGCGGGCGTGATGTCGCTCATGTAAAAACCTGACAAGTATTGATTGAGCGCCGTCAGACCCGTGTGCGCGGGTTCGAAAAGCGTCGCGCTGATCGCCACTTCCCCGAGGCTTCGCCCGAAGTCAAACAGCCACATCCCCAGATCGTGAAGAAAATCGAACTCGTTGAAACTTCGGTCCGTCATCTCTTCCAACCCGACGTGCCCAAAAAACATCATGAATGTAAAATTCGGAGGGTTGGCGCAGGAGCCTTCGAACAAAGCGTAGAGCATGTATTCCCAGCCCCAGTCCCAATGGTGATTCGATTGGCCGAAGACATAATCGGTGATGAGTTGCGTGTGCTCGACAAGATCATCGAGGAGGCTTTGCTCTTCGGGCGTGCGGTTTTCGATACCCGTCAGCGCCTCCCAAAGGATGCGATACCCCAGGAACAATCCGTAATATTGATCCCGGCTGACGTTCTTGCGTTCCCGCCCCGTATACTCGTCGGGCCAGGAATTGTTGTGATGCGTATCGATGCCGCTGGGCGTAAATTCGATCTCGAAAATGTTCATTTCATCTTCGAGATAAAGATTGCGTGTTTTTGTGCCGCGCGTGATCCTCCCGTCGGGAGCCTCCATGGCCAAAGGATCGGGATCATTCACCGTCAGGCGGTCATAATGTTTGAACGCCTCGAACATGGCCCGCAATCTGGCCAGCGTGCGTTCGTCTCGCGTCAGTTCGTACAAAGCCGCCAGCGCCGCCATGTTGTTTCCTGTAAACAACGCGCAGTCTTCTTCCTTGTACCCGGCCTCCCACGACCACCACTCGTTGATATAATGATCGCCGCCGCCCCAGTGCGGGTTTTGCCACATGGCGTACTTGGCGGCCATGAATTTTTCGTTCGTCGAAAGCCCGGAATCATCCCAGATATCACGCGGGACGTACCACCAATCATGGATCTGCTCGATTCCCGAAGCGCCGGCTTCCTCGTCGATGAAACTCGCACGGCCTGAATCGGCGAACACCCAGGCATACTGCGCGTCGTCGTAGAGCCCGCCCATGATCTCCACCCAATGATAAAAAAGCCAGAAGCGATCGGCGGTCGCGTCATGCAACGCGGGAGAAAAAGCGTAGGTCCCGTGATAAGTCCCGTCATCCACGCTTTGCCAGTAGGGCTTGACTTCGGCGCGCGATGCGCCCTGCCCCAGCGCCACGGCCAGATAAAGAAGTTGCCTGAGCTTATTAACGACGTCCCCCGACGGTTTGCCGTCCAGAGCATCGAGGCCTTTTTCGCCCATTTCCATCAGCCGGGGACCGACGCTGTTGAGCACGGGAACGATGCGCCGGTGTTTTTCCAGCGCGCTGATACCTTCGCGTTGGATGGTGTCTTTAACATGAATGGCTGTCCGCTGGATGACCGGCAGCAGATGCGCGTTGCATGCGGCTTCCATCTCTTCGGCGGATTCAGCGCTTTGCAGGGCGACGGCAAAATCATCCGCCGGTGCATCGATGCGATTGTCCGTATCCTGCCCGCAGCCGATCAACAATATCAGCGCGAGTATAATGAAGACGCAGCGGCGCATCCGGCTTCCCCGCTATCTTGTGACGGCCTCGTTAAATTTCATCAGCTTCAGCGCCTGAAAGCGCCGTGGATCGAATCGGACCTTGAATCCGATTTTCGGTCCGTCATCGATTTTGTAAAAAATTTCCTTACCTGCCATGGCCTTGATCTGTTTTTGTTCATACACCAGAAAGTACAATCCGTCGGGGGCGCCGCCGTATTCCGCAACGGGCTCGTCGCCGAAATAAAGCCGCATGATCGAAGCGCCGTGAATAGGAAAATCACCGCGCATGCGTATCAGATAAGCCTTGTCATAGGTTTCGGACTTGCCCGATTCATTTTTTACCGTCACGGGATTTTCCAGCTGCACCCAGGCCAAGTCGTAGCTTTTTAGCACGGGCAATTTACCCGTCTGCGCATTGGCGAAGCCGGTGCAAATAACCGCGAGAAGCATTGCCAGCGTGATGATGCGTGTTATCCGTTTCATGATATTTCCTCTACCATTTTGTAAACTGGATTTCGTCAAAGCCCATAAGACCCGAAGACAGGGCGTCGAACTCGAAAATCAGGGCCTCAACTTGCGACGGAAGCAGGGTCGAGCCTTCGTTGAAATCTTCCAGCGGGATGCGAATCGTATCCAAAACGCTCATGGAGGTTTCCCACCCGCTGCCGATCTGAACGTGCGTCTGCGAGGGCAATTCCCGGTAATCCGACGCGGCCAGCGGCGCGCTTTCCACGCCGTCGACAACCGCCTTGATGTAAAAATCCTGTGGCGCGCCGAACGTGTTGTACTGGTCGGCGCTTTCATACAACTGTCCGGCGCGAAAAGCGATCATATCCATATCGTCCAGTTCGTCGCGTCCGGTCGTCGGCAGATCGACGCGATAATATCCGCCGGGCGCGTTCCAGGCGGCGATCAGCCCCCGTGAGTTGCCCGGAAACCGCCCGTAGGTTCCGCCGGAGGACATGGCCTGCTCGTTTCCGATCGCCAAACCGCCGGAAGAATTGGCGCCCCCGGCGATGGACGTGGTGGCGAAATCCGTGTCTTCCTCGTAGTGATCAATGAAGACGCGGTCGCGGCTTTGCAATTGCCGGCTCATGACGACGCCGTCGGGGAAAGAATCGAACTGCCGCTCGCCGGCGGCCATGAGGCGATAGCAGCGGCGGCCCTGCAGGGTCCAGCGAAACCACGCCGTCAAGAATATCTTTCCGATGGTCTGCTGCTGCTCGATGGAAATCAGCGGCGTCGTGGAATCACTCACCCCGTAAGGATCGCCGCCCGGCGCCCATACCTCGTTCCATTGCCCGTGATTGGCGCCCTGCACGAAAAGCAAGCCTTTGTCCGCATCGGTTTGAGCATCGACGGGCAAAGCGCGGTCGTAGCATTTATGCCCCTGGAAGTCGGAAACGTCGCCGTCGTGGGATCCGTGCATGATGAAATAATCCACATCCGCCGGCGTCACGAGTTGCGGGATGAAAACGCCGAGCTGCCCGTCCACGGGTGCGATGGCGTACAGGGAGCGGATACGGAAATTGAAATCGTGATCCGGATCATTGGGATCGTGTTTTTCCGTATTGTATTTCCAGGCCACCGCCACCGCTTCGCCGCCTCGGGAATGACCGGCCAGGCCGATGCGATTCATGTCGATCTTGTTGTAAAAAACGTGCCCCGGCGTTTCGTTCCATTCGCGAAATAGTTGCAGGTGGCGAAGAAGCACAATGCCCCGGGCGTCCATCTCGCCCATCACGCCGCCGTTGAGAAAATCCTCCTCCACGGAAAATGCGATGAATCCGTGGGAGGCCAGTTGCGCAGTCAGATAATCGTAACCGGGATAGCTGAGTTCCTGCGCCGCGTGATTTCCATGGACGATCAGCACCAGAGGAAAAGGTCCGTCGCCTTCCGGGTAATATCCCACCGAATGCAGCGGAACGGCGTTCATCGTGATGCCGCGCCCGAACAAGACATACCAGTCGGGAACGGCCAGGTATTGCGTAATATTGGAAGTCCGCGCATCCGCATCGCCGGCGTCGCCGTATTCATAGGCCGTGATATTGTAATCGCCCGGCAGGTTGGGATCTTCCAGAGTATCGCAGTCATCCGGCGGAAACGTGTCGTCATCGACGTCATCGTCAACGTCGTCATCGAGATCGTCATCCACGTCGTCGTCAAGGTCATCATCGAGGTCGTCATTGACATCATCATCCACATCATCGTCGGCATCGTCGTCAATGTCGTCGTTCAAATCGTCATTCAAATCATCGTCAACATCGTCGTCGCCCATATCGACGCAGCAGTCCCCGATGCACGCCCATTGCCCGTCGCCCAGAGCATCGTAACAATCCTGCACTCCGCCGCAGGGCGTACACTGCGTGTCGTCGTCAGGCGAAGCCGTATCGTCGTCGAGGTCGTCATCCGCGTCGTCGTTCACCGGCTCGCCCGCATCGTCTGCGTCGTCATCATCATCGTCGCCGCACGCGGCAAAACATGTCAAAGCGAGCGCTGTAACAATAATCCAAAGCCATGCCTTCATGAATATTCTCCTTTTTGCCGCGAGTCGCGCCTCATAGGCGTGTTCGTTGCAAATTCACAACGCACTTGTGCAATGCATTCTAAAGGAAAGTCCTGGCGATGCCAATCGAATAGCAACAATCCAAAAGGTATAAGCGCCGGCCACAGCCTGACTTTACTTCCGCCGCGCCTAACGGCGCGGCTTCGTGCGCGGCTTGTGTTTGTTTCGCCCTGCGGGCTTGCACAGGCGGGGGCGCCTGTGCCACACACGTCTACAGGGCAGAAGCCATGCACCTTTCGCCACACACGTCTACAGGGCCGAAGCCATGCACCTTTCTCCCGGGCACGTCATGTGTGGCACACCCGCCCTCGGGTGTGAAAGGAATGTCTTACAACCACATTTAGTTGCAGGGCCGATATCCACCCGCTTACTCATTCGGCCCTGGACCCTAAAAACTCCCGTCCGTTATCACGGTGAAGTTTTTTACTTCCGCCGGTGCGCCGGTCTGGTTGTCGATGCTTAATGTCCAGTAATCCGTGGGTTGCAGACCATGCAGATCAACCAAGCCCGCGATGCCAAGTTCGCCGTTAAAATCATATTCGCGGAAGGTTTTGTTCAGCCGCCAGGAAGTCGGATTGACATCATCCGGCCAGGGCGTGAAATCGCCGTGGCTTCCCAGATCGACCATCTGCCCATCCGGCGCGACGAGGCCCAAGCCCACCGTTCCCGCGGGCTGCGTGGTCCATTCCAGGAATACGGTTACGCCGACCTTGGTTATTGTTTGCCTGTATTGGTGGATATCCAGATCCGTGTAGCCAACTTCCGCGTACTTCGGCAGCCACGGCTGATCCGGATCATCGGAGAAGGAATCTGTGAGTTCCTGGCGCCAGGTCCCCGGGAAACCAAGGAGGCGAATGGAAACCGTGTCGCTCCAATAATCCGCGGTGGCCAGGTCCGGTGTTCCGTCGCCGTCAAAATCCGAGGCGAAAACGGAAAATGGCGATTCGCCGGCCGGCACTATGGTTCTTTCCATGAAACTCCCGCTCCCGTTGTTCAGGCGAATGGAAAGTGCGTCGCTCTCTAAATCCGCCGTCACAATATCCGGCGCCTCGTCGCCGTTGAGATCCGCTACGAAAACGGAAATCGGCTCATCGCCCGTGGAATAGGAGGTTGCTTCACCGAAGGTTCCGTCCCCGTTCCCGAAACGGATGTAAACGGCGTCATTGTCCGAATCCGCCGCGATAATATCCGTTGCGTCGTCGCCGCTGACATCCGCGGCGAAAAGGGATTGAGGATTGTCGCCCATGGGCCAGGAGGCCATATCGCCGAAAGTCCCGTCTCCATTGCCCAGGCTGACGAAAACCACGTGCGTATCCGTTGTCGCGATGTCCTGCGCATGGTCGCCGTTGAAGTCCGCGGCCACAATAGAAACGGGGCCGCTGTCCATAAGCAACGGAGTCCTTTCCTGGAAGCTTCCGTCGCCAATGCCCAAGTGCACCGAAATCGTGTTGCTTCCTTCATCCGCGCTGACAATATCCGGCGCATCGTCTCCGTTGAAATCCGAGATGTAAATGGATATCGGCGTCGCTCCTGTTTCCAAGGTCGATCTTTCGCCGAAAGTTCCGTCTCCGTTGCCCAGACGAATGGAAATCGTATTGTCGGCCATATCCGTCGTAATGATATCCGGCGCGTCGTCGCCGTTCAAATCGGCGGCGAATATGGAGCGGGGCCAGGCGCCCGTGGACCAGGAGGTTTTTTCGCCGAAACTCCCGTCGCCGTTTCCCAGGCGGACGGAAACCGTGTGCGCGCCATTGTTCACATTGATGATGTCCGGCGCGTCGTCGCCGTTGAAATCCGAGGCGAAAACAGAAATGGGGCCGGGATCCGTTGCCAAAACGATTCTCTGACCCAGATCGCCGGCTCCGTTGCCCATGCGGATCGAAATCGAATCGGACTGGGAATCGCCTGTAACAAAATCCGGTGCGCCGTCGCCGTTGAAATCCGAGACGAAAACATCGGGAGGATATACGCCCATCGAGAAAGCGAACTGTTCGCCGAAGCTTCCGTCTCCGTTTCCAAAACGGATGGAAACAGTGCTGCTCAAATAATTCGCTACGATAAGGTCCGGCAATCCGTCGCCGTTCATATCCGAAACGGCGACGCCCATTGGAAAGTTGCCCGTCGCCAGGGTAGTTCTTTGGTTAAACGTTCCGTCTCCATTCCCGAGCCGGATGGAAACCGTATCGCTATCTGAATCCGTATTGACGATGTCCGGCGCGCCGTCTCCGTTGAGATCCGAGACGCAAACGAAGTACGGAAAATCTCCCGTCGGTAAAGTGGTTATTTCTCCGAAAGAGCCGTCGCCGTCGCCCAGGCGGACGGAAAGCGCGTCGCTCGTCAAATCCGCCGAGACAACGTCCTGCGCTCCGTCGCCGTTGAAATCCGATACGGCAACGTCTACGGGCGATTCGCCCATAGGCCAAATTGATCTTTCCCCGAAATTCCCGGCGCCGTCGCCCAAACGGATCGAGATCGTTCCCTGGTCGCGATCCGCCGTAACGATGTCCGGATCGCCGTCTCGGTTGAAATCCGAAACGGAAACGGAGTTGGTCCCTTCGCCCATCGGCACAGTGATTCTTTCGCCGAAACTCCCGTCTCCATTTCCGAGCCTTATCGAGACGGTGTCGTTTTGCAAATCCGCCGTGAGAATATCCGGATTGCCGTCGCGGTTGACATCCGAAACATAAACGGAATTTGGATCATTTCCCGTCGACAAGGCGGTCTTTTCCTGGAAAGTTCCGTCTCCGTTTCCGAGCCTTATCGAGACTGTGGAGCTTCGCAAGTCCGCCGTAACGATGTCCGTCGCTCCGTCGCCGTTGAAATCCGAAGCGAATATCTGGCCGGGAAAATCGCCCATTGCGAAGGAAGTCGCGTCGCCGAAAGTTCCGTCGCCGCCTCTGTAGATGGGAGAACTGTCGGACAGCGCCGTCGTAATTCCTATGCCGGAGTCATCCTGAACCTCGATCCGGAAAGCGCCGACAGGAGCAGGGGAAACACTCGGTGCGTTATCGGATGGAAAACGCGTCATGAGGCGGCCGAAGTCGTCTCTGGCGGCGATGCAGCGTCCCTCTCCGTTCCATCCTACGGCGTTGGCCGATGCTTGTCGCGGAATTGAAAAAGCCTGGATGGAAATCGGCGTCGGGCCCGATTCTGAACACGCGTCCAGATATTGAACCGTTTGTCCGTTCCAATCCTCGATCAACGGCTTGATGCCGAAAGGCGTTGTGCGCTGTCCTCCGCCGGGAGAAGGATTGACGACAGCGAATTCATAATTGCTTGCGCGTGGGAATAAATCGTGAGTCGAAAGACGGACGTGAGCATATTGTTCGCCGCTATCCGGATCGGTTTCGATGCCCGGATCAAGCAGTTCACCGAAGTTGTTTTCCAGGCGGAACTGCGCGTTGTCCATGATGTTGCGTCCACGCACTTCCAGAGTGACTTCCCGGGCGATAGGGGCATAACTGTCCTCATCGACGAGTTGCATGACGCCTCGGGGCCATATCCTCGTTATCTCCGGCATCGGTGCGACGACGTTGAAGAAATCATGATCTTCGGAAGTGTTCAATCCGTTAAAAACCGGCGTCGGAGTAAATATGCGGACCACGTAGGTTGCCGCGTACTTCATTATATCGTCGGGCAGCGATACAACGCAGTCCGTGGCGCAGTTCTCCGGTTGGCCCAATCCGTCCGCCAGGCAGTCCGTTCCCGCTCCTCCCGTGTCGCAATCCAACAGAAAGTCCCCAATTTCCACTTTAGTATCCTCAGCAATGCCCTCGCCAGTGATCGTAAGCGGATACAGCGGATCGGGAGGATTCTCCAGATAATCGCGTGAAAGGGCGATATAGGACAATGGAGAAATCAAGTTTAAAACAGGTTGAGGGCGCATCGGTATACACCCGATCGCGGCGCCCGTCGCACTTTCCGACCAGCCCGATTCCACGTTCGAGTTGTATGCCAGCACCCGATATTCGTAGTTCGCATAGCATTCCACCGTCGTGTCCGTGACGTTTGTGTCCGGGGCGCTTACGGTATCAAGCAACTGCCATAATCCTTCGCCCTCAGTGCGACGCTGCACGTCGAAGCTTTCCACGTATTGCTGATCGTGCTCCCAGCTCACCGTCACTTCGTTGCCGTCGCCCACCGTTGTCACGTTGTACGGGGCCATGACCGGACACCAGCCGGACTGCGCGGCTTCTGCGTTCGTGAAATCAGATTCCACGTTCATCGTGTAAGCCGTCACCGTGTAGCGGTACACAGTCTGGCAGTCGACGGTATCGTCGTTATAGGAGGTCGCACCCGGCGAAAGTGTGGTCAGTTCCGTATCGTCGCGATAAATACGAATGCCTGTCGCGTTGTCCGCGTTGTTGATCCAGGAAAGCTCGATTGCGTTGGGCCCCAGGACATTGGCGTAAAGCCCCGAAGGCGCTTCCACCGGGCAGTACGACGAGCCGGGCGTCAGGGTTTCGATCCAGGCGGATTGCTTGTCGCCATTATACGCACGCAGGCGGTAGTCATACTCCGCCGTTTCACACTGCGCGCCTTCGTCGCTGTATGTCGTCGATCCTTCGGGCAAATCGGCGATGGTCACCCATTCGGCGCGCGCTTCGTGTTCGCGGCGTTGGAGCAGGTAGCCCGTGGCGTCCGGGTCGTTGATGTCCCACGTGATATCGATGCTCCCGGCCTGATCGGTCGTGGCGACCAGATTGGACGGATCGACCAGCGGGCACGCGTCGGCGCGGCTCGTGGCGGTGTTGGAAAAAGCCGACTTCACGCTGTTTTCATTCGCCGCGCGCACGCGGTACTGAAACGTCTGACCGCACGCCGCGTCCTCGTCGGTGTACGTGGTCTGGTCGGAAGGCTGCGCGGCCAGCGGGGTGGCCGACCAGGCGCCGTCGAAAGTCTTGCGATAGATTTCATAGCTTCCGGGCACGCCGGGAAGCTCGCCCGCGCCTTCGCTCCAGGAAAGAAGAATGGCGCGCTGGGCGCCGTCTTCCTGTTCGTCGTCCAGTAACGCCGTCATGTCGCCGGGCGCGTCGAGTTCGCAATAGTCCGCGGTGGCCGATTCCTCGTTGGATGGTGCGGACTCGCCATAGTCGTTATAGGCCAGCACCCGGTAGGAATATTCGTGTTCGCATTCCACGGACTCGTCGTGATAGACGGTGACGTTCGCTGCCGTCCCGGCAATGGTTTCCCACTCGTCGTCGCCTTCCGAGCGCTGCACGTTGAATCCGAGTTCGGCGCCGGTATTGAAAACCCAACGCACGTCGATTTGCGACGGGCTGATCGCTTCGGCCGTCAAACCGGAAGGGCTTTGCGGCGCGGAGCCGGCGCCGCTTCCGTCTTCACCCGCCGGTCCGGGCACGCCCGCCTCGCCGGCTTCACCCGCCGCGCCGGCTGCGCCGTCGGAGCCTGAGTTTGCGCCGCATGCGGAGTAGAATGACAACGCAAATAAAAACAAAACCAGTATGGACCCATAGGATAAGCGGCGTTTCATGGCGTTCCTCGTCTTGTTCATCACGTAATGAAGTTTTCAAATATGAATAACAGGCACGATATTAGGTTAAGGGATATTCGGCAACCCTAAGCATATTTCAATCCTGAAAATCCGCCGCGACCAAAACAATAAAAATGCCCGACCGAATATTTCGGCCGGGCTGCTACCTAATGGATTGAAATGTGCCGGCGAGAAGACTTGAACTTCTGACCTAGCGATTATGAGTCGCTCGCTCTAACCAACTGAGCTACGCCGGCAATTGATCCATCGCCCCAAAAATGGGCACCGAAATATGGTGAATTTGCCTTTTCTTGTCAAGGGTCACTCAACCCGCCGATGCGCGGCTGATTCGCAATCCATTGGAAGAATAGTGATTTTTGACGTATATGAATGTTTTTTCTTTTTCGCTATAATGATCCCAGAATTATTTTTCCATTTCCATAAATTCATGGGGCGAATTCGACACCTGTAAAAGGGCGCTTCATGAATCGTCCCGCATCCCGCGACGCCGACCTCGATTTCGCCAAAGGTCTCGCCTGCCTTTTCATGGTCATGGGGCATACGGCTTTTTTTATGGGATATCAAAACGCGCGAGCGCCCGGTTTTATTCCACTCTGGATTGCCGTGGAAAGTCCGCTGGTGCTTTTCTTCATGGCGACGGGCATGAACGTCATCCATTACGTCCGCCACAACACGGACAAAAAGGGATGGGGACCGACGAAAAATTATCTGCTGGCCAACGCGGCGCTTTTCGTCTGCGGACTGTCGTACAACCTCAACCGCCAATCCCTCGGACTGATGGACCTGTTCCAGGGCATCGCGTGCGCGGCCTTTTTTTCATACATCCCCTTCCGGCGTCGCTGGCCCAGTTGGGCAATCGTCATCATCGCCCTGGAAACTTTCATCATCGCCGCGAACTACGCCGTGGGAGAGGGATTCGCTTTTCGAAACGACCGCATCATCGAAAACGGCTATCTTCTCATATCCACGCCGGAGTTCATCAAATCGGCGGTTCTCAATCCCGACAAGCCTTTGCTGATGTCAAAATATCTTTTTTTTCTCGACGAACTGGCGGCATTTCCACGTTGGAAAAAGCTTTTTTTCATTCATTTCAGCGTTTTTCCCTGGACGGGCTGCACGCTGCTGGGCGGTGTTTTGATGCGCCACGCGCGCCGAAAAAGCCGATGGCTGCTTTGGGGATTCTTCATCGCCTGCCTGGCGCTTTCCGTATATGCACTGCCATTTTTTACGGCGCGGCATATCGCCGATTATTATTTTCGCGGTAAACCGGATTACATCCTTCGTCACGTGGGCATTGCCGGAATCATCCTTTTATTCCTCCGCCGTTATTACGCCAGCCGCGGCGCGGCGCTGAAGTGGGTGGAGTTCATCGGCCGGCAGTCCATGATCGTGTTCATCGGCCAGTGGATCATCATTGAGATCGCCGTAAAATTCATCCACCCGGACCCCAATGTGTGGTCGCTGCTGGGAATGACGGCCCTCACCTTGTTTCTTCTTCACGGGCTCACGAAATATCTGGCGGGAAAAGTTCGAGCGGGCATGAACACGCCGGGTTATGCGAAAAAATGGTTTCGCCGGATGATCGTCCTGTCGATTCTGACGATGCTTTTCCATTACGGATTCAAGGATTCGCCGGCCTACGCCAATATTACAGTGGCGCACCTGCTTTCCTACGGCGCCGCCATTTCCTTCGCCCTAGCCTTTCCCGCTTTGCGTCAATTGATACGCAAGCCCAAGCAATGAGTCCGACCGAATAATTTTTCTTCTTCGCAAAGTTTGAAGGGTGGATGTTAAAGCACGGTCATCCCGGATGAACCATAATTTTTCAAACCACCGCTATATCCCGTAAGAAAGTTTTGCTATAAAGCGCTTTGGAAATCGCCTCAACGGGATAGAAACGATGACGAATGACATGCGCGACAGAGATATCGATTTTGCCAAAGGCCTGGCGTGCCTGATGATGGTCTTCGGCCATACGGGTTTTTACATGGGCATCGACGTCGAGCGGCCGCCGTGCCTGTGCTGGACCTGGATTATCGCCGAATGCTCCGTGGCCCTGTTTTTCATGGCGACGGGCATGAACGTCATCCATTTCGTGAAACACAACGAAAACAAAAAAGGCTGGGGGCCCACGCAGACTTTTCTGATCACCAACCTCGCCCTTTTCATTCTGGGATTCTCCTACAACCTCAACCGGCAGTCCATGGGCCTCATGGATCTCTTTCAGGGCATCGCCGCGGCGGCGTTCATCACGTACATCCCCTTTCGCCGCAAATGGCCGAGTTGGGCTATCGGCGCCATCGCCATACTTTTTTTCCTGATCGCCTTTACCCCGAACCTGATCCTGGACGACCACGTCACCGGCGGATACATCGTCGTTTCCACGAAGGAATTCATCGCTTCTCTCAATCCCAACCATGCGCACACGGACCTTATGGGAAAATATCAGCTCATGATGTCGCAGATTCTCGATATTCCCATCTGGAAGCGCTTTTTATTCGTTCATTTCTCGGTTCTTCCCTGGACGGGCTGCGCCCTATTGGGCGGGCTTGTCATGCGCCACGCGAAAAGCCGCTGGGAACTGCTCCTGTGGGTATTATTCGTCGGCAGTCTTTTAGCCTCCTTCATTTTCCCATTTTTCCTGGCGCGGCACGCGGTGGATTTTTTCTTTCGCGGAAAACCGGACTACGTACTGCGTCATGTAGGGATAGCGGGAATCATTATCCTGGGCCTGCGCCGAACCTATCAGGGACGCAGCAAGCTCGCGAAATGGGTGGAATTCGTCGGGCGCGAATCCTTGCTGATCTTCATCGCGCAGTGGGTGCTTATTGAATTCTTGACGATATTCATCCGGCCGAAAGTGACGATTATCACGCTGGCGGCCTTTTCCGCTTTGAATTACTGGCTCATGACGCTGATCGTCCGCTTTTTTGCAAAGAAACGCGACAAAGGCGTGGACACCATGGCTTACGCGAAAAAATGGTTCGGCATTCAGATCGCGTTTTCGACTCTGGCGGCGACCCTGCACTACGGCATCCACATGAAAGGCAACGCCAACATCAATCTCGGGCATCTGGCGTCTTTCGTGGCCGCCATCGGTTTCGCCATGGCCTTTCCGTCTTTGAAAACCGTGCTGAAGAAAAAACCGAAAACGCCCGGCGGCAAAAAGCCGGAAGCCGCCACGGAGGCAGCCGGATAGCAGCTAGATTTTACAGGAGGCGCCGGAGGGGCGGTTCTCAAATTGATGATATTCCTCGGCGCGCCAGAACTGTGAAGCTTTTTCAATGCGCGTGACGATCGGCGCAGCAAATCGGCCCGACTGATCCACGGCATTCCTGGACGCTACGGCCTCATTTTCCTGCTTGTCATCGTGAACAAATATCACGGAACGATACTGCGTTCCCACATCCGGCCCCTGCCTGTTCAGGGTCGTGGGATCATGCATATGCCAGAAGGATTCAAGCAAATCGGCAAAGGAAACGACTTCCGGGTCGAAATCGACCTGCACGACCTCGGCATGCCCCGTCATATCCGTGCATACATCTTCATAACTTGGATTTTCCAGATCGCCGCCCATGTATCCGGCGCAAGTATCGACGACGCCCTCGATCCGCCGAAAGGCCGCTTCGATGCCCCAGAAACAACCTCCGCCGAATGTCGCCTTTTGGGTTTCCATTTTTACCTCCGCCGGCGCTGAATGCGTCCGTTTCGCGGCACAACCTGTATCACTACCGGAATTGAAGAGTTTTTTATAGGGGAAATGTTTAAAACATCACAATTCACCGCACCGAAAAATCAAATTACCTATAAAAGATTCACATAGCTCATAATACCATATAATTATGCTTCCTAACAGCAATATAATGCTTTATAAATGCCATGCATTTGTGATAAGTTCTCATCACCGTTTAACTCGGGGGTGGTCGTGTTTAAAAATTTGAGAATCAGTTTCAAACTCATGCTCATTGTGGAAATGTTCGCCGTCATCTTCCTGGCCTTCGGATGGTATGCGTTTCGCACAATCGATCTGGTAAAAGTCGACGGGCCGATCTACAGGAAGATCATCAAGGGAAACGAAGTCCTAAACGACCTGGCGCCCCCGAAGCTTTATATTCTTGAAAGCTATCTGCTGGCCTTTCAGATTGCGCAGACATCCGATCCGGCGGAACTGGAAGACCTGAGCACGACGGCGCAAAATCAAAAAGATCGTTATCTTAGGACACACCAGAACTGGGTGAACACGCTGCCGGAAGGCAACTTGAGACAAGCCCTGCAGGGTCCGATCCACGACAAAGCCATTCAGTTTTTCGACATATTCCTCAATCGCTATATTCCGGCCGTAAGCGCCGGGGATGCGAAAAAAGCCGAAGCCATCCTATATGATGAATTGCATAACGCTTTTAGAGCCCATCACAAACAAGCAAATGTCATCCTGGATATGGCTGGAGAGTCCAGACTGGAGATGGAAGAATCGGCTCTGGATACAATACAACGGAGGCGAACGATTTTTATCACTCTGGGGATCGGGACATTCCTGCTTGTGATGTTTTTTGTCACATTTTTCATCACGCCGGCCATTTCCCGCCCGATGAAGGAAGTGGAAGTGGCGGCCCGAAAAATATCCCAGGGCGATCTGAACTGCAAAGTGGAGTATGTCTCCGGTGATGAATTCGGAAGCCTGACCGAATCCTTCCGCAACACGATCGGATACTTGCAGGATGCGGCGACCGTGGCCGACTCCCTCAGCCAGGGAGATCTCACGACGGAAGTGAAATCCCGATCGGAAAATGATGTTCTGGGGCATGCCCTGGCCAGGATGATGGAAGGCTCGCGTCACATGATCGGGCGGATCAAGCAATCCGTCATCCAGTTAATGTCCACGGCCACGGAAATCGCCGCCACTTCAAAGCAGCAGGAAACGACGGTCAACGAATTCGGGGCATCGACAAATCAGGTCGCCGCCGCCGTCAAGGAAATTTCCGCCACGGCCCAGGAACTGGCCAAGACCATGAACGAACTCACGCATGTCGCCGGAGAAACGACCCAGTTCGCCAATTCGGGCCGCAGCGATCTCAAGGCCCTGCAGGGGACCATGGAGCAACTGGCGCAGGCCGCTTCGTCCATCTCGAAAAAGCTTTACACCATCAGCGAAAAGGCAGGCGACATCAACATGGTAATAACCACCATTACGAAAGTCGCCGACCAGACCAACCTCCTGTCCATCAACGCCGCCATCGAAGCGGAAAAAGCCGGGGAATACGGCGTCGGCTTCCTCGTGGTTTCCCGGGAAATCCGGCGACTGGCGGATCAAACCGCCGTGGCGACGCTGGACATCGAACAAACCGTCAAGCAGATGCAATCCGCCGTTTCCTCGGGCGTCATGGAAATGGACAAGTTCACCGACATGGTGCGCAAAGACGTGCAGGAAGTCAGCAGCATCACGACCAAAACAACCAAAATCATCGAAGGCGTCCAAAGCGTCACCGAACGATTCGAATCCATTAACGAAGGAATGCGTTCCCAGTCCCTGGGAGCGCAGCAGATCAGCCAGGCCATGGTGCAACTTTCCGAAGGCGCGCGCACCACGTCTTCTTCCCTCAAGGACTTCAACCGCTCCACGGGACATATGCATGAAGCCGTCAAGGGATTGAAGGAAGAGTTGTCGCGCTTCAAGATGAAATCATAGAAAGAAACATCCTTGTTTGCTCTGTTATTCCAGGTCAAATCACGCCGTTACGCCATGGACGCAACTCTTGTTGCGCAGGTCGCGCACAATATCCACCTCGATCCCCTGCCCGGTTTGCCGGAATATTTCGCCGGAGTTTTCCGATACCAAAATACGCTGGTTCCCGTTATCGACATGCGCCGGCTTTTGGAAAACGAACCCTGCCTGCAGGCTTATGCGACGCGGATCATCATTATCAACTACGAGGCGGACGAAAATCATATGCGCTTTCTCGGCCTTCTGGCGGAAAACATCCTGACCGCCGAGCGCCTGGATGATGAGCTGATATCCTCCGTCGGAGTCACAAACGAAAACGCTCCTTACCTGGAATCCGCATATGCCTCTTCGCAAGGGATTCTGCCCATTGTCGACGCAAAGGACATCCTTCCCGAAGAAGTGCGCAGGCTGCTTTTTCGCAAACTGGATGAAACGATAAATGATTAGCACCTTCATCGAAGAACTTTTATTTCGCGAAATCGGGCTTGAGTGCACGTCCGTGGGTCAGGCGACCATCGAAGCGGCGGTGCGATGCCGGATGGCCGAATGCGGGATAAAAAGTGATGAGGATTACTGGAAACTGCTGACGTCGTCCACGAACGAACTCGATTTATTGATCGACGAAGTCACGGTGCCGGAAACATGGTTTTTCCGCGACAAGCAACCGTTCAATTTTCTGATGCGATATATCAACGCCAGGTGGTCCTGGGAAAAACGGGATAAACCCTTTCGCATTCTCAGCGTGCCCTGCTCCACCGGCGAGGAGCCCTACTCCATCGCGATCTCTTGCCTCGAAGCGGGATTAAACGAACAGCAGATATGCGTTGATGCGTTTGATATCAACAGACACTCTTTGGCAAAAGCGCAAAACGGAATCTATGGAAAAAATTCTTTTCGCGACAGCGTGTTTCAAAAGTTCATCCATTATTTTCAGATGATGTCCGAGGACAAATACGCCGTTCGCAACAACGTCCTGCGCGTCGTAAATTTTTATCGTGACAACGTTTTAAGATGCGGTTTTTCCGCGGGCAGGCGCCCCTACGATGTCATTTTTTGCAGAAATCTTCTCATTTACATGGCCGATGACGCCAGGAGGACGATCTTAAACACTCTTAGCACACTCCTGAAAAAAGACGGTTTACTTTTTGTGGGCCACGCCGAAGCCCTGCCCATCGTCGACGAGGTTTTCCATCCCTTGAAAGAAACCGGCGCTTTCGCTTACTGCAATTCCAAATCCAATCACTGCGATAAAGGCAAGGCGAACTTCATTTTCGATCTGCCGAATGCGAAAAATGGTTTTCTGACCTCCAGGGCTTTTTCGCCCGCGATTGGAAATCTATTAAGCAAGCGAAATTTCAGCCCTCCTGTTTGCGATGAGCGAACTTTGGGAGATGATCCCTCCCTGACGGAAGCCGAATTGATGGCCAAAAACGGGCAGCTGACCGCGGCGGAAGCTTTGTGTCACGAATTTATTGAAAATAACCCTTTAAGCGCCAAGGCCTTTTTCATATTGGGTCTCATCGCGCAGACTAAAGGCGACCTGACGCTCGCCGAGGATCATCTTCAAAAGGTGATTTATTTAAATCCGGAGCATGAGCAGGCGCTGCTGCACCTGGCGTTCATATACGACAGCCAGGGTGATTTTGATAAGGCAAACAATATCAGAACGCGGAAAAAACATCTTAAGGAAAAGTATCTCTAAGCGATGGACGACCATAACCGCAAAATCAAGGGTGATTTCTGCCTGAAGGAAATCGGCGTCGAGGGCGATGGTTCCTGCCCCGAACTGGCAACCCATATTCATTGCCGAAACTGCCCCGAATTCGCCAGAATCGGCCGCAAACTTCTTTTGCGCCGGACTCCCGAAGATTACGCCGATCAATGGACGCAGGCTCTTGCCGAGCAAAGAGAAAACATCGTATCACGGCGCCAAAAAAGCGTTATCGTATTTCGCGTCGGTCCGCAGCGCCTCGCCATGCCCATTACAATTGTCAAGGATGTGCAGGCCGCCGTCTCCGTCCGGCGCATTCCGCATCGAAGCAATGCGCGTCTTCGAGGTTTCGTAAACATCCAGGGTGATTTGCGTCTATGCGTCTCGCTTCACGCCTTCATGGAACTGGCGCCGGACTCATCGCCGACGGCGACGCCGCACATGATCATGATCGCAAGCGGCGATGAGAACTGGGTTTTCGCCGTCGACGAGATATACGGCCTGCGCCAGTTCGACCCCGCCGACGTTCAAAATACGCCGGTGCAGGCCGCGAAACACGTCGATCCCATCACGAAAGGCGTCATCGAACTCGACGATGAAGTCATCGGTCTTATCAACGAAAACGCCATTTTCAAAGTATTTGAAAGGAGTCTGCGGTGAGTGGCGAAGGCGGTGATTTTTCCATGTTCGGCCTCTTTCAACAGGAGGTTCAAACGCACGGCGCCGCCATCGAGCAGGCCTTCGCATCTTATCGCGATGAACCGGCGAAACGCGAAAGCCTTGAGGCGATTTCCAATGCCGCCGGATCTATAAAAGGCGCCGCCCTCATTGTCGGCGTCGCCGCCGCGGGCGACCTGGCCGCGGCTTTGGAAAGTCGCTTCGCCGCGGCGAGCCGCCATAATCAATCGGCCGGTCCCGGCGTCATCGAAGCGGCCGTTGCAATCCTCGAAATTATCCAAAGCATCGCCGCGGCGCCGGAAAGCGATGCTCTCGCATGGCATGAAAACAACAGGGAAGCTTTGCAAAAAGCACTGGCTGATTTCAACGCCGCGCAGGATGCTTCCGCTGATTCCGATCCGCAAACGCCCGCCGACGCAAAGGCCGCGCCTCCCGCAAAAAGCGCATCTTTCGAAATCGCCGATCTGTCCATGCTCGATTTATTCAAGCAGGAAGCCGAAACGCACAGCCGAGCGCTTGGCGAAGGGCTTTTGGAACTCGAGAAGGATCCGAAATCCCCGACGCTGATCGAACCTCTGATGCGCGCGGCCCATTCCGTTAAAGGAGCCGCCAGAATTGTCGGCCTTTCGCCGGTCGTCGAACTGGCGCACGCCATGGAAGACGGTTTCGTCGCCGCGCAAAAAGGAGAGTTTCTCATCACGGCGGGCCACATCGACCTGTTTTTAATGGTTAACGATTTATTCATCGAACTCGCCGAAGTCCCGGAAGACGGTTATGAGAAATGGCTCAATGACAAGGCCGGTGAATTTCAAAGTCTGGCTAAAACCGTTCGCGACGGACAAAGCGTCGCTCCCGAGCCGGACGCAACGCCCGCCGGGCAACCACCCGTAGCGGCGCCCGCGGAAGTGAAAGCCGAAGTCAATGCTCCCAGTAGGCCTGCCGCGCAAAAACCCGCGGAAGACGCCCCGAAAAAAACGGCGGAGCAGGCCGAGAAAGTTCGCGACGTGCGTGTCAGCGCAAAGATTCTCGGCCGCCTGATGGGACTGGCGGGTGAAAGCGTCGTCGAGTCTAAAAGGCTGGGCGCATTTTCGGAAAATATCCTTTCGCTGAGAAAAGATATCTTCAGGCTTTCGAACTTGCTGGAATCGGCAAAAATATCCCTGGACAGCGGCGAGACGCGGGAGCACATCGGCATCAGTCTCGCGGAAGCCGCCCGGCAGACCAGGCTGATCAACGAAGCTTTCTCCGAACACTTCATCGACTTCGAGTCTTATTCGACCAAGGCGGACGACCTGGCCAATCGCCTGTACAATCGCGTCCTGTCCAGCCGCATGCGGCCTTTCGGAGAAGGCGCGCAGGGCTTCCCGCGAATGGTGCGCGATCTGGCCCGCGAATTGGGCAAGAAGGTCCGTTTCGAGATCCTCGGGGAAAACACGGCGGTCGACCGGGACGTTTTGAAAAAGCTCGAAGCGCCGCTGAACCACATCGTCAGAAACGCCCTGGACCACGGTTTGGAAAGCCCCGACGAGCGCGGCGCGGCGGGCAAGGACCCCACCGGCGGCCTGACCATGGAAGCGCGTCATCAGGCGGGGATGCTGTCCATCGCCATTCGCGACGATGGGCGCGGCATCGACGTTGAAAATATCCGCGACAAAGTCGTCGAACGAAAGATGCTCGACCCGGAAATGGCGGCGGAACTGCGCCATCATGAACTGCTCGAATTCCTGATGCTGCCGGGATTTTCCACGGCGAAAAGCATCACCAAGGTCTCCGGCCGCGGAGTCGGCCTCGATGTAGTTCAAAATATGATTCAGGAAGTGCGCGGGACAATCACCATCGACAGCGCCAAAGGCGCCGGAACGACTTTTCTCCTGAAGCTCCCTTTAAGCCTTTCGGTGATCAGCGCACTTTTCGTGGATATCGGCGGCGAAACCTTTGCTTTGCCCCTGCACAAGCTGGATCGGATTTTCACGTGCGCTGAATCCGACATCCAAAACATCGAAAACCGCGAGTACGTAAGTTTCGAAGGCGAAAATATCGGCCTCATATCCGCCGCGCAGGTTTTGGACCTCGATGCGCCTCCCACGGATAACCGGAGGATATGCGTCGTGGTGATAAGCGACGGCAACAACACCTACGGCCTGACCGTTGATTCTTTCGTCGAGGAAAGGGATATCTCGGTCCGTCCTCTTGATCCGCGCCTGGATCACGTCCAGGATGTCGGCGCGGCGGCGATTCTGGAAGACGGCCGCGTGATTCTCATTCTCGATGTGGACGACATGGTCCGCTCCGTGGATAATATCCTGTCCGGAGGCCGGTTGAACCGCATTCGCGCCGCGAAAGAAGCCGCCGCCGCCAAGCGAAAGCGCATCCTCGTTGTGGATGATTCCATTACCGTGCGCGAGGTGCAGCGTCAGCTTCTGGAAAGCCGGGGCTTCTCCGTTAGCATCGCCATCGACGGAATCGACGGATTGAACGCGCTGCGCTGCGATGAGTTCGACCTGGTGATTTCCGATGTGGACATGCCCCGGATGAACGGCATCGAAATGGTCCGGCGCATCCGTGAAGACGACGCCTTGAAGGAAATGCCGGTGATGATCGTATCGTACAAGGATCGCCCGGAGGACAGAGCCAGGGGCATCGAAGCCGGCGCGAATCATTATCTTGTGAAAAGTAGTTTTCACGACGAAACTCTGATGGAGACCGTCGTTGAATTGATCGGAAAGGAATAGAAAAATTCACATCGCCATTGTCGACGACACCATCATGAGCCTGGAAATCCTCCGCCGCATTCTGGCGAAAATGCCGGAACACGATCTGATCTGGATCGCGCAAAACGGCGAGGAAGCCCTGGAAAAAGCCGTGACGAATCCCCCGGACCTGATCCTGATGGATCTGGTCATGCCGGTGATGGACGGCGTCGAGGCCACGCGGCGCATCATGCAGGTCAAACCCTGCGCCATTCTGGTCGTCACGACCTCCACGGAAAGCAATCTGTCCATGGTGTACGAGGCCATGGGGCACGGCGCTCTGGACGCCGTCAACAAACCCGTCATGGGCATGGATGAAAACATCGACGGCGCGACGCTGCTGATGGAAAAAATTCGAACCGTCGCAAAGCTGCTCGGCGGCGACAGGCGTTATGCCATCGATGCCGAAGAGTCTTTCGAAGAAAGCCCGGCCGCGGACGATGACGCGCAACCGCCGCTGGTTCTCATCGGATCATCCACGGGAGGTCCGCAGGCGCTGGCCGACATTTTTTCCAAGCTTCCCGGCAATTTTCCCGCGGCCGTCGTGGTCGCGCAGCACGTGGACGTCGAGTTCGCTTCCGGCCTCGTCAAATGGCTTCGCACGCACACGCTCCTGACGGTTGAGCTGGCCCAAACCGGGCATGCGCCCCGCCCTTCGACCGTTTACATCGCCGCGACCAACGACCATTTGCTGATCGATGAAAACGGACGCATGTTATATTCGCCGCATCCGGAGGATTATCACTACCGCCCCTCGGTCAACGAGCTTTTTTTCAGCGCGTCCCGCAACTGGCAAAACCCCGGAGCGGCGGTTCTCCTCACCGGAATGGGCGCCGACGGCGCGCAAGGATTGCTGGCCTTGAAAAACAAGGATTGGCGCACCATCGCGCAGGACCGTAAAAGCAGCATTGTTTACGGAATGCCGAAAGCGGCGGCGCAAATCGGCGCGGCGCAATCGATATTGCCGCTCGATCACATCGCGGGACAACTGATAAATTTATTTCCGAATAAAAAAGCAAAGGTCTGATTATGAGTACGAAAGCGGTCGCATCCGTAGAAGCCAAGGCGTTTATGAACGATCACGTGGTCAAGGTTCTGCTCATCGACGATCAGCCCATCGTCGGCGAGACGGTCCGGCGCATGCTCGACGGCGAAAAGGAACTGGAGTTCAAATTCTTGAGCGATCCCACACAGGCCATCAAAGTCGCTACGGAATACGAGCCCACTGTGATATTGCAGGATCTTGTCATGCCGCAACTCGACGGAATGACCCTGGTGAAATTTTTCAGGGCCAATCCCGCCACGAAACTCATTCCCATGATCGTCCTGTCTTCCAAGGAAGAGGCGACCACGAAGGCCGAAGCTTTCGCCCTGGGCGCCAACGACTATATCGTCAAACTTCCCGACAAGCTCGAGCTCATCGCGCGCATCCGCTATCACTCTCAAGGATATATCAACCTCCTGCAGCGCAACGAGGCCTACGAGGCGCTGGCCGGCGTCGCGCACGACATCAAGAATATCGTCACCGGCATCAAAGGCGGCACCTTCATGATGGATCAGGCTCTGGAAACCGGCGACGAGGTCATGCAGAAACTCGGCTGGAATCTCGTCAAGGTCAGCCAGGATCGAATCAACCAGCTCGTGTACAACATGCTGGATTACAGCAAGGACGCGGCGCCGAAATACGATCAGGTCGACGTCGCCGAACAGCTCGGCAACGTGCGCGATCTCATCGCCCTGCGCGCCGAGGACACGCCGATTGAAATCGTCCTCGACATTCATCCCGACGCCGCCACGCTCGAAGGCGAAGGCCTGAGCCTGCACCGATGCATATTGAATCTCGCGGGCAACGCCCTGGATGCGCTTCCCGAAAGCGAACCGGGAAAAATCATCATCCGGTCGCGCCGGGACGAGCAGGAAGGCTTCATTGCCTTGGAGGTGGAAGACACGGGCCCGGGAATCCCGGAAGACGTGCTGCCGAAATTATTTCAGGCGTTTTCCAGCAGCAAAGGCGGAAAGGGAACGGGATTGGGGCTGGCTGTTTCAAAAAAGATCGCTCTCAAACACAAAGGCGATATCGTCGTGAAATCCGTACTCGGTCAAGGCACGACTTTCAGCGTTCGCGTGCCGGCGAAAAAACCGCCTGAGACGTCGGAAAAATAATTTAAGGCGTCAAACGCCGCCTCTTTTAATCTTCCGCCGACTTCAATATTTTTTCGTTATAATTCGTCGCCTTTTTCTTGAGTTTATTCTTGGCCGGAATCCATGCGTCGATCGCTTCCTCGACTTTCGTCTGCACCGGCTCGGGAAGCTTATCCAGAACCGCCAGAATCCCGAAAGCCACGGCCAAAACAACAATGAGCACAAGCAGTTTTTTCATAATAATTTCCGTTGTAATATGAGTCTCTCATGAGTATTGGCGCAAAAATGATCGATTTTCAAGATTTCATTGGCGTAATTTCGACAATTGATCCGTTTTGCTTCAATTGATATGATTTGCCTCCAATCCGCCAAGGAGCGACAAATGCCAAAATTCTTTCGAGCATGGATGATCTCCGCTTTGATCCTGTGCAGCCTGATCATGCCCGCGGGCTGCGGCTGCGGCGACGATGACGACGACAACGACGACGCATCCGCTGACGACGACGCGGATGATGACGCAAACGACGATCTCGACGACGACACGGATTCGCCGGACGACGACATGGACGACGACACCGGAGACGACGACGTCACGACTCCCGAATACGAGGAACTGGTCGCCCTGGGCAAGGACTGGCTCGCATTTCCTGAAGGAGACAAGGCGCGCCTGGATTTCATGGCGGCCCTGGAATTAATCCCCGACGGCCGCGAAGCCATGTACGGCCTGGTCATGGCGAACACGGTCCACACCACGGATGTTTTCTCCATCGTCGTGGACTACGTCGTATCGGTGATCGAATACGGCGGACCGGTGAAAGCTGACGATTTTTCCGGCGACGATCTTATCAACGGAATACTCCAAAGGACGCTGGACGGCCTGGCCCGCGACCGCGTGTATGAATTGATCGACTACGCGGACCGTTGCCTGGAAGCCGAAGCGGATTTCGAACACGAAGGAATCCCGATTTTTGTCAATTACGAGCAGGTCGCGTCATTGGCCTCAGATTTTGACGCCGGCGAACTATACGCCACGAAGGCCTTCTCAGGGCTTTTCAGCGCTTTTGTTTATCAGCTTTACGCCCTGGATCTGGATTTCGACGCCTTCAACGCATACCGTCTGGCGACCATAGATTTCGACGCCATGACCACGGAGGAAATCGTCGGCCTGGTCGTGGACATCCTGCTGGATATCCTCAAGGATCCCTCCTTCCCCGATTTTCTGACCGTCACGGCAGAAGGCGCCGAGCATTTTCAAAACGCCGGTATGGAGCTGGGAGACGCTTTCGATGCATGGTCGAAAGTTTTTCCCGCCGTCGAGCTGGAAACCGACGACCAAAGCGACGACGTCATCACCTATGACGACTTAAACGCCAACAAAGCCAGAGATGAGGGCGAGAACTTCATCATCCCGCATTTCGGAGTCCTGGACGACGAGCAGATGGAACTGCTTTTGGCCTTAAACGACATGGCGGCGGCTTTCAGGGACACTTATTACGATTACACGGAAAAAGACGTGGACCCGGACAATCCCAATCCCTTCCCGGTCAAACTGCTCAAACCGGTCGTCCAATATTTCGGTCTGCCGGCTTTCATCGTTCCCGACGTATACATCGACATGGGCGCCTGGTACGTGGACCCGCAGGGCAGCGGATTCAAAGACAGCCTGATCACTATTTTAGAAATCGCCGACATCTTCCTGCCGTAAACGATAAAGGAAACGACGCCATGAAGCACTCCATCATTTTCCTGATGCTTATCATCCTTTGCGCCGGATGCGTCGCCCATGACGACGGCGACGCCGGCGATTCGCAAATTGCCGACCTGCGACAGGGAGAAAAAGACGATCCTTCGCCGACCGACGACGCTTTCCTTCGTCCCGGCGCCGTGGGCGACGGCTCGTACATTCTTCCCAACGGACGTAAAGTTCACCCGGCGGGCGAAATCATCAAAACGCCGAGTTTCGCCAATGACGTGGGCGTTTCACCCAACGGGGAAACCGTCGTGCTGGCCACCGGACTCACGCCTTCGGTGACTATCTACGACGTCGCCCTCGGCGAAATCACGCAGACATTCACCGACGAAATTTTCACCACCTTCACCGGCATCGCATTCAACGCCGCCGGGGACAAATTCTGGGTCAGCGGCGGAGGCGACTACGCCTTTTACGAATTCGACCTGATCGACGGAACCGCGGTCTTCGTGCGCCGGATCAAAACCCTGGGATTTCCCACGGGACTCGTTTTATCCGCGGATGAGCAATACATGTACACCGCGCTGCACATGAGCAAGCGGATGGTGAAAGTAAGGCTGTCCGACGGCGTCGAAGCCGCCTCCTACGCCGCGCACTTGTATCCTTACGACCTGGCTATCCTTCCCGACGAATCCGTGGGGTTCGTCAGTTGCCTGGGGCGCGACGCCGTGTACGCCATCGACCTTGAAACCGGCGACGAACTGGCCCAAATCGACGTGGGCCGCCATCCCGAGGGCGTGGCGCTCAGTCCCGACGCCGCGCGTCTGTACGTGGCGAACTCCGACTCGGACAGCGTAAGCGTCATCGACACGGAGAATCTTGAGGTCGTCGCCACGTGGGATCTGCACAACGACGAGATCCTTTCCATGGGCGCCATGCCCGACGCCGTGGACGTTTCGCCGGACGGATCGCAAATCTTCGTCACGTGCGCCGGATACGACACCGTTGACGTGGTCAACACTTCCGACGGTTCAATCGCCGGCCGCATCCCCACGGGCTGGTATCCCGTCAATGCCGCCGTCGATCCGGTTAACGAAAGGCTCTACGTGGCCAACGCCAAGGGCATCGGCTCGGCGGAAATCGAGCACGGCACGAAGTGGCCCAGCGCTTTGCAGATCGTCGATCTGCCAACGGCGGGGGAACTGGAGACCTACACCGAACAGGCCGATTTCGCCACACAATGGGCCTCCAACTTTTATGAGGACTGGTACTTGAGCGAGTTGGAGTCGCCGATCCCCACACAGTTCGGCGCGCGTTCCGAACAGATCAAACACGTGGTCTTTATTTTGAAGGAAAACAAAACCTACGATCAGGTTCTCGGCGACCTGGAAACCGGCGAAGCGGATCCGGAACTGTGCGTTTTCGGCGAGGAGATCACACCCAACACGCACGCTCTGGCCCGCGCGTTCACCAACTGCGACAACTTCTACGTGGAAGGCGACACCAGCGTTATCGGACATCTCTGGGCCGTCTTTTCAAGCTGCAACGATCACGCGGAAAAAGCGTTTCTCGCCGGCGGCAAATATCCCCTGCCGGACATCGATCCCGCCACACGCCCGTCACAGGGCACGATTTTCAAAAGGATTCTGGACGCCGGAATGGAGTTTAGAAATTACGGCGAAATCATCGGCCTGTCCGACGACATCGACCGCTATATGCCCTACACGAACCTGCACTATGGTTTCTGGAACATGGGCACTTCCGACGAAAACGATAAAGCCGTGGAAATCATCCGCGAGTGGGAAAAGGGGCTTTTCCCGGACTTCATTTTCATCGTCCTGCCAAACGATCACAACTACGGCAACTCCGCCGGCGCGCCGACGCCGCAGTATCTCATGGGCGACAACGACGCGGGTCTGGGCAAACTCGTGGACTGGATCAGCCACAGCGAATACTGGGACGAAACGGCGATCTTCGTCACCGAAGACGATCCGCAGTCCGGCTGGGATCACATCGACCCGCACCGCACCATCGGCCTGGTCATCAGCCCCTGGGCCAAACGCGGCCATACGGCGTCGGTGCTTTACTCGCAAACCGCCATGTGGCTGACCATCGAACTGATCCTGGGCCTGGAGCCCTCGTCCAAATTCTCGCAATATTCCGCGCCCATGTTCGACTGCTTCACCATGGACAAGGATTCGACGCCCTACGAACACGTCACGAACCCGATCCCCTTCGAGCTAGGCGCCGAAAGCACTCTCAACGAGAAGTTGCTTTGTCGCCGGCCGAACTGGCTTATTCCCGACGGCGCACCCGGCCTGGCGCGCGTGCAGTGGGCCATGTTCAAACCCGGCGTGCCCTTCCCGGAAAATCTTTCCATCGAACGGTGCGTCGAACAGGCCGAGGAAGAAGAAGCAGAAGACGACGTGGTCGAGTACGTGCGTGGCGTGAACAAAGCCATCGCCTGGGGCAAAGCCCGCGGCATCACGGTCCCGACGCCTGAAGGCTGGCGGCGCCTGAGCGAAAAGGTCATGGCGGAAGACGAGGATTGATGCTGCGATTTCAAAAATTTGTGCTATTATTCCGGTGAGACATCGTTGGAGTATGCCATGGCAAGGATAGTCGCCAATACGGGAAGCGAAAAAAAAGAAAAGATGCAGGCCTTGGCCGGTTTTATCCATCGCCTGGAATCGGATGAGTTATGGGCTCTTCTTGACGCGCTATTTCCCGGGATGGGCGAGGACGACAAAGAAGATATTTACGGGGCCGTCATTTCCGCGCAACGATCCGACGATGTGGATGAGCGGCCCGCGGAAGATGTTTTCCACGATCTCCTAAGTGATTAACGCTTCAGAGCTTGAGTTATAAAATCGCTATTTGCTCGCAAGCGGAAAAGGATCTTAAGAAGATCCCGCGTCATGCCGTATTGAGATTTCAAAGCGCCATCCGTGATTTGTCTACAAATCCGAGACCGAAAGACTCCAGAAAGCTGAAATCCATATCTCCGGAAATATGGAGATTACGCATCGGACAATGGCGCGCTTTATATAGAATCGACGATAAAAATAAAGTCATTACAATAACGCACTTCTTTCATCGCCGAAAAGCATATCGGTAGAAGATTCAACCAGAATTATTCTCTGTCGTGTAATTCCCTATAATCCGCCACGACCTTTTCGGTCTATGCATTTTTATCTTTGTCCTTTTTAGCCCAGGCGCGCTTGAATTCCTCGATGCGCCTCTTTTCAACCTCTGTGTTTCTGCCTGTGAGACCAAGCTGCATTTTCGCTCTGTGGACAATGCGCAATAGTAAGAAGATTCCCGGCAGGCCAAGGGCCGCGGCGACAACGAACCTCATCCAGTGATCGATAAATACGCCCGACAAAACGGCGGCGGCGATCAAAAGCACGCTCGGCGCGGCGATGAAAATGTCCTTGAGGTGGTCTTTGACGCCGTAGTCCGATTTGTCCACCAACGCCTCCCGATGCTTACGTTTAATGACGTCATTTTAACATTTCCATTGACATAAAATCCACAACGCGAAATACATGCAGCGGTTTTTGATAATAATATTTAGGAGCCCCCATGCCGCATAAATTCTCGTTTGCAAGAAAAGAAAAACTGATAAGCGAAAAGCGAAAAGAGACGCTTCCGGCAAAAGAAACTCTGCTTGCGCTGGGACTGCGCGCGGGGGATAAACTTATCGACGTGGGGTGCGGCCCGGGATATTTCAGCTTTCCCGCCGGCGAAATCGTCGGCCCGGACGGCTGGGTTCTGGGTTTGGACATACAGGCGGAGTTCGTCGATTACTGCCGTCAAAAGCTTACGGACGACGCAGCGAACGTCCGCTTCGAGATATCCGGCGAAAACGAACTGCCTTGCGAAGACGGCGCGGCGGACGCGATTTTGCTTTCCGTGGTTTTGCACGAGGTCGATTCCAAAAAACTTTTTTTAGCGGAAATGAAACGCGCCCTGGCGGATAACGGCCGCCTCATGATCATTGAATGGCTGCCCGTGGAAATGGAGTCGGGACCGCCTAAACATGAGCGCATCGCACCCGATGAACTGCGCGTTTTACTGGAAAAACACGACTTTGCACCGGGCGAAAGCATCGACCTCAGCCACACGCATTACGGCATGACCGCCACATTAAAATAAGCTGACCGGTTGACGCCGCAAAATACGTGCGCATGTTATGGATCCGCCCTCTCCCGATGAAGATGATGAAATGCAAAACGGTTCATGATAAGCTGCCTTCCGCTTGAATTCCTTTCCTATCGACAGATTGAAATCGTTTTTGCAAAGGGGATATTAAGGCGTCTTGATGAATTACCGTTTTTTCCTCGCGCTTTTTCTGATTCTCATTTTCCCGCCAGCGGCGTTTTCCCAAACCAATATGCGCGGCTGGTATGCCGACGGCCAGACTTGGCTCGTCTGGGAGGACACGCAGCCGCAGCCTTTTACCTACGACATCTACGTTTCCGATGAAGCCATCGCCGATGTCGAGTCCGCGCAGCTATCCGGCAGAGTGTTCCCGGACGACTGGCAGGCCACGCGCCTGAAACTTGCGCAAGACGACGCGACCTGGACGATTCCCGACGGTCAGGGCGGCGCGTATATGCTTGCGGCAAACGAGGCCCTGTTCGTGTACACGCCGCACGCAACGGGCGACAAATATTTCGCCGTGGTGAAAAACGGCGCAAGCGATATCGGGCCGCAAAACAGCATCGGACCCATCACGCAAGCTCTCGATCCGGTGCAATGCCACACGCAGTTTTCCGGCGTGTCCGAACTGGATCAGGATTATACGACCTACGCCCACTGGGTCGACGGCCGGGCCGATTATGAAAACGGGCGCGAAGACTACCCGGTCATGGCGAATCAATACGCCGGCGGCGTCGGCCATGTCTTCGCCGTCTTCGAACCGGACGCCGGACGAACGGACGGTCTTATGCCCGCAACCGTCACGCTGCACGGCGGCGGACAAAGCGCGTACTATCGCTTCGGCATGGGCTCCAATGACAATATGGGCATTAAAACCACGTACGACGACGGATTCATCGTATCCCTGGACGATTGCCTGTTCATGATGAAAACATTCTTAAGCATGCCCGGCGTGTGGCCGGAGCCGACGCGCTGGTTCGGTTACTGGTCCGAGTACAACCGATACGAAATGCCGGAAACGCAGCCGCCCGACGACGCGATCATCGTGGATTACACGCAACGCCGCCTGGCGTTTATCATCGACTGGGTGCTTGATAACCTGCCGATCGATCCCGCGCGCCTTTCCGCCATGGGCCTTTCCGGCGGAGGCAGCGGCGTCATGTTCACCGTCAAGTCGAATCCTGACAAATTCTCGGCGGCGACGACATTCGTCATGCCTTTCGAGGGCACGACCTTCACCAACGCGCTTTATATGCAGGGAGAAATCGACCAGAACCTGCAAACCACCATAGGCGAAGGCATCGGACTGCGTGAGTGGTATTGGCCCCTGACGTTGCTTCATGACGATGATGTGATGCCATTTATGCGCATCGTCGTCGGGAAAAAAGATACTTTCATGGACTGGGCTTTGCAGGTGCAGGCTTTCGGCGAAATCGAAAATGAAAAATGGGGCGCGCACGTTTTCTGGGATCAGCGGGATCACATCTGGAACTGGGAAAACACGCACTGGTTCGGCAGCCCGCGCCTTGATCCCGAAGCCCTTTCGAAATTTCGAAACGATCAATCCTTTCCCGCGTTCACAAACGACGATCAGGACCCGGGCCTGGAAGGCCGCCAGCCGGATATCGGCGTCGAAAGCGCGGAAGACGGCGAGCCCTGGGGCGCCTGGGGCGGTTACTATGCCTGGGATACGGAAAGCATCTTAGATACGGAAACCGAGTGGGCCGCCACAATTTATCTGCTCGGCGAATCCACTTTTGCAAACGACGTACCGGATTTTAATCAGTCCACCGCCGACGTCACAATCCGCCGGGCGCAAAATTTCAAGCCCGCGCCGGACACGCTTTGCACGTGGTCGCTGACGCGATTATCGGATAATCAAATTGTGCAGGATGGCGACACCCTCGTCGGACCGGACGGCCTGATCACCATTTCCGATCTGACAATCGCCAAACAGGCGTCCCGTTTGCGCGTTGCCCTGGAATCCGCGGAAGACGATGATGATGCCCACGACGATGACAGTCTCGATGACGACGCATCCGATCCCGATGACGATGATAACGACATCGAAGAATCGGACTCCGGAAGCGATGACGACGACAGCGGCTGCGGGTGTTAAAGTACGGTCATCCCGGATGAATCCTTTTTTATTTGTATCGGGCGCGGGACTCGTCCAGCAGTCCGTCGGGAACGATAACGCGCTGATACGCCACGTCGTCCAGAACCTTTTCGCCGTAAGTTTTGATCAAGTCGAATGGCACGTCGAAAACGACTCCCTGCTCTTTCGTCTGGCGAAAGCCCCAGGTCGGCGTTTCGTAAAACACCTTCGGCAAAGGCTGAATTTCCACGCCCCGCTTCCTGTTGAAGCGATGCACGCGGCGTATGGTTATCGCCGATTCCGCGATCATGGCTTCCACATCGGCGGTTTGATCCATGGCCCGCAGGATGGCTTCGCAATCCACCAGCGTGTCCAGGCTCGGTCCCATGAAAAAGCAAACGCCCATTGCATCCACGGCGCCGTACATCGCCATGCCGTGAATCGTATTGTAGATATGCCACTGCGGATCGAGACGGTGGTCCATCGGGTTGTACGGCTCGCCTACAAAATTGTGACGTCCCGGCCCCGCACAGGATTCGCCGTGCCGCCCGTATGTCCAGCTGAGACCGATGCCCGTCTGGATTATATTGCGCCCGTTATGGAATGGCAGCGCGTGTCCGCCGATCGTGAAATGCCGCTCGATTCCATAATGCGTTTCCACGGCGGCGGCGCCGCGTCGGATCAGCCGACCCAGTTTGCTTCGACCGGCGGCGGCTTCCTCAAGGGCGTTTTTGCACGATTTCATGTCGCCGTAGCGAACGCCCGTGTCGCATTTCATCTCGCTGACGAGCGCCAGCGCGGCCAGCGTCACCAACGCTTCGATGTGGTCGTAGGCATGCTCGTTCGAGTGTTCGTTAACCCAGGCGGCCATGGAATCGGCGCCGTCAAACAGGCCGAGATTCAAAACGCCCTGAAACGTCTCCCACTCCGCGGCCTTGACTGCTCTGGCTTCCACCCCCTCGTCCGCAATAAAAACCTGGCTGCACTTATTCGGGCAACCCGGCAGGCAGGAATGACTCGCGAGACTAAGGCCCGTGGCTTTGGACCGTTCGAGCTGCTTTACGACAATGTTTTCCGGCAGCAGGCTCTTATAATATTGCTCGGGCACGCTTGCGCCGCGAAACAGATTCGTCAATCCGTGGCCGTAGTCGAATCGGGCCTTGGCCGCCGCGCCGTACGTGCCGCCGAGAAGAGGATTATCCCCGTCACGATTTCCGGCTAAATTGATGTTGGCTTTGGCCGCGTGAATCTTTCTGATAACGGACGCCGCCGCGCGTTTGTCAAACTCCATTCCGTGCAGCGGTTCGCCGCTTTTCTCCACGACGACGCCGACCAGGCCGTTTCGCCCGAAGATCGACGTCGAGCGCCCCGCCACGCGATGACAAAGCTGCCCGGCTTTAGCGTTGCACGTCACGGCGTTATAATCGAATCCCGTCGTGGCCGGATCCGTCAAAGCCAGTCCCACATTGTCGCCGTGCTTCGCGTAAATGCTTTTTGCAAACGCCGCCGTGCCTTTAATGGACTTCCCGTAAAAATCCAGCGGCACGAGCCGACCTTCGGCTTCCTTATCGACGACAAGGACATGCGGACGCTTGCACCGCCCCGCAATCTCGATGCCCGCCACGCCGAGCCGCGTGAGATATCTTGCAACCAGACCGCCGGACCGGCTGCCCTGCAAATTGCCGCCCAGCAGACTGATCCCATAAAGATTCAGCTTGCCGGCGAAGCCGAGGCCGGACGCGGCGATGGGCGTATAACCGCTTAAATATATTGTTTCATCGGGATTGGCGGATTTGATCATCCGCATCACGGCGAGAGCCTTGCCGTAGCCGAAATAGCCGTCATATTCCTGCGCGCGAATACGCTTCGCGCCAAGTTCCACAACGATCTCACGCAGCATAGCAAACAACCCCATCATAAAATTTGCATGAAACAGCGGCCGGCGAAAACCGTTCGGCCGCGTTCGGCGCAAAAATAGCCGCGCTTTATGTGATTGTCCATATCACCCAAATGTTAAAAAACAAATGATTGGACTTGACTTCTCCCATGCCGGGGCCATTATGGAATCTGGTATTACCAACAGCCGGCGAGGCGCTTTTTTTATGCTCGACATGCTCAAACCCATCAAAACCGAAAGCCTGAAGGAAGTTTTTATCGCACGATTCGAAGAACTGATCCTTTCCGGAAAACTAAGGATCGGGCAGAAGCTTCCTTCCGAAAGAGAACTGGCCATTCAAATGGGCGTCAGCCGCCCCGTCGTCCACGAAGGTCTCGTCGAACTTTCCTTCAAAGGCCTCGTCGAAATGAGACCCCGCCTCGGCGCGGTGGTCACCGATTATCGCAAGCAAGGCTCCCTGGCCCTTCTTGAGTCTCTGATCAACTTTCAGGGTGGCCGTCTCGATCCCGCGCTGCTGGACGGCATGCTGGACATGCGAATGCTATTCGAAGTCGAAACAGCCCGCCTGGCCGCCGCCAACAGGTCGAATCAGCACATCGAGGAATTCGAGAATCTTCTTGAGCGCGAACGCGCGGCGGATACGGACAACGCGGAGCTTTTGGCCGAACTGGATTTCGAGTTTCATCATCTCATCGCCCTTGCATCGGGCAATCCGGTGTATCCGCTGTTTCTCAACTCGTTCAAGGAAGTATACACCGTCCTGTCCACGCTGTTTTTCGGCGATCCGAATAATGCAAAGTGGGCACGACGCAAACAC
The DNA here is from genome assembly GCA_963674685.2 of bacterium. Classification (GTDB taxonomy): domain Bacteria; phylum Lernaellota; class Lernaellaia; order JACKCT01; family JACKCT01. The sequence goes on along the minus strand of CAXXWT010000003.1, from coordinate 204,636 downwards.
GAACTTTTGGTCGAAACCCTGAAAGATCATAACCCGAATATGGCCGCCAAGGTCATGAAGGATCTTTTGCGGCACGGGGCTGAAAAACTCAACGCCCTTACGGGAAATCAAGGAGTTAATCCATGACGACGCAAACCGACGCCCGCGACGCGCGGCACATGATCAAAGAACCGAAGGGACTTTCTCCCAGGATAAAATACCTGCGCGATTACTACTTCGAAGGCGACACAAGAAACTGGAACAACGAGTTCACCGCCTGGACGACCGGAACCGACTGGGATACGCAGTTTAACGAACTGACATTTTACATCGTGCCGGAAAATTACCCGCTCATGCAGACCTTCGTTTCCTCCTTTCGACAGGCGGCCAGGCCGGTGGCGCTGCATGACGACTTCTGGTCGTGGAGTTTGCCGGAACGCCGCGCGTGGTTCGTGCGTGAAGTCATGGTCAAATATCTGCCTCAAGAGATTCTCCCCGGAGATCTTCTGGCCGGCGGGCGATTCAACGTGCAAACCTCCCTATGCCTTAACAAAGAGGAAGCGAAGCGATGGGAGAAACTCGTCTACGGCAAAACGGGCGCCCGCGCGAAGATGAAAAGCTTCCACGATCACGGCTACGGCAACACCGGCGCCACCAGCGGCCACCTGATTCCCGGCCATGAAAAGGCCCTGAAGATCGGCTGGAAGGGCATTCACGCCGAACTCACGGACCATTTCAACAAACTCGGTAAAAGCGACCAGCGCGGACCCCGCGGCGCGCAACTCAAGGCCATGATGACCGCCGCCGCCATGCCCAAAGATCTGGCGCATAAATACTCTGAGCTTTGCGCCGGCCTTGCCAAAGGAGAAAAGAATCAAAACCGCAAGTCGGAACTGGCGCAGATGGCGAAGAACCTGAAGCGCATCCCCTGGGAACCGCCGGAAACCTTCTGGGAAGCGGTTCAGGCCTTGTGGATCAATCACATGCTCATCATGAGCGACGAGAATTATCCGGGTCCCGGCATTTCCTTCGGCCGCATCGACCAATACCTTCTGCCCTACTGGGAAAGTTCCATTGCCAACGGCATGGACCGGGACTTCGGCAAGGAAATCCTCAAATGCTTCTGGGTGCATTGCAACACGGCTTACGACGCGCTCATCAGAGCCGGCAACCAGGGCATCACGGCGGGATTCGGGCAGTTGATTACTCTTTCCGGCATGGGCGCCGACGGCCGTGACATGACCAACGACCTGACATGGGCGATGCTGGAAGTCATCGACGAAATGACGCCGATTCTCGAACCGAAGCCGAACATGCGCCTGCACAGGAATTCCCCGCAGCAGCTTCTGGACAAAGTCACGGACATGATTTCATCGAGCCAGGGCGCGCCTTTTCTGCTCAACTTCGACGAGCGGTCCATGGCCGGAATGATGCGCGAGGCCAAACGCGCCGGAATCGGCGAATTGATCAACGAGGCGAACGTCCACGAATACGCGCCGGTGGGATGCCTGGAAAACACCATGGTCGGCAACGATCGCTCCGGGACGGTGGACAACAATCTCAACCTCCTCAAGGCCCTCGAACTGGTTTTGGGACGCGGAAAAGACCTCGTCCACTACGTGGACCAGATTACCGGCAAGCAGCATGAAATCACGCAGGACGGACCGGACACGGGGAATCCGGAAGATTTCAAATCCTTCGATGAATTTTGGCGCGCCTTCGAAATTCAGATGAGGCGCATCATTCGAAAGTGCGTGGAAACTTATGAACACTCCGAGGCCATACGCGCCGAGTTTTTTCAGACGCCCTATCTTTCCTGCCTCGTTAAAGGATGCGCCGAAAAGGGACTCGACGTCACGCAGGGCGGCGCGCAAATCAGCTTCACCACCATCGAAGGCGTCACGTTCGCCACAACCGTCGATTCCCTGCTGGCCGTCAAATATCTGGTCTTCGACACGAAAACCTGCGCCATGCGCGAACTGATCCAGGCCTTGAAAGACAACTGGAAGGGCCACGAGGTGTTGCAGGCCCGTGCGAAAAACAAGGCGCCGAAGTACGGCCGGGACGACGACGAAGCCGACGCGCTGGCGCTCAAAGTCATGGATCTTTGGACCGAGGAATGCTGGAAGTACAAAACCATTTCCACGAACCGCCAATTCCGTCCCGGCATGTTGAGCTGGAATTACTGGGTCGGCGACGGATACGTTTTACCCGCCAGCCCGGACGGCCGCCCCAAGGGTCAATTTTTGTCCAACGCCATCTGCCCCTCCAACGGCGCGGACATCAAAGGCCCCACGTCCAACACGAATTCCGTGGGCAAGGTCATGGGCGGGCGCGACGAAGAAGCCGACGCGGATTGGGAGGATTATTTTTGCAATCTTCCGAACGGTGCGAGCCATACCATGACATTCAACCCCTCCATGCTTCGGGATCCCGAACACAAAGACAAGTTCAAGGCCTTTTTACTCGGCTACATCGAGAACGGCGGAACCGCCCTGCAAATCAACATGCTCGATCCGGAAATGCTTCGTGAAGCGCAGAAACACCCGATGGATTACCGGCACCTGCTGGTCCGCGTCACCGGCTACAACGCCTACTTCGTGAGCATCGGCAAGGAATTGCAAAACGAAGTCATCGCGCGCCTGAGCCACAGCCGTCTATAGGATTTTTTTCATGCCCCAAAACGCCGGCCCCCTTGAAGCCCTGGTTCTGGAAATCCAGCGCATGTCCACGGAAGACGGCCCGGGGCTGCGCACGACGGTATTTTTCAAAGGCTGCCCCCTGCGTTGCGCGTGGTGCCACAATCCCGAAAGCATCTCCACCAAGCCGCAGGTTCAATGGATCGGCTCGAAATGCATCGGTTGCAAAAGCTGCCTCGCGGTCTGCTCCACAGGCGCACTGACCGAATGTGAAACGGGCATCGTAATCGACCGCGACCTTTGCGAAGGCTGCGGAACATGCGCAACGGAATGCCCCTCCACGGCGCTGGAATTGATGGGACATAAATGGACGCTTGACGACCTTGTCGAAGAGGTCGCCAAGGACAAAGCCTTTTTCGAAAAATCCAGCGGCGGCGTCACGCTGGGCGGCGGCGAACCGTCCATGCAGGGCGCGTTCGCCGTGAAATTCTTAAAGCGCCTCAAGGATCTCGGGATATCCACGGCCCTGGACACCTGCGGTCTTTGCGCGCCGGAACAGCTCGACAAACTCCTTCCCTATGCCGACCTCGTTTTATTCGACCTCAAACTCATCGACACGAAAAAACACAAGCTCCTCGCCGGATCGCCTAACGACAAAATCCTGGCCAACCTCCGGCGAGTCGGCGAATCGATAAAAAATAAGCGGCAGCCTTCAGAATTGTGGATACGCACGCCGATCATACCCGGCGCAACGGATGATGAAGAGAACATTCGGGGCATCGGAAGGTTTCTGGCGGAAAACATGCGGGGATTCGTCACACGCTGGGAGCTATGCGCGTTCAACAATTTGTGCCGCGACAAATATCTGCGCCTCGGCGTGGACTGGAAATGGGCCGACGCCGATTTGTTGCGCTCGCGGGATATGGAAAAGCTCTATGAGACGGCGAAGGATTCCGGCGTGAATCCGGATATCGTCGTCTGGACCGGCTCCACGCAAATGGAAAACAATTCCGGTGATCATCCCAAGAGTCCCAAACCTAAAGTCGTGAAAAATTGCGCAAGCTGTTAAGGAGTCATGGATCTGATGAAAGTTTTAAAGGCATTCGACAATAGAGACATGCGTTTTTTCGAGCCGACGGAAAAAATCGGGCTGATCGCCACGATCAATCCGGACGGTCTGCCTCACCTGACGCTCATCACCGCCATGCAGGCCAAAACTCCCACGGAGATCATCTGGGGTCAATTTACGCAAGGCCACAGCAAACGCCACGTGCTGGATCATCCGAACACCGGCTTTTTGATCCTGACCATGGACAGAAAACTGTGGCGCGGCAAAGCCCGCTACAAACACTTCGCCAAAGAAGGCGACGATTACCGGATGTTCAACGACAAGCCCATGTTCCGATATAACAGCTACTTCGGAATCCATACCGTGCATTACATGGATTTGACGGAAACATACGGACGCGAAAATTTGCCGCTGGCGGAAATCGCCGCTTCTTCCGTCATTTCCGCGGCGGCGCGTTTCCTGGCAATAGAACGCGCCAGTGAAAGGATCCTCACGCCCTGGGCGCAGGGGCTTTTCAACAGGCTCGGCTCGCTGAAGTTCATCGCCTGGATCGACGCGGACGGATTTCCGGTCATTGTTCCGATCATCCAATGCCAGGCCGCAAGCAGTCGCCGCCTCGTTTTCTCGCCACTCGCCTACGCGAATGAACTGGCGAAAATCCCGCAGGGAGCGCCAGTGGCGGTTTTCTGCCTGACGACTTCCATGGAAGATGTCCTTGTGCGCGGCGCGTATCGGAAAATCGGAGGCCGCCATTTTGGACTCGGCGACGTGAGTATTGACTGGGTGTATAACTCCATGCCGCCGAATCACGGTCAGATTTTTCCGCCGGTTCCTCTTGAACCCATCACGGATTTTTCATAAGTAGCATGAAGCCTAAAAATCCACTTTTCAAAGCGAATTCCCATCAATTCGACATCGAAATGAGGGAACTATTTGACATGGCGCCATCCCTGTCATTCCGAGCGAAGTCGAGGAATCCCTTAAAAGATAGGTGTGTATAACGTTGACGTGTACACCATATGAAGGCCCTAATCCGGCTTTCCCCAGCGATCCAGCGCCTTTTGGTAAATTCCCGTGTTTTGCGTCGTCGCGCCTTTGACCGCGCAAATTTGCGCGGCGAAATCGACGGCTCTTTCGGCGATGAACTCCCACGGCCACTTACGCATGATGCCGAGGATGCAAACGGCGCTGAATGCGTCGCCCGCGCCCACCGGATCGATCACTGCGACATCAGTCGGCGCCGTGACTTCGATTTGCTCAAGACCTTCGCCCACGATAAAAGCGCCCTGCCCGCCCTTCGTCACGATGATTGTTTCAAGACCGTACGCTTCAACAAGTTCACGGGCTTCTTCCGGTTCGTCGGCCCCGCACAGTATATTCAACTCATCGTCATTGAGCTTCGCCCACGTCGCGTTTTTGAGCATCCGCTCGATGGCTCCGGCTTTCCACCAAGGATCGCGCAGATTTACGTCGCAGAAAATCGGCGAACCGGCCGTCTCGGAGAATGTCGCCAGCGACTCCCGATTCACCGCGCCGCGCAGCGCCAGCGAACCATGGTAGACAAGACCGGCATCCTGTTCCTTCAGCAACTCGATTATCGGGGGCGAAGGATCGATGAAGTCATAGGCCTGCCGGCCCAAAATATTGAATTCCGGTTCGCCGTTTTGCTCAATCACATGAACCGTTCCCGTGGGATGCTCCGGGTCGATTTGCATGCCCCGCGTGTCCATTCCCCAGGCTTCCATCCGCTCGATGACTTTCCTTCCGTTCTCATCGTCGCCGACGCAACCGAGCATCAGCGGATCGATACCGAATCCACGCAAATGCCACGCAACGTTAAACGGAGCGCCTCCCAAAACGGCCTCGCCGTCGGGATAAATATCAAAGACGACTTCGCCGAATATGACAGGTCTTTTCACGTTTCACTCCGTTTAATGATTGGATCGAGAAACATAGCGATTGCGCTTTCGGGAAAACTTCGCGGATATGCCGTTAACCATAATTTTTAAACCGCCTTCGCCGCGCACGACGATCTCCAGACTTCTGGATAGAGGGTCATCGACTTCGATGAACGCGGTTTTGTTTTTCACTTCAACGAAACGAGCCGCGCACCGGTCGATCCCGAAGGCGTACTTTCTTTCGACATCGATGTACACCTGACCGTATTTCGCCAGCGTCAACCCGGAAGCGTAGAGCGAGGTCCCGCATCCCCAATCCGGCGAAAGGTAGCCGGAACTCGGTTCGTCGCGTCCCGTATGGCCGTAGTTTTCAAGAACCGCGCCCCGGTCCGAAGCGCGAAACCGGATCATGTTTCCCGGCGCCGCCTCACGATTTTCCTCCGTGATCATTGTCGCATAACAGGCCCGCAGCGCCGCCACGGCGCGCTGGAAATATTCGGCTTCGCCGGTGGCCTCGTACATGTCCGTGTACAGCGGGACGAATAAACCCTGCCGCGCATCGTTGAACTCGGCGTCGGCGTTCATCACCGCGAAACCGCCGTACGTATCCATGGAAACGCGCGGGTGATCGCACACCTGCTGAAAGCTGCTCAGGCGGCTGACAATGCGCCGCGCCAGATCGAGGCGGCGCTTTTGCCTTTTCGCAAAATACAAATCCAGGCAAGCCCGCGCCGCCCAATACATGCTCAACGTATTCATGGGATAACAACCGGTGAAAGGATCGGGGCCGTCGTTGCCCGTGGGCCTTCCGGCGCAGGAATAAAACAGTTCATAGTCGAACCATCGGTCGGCGGGCATGACCTGCTTTTCTATAAATTCAACGGCCCGACTTGCCGCTTGAAAATACTCATCGTTTGCCGAGACGCGACACAGCGCGGCCAGCATCATCGCGGGCGCAGCCGTCGAAGCGCTTTGCGCCAGATCGTCATCCGCAATCCAATTCCCGCCGGCAGGCCTTGCCCATGCGGGAAAAGCTCCGCCGGCATCCTGCCTGGCAATGAAAAACCGGGCGAGTGTTTCGCACATGGCCACGATCCGCGAATCGCTACCAATCTTCCGATGCCATTCCAGAAGATGGAATCCCGTGACCGCCGCGTCAGGCAGATGAAATCGATCAATCAGCTCAAACGCCCGCGTTCCCCGAATCCATCGCGCCTTCATGTCGGGAAAAACGCAGACCGACGGGACGCACCCTTCATCGACGGGGGCCGCAAGCGCCAGTTCAATGATGCGGGCCGCATCGTCAAACATTTGCATGTTTCCGATGCGGCGCGCATGAAGCGCCGATCCCAGGGCGGTGCGGGCCTGGTTGAACCAGCACTGGAACATGGTCATGGGCGCAATTTTCATCAGGCCCAAGTGCAGCACGCGCGTCAGGATTTCGTTTCCGACCGGATTCGTAAACACGTATTTCTGGATAAAGCGCAGCGCCCTGACCGCCTGTTTCTGCCCACGTAAATACGCATCCAGCCCCTTTTGCCCCATGACATCGGGCTTTCGCCCGGCAGTCAGCGTCTGCGTGATCATGGCGGCGACATCTTTGCCTTGAAAGCGAAATCGCCTGAACAGATCCGGTGCGAATATTCGCCGCGCGGCCCGTTTGTCATATTCATCGAGGGGCAGCGCCTGCGGACTCAGATCGTCCTTTCTTGCGTAACGCTTCCACATGAAGGAAAGAACGCGCCCGAATAATTCGCCATCCTTTTCCTTGCCGGCAAAAAGGAAGTGCGCTGCTTTCAACTTTGTCCCGGCGGGCGCAACGGACCGGGTTTTCATTTTCTTAAAAAAGACGTGGCCCGTGGTTTTCCAGTGTCCGACGCCGTGGGCCAGCAGTACGCGGCCGTCGCCGCTATCCCGGCGGAAATCCAGATACGTTTTGATGTCTTCCGGCCAGCGGCTCAGATCGGGAATGAGTCCCGTGGCGTCGGTTTCACTTTGCGCGTACAGAAACGGGCTTCTGAATATCTGATCGGCGATAACCTGGTTTTCCTTGGGCCTCAAGTACGGTGTAAATACCCGCCGCGCATTTTTAAATGCCGTCAGATAGCGCACTTCCAGATGATGCAGACACGCCGATTTATCGATTTCAACGATGAATTCAACGAGTGAAAATTCTCTTGCGTCTTCGTCGACGGTTATCCGCCAAAGGCAACGTCCGAAGGGCAATACAGCGCCGGCGGAAAGTCCGTTGGCGGCGAAGTCCCAGGAGAACTCTTCCTCTTGATCGTCCCACGCTGCGCGCAGCGTCGTAAGATTTAGCAGGGTGCGTTGAATCATGTTTAGAATAAAGAGCAGGAGCCCCCGTCATCATCATCGTCATCGTCGTCGCTGTGATCCACGTCGTCATCCGCGTCGCCATTGGCCGCGTCGTCGTCGGAATCGTCGTCGGCGTCATCATTGACATCATCGTCGAAGTCGTCATCGACATCATCGTTTGCGTCGTCATCGACATCGTCATCCGCGTCGTCGTCATCGCCCGCATCCGGATTATAGAGGCCTGTATGCCGGTTGTCGGCCTGATACGTGCGCCAATGCACGCCCCCGGGTCCGAATGCGTAATCATCGAACGTGTATAAATGAACCTTGGCCGTCCCGTCCGATCCATTGGCAAAAACGCCCAGTTCCGGCGCGCCGTCATCGTTGACATCCGCCAGCGTAGCGCCGTTAAGATACGTCATACCCTCCGGGCGCAGCGGCCAGCCGTCCAGCAAATCCGCGTTTGAATCCACGGCGAAAAGATACCCCTGCCCGCCGTCGGCGATGTTGTTTGTAAAAATGATTTCCAGATCACTGTCGCCGGTCCAATCGGCCACGACGAAGTTCCCTTCGGCCCCGCCGGCCATGGTGTACGGAAAATTCCCGAAATCTTTCCCGCCGGCGGTGAGAACGAAGAGGTTTTCGTCTTCGATGGTCCCGCCGGCGCGCCCGACGACGACCTCCAAAGAACCGTCGCCGTCGATATCCCCGACGGCGGGATTGGAATAACTCCACGAGCCCAGTTCATAAGGCCAGCCGTCGAGTTCGGATCCGTCGTACTGCGTGCAATGAACGCGGCTGTGATCGCCGTGCGTGACGCTCACAATTTCCAGTTTTCCGTCATCGTTGAAGTCGGCAAGCGCCGGCGAACCGTAGCTGTAGGTTTCACCGTCGAATTGCACGGGAAATTGCGACATAGACAAACCGTCGGCCTCGAAGGCGTAAAGGCTGTAAAAGGAACACACGGCGATTTCATCGTCGCCGTCGCCGTCGATATCTCCCACGGCTGCGCTGGTGGCGGGAACATGATCGAGCTGCGCGGGCCAGTCGCCGGGCGCCTCGGACAAGTCGCCGTTAAGCACGTAAAGCCACCCTGTCTGACTTCCGGCTTCTCCGACGATGATCTCCAGTTTTTCGTCGCCCGCGACGTCCGCCAGGGTCACAGGCTGACTCATGGCGCCTTCGTGACCCAGTTGCCCGGACGTCAATAGCGCGCCGTCGCCGGAAAACACATAGAGACCCGGCATCGGATTTGAGCCGGACATGTCCCGCGTTCCGACGACGATCTCCGGCGCGTCGTCGCCGATGACGTCGCCCACGGCGGCGATGGTTTGCGCCAGGCCGGTCAACTCATGGGTGAAGATAAGCGTTCCGTCGGGATCCCATACGTGCAACTCCTCCGCGGACGTGGCCGCAATGATTTCCAGGTCCGGATCATCGTCAATGTCCGCGATGACAAGTCCGCAACTATCCGTAAAATTTAAATCGATGGAAACGGTTTTCGGCCAGCCGGGCATTTGCTCGCCCGCCCTGTCGAATCCGGCGAACTTTTCAAGAAAATCGTTTTGAAAACTTTGAACGGAAAATCGCCCGTCGAAAAAATCCATTTCCCCTATTTCCGCCCCGAAGGCAAAAACGCCGGTAAAAGCGACGGCAAATACTATGACGGCAAGAGCAACATACGGTTTCATTGGCGCCTCCGAAATTGAGCGATTCGACGAATCGACGCATTATCATGGATTCTCGAATCGGATGCAATTCAAACGCCGCCTGGGCATGCGCCGTTATCGTCGAGGCGATAAGAACGGGGAGCCATAAAGACTCCCCGCGATTACGTTTTACTTTGGATTATTCCGCCCAGCCGTCGGCGTCGTCGACGATGTCGTCGTCTCCCCAATAATCGTCGAGCCAGGGGCTTTCATAAGGCAAATCGTCGCTGAACACATCTTCCAGGTTCTCGATGCGCGTCGCCACCAGAGCCGCGTCGGAAATCGTGTAGAGGTAGTCGCCGATCACGACGCTGCGGCGCACCACGGGCAGATCGCCGTACCACTGACTGCCTTCCTCGGCCTGGTAATCCGTATGTTCGATCTTGCCCTTCAGGGTAAATCCGCTTTCTGCGGCGACCTCATAGACATAGACGCCGGAAAACGCATCTTCTCCGTAGGAGTCATCATCGTCGTCCACGGCATCGTCATCGTCGGAGGCGTCGTCATCGTCGGAGGCGTCGTCATCGTCGGCAGCGTCATCATCGTCGGAAACGTCGTCATCGCCGGGATTGGGATCGACGCCCGGCAGATCCACCTGTTCATCGGGCATGTCGTCGTCGAAATCGTCGTCATAGTAAGTGTCCCAGCCATAATCCTTGATCGGAATCGCCAGAAGGTCCAGGGATTTGTAATACAAAAATGCCTTGTGATCGTATAGCGCCGCGGAATCGGCGTCCCAGCCTTGCGCCACGACTTCCCTGTAACCCAGGGTGGGAGAAGCGAAATCCGAGATATCGAACAGCTGCAATACGACTCCGCCCGTGGAACCCCATTCATCCCCGTCCTGCCCGATGGTCAGGATGTGGTTATCGTCGAAGGGATGGATGTACGTGGAGAATCCCGGGATTTCCAGTTCTCCCACGATTTGCGGGTTCGTCGGTTGACTCATATCCAGCGTGAACAGGGGATCGGTTTGTTCGAAGGTCACCAGGTAGCCTTTGGAGCCCATGAAGCGGGCCGACCGGATGTTTTCACCCGATGCGATGCCGCTGACCCGTCCGACGATTTCGAGCCTCTGATCCCCCTGGGCGATGACGTATACGTGATTGCTTAACGTTTCGCCCCACCATCCCGTCGTGGTCGCCACGCGCAGATAGCCCTGGTATTCCCCCATGGAAAATTGATTCAGGACGAAACCGTCCACTTTGACGCTGCCGACGTAGGCGGGCTGCGCCTGGCCGGATTTTAAAGCGAATTTGTGGATCCAGGAGCTTTGCAGAGAGTCTTCGTCGAACCACTCATAGGCCGTATCCGCTTCGCCGGCCATGTATAACGCGTCGACGGAGGAATAAATCATCTGTCCGTCGGCCAGAAGCGCAATGTCCGGCTGCCTTTCCAGCGGGTCGCTGATATTGATCGTCAAAAGCGTCGAGACGCTTCGCCCCATGGGATCGACGGGGTGAAAGAAATCCTCGCAGTCCGACAGGAAACCGCTGCGCGGGTTGTCGTCCATGCGATCATCGAAATATCGCGGCAGCCAGTCTTCCAGGCTCGCGTTTTCGATGGCGTTCATATTGCTTTCCATCAGTTCGCTGTAAGCCTGTCGCAGGGCGTCTTCGTCCAGATTCCAGTCGCCGTCCATGTAATCCCAGGGATCGATATAGGTCGCCACTTCAGGGCCGGCGGGGCGCGTCACGACGGCCATCCGCACCATGTTGTCGATTCGCCGGGAGCTGATATATGAACCTTCGGCGTAAAATTTTCTGATCGTTTCTGGATTGGCGCTGTTGCCGGCGTCGATGATGGTGATCAGGAGAATCTCGCCGTTGATTTCATCCCTCGAAAGATCGGGCCAGACGTTCTCGGGAAGGCTGTAGGCCCCGATGCCCGAAAACACGACGACGTAGCCGCCGTAAATGAACATTTCCAGCGTCGCGCCTTCGACATCGGTCCTGGACAGTTCCAGAGCTTCGCCGTCATCGGCGGGATCGAAAATGATCAGCATTCCGCCGCTGAGCAGATACAGGAGATTGCCGTCGGTTTTGACGATATCGGCCTCGTCAACGTCCTCTTCCTGCGTGTTGGTGTCGGAATAATCCTGATCGTCATCGGCGGCGTCCTGGTCGTCGTTGCCGGTTGATTCGTCGTCATCGTCGGAAACCGGAGCGTCGTCATCGCTGTAATCATCGTCCCAGTCGTCGTCGCCAAAAGGAACGTCGCCGCCATACCAGTTTTCGGCTTCTTCAATATTGGCGTTGATCCGCCTTTTCATATCCTCCAGGGCGACAATGCGCACCCAGCGCAAAACATCGTCGCAATCCTCACAACGAATCAATCCTTCGCTTTGTTCTGTCGCGTCGTCGTCGTCGGAGTCGCTATGGCACCCGCACCCGGTTGCGAAAGCGCCCAGAATAACCAGACCCAGAATGATCGCGAGAAACCTTTGAATTGAAACCATTGTTACTCTCCGTCAAATGACGTATTCCCAATTGCACATGCAGGATTTCAATTGAGCAAAATCCATCTCAAATACCCATAAAGCAAAGTATATGCCATAAATGCCATATCCATTTTATAAGATATTCACTGGCAGTTTCGGATTTACAGGGCCTAAACGGCCTCAAATATCTGTTTTTATTTCAGAATTCTGAGTTTTACAGGCCTTCGCAATGCACATCGAGGCTTGCGGGCTGATAGCCGTATTTATAGGCCGTTACAACCGCCTCGCAACTTGATGACGGGGGAAATTCCGCGTTTCCATCCTCATCGGACTCAACCAGCGTCATAAAATCGCCGCCATCTTTGTTTTCGAGCCATGTAACGGTGACTCCCGAGGCGGATTCGCCTTCAATTTCAACAAGATAGGTTAAACTCGAACCGGGCGAAACTGTATCCGGCCCGGTGAGCTCGATGCGGCCCGGCTCCGCGGTCCAGATTCTCAAAGTCGGATCGCCGAGCACGATGACCGAGCGCAGCGTATACCACTCGGACCCGGGAAACATTTCCGTGGTAAGACTGAAATTGATCCCCAGGTAGGTTCCATGGATATCCTCGGCGTATAGGGTTCTACGCGCTTCGAGTACGGCGTCGCCCAGAATGTACGCGCCTTCCAGAAATAAAGCGCGACTGAAAGCATGGTTGAATTGAGCGCCGCCGGCCGGTCCCAGGCCGATGAGCGTGTTGCCCACGTAGCTCACCGCCCCGCCGTCGGGATTTTTAACCAATTCCTCGGCCACGGAGTCTTCGCCTTCCTGCGGGTCGTTGAGCCCTTCCCCGTAGGATTCATCGGCGAAATTGCCCGACAGGCACGAAGTCGTCACGAAAACAAAAAGCGTTTCGTTGGCCAGCGTGGGCAGCACGTAGGAACTCAGTTGCTGCGTCAGATACCGGAAGTTGCCGTGCGTGTTGGCAATCACCAGTGCGTAGCCTTCATCTTCCATCGCCTGAAAGATGTTTTCCGTAGTCCCCATCTCGGCTCCCACTTCCTCGGCGTATTCCTGCGTTCCGTAAAGGCGGCGCATATTCGCCTGAAAAGATTCCGGGATGTAATCGGCGATGAGTTGCTCGTGTGCGATCCCGCTGTCGATATCCCCGACGATGGGAACGGTGTCCGCCAGATCCGCCAAAAATAACGGAGCGGTCGCGCGCTGGGCAATCCGCCCCTGCCCGGATTCGTACCGGATAACCTTTGCGATAAAACCCTCCACTTCCTCCGGCGTTTCCACGGGCGCGCGCCCCACGGCCACTTTCGGCCGGCGCAGATCCTCCACCGTGATGTCATCGCCGTCTTCGCCGTAGTACCCGTCGCCGTCTTTATCCCAGTCGGCGTCGAGTTCCTCGAAATACGTCTGCACCGGCGCAATGCCGTTGAGATCCATGGCCCAGTTGCTTACCTCGGTATAGCTTCGCATGTAGGGAATCCGGTCCGCGTCGCCGCCCAGGATCACGTAACGCAGGCCGTTTTCGTATTCCCGCTGAATGTAGGAACGCAAATACGTGGGATTGTCGCCGCGCCCCTCCAGGACTTCATCAACATCAACCACATCCGTCCTGAATCCGGTGCGGTTTTTCCACTGCGCGAAAGGTTGCCAGGCCTCCAGCATTTCCGAAGTCGTCACGACGACGGCGACGGGAGCCTCGCTTAAGAAATTGTTCTCGTCAGTGGCGTCATCATCGCCCGAATCATCGTCGTTATCACCGGGGTCGTCATCATCGAACAGGCATCCGGCAAAAAGGCAGCACAGCGCGGCCGGCAAACAAATAAGAATATGCTTTTTCATCCGTGTTTTTCCGTATTCCGTTAAAACATCAAAAAGGGCTTAAGCATAGTTTCCATGAAATGACAATAGAAGCGCCAAAACTATCGCTGCCAAAAAGAGACACTTTTCAAGGTTTCGTGTGTTTCATAAGACGTCATGCCTCGAAATCCGCAAGGCGGTTGAAATACAAGCCGTGAACGGCTAAAGATGCTGGAATTCGTTTTACGCAAACGCCCCTCGGGAGATTTTATGAGCAAGGAAAAACTGGAGATTTCGTCGTTTGCCGCGCTGAAAGGTTTTCTTTCGGGAAGAGCCTGCTCGGATATGCTTTTCAATCTCGTCAATACGGCGTTCGAACATCCGTCCGATCCGATAGAGCGCGCCGCCATGCCCCTCGCGGGCGGCATCATGCAACATGGATACCAGTGCGGAATGCTTTGGGGATCGACACTCGCCGCCGGCGCGCAATCCTGGCGCCTGTTCGGTCCCGGCGCGAAAGCTCAAAGCATGGCTATTGCCGCCGCGCAAAAACTGGTCGAGAGTTTTCGGGAAATGAAAGATCATATCAACTGCCTGGAAATCACGGATTTGGATAAAGACTCATCGGCCTGGCGGATGCTCATGTTCTTCGTTATCAAGGGCGGCACCATCGGCTGCTCACGCATGGCCGCAAGCTTCGCTCCGAGAGCATTCGACGTCATGAACTCGGTTTTTGCCGAAGCCGGCGCGGAGGTTCCGCCCTCCCCACCGGTTAGTTGTGCGGCGCTGCTGGCCCAAAAATTGGGCGCATCCGAAGAGCGCCAGACGATCGCCTCGGGGCTTGCCGGAGGCATCGGCCTGTGCGGAGGCGCATGCGGAGCCCTGGGCGCGGCCATATGGCTTCATACTCTCGACATGATCGAAAAAGGCGGAAAGGTCGATTTCAAAAACCCGAAAGCCGTGGAGATCATCGAGAGATTTCTTGAGGCCTCCCAATACGATTTCACGTGCGAGGAAATCGTCGGGCGCAAATTCGACGGCGTCGCGGACCACGCGAAGCACCTTCATCGCGGGGGATGCAAAGCCCTCATCGACGCTTTGGCCGGAGTTTAATCATTGACAACGCAAAGGGCGCGCTGTTAGCTTTCGCACGGGGGATGTTGAAAGGCACAAGCGCCGCCATCGGCGTAGCGTGATGATTTTGAAACAATCCGGCAAGATAATTCTATCGCTTCTGCTCGCCTGTTTATGGGCGGCCTTGTACTCGCCGAACGCCCTGGCGCGAAAAGGCCGGGCTATGGTCGAGTATTCCAACTTCGATCCCGGCGGGCGCTTAAGCATCCTGGAGCACGAGGCGCAATACGCCGCCGCCAAAGCCGCCGCCATGAAACAGCACATCAGCCGGGACATGATCATCCGCATCATCCTGAAAGTCTCGGCGGAAGAGGAAGTGGACCGCGCCCTGCTTCTGGCCGTAGCCAAAGCGGAAAGCCGCCTGGACCCTTATGCCGAATCTTCCGCCGGCGCGCTGGGCCTCATGCAACTCATGCCGGAAACGGCGAAAATGTACGGATGCGACAATCCTTATGACGTATATGAGAACGTCAAGGGCGGCGCCCGATACCTGAATTTTCTGCTCAGGCGATACCAAGGCAACGTCCGGCTGGCGGTAGCGGCCTACAACTCGGGTCCCGCCCCCGTGGACCGCCTGGGCGACGTGCCCCCCATCGGCGAAACCCAGGCTTACGTGGTCAAGGTTTTGCGTTATATTGATGAAATCAGATTGGAACTGCCATGACGAAAGCTTCCGAGAAACGTATATGGACCCCGGCGAACATCGTCACCATGGCGCGCATCGGCGCGTTTCCCATCCTTCTGATTCTCGCTTATCTGGAATATTACACTCCCACGGAAACCGCGAAAAGGATCCTCAGCCTTGCGGCCTTTCTGGTGTTCACCGTCGCTTTCCTCACCGATATTCTCGACGGCTATCTGGCCCGTTCCCGAGGCGAAGTCACGAAACTCGGGAAACTCCTCGACCCTTTGTCCGACAAGGCTCTCGTCGTTACGGTCTTGATGGTCCTGGTGATGTTCGACCGCGCGCCGGCATGGGTCGCCGTTCTGATCATCCTGCGTGAAATCGGCGTCACCGGTCTTCGCACCATGGCTTCCGCCGAAGGCATCATCGTCGCCGCAAGCGGCTGGGGAAAACTCAAAACCAATTTACAGGCCTACTCCCTGGGCCTTTTGATTCTTCATTACAAGCGAGCGATTTTCGGCGTAGCGATCGACATGCACCTTTTCGGAACGATTCTCCTGTACGTAGCTCTGGCCGTGACCTTGTATTCGGGTTACGACTACTTCTCCAAAGTTTTCGGGAAGATTCTCGGCTCGGATATCGGTGAGGATGATACCCCGGAAACGGACGAAAATTCTTAAAAGCCCCTTTTAATCCTGCTCGATTTCATTGCCGCCCGCGCCTTTGCCTTCCTGGGCCAGTGAAGCCATGGCTTTTTTGATAAACTCGTCTTTTTCTTCAAGGCGTTTTTGACTTTCAGCGGCTTCGAACTGCGCCTGACGAAGTTGCTTTTCCGTTTCCCGAAGCTTTTTCACCATGGGGTCCCGGCCGAAAATGCCCGACAGCCAACGGACGCTTTGACTGAGCCGCGCCACGATGATAGCCAGGGCCAGGCCCACGATCAGGCCGGCGACAAATCCCACGGGAAAAGAATCCAGCATTACGCCCTCCTACATCGCACTCGGCGCTTCGATAACCTGCACGCCCGGCGTCTCGTGATAGGAAAACATGGAATCCGCCAGACCGGTGTTGATCTTCGCGTTGCTCAAATGGACGACAGTCTGCGAACCGTAAAGGTCGACCAGTTCGAATCTCACGATGCGCTTCGTTTTTTTATCGATCCCGACCGTCACGCTTTTAAATCCCGCTTTCATTTGTTTGGGAGTAAATTTCAGATTGTGCCGATCCTGCGTGTCGCCGAGATCCGCCGCCTCGTAATCGGCGGAAAAATCCATCTTTCCGGTCAGCATCTGCAAAGGCAGATATGCATTGGCGGACCCGCCCAACGGCTGCACGTAAACCTGTTTTTCGTCCACGAGATGCATCCAGAGTTTCGCCCCGTCGGTGATGAGATACTTCTTGCTCGGATTATCGTAATCCCACCGCATCTTTCCCGGCAATTTGATGTACAGGGTTCCGGCGGCATCCTGTTTCTTCCCGAATGATGTCACGCTCTGCGTGAAATGCGCGCGATAATCCACGAGGCTCGCGTGGGCTTTTTGAACCTCGGTGATAATCTGCGTCGTGTCCGCCTCGGAGGCGACCGCCGCTCCCGTCATGAATATGAAAGAAAGAGTCGCCATGATTAGTATTGCAATGCGCATTATCTCATCCCGTGAGTTAAAAGATTAATCCTCTTCGCCGGGCATATGTTCGGGAAGCAGGATCTCCCTGGGCCTGCTGGTGCCGTCGGCGGGACCGACCATACCTTCCCGCTCCATCTGCTCCACGATCCTCGCGGCCCGATTGTAGCCTATCTTCAGGCGGCGTTGAATATAACTGACCGAAGCCTTCCTTTCCCGGGCGACGATCTCCACGGCCTGATCGAATACCGGGTCCACCTCTCCGTCATCAAAATTGTCGTCGCTGCCGCTTTGGAGCGCCTCGTCGATGGCCTTGATAACGTTTTGGTCGTAATTCGGTTTCCCGTATTTCTTAAGGTACTGCACGACATCCTGGACCTCTTCCTCGGATATCCAGCATCCGTGAATCCTGCGTATCCTGCTGGAGGTCGGCGGCAGGAAGAGCATGTCGCCTTTTCCCAAAAGCGTATGCGCCCCCAGCGTGTCCAGAATCGTCCGGGAATCGATACGCGAAGAAACCCGAAAACTCACGCGGGCGGGCAGATTGTTTTTGATGACGCCGGTGATCACGTCGACGCTGGGCCTCTGCGTGGCGAGTATGAGATGAATGCCGGCGGCGCGGGCCATTTGCGCCAGGCGCGCGATGGATTCTTCCAGTTGCTTGGGAGCGATCATCATCAGGTCGGCGAGTTCGTCGATAATCACGACGATGTACGGCAGCTTTTTCAAGTGATCCTGATCATCGTCTGTTTTGAAAAGACCGCCCGATTGCTGCTGGCGCTTCTCGATCTTTTTATTGTAGCTGTCCACGTTGCGTACGCCCATGTCGCGCATCTTCGCGTAGCGATCCTCCATTTCCTCCACGGCCCAGCGCAGAAGCATCGCCGCTTTTTTGGGCTGCGTGCAAACCGGATAGAGAAGGTGCGGGATTTCCGCGTAATCGGAAAGTTCGAGCATTTTCGGATCGATCAATATCAGGCGGACGTTTTCCGGCGAGGATTTGTACAAAATGGACGTGATGATGGAGTTGATGAAAACCGACTTGCCCGCGCCGGTCGTTCCGGCGATCAAAAGATGCGGCATCTTCGCCAGATTCTGAATCACCGGCTCGCCGGTAATGCTTTTGCCGAACGCCACCGCCAGGGGATCGTCGGCTTTTTGAAACGGCGCGGATTCCAGCAGCTCACGCAGGTATATGACTTCGCGGGCTTTGTTGGGAACCTCGATTCCCACGGCGCCCTTCCCGGGAATCGGCGCGATAATGCGAATGCTCTCGGCCCGCAGCACCATGGCCAGATCGTCTTCGAGATTGGCGATTTTATTGACCTTGATTCCCGCCGCCGGTTCATACTCGAACATGGTGACGATGGGACCGGGATGCACATCCGTCACCCTGCCCTGAACGTTGAAATCGGCCAGTTTCTTTTCAAGAATCTGACAACTGGCCTTTAAGCTGTCGTGATCCACGGCGACATTTTTTCCCCTGTAATCCTGGAGCAAATCAATCGGAGGCGGCTGATAGGAACCCGTAAAGCCCGTAAATTCAATCTGAGCCGAGGCCTTTTTCGCATCCGCCCTGGTGCGGATCGTCGGTTCGGAATTTTTTCCCTTTTTTCCGGAAGTCGGTGCGACAGCCGGTTTTTCCACGGCTTCGTCGATATCGTCGTTGTCTTCGAGAATTTCCTGGGCCGGTTCCTCGCGCTTCATATCCTCGGGATATTCAAAGTTCAGCTTGACGACCTTGGCCTCCTGCTCCACATGGGGCGAGTTATCATGGATATTGGGCTGCGGTTCCTCGGCTTTAGCGGCCTCCCTGGCCGCCTTCGCCGCCTTTCTGGCCGCGGCCGCGTCCTTGACGCGCCCGCGCATGGCAAGCCCCAGGAAATGCAGCCACTCCAGCGCCTTGCGCGCGGCCGCGCCGGACCAGACCGTGGCTTTGGCAAAAGAAAAGTCCACCGCCAGCACAAGCCCGATCAAAATGACGCCGGTTAAAATAATGGCGGTCCCGGCAATGCCGAATATCCCTTTGATTTTGGATGTAATCAGCCATCCCACTATTCCGCCGGCCTGTATGAGTTCTTCACTTGTGGCTGATTGCGGGGTGATCAGAGCAACCAACGCGCATAGCGACGCAAATATGACGATAAATCCGGCGATCTTGTAAAAATTCAGCGCGGGCAGACGCCCCGTAAATGACATGAGCGCGCCGGCCAGGAGAAAAACCGGAAATAAATAGGCGATCTTTCCCAGCCCCATGCGTGACAGATCGGCGACAAACGCTCCGGCGATGCTGATCCAGTTATTCAATTCTTCGCCGCCGACGGAATTAACCGCGGTGTCTTCCGGGGAATATGAAACCAGAGAAAGAAGGATGATGATTCCAACGACCAGCAGGCCGATGCCGAGCCCGTCTTTGAATTTACTGTGGTTTGTCTCCGTCATCTTGCCCGCCGTAAAGCCCGGATTCGCCCTGATTTTTAACTCGAATTCGCCATGGGAGATAGTTAATGCTAATTCTTAACTAATTCCTTATAACATGTTGATTCCTTTAAATCATCTTATTTTGATTTCCTTGAGCCATTTGTCAAGATCGATCCTTTTGACTCCGCATCCGGAAGCGCAATAGAGAAATCTCCCCCCGGCTCCCAATCCAAGACCGCGCACTAACTGGCCAATAAAAATGCGTCCGATTCTCACGCCGCCTTTCATGTCGACGGCGTCCACCGTCCCGTCGAAGTAATTTCCCGCAAACAACAATCCTCTTTTTTCATCCACTTCCAGATCGCGCACTCCGTAACCGACTTCGATTCCGCGGACGACCGTCAGGCTGTCGGCGTCTATCTCAACGACCTGCGACGCCAGGGGCCTTGCGACGAAAATCTTTCGTCCGCTTTGAACGATGCCGAACGTCGAAAAACCGACGCGAATTCTTTTTTCAAACTTGAAACCGTCGATATCGATCACGACGACGTCCGAAGACCAGTAATCGGTCGTGAAGATTCTTCTTTTGGCCGGATCGAAAACCATATCGTACGCATCTCTTCCGGGGAGCTTCAATTCCGCGACCGGCGTCTTTTTTTGTGTGTTGATTTTCACAAGAGAATGTGAAACTTCGCATAGAACATACGCGTCGCCGTTATCCTCAATGATCTCGAACGCATTTCTGCATCCATTGACTTGCTCGTAAGAGTTGCTTCCCATGGAATAATTGTAGTTGACCGGCCAGGGATCGAGCATACTCCCGGAATCTATATTGATACGCAGCACTTCTTCTCGAAGACCGCGCCTGCCCCAGGGCATTGCGTAAACAAAACGCGAATTTTTTTCGCCAAGCAGCCGCTGCGCCTCCCCTTGCCTCGGAACGGAGATTTCCTTTTTCAATTTCCCGGTCAACGCGTCAAATACCCGAAGCCTGTCTTCAAGTCCGTATGCGGCGACAATCGCCTCCCCTTTCCCGGATTCGCTTTCATCGCCGCTTTCAACCGACGTAAAATCATAAGGATGTTTCGCGGCGTGAATGACCTCGATGGCTCTATCGAGTTTCTTCTCCTCCTTCGCGCACCGGCCGAGGGTTTCATCGAAGTCCAGATTGCGATGAAAGTGCAGCGATAAGATTCCGAAAATGCAGACCGCCGCGATGCCCGCGCCCATGCGGACAGTCGTGTGATTTTTGCGCGTAATGAAAAAGAATAAAGCGAATATTGTCAGCGCATAAATGAAAGCGGCCCGGGCCAGATAGACGTATCCTCCCACGACCATGGGCGCGTTATAGACGCAAAGAAACACGATCATCCAAAACGGCGTATGGGATTTTGTTTTCCTGACAAGACGATGAATAATACCGCCGGCGGCCACGGCGGCCACGCCGATTTTCACCGCCAGGGGCGCAAACAGGTATTCGTTTTGCGCGATCGTAAAAAGAAAAAGGATCAACGGCAGGGAAATGAAAGTCCGGATAATGTCGCTGAGTGAAGGGCGCATGGCCAGATTCTAACCCGATGACAGCCGCTCGTCCAAGACGATGTCATCTATGGACTTATTTTTTTAGGCCAAAACATACAATCCGCCCGGACTTTCTTGACGCGGCGGTCCAGTGGACTGTTTAATAATAACAGCGCGCGTTAATATTGCGCGTGATCACTTTCACCAGGAACCGACTTGTCTTACGACTACGGATACGGCGGGAAAATGGCAGCCTGGCTTGCGGGAGCAATGAAAAACGCATCCGAAACAAAAAAGAAGCTTCTTTCTTTAAGCGCTTTTATGACCGGAGTTCTATTGTTCGCGGGCGCCGGATGCGACAGCCCCCTGAGAACCGGAATCCCCGATCCGTCCTATGACAATTCAGTGTTTTTTCAATGGGGCGCCCTGATCATTCTCTCGGTAGGGCTTGCCTGGACGTTGTTTCTCATCGCCAGGGATGTCCGGCGAAGGCTGAAAAAAGAATTTTATCTTATGCCGGCCCCGCTGACGCGGCTTTTGCTCATTCGACTGGCGACATACGCACTCCTGACCGCAACTGTTTTAAGATTGCAGAAAACGACCTTCCACTGGACGGATATTTTCCCTTACGCCCTTTGCATTGCCTGGTTCACCGCGGTCTTTTTATCGGCTGTTCTGTCCGCCCGGCTGAAAAGCAAGCCGCCCGTGAAGATAATTTTCCTGCTGATTCCCGACGCAGCCTTTGTCGCCGCGATTTTGTATCTGATGAAATACTACACGTACCTGCCAAACCTGCCGCCCTTCCTGATCAGCGCCGCCTTCATCCATCTCGCGTTTTTCGCATACCGGGAATTGAGAGATTTTCTCGTTTTCAAAATGAGCTTTATGATTCTGGTTCTTTGCATCGTTTTCGCTTTCGGCCCGGTGCTTTTGCAGCAATCCATGGTCTTGAGCGACAGCCTCGATGCGCCCGGACGCGCTTCGAGAATCGCCGAAACGGATGGAAAAGTTTACAAAGTCTACGTGGATGAGAAATCCGGCTTCGTTTATTATCTGCGCAAAGATAATCCTCAGACGATTTACGGCATTCAGCCGAAAACGGGCCGCCAAGTCGATTTTCACGATTTACGGGAGCGATTCAGCAACCTGACGCCCGGTCCCGACGGGACTATGGCCGCGACCTCCGTCGCCGAAAGAGGACGGAGTGTTTTGCTTTTCAACTTGCCGGACCTAAGCGTGGTGGCCACTTTTTCCGCGTTTAACATGGAAGCAAAATATCTGCGCTACGGCCCTCCGGCGTACGACGCGGTATTTTCCGACGATTACGCATATGTTATGACCCTCGGCCAAGGCAACTGGCTCATCAACCGTTGCGCGCTTCCGCTTGACGATAGTCCCGCGAGAGGGGATATGGGGCGCAATTGCATGGTTTTCGGCCTGCCCATAAGCGAACCCGGTTTATTATTCCTGGATGAAAAGCATAGTTACCTATACGTCGCCATCCGGGGAAAAGACCGCCACCACAATGGGAAACTGCTGCAACTCATGACCAGCGATATGAAAATCAGCCATGAGACGAATTTCCCGAACCACATCGCCGATTTCGCCATGTCCAAAGATAAGAGCGCTTTATACACAGCCCGGAAATGGGAAAAAAACACGTATTTCTTTGTCACGCAAAATCCCAACAGTGGTTTGATGGCTCGCGTACACATTTTCCCGAGCCGCCTGATCGCCGACTCATACAAACAGAATCTTTATGTCGGGAGCAGTCTGTCCGGCTCCGTGCAGATATTAAGACTCAGCGACGGCTGGGCCTCCCGCCCGATCCTGACCGGACCGGGGCTCAACGACATGACTCTCGATGAGACGCGACAGATTCTTTACGTCGCCACGGACCGTGGAATCGTCGCCGTGAACTTGAAGATGATTCCCATGCCCACGGGGGCTCTACGCATCGAGGCCGGCGGCCTCCCATGACCTCTTCGGCCGTTTCGAGCAACGTCCGGGCGCCTCGAATCCTGGCGCCGGTATTGTGCGCGCTCTTGTTTTTCACCGCTTCAGCCCGGGCCGCCGATCCCGGCGCCGTCATCGAACGGATCACGAAACTCTGTTACGAACAATCCGGCCGGTCGCCGTCCGATTCCGCGACGCGGGAGCTGAAAAACGATCCCGGTCTCGGTCCCTATTATTTCCGGACAATCGATTCTCCCGACGTGGGAATCGATGTTAAGTATGCGCTGGGACAGGCCCTTGGCGGTTGGAACGATCCGTCCTTTGCCGAACTGACCTTGCGTTCGCTTCGATCAATAAAACCGGGCAGTCCTTCGGCCGCCATGATCCTCGTCAGACTGGCCGGGAAAAAATCTCACGATGATTTTGCGCCGGAACTCGCCGCGGCGGCGCTACGCGGCTTCGGCGGCAGTTTCAGGAAAAATCCCGATATTTGCGCGCCCGCCATGGAGACCCTTGGAAATTATCCCCTGCCCGTCATACAAAGCGCTTTGGCGCATACGATCCGTAGATACGGTTTCCAGACCGCTTTGGATTCCATGAGGGAAATGGAACTGTTCGACGTTTCGAAACAGGTCATGGATTCACTGGCCGCGGATGAAAACCTGCGCCTCGATTTCGACAAACGGTCCGAAATAATAATCCATTCGATAAATCGACATTCCGAAAAAACAATAAAGGCTCTTCTCAGCCCGGATGCCCCCGTACACGCCCTCGAGCAGATTCGAAGAGCATTGAAACTCCTCATCACGCAAGGGCTTTTGAAAGGCGAACCGGAGTATCAACAAATCGGCCTGACGTTATTGGAAAGGTTCCCGATTCTGTCCGATCAGGCCATGGAGGCATGTTCCCGACTGGCCGCGAAGAGCGGCCCCTTTGCACATCGAGCAAAGGTATTAACCGAGAAATGGAAATCGAGACCTCCTCCCGCAATAGATATCGAGTCTTTCAGACTCACGAAAGCCGATAAGGGATTTTCGATTCCCGACGAGACCATCGTTTTACCGGAAAACGATGAAGAGAAAGCCGAGGCGCAGGATTCGGATAAAGACGAGCCGGGCCAAATTTTCCCGTGGCTTCTTTTGGCGGCCGTTGCCGTAATCGCCGCAATCGGGGTGAAAGCCGCCTTGAAGTCCCCGCGCCTGCGGCTGGTTCGGCGGAAAATAAAAATACTCCCCTTTCTCCTGCTGCTTCCGGCGCCGATTCTTGTTTTCGTTTTCTGGAAATTATTCATCGAAACGGATCCCGTTTTACGCGACGCCATGGAATCCAAAGCGGAAATACATTTTATTTCTCCCATAAAACTTTTCACGAGGCGCCGGCTTTCAAACCGTGAATTTTACGTCGCCTCCCGGATGAGCGAACACAGATACGAAGAAGTTCCCGTCGAGAAAACTCCCGGAGAAATCCGCGTTATCGGCATCGGCGAAAGCCCAATGGTGGGAGGTTATTTTCCCAAGGAACAAACTTTCCTGGATATCGCCGTCAATACCGTCGCATCCGGCGACCCAACCCGGCGTTATCGTTCCATCAATACCGCCACGGGAGGTGGATGCGTTTTTGACCATATTTTCCGCATCGAGGAATATATAGAGCTTAAGCCCGATATCGCCGTCCTGTATTTTGCTTCGGGCATCAGACAAAGGCTCAACGAACTGTTGGGAAGCGTCGACTTCGCCGAAGTCGAAGTCAAATACCCTTATCGTTTCAAGACGGCGGATCAAATCGAACAGTACTTGCGGGAATTGAATTTACTGGTTCATTCAAAAAGCGGAGGCGGCGGAAATCCGCGCGACCTCGAATTGCAAAATTTTGTTAAGCGTCTGTTTGAATTCTGCGCCGAAACTCTTATCCGGCAGTTGCGTGAAAACCGGATCGAAGTCGTCATCATGCTGTCCGCTTCGCCCGCGAATTCGCCGGCCATAAAAGAGATGAACGACATAATGCGTAAATTGGCCGCCCGGGAAAACCTGCCCGTTATCGACACGCAGGCTCTTTTCGTCGACACCATAAAAAACGGCGAAAGCTGGGAATACTATTTCCGGGATCAAAGCCATCCGGAACGGATCGGGCATGCAATAATCGCCGGGAAACTGGCGCCGGTCATCATCGAGGTCGCCGAAGCGGTAAAAACCGATTCCGCCGTCAATTAAAACGGGCAAGCTCTTCGCGCACGACGCCGCAGACATAATCCACGTCGGCCAGATCCATATGCGTGTATATGGGAAGCGCCAGAGCGCGGTTCGAGGCCTTTTCCGTCACCGGCAATGCGCCTCCGGCGTATTCTTGAAGCGCCTGCTGACGATGCAACGGAGGATCGAAATATCTTTTCGTCGGTATCCCGCGGCCGGACAACCTTTCGATGAGCGCTTCTCTGTCGTACTGTTTCAGGTCCAGGAAAATCACCAGGTAATTGCCGGATGTGGTGTAGTTTTCGGGAATTGTCTGAAACTCCAGTCCCGCTACGCCGGCAAGGCCTTTGTAGTAGCGGCCGAATATCGCGCGCCGGGCCGCCAACAGATCATCGAGCCGCGCCAGATTGGAAAGCCCCGTAACGGCGTGAAACTCGCTCATGCGCGCCGACAATCCCAGCAGCACGATGTCGCGGCCGCCGGAGCTCTTGCCGTAATCCCGCATCCGGCGAACGGCGTCGGCCAGTTCGTCGTCGTTTGTCGTAACCAGCCCCCCCTCCATCGCCGTCAGGACTTTCGTGGGAGACATGCTGAAAACCTCGACGTCCGCCAGTCCTCCGCCGGGCTTTCCTTTGTACGTGGCTCCTGCGCCCTGCGCGGAATCGCACAGAAAACGGATGCCCGCCTCGTCGCAAACCGCGCGCAGGGCGTCCATATCGGGAAAGAGCCCGAAAACGTTGACGCCGATCACCGCGGATGTTTCGGGCGTGATCAGCTTTTTCACGCTGAAAGGATCGAGGGTGTACGTCCCGGGGACGCAGTCCGCGAAAACAGGCCTTAAATTGTTCCACACGGCCGCAAGCCCCGTACTGGCCCACGTGAAGGCCGGCATGATAATTTCGCCGGAAAGCTTCATGGCCTGCATGGCGAGTATCAGACCCGAAGTGCACGAGGAAAGCGCGATGACGTGGGAAACGTCAAAACGCTTCGCCGCCTCTTCCTCCAGCCGCCGGGTGTTTTCACCCAGAGTCAGGCTGCCGCTTTCATAAACTTTCCGAAAATCTTCGGCCACCTCTTCCCAGGGCGCCAGCGTAGGCCGCATCAAAGGCACTTTTTTTTCATTCATAATAATTTCCCGGCCATATGAAATGTTTCTCCGACTTCACCGACGGCAATATGATCATCCGATTTTTCAAAATCCTTGCGCCTTAGCCATTCGTAAGGTTTCCATCCCGCATCACGCAGATCGGCCTGAAACTCCTCGACCCGATACCAGTGGAACACGGGATCGTCTTTGGCATGGCCGAAAAATCGCCTTGTTTCCCCCGACCGGAAAACGAACGCGTCGTTCGGCTCGAAACCGCGCGGATTATACACCCGCCGCAAAAAATTCACGACGCCGAAATACGCCCTGTACTTCCAGGCGGCTTCCACCGCGTTTGTGGAAAACAGTCCCGGCCCTCCCTGCCGCGTCACGCGAAGCGCTTCTTCCAAAACTCTCAGGCGGTTTTCATGCCCGCGAACGTGGCCGATCAACTGTCCCACCATCACCACCGCGTCGAACGCGCCGTCGGGAAAATCCAGATCCTGCGCGTCCATAATGCGGCAATCCAGGGCGAGGCCTTTTTCTTCGGCGGCTCGCCCGGTCCACTCAACGAACTGTTCGTCGATGTCCACGGCGGCGACCTCGTATCCCATCTCGGCCAGGGCCAGGCATTCTCTTCCTCCGCCGCATCCCACGTTGAGGATTTTTCCCGACGAAGGGAAATGCCGCGCAATCAGTTCCCGCTCCGTCGGATACAATCCGGCTTCCACGAGGTCTTTGCCCCAGCGCCGCCTTTGCGCTTCGTGCGCGTAAAAGGATTTCATGGAATTGGCGTCTTCCGATTTCATTCGATCCCCGGCGAACGATAAATGGGAAAATAATCCTCGCTGCGCGGTTTCCGCTTCCCGGCGCGGTCCGCCAGCACGGAATAGACCTTCTCGTCGTGGATAATACGTCCCTGGTAAAAAGGCAAAGTCGCAGAAGAGAAACCGGACTTGAATTGAAAAATCCCGTCGCCGCCGGCGTAGCCTCCGCCGAGATGAAAATGTGTCAAACCCTCTTCGGCGGCCCTTTCGGCGACGCGAACCAGGAGAAGATTCGTGGCGCAAAGCGAGCGCCGCGCAAAGTCCGAGCCGCCCAGGTGGTAATGGATATAAGGCCCATGGCGCAATATCAGCGCCCCCGCCACGTCGTCGCCTTCATGCACGGCCATGGCAATCCACAAATCCCCACCCAGTCCTTCGGCCAGATCGAAAAAATATTTTTCATCGAAGCAGTAATATTTCCTGGCGCCCCGGCGCTCCATGGTCATGTCGTATAATCTGAAGAAACGCCCGATATCTTCCGTTTTCGCGTAATCCACCGACACGCCTTTTTTTTTGGCGGTGCGATAATTTTTGCGGCATGTTTTCGAAAGGCCGTCTTCCGGCTTTTGCCCACGCAGGTCCATCACGACGGTTCGCGAAGTATTTTGCGCGTTCATGGATTTTTCCATAAACCGGTGATTGGCGAAAAGCGGATGAAAGCGCACGAACTCGCTCACCGCGCCAAACTCCTTCGCCGCCGCATTCCACGCGCTGTCATAATCCGAGGCGTTCGCCTCGTCGAGAGGCTCCAGCACCGGACCGCCGTAACCGTAGGGAGTGGTGAAATCGACTCTGTCCTCAAAAGGCCGCGCGTCGATTTTCAATTGATCGAATGAGCGCATCATCGCCGCGTGATAACCTCGTCCGCGCGAGCCTTCATGATAAAAGAGGATCGGTTCGCCCTCGCCGCGCCGATAAAGGGCGTCAAGATATTCGCGCCGGTAATAAACATCCGACAAGGCAAACGAACGGATCATTTGATTCCACGTTTCAACTTCGCTAAATCGAATGATACGGCTCGTCAAAATTCGCGCCCAATTGAATGCGTTATCGACCGCGCTTCGCCACGTTGGAGGCCACAAGAATCGGATCCCAAACCGGCGAGAACGGCGGAGAATAGGCCAGATCAAGATCGGAAAATTCGTTGATCGTCATTTTTCTGGTTAAAGCCGCGACGAATACGTCGATGCGCCCCTTGACGCCCTCGGCGCCGGCGGCCTGCGCCCCGAGGATGCGCCCGCTTTGCGAATCGTAAACGATCTTGATGAATGTTTCTCCCCCGCCGGGGAAGTACTTCGCTCTGCTGTAGGACTTGATGGATTTGGCCCGCGCTTCAAAACCGTGCTCGCGGGCTTCGCCTAAAGTCAGGCCCGTGCGGCCCACTTCCAGGCCGAAAATCCGCGCGATCCGCGTCCCGACGACGCCCTGGAATTTTTCCCGGCCTCCCACGGCATTTTGCCCGGCCACGCGCCCTTCCTTGTTGGCGATGGTTCCCAGCGCCACGTAGTCCCGCTTTTCCGTCACCAGATTCACGTTGTCGCAGCAATCTCCCGCGGCATAGACATTTTCCGCGCTGGTGGACAAATCGCCGCTAACGAGTAGAGCGCCCTGCGCTCCCGCCGCCAGTCCGGCTTCGAGCCCCAGGGCGCTGTTGGGCTTGATGCCCATGGCCACGATGACCAGGTCGGCGTCCAGATCGTGCCGGTCCGTATGAACGCAGCGGACGCGCACCGATCCGTCCAGGGTCTCGACGCGGGATTCGCTGTGAAGCTTCACGCCGTGATCTTCCAAGGTTTTGTTGACCATGCGCCCGATTTCCGGGCCGATGCTGCGCAGGACGCTGGGCATCAGTTCGATGACGGTAACTCCGATGCCGCGAATGGAAAGATTCTCGGCCACTTCCAGCCCGATGTATCCGCCGCCGAGAATCACCGCCGTTCTCGGTTTTTCGTTTTCGATAAACGCCCGGATGCGTCTGGCGTCTTCCATGGTCCGCAGGTTGAAAACGCCGGTAAGATCCCGGTAAATGCCCTGCGGGCAGGCGGCTTTGGCCCCGGTGGATATGCACAGGCGGTCGTAGGCCTCGTCGTATTGCCGGCCGGATTTGTGATCTTTTACGTGGACCCGCTGGTTGGCGCAATCGATGCCCAGCACCTCGTGCCGCGTGCGCAGATCGATTTTTCTTTTTTCAATGAAAACTTCGCTTGTCCCCACCACCAGTTCGTTCAGATTTTCCACCACGCCGCCGAGATAATACGGCAGGCCGCAGGAATAGACGCTGACGTCGCTGCCGCTGTCGAAAACCGTCACTTCGGTATTCGGAGACCGCCTCTTGGCCTGGCTGGCCGCCGTCATGCCCGCCGCCTGCGCTCCTATCACAACGAATTTTTCAATGGCCATGTCGTCCCAGTTCGGTTTGGTTGAGCGAAGCAAAAAAGAATTCTAACCTTTCGCATGGCGAAATCCAACCCATTGCAAAGCGCAATTTTATTTTTTGCGCTTTTCCCAAGGCGCGCGAATCAAACTCGATCAACCGCGACAACGCATCATTAAGCAATCGAGCGTCTGCGCCAGACGGACCGGCGATGAAATTGAAATTTTTGAAAAACCTCTTATGGGAAATATTAAAGCCTTTTCCCTCGCTATACTATTGCCCCTAAAAAAACTTTATTCCCCCGTCCAACCTATAGGGAACACCGTATATACATGCTCGTTTGATCTAACGCCTAGATTGCGGATTGTTCCATCCTGGCTGATCGACATACTTGTCACCGAATAGGAACAATGCTCACACATGACCGTGTTCCACTGCCCATGAATATTGGTGGCGTAATAAACAGCGCCATTATTTTTAAATAAAATATGCGGGTAATCATTTTCGTCCAGGCTCATGACGCCCGCAATATTCTCGTCATCAACAATGGTTGAAAATTCCCAAGTTCCCGCAGAAAATACCCCATAAACGAGTTTTGAACGATTATCGCAATAAAATAAAACATGGGTTTGCCCCAAGGAATCCAGGCTGATGGTATAAGCGTCTCCCGTATAGCCTAGTTCTTCGAAGTTCCAGCTACGGTCTCCATTCTGGAAAGCATATACAATGTCATCCAATTCACCATTATGTCTTTGGTAGAGAACGTGTGCAAATCCAAAACTATCAATAGTTAAAGGTGCTCTATTACTATTTAAACTATCCAGACTTTCCATATCCCAGGGAGCGCCCAAGTTATCCTTGTGGTAGATATCCGTGCCGCATGAGATGTAGATGTCGCCGGTCGGGCTGGTTTCAATGAAAGGGTGGATACATTCGCCGCCTATAACTTCATCCGTCCATTCTCCACTTCTATTAGTGGCATATTTAAGTTCATCGGAAATTTCGCGGGCGATATGAAAAAATCCTTCCTCATCTATGGTAATGTCCGAGGAGTGATGTATCAATGGAATTGGAATTTTTTCCCTACGTTCCCAATGATCTACTTCAAAAATATATCGATAATATGCCTCAAGTAATGAATCCCATGAAACAAGATTGACGTGATTCTCTGGATCGACCATCATTTGAAGACCTATTCCACTACTCATTCGCATTAATTCAATGACGGATGATTCCCAATAACCGTTTTCATTTGTTTGATATAATATATATTTTCCCGGTGAGGCATCGCTTACCCAATGTACAGCGCCATCGCGATCCAATGACAGGCTATTGTTGCCTCCGGCGTAAGGATAGCATTCAAAGCGTTTTTCCACCCATTGACCGGTTTCGTTTGTAATATACGCAGGGTATTCGTCGTACTCCATTGTATATCCCTTGTGGACGATATGGGCAAAGCCATCATGATCGATTCGTAAATCCAGAGATCCTTTCGTAAGATACTCTATTAAGGGAATATCTTCCTGAGTCCATGCATCATTGACACGATGCCTGTAGCTTAAAGCGCAGAAGGTTCTTTGCCATAGGTAACTGTACAAGCATGCGCTATGGACGATGTGTACGTCGCCATTTTGATCCAGGGTAATCGCCGAAAAATTGGAACTACGGGTTTCATTCTGTCTTTCATACGACCATGTGCCTCCTTCATTTGTCACGTAATAACAATCACAGCCTCCGTCGTTATAAACAATGTGGACGACTCCGTCCGGGCTGACGGCAATATCGGCATCGTAGACTCTTGTTGCGTCGAGAATTTCCAGGGACCACTGACCAGAAACGTTATTTGCGTATACAAGAGCACCCGGATAAACCGTGTTGTAGTAATCATACCAGCAAATATGAACGTGCCCGGATGCGTCCACCGCAATGGAAACGTGGTCAACATAATCCGACGGATAAAGCGCTTCACTTTCCCATCGGCCGGATTTGTTCGTGGCGTATTTTAGCCCATGTCCGGTCTCGTTGATGGATTCGGCGTAATAGGCGACATGGAGCGCGCCTTCGGAATCCATTGCCAAAGCGGGGATGGAGGCGTAACGGTCGATGCGTTCCCGCGCCCAGCCCCGGTCCCGATGAAAGGAATATATATAGACGTTTTGCCCCACCGGCGCGGCGATGTATCGCGTCCCGTCATCGCCCGCGGCGATGCCCAATCCTTTATAATAAATCCCTTGAGAATACTCATAGATCGACGCGCCGTTAATTACGACGGGCGGTTCCGGCGGATAGCGGGGCAACAGGCCGAAATCCTCGTTACATTCCCCGCAGTCGTTTCGATCCCAGGAAAACAACGGGCATTCGCAACGTCCGTTGTCGGCAAACGCGCAAGGATCGCCGGTCAGGCAGCATTCATTGGCGTCGATATCGCGCCAGGTGTCATCATCGTCCAGGTCATCGTCAGGCGAAGCCGTATCGTCGTCGGAATCGTCATCCACATCATCGTTAATGTCATCGTCAACATCGTCGTTGACATCGTCATCCACGTCATCATCACCATCGTCATTAATGTCGTCGTCAACGTCATCATCAACATCGTCATCCGAGTCATCATCCGAAGAATCGTCGTCATTATCATCATTCGCATCGTCATTGATATCGACATCATTGGGATAGTATTCCAAGAGTGAATGATCGTCATCGTCCTCTTGTTCAAGACTTTTGCCACAGGTACAGCCAACAAAAAGACAAATTGTCAAAGAAAGCAGAATTACGGGAAGACAGCGGCGCGCAATGCCGCAATACTTCTCGTCATTCAATTTTCTACCAAAACTCATTCAGTCCTCGTCACACTTTTCACGCAAATAAGCAATGTACTTTTCTTCGACAATATCCCTGGCGCAACGAATACCAATGACAGCTACAGGATGTTCAGGAAAATTTGTTGAACGGCTGGAGAGTCGGACATCACTAAAATAATTATATATGTATGGACCACCTCGGGTGATAGAACGCAAAAGTTCATCATCCTCAGGGCCTTGTGGATCAATATCCGGGTCTGGACGCGTTTCGTAGTAATCCGCATCGAACCGGTCAAATACATATTCCTCGACATTGCCAAGTATGTCATATAATCCGAATGCGTTAGGCAACTTCTGCCGAACCGGTTGCGGACGTTCCACTTCACCTTCTGTCTGGCTGAACCAGGCGTAATCATAAAGGCAATTAACATCGTTTCCGCACAAATATCTCGTTTCTACACCGGCACGAGCCGCATATTCCCATTCAGCTTCAGTTGGGATTCGACCTCCATAATATTCGCAAAAGTCTTGTGCATCCCACAATGTCGTATATTCGATCGGACAATCGGGACAGCCGGAAAAGTAACTGGGATTGTATCCCATCACATCTTCGAATTGGGCTTGCGTTATTTCCGTTTCCGTCATTTCGAAGTTATATGTAAGGATTACTCGATGGCGTGGAATTTCCTTGTCTTCACACATGTCGTCTCCAGGCGAGCAACCCATCATGAATTCTCCGGCGGGAATAAGTATCCACGTCGGTTCAAGATCGTCGTCAACGTCATCATCAACATCGTCATCCAGATCATCATTAAGGTCGTCGTTCAGGTCGTCATCGGAATCATCGTCAGGCGAAGCCGTATCGTCGTCCAGGTCATCATCCAAGTCATCATCAGGCGAAGCCGTATCGTCATCGGCGTCGTCATTTATGGAATCGTCATCCGCGTCGTCATCGGCGCTGTCGTCATCCGGCACAATGACATCTTCGTCATCATCCGGCGGCACGTAAACGCCGCCTCTGTCATCGTCATCGTCGCCGCATGAAATCGGCAATGCAAAAAGAATCGATGCGAGTAAAAGAGGTACGATTCCGGCAAAAGAAAAGCCACGCATCTTTACCTCCAAGTTTCAAGCATGCCCCGTGCGAAATAAATTTAGGATATTCATACACTCGTTAAATCATGTTTAATATTTATGAAGCAATTTTTCAATGGTTGTAGGCGCAACCGGCCTTTTTTATGGTTCTTCGAAGATTACCGTACTTCATCATGAAATGAAGAAGAAAATTATTTTTCGTCCTTATAAAAGGATCGGAAGACATGTCGACAATTCGGTGATTTATTGGCGGCTTTATCGCGGTCTCCTGACGCCCAAATAGGGAAAGGTCCTTTCAAAACCTTAAATGACGGGCTTTTCCATCCCAAAGGAAATGTCAAGGATCGACGACCGCCCTTTTAAGGCGGCGAAAAATAGATTTTCAAAAGGTTAAATTTTCGCGGACAACCTCTCGTCCCCAAAAGCAGGCTCGTTGAAATATTGGATGTATCTTCATCCTTCCGCCCTCCTCCTTAGTTCATCACTTCCAGCCCTTCGCCCCTTCCAACTCCAGCAGCGCGCGTTTCGCGTCGAGGCCGGGGCCGTATCCGGTGAGGCTTCCGTCGGCGCCGATGACGCGGTGACAGGGGATGACGATCGGGATCGGCACGCGGCCGACGGCCTGCCCGACGGCGATAGCGGCTTTTTGCTTGCCGACGGCTTCGGCCACAGCGCCGTAGCTGGTCAGCTTCCCGTATTTGATCTTACGCAAATTCTTCCACACCTTTTCCTGAAAATCCGTCCCGCCTGTCGCCAGGGGCAAATCGAATGATTTTCGCTTGCCGCGAAAATATTCGTCCAACTGCCTTTTCAATTCCTTGAGCGCCGGCGTCTGTCGCCTGATAGGCTTTACATGGGGAATTTCCAATTTCAGATATTCTTCGGCCGAAAGCTTCATCGCCCCGTTGAGGCCGATTTTCACAATCTTCCCATTTTCTTCGACGGCGCTGACACCGCCGAATTTCCAATCCTTAAAAGTCCATTCGAAATAATACACGGGCGACCTCCAATACCTTTTACTTTGGCAATTGATACAACGCTTTGGAAAATTTTACTACGCACGGGCAATATTATCATTGATTTCGCGGATTGAATCTGCTTAATTCAGCTGCACTAGCAAAGGTCAAAAAGGAAACACCAAATGAAGATCACTTTTCTCGGCACGGGCTCATGGAATCTCCAACCCGACAGAATGGGGCCGTCGCTGCTGGTGGAAGACGACGGCGTTTCCATCATGGTGGACTGCGGCGAAGGCGCCGGGCGACGCTTGCTGGCGGCGGGAAAAAACATCGACGACATCGACGCGATTTTCATCACCCACACGCACCCGGATCATATCGCGGGAATATTGCCTTTGCTTTTCTACACCCGCGTTCAACAAACACGAAGCAAACCGCTGCTGATTGCCGGACCCCCGGAACTGGAATGCGTGCTGAAGGCATTGCCCCAATGCGGGGACGCCAAACTCTTTGAAACGGATCTTCAGTACGATTTTCAGACCATCAATCCTCCGATGGTCATGGAGCACGGCCCTTTCAGAATCCGAGCTCGAAAGGTCGTGCACAGGGAAACGACTCTAGGCTACCGCATCAACGCTTCGGGAAAAATTCTGGCCGTTAGCGGCGACACGGAGCCCTGCGACGATCTGGCGGAGCTTGCAAATCAGGCGGATATTTTCATCTGCGAGGCGGCCGGCACGACGGAAATTCCGGGCCATACCACTCCCACGCAGGCCGGTGAAGTCGCAACCCGGGCCGGCGCGAAACTCATTGCCCTGGTTCACATGCCGCCGGAAGCCGATCCGGAAGCATACGCGGGATTGTGCGCCCAAACGTTCGACGGCCCCATCGAGACGCCGAAAGACCTGGATATTCTGGAAATCTACAAGAAATAATCGACGAGAACCAAAGCGGCCATCGCCTCCGCTACGGGCACGAGGCGCGGGCCGATGCACGGATCGTGACGCCCCTTGACCTCGATCACCACCGGATTGCCGTCGATATCGATAGTCCGCTGTTTCTTCGCGATGGAACTGGTCGGTTTGACGGCGAGTCTGACGACCAGCGCCTGCCCGGTGCTGATGCCGCCCAATACGCCACCCGCGTTGTTGCCGGTAAAACCATCCGGAGTCATCGGATCGTTATGTTCACTGCCGCGCATCTTGACGCAACGAAAGCCGCTTCCGATTTCCACGCCCTTCACGGCGCCGATGCCCATCATGGCATAGCCCAGGCGCGCGTCCAGTTTATCGAAAACCGGATCGCCCAGACCGGCGGGCAACCCTGTCACGCGAACTTCCACCGCGGCGCCCAGGCTATCGCCCTCCTCTAAGGCTTTGTCGCAAACCGCCATCATGGATCGGGCCGCGTTTTTATCGGCGCAGCGCAGGGGGGTTTTTTCAATCTGCGCCGAATCGAATTCCTCCGCCTTGATATAGCCGATCTGCGTGACGTGTCCGATAATTTCAACGCCCCTGGCGGCGAGGATCTGCTTCGCGACGGCGCCCGCCGCCACGCGGGCCGCGGTTTCCCGCCCGCTGGCCCGTCCGCCTCCGCGGGGATCGCGAATGCCGTATTTTTTCAGGTAAGTAAAATCCGCGTGCCCGGGCCGAAACACTTGAGCCAACTCATCGTAATCGGATGACTTGTGATCCTCGTTTCGTATGATAATCGCCATCGGCGCGCCCGTGGTCTTGCCCTCATAAAGACCGCTTAAAACTTCCAGTCTGTCCGCTTCATCGCGAACTGTCGTGTAATCCGACGTTCCCGGACGGCGGCGATCCATTTCACTTTGCATGGCCTCGATATCAAGATCGATCAGCGGCGGGAGGCCGTCGATGACAACTCCGACGACCTTGCCGTGACTTTCGCCGAAAGTTGTGATTCGAAAATTTTTTCCAAAGCTGTTGCCGGCCATATCAAGCTCCAGCCATTTATTGATCGACAAAATTTCCCTAGCGTCCTTTTCATTTCTTATGACACTTTTTCAACCGACTTCCAAGAGACATTTCGACAGCCCGAATCTGCACACATCGAACTTTTCTGCTATAAGAACTCCAAGGAAGGAAGTCTTCATGGCAGCAAGAAAAGGCAAAGGCTCGGAAAGCGGAAAACCGAAACGCAAAAAACGCCAGGGACAGCGTTGGGACGACCACTACACGCATAAGGCCAAAAGCGCCGGTTTTGCCGCCAGGTCGGTTTTTAAGCTTGAGGAAATCGACAGGCGTCACAAGCTTTTTAAATCGGGTCAGCAGATACTGGATCTGGGCTGTCATCCCGGTTCCTGGTCCAAATACGTCGCGCAGGCCGTGGCCCCAAGCGGCCTCGTCATCGGCGTGGACCGTCAGGAAACGTCGGCGCCGCATGCTCTGGTCACGACCATCACGTCGGATATTTTCGACCTCGACATCGATTTTAAAAAATACGCAGCCGACGGCTTTCACGCCGTGCTCTCGGATATGGCGCCGGGCACTACCGGCATCCGTGATGTGGACGAAGCACGAAGCCTGGAGCTTGCCGACAGAGCGCTGCAGATCGCAAAAGTC
The DNA here is from genome assembly GCA_963674685.2 of bacterium. GTDB lineage: Bacteria > Lernaellota > Lernaellaia > JACKCT01 > JACKCT01. The sequence continues at coordinate 167,598 of CAXXWT010000003.1, read as the reverse complement.
AATTTGAAATACAAGGGCTTTCTCATCGTGAAAATTTTCCAGGGGCGTGATTTTCAAAGCTGGATCGCGCAGGCGCGAAAATCATTTGCCAAACATCAAATTATCCGCCCGGACGCCACGCGCAAAAAAAGTCGCGAGGTATTTGTTTTGTTGACCGGATTTTCAAAAGCTGAATAAAAATAAATACTTACCCTTATTCTATTCCCGCATTTCAAAGAACATCTTAATGTGACACGCCATTTACTATTTTAAAAGAATGTTGACATTGCCCGAAAATTTTGCATTTAATGGTTCAGTTAGTGAGATGTGGAAAATTTTCTAAGCGAAAGGTTTATGCGAATGCATATCCGCAAAATCAGTAAGGCCGGCAAGTCGAAAAAACGCACACGATTCTGCCGCAGCGGTCGAGTTCTCTGGTAGACTAAGGTCCACGAAAACCAGCAAGCCGAAAGATAGAGGGAAAAATGAGCGAAAACGCTATTTTGCCGGATGTGTTGGTGTGCCTGATCAAAGAAGACCTGCACGTTTTCTCACGGCTTGGCCGAAATTTTGCGATCTATAAGCCCACCGGGGATTTTTTCGCTCTGGATGAAATCGGAAAATCCGCCATCGAGAATCTAAGGAATGGATCGACCGAAGAAGCGCTGGGAAAACTGCGTTCGAAGTATGACGCCACGCAAGTCGATGAACTGCTGGGCGACCTGAATTCTCTTCTGGATTTACGTAAAGAACCCGCCGAAGAAACCGACTCAGCCGATTCCACGGACGTTGAAATGACGGACCTGACATTGAACGTGGTCAATCATTGCAATCTGGCGTGCGTCTATTGCTGGAACGAGCGCGGGACGTACGCCGGCGCCTCGCCGTCCGGTCTTATGACGCCGGAAATCGCCCGAAAAAGCGTGGATCTGCTGTTTGCGACATCGCCGAATTGCGACAGCCTTGTCGTGGATTTCTACGGCGGCGAGCCTTTGCTGAACCTTCCTGTCATGAAGGCGACGGTGGATTACTGCCAGAAATTCGCCAAAGGCAGGAATATTCGATTTTCTTTCCTGCTGGCGACAAACGGCCTGCTGCTGACGCCGGATACCGCCGCGTGGCTCCACGAGGCCGGAGTCAACGTGGCGTTAAGTCTCGACGGCAATAAGGCCGTGCAGGACGCGCAGCGCCCTCTTCCAAACGGCGAAGGCTCCTTCGATAGAATCTGGAACAATCTCGAAGCGTTGCCAAGAGAGATTGTTGACAATTACGTCGCGCGGGCGACTATAACGCCCGGCGGCCCCGGAGCTTTTGAAACTTATAAAATGCTTCGCGACCTGGGTTTCACGCGCATCGAAGTCTTCGAAAGCGAAGCCGCCTGCTTCGGACTTCCCATGCAGCATGCCGACAGGTTTTATCTGCGCGAAGAAGATCGTAAAAAACTGATGGATCAATACTGTCAGCTTCTCGACCATTTGGTTGATCGCGTGGCAGGCGGCGAAGTCGAATATCGCGATCTGTTCTTCACGCGCGTTTTCAAGCAAATGGCGCGCTTGGTGCGCAACGGCGACTTTCAGGGTCCCTGCGCCGCCGGACTGGGACAGATGGCCGTGGATTCGGAAGGCTACGTTTATCCCTGCACGGCGTTCATCGGGCATAACGAGTGGCGCATGGGGCACGTGGACCGGGGTCTGGACGGGTTGGTGCAAAGAAAGCTTATCGAGTGCGACATCATGCGCAGCAGCGACTGCAAGGATTGCTGGGCGCGAAACCTGTGCCTGGGAAGCGGCTCGTGTTTCAACCTCAATCATTTCAATCACGGCGACATCGGCACGCCGGTGAAAGAACACTGCGAATTGTACCGGTTTAAAATCGAACTGCTCATCGCGTCCCTCGACGCCTTGCAATCAAAAAACGCCGAACGCTTCGAGATTCTGTTTAGTCCGGGGCATTTCGAGGACAGAACCGCCTGGTCGCCCGCCTTTGACGAGTCAAACTGAATGTGACTTGCGTATCTCATCCGGCGCAGCTTTAATGGTTTAGCAATCAATCGGGAAACGAACCATGAAAAACGCTATTATTCAGACACTGGAAAACCGCATCGCAAGCCGCGACATTTCGTCCGAGAAATTCGACGACGCCATCATCGCGGAACTCATCGAAGCGGCGCGACTGACGCCTTCGTGTTACAACAAGCAGCCCTGGCGCTTCATTTTTTGCGAAAGCGAAGAAGCTCTGGCCAAAGGCCGCGCAATCCTCAGCCAAGGCAATCAGGAATGGGCGTCGAATGCTCCTCTTCTCATTATCGCCTATTCACGCCGCGCAAACGATTGCGTGCTCGGCGACGGACGCATTTATCACCAGTTTGATTTGGGAATGGCGGTCATGAATATCATGCTGGCCGCCACGCGCCGCGGACTGACCGCCCGGCCCATGGCGGGCTTTTCGCCGGACGGCGCCCGAGATACTTTCGGGCTCGACGACGCGGATGAAGCCCTGGTCATGATCGCCGTGGGGAAACCTTCGGATGGCGACGGAAGCGAGCAGCCTCGTGAACGCGTTGACGCCGACAAAATCGCCAAGCGAATTTAATAGCGCCGAAAACCTTCCGACATCAACGCAAATGCATGGTCCAATTCAAGATTTTCATTGACGAACTTGCGGCGCGCACGTTACAAAAGAAATAAGCAACGTATTTCCATGACTTATAGCCCCTGGATTTTATCGGGCGCGCATATTCGTTCATAAACCTTCGCGGGGAGTGCTGAAGTGACGGCGTTTTGGATCATTGCCGCTTTTATTGTCATAACGTCTTTTTGGCTCGCCGCCGATTCCCACACTCTGAAAATCCCCGCCGATCAAAGGCCTTATGCTTTCAACAACGGCGCCATGGCCTGGTTTTTATCCGCCGTTTTGCTTTGGCCGGTTACGGTTCCGCTCTACTTTTCCGTGCGATCCAACATCCTGCGCCGTCGTGAAAGAGCCAGGCAATACGATCTCAATGTCCTGGCCGATGACATCATCAAATATAAAAAGCTCTACGACGACGGAATCATCTCAAAATCGCAATACTCGCGGACGATCCGAAAACTTTTGGATATCGAATGAGGCGATGCGGTCAATCCGGCATCGAACGGCATATTGGGTCATGGCTTCATAAGCCGTCCGGGCACCATCGTATGTGACTCGGCTCTTTCGAATAGAACTCAAATTCCATCACATGAAAAAAGGTGACGCTGAAATAATCACACGCGGCGTGAGTATATCCCTTGAATGAAAAGGTAATATCAGGGCTTTTCTGAGCAATTATCCAATCCGCTTCTTCAAAACCCGATAACGACCGGCCGCTCTCGTAAGGATCGATGAAAATCAACCGATGTTCGATGGCGGCGGCGCGAAAAAGAAATCGCCAGGCATCCGCGTCCTCATGCCGGATATCCGCCAACAACATCGCGCTTTTAGGTCCTTTGCGGTCCGCGAAGCGCGCCATGGAATCAACCAGGCAGCGAATTTTGGATTGGCGAATCACGGGAAAATCCAATGCGCTATGCGCGCCGCCTTGAAACCGCGCATGCGCCTTCCAGTAGTTTTTTTGTCGCGGTTGAAAGGCATCCGGGGTCGGTTGAAAACTGACTTGATACAAATCCATTCCGCCTATCAGCATGATCGCAATCAACGCCGCTCCCGCTGTCTTGGGCCTTTTCAATTGATCGACGGCCATGCCGATCATCACCGCGCAAAGAGGAAGCGACCAAAACAGATAGTCCGCGTCCTTTTTGGCCGTGAAAGTCAAAACAAGAAAGGAAAACAGCAAGATCGATAGAAACAGGGCGGCGCCTCTCGGGCGTACAAGAATCAGCGCGGCGATCGCCGCAACGGTCAACGATGCGAAAAAAGGCCGCAAATGCACATGCCACATGGCATTCGGGTAAGACATCCATAACAGAAAATGTTGCCATGAACTTCTGTCGTCGCGCCCTGCCGAAGCATTGTTGTTTTCCCCGGTGATATAATGCCAGCGATCCTTCATGATCTCACTGCGAGATGCGATGATCGCCAGAATCGCGAAAACGGCGACCCATGCCAGGGTCTTTTGCCAACCCTTTTTCCGTGTGATCAATGCGTGCGCCGAAAAATAAAAAAGGCCGGCGCCGACAACAAGGGATGTTTGGACGTTCTGCCCGACGGTCTCGCCGATAAACAGAGATGAAAAAACGACGATCAACAATAAAGCGCTGAGAATCGGACGGGTCAGCCGCTCCGACCGGGCCATCAGCAGCAGTCCGGTCGCCGTCGCGGCCTCCACCGCAATAATCGGCGAATAGACGGTCGACCAGTTGAAAATTCCCGGCGTCATGGCGGCAACGGCGGCCGCCGCCGAGGCGCCCCGCCACCTTCCGTTCGAGGCGACTGTTCCATATACGCACGCGATAATCACCAGATAAAAAACCAGACTCGTCCGCAATATGGCGTCGAGCGTGATGCCGAAAAGCGAAAGCGGCGCGGCCGCGAAAATATTGAATAAACTGAAAGCCGGCTGCTTGGCGGCATAGAAGCCGATCTTCATCAAATAATCCAAAGGCGCGGCCAGCAATCCCTCGACCTGATCCAAAGCCGCCAGCAAGGTGCGGTGGCCGGTGGAAACGGGCGTTGCGTGCGTTGCGTGCCAAAGCTGATTGACGATAAACGCAAGCGCCAGAATCACCGCCAGCGGCCAATGCCGGCGCCATCCCGCTTCCCCTTCCGGCGAGCGGCGGCGGCGACCGGGGCCGGACAATTCCGACGATTTAGAATCTATTTCCCGCTCCAATTACATTTCCTTTGCATCATGCGACTCGCTTTTCAACCATCCTTTTTCTTATAAAGCGCCTTCGGCCACGTGGTCAGGGGTCGGGGATCGACGCGCATGCATTTCGGAAGCTCTTGGGGTCCGTCAAAGTCGCGAAGAAGTTTACGATAGCGATACGGCGTGCGGCGCCGGCTCTTGAGAATCACCTGGTCGATTCCAAGCGTTTCCAACTCCTTCATGATCCTGTCGTGATACTTTTTCCCCCACGGGCTGGCCTTGAGATCGCGGAGTGGAACGTTATGCGGCAGATTCCAGTTGGGATTGGCGGGCAGCGTGTGGAAAGGTATGTAAATCACTCCGTGATAGGTTCGCAGATAATCGTTGAACGCGCGCGCGGCCTGCCGATGCTGCTTCGACGGAACCTGCCTGGTCAGGGGATATTTCAAGGCATATGGAAAGCCCTGCATCCACAGCATCAGCGCCATAAGCGGCGCCAGCAGCCACGGCGCAAAATTCTTCGCGGCCTCGGGCAGGCGCCCGGCCGCCGATTTCCAAAGCCGGGGGCCGAACACGACGACCCCGGCGATCATGCCCATGGCCGCGGGAATCAGCGAATTCAAATACGATCCATGAATCCGATAGATAATAAACGAGGAAAGAATGCCGGAGCCGATAAAGTAAAACCAGGATTCGGTGAAAAACTTCTTTGCTTTTGCCCGCGCCAGTAAAAATATTCCCCATAAAACGCAGCAGGCCGCCCCGATCCCGAAATGCGCGAGCAACCAGGAAGGAAAGAGGCGCTGGTGTTTCTGGTGTATGGCGTGATGGCTCACCATATTCAGCGTGTACTTATAAAACCATCCGCCGCTTTGCCAATTATAAAGCCAGATAAATGCGGCGATCAGGCCGACGCTGACTCCCGCGAACGCAAGGGCCTTTTTCCAATCCTTGAACAGGTACGCAAAAACGATCACCGGCCAAATCGCAGCCTCGGTTTGTTTGCCGGCCACGGCAAGAAAAACAAGAACAGCCGCCCCTAAAACCGAAAGCCAAGAGTCTTTGTAAAGCGCTACGTAAAAAGCGGCGAATCCCAAAAACAGAGGAAGGCTGTCCACGCGGAAAAGGTCGTAATACGCCCCTGTGAGCCCGTAAGCTCCGAAAAACAGTCCCGCCGCCGCAATACCCCACAGACGCGTCCCGCTTTCACCTCGCCCTATCCGGTAAAACAGGAACCCGATCCCTATAGCGGAAAGAAAAGAAACGAGCCGCCCGGTCCACCACTGCGGCCCGGCGAATTTCATCAACAATCCGACTACGTGGTAATACAGCGGAAAATACGGCGGCGAGATGGCGTTTATCGAAGGTTCGACGTACAGGGGCAGTCCCTGGGCAACGCGCCGGCAATGGAAAAGGTTTTGCCCCTCCATGATTTCCAGGTGGGCGGGGAAATTCGCGCGAAAAACAAACTGCATTAAAAAAAGAATGGTCGGCGCCAGGGCGATCCCGGCGACGATTGCCCAAAGGATCATTTTTAACGCTTTTTTATCGGCCACGATCACGTTAACCAATCATTCATGATTTCGCCCGATGATGCATCCTCAATCCGTTCAAAACGGGATTGTCAAAGCTATGGCGACAGGATAACCTCCAAGCGACAAACTGACCAGAGGGAGCCTCCATGATTCGCCCCGTTATTGACTTCAACGTCGCCCCGCATATTCCGGAGCGCATCGCCTCCATCAAGGAACTGGCCTACAATTTCTGGTGGTCCTGGAACTACGAAGCCGATGAGCTTTTCCGCCGGATCGACGAGGATCTCTGGATCGAAACGGATCACAATCCCGTTTTGCTGCTCGGCCGCGTCGGACAAAATCGATTCGACGAACTATGCAAAGACGAAGGTTTTATCACGCATCTGGACGAGGTATTCGAGCGATATTACGAATACATAAACGCCCAGACCTGGTACAACCGCAAGTACGGCGTCACCGACAAGGTGCGCTACGCCTACTTTTCCATGGAATTCGGAATCAACAAGTGCATGCGCATCTATTCCGGCGGCCTGGGCGTGCTGGCCGGCGATCACCTGAAATCCGCCAGCGATCTGGGGCTGCCCCTCGTCGCCGTGGGTTTATGTTACCAGCAGGGATACTTCCGCCAGTACCTGAATCCCGACGGCTGGCAGCAGGAAAAATATCCCGTCAACGATTTTTACACTCTGCCTCTTCGAGAACTCCTCGACGGCGAAGGCAGTCCGCTGATCGTGGAAATCGACATGCTGGGAAGGCCGCTGTACATCAAGACCTGGAAAGTCCAGGTCGGCAGAATCAATCTCTATTTACTGGATACGAATATACCGGAAAACAACGAGGAGTTTCGCTGCATCACCGGCCAACTCTACGGAGGCGACCGGGAAATGCGTATCCGCCAGGAAATTGTTCTGGGAATCGGAGGATACAGATTATTATCCCAGTTGGGGATCGATCCCCCGGTCTGCCACATGAACGAAGGGCATTCCGCGTTTCTGGCGCTGGAGCGCATCCGCACGCTGATGAACAAAAGCGATCTGGATTTCGATCAGGCCCGCGCCATCTGTTCCGGGGGCAACAACTTCACCACGCACACCAGCGTCCCGGCGGGTTTCGATCTGTTTTCCCGCGAGTTGATGGAAAAATATTTCAGCGACTATATCCGCGATCTCGGCATCGGCCTGGAACAGCTTCTGACCATGGGACGGCCGACGAATCCGAAAGGCGACGAACCTTTCAACATGGCGTTTTTCGCCATGCGAAACACCTCGCGGGCCAACGCCGTTTCCAAACTCCACACCGAAGTCACGCGCAAAATGATCCGCTACGAGTTTCCCGATGTTCCCATGGAGGAAATACCCGTCATTCCCATCACCAACGGCGTTCACACGCGATCATGGATCACCGCGGACATGGCCGAACTCCTCACCCGCTACCTCGGGCCGGGCTGGATTGAAAACGGCGCCGATCCCGACGTCTGGGACGGCGTCGACCGGATTCCCAATCCCGAACTATGGCGCACGCACGAACGCCGCCGCGAACGCCTTGTGGCCTTCGTTCGCAGCAGGCTCATGTGGCAGTTGCAGCAGAGAAAAGTGCCCGGCGAGGAGCTTGAACAGGCGTGGGAAGTTCTCGATCCCAGAGCCCTGACCATCGGTTTCGCGCGGCGCTTCGCAACCTACAAAAGAGCGAAGCTCATTTTCAGCGATATCGAACGCATCGAGAAAATCCTGTCGGATACGGAATGCCCGGTCCAATTGATCTTCGCCGGCAAAGCCCACCCCGCCGACGATTACGCCAAGAATCTCATCAAAGACATCATTCATCTGCTTCGCCGCCCGGGAATGCGCGACCATATCGTGTTCATCGAGGATTACGACATGGCCGTGGCGCGCTACATGGTCGGCGGCGTCGACGTGTGGCTCAATACGCCCAAGCGTCCGCAGGAGGCCAGCGGCACAAGCGGCATGAAGGTTCTGCCCAACGGCGGTCTGAACTGCAGCGTCCTGGACGGCTGGTGGGACGAAGCCTACAACCCGGACGTGGGCTGGGCCATCGGCGCCGGAGAAAAATACAGCAGCGACGAAACGCAGGATCACGTGGAGTCCAACGCCCTTTACGATCTGCTGGAAAAGGAAATCATCCCGGCATTTTACACCCGCACGCGAGACGGCATTCCGCGCCGGTGGGTGGAAATGATGAAGCATTCCATGAAGCAGCTTTGCCCCATGTTTACCACGGACCGCATGGTGCAGGAGTACATTCAGCATCTTTACCAGCCGACGGAAAGGCAGTACATCCAACTGACCAAAGACAATTACTCCGGCGGCAGACAATACGCGGCGTGGTTGCGGAAAATCATCGAGAAATGGCATGAGATCAACATTATCGACGTCAGAGCCGACGTGTCGCAAACGCAAAAAATCGACCAGGCCATTGAAGTGGACGCCGATATCCATCTGGGCAGCCTGGCGCCGGAAGACGTCAAGGTGGAAATCTACGCCGGCGTTCTCGACGAAAAAGGCGTTTTTAAAAACGGCGACGTGATCAGCATGACCATGGTGGAGCCGCGCCCCGGCTCCAAGTATCTTTACAAGGGATTTTACAAAAGCCGCAGCGTGGGCAGACACGGCATCGGCATTCGCGTGACGCCCTATCATCATCTGATGCCCGGTAATTTTTCGCTGCCCTACATCAAATGGGCGTAGCGCAGTTCGGAATGCGGAGTTCGGAATGCGGAATGTAGGAGCGGTTTCCAACCGCGACAACGGGAATGGGATTTACGTCACGCCAGTCGCGGTTGGAAACCGCTCCTACAGATCGGCTATGCATGCGCATGTGGCGAAAGCCGCCCCCTGCTGGGCGGGTCTTACCGCGCGGGATTTTTCGGCAGGAGATATCCGCCGCGTTCGATCACACCCGGCGGCGAGGTCATTTCATCAAAGAGAGCTTTTTTCATAATAAACGCGACGGCCGGTTTTTTCTCGATGAGATTCCGCGTTTCTTCGGGATCATTTTCCAGATCATATAATTCCCAGCGGATTCCCGACGACGTCGGAATGTATAAAAGCTTGTATTGCCCGTCGAACGCCATGCGATGCTTGGCGGTATTGGTGATGTCCTTGTACTCGGATTTGATCGTGATCGACGTTCCTTTTTTATAATCGATCTCCCCCATGGTCGTGATATCGGGATAGGAAATCCGCCGGTCCTTCATATAGCCTTCCGCGATTTTCACGAACCACAAACCGGTTTCAAAAAACAGCAGATCTCGTCCCGGTTTTTTTCCCTCGATGACCGGCGACAGATCAAAGCCTTCGATATCGTCCGGATAGTCCGCGCCGCCCAAAGCGGCCAGCGTCGGTGCGATGTCCATATTGGCGACCAAAGCATCGATATGCGCCGGTTCACTGAACTTTTCGGGAGCGCTGATGACAAGCGGCACGCGCAACGTCTGGTTTCCCCGAAAGTGATCTCCGTGGCCGATATCGCCCTCACGCTCGTACAGGGCTTCACCATGATCGGAGGTGATGACGAATACGGCGTTTCGCCCCCGCGGCGTCGATTTGACGGCGTCCACCAGGCGTCCGATCTGCCGGTCCACGGCATGCGCGCATGCATCGAATAAATCGCGGATCTGCTCCTTATCCGCCTGCGTGAGTTTTTCATCTTTCAACGAGGGCGGCTTTTGAAAATAAAAAGGGCCTTTGTAATTCGGATCGGTATATCTGTGGACGTCCGGGTAGCTGGGGGCGAAGGGAAAATGCGTCGTCGAATAAAACACGACGACCAGACGGGGTTTGCCGGAAAGGCCGGACAGATATTTCAAAACGCGATCGGTTAAATCCCGCGCATCCGCCGCGTCGGCGAATGTGTCGATAATCGGAAAGAGCCTCCGCCCTATCCTGTTGTCAAGAAACGGCAGCAGGAATCGATGCACGCGCAAAGACTCGGATTCGACCAGCGTGGAAAAATTGAAATCCGGCGCGGAAACGACGTCAAAACCCGCATCCATGCGCGGGAAAATATCTCCCGCGTAATCGGAAAACACCGCCGTTTCATATCCCGCGTCTTTAAGCCGCCTCGGCAGACTTTCTTTAAGGACCGTATCTTCGGGATCGGGGAACATGCTCCGGACGCCGTGTTTCCAGGGCGGCATTCCCGTCAGAATCGACGCCCATGAAGGGAAAGTCCGGGGCAGCGGCACGTACGCGTTTTCAAAAACAATCCCCTGTTCGCACAGCTTTTTAATATTCGGCGCGACGCTTCGCTCGAAGCCGTAACAATCCAGCCGGTCCGGACGCAATGAATCGGCCGCCAGCAAATAAATATCCGGGTGCGCCGAATCGGCGGGATCGTCGGCGACCAGGTAATTCGGATGATAAAACATGCCGAACCAGGTGACCGCGCCAACCGCAATGATCATCGCCATTGGCGCGAAATCTTTTTTGCGCAACGAACGGATCATCAGATAAAGGAGAATCGGCGCGGCAATAAGAAAGCCCGCCGCGGGTTCTTGCGAGACCAAGCGTTGAAAGGTCGCCGCCGCGCCCCCGCGATCGTTAAGCCACCCCGCGTACAATCCGGGCCTGCACCCGGCGGCGTAAGCGAAAAAAGACAGCCCCGCGAAAAGCGACGAAAAGAATCCCAGAAAAAAGGAAGATATCCTGGACGCCGCCGCCGGGATGGAAAACCACGCTCCCAGCAAAAGATACAACGCCAGGTAAAGCGCCTGCTTTTTGATGATGAACGAACCGAAATTCTGCTTGACGATATTTTCAATCGTCGCATCCTGCACGCCGAACACCGCGAAGCTTGCCGTCATCAGAAGGGACACGGCGAAAAGCGCCGCAAATGCCATGGCGCCGCCGGCCAGAACTTTCACGATCCCTTTGATTGTGCGGCTATCTTTGCTCATTTGACGTATCCCCAGGATCGCAGGGCGTCCTTCACCTGCCCGCCCATTCCCGTCTGCGCTTTCGTAAGCGCCGGAATGTATCGGATATACGCGCCGAAATCCGTTTCCGGGTCGAGTTCCGGCGGTTTCGCGTCTTTCATCATCATGTAATCGTTCAGTCCGCCGATTTGCGCCGGATTGCCGATAAAAGGAAGCTGAAAAGGTCCGGCGCGAAATCGATTCGAATCAAGCAACCGACCGTCGCAGTTGATCATGATTTCAAATGAATCGTCCGGCGGCCAGGGAGTAAAGCCGATCAACCGGCTTTGGCCCGCTTCAATGTTCAGATCAACCATAGCGGCGGTTGCGTCGCTGAACTGATCCACTGTCACAAATGCGATTGTATCTTGACTTAAACAATCAAAGCAGCGTACGGAATCGGGTTTTCCCGCAAACTCCATGCGAACTTGAAATCTCCCGGCCTTCCGCCCGGCGTTAAGCACAAGCTCGACGCTTTCGTGCGCGCTTTCGGAATACAAAGTTCCGGCGCCTTCCATGAGTTCCGAAAGCTTGCTTCCTTGCTCGAATCGCGTTCGGGCTCTGGTGATTTTCTCTTGACGAAGGGAGGCGAAAACCGATCTTTGATAAATCGAACTCAGATCAGCCATGTTGTCCGTTTCGTGAAAATCGGCCGGCAAAGCATAGTATTCGGCAAATCGCCCCTTATCCGCGGGATCCAAGCCGTTCATTCTCTCATAAGGTCCGTCTTTCACTATGATTTTTTCATAATAGCGCGCCAACGCCCGTATCCCGGCTCCTTCAAGATAAAGCTCGCGTGCGTGATCCGTGTTTTGAATTTGCTCCAGCAGATTGACTCCGGCAAAATCATTCGGAGTTTTTCCATCGGCCAGAGTCAGAAAAGTGGGATAAAAATCCAGCAGGGAGACAAGCCCCTTATACTTTGTCCCGGCCGGCAGGCGGCCCGGCAGGCGCATAATAAACGGGACGCGCACTTCGCCGTCGTACAGGCTGTGCGCGTGCCCTTTTGGGTGGCCGACCTCAAAGCCCTGTCCATGATCCGCGCATATCACAACGAGGGTATTATCCTCGATCTTAAAAGACCGAAGCGCATCCATCATGAGACCTATTTTCTCGTCGGCGTAGCGGATTTCACCGTCGTAATCTTCCGGCCATATTCTCGGGTCGTTAACGATTTCGTTGTTAAAGACGCCCTGAAAGCGTTTCGGGGGGCGAAGCGGGCCGTGCCCGTTGTTGAAATGTACGGTGAGAAAAAATGGCCGCGTTGCGTTTTGCTCGATAAACTCCAGGCTCTGGTCCGCAATGGCCTCGGTATCCCGTCTTCGCTGGTTGAAACTGGCGTTGCGTGAAAAGCCTAAGGATACGCCGATGTCCGTTCCGTCCTGAATAAATGGATCGGAGCCGATGTGTTCGACCACGTACCCTTTGCCCGCAAGCCGCCGGGGAAGCGAGTCGGGAAATGCGCCTTCGGACAAATCGTAGGACGTCAGGAGGCGAAAAGCTTTCTTTTCCTCATCGGTCAAATCCCATCTGGCCAGGGGGATGCCCAGCGTCGAGGGATAGCGCCCGGAAAAGATCGACGTGACCGAACCGCGCGTAAAATTCGTCGGGGAGTAAGCCTTGAGCAGCGTCAAACCTTGCGCGGCGATCCGATCGATGCTGGGCGTCGTGGGCCGCGCGTATCCGTACGCGCCGACCGAATCGGCCCGCATGGCGTCGACAACGACAAAAAGGATATTGATTTTTTTACCGATTGGTTCTTTGGAGTAAATGACCGGATTACACACGGCGAAGGCCGTCGGCATGCGCGATCCGGACCACTTTTCGTATTTTTCCCGTTCCTCGGCGTCGGCATCAGGCGCCTTAATACGAAAATGAATATCAACAACCTGTCCGCCGGCTGCCGACAGATCGACTTTGAAATGCCGATAAAAATCGATGTAGTTGTAAAATATCTGCCACTTCTCGCGAAAGTAATTGCCGATCTCCACAAATCCTTGTCTATCGATTTTGTAATCATGTGAAATGAGCGTGTCGCCGGTTTTAGACAGAATCTGCACTGACAAATTCACCGGACCGGACTTCAGAACCGGCGGCGGCGGAAAATACTCGAAGGATAATAGCGCATCATCCGGTATCTCAACGTTTTCAATGACAATGCCGCGTGCGCCGTTTTCATCCGCGTACGTGAGAGGCAGCGCTTCAAACTCTTCCGTAAAATGCATCAAACGCCCGGCGATGACGGCTTGCGTCATGACGCCCTGCTTTTGCGCCAGTGATATGAGATTCGTTATATGCCGATAATCGTTTGAAATACTGTCAACGCGCACGCACTGACAAAGGCAAAAGACCGCGGCGGCGGCAGCGAAAATGAGTTTATGGAGTCTCAATATCCTTCACTTTCAGCTCATATATCCTAATTCGGTGAAGACGCCCGTCGCCCATGACCGCATCGCTTCCAAGGGCCTGATAGTGCTTGTCCATGTATCGGATCGCCTTATATCCACGCACTCGCTGATCCTCGGACAGGCAAATCACGGCATGCGTGGCGCCCCATGAGATATATTTCTCAAGATCGGGTCCGTCAAGGCGGCGGACGTGCCATCCGCGGCGGTGCGCGTGGTATATAACCTGATTCTTCCGCGTGGAACCAGGGTCCAAAACCAGCAGAATGTCACTCGGTTCCGTAAAAGCTCTCGCCAGTTTCCCGGCTTCGACGCTGCTTAAGTCCTGTTTATATTCGGCGCGCACATAGAGAAAAGAGACGAGTCCGAAAACCGCCAGCAGAAAATAGAGCGCCGCATCGCGTCGTTTTTCCGCCAGTTTGCCGATCAGAGCCGTCAGTCCCGCGCCGGCAAGAATGGCGAATGGCGGCGTAAAGGGAAGCTGATAATAATTATGTTCGTAGTTGCCCGACTTCACGATCAGCACATAACAAAACGCCGCCAGAAGCCACAGCCACGCGTACCCGCTCTTTTCTCTCGTATCCTTGAAAATTATCGATAGCGCAGCAAAAGCGGTGGCCGCGGGCGTCATGGCGCGGTCGAAAATCCGGGACTGAATCTTGCCCCAGAAACCGGGATCCGTGAGCATCGTCCAGGAGCCCCATAAATGCGGCGCTCCGATAACTTCTCCCGGCTGCGTGGTGACGTTGCCGAGGCTCCCGATCATCGAGGCGTAATAGATCCAGGCCAAAGGCAGCATCAGGCTGACGGCGCCGAAAACATAAATCCGATAGTCGATAAAAAAACGCCATCGTTTTTTTAATAGGCCGGCGACAAGAAACAGAATGCCGATATGCAACGCGAACGCCTTGAAAAGACCCGCAAAGCACACGGCGGCGCCGGATTTGAAAAGGTCGGATGTCGCGTCGTCGCGCAGCCACTGTTCGTAATAGTCCGCGGCGGCAATCGTCGCCGCCAGCATCCAGGGATCGGACATGATCGTCCGGCCGAAAAACCACGGATAAGGAGCGACATTCCAGATAAAGACCGCCAGGACGGCGGCGGCGGGATCGAACATGCGGCTCGTGAGCCGGAATAAATAGATTCCACCGATCGCCATGGCCAGGATGGACAGCAACCTCGGCCAGGCGTGGGACTGCCCGAATATGACGTAAAAAAGCGCCGCGACTCCCGAATATATCGGCGCTTCTTCCGCTTCGATATTGGGTCTTATCTTCCCGGAATCGAGAACGTCCCACTCGGGATGAAGCAGATCGAAACCTTTTTCGGCAAAATTTCGGATCACCGTCGCCGTGGAGCACTGGTTCCAGGACTGCCTGTCGGCGATGGGCGAAGTCAGGCCCGGCAGACGTATGGCGACCGCGAGCAAAATCACCGCAAACAGGGCGATGCGCCGGAAATCTTCATCCTGCCTGAGCCTGTCGAGAATATTCATGACGCATCCCGCATGGATTGGCGGGTTAAACTCCAGAAAGCGCCGGCCATAACGACTTCCGCCAGTATCCAGGCTACGCGCGAGATAAGGGATATGGCAATGGCGATCTCCTGCGGGTAGAAGGCCGAAAGCAATACCGCCAACGCCCCTTCCCTGACTCCCAGGCCGCCCGGAGTGAGAAACGATAGAAAGCCGATCAGCCACGCGAAGGCGAAGAATCCCGTGATAACGGGCCATGACGCCACGCTTTGCGCGCCGACGGCCTTGACCGCGGCCACGGCCGATAATCCGTGCATCATCCATCCCATCACCAGAAAGGCCGCGCACAAGAGCATCTGTCTGAACGGAATGGAAAAATCGAGTTTCTCTTTTTTCAAAAGGCGAAGGCCTATATTGACCAGCCTGGATAAAACTTTCGGATGCAGCGTCGCCAGGCCCGCCGCGACCACGAGGCCGAAAAGAATAAAATGCCAGGTTTTGAATGAATCAAACGCCGCCGGGGCAAAAAGCAACGCCACGGCGCCGGAGGTGATGATCATCAGGATCAGTTCCAGGTAGATCGAAATCATCGTGCCGACTTTTGGGACGCCCTTTTTTTCCGCAAGGCCGACGCGCACGAGAAACAGCATGACTTTTCCGGGAACGTATTTGCTGACCTGGGACGCGGACCAGATATAAAGCGCGTCGGTTAACAGCAGATCATGG
Organism: bacterium; assembly: GCA_963674685.2. Taxonomy (GTDB): domain Bacteria; phylum Lernaellota; class Lernaellaia; order JACKCT01; family JACKCT01. The sequence continues at coordinate 151,760 of CAXXWT010000003.1, read as the reverse complement.
CCGAGAAAACGAAGGCACTGCCGCCAGACATGGCCCTGCGTCATGAAAAAAGCCGCATTCCAGGCTGTGCAAATCGCGAGAAAGCCCCAGTTGAACGCAATGCCCTTGCTTTGAAAGTCGTCCCACCGGGAAGTCAGGCTGTAAATCAGAAATGCCAGGATGCACAGGGCGAGGCCCCAACGCAGGATCGCTTTGAGGCGCGGCGGAATCATTTAAGAATCTCTCGGATGGAGTAATCCCGCCTCCCCTTTTCGGAATGCTTCGTCAGGAGTTCTCCGATCAGGCCGATGGAGACAAATTGTACGCCGGTGATCAGAAGCAAAATGCCCAGAAGCAGCAGCGGGCGATTTCCGATGGGCCTAAATCCGGCGAGCCATAAGACCGTCATATACAGGCAGATGAGAAAGCCCAGGCCGCCCAGGACAATTCCGCCGCCGCCGAAAAGGTGCGCCGGGCGCTGCATGTATTTCGTCAGGAAAAGAATGGTCAGCAGATCGGTCGCTCCGCGGACATAGCGCTCCAGGCCGTATTTCGACTCGCCGTATTTTCTGGGATTGTGCTTCACGGCCAGCTCGGCAATCCGGAATCCTTTTTGGTGGGCTAAAACCGGGATGTACCGGTGAAGCTCGCCGTAAATTTCTATTTCGCGTAGCACCTGCGCGCGGTAGGCCTTGAATCCGCAATTGAAATCGTGAATCGGAATGCCCGTCAGCTTTGCGGTGATGAAATTGAAAAAGCGCGACGGCAGGGTCTTTTCCAGAGGATCGTGGCGTTTCTTCTTCCAGCCGGTGACGAGATCGAAGCCTTCTTTCAGCTTATCCAGAAAATGCGGAATTTCCCCGGGATCATCCTGCAAGTCGGCATCCAGGGTTATGACGTACTCGCCCGACGCCTCGGCGAAACCGGCGCTTAAGGCCGCGCTTTTGCCGAAATTGCGGCGGAAGCGAATCGCCTTGATCCTGTCGTCGGTTTCGCGCGCCTTGCGGATGATCTCGTAGCCCGAGTCGGTGCTTCCGTCATCGACGAAAATGATCTCATAGGATTCGCGGCACGAGGCCAGTTCGCCGGTTAAACTTGCAATAAGTTCAGGCAGCGATCCCTCTTCGTTGAAGCAGGGTATGACGACGGAAAGTTCAACCATGTGCTGCGATCAGGTAGCGGGAGTCCCCTGATTGACCAGGAACTGAAAATCCAACTCGGCTTTGAAAATCTCGGTCGGATCGTTGGGATTGGTTGCTTCGATAACGACCTCGTAATCCAGGACTGCCGGGATGATTTTCACTTGCGGGATAATCATCTTTTCCTCGACACGGTCATCATCGATAATAAAAGTGATGATATGTTCGTCCAGTTTGATCAGGTCCACGTTGCCCAGGGTCATCGTGCAGACGAAATCGATGTTGTCGTCGGCCATGCGATCCCACTCGTTGATCTGAACCACGATGTCGATCGGCGTGCCGACCGGTCCCACGGAGTCGGAAAACCAGATGTCGCCGATAATCTTGTCCTGCGTGAATCCCAGAAAATCATCCTGCTCGACCGCCAGTTCTATGGCCACCGCGTCGATATCCTCGCCCGTATCGTCATCCTCATCCGGCGCGCAGGATAAAAGCGGAAAAAGCATCGTGAGAATGCCTATTCCAACCAAATATTTCCATGACCGAAGTGCCATGTTTCCATCCGAATAGTTGTTTCAATCGCCAAAACCATCTAGGCCGAGCCCTTGGCTTTTGTCAAGTTTCATAACTCCGTATTTTTAAGTCAAAAGCATAACCAAAGCAATGATTTTTCGCGTTCCATCCGACGCCGGAGTTGATTTTCGCTGTCGGCATGAGCATATTGCGCCGTGACGCTTGCGGCAAAGGAAACCGGAGAGGAAAATGCCGATATATGAATTTCAATGCGAATCATGCGATCTCGTTTTTGAGAAAATCGTTTTTTCTACAAACGCCGAAGTGACCTGCAAACGATGCGACGGTCCCGTAAAAAAGCTTCTATCCGCCCCAAATATCAAAACGAAAGACGCCGGCGGACAGGTGAAATCCTCCACATCGTCCTGCGGCAGTTGCACCGCGTCATCCTGCGCGGGATGCCATTAAAAAAACTCCGTTTTAAAATATAAAATCGACATAGGTAAGCCCTCGCGGGCTTTCCCTGTCACACCACCGGGCATACGGGTCCGTACCACGGCGGTTCGGTTGGTTCAGCATTCTACCTCGGGTCCAGGTCTATAAGGTCGAGCGAGCGAAAGCAACAGTTTGTAAGCTGCTTTCAGGTTTTCCCGTTCGAGCACTTCCTCCATGAGACTTGAGGTTGACGCCGGGCTTTCGGGGCCGGGGGACGCCACGGACGGTTCGATCCCTTCGGAAACGACCATCGGGGCTTCACCCCTACCCTTCGTTTCCAAGGCCAATTCCAACTGGATTTTCCGACAAATGCCGCCCATGAGAATCCTCGTCTCTACTTGCCGCTCCATACCGTTCGGGCCTTCGGCGATATCGCCTACTATGCCCTCTGCTGACTTCTGCAACGCGGTCAGGACGCCTCGCGACGACCTCAGTCCCGAATCCGGGACACGAAGCAGACCTCCCGAGGTAAGCACGACAACCTTCACCGCGCACCCGCCGGATTTACAGCCGATGCCCTTGACGGATATGGACTTCGCGATCATTTGCTCGCTCGTCCGGCAAGGACTGCCTCACATCCGGTTTCTGTTCGTCAGGTCGCGGCTTTGCTACACGCTTCCTTCAGACGACGCCTCGCGACGGCGCCCTTGCGCTTCGCTAGCCCTTCACCTCCGTCAGGTTGGGCAGGGGACTTACACCCCCAAGTTGACGTGCATGCTCGGCACACAAAAAACCGGAAGCGCCTTTAGGCGCTTCCGGTTCGCGAACCCTGGAGATTGGGCTCATCCCCAATCCCCAACCCAAACTATCAGAGGGGAGGCAGTTTCCCTCCGTTGCGGCTATAGCCGTCGATCACAATGAAATCACCGGCCACGAGTCCCGGTCCGATGGGCTGGGAGCAGCTTGTATGGATGCGTGCGTTGGGAACGCCGTTGACGACAATTTCAATTTCCGTACCCAGCGTCCCTTTTCTGTCCCAACCGTGGAACGTGAAATCTTCACCCGGAGCGACTATCTCATCGAAAATCGTCACCTGATCGAATTGCTGATGTCTTCCGTGACGCCATTGACGGCCGTTGCGATGCCTGCCTTTGGAGAAAACCTCCACGTAGGCGTCCGCGTCTCCGAGATAAGCCAACGTCAATTCCGTGACTTTGCCTTCGCACTCGCCGTATTCGATCACTTCATCACACAGGCCGTAGTCGGCATCCCAGTAATCCACGTTTTCCGTCGCAACTGTCATGGGTGTTCCGGCGCGGACGTGTAATCCCTCGGGAATCGTGGATTCATCCAATTCCACGATGAAGCAACGGGCTCCCTCGGAAGGAATTTCATAGTACCCAGGAACACCGTAATCATCGTCGCGCGTAAAGTCATAATCGTAAACCGCGTCACTGCCGTCAAAAATCCCATTGCAATCATAATCGCGATAGAACCAAACCATGATATCGTTGATTCCCGCGTCGACGCCGTCATCCTGAACGCCATTGCAATTCGCATCGAACCAGACGTAATCACCGATCATCAGCGGATCATTAGCCTGCGCCGCGATAAAGGTGACTCCCACAAAGACCGTAACCACCAGAGTCATAATAAGCGCTTTCGAAGTCCTCATGTCCGTTCCCCTTTGCTGATTGTTTGGGTTTTTTCTATTTCCAACTGCCTTTTTATTTCCCACTTCTAAGATCATGAATACCTCTATAGCTTCTAATACTTCTATCTGTCAAGTGGTTTTTTCCGCCCCCTTACTTTTTTCCTGCACCCCGTAAATTGACAGGAATGTCCTCTTTGGCTAGACATATCTGGGGAACCAATGGAAAAGGAAATTGCAAAGTGGGAGTATGTTTATGAAACGCACAGCGTTAATCGCCTGTTTTTTATTGATTTTTCTCACTTATTTTGCAATCGCCGGTTCACCGGCGCAGGCAGATACGCATTCTTTGCTAATAAAAATGAAGAAAGCCTTTTCTAACTTTGAGGACGCCGGCTACACCCTCACGTTGCAGCACCGCATGCGGGGAAGACTTCGTCCGGCGGAAATTATTGAGATAAAATGCACGAAGGATGGCGCGATTTTCGCCAAATGGACCGGCAAGCGCCACCGTAACCGCATCATTTTATATAAACCCGGCTGGAATAATAACCAGGCTTGGATCATGGAAGGCGGCGCCCTGGCCTTTGCGGCGGTCAGCATTCCCGTCAATGACAAGATTATCAAGAGGGATTATCGCAACAGCATTGAATATCTGGCTATAGGGAAAATCCTTGAACAAATCGACAGCGTGGATCCCGGCAACCTGGACCTGACGCTGGATTCAATGGGAATACCCCAAAAAGCCGTCCTCAAGGATCAAAGCGGCCGCGTGGTCGAAAGCTACGAATTCAAGAATTTCAAGATGAATCCCGGTTTTGCCGCAAACCAGTTCGACGTTCACAATTCGGCCCTGGGTTTTCCCGGCTATTCCACCGACGGCATCGTCATCGACGCGGTTCAGTTGAAATCGACTCTTCTGGGCAACTACGCCAAGGTCAAGGACTATACGTGCGTGATGCATAAGCGGGAACGAATAAAGGGAAAGGTTCAGCCCTACCACGATATGTTCACGAAGTTCCGCAAGCCCATGGACATTTATATGAAATGGGTCGGCGGACCCTATACGGGCCGCGAGGTGATGTACCGCCCAGGCCATTACGACAACAAACTCGTCGCCCATGACGCAGGCATCAAAGGCATTATAACCGTCAAGCTCGATCCCAACGGCTCTTTGGCCCGGGCCGACAGCAACCACTCGATCGAGGAGACGGACCTGGGACACACCGTCCAGACCATTTACAACAACCTTTCCCGTGGACTCGAAAACAACGACATCAAGCTCAAGTTTTTGGGGCTTCAAAAGATCGGAAAAATGGACGTTTACGTCGTCGAATCCTGGATGACCAAGGGCAAGGGATACTACAGTTATCACTCCATCAACGCGCACGACGTCACAACCGGGCTCCCGATGAAAAGCGTCAATTACGATGAAAACGACGAACTCTTCGAATCCTTCGAATGGCGGGAATTCAAACCGAACGTGGGGCTCACTGACGAAGATTTCAACATCGAAAATCCGGATTACAATTTCTGACAATCCGTTGGTTTGATTTTCGCCCGGATTCGAGCCGCCTTAAATCGTCCAGGCGAAGTCCTTGAAGATTTCCGGGAAGCGCTCGGTCATCTCTTCCTTGATGAATCGCGCCATATGCCCGCAGACGTTCATCCGGATGGCTTTTTGCGCGTATTCGACGGCGTCGGAGGCGTCGATCATGCGGACAAGCTGCTTGACATGCAAAGCCTGCGCGGGATTCGTCGAAAAACTTCTGACGCCCAGACCGATCAGCAGCATGGTCATCTGCACGTCGCCGGCCATTTCCCCGCACATGGAAACATCGATTCCCGCGGCGCTGGCGGCGTCCACCGTTTGCTTGATGAGGCGAAGGATGGCCGAGTGCGTGGATTTGAAAATATGCGAAACGTGTTCGTTGGACCGGTCCACGGCCAGCGTGTATTGGATCAGGTCGTTCGTGCCGATGCTGAAGAAGTCCACTTCCTCGGCGAGGACGTCGGCGATCACCACAGCGCTGGGCACCTCGATCATGATGCCCACGTCGATATTGTCGGCGTAATCGATGCCCTCGAACTCAAGTTCCTGGCGGACTTCGTCGAGGATGTGTTTGGCCTTGCGCAACTCTCCCAGGCTGGAAATCATCGGGAACATAATGCGCAATTTTCCGTAAACGCTGGCCCGCAACAAGGCGCGCAGCTGGTCCTTGAAGATATCCTCGCGCTCCAGGCAGAATCGGATGGCGCGCAGCCCCATGGCGGGATTGGTTTCATCCGGGGCGTTCATATCCTCCGTGAGTTTGTCCGAACCCAGGTCGAGAGTCCTGATCGTCACGGCGCAATCCGGCTCCATTTCCTGGAGAAGCTTGGAGTAAACCTCGTACTGCTCCTCCTCCGTGGCGATGCCTCCTTTGAGCAGGAAAATAAACTCGCTTCGGAAAAGGCCGATGTCTTTGACGCCATGCTTGCGCATGACTCTGATTTCCTCGATGAACTCCAGATTGGCCTGAATCTTGATCAGTTCGCCGCTGCGGGTCAAAGCCGGCGCGTCCTTGATTTCCAGAAGCCGGGTTTCTTTTTCCTCGAATAAAGCCAGGCGCTGCTGGTATTGATCGACGATCCGCAACGTCGGCTTGACGATCACCTTGCCTTCAAGTCCGTCGATGATGATCAGATCACCGCTTTTGACTTCCGAAGCGATGTGCTCCAGGCCGACCACGCCGGGCAGTTCCATACCTCTGGCGAGAATGGATGCGTGATTCGTCGGACCGCCGATATCCGTGGCCATGCCGATAATCCGGCTTCTGTCGAAATGCGCCATATCGCCCGGCGAAAGGGCATGCGCCACGAGGATGACATTTTCCGGCACCGCATCGAGGGTATCCTGCTGAATCCCCATCAAATTGCGCATGATTCTCTGACAGACTTCATCGAAAAGCTGCGAGCGCTCGTCGCGCGTGCCTTTGGATTCGGAAGCCAGCGTGGCTTTGAGACCGTCGAAAAGCTTCTTCGCGGCCCATTCCGCGTTGATGTGATCGTTTTCGATCAGCCTTTCCACTTCCTCGATCATATACTGATCTTCGATCCAGGCGATGTGCGCCTCGAGTATCTGGCGGTGATCCTCGGACAAGTCCCTGCCCATGGCCGATGTCAGTTGCTGCTGACTTAAACCGATGGCGTCGCCGAAGCGCTTTTTTTCCAAAAGGACCATCTCGGGCATCACCATGCGCATGGGAATGCGAATTTTCCCGCGATCCACCAGGTAGGCCAGACCGACGGCGATGCCGGGAGACCCGATCTTGCCCTGAAAAATGCGCATATGGGATTCGTTGCCCGTCATCAGTTCTCTTCAAATTTATCGTCGAACAATTTCACAAGTTTCGCCACGGCCACGGCCGCGTCCGGTCCGTTGGCTTCGATGGTCAAAACGGTCCCCTTTGTGGCGATCAGCGTGGTGACGCTCATAATGCTTTTGGCGTTGGCGACTTTGTTGTCTTTGCGGATTTTCACCTGACAATTCATATTGGCCACGGCCTTGACGATTTTCGCCGCCGGACGCAAATGCAATCCCTGCCGGTTTTGCACGACAACTTCCTGGCTGATAGCCCCGCTGTCCAGGTTGAAATACTCCATTTTATCTTGACAGATCCTCGCTGGCCAAGGAGATGCTTTCCTGTCCCCTGGTTTTAATGGATTGGACAAGATCGGTCAGGTTGGCGTTTTCCCGTTCCAGGAATGCTTCGAGCAGCATGGGCAGATTCACGCCGCTGATGACGTCGATATGCCCTGAGCGCAGGAAATGCAAAGCGAGATGGGAAGGCGAGCCTCCGAACATATCCGTAAAGATCAGAACGCCCTGCCCCTGATCGGCGTCCTTGATGGCCTTTTCGATTTTCGGCGTCACCAACTCCGGATCGTCCATGGCGTCGACGCTGACGCCGACGGCCGCCTTCAGTTCGCTTCCGAGAATAACCGACGCCGTATTGATAAATTCCTTACCCAGGCCGCCGTGCGCCACGAGAACGATTCCAATCATAATTCACATTCCATTTCTGTTTTGCCGCTCATCTAAAAGTTGAATAACGCGACAGATCCGCATCGAAAATTTGGGCGCGGCCTTACGGCTGACGCTCCTGGCGTCGCGCAATCTCTCGATGATTCACGGTGATTCGATATTCTTTTTCCTTGAGCCTCTTCGCCAGTTCTTCCACAATCGCCACGGAGCGATGGGCTCCGCCGGTGCAACCGACGGCGACGGTCAGATAGTGTTTGCCCTCTTTTTTATACTGGGGCAGCAAATACACCAGCATGTCCCAAAGCTTCTTCAGCAGTTTTACGGTTTCGGGGTTCTGAATGACATAATCCGAAACAGCCTGATCCAGACCGGTTTTTTCCCGCAGGCTCTCTTCAAAGAAAGGATTGGGCAAAAAGCGAACGTCCAGCGTCAGACTGGCGTTGGGCGCGCCGCCGTATTTGTACCCGAAACTCATCAGCGTGATATGAAGTGGCAGTTGCTGGCCGTCGACTCCGAACCTGGCCGTCACCGCCTCCCTGAGTTCATGCACGTTCAATTCCGTCGTATCGACGACGACGTCGGCCTGGTTTTTTATAATGTCGAAGTTTTTTCTTTCCGTCTCGATGGACTGATTCAAATCCCCTTCGGCATGCAGGGGGTGAGCGCGGCGGGTTTCCGAATATCTTTGAAGCAACCGCCAATCGGCCGCTTCAAGAAACAAAGTCGTGATTTTAAAGCCCTGGGCGAGAGCTTTTCGATACTCGTTTTGATATTGATCGAAAAACACACCTTCCCGGCTGTCCATGACGATGGCCAGCCGCCGGAATTCCGCCGTGGTTTCGGAAAGCTCCAGGAGATTCTTGAATAGGGAAATGGGCAGATTGTCGATGCAGTAAAAGCCCAGATCCTCCAGGGCTTTTAGGGCGACGCTTTTGCCCGATCCCGACAAACCGGTGATGATCACGACGACGGATAAGTTTTTCACTCTGCCTCCTCGTAATCCTCCGGATTCTCCGGACTATCCGTTTCCATGCGGCTCAAAAGCTGCTGCTGAAAAGACTGGGCGGCGTGAAAGCCTTCCAGTTTCAACAGATGATTGCGCGCCGCCACTTCGATGATGGCCGTCAGGTTTCTTCCCGGTCTCACGGGGATGGTCGCCAGCGGCAATTCGACGCCGAGTATCTGGTAGACCTGATCGTCGAGTCCGATGCGGTCGTAATCCATGGCGTCGCTCCACTCGACAAGTTTCACGACCATATGAACCTTCTTTCGATCCCGCACCGCCCCGATCCCGAACATTTCCTTGATATTGATGATGCCCAGGCCGCGAATCTCCATATGGTTTTTCGTGACCTCCGAACTGCGCCCGTTGACGGATTCCTGGGATATCCGACGCAGTTCCACCACGTCGTCGGCGACGAGCCGATGCCCGCGCAACACCAGATCCAACGCGCATTCGCTTTTTCCGATGGCGCTTTTTCCCAGGATCAAAACCCCGGCCCCGAAGACGTCGACCAGGACGCCGTGCATCGTCGTGCGTCTGGCAAAACGATATGCCAGAAATCTCGTGATGCGGGAAATGAACTCCAGGCTGACCATGGATGTCAGGAGCAGCGGCGTCTGGGTTTTTTTCGAAAACTCCAACAAAAGCGGATGAGCTTCCTGATTCGCCGTAACGATGCAGCAGCATATCCTTTTATTGAAAAATTTTTCCAAAACCAGACGGCTTTCGTTTTCATCCTGCTGGCTGAGATAACCGATTTCCGTTTTGCCGAACACCTGGATTCTGTGGGATACGATGTGCTTATTGTATCCGACCAAAGCGAGTCCGGGTTTTTGGATATGGGCCGCGCGAATCTTGTTCTTCAGGCCGTCCTGACCCGCGATTAATGACAGATCGAGCGCTTCTTTTTTACTGTCCAGCATCTCTTTGACAAGAATATACGCCATCGGCTTCTAGTCTTCCTTGTCGAACATTTCAATGGTCTTCAATAATTCCTCAGCGTCCGCGGCCCGCAGGAGCGCCTGGCGCAGTTCTTCATCTTTTACAAGAGAATTTATGCGCGCCAAAAGCGTCAGATGTGTGCCGACGGAATTTATCGGGGCAATGATCAGAAAGAACAAGTGAACCGGCTTGCCGTCAGGGCTGTCGAATTCGACTCCCGCGGCGCTGCGTCCCATGGCGGCGATAACCTTTCTCAATCCTTCAATCTTGGCGTGCGGGATGGCCACTCCCTCTCCGATTCCGGTGCTGCCGAGTTTTTCGCGCTCATCGAGGGCTTTTTCAATCAGAACCGGATCAAGATCCCGGTATTGTGCGGTCAATAAAGCAATTAACTCCTTGAATATGGAACCGCGATCGGTCCCGCGCAGGTCGGGATTGATCAGCGCCGTGCTTAAGAAATCCACAATTTTTATCATATTAAAATCTCGAATCGGTAATGGTCGTCAAATCCAGACGTTTTTGGCGGTTTCATAAACCATTCGGCGACGATAATCAATGGGGCGCCTTCAGCCCTAAAGATTACGAGCCAATGACGCCCCCCATTTTCATACAGGATAATTCGCCTATTCGACCTCGGCGGATTCCAATTTTTCGACTTTGCTTCCGGACGCTCTTTTGGATTGCAGGCGATCCTTCGCCCTTTTTACCTGACGCTCCAGTTTATCCGCCGCTTTGTCGATAGCGCTGTACATATCCTCGGTTTTTTCCTTTGAATTGAAAACTTTTCTTTCCGAAGAAAGCGTAACCTCCGCAATATGCCTATGTTTTTCCACTTTCAACACCACGTTCAGGTCGATCGGTTCGCTCAAGTACTTCGAGACCTTGCCCAGTTTTTGCTCGGCGTATTCCCTGATAGCATCCGTCGCATCCATATGGCGAAAAGTAACGGAAAAATTCATGGCGTCTCCTTCGATGGGGTTGTCAAAAAGGGCTCTTTCTCTTGGTTGATGAAAGAACGCCCATCATCTCGCGATACTTCGTAACCGTGCGGCGAGCGATAACCAAACCGTTTTCCCGCTCAAGAATGCGCACTATCTCCTGATCGGAATAAGGTTTTTTGGAATTTTCCCCGGCGATGATGTCCGAAATGTGCTTTTTCACCGCCTCGGAAGCCACCTGCTCGCCCCATTTCGAGTCGATCCCTGAATTGAAGAAATACTTCAGTTCGTAAATACCCTGCGGCGTATGCACGTACTTGTTCGTCGTCGCTCTGGAAATCGTCGATTCGTGCATGTTGACGTCCTCGGCCACGTCCCGGAGGATCAGCGGATTCAGGGCTTTGACACCTTTGTCGAAAAATTCCCGCTGGAATTTCACGATGCTTTTGGTGACCTTGTAAATCGTCCGCTGTCTCTGGTGAATAGACCGGATCAGCCACACCGCGCTGCGAAGCCGTTCCTGAATATATTCCTTCTCCTTCCGGGTCGACGCGCTGTCCTTTTTCGCCAAAAGTTTCTTGTAATAATTCGACACACGCAGTTTCGGCATTCCGTCGTCATTGAGAACGACGACGTACTCATCGCCGATTTTCACGACATAGATGTCCGGCGTGATATGCATGGACTGCCCGGCGCCGAACGGACGCCCGGGCTTCGGCTCGAGATGACATATGCTTTTCACGATTTCGCCGACTTCGGCAATGGAAATTTTCAGGGCCTGCGCCACCGCCTTGTAACTGCGTTTTTCCAGATCATGCAGGTGGTCGCTGACGACCTTTTTCAGCTTGACGTCGCTGTTTCCCATCTGCCGAAGCTGAATCAAAAGGCATTCTCTTAAATCCCTGGCTCCCACACCCGGAGGATCGAATTCCTGAAGGGCTAAAAGCGCTTCTTCGATATCCTCATCCGTGGCTTTATGTTTCACCGCGATCTCGGCCAAATCTCTTTTGAGATATCCGTTTTCATCGAGTTCGCGTATGAGGTAGGCGGCATAGGTTCTCAAGGGCTCTTCCAGGCCGGACATTTGCAACTGCCATTCCAGATGCTCCGCCAGGGTCCTGGATCGCGTCATGGGCGTTTCGACTTCGCTTTTTTCCTCGTCCTGATATCCGCCCTGATAGCCGTATACGCTCTGTTGTTCGAGATAGGAATTCCAGTCGAATTCCTTGACGCTCGACGTGGAGGGAAGCATATCGCCTTCGCCGCCCATCGGGTCCGGCCCGGCTTCGTCGGCGATGGACTCGGGAAGCTGCTCTTTAACCTTCTCGGTTTCCTCCCCTTCCTCGATTTCCTCCAGGAAGGGATTTTCAACCAGCTCCTGCTGCGTCGCTTCGACCAGCTCCATCCGCGTGAGCTGCAGCATTTTGATCGCCTGCTGAAGTTGCGGCGTCATCACAAGCTGCTGCGTCAGCTTCAAGGTTTGCCGAAGTTCCTGCGCCATGTTCCCGTTTGCCCCTAGAGTTGGAAATTTTCCCCTAAATATATCGCCCGCGCTTCTTTGGAATTGGCGATGGTCCGCGGGTCCCCCTGTTCCAGAACTTTTCCCTTATGGATGATAAAGGCCCGATCACAGATGCCGAGCGTCTCACGAACATTGTGGTCCGTAATGACGACGCCGATTCCACGCTCCCTCAACTGTCCAATAATACCCTGAATCTCCCCGACTGCAATAGGATCGATGCCCGCGAAGGGTTCATCGAGGAGAATAAATGACGGTTTTGTAACCAGAGCCCTGCTGATTTCCACGCGGCGTCTTTCGCCGCCGGAAAGGGCGTATCCCGGACTTTTCCGAATATGCGTGATGGAGAGATCCTCCAGCAGTTGATCCAGCCGCTCTTTCGTCGCGCTCTTCGTAAGATTTTGCGTTTCCAGAATCGCCAGAATGTTTTCCTCGACGCTGAGTTTGCGGAATATGCTGGCTTCCTGGGCGAGATAACTGATGCCCATGCGAGCCCGCTTGTACATGGGAAGCTTTGTAATGGCCTGCCCTTTGAGGGTCACTTCGCCTCCGTCGGGCTGATACAGGCCGACGATCATATAGAAGGTGGTCGTTTTACCGGCGCCGTTGGGCCCCAGCAGTCCCACGACCTCGCCCTGGTTGATATCGATGGATACGCCGTCCACAACGCGCCGCGAACCAAAGCTTTTCACGAGTCCGCTTGTGGCAAGCTGCTCTGTCGTCATGGCGTCGGCTCGTCAATGATCAAAGAACTTTCCTCTTTTTTTGCGGCCGAGTCGTCCTTTTTAGGCTCTTTTTTCTTCGGTTCGGGCGTCGGAGGCGGGTTTTTCTCCAGTTCCTCCATGCGCTTCACGGCCTCGGCCGTCAGAAAACCTCCGTCGCTTTTCGGCATGACGGTGGCCGTCACGCGCCGTCCGGGAGCGCCGGCGACCTCTACGCGCTGATCGCTTATATGGATTATAATTTTTTCTCCCGACAGTCTGTCGGCTCCGGCGAAGATGCGCGGATCGCCGCTGAATACGATCTGATCGGCTTTTTGATCGAATACGACCTGATCGCACAGGGCTCTTCTTTCGCCCTGCATCATCTTCACGCCGCCGGACGCCGTGATGGAGGCAATGTCCCCGGAACCGGAAAACATGGGTATCTGCTCATCATTTTCAGCGCCGTCGCCTTTTTCAAATTGGATAACGACAAGCTCGGCGCTCATTTTGATATCCCTTTGCACGGCCACCACGTTGCCCTCCCATCGAACGGTCAGGGCTTTGTTGTCGAAAGAGACCTTGTCCGCCGCCAGCCTGATGGGCTCCGTGGGGTCCAGTTCAAAAGGCGCTTTTTTCAGCGTCGCCGAATCGGCGCGTGCGGCGATAAGCATCACGGCAAGCAGCGCACACAGTATCAGCCGGTCTTTTTTCACGGGCGCTTTCCTTTTCCTTGAAAAAGATTATCCGCGTTAAGAACGGTCCCCATGACCCCGCCTTCGAGGGAAAAGTTCTCTTCGGCAATGTTGAGCAAAAGGCCGTTGCATGTCAAAACCACGGAATTCGAGCGTATGGTCACGGGCGACTGCGTGGAAATTATTCGCGTCTCCGATGAATAGTGCAGCCGATCCGTGGTCAGATCGTAGCCGGCGGAGCTATTGACAACGACGCCTCCATCGAGATCCACATCCTGGCTGTCGACGAAAAAGCGGCCATTTTTCCCCTTCATTTTCAATACGTTATCGTCTTTTCCCAGAAAAGTGGCTTCCACGTTGTTGAAATTTGCGATCTGTCGGTCCTCGGAGTACACGGCGCTGTCGGCCGTAAGCTCCCACTCGGTTTTGCCGTTGAGAGTCCTTTGGTATGTAAAGCCTTCGACTTGCGCGTAGCTGCCTTCGGCTATAGGCTTCGAAATTGCTTTTTCCGGTGTTTCCGGCTCATCCGGCCAAAGGAAATAGGCCGCCCCGAGCCCCAGAACGCAAATGATTGAAATGGTCAAAATAGTTTTCATCAACTTAAAGCAAATTTTACCACGGCGGGCTGCTTGTGTCCATGAAAATCAAGGTTCCGGCCCCACCGCGAAAGCCTTGTCGGGATCGATCTCAAAGCCCCCGACGGAACTGGCGGCGTAGTATTTTCCGCTGACGGGATCGACCTGCGTCCACCGAAGGCGGTCACCGAGAAAAATCTTCCCGATAGCGCACCGCGCAACCGGATCATAAGCCGTCAAAACGCCCTTGAAATAATTGCCGACTAAAAGCAGGTTTCGTTTTTCGTCGAAATTCAAATTGCGCAACCCCACTTCAAAATCGAGGGTGTCCTTAACTTCCGCATTTTCGAGATTCAGCACCCTGACTTTTCCATACAGGCCCGAACACAGATATATGCGCCGCCCGGCGGAATCAACGGCGATAAAGCTCGGGGAGAAATCCAGCGGCCAGGTGCTTTTCCCCATGGATTTCAGGGTTTCAAGGTCGAACACCTCAACTCTTTTTCCGATCATATCGGGTCCGCTGGCCACGACCTTATCGCCAGGGGAATCGACCCAAAGATCAAGAGTTAAAAATCCTCGATCCAGTTTGATCGCTCCGGCGGACGCAAAACTTTTTCGATCCACCATGGTCAGGGCCACGCCCAGATCCTGCGAAAGGAAAATTCGGTCTCTTTTTCGGTCCAAATGGACGTAATTGGTCTTTTTACTTTTCTCCAGCTTGAACTCGCGGAGCAACTTCAGGGGATTCGTGGAGATGTGAAGCAATCGGTCGTGGCATCCGATATACGCATTGGTCGGATCATCAGGATCGAAAAGCGCCATGTCCGATGTCGGATTGCCGACCCAAAGATGCTGTATTTCATCGAGGCGCCCGCGCTCGAAGACGCTGATGTATTGCGTGGGCATGTTGTACGTCAAAAGGAATCTCTCCGTGCCGGGAACGCGGGACACGGCCATGACCTGCGGGCCGATTTCTCTTTTCACCACCGGATCGCCGTAGTCGTAAATCGCGGTCACGCCGGGCTGCGCGGTCACCTCCGGCAAAAGCGACGGATAAACCATCCGATGAAAAACGAAGCTGTGCGGATGCGTCATCATGCAGAAAATTGCACAGGGCCATGGAAGCCCGGGATATCCCCGCAAAAGCGCGCCTGCCGGATAGCAGCTTAATAATGAATGCTCCCGCCAATCCCAAAATCACCGCCGCCGCGAAAGCGAACCACGAAAGAAATCTGATTTGCCAGCCCAGATAAACGAAAGTCGCCAGGCAGGCGATAGCCAGGCTCCATTCGCTCAATCGTTTTTTCCTGATCGCGACAAACGCCGCAATAACGCATGCGACCGCCAGCATGTAAAACGGCGGATTCACCATCCAGGCAATCAGGCCGAAAATGAAATTGACGAATCCCCAAAACAGCAGGTGGGGATAGGAAAGAATCTTCGCGGCTTTCGGCGCCCGCCTTTGAAATAATATCGCGACGAAGGCAATCGGTCCGACCAGAATGATCGGCAGAAACGAAGTCCGGTTTCCCAGGTACGCCGCCTGCGCGAAAAGCGGCGCCAGCGGAACCAGATAAACACCCAGTTTCACGAAAGTCTGCGTTGATATTATCGGAGCGCGGGGCGCAGCGTCCATGTCCTTCACCACTTTGGCGGTCATTTACAATTTCACTTCGTCTATGAAAACACGTCCCGAAGCCTCAGGCAAGGCAGGGAACGCGGGAGGCATCGGAATCCGCTCCTTGTTGTGAAAGGCCCGGTCATTCCATACAATGCATCCGACATCGGAAGGTTTCACACGGACACAAAAAAGGACACGCATTTGCGCAGGCCGCTCGTCATCATATTGCTCATCCTACTTGCGGCGCCGATCCTGTTCTGGTTCTACGCGGCGTCGGTCAAGCGTTTCAATATGGATGAGATGGAACACGCGCACGCTGCTTATTTGCTGGCGGACGGGCAGTTGCCGTACCGGGATTTTTTCGAGCATCACCCGCCGCTTCTTTATCACGCCATTAAGCCGTTATACCAAATATTCGGCGCAAGACCCCGGACCATGTTCGTCTTTCGATACGCCATGATCGCATGCCTTATAGCGACGCTGGCGGGAATTTATCTGGCGGCGAAAAAAACGACGGGCAGCCTGACCGCCGCGCTGCTTGCATGCGTCGGGTGGGCATGGCTCGCCCTCGTGGCGGAAAAAGGAATCGAACTGCGCCCCGATCCGCCGGCGGTCGCATGCATGGCGCTGGCCCTGGGTCTTTATCTGCACCTCGGCGGCGCGGATCGATTAAAAGCCGTGATCATCGGCGCATTACTGTGGGGACTCGCAGGCGCCTTCACGCAGAAAATGATTTTTCCTTTTCTTGGCGCAAGCCTCTACCATTTTCTCGCCTGCGCGTTCGATAAATCCATGATAAAGAATAAACGCATCATCCACATCGCGGCCTGGCCCGTCATCGCGGCGCTGCCTTTTGCCCTGTGTATGCTTTATTACGCCGCACAGTCCGGCGCACCCATCCCCGAACCTTTTTACGGACCTGCGTGGATTCGATCGCTGCCCGGCGCCCTGCCTGTCATGATGGACCGCGTGGTCTTCTGGAACCTGCATTGGGCCAATAAAATCCGCGTACTCCCCGTTGCCTACGAAGTCGTTCACCGCAACTGGGCTTTCTGGCTGACGGCCGTGGCGGGCTTTTTCATCATCTTGTCGCGGCAAAATATATGGGAGGCTTTTCGCGCGAAAAATGACGCGGCAATAATCGGCGATCCCACGCAAGAATCCGGAGCGCGGCTGATCGCCCTGACCACCCTGGGCGCCGCGGCCGGCGTGATATTGAATCCCGTTCCATACTTCCAGTATTTCCTGACCCTCGCCGCGCCCAGCGCGATCCTCGTGGGATACGCGTTTTCGTTCGCCATGCGTCGCGCGCAAAACGAATCTGACGCAAAGTCCCGGCGCAATCGATTGACCGCGGCGGTATTGCTCGTCGCCCTGCTGACGCTGCCGGCGCTATCCGGCGTACCGAAAATCTTAAAGAAGAAATGCGACAATCAGGTGGAGGCCATCAATTTTTTCACCACCAAAATCGATCCGACCTGGAAAATCATGGACGGCTGGACGGGCTTCGGCGTTTTCAATCCTTCGGCCTGGTATTACTATTTCCTGCACCTGGAAATCCGAAAGATGCTCCCCGAATCGGTTCAGATCGAAGGCGCGAAAGATGCTCTTGCAAACGCGCGCGTGGTAATCCGCGATCCAGACTTATGTAAACTTCCGGCGCCAGTGCAGCAAATCATCGCTGCGCAATTTTATCCGCACAACAAATTGATTTATTTTCGGAAGTGAAAACCATTTTCAATGCAGAGTACAATAACTCGTCCCGCCCCGGTTGCGACCGGATCATTGGCTGAAAGTTTGAATCCGTGATTCAGCGCAAAGCCCGTAGGGCGAAAGTCAATAGCCGGGTGCGTCAGCGCCCGGAAAAAGAATCAACACTAATATATTAGCCCTCGTTAGAGGGCGACAAGATACATGCCGACGTTAATTGAAACGATCTCTTTCTCGTGACGCGGACTTGCAATCTGTCGCCCACTTACGCGGGCTCGCAAGAATATTCATCGATATTTCAATACCGGCGCTCACGCACCGGCCTATTGACTGCCGCCTCTTACGTGGCTCTTTTTCACTCTTCGTCTTTATCAGATTTTAGATCAGACCAAAAATATTCGTGAATCCAAAGATTGAGTTTGCTTTTACCGTCCGGCATGGGCCAGGCATGCGTAAGTTTTAACCGCGCTTTTCTTTGATCGAAAGCCGTAAATACTTTTTTTGCGTAATCTACCGGCGTGTTTCCGCTCGGGGCATAGGATGAACTGTCATTCGGCCTAAAGTCCGCGGCCAGAATGATCTTTGCCTGATCCAGTTTGTAGGCAATCTCCGCGGCCTCATCCATATCTTCAGGCACGTAGCCGATGGACGCATTTTCAAACCAGTTCAAGACCCACGCATCCGGCTTCACACTCCAGATTTCGCTCTGGATGCGCTCGGTTAAGGGGCTGTCGAGTAAAATAATGGTTCTTTCGGCCCGGCCTGATACGACGATGCTTTGCGCGATTTCTTTTGCCGGCGCATCTTCTTTTTGCGGCCTTAAGGCGCCGACTTTTTGAAAGCGATCATGGGCGGCCTTACCATAAAGCGGCCCTTTGGGCTGCGTGGATATTTGATAAACCAATCCCAGCAGCGCAAGGCCCGAACCTAAAATAAGCCAGACCTTCTTTTTGCCGGGTATGCGCGCAAGACCGGCTGCCGCCATGATCGCGGCCAAGGGCAATATCGGGAGCAAGTAGCGCGTGAACACCCATCCCAGCGCGCTGCCAAGCGCAAGAAACGGAACGACGATTGCCGTCAGGACCATGCAGTATGCCAGGTTTTTTCGCGCGATCATGATGCCGAAAGTGCTCAGTAAAAACAGCGCCGTTCCAAGGCCGTAATGAAACAGCAAATCGAAGTATAAACTGGGACGCCATCCACCGGGACTGATAAGTCGGCCGAATGATTCGATTTGAAACCTGCGCGTGTAATAACCGAGCCCGCCGGAAAGATACCAGGGCAGCGCGAGCAATATGACCGGCGTCAGCGCCACGCATAAGCTGACAAGCAGTTTCCGGCGGTTGACTTCATACGGACGCCCGATAAGCAGCAGGCCCAAATAAATTGCGACGGAAGGCCCGGCATAAATGATGATCGTCGGCTTGGTCAGCAGTCCCGCGGCCACGGCCAGGCCGAAAAGAAAAGCGGATCGATAATCCATAAAATCACGCGCGTTAAACATGAGGGCGAGGATGCACGCCGTCCACGCGGCCAGCGGAAAGTCGACCATATAGATATGTGAAAAACCGAAAAGGCCGGGGGTCATGGCGGTTAGGAGCGTAGCGCCCCACCCCGCTTCGCGTCCCCCGATTTCGCGCCCGAGCCGGGACGCCGCCCATAACAGCAAGACCCAATAGGCCAAAAACGACCAGCGCGGCGCGTTCAAAGAACCGGAACTTAATAATGTCACGGGCAGAGCCGTCAGGTGTATGAGCGGGGGATACGACGCGGGACCGGCCCGCCATGCGAAGGACTTTAAATACTCCGGTTTGCCAAGCAGCCCCTTCGCAAGAATTTGCGATTGATGTGCCATCGCCTGTTCATCGTAAATAGGCGCGGCCTTATCCAAAGACAAAAAGACGCTGTGAACCGCCAGCGTAGCGGCAATGATGATAAGCAACACTACGTCGAATTTCGATTTTTCTTTTTCCAAAACCTTTTTATTCCGCCGACGTCAAAGAAAATCACCTTGGAAATTTCCGGTCCCTTATTAAACCAATAAAACCTTATGCTGCTTTCTTTGTCCACGCGAGAATTTTAATTGAAGGGGTATTTATTGGGTAGCGCGCTACACGGCGGAATCTCATCTAACCGCAGCAGGCGCCGTCATCATCGTCATCTGAATCGGATGATACATCATCGTCACGCATATCGTCGTTTACATCTTCATCGTCCGTGTCATCGTCATCGAAATCGACTTCGTCTTCGCCGACAACAAGGTTTAAGAGAAGATAACTCCAACCATCCCCGTTTTCCGCAACGACGACGGCTTTATATGTCCCCGAATGCGGCGGCGTCCAATGAATCTGCCCGTCAATAACCTGCGAGCCGGCAAGGCCGTAGACGGATACGTCCGCTTCCGTTGATACATCATAAATCCACTTTTCGCCGGGCATGGGATTCGCCATTGGCTCGGCGATATCCGGAGCCTGAAAACCGATATCATCGGGCGCATTGTTTTGAAGAAAACCGCTGAATAGAGCCACCCGGCCCAGGCTGAGTTGATAGCGGTCATGCAGCGCCGCGCCGAACCAGAAGCGGGAATCGTCCAGACAGTTTTCGCAATCCTCCCCGGCCATCTTCGCCGCCGCCCAATCCAGCAGGCGAAGGAGATTGCGCCCTTCATGCGTCAGGCGCATGCATGGAAATTGCATGTCGTCCACAAGGGAAGGATCGAGTCCGCTGTGATGCATCTGATCCTGCGTGGTCGCCATATCCGCCGCAACACGCAACAGCGACGCGCCATTGGCGATAATCTGCCCGCGATCACCGCCGCGAAGCGCCTGCTGAAAATCGGCGACAGCCTCATCCATGCGCGGATTGCGCGGCAGGTTGACGCCGGGAATTCCGTGAACTCCTGACCCGTAATGCGTTTGTACAAGTTTCAACGCCAGATCTCTGTCAAGTTCGCTGCCCCACTCCAGGCGCGCCGCCCTTTGGAGCGAAGCATTCGCGTCATAGCCCGCCGGATCGAGAAGATAGTCGGCGTACGTACCGAGCATGAGGCGGTCGGCCGCGCCGAGGATCATGGGATTGGTCACGACGCCCCGCACCGCCCCCACGAGATCAGCGCTGCGGTTTTCATAGGGCGCCAGGTAAACTTTGCCGTGAAAAGCATCTCCCCCGTCCGTGGCGTGTTCGTTGTCCCAGATAGCCGGCGCGCGACCCGTGCGGGCCGTAACATCGGCCAGATCCGCCGCCTCCAGCGTGGGACTGAAAGTATCCGTGCCCGTCCACATTAACTCGATCTCCGAATCCAGCGCCGCCATCGCATCCAGATAATCCGATCCACCGGGCCAGGCGTTTTGGCGCTGCGTGGAATAGACCGTGGGCACGATAAACAGCTTGATGTCCTCACCGGCGACGACTTCGAGCGCATCCAGCAACCAGTCGGCCAGCGCCGCGTGCTTTGCACCGAGCGCGCCGTCCACGGGTTCGTCCAGGTCATTTTCAATATCATCGAGCAGCAATGTAAAATGCCTGAAACCGCCTTCCACGAGGGGCGTCAGCTTATCGAGCAGGGTCTGTTTCTCGCCTTCATCTTCCATTTCCATATCTTTGCCGGGACTGATGCCGAAGGAATACGTAACGCCGACCATGCGTCCCAATTCGAGCAACTCGACGAATTTCGCGATTTCCTCTTCACCATATGGCGTTCGCCACTCATCGCGATGCAGTGGGTCGTTCTTGGGACCGTAAATGTATAATCCCAGGCCTATGCGCCCCAAAAGGAGCATCATTTTTCGCCGCTCGGCGTGAGACCATGGACGGCCGTAAAACCCCTCCACGATGCCGCTGGAAGGCAAGGTCGCCGACTCGCGCGCCGGGACGTTGATGTACTTCAATTCACCTGTCTGACCGTCGCCGGTTTCGGGAATGAGTATCGCCATCATATCGTTTTCCAGCGGGCGCGGCCCTTCCCAGGAGTCGTTGGCCGGAGTGATGTCGATCAAAACATCCTCCCAATCCGCCGCCGGAATATTCAGGCCATAAAGCACGCGCACGTGATGAACATTTTCCCCGGCAGTCCAGGTCAGGCGAATGGCGTTTTCCAGTTCCGTCAATTGAAGGTCGCCGATTGAAGGGACATTGCCGCCGGTCGCAGAGTAAACATGCAGTTCGACAAGGTCCGCTTTTTTCGGATCGTTAAAAGTCAATTCCAGGCATCCCGCTTCAACCGCTGAATCAAAAACAAGTCTCTGCGTTACGTCCGGCCACGGTTTGTCAAAAGAATCGCTGCTGCCGCAAAAGGGAGATGTCCTGATGACGACGGTCCCCTGCGGCAACGCGCCCCACTCGGCTTCGATGCTCCTCAACTGAGGCGGCTTTCTCGCGAAGGGCATGAAATCCAGCGTCAGTTTCGATTGCCCGATATCGGGAATCTTCCAACTCGTCGCCGGATCGCCGTCGCGTATCGTGTACGGCGCATCGTCGGTTTCACGGGGCCATAAGAAGAAAAATGTATTGCGAGTGTCTGTTGCGGTAATCCTGGCAAATGCCGTCAGGTCAAATCCCTGCGCATGGCCGGTCGCCGCAATAAGCTGAAGCAGAACAAATACTAAGGCTGCGTTTATCTTGCGCATATTCCGATCATCCACAGGAGCCATTGATTTATGCTTCCCTTTAAACTGTGATTTTGTCTAGTTTAACGTTCCAAAAACACTATAGATTATTATGGCACTCCATGTCACAATATTTTCACAGTGACTCCATAATCATTTACCGGCGGCATTGTAAGAAAATCCGCCTGTACTGTTGTTTAGTGAAAATCCGAACTGTGTAATTAAAATTTTGCATGTGTTTATGCCACTAGCCACGAAATACTTGGTTAGCATTATTCGTATTTCAGGGCTTCGCTTAAAGTCAGATCCGCGGCTTTTCTGGCCGGGAATACGCCGGCGCAGATTGCGGCGGCGACAACCGCCGCGAAAGCCAGCGCAATCCTGCCGACGGAATAATGCAGAGGCATGGGCCACCCGGCCAGAAGCTCGTTGAGCCTTGTCAGGTGTATGTCGCCCAGACCGTAGCCGCAAAGCATACCGACGAAGGCGCCGGAGAATCCCAGCAAACCCGACTGCGCGAAATATATGAGAGCCGTCTGCGTGCGCGTTGCGCCTAAAGAGCGAATGACGCCGATTTCTCTCGTGCGATCGATCACGCTGGCCATCAGGTTGTTCACGATGCCGATCAGGGCGATAAGAATCGTAATAATTTCCAGGGATACGGCCAGGGCGAAAAGTTGATCGATGGCCTCCAGAACCGCGAGTTTGAATTCCCTGTTCGTGAGCACAAACAGATTGAATTCATCGCCGACCATGGCGTCGATTTTGCGCCGCACTTCCTGCGGTTCCGCGCCGGCCTGCAGGTATAGCTGAAATGTGTCCACTAAGTGATCGTCGAAACTGTCGAGAAACAAACCCCGGTTGATCATCACCGCGCCGCTTTCGGAGGTGTAATCCATCACGACGCCCAGGACGGGAAAATCGCGCTTGCCCCGCGGCGTGTTCAGGGTAATCATTTCCGCCTTTTTCAAATCGGGAAAATGAATCAGAAGATTCTGCGTGAGCAGGACGCCTTCATTATCGAGGAAGGCCGGCAGCGCCTTGTCTTTATCGCCGCGCACAAAGCGAAAACGGCTTTCGTTGAAATGGGTTTTAAAGTCCAGGGACAAGGTCTGAATCCGCCAGTCGCCATATTCCAGGGGCATCACGCGTACGGGCACGACGCTTTGAACGCCGTTGATCGCGGCAAATTTATCCATCATGGCCGCATCCATGGGCACGCTGTTTCTCGATGCGAAATTCGATGATGAGGTAATCAGCAGATCGGCTTTGAGCGCCTGATCCAGCCAGTTTTTGATCTCCGTTTTCGACGAATTCATGAAAAGATAAATCTCGAACATTACCGCCACGGCCACCATAAACGCGGCGACGATCATGGAGGATCTACCCAGATCACGCAGAATGTTTTCCGACGACATCCGCAAAAGCGGCATGCGGAATCCCCGCGAAATTCCGATCATGGCCGTCAGCAGCAGTTTCATGAACAGCGGCGTCGCCGCCACGCCGCAAACGATCATGCCGATCATGGACATGCGTATCCCGTTGACGTTGGCGGCCAGTTTCGGAACGAATAATCCCGCACCGACCGTCGCGGCGGCGATGAAAAAAAGCAGGGACCACCTTCCGATGGACGCCCCGCGCCCCGACGACAATCCGGGACCGAAGCGAAGAACTTCAAGCGGCGATATGCCGATGGCCCGAAAAGACGGCCACATGGCGCCCGCCAGGCTCATGCAGACGCCGATGCCGAATCCCGCCAGCACGGTGCGCGCGTCGAATGAAGCGCTTGCCGGATTGGCCGGGACGAAAATGCTGGTGGCGCCTCCGACGTAATTCAGCACGGCGTGACGTCCCGCGGCGAAACCGCCCAAAGCGCCGATCGCCGCGCCGACAACGCCCATGAAGATCGCTTCCACGGTAAAGAGCCGCCAGATGCCGAAGCGCGTGACGCCGATCATGCGCAAAATGCCGATCTCGCGCATTCTCTGATAGACGGTGGTCGTCACGGTATTGAAAATTATAAAGCCGCCCATGATCGAAACGATGAGCGCCATGACGGTCAGGCCCATGCGAAAAGACCTGAGCATGGTTTCGACGCCCTCATTTCTTTGAGCCGGGCGTTCAACCTCATAACGCCCGTCGAGGGCCGTTTCCACTGCGCCGCGCACCTTGTCCACGTCGGCGCCGTCTTGAAGCAGCAAGTCGACGGAGTCGAATTTTCCTTTTTTGCCGAAATAAACTTGCGCCGAAAATACGTCCATCAGCGCGAAATTGCCCCCGAACGCCGAGGCGGGCCCGGAAGATTCCAGAAAGCCCCGAATCTTGAACGGCATTTTTCCCTTGCTGGTCAGAAGCTCGACCACGGTGTTGATCTTCAGGTTATGGCGCTTGGCGAAATCCCGGTTGAGCAAGATGGAATCGACGGAGTTGAGAAACAATAAGGGGTCTTCGATTTGAACATCATTTTCCCCCTTCATTTCATAATCCCGCGCCGCCTTGTCGTTGAGAATATCGACGGCGAGGATGAGCATGCTTTCGCTTTCGTATTTCGTAATATTCTGAATCGTGGGCAAAGCCGCCGCCAGGCCGGGTATCAGCAGATTGTTTTTTTCATCCCGCTGATCCAGCGTGTCATAAACCTGCTCATCGACGCCGGATTCGCCGCCGCTGATCTGGAGTTCGATTTTTCCGGATACCGAATCCACCATGGAACTGAACGAATCGGCCATGGTGTCGATGATCATCTGCACGGAGATATAGGCGGCGACGCCCAAAGCAATTCCCAGAATGGTCAGAAGCGTACGGATCGGGTGTTCGGCCATTCGGCGGATTGAAATGACTCTAAGCAGGTGAAGCATCAGTGATCGGCGTCCAATCCTTCATCCGTGGAGATTTTCCCGTCCACGATGCGGACGATTCGGTCCGCGTACTCCCAGGATCTCGGATCGTGCGTCACCAGGACGGTCGCCTTCTGATATTTTGCGGAAAGCTCGCTGATCATTTCCATGACTTGCCGGCTCGATTTCGAGTCCAGGTTGCCCGTGGGCTCGTCGGCTAAAATAAGCGCCGGATCGAAGGCCAGCGCCCGGGCCACGGCCACGCGTTGCTGCTCGCCCCCGGACATCTCGTCCGGCCTGTGGCGCAATCTCTTTCCCAGGCCGACCTGCCCCAGCACCTGCTCGGCGCGCTCATAGGCCTGCTTTCTCATCCGCCCGTCTAGAAGCAACGGCAGCGCCACGTTGTCCTGCGCCGTCATCGTCGGAAGCAGGTTGAAAAACTGAAAGATGAAGCCGATCTTCCGCCGGCGCATCTTCGTCATCCGGGCGTCGCTCATATCGCTCAAGGATTCATGATCGATGAGAATTTCGCCGGAGGTCGGGTGATCCAGGCCGCCGATCAGGTTCAGCAGCGTGGACTTGCCCGAGCCGGAAGGACCGGTCACCGCCACGAACTCGCCCGCGGCGACGTTGAGCGAAACTTCTTCAAGCGCCTGCACGCGGACCTTTCCCTGGTAATAGGTTTTCGTCACTTGCCTGACATCGAGCATGCCGCTTTTGCGCCTCACAATAATTTGCTTTTTGATATTTGCGGCCTTCAGGCAAATAAATCAAGGGACGTATTAATATGGCGCAATTTTGCGAGCGCCTAAAGCGCCGTCTTTAATGAGTTGTCATAATGTGGTAGGTATTTGAGCGAAAATGACTGGAAGAGTTTTATGATACGTTTGGTTCTCAAAGACAGCGAGGGCGGCGAGGCGAGTTGCCCGGTGCTGAGCGATATCACGATCGGCCGAAGCGCCGAGTGTCAAATTCGCCTCAACAATCCCGGTGTTTCAAGGAAACACGCGAAGATCTATTCCGCAAACGATCAATTTTTCATCGAAGATCTCGGCACGCCCAACGGCACGCGGGTCAACGGCGATCAAATCGAAAAGGCAACGCGAATACAGCACGGCGATCTGATACAAGTCGCGGGAGAAAAAATCAGAGTGCTTGACCTGCCTGTCTCCGCGGGATCCGCTAAGGATGATACGACGCTGACCCACAATCAGGAAGTCCTCCGAGATAAAACGGACGAGACGAAGGATCCAGTGAAAAAAGCGTGGATGGGACCGATCGAACCACGAGCCGCGCTGTTGAAAACGGAAAAGATGAATGTCGATCCGGCGGAGGCGGAAGAGATTCAAAAGAAAGCCGAGAAGAAAAGAAAAATGGTTTTCGCCTTCTCGTTTTGCGGGGCGGCGCTGCTGATCGGCTTACTGCTATGGATTTTGGTGAAAACATGAAAGAAGACAGCGACGCGACATTGGTGTTCAGTGCCGAACCGGGCGATGAAGTCACGGCCCGGAACGATTCATGCCTGGACGAAGCCCTGCCTTTCCTCGTGATTTCAAACGGCTTTGAAAAGGGCAGGAAAATTCTTGTCATGAGCAGCGATTCCGTTATCGGCCGATCTCTCGACTGCCCCGTATGCATCAAGGACAACAGAGTTTCCTCGCAACACGCCAGGCTGATTTGCGAATGTTCCCAGGTTACGATTCAGGACATGGGATCGAAAAACGGCACATTCGTTAACGGTCGTAAACGCGCGGAGTCCACGCTGAATGACGGAGACAGGATTATGGTGGGTTCCACGGAGCTTGTGATCACGATCCCGGAAAAATCGTCTTAAGGGCAGGCATCCAGCGCCCCTACGGGGCTTTTAAAAATATCAACGATGATCTTTTCCCCCGGGCTAAAAGCCCGGGGCTATTATCTTTCGCCTCTAATGAGGCTCTTTTTCAATACTCCTTGCCCCTTTAATGAATCGGCGGATTCGTTGCCATGGCCAATCCTTTCAAATCATCCGTCAGCCAGTTCAACGCGTCAAGCTGCGTGAAGATCATGAAGGACCGATCATCCCGGTGTAAAACCGAAGGTCCCCATTCGTCGTAGGAAAGATGTTCGCTCAAGCCCTCGATCTGGATGGCGAAAATTTCCTGCACCACGGGATTGTTTTCCGTGTCCGCTTTATCCCATGTCAGACCGTCTTCGCTCCCCGCAAAGCCGACGGAAGCGTCGCCGTGACCGATTTCGCCGGGTTCGTCCCCCGTGTAAAACATCTGGAGAATGCGGCGGCGAGGGGTCTTAAAAACCACCACGGAAGGCGATGAGACAAAACCCGACTCTTCATCCAATGCGTCGCACCCCTCCCAGCTTTGCCCCGGCGTTAAAACCGGTTCGACGTTCGGTGTGTCGCCTTCGGAGCTTCGGCCGTTTGCGTCGCTTTTCACAAATGCATGATCATCAATCTGCTCGGCGTGACCGATCAACCTGCCGGCCAGTCGGGAAATATCGTTTCGACCCGACCCGCCGCCGGAATACCAGACACGCACTTTGCCGTCGATAAAAAGCGCCGCGGGAGCGCCGATCGTTTCCTGCTCCCAATCCTGATCCGGCGTCATAACGGGATTGTCCTCGTACTTTTCCCAGACGAGGCCGTCTAAGCTACGCGCCTCGCCGATCCCGGCTCCGAAGCCTCCGGCAAAATACATGACGTACTCGTTTTCGATGCGCACAACACTCGGCGCGCCGACGAAGCCGCCTTCCCAATCGCCCTCGGCGACCAGCACCGGATTGCCGTCGTTGATATCTTCCCATGACAATCCGTCATCGCTTTCCATGACGTATATTTTCGAACCGGTCGGCTCTTTGACGCCGTCGGTATACGCAAATTTCATCACTTCGTAGTAGCAGCGGAACCGCCCGCCGGCCTGCATGAGATGGGCTTCCAAAAATTCCTCGTCCGAGGGGGAAACCTTGATGAACGGCTGCGCCAGGTCCGTTTCCTCATCGAGATCGACTTTTTCCCAGCCGATGATTCGCGCCTCGGGCGTATTTCGCTGCGTGCCGAGAATATCCCCGCTCGTCCCGCATGAGCATATCACGATCACGGCAATCAGCAGGTTCAGCAATATCGCGTTGACTTGTCTTGCCGTCATCAGAACCTCATCGTGGCCGAAGCGCCGAATCCGTATATATTTCCGCCGATGACGAAATCCCCGGCAGGATTCGCCATGCTGTCTTTGACGATTTCACGCTCCTCCAAAACACGCAGCCGCCCGTACATGTCCAGGGAAAAAGGCTTGGGCGCCACGCCGTACGAATCCTTCGCGTTGATTCCAATCCCCGCCGAGAAGGCGTGCGTGTCGGAATCGGCGAAGTTGGAAATGCCTTTCTGATCCGGAACCGGGCTCGGGCGATACCAATACCCGCCGCGCAGCGCCAGACGCCATAAATCTCTTTTGGCCGGAATGTATTCCACGCCGAAGGCCGGCACGAAAATATCTTCAAAATCCGGATCCTCCAAAGGCGGCTGCGGGGAAATTTTGAAAAGCTGGCCGAGACCGCCGTCAAGTTCGATGATCATGTCAATCGACTGGTCGTGATACGCGGACCACTGCTGCCAGGCGACATCCGCGGAAACGAGCCAGGCCGGGCTGATATCCCAGGCGGCGCCGAACTGGATCATGCGCGGCGAAAAATGCGAATAGCTTTCGGCCACGAGATAAACTTCCGATTCGGCCAGGATGGATATGCTGTTTTCATCGAAAGTCTCAAGCTCCGGTATGTGAATCGTATTGGGCAAATCGAGATTCACTTCCGTTTTTTCCCGGTAGCAAAGCCCCAGCCGCAACATGTCAAGCGGGCGTCCCCAAAGCCCGTATATGGGGCTGTAAATCGGTTTGATGTTGGAATCCAGCGAGCCGGTCGAGGATTCCGATTCCCTGATTTGCATGTCGACGCCGCCGGCGTTGTCGCCCATCAGCGACAGGCCGAAGCCCACGGAAAAGCGATCCTCGACAATGCCCAGCCCCACGGCCACGTCCGCCACCAGGACGTGGTTGTCGTTGGAATACATCACGTAACGCGCCTCGGACCGGGGCAGCATCAAAAAACGCATCACGTGATCGTCGGGAACGAAGATATTGGCGCCCGCCGTGAAACGCTTTTTGAAAATATACTGACTGGCCAGGCCTCCGAACTGCCATCCGGCGTTTTTATCCACGTCCACGGGTTTGTGATTGAACTCCAAGTGCGGCTCGGCCCAGTGGTAGCCGAACTCAAATTGCAGGCCGTGAGCCTGCGTCAACGCGGCCGGATTGTAATACGCCCCGGCGATGTCCTCGGAAAGCGCCGCATAGGCGCCGCCCATGGCGTTGGCGCGCACTCCGGCGCCGAAACTGTCGAAGGGATTGGCAAGCGCCGAGCCGCAAAGCATGACCGCGACAAAAGCGATTATCACTCCTGCGATCCTCGGTTTGCGCCATGTCCCTTTCATTCGTTTCACGCGAAAACGCCTCACTGATAATCGAACAAGGTTGAATAAGAAGCGCCGACGGCCCAGAGACTTCCGTCGATTCCGATCCGCGGGTATCCGGGATTATCCGCATCGATGCTCGTATCCTTTTTGAAAACCCTTTTTTGAAGATAGTGATACTGAAAAACGAAATCGAAACGATGAGGAAGGCTTTCGTCGGAAAAGCCGAATCCCGGGATTTCCATGCCCAGGCCGATGGCGCCGATGTGCCGGTCGCCGTCCAGATAATTCGTTTCTCCCGTCTGATCGGGAACGGGAGAAGGCTCGAAAGCGTATCCGCCCCGGCCCCAAAGATCGAGCCGGTCCCCGTCGTAAAACTTCTTTTCGCCGCCGGCGCGTATGGTGACGGTGTCCTTGAAATCCGTTTGGTACGGTTTGGAATTCTGAAACTCGATGGGAAGAAGCGGTATCTCGAATTTCACGTCGATGTCGAAATTGGGATCGGGGAATTCCGACCACTCGTTGTAACTCACGTCGAGTTCGTAATGATAACTACCGTTTTTCCCGTAGCCGACGCCGCCGATCCACTGCCTGGGCGTAAACAGGCTCACGGCGCGCAGATTCACAACAAGCGGCACTCCGCCCAGATATGAACTGATGGGAATTTCGTATTCGGTAAAAAACTTTTCCCTGAAAACCGCCGCGAAGCGAAAGCCGGATGATTTTCCCGACCACAATTCGGGGCGGATCATCACACCGGCGATCGGCGCGTAGTACGAAGTCAGTTCCTGGCCCACGGTGGCTTCGACTTTCCCGTTCGGGTCCACCGTCGCGTCGATACGACCGCTGGTGTTGTCGAAAAGCTGTGCGCCTCCGCCGACGGCCACGCCGTCGATAATGCGCAGGGAAACCGTGGCCGCCACCGACAGGCTTCTGCCGGAATTTTGCAGAAGAACGTACTGCGGCTCCGTCGGATACGGAACCTTGATGGCCAGAATCACGCCGTCGGGGAAAAAACAGGAAAAGCCGAAAGCCAAACGCCGTGATAAAAAAGCCCCGAAGGGAAGCGGAATCGACGAACCGATAAGCAAGCCCTGCATGTCGTCGAGTTCGATCTCGTCGTCGGCATGAAGCGCTTTTAAAAAATCCCCCGTCGCCATGTACCCGATGCCGAAGCTGGGTTTTTCCAGTAATGCCATGCCCGCGGGGTTGTAATAACTTGCGGAGAAATCATCGACGCCGGCGATGATGGCGTTTCCCATGGCCATGCCGCGCGGCGTGTAGCCGTAAGTAAAAAGCGCGTCTCCGAGCGCCGGCGCGGAAGCGGCCACGACGATCATGAAGCATAGCGCCGCGACCCGGCGCGTGTGATGGATTTTGATACGAATCATGAAAAGCCGCTGAAAATATCGTCCATCAATTTCTTGGCGCGCAATGATTATTTTTATAGGGATATTATTTTTACCGATCTCACATTAGCGAAAGGGTTTTCGGGGGTCAATCGGCATCCGGCGTTATTCGCGACTTGTCATCAAAAATGAATCGTCCAATAATACGAGCAGGCAAAGCGTCCCATAAACTGTTTTGACGCCAATGAACCGAAAGGAGTCGCCCGTGGGCATCGGAAACGCACTGATTTCGCTCCTGGCCAAGCGCTACCGCGTGACGGATGCGAAAAACTTCATGGACTCCATCCAATACCTCGGGCAGCCCTCCGAACATTCGGTGCCCAAGGAACTCATTCCCATGGCCGCCCGCGAAGCCACGCGGGGCTTTTACAACATGCAGTTTTTCCAGTCCAACCGGGACTGGGTGCTGCCGTATTGGGCTGAAAAGCAATTCGATCCCAAGTCGACGTCATTCATTCCGCGCATGAACTATATCGGCCTGAACATCACGCAGCGCAACTGGACGGCCATAGGCAATATCGGCGGAAAATCCGAGCCGATCGTCGATCCACGCGGCCTCGTTTCTTTCTGGGACGGCGCCTGGTCTCTGGACACATGGCTGAAAGTCGGCGACGAACTGATCTGCCCAAGCCGAATCCCGAATGTCGGCCAATCCATCGATGAATGCGCTCCGTGCGTCATCACCGAGTTCAAAACGGAACAGGTGTTCGCGGAAATGGAGACCTTCGCCTGCAACATTCGCGGGCGTGAAGCCGTATTGCACTGCATCCGCGTGCAGAATCTGACGCGGGAATCGCTTTCGCCGAACGTCTATTTTTCCATCCGGCCCTACACTCCCGAAGGCGTCAGTCTGGTTCACGATATCCAATGCTTCGACGAAGGGCACGTGAGCGTCAACGGAAAACTCGCCGTCGTTTTTCTGGAAAAGCCCGATCGGTATTACTGCTCGAACGCATCCGAAGGCGACTGCGCCTTTAAAGTCCATGCAAACGATGCGCGTAATGAAATACACTGCAAGGCCGGGCTGGCCGGCGCATTCGCGGAATACAAGGCCTCCGTCGAGCCCGGCGCCGTATCCGAATTTATTGCCGTCGTCCCGATAGAACAGACGGCGCCGAAACCGAAAAACGCCACGGAGTTTCGGCGCATCGACTACCGCGACCACAAAACACGCCTGAAAAGCGCGTGGACGGAAAAAGTCAACGAAGGCATGACCATAGAAATCCCCGACGAGGATATGGAGGAAAGCTTTTACATTAACAAGGCGTATCTTTGCCTGGCGGACGACGGCGACTCCATCTGCCCCGGCCCGCTGACCTACCATCAATACTGGTTCAGGGATTCGGCTTACATGGTCGCCGCCCTGGACAAAATGGGCTACACGGATCAGGCGCGCCAAAAACTTCTCAACTACCCGTCGCGGCAGACGAAAGACGGATTTTTCTTAAGCCAGGACGGGGAATGGGATTCCAACGGCCAGGCGATATGGACGCTCTTTGAGCATTATCGCATGACGCGGGACAAGGACTTTTTAAAAAACTGCTTTCCCGCCATCAGCAAAGGCGCCTATTGGATCGAAAACAAACGGCAGGACAAGAAGGCGAAATCCACGCCCCACGCCGGGCTTCTTCCGCCGGGTTTTTCCGCGGAGCATTTCGGCCCCAACAACTATTTTTACTGGGACGACCTTTGGGGAATCGCCGGGCTTCGCGACGCCGCGCAGGCCGCCGACGTTTTCGGCTACCGCAAGGATCTGATCAATTTCGAAAAATTCCACGATACTTTCCTGGCGGATTTGCGCGCGTCGCTGGAAGACGTGGAAAAGCGGCTGGGCAAACCCTGTCTGCCCACCAGCCCGTATCGAAGGATGGATTCCGCCGCCGTGGGATGCCTGGCCGGGCTCTACCCTTTGCAGGTGCTCGACGCGCACGAAGAATGCGTGACCAATACACTGAACTATCTGTATGAAAACTGCTTCATCGACAGGATGCTTTTTCACGACATGACCCACGCGGGCCTCAACGCTTATTTGAGCCTCCACGTGGCGCAGGCCTTCATGGCACGGCGCGACAGTCGCGCGCTGGACATCGCCAAAGCCACGCTCGCCAAAGCCTCGGAGACTCTGACCTGGCCCGAAGGCATCCATACGCTGACCGGCGGGGGATGCATGGGCGACGGGCACCACGGCTGGGCCGTGGCCGACTGGCTGATCTTCATGCGCAACATGCTGCTGGCGGAAAAAGGCGACACGCTGATCATCACGCCCATGATCCCCGAATCATGGCTTCAGTGGGGCAAGCGAATCGTCGTCAGGGAGGCTCCGACGCACTTCGGCCCCGTCACGTACAGCATCGAATGCCATCAGTCGGAAATCGTGCTGACGATTCACACGTACTTCCGCAACGCCCCGAGATATCTGCGCTGGGATCTGCCCTTCGTCGTTTACGACGCCCTGATCGACGACAAGGCCGTTACGGTCAACGGCGACAGCCTGCAAGTCGCCGGCGGCTCCGCCGTCATTCGCATCCGGCGCATCGGGCAATCATCTTGAGCGCCGTCTTAGGATTCAACGCGTATATCCACGACACGGCCGCCGCCCTTCTGCTCGACGGCCGCCTCGCCGCCTATTGCGAACAGGAACGCCTGGACCGGCAAAAACACACGACGGCCTTCCCCGCGGACTCCATCGAGTTCGTGTTGAACCATTCAGGGCTCAAAATCGGCGACGTCGACGACGTCAGTTTCTACTGGGACCCCATGTGCGGTTTCGCCACGCGGGCATGGCAGACGCTGCGCCGATTCCCCGGAAGTCTGCGCCAGCTTTTCAACATGCAGCTGACCAACTTCAGCAATATCCGCAAAGTCGAATCGTATTTTCGAAGCCGGTACAATTTCCGGGGCCGCTTTCATCATGTGAATCATTATCTTTCCCACGCGGCGGGCGCCTACTATCCCTCGCCTTTCGACGACGCCGTCATTCTCATCGCCGACGGCAACGGGGAAATCGCAACGACCTGGTTCGGCGTCGGCGAAGGCCATAAGATCAAAATGCTGGGCGAAGTGTATTACCCGCATTCCCTGGGCCTGCTTTACTGCACCGTCACCGAGTACCTGGGATTCAGGCAAAACAGCGACGAAGGAAAGGTCATGGGCCTGTCGGCCTACGGCAGCGACCGCTTTCTCCCTAAGTTTCGCGAAATGATCCGCGTGGAAAGCGACGGGCAAATCAAAATGGATTTGTCCTATTTCGATTACCACGCCGCGCGGCGCAAATGGTATTCGCCGAAATTTGAGATGGCCTTCGGCCCATGCCGAATGCGTGGCGAGGATATCCTGGAGCATCACAAGGACGTGGCCTATGCGTGCCAACGCGTATGCGAGGAATCGATCATCCAAATCGTTGAAATCCTCATCGCTAAAACCGGCAAACGCAAGCTGGCTTTTTCCGGCGGCATCGCCCTCAACTGCGTTTTGAACGGAAAACTCGTGACCGAAGGCGTGGTCGACGACCTTTACGTCCCGCCGCCCGCATACGACGCCGGCGCTTCCTGGGGATCGGCTCTGCATGTTCACCATTCAGCCGGCGCGAAAGCCGAAAGGCAAAGGCTGCCTTCCGTCTACATGGGGCCGCAATACGACGACGCGCAAATCGAAGCCGCTTTGAAAAAGCGCGGTCTGGCTTATGAAAGGCCTGATGACATCGCGTCCGCGACCGCCGGATTCATCGCCGACGGCAAAATCACGGCGCGCTTCGACGGCAGACTGGAGATGGGCCCCCGCGCCCTGGGCCACCGCAGCATCCTGGCGGACCCAAGCCTTCCGGGCATGAAGGATCACATCAATGCGCAAGTCAAGCACCGCGAACCTTTCAGGCCGTTCGGCCCGAGCGTCCTTTTGGAGCATGCTTCCGATCTGTTTAACACCGGCGGTCGCGCATCGCCCTACATGCTGGAAACCTATAAGGTCGCCGATGCGTGGATCTCGAAAATCCCGGCCGTCACGCACGTAGACGGCACGGCGAGAATCCAGACCGTGTCCGCGTCGGACGATCCCGGATACTACAACGTCATCAAAAGCTTTTTTGAATTGACGAATACGCCGTGCGTGCTGAATACTTCTTTCAACGTCATGGGACAGCCGATCGTCAACACGCCGGATGATGCGGTGGATTGTTTCCTGACAACTGGGATCGACGTTCTTGCAATCGGCCCTTTTATGGCCGTAAAAGACGGAACGAATGCGTCATAAAAAACGAAAACTTATTTTCGCGCTTGCTCCGCTGCTGATTTTTTTCGTCGGAGCGGAAATAGCGCTGCGCATCGCGGGCTTCGAATACGAAAGCTTTTACGATTGCCCGACCTGGTGGACCCGGTGCTCCCAGAATCCGGTTTTCATGGGCGATCCGGACCTTTTCTGGAAGCTCAAGCCCCTGGCCAACTCCGATCTCAATCCGGAAAGCCGCCTGACGCAGCTGATCAATCCCGACGGATTCCGGGACGACATCACGCCGGTGGAGAAGAAACCCGGCGAACTGCGCGTTGTCGCCCTGGGCGACTCGTGCACCTTCGGCGACGGCGTGGCGAACTGGGAATCATATTCCAACGTGCTGGAAAAGCTGATCCGCCTGGCCTTCCCCGACCGTGAAGTCAATGTGCTCAACGCCGGCGTTCCCGGATACACCACGTATCAAATCGACCGTTATTTGCGGACCAGGCTGCTCAAATACAAGCCGGACGTGGTCACGGCGTACGTGGGTTTCAACGACAACATCCCCGCGGTGCGCGGCGTATCCGACAAGGACGTAGCCGGCGGGCAAAGCGCCGTCTTGAAAAAAATACGGGCCTTCGCCGGGAAATTGCGCCTGTATCAACTGGTGGAAAAATTCGTCGGCTCCATGAAGAAAAAACCGGAGCCCGATCCCAACGCCTCGCAGCCCGTCCCGAACGATGAAGGCCTCGATCTGGCGTTCAGAGTTTCGACGGATGATTACAAAAATTATCTTTGCGGAATCAAGAAACTCGGCGAGCAGCAGGGATTCAAACTCGTCATCATGACGCTTCCCCACACCTTCGACAAGGAGCCGCACCGCAATAAAAACGTCCGCGAAGCGGCGAAGGATTGCGCGATTCCCATGCTGGATCTCTGGGACGCCATGAAAGCCGAGCAGGCAAAAGGCCTGGAACTCTACAACTCCGACGGCGGACACCCGAACGCCCTGGGACATCGCGTGATCGCGAAAAATCTCTTTTACAAGCTTCAGCAACTGGGAATTCTGCCTGAAGCGAAAGCCCCCGAACTGCCCCCGATTAAAACGGAAACCATCGAACCGGATGAATTTCCGGATGCCGCCCCCGGTTTCTAAATGTCGCCCAACGGCGAATGGGTGATTTAATGAAAATTCGCTTTCATACCGGCCGGGCTCTTGGAATCATCCGAATCCGCTGGAAGAAGATTGTACTTGTTTTCGCATCGTTTCTCGTCGGCCTGCTGATCGCCGAAGCGATCGTCGCTCTCGCCGGCCTGGATTGGCGCATCATTTCCAGGATGCTGTCCTATCAAAACGCCGACTCCGGCAGTCACGCCCCCGTGGACAATCCGGACTTGATATACCGGCTCAAACCGGGATTCACCGATTACAACAACTATACCGTCACCGTAAACGATCTGGGATTCAGGGATCCGCCGCGAAGCGTCAAAAAGCCCGAGGGTGTTTTTCGCATCATCTGCTACGGCGGATCGAATGTTTACGGCCTGGGCTTGGCCGACGACGCAACCTGGCCGCGTCGCCTGGAAGAAACATTGAACGGCCAAGAACTCGGCGCGCGCTTTGAGGTCTGGAACGCCGGGGTCTGCGCCTGGGTGCCCTCCCAGATGACGGCGGCGGCGAAAATCGACTACGAAAAATACGATCCCGACCTGATCATGCTTTGTTTAAGCAATGGCGGCGCGCCGCCGTTTCTCTACGGTTCGAATCCGAAACCCTACTTCGACGCGCACCCGAAGTTATGGGCGGATTTCTTCACCCCCGACTGCATGGCGGGACCGGCCCGACTGAGTTACAGGCAAAGGTTGTTTGCCGTAAAACACTCGAGATTGCTTCGCTACGGGGCCGTCGCCGCGATAACCGAGCGCAAGGAATGCCTCTGGCATGAAAACTACCGCCATGAACTCAAAAACCAAAAAAGGACCGCAAGTTTCCTGGCCTGGGCGAAAGACAGGGTCGATGTCTGCCTCTTTCTTTATCCCGGCTGCAAAGAAAATATGGGGCACTACAAACCTTACCTGGATGACATTCAGGTTCCCGTCCTGAAACTTTCCGCGGACGGCTTGCCCTTAAAATTCATGAACATCCATCCGGACGCGCCGGTGGCGGACTGGTACGCGAAGGAAATTTCCGAATGGCTGGTCGCCGCGAAACTGCTTCCGGCAACTTCGCCATAAATGGAAACGACTTTCACAGGGGATCTGCCTTTAAAAAAGTTTGCGGGCCTGACGATTCCGTCAAGCCCGCTTTCCCCCGATTTCCCCGTTTTCGATGCGTTGCTTGTTTACACGAGTTGCATCAATGGCTTTCGCCATTGGAGCAAGCTTAATCCTAATCCACAGGCCCCGTCAAGGAAAAAGATACAAAATTCCCTATATTTTTCAATAACTTACAAGCCACAACCTGTTGTAGGAAAAATCGAGCGGCATACAAAATGTTGACAAAAAAGCTGAATTTCAGCCTTTTTCACCGCCGACGGCCCCGACGGCGGCCATCCGTCGAATCTGCTGCTCGTCGAATCCCAGGGCGGCGAGCGCCTCGTCTGTATCCTGCCCGACCGACGGAATATGATTGACCGTTTCCGCCTGATCCGAACAAATCGGCGTATCGATCAGGATATTTTCCCGCGCCTCCGCACCGTATCGCCGTATCATCTTTCGCTCGTTGAAAATCGCGTGCGCCATGACCTCGTCATGTTTCAGCACGGGTTCCACGCACGCGTCGGCGTCGGCAAAGGCTTCGATCCATTCTTTTTGAGTCCGTGATTTGAAACGCTCGATGAGTATTGCGAAGGAAGGATCGTCCGGTCTCGCTTCCGAGTAGGCCTCGCCCAGCAAATCGGGGATTTGAAGCACGCGGCAGACTTCGCTCCAGAACTGGGGCTCCAAAGCGCCGACGGACATGTATCGGCCGTCTTTGGTTTCGTAATAATTATAGCAAAGCACCTGCCCGCAAAGCGGATTGATCTGCCCGGCGGGCGACCCGCCGCGCTTTTGCAGATCCGTCGCCACGTAACTTGTCAGCGACAACGTGCTGTCGGCCATGGACAGATCGATATAGGAGCCTTCGCCGGCGGCGTTGCGTTTTTGCTGCGCCGCCAGGATGGCAATGACGGCAAACAGTCCGGAACTCATATCCGCAAACTGCAATCCCGGCACGACGGGCCGTCCGTTTTCATCGTGAATAAGGTCGGAAATACCGCTTAAGGCAAGGCAGTTGATGTCATGCGCGGCTCTGGCGGCATAGGAGCCCTTCTGCCCGTACCCCGACAGGGAAACGTATATCAGTTTCCCGTTGATTTTCGACAAATCCTCATAGCCCAGACCCAGGCGGGCCATGACGCCGCTTCGAAAGCTTTCGAAGACGATATCGTAACTTTTCACCAGGCGGCAAATGATGTCGCGGCCGAAATCGGATTTGAGATCCAGCGCGATCGAAGCCTTGTTTCTGTTCAAAGCCACGAACATGGTCCCCACGCGGGAAATTTGCGGATGCAACTGGCGCGAATAATCGCCTCCGCCGATCTGTTCCACTTTCAAAACATCCGCCCCGAGATCGGCGAGAATCTGCGTGGCGTAT
Source organism: bacterium (assembly GCA_963674685.2). Classification (GTDB taxonomy): domain Bacteria; phylum Lernaellota; class Lernaellaia; order JACKCT01; family JACKCT01. The sequence goes on along the minus strand of CAXXWT010000003.1, from coordinate 113,154 downwards.
GGACCGGGAATCAGCCGCGTAAAATCAAGGATTCGCATATCTTTCAGGAAATCTCGCATGTCACCGCCCTCAATTCAGCAAGTTCAAATCATCAGCCTATGGCCATAATGTCTTTATCCGTATATCGTTTGCCAGGATGTTCACCTGTAGCGAGGCCGATTTGAAAAATCCTGTTGCAGGCGCGGTTTTGGCAATCGCTCTATTTTTTCTGCTCGCATTCCTCGTCGGTTTCACCATGGCGCATTTCTTTGCGGGAAACGATAGCCCCACCGCGATTTCTTATCAAGACGCCGACGCCCATGCGATCCAATTGCCGCCGGCGTGGGAGTTCGATCCGTCCGCGCGCGGTCAAATCAGAGACATCATGCCTTGCGGTGAAGGCCTGTTCGCCACCGGACCCGGAATCGGGGTTTATACGCTCGGAGAAAATCGGATATGGCGGCCTTTCAATACCGGTCTGGGAGACGACCTGGATATCACGGCCGTAACATGCTCCAGCCTGGGCATCATCATCGGATCGAAAAGAGGAAGAGTCTATAAATCGACCGGCGGACCCTGGAAGCTTATCGACGCCTCCGGCGGCAATACGCCGATTGCTTGGGTCCGGTCGGAAAAAAACGAAATTTTCTACACCGACCGGGATAACCTGATCCAGATAGGCGGCAAAAATGAAAGGCGCCGTATCGATCTAAAAGAGTTCACGGAAGGCAAAATTGCTTTTTTGCATAAAAAATCGGTTCCCAGCCATGGGTATATAAAAAATTCAATGATTCTGTGGCGAAATCCATCCGGTGAAATTTTCGCCCAATGGCAAAGTCCCGACGCCGACGGCAAGGCCTATCTCTTTGCGAAAAAACCGGAATCCTTCGCCCTGCTTCGGGCTTCGGTTTCCGATACCGGCCTGTATATAAACGGCAAACCCGCCCTGCCCGAGGAAATGATGAAGCACGCGGTTCGCGATGCGGCGATTTTGCCAATATCCGACGCAAATCCGGCGCCGGGCATACTCGCCGCTGTGGACGGCTACGGTGTAACGCGCCTCACAATTGTTGAAAATGATACGTGCAAAGTTCTTGGCGCGCACAGGCAGGGATTGCCGATGGAAACCGTGTCGTCATTAGCCGCCTACAGGGGAGTTGTCTACGTCGGAACCTTAGGCAAAGGCATATATACCGGCCCGTTGCCGGAACCATCCAGGTTTGAACCGGCTAACTCGGGCCTGATGTATATTCCCAAATAGCTCCCGTATTTTCGCGCATATATGAAATTATGTTTTATATTAGGAAAAGGCTTCAAGTTTTCACTTGCGCCGAAAACATACGGCTTTTAGTATGATAAACAGGAAACGGGTATCCAACATCGGGAGTTTTCCATGAGTTGCCGCCTAGAATCCTTATTCGTTCTCATACTCATCTTTATCTTCCCCATTGCATTTATTGTCGCATGCGGCTGCAATAATGATGATGACCAGACTCTTAGCGGCGGCGTCGGTGATGTGGGAGAATTGGATGACGACACCGATGAACCTGTGTTTGATGATGACGCGGGAGACGACGACACGGGCAGCGACGACGATACGGAAGGGGGCGTCGTAGAATCATACAGCTTTCTGATTGCTCCGATAGGGCAAAACGGCGTCAGAGACGGCGACTTGTCTGCTGTCGTCGATGATCAGGCGGGTGTGCCGGGAGACGTTTTGCCTTACATCGGAATTCTTTGCGGAAGCATCAGCGGATGCGTGGAAAATACACAGGATGTCCAGTGGTCGACCTCCAATGAAGACCTGGCCACAGTCGATGACAACGGTCTCGTCACCCTTATCGACTACGGCCGCGTGGAAGTCATCGGAGTTGCGATAATTCAAAATGAAAGCGGCGATGAATTCCCTCAGGAAGATAGAGCTGTAATATATATACAGGCCGATATTCTCGTCCTGGATCGCAACGGACGCATTGGCGCCATCGACTACTCCACCGGCGAATTCGAGTTGAGCGCCGTCGCCTCGGCTCTGCCTCATCCGTCCGAGGATTTCCTGATCGCCGGCCATCGGGCTTACGTCATCGGACTTGACGGCGCCGAGGGCAACGGTGTTCTCCACGCCCCGTTGCTGGTGGATTCTTCCGGGGAAACGGCGATGCTGGACTATATCGAATCCGACGCGACGGCCCACCTTCAGGTTGTGGCAAGAAACAACGCTTTACTGACGATGACCTCCGTAGATCATGAAATTATCTGGTTTGCCGATATACCCACGGCGCATTTCTCAGGCGCTATCAGAACACCCTCCGGCTCCACTCCCTTCGGCGTCACGACGGCGAATATCGGCGCCGGAACCACATTCATAACCTTCACGTATGAAGACGGCGACGGGAATTTTGGGGACGGTGAGATAGAAGTCAGAGACGACCTCAACCTGATCTATTCCACCGTCGAAACGACCGTCAATCCCAGATATTTCGCTCCTTCCCGGTTCGCTCAAAAGTATTACGCCATTTGCGGCGGCAATCAGACTGATTCATTCGGACTGATTGAAGTTTTCAATTTGGATTTCGTGAATATCGGCGCCATAGACCTTGGAGGCTATCCCGAAGCATTCGCCGTCACGGAGCAGCATCTCGTCGTCGGCGATAAAACCAAACCGCAGATTTTCGCGCTGAATACGGACACAGACAGTCTGATGGACTTCGATCCCTCCGAGGACGTGCAATTTTCCCTCGGGCTTCCGGAAGGAACCGGAGTGCGCGCGATTTATTACGATGAATCACGGGAGTTGATCTACGTCGCCGTCGCGCCGGAATACGTCACGATTATCGACGCCGAAAACTGGGAAATTCTGGACACGTACACACTGGAAGGATACGACATCGCCGATGTCGCCAGTTGGTAAGGCTTATTCGGCGAAATAAGATCCGCGGCTTCCTTCGGATTCCCATACATCGACGCGCGTGATGCGCACCTTTTCATCATTGATTTTTCCCGATATCTCGTCGAAAAGGAATTTTGCGATGTTCTCGGTCGTCGGATTGATTTTATCGAATGGCGGCGTTTCGTTCAGATACTTGTGATCCAGCCTCTCCATGAGGCCTTCCAATATCTTTTTCAGTTCCTTGAAGTCCAGGGCGATGCCGATTTCATTCAGGACTTCCGCCTGCGCCGCCACTTCCACCGTCCAGTTATGGCCGTGCAGATCCTCGCATTTTCCATGATAACCACGCAGATTGTGAGCCGAAGAAAAACTTCGCCTGACCATAACTTCGTACATGTCCCCTCCCGTGAGTCTTTGGGCGACGAAACTCATGCATAAAAGAAAACAAGCGCCCGGGCAAGCCCGAATGCGCCTGATTCCATGAAAATCGAATCAAATTGTTAGGCGGCCAATTCTTTTTTCAGCCGTCCGATTCGCTTGGACAACGCGTCGATGCGGTTCGACAGTTTCTCGACTTCCGCATGGGTCGGCACGTTGATTTTCTCAAGAGTCCATCGGGAACCGTCATCGATCAAACGCTCGAACTCCTCGCGGCGTTTCCGTATCCGAGTGCTGAGTTTTGAAATGATTCTCTCCCCGTCGACAGGAGCGATTTTGCCGTTTTCCACGAACCGCTTCACAAAACCCGATAAGTCTTTTTCAGCTTTCTGGACTGCCGAGCGTGATTCATCCAGCACCTTGCGCGCGTATTCCGAAATGTTTTCCGCCATGGTTCAATCCTTTATTTGGCTTTTTTGCCGGCTTTGGCTTTTTTCACGGCCTTTTTCACGGTCTTTTTCGCCGCGCTCTTCTTGACGGCCTTTTTCGCCGGGGCTTTCTTGCCCTCGGCCGATTTGTTCAGTTTGGCGACGTCGCGGCTGAGTTTATCGACCTTCTTCGTCAGTTTGTCCAGCTCGCTGCGGGACGGAAGATTCAGAGCGCTCAAGGTTTTCGCAAGACCGTCGTCCATGGACTTTTCAATGCTGTTGCGAAGGTCTTTGAGCTTTTTCACCATTTCGTCGAGGCGACTTCTCAACTCATCTTTGGAAAGCTTCTGCGTTCCGAGTTTGTCCAGGACTTCCCTGAGTTCCTTTTCCACGTTATTCAACGGCTCCGTGGCGCCTTTAAGGTTCTCTTTCAGAAAGTCCTGTACGCTTTTCAATACATCTTTTGCCATGATGGTTCCTCCTGCTTTGCCATATATTTCAAAAACTAATTCCCCCTGTCGCGAGCATAAAATAACGCACCGCGTTATGCTTGTCAAGAAAAATTTACGCACTGCGTCAATTTTTATTTTCCGCGCATTGACTCACATTGCCGATTCGATGCACACCCGCTTATTCACACGCCTCAAGCCGTCGCCCCGGGCGCGTTTGCCATTCGCGGCTGTTTCGAGCGCCGCCGGCGAAGGCGCAACGAAAGTAATCGGGTAATGTATTTTTACTTAAACGGATATTTCGCGTCGCTCAGACCGTCGGGAATTCCTCTTTCCATCTCCTGGTCATTTCCCCGATTTCGCAAACTTGAGGCAAAAGCCTTTCGAGAATATCGAATCGGAGCATGGAAACCGCGTCGCATTTCGCCTGGCATAAATCGGTATGCGTCTCAAGAAAGAGCGCATCGGCGCCGGCGGCCACGGCGGCTTTGCTGAGCATGGGAACGTATTGCGGCTCGCCGCCCGCCGGATCGTCGGAAGATACGCCGTATATTCGGATGATATGCGTCGCGTCGTAAACGACCGGGCAGCCGATCTGTTCCTGCATGATCGGAATGCAGCGAAAGTCGGAAACCAGCCTGTTGTATCCGAAGCACGTTCCACGCTCCGTGAGCAGCACCTGGTTGTTGCCGGTTTCGCGCAATTTGCCCACGGCGGATTTCATGGATTCCGGAGCGAGAAACTGCCCCTTTTTTACGTTGACGGGTTTGCCCGTTTCCCCCGCGGGCAGAAGCAGCGAAGTCTGCTGACAAAGATAAGCCGGAATCTGGATGATATCCAAAACGTCGGCGGCGGCTTCGATCTGCTCCACGCGATGAACGTCCGAAATCACCGGCGCGCCGAATGCGTCCTTGACCTTTTGCAGGATATTCAGACCTTCCGACATTCCGGGACCGTTATAACCCCGGGCGCTGCCCCGATTGTCTTTTTCAAAACTGGCCTTGAAAATCCATGGAATGTTCAAACGCGTGGTCAGTTCTTTGAGTTTCTCGGCAATCGTCATGACGATTTTTTCGTTTTCTATCACACACGGGCCGGCGATCAGGGCCAGAGGATTTCCTTTCCCGATCGTGATGCCGCCGACTTTAACGCAGTTCATTTGTCCTCCAGTTCGAGAGCCTGAGCCGGAACCATATTGAGAATATCTCCCTCCAGCAAATAGCGGAGGTTGCAGACGGGGCAATCCAGCCCGCCGAGTTCTTCCAGGCGGTCCACCAGATCCCCTTCGCATTTCGGGCATTTCAGGATTTTGGTCAATTCGGAAAGATTCATGGCCGTCCGGCAAAATTTTTCATTCGGCGCCCGTTTCGATTTCCCGAATACGGGCGATGATATCCGTCGTGTTATGTTCCTTGGGGTCTCCCGTTATCGCGACCCGGCCTCCGTAGCGTCGCACATCGTCGACCTCCGGGACGTTTTCCATCGTGTAGTCGGCGCCCTTGGCATGGACGTGCGGTTCGAGGGCTTCAATAATTTTTGTGACCTTCGATTCATCGAAGCTCGTCACGTAATCTACGCCTTCCACCGCCGCGATCAACTCCATTCTCTCATCGAGACGCAATACCGGCCGTCCCGCTCCCTTCAAGCCTTGAACGGAAATGTCCGAGTTCAGCGCGACGACCAGAACGTCGCCCTCGGCGGCCGCGCCGCGCAGGTAGCGGAGATGCCCCACGTGCAGTAGATCGAAAGCGCCGTTGGCCAGAACGATCTTCCGGCCTTTCGCTTTTTCTTCGGCAACGGCTGTAATAAGCCGGGGCAGATCGAGGATCAGGGCCAAGGATTTTCCCCTTTCACGGCGTCGATGATTTCCTGCCTCGTCACGGTGGCGGTTCCGTTTTTCATGACGACGAGGCCGCCGGCCACGTTGGCCAAAACGGCGGATTCATAGTTCGACGCGCCCACGCATACCGCCGCCGCGAAGGCCGCCATAACCGTGTCTCCCGCGCCGGTGACGTCGGCGATTTCATCGGAACCGAAAATGGGAATCATCTTCACCAAATCGCCTTCGAAAAGGACCATCCCTTTTTTCCCGCGCGTGATGAGCACGGATTTCGAATCGGTGAGACGCAATATCTCGCGGCCCGCGCTGACGACGTCATCCTCGTTGCGGATGTCGATGCCCGTGGCTTCCTGCGCTTCGGGTTCGTTGGGCGTCACGGCCCAGGCTTGTTTAAATTTCGCCAGACGATAGCGCGAGTCCACCAGCACTTTGACGCGGCCCTGCCGTGACAGTTCGTTCAGTTTCTCGATAACGCCCCCCGTAACCACGCCGTAGTCGTAATCCGACGCCACAACGGCGTCGACTTCGCCGGCCAGCTTTTCCAGAGATTCAATCAACGCATCCTGCGTCTTCGCACCCACGGGCGTTCTGGTTCCCCTGTCGATTCTCACGATCTGCTGAAACGTCGTATGAAGGCCGCTTCCCAGAATTCTCTGTTTCGTCGTCGTCGGTTTTTCCGAATCCGTCACAACGTGCGTTATATCCAGATTCATCGCCTTGAAGCGCTTAAGAATCTGCTTCCCCGCCGCATCGTCGCCGACGATCCCGACGGGAATCGGCGTCGCTCCCAGAGTGTGGATATTATGGATGGCGTTGGCGGCGCCGCCGAGAAACATCTTTTCTTCCCGGTGTTCCAAAACCAGCACCGGGGCCTCGCGGCTGATGCGCTTGGTCTGCCCCAGCAAAAAGAAATCGGCGACGAAATCCCCGATCACGGCGATTTTCACCTTGGAAAAAGCATCGAGCACGCCGGTCAGTTTGTCGGAATCGCTCATTCACATCCCCAGTTTTTTAAGGACGTAATCCACAACTTCCCCGAGATTTTCCGCGATCAAATCAGGCATCTTCAGCCAATCGCCGGAAAACCACTGAAGCTCCCCTCGGCCGTATCCCGTTTTGACGAGGATGCCCTCCCCGTTCATGGCAAAGCCGAGTTGCGCGTCGGAATACTTGTCTCCGACCATAAACGAACGGCGAAGATCCAGATCGTGCTCCGCGGCGGCGCGGTCCACCATGCCGGTTTTCGGCTTGCGGCAATTGCAGTCCACGTTCAGTTCCGGAACCTTCGAGCCCGACAAATGTGGGCAATAATAAATGGCGTCGAAATGCGCGCCTTCTCGTTCATACTGCGCGGCCAGGGCCGCATTCACCTGATCGATGAGCGAAAAAGGGAAATATCCCCTGGCCGCGCCGGCCTGGTTGCTGACCACAATCACCGGAACGCCCGCCTCGTTGAGGCGCCGAATGGCGGCGGGGCCTCCCGCAATCGCTTCAATGCGGCTGACGTGATTGACGTAGCCCACTTCGCGGCTCAATGTTCCGTCCCGATCGAAAAATACTGCCGGCCGACTCACAATTTCTCCTTTATCAAGGCGTCCAGAATCTCGATATCGTCTTCTACTAGATGGGGGCGCACGACGCAAGCAAGGATTCGCCCGTCAAAACCCGTCGATTCGCTTTGGATTTTGACAAAATCCTTTTCGGTGCATACGTGAAAGTCCGCCCTGGGCCAGGATTTCATATCCGACGCAAGCCACGGGGCGTGGTCGGACTTGACGCTTCTGGCGGCAACGCGAAAACCGGCGTTTTCCAGCGTCGCGAAAAAACCCTCGGGGTGCGCGGTGGCGGCGAAAGCGTGAATATCTTTTTCGAGCAGCATATCGGCAGGCAAAAGATCATCCCGGCCGCTTTCAAGAAATCCATCGATCCGATAATGCCAGGGGATCACGACCCCGCGAAAACCGTACTTTTGCGCGATGGCTTTGACATCTTCACGAAGTCCGCGACCCTCGTTGACCAGGATGGCGTCGGCCCGGGCCAGCGCGGAAAAAGGCTCGCGCAACGGCCCGAGGGGAAGCAACTGATGATTTCCGAAACCCGTTTCGCCGTTCACGCACAGCAGATTCAGACTGCGCTTCAAGCGTAAATGCTGGAAAGCGTCGTCGCACAGCGCCGCGTCGGCGTCGATTCGGCTTTTTGCGTAATTGATCGCTTCCGGCCTTTTCGCACCGATGACGACGGGAACGCCGGGCAGTTTTTCGGCCATCATCACCGGTTCGTCCCCGGCTTGACGAGCGTCGAGCAGCATTTTTTCACCGTCCGACACGAGGGCGATTCGCCCCTCACGCTTTCCGCGATAACCCCGGGAAATGATCACCGGCTTTCGCCCGTAAGCCCGCAGGCGCTTTGCCACGAACATCGTCACGGGGGTCTTGCCGGCGCCTCCGACGTTCAAATTGCCCACACAGATCGCGGGCAAAGACGGCTCGACGGATGCAAAAAGCCCCTTTTCATACGCCCATGCGCGAAATCGCATCGCGCCGCCGTAAATCAAAGACGCCAGGTAAAAAGGAAACAGCAACGCCTTGATGCCCGGCGCAAGAGCCGGGCGATAGAAAAAACGCACCACGTGTTGCGACACTACCTCACGAATCCTGGAAAATCCCCATCAGAGATTTGAACACGCTTGCCTTTTCCGGCTCCATCAATTGCTCCAGTTCGCCGTCGTCAAGGTAGACGCCGCTGCACTCGGAGCACTTGTCGATTTTCACGCCTTTGAATTCGATCTCGATCAATTCCATTCCGCACTTGGGGCAATGCATGTGATGAAGCGCCTTCAACTCGGCGCGTTCTTTTTCCTTCATCGCATTCTGTTGCTCCATCGCTTGTTTCTTGCGCCTCTCAAATTCCTGGCGGGCGAAATACTCTTCTTCGTTGGATGATGTTTTCGTTGTCACGTCCGCGACTCCTTGGCTAAAAGTTGACTCGATAGCGTATCCGACTTTGGATTATCATAACATGCCTTCATCAGGCAATCCGAACGCCCTTTACCGCCGCCAATCCTTCGAAATCGGTTCGGCATTTCGGAATTTGTAAATCACGTATTCGCCGATCTTCCTGTCTACGTCGAGATGGGCTTCGATGACTTTTTCAATCGCCTCCGAACGATCCCGCGGCGCCATTTGCGGCCTGTAAACAAGGTATCCGAAGCCCAAGCGCGCCAACTGCTCGATTCCTTCAGCCGGATCCCCCGGCGGAATCTCCTCGCCGGTCAAAATGCCGTGCGCATATCGGTAAAAGGGATTGTGAAAAACGGTCCGGGACACGCCTTCCAGGCTGTATGGGATCGGGCGGTTATGGATCGTCTGCAAAAAAAATATTTCCCCGGGGAAAAGTCCCGTTCCCGGCTTCAGGTCCGGAAAATCGAATATGGCGAAATCGCCGGGTAGAGATTTGAGATACTCGGCGGCTTGAATTTCGGGTTTCGGCGAAGTGGGAATCGGCCAGGGCGCGGGGCTTATCAGCACGGCCTCTGTAACGATCAAAACGGGCAAACTCCAAAGCAGCGCGCGCGCTTTCCCCTTAAATTTTTCGCCGATCCACTGGGCGCCGAAACCGGCGGCGACGGCGATGAAGAACATGACCATAACGGCGAATCGATCCACTGAATGAATCGTGACGTTGAATAAAGGGAATGCGTAGTACATGAGGATATAAACCGGATTGTACAGCGCATAGCCGGTCCTTGCGTGTGTGGCGTAGAAAAGCGGTCCGAGTGAGAAGACGAAAAACGCCAAAGCGCCCGCGGCGTAAGGCCAAACGCGTTTCCATTGTTTCACGAACGCCAGCGCCGCCAGCGCCGCGGCGAGGTATCCGGCGTACGCAACGTAAAGCAACTTGTCGACGAATTCATCCGTGCGCAGGCCGTAAGCGCCCGGCAAAAAATAATCGATCCACGCAAAGCTCGTCAGCGCGGGCTCGTCCCAGGGCGCGGGACCGTGCGGAAAAACGGACATGGGCCTGGCGTAGACGACCTCGCCGCCGCGCACCGAGCTTTTGACAAGCCACAACAGCGGAGCGGCGCAAACAAGCGCAACCGCGCCGAAGGCTAAAGCTCTTTTCATGGTCGATTTATTAAGCGCGACGGGAGGCGTTTTCCCGCCTTTTACACATCGCCACGCCCAAATAAGAGTTCCCACAATCACGCCGAAAGTATAGAGCCCGAGATATATGCCGTAACTCCAGCACGCGAAGCCCGCCAACACGATCAATAAACCGGAGACAATAGCCGCCGGCATGGAGCCTCGCATCGCCCGGCGCAGCGCCAGGGCGTACAAAGGGATGAAAAATATGACCTGCGTCTCGGCGACGCCGGATGCTATCGGAAAAGAAAGCATGTAGGGCGAAAAAGCGAACACGGCCGCCGCCGTGACGGCGCCGGGAATTTTCACGCCGAGATCACGAAGAAACAGCGCCATGCAAAACGCCGCCAGCAGCACGTTGAGAATCACCACGGCGTTGTAAGCCGCGACGGGAGAAAAAAGCAGCCGAAGCGGCATCGTCAATACGGCGTTAAAAATATCCAGGCACCAGAAAGCGCCGCCGTCGGGAAAATTCATTCGGTCGGCCGTGATCGGGAAGCGATGGTGCGTTACGATGTTGTCGACGACCCACCACTGTCCCCAGACATGTTTGTAGGCGTCGGTATCCTGGTGGCCGAGTATTTCCGCCCCCGGCGATTTCAGGCTCGGCCCCAGCACGAATGCGGCAAGCAGCGCAAGGAATATCGAGGCGAAAACATATGGCCGCCACGCGCCCGTCATTGCACAGGCCTCGGGGAACTGAGTCCCATTTCATCGAGCTTTTTTAGAATATCCTCTGCCATGATGGAATAACCCAATCCCGTGCAGTGTCCGTCCCTCCGGAAAATTTCACCGCGGTCATGATCGCGCAGGATTTTTCTGAAAACCGGCGTGTGATCCACGAACGCAACGTTGCGGCGCTTGGCAAAGCTCGCCAGTTGATCCCGGTAAAACGTGTCGGGATAGCTCATCAGGATCAAGGGGATTTTCTTTTCACGCAAAACATCCACGATGTCCCCCAAATCTTCCATTAAATTCACGGCGGCGCGGCTGGTGTCGCTTTCGGCCAGCACCCGGCGGGTCCAATCGCCGATCTGACGCCACTGGGCGCCGCGCGGGCCGTAAGTCTTCACCGCCGTTTCCTGAAAAATCCCGTCGGGATCGGCGGGCCGCTCGTCCCAGGCCCTGACGATCCGCGCGTAATGCCCCGGATGCTGATGGCTGTAGTCCAAAGAAAGATTAAAAGCTTCGACGGCTTTCTCGCCCTCTCCCGCCGCCAGGTAAATCTCCCCTTTGGTCCACTGAACTTCCGCGTTCCATGGTTCGAGGGCTTCGGCGGCCAGCAATTGATATAGAGCGTCATCCGGACGCCCCATTTTCAAATAGGCCATGGCCATGCCGTGCGGCGCCGCAAGAAAGTACGGCTGGATTTTTTGCGAGTGGGCAAAGAAGGAAACGGCCCCTTCGTAATCGCCTGCGTCCATGAGGAAAAATCCCATCCCCGCGTAAAGCCACGCCGAGTCCGCGCCGAAGCGGGCCTTGCGAAAACCCATGACCAGTTCGTTGCGGTAAATAAAGATGTAACCGATTCCCATCGTGGCAAGCAGATTGCCGGGATCCGATTTCAACGCCGCGCGGAAATAATCCCCAGCTTCGCCGGCCCGGGACACGCACATTAAATACAGCCCGTAAGCGATTTGCCGCTCGACGCCGTCGCCGTCGACCGGCTCCGGTATTGCGATCCCGTCTTTGGCGAAGGGTTCAAATACCATGGCGACTTTTGCATACCGCAAGTCCGTCGCCAAAAAGCCCGCCACCTCGCGGGGCTCAAGAGGCGGCACCGTCGCTTCGATCCGGCTGTTGGGATCGACTTGAAGATTGATCCGGATGATCCGCAGAAGCTGGTAGATTTTTAAGCGGCCGAAAATCCGCTTGAAAAACAATTCCGCGCTTTTTGCGTCGGGCTTCGCGTGCTCCCGAAACCGGTTGTTGTAACCCACGAGAAGCAAGACCGCATCCGGATTCCATTTTTCGAGATTGTCCGGCAATGCCGCCAGAAGCGACGTGGAATCCATGTAGGGATGCCCCAGGTTGACGACGCGGACTCCCTCGGGATGCCGATCATGAATCATCCGCTGCAAATGCGCCGGATAAGATTCGTCGAAACCCGCGCCGATGCCGTAGGTGAACGAATCGCCCAGGCAAAGAATCACGCGGTCGCGATCCGCCGGGAGGCCGCCACGGGTTCTTTGCAGCGAAACGGCGGCATGAATTCTAAGCCCGGCTTCCGCCAGCGCCAGAAAGACAAGGAAAGTCACGCCGACGTACATCAGCCTGCGCCACAAAGGAATCCGACTTTTCGCTTTATTACCGCCCGGCATAACGGCGTTACAATAGCAACATCGCGTCGCCATAGCTATAGAAGCGATAGTTTTCCCTGATCGCCTCTTGGTAGATTTCCAAAGTTTTTTCACGGCCGATAAGGGCGCTGACAAGCATTAAAAGCGTGGACTGGGGCAGGTGAAAATTCGTCATCAGAGCGTCGATGGCGGGAAACTCATATCCGGGTTTGATAAACAATCGCGTCGAAGACATCCCCGGCCTGACTTCACCGTCGCGCCACGCCGACTCCAGCGTTCGACACACCGTCGTTCCCACGGCCAGTACTTTTCGTTTTTCTTTTTTTGCCACGTTTACCGCGTCCGCGGCATCGCCGGAAACTTCGATGCGCTCCTCGTGCATGACGTGATTTTCCACATCCTCTTCCCGAACCGGGGTGAAGGTTCCCATCCCCACGTGCAGGGTCACGAAGGCGCGCCTTATTCCCTTTTCCTCAATCGCCGAAATGAGCTTATCCGTAAAATGCAGACCCGCTGTCGGCGCGGCCACGGCGCCGGGCCTGGCGGCATACACGGTCTGATAGCGCTTCTTGTCCAGTTCCCGCAGCGTTTGGGGATCTTCCCGGTCCCTTTTGATGTAAGGCGGCAGGGGCATCACGCCGGCGCTTTCGATTTGCGCGGATAAATCCTCTTTTCCTTCAAATTCAAGCGACATCACGCCGTCTTCGTTTTTATCGCGGATCACCACGCGTAGCTTCTCGTTGATCCTGATGACCTCGCCGGGCTTCAGTTTCCGGCGGGCTTTGCCTATGCCCCGACATCCATTTTCCCCGGCGGCGGGCATATCCAGAAGTAGAAACTCGACGGCGCCGCCCGTGATTTTCCTGCCGTAAAGCCGCACCGGCATGACTTTCGTGTCGTTGAAAACCATGAGCGTATCCGGCGCTAAAATATCGGGAAGCTCGCGGACCATTCGATGTTCGAGAACGTCTTTTCGCCGGTCATAAACAAGCAAGCGGGCCTTGTCCCTTTCGGGGCAAGGCCGCTGCGCAATCAATTCCGCGGGGAGGTGATAATCGAAATCGGAGCTTTTCATTACCAGTGTCGTGCAATAACGCTCAGTCTGCTCAGTCTTTTAAATGCGAAAGTTTGTCCACGGCTTTGAACAGATCAATCGGGATCGGGAAAAGCGTCGTGGAGTTGTTTTCCGTGGCAATCTCGGCCAGCGTCTGTAAATAACGCAATTGCAGAGCCGCGGGGTGTTTGCCGATGACGTCGGCGGCTTGTGCGAGTTTTTCCGCGGCCTGGAATTCGCCTTCCGCGGCGATGATTTTGGCGCGGCGTTCGCGTTCCGCCTCGGCCTGCTTGGCCATGGCGCGCTGCATTTCGTTGGGCAAGTCGATGTGCTTGACTTCAACGGCGGTCACTTTGATGCCCCAGGGATCGGTCGATTCGTCGATGATGACCTGGAGGCGTTCATTGATTTTCTCCCGATCCGAAAGCAAATCGTCGAGTTCCACTTCACCCAAAACGCTTCTCAGCGTCGTCTGGGCCAACTGGCTTGTGGCGTAGATGTAATTTTCCACTTCCAAGACAGCTTTCGTGGGCTCCATGACCCGGAAATAGAAAACCGCGTTGACTTTGATGGTGACATTGTCCCTGGTGATAACGTCCTGCGGGGGAATATCCATGGTGATGATTCGCGTGCTGATGCGCACCATCCGATCAACAGCCGGGATGATCCATTTCAATCCGGGTCCCTTCAAAGGCCCCAGACGCCCGAGTCTGAAAATCACGCCGCGCTCATACTCGTTGAGCACACGCAGGCCCGCCAGAATAAATAAGAACGCCAAAACGAATAGAATGCCGAAACCGCCGATAAACTGCATTGGATGCCTCCCCGTTGAGTATTGATCCCCTGTTTGTGACGCGAAACTATAGCACTTAATCCACCGCTTCGACAGTCACGGTGGATCTGTCGATTTTCACGACGCGCACTTTTTTGCCCTTTTCGATATCGCCTTCAGCCTCGGCGCTGTATCGCACGCCCTGCAATTTCACCTGGCCCGCGCCTTCGGTAATGGCCGCGGCGACGATTCCGATTTCTCCGACCAAAGATTCCTGCCCCGTCTGAGGCTTTTTTCGCTGAACCCGAAAAACGACGTAGGCGATAAAGGCCGCGATCAGGGCGAATCCCGCCGTGGCCGGGATGATCAACGCCCACGAAACCGCAAAAGAAAAATCCGGCGACTCCATAACTTTCTCCGGTGCGTCAAAAAGGAAAAGCGATCCCATGGCCAGGCAGACCGCCCCGCCCAGGGTCAATGCTCCGTAGCTGGTAATCTTCACTTCGGCCACGAACATGATCATGGCCAGAATAATCAGGATCATCCCCGTCAGATTGATCGGCAAAACCTGCGTGCTCATTAAAAAGAGTAAAAAGCAGATGGCGCCCAATGCTCCCGGGAAGATGAGGCCGGGATGGGAAAACTCGGCATAAATGCCCAGGAAACCGATGATCATCAGGATGTATGCAATATTCGGATCGGCCAGGCGCATCAACAGACGGTGCTTCATTCCCGGCTCGTCGCGGATGATTTTCGCCCCGGCCAGTTTGAGCGCAACCTCGCTTTTATCCGCCAGTTGAATCATGCGCCCGTCGGCTTTCGTGAAAAGATCCTCCAGGTTGTCGGCGATAAAATCGATCACCTTGACCTTCAGAGCCTTCGTGGCCGTTACAGACACGCTGTCGCGCACGGCTTTGACGGCCCATTCCTTGTTTCTGTTCCTTTGCTCGGCGATGCCTTCGATCCAGGCGGCGGTGTCGTTCGTGATCTTCTTGTTCATCTCTTCGCCGATTTCCTCGCCGCCGCCGGCGACGGGATGCGCGGCGCCGATATTGGTGCTCGGCGCCATGACGGCGATATGCGCGGCCATGGTGATCATCACGCCCGCGCTGCCGGCCCTGGCGCCGGGCGGCGTGACGTAAACGATGATGGGTATCTTCGAATTCAGGAAAGCCTGCACGATGTCTCTCGTGGATTCCACCAATCCACCGGGGGTGTCGAGTTCGATGAGCAAGGCGTCAAATCCGGAATTTTCCGCCCGCTTGATCGAGGAGATGAAAAAATCGGCGCTGCCGGGATTCACCGTCGAATCCAGCTTGATCACGAGAACTCTGGGCTGAGATTCGCTTGTCAAATTTTCAGCTTCATCGCCGGCGCTTTGCGCCATGGCGATAACCGGCCCCAGGGCGATCAGGCACGCGTAGACGAGAAGCCTCAATTTCAATGACTTCATTTCTTCCTCGTTTCCGGCAAAGGCCAGTTCAGTTTCGCCATGACGGCCTGAAGATCTTCCCAGGCTTCTTTTTTGTAATTGGGGCTGCGCAACAAAAAGGCCGGATGGAAAGTCGGCATCACCGGCGTGCCGTCGAAATCGTGGAACCGTCCCCGCATTTTGAAAATGCCCGTCGTCGTGTTGAGGATGGATTTCGTGGAAGGATTTCCCAGCGTGCAGATCACTTTAGGTTTGATGGCCTCGATCTGCGCCAGAAGAAAAGGTTTGCACGCCGTCACCTCGTCCTTTTCCGGATCGCGGTTGCCCGGCGGGCGGCACTTGATGATATTGGCGATAAAAACATCGTCGCGCGTGACGCCCATGGCTTCGATCATTTTCGTCAGAAGCTTTCCGGCCCGTCCCACGAAGGGTATTCCCTGCGCGTCCTCGTCAGCGCCCGGCGCTTCTCCGATGAACATCAATTCCGCATGGGGATTTCCGGCGCCGAAGACGATTTTATTTCTCGTGGAATGCAGTTTACACCGGGTGCAATCCCCTAGAGTTTCCCGAATTTCTTCCAGCGTGCTCCCTAAAGGAACAGCCGGGGGAGTGATGATTTCCTGGCTTGGTGCGATGGCTGTCTCCTTCATGGGCGGCTCGGCGGGAGCCGGCGCGCTTTGATCGTCAAGGCCCTTTCGAGCATTTTCCAGGGCGCCGGCGGAAATGCGGGCCATGCGGTGATGCTTTTGAGCATGTCGCAGGGAGTTGATCGCATCATCCAGAAAGCCGAGCACGGCATCTTTGCCGGATTTGCTTCCCGTCTCCGTTTTACTCAAAGCCATGCCGCCTTTTTATATTTTCACGTTGAAAATAGTTTCCAGGATATTTCGAGCGATTTCCGTCTTCGGCATTTTTTGAAAGTAATTCGCCCTTCCGTCGGCGCTGATGACCGTCACTGCGTTGTCGTCGCAGTCAAAGCCGATGCCGTTTTCGGAAATATCATTCAAAACGATATGATCCAATTTCTTATCCGCCAACTTTTTCTCGGCCGCATTCCGGTCTTCTCCCTCCTGCGCGGCGAATCCCACCATAATGCATTTTCCCTTTTTATCAGACAAAGAGATCAGGATATCGGGATTCTGCTCGAGAACCAGGCTTTTGGGCATTTTGTTTTTCGGCGATTTGCCTTCAAAAACATTTTTCGGCCTAAAATCCGCGACGGCGGCGCTCATGATCAGGGCATAGGCGTCGGCGATCTCGCCTTCAAGAGCCTTGTGCATCTCCGCGGCGGTTTCCACGGAAATCACTTTGACGCCCATCGGGGGTTGCAGGGCCACAGGACCGCTGACCAGCGTGACATCGGCGCCGTAATTGTAAGCCGCCTGAGCCAGGGCGTATCCCATCTTCCCGCTGGAACGATTGCTCATAAACCTCACCATGTCGATTTTTTCGCGCGTCGGTCCCGCGCTGACGACGATCTTCAATCCCTTCAAAGGCTTGGGCGCCAGGATATGCGTCATGGAAGCGATGATCACCGCCGGATCGGGCAGGCGCCCCACCCCGACGCTCTTGCAGGCCAGTTCTCCGCCGTCGGGAAGGAGAACGTGATATCCGTTGTCCTGAAGCCTGGCCACATTGTCCTGGACGATGGGATTGCTCCACATCCTGTCGTTCATCGCGGGGCAAAACAGAACGGGGCACCCGCACGCGGTAATCGTCGTGGTCAGTAAATCGTCGGCGATTCCCGAAGCGACCTTGCCGATGCAATTGGCCGTCGCCGGCGCGACGACGACGAGATCGGCCATCAGGGCCAGGGAGATATGTCCCACCTTCGAGTCGTCGATCAGATTGAACATCTCCGTGTGCACGGCGTTGTTTGAAAGAGTCTGCATGGTCAGCGGAGTGATGAACTCCGTGGCCGCCTTCGTCATGATCACGTGCGCCTTGGCTCCTGTTTTTACGAGCAGGCGCGTGAGCTCGGCGGCCTTGTATGCGGCGATTCCTCCGGTGATTCCCAGGAGGATGTTTTTCGTTTTCAGCATTGATTCTCCAAAATAGCGTTCATGGGCGTGCCAAGGATTATAGCTTGTCATCGCCTGAATGAAAAACAAAATTGTTCAGCCATTATGAGAAGAACGGATTGTATTGCTTTTCTCTTCCCACCGTCGTTTCGGACATATGCCCGGGCAGAATCACCGTATCGTCCGGAAGCGTGAAGATTTTTTCCTTGATATCGCCAATCAACGCATCGTAATTTCCGCCGGGGAAATCCGTCCGACCGATGGAGCCGGCAAACAGCGAGTCCCCTACGATGGCGATCTTTTCGTCGTCGAAAATCAGAGCGATTCCGCACGGGCTGTGGCCGTGTATTTCCGCGACGCGGGCCTTCAATTCGCCGATTTCGATCATGTCGCCATCGGCGACGAACTTGTCCGCGGCCGGGGATTTGCCCGCGCTGACGCCGAACATTTTTGCCGCGCCGTCGGAATGCTGAAGACTCGGAGCTTCGTCGGCATGGATATAGATATCGGCTCCCGTCATCTCTTTCAGGTCCGCATTGCCGCCGACGTGATCGAAATGCGCGTGCGTGTTGATGATTTTCACGCAGGTCAATCCTTCGGATTTCAAGAGCGAATATATAGCGTCGGCGTCGCCTCCCGGATCGACCACCGCAGCTTCCATGGATTTTTCATCGCCGATAATATAGCAATTGACGGCCAGCGGCCCCGCTTCGATTTTTTTCAGAATCATGAGATCTCCCGTTTCGTTTCCTTTTATCATCAAGGTCTTTAGCAATGCCCTTAAGGTCGGTCAAGGGCGATATTTCTACATTTTGCGGGGCATCCAACTTGACAGCGTCTTAGGTCGTTTATAGCATCGAAGCAGCAGCAACCTATTATGCCGATGCCGATAACATGACGGGGGAGTTATTTGTGGCGGAAACTGAAGGCACCAAGACCTGCCCATATTGCGCGGAAGTCATTAAATCCGAAGCTCTGAAATGCAAATTCTGCGGTTCGGATCTGACCACGACACCCGACAAAACCGTCATGTCCCAGGGCGACCGCGTTCCCCTGGACACATCCAGTCCGACAAAACTGGAAGCCGGAGCGATTCTCGGCGGCAAATATAAAGTCATCGGCATGATCGGCAAAGGCGGCATGGGAAGCGTTTACGAGGCTCGGGAAATCGACTTTGACGTAGACCGCACCGTGGCGGTCAAAGTACTGCACCAGGATCTGTTTTCCGACGAAAGACTGGGAAAACGCTTCGAGGCCGAGATCAAGATCGCCGCGCGCCTGGATCATCCGCACATCGTGCCCATCTATAACATCATGCGCGACGGTCCCCAGCTGTTCTTCGTCATGAAGCATCTGGGGAGCCAGACCCTCAAGCAGATCATCCGCCGGACCGGCGGGCTCGATGAAGCCCGTCTTCGACGCATCGGCGCGCAGATCGCCAGCGCCCTGGCCTATTTGCACGACCGGGGAACGATTCACCGCGACATCAAGTCCAACAACATTATGATCGGCGCGGAAGATCATTCCACTCTCATGGACTTCGGCATCTCAAAATCCGAAGGCGCCACCATGCTCACCGCCAGCGGCGAAATACTCGGCACGGCGCCGTACATGAGTCCCGAGCAGTGGGACGGGCAGCTCGATCACCGCTCCGATATCTTCAGTTTCGGCGTGGTTCTCTACGAAATGGCCACGGGCAGCGTGCCTTTCAAGAGCGAACGCACCACCGAACTGATGCGCATGATCCTTTCCAAGCCCACGCCTCCCATCAAGCTCAAGCGCATGGATCTTTCCGAAGATTTGTGCGCCACCATCGAAAGATGCCTGGAAAAACGCGCCGACAACCGCTTCCAATCCATGTCGGACATCAAATGCGCTCTGGAAGGAAAATCTCCCGAGCCCTTGCCCGAGGAACCGCCGACGATCATCGCATCAGCTTCGGAACCCAATACGGTTACGCTGGATCAAACCATGACCGCGGGCGGAAAAGACGTATCCGGCGCCATTGCTTCGGCGGAGGACTGTTATTCCAGAGGCGACCTTGACGGCGCCATCCGGCACCTTGAAGAAGCGCTGAAGGAATCGCCGGGAAACGCCGAAGCGCAAACCATCTTCGAAAGATATGAAGAAAAGCTCACCGAAGAGCAGAAAGCGTTAAAAAGCGCGCGAGAACTTTTGGGCGACAACAAACACGAAGAGGCCAAAAAGGTCCTCAGTGATTTTCTGGAAGGGTACGCTTCCAAGAAGGCGGCCGACGAGCTTCTTCAACTCGAAAAATACCAACCTCCCGACGTCGACGAAATATCTCCGCCGGCATCGGTCAAAAAAGCGAAGAAAGGATTTTCGCCTTTCAGCCCCATCGTGCTGATCCCGGGCGGATTGATAATCCTTTTATTGGCCTTTTTTCTTCTTTTTCCCGCCATTGCGCCCTTTCCGGCCAGCAAAGCATTCGAGGCGATCGGCGACGCCGCATACGGAGTCGGATTTTATACTTCGCCGCCGGTCTTAAACGCCGACGGCCTGTATAAAAAATCATCGAGTCTGTTAACGCAGCCCGGCAACAAGGCCAAATTACAGAATAAAAGGAACAAAATTCTGAATTATTACTGGAAGATGGGCGACGCCGCGTACAAGAAAGGGGAATACTCCAAAGCTTTGTCCTATTATAAATCGGCGCGCAAAATCAATCCGGGCATCACGCAGCTCAACAAGAACTACAACGCCGCGCTGGCCAAGAAAAAATAACCCTCTTTTTAAAGATTATAAAAAAATGGCATGGAATCCGGAAACACCCAAACTCACCGTTGATATCATTATCCTTTTGCGCCAGGGCGGCGTCGTCGTCATCGAGCGAAAGAATCCTCCCCATGGCTACGCTCTGCCCGGCGGCTTCGTCGAGGTGGGGGAAACCGTGGAACACGCCGCCATCAGGGAAGCCAAAGAAGAAACGGGGCTGGATGTTCGTCTCATGCGGCAACTGCACGTATATTCGGATCCGTCCCGGGACGACCGCATGCATACCGTATCCGTGGTCTTTGTCGCATCCGCCGACGGGGTTCCCAAAGCCGATTCCGACGCGAAAAGAGTCGCCGTTTTTCAGCGCGACAACCTTCCCGAAAACTTCTGTTTCGACCACGCGCGGATACTCGACGATTTTTTCTCGTCGCGCCACTGACGCCGGGCTATACAATAATCCGCCGAAACGCTATACGATGTAGAGTCACTTGAGGGAGTCATTGCAATGGCCAAAGCAAAATCAACCGAAAGAAAACGCCAGAAACGCCTGATGAAAAAGCGTCAGAAAGACCACGCCAGGCATAAAACCCGCTCCACGACGGTCGCCAGCGAAAACGCCGTGCAGCATCAGATGCTCGGGGAATTCGGCAACGTCGCCAACTTCATCAAAAACGTTCAGCATCTGTCCGTGATGTTTACGACCGACGAATCCTTGAAAGACGTCCGCTTCGACGCCAAGGCGCTGTATGAAAAACTGGACCTGACGGATCCGGCGATCAACGCCGCCATGAAAGACATCTACTCGAACGACGACATCATGTACTACGCGGAAGAATACGAGGAATTCTGGAAAGACAGACGCCGGGAAATCCTCCCGGATTTCGTCACCGACGAACTGGCGGAAAACCTCGACAAAAACTTCAAGGTTCTTTTGAAGAAGAAACGCGGTTTCAAAAAGGATTATCGCGCCGTATTGGCCGGAAGCCTGCTGGTTCAGTCTCACATGGTGGCGCTCAAGGAATCCCCGGTTGAAGAAAACAACCTTTGGGAATTGATCTTCAACGCGACCTTGAAGGAAAACAAAGTCGAGCTTCCCGAACCTGTGGAAAAACCGGAAGAGCCTCCCGCGGAAACTCCCGCGGTTGATGAAGCAGCGCCGGTGAAAACGGAAACTCCCGAATCCGATCAGATTACCGAAGCGCCCGCCGACGTCGGCGAACCAAAGGAATGACGATTAAACCATGACGGTTCACCGAAGCGAATATCGGGTTCTCTTCGGCGACATAGACGGCATGGGCATTGTCTACAACGCCAATTATCTGCGCATTTTCGAGATGGCCCGGACCGAATGGTTCCGCGGTCTGCTGCGGAAGCCGAAAGATATGGTCGAAAACGACATGTACCTCGTTGTCGTCAAGGCCCACGTCAATTATCACTCCCCCGCAAGGTACGACGATGTTTTGTCCGTGGAATGCTGGGTGCCGAAATCGAAAGTGAAAAGAGCCTCATTTCGATTCGAGTACCGCGTTACGACCCGGGAAACCGGCGAAGTCGTGGCGACGGGATACACTATGCACGCCCTCACGACGCGGCTCGGCAAACTCAAAAGGATGTCGAAAGAATTTATCGGTAAAGTCGGTGAATTAAGCGTGGAAAAGACGCCCTGCCCGATCGGCGACTGAATAATACATCATTGATCGTGTTCAACCGCGGCATTCGTATCTTCCGGCGTCGATTCGCTTTGCGCGACGAGGAACTCATCGTACCACGGGCGGGCCAGTTCCCATTTATCAACGCCTTCCGGCGCCACCTGCACGTCCAGCCGCGCCATGTTCACGTCGAATCCGGTGGCTTTGACGGTCTCTTTGTCGATCCCGTAATCCTTCAGAAACTGCGTGATTTCCTCGGGCTTGCAGCCGTATCGCCGGGCAATCTCATTGAGACCCTGCATGCGATACGTCCCTTTTTCCGTAATTCCCAGATGAAAGGCGCAAAATAACTCGAATTTATCCGGCCGGCCGTCCTCGTCGAAACTTCGCCTCACGGCGTTTGGCGCTTTGGCTCTGCCGTTGACGCTGCCGTAGCCGTCGTTGCCCTGATAGATTTTGGACTGATCGCCCTGGTCCGTTTGGTGGCGGCTGGCGCCGCGCCGGGTTGGGGGATTGTTGCGCCGCCGGGAAGACTTGGCCTTGTAGGGCGTTTTGTCGTCCCGCCGATTCTTTTGGAACCGGCTTCGGTTATTGCGATTTTTTGATTTGCCGAAACTGCGTCCTCGGCCCCGACCGCCACGATTGCCGGACTGATCGGAAGAACGCCCGTCGTCGCCCGTATTTGTCACGCATTTACTCCGGGATAATAAATTTTCACATTTATTGCTTATTGCACACCATGCGGCGCGGCATCGTTGCGGCGTCGCATGAGAGGTTGGGCAAAGGGCCGGAATCCGGCCCTAAATACCCCCGAGTGGAATTGAACCACCGCACACGGCTTCGGAGGCCGATGCTCTATCCACTGAGCTACGGGGGCTTGCTCTTTCGCTAACTATTCTTTGAATGATCTTATTGTTCACGGGATATTAACGGCCACGGTGCGGCGGCTTCTTAAGATCCGACTGCCGCCAGTATACACCAGGCGCCTTTGGTTTTGAAGTGTTTTCATCTTCATGGAAGATTTTTCAAATTCTTCAAAAACGCCGCCGTAAAGGCCGCTCGAACATCATGGATGGTAGCGGGCTCGAACCGCCGGCCTCAGCCTTGCGAAGGCTGCGCTCTTCCAACTGAGCTAACCACCCGCCCAAAAGCAAAGAGGGTATTAGCAAACTTGTTCAAGGAAGGCAAGACGTCGATCCGGTGAAAATGGTTTGACTTTTGCCTGCTCCTTACTTAGATTGAGGCGCCTTCCACGCGGAAGGCATTTACCGCTTATCCGCCCTATTGACGCGAAGTCTCGACCAAGAGGTCTTCTAAGATGGAAAAATTCAGTTCCTACCGCAACGCAGGCGTCGATATCGACGCAGGAAACGAACTGGTGTCGAGGATCAAACCGCGGCTGCGCGATACCTATCGCCCCGGCGTTATGACGGATATCGGCAGTTTCGCCGGCCTGTTTTCCTTAGACACCACGCAGTATAAAAGCCCGGTTCTCGTGTCGGGCACCGACGGAGTCGGGACGAAACTGAAAGTGGCTTTCATGACCGGCCGGTACGACACCATCGGCATCGACCTGGTGGCCATGTGCGTCAACGACATCATCACCTGCGGGGCGGAGCCGCTGTTTTTTCTGGACACGTACTCCTGCGGCAAGTTGAATGTGGATATCGCCGAACGCGTCATCGGCGGAAATCGCCGACGGTTGCGCCGAAGCGGGATGCGCGCTTATCGGCGGTGAAACGGCGGGAAATGCCCGAATTCTATCCGAAAGACGAATTCGACATCGTCGGTTTCGCCGTGGGGGTCGTAGAAACGGGACCGGATTCTGGACGGCAGCAACATTTCCGAGGGCAACGCGGTGATCGGCGTAGGCAGTTCGGGCCTGCACTCCAACGGTTTCTCCCTGGTCCGCAAGGTTTTCTTTCACCAGATGGGATTATCCCCCGACGATCATATCGAGGGACTGCCTCACAGCCTGGCGGACGAACTTCTCATCCCTACCAAAATCTACGCGAAAACCGTGCACAACCTCCTGCGTGATCTGCCGATACAGGGGATCGTCAACATTACCGGCGGCGGATTGATCGACAACATTCCCAGGGTCTTGCCGAGCAGAACCAAAGTCCGTATTTTCAACGGTTCATGGGATGTCCCGCCGATTTTCGATCTTTTGGAAAAACACGGCGAAATTCCGAAGCAGGAAATGTACAGAACTTTCAATTGCGGGATCGGCATGGTGTTGATTTGCCCGCAGTCGGAAGCCGATAACGTCCCTGATCCGCCTTTCGGGGCTCAATGAACGCGCCTGGATTATCGGCGAAGTGGCGGCGAAAGAGGGATCCGGGCCAAAACGCCTGTCGAGTTTATTACGGAATGATTGGCAGATTATTCGACGTCACCGTCATTGGAGCGAACCTTTCCGGCCTGATCGCGGGAAGCCTTTTGGTCAAACGCGGCTACAACGTGCTGATCGCCGACGTGAAGTCCGAACGGCAATGCGTGGAAACCGGAGGATACAGGCTCGGAAGGTTTCACAACCTCCTTTTCGGTTTCGGCAAGGAACGGATTTTCACCAATATTTTCTCCGAGCTCGGAATCCCCTTTCTGGATAAAAAAACGCTTCTCCCCCCGCCGACCCTGCGTTTCAGGTGGTCATGCCTCTACGGCGAATCGACGTGGTGCAGGATCGGGGAGGACTGGGCTGAATTCCCTGATGTACGAATTCCCCGACGAGCGCGACGCCGTCAGATCCTTTTACAACGTCATCGACAGGCACGGAACGGAAATTCAGGAATTCTTTCAGCATAACGCCGTATATCCCGTCTCTTCTTTCGGCGAAAAAATGGCCGCCAGAAAGGCTTTCAATCAGGGAAACGAAAACCTGCCGAATTCCGTCAGGCGCAATTTCGGCGAGATGCTCGAAGACGCATCCCTTGCCGACGGAAGCGCGCGCCGGCCATCGAATCGCAGCTGAACTTTCTGTCGCCGGTTTATCCCGATTTAAACGAACCTGGCCTTTGCGTCCCATTGGCTGCATTCCACGGACTCCGGGATCTATCGCGTGGACGGCGGCATCAAATCCCTGGAGGGAGTTTTCAGGGAGCAGGATCACCTCGTATCGCGGCACTTATCACATCGCCGACTCCATCGAAGGCGTCAACTTCGCAAAATTCGCCGAAGTGAAATTCTCCGAGCAGAAAGAAGCGGTCAAATCCCGATTTCTGCTGATCGCCGACGGACGTCGCCGGTTTTATCCGGACCCACGCTCCCAAGCAGTTCAAATCCTTATTGAAAAAACAAAATCGATCTGGCCCCCTTTGCGGCCCATGATTTCGTTCTTTATCTGGGCATCGATGAAAACGTGGTTCCCGTCGGGATGGAGCCCAACGTGGTGCTCGTCACCGATCCCGGCGGCCGAACTGCTGAACGAAAACTGCATCTTCATCAACATTTCCGATCCCCTGGACGAGGATCTGGCCCCGCAGGGCAAACGATTGCTGTCCGCCCGAGTCAAAGTCAGGCCGCCCGAGGGCGTCATGAATCCCGCGGAGGCGTCGGACCTTTGCGAGGGCATCGTCAGGAATCTCAAAGACCTGATTCCCTTCCTCGACGACTTCACCGACGTGATCGCCAAAAAAGAAAGCTACCTGCTGTATCAAAAAGAGCGTGAGCGCTACTGGGAGTGGAACATCGACGACGAGCGCCTGGGTGTTGCATTTTTAGGCTACAGAACGCCGCACAAGAAAATCTATTACGCCGGCCGCGCCGTCCTTCCGGGCCTGGGCATCGAAGGAGAAGCCATCGCCGCCCGCAACGCCGCCGACATCCTTTCGGAAAAAAGCCGGAAAGAAATAAGAGCTAAAATCAAGTCTCTTTTCTTTTTCGCATCATCAGGAAATCCGGTCACGGATATCAGCAATATCAAGGTTACAAGCGATATGGCGTCCGCGGCGCATCGAAGGGGCGTGGGATTTGAAGCGGAATGTCGCCAGGGCGCTCTCCCGGCGGCGCGACGATCTCGACGCGCCCGCGCTTTGCCTCGGGGCCGCGTTTCGACCGCGCGTCCGTCGATTTGCGCCGTCCACCCCGGAAAATAAAACTGATTCAGACGCACGAATCCTTCTTTGTTCATAACCACTTTGACCGCGTAGGCATTGGCGCCGATCGAGGTGATTTTTTGCAGCGTCCCGCCCTGCACGGAAACAGGGTAGGCGGCGGGACGCGTGGGTTTTACTTCCACGCTTCTCGGCAGATAGTCGTCCCGGCTCACGCCGGTCTTGCCTTCGCTGATGATGTGACGGCGGCTTAAAAGCGAAGAAAATTTCACCATCGACGGGTAGTTTTTCAGCATATCCATTTGCTGTTTGTAATCACCCATGTGGATATCGCCGTTTTCCACGTTGCACACGGCGAATTGCGGCTTCGTGTAGGACAAATACGCGGCCAGGATGCAAACCACCGCCGTCGCCGCCGGCTTCAAAGCGCGCCGGGAATCGCCCCTGATCTCGATCCAGTCCACGGCGGAAGCGGCCCAGAGGCTGGCGCCCAAAGCCGCAATGCCGAGGAATCTCCAGGGAAACTGCACGAAGGCCAACAAGGGCAGCGCGTCCCATATGAATTTCGAAACGGGCAGCGTCATCAGCGCGGCGAAAACGAAAACCATCAGGCCGTAAACCGAACCGAAGCGGCGTCCCACCGGCGAAGCGGCTTCGCGATTCGACTTAAATCTGTAAACAAAAGCCGCCAAAGCCAGCGCGATCCAAAGCCAGTGGGCCAGGCCGATTTGCTGGGACATGAAATCCTCTTTAACGCCGGCCCGGCTGCCTCCGAAGCCCCAGTAAGGCGCGAAGAGCTGCTTGAAATGAATAAAGTGATCCTCGTAGCGGAAAAAATTCTTCGGTCAGGCTCTCCGAGGCCCAGACCAGCTTCTTTTCGACAAAAGCCGGCAGCCAGAAAAAAGCCGACAGGAAAAGTCCGCCGGCCAGGCAGGCCGCTCCGGCCGCAAGCCCGCGCCATGACCTGAACCTTGCGAATTCGAACAACACCCAGCCGATGGCGAAAGGCATGAATATCAAGGCCGTGATGTTGTGGGACAATGCCAGCAGCGCAAGTCCCGCGGCTCCGGCGGCAAAACGAAGCGGATCGGGCTTTTTCACGCACCCGGCGGCGCCCCAGGCGATCAGAGGCATCCACGCGAAGGCCACGTGCTCGCCGAATGCGTGGCGGACCAGCATGTCCACGAGATGATACGGAGCCATCATGTAAAAAAGCCCCGCCGCAAACGACGCCGGACGCGAGAGATAGTCCCTGGCCAAAAGGTACATGAAAAGGCCGGACAAAGCCCAGGTCGCCACGAGGGTCAGCTTCATGGACGCGACGATGGAAAAGCCGAGCAGATGCCAGATTTCGGACAAGTAATACGGCAGCGGCGCGTAAAAATGAAAAATCGGAGAGCCGTATCCGTAGTAATAATCCGGCGTCCATCGCGGCAGCCAGTTCCCGGCCCGTATCGCCTCGTCGAAGACCAGCATGCGCCAGCCGTCGATGCAGGACGAGTGCCCGTACAAAAGCAGCGGACGCCAGACGCGGGCGCTCAATGTCAACGCCGCAACAAGGATCAATAAAGGGAATATAAAGCGGGTCCAGTTTTTTCGAGCTTCTTTTTTCATCAAACGCAAACCGGAATCGATAATTTCGATCCAACAATAATCGCCGGTGCGTTCATTAGGCAAGCCATGTGTTGTCTGGAAATGACTTCAGGCGAGTCTCGATGCGCGATGCTCATGCCATCGGCGATTGGCTTCGCCCAGAATCGATTCGAGTTGCTTCGAAGACAGGGAGTCGGTTTTGACCACGGCGGAACGAAATCCGTCATAACGATTGTAATCCCGGGACATCAGTTTTCCGCTTTCAATCATTTCCCGCCAGTATTTCGATCCGGGAAACGGCGTGGCCACGGTGAACTGCACCGATTCGGGAGCCATTTCCAGGGCCAGATCGATGGTCTTTTTCGCCGTTTCCCTGGTCTCGCCGGGCATGCCGAACATGAAGGTCAAGTGCATTTTAATATCGAGTTCGTGCGTGATCCGCACGGTCTCCTTCACTTTTTCGATATCCAGTCCCTTGGCGCATTGGTCCAGAAGTTTCTGTTCCGCGGATTCCACGCCGTATTTCAGGGCGTACAAACCGGCGTCTTTCAGCGCTTCGAGGATTTCCCGATCCATCAAATCGGCCCGGGCCATGACGGCGAAGGGAATATCCAGGCAGCGGAATTTCACTTCCCGCGCGAAGTCGAGCATTCGCGCCTTGCCCACGTTGAAGGTATCGTCGTCGAAATAGACGCTGGAAAATCCGCCCTCTTTGACCAGCCATTCCATCTCGTCCACCACGTCGACCACGGGCCTGGCGCGATATTTTCTGGAGTCGTACATAATTTGCGGCCAGGCGCAGAACGTGCAATCGAAAGGGCAACCCCGGCTGGCCCACATCTGCGCCGAGGGGCGCGGAATGCTTCCCGGTTCGTCGTGATAATTATTCATGGGCAGAAAATGCCGCGCGGGCCACGGGAAGCGGGACAAGTCGGTTTCCAGGGGCCGCCGCCCGCCGTCGACCACATCCTCATCGTTTCTGGCGATGACGCCCGAGATGCCGGCAACTTTCCCCCCGCACTCCAGAGCCTTTGCGACATCAAGCAGGGAAAACTCATATTCCCCCACAAGGATAATGTCCGCATCTTTGTGCTGTTTCAAAAAGGGCGGTTCGTACATTTCCTGGTGCAGTCCGGCCAGGGCGATTTTCGCCCGCGAAAGCTCGCTTCTGACGCGCGCCAGAATCTTCAAATCCGCGTCGATGGAGGCGGTGGATATTTCCAGGACGATCAGGTCGGGTTTGAAATCCCGGATTTTGGCGACGAAGCCATCGTCGTCGATATCTTCGGCCACGGCGTCGACGAGCAGGACGGGAAATCCTTCGCCCTCGACGACGGCGGCGGCGTAAGCCAGAAAGAACGGAAACGGCATGTATTCCATGTCTTCGGCTTCGTAATGAGGCCAGCGGCTTCCCGCCCTGACCCCGTAGTAACCCGGCTTGCGCCACGGCGCGTTTCCCAAAAATACGCGCGTCGACTTCATCAGTACTGCACCCGCTTGGTCCAGGATTTCGCAAAGAGGTCGTTGCCGCGCCAGAACATGGAAAAAGCCGTATACACGGAGCGAACCAGTTCGTTCCAGCTTTTGATTCTCAAAAGCGCCCGCAGAAAATATTTGGGCCGAAAATAGAAATTGATATACGCTTTTCTGGTCCAGTATTGGATTTCCCGCTCATCCATATCGCATCGCGGCCGCGGCAGATAAGGAGCCTCGCCGCCTTCCAGCGTGGCTTCGCGCCAGTAATCCACGCCCTTTTCCTCCAGCAGCATGTCGTAAAGTTGCGTGCCGGGCATGGGCGTCACCTTGGAAAACTGCGCGTAGTCCAGATCGAGCTGCTTGGAAAATTCAATGCTCTTTTGAACCGTTTCCGGCGTCTCGCCGGGACTTCCGACCATGAAATACCCAAATGTGTCGATGCCGCTTTTACGTGTCTTGATCATCACATCACGCACAGTGTCCAGCGACACCTTCTTTTTCAGCGTTTTTAGAATCTCGGCGTCGCCGGACTCGATGCCGTAATAAATTCTGCGACAACCCGCATCATGCAGCGACTTGAGCATTTCATCCGTCACCAGGTCGACGCGGCTTCTGATGGCCCATACGATTTTCTGTTTGCGCCCGATCATCTCGTCGCAGATTTTTATGACGCGCTTTTTGTCGGTGGTGAAACTGGAATCGAAAAAATCGAATTCCCGGATGTGGTACGCATCGTAGCACTCCTGTATCTCATCGCAGATATTTTCCGGCGAACGGGGTCTAAAAGGCAGCCCGCCCTGCTCGCAGAAAATGCAGCGAAAGGGGCATCCTCGGCTGGTGATGAGCGCGGTGAAGTTTTTGAATTTGCTGATGAAGGAAAAGTATTTCTCATTGGGCAGATGGTGCCTTGCCGGAAACGGCGCTTCGTTGACATCCATAAACAGCGGGGCGTTTTGGGTCCGCACGGCGTTTCCGTTTTCGTCGCGATACGCGATTCCCTGAACGCTCGACAAATCGCCGCCGTTTCCCAGCGCATCCAGAAACTTCGGAAACACATCTTCGGCTTCGCACAATACGCCGTAGTCGATGGCCTCGTGTTTCAGCGTTTCCAGGGGATAAATGCCGACGTGTACGCCGCCGACAACCGTAGGGACGCCCGTCGCCGCCTTGATGTCCCGTATCCACGCCAGAGTTTGGTGAAACAAATAGGTGGTAATGGTGTACGCCACAAGATCCGGATTGAAAGCCTTGATGCGGCCGATGACCTGATCCTTTGACAGTTGCAGGGCGTTGGCGTCGATAAATTGTATCTGCCGGCCGGTTTTTTCCGCGATACCCGCCACGTAAGCCAGAGAAAGGCTCGGGAATATGCCGTAGTTTTCCTTGACGACCTGAATGCCCGGCTCGTTTTTCACTACGCCGTACGGGGGATAGACAAAAGTGATCTTGTTGATGGATTTTTTCATTGTTGCCCGCTTAAAAAAAACTGCGCCCTTCGTGTATGAAACCTTCGATCATCGCCTGACGCCGTTTTCCTTCGAATCTTAAAATCGCGTCGGAAGCCATGTCATAACGCAGGCAAAGCACCTCCGCGTTTCTTCGCAGCTGCGCGCCAAGCCCGAACTCATACTCGTGATCCGTCGGCACCATCATTTTATCGTCGATGAAAAGACCGAAACCGATCTTGCGCCCGATTCCCGTCTTCATGGCTTCACGCCATTTCGGATGATCAGTATTCCATTTTGAGACCATTCCTACAAGAACCGCGGGGGAATCCGGTAAGGCAAAAGACATTCCCCATCCCACGCCCTCGACGAAATGGTCGTGAAAAGCTTCCGGGATCGGCGGCGCTTCGTCAAAACACCGGGGCACAAGCTCCTCGGGTTTACGCAATCCTCCGAGGGTCAGGCGCTTTGCGATTCCCATTCCCAGCCCGCGATACAGGATGGGCCGGTAATCCTTGTCCAGGTCTTTGGATAAAAGCAACGCCTTGTCGAAGCCTTTTGCGGACACGCGGCTCATCATTTCGAAAAGCAGGCCCCGGTCGCCGACGTCGAGCCTGTTGATCTTGTCCACCTTGACCCCGTAGCTGTCGCGGCTTTTGGCCGTTTCCGCCGCCATGCGGTCCATGAGATGCTCCGGGGCGTCGCCGCGATAGAGAAACACCTCGAATCCCGGTTCGTATTTTTTGCCGATCTGGCGGTAATAACCGCTTAAAAAAATGAGGGCGAAGGCGCTGAAAACCATCAGAATCCCACGGAGATGTTTTCTTTCCTCCGTCATTTTCCACAAATCACCGAAGGCTGCGCCCACCACCAGAAACATGAAAGGAAACACCGCGGCCAAGTATCGGTAATTGGCGTAGTTGGACGGATTGGCGTCTGGAATGGACAGTATCCTGAAACCGGAAATCGAATAGACGATCGAAAAAAGCATGGGGAAAATAACAATCGACAATTGTAGAATGGAAGGCGTTTCCTCTTTGGTCTTTTTGACAAAGATTCTCGACGGCCACGAGCGCAGTGCGTCGCGGCGATTCCAGATGATCAGTCCCGTGGATAAAATAAAAACGAGCGCGGCGCAAAGCCATCCCGGAATCATGAGCATCGTCTTGCGGGAAAAAAGGCACGCCTGCCAGATATCCCACGACCAGTATGAGGCGAACTTTTTCACCGCCATGCCCAAATCGGCTTCCGCGAACATGCCTTTCAGGCCCACCGCGGCCGCGGCGGCGTAACCCGTATAGGTGTCGATCGTGGTCACCGCCTCGAATCCGTAATATTTCACCGACCAGGCCAGGGGCATGACGCCCAGCACGAGTCCCGCGACAAACGGGGGCAGGATGTTCAGAAAAACGAAACGCCCTCCCACGGCGGCGATTAACAGAAAAGCAAACACGCACAAAGGAAACGACGAGTACGTCAGATATAAGCCGAATCCCGCCGTCAATCCGCCGGCAAACGCCAGAATGATGCGCATGGTGTCGGATTTCTTGGACAGGGCCGACATCAGGCACAAAAGGCACAGGGCCGCCGGAAGCGCCGTTTCACAGTGATTGCCCCAGGCTGTCATGGTCATCAGGGCGTAAAAAGGCGGAGACAGGCAGTACAGCGCGCCGACGACCAGGGAAGCTGCCCGTGAAAAGAATTTCCAGGCCAGCGTCATCCACAGCGCCATCGCCATGAGATTCCAAAGGATGGCCGTCATTTTCAGAGAAAACAGCGAAGGCCCGAAGACCCGGCGCAACGGATAGCTGCAAAGCCCCTCCCAAAGCGTGCCCGCCGCGAAAGGCTTGGTCTGATAAAGGGGCATGGGCATGATCAAGCCGGTTTCCAGGTTAAAGGCGATATTGCCGGTGGGCAGTTCGTCGACCATAAGCGACCATCCGGCGGCCTGAGGGTGAAAAATCATATGCAGGCGAAGCAGTACGAACAGAAGGGAAAACAGAAAGACGGCCGTCGCCGGCCTCAATACGGGATATCTTTTCCCGGCGACATCCATCAAAAGACGCGCACCCCTATAGTAAATCCTCTATGGTATCGGCAAAGATCGCTTCGTCATATCCGTGGGATTTGAAGCGCGGGATCATATCCCGGTCGAGAATCAAGGCAAAAGGAAGCGAAAGCATATCGAAATAAGGCTCCAGGGTCCATTCCGGATCGGCGCAGATGACGTAACTCAAGTCATATTCATCCCGCCAGCTTTGCAGAAATTCCTCGCCGGGGTTTTGGTAAAGGTCATCTTCGACGATGAGTTCGATGATGGTAAATCCCTGATCCTTATACGGCTGATAAAGGTCCTCTTCGAGCTTCGGCGCGTCGTCGCGACAGGGAACGCACCACCCCGCCCCCACGTTGAGCATGACCACGTCGCCCATGTAATCGTAAAGCTCGACCGTATCGCCTTCGTCATTGGTCCACGAGTAGTTGTTAAGGGCCTGCCCGTCGTCGTCATCGTCCGGGATGATATCGTCGTCATCGTCATCATCCGAGTCGGAGTCCGCGTCGTCATCCGAGTCGATGTCGTCGCCGTCGTAGCGGCCTTCGTAATGCCCGCAGGACATTACGGCGATAAGCGAGGCAAACAGGATCATGGCAATCAGTATGTATGAGCGCTTCATTTAGTAAAAATAGCCCCTTTTTCGCCGGGGCGTCAATGAGATATCGAACGTGCGCCCGCCCTGCCGCGTCAT
The DNA here is from genome assembly GCA_963674685.2 of bacterium. Classification (GTDB taxonomy): domain Bacteria; phylum Lernaellota; class Lernaellaia; order JACKCT01; family JACKCT01. The sequence continues at coordinate 79,771 of CAXXWT010000003.1, read as the reverse complement.
TGATCCGGCGATATGCATTTTGTTTTGATCATATCGAATCAAGCGGTTATAATGCGCACATGAAATCAGCGCCTTTCATTCCCATCCAGTGGGAAAACATCACGGAATCGGACAAGCGGACAACGTCGGCGGCTGCGCCTTTGACGGAAGAAACCGCCTTTGAGAGGCTTATTTCGCAGGCCGTTGAAAAAAGCCGAGCGGTAGCGGATAAAGACGGCGCGCCCAATCCCGAACTGCTCAGGCAATGGTCGAACCAGGTGATGACGTCCGTGCATCGCCACCTTCTCGACAGCTTCAGCGTTTCCGATAACGACAGCGGCGACGCGCCCGCTCTGATCGACTGGACGTCGACGCTTTCTCTGGCCATTCGCCTGCGTGAATACACGAATGCCGCCGCGCCAAAAGTCGGCAAATCCGAAACCCCGAAAGCGGGAACGCTGGACGCGATCATCGATAAGGCGTCAAAGACCTTTCAACTGCCGGCCAAACTTATCAGGGCCGTCATCAAGGCGGAAAGCAATTTCAAGCCCGACGCCGTGTCGCCGGCGGGCGCCAAAGGGCTTATGCAACTGATGCCGGGCACGGCCAAGGAAATGGGCGTCGCCGATCCTTTCGACGCCGAGCAAAACGTCATGGGCGGCAGCAAATATTTAAAAGGCATGCTCGATCGTTACGGCGGAAATTTGCGGATGGCCTTGTCGGCTTATAACTGGGGTCCGGGCAATCTGGAAAAACACGGCGCCGACAAACTTCCGTCGGAAACAAAAAGCTACATCAAACGCATCGCCGAGATATTGAAAAACGAATCCGCGGATTAGTGGATAGTGGTTAGTGGCCAGTGGTTAGTGGCTAGAGGATAGTCTTTGCCGACGCTCACGTGCCGATCTACTAACATCCGGCTCAAGCAAGGTTCCTGCCCTTGCCCCTTGCCCTTTAACCCAGATACTTCCCGACGATAACGTCCAAATCTTCTCTCACTTTTGCGAGTATCGTTTCGGGATTTGTCATGATGGCGAATTTCAGAGCGTCAGGGCATCCACACCGGCTGCTCACCTGAACCTTCGGGACGGCCTTCGCGATGATCGATTTCGCGTTGGCGACATTTTCGGACATGATCCGTAAAATTTCCTGCACGTCCACGTCCGCGTCGTGCGTCTTCCAGCAATCGTAATCCGTCACCAGAGCCAGCGTCGCGTAGCAGATTTCCGCTTCACGGGCGAGCTTGGCCTCGGTCAGGTTCGTCATGCCGATGACGTCCGCCTTTATGGAACGGTAAAAATGGCTTTCAGCTCTCGTGGAAAAGGCCGGGCCCTCCATGCAGACATAGGTTCCGCCGTCATGAATCTTGATTCCCAGATCCTTGCCGGTGGTAAAAAGCAGATCCTTCAAATCGACGCAAATGGGATCGGCGAATGCCACGTGCGCGACGATGCCTTCGCGAAAGAACGTCGCCATGCGCCCCCGCGTCCTGTCGAAAAACTGATCGATGCAGACGATGTGTCCCGGCTCGATTTCCTCGCGAAGAGAACCGCACGCCGAAACGCTGATAATGTGCGTGACGCCAAGTTTCTTCATGGCCCAGATATTGGCCCTGTAGTTGATTCCCGAAGGTGAAACACGGTGGCCGCGCCCGTGCCGGGGCAGGAAAAAGACTTCCACGTCGCCCAGCTTCGCCTGAACCAGCGCATCCGAAGGATCGCCGAACGGCGTTTGAACCTTCACTTCTTTCGCGTTTTGAAGTCCGTCCATCTCGTAAAGTCCGCTGCCGCCGATCACGCCGATTTTGATTTCACTCATGCTCGATCCCTCGTCTGCGTTGATAATTGAAAGGAAACTTGACTCGCCCATGATTTAAGGGCCTTTTATTATGGTGTCAATCGTGCTCTCATTATTGGGAGCGCCACGCCGGTCAAACTTGAAAAGGGGATAAACAATGGGCATAGCGGCCATGTACAGCGACAAGCTCGATTCCTATTTGACTGAAATGCTTCCGCCCCGCCCTCCCGTGGTCATGGAGATGGAAAAACTGGCCGAGCAAAAAAAGTTTCCCATCATCGGCCCGCAGGTCGGAAGGCTGTTAGCGCTTTTCGCGCAGACGACCGGCGCGTCGCAAATTTTTGAAATGGGATCGGGATACGGTTACTCGGCCTTCTGGTTCGGTCTGGGTCTTGCCGAAGGCGGCAAAATAACCCTCACCGACGGCTCGGAGAATAATCGCGATCAGGCCCTGGATTATCTTTCCCGGCTCGGCATAACGGAGAAGATCGATTTTCAAGTCGGCGACGCCATGGCGATATTACGCGCCAATCCCGGGCCGTTTGACATCATCTACAATGACGTGGACAAGGAGCAGTACCCGGACGCTTACCGGGCCGCCGTGGAAAAATTAAAGCCCGGCGGCCTGTTCATTACCGACAATGTTCTGTGGGACGGCAAAGTCGCGGACAATGATCCTGACGAAACGACGAAAAGTATTTTGGAATTCAACCGGCTCATGTTCGCCGACGAGCGCCTTTTTTGCTCGATCATCCCGATTCGAGACGGCCTCATGGTCGCCCGGCGGCGATAGGACTCGCCTGTCACACGTTGTTAGCGGACTGGTTTTTGTAATTGTTGATGTTTTAATAAGTGGATACAGGCGTTTGTCATCCCGAGCGAGTCCGTCAGGACGAGTCGAGGGCCTGCCCTGAGCGTAGTCGAATGGGATCCCTTTAATGAAGCGTGAATATTTCTTCCAAGTGTTCATCACGACAAAGACAGCAGCGCCTCTTTGAAGGGATTCCTCGACTCCGCTACGCTACGCTCGGAATGACAGCGGGCGCTTTTTTGAATCATAATATAATTCGCGAACCGATCCAGTGATCGACAACCTGTTCATGGACTGCTTCGCTTGTAGATGATGTCTTCGGGAAAGTGGTTCGTATAAAGATACGCGTACATGCTCGCCTGGCTCTTCAGATAGCTTCCGAAAAAGGCCGTGATATAACTGGTGATTATGGCGTCGCCTCTTTCTTTTTCTATAAAAGAAAATTCCTCGTCCGTCCCTTCCCTGGTGTTGGTCCCGCACCCGTCTCCATTTCCCAGGAGCGTCGGAATCAGATTGCACGCGTCGCTGAACGTGTAATGCCCCGCGTCGTGGATTTCCATCAAATGCTTGGGATCGGGAAAGAGATTGTATTCCAGCTTGATCCACGGATTCGCGTCGCCCAGCGTGCGGTCCTCGTCGCCGATCATGAACATAACCGCCGCGTTGTAATTGCCCGGAAAAATCGGAACCATGTAGCACGCCATGCTGACGACCGCTTTGACGCGGTGATCGATGGTGGCCTCCGCGCCGCCGGTTCCGCCGCCGAAGGAATGTCCGACGATTCCGATGCGGTCCAGATCAACCATATCCGTAAAGTAATTTCCGGGATCGTCATCGTTAAGTTCCGTAAACTTGTCGATCAGAAACCACATATCCTCCACGCGGCTGATCGCGGAAAAGGGCATCAGCACGGGATTGTAAATGGATATGCGGTCCGGCAGCGTCACGAAAACCGCGTTGCCGATGTGATCCGGAGATACAACGATATAACCGTGGCTTGCCAGAAATTCGGCGATGGTCATATAGGCGAAGCGAATGGCCGCGTTGCCGTGGGATAAAATAATCAGCGGATAAGGTCCGCCTTTGTGAATCGGCGCATCCCTTGCCGAGCGCGTTTCGGCCGCAAAATTCTCCACTTCCTCTTCGGGCAAAATCAGTTCGCCGATGCGGCGGATCGACGGATACCAGCGCCCGAGAAAATTGCTCACCGTATCCCGTGGCAGATTTTTCGCCGAGGCATCCGCCGGATACCACACCTCGGTCAGAAGCGTGCGCGGCCCTCGGGAAGCATAATCCGGGCGATCCTCGTCGACAAAAACATACGTCCGATTGCCGATCTGATAGGGTCCCCACTCGGTAGGATCGAACGGCTCGAAATACCCGCTGTTTTCACCCCCCTGATCGTCGTCGTCCGTCTCGTCGGCGGTATCGTCATCGTCCGCGTCGTCATCGGATGCGACCGGATTCGAAGAGTCATCATCGTCAGCCTGCCCTGAGCTTGTCGAAGGGTCATCGTCATCCTGGCCGCAACCCGTAACAACGCATATCAATGCCGACACGGTAAGAAAAACAATCAATTTGCGAATAATCATTTTTATACCTCACTTTCGCGGATATATATTAATGAGAAATTCACCGGCGTTGGCAAGGGTTTGGAATAAATTTTGCGCGGCTTGATTTTTCGCCCGATCAAACTAGAATGCCGCTTCGGTACCCGGTTTCGATCATTTTGGGAGAACGCATGAAAAGGCTGGCTCAATATATCTCGATTTCAATCCTGGCATTCGCCCTTCTTTTTTGCGCCTGCTCGAAAGACGGCGGCGAAAGCGACGCGGACATGGCGCCGCTGATCTATCAGAACAGCCTGCGTATTTTCCCGAATCCATCCTGGCTCTATGAGGATTCGGAGTTTTATTTCGCGTGGGAAGATTTCGACGGGGACATGGATGAAGCCATCGTCACCGTTCGATTCGAAGCCCAGAACGGGGACATCCGCTACATTGAGAGTGAGGATGTGGAAGTCGAAGGCGATACCGGCGGTTCTTTAAGTTTCACGCGAAATATCCTCGACGGCGACGAAGGGCGCTACTACATCACGGTGACCGACGAGGCGGGCAACGTCAGCAACGAAATCGACATCTTCATGTACGTCAATCCCCTGCCCCGCGATGAAACGGCCGACGACGACACGGAAGAATAAGGTTCATCCCCAATTTGAGCGGAACTTCAATAAAAGCATCCGGCATTATTCAGCTTCCCAAAATCCCACATACTACAGGCAAAAGCGCTTCGGCGATAATCCTGTGTCCTTTTTCCGTCGGATGACACATATCCAGAATGAAGGAATTTTCCCACGCCGGCTGGTCGGGCAAATCATTCAAACCCAGTTCCTTTTTGATCATTTCCTCGATCACCGGGCGGATATCCACGAAGTGAACCTTCGCGGACGACTCGGCGGCTTCCCGCATCGCCTCGTGGTAGGGAATCAGAACATTGTGCTGTGATTCGCTGCTTTGCGCCTGGCTTAAAAGGATCAGATCCGCCTCGGCCGATTTCGCCAGCGCTACGAGATTTTTCAGCTGCGCTTTGTAATCCGGGAGGGGAACCCGGATTTTCATGCGATGCGGCCATACTTCGCCGGGGCGTTTTGTTTCGTCCCGGCCTAAAAGCAAGCGGCGCATTTGCGCGAACGCCACGGAGCGATTCATCACAAAAAGAATCCGGCGCCCCGCGCTGCGATTCATCTGCGCGACTTCCAGGTCGGAATAACTTTCTATCTCATGATCGTTCCAGGCGTTGCTGACGATCATGACCCGCGGCGGCGCCGCCAAAACCGCCCGCTTTGCGATAACGGCGGATTGATAAATCGTGTAACCCTGCGCGGCCCAGTTGACGACCCCGGCATTTTCCGAACACTTTTCACGTAAAAGCTTCCGCAAAACCGCCGGGAAAGGCCGGCGCACGGTAAAGCCCTGCACGATGGAGCCGCCGAAGCAGTAAACAAGATTTCCCCGTCCGTATTTTGCGGTCTGATCGAACTGCTTCGCGAACGCGCCGGGAGGCGTCCAGAAAAGCTCGGGATCCTCCCAGCGTGGATCCCCGTCGCTGGCTTCCATGTAGGTCTTTCCCGGCCCGTAACCGGCGGCGCGTAAAAAGAATTCGGAAATCCCCAACAAAAACAGCAAGGGAATTATCGCATATACCATTCTTTTTTTGCGTGGCCTCAAAAAGTCGCCCCCCTGCTTTCATCATCGCCAAAGGCAATCATGGCACAGATTCCGCTTCGATTAAATCCAAAATCGCCGCACTTCCATCGAAGGCCGAAAATCCATACACTTGCCGCCATGAAACTCGCAACGATCCATCGCTACGTCGCCAAAGAAATACTGCTTCCCTTCCTTTTGTCACTTTTTATTCTGACTTTCGTTCTGATCATGTTCCAGATCCTGAAAATCACGGAGATGGTCGTCAGTTACGGAGTCGATCTGGCCGACGTGCTTAAAGCCCTGGTTTACATCCTGCCGCCCTTTCTGGTTTTCACGATCCCCATGGCTTTTTTGCTGGGCGTCATTCTGGCCGTCGGCCGCCTTTCGTCGGAAAGCGAACTCGTGGCGATGAAGGCTTCGGGCATCGGACTCCACCAGCTTCTGCCGCCGGTGATCGTCATCGCCGCGGCCGCCTACGGCGTCTCGGCCTTTATTGCCCTGAAAGTGGATCCCTGGGGCAAGCAGCAGTTCAAGACCATGCTCTACGAAGTCGGACGCAAAAACGCCACGCTGGGCTTGAAGGAAAAGGTGTTCAACGACCAGTTCGAGGATTTCATGATCTACGTCGATGACATCGACACGAAAACGCAGGAGCTTAAAGGCATCTTCATTTCCGACGAAAGAAATCCCGACGTTCCCAACATCATCATCGCCGATAAAGGGAAGCTGACGCCGCTGGATGATGAAATGAAGCTGGTCATCCGCCTGGAATCCGGCGCCATGCACAGAACGCTGTCCGATGACGCCGCCTACGAATACGCCGGATTCAAGACCTACAATTTCGTTCTGGATTTCGAAAAAATGATGGCCGACGGCGATTTCAACAAAACCTATCTGGAAATGACGCAATCCGAACTGTCGGACCATATCCGCAAACTGCGCGAAGGCGACGACAAATTCGAAATGCGCCGCGCCTGGACCGAATATCACCGCCGATATTCTTTCCCCTGCGCGTGCCTGATATTCGGGATTCTTGGACTGGCCCTGGGCGTGGTGCCGCCGCGATCCGGCCGGGGGCAGGGATTCACATTCGCCATCGGCGCCATATGCATCTACTACCTCCTGTTTCGCGTCGGGGAAAACCTGGGCTGGAAGGGAGTCATGCATCCCGCCATGGCCATGTGGATGCCCAATATTGTCTTCGCCGTTTTCGCCGCCTACATGCTGAGGAATAAAACCCTGGAGCGTTCAGTCTGGCTCCTGGACAAGCCGGCGGCGGCCGCCCGGGTCATCATTGCAAAAGTCAAAAGCAAAATATCCGGCAACGGCGTCGGGGGGTCGGATCAATGAAAATACGAATCCTCGATCGCTACGTCGGCCGGCAGTTTCTGCGCATGTTCTTTCTTTGCCTTTTTGCTTTCGTTCTGATCTATCTGCTCATCGATTTCATCGAAAGATCCAGTCCGATTTTCAAAAAAGACCCGTCGCTGATCTGGGTGGCCGCATATTTTCTATTCAAAACGCCGGTGATTTTCTTTCAGATGATGCCCGTCGCCTGCCTGCTCGGTTCTTTGCTTTCCCTGACCATTCTGGCCAAAAACTCTGAACTGGTGGCCGTAAAAGCCGGCGGCGTCCCCATCCTCAGGGCGACAGCCTCGATCCTGGTGTTGTCTTTCGGCATCAGCCTTCTGGCGTTTTGCATCAACGAGTTTGTCACTCCCGCGGCGACGCAGAAAAAAGACTACATCTACAAAGTGCACATCAAAAAACAGGAATGGCGGGCTAAATATCGCAAGAAGAACATGTTTTACAAAAGCGGCCGTTCGATTTTCTCATTCGGCCTCTTCGTTCCCGAGCAATCCAAGATCAAAGATGTGCGCATGTATAAATTCAATGCCGATTTTGATCTTCTCGAACGCGCTTCGGCGGCATCCGCTGAGTTCGCCGACGGTGAATGGCGGTTGATCGAGGGAACGCACTGGAAATTCGAAGGCGGCAAACTCGCCGCAACCGAAAACTTCGACGTTTTGCCCGTGGATCTCGACGAAACGCCCGAAGGAATGAAGGTCTATCAAAAAGACGCCGAACAGATGACGATCGGGGAATTGAGAGCCTTTATCGAAAGCATGGAGAATCAAGGTTACGACGCGCAGGCCTATCGCGTCGATCTCCAGGCCAAATTCGCCTTTCCTCTGGTCGGATTCATCATGGCGATTCTGGGAATTCCTTTCGCCGTAAGAATCGGACGAAGCGGCGGCATCGCCCTGGGCATCGGCGTTTCCGTCGTCATCGGCGTCGTGTACTGGATCGTCATGGCCTGGAGCCTTACGCTGGGACATTCGGGAGTCCTGCCGCCTTTCGCCGCCGCCTGGGGAAGCCATGTCATATTCGGCGCCGGCGGAATCATCCTCTTGTCCAAAGTCCGCCAGTGATTCCAAACCGACCAAAATACATAAGAATGACGGAGAAAAGCTCAGACAAACGTGATGGGGCAATTCTACGCTGGATTAACCGTCAAGGAAGAGCCCAACTTAACCACTGGCCACTCGCCACTAACCACTCGCCACTGGCCACTCGTCACTAACCACTGGCCACTCACCACTAACTTGACGGGGCCGCGGCCGGGCGGATACACTTGTTTTGTGAAAATATTTACGCCGTTTTCATCGCTTGAAAACGCACGGAGGAACCCATGATTCGTTTATCCAATCGATGTTTATGTTTTTTTCTTATTCTCTCAATCGCCCTGGGGGCATGCGCTTGCGGCGACGATGACGATGAAGACAGGCCGGTTTATTATCCGGACGACGACGCCGACGATGACGACATTTTTATCGACGACGACACGGGAGACGATGATACGGGCGACGACGATGTCAATGACGACACGGATGACGACACGGATGACGACACGGATGACGACACGGACGACGATGTCGACGACGACTCCGACGACGACGCCGACGACGATACTTTCCCGACGACCACCGTTGCCACCACGACCAGCACCACGACGACCACCGAACCCCTCGGCGCGATGGGACCTCCGAACGATTTCAAGGTATTCGATTACGACACGAATGCCGTCGGCCTGACCTGGGACCAAAATACTCACCAGAATGAGGCGGGATACAATATTTATCGCAATGCGGCCGAAGCCGCCGCGGATTACGAACTGATCGCGGAACTTGGACCCGACGATTTTTATTACGTGGACACCCTGGCCCCGTGTGACCAGACATTGGAATACACGATTAAAACCGTTGACGATATCGGACCCGGCGCGGAATCGGATGCTGTCGCCGCGACCACCAATTCCTGCGAGTATTCCTCCTGGGCTACGGAAATTATCGCCGACGGACACATTTGGGATACGGAGTCGAACGAGCGCATCCTTCTCATCGGCGACGACGACAAGCCCCGCATTTACATGGCCGCCAATCCGCTGATCGAAGCGCGTCCCGACGCCGGTTTGACGGATATTGAAGTGTTGAAAGACGTTGTGGCGAAAACCAAATTGGACGTGACGCCCGTTGGCGGCGGCGAAGCTTATATCACGTATCAAACCACCGACTATTTCCATGCCGATGCGGGAATCCACTTCTACGACACGGCGACCGGCGTCGATACTGTCGTTGACAATACGCCCGGCGCCGGTTTCTACGCTATAACTTCGACAGTCTGCCCGAACGGCGAACCGCATATCATCGCGCATAATGACAACGACGCGTCCGAGGGAATGATTCACTATTGGAAAGACGGCAGCGGGTGGCGCAAGGAAGAGGCCGGGATCGCGGGAGATCCCCATGTTGTATGCACTCCCAACGGAACGCTGCACGTCATTTCATATATTTACCTCGGCAACGTTGAATACACGAAACCCGAGGGCGGTTCCTGGTCCTACGAACAAATCGAAGTACGCGGTCCCACGGTTTCCGACGGCTCGGGCAATATATACACCGTGGGAACCGACGTTCAGGACAGTTGCGATCTGGCGACTTACGCGGGCGGCAGTTGGTCCAAAGAAACGATTAACGACATCGGAGGCAACGTTAACATCGCTCTCGACGCAAGCGGCAATCCCGCCATCGCCGGTTTGAGCCACGTGGACGACGACTGGTCGCTGAAATACGCATCGAAAAGCGGAGACAACTATAACGTGGAAACCGTCACGACCGGCGACCTGGCCGGATTCAGTTTTGATGATCTTCACGCCGTGGACATCGCTTTCGATTCTTCCGGCAATCCCCATATCGCCTTCGAGATCAACAACGCGGAATTTCCCGGGTTCAAGGAAATAAAAATCGCATCCTCCGACGGAGCCAAGGCCTGGACGATCCAAAGCGTTCTGAGCGAATGGATCCCGGGCAAAGCCATGGACGCCCAAACCGACGGCAACGACATCTACCTCGCTTATTCAAGCCTTGGAAAAGAGGAAGCGCGTCTTTTGAAATACGATTCCGGGCTTGACGCGTGGTCCGATCATCTCGTGGGCGAGGCGACGGGAAATCCCAAACTCATCATCAAAGATCCCGGCGATCCCGTTTTGGCCTACCCGCAAAACGACACGGATCTGGTTCTGGCGACGTCCCAGACCGACCTGGACACATGGGATTACGAAACAATGTTCACCGGCGACGTCAATATAGGCTCCACGATCGGTTTCACGATGGTCGGCGCGGAATACAGCGCGGCGGTCGTTGACGCCAATCCGCCGCTGTTGGGCGATCTGATTCTGATTTCCGGCGCGCCCGGTTCCTTCACCGAGGAGACCATCGCCGCAAACGCCAGCGGCGGAGACAAAATCAGCCTTCTGCACAACGGCACAACATATTACGTTTTCTACAACGTCGCCGAAGCCGGCGGCGGATATATCAACTATTACAAAGACGGAGCCGCGTGGATTTCGACGGCTTTGTCAAACCACCTGTATTATCGGGCGTTTGACATCGGCAGCGACGACCTGGGAAATGTCAGAACGGTATGGCTCGACCAGGACGATTTGAAAGTTGCTTCCAGGATAGCCGACGCATGGTCGACTCTCGCTTTTTATGAGGATTACAACATCGAAAGCGATGTCCTTGACCCCGTATCGCTCAAGGTCGGAACCAAAAACCTTGTCGCTTTCAATCAGAACTCATTGATCAATTATACGGGTGGGGATTTCGTGTTCAGGCATTTCGGCGGATTCTACGCCGATCCGACCGGAGAGATGCTTCCCGTGCCTACGACCGAAGTGGCTCTTGACGGCGACGGAAACGTCCATATCTTCTTCCTGGATCCTCTAAAGGCGGATATCACGCATCTTTACATGCCATAGCGGCAAGGGTTCAGGGACCAGGGTTCAGGGTCCAGGATTCAGGATTCAGGATTTGCGAATTCATCTGAAATCCGTTTTCATCAAGAAGAAGATTGCGCGGACTTCAGATCCGAAATCTTGATTCCTTCAAAAGTGAACCGCGCCAGCCCGACCAGGGTTTGCGGGATGTAGTTCGACGCGTGGATGACCACGGCGATGGAAAAAGCCTGCGCCTGATCCATCCCCACATACGCCACGAGAGCCTGCTGGGCCAGGTAATGATAAACGCCTACGTAACCCGGCGCCGCGGGAACGGCCACGGCGATGATGATGGCCATCATCAGGATGACCACGGCTTTTATCGACAAAGAAATCCCGAAAGCCAGGACATTCAAATACACGGAGAATCCCGAAACGATCCAGATGGTCACGGAGATTGTCAGAATCCAGAAAATCCCCGCCGGCTCCGTCGTCTGCGTCAACCCTCTGACAAAAGACCGGAAGAAGCCGATGAGTTTTTCTTCCAGGCGCTCCGGCATGGCTTGCGTAAACAAGCGAAGAATTTTAATAAAAAGCTCGGGCTTCCACTTCAGGAGCATAACGCCGGCCAGAAGCGCCACTCCCAGGGTTCCGCACATGAAAGCCACGCGGCCCTGGCTGACTCTGAAGACTTCCTTAAAGTTGTCATACTCGAAAAATATCAAAGACAACACAAATAAAAACAGCGCCGTAAAGGTGTCGTAGAGCCGTTCCACGACAATGCTTCCCAGAGCCGAACCGAACGGAATATCCTGGCGCTTGTGCGCGGAATATGCGCGGGCCGCCTCTCCCAGGCGCGCCGGCAACAGATTGTTCACCGCAAAGCCGATGGTCGTCGACCAGAAAAGCGTGATCGGATTGCAGCGGCGAATGGGCTTGAGAAAGTAATACCAGCGGAATCCGCGCATCAGCAGCGTGGAAAGCACCACCAGCATGACCATGGCGATCAATGTGGGATTGATCGTCTTCATGGACTCGATAAATTTGCCCCACTCCACGTTGTGCACGGCCAGGTAAAGAAATATCAGCGAGAGGGCGACGCCCAACCAGGTCTTCCAGGATTTCATCATCGAAGCTCGATTTCCATAACCGGCGCAAGGATTTCCCTGGCGCGCTCGACATCTTTTTTCACTTGCCGCACCAGTTGATCCGGCCCTGGGAATTTTCGCTCATCCCTGATTTTTCGAATGAAATGTACGGATAATTTTTTGTCGTATAGATCACCTTTACGCACGTCGATCAGGTGGACCTCGATGCCCAATTTTTCTCCGCCGAAGGTGGGATTGTATCCCACGTTCACGCCGGCCATGTACCGAACGCCTTCGATCACCGCCAGGCAGGCGTAAACGCCCGTGGTCGGTATGGAATCCCAATCCGATTCCAGATTGGCCGTCGGGAATCCCATTTTGATTCCCCTTCGCTCTCCGCGGCCCACGACGCCGTTGATATGGAAAGGATATCCCAAAAGTTCATTGACCATGGCGATCTCGCCGACGGAAATGAGCCGGCGTATCCGGCTGCTGGAAACCGGCCGTCCCTGGGACATAAAGGGTTTGGCCTGCTCCACGGAAAATCCCAGTTCCTTTCCCATCGTTTCCAACAACGCGGCGTCGCCGATTCCCCGATAACCGAAGTGGAAATCATAACCGACGATGATGTGCCTGGCGTTCAGGCCTTTCCAGAGCGATTCGTGAATCCACTGCTCGGCTCTGGTTTTGGAAAACTCCAGCGTAAAATCCTGCACCGCCACGTATTCCAGTCCAAGGCCGGACAGGAGTCTGAGGCGTTCGTGATACGGAAAAATCAACACGGGAGCCTTATCGCTTTTCAGAATTCTCGATGGATGGGGTTCGAATGTCAGGGCGATGCTGGCAAGCCCGGAGGACGACGCATACTCGATGGTTCTGTCGAGAATCTGCCTGTGCCCCAGATGCACGCCGTCGAAATTGCCGATGGTGATGACGGAGCCTTGATTTTGCATGGGCAGCGCTTCAGGCAGCCTCAATACTTCAGTCACTTCAAAATCGCCTTTCTTATCAATTCGCCGACGGGTTCGGGCTCCTCGTCGATGACAACAGCTTTTTCCAGCACACGCAGCGCCCTGTCGAGTTTGGCGGAATCGTTGTAATGGATTGCGACGATTTCCTCGCCTCGCGCCACTTCGTCGCCGGGTTTTTTCCTAAACAGGAATCCGACCGCATGGTCGATCAAGTCCTCGGCCCGTTCCCGCCCGGCGCCCAGCATCATGGCGGCGACGCCGATTTCATAGGTGTTGGTTTTCGTAATATATCCCGATCGGGATGCGCGCAGGGAATGGATACTTCCGGCTTGACCCATGATGGAATAATCGTCGACCACGCGGCCGTCGCCGCCCTGCGCCTCGATCATCACCCGAAGCTTTTCCAAAGCGGAACCGTCGGCCGTTTTCCGGCGGCAAAGCGCCAAAGCCTCATCCCGTTTTTTACAGACGCCGCTATGCACGAGCATTTCCACGGCCAGAGCATAAGTCAGTTGCCGGTAATCCTCCGGTCCCGCGCCTTTGAGAAAATCGATGGCTTCGGCCGTTTCCAAAGCGTTTCCCACCGCCTCGCCCAGAGGCTGATCCATCCCGGTCACCAAAGCGCTGACGTTCAAACCGAGCTGGCGGCCCGTATCGCGCAGGGCCGTCGCCAGCTGCAGGGCGTCTTCGTCGTTTTTCATAAAAGCGCCGTTGCCGCTTTTGACGTCCATCACCAGGGCGCCGACGCCCTCGGCGGATTTCTTGGACAGGATCGAACTGACGATCAGGGGAATGCATTCCACGGTTCCGGTGACGTCCCGAAGAGCGTAATATTTGCGATCCGCCGGGCAAATGCTCCGCGTCTGGCCGATGATGCATGTTCCGATTTTTTCCGTGATCCTCTTGAAATCGTCCAGGCCCATCGTCACGTTGAAGCCGGGGATCGCTTCCAGCTTGTCCAGGGTTCCGCCGGTATGTCCGAGCCCCCTGCCCGCGATCATCGGCACGTACGCCCCGCACGCCGCGACCAAGGGCGCCAGGGAAATGGAGACCTTGTCCCCGACTCCGCCGGTGGAGTGCTTGTCGACGGGAAGGCTGGGAAGATCGAAACGGACCACGTCTCCCGAATCCCGCATGGCGACGGTCATGTGCGAGGTCTCGACCGGGTCCATCCCTTTGAGGAAAACGGCCATGAGAAGAGCCGTCGCCTGGTAGTCGGGAATGCTCCCGGAAACGGATCCTTCGATAAAAAACCGGATTTCCTGCTCGGAAAGCGCAGCCCCGTCGCGTTTTTTTCGTATGATGTCTACGGCGCGCATATCTCTTTTTCAATCTTGTTGCCGGCGCGTGAATTTTTACGCCATGCATATATCAACCTCTGACGCGTCGCCTTGTCAATAAGGGGCATTTCGTAAATATGGAGATGTTAAATTTGAAAGGCAGTCAAAATTGACACGCGACCAAGACCAACTCATCAAAACCCTACGCAAAAGCATCGAAGCCATCGAAAAGCGCGAGCGTCCCGGCGACAACGTTCGTAATTTGCAAAATGGCCTGTTTCTCGATATCGAAAGCGGCGCGAAATTTCCCGGGCAAAGACCGTTTTCGTTCATCATGCTCATCGAAGCGATGCGCATTGGTAATGTTTCTCACAATGATTTCAAGACGCGGCATATCGACCTTCTGCCGTATTGCCGCACGATATGGAAATCGATGCTGGAAGATTGCTCTAGGGGCGAAAATTTTGACGTTTTTCCCGTGATTGAGCTGGCGAAACACCTCGAACATCGTCAAAATAGCTACACCCAGGCTGAAACACTGATCCAAACGGCCGTCGAGAAATGTCCTAAAAATGACAAAATTCTCCAAAAATCCCTATTTCACAGACTTAAACGATTGCAAACAAAAAAAAATAAAAAAAATCTTGAATATTAGGAGCGTTTCGCTTATATTTCAGCCGGTTTAAGTCATGGGGGGGCAAGGGTCTTAAACCCCCTTGGACTATGATGGTTTTACAAAGATACACGCGATGATCTTTTCGCGCTGCAATGAGAAAGGAAAGCGCCTTGGTACGCGTTTCCGCCACTTATAATGAAACTTTACAGCGCATATACGATCTCCAGACTTATGGAATTAAGCTCGGATTATCAAATATTCGAAGGCTTCTTTCCCGCCTGGGAAATCCGCATGAAAAATTTTCCGCGGTTTTGGTGGCCGGCACCAACGGCAAAGGAATTGTCGCCTCCTGCATGGCGTCCATTTTGCAAGAAAGCGGTCACCGGGTCGGCCTGTTCACGTCCCCGCATCTGATTCGGTTCACCGAACGCATCAAAATCAACGGACAGGAAATCCCGCAAAAAGATCTGTTGAAAAACTCCGAACGGATATGGCGCGAATTGGAATCCCTGCAAAGCGGCAGCGACTCCAACTCACAGCTTCCCATTACATTTTTTGAGTTTTCCACCGCATTGGCCTGTCATTATTTCGCCGAGGCGGGTTGCGACGTGGCGGTCATGGAAGTCGGTATGGGCGGCCGCATGGACGCCACGAACGTCATCGAGCCGGTGCTGTCGGTCGTCACGGGCATCGAATACGACCACGAACGTTACCTGGGAAAAAGCCTGGAAGAAATCGCCAGGGAAAAAGCCGGCATTTTCCGCGAGGGCGTCCCGGCGATCGCGCTGAACAACGCGCCGGAAATCCTCGAATCTCTCCGCAGGGTCGCGGGCCGCGTGGGAACTCCTCTGACCATCGTGGAAGACATCGCCAAAGTCAGGCCCGACAGACGCACTTTCGACGTCACCTGGTACGGCACGGGGCTCTGGGGTCTTCGCTCCCCCTTGCCCGGCAAGCACCAAATCGCCAATTCCACGCTGGCCGCCATTTCAGCTCTGGAGTTGCGTGATTCGGGATTCAGAATCTCCAGCGAAGCCATTCGGCGCGGTTTGTGGAAGGTTCGGTGGCCGGGACGATTCGAGCGCATCGGCAAAAAACCGCACGTCATTTTGGACGGCGCGCACAACCCCGCGGCGATATGCGCCCTGACGAACACGTTGCGCATGGAAAAACTACCCAAGCCAATCATCCCGGTGGTGGCTCTGATGTCGGATAAGGACTGCACGGGCGTCCTGAATAATTTGAGCAAATGCTCCGATACGATTGTCGCCACGTGCCTGCCGATGGACAGATCGCTGGACGCCGGCGACCTGGCGACGCACGCCAAGGATTATTTCCCGACGATTCATGCAGCCGCCAATCCCGTGCAAGCCCTTTCGCACGCGCGAAAGCTGGCCGGCCCGAACGGAACCGTGATCGTCACCGGCTCCCTGTATCTGGTGGGACATATCCGCGAGGCGGTTTTAGGCCCGAACGCTCAATAATAAGCACGACCTAATTGCATCACAGGACAGGGTCTTGACGGATTTGAATGATGCGCTAAAACCCGCCGCCAATCCGATCAGAAAATCAAAACGCCCGCCCTCAGGGATTATCTTAGCCCTCGTCGTTTTCATCCAACTGTCGGTATTCGCCATCCCCTCCCGGGCGCAGGTTCCGGTGGGAGGGTCATTTTTCGCCGGCAAAGATCCCATTACCTTAACCGCCGACGAAATATCCCTGGACGCCGCGAATGAAAAATACTCGGCGAAAGGCTCCGTGGAAATCAGGCAGGGCGATATATTCATCAAAGCCGACAGGGTTTCCATCGACATCGCCGGCAAAACCATCGACGCCTCCGGCGACTGCACCCTGGGCAATCGGCGAGGACAGCTTAAGGCCCCTTCCCTGCGCCTGAACCTCGACGAGGCAACCGGCGTCATCGTCAAGGGAAGCCTCGTGGTCTACGGCAAAGACAATAATTATTACTTCAAAGGCGAAAGCATCGCGAAAGTCGGCGAGGACCGGTTTATCATCAAAAAAGGGTGGTATTCGACCTGCGATTGCGGCGACGATGAAGCCGACTGGTCCATTCAGGCCGAGGAAATCGACATCACCCTCGACGGCTACGCCATCGTCAGGCGCGGCAAAATGTACGCCCGGGGCCTTCCCGTGGCCTACCTGCCCTACGGCGTGGCCCCGGCGAAAATCACGCGCCAGAGCGGTTTCCTTGCGCCCATGATGGGATGGGCCACCGACGACGGTTATCACTTCGGCATCCCGTATTTCTGGGCCATCGACAATCACGTCGACGCGACGATTTATTCCGACTGGTACGAAAAACGCGGATTCAAGGAAGGACTGGAGTACCGTTACGTCCTGTCGCGTGATACGAGCGGGCAATTCGACATCGATTACATCAACGACGGCCTGTACAACGAGCGCCGCTGGGCTCTCAGTCACGAGCACCGCCAGAGGGTTATGCCCCGAACATACGTGCGCAGCAAGATCAACACGATTTCAGACAACGATTACGTCAATGATTTTCCGGGCGACATCACCGCGCGCTACGACCGCTTCTTACGCAGCAACGTCATCGGCAACAAACTGTGGGCGAACTACGACGCCAACATCAATTTCGAGCATTACGACGACCTGGACAACGAAGACAACAGCTATACCTGGCAGAAACTTCCCGAAGTGAAATTCAACGCCCTGGAGCGCACCGTGGCCGACTGGCCTCTGGCGTGGCGCGTCGACGCCGAAGGAGTAAATTTTGATCGCCCGAAAATATCCGCCGCCGAAAGGATGTTCGAAAAACTCGATGGACACGAACACCCTTACACGCGGATGACTTCGGGCAAACGTTTTGAGCTTATGCCCGCGGCGGCGGCGCCGATGAACTTCTCAAAGTGGGCTTTTTTCACGCCGGAAGTTCAGTTGCGGGAAACTTTTTACGAACTGCCCGACCGTAAAAGCGGCGAAAAAAGCGAGTTTCGGCATATTTACAACGCGCGTTCCGATCTTTTTACCCGTACGGAACGCATCTTCGCCGTCGACGGAAAATATCTTAAAGGCCTCAAACACACCATCGAACCCGGCGCCATATACGAATACATCCCTCCCGTCGACCAAAGCGATCTTCCGTACTTCGACGGCAACGACCGCATAGAACGCCGCAACGAAATCACGGCCTATCTGGCGAACCGCTTGTGGACGCGAATCCTTTCCCCGGGCGCCGACAGGCGAATGACCGCGAAAGCCATCGATTTTCGCGTGTCGCAGACTTACGACATCCACGAGGCGCAAAGGGAGTTGCTTCCCGATCAAGACCGCCGCCCGTTTCTTCCCCTGCACGCCGAGTGGGAGTCGGTGGTCCGGCCGCAGATGTGGCTCAACAGCGTCGTGCTGCGATCCGACGTCGATTACGACACGTACATCGATCACGTTCGTTCATTCAGCGTCCTGGGGTCGCTGGGCTCGGTCAACGACGATCTTTTCAGCGTCGAGTATCGTTACGGGATCAATGAACTGGACCAGCCCGCCATCGATTATATCTCCGGCCAGGCCCGCTACACCCTCCTGGAGCTTCTGACCCTTTCCTACCTGGGGCGATACAGTTTTTTGGAAGATTACTACATCGAGAAAAAATACGGCGTCGAGCTTCACAGCACGCAGAATTGCTGGCATCTCCTGTTCGAGATCGAAGACCGGGAAATTCCCGAAGACGAAACCATTTACAGACTCAGCCTCGACCTGACGGGCCTCATTGTCGGAAGAACGTCTTTTTAAGTTTTTCGGCGTTCTTGATCAATAAAACGATGCGGCGCAATATGTTCAACCGATATGCCGATGATCAAGAAAATTTCCGTTTGGCTTTCAGCCCGATCCGGCCGGACCGGTTCGGCGGCGAAAACGGCGATATTGGCCGGACTGGCCTTGCTGTTTATCGTATCGCGTTTTTATCTCATCCACAGTCCGTCAGTCATCCAGGGCGGCATGACCGACGAGCAGCAACTCGGCCTGTTTCCGTTGCATCTGAACATCGGGCTTTTACTGCCCTTCAATCATTATCAATATGATCCCTACGCCGGCGGCGAAATCGTCATCGGCCTGATCAACGCCGTTTCCTTCAAATATTTCGGCCCCAACCTGCGGGCTCTCAAAGCCTCGTGCCTGCTGTTCACGATATCGCTGGGTCTGCTGTTGTTTTTTTTCCTGAAAAAGGAATTCGGTCTCGCCGAAGGATTGGTCGGTCTGACGCTATTCGTTTTCGCTCCGGCCATATATTTGAAATGGTCCCTTCGCTCCGTGGCGAACCACGCCGAAGCCGCGTTTTTTATTCTCGCGATCCTCGCCGCGTTTTTCCCGATATATAAAATGAATCTCCTCAGGCGCAACCATTGGCCGAAGAGAATCTCGCTGGCGATCTTCACCGGATTGCTATGCGGTTTTTCTCTTTATTTTTCCTACGATGTCATCATCGCCGTCGCGACCATAACGATTCTCTATGTGCTCACCACACGGCTAAAAACTATCTTTGTCGATGCGGCATTTTTTTTCTTTTCATTTTTCATCGGCTTCCACCCTTGGTTCATGTATCACACGAGACAATACCCTCTCAAATACGCATACGGTTTTTCATTCGGCATGATCGAAGAGAAAATTTCATCCGGCGATTTTCAGGTGACGGGAAAAAACCTTCGCATCCTCATTTCCGTTATCATGAGCTGGCTTCAGTCCGAACCGTTAAAACTCGCCGAAAGCATCATCATCGATGGAAAAACTTTCGACTGGATCATCGTGACCGTCTTCGCTTGCGCGGCCATGGTGTTGTTCGGTTTTTCCTGGCCGCATATATACTCGGCGCTCCGTAAAAAAATATCCCGAGAATCTTTGGGCCAGATGTTTTCCCGTGAGTTGCTTTATTTCCCGTTTTTACTTTATTTGCCGATTCACGTTTTGACTTTCGCCGTTTTCGGCCAGCGCTACCATGCCGGTTACTGGCCGCAGCGATATATGCTGGGGATGACGCCGGTATTATGGATCATCGCCGCCGTCGCCGCCGCGCGTCTCTGGCGCGAGGGTCGGCGCATCATGGCCGCGGCCGGCGTCGCAACGATCGCCCTGGCGTGCATGGCGGGATCGATACACCTTTATGGAATTCACGATCCGGCCGACATCGCTTCAACGCGCGGTTACACCTATCACTTTTTCGCCCGCACAATGAACAGATATTATAGAGATATTCAATTGAACGAAGAAGCCGTTTACGAGTTCAGGAATAATTTCCTTCAAATAAATTCCGAAGAACTGCTTCACGGCCTCTATGCCGGGATTGCCCATTATCACGATACGGATATCGATTCTCACTTTCGATATATTTCAAAACAGGAGCCGACGGCCGTTTCGGCCTTTATTACGGGTTTGGGCGCCGCCTCCGGTTATTGCGGCGAAGAAGGAACCAACGCGGAAAATCAGCTCAAGGAAAAAATCCCGCCGGATTATTCATCCTTTTACCGGCAGGGATCGGAAGACAAGGAATTTCAACGCTCCCTGCGCCTCGACCCCGGCAACCGGCCCGAAACTTGAATCCATTTCCTCAATGGAAGCACTGCCTCCAAACTCAAAATGGTCGGAGGCGTCAAAGACAAGAAGTGAATTATAAGAGGGAAAAGGAAAGAGCCTCGCAAGAGGCGAAAGTCAACATCCGCGCGGCCCTTGGTGTTTATTCGTATTTGTTTTTCGCGTATACTGAATATGGTTCCAATGTTATTTGATTCGCTTCGGGGGCAACGCTGAATTTTAAAAAAGCACCGGAGCCGCGATGACGGATGATTCAAAGACCGACGAAAAATCAAGCGACGCGCAAGATCAAAAAACACTTGAAGACAACGCGCCTAAAAAGGAGAAACGGCGCAAACTGACGCTGCAAAAACGCCTCTTCTTTTTCATCGTTCTATACCTGATATTGTTCGCCGCCGCGGAAGGCGCCTTGCACATATGGCGTTATTATAATCACCGCGAGCCCAAGGCCGTCGACGGAGACGTCGATGATTGCGGCGCGATAGTATTTTTATGCATGGGAGATTCCATGACCTTCGGCCTCGGCGCCGCCACGCAGGCCGAATCCTATCCCATGCGACTCGGGAATTACTGGACAAAGCAGCACCGGGACATCCCCTATAAAGTCTACAACCTCGGCATCCCGGGAACGAATACGTCCGAAGGCATCCGGGCCATGAAATACTATTTGCAGGCCAATCCGAAAATCACTCCCGATTTCGCTTTCATCCTTTACGGCGTCAACAACCGCTGGAACCTCCATCAGGCCACCATCTGGGACTGGGAGGAAACCGTGAAAAGCGAGCACGCCCTGGAGTACTGGAAAAGCAATCTCCAGATAACAAAACTCGTGTCCATCATCAGCGAGAATCAGCGGGATCTGGTGCGCCGGCTCGCCAAAGCCCCGGGATCGAAATACCGGGCCATGCTCGACGAACAAGGCTGGAGCATGTTTTTCAAAAGCTTTGAAGATAAGCTTCTGGCCAAGTGGATACGAACCGATCTGCTCACCATCGCCGGCGAACTGGAATCCCGCGGCGTCCGACCGATTATTCTAACCTATCATTATGATCGGTTCGGACACTTGAACAACCTCATCCGTCAAACGGCCCTTGATGCGAAAATCCCCATCATTGAACTGGAACAGGGGCAGAATTTTTTCGCCTCGAATAAAATGTTTGCGGCGGATTATTTTCATCTGAACGCCAAAGGATATAATTACCTCGCCAAGCGCGTCATGAAAGCGTTCAATAAATTATTTTCGGAAGACGCCCTTAAGGAAATCCTACAGGCCAAATCGGAAAAAGAAAAATGCGACGGTCTGAAGCAACGAACGCCCCAATAATCAATAAAAAAGGTTCTTCGAGGATTACCGTAAAAAAGCCCTATTCCCTCGCCCGGCGCATGGGGACTTGATTTTTCATACCGTTTCTCTAGATTGCATTTGAGGCGAAACTCATGAAAAAAGCAGGGGGTATCAGCATGAAAAACTCAAAATATTTTATTATCGCCGTTATTTGTCTCGCCCTTTTAATACCCGCGATGGCTTCCGCGGAAAAGAAAAGGCTTGTTGTGGGCGGTAAAAAGAAAACCGAAGCGCCGGCCGCCGCCGACAAGATGGAGGGGAGTACGATCACCCTGCAACAATTCGACATTCCCCTGGCCGACGAGGACGCCGATCATTCCGTCAAGCTGGTGATCGCCCTCGAATTTGCGGATGAAGCATCCGCCGCGCAGTTTGCGCCAAAAAAAGCCGCCGTCCGCGACAGCGTTCTTTCCACCGTCGGCGTGAAAAAACACTCGGAACTGAAAAAAGTGCCGGATAGAATGGCATTGCGCGATGTGTTGAAAACCAAAATCAACGAGATTTTCGGCGCGGAAATCGTGCTGAAAGTCTATTTCAGCGACTTCGTTCTTCAGTAGGGTATTTCCATGAGGAGCGAAGAAAGATAGCGTACATCCGGGCGGCGCTTTTTCGACGCCAACCCCAGTTCTTCCGCCATGACGGCGAGAAACTCATCGAAGTAACATCTCAAATCCAGGGCTGATCTTTCTTCGAGCCAGTGATCGAATTCGGCTCCGGCCGTTTCGGTTAAAACCCATTTCCCTTCAACGAGACCAAAACGCGACATCAACTTTGGCAAATCCTTCACCTGAAGCGGCATCGGCGCAAAAGGTTTTTGGCAAATATCATTGGCGTAAGCCGTGCAGAAAAGCGCTGCGTAGCCAAGAGAGTTTTTATCGCTTTGATTCAGGCCGAGCATGGGGATCGCGTCGAGAGTTTCCTTTGTCAATCCGCACTCGTCATGCAAAATGTCCACCACGCGGCGCAACTCATCGAGCCTTGTCGAGGCTTCTTCGACCTCACGAATACACGCAAACCGTTTGCCTGTTTCACCGCTCCTGGGCTCTTTGTTTAAAAGCGCCAGAACGAATTCCTGGTGCGGGGAATCAAGCATCAGCAAGTCCTTGCTCTTTCCGTCAACGGCGGCTTTGCGAACCAGAGCTTGCGCGCGCTTTCCAAGCCGCCCCACCAGGCTTCGGCCGATCCTGTAAATGTCGGCCAGTCGGGCGTTGCGCAACGTGTCGATTCCTTTGTCGATCTTGTCGCCGGCGATGTACTCCAGGCCGATATTCAGATAGCCGTTCGACCCTTCGACGACGGCCTTGACGCCCTCCAGATCGGCGAAAGACACTTTTTCCGCAACCGCCACCATATTCGCGATGGATATGGCCTCGGCGACCGTATCCTGTTTTCCGGGAAAGTCCATGGCCAGCAAACGGTTGAGAAAGCTTCCGGCATCACGATACAGGTCGATGCAATGGGATTGGCGCAACTGCCCGATGCCGTAACGCTCTTCTTCGCCTTTCCATTGGATTTTCACGCCCGGATGAAATTTTTCGGGATTGACCGGAGCGAAAATCTCGATAGCCGAATAATAATCGGGAAAACCCCTGCCCTCCATTCTGTTGGTGCGGTCCTCGAAGGCGTTTTCTTCCAGCCCGGAAATCGATTCCCAATAGATCGCCTCGAGCAGGTAGTAATAAAAATCCATTTCGAGCCTGTAGATTCTCTGCGTGAAGGCGTGGATAAAATGGAGGGTCGATTCATCGCCGTTGTAGACGAGCATATAACGCCGATCCGGAGTTAAAAAGGCATTGGGTCCGTAGATCTCGACGTCGTCCACGATTTCCTCGAACTTGAGAACCTCGATCCGCCTTTTGCAAAAGAGCACCAGCAGCGAAATATCCAGTCCGCGCAACCTGTCGATGAAAATATCATCTTCCATTTCCATCAGAATCTTGAACCAGTGCTTGCTGTGTTTCTCGCTCAATTGATCCTGATCCCAGCAATCAAAATCGAATACAGCCTGCACCTGTTCCGAGCTGGCCAGCGCGAAAATATCCAGCGCATCCGTTTCGCCGGTCTGCTTGATCAATAAATAAATATCTTCCTCGGGAATCGCGCGAACCACATCCTCGGGTTCGGGATGCTCGAAGATCAGTTCGCCGGCCTGCTTCCAGCCCGCCTGAAGGATTATCCGCGCGGCTTCGTCGGGGGCCGCTCTTTCGACCCTGTCGGCCAGGTCGATATGCAATATTTTTCCTTTCGACATTCTTTTCTCCACGCTTTAGGCGCGCATTTTATTACATAACTCTATTGGCTTGGCAAAGGAAAAATGCTGATCCATTAAGGGATAAATTATCTTAGACGATCCGTCGCCCGCTAAAGCGAGCTTGAATAATTGGAATATCCGCTTGATCTCCGGCGCTTCATCGCTTTCTTCGAGCCTGAGCCTCGCAGCCGAAGGCTGGCAGGCGCGCCGGGCTGCATTTCAGGGCAGGTGAGTCGACGCGCCGAATCGTCAACTTATCTAAAAGTATTGTTTCCTTCGTTTATCGTAATACTCCAGAGTTTTTTTCAACCCGTCTTTGATGTCGGCTCGCGGACGCCATCCCAAAGCGTCGCGAATTTTCGACCAGTCGGCGATGTAGTCGCCGATTTCAATCGTCTTCATGTCTTCGGGAAAAGGAACCACCGTGTAGGAGCCGCCCCACAACTCGACGAGGGTCTGCGCGATTTGCAGAAGATCAATGGGCGTTCCTCCCAGATTGTAAATCTGCCCGTTAACCTCCTCACTGGCCCCGGCCAGCAGGAAAGCGTCGACCACGTCGTCCACGAAATTGGTGTCGCGGATTTGCTTGCCGTCGCCGTACAGCTTGATTTCCCGGCCTTCGAGAATCAGGCGAACGAACCAGTTGATGATTCCCTGACGGTGATGCCGCATCTGGTGGCGCGGGCCGAACGTGTTGGTCAACCGCAGCGAACACGCACGCAGTCCGTACACGTTGTTGTAGAGAATGTGATACATTTCCCCGGCGATGTTGTTGATCCCGTTGACGTCCGTGGGGATCATCGGGTGATGCTCGTCCACCGGCAGCTTTTGCGCCTTGCCGTACTGCCCCCGCGTTCCCGCGAAAAGGATTTTCACGTCCGGATTGTTTTTCCGGCACGATTCGAGAATCGAAAGCTGGCTGACGCAGTTGATCTGCAAATCCGTATAGGGATCCGTCATCGAGTCGATGTGGGACAAGGTTCCGGCGAGGTTGAAAATCACATCCCGCCCCTTGACGAGAAAGCGCATGGAATGCTCGTCGCGCACGTCCGCCACGTTGACGATGACCTTGTCTTCCAGTCCTTGAATATTCGCGATGTTGCCGCCGTATTCGGGAATCAGGCTGTCGACCAGCGTGACCTTCGATCCGAATCCCACGAGCCGGTGCGCCAGCGTGGATCCGATAAAACCCAGGCCCCCCGTGATGAGGATATCAAGTCCCCGATAGAAATCTTCCAGTGCGCTCATGTTAACGCCCCTTTGTCGCAAACGGCATTGCATAAAATATAAAAGCCCGCGCTTGTCCGCAACATCTTCTCCTGTTTACGGGCGCCGCCAAAGCCTGCCGCGCCAGGCAAGGTATCGAAAGTACGCCACCATGGCGAAACCTTTGATAAGCCTCCCCAGGGTCAACTGGCTTTTTCCCCTTTGCCTGTCCACGAAATGAATCGGCGCTTCGGCGATTCGGCAATCAAGCCGGCTGGCCCGGATCAATATCTCATGCACGATGCTCGGGCCTTCGGAAATCAAAGACTCGGGATCGATCTTCTTCATGGCCTCGCCGGTAAACGCGCGATAGCCCGAATTCGGATCCCCGATGGACACACCGAGCAGCACCCGGGCATAGGCCGACGAGAATCGCGTGATAAAACGCCGAATCATCGAGGGCCGGGCGTCGTCGCCGCCTTCGGAAAAGCGCGATCCGACCACCATGTCGGCGCCGGCGTCCAGAGCGCTTAACAGAGCGGGCAGATCCTCGGGGCGATGGGAAAGATCCGCGTCCATCTCGACGATCCTGGCGGCGCCGGATTCCAAAGCCACGCAAAAGGCCTCGGCCCCCGCGTATCCCCGCCCTTTTTTATCCATGCGGCGCAAAAGAAACACGCCCGGATCGTCTTTTTGGATATCCTGAACGATTTTCCAGGTTTTGTCCGGGCTGTTGTCGTCGGCGACAATGACCTCGATGTCCATTGTCCGGAGTTTACCGATAAGTTCTTCAATATTCTCCGCTTCATTATATGTCGGAAGCGTTGCCACGGTTTTCTTTCGTTCGACGCCCAAAATTGCCTCTTATTAAAAAAGATAAAACACCCATTGGCTTATAACACCCGCCGCATCCATGCGTCCACCGGACTACCGGACTTGTGAAGGATAAGCAAGAGGAAGAAAGAAAGATGCAAGGGAAAAGAGCCTCGAAAGAGGCGACAGTCAATAGGCCGGCGCGTGAGCGCCGGTATAAAGATAGAAATCAATATTCATTCAAGCCCGCGTGAGCGGGCGGCAGGTGAGAAATTCGCGCGCGCTCATTCCAATACCGATAACTGAAATACGTATCGTTTCAAGTGCCTCAGCCGTGAATCCTGTCGCCCTCTAACGAGGGCTTTTTAAATAATTATTGATCCTTTTCCCCGGCGCTGACGCACCGGGCTGATATGGACCGACCTGTCAAGCCCTGCACAGGTTAAGCGTTATCCACTTATCCATAATCCATTTTTAGCTTCTTTAAAAGCTCTCATCAGGATTGTGGATAAGTGGGTAACGCGCGGGGATGCACGAGCCCGTTGACGACGGAGGCTCAAAACGACGAACGAGAAGGGATGCTTCGACGACGAGTCACTCTGATATCCGCGGGTTATTCCGGCAAGCCGAAACAGGGCCGCATGACTGTTTTCCGTCGTGGCCGTACGCTGTCTACAATCGCGAGTCCGGGCGCGCAAAACGCCCTGTCGCATAGCCCGGTCGCGCATCGGCCTGGTCGTACCCTTTCTCATTCGCCGCTTTCAACCTCCGTTCCGTGAAAAAACACCCGTCTTCTTAAAAGTTAATATCTAAATTTCCTCATGACGCATCACCGCCCAGATGAAACCCGCCAGTTCACGCGCCACCGCCGCCGTCGCCACGTTGGGATGTTTTCCCGATCCCTCACGGAGTTTGTAATAGCGCCGATGCAAACGGGCTCCCGCACGGTCCGCGATGGCGATCACCGCCTTCGGCTGACCCGCCCGACGCTTTCTCAGATGCAGGCTCACCGCCGGCCGGTGACGGTAATGCTTGGCCGCCACCATCAGCAGGCGACGGACGTGCGCGTTGCCCGCCTTGGTGATGCCGCCGCGATGCGAGCTTTCGCCGCTCGAATATTCGGAAGGCGTCATTCCAAGATAACACATCAATTCCGGCGCGCTTTGAAAACGCCGAAAATCGTGAAGCTCCGCCAGGATCGTCATGGCCGTCACCGTGCTCACCCCGCGAAGGCAGCCCAGCCAACCCGCCTTCTCGGCGTATTCTTCGCTTTGGGCCGCTTCTGTGATGGCGGCGTCCAACTCCGCCAGACGCTCCTCGATCTGCTCCAAAGACAGCAGATAATGTTCGAAAACCCGTTGCGACCGATCGGACTCAAAGCGCACCTGCCGAAGCCAGACGTAGTGTTTCTTCGTCCAATGCCTGGTTTCGGTATAGATAATGCCCCGGCGAAGAAGCATGTTGGTCAGGCGATGCCGGGCGCGCATCTGATCCTGTTTCGTGTCCTCCCGGGCTCGGGTCAGATCCCGCGTCGACTCCTCTGCGGGATCGGGAGGATGCACCTCGGTCAGCAGGCCCGCCATGAAAAGGGAGGCCAGCTTCCGAGCGTCGCGGCGATCCGTCTTGATTCGCTCCCCGGGTTTGACGGGAATCAGGGAAGGCGCGATCACCACGCACGGAAGACCCAGAGCGTCCAGTTTCCTTTTCAAGGCGTAACCGCAGGGACCGGCTTCATAACAAGCCACGGCCTCGCCGGGCGCCAGGCGCTTAACCTTCTTTACGAGCTTTTTGATGGCGCGAGGCTCGTTGGCGATCTGCCATTCCGCGTCGATTTTTTTCGAATTGGGAAGAACGACGGCAACGTTGATGCTCTTTTTGTGGACATCCATACCTACGCTCGTGATATATTGACTCTCGGACATGATCGGCTCCTTTCGTATGTAGCTCTGAGCTAATGAAAATCCTTTTCGCAGCTTAACCTACGATGCTGCGAAAGGGAGCCGGTCGGTCCATACTGTCTATTGACTTTCGCCCTACGGGCTTTGTTGTGATGATTCGCATCCACAATGCCCGAATTCCCCCTTCATCCTTCCTCCTTCCCCCTTCCGCCTTCCCCCTTCATCCTTCCTCCTTCCGCCTTCCCCCTTCCGCCTTCCGCCTTCCCCCTTCCGCCTTCCGCCTTCATCGTTTTGAATATCTGTTTCTTCATGAACGATCCAACCGAAATCCGGGGGCAATTCTGATTTTGAGGATATAACGCGCACCGGAATTCGCGCGCGCGTTGTTGATGGGAATTGCATCTACTATTTGTTGCATCAATCTCCGCTCCTGGAGTAGGCTGGGCCGGTATCGAATGCCCGGGAGGAATCGAAATGAAGCGTGCATTGTTCGGATTTATTATTGTTCTCGCCCTATTTTCAGCAGTTATTCTCAATGCCTGCGGCGACGATGACGACTCCGACTCGGATTCCGATTCGCCGGATGACGATACGGCTTCGCCGGACGACGACGCGAACGACGACGCGGATGACGATGACGATATCGCGACTCCCGAATCGATCCTTGCAAAATACTCCGCCATGGCCGACGCGGTTGCGGCGTCCATGAACGACGAGCAGTACTTTCATGACGATACCTGGCATATGCATTACGGCGACGGATTCATGTACGGACCTTCATACGATATGGCCGCCGCGACACGGACGGGTGACGAGTTCCATGCGCAGCGCGGCATTGCCGCCCTGGACACGAATATGTTCATGGTCGAAGCCGCGTCGGAAAGCCTCGGCGGATTGATCGAAGCTTTCGGCCAGGTGGAAAACCTGTCCATGGCCCTGCTCGGCCTGCTGGAAACCGCGCCGTATTTGCAAGTTCCCGAATACACGCAGTCCGCCGCGAACCTGATTCGCCTGGTGGATATTCTGTCGAAGCTTATGGGGGATTATCTGCCGCCGGAATTGGGTGAATTCGCCGGAATGACTTACGGCCCCACGGCTATCTCTTCCATGATCGCCCTATTGCAAATGGGGCTGGTGATCGCCGATCCCGCCGGTGATGTTCAAGCCCACCTCGACCGGACCGCCGAGATCCTGGAGCGCATCCACGAAACAGCCTGGAGCGATGAGGCGGGGATTTATCGTTTCGCTCCCGACGACGACCGGCTGATGCTCTATCCCAACGCCACCATGATGCTGGCCTACGGGCGCGCATTGGAACTGACGGGCAATTCTCAGTACGCGCATCGCATCTCGGACATTTACGAGGGCATACAGCCTTTGCGCGCCGTGAGCGGAGACCATTTCTACTCGCCTTATTCCCGCGAAGAAGCGGGGGCCGAGGACGTGGACTACGCCACGCTCTCCAGCCAGAACTACCTGATGATCGGCCTGTGGCTCGCCTGGGCCAATACCGGCGAACAGCGTTATCTCGACGACGTGGACCGCATTTTGGGATGGATTGAAAGCCATCTGTTCGTCGACGGCCTGCTTAAACACCACTGGGTCAACGGGCGCGTCGCCGACGAGCGGGACTTGTACGACTTCTGCTCGGGATGCAATCTGCAAACCCTGTACATCATGCAGATCATCGCCCTTGATGCCGCCGCATTATAAAATTGAATAATCCGAAAATACGCGGTTGCGCCCCCATTGATCAATAAAGCTGCGACGGACATGAAAGCTTTGCCGAATTTTGCCGCTCAAGCCTTTGCAGGTAGACACGCATTAGCACAGGCGAAGCAATGCACAGGCGGGGCTCGTGCTTCGCAGCGAAGCGCCGCTTCGCAGAGTAGTAGCGCCTGTGCCACACACGACATGCCCGGGCGAAATATTTCAATTTGGGCACCCGGAACCTTAAACCCTGGACCCTGGACCCTAAATCCAAGTTTGCGAAACGGTTGCTGGAATGAAAATGGAATCGAATAATTTCAAAATTCCTTGCCGAAACCCACATTGCCATAAAATTCTTATTTGACACGAATCGTGCCTTTATAAGACAATAAAAATAGAGTTGGAGGGTTGAAATGAACGGCCGTATGCATTGGATTTTCATTATTATGCTCATGTGCATTTTCGCGTTTGCCGTCAGTTGCACTTGCGGCGACGATGATTCGAGAAACGGGAAAGACATCAGTTCGGACGATGATACCGACGACTTTCTTGACGACGACACGGCCGACGACGACGGCGACGATGATGATGACGACGACGATGACGACCAGAACTTCTGGCCTGAAGACGACGACTGGTTCCATCCCGACGACGATGACGACGCCGATGACGACGTTGACGACGATCTCGATGACGACGCCGACGACGATATCATTACTATTCCGGGCATCGTCGGCTGGGCCGTGGGTCAGAACTACGACGGCGACCAGGCGTTCATCGGCTTCGTATCCGAAGAAAAAATCATGCGCAGGCCGCTGTCATCCTCAGACGGCGTCAGGCTGACGTCCATCGACATGGCCGATGAAACCTTCGGTTTCACGGTCGGCAACAACCTGGATGATTTCGAGGGCGTCGTCATAGAAATCGACGACGACGTGTTCACCAAAAGGGTCACGCCGGATTTCGAAGGCGTCTGGGGATTGGAAGACGTGGAGGTATTCAGTGAAGACCTGGCCTTCATGGCCGGATATCAGGTGGTCGGCGATCAGTTGCAGGGTGCCATCCTCATGTACGACGGCAGTTCTCTCAGCAACCAGGCTCTGCCCGCCATCGACGGCCCGTGGATGCTCGAATCCGTGGCCGTCGGCGAGGATTACGAGGCCTGGGCCGTCGGCGGAAACGATTTAACGGACCAACCGATCATTTTGCGCTACAACGGATTCAACTGGAGCCAGGCGGCCCTTCCCGCCGTCGATGATTACGCGTACTTAAGCGAAGTCTCCGCCGATTCGCACTTTCTCGCCGTTGCCCTGGGCGCGAAATCCAACGATGACGAGCCGAACTTGCGTCCCTTCGCCCTGACCTGGGAGGGCAGCAGTTGGATACAGACCTGGACCTTCGCCGGCGACGGCGTCAGTTGGGAATTCGAAAGCCTGGACGTTTATACGGGAAACGCCGCGCAGGCTCACGTTATAAAAAGCAACCATCTCGAAGAATGGAAATTCGACGGGTCCCTGTGGCAAAGGCAGATATTTTCCCTGACCCTGCCCGAAGGCGGCGTCATCGAAGCCAATTCCATGCTGGATTCCGCCAACGGCCTGCTGGGCGTGAGAAACAACGACGGACACACCGGCGGCGTCATTCAGAAATACGACGACCAGTGGGGATTCATCGAGGACGTCCCGGAATCCATGGGATGCATTTACGATGTGGTTTCACTGCGGAAGGAATAGCCTACTTTCTAAACAGCAAAATCGCCGTCGTGTCATCCGGTAATTTGTAGCGTGCGGATTCGAAAAAATCGCTCATGAATTCCTTGGCGTCGCTGATGTATTCGTAGGTTTCCCACAGGTTTTTGTAATCGATATAATCGTTTTTCGACGCTTCGTAGACTTCGCGCCAGGGCTCGCGGTAGACAATGGCGTCGTATTTTGAAATGTGATCTGAGGATTTGACGTTGTTTAAAATATCCGCGTCGTCGTCCCACTGCGTTGCGACGATCACTTCCCGATTACGCAACTTGAATTCATACCAAAACGTATTCCAGGAAAAGTAAAAATTCACGTCCATGGAAAGCAGCCTGGGAATTTTTCCTTTGACGTTTTCCAGCACCCGGTCGCTGATTTCATCCACCTGCCAGTCCTTCGGGTTCGGAACCAGATAATTGAGCGTGTTGTGCTTGCGTGGGAAATATTCCCGGCTCACTTCAACCGGATCGCTGACAAGCGGCAGTTCGCGATAGCCCCCCCGCCCGTCGGAAAATATAAAACTCGTCAGCAGTCCCGAGGCGATGGTCATGCCCGCCAGCGCGATGCCGCACGCGGCGAACAATGCGCGGATAAGCCTTGCGCCCGCCGGAGGCCGGCGGCCCGCCTTCATGTCCGCGATCCGCCTTTTGCTGTATGGCAAAAACAGGCGCGACGTCACGAAAGCCTGCAAAAGCGCCATAGGCGCCACAATCGGCACCGTGTTCATTTCGTTTTGAATGTTAATAAAGAAAAACGCCACGGCCGGAAGCGCAAGCCAGCAGAAGATATAGGCGACGCCGAGATATTTTTGCCCGCTTTTGGCCCGGTAAAAATGGCGCGACAGGCTTTTGCCCGCAAATAAAAGAATCAGAGCCATCGCCGCCGCCGCGGCCAGCGCGAAGCAGGGTAAAACACCCAGATAATAACTGGTGAGGTGCGACTCATAAAACTGCATGAGATGCGCCGGCGACATGGTCGCCACGTTCATCTTCATCTGCCCCGCGTACGTCAGCCAGTTGCCGATGCCTTTGGGAAAATACCAAAGCGACGCGGTGAGCGCCGCAGTGAAACCGGCTCCGACGCCGTTGAGCAAAGGCCCCTTGCCGCAGGCAAAAAGCAGCGCCGACGCGCTCGCCAGAACGGAGGTCATAATGAGCATGCCCATGCCCCAGGACGCCTCCCGTCCGGCGCTTAACGCAAACCACACGTCGATGGCCTGCCGCGTTTTGAGCGGATATAAAAACCAGGCCAGCGCCGGACCCGCGCACAGCGCCAGCAAAACGACCAGCCATTTGAATCTGTAACTTCGAGACCGCGGCCCTTTTTCCCCCGTCATCAGAAGCCGAATCCACATGATGAAGACGACAAGAAGCGGTCCGGCCAGAAAGACGATGAAAGTCTGCTTGCATAACGCCGCCAGCCCAACGGCCAGACCCGCCGCGTAGGAATAGTTTTTGGAGGCGAATGCCTCGGACCGCCAGATGAAATACACGGCGATGATCGTCATGGCCGTCAGCGGCCATTCCAGCAGGTACTGGCGACTGACCTCGCAAACGGCGGGACTGCCGATAAAAAACGCGGCGGCCAGTACGCCGGTCGTTTTGTCGAAAAGCTTTTCACCGATCAGGAAAAGAAAAATCACGGCGATGACGGAAAAAACAAGCTGGCTGTACTGCGCGCTGTCGTGCGTGCGCCCGAGCAGGGCGTAGGCCGCGGACGCGGCGATTCCGGCGGGAGGATAGCCGGAAAAGGCGACCAGGTACGCCGCGCGCTTGTCGGGCTGATTCGAAAGAAGGTTGACGAAATCAATCGCCCCCATGACGTGAGACAATTCGTTGATATTGCCCGGGCGTTTGTCGATGAGAATAAACGCGATATTCGTCGCCGCGTGGTAGGCCAGAATCACGGCGATCAGGCCGATGAGAATCGGCTTTTTGAGGTCGCGTTTTTTAGAGACCACGAAAAACCCTCGCCAGCCAAAGCGCAAGACGCCATTTCAGCGGCGCCGGCCACAGCGCCGCCCTGCCCCGCGTTTGCGCCAGGCGCAGATAGCCGATCTTTTTTTCGCCGCGCATCATCTCCCGCAAGCTCGAAAGCTCGATCCACAGCGCGCCGTGCAGGGGAGAATATTTTGAAGCGCACAATTCGGCGATGTGTTTCGCCTGCGCTTTCCAATCGATGGGAGTCTGCGCCATGCCGAAGGCGTCCAGCGTGGTGAACAGATCGATCTTTCCCTTATCCTTGCCGAGGATCACGGAGGTGTACGGCGCGTCGCCGTCGAAAACGAAAAATCCCACGCAACGCCCGTCAGGCCAGAACTTGTCGATGGCGGCGTCGATCTTTTCCGGATCGAGGGTCGCAATTTTATTCGGCCCAGTCGGATGCCAGGCGATCTCTTCCCTGATAAACGGTTTCAGAACTTCGATCAGCATCATCATCTGATGATCCCAGTCATCTTCTCGAATAAAGGAGCTTTGCGCCTCGTAAATGAAGCGGCGAAGCAGATCGACGGACATGACGCCCATGCGCTCGGCGTCGAGCTCATCGAGCATTGCGTCCCAATGCTCTTTTTCCGGCAGTACGAAATCCAGAATCGCGCCGCGTTTCGTGTGAATCGCCTTGACGCACTGCCCATCTTTTTCAAACACCAGCAGCATGCCCCGATTCATTTCGCCCGAATCGAAAAGCTTGACCAGGTTGCACCAGTGCGCCGGATCGATATCGACGATTTTGACATCGGGACTCAGCAAGGCAATTTCTCCAAAACGCGGATCTGCCAGGGTTGCATCGCGATGCGCACTTCATCGGTCCCGAAGAATCGTTCTCCGCTTTGCAGGTCCGCAAACAGATGTTTTTCGGCGACGCTGATTTCGGCCACGCCCTGTTCGTCGCCCGGATTCGCGATGAAAAGAACCGTTCTTGACTGATCGTGAAAAACCGTGCGCTCAAACGGCGTTTCGACGGGATATTTTTTCGGCACGCGCAAGAATTCCGCAATCCGGCCCAGGCAATCCGAGGCCTGCGCCGAGCCGGGTTCCAGCACCTGGGACACTAAAATGAGCCGCCCCGCCCCGGCGTTGAAAACGAACGCGTCCACGTCCAAATCCAGTTTGTGAACCGGACGGGAAACATACTCGCTCAAAGGGGAATAACCGCGCATGTCGCTTCCCCGGGCGGGGACTTCCGGCCCCATGACCACCGTGCCGCCCATTTCCAGATACGACGCCAGGTCTTTTTGCAACTCGTCTTCCATGAATTCGAAAGACGGACAGAACACGGCCTGATGCCGGCGCATCGGCGAAAAGCCGGACTGTGAGTCGCCCCAGCGCCACGTGGCCCCGAAGGCATCCAGGCCCCGCGCGAAGGCCCGGCGCATCCGGTCATGCTCGAACTGGATTCGATATTTGAAACCCAACGGATCTTCGGAGCAAAAAGCCTCCGGCCCGAGTCTGCCGTCGAAGGGCATGGGAGTGATGTGCCCGAAGGGCGTTGCGGTTTTTTCCAGACGATCGTATAGCCGCGGCGTGAGGATGAGCACCGACGCGTTTTTTTGCAGTTCGAAAAGCCGCTCGTTTTGCACGAAGCTTATAAAATCGCGATAAAATTCGAAATAATCTTTTCGCGCGTCCCCATGGCGCGTGATCGGCGAACCGTACCAACGTTCCCGCTCGACGAGCATGTAAAAATTAAAACCCTTGAGGCCGTGCATGAGCGCGGCCATGGTCACGAACTTCTGATCGTCCAGCGTAATGGGCTGCCAGAGGTGATAGGCGCCGCTGGTGAACTCCGGCGACCAGGGAAATCGACTCTGACCTTCCAGGGCTTCGACGCGCTGCCGGATGACGGGATACTCCTTTTTCGTCGGATAAAAATCCACGCCGACGATGTCCAGCACCTTTTCGTCCCGGGGAATATTGAACGGCGTCCTGGCCGCGCACGTCGGAATATTGTGCGTGAATAATACGCCGTCCACCTCCCGCTCGATCCACATATTGCGTATCCGCGCCAGAGCATCGCCGATCACATGTTCCCGAAACTGCGCCCAGTCCAGGTAGTACGGCAGATCCACCGGCGTCTGCCCCTCGAAATCGATGGGCGGCGCGATGTCGTTCCACGTTTCGATGCGCCGCCCGTATATGCCGGACAAAACGCGCGTGTCTTCGTATTTGTTTTGCAAAAAAGTCCGGTAAGCTTCCAGGGCGCCGTCGCTGTAATCCTGCTCGTAGGCGCCGGTGCGAAAAAAGAAGCTCATCTCGTTATCGCACTGCATGCCGATGACCGGCCCCTTGGGATGCAGATGCGGCCGGATCACCTGCGCGACGGCGTCGAACCACACACCCATCTGCTCCCACAGTTTTTCGCTGCAATAACTGGGCGCGGGAAACGCCTTGGGCAGCGCGGGCAAAATGATGGGATCGCCTTCCGGCCCGCACGCCTGAATCCTCGGATTGTCGAGTATCCGTGAGGGAAAACCGAAATCCGTAATCTCCGCGTTGATGTGCGGCCCGGGCCGCAGGATGACGAAAAGCCCCAGGCTTTGCGCGAGCCGCAAAAAGGCCCCCAGGTCTCTTTCCTGCTCCATCTCGCCGAAGTCGAACTCGCCCGGCTGCACTTCGTGCACCGACCATGGAACGTACGTGCAAACGATGCCGAATCCCAGAGCCTTGACCTTGCTGAGACATTTTTCCCAGTGCGTCCGGTCGATTCTCCAATAATGCATGGAGCCGGACAAAAGCGGGATGTGCTTTTGCCCGATTATGAGTCCCGAATCGGTCACTTGAATGGTCATCGTCCGCCGGTCCGATCATGGAAAATCATCATGAGAATTCTATCCCGCATTTCCGGGGAAATTTCAACCGGCGAAAGGTTCATGCGGCGTTTTGGAGGAAAGTTTAAGCAGTAACTCTTTAGAGTCTCAAGCAGGATGAGCCCGGAGTTTAAGAAAAATGAATCGTGCGGCGCAATCCAATTGAAAAAAGAGGAACTTGACGTATCGAAAACCCGACCCTATTCCACAACCTTCTCTTCCCCGCACTCATTGTCCTGTCTCTTTTTGATGAGAAGACCGTCGGCGTTATATCCGAAGGAAATGCATTTGTCGGGTTTTCCGTCGCATTCGCGGTCCTGCTCTACGGAAATCATTTGGCCGGTTTCGTTGAACTTAAAAGTGGCGCAGGAATCGATATCGCCGTTGCATTCATGATCGCGCAAGATCTTCGTCCAGGCGCCGTCGTCGGCATATTCGTAATTGAGGCATAAAACCGGTTTGTCCTTGCACTGAAAATCCCAGGTCTGGCGAGTGAGAAAACCGTCATCGCCGTACTCGTTGGACATGCAAATTTCCATGCCCGAAATATCGTCGCAGGATTTTCCCATCCACGAATACACCATCTCTCCGTACTCGTCGTACTCGCTTTTTTCGCATTTATCCACGCTGCCGTCGCAACCCGTGTCCAGGCGGCTTTCCATCAGATCGCCGAATTCGTTGTAGAAATTGGACCGGCAATAATCGCCCTTGCCGTCGCAGTCCGTATCCAGCGCCTCGGATGCCACCAGGCCCCGATCGTCAACTTTTTCCGTGATGCATGATTCGCTCGTCTTCTTGTCAAAGGCGGACATGTAATCCTGCGTGTCCACGCTCTTCTTTTTCGACTCGGGAGTCCTTGTCACGCGGCGTTCGGGCTTGCGCGGCCTGTGCGATTTCAACGAGTCGTCGATGCCCGGTTTGACCCGCACCTTCGTGACCATGCGCGTCGCCTCTTCACGGTTATGCATCGCGTAGAAATACGCGACAATCACGAGCGTCGCGCATAGAACAATACCAATAAGCAGGATTTTTCTGGTCATTATTACTCCGCGCCAAGCACTTCTTCACGTAGCGGGAAACGCTCGATCACCTTTACCTCCACGGGAAGGGTCATGCGCCGGCCTTCCGCAAAATCCAAAGGCGTGGGCAGCTTCGCGTTTTTGTCCGGCGGCAGCGGGAAAACCATGAGGCTTTCGGCGGTTTCGTATTTTGTCAGCACGTAGGCCAGGCCGATCTGCAAGCCCCGACCGTCCACCGCGCAACTGCTGACATTTCCGGCGAAAGCGCCGCGCGCGTCGGCAATCGGATCGCCGATTTTCAGCGGCTTGCTGCCTTTTTGGGGCGCGCAAAAGCGAACGACGATCTTGCTGCGCGCCGCTTCCTTTTCCATGAAGGCGCGCTTGCCGATGAAAAACGGCTTGTGCAACTTGACGTATCCGCCAAAAGCCGCGCCCATGGGCGAGATGTCCAGCGGTCCGGCCAGTTCGTGCCCGTAAAGGGGAAGCCCCGCCTCGATGCGCAGGCTGTCGCGCGCGCCAAGCCCCGCGGGTTTGACGCCGAATTCCTCTCCCGCTTCGAGAATCTTATTCCACAACTCCACAAGCCGGTCCGGGTGCAGGAGCATCTCGTAACCGAAAGATTCGCCGGTGTAACCGGTGCGGCAGATTACCAAGTCCACGCCGCCCAGCGTCATTTCCAGGCATTCGGTCCGCTCCATCAAACGCAGTCGCTCGGCGTCTTTTCCCTCGGCAAGTTTCAGCAGGGTTTTGAGCGACGCCGGTCCCTGCAGGGCCAGGTCCACTTTGCACTCGCCGCCCCATTTGGGGTCTTTGAGGTTTTTGAGCGTCACTTTGCCGTACGGCGCGCGCATGGGCGCGTTCGCGTCGATGAGCGCATCCCCGGAATTGACGTGATTCAGCCAAGCCCAGTCCTTTTCCTCGTTGGCGGCGTTGACCACCATGAGAAAATGCCGGGTACGCAGGCGATACACCATGATGTCGTCGAAGATGTTCGCATCCGGGTCCAGCAGATAGGCGTAAAAGGATTTCCCGTCGCCGAACCAACGAACGT
Source organism: bacterium (assembly GCA_963674685.2). Lineage (GTDB taxonomy): Bacteria > Lernaellota > Lernaellaia > JACKCT01 > JACKCT01. The sequence continues at coordinate 41,332 of CAXXWT010000003.1, read as the reverse complement.
AGTTCGTGACCACGAGGTCGATGAAATCCTCGGCATGCTCGCCGCTGATCTCGAAGACGCCCATGTGCGCCACGTCGAAAAGCCCGGCGGCGTTTCTGACGGCGTTATGCTCGTCGATGGTGGAGCCGTAGCGCACGGGCATATCCCAGCCCGCGAAGTCCACGAGCCGCCCGCCGAGCTTTTTATGCGTGTCGTGCAAAGGAGTCTCGCGCAATGGAGCTTCGGGCTGTTTCCAGGCAAAAGCTTTTTTATCCGCCGGTTTGTCGGCCGCTTCCACGAGGGCCGGCTGACCGACGAAATAAGGCTTATACAGCGCGAAACGCTCCGGCGATGTCTTGAAAATCTCACGCGCATCTTTTCCCGCCAGACTCGCGTCCGTCGCGGGCGCGCTGCTTAAAATATCCGGCGCCGGGATTTCTTCGATAACCACCGGGCCTTCGATTTTCGCGGTGATGTCCCCCGGTTCGAAAAGAAGATATCCGTCGGCGTGCCCGCGCATCCACTTCAAAGCTTCGGCCGCGTTTGCGCTGTTAAGCCGCACCGCGAAATCGCTGTATGGCGAATCGTCCCGCGGAGCAAGGCGTCCCACGATCACTTCGTCGATCACGCGGCAGCCGCCGTCGAGCATGAAAGCCGGCGCGTGATTCCCGGCCTCAAGCTGCGTGAGATCAAAGGTCAGCAGATTCTGCAAATGCGCCTGCGCACGCTCGCCGGAAACGCGCAGAAACACATCGCCCTCTTGTTCGTCGGCGCGCAGCGGCGCATGGGGATAGGCCCAGTCCTGCGTGGCTTTGGGCGTTAATTTCGCGGCCAGAGCCTCGACCTGCTGCGTGGCTTCGTCCATCAATTTTAAGTCGATCTTGCCGCGAGGCAGTTTGCCGGAAACGCCCTGATAAACGAAAGGCTCGATGCCGGTCAGAACCTTGTGAATGATGGCGGCCAGTTCCCGAATTTCGCTTTCGCCCGCGCCGCGCTGCGTGATCCAGGGAGTCCCCAGGCGTATTCCGGTGGCCAGGGCGGTCAATTCATCGCCGGGAATCGTGTTTTTATTGGCTACGATCCCGCACAGTTCCAGAATGCGCACCGCCGGTTCGCCATAGAGCATCGCCCCGCCTTTTTTCGCCAGGGGCTTGAGGTCCAGCAGCATGAGGTGCGTGTCGGTTCCGCCGTAGGCGAGTTTCAAACCGAGTTTTTGCAGTTCCTCGGCCATCGCGGCGGCGTTTTTTACGATCCGGTGCTGCAGGGCTTTGAAAGCGTCGGTCCGCGCGAGCTTGAAAGCCACGGCCAGCGCCGCGATGGCGTTGATGTGCGGGCCGCCCTGCTCGCCGGGGAATACGGCCATGTCCACGGCCTTGGCCAGTTCCTCATTGGTCGTGAGGATCGCCGCGGCGCGCGGGCCCATCAAGGTTTTATGCGTAGTGAATGAAATGACGTCGGCGTATCCGATGGGGCTGGGGTAGGCCCCGGCTATGACCATTCCCGCGGGATGCGCGATATCCGCCATGAGCAGCGCGCCGCATTCCCGGGCAATCTCATGGAGCTTCGACCAGTCCGGCGCCCAGGGATAGGAAGTGTAACCGCCGACGATAATGCGCGGTTTGCACTGCAGCGCCGTTTCGCGGATGGCGTCGTAATCCAGAAGGCCGGTGACGCGGCTGACGCCGTAGGAGACGATGTTGTAACGCTTGCCGCTCATGTGAAATTCGCTGCCGTGGCTTAAGTGGCCGCCCTGCATGAGGTCCATGGCCATGAGCGTGTCGCCGTTTTTAAGGAATGCTTCGTAGACGGCCAGGTTGGCGGCGGCGCCGGAAAGCGACTGTACATTGGCGAAAATGCGCTCGGCGGGGATTTCATCGGTAGCGAAGCACTCGGCGGCGCGTCGGCGGCACACGGATTCCACAAGGTTCACATAAGCGTTGCCCTTGTAGAATCGCCGGTCGGCGTAGCGCCTGTAATGAACAAGCTGCGCCGGCAGATCGGCCAGCTTCCCTTCCGTCTGATGAAGATGGCTCGCCGGCGGATAGCCTTCGGCGTAAAGATTGGTAAAAGGCGTATCCAGAACTCTCCGGACCGGCGCGCTGCAAACGCTCTCCGACGGGATCAGGATTATCTGCCGGGCCTGGCGCTCGGTTTCGCAACGGATCAGATCGGCAAGCAGGGAATCTTTTGAATCCAGATCGTCCTCGAAAAGCCATGGGTCGACGCATTTTTCATCAGCCACGAAATCGCTCCTTCAGTAGTTTTTCCTAGGCCGCCCGGCGGTCATTCTCTTGTGGATTTGAGAGCTATCACCAACGTTTTGCAAAGTCAATTCGAGTTTGTCCAAGTTTCCCGCCGGACCAGGCCCCTGCGTGTCCGCATCCTATATTTTTCGTTTAACCGGCGCTTTTTTTTTCTTGCCATTGCTTGCGCGACCTTCTGGCGTTACAATGATTTTTCAGGGGCAAGCAAAACCAAATATTTAGGAGGCATTCTCTCATGACCAACGCAAAATGCTTGCTGATTCTCACGTTCTCCATGGCCCTTCTGGCGTTTTTTGTTTGTTCCTGTTCCTGCGGATGCGGCGACGATGATGACGATGACAATTGTCAGATATGCGACACTTGCGAGAACGACGACGACGACGATGCCGATGACGATCTCAACGACGATGTCAATGACGACGTCGACGACGACATCGACGACGACGCCGATGACGACACGGACGACGACGTCAACGACGATGTCGACGACGACGTGGACGACGACACGGAGGATATCAAGGCCGACATCGAATACGTGGCCGGCGGCAACTTCTCCGGCGCCGCCCTGGTTATGGACAGCCAGGATCGGGCCAACGTCATCACCAACAAATCGCGTCAGATGCGCCTTTACTACAAACAAGACAGCGACTGGCTCTACCTCGTGGCCGACGAGGGCGTGTTCTCCAATCCCAGCGCGGCGATCGACGACAGCGACACGCTGCATCTGGCTTATTACGACTGGTTCGAAGCCAAGCTGTGGTATTCCACCGGAAGCGGCGATCTGTGGGCGGACGAGGTCGTGGATGAAAACGGCGACGTGGGGCATTACAGCGCCATCACACTGGACGGCGCCGGCGCGGCGCACATCGTTTACAACGAGGAAATCTCCCGCGTCTCACAGGGCCTGCGCTATGCCACGAACGCAAGCGGGCAGTGGGTGATTGAAACGGTCGAGGCCGGCGTGGACATAGGAGCTTTTCCGGCGATCACCCTTGATCCGGACGGCAATCCCTACGTCACGTACAACACGGCGGACGGCATCAGGCTGGCTCATCGATACATCGGCGGCTGGGATAACACGGACCTTGCCGAAGCCCTGCCTTCCAACCGGGCCAGCGGCCTGGATTTCGATTCTTCCGGGACTCTGCACGTGATTTATCATTCGAACGACGCGGAGAGCAAGTTAAGGCATGCTTTTGGCCCCTTCGACAACCTGCAATCGGAAATGATCGACGGCGCCACGCCCGTGGGCGACACGATAGCCATGGACGTGGACGACAACGACATTATCCATTTCACCTATTACGACAACACCGCCACGACGGTTATCTACGGCAACAATATCGGCGGCATCTGGAATCTGCAAACGCTGGGCACCGGTTACCCGGTGTTCATCAAAGCGAAAAACGCCGACAATATCGCCATTTCCCTGTCGGGCATCGGGGTGTTCCGGCGCGCCGGCACGACCTGGGTTCAGACCTATTTCGACCGGCCGTTCGCCGTCATCGACACGGCCATCACCGCCGACAGCTCCGGTTCGGTTCACCTGGCCTTCATGGACGGCACCGCGCAAAGCATCAAATACACCAACGACCAGATGGATAACTGGGCCTTTGAAATCGTGGCGTCGAACATCGGCGCCGATGTTCAATATATCGATCTTGCGGTCGATTCAAACGGTTTCGCGCACATCAGTTATTACAACGGCCTGAACTTCAAACTCGGATACGCCACCAACGCAAGCGGCGAATGGATCACATCCCTGATCGACGACTCCACGTTCGTGGGCGCGCATTCCTCCATGGTCATCGACGGCAACGACATTTTGCATGTCAGCTATTCCGACGACGCCAACGGCGATTTGAAATACGCCAACAACGAAGGCGGAATCTGGAACGTCTACACCATCGAAGAGGAGGGACTGGTCGGATCATGGTCCGACATCGCGATCAACGACGCCGGGAAGATCTATATCGCGTACGTGGACACGAGCCTCAACGACATCATGCTGGCCGTCAGCAGCTTCGCGGCATGGAACAAATCCATCATCGGACCGGACGGCGGCAACTATCCTTCGGTGGCGCTGGACAGCGCCGGGGCTTCGCACATCGCGTTCGTCGGCGCCGGCTTGCAGCATTCCTACTACGGGGAAGACGCGTGGGTCGTCGAATCGGTCGGTCCCGAAGCCCTGGATATGGTTACCGCCATCTCCGAGTCCGAGAATCAGAGGATGAGCATCGCCTACCAGAGCCTGAACTGGAACCTGAGTTTCGCCAGGCAAAATGCCGGCGGCAACTGGACTAATGAAGTGATCGACGACGTGGGCAAAACGGGATATTACGTCAACATGACCATGGGCCCCAACAACAGGCTCTGGGTCAGTTACGTCTCCCACGCCGCCCTATGGCTGGCGCAGGTGTATTAAACCAGCAAAATCGAATTTTCATGATCAACAACGGAGCGGGAAGAAAATCCCGCTCCTTTTCATTCCACCGGCTCGTACGGATCGGTAATTTCCGTAAAGGGATTCACCTCGTAGACGTAAAGCTTCTTGAGCAAGCCGCGAAATTTTCTGACGGCGCCCATGTCTTTGGCCTGCGTTCGGTGAGGTTTCGTAAATTCCGCCATGGTGTCCAGGCAACTCATGCCGTTGCCGCAATCTACTGTCGTATCGAAAATCTGCGAATAGGGTTCCGGATCGCCGCCCCCCAGCATCCTGGGAAGCCAGTGTTTATTGAGCAGGTAATAGACACGCGAGACGAGGTGAATATCCGAATCGCCGATTTGCACATCCGGATCGGCGGCCATGCGGATGCCCGCGAGGGCGAAGCGGGACGCCAGTTGATGCTCGGGATGTCCCGTGGCGCCGAAGTTCGGACCGAAAGTCAAAACGACCGTCGGCCTGAATTTCCGTATGGCCTCGGCGCACACCAGAGCCGGATCCTTGTGTTTTTTCCATATTTCCGCAATCTCATGGCGCTTCGGAAAACTCTCCACCGGCAGGGGCGCGTTGAAAAATTTTTCTATCTGCAATTCGGCATGATAAAGCCGCGCGACTTTTTTCATCTCCTCGCCACGCACGGTGGCCACGTCGGGCTCGCAGCCTTCTTCCAGATTGCACTGACCGCCGTCGCCGTGCGTGAGCACAAGCATATAAACGGGATCGTGGTATTGCAGACTCGCCCGGGCCAGCAGCGGACCGGAAAAGCACTCATCATCGGGATGCGCGGCGATCCACATGACGCGCGCGCCTTCGGCCAGCACGTCGTCGATGGGCTTTTCGCCTTCGTGAACCTGCACGCTGGCGCAGGATTGCAAAAGCACGCCCAAAGTCAAAACGGCCAGAACCGCCGGGATATTGAAAATAATCGAACCGAACTTTTGCATGGACATCGAAAACCTCTCGTCAAATCAATGAAGCAAAGCAATCGGCGCTAATCATGCTCGCTATAGCCGCATCAATCAAGAGTTTGCAAATCAAGCCAAAGCTATCGTAGGAATTGGGATGGAAAAGCCATTCATTTAAGGTTTTGAAAGGACATTTCCCTTATTGGGCGTCAGGAGACCGCGATAAAGCCGCCAATAAATCACCGAATTGTCGACATGTCTTCCGATCCTTTTATAAGGACGAATAATAATTTTCTTCTTCATTTCATGATGAAGTACGGTAATCCTCGAAGAACCACTAATATTCCCTGTTCATGATGGCTTCGCGAAGCTCTTCGGAAGAAACCGTCGCCGTCCCGATTTTTTCCACGACCACGCCGGCGGCGAAATTGGCGATCGCGGCCGCTTCCGCCCAGGACGCCCCGGCGATTTTCGCCAGCGTGATCGCCGCAATGACGGAATCACCGGCGCCGGTGACGTCGAACACCTGCCGGGCCGTCGTGGGGATATGCGTCGGCTTCATGTCTTTCGTCAGCACCGTCATGCCCAGATGCGCCCGCGTGATAAGAAGGCTTTTCACCTTGAGTTTTTTCAGGAGCTTGTAACCCGCTTCTTCGACGGCTTTATCTTCATTGACCAGGCGAATTCCCAGCATTTCCCCGGCCTCGTGATGATTCGGCGTAATCAGATCGACGTTGTAAAAAGCCCCGGCGTTTCGAACCTTCGGGTCCACGGAAATCATGAAGGGCGTTTTTTCCGCGGCTTTGATCAGCCCGTTCATCAAAGCCTTGCTCACGACGCCCTTGGCGTAGTCGGACACGATCACGGCGTCCAGATTGCCGGCGATTTCGGCGACTTGCCTGAGCATCGCCTTTCTGGTCGATGCCGAAACCGGGATATCCGCTTCCCGATCGAATCGTACGATCTGCTGATTATGGGCGACGACGCGTGTCTTTTTTGTCGTCGGGCGCCCGGCCTCCGTGATCAACAAATCCGGCCTGATGCCGCTTGATTCCAATTGATTTTTCAGGATTCCGGCTCCCTCGTCATCTCCCACGACGGCGACCATATCCGTTTTTGCTCCCAGAGCCAGGAGATTGCGCGCCACGTTGGCCGCGCCGCCGGGTACGATTTCCTCCCGGTCCACCTTGACCACCGGCACGGGGGCTTCGGGACTGATTCTCTCGACGCTTCCCCATATAAAATGATCGATCATCACATCGCCCAAAACCGAAACTCTGCAGCGCGACATTTTTTCAACAATCCTGCAAAGTTTTTCCCGGCCGATCGTCATGATAGAAGCCTCCTAAAAAAATATTTATACTTTCAATGACGTTTCGGTTTGCCTTTATACGGCATATCGCACTCGTTATGAACGCTGAAAATCTTTGCGGCCGCCGCAATAAACCAAAATGTCATGACAACTTCCGCATCCCCGAAATTATGCTGAAACATACATGCGAAAGCAAATCCCGCCATGGCCGCGACCAGCGCAATCAGCAGATCCTTGTCGGGCAGTTTTCCGTCGGATTCAAAAACGGCCTTCACGGGATCGTAAAGCGCGGCCATGAGAACCAGAATCAACAAAATCATGCCGACGAAACCGCTTTGAGCCGCCGCCATGATAAAAGAATTATGCGCGTGGCTTTTCGTCGTCCACTTGATGTTGTAGTCTTTGCGATAATCCTGCACGACCTTACGGTAGACGCCCGGTCCGACGCCCGTCAAAGGATGATCCAGCGCCATATCAACGGATGTTTTCCAAAGATATATTCGCTCCAGGTTCTTTTTCGCCATGAAGGTCGTGGCCAGCCTGTCTCTCACCGTCGGCGACAGCGCGACAATCGCCGAAACCGCCACCGCGCCGATCAGAATTGTCGCGATAACGAACCGCCGCCCCTTGACCCATGCCGTCAAACCGGCCATGAACATAAGCGCCACCCAGGCGCTTCGGGCGTAACTGAAAATTACGCCGACGAAAATAAAAAACGCCGCCGTCAGGATCAGCCAGCGCCTCTTTTTTTCCACGAGAACAAGTCCGACGGCGCCGAGCAGGCACAGAATCATGGTGTTGCCGAACGTCAGGTGGTGGTCGAAAAGGCCTACGGCGTGAAAATACCCCCCCGTAGGCTGCCACAATTTCACGTCGGCGGCGAAAATCCGGGGAACGGCGGGACCGAAATAATGCTGCGCTCCGCCGTACAGGCCGATAAGCGCCGCGGAAATCACCATCGCATAGAGCGCCTTTTTCCAGGTTTGGCGCGACGCATCCGCGGCGATCAATCCGAACCATGCGCAGTTGACCCAGAGTTTCGGGAATTTCGAAAGCGAGTGCATCCTGTAATCGGAAAAAAGCGCCGCGATTAGAGACCAAAGCAAAAACGCCGCCAATGCATAATCGGTCGGGCTGAAATGCCTGCTTTCACCCGTAATCAGCTTGCGCAGCCAAAGGGCCAATAACAGCCCAAGACATATTTGCGCTCCGCTGATGGATACGGGCAGGCACGCGGCATAGGCGATCAGACTAAACGCCCCGGCCTTATCAATAATATTTTCAGCCTTATCGCTCATTTTTTTCCCGAACGATCTCGGAAAACAGGCTTTCCGTTTTATCCACCATGCTTTCAATGGCAAATCGCCGCAAGGCTTGACGCCTCGCCGCCGCGCCATGCGCGGCCGCCAGATCGGGATCGCCGGCGTATCGCCGCATGGCGTTTGCCAATGCTCTCTCGTCGCGCCCGTCGATCAATAATCCCGTTTTTCCGTCCGCCACGCTCTCCGGCAAGGACCCCACCTTCGCGGCGATCACGGGAACGCCGCAGGCCATGGCCTCCAGCGCCGCGCGACACGTTCCGTCGCTTCCCTCGCCCAGGATGATTTTAGCTCGCATGGCATTGTAAATTTGCGGCAGATCGTCGCGCCGGTAGCCCATGAAGTGAATCCGGTCGGCAAGCCCGCGCGCCCGGACAAGCTCTTCGATTTCGCCTTTGGATTCGCCGCGGCCTACGATCATCAGGCGAAGATCCTGAAACTCCTCGGCCAAACCGGCGAAAGCCTCCACCAGTTGACGATGCCCCCTTCCGCCTTTGATTCTGCTGACGATGCCGAGAAGCGGCGTTTTTTCATCGACGCCGATTTCATCGAGAATCGCCGAGGCGTCGAGTCCGGGCTTGAATTTGTCCGTATCCACGGATCCGGGAATCACGGCAATTTTTTCAGGATCGATTCCGTATGCCGACGCCAACGTGGATTTCATGCCTTCGCTGATGGCGATAAGCCTGTCGGCGCCGCGAAAAAGCGGCGTGTCCGCGAATCTTTTTTTCGCCTGCCTCGTTTCATGGATGGAGCGAACGACGGAAACCGAAGCGCCGCTCATGCGCGCCAGGCACCAGGCCGTCCAGTGGTCGTGGCTCGTGTGCGCGTGGCATATGACATGTTCCCCGGAAATCTCGACAAGATGATGCAGATTCAAAACATCCAGAAATAAACGGGGAACAACCAGGCCTTTTCTTAGCAACAACGCCTTGCGAAAAACCTCGATCGGTTCCGATGCGACTTCCGCCGCCAGCGTGCCGGATGGTTTTTGCGTGTGCGCGAAAATGACGCGATGGCCGCGCCCGGCCAGACCGCGCATTAAATGAATGATTTTTTCCGCCGGTCCCGTAAAGTGACGCGACGCTAAAAGTTCCAGGACGATCAAGCGCCCTCCAACACATCGTGAACGGCTTTGACGAGTTGTGTGCTTGTGATTTTATCCATGCAGTATACGCCGGGCATGGGGCATTTTCTTTTCCAGCAGGGCGAACACAGCGCTTCGGACGACACCACAATGCCGCGTTCGGTCCACGGCCCGACGCGGTCCGGATCGCTGGGGCCGAATACGCCCGCGACGCCGATGCCCGCCGCCGCCGCCATATGCATGGGCCCCGAATCGTTGCCCAGGTAGGCGTCGCAGCGCGAAAGCAGATAATAAAGCTCCTTGATATCGGTGGGCGGCGCCAGAAGAGGTTTTGCCCTGCACGCGCCGCGCAAACTTTGCGCGCTTTGCTCTTCTTTCGGACCCCAGATAATCACGGATTGAATGGATTGCGCAGCCAGTTCATCGATCGCGCGAGCGTATTTATCCGCCCCGAGTTTTTTATTAGGCCAGCTTGCTTCGGGATTCACGGCGACCACGCGCTTTTTGTGCAGATTATTTTCGCGCCAGAAAAGGTCCACGGCCTCTTTCTTTTCATCGGGAACATGAATGTGAACATCATCCGGAATTTTATCGATGCCAAGCGGGCGAAGCAGGCTGAAATATTTTTCTATGGCGTGCCGCGCGCCGGGATAAGGCTTGATCCAGCGATTCGTGAAAAGGAAATTCGCTTCGCGTAACCGCCGGAAACCGATCCTTTGACGCGCCCCCGAAGCGCGCGCGGCAAAACCGCTTTTGAAAAGATTTTGAAAATCAACCGCCGTTTCGTATTTCACCCCACGCAAATCCTTCACGAAACGGCGATACGCGCCAATGGCGTCGCCGATTTTCCCGGCTTTCAATGCAGCCGAGATTTCTTTGCGGGGAAAAACGATAACTTCGTCCAGGTCGGGATGGCCCTTGACGACGCCGGCGGATTTGCCTTCGACGACCCAGCCGATTTTTGCTTTCGGAAACGCCAGGCGTAAAGCGCGAAGGGCGTAAAGCGTATGAACGCAATCTCCCACAGCCCCCAGTTTTACGATCAGTACGGATGAAATCGTCATGGCAAATTTCCAAATACAGCCTACGCAATATCGTCACATGCCGCCAGCGCCATATCGACGGTGATATCTTTCATACAACGAAAATGTTTTTGAGGACAGGCGTCAAAGCCGTGCGGGCCGCATGGACGGCAATCGAAGTCGACTTCCACGATTCGCGATTTCGTGTTGAAGGGAGTGTATCCGAATTTCGGAACGGTGGAGCCGAAGATCGCGACGACCGGCGCGTTAAAGGCCGCGGCCATGTGCATGGGCCCGGAATCATTCGTCACAAAACAGGACAAGCGGGAAAGGACGGCGCCAAGTTCCTCAAGATTAAGTTTGCCGCCGAGGTCGTAAACATTTTCACCGGCGTTTTCGGCGATTCGCGCGCTGAGGTCCGTTTCGCCGGGACCGCCGAATACGAGAACCTGATCGAATTTCCGCCCCAGATTTTGGGCCAGAGCCGTGAAGCTTTCTTCGGGCCACCTTTTCGTCGCCCACACCGATCCGGGATGCAGCCCGGCAAGGTTCCCTGCGCGTATTCCCAGCTTTTTGCAAAGCCGATCCGCATCGAGATCCTGCGGTAAATGGACCTTCGGCAGGAACTCACCGTCCAAAGGTCCGAAGGCTTCGATGAGGCTCAAAACGCGATGAACCTCGTGTAGATCTTTATCGCGACGCACTTTTCTCGTGAAGAAAAAGGAGCCGGAAGAATCGTGAAAACCGACGCGGGCAGGTATTTGCGCCAGCCTCAAAATCAAAGCGCTGCGAAAACTCGGATGCGGACAGAAAACCAGGTCGTACCGTTTCCCACGCAGTAAGGCGGCGAAACGCCAGGTTCCGCCGGGGCCTTTTACGGCTCCTCTTTTATCGAAGGCAATGACATGACGGATATCGGGATGATGGTTTACGATCGGCGCCCAGGCCGGTTGCACGACAACGTCGATGGCGGCTTGAGGAAAACGTTTGCGCGTTGCGGCGATCAGAGGCGTGCTGAGGACCACGTCGCCCAGGTACGCTGTTTGAAAAATGAGGATTTGATGAACATCAGGCATTTTCACAGCCCATGTTATATGTCATTGCGGCTCATTTCCCAAAGCTTCAGATACTTGAGAAACACGTAATATGAAGCGAGGGCGCAGATGGCGAATCCGGCGACTCCGTCAAAAAATCCCAATTGAAAAAAATATTTTTTCAGAAAATTCAAAGGCGGGCGCAGGAGCATGTCATGGAACTTTGCGCGGCGGCCTTTCTCGAAATACTGCCGGGCCATGATGGACGTATACTCATTGATCCTCGTCAGGTGATGGTTCACATCCCGGTAGGAATAATGATGGAGATCGCCGACGAGCTTTCCGACGCTTCCCGTTGTTTCGACCTTGTCATGCGGGTCGTATCCGCCCCATTCGCCTTTCTTTCTGTCGAAAAGCCGGATGCGCCATTCGGGATACCAGCCGCAGTGATTGATCCAGCGGCCCAGATAAAACACCTTGCGCGTCAACTCGTAGGCGTCTTTATCGCCCGTTTGAAGCGCGGCCTGAATCGACTCCCGAAGCAAAGGCGTCACTTCCTCGTCGGCGTCGACGGCCAGAACCCAGTCGTGCGCGGCCATATCCACAGCCCGCTGCTTTTGCTTCACATGGCCGGGCCAATCCGTTTCCACCACGCGATCCGTAAAGCCTTTGGCGATTTCCACGGTCCGATCCTCGCTGCCTGAATCCAGAACGACAATCTCATCGGCAAAACTCACACTGGAAAGGCAACGGGCGATGTTGCCCTCCTCGTTCTTCGTGATGATCGTGACCGAAAGTTTTTTCATAAACGATTCGTTTTTCGGTTATCGGTGAATTAGAATTGTCATGACATGGAATTTCTTCTGTCGCCCGCTTACGCGGGCTTCTTTAAGATATAGGGTGTATCTTTTCCCCAGATTAACAACAATGTCGATAAATGAAAAAAAATGTCCAATTTTTGTCATTCCGACCATAGCGAAGCGAAGTGGAGGAATCCCTTTAACGATGCGTGAATATGTTGCTGGCGCGCGCATTTCGGCAAGACGATCACGTCTCATTAAAGGGATTCCTCGACTCGCCCTAAAGGGCTCGCTCGGAATGACATGCGGCGAATTGCTTATTTTGTGCATTTTTCGACAGTCTTTAACGCCCGGGTCTATTGAGTGTCGCCTCTTGCGAGGCTCTTTTGAGTCGCGGTTAAAAACCGCTCCTACACTTGCCCCTTGCCCCTTTCACGAGGCTCTTTTGAGTCGCGGTTAAAAACCGCTCCTACACTTGCCTCTTGCCCCTTGCCCCTTGCTTCTTTCCCCTTGCCGGGGTTATTTGCGTCCGGCGTCGGCCAGAAATTTTTCGATGCCGGCGGTCGTCAAGGGATGATTCATCAGTTTCTCGACAATGCCGTAAGGAACCGTCACGGCGTCCGCGCCGGCCAGGGCCGAATCCTTTACGTGCAGCGGATGACGAACGGAAGCGACAATGACTTCGGTCTCGAAATCATAGAGAGTATAAATCTCCACGATCTCGCGAATCATGTCCAATCCGTCCAGGGACAGATCGTCGAGGCGACCTACGAATGGAGCGATAAAAGACGCGCCGGCCTTCGCGGCCAGAATCGCCTGGCTGGCGTTGAAGATCAGCGTCACCGCCGTGTCGATCTCTTCGGCGGACAACGCGGCCACGGCCTTCAAACCTTCCTTGCCCATGGGGATTTTGATGACGACGTTGTCGGCGATTTTCGCCAGTTCGCGCCCTTCCCGAATGATGCCTTCCGCGTCCACGCTCAACACCTCGGCGAGAACCGGGCCCGCGCACGCTTCGCAAATTTTAGGGATGATGGTTTTGTTGTCGCCGCCCTGTTTGGCGATCAGCGAAGGATTGGTCGTCACGCCGTCGCAAAGACCCAATTCCACCGCTTCCTTGATTTCCTTCACATTCGCCGAATCGATAAATATCTGCATCAAATCCTCCCGGGAGTTTTGCCGATTCCAAAGGAACTTTACGGCGCAAAGCTATAACGAGCTTATGGATAAGGCAAGAGTCATTTATGAGCCGTCCGCTTCAATAGGCATGCAGTTTTCGTCGAGCAGATCGTTCGGGGAATCCGTTTGCCCGCCGCCGCTCAAATAACCCAGGCTCTTGAGTTTTTGAAGCGTGGCCTCGTTCAAATTGACCTTCCCCGACTTGGCCTTGCCTCCGTATTCCATTCGCGTCCGGCACATGAGATGGTGAAGCTCGGAGGCGTTCTCGCGGACGTGATACGCCAAGGGTTCGCCGGCGAGCCCGTCAAGAAGATTGTTTGTCTCCCCGGGATCGTTTTTCAGATCGAAAAGCTCCATGCCCTGTTCATATTCCACTTCGATGGCATGGACTTTCATGGGATCGATCAGCTTTTTTCCCGTCGTCATGGCGGCGTAGCGAAGCGGGCCGAGCATGTCGACTTCCGCCAGCACCGGTCCGTCCACCGTCAGCCTGTTCACCAGGCGCAACACGCCGTTTTCGTCGCAGGTCAAATCGGCGCCCGTTTCCAGCGGCGTTCTTCCGGCCAGCGTTATCAGGGAGTAGATGGCGTCCTGCGGGACGATTCGCCCGTCCAGAACGGAGCCGCCGCAAAGACCGCCGGGCGCCTTGACGATCAGGGGAACGTGAAGCATCTCGTTGTAAAGGGTAATGCCGTGCCCCCACATGCCGTGTTCGCCGAATTCCTCGCCGTGATCGGAGGTGACGATGATCCATGAATTCTCGTAACGTCCGCTGTTTTGCAGGAATTGAAAAAATCTGCCCAAGGCCCAATCGGTGTAGGCGATTTCCTCATCGTAAAGAGCCGTCACCGCATCGCGCTCTTCTTGGCCGTGTTCATTCATCCACTTGAAAAAGGCGTAAAACACCTCATCCTGCATTTTATCCACTTCGGGATTCGGCGGACCGAACCTGCCCTTGAAACGGGCTTTTGGCGCATAAGGAAAATGCGGGTCAAACATATGCAGGAAAAGAAACGAGGGCTCGTCTTCGGCGGTCAGCCAGCGCAAAGCCGTATTGGAAACCTGCTCGGCGTTCAGGTAGGCGTTGACCTGATAATTGTCGAATCCGTCCCCGTAACCGTAGTTCGGTCCCAGCAGGATATTGGTGGCGAATCCGCCGGTGCGGTAGCCTTTATCTTTCAATACCTCCGTAAAAAGCGTGACCGCGGGATCGATGGAAGACAAAGGCTCGGTCACCCCGTGACGGCTGGGGATCATCCCGCTGAACATGCTCATATGCGCGGGCAGCGTCCAGGGCGCGTGGGAAATGTGCTGCTTCACCAGCACCGAGCTTTCGGCCAGTTTGTCGAGATTCGGCGTGGTCGGGCGCTCGTATCCGTAACAACCTACGTGATCGGCGCGCAAGGTGTCGATGCTGATGAAAATAATATCCGGCAGGTTTTTGTCCGGCATAAGCGGTTTTAAAAATCCGCCGTACACATGGACTCCGAAATACACCGCCAGGGAAACGGCCCAAATGGTATGACGCGGCTTGCGGCCCGTAAATTCGTCCCGTTTTTTCCTGAAAATCTTTTTTTCGAAAAACGCCGAAAAAAAGGCCAGAATGACAATCACAAAAGCGGCGATTAAGACCAGTCCGACGCGAACCGGCTTGGGAGCGCTGATATACGAGGCGATCCCGGCCCTTAAGGCGAAGGTTTTGACATCCACGTACTGACCGTAAAGTTTGTTCATCCCCCCGGTCATTTCCTTTTCAAACTGCCAGCCGCCCACGGCGGTTATCGTCGCCAATAAAATCGATAGTATGATCAGGGTCCTGAGGAACCTCATGCGGCCCTTCGTCCATCGCCTCAAGAGCAGATAGACAAGGCCCACGGAGAAGGCGACCGGCGCGCCAAGTTCCCTGGCTTCGGAAATGGAGTGGCGGATCGCATAGCAATATGTATTCTCCAGGCCCTTATCCATGTATTCCTGCCGGGAGGCGGAATAAAGGCTCCAAATCAAGGCCGCCGCGACGAAAACGGCCGCCAGAAAAAACCAGACATTCATGAAGCGAATTATCGAGTATTTCAATGAAAGGCCAGCCTCCATAAATTCATCCAAGGGCGAATCTTAGCAATCCATTTCAACAATGACAAATGGTGCTTCCATAAACCGCACTATTCGCCATGCCGGTTACAACCCTTATGGCATTTTGTGAAAATTTCATTTAAGCTTGGTTCTCGTCAGACGACCTTTACAGAAACATACTGATTCTGCTAAATATCTTGACGGCATTTTGACAAACGGAGACCGCGCTGTGCATAAAACTTACACGATTTCGGCATTCTGCTTACTCCTTGTTTTGTTACCGATAGGTGCGACGGCCAACCAACTGGCCACTTTCGGCACGAGCCCCAGAGCCATGTCCATGGCCGGCGCATATACGGCCATCGCCGAAGGAACAGACGCTCTGTTTTATAATCCGGGCGCGCTTATCCAAAACATGGGGCCGCGATTGGATATCGCGTACACGTATACCCTTCCGGCTTTGTTTCTGGAACAGCAAGAAAGCGACGGCGACTCCCTTGCCGCGACGAATTCCGTAAAAGAAGCCAGACGGCCCGAGACGGCGCAGTGGATCAGCGGCGGCGTTGTCGCCCCTTTGAATCGTTACCTCTACTTCGGTCTTTACACGCAAATCCCCATCGACGGCCAGGAGCGAAGGAAATGGTTTTCCCCGAGCGAGCCGTATTTCGTCGACTACGAGACGGGTATTTTCGGACACACCTTTATTCCGGGACTCGCCGTTAAATTCGCGTCCAACATCGGCCTCGGCCTGGGCGTGGAAGTCATCTTCGACGCGGCCGGGAATCAAAAAATCTACATTCCCATCCAGCAGGAAGAAGTGCCGGTCGAAAGCGAAGGCGCCGGTCGGATCGGCGCGCAGGCGGCTCCCATCATCGGTTTCTTCGCCAGACCCTTTCCAGAACTTCGCCTCGGCCTGACGTATCGCGGCGAAAGCTATCGCAAGCACAAGGAAGAATACGTCGTCGAAGCCGTTCCCGGCGACTACGATTCGGAAATCGGCGTCGACTACGAAGTGATCTACAATTTCAATCCCGCAACCTTAAGCTTTTCCGCGGCCTACCAGCCCGACGAACGCGTCCTGCTGGCCCTGGAACTGATGTACGAGGCATGGGGACGGTATTTCCCTCCCTACCCGAGCATCGACCTGGATTTCTCCGACGCCCGGAACGCCGGTCTGGCTCTCAACCAACCGGATGACGTCGATCCTAACGATGTGAAACCGAGTTTTCACGACACCATTTCACCCAAGTTCGCCGTCGAGACCAGAGCCTACCGCAATCTGTTCATCGACGTCGGATATAAGCGCGAGCCGTCCTCCACGGCCTTTCAGCGCGGCACCGCTTCGGCGCTGGACGTGGACGTCAACGTCCTTTCCTTCGGCATGGCCGTGCAGTTCGGCGGAGTCCATCACGACATGGTGCGCCTCGACGGCGGAATTCAGGCTCACTTCCTTTCCGAAGAGCACGCCACGAAACTGACCGAGTGGATGGAAGAAAGCGACCCGGAAAGCAATCCGCTTTACCCGCGCTATGAAGTCGGCGGACGTTTCCTCAGCGGCGGCCTGTCGGCCTCGATGAAATTCTAATCATTTTATAAAAGCGACATTTGGCAAAATGCGCGGCGACGCATATGATGGCGTCATCTAAGCGCGCTTGCGCGACAAACCGCGATAGAGATGACGATGCGACGAATCCCGTTATTGCTGATTCCGCTTTGGCTTTTGCTTCCGGCCATATCCTTCGCCGCCGATAAAAACATGCAAATGGCTCATATCCTTTTTCTCGAAGACAGCCGGGCGTCGGCGGATAAAATCGAGCCTTACACTTCGCCTGAAAACGATATCGAAGTCCGGCGGATGGCGGTTATCGCCCTGGGCGCCGTGGGCGATCCGGACGCATGCGACGCTCTCCTTTTACACTTAAGCGACCCGGAGCCGCGAATCGCCGTCGCGGCGGCCAAAGCCCTCGGGAATCTCTGGTATCCCAACAGGCTGGGCGATGCGACGAATCCCCCCGACGACCGCGCTTTGGACGAGCTTGAGAAACTCATCTTCAAGGATTTCGACGCGCAGACTTACGAAAACGGCGAACTGCTGCGCAATGAAGCCATCAAATCTTTCGGCATGATCGCGCGGGATAAACGCGCCAGACCGCTCATACGATTCTTAGGCGGAGCCCTGGAATCCCAGACCGGCGGCATTCGCATCGAACAGATCAAAAGCGCTCTGGTCTCACTTTTCCTGGCCAGGCCCCCAAAATCCCGGGAAACGGCGACGAAGGCCCTCGAACACGCGAACGCCGAAGTCAGGCGCTACGCGGCCGTAACGCTGGGACGCCTCCGCCAGGCGCAGGCCATACCTGCTCTGAACAAGGCCCTGGCCGACGAGAATCTGCACGTTCGCGCAGAAGCCGCGCGGGCTCTCGGACGATACGGCGGGACGAATGAAACAGACCTTTTGTTCACCATGCTGTATTCGAGCATGGACGAAGAAATCATCGGCGCTCTGGCGGGCTACGGTAAAGGGATGCGCGGCGTCAACGTGGTGCGCTGCGCCGAGATGCTGGCCGAGTTGAAAAAGCCCGAGGATGTCCGCCCGATGCATCTGGCGATCATCGACGCCCTCGGGCGGCGCGGCGATGATGACGCCATTACCCTTTTAAAAACCCAATTGCGGCGCAAAGGGGCTATTCGGACAAGAACACTGGCCGCTTTAGGCGCATGCCGCGCCGCGCATGTTCTGCTTGGTCTGAACGCCGAATCCTTTGCGGGCGACCACCTGGCCGCCGCGGCTTACGCGCAGGCCCTGGCCGATTGCCGGCTTCCCAACGCCGCGGCCAGACTCCGCGATATATACACCAATCCGCTCAAGCCCACGCCCTATCGCTTCGAGCGGCGAGGCAAGGCGGCGCTTCTGGCCGCCGCGCTGCAGGCCCGTATCGACGAGGCTCTGAAATATCTTCCACAAGATATCGAATCCGATGATCCCCTGATCCGGGAAATCGCCTGCGATCATGTCGCGGAAAATCCCGATGTCATCCTTTTTCAGGCCGTCATTCGTTCACTGGATAAATCGGCTGCGAAAAGCGATGTCATGGCTTCCTTAAGCGCGCTGAAAGCCATAGAAAAAATCGGCGACCAATTCAAAGGCCACAATCCGATCCGCCGGCAAATTCTTGAAAAGGCCAAAGAGCTTATATCGCACCGGAATCTGCTCATCAGAACGCAGGCCGCCCGCCTGGTTCGCGCCTACGCGGGCGAATACCACAAAAATGCGTTTTTCAATTCCAAAACCGGTCGCCCGAACGCGTATTATGAAGACATGGCGGCCGGCATCTCCAAAACGCGTTTATACAAAGTCCGGACCAATAAAGGGGGGTTCGAATTGCGCGTTAATGCGTGGGATGCGCCGCTGTGCGCCGCGCGATTTTCCGAGCTGGTCCTCGATAAGTTCTACGACGGCGTCATCGTTCACCGCGTCGAACCGAATTTCGTCATGCAGACCGGTGATCCTCTGGGCACGGGCTGGGGAGGCTCCGGCGTCATGATCAGGGATGAGACCGGACGCCTGCCCTTCGAGGCTTACACGCTGGGCCTGGCGACCGCCGGGCACGACACCGGCGACAGTCAGTGGTTTATCACGCATCTTCCGACCCCGCACCTCAACGGCGCTTATACGGCGTTCGGCAAGGTCGCGTCGGGCAGGGATGTCGTCAATAAAATTGTCATCGGAGACGTCATCCTCCAGGTCGTGGAAGTCAGCGAAAAAGAAACGGCCAAATCATCCGCTCCAGCGGATAAGCCTGAAAAGGAATCAACGGCGAACGGCATGGACAAGACGTTTTGAGCATCTTTTCCGACCATAAGAAATGATAAGCTCTCAGTGTTTCAGATCAGGGAGGACGATCTTTCGGCAAGCAGTTTCGCCAAAGCGCGAAACGCCCTGCCTCTATGACTGACGGCGTCCTTTTGTTCTCCGCTCAACTCGGCGAAGCTTTTTCCCGACGCCGGATCGAGGAACAAAGGATCGTAGCCGAAGCCGTTGCAGCCCCTGTTTTCATACAGTATCCGCCCGTCAACGCGGCCCGAGGCTTTGAACACTTCCCCATTGGGAAAGACGCATACCGCCGAGCAATAGAAGTGCGCCGTTCTGTCTTTGTCGCGGACATCAAATAGTTTTGCACGCAGCAAAGCATTGTTTTCCCGATCGGTGGCGTCTTCTCCGGCAAAACGCGCCGAACGCACGCCGGGCTCTCCTCCGAGGGCGTCCACGCAAAGACCCGAATCGTCGGCGATGGCCGGAAGGCCGGACAATGCGACAAAATATCTTGCCTTGATGAGCGCGTTGTCCTCGAATGTTGCGCCGTCCTCCACGGGCTCTCCGGAAAGATTCAACTGAGAAGGCGAACAAACTTCCATGCCCAAAGGCGACAATATCCTGCGCAATTCACGCAGTTTCCCGGAATTGTTGGACGCCAGAAGGATTTTTGTTTTTTTCATTTTTTCTTTTCGCGGGTCATATCTTTTTGCATGGCCGTAAGCTTGCGCGCTCCGAATCGTCCCAGCCCCAGAAGTTCGTTTAAGTCGTCTTCGGAAAAAGTGGCTTCCTCGCCCGTCATCTGAATTTCCACAAGCCGGCCTTTTCCAGTGATCACGAAATTCGCGTCCACATCGGCTCCCGAATCTTCCACGTAGTCCAGATCCAGTACCGCTTTTCCGTCCACGATGCCGGCGGAAATCGCCGCCACGGAATCTTTGAAAGGCATCCGTTTGATATCGCCGTTTTTCACGCACTGTTTCAACGCCTCGTGAAGCGCGACGTATGCCGCGGTAATCGAAGCGCAGCGCGTTCCGCCGTCGGCCAACAGCACATCGCAGTCCAGAATGATCTGAATGCCCGGCATAAGCTTAAGATCGACAACAGCCCGCAGCGAGCGCCCGATGAGTCTTTGTATCTCGTAATCGCGCCCGGATTTCCGCCCTCTTTTGGACCTTTCCCGGTTCGCGCGGGGCAGCATTCCGTATTCGGCGGTCACCCATCCCTTGTCGCTGCCTTTCATCCAGGGCGGCACCTTGGGATCCACCGTGGCGGACACCTGCACCTTCGTCGCTCCCATTTCAATGAGGCACGAACCTTCCGCAAAAGGATTGACTCCCCTTTTGAGTTTCACATCACGCATTTGTTTCGTTTTTCGCCCGTCATGACGCATATCAACTCCTATTTCCAGATGCTCCAAATGCCGAAGGCTATCGCCGCCAGGATAACGACAAGACCGGCGCGCATCAGGTCATTGTAAAAAAACATGCCGCTTCGATATTTTTTCGGGTCCGATTTGTTTTCAAAAACATCGTGCATATATTCGGCGATATCCTCCACGGAAATTTCAATGAGCGCATTGCCGAAATCCGCATTCGAGCGCGACGGCGCGCCGTGATAACCCTCCGGGCGTCCCCGGACGATCCATGCCAGATCCAAAGCTCCGACATCAAGGCCGACGGCAATCTCTTTTTTCTTTGTTTCACTCAAAGGCATGGCGTCCACGATCCCCCGGATCGTATTTTTCAAAAAGACGATCCACCAGGGCAACTTAACGTGAATATCCGGCGTAGTTTTATATTGATCGCCGACAAGATCCGGCCGCGCCGCCAACATCATGGATGTTTCCCAGCAACCCGCATGCAGATCCCACGTCCGCAGATCGTCGAAATTCTCCGGCAGATTCACCGTTTTTTCTTTGCCCCGTGCATTGTAATTTCCCGCAAACGAATTGAAGGCGACTTTGGAAAGAGGCGCCAGCGCTTGAGCTCCTTTCCGGTTCAATCTCCGACACACGGCGTCGAGAGCGGAGACAAAGGGCACTCCCCCGTGCACGCTGATAAAAACGAAGCGCGCAAATCCCTGCTTCAAATACCTGCGCGACAAGGAAAAAAGAACATCACCGATCTGCTTTGACGACGATTTTACGGATCCTACGCCGCGAATCGAAGCTCCCGCGACGGGAATCGTCGGATAAACCAGAACACGAGCGTGGGGATGGCCCTTCGCATAATAAACGGCCAGTCCCCGGGCAATTTCTCCCGAAATAAAAATATCCGTGCCCGCGGGCAGATGATCCCCGTGATTTTCCACAGGACCCAGCGGGAACAGAATGATATCGTTTTCAAGGTTGTGACCGGCGATATCACATCGCCGCATCTCGGCGAGAAACCGCACATTTTCGGGGATTTCAGCAGGCGGGGATTTCAATTTGGACTAAAACCAGAACCACGCGACAGCGATCGCGGACACAATGGCAAAAGCCGCCAGCGTCATGCAGCCGACTTTGCGTTGTCGATGTTTGCGATAATGGGGAGGTTTTTGAAAATCTCTTTTCTTGATTTCCTCTTCCTCCGTGACCCATTCCTCTTCCTCAACAGGTTCGGAATTCGGCGCGGCTTCGCTGACTTCTTCCTCGACGCAAATCTGCAAAGGCGGCGGAACCGGTTTGCGCTCGGATTTTTTGCCGCTTTTCTTCTTGCTTTCCTCCCGAGGCGCATCAGGCGCTTCGCCGAAAGCGTCCACCTCCGTGAACTGGCTTCCGTCCACTTCCACGCTGGCGACGGCTTCACCCGTAAACAGATCCACGCTGGTCAATCGCGCCGGGGCCTCTTCGATCAAACGATCCAGATCAGGCAGCGCCTTGCGCCACTGTTTCTGAAATTCCCTGAAATCGAAGAAACGCTCTTCGGGAGTTCGCGACAGGCACCTGGATAATAGCACATCGATTTCGTCGGGACCGGTCCAGCCCGTTTCCTTCAGCGGCTGATATTCCTTCCCCGGCAGGTTTCCCGAGATGAGTTCGTAGGCCAACACTCCGATGGAATATATATCCGACCTTCTGTCGATTCGTCCGCCCAGGCTCACGTATTCCGGAGCCAAATAGCTGTAGGCGGGACCTTTGGACAACTGTAGCCATGCGTATTTCGAAAACGCCAGATTTTTATGCAGGCCTATGTCCGTGATCCACAGGCGGTCGGAAAGGACGTCGTCGGATGATTTCGGCTCCCGATAGATCAGGTTCTCCGGTTTGAGATGACCGTGCACAATCGTGGGAGGCAGCGCCGACATTCTTTCCAGCAACTGGTAGATGAAAAGCGCGGCTTCCAGTAATTCGAGAGGATTGTTTTCCTTTTTCCGGCCGTCGATAACGGTTCTCAAATTCCAGCCGTCTATATAATCCGACAGGATATAGCGCACATCGCCGCTTTCGAAAAAATCCCTCGGAAACACGATGATCGAAGGTCCCGGCAAAGGCAAAGGCGCATTGGATCGAACGGCCTCGATGTCGGCGAATCCCGGAACGACGCCGGGCAAAAGGGCCTTGAGGGCGTATTCTTTTTGACCTTCGGTGACTCGGTAGACCTCGCCGATTCCCCCGGAGCCCATGTACTCATGAACTTCGAACCGATCGGCAACGATATCGCCCTTGCTGTGCAGTTTTGTCATAGCCGCCTATTCCATTTCAAAAATTGTATCCGACCGGGTAATGGCCAGCAATTTTTTAATCCTGTCGTTCACGTTGACCAGCACGATGCGTTTTCCGTTTTTGGATTTGCGAAAAGCCACGAGGGCGCCGAGTCCCGCGCTGTCGACAAACTCGACGTTATCAAAATCCAGAATGAACCGGTCGGCTTCGTTTTCCGCCAGGGTCTGGAATAACTCGCGCACTTCATCGATACATGCCTGATCGATATTGCCCGTGAATATGGCCCGCGTTCCTTCGGAGTCGCGAACAATTTTTATTTTCATGGCGTCGCTTTCCGTAAGCGGTCTTTTTGCCGCTAAAAAGTTGAAAAGATTTCATTCGCCGCCGAACGCTGTAAGCATGAGATCGCGAAGCTAATTTAATACAAAACGAAGCCCGCAAGCAACCTGTGGGAAAAGAGGCGGCCGACTTTCACCAAGTTTTATTATATCGGCGTTATGCGGTTTTAAAAACGCCTGAATGGGGACGATCGCCATTGTCGAAATCCGCGCGAATTATTCGGCTGCCTCATGGCAAAACCCGGGCGAATTACGCCTTTATTGCCGAAACAGGGTATCGTCTCGCTTATCCGATCATCAAAACATCAATGTTTATGGACTAAAAATCCGCGTTTTGCTACGCTTGGTCGTGACAATCGCAAAAAGATGGACTATGGTTCAATGTAAGGAATTCGGCATTGAACGCCAATACAATGTGGAGAAAATTGACAGATCGAATACGGCGAGAGGGCTATCATACCCATGAGTGAAACGGAAAAGATTTTCAATATTCTCAGCAAAGTCGAAGAACTTCCGTCACTGCCGCAGGTCGTCAATCACATCCTGCAGGTGATGGACGACCCGCGCTCGAACGTCCGGGATATCGCCGAGGCCATGGAAAGCGATCCCGCACTGACGGCGAAAGTGCTCAGAATATCGAATTCAGCCTATTATGCGCCGCGCAATGAAATCACGTCCGTCAATTACGCCATCACAAGGATGGGCCAGAATGAAATCCGCAATCTCGTCATTACGACGGGAGTGGTTTCCGCCATGGGCGACTCCAAAAACGCGCACCTGGACTACAATAAGTACTGGGAACACTGCCTGACGGTGGGCATCGCCGCGCGAATCGTCAACGATTTCGCCGACGCGACGCCGAAATTTTCAAGAAAATTCGACAATCCCTACTTCGTGGCCGGCCTCCTGCACGACGTGGGGATTTTACTTCTCGATCAGAATGTTCCGTCGATTTATATCAAGGCTCTGGATCATGCGAAGGAAAACGGCGAACCGATCCACGTAGCTGAAAAGCGCCTTCTCGACGTCGATCACCAGACCATCGGCAATTTCCTGTGCCAAAAATGGCATTTACCCGACGTGGTGACGCATACGGCCCATTACCATCACCAACCCGAAAAGGCGCCGGAAGAATACAGCATATTTCTCCACGTGGTTCATGCGGCCGACATATTCTGCACCCAACTGGGATTCGGCGAATTCGCCGAAAGCGTCGCCATCGACATTTCACCGGAAGTTTATGAACTGCTCGGACTCAAAGACACCATGGTTGACAGCATCAAACAGGAAATCCAGGAAGCCGCCAAACAATCGGAAACGTTGCGCCTGATCCTGGCGGGAAACTGAGTTTTTCCGTGTAAGAAACTTTCCGACGAGGCTCCGATTGAATCCATGAATTGCCTCACAGAGCCCGCGACCAATGCAAATTCCAAATCCGTTGCGCTTCGCGTCCCGATGGCCTTTGCGGCTTTAATATGGGCTGTCGTCATCGCGGCGCCCGAAACGGCTTCGGCTCAAAAAACCGATACCCTGTGCCTCGTTATCGATTCGCAACCGGCGGTTCTCACGGCCGACGCCGCGAAAAAGATACGCCGCGGATTGTGCTCCATGGACCACGCCGTCAAAGCCCGGTCGGAAAAAAAGACGGGGCAAAAAATACTGCTCGCGCTGGCCATGAAGGACATGTCGATTCTCGCCAAGGATATGGAGGAAAACGGCGCGGTGCGAATTCTCTACTCCCTGCATTCCGGCGTCGACGACCTGATCGTCCACAGCACTTATCTGTACGATCTCGCCTCCGGCCGCACTTTCGCCGGCGGCAAAACCTATGACCGAAAGCCCGATATAAAAAACGCCGACGGGCATTGGGCGAAAAAAAGCGCCCGATCCGCCCTTGACGCCGCAGCCATCACGAAAACGGCCGAATCCCTGGCGAATCTCGGCTCTTTGGCGGCGGTCCAGCTTTCACAAATTCTCCTGCACTCGGAGCAATCGACGCAATTCCTGAAAGCCCGCGGCGTTTACTCCCCGCAAGACATCCTGGCCATGAAAAATAAAATCCAGGATCTGCGCGAAAATATCCCGGCGGCGACGCTGAACTTCTCGCTTTGCGCTCTTTATTTTTTAAGCGGCGACGACTTGGAATCGCTGAAGTTTTTCGAGAAATACGCCAAAGCCCTGCCCGATACTTCCGCCGATATTCTCCGCATCAATCTCCTGATCGCCATGCATCGATTCGACGCGGCGCTCAAGGCGTCGAATGCCGCGGACGCCCGTCTTGGATTCGAATTGTTCCAACTGTCAAAAGCGCAGGCTTATTACGGATTGGGAAAGCGCGGAAAAGCCCTGGATAATTTCCGCCGATTCACCGCACGACAGGGCGCCGGCTGGGAAGACGCGGTAATCCCCATCATTCAAGAGGCCTACAAAAACGGGAATATTTTGATTGCAAACAATCTTGCGGATATGGTTCTTTCGTCGGAACCGAATGCCGAAACCGGCTCGGTGCTCGAAAACCTCATCAGGCCAATGGACGCTTCGCGCTGATTGTCAATCGACCAAAAACTCGATGCAGTTCATCAACAAAGAAGCCCCGTTGGACGACATATCATCCGCGACAAACTCGTATCCCCAGGACATGAAACGATCACGTTCCAGTTGAATCGCGCCTCTTTCATCATTCCAGTATGAGGAAGCCAGAAGATCGACGTCGGAGTCGAATTGATATGTGGGAACTGCGTACAGAACAACCGACTCGGCGAAAAGATTGATTTGCGTATCCGATATCGTCACGCTATGAGGTCCTTGGAAAATATCATGGCCGGCATCCTCGACGATGGCCGTGTCATCGTAATCGTAAATCGTCCCGTCGCCATACCAGCCGGTGGCCATATCGCCCTGCGCGTACAGGGTCAGTCCGCCCTCTCCCAAAGCCAGCACGGGAAGGCCCAGATCCAGCACTCTGTCAACGGAGTCGGCTTCGTACCATTTCGTATCCGGCGTCACGACGATGAGTGCCGCGTCGCCAAAATCGGCGCTTTGCGCCAAAGATTCATCGATCGTGACGTAATCGAATCCTCCGAAAGAATCCACGAGATCGATCAGTCCGGTCACAACACCGGGATAACTATTGTAAATAAAGGCGATAATGGGATAATCCGCGTCGTCGTCTGTCGTATCATCGTCCGCGGTGTCGTCATCGCCCGTGTCGTCATCCCCCGTATCGTCGTCCGCCGCATCATCGTCGGCGTCGGCGTCCGAACCACCGCCTCCACCACTCGATGTATCGGACAGCGTGGCGTCGTCATCGTCATCTCCGCATGAAAAGGAAAGGATCAAAATCGATCCGAGAATCAGAGTCCATAAAATTTTCGAAGATATTTTCATAACAAAATTCTCCTCAAACTCCATTGTAATCTGTCAAATGGGCCGCGTAAAGAAAAATTGGCGAAAATGTCGTTCCGTCGCAAAAGGCGACGAAGATGTCTAACTCATTGATTTATTTCAGGAAATAGGCTTGATTTGCCTTATTCGATATTCATATCCCGGATTCTGATAGCGGCTTTTTGACGCGCCAACTCCTGCATATCCGCGTAACGGTCGAATTCGTCGACAATTTCCCTTCCCAGCATGGCCTCGATCACGTCCTCCAGCGCGACGACTCCTTCCGTGCCCCCGTGCTCGTCCACGACGATGAAAAGGTGCTCGCGGCGCATGATGAATTCGTTGAGAAGTTGATTGCCGCGCATGCTTTCCGGCACAAAATGGGCCGGTCTCATCAGATCCTCGATCTTCTTGTCGAGTCGGCCCAGGATGATCTCTTCCATGATGATACGGCGCAAAACGACGCCGACGGCATTATCCAGATTGCCGCCGCTCACGACGGGGATCCGGCTGTGATTCAGGGAATTGAAGTTGTTTTTTATTTCTTTAAGGACCAAGTCCTTGTCGACAAAGGAAATCACCGACCTCGGCGTCATGACGTCTTTGGCCGTAATGTCGTTAAGATGCAATATATTGTCCAGCCACATGAGTTCGTCGGTCATGATCTTGCCGTATTTATAAGACAGGCGCGCCGCGGAAAGCAGATCCTCTTCGGTGTGCGCGTCCCGGATGGAGCGGGGACGGATAAACCGGGTCACCAGGCGGGTCATTTTCACTAAAGGCCACAGCACGATTATAAAAATTCTGATCGGAAAAGAAAGCAGCGGAGCCAAGCGGCGTGAATAGGCGACGCCCAGTGTTTTGGGAATCACCTCGGCAATAAATAAAATCACCAGAGTAAAACACGCGGAAAAAATCCCCAGGGCCAGATTGCCGGAAACTTGTTTGACCAGGGCGCCGGCAAAGGTCGATCCGATGGTGTTGGCAATCGTGTTCAGTGTTAAAATAGCTGAAATCGGCTCATCCACGTTTTCCCGCAAGCGGGCCAGCAATTTGCCGCCGCGCGAGCCGGCTTTGCGCAGGCTCTCCACGCGCGCCGGCGGTATGGCATACAAAGCGGCTTCGGCAATGCTGCAAAAAAACGAGACAAAGAGAGTGACGATCACAATGGCGGCAATGGCGGCAATCATCGGATCGCACCTCGACAATATGATTTGCGTTGGTCGGGATTTAACGGAACTTCGTCATCCACCAGTTGCGGCTCCCATGCTCTATGGATTTTTATTTTTTACGTCGCGTCGTCATGGCACGGCAATTAAGCCACAAAATGCCGTGCATGACAACAAAACTGGGGGCCAAAGGAATCATCATCCGAAGGGTGGCTTTTTATCAGATGAAATTTTTAATATAAATCACCAGATCGTCTCCCGTTGAATAGAAATCGGGAATTCTTCCGGCGATCGTGAAACCTTCGTTCTGATAAAAACGGCCGGCGGCGCTGTAATTGTCCGTCGAGGATGTTTCCACGCGAATTAAATGCCCGTCGCGGGCCAAGAGAGCTTTTTCCATGGATGTCAGCAATGATTTGCCGATCCCCATTTTTCGATAGGCGGGATCGACAATAATCCAGTAAAGGTCATGGCAATGATCGGTCATGGGCGTCTGGCCGAAGCAGATATAGCCTAAAATCCTTGTCTTGCGCGTCTCCGATTCGGCGGCCACGATGCATTGATATCCGCTTTGACCGGCGCGGCCGATGCTCTCATCGATCAATTCCAACGCCACCTCAATTTCACGTGGATTGAAATTGTCAATTCGCCGAAGCAACGCGTCCAAGGAATCCCGATCTTCGGGTCGTATGGGACGTAGGTCCATTGCATTCTTTCGACAGAGCCTCGTGAAGAATCAATTCCACGAGATTCCCGTAAGGGACCGATACGGATTCGGCCGCTAAAGCCAATCCGGCTTGTCGATCCAGACATGGATTCGGATTTATATCGATCACAAAAGGTCTGCCCTGGCGGTCGAGTCGAAAATCCACGCGGGAGTAACCATCGGCGCCGACAGCCCTCAGCGCCGCGCAGGCCAGACGCGCCAAACGCTTGCGCAACATGGGCCTTACGTCATCCGCCAAGGGTTTCGAGAATGCCAAAAACTCCGGGGAACTCTCGTTCCATTTGCAATCATAGGTGACGATCGGCGTCAGGGACGTCGGGCAAGGGCTGAAGTCGATTTCCGTCGCGACCGTGAAACCGTTATTGGGATTCGGAAAAACGGCGACATTGATTTCCTTGCCCGGCAGATATTCCTCCACTTGAACCGGTCCCGAGAAATGTTTCGACACCCATTGGATACGATTCATCAGGGATTCCTCGTCGTTGACTATGGAATTCTGGTCGATCCCGATGGAGCCGTCCGAGCAGGAAGGTTTAATGATCAGGGGATATCTTCCCGCCTTTTTCAGCCAGCCGTTGAAATCTTTACTCGTGCGAACGGCAATGGAATCCGGCGTCGGAATCCCCGATGCCATGAGCAACAGATGAACGACATCCTTCCTTTGCGCCAGGCCAAGAGGCTTCGCGGAGTTTCCGGTGAAACGAATCCCCGAATCCTTCAGCAATGCGGGGAATTCCGACTCACGCGATGCTTCCCCGCCAACGGATTCAACGAGATTGAAAACGACATCGGCCTGAATTTCCGCAAGGCCCTTGATGATGTCCAAGCGGTTTTCAATGGGCAGCATTGTGACATGATGTCCCCTTTGGCCGAGAAGTCCGGCGATGTCGACGGCTGTCCGCGCGTTTTCGCTGTTGGCCTCGTAGGACGACGGCGCATCCGCGTCTCCACCAATTTCGCTATTTGGGAAATCTTGATTGAATGCGACGACGATCCGCCGCGGCCCTTGAATAAACCCGTCACCAGCAGGTGATCCGTTTATCATTATGTTTTTGAATCCATAGGTTTGCGAGTAATCAATCTTGCCCCGCAAACCGGATTGTTAATCGATTCATCCATGAATCGACGAAATACTATCCAAATGTTAGAGCTTTACAATCCTTGTTTTCGGTTCGGCGAAAATATTTTCTTATCGTCCCCGAACGTTGCGCGCCAAAGACCGCTGAAAAAGCCTTGGGCATTGGCACCGAGGTTTCTTACACGATATCCACCTTCCTGGACAGCCAGGGTGGGCAGCCTGAGTCCGCCGATCATCTCTCCGTTGGCTTCGAAATCCCCGCGCGTCAGACTCCATGTCCCTGTTGGATCAGCCTTGGCCGTATCCAAACCGAGAGCCACTACGAGATAGACCGGGGCGAACTCCATGATTCGCGACAGAGCCTGCTTGAGAGCCGCCCTGTATTCCTTTCCGTCCAGTTTTTCCTTCAGGGGTAGATTCCAGTTGAATCCCTCGCCGGGACCGTTGCCGGTCTCGTCGGCGAATCCCGTGAAATAAGGATAGGCGAAGCGGGGATGACCGTGCAGGGAAACGGTCAGGACATCCGATCGGTCGTAAAAAATCGTCTGTGTGCCGTTTCCATGATGATAGTCGATATCCAGGACAGCTACCTTTCCGTGGCGGCTCAATAATTCTGTCGCTACGGCGGCGGAATTGAAATAACAGAATCCGCCGAAAGCTCTTTTTTCCGCATGATGACCCGGCGGCCGGATCAAGGCATAAGCCAAACGATGGTTTTGCAGCAGAGCCTCTGCAGCGCTCAACGCGCAGTCCACGGCCCTCTTGGCGGAATCGAAGGCGTTGCGGCTGATGGGCGTAAAAGTATCCAGGCAATAATAACCGGCCCGAATCGGCAAATCCAGCGGTTTGCGCGTTTGATTCCGCAAGGGGAAAACGTAAGGATATACCGATTCATCGGGGGCGATCCTGGCGCACACCCGCGACAGGTAATCGACAAACTCGGGATCATGAATGGCCCGGATGTGCCGGTCGCTGTAGTGCCTGACGGGTAATTGCCGAAAAAGGCCGGTCTTTTGAATCCCCTCCAGGATCGGCTGAATGCGGGCGGGAGACTCCACGTACCCTCTTCTGCGGACGTGGTGAATCCGGTGACAATCCGTCACCGTCAAAGCGATAAGCATGTCCTCCGGGATATCCCGAGGAGTCGGCGGAGAAGCATCGACCTTCACATATCGAGGCCGTCTCAAACGAACCGGATCATCCTTGAAGGAATTGACGACCATTTCGATATAACCCGGCGGGCACAAATCGCCGTATCGCCGCTCCAAAACGGCCCGCACGATCTTTTTAGCCTCTTTCTTGCCGAGCGCCCGGGACCGCCCTAGAGAGTCGTATAAAAGATTGGGCGGGCACAAGTCCGCTTCCTTAATGGGTTTTTCATAGGCCGTATTCACGATCGGATACACTCCGAATTTCTCGTAGAATCTCAGCCGTGCGGCGTTTTGTCGGATCAAGGTCTTGTCCTTGCAGAAGACGTGATCGTCGGGAAGGCATTCCATGAAAACGCCGAGTGTTTTCAAGCTTTGGGCTTCGCTTCGGACGCGCTCGTAGAGTGCTCCTCCCACGCCCCCGCTTCCTTCCCGGGGATTGACGGAGATGAAATCGAGAAAACAAAAGGATGGCTCGATGGAGTGCATGAGAATCGCAAAACCCGCCAAACGGCCTTTTGCCTTTTCGGCGACAAAAACAATCGTGCGGAATTTGAACTTGAAAGGATTTTGCATCTGCTCGGGAATCGCCAGAAGGTCGCTTTCGGACATGGGAGTGAATTGCTCCTTTAATATCCGCTGAATGTGAGGTATTAAATCCCTGTCCTTAGGCCTGGTGATATCGTATACGCGCCGGATTCTAAACATCGGTTTACCCCGTCCCGCCACAATAAGGCGACGGACTATATGAAAAATAATCGTCTTTATCCATGGTAACGTAAGGCGATTCTCAAATAAGCAGATAAGTACTTGATATCATTTATGTATTTATCATATTTCCTTTGCCATAAATTGTCTGTATATTCAATCGCCGCTTCAGTGACGGTTAATAATCGGAGAATAGATGGCAAAGAGAATTCTAACGGCAGTCATCACAATAATGATCCTTATCGGTCCGGCAAACGCGTTCACCCCCGGACTTCCCGTCAAACCGGCTTTTGCTCCGGCCATTCCCGGGCGTCCGAACACCGGCATCAGCGGTTCCGAATTCATGCAAATGACAAAGGATATCTCCAAATCGGAACGTCAAAGGGCCGCTACCAAAGAAATTTTAAAAGGAAACATCCCTTCCTTTCTTCGGCGGTTCAAGCCTGTAAGTCTGATTGTGGGAAACGGGACGGGACCTTTTTCATCCGCCACGATTTGGGTTATGCCGGATTATCTATCCATCGGCGAGAGCCCGGACTTTGTCCGCATCCCTCTTTCCTTTCCCAGCGCCCTGAAAATTGCCGAAAAATTCAAGATGATGCTTCCCACGCGAAAGATCGTTGACGCCATTGAACGGCAGGCGGAGTTTCATTTCACGCCGCAACCATTGCCGGCCGGCCCGATGATGCGCTCTAACGACTATTATATTCAGCACCAGTTCATGATCGAGGCACAGCACGCGGGCCGCCCTCTGGGAGAACTGGTGTGCGGCCACAAAAAGGATCTGGTGCTCACAAACCGCTTGTTTGAGCATCCCGGACGAGTCGCCATTTACGGCTGGCATTGGCAAAACGGATGCCCCATCCAACCCTTAAGCACGATTCACATCGCCGACTACGAAGATTACAGCCACGGCGTGCGGCTGATTTTCCCCATAGCCAAAATCGGCGACCGTTACATCCGTATCGATAAGGCCCTGGACGATGAAAATCTTGGGCCTCTTTTCACATATGAGGGAACTATTCCTCGCGCTTGCGGTTTTTTCGAAGGCTAATTCGAAATCAAAACGGCTTTTTTCTCCAAGGTTTTACAGCAGCGTAAACCAAGATGGTAGTTTGCGTGGCTGTGGTCGTCCATCACGCGAGTGCCGTGCCAGAAGGGCGCCCGCCAACGACACCAATCCTCGTGGGCGTAATACTTATCGAAGATGAACCAACTTCCTTTCATTTCCGTGTACCCCAGCGTTTTACTCCCCCGGCTCGACATCTGACTTGGGTTTAAGGGCAGGTTCATGTGCTCGGCGGCGTTGCCGTGCAAGTCGTAAACGTCCAGCGCGCTTTTACATCCCGAAAAATAGCCTGCCGGAAACGTGTTGGAGCCGCAGTTCGGCCAGCTTCCTCCGGAACATTTCGGACTTTTCGTACCTGAAGCCCCGCAAACGCCTTTTTGATAAGCCGGCCCATAGCTCCAGGATTTGTTCGCACCGTGTTTCTGATTATGCGCCGAGCGCATCGCCTGCACCGAGCCAAGATCAAACCGATAGTCAGGCTCCTCCAGCTTGCCTGCGCAGGCTCCCTCCCACTCGTGAGCATCGCAAAGACGCTTACCGACCGCCCCGCAGATTTCCGCAGCCTCTTTTGCTTTGACCCATATCACGGGATACGCGCACGGGATATTCGGAAATTCGAACTGGTCTATGCAGGCTTTCGCCTCCTCGGGCTTTTCTTTATACGGATCGTATAAAGGAGCCATGTATTTGCCGCCGCAGATTTTCTGATATTGCGGATTCTCGTATTGAACTTGGGAACTTTTGAGTTTTTCCCTGCACTCGTCCGGGGTAGCCGGATGCTGGGTGATAGCGGGATTTCCCTGACCGATGGAAGAAGAGCCTCCGAAGATGCTGCGCAGGGTTGTCAGTTCATCGTTCGTCAACTGATGAACCTGTTTCAGTTGGAGAAACAGAGCCTCGTTTTGCTCGGCGAGCGTGCCGTCCGATCTGCCGGTTGCCGCGACTGCGACCATGAGCGCAACCAGCGGCGCGATGAGAATATAGGCTCGTGTGGACATCATTTTGCCTTTCGTCTTAGATAAAAGAAGTCCCGATTATCGGCATATCCAATGAATCGGGGAAGCATCTGTCCGCCGCCGACCGGCTTATCCAGCACTTCCATCCCTTTGACCAGATGTTGCGTGCGGAATTGCCCGTCTCGGACCTGGTAAACGGCGAGATAGGTGTGCTCCAGCGCATTGATATCCAGCAGCATGGCATATTTGCATTGATAGGCTGCGAAAATTCGCGCTATCGAAGCCGTTGTGGCCGAGGAAAAGTAGCCGTAAATGAGGAACCGGCGTCCCTCGTGCTCGTGAAGTCCCAGCCCTGCGCGCACGGTCCGGAATTTTTTCTCAGCGGAGCCGGACCAGTTGCCTTTCATCCACTCCTTGACCAACGATCCCGGTTGCGAAACGCCGGCCTGTTTATCGAATTCGATGATCGGCGGGCCGTTCTGACGCGCGTGCCGAATGCGGCTGAGGTTCTCGTTATCTTTTTCAGTCCATGTGCGAAGATCGACCGTCCCATCATTCCAAACGACCACGGTGGCCAGATCGGGTTGCAATTTGCTGAGAACCACGCCGTTTTCGACAAAGCCGTAATGGCTTCCGAAGTTCCGCGTGGCAAAATCGCCCCACCTGAATGCTCCGTGGTACCGTTTGAAACCTCCCACGAACGTAACCGCGATCCGATCTGCGTGGTGAGGTTGGACCATGCCCGTACGAACCAGCGGGCTGACCGTCGCAAACCCGTCAGGTCCGGGTAGTTTTTTATCTCTGACATTGGGGGGCACGCGGTCGGACCAGCCCACGCCGGGATGCTCGGTTCCCAGTTCGAAGTCCATCTGAAACATATCCATGTCGAAGGCGATAAGGTAGACTAACGCCGACATCTCTACCTGGTCGAGCGGGCTGACCATTCTCTTTTGCTGCTCGACAATCGCGGGCGACGCAACGCGTGGTTGGATGACGCTGATGAATATTCCCGGTTGCCGACGTACGTCATACCACCGGCCCACCAGCATGCGCGGCGGCGTTTCATTGTCGATGGCGATTCCCAGATCAGGCGGCGTTAGAAGTTTCCCCTCGAAGTGTTTGTCGAGAAGCGGGCTTGCTGGAGCGCCGCGGGGGCGTTCGTGCTCCCTTTCCTCTGGTGATTTGGCCTTAACAAGCTCCGCGTTGCTGAGATACCTGTCTTCGTAAATCTGCTCTTTGACGAAGGCGGTGATCTTCTCGCCCCCGGGAATATTCCGCCGCAGAAGATCCGTTGCCATTTCCAGGGAGGTCTTGTGCCCTATGGTGGGATTGCGCAAGAAGACGCGCTCTTCGCACAGCGGCGCGTACGTCTCGCGAGAGGCGCGCGCGGCGGCAAGCGGCCCCGTCGCGCGATTTCCCCATAACTCGCATCGCGTTCGCCGACCTTCGGAATTGAGCAATAAACCCGATGCAAATGCGGGGTCCAATGTTAATTGCAGGGTTTTTGTTGTGGTGTTTTCGAGGTGGTGGATTTCCTCATCTTTCGTGGTTTCCCACCGGATCGACAACAGATACCAGGCGTTAATATATGGATTTAGATTGGTCAGCGTCGCCGTGCCGCGTTGACCGTCGGCATTCTGGATTGGAATCTCGCTAACCGTTCGATACTGTTGAAGCGCGACGATATTCTTGGGAACATTTGCCTGATATTCGACAATCCGTTCCGGTTTCGGATCCCTTGAACCGGCAACGGTTCCAAAAAGCAGCAATACCGCCGATGCAAACAACAGCATTCGCCAATAAACCATATTTCTCCACACCTTCTTGATATCTGTTAACGTCCGATCAGCCGCATCAATACGCGAGGCATCTTAAACACCTTTTCATAAGTCAACAGCTGAGCTAGCTCGAAGCTCTTTAACGTTTCGTAAAGCGAGCGTGGCTCACCATCAATCCAAACCGTCTCGCATACCAGGCGGATTCCGTGGCTGTAGTCCGCATATCGATCCTCGTGAACAGTACTGAGCGGCTGAATCGGTTTCCCGTTCCGACGTTGCCAACCATAGATCGCGATTCGGTCTGAATGATTGCGGAGACGCGTCGTAAGGACCACATCCTTCTTATGCCCGGACACAAGTTCTCCGAGCGTCCGACCGGCGCGTTGCTCTTCAATCATTTATTGGTGACGGATGTAGTATTCGCTCGAACGCATCATTTTCCTCGGCTTCATCGGAATTGGTTTGAAATGAAAGTCCGATTGCGCATAGATGGCGTCCACCATTTTCCGTGTTGGAAGTGAAAAACCAAATGCGTTTGCGACCGCTGTGGCCGACGGCAACGTCAGAGGGATGCGGAGGAAATCCTCGTTCGGACCGATCGCGAGATAATCGGGCATCACCCAGATCGTCACTTTTATGTCTCGGCCCGAGTCCGATTTACCGTCCATTCGGACGGGCTTGAGCGTACGGAGGAATATCGGGATGTTTCCCTGCTTGATCTCGGCCACAGCCGCTTTTTGGCGTTCGGCGCCGGACAGGTTTCGCGTCATCTCAGCGAATGCGGAACCCGTCATCGAGTCCACCGGTCGATCCAATATTTTCGAGAAGCAAGGAGTAATTTCCGTCGATCCGACCTCGCTTCCAAACGATATTGCCGATGTAACCAAAAATACCAAGAGCAGTGTTCGAGTGATACGGCGGCGGATAACGGTCCGTCGTTGAATGCCCTGATGTTTCGGTCTATCAATTTTCATATTTGATCTCGGCTTTATGTAGCGCATCCTATCACCGGAACGGCGCAATTCATCTTTGCGCCGCTTTCAGACAATCCTCAAGCCAAAGGCATTGGGACTGGCCGCACGAGCCGGGGTTCGTGGCGAAACATTGGGAATTGCCCTCAGCGCTCTGGATGGAATGAATGAGCGCCGTCTTATTCATTTTCCCAATGCCGGTAATGTTCATTCCCTTCGCTATTTTTCGGATTTCCGACATTTTCATTTTCTCACCTCCTTTGAAAGTACATTTATGGCAACAATCACATTGTATTCCCAATTATTTATAAACTCAACGAATTCCCACATTTTTCAAGCAAATACAATCGGATTGAATCGGGAGTAGACGAAAACAACCGCTATCATGATCGCCGGCGGCGAAAGCCCGCCCGATGCCGGCGCAAGATATTCGGCGCAACCGATACGCCCGGCGTCTCGGCCGACGGCCTCATTCTTTTCGTCCCGCGATGACGGAAACGATAATTCCCACGGATAGAATCCCGACGATAACCGACAAAGAGACAATCGTCGGAATCTGGTAATGATGGGAAAGCATCATCTTGACGCCGATAAACGCCAGCAAAAACACCAGGCTGAATTTCATGTGGCGGAAACGGTCCAGCATGGCCGCCAGGGCGAAATACAAAGAGCGCAGTCCGAGAATCGCGAAAACGTTGGAGGTAAAGACCAGGAAGGGATCGCGGGTCACGGCGATCACGGCGGGCACCGAGTCGACGGCGAACAAAACATCCGCGCTTTCCACCGCCATCAGCGCCGTACAAAGGGGCGTGGCCATGAGCCGGCCGTCAATTCTGGTGAAGAAGTGATGATCTTTGATCTCCATGGTCATGGGGCATATCCTGCGCAGGACGCGCACCAGTATATTTTTTTCAGGATCAATGCTCTCGTCGCGGACCAACAACATTCTCAGGGACGTGAAAATCAACAGGGCTCCGAAGACGTAGATCATCCACTGAAATTTGTTGATCAACGTAATGCCCGCAAAAATCATGGCGCCGCGCATGACGACGGCGCCCAGCACGCCCCAAAACAAAAGGCGATGCTGATATTTCAAGGGGATTTTGAAATAGGCGAAGATCATGGCGATGACGAATATGTTGTCCAGACTCAACGACTTTTCGACGATGTAGCCCGTAAAAAATTGCAGCGCGGCTTTTCGCCCGCTCAATTCGGAGCCGATTTGTCGGCCGATGTCGAACCAGTGGTGTTCGTACAGGTAGTATACGCCCGCGTTGAAAATCAAAGCCAGCGCGATCCAAAAGGCCGTCCACCCCAATGCCTCTTTAATGGAAATGACGTGTGCGCGGCGATTGAGAACGCCCAGATCGAGCGCCAGAAGCGCGGCAATCAAGCCCAAAAATCCAAGCCAGATCCAGATCATTGATAGTTCTCCGAAAGGCTCCCGAAACCTTTCATATGCCCGCCGATTCCGTTGAACGGCCCCGGCGAGCGGGAAGACGAACATCAAAGAGCTTTTCCCGGAAAAGTCAAATGACATTCAGCAATAATTTCAATTGTTTTTCCGTCGGGAATTGCATAACGTTTTTAAATGAAATTCACCGAGAATTTTGCCTCTTCCACGAAGCGGGATTTTTTATAGGAGCCAGGCCTTTTGAGCCGCGTGATATTGCATATCGACATGGACGCTTTTTTCGCCGCCGTCGAGCAGCGGGACGATCCGTCTCTGGCCGGCAAACCGGTCATCATCGGCGCCCTGCCCGGCTCGCGCGGCGTCGTGTCCACGGCCTCCTACGAAGCGCGAAAGTACGGCGTCCATTCCGCCATGCCCATCGCGCAGGCATACAAACGCTGCCCCCAGGGCGTATATCTTTCGCCCGACGGCCGGAAGTACTTTCAGATTTCAAAACAGATCAAGGCCATCTTGCAGGACATCACGCCCCGCGTGCAGATGGCGTCCGTGGACGAGGCCTACCTGGACATCACCGGCTGCGAAAAATTGCATGGAACGCCCCGGCAAACGGCGCTGCTGGTGAAAGAGCAAATCCGAAAGCAGTTGCAACTGGGCTGCTCCGTCGGGATGGGACCCAACCGGCTGATCGCGAAAATTGCCTCGGACATAGACAAGCCCGACGGTCTGACCATTGTGATGCCGGAGGATTTGGCGGATTTTCTGGCGCCGCTGGAAGTGGGAAGAATCCCCGGAATCGGCAAGCAAACCAATAAAGTCCTGGCGAAACTGGGGATAAAGCTGATCGGTCAGCTGGCCTCGATTCCCAAGGAAATACTCGTTGAGCGCTTCGGTGAAAAAGGAGGCGAATCTCTTTATCGAAAAAGCCACGGAATTTCTTCGGATTTCGTGGGCGAAGGCGAAGGACGCAAATCCATTTCCAAGGAACGGACTTTCGGCGTCGATGAAACCAGCGAGGAAAAGCTGCGCCATGTTTTGCTGAAGCTTTCCGGCGATATCGGCAGGCAGTTGCGAAAAGAAAACCGGAGCGGACGGTGCCTAACGCTGAAAATCAGGCTGGAGGGTTTCGAGACGCATACGTGCTCGAAAACCATCGACAAACCGACGGACGCCGACGACGTCATTTTCAACAAGGCTTGGGACTTATACAGGCAAAGCGCCTATACCGGCAGGCCGGTGCGGCTGATCGGCGTGGGCGTATCGGATTTCGACAGCGAGGCGCGCGTGCAGCTTGATTTATTCGAGCAACCGAAAAAGCAAAAAACGCGCTCGGTCTATCAGGCCATGGACGCCATCCGCGACAAGTTCGGATCGAATTCCATCAAGCCCGCCGACGCTTATGACGGCAATGTCAATAAAGAAAAGGTGGAAGGAGGAAGGAAGAAGGAGGAAAATTGAGGAACAGAGGTGAGTCCCTGCGTCCGTCTTGGACATGGGCAATCACGGGGACTCGCACGCGAAGTAATTGGTCAAGCTCACAGATTGTCAGGCAAATCTTTGTTGAATTTCGGCTCGCGCTTTTCCAGAAACGCCGCCACGCCTTCCGTGAAATCCTCCGAGAGTAAAGACAAAGCGAACTGGTCCGTATCCATGTGAACCGGCGGCTGATGGATCTTCGCCATGGCGTTGACCGACTGCTTGGTCATGAAGACCGGGGCCTGGGGTTTGGCGGCGATTTTCTCGGCAATCTCCAATGCCTTGCCGAGCGCGGCGCCGGATTCGGTGGTCCATTGCGCGAAACCGGCCTGACTCGCCTCATGGCAAGATACGGCTTCGGTCATCAATATCCATTTTTTCGTCCAGGCCGGTCCCACGAGGGAGAAAAGTCTGGGCTGCGTACCCCAACTGTAATTCATGCCCAGGCCGATTTCGGGGATGCGTATCAACGCATCTTCCGCCATCACCCGAAAATCCAGCGCCGACGTCAGCGACACTCCGCCTCCGACGCAGAATCCCTCGATTGCCGCGATGGTAATTTGCGGCAAATCCTCCCAAGCGGCGCACATGCGCGGCCCCATCTCCAGAAGCCGTCGGCGAACGGCGACGGGCTCCTGGATAATCCGTGTGAGTTTCGGATCCTTCAGATCCACACCCGCCGTGAAGAATTTGTCGCCGCCGGTCAATATCACGACGCTCGCCGTCATGTCATCGCGCAGCTTGAGCGCAACATCGTGCAGTTCCTTCATCAGATCGACGCACAGAGCGTTTTTCGACTCGGGCCTGTTCAGTTTTACGGTCACGACGCGACCGTTTTTTTCCACATCGAGATAATTCATTTTTCACCCGCAGCAGTTTCCGTTGTCATCATCATCGTCCGAAGAATCGGAACCGTCTACAACCGCGTCGTCGTCAACGTCGTCGTCGGATGTATCATCGTCCGAATCATCATCCACGTCATCATCGAAATCGTCATCGAGATCATCGTCGGCGTCGTCGTCCACGTCGTCGTCGACATCGTCATCGGCGTCGTCATCCACGTCGTCATCAGGCTCCTCACCGTGCGTTTCAACCGCGTTAACCAGCACATTCACATAATCCGTCAGGATTCCGTCCACGCCCGCATCCATGAGACCGTGCATGAACGGCGCGAAATTGCACGTCCATACGTTGACGAAAAGCCCCAGGGAATGCGCGTAATCCACGTCGCCGAGAAGTATGCCGGTATAGTGCGGATGAAATCCGTCGAAGCCATTTTCCACGCACTGGTCCATAACGGGATTGACGACAAGCTCGCTGGTGAGAAAAGCCGTGGTCATCTCCGCGTTATAATTTTCCGTTTCGCTCAAAATCCCGCTGTGAAAACTGGAAATAATTGTCCTGTCCGCGGCGTCAAGATCCGTGATTTCGTCGACAACGATTTGCGCAATGTGCGCCGCGCCGTATATTCCCACATCGTCGCCTTTTATTTCAACGTTCACCATGGCGTTTGCGTCAAGAGCCTCGTAGACCTCACGCAGCGTCGGCGCCGCGACTCCCGCGCCTTCCAGCGTCGTGCCGACCGCCGCATCGCAAGCCTGAATTTCCGCCAGCGTAAAATCACGCACGCGGCCGCTGCAATCGGTGGTTCTGTCAAGGGAGCCGTCATGGATGACCACGAGCGCGTCGTCGGAACTTAACAACACATCCAGTTCCACCAGATCCGCGCCGTCGGCAAAGGCCTGCTGAAAACTCGGAATGGTGTTTTCCGGCAAAGGATTCAGGAACTCGCTCGATCCGGAACCCCGATGACCGCCGATCAGGGGCGGTGTAAATTCATCGGCGAATGAATTGGGTGCAACAAAAAGCGCCAAAAAAGCCAGACTTGCGAACAATCGCGTTCGCGTTTTGTTTTTGAAATTCATCATCACTCCACCTTGTCTTTCCACCACTTGATATTTTCTTTAGAGGCTTCCAGCGCCTTTTTATTGCTCAGGCGCCGCCGGGATTTCAATGATGACGCCTTCGGGCAATCTTTGCCTCAAACGAAGATTATTGAAAGCGGCGATCCGCGCCAATGAAACGCCGTATTCTTCCGCGACGGCGCGGGGAGATTGATAATCGGTGGCTTTGTGCCTGTACACGCATGAAGGACGATATTTTCCCCGCCGCGCGCAGGGCCTCGATGTATTCCTCGATGGGCTTTGCCGGAAGCCTGACTTTGGTCGGAATATCATCGTGA
>CAXXWT010000002.1:0-1471715 GCA_963674685.2 bacterium | reverse complement strand
TTGATCGAGATCAGATTTTTTATAAATATCTAAATCTCATCCAATGCGGAAATTAATACCTTAAAATCTTCAATGACGCCCACGTCGGCGTGCTTGAAAATGGCGGCGTCGGGATCCGTATTGACGGCGACGACAAACTCCGATCCGCGCATACCCGCGACGTGCTGCGTGGAGCCGGAAATGCCGCAGGCGATGTACAGCTTCGGCGTGACGGTTGCGCCGGTCTGCCCCACCTGCCGGTTGTACGGCAGCCATCCGGCGTCGCAGATCGGACGCGAGGCGCCCACGGCGCTTCCCGAAAACTTCGCGGCGAGTTTTTGGATCAAAACCAGATTTTCCTTTTTGCCGATGCCTCGCCCGGCGGCTACGATCACATCCGCCCGCGCAAGCGCCGCGTCGCCTGCCGCGCCGGATTCTTTTTTCAGCAAACGCACTCCGGGCGGACCGGCGCCGACGTTCATCTCGATGACTTCGCCGGGCTTTTCAGGCATTAACTCCGAAGCCGCAAAAGCCCCCGGCTGCGTGAGAATGAAATACGGATTTTCACCAGCCGCAGAGCGCGTCCTGCACAGCCGAGGGCGGCTGTGCCACACACGACGCTCCCGGTCGAAAGTGTGCTCTCCTGATGTCTCATCTTTGTCTGGCGCCTGGGCCAAAGTTTGTTCTCCTGCCGCATTATCTTCGCCAGCCTTAGAGCGTTTAGTACATGCGTCTTCATCAATATCATGTTCACCAGCCGCAGAGCGCGTCCTGCACAGCCGAGGGCGGCTGTGCCACACACGACGCTCCCGGTCGAAAGTGTGCTCTCCTGATGTCTCATCTTTGTCTGGCGCCTGGGCCAAAGTTTGTTCTCCTGCCGCATTATCTTCGCCAGCCTTAGAGCGTTTAGTACATGCGTCTTCATCAATATTATCTTCGCCAGTCGCAGAGCGCGTCCTGCACAGCCGAGGGCGGCTGTGCCACACACGACGCTCCCGGTCGAAAGTGTGCTCTCCTGATGTCTCATCTTTGTCTGGCGCCTGGGCCAAAGTTTGTTCTCCTGCCGCATTATCTTCGCCAGCCTTAGAGCGTTTAGTACATGCGTCTTCATCAATATCATGTTCACCAGCCGCAGAGCGCGTCCTGCACAGCCGAGGGCGGCTGTGCCACACACGACGCTCCCGGTCGAAAGTGTGCTCTCCT
This sequence comes from bacterium, assembly GCA_963674685.2. Lineage (GTDB taxonomy): Bacteria > Lernaellota > Lernaellaia > JACKCT01 > JACKCT01. The sequence goes on along the minus strand of CAXXWT010000002.1, from coordinate 1,470,533 downwards.
GATGTCTCATCTTTGTCTGGCGCCTGGGCCAAAGTTTGTTCTCCTGCCGCATTATCTTCGCCAGCCTTAGAGCGTTTAGTACATGCGTCTTCATCAATATCATGTTCACCAGCCGCAGCGTGCGTAGCGGATCCGCCGCCAGTTGTATCATCTTCGTCAACCACAGCGTGTGTGGCACAGCCGCCCCCGGCTGTGCGTGGTCCGGACAATAACTCAATAAGCTTCGAGCCGAAAACCGAACGCCGCAGACGCAGTCCATCTTCCGCTTCCTCGATCGCCTCCACTCCTGCAACAGCTCGTGATTCACACAGAGCCGCCAGATAATGCACGCACTCGGACGCGCGCACCGTATTTGCCGCGACTAGCCCGCCGATTTGGTGCGTGTCGAATAAAGCTTCCTTGATTGCCCGCCAGGAGCCTGCGCGCCAGTTATCGAGTCCTCCGCCTTTCAGCGCCAGCGTTTTAAATCCGCTTGCTTTTGCAAATACCCGCGCCAAATCTTTCGGATCATCGCCGGGCACAACGGCCATAACAGGCGATCCGGCAAGCCGCGCAAGCTTAAGCGCGCACGCGGCGGCCTCGTAAGAAACGGGGCGTATGCGCCCGTCAAAATGCTCCACCACAACGCCGACGGCTTTGATTTCATTCATTGCAACACGCCCCGCCGGCGGAGAATTTCCGTAAGCCGCTTTGCCTTTTCGCGCGCGTCGCCCTGGAGAAATTCCGTGCTTCTTTGCCTTAAAGGCGCGATGAAATTCGCCCTGCGCGGCTTTGCTTTTTGACCGTCCGGATCGGCGGCTTCGATAATTTCCACGCCCCGCTTTTTTGCCCGCATCAGGCGCGACAAGGCGGGATAGCGGGGTTCGCGCTCATGGCTTTGCACGGCGACGACCGCCGGCAACTCCAATTCGAAATGTTCCCTGACGCCGCCTTCGATTTCCCGTTTTGCGCGCAGTTTGTTTTGCTCAAATTCCAGATCGACGACGGAGCCCACGTAGGGCAAATCCGCCAGCGCGGCGATTCGCGGTCCGGTCTCGCCGCGCATGCGGTCTTCCGACATGGCGCCGGTGAGAACGAGGTCGTAAGGATGATTCATCAAATATGCGGCGATGAAATCGGCGGCGGGGCCGACTTCTTCAGGCTCTTCGAAATCATCGGTCGCCAAAAGCACGCCGCTGCCCGCGCCCATTCCCATGGCCCGGATCAAAACCTGCGCGCAGGTCTTCGGCCCCAGCGTAACGGCGCAAATTTGAGTATCGGGAAATTTATCCTTGATCCGAAGCGCGCTTTCCAGGGCGAAGGCGTCGTAGCGGTTCATGCGCTTTTCGCCGGCAAACCGAGGCGCCGCGCCGGCGGAATCACTTTTCAGGCGAATTCCGTCGGGATCGATGATCTGCTTGACGCAAACGAGTATCCGCATAATTCTCTTTTGAAGAGTCGTTAAGCCATCGCACGATTCGACCACGCACTATAGCCTTAAAAAAGCCCGGGAGCCAAAATGGATTTTTCCATATCCGAAAAAATGCAGACCGTCCTGGAGATGATCGACGAATTCGTGGACAAGGAGCTGATTCCGCTGGAGCCCGAATTCGCGGTGAAGTCTTTTCGCGAAATGCTTCCGGTCCTTAAAGAGAAGCGAAAGACGGTCAAGCAGATGGAGCTTTGGGCGCCGAACTTTCCGAAAGAGTACGGCGGCATGGGCCTGGACCTGACGGAACACGCCCTCGTGTCCGAAGCCCTGGGACGCACGCCGCTGGGTCATTACGTTTTCGGATGCCAGGCGCCGGACGCGGGCAACGCGGAGATTCTCCACCTCTACGGCACCGACGAGCAAAAAGAGAAATATCTTCGCCCGCTCATTAATGGCGACATCCGAAGCTGCTTTGCCATGACCGAAGTGGACATGCCCGGCTCCAATCCGGTGATGCTGGAAACGACCGCGGTCAAAGACGGAAGCGACTACGTGATAAGCGGTCACAAATGGTACACCACCGGCGCCGACGGCAGCGCTTTCGCCATCGCCATGGCGGTCACGACTCCCGACGCGCCGCCGCACCTTCGCGCCAGCATGATCATCGTGCCCACGGACAATCCGGGCTTTAACCTGGTGCGCAACATCCCGGTGATGGGCCACGCCGGGGACGATTATTTCAGCCACGGCGAAGTGCTGTTTCAATCCTGCCGCGTCCCGCAGTCGAACCTCCTGGGCGGCGAGGGATTCGGTTTCGCCATCGCGCAGGACCGCCTCGGGCCGGGGCGCATCCATCACTGCATGCGCTGGCTGGGCGTCTGCAAAAGGGCTTACGATTTGATGTGCGACAGGGCGCGCAAGCGGATCATCGGTCCCGACGGACGGACGCTGCAAAGCAAGCAGGTGGTGCAGACCTGGATTTCCGAAAGCGCGGCGGACATCATGGCCGCGCGCCTTATGACTCTGCAGGCGGCATGGAAAATTGAAACGCAAGGAGCCAAAGCCGCGCGTCACGACATCAGCATGATCAAGTTTTTCGTGGCGGGCGTCATGCAAAAGGTCGTGGACAGGGCTTTGCAAGTGCACGGCGGCCTGGGCATGACCGACGATACGATCCTGGCCTTTTTCTATCGCCACGAACGCGCGGCGAGAATCTACGACGGCGCCGACGAAGTCCACAAAGTCTCGCTGGCCAAAAAGATCCTCAAAGAATACGAAGGTAAAAAGGTTCAGTAGGCGCTACAGGAGAAAATCATGGATCTGATCGACAAGGCGAAAAGCGTGCGCAAGGGCGACGAACTGGACGCGGCGAAAGTCGAGGTCTTTTTAAAAGATCAAATTCCCGGGCTGTCGGGCGCCCTGGAAGTCGGGCAATTTCCCAGCGGGTATTCCAATCTGACCTATCTGCTGCGCGTGGACGACAGGGAATTCGTGCTGCGCCGACCACCTTTCGGGACGAAGGCCGCCACCGCGCACGACATGAACCGGGAATACACGATTCAAAAACGTCTCAAACCTGTATTTCCATACTGCCCGCAGGTTTTCGCGTATTGCGATGATGAGTCGGTGATCGGCTCGCCGTTTTATATCATGGAACGCGTGCGCGGGATTATTCTGCGAAAGGATTTGCCCGAAGGGCTTTCTTTTAGCGAGGATCATGCGCGCAGGCTTTGCGAAAAACTCCTGGACGTGCACCTGGAATTGCACGGCATTGATTACGCAAAAGCGGGTCTGGGGGATTTCGGCAAGCCGGCCGGATACGTGCGCCGGCAGGTGGAAGGATGGAGTAAGCGATACCGCAAAGCGCGCACTCCCGACGCGCCGGATTTCGAGCGGGTCATGGAGTGGCTGGCGGATGAAATGCCCCCGGACACGGACCGGCCGACGATCATCCACAACGATTACCGCTTCGATAACGTGGTGCTCGACACGCACGACCCCATGCGTATCATCGCCGTTCTCGACTGGGAGATGGCGACCGTCGGCGATCCGCTGATGGATCTGGGCAACTCCCTGGCTTACTGGATTCAAGCGGATGATCCGCCGGAAACGCAGTTGATGCGCCTTTTGCCCACGACCATGCCCGGCGCCATGACGCGCGATGAGATGGCCGAGCGCTACAGCGAAAAATCGGGCCGGTCTATCGAGAAATTCGACTGGCATTTATGCTTCGGATACTTTCGCCTGGCGGTGATCGCGCAGCAGATTTATTATCGCTTCTTTCACGGGCAAACGACGAACGAGAAATTCAGGATGCTCGTTATGGGCGTGCATATTCTGGAAAACGCCGCCGGAAAACTGATCGAAAAATCCTGAAGATAGAGCAAGCTCCGGCCGGTCATTCCCCTGCCGGCTTGGCGAAGGCGATGACGTGCCCGTCCGGGTCCGCGCCGTATGCCACGATATCCCCCCAGGGCATTTTTTGCGGCGCGCTGACCGATATGCCCCCGTTATCGACAAGGGCCTTGAAACTTGCATGCGGATCGCTGACGAAAAGATAAAGCTCGCACCGTGGAATACCGTTTCCGGTATGCGCGTCGGGCAATTTGTCGCCCAGAAAAGATTTGGTCCCTTGCTCCGGCATCAGGCCGAGGCTCGTTTTTTCGGTTAATGGAAACTCGGTCATGCCGGGCATATCCATCAGGGGCTCGACGCCGAGGACCGCCCGGTAGAATTTCTTGCTGCGCGTCTGATCGGCCACGTAGAGAATCACCATCGCTTTTTCCATCTTCATTTCTCCCTTTTCCTTACGACGTCGATTTCCCCGCAAGATCTAACCCTGATTGGCCCTGACGGCGCGGTTATCGGCCCAGCGGCGCGTTTTGGTAAGTTGTTCTTTCATGGTGACCGAAAGCGGAACGAAGCGGCCGATAATCCGATAAATATCGTTTATAGCCAGCGGCCGGTTTTCGGAAAAAGCCTCGTAGAGCGCGGAAATAAGGACATGCTCTATTTCCGCGCCGGTGAATCCTTTGGTCGCTTGCGCCAACCCTTGAATGGATACATCGCTGGGCTCCTGCAACCTTTTGATCATGTGGATTTTGAAAATCTCCGCCCGCTCTTCCTCTTCCGGAAGGTCCACGAAAAAGACCTCGTCGAAGCGCCCTTTGCGGATAAATTCCGGCGGGAGGCGGTCGATGTCGTTGGCCGTCGCGGCGATGAACACCGGCGCGGTTTTTTCCTGCATCCATGTCAGAAAAGATGCGAAGATGCGGCTGGTGGAGCCCGACTCCACGGAGTCTGAAAAGACCGAGACTCCCATCTCGATTTCGTCGATCCACAGAATCGACGGCGCGATGGCTTCCGCGGTGAGGATCGCGCGGGCAAGCGACTGCTCGGGGGAACCGGCGATGCCGGCGAAAATGCGGCCCATATCCAGCTTGATAAGCGGCAGGTTCCATTCGCGGGCCAGCGCGACGATGGTCAGGCTTTTTCCGCATCCGGAAACGCCGGTGATCAAAACGCCTTTGGGCATGGGCAGGCCGTACTCCCTTGCTTTGTGCGACAGGCCGCTCTTACGCACCTTGCACCATTGTTTGAAGCGGCTCAGGCCGCCGACGGTGCTCAAGTTTTCCCTGGGCTGCACGAACTCCAGGATTTCCGTCTTACGCAGGATCTGGCGTTTTTCCTCCGTGATCATCTCCGTATGATCGAATCCGATTTTATCCGTGGTCATGATCAGCTTGCGCATGGTCCGGCGCATTTCCTCCCGCGTCAGTCCCAGCAGCATCCGATTGAAAATTTCCTTGTCGATGCCGACGAATTCCACGCGCTTGCCCGTCAGGTGATAATGGGACCAGATTTCCGACTCGACGATCTCCTCCACTTCGTCGATCAGCGGCAGCCCGTAATCCAGAACTAAAACGTCCTTGATCAGTTCCTGCGGCGCTTCGAGAATCGGAGAAAGAATGATCAACGTGCGCTTCGAAGCCTTCAGCGCGTTGTGCACTTCGCGAAGTCGCCGGACAACGTCGATCCTGTCCTTGATGAAAGGATGAAAATCCAAAAGGACGAAAACGGAAGGGGCGTCGTCGGACAAGACGCGGTCCAGCGCCGCCATGGGATCGCCCTTGGCCGCGGCGTCTTCGACCGTGTCGCTGAATCCTTCGTTGAAAGACCAGGTGACGATGCTCCGGGGCGGCTCCAGGGACTCGGCGCACAGGCGCGTAAGATGTTCGATAATACGTTCTTCTTCCCAGCTCACCAGGTAAATGATCGGAAATCCCGCGTCGATGTGCGTTTTAACGGCAAAAGCCGATTCGGGAAGAGCGGGCGCTGTCATGACAAAAACCTCTTTGCTTTTAAGCGGTGTTTTTTTGTCGCGGGTTTTTCGCCGCCGCCGCTTTTTACTCGTGATGCTTAAATGATAGTCCAAGGATAAACGCAAAACAACGCATGGCTACAAAAAAATACATATGAAACCTTCGCGGCTTTGTCATCGCGCCGACGATCTATAAAAATCAATTTGACTTAGTCTTTAGAATATTCAATCCTTTACCCTAAAGCGCTTGTCGCTAATAAAGACGATTACTTCAGGCAAGGAAGAAGTAGTGGGGCAATTTGGTTGACTGACGACCTTGTCATCCCGAGTGAGTTACGGCGAAGGTGTAACGAGTCGAGGGCCTGTCCTGAGCGAAGTCGAATGGGATCCCTATAATGATGCGCGAATATAATTTTGACGTGTCCACAACTAATAAGGCGACAGCGTTTCTTTGAAGGGATTTCTCGACTTCGCAGCCTCCGGCCGCTTTCGCTCGAAATGACACCATGCGTTTTTTGAATGAACTTTTACTTCGCAAACTGATCCACAGCTTAATACACGGGAGTTATCAATGGATGACTTGATCGTATCGATTATCGCGGTTGCCTTGACCGCCATCGGCGCCGGCGCGGCGTTTACCATGATGGAAGTGCGCGGCGGCTCCAAGGAGCCCGGGCGCAATAAAAAACTCATCGCCAGGCACAAAATTCTGGGATACCTTTTCGTATCGTTTTTCCTCGTTATATCCGCCGGGATGATCTACAAGGTCGGACTTCATTCCGGCGAACTGAGCACCCGCATTTTATTGCACGGCGTCCTGGGCCTTTTCGTCATCGGCCTTTTGGCGGTCAAACTCATGATCGCGCGAAAGTACAGAAAGCTGTCGGAAAATCTTTTCGGCTTCGGCGTCGTCATCCTGGCGATGACCTTCGTCATGATGTCCGTCGCCGCCGGGTATTTTTTCCTGCACATTACGCAGGAAATGCACGAGGAGCACGCGAGCAAGGCCGCCGCGGCGAGTCACCCTGACGACCTCAAAGGCCGCCTGCTTCTGGAAAACAAATGCACGAAATGCCACGGCCTCGAAAAGGTATTCGCCGAGCATATGGATAAAAACGAATGGGACAAAACCCTGACGCGCATGGTCGCGCACTCCGGCGACCCGAATTATCTCAGTGAAGAAGAGCGGGCGGGGATAATCATGTACCTATCAACTCTCGGGGAATAGTCGCATTGTGAAAAGATGAGTTTCCTCGATTTCAAAATCTATATGAGTTTTTGTTTAACGAATCCGCTGGCGTATTCTCACCTGGGTTAACAGCGGAAAATCACTGCGAATGCTATTATACAAGTCCACGTCTTGTTTGACGCTCATTTGCACGACACACACGTACTCAATGGCTCCGTCGATTGTAATGTGGCTCTTGTCGCTATAACGGGAAGAGAAATGCAGGCCGATGGCCGGTTTGTCCAATTGATCGGCCTTGGGTTGAAACGAAGCCGTGCGTATGACCGTCCACTTACCTTGCTGACGCAGTTTCTGCTCATTGGATTTTACGAGGCTCGCATGGGCGTTTTTGGTCGCAAAGGATTTTCCGGCGGGTAGTGCCGAAGGTTGATAACCTTTTTGGACCAAATCTTCGATTTCGTCCTTGTTAAGGATTTCATGAAGATTTTTTATTGCTTTTGCAGAGTCGTCATTGGGCAAAGAATAGTCATGTCGCTTCTCGTCGGGACAAAATTTTACGGACAAATCCTCGAGGATGTATTCGTTAGGAGAAGATGCGTCAACATGCGGAAGATACAAGAAAGTGACTTTTATAAATACTTTTTCCTCATTACCCAGTGAAGCGCTTAAGTTCGAAGGCAACAGGATCGGGAAAAGACGGTATTCTTTAAGATTCAACTCCCCTTGAAAAATTGTTACGACATCGCTTTTTCCGCAACGCAGCAGATCATCGGCGGAACTCGCGCCCAATCCGTAACCGACTTCGTCCATCCCCAGTTTATTTCTGCCGCATCTCAGTTCTTTTGCCGTGTGGATTTGCAATGCACGAACGGCCAGCGGTTTAAGATTCGGCGCATCCTGGCTGATCCAGGATTCCGCCCCGATGCGAGCGATATTCGGCACGGCGAAACTCGTCCCGCAAATATGTCCGATAATCGCGTGATGATTGGCCGCGCATACTAAAACCGGGAGGGAAACCGCGCCTCCGGGGGCGACAAGGTCGGGTTTAACAGGAGCTCCGACGGGTCCGGGTCCATAGCATGAATACGAGCAGCGCTTATACTGATACGCGCCTTTGCTCCCGTCGCGAGGGACGACCGAACCGACGGCCACTCCGTTGACGGCGTCCGAAGGAGGCTGAATTCGTCCGAGACCGGAAAGAGGGTCTTGATTACCGTCATTTCCCGCCGAGCTGTAAAAGATGACGCCATGGTCTTTGGCCAAACGATCCAGAGCGAAGGTCAGGCGATGAACCTCCGGATCGTGATCGCCTATAGGCGAACTGTGGTTAAAAGACAGATTGTAAAATTTAAAATCCCTTTGTTCGACGATCCGTTCGAGATGATCTATGAACCAGTATTCAGGCGACCCGCCGCCGATGTCCGCTGAAGCGGGTGGGGGGAAAGCTCGAAAATTGTGCACCCCGATTGACGGATAAGGCAAGCGGTCCCACTCGGGATCTATGGAGCCGTAAAGCAAAGTCGAAACCACCGCTGTTCCGTGCTCCAAGCTTTCTTGGTCGTCCGGCTTTGTTGTCAGATCCTCTTGAGAAACATAATTCCCTAAAGCGGGATGGCTTATGTCCACGCCGCCGTCGAATGAAGCCACTACTTTGCTTGGCAGATGAGCGTCCGGCAAAGGAGCGGGCAAGGCCGGCAAAGGTGTACCCGAGACTGAAAGGCTAAAATATTTTTTTAGGGATATCCGCGGCATGGGCCGAATGGCACGCAAGGGATTAAAGCCCGCGAGCTTAACGAGATCATTGCCCGCTCCTTCGACGGGGCAAAAAATCGGGGCTCTTTCCTCGGTGTATTTCGTGATTTGTTCGTCAATGCAATGGAGCTGAAATGCCTTGCAAAGCATTTTAAATTTGTCGAATTCCTTTCTACGACTTTCCCCCGGAAATCCGTGAAGGACCACCTCGGCATAGCCTTCATACTTCGCATCATTCTGAAAACCGAAAGCTTTATTTTTCCGATCCGATTCCAATTCGAAAAAAAACCCGAACTTGCGGATATCATCGACAAATTTTCTCTCCGGTTCCTTCAATTGCGCAAGAAATCGGTCGTAGGAATCGCGAGGACCAGCGATAAAGAGAATTTTGCTCTCCTCGTCGCTTTGAGACTCGGGAGTGTTCTTTGTCCGGCGGCGCTCTTCCAGAGGTACATCCACTCTTCGAGTCCCCAGATATGTAAAATTGCAATTATAAAACAGTTCCCAAGGAAAATACGTCTTGGCGAGAAAATCAGGAAAGACTTGAATCGCGGACACCAAATGAGATTCAACTTTAAACTTTTCGGGAAGATTATTCAGCGCTTGAATTGTATTATTAACCTGTGGCGTCAGACGTTTCTGAATCTCTTCAAGTGAGAAAGGAGGTTTCTTGGGTCCTCCTCCTCCTTTTGAACGATATTCGGTGACGTACTTTTGTGCATCGACCAGGATCGGGTATCGATTGTTTTGTCGGTCCATTTTTCAACTCCCGATGAAGTGATTCCGCTTTAACTTTGCATTTTGCGTTTCCATCCCCGAACGGTCCCTTCCGAAACGCCGAGCAAATCAGCGTACCACTGGTTGGAGCGCTTGGTGGCGCCCCGAAAGTGCGTCGTCATAGCTTTTAGGACTTTTATTTTGCCTGCTTTCTCTTGAACCTGCGCGGCGAGAAGGGCAAGAATCGCCTCCTCGACGCTCGAGTCTTCCAAAACATGACGCCGCTTGGCCTCGCGGGCCGTTCGTTCAATCTCGGAACCGCTTTGCCCCTCCGTGGCGTCGGCGACCAAATCGAGAATAGACGCCGAGACCGTCAGCGGACGCAATGCCTGATCGAAAATGCGTCTGCGGGAATCGACGGCCGGCAAGGGCAGTTCCAGGTGCACGTCGAACCGGCGCCAGACCGCAGGGTCCAACAACTCCGGGTGGTTCGTCGCTGCAGCCAATACGCCCCGATAAGGCCAAAGCTCAATCTCCTTGAGCAGGACGTTCACAATGCGTTTCAATTCGCCCAGATCGGATTGATCGTCCCGGCGCTTACCCAATGCGTCGAACTCGTCCAGGAACAACACGCAGGGACGTTGTTTGGTGTAGTCGATTAAAGCACGAAGATTTTGCCCGGTCTTGCCGAGATAACTGCTGATGACAGCCGCCAGATCGACGTGAAAAAGCGTTAGACCCAATTGATGGGCTACCCAGCGAATTGTCATCGTTTTTCCTGTTCCGGGAGAACCTGTAAGAAGAAGGGTGCTGGGCGGTCCTTCCCCGACGTCGGCCAGTCTGAGGGCCTCGTGTCTTTCCCGAACAAAGCGGTCAATTACGTTTTGTTGCGACACCCCCAAACACGGAGCCAAGGGCGCCGTGGAAAAATGCTCCGGACGCAGCAAATGCAAGCTGGAATCCACGTCGGAAGGAAGACGCATCGCCTCGGCGGAAGCCAGGCGAAGAGGGGACTCGGCGTCATCCAGCATTGATCCGATTTGAGAAGCGACTTCGGGAAATTTTTGTTGAGCGTAGGCGGCGATTTTTCGAGATGCCAGATCGACGCCCCTCAGGTCGTTTTGATAGGCGGCGCGAATCAATATCGGCAAAAGGCTAAGGATGCCACTAACCTCCGACTGATTCGTAAATTTTATTCCATTGTTTTGCAATTTCGTTTTTTGCATATATCTACCTGTATTTATTAAGTTTTAAAAATCGTAATATATACAATATTTACTACATATTACGATTATGGAGATTTTTCACTGATTTGTCAATAACAATGGTTTGATTTTCTTTCTAATAAATTTGCTGAATTTTTCCATGGCTGCTAAATCCGGCCGCATGTGCTACAGGTGTTTTCGGGTTTTGCCGACGACCAATACAGGTAAGGAAGCGCTATGCCGAAAAAGAAGACCAGAAAAAAAATCGTCTTGAATCTGGACATGAACGCGCGGGCCGCGGGATTCGACTCCGCCACGCATCCGACCGCGGCGCACCGCAAAATCGCAAAACACTATTCCTCGCCTCTTATCATGGGCCCACCGAACAACGAGCTGCTTCTGGAAATGGTCACGCACATGTTCACGGAAGAAGATGCGGAACTTGTGCAGTATTTAAAACCCCTGCGGCCGAAAACCGCGTTGCAGGTGGCCATGAAAGCGCGGCGGACGGAAGCGGAAGTCGCGGAGATTCTGGATCACCTGGCGCTGACAAAAATGGTGATTCTCGGTTTTTCCAAGCCGCGCAAGTACACGATCCTGCCCATCGTGCCCGGCACTTTCGAGATGGCCCTGATGACGCCGGATCTTTCCACGCGAAACGCCTGGCACAAAAAATTCGCCGAACTTTTCGAACAGCTTTGGGAGTCGCGCTACTTCATCGATTATCCTGGCAAAAGCAAGATCGCACCCGTCCGATACCTACCCGTGGGCGCCGTGAGTGAAACGCTTTACTCCGCCTGGCCCTCGGACAAGTTCGAGGAAGTGATCGAGCCTTTCAAAACTTTCGCCGTGGGCAACTGCCAGTGCCGACTGGCCATGGTCCTCGTGGACAAAGGCTGCGGACACGATCTGGAAAACTGCATGGCCTTCGGCGGCGCCGCCAAGACGGTGATCTCCAGAGGAATGATGCGCGAGATCAGCCGCGAAGAAGCCGTGGCCATTAAGCGTAAAGCTGAAGAGGACGGCATGGTCAATTTCATGATCAACTCCGTCGTTTCGAAAAAAATCGGCAACGCCAGCTGTTCCTGCTGCGGGTGCAGCTGCCACGCCTTGCGCGCCATCAAGGATTTCAATTCCCCGGGCGTCATCACCAAGCCCCATTTCAATCCCGCGTACGACGCCGAGAAATGCAAGCCGTGCAAAAAATGCGTGGAAATCTGCCCCATGGACGCGTGGACGTACGTGGATAAAAAACCGGTTTTCAACAAAGCCCGCTGCATCGGCTGCGGCCTATGCGTCACGGCGTGCAAAACCGGCGCGCTGACATTGGTGGAAGTGGAGCAAAAACCGCCTTACGTGGAATCGAAGTGGGATTTCGTCAGGGAATTCCTGCCGGACTACGCGGTCACCGGTTTCAGAGTGTGGGCCAAGAGATTCCTGTCTTAAATTTTTAAGTCTGCGGGGATATTAAAAGTTTCGCGAAAGGCCAAGTTCTATCTAGGCTCGATCTTTTGCGAAAGGCCCAGCATGGCGATTTCCTTGTAATAAGCCATGTATTTTTTCGGCAGCTTGGTCCTGATCCCGTCCATGATCATCACGTTCGCCTTGAATTTGCGCTGATACTTAGCCGAGCTTTTCACGGAATTTTCGATAATTTCCCATTGTTCGGCGATCGTTTCATCGTCCGCTTTCAGGCTGATGAAAGCCTCTACGAGGCGCTTTTGATACCGCGCCAGTTCCGCGTAATCCTTGTAGGCGTAAAAGTAAAACTTGGCCGCGTTGTAAGCTTCGGTCAACGCATGAATATGCGCCTGATCCCCCAGGCCCGGCGGCGTTTTTTCGAAATCGGCTTTGAAGCTTTTATAATCGCCTTCAAGAATTTCAAAATCCTTCATCATGCGCGACATGGCTTCCAGATAAAAAGCCCTGGCCTCCTTGTATTTTTCCTGGACCATGTATTGATCGCCGATGATCATGCAGTGCATGGATGTCACATCCGCCGTGCAATCCGCTTTCTTTCCTTTCGGATCGTCGCACTGCGCCAGCGCGACCTGCCGCACCTCCAGGATTTTTTCCACATCTTTCTTGGACGGAATTTTGCGCTGTATTCGATTCGTGGCCGTGTCGATTTCGATTTCATGTTTGTCCGTCAGCGTGTACGGGGCTTTCGGAGCCGGGGGCGTTTCCAAAACGCCCGTCGATTCGGTCGCCGCGGAATCACCGGCAAAACCCGCCTCGGCGCCGCAAAAGATACAAATCACCGCCGCGGCAATGATGAACGCCGGACGCATAGCGCCTCGATTGAATCCTGTCATATTTATTTATTCCTTTGTGCGTGCGATTCCCTGCTCGGCGATGGTCGTGAAACGCCGGCGGTTATTAAAATCGGAAAGAAGCTTTTCGTAAACTTGGCGGGCCTGGCTTTTTTGGCCTGTTTCCTCGTACAAAGCCGCCAGTCTGACCATTGTGTCGGCGGCTTCTCTGCCCTTACTGTTTGCTTTGAGATAGCTTTCATACCACTCGACGGCCTGTTGGGGCTGACGCAGATTGTATCGATAGGTCGCCGCGAGAGTCAGCATGGCTTTTTGCCCCTGCCGGGTCTCGGGATGATCCCGCGCCAGACCCCGCAGCTTTTCCAAACCGTCTTCCGTTTTCGACGAGGCTAAAGACGCCCGGCCCTGATCGAGCTGGAATTTCAACTGCCGATCTTCCCGAACCTCGCTCGGCGCTTCCTTGGGCAGTTCCACGGACAGCGTGGGAGCTTCATGTTTTTCCGGCGGACCGAAGACTTGATAGATCGCCCAGCGGCCGCCGTAATAAACCAGGCACAGGGCGGTCACCAAAACGACCAGACGCTTGATTTGCCGCATCAACCAGATCCAGGGATTGACGGGCTGCATGTGAATCAGCTTGGGAAGTTCGATGGGGTCCGCTTCGGTGTACCGTTTCTTTTTCTTTCCGTCGTTCGAGCTTTCCAGCCGCAACTCGGCCTCGACCTGCTTGAGGACATCCGAATCGAATATCTCATCGAGCACGGCGCGGCCGTGGCCGCTGTCATCAGGCGCTTTCGGTGTCTTGTTGTTTCCTGGTTCAACGCCCCGCTGCGGGGGGCGGCCGCTCTTGTTATTCATGTCTTAAAAATCCGAAAAGCGAAGGAAATTGTCAAGGAAACAAATTTGCCGATCGCTATTGCCGGATTGACATACCATAGGGCGGTTGTTAGCATCCGTGAAAATCGGGTTTTTCTCCGTTTTTCCCACAAGAAAGGCGCAATATTGCCGAAGGTTTTGGTTGTAGACCACCACGAGAATAAAAGAATGTGGCTTGAAAAAATATTGACGAAAGCCGGCCACGAGGTTCTGTGCCTGGGTGAAAGCGAAAAAGCCCTCAAAGAATTCGAGCAAATTCAACCCGACGCCGCCGTTCTCACCATGACTTTGCCGGGCATATCCGGATCGGAGCTCGGTCAAAAGCTCAAGAAAACGAAGCTCGGCAAAGAAATTCCCGTCATTCTCACAAGCCCTCTTTTCAAAGATATGGACATGAGATCCATCGCTCAAAAGCGGTGGAAAGTCGATGTGTTCCTGGAAGAGCCTTATACGAAATCCATGCTGCTCAAAAACCTCGAAGAGCAGCTGGCCGCCTACGCGCAAAAGAAAATCGATGCTGCCGACGAGGACGCGGAAGAGATCAATCCTTTCTCTCATCTGGAGAGTGAGCAGGTCGACCCCCTGGACGCCATGGTGGCCGCCGCGGATCTGGTCGCCGAAGGGCTTGAGCAGGAAGAAACCCGCCGGATGACCAAACCGGGGTATGAGAAAAAAGCGGAATCCATCCCCGAAAAAGAAGCGGAATTCGCCGAACTTGCCGTCGAGCCGGAAGGTTCCCTGGGAGACGCCAGCATCCCGGAAGTTATTTCCGCGATTTTCTTCGCGCGCAAAACCGGCATTCTCAAAGTCACGGTGGATAAAGTTTCCAAGGAAGTTTATTTCCGCAAAGGCTCGCCGGTCTTCGTCAAAAGCGCGCTGCGAGAGGAGACTCTCGGGGAAATTCTTATCAGGAACGGTCTGATCAGCGAACAGCAGCGCACGCGCACCCTGCAGTCCATGGCGGAAAAGAACCTGAAACAGGGCGACGCCCTGATCGATATCGGGGCTCTTTCGCCGACGGACCTTTATCAGGCGCTGAAACTTCAGGCCCACGAGAAGGTTATCGGCCTGTTTTCCTGGCGGGAAGGCCTGTACGAGTTCGTGGAAGGGGATTTTCCCACCGAAGGAATTACGATTTTCGAGATGTGGACGCCGCTTTTGATTCTGCAGGGCGTGTTGCGTCACTATGAAGCGCCGAACATCCGGCAGATACTCAACGAGTTGAAGGACTTCATCCTGAGCCGAAGGGCCGCTCCGCCCGTCGCCTATAACGAACTCCGCTTCCCCAAGGAAGTCAGGGGATTGATCGACCTGGTGGACGGGCAAAGGACGCTGGCGCAGATCGTCAAAGACAGTCCGTTGGACTTGCCCCGCACGTATCAGGTTCTTTTCGTCCTGCTCATCCTGGAACAGTTCGACAAAATCGATCCCGGACGCAAAAGCGCCGTTGCCGGCGAGGAACTGCCGATGGCGGGCATCAGCCTCAACTCCCTGATTTCGGAAGTTTTCGGCGAGGATGCGGCCGAAGAAGCTCGGGAACAGTTTGAATCCGTCGCCGGTCTGGCGGATCAGCTGGAGCCGGACACGGAGGATGCGCCGGCCGAACAAATCCTCGACGCGCCGGCGGAGGCGATGGACGATTCCGGGAGCATCGAGGATATCGAGGAGTATTCGGAACCGGACGCCAAAAGGGATCTGGCGAAACTTTTTGCGAAAAAAGACGCGGCTTCCGGGAAATGGGAAGGCTCGGGCATCTCCCTTGATATGAGCGACGACAAGACCGATTCCGGACGCGTCGCCTTCGATCTTGACGATGACGACGATATGTCTCCGTCCGATGAGGCGGATCAAAAAGACAAGGCTGACGACGAGGAGGCCAAAAAGAAAGCTTTCAAGGAAGTTGACGACGCGCTGGACGACTTCCTCAAGGACGTGGATGAGAAATCCGACGAGCCCGACGACGTCATGGAAGAAACGATCCGGATCACCATGGACGACCTCAAGGCCGAGGATGAAGACGAGGACCGGGAAAAATCCTCGGACGGCGACAAAGTCGAACATGGAAAAACCGGGCTGATAACGGCCCTGGACGCCCAGAAGGAACGCCTGTCGGATGAGGACCGGGAGATTCTCGACGCGATTCTCGCGGACTACCTGGGGCTGTCAAAACGAAATCACTACGAAGTTTTGCACATCGAAAAAGACATTGAAGACAAAGATATCCGCGACGCCTATACGACGATGGTGAAACGATACCATCCCGACAAAATGCAGAGCCGCTTCTCCAAGGAGATTATCGAAAAGGCCAACGAGGTCATGAAACGGGCGACCGAGGCCTACCGCACGCTTTCCAATTTCAAGAAACGCAAGGAATACGACAAGGAATTGGAAACGGGGCATAAGAAGGAGCAGCGCAGCATCGCCATGGTGCTCAAGGCGGAAAACGAATTCGCCGAAGGCATCGCGCAGACCCGGCACATGCGTTGGCAACAGGCCAAGGAGCACTTCGAGGCGGCCATCGAGCTTTTGCCCGAAGAAGGGGAATACTTCGGCTACCTGGGGTGGAGCATTTACAATCTGACCAATCAGCCGCTGGGCGAAAGAACCTCTCAGGCCAGGGAAAATCTGGAAAAAGCCGTGCGTCTGAATCCCCGCTCGGACAAGTCATTTTATTTCCTGGGCATGTTGCTCAAAGACAACGACATGCTGGACAAGGCCGCCCTCATGTTCGCGCAGGCGTTTCGCATCAATAAAAACAACTTCCAGGCCAAAAACCAGCTCAAGGCCATCCAGGCTCTGCGTTCCAGCAAACCCAAAACGGCGGCGCAGCGGCCGCGGCCGAAATCTCAACGCCCCGGCGCAAGGCCGTCAAAACCGGAAGAGGGTTTCCTGAGCAAAGACATCAACATGAACTCGGTGAAAAAAGCCATCCTGAAAATTTTCTGGTAATATCTCCGGTCAGAGAAACGTAAAACTCATTGACAGCTTTCAGGATCGTTCATAATGATTAATATTATGGCGTTTATCGAAAATATGTCATCAGCATGAAGGACTATATGACGCAAACCATTCAAAAACCTCTCGTTCACCAGGATCGCCGAATATCCGTAAAAGATAAATCCGGGCTGCAAAACCGCAAAGCCGTTCAGAGTATTTCCGAATCCGACCTGATCGTTTTTCTTCCCGAAGAAATCCGTGAGGCGACAAAAGACCAGTCTGCGATACCCGGAATCGCGAAGGATAAAAAATTGATTTCCCGGATTGAGGAATCGATAAAACGTATTCCGACAATGCATCACCTGCATCGCGCGGATGCAAGAAAAATGGATTTTCTAATCCCCGGAAGCGTTCACCTGGTCCTGACATCGCCTCCTTATTGGATTCTGAAAAAGTATCGAAAAAGCGACGGGCAATTGGGCTTTATTGAGGATTACAACGAATTTTTAGATGAACTGGATCGCGTTTGGAAAATTTGCTACGAGGCTTTGGCGTCAGGCGGACGACTGATTTGCGTCGTGGGCGATGTGTGCCTCTCAAGACGCAAAAACCACGGACGACATACGGTCGTACCTCTCCATTCATCAATACAAGAGCGCTGCCGAACGATAGGTTATGACAACCTGGCGCCGATTATCTGGCATAAAATCTCCAATGCCGCCTATGAAGTGGAAAATGGCGGCAGTGGTTTTCTGGGGAAACCTTACGAACCCAATGCGGTTGTGAAAAACGATATCGAATTCATTTTAATGGAAAGAAAATCCGGGGGTTACAGAAGTCCGACCGTTGCGGCAAGGCTGCTCAGCGTCATTTCCGAAAGCAACCACAAAAAATGGTTTCAGCAAATCTGGACGGGAATTACGGGCGCTTCCACCAAGGAGCATCCGGCGCCCTATCCGCTGGAATTGGCCGAGAGGCTCATCAGAATGTTCAGTTTTGTCGGGGATACGGTTTTCGATCCTTTCATGGGAACAGGGACAACAAATGTCGCCGCCGCCACATGCGGAAGAAACAGCATTGGCGTGGAGGTTGATGAACACTATTTTCAACAAGCCCATGCCAGGCTCGCCGACACGACCAGTGATTTGTTCAGCAATGCCGCGATCACAACCTTTCGATAAATGCGGCAGTCAACTCGATGCGTTTATTGATCTGCTCAACGATTTGATTTTGGAAACGGGCGTCAAGCCTGACTCCATTTTTCGTAAACAAAGCCTGGATCTTCCCGGGTATTTCAGACCGGCCAAAAAATGGGATATTCTCGTGGTGGATGAAGGGAATCTCATCGCCGCGATCGAGCTCAAATCACAAGTAGGGCCTTCTTTCGGCAACAATTTCAACAATAGAACGGAAGAAGCCATCGGCAGCGCAAAGGATCTATGGACCGCCTATCGTGAAGGCGCATTCAAAGAATCTCCGAAGCCATGGCTGGGTTATTTCATGCTTTTGGAACATGCGACTGCGTCGACAACTCCCGTCAAAGTTACGGAAAGCCACTTCCCGGTTTTCAATGAATTCAAGCTGTCGTCATATATGGACCGATACGAAATTTTTTGCCGCAAACTTGTACGCGAAAGATTATATGACGCCGCCTGTTTTGTCACTTCCGAAAAAGCGGCCGGCGAAAAGGGCCAATACAATGAGCCGTCAAAAGAAAATAGCTTTTCAAGATTTGCGTCGTCTTTAATCGGCTCCCTCGCCGCTTATCAAAATATCAGGCTATAATTTATCACTGCTGCCGCTCCAAAAATTCGCGCACCCGTTGCGTGCAATCGCCTTTGATATATTCTTTCGCGGCGTCGCCGTCTTCCGGATAAGTCCAAAACGAGCAGGAATCGTATCTGCCTTCGCACCCCATGAACGAGGCTGTCTTGCGGCCCTCGTCGTCGTATTCCATTTCATTGCACATCACCGAAGCTCCGTCGCAGTTACGCTTCATCGTTTTTCCAGCGGCGCCGTTACCGGAGAAGTTTATTCACCGCCGGGCCATTTAGAATTGACACTGATCGAGATGCGGCCAGATATCGGGAGAAGTTGACACTTCATCATAATCCGAGCATCCCGCTTCGTTGCAGGCGTATATGCGGTAATAATAGTAATCTTCCGATATTTGATCTGAGTAAGGTTGTATCGGATCACAATACCTTGTTGTATTTGGACTCAATTCGGCGACAAGTTGATAGTCGGAATCCCACTGATTGTTTTTTTTGCGATACAGTTCATATCTGTTTTCCGCCGTGGTTGAATCAATCCATGTCAAATAAACGTCAAAAAAATCATCCGCCAAAGAATGATTATTCTTGGCATCAAAATCCCTGGGAGCCGAAATGATCGAAGTGCACGTTACGACATTGCTCATATCCGTCAGTTCAAGCGTCGTTTTTCCGGGAGGATAATATTCCGCCGAAACGGAGTAATCATATACGGCTTCCGACAGAAATTTATCCTCATAATTCTGGAGATTTCCCACGGTCGTCGCAACCTGGGCGAAATTATCTTCTCCGGGCTCGGAACGGAATATGTAATATCTCTGAACGTCGTCGGCATTGATGGACCATGTCAAATTCACCGCTTTGGAAATGCTTTCACAGGAAAGCGTGACTTCAACCTCGATTTCCCCCGCCAGGCAAGTCGCCAGGTCATCACAACTGCTCGCGTCCATAACGCATTCGACAACGGAAGAATCAGACTGCTCGCACAAGTCAACGCACTGATCAACGGATTGGATACCCAATTGGTCCGCCAAATCGAGGCAATTCGCCATATAATCACAGAAAGCATCGCATTCCTCTGATGCGGTGTCGTTATCATCATCATCGTCGTCGTCGCCACCTCCTCCTCCGGAACTCGTGCATGCAATGTAAATACCGAAAGCACCGATAAATAGAGCGAAAGCTAGTAAAGGCAATGCTCGCAACATTTCTTTCTCCTCGAAATGTGTTTAATATTCGAACATAATCATAATTATCACAAAGGCCGACCGCGCACAACACAAAGTCAGCTCCATAAAAGAAAGCATGCCCCAAGCACTAGATTAGAATCTTATCGTTCTTCCAGCGTCGCCGCCGCCAGCGAGGTGTATTCACCGCCGGGATACGGAACAAATCCGCGAAGGCGCTCGCTGCGTACGATGATCGAATCCGTCCACCACAGGCTTAGGTATACGGCATCCTCCGCGATAATTTTCTGCGCCTGCAAATAAAGATCGCGCCGGCGCCGCGTGTTTGTAATAAGCCGGGCTTTTTCCAATAACGCATCCAGTTCGGGATTGGCGTAGCGTCCGCGGTTTGCGCCCGACGGCGGCATGGATGATGAATGAAACACGTAGAAAAGATGATCCGGATCCATGACGCCGACCCACGAAAGCGTATACGCTTGAAAATTCCCCTTTTTCACGTCGGCAAAAAAGGTTCCCCACTCGTAACTGCGCTTTTCCAGCCCGATTCCCACGTCGGCCAGTTGCGCCGCCATGACCTCGGCGATGCGGTTGCGAAGCCGGTCCGTGCTGGTTTTGTAGCTTAAAGTAAACCGCATTTGCGGCCCGTCTCCGTCGGGATCGCGAAAGCCGGCGCGGTCGAGAAGGTCGCGGGCTTTTTCAGGATCATAGTCGAATACCGGAACATCGGGATTGTGAGCCCAGTTTTCCGGGGCGAGGAGCGTATCGGCCACGCGGGCCTGGCCCTTGAGCAAGCGGTCGATAATCGCCTCTCGGTCGATGGCGTGCGCGACGGCCGCGCGCACCGCTTTATTGCTGACGATGCCTTTGGGATCCTGCATGTTGAAGCCCATATAGGAGTAATTGATTCCCGGAGCGCGGTCGACGGCGACGCCTTTCATCGCGGCGAATTTCTTGAGCGCATAAGGAGGCGTGCAGTTTTGCATTAAGTCGATGTCGCCTTTTTTCATTTTCAGCATGCGCGTGGTTTCGTTGGGAAGAACCTCGAACCGGATGCGCGGAATCGACGGCGGCGGTCCGTTGTAGTTTTCATTCGGGATCAGTTCCAGAACAAAGCCGCGCTGGAATTTTTCCAAGACGTACGGCCCGCTTCCCACGGGATGATCCCCAAAGTCCCCGTCGCCGAGTAAAGACGCCGGAACGACGCCCAGCGCGAGTTTTTGCATGAAAGGAGCGAAAACTTCTTTCAGTTTGATAATCACCGTCTCGGCATCCGGCGTTTCAATAGTCTCGATGATATCCAGCGATCCGCCCGCGGGGCATTTATTTTCCGGATCGCGCAAAAAACGCACATTCTCCGCCACGTCGCGAGATGTCAGGGGCGATCCGTCGGAAAACCGGACGCCGCTTCTTAGATGAAACGTGTAACGGACGTCGTTTTCGATCTCCCAGCTTTCGGCCAGGCCCGGTCTGACGTCGCCATCCGGTCCGGTCTCCAAAAAGCGGTCGAAGATCAGGGGTAAGATGCGCGTCGAATAGGCGTCCACGGCGTACCGGGGATCGAGGCTGACGGGGTTGCCTTCCAGGCCGACGACCAGCGTGTCCGGATCCCGCGTCTTCTGGCAGGCGGCGAAAAGCGCCGGCAAAATCAGGCAAAGGACCGCTATTCGCCGCTTCGGCCCGGCGAAAATTTTCACCGCCCCCGCGCCCTTTTGGCCGCGTTTAAGAGGCGCGCCAGAAACTGGTGATCCAGTTCCACGACCCGTCTGCCGCCGGGAAGCTGCGCGGATAATGCGAAGCGCCTGTTGAGGGAGTCCATATCCGTATTGCCGAACCGGCCGCCCAATTCCTGGAACGTTCCGCCGTCGATTTTCAAAACCACGCGGCCGCGGTAGGCGATTTTCACCTCGTTGTACATTTCGTTTTGCTGCGTGGAAGCGAATTCGTAAAAGGAGCGCAGCAATGCGCCGGCGCCGGGTTTTCCGAAAGCGCGCACGTCGAAAATGACGTTGTCTCTTTTCAACAGTCGCTCGTAGCGCGCCGACACCTGCAATTGCCCGATCCCGGCCTCTTCCAGAATGTTGTCCAGCGGCTCCTGGAGTTTTTTATGAGAGTAAACCTTTAGGCCGAACCAGCTCGCGGTCATCGCCGCGAGGACAAACACGAAGAAACGCGCCGCCCAAAGCCTCTTTCCCGGCCTTTTGGCGGCGCGCTGA
Organism: bacterium; assembly: GCA_963674685.2. Lineage (GTDB taxonomy): Bacteria > Lernaellota > Lernaellaia > JACKCT01 > JACKCT01. The sequence continues at coordinate 1,448,680 of CAXXWT010000002.1, read as the reverse complement.
TTCTTTTCTTCCTGAGATGTCATTTTAAGCGGTTTGTCTTCGATTACGCCTTGGGAATCTTTTCATAATCCGCCTTGAACGCCGCGATGCCTTTGTCCGTCAGAGGATGCTTGAAAAGCTTCTTCATGGTGTCGAAGGGCACGGTCCCGATGTCGGCGCCGATCATGGCGCATTCCAACACGTGAATCGGATGGCGGATCGAAGCGGCGATAATGCGCGTGTCAATGTCGTAATTGTCGAAAATGACCCGAATCTGGCGTACAAGTTCCAGTCCGTCGCTGGAAATGTCGTCCAGGCGTCCGAGAAAGGGGCTGACGTACGTGGCGCCGGCCTTGGCCGCTAAAAGAGCCTGCACCGCGGAGAAAACCAGCGTCACGTTCGTGGCGACGCCTTCCGCGGCCAGCGTGTTGACGGCGATCATCCCTTCTTCGGTCATGGGGATTTTGATGACCACGTTGTTGCTGATTTTCACCAGTTCGCGGGCTTCGGCGATCATGCCTTCGTGGTCGTCGGAAATGACTTCCAGGCTGATGGGGCCGTCCACGAGCTTGGTGATTTCCGGGGCCAGGGATTCGAAGGTCTGCCCGGTTTTGGCGATCAAAGAGGGATTCGTCGTGACGCCGTCGACAAGACCCCACGCCACGCCCTGTTTGATATGCTCCAGATTCGCCGTATCGAGATATATATCCATTGCCTGTCCTTCCTGTGAATAACTTTTTAATGAAGTCTCGCCGTCCTAGAGGCTCGGCGGATAATTGTACCCTACCATAAGATGAATCGAAGTTTCCGAAAAGATGGAAATCTCGCCGGTGAAAAAGACGTTCGGCGTCACGAAGTACTCGCAGCCGATGAAAACGCCGGCGTCCATTTCTCCTTCCAGGTCGTTGCGCTTCCCGGTGACGCCCACGTTCATGGGATTGTATTTCAGACCGCCGTAAGGCGCGACGCCGCGAAGGAGATAAGCGATGGTCAAAGCGCCCTGGAACTCCTGAAAACGTGCCTCGATATCGTGATCCTCGGTCGTATACGCCAGGTAGCGCACATCCGCCAGGACGTTGAGTCGCGAATCGAAGCCGAAGGGAAACAGCATCTGCTTGATTCCGGCGCCGTAAGCCGTGGCCAGATTCCCGTGATAATCCACGTCGTCGATTTGATAGTCCGCGACTCCTGCCAGACCGTAAACGTCGAAATATTTTACGGGAGCGATATCCAGCTTGACCAGAAATCGCGAGGAGCTGGATTCGTCCACGAGCCTTTCGTCCTTGAGCGTGTGCACGTCGCGCTGCATGAAGCCGACGCCGGCGGAAATGGAAACGCCGGGCGTCATGAGGTTATAGGCGAGGCCGCCCAAAGGAGACGCCAGGGCGGTTGCGCAAAAGAAAACAAGCCAGAACGCCGCCGCCAGTCCGAAAATCCGGCGCATCATCGCACCTCCGAAGACGTCAATTTGTAGACAACAACAATAAAAAGCACACCAGATATTGTTGTTTGGGCGATTGTTGTTCAAGCCCCGCGTCTTGTCAAGGAAATGTCTATCGGCATGAATCGAATACGATAAATCCCAGGTTTTTTTACGAATCTGAAAATCTCTTGCAAGGATTCAACGAGGGCGCTATCCTTTCTTACATAAAGTTCATTTAGGAAAATTCGGAGACAAGGCCATGAAACACCGTTGGATTATCTTGCTGACCCTTACGCTTTTTTGTTTTTCAGTTTTCGTCGGTTGCGATTGCGGCGATGATGACGACGACAACGATTCCGACAGCGGCGATGACGACACGGCCGACGATGACGCCGATGACGACACGTCCGATGACGACAGCGCCGATGACGATGTCAACGACGACGCGGACGACGATGACGACGGCGCGTTTCGCATCGCGGTCATCTCCGACGCCAACGTCGCGCACAATGACATGATGGTCTGGAACCACCAGTTGGCAGATTTCATTGAAGAGATTAACGCCAGGGATGATATCGACTTCGTCGTCATCCTGGGCGATCTGGCCGGGCGTTTTTATGAATCCTGGTGGGACGAATTCAATCCGTCATACGATCCCGACGCCACGTGGGCCGATTGCTTCGAGATCGCCCTCGGCATGCTCGATAATCTCAACGTCCCCTGGCGCCTGGTCCCGGGGGATAAGGATTACGCCGACAACGTGCACACGGGCTTCGACTTCGACACCGAGTGGGCCGATCGAGCAGGGCGCAACCAGGCGCTGGCCGGTTATCTCGGCGATTATTTCACTGTCGACAAACCCTGGTACACATTCGATCACAAAGGCGTAACCTTTTTCGCCGGAAACAGCCTGGCGGGCGACATGTGGCAGGCCTCCAACGGCATGACAGGCTCCATGGGAAGCGAGCAACTCGCGGACCTTGAAAACGTCGCGGCCGGCGCCAATCCGATGATTTTCATGAGTCATCACAGCGGTCCGGCTATTCTGGAAACGCCCGGGGACACAACTTTGGAAGACGTCATGAGCGCCAAAGCCGGCAACGTTATGGCCCTTTTCAACGGGCATCACTGGGCTTACAAAGAATACGATTATTACGGCGTTGACGGTTATTCCTTCGGCGCCCTCGTCGATGAAACCGGCTACTGGGCTCTTGTCGAAATCGATCCGCTCAACGAAACCGTATCCGTGGTCAATCACGAAGATCTGCCCTATCCGCCGGACTGGGAGGACTTCGAATGCACACCCGGCGAGGCGTCCGTTTCGCTGGACGATTTTACGGGAAGCTTTCATACGGTCTTCATGGTGCAGATGACCACCGACTTCTGGATTCTGGACCTGCTCCTGGCCACGGCGGACATGGGCGAAACGCCATTTGTTTTCTGGGTTACCGATGATCTGGGCGGAGGCGATTACGAAGTGGAAATGACGCAGGGGCGAATGGCCTACTCCACCTTCCCGGACTACAGCTCAGTCCATTCCGTTTCGGAACTGAGCTATAACGACTCCGCATGCGAGCTTTACACCATGCATTTCGACGAGCCCTGCATGGGCGCCGTCGACGCGCAGGTTACGTACAATCTCATGCCGATTATCAATCCATGGAGCGACCACGCGTTTTGCGGCGTCGATATGAACTACGAAACGGATTTTCTGTTTGAAGCCCAAATGGGTGAAGACGACGAAGGCCACGCCACGTTCGATTCGGCGCAGCTCAGTCTGACCCTGAAAAAAGCCGATGTCGTGCAGACCATGCAGCAATTCATCCTGGATTCCTATTGCGCTTACACTTGCAACGTCGACGGCCCGGCGGAATTGATGGAGCCATGGGATCAGTGCAACGCGCAGGAGAACGGGCATGACGATGAATGCATCAGCGGCACGCTCACTTTCGACGACATCCCCGATATCTGCGACACGCTCATCGGCGACACGTACTACCTGCCGGTGCGCTTTCTGCTGAACCTTGTTGAAACCCTGCCCGAGAATATGGAAGTGAACTTCAAGTTCAGCGGATGGGGCCATTCGATGGAACTTGTGGAGGATCAGGAGGATCTGTCCCAGGATTGGACCGTCTACAGCGCCGTGTTCGGATGGGATTGCCCGGAGACGCCGTTATAAGCATGGTCTGATGCGTTGCCCAAGCTGTCTTTGCGTTGCGCCAATGTCGCTTGAATAAAAAAAGGCAGGCTGCAAAGCCCGCCTTTTTCGTTTGATTCAATTTTTAATGAAACGTCTTGATTTCCTGACGCATCATCGAACGCTGCAACGCGGCCTGCGCGCGCACGGTATCGATCGTGGCGTCTTTGCCGGAAAGGCGCTCTTCGGCGCGCTTTTGCGCTTCCTTGGCTCTTTCGAGATCGATATCGTCCGCCGGTTCGCAAACCTCGGCCAGAACACGCACGACGTCGTCCTTGATTTCGGCGTAGCCTTCATGGACGAAGAAATAACGTTTTTGTCCATTGTCTTCGGCGACCAGAAATCCGGTGCAAAGCAGCGTCATATACAATTCGTGACCGGGCAAAACGCCCATTTCACCCTCGAACGCCGGGAGCAAAACCGTGTCGGCATCACCGGCATGAACTTCCCGCAAGGGCGTCACCAGTTCCAATTTTATTTTTTCCGCCATGATGACTCCAGCTGTCTCGCGGCTTCAGGCCGCCCCTCAACAGCAGCTTATCGGCCGCTTTTAGATTTTCTTGCCTTCTTCAATGGCTTCCTCGATGGTGCCGCGCAGATAGAAAGCCTGCTCGGGCAAATCATCCAATTCACCGGAAAGGATCATCTTGAAGCCTTTGATCGTATCGGCCAGTTCGACGAACTTGCCCGGGATGCCGGTGAACTGCTCGGCGACGAAGAAGGGCTGGGAGAGGAATCTCTGCATCTTACGTGCGCGAGAAACCGTCAGTTTGTCCTCTTCGGAAAGTTCGTCCATACCCAGAATGGCGATGATGTCCTGCAGGTCTTTGTATCGCTGAAGAACCATCTGCACTTCGCGAGCCGTATTATAATGCTCCTGGCCCAGGACGTTCGGGTCGAGAATTCGGCTTGTGGAATCCAGGGGATCCACCGCCGGATAAATGCCGAGCTCGGCGATCTGACGCGAAAGAACCGTCGTGGCGTCCAGGTGGGAGAAGGTCGTGGCGGGAGCCGGGTCGCTGAGGTCGTCGGCGGGGACGTAAATGGCCTGCACCGACGTGACCGATCCGTCCTTCGTGGAGGTGATGCGCTCCTGCAACTCGCCCATGTCGCTGGCCAGAGTCGGCTGGTAACCCACGGCGCTCGGGATACGTCCCAGCAACGCGGAAACCTCGGAACCGGCCTGCGTGAAACGGAAAATGTTGTCGATGAACAGAAGAACGTCTTTTTTCTGCACGTCGCGGAAATATTCGGCGACGGTCAGAGCCGACAGGCCGACGCGCGCGCGGGCTCCCGGAGGTTCGTTCATCTGCCCGTAAACGAGGGCTGTTTTGTCGATAACGCCGGACTCTTTCATTTCCGTCCAGAGGTCGTTTCCCTCACGGGTGCGTTCACCGACGCCGCCGAAAACGGAGTAGCCGCCGTGTTGCGTGGCAATGTTGTTGATCAGTTCCATGATCAAAACGGTTTTGCCGACGCCCGCGCCGCCGAAGAGGCCGATCTTGCCGCCGACGGAATAGGGACAGAGCATGTCGACGACCTTGATGCCCGTCGGCAGGATACGCGTTTCCACGTCCTGATCGTTCAGACTCGGCGCGTGGCGGTGAATCGGCCAGCGATCTTTGGCATCCACCGGACCCATTTCATCGACCGGGTCGCCGATCACGTTGATGATCCTGCCCAGAACCTTGTCGCCGACAGGCACGGTGATCATTTCGCCCATGTCCTTGACGTCCTGTCCGCGAACCAGACCGTCCGTCGAGTCCATGGAAATCGTTCGGACGACGCCCTCTCCCAAATGCTGGGCGACTTCCAGAACCAGATTGTCCGGCTGATCGTTGATGGCCGTATTGGTTACGCGCAGGGCGTTATAAATTGCCGGGAGATGGCCACCCTCGAATTTCACGTCCACTACGGGTCCGATGACCTGCAATACCTTTCCAACTTCACTCATTGAATTCTCCTTCGTGGAGATAAAGTTTTAACCCTTCAACGCCTCGGCGCCGCTGATAATCTCCATCAATTCCGTTGTAATCGCAGCCTGCCGCGTTCGGTTGAACTGAAGCGTCAGGCGTTCGATCATTTCCCCGGCATTTTTTGTTGCCGAGTCCATTGCGTTCATCCTCGCGCCCATTTCCGCCGCGAAACTTTCCAAAAATGCTCTATAGAGCTGGAAATTGACTTGACGGGTGAGGAGCTCTTTGAGGATTTCTTCTTTATTCGGCTCAAATTTGTAATCGAACAGGGCTTCGATTTCCTCGCCTTCCTCGGGCTCCGGCGGGGCTTCCACGGGTACGAGACGCTTGGTCACCAACCTTTGCGTAACCGCGTTGACGTACTCGTTGTAAATCACGTAGATTTCATCGACTTCGCCTTGCGTGTAAGAGTCGATCAACTCGCCTCCCACGCGCGCGGCCAGAGGAAAATCGAAATCCTTCAGCAGATTGATCCAGGTCTTTCCAATGGGCCAGGGACGGGTCTTGAAATAATCATACGCTCTGCGGCCTACGAAAGAGAGGGTGACATTTTCGTACTTCCCCTCGATCTGTTTGAGCAACTTGCCGCTGTAGCGGATGATGGTGGAGTTGAAACCGCCGCACAATCCGCGATCCGAGGTGATGATCACGTATTCGACCTTCTTCACCTCTTCGCGGCCGTCAAACAGATCCCATCCCTTCAAATCCGTATGCCTGGCCAGGTTGGAAACGACTTTGTCCATCATGATGGCGTATGGTCGAGCGCTTTGCAGTCGATCTTCAGCGCCGCGCAACCGCGCGCCGGCGACCATCTTCATGGCCTTTGTGATCTGCTGCGTACTTTTTGTGCTTCCAATCCTTTTGCGGATCGCAGCCAGATTCGCCATTGTAATAAATCCTTATCGTTATTCCTCGGAGGTCCCGAAGCCTTTCTTGAAATTTTCAACGGCTTCTTTGATCTTTGTCTCTAATTCGTCGTTGAGCTCTTTTTCCTTCTGGATCTGGGCCACCAGGTCCGCGCAATCGGTATCGGCGTAGGCCATGAGGCCTTCCTGGAAATCAACGATTTTCTCGACGGGAATTTCGTCCAACAATCCGTTGACGCCGGCGTAAATGATCATGACCTGTTTGCCGACCGGCAGCGTCGCGTACTGACCCTGCTTGAGAAGCTCGGTCATGCGCTGACCTCGGGAAAGCTGCGCCTGCGTGGCCTTGTCGAGATCCGATCCGAACTGGGCGAAAGCGGCCAGTTCGCGGTATTGGGCCAGATCGAGACGAAGCCGTCCGGCGACCTTTTTCATCGCCTTGATCTGCGCGTTGCCGCCGACGCGGGAGACCGACAGACCGGCGTTCACCGCGGGACGGATGCCGGAATAGAACAGATCCGCTTCCAGGAAGATCTGTCCGTCGGTGATGGAAATCACGTTCGTCGGAATATAAGCCGAAATGTCGCCGGCCTGCGTTTCGATGATCGGCAAAGAGGTCATGGATCCTCCGCCTCTGGCGTCGGACATTTTCGCCGCGCGCTCCAGCAGGCGCGAGTGCAGGTAGAAAACGTCGCCGGGATAAGCTTCGCGTCCCGGAGGCCGCCTGAGCAGCAGCGACAGTTGCCTGTAGGCCGCCGCTTGCTTGGTCAGGTCGTCGAAGATGCACAGGGCGTGCATTCCGTTGTCACGGAAATATTCTCCGATGGCGCAGCCGGTGTAAGGAGCCAGGAACTGCATCGGCGCCGGGTCGGAGGCGTTGGCCGCGACCACGACGCTGTATTCCATGGCGCCGGTTTCTTCCAACTTGGCGACGACGCGCGCGACGGTGGAGGTTTTCTGGCCGATGGCGACGTAGATGCAGTAAACCTGCTCTTCGGGCGTCGGAGGATTTTTCTGGTTGATAATGGTGTCGACGCCGATGGCCGTTTTGCCGGTCTGGCGGTCGCCGATGATGAGCTCGCGCTGTCCGCGGCCGATGGGGATCATCGAGTCGATGGCCTTGATGCCGGTCTGCAACGGCTCCTTGACGCCCTGGCGGTAAACGATGCCGGGGGCTTTGACTTCGACATTGCTTAACTGAGACATGTCGAAATCGCCCTTGCCGTCGATGGGCTGGCCGAGACCGTTGACCACGCGTCCGAGCATCTGCTTGCCGACGGGCGTCGAGACGATGCGTCCGGTTCTCTTGACGGTCATTCCCTCTTTGACGCCCACGTCTTCGCCGAAAAGCACACAGCCGACGTTGTCTTCTTCGAGGTTGAGGGCCATTCCCATCAGTCCGCCGGGGAATTCCAAAAGTTCGCCGGCCATGACTTTGTCCAAGCCATGAAGCCTGGCGATGTTATCGCCGACAGTCAGAACCTGTCCGACTTCCGCGACTTCGACCGCTTTGTCGTAGTCCTTGATCTGTTGTGCGATAATACTGCTGATTTCTTCCGCTTTAATCTGCATTCTTTTAATCCTTCCGTAAAAGGCTCTCAAATCTTTGCAATTGACCCGAAATGCTCCCGTCGATGACCAGGGAGCCGACCTTGGCCTGCATGCCGCCCAAAAGATCCGTATCTACGGTGCTTTCCAAAGCGACGGTTTTCCCGAGTTTTTTTGTAAGCTTCACGCGTAGTTGAGCCAGCGTGGCCTCGTCGAGCTGCTCGACGGATCTCACGACGCCGCGGATGCGCCCGGCGGCTTCGTCGGAAAGCTCCTGATAGGCTTCGGCGACGGAAGGCAATTCCTTGATCCGCCCCTTGTCCAGCATGATTTTCAGGAAATTACCCACGATGGTTTCGGCCTTGGCCGCCTTGACGATTTCGTCGATGACCTGCTTCTTTTGCTCACGCGTCAGAAGGGGACTGGCCAGAGCGCTCAGAGAGGGCTGCATGGCCTCGGCCAACTCTTTGATCTGCTGTCCGTAAAGCTCGAACTTCCGATCGTCAAGACCGATTGTCAGAAGGGCCTTGGCGTAACGGCGCGATATTGCATTGGTGGACACTTACATATCCTCCACTTGATCAACTTTGTTGAGATAATCCTGGACCAGGGCGCGCTGGGCCGAGGAATCCAGTTTGGCCTGAATCTGCTCACGGGCCATTTCCACGACCTTGGCCGCCAGTTCGCTTTTCAACTCTCTGGTCATACGCTTCGTTTCGGTTTCGATGGTCGCCTTGGCGTCGCTCAAAATACGATCCGCCGCAGCTTCGGCGGAATTCACCAGATTTTGAGCCTGCTGATCGGCTGCTTTTTGAGCGCCTTCCACAATGGCCATCGCCTCTTTTTCCGCTTCTTCAAGACGCTGGGAAGCCTCTTCTTGAATCGACGTGGCTTTCTTAAGGGCGTCCTGCGCCTTTTCGATAGCCTCGTTCAACTGCTTGGCCCGCTGCTCATAAAAGCTGGAGACGCCCTTTTTGCCCACCTTGATCAGGATCCAGACGAAAAGGACGAAATTGACGACGGCGGCGACGACTTCGCCGAGGGGGAATCCGCCCCCATGACCCTCCGCCTCGGATGCCATTGCAGTGGCGCACATTCCGAGCAGGATCGTCATGGAGACCAAGAGCATTAATTTTTTCATAACCGGTTCGCCTATCGCTTTAACAAAATTATTATCAAAGGGGCTTAACGTCCCAATAGTTTTTCCGTCAACTGTCCGGCCAAATCGCCGGCCTCTTTGGGAAGATCCCTGGCGAGGCTCTCTCTGGCGGATTCGATTTCTTTTCTCGCCGCTTCGATGGTGCTCAAGCTCTGTTTTTGCGCGTTGGAGACGATTTCCTTCTCGCGCTTGGAAGCTTCGCCGAGAAGATCGTTGCGGATTTTCTCGCCCTTTTTCCGGGCCTGACTCATGAGATCCTTGTACCTGATCAGGGCTTCGTCCGCCTGTTGCGAAAGCTTTTCGGCCATGGAGGCGGGTTCAAGATGCGCCTTGTCCCGGGCTTCGAAAACCGCCAGAATCGGCTGGAACAAAAACTTTCCCAAAAAGATCATCAGGGCGACAAAAAGCCCCATCTGATACAGCAATGTCCAATCGAGGGATATCATCCTTATTAATCCTTATGAAATTTTGACCTCGTCGCCCAGGACGAGGGAAATATCATCAACATCTATCTGGGGAATCTCGCTGATCGTTTTACGAAATTCCACCAAAGCCTTCACCGGCCCTTTGGCCGAGCCTTCGCCTTTGCATTCAAAATCATGGGCCGGGGTATAAAGCTCCTGTCCCTTGGCCGACGCATCGCGAAACGTATTCGGATTATAACCTTCAATCGTCACGCCGGCGGGGGGATTGTCGAACAAGGCCCTAATCTGCGCCGCCAGTTCCTCGTTGAAACATTCATATTCGAATTGCAGGCGCTTCTCGATCACCTTATGGGCGGCGTGGATGCCGATGCCGGTGTCGCCGAGGCGTTTTGCGACCGCGGCCAGATCCTTTTCCGGAACCAGCGCGTGCGTGTGATCCTCGACCAGCTTGACCGCTTCGAGGAATTTCCAAACGCGCCCTTCGTCCGCGATTCCTCTTTCCTCGGAAATGAAATAGGGGCCGAAGTCATCGCCCAGGTCCGCCCCAAGATCCGCCAGGAACTTTTTGACGTCCTCGACTACGCCCTTAAAAATTATCTCGACATATGGCGTTTCCACCGCCTTCTCCTAGATAAAAATGAGCATGTTGATTATGAAGATCACGATCAGCACGGGGATCGAGTATTTGAGCATATAGCCGAAAAAACTCGGCATGGGAACCCCTGCCTCTTCGGCGATGGCTTTAACCATGAAATTCGGCGCGTTGCCGATGTATGTATTGGCGCCCATGAACACCGCTCCGGCGCTGATGGCCGCCAGATAATGCTTGCCGTTGGCGATACCCTCGGCGGTCACATTACCCATGAGATAACCGACGGCCTCATGCTCCGCCATGCCCGGATAAAGCTGCCCGATGGAGGCGTTGAAGAACGTCAGATACGTCGGCGCGTTGTCCAGGAAACTGGAAAGAATGCCCGTCGCCCAGAAATAGCGGGCCGGATCGTTGACCGCTCTGATCAAAAAGGCCAGAGCGCCGTGTTCGCCGGCTTTGAGAATCGCCAGAGCCGGAATGATCGTCGTGAAAATACCGGCGAAAAGATAAGCCACTTCCAGGATCGGACCCCAGGAGTATTCATTGGCTTCGCGCAACGCCTTCTTCGTGGTCACCCAGGAAGCCACGCCCATGGCGATGATGAACAGATCGCGGGCGATGTTCTGGCCCGACTGCATGATGTGCAAACCGACCGGGACGTCGCCAAGATTCACCATGCCGCTGAAAAGAACCGCGCCGATGATGCCGCCGAGGAACAGCAGGTTGTGCAGGCCTTCGACCTTGATCGGCTCTTTGGCTCCGTCGTCGGGAGGCGGATCCTCTTTGCGGTAGTAATACGTGTCCAGGGCGAAGAATACGGCCAGAACCATGGCTGCGACAAAAAGAGTCTGGAAGGAGATGTTAAACAGGGTCCAGAAGAAGCTGACGCCGTGCAAAAATCCCAGGAACAAGGGAGGGTCGCCGAGAGGCGTCAGGCTGCCGCCGATGTTGGCTACCAGGAAAATGAAGAAAACAACGACGTGAACGTAATTCTTTCTCCACGCGTTGGCCCGAAGCACCGGCCTGATCATCACCATGGCCGCGCCGGTGGTTCCGATCCATGAAGCCAGGAGCGTGCCGATGAGAATGAGAATCAGGTTGACGATCGGGCTGCCGCGAAAGCTTCCCCGAACGACAATGCCGCCGGCGACGGTAAACAGGCCCCCCAATAGAATAATGAATGGCACAAAATCAAGGAGCATAATGTGGTATATGGAATGCAGCGCATCGAGCTTGAAGGCAATCAGAAAAGGAATGGCGAAAACCAGCGCCCAGAAAAGGCTGACTTTCGGATAATGATGATGCCAGAAATGCGGCGCCAGGAGCGGAAATAACGCAATGGAAAGAAGAATTCCCGCAAAAGGTATAACGCTCCAGAGAGGCAGTATCGTTCCCAGATTCGGACCGTGGCCGGCGTGCGCGGCCTCGCCTTCGTGATGCTCGGCATCGGCGGCCCCTTCGGAAGCCCATACGCATTGCGCCGCCAGGATCAAGACGATAACCAGTGCTACTTTTAAAACGTTTTGAAGACGCAATGAAAGCCCCAATTTTTCTCCGTGGATGGTAAAACGTCCCGCCGGATGTCTCCGGTTCTCTTTAAGAAGAGAATTATTCCTGAGAATCCGAGTCGAGACCTTTTAATTTCCCTTGTGCCGAAGGCGCGGCGGGTTTGGGAGCCGGTGCGCTTTCGGTTTTCACGCCGCTGTCGTCGAAGTTAAGATCTTCCATCTTGCTCTTGCCTTCGAAAATCACTCCCTGCTCGACGACCAGAGACGGCGTGTATATATTTCCATAAAGTTTTGCCGGAGCTCGAAGCTCTATTCTCTTTTTGGCTTTGATGTTTCCGTGCAGATTCCCGGAAATGATCACCACATCCACATTGATCTCGGCCTTGATGTCGGCGCCGGGACCGATGATAAGAGTTCCCTTGGAAAAAATTTCTCCGTCAACGCGCCCGTCAATCCGGACCGTGCCTTCGAAAGTCAGCTTCCCGACAAACTCACTGGATTTGCCGATAAAAGCATTGACATCTTTGGGAAATCCCCCCATTTCCTCTACCATCTTTCGTGCCTCCTTTTGGTCATGCGGCGCTATTCCGTTCATGATCAACCCCCCCATGGACCGCCTCTTATAATCCGTTGACCGAATAAGATCAATGCTTTGTGTTTTAAAACGCCAACATTTCTCTTTTCGGCCCCCTACAACTCGCTTAAAATCTGTAAAATTCTGTCTCTGTCCTCGGGGTTGAAATAGTGTATTTCCACTTTTCCGCGCTTGTTTGAACCCGACAATTTCACCTTGGTTCCAAGCCTTTCCGAAAGGCTGCCGAGCAGATGCTTCAAGTTGGGATCGGTTTTTACGCCGGATTCACCGCCGGCAACCGCGCCTTCACGCAATTTTTTTTGCGCTTGAAGTATTTTTTTCACGTGACGTTCGGTTTCCCGAACCGTCATGCGTTCGTGGACCACGTCCCCGAAAGCTGAAATAATTTCATCTTCCCTCGCCAGGGACAGCAAAGCCCGCCCGTGCCCCTCGCTGATCACCGCCGCCGACAGCGCTTTTTGGACCATTTCCGGCAAAGCCAGCAGACGCAATACGTTGGCCACGGCGCTTCGGCTCTTGCCCACGCGGGAAGCGGCGTCTTCTTGCGTCAGCTTGAATTCGGCGATGAGCCGGCGATAGCCTTCGGCCTCGTCGATGGGATTGAGGTCTTCGCGCTGCAGGTTTTCCACCAATGATAGAACGGACATTTCACGGTCGCCGACGTCCCGCGCAATGACGGGAACCGTTTTCAGTCCCGCTTTTTTCGCGGCGCGCAGGCGCCGCTCACCGGCGATCAGCTCGAAGCGGCCGGATCCGTCCTTCATCGGGCGCACGGCCAGGGGTTGCAAAATGCCGGATTGCCTGATCGAATCGACCAATTCATTCAACGCCGATTCCTTGAATGCTTTTCTGGCCTGATAGGGATTCGGCGCGATTTTTTCCACCGGAATTTCCCGCACCCGCTTGTCGCCGCTTTGCGCGGCGTCCAAAGGAGAAATTCCCGGCGCCTTGTCCGCATCTTTCGCTTCGCCGATCAGGGCCGAAAGCCCTTTGCCCAATGCCTTGCGCTTGCTCATGTTCCGGCCGCCTCCGCATTGCCGGCGGCCGCCAACTGGCGCCGGATCAATTCCCGCGCCAGGTCCAGATACGCCGTGGCGCCCGCCGATTTGGCGTCATGTTGAAAAATCGTCAGGCCGAAGCTGGGGGCTTCGGAAAGCCTTATATTTCTTGGAATAACCGTCTCGAAAACCAAGTCCTTGAAATGCTCGCGCACTTCCTGCTCGACCTGGCGGCAAAGATTCGTTCGGCGGTCGACCATGGTGAAACACACGCCGCCGATACGTAGTTTCTCGTTATATCGCCCGGAAACCATATGGACCGTCTCCAGCAGTTGAGACAGACCCTCCATGGCGTAATACTCCGCCTGCAGCGTGACGATCACTTCGTCGGAGGCGGCCATGGCGTTGAGCGTCAAAAGTCCCAGCGACGGCGGGCAGTCGATGAAAATGTAATCGTAATCGCCGCTGATTTCATCGATGATATTCTTCAGGTAAGAGGTGCGGTCCTGCTCGCCTATCAGTTCGATTTCCGCGCCGATGAGATCCCGCGTGGAAGGGATAACCGACAGACGCGGAATCTGCGCCTGACGCACGACATTCGCCACCGGCGCTTCGCCGATAATCGCCTCGTAAATCCCCGGCGCCCTGGACTCCCGGCCGATCCCCAAACCGCTGGAGGCGTTGCCCTGCGGATCGAAATCGATAATCAGCACCCATTTGCCCGATAGGGCCGCGCCGGCGGCCAGATTGACGGCCGTCGTGGTTTTGCCCACGCCCCCTTTTTGATTGGCAAGACTGAAAATTTTCGCCATATCGATCTCCGTCGGTTTTCATATCGAAACGACCGACAAAGTCAACTCTTGTTCGAGCCGGTTTTAACTGGATTCCCTTGAGCCGGACGAAATCGCCGCGCTGTTTAGGAGATGTTTTTGGATTAACATATCCGCACAAGGAAGGAAAGAAGGCGGATGGTGGACAGTGGTTAGTCTCTTACGTCACTGAAGTTGGAATATCCTTCTTAAAAAGGGTTTAGGGTCTGACTTGAAAAAATCCGCGAATTTATTTCGCGGACAATGCTAAACGCATTGAAATTCAAATATTTTTACCTGGTTTTATCCGGCAAATATTCGTGGAGCTTGCGAGGCCCGCTTGGTTTATTGACCAAGTATTCATGGAGCTTGCGCGTAAGCCTGCTTGCAGGCGGTAGTTAATAGGCCGGTGCGCCTCTTACGAGGCTTGGCTGATTTTTCGCCTCAAATTTATTTGACCTGCGAGGTTTGCCCCTTGCCCCTTTCCCCTTGCCCCTTTCCCCTTGCCCCTTTCCCCTTAAACCTTTCTTGCCTCTTATTGACAAAGCGGCAAAAGGCATGAAAAAAGAAATGCTCTTTTTCGCTCGACGAAAAGAGCCATTCGAATGATCTTTTTAACGGCCACTAGCGCGCGGCCATTTCATTTTTGCAACACGAAGCGAGGCGCCCATGCTGTCGACCATAGCCGGATTTTTCCGAGAGGGCGGAACGATTATGTACGTGATCGCATCGACCTCCGTGATCGCCATCGCCATCGCGGTGGAACGATTCTTTTTCATATTCTTCCGCTTCAACATCAACGGCCAGACCTTCATGCGCAAGATTCAGGGTTTCGTCGAAGCCTCGAATTACGAGCGCGGCATCCAGCTTTGCAACGTGGTTCCTCACGCGGCGCTGGCGAAGGTGGTCAAGGCGGGCCTGGTCAAGGCGGGGCAGACGGACCGTGATATTCAGAACTCGGTGGACGAGGCGGCCTTGGAGATCCTTCCGAAGCTGACCAAGCGCACGAACTTCCTGCAGGTGATCGCCAACGTGGCGACGCTTCTGGGACTTCTGGGAACGATCTTCGGCATTATCATCGCGTTCAAGGCGGTGGCGGAAGTGGACCCGAGCATGAAGCAGGCGGTGCTCACCAAAGGCATCGCCATCGCGCTGTACACGACGGCCTTCGGGTTGATCGTGGCCATTCCGTCCATGCTGGCGCACGCGCTGATCGAGGCCAGCACCACGAAGATTATCGACGAGATCGACGAATACTCGGTGAAACTCATCAACCTGATGTCGCGGAAAAACCGGGAAGCCGCGCAGTCCAGGCCGCGTAAATAACTAGCATCAACCTCGCCGAAGATTTTATAATTCTTCCAGACTCAATTCTATCCCGATAAACGCTTCGTGGAATCAGGCGCGGGTTTAGGGTCTAGGGTCTAGGGTCTAGGGTTTAGGTGAGAAGTCAGGACATAGGTAACACTTCTGGTTCAGGACATGGGTAACACATTTTTGTTTTTTCCTTCGAACGGATTCGGGCCAAAAGCGCGATCCAGGACCCTAAATTTTTTAAAACTTCGGGTATCCATGCGCGTGGCTGGACATTACTCTTCTTCGATGATTTCCCGCGACAGTCCGGGATACCGTTCTTCCATGCACGACGGGCATATGCTGTGGGCAATCTGCGCGTCGGTGCGATCGTGGATGTATTTGGAAACGTCTTCCCAATAGCCTTCGACGTCGCGGATCTTTTTGCAGTGCGCGCACATGGGCAAAAGACCGCGCAGTTGCCGGACCTCGCGGTTTGCGGTGCGTACTTCTCTAGTATGCGGTCTCCAGTTTTCGCCGCGCCTTGTCCCGCTCTTTTTCAAACAAATACAGCACCAATCGCACCGTGATGGCGATGAGCATGATCAGAAGCGTATGCTGAGAGCCTGCGAAAGGATATGCACGAGCCAAAATGCCATCAGAAGGACGGTTCCGAAGTGCATGGATATCTTTGTGAATCGACCAATTCTTTTATCATGGCGGATAATTCGACAGCGAAAGCTTCCAATTTGCCTTGACAAAAAGAAAGCGCCTCTGATACGACGATGGCGTAAGTTATGAACTCTGGAGGCGTGGCTGTGCCAAGGCCCATAAGCATCATTTTCATAATCCTGATTGTCGGATTCGCCTTTGTTTTCGCCTGCACGCAAGACAACAACGACGAAGACGACTCAGACAGTTCGCTGAAAGTCCCCCTGCTGGTTTTGCAGGATGATTATTTCGACTTTCAGGAAAACGACGTCATCGGAAACGTGGAATACTGGAAAAGCCGCGGACCCGTCGGATCCCGCGTGGAAGCCGTGTGCACCATCGATACGCTGCGCACATTCCTGGAAGCCTATAACTCCCAGTCCATTTCCGTGAAATTGATCCTTCAAAACGCCGACGCCGCGCGGGGCGAATTTACGCCCGTCGAATGGGATCAGGATTCCAACTCCCATCAATTCCGCTTCTACATTCCCCTGGTGGAAACCGTGCCGGTGCTGCTGAACTTCCGCGTTCTGCTTTATCGATACTCGGACGACGCCGACGATGATGTCAACGACGATGCCGACGACGACACCGACGGCGCCAAAGCCGATGACGACACCGCGGATGACGATACGGCTTCGCCCGACGACGACACCGCGGATGACGACACGTCCGATGACGACAGCGCCGATGACGACGTTAACGATGATTCGGACGACGACACGACGGACGACGACACGGCTTCGGGACCGATTTTCGAAGCGGCCGCGGACTTTCTTTTCGTGGTCAACGACGGGCAGCCCGGAACCGGCGATTAAATCCCGCGCAATACTTTCCAGCCATTAAAGATGGTTCTTCGAGGATGACTGTATTTTAACGCCAGCCGTTCAAACGAACGTAGAAGAAAAATGGTTTTTCTTCTTTATCTCTTAACGTACGGTCATTACCGGATGAACCATAAATAGTTCTTTCATCATTTCCAATATTTTGTTATAGGAAGGTTATTAACACCCTAATGGAGGTTCCTATGAGGTTTTGGAAGTTGACATTTATTTTGATGATCGTTCTTTCGCTCGGCTTGGCTTTCAGCGTGGCTTGCGGCGATGACGATGACGACGACGACGATGATGACGACGACGACACCGAAACGGATGATGACGCCGACGACGACGATGGCGATTGCACGATCGAGGATATCTGCAAGTTTATGTTTGATGTCTGCGGCGGCTATGATTCCGCAGCCGAGTGCGAGGGTACCTGGACGCAGGATTGCGCGGACGTGACCTCATATCTGCCGTGCGCCTGCGGTTGCCTGGACGGCGCCGTGGAATGCAGTGATTTCGGCGCGCAGCAGGGTGGTTGCGAAGCCGGTTGCTGGAAAGATCACTGCAATTAATCGTGAATGAATAGGTTAAATAAATAACGGCTCGGGGTACGCCCCGGGCCGTTTTAGCAATCTCTTGCGTCACTGAAGTTAGAATATCCTTCTTAAAAAAGAATCCGGCTGTCGAGCTCGCAGACGCTCGCGGACGACTTGTCCTTGCCACCCGCCGCAACGGCATTGTAGGGGCAAGCCACCGCTCCTGCACTCCATTATAGCATTCGCCTTTGAAGCATTAATCGTCGACCGGATTGATGGTCCATACGCCGTTTGAGTCCAGGAAATATTCCAGGCTGCCGGCGCGAATCATGACTTCCTCGACGTAACCCCTGCGATGACGCACGTAACCTTCGACGCACGTGCTCACGGGCAAAGACGCCAGGTCCGGTCCGTTTTCAACCTTGGGTAAAACCGGCAGCACGATGATCCGGCCGTCGTCTCTTTTCACGCGGATTTTCGGCAGTTCGGAACCGAAGACCTCTTCCGGCTCCACCAAAACGCCGCTGAAGCGATGGTAGCCCTCGTAGCGCAACTGCGTGGAAAATGATTGCAACTGCTTCCAGCGGAAAAGCGCCATTCCGAATATCGCGAAAAAGGCGACGGCGATCAGAATGATGACGACGGTTCCCCGCCATGTTTTGTAGGGTGCGGGCGGATCCGGCGGCGCCATGGATTCGGGTTCGTCCAGATTTCTTTGCTGCATCGTCATGATTTCTTTTCCGCCGCCCGGCGGGCTTCGTTGATAACGCGTTTTTGCGCTTTCTTCATGTCCTCCGGCAAAGTTTCGCCGGGGGCGAACCACCGGCATTCATCCACCTCCTCGGAAGGGATGAACTCGCCGCCGATCAGCCGGACGTCGTACATGATCTCCACCGCCGCCATGCAGACGGCCGAATCGACGTGAAGAGGCTCCCGGACTTCAACGGCCAGCCCCGACTCCTCGGCCACTTCCCGGCACAGAGCCGAAACCGGATCCTCTCCCCGCTTCAGCCAGCCTCCCGGAATTCCCCACACGTTTTTGTTGCGGTATGTGTGGTGAAATAAAAGCACGCGCCCGCCTTCGTCCAATATCACGGCGCTGGCGCTCACGACGAAATTGGGATTCACGACATGCAACAGAAAAGCGTGCAAGCCGTGACGCCGCGTGAGAAATTTCCAGACCGCCAGCAGAAAACGGCGCATGATCACCCGGCGCCTCCGCGAAATCCCGCCCGAAATCGGCGCGCTTTCATGCCTTGACCCGAACGCGAATCGAGGAACTTTGGGGAACGACGGTCTTGATTTCGCTGACGAAATTTTCCGCGTCCCGAATGTTGCTGACCAAAAGCTCCACCTGGTCGTGCGCTTCGCCGGGCGCCGCCATGCCCATGGCGTAATCGCCCAAAAGATTCAGGGTGTTTTCGATGGTGTCCAGGCGCGCTTCGATCACGGCGCGGTTTCCCATGACCTCGAAATATTTCGCCCGCCGCTGCTCGTAGATTTTCAGGTTCTGTTCGAGGATTTCCCTGATTCGGCCTTCGGCCCGGGGCATTTTTTCCTTGATCTCGGCAATTTTCTGGTCGTAGTTTTCCCGGATGCCGGTCACGTAGGAATCGATGCGGCTTCTGAGGATGAGGAGTTCCAGAAAAACACCGGTCATCTTTTTAATGTGCCTGATCTGCCCTTCCAAAAGAGGCCTGAGGGCGTCTACGTTGGCGAAATCTCTTTTGATCTGCCGAAACCTTTCGATCAGTTTGAAATAGCGCTCCCGGGAATCTTTTTTCAAAAAACGAAGCTGCCACAAGGGGCGGCCGCTGAACTCCAGGGCCAGGCGCGCGCCGAAATAAAGCCCTTCGGCGATCAGGCCGATCCAAAAGGGCCACGGGCTTGTCGTACTCCAGCAGGCGATCGCCCAGCCCATGACAAACAGGATGTTGAAGCGATTGACGAGAGGATGCAGGATCAGCGATTTATACCAGCCCACTTTTATCTCCGGAAAAAAACATCATGCGGCATTATACGTAAAGATCGCCAAATTCAAAACAACGAATCGCCCGCCTTTTTTAGGCGGTCAAAAATGCGCCCACCTCCAGCAGGCTCGGGATATTGTGCACGTCGGAGGCCAACGCGGGAACCCGGTAAACGATGGACTTGTCTTTCATTCCCTTGATGAAACGCCCGATGGTTTCCCGCTGCGCCCGCGCGATCTTATCCGTATTGGCCGACAAGTCGATCAGCGCGTCCAGCACGGAAGCGTATTTCGGGATCTTCTCGATGATCTTTTCGGCGCTGGCCAGTTCCTTTTCCACGTCGTCGACGTTGACCGACTCGGAAATGCGATTGAAAATCACCGCCGCCAGCGTGATCGAGGATTCCTGGAGTTTGTCGCGGAAGAAAATCGCTTCGTCCAAAGACGGCCGCTGCGGCGTCGTGACGATCACGAAAGCCGTATCGCTGCTGCTCATCAAGGCGTGCACCGCCTGCGCCCGTTGTTTGAATCCGTCGTACAGGCCGTCGAAGGCCATGAAAAATTCCGCCAGATCCTTCATGGCTTCCGAGCCGGAAATCCGTTCGAGAATCTTGAAAACCAGGCCGGCGCCTTTTTGCGCGAAGCCGAAACCGAATCTGCCCGCCACCATGTAAGGTTTAACGAACCACTGAATCACTTTGCCGTCCATAAACTCGGTCATGCGGCGGGGCGCGTCCAGAAAATCCATGGCGTGTTTCGTGGGCGGCGTGTCCAGAACGATCAGATCGAACTCATTGCGGGAGTAAACTTCATAAAGCTTTTCCATGGCCATATATTCTTCGCTGCCGGCCATGGCGTTGGAGCTTTGAATGTAAAAGTGATTATTGAGGATTCGATCGCGGACTTCTTCGTTGGGGGAAATGCGTATGATCAGCTCGTCGAAAACGCGCTTATAATCCAGCATCATGCCCCAGAGTTCGCCTTTGGCTTTCGCGGGCAGCTTGATGCGCGTCTGCTCATTGCCCATTTCCGAAAGGCCCAGCGAATTGGCCAGGCGGCGCGCCGGATCGATGGTCAGAACCAGGACCTTTTTCCCGGCCATGGCCGCCTGCAGGCCGATGCTCGCCGACATGGTCGTCTTGCCGACGCCGCCGGACCCGCAACAGGCGATAATTTTTCTTCCTTTGATCAGCTTATCGAGCGACATGAGCCCCTGCTTTCCCAATGAAAATCCAGCCCGCGAATCACGCGGACCTCACCCGCCGCCACATTGCAACGATTTTGGCCTGCCCGCAAGAGGAACGGGAAAGATACAAGGGGAAAGGGGAAAGGGGAAAGGCTGAAGATCTACTTTTCGTCAGCTTTCCACTTTCAGCCTTCACTTCGTTGCTTTGATGAACTTCATGAAGGTTTTGACCATGCCCATTTTTCCCGTCGTGGCCCCCAGGCGCTCGGCATGGCTTTTGATAATATGCGGACGCAGGTAGAATTTGCGGTACATGCGATTGCGCGCGTCGTAGAGCGCTTTTTCCGTCAATCCTTCCGGCGCGAAGGAAACAAAATGATCGCTCCACTTGTCCGGGCCTTCGATCACGCGGCCCCATTTTTCCAGATCCGCCGAGGCCTCGCAGCCGGGAAAAGGCGAGAAAAAACCGATCATCACGTCGTCCAGGCGGGATTTGAGGATAAACTCCTCGGTTTCCGCCAGGGTTTGCTCGGTTTCTCCCGGAAAGCCGAGGATGATGAAGCCCTTGGTGGAAAAGCCCAGGGCGGCGCAGCGGGCGATAGTGTCGCTCATCTGCCGGACGGTCACGTCTTTGCGCATGTGCGTGAGCATGTCGTTGCTTCCCGACTCGACGCCGAACTGCAATTGCCAGCAGCCCGCCTCACGCAGTTTGCGCAGGCCGAAATCCGTCACCGGCGTGTCGCCCCGGCCCTGGCATGTCCAGGAGAGATTGTAGCCCGAGCGCATGATCTGCTGGCAAAGCTGCACCACGTGCTTTTCGTGCAAAAGAAACATCTCGTCGTGAAAGGCGAAATCCAGGATGCCGTAATTGCGGTAAAGATGATCGATCATTTCGAAAATGCGTTCCGGCGAGTGGGTCCGGTATTTGTTTCCGTACACCGAGCGGTCGCAAAACGCGCACCGATACGGGCAGCCGCGGCTGGTCACTAAAATGGTCGACGGCAGGCGCAGCGTGGATTGCGGCGAAGGGCTGTAATGGGTCGGCAGATCGGGCAGAAGGTCCCAGGCGGGCATCGGCAGGCTGTCGAGATTTTTGATATAGGGACGCGGATCGGTTTTAACGATTTCCTTCTTGTAGCGAAAAATGATTCCCTTCACGACCTCGGGGACGATGTTTCTGTCGATGCAGCCAAAAAGCTCGTACAGCGCGTGTTCGCCTTCCCCGATGACGCCGAAGTCGACGGACTGATATTTCTCCATGGTCTGTTCGGGGATGGCCGTGATGTGCGCGCCGCCTAAAACGATATTCGTATCCGGCGCGTACTGCCTGATCTTGGCGCAAAGAGCCCCGGCCGTGTCCATGCCCGAGGTGGTGGCGGTCACGCCCACGACAAGGGGCAACCGGTCCGCCGCGTAACGCGCCGTTTTTTCCAGGCTGTATTTCAGGGCCGCCGCGTCCAGAATTTCCACGTCCACGCCCTTTTCCCGCGCAAAGCCCGCCATGTAAGCCAGGCCCAGGTTCGGCAGCGTGTTGCCGAAGGGCGCCAGCTTGCCGTAGCGATCCTCCAGGGAGACGGGGGGATTGATCAGCAGAATTTCCGGCATCGACTCTCCGTGTTAAAGCCCGAGCCCGCCGATGATAGCAGAAAGATTCGGGAATGAAAGCGGGAGGTCGGGCATTTCCCGGAATCTGATTTTACGCCAAATCAAACGATGGCATGATGTCTTTTGACATGCACGGGATTTGAAGAGCCGGCTTTTAAGGGAATAAAACCGGAAACTCCGGTGATGACTGGGAGAATGAATATGGCAATGTCAAGGACGAAAAATAATTTTCCTCTTCATTTCATGATGACGTACGGTAATCCACGAAGAACCATTTTAAAGCCTTTTGTGGCCGTTATTTGTTATGGTATAGTTGCAGGCCTGTTTTGGTGCTTTCTCATTTTTGATTCGATACGGGGCCAGTTTTAAGGAGGATGAAATGAAAGGGAAATTTCTGCTGCCGTTGCTTTTTATCGCCGTGATCGCGGCATGCGCCTGGCTTATGGCCTGCGAAGAGGAAGAAGACGACAGCGACGATTACATGTTCGAGTATTACTACGCCATTCCCAGCGAAGAGAGCCTTCGCCTGGAACTTCCCGGCGCCGACTATGAAAACGACGACTACGGTTACAAAGCCGTCGGCGATCACGCCAAATTCTACACGGAAACCGTGCAGCATACGCGCAACGTGAACGCGCACATTCTGGGCATGCTCTCGATCATCGACGAGATCACCAGCTATCCCTACACAAGCCATAGCGGCGGCACGTACACCTGGGGTCCCTGGCAGGACACCGGGCTGGATCAGGCGCAGGCCCGCTTTATCCTGGATCATACCGGCGGCGGTACTTTTGACTATCTTTTCCAGTGGCGGCCCAAGGATTCGAACTCGGACGCGGACTGGACGACGGTCTGGGAAGGCCGCGTCGAGGCTTCCGCGGATACGGCCCGCCGCGGCATCGGCCATTTCAGCATCGACTTCGACGCCGCCTCGGCCATCGACTGGACCGTGGAGGAGCGCGGGCAGATCGTCACCGACTACGACACGGTTTCCGACGGCCGGGAAATCAACCTGGAATTCGTCAATTTCATCGGCGATGACGCGGAAGACGATACGCAGCCCTTAAACGCGGAGTATTTCTACCACAACCGGGCCGACAACTCCGGCTACTTCGTTTATGAGTGGTATCTCGATATCTTCGCCGAAGACGCCTCGGACAATCAAAACGAGCACGCATGGTTCAACACGCGCTGGCAAACCGACGGCGCGGGGCGCACCGACGTCGTTATCGGCGAAGGCGACATTGCCGACTTTGAACCGATCCCCGGAGTGGGCGTGGAAAGCTTCAACTCCGCGGAATGCTGGGGTTCGGATTATCTGCGCACGTACTTCGCCGAAGGCGCCGTGGGAGACAACGGCCAGGATTACACAAATCCGGATGATGTCGAAGGAAGCGAAAGCGACTGCGTGTTCGAAGAAGAGCTGCCCGACGCGAAATAAGCCATTACAAACGGTGTTAAATGCCAGAGGCGCAAAGGATAAGCGCCTTCGGCATTTGTTCACGACCGGCTCTTGAAGGTTGACGATCTGATAATTTTTATGATTTTAATGGGTTTTGACGCCCGCCCATTAAAAATCAATTTGCAGGGGCTGCTGTAAAAAAACAAACGAATGGGGAATAGCATTATGGATCGTCCGCCGATCACCAGGGAAGGCCACGAAAGACTCCTGAAACAACTGGACCACATGATCAACGTCGAGCGCCCGGCGGCGGCGCAGGCCATCGGCGCGGCCATCGAACAGGGCGATTTGTCGGAAAACGCCGAATACGACGCGGCCAAAGACGCGCAGGGTTTATTGGAAGCGCGCATCGGCGCATTGCAGGGACAGCTCGCGCAGGTGCAGATCATCGATCCGGCAACCATCCAAAGCGAGCGCGTCACCTTCGGCGCCACCGTCAAGGTTCTCGATTTGAATACGGACAAGGAAAATGTCTACCAGATCGTCGGCGAGCCGGAGGCGGATCTGAAAAGCGGCAAAATTTCCTATAAAACACCCATCGCGCGCAGCCTCATCGGCAAATCCGAAGGCGATCTGCTGGATGTGAAAACACCCGGCGGCCTGCGTTCGCTGGAAATCCTCGAAGTGAAATACGTCTGACATGCCCGGCGACCAAAGCGGCGTCTGCATCCTGAAAATCAACCGGCCCGAAGCCGCCAACGCCTACAACGAAAAACTGCTGATCGAACTGTCGGCGCGCCTGGATGAAGCCGGGCGGGACGCCGGCGTGCGCGTCGTGATTTTCACCGGGCAGGGAAAACGCCATTTCTGCGCCGGGGCCGATCTGAAAGAAATCGGCAAAAAGAAGCTGACGGACGCGCTGAATCTGCGCAGCGCGGATTTGTTCAACCGAATTTACGCGTTTCCCAAACCGACCGTCGCCGCCGTCAACGGAGACGCCGCGGGCGGCGGCCTCGAGTTGGCGCTGGCCTGCGACCTGCGCACGGCGTCCACATCGGCGCGCATGTTTTTTCCCGAAACCGGCCTGGGCGTCATCCCCGCGGCCGGAGGTGCGCGGCGGCTGTCCGCCGTCATCGGCAAAGGGCGGGCGAAGGAGATGATCCTGACGGGCCGTAAAATCGACGCGGCAACGGCCCTGGCCTGGGGCCTGGTCAACGACGTCGCCGACGACGCCCTGACCGCGGCCATGAAAATCGCCGATGCGCTTCTCAAAGCCGATCCCGAGGCCCTTGAACTGGCCAAAACGGTCATCGACGCCGGCGGCGATGACGGGTACGGCGACCGGCTTTCCCGGCTCGCGCAGGCCCGCTGCTATCACAAAAAAAGCTCCTCATCTGGACAAGATAATATTTAGAACATAGCTTGATTCCATAAGGCTTCGACGCTTTCAGGGGGCCGAAGACTGTGGATTCTTTTTGATTTTCGAAACGGACGGGAAAAATGAGCGAAAACGCCGGCCGAAACCATCCGCGCATCATCGCCGTCGGCACGGCCGCGCCGCCCGAAGGTTATTCCCAGCATGATATCCTGAAAATGTACCGCATCGAAAATCCCAAAGTGCGCTCGATTTTTCAAAACAGCCACATCGAAAACCGGTTTTTATATCTGCCTCCGGTTGAAAACGGTCTTCCGAACGAATCCGGCGGGGAGCTGATCGCCAAACATCTTCGCGGCGCGCGGGACATGGGCCGACGAGCCGTCGAGCAATGTCTGCAAAACGCGAATCTCGCCGGCGCGGATGTGGATTATTTCGTCACCGTGTCCAGCACCGGTTTCCTTTGCCCGGGCATCAGCGCGCATCTGATAAAAGACATGGGCTTTCGAAGCGACGCGCGACGCGCCGATCTCGTGGGCATGGGGTGCAACGCGGGCGTCAACGGCATGGCCCAGGCCGCGGAGTACGCGAAAAATCATCCGGGGAAAAACGCCCTGCTTCTATGCTGCGAGGTTTGCAGCGCGGCCTATATCCACGACGAAACCCTGGGCGTGGGCGTGGTCAATTCCCTGTTCGGCGACGGATCGGCGGCTGTGGTCATGAGGGCTTCGGATGATTTGACGCACGAAAACGGGCCGCAACTGGTGGATTTTGAATCTCATATTATCACGTCGGCCATTGACGCCATGAAATTCGAGCAGGTGGGCGGGCGCTTATCTTTCTACCTGGACCGGGAAATACCCTATGTCATCGGCTCGGAGGTCTCAAAGCCCGTGCGCAAAATCCTGGACAGGTCGGAATTGAAAAAAAGAGACATCGCCCACTGGCTGATTCATTCCGGCGGCAAAAAGGTCATCGACAGCATCAAGTACAACCTGGGCCTGACCGACCGCGACATGCGCCACACGATCAATATTCTGCGCACGCACGGGAATATGTCGTCAGGCTCGTTCATTTTTTCATATAAGGAACTTGTGAAAGAAGACATCGCCCGGCAAGGGGATTATGGGCTGGCCATGGCCATGGGTCCGGGCACGAGCATCGAGTGCGCCTTGTTAAAATGGTGATGAAAAAAAATAAAATGCCACAAAATTATATGTCGAAGAAATCTTTAATGATTTATTATGGAACGGACGATAAGTCTCATGTAGGTACAAAAAATTTTTGGGAGTGTTCATCGTGCCGTCTCAAACGCAGCATTTACCGGAAGTGTCTGAATCTTTCAAGCGGCTGAATCCTTCGAAAGCGCGCGGTCACAAAGGCATTTTGACCAAACCGCGGCCTTCACCGGGATGCAGGCGCCGCAACGGTTTTACGCTGGTGGAAATGGTGGTGTCTTTCCTCATCATTTCCATCATACTCGCCATCGGTTTCGCCACATACCGCCTGGTGAAATCCAAGGGAAGAGCCGGAGCCATGGTCGGCATGATCGAGTCTTTTGAAAAATCCCTCTGGATGTACTGCCAGGCAAACGGCCACTATCCCCCCGAAACGCCCCGAGGCCAGGACCCCGGATTTTTATCCAACGTGCATCTCGAACCGTCATGGGGAGGCCCGTTCGCCAACCGAACCAGTTTCGATTTCAGTTTAACGCCCATGGGCGGACAATGGGATTGGAACAACAACGAGGGAGCAACGCCTTCGCCCACATCCCCGGGCACGTACCTCATCTCCGTGGTGGAGGGCGACAACCCCATCGACAATTTGGCCGGGCAGTACGTCGATGAATTGGTGGATGACGGCGATCTCAATACGGGCCGCTGGGTGCGTTCACGATGGTCGTCGGCGTATTGTTACGTCATTGAAACTCGGGACGACTGCCTGCCGCAAACGACGGAGTGACAATCTACATCCTTGGACGGAGATTTCACTGCGCCCGTTCCATCAACACGTCAATGACGGGAATGTCTCCGGCTGCCTTTCGTAGGGTCCGGGCGAAAGCCGCCGGATCGAATCCCGGCTTGCACCGGGCCGTGGGATTCGCCGCAATCAGCGCAAGGTCGAATGTCCTTAACGCGTAAATCCCTCCCGCGGATTTCTTAAGGCGCTCCCAAAGCGTTAAAGAACAAAACATCTTCGTGCCGTCTTCGACAATCACCGGCCGCCCATTCGCGGATTCGATAAGCTTTTGCGTGGACTCGTCGGTAAGAGGGCCGCGAATAAAAAAAACATCGCCCATATCATGCACGCCCAAAGCCGCGGGCAAATCCGCCGGATTTCCGTCATACCTCGGCAGCGTGAGGTTTTCGATCCAGTGCCGCGCCCGCTTTTCGATATCGCGCAGCGTGGCGCCGATGTCTCCGGACACGATCAGCGCCAGGGCGTTTCGATCCTTTCCGGCGATCTGCGTGCGGCGGGAAAAGGCGCCGTCCACGAGGATAATCCCCGCGCCCAGATCCTCCATTTTTTCGCAAAGGGCCATGGCGCGCGCGTTGGTTTCCGGACCGAGGATTTCCACGCGCGCCTCGATAAGCGCCCGCGCAATAACCAGGCGGCCCACCGCCGTTTCGAAATCCGTTTCGAGGACGACGCGAATCGCCGATCCCGCGTTTTCGGCCATCGCCTCGGTCATGCACGCCAGGTTCCCCGGATAAAGAATAACCGGCGGCTTGGGATGTCCCAAAACGGCATCGAAGGCCTCGCCGTCATGCCCGATGGTCGTGACGCCCACCGATGCCCCCGCGCCGGACAGCACGCGGTTCACCGCGTTGAGCAGCGTGGTCTTGCCGGCGTTTTTCCCCGTTCCCACGAAGAAAAAAGGGCCGCCGCGCCCGGCCATGACTTTGAAAATAGTATTATCGACGTCAGTCATTTTAAAAATATGCAGCGCATTGAAAGCGAAGGCAAGGCCATAAGCGGTTAAAATTTCCGATCACTTTTTCCTTGTTTGCTCCTGTCGGACGCCTTATCATGTGGATTCTTTGAATTTCAGGGAGTGTGAAATGGCAAAACTTAAAATAACGACTCTGCTGGCCGTACTCGGCCTGATTTTTATGTCCTCCTTCATCGCCTGCGGCTGCAATGACGACGACGATGACGACAATGACAGCGATGGCAGGACGGACGACGATGCTGACGATGACTCGGCGGATGATTGCCGGGACGTGATCGACGGCTTTATGGATAACTGCCCCGACAGCGCCGATTCGGACCAACTGTACGAGGTCGTATGCGAAGAAAACGAAGATCCCGACTGCCTGCTTTGGTGCATGGACGAGTTCGACGACTGCCAGGCCGTCATCCATTGCTATGAGCTGGACGAATGCCTCGGGGCGGACGACGACCTGAACGACGATATCGACGATGATATCGATGACGACGCAGATGATGACGTCGATGATGACGTCGATGACGACGTGGATGACGATGACGAGTGCAATCCCGGCGTGTATTCCGGAAATCAGGATACCGACGGATGGGGACTTGTCTGGAACGCGATTCCCGCGGGTTGTTTTTACATGGGATGTTCCGACGGCGACGATCATTGCGATCCGGAAGAAAATCCCAGCCACGCCGTGAATCTTTCGGCTTTTCAAATGACGCAAAGTGAAATCACGCAAGGTCAATACACGGCCGTCATAGGCTCCAATCCCAGTGCGTTCGCCGGATGCTCCGACTGCCCGGTGGAGATGGCGACCTGGCATAACGCGGCGGCTTTTTGCGCGGCAATCGGAGGAAGTCTGCCCACGGAAGCGCAGTGGGAATACGCCGCGCGGGCCGGAACCACGGCGCGTTTTGTCTGCGGCGACGATCCCGCGTGCCTGGACGGCGTCGCATGGTATTCGGACAACGCCGGGGCGGCCACGCACGCCGTCATGCAAAAAACAGCCAACGCTTACGGCCTTTTCGACATGCTGGGCAACGTCTACGAATGGCTCGGCGACTGGTACGGCGCCGATTATTACTCGGTCAGCCCGGCAAACAACCCGCAGGGACCGGACTCGGGGACGGGCCGCGTTATGCGCGGCGGAAGCTGGGTTGTCGGCGATTACAACCTGCGCGTGTCGCAGCGCGTTTACGGCGCCCCCGGCGGCATGGGCGACAATCTCGGATTTCGCTGCGTGAAAGGTGAATAAGGTTCATCGCGAATTGAGGGGAATATCGATTCATGGTTGATCGTCCGATGGCGGGACTGAAAAAAATCCTTTTCACCGTCGCTGCGGTGCTGGTTTTTTTTCTTGCCCTCGAAGGATTGGCCAGCGTGATCTTCGTCCTGAAGAATCGAGCCGCCGTTTCTTCACTGGACGAACGCAAATACACGAAATATGATTCCCGGCTTGGCTGGGTCGGCGCGCCGAACACGACATTGAATGATTATTTCGGCAAGGGCAAACACGTCAAAATCAACTCCCAATCCTTTCGCGCAACCAGGGATTATTCCATTACGGTTCCGGATAAAAAAACCCGGATTGTCTGCTCCGGGGATTCCTTCACTTTTGGACATGGGGTGGGAAACGACCATACCCTTTGCCATGAGTTGCAAAACATGAATCCGAAAATAGAAACCATTAACATGGGCCAAAGCGGTTACGGACTGGACCAGGCTTATTTGTGGTACAAGCGGGACGGAAAGAAGTTCGCCCACAATATCCATCTCATGCTTTTGATCGTTGACGACTTTTCCCGCATGGAAACGTCCAACTATTTCGGAAATGAAAAACCCATTCTGGATGTCAAGAACAATCAAATTGTCGTCAAAAATGTTCCCGTGCCGAGAATTAAAAAAGCTTTCCCCTCCCTGGCCAAAAACATTGCTCTTTTTCGATTCCACGACCTTTTCCGCTCCTTCGGTCTGAAGAAAAAGGAGTTTTCAAGCAACGCGCCGCATGTCTGCAAATTCCTTTTTCAGGATTTAAAAAGAATCAACCGGGAAAAAGGAAGCACCCTTGTCGTCGTCCTGCTGCCCAAGTTAGAGTCCAGGTCGGAGGCTGAAATATATCTCATGAGCTGGCTTTCCACGCAGCTGAAAAACCTGAATATTCCGCTCATCGATTTGATCCCCGAATACACGCAGCGCAGCCAGGTGGAAAAAGAGGAATTGATCCATTTTCATTATTCGGAAAAGGGCAACCGCGTTTTCGCCGAGCGCCTTTACGAAAGTCTGCTCGGAATCCCGGAAATAACTGCTCTGCTGGAGAACTAAAAGCGCTCTATTCCAGGCGACGCAAAATCTGTTAAGCTGCCTTTAATGAAGCGTATCGAAACAGTATTGTCCCGGGCCAATGAACGCCGAATGGAAGGCGCTCGGCCGGCCGAGACCAACGTCATCGGCGCGTACCCCCCCTTAGGCATCGCGCAGATCGCCGCGGTTTTGCGTGACGATGGACATGGCGTTCGCCTCGTGGACGGCACGATCGAGGCGTTGACGCCCGAGGGGCACGCAGAGCGCATCGGCGAAAACTTTTGCGGCATCGCGGGATTTTCCACCAGCACGCTGAACTGGCCGAACACGTACGCCGTGATTCGCGCCTTAAAAAAGATCGCGCCCGAGGCCGTGATCGTGGTCGGCGGTCCGCAACTTGACGCCTATCCGAACGAAATCATGGGATTCGCCGAAGTCGATTACGGCATCGTGGGCGAAGGCGAATTTGTCATGGGGCGAATCGTCCGGGCTCTTGAAAGCGGCAAAGACGCCGGTGGAATTCCCGGTGTGCTATATAAGGAAAATGAAAAAATAAAATCCGCGGCGCCCGGCCCGCCCATCGAGGATCTGGGATCGCTGCCTTTTCCGGCCCTGGATCTGCTTCCGCTGAATAAATACCGGGCGCTGACCGTGCTGCCGCCGCTGGCCACGCTGATCACGAGCCGGGGCTGCCCTTTCCGCTGCCGCTTCTGCTCGCAGCAATACGCCGGGGGCCGCTACCGCGCCCGGCCGATCTCCCGCGTCCTCGACGAGATCGAGGATCGCCTGAGCCGGTTTCGCACGCGGGAGTTCATCTTTTTCGACGAGACTTTCACCATCGGCGAAGATCGCGTGATCGAGTTTTGCGAAGGATTCATGGAACTGGGCGTGCGCGCCGGATTCAACATCCGCACGCGGGCCGACTGCATCACCGCCGACGCGGCCCGGGCGCTGGCCGCCGCCGGATGCACCAGCGTGAACATCGGCATCGAATCCGGCTCCCGGCGCATTCTCGACCTCATGAATAAATCCATCACGGTGGAGGATGTGAAAAAAGCGGTTCACCTCTGCCACGCAGCGGGCCTGACCACGCGGGGCTATTTCATGCTGGGATACGTCGATGAGAGCGTCGGCGAAATGGAGCAAAGCCTGGAATTGGCCTGCGCGTTGCCGCTGGACTACGCCTCTTTCACCATCACGCAGCTCAATCCCGCCACGCCGGATTACTTAGACGCCCTGGCCCGCGGCGACATCGACGATTACTGGCGGGATTACACGCTGCTCAAAGATGTCCCCGAAACGCCTCCGCGTCCCGGGCACGCTCTTTACGACGAGCGGTTTTTACAAAACTTCCTCAAGCGCGCCTACGCAAAATTCTATCTGCGCCCCCAGGCCGTCTCCCGCCGTCTGGCGGACCGCGGACTTCGGCGCTGGCTTGCGGAGGCCGTCGTGAATCCCAAAATCTTTTTTTCGATTCCTACATGGCCAGGCGGATATCGCGCTTGATGCGCTCCTTGCCGAGAATGGAAATGACGGTTTCGTCGTAGGGCGTGGTCTGAATCTTTCTGGCGTCCTCTTCGATAAACGACATGGTGGTTTCAATGCCGTAGGCGTTGAGGATCTTTTTAAACAGCGGGTAATGCTCGTCGATGGCTTCCTTGACGGATACGAAACCGTGCTCCGCCGCCTTGGCCCGCTCCCAGAAAGCGATGGGGTTCAGGTCGAAGAAAGCGGTGTCGTGAATGTCCGGCTCGATGAGAACGATGTCGCCGGTAAACGACGGCGTATTCTGATAACGGATCAGCGCGTGCTGCAGGCGATAATGCAGCAAGGCCCTGAAACCCTGGTTCAAAACGGCCAGCATTCCACCGTCGGAAATGTAGGACTTGTCGGCCATGTATTGATTCATCTGCTTGTAATAGCGGATCAGCAGTTTGTTTTCCAAAGGCCGGAAGGGATTGTAGGCGATAATCAGGTCCGCGCCATGATCCACGGCCACGTCGATGTTCGCCGTGGTGGTGACGCCGCCGTCCAGGTAGTCGCAGCCCTTGATGCGCGCGGGTTTGAAGAAACCGGGAATGGCGGTGCTGGCCTGGATGGCCTCGCTGATGGTCAGGCTGTTGTTTTCGTCGTAACCGAAAATGGTGCGCTGGGCGCTGTCCATGTTCAGGGCCGTGATGTAAAGCTCTTTGCGCGTGCGGTGATAAAGCTCGCCGAAATCGTTTTTCCGGTTGTTGCGCTCGAAATTTTCACGGATATAGCTTTCCAGCAATCGATTGTCGAAGATTCCCGAGGGCATATAGGAAAGCGGGCTGGGGACGTCCGTGCTGGACATCATCATCTTCACCACGACCCGAACCAGCGCTTCGGCGCTTTTCGGACCGGGACGCCGCATGAACTTGAACAGCGTGGACAGGTACTGCTGCTCCGGATTGAACATGGCCGAAAGGAAGTTGATCCCGAATTTCGGGAACATCACCACGGAGTCGAAAAGAAGTTGCAGGGGCTTGTTGACGAACTCGGAGAAGTTGGGATTGTAAAAGTGCCAGGCTTTGAGCTGCGTGAAGACCGAACTGCGTCCGTCGAGACTTTTCAGCATCTCCTCGGCGGTGATGCCGTGAGCCAGAGGCGCCGCCAGAAGCGCGCCGGCGGAAAGGCCGACGAACAGGTCGAAGTCCGTCACGTCGAAATTGACCATTAAATTATTGAGGGCTTTCAGGCCCGCCAGGGTGTACACCCCGCCGGAGATC
Source organism: bacterium (assembly GCA_963674685.2). Taxonomy (GTDB): domain Bacteria; phylum Lernaellota; class Lernaellaia; order JACKCT01; family JACKCT01. The sequence goes on along the minus strand of CAXXWT010000002.1, from coordinate 1,415,712 downwards.
GCGCCCCCCGCAAGAACCAATGCAACTTTTGGATTATTTTTCTTTAAGGAAAGATCGCTTTTCTGAACGAAAGTAATTCCCATGAGCCAACCTTCCGTATGAGCTCCCCGAAATATAAAAAACCTTTCGCCCCACCGGCGCAAAGCAAGATTAGAGATTCCTGACGCGCCATGTCAAGTTAATATTAACACAATTCTCATATTTAGCCGAAGCTTTGTTGACATAAAAGGCGGCGGCGCATTAGCATCATCGGCGCAGATAAATACCCGAAAAACAAGCACTTGGAGTAGGCTCATGGGAGTCCTTATCGGCTTTCTTTTCCTTTTTCTTCCTTGCCTGCTCGTTGTTTTCGGCGGTCTGGCGCCGTCATCCTTCCATAATCGCGGGGGTCAATCGGGACGGCTATCGCGGACAGTGCATCGACGCTTCCGTGCAGCACGCCGTTTGAGTTCTTTGCCTGGGCGGCTCCACCACGTACGGGCTCGGTTTTATGCGACCATCGAGCACGTACCCTTCCCGTCTTGAAGAAATCCTCGATGAAGGCAAATAACGAACTTCCCGGCCCAAGCGCTTGGCCTCGGAATACAAGGCGATCAAAGCCGGATAGAACTCCGATGACTTTCGACGAGTGTTTCTGATTGGTTGCGGCCGAAGGGCCGCGCTGCGCCACACACGTGTGCAGGACCGAAGTTCACCCGCTTACTCATTCGCCCTCGCTATTGCTCAGGCGAATTTGCCGTGCGCGGCTCTGTTAGCGCCGCCCTTTGGGCTCCGGGCAACTCCGCATTCCGCAATCGAAATTCCGCATTTTTAATGATCCGAAACCCGCCTGCTACCCCGCCACCTGCTCGTAGCCCAACTGATACGCCTTTTCGTTCGTGGCGCGGAATTTTTCCGGAACGGTCTGCGTGACGATATGATGCAATGTCTTTTCCTTGATCGGCAGCATTTTCAAGCCGGCCATGGCGCCCATGAGAACCGCGTTGACGGCCTGCGCGTTGCCGGCCTGCTCCGCGACGGCCGTTGCGTCAAACGCGTAAAGCTTCGCCGTGAAACCCCGGATTTTTTCCAGGATGTTTTCCACCTGCGGATACTCGCCCTGGCCCAGCGTGACGGTGAATGGGATGATGGCGCGCGTGTTGACCACGGCCACCGTTTTCGCCGAGCAATACTCTTGCGCGCGCAATGCCTCCATCGGCTCGAAAGCCAGCAGGACATCCGCGTCGCCGCGTCCGATCAGCGGGCTTTTCGCACCGCCTATCAGCACGGTGCTTTCCACGATCCCCCCGCGCTGGCTCATGCCGTGCACTTCGGAAACCGTGACGGGCAAATCGTCGGCCAGGGCCGCTTCGCCGAGCAGGCGGCTGGCCGTCAGGCTGCCTTGTCCGCCCACGCCGCACACGTAGATTCTGGTGTTGCCGTCGGTTTTCATCGCCGCACCTCCATGGGCGCGATGGCGCCGTTGGGACAAACCTGCACGCACGCGCCGCAGCCGTCGCAAAGAATCGGATTGATGTAAATCTTCTCATGCTCCAGGTAAAAAGCCGGGCAGCCGAAATTGTCCAGGCAGTTTTCGCACACGGCGCACATGCCGCACGCCAGGCACCGCCGCGCCTCGGCCACGGCGTCGCTTTCCGTGAATACCGAGCGGACTTCATCGAAACTTTTCATCGCGCTTTCACCCGTCAAAACCGGCGCGTTTCGCCTTTTATCCGGCGGAACCTCGATAGCCTTGTATCTCTTTTCTTCAAGAAGCTTTGCAGAATCCCTAAAAACCTCGCGCACAACAAGATTCGGATCGCCGTTAAGCGCCTTGTCGATTCCATACGCCGCGTACTTGCCGAACTGCAACGCTTGCACGACCGTCGCCGGCCCCGTGACGGCGTCGCCGCCGGAAAACACGAAGGGATCATCCGTCGCGCCCGTGGCGGCGTCCGCCGCGATCCGGCCTTTATTCATTTTCGCGCCGCCCAGTTTTTCGGGCGCTAATTCGGATTGCTGACCTACGGCCATGATGACACGATCGCATTCAACATCCACGCATTCGTCGGTTCGCACCGGCGACGCGCGCCCGCTTTCGTCGGCTTCGCCGAGAATCGTTTTATTGCAGACAATGCCGAGCCGCGCGCCTTTGGCCGTGATCTTTCCCGGCGCGGCCAGCTCCATAACCTCGATGCCTTCGGCGAGAGCTTCTTCGATCTCCCCGGCGATGGCGGGCATCTGCGCGCGCGTGCGGCGGTAGAGAATTTTCACGCTTTTCGCGCCGAGGCGAAGAGCGCTTCGCGCCGCATCCACGGCGCTGTTGCCGCCGCCGACCACGATCACGTCGCCGCTTATCTTCTCTTCTTTATCCAGCGCCACGTCACGCAGAAAATCCAGCGCGTCGGATACGCCGGGCAAATCCTCGCCTTCGATATTCAGCCTCACGGCGCCGGTCATGCCCGGCGCAAGATAAACGGCTTCAAAGCCGTCTTTTTTGAGCGTATCCGGATCGAAACCCTTAGAGAATGTTTGTCCGCACTTGATCGTCACGCCCAGGCCTTCGATCACCGCCAGATCCTTTTCCAGCGCCTCGCGAGGCAGGCGAAAGCGCGGCACGCCGTAGCGCAGCAGTCCGCCGGCTTTGTCGGCGGCTTCGAAGACGGTGACGGCGTAGCCCCGTTTGCGCAGATCGAACGCGCACGACAAACCGGACGGCCCGGCGCCGACGACGGCGACCTTCTTGCCGTTTTCCAGGATCATGGCTTTTTGATCTTCGATATATTCGGCGCGCTGCGCGTCGGTCTCGGCGTCCATGACGAAGCGCTTGAGGTCGTTGATCGCCACCGCGTCGTCGTGATCGGAGCGGATGCACACGTCCTCGCACGGGTGCGGGCACACGCGGCAGATCACGTGCGGCATGACCAGGCGCTGCCGGATCAATTCCCGCGCCCGGTCGAATTCCCCGGCGGCCACGGCCTGCACGTACCCCTGCACGCAAAGGCCCAGCGGGCAGGCCGACTCGCACGGCGGATGCTCCATTTTCTTCGGGGCGTCGGCGCTGTAATCCTTCGTTTCCATAGGTCCGGCCAGCGCGCGGGCGCGGCCCCGGGCCAGGGCGTACTCCTTGATCGGCGGCAAGCCGCACTCCGTGCCGAAACACTCCCGGCCGCACTGGCGGCATTTGTCCTGATCGATGGTGAATTTTACGCCGGCGCGCTTAACGCCTAAAGCTTTGCGCGCATAGAGGGGGCAGGGACTTTTGGAAAACAGCACCTTCGGCCCGGTTTTGCTTTTCAGCTCCTCAATGACGCGCTGACTTTGTTTCGCGTTGAGAGGATCCATGACGGCGATGTGTTTTACGCCGGCGGCTCGCGCGACGCCTTCGATGTCCACCGGCGTCGCGCCGCCGATTTGCGATCCCGGATGAGGCTGATGCCCGGTCATGCCAGTCGTGCTGTTGTCGAGCACGACGAGCATCAGGTCGCGGTTGTTGTGCACCGAGTTGATCAGGCCCGTGACGCCCGAATGGAAAAATGTCGAGTCGCCGATGAAGGCCACCACGGGGCGGTCCGAGACGGCGGAAAATCCCCCGCCGCTGCTGGCCGACGAGCCCATGCAGATGAAGTAATCCCCCATGCCGATGGGCGGCAGAAAGCCCAGCGTGTAGCAGCCGATGTCGGAGATGTATAAAGCCTCGTCGCCCAGCGCGAGCTTCACGTCGTAGTAGGTCGAGCGATGCGGGCACCCCGGGCACAGGATCGGCGGACGACCCGGCAGCGCGGCTTTAGGCGCGGCGCCTTCGGGCGTAAAATCCAGTTGCAGTAAATCCGACAGGGCCGCCGCAACCATATCCGGCGTCAGTTCGCCGAGTCGCGAAAAATGTCCGCTTTCTTTTCCGAAGACCGGTATCAGTTTGCCCGCGCGGCTCGTGGCGGCGCGCAGTTCGTTTTCCAGAACCGGGTCCAGTTCCTCCACCACGAGGGCGCGGTCCACTTCGCCGACGAATTCGGCGAGCTTGCGGCGCGGCAGCGGATACGTAGTGACCAGGTGCAAAACGCGGACCTTGTCTTGAAGGCCGAAACGTTTGACCACGTCCTCCACGTAGCACGCCGAAACGCCGGATGTGAGAATGCCCAAGGAGCCGCTTCCCCATTGCCGGTTCAGATCCGAGCTTTCGAAATACTCCTCGAATTTTTTCATGTTTTCTTCGACGACCGGATGGCGCAGTTTGGCGATGGCGGGAACCGGCATGAAGCGCCGCTTGTCCGGCGTAAAATTGCTGCGTGTGTTTCGGGTCCCGAGCTTGCCGAGACTGACGACGCCTCGGGTGTGAGAAACGCGCGTGGTGGTGCGCAGAATGACCGGCGTCTCGAATTTTTCGGATATGGCAAAAGCTTCTTTGACGCAATCAAACGCCTCCTGCGGCGTGGACGGCTCCAACATGGGAATCTTGCCCAGGCGGGCGTAGTGGCGGTTGTCTTGTTCGTTCTGGCTGCTGTGGCATCCGGGATCGTCGGCGGAAATCAGCACCAGGCCGCCGCGAACGCCCACGTACGACAAGGTCATGAGCGGATCGGCGGCTACGTTGACGCCCACGTGTTTCATGGCCACGAGCGTGCGCACGCCCGATGCGGCGGCGGCGGCCGCGACTTCCAGGGCGACTTTCTCATTCGTGGAGTATTCGAAGGCAACGCCCGCGTCTTTGTGCAGCCTGAAAAATGTGTCGCCGATTTCAGAACTGGGCGTGCCGGGGTACGTGCTCATGAATCCGACGCCCGCTTCGAGGGCGCCGCGAACGACGGCCTCGTTGCCCAAAAGCAGCTTCTTTTCATTTTCCACGGAAACGAGAGGATGCATTCGCTTTTCTCCTTTGATTGCCGTGAAAGTCTAAAAGCGCCGGAAACGCGCTGTCAACAACAGGAGTGCGACATTCGCAAAGACGCGAATCGGTTGCGGTTATGTCATTATTGTTTGATTGCCCGCTTCAAGGAATTCTGATATTCTCCGGTTAACGCAACAGCGATAGGTGTGTTCGATGCGGAATTTGTCGCCAAATGGAAAAGCGAAAAATTGCCAAAAGGCCGGTGCGTTGATAATGTTTGGATATATTTACAATATATCTCACATTTCTGTCAAATATTTGGTAACTGTCACGAATTTCAACGAATTTCACGAATTTCCGAAGGAGCATGCGCTTCTCAATAGGCCGAGAGAGGAAATGAAGAGATTAATCCTGGAGGAAATGGACAAAAAGGGCTTATCTTAGCGCCATTCCCCACTGTCACGGATTTTACGGATTTTCAAAACCCACTAATAAGATCCCGTAGCGTCCTTGTGCCGAATAACCTGCAAACGAGGGATGAGTAGGTGCATACAAATTGGTTCAAGCATATCTTCCTGATTCTAATCCTTTTTTGTGCTGCTTTCGCTGTAGGATGCGGCGAAGAAAGGGCCATGAAGGAAGCGATGGCCGCTTTACAAGATATCCACGCATCATTAGACGATGTCGATGAGGATACAGATTTCACAGATGCCATACTTAAGCCCCTTTTCGATGTTGATTTTAAAGTCACGCCGGAGGATTTTCAAGTTGCAGCAGAAAACTATATTGAGGCGTGGATGGACCTTTTTGCGGTTTATGACTCATTCGATCACGAGGGAACTCGTGCCGTAGCAGAATTTCTCGAAAAGAGTGCTGACAAAGGTTTCTGGTCAGGAATTGCATCGCTTATTAAGAATGGCATGAACTACGAAGCTACTGAAGCAGAAGCTGTTGCCAATATTAAGCGCCGCTGGGATCGCCTTCTTCAAGTGGCCCAAAAGCATGATGTTAAAATGGAGAACATTGAAAAAAAAGCAAAGCAGCAAGACGAACAAGAGGAAATTGATGAAGACAAAGAATTCTCATTAGATTTCAAGATCATCGAAAGAATTGATGACTCTGATTTCTTGTTTAGTTTTTTTTCCCTATTTCTTCTTTCAGCATCCATAGCGTTTTTTATTCTGTTATTTTATGGACCCGAAATATTCGAGTTTTCTGGATTATCAACCATACGAATTGGTAGTGAAGGCATTTTTACTTACGACAAATACAGTTTAAGATATTTTGCTCTTGTTTTGCTTCTAATAGCACCTGTTTTAGCCGTTATAGTTGCTTATATATTGAGCAAGAAGACGTTGCCAATTAATATAATAATTGTAGCGATAATAATGTCAATTACATATATTTTAGTTGTCCCGAGAGTTGTAGTTCACTTTTTTCAAAGGATATTAAAAACGATTTATGAAAATGAGCGAAGCAAAAAGGGATTGATTTCAATTTTGATAGGTGTGTTTCCAGGAAAGTTTTGGAGGGTAATCAGTGGTGGAGGTACTGTAGGTGTAATTGCTTCGGGAATTTCCTCAATTATCCTTGTCGGAATAGTTATTCTTCTCTGGAAAAATTTTGGTTTGCTAATTTTAATAATATTAGGAGCGATATTCTTTTTATCTCCGGGTTGGCTTCTTATCGAGAGTCTTACAGATCGCGTATTGAAAGCTAATGAAAATTCAAGTGCTGCCATGGGCATGATACCCGTAACACCGCTCTATCATTTGGATGATCTTTTTCGTCTGTGCGGCATCTCTGAAGCAAAGAATAATGAAATAATGAAATCTGTAAAAAAAGAAATTAAGCATGATTATTCTGAGATGTCGTGCGTCGTATTTGAGGCTGATTATGATGAAGCCTTATATTTACGTCACGAAAAAGATGAAGACGTTAAACATGTATTTGTTGGAGGGACTGACAAGGTATACATGTTTGCGAAAATAATGAAAATATTGGGCGGAATTAACTCAGTTTTTTGGTTTTTGCTAATTATTTTTATAGCGTACATGATTTTCGTTGATTCTGATTCAAGTTATTTGCAGCATATAATTCAAATGGATTAAATTGGTTTCATGAAAGTATTGGACTTTAAAATTCGTTTGAAAATTCGTGACAGAGGGGAATGGCGCTAAGATAAGATATTCCAGATATTCGTCAGATATTCGTGACAGTGGGGCTGTTGAAAAAGGTAGTGTCAAGAGTCTTTCGCACTTTTGATTTGCCCTTGATCATTGGGGACTGGATCATTGTCCCTTATCCTCTACGTGTCGGTCAACCTTGCACACGGCAGTCCGATGGCGCGGGCCATGTGTTCGGTATCATTAAAAATGCCGATCTGCATGGGGCGTGACATCGGGCGTTGCGAATGATTCAGATCAATTTCGTTGCGGCATCCCATTTCTCATTGCCAAAATCCGCCGGGCTTCGCATGCGGGGCGCGAGTTGCTACACTGGCCGCGCTTTTAGAAAGGAAGCATTTTTCATGAGTGGCCGGCGCAAAAGGATTTTCATTATTGCGGCGCTGCTTTGCGCGGTGACGGCGCTGCTTGTAAAAAACTATTTCGACTTAAACGACGTGCGCGTTGTGCGACGTGAGGCGCCGCCTGCCATCGCGCGGGCCATGCGCGGCATGAAGATCCTCTACATGTCGGACATGCACTTTGCAGGCAAGCTTGGACGGCGCGCGCAACTTGTTCTTGATCTCGTGGAAAAGGAAAATCCGGACTACGTGCTGATCGGCGGCGACACGATGGAGCATTTCGGGCGCACCGACGCCGTGATCGAGTTTTACCGCAAGCTCAAATTCAAGCGCGGCGCATACGCGGTGCTTGGCGACGCGGAATACGATCAGGGCGTACGCAACTGCGCCTTTTGCCACAAGGACGGATCGTGGGCGGTGCGCGGCGATCTGCCGGTCAGGACATTGCGTGATCAGGCGGTCGTTCTTAACGGCGCCGAAGGCCCGGCGGCCTGGCTATGGGGCAAGGACGGGGCGCGCGTCGGCGGGGACATGCGCTGGACCGCCAAAGACAAATCCGGTCTGCCGGTTATCGGCATGTCCCATTACCCGGGCGATTTCAACCGCCTGGCCGACGGCGGCGCCGACATGGTGCTGGCCGGCGACACGCACGGCGGGCAGACCTGGGCGCCCCGCTTTTTTCTGAAATACATTTTCAGCCCCGATCGATTCAAATATCTTTACGGCCGCTTTACGCGAGGGCAATCGACCATGTTCGTGACAAGCGGCGTCGGCTGGTCGTCGCTGCCGATCCGCCTGGGCGTCAAACCGGAAGTCGTGGTTTTTGATTTTACGAAACCGGATAATTGATGAGTATCGACATCAGATCAATAAACGCATTATCAATGGACAAACTTGCGGATAAAGGATGAAACTTAGAAGATTGAATTCGGTCATGCAATCCCCCAAGGGCGTATCCGATTCCACGTAGGACAAGGCTTCCAGATATCGCTCGTTCGCCGACTGACTCACCTGCGACCGACGAGCCAGATCCGCCACCCCCTTTGCGAAGAACACGCCAGGATTGCTTTTTCGACGCGTCGCCTTCTTTGGGACGAAAAACCCGAAAATCCTTTGCGGCCGAAGGGCCGCGCTGCGCCACACACGCTTGCAGACCCGAAACCCTGAATCCTTTCCCCTTTCCCCTTTCCCCTTTCCCCTTGCCCCTTTCCCCTTGCCCCTTCAAAAAGCCTCTTGACACAATACTTCGTATGCGTAATATTCGTATCGGGATTATATGGATGAGGATGAAATGACCTTTATTGCCCCGACGGATTGCCCCTACTATCTCCTTTCCCGAGCCACGCTCGTGATCACCTCCGCGCTGCGCGCCGGCATGAACGAAGCGGGCGTCGGCCATGTGAAGCCGTCCTATTTGGGCGTGCTTTGGAGCCTTTGGGAGGAAGAGGGATTGAAAGTTGTGGAACTGGGCCGCCGCGCGGGCCTGGAGCCGTCCACCATGACGGGCCTTTTGGACCGCATGGAACGGGACGGATTCGTCACGCGCAAAGCGGACACGCAGGACCGCCGGGTTCAGCAGGTGCGCCTCACGAAAAAGGGTCGGACCGCGCAAAAATCCGTGGTCGATGTCGTCGATAAAACACTGGCCAAAGCCCTTGCGGGAATCAGCGAAAAGGAGCTGGAGAAACTCAAAGAGCTGCTTCGGCGCGTTCTCGCCAACGCGCATAGCGAGAATCGATAGCCAAATGGGAAAAATATTAAAAGCCCATTCACACTGAATCGCCAACGCTTTAAGGAGTCTCAAATGGAACAGATGATCGCTTATTGTGGACTGGATTGCTTTCAATGCCCGGCTTACATCGCAACGCAGGAAGACAGCGACGACAAGCGCGGCGAAACCGCCGAAATGTGGTCCAAGATGTTCAAGGTCGAAATCCCCATCGACAAGATCAATTGCGACGGCTGCAAATCGGGCGGCAAGCGGCTTTTTCAGCATTGCCTGGTGTGCGAGATCCGCGCGTGCGCGCAAAAGAAAGGCCTTGAAAACTGCGGCTATTGCGAAGACTTCGCCTGCGACAGGGTCGAATTTGTCTTAAACGCCGTTCCCGCGGCCAGGGAAAATCTCGAACGTTCCCGGGCATAAAATTCCTTCGATAAAACAACTTTAGGAAAAGCAAATGACACCCCTAAAAAACCGCGCCATCGGCTTTACCTGTTCCTACACTCCGATTTCGCTCATCGAAGCCGCCGGCTTTTCGCCCTATCGCATTCTGCCGGTCGGCGACAGCGAAGATCAGGCCGGGCAATGGATGCACGACAACGTCTGCCCGCACGTCAAGCGCGTGCTGGATAGAACCCTCGGCGGCGATCTGCCGGAAAACCTGGCGGGAGTCGTGATCATCAACAGTTGCGACGCCATGCGACGCCTGGCCGACGCCTGGAGGCGCGCTGATCCAAGCAGCCGCGTGATCTGCATCGATCTTCCGATCCGAAGCGATGAAAGATCGGTGGATTTTTACGCCGGCCAGCTTCGCGAGTTGACGGACTGGCTCGGCGCAATATCCGGCAACACGCCAGGCGAATCGGACGTTTCAAGCGCCATGGCGCGATTCCAGGTTCTGGCGGAGCACTTCGGCCGGCTTCGCGGTTACCTTGCCGCCGGGATACTTACCGGCGGCGCGGCGCGCCTGCAGGATCTTTACAACCGCTGCGCCACGCGCCCCGTCGAGGCGAGCATCGACGAACTGGAGAAAATCGTCGCCGACGAATCGAGTCGGGCTAAAGGCGTTCCCGTCTATCTTTTCGGAAACGTCATGCCCGACGCGCAGGCCATGTCGCTTTTCGAATCATGCGGCGCGCGCGTGGTCGTTGAAGACCTGTGCACCGGCTCCCGGCTTTTCAAGCCGCTTATGGAAAACGATGATGACTCGGATGTTTTCAAAGTCCTGGCGGAAAGTCTTTTAACCGGCGTCGGCTGCGCCCGCACCATCGACGCGGCCCCGGGCGCGACGGCCGGCAACGTCCTGGCCCGAGCGAAAGCGGCGGGCGCCAAGGGAGTCATCGGCCACACGGTGAAATTCTGCGATCCATACATCGCGCGCATGCCGGGCATCCGCGAATTCATGCGCGAGGCGGAAATGCCTTTCCTGATGTTGGAAGGCGATTGCACCTTGCGTTCCATCGGACAACACAGAACCAGAATCGAAGCATTCTTGGAAATGATCGGATGACAGCCATGATGAAGGAATACTTTGACGGCATCGTCGGCGGCATCGAGGAAAGAATCAAAAACGATCCGGAAAACGCTTCGCCGCGCATGAAATACGCCCTGGAGGTTTCGCGGCTGGGCGCGCGCCTTTACGGCGGCTCGGACCGCGTGGCGTGGTGCGGCGTCCTGGCGCCTTTCGACGTGCTCAGCGCTTTCGGCGTGGCGTCGTGCTACGTGGAATTCGTCGGCGCCTCACTGGCCGCGTCGGGCATGGCCGGACCCATGCTCGAAGCCTCGGAACACGAAGGGCACTCGCCGGACACCTGCGCCTATCACCGGGCCGTCGTCGGAGCGGCGGGCAAGGGATTGATGCCCACGCCGGATTTTCTCATCGCCACATCCTGCCCATGCACGGCGGGCGTGACGACCATGGAAAACCTGGCGCGCCACTTTAAAAAAGAACTTTTCGTCCTCCACATCCCGCAGGAAAATACGGATAGCAACGTCCGCTATCTCACCGGGCAGCTTGAAGACATGGTGGAATTCGTCGCTAAGCAAACCGGCCAAAGCGTCGATTGGGGCGCCATCGGAAAAGCCGTCACGCTGTCGAATCAAACCAGTGAGTTCCTGACGGAAATTTATGACCTGGCCGCGAGCGTCCCATCCCCGGTGCGCAGCAGGGATCTGCGGGATTTCGGAGTGGTCATGCCGCTTATCTCCGGCACGCAGGCCGCGCTGGACACGGCCAAAGTTTTTCGGGACGAACTGCGCGCCCGCGTGGAATCCGGCGAAGGCGGCATCGAAGACGAGCGACTGCGTCTGCTTTGGATACAAAACCGCATCCAGTTCAAAAATCCGCTGGAGAAAATATTGGAGCAGGAGCACAAGGCCGTCGTAGTCGTCGACGAGCTCAACAGCGTCACCTGGGATCCCGTCGATCCCGACGATCCGCTGCCCGGCGTCGCGAAGCGGATGCTCAGTTCGCCCTTCGCCGGCAGAATCGACGCCCGATGCGATCATCTGAAAAAACTGGTGCGCAAATACAAGGTGGACGGCGTAGTGAATCCCTGCCACTGGGGTTGCCGCCAGGGAACCGGCGCCCGCGGCCTTTTCGCCGACACTTTGCGCAATATGGATATCCCGGTTCTCAATCTTGAGGTGGACTGCGTCGACGCCAGGAGCTTCGCCGAGGGCCAGTTAAAAACGCGCATCGGGGCTTTTTGCGAGATGCTCGCCGAGCGTGCGCGTCCCGCATAAAATTAGGAGAATCAAAATGGCATATTATTTGGGTGTTGATATCGGCAGCCTGTCGTGCGACGCGGTGCTGATTGACGACGAAGAAAAAATCCTGGCTTCCGCCGTTTTTCCCACGGGCGCCAACAACCGCGTCGCTATCGAAAGAGCCACGGGAGAAGTCATGCGCCTGACCGGCGCGGCAAAAGGCGACATCAAAGCCACGGTCTCCACCGGCTACGGCCGGGACCGCGTGGAGGATCGCCTGGCCTCGGTCACGGAGATCACCTGCCACGCCCGGGGCATCCTGTCTCATTTTCCCGACACGCAAATTCTCATCGACATCGGCGGACAGGACAGCAAGGCCATTCGTTTCGACAAAAACGGCAAGGTCGCCGATTTTGCTATGAACGACAAATGCGCCGCCGGCACGGGCCGGTTCCTGGAAGCCATGGCCCGGGCGCTGCAACTGGATATCGAGGAAATGGTGGATCTGGACATTGGCGCCGAGGGCAAAACCACATTGAGCAGCATGTGCACGGTCTTTGCCGAAAGCGAAGTGGTTTCTCTGATCGCCGACGGCGTGGGCGAGCGTGAAATCGTTCACGGACTGAATCGGGCCATCGCGTCCAGGACCGCCTCTTTGGCCAAGCGCATTGCGCCGAATCTCGAAGGGATGTCCGTCGCCATGTCCGGCGGCGTAGCGCGCAATAACGGCGTCGTCCGCGCGCTGGAAGCCGTACTCGGCAGGCCCATCGCCGTTCCCGACAAACCGGACACCATCGGCGCTTTAGGCGCCGCGCTGTTCGCAAAGCAGCGAAGCGCGTAACAGACCTGCTGCGCAGAACCGGATTTTCATGAAGCCAGTCGGTTTTAGATTGGCTTGCGAATTCCTTATTGTGCCGAAAAGGTGACGATTGTGTCATTCCGACCGAAGCGAAGCGTAGTGGAGGAATCCCTTCAATGAAACGCTGTCGTCTTGCCATGATGTACACACTTTAATTCTTCACGCGCATCTTTTAAGGGATTTCTCGACTCCGCTCGAAATGACAGGGATTGCGCTATTTCAGATAGTCCTGTTTCATGGCGCATGTTCAATAACGTGCTTGACAATCCCGGCGGCTTTAACATGAATTGATCCGTGCTATGCCTTTTTGGCTGCGTCCGAGCGTTCATATTCGGGCGTTTCGCATTGCTGAAGCGAGGTCTTCATGAGCCGAGTAATTTTCTCCGCGACTGCTTTCATGTTTTTGCTTTCCCTGTCTCCGGCGATCGCCGGCGATCAAGTCATACGCATCCCGGCTCAGGACGAAGCCGTCGCCTGGGCCGTCGGCATGGGCGCGTCGGTGGAGGACTGGGATCGGCAAAGCGATTTTTTACGCCTGCGCGCGCCTGAGGGGATGACCGAGAAGCTTTTTCAAAAAGGCGCGGCTTTCGAGGTGCTTATCGACGACGTGCAGGAACTGGCGAAAGCCGCGACGATTTTGCAAAAAAGCACCCCGCCGTCACAGGACGTCGACCTCGATCATTATCTTTCCTTTGAGGAAATGCAGATATTTCTATTCGAGTTGCAGCGCCAATTTCCGAATCTCGTGGCCTTGAGCCAGGCGGGAACGACGACTTTGGGCAAGCCTCTGTACCTGGTGAAAATTTCCGACAACGCCTGGGAAAACGAAGACGAGCCGGAAGTATTTTTCGAAGGCCAGATCCACGGCGACGAACTGGCGGGCTCCATGCTCAGCCTGCATATGATTGAATACCTCGTAACGCAATACGGCGTCGACGATGACGCCACGCACATCGTCGACAACACGGAAACGTTTTTTCTGCCGGCCACGAACACGGATTCGGCCTTCGCAAACTTCCCGATTCGATACAACGCAAACGGCGTGGATATGAACCGCGACTGCGGGTACATGTGGCACGCCAACGGCGGCTCGAAAGCGCCCTTCGGCGAAGCGGAAACGCAAACCCTGTTTTCCGTGTGGCAGAATCACTCCTTCGTATTTCAGACAAGCTGGCATGCGGGAACGCTGGCCATGTCGCTGCCGTGGAGTTATTTCGATATTCCGCCGCCGGATGCAGACGAGTACGATTTTCTGGGCCGGGGCTACTGCGAAGTCAACGATATGATCGACGACTGGTTTGCCGGCAGCCAGGGCATGTACGTCATGCACGGCAGCACCAAGGATTCGGCTTACGGCGCTTTCGGAACCCTCGCCTGGACCATCGAGCTTTCCAACATCAAACAAATCCCCTGGGCGACCGCCGAGCAGGTCAACGAGGCGAATCGGCCCTCGATCATCTGGGTGCTCGAGCAGGCGGGCAAGGGACTGACGGGAACGATCACCGACGCGCAAAGCGGCGAGCCGGTGGCGGCGGTCATCGATATCGACAACAGATTGCCGTTTTACAACGATCCCGATCTCGGCGATCTGCATCGCTTTTTGCTGCCCGGCGTGTACGACATGACCATTTGGGCCAACGGCTTTGCCCCGCGGCGCCTTGAAGGCGTTTCGGTTCCCGAAGACGGCGGCGTGGACATTTCCACCGCCCTGGAGCCTGATCCGGACGTCGGCGCGTGGGCTGTGCGCTGGCTGTATAATTTCAGTTCCAACGACCGGCAAAGCACGCTGATGACCAAATATACTCTGGGGCCGCCGGACGGGCTTTTTTACAGCATCGGTCACGCGCAGGTCGTCTGGCGCGGCGAACTTGCGGCGCACGCCGTTCTGGACCTCGGCCCGCAGGGTATTGAAGACGGCGCGGGCTTCGATCTTTATATCTACGAAGGCGGCGACGACGGCGATGAACTCATCGATGTGTTCGCCGCGACGCAGGCCATCCCCGATCAGTGGACGTATCTCGGATCGGGCGCCGGCGATTGCCATTTCGATCTGCGCGGCGCGGGACTGGACCGAATTCGATACGTCAAAATCGTGGACAAGCATCCGGCGATTTCCTTTTGGGAAGCCCGCGAAACGGACGGATATGATCTGGACGCCGTGGGAACGCCGAATTACGCGGTCGAGCCGATCGGCGACGACGATTCCGATGACGGCGACGACGATGCGGACATGCCGATCATTCCATTAAGCGAGGGTGACGATGACGACGATGACGGATGCGGATGCTGAAAAAATGACAAACAATTCCACGCGCGCGCTGGTTCTGGCCGCGGGATTCGGAACGAGGCTGCGCCCGATAACCGAAGACACGCCGAAGCCTCTCATACCGGTCATCGCCCACCCGCTGATCGAACACGCTTTTTTTATGCTCGACGCGGCCGGAATCCGCGAGGTGGCGGTCAACGCGCATTATCACGCGCCATCGCTGATCGACGCATACGCGAACGGCGCGCCTTTCGGTCAGAAAATCACGTTTTCCCACGAAACACCGGACATCCTCGGCACCGGCGGCGGGATCAAAAGGCTCGAAGATTTTCTGTCGGCCTCCGATCCGTTCATCGTGTTAAACGGCGACACTTTATCCAAACCGGATTTATCGCAACTCATCCGCGAGCACAAAAAAAGCGGCGCCGTCGCGACGATGGTTCTGCGCCGCGACCGGCGCAACTCGCGCTTCGGGCCGGTCGCGGTTTCCTCAGGCGGCGCCGTCGTGGATATCGCCGGAAGGCTGGGTAAAGCCTGCGAAGATCAGGGCGTGTTTATCGGCGCGCACGCCATCAGCCCGGAAATATTCCGGCACATGCCCCAATCGAACAGTTTTTGCATCAACGCCGACGTGTATTTGCCGCTGATTCAAAAATCCCCCGGTTCGGTTCGGGCTCACTTTAGCGACACGCCATTTTTCGATCTGGGAACGCCGGACGATTACG
This sequence comes from bacterium, assembly GCA_963674685.2. Taxonomy (GTDB): domain Bacteria; phylum Lernaellota; class Lernaellaia; order JACKCT01; family JACKCT01. Next base: position 1,400,102 of record CAXXWT010000002.1, on the reverse strand, counting down.
CGGCGGCGCAGTTTGTCATACTCGACCGAAAGCCCTGCCCCTTCCCCTACGCTCTTTCGGATTTGCGCGAGACGGCGCCGGGAGTTTTCATTTCGCCGGATGCCCGGGTGGACCGCTCGGCGAAGCTCAACGCGCCGTGCGCCATATGCGCGGGAGCCGTGGTGGAAAAAGATACGCAGCTTGGGCCGGAGATCGTGATCGGAGCAAACGCCCGCGCGCCGGAAGGATGCAAGATCGCAAAATCAATCGTGATGCCCGATGGTGTTGTGAATAAATCCAGGCGAAAAATGTGGAACAGGATCATCGGCCCGGATTACGTTCTGTCGCTGGCGTAAGTCTATTAACGATTATTGATACGGCCAAACGATCGCGATGCGTCATGCACACTTGCAGAGCCGAAGCATGCACAGCCGAGGGCGGCTGTGCCACACGCGAGTGCGGACCCGAAACCCGAACTTAAATCTGCAAAACGCCCATCAAGGTAGAATAGAATCTGAAAACTTTAAATATCTTTCGCCGACAACTACTTCTTCACGCCTTTGACTTTGACCTTGCCGTCTTCCACGGAAATTTTAAAATCGATTTCGCCGCCGAATTTCTTTTTCAACAGGGGCTTTTGTTTTTCCAGAGAAGACTTGAAGCCTTCGAAACTGACTTTGCCGGGAGCATTGGTCTGCTTGCGCGCTTCCATGTATTGATCGTAAAGAACACGTATTTCCCCGTCCGCCCGATCGCGGAGTTTCTGACGCCATTCAATCTTCTTTTTTCGTTGCTCCTCGCGAAAAACTCTTTCTCTTTCGGCTTTGTCAATGTGGGGTTTGTATACTCCCAGTTCGATTTCGTGCTGAATCCTGTCCCACAGGCGCTGGTAGGCGTTGAAAGTTCCCTGCAGGCTCTGAAAACGAAACTTCAATCCCGTGTTCGTAATATAAGAATTTGAAAGCTTGAAAATGACTCTTTTAATCTCGTTTCGTTTTTTCGCGGGTTCCTGACGCATTTCCCCGGCAAAAAACTGCTCGTACTCCAGGCGAAGATCCTTAATGGATTTTTCCAATACGTCTAAAACTTTTTGAACGTCCATCGAACACCTGTGCTATTTTAGGGCGCAATGCCTGCGCGCCACTTTTATAACGAAAAGCCCTGTTTGACCAGCCGCACCCCGTTTCACGGCTTTTTACAAAGACCGAAACGCCCCTATCCGGCGTGAAATCGCTTGACCGCCTCCGATTATATTTCTACTATTTACGCAGGCCAATAGCAATTCATGTCATACGTAAATTTTACGGCGCGGTCGCACTGATAACGCGGGGAAGGCTTAATGGGTTTTGAAATCGTTTATCTCATTTGCCTTGTGCTGGGATTGGGATACGCCCTTTTGGTCGGCGTCATCGGACCTATGCTGGACATCGGCCATGACGGTGATTTCGGCCACGACGCGGACCACGGCCACGTCGGATCGGGAGATCTGCACCTGTCGCCGCTGTCGCCCAACGTCCTGGCCACTTTTCTGGTGAGTTTCGGAGGCCTGGGCATGGTGGCCGTCAAGGGCATGGGCATGGGACTTTTCGGCAGCCTGATCATGGCCAGTCCTTCGGGCGTTCTGATCGCCGCGGTGTTTTTCTACGTCGTCAAAGCCTTAAGCAGCGTCACGCAAGCCAGCAGCGAGCCCAAGGTCTCGGAGCTTATCGGCGCTCAAGCCTCGACGGCTACCAGAATCGAGACGGGAGGCACCGGCGAAATCGTCTACCAGGCCATGGGTTCGCGCTACACGGCGCCGGCGCGCATCGACGGCGACGACGGCCCTATCGAGAAGTATGAAAAAGTTTATATCAGCCGCATCGAAGGCGGCATTTATTACGTGCGCAAATTAAAAGAGGTGTAATCCGGGTGATCGAACCGGTATTGCACGGCCAATAAAGAACACGAACGCAGGTTACGGCCGGCAAGGAGGTTTTTCATGGTGCTTTCCCAGGGGATGGTCGTCGGAATCGTTCTGGCGATTCTCGTTTCGTTTTTTATTCTGATCATCGCTATCGCCCGGCGGTATCAGAAAGTGGGTCCCAACCAGGTTCTGATCATTTCCGGTCTCAATCACAACATCGTCGACGAGCAGGGACAAAAGCAAAAGGTCGGATACCGCATGAAAAAAGGCGGCGGCGCCTTCATATGGCCTCTTGTGGAAAGGTCCGACATATTGTCCCTGGAGGTTATGACAATCGACATCACAACGCCGGAAGTCTACACCGAACTGGGCGTGCCCGTGATCGTTGACGGCGTGGCGCAGATTAAGGTGAAGGGCGACGACGCATCCATCCGCACGGCGGCGGAACAGTTTATGTCAAAGGGAAGTAAAGAGATCATGAACGTGGCCCTGCAAACCGTGGAAGGGCACTTGCGCGCCATTTTGGGAACAATGACCGTCGAGGCCATTTACAAAAAGCGCGACGACTTCTCCACGCGGGTGCAGGAAGTCGCCGCCACGGACCTGGCCAACATGGGTTTGCAGATCGTCAGTTTCACGTTGCGTGATATCCGGGACAAGCACGGATACCTGGAAGCCCTCGGCAAGCCGCGCACGGCGGAAGTCAAGCGCGACGCCGTTATCGCGCAGGCCGAAGCGGACAGGGACTCGGTCATCAGAAGCGCCGAAGCCAAGAAATCCGGGGAGGTGGCGCGCCTGATAGCGGAAACGAATATCGCCGAAGCGCAAAAGGAATATCAGGTCAAACGGGCCGGATACGAAGTGGAAGTCGAAACCAAAAGAGCGGAAAAAGACCTGGCTTACGATCTGCAAAAAAACAAAAAGGCTCAGCTAGTCCGCGCCGAAGAGGTGCAGGTCGAAATCGTCGAAAAGCAAAAGCGCATCGAGTTGCAGGAGCAGGAAATCGCCAGGAGGGAAAAGGAGCTTTCGGCGACAGTCGAGAAACCCGCCCAGGCGGAAAAATTCCGCGTTCAGCAACTCGCCGAAGCCGAGCGATTTAAATCGGAAAACGAGGCCCTTGGCCGCGCCGCCGCCGTGAAGGCCGAAGGCACGGCGGAGGCTGAAGCCAACAAGGCCAAGGGATTGGCGGAAGCGGAGATTATTCAGGCCACGGGTCTGGCCGAAGCCCTTTCCATGCAGAAGAAAGCCGAGTCCTGGCAGAATTACAACCAGGCGGCCATCGTGCAGATGTTCCTGGAAGTCCTGCCGCAACTGGCGTCCAACATCGCCGCGCCGCTGGCGAAAACCGATAAGATCACCATCGTCAACATGGGCGAGGACGGCGGCGGCGCCAGCAAGGTCACCGGCGACGTGACCAAAATCATCGCGCAATTGCCGCCGGTGATTGAAAGCCTGACCGGTTTGAACATGAAGGATCTAGCGCAGGCCATCCCGGCCTTGAAGAAAAAACAGGGCCAAAACGCGGAAGAGATTTAGCCGGTCGGGATTGACAATCCGCCGATGAAACATTAATGAAAACGTCTGATTTGCGTCGCCGCAAGGTTTTTTCTTTTAAAAATCTTCCGGCGCCGCCGGATCATTGAAAGTATCGAGAAAGAGGAGGAGTGCCCGAGCGGCCGATGGGGGCGGTCTTGAAAACCGCTTGGTGTAACAGCCACGGGGGTTCGAATCCCTCCTCCTCCGATCTGAACATTACAGGCATTTTGGCATGGAGAGATGACCGAGAGGCCGAAGGTGCTCGCCTGCTAAGCGAGTGTGCGTTAACCCCGCACCGAGGGTTCGAATCCCTCTCTCTCCGTTTTTGATTCGACGACCGGGTCGCAATGGTATACATTGCGGCCCGGCGTTTTTTTATGGGGAAAAAATCATGAAAAGCCCGCCCAAAGCCGGATATAAAATTCTCTTCGGCCCCGTGCCCTCCCGCCGCCTGGGAGTGAGCCTGGGGATCGATCTTTTTGACGATAAAATTTGTTCTTTCAACTGCGTGTATTGCGAGTGCGGAAAAACGGAAAAGCTGACCGTCGAGCGGTCCGAATATGTTCCGTTCGCCGACGTGAAGGCGGAACTGCGCCGCTATCTGCCCGACGACAAGCTGGACTGGATCACCTTTGCGGGAAAAGGCGAGCCGACGCTGTATGCGCGCCTGGGCGATTGCATCCGGCTGATCCGCGAACTCACGGATACGCCGGTCGCCGTCATCACCAACGCATCTTTGATAACGCACCCCGAAGTGCGCGCCGAGCTCGCCATGGCGGATCTGGTCATGCCCAGCCTGGATTCGGCTTTGCCCAAAACGCTGGCGCGCATCAACAGGCATCATCCGTCGCTCAACGTGGATGAGATCATCGAAGGCCTGGTGCAATTTCGAAACGAGTTTCAAGGAAAAATCGATCTGGAAATTCTTTTCTGCAAGGGCTTTAACGACACTGAGGAAGAGATCGACGCGCTCATTGCCGCCGCGCGAAAAATACAGCCCGACACGGTGCAGCTCAACACGGTGGACCGCCTGCCGGCGGAGGATTCGGCGCAAGGATTATCCCGCGAGGAGCTAACGGCGATCAAAAATCGATTCGCGATGGATAACGTGGAAGTGATCGGCGCTTTTCATCGTGAAAAACGCAAGGAGACCACGCGGTCCACAGAAGAGCAGATTCTTTCCTTGCTGTCGCGCCGCAGCGTCGAGGAAAAGGCGCTGAAATCATCCCTGGATATCGAAGCCGACCTGGCGCAACGAATCCTCGATCGCCTTTGTAAAAAGGGCCTGATCGAAAAGCGCATGCTCGGCGCTGATACGCATTATCAACGGAAAGACGGTTATTGATAAGCCATTTACTTTAGGTCGCGCACAAGTTATTCTTACTTAATGTTTGATATAGGAGACTGATTATGAAGCGGATTTCCTGGATTGATGTTTTATCTTTATTTGTCCTTGGAATACTGGCGGCGATGACGGCGGTATTTTTCGCGTGCGGCGACGACGACGACAATGATGACAATGACGATACCGACAGCAGCTACGGCAATGACGACGCGGATGATGACAGTGACGATGACGCCGACGATGACGACTCCCCGTGTCAGGATATGGCCGATCACTTAAAAGATTGCTGGTATGATTACTTCGGCTGGCCGGTCGTTTACGAAAGCCGTTTTATTTCCTGGTGTCAGGGCGCCGGTTATGAGCAGATCGGCCGGTGGAGTTATTACGACTTCAGTTCCTGGTGCTTCACGGGAAGTTGCGAGGACATTAACGACAAGGGCAGCAGGCATTTGCCCGGTTGGTGCGTGGATTACGATCCCTATGACATATACTAGAGGATCTTCAGTCGATATAAAAAAGCGGCGATAACGTTTGTTTCACAGGAGGTTGAGTATGTTTAGAGTTTCGATCATTAACATTGCGTCATTAATTATCCTTGGAATTCTGGCGTCGATGACGGCGGTCTTTTTCGCATGCGGCGACGATGACGACGACAACAATGATAACGACGATGACGACGCGGGGAGTTGCCAGGATTATCTGGACAGAATGAACGGCTGCGCCGAAAGTTCCTATGATTTCGGTCTGTGGTGGAGAATGGATCCTTATGGCGACGGAGGAGTCTACGACGACTCATTTTTATCCTGGTGCAACGGCGGAGTATATGATCCGGGTTCGCCCTGGGGATATTATGATTTTATCCCGGGATGCTTTGAAGGAACCTGTGAAGAAATCTATTCCCGCAGCGGTGGATGGACTCCCGGCGACTGCGTCTACGTCGAAAACATCTATGGCTGACAAAAGCGATTGATTCCATGAAGAGTTTATGGCTCGACGCGCTGTCTTTGATGATTATCGGCGTTCTCGCCATCATGACGGCGGTCTTTTTCGCCTGCGGCGACGACGATGACGACGACGCGGATACGGTTCATTGCGAAGATTACCTGGCCAAAATCAACGATTGCACTGAATCGTCATATGATTTTTGGATGTGGTGGCGTCATACGCCAAACGAACTGGACGGAAAGTACGACGACTCCTTCCTGTCCTGGTGCACAGGCGAAGGCAACGCCTATCTTTACGGCGAGTGGAGTGGATTCGTATTTAATCCCGGCTGTTTCGAAGGAACCTGCGAAGAAATTCTCGAACGCAACGTCGACGATATCGAGTGGGCGTGGGTTGTCGGCGAATGTCTTGAAATGATCGAGTCCGACGATGTCGCCAATTACGCTGATTGATCGATGACAATTCAAGCACCCGATTAACCGGTCTTTTGAAATGGATCCCAAGACAACCCGCCGAAATCCGTCGGCCGCCATGACGCCATTGTCGGCGAAAATCGCATCAGTCGGCCTTTGGGCGGCGTTGCTTTTGCCTCCCATTGTTCTTATTCCCTGGCTGCCGGATACCTTTTCCGTGCAAAAAGCCTTCGTGCTCCGTTTTTTCCTGATTTTAGCGTGCGCCGCGGTCGCGCTTTCCAAAAGGACGGAAAAAATACTCGATCCCGTCTTTGCCGTTCTTCTTGTCTTGAACATCGGCTGGCTGCTGACCGCCAATACGTTTTCGAACATAACGCCCGAAGGACGCCTTGAGTTAAATGATCTGGTTCTGACTTTTATCGCGATGGCCGTCGCGGCCCGCCTTGCCCCGAAGGACTCGGATTTGAGACGGGCGCTGATCGCATGCGCGGCCGTGCTGTGGATCGTATCCCTTTGGGGATTTTTCAATCGATATCTGCCCCGGTCGCTGGCGCCTTTCCCTCGGGAAGAAATCGCCGGTATGTTTTCCCATCCGAATGTTTTCGCCCAATATGCCGCGCCGATAATCCCAATATGCGTGGGTCTCGCGCTGGCCTCGGCAAACCGCAGTCAACTTTTTTTCGCCCTGCTCGCCTTCGTGACGGTGATGATTCCCTTTCTCCTGGCATATTCCCGGGGCGCCATTCTGGCGGCCGCCGCCGGCTCCGCTCTTCTTCTGGCCGCTGTGACAATATCCGCGCAAAACAAAAAACGGATTTGGACATCCGGTGCGGCTCTTGGCGTCGCGGCCCTGATTTCCCTTGCAATTTTCTGGGGATTCGACCAGCCGGGCAAAAAGCGCGGAAGAGTTCTGGAAGAGGTCGCGGAAATATCCGACATCAAGTCCTCATCCTTCAAAGGCCGCCTCGCCCTGTGGCGTCAGGGAATGGAAACGGCGCGGGATTACCCCGTATTCGGTTGCGGCGCCGGAAAAATGCGCGGCTGCTTAAGCGCCAGGCGCAGGCCCGAGGACCCGGAAGGCAAATTCATGCACAAGGACGTGCATCAGGATTACATTCAGCTCGCCGCGCAGTTCGGCGTCCCGGCCTTGATCTTATATCTGGCGCTGATGGCGCGTTTACTTTGGCTTGGCGTCAAAACCGTGCGCCGGCTCGCGCCGGACGATCCGCAAAGGATTTACCGCCTGGCGCTGATGGCGGGAGCGCTGGTGTTTTTCCTTCACGGCCTGGTCAGTTTTCCCTTGTCGCGCAGCGTGCCGCGCTTATACGCTTTTTGCTTTCTGGGATTTGCCGCCGCGCCGATGATCGCTTTTGAAAACGACTGGGGACAGCGGAAGAACTCCCCTTGGAAATCCGCAATCTTTTCGGCGATCATTTTCACTTTTCTCGGAAGCATGCTTTATACGGGCGTCGTCATGGAAGGCCGGTCGATATATGGATTTTGGAAGGTTCGCAAATTTTTTGAAGACAACAAATTTGAGGAAGCGAGCAAGGCCTGCGAAACGATTCTGGACGACCGCCAAAGCGGTCTGAGCAGAAAAGTGCGCTGCCTTTCTTTGATCGGACGCCGGCGCGAAAAAGAAAAGCTGCTTATAGACTTAAGCAATCTGGCGGAAAATTATCCGGGACATTATGGAATTGCGTTGATGCGGGCGACGGCCCTGGCCGCGTCGGGGAAAACGGCGTCGGCCTGTCGCGAGGCCGAAAGGGGCGCCGCCTTATGGCCGCGCAGTCCCCGCTGGAAAAAATTTGTACAATACGCCGTCGAAAACGCCGATGGCGACGGCCGTGCGGTTTGCGTCGCCGTGAGAAAGCGGCTGAAGTCTCAGGCCGGGCATTAGTCCCTTACGCCGCTGATTTCGGAATCTCCTTTTCATTAAAAATGCATGGGCCAGTGTTTCGGGTCCAGGGTCCAGGGTCTGCAAGCGCGTGTGGCGCACCCGAAGGAAACCGTGACTTTTATTATGACGACGCCTTGATTGTGATTGTCGCGGATGAAATTCGCTCCAACAGGCCTTTCGGGATCCGAAACTTCAAATTTCTTTGGCCGAGCTTATGCGCGTCGTCAGTTTTGCGGGTAGGCAAAGAGCCTGACGGTCCTGGCTTCCTGAAAGCGCCCTCGGGATTTTGTCTCGTCAAGAATTGTGAAATTATCTTCGAGATACGACATGGTTTCCCGGTTTCGCTTCCATCCGGCGGGAACGTTGACGAGCACGCATTGCGCTCCCAGTTCGACGTGGCGCCGGATCGCCTCGGGAGAAGGTCTTCGGAAAAACCAGCCCCTTCGATCGGCGTAAAAAATGGTCTGAGTTTTTCTATCCCTATCCGGCTCCCAGACGATGACGGGCGAGTTTTTGTCGCAATGCCGCTGAATCATCGATCCGGCCGTCGGGGAGGACCGGTCAAACCGGTGATAATCCCTGATCTTGGCGTAACCGGTAAGCGACATGGCCACGGCGACGGCCGCGGTCGCCGGAATGAAATATTTCCGCGCATCTTTGAAAATGGACATCATCGCCGCCAGTCCGCATCCCGCGCACGCGGCCAGGCACGGCAGCGGCAATAGCTGATAATAATTGTGGATGAGATTGCCCTGCCTGACGACCAGAAGATAAACGCCTTGCGACGCAAGCCAGAGGATCATGAAAATATCGCGTTTGATGAAAACGGCGATGATTCCCGCAGCGGCAAGCGACAACGGCAGCGGCGTGAGCAGTTCCGACCACAAACGCGCGCCGAGAACCGACCAATAGCGGCCTGACCATAAAAGATCGAGGGGGCCGAACAGCGTGTTGTTTGTAAACGATTCGCCGGGTTCGAGAACGTTGCCCATGCTCCCCAGGGACATGGCGCGGGCCGTCCATAAGAAAGTCAGGAGAGCCGGAACGAAAAGGATCAGGTACAATGGCGGCTTTTTATAGGCGCTGCGATCCTTTTCCATCAGAAGATACGCGGCGGGAAGCACGCATACCAGTTGATATGCCTTGGCGAGCGCCGAGACGGTCAGCGCAATCAATCCGAAATAAAACCATCGCTTTTTTTCATCACCGCGATATCGGTCGAAACAATCCAGGGCGACGACGGAAAGCGCCATGGAAAAAGCATCGGACGCGACGGCGCGGCCGAAATAAGCGCCGAGTGGCGACAATAAATAAACGGCCATTGCGGCGCCGGCCGCCTGGCGTCCAAAGCGCCTTCGGCACAGCCGCCAGAGGAATACAGCGCCCAATAAGGATGCGATTATCGAAACGACGCGGCCCGCGACGGGAATGTATTTCTCGGAAAAACACGCAAGAGCCGCCGGCGCATGATAAACGGGGAACTCCTCGGCGCCGGATTGCCTTTCCAATGAGTCATGCTTCAGCACATCCCATTTCGGGGCAAAAAGCGTCGCAGGATCGCGGCGGATATTGCGGATGACCGTCGCGGCGGAAGCCTGGTTCCAGCTGTGAAGGTCGCTGATCGGGCCGCCTGCATGATACAGCCGGATCATAAGCCCGAGGATCAGCAAAATCCCGACGACAATGAACTCCATCCAAAACGCATCATCGCGCTTTGCGGATCGTGCGTTGCCGTTATCGGCGCTTTGCATGGCCTGTGTTCAAGTTGGGAATCCTTCGCTTGCGTTGCCGGGGACAACGTTTAAGGAAAAGCAATATCCCGTCAAGCGACGCTGTATTGCCCGCTTACTCTCGCCCCGCCTCGCGCGTGGTTTCGTGCGCGGCCGGCGCGGCTTGGCAAAAGGGATCGACCGAAGTAACAGAGCCGCGAATGTCCAGCCGCATCTTCGCGCCGGCGAAGATCGGCAATGAGCGGGTGCGCGTCGAATCCATAACAATTGTTTTCTTCTTTGCCGACTTGGTTATTTGTAAGGATTGTCCATGCCTTCGGGCTGCACCTTCCAGCGCCTATGCAGCCAAAGCCATCCTTCGGGCTCGTCATAGATGGGCTTTTCAAAAGCGGCGATGTAATTGCGCGTGTTGACCAGAATTTCTTTTTCCGGATCATCCGGATGCGCATCCCAGGGAATTTCCCCGATCACGATGACTTCGATTTTCTCCGGATCGTGTTGCCGCGAATACCCCGCCACCACCGCCGCGCCGGTTTCCCGGGCCAGGTACGCGCACGAGCGAATCGTCGAGGCCGGGCGGCCGAACCAGTCCACGAAAACTCCATACCGTTTTCCCATGTTCTGATCGACGGCCATGATGATTCCCTCGCCCCGGGCCAGCCCCTCTTTGATTCGCTTCATGGAGTTTTTGTGCGGGATCGTTCCGAGATTCATGGAAAGCCGCGCGTCGATGAGAAGCTTTTCCGTGGCCGGATTTTTGATGATCTTGATAATATTGGAGATGGGGTAGCCGGACATGCCGAATTTCCCGCCGGGGATTTCCCACGCTCCGTAATGCATGGACAGGATGAGAACGCCTTTGCCCTTGTTGTAGGCTTCGGCGACGATGTGTTCCTTGTCGATGGCGATGTTTTCGTTCCAGAACTTTTCGTCATACAGCGGCGCACGCAGATAGTTGACGGCTTGCCGGGCGACGTTGACGCAGCAGCCTTTGTATATGACGTTCTTTTCCGCCGGCGTTTTCTTGTCGCCGTAAACGATGTCCATGTTTATCATGGCTTCTTTGCGGCGGATGCGCAGGAGATAGAGAAGTTTGCCGAAAAACGCCCCGACCGCCCATGAGCCCTTCATGGAAAATGACCGGATGATTCCCACCAAAATCCACAGGCCTAATCGACTCAGATAGTGTCCCTGCACTTCGACCTGCCGCGAATTTTCCCGCGTGTACTTTCTGATCTTGTCCGGCGGCCACGGAAATTCCCGGTTTTCATTGGACGGTTTAACGGATTCGCTCATTAGCCAAAACTCCCATTGTCAACTTCGCTCAATAGCAATGATAAATGCCTCATTTTCTGGGTCAAGCTGAAAAAGCAAACGCAAGAAAGCCTCAATATAAAACGCATGGAAGAACGGGAGGCCGTCACGAAAGTGATCTGAATCATTCACAAAGCATCGGACAACGGCGCGTACTGCTGCCCCGATAAAAAGCCGCGGATGATTTCAATCAATGGGGATTTTGAACGGCGAACTTCGGACCAGCATATTCGTAACAGCGTCGTAACTGCAGCGAGCTTGGTGTTTATTTCAACGCAAACCTTTGCGTAACACGCCGGTGGAGCGGGTTTCTTCGGCCTGCCTTCTGGCCCGGGAGTTTTGGGGGAAGCGCCTGACGGCTTCGCGAAATTCCTCATAGGCTTTGTCGAGGTTCGCGTCTCCGCCGGTTTTTTGAAGAGTCCGTCCGCGCTGAAATGCCATATCCGAAAGTTTACGACAGACGGCAATCACCTTTTTCGAGCGATGATTCAGCCGGCGCGCTTTGACGGCGAATTCCGCGGCCTTGTTTTCGTCTCCGGCTTCAAGCGCTTCGGCGGCCCGGTCCGCCAGGCTGGCGGCGAAATCCTTTTCCAGCTTTCGAATCAGCCGACGTTGCTTTTTTCCAAAAGCGTAGAAATGCAAATCGTCGACGATTCGCCCGGCGGCGCGCGGATCGGTTTTGAAATGGTTTTTGGCCTGTCCGATTAGTTTTTGCATGGCGGCCTCGGCGCTGTCGCGGCCGACCGTAACGCCAAGGGCGGTGTCTTTGATTTCCCCGGCGCCTTGCGCCGATCCCGTCACGCGCACCGCGAGATGATACCGGCCGTCGCGCGCGTTTTCCGGCACTTTCAACTTGACCAGGTCAACGGGGAATTCATCGCTTTTCCATTTCGACGCGCCGTACCAGTCCATGACCGCTTGGCGCGTTTCGGTTTGCACCGGCGCGCCGTTTTCACTTTTTAGAACGTACGTCATTTCAAGATCGCGTGGGATGTGCGCCGGCGCGTTCCAGACGACGCGAAAACGCACGACCTGCCCCGGCGCCGCGACGGGCGGATAAACCCGGCCTCCGGCGACGGCCGCGCCGGCCTCAAAATCGACGCGGACTTTTGGATCGGGCGTAAAATCGTTTTCCACCAGATACTCTTTCCTGACGTAGTTGCCGTTCGGCCTTTTTATTCCCAGGCGGCGATCCTGCGGCAACAGAACGTAATCGGTCCTGAGTCTGGGATTGCCTAAGATGGTGCTGCCGCGCCCGAATCCTTCCCGGGCGTGCATGAAGTCCGGTTTGGTTTCCGTGAAAACGTACTGGTCCACGAAGGGTTTGTGCCACTGGTTGATGCCGAATGGCACGTCGCAGAGCTTGCCCACGTCGTAAATAATCATCCGCGACGCCGCGCCGATGCCGCCCATGTCCACGTCGAGAACCGAGCCGGGGCGCAAATCCAGCTTATCGCCCATTTCCCGAAAATACTTGCCCCGGTCCTGCAATTTGTGCGTGTTGACGATGGGCTTTTTCACAAATTTTCTAATGTGCCTTTGGCTGGGTTTGAAATGCCCGGAAACGACGACGGCATATATCGCAGCGGCCGCAAGAGCGGCGATCATCCCCGCGGACAGGCCTTTTTTCTCCTCCGGCAACCACTTTTTGATCGGTTTGACGGCGAGTCCGGCGATTCTGACGCATGCGATCAGGGCGATGGTGAGGATGAGAAATGTATTGATGGAGTTAAAGCGCCATTCCTTCATCCAGTCGCCGCGGGAATAGATGGGGAAAAAGAGCGTCAGGGCCGTCGGGAATATTAAAAAAACGCTCGGCCGCCATTTTTTTATCGTCAGCAGGGCGAAAGGGCAAAGAATCAAAGCGGCTCTGTAATTGTAAATTCTCAAATAATCCAGAATGTATTTCCAGCCCTTGGATTTGAGATTGGCAATATCGTTCCAGTTTTTATCGCTGACCTTGCCGTAATAGGAATTGGGAAGGGGCCAGGCGAAATACCAAAGGCGCCACAACTCGAAAAGTCCCAGCGGAACGAGAAAAGTCAGGGCGAAGATAACGTGGTTTTTCGTCACTTTGCGCCGGGGCGCGACTTCCGTCGCCAGCACGTACAGGCCGGCCATGCCTCCGAAGGCCATGGCCTCGGGGCGCGTGAGGGCGGCGAGAAAAAACAGGAAACCGGATATGGGGAAAAGATTTTTCGCTTTTTCTCTCATGGGCGAAAAAAGCCAGGGCGGCCAGAAGCGTTGCGGCGTAAAGGCCGTTTTCCAGGCCCGCGACGGCCCAGATGACCACCGTGCCCGCTTCGCCGATCACCGGAGGCAAAAGCAGTCCCAGCCAGCGCGCAGGGCCCGCGGTGCATCGCCAGAACAAGAGCCCCGCGAAAAATAGCCCTACGGCTGAAAAGAGAATTCCCATGGGCCGCGGGATGTCGAAGGGATCGATCCCGGCGCGCGTCAATCCCGCGATGAGAAATGTCCACAGGGGATTGGAATAGCCTTCCACACGCTCGCCGTCGGGGTAATAAACAATCCCTTCTCCCTTTGCGATGTAGTGCGCGAACACTACGCTGATTCCCGCGTCTTCGACCAGGTACTTGCCTTTGCCTTCCCGTAAGGGGCCGGTTCGATGGTCGATTCTCCAGGCCATGACGGCGCAGATCATGAAAAGGGAAATGAGATAAACGGTTAGGTGGCGGTTGCGCGGGTCTTTGTCTTGCCCCGAGGGAATATCCCGGGAGGCGTCGGCCGGCATGTTGCCGGCGAAAGGCATTGTTTTCTTGTTATTTGATCCGCTCATGAAGCGATATTGTCCGGCGGGTTCCGGCCTACTTCCTTACCCAGACCGCATCCGTCGAAACCCAGCCGATCGTGCCGTCGGGCAGAACCACTTTTGAAAAGATGCTCTTCGTTGCGATGACATTAACCATCGTCCCCGTAGGAACAATGTATTCCGTCCGGTAATTCAAATCGGGCCTCCTGTACAGGGGGATGCCGCCTTTTTTGGAAAGGATGGCGGAAAAGTTGACTTTGTTCGATCCTTCATCATCGGCCGCGTCGAGCTTGATGAGCTTGAAAGAAGAGTTGCTCGACGCATACTCGGTAGGCGGCGGAACCTCGAAACGCGAACCGACGCGGGCCTCGGGAAAATTCTCATGAAACCGGGCCAGAGTTTTCGCCGGATTCGTCTTCTTTTTTGCTTCCAAAGGCAGGATGTTCGAATAAACAAGTTTTCCCGTCATGCCCTCGAAATACCCCACGGCGACGAAGGCTGATTTGAAGGCCTGCATATTTTCGGCGCTTAATTCAGGCATATTTTCCGCTTCCGTTTCAATCTGCCTGACAACGCTCAGGACAAGAGCGAATCCCGAGCTCTTGTAGTTCCCGGCGATTCTGGCGGCGACTTCCGGGGGCAGGCTCCCTGACTCCATGGCGCTTTGACCCTGGGCGATCATCAGGGCGAATTGCGTAAACGCCTCCCGGATATCCGTGGTGAGTCCGTCCAGGCGCGCGATTCCCGGATCGACATGGTATGGCGGATCTTTCATCAGCGTCCGGCGGCTCATGGCGAATGACGTGGGATAAGGATTTTCACACCAAGCGCCGATAAAGAATCGCTCGTGGGTTCCGATGGAATATCCCCTTGGATTTCAGGATGCCGCTCAACGTTTCGTCCATGGCGCGGGCGTTTTGAATGCTTTCGGAAATCCACAGGAATTCCTCGCCTCGGGGAGTCAGGCTGACAACGGAAACATCCGAGAATATGGATATTTTCTCGAACCCCGCGGTTTTAGCGTCGAAACCGTTGGACCAGACGCCGTCGATGGGTTTGACGCATCCGCCGACAACCGCCAGGGTCGTTTGCAACTATTATTACCATCAGTAGCCGACTGCGATCCATTATTGTCCCTTTCCCTCGAATTTGACGGCATTCTACATCATTTCCCCTTTATTGAAAGCCCTGATTCTTGACATCTCACCGGGCGTGCCCTATCACGTTTATGATTTTCGATTCCTTTTGCGGAGTCTTTTTAAATGAAGTGCTACATCCATCCCCGGGAAGACGCTCTTTACGAGTGTCACGTATGCGGCAAGCCCATATGCGGCGATTGCATGAAATTCGGGGATGATAACGAGATCACCTGCCCGAAGTGCACTCTCGACCCCGACGGACTCGTACATTTGGAGGAAATGGAAGAAAACGAGAGATTGTACGATGAGCAATTTTCGAAAGGCCCCGGCCTGAGTCTTAAGCAAAGGCTCGCGGTAAAGGTCAATCCCATCTTTATTCTGATCCTGCTGGCCATCATCGGCCTGAAAGTTTATATAGGTTATCAGGTCGACAAATCCCAGGTTCTGGTGAATTTTTCCGACGAGAAGTTGATGGAGCGCGGTTCTCCCGCCGCGCAGTTTACGTACCTGGCGGCGCAGGTTTTCAGGCATCACGACGAACACGGCAAATGGCCGAAAAATCTTGACAAACTTGTGGGCGATTACATCGACAAGGAACCGCTGATTCTTAAAACCAACGACGCTTACAGTTATACGAGGGAATCGCAAGTGGGCTTTGTCCTCTCCGTTCCCAATGCCAAAAGATTCGGCTTTTTGAAACTTTATTTATCCGCTGACGGAGACATATTTATCGAATGATATTGACGGGGCGTAAAAACAGGCGGGGCGTCACGGTCGTGGATTTTATCCTGATTCTGTTGATCGTTTTTTTCGGCGTCTCGGCGTTTTTCAATGTATTGAGCTACCGCAAAATCGGCTACCGGGACAAGTGTTACGAAAATCAGAAAGCCGCCGATGAGCTTTTATGGAAGATTGTTTACGAACAGAAAAAGGAAATCCCGCAGCTGAATGCCGCCTATATCCTGCACCAGTCAGACGACTCTCAGCAAATGGTTTTGATTTTTCTTCCCGGCGTGGGAGAAAGTTTTCCCGAAAAAGTCGTCGTGGATTTGAATGAGAGAGGTTTTGATCGGAAATCGCTGTGCCCTTTGAGGAAAGGCGATGTTGATCATCCGCCCGTTATCGACTATTGGTACGGCGCCGGGCGCTGGTGGTGCATGCACAACAAATATCATAATTAAAGATTCTTCGAGGATTGCCGTACTTCCTCATACTCCCAGAATCATGTTCGCGAATCCCGATGACAACTACGCGCTGAATTTGGTCTTGTATTAGTAAATCCCCATTCAATTCGCGATAAATGTAGAAGTTTAACGATATAAGCCGTGGAGGAGTGTATGAATGACAATTGAAGAAATCATTGAGAAATCAAAATCCGAGGAAACTCCGGACACGATCCTCCTGGTCGCGGATAATTCGATTGCGCAGAAACTCGTTGTGGCCTGGAAGACCGTGGAAATCACGCGACCGGATACAAAGCAAGATTTCGCAACCATGAAAGAGGTTTGGGCCGCGGTGTCGTTCGATCCGAAGCAGTGGTACATCCACGCGGGACTGGCGCCCCACGAAAACCAACGTATCGGACAGAGCCTCATTGCCAACAACATCGTTTATCCCGATGGAACGGTAAACGATCTGGTCCACAAGTTTCTGAACACGCAGGTCGCCCAGCTCGTGACCAAGGCCAAATCGGGAAAAAATTCCCGGAAATAATGACGCTCAATCTCAAGAAAATTAGGGAGAATATTTCGATGGAAATCGTCGAGAAAAACATTGATGAACTCAAACCATGGGACAAAAATCCCCGCATCAACGACCACGCCGTGGATGCCGTTGCAAAGAGCATCTCCGCCTTCGGATTCAATGTGCCGATCCTATGTGATCAAAATATGACCATCATCGCCGGACATACTCGCTGGAAAGCTGCAAAGCAGTTGGGATTAACATCAGTTCCGGTGGTTGTCCGTGAAATGGACGAAGAGCAACGAAAGGTATTTTCTATCGCTGACAATAAAACGGCTGAAATTGCGGATTGGAATTTTCCAGAACTGCGCGATATAGTGGAACAACTCCAAAAAGAGGATTTTGATATCAGTTGCATGGGTTTTAGCGATCAAGAAATTCGTAATTTAATAGGAGTTGCAGAAGAGGATGATGTACCTACCATCCCTGCTGCTTCAGATATCCGTACTGGTGATATTTTCGAACTGGGTAAACATCGACTTATTTGCGGCGATGCGAGTAGGGATGGGAAACTGGCATTCAATCCAAGACCATTGTCGCGATATTGAGGCTATCGTAAATTTTTTGCGCTTCAGTCATGAAACTTGGTGGAATTGCCTTCTGGAATATCGGCAGCAGCAGCGCCACTCACGATAATTGCCATAGGTCCTGTTGAAATTCCGTATCGGGCTTTATTGGCTTACAGTAGTGCCGGAGAAAATGTTCTGGATCCCTTTGCGGGATCGGGAACTACACTGATCGCCGCCGAACAAACCGGTAGAAGGGCTTTTCTTATAGAGAAAAATCCTTTATTTTGCGATGTGATCATCAAACGCTGGGGGAAATTCAGCCTTGGGACAACTTGATTTGTGAAGGGCGCATCATGATCATTTCCGCCAGCTTTCGCACGGACATCCCGGCGTTTTACGGAGAGTGGTTCCGGCGCCGGCTGGATGCAGGTTACTGTCTCGTGCGCAATCCGTACAGCGGCAACGCTTTCCGCGTGGACCTGCGGCGGCATCTCATTGATGGATTTTTTTTCTGGACGAAGAATTTAGGTCCGTTCTTGCCGCGACTTGCCATTCTCAAGGAACGCGGCTATCCCTTCGTAGTGCTCTACTCCATCACGGGATACCCGCGCGAGCTGGAAGTCTCCGTGGTATCCGCGGCTAGAGCCGTGGAGCACATGCGGCTCCTCGCCGAAGAGTACGGGCCGAAAGTTCCGGTGTGGCGCTACGATCCCATCGCCATTACTTCGCTCACGGATTTCGACTGGCATCGGCGCAACTTCGAAAAATTATGCCGCAACGTTGCCGGCATTACGGACGGGGTTGTTATCTCCTTCGCCGAAATCTACAAGAAGACCGAGCGGAATATGAATGAAGCCGCTCGCCAGCACAACTTTACATGGGAAAATCCAGGCGACGAAAAAAAGCGCGCGTTCATTCGCGAGTTAAACGGGATGGCTCTGGCCTACGACCTTCGCCTGAGTCTCTGTGCCCAGAGGCCTTACTTGTCGGAGGGTGTCTCTGATGCGCGATGCATGGACGGCGACAGATTGAGCCAGGTAAGTGGATTCCCGGTAAAAACACGCACGCCCGGGCATCGCGGCAAACAGTGTGCGTGCCACGAGTCGCGAGATATCGGCAGCTATGATACTTGCCCACATGGATGCGCATACTGCTATGCCGTGCGAAACCGCAAACTTGCACGAGATCGGTATCGCAAACACGATCCACGTTCTGAATATCTTTTCGAGTAATATAGTTGGAGAAGAACAATTGTCGAAAAAGAATAACGCATCCGATGCAAATTTGTTTTTGTTTGATCTGCCTCAAGTTCCCAAGTATCAACCGCCGGTTCTCGTCAGCGCGTGTTTTCTGGGGATTCCCTGCCGGTGGCACGGACGCAGAGCCAAATTCCGGACGAAATTGATCGAAAAGCTAAAACAGAAATACGTGTTGGCGCCGGTCTGTCCGGAACAACTCGGCGGCATGCCCACTCCGCGCACCGGCGAAACCCTGCAGGGCGGAACCGGCGCGCAGGTGCTTGACGAAGGATTTCGGATATACGCCCCGGAAACCGGCGAGGACATGACCGACTTTCACATCAAAGGCGGCAAAGTGACGCTTGAAATCGCAAAAACTATCGGCGCCGAAAAAGCCTATTTCAAAGGCGGCAGTCCCTCATGTGATAAAGAGGGTATCGCCGGAGAGATTCTCCAACGAGGCGGCGTCAAAGTCATTCGCGTTCCTTGAAAAATATTCGGGTTCCCGACTCATATCCCGACTCAAGTAAACCGCCCCGAAATCCCGAAAGACGATCATTCTCATTTACAAATCGCCATACCTTTCTATAATCGCCCTTTCTTTTCGCCCGGCATACGGCCGGGTGAATGCGGCGTATTTTAAAATACGCGGCGAAAGGACTGAATAAAGAGGGCGCCAATGTACAAGAAAGTGGACACCTGGTTCGACATCATCGCGCTGGAAAGCGAAATCCAAAATTTCTGGAACGAAACGCAGGCTTTCGAGAAGCTGCGCGCAAAGAATAAAGACGGGGAGATTTGGTCCTTTCTGGACGGTCCTATTACCGCCAACAATCCCATGGGAATCCACCACGCCTGGGGCCGCGCCCTCAAGGACGCCTATCAGCGCTACCACGCCATGAACGGTAAAAAGCTGCGCTACCAGAATGGTTTCGACTGCCAGGGCCTCTGGGTCGAGGTCGAGGTGGAAAAGGAACTCAAGTTCAAAACCAAGCGGGACATCGAGGAATACGGCATCGACAAATTCGTCGAGAAGTGCAAGGAGCGCGTGCGCAAGTTCTCCCGGATTCAGACGGATCAATCCATCCGCCTGGGATACTGGATGGACTGGGACGATTCCTATTTTACCATGACCGACGAGAACAACTACACGATCTGGCAATTCCTCAAAAAATGCCACGACCGGGGCTTCATCTACGCCGGAAACGATGTCATGCCCTGGTGCCCGCGCTGCGGGACGGGCCTTTCCCAGCACGAGATGCACGAAGGCTACAAGGTCGTCAAAGACACCTCCATCTTCTGCCGCTTCCCCGTCGTCGGGCGCGAAAACGAATACTTCCTGGTCTGGACGACGACCCCCTGGACTTTATCGTCCAACACCGCCATCGCCGTGAATCCCGAATTGACTTACGCCAAAGTGCGACAGGGCGACAGCGTGTATTATCTGTCCAATGCGCTGGCCAAATCCGTATGCGGGCGCAAGGGCGAGTACACGGTGGAAGACACCATGCCGGGTTCAACCTTCAAAGATTGGCTCTACAGCGGGCCATACGACGAAAACGAAAATCAGAAAATCGACGGCGAGGGCCACCCGGTCATCTTCTGGGACCAGGTCGCCGAGGCCGAAGGCGCGGGCATCGTGCACATCGCTCCGGGCTGCGGTAAGGAAGACTATGAACTGGGAAAGCAGTTCGGTCTTCCGCTGATCGCGCCCATCGACGACTCGGGCGTTTTCCTCGAAGGCTTCGGATATCTCACCGGCAAAAAGGCGAGCGAAGTCGCGCAGGAAGTCATCGACGACCTGCTGTCCAAAGGCAAACTCTACGCCACGGAAAAATACGAGCACAGTTACCCGCACTGCTGGCGATGCAACACGGCGCTTTTATTCCGCGCCGTGGACGAGTGGTACATCGCCATGGACGCGTGGCGCGACGAGATCAAGGACGTCGTGCGCCGGTGCAACTGGATTCCGTCTTACGGGCAGGATCTGGAACTGGACTGGCTGACGAATATGCGCGACTGGATGATCTCCAAAAAACGTTACTGGGGCCTGGCCCTGCCGATCTGGGTTTGCAGCGACTGCGGACATTTTGAAGTGATCGGCGGCAAGGAGGAACTCAAAGAGCGCGCCGTCGAGGGCTGGGATAAATTCGAGGGCCATTCGCCGCATCGCCCGTGGATCGACGAAGTGAAAATCGAATGTTCCAAATGCGGCGGACGCTCCGAGCGCATCAAGGACGTGGGCAATCCCTGGCTGGACGCGGGCATCGTGGCCTACTCGACGACGTTCTACAATCAGGACCGCGAAGAGTGGAAAAAATGGATCCCCGCGGACCTGGTGCTGGAATGCTTCCCGGGCCAGTTTCGCAACTGGTTCTATGCGCTACTGGCCATGAGCACGATGATGGAAAATATTCCGCCCTTTAAAACCCTCGTGGGCCACGCGCTGGTGCGCGATGAAAAGGGCGAGGAGATGCACAAATCCCAGGGCAACGCCATCTGGTTTGAGGAAGCCGCCGACGCCGCGGGCGTGGACGTGCTGCGCTGGGTTTACTGCCGCGCCGAAACCACGACGAATCTCAACTTCGGCTACGGCGTCGCCAAAGAAACGCGAGGCAAGTTCATCAACACGTTCTGGAACGTGTACGCGTTTTTCGTCAACTACGCGCGCATCGCCGGATACATGCCCGGCAAGCAGCCGATGACGGCGGAAAAAGACCGGCCCGAATTCGACCGCTGGATTCTCGACCGCCTCAACGCCGCCATCGAGCGCAGCCGGCGGGGATTCGAGGCCTACAACCTGCGCCAGTGCGCGCTGGCCGCCGAGGAATTCATCGAGGATCTGTCCAACTGGTACATCCGCCACAACCGCCGCCGCTTCTGGGGCGAACTGGATGATCCGGAAGTGCTGACGGCCTTCGACACGCTTTATACGTGCGTGGATGAACTGAACCGCATGATCGCGCCGATCATCCCCTTCATCACCGAATCGGTGCATCAGAATCTGAACCGCTCGGTGCTGGGCGACGCTTTCGAATCGGTGCATCACGACGCCTATCCGGTCCTTCGCTCCGAGCGCCAGGACGCAAAACTCGCCGCCGAAATGGGCGCGCTGCAAAAACTCACGCACCTGGTTTTATCGGCCCGCGAATCGGCGAAGATGCGCGTGCGCCAGCCTCTGGCCAAAGTGACCATCAGCCCGGCGAGCGCTGAAGACGGCGAGTCGTTCGCCAAAGCCGAGGGCTTTTTAAAAGAAAATCTCAACGTCAAAGGCGTCGAAATCGTCGATCCGAAAGCTCCCGCTCCCGCGCAAAAAATCATCAAGCCCAATTTCAAGACCCTGGGCCGGAAACTCGGCAAACAGATGAAAAGCTTCGCCGCGTACCTGGAAGGCGAAAACGAAGTCGCCGCGAAGCTGGACGCCGGGCAGTCGCCCTTCACCGTTTCGTTCGAGGGGCAGGAATTCGAGTTTGAAAAAGAGGATTTCGTCGTCGAAATGTCTTCTCCCGAAGGCACGCATTTCGCCGTCGAAGGCGAACTTTGGGTGCTTCTGGACGTGACGCTGACGCCGGAATTAACGCGCGAGGGAATCATGCGCGACGTGCTGCGTAAATTACAGATGACCCGCCGCGACGTGGGTCTGCAGATCGAAGACCGATGCAAGGTCGTCTACAGCACCGACGACGAGACGCTGCAAAAGGTTATGGACGAGTGGGCGGAAACGATCAAAGAGGAACTGCTTTGCACAGGACTGTCGGCCGGCGACGTTCCCGAGGCGTCCGCTACGGTCAAAGCCGCCGGCGCGCAGATGACAGTCAAGCTCGAAAAGGCGTAAAAAGCTTCCTGCACTCCTTGCCAGGGGTTTATTGGGAATGAATCAATTGCTTTTTCCAGGGCTAAAGCCCTTCGCTACTGACCAAACATCCCCTACAGGGGATTACAGCGACGCAAGCGAAATATGAAACGACACCCGCCATGATGAAGTACGGTAAATCACGATGAACAAAAACATAACAGAGTATCGCCTTGCCGAACGTGTTTGACTTTCAAGCTGTTTTGCTGTCCGGTCTTTTTGATCTTTCATCTTTGCTCGAAACGCATAAAACCGGCCTGACATTGGCCGTTTTCACCGTCGGCTTTTTGCTGACGTACGGCACGACGTGCGTCGTGGTGTCGCTCATCGGCGTTATGCTGAAAACTCTTCTTTTCTTCAAAGGAATTAAGCAGAAGAAGACGGGCGAACTTAAGCCGATCGGATTTCCCGCCGCATTATTGCAGACCCTGCCGATCGGGGCGATCTGGATTTTGCTTTTGATAATCCTGGGATTCGTGCAGGTTTATATTCCCGTGGTGACGGAAAAGGAAGCGTCCATATTTCATATCACAAGCAAGTTTCTCATCATCATGATCCTGGCGTTTGTGCTCCTGCTGGAAGGCGCGGCGCTAAGGCTGATGAACCGCGGTTACGTCTTATTGGATATCGTCATCTTCACGATGCTGGGCGCTGTCGCAACCGGCATAAACTACGCGATCCTTTTTTCATTGCTCCGAGGGTTTTATTGAGGGTTTGCGGTAAAATGAATTCCTGTTTGCGCTAAGTGATGAGCCTCGCATGGGGCGAAAGCAACAGAGCCGCGAATGGCAAACACGTCGAAAACGAATGTTTGAGACTTGTAAATGAGCGGGTGAGAATCGACTTAATGCAACGTGTTATCGCCAAGACGGCACATTCACAGCCGAGGGCGGCTGTGCCACACACGATTGCAAGGACGTTGATTTTGGAGACACATTCGAACACTGACTTGCAGGTTGAATACTTTTTGTTTTACCGATGCATATTCGTTGGAGAACATCTGTCGGGATTGGATGTCCGCAAATATCATCGCTTAATCCGTAAACAAATACGTATTACTGCCGCGCGCGTGCTGCGTGGTGAATGTGTAGCCCAGGTTGTTGCACTGGCCGAAGGTGAAAGTGACTTCTGTATCGTCGGTCAGGTTCCTGTCGTACGAAAGCAGATCCGCAAGCTCGTCGGTATACGCGCCGGAGACGTCGCCCCCCCTTTCGTTAAACAGAACTTCCTCGGCCAGCTTCGCATTGCGTCCCGCGCTTTTCGCCGATGCGTCGTAAGCCTTTGCCCGCAAGCTTATGAAGTTGGGGATGGCGATCAGCATAAATATGAGGAAAAGGAATGTGTTGAAGCCGGTGATGATGACTCCGGCAAGGGCCAGGCCGAAACCGCTTTGCTCCGCCGGATGCTGCCTGACTTGTTTTATGGCGATGATGCCGAGAATCAGCCCGATAATTGAGAAAATTATTCCGATGCCGATAAACGACGTGAGAAATCCGATAATGGCTAAAACGAGCGCGGCGATGGCTTTGCCGCTGGTTTTCGGCGGTGTGCCGGGTGCGGGCGTTGGCGCGCTGCCGGATTCCATGACCGGCGCCGCGGCCGGGATATCTGGGGTCATGAACTGGCCCTGGCAATTCGGGCACTCGGCCGGCGCTCCCGGCGCGACGTTCGAAACATCTACTTTTTCTTTGCAGTGCGGACAAATAACGTTCATTTCATCTCCTTATTTAATAATCCGTGAATTCATAAGTCTGATTTCCGCTGGCGTGCTGCGTAGTGAATGTGTAGCCGGATATGTTGCACGCACCGAAATTAAAAGTAACATCCGAATCATCCGTCAGATTCCGATCAAAAGACAACAGGCTTGAAAGTTTATCCGTATAGGCTCCTGAAATATCGCCTCCGGCTTCGTTATACCAGATTTCCTCGGCCAGCTTCGCATTGCGCCCGGCGCTTTTTGCGCTGGCGTTATATGCTCGCTCCCGCAAGCTTATGAAGTTGGGGATGGCGATCAGCGCCAGAACGCCGATAACCGCTACAAATGAGGAGAGGCCGCCCATGATCGCACCGGCAAGGGCCAATCCGTAACCGACTTGTTCTTTTGGATTCGATCTGATCTGGCCTATCGCCACGATGCCCAGAATCAATGCGATGGCGGCGAAAATTAAACCGATTCCGATAAATGCCGTAAAAAATCCGATGATGGCCAATACCAGCGACGCGATAGCCAGGCCGTTGGTTTTCGGCGGCGTGCCGGGCGCGGGCGTTGGCGCGCTGCCGGATTCCATGACCGGCGCCGCGGCCGGGATATCTGGGGTCATGAACTGGCCCTGGCAATTCGGGCACGTAGCCGGCGCTGCCGGCGCGACATTTGAAACATCAACCTTTTCTTTGCAGTGCGGGCAAATAACGAGCATGTCGTCTCCCTGGCATTTCATTTGATTGGCAGCATATCAGCGCGCGTATAATTTATACAAGCGATGATGAAGGATTAAGATGTATTTATTATATTGAAATTATGGACGAGTCTGGTTCAGCAGAAGATTGAGTAGGAGCACACGCGGCAGCAGGGTCGAAGTCATGCACCTTTCGCCCGGGCACACAATGTGTGGCGCATCGCGGCCTGCCGGCCGCAACCAAAGTAGGATATAGGCGACATTCTGAATTGAGCCTGCTTTAGCAGGCTCAGGAGACATAGCCCATAGCGTGAGCTATGGGTAAAGGCATCAACAATATTAACAAAGCCCGCGAAGCGGGCGACGGATATGGCGTGAGAAAAAAATCGTGACGCCACGCAAAGATTTCTACGATTAGAAGTACAGCCTTCCAGAGGCTGTGATTGCTTCGCTATCACTTCATGTGTCGCAAAACCGAAAACGATCTCGTTAAATATTTTTTAAAGCGGCTAAACCACTAATTTATCCGCAGCAGCTTCCGTCGTCATCATCATCGTCATCATCCGATGCGTCGGCGGCGTCATCGTCGTCGGGCTGCGTGGTGTCGTCATCGAGATCGTCATCAAGATCATCATCGCCGGCGTCGTCGTTCACATCGTCATCGGCGTCATCATCCGCGTCATCATCCGCGTCATCGTCTGCGTCGTCATCCGCGTCGTCGTCGGGGTCCGGCAGATCATCGTCTCCGTAGGGTCCGTCGCCGGGAAGGATTCCGTAATAGACGCCCATCCAATACGCGACCAGATAATCGAATCCCGAGCCGACCCAGGTTTTATCCTCGGCCGTATGGCACGTGGCCTGAAAATGACCGTGAGACTGCCAGTACATATCGGTCCAGTGCCGGTCGTTGAGCTCCCGGGCGTCCGCGGTCTGCGGGTCGATATTGACAATTGATTCAAGCCACGGGACTTGCGCCAGAAGCTGATCCATGACCACGGAAAACTGATCCAGCGGCTGCTGCGAACAGGTAATCTCCTGCTTGTAATTCACGACGCTCCAGTAAAGTCCCAGCGTGTGCAGCGCATCGGTTTCGATGTAATCCACGTCGTCGGCCTCGCAGGCGTCAAGCCTCTGGCAGCCTGTCCAGTG
This sequence comes from bacterium, assembly GCA_963674685.2. GTDB lineage: Bacteria > Lernaellota > Lernaellaia > JACKCT01 > JACKCT01. Next base: position 1,374,240 of record CAXXWT010000002.1, on the reverse strand, counting down.
CACCGCATCGAACCAGGGATTGTGAATCTCCTTGACCCATGGGCGGTTTTGCTCCATCCAAGTTTCGTAAAGATATTCAAGCTGCTCCCGGTCGGGCCAGAGGCGAAAGATCGCCTGATACGCCAGATGCCGCAGATTGTTTCCGTAAAATTCGCTGTAACGATTGAACGCCGACATGACATCGATGGGCAAAAAAGGCTTCATGGTTCGGTACTGCGTGTCGAGAAGCTCCCAATAATGCTGCGAGTCCGTGACATACGCGATCTGCACCAGCCACGCCAGGCGCATCAGGGGGCCGACCCACGCGGCGTTGTTTCCCGTCCATTCGCCGTTTTCGTCCGTGATGTTGAATGAGTTTTCCTCCAGCATCTGGCCCACGTCGGAAAGATCCTGGCGGATAATGTCTCGCGTATCCTCGTCGTCGATATGCTGGTAGGCCAGCGTCATGCCCCACATATACCCGGAATATTGATCGCGGCTGGTTTCGTGCACCCAGTAATACCCCTCCCAGTCGCCGGCGCCCTGGACTTTCCATCCGCCTTCCTCGGTGTAGTTACAGTTGAAGGGATGTTGATCCAAATCGGCGTATCGGCCGATATAGCCCAGTGTTCCGGTCATCAGCATGTTGTTGTGCATGTAATTCACGATGCGGATTACCTCAGCCTTGGCTTCCGGCTCTTGCGTGACCGCGTAGCGAAGCGCCTGGCTGCCCAGGTACATGCCGGTCCAGATCATGCTGTCGCCCAGGGCGTGCAGGCACGCGATTTCCGTGTATGTATCGTCGGTGAACTGCACCTGCGCCGAGAGGCCGCCGAGTCCGCGCTGCTCCAGGCCGATGTCGCCGGTATGCCAAAGCTCGATCCAGTCCTGAAACTCCACGGCTTTTTGATGAAGCTCCGAATCGAAATCCTCGGCCCAAACCGTCGAGCAAAGAAAAAAAGTCATGATGAAAACTGTCAGCGTACGCATTGCGGCCCCTTTCGTGACGTTCACAATCTTTAAAGGGAATCACGAGAACGAAAAAAGCGCAAGCGTTTTGTCGGTGGATTTATTCGAGTAAGAGGCGACACTGTCATCCCGAGCGAAGTCGAGGGATCCCTTTAACGATGCGTGAATATTATTTTGAAGTGTACACATATAATGAGGCGATAGCGCCTCTTTGAAGGGATTCCTCGACTTCGCTCGGAATGACATTTTTTCATAATTCGATTTTATCGACAGTCTCTTCATTGGAGGCCTATTTTCACATTGTCCCTACGGGACATTCACTTTTCGAGGCTTTCCAGATAGGCGGCGTTTTTCGATTCCAGTTCGTACCAGCGGGAGTAGAGGGCCTCCAGCTTGTCCTGCGCGGTTTGGTGGGCGGAAAAGCGCTTTTCGATTTCTCCGGCGTCGGAAGCAATCGCCGGATCATTCAATTCATTTTGAAGCTTTTCGACGAGCTTCGCGGCCTTGTCGATGGCTTCTTCCATGCCGTCGAATTCGTACTGCTCGGCGAGGGTCAGTTTCGGCGGCCCGGCGTGAGATTTTTTCACCGGCGCTTCATGCTGTTTTTTCGGCTTTAATTTTTGCTTGCTTTGATCGACGTGCGCTTCCACCTGCGCGTAGTCGGCGAAAAACTCAGGCCTGCCCTGCCCGTCGAGATACGCCAGCACCGTGGACGTGCGGTCCAGCAGAAAACGGTCGTGCGTGACGAGTATTACAGCCCCGGGAAAGTCGCCTAAATTTTCTTCCAGCACTTCCAGCGTCGGGATGTCCAGGTCATTGGTGGGTTCGTCCAGAAGCAAAACATCGGCGGGTTTGAGCATCAGCCTGGCGATCAGAATCTTCGCGCGTTCGCCGCCGGACATCCTGCCGACCTCGACGTCAAGCTGCTCGGGCCGGAAACGAAAGCGCGCCGCCCATCCGGCGACGTGGATGGGATTGTCCCGAAAGATCACGGTGTCGCCTTCTTCCGAAAGAGCCTCGCGCAAAGTGATTTCGGGATCGACCTGTTCGCGATACTGATCAAAATACACCACGCGCAGGTGAACAGCCGGTTGAATCCGCCCTTCATCCGGATCGAGTTCGCCGGCCAGCAGGCGCAGCAGCGTGGTTTTGCCGCTGCCGTTGGCGCCCACGAGACCCACGCGCATTCCCGGTTGGAGCAAAAGATTGAAACCTTGAAATAAGCAGCGCCCGCCCAGGGATTTGCAGACGCCTTCGACTTTCATGAGGCGTTTGGTTTTGCGGCCCGTGGCGACGAAATCGATCTTCGCGCGCCCGGTTTCGCTTTTTTGCAGCATCTCCTTTTCCTGCTCGATCAAACGATGCGCCTCGTCTTTGCGATACTTCGCTTTCGTGGCGCGGGCCTTAACCCCGCTACGCAGCCAGGCGATTTCATTTCGCACTTTATTGCTTAAAGATTCCTGCTGCTGCTTGCGCGCGGTCAGCAGAACATCCCGCTTTTCCAAAAATGTGGAATAATTTCCGTCCACGCTCAAATAGCCGCCCGGATAACGCCGGTCGAGTTCGATGACGCGGCTTGCAACGGCCTGCAGCAAAGCCCGATCGTGGCTGACCACGAGGTAGGCGAAGCGGCTTGCGGCAAGGAAGTTTTCCAGCCAGCGTATGCCTTCGATATCCAGGTGGTTGGTGGGTTCGTCCAGAAGCAGAACATCCGGATCGCCCGCCAGGGCGCAGGCGATGGAAAGCCGTTTTCGCCAGCCGCCGGAAAGGGATTCGACCTTTTGATTCAGGTCGTCGAAACCGAGCCTGCTTAAAACCTCCCGGCAACGCACGCGCAAATCGTTTTCGCTGTCACCGGGATCATTGGATGCTTTGATCGCCGCCGCCAACACGACCTGCTCGACGAATTGGTCGAGCTGAAAAACGCTGTCCTGGGGAACGTACCCGACGCGCAGGCCTTTGGCCGCGTCGCACAGCCCGTCGTCAGGCGACTCCAGCCCCGCCAGTATTCGCAGCAGCGTGGTTTTTCCGCTGCCGTTGGCGCCGATGACGCCGATCCGCTCCTGGTCATTGATGTTCAGCGAAACACCCTCAAACAAAGGGCGCTCCCGAAAGCTCTTATAAATTTCCCGGCATGCGATCAGCGTAGCCAAAACAACAATCCTTAAAATCAATCGATCCGTTTGCGCGTTTTAGCGCCGTGCAATGAAGCCGGCGCATTCTTATCACATTCACTTTAATGACGGGAAGCTAAACAAAAATCGGGACCGCGCGGCTGATGGCCGACTCAAAAACCGCGAGCATGAAAAAGTGCAAGCGAAGGTCCGTAATCCACTATGCCAATTAACGTGTCGATGCTTTGTTCTATTCGAAAATGTTTGCAAGCCACGTTTTTTTCGCTGCTGACAAAAATCGCGCCGGGAGGCGGTCAGGGTCCAATAAAAACTCCGTCAGATCTTTTGCAAAACTCTCCGGTGCGTCCAAGTGGGAAAAATGCCCGCAATTTTCGTAAACCGTCAGAGTAATATTCTCCGACCGCGCGACTGCATTTCGGCCGTGCTTAACGGGAATGATGGGATCCTTTTTGCCCCAAAACAAGGCGACGGGCGGCATCTGCTCAACCTCCCCGACCCGTTGTATGGTTTGCAAATACTGCCCGAAAAAATTGATGACGCCTTCAACCGTCCGCTGAAAGGCCCGGTCGGAGCCGGGAATGCGGCTCATCATGATAAATCTTTCCTGCTCTTCCGGTTCCATATGGCCGAATGTCGACGGCGAATGCCTTATGAAAATCGGAAGGGCGGCGCCCATCACAATAGGCGTGAGCAAAGGTCCCAAAACGGGAAAGGTGGCAAACCTCATTCCCGGCGCCACGCCGCGCCCCAGGCCGCCCGCGGACACCAGAGCCAGGCGGTCGATGCGTTCCCGTTGTTCCAGCACCATCCATTGGGCGACGCCGCCGCCATAGGAATGGCCGCAAATGTGAGCCTTCCCAACACCGACGGCCTCCATCCACGCGGCGACCATTTCGGCATACCATGTCAATGTGTATGGCGCGTCGGGCCGATCGGAATAGCCGTGGCCGGGCAAATCCGGCATGAGCACGCGAAAATTCCGCGCGAGCATGGGCGCTGCCCTTCTCCAGGCGCGGTGAGAATCCTGGATTCCATGAAGAAGCACAAGCGGATGGCCTTCGCCCATTTCACCCCAGGTCATCGCGACGCCCTTGACGGAAGTCTTGTGGGCTTTTCCGATCATCTCCATGAAACCACCTCGATCAATTCGAATCCGTTATGGCAGGCTTGGCCAAACAGCGCAAACAAAAAATTCTTCACAAACAATATATCTTCAACATCTGCGGGATTGTTTTGAAGAATGGCTAAATTGACGACAATCGCAGGTTTGCCATCTTACCCGCAGCAGCTTCCGCCGTCATCATCCTCCTTCGCTAAAGCTTCGGAGGACAAGTCATCGTCCGGCTGGGCGGAATCGTCGTTGAGTTCGTCGTCGCTTGCATCGTCGTCCGGCGCGCTGTCGTCATCGTCGATGTCGTCATTAACGCCCGTATCGTCGTCCGCGTCGTCATCCGGCAGCGGCGGCGGGGATCCTAGTCCCAGGTCCACGTATAGCTGCCCGTCGTCGGTGAAGGCGACTTTGTTTTTGCGCAACCGTCGCTGCCAGTCGACCTGCCCGTCGATTTTCGTGTGGTAGAACATCCAAAGCTCGCCGTCAGGGCCCACCGTCAGGCTGTTGTGGCCGGGGCCGAAAAATTCGCGATCCCAGTTATTACGCAAAATCGGATTGCGTTGGTATTTCGTAAAAGGCCCCATGGGATTGTCGGCGGTGGCGTAACCTATGGCGTACAGCGGCAGATTCGCCCCGTTTCCCGAATACATCAGGTAGTAAACGCCTTCATGCAGAATCATCCAGGGCCCTTCAGCCACGAAACCTTCCCAGGTAAAAGGATTTGCGGAAAAGACAAATTCCCACCCGCCTGACAGCGTCACCGGATCGTTAAGAGGAAACACGCGCAAAAACGTGATCGGATTATAACCCGTGGCGTAAAGGTAGAGCGAGCCGTCCGTATCGCGGAAAACGTGCGCGTCAATGGAGTTAAACGGCACGCCGCCGTAACCGCCGCCGATAAAAGGATGATCGTACACATCCTCGAAGGGCCCCAGGGGGTTGTCAGCCTGTGCCAAGCCGATCTTCTCGTTGGCGGTGTAATACAGGTAAAACCGGCCTTCGTGCTCGAACACGTCCGGCGCCCAGAGGCCGCTGTCGTTCCAGGAACCCGCCGGCGCCGGTCCCCAGATGACGCCTTCGTAATTCCACGTTTCGAGATCCGTCGACGTCCAGCAGTCCAGGCTGTTTCCCAGATTCGTGGGATAGAGATAGTACGCGCCGTCGACCTCGATCACCGCGGGATCGGCGGGCCAGCCGGCGCCGGGCAGTTCCAGGTAATCGCCGTATTGCGGTTCCTGCGCCCAGGAGAAAGCCGCGAGAAACAAAACTACCGCTACGGAAAAGGCAATTTTTGAGTTCATGGATATCCTCCGACCACAAAGCATCACTCGGGCAATCTACACCGGCTTTGACCGCAGCGGCAAATACCGATTGGATAAAACAGCCTTTTTCGTCGCCGCTCTTTTTCTTTCAAGGCAGCAATTTTATTGACTCATGGCGAAAAATCCCGCTTGATCGCATCTTGATCTTGAGGAAGGCAATCCCATGCCCGGGCAAATCGCCGCATTAATCACCGCCGCCTGTTGGACCGTCACGGCCATGTCTTTCGAGTCGGCCGGGCGGCGCATCGGCTCGATGGTAGTCAATTTGCTGCGCCTTGTTCTGGCGCTGGTCTTTCTATCCGCGTTCGGTTACGTCATGCGCGGGCGCGCCTTTCCGACGGATGCCGGCGCCCACGCATGGATCTGGTTGAGTCTGTCGGGGCTTATCGGCTTTGTCATCGGAGACCTGGCGCTGTTTCGGGCTTTCGTTGTCATCGGCGCGCGCATCTCCATGCTTCTGATGTCGTTTGTTCCCATGCTCACGGCGATACTCGGTTATCTCATTATGGGCGAGCGGCTTTCGATTTCCGACGTGGCCGGGATGGCTCTGACCACGAGCGGGGTCATGCTGGTCGTTTCGCAACGTCAGGCCCGGGGTAACGAAAAACCCAAACGCCTGCCGGTCAAGGGAATCGCCCTCGGGTTATGCGGCGCGCTGGGCCAGGCCGGAGGTCTGGTCCTTTCCAAATACGGCATGGGCGATTACGACGCATTCGCCGCAACGCAAATTCGCGTGATCGCCGGATCCATCGGCTTCATCGTGATTTTTACAGTGATCGGGTGGTGGCCGAACGTCATCTCCGCGTTCAAGGACAGGGGTGGAATTACCCGGATGAGCCTGGGCGCTTTTTTCGGTCCCTTTCTGGGCGTATCGTTTTCCCTGCTCGCCGTGCAAAACACGCAAGCCGGCGTCGCCGCCACGATCATGTCCATCACGCCCATCCTGATGATCGCCCCAGCCGCGGCGATATTCAAAGAACGCATCACGCCTCGCGCCGTGGTCGGCGCCGTCATCGCCGTGGCCGGCGTGGCGCTGGTATCGCTATAGCCGAATAAATTGGGCTCTTTCCGTTTCATTCAAAAACGGCGACGGACAGCCCTTGAGTGCGGGCTTTCCAGTTGGGAACGGCCATGGCGCGGCCGTTGAATTCGAAGCGGATTGGGATGTAGGGATCCGACGCGATTAACAGGTCGAAAAAGCGCACGAAGTCCACTTCCGCCAGCGGGCCGGCCAGTGCGTTTTCATCGCTGACGCCGTTGCCGTTGGCGTCGCCGAAAACGATGACCAGCGTGGTCAGGGCCGCGTCGGCGATGGCGGGTGTCGAAAGATCAATGCCGTTTACGGATAGCGTGTCGCGTCCGAGCATGACCGAGCGGTTGATGTTCATCCACGAAAAAGAAGCCCAGGCGTCGCTTAACGGCAGCGCGCGAAACACAAGGCCCAGGGCGCTGTCGCTTTTGGGATATACGCGGAAATACACGTTGTTGTTGGAGCGCGCGAAAGGCTCCCGATAATAATGCATGGGCGGCCAGAATTCCGCGGGGTCCAGGCACGCGAACTCGTAATACGCGCCGGGCGCCGCGTCGAAAACACCCCACCGTCCGTCGTCATCCGAGAAAAACACGCCGCTGGGGTTTTTAAAAAGCCTCTCGCCGGTCTCGGGATCGCATTGCCAGATTTGTATCTGCACGCCGCTTACCGGCGCGTTCATCCCGAACACGACGGCCCGGCCGGAAAGCTCGATGGGCTTTTGCGGAGTGATGTCCGTCGTTTGCGGCGCTTTCCCGTTGAAAAATTCGTAAAGCGTCTGGAAAACTTCCGGCGAGGTGGCCGTCTGCAAATGATCGATATCGCTTAACGTGACGTTCGGCGTATCCGAAAGCTCGCATGCGCCCACCGCCGCGTCGTCCTGCGACGAAATATTCAGGGCCTCGAATCCGGCGGGGATATCCAGGCAGGGCAGCGCGGCGATTTGCGCGTAATGGGAAATTTTCTGCGCGTTTTCCGGGCGATTCAAATAGGCCACGGTCAGCTCCGCGCCCACGGAATGGCCGATTAAATTCACGCGCGCGGCGCCGGTTTCTTCCAGAACGGAGTCGATGAACTCGGCCAGATCACGAGGCTTGTCGCCCACGTCGCCCAGGGCGTTCCAGTCAAAGCAGTAAATCCGGTCGATGCAATAACCGTTGGAGGCAAAGCGCATGGTCTGCGTGGAAAAGGCGTCGCCGTCTTCCAGGATGCCGTGAACGAAGACGATGGGCGTAAAACTTTCGTCGCAGGCCGGTTCGTCGTTATCCAAGTCATCGTCCGCGTCGTCGTCCGCGCTGTCGTCATCATCCAATGGGTCGCCATTATCGGCCTGCCCCGAGCTTGCCGAAGAGTCGTCATCGCCGCACGAAAAGCAACACGGTAGAAACGCCGCGCAAAGCAGGCAAAGGATGATCCGACAATTCGACTTCAAAATTCCTTCTTCTTCGATGGCGGCGCCTTCCCGTTAAATATTAACCCGTATACTCATCCGCTCCGATGTCGTAGTAGTCGCCGTTGGGTCTGTCGTCGCCTTCGTAATCGAGGCCGGTCAATGCGTCGTAGGGAAAATACGCCGTCGGGTCGGCGCCCGCGTCGATGCATAAGCTGCCCGCGCCCAGGTGGTAATTGCCGGAATCCGGATCGACAAGGCCCGTCGCCGAGTCGATGTTGCCCGACGCTTCGCTGCATCCGCCCCACGCGCAGGCGTTGATTTCGGTCATGGACGTCACGCACGTCATATCCAGGCGCATAAAGCAGTTGCCGCTGGGCAAATAGAGATCGTTGTTAATCAGGGTCATATCCGCGTCGTTGTCGGAATGATACAGGGCGATGCGCTGGCTGCTGCCCGTTCCGGAGGTGATGATGTTGTTCACGTAGATCGATTTTTGGTCATAGGTCACATTGTGAACGCCGAAAGAGGTGTTGTTCGCGCCGCCGCCCAGAATCGTGTTGTGGATAAGCCGCAGCAAGGGGCAGCTTCTGGCCTGGAGGCCGTAGCTGATGTTGGTGTTCGCCCCGGCCTGGATGACGTTGTTGATCAGCGTGGCGCTGTAATCATTGGTCTGCACGGCGTAGAGATATTCAGAGGCGTTGTCGCCGCTGTGGATGATGTTTCCGATCATCAGAACATCGGCTTTGGCGCTGACGCCATAACAATGGCCTGAGCTTGAACCTCCGCTGATTTCGTTTTGATAAAGAATCGAACCCGCCGCAAGCGGGTGCAGATAAACGCCGTGGGAGGAGCCCGCGGGAGTTCCGCCGCTGATGTCGCAGCGGACGATCATTGTCGGAGTCTGCGCGTACAGGCCGTACGTGTTGGTTTCGGCGTCGCCTCCGCTGATCCGAAAGCCCTCGACGGCCACGGGGCCTTCGCCGTCGGTCTTCACCGCCGATTCGCCCACGGCGCCGATGCGTGTTGGGTGATCATGAATATCCCTGGACCAGTTGTCCGTAGCGTCGAAACCGCCGAACAAGGATACGGTCGTCGTCACGCTTTCCGTATAAGTGCCCTCGGCCACGAAGACCGGCTTGCCCACTCGCTGAACGCCGGCGGCCGCGACGCCGGCGGCGATAGTCAGAAAAGGCGCCGCCATTGTGCCGGCATTTAAGTCGTCGCCGGACTTGGCGACGAAAAATCCGGTCGTGTCGGAAATTTCCAGATCGCCGTCGACGCAGTCCTGATCGATGCCGTCGCCGGGAATCTCCGGCGCGTCCAGGTGCGTCAGCGGATCCGTATCGTCGCAATCGGTGTGGCTTTCCACCCAGCCTTCTTCACATGGGACGCCATCCGGAATCATGCTGTCATCAGGATTTCCCTGGCCGTCGAAATCGGCGTCCCGATAGCATACATCACCTTCCGTCGTAGTCGTGGTGCTGGTCGTGGTCGTAGTGGTTGTGGTGGTCGGTTCCGTGGTGTCGTCATCCGCGTCGTCATCGATATCATCGTTTACGTCGTCATTCAGATCATCGTCGATATCATCGTTGACATCATCATCAATATCATCATTGATATCGTCATCGGCGTCATCGTTCACATCATCCGTATCATCATTCAAAGTATCGTCATCCGACGGATCGCCGGAATCATCGTCGTCATCGTCGCCGCAACCGCATGCGGTCGAAAAAGACGCCATAAACAGCGCGCACAACACAACAAGAACCAATCGAGGAATCGTACTTCTCATTTTTAAGCTCCTTAAAAATTACTCAATAATTGCTTGCGTGGATTATAGGAACGATATTGCCGGGCTGCAAGGGAAAGAACTTTTCGGTGATCGGCGCACGCGAAATCATGGACCTTCGGATATAAAGTCTGGAAATTTTGCGTTTCTTTCGCTAGATTCCTCCCCGCGAGGCGTTTTAAAGCCTGATCGTTAATTATCAAAGGGAAAAGACCGTGGACAATTTTGAAAACTTTGATCGCGTGGCGCTTGCCGAACCGACATACGGCAGGGAAATGATTTCGTCTCTCAAGTCCGATCTTACGGGCGACTGCGTGGTGCTTTGCGCGCCGGAGGCCTGGGAACACGTCAAGGATGAGTTTCCCAAAAAACCGAAGGCGGTCGCCGTCCCGCAATCCATGGATAAGTCGGCCATCGAAAAGCAGGTCGTCGACATGCCCGAGGCGGAGGTGGTTTTCGGCATCGGCGGCGGATCGGCCGTGGATGCGGCGAAGATGTACGCTTTCAAACGCGACAAAAGGCTCGTTCTGGCGCCTTCCATCTTGAGCGTTGACGCGGCGTTCACCAAGGAAATCGCCGTTCGCATCGACGACAAAGTGCGCTACCTGGGCCCGGTCGTTCCCGAAAAACTCCTCATAGATTTCGATCTTCTGGAAAAGGCGCCCCCCGCCCTGAACCGCGCGGGCGTGGGCGACGTCCTGTCCATATATACGGCCCTTTACGACTGGAAGCTGGCCGACGACGTGAAAGGCGAAAATTACGATGAGGAAAAGGCCGAACAGGCCGGGCAGCTTCTCAAGCTGCTGGTCGGCGGAGCGAAGGATATATACGAGTCCATGGAAGACGGCCTCAAGCTTCTGGCCGAATTGTATTATTCGGAAGTCAACATCTGCGAGGAGGCAGGCAGCAGCAGGCCGGAAGAAGGCAGCGAGCATTACCTCGCCTATTGCCTGGAATCCATGACGAAACGCAGGTTCATTCACGGCGAACTGGTGGCCATGGGCGTGATTTTCGCGACCATCTATCAATGCCGCCCGGTGAAAAACATCGTCGAATTCCTCAACACGGCGGGCGTGGAATACCGCCCAAAAAGGATCGGAACCAGCTACGAGGAAATCAAACAGGCGCTTTTGTATCTGCCGAAATACCTGGAGGAGGAATCGCATCTTCCTTACGGCATCTTCCATCACCGGGGTATGGACGAAGCGGCGGCCGACGAGCTTATCAAGTATTACCGAATCGAGACGTGCGACGAGTGAGTTTAGCGGCCAGCGGTTTAGCCACTTGCAAAATTATGGACTCGCTGAATACCCGCTCGTTCATCCGACTCCGCCAAGGCTTCGTCGGATTTTGCCACTCGCGGCTTTTGTCTCAAAGCGTGTCATGGCACAGGTCAAACAGAGCCGCGAATGGCAGACATGGCGAAAGCTTTAGCTTGAGGCATGTGAATGAGCGGGTGTCGGTTCGGCATTGTTGGAAAAAAACGATCTCGTCAATAATTTTGCAAGAGGCTAGTGTCATGTCACACGTCGTCTGTCTGCACGGAGGTTGGCGAGGCGCCCGGTTGACAAGGCGTGAGAAACGAGAATATCGGGAATATTTGAGTGACGAATAACGCCGTCAACCGGGATGAATCGGCGACAGAATGCGACTGTTGGCGTGTGACATGACACTAGGTTAGCGATCACTGTAGGAGCGGATTCCATCCGCGAATAGCCCGCCAGGGCGAAAGTCAATAGACAGTATGGACCGACCGGCTCCCTTTCGCAGCATCGTAGGTTAAGCTGCGAAAAGGATTTTCATTAGCTCAGAGCTACATACGAAAGGAGCCGATCATGTCCGAGAGTCAATATATCACGAGCGTAGGTATGGATGTCCACAAAAAGAGCATCAACGTTGCCGTCGTTCTTCCCAATTCGAAAAAAATCGACGCGGAATGGCAGATCGCCAACGAGCCTCGCGCCATCAAAAAGCTCGTAAAGAAGGTTAAGCGCCTGGCGCCCGGCGAGGCCGTGGCTTGTTATGAAGCCGGTCCCTGCGGTTACGCCTTGAAAAGGAAACTGGACGCTCTGGGTCTTCCGTGCGTGGTGATCGCGCCTTCCCTGATTCCCGTCAAACCCGGGGAGCGAATCAAGACGGATCGCCGCGACGCTCGGAAGCTGGCCTCCCTTTTCATGGCGGGCCTGCTGACCGAGGTGCATCCTCCCGATCCCGCAGAGGAGTCGACGCGGGATCTGACCCGAGCCCGGGAGGACACGAAACAGGATCAGATGCGCGCCCGGCATCGCCTGACCAACATGCTTCTTCGCCGGGGCATTATCTATACCGAAACCAGGCATTGGACGAAGAAACACTACGTCTGGCTTCGGCAGGTGCGCTTTGAGTCCGATCGGTCGCAACGGGTTTTCGAACATTATCTGCTGTCTTTGGAGCAGATCGAGGAGCGTCTGGCGGAGTTGGACGCCGCCATCACAGAAGCGGCCCAAAGCGAAGAATACGCCGAGAAGGCGGGTTGGCTGGGCTGCCTTCGCGGGGTGAGCACGGTGACGGCCATGACGATCCTGGCGGAGCTTCACGATTTTCGGCGTTTTCAAAGCGCGCCGGAATTGATGTGTTATCTTGGAATGACGCCTTCCGAATATTCGAGCGGCGAAAGCTCGCATCGCGGCGGCATCACCAAGGCGGGCAACGCGCACGTCCGTCGCCTGCTGATGGTGGCGGCCAAGCATTACCGTCACCGGCCGGCGGTGAGCCTGCATCTGAGAAAGCGTCGGGCGGGTCAGCCGAAGGCGGTGATCGCCATCGCGGACCGTGCGGGAGCCCGTTTGCATCGGCGCTATTACAAACTCCGTGAGGGATCGGGAAAACATCCCAACGTGGCGACGGCGGCGGTGGCGCGTGAACTGGCGGGTTTCATCTGGGCGGTGATGCGTCATGAGGAAATTTAGATATTAACTTTTAAGAAGACGGGTGTTTTTTCACGGAACGGAGGTTGAAAGCGGCGAATGAGAAAGGGTACGACCAGGCCGATGCGCGACCGGGCTATGCGACAGGGCGTTTTGCGCGCCCGGACTCGCGATTGTAGACAGCGTACGGCCACGACGGAAAACAGTCATGCGGCCCTGTTTCGGCTTGCCGGAATAACCCGCGGATATCAGAGTGACTCGTCGTCGAAGCATCCCTTCTCGTTCGTCGTTTTGAGCCTCCGTCGTCAACGGGCTCGTGCATCCCCGCGCGTTACCCACTTATCCACAATCCTGATGAGAGCTTTTAAAGAAGCTAAAAATGGATTATGGATAAGTGGATAACGCTTAACCTGTGCAGGGCTTGACAGGTCGGTCCATATCAGCCCGGCGCGTCAGAGACTGTCGATTAAGTAGAGTTTCGTAAAAAATGTCATTCCGACCGTAGCTTTAGCTTTAGTGGAGGAATCCCTTTAATGATGTGTGAATATCTTGCTAACGTGTGCATTTCATTAGGATAATCACGTCTCATTGAAGGGATTCCTCGACTCGTCCTGGCGGACTCCCTCGGAATGACATTGTGTGAATTGCTTATTTTCTATGCTTATCGACAGTCTCATCAGCGCCGGGAAAAAGAATCAACAGACATTTTTTTAAAAACCCTCGCAAGAGGGCGACGGAACATATGTCGACGGTATTTGAAACGATGTGATCAATCATCCTCTACCCGGCGCTGACGCACCGCGCTAATACTGTGACACCCTTCGGTTTAATATTAAGTTTGCTCTTATGGAGCAGGCCCCGAGTGCCTGCCCATGCAGGCGTTAGTGGTCGGTTTCCGTCATCGGCGTAGCGTTTTCATTTATACATATATTCAATGTCGCCGGCGTAATGATTTTGCGTCAAATACTCCGACGCCTCTTCATCGTGATATAATGTGCTTTTCACAAACGCCAGGACATAGTTGTTCGTGATCTCGGCCATGCGGTCCGGCTCGGTGAAGGTGAACGGCTCGCCGGTGTTGCGTCGGATTCCCTCGCCGCATCCGTCCCCCACGCCAAGCAGGGTGGGAATGAAGATGCACAGATCGGTAAAGGAAAAATGCCCGGCGCTCATGAATCTCAGGCCGTATTTCGGCGCCGAGGCCAGCACATATCCCAGTTCGATGAAATGAATATAATCATTGAGGGTCACGTCTTCGTTGCCCCAAAGAAACATGCTCGGGGTGCTGTATTTCGCCATTCCCCAGGGCAATATCGGAAACGCCATGGAAAAGGCCGCCTTGAGCCGGGGTTCGTTTTTCGCGGCTTCCGTGGCCGTATAACCGCCGAATGACATTCCGCCGGCGGCGATTCTCTCGGGATCGACGGCCTGCGCGAATTCGGCGATCTCGGGATTCGGTATGACGCCCGTAAATTCATCGATTAAAAACACCACGTCGATGGGCCGGTAGAGGTACGACATAAGCGTCAGATCCTCTTCGAATTTCACGAACTGATCCGGCAAGGGCGCACCGAAGGCGTTTCCGGTGTGACTGGGAGTCAGGACGATGAAGCCGTTTTTCGCCAGATGCTGAAACAGTGTGAAGTTCTGATAGCGGACGCTTCCGTTGCCGTGGGAAAAGATAACCAAAGGATAGGGCTGCTCGCGCTCACGCAGGGGAGCGTCCCGTGCCGAGTCCAGGTCGTAGTCGAACATGGCGTCGACCACGTCCCCGGGCACGTCCAGTTCGACGAAAAAATCATGCGCTTCTTCTTCCCAGGGTGTGTAAAAATTCGACAGTTTATCCCGGGGCATATCCAGAGAATCATCCGTCGCCGGATACCAGATTTCCGTGACCAGGGTTCGCGGCCCGCCGGATGAAGGGTCGCCCCGGCTTTCATCGACCAAAACGACGGTTTTGTTTCCTATCGGATAGGGGCCGTCGTCGAAATCGTCGTCGAGATCGTCGTCGAAATCATCGTCGGCGTCGTCATCCAGGTCGTCGTTTGCGTCATCGTCGACGCTGATGGTGTCATCGTCGCCGTCGTCGTCGTCGGACGGGCTCGAATCGTCATCCGCGTCGTCGTCATCAATGCTCGCATCGTCTACCGGGTTCGAATCCGAGGAATCGTCGTCATCGCCGCCGCACGCGCAAGTCATGCAAAGCACTATCAGAAAAATCGGGAAAAGCCGGCGAAAAGCCCCTAACATAACTGATCTCCGCTACGTAAATCTAAAAGAAGCCGGGGGCAATGTACCCAAATCGCAAATTCAGCGCAACGCCTTCGTGATCAGGGCCAGTCGAGGTTCATATCCATCATGTCGGGCGCGTGGTTTTCGACGATGTAGGTTTCAAGTTCTGGAACTTTAAAAAACGCCCATCCGAAAAAGGCGGTCATGTAGGGATCGATGACCGCGTGCATCGCGTCCCGGTCGGGATTGGTGAACTCTCCGTCGCCGCCGATGCGCTCTTCCGTGCCGCATCCGTTGCCCGATTCGGCCAAATCCTCCACGTATTCGCAAAGGTCGCTGAAGGCGAAATGCCCCGTGTCGTCAAATTCCATCTCCACCGTCGGCTGGGGCATCATGTCGATGTAGTTGTCGTGAAACGCCTCGAAAAGAAACATCCATTTATCCTGCCGTCCCCAGAAATACATGGACGGCGCGTAAACGTACTGCGTGTCGGCGGGAAAGCCGAAGGAGGCCAGTTGGACCATGGCCGACACCCTCGGCTCGACTTTGATCTGCTCGCTGACGGTCATGCCGCCGAAGGAATGGCCGAAAAATCCCACCCGGGATTTGTCCAGGCGCCCGGCGAACATCTCCGGCGTGTCGTCGATCATCACGTCGATGAGAAAACTCACATCGTCTTTACGTTCGAAAAGGGATGTCACTGACGAGAGGATGGAGCCGCCGATGACCACGTCGTCGGGCGTTAAAGTGACCGTGGAATTGCAGATATGGTCCGGCGCCACGACCACGTAGCCGTGGGAGGCCAGATAATTGGCCTGTGTGAAGCTTTGAAACCGGTTGGCGGAAAAGCCGTGGGAAAAAATCAGGATCGGCGCCGGCGGCGCGTCCGGGTGCATGTGGGCGTCGCGATAGGAGCCGGTGTCGATGTCGAACATCTCCCCTTCGATATCCTGGCCGATTTCCTCGAAGGCCGCTGCGATCTCCTCGTCGCGTCCCAGAAAATAATCGGAGATCGAGTTTTCAGACCATTCGTCGGCGTTGTCGGCGGCCGGATACCAGACTTCCGTCATGAGGATGCGGTTTCCTTCGCCGCAACTCAACTCGCGGTTTGCGTCCTCGAAAAAGTACGTTGTCGATCCCACCATAAACGGACCCGGCTCGCCGGGATTGTAAAAACAGTCGGGAACATCTTCGGTCGTGTCGTCGTCCGCCGAATCGTCATCGTCCGCGTCGTCATCGGCGTCATCGTCCGCGGTTGTGGAATCGTCGTTGTCGTCATCGTCGTCGCCGCAGCCGGTTACGGAAAACGCGAAAATCAATCCGAATAGCAGGCATATCCCGGTTATCGTTAAAGTCTTTGTCATATCCGAATCGCCTTTCTTAAAAAATCAATGCGAATTCACTTACCGATTGAAAAGCACTTAAGCGCATATTATACAGATTTGAATTATTTCGTCAGTCCAAATCAAAACAACGCAGGTTGGATAGTTTTACGTCGGCGAAGCCAAAAGGCCGCGCCGGATTTTGGTGCGGCTTTTTGTGATCTTTGAAACAAAAGAAATCGAAAAAGCTGATCTGCGTCATAGATGCCGGAGCGCTTTCATGGTTATTGTGCCTTTGAGAAAAGCGAGATGATTTTTTGAAAATCGAGTTGAATGCGAAAAAAAAAGGAGGCGCGCTATGACGCAAAATATAGGCAATATCGATAGAATCGTAAGAATAGTTCTCGGGCTCGTGATCATCGGCCTGGGTGTAGGATTTCAAACATGGTGGGGGCTTTTAGGCGCTCCGTTCCTGATTTCGGGAATCGTGGGCTACTGCGGCCTTTATACGCTTTTGGGCATCAGCACATGCAAGTCCGCGGGGCAATGCACGATAACGGGGGAATGCCGCTAAACGTTTTTGACAGCTTCGCTTATCTGCTTTGGCCACACCGAACCAGCCCGCAACTGCCGTACGGCTTTGCGGGTTTTTATTTTTAAAAACAAGCCGTGCTTTGAATAACGGTCGAAACGACCGATTTTGCGTTTTTCGCTTTCTTGTGAGTCACCCTGCCTCATGGTAGAAACTGCTTTGAGATGCGCGAATGGGTAAAATATCGGGCTGCGCCCGCGGCATTGTTATGCCTGCTTTGCGCCGCTGTGTTTTGCCTGGACATGATGCGGGCGCAGGGCTCGGAAGGCCTCCTCGCCGGTGTGGACGAGGAAAATCACCTGCCTCGAATCATGCACGTTTACCGCGCGATGAAATACCATCCCGAAGGGCCGTTATTCGATCAAAGCGTGGATTACTGGCCGAATTGGTGGCCCCCGCTGACGTACTGGTGCGGCGCACAGGCTTTTCGCTTCTTCGGCCCGTCCAGGCAAAGCGCCATGGTTCTCATGGCTCTTTTTCACTGCATCATCGGGCTGACGGCGTTTGGGACGGTGGGGCGTTTCAAAGGCCCGTGGCGGGGGCTTTCGGCCGCCGCCATGACCATGCTGTCGCCGCCGATTATGTATTTCGCAGGCGTGGTCGGCCTCGACCTGGGCCTTACAGCCATGGTCGGCGCGGCCGTTTTATGTCTTTTACTCAGCGAGGGATTCGCCAAACCGATCTGGAGCATTTTGTTCGGCGTCTTTTGCGGCCTTGGAATGCTGGCCAAGACCACTTTCCCGATTTACGTCGTCCCGGCGGCATTGGCCTCCCTGATTTTTTATCGAAAGAGCCTGAACCTGCGCGCCTGGGCTCTTGTATTCGTCGCTCTTGTTACGACCGCCGCCATCAGTTCCGTATGGTATTTTGATCGCTTTCCGAGGATTTATAAGTCGCTGTATTTTCACGTTGTCGACTATCAGACCAAGCCGGACGCGTCTTTCATGCTCGATGAATACGGCGGATTTTTTACGACGACATTCGCCAAAGCCGCCGGCCTGGGCGCTACTTTGCTTATGATCCTGGGTTTGTCGGGGGCCGTCGGAAAGCGCCGGGGGCCGGTGATCATTCTTGCGAGGTCGGTCCTTGCATCCGTGCTTGTCATTGCCGCGGCCCCTGCCAATCCAGAGCGGTTTTTACTTCCCGCCGTGCCTTTGGGCATCATGGCGGGATGCCTGATGCTCGCGGAAATTAAAATGAAACCACTGCGCATCGCCGCGACGGCTCTTGTATTATTGCTCATTGTCGGCGCGTCGGCCTCGCGCATTTACGGCGCCATTCCAAAAACGCCGTATATTTTTCCGCCCAAATATAAAGCCCCGGTATTTACCGGTCGGGATGAATTGCTACAGGCTCCTGACGGTGACGAAATTCCCGCCGGAGGGAATTTTTGCATCTTTTCTGAATCGGACAAGGTTTTTCATGAAGGTTATCTGCGTTATCTGGCGCAAAGTCGGCGGCCGGATTTGAACGGCTGGGTATGGGGGCCGATGCATTTTCATCACCGGCAACTGGAAGACTTCCTGAATCGGCTTTCAGAATGTGAAACGGTTGTCTTTCGCACCAGTCGCACGAAAATCACCAGACCCGACAGACAATCGGTTTTAAGCGCCGTTTATCTGGGGGAAGCGCATTCCTTGAAACAATTCGACAACCACCTTGCCAAGGGATTTTTCCCGAAAAATTACGATATCGAAAAGCGACTCAGTGAATCGTTTGCGCCGTTTCAATACACCGGAGAAAAGTATCTGCAAATCAACGGCCAGGATGAAGCGGCCCGGCGATTCGTTTTTTTGGAAAGAAAATGAAGCCTTTTTGTCTTCGACCGTCCTATGTTACGATGCCGCGCCGTTATTCTTGAAAAGGGCTGTTCACGTGAATTTCAATTGCCCCGCCTGCGACACGCAAAATACCGTCGCCATGGCCGAACCCATGGGTCCCAAATCCGCGCCGACGACCTATCGCCGGTGCATGAAATGCCTTACGATTTTTTTACCCGAGCTTTTGGCCGAGCCCATGACCACGCAAGAGTGGATCGCCTTGGCGCGCCCTGAACCCAGAGGCGATGACGCCTGGCGGCTTCTGGCGCCCTTCGGAAAAAAAACCGCCGTGGCGCTGGCCGGCCGCGCCGATATCAGCCTGATCCGGGCGTTTTTGGACCGGGAGTGCGCCGTCGACGCATGCGATATGAACAAAGAGGTTGTCGCCAAATGCGCCGGGCAGGCCCTTTCGGTTAAAGTAGGCCGCCCGTCAACGGGAGCCTTAAAGGACAAATACGATTTCATCCTTTGCGAAGGGCTGCTGGAGTACGCAAGCGATCCACTGGCCGAACTTATCGCGGTGCGTGAATCCTTGAATCCCGACGGACGCGTGCGAATCGAGGCGCCGTCGATAAACGGCGAACTGGCCGCGCAGATGGGGCCGGACTTTACGCTTTTCAATCCCCCCGCCGCGCGCATCCTGTACACCATCGACGGCCTGACCATGCTGGCCGCGCGCGCCGGTTTCAAAATGGTTTCCGTGGTGCGCAAGCGCCGCGCCCGGGCCTATAAATGGCTGGCGAAAAACCAGCCGTACTCCTCCGAGCTTGCCCGATTTATCGCCATGCGCCTGGAAGCCTACATGAAAAATCCTTCCATCATCGTGCTGACCGCCAGACCGGATTAGGGGTCAGTGGTTAGTGGTTAGTGGTCAGTGGTCAGTGGCCAGTGGCCAGTGGCTAGTGGCTTCGGCCCTGCAAACGTGCGTGGCATATCGCGGCCATTCGGCCGCAACCAAATGTCAATTTCCTTACGGTCCCGTCAGGGACTTCTTCTTTGCCTGCCGCGCTTTATCTCACGATCAAAAAAATATTCTTGACGCCACGCCCAACACGCCGCTTTGCCGCCCCGAGCTTGTCATATTTCCGCTTTGATTCTAGCATCCGCGAATGATGCGAATTTGCACTGTCATCATTGTAGTTTTTCTTTGGCTTGCGCCCGTTTATGCCTGGGAAGAGGTTTCGGGCACAAACTTTGAAGATGTTGGCGAGGCGCGTCAGCTTTTAGCGGCGCTGGACGCGCAGCTTGCGTATTTGAAGGCCCAGCCAGACGGCCGCGTTTATCGCGTCGGCAATACCCGGATTACAAAACAGCAACTCATTTCCGGCGTCCGGAAGATGTCCCGGATCGTTTTGGATCACTACGGCGACGCGCGGTTTTCGGATCAGGTCAACGCCGCCTTTCGCGTTTACAAGACAAGCTCGCCGCAAAAAAAGGGCCGGGCGCATTTCACGGCCTATTTCGATCCCGTTCTGGACGGCTCGAAAACGCGCACCGAGCGCTTCCGCTATCCCATATATAACCGGCCCGATGACCTGATCGAGTCCGGCGGCAAGGCTTACCGGAAGGCGCAGGGAAAACGCGTGCCTTACTTTTCCCGCGCGCAGATCGAAAACGGCGTTTTAGCCGGAAAGGGGCTGGAAGTCGCCTGGGTTGACGATTACGTGGAACTTCATTTTCTGCACATCCAGGGTTCGGGATACTTGCGTTTTCCCGACGGGGCCATGGCGACGCTGCACGTGTCGGGCACAAACGGCCACGGATTCAAAAGCGCGGTTCGCATACTCCAGCGCAAAGGCATGTGTTCCGGCGCGTACATGGAATCCAAGCTCTTTTTGAAAAAGCATCCCGATATCGCGGCAACCTACATGCCGAAAAATCCCCGCTATATTTTCTTCAAGCTTTCGGACGATCCGCCCTCGGGAATCGGGGGCATCCCGCTGACGCCCGAGCGCACCATCGCCACGGACAAGAGCCTCTATCCCGTGGGGGCTCTGGCCTACGTGCGATACCAGGCGCCTGTCGCTTCCGAAAACGGAAAGGCGCTTTCGACGAAATCGACATCCCGCTTCGTGGTGGACTCTGACACGGGCAACGCCATCAAAGGCGCCGGCCGGGCCGATTTGTACATGGGCACGGGACCGCGGGCGGAGCTCAGGGCCGGCGCGGTCAATACCTGGGGCGAGCTGTATTACCTGATTCCGCGTTAAAAATGAGGAGGTGCAAATTATTTCTTGACAGGTTTTCCGTTTTGAGTTATCGAAGTTTCGAACTTTCGAATGTACGGTGAACATGACCGGAACAGTAAAAATCGTGAACAGAGAAATTTTCAACCTTCACGCGGATTTCTGCAAAACGCTTTCCAATCCCAAGCGCCTGATGATTCTGGCCATGCTGGGGACCGGCGAATTGACCGTTGGCGAAATGGCGAAAGCCATCGGCGTGCCTTTGGCCAACATCAGCCAGCATCTGACCGTGCTGAAATCAAAGAACATCGTCAAACCACGCAAAGATGGTCAAACCGTATATTATACGCTGGTTGATCCGCGCCTGATCGAGGCCTGCGATTTGATACGATCGATCTTGCTGGACGGTATGAAAAGACGGGGTTTGGCGGCAAATGACATCGACTCGAAAGAGGTAGTGGCCAGAGAGTAAAATTTTTTGGCTTAATAGTTTCGAAGTTTCGCAACATCAATAATTAGGAGGAACGAAAATGATCGCCGATCTGAATGAAATCAAAGCCGACAACGTCGTGGACGCGCGTGGGAGCGCATGCCCCGGTCCTCTTCTGGAAGCGAAAAAGGGCATCGGCAAGGTTCCGGTGGGCGGCGTTCTGGAGATCATTTCCAACGATCCCGGCACCAAGGGAGATATCCCGTTCTGGGCAAAAAAGGTCGGGCATGAATTCCTGGGCGTGATCGAAGGCGAGGGATACGACCGCATTTTCGTGACCCGGAAAAAATAACCTCATATCGCGCTTACGGGCCTTTTGAAACAACCGAATACACAAAAACTCGGCATTAATAAAACGAGGTTATGAATGTCTGTTCTAACGCCGATGCCGGAAATCGCCGACGTCATTGTCGAATACGGAGGGGAGGATATCACCCTTTGTTTTCAATGCGGAACCTGCACGGGCGTATGTCCGTGGACCATGGTGCGGGATTTCAACATCAGAAAATTGCTGCGGGAGGGCATGCTCGGCCTGGAAGGGGAGCAGCCGGAAGATATCTGGCTTTGCGTCACGTGCGGAAACTGCGCGGCCAATTGTCCGAGAGGCGTGAGCATTATCGATCTGGTGCGTTCCATGCGCGCGATCATGGCCGAAACCGGATCGATGCCCAAAAGCATCAGAGGAATGCTGGGCGGCCAGCGGGACAAGGGAAATCCCTTTCTTTCCGAACCGGAAGACCGCAACAAATGGGCGCTGGATGCGAAAACGGAAGTTCCCGCCTATGATAAAGAAGCCGATTGGATGCTCTATACATGCTGCGCGGCAAGTTTTGATCCGGCGAATCACGGCATATTAAGCTCCCTGGCGGAGATTTTAAACAGCGCGGGGGTGTCCTACGGCCTTGCCCCCGCCGACGTGGTCTGCTGCGGCGACTCGGTGCGGGAAGCCGGAGACAGCGCTCTTTACCAATCCCTTGCCGCGAAGAACATCGAGCGCTTCGACTCGCTGGAAGCCACGCGCGTTCTCACCACGTCTCCCCATTGTCACAACGCATTTGCAAACGATTATCCCGAATTCGGTTCGTCATCCGAATCCTCCCATTACACGCAGCTTTTTGCCGATCTTCTGCGCGACGAAAAGTTGAAAATGACAAAGACCAGCGCCAGGACCGTCACGTATCACGATCCATGTTATCTCGGCCGCCACAACGGAATTTACGACGAACCCCGGCAGGTCATTTCCGCCATCCCCGGAGTCAAATTTGTGGAGATGAAAAGAATCCGCGAAAACTCCGTGTGCTGCGGGGGCGGGGGCGGAGGCATGTTCATGGAAATCGACAAGGATCAGCGCTTTGCCGACCTTCGCGTCGCCGAAGCCCTGGAAACCGGAGCCGACACGCTGGCCACGGCTTGCCCTTATTGCAAGGTCATGTTCCGCGACAGCATCGCCCGCATGAACGCGCAGGATCGCATCGAAGTTCTCGACATCGCCGAACTGGTGAAAGAGGTGTTGTAAAATGAGGGAACAAACAAAAAAGCCCTGCAGAATTTTGCTGCTTACCAGCGCCGATTGTTCGTACGTCGGCGCGGATACGGTCGGCCAGGGGCACATGTCCTATCCGGCCAATACCTACATTATAAAACTGGTCGCCCCGGCCATGCTGCCGGAGAATTTTTACCTTTACTGCCTGAAAAAAGGATTCGACGGCATCATCGTCATGAGTTCGGGAGAGGAAAGTCCCTTCGAGGGAAGTCAGAAACGACTGGTCGAACGGATGGACAGGCTCACGCCGATGCTCAAGGAGCAAAATATCGATATCAGAAGGGTGAAACTCTGCGCCATTTGCACGGTTTGCACCAATTCCTTCCTGCGTGAAATCAATCAAATGAACACCTTGCTCGGCGAAATCGGTCCGGTTGACTCGCAGGCGATCGAATTGCCCGGCATGGAAAACGGACGGATCGCAAGAGGTTCGATATGAATAGTATAAATACTGAAAAACAAGTTGATGTCATGGTCATCGGCGCCGGAATCGCCGGATTGCAATCCGCCGTGGATCTCGCCGATCAGGGCTTGCGTGTTCTGATCGTTGAAAAAGATCCTTCCATCGGCGGTAAAATGATCGCCCTTTCCAAGGTCTTTCCCACGCTGGATTGCGCCAGTTGCATTACCACGCCGAAAATGGCCGAGGCGGGGCATCACGACAACATTGAGATTCTCACTTATACCGACGTGCTTGAAGTCGCCAAAGAAGGCGAGGGGCGCTTTGTGGCCAAACTTCGCGCGAAGCCGCGCTACGTCAGCGAAAAAGACTGCATCGGGTGCCGCCAATGCGAATACGCGTGCCCCGTTTTGCTGCCGGACGAATTCGAGCAAAATGAGGGTTCGAGAAAAGCCGCCTACATCCCCCACACCAATGCCTATCCGCAACTGGCCCTTATCGACGTGGAAAACTGCATCTTCTGCGGGAAGTGCATCAAAGCATGTCCGACGCACGCCATCGATTTTCTCGACGAGCCCCGGGAGCTGTCGGTGCAGGCCGGCGCGGTGATCGTCGCGACGGGTTTTCATCTTACGCCCCTCGACATCAAATCCCGGTACGGCGAAGGAAAACTGCGCAACGTCATCAATCCTCTGCTGATGGAGCGAATTCTGGCGCCGCACGGGCCTTACGGAAAGGTGCTGCGTCCCTCCGACGGAAAGATTCCCGATTCCATCGCCTATGTGCAGTGCGCCGGCTCCAGGGATGCGAGCATCGGCGTTCCCTACTGCTCTCGCGTTTGCTGCATGTACGCCATCAAGCAGGCGATTTTACTCAGCGGCTCTTTGCCCTTCGTGGACATCACGATTTACTACATGGATATCCGGGCCTTCGGCAAAGGTTACGAGCAGTTTTATCAGGACGCCAAGGCCATGGGCATCAATTTCGTATGCGGCAAGGTCGCCGAAATCACTGAGGACGAAGACTTAAATCCAATCATCACCGTCGAGAAGAAAGAAGAAGGCGCAACGGTCTGCAAGGATCAGCACGATCTGGTCGTGCTTTCATCGGGAATGCTCCCCGGCTGGAATCCGGAAGGGATATCGCCGATGACGCGGGATCGTTACGGCTTCGTGCGCTGCGTGGATGAAAAAACGGCTCCCGGCAAAACCGATTGCGACGGGATTTTCGCAGCCGGAACGGCGATTTCCCCCCGGGATATTGTCGACGCCATTATCGACGCCGGCGCCGCATCCACGCGCGCGGTGAATTACCTTAGAGCCTGCGGAGGTTTCCGTAATGAATAAAAATGAACTGAGAAAAGGCGTTTACATTTGTCGTTGCGGCGGCAACATCTCCGACGTTGTCGCCTGCGAGAAAGTGGCGAAAGCAGCGGAAAATCTGGACGGCGTCGTCGTCAGCCGGGTTGAAACCTTCATGTGTTCGGACCCGGCGCAGGAAACTCTTATCGCCGACATCAAAAACCACAACCTGGATCGCGTCGTCATCGCGTCGTGTTCCCCGAGTCTGCACGAGCTGACATTTCGCAACGCTCTAAAGCGCGCCGAAATGAATCCGTATCTTTATGAGCATGTGAATATCCGCGAGCAGGTCAGTTGGGTTCACGGTTCCCAGCCGGACCAAGCCACGGAAAAGGCGACCCGCCTTATCGCCGGCGCGCTCAAAAAGGTCGAAGGAGCAAAGGCGCTTGAAACCCTCGGCCTGCGCGTCGCCAAACGGGCGCTGGTCGTCGGCGGCGGCGTGGCGGGATTGCGCGCGGCGAAAGACCTGGCGGACAGGGGGATCGAAGTCACGCTGGTCGAGCGCTCGCCCTTTCTGGGAGGCCGCATGGCGCAACTCGGAACCCTGTTTCCCACCGGGGAAAAAAGCCGCGATTTGCTGGGCAGGCTGATCGCGGAAGTCACCGAAGATCCAAAAATCGACGTGCTGACCTCTTCATCCGTCAATTCCGTCGACGGCTACGTAGGCAACTTCAAAATCGCCGTCGAGACAAAGCCCCGTTATGTACGCCCGATGGTGGACGCCGGCAAACTGGCTGAAGCGCTCGAAAAGCAATCTGAAGATCATGAAACCGACGACGAGTTCAATTACGGACTGACGAAAAGAAAGGCCCTGCGCCTTCCATATCCCGGTTGCTGGCCGCCGTTTCCGGCGCTGGATGAGAAGTTGTGCGGGGGTTGCGAAAAAGCGGCGGAAATGTTCGGCGACGACGTCATCGACGCGAATCAAAAGACCGAAAAAACCGTCATCGACGCGGGCGGCATCATCGTCGCCACGGGCTTTGCGCCGTATCAGCCGTCCGAAGGGGAATTCGGCTTCGGCCGTCATCCGGAAGTCATCACCTTGCCTCAATTGATGCGTTTGCTTGACGAAGAGGGACCCAGCAAAGGCGAATTGTCGCTTAACGGCCGGCCGATCGGCAGCGTTGCGATCATCCACTGCGTCGGCAGCCGCCAGATTGAAGGCATCCATCAACCCAAGGAAGACAAATCCTTGAACACCTATTGCTCCCGCGTCTGCTGCACGGCTTCGCTGCAGGCCGCCATCGAGATCAAGGAGCGCTTCAGTCACGTCAACGTCTTCGAGTTTTTCAAGGACATCAGATCTTACGGCAAATACCACGAGGAATACTACGAGAAAGCATCGAGATCGCGGGTTCTGTTTTTCAAATACGGCGACGACCGGCCGCCGGTGGTTGAAGCCGATCCTCACGGCGAAGGCGCTTTGCGGATTACGGTGAAGGATCAGTTGACGTGGGGCCATGAGATCTCCGTGCCCGCGGACCTCGTGGTCCTGGCCACGGGCATGGAGCCTCGGGATATTTCCGAACTCGTCGGCATGCTGAAACTGCCCGTCGGCGCCGACGGATTCCTGCGTGAGGTTCATCCCAAACTGCGGCCCGTCGAACTGGCTGTGCAGGGGGTCATGGTGGCGGGAACGGCGCAGGCGCCGATGAATATCGACGAAGCCTCATCCGCCGCTTCCGCCGCGGCCGCCAAGGCCTTCAAGATTCTTACAAAAGATGAAATCCGGTTGGACCCGTACGTGGCCGTCGTCGACGCGGACCTTTGCGAGGGCAGCGGCCAATGCGTCGCGCAGTGCGAATATTCCGGCGCCCTCCGGCTTGTCGACGTTGTTGCGGACGGAAAAACCGTGAAACGGGCGCAGGTCAACGAAGCGATCTGCAAGGGTTGCGGAAGTTGTGTTCCGGCATGTCCCCATAACGCCATTGACATCGCCGGCTCCGCGCTTTCGCAACTATACGACCTGATCGACGGATTCACGCTGGATTTGCCGGACATCGCAAGCGGCGCAAATCAGGAAGGAGTGATCCAATGAATGAAACGCAAGCTATCGAAAACATGAAAATTTTCAAAAGCAAAGCCGCTCCGCCTTCAGATGAACTCAAGGAAATGATGAAAAAAAACAACGCCGTCGAAAGGGCGATAAAAAAGGCGCTGGCCGGTCAGCCCCGCACGGTCGTGCAACTGGCTTCGGAAACCGGCTACGCGACGCATGAAGTTTTTCGGATGATCAACGCCATGAGGAAATACGGCCTGGTCGTCACCGGCGACGAAGCTCAAGGGTACATGCAGTACAAACTGTGTGAAACACCCTGAAAAATAAATGAAGAACATCAATAACCAATAAACCTGGCATCGGCAAAGGAGAATAAAATGTCCGAGAAAAAAACAGAAAAAATCGTCTATATCGCCACGCGCGGCTGTGAACACGCGGAATTGATATCCCTGCCATTCGTGCTTGGAGTCGCCGCCCTGACGATGGAGATCGAAGCCGTGGTCGCGCTACAGGCCGAGGCCGTTCGCGCCGCGACGAAAGGATGCGCGGAAACGGTTTTCGCTCCGGGTCTGCCCCCGCTGAAAAAACTGATGGATGATTTTCTGGAACTGGGAGGCAAGCTGCTCGTCTGCACGCCCTGCTGCGATCATCGGAAGATCGGCAAAGACATGTTGATCGAAAAAGCCGAATACATGGCGGCTTCCAGGCTGACGCAGGAGATACTCGAGGCCAATGCGGTTCTGACGTATTAGCGGCGCTTCAGGCTTTTACAGGCGGCGCACAATATCGCGCGGGCGGCATGGACAAGACGACAGCGAGCGCCGGCGAGCTGAAACTTGTCCGTGTCGTTTCGTCGTTTAAAAATACGCCGACGCGCTCACGGATTCGCCCGAAATCGCCGGGGGCGAAAACACCTTGCATCTTTACATTTCACGGCGATATGTTAGACCAACGTAAAGAAGGTGAAGCAAACGCGTCGCCAGGGTGAAGCCCCGAGGATTTGCTCAGAGGCGACTTTCTTTTTTGAGGTGCGTTATGAATTTTGGTCACGAGGATGATTTCGCCGTTCCCACGCGGCGCATTCTTCCTTTGCTTCCTTTAAGGGATATCGTTGTCTTTCCCCATATGGTCATGCCCCTGTTCGTCGGCCGTAAAAAATCCATCGCGGCGCTGAACGAGGCCATGAGCAAGGACAAGGAAATCGTGCTGGCCGCGCAGGAGATCGCCAAGTACGACTCCCCCGAGCCGAAGGACATTTTCGAATTCGGATGCGTGGGCCATATCGTGCAAATGCTCAAGCTGCCCGACGGCACGGTCAAGGTGCTGGTGGAAGGCCGCAAGCGCACGAAAATCAAGGAATACATGCCCAACGAGGACTTCTTTTTGGTCTATTGCGACGAGGTGGAGGAGTATTTCGTGGAAACCGTGGAGGTGGAAGCCCTGATGCGCTCCATCCACGGAGTGCTTGAAAAGTACATGAAGCTCAACAAGCGCGTTCCGCAGGATCTTTTGAACAACCTGTCGGCCATGGAGGATCCCTCCCGCCTGGCCGACACCATCGCCGCGCATTTGAATCTCAAACTCAGCGACCGGCAGAGAATCCTGGAAACCGTGGATATTCAAGGTCGGCTCAATCTGATCCTCAACCACCTGCACGGGGAAATCGAAGTCATGCAGGTGGAACGCAAGATCAAAAACCGCGTCAAGAAGCAGGTGGAGCGCTCGCAGAAGGAGTATTACCTCAACGAGCAGATGCGGGCGATTCAAAAGGAACTGGGCGACCGCGACGATTTCAAGGGCGATCTGCGTGAGCTGGAAGAGCGCGTCGCGAAAAAGAAGATGTCCAAGGAAGCCACGAAAAAAATCATGTCCGAGCTCAAGAAGCTCAAGATGATGAGCCCCATGAGCGCCGAAGCCACCGTAGTGCGCAATTACATCGACACGGTCATCAGCCTTCCCTGGTTTGAAACCGCCAAGGAAAACCCGGACATCGACAAGGCGGAGGCGATTCTCAACGAGGATCATTACGGACTGGAAAAACCCAAGCAGCGCATCGTGGAATATCTGGCCGTCAACGCCCTGGTGGGCAAGATCAAAGGCCCGATCCTGTGCTTCGTCGGCCCTCCGGGCGTGGGCAAAACCTCCATCGGCAAATCCATCGGCCGCGCGACGGGGCGCCCCTTCGTGCGCCTGTCTCTGGGCGGCGTGAGAGACGAGGCGGAAATTCGCGGCCATCGCCGGACCTATATCGGCTCGCTGCCGGGCAAGATCATCCAGTCCCTGCGCAAGGCCGGCGCGTCCAATCCGGTTTTCCTGCTCGACGAGGTGGACAAGTTGAGTCACGACTACCGGGGCGATCCCGCCTCGGCGCTTCTGGAGGTTCTGGATCCGGAACAGAATCACACGTTCAACGATCATTACCTGGACCTGGATTACGACCTGTCCAACATCATGTTCGTGACCACGGCCAACACCCTGCACAGCATTCCCGAACCCCTGCAGGACCGCATGGAGATCATCCAGCTTCCCGGATACACGGAAGCGGAAAAATTCGAGATTGCCAAGCGCTTCTTGGTCCAGAAACAATTCGAGGCCAACGGGGTGGCGGATAAAAAAGTGAAGATCGCCGACGCGGCCATCGTGAAAATTATCCGTGAGTACACGCGGGAGGCCGGCGTCAGAAACCTGGAGCGGGAGATCGCCTCCATATGCCGGAAGGCGGCGCGCTTTTTAACGAAAAAAGGCAACAGGAAAAAATCCGTCAACGTAACGGTCAAGAACCTGCATAAGTACATCGGCGTGGCGAAATACCGCTACGGCCAGATCGAAGAATGCGACATGGTCGGCCTGGCCATGGGGCTGGCCTGGACGAACGCCGGAGGTGAAATCCTCCCCGCGGAGGTCGTCGTCACGCCCGGCAAGGGCAAGATCGTCATCACCGGAAAGCTGGGCGAGGTCATGCAGGAATCGGCGCAGGCGGCCCTGAGTTATATCCGCTCCAGGGCGGGACAACTGGGCATCGATCCGGCCAAGCAGGAAAAAACCGACGTGCATATCCATATCCCGGAAGGCGCCATTCCGAAAGACGGACCTTCGGCGGGCATCACCATCGCCACGTCCATCGCCTCGGCCCTGACCGGCCTGCCCGTGAGAAGGGACCTGGCCATGACCGGCGAGATAACCCTGCGCGGCCGCGTCATGCCCATCGGCGGATTGAAGGAAAAACTGTTCGCCGCGCAACGCGGGCAGGTTAAAACCGTCCTTGTCCCCGCGGAGAACGAAAAGGAACTCAGCGAGGTTCCGTCCGAAGTCACGAAAAGCCTTGAGATTATCAAGGTCTGGCACATGGACGAGGTTCTCAAGGTGGCTTTGGTGACAGATGATCCGAATTTCCTTGTTAAAAAAGCTGAAGATGAGGAAACGAAAAACGTCGAGACGCCGGAAAACGCCATATTCGCCGACCAGGCCGGTGAGCTGATATAAGTATTGCCTGCTTGCTTTCGCCGCGCCCTTGGCAAACGTTGCCGTCCGAAACCGAGCCGCGAATGTCCAATCACGCATGAAGCGAAGCGAAGGCGTGATAATGAGCGGGTGTGCGTCGGATGGGCGACAATATTTTATTTTGAAAACGAGATCGCGCGTGCGACGGAGTGATTATATCGATTATCGTTTCATTACCCGCTCGCTCATTCGCCTCCGCTAACGCATCGGCGAATATTGCCGCTCGCGGCTCTGTGTCTGTGGCGAACGCGTCTGAGATTCTGTGCGCGAGACGCGGGGTTCCGTGCCGTCATCGGATCGAGGAGTGCGGCATGAATGGATTAACATGCAAAAACAGAGTTATGAAACAAGAGCAATCAGCGGATTTAACTTCCGCTTTCTGAAGACCTGATGTGGATATACGGATTAGTATAACCTATCCTTCACACGTCTGAGAGTACGCGCGAAATTTTGAAACCGCCAAATATTACAGCTATAAATAAGTCTTTTTATTATACGCTTCATCGACAAATACGGCGGCCTTGATATTATCGTCGCAAAATCCGGTTACGGCAGATCCAGGCATACGGCCGAGGCGAATACGTCAATGGCGATGGAGACCGTATTGTGAAAACCGCAATCACAGGTCCGGTTGTCGTGATCGACCCCATATCTTATGATATATACGCCCCTGCTTATATTGGACCTGCACTGGCACCCGGTAACGATGTCGCCCTCCTCGCAGGGGTTGCTTGTGAGCGTCGTATTGCCGTAGCCGCCCCCGGCCACCTCTTCGGTGGTCTCGGTGGTCGAGTAAGTCGTCAGCGACGCCAGGTTCGTATTTGTCTGTTCGATTTCGCCCGCCAGATAGTCGAAATTTTCATTCACTTTCGCCGATTCGGCCAGCGTGCCCGCCGTAAATGTATTCGGTACGGCAATGGCCGCGACCAGGTTGCGGCCCTGCTCGGCCCAACCGGCCGTCGCGATGATAACAAGGGCGATAATGGCAAAGTGTTTCCAGTTCATGGTCATTCCTCCAAACCGATTGCGGTTGTTTTGCTTTTTTAGTTCCATTTCTTTTGATCCCAGTTTCCTTCATCCCATTTCAATCTGTCATCTGTCGTCGTGGTCGTCGTCGACGTGGACGGAACCGTCGTGGTCGCGGCGGTCGTGTCGTCATCCGTTTCGGTGTCGTCATCGACAGAATCGTCGTCACTCGTGTCGTCATCGACAGAATCGTCGTCCGCGGAGTCGTCATCTTCAGACACGTAGTGATCATCGTCGTCATCGAGGGCGGACTGGCCGCATGCGCCGCAGCCGTACGTAAAAAGCGACGACAACGCCAGCAGCAAAATCACGGCGCCGTGTTGTAAAACGTATCGCTTCATAAGCACTCCTTTCACATCAATTTTGATGAGATCACATGAGAGTAATTTCTCAATAATGTCAAGAGCGTAATAATTGCCATTTACTTGACCCGGCGCTTTGCGCTGGGATACAGTTCGCGGGCAATTGGAGTGGATGCAAAAATGAAAAAAAGAGTCTTCGCCGTCTTATGTTTACTTATCGCCTTGTCCGCGATAACCGCCTCGGCCCGCGAGCCCTTCACCGGCTGGAAAGCCGAAGTGGAAAACAAGCTTTTAAACGGCGAATTCGACGCCGCCATGGCGCAGCTTAAGGGCCTGGCCTCGGGCAATGAAAACGACGCCGATTATCATTTTCTCCTGGGAAAGGCCGCTTCCGCCAAGGGCGATCTGAACGAAGCTCTGGCCCAACTGGACCGGGCCGTAGCCCTGGACGGAAAACACACATTGGCCATGGGGCATAAGGCCGTGATCCTGTTGCAACAGGACAAAGCCGCCGAAGCGGAAAAAGAGGCGACTCGGGCCATCGCAATCGAACCCTCGGGGGAACTGTACTACGCCCGAGGCGCCATTCAAATGTCCAAGGGGCGGTTGAAAAAAGCCCTGGCCGACCTGGATTCGGCCATCATGATGGAACCGAAAAACATCGAGTACCTCATCGCCCGGGGCGAGGTGAATCTTCGCCGCCATCAGGTGAAGCTGGCCGAGGAAGATTACACGAAAGCCATCCTCATCGATCCCGGCAACGCCAAAGCCTATCTCGGCCGGGGAGGGCTTTATCTGATCAAGGGCGACCAGGCCGCTTCGAGAATCGACCTGAACAAATGCGTGGAGTTGGCGCCGAACTTTGCCTCCTGCTATCTGCGCCGGGGAAAACTTTACCAGATGATCGGCGAGAAAAAGCGCGCCTACGATGATTTCGTCAAGACCACGGACCTTGCCCCCGATTCTCCCGAAGCATGGTTCGAAAGGGCCAACGCCGAACTGGACATGAACAAATTCGACGCCGCGGAAAAATCCGCCGACCGGATCGTCAAAATCAACGACGGGCCCAGAGCCCAAAAAGTGCTGGGGCTCGTGTATTCCGCCAGGGGCAAGCTCGACGAGGCGATCTCCGCGTTCGATAAATCCATCGCCGCGACGCCCGAGGATTTCGAAGCGCTGCTTTTTCGCGGCAACGCATACGCTCTGACAAAAGATTTCCCGCACGCGCTGGCGGATTTGAATAGCGCCATCAAACTGCGTCCCGACTATATCGAAGCATACCTGGCCAAAGCCGGAATCCAGGCCGCGCAGAAGGATATGAAAGGCGCCATTAAAACTTACGACCAGGCTATCGCCCACGCTCCCGACAATCCCATGCTTTACAACCTGCGCTCCCAGTTGCATGAAGCCGCGGGGAACTTCGACGCCAGTTTCGCCGATTTTAAAAAGGCCAAGGAACTGGCGGCGAAAAGACGCGAGGGAAATTGAAAACTTTTCACGACGCGCAAAGATTTATTCCATGACCGCCGACGAATTGATCGAAAAAATCACAGGCCTTTTTCACGACGAGATTCTCGACGATCCGCCGGACCGGCGCCTGGACCCGGACGAGAATCTTTTCGAGAAAGGCTACATATCCAGCCTGGAAATCCTCGAACTGGTGGAGGCCGTCGAGGCCGAATTCAAAATCGCCATCCCTCATTACGAAGTATCCCCGGAAAACTTCGAGACCATCCGAAGAATCGCGGGTTACGTGCACGGCAAAACCTCGGCCTGATATCCGTCAGCCGAAATTTTTTAAACGGTGACACAACCTCTTGAAATTGGTATGGTTCGGTTGAGCATTAAAAATCAAATATTGGAGGTTCAAGTGAGATTCTCAAAACTTATCTGGACAAGCATATTGTTGGTATTTTTAGCCGCTGCGGGTTTTTCGACCGCGTGCGGCTGCGGCGACGACGATGATGACGATAACGACGCCGCCGATGTCAACGACGATGTGGATGACGATGTCAACGATGACGCAGACGATGATGTCAATGACGACGCGGACGATGATGTGAACGACGACGTGAACGATGACGTGGATGACGACATCGACGACGATGTGAACGATGACGTTGACGATGACGTCGACGACGACGTTGACGACGATGTCGATGATGACGTTGACGACGATGTCGATGATGATGTGGATGACGACGATACGGCGGAAGTTTTCAGCATCGCCGTCATTGCCGATCCCTCCGTAACGCCCGACGACGGCTGGGGCAGAAACGCGAATCTCGACACGGTCATTACCGCCGTCAACGCCGAAGCGGATGTGGATTTCGTGCTGATTCTCGGCGATCTGGCCTCGCTGATCGAAGATCCCTGGATGGATCCGCCCGATCCCGGCATGACCTGGGAAGACGCCTGGGATATCGCGATGACTTCTCTGGCGAACCTGAGCGTTCCGTATTATTTCATGCCCGGCGACAAGGATTACGCCGAAAAGTATTATTTGCGTGAGTTTGAAATAACGTGGGCGGATTGGGCCGTGCGGGACGCGAAATTGAAAACGGATATGGGCGCGTCCTATCCCGGCGCGAATCCCTGGTACGCCATCGACCACAAGGGCGTGACATTCTTTGCGGGCAACACCATGGCCGGGGATCACTGGCAGGACGGCAACGGCCTCACCGGCTCCATGGGCCAAACGCAGCTTGACGCGCTCACGACGGCGATCGGGGCCGGCGATCCCTTGATCTTCCTGGGGCACCACAGCGCGGATCTGATCATCGAAAACGACGGCGCCGACACGATCAAGGATATTCTTTCAGCCAGAGCCGACAATGTAATGGCGCTGTTTTCCGGCAACCAGCGCAGCTATGAGGATTATGAGGTCGAAGGCATCGACGCGTATTCCTTTAACGCGGTTTTCGAAAGCGGCGGCTATTACGCCATCGTGGAAATCGATCCGATCAACGAAACCGTTACAATCACCAACAAAAACGATCTGCCTTACCCGACGACATGGGATGATTTCGAATGCACGCCGGGAACCGATCCCGTGGACGACTGGTCGGCGATGACCGATACCTTCCACGCGATCTTCCTGACCGAGGTTCAAACCGATTACTGGCTCATCAACCAGTTCTTCGACGAATTCGTCACGCCCTTCCCCATCTGGATGATGGAGGAAACCAGCCCTAATGATTGGGATCTCATGCTCACGCAGGCCCATCCGGGCATCGAATCCTCAGGGCACGGCGAAGGTTCGATGTTCCCGGAGGATCCGGTGCCCTTCTGCCAGGTTCTCCAGTGGCAGTTCGACGATCCCTGCTTCGGAACCGGGGCGACTACCCTGACGTACGATGTCCTGAAGGTTATCGACGGCTACGGCGACCACGCCATGTGCGGCGTTCGCATGGACTACGAAGCGGATATGGAGATCAAGGCCAAGATGGGCGACGACGATGGCGGGAACGTGACCTTCTCCGAGGCCGAGATAACGACCTCCTTCACGAAAGAAGACACGCTGGAGGCGTTGAAGAGTTACGTCGTCCAAAGCTATTGCGTCCATGACTGCTTTTTCGCCGACAACCTGATGTTCCCCGCCGAAAGCTGCGATGCGGAAACAAACGGCGACCTGGCGGCCTGCGACGCCGGGACTTTGACGTACGACGACGTGCCCGCCGAGTGCGATACTCTGCTGGGCTATCATTTTCAGCTTCCCACAAAGGTCGTCATGGGAGTTTTCGAAGCTCTGCCCGATAACTTCACCATCAACGTCAAGTTCCGTGGCTGGGGACACAGCATGACACTCGTGCCCGGCTGGAATGACCTGACGGATCCCTACACGATGGAGTGGGCGATCTGGACCGGCGACTGCCCCGACACCCCGCCGTATCCCAGTTGATAATACGCAATCCCTTTGCGGGGCGCGCCAAGCGCCCCGCAAGGGATAACACTCAAATCATTTCGCTCAAATAATTCCCGGTTTCATTTATTCGCCGCCCCCCTTCTCTTGCGGACTGGCGCTTAAGTCCTGTATGTTCCGCGCTAAGAAGGGGTGTGAATTGTGAAAAATAAACCGGAACCAAACAAGCCGAACTGGGCCGCCGCCGCCGAGCGGATTGAAGTATACCTGGGCGACGCGAGTCTCTACGGAAACTTCGTGCGGCTGCGGATTTTGCTGGCGAATCTTTTTGAAAAAACCTGGCCGACGATCGACGAAGGCGTTTTCGGCGCCGGTTTCGATTACCGAAATCCCAAACTGCCGCTGAAAAACGGGGATTTGCGTTTCGATCATAAAATCATCCGCTCGTTGAGCGATGAAGTCGCCGCCGGCCTCGCCGAAATCGGGCCTATCAATGAAGAAATCGCGACGCTTTTGGCATACGCCAAAGGCAAAGAGGATTTCTTAGCCTCCTTGACGACGGACGCGGTTTTTCACTGGGACGATAAGAAGACCAAAGATCTGGCGGAACAGATCGGCTCGCCGCACTACGCGCTGATTTCCTACGGGCGCATACTGGCCACGCCGTTTCTCGTCTGGGCGGCGCGCCATATCGACCGGCACATGACCGAAGCCGTGGACCAAAGCGCCTTTTGCCCGATCTGCGGCGCGGCGCCGGCCTACGTGCGCCACGGTCGAAACGACGGACGCTGGCTGCTGGTTTGTTCGCTTTGCGAAACGCACTGGGAAATGCCGCCCAGGTGCTGCCCCTTTTGCGGGTGCCTGGATCAGGAAAAACTGGGCGCGTTGATGGTTGCCGACGACGCCGTCCGTCCTATTATGACCTGTGACGAATGCCGGAACTACATCAAAACCGTCGACGAGCGAAAGCTGCCCGAGGATCGGATGATCATTCCCTTCGAGGAAGACACCATCACGCTGCCCTACGACATGCTCGCCGAACGGGAAGGTTACAAGCGCCCGCATTATTAGGCGAATATAAGGGAGAAATGCGCCATGGCTGAAAATGAAAAACTGGTCGAAGCCGTGAAAAACGCCGCTTCGGAGGTGAAAGGCCGCATGGTTCTGCCTTGCGCCAAGGCCTTCGCCGTCGCCGAAGAACTGGATGCGAAGATCCGGGACATCGGCCGCATCTGCGACGACAACAACATCCGCATCGTGGCCTGCCAGCTCGGCTGTTTCCAATAAACCGCGGAGAAGTTGATGATTCACGCTCCCGGAATGCTCATGGTGGGCTCCGCGGATCGAGACGAAAGAAAGACGACTTTCGCCTGCTCGCTGATCGAGCGCTTTGGCGCCGGGCATGATCTCGTCGCCGTAAAAGTCGAGATGATTTCGGGCGCGGACGCCGAAGGTTGCGGCTATAGTCTGGCCGAAGAAAAAAGAGATACGGATATAAAGGACGCCGCGCGCCTTTTCGAAGCCGGCGCCCGCCGGGTTTTTCGGCTGCGCGTATTGAAAGACAGCCTGGAAAAGGGCTTTTCGGCGCTTATGGAAAAAATCGGGCCGGACGCGTGCGTCGTCGTCGAATCGAACAGCCTGCGCCACGCAGTTTCGCCGGACCTTTTTTTCATGGTCAAAGAGCGCAGCGCGCCCGCCGGCGGGCAATTTGCACCGGCCGCCGAGGATTACGCGGACAAGACGGCGCTGGCCGACGGTAATAATTTCGACTTCGATTTCGATGCGCTGAAAATCTTAAGCGGACGCTGGATTCTCGACGAGGCGCCGACGGCGGTGATTCTCGCCGGCGGACTGAGCAAGAGAATGGGAAGCGATAAAAGCCTGCTTTCGGTGCGGAGCCTAACGATGTTGGAGCATATTCACCGGCAGCTTCGCCCGGCTTTCGAGAAGATCATCGTCAGTTCCAACGAGCCGAAAAAATGGAGCGGGCTGGGCGCCGAAATCGTCCCGGACAAAATCCCCGGCCAGGGACCTCTCATGGGCATTGCCTCGTGCCTGGAAGCGTCGGCGAGCGAGCGCAACTTTTTCGTGGCCTGCGACATTCCCGAAATCGATCTACGCCTTGTGCGCAGCCTCCTCGACCGGGCTCTTTATGACGACGGAGTCGTTCCCGTCGCCCAAAACGGGCGCTACGAACCCCTGTTTGCCGTTTATCGGAAACGGATGCTTCACGGGATCAAGGCCTGTTTGAAAACGGGCGAACGGCAGATTATTAAAGCTTTCGAGGACTATCGCATGCATTTTACCCCCCTGGAGGATTTCGGTTTGCGGTCCCTGAGAAACCTCAATACGATGCGGGATTACGAGGAATATCAAAACAAATTGAAAGAGCGAAAGAATCCATGACTACAAATAATAAAAAGGCGCCGCCGATTTTTTGCGTCGTCGGAAAAAGCGACAGCGGAAAAACCACGCTGATCGAAAAACTCATTGCCGAGCTGAAAAAGAAAAACTATCGCGTGGCGACGATAAAACACGATGCGCACAGTTTTGAGGTGGACCATCCCGGCAAGGATTCCTGGCGCCATCGCGAGGCCGGCGCCGACGCCGTGATCGTCAATTCACCGCAGCGGCTTTTTTTGACGAAAATAATCGACGAATCTCTTACGCCCGCGCAGATTCGCGACGAGTATTACATGGATTATGATCTGGTCGTCGCCGAGGGCTACAAACGGTCCGAGGAAATGAAGATCGAAATCCATCGGTCCGAGCGCTCGAATGAATTGATATGCAATCCGGAAACCGACAGGCTTATCGCCGTCGCCTCCGATTCAAAGTGGGACCTTCCCGTGCCCGTGTTTCACATCGACGACGCGCCCGCCCTGGCCGCGCATATCGAAAAAGAGTTACTTCGGCTTAAAAAAGATTGATTCGGTTTTAAGACAAAGGCGACGCGGGTGGCATCGTTGCATCTCATGGAAAACTGAAATCGATCTGATCCGCGGCTAAAACGGTATACTCGCCGAAATCCAGCGGAACCAGCCCCGAGCATTCGGGCGGTATAAATTGCAGATTGTAATCTCCCGCCGGAAGCCACATGCTCCATTCGCCCTGGGCGTCGGTGATCGCACCCGCGAAAACCGCCCTGGCGTCCAGGCCGCTTTCCGTATCCTCGAAAGACGCCGTGACGGATTCCAGGGGCTGGCCGAGCCAGTCGCTGACGACGCCCTCGATGAGATAAAGCTCCAGGTCGAAATCCAAAGGCGTATCGGCCGCAAGCGTGAATCCTTCAATGAAATTCGGCCAGGAGATCGTCAGGAATTCGATCGCCGACAGCGTGTCCGCGCGCGCGCCCAGAAACACCAGCTTCACGTCGTATTCCCCGGCGGGCGCCAGTCCGGCGTATTGATAGGTGATCAGATCCCTGATGAAGGATCGAACTTCGTATTGATCCTCGTCGACTAATACCACGCGCGCTTCAGAGAACGGATCGAAATAGTCTTCCACGGATTCCCCGTTGATGGTCACGGTCCCGGACAACTCGGCGTATTGCTCCGGAAAATGATAATCCAGCGTCGTTGATTCGCTTAGGACGAAACCGGCCTGCGTCTCTTTGCAGGGAGGCTCCGGACCGTCCGGCGGATCGAATTTTATATCGTAGGCCGCGGCGGGCGCATCCACGCGGTATTGCCCCGACGCGTCGCTGGCGGCTTCCCACTCGCCGACGAGATCGCCGGCCCGCGCCGTTTCTTCGGCCTCGCTGCTTATTGTCACATCGGGAAACGGCGACAGCGCGGAGTCGGAGATCACGCCGTTAAGGGTGTGTAAAACGATGTCCCAGTTTCCTATCGCCGTCGCCCCGGAAATATCGACGGGCTGCTCCATGGCGTTTTCATAATGAAGGGAAAACACCGGCGGCGTTTCCATCGCCGGATCCAGGCTGATCTTCAGCTTGTATGGCCCGTCGGGAACGTGGAACGAACAGGCGCCTTCGCAAAAGTCAAAATAACTCACGCGGTGCGTTTCATCTTCCAAGTCCACGCGGCCGCTGAACGTGTCGTAGGGCCCCGGCGGCGCCGAGCCGTTGACGGTGTAGTAAAGGTCGAAACCGGCAGATCCTGCGGGCTTTGCAAAGTGACGTTTTTCTCCAGATCGGCCGCGACGTTCAGATTCTCCTCGAAATGCGGCAGCACGTCGAAACCCTCGTCATAGACGTCGACGCTGTAAAAATAATCCCCGGCCGGAGCCGTGATCGAATACTCGCCGTTTTCATCGGTGTAATCATAATACTCAAAGCTTTCTTCGCCCCGCGCACTAATGATCGGCTCCGTGAAAAGCCAGACCTTTTGAAACTCCACGTCCTCGCCGCTTTGATTTTCCACGCGGCCGTGAACATGAAACAATTCATGATCAAGGTGCAGTTCCGTATCCTGCGTGACCGCAAGATCCTCCCGCCAGAGCGCTTCCCACCGGAACCACTGAAAGCTTTCGTTCGAATATCCGGTCCAGGTCATCCAAA
Source organism: bacterium (assembly GCA_963674685.2). Taxonomy (GTDB): domain Bacteria; phylum Lernaellota; class Lernaellaia; order JACKCT01; family JACKCT01. The sequence goes on along the minus strand of CAXXWT010000002.1, from coordinate 1,334,451 downwards.
TGTCATAATTTCCCTGCAAGAGGCTCACGCAGTAATTGTCTTCGCCGGGATCGACGTCCCACGTCGGCTGGTGCTTCGTTTCCTCTTCGTCCGCCCGATTCACAAAAATCATTTCGGCGCTGTAAACCGCCGGGGCGGTCAGGCCGAATCCGGCGACGACGTCGCTTTGGCCGTCCACGGTAATCCGACCGTGAACGATGAAAATTTCATCATGCGTGGGATACGTGTCGTCATCCACATCATCGTCAACGTCGTCGTCGATGTCATCATTCACATCGTCATCAGCATCATCGTCCAAGTCGTCGTTCACATCGTCATTGACATCATCGTCCAAGTCGTCGTTGACATCGTCATTGACATCGTCGTCCAAGTCGTCGTCGGCATCGTCGTCTGATGAATCCTCGCCGCCGTCATCGCATGCGACGGTCGCCGACATCCCGGCAATGCACAAGGCCGATAAGAAGCAAAAGAAAAAAACGCGCGCAAAAAACAGTTTCGCTTTCATAATACCACCTCTTTCAATTCATTATCCGAAGAACATTATCTCAAAAATGTCTGTCAATTGACAATCAATCCGACATCCTTGCCATTTTGCTTTGTTTTCGCTAAAGCAAAACCCCACTGTTTCTCGCTTGGGGGAAAATTGCATGCCCTTCGCTTTGATCACAGGCTCATCCGGGCTGATCGGCTCCGAAGCCGTTGAATATTTCGACAAGCTCGGCTGGGAAACCTGCGGCGTCGATAACAATATGCGGATGGATTTTTTCGGGCCCGGCGGCGATACGCGCCCGCGCCTGAAAAGGCTCCTGGCGGCTGCGAAGCGTTTCGAGCATAAAAGTCTCGACGTGCGCGACCGGGAGGCGATGGCCGGCCTGGTGCGCAAAACGAAACCGGATATGGTGATCCATTGCGCGGGGCAGCCTTCTCACGATCTGGCGAAAGACCGCGCCTTCGACGATTTCGACGTCAACGCCGTGGGAACCCTCAATCTTCTGGAGGCGGTGCGGCATTACAGTCCCGAAGCCGTGTTCATTTTCATGTCCACGAACAAGGTTTACGGCGACGGCCCCAACTTTCTTCCCTTAAAGGAACTCGACACGCGCTGGGAATACGCCGACGAAAAGGACGTGGAGGGAATCGCCGAGGATTTCCCCGTCGACCGCACGACGCACAGCATCTTCGGCGCCTCGAAAGTCGCGGCGGATATCATGACGCAGGAGTACGGCCGCTATTTCGGCATGAAAACCTGCTGCCTGCGCGGCGGCTGCCTGACCGGCCCGAATCACGCCGGCGTCGAGCTTCACGGATTTCTGGCTTATCTGATCAAGGTGGCGGCGACCAACGGCGTTTATCGAATTTTCGGATACAAAGGCAAGCAAGTACGCGACAACATCCACAGCCTGGACGTGTGCCGGGCCATGCATATGTTTTACGAAAATCCCCGTCCCGGAGAAGTTTACAACCTGGGAGGCGGACGCGGAAATTCGATCTCCGTCATGGAGGCGGTCAAAAAAGCCGAGCAGCTCACCGGCCGGACCATGAACACCGAATACGTCGAGGAAAACCGCATCGGCGATCACATCTGCTACATCAGCGACCTGGCCAAACTCCGCGAACATTTCCCCGGCTGGGACATCACGATCAACCTCGACCGGATATTCGAAGATATTTACCAGGGCCTGAAGTAGTGGATCGTTGGGGCTTGCCCCCGTTCTTGCCCTTGCGAAAGGGCGGGCTCGGATGCTTGCAAAATCCCGGCGGCCTTGTTTAAGCTGTTTTTGTCAAGGGATTGATGCATTATTTCATGAATTCAAGCGATACCAAGCGGAGTGCGTATGCTTAAGCGTTTTTTCGATAAAAATACGGCCAGGTTTATGTTTTGCGCCCTCGTGCCTGTCGCCTTCGCCGCGTGGAGCCTTCCCGCCGCGCACGCCGCCGACGCGAGCGCTATTCTGAGCTCTCTGGCATCCGAAAGAGGGCAAAAAACCCAAAGCATCGAGGATATGTCGGGGGCGATGAATCATTTTTATGAGAGCCTGGCTCGCACCGCCGCCGGCCGTCCCGGCGCCGTCACCCGCATCGCGCATTTCGGCGACGCGATGGTTCAAAAGGAAATCATCATCGCCCCGACGCGACGGCTGTTGCAGAATAAATGGGGCGAGGCAGGACACGGCTTCGTGTTCGGAAGCCGCCCCGAACCCTGGTACAGGCCCCGGGACGCCTATTATAAATCCTCGAATTCATGGATCAGCTTCAACATGACCGAAGCCAATGTCAGGGACCGGCGTTTCGGTCTCGGCGGCGCGGCGGCCACGGCTTTTAAATCCAAAGCCACGGTCGAGTGCGGAAGCGCGAAAAAAGGCGAAACAGGCAAAAAAATCACCCGGTTCGATATTCTCTTTCCGCGCGAAACCGGCGGCGGGCCTATCGAACTGAGCCTGGACGGAAAGCCTTTTGGAATTCTCGATACCGAAGGCCCTGATAATTCGGATGCGCATGCGCTCATATCGGTTCCGGAAGGCGAGCATCGCCTGGAACTGACCGCCATGAAGAAGAAAACGCGGCTTTTCGGTCTGATCATGGAAAACGATGGACCGGGCGTCGTGTACGACGCGCTGGGCGTGGACGAATGCGAAGTCAAAGCCCTGCTGTCGGTCGATGAAAAACACTGGCAGGGGCAGTTGCGTCATAGGAATCCCGACCTGGTGATCATCAATCTGGGGTCCAACGATATATCTGAAACGCTGAATTTCAGCTATTTCCAACTGAGTATGAAAACGCTGATCGATCGCGTGAAAAAGGCCCTGCCGGGCGCGAGTATCCTGATCATGTCTCCGCCGGACAAATCCATCAAAGAAAACGACGTGATCAAAACCCATCCCATGATACCGCAAATGGTCGCCACGCAGCGCGATATCGCCGCCAAAAACAATACGGCGTTCTGGAGTGTTTTCGACGCCATGGGAGGCAAAGGCTCCATGGCTAAATGGCGGGAAACTTCACCGAAGCTTGGCGCACGCAATCTGACCATGCCGACCAGAAAAGGCGGAGCGGTTTTGGGTAAGCAGTTTTATAACGCGCTGATGCAGGGATTCGCCGAATTCTTGCAAAAAAACGGCCTGCCGGATAATCCCCCGCCGGCGCCCCCCGCAGATCCGCTCGATAAAGTGGAAATTACAAAAACACCCTGATTAACCCTCTTCGACGCCTGTATCGTAAGTTGCGATACACAATTGTCCGAATGCTGCGTGGATTTCCTTCCCGGCCGAAGTTCGTTCTTATGGTTTTGATCAAGTACTTGTGAGTAAAAACCCAAAACTCCTTTGAAAACGGAGGTTTATTATGAACAACGAAAATCTGCTCAAAATATTCTTGTTACTGGTCACCGCCATCGTGGTGATGTCATTTTTCGTCGCCTGCGGAGATGACGATGACGACAATGATGACAACGACGATTATGAGGCTTCGGGCTACACCGATCTTTCGGCCGTGGAGGCCAAAGAACTGATCGATGGCAACGAAGACCTCATTATCATCGACGTTTCACCGGACTACGATGAAGGGCATCTTCCCGGCGCTCTGAGCTACCCACTTGGCGACGGATCGTTCGACGATGTTCTGCCCGATCTGGATCCCGCCGAGACTTACCTGATTTACTGCCACGCGGATGATCCCGCCATTACCGCCGCCGTCAAACTCGTCGATGAGGGTTTTGAGATGGTGTATCGTCTCGAAGGAAATTATCAGGCATGGGTGGACGCGGGTTACGACATCGAATCCTAATCCCCGCCTTTTTCAACTGTAGGCGACGCCGCCCCCTATTTCGGGGGCGGTTTTGTTTCCTTCCTCCAAGTTGACGGCCATATTCCAGGCCAGTAGGATTAAATCATAAAACTCAATATGGATGTCAGCATCCAAAAAGAGCAACGCGGCTGACCGTCCAAAGGGCCAATGGCAATTTTTTAAGGCTTTTACGGAGAGGCAATGAACTTCGACGATGTGTTTTGCTTCGATAAAAGCACTCTTGGCGAAACGGACAGGTCGTTAGTTGAAACCGTTTCCCGATGGGCGAATAAGGAGGTCATCGCCGCGCGCCTCGAGCACGCCGGGGATGAGGCGAAACTCCTGACATCGGCGCTGCGCCGCCTGCTCGTGGATATCGGCCTGCAGGATCTCTTTCCCAACGACGACGCATCGGATTTTACCGAATTCACCCTTGCATCCGTGCTTGAACAAATCGGAAGGGCCGACGCGGGAATCGCTTTTCTATTAGCCAATACTTTCGCGCTGCAAAGAAGCGCGCCCGCCGACGCCATGCCAGCCACGGGCGAAACGCTCATCGCGTCCCTCGTTTTGCCCGATTATTCCGATGAAAAAACGACGCCGGATTTCGACGGCCTGACCTGCCGGGTGAAGGCTTTAAAAAAAGACGATTCATACATTCTTTCCGGTGACCACGTTCGCCCCCAATGCGCCGGAGCCGATGCTTCTTTTTTTGGCGTGATCTGCGTCGTTGAAGGCGAGCCCGCCTGTTTTCTTGTTCCCGGCGACGCAAAAGGGTTGCGTCGAGGCGAATCCTTTCACAAAACCGGCCTGGCGGCCAGCGTGAACGCGGATTTGCGTTTTGATAACGTCGTCATCCCAAAAGGTTCCCTGATTTGCCGCGGACGCGAATCCGTCGACAAACTCCTAAACGATTACCGCCTGGGCGTCGCCGCCACGGGCGCGGGAGCGCTTCTGGCCGTCTGGGAAATCCTCAAAGACTGGGCCGAAACGCGCGTGATCAAGGGCAAGGGGATGATCTTCAAAGACAATCCCCTGGTCGCGTCCATGCTGGGCGACATCGGCGGGCGCATCGCAATCTGTCGGTTGCTTCTTTACGACCTGGCGCGCCTTTCACAGCCGGGGGCGGCTGTGCCACATGCGTTTGCAGGGTCGCAAAATTCACAGTGGGATGCGGTCGCTCAACCTGGAGGCTCCCGACAAGCTGCGCCACATGCGTTTCGCCCGGGCACATCATGTGTGGCACAGCCGCCCCCGGCTGTGTATAGCGCCGTGAGCGCAACGTGCGTGGGATTGACGCAACGCATTCTTCGCGAATCCGTGGAGATCACCGGCAAAGCCATGGAACTGATGGCGTCGGCGGGCTACGCGACGGAATGGAATATCGAGCGCATCTGGCGGGACCTGAAAACTCTGGAAAACAGCCTCGGCCCTACGGCGGCGCGCGCGGCGATGGCCCGCCACTACTTCGGCAGCAACATCAGGCAGGGTTAGCTCATGAGAAGCATCGACGACATCACGCGCCCTAAGGAATACATTTCGCCCATGGACAAGCCTTTGGGGCAAATCGTCCGGCGATGGGCCGACAAGGAAGTCATCCCATACAGGCGCAAGTTCGACGAGGATTGGAAAGAGCACCAATTCATCGAACCGGCTTTTCACAAGCTCATGGCCGAACTCGGCCTGCAGCGCCTGCTGTTTCCCGAAGACCTGGGCGGCCTGGGCCTGGGTCATTCCGGATGCCTGGGAACCGGCGCTTTCAGGGTTTTCGAGGAAGTCGCGCGAGCCGATTCGGGCATGGCGGTGGCATTCGGCGTGGTCTTCTGGCCGCTGATGATGATTTGCGTCGAGCCTCACGTGAACCGCGGGCTTTGCGAGCACTTCGCGCCCATGTTCTGCCAGAGCGAAAAAGCCGCCTGGGCGGCCAACGCCATGACCGAACCCCAGGGCGGCGCGGACATCGAGAACCTGGACCTGCTCAAGGGATCGACGATCCAGACGACGGCCAGACGAGACGGCGACGACTGGATTATTAACGGGCACAAACTCTGGCCCACGAACTCCGGCGGCGTGGCGGATCTTTTCGGCGTAGTATGCACCACGCGCCCCGGCTCCACGGACCCCAACGACTTTGCCTTCATCTTCGTACCCGCGGATGCCGAGGGCGTCACGCAGGGCAAGCCTTACCAAAAGGCGGGGATGGCGGCGGACAAAAATTCCGACATCTGGTTCGAGAACGTGCGCGTGCCGGCCTGGTACAGAGCGTGCGGCCCCGGCGACGACTTTAAGTATTTCAAGGAGGTGGTTTCCCTGGGGCTACTTGGAAGCATGTCCTTTGTCAGCGGCGTGATGATGAACGTTTATGAAATTTTGCAAAGTTACTGCGAGCAAAAGTTCTTTCGCGGTCTCCCTTTGAAGGAAAATGACGACATCGCCGCGGACCTGGCCGACTTTGCGGCGACCGCGGAGATGATTCGCATCACCGGATATCAATTCGCCCGGATGCTGGATCGCCCGGACCTCTACGGCGCCCGCTGGTCCGAGGAAATCGTCGCCAAGGGTCGGGCCTATAAATACATGATCTGCGACAAGGCCGACGAAGCGATTGAAAAGGCGATGAACCTGATGGGCGCGCACGGAACCGACCGTGACCACGACATCGAAAAGCATTGGCGCGACGTCAAAATGGTGCAGCTCTGGATGGGAGGAAAGCAGCTTTGCCAGATGGAAGTCGCGAGGTGGTTTTATGGATGCAAGATGGTCTAAGGGCCGATACCTGCGTGCCGGGAAATCGGGTTCCGGGTTCCGGGCCTTATCAATTCAGAATGGCGAATGCGGAATTCGGAATGAGGATTATGGGATTCGGCTCTGCAAGCGTGTGTGGCGCAGCCGCTACTACTCTGCGAAGCGGCGCTTCGCTGCGAAGCACGAGCCTCGGCTGTGCAGTGTTTGATACACAAGGCGGTTTTGGAATGCCGCGAAGGATGAGGAATAAATAATGAAGGATGAAAATCGTCGAAAAGAAGGGGCTGAATTTCAGCCTTCAGCCTTCAATATCCCTCCTTCGCAAAAGGGCCTTCTTGAGGGCGCCTCCCGCATCCTCCGCGAGCTTCTGCGTTCGCCGAAAGTCAAGGAGAGCCTGTTTGTGCTGATGCGGGAACTGGACCCGCAAAACGCCCCGCTTTTGATCCGATCCCTCACGCAAAGCGACCCCGGTCTGACCTTCTCGGCATTGGCCGCTTTTCCGCGGCTTATCAACGCCGCCACGGAAGCCGGCCTGGAGATTACCTCGCAAGCCGTAGACGTTGCGCCGGCCCTGCGCGATGAATTTCTGGCTCAATTCGCCGCCGACGTGGACGCTGAAAAACTGGGGCGCCTTTGCGCGGAAATCCTGATTCTAAAAAGCGGCATATTGAGCAGCGAAAATCCGGGTATGCGTGAAGCGAAAAATAACTTTGTGGATAATTTCGCGGCGGGTTTTTTTTCTTCAATAAAGGATGAAAAGCAACGTATCGCCGAAACCTTTGCCGATTTGATTTTCAGCGGTTTGGAAACGGCGGCGGGAAAAATCAACGAGGACATCGCCCGCGAGGATTCGCTGTGCCTTCCCATTGTGGAAAAAGCGACTCGGGGCATCGGCGAAATCGCAGTGAAAAATCCCGAAGTAATCAGGCAGGTCGCGGCGCCGTTGGCGGCGGCCTGGCGTGATATACTTAAATTCGAAAAAGAGATTAATGATAAGCCTTCCGGAGTGGATGAATGACAGGCGACGAAAATAAATCCCAAAATCTTCCGGAACCGAAAAGCGCCGGCGCCCGTGTTTTGAAGGAGATTCTCAATACGCCCGCGTTTCGGGAGTTGATCGGGATTCAACTGCGTGGGATTGATGCGGAAAACGCCGGGGAATTCATCCGGACCGCGCTGCGTGAGGATCCCAATTTTTCACTGTCGCTGGCCGCCGCGGCGCCGGGATTTTTCAACTCCTTCGTGGAAATCTTTATCGAATTGGGCCGCCAGATCGATTCCCTGCCTGAGGGATTGCGGGATGAGTTCATGGCCCGCTTGCGCGATGAAATCGATAAAGAGGCCCTGGCCGAATTGCCCCGCGCGTGGACGGCGCACTTCACGCAAATCCTGCCGCTCATCATCAACGCGAAAATGCATGCGCTGGCCGCCGTCGCCGATGCGCTGGCGCAGATGCCCGAAGACCGGCGCCGCGCGCTGCTGGAACAAAGCATTGCGAACCTGGAGCCGGGCGCTCTCGTCGAAGCCGTCAACGCCTGGGCTACGCTGCTGATAAACATTCATAAAGAAAATCCCGAACTTGGCGAAAAATTGCGCCCGCTGCTCGAGAAAGCCGTTGACGCCGCGGACCTGGGCAAAGTCCGCCTGGCCGTCGAAGCCGCTTCGCAGTTCGGCGCGGAAATATCCGACCATTTGACGCGCAGCCTTATGGGCAATCCTGCCGCAGCCGCCAATCTTTTCGGCATGATCGCTCCGCTCGCCAACGGATTGATCCGCGCTTTGTCCGACACTTTGGAAAACCTGGACATGGCGCCGGAGATCACGGCCAGCGGACTATTCAGCGTCATCGAGGACATTAACGGAAAGCAACTCGGGAAGTTCGCCACGCTGGCCGCCGGGCTGATTTGCGATCTTCACGCAGGAAGTCTGGTTCTCGGGCTTAACGAACCGCAGTTCAAGGCCGTTTTCAGCGATCTCGTTGACGACGCATCCGAGACATTGGACATGGACAAATGCGGCGAGGCTTTCATGGCGCTGGCCGAGGATCTGGAAGTTGTCGCGCAAAAACTCGGCGGCGAAGCCGTTTCGAATCCGCATTTTATCAGCCGCCTGGCAACGGCCGTACTGATTGTCAGCGGCGCCGGCCGGCAACTGGCGCAAAGCCTGGTCGGCGCACTCATGGAAATGCCCGATGAGGATTTCGATGCATTTATTGTAGACGCGAAAGACAGGCTTGAACCGGCCGAAGCGGCGAAGCTCGTAAACTCCCTGGCCCGTCTTTTCAATCGGACTCAAAAAAGCACTCCCGATTTCACGGCCGATACAAGCGCCCGTTTTTACGAAAGCCTGGATTATGAGCAACTCATCATTGCTTTCGGCGGGCTGGCGAAAAGCTTGAAAGAAGCCGCGCTCAATGATCCCGGAATAAAAAAAGCGACCCAGCCGGATCAGGCCGGGCAAAGATTGAACGAGGCGATCGAGCGCTTCAATCGCATCATGGATGATCGGGAACATGAAACGCGCACGTACATTCGCGATGTCATTCAAAATGTCGATCCCGCGCAGTTGAAAAAAGCCGTCAGACATCTGGTGAAGCTGTTCGCGCTGATCGTGACATCCAGCGCGCAGGTCGCCGGGGCATTTTTCAGGCCCATGCTCGGTGGAATATGGATTATCGTGTCGTCCGGCGTCGGCGGCTTCAAAAGCGGGCGCCCACGCGCGAAGATCCGATCGGAGAAAAGAAATGGATGAGTATTTCAAACAAGCGGCGTTGATCGAAAACGACCGCGTGAAAAAGTGGAAAAAAGACGGGGGTCGCGTGGTGGGATACGCATGCGTGTTGACGCCGGTGGAAATTCTCGAAGCGGCCGGCGTGCTTCCGTACCGCATTCGCGCCCTGGGGCACGGGCGGACGGATCTGGCCGACGCGCATCTTTCCCGGTTTAACTGCAGCTACTGCCGATCGTGCCTGCAACTGGGATTGGACGGAGCCTACGATTTTCTGGACGGCCTCGTGGAAACGAACGGATGCGACCACATTCGCGGCATGTTCGAAAACTGGCAATACGTCAAGCCCTCCGAATTTTTCCATTACGTCAGGGTGCCGCACATCGTCGACGAGGACTCCCGGAAATTTTTCGCGGAAGATATCGCCCTTTTCCGCCAGGCCGTCGCAAAACATTTCGACGTTCAAATCACCGACGAAAAGCTCTTGCGATCAATAGAAACAAGCCGCCGAATCCGAAAATACGAAAAAGAAATTTACCAAATGCGCGCCGGCGAGGAACCGGCGCTCACCGGCGCCGAAGCCATGGCGCTGTTTCTGTACGGATGCTCGATACCCGCCGAGGAGTTTGCCGATATCCTCAAAAAGGTCATCGACAAACGCCTGGATTATGATGCGGGGCAAGGAAAAGCGCGCCTGATGCTTTGCGGCAGCGCCACCGACGAAGTGGATTTCCTCAAAGCCGTCGAGGACGTCGGCGCGGTCATTGTCGCCGACGCCCTTTGTTTCGGATGGCGGGCCGTGGCCGGCGACGACGGATCGAAAACCGACGATCCCGCCGAGGCGCTGGCTTCCATCTACCTGGATCACATTCTTTGCCCGAGAATGTTCGATGAATTCGCCATGAGGCGGGATCTGGTCGTCTCGGCGGCGCGGGATTCGAAAGTGGACGGCGTCATCCTGGTCCACAACAAATTCTGCGACGTGCACGGCGTGGATAACGTGCAGCTTCGCATGGCTTTGGAAAACGAAGGCATCCCGGCGCTGCAACTCGAGAAGGAATACGGCGCCAAGGCCGACATCGGCCGGCTGAAGACCAGGATTCAGGCATTTCTGGAAAGGATCGGAAACTGATGGTTTCACAGCGGACGCAGACGGGATTATTCGACCGCACGGCCAACCTGTTGGAACTCATTTCAAAAATGCCCGAAAATATCAGCGACGAGGAAACGCAGGGAGTCTTGCGCGTGCTGCCTCCCGATGTCCGGCAGGCTTTATCGGCTTTTTTCATCCCGTCGATGCGCGCCACGAGCATCGTGTTTTTGAAAATGCTCGGAAAATGTTTCATCGGCGCTCGCGAAGCCCAAAAGCAGGGGAAAAAGGTCATTTTAGCCCCTTTTAATTTTCCGCCGGAGCTACTGCACGCCTTCGATTCGGCCTTTCCTCTCACCAGCGAGGTTTTGTCCACGGTGGGCGTCATCGCCCTGCAGGGACAAGGTGAGCGTTACTTTAACACGGCCCTGGGTTTCGGATTGCCGGATCACATCTGCTCGGCGAACAGCATCGCGCTGGGTTCAATTCTGGGCGGGGAGGATTTTCGACCCGACGCCCTGATTTCTTCGGCGCCGGGAGGCTGCGACGTCAATTCCAAGATCCACGAATTCGTTGCGCATTATCTGAACATCCCGCAATTCTTTTTACAAAAGCCGCCGGACGATTCGCAGCGGGGCCGGGATTGTTACGTGCGTTATACGAAAAGGATGATTCGCAATCTTGAGGAATTTTTGGGAGAAAAACTTTCCGAAGAAAAACTTCGTCGCGTCATGGAAAAAGCCAACCGCTGCACCGAGCTCAACAACGAACTCTGGGAAATGCAAAAAGCCAAACCCAGCCCGCTTCCCAATCTCTATTCTCTCATGCTCTACGGCACGCGCTTTACCATGTGGGGAACCGATGCGGCTATTGAAAATCTGGAAAGCATGGTGGCGACCGCCAAACGCCGCATGAAGGATCCCGCATTCAGCAAGCGCCCGGAAAAGGCGCGGACCCTATGGGCTTATACGAGTTATTATTTCGACGTGCTGGGCCTTTTCAACTGGATGGACGATAAGGGCTACGCGCACCTGGGCGACGGGCTGGATCTGTATTTCCCGCAGGCCGTGGACTGCGCCTCCATGGACACGATGATCGAGGGATGGGCGCGAAGCGCATGGAACATGCCCATGACCAGGCAGGTCGGCGGCGAGTCCATGTCCGGCGCATGGACCGAGGACATAGTTTTTGCGGCCGGCGACCTGAATGCCGACTGCGTAATTTTTTGCGGACATCATTCGTGCAAGCAGACGTGGAGCGTCGTATCCATTCTCGGCAAGGAGCTGAAAAAGCGCCTGGGCTTGCCGATCCTCGTTCTCCAAGGCGATTCCTGGTTGAAAAACATGACGCCCATCGGCGCGATCCAGCAACAAATCGAGGAATTCGTCACGCACGCCCTCAGCCGTAAAAAACGCAGCATAAAAGCCACGAGCCGCATTAGAGATAAGCGAAGAAAGGCGCGGGGCGAAGCAAAGTCATGATTGAGGAGTGAGGAGCATGGGTCCAGGGTTTGGAAAGAAATGTCCATCAGAGACTTTCTGCACAGCCGAGGGCGGCTGTGCCACACATAACGTGCCCGGGCGAAATATCTCAATTTGTATCGAAGCTCCGGCACGCAAGCCCGCAGGACGAAAGTCAATAGACGGGTGCGCCTGCCCTGAGCGAAGTCGAAGGGTCAGCGCCCGGAAAAGGGATGATATACATTCTAGAAAGCCCGCTTTGGCGGGCGGCGGGTGGCATGGACAAGCTTCTCGGCCCGAAGCAAAGCGAGGGCGCTTGTCCGTGCGTGATTATTTCCGTTGCGCATTCATTAAAGAGAAAATAACACGGACAAAATTAAACTCGCCGGCGCTCGCTGAATCTTGTCCATGCCACCCGTTCCTATGCCCTAAACCCTGGACCCTAAACCCTTTTTATCACCTCAAACTTACGGGATTTCATCCGCATGTATTTCGCCGGAATTGATATTGGCTCCCTGACCGCCGAAGCCGTTATTGTTGAAAACGGCTCCGTGGCCGCGTCCGCCAGGATTTCCGTTTTGCCGAATCCGGTGGATTCCGCCCGCGCGGTGATGAAAGCCGCCATGGAAAATCTCGGCGCGGCGCCGCATGCCGTACGATACACGATCAGCACCGGCTACGGGCGGGAGAAAATCCAAAAGGAAGGCATGGCGCAGGAGAACGTGAGCGAGATTTCCTGCCACGGCGTCGGCGCGCACGCCCTGGCGCCGCGAACGCGCACCGTCATCGACATCGGCGGCCAGGACGCCAAGGTCATCAAACTCGGGCGAAACGGTGATTTATTGGACTTTGTCATGAACGACAAATGCGCCGCCGGGACGGGCAATTTTCTCGAAGTCATGTGCCGGGCCATGGACATCGAACTCGGCGACATGGGACCGATTTCCGAATCGGCGAAAAAACCCGTGGTCATCAGCAGCCGCTGCAGCATCTACGCGGAAACCGAGGTCATCCACTATCTGCAGCGCCGCGCGCCGAAAGCCGACATCGCCGCGGGAATCAACCGGGCCATGGCGGAAAGGGTTCTGGCGCTGGCGCGAAGAGTCAAACCGGAAAAGGAAGTGATGCTCACCGGCGGCGTGGCCAAGAACACGGCGGTGCGCGCCGAATTGGAAAGAATGCTGAAAGTAAAAATCATTCAGCCGGCCATCGACACGCAGCTCATCGGCGCATTCGGCGCGGCGATATTGGCCTCACGCAAAGGAGGCGCGTCATGATCACCATGGGATGCGACGTGGGCAGCCTCTTTACCAAAGCCGTGATTCTCGACGGGGACGAGCTGGCGGCAAGCCGCGTCATTTCCACCACCGGAGACATGGCGGAGCATATCGACGGTTTTATAAAAAGCCTGATCGCGCAGGCCAGAATGCGCCGCGAGGATATCAAGGCCTTCGGCGCCACGGGCAGCGGAGCGCAGCTTTGCGTGGGCGCGGATTTCATCGAGGACGTCATCGCCTGCGCCGGCGCGGCGGCGGCTTACTTTGTTCCGATTGTCGAGTATAGCGTGGACATCGGAGGGCAAAGCATCACGGCGCTGGCGTTTAATGAAGACGGCGACGTAGTCAACTTCATCCGAAACGACAAATGCGCGGCGGGCTCCGGGCGTTTTCTCGAAGTCATGAGCCGCAAGCTTCTTGTCGACATCGCGGACATCGACAAACACGTCCCGCAAGCAAAACGGGCCGCGTCCATCAGCAATCAATGCGTGGTGTTCGCCGAAAGCGAAGTCATCACGCACGTCAACGACGGCGAGTCGCCGCCGGAAATCATCCTGGGCGTATCTAACGCCGTGGCGAATATGGTCGCGGCGCAAACGCGCAAACTGGGATTGGAAGGGATTTACACGCTGACCGGCGGCGTGGCCCTTTTGCAATCCGTCGTCGGACTCATCGGCGAAAGGCTCGCGGGACGCTACGAGCCATTCCCGCACAATCCGCAACTGGCCGCCGCCATGGGCGCCGCGCTTTTGGCGGACGCCTGATCCATGGGCCTTCTCGATCAGCCCGTCGCCGAAGTCGAAAGCTTTCTGAAAAACAAAGAGGCCGCGGAAATCGACGCGGGCGCTGTTGCCTGGCCCGGCGGCTTTGACATGGTGCTCAAAGAAGACACCGCCCTGGAACTTGGCGCGCCGGGAGACGGATCGCTGTTTATGGTTCATTGGACAAAAGCACGCGCAAATCAAAATCACGCCGCGTACCTATTGGGACCCGAATTAAAAGACCTGCCGGCGGGGCAAAATCCCTTCGCCCTCGCGGCGACTGTCTACGGCAATTTTAACGACGATTACGACGCCTACCGCATGCTCATGGACGCGCTGTACGAAACGAAGCTCGACGGCGTGTCGGTGCGCCTGGTTCCCACGCGAGGCGGAATCTGGTGCCGGATCAGCCGCCGGGCTTTGGAAGGAGGCTTCTCATTCGACCGATGGGCCGCCGCGCTGATCGAAAACTTTTCGGCTCGCGATTCAGTCATCGCAGCGCGGATTTTATTCGTCACGTCGGGATATAAGGACATCGCCGGGCTCTTTCCCATCGCCAAGCAAACGGGGAGCATCATCGGGGCCATGAAAAAAATGGTCGAGGATATGGATTGCGACTGCGCGTCGTGCGAATATGAGCAGGTGTGCAAAGGTTTGGACGAACTGAAAATCATGAGGCGGCGCATGGCAAAGGAGCGAAACGCATGAGCCCGAAGGTGATCGCCATATGCGGCAAGGGCGGCGTGGGCAAGACAACGGTTTCCGCCATGACCGCGCAAGCCCTTTCCCGCCGCAAAGACACGCAGGCCCTCGTGGTGGACGCGGACCCGGCGGGCGGCCTGGCCCTGGCGCTTGGCGTAAAATCTCCCAAAACCCTGGCCGATGTGCGCGATGAGATCATCGACGAGGTGAAAACCGGCGGCATGGATAAAAAGGATTTGGCCATGGCGCTGGACTACCGGCTGATGGACGCCGCCGGCGAGCGCGGCAACCTGGCTTTTCTATCCATCGGAAGGCCGGAAGAGTCGGGATGTTACTGCTCTGTCAACAGCCTCTTGCGCGAGGCGCTGGACGCCATGGCCGGGCAATTCGACGTCACGCTGATCGACGCCGAGGCGGGCATCGAACAGGTCAACCGCAACGTCATGTCCATCGTGGATGAAATTATTGTCGTTTCCGATGTGTCGGTCAAAGGCCTGAAAGTGGCGGACTTGATTGCCAACGTCGCATCGAGGCTCATTCCTCACGCAAAGGTGAAGCTGCTTCTCAACAGGGTCCGCGACGAGGCGGAAATCAAACAGGCGATGACGCAAACGAAACTGCCCGTGATCGGATGCCTGCCGGAAGACGACGCGATCCGCCGATTCGACGCGCACGCCCTGTCATTCTTCAATCTTCCCGATTGCCCCGCGGCGAAGGCGCTGCTAGAAGCGCTAAAGAAACACCTGTTCCAGTAGTTGCTAACACAAGGAATGGCTATTCCTGCATAATAATCGGGAGATAATCTATTGACGTAGATGTCCCAGGTATTGCATATGGTGTGTCTCCGATTCCATCCTCATCAGAATCGACGCCTGTATAATCACTATAATAATTTCCTCCAACGCAGTTTCCACCTACAACATTGGGTACATTGCAATCAAGATCAATATTCCAAGTATTTTCCAAACCTTCATCTTTTGCGTTGTAGGTATTTTCTAAAAGATTATTATATATAGCATTATCAAAAGAATCTAAACCTATATCAATGCCGTAACCTGAGTTATTTCTAATTATATTATTCATAACTTCAGAAACAGATGTGTTTTGAAATTTAATACCGTTGCTTTGTGACGAAAATATTGAATTCCCATCAATGCTTATTTCTGAGGAATTCTCGAATTCAATGCCATCACCTTCAACGTTTTGAATAACATTTCCTTCCACAAACACTCTTGAGCAGCCACCAACGCCGCAAGAAACACCATTATTGCCAACATCTTTGATTTCGTTGTTAATAATTAAAATATTTGATGCGCCGTGGTCGAGATAAATTCCTTCATTCAATCCTCCTTCGATATAATTATTTTCAACAGTAGAACCATCGGTATTGACGATTTGAATATTGTCTCCAGCTCCGTAGGAGTCGTGAGAATTATTGAATAAGTCATTATCTCGTATGATTAAATTTTGCACAGCGTGAGAGTTTATCCCTATGCAATAGTTTTTAATAACACAGTTCTGGATAGCTATATTTGATACATCATAAACGGATATACCCAAGAACCAAGGGTCATTTACATCGGAAAAACAAAAATTATATCCTATCAATGTAGCTCCTTGGCAGTCCAGTGTAATGTCATCTTTACCAAAAGAGATAGCAAATAAAGAATTAATATCTGAGGGTAAATCATATACACCAGGACAAAGCAAAGTGTTTTTCTCCAATATTATACCAGAGTATGGAACAATGCATTCCCCAAAATCGTCATCGCCGGAATCGTCATCTTCCGAATCATCATCGCCGGAATCGTCATCATTCAGATCATCGTCAACAATGTCATCATTGTTATCATCATCCGCATCTTGATCAGTATCGTCGTCATTTGGAAGCGCATATTCGCCGCCGCGATCCGTATCGTCATCATCAGTGTCATCACAGGAAATATTCGCCATAGAAAAAAAGATCAATAGACAGAAAACGGTCAAAAAATTCCGCCTGCTTTTGCTGATTGACGACAAAGCCCGCATCGAAAAAACCTCATAGCAGTTTTCGTCCCACGAAACGAAAAATATCACTATTTTTCGATTCGGACAACTGCCGGAAGACGACGCGATCCGCCGATTCGATGCGCGCGCCCTGTCCTTTTTCAATCTTCCCGATTGCCCCGCGGCGAAGGCGCTGCTAGAAGCGATAGGAAAAGTATTGAAGCGGTAAAGAGTCGCGAAGCATAAGCGGGCTTCGTATAAATGTATATGATCTCATATCCCGCAGCCTGCCCTGCTCAGGCTCCAAGGCTTTCACCACGCACGTTTGCAGATCCGAAATATACCCGCTTACTCATCCACCTACGCTAAAGCTTCGGTGGATTTGCCGTGCGCGGCTCTGTTTAATTCCGCACTCCGAATTCCGAACTCCGAATTGATACTGCCCGAAATCAATCATTCATCTCGTACGCGTCTTTGAGCGGATGGACGTGGTCGTTCCAGATGCACATATAGCGCTGCTCGTCGAAAACCGGTTTTTTGATCATCTTGAGGCAAAGGTCCATCTGCGCATCCGTGGTGGAGGGCTTGCCGTAAAGCTGCAGGGCGAATTTGGAAAAATCCCGGACCATGAAATCGAAAATCCGGTCCACGTGGTCGTCGTCGATTTCGTAAATCTTCGCGTTTTCCAAAATCAACTGCCCGTAAACGACGAGGGTGAAGATTTCGCCGAGGCTCAAGAGGAAGTCGATGTCCTTGCGCTGCTTCTCATCCGGCGTGGCGCTCATCAAAAATGCCTTGAGCACGTCAATCTGCTCGACGAACACGCGCACGTTCGGCAGGTCGAACTCGCCGTAAATTTTGCTGTAATCGTGAAACTGAATCTTGCCCAGGCCCCGCGTCGGCCCCTGGTTGAACAGGAACGCGTCGTCGGCGATTTCGTCGCGGCGTCCGACTTCATCGAACTTGCCCGGATTGAAGAAATAGTTGGCCATGAATTTTACGATCAGCGCGATGTTGACGTGCACCGTGCCTTCGAGCTTCGGCATGGCGCGGATGTCCCGCGCGGCCATTTCGAAGAACATGTCTTTTTCAAATCCCTTGGCCGCGATGACGTCCCACAGCAGGTTGACGACTTCCTCGCCTTGCGTGGTCACTTTCATTTTCACCACCGGGTTGTAAAGCAGATAGCGGCGATCGGAAGGCGACGCGACGCGCATGTAATCCGCCGCGCGCAACGCGAAGAGCTTCATCGCCACGAGGCGCGCGTACGCGTCGACGAACGCGCTTTTCACGTGCGGGAAATCCGTGACGTGCATGTTGTACAGTTTTCGGTAGGAAGCGTGTTTGATCGCCTCGTACAGGGAATGCGTGCAGATGCCGATGGACGCCCAGCCCAGATTGTATTTGCCAACGTTGACCGTGTTGAGCGCGCTGTCCCAGGCCGCCTGGCCTTTGGAGAGGATATCCTCCGCGCCCACCGGGTAATCTTCGAGCGCGAACTGGGAAACGTAGGACTGGCTGTTGATGACGTTCTTTTTCAGCAGATACTGCTTGTGCAGATAATTGGAAACGAAAAACACGTAGTCCCCGCTGTCGGCCATCTTTCCGAACGTGGAAACCATCTTCGCCTCGTTGCCGTTGCCGATATAATATTTCTCCCCGTTGGCTTTGTATTGATTTTCACCGTCGGGCGTCAGCGTGGTCTCCGTGGAATACACGTCGGCCCCGTGCTCTTTTTCCGAAAGGCCGAAGGCGAAGATTTCGCCCTCCTGCAAAAGCTGCGCGGCTTTTTTCTTCGCCTCCTCGTTATCCGACATCCAGATCGGCCCCAGGCCCAGGATCGTCACCTGCCAGGTGTACCAGTAATGCAGGCCGTAGAAGCCCAGGATTTCGTTGAACTCGCAGATGCGCCAGGTGTCCCAGCGGCAGTCGCCGTCCCCGTACGCGGCGGGCGTGAGTAGCGTGGCGAAGGCTTTTTCCTTTTTTTGGAATTCCAGAAAGTCCTTATACCACACGCGCAGCCGGTCATCTTCCTTGACCTTGCCTTTGCCCTTGCCTTCGAAAAACTCGATGGTCTTGAGCATGATTTCCCTGGAGCGTTCGTCGGGATAATGGCGCGCGTGTTTCTTGGGATTCAACAGGATCATTGCAACCGCCTCTTTGATGAAGTTTTACTTGAGCCGCCGCCTTGAGATTTTCTACGGCGCAAGGCATGAGCCTAGCACAAAATCCCGGCTCATCAAACGCCGGGGACTCGTCGGGATTTTTCCAACCCGACAGCGTCGGCGAAGTTTCCTCAAGCAACGACTTCAAAAAGTTTGACAAACACCGGTGAAAGCGAAAAAACAAACAGTCGGTGTGAAATTCATCCGAGGTTTCAAGGATTAAAGATTGAAGATTTTACTGGTGAATCCGCGCCACAGCGCCCCGCAGATGGATGAAATGGAGCCTCTCGGGATCTGTTATCTGTCCTCTTACCTCAAGGCCGCCGGGCACGAATGCGCCGCATTGCACCAGACCTACTTCGATCCCAAACCGGTTGACGACATCGTCGAGAAAGCACGGCGCGACAAGACCGATCTCGTCGGTTTCGCCACCTATTCCTCCAACATCAACACCGCCCTGGACCTGTGCCGGAAAATCAAGGCGGAAACCGGCGCGAAAACCCTGCTCGGCGGCCCGATGGCCACGGCCATGCCGGAGCTGGTCGAGAATCCCGACGTCGATTTTGTCATCATGGGCGAAGCGGAGAAATCCATCGCCACTTTGGCGAAGGCCCTTGAATCCGGGGACAATCGGTATTCCGAGATCCCGGGACTTTGCCGACTCGATGAAGGCTCGGTGCGGGCGAATCCCGCGCCGCCGCGCATCGAGGATCTTGACTCGCTGCCGTTTCCCGATCGCGCGAACCTGCCCTACGAGCACTATTTCTGCAGCGGATACGTGGACTACTTCCGCAAACGGAGAATCGTTACCGTCCTGACCTCCCGCGGATGCCCTTTCAATTGTGAATACTGCGCCACGAAAAAAATCTGGCATAACCGGTGGCATTCCCGAAGCGTCGGCAACGTCATGGAGGAAATCGAAGGACTCTTTGGTGAATTTCCCGAAATGCTGATCGGCTTCATCGATCAGGACATCAACATCAACAAGGAAAGGGCGCACGAGTTATACGAAACCCTCGTGGAAAGATTCAACCGCCCCGGTTACGGCATCATGACCAGCATCCTGAGCCTGGACGAGAAACTCATCAAAACCCTCGACCGAACCGGCTGCCTGTCGCTTTTTCTGGGAATCGAATCCGGCTCCAAGGAAGTTCTGGACAGCATCGGACGCCGTTTCGAACTCGACCGCACGCTCTCGATTCTCAAGATGCTCAACAAGACCGACATCTTCATCGTGTGCGCCTTTCTGGTCGGATTCCCCGCCGACGACCACGAAACGATCAAGAAAACGCGTTGGATGATCCGCCACACGCCCGCCGATTTCTCCTTTGTCTCGATGATCAATCCCTATCCCGGCACCGACCTGTACCATGAAGCGATCAAGCAGGGATGGATCACGCCGGAAAAATACATCGCCGGACCGGAAAAACTCCTGGAACCCTTCATGCCCACGTATCATCTGACCAGGCGCGAGGTCCGCCGGGAGTTTTTCCTCACGACGCTGACGTGCGTGGCGCATCCAGGGTACTTTTTGCACGTTGCCCAAATCGCTTTTGCGCACCCCCGGCGGTTATTCCTTATGATTCAAAGCCTCATAAGCCAGGCCCGCCTCGCCTTTCGCGTGCTGAGATTCAATCTATTTCAAAGCGGCAAAAACGGTTCCTGACGCTGCAATCCCCCTAAGGGGATGTTTGGTCAATAGCGAAGGGTGGAACCCTGGAAAAGGAGATCAAGTGATTTCAAATAAACCCCTGTCGAGGGGTGTAAGGAAATACTTTTTCATTTTCGAATTGCCACTTTCCGCGTTTTTTGATATTCTTTCAGACATGAAAGATCGGACAGCCCATAAGCCTTCAAATTTGACCGCACGCAATTGGTGGTGGTGCGCGTACATAAAGGCGGAAAGGCTTTGATCTGACCTAAAAAACCAACATAACCGACAACGAAAGCCCTCCGCACATCGCGGGGGGTTTTTTTGTTGGGAAAAAGGAGAAACGAAAATGAAACAGGCCAAATATTTGCTTAGCGAAAACGACATTCCGCGTCATTATTACAACATCATTCCGGACCTTCCCGGCGCGCCGCCGCCTCCGCTGGATCCCGAAACCAATGAGCCGATGAATCCCGAAAAGCTGGCCGTGATTTTTCCCATGGGGCTTTTGGAGCAGGAAATGAGCGCCGAAAGCGAGATCGCCATCCCCGAGGAAATCCTGGAAGCCTACAGCCTTTACCGCCCCACGCCGCTGGTCCGCGCGCACCGGCTGGAAAAAGCCCTGGGCACCCCCGCGCACATTTATTACAAAAACGAAGGCGTCTCTCCGGCGGGAAGCCACAAGCCCAACACGGCCATCGCGCAGGCGTATTACAACGTCAAGGAAGGCATTCATCATCTGGTTACCGAAACCGGCGCCGGGCAGTGGGGATCGGCCCTGAGCCTGGCCGGTTCGATCTTCGATATCGACGTCACCGTTTACATGGTGAAGGTCAGCTACCAACAAAAACCGTATCGCCGGTCGATGGTGCAGACGTACGGGGCCGGAATCTACGCAAGCCCCTCCGACCGCACGCAGTCCGGCCGCGACATCCTGGCCGGTTCCCCGGATTCGCCCGGCAGCCTGGGCATCGCCATTTCCGAAGCGGTGGAAGAAGCCCTGCACAACGACAAAGCGAAATATGCCCTGGGCTCGGTGCTCAACCACGTGATGCTCCACCAGACCGTCATCGGACAGGAGGCGCAAAAGCAGATGGAAATGGCCGGGGAATATCCCGACGTGGTGATCGGCTGCCACGGCGGCGGCTCCAACTTCGCTGGGATCAGCTTCCCTTTTCTGCGCGATAAGGCCGCGGGCAAAAAGGTGAGATGCCTGGCCGCGGAGCCGAAATCCTGCCCCACGCTGACGCAGGGCGAGTATCGGTACGACTACGGCGACACCGCCGGTTTTACGCCGCTTTTGAAGATGTACACCCTCGGGCGCGACTTCGTGCCGCCGGTCATCCACGCCGGGGGGCTTCGCTATCACGGCGCCTCGCCTCTGGTCAGTCAGTTGCTTCATGAAAAGCTCGTCGAGGCCGTCGCCTACGGACAGGATGAAATCTTTCCCGCGGCGGTGCTTTTCGCGCGCACGGAAGGGATCATTCCCGCGCCCGAATCGGCGCACGCGATAAGAGCCGCCATCGTGGAGGCGGAAAAAGCCAAACAGGAAGGAAAGCGGCGCGTGATTCTTTTCAACCTGTCGGGACACGGCAATTTCGACATGGCCGCCTACGATGCCTATTTATCCGGCAGGCTTTGATGCCTGATAAGTCATGGATTTGCATAAGGGCGATTTGACATCGTCGGCGCAATAGCCCATCCTGATAAATCCATTGATTTTATTAGGGTAAAAATGCGTCTGCCGTCCAAAACGCCTGTTATTATTATCGCTGCGCTTGCCTGCCTGGCCGTACTTTTCGCGTTCACGGCCGCGCACGCGAAAGCGATGCCGGAGTCCGACGAACCGCTGTCCATGGCCATGTCAGGGGCCTTTCAGCCGTTTTCGACCACCGATGACGCCGGACGGCTGGTGGGTTTCGACGCCGATATCGCGCGGGAGATCGCGAGGCGCCTGGGGCGAAAGCCGAAGCTCGTGCAGACCTACTGGGCCGGGATTCAGGCGGGATTGCAAAGCGGCAAATATAATCTGATCTGCGGGTCCATGGCGATCACCGATGCGCGCCTGAAAACCATGCACTTCACGCTGCCTTATTACGTCAGCGGCGCGCAGGTTTTCGCCAAAAAAAGCGTCACGAATTTTGCGGGAATTCGCATCGGCGTCACGGAAGATTCCACGTACGTGAAATTTATCAAAGCCCATCCCGAGAAATTTCCCGACGCCGAGGTGGTGAGTTACGGCAGCGAAGCGGAGATCGTGGCCGCCATGAACGCGGATAAAATCGAGGCGTTCATTTCGGACCGCATCGTCGGCGGATTTTACATTGCCAAGGGAAGCGCCGGCGACATCATGCCCTTCGGCCCGCTGCTGTATGAAGAGGCCTGCGGGATTTCCGCAAGAAAAGATTCGGCGAAACTGATTCATCAGGTCAACGACGCGCTATTCGCCATGATCAGCGACGGCGCTTACGCGAAAATTTACGCCAAATGGGTCGGCGCCGAGCCGGACCTGGACGTTCTTCTGGCGTCCTGGGGCCGCTTCGCGAAACACATTCCGCCCGTCGAAACCGAAAGCGCGCCGACAACCGCGAAAGCCGAGTTCGCGGAAAAGGCGTCCGAAATGCTCCCGCTGCTCGGCAAAGGCGCGATTCTCACCATCGAGCTGACGCTCATCACCGCGATCCTGGCGCTACTGACCGGCTCGCTCATCGGCGTGGGCGCCGCATCGCGCCGCGCATGGATTCGCAGCGCGGCCAACGCATACATCTGGGTGGTGCGCGGCACGCCGCTTCTCGTGCAGCTTTTCATGTCCTATTTCGTTTTGGCCACGATCATCAACCGCGCCGTCGGCGTGGAGATGATCGGGGCATTCGGCGCGGCGCTCATCGCCCTTATCGTGAACACGACGGCTTACAACGCGGAAACGCTGCGCGGCGGCATCAACGCCGTGGACAAGGGCCAATGGGACGCGGCGGCCTCTTTGGGCATGACCCGGCCGCGGATCATGCGCCGCGTGATTTTGCCGCAGGCCTTTCGCGACTCGCTGCCATCGCTGGGAAACAACCTCGTGGTGCTGACGAAAGACACTTCCCTGGTCGGCGCCATCACGCTTATCGAGCTGACCTATTCGGCGCGCAACGTCGTGTTTCAAACCGGGCAGGCATTTTTACCCTTCCTGCTGGCGGCGGGTTTTTACCTGGCGATCATCTCGGTTATCACGATTTCCATGAAAGCCTGGGAGCGCCATCTCCAGCGGTCACGGCAGGCGGTGGGGAGGTCGATATAGATGAACACGCAAGCCAATATCGAAATCCGCGTGCGGGGACTAGAAAAAACATTCGGCGATCTCGCCGTTCTTAAAGGCGTCGATTTTAAAGTGCGTGAGCATGAAGTCGCGGCGCTGATCGGCCCGTCGGGATCGGGGAAAAGCACGCTGCTGCGCTGCCTGAATCTGCTGGAGTTTCCCGATGCGGGCGAGATTTCCATCAAGGAAAAGCCGGTTCATTACAACTCCATGACGCCGGGCCAGCTCACGCAGCACCGCACGCGCATGGGCATGGTGTTTCAGCACTTTCATCTTTTTCCCCATCGCAATGCGCTGCAAAACGTGATCGAAGGTCCGCTTTACGTGCGCGGCGAAAAGGAGTCCGCGGCCGTCGAAAAAGGCAAGGCGCTTTTGGATCAGGTCGGCCTGCATGACAAGTATGAGGCCTGGCCGTCGCAACTATCCGGCGGGCAGAAGCAGCGCGTGGCCATCGCCCGCGCCCTGGCCATGAATCCGGAAGTCCTCTTGCTAGACGAAATCACCAGCGCCCTGGACGTTGAGATGATTTCCGGCATCAACGATCTGCTCACGGACCTGGCCGCAAAGGGCATGACCATGGTCGTCGTCACGCACGATCTGGCTTTCGCGCGCCGCGTGTCGGACCGAATCTATTTTCTCGACGCCGGGCAGGTCATCGAATCCGGCGCGCCCGAGCAATTACTGGATAATCCCAAACAAGAGCGGACAATAGAATTCCTGCGCGCCGTCGGTGCTCAGTAAGTTTAAGTTTGAATTCAGGAG
The DNA here is from genome assembly GCA_963674685.2 of bacterium. Lineage (GTDB taxonomy): Bacteria > Lernaellota > Lernaellaia > JACKCT01 > JACKCT01. Next base: position 1,310,038 of record CAXXWT010000002.1, on the reverse strand, counting down.
GGCGAAGGATTGTTAGAATATTTAAAACATGCTTGAAAGTGCTTTTCAGTCGTTATTATTTTGGTGGATTGGCCTTGTATTTTTCAGCGATTTTTACAGCAAACAGTTTTTCGTCATCATTCATCGTTTGTTTTTCTTCGTTAATGAATGTTTTTACCTTTATCAATTCCGTCTTGAGATTATCCATAAAAGACTCATCCATAATCCTATTTTCATCGTCAAGACCATCGATGGTTCCTTTCATAAATGTGAGGTGCCGTCGGTTTAACATGTCCAAAAAATCGATTTCTTTCTGCCTTTTGGCAAATTCCGATTCATTGGTAGCCATGGATTTATAATATTCCCTGCGCCTCGTTAATATGTGATAGAGAGCTTCTAGGCCGGTTTTATTTTCAAAGGCCAAAGAACGTAGGCCCCGTCTTTTTTGTCGAAGCGCATTGCATCTGTCTTGCTTTTCCCTTGCTGTCATACGCTCATCCATTTCCTTTTGGTGAGCGAAAACTCTTTCCGCCAGTTTATTTGCCTGTTCAGACAGCTCGTTGGCTTTTCTGGAATCCTTACGGGCCAGCAGCGAGACGAAAACAGCTATCAGTGAGATGATGGCAGCGATGATTCCGATATCCATGATGCGTTTCCTATTTATCGATTGCTTCGAGGGTAGAATATTTTATCCCATTGTCAATGAGCAAGAGCGAACTAAAAGCCAATTCTTCCAAACTCTTTTGCGTTATTGGGGACATCCAGTCGAATCAAACTTTAGCCCTACAATGTAAATGCCGCCATTCTTTCCAGATTCCAAAGCGTTAACAGTCTTTAGGATGGGTGTCCCCAATAAGAAATAGTTTTGCGTGACAAAAATAAAAATAACGATCACTATTTAGATTCCCATGTCGCAATTGTTCAAAAACGCATATTACTGGCTCGACCTGCTCGTGGGATTCGGATTCCCCGCGCTGCTTTTCGTTTTTTATCGGCTGGGAAAAGCCGGGCGGCGGGACTGGCGGCTGTTTTGCGTCGGCGCCGCCATTGGTCTTACCTGGGAGGCGCCGATATTCGCATTGAGCGCTTTATCTCAAACGCCCATCGTGCATTGGGCGCGCCCTTTTCCGATGCACTGGACGATCTTCATGATCTCCCACACACTTTGGGACGGCGCGATCTTTGTCGCCGGCGTGTGGCTCGCCGCGCTGTTTTGCAAAAAGCCGATCCTTGAACGTTTTCGCTGGCGCGAACTTCTCGTCATGATCGCCTGGGGCCAGGTTTCGGCCTTCCTCGTGGAATTTTCCAGCGTGACAAACGACGCCTGGGTGTACGTGGAAGGCTATTGGTGGAACCCTGTGCTCTTTCGCGTCGGCGAGCATCCCATCACGCTCATGATGCAGCCCATCTGGCTCGCCGCGCCGATACTTTTCTATATCATCGCCTTGATGAGTCTGTTTTTACTCTAATACATCTTTTCGATGCCGTATTCGCTGACGCGAAGGAGGTAGAGTTCTTTATCCACTTCGCCGTTTTCCATAAACGATGTTTTGCCCGTGATGCCCGCGTAGCCCCGGATTTGCAGCAGCCCCCGGCGGACGGCCGAGCGCGAATGCTCGTTTCCGCCAAGCGCCACGCGCGCCAGCATGCCCACCGAATCATACCCGAGAGCCGAAAGCAGCGTAGGATCATCGCCGAAGCCGTCTTTGTAACGCTGCACGAAGTCGGCGACGTGCGGCGCATCGTCGTGCGGGAAAAAGGCGTCCACCAAAACGGCGTGCGTGAGATATGGAGAGCTTTGCGCCAGTTCGTCCTTGTTCCAGGACGACGGACCGAGCAGGACCGGCTCGGTGATCCCGTAGAAAATAAGCTGCGGCGCGATCAGGGCGATACGGCCGGCGGCGTCGGGAATGAAAATCGCGTCGTAGTCCCGTGCCTGCTTCAGGGTCGTGGCGATGTCCCTGAAATTGGTTTCGTCCGTCGCGTACCCCTGGCGAAAAACCAGGGTCTGACCCGTGGGATCGATCTGCGCGGCGAATATGTCGGCGAAAGTTTGCCCGAATTCGTTTTCCGGGAAGATGACGGCGAAGCGGCGGCAGGACAGGTGCGCGTCGGCGTACTGAATCAAAGAGCGGGCCTGATGCCGGAAAGTCAGGGCGTTGCGAAACACCCACGGGCGGCTTTGCACCAGGTCTTCTTTGCGGGAAAGGGCGATCAAAGGGATATCCGCCTCCTCGGCGGCCAGCGCGGCGGGCTCGGCTTCCTTGTAAAGCAGCGGGCCGATGACGGCGGCGACGTCGGGATTCTGCGCCAGTTCCAAAACCCTGGCCCCGGCTTTTTCCGGATCCCCTTCCGTGTCGCGGATGACCACCTCGATCTTCGCGTCGTCGCCTTTGGAGCCGAAAGCCTCCAGTCCCATCATCACGCCGTGCAGCACCTGCTGTCCGAACACTTCGTAACGCCCGGAAAGGGGCAGGACCACGCCCACGGTCAGTTTCGCTTTTGGAACCTGCGCGTCGTCGATAACGCGAACCGTCGGGGCGAAACCGCCGCCGCCGGCGATGTCGTCGAGAATCCCCCGCGCGTGTTTGTAAAAGCGGAACCGGGCGCGTCGGTAATCGATTTCGTCCAGCAGCTTTTTCGCTTCGTCGCGTTGCTGCATGGCCACCAGATCCCGCGCCGCGCGGTAACGGGCGTAATCGCCCACCAGCCCCTCGGGCAGATCGGGGATCAACTTTTGCAGGTCGCTTAATGTCATGTGCTCGTCGATGAGCTGCCCGGAGGCGTGCAGCGTCTCGACCAGATCCTTGGGAGCATTTTGCAGACTCGCGGCGACGGCGTAATTTTTCAGGGCCTCGTCGTATCGCCCCAGCGCCGCCAGGGCGCGGGCCGCCAGAAAACGCGCCCGGGCCTTGTTGGCGGCCCTGTCCAGGGCCAGGTAATCCTCATACGCCGTCAGGGCTCGGGCCGCGTCGCCCGTCTGAAAATAACAGTACCCCATGTTGTAAAGGGATTCGGCGGCGAAGGGGCTGTCGGGATATTCGGCCTGAATTCTGTGGAAATACATGACCGCCTGCTCGGGGCGTCCCTGCTTCATGTGGATGCCGGCGATCTTGTAAATCGCCGCCGGGACCAACTCTCCTTGAGGATTCGCGTCGATGGCGTCCTGGTACGTGGTCAGGGCTTTTTCAAAAAAGTAATTCCGGTAATAGGCTTCGGCGCGCTGGAAAATCTCCGCGGTCTTTTCGTCGCTCAAGGCCGCCTTCGGCCCCTGTTTTTGCGCACAGCCGCTCATCAGCGCCGCGAGAAGGCATATTGCGATGAAAAAGGAGGAAGGAGGAAGGCGGAAGGAGGAAAAGGGGCGGGCCCCTGTGACCACCCTCCGGAACAGGGGCAAGCACGGGGGTTTGCCCCTACATGGACGTGGCGAAATTCGTATTCGTGTTACGAAATTCATCCTTCCTATTTCATCCTTCATCCTTTTGCCCGAACCTGTCCGCCAAAGCCAGTTGAAACGCCCCGGCGGGCGCGTCGGCTTCGCTTTTCACGCTCTGAAAATAATGTTCCGTCAATTTTTGCCCGACTTCGTCCAGATCGCCCGGGACATCGATATCGACCACGACGAAAAGGTCTCCCGCGTGTCCCGTGGCCGGATCGGGAAAGCCCCGTCCACGCACTCGCAGCCTTCTATTTCGCCATGTTCCGGCGGGGATTTTTATGCTCAGGCCGCCGGAAGGAAGCTCAATGGACGCATTTCCGCCCAGGGCGGCGACGGAGAAATCCACCTTTTTGCGCAGAATCAAATCGTTTCCTTCGCGGCGCATCCCTTCGTGTGGTTTGACTTTCACGGAGATGATCAGGTCGCCGTCCTTGCCGCCGAGACGGCCGCCTTCGCCCAAACCCTTGACGCGCACGCGCCCGTCATCCTGCACGCCCGGCGGAATGTCCACGGCGGTTTCCTTGCGGCGCAAAACGCGGCCGGTGTTTTGGCAAGCCTCGCACTTCGTTTCGCCGACCCAGCCTTTGGCGTTGCATTTCGGGCAGCGTTTGCCGACGCCGGGCAAGAAGTCCGTGGTCAGGCGCCCGGTGCCGCCGCAGGTCCCGCACGCCGAAACTTCGGACCAGCCGATGCCCTCGCACACCACGCAGTCGCCTTCCCGCCCGTAGGTGAAGCCGCGGCGAATGCCGGTGTAGCTTTGCGCGAAGGTGATGACCGTCTGAACGCGCAGGTCGCGGCCGGGCTTGCTTTTCGAGCGCCTGACGAGGCCGGTGACCACGGCGAAAGCGGCGCCGGCTTTTTGCATGATCTTTTCCATGCGGCCCCGGTCGCTCATGAATTCCCGAAGGCGGTCCACGGGCAGGCTCAGGCCCATAAGGCGCATGGCGTCGTACTGCTTGCGCCGCTTGAGATCGGATAAAATGGAGTACGCGTCGTAAGCCTGCTTGAAAAGCTCGTGATCGTCCGGGTTGTCGCTGCGGTCCGGGTGCAGGTTCAAAGCGGCCTTTCGATAGGCGTCCTTGATCTGCTCGGCCTCGGCCTTAGGATCGACTCCCAGGATTTTATAAAGATCCGGCATCTTCTTTTTTGTTTCGCTTTGCCCTGTCATGGGGCACAAGCTAATGTTTTTCGCTTTTGCGAACAAGGGGGAAAGGCTTAATATACGATCAAGACTCAGCGGTGCGCTTTCCCTATATTCATCCCGTGCTATAGTGCGCGGGTGGTTTTTCGCGCTAAGGGAGGCGGGAAGGAAAAATATGGGCCTGCGTGTCGCGCTGATATCCTTATACGTTTTTGAAAACAACGGCGTGCGTATTCTTTCCTCGGTGCTGCGCAAGGCGGGATTTCGCGTCGACGAGATATATTTCAAGGATTATTTTCACCATCGATTCATTCCGCCCTCTGAAGCAGAGATCACCAGGCTCCGGACTTTGCTCAAAGATCTTGGGCCGGGGCTTATCGGGATATCCCTGCGTGCCGGGGCGTATCTCCAGGCGGCGCGGCCGATCATGAAAATGATCCGCGACGAACTGGGAATCCCCGTGCTTCTCGGCGGACCGCACACGACTTTCGACCGGGAAAAGCTGATTCACGAGGTGGATTATCTGGCGGTGGGCGAGGCCGAGGAGTCGATTCTGGAACTGGCCCGGGCTGTTGAATCCGGCGGCGACGCGGGCGGCGTCGCGGGAATCTGGGCCAACGAGGCCGGGGAAATCCGGCGCAATCCGGTGCGCGGGCTTATTCAGGATCTGGATACGATTCCTTTTCGCGATTATCACAGCAACGACGATAAATGGGTGATCGACGGCAAGCGCTTTTCCCGGGGCGATCCCGTAACCGGCGAGCATATCTACATCGCCATGGCGTCACGGGGGTGCGTGTATAATTGCACGTTCTGCGACACGAACATCCTGAAAAAACTATACAAGGGCCTGGGCAAATATTACCGCGTGCGTTCCGTGGACAATGTGCTGGGCGAAATCGATTACGCGAAAAAGCATTTTCCCAACATGCGCCGCGTGCGCTTCGACGACGAGCTTTTTCCTTACAAGCGCGCGTGGCTTACCGAATTCGCCGCGAAATACAAAGAGCGCTTCGATTATCCTTTCGATATATTGTCCGACCCGCGCGTGATGAATGAAGAGGACATCGTGCTTTTAAAAAAAGCGGGGATGGACCGCATTTTGCTCGGCATCCAGTCGTGCGACGATGTGAACCGGCGGCTTTTCAACCGCGCGCATTCCGACGAAAAGATCGTCGAACTCAGCCGCGTTCTGGCACGGCAGAAAATCCACTCGGGCTACCAGGTCATCGTCGACGTTCCCACGACAAGCAGCGCCGACAGCCAAAAACTTCTGGACCTTCTTTTGGCCATGCAACGGCCTTTCGACATCTACACCTTTTCGCTGAACCTGTGGCCGGGCACGGAGCTGACCCGGCGCTTTCTGGACGAGGGCGTCATCAAACCCGAGGACATCGCCGGCGACAGCGACAAGGCCCTGCGCCAGTTCCGCGCCGATTTTTCATACAAACGCTCGCCGGAAGATCAGCTCTGGATCGCCCTGTATCATCTGACCAGCAAGGGGTTTATCCCAAAAGGTCTGATCCGCGGCATGGCGAAAAGCCCGTGGCTGAAAAAGCATCCGCTTCCCGCCATGTTTTTGTCCGAAACCGCCAACTATATCAAACTCGGCTTCACGGCCCTCGACATGCTGCGCCGCCGGGAACTCACCTGGGCCATGGTCCGCCGCTTTTTAAACTTCAAATCGCCGGTGTCGATTTGACATACAAAGCACGAAAAAGAAAAATTATTCGCCGAATATTACTGCAAAGTTTTTACTGAAACGGATGGAAAAAAACAAACGGGGGAAATCATGAAAGTCGTCGCAGTCAACGGAAGTCCGCGGGCAAAAGGCAACACCATGCAGCTTTTGCAAGTCGTGTGCGCGCAGCTCGATGCGGAAGGCATAGAAACCGAGATTATCCAGCTTCCGCCGCTGAAATTACAGCCGTGCATGGCGTGCATGAAGTGCGCGAAAGCCAAAGACACCTTCTGTCACGGCCCCGACGACGGCTTGAACGAACTTCTCGCGAAGGTCTGGGCCGCCGACGGCCTGCTCGTGGGAACGCCCACCTGGTTCGCCAACGCCAGCGGCCACGTGAAGAACTTCCAAGACCGGTGCGGACTCATCGCCCGCATCAACGGTTATACGCTCAACCGCAAAGTCGGCGCCGCCGTGGTCGCCGTCCGCCGTGCGGGCGCGCTTCCGGCCATGGACGCCGTCAACCGCATGTTCCAGATCAACGGCATGATCATCCCCTGCGCCACGTACTGGAACTTCGGATTCGGCCTGGCGCCGGGCGACTGCCAGAAGGACGAGGAAGGCCTGGCGACCATGAAATCTCTGGGTGAGAACATGGCGTGGCTTTTGAAGAAGCTGGGATGAAGCATCAATAAAGGGTGAAAGTGGAACATTGAACCGGGCGGATGATTCGCATCCGCGTTGCGGGCTTGCACGGCTTCGGGGCTATTGATCAATCGATCTAGCTCACAGTTCCTGCCGGATAGGCGTTAAGCAAATAGAAAGCTGGTGAGTATTTCCCCGTCAAAGCCAAACTTGCTATAGTACGCGCCATATAAATCATGGAGAGTGGGAAATGAGGACCGCTAAAATCATCATGATTCTTCCCCTGGTTTTGAGCTTGTGCGTCGCGTTGTCGTGCGGCGATGACGACTCATCCTCCGAAGCTTCAGCGAAGGAGGATGACGATGACGACGATACGTCGCAGGCCGACGACGATATTAACGACGATGCGGACGATGATGTCAACGACGACGCGGATGACGATGATTACCCGGACGATTACGTGGCGTCTTGGCCGCAGGTTGTCGTCGAGCCGCGGGATTACGATGAAACGCCCGGCGCCGGTTATTTGCGTCAGAAAGTCGAGGAATACACCGATTTTAACGAAGAGTGGTTCCATCCATATTACGGCAGCATGGTCGGCAAGGTCATTTTCACCGATGAAAATCTCACCGAAGTCGCGGGATATAACTGGCTGGAAGACAGCACTTTATGGACGAGCGCCTACATGGCAAGCCAGGCGATGCGTTATTACGTCACCGGCGAAACCGAGGCTCAGGAAAACGCGGTCGCCATGGTTCAGGCTCTCGAACGCCATCTGCGCGTGACGGGCCGCCAGGGTTTCTTGAGCCGCTACGTGGCCCCGCAGGACGGCCTGTATTACGTAAGCCACGGCGGTGACGAGTGGTGCGACGGCGAAGTCAGGTGCCATCACGTCGAGGAAGGCGAATACGCCGGAGACTGGTGGAAAGGCGAGACCAGTCGCGATCAGTACATCGGATATTTTTTCGGCATGTCCATCGCCTATGATCTTCTGGATGATGAAGACGCGCGCGTGACGATCGCCTCGAACGTTTCCGAAGTGCTCGACGAATTGATAGAGCACGGCTGGTTCATCTTCGACGTCACCGGCCTGCCGTCCATGTCGGCGCCGAACTTTTATGCGATCTTCAAGCTGGCCATGTCCCTGGTCGGCTATCACATGATCGGCGAAGATCGCTACAAGGAACAGGTGCAAAAATGGATCGCCGATTCCCGGCGGGATATCATTCGGCTGGGAAACGTCAACTTCCAGCGATACGGCGGGTACTTTCCCAACAATTTGTCGCATATGAACATGCACACGCTCCTGCGCCTTGCGAAAGTCTATTTAAGCCCGGCCGACCATGATTTTCTGGTCGAGCTTTTCGAGACGCAGACGCATACCTTCACCCGGCTTTCCCACAATGCCTTTTTCAATCTGATTTTCATGAGCCAGGGAAGATACGATCCGGCGGAGGCCGAGTATCAGGCGCAACTTGAGCAGGATTTGATGGAATTTCGCGAGCCGCCGCACACCGAATTTTATCTGGATCCGCCGGAAGGCGTTATCGATCCGATATCGGTTCTTCTCAAGGAACTAATCGCTCTTTACCCGACTCTGGAGTATGCTTTCGGCAACGTGAAATTGCAGTCCATGGAGGCGCATCCGGTGCCGGAACAATGTTCGACGGACTTTCTATGGCAGCGAAATCCGTTTCGCATCGAGCCCTGCGGCGCGGATCATCCGAATCAGGCCATGAACGGCACGGACTACATCCTGGCTTACTGGATGGCTTCCTATTACAAGTTTATCATCAAGACGGACTAAAAAGGGACATTGAAAATTTTCCTCTGCCGCGCCGCATCGGCGGATTCGCGCGTATATGATTCACCAATGTATTCTGATAAAATCCTCTCGAATGTTTCGCGCTTGATAAACGGGGGGAAATTGAAACTCTTTAACCCTTTGGCGCTGACGCTTTTCATATTCGTTTGCCTCGGTCTGGGTTTTTTATGCTGCCACGGCGATGACGACGGCCTTTCGACAAGTTCAGAACAGGCTGACGATGACGACGACACGGGAGACGACGACTTGCCCGGCATCCCGCCCAACATCGTCGTGATTCTCACCGACGACATGGATCTGGCGCATTACAACGCGCTCATGCAGGGCGGATGGATGCCGAATTTGAAAAAGTACATCGTGGACAAGGGCACAGCCTTCGGCGAATCCTTCGTGTCGAATCCCATGTGCTGCCCGTCGCGCACGATCTTTCTCACCGGCCAGTACTCCCACAACAACGGCGTGTGGAACAACAATTATCCCTGGGGCGGCGTGTCCAACCTGGACGATTCGTCCACCGTGGCCACGTGGCTTCAAAACGCGGGCTACAGAACCTGCCTGATCGGCAAATATCTCAATGAATACGGCGAACTGACCGCGGAGGAATATGTTCCGCCCGGATGGGACGACTGGTTCGCGGCGGTGGCCAACACGATCTACCACGTCTACAACTACACCATCAACGACGACGGCCGGGTCTCAACGTACGGCGAAGCGCCGGAGGATTATCAGACCGACGTTTTCGCGAAACGGGCGGTGCGCTTCATCGCGGAAGCCGGCGCCGAAAAAAATCACGCGCCGTTTTTTCTTTGGCTCAATCCCCTGGCGCCGCACGTGGAGTTTCCCGACGACGGTTTTGACGCTCTGCCGTCATTCGGTGATTTGTACGCCCTGACCATCCGCCCGGCGCCCCGCCACGAGGGAATTTTCGACGCCGATCTGCCGGACTGGCCGGCTTTCAACGAGGCGGATACAAGCGACAAGCCCTGGTGGATACGCATCAGGCCGAATCTTTCCGATGAGGACAAAGCCAATGCGCGCCGTCAATGGAACGATCAACTGGCGTCGCTGCTGGCCGTGGATGAAATGATCGGCGACGTTGTCGAGGCGCTGGAAAAGACCGATTCTTTGAAAAACACCGTGCTGATGTTTTCCTCGGACAACGGCTTTTTGCTGGGGCGGCATCTGGTGCCGGGCAAGACGGCGCCATACGAAGAAGCTATCCGCGTTCCTTTGATTATCCGCGAGCCGGGGCAAAGCGAACCGCGCACCTGTAATCTGCCCGTGGTCAACAACGATCTGGCGCCGACGCTGGCCGCTTGGGCCGGCGCGACGATCACGCACATGACCGACGGGCGATCATTGGTTCCCGCCCTGGACGATCCTGATCGCGGCGACTGGCGGCTGCGTTTTCTGATCGAGCACAAGTCCATGTCCAATTCGCCGTTTGAGATTCCGGATTATTTCGCCCTGCGCAATTTCGCCGGCGCGCCGGGGGAAATCAGCGCGCTTCTGGCGCAGTATTACAATCACGGCAATCCCATCGAATCGGAGTTTTACGATATGGACACAGATCCCTATCAGCTCGAAAACCTGGCGGGGGACCAGTCGCCCCAGCGCGTCGCGCAACGCGAGATGCTCATGGGACTTTTGACGGATATGTCCACGTGCTCCGGGGATAGGTGCAAGGAGCTTGAAGATCGCCCGAAACAGAGCCGCGAATGTCCAATCGCATCTTTGCGTTAGCAAAGATGCGATAATGAGCGGGTGTGCCACGAATCGGCAACAAAATTTTATTTTGAAAACAAAACCGCGCATGCAACGGCGTGATCATTTCGATTATCGATGCATGACCCGCTTACTCATTCGCCTTCGCTGACACTTTTAGGCGAATTTGCCGTGCGCGGCTTTTGTTTGTTTCGCCCTGCGGGCTCGCACAGGCGGGGGCGCCTTTCGCCACACACGTCTACAGGGCCGAAGCCATGCACCTTTCGCCCGGGCACGTCATGTGTGGCACACCCGCCCTCGGGTGTGAAAGGAATGTCTTACAACCACATTTAGTTGCAGGGCCGATATCCACCCGCTTACTCATTCGCCTTCGCTGACGCTTCAGGCGAATCTGTCGTGTGCGGCTTGTGTTTGTGTCGCCCCTGACGGGGCTTTTAAAATGTTACTTACCTGCTGCACCCCGGGCTCACGCCCGGGGCTACATTCTTTCGCCCTAAAGGGCTTGCACAGGCGAGGGCGCCTGTGCCACACACGTCTACAGGGCAGAAACCATGCACCTTTCGTCACACACGTTTGCAGGGCCGAAACCATGTACCTTTCGCCCGGGCACGTCATGTGTGGCACACCCGCCCTCGGGTGTGAAAGGAATGTCTTACAACCACATTTAGTTGCAGGGCCGATATCCACCCGCTTACTCATTCGCCTTCGCTGACGCTTCAGGCGAATCTGCCGTGCGCGGCTCTGTTCTAACCACCGGCCACTAACCACTGGCCGCTCATGACCCGCTTACTCATTCGCCTTCGTTACAACTCAGGCGAATTTTGCCGTGCGCGGCTCTGTAGGAAGACACACGTTCGCAGGGCCGCTTCATTGATTTTCTCACGATAAGATGTAGGATCGCACACTTCTTTTCGAGGCCGCATTTGTTATGAGAAAACGAAAAATAAATCTCACCGAAGATCCCGTCGGCGCGGTTTTGATCCGCATGACCGGACCCATGGTCATGGGCGTGTTTTCCATGCTGGCTTTCAATTTGGCGGACACGTATTTCGTGGCGCAACTCGGCACGCGGGAACTGGCGGCCATGAGTTTCACTTTTCCCGTGGTGATGTTCGTGCACAGCATCACCATGGGCCTGGGCATGGGGACTGCCTCGGTGATTTCCCGGGCCATCGGAGAAGGGAACCAGGACAACGTCCGGCGTATGGCCACGGATTGTTTCATTTTGGCTTTTTTCATCGTCGTGATTCTGGCCGTCGTCGGGATTACGACTATCGAACCGCTCTTCACGCTCCTTGGCGCCACGCCGGATCTGATCCCGCTCATCAAGAGCTACATGAGCATCTGGTATTTCGGAATGGTTTTCATCATCATTCCCAACATCGGCAACAACGTGATCCGCGCCACCGGCGATACGGTTTATCCCAGCATGATCATGATGATTGCTTCGCTTATTAATATCGTTCTCGATCCTCTGCTCATTTTCGGCCTGGCGGGATTCCCCCGCATGGAGCTTGCCGGCGCCGCGTTGACGACGGTGATCTCCCGGTCGACGGTCCTGGTCGTCGCCGTGGCGATCCTGCACTTTCGAGAGCATTTGCTGGACTATTCTCTGCCGCGCCTTCGCCATCTCGTTCAATCCTGGAAAAACACTTTATACATTGCGGTTCCGGCGTCGGCGACAAATATTCTCATGCCCCTTTCCATGGGTTTTATGACATGGCTGGCGGCGCGCTTCGGCCATGAAACCGTCGCGGCGGTGGGCGCCGGGATCCGCGTCGAACAGTTTTCTCTTCTGGTGCTTATCGCCCTGGCGATTACTCTTTTGCCCGTTATAGGCCAAAACTGGGGCGCGCAAAAATACGAGCGCGTACACCAGGCCCAGCAAAACAGTTTCATATTCTCCGTTGCCTGGGGATTTGCCGCATGGATCGTGCTGGCCGTTTTTGCGCGGCCGCTCGCGGGATTATTCAGCGAAGAGGCGGCGGTTGTCGAAAGCATCGTTTATTATCTGCGGATTACGCCGCTGGGATTGGGTTTATACGGCGCTATGAGGCTGGCGGCCGTTTCCTTCAACGCCATCAACCGCCCGTTAAACGGCGCCATGTTGAGTCTGATAAGAATTCTTGCCTTCTTTATTCCCGGAACATACGCCGGGGCAATGTTTTTCGGCCCGAAGGGTTTATTTGGCGGGATTGCCGTCGCCAATATCCTGGCGGGCATTATATCCATTGCGTGGGTTTACCGGGCCAGAAAGCATGAAGTGCAAAAGATCGCCACGGATCCCCTGGCGTCCCATGCCGGCGAGGAATCCTTGGGGATATAACGTAAAACCCGCAAGTGTGATTTTTTCTATACCGCAAGAATAACGCCGATATGAATTCCGTCGCCCTCTGGCGAGGGCTTTGAAAAATGTTTGTCGTCCCTTTCCCCGGCGCTGACCCTTCGGCTTCGCTCAGGGCAGGCGCACCGGGCTGATATGGACCGACCTGTCAAGCCCTGCACAGGTTAAGCGTTATCCACTTATCCATAATCCATTTTTAGCTTCTTTAAAAGCTCTCATCAGGATTGTGGATAAGTGGGTAACGCGCGGGGATGCACGAGCCCGTTGACGACGGAGGCTCAAAACGACGAACGAGAAGGGATGCTTCGACGACGAGTCACTCTGATATCCGCGGGTTATTCCGGCAAGCCGAAACAGGGCCGCATGACTGTTTTCCGTCGTGGCCGTACGCTGTCTACAATCGCGAGTCCGGGCGCGCAAAACGCCCTGTCGCATAGCCCGGTCGCGCATCGGCCTGGTCGTACCCTTTCTCATTCGCCGCTTTCAACCTCCGTTCCGTGAAAAAACACCCGTCTTCTTAAAAGTTAATATCTAAATTTCCTCATGACGCATCACCGCCCAGATGAAACCCGCCAGTTCACGCGCCACCGCCGCCGTCGCCACGTTGGGATGTTTTCCCGATCCCTCACGGAGTTTGTAATAGCGCCGATGCAAACGGGCTCCCGCACGGTCCGCGATGGCGATCACCGCCTTCGGCTGACCCGCCCGACGCTTTCTCAGATGCAGGCTCACCGCCGGCCGGTGACGGTAATGCTTGGCCGCCACCATCAGCAGGCGACGGACGTGCGCGTTGCCCGCCTTGGTGATGCCGCCGCGATGCGAGCTTTCGCCGCTCGAATATTCGGAAGGCGTCATTCCAAGATAACACATCAATTCCGGCGCGCTTTGAAAACGCCGAAAATCGTGAAGCTCCGCCAGGATCGTCATGGCCGTCACCGTGCTCACCCCGCGAAGGCAGCCCAGCCAACCCGCCTTCTCGGCGTATTCTTCGCTTTGGGCCGCTTCTGTGATGGCGGCGTCCAACTCCGCCAGACGCTCCTCGATCTGCTCCAAAGACAGCAGATAATGTTCGAAAACCCGTTGCGACCGATCGGACTCAAAGCGCACCTGCCGAAGCCAGACGTAGTGTTTCTTCGTCCAATGCCTGGTTTCGGTATAGATAATGCCCCGGCGAAGAAGCATGTTGGTCAGGCGATGCCGGGCGCGCATCTGATCCTGTTTCGTGTCCTCCCGGGCTCGGGTCAGATCCCGCGTCGACTCCTCTGCGGGATCGGGAGGATGCACCTCGGTCAGCAGGCCCGCCATGAAAAGGGAGGCCAGCTTCCGAGCGTCGCGGCGATCCGTCTTGATTCGCTCCCCGGGTTTGACGGGAATCAGGGAAGGCGCGATCACCACGCACGGAAGACCCAGAGCGTCCAGTTTCCTTTTCAAGGCGTAACCGCAGGGACCGGCTTCATAACAAGCCACGGCCTCGCCGGGCGCCAGGCGCTTAACCTTCTTTACGAGCTTTTTGATGGCGCGAGGCTCGTTGGCGATCTGCCATTCCGCGTCGATTTTTTTCGAATTGGGAAGAACGACGGCAACGTTGATGCTCTTTTTGTGGACATCCATACCTACGCTCGTGATATATTGACTCTCGGACATGATCGGCTCCTTTCGTATGTAGCTCTGAGCTAATGAAAATCCTTTTCGCAGCTTAACCTACGATGCTGCGAAAGGGAGCCGGTCGGTCCATACTGTCTATTGACTTTCGCCCTGCGGGCTTTTTAGCACAAAAGGGCAGTCACTCAGGATATAGCGATCATGGCCACTAACCACTAGCCACTAACCACTATGTATATGCCCCGCGCCTTGGGATATATTGGACCGGTTGAAAGAGTGCGTGGGTTATTTGCCTTTGGAGAATCGTTTATGAAAAGCGGAACTGGTCGAGTTGAAATTGTGGCGATTCTGCTTTGCCTGTTTGTCGCTTTACTCTTTTACGCGGCCTGCGGCGACGACGACCCTTCGGAAAGCTCAGGGCAGGCTGATGATTCATCTGAAGACGCCACGCATCCTGACGATGATACGGCTTCGACCGACGACGACATTGACGACGATTCGGATGACGATGACATCAACGACGCCGTCGGGGAAACCGAGGATCCGGATGTTCCGCTTTGCGTGCAGTGGGAAGCCGATCCCGAGGAGCTGGATGATCCGGTCAACATCGATTGCCTGATCGAGCGGGGCCGTTTCGCGGAGCCGGTCGCCGATCTCCCCGACCGGATCAGGGTCGCGGACTGGAATATCGAACGCGGCCGCCATATAGACGAGTTCATCGACCGGTTTCTAAACGACGCCGCGCTTTCGCAGGCGGATGTCATCCTGATCCAGGAGGCCGACCGCCGCTGCGCCCGGACCGATTACCGCAACGTCACCCGTGAACTCGCCCAGGCGCTTGCCATGGATTACGTCTACAGCGTGGAATTCGTGGAACTTAATCAGGACCGGGGCGAACACGGAAACGCCATTCTTTCCCGCTTTCCCATCGGCGACGCGGCCGTGATCCGCCTTCCCAATTTCGAGCGGTGGTGGGAGGATGAAGAAGAGCTTCGCCTGGGAGGACGCATGTCCATCCGCGCCGAGATCATGGTCGGCGACACGCCGTTGCAATTATGCTCCACGCATTTGACCAGCGGCGTGTGGCGCTACTTCACCGCGCACCAGGAGCAAACCCGGGCCACGCTGGAGTTTTTGGAAGACTTCGACGGTCCGACCATCTGGGGCGGCGATCTGAACACCGGCGTCTTCCACATCTTTAACGTCGAGCCGTCCATCAACCTGGTTTTCGATTACGGATACGCCGACGTGCTCGACGGCCTGCCGCCAGGCGAGACCTGGACCCATCCGGGAGACTCCCCTTTGCTGAATGCGCGCCTGGACTGGATTTTTTACCGGGGACTGCCCGAGGGCGAAGGCCGCGTGCTGTACGAAGAGAATTTGAGCGATCTTTCTGATCACCTGGGAATTATAGCCGATATTTCACTGGAGTAGATTGAGGTGTGTTTTCACATTTCTACCAGGATACTTTAATTTTTTCCTGGTAGAGTATAGAATAAAGTGAGAAGAATTTAGGAATTGGAGGGGTTTGCTGTGAAAAAAGCTGTTGCATTCGCCGTTTTATTGATTTTGTTGTCCGCCGCTGCCGCCTTGGCGGAGGCGCCGGGACTTGTCATCAAAACGCCGGAATTCGCTTCTTTGATGACTCCCGCGGAATTGACCTGGCTCAAAGCCCAAATCAACCGCCTTTACCCTCAGGCCCTCGATGAAGTCGTGAAAATCACCGGCGACGAAAGCATCCGCAAGAGCTTTAGAAAATTCTACATTTCCATTATCGACGTGCATCCTTATGAAACGAACGTCCGCGGTTTCAGCATGGCCTACCGCACCGCGCACCGGAAAAAGGCCCAGAACATCAGCATCGTCGGCGAGGCGATTTTAACGGGTAAAATGGATCTGAAGACTCTTTTGGTTCACGAAATGCTGCACGCCGCGCTGGAGACGCGCTACAGCTTCGACGATTACCACCAGACTCCGTCCGAATTGAAAGAAGGAATCGGTTATTTTGCCACCGGCGAAGCGCACCTGCGTCTGGTGGATGACTTGAACGATGTGCCGGAGGAATTCAATGACAAGGCAATCTGGGCCGATGCGTTGCGCCGCGATTATCACCGGGGGCGCCAGTTCATGCGCTGCTTCGAAAAAATTTACGGCCGCGAGGCGTTCGACAAGTTCGCGGGCGTTTTATTTTCGGGTCGCGGATATAAAAAGGCGCTGAAGGAATCCGTCGGCGAAGATTACAAGACGGTGAAAAAGAAGTGCGACAAGTGCGTGAGGCAATTGCTCAAAGACACGCTGGCGAAATCGGGACCCATTCAGCAGGTGATCAAGGCGTTTAACGACAAGGATTATTTCTGGGCTATCGAGATGGCGAAAACAATTCTAACAGACGAAAATCAGTCGGACTGGAGGATTCTGGCTCACTGGTACATCGCGCAATCCAATCAGAAGCTTTACCGGTTCGACGAGGCGATCAAACATTACGAGATGCTGCGCATGGGCAAGGTCGGACCGAACCGCTTTCACGAAAGCGCCGCGTTCCAGATTATATACTGCAAGCTGCTTTCCGGCGACTGCGAAACCGCCGCGAAGAAAAGAGCGGAGTTTAAAAGGTGGTATCCGGAGATCTGGCGCGACTACATGGAGGATCTGGACCTGGGCTTCGCGCATGAATGCCGTAAAGGCACGAAGCTTTTCAACAAGGCGTTTTTCCACTTCTACAACAAGGAATGGGAGCAGTCGTCCCTGGATCTCCGCGAAGCCCTGGCCTGGTATCTCGCCGAGGAAAAGCCCAATCGCGCCGACATCGCCGAAACTCTTTACACGCTGGGCGTCGTGCTTTCCAAACAAGGGAATTACGAAAACGCCATTTCCTTTTACACGCAGGCTTTGGATAGGGAGAAAACAGACGAAGGGCCGGACTCGAACAGCGTCTTCCTGAATGTGAGCAAGCTGGCCGAGGCCCGCGAAGCCCTGGGGCATTTCCAGGCGGCGATCGAAGTCTGGCGGGATTATATGAAATACCTGGATCATTCGCTGCGCGCCGACGACCGGTACGTGGCCCGGGCCAAAAAACAACTCGGGGATCTGTATCTTAAACTCGACCGCCGCGCGGAGGCCGTCGATATGCTGAGTCAGGCGCTGGCGACCTACGGCAAGATTTTGCCGGACGACGATCTTTGGGCGGCGGCGGCCAGGCAGTCCATGGCCGTCGCGCAGATGAAGACGGGCGAGTACGAAAAGGCGCTGGTGAACCTGGACGACGCATTGCGCGTCAATCGGATCAACTATCCCGAAGTTTCACCGAAGACCGCGCAAACGCTCATGCGCCTGGCCGAGTGCTTCGCGGCGCTGGGCCAAAACACCGACGCCAAAGCCGCGGCAAACGAAGCCCTTCGCCTTTTGCAAAGCTATCCCTGGGTCGAAGGAGATGATCTCGACGCGGCGATATCCCTGGTCTCCCGTTTGAATTGACTTTAAAAAACGATTCGGTAAAACGCCGCTCAAAAACTCTTTTTCATTTCCGCCGAATGTGATAACAAATCTACAACACAATCGACGGAGATGACTATGAGAAAAGTCCTTATATCAATCATCGCATTATTTATACTGACGGCCGCGAATGCGTATGCCCATGAATACAAAATAGAATTTGTTACGACCGATGATCTGTTTGCCACGCATCTGACGGACGTTGATATCAATAAGCTCAAAGGCATGGTGCGCGAAGTTTATCCCGAGGCGGTGGACGCCGTGGTTGATTTCGTCGGCGACGAAAGCGCAAGGGAAGTGCTCGAAGATGTCACTATATCGATCTACGATCACAATCCGGAATGGTCGGGCCTTTGGGGCTATAGCATTGCCTGGAGGTCCGGTCCCCGCAAGAAAAAGCAAAACATCACTTTGATCGGGCAGCCACTTCTCAACGGCTCGAAGGATGTCAAAACGATATTGACGCATGAAATGATTCACGCGGTTTTCGAAACGCGCTGCAGTTTTAAGGAGTTCGCTTCGCAGAAAAGGTATCTGAAAGAAGGAATGGCGTATTATGGATCGGGCGACACCCATCCTACGGTTATCGCGGCATTGAACAGCGAGAGCCAAAAGTATGATATCGAGGAAGTGCTGAAGAAAAAGTGGCGCCGACGTTATTTCATGCAACGCACTTACATATACTGTTTTGAAAAGATATACGGCTCCGAAGCCAAGCAGGAGCTGATACGTCTGATATATAAAGGAAAATATTGGGAATCCGCTTTGAAAAAAGCATCCGGAGACGACCGAGCGAAGGTTTATTCAAAATGCAAAAAGTGCATGAAAGAATACGTAAAAGGCATTCTCGACGCGTCGAAATCCATGCAGGACATTCAAAGAGCATACGATATAGATGACAATAAATACGCCATTTATCTTGGTGAGAGAATGCTGGAGCAAAATCCTAAATGGGATTGGCGCTTCAGCACTCACTGGATATTGGGTGAAGCATATCGTGAACGATATGATCTGGAAAAATCCACGGAGCATTTTGAGATTCTTAAAAACGGCCGCCAGGGTTTGAATTATCTGGGAGATGATGCGGCCTACATGGTCATTTTGAACATGGTGCGCGCGGGCAACTGTGATCAGGCGCTGAAAACAAGGCAGCAGTGGGATCGCTTGTACCCGTTGTTTTGGAAAAAGTGGCGGGATGACCTGGAAAAACTGTTCGCCGATGATTGCGACCAAGAAGATATATTGATGGACAAAGGGCGCTCTCATTTTTATCACGAACAATACGATGAGGCCGAAAAAATATTTCTTGAGGCGCTCAGCGTAATCCAAAATACAGAATCTCCGGATAAAAAGGATATCGAATGGGCATTGACCAATCTCGGTGATAACTGCCTTAAAAAGGAAGATTACGCTTGCGCGGAAAATTACTACAAAAAAGGGGTCGAGACCGCCAAGGAAGCCTGGGCGCCGGATGGTTACAGGGTTTTTGACAACTATCACAGTCTGGCCAAAACCTATCTGCGGCAAGAGATGTATGAAAAGGAAATGGAAGTCTGGCGGCAGTATCTGGAATATCTTCGCGGCTCGACTATCGCGAAAGAATATCGCATCGGCCGCGCCCTCAAGGGCGTCAGCGATTCCCTGCGCCATATGGAGCGGCACGAAGAGGCGATTCAAAAATACCGGGAGGCCTTGCCCGTCTACCAGGCCAATCTGAAAAAGGATGATCTGATGATCGCCTGGCTGCAGCACGACATGGGCCTTTCCCTGGCGGCTCTGGGGCGCTATGACGAGGCGGAAAAAGCCTTTGACGAGGCTCTGGCCGTGCGCAGGGAAAAGTATCCGTCGATTTATCCTGAAACGGCGAAAACTCTTTTGGAGCTGGCAAAAATTTACAAACAGAAAGATATGAAAAAAGCCGGCGAATTCGCTCACGAAGCCCTTTCGATGTACAAGCAGTATCCTTTCACCGATAGCGAAGATTTGGAAATAGCCAAAAAAGAGGCCGACGGCCTGCCGGCGCCGACCCCGGCTGATTCTGCCACGCCCGAAACAGTCGGCGATAATCCTTAAATAAGGTTCGAAATATCTTAATATTCCTTAAAAGATAATCCCTGTGTGGATTTATAGCAAAAATATGACGCATTGCATAATAAAAGGAAAAGCAACAAAAATAAACCGGAAGAAATTTTATTGAAAATCGTTGTATTTTTATTTGACACAGGAAAACGGCTAGGGTATTTTCCTAGTGTGGTCTAGGGAAAATCCTCACTCCTCCTGGTAACCACGACCTGATTGCTACCCTCCCTCTGAGAAGCCTGAAATTTTGGCTTCTCTTTTTTTATGAAATGTTGTCTGCCGGCATTAACGAAATAATAATTTGACAGTCCGGGCTCGCGAGCGATAATGGGCGCGTGCACGGGGAAATGAAAAAATCCATCTTTTTGTCGCGGTCTATTAGCAATCGATCTGAAATACGTCGGGGGTGAGGCTGTTTCGAACCGCGCTTTGAACCCCCTTTGGAAATGACAATACCTGCGCAAGAAAACTATTGCCTTTGAAAAGGCCCTTTTTATCGTCAGGCAAGAATTTTTTTACAACGTTGGAGGTAAAAATGACGGAAGAGAAAAAAACTATCACTTCGGTCAGCCTGGAGGATCGCTCCATCGAGGCGCCGGACTCCTTCAAGCAAAACGCGCACATCAACTCTTTTGAAAAATACAAAGAGATGTGGCGGCGATCCGTCGACGATCCCGAAGCTTTCTGGGGCGAAATCGCCGATAATTTCTGGTGGGAAAAGAAATGGGACAAGGTTTATAACTGCGATTTCGGCAAGCCGGAAATCAAATGGTTCGAGGGCGCCAAAACCAACATCACCGTCAACGCCCTGGACCGCCACCTGGAAACGAAGGGCGACCAGGTCGCTATCCATTGGGAAGGCAACGAGCCGGGCGTCGATAAAAAGTTCACTTACCGGCAGTTGCACGCCGAGGTTTGCAAATTCGCCAACGCCCTCAAATCCCTGGGCGTGAAAAAAGGCGACAGGGTTTCGGTTTATCTTCCCATGATCCCGGAACTAGCCATAACCACGCTGGCGTGCGCGCGCATCGGCGCCATCCATAGCGTCGTATTCGGCGGCTTCTCGGCGGAAGCTTTGAGCAACCGCATTCTGGACGCATCCTGTAAAATCCTCATCACCGCCGACGGAACCTGGCGCGGCCAGAAAAAAGTTTCGCTGAAAGACACCGCCGACAGCGCGGTCGAACTCTGCGCCGAGCAGGGCCACAACGTCGAGCACGTGGTCGTGGTGAAAAACAACGAGCAGGATGTGGTGTGGAATTCCCGGGACAAATGGTGGCGCGATGTGACAGCCGACGTTTCCGACGCGTGCGAGCCGGAAATCATGGACGCCGAAGATCCCCTGTTTATCCTTTACACATCGGGCTCCACGGGCAAACCCAAGGGGGTTTTGCACACCGTCGGCGGGTACATGGTCTACACCGCCACTACCTTCAAGTACGTCTTCGATTATCACGACGGCGACGTCTACTGGTGCACCGCCGACATCGGATGGATCACCGGGCATTCCTACATCGTCTACGGCCCGCTTTGCAACGGCGCCACGGAGATTATGTTCGAAGGCGTGCCCACGTATCCCGACCCGGGACGCTTCTGGGCGATCTGCGAAAAGTACAGGGTCAACACCTTTTACACCGCTCCCACGGCGATCCGCGCCATCGCCGCCAAGGGCGATCACTTCGTCGAGGCCCACGACCTTTCCAGCCTCAAGCTTCTGGGAACCGTGGGCGAACCGATCAATCCCGAAGCCTGGATGTGGTATTACAACAAGGTCGGCGGCGGCAAGTGCCCCATCGTGGACACCTGGTGGCAGACCGAAACCGGCGGCATCCTGATCACGCCCCTTCCCGGCGCCGCGCCGATCCGTCCCGGCTCCGCGCAGTTTCCCTTCTTCGGCGTCAAACCGGCCGTCGTTCGCGAAGAAGGCGACGAGTGCGACGTCAACGAAGGCGGCTACCTGGTCATCCGCCAGTCGTGGCCCGGGCAGATGCGCACCGTGTACGGCGACCACGAGCGCTTCAAGGAAACCTATTTCTCTCAGCAGCCCGGCAATTACTTCACCGGCGACGGCGCCCGCCGGGACAAGGACGGCTATTACTGGCTCATGGGCCGCATCGACGACGTGATCAACGTCTCCGGCCACCGCATGGGCACGGCGGAAGTCGAGTCGGCTCTCGTGTCCCACGAGGACGTGGCCGAAGCGGCGGTCGTCGGATACCCGCACGAGATCAAGGGCCAGGGAATCTACGCGTACGTGACGCTCAACGCCGGAGTCGAAAAAACCGAGGAACTTTCCAAGGGATTGAAAAAGCACGTCCGCGCCGAGATCGGCCCCATCGCCACGCCGGATATCATTCACTTCGCCGACGCGCTGCCGAAAACGCGTTCGGGCAAGATCATGCGGCGCATCCTCAAGAAGATCGCCGCCAGGGATATCGATAATCTGGGCGACACCTCCACGCTGGCCGATCCTTCCGTGGTGGAATATCTGGTCAAAACGCGCGCGTAAATCATCGACGCTTCCACTCGCGGGCGGGGATTTTTTCCCGCCCGTTTTTTCCAAGGCGCCAACCCGCGGCCGGCAGCGTGGAATTGGACCCTCAGAGATTAAAATGGCAGTGGATCAATTTGAGTTTGCGATGCCCCTGTCATTTCGAGCGGAGCTTTAGTTGCAAGGCTGATATCTACCCGCTTACTCATCCGCCTTCGCTGACGCTTCAGGCGAATTTTGTCCTACGCGGCTTGTGTTCTAACCACTGGCCACTAACCACTGGCCACTCATCACTGGCCACTCATGACCCGCTTACTCATTCGCCTTCGTTACAACTCAGGCGAATTTTGCCGTGCGCGGCTCAGAAGGAAACCACACACGTTTGCAGGGCCGATACAATGCACAGCCGTGCGCGGTCGCTCGACCTTGAGGCTCTCGACAGGCTTCGCCACACACGTCTACAGGGCCGAAGCCATGCACCTTTCGCCCGGGCACGTCATGTGTGGCACACCCGCCCTCGGGTGTGAAAGGAATGTCTTGCAACTACATTTAGTTGCAGGGCCGATATCCACCCGCTTACTCATTCGCCTTCGCTGACGCTTTTAGGCGAATTTGCCGTGCGCGGCTTTTGTTTGTGTCGCCCCTGACGGGGCTTTTAAAATGTTACTTACCTGCTGCACCCCGGGCTCACGCCCGGGGCTACATTCTTTCGCCCTAAAGGGCTTGCACAGGCGAGGGCGCCTGTGCCACACACGTCTACAGGGCCGAAGCCATGCACCTTTCGCCCGGGCACGTCATGTGTGGCACACCCGCCCTCGGGTGTGAAAGGAATGTCTTGCAACTACATTTAGTTGCAGGGCCGATATCCACCCGCTTACTCATTCGCCTTCGTTACAACTCAGGCGAATTTGCCGTGCGCGGCTCTGTTCTAACCACTGGCCACTCAAAACTGGCCGCTCATGACCCGCTTACTCATCCGCCTTCGCTGACGCTTCAGGCGAATTTTGTCGTGCGCGGCTTTTGTTTGTTTCGCCCTGCGGGCTCGCACAGGCGGGGGCGCCTTTCGCCACACACGTCTACAGGGCCGAAGCCATGCACCTTTCACCCGGGCACGTCATGTGTGGCACACCCGCTACTACTCTGCGAAGCGGCGCTTCGCTGCGAAGCACGAGCCTCGGCTGTGTATGCTCCGCCAAGCATCTAAAATTGATTTTGTTCATAACGCCACGCAATCTTGCCGCGGTGCTTGACGCGAGCGGCGCTATGTTGAAATGTCGATAGCGAAGGAAGTTTTATTTTTTTGGACAAAAAAATATGCCGGGCGAACTGAAAACAAATCTGCTGGTCGCCGGACTGCTGCGGCTGATGGGGCTTACCTTTCGTTTAAGCCCGGCGCGCCGCGCGTGGCTGAAAGGCGTCGACGGCTGGATGGATTTTTGCGTCGGCGTGAAAACAAAAGACGACGCCTTAAAGCAGCACGTCCGGTTTCAAAACGGCTTCGTCAAGGCGGGGCGGGGCATCCCCGAAGACGCCGACGCCGTCCTGTGTTTCAAAAACGCCGATGTCGCAAGGCGCATGCTGGAGATTACGCCGGAAGAGGTTATGGACCTGATGCTGCAAAATCAGCTTTCCATTTCCGGCAACCTGGCGATCGTCAACAAGTTCAATTTTTTCCTTTCGCTTCTTTTGCAAAAAAAGCATCGCGCCATGCGCGAGAAACGCGCCGGGCAGATCAAGGCCGAAACCTCCTCGATGTTTGAAAGCGAAGGCAAAGCAAAAACTCCGCCCGAAAAAACGGTGCGGCTAAAGGCCGAGAAAACGCCCGAAGCGCCCTACCTGGACGATCCTTATCTTTCGGATTTGTCTCTGGATGATTTCCCGCGCCTTACGGAGTTTTTAAACATACATCACACGCACAAACCCGCCATCTGCCGCGAACGCCCGAAGATCATGACCGACTGGTTTCGCGAAAACGGCTACGAGGCGGATTCGCGGGGCGAGCCCTGGATTCCCGCGCTGCGCCAGGGGCATGCTTTCAAGCGCCTGATGGAAACGCGCCGGCCGATTTTGCGCAAAAACGATCTTCTGGCGGGAACGACGACAGCCGAGGAAATCGGCGTGGTGCTTTATCCCGACACGCACGCCTCCATGATCTGGGGCGAGCTTTTCAGCGTCCCGGAGCGGATGCTCAATCCCTACGACGTGAGCGAGGAAACGCGGCGCACGCTGCACTTCGACGTTTTTCCGTATTGGGAAAAGCGCAACATCCGCGAGTGGGTCCGCAGCGAATACGGCGAGCCTTTGTGCCAGCAGCTCGACGAGCGCTTCGCCGTGTATTTCATCTGGAAGACCGTCGCCATTTCCCACACCATTCCCGATTTCCCGAAGCTTCTAAAACTGGGAACCGGCGGCATGATCGAGGAGATTGAAACCGAGCTTGCCAAGGCAAACGGCGACGTAAAAAAGCGCCATGTTCTCGAGGCCATGATCCTGTGCCTTAAGGGCCTTGAAGCTTACGCCGCCAACCTGGCCGCGCAGGTTGTAAAAGAAGCGAAAGCCGAAAGCGATCCGAAACGAAAAAAGGAATTGGAACAGATCGCCGGCATCTGCTCCCGCGTTCCCCGCGAGCCTGCCAAAACTTTGCACGAAGCCCTGCAGTCCATGTGGATCGCGTGGGTCGGCCTGCACATGGAAAACACGAACGCCGGTTTATCCCTGGGGCGCCTTGACCGGTGGCTCCAGCCGTATTTCGAAGCCGATATCGAAAAGTTTGACGATCCCGCCGATCGGCGGGCGTACGTGAAACGCGCCGTGGAGCTGGCCGGCTGCTTTTTCATGCGCTGCACCGATCATCTGCCGCTGATTCCCGATATCGGCAATTTCCTTTTCGGCGGCTCCAGTTCCGATCAGGCCGTGACCCTGGGCGGCGTGAAGCCGGACGGCGGCGACGGCGTCTGCGATATGACATACGTTTTTCTCAAGGTCACGGAGATTCTGGGCATCCGCGATCCCAACGTGAACGCCCGTTTCAATCCTGAAAAAAACTCGAAGACGTACCTGCGCCGCCTGTGCGAAACGAATTTGATCACGAGGGCTACGCCGTCCATGCACAACGACCTGGCGGTCATGACGGCGCTTGCCGAATTCCATTATCCGCCGGAGCATTTGCGGGACTGGTCCGCGACGGGGTGCGTGGAGCCGACGATCAGCGGAAAGCATTTCGGCCATACCGGCAACATCATGATGAACATGGTGGCGGCGCTGGAAATGGCTCTGCGCGACGGCCTTCACCCCCTGATGGACTGGAAAGTCGGCCCCGCCACCGGCGATCCGGCGAAGGAAAATTTCGCAAGCTTCGAGGAATTCTTCGCCGCTTTTGAAAAGCAGTACGCGTTTTTGATCGACCAGGTGTGCGCGTATAACGATATGCTCTCCAAAGCGCACGCCCTGTGGCGTCCCACGCCGTTTTTATCCTCGCTCATCGACGGATGCGTCGCGTCGGGAAAGGACGTCACCGGCGGCGGCGCGCGTTACAACACAACGGGCATGGCGTGCATCGGCCTGGCCGACGTCACCGACTCGCTGATGACCATTAAAAAGATGGTCTTCGAGGAAAAATCCGTCGGCTTCGGCGAGCTGATAAAAGCCCTTGACGACAACTTCGCGTCGAATCCCGCCCTGCACGCGCGCATCGTAAAAAAAGTCCCCAAGTTCGGATCGGGAAGCGAGCAGGCGCTTGAGATCGCCAACCGCGTGACGCGCTTTACGCACGACACGCTGGCGGCGCATCGCAACTATCGCGGCGGAATTTACACGGCGGGCTTCTGGTCCATGTCAAACCACGTGGCGTTCGGCTGCCTGTCCGGCGCTCTGCCCTCGGGCCGCGAGGCGGGAAAACCTTTTACGCCGGGGCTGACGCCGCAGGCCGGCGCCTCGGACAATCTGCTGGATCCCATTCGCGACGTGGCGCGCCTCGATCCTGTGTCCATGACCAACAACATCGCGTTTAACGTGAAGCTGGCGCCTAAGCCCGGCGAAGCGCACGGCGACATCGTGGGCAACATGTTCGCTTACGTGAAAAGTTATTTCGACATGGGCGGCATGCAGATGCAGTTTAACGTGGTCGGCACGGACACGCTCAAAGACGCCATGGCGCACCCGGAGCAATACCGCAACCTCCTGGTGCGCATCTCGGGATACAACGCCTATTTCGTGACCCTGAACCGGGACATGCAGCTCGAGCTCATCCGGCGGGCCGAGTACGGCGTCTGATCCATGACCCTGATTCTCGACATCAAGCGCAACAGCCTGGACGACGGTCCCGGCATACGCACGACGGTTTTTTTCAAAGGCTGTCCGCTGGACTGCGCCTGGTGCCACAATCCGGAAAGCAAAAGCTTCAAGGCCCAGCTTGCGTTCGATGCGAAAAACTGCGTCGGGTGTAAGGAATGCGAATCGGCCTGCCCGGAACACGCTATCGATCACGGACGGCCGGAAGTCATCGACCGCGGCGCCTGCACGCTTTGTTTCCAGTGCGTGGACGCATGTCCGGCAGGGGCCTTGAAGCGCTTGGGTGAAGAATTGAGCGTTACCGACGTCACGGTCGAACTGGAAAAGGATCTGGCCTTTTTTGCCAACTCCGGCGGCGGCCTGACCTTAAGCGGCGGCGAACCCACGGCGCCCATGGACTTTTGCGCCGAACTCTTGACGGAGTGCCGCGAGCGCGGCTTCGGGACATTGCTGGAAACCTGCGGCCTTTTCGATTTTTCGCGTTTTGAAATGCAGCTCGCGCCGCATCTGGATGTGGTTTACTTCGACGTCAAACTCATCGACGCGAGTGAGCATCGCAAGTGGTGCGGCGTCGACAACGCGGTGATATTGTCCAACCTGCGCGCGATGAAGGAATTATCCGGGCGAATCGGTTTTCAAGTCTTGCCCCGTGTTCCCCTGATTCCGGGCGTCACGGACGGCGAAAATAATCTGCGCGGCATTGCGGAGTATCTTCGCGAATGCGGCTTCGACAGAGTTTCTTTACTGCCCTACAATCCCACCTGGCCGGGCAAGGCGGCGACCGTCGGGCAGACATTAGCCTACGCGCATGACAAATTCATGAGTCCTGAAGAAATCGAGCGATGCCAATCTTATTTCGAGGGATTCAAGGGAGTCAGCTCATGAAACAATTCCGTCTTTCGGCGCGCGTCGTAACAATTATGATCCTTTGCCTGTTTGCCGTCGTCGCGAAAGGTGAAGCCGATGATCAATATCTGCCTTTAAATGGCTGGTGCGCCGAAACGGCCGCCGATCTCAAAGACGGAAAACCTCTTGTCATCACGCATTACGTGGCCCTTTGCGACAACGAACATCAGGGCATCGCGCGCGTTTCAAAAACACTCGGCGACGGGGACAACCTGAAAACGAATTTGTACTGGGGCGCCATGTTCGGCTACGGAACCTGGTTTGATAAAAACAAACGATGGACCCGGGTCGCGGCCATGAATGATCCGACGAAAAAAATAGGGCAAATCCTTATCTACAAACGCACCTGCGAACCGAAAGGCTTGTGGAAAAAAAGCGGCGTGAAAAAGCCATTTGAAGTTCTGCTTGTCATCGCGGGGTATCGGGGCCGCTTCATCGCCGACGCGGTCCAGGAGTATCTCAAAAGCCTTTTCGGCGAGGACGATTATGCGCTGCCGCTGCCGAATAGTTTGAAAACTCACGGGGGAGGCCAAGGTCACGTCGTTTCTTTTTCCGGCCACAATTATCTGATGGATTTACCCGATCAGGGGCGATCTCTTCTCGCGGCGAGTCGCAAGGCGCAAAAAAAAGCCAAGGCGACCATGATTCTGGCCTGCGCCTCGAAGCAGTATTTTCATCCCGGCATCGCGACGCCGAAGACGTCGCTTCTGGCGCTCACCACGAATTTCATGGCCCCGGAGGCTTACACGGCGGATGCCATGTATGAGGCGCTGCTGGCCGGCAAAGACTCGGGCGAAATTCTTGCGGCGGCGGCCGAGGCTTACGGAAAATATCAGCGCATCCCCGCTTCATCCGCGGCGAAGCTGTTTTGGTCCGGGCGATAAAAAAGCGCTCTTCACTTACTAGTAAAATCATGACTCACAGCGCTGCGCCGGCCCTGCGCCTTGTGCAAACGACAGAAAAAAGCGTAAAGACCTGATATGGAAATGACCTTCATATTGTTGGCTGTCATCGTGATCCTGGCCTACGGAGTGGGCACCGCCACGGGATTCGGCAGCTCTCTGATCGCGCTGACCCTCGGGGCGAATCTCTTTTCGCTGGATTTTCTCGTTCCGGTCATCATCCCCGTCAACCTCGCCGCCACCACGTATATCGCCGTGCGGCACTTTTCGGGCATCGACTGGCGGATATTCCTCAAACGCATCGTTCCCCTGGCGATGATCGGGCAGCCTATCGGCATGCTTGTGTTTCACGTGGCGGATATGGAGGGCTTAAAATGGGCTTACGGGCTTTTTGTTTTGTGCCTTTCCATATTCGAGATGCGAAATACCTTGCGCGTAAGCGACGGCCAACTTCCCAAAGTAAGCCCCTGGTCCGGCGCCTGGCTGATCGCCGGAGGCTTCGTGCAGGGGCTGTGGGTTTCCGGCGGGCCGTTGGTCGCCTACTGGGCCGCGAGAAACATCCGCGACAAGGGTATATTTCGCAGCACTCTGTCGGCTTTGTGGTTTTTATTGAATTCGATCCTGCTCGTGACGTATATCATTTCAGGATCCATCAACGCGCATACGGCCCGCGTCAGCGCCTGGCTGTTTATTCCTTTGGTCGCGAGTTTTTTCCTGGGGGAAAGGCTGCACAACAAATTGCCGGAAAAATCTTTCAGGATTCTGGTCTACGCCGTGCTGATTTTCGCCGGCGCCTCGATCATCGTTCGCAGCCTGTGAAACCTCAAGCGATTGAACAATCCGTGAAAAACTGGTAGCAAAAAAGTCCGGCTTATGTGGCCGTATCAATAAAATTTCAAGTCATGAGTTATCGAACGGAGTGAATATGCGAGCTTTAAATAACACACCGCCCTGGCTGGTCAAAAACGGGCAGGTCGTGGATTTCGGGCATTTCAAGGAGCCCTTTGCCAATCTTAACATCGACGAGGCGGAAATCTGGTCCCCGAAAGTTTTCCCTCCGAAAATTATCCGCATGGCGCGGTTAAAGGAATGGCAGCATTTCGCGATCATCAACTCGGAGATCTTCCTGGGATTCATGCTGTTCACCACGCATTATTTAAGCTCCAGCTTTTGTTACTGCGTGGACCGGAAAAGCGGTGAGTTTTTCGAGCATCACAGCGAGTTGCCCGGCCCGACGGCCAAAATCTCCCGCGAATTGTGGAATTCGGCCAGCCTGTTTCAAAAGTCGGGATACGAAGTCCGCGTGCAAAACCGCCTGGACGAAGGATTGCACAAGGCTCACATCGACATCCGCGACAGCGACAAGCCGGGCGTCGGGGCGAATATCGAGATGATCGAAAAACTCGACAGCCTGCAGCCCCTGATCTCCGTTTTGCCCATCGCGCCGAATCGTCCGCTGTACACGCACAAATGCGCCTGCCCGGTTCGCGGAACGGTTTCCGTCGGGGACCGGGCCGTCGAGCTTGACGAGGACAAGGACATCGCCGTCATCGATATTCAAAAAGCCTATTACCCTTACGACACGTTCTGGCGCTGGGCCACGTGCGCGGGGTACAGCGGTAAAAAGGGAATTGTCGCGATCAATCTGGTGAAAAATTTCATCGCCGACGACGAGCGATGGAATGAAAACGTGCTGTGGGTCGGCGGCAAAATGTCGGAGCTTTCCGCCGCGAAATTCGAATACGATGAAAACAACGTTTTAAAGCCCTGGCGCGTCGCCACGACGGACGGCCGCTGCGACCTGACTTTCACGCCGCAGGGCGAACGTCACGGCAAGGTCGATTACGGCCTGATCAAATCCGATTTTCATCAGCCTTACGGTTTGTACAACGGCAGCGTCACCGACGACGACGGCAAAAAACACAAGATTAAAAACTTTTTCGGCGTCTGCGAGCATCACCTCGCAAGGTTTTAGGCAGGCGAAAACAGCGCATTGTCGATTGTCCGCCGCAAACGATGTCGCGCATCACGCAGGAGGTTTTTCATGAAATCCCTTTTCACGGCAGTCCTGATGATGATCATGCTGATCGCTTTCGCGCTCCCGGCGGCGGCGCAGCTTAAGCCCGCGGACATCGCGGAAAAAGAAAGCGCCACGCAAAAACTATCCTGGGAAAAAGACGGGCAGCTTTTGTATGTTATGCGCTGGACGCTCGAAAAGTATGAAAAAGACGGCAAGGTTTTCGTGAAGTATAAGATGAAGGGCGAAAACACCAAACAGGGCGCCGAGCGCGTCGAATGGGACGAAAGCTCTCTGATGGTTTTCCGGCCGGAGGGCCTGCGTACTTTGTGGTGGAAAAAGGATTCACGCGGCGCGGAGAAAATGCACTGGTCGCTCAGTTACGATTGGGACGCGCGCAAGGCCCGCTATCAGTACTCCGACGACGATTCGGGGAAAAAAGAAGACAAGTCCTACGAATTCGCCGCCGACGCGGTGCCCGGCGACGCCATGAATATCATCCTGCGGGGCTTTCCGTTCGAGAAGGGACCCGGGACCGTGTTCGAAGCCGATCTGCTCATGAGCGACGGGAGCATCTTACGGGGCAAGGTGATCCACCGGGGCGAGCAGAAAATCAAAACGGCCTTCGGGGACATCGATACGTATAAACTGGAGATCAAACCCGCCGGGGCGCTGGGCTACGTGGCGCCGGACATGTTCTCCTATTTTACGAAAGCCGAGCCGCACATCTGGCTGCGCTTCGACGGCCGCGACGAGGGCCTGCTCAAGCCGCGAACGAACAACAACGTGGTCGAGTACGAGCCGAGAAGCCGGATTAAATAAATCGCCGAATATTTATCGCTGTAAACAGAGCAAAAATTCATGGCAACGAAAAAAGACTTCCAAAAAAGCCAGGCTGAAGAAGACTCAAAAAAGTCAGACAATGTCTGCCGAATTGACCGCTGACTATGGTTCTGTGCTGTCGGGCATCACGGGTCTTCTTGAAAAGCACGTCGGGCGGCTGTTCGTTCGGTGAATTCCATTATGACTGCAACCTATTGGGAGATAGGGCGGCGGATTTTCGAATATGAACAAGGTGGAAAAACGCGATCAGATTATGGTCAAGAACTGCTAACGCAACTTGCGAATGATCTTTCGATCCGTTATGGACGCGGTTTTTCTCGGACCAATTTAGGTAATATGCGTCAATTTTACGTAGCTTGGCAAACTGTCCAGACGCTGTCTGGACAATCTTCTTCCGCCGTTCAATTAATTGATTTGGCCGACAATTTTCCTCTTTCCTGGTCTCACTATGTCAAACTTATGCAGGTTGACAGCGAGACCGCTAGGAAATTTTACGAAGAAAAAGCCCTCCGAGGCGGCTGGTCAGTACGCCAGCTGACTCGCCAGATCGATTCGCAATTCTACGAACGCACTGCCCTTTCTAAAAACAAAGCCGCCATGCTCACCAAAGGAGCGAAGGCAAAGCCCGAAGACCGGATGACTCCCGAGGAAGAAATCAAAGATCCTTATGTACTGGAATTTCTGAATCTCAAGGACGAGTATTCCGAAAGTGAGCTTGAAGAGGCTTTGATCCGCCACCTGGAAAATTTTCTGCTTGAACTTGGCGGGGATTTTGCCTTTATCGGACGGCAAAAGAGACTACGCGTCGGCGATCAGTGGTTCCGGATAGATCTGCTGCTTTTCCATCGCCGATTGAGATGCCTGGTAATCATTGATTTGAAGCTTAGGGAGTTTACGCCGGCAGATGCAGGGCAAATGCACATGTATCTGAACTACGCCAGAAAGCGCCCGGTTTTTTCGTCGCGATGCTGCAAATAAAAACCGTCTTCGCCGCGGGCGCATTTCGCATACAGGTCTTTCATGATTTCGTGCAGGCCGCGGTCCACGATCATGCGAAGCTGCGTTTTTTCAAAAGAAGTCAGCATCTCGATGTCGTTGTCCGAATCGCCGCCGACGAAAAGCGGCTCGCGGCTGATGCGCTCGCGGATGGCTTTAACCTTGCCCTCGCCGTAGGTCACGCCGTGTCCGCAACCCGGCGCGATGTTCGTCGTAAAAACGCCGTCGACGATTTCCAGGGGAACGCCCAGGACATGCCCGGCTTCGATTCCGTAGCCGCTGACCGGGTCCGTCACGACCGCCTCGACGATGATATCCTGCGTGGCAGTGACAATATACACGTCGAATCCGGCGCCGCGTAGCCTGGCGTAAAGCTTTTGCATGGCGCCGAAAGGGCGAATGCCCGTTTTCATCGATACGGATAAAGGTCCGCATTTCGATTGGATATTGCCGGGGCTTTGCAGCGTTTCTTCGCCGATTGGCCGCCCAAGCTCATACGCCCAGGTTTCACGGGCCAGCGCCGCGACCTGCGCGGGAGTCAGGCCGGCGACCAGTTGAATGGACCACAGATAGGCCATATCGCGGCCGATGCTCATGGTGGCGTTGAGGCCGTTATACATGACGCACATTTTGGCGCGGAATTCTTTATAGGCGTCGCTTTGCGCGACCTGTTCGAGCGAAAGGTTTCCGCGAAAACCTTCGTACATCAAATAGAGCTTTTCAAATGCGTCGATCGCGTCGGCGGATACGCGCGCGATCGGGATGTCGGAATAAATTTTATCGAAAAATTCCACGCCTCGGGGTTTGACGGGCATGTAGGCGGCGAATTGCTCGGGGTTCATGCGGATGATGAGGTTGTCGACCTGCCGGCGGAAAACCTGTTCGCCGATGTCGCCGTAGATTGTCGTGTTGTCGAAATCGAAAACGGCCAGAGGTTTGTCGGCGAGGTCATAGCCGGGACCGGCCGCGCCGAAATCGGCGATCAACCGGTCGATGGCCCGCGCCAGCGCGGGATTCCATTTATCCGATGCGTTATCGATCATATTTCAATAGCCTTATGAAAACCTATAAGCAAACAGGCTTTATTTGTGAAAGACGAATTCGTGGTTCGAGATTTCGATGTGATCGCCCTCCTTAAGGAAAGCTTCGGACAGATCGTTGTTGTTGATCTTGATTTCCTCGACTTCCGAATCCCATTTTCGCAGGCGCAGCCGGTTTTCCTTTTTTCTCAGCTCGATGACGAATGCGTAATGGGGCGCCGTGTCGTCCGCGACGGTCCAGTCGCATTGCGGCCCCTTGCCGACGACGAACCGGTTTTTGTGGATCTGGCCGAGGTCCCGCTCCTCCTCGAGGGCTTCATCTTTGCGGCGGATGAGAACCAGACGCCCGCCGAGAGTGGAAATTTTCGGCGGCGTGACCAGAAACTTGATGATGACAAATATCAGGACAATGAAAAAAGCGCCGATGCCCCCGCCGACGGCGAGATAGAAGGGCATGTCGCTTTTGACGTCCATTTCGAATCGCGCTTTGTATGAGGATGCGCCGCCTTTAAAGATCAGATGGGTGTCCGGGAAAACGAATTCGAGGTCGGCGGAGATTTTCCCGGGCGATGGCGGCGCCTTGATGGTCAGGGAGAACGCGCCCAGTTCGGCGAGTTCGCCGCTGGTTAAACTCCGGCCCTTCTCGGTCACGACTGAAAGCAGATTTTCGTCGAAAATCACTTTGACGCGGCTACCGGGCAGCAGATATTTATCCCCGGTCAAAGTCGCCGATCCTCCCGGCAGGCCGTCCCGGATCTTTCGAAGGGGAGCGGATTTCAGGGTCCAGGCGCCCTCGCCGGCGGCGACGCTTTCCGGACCGCCCGGGGCGACAATGGATGCCGTGACGGTGCTCGTCGGAGGATCGAGTCTGATATCGGCGTGGATAAAGACCTCTGGCGCGCCGGTCATAAGAAACATGGGTTTCGAATTGCCGTCTTTTGCTTCGGCCGTAATTTTCATCTTGGCGTCGGCTTGCGTGAGACCTTTTTTGAGAATGTTCATAATCCCGTAGAGTTTCGGGGAGAACGCTTCGCCGATGTTGTCGAAGGGTTTTTCGCAGACGGCGCCTTCAAGCTTCAATCCCGATTCTTTCGGCCAGGTATCGATACTCGAAGGATAGATGTCCGCCGTTAATTTTTCGGCCTTTCCCGTAACTGTCAGCCCGGGAAAGGTCAGCGTCATTTCGCCGTTTTCGTATTTTGCCGGATCATTCAATCCTTCGTCGAAGACCACGCTATAGGAATCCAGGCCGATCAAATCCTCCACGTCGGGCAGTTCGCGGAAGCGATACAGGAGGATGTTTTCGGAATCTCCGTTGATTTTTTCTTCTTCCAGAATCGAATCGGAAACCTTGGCGTCGAGCTTCGCGCCTTCCACGTAAACCTTGGAGATCCAGAATTGACCGTCCATTTCATCCCGGTGGACGCCGGCGCCCTGCACCACGTGGGCGAAGTTGGCGGTTTTCATGGTGTTGAGGCTGTCGGTGAATACGGTGATTCTGTGCGTGTGCGTCAAAATGTATTTGCGCCATGCTTTGTTCTTGTCCATGTCCGGCGTCATTTCACGCAAAAAACCGATGGCCTGGTTCATGACGCTGTAAAGAGCCGTGTTGATATACGGCCTGTCGGCGCACATTTCCTCGAATCCGGGCCATGCGATGATTTTGGATTTCGAGCCGCCGAAGACGGGCAGCAGTTTCGAGGAATGCTGCGTGTCGCCGGGATTGAGCGTTCCGTATTTTTTCGGATTGAGGTATTCGGCGAAATCCTTCGCGTCCTGATCGCTTCCGATGACAAACTTTCGCCAGGGATCGAAAGCGCCGTCTCCGTCGAAGTCGATGACGTCGTGGGCGAAGGGGATCACGTACACTTCCAGAGGTCTGGGCGCCGCTTTCACCTCGCCGGCGATCCGTTCGACGACCATCGGGAGAACCTTGTCGGTGGGACCGTCGAGCAGGCAGTTGTTGCATCCCATCATGGAATTCGTGATGTCGACAAGGTATAGGGAAACGGTGGTTATTTCCGGGGTTTCCTGCGCCCCAAGGACCGACGACGGGATCGCCGCCGTCAATAAAACCGTGAAAATAACCGAAATGAATCGAAACACTTTTGACATCGTCGCACCCCGCAGTTGTGTGCCGCCCACGACGCATACGTTAGCAGCACACCGCCGCCGGATCAATGCATGGAACGCGGGGGATTAATGAACGTTTAAGAAGATTCTATTCCCCGGTTTTCTTACCATGACCACGAATCACTAAATCAAAAATGCCCGTCCGGCGCAATCAAACCCAGGCCCACGCTTCCCGCGGGCTGCGTCGTCCATTAAAAAAAAACACGCGCACACCGACTTTCGACACCGTTTGCCGGGCCTGACGGATATCCAGATTCGTGAATCCGCTCCGACATTCCGCATTTTATTTTCGCCTTTGAAATCGCCGCCTTAAGCTCATGCCCTTACTTTTTCAAATCGCCGACCATTTTTTCCGGGCGGACGATTTCGTCGAATTCCTCGGCGCTTAAAAAGCCCATCTCCACGGCGGATTCGCGCAACGTCGTACCTTTTTCGTGCGCGTTTTTCGCGACCTTGGCGGCGTTGTCGTAGCCGATTTTCGGATTCAGAGCCGTGACCAGCATCAGCGAATTGCTCACGTTGCGCTCGATGGTTTCCATATTGGGCTCGATGCCCTTGGCGCAGTTGTCGTTAAAGCTTTCGCAGGCGTCGCCGAGAAGCTGAATCGACTGCAGCAGGTTGTAGGCCATCACCGGCTTGAAGACGTTGAGTTCGAAGTTGCCCTGGCTTCCAGCGAAGCTGACCGCCGCGGAGTTGCCGAAGACCTGGCAGCAGACCATGGTCATGGCTTCGGACTGCGTGGGATTGATTTTCCCCGGCATGATGGAACTGCCCGGTTCGTTGGCCGGGATGGTGATTTCGCCGATGCCGCAACGCGGGCCGCAGGCCAGCCAGCGCACGTCGTTGGCGATCTTCATGCATGCCGCCGCCAGTTGGGACAGGGCGCCGGCGGTTCCCACGAATGCGTCGTGGGCGCCCAGAGCGGCGAACTTGTTGGGGGCGGTCGCGAAGTTGTGCCCGGTCAGTTCGCTGATTCTTTCCGCCACCATCACATCGTATTTCGGCGGCGCGTTCAGGCCCGTGCCCACCGCCGTTCCGCCCAGGGCGATTTCCCGCAGTTGCGGCAGCGTGGCTTCGACGGCCTTGATGCCGTAATCGATCTGCGCCGCCCATCCGCTGATCTCCTGGCCCAGCGTGAGGGGCACCGCGTCTTGCAGATGCGTGCGGCCGATTTTCACGATCTCCATGTAGGCAACGGCCTTATCCCCCAGCGTGCGGTGAAGCTTCCTGGCTTTGGGCAGCAAGTGATTGACGATGCAATCCACCGCCGCGATGTGCATAGCCGCCGGGAAAGTATCGTTGGAGGATTGCGACTTGTTGACGTGGTCGTTGGGATGAACCGGCTTTTTCGATCCCATCAGACCGCCGGATATTTCAATCGCCCGGTTCGAAATAACTTCGTTGACATTCATGTTCGACTGAGTGCCGGAGCCGGTCTGCCAGACCACGAGAGGGAAATGATCGTTGAGCTTTCCATCGATCACCTCGTCGGCGGCCTGCACGATCAGGTCCCTGATATTCTCGTCGAGTTTGCCCAGATCAAAATTCACCAAAGCGGCGGCCTTTTTGAGAACGCCGAACGCCCACACGATTTCCGCGGGCATTTTTTCCCAGCCGATTTTGAAATTGCTCAAGGAGCGAGCCGTCTGGGCTCCGTAGTAAACGTCACTCGGCACTTCGATGCTTCCCAACGAATCCGTTTCAGTCCGCGTGGGCATTGCCAGGCCTCCATTGCGCGATAAGTTTTGAGCCTTTTGGTTTTTTTCGCCGCCGGGACACGGGATCGCGGAAATTTCGTTTCACTGTTTTCTATTGTGCTTGAAATTTTTCATGAGAAACAAAAGCGGTCCGCATGAAATGTGACGACGCTTCGACAATAGTCCTATCAATCGCGCTTGACAACACGCCGCCGCCGGCATCGCGGCGATTTTTCGCGCGGTGGAAAAGAACCCGGCTTTGAGATATAGATTGTGTCGATGAAAGAGCGCATGAAAAAATTTTGGAAGATATGGATGATCGGGGCGACGCCGCTGATCGTTATGGGGTGGTTCGCGGGCAAAATGACGAACATGCGCCACGGCTACGCCGCCCGGGAACTGCCGAATCTGGCGGCTTTCACCATGCGGCACTGGCTCGCGCCGGGCCTGGCTTCGGGATTGACCTTCGGATTCTGGCTGGCGGTGGTTCTCGTGCTGGCCGGGGCGCTGACCAAACATCCCCGCAGAGCCCGCCGCACATTTTATATGGTTCTTTTGCTGGGCGCCGCCGCCACGATAGCTTTCATCGCTTATAACATGCCGGCGTGGAAACACCTGGCCGGTTCGGCGGCTTATACGGGCCGGCAGGTGAACCTGATTTACGGCATTTTCATGCTGGCCGCGGCCAAGGTCGTGCAAGCCACGTGGCCCCAGCGCATCGCGGCCATTGCCGCGACGGGTTTTGCGGCGGCCGTCGCCATAATCCCTTTGTCTTTCATCGAGCGCCGCATTTTTCGGGCCGAGCCGAAGGAGTGCAAGCGGCGGCGGATCGAGCGATTCGCCGTGGTCGCTTTGGCGGTCAACGGACTTTTCGCGCTGTCCTTTTTCAGCGGCGCGCGGCGCACGGCGCCCGACGATTATCCGCCCGTCATCTGGATCAGCATCGACACGCTGCGCGCCGATCATCTTTCGCTCAACGGCTATGAGCGCCGAACGACGCCGAACCTGGACGCCCTGGCCGCCGACGGCGTCGTGGTGGAGCAATTCATTTCCCAGTCGCCCTGGACCCTGCCGACGCACGCCACCATGTTTTCCGGCCTGACTCCGGCGCAACACGGGCTGCACAACCAGGGTTGCCGTTTCGACCCGCACGTCACGCTTTTTCCCGAGATGCTCAAAGAGCGGGGCTA
This sequence comes from bacterium, assembly GCA_963674685.2. Lineage (GTDB taxonomy): Bacteria > Lernaellota > Lernaellaia > JACKCT01 > JACKCT01. The sequence continues at coordinate 1,271,581 of CAXXWT010000002.1, read as the reverse complement.
CCGCAACGGCGCCATCACCAGCGGCCTGCTCCTGGCGCCGAACTTCGGCTACAGCGTCGGCTTCAACCGCTATGAAATGAATCTGGATTACCACGCGGCCAATATTGTCAGGCGGGGTCTTGCATGGCTGTCGATCAGCGACGATCCGTCTTTTCTTTTTCTCCACATATTCGATCCGCACTACCCGTACCACAGCCCGTCGGCGCTAGGGAAATACAGCAAGGCCAATATGCAAATGCAGCGGCTGCAAATGGGCAACTTTTTCGAGTTCGCAAATTGGGTGAAGGAAGACCCGGACGAACGGCTGCAAATGGCCATCGACCGCTACGATGAGGAAATTTTCTACACCGACGAGCAACTCGGATGGTTTTTTACAAAGCTCAAGGAAATCGGCCTCTACGACAAGGCCTGGATCATCGTCGTGTCGGATCACGGCGAGGAGTTTCTGGAGCACGGGCAGATGGGCCACTCGGCGACGATGTACGAGGAACTGACGCGCGTGCCCATGATCGTCAAAGCGCCGGATTCAAAGTGCGGCGGCGCGCGATACGCGGCGGGCCAGATCCCGCAGACGGCCGTTGCCGATCTTATTCTGCGCGTGGCGCAATCTGCGGATGATGCGCAGGGCGCCGCGCAGTGCAACGACGAGGACGGCGTTTTGCAGATCCTGCACGACATCAGCGCCGCGGGGCCGATCATCGGCGATTGCCGCATCTTCGGCCCCGCCCGTTTCATGGCGCGCCTGCCGGGAGAAAAACTCCATTCCCCGGTGAAAATCGACAAGGGCAACATGAACGTGGATCATGATTTCGAGCTTTTCGATCTGCTCGTAGACCCGAAAGAGCTTCACAACATTTACGAAAAAGGCGCCGCGCCCGAACTGGAGACCGCCGTCGACCAGGCGTACAAGGATCTGGCCGAAGGCGGCGACAAGTCGGAAAAACACCAACTCGACCCCGAGACGGTGCAAAAACTCAAGACTTTGGGTTATCTATAAAAGAACTTCGGAATTTCTAACAATTTCACGGGAGCTGGACCATGAACAGGCGTCTCACGGTTTTGGCTGTTTGTTTTGCGTGGCATTTCAGCGCGACGTTCGCCTACGCGCAAGGCTATGAATCTTCTTATCTCACCGTCTTCGGCTGGTCGAAGGACGGCAAGCACTGGGCATTCGGCGAGCAGGGGGATTATTCCGGCGGCGCCGTCTACGGCGAGACCGTGAGGGCCTACGTCATTGAAGCCGCGAAAAATAAGTTCAAGAAAAAGTTCGAGAAACAAATCACGGAAGCGACGGTTGAAGATGAAAGCCTCATCGAAAGCCAGCTCAAGACATACAGCCAGAACGTCAAAGCCAAACTCAAAGCCATGGGAATCACCGGAATCATGGGCAAGGAGGTTTATAAAAAACCGGCCATGAAATGGACCGTCGGCGATATCGAGTACAAGCAGTTCGGTTCCAAAGACGTGACTTTCGGCGCCGGCGGCAAACAATACGAACTCCGGTTGAAAGACGAGATTATCCGGGATGAGGAAGATCCCTGGTCGACGCAATCAAAGTTCGCTTTAAGCATCCGGCAAAAAGGCGGCGCGTGGACGGCCATGCAGGAGGATAAAAATCCGTGGCGTCATTTCATCGCATATAATATTGTTTACGTTGCCGTTTCTCCCGATGGAAAACACGTCGCCGTTCTCATCGAAGCGATTCAGGTCGCCTTCGAAAACGCGAAGATCCCGCATTACAAGGCGGTGACGGGCAAGCTGCCCTGACCCTGCCGATTATTTTGCGTTGAGTTCATAAAGAATACGCAGACCTTTGAGCGTGAGATCCTCGTCCACCGCGTCGATGACGTTGGACTCGTCGGCGATCATGGGCGCCAGCCCCCCGGTGGCCAGAACGAAGCATTCCCCGCTCAACTCTTTTTTGATGCGGCTCACAACGGCGTCCACGAGTCCCACGTAGCCGAAGTAGATTCCCGCCTGCATGGAGTCCACGGTGGTCTTGCCGATCACGCTTTTCGGGTGCGTGAAATCGATGCGGGGCAGTTTCGCCGTTCTGGAAAAAAGCGCGTCCATGGATATCCCGATGCCCGGCGCGATGGCGCCTCCGAGATATTCGCCGCGGGCCGACACCACGTCGAAGGTCGTGGCGGTTCCGAAATCCACGATGATCAACGGGCCTTTGTGCTCGGCGAAGGCGCCGATGGCGTTGACGATGCGGTCGGCGCCGACTTCCCGGGGATTGTCGTAGAGAATGGGCATTCCCGTGCGCGCGCCGGGGCCGACGACCACGGCTTTGACGTCGAACATTTTTCGGGCCAGTTTTTCGAATATGGAAATCAGCGGCGGCACGACGCACGCCAGGATGACGCCGTTGATATCCGCGCCGGACAATCCCACCTGGGCAATCAGGCTGCCGATCAGGATCCCGTATTCATCTTCCGTGCGGCCTTTGATCGTGGCCAGCCGCCAGGAAGCCGATAACTTGTCGCCTTCGTAAACACCCAGAACAATGTTGGTGTTGCCGATGTCAATGACCAGCAGCATGATTGTTTCTCCGCCGATATTCGATCACGTCGCCGTGATGAACGAGTTTTTCCGCCCCCGAATCTTCCCGCAAAACCAGCGCCCCGTCGGCGGCCAGATCAACGGCGCGCCCCGCGATCCGCCGCCCGTCCCGGTCGATAATGTACTCGACGTCCGGCAGTTCGGCCAGCGCCTTCCAGCGTTTGACGATCCGATCCCTGTCGCCGGAAAGCTCCTTATACAACCGGTCCACCGCCCGGTAAAGCTCGGCCAGAATGGCGTTTCGATCCTGCGCGCGCCCGGTAAGAGTTTTCAGAGACGCGGCCTTTTCCCGAAGCTCGGGGCTGAAATCGTCTACGTCGGCGTTGACGTTCAGGCCGATTCCGAGGATCGCCCCGCGGCCAAATCGATCGTGCAGCGATTCGCAGAGAATGCCGCATAGTTTTTTGCCTTGAACATGCACGTCGTTGGGCCATTTCAAAAAGGGCGGACGCCCCAGAAGCGGCGCGACGGTTTCGGCGACGGCCACGCCCGCCAGATAAACCAGAAAAGGCAATTGGTCGGCTTTCAAGTTTTCGCGCAACAACACGGATGTGTAGATATTCAATCCGGAAGGCGATTGCCAAACCCGGCCTTTCCGGCCGCGGCCTTTGCTTTGCGCGTCGGTGGCGACGGCCGCGCCATGCGCCGCACCTTTCGCGGCGGCGGCGGACAGCGCGTCGTTCGTGGAATCGAGGACGTCATGAAAAACGCAATCGGCGCCGATGGGGCAGTCTCCCAGCGCCATGCGGAAACGGTTTTGATCGTATCCATCGGGCATCGCGTTTTAGGCCGAATTCGATGACGCCGGATCACCCGCGCTGATCTTGAAATTCAGATCCGCGGCGGCGACCGAATGGGTCAGCGCCCCGACGGATATATAATCGACGCCGGTCGCGGCGATTTCCCGCACCGTTTGAAGGGATACGGATCCGCTCGCTTCCGACTCGGCGCGACCGCCGATAATCCCGACGCATTCTTTCAGAGATTCGACGGACATGTTGTCCAGCAAAAGCCTCGTGGCGCCCGCTTCGATGGCCGGCTCGATCTCTTCGACTTTTCTGATTTCCACGATGACGGGCGCTTTATCGCCTTGCGCAAAGCGGGCTTTAGCCACCGTCTCTGCAATCGATTGATTCGCGTCGATATGATTGTCCTTGATCAACACGACGTCGTAAAGGCCCATGCGGTGATTGACGCCGCCGCCCAAAGTGACGGCGTATTTTTCCGCCCGGCGCCACAGGGGCGTGGTTTTTCGCGTGTCGCAGACGCGAGCGTGATAACCTTCGCATTGCTCGACGAACCGCGCGGTCATCGTGGCGACGCCGCACAGCCTTTGAAGCAGGTTCAAAGCCAGGCGCTCGCCGATAAGAAGGCTGCGCATTTTCCCCAAGATCCGGGCGGCGGCCTCGCCGCCTTCAAGCCGGTCGCCGTCTTTTTTCAACTCGACGAAATCGATTTTAGGATCGACTGCGTGGAAAACGGCTTTTGCGTAAGGCAGCCCGGCCAACACCAGCGACTCCTTGGCCCGGATGATGCCGCAACCGCGCAGCTTGCCGGGAATTGTCGCCTCCGACGTGATGTCGCCGCGACCCACGTCCTCGTCGACCGCCAGACGGATCAGGTTCAATTCATTATCCGTCAATTTATGCATATAGCGCTAACCTCTCGCGTTGATTGTATTGACGGCGGGAGCGATGCTTTTGTGGCTCTTTCATAAGTATAAGCCACGCACGTTTGCAGGGCTTGGGTCCGAGATTCCGTCGCCCGCTAAAGCGGGCTTAAAACTAAGGATATCCAATCTATCCCCGGCTCTGACCCTTCGGCTTTGCTCAGGACAGGCGCACCGGGTTATTCGCTGTCGCCCTGCGGGCTCGCACAGGCGAGGGCGCCTTTCGCCACACACGTCTACAGGGCCGAAGCCACTAACCACTGGCCACTAATCACTAGTCACAAGCCACTGATCTGGCCGCCGCCAGCTACTATTTCTTTTTCAGGCTATCCATCAGGTCGGGTTTGATCTTTTCGATTTCCTCCCGCACGACCTGGGCAATGATGCGGCGGATATTCGTCCGGGCCGCCTCGGTCAGTTTTTTATCAAGAATCTTCGCGGCGATTTCCTCGATGCGTTCGACGCTCAACGCTTCGGCGGCTTTTTCGACGGAAGTTACACCACCGGCGGGCGTCACGCCGCGCCTGGCGTCGTGTTCCGTGGTGAACTGGGCGTCCGGCGATTTCGGTCCCGATATTTTTTCCGCATCTTCCGCATGTTTGGGCTCGTGATAGATTTCCGTCTTGGGCGCGTCATCTCCGCCGTCGAGATCAATGGCCTGGGGTTTGACATTGGGATTCATTTCATAAGCTTCGAAATGTGGTTCCTCGGGCTGGGGATGATTCAGAACGCCGGGTTGATTGAAGCGCAGAGGATCCATGGACGACGGAATGTGATCGGCGATTCCCTGGTCTTCGGAAAACCGGTAAGCCTCGTCGCTATCTTCATTTGCCTCCCGGTACTCCAGGAGTTTTGTTCCCTGATGGACGTGGTATTCGTCGATAAGCTGGTCTATTTTCCCGATGATGTTTTCCAGCGGCGACGGCCAGATGACGACGTCATCCACGCCGGCGCGCAACGCCTTTTTCATGTCGATGTTCGCGCCCGGCGCGCACAACATGATGCAGGCGATCTCCAGTTTTCCCAGTTTCAGCTTGATCGTTTCGACAAACTCAAGGCCTTCGTCGATCCGGTTTTGTGCGTCGATAATGATGGCGGAAGTGTTTTGCTGACCCAGCATGGTCCGGGCTTCCTGCAGAGAATAGGAAACCCATACCAGATACTTCGATGGATCAATGGCTTTCTCAATGGCCTGGCCGATCGCGGAATCTTTCGTGATGATAAGGACCAGGTTCATGAAACGCCCTCCTTGCTATTCGCAGGCGCAGCAGGCGCCCCCCTGTATCACCTGTTCGGGATCGGCCGGTTCCTCTTCTTCAGGTTCCGGCTCGACCGGGTCGATGCATTGATCGAGATCCTCGTTGCATTCCTGACCTTCATCGCACGGCGGGTCGGCCACGCATTTGTCTTTTTCCTCGTCGCAAGCCTCCTCGCCGTTGCAGAACAGGCCGTCGTTTTCGGGACAGGCCGGCTCGAACGAAGGCTCGCACACGTAATACATCGTGTCGCAGGATTCGGCGCCGTTGCAGAAAACGCCGTCGTCGCAGTCAGCGTCGATAAGGCATTCCACCGTAAAAGCGTCGGTGTCGATATTGTCGATGATCCAGTAGTTGGCGCGATTGTTGTCTCCGATGATGACCGACGCCAGATCGCTGGACTCGACCTGCAAAAGCCCCATTTCACCGGTGGACAGATTCGGGTCGCCCGTCACTTCGTCCACGACCTGTCCCATGGAATTGTAGGCCCTCAGGGTCAGCAGATCCTGGGAGAAATAGCTCATAGCGAAATAGGAGGCGCCTTCGGTGAAATTGATTTTTCCCGTATCCTGTTCGACGCCGAGCCATGTGAAGAAATTGTTGTCCGGGTCCCACTCGGCGGTGTTGTCGGGATTCGTCGGACGATAGACGTCGTTATAGCCTTCCGTCCGCCAGTCGCCGTATATCCAGTTGCGCCCGCCGGTGGGGAAAAACTCCACGCCCTGAATGGCGTCCGACGCGACGGGCTGGCCGTCGACGCCGTCTTCGAAATCGTAGGTTGCGGCCATAGCCGACGCCGAACACGCCAGAAGGATTCCGGCGGCCAGAAGGCCCGCGGCATACATCAATTTATCAGTCCATTTGTTTTTCATTTTCTTTAAATCCCGCTGATTCGGTTAATAGCAAGTTGGCCCGACGGCGCTTGGCTCGGATTCGTGGCAGTATTCATCCGCGGCGGCGATGACCCACTCCGATCCGTCATATGCGGCGTCGAATACATGCCATACCGTCGCATCGGTTCCAGGTATCGGATAGAACGACTGTACGCATTCCCCGGCGTAGACATCCACCTTGAAGCCGGGGGAGTTGCACATGGCCAGGCAGCTGCCGGCGCAGGAGCGGTTTGTATAGTCATGCACGAGAAAACTGTAAGTTTCGTTCAATACTCCGGTCGCGTCCCAAATCGTCGTCGTTTCAGGACCATTCGAAGTCGTGTCGTCCAGATCCAGACGGAAGTAATTCGAACAACCCTGACCGCCGTAATCTTCCGCATCGGGAAAATAAAGGTGGAAGGGATTATCCGATTCACAACCGTTATGCGGAGCCCAAAGGTGAGAATCGAGATCCGAGGGATTAACGCCCCAGGTGACGACGATGCGCATCTGACTTTGCCCCAACTGCGTGATCATGGCGCCATGCTGCCCGTTGACCGAGCGCCCGCCCAGCGCGTAAACCAACACCGTCGAAGGCAGGTAATCCGAGCTTTCCTTTGTAATATGGCCCGTATAAACACCCGCCTCCATGGCGCTGACCTCGTATTTTCCCATGGGCGCATTGCTGTTGGTGACGGAGGTGTAGAGAACCGATCCCTCGTCGGGCGCGTTGAGCCCTTTGCGAAACTCGATGTCGGCCAGCGCAATCGTCCAACCGTTCAAAGCATCCGTAATCACGCCGGCGATGGCGCCTTCGGTGATCACGGGTTGAGGGACGAGCCAAACCGTGGGCAGGCCCTCTTCCAGATTGCCGCATGCGGATCTCATGGTCCATAGTTCGGTGGCAATGTAATGGGCTTTTTCCACGGAGATCTTATAATCGTAGTCCTCGTCGCCGATAAACTCGAATTTGCCGTCTTCGTCGGAATAAATAACCGAATAGCCCGCATCGGTTCCGTCGGCGAATGTCACCTGAATCTGCGCGTCGGCGACGGCCACATTGTCTCTCGGGTCGATAACGGTTCCCGCATAAGTGATGGGCGTCTGTACATCGGCGCCGACTCCGACGTGGCTCAGGGCGTCCTGAACGGCGTCAACCGGCGCCGAATCGTCGTATTCGGCCTCATCGGCGTTGGAAACGCCGGCATCGGAATCGGATTCGTCATTGCACGACGCAATGACCACGCAATAAAGCGCCGCAAGAAACGCGACGGCTATGCTGAATCGCAAATAACGCTTACTCATGGGATTTCTCCAAGGAATTGCCGTTTGAGGCAAATCGCCCGATGAAAAATCAGCCGAATCACCATCATTTTAAAAATACTCGTCGTACGCTAAACTTTAAGGAGTAAAAAAAACCTCTTTTTCCACACACTACGGCATAATTTTGGCACAAAAGAACGGAGCTGTCCATAAGGCCTGATAATTGCCGGTCGCCGCGGGTTTGAAGGATTTTACCCGGCGGCCAAGAAGTTTTTCCAAGGCCGGCTGCCGGCCTTTTCAATTGAATTTATGCTCCCTATGATAACACGCAGGTGATAAGACAAATCAGGCGGAAAGGAAATCGCTCATGAATAAGACACTGCGCGCGATAATACGAGTTCTTGCGTTATGCCTGCTTTTGCTCATGCTGGCGTCCTGCGAAGCCGGAGAAAAGGAATGCGTATGCGATTGCAATTGCGGCGACGAAGCTGATGACGACACGGCCGATGACGACGACGGCGACGACGACGATCTTGATTCCCTGGTCTGCGATGCGCAAAGCGCCGCTTTTTCCACAACCATTACGAATCCTTACGTCGCTTTCGAAGTCGGGAACCAATGGAATCTCGAGGGAATGGAGGATTTTCAGGAAGTCCGCGAAAGAATCACCGTTTTGGATCAAACCGACACCGTCGGCAGCGTGACCGCGCGGGTCGTGGAATCGAGAAAATGGGCCGATAACGAATTGATCGAGATATCCCTGCGATATTACGGTCAAAGCACGGACGGGACCGTCTGCTATTTCGGCAAAGACGTGGACGAATACCGATACGGATCGGTGACGGGGCATGACGGGTCCTGGCGCGCGGGCGAAGACGGCGCCGCCTCCGGTATTTTCATGCCCGGCGATCCGGAAGTCGGCATGACTTTCGAGCATTTCAACGCGCCGGGGATCGCGAGCGAATCTTCCGAGATCACCGCCATGGACGGAACCTATACCACCCCCGCCGGATCATTTTCCCAGGTTTTGACGATGAAGTCCACGACGCTTGACGGCGGTCGCCTGGACCGCAAATTCGCCTACGATTACGGGATGATCGTCGAGGATGCCAAGGAGCTTGCGGAATAGCAATTTTACGCCCGGCCGTCGTCGGTTATAGTTTTAGGAAGCAATGCGGAATAATGAATATTGTAATACGATAGGCAGGGTTACTCCGTCATTTCCTGCCAGAACATCACGTCGACGGGATCGGTCAGAACGTTATAGGCCGCGGAATAGGTGACCCAGTAATTGGGATCGTTGTTGTTGGTGAACTCGGTGGGATTTTGCAAGGTCGCCGATCCCAGCGCCGTAATGGTGCCGGTGTATTTAATCTTCCCGTGCAGTTCGAAATCCCCTTCCGTATACACCATGCCGTTCATCTGCGACTGCGCGTTGGTGTCGAAATTCATCAGGATATCGTCTTTGGCGATGAGACTCACCGTGGGCGTGCCGCTGGTGACGAAGCTGTCTTCGCAAATAATCTTCCCCTCGCAGACAATAGTTCCGATTCCGGAAATGGTCCCGTTGATGGTCAGATCGCCGTCGACGTATATCACGCGATTACCCTCGTCGTCGGCGGTGACGTTGTTGAGGTTCAGATTCGTCAGAGTCGTATCGGAGTTGTAGCGGTATGACCCTTGCGCTTTCGAGGTCAGTTCATTCCAGGATTCGGCGTCGAGCTTCGAAGCGTTAAGGTCCATGGCGGTCGTGCCGTAGCGTGAAACCGTCCCGTCGCAAAGGGTGTCGGACACCAGCGATCCGTCGCAGGGTCCGCCGTCGTCATCGCCGCCGACATCGTCGTCCGCGTCGTCATCGGCGTCATCGTCATCGCCGGCGTCGTCGTCGACATCGTCGTCGCCGGCGTCGTCATCGGCGTCATCGTCCGCATCGTCGTCATCGCCGCCGGAGCAAGCGCCCTGAGTGCAGCCCATCCTCATATATCGGCTGACCCAGCCGTTCGGTACGCTGATTTCGCCCCAGGAACAGCACATAGTGACCCAACCGTACCGGTGTCGGGATGATGTCTGGCTTTGATTGCCGCCAAATCCATCGGCGCCCGCGGACTGCGTTGCGATTAATAACGGAAAAACCGACTCGGCGGCCACAACGGCATCTTCGTCATCATCGTCGCCGGCGCTGCAATTTATTGTGCTGCTGGAAGGAACGTAGATATTGAGATCAGGCGTCCCGTTGTCGAGATCGAGGTTGACGTTTCCGTTGACCCTGGCGCCGGAACTGCTGAATCGCGGCTTGCCCAAAAGGGTCAGATCGCCCCCGACGTTGATGGAATGATCGAACGGGGAATCCACGTTGACCGTGGTTTCTATAACGCGAATGCTTTCCCCGGCGTATCCCGTGGACCGGATTCTCGTCAGTTGACAGCCGAGAGATTCAGCGGTGACGAAGTATGCCGTGCCGTTGTTCTGGTCCGTCCGTGCGAGTCCCTCTGTCCAGGTTCGCTCCTCGCGGATGGCGGAAATGGCGTGCTCAAGACCGGATTCGGCGGCGTAAAACGCCATGGCGCCTTTTTTGTAATTTTGCGTGATTTTTAAATCGGTGGTGGTGATTTGAAGGCTGACGCCGCCAATGAGCAGAGCCGACATAAGAACCATCATGACGATGACGATGACCGCGCCTCGCCGCGGGGTTCCCTGTTTATGTATCGGACCTGATAGGTATATGTTTCCGAGCATACCTCGCCCTCTATATCCCCATTAATATACACTATTTGAGAGATGTGTCCAAAAGAAATTATTCGCGGACAAATACGGATTGACTCGTCCGTCCGTATTATCTACGCTTATCCGCGCGGGGATGACGATGCTTTTAAAAGGATTTTATCGGAGCTTTGAAAGAATTAACCTGGGTGGAACTTCATGAGCGCTCATAACAAAGCATCCAAGACGGTATCCGTGAGCTGCCCGAAAAATTACGACGGGGATGATCACGCGCAACCGACGGGCAACGAACTGAGAAAGCTGCGGACCCGGCGCAAGCTTCTGGACTGCGCGGCGGCTGTTTTTCGCCGCAAGGGTTATCACAAGGCGCTGATTTCCGACATCGTCGCCGAAGCCGGCGTGGGCCAGGGGACTTTTTACCGTTATTACACGGACAAGCGCGAGGTTTTCGAAGCGCTTATGGATGAATTTGTCGAAAACCTTCTCGACGAATTCACCGACATGAGCGCTAATTTGCCGACAGACGTCGAGCAGTATCAGAATGCCTCGATTTCCGCCCTTGATAAGGTGGCGGAAACCATCGACCGCAACCGCGATCTGGCGCTTTTGTTCATTCGTGAAGCGCCGACCATCGACGAAGGTTTTACGAAAAAAATCGAAAATCTATACAACGAGTTCGCCGAGCTGGCGCAGTTTTATCTGAGACACGCCATCAAAGAGGGATTCGCCCGGCCCTGCCGAACCGAGATCGTATCCCAGGCGCTCGTGGGCATCGGCCTGCGCGTGGCGGACATATGGTTCAGTGAAAGAATTCCCGGCGTCACCTTGAAGGAGCTGACCGGGGAACTGGTTGATTTTGCGTTCAGAGGTTTCGGACCCGGCAATAAATAAGGACTAAAAGAGGGAAAGGAATAAGCGATGGCGAAACTCAAAGGCAAAACCGTACTGATCACCGGCGGCGCGGGGGGAATCGGGCTGTGCCTGGCCGCGCAGTTCGCCAAGGCGGGATCTTCGCTGATTATTTCCGACATTAACGCCGAAGCCCTGGAGTCGGCCCGCGCGAAACTGCAGGGGCTTTGCGCGGACGTCGCCACGTACAAAGTGGATATCACGAAACGCAGGCAGGTCAAGGACATGGCGTCGGATATTCTGGAGCGCTTCGGCGGCCTGGACATCCTTATTAACAACGCGGGCCTGGGTTTTTCCGCCGAGCTTGCGGATACGGACATCGACATGTGGAAAAAGCTGATCGACGTAAACCTCATGGGAACCCTGTATCACGTCGACGCCTTTTTGCCCTCCATGAAAGAACGGGGCAAAGGGCAGATCGTGAACGTATCGTCGGGGCAGGCCATATTGCGCTTGCCGACCTGGGGAGCCTACGCGGCGGTGAAATCGGCGCTGGGCGCCTATTCCGAAACCCTGTACTACGAACTGCGCGGACATGGAATTCACGTGACCACGATTTATCCCTTCATGGTCAACACGGGCTTTTACAGCGACATCGAGGGCGAAAGTTTCGGCGCGAAGCTGTCCATGAAGCTGGTGCCCTATTATTCCATGTCCCCGGAAAAGGCCGGAAAGATCATCTTCAAAGCCGTGAAAAAGAAGAAGAAGGTGGAGATGACGCATCCCGCCAACGACCTGATTTTCTACTCGAAATTTTTACCCTTTGTTCCGGACATTGTGGGTTTCACATCCAATTATTTCCTTTCCAAAAAGGATTGACGCCCTGTATGGGGCCGGGAGGACGCCATGGGCCGAATCGATGACTTTCGCAACATGCTCAAGGAAAAACGCCTGGGCTTCAAAATGGATGAAATCATGTCGGGATCGCACCGATTCGAGCCGGATTTCGGCCCGCCGGGAGATTTGCCCATGGAATTTCGGGTCACCTGGGGGCCGGAAGAGCTGGGCAAGTGGATCAATCCCCTCGCCGACACGTTTTTCAAACAGGGTCTGTCCGGCACGGTGACTATCGGCGGCCTGTGCGACCGCGCGCCGTGCGAAGGGCAGTTGCAGCTGAATTATTTCAGCGAAGGCAAAATCCGCTACGAGTTCACTTTCGAAGCCGGGGGCGCGTCATATCGTTTTGTTGGCGAAAAGGTGAACATACGCCCGTGGAATCTCCCCGTTTCCCATACGACCTGCTTCGGCCGCGTCACGGAAGTTGAAACCGGAAGGCTTGTTTCCACATCCGTGACCTTTTTCAGATTGCGGACAGCGCCGAAATTCATCGCCAGCATGCGCCTGGCGTGATGAGTGCAATTCCGATATTGTTTAAATAAGCGTCAGGATTTCCCTTACGGTGAAAATGTTCCCGCCCTCCCGGATATTCGGAAAATCCTTATGTTTCCCTCTTGGCTATAGCCTAAACCACGGAAAATCTGTTAGATTGCGGCAATTTTGAGAAGGACATCGGCCGGGGCGCTAAAAGCGTCGGCGTGGACATCTTTTAATAAAACCGAGGCCGGACAATGACTCGAATTCTCATTGTAGAAAACGAGAGAGACACTCGCGCAAATTTTTCACGGCATCTTAAAGAAAAAGGATACGAAGTCGATTCCGTCAAAGACTTTGACGCCGCTCTTTCCCTGCTTGGCAAAGACACTGAAATCGCCGTTGTCGTTCTGGGGCTTTCTCTCGACAATGACAGCGGACTCAAAGACCTTGAAATCGTCAAACAAACTTCGCCGCTATCCAAAATCATTATCATTACGGAAGAACCGAGCGCGGCGACAATCTCCGCCGCCATAAGAGCCGGAGCGGTCGACTGCCTTTTCAAACCGGTCAAACCTGAAGACCTGGCCGTCATCGTCGGCAACGCCGCCGGCATCAGAGCCCTGGAAATCGAAAATGCCCGTTACCGGGAGCGGCTGGAAAACCTGGTTCTGGATCGCACCCGGCAGATTTGCGAATTCAACGAGAGGCTTCAGCACATCGCCGAGGAAACAAAGAATTTCTCGGTGTGCGAAAGTCCCCAGATTCTCGCCGAGCGTATTCTGGGGCTTCTGTCCGCCAATATGGACGCCGGCGGCGGAAGCCTGTTCTGGCGTGAAAAAGATCATCTGCGCCTGGTGGCCGCCCTCGATTCCGGCCACCAGCGGGAAACCATCCCGCTGCCTCCGCCCCCGGATTCGGTCATCGGAAAAGTATTTGACTCCAGGGAAGGATTTGTCGTTTCCGACATCGAAGCCGGAGGAGAACTCAGACCGTCGGGCTGGAACGGATACAACAACGGTTCGTTCATGGCTCTGCCCTACCAAGACGCCGGGGGCGAAGTGCTGGGCGTTCTGGCTTTGCATGACAAACGCGAACCTCCCTTCACGCAGCAGGATCTGAAGATCGGCCGCATCATTGCTTCACACAGCCTGGAAGCTCTCAAAAACATTCAACTCAAGCGATCCCTGGCCGAGTCGGAAACCAAGTATCGGCAAATCAGCGAAGAATCCATCACGGGAATCTTTATCCACAGCAACGGCAAAATTATTTATTCCAACCCGAAACTGGGCGCCATGCTGGGATTCACGAAAGATGAGCTTCCGTCGCTATATGGCAAACCTTTTATCAACTATGTTCATCCGCAAGACAGGGCGCTGGTCGGCGCCCGCGCGCAAAAGCGACTTGAAAACGAACATCCCGTGGATCATTACGAGTTTCGACTGTTAAAGAAAAACGGCCGGACGCTGTGGGTGGAAATTCTCGTTTCCCGCATCGAGCATGAAGGCAGCCCGGCCCTGATGGGCAACTTCATCGACATCACGCCGCGCAAAAAGGCGGAAGAGGAAATAGCCGAAAGAAACAGGGATCTGACCATTCTTAATCGCTTTATCACTGCTTCGAATGAGGCTGCGTCTTCGACGGACCTGATGGCTTTCGTCTTAAGGGGCGTGCTGGAATGGCTCGATTTCGAGGGAGGCGGCATTTATCTTCTCGACGAAGGCGAAGATCATGCTGCCTTGAAATTTCACTTGGGCCTGAGCGATGAATTTATCGAAAACATCCAGCGTGTTCCCGTGGACAAGACTCCTTTCAGTATCGTGTTTAAAAAAGGTCGGCCGTTTTTCGTAGAGAATAATTCCAGAAAGCTTCAGAATCAGGCAAATCTTTGGGATTACCACGCCATGGCCTCCATACCGATTTTCAGCTCGGATCGCGTTATCGGGGCTTTGAATATTGTCAGCAGAAATGTTTTTTCCTTCAGCGATTCCGTGAAATCCCTGCTGACAACGATCGGCAAGGAAGTGGGCAACAGCATCAGCAGGCTCCAGACCGAAGAGGCCCTGCGCAAAAGCGAGCGGAGATTGCGGGAAATCACTGATAATATGTCCGACCTGGTGTCCAAGTGCGATCTTAACGGCGTGTTGGATTATCTCAGTCCTTCCCATCAATCGGCTCTGGAAGTGAATCCCGATAATTTGCTGGGGACTTCCCTTTTGAACAGGATTCATCCCGAAGATCGGGACGCCGTTTCAAAGCTTATGGAAACCGTCACTTCCGAAAAAAAGACCCGGCGGACGCAGTACCGTTTTCTGTGCGATGACGATTCGTATAAATGGCTCGAATCCATCGGCAAGGCTCTGGTGGACGACAGCGGGCGGGCTCGCGGAATGATCATCAGCAGCCGGGACGTCACCGACAAGAAAAAAGCCGAGGAAGAAAAGGAAAAACTTGAAAACCAGCTCCGCCAATCTCAAAAGATGGAGGCCGTCGGGCGTCTGGCGGGGGGAATCGCCCACGACTTCAACAACATCCTGACCGGCATCGGTGGTTACGCGGAAATGATCCTCGATTCTCTGGCGAAAGAGGATCCTCTGTATTCGGAGGTGTCGGAAATCGAAAAAGCGGCGCAACGGGCTTCGAAACTGACGCAACAGCTTCTGGGATTCAGCCGCAAGCAGGTGATCTCCCCGATCGTCGCCAACCTCAACGACCTGATTGAAAGCAGCCGGAAAATGCTCGCCAGGATCATCGAGGAGGACGTTGAGCTCGAATATGTCCCCGGCGAGGATTTGAACAACGTCAAGGTCGACCCGCACCAGCTCGATCAGATTCTCGTCAACCTGGCCGTCAACGCCAGGGACGCCATGCCGGGAGGCGGCGCACTTGTCATAGAGACGAAAAACGTCACGCTGGATCGGGATTACACGAGGAAATATCCCTGGATCGTACCGGGGAATTACGTGATGCTGGCCGTCAGCGACACCGGCGTCGGCATACCCCAGGAAAGCCTCAAACACATCTTCGAACCTTTTTACACCACCAAGGATAAGGGGAAGGGCACCGGACTGGGGCTTTCCACGGTCTACGGCATCGTCAAACAGAACAACGGTTTTATCAACGTGTATTCCGAAGAAGGCATCGGATCCACGTTCAAGATTTACCTGCCGCGAATCGAAAAAGAAGTGGAAGCCCAGGTGCTTCGGTCGAAGGAAGCCACGCTATCCGGGCACGAGACAGTCGTCGTCGTTGAAGACGAACAAATGGTCCGCACCCTGGCGGCGAGAGTCCTGGGCATGCAGGGATACCAGGTCAGAGATTTCGAACAGGGCGTTGACGCCGTCGAGTTCTGCAATAACTTCGAGGGCGATATTCATCTCCTCTTGACCGACGTCATCATGCCCGGCATGACCGGCAAGGAAGTATACGACAGAGTCAATTTGAAAAGGCCGAATACAAAAGTCCTGTACATGTCCGGTTACACGGAAAATGTCATTGCACATCACGGCGTCCTGCACGACGGAATGAACTTCATCCAAAAGCCCTTTTCCGTGGAGAACCTGGTGAAAAAAGTGCGGGAAATTCTGGACGCTTGAACCGGGAAAATATGATTGGGCGCTCTCAAGGCTGCCGGAAATTGCCTTCCCTCAGACACTTTGAAAACTCCTCGGCGATTTTCGCCATGCGGGGACCGGGAATCATGATGTAGTCGCCATGCAACACGCACACGCGATGGTTCTTGACGGCGGCGACGGTTTTGAGCGGAGACCACAGGGCTTTTTCCCGGGCGATTTCCTCGGCGGTCATGGAATCCGCGGGAAGGCAGACAATGATCACATCCGGCGACCGGGCGATGACGGCTTCCTTGGAAACTTTCGGGTAATCCGAAAAGCCCTGCTCAAAGCCATTGCGGCCTCCGGCCATGGAAAGAAGCTCGCTGTGAAAAGAACCTTTCGAAGCGATATAGATATCACGAAGCGAGCCCGGCTCGTGCCCGATGACGATCATGGCCGACACCGGCGGCCGCCCGGCGCTTCGAGTTCCGATCTTTGCGAATTCCCCCTCGATCCTCGCGACAAGCTTCGCCGCACGATCCTCGCGATGAAAGGTTTTTCCGATGGTGCGAATGGAATCCAGCACATCCGCCGGCGTGTCGGCTTTGACGGCGGTCGTCGGAATCCCCAGGGATTTGTATTTTCGCCGTATGGCCTTTTCCGTATTGCGCAAAAGAACCATGTCCGGCGCCAGGGAGACGACCCGTTCATAGTTGGGATTCATCAGGCCGCCGACGCGGGGAAGCTTCTTGGCCTCCGGCGGCCGGTTGCAATAATCCGAAACTCCGACGAGCTGATCTCCCAGTCCCAGTTCGAAACATATCTCCGTCAGGCTGGGAAGGTGGGAGATAATTCGGTGCTTTTTCTCACCGTAAGCAAGACCGAGCGCAAAACCCCAAAACAGGCATAACGCCACAAGAAAAATTGATAACCGAAGAAATGTTTTTTTCATTTAAGCCGCCTAAAAACTTGCGTCCAATGTCATAAAAAAAGTGCGTCCCGGCAGCGGGAATCCCCGCACGTCCACCGCGCGCTCGTCGGCCAGGTTTTTGACTTCCATGCCGGCCTTGAAATGCTCGTCGGGGCTCGTGACCAGGCCCACGTTCCATATCTTTCGTTCGGGAAGCAGCTTGGTGTTGGCCTGCGTGATGAAGTTGCCGCCCACGTAGTTGAACTCGACGAAGGGCGTGAAATATTTCCAGTGGCCCTCGGCCCGGCCAAATCCCTTGTATCGCGGCCGCCCGGGAATCTGGCGATCCCGGCGGTTCGCGTATTCGGTGGTGTCCAGGGCGTAGGTCTGCGTGTACGAGCCGGCTAAAGAGAAGTATTCGACGGGATTGAAACGCATCGATCCCTCAAAACCTTCCAGCCGCGCCTCGCCGATGTTAAAGGGCTTGTAGCGGAATCCCGAAATCAGCAGATACTCGATAAGATCTTCCACTTCGCTGCGAAACCAGGCTCCTTCGAAAAAAAGCCAATCCCAAACAAGTTGCAGGCCCGCGTCGTAATTGACGCTTTTTTCCGGTTCGAGATCAGGATTTCCCTGCACAAAACCGTGATTGAAATACAACTCGTTGAAATTCGGCGCGCGAAAACTCTTGCCCGCGTTTCCTTTGAAAATCAGCCAGGAGAAAGGCTTGATGGAAAGCCCGAACTTGGGACTCCACATGCCTCCCATGTCCGAAACCTCGTCGTATCGCGCCGCGGGAACGAGGGTCAGGATATTTTTAAAAAGATAAATCTGATCGCGCAACGCCGCCGCCCACGTGGTCCGCTCCGGATTGTCGAATTCCGCGTCCAGGAGACGGGTGTTTCGATACAGGCCGGTCAGCGTCCATATCTGATGGTCGCCCCAGATATATTGAATCGTCTCCTCGGCTTCGGGAGCATATTCATTCTGCCGGGTTTTTAAAGGCGCGCCGGTCTGCTCGCCACGCGGGTCGTGATAGCTGTTGAACGAGTACCGGTGCGACAAGCGCGTTTTGAAGGAAAGCCCGAAGACCGGAAGATCGCTAAGAGCGAGCGAAACCGACGAGGAGTTGCGGATGTCTTTCTGGTGCACATATCGGGACGGAAAGGTCGCCATGCCCGGCAGGCCTTTGTCCGACGAAAAAAACTCGTTCTGGCCCGAGATTTCCGCGCGCTGGCTGAAGGTGTAAGCCGCTTTCACCAGCGCGCCCCGGTTGTCGGTCTCGTTGTTCTCGCGCACGTCGTCGTAATCGTCGCCGTCGTTGAACTCGGTGCCGTTGTTGTTTTTAAAAATGAAATCGCCGTCGGAGTGCAGATAGTTCGCGGAAACGATGTAGCTGAGTTTTTCTATGGCTTTCGAATGCGCGGCGCCGGCCTTGAACGTGTTGTAAGAGCCGTAGCCGACGCCGGCGGTGCTTAAGGGTTTGCCCGCCCTTTTCGTGACGATGTTGACCACGCCGCCAACGGCTCCTTCGCCGAAAAAGGCCGAGTCTCCTCCCCGGATGATTTCGATGCGCTCGATCTGATCCGGCGGAATGGACGACAGATCCACGCCGCCTCCCGTCGCCGGATTGATGCGCACGCCGTCCACCAGAACCACCACCTGGTCGGCGCTGGAGCCCCGGATGGAAACGGTGGACAGCTTGCCCAGGCCGCCGAAGTTTCGCACCGACACGCCCGCCGCCTGGCTGATGACCTCTTCCGTCGTGACGAAGCGGCCCTCGTATTGCTTCATGTCGATCTGCTCGACGAAGACCGGGGGATCGTCCAGGGATTCGTTGACGCGTTTCGCCGTCACTTCCACCTCGCCCAGCATTTCAGCTTCACTGATTTCCTCGTCCTGCTCATCGGCGCGAAGCGGCGCCGGATTCAGCGCGGCAAGCAGTGCGAATATGACGAGAAAACGAAAAATCATGCGGTTACCGGATGAAGCTCAGGGTGTCGGGCCCGTCGTTGACGGTGAAGCGGTCCACGATTTTATTGCCGCTCAGCGTGTCGATGACGAAAAGCCTGTCGTGATTGAACTCCACGGCGTAAAGATAGCCGTTGCCGTCCGCCGCCAGGGCCGAAGTAAAGGAGAGCCCGAGTTCGTCGTTTGAATCACGGATATCAATGGAATCCAGAACCTCAAGCGTCGCCGTATCGAAAGAAAGCACCACGCCTTCCAGGCCGTTTCCCAGGTACGCGATTCCTTCATTTGTCACGACCATGTCGAAGGGCGCTCCGCCGATGTCGACCGAATCCACGATTTCCAGGCTTTCGACGTCGATCAACTCGACGAGGCCGTTTCCGACAAAGCCTTTTTCGTTTGTGTAGTCACCTGCGGAAACAGCGTATACGAAGCCGTTTTCTTCGGACCAGACGCCGACGGTGTCGCGGCCCTTAAGCGTGATGGTTTTGGTCAGGGTTTTTGAAGGTCCGTCGATGACGGCCAGCAAACCGGGACCGCCGGCGACGTACGTGTCGTCAAGATTCGACAGCGCCACGAAAAGTTTGTCGCCCGCCATGACGGCGCCGCCGGGGCGGGCCTGCGTTTTGTGTTCGCCGGTATCGCTGGGCAATTCATCGGAAGACGGCATCAAGATCGTCGCCAGGACCTGCCCCTCGTCGTCGTTAAGATCGTAATACGTGACGTTATTGGTGATGTAGTTCGTGATAAACGCCTTGTTGCCTTCGTAAAAAGCCATGCCGAGGGGATTGGAGCCCACGCCCACGGAAATTTCCCGGCTGATGGACAGGTCGTGAATGTCGTACACGAGAACCGAATGGGTCAGTGAGCAAAGCGCGAAAAGCTCTCCGTCCTTGACCAGGGTCTGATTGATGGAACCGCAGCTGAGTTGCACGTCGTTGTCGACGGCATATCTTTCCGGCCCGCTGATCGTCAGCAGAGACAGCGTTTCCGACAGCCCCCCGCCGATCACCAGATAATAAGGGTAATCCCAATCATCGCCGCCGTAAATGATCGCCGGAACATCCTCGGACTGCTCTTCGAGTTCGTCGCATCCCATGACCGCGGCGGCAATCAGCGCGGCGATAAGAAGCGCCTGCCATGGGATAATCCGCCGCTTCATGTGGCGTCTCCGAAATTCAGCACGGCCACGGCGTCCAGATCGAAAGAACCCTTGCCGCCGCCTTCGGGAAAATGATTTCCGGCGTCGTCAATGAGATCGTCGTTGTCGTCATATGTTTCTGTTCCCGGCGCGCGATTGATGTCGCCGGTGTCGATGATCCGCACGAAACTCGCCGACTCCAGGCCCACGTCCGCCAGGTCAAAATAATCTCCCCCGGCGACCAGCGCGTCGAACGGATCGATCCCTTCCGCCGGATTGGCGAAAACAGGATTGATCCCGGCCAGCCCCGTGAAGTTGTCGGGATTGGCGTACACGACGGGACCTTCGCCGTCGATGTTGAAATCGCAGGGAAAACGATGCCAGACCTCGCCGTCGGCGCTGACTTCCACAACGGCGGCCTCCGTATAGATATTGTCCGGCTGCCCGGCGGTAAAAAACGGATTTTCGAAAATCGCCAGATCGGGGCCTTCGCCGTCGATGATCTCATAGCCCACGCGCAAGGTGATTTGTCCGCCGATGCCCAGACTCAGCAATTCATCCTCGCCGGATTGCGGGCTCGTGTCGCCGCCTCCCGCGGGAGGGCCGAGCACGTTGTCCGGCAGATAGTCCCGGCCGTATCCCGCGGCGTCTCCGTACTGAACGTCGATGATCTCCACGGCGAATTGAAGCGGATCGACTTCCAGGTCATCGTCGTCAGGCGAAGCCGTGTCGTCATCCGCGTCGTCATCGACATCGTCATTCAGATCGTCATCCGCGTCGTCGCTCGCGTCATCATCGTCATCCGACGAATCGGAATCACTCCCGCAGCCGATGACTGCGCCGAAAAGGATCGCGGTCACGGCAAGTACAAGAACAAACACCTTCATAAAGCGCCTCCAAAAACGCGTCGCTTCGCCGAAGGAAATATTTCGTGTCAGGAAAAGGGGCAAATAAAAACCCCCTCTCCTAGTCGAAAGGGGGTTTTGAATCATTGCCTGAAGCAAACCCGCCCCTTCCTCCGAAGAGCGATACGGCCTGCGCCGGCGGATCAGGTGTCTGGCTTTGGGAATGACCCCATTACAGTAGCGGGACTGCGCCGGATTTGCACCGGACTTCCCTGCATGCCGCTCGGCATAAACTCGGGGGCACATTACTCCACGGATTTCCGAAAAGCAACATCTTTCGCCGGTAGGGGGTCCGTTTGCAAATTCATTTGCATTCCGAACGAGTGCCGGTTTTGTCATTCCGACCGGAGCTTTAGCGTAGCGGAGGAATCCCTTCAATGAGGCGCTGCCGCCTTGCCATGATGTACACAGTAAAATGATAAACACGCATCGTTTAAGGGATTCCTCGACTCGTCCTGACGGACTCGCTCGGAATGACAATGTCGTCGCTCACTTAAATTAACTCACTACCCTTTCGCCGAATGCGCGGTCGTGCCAGAATACCCGCGGCGCAATTGTGAAATTTTTTTGGGAAATTCATCCATGATCTTAGACGACATCATCGCGGCGATCGCAACGGCCAAAGGACTTTCCGGCGTGGCCGTCATCCGCCTTTCCGGCCCCGGAAGTTTTAAGCTGGCGCGCAAGTTCTTCAAAGCCGCCGGCCCGGGCGAAATCAAGCCGAGGCAAATGACCTTCGGAACATTCGTCGACGCCGCCGGCGATCCCGTGGATGAAGGATACTTCATACACCTGCCCGCGCCGCGCACTTTCACCGGGCAGGAAATCGTCGAACTGCACACGCACGGCGGCCTGGCGGCCCCGGCGGCGCTTTTATCCGTTTTAGCCGACGCCGGAGCGCGCATGGCCGAGCCGGGGGAATTCACGCGCAGGGCGCTGGCGTCAGGCCGCATCGATCTGGCGCAGGCCGAGTCGATTCTGGACGTGGTGCACGCAAGGTCCGAGGCGGCTTTGCGCGCCGCGCACGCCCGTTTGTCCGGCGCGCTTTCCGGGAGAATCGCCACGCTGCGGGACCGGCTGATCGAGGCGAAAGCGCTTATCGAAGCGCAGATCGATTTCGAGGATGCGGAGATCGGCGACATCGATCCAAAGGAAATCGCCGGCCTGCTGCGCATGGCGGCGGACGATCTGGCGGCGCTGGCGGCCACGTACCGCAAAGGCCGCATCTATCGCGACGGCGCGACGGCGGTGATCGCCGGGCGGCCCAACGTGGGGAAAAGCAGCCTGTGCAACGCGCTGGTGGGACGGCGGCGCTCCATTGTTTCGGATACCCCCGGCACCACGCGGGACGCCGTGGAAGTCGAAGCGGTGCTGGACGGCGCGCCGTTTACTCTCGTGGACACGGCGGGCTTGCGGGATTCGGCGGGAGATATTGAACGCGAAGGCCAGCAGATTGCGCGTGAGCAAATGGCGCAGGCGGATTTGATCGTCTTTCTCATCGACGCGCGGACAGGGTGGACCGATGAGGACAAAGCTTTGCGCGATGAACTTCCCGATGCGCCGGTCGTCGCCGCCGCCAATAAATCAGACTTGCTGGAAAAAAGCGCCGCGCCGGATGAAATGCCGATTTCCGCATTGACCGGGCAGGGGCTGGATGAGCTCACGCGAAAAATGGTGGAAACGGCGCTGGGCGCGCAGTCCGGATCCGCGCTGGAGGGACTGCTCGCCAGCGAGCGCCAGCACCAGGGAGTATCGACTGCACAGGCGCGCATCGCGGCGGCTTACGACGCTTTTGAAAAAGACGCATCCCCCGCCGTCGTCGCCCTGGAAGTCAACGACGCCCTGCGCGCCCTGTCCGAAATCCTCGGCGACACCACCCCCGACGACGTCCTGGGCCGCATCTTCAGCCGCTTCTGCGTGGGGAAATAAGCAAACCCGATCTTGGCTTCGGCGATCATGTATTGCCCGTCCGATGGTTACCCGCTCATTATCGCATCTTCGCGCCGGCGAAGATGCGATTGGACATTCGCGGCTCTGTTTTTACATTTGCCTTGGCGCAATCGAATCAGAGCCGCGCACGAAGCCGCGCCGAAGCGTTCCTGTCCCGCCGTAGCCTTCCTGTCCGAATTAGCTTTAGCGAAGGCGGACGAGAGTAAGCGGGTGATGCACCGACAACCGAAATGATTATGCCCTGAAATGTACGGTCGAAAATACGCCTGACCTTCCCAACGAAAACATTGCCAACGAATCCGTTGGGAAAACATTTCAAATCCCGCATAATCATTTTGCAAGCAACAAAATTGGCGGCGCGGGGATAAATCGACTAAACTATCTGCCATGAACCGAACGCGAGAGGTAAGGCTCTAAAATGAAACTTCGGCTTTGCTGCATTGTTATAATTTTTTCGATTTTTTTACCGTCGATTTCTTACGCCGCCACGGTGCATGGAACGCTGACGTGCGTCGGCAACCCGCAGCCCGACTACGCTATTGTCGCGGTCCTGGACCTGGAGGACCTGTCCTTTGTCGCCAGTGCGGGCGTGGACGAAAACGGCGAATACACCATGGACGTTCCCGACAGCCGAAACATGATAATCATCTGCATCGCGGGAACCGGCGAACGGATGGACGGCTACGACCTGCACGAGTACATCGCGGAATCCGAGGCCACGTTCATATCGCCGGGCAGCAACATCATCAACTTCACCACCGCGCCAGCCTATGAGCTGATCCTCGTGGGCGCCGACGGCGAAGGAAATCTGCTGGGCGAAGAAGATTATCCCAACTTGTTCATCGCCGACTTTAACGACAAAGCTCATCCGATCTTGCGCATGGGCGCCGACAACGACGAAAACCCCTACCCTGTGCCGGTTTACAACATCCCGTTGGACCAGGCGTACAAACTCCACTTTCAAATGACGCTGCCGCATGCGGGCGCCGTCATGGTCGTCGCCGACAACGACGGCGCGGGATACAGCAGCCACACGCAGGGCGCGCAAATCGTTTCCATAAACCGGGACGTGGCGTTGTGGGCCGGAAACCGCCTGGAGAAGGATATCGCCGAAGCGACGGTTTCCACCGCGCGGGCCGAAGACGCCCTGGAGTTTGTTTCAGACGCCTTTGAAGCCGACGATTTCGACGAAGCCGCGGGACTGGCGATCACGGCCTCGGAGGATCTGGCCCTTTCCCATGGGCGCGACGGCATCGAAAAATACCGCAAGGGCGATCTCGAAGTTCGCGTCGTGGACGCGCAGGGCAATCCCGTGCCGAACGCCTGGGTCAGCGCAACGCAACTCGACCGTGATTTCAAATTCGGCTTTTTCGATGTTTACTCAGACGCCGATCCTTCTGCCTGGCGGCAAGCGCACGACGACGGATTCAATTTCTTCACCGCCGGTTTTTACTGGAGCAGCACGGAGCCGGAGGATGATCAATACGACTGGGACTTACTCGACAACGAAGTGGGAATTCCGAAGATGGACGAAATCGGATTCACGATCAAGGGTCATCCCCTCATCTGGTTTTACGAACTGGTCATGCCGTCGTACACGCTGGAATTGACGCACCGGGAACTGCTGGATGAAATCACCGAGCACGTCAGCGCCATGGTCGGCCGCTACGACGATACGATCCGCGCCTGGGACGTGATCAACGAGGCCCACGGCTGGGGCGCCGCCGGCGGGCAGACCCGGGATCAGATCACGTCCATCACCCGCGACGCCGTGGATCTGGTCCACAGCCTGGATTCGGGCGCGACGACCATCGTTAACGCCTCCTTCGATTTTTTCGGCGAAAGCGTGTCGTCGGAGCGGTTCGTGCCGGATCACGACCCGAGCTTCGCCATGCCCACGCCGGAGTATTTCGAGGATCTGATCGACGAAGGCGTGGCGTTCGACGTCATCGGGCAGCAGATGTACAACGGCGGGTGCGTGACGCTGTTTTACGACCTGGGCATTTACGATGAGCCTTTGGCCGTGCCCACGTATGACATGGCCGCGCTACGCGATATGCTCGGGCGCCTTTCCGAAATCGGCCTGCCGATTCATCTCACGGAGCATTCGGTCCCGTCGCAGATGGCCGAAGAGTGCGTGGATATCGGATACTGGCGAAATCCCTGGTCCCGGACCGCGCAGGCGGATTATTTGGACGCCTGGTACACCCTCGTCTTCGGCACGCCCGCCGTGCAGGCCGTTACGTGGTGGGATTTGACCGACGCGCAAAGCTTTATCAAATACGGCGGCCTGATCGATGAAAACGGGCAACCAAAAGAGGCGTATGACCGGCTGGCCGACCTGATGCAACTCTGGACCACGGACGAAACCGGAGTCACCGGCGAAGGCGGGATATCATCGTTTCGAGCATTCGGAGGCGAGTACGAAATCAGCGCCGCGCTGGAAGAACATCAGGCCCGGGCAACGGTCCACGTGTATGAGCAAATTGGCAACAGCGTCGAGCTGGTTTTGGAAGATTACCAGGTTCCCGTTGATGACGATGATACGGCAACGCCTGACGATGATGATGACATGGAAACACCGGCGGATTCGGAAGACGAAACCGGCCGCGCCGGCGGATGCGGCTGCATTTTCTAACCGCACTAACCACTCCTAAAACACTCCGTGCTCGTGCAGGATTTTTATTCCGATGGCGACAAGAACCAGGCCGCCGAAGCCTTCCGCCCACCGGCCCAGGCGCGAGGCCGATCCGGCGATCCTGCCGAAATGCAGACCCATGGCGGTCATGACGGCCGCCACGACGCCGATGGCCAGGGCCGGAAACCATACGGATATTTTCAGCATGGAAAAACTGATTCCCACCGCCAGGGCGTCCAGGCTCGTGGCCACGGAAAGTATGACCATCGTCGGGCCCTTCGTGGGATCGCAAAACGGCGCGTCGTCTTCGGCTTCCTTCACGGCGCCGACAATCATCCGTACGCCGATGAATGCGAGAAAGCCGAAAGCCAGCCAGTGATCCAGACTCTCGATCCACTGCCTGACCGTCAGCGCCGCCGCCCAGCCGAGGATCGTCATGCCGGCCTGAAAAAATCCGAAGTGCCAGGCAAGGCGCAGCGTCCGCCGGGCGCCGACTTCGGGAAGACAGACTCCGGCGGCGACGGACACGGCGAAAGCGTCCAGGGCCAGGGCCAACGCGATGGTGAGAATCCAGACGAAATTCATGGATGCATAAAAGCACAGGCCCGCGGATTTTGTCCACGACTCCAATTCATCAATCAAGGCGAACGCCGGGCCGCTAACCTTTTTGTGAATTGTTCCTTGGATTTTTTCCAAAAATTCCATTAGGCTAACCAACGTGGAAACTCGCCAACACGGAATTTTATTGCAGGAAGAATTTTTCATGGTTCGCGACATTTGATTTTCTTTTTGATTTCTCATGGCGCAGACGCCGGCTCCGCAGGAACAAACATTGCCGAACTCTTCATGGGCTGAAGCATGGTGAAAAAAGAAAAAGCGTTAAGGTCATTTTTTGTGGGCACCTTGAGAAGAAGGTTTCTCGTGCTTTCGGGGCTGACCTTTTTTGCATTGATCTTGATCATTTTTTCCTACCACTGGACCGCCACTACGCTCAATATTGTGACAACGGTGATTCGAGGTGAAAGGGCGCACACGATCGCTCTGAATGAGGCCAGGCTGAATCACAACAAGTATCTGCTTTATAAAGATAAAAAGTTTTTGGATAAATTTAATGAGTATATCGAAACCGCGCTGATTTACAGCAAGACCTTTGGAAACATTCAAAAGATCATGGAAGAAAATTCCTACGATCAGGCCGTTTCCATCATTCATAAGAATTTTCCGGTATTTCAAAATCGTCAAGAAGCCGAAGTTTTATATAACCGATTCAAACTCCTGGCATGGAATCAGACTTTAAAGGGCATGATCGCCGCCGCCGACAGCGGCCATACCGAGTCTCTGCGTTATATCGCGTTGGTGGAAAATCTGAGGGAAGCAACGGATCCCGTCGAAATCGAAAGATTGAAGCAAAAACTCGAGAAGATCGGACAAACGATGAGTGAAATCGAAGATCGTTTCTCCGTTCTCGGCGGCCAACTGGCTCAAACCGTTTCGCACATCGCTCACATATTAATGTGGATCATCTTCGTTCTGGCTCTTGTTTTTTCACTGCTTATGTTCTTTCTCATCATGCAGTCCATTACGGGGCCGATGAACAAACTCATCGTCTATTCGGAACAGGTGGCCGGTGGAAACCTTGAAACCGAACACCTCGGCGATTTGGGTTATGAGTTTAACCGTTTAAAGCAATCCATTGAAGGAATGATCGCCAGACTGAGGGAGATGATCGTTGAAGCCAAGCAGGCCGATAGGGCCAAGAGTGAGTTTCTGGCCAATATGAGCCACGAAATCCGCACTCCCATGAACGGCGTTATCGGAATGACCGACCTTCTTCTGGACACGAATCTGACGGCGGAACAAAGGGAATTCACCGAGACCGTCAAATCCAGCGGAGACGCCCTTCTCGTGATTATCAACGACATTCTGGATTTTTCAAAAATCGAGGCCGGCAAGCTCGAACTGGAAATTCTCGATTTCGATTTGCGCACCACGCTGGAGCAAATGAGCGACACCCTCGCCGTGAAAGCTCAAAACAAGGGCCTGGAATTCATCCTTTTCATCGAGCCCGAAGTCCCGGCGCCGTTAAAAGGCGATCCGGGCCGATTGCGTCAGATTCTGGTCAATCTGGCGGGCAACGCCATCAAATTCACTCATGAAGGCGAAATCGAAATCCATGTATCCGTGGATGAAGAGGACGACGATGACGCCACGCTTCGATTCGCCGTCAAGGACACGGGCATCGGCATCGAAAAAGACAAGGTGGATATGCTTTTCGAATCGTTCACGCAAGCCGACGCCTCCACGACGCGTCGTTTCGGCGGCACCGGCCTGGGTCTGGCGATCTCAAAGAGACTCGCCGAGCTTATGGGCGGGCGAATCGGCGTGGACAGCGAAATCGGAAAAGGTTCTCGCTTTTGGTTCACGGCAAAACTGCCGAAGCAGTCCCTCGATACGGCCCGTCGCCAGGAAATGATGGCGGACTTAAGCCGCATATATGCGCTGGTCGTCGACGACAACGCCACAAACCGCCTTGTTCAGACTCGAATGCTGGAATCCTGGAATTGTCGATGGGACGAAGCCGTCGACGGGAAAAGCGCGCTGAAAAAACTCCGTGACGCTTTAGAAGCCGATGATCCTTTTGACGTGGTGGTCAGCGACATGCAGATGCCCGAGATGGACGGCGAAACCCTCGGCAAAGAAATAAAAAGCGATCCGGATTTAAAAAATACCGTTTTGATAATGCTGACGTCGATCGGGCAGCGCGGCGACGCCGCCAAGATGATGGCAATAGGATTTTCCGCCTATCTGACCAAACCCATCAGGCAATCCCAGTTTTTCAACGCCCTGGCCACCGCCATGAGCCCCGAATCCGTCGTGGCGGAAACTCCAAAACCGAAGCCGCTGATCACGCAGCACTCCATTGCGGAAAATCGGAAATCGAAAGTGCGGATTCTTCTGGTGGAAGACAATTTGGTCAACCGGAAAGTCGCCCTGGCCATGCTCGGCAAGCTCGGTTTCAAAGCCAGCACCGCAGCCGACGGCGCCGAAGCGGTCGAGGCAATGAAATCGGAGTCCTTCGATCTGGTGCTCATGGACTGCCAGATGCCCGTCATGGACGGCTATGAGGCGACGGCGCAAATCCGGGCGCTGGGTGGAAACAAGGCAAATACTCCGATCATCGCCATGACCGCCAACGCCATGAAAGGCGACAAGGAAATATGCCTGGGGGCGGGCATGAACGATTACGTGCCAAAGCCGGTGCGGTCCGCGGATCTGGCTCAGGCTATCGAGAGATGGGCTTTCGGCCGCCGCGACGGGGATGCGGCGCAGTCGGCGCAGGATACGGAGACCGACGAGGAAATTTTTGACCGAAACGACCTGCTGGAAAAGCTGGGCGGCGACGAGGAAATGCTTCGCGAGATCATGAATGCTTTTGCGCAGGATATGCCCGTTCAAATCAAGGCGCTGCGTGATGCGTCGGACAAACAGGACGCGCCGATGCTTCGGCGTCAGGCCCATACCATAAAAGGGGCCGCGGCGAACGTGGGCGCTTTTGCTCTCAGCGCCGCCGCCTTGAAACTGGAAAAAGCCGCCGAGAATGGCGATTTGAACTCGGCCGGGCCGCTGCTTGCCAAACTCGAAAAAGAATTTGCAAAAGTTCAAAAACTCATTGCGTGATCTTCATCGTGAAAATGATTTGAGTTTCCTCAACGCAGCGCGGATGATCCACATCATAATTTGAAAATCCTGAGTATGTGATTAATGTATTGAGATAGGCCAGTGAGTTTTCGCCGATTAACGAATGGGATTTGAATGATGATCGAACGAATCATCGCAGCCGCCTGGAGCATTCTGCTGGAGCTGTCGCCCCCGCTGCTTTTGGGCCTTTTCATCGCCGGCGCCGTCCATGTCTTTTTGCCGGCGCGATTCATTAAGCGCCGTCTGAGCAAAGGCTCGCTGCGCAGCGTCGTCGAGGCCTCGCTTATCGGCGTGCCCATGCCTCTTTGCTCCTGCGGCGTCGCGCCCACGGCCATCGGGCTGAAAAACGACGGCGCGTCAAAGGGCGCCGCGACGAGTTTTCTCATCAGCACCCCGCAGACCGGCGTGGATTCCATTCTCGTGTCGGGGACGTTTCTCGGCTGGCCATTCGCCATTTTCAAAGTGCTGGCGGCCTTTGTCACCGGCGTGATCGGCGGCGTGATCGTCAACGCCACGGAAAAGCCCGAGCCGCCGAAACCGGAAATGCTCAAAACGGTGAACGACGCGCCGAAAAGCGCCGGAAACCGCATCGTCGAAGTATTCCGTTACGCCGTCTTCGATCTTTTCGCCATGCTGGATATCTACCTGGCGGCGGGCATCGCGCTGGCGGCCCTGATCGCCGTATTTGTTCCCGAAGGATTTTTTCATGGAGCCCAGTGGACGCAGGGCATCGGCGGAATGCTTTTGGCCCTGGCCGTATCCATGCCGTTATATGTGTGCACGACAAGTTCCGTGCCCATCGCCGCATCCCTGATCGCGGCGGGAATGCCGACGGGAACGGCCCTGGTTTTTCTCATGGCGGGACCGGCCACCAACATCGCCACCGTGGGCATGATTTACCGCGCCCTGGGCGCGCGCGTCCTGGCCGTTTACCTGGGCGTCGTGGCGGTGATGAGCATGGCCTTCGGCCTGATTTTCGATTGGGTGCTGGGCGATATGCCGGCGGCGCCCATCGACATGCACCATCACGGCGGCGCGTCGCTACTCGGCGTCGCAAGCGCCGTTGTCATCCTGGCGATGACGGCCTTTTTCATCGGCCGCAGAGCTCTGAAAAAAATCCAGACGATTTCAGTCAAAGCCGAAGACACCGGCGCGGACCTGTCTTTGCGCGTCGAAGGAATGACCTGCCACAAATGCGTGGCGAAAGTGAAGGACACCATCGAGGCCATGCCCGGCGTCACGCGCGCCGATGTCAGCCTGGAAAAATCCCGCGCCGACATCTTCGGCGAAGGCTTCAACAAAGCGGATATAGAAAAAGCCGTCCAGAAAGCCGGATACAAAATCGGCGATTGAGATTCGCAAAAGCCATAATTTCTGATGGGCAGTGTTTACAAGGTTTTGGACATGAAAGCCAAGGAAAACGCCGTTATCTCGTATCGCGCGCGGGTCAAGGTTTCGTTCAAATACGACGGCGAGTAACGGGCATTATTTGCCGGAATCGAGAAAGCGAAGCGCGTTTTTCCCGTAGACGCCCGGCTGCGCGTCCGGCGGCAGCGGGAAACGTTTGACGCTGTCGAGCGCCTCCCGGTAGGAATAGGGCACGTTCGGCCAGTCGGAGCCGAAGCATATCCTGTCGGCGAATTGTATCAGCATTTTCTCATCGCCCCGCCACGTCGCGTCGAACAGGTCGGTTTTCACGTTGATCATCGTCGTGTCCAGGTACAGGTTCGGGTAGTCGCCGAGCAGCTTCAGGAAATCGTCGAACTCGTAGCCGCCCATATGCGCCACGCACACGCGAAGCTCTGGAAACTTCTTCATCAAGGGAGCGAAATAATAAACGCCCACGAACTCGTTGGCGTAGGGCGCGGTGCCGATGTGCATGGTGATGGGAAACTGCCGCTCCCGGCAGGCGGCGTAGAGGTAGTCCAGGCGCGGATCGTTAACGTCGAAGCGCTGCACCAGGGGCTGAAATTTGAAGCCGTAAATGTGCGGGGAGTTTAAGGCAAATTCCACGGATTCCTTCAAATCATCATCTTCCACGTGCACGCACGCAAAGGGCCTGAACAGGGGAAACTCGGCGCCCACGCCTGCCATAAATTCATTCAGGAAGCGGGCCACGCCCTTTTTGTGCGGATAAGTCAGGGCCGCCGCCGCGACGACGCCGTGATCGCGCAGCGTGTTCGCCACCTGCGCGACGTGCTGTCGATGAACGCGCCAGTCATGGCTTTCAAAAAAATTCCACACCGCCTCGAACATTTGCGGCGGGAAAAGATGCACGTGCATGTCGACGATCGGCTCTTCCATAAAAACTCCGGGCAATTCGCCGGCCCAAACGCTGTTATATACAAGTTGCCGGTGTTAAAACAGTGCGTGGATCGAAGCTCATAAAACGGCAACAATCTCCCGTGAACATGAACGCCGCGAGTCTCGATATCGACGAGCCTTAAAAAAGCGCCGGAGTCAAGCCATGAAAATTTCCAAAAAGCATTTCGCCGTACTTTTCATCGCCGCTTATTTTTGCGTCGCCATACTTTCCTGCACGAGCGCCAAAACCCCCGATTATCCTCCGCGTCCGCGGCTCATGGTGATGATCGTCCTGGATCAGTTTCGGGCCGATTATCTCACGCGCTATAAAGACCGTTTTCTTCCGGCGCGAGCATCCGGCGGCGAAGTCGGCGGTTTTCGCTACCTCATGGAAAACGGCGCTTATTATCCCCTGGCGCACCACGAGGTTCTGCAAGCCATGACCGGGCCGGGGCACGCCATTTTGGGAACCGGAGCCTACGGATACCGAAACGGCATTCCCTTAAACGGCTGGTATGATTCCAAAACCGGCGAAGACGTGTACTGCGCCGCCGGCGATCATCCCGAACTTCAGCCCGACGGCGGAACCGGCGGCCACGGCGTTTCGCCGAAAAACCTGATCGGCGCCACGCTCGGCGACGCACTGAAAAACGCCGGCCTGCCCTCGAAGGTCGTGGCGGTGGCGCTCAAGGACCGGGCTTCGGTTTTTCTCGCCGGACGCCGGGCCGACGCGGCTTACTGGTTCGACGCCGGTAATTTCGCCTGGACCACCAGCACGTGGTATCGAAAAGACGCCGTACTTCCCGCTTTCCTGAATGCGCACAACGAAGCGATCCGGAAAAAAATCGGCGAAAGCTACGTCTGGAAATCCGAAGGAGAGGCTTCGCCGATCACCGACGATGGCGTCGGCTTTACACATGAAATAAAGATCGGCGACAAGCAAAGCCTGGTGACTCCCTACGGCGCCACGCTGGTTTCGGATCTGGCGGCAAAGGCCCTGGATGCGTATGAGATGGGCCGGGGTGAATGGTCCGACCTGCTGCTGGTCAGCTTTTCCGGCCACGATTACGCCGGTCACAAGTTCGGACCCAACAGCCGGGAAATGGAGGAGCTGACGCTGGCCGAGGATAAAATCGTCTCCGAGCTTTTGAATAAAATCGACAAAACGATTCCCGGCGGGCTGGCAAAAGCGCTCGTCGTGCTGACGGCGGATCACGGGATTTCGCCGGCGCCGGAATATCTCGGCAAGCATAAAGTGGACGCGAGCCTGATATCCTCCGATGAATTGATCAAATACGTTAACGAAAAAATCGATGCCGAATACAACGAATACATTGCGCCTCCGCAAAATATAAAATGGCTTCTGGGCGAGTCGTCCTTTAATTTTTATCTGGACCGCAAAGTGATCGCGGAAGTCGGACTGCAAGTCGATGAGGTCGCCGAAGCGGCGGCTAAAAGCCTGCTTGCGCGCAAGGATTTTCTTTACGCGTTCACCGCCGCGGATGTCCGACAGCGCTCGCTTCCCCCCGGCAAATTTGAAAAGCAGATTCTCAACTCGTATTTCCCCGGCCGCAGCGGCGATGTCGTCGCCATACCCAGGCCATTTTACATGTCGGATTATGCAAAAACGACTCACATGACGGGCTACAACTACGACACGACCGTGCCGATCATCTTCTGCGGCCCCGGCGTCAAAAAAGGCGTTCGCGCCGAGCCGGCGCAGTCCGTGGATATCGTTTCGACCATGGCCTTTCTGGCGGGCGTTGTGCCGCCTTCCGGCGCCGAGGGCCGCGTTTTGCATGAAATGCTGGAAAGCAGTCAGTAAAGCAGTTCGAGATAGGACGCCAGTTCGATTTTGGTTTTGTGAATCGTTTTTTGCCGGGCGACGTGATCCGGCGTCGCTTCCGCGCACTGCTTGGCGGCAAATTCCAGGAAACGCGATGTGCGTTTTTCGGCGATGTCCCGGTCGTGGATAAACACCAGGTTCTCCGATTCGATATAGCTGCTGCGCAAAGACAGATTGAACGATCCCGCCGCCGTCATCTCGCCGTCGAAAATGTATTCCTTGCCGTGAAGATAGGGCTGCGGGGCCTGCTCGTCGATCAAACCCTTGGCTTCATAGACGCGTATCCCGGCTTCGAGAAGCTCGCCCATGTAGTTTAACGTAACGAAATACCCGGCGCCCATATGCACCTCGCGGCCCGTGGTCAGCGAATTGGTGATGATGCGGACGTCCACGCCGCGGCCCGCCGCTTCGAAAAGCGCATCCCGAAGCAGGCAGTCGGGCAGCACGATGTATTGGGAAGAGATGTAGATTCGCTTCGCGGCGGCCTGCATGGAGCAGATGAGCGAACACAGGGTCCGGTACTGCCTCGTCCAGGGCCGCGACTGCACGAACATGGCCGCCACCCCTTCGCCCTGATGAATCGATGAAGCCAATTGCCGGGCGACGGCGTTTTCATTTTGCGCCTCGGCGATTTCCTTGAAACTCGAAATGAAACCTTCGCGAACGTCCCGGACAATCGGCCCTTCGAGATAAAGATCCAGATCGCGCCAGCGCGTGAAATAGGGATCCTCGCTGTTTCGTCCGCCCACGACGGCCTTGTCGGCGTCGGCGGTCAGGATTTTTTCGTGGATGGCGTAATCCAAAAGAGGCAGCGAAGGAAGGCCGCCGGGGCCCGCGAAGGACGGAATGTATTTCTCCAAAGACTCGATCCCTCGAATTTCCGGAAGATCGCCGCGGAGAATGCGCATGAGCCAGTGGGAAACCTGCGCGTTTTCGCCGGGCGTCGCGGCGCTCGTCTGGCTGATGGCGCGCCCGCGGAAAAAGATCATGTTGACGCCGCTGCCCGGCCCGAGGGCGTTTTGGAAATGGGAAAGAATATCTTCAATAGACGGCAGCTTTTCGATGTCTTCGCTTAGCGTTTTGGTCAGCTCTTTGAAAAAGCGATTTAATTTGAGCCTCACGGCGCTGATGGGGGACGTGGGGAGCTGGCTGTCGGCGTTGAGCAGGACGTTCAACTCGACGTTCTGGTCGATTTTCGCCGTCACCGCATCGAGAATCTCCCTCGCCGCTCCCGTATGTCCCAGCGTATACGCCTGAATATTGATCTGTTCTTTCGCCTCTTTGATCATAAAGAGCCTGCGCTGCAGGGCGACGGCGCCGTCGTCGAGAAATTCCACGCTGTTGCCGTAACTGAACGAAGCGCCGCCGACTCTTTCCAGAAGATGCGTAAACTCCTCGGAGGCAATCTCCGGCATCGACTCGGGCCGGGTAAAAAGAATCTCGATGTTGCAGGTTTTTCGCCCCGCGCTCCCGGCGGAATCTTCGGCAATCAGCGGCGCGCGGCACAGCCCCGTATCCGACAAATACGGAATCGACACATCAATGAAGTAATCCCCCTCACCGGTAGCCTTCAGGGTGTTGGCCGAATCCTTTTGAAGATTGAAGCTTTGATATAGCGACGTATGACGCAGGTCGAGGCTGACTTTTTCGACGGACGCGTAATCGTTTCCGGAAAAAACGCTGCAGCGAAGGCTCACGCGCCCGGTCCCGTCATTGGGAACGCTGGCCGGTTCGGCGCGGACGTTCTTGATGGTCACCGGCGATGCGTTTACCCCGCCGCCCGCCTTGTTTTGCTTGCCGTTCATGTCCCTTAAAAGCCCTTCCTCGCGCTTTTTATAGTATCAAAAAGTGGCACTGAGAGACAACATTTCCCTTAATCGGGGGCGCTTAAGAGTCTTATCGGCAAAGGCGGGCGCGATCCTTATTCTTTTTGTAAAGAAACAAACGCTTCGCGGCAGGCCTTTTATGGCAAACCATTAGATTTGTGCTAGTATTCACCGGTTTTTAACGGGGGACAAAAATGCCGCTGACAAAACTCTATTCATTCAGTATTCTCACGCTGCTTCTTACCGCTACGCTTTTATTCGCCGTTTCCTGCGGTGATGACGACGACGATAACGACGACGATTCCGATGTTGTCCCCGACGACGACGTGAACGACGACGCCGACGACGATGTGAACGATGATGTGAACGATGATGTCGATGATGACACGGCTTCGCCTGATGACGACGTGAACGACGATGTCGATGATGATGTCGACGACGACGCGGACGATGACGGCCCCGAACCGGTATGCCTGGAAGGTGAATTCGAACCTTTTTGGGGCAACCTGCACGCGCACACCAGTTACTCCGACGGTCAGCTCACTCCCGCCGACGCATTCGCCCACGCCCGGGACGTAGCGGGGCTGGATATCCAGCTCATAACCGACCACCTGGAACAACTTTATTTTCCCTTCCCGTCGGACCGCTACGAAAAATGCTTTGAGCAGGCCGACGACGCCTACGACCCCGGTTTCTACCTGGCGGATTGCGGATTTGAGTACGGTTCCGGCTTCCAGCTTCCGTTTTTCCAGTCCACGGGCCACAACAACGTGTTCAATTCCTTTTATCTGTTCGCCATCGTGCAGCTCGACTTCCGGGATTTTTACGATTCCCTGCTGATGTGCCCGGACTGCGTCGGGCAATTCAACCATCCCGTCAGCGATCCGCTGCAGCACTGGAACCATTTCGAGTATTACCCGGCTGTGGACGTGAAGATGAACCTTTTCGAGTTCAACGGCGGCGGCGAAGTCTGGGATGCGTTCTTTGAAGCCCTGGACGCCGGATGGCACATCTCGCCCATGTACAACCAGGACAACCACTCCCCGGACTGGGGCACGAAAAACGACAGGCGCAGCGGCTTTTTCATGGCCGATCTGACCCGCGAGGATCTTTACCAGGCCATGAGAGACCGCCGGTCCTTCATGAGTTATGACAAAAATGCGTCCATCACCATGTTCGCCGACGAGACTTGCTGGATGGGTTCGATTCTTGAGGGATACTCCACGCTGCCTTTGGACGTGGAAGCCATCGATGTCGACGATCTGGACGGATTCGCGTCCATCGAATTATACGGCCCGCAGATGGAACTGCTGACGACGGTGGATTGCCTGGACGAAACGACCTGCGCCGCGAGCTTCGACATCGCCGTTGCCGGTCCCACGTATTTCGTCGCAAAGGCCACGCAGACCGACGGCGACTGGCTCGTCTCCGCGCCGATCTGGGCGACGCCCTGACCGTTAGGGAAGGATGAAGGAAGAAATAGGAAGGATGAGTGCCCGCCCATGAATGGTCAAGCACTCAGGGCTTGCCCCACAAATTCTAGCTTGATGTTTTTGCAACTCGGACATCGTTCCTGATAAATCGCCATGTTGGATATTTATTGAAATCTACGAGATCGGCATTATATAGCGGCGAATGACAAATCCAGCCCGCAAGAGCGTAACAAAATTAGCCGGCTGCGTGAACTGCCGGAAAAAATGTTGTAACGCCCTTCGGGCTGATATTTACTTAGTGCCTATGGGGGCTTGACCCTATAATCATATCTTTCAATCCTCACTCTGGATATTCAAAGGCGGGCGGCGGCGCGTCTTCCGGCGCGGCGCCCCAGGTTTCATTGGGCGCAGGTCCCATCTCGAAAACGACTTCGGCTCCGGCGACAACCTCGTCATGATAAAGCCATGCGCGGTTTAACGGCTCGCCGTTGAGCGTGGCGGATTGAATATAGCGATTTTCCGCCGACGCGCCTTCGGCGACGGCGACGTAGGTCGCGCCGTTTTCCAGATGCAGTTCCACGCGCTGGAAAAGCGGCGCCGTCAAGGCGTAAACCGGGTGTCCGATAGTGACGGGATATAAACCGATCGCGCCGAACACGAACCACGCGGACATGGTTCCCGCGTCGTCGTCCATGTTCATGATAAAACCCCAGGGATTGGGGCGATAGATGCGGCGGATCGACGGAATCGGCCATTTCTCGTGGCCGCCGTACCACTGCGTGAAATGCTCGGATAAAATCGCCCGCACCACGTCCTGCGTCCTCCAGGGAGCGCCCGCGTAATTGAACAGAAACGGCGCGTGAATGTCCGGCTCGTTGCCCTGGTTATAAAGATCCTCGTCGAAAAACCGGTGGAGTTTGGCGGCGAACGCGTCCCTGCCCCCGTCCATTTCCATCATTCCCTCGATGTCGTGGACCGCCGCCCAGCGGTATTGCCAGAGCGTCCCCTCGTACAACCCCCTGGCGCCCACGGTGTCCGCGTCGGCGCCCATCTCCATAAAATTCTCCTCCCACACATCCCGGTACTGGTTCGACAGGTCCAGATATTCCTCGTACGCGTCGTCGTCGCCCAGGGTTTTCGCCAGATGCGCGATCACCCATCGGTCGTAGGACCCTTCAAGCTCCCTGTCCGGCGAGCCGCCCGGGATTTCCATGTTTTTGATCGCTTCGAAAGCCGGCTCGAAGTCAAAGCCGGAGACGCCCTTGCGATAAGCGTCCAGAAAAAGCGCGGCGGCGTGTTCCGTGCGCACGTTGGGATACGGCTCGGACTCCGTGGACCACACGTCCATGCCTTCCTGATAATAGGCCGCCAGGGATTGCATGATCTCCCCGGCGCGTGCGGGGTACAAAAGGTTATGCAGGGCGAACTTGTTGCGATACGTGTCCCATATGCTCCAGCCGTGATGCCGCCGGTAGCCCTCGGCCGTATGCGCCTGCCCGTCAGTGCCCATGTACTTGCCGGAATGCGTCGTGATATTCACCGGATTTTGCGTGGCGCGATAAAGCATGGTGTAAAAGACCGTCAGCATTTCCTCGTCGCCGCCCTCGACGGTTACCGCATTGAACATGTCCCGCCAGGCGTCGCGATTGGACTCGCGCACCGCCTCGAAATCCCAGTCCGGAACTTCGGCGGTCATATCCAGGCGCGCTTCTTCCACGCTGACGGTGGAAAGGCCCGTTTTGACCAGGAGGTGTTCGCCGTCATCCGGATCGAAATCGAAACGCGCGTTGGTTCCTTCCCCGCGCGCCGACGGCCATGTGGTCGTCGTGGTGAAAGGTTTGCTGAAAACCATGCTGAAATAGAGCGTGTATTTTCCCCGGCCGCAGACGTTTTGCGCCGAGACGTATCCGTAGATTTCATCGTGCGCGTCGTTTGCCCGCCACTCGGAGCCCAGAGGTTCGGTGAGGGGATCGTTGAAGTTGGCGATGAGATAACGCGGGCCGGCGGCGCGGAATGTGTAGCGATGCATTCCGACCTTATCCGTGGCGGTGAGTTCGGCGAGGATCTGCCTTTCGACGCCCAGTTCCACGGCGTAGTATCCCGCCTCGGCGATTTCCGTGTCTTTAGCCATCCACAGCCCGTAAGCGTTTCGCTCCCCGATGCCGGGCAGGATGCGGATATTGCCTCCGGCGCCTCTGCACCCGACGCCCCCGGTGCGCACGTGGGAGATTCCGGTGGTGTTGGCCACGGCGTATTCGTAGCCGGCGTGGGAGGGTATCAGCGTGTCCGGGCAGATTTTCACCATGCCGAAAGGCACGTTGACGTCCGGGGCCAGCTGCCCGTGATCCGCCATGGTTCCCATGAAAGGGTATATATAACCCACGGGTTCGAGATCATCATCCGCGTCGTCGTTGACATCGTCGTTTGCGTCATCATCGGAATCGTCGTTTGCGTCGTCATCAGGCGAAGCCGTATCGTCATCGAAATCATCATTTAGCTCCGCGCTGCCGCTGTCGTTGTCATCGTCATCGCCGCAGCCGCAGGTCGTCAAACAGCAGGCCAGCGTAAATACGGTCAGCGTCACAAACGCAAAAATTTTCCAGGATTTCATTTGTTTTTCTCCGGGCGATTCGAGAACCTTTCATGATTATAGACGCCCTTGTGACGGGGACAAGTTTTTCCCCGATGAAAATACGAGGTCGCGGCGCCTCCGACCGTTGCGAACGAATGATTGACGAAGAAACCATGTTTTCCAATCACAGCCTTTGGAAGGCTGTGCCACATGCGTTTTGCCTTGGCACATCGTGTGTGGCACACTCGCTTTCGAGTGTGAAGGAAGCGTTTTCATTGAGGAAATGAATTCGAGTTTCAGAGCGATTCCTTTTTTCATCGATCCATCCGGTTTGTGAAAAACACAAAAACGAATATTTCCTTTCGCAGGCAACCGTATTTGTGTTAGCCTCCGCACCGGTTTTTAAAACGCTATCGGAGTCGTCCATGAAAAAGGTGATGATCAGCATATTTATTCTGACTCTCGTAACCGGCGTCGCTTCGGCGCACGGGCCGGGAACTTTTTCCCTGACGCCCTACTTCAATTTCGATGCGCCCGCCGCCTCGGGACAAAAAGACGCCGCGCCGCAAGTCGGGGATCAAAGAACTTTCTGGGGTTGGAATTTTGACGAGATGCCTCCCGCCGACGTGCAAATCACCGCCACGTGCCGGGGCGTTTCCGATTTCGGATACGTGTTCGTTCAAGATTCGCAGTGGAACGTAACCATGGACCCAGACGACGTGGACGCCGTGCTGGCGGCGTGGGACGAAGCAACGCCGTCCGGCAGCATCGACCCGGATTCGGGAATTTACGACATTGAGACCGGTATTTTCGGCGATCCTCCCGACGTGGACGGCTGGCCGGGCGTCGTGCTGCTTTATTACGAGCTGGGTTGTTTCATGGGAACCTGCTTCGACGGATTTTACCGCTATGACGATCAGGGCTCCGGCGAGTACGGCAACCAGATGGACATGTTGCACATGGAAGCCGCGCAGAGTGATCCGGGCGGCGATTACATGCTCGGAACCATGGCCCACGAGTTCAACCACATGCTGCAAATGGCGCACGACGTCTCGGAGGAAAGCTGGCTGTCCGAATCGCTGGCGGAAGCGGCGATGATCGTGACCGGTTATGACACGGACATCGGGTGGCTCAATGATTTCGTAAACAATCCGGGATCGACGTTCCTCGGCGGCGAGCACGACGTCCATTACGGCGCCGCGCTTTTGTTGGGTACGTATTTGTACGAAATCGGCGGAACGGACCTGATCCAGGCCATTACCGCCGACTCCGCCGACGGTATGACGAGCGTCGAGGATCAAATGACCGCTTTGGGGCTGGGTGATTCCTTTTACGAATTTTTCGGCGATCTGGCCGCCGCGGCCGCCGCGGATTATTTCACGAATCAGGGCGCCGAAGATGCGGAGGGCAACTATCATTTCGATCTTTTGGAAGTCGGTGAACTTGACTGGGATGAGACGACAACAGACGCCGGGGAAAAAGCCGGCTGGGAAGCCGACATGGCCGGCGGGTCTTTGAGCGCCGCCAAAATCGACATGGAAAACGGCATGAACGTCGTGAACGTTAGCGTGGATGATCCCTCCGGCGTTTTGGAAGTCGCGATTATAGGCGTCGGCGACGCGCTGACGGTCAGCCGCTTCAATTCCGGCGACGACAGTTGGCCGGATGTGAGCGCGTATATCGGCGAGTCCGATACCGCGCTGGTGGTTTGCGCCAATCCGGAATACGACTCCGCGAGCGTGTCCACGACGTTAAGCTTCGATTACCAGGAGCCTGCCGACGACGACGCGGATGACGATGCCGACGACGACGCGGATGATGATGAAACCGATGACGACGCAAGCGATGACGATTATTTCGATGACAACGCGGATGGCGACGATGATGACGACGATGACGGAGGCTGCTGCGGATAGCAGATAACTTTAAGAGTCATCATCGCCGCATGCGATCGTCTGCGTAAAACTCAAGACCGGGATCAAACTTTGTGTCGTTTTTCATTCGCGCTTCAAACTGAAATTCAACTGGCTTATAAAGTTTGCTTGCGCGTCGGCGAGTAAGTGGCGTAACTTGGCGGCGATTGGAATCAATCCAATGACCGGCAACAACGAAGGCGAACTCATGTCAAACAAAGAACAAAGCAAGCGGCAGGAAAAAAAGAATAAGCCAAAACTTTCCACCAAAGAAAAGAAGGCCAAAAAAGAGGAGAAAAAGGCCAAGAAAAACTCATTCGACAGCTAATAGTTTGCGAGACGAAATGACGCTTCCCGGGAATCTACTCACCACGGCCATGGGAGTGATGCCGCACACGGACATCGACCGCGCCCTGGAAGTCGCCACGTCCATGGACATCCCTTTCTGGCCGCAGCTTCCCCGATACAGCTATTACGAGGATATGTACGTGCAGGCCTCGGAGCATTTTCCCGGAATCGTCCTCAACCTGGAAAAACGCACCCTTCGCTTTGACATGTCGAAATTCGAGGAGGAATTCGAAACGGCCCTGGCCCATTTTGAGGAGCCGGAATATTTCGATATCAGCCCGACTTATTCAGCGGTATACGAACGTTTTCTCGCCATGGATTTCACCGACCGACCGGCGATCCGGGGACAGCTCGAAGGCCCCATCAGCTTCGGCTTCAACATCCCGGATGAAAACGACCGGGCGATTCTTTTTCACGATACGGTGCGGCCGTTCATGTTCGAATTCATGTCCAAACGCATCAACGTGCAACTGAGCCGATTGAAAAAACTCAACGCGGGCGCGTTCATGTTCGTGGATGAACCGGGGCTGCAACTTCTGTTCAGCGCTTTGTCGGGCTATTCGGACATTGCGGCGCGCCAGGATATGGAGCTTTTTTTCTCCATGATCGACAGACCCCGCGGCGTGCATCTTTGCGGGAATCCGGACTGGGATTTTTTACTGGGCCTGGACCTGGATATCCTCTCGCTGGATGTATACACCAACGGCGAGGTTTTCGCGGCTTACGCCGGATCGATCAAACGCTTCCTGGATCGCGGCGGCGTGCTGGTCTGGGGGATCGTCCCGACCAACTTCGAGCCGTTCGAAAAAGAAAACGCGAGCCTGCTGGCGCAAAGGCTCGAAAACACGTGGGAGATTCTGACAAAGGCCGGCATCGACCGCGATTATCTGCTCTCGCGAAGCCTCATGTCTCCGGCCACGTGCTGCCTGGTCAATCCGGATATCGAACTGACCGTCGAAAAGGCCTTCATGATGGTCAAAGAGCTTTCAAAATCCCTTCGGGAAAAATACAAGCTGGACTGAAAGGCTCATCACCGGCCCTTGATGATCAGCACATCGCAGTAGCCAAGCGCCGACAGTTGTGTGTCAAGTTCTTCAAATTCATCGTTGTCATCTTTTTCGCAAACAGACCCGTTGCCGATTGCCGCGCATGCTTGCCTTATCCGCCTTTTGGATAAAGAATCGATAAGAATGATTTCCCGGAGCGCTCGTTTGACCGCCGATTCCCAAAAAGGCCTGGGTGAAAAGGCCGCCGGGGCCATGTTCTGGAACTTCATCGGGAAGTTCTATTTCATGGCCGCCAAGTACGCCGAAAGCATCATTTTACTGCGTATGCTGGGTGCGGAGGAATACGGCGCGTTTGGCGCGGTCATGGGCGCGCACACCATGGCGGTCATGTTCGCGAGCCTGGGGCTGGGCAACGCGGTCTTGAAATTTCTGCCCCAGGTCCGGGAGTCCGGCGGCGACGAACGGGGCTTTTTCCTCAAAATTCTCTGGCTGCGTGTTATGTTTGCCGCTATCGCGGCCGGCGTCCTGATCGCCTTCGCGCCTTATTTTGCAAAGCAGTTTCTCCACGACGAAACCCGATCCGCCGTATTTTGCGCGGCTGGCCTTCTGGTCTTCGGCACGGCGATGCAAAACGTCCTGGCCCGCGTGCTGGTGTCTCATTACAAGCAAAAAACCCTGAATCTCATTCAGGCCGTCGTGGAAACGGCCTATCTTGCTCTGGCGGTGATCGCCATCGCTTTCGGAGGCGGCGTCCGCGTCGTTTTGTTCATGTACGCCGCGGCCATGATCGGCGGCGCGGCGGCCATGTGGATCAAATCCAAAGACGGATTGAAGCGGGCCGAAAAAGCGAACGCCAAAAAACCGGAGATGAGGCGCCTGGCGGGATTTGCGGCCAATTTCTTCTTATACGACATCCTCAACTTCGTGCTGGAGCGCCCGCTGGACGTGCTGATGATCGGTCTATTGCATCCCGATCTCAAGCAGGTGGCGTATTACGTTCTG
The DNA here is from genome assembly GCA_963674685.2 of bacterium. Lineage (GTDB taxonomy): Bacteria > Lernaellota > Lernaellaia > JACKCT01 > JACKCT01. Next base: position 1,227,999 of record CAXXWT010000002.1, on the reverse strand, counting down.
GCGTATAACTTCGCCGTTTTTTCTTTCAGCATTTTCACGAAAGTCTTCGCCGAAGGCTTCACGCTTTCCATGGTCGCCGATCTCTTCGCCGCGAAGGATTACGTCCGCCTGCGCAAAGCGTACGGGGCCGTAGTCGAATATATGTACCTGTTCATCATCCCCGTCGCCGTCGGCGGCCTTGTCATCGGCGACGATCTGATCCGCGTGATGTACGGGAGCGAAGGACGAGGCGCCGTCGGCCCGGCGCTGTTTTTTCTCGTGGTCATGGCCCTGGGAAAATACCAGGGCGTCAGCGCCAATTTTCTGGGCGCCATGGATAAAGAGCGGGCGCTGATCGTTTCCCGTTCGATTTTCGCCGTGCTCAACATCATCCTCAATTTTATCCTCATCCCACTCTACGGCGCCTGGGGAGCGGTCATCGCCACGAGCGCGGCGACCCTCGCCGGGCTTGTTTACGAATCCGTTTTGCTTCATAAAGCCCTCTCGCCGAATTACCCCGGCGCCTTTTTCGCAAAGGTCGCCTGCGCGTCGGCGATCATGGGAGGCGTGGTCTATTTTCTTTGTGGAATACTGCCGGATTCGGATTGGGCCAGGGTTCTGGTCGGGCTGCCCGCGGGAGCGGCGGTATACGGCCTCGGACTGATCGCCTTAAAGCCGATCAATCCCGAACTTTTGGATATTTTGAAAAAAACGAAACTGCCGGGGGCGCGGAAAGTCGCGGCGCTGATGACGCCCCGGAAATCGTGGAGATGAATCGTGATTGAGTGCGTGTTATTAGGAACCGGCGGCATGATGCCCATGCCGTATCGATTTCTCGTGAGCCTCGCCGTGCGTATCGAGGGCCAGGCCCTTTTGTTCGACTGCGGCGAAGGCACGCAGGTTCCCATCAAGATGTCGAAGATCGGCATCAAGCCGATTCAAAACATATTTATATCTCACATCCACGCGGATCACGTCACCGGGCTGCCCGGCCTGCTCATGATGCTCAACCAGGCCGAACCCGAGGGGACGGTCCGTGTTTATGGGCCTCGCGGGATCGCCGCCTACGTGCAGGCCCAGGAAGATACGTTGCACTTCGAAAGAGATTATCCTCTGGAGGTTATCGAGCTGGTCGAAGACCGGGGCGTGGCCATGGATCATGAAAAGTTCCAGGTGGTCTATCACGTCCTGCGCCACAGAACCCGGTGCCTGGGCTACGCCGTCGCGGAAAAGCCTCGGCCGGGGCGATTCAAGATCGGCGCCGCAAAGGAGCTTGGCGTGCCCGAGGGACCGGCGTGGGGAAAATTGCAGCGGGGCGAATCCGTGGAATTGCCCGACGGGCGCACGATTGCGCCGAAGGATGTTCTCGGCCCGGAAAGACCGGGGCGCAAGATCGCCTACGTCACCGACACCGTACCCTGCCCGGGAGTATACAAGCTGGCCGACGGGGCGGACCTGCTGTTCATCGAAGGCATGTTCGAACATGAACTGGCCGACGAAGCAAAGCAAAAGGGTCATCAGACCGCGGTGCAGGCCGCCAAGCAGGCGAAAAAATCCGGCGCGGCCCGCGTGGTTCTGATTCACTATTCCCCGCGCTATCGAAACGACGAGCTGGAAGGGCTGGTCAGGCAGGCCCGAGGCGCGTATGAGGCCGTGGAGGCCGGCCGCGACGGCGCCCGCTACGAACTGAAAGTCAAGGATTGACGCGAAATTTGAAGGATGAATGATGTTTTGGTATGCGAAAAATATCATGCCCGGCGCCATCGCGACAGAGCCGCGCACGACAGATTCGCCTCAAGCGATAGCGAAGGCGAATGAGTAAGCGGGTGAACGCCGGTTCTGCAAACGCGCGCGGCATCCTCCGACTCTTGACCTCTTTACCGCGTGCGGGTAAGGCATTGATGGAAGATTTTATGAAGGTTCGCCGCTCATGAAATGCCCGAAATGCGGATTCGTCAGTTTCAATTATCTCGACAGCTGCAAACGCTGCGGGATGGATCTGTCCGATTATAAAAAACGCATGGGCATCAGCGCCGAACCAACGTCGCCTCCTCGAAAGAAACCGGCGCCGATCAAGCCCGCGCCGCCGAAGAAATCACCGGAAATCATAAAGGGAACCGCCGCCACGCAAAGCGAGTCCGCGCCCGCCGCCATGCCGCCAAGTGAGCCCGCGCCTGCCCCGGCGCAGCAGACGGATCTTTTTTCACCGCAGTCCGAAAAGGACGCCAGGGTCGAAGCCCGCAAGATACGCGAGCAGATCGAACGCGAGGCCAGGCAACGGGCCGAAAGAATCCAGCGCAAAATCGAAGAGGAAGCGCACGCGCAGGCCCTGCAGATCCGCATACTGCGCGAGCGCGAGGCGAAAGAAGAGGCGGAGAAAATCCGCAAGCAGATCGAGGACGAGGCCCTGGCGCGGGCGGAGAAAATGCGCGAGGAGATCGAACGCGACGCCCGCGCAAGAGCGGAGCATATCCGCCGGGAAACCGAGCAGCTTGCGAAAAAGGAAGCGGAAAAAATCCGTTACGAATCCGAGCGCGAGGCCATGGCCATCGCCCAGGAGATTCGCCGGAAAACGGAAGAAGAAGCCTGGAAAAACGCCGAGCAGATCAAACTCCGCTTTGAGCGCGAGGCCCTGAGCCGTTCCGAGGAATTGAAAAAGGAAAGCGAATCGGAGGCGAAAAGGCTCGCGGAAACCATTTTGGATAAAAGCGAGCGGGAAGCCAAAAGCGAAATCAGCAGCCTGCGTGAAACGGCCATGAGGGAGGCGGAAAAGCTGAAGCAGGAAGCTTTGGCCGAGGCGTTGGAACTGAAAAAGGAAGCGGAGAAAGTCGCCCGGGAGACCATCGAGAAAGCCTTCGCCGAAGCCAGGCGGGAGCGGGAGTCGTGGTTCGACGGCCGGCTGCCGGCGGAGGAAAAACACGACTGGGTCGCTCCCGATCCGAATGAGGGAGTTAAGGACTCTCCCGGTGACGAGGATTCGGAAATCGAGCAGACCGAAGAAGAGGAACTGGAAGAAAGCGAAAAGCCGCCCGCCGATCATCCCGAATGGGCCAAGACCAAGGAAAGCGCCGCGCAGGAAAAAAGCAGGATGAAAAATATCCCCACCGCCGGGGATTATCTGCATCTGCTGGCGAAAAAAGCGGATAAAGCGCCGGCTGCCGACGATAAGCAAAAAGATCTTCCCGTTGTTAGAGCCTGGTCGGAAGCCAAAAAGGATCAGGATCAGGGCGCGGCAAGAAGCAGCGCGGAATCATTCGCCGAAAAGGATGCGCCGCCAAAAGCGGTCGAGGGCGCTTCGACCGACGAGGTGATGGAAGAGGAAGTCATCGAAATCGAAGATGACGCGGCAAAAGGCGAACATGAAAAACCGCGGTTTTTTGGCATGGGCGGCCTGATCATGCGCGGGATGGGCGGGCTCGTCGACGCGGGAATTTTAACGGTCATCCTTGCGCTTTTCGTGCTTATCGGCAAAGTCGCCTTTTCCGTTGCGGGGCAAACCGCGGGGTGGACGCACTTTTTGAGATTGTCGGGACCCATTTACGCCCTGTTTTTCATGATCGCCACGGGATATTTCACGATTTTTATCGGAGGCGCCGGGCAAACCCCGGCCATGATGCTTTTCGGCCTCAAGGTCGTGAGCAAACGCGGCGAAGTGATCGGCTACAACCTGGCCTTTTTGCGCCACGGTTTATGCCTTCTGTCCCTCCTTTTTCTGGGTCTCGGTTTCTGGGGCATACCCTTGAATCGCAACAAACAGGGGTGGCACGACAAGCTCACGCAAAGCGTCGTCATTCGCGTTTAATGGACGGGTAGGAGCGGTTTCCAACCGCGACAATCGTGTTACAGATCCACATTGAAGTCGCGGTTGGAAACCGCTCCTTCTACAATCCGCATTCGAAATTCCGAATTTCCAAATCCGTCATCTCTCCACGCGCACGGAAAAGACCCACGCCGAGGCGCCGTTGAGCAGTTTCATGAGGATTTCGTTGTCATCCTCTTCCAGCCTTGTCTGGACCGGATCCTTGTCCAGGATGAAGCTGCGGTTCGGATCGCTGCTGGAATATCTGTGCCGCCGGTTGATCCACATCTGCGAGCCGTCGTCGCTGCCGATGTAGAAGGTGACGCGCTCCCCCGGCTGCTTTTGCTTCATGTGCGTCCTGGCCAGGGCAAAAACATTCTCTCTGTCTGAAACGTTGCCCCACAGATCAATATGGTCTTCCCGGCTTGAAATCCACTTCCAGCGTTTTTCTGAGTCGCAAAGCTCGACCAGTTCCGCCGGATACTGACGCTTGCGAATTTCCTCTTCGGTTCCGCCGGACGGCAGATCGAAAGGCCCGCACACCTGCCAGCGCTTGATCGCCGTAACCGCTTGCGAGTTGTCGTAAATCATCAACGGATTGCGTCCGCGCGGATCCGTGAATGTGAAGACGGGCTTGCCGGGCAGTTTCGTCGCGGAAAGAACGACGAAAGATTCCTTCGTTTCATAAAGGCGCGAGTATTCCGCCCAGGGGCCTATCGGATCCGCCAGATTATGCGCGTGATGCCTTTCGAGCCGCTCCTGAAACTTCGCGGGATCGAATTTCGAATAAAAGGCGGCATAATAATCAGGGAATCCCATGGGGAAATCCTTGACCAGGATGTATTTTCTGGATTGCGCGTAGAGGTTGGCCGCGGGAAGGGCCTTTTGCGTCGTGCCGCCGAATATAGGCGCCGCGTAGTTTTTGTATTCGCTGAAATAATGATGGAACCATCCGTAGGCGCAGTAAACGTACCAGGTGAAAAGAAGTATCATCGCCGTGCCGGCGATCTCCCTCAAAGCCCGGTGAACTTTCGCCTCGAGGCCGAATATCAGGCGCAAAGTTCCCGCCGCGCCCAGGCCCGTCAGCAGGGCGAAAAGCGGCGCTCCGGCCAGCGAACGATATGCGTGGCCGCCCACGAAAAGCCCGGCGCCGCTGCTTCCCACGCTGCCCGCCGCGGGCAGGGGATAAGTCAGCAGCCATATGCCGGCGACAAGCCACAGGCCTTTGTTCTTTTTGCGAATCAGAAAAACGAACGCCGCCAAAATCAGGGGAATCTGCGCCCAATAAAGCTGGCCCAGTCCCTTGAGGCTGTGACGGCTGTTCGGATCGCCTTCTTGAAAAAGGAAACCCGGCGACATATTCGCCGCGTATCGAGACGCGAACATCTTCGGGTATGTCAGCGCGCCGACCTCGCCGTGATGCTGTTTCGCGTATTCCCGGGCAATTTTTTCCTGAAAAACAGAAACTTGTTTCATCCTCGCCATCACCGCTTTTCCGTCTTTGGCCAGATTTACGGCGATGGGAAGCGAGAAAATGATGAATATGGGCATTGCCGCCAGGGCGTAGCGCCGCCAGCTTTTATCGCGCCGCAACATCAGAGCCGCGAGAAATCCGCCGAGAACGAGGGGCGCGAAAAGGCGCGCGATAAGGTACGTATGCAGACTGATCCCCAAAAAGAGTCCCGCCAGAATCGCGTGCCTGGCCTTCTGGCGTTTCATATACGCCCAGGACATGGCCAAGCCCAGGAGCAAAAACGGCAGGCTGGTCAGGGGCCGGATGACCTGACGTGAAAGCACGAATACCCAGGGCGTCGCGTAGAAAGCCGCCGCCGAGGCCAGGCCGGTCCATTCGTCGAAAAGCTCGCGGCCGAGAATATAAAGGGCAAAACCACTAAAAAGAAAAACCAGCACGACGGCCAGGCGAAGCACGATCTCGTTGCAGGGCCAATAGCGGTCGATCACCGACAGGTAATAGACGAAAAATCCTTCGCGGAAATCTTCCGCCGCCTGAATATAGGCCGGGTGGGGGCGTCCGTGGCAGTCTTTGCCCGTTTGGGCCATGCAGTGCGCTTCGTAGCCGTTGATGACTTCGTCGGAATGCAGTCCGGGCGGAATCTCATCCAGCTTGTAACCGCCGAAAAGGGCGGCAATCAGCATCAGAACGACCAGGAAGCTTTGCACTTTTATAACCGGTAATTTCATGTGGCATACCTGTAGCGGCGGCTAGCTCAAGAACGTCAAATGGGTCAACAAAGCCTAGTGGAAATCGAAAAAAAACTCAAAGGCCCAAAAGTCTATGCAAAGCGATGAAAAATCGGCATCATGGTTATATGGACGATATGAAGGAAAACCCATCCGACAACACCGCTGAAAATCAAATCCCGGAGCAGGATGAAATCTCCTCCGATGAGCGGTGGAACTATTTCGGCTGGGCGGAAAGGCCCTACTTCCGGGCTATGAGCGCCTTTCGCTATAGCCTGTTCGGACCTTTTCTCGGTCCGCTGCATCGCCTGGGCGTCAAGGCCGATCACCTGACCGGGGCGAGTTTTTTTGTCATTCTTATAGGTTTTCCGCTGATGTACGGCGCCAGGCAATACGGCCTGGCCTTTGGCGTGCTGATCCTGCATATCCTGCTCGACGGGCTGGACGGCCCCATGGCGCGGCTTGAAGGCTCGAAAGGATCGGCCCACGGCGCGCTTATGGACATGACCAATGACGTCACCGGCATGGTGGTCGTGATCATCACGGCGTCATTTTTCGGGCAGATCCCTTGGTTTCTCGGCGCCACGTACGTCATTACTTATCTCTATCTTTCCATTTTCGCCGTGGCGCAAAATCTGCTTGGCATTCGTTACGCTTACGTGGTGAAGACCAAGTATACGATCTATGTCCTGCTGGTCGTCTGGTGGTTGACGGGCCTGAAACTTGTTTCCCCGGTGATGGCCGTGGCGACGGTTTATATGGGCGTGTCGGCATTTTTCGGATTTCTTCGCGTGGCAAGGGCGCTAAAATGAAGCGTGCTTTTCAATTCTTGCCGCTGATTCCGATCCTTGCATGTTTGGCCGGCATCCCGGTCTTTCAGGCGTCGTGCGGCGATGATGACGACGACGGCGGGCGATGGGTGTCCGACGACGATTCAGTCGACGACGACGCGGAAGATCCGGACTACAGGGACTGCCTGGATACTCTGGAATACCTGTACTTCGAGTGCGGGGCGCAGTTTTATGACGAGAACGGCGATCCCATTTCCTACAACGTCATGTCGAATCATTGCGAAGCCGCCGTCGTTATCTGCATCGTGGAATGCGGCGACGAATCCGAAGATTGCCCGGCGGCGAAAGAATGCCTGGAAGACCAATGCGAGCTGGATTGATGGCTCGGGTAATTAACCCGCATTTCTCACCAGCTTTCTACTGCGGATGTCTATCCGGCAGGAACTACGAGCTATTCTCCCTCCAGCCGCATGCGCTTGCGGAGTCGAAATCTTACATGAAGCCGATATTGTCGTCCGGATTTCCGTCGGGTTTGTCGGCCAGTTCCCGGACCTTTTCGCGGACGCCGCGATAATCGGCGTTCAGCTCGTCGACTTCCTTAAAGACATTGACCGCTTTTCTGTACTGTCCCAGTTTTTCGTATGTTTCTCCCAGGTCGACCATGCAGTCGAGTCTTTCCCGTTCGGAAAGGCCGTGATCTTCCACATCCAGGGCCATTTCGAGATATGGCGCGGCCTGACTCCAGTTTTCCTGTTCCATGTAACACTGGGCCAGTTGTTCGGCGATCTGCGCTTCCTTTTCCGGGTCGCCAAGAGCCAGAGCTTTCTCAAATTCCACCACGGCGTCTTCGATCTGATCCATTTCGCGGAAGGCGATGCCGAGTGAGAAATGAGCTTCGGCGTCCTGTGTGTCTTCCGTGACCACCATTCCTCTGAATTCGCCGACAAGGCCGTCGAAGCTTTCACCGGTAATCACGGATTCGCCGCCGCCGATATCGCCGATGAGGCCGTCCAGGGCGTCGGAGCTTGCCGCCCCTTCTCCGGCGGACGGTCCGAAAATATCGTCGAGCATGCCGTCCACGGCATACTGCGCATCGGACGCCGCCGGCTCATGATCTTCGGCGGTTTCGATGGTCTCGGGCTCCTCGGCGGGCATTTCAAGGTCCGCCGAATCTTCCGCCGGGCTTTCGTCAATGGTCTCATCAAGCGCGGGCTCTTCGCCGGCTTCGCCGAACAGATCAATTTCTTCGAGGTCGGAAGGGGCCTGCGATTCGGTTTCGAAAATGTCTTCGGGTTCCGCGGCGATTTCCGGTTCGCCGGCGGTCTCTCCTGCTTCGTCGAACAGGTCGATATCCTCTTCATCCGCGGGGGGCATATCGGAAACTTCATCCTCGAAAGGCGCTTGATCCGCGGCTTCGGGCAATTCCGCTTCCTCCACGGCTTCCTCGAAAGCGGCTTCTTCCGATTCGGCCTCTTGGCCGGAAACCTCTTCTTCGGGCACCTGCTCCAGAAGATCGACATCGTCCTCTGCCGCTTCTTCCGCGGCTTCTTCGGCGAATTCCGTTTGCCCTTCGGCTTCAACACCGAATTCCTCGGCCGCCGTCGCGGGCTCTTCGCTCTGATCGGCCCACTCGATGTCGACGTCGCCTTCTTCCCGGTATTCGGCCTTCACGTCCTCGAAAAACTCGCCGGCGTCGGATTTGCCGACGGCATCCTCGCGGTAATAAAGATCGTTGATTCGCCGGGTCGCCTCGGCGTTGGAAGGATCAAGCTCGAGAACACGCCCCAGCAGCGACTTGGCCTCATCGTTTTGTCCGGCGGCGCTCGCCGCATCGGCCTGAGCCATGAGTTTGCCGATTCTTTCGGCGGACTCGGCGATTCGACCGGCGATGCGCTCTTTCAATTCCGTCAGGGTTGCGTTATTGGGATCAAGTTCGAGTCCCCGATCAATATGTTTGTCGGCGTCGACGGGGCGTCCGTTGTCGACGCATAGCTGCGCCAGGGAGCAAAGCTCTTTGACGGCGTCTTCGGGCAAATCCCGTTTCAGGAACATATCGACGAGCTTTCGATGCGCTTCTTCGTTGCGGGGATCCATTTGAGTGATTTTTTCAAGGAGCTGTGAAGCGACGTCGAAGTCGCCTTCAGCGCCGAAATCGTCGGAAAGCGTGAACAGAAGCAGCGAGGCTTTGTCCGTCTGCCCGGTATCGACGTAAAGGGTGGCCAGGGCGTTTTGCGTGTCGGCATCCCTGGGATCGATCATCAGGCGTTTGTGGAAAAGGGCTTCCCGCTCTTCGACGCGATTGCCGTCCTCATAGATGCGCAGCAGGTGATCGATGGCGTTCAAACGTCCTTCGTCGTTTCCTTCCGTTTCACACCAGGCCAAAAGCCTCTCGTGGGCTTTTTCATTATCCGGATCGTGGTACGCGATCTTGTCCAGGTATTGCCGTTCGGCCTGCCTGTCGTCGCTTCGCGCCGCGCCGTCGGCCAGTGCAAAATACTCCTCGGTCGCCTCGGAGACTTTATCCTGGTCGGCCAAGACCCCGGCGAGTTTTTCCTTGACGGCGATTTCGTCGGGTTGCATTTCCAGAAGTTCGCGCAGATTTCTTTCCGCATCCCCCAGATCGCCCGATGCGATCTTCATTTCGACCAGCTGCCCGGTGACCTCGATGCGCTTGTCGTGTTGCCCCTGCGCCTCGTAGGCGACCTTCATCATGGACAGGGCCTCGTCCTTGAGCTTGTCGAGATCCACGATTTCCCGCAGGGCCAGGGCGGCCTTGTCGTACTGTTCGTCTTTCATGAAACGGTCGGCCAGGATCATCAGTTCGCTTGCGGCCTCGTCCGTCTTTCCGGCGCCGGCCAGGCCTTTGGCGAGGCTCCTGCGGGCGCCTTCATGATCTTCGTCGATTTTCAGGATATCCCGCCAGGCATTTTGGGCGTCGGCAAAGTCGCCGGATTTTTCGCAGATGCCGGCGATCGTAAACGCCGCCTCCATGGCCTGCTTTTTGTCGTCCCTGGCAAGATGGAGATTTTTCAGGGCGCGCCAGGCGTCAAGGTTGTCGGGATCGATGGCGATGATGTCGCGGGCGAAGGATTCCAGCTCCTCTTCCGCCAGCGTGTCGGCCAGAGTCGCCAGAGCGTTTTGAAGCGCGTCCAGGGCGTCTTGCCGACGGTCGTGCTTTTTATAGTGGTCGGCCAGTTTGCGCCATGCGTCGGCATTGCCCGCGTCGAGTTGCGTCACTTCCCTGAGAATCGCCTCGACGTCGTCGTCCCGGCCGCTTTGGGCGTACACGGCGGCCAGTCTGTTCATATATTCGAGAGCCTGCTCGGCGTCGTTGTCGTCAACAGCCGCCTGTTTGAGCTCGATTAAGGCGGTGATGTTGCCGTCGTCGAGTTCCACGACCTCGATCAGCGCCTCGATCCGTTTTTCTTGGTCCCCGGCTTCCTGCAATACCCGGGCAAAGGCCAGCATGAGATCGACGGCTTCTTGCGTCCGGCCGCCTTCGCCGTAAATCCGCTTCAGTCCGTTGTTGGCGTCCGCGTTCGCCGGATCGAGTTCGATGACGAACTCGAGCGACATCTCCTCAAGATCATGTTTATCCGCCGAGCGGGCTTTGCCGGCGAGTTGCAGAAGTCCCTGAATCGATTGACCGCGGTCCTCGAAATGAGAATAGAAGTCGAAAAGTTGGTCCATGATCGAATCAACGGCCAGTTCGGCGTCGAGGGCTTCGTTGAGGACTTTCGCCGCGCCCTCGTAGTCATTTGCGCCGGCCAGAATCCTGGCGAAGCGGATGGCTTCATCCGCGGCCGCGGCCTTGTCCGAAGCTTCGAGATAAAGAGACATCAGGGAATCGTGAGCCGCGCCGTCTTCGGGACGCATGGCGATGGCGCGCCGGGCGGTCTCGACAGCTTCCGCCTCCATGCCTTTGGCTTTGTAAAGACCGAGGATAGCCAGCAGTTCGGCGACGAATTCATCCTCCTTGCCGGCGGCATCGAGAAGGTTCAGGGCTTTTTGCGCGGCATCGATGTCGTCCGGCTTCATTTCCTGAATTCTTCGGACATATTCCAAGGCCCGGTCGAATTCGCCCGCATTCTCGCGCAGGTCGGCCAGTCGGATGAGGCAATCGGAGGCTTTGGCCGCATCTCCGGATTTTTCGTGAATTTCCAGAAGCTTCATAAGAGCGTCGGCGTTCGCTTCGTCGATGGACAGCGCCTCTTCCAGAGCTTCCGCGGCCCGTGTCGCGTCATCATGCTCCAGGGCCATGTCGGCGATTTTGAACAGGACCGGAATCGCCTGCGCGGCGCTGCCGGTTTTCTTGTAGAGTTCGACCTGCCTGTCCAGGACGTCGCCCAGGTTGGGTTCCAGATCCAGGACGGTCACGGTGGTCATCAGCGCGTCTTCCAGGCGCCCGGCCTGTTCGTACAGCGGGCCGAGCTCCAAGAGCTGTCTGATTTCTTCTTCCTTGTTTTTCGTCCGGCGCGAGATATCCAACAGGCTTTCGCGCACTTCGATGTTCGCGGGCGCCAAATTCGCCGCACGGCCTAAAAACGACGCGGCGTTCTCGAATTCGTCGGCGGCCAGGGAGATTTCGGAAAGCTCGCGCAGTTTTTCAAGGGCCTTGTCCGTGTCTCCGCCCTTTTCATGCAGATCGGCCAGGGCTTTGAGGGCGTCGATGTTTTTGCCTTCGAGTTCTAGGATTTCCTCTGCCAGACGTACAGCCAATTCGTCCTTTTTCGCCGCAGCGGCGATCGCCAGGGCGTTGTTCAAGGAGGCGACGGCGTCTTCGGCGCGATCGGCGTCTTTATAAAAGTCGATCAGACGGCGGCGCGTTTCGAAGTTGTCGTGATCGATTCCCACGGCTTCCAGGATCGCCTTTTCGGCGTCGTCGCCGCGTTCGGCTTTCTTGTGGATGTCGGCGATCTGAAGAAGCTCGCCGACGGCGCCGGCGACATCCTGCTTTTTGAGCAGCAGATCCTTGCGCACGGTTCGCGCGTCGAGATGGCTTTCATCCAGGCCGATAATCTCAGCCGCGGTATCGAGGGCGCCGTCTTCGTCTCCGGTTTCCTTCTTGGCCGTAAGCCTCGTCATGAGGATGGCGACGACTTCGTCCGTTTGTCCGTTTGCAAGATAAAGGTCTTTCAGGCGGCTGAGGGCCCGCGTGTCGTCGGGCTGAAGCTCCATGGCGCTTTGAAGATCCCGCAGAGCCCCTTCGACGTCTCCCGCGTCCTGCCTGATTTGCGACAGCGTCGTCAGCTCGGCGGCGGCGGCTCCGTGTTTCCCGGCGGCTTTGTGAATGTCGATGATCGTTTCGCGGGAAGGAACGTGCTTCGGATCGAGGCCGGCGATTTCACCCAAAAAGCCCAGGGCGCGGTCGTCTTTGCCTTGGGATCGGGCCGAATCAGCCAGCTTAAAAAGTGTCTCGACGGCTTTGTCCGACTGGTCCGTCGTGATGAAAAGATCCTTTAGGGCCATGAGAACCTTTTCGTTTCCGTCGTCCAGGGCGAGGGCGTCGCGCAGGGCGGATATGGCCTTATCGTTTTCGCCGGCCTGACGGTGCGTGTCCGCCAGATGGAAAAACTGATCGAGAGCTTTGTCTAGGTCGCCGGATTTATTCAAAATATCCGCATGCATTTTCCGGGCGTCGATATGTCCCTTGTCCAGATCCAGGATTGTTGCCAGGTGCTTTTCGGCGACCGGATAGTCCTCAGCCTTGTCAGCCGCTTTCGCGAGCTTCATGAGCGCATCGACGGCTTCGTCGTTTCGCTTCGACTCGATGAACAGATCGGCCAGGGATTCCATAGCGCCACTGTGATCGGGCGCGGCGTCGAGGATCAGATTGAAGGTCGCTTCGGCGCTGTCGTTGTCCGCGGCGGCCAGGTGCAAGGCGCCGGCTTTTTCCAATACGGCGACCATCTCGTCTTTGCGATCGAGTTTTTCCAAAAGCTGCGCGTACTGATCCAGGGCGTCGAGGTCTTCCGGATCGACAGCGAGGATTTCCCGAAGGATTTGCTCCAGGGCGTCATCGTCAGCCCGGTCTCGGGCCGACCGTCCGAGTTGCGCAAGAATGGCGAGAGCCTGATCGTTTTCTTTCGCGGCCAGATGCGCGTCCTTGACGGCCGTCAGCGCCGCGAGATCGCCCTGATCAAGCGTGAGAATTTGCCGGTAATTCTGCAGGGCCAGTTCATTTTGGTCATCAGCGGCGTATCGGCCCGCAATGACGCGCAGTTGCTCGATCGCCTCTTTTTTGCGGTCGAGCTTGATGAGGGCGTCGGCGAGGACTTCCCGCGCGTCCAGGCGCGCTGAATCGGCCTCGATAATTTTGGATACGAAATCAACCGTTGTTTCGTAGTTTTCCGAAGCGGTGGCGTCTTCGGCAAGCTTTTCATAAAGCGGCAGCGCTTTTTCGGGATCGTTTTCTTCATAGAAAGCGGCTAGAAGCTCGACGACGGCCATGTCGTCCGGGGCCAGTTCGGCAAGCTCTTCCAAATACCGCCCACGCAGTCCGGCGTCTCCGGCGGCCCCGGCGGCTTCGGCCATTTTGCCCGTGAGGGCGATTTTCGCCTCGACTTCGCCCCTTACGTCGGCGTGCTGCCGCTGAATTTCCAGAACGGGAAGGCTCGAATCGTGCGTCTCGGTCAGATCATCAACGTAGGCGATGAAATCGTCATACAAATCGATTTCCTCGGCCTGTCGTCTAATTTCCGCCAGATGATTTCGCGCTTCGTCGTCGTTTAATGATCCGAAATCGACGTCGGGAATGTCGAGTTCCGGTTCCGGCTCCGGTTCCGGCTCAGGCTCGGCTTCGACTGCTTCTTCGACTGCTTCTTCGGCAGTTTCTTCGTCTTCCGCGGAAACAGGGCTTAATTCATCGACATCGGCTTCGTCCGCCACGGGCGACATCTCGTCGCCTTCCTCGTCGACGGGAGACGGTTCGTCGTCAGGCCCCTCATCCGCCGGCGAATCCGAAGCTTCGACCTGATCGCCGAACACTTCGATGTCGTCCAACTCCTCGGCGCTGTCCCGATGTTCCTCGGGGACATCCCACATACTTTCTTCGACCGCATCCGGAATCTGATCGGAAATTTCCCCGATCTCGATTTCGTTGAATTCCGGCTCTACGTCGAATTCCTCGTCCAGCTCGATTTCGATTTCGTGGCCTTCATCCTTCTGAATTTCGACCACCGGTTCCGGCTCTTCCGGCAGATTTTCCAACGTCTCCGAGGCATATACGTTTTCCGAATCGATTTTCAGAATCTGGTCGCATGCTTCGCAGACTTTGTCGGACCTGTTGATCTTCTTGTACAGTTCGCTGACCTGGCGCAAAGCTTGGACGGCCTGATCGTTCTGACCCAGGGACCTTGCCGCTTCGGCGAACATTTCCTGGATGGAAACGGCTCCGCTGAAGTCCTTTTTGCTCGACTCCACCCTTTTGATGACCTGCTGATAGTCGCCCGAGTCCAGGTAGATTTTCAGCAGCGGCGCCACGATTTTTATATTGTTGATCCCGCGATCCATGAGGCCTTCGAAAAGCCGTCGCCGCTCGTCGGGCTTATTCTGCTTTTCAAACACCTGCGCGGCTTTGAGAAATTCCCCGATGGCTTCATCGACGAATCCCGCGTTGAGATAACGCTGGCCCAGCTTGAGGCGTCCGACGGGATTGTCCGGGTTGAGGTCGATGAGCATGCGAAAAACGTCCAGGGCTTCTTTCATGCGCCCGGCTTTTTCGTGGATTGTCGCGGCCTTCGTATATTGGGAAACCACCTCGGTCATGAGGCCGAGTTTTTTATATTGCTCGGCGAGTTTGATGTAGACCTTGATCATGTTGGGATCGATGGACAGGGCCTGCTTGTAAACGGCGACGGCTTTGGGATAGATGCGGCGCGATGAGTAATCCTCGGCGACGGCGAGGTATTGGTTGAGGGCGTTTAATTTATCCTCGCGGGCCAGGTACGCGTCCGCCAGCTTCAGCCGCGCCCGAAGATCGCTCGGATCTTCCTGCGTGGCCTTGATCAAGGACTCGAGTTCGGTGTCCTTGTCGGAAGAGGTCATCGATTTGAGTTTGGCAAAGAAAGATTCTTTTTTCGGCTTTTTAGCCTTCGTCATAAGCGCCCCCTGTCATCGCCTTCCGGACGATCCTAAACTGCGCGGCAAAAATATTTGAAATAAATTCGCTCATACCCGCATCAGGCTCTTGTCGAGATTTGTAATCCGCTCGGATCCGCTATCGGTAATCACCATGGTGTCTTCCAGGCGAACGCCGAAGCGTCCCGGCAAATATATGCCCGGTTCCACCGTGACGACCATTCCCACTTCGGCGACCGCGTCGCTCGTGGCGTTGAGCCGCGGCGCCTCATGAATATTCATGCCCACGCCATGACCCAGTCCATGACCGAAATATTCTCCGTAGCCCGCGTCGGAAATAATACTTCTCGCCACGGCGTCCACGTCCTTTAATTTGACTCCCGGCTTCAAGGCCTCGATCGCTCTTGCCTGAGCCTCATAAACGATATCATAAATCCCGGCTTGTTCGCTATCGGCCTCGCCGCACATCACCGTCATGGTCTGGTCGGAACAGTATCCCATAAACACGCAGCCGAAGTCGATGACAATCATGTCGCCGGCCTGAATCGGTTTCGTCGAAGCCACGCCGTGAGGCAGCGCGCCGCGATGTCCCGACGCGACGATGGTCTCAAAGGACGGGCCGGAGGCCCCGTTTCGCAGCATTCCGATTTCCAGTTCCATGGCGACGTCTTTTTCGCTGACGCCGGGCTTTATCGCCTCCAGGGCTTTTTGAAAACCCTTTTCGGAAATGAGCGCCGCTTCGCGCATGATGTCCAGTTCGCCGGCGTCTTTGCACAAACGCAGATTGTCGAGGGCAAGGCCCAGGGGCTTGAATTCCGTTTCGGGCAAAGCTTTCACCAGCTGCTGCAACTGCCCGACGGTCAGGGTTTCCTCCTCATAGGCCAGTCTTACGGCCCCCGTTTCCCGAACGGCGTCGACAATGTTTTTTATCTTGTCGCTTGATATCCGATATTCGAAATCCACGACCTGCTTTTTCGCCTGCGTTTCGTACCGGGAGTCGCTGAGGAAAAAACGGCGGTCGGCCCCGAGCAGCAAAGCGCCTTCCGTGCCGGTGAATCCGGACAGATAACGCACGTTGGTCAGATTCCAGACCAGGACGGCGTCGACGCCAAATTCATCGATCAATCGCCCGGCGTCCTCGATTCGCTTACTCATGATGTCTTAAGCCTCGGATTTTTCCATAAGATACTGCGCCGCAAACCGCAGGGCCAAAAGGTATCCCCGGTATCCCAGCCCGGTGATCCGGCCCAGGGCGACCGCGGCGATAAATGATTTTGCGCGAAAGGGCTCCCGCGCCTCGGGATTGCTCAGATGCACTTCCACGGCGGGAGCGTCGACCGCCGCCAGGGCGTCCCGAATGGCGACGGATGTATGCGTGTATGCGCCGGGATTGATGATGATGAAATCCGCCGTCCGGCCGCTTTCCTGGATGCGGTCGACGAGCTCGCCTTCATGATTGCTTTGAAAGAACCTCGTTTCCAGATCCAATTCCCCGGCCAGGCGCCTGATCCGCTCGTTGATATCTTCCAGCGTGTCTTTTCCGTACACTTCCGGCTCGCGTGTTCCCAGAAGGTTCAGATTCGGTCCGTTGATGACATCGATGACAGGCAATGAAATTTTCCCCGTGACTTAAGACGCCTTCTTTTTCTTCCGGCCGAAAAGGCGTTTGAAAAATCCGGCGGGCTTGCCGCCGCCGGACGACTCTTTGGATTCTTCTTCGGCCTTTATGGCTTCTGCGCCTTCCGCACCATGGTGAACGCCGGTCCTTTCCTCGTGCGCCGGCTTCGCCTCGGACTTTTTGTTCGATTCCTCAAGCGGCCTGGGTTCCTCGTCGAAGACCGTTTCCAGATCGATGATCTCATCGGGCAACAGTTCGTCTCCCGGTTTGAACAGGGAGTCGACGTCGGTCACCATGTAATCGTCGCTTCCCGCATCCGCGTCATCCGCCCGGTCCTTATCATCCGTCGAGGCGCTGTTTAGCGTTCGTCCTTCCTTTTCCTGTCCCCTGGGAGGCAAGGGAGCCCCCTCGCCGCTTTCCAAAAGGCGCAAAAGCTCGATGCAGTCCTTGTCCAGCGGATCTTTTTCCAGGCGCCTGTGAAGGACTTTCATGGCGTCTTCGTCCCGCCCCATTCGGCTCAGGGCCAGCGCCAGTCCATAAGCGGCGGAGCCGTTGTCGGGAAGCTTTTCCACGATCGGCGCCAGAAGTTTCACGGCGGCTTCCGATTCGCCTAAGTCGGCATAGCTCAAGCCGAGGGCCTGCTGGATCGACAAGGATCCCGGGTGGATTTCCAGGCCGGCCTTGGCCGTATCCACCGAGTTGCCCAACATGCCGCTTTGCCTGTACAAATCCGCAAGGCGCGTATAGACATGCGCCGCGCCGCCTTTTGCGATGGTCTCGTTGTACTCATCGATTCGGCGCCGAATTTCAGCGTCCATGAAAACAAATCCCCTGTTTTTGGTCTGCTGCCCAATGAGAAAATAAGACAAATATATTAACCGTTGAAAGTCAAGGCTATGGCTATATTTGAGTCATTTCCGATGAGGTGTTTTTGCCCGCCTCACGCCTGCAATTATATAGCATAATACAAACATGGCTATAAGGCCAAAATCCGTTTTGGATCGGCTTGAATCGGCTGCTAGTGTCATGTCACACGTCGTCTGTCTGCACGGAGGTTGGCGAGGCGCCCGGTTGACAAGGCGTGAGAAACGAGAATATCGGGAATATTTGAGTGACGAATAACGCCGTCAACCGGGATGAATCGGCGACAGAATGCGACTGTTGGCGTGTGACATGACACTAGAGGCCGCAGCCGCAGGCGAGGTCGTCTTCCTCGTCATCGTCGTCGTCGCCGGAATCCGCGCATTCGTCGGGTTCCTCGCTGAGTTTGTCTTCGTCAACGGACTCGACTTGCGTGATTGTGATGTGATACGGCGAGGCCGAAATGCTGCTGCATTCGAAATTCGTTTCCACCATAATGTAACTGACGATGGAGTCGACGGCCCGGCGCGCGGGAGCGACCAGGCAATTTCCAAGGCACCAGGATTGCCCGTGAAAATCCGGTTTGCCCGCCGTGCCCGAATAAAGACCGACCAGTTTGTATCGCTCGTCGTCCTCGTCGGCGATCTCGATGAGCGGAAATGTCCCGCCTTTGTTGCGGATGCGAAAAACGTCTTTATCGTAAAGGCGCAGATCAAAAAGCTCCGCCTGTTCGAAATCCGATTGCGCCAGCCAGAGGGAATCGTCCTGCTCGCAGCCGTCGTCCGGCGGCATGTCGCCGTCGCAGAAAGCATCCGCCGCGGCGCGAATATCGTCCTCGTCCAGGTCCGAGGAGATGGATTTTTCATTATAATAGGGATACATGGTCGCTTCTTCGACGTCGGTGTGATCCAGTCCCCAGAAATGCCCGATTTCATGTGTAATGGTGTCGGCCAGGTTATAGGTTCCTCCCGCGCCGTCGGATGACCACTGATAATCCTGCGCGTTGATGACGATGTCGCAGTCCACGATATTGCCGCTTATCTCGTAATAACATTGCGTGAGCGCCAGCGTGTCGTCGCCGTGCTCCCAGCCGGAACTTTTCCGGAAAACGACATTTTTATAATCCGGCGGGTAATTCGTTGCGGCGACATCCGTCGAGCCGCCGTTTTGAAAATCCAGTTCGCAAAAAGATTGCCGGTCTTTTCCCCAGCGCTCGAAGCTGCCGATAATGACGTCCCGCGCGCCGTTAAAAAGGTTTTCGACGTTGTCGTTGATGTAATATTTAACCGGATAGCGCTCCCAGTAGCAGGGCTTTACTCCGCAATAGGTGTACTCGTAAGCCCATAGCGTTGCGGGCGCCAGGCAGCACGCGCAGACGATCGCGATGCACCGGCGGATCTTCGGACTCACGGCTTTTTCCCGACGATCCGCCGGATTTCATCCAGCGTGAATTTGACGGGATCACTCATCGGGCAATCGGTTTCTTCAGACTCGCACATTTCCGACTTGCCGGCGATTTTCCTGAAAGGATCCTGCACGGCGACCGTTTTGCCGTTTTCAGGATTTTCGATTAAGGAAAAACGCCCCTGATGGAAACCCCGGATGCGGTAAAAATCCTTTTTTCCTTTTTCCAGCGAAAGCAAAATCCGGTCGCCCTTTTCCAAAACCGGCGAGCCCGGGACCATCAATCCGAATTCGCCGACCTTGCCGCCGGGAATCCGCACGGTGACGGCGTCCGCCGCTTCGCCCTTGAGCGTCATTTCGATTTTTATCACGGCGTCCGTGACCACGGGGGTCGCGGCGCCTTCGATTTTTCTCGATTGGAGCTGCGTGACCGTTCCCGCAACGATCAGATCCGCGCCGGTAAAAAGCGCGTCCGTATCCAGTTTCATAACCGACGTTGCGCCGGCCGAGGCGGCCGACGCAACGATGAATGCCAATAATATCAGCGCAATGCGTTTCGCGTTTTTCATAAGAAACCGCGCTCGGCAAGGACGGAATTCAGGTTCGGCTCCCCGATTTCCTGCAGATTATACAACACGCGCAGCGCCGGTTTGGCGATGTCAATCATGCGGCGCAGGTCGATGGGCGTGCCGATCAGCACCGCGTCGCAATCCACGGCGCGTATCGTCGCCGCCAGATCCTTGACCTGCTCGTCGCCGTATCCCACGGCGGGCAGCACGCTGTCGAGATGTGAATACTTTTGGAAAACTCCGGCGAGATCGCCCGCGGCATAGGGTCTCGGGTCCACGATTTCCGCCGCGCCGAACCGCCGGGCGGCCAGGTAGGCCGCGCCGTATTTCATGTCCCCGTGCGTCAGGGTCGGACCGTCTTCCACGCATAGTACGCGCTTGCCGCGAATCTGCTCGGAGCCTTCCACCGTCAGGGGGCTGGCGGCTTCGATGATGACGGCGTCGGGATTGACGCGGCGGATCGTGTCGCGCAAGGTCGCCACGTCTTTGGCGCCCGCCGTTTCGGCCTTGTTAATGACCACGCAGTGCGCCCGCAGCAAATTCGAAGCTCCGGGATAATACGTTTCCTCGTGACCCAGGCGCAGAGGATCGGCCACGACGATTTCGAAGTCGGATTTATAGAAGGGCAGGTCGTTGTTGCCGCCGTCCCACAAAACGATGTCGGCTTCCTTTTCGGCTTCGGCCAGAATCGCCGCGTAGTCCACGCCCGCCATGACCACCACGCCGGCGTTGATCAGCGGTTCGTATTCTTCACGCTCCTCGATGGTGCATTCGTGCTTGTCCAGGTCGCTCAGGCTTTCGAAGCGTTGAACGCGCTGCTTGGCCAGATTGCCGTAGGGCATGGGATGGCGCACCGCCACGACGCGTTTGCCGGCTCCGGCGAGGGTTCCGGCGATTTTCCGCGTGGTCTGGCTCTTGCCGCAGCCGGTGCGGATCGCGCAGACGGAAATGACCGGAACCGACGATTTGATCATGGTTTTGGCCGCGCCGATGAGTTTGAAATCGGCGCCCGCGGCGATCACGCGGCTGGCGAAGGTCATGACGTAATTGAAGGGCAGGTCGGAATAGGACAGAACGACCTCGTCGATGTCATGCTCGTCGATCAGGCTTTCGAGCTGCTCCTCCGGCGCGATTTCGATGCCGTCGGGATAATGCGGCCCCGCCAGTTCCGGCGGATATCGCCGCTGGTCGATGCCGGGAATCTGCGTGGCCGTGAAAGCCACAACCGTTTCATCCGGATTTTCTCTGTAAACGCAGTTGAAGTTGTGAAAATCGCGTCCGCCGGCGCCGGCGATAATGACTTTCCTGGTCCCCATGCCTGCTCCTTAAAGTTGGTTTGTTCTTTCAAAAGACGCCGGCGAGTCGCGTCCGGCGCGCATCAAAGCCCGGACAAGTTACCATCTTAAACTTTGGCGTCAACACATGGAAATTAGGTTCGAAAAAAGAGCGGTCCCGTTAGGGACTAAAAGATAATAGCCCCCCATTTCCGATGGGGGGACCTTAAGGCGGATTTCTTCTTTTTTTCCTCCCAGCGGGACGAGAGGATATCCATAAATCCTAAAAACCCTGATGAATCGGGGCCTATTCTCAAAAATCCCTACGGGGCATCCTCAGCCTGGCGGCTTCGATTCAGTTCGCCTGCACGGGCAGGGGCAGAAGCACTTTGAACGTCGTGCCTTTTTTCTCCTCGCTTTGGACCAATATCTCGCCCCGGTGCGCTTCGATGATGCTCTTGGTCACGGAAAGGCCCAGGCCTGAGCCGGTAATGCCGCGAGTTTTGCCTTTGACGCGATAGAACTTGTCGAAGATTCGCGGCAGGTCTTCATGCGGGATGCCCATTCCCGAATCCTCCACTTCGACGCACAGGAAATTGGCGTCGCACGAAGTGCGGATATCGATGCGGCCGCCTTCGGGCGTATATTTCACCGCGTTGCCGATGATGTTCTTGAACACGCCCTGCATGTTGTCCCTATCGGCGAGGAATTCGGGAAGCTCGCCGGCGCACGCATGCTGAATGCTTTGATTGCGGCTTTGGACCTGCGGCTGGAGCATGTCCACGACTTCCTCGACCAGGCCCTTGATGTCCACGGATTCCATATTCTGAATCTGCACGCCCATCTCGATCCTGGACAGGTCGAGAAGGTTTTTCACCAGATCCAGCAACTCCTTGGTCCGCACCAGGATGCGGCCGACCAGGTGCTTGCCTTTTTCGTCGATATTGCCCGCCAGGCCGTCGCGCAGCACGTAGGCGATCTGCTCCACGGAAGCCAGCGGCGCGCGCAATTCATGGGAAACCATAGCCACGAAATCGCTTTTGAGTTCGTCGACTTTCTTTAAGGCCGAGAGATCCTCGAACACCGTGACGGAGCCGAGGATCTCATCGTCTTTTCCGCGGACGGGAGCGCAATGGGCGCGGAAAAAACATTTGCCGATGGTGTTTTCGGGAAACTCGCGCGAGATCGTTTTGCCCTGGGATGTGACATCCCGGACCATGTCGCAAAGATCCTGATTCAAGACGCTGTCGGGCAAAGGTTTTCCGACCATGGGATCGGTCTGGATTTCCAGGCGCCGAAGCAGCGTCGGATTGTGCAGCAAAACCGTCAGGTCCTTGTCCACCACCAGCACGGCGCTTTCCATGCAGTTGATGATGGTGCGAAGGCGGCTTTGCTCCGTCATGATCGTGCGAAGGCCCATTTCCCTTTCTTCGCGCAGACGCGCCGTCTCCGCCTCCAGGGAAATCTTGTCCAGGGCGCGGCGTATCACGATGCGCAAATAGTCGGGCTCGAAGGGTTTGGCCAGAAAATCGAAGGCGCCGTTTTTCATGGCCTGCACGGCTTTTTCCACCGTGGCGAAGCCGGTGATGATAATGACATAGCACTCGGGCCATTTTTCGCGAATTCTGGCCAGCGTCTCGAAACCGTCGATGCCGGGCATCATCAGATCGACGAGGACCACGTTGGCGGGCTCTTGCTCCATGAGCTTCAAGCCTTCCTCGCCGTTGGGCGCGCTGATCACGTCCAAACCTTCTTTTTTCAGAACGCGGACGCACCCGTCTCGAATGACCTGTTCGTCATCGATGATAAGGATCTTCGCCGTCATGACGAATCCTTTCGACAGTTACCCCAACTGGGCCTGCACGCGCTTGAGCAGCTCGGCGGGCTGCACCGGCTTGGCGATGTAATCGTCGGCCTGCGTGTCCATTCCCATTCGGTGTGTGTATTTGCTCGAAGAAACTTTCGAGGCGACCGCGGTCAGCAGAATCACGGGGATGTCTTCCGTCGCTTCGTCGTCTTTCAGAATCTCGCAGACTTCGTAGCCGCTTTTACCGGGCATCATGACGTCAAGGACGATGAGGTCCGGCTTTACGCCGCCGACTTTCTCCAGGCATTCCTCCCCGTCATAGGCCACGGTCACGTCGTAGTCCGCGGATTCCAGAACCGTTTTCACCGCATCCACGAAATCCGGATCGTCGTCGACCAAAAGAATTTTCTTGTTGTCCGCCATAGCCTTCTCCTTCATGTTGGGCGTTCTTTTTTTTAACGGTTTACAATACCATTTCCGCTTATTTTAATCCAATTCCGGGCGCGGATAGAGCCCGGCTCTTTTGACAATTTCAGGAACGATCTCTTCCCACTCGATAGCCATGATATGCACGCCTTTCACACCCTCGATCCCTTTGAGCCGTTCGATGGATTCGTTGAGGATGGTCAGGCCTTCTTCCTTGGCTTTTTCCTTGCCCGCCGCCTTCAGGCGTTCGATCACGACGTCGGGAATGTCGATGCCGGCGACCTTGTTGTTCATGTACTTGGCCATTCCCACGGACTTGAGCGGCGTGACGCCTCCCAGGATGGCCACCTTCTCGTGCAGACCCCGATCACGCGCCTGCTTCATGTACTCCTCGAATTTGTCGAAGTTGTAGATGCACTGCGTCTGCACGAACTGCACTCCGGCGGCGACCTTTTTCGCCAGGCGCGATACGCGGAACTCAAAGGGATCGGCGAAAGGATTGACCGCCGCGCCGATATACATTTGCGGCGCACCTTTAAGCTCGGTTCCCGACAGGAGCTTTCCTTCGTCGCGCATTGTTTTCACCATGGCGATCAGCTGCATGGAGTCGATGTCGAAAACGTTTTTCGCCCCCGAGTCCTGGCCGAAAATCTGGTGATCGCCGGACAGGCACAGCATGTTGTGAATGCCGTGCGCGGCGGCGCCGAGGATGTCGCTTTGCAGGGCGATGCGGTTGCGGTCGCGGCAGACCATCTGCAACAGCGGCTCGACGCCGATCTCCTTGATCAAAAGGCACGCGGCCATGGAGGACATGCGGACGATGGAAGTCTGGTTGTCGGTGACGTTCACCGCGTCCACGTAGCCCTTGAGATAGCCCGCCTTTTCCCGGACGATGTCCGCGTCGCAGCCTTGCGGCGGCCCGCATTCTCCGGTGACGGCGAAATGCCCCGCTTCGATGACTTTTTGCAGGTTGCTGACGGCTGTCATATTTCCAAATCCTCCCGAATGATTTTTCTCGGTCCGCCGTCCCGGCTGGAGCTCCAGTTTTTCGGCTCGATGACAGTTTCCAAAGCGTCCAGTTTATTCAGAGCCTTGAGCCGGTTGTAGATGAGCTGCCAGCCGCAATCCACGTCCGGGCTGATTTCACATTTGCCGTTGACGCTGCCGCCGCAAGGACCGTTGAACAGGCTTTTCGAACAGCGCGTCACCGGACAGATGCCGCCGGTCAGATGCAAGACGCAATCCCCGCACGCCTGACAGCGTTCGGTCCACACGCCCTGCCTTTCCGTGACGCCGATGAAGTTCGTGTTCAGTCCCGGCCACAGCGGCGTGGACGTAAAACGCTCGGCGGCGAACTGCACCCCCGCCCCGCACGCGATGGACAGGACGCCGTCGTATTCGTCGATGTAGGGGCGCATCTCGTCCAGGTACTCGGTGTCGCACTGGCGCTCCAGGGCCACCTCCTTGATCTCGATGGGTTTGCCTTCTTTTTCCCGCGCCAGACGGATCGTCGAAGCCAGGATGCCCACTTCCTTTTCTCCGCCGCTGCTGCATACGGTCACGCATCCCCGGCAGCCGGCCAGAATGATCTTCGAGGCGTCTGAGATCATCTCCAGGATCTGCTCCAGTTTCTTTTGCTCGGCGATAATCATGTTTGCATCTCCGCGGGCGCCGCTTCGGCCTCGGCGACCGTTTGTTTTTTGAACTTGGGCCCGAGGCCCGCGATTCTTTCGGTGAATTCGTTGACGATGGCGGCGAAGCGCGGTCCCTGCCCGGCGGACAGGTTGTACATCTCGACGCGCTCCGGTTCGATGCCGATTTCGGCAAGGATTTTTTTCACCCGGTTGACGCGCTTGCGCGCCCGCAGGTTGCCGGTCAGATAGTGGCAGTCGCCTTCCATGCATCCCGCCACCATGACGCCGTCGGCGCCTTCTTCCAGCGCCGTCAGCAAAAATTTCACGTCGGCTTTTCCCGTACAGGGAAGCGCCACGATGCGCACGTTGTCCGCGTATTGCAATCTCATCGAACCTGCCAGGTCCGCAGCGCTATACGCTCAGTACATGCAGCAGAAGGCGACGATTTTCGGATCGTAGCTCATACGGCGTTCCTTTCCAGAAGGTTACGGCACTTGGCGACAATTTGTTCGTCGGTGAAATGGGCCAGCGTGATGGCTTTGCCCGGGCATTCGGACACGCAGATGCCGCATCCGTGGCACATGGCCGGATCGATGACGGCGGCGCCGTCTTTGATATACGGCACATCGTAGGGGCAGGCCCTTACGCACGTCAGGCACACGGCGCACTTGTCCGGATCGACCTCGGACACGACGCCGTTTAAGCGCTTTTCCTTGAACGCCAGAATGGTCGCGGCTCTGGCCACCGCCGCGCGGGCCTGACTGATGGTTTCGGGAATCGATTTCGGGCCGTGCGCCAGGCCGGCGAGAAACAGCCCGTCGGAAGAAAAATCCACGGGCCGCAGTTTCTGGTGCGCCTCGATGAAGAAACCGTCGTCGTTGCGCGCCAGCTTGAGTTGGGAGCCGAGTTCCTCGTTTTCTTCCGGGATCGTAGCGGTAGACAGCACGAGAAGATCGGGATGGATGCGGATCTTCTTTTGCAAAACCGGATCGAAGGCCTCGACGCCGAGGCGGTCGCCGCCCGTGACTTCAGGTTTGGCGACATCGGGATCGTAGCGAACGAAAATGACTCCCGCCTTGCGCGCCTGTTGATAGTAAAGCTCGTTTAAGCCGTAGGAACGGATATCGCGGTAGAGGATGACGACGCGGGCTTTCGGATCCATTTCTTTAAGCCGCAGGGCGTTTTTCAGCGCCTGGTTGCAGCACACGCGGCTGCAATAGGATCGGTTTTCATCCCGCGATCCCACGCACTGAATCATCGCCACCGACTTGACTTTAGCCGCCTTGTCCGGCTCGTCGGCCAGCAGGCGCTCGAAAGCGGACTGCGTGATGACGCGGTCGTCTTGTCCGTACAGGTATTCATCGGTCGAAAGTTCGCCGCCGCCGGTGGCCAGGATCAGGGCGCCGTGTTTGATCTTTCGCGACGTGATGGCGCCGACCATGATTTCGGTCTCGTAGTTGCCCACGTAGCCGGTGAAATCCACGATGAGCGCGTTTGTCAACGCGGTGATCTTCGGATCGCTTCGCACCTGTTCGATCAAGGTGTTCATATAGCGGCCCACGTCCCGGCCGTCGGTGGTCCTGCGGATATGGCGCAGGTTGCCGCCGAGCTTGTCGGTTCTTTCGACCAGCACCGACTCGAAGCCCTGGCGCGAAAGCTCCAGAGCCGCCGTCATGCCCGCCAGGCCGCCGCCGATCACCAGGCACTTGGGATTCACCGGGACCGCGATTTCACTGAGCGGCTCGCACAACGTGACGTTGCCCACGGCCATGCGCACCAGGTCCCGGGCTTTGGCCGTGGCCCGATCGTGGTCGCCGCGGTTGACCCAGGAACACTGGTCGCGGATGTTGGCCATGTCGAAAAGGAACGGGTTCAGGCCCGCTTCGCTCAAGGTCTGCTGGAACAAAGGCTCATGCGTTCGCGGCGAGCACGAAGCCACGACGATGCGATTGAGATTGTTTTTCTTGATCAGCTCCTTGATCTTTTCCTGGGAATCCTGGGAGCAGGTGTAAAGATATTGCTCGGCGTGCTCGACGCCGGGAAGAGTCTTGGCGTATTCCATCACCGCCGGCACGTCGATGACCGAGCCGATGTTGATGCCGCAGTGACAGACGAAAACGCCGACCCGCACCGGCTCGCCTTTCACGTTGATTTCCGGCGGCTTCTGTTTGTCGGCCACGAGCGCCCCGCGGGACGCGCTGAGTTCGCCGGAGGCGCCCGCCGCCGCCGCGGAGGCCTCGGCCACGGTCTCGGGAATATCCTTGGGGCCCGCGAAAGCGCCGGCCACGTAGATGCCCGGCACGCTGGTCCTTAAGGGCTCCAGGCTGTCGGTTTTAGCGAAGCCGTGTCCGGTCAACTCGACGCCCAGGTTTTGGGCCATGGCGCGGACCTGGTCGGAAATGCAAAGGCCCACGGACAAAACGACCATATCGTATGTTTCGGTCAGCGCCTCGCCGCTTTCATCCATGTGGCGAATCATGAGGTCGTGCGTGATCGGATCTTCGTCGACGCGGCTGGCCATGCTGCGCACGAACTTCACGCCGGAGGCCTTGGCCCGATTGATGTAATCGTCGAAGCCTTTGCCGAAGGCGCGAAGCTCCATGTAGTAGACGGTGGTATCCACTTCGCCCAGATGCTCGGCGGCGATCACCGCTTCCTTCGCGGCGTACATGCAGCAAACCGAAGAGCAGTAATCGTTGCCGCAACTGGCGTCGCGGCTGCCCACGCACTGTATCCAGGCGATGCGCCTGGGCTCCTTGGCGTCGGAGGGCCGCTGCACGTGTCCCTGCGTGGGGCCGGAAGCGGAAAGGATGCGCTCGAATTCCAGGCTTGTGACCACGTTGGGATAACGCCCGTAACCGAACTCGCCGCGCATTTCCGGATCGAATGTTTCAAAACCCGGCGCCAGGATCACGGCGCCGGCCTGAATGCTTCTTTGCCCGGGTTGATCCGTATGAATGATCGCCCCGGCCTTGCATGTCTCCACGCACAAATAGCACTCGGAGCATATGCCGCAGGAAAGGCAGCGCTCGGCTTCGGCGATGATGTCATTTTCGTCAAAGCCCAGCGCGACTTCGCCGAAATCCTTGACGCGGTCGGCGGCTTCGCGGTGTTTTTGCCGGATGCGCTCGGCTTGCTCGATCTTTTCTTCGGGGACAATGGCCGTTTCCGCCAGTTCGCGGCCTTTGCGCAAATCCTCGCCACGCAGATAGCGGTGGATCGATTCGGCGGCTTCCTTGCCCTGCGCGATGGCTTCGATCACCGTGGAGGGTCCTAAAACGGCGTCGCCGCCGGAGAAGACGCCGGGGACCGCCGTGGCGAAGGTGACCGGATCGGTGACGACCTTGCCCCTGGCCGCGAGTTTTTCCCGCGTTTCTTCGGGCAGGAATTCGAGATCGGGGAACTGGCCGATGGCGGCGATGAGCGTGTCGCATTCCACCTCGAAGAAATCGTCCACGGGTACGGGCCTGCGCCGCCCGCTGGCGTCGGGCTCGCCGAGTTCCATGCGCTGGCAGCGCAGTCTCCGCATTTTGCCGTCGCCCAGGATTTCCACGGGAGCGGCGAGAAATTCAAATTTGATGCTTTCGTCTTCAGCCTCTTGCACCTCTTCGGGCAGGGCGGGCATCTGCTCCCGGGAGCGGCGATAGAGCACCGTGACGTCGGATCCCATGCGCAAAGATGTGCGCGCCGCGTCCATGGCCACGTTGCCGCCGCCGATGACCACGACATTTTTGCCGATGGTCACGGGCTTTTTCAAATTGCAGTCGCGCAAAAATTCCACGCCGGACAACACGCCGCCCAACTCTTCGCCGGGCAGGCCCAGGCCGCGGTCGGCGTGCGCGCCGGTGCCCAGAAAAAACGCCTTGAAGCCTTCGGCGCGCAGTTTTTCCAGCGTGACGTCTTTTCCGATGGGCGAATCGGTTTTCAATACGACGCCGGCGGATTTGATGAACTCGATTTCCGCGTCCAGCACTTCCGGCGGCAGGCGGTAATCGGGAATGCCGGTGCGCAACATGCCGCCGGCTTTTTCCGCGGCTTCGAAAATCACGGGCTTGTAGCCCTTGAGGGCCAGATAGTACGCGGCGGTCAGCCCGCCGGGGCCGGAACCGACGATGGCGACTTTTTCCCCGAAATCGTTTTCCGGCTCGGGAGGCTTGATATCCAGCGTAGGTTCGAGGTCCGCCAAAAAGCGCTTGATGTCTTTCACGGCGACGGGCGAATCGACGCGAGCGCGCGTGCAGTTCGTTTCACAGGGATGGTGGCAGACGCGGCCGCAAACCGCCGGCAGGGGATTGTCCTTTTTGATCAGCATCAGCGCTTCGGCGAATTTTCCCTTGGCCGTCAGCGC
Source organism: bacterium (assembly GCA_963674685.2). Taxonomy (GTDB): domain Bacteria; phylum Lernaellota; class Lernaellaia; order JACKCT01; family JACKCT01. Next base: position 1,199,208 of record CAXXWT010000002.1, on the reverse strand, counting down.
CACGTACCCTTGCGCCGAAACGTGGGCCGGGCAGGCGACCTTGCACGGCGCCGTGCCGCGCTTGTCGATGGAAAAGGCGTTGGGAATCGCCTGCGGGAATCGCTTCGAGATGGCCTTGCGCGTGGACAATCCCTGGTCGAACTCGTTGGGAAGTTCGACGGGGCACACCTGGGCGCAGTCGCCGCAGCCGGTGCATACGGCCGGGTCCACGTACTTCGCCCTCGTTTGCAGGTCCAGTGTGAAATGGCCGACCGAACCATGCCTTCCGACGACTTCCGTGTGCGTGAGAAGCTCGATGTTCGGATGCCGCCCCACTTCCACGAGTTTCGGCGAGATGATGCACATGGCGCAGTCGTTCGTGGGAAAGGTTTTGTCGAGCTGGGCCATGCGCCCGCCGATGGCGGAGGCTTTTTCGATCAGGTAAACCTTGAAGCCGGCGTTGGCCAGGTCAAGGGACGCCTGCATGCCGCCGATGCCGGCGCCGACGACGGCCACGGCTCCGACGGGCTTGTCGTTTTTTCCCATTGCGTCATTCATATCGCGTCCTTTTGCGCCAGCAGGGGGCGCGGATCAACGAGGTGTTTCGCCAGCCATTTTTGCGTGTTGTCGATGCCGAAAGCCAAAGCGATCAGTTCCGTGATGAAAAACACGGGCATGTCCAATGGGATGCCGCGTTCTTCGGCGATTTCCTTTTGCCTCGAGTCCAGATTGGCCTGGCACATGGGGCAGTCGGTCACGATGCAGTCGCCCCCGGCATGTTTGGCCGCCTCGAAAAGATCGCCGGAAAGTTTTCGCACAATCTCCGTTTTGGAAATCGCGAAGCTGCCGCCGCAGCAATCGGTCTTGCGCGACCAGGGCGTGAGATTAGCGCCCAGGGCCTTGACGATCTCATCCAGGGCCTGCGGGTTTTCCGGATTCGGCGCGTCCACTACTTTCGGAGGCCGGGCGGTCAGGCAGCCGTAATAAGGAATCACGTTCAGTCCCTTAAGGGGTTTGACCGCCAGCTTCTTGATCTTGTCCATGATCCGGTCTTCGCACAGCAGATCATGGATATGCACGATCCCCACGGAAGGCGCGGTTTTGCTCTCGGCCCATCGGCGCGGCTCGTCACGCATGGCTTTTTCGGCGAATTTCAGGCGGGAGAAACACGCCGCGCACCCGACCAGGATGTCTTTGCCGACCTTGTCGGCCAGGTCGATGTTGTGAGCCGCCAGTAAAATGGACAGAGATTCATCCAGAGCGTGCGCGCTGGATGCGCCGCAGCAGGTCCAGCCGTCCAGCTCGGTCATTCCAATATCCAGCGCCCGGCAGACGGCGCGGATACTGTGGTCGTATTCCGAACTGCTGCCTTGAAGGGAACATCCCGGGTAATAACTATATTCCACGATCAATCACCTTCCTTCGCCTTGGCAAAAATCTTCTTCATGGTTTCCGTCGGCAACAAACGCGTCGGAATCAGCTTCATCCGGCCGCGTTTGAACATCTCCATGCCCAGGGCCATGTCGTCGGTGAAACGCCGCGTCATCAACTTGTAGTGCGCCAGCATGGACAGTTCATGCACCCGGCCGCGCTTGACCGCCGTTAAGAATGCGCGATGAAATTTTTCCACTTCCGGCTGCGGGCATGGAATGCCGCGAGCCAAAGCCTCCTGGCGTAAAACGTCCATCATGTGCGCGATGTCCACTTCGTTCGGGCAGCGCGTGGTGCATGTCTGGCACGAGGCGCACAGCCAGATCGCCTTGGAAGTCAGCACTTCTTTGTCCATTCCGAACTGCAACATGCGAACGATCCGATTCGGGTGGATGTCCATGAAGGACAGAACCGGGCATCCGGCGGCGCATCGCAGGCATTGATAGCAGGCGTCGGCTTTGACGCCCCGCGTGCGCAGTTTCTCCAGCATCTCGGAGTCGGCTCTGTCCAGATCGATGATTTGTTCGCTCATCATTCCTCCGCATTCGCCGTCGTCGGATTGCCCAGCACCGTCGGCAGTTCGAGTATGAAAGTCGCGCCTTCGCCGGGTTTCGATTCCAGTTCAATATTGCCGCCGCAATCCCGAAGAATCCGATAACAGATGGAAAGACCCAGTCCCGTGCCCTTGCCGATTTCCTTGGTGGTGAAAAACGGATCGAATATCTTCAACTGAATGTCCTCGGGGATTCCGCAGCCCGTATCGGATATCCTGATTTGTATTTTGCCGGCGTCTTCCATGGCGCGCGTTACGAAACGCAATGTGCCCCGGCCTTCCATGGCCTCCGCCGCGTTGAGCGCGATGTTCAGAATCACTTGATTCAGGCGCGTGGCGACGCCGCTGACGGGCGGAAGCTCAGGCTGCAGGTCCATCTCGATGTCGAGATTTTTAAATACGGCCTGGTTGCGCAGAAGTTGAATGCCGCCTTCGATAATCCGGTTGGCGTCGGCGGATTCACAGCGCGTTTCGTCCTGTCTGGCGAAATCCAGCAGTTCCCGGACGATTGTCTTGCAGCGCTTGGTTTCATTGATGATGCGCTTGACGTCCTCTCGAAGAGGGCTTTCTTCCTCCATATCTTCCAGGACCAGGTTGGAGTAGATCAAAACTCCCGACAGGGGATTGTTGATTTCATGGGCCACGCCGGCGGCCAGTTTGCCCAGGGAGGCCATCTTCTCCGTCTGGATCAGCTCCATCTGCTTTTCCTGCAGGCGCAGTTCCATGGCTTCGATCTGGCGAAGGTCGGTGAAAATACCGAAACTGGCCATCTCTTTTCCATTCTGGTCGTAGATGATGCTGCCCGACAGGCTCAAGGGAATCTCTTCGCCGGATTTCGACAGACCGATCAGCCGATGTTTGATGCATCGTCCCTTGCCGCCGTACTCCTCGCTGCGCAGTTTGCGCATAATCTCATGGGCGACTCCCTCGGGATACAGCTTCGTGGTGTGAATCGTCGTGCACGCCTCTTTCTCCGTATATCCTAAGAGTTGCTGCGCGCTTTTGTTGAATAAAATGATGTTGCCGCGCATGTCCGCCGCGATGATGCCGTCCACGGAATTTTCGATCATGGAGTTATAGAAAGCGTTTTTCTGGCGAAGCTGCTCTTCGATATTCACGCGGCGCGTGACGTCGCGGAAATAGACGTGGATCGGTTTGCCTTTGCCCGGCTGCCGGCGGCTGGTGATTTCCAAAGTCCGCTTGGAATCCTTGTGCGGGATGGAGACCGTATGGAACTGGTGGGTAGGATTGGCTATCACTTCGCACCGGTAACGGTCGAAAATATCGGCTTGCAGGGCCGATAAGAAATCGACGAATTTTTTCCCGGCCATCTCATCGGTCTCGGCGCCGAAAAAGCGGCCCACGGCGCGATTGGCAAACAGGATGACGCCCTCGTCGTCGATCACCAGTATCCCGTTGTCGTCGGCGTTCAGAACCTCCGACAGGTTCTCGACGATCTCCTGCAACTGGGAGTTTGTCGCATTGTCGGGAATCCGGAACAAAGTCGTCATTATCGTCCGATGGCCTCCAGCACGTTCGGGACTTTCTTTTCCCATCCCAGAGGCATCAGGACGACGCCTTGAACCACCGTTTCCAGTTTCTTGATCAGTTCCGCGGCGATATGCAGGCCCGCCTTGGATTTCACCGGCGCCTGCATCATCTGTTCGATCACGTCATCGGGGACGTGCGTGACGCCGGGTACGTCGTTGAGATATCGCGCCATGCCCACGGATTTCAAGAGCATGATCTCGACGAAGAGAGGAACGCCGAATTCTTCGGCCCTTGACGCCAGGGATTTGACCCGTTCGAAATCGAACTGCGGGGAGATTAAAAAAGCATCGACTCCCGCCTGGCTCAACCGTCTCATTTTCGCGAATTCGGCGTCGATTTGCTGGTCGTCGCTCAACCATTGAATGCTCGCGCCGACTTTGAAATCCGTTGCGCCTTCAAGCTCGCTTCCGGCCAGATCCCTGCCCGAATTGAGTTTCGCGATGATCTCGATGCATTCCGTGTCGGAAGCGTCGCGAACCGGCCTGACCAGGGGATGATCGCCGAACGACGGATCTTTTCCTTCCTCGACCACAAGGCGCCTGACGCCCGAGGCCCATGCGCTGAGTAAATCGCCCTGTATGGCGATTCTGTTGCGGTCGCGGGAGTTGACGCCCATCAAGGGAAGCAGGCCTTTTTCCGCCAGCGCGGCGCAGGCGGCCGGCGGGGACATCCTGACGACGGCATCCGGGCTGTCGCGGACCAGAATCGCGTCCACGCGTCCTTTGAAAAGATCCGCGTATCCCAGCAGGGCCGAAAGATCGACGCCTTTGGGAGGATCGAGAGAAACGGTCACGGAAAAGTCGCTTTGGCTCCACGGACTTTCGCCTGTCATCATGTCTCCTTATTGGCCCGGATGGTATGCGTGTAATGTCAAAGATATAGCGGACGTTTGCCACAAAAGGCTTTCAATCGACGCACTGACCGCAACGATTGGGAATCCATCGCAATCAATACTTACTGAAAGCTCTTAATTTTATTTCGAAAAAATAGCCCTTTGTTTTCTTCCTTACAAAACATTTAGCGTCTCTATTCAATTGCTGTCAAGCCGTCTGTTCCTTACGGGTACGCCCTTTTTCGGTATGTTAACGCCGGGGATTTGATGAAGGCGATCAGCATGGAAAACCTCCTTCGCCTTGTCGGCAAAGCTTCGGATAATTGCATTTTTCCGTTGCCGTCTATAATAGAGTAGTGGATCGTGAATCTCATTTGAAATACCGGGGTCGAGGTATTTGAAATCAGCCCGCTCTTTAAAGCTTGCGGCCGTGTCCGTCATGGCCGGAGTTTTCATCATCAGCCTGGCGGAATCCTTTCTGTGGCCCCGCGCCTATCCCTGGTTTTTCCGGGAACAAGTCATCCCCGACATCCTGTTCCTGCTTGCTTATTTTACAACCGCCGTCTGGGCGCGTCTTTTCAATCAGAGCAATCCCGTCGTTTTGTTCTATTGCCTGACGATTCTGCTTCTATACATCCACCTGACCGCCGGGGAAAAAAGATTCATCTATAAAGCCGTCGCGTTCAGTGCGCTGTTTCTGGTTCTTATGTGCGCGACCGCCCTGGAAAACGGCCTGACGGCCTCTTATTCCATTATTATTTTATTCCTGGTCACGGCCGCGACGATTCCCTGGAGCCGGAAAAAGCGGCCATGCTGGAAAAAGCGCGCCAGGGAAGTCATCACAAAATCCTTCGTAATGTACGTCAAAGCGTGCCTGCTGGTCGGCTGGTGGGCGCTGGCTTTTTTTTCACCCGCATGGGCGCTGGCGCCGTTCGCGCTCTACTTGATCTTTCATTTCGCGGGAGCCGGGGATAATCGCCCGCGGCGGGCCGCGGCAAAATACGGCTTTATCGCCTCGGGGGCTTTCGCCGGCGTCCTCGTCCTGGCTCTGTCGGCCGTCGACAATTTGCAGGCGACGCGAATCGACGCGACGCGGGTTTTCGATTATCCCGCCTTCGACGCCGTCATGCACGACGATTCGATTCTCATCGCCACGGAGCGTAAAGACAACTTTATATACAACCGGCAAAAGACGGTGCGGGCGGTGGCTCGCATCAATGGCCGCTGGCTTCCGATTCCCTATACCGAACATCCCGAGCGCCTGATTTACGATCCCGTGGACCGCCTGACGTACATCGCGAATTTCTGGGCGGGATCGAAACATCCCGGCCTCGCCGTATTCGACGGCCGCAATACCCGGCCGGTGTCTCTTGACGGCTGCGTCAGCGCCATCGATCTGCAAGCCGCCGAAAAGCGTCGCGAGCTAGTCGTTTTATGCGAAGAATCCCACACCCTGCATTTTGTCGATATGACCGCGCGTAAGGAAACGGGATCGCTGACGCTGCCCGCGTCCATGACTTACTCCCTGGGCCTGGATGAAATACGCGGCCGCGTTTACGCGGCGAATCTGGGGTTGGGAAAGCTGACGGCCGTCGATCTCGAAACAAGACGGATCGCGGCCGTCAAGCGCGCGCCGTCCTGGAACACCAACATGGCCGTCGATCCCGCGACGGGTTTTCTCTGGATTTCAACGCCCGTGAGCCGCAGCGTCGCGGTGCTGGATTCCAACCTCGATCTCATCGACCGCATCCCCGTAGGCCTTGCGCCAAGGGATATCGCGATCGACGAAAAGCGGGATCTTGTGGTCGTGGGGAATTACGTTTCCGGCGCCGTTTCCGTGATTTCGCGAAAAAGCAGGAAGAAGCTGACTTCGATTTGCGTCGACAGGCTCCCTTTCGTTCATATGCTGTCCGGTATATATATTGACTCTAAAGGCGAGCTTATCATTTCGAAAAACGACGGAGTTTGGGAAACGGTCGATTTTGCCGGGCTAATCGCTTCAAGGATCGGAAGGGAGCCGAACAAAAAGGAAACTCTATCGGCCACGCAATAATGAAAATTCTTTTAGTTCAACCGCCATACGTGCTCATTCCGGGAAAGCGCCGGGAAACTCCCGCTGATCCTCCCATGGGGCTCGCTTATCTGGCGGCTTATCTGCGTGAGCGCATGGCCGGGGAAGTCGACCTTCAAATTCTCGACGCGATTGCCGAAAGGCTGGATGAACAATCTCTGGTCGACGCTATCGCGTCGCGCCGCCCCGACTTGGTGGGATTCACGGCGACGACCTTGACGGCCAATGTCGTCAAACGAATGGCTCGGCGGCTGCGCCCGCTTTTGCCCGAAGCTTTTCAGGTGGTGGGAGGAGTCCATGCGTCGTGCATGCCCTTTGATATGCTGCCGGAACTTGACGCTTCGGTCATCGGGGAAGGCGAACAGACTTTTCATGAGATCTGCAAACGCCTTCAAAGCGGAGACGATGTCGAGGGCATTTACGGAACCGCCGTATTGCGCAACGGCGAACGGCGTCTGGCGCCCTCTCGCCCATATGTGGAAAACCTGGACGTTTTTCCCTTCCCGGCGCGGGACCTTTTGCCCATGTCCAAATACGAACACGAATACCCGGTGAAAACCGCTAACAACCGATTCGCCACCTTCTTTACTTCCCGAGGCTGTCCATGGAATTGCTCTTTTTGCAGCAAGGCCAGAGTTTGGGGGACTAAAGCGCGTTTTCGCAGCCCCGAGAATATTGTCGCCGAACTGGAGGAATTGAGGGCCGGCTGGAATCCTTCCCATATCTTTTTTTATGACGACACCTTCACGGCGAACCGCCAGCGTGTTTTGGATATCTGCGACCGTTTAATAACCGGAGGTTTCGATTTTCGGTGGACCTGCCTGAGCAGGGCCGACCGCCTGGACGATGAACTCGTGACGGTCATGCGGAGCGCCGGATGCGAGGGAATGCAGATCGGCGTCGAAAGCGGCAACGACGAAACCCTCAAGCGGATGAACAAGGGCGAAAACTCCGACACGATAAGGAAAGCCTTTCAATTATTGCACAAACACAAGATGCGCACCAAAGCATATTTCCTTTTGGGCTATTTCGGGGAAGACCTGGACATGATGCGCCGGACCGTCGACTTCGCCCTCGAACTTGATCCCGCTTATGCGTTTTTTTCCTCTTTTGTTCCCCTTCCCGGCACCGACGATTTCGTCGAAGCCGAAAAGCGCGGATTTTTGGAAACCAAAGATTGGGAGGCCTTCAACTTCCACGGTAAACCGATCATCCATAACGAGCATTTTACCGGCGAAGAACTGGAAAAATGGAGGCGGTGGGCATATCGGCGTTTCTACTTGCGCCCGTCGAAAATTCTTCGGTTCGTTAAAGACGTTGTGGTCGCCGGTAAACTTCGGCGCATGTGGAGAAACTTCAGGGCTTTTCTGGATTTGTCATAAAGCGGGATTGCAGGTTTGACGACGGACGCAAAAGATGGATTTCAGGGCGCGGTCGCGGCGAAAACGCCGTTGGCGTTTTTCCACGTGGACATGGACGGCCTTGACGCCATTTACCGGCATCGGGGCTATGAATATCGCGGAAGCGACGGCGGATTCTATCGCACGGCGGTGGAAAACTCGCTGGAGTTTTTCGCATCATTGGATTTGCGCGCCACGTATTTTTTCATCGCCAAAGACCTCGATGACGCCGAACGCCGCCGGGCTTTAGGCGAGATTGTCAAAAACGGACATGCCGCGGGCAGCCACGGCGTCAGTCATCAAAGGTTGTCCACCCTCGACGAAAAGCGACGGCGCGCGGAAATTTTCGATTCCAAAAAGCGGATCGAGGATGCGACGGGAAAGGCATGCCCGGGATTTCGCGCACCCAGTTACGATATGGACCGCAAATGCCTGGAATTGTGCCGGGACGCGGGCTACGTTTACGACTCATCCCTTTTTTCCTCGGATCCTTTATTGCGCCAAATGCAAGGTCCCGCCGGTCCCGCGGGCGCGCGGGGGATTTTTGCCGACACCGATTTTTATGAACTCCCCGTCGGGCGCATAAGCGGTCTATTGCCTCCCTTTCACCCTTGTTACAGTTTCTATCTCACGCGCTTTTATTTTCAGCTCGGCCTGGCGATTCACAGACGCCGTTTCGATTTCTTTACTCTGCTTTTTCATATGACGGATTTTTGTTCGAAGGTGGAATTGACGCAAAACTTTCAGCAGCGCTTTTTTACAAACGATTTCTACAGCCTGAAGCAAAAAAAGGGCTTTCTGCGCGCACTGGTCGGGCAGGTAGGAAATCACTATCGATTCGCGCTTTCGGAAGATATCTTTTACTCTGAGAGTTAAACCAATCCGGCGACGCGCCTGAATCCGTAAACGATCAGTCGAAGGAACCGGCCTGGCGAGCGGGCGTGTTTTTTGAACGTCCGCAAAATATACGCGGGGCGAAAGTAAAGCTTCAGCAGCATGCGCTTTCTGGCGGCGACCAGTTCGTCGTGGCTCAGATGGCGGCTGCGCACCGGGGAATCCGAATAACCCGCGCCGTTTAGACCGCCTTCAAAAAGTCCTTCGCTTTTGGCCATGGCCTCGTAACGGGAACCGGGAAGCGGAAGGACGATGTTGACGTCGAACAGATCCGGATTCAATTCCCGGGCCAGCGCGAGGGTTTTTTGAAGCGTTTCGCGGTTTTCCCAGGGCAGCCCGATGGTGAAAAATGCATGGCTTAAAATCCCGGCTTCGGCGCAATTATTAAAAGCCCGTTTGATCCGCGGGATGTCCGTATCTTTTTTCATTTTTTCGAGCATGGATTCGTCGCCGCTTTCCACGCCGAAACCCAGGACGCGGCAGCCGGCCTTTTTCATCCGGGCCAGCATTTCGGAATCGACGGTGTCCACGCGGCTGTTGGCCCCCCAGGAAAAATACAAACCCTGCGCGGTGATTGCGTCGCACAGATTCATCACCCAGTCGCGATTCAGCGTGAAGGTGTCGGCGTCGAAAAGGATGAAAGGAATATGGAAATCCTCCACGCATTGATGCAACTCTTCCGCGACCGATTCGACGGGGCGCTGCTGGACGGCGCCTTTGTACAGAAACGGCGCCGGGCAGAAGATGCATTGGTGCACGCAGCCGCGGGCGCTTTGGATGACCGTCATGGCTTCGTCCGAAACCGGCAGGCGGTATAACTCGTTTTTCAACAGGTCCCGCGCGGGAAGAGGATAATCCCGAAAGTCGATTTGCTTCGGCGCGTTTTCGCTGCCGGATGACAGATTCTCGATCAATGCGGGCAACTGCCATTCCTCGTGGATCACGCCGTCGAAGACGGACGCCATTTCCGCCGCCGGACTTTCGGCGGGCGTGGGGGCGGCGAACAAAATGACTTTCAGTTCGCGATTCAGTTCTTTGGCGCGGCGGCATATGGCCGCATCGTCCTTCAGGCTCGACGAGGTGCTTTTCATCACCAGAAATTTTAAGGGACCGGCGATGTCCTTGAATAATTCTTCGATGCCCCGCCCTTGCGCGGGGTAATCCTCGACGGCGCTTTCGATCCCGGCCTCGCGCAAGAAGGACGCCATGTACGCCAGGTCGATCGGCGGCGTGACGACCCGCACGGTCTGATCGTTGACGCGGTTCTGGCAGCGGTGATCCCGCCGATAAAGCCCGGTCGGAGGATAAATCAACAAAGTGTCCGCTGGTTTGCCGCCTGTCGCCACGATTTCACGCATCCAATCGTCAAGAAAAATAAATCGGAGTGTTATTTTGCACCGAATGCATATAAGAGCAACATAATACGGAAATGGCGAATGCGGAATGCGGAGTGCGGAATTTAACTGGGTTGCGATCTGTCGCTTAACCTGGCCTTCGGCTCTGTCCTCAACTTCCCGCAATGACGTTATTTGCTCTCTAAGATGCCGTATTAAAAAGGAATCTTGATTTTCGCCCCTTCCCTGCTATTATCTGCCGTGGGGGTCGCGCGGCTACAGGGGGATCATGCCTTTTTCCAAATACCGCATCTTTGTGCTTGTTTGCGCATTTCTGATTCTTTTATGCGCCTGCTCCCGCGAAAATCCCACACCGCCGGAGGCGACGCCCGATCCTTCCCGCATGACGCCGCCCATGCCCCTGCCCGGCACGTCCACACCCATGACCCCTGAAAAGAAAAGCCCCGAAGCCGATGAGCAGGATCCGTTTTCCGTCTTCGTGAAAAACTGCTATTTGGTCGATCCGGAAATCAACCCCATCGGCGCGCCGGAAAGCCGGGAGCAGGGCATCCGCATGGTGACGCGCGGATCGATCCGCAACAATTCCGGCCGCATCATCCATCGGGCGGGCATCCATTCCAGGCTTGTGGTGAATTTCGGCAAGAACGCGAAGTTTGAAAAACACTCCGGCGGCCTGGGTTTCGATCCGCCGGTGACCAGCAGCAATCCCTGGAGGCCGGGGACCTGGCGCGAATTCAATATCGTGGGACGCGCTTTCGATCCCATCTATCGCGAATACGATCCGAAAACGATCACGGGCATCCTCTCCCTGGAAGCGCGGGACCCCATGGGATACAAGATCTCCGAGGAAGTGGCGCGCATGCGGCCCATCTGGTCCACGCTGTTCGGCGCCGTCGTCGACGCGCAGATTCGCGTAAGGAAGGAAGTTGCGCTCAAAGAAGGCCCCTTCAATTACCGCACGACCATCAAGGAAGGCGAAAACGTCAAGCTGATCGCGCAACAGGGCGCCGCCTACCTGGCCACGGAGGACGACGTCCTCGCCGGCTGGATCGAGGAAGGGGCCTTGGACATCCCGCAATATGAATCCCTGTATCCCGACACTCCCGCGCGGACTTTCCCGATGATGGCCACGTACGAGGAGCGATATCAGATCACGGTTTCCGATTACCGGTTCCTGCCGACTGTTCCGGGGCTGGAGGAATCGGCGGGCGGATACATGGCCCTTTTGGTGAAGGTCAAAAGCCTGGCGAAAAATTCCGGCCTGCCGGTGCGCCCGCGTTTTTTCTGGGTCGATCAGGGAAGCGGACGCTACGCCGAGGCGGTCAATCCGGATAAGGAATCCACGGACGCGCTGCAGGATATCAACAGCCTGCCGCCGCAGGCCGAGATCGGCGGATGGATATACATTCCCCGGCACCAGGACGGCTGGCCCTTTGCCCTGGTTTTTCAGACAACTTCAGCGCAAAAGCCGGTGCATGTATTTTTGCTGCCCGCCGTCAACCGCGAAGGGGCTCTGCGTTCACCCGGCCAGGACGCCGCCCTGCCCAATCCCGGCGATTGATCGGCGCAACGCGGGTTATTAATTTTTCAATCCGCCACGAATTCATCGACGCCGATATCCCAATTAACGCCAGCGGGTCTGGCGTCGCCTTCGAAATCATAATCCGCCAGATCACCCTCGTACCAGCCGATCGGATCGGTCCCATTGTCGATGAGGGGACTTCCCGCTTGAAGATGATAATCGCCGTTGGCGGGATCGATCAGAAGCGGATTGTTGCTGATATTTCCCGAGGCCTCCGTGCAGTAAAGCCACTGGTATGCGTTGATGTCGTCGATGCTTAAAATGCATTCCGGGTCCTGGTTGGGAAAAGCCGAGACGAGGCAGTTCAGTCCCTGATTCCAGATATTGTTGTTGATCAGCGTCAAGCGGCCCGCGCCGTCTTTTTCCGTGGTGAAGTCGCCGTAAATCGTGCCGGCGATGTTATTGTTGACCAGCACGGCTTCATCCATCCACACGCTGAAGTTGCTCAAGAAGAGGTTGTTGACCACGATGCTTTTCGCGCTGCGCCAGTCGATCTCGAAGCGATCCTTGAACACGTTGTTGATAAAGTAAGCGAAGCCTCCCGACAAAACGCGGCCTTTGACGATGTTTTCGGCGAAGTAAACGGGAGCGTCGGCGGAATCCGCAACGATGTCGACGGCGTATCCGTTGTCTTCGTTGACAATGGTGAAGCCGCTGAAAACAAGAGATTCGGTCGATTCGACGGCAAGCAGGTATTGGAAAGGATTGAGCCCGTCGGCCACGAGAAACGTCGCGTAAGCGACCGGATCGCGGGTCCAGCCGGCGTCCTCATATCCTCCGAAGATGGAAACGGAAGTTTCAACGGCTTCCGTGTATTGCCCCTGCGCGACGCGGACTTCCTTCCCGGCGATTTCCGCCGCCTGCGCCGCCGCGGAGATCGTCAACATCGGCGCATCGGATGTTCCAGGATTGGCGTCGTCGCCGTTTTTGGAAACGTAAATTGCGTCTTCATCGTCATCGAGATCATCATCCGCGTCGTCGTCGACATCGTCGTCGACGTCATCGTCAATGTCGTCGTCTGCGTCATCATCCGAGTCGTCGTTGAGGTCGTCGTCGGAATCGTCATCCAGATCGTCGTCTGCGTCATCGTCAATATCCTCGTCATCGTCAGCCTGCCCTGAGCTTGTCGAAGGGTCATCGTCATCGTCGCCGCACGCGCAGAACATAAAAACTATCGACGATATCAAGCATAAGCAAAAAAACCGGAACATGTGATTTGTCATAACTTTCCTCCATTCAGTTAAACTGATTATAACATGAGTTCATTAATGTAAAAAAGAGCCGCCCTCCTGGCGGGCTCGCAAAACTATTCATCGTTATCTAGCTTTATTTATTTCTGCAAAATTATTTATCCAAAAGATTACTTTTTAGAAAATCGTAGGTTTCTGGATGAGTCTTCCAAGTCATAGGAGTAGGATCTTTGTAGGGAATTTCCAATAAGGGAGTTTTTGAGCTTGCAAAATCATTTATAGCGTCGTGCAATTTCCAAACTTTTGGAGCCATGCAATCCATGAACCGTTTGCCGTCTTCATTCCAGCAGATATAATTCGTTTTGAAATCACTGACTCCTGCATCAAAGTCGTCTAATCGAAAAGAGAGATTTGAAATCGCACTTCCTCCAGAATGCCCAAACAAAGCCACTTTATCTTTCAAAAATGAATTTTGTTTTGAAGCATAATACCTCATAGCCTTTAGCACCAAAGCATTTTCATAGGTTCTGAGCCCAATTGTTGTAAAGCCTTTTTTTAAAAACTCTTTTGCAAGAGCGTGTTCTGAATCTCCTCCTGTAAAGCAGCGTGAGACAGGCATAATCACAGAATATCCTTCTCTTACGAGATTCGCGCAATTAAAGCCCTCATAAAAATCTCTTCCACGACCATGTCCGTGTCTATAGACAATCGTGGGCACAGACTCGCTATTTTTCGGCAACATCCAAATAGCCTTAAACGTTCCCACATAAGGGTCTTCAAAAAGCAACTCCTTTGTATAGCTCGTATCGTCTTCGCTTTCTTTAATTGTTGTGACTATAAGTTCTCTTCGGTGAAAATCCGGTCCCTTTAAAAACGCTATATTAAGATTTTCCAATAGTTTTCTTTTTAATTCTTCAGAAGACAGATTTCCCTCGAGAGTAACATTTCCCTCTTCAATTTCTCTGATTTGTTCAGAAAGTTGCTGCTCTCTGATTTTTTCTGAAAACGCTGAATTCGCATCTAAAAAATTATAAAAATCTTTTGCGCACTCACCTAATCCCTGATTATCACAAGACCATTTATTTTCTAAATCCTTGCATTCGATTACATTGTAAGGATTTCGTGGGTAATCCGATTTGCACTTTCCGTCAGTTAGATCATCGCCGCCTGTGCGACAGATGTGATTTACAATAAAATATGATCCTAAAAGGAGCGCTAATCCGGCAATGACCATAAATTTAATGAATTCGCGCCCGTCGCCAAATATTTGTGTGAAATATTGCAATATTTGACGGTCTCGTCCATTTTTTTTTCGGCTTTGTCGGTTATTGCTTTTCAAGAACATCGTCCTTATTGAAAATCCTCATTTTTCCGATATTTCCAGGGAACACCTAAGTTCCCCAGTGCGGGCAGTTTAGAGCGATGAATTTTTAATTTCCATTCTGTCCACCGGAAGAAAGTTTTTCAATAAAGCGATTCTCGACTTTGATGCGCCACGCCAGCGCGGCCAGGTACGGCGCAAGCGCGATCCAGGCTGCTATGGAATGCGCGATGAAAAGCAGACCGATCATGAGGATCGTGTTGCCCACGTATATCGGGTGTTTGAAATATTTGTACGGCCCCGTCGTAACCAGCGCCCCGCCGGGGTTGTTGCTGCTCACCGTGGGTGAATAATTATCGCCGAGAACCTTTTGCGCACGGATGGCCAATCCCAGGCCGCCGAAACTCAACACAACGCCGGCGAAAGTCAGCGGCGTGCGCCATTGCCAGTCGCTTCTTCCCCATTCCACCGCCGTGAAGGCGATGAAAAAACAAAAAGCCGCCACGAGCGCCCAGTAGGTCGGATCGCGAAAATCGATCCTTTTTTTCAGCCGCCTTTTGGTCCAGACGACCATTTTCAAATGCATGATCGCGATACTGGCAACCGTGACAAGAAAGACCGCGATAGCAAAGTCCGCGAATGATCCGCTGAGATTCATCGTTTATTCCAATTCGTCGGCGCCCAGGTCCCAGGAATCCTCAGATGGGCGCGTATCTTTTTCGTAATCCCATTTTTTATCCGTCACGCCCGGCGACCAGTTCGGATGCCCGTCTATACCCACGGCGTTCACGCCGGCGCCTAAGGCCGGGGAATTTGCGGCGATGGCGAAACCGGCCTTGATTTCGGCGATGCGATCGAGATTCGGATTCGTGATGTCGGGAACCGCCGGATCGGCCAGGAGCGGATCGACGTCATAGACGCTGTCGGCATCGCCGGCGTAGGGCGTGTCGGTAGTTTCGAGGTTGTCGTAGTAGAAGTTGTTGTGCAGATGCCAGGGATCGGGAAGATTGTTGCGCACCCAGAAAAATTTCCCGTCTCCGTTTTTCGACGGATAATTATTTACAAATACGTTGTTGAAGACCCCCGTTGCGCCCAGTTCGTGCGTGTTGCCGCGCAGCATAATCACCGACCGCGTTTCCGCTCCCGAATTGCCGTAAAAGTGGTTGTTGTAAACCCACGTGTCGTCGGAATTCATCACGGAAAAAGCGCCGTCGCCTTTTATTCCCACGAAGATGTTGTTGCGCACGATGGCGTGCGTGACGACCGCCGCGGACGAATCGGGAATCCCCGCTTCGCCGGTTCCGATCCCCACGCCGGGATTGCCCGGCCCCATGCCCGCGGACGGGCCGAAGATGTTGTTTTCGTATAAAATATTTTCCGCGTTGATTTTGCTGTACATCAGCCAGTCGCCAATGCCCTCGGTGTGAAAGAGCCAGCAGCCGCGAACGGTGATGTCGCTGACCGGCGGCGGGTCGCCGGCTTCCGCTCCGCTTCCGAAGATGTCGATGTCCTCCTGAAAGTCCACGCCGTTGGTTCTGTGCGCGGGATTCCAGGCCACCACGTTTTCGATGAGAAGGCCGCTGACCTGCCCGGACACCTTGATCACGTCCATATCGTATGGCGCGTCATGAGCCATGACGTTTTTAATCTTCACGTTCGTGGCCTCGAATACGCGAATGAGCCCGTCGCCGGCGCTGCCCTCGTTCCAGGAGCCGTAAACCTCGAATCCGTCGATGCCCGCGTTATCGACGAAATTGATGAAACGCACGGCGCTTTCGGCGCCTGAGAAAATCTTCGCCTCCAAAGCCCCGTCGGAGGATATCAACGTGACCTCGTCGGGAAGCACAAGCCAGCTTTCATTGTACGTTCCCGAATGCACGCACACCGCGTCGCCGGCGCTTGCGCGACTCAGGCCGTGGCCGATGGTCAGGCACGGCGCGCTTTCGCCGCCGCAGGATTCGTCGTCGGCGCCGGTCAAGGCCACGTGAACCGTCTCTTGCTCAAGGCAACGAGCCGTGTCCACGTCGTCGTCATCATCCGCATCATCGTCTGTGTCGTCGTTGACATCATCGTCCAAATCATCATCGGCATCGTCGTTGACATCGTCATCCAAATCATCGTTCGCGTCGTCATTAGCATCGTCGTTCGTGCCGGTGTCGTCGTCGATAAAATCACTGTCATCGTCCGACGAATCGGAAGTCTCGTCGCAACCGCAGCCGGTAGGAAAAGAAACGGCGATCACAAGACAAAGCATCATTAGCGTGGCGACATGGCGCATGACGACCTCCGAGCGCTTTAGGTTCAGGCGAATCTTTCACAGCTCCTTTTATTGATTAATTTTTTAACACATCCGACAGGGTATTTACAAAGAAGTGATCCGCGAACCTAGCGCCAAAAGAATTTCTTCAATTGCAGCCGATAATTGGCCAGGTAGCCTTTGAGCAAATAATTACGCTGATATAAACTCACCGCGAACTCTATCGCCGAAGTCGCGACTAAAGGCAGATATCCGTAAAACGCGATCAGCAAAGGCGAGCGCAAAAGGGGCGAATTTTCGTTTCCGATCGCGGCCAGCAGCTTGCAACGCAATACGACCGATTTGAGATACCGAACCTGTTTTTTATCCTTCACAAAACGGTTCATGTGATAGGAAGGCAGGCGTCCGGAGAGCACCTCGTCATACTCCTGCCGCGTGATATAGCCCTTTTCAAGGGCGATATCCGTGATGGCGATTTTCGGAAAATAATGAAGCCAGAAACAGGCGACTCGTTGAACCTTGTAGCGCGCGAAGGCCGAGATCGCCTCTTCATAGGAATCCCGGTCCGCGCCGGGGATGCCGACGATGTAATCAACGCATACGGGCAGGTCCGCATCGCGGCACATCTTCAGGGCCTTGATGACCTTGCCGGTGGATTCGTCGAGCCCGAAGAAATGCTTTCTGGACGGCTCGTGAAATGTCTGCACGCCGAATTCCAGCCGCGCGCACCCGGCCGCCTTCAGCGCGTCGATGAGCGGCCAATCGATATTCCTCACGTGGGCCAGGCAATAAAACGGCTCGCCGATTTGCCCGGCGTACTGCTCCAGCAGATTCAACGACCATTCCTTATCGAGAAAAAGCGTGTCGTCCACAAATGAGACAAAGCGAAAATCGTAGCGCTTTTTGCCCTCGGCAAGTTCTGCCATCACGTGATTGACGGAGCGTCTGCGCAGGATTTTGCCCAGGCCCCGATGGATTTTGTGGAGATAGTTGTTGATGCAAAAATTACATCGATAGGGACAGCCCAGGCTGGTGATGACCGAAAAATTATCCGCAATGACGTAATCGTTTTCGAAAATCGTCTTGTCGGCGAAAGGCAGCGAATCCAGGTCTTCGAGCAGCATCGCCTCGGGAAGCATGGGGCCGTCGTCTTTGCGGGTATAGATGTTGTCGATCTTCGCGTTCGGGTCGTCCGACTCGACGAAATCGACAAACGAGCGCCATCCCTCTCCCACGCACACTGCGTCCGCCCGGCTCAATTCCAGGCAAGCCGACGGTTCGAGCGTGGCGTGCGCGCCGCCGAGGATGAATCGCGCGCCGGCGTGGGGCTTGATCCATTCGATCATCTGCCGGGCCCAGTCAAAGGTCTCGGTAAAGACCGTCATGCCCACCACGTCGGGCCGGTAATCCACGACCTTTTGAGCGATTTTTCGGCTTTGGGAAAACAATTTCCCCAAGTGTTTCGTTTCCACGTAGAAATGATCGTCAAACAATCCCGGATCGTAAAAGAGCCTGACCTCATGCCCTCTTGCCTTGAGCAAAGCCGCGAACACTTCCAGGCCGATCAGTTCGTAGCCGACGGCGATCAGGGCGACCTTTTTTGACATGCGACAGCGTCTCTTGAGGGAAATTTACGAACAACTTTCAGACACTAGAGAACAATCAACAAAAATCCAAGCGTATGCGGTAAGTTTTTTTTTGAAGGGGAATAAAGATGCGAAAAGGCCGGGCAACTTTCGTTTCCCGGCCTTTTTTTTGTGCCACTCGGCTGTGGCTAATTCAATGGAGGTCTTTTGCCGAGGGGCGCCGTGTCTTTAGTTTTCTTTCACACCAGGCCCATATCCCGACACGGCCTTTTTTAGTTTTCTCTTTTTTTAAAAAATATTTTTCTCAAGCAATACTTTTATTAATGGACCGATCATGCCCCATATCGGCAAGGGCTTGATGGATTAAACCCAGCAATTCACCTACGTCGAAAGGTTTTTCCATAACTCCGTATCCGCCAAGTTCCTTGACTTGTCGGCGGAGTTCGTCTGTCACGGTCGCGGAAACCAGAATGCCTTTCAATGGCGGGACGATCTGGTGCAGGCTCCTCAGGAGGTCTAATCCCGAGTCTGAAGAAAGATGCAGGTCGATGAGAGTTATCTCAGGAGGGGTTTTTTGGATGACATTCCTGGCTTCCGTGACCGTACTGGCGGTAATGCAGTTCCAATTCGGGTGCCGGGCAACGATATTCTTCATGGTGAAGTCGGCCAAAGCCTTGTTGTCATCCACCATCAGAACCGTCATCGCCGCATCACTTTTGTTTTCGGACACCATCATGTAACTACTTCCGTCAATTCAATCATTCTCTGTCTTTGCAATAGGCATGCCATAAACAGGCCTTTCACATGTAAAGATATTTATTAAATAATATCAACTAGTTACGGCTAAATTCGGTGAGCATCCCCCTTAATGATCAGCTTTGAATCACAAGTGAAATGCGTGAAAAACACGCACATTATGCCTCGATCAGCACACTAACCTTTTGTTTTCAGGGGGTTAGAGAACCTTTGACGCAGTGCGTGATAATCACGCCGATGCGTGTATTTCACGCATCCAGGTTATAGGTTTTGATATAGTGCGCGAGGGAGTGCCTGGTGATGCCCAATAACTCGGACGCTTCTTTTTTGGTTTTTGTTAGCTCTATCGCTTTTACGACCAGCTTTTTCGTCAATTCGTTCAAGGCATCTTTCATGACAAAGTTTTCCGCCGGAAATCCCAACGCCAACTCGCCGGTGGGCGCGTCCGCTGAAATCGATTCCAGCCTCAATGCAAGATGAGCGGTTTTCATGAGGTTTATATGCGTGATCACAGACTTGTCGCCGGATTCGAACATGGTCCTTTCCAGGACGTTGCGAAGCTCCCTGACGTTGCCGGGCCAATCGTAATCCATAAGCTGGCGTTCGGCCTCGGGAGAAAGGGCCGGCGCTTGCTTCCAATCCATATTATGGGTCAGGCGGGCGAGGGTTTCCGACGCCAGAATCGGAATGTCCTCTTTTCGCTCCCGCAAAGGCGGCATCCTGACCGCCAGGACATTGAGCCGATAAAACAAATCGCGGCGAAACCGGCCTTCTTCGACCAGATTCTCGAGATCCTGATTCGTCGCGGAGATGATGCGGGCGTCGACCTTGATATTGGTTTCTCCGCCCACGCGGCGCAGAGTCTGCGTGTCCATGAAAGTCAAAAGGCGGGCCTGCAGTTCGACGGCCATGTCGCCGATTTCATCGAGAAGCAGCGTGCCGCCGCCGGCCAGTTCGAGAAGGCCGCGCTTGCGCCCCCGGCTTCCGGTGAACGCCCCCGGCTCATGACCGAAAAGCTCGGATTCCACGAGTGACGGCGTAATCGACGCGCAATTGATATCGAAAAACGGCCCCGCGGCTCTCGGGGAAATGGAGTGTATCCAGCGCGCCAGAAAATTCTTGCCCGTTCCCGATTCGCCGGTCAGCAGGATGGAAACATCGCTTTCGGCGGCGCGGGACACCTTGTCCACCACTTTTCGCATGGCCGGCGAGGGGAATCGCTGAAAGCTGACGTCGATCATGCCGGAGTGGATTCGGGTTTTCCGGCGAAGATGCTCCACCTCTTCGGCCAGGCGCCGAGTTTTCATGGCGTTTTTCAACGACACGGTCAGCTCGTCGGGCTCGATGGGCTTGGTGAAATACTCGAAAGCGCCGAATCGCGTGCTTTGAACGGCGGTGCGGATCGAGCCGTGCGCCGTCATCATGATGAATTGGGCGCTGGGATACTCCTCACGCAGTTCTTGCATCAGCTCCACGCCGTTGGCGTCGGGCAGGCGGATGTCGAGCAGAAATATATCCGGGTATAATTTCCCGGCGGAAGCCCTGGCGGTTTCCGCGCTTGTGGCCACGTGCGCGTCGAAACCTTCGGCGATGATCAGGCGCTGTAAAAAGAGCCCCAGATTTTCCTCGTCATCGACGATCAGAACCGTGCCGTGCATATTGGCGTCCATGTTGCCTTTCATCTTGACCGATCAGGCGTTTTCAAGCCGTCAGTTCGCCGGCAAATTATCTTTGGCTTCCGCCTGAATAATATCGACCGAGATTTTTTTGTAAAAGATTTCCTTTTATCGCTCCGCCGTCCATCGCGCCGATGTCTCCCATCGGCAAATAGGCCTTGAACATCGCGCCGCCCGTTTCCTTGTTTTTCACGATGAGTTTTCCGCCATGGGACTCGACAATGTCGGCGGCCACCGCCAGGCCCAGACCGGTGCCCGCCGATTTGGTCGTGAAAAACGGCTCGAAAATCCTGCCGGCGAGATCCTTTTGAATGCCGGGACCGTTGTCGGAAACGGAAAGCACCGCGACGCCGTCAGGAAAATCGGGAAACAGCGCGTGGACCTCCCGGCCGTCGAGCACGGCGGCGCGAACCTCGATGACGCCCTCGCCGCCCAAAGCGTCGGTGGCGTTGATGATCAGGTTGCCTAAAAATCGCCGGAACGCTCTGGGATCCACGATCGTGGTGATGGGGCTTTCGGGAACGTCGATGTCGAACTTGATTCCCTTGCGCCGCGCGATGTGCAAAAAGGGTTCGCAGGTATCCAGAATGACGGGAATCAGATCCATGGGCAAGGGATTGAAGGGCTCGGACCTGGCCACGTTGAGCAGGTCCGTGACAAGCCGGTTCACATGCTTGACTTCGCGAATGATCGTCACCAGAACCTGGCGGTTGGAAGCCTCCATTTCCAGTTCCCGGTCGAGAATCTCAAGCCCGGCCCGGATCGTGGCCAGAGGATTTTTTATCTCGTGATTGAGCCGGGCCGCCAGTTCGCCCACATAAGCCAGTTGCTCGGCGCGTTTGCGGCGATCCTCGTTTTTCTCCAGTTCCTGTTCGGCCCACTTGCGTTCGGTGATGTCGGCGATAAAACCTTCAAGATGCAAAAGCCTGCCCGCGTCGTCGTAAACGCCCTGCCCCTGTTCCCACACCCAGGCAATGTGCCCGATTTTGGTGAGGATGCGATACTCGAGACGCCAGGGTTTGCGCTCGATAAGGCATCTTTGAACTTCCTTCCAAATCCTGTCCCGGTCGTCTTCGTGAATGAGGTCCCCGTAGGCGATTTTTCTGTTCCCCACGAGTTCCCAGAAAACGTATCCCGTCAGGGCCAGGCATCCTTCGCTGACGAAATGCATGGTCCACTCCGGATCGTTTCCGCAGCGAAAAGCCATGCCGGGCAGATTGCTCATCAGCGTGCTTAAGATACGCTCACTTTCGCGAAGCCGCGCCTCGGCCCGCTTCGGCTCGGAGATGTCGCGAACGATCACCATGTCGGCGGGGCGGCCGCGCCAGGTCGTCATCGTGGCGTTGATCTCGATGGGCACGCTTTGGCCGTCGCTTCGAAGCATCAGGGCTTCATAACGCGGTGCGACGTCAAGGCCGTTTATTCTCTTGGTCAGGCGATCCATGATCTTTTGGCGGTCGTCGGGATGAACGATCTGGCCGGCATTGAGGGCCAGAAGTCTGGCATGGGAGTAGCCGCACATTTTCGACGCCATGGAGTTGGCGTATTCGATGCGCCCGTCGCGCATGAGGATCATCACGCCGTCCGGGGAGTTTTCCGCCAAAGCGCGGAAGTTCTCCCGCGTCTCGATCAGTTCCCATTCCCGGCTGCGCTCCAGCGCCGTTTCGTCGTATTTTTTTTCTTTTTCTTCAGGCATCGTTTTTGAAATAGCCCGTATCTTCAGATCTTTCACCTGCCCGAATTTCGTTTATTTCTTCTTTTTGCTCTTGGTGGTCTTTTTCTTCGTCGTTTTCGTTTTGGGCTTCGGCTTGCTTTTGGGCTCGGTTTTCTTTTTCGCTTTTTTCAGTTTGAAAGGCTTTTCCAGGGCCAGCGCAAGAACCTCGTCCACGTCCTGCACGAAATGCAGTTTGACGGATTTCTTCACTTCCGGCGGCAGTTCCCGCGTGTCTTTCTCGTTGCCCTCGGGCACGATGACGTCGCGGATGCCGGTGCGGTGCGCCGCCAGGATCTTCTCACGCAGTCCGCCGATGGGCATGACGCGGCCGCGAAGCGTGATCTCGCCGGTCATGGCCAGTCCGGCGCGCGACGGCACGCCCGAAAGAGCCGAGACCAGGGCGCTGACCATGGCCACGCCCGCCGAAGGACCGTCTTTGGGAATGGCGCCGGCGGGCACGTGCATGTGGATGTCGTTTTTGGCGAAAAAGTCCTTATGGATTCCGATTTGATCCACGCGCTTGCGGGCGGACGTCACCGCCGCCTGCGCCGATTCCTTCATCACCGCGCCCAGGTGTCCGGTAAGGGTCAATCCGCCCTTGCCCGGAACCGTCTGCACCTCGATGTGGAGGATTTCGCCGCCCACCGGCGTCCAGGCCAGGCCCGTGGCCAAACCCACGCGGCGGCCGGCGGGCTCGTCCTCCTCGTGCCGGTATTCGTGCGGCCCGAGCATCTGCTCCAGCGACTTGGGCGTCATGTTCACCATCTTGTTCGCGCCCTCGCCGATTTTTCTGGCGACCTTGCGGCAGACGGAGCCGATGGTGCGCTCCAGGGTGCGGACGCCGGCCTCTCGCGTGTAGAAGTCGATAACGTCGTGAATGGCCTCGGGGGTGAATTTGATGTTTTTCTTCTTGAGCCCCGTGTCCTCCATCTGCCGGGGAACCAGATATCGCTCGGCGATGGCGGCTTTTTCCAGGCTCGTGTAACCGGGCAGCCGCAGGATTTCCATGCGGTCGTGCAGCGGCCGGGGAATCGGCTCTTCCGTGTTGGCCGTTGTGATGAAAAGAACCTGGGACAAATCGTAGGGCACGCCCAGATAATGATCCACGAAGTCGGTATTTTGCTCCGGATCCAGAACCTCCAGCAGCGCCGAGGACGGATCGCCGCGGAAGTCGGCGCCGAGCTTGTCGATCTCGTCGAGCATGAACACGGGATTTTTCGTTCCCGCCTGCTTGAGGCCCGTGATGATCTTGCCCGGCATGGCGCCCACGTACGTGCGCCGATGTCCACGGATCTCCGCCTCGTCCCGGACGCCGCCCAAGGAAATGCGCGTGAATTTCCGCCCCATGGATCGGGCGATAGAGCGTCCCAGGGAGGTTTTGCCGACGCCCGGAGGTCCGACGAAACAAAGGATGGAACCGCGCACCGAGCCCTTGAGTCGGGCCACGGCCAGAAATTCCAGAATCCGGTCTTTGATCTTCACCAGTCCGTAATGGTCCTCGTCGAGAATGGCGCGCGCCCGCACCAGATCCAGCTTGTCCCGGCTTTTCTTGTTCCAGGGAATTTCCACGATCCAGTCCAGGTACGTGCGCACCACGCCGGCTTCGGCGGAGTCGGAGTGCATTCGAGACAGGCGTTTGAGCTGCTTTTCGGCTTCTTCGTGAACCGGTTTCGGCAGTTTAAGCTTCATGATTTTTTCCCGAAGCATCTCGATTTCCTCGTCCCGCTCATCCATCTCGCCCAGTTCCTTGCGGATGGCCTTGAGCTGCTCCCTTAGGAAAAACTCCCTTTGGCTTTTATGAATGCCTTCCCGGGCCATATCCTCGATGCGAGCCTGCGCGTCGAGCAGGGCCAGCTCGCGCGTGAGGTGTTGGCGGACAAGCTGCAGGCGCTCGTCGGGATCCGGCGTTTCCAGAATCTCCTGGCTTTCGTTGATTTTGATATTCAGGTTGCTGGCGGCGATGTCGGCCAGGCGCCCCGGATCGGTGATGCTCTCGGCGAGTTCCACGACTTCCATGGGAATCGACTTGCCCATGGACGCCACCTTCTGCAGGCCTTCCAGCACGGTGCGGATGCGGGCCTGGCGTTCGATATCGTCGCTTTCCACAATGTATTCCGGCAGCACCTCGACCTTGGCCTGAAAGTAGGGCCGGGTTTTGACGTGCTTGAGAATTTTCACTTTGGAAATGCCCTGAACGAGAACTTTGACCCGGTCTTCGTTGAGCTTGACCATGCGCATGATGGTGCAGGCCGTACCCACGGTGTACAAATCTTCCGCCGTCGGATCGTCGATCTCCACGTCCCTTTGCGTGACCACCGCGATCAGCCTGTCCGAGGCCAGCGCCGCGTCGATGGCGGCGTTGGACATCTCGCGCCCCACGATGAGCGGAATGATCATGTAGGGAAAGACAACGACATCGCGCAAAGCTAAAACGGGCAGCTCCGATGGTAGAGTGATGGCGTCACCGGCATTGTCATTCATTGTTTTCGTCCTGATGTTCAATGGTGAAAGAAATTTTATGGCGCTGGCTTCTACGGTCGGCGATTCGTTTGAGTTTCACGGTCATGACGCCGCTTACGTAGCGCGCTACGACCTCGGAGTGATTGACCGGCGCGGGCATTTCCACGGCTTTGCGGAAAAGCCCGACCTGGCGCTCGGCGATGTGGTATCGCCCCCCGGCGGGCGGCCTGACGGCGGGCGTGGTCCCGGCGATTTCCAGAAGCGTCGGCGTTCCCGTCAGCCGGATCTTGTCCGGATCGGCGCCGGGAACCTCGAAGCGAACCGTCACTTCGCTGTCGCTGACCCAGACGTCCACGGGGACCGACCCGTCGCTCACGGGATTTTCCATTTTATCCATCAAACGCAAAATCCTGCCGAGTTCTTCCTTGATGAAATCCAGATTCAGTTTGCTCAACCTTCTCAAAGCCATGACGGATCCTCATGCGCGAGACGGTGCGGATTTTAATATTGGCGGATGCAAAATTACCGCGTGCATTATAGGAGCAATTTCAAAGCCCAGGCAAGGAGCTTCATGGCCCGGCAGCGGCTCAAATTGAATGAGCGATGAACTTGTCATCCCGAATGAGTCCTTCAGGACGAATCGAGGGATCCCTTCAACGATACGTGATGATAATTTTGACGTGCGCATCACGACAAGGCGGCAGCGCTTCATGAAAGGGATTTCTCGACTCCGCGGCCCGCGGCCGCTCCGGCTCGAAATGACAGCGACGGCTTTATGAATGTTTTCGCAAACCGTCCCGCTGCTCACTGCCTATATCCACGTGGACTGATCGAATGGGATGGTGTACTTAAAGGAATCGGACTCTATGGAATCACTAAGGGAAGGATGATTTGAAATGAAAAAGCTTTTTTGGCTGATGATCCTGTCGATTCTCACCGTTTCTCTTTGCGTGGCGCCGGCCTGCGGAGACGACGATGACGATGATAACGATGATGATGACGATGACGACGACGATGACGGCGACGGCCTAAGCGCCGCCGATTGCGAAGGCGCCTGCGCCAAAGCCATCGATTGCATCGAGTCGGAATATTACGATCTGGGCGTACTGCGCGACATCGTGGAATCGGAATGCGTGACGATGTGTGAAGAAGACGGAACGCGGGATGATATCGACTGCATCGAAGAATCAAGCTGCGAGACTCTTCTGGAAGATTACTGCGGCCTGCCGATCGAAGATTATATGGAAGACTATATGTGAGCAATAAACTTGATTACCGGCGGCCTCATAACCAGGCTCGATCGCTTCGTGCGCGGCGAGCGTCCGGAGCTGATCCGTTTTGCCGAAATCGCCGCAGACCGCGGTGAAACAATATGGCTCGTCGGCGGCATCCTCCGGGATGCCGCCCTGGGCCGAATTTTAAGCGACGTGGATATCGCCGTCAGCGGCGACGCCTCCGCCCTGGCGAGGCGATGCGCCGAATCCCTCGGCGGCGCTTTCGTGCCCCTGCACGACAATCCGGCCACCGTCCGCGTGGTCCATGAAGGATTCGAATACGACTTCGTCGCCTTAAGAGCGCCGACGATCGCGGAGGATCTTCGGGCCAGGGATTTATGCATTAACTCCATGGCCGCAAAGATTTCGCCGCAAGGCGTGGGGGATATTCTCGATCCGACCGGGGGCATGGACGACGCGGCAAACGGCGTGATCCGCTCTCTATCTTCCCGGAATATGACATCGGACCCCTTGCGCGCGCTGCGGATTTTCCGTTTTGCGGCCCAGCTGGATTTTTCCGTCGATGAGCAGACCCTCGCCTGGGCGCAGGACGCGGCGACGCAAATGGACGGCGTGGCCGGAGAAAGAATATTCGCCGAGCTGATCAAGCTTCTTTCAGCCGATGGCAGCGCTCAGGTTTTACGGTCGGCCCAAAAATATCATGTCCTGCCCCGCGTTATTCCGGATCTTGAAAAACGGCTGTCATTTTCCATGGTGGAAAATTTCGACGCATGGCCGCAAGCGTGCCGCAATTTGTTCGACGATTACGACAAGCTGTCGGCGACCATGGAAAATGACGAGCTTTGCGCCGACGCTCCCGTCATGAAAAGCGCCGCTTTGTTCGGGGAAATGCCCGGCGGCGCGCAGGCGCTGAAAAAATCCTGCGTGCGTTGGAAAGCCCCCAGGCGATACGCCGACACGGTCGCAAAAATCCTCGATCTTCAAAGCATGGTCGCCGACGGCGCGGCCGAGATCCGCGAAGAATCCGACAAGCTCAGGATTTTCGCCCGTTATACAAGGCGCGCCGAAAAGGCCTGGCTCGCCGCGGCCGCCCTGGCGCTGGCGCGCGGCGGCGCATCGGAAAATGCATACGTCGAGTTTTTTCACGATCTTGTCGAGGCGCATCGGGATATCATCGCCGCCGTCGACGCCGGGCCGCCCCTTGTGGACGGATCGCGCCTGATCGATGAGCTTCAAATCGCGCCGGGGCCGGTCGTCGGCCGGCTTCTGGACGCCATCCGCGAGGAGCGCATTTGCGGCGCGATCAAATCCGCCGACGAAGCGCTGGCATTTGCCCGCCGTCTGCTGGCTGAAGAATTGCCGCAAATAACGTAATCTCTTACGCCGTTGATGTTAAAATTGGTTTATCCGAGATTTTTCTTCCTCATTCATGAAAAGTACGGTAAACCGCGATACGTCACGCACGTTTGCAGGGCTGAAATACACCCGCTCGCTCATTCGCCTTAGCTGGCGCGTCGGCGAATCTGCCGCTCGCGGCTCTGTGTTTAACGTGTGCCTTGGCGCGATTGAAACGGAGCCGCGCACGAAGCCGCGTCTGAGCGTTAGCGAAGGCGTGGCGAGAGTAAGCGGGTAGTCCTGAACCCGAGTTCCGAAATTTCAAACATCTTGGCTGGGATGTAAGCCTATGTAAACGCAGCGCGTTATTCGATTGCATTAGCGGTTAAAATGAGTTATTGGACCATTCGGGGAGGGCTGACGCGGGCCGCTTCCTGCAAAGCTTTCACGGGATGCACATCCCAAAATCGTTGATAAAAGAAACGGAGGACACGAAATGCCGACAATTACCGAAATCCCTTTGGCGAAACTGATGGATGTAGTCCCGAAGCTTTCCACGGGTTACGCCGACGATCCCGTCGCCTACAACCTGACGATCGAACAATGGGAAACGCAGAAAGACGTGATTCCCCGCGCCGAATGGCACATGAAGTTCGACGCCGCCGGGAAAGCGGAATGCGGCGAAGGCCACCTGGACGACGCGGATGCGATTCCTTTCATCATCAAACAGGCCGACCCCTACAAAACCCTCGCGGGTCTTTTCGTGCACGGCCTCAACGACGGTTCGCCCTACTGCGCGCAAATGTCCATGATGATGGGAAAAATCGGCATCCCCATGGATAAAATCAAACAGGTGCAGAGCTTCTTCAAGCGCTTGGAGATCGGTTTCGAGCCGACGAAAAAAGCCCTGGCCGAAGCCGGCGTCGAAGTCGACGGCGAGTAAGCTTTTCAGCTGTAAATAAATTTGATGATTTCGATAAAGGCGCTTCCCGAAAGGAAAGCGCCTTTTTATGGGGAATTGTGCAAGCGATACAGCAGCCACTGCCCCGCGCACGGCGCTTCGACGCTCGATACGAGGCGATATTCTTCCGGGATGCGCTTTACAAAACCCGGATCGCGAAGCCACGCATCATGATCCGTGAAGTCAGTCAACAGAGTTCGGAGAGCTATCGGATTTTGGCGGGTCAGGGATTTTGAAACCAGCAAATATTCGGCCTGTCCGAATTGTTCGGCAAACCATTTATAATACATCGGCTCGGTCATCAGATAGTTTATGGATTTTTGCCCGCCGGCCGTGGACGCCGCGGCCAGGCGATCCGGCGAAAACCATTCGTTGCCCAGGTCCAATGCGTTCCATAATACGGATACGGGTTCGCCGGGATCGGGATTATCCTTCTTTATGATGTGAATCAACTGCTTGTTAAACGCATCGGCGGCAAAAAGGCAGCGCCGGTCGCGCACCGCAACCAAATCGCCGCTGACGCCGGGCGCCATGGGTTTTATCTTGATCGAATAAAATCCGAAAATCGACGAGGCCATAATAACCGCCGCGCAAAACGAAAAAATCACCGTAGTATTTTTTATCATCCGGCTAGCGGCCCGGGCGATTAATACGGCCATAACCGGTATGAGAGGAAATGCGTAGCGTATTTCCTTGTGCGGGATGAAAGCAAGTATGACGCAGGGACCGATAAACGCCGATATCAATACAACATTAAAAGGATCATCTTTACAGCTTTTCAAAACCGGCGCCAGTGAAAGCAGCGCCGCCCATCCGAAAACGGACAACCAGGCGGGCGCTCCGAAAACCGGAACCGCTGACCGGGACCAGGGCGTCGAATCGATGCCCGATGCGCCGAAAATATATGAAAGATCAGCCGGACCGAAGTACCAGGAAGCGCAGATGACAAGCGCCGAAAGCGCCAGCAGACCCCCGTTGGCAAGGCGCACTTTCCGCCCGCCCGCGCGATCTGGCAAAGCCATCATCGCAAAGACCGCGCCGGGAACGATCAGGTAAACGGCAAAGGTCCATTTGAACATCATCCCCGCGCCGATGAATATTCCGGCGAAAACGGACCAAAGCCGCGACCTTAAAAAATCGCTTCGGCCGAAAGCCCAAAGCGAGCATGCCGCCATGGACATCAGACCCATTTCCCTTCCGGCGCTGCGCGCGAAAATCGCCACCGCTGGAGCGGCCAGAAAAACGACCAGGGCCGCCGGAGCCGTTTCAAAGCGCTTTCCTTTGCTTCCCAGGCCGTAAACCGCATATCCGCACAAGGCGATTAAGGCGAGATTCAAAATCAGAACATTGAAGTTGCTTCTGCCAAGGAAGTAATGCGCCGCTCCCAGGAGAATTCCATATCCCGGCGGGTAAAACGTCGATTCCCGAAAATACCGCAGAAATTCGTCCGGACTGGCCTTAAAAGCGTCATGCGCGCTCCAGCTGTAACTCAACAGACTCGAATCGGCCTGAAAAGGCAGACGCACAGCGCCCCAGATCGCAATCCATAAAAAAAGCGAGCAGGCAAAAAGCGATATCAGGATTTGCGCAAATCGTTTTTCTTTTAAATTTGGACTGATCATTCCCTTTCATTTTGTCTTTTTGGTAAATTTATTCAAGCCCATCCATTTATTACAATTTGTAATCTCGCAAGTATATATCACCGCTTCACATCAGAAAATATAAACAGATAAAAATAGAGAAATATTAATAGATACAGCTACTTATACTTTATCCGCATCATGGCATGCCCCTTGAAATCCATAGAGTTCGACAATTTGACGAACTCCGGCTTCACGGAGTCGTCCGGGTAGGAAAGGGGGCGCGCATGCCTGGAGTAGAGCTTTTGATGAACGCGTCAGTGGCGTCGGTGCTGATAGCATCGCTCATTATTTTGCGCAAACGATGGAGGTGACACGAAACTGACGAAAACCGAGTCAAACGATCCGCAAATTTAAGCGCTTGCCAGGCGCGTGAGCCCGCTTGGAAAAAAAGCTCATGAGCAAATCCGCGCGATAAGCTGCCGGGCCGCTGTTTTAAGGGCCGAAAGCGGCGCATGGCGGCATTACATAATGTAATTCAATGCGAGTTTTAGGAAGGCGCGCCGGGGAGGAGTAACGCAACGCGTCATTAAATTATTCCTTTGTTTTCAAATAGTTATACTCGAATTTTGTCTTGGCACACCCCATGCATTACCTATTGCCTGAAAGCAGCCCGTAAGGAAGCGGGCCAATAACGAACGGGGGCCTAAAATGTTCATGGAAATAATCACAAACGTATCAATCGCATCGGTTCTGCTGGCATCTCTGATCGTGATCCGAAAACGCTGGAATTGACCTTTATCGGCCTAAGGAAGGCTTTCGATAAACGCAGGTGATGAATTTGAGGCAATTAAAGTTAAAAAGCTGAATTTCTCTCACTTCGCCGGCCAGATTCCTCCATTGATCCCGCCGCCGAATCCGCAATAGAAGCGCCGCCCCCAAACGCGGCGCTTCCCGCCATTTAAAGCCCTACTTTCGCAGTCGGAATGAAAATCAATTGAAACATTTAGGGTTCATTGAGAATTACCGTACTTCATCATGAAACGAAGAAGAAAATTATTTTTCGTCCTTGACATTGCCTTTGGGATGGAATTTTTGCTCATAGGTTTTGAAAGGACGTTTTTGATCGACGTCGCGGGCAATCCCTTCGAGATAAAAGGATTGGAAGACATGTCGACAATTCGGTGATTTATTGGCGGCTTTATCGCGGTCTCCTGACGCCCAAATTGGGAAATGTCCTTTCAAAACCTTAAATGACGGGCTTTTCCATCCCAAAGGAAATGTCAAGGATCGACGACCGCCCTTTTGGGCGGCGAAAAATAATTTTCTTCTTCGCAAAGTTGGAGAAGTGGGCGTTAAAGTACGGTAATCCTCGAAGAACCAAAAATTTTCGTTGCGGCTTGTTGATCAATGATTTTCTATAAGGCTATATATATCGGCACATTTTTTCAGGCGGCGCCACTTGAACGAAATGAACAACAACATCAAACGCTATTTCGGACCGAGCGGGCTCCTCGCGGCTACGGTGCCTGATTACGAGGATCGGCCGGGCCAACTGGAGATGGCGCAGGCCGTCATGCAGGCTTTTGAAGGCTCGGGCGCGCTGATCGCCGAAGCCCCCACGGGAACGGGCAAAACTCTGGCCTACCTTATTCCCGCTATGCTCTTCAACAGAAGAATCATAATATCAACATATACGAAAAATCTCCAGGAACAGATATTTCAAAAAGACTGGCCCTTTTTGCGTGATAAGCTCGGGTTTACACCGAAAGTAGCGCTCATGAAGGGGCGCAACAACTATCTGTGCAAGGCGCGCCTGGATCTTTTCTTCCGGCAGCCGCGTTTTCGCACGAAAGAAGAGGCCAAAGAATTCGATCGGGTCATGGATTGGATCCAGACAACACAAAGCGGCGACCGGGCGGAAATCGACTGGATGCCCGACGACTACGCGACCTGGAACGAGATCAACTCCTCGCGCTACACATGCAGCGGATCGAAATGCCTGCGTTTTGGCGAGTGCTTCCTGCAAAAGATGCGGCGCGTGGCGGCTACGGCGGATATCCTGGTGGTGAACCATCATCTTTTCTTCGCAGACCTGGCGCTGAAAGAAGGAGAATTCGGCGAGGTGATTCCGGATTATCACGGCGTGGTCTTCGACGAAGCGCACGAACTGGAGGACGTGGCCACATCCTTTTTCAGCAGCCGGATTTCCAATTACCGCGTCGAGGAACTGGACCGGGATATCGTCCGCCTCGTCTCCTTTGTCTGCCCGAACGACACGCGCTTCGTATCGGCCTTAAAAGGCCTGCGTAGCGCCGCCGACTCTTTTTTCGACCACTTCCGCAGGGATTTCGACGCCAAATACCGGCTTCGACCGGAGAACGCCGACGAGGAAATCACCATTAATTACAACCACTTGCGCGAAAGGCTCCAGGAACTTTCCAGCGTCTGCAAAAGCGCCGCGCAAGACGCCGACTCCCCGGATATGGATCGCCTGGCCGAGCGATGCAGCGAAGCCGCCGTCGAATTGGATGTCGCCATGGATTTCGAGGACAAGGAATTCGTGCATTACGTCGAGGTTCGCGGCAGGGGAATTCACGTGGTCGCCGAACCCATCGAGCCGGCCAATCGCGTGAAAGAGGCTCTTTTCACAAACGCGGCCTCCGTGGTCTTCACATCCGCCACGCTTTCCACCAGCGGGCATTTCAAGTATTTCACGTCGCGCTTAGGGATTGATTTCGAGGTGGAGGAAAAGATCCTGCCCCAATGCTTCGACTATAAAAGCCAGAGCGTTCTTTATCTGCCCAGAGACATGCCCAATCCCAACACTCCGGATTTCATGCCCGCTTTCATCGCGCAGGCGCTGCCCATCCTCAAAGCCACGCAAGGCAGAGCTTTTCTGCTTTTCACATCGATCAAAAATATGCGGGAGGCTTTCGAGGCCCTGGGGCCGGAGCTTCCCTATAAATGCCTGCTGCAGGGGCAGGGCAGTAAATCGGCGATTTTGGAGGAATTCCGCGCCGACACGCATTCCATCCTTTTCGCCACGTCCTCCTTCTGGCAGGGCGTGGACGTCATCGGTTCGGCGCTTTCGTGCGTGATGATCGACAAACTCCCCTTCGCCTCCCCATTTGAACCGGTCATCGAGGCGCGGATCGAATCCATCAACGCCGCCGGCGGCAAGGCGTTTTTCTCCTACCAGGTGCCGCAGGCCGTCATCAGCCTGAAACAGGGCTTGGGCCGGCTGATCCGCCACCGAAACGATAAGGGATTGCTGGCGCTGACGGATTCCCGTGTAAGAACAAAGGGTTACGGAAAAAGCATCCTGAAAAATCTTCCGGATTTCCCCGTCACGGGCAACCTGGAAGACGTTTTACGCTACGCGGAAAAATTGGGAAGTTAATCCGCCTGCCGATTGTTTCACGTGAAACAATAGTCCCGACAAAATGAATTGTCTGCAATATTGAAATCCCGGGCAGAAAACCGGATTCGCGCCCATTCCTCCTTCATCCTTTCAATTCCATCCTTTGCCTAAAGGTGTCCGAAGGAAAAGACGGCCATAATTTTAAGAACGATCGGGCGCGTGATGTTTAAATCGAAACGTTCGTAAGGGCCTGGAAACTCATGCTCCAGGGTCATGGGGTAATAATCGGCTTTTAACTGCGCGCCCCACATATTACCCCGGCTTTGCCGGCCGATTCCCACGCCCACGTCGATCACCGGGGTATTGATTTTAGAATCCTCGACCTTGTCGTCCAGGCCGTCGTAAGACGTACCCATGCGGGCGGTTTGCCAGGACAATCCCGCGCCGCCGAGAAGATAGGGATGCCATTTATATTCGCCGAAATACCGGACATAACCGACGCGCGCGATCATATCGGAAATTCCCAGGCTGCTTTCGCCGGATACGGCCTCGTTTCCCCTTCCGGTTTCGTGATTGAAGCTCAGGGAGGAAAACGAATATGACGCGCCGAAATACACGCCGTTTTTGCCCCAGGTCGGAATGAAATAAAACGCCACCGAATATCCCGGACCGCTGGATTCATCGTTGCTGATGGTGAAATCGTCGCCGCTGTTGTGACTCTCACCCTCAAGCTCGGTAAAAGGCGGGTAGATCAGCCCCACGCTGAGTTGCATGAAGCCGGTGACATTTCTCTGTAAAGGATGATATCCCGGTCCCCCGCGACGCATCTGCGCCGAAGCGCCGCCGGGGGCGATAAAAATCCCAAGCAAAGATAAACTGAAGGCGATGATCATCACGCGGTATTTATAAGCCATTGGTCCCGGCGCTTTCGTGAATGCTAAATATCCGAAGTTTTATAGCCCTGCCGCATCGTCCGGGTCAAGCCGGGCGCTCTCACAAAGCAAATGATTATATCACATATTTTTCATAATACTATTTTTACTAATATTTCAAATCCACCGCTTCGCATAGGGATTCCTTAAAAAACGGCGCCCGTCAGGGGCGCCGTAAACTCAAACTCATTCGGCCCGGAAAGGGCGACTCCGGACCTTAAAAGGCGCTAAGGATGGGAGTGTATTTTTTTCGCTATCGAAAAGCCTTCAAGGGCTGTTTCACTTAAAAGCACTCCATCATGGAATCTTCAACCTGCGCGTTGCAGTCGACCCAATTTCCTTCGACGTTGCAGTCGTTGTCCAGGCAGGTGAAAAAGCCGGTCATGGTGTCCATCATGCAGTCCATGTCCATGGTGTCGGCGTACTCTTCCATGGCCGGGCGATAGTTTTCGACCCAACCTTCGCAGACAGCGAAATGCCTATCACAGTCGGGAAAAGCGATTCAGCTTATTGAGCTGGTCGCAAATTGCGCCCTCTTTGGCGTTGGAAGGTGGTCACAATTTGTGACCGGTTCGTTTTTATAAAAATCCGCAGGTCCCGCCGCCGTCGTCGTCGCCATCGCCGGTGTTTTCGTTCTCGTCATCATCCGGCGAATCCGAATCATCGTCGTCTGCGTCGTCGTCATCCGCCGGGATCGTTGTTGTGGGGAACGCAATAGAAACAGTCGTTGTGGAAGAAGTCGTTGTAAACGTCGTGGTCGTCGTCGGAGCCATGGTTGTGGTCGTCGGAACTTGCGTCGTAGTGGTCGATGATTGAACAGTCGTTGTCGTTGTCGCCGGTTCGCTCGTTGAAGTCGAGGTGGTTGTTTGAATAGTCGTTGATGTAGTAGGGGCTACGGTTGATGTGGATGTTGATGTCGTCGGCGCGATGGTTGATGTCGACGTTGATGTCGTCGGCGCAACCGTCGTAGTCGATGTCGACGTGGCTGGCGCCGTGGTCGTGGTTGATGTCGTCGATGTCGTTGTGGTCGGCGGGCATATATCAAAAGAGAACTCGTATGGCCCCCAATCGTAAGGCGGCGCGCCGTTTTCGTCTCCGTACAAAGCGAACAGAGCCTGCGTGTCGCCGGTGTCCGTTCCGACGATAACGTCGAGTTCGAAGGTGATTTGCTCGCCGTCAACGACGCCGCCTCCACCGCCGGATCCGTTAAAAACCCAGTTCACAATATCTGCTTGAGGGTTTTCGACGCTCCAGAAACCGGGGATGCCGCCGGTCGGGGGGGCGTAAGCCTCGATCAGAGTCCAGCTCCAGCCGAGTTGAAACTGCGCTTCGATAAGAGCCTGGTTGTCGGGCGCGAAGTAATCCACCTGCACGGAAAAACGGGCGGGGTCTCCCGGCGCGAGGCACTGCGGAGAAATCAGCGTGACGACGGGCTGCGTCGGCATGCCGGTGCTTGTCGTGGCGCCGGTGGTGGTCGCGACGGTGGTCGTGGTCGGCAAATTGGTCGTGCTGGTGGTCGCGACGGTGGTCGTGGTCGAGGAACTTATGGTGCTTGTCGTCGACGGCGCGGTTGCCGTGGTGGTGGTCGTCGAGGTGGTGGTGGTTGTCGACGCGCGGTGGAAGGCCTCCGGCCCGACGAAGGTGTAGCCCCTGTCCAAAAGGCCGTTCACGATGGTCATCACGTCTTCAAGAGAAACTTCGAGGTGATGGAAGAAAAAAGAGGCCACGCCGTCGCGGACGATAGCCAGGTGATCGGCTTTTTCCAAAAGGGCTTCGGGGGTCTGATCCGGGGAGTTGTTGTCGATGTAGCCCAGCGTCATGGGTAGGATCGCCATATTCGACGAGCCCACGGCGGTGTAATAGGGCGGGATCATGCTCGTCGGGGAAAGGTCCGTGGCAAAAATCGGGGCGGCGTCGGCGCGCACCGGAAACACCAGCGGAAACTCGAAACATACATCGAAATAATCGGAAATGATCAGATAGTCGCCATGGGACGCGGAGTAATGCGGCGTCTCCCAAATCCACGGATCCCAGCCCTGTCCGTAGAAATCGTCGAGGCCGGCTTCCACCCTTTGCCTGACCCACTGTTCGGAATCGTAGGTCAGCGGGACGGCATTAAGGCCTTGCGTGAATTCCCAGTCGCTGCCGGTCAGGCCGTCGTCGTGCTGGTGCGTCACGCCGTGCATGATGATGGCGCCGCCCATGGTCTGCATGTCGTTTAAAAAAGCGACGAAATCCGGATCGTCGTCGAAATGGAATTCGCTGTCCGGCGGGAAATAGAGCCCCGGAGGATCTTTGTATATGGGAATGACGCCCACGGAAAAGGGAATGCCCAGATCCTCGAAAGCCTGCGCGAAGGTTTGCAGAACCTGCGGGTCGTTGGCGACGGGCGCCACGTCCTCAAAACGCACCATGGCCTGTTTCACCTCGCCGATTCCCGTATCGTTGAAGATGTGCAGCAGGTCGGCCAGGACGTAAGGGCGGTCGTCGGTCCCGTAAAAGAACATGGGATCGTCGGCCAGGTAGCAGAGGTTATGGCCGCACAGGAAATAGGGATACGTGTCGGCCAGCGTAGTCGAGGCGATCAGAGCGTGAACGTCCGGCGCGCCGGTGATGTTCGTTTCGTAAAAAGACAGATCGTCCAGGCGCGGGATCGACAATCCTTTATAGGAAATGAGGTCGAACGCGTCGCCCGGCGTCCAGTCCGTAAGCTCGAAACCAAAAGGGCCGCTGCCGCCCACGTAACTCGTCAGGCGGTCGAGGCCGGCGCCGATCCACATGAAAGGGCGCTGCCCGGTCACGAGATCATCGAAAAAGGCCGTGGGGATTGTAGCGCCGCTTCCGATGCCCAGAAAATAGCCATGGTCGAAATGAGCCAGATCGCCGCTTTGGTAATCCCGGATATTGCGCTGGGCGACCGATGCGTCGAAATGCCCGACCAGGTTCATGAGCATGTTGGCTTCCATGACGCCGAATCCGGCGTCGTCGGCGCTTTCATAATAGATGACCGAATCGGCCGACGCCCTGGCGGCGGAAAAAACAATCGCCGCAAGAAACGCAATCGCCGCAACGCGCAAAAAAATCGAATGATGATTTGTTTTCATCGTTAAAACCTGCGTAACAAAAGCAAACTTTACCGTCGGCCCTTTCGCCCCATTGTCCCACTCGATTGCAAGTGGCGCAATGCATGGCATTTAACATAATTTACAAATAAAAGAATTGATTATTACCCGAATGGGTGTCCCCAGATATCAACAGCCGCAGCCGCCGTCGTCGTCATCACCCCCGCTATCGGCCTGCTCGTCGTCATCGTCATCGGCAGCGCTGTCGTCATCCTCATCGTCGTCGGGATTCCAGGCGTCGTCATCCGACGCGTCATCGTCGGCGTCGTCATCAACATCGTCATCCGCGTCGTCGTCGAAGTCGTCGTCGGGCGGTTCGATCTCATGAGGATCGAGAAAATTGTAGGTTCGGCCCATCCAGTAAGCCATCAGATAATCGGCGCCGGGATGAATGTAGCCGGGCAGAAATCCGCCGCAGACCATTTTGTGCGGACTGCGTTGCCATAAATATTCCACACGGCAGCGCTTGTCCAAATCGTAGCCCCCTTTGGCCTGAAGCTCGAAATCCAGGCCCGCCAGATCCACGAGCCAGTCCGGCAGTCCCTCCGCGATATCCACGAAAAATTGTGAAATGGGATCAATTCCGCCCGGGGGCAGGCCCGGGTCGATGTGGATTTCGTTGTTCGGCCACTCGGTGAATTTACCCAACGATGTCACGCCGTCTTCCATGATGCTTTCCGAATCTTCGCACTCGCCCAGGCGCGCGCACCCCACGAGATAGACCCAGTCGAAATAAACCTGATGCGTGCCCGCGACCTGCGGCCGAACGCGGTCCATGTACACGTCGAAATAAAATCGCAGTCGATCTTCGTCGGGTTCCAGGCGGAAGATATTGTAATAGTTCTGATGTTTCAGATTCATGGCGAAGTATTCGACGTAGCGATTGAAAAAGGCGATGGCGTTAAAAGGCAAAGAGCCTTTTTCCTGCTCGTACACTTCGTCGTAGAGATCCCTGT
Organism: bacterium; assembly: GCA_963674685.2. Classification (GTDB taxonomy): domain Bacteria; phylum Lernaellota; class Lernaellaia; order JACKCT01; family JACKCT01. The sequence continues at coordinate 1,161,115 of CAXXWT010000002.1, read as the reverse complement.
ATTCCTGTGTATCGAGAATATGCGCGGCGATCAGGGCGAACGCCATTTTCTCGCCGCCGTTGATCTGCGGCGCGGCGGTGGTCGGCAGGCCGCGCTCGTCTAAAATGAACCAGAAATTCTCGCGGAGCGTGTCGATCACTTCCTTGACCATGTCGGCGATCAGCGCGCGCGTATCTTCGTCGTCCACGAAGTCGTAAATGACGGACATGGCGTGGAAGAAACCCACGTATTGATCCGACGAGCTGTTCGACAGCCAGAACGTGCCGGACCAGGGACCTTCGCCGTAGCGGAACTCGTCGAGCCCAAAAATATCCAGCCAGAAAATCTGATCCTGCAGCGGCCCCACGTAGCGCCCCACGTAACCGGTGGTCTGCGTGACGAGCATGTGATCATGCAGCGTCTTAACGACGGCGACGGCGTTGTCTTTGGCCTGCTGCTCTCCGGTGGCGGCGTAGCGAAAAGCCTGCGTGGCGCCGTAAGTGCCGGTCCACATGGTGGAGTCGCCCTGGCCCTTGTAAAGCACGATGTTTTCCAGATTTTCAGACTCATACAGAATCTGAACCAGGCCGCCGTATTCCGGCACGTGCCTGTTTTGCACTTCCTCGTCATACTTTACCGCTTTGGCCAGAAGGTCCGGGGCGACGTCTTGCGCGTAGGCATACGACGCAAAGCAAAAAACGCCGAAAAGAATGAAAATCGAAATGACGCCCGCGGCGCGAAAGCTTTTTTGCATGGCTTTATAAATGCTCCTGAAAAGACGACCAATTAACGGAGGGGATTATAGCATATCGTCCGCGCAAGCCCAGCTACATGATGAAACAGTTATAATACAACGCTGATCATGGTTTTTGGATCAGGTTTTACGAGACGGAACAAAACTTAAGCAGCGCCGAAGTTGCTCCAACGACATCCGCTTGGATATCATCATCCGGTCCGCCGGTGATGAATTCAGCCACGCGCATTGGTCCTATGGCATCGTGATCATGGAAATCCCTGCGAAGTACGTCCAATGCTTTTGATGCAGCATTGTCATTCAGTAGCGGACGGAGGCGGTTGGCTACATCCTTCACGCCCAATGTACAGGCAAGTTGCCTTGACAAGCGTTAATTGCTCTGGAGGATAATCAGCTGCTCGCACCGGCTTCTTTGCCATCTATTCTCCAGCTCAGATATTCCTCACGCAGTTTTGCGGCGGCTTCCTCAGCCCGCTCGGGATGTCCGCTCAGATCCAGATATGCTTGCACGGGATGCACGCAACGCACTTTGTTGACGGTTTTTTCTCCCTGGAAAACTCCTTCGTCATTCGGCAAGGTGAACCAGAGATTGGCTCCGCGATCTTCCAGACGAAATCCGAGTTCGGACAGCAAATCCATATCCGGTTCTTTATCAAGAAAGAAAGTGGCGATACGAAATCCCGCGAAGCCGGAAAGGAGCCATGCCGCTCCCAAGCCCGTCGCAGCATATTTCATTTGCTTACCGTTAAAAAATTCAGCGACACGGTGCAGTAATTCATCTCCCGATCTCGCGGATACATGCCCACGAATCAGAGTGTGATTGCCAAACCGGTATTTTTCTTTCCATGCATCCAGCAAAATGTCAGGATCGATAATGCGAACAGCCCAACGTCCAATACCGCGACCATCTCCATATCCAACGCCATGACTATATCCACTACCGGAACCGCTCCCCCCACCATAACCGACGCCATCGCTAAATCCGTCACTGTCCAAAGGAATCCGCTCAATGTAGCGCTCTTTGATTAATCGGTTAACAATGCGACTCGTATATCCCTCATCCATTTCCGTCGCATCGGCGATTTGCCTTTGGAATAAAATGTCATGGGGATGCTCAAGCAAATAGCGTGCAATCCTTGAGCTTTTCGGCGCAAATACACTCGATGGGCGTCCCCTTCGATTGAATATATTGGGTTGCCCTGAAATGATGATCCGAAGACTCTTTGCGTCGATGAAGGCGTTGCCGGAAAGGTCCATCCATGACACACCGGCCCGGGCGCAACGCTCACGCCCCACATCGCCCATGAAGGGTACGGCCACTATAGGAATCGCTTTGGATCCCAGCGTCTTGGCATGATTCCTTACTTGCTTCGCAGCCTGGGCGACATGGGCAGCAGTCGCCTGACCTTTCCATTCGACCACAAAAATATATGAATCGGCATATGCGACAATATCCGCCCGGTCTCCTTCAAGCTCCGAATCAAACTCGACGTTTTCCAAGGGAATTCCGGTAAGCTTCGCGAGAAGCTCCGGTATTTTTTCGTAAGCCTGTTTTTCCGAAGGTGCTTTCATACTTGACTAAATTAGCTTACTTGAAAATATTGTCAAGTCCATTATTTTAGTCAAGTTGCTGCTCCCATTTCGGATTATGAGTTCCCTAATGCATTGAAATGCTGTTTCAGTTCGCGCCGGCCTCGTGTTCCAACGTGAAAGTGTCGAACACCGTTCCGTATAAGGCACGACGCGGCAAAATTTTTTGCATGATTGAAAATGCTCCCGAGTGCCGATTTCTCATAGGGTAGAACCTGACATCCCATCTAACGCCCGCCGTTCAGGGTCAAGAATAATAAACGAGTTGTCAGCGTGTACACCGCATTTGTCATGCCACGCAAACTCCCGGGATAAAACACGTCGAATATTTTTCCGCAATCGGGCCTGCGTCATAAAACGGGATTTTGGTTCGTCTGTCGGTTTTGGGCCGGTTTGCGAATTCACTTTCATTCCGAGCAAGCGACGACTTTGTCATTCACTCAGGCCGTCCCGTCACGCGATATCGGATTGAGAAGATTTTCCTTTGAAAAGCGATTTGTAGACTGCGTACTACAATTTTCTCCCCATTTTCTTCGGGGATCCGTAAAAACCCGGTTTCATGACGTAGGCCCTCCGCAATCCACCCGTTAAAAATTTTTCCTTATTTGTGTTAAGATCGGCGCCGAGCGCTTTTATGGAGGACGCGATGAAAAAGCTGTTTCACCTGCTGGTTCCGGCTCTGGCGGCATTGCTGCTTGTCGCCGCTCTTTTTGCAGGATGCGCCGACGATGACGACGACGATGATGACGGCGACGGCGGCGGCGGCAATTGCGCCGATACCGTCGCGACAATCTATGATGTATGCATCGCCTCGCTGCAGATTTCCGACGAAGAAATAAACTCCGCGGAGGCTTACGAGTTGTGCCTGGAAGGCCAGGGTCCCTGGGACTGCATGGCCGGATGCGCCGATCTCGTGATCCTGGATGATTGCAGCGATTTCACGCAGTGCGTGATCGATTCCTGCGAAGTGGAGCTTTTTTTTTCTGAAGATGACGACGATTTGAACGACGACGTCGATGACGACGCGAATGATGACGCGAACGACGACCTCAATGATGATGTCAACGACGACCTCAACGACGATGTTGACGATGATATCGATGACGACGCGCAGTGGCCCGGGGATCCCTGGTACGGCTGCGCCGACGACGACCAGCCGGACACGGCCGTCGTCGTCACCGTCTTCGATCTGGCCGATCAATATTACGTCAGCGGCGACGAGAATCTTCGCACCATAGACGCGCCGGTGGATTTTCCGGAAGGCGACTGGGAGCGCATCAATTTGCGCCTCGAACTTTCCTGCCCGGCGGACGGCGACTGCGACAACTGGGACCGCCTGGCCAATATTTACCTCGTGGAAGATCCCGGCGGGGAAAACGAGGAAAGCTACGAACTGCTTCGCTACATCACTCCTTACAACGAGGGCATGTGCATCCATACCGACGTCAGCGACTACGCGGCTCTTCTGACCGGCGCGCGGACGCTGCGTTCGTTTATCTCCACGTGGGTCGGGCCGGGATCGCCGCACGGGCACGGCTGGCGCGTGACGCTGAAATTCATCTTCCATCCCGGCGTCGCCTCCCGCGAACTTCCCACGCAGATTCTCAACGTGTGGTCGAATAACTGGATCACCGTCGGCGACCCGGACAATCTCATCGGGGATCAGATCGGGATACGGCAAATTGAAATACCCGCCGGCGTGACCAGGGCGGAAACCAGGCTTCTGGTCACGGGACACGGGCAGGGCAACCAGGACAACTGCGCCGAGTTTTGTCATTCGCAACAGGTGATTCTCGTCAACGATCTCCCCGTTTCGGTGGATCCGTGGCGCAGCGATTGCAGCCAGAATCCCCTGGACGATCAGGACGGCACCTGGCGATATTCCCGCGCCGGCTGGTGCCCGGGCGCCGTAGTGCTTCCGCACGTCAGCGACGTGACGGCGCTGGCTGACATCGCCGCGCAAAACAATTTCGGCTACGAGGTCTGGGACAGCGAGGGAGATTTGTATATAAACAACTGCAGGCCTGGCGCCGGCGACGAAAACAACATTTGCCAGGAGTGCGCGTTCGACGACGATCCCGGCAACTGCGATTACGACGGCGGAATGCACACCGAGCCGCGCGATCAGATATCGGTTCAGCTTTTCCTGTACGGGCAAAGCGGCTGACCATATGCGATTCGTATTTTATAAACCGGCCGCATAAGTAAAGCGGCCGGGAATTTTAAGGGGCGCAAACCCATTTTTTTCGGAGACGTTTTGCACCGATGAAAAAATTTCTCGCGATTCTTGCCTTGATCGTCGTCATCCTCGCCGCGGCGGTCGCCTATATTTACACCCGCCCGCGAAAACCCTTGCCGCGCCCGCACATCATTGTGGCGCTCATCGACACGATGCGCGCGGATCACGTGGGTTGCTACGGATACACGAGACCCACGACGCCTTTTATCGATTCTCTGGCCGCCAAGGGAACGGTTTACGAAAATGTCTATCCGCCCACGTCCTGGACCCTCCCTTCTTTGGCCACGATATTTTTAGGGCTTAACCCGCAGCAGCACGGCATCACGGACGGTCTGCAGACCATGGGCATGCTGGCCTACCAGCATCAATTGTCCGGCAAATACCAGACGCTGACCGAGCGCCTGGCCGCAGACGGCTACATGACCGTCGGCTATTCGACGAACATCCATATCACGCAGGCCACCGGTTTCGGCCAGGGCTTTTCCATTTTCCGGGAAGCGGCCACCAGCAACGCCGAAGCGGTCGAGCAGATGGCTCAAACCGACAGGGGCCGTTTTCACGAGACGGATTATCACGGCAAACCCTATTTTCTTTTCATGCATTTTTTCGATCCGCACACGCCGTATCTGGTTCGCGAACCGTACATCAAATCCGTGGCGCCGAATCTGGATACGCAGGCCTTTCTCGCCGCCAATCCCATGGGCGGCGATCTGATGAACGGCTTCGAGCCGGACCACTTCAAAAAACATCCCGAACAGCTGCAGGCCCTGTCGGATGTTTACGATTCGGAAATCGCCGCCGCCGACGCGGCCCTGGGCCGAATCATCCGCAATCTGCCGGGCTCGGACCGGGCGGTGATCGTTGTTGTGTCGGATCACGGCGAGGCGTTTTACGAACACGAAAGCATGCTCCACGGATATGACCTGTACGAGGAAACCCTGCGCGTGCCTCTGGTCGTCCGCGAATCCCAAAAGCCCAAAGCCTCTTCGCCGGGCGGACGCCGCGTGAGCGACGTCGTCGGCTTGTACGATATCGCCCCCACGATTTTGGGTTATGCCGGCATCCCGCATGAAGACCTTCCCGGCGCGGACATCAACAAAGCCATTCCCAAATCCAGGGCTTTGCCATTGCACCTGCATCGAGGCTCCATCCAAAAACACGGAGCGATTATCTGGCCGAAAAAATTGATCGTGGACGATGTCGGCGGCGTCGAGGAAGTATTTGACCTTCAGGTCGATCCTCTGGAGAAAAATCCCATCAGTCCGGATTCGGCCTCCGATGAGCTTCAGGAAGCAGCGGACGCGGCGGGAATCATCGATCCTGAAATTCCGGCCGTTTTGGTGCATAACAAATTCGTCACCGGCGCGGAGCAGATCAAAACTCTCGGCTATTTGACGGGTGGCGGAGGTGGGGGCGGCACCCACAAGGCCACCCCGACGCCCACGCCCTGGGTTGTGGAACTCGATGTGTGCAGCGCGCTTGAGTCGATAAACAAGGAGTGCTCCGCCAAAGAAGAAACGGCGCAAAAGGCCTGTGTGAAAAAGCGGCTGGATGAACTGAAAGAAAAGGTATGCCACAAAGCTTCATCGTACAATTACAGGAAGAAATGCGAGTTTATGCGCTTAAAATCCGCATTGCGGATTTGCGGCCGCCAGGAAGCGGATAAAGAATAATTGTAGGGAGTCCGACAGGATTTCCGGCAATGAAATAAGTCCTATTTAATAGGACATAAAAAGGTTCTTCGAGGATTACCGTACTTCACCATGAAATGAAGAAGAAAATTATTTTTCGTCCTTGACATTTCCCTTGGGATGGAATTTTTGCTCATAGGTTTTGAAAGGACGTTTTTGATCGACGTCGCGGGCAATCCCTTCAAGATCAATGGATCGGAAGACATGTCGACAATTGAGTGATTTACTGGCGGCTTTATCGCGGTCTCCTGACGCCCAAATAGGGAAATGTCCTTTCAAAACCTTAAATGACGGGCTTTTCCATCCCAAAGGGAATGTCAAGGATCGACGACCGCCTTTTTAAGGCGGCGAAAAATAATTTTTCTTCTTCGCAAAGTTTGAAGAGGGGGTGTTAAAGTACGGTAATCCTCGAAGAATCCATACAAAGCAGGAAGTTGTTGAATCAAGTATCATCTTGTTGTGTATAATATTAATTAAACTATCAGGGATCGCCCTAAGTATTATTTCTTATGAATCAGATTAAAATTCCGTGCATCCCATTCCTGAAAGCCATCGACAAATAGGTGTTGACAGGGGTAATAATCATTAAATACAATGCTAGCATCAGGTTAGTGCGAGTGCTTTGGTGGGCGGCACTTCATAAATAGTTCGCGCCAGAGAAAAACTAAGGAATGGAGGGACCATGTTCCTAGTGATTCTTCTTATTTTGCTCGAAGGTGTCCTTTGCACCATCCAGCCGATTGTTCTTTTGAACCTGCCGGCCTGCACCCTGGCGTTGATCGCCATGATCGTCGCTTTCGAGGCGATGAAAAGAAGCAAGCTCGCCCGTTTGAAATCGAAGCAGATGCTTTCGGAAATGCTGAAGCCCACGTATTTCAATAAAAAGCTGACATGGAGCATCGACGACGCCCTCGTCGATCAATTCAGCAACGCAACGCGTGAAGTAGCCGTCTCGGCGGTCGTGGGTTTAGCCGTCTCGTTTGTCGGGATGGAAATGTCCCGCAGAGTTTACAGAACTTTTTCCGAACCCTGGCATGACGCCATGAGCGAACAAGCGACGATGCTCATGCTGGGATTCATTTTCACGATGATCATTTTCTTCGCCCTCGCCGCCCAGGTTCTCAACCCTTTCAGCGTTTTCAAGGAAAAAACTAAAAAAGCCGTTGACGACGCATTGAAAGAAGCGGAAGGCGCGTTTTCAGAAAAACTCGAAAAGCTCACCAAGTCGACGGATGACGTCGCCAAGGAAGCCGCGGCCTTCGGCGTTATTTTTCGCAGCGCCTACGACGCCGAGATTGTCGCCTTCGTGAAAAAATACGGCAAGGAGCTTTATATCCGGCAAAGCGAGTTCATCAGCCTCATGGACAAGGTCGCCGATTCCGCCGAAGACGACCTGGAAAAACTCATCAAAGTGAAAAGACGCTACGACGCCGCGCAGGATCTATTCAAAAGCGTCGAGGCTCTTGTGAGAAAATCCGGAACTCTATCCCACGTCAAGCAGCTCGAGTCCATCGACCAGATCATGCATTCGGAAAAGCTGAGAGGCTTTTTGCCGGCGAAGGAATGGAAAGACTTTGCCAGTTCCCTCAAAGACCTTGCCGATGGCCTCAAGGCCCTCAGAGAAGACGTGAAAAATCCCAAAGCGCCGGAGAAAAGCGAAATTCCCAAAAGAAAGTTCCCAAAATTCGGGCGATAGATATCATAAAATGCGGAATGGGGCGGATCGGAAGATCCGCTTTTTATTTTGGCAAAACCCGGTAAAGCGCCGCCCCGTCATCCGCGTATACCGGCTTGCCGAAAGCCCCCAGGGCCAGACCGTCCACGATGTCGGCTCCGGGCGATTCTTTGTGCACAATGGCGAACGCGATCCCCTTTGACGCCATGGCGCGAACGTCCGGCCCGGGGTCCGGAAGAGATTTGAAGCGATAAACCGCCAGTTCCTCCAGGGGCTTGAGCAATACATCCAGCAGCGTGTTGTTTTCGAAATAACTCCGGTCGAAGACTTTGGGCAAATCCGGCAACGGCTGCCCGCCGATGTACGGCCGGCCGTGCAGGCTCTGATAAAAAAGCCGGCGGCTGTTTTCGTAAAATCCTTTTGCGACCGGCAGTTCCAGGACCGCGCCCGGCTCGCTTTCCCCCGCGAGAACTTGATAAACTTCGGGCGTTTCCACCCGCATGGAGACGTTGGGAAGCGCGACGGCCAGCGTCGCGGCGGCTGCAATCATGACGAAAACCCGCCCCATGAAAGCGTCGGGAAATCCCCTCTCGTCGGCGTATTCCAGAAGACGCCGCAATGTGATCGCCGCCGCCGCGCCCAGGCACAAATGAAATCCCACGGCGAAGCGATACGGGTATCGAATTCTCCATCCGCCGGGAAAAAGGCCCAGCAGCGCCGCCGGGCCGGGAACGCCGGTCGCGCGTCCCCAGACGAGCACTACAGGCCCCAGGGCCAAAAGGAAGAAAGCGCTCGCGGCAAGCAGCCAGAAACGATATCCTTTCGGCGCTTTATACAAACCCGCCAGCGCGGTCACCAGCAGCAGATAGCAGATGGTTCGCGGATAGGCCCGGCCGAAAAAGATCGGCTCCAGCAAATCCCAGGACGCCGTGGCGGGATCGACGGCCGATGCCGCCACGGCGCTGAAGGCGGGGCTTTGCATCCCCTTGAGTATCGGCCATGCCGCCGGAACCGAAAGCGCCAGACCCAGAGCTACGGCGGGCAGGGCGCGGACCAGCGTGCTTTTTAGGCCGTTATCCGCCGCCGCCTGAAAAGACGCCAGTGCTATAAAGACAAAGGCCGTTAGACCGAAATAGGGATTGAACGAAAAAGCGAAAGCCGCCGCCGCACCCGCCAGGATAACGGTCGGCGCGCCGCCTTTATCGAACATCCGCACCGTTGCCAGGGCCGACAGAGGAACCACGGCGAAGGCCGCCAGTTCCGGATTGCCGAAACGTATTTCTTCGACGCCGTAAAGGCCGCACCCGAAAAGGATGGCGGAAAAAAGAGCCGGCTTGGCGTCCCCGCTGATTTCGTAAAAGAAAAGATAACCGGCCAAAGCCGTCAGGATCAAAGCCAGCAGGGCGCCGATGTTGTGCGCGTATATCGAACCCGCCGATTTCGTCAGAGGCGCTAAAAGCGCGGGCCAGACAACGCCGCCGAGATGGGGCCACAGATTCAGGCCGTGCGGATAACCCAGAGCTTCATTGGCCGACAGGGCGCTCCCGTTGCGGCTAATGAAATCCGCCACCTGTCGCGTGAGCCACATGGTGTTCCAGATGTCGCTGTCCGCGGGCGCGACGACCGCGCCGCTCATGCCCCCGCCGCCGGGATAACAAAGAACCAGGGCCGTTAAGCCGATGAGCGAAACGGCGAGAACGTGATCGCGCATCACGCGCCTCCTTCGCGCCAGGGACTTTTGCGATAAAAACGCATCATCCCCGTATCACGCAGCATGGCGAAGTAGCGGCGATTGATATCGTGGTTGTCGCAGCGAAGACAGCGTTGCGTGAACAGGGGCGTTTCATCCAAAAGGGGCATGTCCTTGTTTTGCGCAAGCTCCAGAGCCGCCAGGCGATAGCGGTGATAGACCGGCCCGCTCCAGAGGGTTTCGATTCCTCCGTCGCGCAAGTGTCCCACGGGTTTGACGACGCAGCACAGCGACAAGGCGCCGTCGCATTTGGCCAGCCCTAAAAGCCAGCCGATGATGCAGCCTTGCCCGAGAAATTCATCCGGCGTCCAGTTGTCGGGATTTTCGCGGGCGCCCGTCGCCATGGGCTCGAAGGCGTCCCAAAGCTTAACGCCGCCTTTTTTGCAGATGTCTTTGACTTGGGGCAAATCCCGGGTGACGATTTTGAGATCCTCGTCGGTGAGCGCCAGTTTCTCATTATGTTCATCGACGCGAATCAGTTGCGGCCGCAATTCGTCGAAGCCCAGTTCGACGGCCTGTCGCGCCATGGCCGGCAAATCCCGGGCATTGGCGGCGCAAACCACGTGCACCGCGCAGGCGCTGGGCAGGCCGTGACCTTTCGTTTTTCTGTAATCGAAAAAGAACCGCAGGTTCTTCATCAATCTGTCGTAGCCGGCGGACCCCTGCCGGGGATGCAATCGTGCGTACGCTTCTTTCGATCCGCCGGAGACGGTGCAAAACATTTCGTCGCATCCGGCGTCCACGATATGTTTCGACATTTCCGGCGACAAGAGCAGGCCGTTGGTAAAAAAATTGACTCGAAGGCCCAGAGTTTTGGGCAAAAGCAGCATCTTGAGAAAATCCGGATGCGCCGTAGGTTCGCCGTTTCCCAGCACCGTGACGCCGTCCGCGCCCATGCGGGCCAACATGCGAACCTGCGCGGCGTATTGATCGAACGGCATGCGGCCTTTGAGAAAATCCTTGCCGGGTTTTCGCGTCGGCGCGTGGATGTTGCAATACAGGCAGTTTTCGTTGCAGGAGTTTTCCACCTCGAAGACAAACCAGTGCGGGCCGACCAAGGCGCTGCGGCACACGATCCCGAGCAGCCTCAAAGCGTCGGCTTCGGAAACGTCGGCGGCAATTTTCGCGGCGAGCTCGAAGATCTCCGGCAGATCCTTGTCCATCACGCGCATGAGAACGCCGTGCGAACTCAATAGCTTTTTCAAACCGCTTAAATGAAACTCGAAACGCCGCGGAAGTTCCGAAAGCGGGGAGGGCGCCAGCGGCAGGGCGTTGATCGACCGGCCGATGAGCTGCGCGGCGTAATGGGCGATTTTGTCCAGAAAAAACACATTGTCGCGCACGACGCCGATCACCAGAGGCCGCCCGGCGCGCACTCCGGCTTCGACGGCGCCGTAATCGCCGTTTTTTCCCGCGATCCGGTCGTGCATCTCGGCGCCGTTTCCGAAAAGCACAAACTCCTTATGCGTCCCCGTGATCATGTCAAAAGCGTAACACGCGTTTTGACTTTAGTGAATGGGATGCGCTTTGCCCTTTCAATCAATATTTTCTTGAACTTTTGACCGTATCTCATTAATGTTGGCGATGACGCCGGGCAAGTGAATAATAATAAAAATGATTGAGCCTTTTTTAAGAATCCCACAAAGGGGACGGCTTTTTGCCGACAGCTTGTCAATTATTTTTATGAAATCGGCTCACGGAATTGCGGAGCAACCACATGGACGACGCAACGAAAACAAAATCCCAACTGATTGAAGAATTGGCCCGGCTGCGCGGCCGCGTTTCGGAGTTGGAGGAAACGAAGGAAAATCTCAAGCGCAAAAAACAGGCTTTGCATGAAAGCGTCAAAAGCTATCAGAGCCTCATGGAACATGTGACCGAAGTTATCTGGACCATGGACCTGGATTTCAATTTTACCTACGTGAGTCCTTCCGTCGAACAACTATTCGGTTATACGGTCGCCGAGGCGCTGTCAAAACGCCTGGAAGAAATTTTCCCCCCCAACTCATTGAATGACTTGCTCGACGGGATCCGCTTCGCCGTGGAAAATTCCGGAGGATTGGATTTTCCATCCCCGCCCTTCACGTACGAGATTCAATTTTATAAATCCGATGGCTCGCTGACCTGGGCAGAGGTTGCCGTTTCATATCTAACCAAACCCGACACCGGCGAAATCTACGTGCAGGGCGTCACTCGCGACATTACGGAGCGGAAATCCGCCGAGCAGGCGCTGCGCCGCAGCGAAGCCACGGCCATGGCGCTGCTCAACGCGCCGCAGGAAAGCGCCATGTTGGCCGAACTCGACGGCACAATATTGGCCAGCAACATCATGGGGGCGAAGCGTCTTGGCGCAACACCCGAGGAACTGGTCGGGAAATGTGTTTTCGACTTTTTCTCTCCGGATGTCGCCAAGCGCCGGCGCCAAGGAGCGACGCATATCCTCAGCCAGGGAAAACCCTTTTATTTTCAAGACGAGCGGGACGGAATATTTTTCGAAACCAGCCTTTATCCCGTGGTCGACGAAGAAAGCGGTTATATCAGAGTCGCCGTATTTTCACGGGACATCAGCGAGAGAAAACAGGCGGAACAAGCGCTACGCCGCAGCGAGGCGACGATCAGGGCGCTGATCAATGCGCCCAACGAAACCGCCATGCTGATCAAGCCCGACGGAGAGGTGTTGGCTTCCAATGAAATGGGGGCTGAAAGAATCGGCAAAACACCCGAAGAAATTATCGGTAAATGTATATATGATTTCTTCCCCGAAGATGTTGCAAAGTTGCGGCACAAATATATCAAGCAGGCGGCTCGTACGGGAAAACCCGTTTATTTTCAAGACCGGAGGGATGGAAGATATTACGACACCAGCCTTTACCCCATTTACGGCGAGAGCGGCGAAGAAAACCTGGTGGCGGTTTTCGGACGCGATGTTACCGAACGCATACAGGCGGAAGAAGCTTATAGATCATTAGCGGAAAACTCCCTTCAGGGCCTGGCCGTCTACCAGGACGGGCGCGTGGTGTACGCCAACAAAACCTTTGAAAAAATCACCGGCTATCCGCTGGATGAAGTTTACGCCGCCGACGCAAAGGCCATTGCCGAGGTCATTCATCCCGAAGACCGGCAAAAGGTCATGGGGAATATGGCGGACAGGATCAATGGCGTAGAAGTCGACAAAAATTATGAATATCGGATTATCCGCAAAAACGGAAGAATCCGATGGGTCGAAATCTTCTCCGCACTCTCGACTTATAAAGGCCGGCCTTCGGTTCAGGTGACTTATTTTGACGTCACCGAACGCAAAGAAATGGAAAATGCCCTGATCGAAAGCAAGCGGCAGTTCGAGATGATCTCAAACAACATTAACGAAGCGATCTGGGTATTTGACATTGCCGAACAGAGAATAAGTTTTATTACCTCATCGGTTGAAAGGATTACGGGATTCACCGCGCAAGAGGTCACTTCCTATACCCTCGACAAGCTTTACCCTCCCGAAGCCGTGAAAAAGATCGGGGATTACATCGCCGAAGGATTAATAGAGGCCGAATCGAAAAAAGACATTTCGCGACAAATCGAACTACAGGCTTACCATAAAAACGGTTCGATGCTTTGGATAGATGTATCAGCCAGGCTGATTCGGGATAAAAACGGGGCGCCGAAGGAGATTTTGGGCATTACCCGCGATATCTCCAATCGCAAACAGGCAAAAGAGGCGCTTCGGGAAAGCGAGGAAAAATACCGAAGCCTCGTCGAAGGTTCCCTGCAGGGCGTCGTGATCGCGCAAAATGACCCTTTGCGCCTGAGCTTCGCCAATTCGGCCATGACCACGCTCACCGGATTTGAAACCGAAGAGCTTTGCGCCATGAATCCAAAGCAGCTGGCGAATTTAATTCACGCCGATGACCGCTCGCGCTTCTTCGCCAATTTCCAACAAAGGCTGGATGGGAATAATCCGACGCCCCGAAACGAATACCGCGTTATCACCAAGAGCGGCGATGTGGTCTGGGTGCATTCCTTCTCCTCGCGCATCGACTACCTGGGTTCGCCGGCCACATTGACGACATACATCGACATCACCGAACAGAAACTGGCGGAAGGAGAATTGCGGTTTCAGGCGATGCTGCTGAATCAAATCCAGGACCTGATCACGGCCACGGACCTTGACGGCAATATTACTTACGTCAACGAAGCGGAGTGCCGGCTGTTCGGATGTCGCGCGGAAGATCTCCTCGGGAAAAATGTCGCACAATACGGGGATGATCCAGGAACGGGCGCCACCCAAAAGGAAATTTTGGAGCGGACTTATGCCGAAGGATCCTGGCGCGGAGAAATAGTAAATCGCACCGGCGACGGCCGGAGCGTCATTTTAGACAGCCGCACTCAATTGTTACGCGACGATGACGGCCTGCCGGTGGGCATGGTCGGCGTCAGTACGGACATCACGGATAGAAGACGCGCGCAGTCGATGATTCAGGTGCGGGCGAATCTTCTGGAGTTCGCCACAAAGCACTCTCTTGACGAGTTGTTGCAGGAAACGCTGAACGAAGTCTGCGAACTCATCGACAGCCCGGTGGGATTTTACCACTTTGTTCACCCGGACCAGAAAACGCTCACGCTGCAGGCATGGTCGAAGAAAACATTGAGCGATTTCTGTAAAGCCGAAGGAAAAGGATCGCATTATGGAATCGACGAGGCGGGCGTCTGGGTGGACTGCGTGCACCGGCGGCGGCCCGTCATCCATAACGATTACGCTGCGCTGCCTCACAAAAAAGGCATGCCCGAAGGCCATCCGAAGGTGATTCGGGAAATGCTCGTGCCCATTATGCGCGAGGATAAAATCGTCGCCATCCTGGGCGTCGGCAACAAGGCCGAGGATTACACGGATAAGGATGTGGAAATCGTCGCATATTTGGCCGATGTGGCATGGGAAATCGCCGAATACAAAAGATCGGAAGAGGAAAAGGATAATTTGTCCGAGCAGCTTCGCCAGTCTCAGAAGATGGAGGCCATCGGGCGCCTGGCCGGCGGAATCGCCCACGATTTCAACAACATCCTCACGGGCATCAACGGCTACGCGGAGATGATCATCAACGGACTCGAGACCGGCGATCCCTTGCTGTCCGACATGGAGGTGATCCGAAACGCGGGCGAGCGAGCCGCCGATCTGACCTCTCAGCTCCTGGCGTTTTCACGCAAGCAGGTCATCGCCCCGAAGATCATCAATCCCAACGAAATCCTCGAGCGTTCCCGCAAAATGCTGGAGCGGATCATCGGCGAAGACATCGAACTGGAATATATCACACGTAGGGAAACCGGGCGGATCAAGGCCGATCCCGCGCAGCTGGACCAGGTGCTGGTCAATCTCGTGGTCAACGCCCGGGACGCCATGCCCAAGGGCGGGAAACTGACCATCGAAACGCAAAACATCACGATGAAAGATCGTTACAGCGCACCCCACGCCGACATGAAGCCCGGCGATTACGTCATGCTGGCCGTCACCGACACCGGCCACGGAATGGATTCGGAAACCAAATCAAAGATATTCGAGCCTTTCTTTTCCACCAAAGGGAAAGATCAGGGAACGGGCCTGGGGCTGGCCACCGTATACGGAATCGTCAAACAGAACGGCGGCTTCATCAACGTGTTTTCGCAGCCGGGCATGGGAACGGCATTCAAAGTCTATTTGCCCAGGGTTCAGCAAGAAGCCGATTCATTATCCGAAGACGTCGCGCCGGCTTTGCCAAAGGGTCGGGAGACCATTCTCGTCGTTGAAGATGAGGATGTCGTCAGGCAACTCAGTAAAAGAATTCTCGAGCGTCAGGGCTATAAAACGATCGTCGCGGAAAACGGCGGCGAAGCTTTTTTGAAAAGCCGGAATTTCGACGGCGAAATTCACTTGCTTCTCACGGACATCATCATGCCCAACATGAACGGCCGCCAATTGTATGATGAACTGATTAAAACACGCCCGCGTTTGAAAGCCCTGTTCATGTCCGGCTATACGGAAGACGTCATCGCGCATCACGGCGTCCTGGAGCCCGGAACCCAGTTCATCCAAAAACCTTTCACCATCGAGAAGCTGGCTCACACGGTGAGAAGAGTGCTGGACACGTAGGATTTTTCGGGAGGGTATCAATGGTTTTGATCGGAAACATATTGGGAAAAACAGTTGTGATGAAATAACCTACAATCCCGTCAGATTGCTCCACTGCCAGACAGCCCGGCCCAGGATCACGTCGGAAAGCGCACGGCCACGGGGAAGTTCCAAAAAGCGCTGTTCATAATCGCGATTTTCCGGAATCAGCAAAAGGCCGCCGCGAATCACTTTCACGCGCTTGACGGTGACGCCCTCATCGGCGCGCACGGCGAAGATTCCCGGCGGCGTCACGTCGTCTTTGTCGATGGCGATGATGTCGCCGTCGCGTATCAGGGGCGTCATGGAATCGCCGTCGATGCGTATCGCCACAAGTCCCTGCCGGCGGCCGACCTGCGTGCCGTGTATCCAGGCCCACTCCTCCACGAGGTCCGAGGAAATCAGCGGCGCTCCGGCGGCTACCGGATCCGAAAGCAACGGCACGGCCCGATAATCCTCCGTATTGATCGCGCCGGGATCCTTTTCCATCCGGGATGAAAACTTCACCACCGGCTGCGGAAGATCCGACGCATCGAATTGCCGGCCCGGCCTGCCCGTCAAAAGCCAGTCGATATCCACGTCGAAAAGGCGCCCGATGCGCTCCAGCATTTCAAGCGACGGCCTGCGGCGATCTTTTTCGTAATGCGCCACGGCGGCCCGGCCGATTCCGGCTTCCGCCGCCAGGCGCTGCTGCGTCCATCCGCGACTTGACCGCAATTTCCGCATTCTCGATCCCAGAGAAGAAATGTTACGCATTGGAGATTACCCTATTGCAATGACACATTCTGTATCATATACTAGGTGAAACAGCGGGAGATGTAAAGCAGGTTTTGGGCCGAAAATTTTCTTGAATCTCCCGCAAGCAGTTTTTTTGAAAAAGTCATTTGTTGCGACGGGGGAAAGGATGAACGAAAAAAACAATGATGTGTTAACCGGGTGGCAGGCGATTGCCGACTACATGAACAAAAGCGTGAGAACCTGCCTGCGCTACGCGAAAACGAGAAAGATGCCTGTCTTTCAGCCCGCGGGACCGGGTACGGAACCTTACGCCAGCAAAAGCGCCCTGGATTCCTGGAGATTTTCTCCCCGATCCGAGGGCTGAAAATTAATTGCGGAATTTCGAATGCTGATTGCGGAATGTTCGCAACGCCGAAGCCATGCGAAGGCGCGCCAAAAGCGGTTTCCCACCGCAACGACCTGCCCAAGCCGGCTTCAGCGGGTGACAGGCGCGATGGCGGCGCTGACCGAGGAAATTAAGAAATGAACGTGAATCAGGTGATGACGATGCGCGACAGCCGCCCGCAGGCCGCGCATTTGAGTTTGAATGATTTACCGGGCTTTACACCGGGATCGATGAACAACATTTCGTTATCCGCGTCGCAGTGGGGGCACTGCCAAAATAGGCGCTCCCATAAACTCCGCCGGAAAATGTATTCCACAATCACGGGAATAATCGGCAATATCATGAACGAGGCAAAGGCGACCCAAACCCTGGCGATATGAAACACGCCGATAAAACCGGCCGAAACGAGGGCGAGAGAAAGGAGCATATAATTTCTTCGCGGCCGATTTCTGATCAGAACTTCACTGAGCGGGACATCGACGTTTTTCAAACCGTCATCCGTCACGAAACACTCCGTCAAAATTGTTTTTTTCGTTTTTGCCTGCGTCGCCGGTATTTATATCATAAAATGCTTGGCGAAATCACAACTTTTTTCTATCGCGTGATCAGCGCCTCGACGCGGCTTTCGGGATTCAAGTATTTACGCGCGACCTGGCGCAAACGCTCGGAGCTGATGCCGCGAAGGCGCTGCGCGATCTTAAAAGGATCTTTGTATGAAAGCCCCAGAAGCTCATCCAGGGCCATGACCTGCGCCGTGTACGATAACTGGGCCTGATCGATTTCCGCGCCGCCGATAATGTATCGCTTCGCGCTTTCCAGTTCTTTTGGGCTCACCTTTTCCTCGCGCACCCTGTTGAGTTCCCGCATGATCCCTTCCCGGGCCTCGTCGACGTTTTCGTGCGTCGTTCCGATGTATGCCCCGTACGCGCCGGCTTCCGGGCCTTCGTAATGAAAACTGGACACGGAATAAGCCAGCCTCCTGCGTTCACGCAGTTCCATGAACAGGCGCCCGCCCTGGCCGGAAAGAATCGCGTTGAGAATCTCCAGCGCGTGACGGTCCTTTCCCGTAATGGTTGTCCCGGCGAAACCCACCACCAGATGAGCCTGTTCCTTGTCACGCTTAAGCTGCGCCGTACGCGGGGAGGAAGGCGCCGCTTCGGCTTGGGGAACGGAGAGCGCCTTCGCGCGCGCTTTTATGGGCGCAAAATATTTTAAAGCCTGCTCGACGGCCAGCTCGACGCTGACGTCGCCGACGAACGCGACGACCAGGTTTTCCGGTTGCAGCGCGCGTCGGTAAAACTCGGCGACGCTTTTCGCCGTCATCGCCCGCAGAGTCCGCGGCGTGCCCATCAACGAGCCGCCGCAAGGATGCTTTTGAAAAAGCGTGGCCATGAAAAGTTCGATGCATCGGACGGCCAGATTGTCTTCCAGGCGCATCAGGGCCGCAAACTGCTCGCGCCGGCGAAGCTCGAATTCTTTTTGATGAAATGCAGGAGTCAAAAGAGCCTGCGCGACATATTCCATTCCCTTCTCGAAATTTCCGGACAGAAAATCCGCGGACAGGCCGATGCTGTTGCGGCCGGAAAATCCGCTGATCTGGCCCGGCAGCGACTCCACGGCTTCCGCAAATTCACGCGCGCTGTAATCCTTCGTTCCCTTGGTCAATAGCGACGCGGCCAGGCGGGAAATCCCGGCTTTTGAAGCGGACTCCGATCTTTTCCCGCCGTGCATGCAGGCCTTGACGGATACGATCGGCGCCTGAGAAGCTTCTTTGACGATCACGCGCACGCCGTTATCCAGGCGGACCATTTTCAGGCGATGCTTCAAACCGCGCGTCGCGTGTATCGCGTGCCCGGCCTCTTTTTGCGCGGCGATCCTTCCGGCCTTTTTCACGGGGCTTTTCGATGCGCCCGCGGCCAGGGCCTCTTTGACGTCGCCGACTCCGATTTTTTTTCTGAAAGATTCTGGCAACATCAGGCTGACG
Organism: bacterium; assembly: GCA_963674685.2. GTDB lineage: Bacteria > Lernaellota > Lernaellaia > JACKCT01 > JACKCT01. The sequence continues at coordinate 1,142,200 of CAXXWT010000002.1, read as the reverse complement.
ATCGCCTTTTGCGCCGGCAGGTATTTTTGAGCAAAGATGCGCAAATCTTCCGGGCAAAGCCCCGCGAGTCGGTCCAGGTAGAATTCGTCGTAATCCGGTTTGTTGAAATACAAATAGGAGTATCCGAGTTTGCGCGCGATTCCTGAAGGCGTTTCCCGCTCGAAAACGAAGCTGCCGGCGATGTTCGCCCGCGCCCTTGCAAGCTCCTTGGCGCTGACGGCGCGCCGGCGCAATTTGTCCACTTCCGCCGTCAGAGCTTTTATGGCGCGCGCCGTTTTTTTCGGATCGCAGACCGCGCCGACGGTCAAAAGCCCCGCGTCGCCGAAACTCAAGTTGCCGCTGCCGGCGGCGTACACCAGTTTTTTCTGTCGTCGCACCCGCTGATTGATGCGCGAAGTTTCCCCTTCGCCGAGGACGAAAGACAGCGCGTCGCCGCTCACCGCCTCCGGATCGTAGAGCGACGGAACCCGCCAGGCCAGTTCCACCGTGGCTTCGGCCACCTCGCCGAATTCAATCTTGACGCGGGGGCGGCGCGGGGGAGAATCCATGGTTCTCGCCGGACGCCGGGGGCCGGGGGATTTTTTTGACGGGAAAAGCTTGTCGACTTTTTTGCGGGTCTCGTTGATGTCGAAATCGCCGGCTACGACGCAAATCATGTTGGACGGCCGATAATAGCGATTGAAAAATTTCAGGATATTTGCGCGGCTCATTTGCAGCAGGATTTCTTTTTCCCCGAGGATGGACCGGCCGTATGGGTGCTTTTTAAAAGCCATGTTGAATAGATGCTTTGAAACTTTCTGCGAAGGGATATCCTCGCTGCGCGCCATCTCCTCGAGAACCACGGCGGTTTCACCGGCCAGTTCCTTTTCATCGAAGGAGGCGTTTTGCATGGCGTCGCACAGCACGTCCATTCCCACGCGCCAGTAGCGCGAAGCGATGTTGACGTAGTAGCAGGTGTGGTCGAAGGTCGTGTAGGCGTTGATGTCGCCGCCGGCGCCCTCGATCTGCGAGGCGATTTCCCCCACGGGCCGCGTCGGCGTCCCCTTGAAAATCATATGCTCATGCAGATGGGCCAGCCCCCTTTGAGCCGCCGTTTCATCCGCCGAACCCACGCGCACGAAAAAGAGAATCGAAACGACCGGGCTGTCGTGGTTTTCTTCCAGAAGAACCGTCAGGCCGCTGCCGTGTTTGATGATCATGGGTTGTCGGGATTTTTTGTTTTCCAAGTTTTTTTCTCCTGCGCGGGCCAGCCGCGCCCTAAGCCTCGTTAATTGTCACTGAACGGCCGCGCCGGATTTATTCCACAAATCTTCCCGGAGAAAAAGCGTGACGTTCTGCCCGGGGCCAGACCGGGTATCGCTTCTCGACGTACGTGGCGTCAAGCCGGTCTCTGGTGATTTCCGCAAATTCTTCGCCGGCGACGATCATCGGCGCTTTGATCGCTTCAGCCGGAGGCGCGGGATAGTAAGCCGCCTTGGCGTAATCGCGCAGGTAAAAATTCATGGGGTGCTTGGCGTCGATCAAAACGATCGGCGTATTCAATCCGGCGTCCAATTTTGCAATCGCCTCGATTTCCGGAAACATCTCCTTGAACTTGCGCAAGGTCTGCACGTAAACGATTTTATATCGATCGTTGTCGTAATACTCGAAATTCACGTCATAACAAAAACGCGCGTGCGGGATCATCAGGATCACAACCAGCATCGCAAAAGCCGCTTGAAAAACGGTCCGGCCCCCGATCCACTCGAAGACGGCGCCCGCGCCCATGCCCGCCGTGATCACCAGAGGAAAAGCCATGGTCACCGCGCACCAGGGCGTTTTGTACGGAATCAGCGAATAAACCAGAAAATGCCCGAGGGTCCAGACTACGAAAAAGATCATGACGGGCTTTTTGCGGCGGATGGTTTCGATCAGCGCCGGAAGGACCAAAATCAACGCGGGCCGGTAATAATCCCGGGACAGGGCGAGAAAGTAACCGAATTCCTTTTCATGGCCCGTTTCGCTCACGCCCGTATGAAGCCAGGGCATGAACGCCAGAAAAAAATCCGCCATGCCTTTTGGATTGGTCGTGAAGGTGGAAAAAAACATCATCCACAAAATCACCGCGGCCATCGCCGCATCCAAAAGCGCCACCGGCCATCTTTCCCGGGTTTTCCAAAAAGCAAAATCCGGCGACTGGCCCTTGCGGCCCAAAAACACCGCGGCCGCGTACGCCGCGGCTATGACGGCGACGGATAAGGCCGCGGTCTCCTTCACGGCGAAGGCCAGCGACAAGGCGCACAGCGCGCCGACGCAGTCTTTCGTCTTTTGCCGGTCGAGAAACCTCAGCATAAACCAGGCGAAAAGAGCCAGCGTGAAAACCAGATAAATCTCGTGGATGAAGGTTCTGGAAAAATACACGTCGGCGGGAGAAAGCGCCGTGATCGCCGCGGCGACCAGCGCGCCCCGCCGCCCGATCCAGGGATGCATGGCCAGGATAAGAACAACGACCAGGGTGCCTAAAAGAGCGGGAACGGCGCGCAGCATCACTTCGTTGTCGCCCAGAAACTTCGCCGGAAGATACGCCAGTTCATACAACAGCGGGCCGTGATAGTTCTCGGGATTGTATTGATACAGGCCGTCTTTGACGAAAGTTTCCACGAAAAGATGGTTCACGCCCTCGTCATGATGCATGGGCTTTAGGGCCAGCCGGTCGAAACGCAGAAAAACGCCGGCGACGACAATGACGATTCCCAATACCAGGTATGCTTTCCTTCCGGCGTTCATCAGGCGGTTTTACCACAAGCTATGAGCTTGACCAATCTCTTGCGCATCCGTTTTCCTGACTTGTAAATGGCATCGCAAAAGCTGAAGCAGCGATGGCGAGACGCGACAAAGTTTCCAATCGTCCCGATAGGACGAAATAGTATTCGCACATTTTAAAAACAAAAACACATCCTACTAATCCCAGGGCTCCCGCCCGGGGCTAATGAATGAGCCGCCATGACAGGCTCTTTTTACCCGCTTACTCATCCGACTTCGCTTGCGCTTGAGGCGAAATCTGCCGTGCGCGGCTCTGTTGCTGTGGCGCCAAGCACAATATTTGTGAGTATAAAAACGTTTTAAACAGAGCCGCGAATGGCCAACCGCATCTTTGCGTTAGCGAAGATGCGGTAATGAGCGGGTGAGTTTCAAGTCGGCAAATAGAATCCTTTTCAAACACTGGCGAGGGCGTCATACGCCACACACATGTGCAGGGCCGAAGCCCCGAGCCCCTCATTCATAACTTAAGCAGTCAATGGGATTCTTGGCGGCGGCGCGCCAGGCGGGATAGATGCCGAAGATCAGCCCGACGGCGACGGAAAAGCCCAGGCCCAGGAAAACGGACCACCATTTCACCTGCGCGGGAACGGGGCTGAGGGCGTCCACGAGAATCGCCGCGGCGTAACCGAGCAATATGCCGATGACGCCGCCGATGCAGGCCAGAAAAGCTGATTCGGTCAGGAACTGGAAAAGGATGTCGCGGCGTCTGGCGCCTACAGCCTTGCGGATTCCGATTTCCCGCGTGCGCTCGGTCACCGACACGAGCATGATGTTCATGATGCCGATGCCGCCCACCAGAAGCGAGATCGTGGCCACGCCGAACATGGCTCCGTAAAGCCCGCCGGTAAGTTTGTCGTAAAGTTCCTTGAGGGCGTCGATGCGGTTGATGGCGAAATCATCCGGCTTCCCGAAAGGCACCTTGCGCACGCGGCGCAGAATCCCCCGTAGTTCGTCGATGGCTTCATCGACCCTGTCCCGATCCCTGGGCTGCGCCATGATTGAAAGGGACCGATAGCGCCCGAAACTTTCCATAAAAGATCCGATGGGCATGATCAGCGTGCGGTCCAGGTTCATGTCGAAAAAATCGCCGCGCTTTTCCAGAACGCCCACAACGCGCAGGCTTTTCCCCCCCACGGCGATGCGCTTGCCGATGGGAAAATCGTGTTCAAAAAGTCTTTCGGCCACTTCCCATCCGACCACGGCCACGTCCCGGTTTTTCGTAATGTCCACGTCGGTCAAAAAGCGCCCCGCCGCCGGGAATATCTGGCGCATCTCCTGATAATTCTTTCCCACGCCGGTGACGAGCGTGTCGCTGATTTTGTTTTGTTCGTATTTCACCGTCCGGACGGTTCTGACCAGCGGCGTCACCAGATCGCATAAAGTCGAGCTTTCGCGGATGGCGTCAAGCTCTCTGAATTCGATATTTTTCCACTTGCGCGTGAGTTCCCAGTCGTTGCTGGCCCAGTGCCATTTCTGGATATAGAGCGTGTCGTTTCCGCCGATGTTCGACAATTCCCTGGCAAAAGCCGTGTTCAGGCCCTCGATCACGGAAATGATGCCGATGACGGTGGTGATCCCGATAACGATTCCCAGCGTGGTCAGAAGGCTGCGCAGTTTGTTGGACCAAAGCGAGCCCACCGCCATGCGCATGCTGTCGAGGATGAAACCGGCCGACGGGGATTTCATGGTCGGGCGTCTCGGCCGGATCGGGGCGCCTTTCGGTCCGATTCGATCATGCCGTCGCGCAGCCGCACGATCCGCCGGGCTCTGGCGCCGATGTCGTCTTCGTGCGTGACTAATACGATGGTGTTTCCGCCTTCGTGCAGGCGCTCGAAAAGCTCCATGATCTCACCGCTGGTTTTCGTGTCCAGGTTGCCCGTCGGCTCGTCGGCGAGCAACAAAGAAGGGTTGTTGATCAAGGCCCTGGCCACGGCGACGCGCTGACGTTCGCCGCCGGACAGTTCATTGGGTTTGTGATTCGCCCGGTCGGCCAGGCCCACTTCCTCGAGCACTTTTTTGGACATCTCATGCCGCTTTGCGGCGGGCACGCCGGCGTAAATCAGAGGAAGCTCCACGTTGGACCGGGCGGACTGCCTGGCCAGGAGATTGAACGTCTGAAAAACGAATCCGATTTTTCTATTGCGAATGTCGGCCAGATCCGAATCCGTCATCCCGGCCACCGGCTCGCCGTCGAGAACGTATTGCCCCGACGTGGGTGTGTCCAGGCAGCCCAGAATGTTCATGAGCGTGGATTTCCCCGAGCCCGAGGGGCCCATAATCGCCACGAACTCGCCGCGATCCACATGGAAATCAAGGCCGTGCAAAACCTCGAGCGAAAGCTTGCCCAATTGGTAGGTTTTAACCAGATCGGTGCAGCTCAGAAGGCTCATTCCGATTCTTCGCCTTCCTCATCCTTGCCTTCGCCCATTTCCAGGAGGTCCCCGTCGGCAAGGGTCTTGTTCAGGATTTTATAAGGGCCGCAGACAATCTCGTCGCCTGCGGCCAGATCTCCCGTCACCTCCATGTCGAACTCGCTGCTGATGCCCGTTTCCATGACGGTCATCGTCGCCCTGCCGTCGATCACCTTGAACACCACGTCCTTGAGTTTATCGGCGTTCGCCTGGGACGGCGGCGTTTTCGGATCCGCTTCGGGGTCGCGCATGGTCAGGCACTGGATGGGGACGGCCAGGGCGTCGGCCTGCTCGGCGGTCTTGATCTGCGCGGTGGCGCTCATGCCGGGAAGGAGTTTGACGATGTCGCCGGTCAGGCGGACGGTGACTTCGTAATTCGCCGTTTCCTGGTCGTCGGAACCGTAGGACCGGCTGACCTGGGCGGATTTTCCGATGGCGGTGACCGTCCCTTTGAATTTTTCCTTGGGGAAGGCGTCGACGTCGATATCCACGTCCTGCCCGATTTTCACGTCGGGAATGTCGTTCTCATCCACGTCCACGACCAGTTCCATGGCGGAAAGATCGGCCACGGTCATGATGATGTCCCGCGTGAGCTGCGAGCCCATCACGATTTCCCCCGCCTCTTTTTTCAGGGAGATGATCACGCCGCCGATGGGAGATTGTAAAACCGTCTTGGCCAGTTCGTCGCCTGCCAGGCGCAATCCGGCGTCGGCCTGCGCCAATTGATCCTTGGCGGCTTTGAGCGTGCCGCTCATCACATCGAGCTGGGTTTGGGCGCTTTCCAGAAACTCGTCGGAAACCAGATCCTTGTCGTGAAGTTTCAAGGCGCGCGCATAATCCCGCTTCGCCTTTTCCAGATTCGCCCGGGCGACTTTCACCTGGGAGCCGGCGGCGGTTTTCGCGGCCACGAGCTTGTCGCGGCTGGCGGCGTAGCGCTTGGAGTCCAGGCTGCACAACAGATCGCCTTTTTTGACCTCCTGCCCTTCTTCCACCGGCAGTTCGACGATCTCGCCGGACACGTAGGCGGAGATGTCCACCTTCAGAACGGGTTGGATTTTCCCGGAAGCCGTCACCGACTGCACGATGGTCTTGCGTTCGATTTTCCGCGTATTGACCTTGATCGCGTCCTCGGACATGGAGGATACGACGACGGCGACGATAATTCCGATGACAACAAGTATGCCGACGATAATCAGTATCTTTTTCATGGTGAAAAAACCTTCGTGGGTTTTTCAATAATCATATGATCGCTGCAGGATTCTTGAATGTTCACTCCGCCGCTTTTTCCTCGATGTCGGAAAACTCCCCTTTTTCGAAAGCGACTTTTCGGATGTATTTGACCTTGATGCGCATCTCCCCGAGCTCCGTTTCGCCGGTGCAGACGAGATGCCTTTTGACATTGAGTTTGTATGTCTTTTTGTTCCAGAAGGTCACCGTGGCTGTTTGGTACCGGTTATCGTAATCGGCGAAGGTCACTTGCTGGATTTTCTCGAAGGGAACCAGAACCTCGGTCTTGCCGTTAAATCCCTGGAGTTTGGTCACGCCGCCGCAGGACATGTGCTCGGCGCTGGATTCAGCCATCTGCACGTCGGTGATCGATGCGCTGAAATTACGTTTCGGCCTGGGGATTTTCTTGTCCGATTCGGGCATGTCCCCCATGCCCAGGCAAAGCACGGAAAACGCGACAAAGGCGAATAACACGACCATTGGTTTAAGAAAAACAACGTTTTTTCGCCTAAAATTTCGATTCATGAACGACCTCCACAACCTTTTTCGCAACGTAAAAAAAGCTAGCCTTTGCGCCATGGGCTGTCAAGAAGCGGCCGCGGTCACGATTTTTTCGCCCCGGGCTTTTTCACTTTCGCGCCCTTGTAACCCTTCTCCAGCCAGTCGGCCAGCAGAGGATACGATTCCTCCGGCGCGTCGGCGCCGATCAGCGGCGTCAAATGCCCGTAATGCTCCTTGTGTCCGTACTGCGGACCCATGGGATGAAAACGCTTGATTTTCGAACCGATGGCCTCGTAGATCTTTTCCACTGTTTCCGGCGGAGCGGTCATATCCCGATCTCCGGAAAACACGCAAAACGGCTGTTTGAGCTGCGCCAGGCCTTTGAGGTAATCCACGCCGTCTTCGCTGACCACCACGCCTTTTTCCGCCCAGGCCCCGAATTGCTCCAGCAGGCTGACGGGGATATCTTCCGTCAGATTCGCCGCCGCCAGCGTGTAGTGCCCGCTTTTCAGGTTTTCGAAACCCAAAAGCTTCATCAATACGGGAAATGTTTCGGCCAGCGGCGTATAGATCTGAACGAGCTTGCCGAGATAGAAGCGGTGGAAGCGTTCGAGAACGGGTCGTGCAAAAAGAAAGCGCTTGAACTGGTCGAGTTTGCCCGGGCTGCACATGGCGGTTACGGAAACCAGCTTTTTCCCGATTTCCTTGTGCTGCGCCACGGCGTATCCCAGCATCCCGCCCATGGAATGCCCCACCCAATGAATTTTGGAAGCGCCGGAAACGCGCAGGGCGCCTTCGACAAGCACGGGGATGTCGTAGCGCGAATAGGAATCGAAGTTCCACTGATATCGTTTTTTGCTCAACAGGCCGATTTTTTCCGAATCCCCGGCGCCGCGAAGGTCGATGGCGAAAACATGATGGCCGCGCCCGGCGAGATAGCGGGCGATGGAAAGCTCGGGCGTGAAATCGAAGCCGAAGTGATTGCCGGACAATCCGTGACAGCAGATCACGGGGAATTTGAACTTCGCCTTGCCGCCGGCGGGACGGTATTCGCCAAGGGCCACCGCCCAGTCGTCGGCGGTTTTGAAGTAATGCGTGACGTCGGGCTTAAGGTCGATTTTATGATATCGGCTGAATATATAGGCCAGAATCGGCGCTACGGCCGCGATGGCGATCAAATAAAGCAGGCATTCGAAGATGCACACGAGTCGTCCCCCCATTTCCCTTCCGACATGCGCCCTGGAGTCTATCAGGAAGGCATTTTAAGTCAATTTTCACGGCTTTTGCGCCGCTTGGTAAAAATTTGAGGTTTTGTGATATAAATGCCGGGCGCAACTGGGTGCGCATATTAAGCGGAGATCCTGCCATGAAATTTTCAGAAATTTTGATTGCATTCGCGCTGATTGCTTTTTGCCCGGCGCTTTCAATTAACACCGCACTGGCCGGCGAAAAAGTCCTGACGCCCGCCCTGGCCGCCATGGGGCCGAATTCGGTTGCGCATTTTACAAAAGTTTCCACGGAAAATCTTTTGACGAACTACCGGGCCGCCGTGCAGGAAAATTTCGCGAACGGCGGAGGGCGGCGCCTCCTTAGCGTGCACCTGGAAACCCCGGAAATCAAACCGGAAGACTGGAAGCGAATCGAAGGGCCGGACGGGGATTACTCCTGGCGCACGGCGATCAGAAGCGAAGGCGCGTTTTTCCTGCGGCCCCATTTCCAGCGTCTCGGCGAAGACACGCAGGTTTTTGTATACGGCGCCGAGGATGAGCTGGCCCAAAGAGCGCACCGCACCGCCACCGCGCAAAGCGACGATTTCTGGGGGCCGGTCGTGTTTGGAGACGTCCTTGTCGTCGAAGCGATCCGCGACGAGAAACCCGAAATCATCATCGACGAAATCAGCTACGGGATCGAGCCGCTTTTCCCGCAAACCAAAGAAGCGGGGTGTTACCTGGATCCGACCTGCTACGCCGAATGGAATCAGATCAAAAGCGGCGTGGGATTGCTTTATATGGATTCCCTTTTCGGCGGCGGCATGTGCACCGGAAGCCTTCTGGCGGACCGGGGCCGGACCGGACAGCCCTGGTTTCTCACGGCGAATCACTGCCTTTCCAGCCAGTGGACGGCGGACGCGGCGATTGTTTTCTGGAATTACGATACCGATGAATGCAACGGCCAGGCGCCGGGTTATCAGGGACTGCCCACTTCCAGCGGCGCGGACTTGAAGGCCCACAGCTTCACGTCGGACTTCTCGTTCATGCTTCTCGACGAGCAGCCGCCCTCGGGGACGGTCTACCTGGGCTGGTCCATCGATCCCCTGGAAAGAGGCGACGAAATTATCGCCGTGCATCATCCCGACGCGGCCTGGAAACGAATCACCTTCGGCAACGTGACGAACGCCGGCGGCAATTTCTGGGAAGTCCGATACTCGGAAAGCTCCACCGAAGGCGGCTCGTCGGGCTGCCCGCTGTTCAACGCGGACCGGGAGGTGATCGGGCAGCTATACGGCGGCACAGCCGGATGCAACAACATGAACGCCACGGACATGTTCGGCAAGTTTTCGGTTTCCTGGAACACCGCTATATCCAATTTTCTGGATAACGGCGACGCGGTGGACGACGACTGGTATGACGACCTCGTCGATGACGATGATGTCAATGACGACGCGGATGACGACTGGGCCGATGACGACGTTAACGACGATGCGGGAGACGACGATACGGCTTCGCCTGGCGATGACGATAACGACGCGGCCGACGATGATGACGATGACGACAGCTCGGGAGGATGCGGGTGCTGAAGACGCAAAGCGGATGGAAAACGCAATTGATCAAAGCGGTTCTGCTTTTTCTTTTAGCGGGCGCGGCAATCGTTTTCGCCTCCGCCAAAGACTTGTCATTCGTGTACGAAGCATTTTAAGGAAGAATATATGCCCAGCTGGGGCAAACAACCACAGCCGAGGCTCGTGCTTCGCAGCGAAGCGCCGCTTCGCAGAGTAGTAGCGAGTGTACTACACATTTTGTGGTCGGCGACGCATCTGCCACTTCGGCGTGTCACTATGGAAGCCCGAAACAGTCACAGCCGAGGGCGGCTGTGCCACACATTTTGTGGTTGGCGACGCATCTGCCACTTCGGCGTGTCACTATGGAAACGCGGTACAATCACTGCCTTTTGAAGGCTTTAGCTGCCGCACTTCACTGAGCAGATCGTGCCTGGTTCAAGCTATATTCGACAGGATAAAGATTTGAAGTCCGGCGACAACACTAAAGGAGCAAAGATGTGTGTGGCACAGCGCGGCCCTTCGGCCGCAACCAAAAGGATTATTTTAGTTGCCGTATCATCCAATTTCTATACAGAACAAGAAAAACATCGCATCCTTCCCAGGCTTGGAAAGGTCTGGAAAGGACCCTTAGTTTCCCACACCCAGGAGGATGCGATGCAAACCTTTATACAGAAACACTCATCGAAAGTCATCGGAGTTCTATCCGGCTTTGATCGCCTTGTATTCCGAGGCTCTTTACGCCGCATCGCCTATTCGGCGGGGATGGACAAGTATCTGGGGATTAACCGCGTGCTGTACAAGGATTACGGTCGGCATGTGGAAGAGGTGACGTCCCGGGTGAAGGCGGCCTCTGTTTCCGAGGCCAAGCGTTTGGGCCGGGAAGTTCGTTATTTGCCTTCATCGCGGATTTCCAAAGAAGCCGAGGCGCGCCAAATGGCCGAGCGCCACCATATCACGGATGGCCTTATTGGTGTTTTGAGTTGCCTGACGCCGTGTTATTCCTATGAGATGCATCGGGATCGCGAACAAAAAATGCTGCGCGTTCGGGCTTGCAAGACCAAGTGCCTGCACTATTACCATTACTGGTTTCACCCTGAGTTCGGTTTTTGTCACGGTCGCATCCAGACCTACTTTCCCTTTTCGATTCAGGTGTGTCTCAACGGTCGTGAATGGTTGGCCCGCCAGATGGACCGGGCGGGAATCGGATATCTTCGCCGAGAAAACGGTTTTGTCTGGATCGAAGACATGGAGGCGGCGCAGGCGTTGATGCAGGAACAATTGCACACGCCCTGGCCGAAAGTTCTCGACGAAATCGCCTTGCGCCTCAATCCGATTCATCATCAGGTGTTCGGGATCTTTCCGGCGGACTATTAAGAGTACAGTCCTTCCCGACGCAGCAAGGCGCCGATTTGACCTGGCTCGGCGCAGCGGTCGGCCTCCTGCACGACAGCCAGCTTGTAGGCGGCGGTGAAGCGGCGGCGCTCGGGGCGTTCTGAGACCTCCGGAGAGGGGGGTGCGGGCGACCCGTCGTTTTTGGGGGCTCCGCTCCGTTCCGGCTCGCTTCGCTCGCCTCCACTACGCTGCGCCCCCAAAAACGATCCATCACCGTTTTCTCGTTGCTTATTCATTCGAGTTCTCCTTCACGCCCTCGAATTATACACTAAATTCTCACACAACCATTGTCTCACTCTTATTGGCACAGAGGGATCTCAGACGATGGGAAACTTCCGATAATGAGGACTGATTTCGTGTATGATTCCAATCGTCTGAGATGGGACGAATGAAATCGTTTCGTGATCCGTAAACCCCTGATAAATCTAAGGGCCTATTTTCTTTAAGTCCCTGACGGGACCATAAGGAAATTGACATTTGGTTGCGGCGAAAGCCGCAATGTGCCACACATTTTGTGGTCGGCGAAGCATTTACTATGTCGGCCTATCGTTATGGAAGCCCGAAACAGTCACAGCCGAGGGCGGCTGTGCCACACATGACGTGCCCGGCAAACATGTTTTGCTCAAATAGGAACAAGAATTGAAGTCCGGCGACAACACTATGGGAGCAAAGACGAATGTGGCGAAAGCCGCCCCCGGCTGTGAAAAAAGGACAATATCTTCGATAAAGAGAAAATAACCCAAATGCATTTTCACATCATCACCATATTTCCCGAGTTTTTCGATTCGCCCCTGCGCGCGGGCGTCGTATCACGGGCCGTCGAAAACGGGATCATCGGCGTCGCCACGATAAATCCCAGGGATTTCACCGAAGACAAACACCGCCGCGTGGACGATTATTCCTTCGGCGGCGGCGCGGGCATGGTCATGAAGCCGGAACCTCTGGCCGCGGCCGTCGCGGCGGCGCGCACTCAAAATCCCGGCGCCCGTGTCTACGCCATGTCGCCGGGCGGGGAAATTCTCACCGACGAGCTGGCCCGCGAGCTGGCGAAGGAAAAAGGATTGATCCTTTTATGCGGGCGTTACGAGGGAATCGACCAGCGCATTATCGACCATTACTGCGACGGAGAATTGTCCGTGGGCGATTACGTGCTTTCGGGAGGCGAACCGGCGGCGCTGTGCGTGGTGGACGCCGTGGCCAGGCAAGTGCCGGGCGTGGTCGGCAAAGAGGAAAACACCGCCACGGATTCTTTCAGCGCGGGACTGAAATACCCCGTGTACACGAGGCCGGAAAGTTTTGCGGGTCGCGACGCGCCCGCCGTGCTGTTATCCGGGGACGCAAAAATAATCGACGCGTGGCGAAAACGGGAGGCTCTATTGAGAACGAAAAAAAACAGGCCGGAGCAGATTATACAGGCGGGGCGAAACCGCGTGATGCTGGAGTTTGCCGGCGTCGATCACAAGGTTGCCGGCTCGTTCGCCAAAACGATTCTTCCTTTCGGAATCGCCGGAGCGATCCTGATTTCCGGCGGCGCCGAAGACCGAAAGACCTTTCGCGAGACTGCGCCGGAGAAAATGCATTCGGCGGCCAATAAAAAAGAAGCGGATCGAAAAATCAAAAAAATCATCGGCGAGTTCGAGCGCCTTCCCCTGGACACGCAAAACCTGGAAACATCCGAAAAATCGCGGCGTAAACTCATCGAGCTTCTCGGCGAAGATCGCGGGGCGGTTTTGACTGTCGCAAAATTGCACGGCGCGAATCCCGTGGATGTGGTGGTTCGCCTTTCAATTCTCGTCACCGCCATTTTGGAACTTTCACCAAACAAGAAAGAATAAATGGCCCGAAAATCGACCGTCACCACGCAAGACGCAATCGACAAGATCATCTTGTTGATTCTTGCGACCGCCTGCCTTTTCTATCTGGCATTCGACGCAAACAGGGACGTCAACATCTACGACGAAGGCGTCGCCGTTTACGGGGCGCAACGGATTTGCGACGGCGAAATGCCCTATAGAGATTTCTGGACCATGTACGCGCCGGGTAATTTCTACATTCTGGCGGGAATTTTTAAAATTTTCGGAAGCACGCTGAACGTCGCGCGCACCTGGTCCGTTCTCGTCATGTGGATGCTGGCCGTGGGCGCGGCGCTTTTGGCAAACCGCGTTTCCGGACGCGTCGGCGCGGCCATTGCGGTCCTCATCGTCACGACGGCCGCCGGCTCGTACGGTTTCTACGCGCAGCCCATACCCACGGCGCTGGTATTCACGCTGGCTTCCGCGTATTTCTTCATGGATTATCTGGACCGCCTGCGCACACGCAATCTTTGGTTGAGCGGCGTTTTCACCGGCCTGGCGACGGTCGTCCGTCACGACATCGGCCTTTATACGTTTTTAGCTCAGATTTTTATCCTGGCGCCGTTCACCTTTTACATTTTAATGCCGGGAAATATGAAGAAGAGGCGAAAATTCAGGCAATGCCTTAAAAGCATGGCGCCCCTGGGTTGGGGATTAATTCTTATCATCGCCCCCGTCGCCGTACTTTTGGCCGCGTTCGTCCCGCTAAGGGAAGTGATCGAAAGTCTGATCGTTTTTCCGCTGAAAGTTTACCCGAAAGTGCGCGCCCTGCCTTATCCGGCGATCCTGCCCGGCTTAAGCGTTTTTACGAATCAGGGCGCCGGGGCGTATTTTGCGGCTTTTTCAATGTCTTTGCCATTTTATTTTCCCTTGAGCATTTACATCCTCACGACGATTCAGCTGTTTCGCGAAGCGAAGGCCGATCCGGCAAGCGCCAAAAGCGCCGACACGCGGCGGGTGATCTTCCTGATTTTCCTCGGATTGTTTCTGCACAACCAGGCCACGATCCGCTCGGCGCCGCCGAATCTGCTGCCGACGATGATTCCCGCCGCCGTCCTGTTCGCGCACCTCATTTACAAAGTCGGCAAACCGTCGGCAAAAAACATCGGCGCGTGGATTCTCATCGTCCTGGCATGCGCCGCGCTGACCGGTCCGCAACTACGCAATAAGGCATATGTCGTGAAACTTCGGCTGACGGGCAGTTTGCGGCATCAATTCACACTTCCGGCGGCGCGCGGCATATACTGGGATGCGCGAACGGCGGATTATGAAAAAGCCGTCCGGTTCGTGCAGGAAAGCAGCGCCGAAAATGAAAAAATCCTGGTCGCCAATGAAAACAACGGCCGAATTTTCATCAATGATGTTCTTTTTTATTTTATTTCCGGTCGCGCCAGCGCCACGCGCTACCACGAATTGCATCCGGGACTGGCGACCACGGAAAAAATCCAAAAGCGCATCATCGAGGAAATCGAAAGCGCTTCGGTCCGGCTCGTCGTTTTGCGGCGTGAGGAAAACTCGGAAACGGGCTCTAAGCAAGGGGCCGCGGACCTCGACAACTTTATCAGGCAACACTTTTCCCTGACGCAAAGCTTCGGGGATTATTCCGTCCGGCTGCGCAACGGCGGCGAATCACTCGCGCAATAATTCGACGGCCCGGGCCAACTGCGTGTCGATTCCGTCAGCCAGGTCGGCCGCGTCTTGCTCGACGAAATAATCCGGCGCGATTCCGATCCCCTCGATCTGCCGGCCGGTCGCCGAATAACGCCGCTGCATCTGCGAATAGGAATACGTGATTTCCGATATCAGCAGCGTGTCCGTCTTGGGAGCGCCGGTGGCGCCGCAGCTCGTCGTGCCGAGCAGCTCGAAAGTCGGGACGTAGGATGCGGCGGCGGCGAAGAAATCCCCGGCGCTGATGCAACCCCCGTTGATGAGGAATATCACGCGGTTGGGCGCGGGGTCGGTTCCGGGCAAAACGGGCTCGGGAAGCCAGGGCGTAAAGGAATCATGCTCCGGCCCGAGTTTGTACCGAAAATCCACCGGCGATATCCATTGACCCAGAAAACGCGCCAGCACGGACATGGCCACAAGGTCGGATCCGCCGCCGTTGAATCGCGCATCGA
This sequence comes from bacterium, assembly GCA_963674685.2. GTDB lineage: Bacteria > Lernaellota > Lernaellaia > JACKCT01 > JACKCT01. The sequence goes on along the minus strand of CAXXWT010000002.1, from coordinate 1,127,115 downwards.
AAACAAGCGGGCGGGTTCCGAAAAGATCCAGCGCATCATCCAGATCCGCCAAAATAAGATCCATGGATGAATCCGAAAGCGTGGACAGTTGAAGATATCCGATGTCGTCGCCGACGGCTTTGTACTTAAGAACAGTTCCCGAAGCGTCTTCAAGGAATCTTTCCAGCATTTCGGGCATGCATGTTCCGTAACCGCCGCCGGTGCGGGAAACGGTGATTTGCATCGGCAGCCCATCGCGCACAATCCCGTATTCCACTTCGCCCTGCCCGGCGCTGAACCGATCCGCGTGGGGCAGGCGGTAGTAATCGCAGCAGTGCGGCGACGAGCATCCCTCCCAGCTTTTCGCCCGGTCCAAAACCTCGTCGACGGATTCGCCGTCAAGGGAAACGACTTCGTCGCCGTGCAGCATGCCCGCGCCGTCGGCCTCGTCGGTCAGGCGCGAGACGTAAGCCTTTTCGCCGATGCGATAAAGGCATACCCCCGTGGGTCGCCTGTCGGGATATTTGTCCGCGGGAAGATTCGGCGTCCATACCCAGCTGTGGCTGTCTGACAGCGCGGCATGCATTTTCATGATCATCAGGGCGAATTCATCGGGATCCGAGTGCGCGCACGCCCGGTCGCGGCAACTTTCGACGATCGCGTCCCAATCGATGCCTTTGAGTTCAAAATAGGCGTAGCCTTCGTCCATGGTTTGGCTGTAGGTCAGAAAATCGCCGTAAAAGACGCCCGGGCAGGAATCATCATCGATGTCGTCGTTCACATCGTCGTCGATATCGTCATTTGCGTCGTCATCAAGATCGTCATCGGTCTCCTTGTCGTCATCAACCTCATTTACGGAATCATCATCCGACGCATCTTCGTCGGATACCGAATCCGTCGAGTCATTATCATCGGAGCCGCCGAGGCACGATGCGAAAAGCGCCGCGAAGAGAAATACAATTACGGTCGTAATAAGATGGACTCGCTTAATCATTGACAAAAACTCATACCACATGGCGATCGGCGCGGTCCACAAAATGCGCCGCTAAAATAAGATTTATTTTAGCATATCGATTTCGGCGTTTTTGAATGCTAAAGTCGGGTCATGAAAATCCGTCCGAGGCGAATCAAAAAAGTCCTGTTTTCCCTCGTCGCCGCCGCTATGTTTTTTGCGGCGGTCGAAGGCGGCTTTCGCCTGCTTTATCCCCGGATCGAAGGCCGGGCAAAGTTCGATGCGCTCAATCGTTACGCGCAAAACGGCAGATGGAACATGATCCGAAAGTATCGCGGCCACCCGGATTATTTATACACCTTCAAACCGAACCCGCCGCGCGTCGGCGAAAGCGGCTTTACCGGCCCCGTCCCGGCGAAAAGCAAACAAGCCGGTGAAATGCGCATCGTTGTCCTCGGCGACTCCACCAGCGCCGGGGAACACGCGTGGCCGGCGCTTTTGGCGGCGCTTTTAACCGAATCCGGCGAGGCTCCCACGACGGTCTCGAATCTGGCGATACCCGGCTACACGAGCCGGGAAGGCCTGGCGGTGATGCGCGGCCTCGGCCGTAAACTTCAGCCGGATATCTTGATCGCCGCATTCGGCCACAACGATCTGCAGGCGGGCATGTACGCCGGATTCAAATCGGATTACTCCCATTTCCGAAAACCTTTTTCCCCGCCGAAAAGCGCAAAGGCATCGGACAGGCTGGACCGGTTTATGACGAAAAGTTTTCTGACCTACGCCTTTGTCCGGCGTCGGATGGGTCTGCCGCCCCTTTTGGGATACCGCCTCAACGATTACATCATGCCGGCCGGCGCCAGGTCCGTCGACCACCCCTATTATGGCTGGAATTTCAAAAAAGCCTTTGCGTCGAATATACAGGAAATCGTCAAAACAGCTCGGAATAGCGGCGCCAGGCCGTATCTTCTGACCACGCCCTGGTGCCGGGCAAAGTGCCCGAAGCAATCGCTTGGTTTCGTCGAAGCAGGGATGAAAGTCGTTAACGACATCATTCGCGCGCAGGAGAACACGCCGGTCATCGATTTGGATAAAGAGCTTTCGGGCCGGTGCGGGCTTTTTCTGGATCACGTGCATTCCACGCCGGCAGGCGACGGCGAAAGAGCCCGGATTATTTTCCGGGCTCTTCAATAAACACCATTTTTTCTTGAATTCAGGGAGTTTTCGTCTCGGGTTCTTTTGCCGGCTGTCCGCCGTCTTCGCTTGCGGGGGATTCGGGCTCGGGTTCGGGAGCGGCTTCATCGGAAGCAGCCTCTCCGGCAGGCGCCGCCTCTTTTTCCGGCTCTTCGACCTTCTTGATCTTCATCTGAACCTTGCCCTTTTCGGGACCGAATTTGGCGCCGGGCAATATCTTGGGAATACCGGGATTCGCGCCTTTTCCATCCTTGATATAGCGCAGGGAGAAAATCTTCCACTTGGGGCCGATGCGGGAAACGAAGTTGATTTCCAGATTCACCTTGGCGACCTTATCGCCGCTTGAAACCTCGGCGATGATGGTCGATCCCTTGTAAAGCCCGTACTTGTCTTTCGAGACGACTTCCCGGCCCAGCTTGAAGGCGACGAATTTGAGAGGTTTGCCGAGGAAGTCCCGGTTTTTCGTCTGAAAATCTCTCAAGACAAATTGCTGGTAGACGGTGATGCCCTGCTTGTTGATATTTTTCGCAACGGGCCGCAGGTCGTCTTTGTTTAAGAGAAGCGACGTGAAAAGGTCGTTATTTTTTGAGGAAACGGCCTGCAAATACTTTTGCGCCAGCTCGTCAGGGCTGTCGCATCCCGTCGCCGCGGGCTGGGTCTTGCGACAGCCGCCGCATGACGCGAACCCGATCGTGAAGGCGGCCAATAGAAAATAGATGAAAATTCGCTTATGCATTTTTCAAACCTCATGTCTTTCGTCAGCCCCGCATTTTGTATCGGCAATCGCATGAAAAATCAAGAATTTACTGACGAATACTGAAACGGCTTATAATAAACAAAGCCCCGATGCCTGTAAGGCGCCGGGGCTTTGCCATTTCTTAACTTGTCGGTCGATCCGATGAGGCTTTAGCAGCCGCAGCCGTCATCGTCGTCATCATCGTCATCACCGGCGTCAACGTCGTCGTCATCGGTGTCGTCGTCATCGTCGTCGCCGCTGACGAAGGCCTGATCGGTGGCCCACTCGCCGCCGGCGGAAAGGGCGCGCCAGTCGAAGCCGTCGGTGGGACCTTCGTCGGTGGTCGCGCGGAAGGAGAATTCAAGAGCTTCGCCTTCGTGAATGTCGCAGACCATCGAGGAAGAGGCGTTCAGGCCGGAGTGCATCCACATGATGGTGGCCTTGTTCTCTTCGCTGTACTCGACTTCATGGGACCACTCGCCGCTATGCAGCGCGTCGGGATCGGCAATCATATCCTCGGCGAGGCTGTAGTCGCCGGAGGGCATGAAAAGATCCACTTCGCAAATCCAGTTATCCGGATTATTGATCGTGTTGCTGGTGTTCTCTACGCGGAAATTGAATTCGTATTCCTCGCTTGCGCCCAGGGCGTCGGGGCTCAGGAATTCACCGGCGGCCGCGAAACTGTCGCCGCTGTCGTCATCCGCATCGTCGTTCACGTCGTCATCCGCATCGTCGTTCACGTCGTCATCCGCATCGTCATCCGCCATGGTGTCGTCATCATCCGCCATGGTGTCGTCATCCTGCGCGAAAGCCAGAGACGACATCGCCAGAACCATTGTCACTATCAGGGCAAAAAGGGCCAATTTCTTCATCTTAATCCTCCCGGTCATACTAGAATGCGCATAGCCAACTGCGCCATTAGTAATCACGCATGGTTTGTTAATTCACAACCTGCGCCAATCCTATACGAAAACATCGCGTTGATCAACCGTTTTTTTCAAGCCGAAATCAGTTTTCTACAACAGGCAAATCTCCATATTAATCAAGCACTTATGTCCTCATTTCACCGGGGAAATTCCTTGACGACGTTTTTGACGAACGTTCGCGGGAGGATGTTTCGCGCCTTTTTTCAGTATTTTCACCGGCCCGGACGAGGCGGCATTTTTCGTGGTTTTTTAGCCAAAATGGTCGCCGTCGGGTTCCTTCCTTCTTTACCTGAAGCAAAGCCGGTGCTACATTATACGCCAAGTTGAAAACCTATGAAGCGGAGAGGATCGATGGTTAAAAGAGGAGGCACCAGAAATTATCGCGCCGAAGCGCTCATCGAAAGGATCGACCGGGCTCGGGAAGGAATGGGCGTCGGCCCGAGAGGAAGCATCTACGACGAGGGTCAAAAAAAGAGGCTTCATGAATGCAGAGTCGGCGACTGGGTCAGGCAGGTCTTAAGCGGAACCAATAACTTCGGACCCTTGCTTCGTGTGATCGACCCGAAGGCCGGCATTTTGGAAAATCGCAAAGGCGGGCAGGCCCGGCTATCCCCCAGAACCCAGGTGGTCGTCCAGCCCTAAGCGGAGTTGATTATGAAAAGACTTTTTTTTGTCGTACTTTTATGCCTTTTGGCGGCGGTTATTTTTTCATCATTTGCTTGTGAAAACAGAAGCGCAACGGAAGATGACGAAGAGGGCGAAGCTTCCGGCGACATCGAGGCCGATAATGATAAGTGGCTCGATACGGAAGTGGAAGTCGAGCCTGGCGGAAGCATGCACATCACCGCCACGGGAACGGTCCGCCTGAACCCCAACGGAATCCCCATCCACCCCGACGGTTCGGAAATCGAGCTGGAATGCGGCGAAGACTGCCCCATGCCCGAGGCGCCGGCTGGGGCTTTGATCGGTCAGATTGAATTGTTGAGCGAAAAATTTCTGGTGGGCGCGGAATTCATGGAAGAAATGGAAGAATCCGGCACGCTGTATCTGGTCGTCAACGACGATTCCTACGACGACAACGAAGGAGCCTATAGCGTGGAAATATTCTACACTCCCCCGGAAACCGCCGATGACGACGGCGGCGACGACGACGATACCGACCAGGATTCCTGATAAAAACCCCCCAAAGCGGGCGCAATTCCAATCAACCGCCAATAATCTACAAATCCATTGAAGTAACTGGACTTTGCCGGATGAATGATTACTATCTTGGTAACGACCGGGGGTATTTGCCGTTCGGCCGGGGCTATCATCACCGGGCGGTTTTTAAAATAGGCATTATTTGCAAGGAGCGCCGCATGGCGAATCGAAGGATCTATTTGGACAATAACGCGACCACGCCTCTTCATCCGGAAGTCAAAAAAGTCATGATCGAGGCTTTGGATTTATTCGGCAATCCGTCGAGCCTCCATGAATATGGGCGCCAATCGAGGCATTACGTCGAAAATGCCAGACAAGCCGTGGCGTCTTTCATCGGCGCATCCTCCGAGGAAATCATGTTCGCCGGCAGCGGCTCGGAGGCTAATAACACCGTGCTTTCGTCTCTGACCTGCACGCGGGAGGGTTGCGGTTTCAAAACCCAAGAGGTGCGGGAAGTCATTACCACGAAGATCGAGCACCCTTGCGTGCTGGAAACCTCGAAATGCCTCGGGGACCAGGGAACGACGGTCAAATACCTGGATGTGGACGAATACGGCAAAATCAGCCTGGACCAGCTCAAGGAATACCTGACGCCGCAGACCGGCCTGGTTTCCGTCATGATGGCCAACAACGAGATCGGCACGATTCAGGACATCAAGGCCATTACGGAAATCGTCCATGAAGCCGGAGCGCTGATGCACACCGACGCCGTGCAGGCTGTAGGCAAGATCCCCGTGAACGTCAAGGAACTGGACGTGGATTTTCTGACCGTCTCGGGACACAAGTTCTACGGCCCCAAAGGCGTGGCGGCGTTGTACGTCAAGCAGGGGGTTCCTTTCTGCCCACTGATCCGCGGCGGCCACCAGGAAAAGGGGCGGCGCGCGGGAACGGAAAACGTCATCGGCATTATCGGCCTGGGCAAGGCCGTCGAGCTGCGCTCCCAGGAAATGGAAAAAGACATGCAGCGCATTCTCGAAATGAAAATGGCGCTGAAAAAAGGCATCGAGGAAAATATCCCGGATGTGAAATTCGTCGGCCATCCCACCGACAGCCTGCCCAACACCCTCAACGTCACGTTTTACGGCGCCGAGGGCGAGTCCATTCTGCTTTACATGGATATGGAGGGCATCGCGGTCTCGACGGGATCGGCGTGCGCTTCCGGCTCGCTGGATCCCTCGCACGTCATTCTGGCCACGGGCCTGTCCGCCGAAAGCGCCCACGGCTCGATCCGCATGAGCCTGGGGCGCGAAAACACCATGGAAGACGTCGAATACGTGATCGAAAAATTGCCGGGAATCATCGCGAAGATCCGGGAAATGTCCACGGCGTACGGGAGGAAAGAATCATGACTGAACCGGGAAGCTGGGCGTATACCGACGCCGTGAAAGATCACTTCATGAATCCGAAAAACATCCTCAAAGACGAGGATGCGTTTCAACCCGACGGCAAGGGCTTGACGGGCAATATCAAGTGCGGCGACGAGATGATCGTGGCCATCAAGGTCGATCCGGAAAAGGAAGTCATCACCGACTGCCAGTGGAAAACCTTCGGCTGCGCCAGCGCTATCGCCAGCACCTCCGTTATGTCCGAGATGGTCAAGGGCATGAAGCTGGAGGACGCCTTCAACGTCAGCGCCAAGGACATCAACAAGGCTCTGGGCGGCCTGCCGGAGCACAAAATTCACTGCTCCGTTCTGGGCGACAAAGCCCTGCGCATGGCCATCAACGACTACTACGAACGCCACGACAAGCAAAATAAGGTCAAGAAGGAACAGGAGCGCATCGTGTGCGCCTGCATGGAAGTCACGGACCAGGAAATCGAGGAAGCCGTGCTGGAAGGCGCCCGAACCTTCTATAAGCTCCAGGAAATGACCAAAGTCGGAACCGGGTGCGGGGAATGCAAGGGAGAAGTCGAAGAGCTTCTGGAGTTTTACGTCAACAAACACTTCTGCCCCATCGAGCCGAAGCCAACGCTCCCGACGAAAAGTTAGCCAAAGATATTTACCCGCTTACTCTCGGGGCGCCTTCGCTACGGCTTCGTGCGCGGCTTTTGTGTCTTCCTGACTTCAACAATGGGACACCGGGGTAATCCATTATTAACTCAAGCACCTTCTCACGTCTCGCATTGGCGTATTTCATGCCGATTTCTGATTGAGCTTCGTTCGACATATCATCGGTAAATGATTTCATTTTTAATACATAATTGCGCATGCGACAGCGTGACCATTACGTATGTCGATTCAGTACCCGCTCGCTCATTCGCCTTAAGCGTCAGCTTAAAGCGAATCTGACGCTCGCGGCTCTGTGTCTTGTGCCGGTAATGTGACTTTGCGCAGGACTCCGGGCTTTGTAACGACGGCGCAGCTTTTACGGCGTCATCTTTATCACGATTATCTCGGTTGGAAACTCCTACATTCCGCACTCTGAATTCCGCATTCCGAATTGCGGCAGGTGTGCCCGTTTTTCTTTCGTGCTATGCTCGCGCGCATGAAGGTTCTGCGTGAAACATACGCCCTGTGCCCGACGTGCCTGGAGATTTCGCCGGCGCGCGTGGAATCGGACGCGGAAGGCATATGGCTGTGCAGAGATTGCGCGAAGCACGGAACGACGCGGCAGAAGCTTTCGGATCACCCCGAACAGTACGGCAATCTGCACGATTATTATTTCGGCCTGATGGTCGATTCCCACCGTCAGACCGATTACATCATCCGCACCACCGACCGGTGCAATCTGACCTGCCCCATCTGCCTGGCTTCGGCCAATCAGCGCCCCGTGCCGGATTACCCCAAAGAAAAACTGGCGGAATTCCTGCGCACGCGGCGGCGATGCAAGATCGACCTGATGGGCGCCGAGCCCACCATGCGCGAGGATCTTTTCGAGCTGATTCGCATGATCGAAAAATCGGGCAATTTTTCGTCGCTGCACACCAACGGCATCGCTCTGCGGGACGAGGATTTCGTCCGGCGCCTCAAAGAAGCGGGCCTGCGTGAAACGCATTTGCAGTTCGACAGCCTGGACGACGAGGCCGTCTACGAGAAAATCCGAGGCCGGGCGTTTGGCGACGTCAAGTTCAAGGCCGTCGAAAATCTGGGCAAATACAATATCTCCGTGGACCTGAAAGTCACCGTCTCGAAAGGCCTCAACGAAGGGCAGATGCTCAAGATTCTGGACTTCGCCGCGGGCCGCCCGCATATCAAGGAAGTTTTTTTCCTGTCTACGCGTTTTCTGGGCCTCGGACGGGATATGCCGGATATCGGCCTGTGCGTGCCCGATGAATTGATCGACGAAATCGAGGATCAGACCGGCGGGCGCATCAACCGGGCGGATATTCATGTCTTCCAGAAGCTTTATTTCGCCTTCTTGCACATGTTTCGCGTACGCAAGTGTTTTTACAACCAGCATTATATCGTCCGGCGCACGAAAAACGGCTGGATTCCGCTGTCTGCAATCGTGCGCTTCGACGGTCTGGAGGCGAAACTGGACCGCTACGCCGCCGCCGTGAAAAAGGGCGGGCGTTTTTGGCCGGCGGTTCGCCTGGCCGCCGGCATGATACCGCATTTTCTTTCGTGGAGAGGTCTGGGGTTCATGTTCGACGGCGTCTTGTTGCGCCTGCTGCTGACGTTCGGGTTCGATCTGTCCCGCCTGCCGGGGCGCAATATCCTCCTGGGCTTCATCACCGCCTGCGATCCCTACATCTACGACTCGGAAGTGGCCAAAAACTGCGGCAAAGGCGACGTATCCATGGACCTGGGCGTCAAACCCTCAGGCGCCGCCGCCAACATCCTGCGCGACAAGCAGATCTACATCGAAGCACGATAAGATCGTGGCCTATAATCTTTAGTCGTCTCGTGACCTTTTCCCGTTTCAGGAAGAGCCAAATCCCAACAGGGATGCCGGTCAATATCGAAGCACGATAAGATCGTGACCTATAATCTTTTGCTGGAACACACTACCGCTTGCAGCCGCGCTTGATTTTGATGGTCCATCCCGGGCGGATCATGTTGCCGCGGATTTTCGGATTGAGCCTTTTGATGCATTTGACGGTGGTTTTGTACTTGCGCGCGATGGTCCAGAGGCTGTCGCCCTTTTGCACCTTGTATTTCGTGTAGCGATACTGAGTTTTCGGGGCGGTAAGTTTCGCGATCTCCGCTTTCGTGAGATACACATCCTCCCGGGGAAACTCTTCCATCATTTTCTTAAAAGCGTCGGCGCGGGCCTCGGGCACTTTGATCATGTACGTCGCATCTTTGGGCGGCGTGTAATCGCCCAGAAGCGCCGGATTAAAGGCCTTGAGCTCGTCGTAATCCATGCCGGAAAGCTCGGCCAGGGTTTTGAGGTTCGCCACGCCGTCGAGCGGGATTTTCACCGGACGCATGGCGGGATTAGGCTCCACGAAAAAGCCGTACAGCTCGGGCTGCTTGGCGATGAGCATGGCCGCGTAAAATTTCGGCACGTAATTCATGGTTTCCAGCGGCAGGTCCAGCTGCCAGTAATCGTCGGTTCCCTTTCTTTTCGCAACGGAAGCCACGCGGTCCTCGCCGCAGTTATACCCGGCCAGGGCCAGGCTCCAATCGCCCAGCATGGCGTAGTTTTCGCTGAGGTACTGCGCGGCGGCGGCGGTGGCGATTTCCGGATCCCTGCGCTCATCCACCCAATCGTCGATGCGCATGCCGAATCGCCGCGCGGTGCCGGGAATGAACTGCCAGACGCCTACGGCGGCGGCCTGGGACATGGCGTAGGGGTAAAACTCGGACTCGATGATAGGCAGATACTTGAGATCGTCGGGCAATCCTTTTTCCGCCAAAACGCTTTCGATCATGTCCATATAAGAGCCGGACCGGATCAGGGCCTTTTGCATGGCCATGCGACCGTTGGTCAGATAATACTTCATCCAGTATTCGACGCGGGGATTGTATTGTATGCCCAGCGTCGTCTCGTCTTCCGGCGAGGTGAGCATCACGCCGCGGAGTCTGGCCACGCGAAGGCTCTGGAGGCACGCCCTTAAATAAAGCTGCTCCAATTTCGCGTCCCACTCGCTTATCTCCTCCCGGTCGACGTGCGTGAGAAGAATCTTGATCGCCGTTTCATACTCGGCCTGCGCTTCGACGAGCTTGCTTTCGGCGCTCAATTGCGCGGCGCTTTTCAGGATGGATTCCACGACTCGGACGGCTTCCGATTTTTCCAGCAGCCCGTCGTCTTTGACGATGGATTCGGAAGGACCCGCTTTTATTTTCGGCGTCACTTCGTGGGAGGTTTTGACGTACTGGCAGCCCGGTGAAATTATCAGCGCCAAGACGATGACCGCAAGGAAATTCCGTTTTGTTTTTAAGTACTTCATAACTCGGCTCCATATCATGACAAATGGCGTGAGACAAGACGGGAGATTGCCGGGGCGGTCCTTTCCAGGCTGTAAGAAGAAGGGCGAGCATCAAACCCGCCCTTCGCGAGATTTGCCGGAATGCGAATACGCGATGCCTATTTCTTCATCTTTTCGGAATAGATTTTTGTCAGCTTATCCAGATCCTGCGCCACTTCAAAGAAGCCGTGCCAGTGCGCGTAATCCTGCCCCATCATGGCGGTTCCCATGCGGGCGCGGCGTCCCTCGTGGTGCCAGAGATGATAGAAAACAATCTCCGCTTCATCGTCCCATTTCTTGTCAGCGGTCAGCGCGCCGGCGGCGTACATCTCATCCATCATCTTCTTCGCGGGCTTGTAATATTTTTCGTTATAAAGCTCGATGACAGCGTCATATTGCGCATAGAAGGAATCGATCCACTGAGGTCCGTGGCAGTTGGCGCAAACGGATTTCATCTCGCCCAGCTTCGACTCCCAATCCGCCGTGCGGACAGTCAGGGGTCTTTCCGCCTCCCAGGAAAGCCTGCGTGAAATGTTGTGCGTGGTCTGCAATTCGCCGATCCCGGCCATGTGGCAAACCGCGCACGTCGGCGCCGAGTAATCCCCCGGCTCCCAGGCATCCGGCGCGCTGTCCCAGGTCCAGTGCTCGCCGTCCATCGCATAGCGCTTGCCGTGCTTGGATTCCTCCCAGATCTCGATCTGCGGATGATCCGGGCCGATGTGGCAGCTTCCGCAATTCTCTCCTTTTCGCGCTTCGACGATGCTGAACCGATGCCGCGTATGGCAGGATGTGCAGTTGCCCACGGAGCCGTCGGCGTTGACCCGGCCGATGCCTTCCTGCGGGTAATGCAGGCCGACCGGGCGGCCGTTTTCAAACGTGACCTTCTTGCCGTGGCATTGGATGCAGCCCGAAGCTTCCACGGCGAGGGAGCCTTTCCCTTCCCAGGTTACGGACATGGATTCGAGTTGGTCGACGGATTTGTAGGCGACGGCATGATCGCTTTTTGCAAATTGAGCCGCTTCGACGGGATGACACCTGGAACAATCCTTCGGCGAGGGAATCAACGTAATGTAGACCGAGGTTCCCTTAAGGCCGCTGCATTGCGTGGCGTCCGTTTCGGTCTTGCGCGCAAGGTGGCAATCCCCGCAGGACACGTTGGCGCGGCCGTGCATGCTGCTTTTCCAATCGAGTACGATCTGGGGCATTTTCTTTTGATGACACGCGATGCAGTCCCGTTCGCCGGCGGGCAGCCCGCGATTGACCTCGATCACTTTCAGACCTACGGCGCCGATGACCCCTTTGCCGGATTCGGCGGTCAGAGCAAAGGCGGATAATCCCGCGATCATGATCCCGACCAGCATGGCTGTGACGATGACTTTTCTCATGTGTCTTTCTCCTCGCGTTAACGTAAGGATCGTTTCGCTCGTATTACTCAATCTCGTAAATGAGCGGTGTGTTGTGATGCGTCAGATCTGAATGACAATCCCAGCATTTTTTGCTCGTGCGGCCGTTCACCCACTCCCGATGGGCCAGAAATCCGCCTCGGGGCAGGCCCGGGGGCGTCAGGTTCTTGTGGCATGACCGGCATCCGCTTTCGAAAAGATATTCGTCCTTATGAAAGCGTTTGCCTTCCCAGTCCACTTTCCGCGGATCCCCGATGTAGTGCACCCATAAATCCCGCCATCCCGACCACGATTTGTATACGTAGTAGTACGCGCCCGAAGCCGGCAGGTGGCAATCCACGCAGTCCGCCACGACGCCCTTGTCGTTGGAGTGGTGGCTCGACATGAGCCAGGTATCCACGCGAGACTGCATTTCATGGCAGCGGCCGCAAAACTCATTGGTGCCGGTCATCTCGAAACTCATGTGCGTGAAGCCGATGAGAAACAATGCCGTAATGCCTCCCGCGGCAAAGGCGACGGAAAATTTCCAATGTTTCAGCGGCCAATTAAGGACTTTGAGCATGGTCGTCGTTTTCGCAAAGCATGCTTTTTTATTAATCTATCGTTTGAGCGGACTATCCTTGGTTTTTTCTCATGTCACAGCGTTATTCGTCAACTTCTAAAACGCACCAGGGCATAAGACCGCTACACATTGTTTCGAGCATTTTTCTTCAAGGCGCAGAGCCAGATAGCCGTCGCCAGTAAAATTAGGGCTCCGGGGTAACCGAAGAAAAGATTGTACGGCGTTAACTCATAACGCAAAAACTCCAACTCGTGGCCGTTAATAAACTTTGCCAACCACGGAAAGGCGTCGCCGATCATGACGTAATTCGCCGTCATGAGAACGTAGGAAAGCCCCAGCAACGCATAAACAGTAAAGCGCTTTTGCGCATCGGCAAGCGATCTGGTTTCGGCGAAGCAAAGGACGTAGGCCGCCAACAGGAAAGTATTGTAATAGTTCCACCAGTGCATCAGCACGGTGGGCGGCGCCGCGATGAAAAGCATCGCGACCATGCGCGGGCCGCTTCGTTTTTTCGCCGTGAGAGCGGCGATCCCCAATCCTGCCGCGACGGCGACCGCCGATGACAGCGCGCGAATCGCCCCTTCTCCCGCTTGCTCCCAAAGGCGCATCCATATCCGCGCCAGATAAAGCAGATAGCTTCCCAAAAAAGGCGCCATGTGCGGATTGTTTTGCCGATAGACCAGCGTGGAATGATAAAGACTTCCAAAAAGCTTCGCCCGCCACTGCGCGGTCATGCCGACAAAAGAGCCGCCGGATACTTCGACGGAAGTCGCGGCGGCGGCGACAAGCGCGAGGGCAAAGACGACGCCGCAAAGCGCCGTTTGCATCGGCGCGTTGCCCCGCCAGAGCCTCGGATCGCCCTGTTTGCGCGTGAGGACCCATCGAATCACGCCCGCCCAGAAAAGCGCCAGGATAATGATCGCCGGAAAAATCTTCACGACAGCCGCCAGCGCTAAAAGCGCGGCCGCGACGGTAATTCTTATCCGTGGTGTTTTATCCTCCGGCATCGTCAACGCGAGATAAAGGCCGAAAAAAGCCGGCGCGACGTACAGAGCGTCGACCTGCCCGTGTAAAATGGTGTGCACCCAAAACGCCCGATTCCAGATCAGCAGGTTCAAGACCCACAGATATACGGCGGCCTTTGCAAGCGCGGAATCCTGATCCCGGATAAGAAAGCGACGGGTTAAAAGCATCAGGGGCCACGCGATGAAAAGCAGGCTCAACGCGGGCCAGAGCCGCAGCAGGCGATAAAATCCCAGGGGGCGAAAGAGGCGAAAGATCATCATGATCATCGGCGATCCCAGATAGCCGTTCATTTCTCCGTCGCCGATGACGTCCAGGGCCTTGATGTCGTAACTCGGATCCGGGTAATCGCTGCGCAGCGCGCCGCTTGCGATGAGCTGCTTGAATTTTTCATTGTCGTAAGGATCAGCGCCGAGCTCGTAAAAAGCCTTGGAGCCCATGTAGTAGGTCCAAAGGTCGTAGCCTTGGGGATATTCGGCCGCTTCATCCTGATAGGTCATGGCCAAAAAGGGCCGGGCCATGTAGGCCAGCGCGACCAGGCAAAGCAGCGCGGACACGGCAAGGCCGCCAAGGGCCGGGTCGCTTTGCTTTTTCCGGTCAGAGTTCACGGTAGGCCGCCGAATAAATCAGATACTGCATGGTAAGCGTATCCCTCGCGGGCAGGCGGCGCAAGGCAGATCAAAATCCTTACTTTTACTTGACAAAGACCGGCAAAAAATCTTAGGCCCGATAGAACGGAAACGGAAAGATAAAAATTTGAAAGAACGCAACAAGCGCCCGCAAAATTATTTTCGCATTTTTCTTCTCATCGCCATCGGGATTGTTCTTGCCGTTTTGGAACTATACGTCTGGCGCGTTTACGCGGCCCGTAAGTTCGCGGGCGACCCGATGGAATCCGAAGCCAAAACGACTCGAACACACCTGATTCGAGGCGAAATACAAAAAGGCCTTTCTTTCGCCGGATCCATGCAGGCCGCGGGCGTCGACGAAAAGAACACCGCCATTATCGTGAAAATTTTAAAAGAAGACGGAAACTTCAATTTCCGCCGCTGCCGCATCGGCAACCGGTTCGCCGTTCGGACGGACGCAAACGGAAAACTATTCCGCTTCTCCTATCAAGTGGACATGCTGACCAAGCAACAGATCGAGCCGACGCCCGACGGAAACTTGCAGGCGCGGATCGTCAAGCTCGAAACACAAACCGACACCGTCGTGCTGCAGGGAACCATCCAGGATTCTTTTTATGATTCCATCGTCGGCCGCGGGGAGCTGATCAAGCTGGCCGGCAACGTGGCCAAGGTCTTCGAATACGACATCGATTTCGCCCTGGAACCTCGGGAAGGCGATAAATACCGCATCCTCCTGGATCGCATCACGTATAAAGGAAAAGTCGTCGATTACGGCGTCATCCACGGGGCGTATTACAACGGGAAAGCCACCGGCGAAGTTCGGGCTTATTGGTTTCCCGGCGACGACCCGGACATCGAAGGTTATTACAATGAAAAGGGCGTCAAGCTGAAAAAATTCCTGCTGCGGGCGCCTCTGAATTCCATGCGGATCACCAGCCGCTTCGGATGGCGCATCCATCCCATCAGCAAGAAAAAGCAGTTTCACAAAGGCGTGGATTACGGCGCGCCCAGAGGCACGCCCGTCTGGGCCGTGGCCGACGGCGTCGTCACGCGGGCCGGGCGCGCCAGGGGCTACGGAAATCTCGTGACCATCAAACACATCGGGGGCGTCTCCACGCGCTACGGCCACCTGTCAAGGATCAATGTCAAGCGGGGCCAGAAAGTCCGCCAGCGCCAGATGATCGGCCGCGTCGGCAAAACCGGTTACGCCACCGGACCGCACCTGCATTTCGAACTGCGCGTCAACGGCGAGGCCATCAATCCGCGCAAGCTCAAAGTCGGGGCGCAGGAAAACCTGCCCAAAGACCTGATGCCGCAGCTTGAAAAAATCATCGCCGAAATCGACGCAAAGCTGGAAAACACCGAAGTCATTGACGACGGCTCCACCAAAGAAGGCGTGTTTCACTAAATCACGACGACAGGGCCTGGGCGATGCGCTCGCGCATTTCATCGCTCAGGACGCCGGATTCCATCAGGGCCGCCGCCATTTTTTCCACTGCCGGATTTTTGGACTCGACGAGCAGGCGCAGCATCGACTCCGCGGCCTCTTCCCGGCGATTTTGCTTTAACTGAACCTTGATCAGATTTTCCACCGCCCGCCAGTCGCCGGGATTGAAGTCCACGGCTTTTTGCAGATAGGGCTCGGCCTCGCCGTAGCGCTCCTGCCGGGCCAGCACGATGCCCAGGTTGTTGGCGGCGCGCGCGTGATCCGGGTTCATGGAAAGGACTTTTTTATAATTCGTTTCGGCTTCTTCCAGTTCGCCTCTTCCGGCGTGGGCCAGGGCGAGATTGTAATAACTCATGGACAAAGCCGGCTGCTCGGCCGCGGCGCGCTGCCAGAAACGCACTTCCGATCCCCAGACGCCGGCCCGCTGAAAAGTCAATGCGGCAAAGCAGCAGCCCGCCGTCACCATGATCAAAAGGGCGAAACCGGATTTCGGCCCGCGCATCGCCGGCGACAGGATATCCGCTCCCGCCACGGCCAGGCCGATCAGGGGAAGGAAAAAGTATCTTTCCGCCGTCGGCATTCCCGTGGGGATGATATTCGAAGCGGGCAGGTAGGCCAGAAACGCCAGGGCGAATCCCAAAGACGCCGCCGGTTTCTTTTTCCTGAAAAGCCAGGCCGCCACAGGGGCGCCGACAAAAAATATCAGGCCGATAAAAGCCCGCCACAGGCTCCCGTCGGGCAGGCTGTAAAACACGCGCAGGTCAAGAGGCAGCAAAAACCGCTGGAGATAGCGTGGAACGACGGACAAAACCGCGACGATGTGTCCCGAAAGGCTCTGTGTATAAAGCCCCGATCCCCCCAGGCCGTCGAGGAGAATGACGCGCACGACCAGGTAGATCACCGAGGCCGCCGCCGCGAGGCCGATCGTCTGATATCGCCGGGCTTTTTTTTCATCGTCGCCATAAGCCGCGTGCGCCGCCAGCAAAAGCAGCGGCGTCATGATTCCCACTTCCTTGAAAAGCATGGCGGCGGCGGCGAAAAGCCAGGAGGCCATAAAGGCCGGTTTGCGCACCCGCGTTCCCTTCGAGGCCAAAAGGAACGCGCCGACGGAAAGGATCATACTAACGGCGCAAAGCAACGTAGGTTGCGCGCTGATCCAGCCCACCGTTTCGGTGCATAAAGGGTGCGCCGCCACGAATCCGCCCAGGAAAATAACCGGCCCGCTGTCTTCATACAGAAGCCGCCCCAGGCCCATCAGCAATCCGACGATCAGTAAAAACAGCGCTATCGAAACAAGATGAAAAAGCATGGGGCTCGCGCCGCCGAAGGCGAAATATTCCAGGGCGAAAAATGTCGTCGTCAGCGGGCGGTAGATCAGGCGGCTTTGCTTTACGTGCGCGACGGCGCTTTCAGGCTTTGTGAAAAACGCCGGGATGTTTTTCAAGGATCGTATGGCCGCGTTGTCGCGCACGTAATACGTGTCGTCGTATATGAAGCCGCCGAAGATGGTTCTCGCGTAGCAGATGACGATAAGAAAGCCCAGGAAAAATGCGCTGACGACGATTCCCGATTTTCGGCCGCGTTCGCGTTTCAAACTTGCGTCTCTCCCCAAATCTTCCGCATTGCACTATCATTACAACCTGGACGTTTCGGATTCAACGCTTTTAAGGCGGCTTTTCACGTAAAAATCAACAAGGGACCTTTTCGTTTCATGGTCAATCCGCTTTTGGGAATCGCATTTAAGGTGCTGGTGAAAATGACCGGGCGGCTCAAGGTTTATCCCACGGGCTTTTACGTCCGGCGGGCGCTTTCGGCGCTTAACGACGACGACCTGGACGGCGCCGCGGAATACTACCAGTTCGCCGCCGCAAAAGATTTCAGCGACGAAAAGGTGATCGTCCTGCGCGAGATCCTGGCCTCGGAAATCCGCCATAGAAAAAAGCTTCTCACCGATCGCATGAACGGCACGGAAAACATCGCGCAGATCGTCGAATGTGAAAAAGGCCTGAAACTGCTCGACGCCTTTTTAACCCGCCTGGGATTCCGGATTTAATTTTTGTGATTTGCGTGTCGTGAAAACGTGGATGGTTGGACAACCGCTGCCTAGGCGCATTAGAATCTATTGAAGCTCAACCGAGCGGGGACTTTTATGCTGATCAAAGTCGATTTGCACAATCACACGAATTTCAGTTTCGACGGCGAGATGACGCCGCGGACCTTGGTGGATTGCTTTGCGGAAAAAGGATTCGGCGCCGTGGCGGTGACGGATCACAACTCGCGCCTCGGCGGCCTGGCCGTGGCCGAACTCAATCCGCCGTTCAAAGTCATCCCCGGCGTGGAAGTCAAATCGAAACACGGGGAAATCATCGGCCTTTTCGTCGAAAAAGATATCGAGCCGGGCATGGACGCCGTCGACACGGCGAAGGCCATACACGAGGCCGGGGGTCTGACGCTGCTGCCGCACCCTTTCATCAAGCTCGTGGTGTCCCGCATGGATGAAAGGCAGCTTCCGGCGCTGGTCGAGCACCTGGACATTATCGAAGCCCTGAACGCGCGCGGGGACGATCCGAAAGAGGACAGGTTTGCCTACGCCTGGGCGAAAAGCCACGGCCTGGCCGTGAGCGCGGCTTCAGACGCGCATCATCCCGGCGGCGTCGGCGGCGGCTACATGCTGATGGAAGATTTCGACGGCAAGGATGATTTTATAAACAAACTCAAAAAAGGCACGCTGATCTGCGCGCAGCGCACGCACCTCTACCGCTCATTTTTCAACTGGATTCCCGGACACATCTTTGGGATCCGCCGCATCCGCAAAATGCACAAAGATTACCGCCGGGGCGAATCCCTGCGCCCCTTGTGGCAAAAACCCTCCAGCCGCGCGCGGCCGAAGTACTGGTAGGCGAAAGGGGTCAGGGGGAAAGGGTTTAGGGTGAAAATCGAAACATTTCACCCGGGCGCGTCATGTGTGACACATCGCGGCCTTGTGGCCGCAACCAAATATGCATCGGCAACATTTCCAACAACGTGTTTATACGGTCGCTGATATCGAAACCTTTGTGAAATGCATTTTCACACTGCCACCCGCTCGCGCGGGCTCGATTTAATATTCATGGGATTTTCGATATTGTCGACATCGGGATCCGAACAGATCAACGATCCATCCTTTGTAAATATTCTTTCGCGGCCGCGAAAATTTCGGGGCCGACATCATCCGCCCATCTGGCGGGCGGCGGGGCGGCGGCGACAATCCTTTTGCCTGTCGTAGGATGCGTGAAAACCAGGCGGCACGAATGAAGAGCGATCATGTTCCCGAAACCGCTTTTGGCGCCGTAACGTCTGTCTCCGGCCACCGGCCACCCTTCGTTGGCCAGTTGCACGCGCACCTGGTGGCTGCGGCCCGTTTCGAGCCTGACGGCCAGCAGCGACAAGCCGCCGGCGCTTTTAATCACTTCGTATTCGAGGGCGGCGAATTTTGCGCCTTTCGTTCCTTTATTCACCATCCGGCTGGTGTTGCGGACCGCGTTTTTCACGATCCATCCTTCAAGGCGCTTTTCTTTTTTTTCCGGTTTTCCCTCGACGGCCGCAAGGTACGTTTTCTCGATTTTTCCTTCGCGCATCTGCGCGGAAAGCCTCGATGCGCCCTTGCTCGTTTTGGCCATCAGCACCAGACCCGACGCCGGCCGGTCGATTCGATGCGCGGCGGTCAGAAAAACATTTCCGGGCTTATGATCCCTTTGCGCAATGAACCGCTTCACCAGGTCGATCAGACACGCGTCGCCGGTTTTGTCGGACTGCGTGGGTACTCCCGGTTGTTTCGACGCCGCCAGGGCATGATTGTCTTCGCAAACGATCACAACATGATCTTCGGATGTCGTCCGTTTTTCCAAATCCTGCGCTCCCATAAACTTATACCATATATTGTGTTGTCACTAATTTTTTATACCATATATATGGTTACTACCCATCGAATATACACTATCGCAAATCGATGCGCGACTCGCTATAAAATCCGCCTCAGTGTGTAAATATTATTTGCAGCGCTCAACCGTGTGAGACTTGATGATTAAAAATCGTCGTCGAAATCATCGAAGTCGTCGTCGAAATCATCTTCCTCGTCGAGGCTTTCACCACCGCCGCCGCCGGACATTTCGGCGCCGGAATATCCGCCGGCGTACATGGTTTCCGCCAGTTTATGCGAGGCCTTGTTGAGCTCCTCGATGGCGGCCCTGATGGCGCGGATATCGCTTCCTTCCAACGTTTCCTTGAGCTCGGAAATGGCGGCTTCGATCTGGTCCATTTCCCTGTCGGAAAGCCGGTCGGCGTATTCTCTCATGGATTTTTCAGCGGTGTAAATCAGGCCGTCGGCGTTGTTTTTGAGTTCCGCCAGTTCGCGCCGCCGCATGTCGTCCTCGCGGGCCTCTTCGGCGTCGCGGATCATGCGGTCGATTTCACCCTCGTTGAGTCCGGAGCCGCCGGTGACCTGAATCGATTGTTTTTTGCCGGTTCCAAGGTCTTTGGCGGACACGTGGACGATGCCGTTGGCGTCGATGTCGAAAGTCACTTCAATCTGGGGAACGCCTCTGGGCGCCGGGGGTATTCCGACCAGTTCGAAACGGCCCAGGCTCCTGTTGGTGTCGGCCATTTCCCTTTCGCCCTGCAGGACGTGCACCGTCACCGCGGGCTGATTGTCGGCCGCCGTGGAAAAGACCTGGCTCTTTTTCGTCGGAATCGTCGTATTCTTTTCGATAATTCGCGTGAAAACGCCGCCCTTTGTTTCGATGCCCAGCGAAAGCGGAGTGACGTCCAGAAGGAGCACATCCTTGACTTCGCCGCGAAGAACCGCGCCCTGTATGGCGGCGCCCACCGCGACCACTTCATCGGGATTGATGCCCACGTAGGGCTCTTTGCCGAAAATTTCACGAACTTTTTGCTGCACCAGCGGCATTCTGGTCATACCGCCGACGAGAATAATCCTATCGAGTTGCTCGGAAGGCATCTCGGCGTCTTTGATGGCCACCTCGCAGGGAGGCGCCAGCTTCTCGACCAGATCCTTGACCAGATCTTCCAAAGTGTCTCTGGTCATTTTGATATTCAGATGTTTGGGACCGCTTTCGTCGGCGGTGATAAACGGCAGGTTGACGTCGGTTTCCGTCACCGAGGAAAGCTCATGTTTGGCTTTTTCCGCGGCTTCCTTAAGCCTTTGTAAAGCCATCTTGTCCTGCGTCAGATCGATGCTCGTCTGTTCTTTGAACTGATCGACCAGATGAGCGATGATTCTCTGATCGAAATCCTCGCCGCCCAGGAAAGTGTCGCCGTTGGTGCTTTTGACTTCGAAAACGCCGTCGTTGATTTCCAGAACCGAAATATCGAAGGTGCCGCCGCCCAGATCGAAAACCGCAACGGTTTCCTCGACTTTCGACTCCAGGCCGTAAGCCAGAGAAGCTGCCGTGGGCTCGTTGATGATACGCAGCACGTTGAGTCCGGCGATGGTTCCGGCGTCTTTCGTGGCCTGCCTTTGCGCGTCGTCGAAATACGCGGGAACGGTAATGACCGCGTCGGTCACTTCTTCACCGAGATAATCCTCGGCGGTTTGCTTCATTTTTTCCAGGATCATGGCCTGCATTTGCGCGGGGCTGTAACCCTTGCCCTGGACTTCGATCCACGCGTCGCCGTTGTCCGCCGGGGCAATTTTATAGGGCACCATCTTCATGGCGCGCTGAATTTCCGGACTCCCGAACTTCCTGCCGATAAGCCTTTTGACGGCATAGACGGTGTTTTCAGGATTGGTGATGGCCTGGCGTTTCGCAACCTGGCCGACCGGTCTTTCCCCGTTTTCCGCGAACGCCACCATGGAGGGCGTCGTTCTGGATCCTTCCGAGTTGGCAATGACAACCGGTTCGCCGGCTTCCATCAAGGCGACGCAGGAGTTTGTCGTTCCCAGGTCAATTCCAATGCTCTTACTCATTGAACTCACCACCTCCGGCAAATTTCCCTTTATGGGAAAGCAGCCAAAAATAATTATAGTCTGCCATACTTAGGTTAAGCCTCTTTTTTGCCTGCACGCAAAAAACGCGTCCCACGCCTAACCTTCACTTGAAACAGTCCCTAGGGATGCTAATTGACCTATACGATGCCGTTTTAGGTTTTCTTTCCCAGCGACCGAAATAATCCGTAAACCTAAAAAATCACTCCTTAAATAACGCTTTCAGACCCATTTTGCAACAGAAAATAATTTTTTGCGACATCTTGATATTAATCTTCATTATTTTTTTCCCGTGGAGGCCCCGTTGAAACAACCACTTTCGCCGGCCTCAACAACCGCCCATGAAGCAAATAGCCTTTCTGATACTGCGCGATAATGAGATTCGGATCGACATCTTCGGTAGGCACGCTGGCGACCGCTTCGTGATATGAGGGATCGAACATGTGCCCTTCCGCGTCGATTCCCTGAACCCCGTTGTCGCTCAAAGTCCTGCCCAGTTGTTCCAGAATCATGCGAACGCCTTCGATTAATGCCTTGGGATCCGTCGTGGCGTCCGCGTGAGCCAGAGCTCTTTCAAAGTTATCGATGACCGGCAAAATGGCTGAGATCAGGTTTTCATTGGAAAACTGAACCATTTTTTCCTTATCGCGCTCGATTCTTTTTTTGAAATTTTCAAACTCCGCCTTCATGTTGACGAGGCGTTCGCTGAGTTCCTGGATCTGGCCTTCCTTTTCCTTCAAAACTCCTTCGTCGATATGGCTTTCATCTTTTTTATCGAACAAAAAAGTTTTTAATAATTCGGCTTCTTTTTCGAGATTTTTTTCTTCTTCCAGGAGCTTGGAAAGAACTCCGAGTTCATCGTCAAGTTCATCGTCTTCCGACTCATCCACGCTCTGTTTGCGTTTCGGCGCGGATTTATTGTCATCCTCCTGGAGCCATCGAAGGAAGTCGTCGGCTTCATTTGGATTGGCGGAACCCGCGAGTTTCTTCTCGCCCTTGCTCTCTTTAGCGGATTTCTGAATTCCCTCGACCGCCTTGAGCGCCTCTTCAAATACCGAAGAAGGAATATCGGATTTTAAAGTTTCAGCCTTGTCGTCCGCCACGGATAATTTCCTTTTAAAAATTGATGAATTTTCGAGCGCTGCTCAAAGTTAGTCATATTTCCCAGACGTTTGATTTCTAACGATTCACCGTGAAAATGTCAAGGAAATGCGGCTTTTAGCGGAATTGACATTTTTCGCTATTGGAACTTAATCTACATTGCTTTCCGAGGCCTTTGACTATAGGCAAACCGCGACGGACGCTCCTTTATAAAACTCAATCGGCGGGAGTAAATTTATGGATTCCAGTCAACTGATCGAACTATCCGATTTGTACGGCGCGCACAACTACAAACCTCTACCCATTGTCATATCAAGGGCCGAGCGAATCTGGATGTGGAACGTCGAAGGTGAAAAATACATGGATATGCTGTCGGCGTACAGCGCCGTATCCCTCGGCCACTGCCACCCGGAAATCGTCAAGGCTTTATGCGATCAGGCGTCGAAACTGTGCATCACGAGCCGGGCTTTCCACTCGGACCAGTTGGGACTTTTTTCCCGGGATCTTTGCCGATTGACGGGCAAATCGAAAATCCTTCCCATGAATACCGGAGCCGAAGCCGTGGAAACGGCTTTAAAAGCCGCCAGAAAATGGGCGTACGTTAAAAAAGGGGTCGCCCCGGACAAGGCCCGGATCATCTGCTGTAAAAATAATTTCCACGGACGCACCACCACCATCGTCGGTTTCTCCACCGACGAGCTTTACCGCAAATACTTCGGTCCCTTCACTCCGGGATTCGATATCGTCGAATTCGGCGACGCCAAAGCCGCGGCCGAAGCCGTCACCCCGGATACATGCGCGATTTTGGCGGAGCCCATCCAGGGAGAGGCGGGAGTTTTAGTCCCTCCCGACGGCTATCTGAAAGCCTTGAGAAAAATCTGCGATGAAAACAACATACTTTTAATGCTCGATGAAATTCAGACCGGATTCGGGCGTTGCGGAAAACTTTTCGCCCATCAGTACGAAGACATCGATTGCGACGTGTTGATTTTGGGAAAAGCCCTGGGCGGCGGCATTTATCCGGTCAGCGCGGTGGCGGCCGATGACGAGGTTCTCGGTCTATTCACCCCCGGCGAACACGGATCGACCTTCGGTGGAAATCCACTGGCGTGCGCCTGCGCCCGGGAAGCGCTGAAGATCATGGTCAGAGACGATCTGGCTCAAAGGTCTCACGATCTGGGCGAAAGGCTGATGAACGGATTAAGAAAAATCAACAATCCGCAAATCAAGGAAGTTCGCGGCAAAGGCCTGTTGACCGCCGTGGAATTTGAAAAAGGCGACCTGAGCGCCAGGGATTATTGCAAGCGCCTCATGGAAAACGGGATTCTGGCCAAAGAAACGCACGATACTACGGTGCGCTTCGCTCCGCCGCTCATTATCACGGAAGATGAAATCGACTGGGCTCTGGAACGAATCACGAAGGCGTTTGAAGCTTAGAGTCTCATCGGCATCAGGACGGCTTTGAAACCGGGATCCGACGGGGCCTTGATCAGGACCGGCGCCGTGGATACGTCGAAAGCGATCGTCACATCTTCATCCTGCACGACCGTCAGAGCGTCGAGGAAATACCGGGCGTTGAATCCGATATCGAACTCCTCCCCGTCGTAGGTGACCGCCAGTTCCTCTCGGGCCTGTCCCAGGCTCGGGTTGTCGCAGGAAATCGTGACGACTTTTTTGGCGAAGGCGAATTTTACGCCGAGATTCGATTCTTCCGCCAAGAGAGACACGCGCCGGATCACGGCGTACAACTCATCCCGGGAGATGGTCAGAATGCGGTTGTTGCTTGCGGGAATGACGTTGTTGTATTCCGGGAAAGTTCCGTCGATCAGGCGGATGATGAAAAGTAGGGAATCCTTGCGAAGAATGACGTTTCGTTCCGTAAAACAAATCTGAATCGGTTCGTCGTCGTCCACGATGGATTTTTTCAATTCGAAAACGCCCTTGCGGGGCACAATCGCGCCGGCGTCCAGATTGACGGCCGATTCTTCCGGCAGGGGTTTTTCCGAAACGGCCAGGCGATGCCCGTCCGTGGCGACCATGCGGAAATATTTGTTGCCTTCGACTTCGGCGGTTTGCATGAAAACGCCGTTGATAAAAGGCCTGGTGTCGTCGTTGCCGACGGCGTGGGAAACTTTTTCGATCATCTCGATGAGAAACGACGTGGGGATTTCGAAAAACTCTTCTTTTTCGTAGTCGGGAAGAATCGGATAGTCGTCTATGGAAATTCCCGCGATCTTGAAATCGGCGCGGCCGCTGGTAATTTCCACGCGGTCGTTTTCGATGACCTTGAGAGTCAATTCGCTTTCCGGCATCTCCCGAACAATTTCAAAGAGCTTCTTAGCCGGAACGGTGATGGCGCCTTCCGTGACGATCTCGGCCGGATAGGTTCCCTTGACGCCGACTTCGAGATCGGTGCCGGTAATTCGGATCGCGTCCGTTTTCGTTTCGAGAAGAACGTTGGACAAGATGGGCAGCGTGGTTTTCTTTTCGATAACGGATTGGACGCGTGAAAGGCCCTGGATGAATTCGTCTTTTGCAATTCTGAATTCCATAGTCGGCTTGGCTCCCGTTTGAGTTCTATGTTTATTAAATTAATTTCTCATCATCATCAAATAGGGTGTTGACGGCGGGATAAACGACATCAATCCCTTTATTTTCAGCAACTTGTCCCTGTGGATGATCCTGTGGAAATAATTTTCGTTCCCCGATGTTTTCTGTGGATGAAAAATATCCCCAATTTGTCGACAAGTCCATCCCCACAAATACTCACAGATTTATCCACAAGGAAAAAGGGCTGCTTTAAAGAGCATGATAAAGTGAATTTGAAACTTTTGGAAGCCTTTAAAACTCCCCGCCGAAATATGCCCCGCCGGCCGGCCGCCGGGCCGTCAAACAAATAAAATCGGCCGGGGGATTTCGCCCTCCCCGGCCGATGATCGGTCCTTTTTATCGGCTGATATATCGCCGCCGATCAGCAGCCGCAACAGCCGTCGTCGTCATCGTCGTCATCGTCGTCGGAACGGGAGTCATCCGGTTCCTCATCCGTATCGTCGTCGGTGAAATCATAGAAATCGATGGTCGTCGTGGTCGTGGAGGAAACGTTCGTCGTGGTCGTGGCGCCTCCGACGCATCGGTCGTTCTCCTCGTCGCATGTCAATCCGTCGGCCTCGCAGGGATCGCCGGCGTGCACGGCGCAATCGCCGCCGGAGCAGGAGTCGTCGCCGTTGCAGAAGATGTCGTCTTCGCAGGGTCCGCCGTCCCGGTCGTCCCACTGCGAGGTGTTCGTGTTGCACCACAGGCAGGGATTGTCGGGATTGACTTCGTACTGCTGCCAGCATGCGTCGTCGATGAAACAATAGCAGTCCGTCGTGGTGGTGGTCGAAGTCGTCGTGATGATCGTGGTGGTCGTCGTACTGACGTCGCGGGCGCAGCGGAAGCCGGTTTCGTTGAACATTTCGTCGGGAGGCCAGTGAATGCGGTTGGAAATCCGAAGCGCCGCGTCATCGGAATACCAGCTGCCTCCGCGAAGAACCCTGTCGGTTCCCGTGGTCGGCCCCGTGGGATCGGTATCAGGGCTGCCGGAGTAGTACGAGGAACCGTACCAGTCGGCGGTCCATTCCCAGACGTTGCCCAGCATGTCGTACAGGCCCCAGGAGTTGGCGTTTTTCAAGCCGACTGCGTGGGTGTCGGCTCCCGAGTTGTCGTCGAACCAGGCGACAAGGTCCAGGCACGCGGGGTCGTCGCCGCAGTAATAAATCGTCGATGTTCCGGCGCGGGCCGCGAATTCCCACTGCGCCTCCGTGGGCAGATAACCTCCCACGTCGTCGCAGTAAGCGGCGGCTTCATTCCAACTGACGCGCTCAACCGGGCAGTCGGGGCAGTTTTCATGGTCGCTCGGATTTTCGCCCGTCACCGCTTCGTACTGGGTCTGCGTGATTTCCGTTTCCGTCATTTCAAATTCGGAAATACTGACCGTGTGATTCGGAGATTCATCGGGCTCGCAGTTCGTGTCGCCGGATGAGCATCCCATGTCGAAATTTCCGCCCGCGACGGGCAGCCAGTTCAATTCGGGAGGAATGGTCGTGGTTGTCGTCGTCTGCTGCGTCGTAGTTGTCGGCGCGACGGTTGTTGTAGTGGTCGGTTGCTGCGTCGTAGTCGTCGGCGCGACGGTTGTGGTGGTCGTCGGCTGCTGCGTCGTGGTTGTCGGCGCGACGGTTGTTGTAGTGGTCGGTTGCATCGTGGTTGTAGTGGTCGGCACGGTCGTGGTCGTGGTCGTGAATTCTCGGACGCAGCGGAAGCCGGCCTGGTTGCCGCTGAATGTGGGAACGAAAGATATTCTGTGAGAAACGCGCGTGGCGCCGGAGCCGAAGCTGCCGCCCCGGAATACTTTCGCCGTTCCCGTGGCGGGGCCAGTCGGATCCGTGTCCGGGCTGTTGTCGTAGTAGTCGGCGGCATACCAGTCGCGCACCCATTCCCAGACGTTGCCGATCATGTCGTAGAAGCCCCAGTTGTTGGCCATCTTCGTTCCCACGGGCTGACTTTCATTCCCGGAGTTGAAGTTGAGCCAGGCCACGGCGTCCAGGCAGTCGCCCGTATCGTCGCAGACGTAGCGGGCGGTGGTTCCGGCGCGGGCCGCGTATTCCCACTGAGCTTCCGTCGGGAGGAGTCCGCCCACGGAATTGCAGAAAGTTTCGGCGTCATACCAGTCGACGACCTCCACCGGACAGGAAAGGCAATCGTCGTTGTAGCTTGGATTGTCTCCCATGATCTGTAGGTATTGAAACTGCGTGATCTCGGTTTCCGTCATTTCAAAAGCGGACATGGTCAGCGTGTGAGAGGGCCTTTCATGCGCGGTGCAGGACGTGTCGCCCGGCGAACACCCCATGTCGAACGCGCCATCCGGGACCGGCAACCAGGTAATCTCATCGCTCATGGTGCTTGTGGTCGTCGTGGTTGAAGTGGTGACTGTCGTGGTCGTCGTGGGAGGAACGTAATCGCGGGCGCAGCGGAAACCGACGTTGGGGAAATGGTTGGTCGGCCCCCAGGCGTTTCTTTTGGAAACGCGAAGGTTTGCCAAGGCCTGGTCATATGCCCCGCCGCGCTGGACTTTATAAAGGCCGACGTCGGGCCCGGTGGGATCCACGCCAGGGCTGCTGTCATAGTAATCGGCGGCGTACCAGTCGTTCGTCCATTCCCAGACGTTGCCCAGCATGTCGTACAGGCCCAGGTCATTGGCGTCCATGCCGCCGACGGTCTGCGTGGCGCCGGCCGAGTTGAGCTCATACCAGGCGGTGGTCGCCAGGCAATCTCCCGTGCTGTCGCAAACGAAGCGATCCGCGGTCCCGGCCCTGGCGGAAAATTCCCACTGCGCTTCCGAGGGCAGGTACCCTCCCACGGCCTCGCAGTATTGCAGAGCCTCGTTCCAGGTGACGTTTTCCACCGGGCAGGTCAGGCACCCGGCGTTGCTGCTGGGATTGGCGCCCATGGTCTCCAGGAACTGATCCTGCGTGATTTCGTGAGCCGTGATTTCGAAGGCGGAAATGTTGACGTTGTGACGCGGCGTTTCGTTGCTTCCGCAACTGCCGTCGCCGACGGAACAACCCATATCGAAATTGCCATCCGCGACGTAAACCCACACCAGCGGCTCCGCGGCGGCCGCGCCGTCTTCATCGTAGACGTCAAGCTCGGCGTTCGTGTTATAAGTGAATCCGAGAAGAATAGTGAAGAGCGCAATAGAAGAAAGAAAAGCCAGAATCTTCCATTTGACCATGAGTATCCCCTTTGCTTGTAGATCGCTTCTAAAGGTCGGCGTAGATTAACACAAGATAGCTTATAGTTGAATAGTCAAAACTCGCGGAATTGGGGTGAAACAAATGTTGGTTCTTCGGAGATTATCGTACTTCATCCTGAAATGTTTTTTAAGCAAACTCAACATCCGCATCCGTCGTCGTCGTCATCGTCGTTTGAGCTTTGGGCCGAAAGGTCGCCGCTGTCATCGTCGTCGTCGTCATCATCGCCTGAATCATCATCGACATCGTCGTCGTCCTCATCGATGTAATCCACGGGATCGGCCAGGCCGCCCATATCGAAATACGGCTGATATCGTTCCAAAACCTCGCCGTGCGCGGGCTTCGCCGTTTCCCGGTCCATGTGCATCAGGCCCATGCTCTGAATATGCGGATCCTGCACGCGATACCAGTTGAACTGGCACCAATAGGCGACCGCCGCCAGAAAACCGCCGGTCGCTTCGCCGTTTTCGTCCACGGCGGCCAGAGGCAAAAAAGCGTCCAGATCCTTGCTCGTTATATCGAGCTGATCGGCGGCCTCGCCGTCATCGGAACCGGACCAGTATCCGTACTCGGTCACGATAATCGGCTGGCTTGGATAAACGTTATTTTGCCAATAAAGAAAATCCTGTGAGTCACGCACGATGTCGTCATCGTAAAACACGCCGAAATACATGGTCCAACCCGCCACGTCCACGTCTTCCTGGGCGCCGCCGGTCAGGACCGCGCCGTCGGCGGCGAGGCTTTGCGTCACCAGGCGGCCGTCGGGATAGTTGTCGTCCAGATCACTGTGCAAATCACGGACGTATTGTCTTAAGTTAAATGCCAGATACCACATGGGCTCGTTGCAGAGGCTCCACAACAGGATCGAGGGTCGATTGCGGCCGGTCCAGATCATCTCGCGCCACATCTGCTTCGTCAGGCCCCGGTTCATCAGGATGGGAATCGTGACCTGGTTGATCCACCATGCGGGGATTTCCTCCCACACGGCAAAGCCCATGCGGTCGGTGAGGATGTAGGTGTCGGGGTGATTGGGGTAATGCGCCGTGCGCAGAAAGCGGACGTTGGTGTCTTTGATGATTTGAAGGTCGTCCCGGATTTTTTCCATGGTCGCGGTGCGGCCCGTATCCGGCCAGTCCTCATGTCGCGCCATGCCGGTGAAAAATGCGGGGCGGCGGTTGAGAAGCATTTTCGCATCGCGGCCCACTTCAATCGTGCGTACGCCGAACTGCGTGGAAAATGTATCGACAAGCAGGTCGCTTTCGTAAAGATCAACTTTCAGGACGTATAGATTTGGCTCCCGCGGCGTCCAGAGGACGGGATCGGGAATTTCGATATCGAAAGTCAGCGCGCGATACTCGCCGGCATCGAGGGATATGGATTTGATGACGTTGCCGCCGACCTCCACGCTTTGGCCGATGAGGTTCTCCGCGATCGGATCGGTCAGATAATCGGGATGCGTATCGTCCATTGCAAATATGGACAGCGCGGCTTTCGGGCGGCGGGCGCCGTCGCCGCGATTTTCGATGACGACGGATACGTCCAGATCGCCGCTTGTGTTTTTCGGGATGACGTCGGCGCGCACCACGTTCGCCGGAGCGCAGGCGCTTAAGTAAATATCCTGCGCGACGCCGACGTAATGCATCCAGTCGGTCGCAAACCAGGTGGGCGTGATGTCGAATCGTATCAGCCAGGGCATCGCGTCCACGCGGATAACCGCCGTGTTGTTCCCGCCGTAATTGAGATAATCGGATACGTCGAATGAAAAGGGCCCGTAGCCGCCTTCGTGATAGCCCACCCAATGGCCGTTGATCCAAAGATCCGCCACGTAATCGGCGGACAGGGCAATAAAGCGCACCACTTTTCCTTCCCAGTTTGCGTCGACGTCGAAGCGGCGGCGGTAATAAACGCCCCGGTCGTAGACTTCGGCGCCGGCGGCGCTTTCCGGCGCGGCGGGCATGGCGTTTTCCACGCCGGGAAGCTGATGCGTGGCCCAGGCCGAGTCGTCGAAGTCGGCGGCGATGGCGCCTGCCGATTCCTGCTCGACCAGCTCGAACCAGGCTGCGTCCCGGGGAGACAGGGAAAAATCATGATTGACGCGCAAGCGCTTTTTCTTCCACGCGCCGCGCAGATCCAGCTTCGGCCGGTTTTGTTCGTCGAAACTGATCATGGGCGATCCGTTTTGCATGGGGATGAATCGCCCGTCGGTCCACTCGATGCCCGCGGTCATGGGCAGATTCGCCGCGCGGGATTCAAGAGCCTGCGCGAAACAACAAAGTATAATCAATGTGACAGCCAAAAAGGATTTTTTCATTTTTCACCTCGTCGGCCGGATTTTACACGAAAATTACACAGAGTGCCAAATTTTGGTTATTCGGATTTGGCGGCCTGGGCTTGGGACTTTTTCAGGATCTCCCGAGCCAGGCGCAGATAGGCCTGAGCGATTTCGGATCGGGGGTCCTGCATGATGATCGGGCGGCCGATGGCGAAGGAGGCGGAGAACTCCTCGCAACGCGGGATGACGTTGCGAAAAACAATTTCCTCGGGGAACGTGGCCCAGACTTGCTTGGCGACCTCGCGGCTGATGCGGTAGGTCTCGTCGTACATGGTCAGAAGCAGGCCTTCGATGATCAGATCCTTGTTGATGCTGCGGCGGACCTTGCGGATGATCTTGAGAATCTGTGTCAGGGTTTTGAGAGAAAGGGGTTCGGGTTGCATGGGCACCAGAACCGAATCGGCGGCCGACAGGGCGTAGATAGTCATATCGCCCATGCCCGGCGGGCAGTCGATCAGGATGAAGTCGCAGCTTCGTCGCACCGCGTCCACGTATTTCTTCAGTAAAGGGGCGCTGCCTTTTTGGCGCACGAATTTTTCAAACTCATCGGCGAGGGTTCCCTGGCCGTAGGGAATCACTTTGAGCGTCGGCATGGGCGTGGGCTGGATGACCTCGCGAAGCTTGTTTTTGGCCATGAAGACTTCGTAGATGCCGTGCTGCATCTGCGTGCGGGTCAGGCCGAGTCCGAATCCCACGGCGTTTTGTTCGTCCAGGTCGATGACCAGCGTTCGTTGCTTGAGGGTCGCCAGGGAGGCGGCGAGATTGATGGTCGAGGTGGTTTTCCCCACGCCGCCCTTTTGGGATGCTATTGCAATAACGCGCGCCATAATCCCTCACACGACAAATGGTTTAGTCCGGCATGCGTCCGGCCGGTATATTAAGCCGGCATGTCCGGGCCGCTGATTTTAATATTTCCCCAAACGCCTTTGGGGATCACATGAGGCTTTTATGCTACCCATCGCCCCGCATAGCGTCAAGGCTATTGAAACAGCAAGGATTAAATTCGGGTCTCGGATCTCGGCCGGGTACGTCATGTGTGGCACACCCGCTACTACTCTGCGAAGCGGCGCTTCGCTGCGAAGCACGAGCCTCGGGTGTGAAAGGAATGTCTTACAACCACATTTAGTTGCAGGGCCGATATCCACCCGCTTACTCATTCGCCTTCGCTGACGCTTCAGGCGAATCTGTCGTGCGCGGCTCAGTGGGAAAACGCGCGTTTGCAGACCCTGGACCCTAAACCCTGGACCCTGGACCCTAATCTTCCAGCGCGTCGAGGATGGGATTCCAGTAATCGGGAGATTTTTCATACACGCCGCCGGCGCCTTTGCCCGATTCACGCGGACGTTTGATGTCGGCGAATAATCCTTCTTCGATGGCCGTAAAAAGCCCGACGCCGGCCACGTGCCGCATCATTTCCAATGCGCTATCCAGAACCAGCTCCGCGCGTTTGGCGATCGGCCCGTCGTTTTTCAGGTCGAAGCTGTCGGAAAGATTTTTCGCCGCACTGAAGGCGTATTTGGCGTTTTTGATCGCCAGGGCCCTGTCCATGAGATAGGGCGTGTGCATGGCCTCGGTGAGCATGCCCAGAAGCAGAATGCCCTGATGCGTGAGCGCGCCGACGAGGTTAAAGTAGGCGTTCATCTGAAAGCCGCGAAAGATGTCGCCGGTCATGTATTTCGTGGGGGGCATGTATTTCAGCGGCTGATCAGGGAACACCTCGCGGATCAAAAGAGCGTGCGCGATTTCCAGGGAAAGCTGATCCTCGGTATCCGGGTTGATCTCGAATGCGTGGCCAAGACCCATCAGATCCGGCGTCAGCCCGGCCAGCTCGGCGAACCGCTCGTTGATCAGGCACGACGCCAGAATCGTATGCGCGTCTTTGACGGCGTCCGCGGTGGTCAGGTAGTTGTCCTCGCCGGTGTTGATGATGATCTTCGCTTTCGCCGACAAAAGCCGGGACGTGTATTGATCCACGAAGGTGCGGTTGGGATTGATGTCGCGAAAGAGGATGCCGTACATGCTGTCGTTGAGCATCATGTCCAGGCGCTCGACCGCGCCCATGGCGGCGATTTCCGGCATGCAAAGCCCCGACGCGTAATTCACCAGGCGGATGTAGCGGCCCACTTCCTCGCCCACTTCGTCCAGGCCCTCGCGCATGAGGCGGAAGTTTTCCTGCGTGGCGTAGGTGCCGCCATAGCCTTCCGTGGTGACGCCGTACGGCACGTAGTCCAGCAGGGACTGGATGGTGCTGCGGATTACGGCGACGATGTCCGCGCCCTGCCGGGCCGCCATCCGGGCCTGGCGCAAATCCTCGCGGATGTCGCCGGTGGCCACGATGACGTAGAGCCAGGGCTTTTGCGGGTCGCCGAGTTTGTCCACCAGTTCGGCGCGGCGCTGTGCGGTGGATTCGATGCGCGCCATGGCCTGTTTTACGAAATCGCCGGCGTAGGCCTCCAGCTTGTCCATCGGCAGGATAGGCTCTTTGCAAAGATCAATCTGCCCTTCGTCCACGGCGGCGGCCAGTGCGCCGATGTTCAGGTCATGGGAAATCATGGCGGAAAAAACCGGACGGCACGCGCCGCCGGAAAGCAGCGGCTTCAAGTGATCGCCCAGGACGTTGGGCAAAACGACGCCGTCCGCGTTCACGCCGTCCAGGCCCATAAGGCGGAGCGTCGTGCGTTCCACGCTGTCGGTCGTGTGCGCGACGATGTAGCTTTGCACTTCGTCGGCAATGCCGCGCGCCAATTCGCGCGCCCGGTCGATTTTTTCTTTTTTGAGATTGAGTTTCAACATCCGCTGCGTCCTTATCGCGGCCGTGCAATTGCCGCGCTAGGGCATACATACCACCAAAGGGCCGGGCTTTGTAAGGGGATGAGCCCGCGTCGCGGGTAACGGAAGTTTTCGACATGTCTGTCATTCGCGACTCTGATTTGGAATGCGCCGGGGCACACGAAATGCTTCATTGACACAAAAATGGCGTTGTCATTTCGAGGGAGCCCGTCAGGGCGATTCGAGAAATCCCTTTCATGAGATGTGATCGCCTTGCTGAAGTGTGCATGTTAACAACATATTCACCCATCGCTAAAGGGATTCCTCCACTTCGCTAAAGCTACGGTCTGAATGAAAATTTTTCACATAACTCGACTTTATCATCCTGGTTTGCCTCATCATCATCGCAGCATGAGGGGAAAAACGCGCATGACAACAAAACCGATAAAATGATAATCCACGCAGACCTGATACGCATGATTAACCTCGAGATTATCAGCGGGGCCGTTTCCGGCCCCGCGTCATCTCAATAAAGAATTTCGCGAATCATTCCTGCTGGTCGCAGACGTCCAGGCAGGCCAGGGCGTCTTCGACGCCGTCCGGGCAATGCGCGTCCACGCAAGCCTGATAGCAATCCCAGTCAACGTCCATGAGATCGCAGACGGCGGCTACGTCCGATTCAGGAATCCAGTAAAGGCCGCCGTCGAAAATCCACGTGATGTTGCAGGCGTAAAGGGCGTCGACGGCGTCGGTGCAGCCCCCGGCGGCGGGCACGTCGAAACAGGCGTCCACGGCGTCCTCATTGCAGCTGTCGGCCGATCCTTCGCCGATGCAGTTCCAAAAGGGACTGGCGGTCTTGCCGCCGCTGACGTAGTCCTCGCACATGCCGCACCATTCCAGCAATCCCAGATCGTCCACCTGGTCGCCGTTCATGTCGCTGAAAGTCCATTCACACTCGAAGAAAAACTCGTTGACCACGTCGTCGCAACTCATCTCGTCGTCGGTGTCGTCATCCGGTTCTTCCGTGTCATCGTCGATGTCGTCATCAACATCCGTATCGTCGTCGATATCCGTGTCATCATCGATGTCATCATCCGTGTCGTCGTCGAGATCGGGGAAGGTGTCGTCGTCCACATCTTCATCATCGTCGTCGTCATCGTCGCCGCAGGCGATCAGAGGCGCCGCGCACAGCATTAAAGCGGCGCAGATGACCATGATCCGGAAAATTCGCACATTTTTCATGACTTCCTCCTTTGCTTTTCAAAAAAATAGACAAAGCAAACCGCCGATATTGCGTTGCCGATATTGCGCCCCTCCGGTTAACAAGATAATTTGATGGTAACACATCATGACGTGGGATCAAAAGCTATTTTTTCACTTCATCGAGAATTAGCGCAATGGCGAATGATGGAAGATGCGGCGGAATTACAGGCCGAAATCTTCCGAGAATTGCTCGAACTGCTCGGCGCTGCCCACGCAGATCATGACATCGCCTTCCTGCAAATTCATGCCGGGCTCCGGAATAACGGTGTCATCGGCGGCGCCGATTGCCGGATTGTTGACGGCCAGGCAGTTGATGCCGTATTTCGCCCGGAGATCCAACGAGCGCAGGGTCTTGCCCGCCAATTCGCCGGCAACGCGTATTTCCCGGGTTTCAAAGCCGAGCTGCAACTGCACCGAGCTGAGATGTTTTCCTTCGTGCCTGGTCTGCACCACGCGGAAACCGGCCGCGGACTGACGGAGGATTTCCCGGTTGTACGTGCTGATGATGTGGGAGCGTTCGAGAACGCCGATCATGCGGGCGTCTTTCAGGTTGTCGACCACGGGCAATTCGTCGATGCCTTTGAAGGTCAGTTGCCGCAGGCAGTCCGCGAGGCTCATTTCAGGCGTCAGGATATAATGTATAGGCGCCATCACGTCGTCGGCGACCACGAGCGACCCAAGCCCGGTTTCTTTTAAAATATCCTTGATCAGAAAAATATTCAGCCTTCCGACCAGGCGGTTCTGATTGTCCACGACGTAAAACTCGGACTGGTCTTTGTGCAGGATTTTATCGACGATATGGGGAAACGGCTCATTGCGGCGGATGGTCTCGTAATCCGTGTGCATGATGTCGGCCACGGTCAGGGAACTGAGAATCGCCTCTTCTCTCCCGCCGGCGATGACGACGCCGCGCCGCGTGAGTTTGAGCGTGTAAATTGAATCCTTGGACAAAAAGCGCGCGACAATAGTGGCGATGGCGCACGTAAGCATCAGGGGCAAAATGACCTTGTAGCCGCCGGTCATCTCGAACACGATGAGAATCGCCGTCAGCGGAGCGTGCGTTCCCGCGGCGACCACCCCCGCCATGCCTACCACGGCGTAGGCGCCCGCCGGCGCGATGTGCTCGGCGGAAAGCCAGTGCTGGGCCAGCATCCCGAAAGAACCGCCCAGGGCGCTGCCGATGAAAAGGCTGGGCGCGAAGATGCCGCCGGAAGCTCCCGATCCGATGGAAACCGACGTGGCCACGATTTTCGCAATGACGAGAAAAGCCATGAAACCCATGGACAGCTTACCCAGAAACATGGCGTCGATAGTGTCGTATCCTATGCCGAAGACGCCGGGCAGCCAGATGCCGATGACGCCGATGATCGCCCCGCCCAGAACCGGCTTCAGCCAATCCGGAATAGGGATGTAATCGTCGAAAATATCTTCGAAGGCGTATAGAACCTTCATGTAAATAACGGCGGTCACGCCCGCCAGCAGACCCAGGACCGTATACGTCAGAATTTCCCACGGCGATACTAAAACGAAATCCCCGGGAATGGTGAAGGCCGGCGTGTCGCCCAAAAAGGCGTAACTGACGATCGTGGCCACGACGCTGGAGACCGCCAGGGCGCTCATGGCGCCGACGGCGAAATCTCCCAGGATGATTTCCATGGCGAAGAACATGCCGGCAATCGGCGTGTTGAACGTGGCCGCGATGCCTCCCGCGGCGCCGCATCCGATCAGCAGCCTCATTTTTTCCGGGCCCAGGCGCATGATCTGGCCGATGATGCTGCCGAAGGTGGAGCCGATTTGAACGAAAGGCCCCTCACGGCCCAGACTGAATCCGGAAGCGATGGAAAAGGCGCTGGCGGCCATTTTCACGAGCGCCACGCGGGGGCGAATCACACCGCCTTTTGTGGCTACCGCGTCCATGACCTCCGGGACGCCGTGTCCCTTGGCTTCCCGGGCGAAGAAATAAATCATGGGGCCGATGATAAGACCCGATCCGGCGGGAACG
The DNA here is from genome assembly GCA_963674685.2 of bacterium. GTDB lineage: Bacteria > Lernaellota > Lernaellaia > JACKCT01 > JACKCT01. The sequence continues at coordinate 1,090,470 of CAXXWT010000002.1, read as the reverse complement.
GCGATTTTGAGCCATATGGGAAAATCCGCGATGGATTGAATCGTCACGGTCAGCGCCGGGGAAGGATCGGAATAGGCTTTGGCCAGCATGACGAAAAGCTTCTGGAGTCCGATGATGCCGTACCAGAAAATCGCCGCGCCCACGCCGCTGACTACGCCGACGACGGCCGCGGCAATGAGCATGATCCATTGCCCGCTGACCTGAAAGCGCTCCAGAACCCTCTGAAAGAGTTCGTGAAGTTTTTCAATGATTTCTTCTCTGTGACCGTTCAGCGCTCTCATAAAAGGCCTTGAACCTTCCTTGAAAAAACGCGGCAAATCTATGACTACGGGTGTATCATGTCAACCGAGGGCGCGGCCGGACGCAATCGGTTGTTCCAATCGTCGTTTTTTCAAGCTATGATGAAAAAGCCCATGACGGACAACAACGCCAAAATTCTGATCGTCGACGACGAAGAGAGCATTCGCGACAGCCTTCGGGCTCTGCTTTCGCAGCAGGGCTATGAAGTGACCCTGGCCGCCGACGGCCGGCAAGGCATCGAAATTTTGTGCGCCGGTCCGGAATTCGACGTCGTCCTGTGCGATCTGCGCATGCCCGAAATCGACGGCCTGAAGTTCGTGGATCTCGCCGTCGAAAAAGGCGTCGAATCCCCTATCGTGATGATGAGCGCCTACGGCAGCATCGATCTGGCCGTGGACGCCATGAGCCGCGGGGCGTTCAGCTTCATTTCCAAGCCGTTCAAGCACAACGAGGTTCTGGCCGTCCTGGAAAAGGCCGTCGCCCACGACGCCCTCGTGGAAGAAAACCGGCGGTTGCGCCGGGAGGTTCTGGACAAAAACCGATACGGGGAAATGGTGGGGCGCGACGCGAAAATGATCGCGGTTTTCGAAGCGGTGGAAAAAATCGCCCCCTATAAAACCTCCGTTTTGATTACCGGGGAATCGGGGACGGGAAAGGAACTCATCGCCCGGTCGATACACCGGAATTCGGGCAGGCCGCCGGACTCCTTCGTGGCCGTGAATTGCGGCGCCATCCCGGAAACCCTCCTGGAAAGCGAATTGTTCGGACACGTCAAAGGCGCATTCACCGACGCCCGCGAAGACAAGCAGGGTCTTTTTGAAAGGGCTCACGGCGGGACGCTTTTTCTGGACGAAATCGCCGAAACGCCGCCGGGACTTCAGGTGAAGCTGCTTCGCGCCCTGCAGGACGGCGAGATCCGGCCGGTAGGTTCGTCGCGCACCATGACGGTGGACGTGCGCATCGTGGCCGCCACGAAGCAATACGTCGAAAAACTCGTGGCCGACGGCCGGTTTCGGGAAGACCTTTTCTATCGGCTCAGCGTGTTTCCCATCGAACTGCCGCCCCTGCGGGAAAGGCCCGGCGACGTCCCGCTGCTTATCGATCATTTCATCCTGACCGGCGGCGCCAGGCTGTCCATCAAAGTCAGAGGGGTGCGCAGCAAGGCTTTGGCCCTGCTCATGGAATACAACTGGCCGGGCAACGTCCGGGAACTGGAAAACGTGATCGAGCGCGCCATGGTGCTGGCCCGGAGCCGATATATCGAGGCAGGGGATCTCCCGGAGAAAATCCGCGGGCGCGCGGCCGGCGAGATCGAAGCGTCGTCCGATCTGCCCCTGACTTCCGGCGATCTGTCGGTCAAACGCAATGCGCGGATCATGGAAGAAATCGTGATGAGAAAAGCCCTGGAAAAAACCCGGGGCAACAAGACCGCCGCGGCGAGGCTTCTGGATATCTCGCATCGGACGCTTTTGTATAAAATGCAGGAATACGGAATCGAGGATTCTTAGATCCGGCAAGGATGAAAGATGAAAATAGGAAGGATGAATTTGCGCAATACAACCACTAATTCACCATCGGAGTTTCCACCAGAGTAATGGATCATATTAGTGCTCGGTTCATAAGTCGCTCCCTGCGGGCGAACTTCGAAAAACTCCAGATAAGATTTAACATTTAAGTGAATAGTTGAAATATTATCATGGAACTATGAAAAAATATCATGCTTTTAGTTCAAAACCATCCATTAGGTGCATAAAAAAACCATAAAAAAGTATTGATTTTTTCAGTAGTTTCAATACTATTAAATAGGGTGAGAAGAAAAATCGGTACAGGGCACGCAAATTGCTGATCAGCAATGTCTGGAGGAAAATCCTATGAGTGAGAACCAAAACCCGAATGCACAGTCAGGCAGCGAGGATCGCGGAATATTCCGCGGATTCACTCTCATTGAGTTGATGCTTGTCGTAGCCATCATCTCGATTCTCACGGGAATCGCGTTTATTTCCATGATGCATTACGGAATGGTCATTCGCGCCAATGCCTCGTCGAGGCAGTTGGGCGGCCATCTGCGACAGGCCCGCGCATCGGCGATCCGTTCCGGCCGATCGTACTGCGTGCAGTTCGACACGACATCCGGCGCTTACAACACGTATCATTACGGCCAGGATTCCACCGAGTCGCACTCCGGGGGAAGCTGCTCTTTTGACGGCGTCAGCAAACAATATACCCTCGATGACGGGATCGCTTTCGGGACGCCCAATGCGACGGTGTATCCCGTGCCCGGCCACCCCATGCCGGGATCGTGCGCTCTTTATATCAACGGCAAGCCGTGTCCTTCGGTCCCGGTTTTCATGCGGCGCGACGGATCGATCAATTTCCCCGGCGTCGTCTATCTCGGCCCCAAATCCGATGTGACATCCACCGGCACCCGCTTTGATCGCCTTCGCGCCATTGACTGGTCGGCCGGCTCGGGACGCATCAGGGTCTGGAAATACAAACACCAGGACGGCGTCTGGAGATAGTTTTAGCATTGCCTGAACTTCCCGCCTTTTCATACGCAGCCGCCAGGAGGTCACCGCCGATGTATTTCAGCAAGGGAAAGGGCGCGCGAGCCCGAACTCACCGGCTCGGATTTTCCATGGTCGAAGTTGTTGTGGCCATGTTCATCATCGCCATCGTTATCGCCGGACTCATTCCCGCATTCGTTTTAAATATACGTTCCAACTACATGGCGAAAAACTACGGCGTCGCCAATTATCTCGCTCAAAGAAAAATCGAACAGATCCGTTCATGGCCCCAGTACGAGGACGTGACGGTAGGCACCACCGCCGTCATGGGCATCGAAACCGGCAACGCGGCTCTTTTCACCAATGAAGTCTGGGGCGACACCAACTGCTCTTCATGCACGAACACGCTGCCGGGCGTCAAGGAGACCTTCACGGTCAGTGCGACGGTTATGAGAAACGGCTACGACGGCGCCACCAAGTGCAAGGGCTATACATTCGGCGGAACGCTGGGGACGGGCGCCGACGACGGATGGGCCAACACGACGCCCACCGGCAGCGACGCCGGCGAATGGCCCGCCGACTTCGCCGGGGATTGCCCCGCCGGCACCTGGCGCGGCGAGGATTTCAAAATCATTCGCGTCAACGTCACGTGGACGGACAGAATGAGCGAAACCATCAGACATTCCATCGACAGGCAGGCGTATATCGCCAAATTTTAGCATATTGGAGGAAACCGGCTTGACAACCTTGCTAACCGGCCATTGCGCCCGAAAAAACTCCGGATACGCACTGATCGCGGCGATGCTGGTGATGTTCCTTTTAACCGCGCTGGGACTGGTGGCGCTGGTCACCAGCACGAGCGAAATGAGGATCATCAAGAACCTGGGCGAAGATGAAATCATGTTCGGATTCGGAGAGCAGGGCATCGACAGACTGCTTTCCCACCTGCATTATATGCCCCAGGGGCTTTTCGGGCCTCTGAAAAGGGAAGGCATGGGCCGTTCCTTAAGCAACCTGTCGGCGTTCCAGTTATGGAGTTACGACGACAAAATCAAGGATTTGTACCTGGGCGCCAACTGGGCGAGCGGAAGTTACCCTTCCCAGCATCCCCTATTCCGCATTCAGGCCTATATGGATATTGAAAATCTGCGCACACCGAGTGGAGGCCACTCGGATCCTTACGACACCTTGGATCCCAAAGCCTATCTCGATCAGAGTTTTTCCAGAGATATCGCCATATCCGTTTCCGTAAGAAATGACAAAACAGGATACGAAAAAGCATTTCGCGCCTACGTCAAGCCGAAAACCATCTGGGATATGGCCTACTTTTCCGACAATCATACGCCGTTAATCAGGGAGGCGGTCACGGGTTGCACCGTTTCCGATACGGCGCCCCAGACCTGGTATGACTGCCAGACCGTATTTCACAACAATGAGGTTGTCATCGGAGACGCCTACTTCAGAAATCAGTTCAACACATCGATTGAGAACTACGGCTCCGGGGTCGACGACGGAAGGCTTTTTGTGCGGGGCGGACCGCAGCTGACGGGAAAAATTCAATGGCGCCACATGCTCGGATTCGGGGATCAGCTGCAGACGGCGGGAGGAAGCGCCGCGAACGCCCCCATGCCCACTTCCACGAAAGGCATGGAGCCCCGGGGCAAGGATATCAGTCTTTTTCCTCCGCATTATCTCTATTCCGACGATGTGTTGTGGTTTTACAACGCCGCCGAAATCAAGCTGGCCGACAGGGGCGACAACTGCGGAACATCGAATACGAGCAAATGCATCTGGAAAATTATCTTCCGCAACGATTACGACTGGGACAGCGACGGCGTTTACGAAGAGTCGTATATGTCGTCTCGGATCAGCAACAAGGTCAACAACGGCGTGAGCGCCGATCCCCTCGACAGCCTGTCAAGTCCGACGGACGGGGATCCGGGGGCTTTTGTATTGTACAGCCTGCCTTTTACCACCGGCGAGGAAAAAAGATACGCCTATTACGGCGACGTGGGACGCGTGCGCCATGACAAGATGACCGACAAGGCCGGAGGAGAAATATACACCCCCACGTCTTCCTGGGCGACGTCCGTCTCGGGCGGTTGCTACGCGTATCGCTGGAACCAGGAGTCCAATGCGACATTAAAGCCTTATGAAAACTTCGATATCGCCGAAGGGCAGGGCTACTACGTTTTTGTGACGCCGAGCATCGGCCTGAAACTTTCCGCTTTCGGAACCGCCGGCACGTGCCCCGGCAGTTCAACCGGCATCATCTTCGTCGACGGAGACGTTATGGTCAGCGGCGTTCACGACGGGAAAACGACCATCGTGGCCACCGGCGACATTATCCTGGACCACGAGGTCCAGTATGAGGAACATCCCTCGACGATTCACACCACCTACGACGCGCCGCGGACCAGTCCCAACGACATGGATATGCTGGGCTTGTTCGCCCTCGGGAACATCGTGATTCCCAACAGCTACCCGACCCCGGGCTCGAGACCCTCCGATTGCCCCGGAGACATAGACCTCCAAAGATGCGTGTTTTATGACGACTGGTCGGATCCGACGGGCGGGGGCTCGGGCTATTTTACGGGCCGCGGAAACATCGATGAAGTATTCACGAATGATACGGGCGACGAGGAAATCCACGCGGTGATGATCAGTTACGGCCTTGAATGCACCGGAAATACATCGGACGGAAGCATCAGTTGTCCGGCCATTGATCCGGTCAACGATAACGGCGACAAGGCCAGGATTCAGAATTTCACCATCGGCATTCACGCGCCGCCGCGAACGGCCGACGGCGCGCCGCGGGGCAGTTATTACGGATCGGGATGGAATGCCACGGGCAATGATTCCGGCAGATTGACGGTATACGGCGCCATGATTCAGCACGTTTCCGGCCGCGTCGGATATGATCACAGCAGTTCGACCTGCACCGCCGGCACGGGCAGCGGCTGCCGTCACATGGGCCATACGCTGACTCTGAATTATGATTCACATCTCAAATATACACTGCCGCCCCTGCCCAATTACACCAGCAGCGTCAGGGGCGTTCCGTACGGGCTTGCGGCCTGGGATATTCAGACCTGGAAGCGAATCAATGTGGAAGAAATAGCCAACGAAGTTTTTTAAGTGAGCGCGGCGACGGCCCTTATCACGAAAAAACCGGATAGGACGTTTTTGAAATGGGATTGAAAATCAAGCAGCTTTTCGGAAATGAGCGCGGCAACAAGGGTTTCAGCCTTATTGAACTCCTGGTTGCGGTCACGCTGACGGCGATCCTTGTGGCCGTCGTTTATGGAATGTTGGTCTCCTACAGAGAGGCGGTCCTGTCCCAGGAGTCCTCCGTGGAAATTCAGCAGGGCGCCCGATACGCCGTCGGAAAGATCAAGAACGATCTGGAGATGATCGGCGCCAATGTGAGCGACGGAGAGGGACAACATTCCATGATCTACGCCGCGAGCTGGGAACTGGTTTTCAACGGCGATCTGGGAAAAGTCGTCACCAAAACGGACGGCACTCTCGAGGCGGTCGGCGAACTGGATCCGGATGAGCCCAGTGCAAAGGTCGATTACGGGTACGGGATGGTCGTCGGCACATATACGGGCGGCGATCCCGGCGACGGCACACCTTTCGATTCCGACGCCGAGACGGTGCGTTATTACATACGAACGCCCAACGGCGACAACTCGAAAGATTATTCCTATCACTTAAACGACCGGGAGTTGGTGCGGGAAATCAACGGATCGGAAAACATGTCCACCGTGGTGGGATTCGGCATCAGGGCGGGCCTGAATCCGGATAACAGCAATTCAATGGCCTATGAAGACAATGCGCAGGTTCAGCCGCTTTTCAAATACTGGGGCGACTGGGATTTCGACAATACGACGCCCGACTCCCTTTGGGGAGACTCGGACTTTGACGGCGTCTTAAGCACGGACGAAATTACAGCCCTTGTGGGAGGCACTTATCAATATAGTTATACGAGCCCGACGGGAACGACGGTCCTGGCGGGAAGCTATGCCGACGGCGGCATTTCCCTCACCGGAAACGGCGGCGCCATTTCCAACTCGGAAGACAACCTGGGCTCCATCTCAGGCGCCCTGGAAGCCGCGGAGGATGTCAACGGAAACGGCCGTTTAGACCAGAACTTGCTGGATTCTCAGCTTCACCGGATCGAGATCGATCTGGGCGTCATTGCCCAAACCCCGGGAAAAAGGGGACAGGTATTCGCCCACGGAAGCAAATATCCCGAAGCCAGAGTGACTTCCAACGTGTTTTTAAGGAATATCGGCAGACTTCCCGAAAAAAGCGGCGGGAATCCTCCGGCCCCTCCCACGTCCTGCGGCGCCGAGGTCCAGGAATGCGGGGAAAGCGTCCTGGTGACCTTCACCGCGTCCTACGACGACGGCAAGGGCGAACAGGACGTGGTCATGTATGAGGTTTTCCGCAAAATTACCGAAGATACGGATGACGATACGGCGGACGACGACGAAGGCTCGGAAAATTTCAATTTTTACACCATCATTCCCGCGCAGGGACTCGATACCGACGGGACTCTGAGAGACTACGAGATTAGCGATACGGATGTGGACGACGGGTATTGCTATCAATACAAAATCATCGCCGTGGACGCCGCCGATCAGAAATCGACGCCATGCATGACGCCAGATACCGACGACTCCTGCGCTTCCGGCGCCCTGTCGCCGGTGCCCGTGCCCGGCGACGGTTTGATCGGTCGCGACCCCATCACATTATGGGACACTCCCTGTCACGTCAGCGCCGATGAATTGGGCTCCATTACGTTGATGTGGCCTCAGTCCATGGACGGCGGATTCGTCGATTCGACGATCGACGAATACTGGATATACCGTTCCCAACCGAACGACACCGAAGAAACATTCGAGGAATACAATCAGCTTGTCGTGGGAAAAGTGCCGGTCTCCGAAATCGACAACAGTTGCCTTGGCGTGAGTTCGCACCCCGAATGCATCGATTACACCGACATCATTCACGCCGAATGTAAATGCCGGGACGAAGATCTCTACGAATGGGCGTCTTTACCCTACAAATACATGATTTGGCGCGATCAGGAAGACTCTCCCGGAAAAGTGGGATCGCCGCCTCTCAACGGCGCGGCTTTCGGAATTACCACCTCTTCCAATTTCGACGAAGAAAGCATGAACCGCTACACCTACGCCGTCAGGGCGCACCGGTCCACGGACGACTGCCTGTCCGATCCGGTTGTCTATGTTTCCGAATGCACTCCTCCCTACAACGAAGCCCAGTCCTTTAATTCCAGCAAGGATTCCTTGGTTCACAGCCGTTACTCCCCGCCCATGGAATTTCAGGTCAATGACGTCAGCGATTACATATCCGGAGGAAGTTACGAGAGCGCGGCCAAGGTGAAAGTGTCCTGGACGGCGTCCCCCAGCGAATTCTGCGAATTTACGAGCGCTTACGCCGACAGCGATATCCCGGATCTGACGCGTTACTATATTTATCGGTCCAAGTGGCCGCAGCAGGATGTCGGCACGCACATCGCCCCCGTCATGTTGAAAGAAGACAACAGCAGCCCGCCGAAAATCACGCCTGAGATCAATGACGACAACCCCGCGAGAATTCTTGTTTATCACGGCCGCGTTCGCGGCGGGAAAGTTTCGGGCGCCAACGTCTGGCACGGCTACGACGGATACGACGAGTCGGGTTCGGGCGGAAGCGGGTATCCGTATTTCTATTCCTGGGTGGACTCGGATCAGAGAATCACCGACGGCGATGTGTGGCACATCGCCACCGGCGGCACCCTCGATTTAAGTCCCAATACCTTCGGCGGCGCGGTTCAACATTTCGACGCCGATTTCGTCATGCCCGGATCGGGCACGATGCTTGATCCCGTTTACGAATATATGGTCGCCGCCGTGTCCGCCAACGATACTTTACAATACGAGGGCGCCCTTCCCACCGAGGATCCGACGCCGGTTACAGGCAACGAATGGTCCTTCGGCGCCGCCTGCGTCAAGGAATTGAGTTTCGACTGCCCGTGCTTTTTCGGAGTCCAGGACGTCAGCATAGATTACTGCGGTCTGGTCACCGCTTCCGACACGGACACCGACGACGCCGTCGTCATCAGCTGGCGCTGGGCCGGAAACTTACAGCCTACGTACGTCGACGACAACGGCGTGACGCAACCCATCTCAAGCGGACTGGAACTCGTCTACAACGTTCAGGCTCCTCTCACGTCAGCCGACAGCAACTGGCAGTTGGCTGACATCATCACCTATAATGATTGCGGTTATGGAAGCAAACCTGACTGCATCGGCTATCATCGTTATGAAGATTTCCTGGACGCCAACGGAAATCCGGGCTACGGACTGGTCTTTCAGTACGGCGTCAGGATGTTGTGTTACTCCGGAGACGACGCCTGTTTGCGAATTCAGCCTTTGAACGCCAACGAGCAGGCGGGCTTCCCCGATGAAGCGCATATTTGTTACAAGTCACAGCACCCCGCGGGAAGCACGGACTGTTACGACAGCGGCGATTACCCGAGCGCGTATATCAACGCCGGCGGAAGCGCGACCGGCGCGAACTGTCAGACCGGCGAAGTGAGAATCGAACTCAGGGAAATGATGGACAACTGCTCGACGCAGATCCTCACCGAAGATGACTGGGTCTGGTGGCGCGTGGTCCGTTTCTCGGCCATTAACGGCCAGGCCTGGCCCACTGAACCGGAAAACGGCGATTACGAGTGCGTGCCGTCGGATCCGCTGTGCGTTATCCCTAACGCGCATAATGACAATGAGACCTGGCCCTGCGTGTCCACGGTATACAGCAACGGGGCGCAGTATGCCGCCAATCATGAGTGTTTCGGCACCACCCATTATACCGGCTACTGGCTCCGCGTCGGCGAGGCGAATTTTACGACTCCCGGCCAGACGATGACGTATCACACGTCATCCGATGCAGGCAATTACCCTTACAGCAATCCGCCGACGCTGGAATATATCGGCAACGAAAGCGGCATGAAGCGGTATATGTTCTCGGAAATCGTCAATCCGAACCTGAACTACAAATACGTGTTCACCATCGGCATCAAACATCCGCCGGAAAACATCGACAGCAAACCTCTTTGTTACGCGCAGCCGCTGCCCATCGGCGGGGATCAATGCAACGGCGGTTTCGACGGCAACACCTTTTCCGACGCGCCGTATAAATACAGCGTCGTCGTCGATTTTTCGAACACTTACCAATGTTATCCCCCCACGCAGTACGGAAGTTACGGCGGTCGTCCGGCGGGCGACGGACTTCCTTCCTATCCGGCGTCGGCGGGGGCGACGGACAACTTCAGCTGGAGCGCCGGCGCCATCGAGAGAAATACGAAACCCTGGAAAAGCTGGGAATGGAGCTGGACGCTGTTCCACTGGACGATAACTTTCTTTGGAGTTCACTACGTGCTCGACTGGACGATCGGCGACCACGGCTTTCAATACTCCGGTTCCTATATGCGCTCGGACCTCGACGGCCTTTTCGGCGGGCTTCTTGCGTGGACGTTCTCGTATATCTACACCATTGGTTTTGGTCTGTGCACCTGGCATTTTGACATAGCCGGTGTTACGGTGTTCGCCGTGGACTGGTTCTGGACCACTTGTCAACAGGATTTAACCAACCTGAGAAACCACAGTTATCTATGGAGCAACTTCTATCCACCGGTGTGCCACAGCAATACGATCGGGGACAACCACAAAATAACCTACGATTATATGGCGCAGATGCATTTGCAGGTGACTCCGACGGATAGAAACAACAGCATTGCGATCCACGGCAGCTATACGCCCTGGGACCTTTCGTTTCAGGTTCTCACTTTGGAGCTCGGTTTTTCGGGCAACCGAACCATGGGAACGCGCCTCATCCACATGGCCGCCGATAACTGGGAGACCGTTGGAAACTACTCGGAAAATATCGGCGACAACAATCTCGACGACGATTGGTATTCCCTGTTTTTTCTCACGTGCATGAACCGCGTCACCCCGGCCTACCTTGGAGAGACGTTCATGTACATCTGGGTCAGAAGAGATCCGGGTAAATCCCACGACTGGAAAAACGATTTGTCTTTCAACATGTACAATACGGCCCCGACGTACGCGTGGACTTCCGACGGCAGAACCAACCACCGGACGGTGCGCACTGCTTTGCCCGAGGTCGAATCGCGCAGCGGATGCGGCTGCAGCATGACGGGAAGCAATAGCTGGATATGCACTAGCGGCAGGCCTTTACGGTGCGTCCTGCCTCCCGCCGGCGCTTTCGGTTTCTATGCGGAACCCTTTGTCGATATCAGAAACACCGAATATCGTTATGACAACCTGCGCATCGATCCTTATTGCGGCAAATGCCCGCCCGATGCGCTTTGGACTTCGACGCAAGCCGCTTTCACGGATGCGACGCAGACTGACGGCACTTATCCCGTGGAGAATAATTCGTCGCCGGTTTATTGATATCCATGTTCTTGAACGAACGAAAAGCGGCCGGCGGCGGCCGCTTTTCGTTTTTTTACCGCGCTAAAAATCCGGATTTGCGAAGGCTGATCGGTATTTTCACGGAATGATTTTTAAGAGATTTTTCCTTTGAAACGTCGGCTGATCCGGCCTTTGAAATCGGCGTCAATTGGAAACAAAATCGCCGATAGCGCCTTTTTATCAAGTTCCTAATAGTTTATTTTTCTAGCATGTTGAAAGAAAATACTTAAAGTGCTTTCGAGGAATATTAGTGCAACACAATAATTTTTAAGGACTTTCTTTCTTCAAATAAAAGTGCTAGCCATAAAAATAAGGCTTGACACGCTGTTGCTTTTTCGTAAACATTACGATAATTAATGCGGTGTGGGACAACAGAACAACTCGCTTCGGAGAATGAATGTTGCTGTCAAGGAGTAAAAATCTGCTGGGCCTTGACATAGGTTCAGGGAGCGTCAAGGTCCTTGAACTCAAAGAGACTAAGGCGGGATATCAACTCGTCAATTTCGGCATCGAGACCGTTCCTCCGGAGACGATTGTCGATTCGACGATTATGAATCACCCAGCCGTAGTCAATGCCATCAAAAACCTGATGGACAACAATCAGATCAAGAGCAATGACGTCACAACATCCATTTCGGGTCACTCGGTGATCATCAGAAAGATCACGCTTCCTCAAATGACCGATGAGGAAATCGCCGCCAACATCAAGTGGGAGGCGGAGCAGTACATCCCCTTTGACATCAACGAGGTCAACATCGATTACCAGCGGCTGGAATCGGATTCCGAGGACCAGGGAAGTCAGGATGTTTTGCTGGTGGCCGTGAAGAAGGATATGGTCAACGACTACGTGGCGGTCATCAACGAGGCCCAGTTGAATCCGCTGGTTGTGGACATCGACGCCTTTGCCGTGCAGAACATGTACGAAATAAACTACGAGGTTCAAAGGGGCAAGGTGGTCGCGCTGGTCAACATCGGAGCCAGCGTTATCAATATCAATATCGTCCAAAACGGCAACTCGTTGTTCACCAGGGACATGGCTCTGGGCGGAAACAACTACACCGAGGAAATCCAAAAGCAGTTCGGCGTCAGCCACGATGAAGCCGAGCAGCTCAAAATCAAAGGCGGCGGCGATCGGAAAGAGGAACTGGACTCGATTCTGGACGGCTTGAGTTCCGCCATCGCCCTGGAAACGCAAAGAAGCCTTGATTTTTTCATCGCCACAAGCTCCGCGGGCCACATTTCCAAAATTTATCTTTCCGGCGGGTGCGCGAAAGTTCCGCGCCTGCCCGAGATTGTTGAAAACCAAACCGGAATTCCGGTGGAGGTGATCAACCCTTTCAATAACATCGAGGTCAATCCGAATAAATTCGACATGGATTATATCCACGAGGTTGCGCCGGCCTGCGGCGTCGTGATGGGTCTGGCTCTGCGCAGGATGGATGACAAATGATTAAAGTCAACCTACTTCCCGAGGATAAACGAAAAAGAGTCAAAAGGCGGCGGAAAGTCTCGAAGCCGACCCGGGAGATTCCGGTGATGCTGATTATCGTCGGACTCCTTGCCGTTTTGGCCACATGCCTGATCCTGGGATTGTGGCACTGGACGCTGGGCAAGAAGGCCAACGTGATCAACGGCGAAATCGCCGACGTCGAAAAGCAGATCAAGGCCCTGGACGTGGATATCGCCAATGTCGAGGATTTCAAGCGGCAAAAAACCGACCTGGAAAAGAAGCTGGGCGTTATCAATCAGCTGGAAAACAAGAAAAAGGGCCCGGTCCATTTCATGGATCAGCTCGCCAGTGCGATCCCTCCGAGACTCTGGCTTCAGGAAGTCAGCGAAAACGGCGGAAGGATGACCCTGGTGGGAAGCTCCACGGATCACGCGCAGATCAGCGTTTTCATGCAAAATCTTGAAAAATCGTCGTTCTTCAGCAATGTGGAACTGGTCGGCGTTCAAGCGGCAACCGGAAAAGCCAAGGGCGGCGACGCGGACCTTGTGAAGACTTTCCAGCTCACAAGCTCCATTCATTTGCCGAGAACGGTCAAATAAGAAGAGATGAGGCGAAACTTGATTAACGACTTTAGGAGCGTGTAGCCAATGGGCGGGACGAAGGGAATCCTCGTAGTTGTAGCCTTGGTGGTCGCTGTCGTTGCCGCCTATATATTTATGTTTTATCTGCCGAAGGTCGACGAGATCAACGAACTGCGGGAAGTACTCGACAAGAAAAAGGGAGACATGGCGGAGAAGCAGCAGATCGCCAAAGACAAAGAGCGATTTATTCTCCAGCTCGAGGAGTTGAACGAACGGCTGGGCGAAGCCCTTTCGCAACTCCCCAACGAAAAAGAAATTGCCGAGATGCTCAATATGCTCGCGGAAAATGCACAGGTCTCCGGAATCGATCTGCAAAATTTCACGGTCAGACCGGAATCGGCCAGGGAGCTTTATTCCGAAGTGCCCATCGACCTGCAGATCAAAGGGCAATTTCACAACATTGCCATTTTCTTCGACAAGATCAGCCAGCAAAAGCGAATTATCAATATCTCAAACGTCAAATTGGGCAATCCGAATACCGCAAACGGAGAAACGGTGGTGACCGCCACATGCACCGCAACGGCTTTCAGGTTTGTCGAGCAAAGGCAAGCCCCGAAAGGCAAGAGAGCGAAGACAAAAGGTTAAACAACGGACGGGACAGGCATGAAATTATTTCGTCATTCGCATAAATACCTGATTCCAATCATTGTCCTTCTCATGATTGCCGCTTTTTCGTATACGGCGTGCATTAGCAGCGTTCCCAGCGACGACGACGACGCTTCCGACAAAGACAAAAAAAACGACGATATGGATGTCGATAAAAAGCCGAAAAAAGCCCCCTCGGCGGCTCCTCCCAAAACCACCGAAATCCGCGTGGAAGACACCATTGACGAACAAGGCGGAATCGTGGAAGGAAACTACCAGTACAACCCGATCAACAAAGTCGATCCGTTCGTTCCCTTCGCTGGAGGAGGCTTCGATCAACCGAATGTCGCCGGAAGCGAAACCACGGGAGTTTTAACGCAATATGAAGTGCGTTATTTCAAGTTGGTCGGCATCGTGGGCAACGAAGAACAGCCCAGAGCAATCTTCGAAGATCCCCGGGGACACGCGTATGTCGTCGGGATCGGGACGAAAATCGGACGAAATAACGGCGTCATTGAACAAATCAATGACAACTCCGTTTTGATAATTGAAAAAAGGATCAAGTTTACCGTCGAAGGCGGAGAACCGGTTCCTGTTCCATTAACGATTAATTTACATCCCCAACGGGAAGAATAGAGCCTTTTTAAGGAGGGACATTGATGCGGAAAATGAGCTACAGGATCCCTTCCCTGAGCTTTAACCTCGCGGTCGCCTTGTGCTTCGTGCTGTTGAATACGGTTGTCGTATTTATGACGGCGTCGTCGGCCGACGCCCAGGAAGAGGGTTATGTCCCCTTGTCGGGCGAATTCGCCGAGAAGCAGTACTACGGGAAGAAGATCACCATGGACTATCAGGAGGCGGAAATTAAAAGCGTCCTGAGGGTTCTTTCCGAAGTATCCGGCATGAATATCGTAGCCGGCGACGACGTGGCGGGGAAAATCACCATCAAGCTCAAGGACGTGCCCTGGGATCAGGCATTGGATGTTATCCTCAAGACGAAAAAGCTGGGAAAGGTTCAGGAGGGGAATATCATCCGCGTCGCTCCCGCGGCGACTCTTCAAGCGGAGAGCACGCAGGAGCTGGCCACCAAGCAATCCCAATTGATGCTGGAAGACCTCGTTCTGGAAATCGTCCCGGTTTCCTATGCCGACGCGCAGGAACTGGTTCAGCAGGTCAATAATGTCAAGTCGCCGCGCGGATCGGTCATTCACGATGAACGCACGAATGTCCTGATCATCAAAGACATCCAGGAAAACGTCGACCAGGCGAAGAAACTCGTGGTCACGCTGGACACGCAGACCCCGCAGGTTCTTATTCAGGCTCGAATCGTCGAAGCCAGTACGGATTTCACGCGGGAACTGGGTATCAAGTGGGGCGGTTATTACGTCGCCGACGCGGCGCACGGCAATCCCACGGGCATGCAGTTTCCCAACAGCGTGCGCGTCACCGGCGCCAACGCGCAGGGCGAGAGTACGGCCACGGGCGGCGCAACCGCCGTCGGCACCACGGCGGCCGGTTCGGTAATTCCCGCGATCCCCGACGCCAACTACGTCGTCAATCTGCCGGCTGCGATCGGAACAGGATCCGGCGGCGGCGTGGGCATCACCCTGGGCTCCATCAATGACGTCGTCGCTCTGGATCTTCAGCTTTCCGCCATGGAAAGCCGTGGTGAAGGCCGTGTGATCAGCCAGCCGAAAATCGTCACTCTGGACAACAAGGAAGCCACGATCCGATCGGGAACCAGCATTCCTTTCCAGATCAGGCAGCAGGGTGAAACTTCCCTGCAGTTCATCGAGGCGGACATGTCCCTGACCGTCACTCCGCACGTGACCAACGATAAAAGCATCGTCATGGACATCGATATTTCAAAAAATGCGCCGAACACCTCCATTCCCACATCGACCGGCGACCCGGCGATCGACAGGAAAGAGGCTCAAACCGAATCTCTGGTCCGAAACGGGGAAACCACGGTTATCGGCGGCATCTTCACATCCGAAGAATCCAGGACGGAGCTTTCCGTGCCGTGGCTGTCCAAGATACCGATTCTGGGAATGTTTTTCCGTGACCGCAAATATATCAATGACCGGTCGGAATTGCTGATATTCATTACGCCCAGGATCGTGCAGGACAAGCCGGTCGTATAAGAAGCGTGAGGATTGAGATCTTTAACATGGCGTAACGGCCCCGATCCGCACCCCGTTTGGATTGAAATGGGCGGCGCAAAGAAGGCTGCGTGTTCCCTGGCTCGTCTGGTCAAGAGAATTTCGGAGCCCGGAAGGATCTTCGCCGTTGTGGAACGGCGGGTCCGGGGAATTTGGAAACATAATTTCATCGAGCCTATGCTCGGGATGCTGCCCGAAGCGAAACTTATCGCCATACGGGGCGGAGAATCCGGTAAAACGCTCGATAACGTGCAAAAGATCTTTGAAAAACTGATTGCCTTGAAAGCGGATCGATACGATCTTGTCGTCGCCGTCGGGGGCGGAGCTTTAACGGATACGGCGGGTTTCGCCGCATCGTGCTACATGCGCGGGATTCGGTGGATATCGGTTCCAACGACCCTGATCGGACAAATCGATGCGGGAATCGGAGGAAAAACCGGCGTCGATTTGCCGGACGCGAAAAACGCCGTCGGATCATTCTGGAATCCCGTCGGAGCCTTCATCGTCCCGGAGTTGCTTCGGACTTTGCCCGGGCGCCAAATTCGAAGCGGTTTGAGCGAGGCGATGAAAATCGGTCAATGCTGCGATCCGGGAATTTTATCCTACATGGAAAAGACATCCGAACTCTTGCTCAATGCCGAAATCAAAGCCCTGACGCCGCTAATCGACCAATGCGTGAAGTCCAAAATGTCCGTTGTCGCCGACGATCCCCAAGATCGAAACGGCCGCCGCGCTTTGTTGAACCTGGGTCATACCGTGGGACACGCCATCGAGGCGGCCGGGGCTTTTCGGACATGGACGCACGGCGAAGCAGTGGCCATGGGATTGCTGGTGATTAACTCGCTGGCCGTCCGACTCGGCGCGATGAAAGTCGGCGAGGAAAGAAGAATCTTCGCCCTGTCGCAAAAACTGGGACTTGTTCCCAAAAAGAAACCGGAGCCGGAAGAAATTCTTCCCTATCTGGATTATGACAAGAAGAAAAAAGGCGATCAGTTGATGATTGTTATACCCGGTCCCCTGGGACAGGCGAAAATCGGCCCTGTCAGGCCGGGGGATTTGACAGACCGAAAATACTGGTCTTGGCGTTAAGGCTACGGAGGTAAAGCCTATGAGGAAGAAAATGATGCAGATCTTGGCGGCCCTGGCTTTGCTGATGATCGGCGTGATGTCGCTGTGGTCCTGCGGTGAATACGACCCCGCGGAGGCCCCATCGGACGGAATCATCGAGATCGTGCAAGCCGCGGAAGGCGAGGTCATTACGGAAACATGGGGAGTCAGCGAAGATCTGAAAGTCCCGGTCTCCTGCACGGACGTTTATCTGGCGTCTCTGGTGGATCATTGCGTCAGCGACCCGGCAAGCGTCACTTCATGCACGGCTTACGCCGCGGACGAGGACACTATGCAGGCCTGTTGCGAAGCCAATTTCCTGGAACTGAGCGATACGATTAAAGATGCCTACAGAAACAGGCTTCGGCCCGGCGACTGCGGCCACGGAGAAGTCATTCTCACGGCGGTCGTTTACAGGGGCGGCGCTGGAGGCACCTCTTTTTCGGAAAAAGACACTTATAACGGCATGGAAGTGCGCTGGAAAACCATCGGACTGCGCAGCGACACATGCGACTACGGCGTCGAGATGTGGGGCGTCGACGAGATACCGTGCATCAGCTGGCCGACCTCGCTGGCCGAGCCTTATATGGATGAAACCGACGACAGAGGCCTGAGTGAAATCAAACTCCGGTGGCCCATCCCGATTACGCCGGGCACCACCGTTACATACGGCGCCGCGGCGGATATCGGCTACGATTCAGCATCCTACTCGATTGAAATCACGGTCGATGAGTTGACGGAAGACACAGGAGATGACGACGACGAGACCACCGTATAAGACCACGGCGTCGAAGAAAAAAGATTAAAGGCACAAAAAATAAAAGCGCCTCAAAACGAGGCGCTTTTTTCTTGGATTTTTCTGAAGGGCTTTTTGATGATCTGATGAACTGGATGATTCGAAATTCACTTCTTTTGGCACTTTTGGCGCTGTCGGCGAGTCTGCCGGTTTTTTACTTCACGGGTATTCATAAACACAGGATCGAAGATCGCGGGGCGGGTTGCACAACCGTCGCGGCGGGCGCCGGCAGCGTTGTTGCGGGAAGTCTGCACAGCGGTTTGGCAATTTTGCAAAAAGATCGAAATTCAGCCGGACGATGGCGGCTTGGCGGTCCGGTGCAATCCGTTTCCATGGACGCCGTAAAACATCTGCCTGTCGCTTTAAAATACCAGGACTATTCCATCATCAAATTGCGGCCGGGATCTTCCGAACCTTCGGAATTATTGATTCCCGAAAGGGATTTTGTCGCCGCCGCCGTCGAGAAAGGGCGCGATTCCTGGTATCTGGCTTATTACGACGCCAATCACGATCATTCCGTCAAAAAAAGCTTTCCCTATATTTTCCCGGAGCAGCTAAGATTCCGTTATCGAATCGTGCGTTTGAAGCAGCTCGATCGCTGGGCGCCGAAGACGGTTTTTGAATCCGATGCGATCTGGCACGAGGAATCGGCGCACCCGTGGATTCTTCGTTATAACGACGCGAGCGCCATGCTATATCTTCTCAATCCCATGGCCGAGCAGATCACGGCGCTGGACACGCAATCGAACCGAATGGTTTTTCAAATTCCCTCGCCCGCGGGGCCCGTGGATATGATAGTCGACGGAGGCAGGATTTTTGTCGCATGTCCCGAGTCCGAGACGATAGCCGTATTAGACGCCGGGACGGGCCGCGAGCTTACGCCGATTGCGTCCGGCGCCGGCGTCGTCGGCCTGGCCGCGATTCCTGGCGGAGTCGCCGCGCTTTCCAAATATAAAAGGCGGCTTGTCCTGGCGGAGTATCTGGATGAAAAGTGGCATATCCAAACTCACCGGATTCCCGGAATACCGACGGCGATCGCCACGGACGGCGACACGATTTACATTGCGGACGGAATGTCGGAAAAGCTGAAAGTTGTCAGCGCCGGCGCCCTGAGATCGAACTTCTCGACGGAGGCTTTATAAAATGTCGAACGTCGATCTGATTCTTATCCCGGCCGGCGTCGCCGTTGTTTTCATCGTCGCGTTATTCGCGGGCCGCGTCTGGCGCCGCACTCCCGAAAACGCGCCGTGTAAAGCCGTTGTGCGCCAAACGCCGAACGCGAAATGGCTGAGGCTGCCTCTTGTTTTTGTCGGCCTGTCGGCGCTTGCGGCGGCGTGGATGCTGATCTTCGTGGCCTTTGTCTGCTTTTTCTATGCGGCGGCTCTGGCTTGGGGAGAAGTGGGGCAGCTATTGGGCGTTCTTCCGGCGACGGCGGGCAACATTCTGTTCTTGTCCACTTTTCCCGCGCAGATGTTTATCATGGGCCTGTTCATTTTGCTTCTGGTTCTCGGCGGTTTCCAGATCGTTTTGGGGCCTTTGCCTCTGGGCGGATTCGGCTGGTTCAAATTTGACGGCGTCCGGCCTCTGGTCCGGCGCCTGGCCGGGCTGCTGGCGCTTGTCGCGGGATTGGAGCTTGCGCGCACCGTCGTAGCCGGCGGAATCCTGGCGTCGGAGGGATTTCTGGAATTCTTCGCCAGGCAGGGACAGACGCCCCTGGCCGATCCCACGGGTCTGGCGCTGCTGGCGGCGCTGACGATATTCACCGCGCTGATCGTTATCATGAGCAGGAAGGATCGCTCATGAAAACGGCGCGCGCTTTTATACTTTTCACGCTTTCGGCGCTGCTTTTTGCTTCTATATGGACCCGCCTGGGCGGAATGTGGGAAAGCGCCTGGAGTTACAAACTCCACCACGAAGTCGCGACGCTTCTATGTATGGATTTGATTCGCCCTGTTTTAGCCTTGGCCGCCTTTGCCGCGGGCGTTCGGAGCCTGGGGAAATGCCAGGAACTGGGAATGGAAAAAAACGCGCCGGAAAGTCTGATCGCCCTGACGCCCATTCTCGCGGCCTGCGCGCTTCTTTTTGAAAACGAGATATTTTTTTCCATGTTCGACGCAAAAGGATTTCCCGTGCACCCGCCGGAAATCATTGCCCACCCAAGAGGCGGATGGGTCGCTCCACGGGCTCACGCCCTGGCCGCCTTTACCCTGATGGTCGTTTTTGCGGTCGCCTGGTACGCGCTTCGGGATCGGAAAAAGTCGAAGGCGGACGAATAGTCCTCACGCCATGGATTTCAGCTTTTTATATTGTTCGACGATCCAGAGTTCCGGCATGAAGCGAAAGTTGTTTTGCCTGGCGCGCCACCGTATAACGGCGCCGTAGATGCGGGAAAGAGTCTTCATGATAGGCGACGCGGTAAAGTACTCGGGCATGGTGCGCCCGTCGAGGAAATACGTCGAGACGCTCATGCGCTCCAGCCGCCGGCGCCCGGCCGGATCGATCCACGGCGTATTGACGTGATGAAAATCCACTTCGGACCAGCCCTCCAGGCTGCCGGGAGCCGCGAAGCCGCGCTCGACGGCGCGATCGAACATGATTGTTTGCGGATACGGCGCGTACAGGTGAATCGGCGTCACGCGGGCGTAGGGGTTGGTCGCCACAAGTTCGAGCATCAGATTCAGCGTCTTGGTAAGAGAACCTTCCGTCTCGCCGGGAAAGCCGCATAAAAAAGTGAACTTCACGGCGATTTTCGCCTGCCGCAGTTTTTCGCTGGCCTGCTTTATCTGCGTGGTGCTGAGATCTTTTTGAAGCTGCCCCAAAGCTTCGTCGGAGCCGGCTTCGGCGCCGATGGTCATTTCCCTGAATCCCGCCTCGTGAAGGTCGCGCAGAAGATCCACGTCGTAACGTTCCGCGATATAGTCGGCGCGGCATTCGCCGCGTATCGTCACTTTCAGGTCGCGCCGGCGCAGCAGTTCGCCGATGGCGATCACGCGCTCCCGGTCGACGAAAAAGTTGTCGTCCTTGACCAAAATGGCGTCCAGGCCGAAACGCCTGACGATCATATCGATGTGTTCGACGACGGCTTCGGCGGACTGCGCGCGCCACGTCCGGTTGCCGTAGGCGGTGTTGTAGCAGTAGATGCACCGGTGCGGGCATCCACGGCTGGTCATGATCGCCAGATCGCGCTGTCCCAGAGTCTGCGTGGTGATGTAATCCGTCGCGTCGACCAGGTTGTAATCGGGGATCAGGGCTTCATTAAGGTCGATGAAATCCGGCTCCGGCCCGCAAGCGATATCCCCGCCCGATTTTTCGTAAACGACGCCGGGAAGCCCTTCCGGGTCCCGCGTGTGTTTCAGGGCGTCGAGAAGATCGACAAAAACAAGTTCGCCTTCCCGCCAGGCCACGTAATCCACCAGAGGATGCCGCGCCGTTTGTTCCGGTAAAAGCGTCGGGTGCACGCCGCCCCAGACGATGGGGACCTTCGGGTCGGTGCGCCTGACGGTTGCAGCCGCCGCGAGTCCCCATTTGATCTGCAGGCCCGTCATCGCGCTGACGCCCACCGCCGCGACATCGCCTTCCCGCAGGTGGTCGACGAGTTTGCGCTCCCAGCGTGGATCGATCCGCTGATCGATGATCACGGGCTCATAGCCGGCGGCGGAAAGCGGCTTGCCCAGATAGAGAACCGACAAAGGCAAAAGGGCGGTGACGTTCTTCACATCCCAGCCGGTTTTGGTGTAGACGCAGATAACTTTCATCAGTTGTCTTCTTCGGCTCCGGGCTGATCCTGCGGGGCCGATTCGTCCGTCCGTCCGGGCGCTTCCACGTCCTCGCCTTCCCGCGACGCGAATTTGTTTTCCGGGTTGCCGCGGTAGATTTCCGACTGCTTGTCGTACATGTCCTCGGCCCATTTCACCATGGCGTCGCGGGCCTGCGCCCGGTACAGCTCGATAAAGGATTCGTAAATCTTGCCGCTTTTCGAATAGAAATTTTCCTTGTCGGCTAAAACGATTTTCAGCGCCCGCTCGGCCTGCTCGTATTCGCGGATTTTCAACAGGCAGCGCCCCTTTTCGATGAGAAATTCGGGGCGGTCGGGCATGTTCTCCTCGATGACGCGGTTCACCCAGACAAGGGCCGTTTCGTAATCGCCGAGGCGTTCGTAGGCGTGAAAGACGTCGATCTTTTGATCATGATCGACGTCTTCGGGCTTTTCCTTCCACCGGGCGGATTCGGCCAGGGCGAAATCGATGGTGCGCAGCCGACTCTGCGTTTCCTTTGAATCCAGCAGTTGCAGCGCGGCGCCGGGCCCGCGATAGAGTCCGAGGGTTTCGGGCCACATATGCTCCCGGTTGTAAAAAGACGCCAGGCGCCAGAAGCCGATATTTTTCACGAACTCGTATTCGGGATCTTCGAAGACCAGGTCTTCAAGAATTTTCACGGATTGATGTTCGTCGTGCTTTCTATCGATCTCATGGAGCAAAAATAAAGCGCCGCTGCGTTCGAGTGAGCCGGGAGGATTATTTTCGGTGATTTGCTTCAAGAGGTTTTGCGCCTCCGAAATCAACCCGGCGTCCTTTGCGAAAACCGCCGCCTGCAGGGGATCGCAGCGGGATTTTTCGCTGAGGCAATGACGTGCGAATTCCTTTCTGGCCGCGTCGGCGAAATGGCTTGTGGCGAGGCGCCAGATTCCTTCTTTGGGCGCGTCGGCGCCCGTCAGAACACCGTCGGGCATCACGACCAGATCGATTCCTTTCGGCCGGACGGCGCGGCCGAATACCGCCCCGGCGTGCGTGAGGGCCGCCGCGTCCGATTCGGTCATTTCTTTTGCGTTTTCCAAAGACTCGAAACCGGCGGTCAGTTCCGATTGATTTTCGGGAACGACGCGAACGCCGGGAAAATCCGGGCGGTAAAGTTCCAGGCGGATTTTTTCTTTGGGCATCGTCAAAGTCGGCGCGGCGTCCGGTTTTTTCTCGAAGAGTTTTCGCATCGGCCTGGTGGCGGACGTGATGCCGCCTGCCTGACGCAAACGCGCCCCGGCGGGAATCGCGATAAAAGGATTGGTTTCATCGGCCAGCGCGCCCAGCTTCAAAGCCGTCGCATCCGTCGCCGTCAGTACGCGGCGCGAAGCGCCGGCCACGTATTCCCCGCGTTCCCACGCGCGAAACTCACCCGGCTCGGGAAGCCGATGTTTTCGGCTTTCGCGAATCTCGCCCGGATCGCGCTCGCCCACCGGCGCGCAGCCGGGCAGCGTCGCACTGAGCAGTGTGAGGCCCATGAGGAAAGCCGGAAAGCGCTTCATTGCAATTCCTTCGGCAAGGCAAAACTCTCCGCGAAGCGGCAGCGCTCGATCCATTCATCCGCTTCGAGAATTTCGCCCGGCGTCAGATCCGGCGGGCGTCCCGTTTGAAATGCCCTGGCGGCGAGGGCGTACTTTGCGGCTTCGAAGTAATTGATTCCGGCAAGGCGCCAGGCCTCGTGCGCGACGGCCGGATCGGGCATCCCCAGCTCAAGCGCCGTCACAAGCTCTTTCGCCGCGTCGTCGAACTGGTTTTTCAGATAAAGCCTGCGGCCGAGCATATAATGCAAAGCGCCGTTTTCCGGGCGCAGATCGAGGGCTTTCATCAACTGATAATCGCCGCTTCCGTGCGCGTCGGGGTCGACGAAATATTTACGCATCGGTTCTTCCAGCGCCGGATCGTCAAGAGCCTCAAGCGCTACGGCGGCTTCGCGATTCAAAGATGAATAGATGTCCGCCCGGCGCACGAGAGCGTAAAGCTCCCGAGCTTTTTTCAAATCTTGGCGAATCCAGGCCATGCGGGCCTGCGCGGCCAGGGCCTGAACCGCGACGCGCTGATTGCCGATCTTCTCTTGCGCCGCCGTAGGGTCCAGCAGGGCTTTGCCTTCCGTTTCCACGATTTTTTTAGCCAGATTTTCGGCGCATTCGTAGTCCCGCGATTCGTAGCAAGCCTCGATCAGATAACGCCCGAGCCGGGGATTTCCCCCGGAAAACGCGTAGGTATTTTCAAAAAGGCGCCCGGCTTTTTTCACGCGCCCTTTGTCGAAGGCGTTCCAGGCGTCTTCGGTCATGGTTCCCACGGCCCTGGCGCAGCGCATCTCGAAAAGCGATTTGCGATAAAACTTGTCCGTGGCGATCTTCATCAGTTTCGCGGGAACCTCGACGGCGTCCAGATCTTTTCGCCACCGTTTTTCGAGTTGATCGACGTCTTCGCCGAAAGCTTTTTTCCAGTCGCCGCTCAAATAAACCCGGCGCACGGCGTCCATGGAGTAATTGTCGATCAGCCAGGCGACGAATCCTCCCCAGGCCAGATAGCTGCGTGAGCCGGAAATTTTCCAGAAGCCGGTCATGCCGCTGTTTTTGCTCATTTTCGGCAGGCGGCCGATTTTTTTCATTGCCGCGGCCCACATGGGGATCGGGTAATCGTCGCGCCAGACTTCCGATGCGACGGCGAGTCCTTCCGTGACGCCCAGGATCGGCGAGAATCCCAGCCCTTTGATTCCCCAAGGCGCCGCGAGAACGTGCACGATCTCGTGCTTGAGCACCGAGTGCGGCGGATGCTGAATGTTCATGTGCATTTCCCGGTTGGCGCAATCGGCGTACTGCGTGCCGGCGGCGCCCATCAGGAATTTTTTCTCGTCGGCGTTGCGGTAAAAATAGGCCGACACCGGCGGAGGATTGGTCAGTCCCAGAAAACGCGACTGCTGCGCGAAACGAAATTCCGCATCCAGCAAAAGCAGGCGCGTCGTGTCTTTCGTCAGATCCTCCGGGTAGTGAAGGATGACGTTTTTTCCGACCAGCTTGCCGCCCAGCTCTTTGTCGATCAGTTTTCTGGAAACGGAAGTCCCCAGGCTTTGCCCGAATGCGGAGACGACGACGAAGGCCGACATGGATAAAATCATGATCAGCGCCAGGTGCAGCAGCCGGGCTTTGCCTTCGGCCCGGCGGATTCGCGCCTGCATCGCCGCCAGGCATAGAAGCGCCGCCGCCAGGCAGACGGCCTCAAAGCGCGAGGAAAGAAGCGCGGCGCTCACGCGCACCGCCCGGTCGTAAACCGGACCGGGGAAATATCCCAAAAGCATGTTGTAGGCGAACGTGACCGGCAGCTTCCAGACGGCGGCCAGTTCCCAGGCGAGCATGAAAAGGGCGAAGGCCAGGTATGCCAGGTGCGCGAGCCAAGTTTTGCGTATTGAAACGGCGGCCAGAGTTCCCGCCGCGACGCCGAGGATGATCGTGGGAAGGGGCAGCACGGCGAACCACAAAAGGCTCATCGCCCACTGGCATGCGCCGTAAGCAAGTCCGAAGGCGCCAATAACGCCCGTGTTGACGGCCAGCATGCTGAAAAGGGCGGAAAATGAAATCGATGCGCCGCGGGGAATATCGCCGGATTCGCCGGATCGCCTTTTAATAAAACTGACGGTCAGAAATCCCGAGGCTATTGCGAAGAAAATGGTTTGCGCCTGCGCCGCTTCATATCCGGGAACGCCCAGGAGCTTTATCAGGCAGTGCAGGATCGTGAACGCGACGCCGACGCCGCCCCAGACCAGGACCGGAAACCACGGATTTTTACGAGCGCCTGATTCGCTTGAGTTTGTCGAATTCAAAAAACTTTCCCGTATTATTTTGAGCGATAAATATCCTTGCGGCGGGCAATTCGATGCATCAGATCAATCCGGTTTTTTTCAACTCCTTGTCGATCTCGTCCAAAGAAAGAAATTCATGACTTTCTTTCAGGGCTTCTTTCATCTCCAGCGAATCCTTGAAATCATTGAGAATATCGATCAAGAAAATGAAAATCCGCTCACTTAACGCAACCATTTTTTCTCCCTCATCCCGGTGGCTAAAGAGATTATAGACCTACCGGCCGCGAATAAAAAGTCAAATCTTTGAGTCGTGTTTTCAGGGTCTTGTAATTTGACTGAAAGGCGTGGCATGAAAAAGTGAAAGATGTTTTTAAAACAGTCAGACTAAAATCAAGGAGTGTTCCATGGCCTCCTATTTCGATGAAACGCACGCCATGCTGCGCAAAAGCGTCAAGACGTTCGTCGAGCGCGAAATCGCGCCTTACGTCGACGCCTGGGAAGAGGCGAAGGAATTTCCCCGCGAGCTGTATGTCAAAGCGGCGCAGGCCGGATTTCTCGGCATCGGTTATCCGGAAAACTACGGCGGGACGCCGGGCGACGCCTTTCATCGCATCGCCTTCACCGAACAACTGGCCTATTGCGGGTCCATGGGGCTGATCGCCGGATTGGGAAGCCACTCCATCGCCCTTCCGCCGATTCTGGCTTTGGGCGGCGCAGAGCAAAAAGAGCGTTTCATCCCGCCGGTGATTCGCGGGGAGAAAATCGCGGCCCTGGGCGTGACCGAGCCCAACGCCGGTTCCGACGTGGCGGCGATTTGCACGCGCGCGGTCAAAAACGGCGATCACTACGTGGTCAACGGCTCGAAAACATTTATCACCAGCGGCTGCCGGGCGGATTTCGTGACGTGCGCGGTGCGTACCGGCGGCCCGGGATACGAGGGCGTCAGCCTGCTGGTGATCGAAAGCGACACGCCGGGATTTTCCGTGACGCGCAAGATCGACAAAATGGGCTGGGAGGCTTCGGACACCGCCGAACTCGCCTTCGAGGATTGCCGCGTCCCCGCCGCGAACCTTCTGGGCGGCGAAGGCGCGGGATTCGCCGGCCTGATGTTCAACTTTCAGCACGAGCGCCTGGCCCTGGCGGTGATGGGTTATGCCGCCGCGCAGGTGGCCTACGAGCGGGCTTTCAAATACGCCGCCGAGCGCGAGGCTTTCGGCAGGCCGCTGGCGGGATTCCAGGTGACGCGGCACAAGCTCGTGGATATGGCCGCGCAAATCGATATCGGCCGCGAATATACTTATCGCCTGGCGGCGCGCATGGAAGCGGGAGAAAACGTGGTCAAGGAAGTATCCATGGCCAAAAACTACTGCGCCGAAATGGCGGAGAATGTTTGTCGCGAAGCGATTCAGATTCTCGGCGGCTACGGCTATGCGAAGGAATACGTGGTCGAGCGGCTTTACCGCGACTCCCGGATTCTGGCCATCGGCGGCGGGACCACGGAAATCATGAAGGAAATCATATGGAAACTGCTGCCGTAATTTGAATGGCGAATGCGGAATGTAGGAGCGATTTTCGCCAAGCGCGTATACAGGGCCGGTATACAAAACTCCGTCGCCCCTACATGGGGCTTGGAATACGGGCTACTCGGACTGGAAGACGCCGCGGTGAAACGAAACGGTACGTCAAGGCGACTGAAGGGAGAATGGCTCGTAGTTCCTGCCGGATAGGCGTTAAGCAGTAGAAAGCTGGTGAGAGCTTCGGGTTAAATATTGCAAGGCGCGGATTTATCAATCGTTGAGAAACAGCGTGATAGTGGTGGCGTCCTGCGCGGCTTTGTCGGCGATGGTGTATTTCTTCACGCGAGGCAAAACCTTTTCCATGGTTTCCAGATAAAGCCTTCTCCACGTGACCGACGGATTTTTTTTGTATTCGGCTAAAAGCAGACTGAATCTGTCCGCGTCGCCCCGCGCCCGGTTGATCACCTTTTCCTGATAAGCCTCGGCCTCGCTGGTGATTTTCCGGGCCTGCCCGCGAGCCTTGGGGAGGCGTTCGTTTCTGTCGCCTTCGGCTTCATGCACCACGCGGTTGGCGTCGCCCCTGGCGCTGGCCACGTCCTTGAAAGCCGCGGCGACGGTGCGCGGCGGGGCCATATCGTTCACGCTCACGGCCACCACGACAATTCCGGCGCTCATGGCGTCCAGGCGCTTGCCGAGCTTTTCGCGCATGTTCGCGATGATCTCCAGCTTCCGGCTGGTGAGGGCGTCGTCCACGCGCATGGAGCCGAGTTGCATCATCAGAATTTCCTCGGCCAGGCTGCGCAACGTTTCCTCGGGTTTTTGGATCGACGACAGGTAGGCTATCGGGTCCGAGATGGACCATTGCAGCATGACTTTGCCGTGGATGATATTCTCGTCGCCGGTCAAAAACTCGCTTTGCCAGTAGGAATACAGATCGATGAGGCCGTTTTCTTCGGAACTATTCGCGTCGGAAGGCCCCATGCCCACCATCAAGGTTTTGATCTCGTTGGCCTGGAGTTTCTTCACCGTCGAAACCGGGTAAGGCATGTGGTAATGGATTCCGGGCTCGACGACGCTGGGCGTCATTTTCCCGAAAATGCGAAGCACGGCTTTTTCATCGGCATTGACCACGTAGATGCCGGAAACCACCCAAAGCGCCGCGCACAAAACCGCCAGGATTTTTATTGTTTTGCGTAAGCTTGTGATTTTCGCCCCGCCGCCCATTTATTTTCCGATCCCTTCCGCCAGAAACTCCAGCAGTTCCGAATCCGCGGACAACACCACCGTGGTTTTTTCGTCCAGGAATTTTTTATAAGACTCCAGGGTGCGGAGTTTTTTGTAAAACTCCGGATCCTTGTTGTAGGCCTCGGAATAAATTTTGGCGGCCTGTGCGTCGCCTTCGCCCTTGACCTTTTCGGCCTCCCGATAGGCTTCGGACAGGATGCGGGAAACTTCCTTGTCGGTTTCCGCATTGATCATGGAGGCCTTTTCGTTGCCTTCGGCGCGATATTTCTTGGCGATGCGCTGGCGTTCGCTGCGCATGCGCTCATAAACCGAGGCCTTGTTCTGCTCGGGAAAATTGATCCTTTTCAGGGAAACGGAAGCCAGCTCGATGCCGTAGTTCCGCATGGTTTTCTCGGCGCAGTCGGCGGTGACGCGGGCCATGATCTCGCCGATCTTCACGCCTTCCGGCTCCGTGGAGATCAGTTCGCTAAGCGGCGACGTTCCCAAAGAGGAGCCAAGCTCGGAGCGGATCGTGTCGCCGATTCTCAGCTCGGCGCCTTCCCGCGTTTTGACCGTCTGCAAAAACTTCTGCGCGTCCCGGATTCGCCAACAGGCGAAGGCCTGAACCAGGATATTTTTTTTGTCCTGTGTGAGAAATTCCGAGGGCAGCGGCTCGTAAACCATGATGCGCTTGTCGAAACGCAGCACCGACGCGAAGGGCGAAGGCAGTTTGACGTTGAGGCCCGGATCCTGGATGACTTTCACGGGCTTGCCGAAACGCGTGACCACGACAATCTGCGTTTCGTCAACGGTAAACAGGGAACTGCCGATGGCGGCGACAAGGATCGCCGCGGCGACTATGATAAGCGTTTTACCGCGGGACATGGCATCCCCCCTTTTGAATTTTTGCGTTTATTTCCCCCGGCCGCCGGAAGCGCCGGCGGTGGGAAGAAAACGCAGATCCAAAGCTTTCGAGCCGACGCCGGGACTGACGATGAACTTTCTTTTTCCTTTGAGCGCCTCTTCCACCGTTTCCAGGTAGAGCCTGTGCGCCGTGACTTCCCGGGCCAGCCGATATTGTTCAAAAAGCAGGCGGAAACGATCCCCCTGTCCTAAAGCTCCCTGAATTTTCTGATCTTTGTAGGCCTCCGCCGTACGCTTTTCGGACACCGCATCGGCGCGAGCCTGCGGGATTTTCTCGTTTTGCTCGGCCAGCGCGTTGTTGACCTTCAGGGCTTTTTCCTCTTTGGCCGTCGCCACGTCGCGGAACGCGCGCACAACGCTCACCGGCGGATGCACATCCTGAAGTTCGATGCTGATAATCTTTGCGCCGGCGCCCATGGCGTCCAATGCTTTCTGGAGCATCGTCGCGGCTTTTTCCTGAACGGCCTTGCGCTTGTCGGTAAGAATCTCGTCGATGGCGGTCTGTCCCACGATCAGGCGAAGGACGTTTTCCGTATAGTTCTTGACCATGGCTTCCAGGTTGTCCATGGCGAACAGGAAAGCGGCGGGATCGGAAATTTTATAATGCACCACCGCGTTGAGGTCGATCATGTTTTCGTCGCCGCTGAGCATGATGGCCTCTTTGAAATCCTTTTTATAAAAACCGGTGGTGTGCGCGCTGTGCCATTCGAAAGGCGCCAGCCCGTTTCGCCGCCAGTCCGTCTGATAGTCAAAGTTCGTCGTAAAACCCAGTTCCGCCCGCTGCACCATATTCGTCGGAACTTTGTAGACCCGCCCGGCGGGATAGGGCGGCGCGTAATGAAGGCCGGGGCCGCGGGGCTCTTTTGACGCTTTTCCGAAAATCGTCACCACCGCGGAAGACTGCGCGTCGACGGTGAAGAATCCCGAGGCGAGATACGTTCCGGCGGCCAGGAGAATCGCGGCGGATATCAGAGCTTTTCGTCGCGCCAGAAACCAGTCGCCCGCGGTTTTAAGATCGAAGGAAAATTCCCGGCCCGTGGTCCACTTGATGAAATCCCTGAGCGCCTTAAGCGGTTTTTCGAGCAGCAGACTCAAAATACGCATCCGGCCGGCCGCACTGAAGGTTTGATCCTTCGCCAGACCCTGCGTGGCGATGACGGCGATCTTCAGGCCGATGTGGGCCACGAAGGCGACGACGATAATCGAAGCGATCGAGTCCAGTTTCAGGCCGATCATCTGGCCCATGAGCCCGGCGCCGGCCACGATGGTCGTGTAATAGTCCATGATGGAATGGTGCCCGTCGGCCAGCACGCCCACCGAGTCCTCTTCCGTGCCCACGCGGATTTTGTAACGGCCTAAAGCCCGCGCGATCATGGCGCATATCACGACGCCGAATAGGCCCGCGGGGATATTCGTCACATGGCTTTGCGCGCCGCGCCCCAGGCTCTGCCCGGCGAGGAAATACACCGCCGTGAAAATGGAAAGGGATATGAAAAGGGCGATGATGTTTTCGATAATCGCCGCCAGCCGCCAGCCCTTGCGGGACAGGATGACCCCGATCAGCACCAGCACCGAGATCAGAACGTCGGCCACCGAGTGCCACGCGTCGGCCATGATCGCCAGGCTGCCCGTGTACCGGGCGACGGCGTATTTGATGGCGAACAAAATCGCCCCGACGGCAATCGCAATAAACGTTGCCTTTTCTGCTTTCGATATTTTCAAAATATTGATTCCCGAAAAACCAAAATTTCGCTTCATGAGAAGCGGACGGCGATTGCACGGCGGATTATAGAGCAAAACCGAGATTTGTAATATCCGAAACACATCTCATGAGAGTAATGAAGCTTACATTTATCCTGGATCACCACGGCGACCTTCACTTCTTGCCGGAATTTCGGGCATGAAACTTTAAATGAACGGCGCATGTTAAAGTACGGTAATCCTCGAAGAACCAAAAAAAATTCACGAAGTCCTAACGG
Source organism: bacterium (assembly GCA_963674685.2). Taxonomy (GTDB): domain Bacteria; phylum Lernaellota; class Lernaellaia; order JACKCT01; family JACKCT01. Next base: position 1,059,169 of record CAXXWT010000002.1, on the reverse strand, counting down.
AAATTTAATCAAAATCACATCGCCTCCGATAAATCTGCTCCCGTCAGACCTGTTTGAATGAAAACTCGTACACGGGAAAAATCATGAAACCATTTCTTCGCCGCGGCCTGCCCGCGCTGATCCTCATTATTCTCATTATTGCGCTGTCTTCGTGTTCCGACCGCGAGGAGGCGGACAAGCAGTGGGAAAGCGGATCCTACGGAGACGCGTCGGGCGCGGTGCGCATCACCGGCGTCGAAGGCGGCTACGGAGACGTTCAGGTCCAATTTCTGCTGAATCTGCCGGAAGGATCGAAACAGGACGTGGTTCTTTATTACCAGGGCGCGTGCGCGGGAACCGAGGACTGGATTCCGGTTTTGACCTCCGGCGACGTCAGCGACCTTGCCGCCGGCAGCCACAATATCGTCTGGCATAGCTGGGATCACGAAGCGGGATGCGCCGGGGACGTGACCTTGCGCCTGGAAATCGCGCCGGCGGGCGATTCCCACCAGAAAACTTTTGCCTTGGACAACACGCGCGACGGACAAACGGGATTTTTCGAAATGCCTCTGCTCGATCAGGGGATAAACGGCGAGGAACAGGAATATTTTGAAGCGGCGCTTAGCGCATTGCTGAACGATGAAAGCGTGGATTTCGTCGCCACGCGCTTCGGCGACGATTATGAAGTCTACGCCGAGCGGGGCTCGGTGATCTTTGAGCGCCTGCAGGACCGCGACGGTTATCATTACGAGATCGTCGAAGTCGAAGGTGAAAATCCCATCGAAAATCAGGACCCGGAATTTATCGGCAGCTACGCCGAGGAACTGGCGGCGGGCTCCAATCCCAACGGCGCTTCGGTTCCCGGCTACGCCGCAAACGACGAACGCCTTTCCTTTATCGAGCCCGAAAATGATTCCTATCCTTTCGGCTACGAGCGCATCGCGGCGTTTTTCGACAATCCGGACAGCGCCGATTTCATGATCAACATGAAAGGCTACGCGCATTATGATCACAACCTCGGAACTCATGGCAGTCTCAACTACACGCAAAGCCGTTGCCCGCTGATTTTCTGGGGAGCGGGCGTTGAGCCGGGCGCCGGCGAGGGCCTGCACGCCCGGCAGGTCGATATCGCGCCGACGGTGGGCCGCCTGATGGGCATGGAAAAAACCTTGGGCGTCGACGAGCGTGGCATCTGGAGCAACGACGTCTATCTGGGTTGGCAGGACGGCCGCGTCATCGAGGAAGTCTTAAGCGGCGAAAAATCCCAGCGCGTGATCATCATCGTCAGCGACGGCCTGACGCTGACCGAGATATTGCGCCAGATCGAGCAAAACCCCGAAAGCGTTCCCAATTTCCGGCGATTGATTCAGGAGGGGGCTTCCCTGGAATACGGCGCTGTCGCCAACTGGCCGTCGGTCACGTATCCCAGTCACAACGTCATCGGCGCCGGCGTGTACAGCGGTCATCACGGGCTCGTGGACAACGCCTTTTATTATCGGGACGAACACGAGCGCGCGACGCCCATCAGCCAACTGGTTTTCACCGATCCCTATTTCAAACCCATCGGCCCGGTGGAGACCATTCACCAGGCGATTCACCGCAATTTCGGCAAGTGGAAACGCATCGAAGGCAAAGGAGCTTTCACCGTCAGCCTCCTCGACCCCAGCGTTCGCGGCGCGGACAAGGCGGACATCGAGTTTCGGGATTCGAGCTGGCGGATACCGTTCCCCCCGTTCGGTCTCTACTGGCCGCCGGAAGTTCCGGGGCCGTCTCCGGCGCTGATGGGCGATATGAGCGTTTGGGGCGAGCAGCTATTGGTTTCGATGGCTTTCGTAGAGCTTTACCATTGCCTTTCCACGGAATACGTGGGGCCGGCGAAATACGTGATCCTGGACCTCATGACCACGGACGGCGCCGGACACGCCTACGGCCCGCACGGCGACAAGATGGACGTCGTGATGGCGCAGGCGGACGAAAACCTCGGCGTTCTATTTCATTGGCTGGAAATCTTCGGCCTGGATCATGGAACCACCATCATTTTTACTTCCGATCACGGCATGCAGATCGGCGATCCCACGCGCTCATCCTGGCCCACCGATACGCTGGACGCCGCCGGAATCAAATACGTTCCCGTCGATGATGAACTGGGCGTCTATCTCAAGGTCATGGCGGCGGGATTCGACGTTCAGGAACTGACTCTCGACCGGGAGCAGCGGGTCGGCGTCTATGTCGAAGACGAGGACGACGGCGCGCCGCTGCAAAACGTCATGATTCACGCCGCCGACGGCGCCGTCGAGCGGATCGCCCATACCGATATCAACGGCCTCGCCGAGTTTTACATCACGCCGCGGGCCGACGTTCAAATCACCATCACGCACGACGACTTCAATACCGTTCGGCGCACGCTGAGCGCGTCTTAAGGAGGATGCTTATGAGTCGACAAATTCTGATCGCGGCTTTGGCCGTTTTCATTCTGACGCCGGTTTACGCCGCGGCTGACGAGGGATCGAGCCGGACCGGAAACGGCGGCATGGAGTTGGCGGAGCTTCTTCACGACAAATCCGTGATCGACGACAAGGCCTATGCCGAGCTTAAGGAGGCGCATGCCGAAAATCCGTTATACGGCATAAGCCCCGCGGGCTCGCTGCTTTTGGGCTACACTTTGTGGAACGAGATGCCTTATGACGAGGTGATCTCCTACCCCGGCTCCCCGCACGATCAGCGCGGGTTTCACATGCGCAAGGCGGAACTCGGCCTCAAAGGCAGGGCGTATTACGATTGGTTGCGTTTCAAGATCCTCGCCGTCGCCGAACCCAACGAGGACGGGCAGGTCGAATTCGGCGTGGACACGGCTTACGTTGAAGCGTTTTGGAGTTACGCCCCTTGCGACAACTTGAAAATGGGGCACGGCTTCACGCTGGGCGGCATGAAGCTTCCCTTTTCCAGGCAGAACCTTAACAGCACGGCCAAACTCCAGTTGATCAACCGGGCCATGGTCGTGGAAGAAACGCCCATCGAGTACGACCTCGGCGCGACGCTTGACGCCGACTACAACTATGCGAACGATCTGGCCCGCCTGAAAATCCGCCTGGGCGCCTTCAACGGAAACAGCGACGGCGACTACGGACCCGACAACAACGACAACCTTCAATACACCGCCAGGGCGAGGCTCGATCTGATCGACGCCATGAGCGCGGGCGAAGGCGATCTCGAAACCGCCGGCGACAAAAAACCGCGCCTGTCTTTGGGTTATTCCTTCTTGCAGAACAACGACATCGACCGCATCGTCAAGGCCTGGGGCGTGGACGCCGAAGTCCGCGGCTACGGATTTTCGGCGCTCGCCGAATACATCGCCACGCGCTTCGAACCGGACCTGGCCGAAACGATGACGGCCAGTCAATACGCCGAAGACTGGGAGACCGACGGCTGGTTCGTGCAGGGCGGTTATTACATCCGCTGGATCAAGGTGGAGCCGGCCGTCCGGTACGAGGAATACAACCTGGATCTTCTTTCGGACGTGATGCCGCGGCGAAGGCTCGCCGCCACGACCTACGGCCTCAACTGGCACATCGCAAATCCGCACCACGCGAAATTGCAGGCGAACTACACGCAGCGCGCCGAACTGGAAGGCATGCCGGAAGAAGACAACGACAGCTTCTATCTGCAGGCGGCATTGAGCTTTTAATTTCGCCGCCGCAAAGCCGCATTCGCATAAAAATGTTGGAGTACCAGATGCAAGCAGGAAAACATAAAGCCGCCGCCTTTTTGATACTGGCAATGCTTGTCGCCCTTTGCTTTCTCGCGGGCTGCAAGGACGCCGAGGATTACGTGGAGGCCCGCGCCTATAAAGTCACCAGCCGGTCCGAACTTATCGGCGGACCCAAATCCCTGGGCAACACCGGCGACTACATCATCGAAAACGACCGGATTCGCGTGCTCATCAACGGACACGCCACGGACATGTCCGGCGGCGGCGTCAACCGGTGGGGCGGCGCAATTCTGGACGCCGACATTCAGCGCCGGGAAAACGCCTTCTATCCTTCGGTCTCCGGCAAGGATGCGCTCCTGGAGATCGTGCCCATCATGGACGTGAAAACCTTCGGCTTTGAAAACATCATCGCCGGCGGCCCCGTCGTGCGCATCCCGCAGGACGCCATCACCGTCGTCAGCGACGGCTCGGACGGAGGCCCGGCGCAGATCAAAGCGGAGGGAGTTCTTCACGAGCTGATCACGCTGCTTAAAATCATCCCGGTCCCTTTGAATTTTCTGCCGGTCAAAGCCGAAACCGTCTATACCCTCGCTCCCGGAAAAAATTATCTGGAAATCCGCTCCACTTTCACCTTGATGGAAAAAGACGGAAGCGAGCCCGCGGAAACATTTGAAATTCCGCTTCGGCCCGTCACCGCCGAGGACAACGCCCTGGCAGCCATGTTTACGGGGGATTTTTTCGGCGACGCGGTCTTCTGGGGCGACTCCCTGGACATCATCGGACCCGGCGTGTACGGCTTCTCGCCAAGCTGGTACGCCGAGGAGCTTTTCAATCGCGGCATCTCCATGTTCATCGATACGCCGACCGTGGATTGGTCCGCGGGCGTCAACGACGAAGTCGGATACGGCCTCGTGTCCCCGAACGGCCCGCTTTCGTTTCCTGTCACGGAAAGCTTTCTGACCATCGCCGCGCAGCAGGTCACCGAAGACGGGCCGGTCTTTCCCGATCCGGGAAGCACGTACACGTACACGCGATACCTGGTCGTGGCCGAAGGCGACGTCAGCGGAGTTCTGGATCAGGTCGTCGACATCAAGAACTGGCCCTACGGCAACCTCAAAGGCAACGTCATCGACGAAGCCGACGGGCGCGCCGTCAGCGGCGCAAGCGTCCTGGCGTTTCCGCACCCCCGCTTTGTCGAAAGCGGCGAGTACGCTCCGGTGAAATCCAATTACGAGGAAATGAATGAATATCTGGCGGCGTTCGACGAAGGCGAAGTCGATTATCATCGCCTCATGCCCTACAGCCGATTCAAGACCGACGGCTTGAGATACGACGCCGCGGCCGACGGCAGCTTCGAAGGCAAACTGCCCGTGGACGAGCAGACCATGGACGGCCGCTATATCCTCATGGCTTCGGGTCCGGCCAACACGCACAGCGATTTGCTCCCGATTCGCATCAAGGACGGCGAACAAAAAGAGGTTTCCCTGATTCTGCCGACGACCGGCGTTCTGACCGTTCGGGTTCGCAGCTACGGACAAAACGGCCCCGGCGAGCCGTGCAAACTTTCCATCATCGGAGTTGACGAGCAGGGCGTCGGCGATCCTTTCCTCGGCGAATCCTACGTGCCGGGGAAAATGGCCGAGGTGCTTTTTTCCAAAAACGGAAAATTTGAAGCGAAGCTTCAGCCGGGAACGTACCGCGTCGTTGCGACACGCGGCCCCGAGTACTCCACCGACGAGAGCCGGGTCACGATCAAAGCCATGGAAAACCGGGAAGTCGATCTTTATATCGACCGCGTCGTGGACACCTCGGGATGGATTTCGGCGGACCTCCATATGCATTCGCAGGTCAGTCCCGATTCCGGCGTCGAACTTGTCGACCGCGTGCTTTGCGGCATGGCCGAAGACGTGGATCTGATCGCCTCCACGGATCACGACGCCATCACGAATTACCGCCCGGCCCTGGAGCAGCTCGGCGGACTCGATAATCTGACCGCCTTGCGCGGCGATGAGCTGTCCCATTTCAATTACGCGCACTTCAACGGATATCCGCTGAAATACGACCAGACCAAAACCTCCGGCGGCGCCCCGCAATGGCGCAATCCCAGCCCGACGACCACGCTGCCCGACGGTTCGCCGATGCCGGTCTATACGCCGCAGGACTGCTTCGACGCCCTGAGAAATCTGACGGATCACGACGTTTTAAAACAGGACGCCATGGTCGTGGCCAACCACAATCAGGAGTCCATCACGGGCTATCTGCGCGCTTTCGGATTCGAGCAGTATTACGGAACATTCGGCGCCCCCGATCTCATGACCGTGGGCGATCCGGTCGTGCACAACGGCAGTTTGTTTTCAACCGACGGCTCGGTGAATTTTTCCTGGGATTTCGACGGCATCGAATTGCTCAACTCGAAGCGCCTCCAGGATTTTCGAACCATCACGGAAGAGGAAATCACGCACGGCGAGTTCGGCGAGCCCAAGCCGGAAGAGGTTCCGCTGCTGCCCACGTTGATCCGCACCGCCGAAGAACAGGAGCGCATTTCCAGCGGCGACCTTCTTTTGGATCACACGAACCGGGGCATGATCGACGACTATATGACCATCCTCGCCATGGGCAAACGCGTCGCCGGGCTGGGTGTATCCGACACGCACAGCACCTACAAAAATCCCGTCGGCAAATGCCGGACATATATCATGAGCTCCACCGACGATCCGAAGTTTATGGACATGGATGAGGTGATCACGAACCTCAAGGCCGGACGCGCCATCGCCACCACGGGCCCCTTCATGGAAGTCTGGGTCGACGGCTCGCCCATCGGCTCCGACGTGTATGATCCCGACGGAACGATCGACGTGCGCATCAAGGCCCAGGCGCCGCCCTGGATGTCTTTGAACCGAATCGAAATCTACGGCAACGGAATTCTCATCGGAGAAATCGGCGCCGATGTTTCGACGGATATCGTCCTGGATTGCGACACCAAGGGCATGAGCCTGCGTGACGGGCAGGTCGTGCGGTTTGACGACTCCGTCACATGCCGCGTGGACCGGGACACGTTCATCCTGGCCATGGGAATCGGCTACGAGAGCCTGGCCCCGCTGACGCCTCCCGAGGACGGGCCGTCCATCGAGATCGACGACACGCTGCTTCTGGGCGTCAACGGACTGCTGGAAGAATGGCTGGGAATATCAAACCTCGTTCCCGTGGACAGTCCCATCGAACGCAATCACGACAACTATCCCTTCGTGGTCACCAACGCGATCTTCGTTGACATCGATGGCGGCGATTTCGACGGCGACGGATATGACTACGACGGCCCCGGATATATCCCCGGCTGGTTCGACGAAGACGAGATCGAAGACGAAATATTGTACGACGAGGATCTGAAGGTTCATCTGATGGCCGCCAAAACCCGCGTGGCGTCCATGACCAGCCAATTGCGGAATCTCCAGGATATCGTCGAAGGCGTATCTGATCCCGACGATGACGAAAACGGCGCTGCCTGCGGCGGATTTTTCTGACCTGAGATTTGATTCAAATGAGTATGGGGCAAAGCTCCTGCAATCGCGGTTTCATTCGGCTGCGCTCAGGACAGGAGAAACCGCACACGACGTCATATCTTCGGCAAAAGACACAGAGCCGCGAGCGGCAAAATTCGCCAAAGCGTTAGCGAAGGCGAATAAGCGAGCGGGTATTGAGCGTATTTGGTGAAGCTCATAGCTTCCCGATGCCATTGCGACTGTAGAAAAAGATTTAAGCGTATTTACGCAAGGCTATGCCTTGCCGCAGCCGCATTCCTGGTCGTCGCCTTCGGATTCGTAGATTTTGTCCGCGTCTGCGGGCGCTAGGTATTCATCATCGTCGTCATCGCCTTCGTCGTCATCGTCGCCGGAGGGCGGCGGATCGTGCGCCGCGACCGTCGCCGAGGGCCAGGCGGCTTGATTGAGTTCGTCCACGGCGCGGATGGAGAATACGACCGCGTCCGCCGTCGCCTGCACGAGGAGTTTTTCCTGCTGACCGCCGAACGTGAGATGATCCGGCAGAACCGTAGCCGGCGCGGCGGTGAGGAAGTCATCCAGCGCACGCAGGCTGTCGTCGGCATTCGTCGAATAACGCACATCGTAGGCCGCCGGATAGCCGCATCCCAGGTCGTCGCCCGGCGCGGTGAAATTCAGCTCGAAGATGCCGCCTGCGTAGCGCGTGACGGAAAGGTCCGTGATCATGCGGGGCGGCAGCGTGTCGGCGCCGTAGAATCCCGTGCCCCGTTCGTCGTGGCTGAATGTGCGCCAGTCGGAGTTGGGTTTGTCCAGCAGGCATTCGCGGCCTTTGGTTTCCCACGCGAATAAATAGCCTTCGTGCGTGGGCATGACCGCTTCCAGCTTTCCGTCCCGGTCCATGTCGCCGAGCGCGACGGCGGCGATGCCCCAGTTGTGCGTGGGTTTGGGCCAGCCTTCGGCTTCGTTTTCGTTGACGTCGAAGGCGTGGACGTTGTATCCGCCGCTGCCCGCGATGACTTCCGGCAGCGTATCGCCGCTGATGTCGCCCACGGTGGGATTGACGAAGAACTGGATGTCCTCCCAGCGCTTGCGGAAGATCAGGTCCCCGGGTTTACCCACGTCGAAGCCCACCACGTTCCAGCTTTCCAGCTTGATCCGGCCGTCCACCTTGTTCAGCGGTCCGAGCGTGGGGATGAGAAACTGCATGGAGTCGTCGCCTCGGAAACGGGCGAAGCTGCCGTTGGCCGAAGTCGTGACATTGAGCGAACCCATGTAGGAGGCCACGTTGGTTTTGCGTCCGTCGTAATGGATCATCTGCGGCAGCCACATGAAACTGCCGGCGGAGATGTACGCGTCGCCTTCGCCGGTAACCCATACGGCGGGGGAGTTGGTCGCGCCGGTGGTCAGGGGCGGAATGGGAATCGCGTCGCCCAAAGGAACGAACGTCCGCGCGGGCCAGCCGGGCAGGAAGGGTCCTTTGGGATTGTCGTAGCCGTTCCAGTACACGGCGTAGACGCGGCTGGTGGGCAGCGGATCGTTTTCGCAAACTTCCGTGGCGGGGATGATGACCGCCGGATGCTCGGCGATGTCCGGATCGTTGTTGTCGGGATCGAGGATGCCCGCCGCCGGGCTGCCGAGAACCTGCGCGGGCAGCGCGGGATCGCCTCCGGCGCCCAGGCACATTTTGAAGTCGTCCACGAGTCCCGGGGCGCTGGACAGAAGCACCGGCCATCCGGGCATCATGTCGGCCAGGCCGTCGTTGTCGCCGTCTGTGGGCTTCCAGGCGTAGGCCTGCTGATCGTAGCAGCCCACGACGATTTCCATCATGCCGTCCAGGTCCAGGTCCGTCATCACCGGCGAGGCCATGATGGAGTTGCCGTGCCCGAAGTCGAAGGACGTGTCGTTGGGCGGATCGTCCACCTGCACCGGGAAGCCGTCGAGGATCGCTCCGCCGTCGTGCAGGTTGCCGTCGTTGTGCACGGCGTAGATTTTGCCCCGCATGGTGGCCGCGACGATTTTCGGCGCGCCGTCGCCCAAAAGGTCGCCCACGGCGTTCGTGGCGATCACCGCGTCGACGATGCGCGGATCGTCGCCGGAGATGTCAACGGGGAATCCGGGAGCCGGTCCCCATTTCTGCGTCTGTGTATTGTATTTATACATCTCGACGGTTCCGGCGCTGGTGGAAAAAACGATTTCCAGGCGCCCGTCGAGATCGCCGTCCATGTCGTAAAGGCGCGGGCTGGATTCGGCGCTGCCGGGAAGCGGCAGAGGGAAACCGTCGATCAGGCCGCTTTGCGGGTCGTCGTCCCGGTGAACCTGTAGAGCCTTGCGCGCTTCGCCGAGAATCTTTTTGCCGTTTTGCTGATACCAGACCTGCAGGCGCAAGGTGATGGTTTTATCGTTGGCGTCTTTGGGCGGCGTGTCCCATTTATTTTCCGGCATGACGCTCGCCACGTCCACGGTGGCGATTTCACCGCTGAAAGGATCCGATCCCGAGCCGGACGCCAGCACCACGAAATCCCGGTCGTAGGGCTGCACGCCTTCCGCGGCCTGGAGTTCCCACTGGTAATTGCCGGGGCGGCTGCTCATTTCCCCCATGACGGTCAGGGCGGAGGCCTCGCCGGGATCGAAGATGCGCCACCAGGACGGATCGGTGATGCGCGCGTGCGGCGGAACGGCGGCGTCGATGCCCAGTTCCGGGTAGCCCAGCATGTCGAAGGCGTTTTTGAGGTTCATGCGCCCGTAGCCGAAATGTTCGTCGAATCCTTCGTGGCATGTGCCGCCCATGGACGGGCCTTCCACGAGGGACACGCACCGCTCCTTAATGTCGTCGGCGGACATGTCGACGATCTGCTTGAGTTCTCCGGCGGTCAGTTCGATGCCCACATCCCGCGCGCGGGAAACGATCAGGGCCGCGGCGCCCGCCGTGTTGTGCACCGCTTCGGAAGTGCAGATGTGCCCGGCGGGCATGGAGATGTCTGTGTGCGCGCCGTAGTTGGTGCAGTAGGATTCGGTGAAGGCGATCCATTCCATGGGGATGAATCCGAAAAGCTCGACCGGCGGGAAGGGAAACAGGGCGGTGACGTTGACCACGTCTTCGCCCGCCGCCGGCCAGAGGTGATGGAATCCCAGTTCGTCGCCGCCGGCGGCGAATGCCAGGACGCCGTCTTCATAAGCGTCGAGAAATTCCTGATGCGCGTCGGGGCTGTAGTTGAAGCTGCCCATGGCGATGGCCATGACCTTGGCGCCCATTTCGTTGGCGTAGCGGGCCGCCGTGCCCATAAGGTTGAAATCCGTGACCACGGCGTCGGACACGCGGATTTCCATCACCGTGCAGTCCGGGCACATGCCGATGCGCGAGCCGTAGCCGTTTTGCGCCTGATTGGCCACGTTGTCGGCGCCGTCGCCGTGCGTGCCTTCGGGAAATTCCTTCACGCCCAGCGTTTCGTTGACGCCTCGGAAAAAGTCCCAGCCGGAGATGTCGTCGGGCAGGCCGTTGCCGTCGTCGTCCACGCCGTCGGAAAACGCCTGGAGCAGGTGCTCCACGGTGACCGGGTCGCCGCCGCTTAACGCCAGCAGGCGGTTGTCGTTGTCGTAGTCCGATGCGCTAAAGCGCCCGTCGCCGTTGCAGTCGAAAACGCCGCAGGGCGCGTCGCCGTTTTGCGGCATGTGCGCTCCGCCGAGTTCGCCCTGGTTGAGAAACAACCGATCACGCAGATCCATTTCGTCATAACTGCTCATGCCGTCGTCGATGACGGCCACGATCACGTCGGCGCGGCCCGTTGACCACTTCCAGGCTTCGGAAGCGCTGACGCCGGGGATGGTCCAGATTTCATCCGTGTCCGTGCTTTCCGGATCGATGGGGTTGAAACCCATGAAGGGATTGGACAGATCCGTCAGGCAATCCGTGTCGTCGGAAGCGCACTGCGGGAATTTCATGTCCCGGGGCACGTTGGGCACGAAGTCGGCTCCGAAGGGGTAATTGCCGGAAAACGGCGCGCCGCCGGCGTCGGTCAGCCCGGCCTCCAGCGTGATGCGATAGCGTTTACCGAAACGCAGGTCGTCATTGGGCGTGATCACGATGGTGTCGTCGGCGAGGGTGGTCGTTTGAACGCTCAAAGCGGCGGCGACATCTTCCGACGTATCCACGCGCGTGAGTTTCACGTTGCCCGCCGTCACCGTCGCCGGATTCAGCGACGCGTCGAAGATCAGGGTGATCGGTTCCTCGACGCCGATGACGAAGGTGTCGAAGATCGGGTCCTGCCCCGTGATGTCCAGGGCGAAAACCGGCGCGGCGGTCAGCACGGAAATAATCATCGCATATAAAGCCCATCGGCGCATGGCAATTCCTTTCATGGCAAACAAGTCGCGAAAGATTAACAATTGCGCAGGCCCGGGGCAAGAGTGCGTGGCGCGCCGGACTCCGATAGCGCTTTGGGCCGGATTTGATGCATCCGCGATTATTTTGCCGCATGCATTTTAACATATCGGGACGCGGGGGTTGGAATTCCTTTAAGTGGATGCTACAGCTTTTTTTAATTAGTATTGGAGCGTCATATATGTTTAGACTCATCGGAAAAATATCGCTTCTTTTATCGATCATCGGAATCGTCGTCTGGGTTGTTTACGTGTACCCGTATTTGAAATGGCCCGACTTGGACAAAAAAAAGCTGGAAGAATTTGATAAGCAGTGCCGCGATATGGCGGCGGAGATGTGCCGAATCTACGCCCGCTTTCGAACCTGATGACCTGGGAATTGGCCGCGGCCGGCTTCGAAATCAATCAGGGGAAAAACGTTAAGGCGTTAAACCGGATTGAAACGGCGACGACCATCAGCCGCGATCTTATCGGTTCGCCTGCCCTGTTCCCTTTGCTGTTCGGGATTATTTGCGCCGCGAAAGTGGATAGAGCCGTGCTTCGGGCGGCGCCGCAAGTCAGCGCCGGGGAGCTTGCGAAGCTGACCGAATGGCGGCGGTCTTATCCCGATCCCGTCGATACCTTCATCGGCTCAATGCAACATGAATGCTATGACACTACTTCAATGCTGAAGATAGGGCCTCCGAGAATCATCGGCGCCGACGGCAAGGATCAAGGCAGCAAGATCGGATACGCGTTTCTGAAATGGATTCGATGGCCTAAAAGGGAAAGCGCCGTGTTTGCGGCCGCCACGATGCGACAGATCGAAAATATCAAAGCCTGGGATGCATCCGGCAGAAAAGGCGATCCCGTATTCATCGATCCCGATGTGGATTTGCAAAACTCCATCTTGGCCCGCATTGCATGGGCGGACACCGGAAAATATTTCGCGAAGATAAAACAGCACCTGAAGCGTACGGATGCGATGATGAAAACTCTTGAAATTCTGGCGTCCGCGCAAGACACGCAGGCCGCGCAAAGGCGCGAGATCGAGTACGACGATGAAAATCTGATCGTGGTGGAAAACGGAAAAGCACGGATGGAAAAGAAGGAAAAGGGTGGTGAAAAGCCCGCTGTGCTTAAAGGAAAGCAACAATGACAATCCTCGATGAAAGCAGCCTTTGCGAAACGCTCGATAAGTTTAACGAGGCGATTTTTTTCGGGCGCAAGATCACGAAAAAGGACCAAAGCGCCGCGGCGAAATGGATCGCTGCGCGGCACGGACTGCCGCGTTCCTATTACGGCACGTTCGCGCCGACGGATCGGGATTATAAAAACGGCATCCGCCTTTTCACCGGAGAAAAAATTACATCCGGCGCCGGCGTCGGGCACATCCTGAGTCAGGAGGCGTGCGGCGCGCTGTACATCCTCGACACGCCGAATGCGAAGGTCGGCGCGGCTCGGGACGCCTGCGCGCAGAATCTGCTCGATCAAATGCAGGCCTCATGGAAAGTGGAAAAATATCTTCCATTCGGCTTGTACTGCTGCGGCACGTGCTCAGCGGCCATGTGGCGGCACATGAATGCAAGCGACAAGGCCGTGGCGGCAAAAATCCTCACGGCGGGCGTGAAACAGATGCAATCCTACCGCGACGGCAAAGGACGTTGGAAACGGTTTTCGTTTTATTATTCGCTTTTGGCTTTATTGGAAATCGACAGCAAAGCTGCGAAAAAGGAAATGCAGTACGCCGCGCCGGTTCTGGAACGCGCGCTCAAACGAAAATCCGGCGACGACAAATACGCGCTGCGCCGACGCGCCCTGGCCGAACGCGTGTTGTCGAAGGTTTGATGCATCGGCGAGTTGGATGACAATAAACTCACAAAAGACTCACTTTGTCATTTCGAGCGAAGTCGAGAAATCCCTTCAAAGAGGCGCTATCGGTTTGCCATGATATATTATTGTCAAAAATATTTCATGAATCATTAAAGGGATCCCTCGACTCGTCCTAAAGGACTCGCTCGGGATGACAAGGTCGCCACTCAATTAAATCCAGTCACTACATCAATTCCGGAACGTATTTCGCCAGGGCGTCGCGAAAGGTTTGCAACTCGGGATACTTTGCCAGGTTTTTCTTGATGTAGCCCAGGGTGCGTGGAATGTCGCGCAGGAAGTTGGGATTGCCTTTGACCACGTCGAAGAACACGAAGCGCCCGACGACTTTGAGGTTGCGTTGCAGGGATTGGAAATCGAAATCCCGCCGGAAGCTATGCGGATCGAAAGGCCCTTCGCCGGCGCTTTGCCTGCCTTTGATATACCGCGCGATCATTTCATCCACCAACTCGTCGCCAACGTCGATATAGCTGTCGCGCAAAAGGCTCACCAGGTCGTACGCCGCGGGCCCGAGCAGCGCGTCCTGGAAGTCGATGACGAAAAGGCGGCCGTCTTTTAGAAGTAAATTGCGCGAATGATAATCCCGATGCGTGAAGACAAGGGGCAGGCTTTGCAGGTGCTCGGCAATAAGATCGTACCCTTCTTCGATCACACGCATGTCATCTTCCGCGATCTTTTGCTCGCGGCCCGGGCGCTTTTCGATTCCGTACTCGCTGAAATGGCGCATCTCCCACATGAGCAGCGGCATTTCGAAGGATTGCTTGAAGGCCATGCATGCGTCGTCGCGATTTCGCGTAGCGCGCACGTGCATATCCACCATGATATCGACGGCCTGGCCGTAAAGCGCGCGCCTTTGCGCCGGATCGCCCGTCGCCGCGTCCAACAGCAGCGTGTCGCCCAGGTCGTCCAAAAGCAGGATGCCTTTTTCCCGGTCGTAAATATGCACGCCGGGAATCGGAATGCCCAGCCGATCTAAAAATCGGTGGATGTTTAAAAAAGGCAGTTCGTCGTCTTCCGGGTGATACAGCGTGACTTCTTCGCTGGACACGACGTTTTTGACGTTGATGAGATCCATGACGACGAAGCGACGACCGGCGCCGCTTTCATCACGGAATTCGGCGCGCCAGTATCGCCGGTCCGATCCGTCGCCGGCCAGGCGCGTCAGCCTCAGTTCACGCGGCGCGTAACCGACCGCGCGGGCGATCACGCCGGAACAGATTTCAATATCCATAAATTATCCTCATGGATCAGGCGGTTGTCATATTAATGTCGAAATTTCAGGCGTGACGTCAAGATTTTTTGTTTGATCGTGAGATAAAGCGCGGTAGGCAAAGAAGATGTCCCTGACGGGACCATAAGGAAATTGACATTTGGTTGCGGCTGAAAGCCGCGAAGCGCCACACGCGTCTACAGGGCCGAAGTCATGCCCCCTTTCGCCCGAGCACGTCATGTGTGGCACACCCGCCCTCGGGTGTGAAGGAATGTCTTACAACCACATTTGGTGGCAGGACCGAAGTCCACCCGCTTACTCATCCGCCTTCGCTGACGCTTCAGACGAATTTGCCGTGCGCGGCTCAGAAGAAAGCAACACACGATTGCAAGGCTGAAGCAATGCACAGCCGGGGGCGGCTGTGCCACACACGTCTGCTGGGCCGAAGCCATGCAATTTTCGCCCGGGCACGTCATGTGTGGCACACCCGCCCTCGGGTGTGAAGGAATGCCTGGCAAGCACATTTGGTTGCGGTCGCCAGACTGCGCTGTGCCACACACGTCTACAGGGCCGAAGTCCACCCGCTTACTCATTCGCCTTCGTTAAAGCTTGGTGGATTTGCCGTGCGCGGCTCAGAAGAAAGCCACACACGTCTACAGGGCCGAAGCAATGCACAGCCGGGGGCGGTCGCTCGACCTTGAGGCTCTCGACAGGCTGTGCCACACACGTCTACAGGGCCGAAGCTTACCCGCTTACTCATCCACCTACGCTAAAGCTTCGGTGGATTTGCCGTGCGCGGCTCTGTTTCTAACCACTGGCCACTAACCAACTACATCAGCCGCAGCAGGCGCCGTCGTCATCATCGTCGTCACCGCCGTCGCTTTGGGCCGGGGCCGGCTGCGTGTCGTCGTCATCATCATCCACATCGTCATTCAGATCATCGTCGAGATCATCATCGACGTCGTCGTTCAGATCGTCGTCCACGTCGTCATCAGCGTCATCGTCAACATCGTCGTCTCCCGGCACGGGCGGCTGGTCGGCTTCCAAGTTAAAGCTGTCGATAAGTTGTCCCGTGGTGGTGCTCCAGACGTCGAGTTGCATAAGCGTGGAGGATACATTGACCTCGATCACGTGGTGATCCATGGCGGCCGCTTTGTAGCCGAAGCGGTTTTCAACGTCATCGTACAGGTCGTAAAGCCCCGCGCCGCCGCCGCCGGAGATCACTTCCGTAAGGCCGTCCACTTCGCGTCTGGCGTAATAGTGGTCGTGTCCCGTGATGATGGCGTCCAGGCCGTGGCGTTTGAGCATAGGCATAACCACCGTCTGCGTGATGAAATCCCCGCTGCGTTCCGGCTTCCAGCTGAACGGCGGGTAGTGGAAAAAGGCCAGCAGGAAGTTGGTATGGGGATTATCCACGTAGTCCTGCAGGTCGGCCTGAAGCCAGCGGTACTGCTGCGTGCCGGGTATGATGAGCCAGCTTCTGACGACGTCGAGGATGATGAAATGCACGTTGCCGTAATCGAAGCTGTACCAGGTTCCGTCGTCTTCGTGATTGGTGTCGAAATAGTATTTCCACAATCCGTAACCGGAAAAGAGAGTTTCGAGATCGAAATCCTCTTCGTGGTTGCCGTAAACCGGGTACATGGGCGCGTATCCCATCAGGTCGCCTTCCGTGACAAAATGCGTATCCCAGTCCAGATAATTCTCGCCGCTACTCACGAAATCGCCGGTGTTGATGTAGAACATGGGCATGATCTCGGCGATCTTCTCCGCCACGGCCACGTGTTCGGGATTAAGAGCTTCCGGCGAGCCGCCGCGGCTGTCGCCGTAGGCCACGAAGGCGAAATCCGACATGTTGTCCGGCGCCGTGATGAACGTTTTGTCTTCGGAGACGTCCCCGCCGTGCGTCACGCGGTAATGATAGGTCGTCCCCTGCGCAAGGCCTTCGAGGCGCGCTTTGTAAACATAGCGTTTGCCTTCGGGGAAATCCGGATCCTGCGCATACCCGACGATAAGCTGGTCGCCGTACTGCTCGCCTGCGCCCCACTCGACCGTCATATCCTCGGGGGAATTTGTCTCCAGGCACACGGTGATGCCCGTGCGCGACACGTTTTGGAGATACGGGCTTTTCAGGATGTCGGCTTGCGCGGCGGATGCCGCAAGCAGAATAAAAAGCGCTGTCACTACTGCGGCGCGCATGGGCTTCATCTTAATCCCCCTCGTAAAGCTGGTGAACGTCGCGATCGGATCGCGAGGCATAGTTCTTCGGCGTCAATATATATACTATCACATCGTGAGAACAGAGTTTAGCGCTATGATGCGTATTCTCAGTTACAAAAACGTCGCGTCGACGGCGTTTTTTCAGGCATTCTCCGGCGCCTGCAACAACTTTTGCCACTCGCTGTCGGCGTGCAGATTGAGAATATAATTGTAACAGTAATCGCACTGATCGTCGCGCAGCATCCCTCCGTCGGGAATCTTCATGTTGGCGCCTTTGGGAAAATCAAACGCCGTGCGGCGCGCTCTCGCCATGCCCTCGCCGTACCAGTGATCCTTAAGATTCACATCGTTGAGGTTGGCGAAAAATTTCAACCCGCAGCAGAAGCTGATCGCGCCGTCGCGCCGGACGCGGACGAATTCATAACCGACGCGGCACGGAATTTTGTCAAACAGGCCTTCGCTGTAATCGCCGCTTTGCGGGTTCACCAGATCGAGCTGATGGTCGAAATTATCCTGCACGTCTACGCCCGCCGCCCCGGCCAGATTCTTCACGTGCATCATCTCCAGGCGCAGGCAGTGAAGCTGCTCCGGGCGCAGAATCAGATCCCGGTTGATGTCGGAAATCTCCGTGAGTTTGTACTGCGCCTCGTCGACGCCGAGGGCGATCGCTTTTTCCATCATGGGGATCACTTCGCGAAAATTGCCGTTGTTGATGACGTTGACGATGATAACGCGCGGCGTTTTTCCTCCCGCCGGACGCGCGGAAATCAGGGCTTTGATATGATCGTCGATTTTGCCAAGCAGATCGCCGCTCATCTTCGGGCGATACGCCAGAAATGTTTCATTGGTCGCCGCCGAGACGCTGAAATACACCGACGCGTTTTTTGCTTTCGCCAATTTATCCAGCGCGCCGTTTTTAAAAGCGAGGCCGTTGGTGAACACCTCGAAACTCATGGGCGATTCGGCCAGACGCCCGACAACCTCGCCGAAGGCCGAATAAAGCGTGGGCTCCCCGGCGGCGAGAATCGGCATTTTTTCGCAGCCCATATCCTCGGCCTGGTCGATCAGCCTGAAAAGAAGCTCCGGCGGCATCTCCATATCGCGCCAGGCCTCGCGGTCCGTGACGCGCGGCGAATGATCGCGGCAAAATATACAATTCGCGTTGCACCGGCCCGTAATGTCGGCCAGAACCATTTGCGGCCCGATCAGAGCCTCGCCCACGGCGGAGCCTAAAAGAACCAGCAGGCGCTTTTTTTCCCGATCCGAGATATCGGCCGACAGCAGCCGGGCGCGGATACGGTTCCACGCCGCCTCGCCGCGCATCTTCTCATCGGCGATTTCGACGGCCCGGCGAATGTGCTGGTCAAGGTCAAACATCAAATAATCTTACCACGAAATGATCGCGCGCAAAGCATAGCCTTTTTATCGTCCGGCTCATCGCGCGAATTTCATTGCCGTAGGCCGGCAAATGCTTTAAAAATGTCTCGTGGCGACCGGCCGACGCATAAACCAACGACGAGAAAAATAAAAAACGCCTCAAAAGAAAACAAGGAGCCGAATCCATGAATATCCTCACCAAGGCGCGGATTTTGGCGCACATCGCAAAATGGCGTCTGACCTGGAACCTTCGCGACATCGATTACACGGAAAAAGGCCTCGATCCGTCCAAGTTCGTCTCCGCCCGCGAGGCGATGAAAAAGATTAAAAGCGGCTCGACGATCTTCTCATCCGGCATGGCGGCCAACGCGCGCTGCTCGATCTTTTTCTGGGCGCTCAAGGATATCTTTGAAAAAATTGGCGAGCCGAAGGATCTGACGTGGATCGTCGTCGGCGCGCAGGGCGGCCGGGCGCGCGTACCGGGCACTTTGGAGGAATTGAATCACCCGGGACTTATCACGCGGTTCATGGCCGGGCACCTGGAGACCGTCAAAGCCCTGCTGGAATGCGGCGACAAGGGCCTTTGCGAACTGCACACGCTGCCCCAGGGCATCGAGGCCTACCTGCTCGAAGCGCAGGCCGCCGGGAAAAGCGCCGTCTTATCGGAAACCGGCGTCGGGACATTTCTGGATCCGCGCGTGGGCGGCGGTTCATACGTGGGCGGCGCGCCCATGAAGGAAAATTTCGTACAAACCTACGGCGAGAAGCTTCGCTATAAAATGCCGATGATCGACTACTCGCTTTTCGTGGCCCCTTACGCCGACGAAGAGGGCAACATTTACATGCGCCACGCCGCCACGAAGACCGAAAGCTATGAAAGCTCCCTGGCGGCGCGGAAAAACGGCGGCATGGTCATCGCCGGCGTGGCGGACATCATCCCCAAAGCGGAATCGGAAATATACCTGCGCGCCGACCAGGTGGACTTCGTGGTCGTCAATCCGCGCAGCGAGCAGACCGGCTCCATCGCGCAGCGCAAGTACTGGCCCATGTTCACCGTGGAACACCGCGATGAAATCAACGTCCCGGAATCGGTCGAAAAGCTGAAATTCGCCTGCGACATTCTCAAAATCACGCCCGTCAGAAGTCCGGCGGAAATGGCCGTGGCGCGCCTGGCCGCCGCCCGGTTCACCGAAGCCGTGGGAAAAGGCGCGCTGGTCAACGTGGGCGTCGGCCTGGGCGAGGAAGTCAGCCGGATGCTCTACGAGGGCGGCCTGCATGAGGACATCACGCTGTTTTCCGAAACCGGCGTGGTGGGCGGATTGCCGACCCCGGGCATATTTTTCGGCGCCGCCGTCGGACCGGAGAAACTCATCACAAGCGCGCAGGTGTTTCGCATGGCCGACGAAAAACTCGACGCCACGCTCCTGGGCATCCTCGAAGTGGACTCTTTGGGGAATGTCAATGTCTCCAACCGCGGACCCAGGATGCTGGACTACGTGGGCCCCGGCGGCCTTCCGGATCTGGTGGCCGCGGCGAAGAATATCTTTTTCATCGGCTCCTGGATGAACAAGGCGAAATTCGAAATGAGCGGAGGGAAAATGCGGATCGCAAAAGCCGGCGACCACAAGTTCAAGGATTCGATCCGGGAAATCACCTTCAGCGGCCCGCAGGCTCTGGCCAAAGGAAAAAACGTCTTTTACGCCACGAACGTCGGCCTGTTCAAACTCACGAATCGGGGAATGATGCTCTCGGAAGTCATGCCCGGCATCGACATTCAAAAAGACATCATCGGTTCAAGCCCCATGAGGGTCGTTTTACCCGAAGGCGGTCAGGTTCCCGTCGTGCCCACGGACATCGTCACCGGCGAAGGATTCAAACTCGGCTGGCCTTGAAATTAAGGTGCGCAGGCCCCTTTTCGGGGATTGTCTTCATCCGGCTCAGGGTTCATATTATATTTGTGAATTTTGTTTGTGATGGATTTACGGAGAAGCTTATGAAACGAACACCGATTTATTTCATGATTATTTCGATGTGCTTGGTTTTGCTATCGGCTCAGGACCTTTTGGCGCAACAATCCGGCGACGGCAAATGGAGCCCCGCTCGGACGGAGTACCTGGGCCGCTGGTACTCCGGCGGTTACGCCCTGGTTGTCGGCATCGACAACTATCAATCCGCGTGGCCCGCACGCCGAAACGCGGCCGAGGACGCGAAGCGGATTTCGCTGGCTTTGGAAAAACAGGGATTCAAAGTTTATGTTCTGACAAACACGCAGGCCGCGAAAAGTGAAATACAACGATACTTAAACGATGTCATTGCGCCGAAACTCACCGAAAGCGACCGTTTTATTTTATATTTTTCCGGCCACGGGCAGACGCGGATTACTCCATCGGGACCCGCGGGTTATCTGGTTCCCTGGGACGGGAAAAAATCCGGCGACGAATCGCGATGGCAGACTTATATATCCATGGAGCAATTGCGCGATCTGACGGTGGACGGCTTTAGCGCGAAACACACTCTGGTTATCGCCGATGCCTCTTTATCCGGGCTTCTTGCCGAAGATTCGGAGAAAATCAACAGCACTTTCGTCAGGGAGTCATTAGACGAAAACGGAAAAATAATCTTTGCCGCCGGAGCAAACGGCGACAAGATCCTTGATGGAGTTTTTGCGTCGGCTTTATTCAAAGGCATTTCGGGGCCGGCGGATGCCGGAGGCGACGGATTCATCACTTTCAGCGAACTGGCGGATTATATCAAAAACGAAATCACGTCGCGTTCAAGGCAGTTGCCGCACTACGGCTGGTGGAGCGGCGACGGCGAGATGGTTTTCAAACCGGGCCCGCTGCGGTTTGCGGAAAAAGGGCTGAAATCGCCGGTGGACAAAGAGGTCATTCACCGAAATCAGGATGATACTCTCATCGTTTCCCATAGTTATGACACGCAAAAAGAGTCCGAGCCTTCTTCGGGCATTATTGCTGCTATCACAAAATTCGGCCCTTTTACCGTGACCGAATGCTCTTCGATGACAGACAAGGAAAACGGCCTGGAATGGCTGGCGGGACCCGATACCGACATGAATTACACTCAGGCTGTGAAATGGATCGAGAGCCGGAAAGCCTGCGGAGGCCATTGGCAAATGCCGAGCGCAGCTCAGCTGAGAACGCTTTACGATCGGGCGGCCGCGGGCGTACTCCCGCGGACTTTGAAGCAATCCGGCCGCTGCATTTGGGCTCTTGGGCCGGAAAATAAAAAAATCGTCGGCTGCTTCGATCTTCAAACGGGGCAATCTCAATGGTCCGCCGGCGATATATCCGACGGGTGCGGGGCACTGGCCGTACGGGAATCTCGCTGAAAGGACATTTTCAATCCGTTTCCGAAAGCGATTACCAGGCCTTTGCCGAATTATGTACACGATGAACTGCAAATTTTGCGCAGCACAGCTTAAGCGTTATATTCCCCATGGTTTAAAGATGCCATGTCCGATAAAAACATTTTGTGGGAGTTTGATATGAAAGTTCGGTATCCCTTCGGGCCTCTTCTGATAATTGCTTTGTGCGTTGTGGCAACAAGCGCCTGCGTCCATGACGACTCTTCGACAAGTTCCGGGCAAATTGACGACGATGCAGACGATGACACGGCAAACGACGACGATGCTGAAAATGATGATCTTGTCGATGATACGGTGGATGATGACACGGCAAACGACGACGATGCGGTGGATGACGACACTTCAAACGACGACGATGTGATGGATGACGACATCGCGAACGACGACATGGATGACGATTCTACAGAGGATGTCTGGACTGATTCCGTTTCAGGCCTGATTTGGCAAAACGGCGATGCCGATGGATTTAACTGGTCGGATGCGGTGAATTATTGTGAAAACTTGAGTTGGGCCGGTTTTGACGATTGGCGATTGCCGACGATTTCTCAACTGCGCAGTCTGATCAGAAATTGCGTCGATACCGCCACCGGCGGCCACTGCGGCGTAACGGACGATTGCCTGGCCTATATGAGCTGCTGGAATCCTCCGTGCAACGGATGTTCCTTTTTAGGCGGACTTGGCTTGGCCGGTCGATATTGGCCTTCGGAAATTCATGGAGCCGGCTGGATATATTGGTCTTCTTCAGTGGTCGATGAAAACCCTTTCACGGCATGGCGGGTCCATTTTTATAGCGGCCTCGTCAGCTATAATGACAAGGATTATCTATATTCGGCGCGTTGCGTACGCTTATCGACGCAGGCCCAAACTGCATTATAAAAAGATGTTTATCGGCCGAATCGCCCCGGTCTCACGCACCAGACTTCCATTCACAATCATTGAGCCCAATTTATGGCCCGGAACCGGGCGGATTGACGAGTCGGGCAAGAAACGCTTAATATGAAAAGTCTTTAGTGGGTCTAAAACAACAAACGGCCGATATAGTTCGCTTCATGCGAAGCGCGGATCTTTTGTTGTAGATCATCCGGGGGGTATCCATGAAATGCAAGGCGACCACGAAAGCCGGCAAGCCATGCAAAGCCAACGCGATGCAGGGCTCCGATTATTGCGTGACGCATGCAAAGATTTACGACAAGGCCGATAAAAAAGACGAGCCGCCAAAACCTCCGGACGCAATACCGAAAAGCGATCCGCCCAAGCTTGTAAGCGAAGCACCGAAAAGTGATCCGCCTGTTTCACAAAAGAAAATAGATAAGAATTCATTAAAAATGGGAGAATTCAGCATGGAAGAAAGAAGAAAAAATGTCAGCCTGGTGTCCGGAATCGCCCTCCTTCTGTCGATCACGGCAATATTGCTGTTCGGATGGAGCCAAATTACATATTCGCCTTACCACCAGGGGGAAAAGGATAAACTCGACCGACAGATCGACGCTTTGGAAAAATCGGTTTTCGACGTCAACGACAAATTCAACGATTTCGTAACCAAGGATAAAAAAGCCTGGCAGTTGTACCAACTCAAGAAACTCCAGAACACCGTGGAATTCGTCAGCGCCGCCGGATCAAGCCAGTACAAGGCCGATTTTGACAAGATCAACAATGACATACGCGCCCTGTTGGCAAAGGTTGAGGGACCGAAAAAAGCTGCCGCGGTCGCCGCCCCCGCCAAAGCCAAAACAGGGACGGTAGACTGCCCCATGGCGATAAAAGGCGATTGCCCCATGGCGATAAAAGGCGATTGCCCCAAAATGAAGGCCGCCAAGGCTAAAGCCGAAGCTGAAGTGAAAAAAGCCGAACAACCGAAAGCGGAAGCGGCGCATCACTAATCTTTGAAGTTAATAGAATCCCGCCGCCGATGAAACGACGGCGGGATTTTTCCTTTTAAAGGGCGGCGATGAGGCTTTAACCCTGGACCCTTCTGAAAATGACATTCTCACATTCCAGGGGCAGGAGGCTAAAGCCTGGAACGCAGAATTTCCGCCATCTCCTCTTTCTTGAAAGGATAGGGATTGTTCTTGTTGCTTGCGGCGTCCGTGATTTTACTGAAATCGTTTTCCGTAATTCCGTAAGCGCCCAGCATGGGTATTTTCAGAGTCCGGTTCCACTCCCGAATGACTTTTTCCAATAAGGCGCAACCCTCGTCCACGTCCTGCGTCGCGACGCCCGCCAGGACGGCGCCGGCTTTGGCGAACTTCGCCAGCGCCGGATGCCCGGGGCCGTATTCGCTCATCAGCTTGCCGACGGTCGCCGAGGCGACGGCTCCCACGAGCGCGCCGCACGCCACGCCGTGCGGAATATCGAAAAAGCCCCCTATCGGACCGGCCAGGCCGTGAACCGTTCCCAGGCCCGCACGGGACAATACGATTCCCGACATCAGCGCGGCGTAGGCCATGTCGCCCCGCGCGTCCGGGTCATTCGCCGAATCTGTGCAAACGGCCACGAGGCTTTTCTCGACGCGCTTCAAGCCGCTCAACGCCAGCGCGTCGGTCATGGGCGAAGCTTCCGTGGACACCCAGGCCTCCAAAAGCTGCGAAAACGCATCCATGCCGCTCGCGGCGCTCACGTCCGGCGGACATCCCGCATGGAGTTTCGGATCGATCAGGGCCACGTTCGGGCAGTAATTTTCATGGCGCAGGGATTTTTTATATCCCCTTTCGCCCACGCTGCTGATCACGGCGTTATTCGTCGCCTCGCTTCCGGTTCCGGCGGTGGTTGGCACGGCAATAAAGGGCGCCTTGTCGCCGCCGGGAGCCATGACGCCGACGCCTTCCAGAAAATTTTCGACCGAATGCTTTTCACGCAGCATGGCGCTGACGGCTTTTCCCGCGTCGACGACGCTGCCGCCGCCCCAGGCCGCGACGACTTCGATATCCTTGTCGCGAAACTCTTTCGCGCACTCATCAACGATTTTCGGCGAAGGTTCGCTGCGAACCATCGCGTGATAAATTCGTCCGCCCAGGCCTTCATAAGCCTTGACCAGTTTTTCCCAGCGGTGGGGCTCCCGGTGCGAAGCGCCTCCCGTAATCACCAAAGCCCGCTTTCCGAATCCGACCATAATTCCGGGTAGTTTTTCGAAACTGCCCGCTCCGAAAACGATTTCGGGCATCCGTGCAAATGAAAATGCTTTCAATGCATCTCCTAAAAAATTTGGTTCTTCGAGGATTACCGTTCTTTAACACCCGCTTCTCAAACTTTGCGAAGAAGAAAAATTATTTTTCACCGCCTTAAAAGGGCGGTCGTCGATCCTTGACATTTCCTTTGGGATGGAAAATCCCGTCATGATGAAGTACGGTAATCCTCGAAGAACCAAAAATTTTTCCTTATTTTATGAGTCGATCGCAGCTTCGGCCTTTCGCCGGCCTTTGCGTGCAAAGAGGCTTTTACTTGAATTTTTCCGTCTGCGCCAGACCAATCAGGCGCATGACCAGTTCGTTGAATTTATCTTCCTCGATGATTTTTTTCGGATTGTTGACCGTAATGCTCAACGACAGCCAGGGCGCGTTTTCGTTCTTTTTGAGCAGGTACGTGTGGTTGAGAACCCCAGGCTCGGAGCCGCCCTTGTATCCGACGATTAGCCAATCCTTCATGTCGGCCAGTCCCGGATTGATGCGCAGGGAACCATGATCACGCAAGCGATAGATGACTTCGCACATCTCGCGCGTGGTGATGAGCCATTCCAGTTTGTTGATGAAAAGAGGCTCGGACTTAAAATCAAGTTCCTCTTCACGCAGGCGCGGCAGATTGCCCAAAATCCCGCGCTTTTGCGCCAGGTCCGCGGCCAAATAATCTTCAAGGGCTTTTTCTTCCATGCCGTATTTGAGCCGAAACATTTCCGCCGTGGAGTAAAAAGGTCTGACGCGCTTAGGGGCGATCTTCTCGACCTCTTCGCGGCCCGCGTAAAAAAGCAAATGATCCGTCGCCGTGTTGTCGCTGATGGAAATCATCAGGTGCGCCAGCGTTTGCAGCGTCACAAAAGTCCCGGCGGGCCAGTTTTGCGTCATGCCGGAAGGAAGAGAATAATATTTTTCATCCAGCTTTATGACATCGGCCCAGGACGCGCCCCCGGCCGCGATCTTTTTTCCGAGCGCTTCCAATATATAGAGCTTGAAAGCGGAGCCGACCGCCAGGGGAAGATTCGGCTTGACGGCAATCACTTCATCCTTCCCGTCACGCAAAACCGCTAGGGAAAACTCTCCGCTCAGGTTTTTGAAATCCGCCAGGATTTTGTCGAGGGAGTCATCGTTCATTTTCATGGGGCCAATCCGGAATCCGGCGATCTTTCCTTCCTTGTCCAGATAGACCCGGCAAACAGTCCGCCCTTTCGTGAATAGCACTTCGTATTCCTGCCCGCTTGCCCTGACGCTTTTCAATTCTCCCAGGGCCGACATGTATTGGCGGCGTATTTCCTCCATTTTGGACGCGGGGATTTTTTCCAGAAACGCCGCCGAAAAAAGAGCGCCGTAATCGGGTTTGTCGGCCTGAAAATACGCCTTGATCGCCGCTTCCTCTTTGCTTTCAGCGAACGCGGATGTTGCGAAAACGCAAAGGAATACGATGCCAAGCGCGACTGCCGCCTTTTTGCTTCTCATGTTCGACCTCGCTTTTTTGAATCTTCATGGCTCTTTGCTTCTTTATCCTGCTAACAGGACGGGCATTGCGCGCCAAGCGCATCCTGAAAGCTTGTCATTTTACGCCAACGACGTAGTTTGTTTCATGAAAAAGAAACGGCCGGTGAGGAATATATGCGCGACGCGGCGACTTACAGCGAAACGAAAAGGAAGATAGAGCATATCGTTCCTTTGGGTTTCGCGTTCACGCTGACGATTTTTCCTAAATGGCTGGTATTTACGCTCTCGGTGACGGCCGTTGTTTACGGGATTTTTCTCAGCAGGCTCCTGGTCAAGGGAACCTGGCGCGATGAAGAAATGAGAAAGGGATTTTCCACGGGCAAAGCGGCCTACGGGATCATGGTTCTGATTTTACTTCTTATCTTCCATAAGAAAATGCAGATCGCGGCCGGCGCATGGGCCGTCATGGCCCTCGGCGACGGGGCGGCCTCGATCATCGGAATCCGCTACGGGAAAACGAAGCTTCCCTGGAATAAAGACAAAAGCTGGATGGGCATGCTCGCTTTTACTCTGGCGGGCTTTGCGGCCTGCGCGGGACTTTTATATTACACGCAGGCCACCGGCGACGCGTCAACGACCATCGGCTCGGCCTTCGCCCTATTATCCGCAAAGCGCCTTATGGCCATGGCGCTGATCACGTCGGCGGTTTGCGCCGCGGTCGAGTCGCTGCCCCTGCCCGTTAACGACAACATCAGCATCCCCGCCCTGGCGGGACTGCTGTTATACCTGCTCGGCGGTTGAGCCAAATGTATTTCACCGATCTTCCCGGCAATCTTCCGACGGCTCTGGCCGTCAATATCCCCCTCGCTCTGGTTTCTTACAAGGCGAAACTCGTGGACACAAGCGGCGTCATGGCCGGTCTGGCCGCCGGCGTCCTGATTTTCTGCGGCCTGGGACACCAGGGGTTCATCATTCTCTTCGTTTTCTTTCTCGCCGGTTCTTCGGCCAGCAAATTCAAAATCGGCGCCAAGCAAAAAATGGGCGCGGCGCAAAAAAGCGGAGGGCGAAGGGGATGGGCGCACGTTGCGGCCAATTGCTCCGTCGCCGCGGCTTGCGCCCTATGCGTCATGATTTTTCCGGATGCGAACCGGCCGGCGTTTTACGCGGCCGCCGTGGCGTCGCTGGCCGCGGCCCTGGGCGATACCATCAGCACCGAACTCGGACAGTTGTACGGAAAGCGCGCTTACCTGCTGGTTTCACTCACAAGGGTCGATCCGGGAACCGAGGGCGCCGTCAGCGTGGAAGGAACGATCCTGGGTTTCGCCGCGTCCATCGGCCTTGCGCTGGCCGCCTGGGTTTTTCACCCCTTCGAGGATTACGGGATAAGGGCCGTTATCGCCGTTTCGTCATCGGCCGCCGCCGCCAATCTCGTCGAGTCATTCATGGGCGGATTGTATTATAAATTCGGAAGGCGGAGCCCGGAGCATCTTCTCAATTTTGCCGGCGCTCTCATCGGCGCGGCGCCGGCGATGCTTTGGTTTTTGTAAAAAGGGAAACGGGATTTTCAGCCGTCGTCGGAGGGGTCTTCCGGTTCAATTCGATAAAATGTGAGAAAGGCCATGGACGGGCGTTTCGAGTTGTCCCGCATGGCGAAATGTATCCCGTCGAGCTTGTATCCCTCGTCTATCATCTCGTTGATGATGACCGTCAGATCTTCTTCGGTGACGACCGTGGATTCCCGGACCTTGCACCTTAGCATTTTTACTCGGCGCCCTGCTTGTCGAAACGGGTCAGGGCCTTTTGGATAATATCCTTGGCGGCCTCATAATCGGCTTCCTCGGTTTTATTGGCGTTGATAAAGAAGTTGTCCAGGTCTCTGTTCAATAATTCCGCGTTGATTCTGCCCTGGGAATTGCGCACGGTTTTGTTGACGATCTCAACGATGATTTTCATATTGTCGGCCTGGCTCATCGCCGCAAGGTTGTCTTTCAGGAAAGAATCGCCCTTAAAAGGAAACAGCTTGTCGAATTCGGCCTCTTTTCCGGCGCCTTTCAGGGCCGCCAGTTTTTCGGCGTAAGCGGTCAAGTGATATTTGACGGCGCTCCTGTAATTTCTCTTTTTCATTTCCAGCAAGGCCTGCCGCGCGTGGATTCGGGCGATAAAATCCGATCTTTGCGCGTAGGGAATGTCCTCGCCGTATCCCCCGATGAAATCCAGCGTATGCTCATAAAGGCGCATGGCCTTGCTGTATTTCCCTTGCGTTATGTAGATTTTGCCCAGATTGACAAACAGGGGGAGTATCCAGGGAAAATTCTTCGTCGGCGTCAGCCGCAAAGCCCTTGTAAGCATTACGATCTTCGGGACGGCCTGGCCGATCATAAAGGCTTTGTTGCTTTTTTGCTGCGCCAGATAATCCCGGTAATCCCATCCGTTGAGCCGAAGCGACCGATAAATCATTGCCTCGGCGCGATACGGATCTTCGGCGATGAGCCCTTTCGACTTTTCCGCGACCGCCGCCACGCACTTCTCGCCCATGTGGCGAAACTGCAATTGAAAGTATGAAAGCGCCACGAGCAGAATGGCCGCGGTGACAATCAGCGTGATAACTAGCATGGTCGAAACTCATTCATGGTTGTTGCCCTTCGCCAAATCCAAAGCGAATATTAGCACACGCTCCCTGATATTGAAAATCCATCGGAGCCTGCGCGTCAAGCAATAAATTATGGTTCTTCGAGGATTATTTTCCGATCGCGTTGGAAATCGCCCGAATGGGTGGTATTAAATCCTTGAATGATCCGACGAGAAGGCCGGAGACTCCGCAAAACTGCCCTTGCGGTTTCCGGCGCTTTAACGGAGCTTTGCTTTACGATGACATACAACCATCGAACATTGACGATTTTCGGCATCGTCATGCTTCTTACGCTCCGGTCGGCGGCGCCGGCCCAAAGCGAACAAACCTACGTGTGGCCCGTCAAAGACCGCATCGAGGTGACCGGAGTTTTCTGCGATGTCAGAAACGGGCATCCCCACGGCGGCATCGATCTTTCCCATTTCGGCAAGGTGGGCGTCGTGCCGATCCTCTCCGTCGGCGACGGCGTTTTAATGCGCATCCGCTCCTCGGATTACGGATACGGCAACGCCGTGTACATTCTCATGCCCGGCGGAAAGGTTGCCGTGTACGCTCACCTGGACCGTTTCAGCGAAAAACTGCAACAAGTCGCCACGGATATCCGGCGCAGAACCGGCCTGGCCCGGCTGAATTATTATTACGAGCCGCATGAAATGAACGTGAAGATTTCCAAAGGCGAAATCATCGGCTACGGCGGCAAGTCCGGGACCTCGACGGCGCATCTGCATTTCGAAATCAGGCAGGATGATCTGGTCAACCTCAATCCCCTGACCAACGGATTCGCGATTCAAGACACGGTCGCGCCGAGGATTTTATCTCTCATGTTCACGCCCGTGGACGCCGATGCGCGCGTTGACGGCGCACGCAAAGCATCGATCTATTCTCGCGCCGGGATGACGAAGAAAGGGCCGATTCGCCTAAAAGGCCGCGTGGGATTGAGCGCCGACGTAAAGGATCAAAATCGCAAAGGCGGGCGGCGATATCACCCCTACGCCATGCGGATTCTCGTGGACGGCAAACCCTATTTCGAAACCCGATACGAGAAATGGGGCTACATCGATCAAAATATCTGGATCACGCAGTATGACGCGACGCCCAAGGGCGACAAATTTATGCGCGCGTACAATCCTTATCCCGTCGAAATTCCGTTTTTCTCGGGCGCCGACAAGGGGACCTTCGGCGATTTGAGTCCCGGCGTTCACGCCGTCGAGTTCGTCGCCGCGGACGCGAACGGGTTGGAAGACCGCCTCGCGTTTTCAATCGAGATCAAAGCCGGCGAGGATCCCGCAAAGCGCCCCTGGCCGCGCGGCGACGGCGCTTACGAAATCTTCAATAACAAAACCGTCGAAGCCGGCCGGGGAGATTTCGCGGTCGTGGGGCGCCCGTACAGCCTCTTCGAGCCCGCCCTCGTGGACGTCACGCGCGATAAATCGGCGCAAAATATCTGCTGGCGCATTTCCGATCCGGGCGTCCCTCTTCGAAGAAATATCGGCGTGCGTTTTCGGTACGGGCAGTCGGAATCGAACCCGGAGAAACTCGGCGTTTTTTTCATGGACGGTACGGAACTGAAATACATCGGCGCGCGGCATGATTCGGACAATCGTTACGTGTCCGCCGACGCCGACGCATTCGGAAATTTCTGCCTTATGCGCGACGATGCGCCGCCGCTTATCGGAAAGGCCCGCGTGTCAAAGGGATCCAGACCGACCGTAATCTTTAGCGTGCAAGACGATCTCAGCGGATTCGCGCCGGATTCGGCGCACGTGTACATCGACGGCCGTCTGACGCCCGTGGATTTCAATCCGCGCACCGGCGGCGCAAAGGCGAAATGCTATTGGAAACTGGATCCGGGAAAACACGAAGTCCGAATCGAAGTCAAAGACCGCCAGGGAAACACGGCGACGAAAGTTTTGAGTCACGTGGCTTATTAGCTTTTAGCGCAGGCGCAGGTCGTCGAGGATCAGGCGCGACCTTCCTTTTTGGTTATGCAGATAAATGACGATGCGCTTTACGGTCCGCATGTTCAAAGGGCCCTTGGCGGGCTGATTGCGTATTTCCTCGACGGGGATGACGACCTTTTGCGCGTCGCCGGCGATCTTCACCTGCCCCTGATATCTTTCGTCAAAATCGTCGGCGATTTCCTGATCGTCGATGCGGATGTGAAGCGTTTGCCCGGCGGCGGCCGGCGCCTGAAAGTAAAACTCGAAAGTTTGATAACCATGCCAATTGCGCGGGACATCGAATATTTCCACGCCGGGATAATCTCCGGGAGCCAGGTCCATGTGCAATGCATAATTGCCCTGGCCGGAAATGCCGCCGGCGCGCTCGAAAGCGGTATGGCATTTCCAGTCCAGGCGGCGCATGTCCTCATCGCTTTCAAAGCTGATGATCCATCCGCCGTCCGGCTCTCCGCCGTAGCGGTGGAAAAGCCCCGCGGCGGCCAAAGCAACCAGAAGCGCGGCCAACACGGCGCCGAGGATTATCCGTGACTTGTTTTTGTCTCCGGCAAGGTTCAATGCATGTTTCCTTCAAATAAACTCTGCACAGCCGAGGGCGGCTTTCGCCACACGCGTAATGATCGGCGAAAGGCTTCAATCCGGCTCATAATATGCAACCAGGACTTCCCAGGCCGGGCTGCTTCGCATTTTTCATTGGCCGCTATTTATCAATAATCTAAAGAATTATTTTGCAAACATCCTATCCACTGTATACAACAGCCATGGATGCCGCAACGAAAACGATATCAATAAAATTTCGCTCAAAAGGATTGACATCGCCCTACATTGTGGTATTATAGTACCGAAATTCCTGCAAGGGAGCGAAAAATTGAACGATTTATTTAAAATATCCGAAGCCGCCTCCATCGGCCTGCACGCCATGATCCATCTCGCGTCGCATCCCGACGAGAAAATTACGACAAAGCAAATCGCCGAGCGATTCAGAATCTCCGAGCATCATCTGGCCAAGGTCATGCAGAAACTCGTCAAGGCCGAGCTCGTCGAGTCCTCCCGCGGCCCCGGCGGCGGATTCAGAATCTTTCCCGGCAAACGCCGCATCAGCCTGTTGCAGATTTACGAGGCCATCGAAGGCAGGATCAAGCCCCGCGCCTGCCTTTTGTCCGTCAAACCTCTTTGCAAGCCCGATCAGTGCCTTTTCGGAGGGCTGAACATTTCCATTCACAATCAGATCAAGCAGCACTTTCAGGAAACCGACCTTTTCGAAGTCACGCAGAAAAATGGGAGACAGAAATGATTCTCAAGCGACCCATCATCCACATCGACAAGGACAAATGCACCGGTTGCGGGCTGTGCGTTCCTTCGTGCGCAGAAGGAGCCATCGCCATCGTCGACGGCAAGGCGAAGCTCGTCAAGGAAGTTTATTGCGACGGCCTGGGCGCGTGCCTGGGCGATTGTCCCGAAGGGGCGCTGGAGGTTATCGAGCGCGAGGCGGAAGCCTTCGACGAAAATGAGGTCGAAAAACATCTGGCGAAAATGCAGAGCGAATCGCCGCCGTGCGGGGATTCGGAAAAGAATCCGGCGGGATGTCCCGGCATCAGCGAGCGCGTGATATTGAAAACCGATTCTTCCCCCGCCATCGGTGAGCAGGGCGCATCGCAACTCGGGCATTGGCCGGTGCAGTTGATGCTCGTATCCCCGGAAGCCCCTTTTCTCTGGAGCGCCGACCTGCTCATTTGCGCCGACTGCGTGCCTTTTGCGCTGCCCAATTTCCATTCTCGCTATCTCAAGGACAAGGCGGTTTTGGTGGGGTGTCCGAAGCTGGACGACATCAGCTACTACAGGGCCAAGCTCGAAGCAATTTTCCGCTGCGCGAAGCCGGCGAGCATAACGGTTTTGCGTATGACCGTGCCGTGCTGCGGGGGACTGACGCACATCGTGATCGAAGCCGCCAAAGCCGCGGGATATGAAGGCCCCATCGAGACGCATATCATCGGCATCGAAGGCGACGTTTTCAAAAAGGAAAGCGCATAGAAAATGGGCGACAGATCAAACCGGCATTTATGAATGAGCAATCTTCCATGCCCGATAAAGACACTTCCAAAGACGCGGAAATATTAAAAACATTTATCGGCGTTTACTGCCGCGCGCACCATGGCGGCGGCGATGAGCTTTGCGGCGAGTGCGCCGACCTGCAGCGCTACGCGCTCAAACGCCTGGAGAAATGCCCCCTGGACCCAAAACCGAAATGCCGCAAATGCCCGGTTCACTGTTATGCGCCGGATTACCGCAAACGCATCAAGGAGGTCATGCGCTATTCGGGCATGCACTTCGTCAAACGCGGCCGCCTGGACTGGCTGGTGAAGTATTTTTTAGCTTAAAAAAGGCGAAGAGTATTTTAGTATTCCGATTTTCTTAATTAGTTCCCATCCCGAAATAGCCGTTTTTCAGACATGGCGTCAACATCGTTGTCCGGTAAGGGGATCATTGACAAACCTTGGCAGCGATGTTGCTAACCGATTTTATGGAATCGGCGCGTAGACCGCGATTTTTCGCGCACGTCTCCATTTCCCGGTTCGATTCCTTCTTAACAACCGCGTGTCAGTCGATGAGATGCCTGGCGATCAATAAAAGGTTGGCGGTCACCACCGAGGCCCAGGCGTAGGACTTGAATGATTCGAGGCCGGACCATGTGCAGCGATCCATCCCGAAGCAGCGTTTGAGAAAGGAGATCATCCCCTCGATGCCGGCGCGGAAGTTGCGCAGCCTTTTATAAACCCACGCGCTCTTCGCCATATCGGCGATTTTCAATCCCCGCTTTTTATGGAAGGCGACGTCCTTGACGCCGAGTTCCTTGATGTGGGCCAGATTGTCTTTCGACGCAAACCCGCCGTCGAAGGCGGCCTGGCGCGGCGCTCGTCCGTAAATTTCCTTCTGCCGAACGATCATCCTTTCGGCCAGCGTCGCGTCCGCGGGATTGCCGTTCTCGATCACCAGATCGGTCACCAGTCCCGAGACTCCGCCGGTGAGCGTGACCTTATGGCCAAAGCAAGTCTCACGCCGGTCCTTGACGATCACGTCGGTATGAGGCTCGAAGATCGAAACGATTTTTTCTTCGGCCGGGACCTTTTCTCCCCGCAGCACGCGGCGATCGGCCTGGTCGATCACACTTAAGACCAAGGGAATGTAGTGGCGCAGTTCGGCTTCCAAAGAAAGCGCGAAAATCGGATCGATCATCGTCGCGCCGGCCAATGCGTCGACCACGCGCTCCGCGTCTCGGACCGCCTTTCGCGCGACCTTCAAAAGATCGCGGTAGTGTTTCACGCGGACCTTTCTCTTCTTCGCGTTCAAAATGCCCAGCGCCCGCTTTTTCGCCCGGCGGCGGTGATCGACGACGGGAACATCGACCAATCCTTTCGCTTCCCGAGTCAAACGGCACAACACGCGCACCCCGTCTTCGAGCAACGTCGAGTCGGTGGGGTGATGAATGTTGGTTTCGACGACGGTGCAGTCCACGCGGACCTTGCGGCCTTTCTCGATCCTTTTGTCGGCTGCCGCGGCAAGCAAAACGCGGTTGATATTCTCCAAAGTCTCGGGGCGAATCCGCTTGATGTCACGCTGCAGCGCCGTGCGCGAAGGCGTGCTGTCGGCAAAACCGAATTCGCAAAAAGCGCGGTAAGCACGGGAGTCCTCCAGGTGAAAGGCCAACACCTCGTAACTGAAGCCGTTCATCTGTTTGACGAAAAGCGCTTTGAGTGCCTGCTCGGCGCTCATCTTTCCCTTGCATCCCCTGGCCGGATCGCGGAGGCCGCGAACCAGGTCCGCGTACACCCAATCGAATATCTCCAGGTGATCGCGAAGCAACAAATCGATCCGGTGAAGCTCCCGGGCGTGCTCGTGATGGATTTTTTGCTCGACAAGTGAGGGTTGTTGCTGTATTCTTTTTCGCATCGGGACTTGATTCCTCCGTGATATCAATGGGTTAGACACCAATTAAGATAACACAAAAGGATGAAAATGTCCCGATTTATTTTTCACAAATTCACAAATTTATGCTTTAATATTCAGGTGTTACGTATTTCGGGATGGGAACTAATTATAGATAAAGAAAAATATGGTTCTTCGAGGATTACCGTACTTTAACACCCCTCTCTTCAAACTTTGCGAAGAAGAAAATTGCTTTTCGCCGCCTTAAAAGGGCGGTCGTCGATCCTTGACATTTCCTTATTGACCTGCGCCGCCAATAGCCAGGCTTATGCTACGCGCACAGGAGAAACCCCTTGCCCCTTTCCCCTTGCCCCTTTCCCCTTGCCCCTTTCCCCTTGATCCTTGCCCCATATAATCCTTAACTCCTCACTTACAACTCATTGGCCTGCCGCCCGGCTCTGTGGTATAGTGCTATTGTATAAATATGGATTTCATCAAACGGGGCCTTTGAATTCGGGGCAAAGGTGTTTTTTATGCCCGGAGGATTTTCATGAAATCGATTTTTTCCTTCACGTTGATTTTATCGGCATTGCTTCTTTGCCTGCTTTTCGCCGGCTGCGACGACGGCTCATCCAACGACAATTCATCGGATGACGAGGCATCAAATGACGACGCAAACGACGATGTAAACGATGATACAAATGACGGTGATACAGGTGATGACGACGAACAAATGACATCGCCCTATGAATTCGCGCCGACACCCTCTGATGAGATCGGAGTATTCGTCGCTAAGACCGGCAGTGACGAGAATCCCGGTACTATGGAGTTTCCCAAGCTGACCATTTCCGCTGGCGTTAATCTTGCGGAAGCGCAAACTAAATCCGTCTTCGTAGCACGGGGCGATTACAACGAATCCGTCGAAGCGGAGGATGTTTCCCTATTCGGTGGATACGAGGAAGAAAACTGGCAAAGAAATATTAAGGAATACATAACGACCATTATTGCTACTCAAGAAAACGGACTGGATTTCTATAGCAACTTGGTTGGTATGTTCATTATTGAGGGCTTTTCTATCTTCGGAGGCGCCTATGCGGAAAATTGTCAGATTGAAAATTCAGCAGGAATTAATATTCATGATGACGCAATTATCTCGAGTTGCACGATAAACGGAGGAAGCCCAAGCGATAAAGCAAGCGGCATTAATTGCGAATACTGTGCACATATGAACATTTATAACAGCACTATAATTGGAAACACAATGAGCGACGCTGATGGAAATCGTCCAAACCTTTCACCTCAAAGCACAATTGGTATAAACGGTGATGCTTCTTTTATTTGCATCGTAAATAGCGTTGTTCACGGGGGTTCAAGCGAATCCGGTAGTTATTCGCGTGGTATAACCCAAGAGTCAACTGGAGTACTATTAAGTGTAAATACTTACATTTACGGAGGCGATCCGATGGAGGGCGATTCAAATTCCATTGGGATTGTCGCTCATGGAGGATACAAGGATCGTTTTGATGGTTTGGGTTTGATCAACAGCAACATCGATGGGGGATCAGGCAGAGACAGCTCAACGGCGATTTCAATGCGCGGTGTTTTGGAGCTCGCTTTTTATAGTAATAATATCTGGAGTGCTTCCAATGATTGTCTGCTCAGGTATAATTCATTCAATGATTCAGGATTTCCTTATACCAGTGCTTGCCTGAATTCCATCGTGGAAATTAACGACATCAGCAACATAATCTGGCACGGATATGCTGCGAAAGACAACATCAGTAGAGATTGCCTGCTTGTTGATCCGAGCAATGCTGATTGGCATCTTGATTCATCGAGCCCGTGCATTGATTCCGGCATTGACGCCTGGATTGACTGGCAAAATTTGTACGGTGATATCGTTGTAGGAGCGGAATTACTGACCGAGGCATTTCATTTCGAGGATGTTGTGAAATACGACTTCGATGGTGAAGAAAGACCCTACGGCACAGCTTGGGACATCGGCCCGGACGAATGGAGACCATAGTAGTGGCCAGCAGTGGATAGCGATTAGTGGCCAGTGCAGGAGCGGTTTCTCCTGCCCGTTTCATAAGCCTGCTTCGGCAGGCGCAGGTCAGTAGCTAAGGGCGCCTGTCCCGAGCGAAGCCGAGGGATTAGCCCTGGGATGGATGATTGAATGATTCTATTCGGAGCCCCGGCAGGGGCGACGGAAGTGTCATGGAAAATTATTAATCCGAAGTTCCCCCAAGTAAAATGGCGTAAGTCTTTGATATTGGTTCGGAAACGTTTCAATGGAAATTCCCGTTACTGGCTACAGCCCCAGCAGGTCGAAAGCTTTTCGTTGCAGGGGCGTCGGTTCGGTGAGTTGTTCGAAGGTCGGCGCATCGGGCCGGGATTTGATTTTGCAGCGGCATTTGCAGCGCGTTCCCAGGGCGGCCAGCAGCGTGTCGAAGCTGTGCACGGGCAGACCGTCGTCCGTGGTTCGGCGGGCCTTCTTTCGTTTCGCGTGATCCGAGATATCCGCCGGCGCCACGGGATCGCGCGTCAGGCGATCCTCGTCGAGCCTTTCGTCGGCGAACAGAAGCGGCGCCAGCGCTTTCCTCATATGCCATTCCACGTAATAAGCGAGCATGCACAAAAAGATATGCGCCTTAACGCGGCCGGCGCCGCGATGACGGATCGGGCGAACCCTGATATCGATTCCCTTGAGCGTGCGGAACAATCGTTCGACCCGCGACAATCCCTTGTAGGTCCGCACCGCGTCCTCGGCGGTCAATTTCTCTTGCGGCTCGCTGGTGCGGATCACGTATATTCCGTCCAGCGCCGATTCGCCCTCGATGGATTCGGCCTTGCGTGAAAAGGAAAAGCTTCCGTCCTCGATATCCAGGCGGAAATGTTTGGCCATCTTGTATTTGTTGATCACCTTGCCCGCCGCCAAAGCGATCTCCGTTTTGGGCATGGGCGTCTTTGTCCGGCGCATCGCTTTGACCGCGATCTTCGAAAGCTCCTTTTCCGTCGCGGTTAAAAGCTCCTCGCGCTTGCGCTTGCGTTCATCGGCCAGCAAAGGATTGAAACAGGCCACCAGCCGCTCCCCCGGAAAATCCGGCGACGAAAACTCCGCCAGGTTCTGCTCGTCGAAAAGAGACAGCTGCAAAGCGCCCCCTTCGGCCAGCCGGCGGATCGCCCCGCTGCGCAAAGCGGTGATCCATCCGACGCCCGGATGTTTCTTGAGGTGGTCGATCTGCGTTTGCGTGAGCATCCCCCGGTCCCCCGCCAGCACCACGCGGGAAAGGCCGAAGCGGTCCCGGAGTTTGTCCGCCTGGTCTGGCACGGTGGTCGGATCGCCGGTGTTGCCGGGGTAAACGTCCACCGCAATCGGCCGTCCGTCGGCGTCGGTCATCGCGCCGTAGACGATGATCTGTTTGCCTTTCTTCCGGTCCCGATTGTAACCGAATTGCGCCAGAGGGCAGGTGCGGCCCTCGTAATAGCTGCTGGACACGTCGTAAAGCACCGTCGCGTCCTCGGATAAGTGACGCGCCGCCAGCTTCTTTTCGATGCCATTTTGACGGGAAAGGAGCCAGTCCATGGCCCCGTACAAATCGTCGGCGTCGGCGTCGGCCACGCCCAGTTCCTCGGCCAGCGTGGTCGTGCGCCACAAACGCGTCGTCGCCAGCTTCGACGCGGGATGGATCAGACGCTCGGCGATCATCGCGACCACCAGGTCACGCTCGCGGGTGCGCTTTGCGCCGATGATCTTGTCGAGCCCGAGCTTTTTGATCGCGCCCAGCACCGCCTCGACGTGGCCGTGGGGAACGGAGGCCTCGACGCGAAAAGCATCGGACAACGGCGCGTACTGCCGTCCCGATAAAAAGCCGCGGATGATTTCGATCAATTCCCCGGGTAAATGGGAAATGTTTCCCAGAGTTTCGTGTTTGACCTTGCCGCCTTCGCGGTAGGTGCGCCGAAGCAGATGGGTCTGGTAGACCTTGTTTTTGTATTTTCTTTGTGTAGTGGCCACATGGACCGCGCCTGTTCTTTTCGCCATACGCCAATAATAAAGAATGATGAAATACTTGTCAAGAGATAATATGACATATTAGTGGCTACATATTGCAGCGATTTTCAGGCGCTATTGCACCGCAATTCATGAATTTCATTCATGTTTTATGGGCTACCAAGGGAATTTTGAACGGGGAACTTCGGTCTAAGAAGGTGCGAAAGGGTGTGCCGTTGCGTTCGAACACCAGCGGATCGCGCCCCTTGGGACCGGCGCCGATGGACATGAGGGCGTCTTTGTTTTCCAGCGCCGCGGCCATTCGGTGTAAAAAGTCGAATGTCAGGCCGTCGGTGTGCGCGATCTGGTATTTGCGCGTAATCGCGAACCGGCGGACGATCTCCTCGCGCTCGAAAAGGCGCCCCGTCCATCGCAGAGGCATGTCTTCGCCGACGTTTGATTCGACATTGATCGGCACCCGCCGCTCTTTTTCCACACCGTCGGGTCCGTAAACGATCTCCACCATCTTCACAGCATATGGCGGCTTGTGATCAGGGTCGGTCCATATGCGATCGCATGGACCGGCGATGCGCCCCGCAACCTCCATGTCGATCTCCGGATCGCCGTCTATCAGGGCACGGGCCAGGGTATCGTCATCCTTGTATTGACGCCGTAAGACGGATTCGCTTCGGTCCATCGGGCTTTTGATGATCCGCTCGAAATGGACAGGACCGCCATCCGGTGCGCGAAACTCCTGTTTGGCCATGTATGGGGGCGATGATATCCATACCAATCCGTCCCGCCCTTAGTCATTGGCCAATCGGACCTTACGTGTCATCGCGGCGCCCGCCAATCTTCAAAGTCGAAGTCGTCGATGTCGAAGGCGAGTCCTCCTCAACGGCAACAGGCGCATTCAGTCCGATGAAATCGAAGCCGCCCTGCTGAACCTTCATCACGAACCCGCCGTGTTCATTCGCCAATAGGAAGGCCATCTTATCGTCGGACGAGCCGCGAGTTCGCAACGACAATTGATAAATGTCGCCGTCGGCAAGCGATGCGGCCAGGTCGCTCCCCGGTTCGAGGTCCGCAACCTCATAAACGGCGGTTGCCGAGCATTCGAGAAGGGCATCGGCCGAGATCGGCCCCGACAATTCGGGCGGATTCCCATCATCGTAGGTACCATCCATCTTCAGTTTAGTGCCTTTGTTCGCAGGGATCGTATCCATTCGGCGCCGCCGCTTTCTCCCGAATCTCGATATAAACGACACCTCTGCTCAAAGCGTTTTTCAGATTCGGCCCGGCGAATTCGATCATTTTGGTCCAGTGGACCGCCGGTGTCGGAGAAAAATCGAGCGTTTTTTCCCATCGCGCCGTCGCCTCGTGGGCAGCGTTGATTTCGTTACGCACCGTTGCGAGATCAAAGGTCATGTTCGGCCTTGTTTTCATGCGTCCTACTCCTTCCCGGTCAAACCAAGCCGCCTGATGATTTCGGCCTTGTCCTCGGGCGGGAAGTCGATCCGGTCTTTGAGGTAGCTCCAGGCGCCCTCGTTGAGATTACCCTGGGCATCAAAGACCGCGTCGCCGATCAGGCTCACCGCCTTTTTGATCTCCGCTTGGCGGGCGCGGTCAGCCTTGACCATCTGGTCGATTGCCAAAGTCAGGGCTTCGGCCAAGGGCGCAACGGAGGGGATTTGAATCTGCGGGCGTGGGGTCCGCCGTGGGGCAAGTGCAATGGTCGAAGGCCGTGTGATTCGACACTCATGGATCTGGCACGTTCGATCCGGCCCAAGGTGGGCACGTTCCCCACAGGTCTCGGAAAGCTCTTGACTGATAAGCGGACATCGAAGTACGAATAGGCTGAAGCTTCCGAGATCGATAGCAACAAGGGACGGCGATGCCTTTTTGAATTGGCGAACGAATTACGGATCGGTCCGCGCGAGCCGCTCCGTTCCGATTCACGACGCCATCGGTCGCGACCGTGGAAAGCGCGGTGGGGCGGCAGTGTGTGGGGGTGAGCCAAATAGCCTGTGCAAAGGAATGGGCCTTCGCACAAGCAAAAAACGGTGGAGTCCATATCAGGCTGAACTGGCACAAGGGGGCGTTGTCATGAATTCATCGAATATGATTTCCGGTCAGAGAAGCGATGGCCAACCGATCATCATTGAAAAAGGTGGCGAGGGTCGCGCACTAATTCCTGAGCGGTTTTTCTTCCAACCCCTTTCAGACGAATTTAATGAAAGGTGGTTGCAGGATCTGTTGCGCTGGCATCCTCATATCCTTCCAATCGGAAAAATCGACGAATCTTTTGCCCCATTAATTCCTATTGGACGCGAGGTCAGCGTCGATAGCGGATCAATTGATAATCTTTTCATCAACCCCGCCGGGAAAATCACTATTGTCGAGACGAAACTATGGAAGAATCCTGAGCAGAGACGGCAGGTCGTCGGACAAGTGATGGATTACGCTAAAGACCTCTCACGCTGGACCTATGAGGACCTCGACGAAAGCGTTGTCTCCTTTTATCAGAACCCGAATTATCAGCGACAGCCATCCGATAAGCACCTGTTTCAATCCTTAATCGATCATCTGCCGGGAAAAACGGATTTCAACGAAACCGAATTTGCAAATCAGACAATCCGAAATCTTCAGCAGGGTCGATTCCTTCTTCTCGTTGTCGGCGACGGTATTACAGAAGGCGCTGCAGATTTGATTGAGCATGTCGCAAGGATGCCCCAATTACTTTTTACGCTCTCCATGATCGAGCTTCAGACGTACCACTTGGAAGACAAAATCCTCCTCATCCCGCAGGTACTCTTGCGCACCAAAGAAATTGTGCGAGCCGTCTTGGAAATGAAGGGTGTCGATCCATCAAAAGTATCCATCACGGTCCCCGTCGATTCTGGCGGGCATGGCTCGTTTGCGAGGAATACTCTCACCGAACAGGACTTCTATGATGTCCTTCGTGGAAAAACCAAATCGGAGGCGATGGTCGAGTTGTCCCGGCGAATCGTCAACGACGCAGATAAACTCGGTTGCAAGGTGGAATGGCGGACGGGCCGGTTTGATGTCGTTTTCCGAAACTCCGAAGGGATCGGCTCTCTCCTGTTCGGGGTAAACGCAAGTGGAATTGTCTCTGCGCAAAAGAATTATCTTTTCGAGGGACTCAAAGCCTACGGGATAACAGGCACCCCCAAGGAATTGGTAGAAAACTACGTTCATGAAATTGGGAATCTAATGGCGGTTAAAATTGACCTGGAACGTGGCCGTATCTTTGAATTCAGGCTTGATGACCTTACTCCAAAGTACGAAGCGTTTTTCGCGATCGTGAAGCAAATCATAGATCGGATTAAACGGTCAATCTGAGTTTCCGCTCAGAACTGTGACCTTTGCCCTTTGGGCTGGCGGCCTGACTATCCGCGAACGAGGTCAGGGAAATGGACGGGAGCGAAACCACCGAGCACATCGCCGCCTGTACGTGTCGTGCTAGTCACACGATGCCTCTAAAGGAGGGGGCGCTTGTGGTACCGCTCGGTGGACCATGAGTCGCCCCTTCTTTTTGGGGGCAAGCGCGGAGGATATGACCCTCCCTGTCATATGCTGGTGGGAGGATGGACAGTACGAGGTTTCTTCGCGGTCGCCGCGAGAGGAGGCATCACGATCACGGAGAAAAAGGAGAAAAAGAGCCGCAAGGTCACACATCGGGATTGGTTGATTGCCACATTGCTCAATGCTGCCGGTATTCCGACAAAGGGCGACAAAATCGATATGACCACCTTAGGCGCACCTGAGTGTGCCTACGTGATGGGACAGATACGACACCAAAGGGAACCGCTCGGCTTGAATGTCATCGAACTGGGTATCCAGGCGGGAATCCTGAAGCGGTACACTAAGCGCCATGAAATCTGGGAAGTCTATTCTCCGAACAAGGACCGCTCTGTCGCGGACGGGGTTGCATTCGCATCGGCTGAATTTGCGACAGATTACTGCATGGGCTTGGGAACCCCGCCGAATGTCGAAATTCGATTCATTCTTGATGGCATGACGGCGGCGAAAGAAATGCTGGAACCACTCAGCAAGAAAGATTCTAAAAATCCTTCTGAGGCAGTAGATAAGAAACAACAAAAACCTCCGAAGCGGTCGAGAAAAAAGAACCCATTCCGAGTGATCAGGGGCGGTCGTGGGAAAAAGAACCTCCAATGACCAGACGAAGGAAATCAGACGATTCGACTCTGGAGCAAGAAATTAGAGAATGCGATAGAAACTACCAATGCTTTTTAGGGGACAAAGTGATTAGCTTTGGCAACAGGCGTGATGCCCCACAACCCAATAGCGCCAGGAAAGTGCGCAGAGCGCATCCAAACGCAACACCGCGTTTTATAAAGGATACTCGCTCTTCCTGCCGCGTTGTTCGTGTACCGGCCTCCAACGAAAAACCGAAATCAGCCATGTGTGAGTTCAATTTACGAAAATGCACGTGACTATAAAAGGGCGACATCGCCAGGGGTCGATTTAGATCAGAAAGCACTATTGAACTGGACACGCGAAAAGGTCGGCTGTACCCTTTTAACCGGACCAAGCAAGAGGCGATCATGAACCAAGAAAAGCAATCGCCATCAGCGCTACAAGCCCTGATGAGAAGAGCGTCGAAACTCGAAGCGAAGGACAGGGAAGTTGAAGCTGGGCAGATTTATGACGAGGCTGTTCGTCAGTTCGGGGAGGTTGCTGATTCGGAAGTGGCTGAGCAAGTAGCCTGGGCTCTCATCCGTAAGGGATTAGCCTTGCAAATGAAGCAACCAGAGACCGCCATCGCTGCATGGGAAGAGGTTGATCGTCGTTTTGGGGGACGAACCGAGGCTGCGATTGTCGGGAGCGTAGCCTTCGCTATTCTTTCCAAGGGCTTTTTGTTTGATGCGGATTCTCGACCGGACTTGGCGCTGGCAGCATTCGACGAAGTGGTCACTCGCTTCGGCAATACCGATGATCCACTCGTTGCGGACAATGTCGCATGGGCGCTTTGGAACAGATCCTATCTTCTCGAAAAAGGAGGGGTGACATCCCGGAATGAAAGCGAGATGAAAAACACCCTTTCAAGTCAGGTAGCATTGGCGCTCGGCGAAATCGGCGAAAAGTTAACAGAGGTCGATCATCCTTTGGATGCCAAGCAAGCGCACGAGCAAATCATCTACTGGTTTGCAGACAGGGAGGAAAAGGAAATCATAGGAATCGTTGCCAAAGCTCGCCTTGAAAGGAGTACGCAACCATGCGCATGATCCATCTGAATGGTCGACATGTCGTTTTCTTTTGCGAAGGTTGCGGAAAACGTCTTGATGAGGCTGATCCGGGCGACGCGTTTTGGGACGATTTTGACAAATTTGTCGAGGATAATGAAGCTGGTCGGGATGCGGAGGAACCGAAATTTCTATGCTGGGAGTGCTTCAAGCAACGTGGTGGCCCTGATAAGGATTGGTTCGATCCGAATTGGAGACTTCTTGTATAACAATATCCAGAAAGAAGAGGAGGACCGAATGTCAGACGCTACTGAAATTATCCATCACTGGCTTGTGGTTGAAGACAAAAGCCCCGATATGATCCTTTTAGACCCCCGGCTCGCCAAAATAAGATCGGAGCAGAATTGATCGGTGGATCGCTGCAATTGTTCCGAAATATTGTTCATTGAAAATTGAATTGGACTGATCTGTTCAGTCGCCATGGTCGGGAAAAGAGCCAACGGCGCAATCGTAACCATGAAAGCAGTTGCCGGCACGCAC
Organism: bacterium; assembly: GCA_963674685.2. Lineage (GTDB taxonomy): Bacteria > Lernaellota > Lernaellaia > JACKCT01 > JACKCT01. Next base: position 1,014,651 of record CAXXWT010000002.1, on the reverse strand, counting down.
CGCCGCATCGGTTGAAAATGATCCCGCCGATTGTGTTCGTTCGTCGAACCCTACGCCGCGTCGCGCCACTGGTAGTGATGGTGGAGGCCGCCGACTCTGGGGATCGCTACCACCCGGGCGGTTTTCGTGGGCCGATGTTGTGCGGGCCGTTCACCTGCCGGTTCGATCAATGAATCAAACCTTATTACCTGCCGTGGGTCACGAAGGACGCGCTATACTTTTCGAATAGGTCAATCATGCGAACAAAATCCAAGAGGGATCTTGAAAGTTTATCGATTTTATATAAAACAATGGCGTCCACCTGACCAGCCTGAACGTGCTGGAGCAGCTTTTGCAGCCCCGGCCGGTTCATGTTGGCGCCGGTGAACCCGCCGTCGTCATAACGATCGGAGGAGCGAGCCATCCCGTGTGACGTTGAATGGCGATATACGCTTCGCACGCCTCCCGCTGCGCGTCCAGGGTGTTGAATTCCTGGTCGAGCCCTTCCTCGGTGGACTTGCGCGTGTAGATGGCGCAGCGGATGGTCGCGGACTTACTCGGACCGTTTCCGCCGTTTTTCCCGTTGCCGTTTCCACGCCCTATCATTTGCCCCCGCCGTTGCGGGCTCCAAAAAAGGCGGGGCCGTTCCATTTCGTGCCGGTGATGTGGAATGCAACCGCTGATAATGACCGGAACCTCCGCCCCAGATATTCGAAGCCGTTTTCCAGAGCCGTGACTTCATGGCGACCACCCCTCCACTCACGGATCAGCAGCGTCCCCGGAATGGGACCGGCAGGTTTTTTGACGAAGCCCTTTCGCCCCATTTCATCGTATCCCGCGCCGTTGAGAATGCGATCCATTTGATCCCGCACATCGCTCGGCAGACCGCCATATGCCAACTCCTGGATGCGGTAGGCCAGCCTTTTCATCATCATTGCGCGACCGTACGACGGCGGCTCCGAGTCGAACAACTCGCGCCAGCGCTGCCTCAATTGGCCCAAATCCATCTCGTTCAATTCCGCCACCTGCTTCAGCACACTCGCCACTTTCTTTTCAGCGTTCATGCCCCATCTTCTCCTTTCTCAAAGTTCGAAACGCATAATCGGCAGGGATGATGAAGGCTCTCTTCGACCGGAACCTCAAGGCCATATTCTTCCGATTGGGGATTCTTTGTTTTTGACAAGCATCGATGCCCGAATTATTCTCGTTATCGTTGCGTGCCTCCCGTTCATTTTGTGATGTAAACGGCGCGATTTATCCGACGCGCATTGGGGTTTTAGAAGGGCAATGATCGTCATTCATGCAAATTGGTCGCCGGACAACGGCTTTTTTCTCTGGGGAGAGACGGGCTCCGCTTTGCCAGAAAAAAAACGTCGAGGGCGCAGGCCGAAAAATACGCAAGGCCCTCCGCATCCCCGTGCGGACGCTTGCGGACAATTACGGGCGACGCTTGCGGGAGTATTCCCCGATAGTTCGCCGACAATGGGGAACGATTGCGTTTGCGAAATTTTGCTGCCGACAAATGCCGGCGGTCCGATCCCGTCGCCATGGTTGTTTCTGGAAGATGGCGACAAGGGAGAGGCAAAGGAAAACTGTACCCTCGATTCGTGGAGTGTGCCCGCTCTCGGCTTTTCGGGCTCCGAGGCGCTGGATATTTTGCTCATGCTGCCATCGCGCCCGGGCATGGGAATCGTTTTTGGAGACTCTTTGCGCTTTTTCTCGGAGGCGGCAAAACTCGCAGACGAACTTTTTTCACGCAGGCGCTTTTTGCCGTCGATCGATAAGGGGAGCGACGGCTGGGTTTCAGCCTGGCGCCCAATTATCGAGGACGATGACCGCTTGGAAGTGTTGGCGCGGGCCATGTGCCCCTGCTGCCGGGCCGTTCCATCCGTTTCGGATCTCTCACCCAATCAGTTGACGCGGGCGTTCGTGACCGCCTTGCTCGACGCGCGGGTCCGCAGGGCGCTCAAAGACAGGCTGTTGGTTTTGTCCCGGCGTGGGCGCGGGCTGTTGAAAGTGCCGCCCGTGGAGGCTTGGCTGGCTTCGCTCGGCGAGGAGAATCCGAAACTTTGGGGTGATGACGATCGGTGGGCGCCTTTTGCGCTGGATTTGCGCGCATGGACCGAAAGAACGGACGGTGACGCTTCCTTTCGCCTGTGCTGCCGCGTGGAGCCGCCGGATGGGACCGAAGGCGCGGATCGTTCCGAATGGAGAGTCGGCTACCATTTGCAGGCATTGGACGACCGGAGCGTTCTCCTGGACGCGGCCGACGTCTGGGCTTCCGGCAAGCGCACCCTGACTTTCCTCAAACGCAAATGGGAAAATCCGCAGGAGCGGCTGCTTGCGCATCTGGGAAATGCGTCCCGCCTCTCGCCAGCCATCGAAAAGAGCTTGTCGGATCCGAGACCGACCGGGTTTTCATTGTCCGCGACGGACGCCTACGACTTCCTTCGCCGTACGACGCTGCTGTTGGAGCAGGCGGGGCTGGGGGTGTTGACGCCGCCGTGGTGGAGCAAGCCGGCCGCCAGGCTCGGCCTCAAAATGAAGCTTTCTTCGAAAAATGCGGACGGCGTTTCTTCGGGGCTGGTCGGAGAGGAGGGCATCGTCGATTTTTCGTGGACCGTGGCGCTCGGCGATGAAGAGATTTCATTTTCGGAGTTTCAGCAACTCGCTCGTCTTAAGCAGCCCCTCGTTCAAGTAAGAGGGCAATGGGTTGAATTGAGGCCCGAACAGATCGACGCCGCGCTGGCTTTCTTTCGGAAAAAGCGGGATCGAGGCGAAATGGCGCTGTCCGAAGCGCTTCGCGCCGGGCTTTTCGGCGAGCAGGAGGCCGGGCTGCCGGTCCTCGGCATGGAAGCGGCTGGCGATATCGCCCCGCTGTTCGGTGGCCTTGTCTCGGGCCGGGAGATATCGACGGCACCCGTGCCGGAATCTTTTCGCGGCAAGCTGCGCCCTTACCAGGAGCGCGGCCTTTCGTGGCTGGCGTTTCTCGAACGCTTCGGCCTGGGCGCCTGTCTGGCCGACGACATGGGCCTGGGCAAGACGATCCAATTGCTCGCCCTGCTTTTGAGGGAACGGGAGGACGCGTCCGGCAATGCCGACATCCCGCCGACTTTGCTGCTCGCCCCGATGTCCGTGCTGGAGAACTGGAAGCTCGAAGCGCGGCGTTTCGCCCCTTCGCTGCGGGTTGCGATCCATCACGGCCCGCAGCGCGTTTCGGATAACGGCGAGTTTGTCGATCAGGCGAAACGGCATGATCTCGTGCTGTCCACCTACGCCCTCGCACTGCGCGATCAGGAGTTGTTCCAGACCGTTTCGTGGAGGCGCGTGGTTCTCGACGAGGCGCAGAACATCAAAAACAGCCAGGCCAAGCAGACTCGGGCGATCCGCGCAATAAAGGCGTCGCAAAAAACCGCGCTGACCGGTACGCCCGTCGAAAACCGTCTCGCCGAGTTGTGGTCCATCATGGAGTTTCTAAACCCTGGATTCTTGGGCGGAGCGGAGGCGTTCCGCCGGGGATTCGCCGTTCCGATCGAGAAATATCGCAACGCCGAGCGCGCCGAAACGCTCAAACGCGCAATTTCGCCCTTCGTGCTTCGGCGGTTAAAAACGGATAAAGACATCATCGCCGATCTTCCGGAAAAGATCGAAACCAAGGTTTTCTGCCCGCTGACCCGCGAGCAGGCCACCCTCTACCAGGCGGTGGTCAACGATATGATGGAGAAGATCGACTCCGCGGAGGGGATCGAGCGCAAGGGGCTGGTGCTGGCCACGCTCATGAAGCTCAAGCAGGTTTGCAACCACCCCGCGCAGTTCCTTCAGGAGCGAAGCGTCTCCGAGCGGGGTTTGGGAGGGCGGTCGGGCAAGCTCGCGCGGCTTTTGCAGATGATCGAGGAGATATTGGACGTGGGCGACAAGGCGCTGGTCTTCACGCAATTCGCCGAAATGGGCAAGATGCTGCGCGCCGCGTTGCAACACGCCACAGGGCAAGAGGCCCTTTTCCTGTACGGCGCGGTTGCCAAAAAAAAGCGGGACGAGATGGTCGCCAGATTTCAATCGCCGGACGGCCCGCCGCTTTTTTTGTTGTCGGTCAAGGCCGGCGGCACGGGCTTGAACCTGACGGCCGCATCCCACGTGTTTCATTTCGACCGCTGGTGGAACCCCGCCGTGGAAAACCAGGCCACGGACCGCGCCTTCCGCATCGGGCAGAAAAAGAACGTTCAGGTCCACAAATTCGTATGTCAGGGGACCATCGAGGAGCGCATCGACCGCATGATCGACGAAAAGAAGGAGCTGGCCGACAGCGTGATCGGCGCCGGCGAGAACATGCTGACCGAATTGTCCACGGATCGGTTGCGCGAGATGTTCGCCCTCTCCCGCGACGCGGTGATGGAGGATTGAGATGGGACGATGGCGGCGGGACGACTACGGCTATTGGCCGCAATACAAGAAAAAACCCGCGCGTCAGGTCAAAGACGGTCTGAAGATCGAGAAAAAGATCGGCGGGACCTGGTGGTCGTCGCGGTGGATCGGTGTGCTGGATTCCTTCAACATGGGCGCGCGGCTCGGCCGGGGCAAAACCTACGCGCGCAAAGGACAGGTGATGGACCTGGAAATCGGGTCCGGCATTGTCCTATCGAGGGTGCAGGGAAGCCGGTCCACCCCCTACAAGGTCGAGATCAGGATACCGACCTTGACGGACGCCCAGTGGAAAAAGGTCTTCGCGGCCATGGCCTCGCAGGCGTTGTTCGCCGCGAAACTGCTGGCCGGCGAAATGCCGCAAAACATCGAAGAGGCGTTCTCATCCGCCAAGGCGTCCCTTTTTCCCGAAACAGTCCGCGACCTCCAAACCGATTGCTCGTGCCCCGATTGGGCCAATCCCTGCAAGCACATCGCGGCCGTGTACTACATCCTCGGAGACCGCTTCGACGACGATCCGTTTTTGATCTTCACCTTGCGGGGGCGCACCAAGGAACAGGTGATCGAAGCGCTACGGGAATTGCGAAAAGCCGATTCGGACGATGCCCGTTCAGACGCCGTGGACCCGGAACAGGAGGCTCTCGAAGAACCGGCGGCGCCGATTCCGACGGACCGGGATGGCTTTTGGCGACTGGGCGCAAAGCTGGATGGATTGACGTACGAACCGTCAATACCGGAAACGCCCGAAGCGGCGCTGTTGATCCTCGGCCCCGCGCCAAAATCTTTCGGCGTCGATAATCTCGCGGATTATCTGAAACCCGCGTATGGGGCAAAACCGCCTGCCCAGACGCCTCGCCTCGTGGTGAAACCGGCGCCGAAAATCGTTTCGAAACACCCCAAACCGAGGAAAAAGAGCTACCCGGCGCTGGACGATCCGCTTCTGAAAAAATTGGCGAAGACCTTGCCCGAGCCGTTGCTTAACGCTCACTTATTGGATATGAAACCTTCAACCAAGCTCTTCAACGTTCTGATGAACAACCGATTCAACACCGTTGAGGAGGTGCTTCAACTCGGCGCCGCGGATTTCCTGAAATTACAGGGCGTGGGCCGAAAAACCCTCAAGGATTTGGTGATCGAACTGCAATACTTCCTGCAGAAGCGAATGAATCGATAACGACCTACGCCCATGCCTTCAATTTGTCCTACGTTTATCCGACCGACCGCCATCCATCTTTCAGGAGAGAAAGTAAAAGGGATAAAAACTTCCACCGCGCGCACGCCCGGCAACAATATCGTCCGCCATGGCATCCCGGAAACCGATCCTGATCGTTCCATATTCCCCCCGTCGGACGGCGCGTAACATTTTTAGGGAAACCTTGCGACAAATCACCCAAGATCCCGTGGTCGGGGGGTGAAAGCGTTTCGGGAAAAAACTTCCACTGGGAAACCCTGTAAAATCGCTCCCGCGCAAAGAACCGTGAGCAGGCATGGACGCGTGCATGGATGAAAATCGCGGATCGGCAAGGCGCATAAGCAAAGAATAGTCCGCTTTATCAATGAGATATGGTGGATTTGAGCCGCCGATCAAAGTCGATCGGCGCCCCATGGACGCTCATGGATAACATGCCGTTTTTATTGCGCTTTCATGGACGCGCCTGGACAAAACATGGACGAACATGGATGGATGAATCGCGGTTCGCCTTTATATTCATACACTTACACGGACGAAGCCAATTGTTTCCCAAAATTTGACCCTCTCTTTTTGGCTGGTCAAACCGTTAAAGGCGCCAAAGCCCTGATCGAAGGCAAACGCGGGATCAAAGCCGCCCTTTGCCGCGAGGGTCTTAACAATTTCGACGAAGGCCCGCTGGTGATGGAAGAACTCATCAACGGCCGCGCCATGCTGGAAAGAAACCGCCTGGACAAGCGCCTGATCATCCTGGGCACCATCGGAAACAACGCCCCCTTCATCGGCCTTCTGGGCACGGTGATGGGCATCATCCGCGCGTTCCACGATCTTTCCCAGGCGACCACGCAGGGCCCGCAAACCGTTATGGCGGGCATCTCCGAAGCGCTCATCGCCACGGCGGTCGGCCTGTTCGTCGCCATTCCCGCCGTCGTGTTTTATAATTACTTCAAAGCCCGGCAGAAAGGCATCGTGGACGGCGCCTACGCCACGGCCAACGTGCTGATGGCATTCGCGAAACGAAAGCACGCCGGCGAATCGAAAGCCGACAAATCCGAATAAACGAGCCCTCACGTTATCAGGGCCTATAATCAATAGGGATCAAACATGGGCGCGCAGCAAGGCAATGCCGACGAACCGATCACCGCGATCAACGTGACCCCGCTGGTGGACATCATCCTGGTGCTGCTCATCATCTTCATGGTCACCGCGACCTTTATCGTCTCCCCGCAGATCAAGGTGGAGCTTCCCAAAGCCGCCACCGGCGAACCCAGCGAACCGCAGAACTTCGCCATCGTCATCACGAAAGACGGCAAGCTTTATCTGGACGGCAAGGAAATCGACATCCCCGGCATCGAGGCGTACATCAAGGAACGCCTGGTCAACACGCCGGATCTGCAGGCGGTCATCGCGGCGGACAAGCAGGTCATGCACGGGCGCGTCGTGGAAATGATCGACCTGGTGCGCAAAAACGGCTGCGCCAAATTCGCCATCAACATCGACCCGCCGGAAGAAATTCAACCGGCGGCCCAAAACGAAAACGCGGATAAATAAGCAATGCAGGTCGAGACGATAGCATCCGGCAAATCGTGGTTTTTCAGAGCCACGGTGATTATCAGCGTGCTCGTGCACGCCGTCGGCTGGGCTGCGCTCACCAAACTGGGCACGCAGCCCATCAGCGAATCCAAGCTAGTCAAAATCGTCTCCGATCCCAACATCAAGCGACCTACGCCGCCGCCCACGCCCACGCCGGCCCCGAAGGCGACGCCCAAGCCCACGCCGCCGCCAAAAGTCGAGGCGCCGCCGCCGAATACGGATAAAAAGATCGTCAGCACGGAGCCGGTCAAGGAAGTCTTCGGCGTCACGAAGGATTCCGTGGTGGGCGATTCCAGCGTGGCCGTGCGCGTGGGCAATACGCTGATGAAAGAACAGGAAAAGGATTTCACCGATCCCAACGCCGTCAAACCTTACAGCGCGCCGCCCAAGCCGGTGAAAGTTTCCGCGCCGCCCAAACTCAAGAAAATGGTTTCGCCCGAGTATCCGTCTCTCGCGCGCAAGGCCGGCAAGGAAGGCCGCGTGGTTTTGAAGGTGTTGATCTCAGCTTCGGGAAACGTCGTTTCCGTTCAAGTGGTCAAAGCTTCGCCTTCGGGCTTCGGCTTCGAGCAATCCGCCATGGCCGCCGTCAAACAGTGGCGCTACTCCGCCCCCGGCCAGGGCCGCAGCGTATGGTTCTACCAGCCCATCCGCTTTACGCTGGAAAACTAGTGTCATGTCACATGTCATCTGTCTGCACTTAAGGTTGACGAGGCACCCGGTTGCCAAGGCGTGAGGAGCAAGCATATCGGGAATATTCGAGCGACGAATAACGCCGGCTACCGGGATGGATCGCGGCCGAATGTGACTGTTGACGTGTGACATGACACTAGCCCGCATTTCACATTCGCCAGTGATACATTTATTACCTGCATCCATTTCATGGGCTTGGAAATCTCATGACAATATCTTTTTCGGTTCTTCGGAGATTACAGTACTTTAACACGCACTCTTCAAACTTTGTGAAGAAGAAAAATTAATTTTCTTCTTCATTTCATGATGAAGTACGGTAATCCTCAGAAGAACCATAATTATGGATAAAGAAAAATATCATAAAGCGACTTGGGATACGATCCGCGTTCCGGCTTTTGCAAAGACGCTTAACGTGATGCACGTTTGGGATGACGCCGAGGTCCCGTGAGGGACAATGCGATAATAGCCCTTCATTTCAATGGAGGGATCATCAGTCAAATCTTTGTTTTCTTCGTCCCGTCGGGACGATTGGAATTATGTGCGGAATCGATCCACATCATCATGGAACCAAGTTCAATCGTCCCGATGGGACAAAAAACTGTTTTATACATCTTTTTAAACCCCCGATGAATCGGCGGCCTATTTTCGCCAAATCCCTGCGGGACATTTTCGCATCGCATATAGAGAACGCTTGCGGTGAGACATCCGGGGAAGAGTTGCGTAATTAAGCGCAGGGAAGATCGAAATCCAATAACCTGACTCATTATCCAATATTTCGTATATATATACCAAAATTCCGGTGACTGTCACGAATTCCTGACGAATTCCTAGGTATGGGATGAGCTTTTCCCGGAGGAGCAAGCACGAATCATGAAGCTGCTGGTCGAAAAGGTGATTGTCCACGAGGATGGCGCTGAGGTGCTGATGCGCTCCGATGGGCTCCATAGCCTGGTCGATGAACTGGACAGCAGAAACGAGAGGACGGCAACCCTTCGACAAAGCTCAGGGCAGGCCGATGGCTGAAAAGGAAGACAAAGTCACTCTGCAGCGTGATGGCGAAAACATCCGCATCCATATTCCGCTCAAATTCAAGAAGCGGGGCGGGCGCAAGGAAATTATTACGCCGGATGGGTTGCCGCCTGTTGCGCCGGGTCGGACTCCTTACCAAAAATCGCTGATCGTCGCCCTGGCACGGGCATATCGCTGGCAGAAATTGCTGGACGAGGGTGAGGTCGCCTCGATCAGTGATTTGGCGCGGACATTCAAAGTCGATGCTTCCTATCTTTCGCGGATCATGAGGCTGACATTGCTCGCACCGGATATTGTGACCGCAATTATGGTAGGGCAGGAACCATCAAAATTATCATTGGAAAAACTGACAAAGGCACTGCCAGTCAACTGGATTGAGCAAAGAAAACAACTTGGATTCGATCACGCCAAACCGTAAATCCGCACCAGGTCTTCAATCACGGCATTTAAATCGGTGTTGCCCAATTCCAGAACCTTGAGATCGATCTTTTCGCCTCGTATCATCAAGTTTTATTACTTTTTAACTTTCTTCTTTTGGCGCTTTTTAGGTTTCTTCCCTTTGTTGGACACTCGCGCTTCTTTTTTTCTTCTTTTAAGCTCGTCTGTCACCCAATAAGCTCCAAATCCCATTGGAACAACCACACTGAAGGTTATATTCAGAAGAGTATTTTTGCTTGTAAAAATGAGCACAACTGCCAAAAGCATAGAGATCACTAATGATAGCATAATTAAGCGCACTGGCTTGGCTCTTGTATATGTCAGGAAATATCCAGGTAGATATGCCATAAAAGATGCAATTAAAGCCAATAGTGTAACGATCCATTTCTGGTCCCTAGGAATGAACATGTTGTCGACGATAAATTTATCTCTCAAATCTTTTAACCGACGTTCTTCATTTTTCAACAGTTCTAACGCGTTTATCCAATCAAAGGTTTCGTATTTCAAGGACATATATGGTTCTGTTGAATCTGGGCCCCTCGTCGGTTCATAGAATGTCAAGAAACTGTCAGGAGGTTCCTCTCGAAGTTCCTCGATTCTTCTTATGATCTCGTAAAACAATTCAACGTTACGTCTTATTGTGGAGTCGGCGCTTCGACTCGATATTCGCTCAACACTTTCATTTATTTCCGACTCAATTTGCGCGACATTTAACTCATAATATTTGTTAACTGTATTTCGCCCAAGTTCATTGACAAAACCGGTGTTCACATCAAGCTTGATTTTGCTCATTTCATTCAAATGCATATAGGTAAAAACAATAGGGTGTTCGTTGTACAATGGCCTTGCCTTTTCTAAGTCATCCGCCTTATCCAAAACCTTTTCGTTTGCAGTGGAATATTGAGTCTCAATTTCGGCACGCGTCGCAAGAATTTCTAATTCAGACAAGCGACTTCTGAGATGTTTGATTTTCGAAAGATATTCTTTTACTTCAAAGGTCTCAGATTCCGCATGCACAAAGGAACACTGCAACAGTAAAACCATTGTGATCGATAAGAAAAAACGGAAAACACGCATCTACGAGCAAGTCCTTATAAGCATATTAAATCATTCTTCCTAGCTCGTTCCCCAGCAAGAATCGATTTCTCCATGCTGGTCTCCCTAGGTTTCGCGCAAATATGTTCAACTGTACTGACAACTTGAATTGAAATCAATTGCTACCAGCCTGCGCGAACAAATTTCCAAAACGCCTGAACTAATTTCGCATCATGCGCCCCGAAGCAGGGGGAGATGTCCAAATCTTTTGTTGCCCGAAATTCCAGGTCGGCTTCTCGCATTGCCAGATCGCAAGCTGTACCGCCGATAAGAATGTACTTGTCCGGAAACGATCGGAAGTGTTGCCTGAAGATTTCGAGCCCTTTTACCATTTCACAGTCTCCATCATCTCATCCAGGGCAGCCTCGATTCGTTCATCGGGATTGTCTTTCAAAGACAGAAAAAGGGAAAGCGGATCGACCACGCCGTTCTCGGCAAACATCTGTGGCGGATAACCCCATATTTCGACTTTCACGATTCCCGGTTCCGGATGCGGTATTTCCTCGATGGCTTTTTGCTTCCGAAGTTTTTTCCATTGGCCTTGCGCCACGGCGCAAACCTGGTGCTCCGGTTCTGCAAGAGCAGAATACCGGGCAAGACCGGTCAGCCCGGCAAACGGGCCGGGTAGATCGCTGGTCGGCAGCTTTACGAGAATCGTTTTCTTGACCGGGCTGCGCATCAGCGGTTGGGCATTTCCCCAGAGTTCCTTTTTGTGCTCTGGTACGCGCAAGACTCGCTGTCGGCCTTCCTGGACGATGTCGGCCAATTTCGCCGCTTCCAATTCGTCGAACGCCCTCGTCATGGTCATTGGTGTGTAGCCGAGTTCCTGAGCCATCTCCGTTGGCGTCAATCGATCACCCGGGTGTTTTCGAAGAAGTGCATGGATGAGCAACGTCTGTGTGGAGGGTTTCAATGTCGGCTTTTCGGTGATCACCTTGCGGTAATGTTCCCGTAGATCGACCCCCAGCATGGGCAAATACATCTGGTTGCCGGGAATCACGAAGGGGACCTTTTGCTCGATCAGTCGTTTGCGATTGTACGTTGTCACTTGATTACGGACATAGACGATAGCGCCGTCCCAATGTTTCAGAAGCTGATCCAAGTGCTTTCGAACCGTGGCGGGCGCCGGTTCTTTTTTACCCTGATCTAACATGACGAGACAGGGAGTTTCCAGGATGTGCGTTTCGAAAAACTTGTACTGCTCTCTTAGATAAAAGGGCTGTTTGGCCCCATGCGGCCACGGCTTAGTGGCAACCTGCAGGTCGAGCACGTCTTTTAAGTAGCGCTCAAATTCTTGTAGCTTTTTCGCCATAGCGACCTCATTAACTCATATTCTGCACAATAACTTATCGAAAGTTAGTGTGCTAGTCAAGAGTTAATTGTTGGCGCTGTATCGGTTTTTCTTGGAAATATACCGTGACGAGCAGTTCGAAATCACTGTGTGCTACTCCGCGTGAGAGTCGAACTGTGTCAAAAACGCAACAGTATAAGTGATTGATAAATAACGATTCTTATCTTTAGGACGAGGTTTGCGAAGTCACTGGTTCGACTTCGCTCACCACAAGCAAACGTGACTGGCATCGAAACTGGTAGTATTGATATGCAAGCACTTTTCAGGGCGGCTTCCAACTTAGTCCTCAAAAACAACTTGCACAAAAGTTAAATATGGCTTAACATTCGTGCATGATGAGCTCTGGCCAAAAAAAGACGACGAAACCTGACTGGGAACGGCTTTACGAAATCGCCGCCGCCCAGGATGGCTATTTCTCCACCCGCCAGGCAGCTAAAGCAGGGTACTCGCGGCCGCTGCTTTACCACCACGTCAAGGCGGGGCGCATTCAGAGCATTCAGCATGGCATCTACCGACTTGCACAGTTTCCACCGGGTGATCACGAGGACCTCGTTGTGATTTGGCTCTGGTCGGATCGGCAGGGAGTCTTCGGCTACGAGACTGCACTCGCCCTCCTCAACCTGTCGGATGCGCTGCCGTCAAAAATCCACCTTATCCTTCCACTTTCCTGGAAAACGAGACGGTTCAGATTCCCTACCGGTGTCATGGCGCACTATGACGACGTTCAGCAGTCTGAACGTTCCTGGTTCGGCCCGGTTCCTGTGACATCGCCCACGCGGACGGTAAACGATTGCGCCGCTGCTCATGTTCCACCGGAACTGGTCGATCAGGCGATTCGGCAAGGAATTGAGCGAGGGCTGTTTGACTCCAAGATGATTGCCGAAGCAAAAAGCTGGATTCGCTCCGGAAAGAGGCCAAAGGAGAGAAAGTGACCAGAACCTACGAGACCCCGCAGGCTTTCAAGATGGCCATCGAAACGCGACTGCGCGAAAAAGCCCGGAAGTCGGGGACTGACATGGGGCGCCTTCGGCAGTTGGTCGTGTTCGATCGCTACCTGGCTCGTCTTTTCACCGTGTTCGGATCCGCCATCGTTCTCAAGGGCGGGCTCGCTCTTGAATTTCGACTGGAGCGCGCTAGAACAACGAAGGACATTGACTTGCGATTGATGGGCGATCCGGATGAAGTGCTCGGCCGGCTGCAAGAAGCCGGTCGGCTGGATATGAAGGATTTTCTTCAGTACGAGGTCCAAGTGGACCCCGAGAATCCTGAACTCCTTGCCGATGGACTCCCATATGAAGGCCGACGCTTTCGAGCAGAAGCGAGACTGGCCGGAAAAATCTACGGCTCACCATTCGGCATCGACATCGCGTTTGCCGAGCCGCTCGTTGGTAAACCGGAAATAGTTTCGGGCGACGCCTTTCTCGATTTCATTGGAGTTGAGGCGCTGACTTATCGGGTCTATCCAGTGGAAACGCACATCGCGGAAAAATTTCACGCTTATACCATGCCACGCCGGTCGCCAAATTCCCGCGTGAAGGATCTGCCGGATATCGCGCTGCTTGCGACTTCCGGACCGCTTGATGCTGCTAAGATTCGTTCCGCCATCGAGCAGACATTCAATCACCGTGCGACTCACGCAATTCCACAGACGATGCCCGATCCCGCTTCCGGGTGGAAGCCGGTCTACGAACGAATTGCACGTGCCGATGATCTGCCATGGAAAACCATCGAGGACCTTGTGGATTTTGTCCGACGCTTTATCGATCCACTACTTGGCGGTGCGACAGGCAGTTGGAACCCACAAAGCTGGACGTGGGAATCCTGAGACTAATTGAAGATGAAGAAAAACAGATTGGTGTGAACTTCTTCCTTGCCGGGTAGCTCCAAGCGAAATTCATGAACATTCGTTCTAGCAAAAGTGACTGGCATCGAAATTTTGGCCGCCCGAGACCACCGGTCAAGAGGGTCATAAAACGCCTTTTATTATCTTAATAACCAACCCTCGTCCTAAAGATTTAGGGGGGCTCTATGGTCTGGTTTCGCCTTTATTTTCATGTCGTTACACGCCAAAAAAATGTACACTTTATTTCGACAGAGATTATTTCGATGTAACGCTTGCTATGGGGTCGGAGGAAATGGGAGTCGAACCTCCGTCCGTATTCAATCAGTTTCCCTTCACTTTCGCCACAAGCGACCGCCTAAAAATTCAAAGCTCCTTAATTTTTTTCTTATAGCGATTATTCATCAATTATAGGCCCATTGTCAAAAATTTCTGCTGTCAGGAAGTACGGTAATCCTCGAAGAACCAAATAAACCTCATTTTCGAAAAATATTTGATCGACAAAATGGGTGTCCCCAATTTACGCGACTTACGCCCGTCGCCCATTTTTTCATTGCCTGGGTTCGGGAATTTTGATACGCTCCAAAAAACGAAAGCTCTAAAACTTTAATATGTCCATTTTATCGTCAAATGAAAAAGCAAAAACAGCGATGAGTTTGGCGTATCGGGCGGGTACGAAATGAATTGTAATAAATCTCATAATACTGTCATAAAATTGGTGACTGTCACTAATTTAATCTTTTTAGCTCTTTGCCTTTCGATGCTCGGATCGGATTGCAACGGCGATGAGGAAGAGAATGCCGCCGACCGCCCCTTCATTCCATCCGGCGATGATGACAATGATGCATGGATCCCTCCGAGCGACGACGATACGGGAGATGACGATGTTGACGACGATACGGAAGATGACGATGTTGACGACGACACGGGTGACGACGATACGGAAGATGACGATGTTGACGACGACACGGGTGACGACGATACGGGAGACGACGACGTAGACGATGACGTGAACGATGATGTGAACGACGACATGGACGACGACGTGGACGACGACGTGGACGATGACGTGAACGACGATGTGGACGACGACGTAGACGACGATGTGAACGACGACGTTGACGACGACGTGGACGACGACGTGGACGACGATGACGATACTAGCGAATCATTACAAGAAACGTTATGCAGAGATATAGTTGATTGCGATTATATGTCTGATCTTCAAGAATGCCTGGATGCTTTTAATGATATTTCAACGTCCTGTGATGATATTAATGCATTTTTGATGTGCGTGTCAGACTTTATCGATAATGGCGCTCCCTGTGATGAATACGAGAATAGCTTGACTGATTGCCTGTATTCCAGTTGCTTTATTTCGGGAGCGATAATGATCAACTGTGGAAGCGAGGATCCAAGCTATCCCTATACGTCGGATGCCCCTTATTCCCTGAATGGAAAGGGATATGTTGGCGGCTATGCCGACGAGTTCTGTGATGAAACCGGCGGGGTCGATCCGGCGTTGATTCCGGCTTATTACAAACGAAGAATTGGAATGAGTTCCTATAAGTTTGATTTGGCAAATGGCGAATATCGCGTCGAGTTGGGATTTATTGAAAGAGATGTTCATGGTCCCGGAGGCCGGATTTTCAACGTCCTGATTGAAGATGAACCGGTATTAACCAATCTGGATATCTGGGAAAAAACAGGACAGTCTTATGCCTTGAATTATCGCTTTTCAACTGAAGTCCTGGATGGATGCCTGGATATAGATTTTTTAAATATAGACGGCCTGAATGCCGCGATTGCCAGTGTTTTAATCGCTCCCCTGGGTGATAGAGCTGTTGAAACCGTTAATATTCAGCAAGGTTATGTCATCGGCGGCTATAATATGAATATTCTGGTTTGGGATGTACCCAAAGAATTTTCAAACGCCGGTTACAAAATTCTTCGCTCAACGCAAAACGGTCCTTTCGAGGAAATCGGCCGCAGCGAAGGAGTCCAAAAACGTTATTACGACACCGACGTCGCTTCCGGCATTGAATATCGCTACCGGATAATCCCCCAGGATTTTTATGGGCAGGACGGAGCGGTCTTTGAAACGGAAATTGCTTCCCCAACGACTTTTTCAACCTCAACGATTCCGGTTATTGAAATTGAAATCGATCCCCAGGATCTGCTGTCACTTATGGCTGATCCTTTTTCCGATGATAAATATGAGTGCGCTGTTACTTATGAGGGACAGCCTTATAATGGCGAGGTCCGATTCCGCGGCGATAATGGTAGGAGAAGCCATAAAAAAAGCTATCGAATCTGGCTGTCGGACGGGGCCAGGATCTTTGACTATCCGGAATTGGTTCTCAAAGCGGAGGGAAGCGATTTTTTCATTCAAAAGGAAAAACTTTCTTTCGATGTATTAAATGCGGCCGGATTGCCGGTGTGCGATTCCAGGTTTGTCAATATCATCTGCAACAGTGAGTACATGGGCGTATTTCTCCTCATGGAAGATTATGAAGACAGCTACCTGGAAGCACGGGATTTTCCGGTAGGATCGGCTGTTTACAGACAAGTTTCCGAAAGGCCTTCTCCCAAGCCGTCTTTAGAATCTTACAATGACAGTTTTGATCTCAAGGGTGGTGTTCATCATATCGATGCTTTGGCCGAGTACATCGAATTCGTCAACTTCAGTTCACCTCAGGAATTTGAGGGCCGTATTGGCAGGCTTATGGACCTGGACCTTACGCAAACCACTATTGCCGCTCTCATGCTGATGAACATACATCATTTCGGTTACAACAAATCCTTCTACATTCTCTATGACGCTGAAACGGAAAAATGGGCGCCTCTGCTTTGGGATCTTAATGATTGGTTATGGGGATACAGCACGGGCGAGAACCCGCGGCAGACGGATCAATATTATGGTCTTGCCGCGGGGACGATTTTCGCTGACGGAGATATCATTTACGAGAAAGGTCATTTTCATTTTCTGACGCGATTTTACAATCAGCCTGCGCTTTTCGACGAGATCGTGGCAGCCAACGAAACATTGAGAAGTACTGTTTTAAGCGCCGACGGGATAAAAGACCTGGTATCGAGCAACTATCAGACAATGTATCCTGAAGCGATAAAAGACGTGAAAAAGGCCGGGTGGGAAAGGGTGGAGTCGATTGAATATTCGCCGGAATATTATGAAGGGACGATAGACACCGTCTTTTCATCTCTACCGGATCAAATTTCCGCATTTCAATTGCGATCCATTCCCGCTGTGGCAATTTCCAAGGTCTGCCCTTCACAAAACTCAGTGGAAATCCGCAATACCAGTGATCAGACTATAGATTTATCAGGATTTTATCTGACGAATGAATTGGACCAGCCATTTCAACAGCTTCTTTTCGGATCAATTTCTCCCGGTGAGAAAGCTTCTTTCAACGTTTTCGTCGATCGTTACGGCGCTCAAATCGGACTTTTTTATGAAGTGGAAATCCAGGGGCTGATTTACGGGCAGGTCATGGACCTTGTATATACGGGAAATCTTTCGGACTCGACAAATATTATCAGAATTGAATCCGGTCGGTGGGTATATGAAATCCAAGACGGCATTGTCGACCACCTTCCGCCATATATCGGCGCCCCCGCCCATTTCCCCGCGGCGCCTTCATTAAATGAACCGATACGAATAACCGCCCAAGTCACAGGCGATCAGGCGGATATTGACCAGGTCACATGCAGCTTGGATTTCAATGGGGATCATCAGGATATTTCCATGCTCGATGACGGCGCAAACGGAGATCTCGTCCAGGGCGACGGCATATATTCCGTCACAATAGACCCTCAAGGCGCCGGCGAGATTTTTTACCGCGTCGCCGCCGTGGACGACAGCGGCCTTGAAATGATCTCTCCCCGATATTTTGAGCGGCGACATGAAATACAAATATTGCCTGCCAACAGCCGGCTTATGATCAACGAATGCATGGCGGATAACGACACCACAATAGCCGACGACCATGGCGAGTATGAGGACTGGATAGAAATTTATAATCCCGGCTCCACGCAAATAAATATGGCCGGGTGGTATGTTTCCGATAATGAATTTCTACCCGACAAGTGGCAGTTGCCTGAAAACGTCACGGTCCCTGCTTATGGATACCTTATTCTTTGGGCGGATGATGATACAGAGCAGGGAGTAAACCATCTCAGTTTCAAGCTTGACAAAGAGGGAGAGCAGGTTGTTCTTTCCGACGAAAGCGGCGCCTTGATAGACATCGTCACATTCCCCCCTCTTGGCCCCGACCAGGTATATGCAAGGATTCCAAACGGGCAGGGTACCTGGGTTGTGTCCGATTCACCGACTCCATTTGCAGAAAATTAAAGGTTCTTCATCGTCCGGCGCGTCGCCTCTTGCATGGCTGCATGCGGACCTTGCCGCATTTGGGGCATATCCATTTGCGTTGTTTGTGAAAGGATCGTTTTTCTTCGAGCATTTTGACGCGGCATTTCGGGCAGTGCATCCTTTTCCCAAAATAAAAGTGGGAACCTCATTTAAGGCTCCCGCGGTCATTTTCGCCAAGCGACCTTATCAGGCGATTATGAGGTTCTCGGCGCTCTTGTTCGAGATATTCCCTTGAATTTCGATGGCATTTGCCTCAAGGGGTAAAATTTCCCGGACAACATTTTCCGCCTCATTGTAATCGCCGATTCGGTCGGCGGCTTGACTGGCAATCTCCTCCGCGATGCCATTGGCTTTGGCGATATCGATTTTATCGCTCTCCAATGCCTTGTCCGTCGCCTCCTGCCCCTTAATATTGCGGTCGGCGTTTTTTACGGACTCTCTTTTTACCTGATCGACCTTCGCAGTCTGATTAATTCCCTTAATCATGACGTCTACTCCATGCCCCTTATTTTTTGTGCGCACACGCGCACCATTGCAACCAATATATACTATCGGCAAAACACATTGAAATCAATAGTCTTTTTTTTGAAATGCCCGGCTGAATAATAGTCTGATCGCTCGCCCCGCCGACTCTTTTCTATTGAAAAAAAAGAAAATCAGTGCTTTAGATCGTTGTTATGCGATTGTTTATTGCTTCATTGGCTAAAAATCTTTGTGTTTAAGAAAGAAGTTCTCATGGCCCGCGGCTTGAAAATCCTCGGTCTGTTTTTGCTTGCATTCGCGCTGGCCGCCTCTTTCGGCGCCTGCGGCCAATCCGAATCCAAGACATCGGCAAAAAAAAACGCTCACTCGAAAAAGAAAAAATCCCGGAAGAAAATCACTTACCCCAAACAGGAAATATATCTGCCCGGCGATTTGAGCCCCGAGGATTTTCAAGGACCGGCGGATGCGGTCACCTTCGCTTTTGCCGGCGACATCATGCTTTGGGAAACTATGCAAAAACCCATTGAAAAGCACGGTGTGAAATATCCCTTCGAGGCCGTCGCCGAGCTTTTTCAGACGGCGGACTACGCCGTGGGCAACCTGGAATGCCCCATCGCCGTTAAAAGTGAAAAACGCGGCACAAAAGGATTTTTCTACAAGGTCCCGCCTTTCACCCTGGAAGGACTGAAGTGGGCCGGCTTCGACATGGTCAGCCTGGCCAACAACCACGTGCGTGACTGCGGCGATGACGGATTAATAGAAACTTTCGGTTATCTCGAAGAAGCGGGCATTTCGTACTTCGGCGCGGGGAAAAACAAGGCCGAGGCCATGGAGCCGGTAATAGTCGAGGTCAAAGGTTTGAAAGTGGCGTTCGTAGGCTTTTTATCCCCGGAAATCTATTGGTATGACATCGGCGACCTGGACAAACCGGGACGAGTTGAGCGCCAGCAAAAAAAGCTGGTTCGCGATCTGGCCGCTAAAAAGGAAAGGCCCGGAACCATCATCGCCAGCAAAAAGACTGTGCGCCGGATGGTCGAAAAGGCGCGGGAAAACGCGGACCTGGTTATCGTCGTTCCGCACTGGGGAGTGCGTTATCATCAACCGGTCTGGGAGGATCAGGAGATTCTGGGGCGCGCGGCCGTGGACGCCGGGGCGGATCTGGTGGTGGGGCACCATAATCACATCCGGCAGGCCGTGGAGGTTTACAAGGGCAAGCCCATCATCTACGGCATCGGCAATTTCGCCTTCGGTTCGGGCAATCGAAGCGCCTTCGGGGGCTTCCTGGTTCGCGCGGTCGTCAGGAATAATAAAGTCGAACAGGTGCGGCTTTATCCCACGTTCACAAGCAACCGCGAAAAACAGGTGAAACACCAGGTGAAAATCCTCAAAGGAAAATCGGCCGAAAAGGAGCTGGAGAAGATCCGGAAAATGTCCGCCGAACGCGGCGCGGACTTCAGAATCGAGAACGGCGTGGGCGTATTGGATTTGTAGTGTCTAAAGGTTTCGCCATAGACTGGATCGAGATGGTTTAAACCGGGCCGAACCCTACGCGCACGGCTGGATCACGGATCTCGTCGAGGCGGATGAAATCTGCTCCTACACTAACCACTATCCACTGCTGGCCACTACTATGGCCGCCACTCGTCAGGCCCGATGTCCCACCCGGCGCCGTAGGGGCGTGGATCACCTTCGAAGTCGTATTGGATAAATTCATCGAAATGGTATCTTCCACAGAAGTAGTCAAAATCGCCGATGATATTACCGTACAAATCTTCCCGATCAGCCCATGCGTCTATGCCCGCATCGATATTTAGGCTTGTTGGGAGAAGGCGCCAATCACTATTCGGATCGATAAAATCGGGATCGCTGCTGATATTGTCTGCAATGGAAAAAGAACCATTGTCAAATTCGTTGAATTCGGCAATGGATTGTAGGCAAGTAAAGGCATATACTCCCGCTTGGAAAATGCAATCCTGGTGATTACCCCAAAGATTGTTGTACTTGATCAATCCCTCGTTCAACATAATTATCGACAGTGCGATGGAACGCCTGAGACCGTACCCACCGTCGATGGTGTTGTTGATTAAGACCATATTGGGAACAGGGTCCTTTCCATATCCTTTGGCAACAATCCCACAGGATTTCGATCCTGCTCCCATAGGGTAACCGCCGAAAATGTAGTTGTTGATTGCCAGCAAAGTACTGCCGGCAACCAAGGATATCCCGTTTGATTGAGTAGCTGAAATACTGTTGCCGCCCATGAGAATACTATTTACGATTTTGATAGAGTATCCGCCGTATGTGCAAACAGCTTCTGTCTCCTGAGGGTATGACAGGCTCTTCTCTCCGTTTTCAATGACGGGATTGAGGCCCAAAATAACGCTATTAAATATGATGATACTTGATGATGAAGAACAGACGATACCCCTCGAAGTTTCCCAAGCTCTTCCTCCATAAATTTTGCATTGTGAAACAATGAATGAACCGTTATTTAAATCTATCCCCGAAGAATGCTGAATATCACTATGCCCGGACGTTTCTCCACCGTAAATATAGAATCCTTCAATGATGATCGCATTTGAGTTTCTTCCATCCATTTC
This sequence comes from bacterium, assembly GCA_963674685.2. Taxonomy (GTDB): domain Bacteria; phylum Lernaellota; class Lernaellaia; order JACKCT01; family JACKCT01. The sequence goes on along the minus strand of CAXXWT010000002.1, from coordinate 993,555 downwards.
CGTAGCGCTTTCTCCCGTTGCGATGATGCTCGTTGTATTTTCGCCGATATTCCTTTGCCAGTTTCCTGCTTCGTAACCACCGAAAAGAGACACATCCTGCACCGCAACAGATTCGTTGTACTCACCCTGCGCCACGAAAACCGATTTGCCGTCTTGCTCGGCCAGTTCCACTCCGATGGAAATTGTTAACTTCGGTTGTTCCATTGTACCCGGATTTTCGTCACTGCCGGTCTTAGCGACGAATACTCCGATCTCGTCGGATGGCGGAGGTGCGAATTCGTAAGGTGTCGAAGATTCTTCGTCGTCATCAACATCGTCATCGGCATCATCGTTCAGATCGTCATCCGCGTCGTCCGCCTGCCCTGAGCCTGTCGAAGGGTCGTCATCGTCCCCGCAGGCGACGTGATAAATAGCACCAAAGGCGACCAATAAAACCAGAACGTATTGAAACACGATCTTCAATGTGCTCATAATTTTCTCCTTATTCCAGGGTCGTAACGCAAATTCACTTGATCGCCACGCCCCGACTATTTCAATCCCAAATCATCACTTCTACGCGCGTAATTTATCACTCACTTGCCGGCTGCCACTCATCCGGCCCGATATCCCAACCAGCGCCGTAAGGACGAGGATCGCCTTCGAAGTCATACTCAACGAAGCTTTGTTCGATGTACTCTGTTGGATTTATGCCTGTGTCAATGCACGGGCTTCCGCTTTGAAGATGAAAATCGCCATTCGCCGAATCAACGAAAAGCGGATCGGCGCTAATGTTAGCGGATGAATCAATGCAGCTAAACCACGTGCAATCGTTTACTTCTGATATGGAATTTGCAACACATTCGATTGATGCATATCCATAATTAAATTCTGAAATCATGCAACCGATATCCTCACCATAAATATCGTTATTTACTAGCAGTATCCCCATGTAGTCGCTGTATTCAATTAGAATTTGTAGGGCATTGCTATTCTCGCTCGACCCAGCATCAATGATGTTGTTAATAAGTCTCGCAGGCACTACAGCATCATTGGAATATTCGAAATCTCCCTTTTTAGCGTTAAATTCGCCACTAATAACTTTATTTGCCAATTTCCCAAAAACATATTCAACGTTAATAGCCCAGCTTTCCTGGTCTCCTGCTCCGCCGTTGACAGTATTATTCAGCATCGTCACCACGCCATAGCTACATACGCCAGTGCTGACATTGCTTCCTTCACCGCCATTGACAACGTTGTTGACTAGTGTGGCTTCGCCGAAGTTCGTGACACCGTAGCTGTATTCGTCTCCGGAACCGCCGTATATGAAGTTGTTTTTTAATGTCATGTTGCCGAAATCGTAACTATAGGTTAAGTTTTGAACGCCATAACTGCTGCCACCTCCGGTTCCACCGTCGATATCGTTAGCTATGAGCGTTGCTGTGCCGATATTTTCCACGCCAGTACTTTCAAGAATTCCTGAGCCACCATTGATCTTGTTATCTTCGAGTATTATGGTGCTATCGTAACCATAAGTAGTCCAGGAATTCCTGACACCGTGGCTGGAATTACTCGATCCGCCGTCGATGTCGTTGCCGACTAAAGACGCAGTTCCTTCATGGTTGATTACGCCGTAGCTCCTAATTCCCCCCGATCCGCCATAAATAGAGTTGTTTACCAACATCACAATACCTCTGTGATTGTAGAAACACTTGCAGCCTTTGATGATATTGTTATTAAGCATCGCTGTCCCATAGTAGTTGTACACTCCGATACTATATTTACCTCCTCCACCATCGATTGTGTTTTCAATCAACCTCGCTTCAACATCCCATCCATTTTTATACACTCCGAAACATTGGCCCTCTTCATCTGCTGGCGAACCGCCGTTGATTATATTATTCGCTAGCGTTGCCGTATCCCATATATATACACCGTAACACTCTTCACCTGAGCCACCGTTGATAGTGAAACCTTGAATCGCAACGGGATTTGCGTCATCCTTTGCCGCCTTACGCCACTTAGTGGATTCGATATAATTCCGGTTTGGATTGATGCTTTCGTCAACGACTACGGCTTTGGATGTCTGAGCGCTAATCGTTGTCACATAACCTTCAATATCCCGCGTCCAACCTTCGGACTCATAACCTCCGAAAAGAGAAACCCGCGTTTCAACGTCTTCATTATAGTTTCCCTTTGCAACAAAGACCGACTTGCCTTCTGCTACCGCCAATTCCGTGCCTGCGTTGACGGTCAGTTTCGGCGCGGTCATCGTGCCGGGATTCGCGTCGTCGCCGGTTTTGGCCACGAATATGCCGGTGTTGTCATTTGGTGTAAGATCAACATCATCGCAATCCTGATCAATGCCGTCGTCCGGCAATTCCGCTGCGCCAGGATGAATGAATTCATTGGTGTCGTTGCAGTCGGGACCGGCGGCGCAGTTTTCTCCGTAATTGTCGCCGTCGCCGTCGACGCATTCAGCCGTGTCATCATCCGCGTCATCATCGGAATCGTCGTCAACATCGTCATCGGCATCATCGTTCAGATCGTCATCCGCGTCATCATCTGCACCGGTGTCATCGTCATCGGGAGGATTGTAGACGCTACCACGCTCATCGTCGTCATCGTCGCCGCAGGCAACGGAAGAAAACGCAAATAGAAGAATTAGTAAAACAATCAAGATGAAATATAGAACCGATTTCATGAAATCCTCCATGCACGAATCGTGTGGCACGGCCTGTCGAGAGCCTCCAGGTCGAGCGAGCGCCATCGACTGTGTTGTAGGAACAGCATTCCTGTCATGACCAAAGTCATGGTCGTCACAATTTCGCGACTCTGAATGTCGCTTCTATACCCGAAACCCGAGACCCGAAACCCGCAATTGTCACGGATAAAATCCGCTCCTACCCGCCTTCGTTAAGGCTTCGGCGCGGCTTCGCCACTGCCCACTGGTCACTGACTATTGCCCAGTCCACTCATCCGGACCGATGTCCCAGCCAGCGCCAAAAGGGCGAGGATCTCCGTCGAAGTCGAAAGCCGTCAAATATGAATCAACATATTCTCCTGGATCGGTACCGTTATCGATACATGGACTTGCTGACAGCAAATGAAAGTCGCCGTATTCCGAATTTACGAATAGCGGATCGGCGCTGATGTTGCTGGAGGTTTCGTTACAACCCACCCATGAACAGGCATCCAATTCGTTAATATCCGTGATATAGGTATTAAACCAATCGCTAAGAAGATATTGCTGATCCTGACTCCAAATGTTGTTATTAATTAAAGATACTTCCGGAGTGAATGTTTCATATAGCAGGATTGCTGCACTCATATTTGTTCCTGATCCGCCATCGATTGTATTGTTTACCAATGTCGTCGAAAGTCCCAAATGTGTGACGCCAATGCTTTCCGAAGTATTCATCCCAGCATAAATTGTATTGTTCACGAGAATTGCAATGCCGTCATTCGATATTCCTACGCTGCTGTTTTGACCTGTGCCTCCCGAGATAATATTGTTAATCAATATCACTGTGCCGTAGTTCTCAAAAAACCTATCCGAGTAATTTGCCAACCCCATTGAATCCTTACCAGATCCTCCGTCAATTTCATTCGCTATAAGTGTCATTTTGCAATAATAGTTACTCACACCAATGCTTTCATTTTCACTAGTCCCGGCCTTAATAAGATTATTTATCAATACAGCCTCTCCCTCTAAGAAAAAGATACTGTAGCTAAAATCCCCGGCTCCACCATTGATTTTGTTACTTAGCAGGATTGCTGTCCCTTGTTGGCCTAACATTGTGCCGTTGATTGTATTATCAGCCAGAAAAACAGTGTTATAATTGATTACTCCACCGTACAAATCTCCTTCGATTTTTGAGTTGATGGTAAAACCCTGGATCGTAATGAAATTTGTCTCATTTGCTGTTGTGTTTACCTCACCACCATTTTCGACAGTTTCTGGCTCTCCTAAAATCAGAGCAGTGGAAATAGCAGCGCTTATAATCGTTTCGTTGGCTTCAATATCCCGCGTCCAACCTGCGGATTCGTAACCGCCAAAAAGAGAGACCTGCGTCTCAACGTCTTCCGAATATTCTCCCGTCGCAACGAAAACAGATTTACCTTCGGTCAGAGCCAGTTCAACTCCGGCGTTGATAGTCAATATCGGCGCGGCCATCGAACCGGGATTCGCGTCGTCGCCCGATTTCGCAACGAAGATACCTGTGTCATTGCCTGGGATCAGATCAACGTCATCGCAATCCTGGTCTATTCCATCATCAGGCAGTTCCGGCGCAGTGGGGTTGATGAGAAAGTTTGCGTTGTTGCAATCCTCCGCCTCCGCGTAGTAACCCTCCGGTAGCGAATCGCCGGAACAGACCTGCGCGGCATCCCCGCCGCCGTATCCGTCGCCGTCTTCATCGGTATAACCGTCCAGCCATTGCCAGACATCGACGTTTTCGTCGTTGCAATCGGGACCGGCAGCGCAGTTTTCTCCGTAATTGTCGCCGTCGCCGTCGACGCATTCAGCCGTGTCATCATCCGCGTCATCATCGGAATCGTCGTCGAAATCGTCATCAGCATCGTCATCTAAATCATCGTTTGCATCGTTGTCAGCCTGCCCTGAGCTTGCCGAAGGGTCATCGTCATCGTCCCCGCAGGCAATAGCCCATGGAAAACACCAGGCCAGGATTAAAACCAGAACCCATAAATGATTCGTTTTAAAAACTTTCATTTTTCCCATCCATTATTGATCGCCACCGTTATTCCAAATCTGCATCACGAACACATCGTGCACGGCAATCGTCATAATAACCGCCAAATATTTGCCCGGAGTCGAAAAGAATCCCCCACCAACCAATAATGCCGACGCCGGTAATATTAGAAGATGACCAGTACCACCACCCCTTACCCGTTTTAAGTTGCTTCGGCCAGTATTCACCTTGAGGTCCTGGCCCAGAATCGAAAATGCATCCGTCGCATTGCCCGGTCCAACAATCAACCTCCCGGCAATCGTCGGTCACCGGGCAGGCGCCGCCCGTCTCCGTTTCAGAGCAACCGCGGATCAGGCTGCGCAACTCCGAAATCGTCGGTAATCGCCAGTCGTCATACTCACTCCAGGTCAGATCTTCGCAGTAGCTGATGGCTTCACTCCATTTCAAATTCTTTTCGTCGCCGTTCTGCCACATCAAACCGGATATCAGATCAGTACAAACTCTTCCATCACAATTGAAATCACCGGGCGTGTCATCGTTGACATCTGTGTTATCGCCCGTGTCATCGTCGACTCCATCATCATCGATATTGTTGTTCGCATTTTCGTCATCTGATGAATTGTCATTGGACGAGCCGTCATCGCATCCATTAAAAAGAACGCTGGGAAAAAAAACGGTCAGCAGAAATGCAACAAGCAAAATCTGTTTCATCGCAAACTCCAATCACTTAGTCACATTCGCTGTTCCGCATTCGAAATTCACCATTGAAAATGCCGCTCCTGCTCTCCTGCGCCTGGGCTTCAGACTTCGTTGAAGCTTCGTCTGACAAGTCGGCGTGGCAGGCACTGAGGCACTGACCACTGATCACTAATCAATGATTCGGCCACCATTCATCCGGACCGATGTCCCATCCCAAAACGCTGTTACGCGGTTCGCCTTCGAAGTCATATTTTAACACCGTGTCGAAATGAAATTTTTCGCAGAAATAATCAAAATCATCTAATTTATGACTATCTTCATACAACTTGTGCCAATAAATCCAGGCATCAATACCGGCATCAAGGCAGGGACTCTCAGGGCTGAGGGGCCAATACCCATTTTCAGGTCCAGCAAGGAGTGGATTCATGCTAATATTCCCAGAAATTGTATTACGGCGACCAAATATATAACTGCCAAGCCTATTGATCTCTGTGATGGAGTTCAAACATGGATGTTCAGATGAGTAGCCAAACAGGCAGTCAGTAGATGCCCCCCAGATATTATTATTAAACATGGAAATATTCCACGCATCTTTGATATATACTGCAGTAGCATTGGTAACCCCAGCTCCTCCATCTATAATGTTATTGACAATATAATGTGCCTTAACATAATACTCATCTCCATCCAAATCTCGAAGTCCAATAGAACTGGACTCGATCCCCATCGGATCACCGCCATAAATATAACTTCCTACTATTATAAGCTCTCCCCAATCTCCACCATCTAATCCAATAGAAAATATTCCATTTTCGCTGATTCCTCCATGAATTACACTATTGACAACAATTGGAGATGCTGGTGCATTAATGCCAACAGTGGTAAGAGGAGAATGAACTATTTCCGTAAATTTCATTAAATCAATACTGCTGCCGAAAACTGAGCTGTTGTACAATACCAAAGCACAATCATCACACTCAATTCCGGTGGTGATGTCATCAGCTCGACCGCCATAAATCCTACAGTTTGAGATAATCGAATAATGAGTAATTAATAAACCTGTTGCATTAATTATTGGGTTCTCTTCCCCCCATTCTCCTCCAAAGATATTGAATCCTTCAACAACCGGACAAGATGTGGCTGTCAATCCGATTTCTTCTGTTGCAATGATGCTTGTGGCGTACTCCTTGATGTCTCTTTTCCAGCTTCCCGCGTAACCACCGAAAAGAGATACATCCTGCACCACGACGGATTCGTTGTAATCGCCCTGAGCCACGAAGACAGATTTATATGGGAGTCCCGTAATATCCGATTCATCAAACTTGCGGTAATTTGATGCTTCCGGAAGCGAAATACTTTGGTGTTCCGCGGCTTCTACTCCGGCGGAAATAGTCAGCTTGGGTAGTTCCATCGTTCCCGGATTATCGTCGTTGCCGGTCTTGGCAACGAAGATTCCAATATCATCGGAAGGCGACGGAGCGAATTCATAAGGTGTCGAAGATTCCTCGTCATCATCACCATCTGTGTCGTCGTCATTAGGCGAAGCCGTATCATCGTTTACATCATCATTCGCGTCGTTGTTGGCATCGTCATCCGATGAATTATCGTTGGATGAGCCGTCGTCGCAGCCGGCGAAAAGCAGGCAAAGAAGCAATGCCGATAAAATCAACGTGAAGGAAAAAAACGATTTCACGAAAATCCTCCGGGTAATCGGAACGCAATCAAAATTCGCCATGACATTTCCGTCGCCCCTGCCGGGGCTTTTCAATAAATTTCGATCCTTTTCCCCAGGGCTAATCCCTCGGCTTCGCTCGGGACAGGCGCCCTTAGCTACTGACCTGCGCCTGCCGAAGCAGGCTTATGAAACGGGCAGGAGAAACCGCTCCTGCACTGACCACTAATCGCTATCCACTGGCCATTATTAGGGTCTCCATTCATCCGGGCCGATGTCCCATCCGGCGCCATAGGGGCGAGGGTCGCCGTCGGCATCAATTGAAACAAGATCAATCAATTCCAATCCCAGATCATCCAGAATAAAACCAAAATCATCCTCCAACTCGTTGGGGTTTATTCCTGCATCAATGCATGGACTGTCGGCAGAAATTCGGGAAGTCTCAGAGTCGTACAGAAGCATGGGATCCTGGCTAATATTAGCACTATACTGAAACTCTTCCATAAATAGATACATCATGAAGAAAGATTTTAAGCAGAGGTTGAATTCTTCAGAAAAATCATACTGGCTGAACAGACACGGCGAACCGGGACCCCATATATCATTATTGTAGAGAAAGGCCCACCCGGCTAAACTTTCTAGGCCGATTGCAGGCTTTTCACTTGTCCCAATGAGGATGATATTACTGAACAAATCAATTAGGGATGGACTGTAATAATATAAATCTGAAGCAATGGCAGTAGATTGGGAATTTGTTCCAGTCGCAACTCCCCCATCAATCAAATTTCCATAGAGATAGGCATGGCACAAAGTTATACCAATACCCACTGCAGAACCACCCTCAGTAACACCAGCTCTGATAGTGTTGCCGGCTAAGTAAACATATGAATAAATATGCTCATTTTCACCAGAAACCCGAATTCCTGACACCCCTCGGTTAAGCACGTCAGGCGAATTATACGCGCCGCCAGTAATTATGTTATTTACAATAAGCGTGGCGCCATTTCTAATCCGTACACCAACAGAAGACTCACCTTTACCTCCCCAAATAATGTTCTGGGAAAGAACTGTTGTGACTATGAGATCGGTGTCATTTGAAATTCTCACTCCATCGGTTTCAGTTGCATTGTGAACAAGAAAACCTTCCATCACAACTGAATTCCTTGTTTCCTCATTACTAATTTCAACACCAGTATCACCATTAGCAACAATTTCAGTTCTCCACAATTCTATGTCTCGCTGCATAAAATCGTGGCTATAGCCACCGTAAAGTGAAACGGTTGTCACGACAGAGCCCTCATAGGTCCCAGTTGCCACAAATACTGACTTCCCAACTTCCGTCGCTAACTCAATCCCCCTTTGAATTCTTTTAACAGGTTGTGACAGAGTTCCCGGATTCAAATCATTTCCTAAAGTAGATACAAAGACACCGATCTCATCTGAAGGTTGTGGAGCAAATTCATAAAGTCCCGGTTCAGGTGTTGCGTCGTCGTCGAAATCATCGTCAATGTAATCGTTGACGACTAATTCATCATCATCCAAAGCGTTGTCATTCAACTCATCAGAATCAGAATGATCATCAGAGGAGGATGACTCATCTAAGCTCATGCAGGCAGGAAGGCAAAATAAGGAGACCACGATTCCCAGTATCAGTAAAATCCGAGTCTGAGTATGGATGGAATTTTCACTTTGAACTAGTCGCATTTTCATTCTCCATGCTATTCAGACAGCTGCGAAACAAAATCATCCAAATCCGTCACTGCGTGGAAGATAGCTGTCCCATAGACACCCCAATTCATATTAGCGGATCTTCCGTCAAAACGCATACAAGATGGTCTTGCATCTAGTATATCAACGTACCATGGCGAAATAACTCTGCTGAACCATAGAAGATTGTCTTCACTATGCCAGTTACTCACCCTTAAAGAATCTTCGATAAGGTAATTTCCATAGCCATTTGTAACATGATCATCTGAAAATACTATCTCCCATGGCTTTTTAAGGTCAGCAACACCGATTTTAATTTCAGAGCCATTTATTTTCCGTGCTCCCCCCATCGGAGCAATTTCATGCATTATAGTAGTTTTCAGGGTAGCCCGCGAATCGGTTTCAAGATATTGCGCTGCGGAGAATACAACTAGATCCCTATTGTAGATACTCGTCGATCCAGGTATTCTCATCACAGAAAACTCTCCTAAACCTCTATCAATGTCTTCAATCGGAATCGCTTTCTCCTCAGATCCTTTTTCCCAACACCGATAAATGTCTTGGCTTAGATCTCCAGTGTAGTACCAAATATCTTGACGGATATCTCTATCATTAACGCCGGCTCCATAATTGATGTCACTCAGTTTTACATACGCCAAATACATACTTCCTTTTCTATAGCCTCCACCCTTTGTGCATTCTCTATAAGTGCTTATGTCATCTAAGGAACCGTTTAATCTGTAATTACCAGGATTTGGTGTGTTATCCTCATCAGGGTATGTGTTTACCTCGTCAACACCTGTGCCATAGATAAAGAAGCCAGTTTCGTCTCCTTCTCCAGGCCAAGGCATATCACATTCTCCCTCTGGAGGTACTTGATAAGGAGAAGCCTCAACAGGAATCATATTAATTTGAATAAACTTTTGCTCGGACATAAGCCCAACGTATTGTATGGAGTTTTGCTCTGGCATTTTACTTAAGTTCATTAAACCTAGCTGTGCCTGATCGCAGGCTGTGTGTTTAATGTATTTCCCGTACGTATATAATATGAATTCATCTCCGTCTTCATTCGCATTTGAGACATAAACGGCTCCAGTTGGGACAAAAAATCCTTTTTCGGACTCAGGATCTTGATAACCTATGTAATCATCAGTATTAGGTGGATCTCCAAAAAACATCTGTCTCTCTATTTGGTTAAGAAACGTTGTCGTTTCTCCGAAGTAAATCGTTCCATTGGCATATCCAATATCTAGATACGCCAACAAGGGTGTCATGGAAGCATAAAACCAATCTTGTTTTGAATCCGACTCTGTAATGAGATTTGGGAAAAGCGATGAACTAATCCTCTCGCTTTGCCACCCCAAGAAACCATCAACATATCCGTCATTATTTACATCAATTCCCGCCGGTAAACCAAGATACGGTCCAGTTTGCCAGGCGTCTTCCGGCGCCGGTCCGTATGTATCGGTATTTAATGGACACATTGGCTCCTCAAGGTAAACTTTCCTAGGACAAAAACCACTAAAATAATACTGATCGCCGTAACATTGAGCGTGAGTATCTCCATAGAAATAAAAGGTTCCAGTGTCCGGAACTTTTACGCTGATCCCTAAATCAGTTCCTGAAATGAATTTACGCCACTGATTAAATCTCGGGGAAGAAAAATGAGTAAAGGGTTTTTGTTTTGGGAATTCGTCAGATTCACTTAAGACTCCCTCATCAAAAAAATCAATGCTGACTTGATTGTCTACTTTATATTCGCAGAAATCATTGTCGGGCCAATTACTTGATCCAGAATCATCAAAGCATCTGGAGGCATATATTGCTGGATCTGGTGGATCTGCAAATGAGTTGACTATCGTAAATTGGATCAGAATCGCGGCAAAGATTGCAAAGAACGTCCAATGGAAATCCCTGATTGAAAAAGACTTTTTCATCCTATCTCTCCTCCGCTTAATGCATTATAGCACTTTTTAAAAATTTCTCGTCTTTTTCCTGCAAATGATCGCTACCGAATTCGTCGGGCACGCCGCAAGGAAATTCGCCGATTCAAACCGCCTTGCGAGACACTTTCCTCTGTCCACTTTCCACTGATTACTGTCCAGTCCACTCATCCGGTCCGATATCCCATCCCTCGCCGTAGGGACGAGGATCACCATCGAAGTCGAAATTGATATGCGGTAGATAGAAATCCAAATCTACGCCTAGATAGTCAAGAGTATTTTCAACTACCCAAATGTCGACACCGGCATCCCGGCACGGGCTTGCAGAATCCAGATGGAAATCATCAATTTCAGGATTAATAAATACTGGGGTTTGGCTGATGTTGTAATTCATAGTAAATTCAAGACTATCAATTTCATTGATTTCCGAGATGGAATTCATACACATAATACCTAGGAGACCATACTGATAAATACAGCCACTATTATCGTTCCAAAGGTTATTGCCGTATACTGCTGCTCTAATAACATTGTAAAGCATTAAATCAGCAGAGCTCAACTCTCCTGAGCCGCTATGAATAATATTATTTATTAATCCAACAGAAAGCGTAGGATGACTAAGAACATCAGAATAAAGATATATGCCATAAGAACGGGAATAGTCAGCCATAGGATCACCTCCATAAATGTAGCTGCTTATAGTAAACAGGGATGAGTAATCTGTAGCAAAAACTCCATAAGACAATGGATTATAATTACCCGATCCGCCTTCGATAACGCTATTTATTATTGTATAATATGATCGATCCCCCATGTATATTCCAGCAGTAAACACAAAAAAAGGAGGCGGATTAGATTCTCTTTCAAAATTCAAACTTCCTCCATTAATATGGCAATCGTAAATCGTGACATATGCCTGAGTTCCACCCTCTATTCCGCTTGAAATATATTTTGAACTTCCACCATGAATGATGTTTTTTGAAAGTATATATATTCCCCCTTGGAGTTGTACACCACTTGAATATTCAATCTCCCTAGTCTCAGAGTTCTGCCCTCCAGTAATAATAAATCCTTCAACAATAACACGGCCAGACTCTATTTCTTGGATTTTGATTCCGAATTCTCCAGCCGCCAAAATATTAGATTGATGATTACGAATGTCCCTTTCCCATGTATTTACCTCGTAGCCGCCATAAAATGACACATCGCTTGCAGATACAGATTCATGATATTCACCCTCAGCTACGAAAATTGATTTTGACTCGAACTCAGCGGCTTCGACACCAGCTGATATAGTTAGCTTCGGTAAATCCATTGTTCCCGGATTGTCGTCACTGCCGGTCTTTGCTACGAATACGCCGATTTCATCGGAGGGCGTAGGCGCGAATTCGTAAGGCGATGGATTTTGTTCATCATCAGAGGTATCGTCGTCATTTGTATCATCGTTTACATCATCATTCGCGTCGTTGTTGGCATCGTCATCCGATGAATTATCGTTGGATGAGCCGTCGTCGCAGCCGGCGAAAAGTAGGCAAAACAGCAATGCCGATAAAATCAACGTGAAGGAAAAAAACGATTTCACGAAAATCCTCCGGGTAATCGGAACGCAATCAAAATTCGCCATGACATTTCCGTCGCCCCTGCCGGGGCTCCGAATAGAATCATTCAATCATCCATCCCAGGGCTAATCCCTCGGCTTCGCTCGGGACAGGCGCCCTTAGCTACTGACCTTGCGCCTGCCGAAGCAGGCTTATGAAACGGGCAGGAGAAACCGCTCCTGCACTGGCCACTAATCGCTATCCACTGCTGGCCACTACTATGGTCTCCATTCGTCCGGGCCGATGTCCCAAGCTGTGCCGTAGGGTCTTTCTTCACCATCGAAGTCGTATTTCACAACATCCTCGAAATGAAATGCCTCGGTCAGTAATTCCGCTCCTACAACGATATCACCGTACAAATTTTGCCAGTCAATCCAGGCGTCAATGCCGGAATCAATGCACGGGCTCGATGAATCAAGATGCCAATCAGCATTGCTCGGATCAACAAGCAGGCAATCTCTACTGATGTTGTCTTTCGCAGCATATCCGTGCCAGATTATGTTGCTGATGTCGTTAATTTCCACGATGGAATTCAGGCAAGCACTGGTATAAGGAAATCCTGAATCATTGAATGAATTATACCTGAGCAGACAATCATTGGAAGCACTCCAGATATTATTACTATAAAAAGCGAGCTCCAAAACACCGCGCATTGAAATCGCCGTTGAGCTGTCTCTGCCTGATCCCCCATCGATGTTGCTGTTGATCAAACCCAAACCATCAAAACGATCCTTGTATCCTCCATGAGCGACAATCCCAATGGAATTTGAATCGCCCTCCATCGGATCGCCTCCGTAAATGTAAGTATTTACACTTAATAGCAATACTGTTCACTTAAGTAAATTTTTCTGGTATTCTTCTTTCGATTGAAGGAGGATACGACTATGGCAAGAACAGTAGCAGAACTTCCGCCAGGGATGCGTGTCACGGATCATATCAGTCTTGGGGTTCTCGGCATGACCTTTCCTCTTGAGCAGGTACAGGCGATTTTGTACGAGAGCGGTAAAGCCAGTGTTCGCGAGCGTGATTTGCCGGCGGATTTGATGGTCTATTACGTGATCGCCATGTCGTTGTACATGCAGGTTTCCTACGGTGAGGTTTTGCGTTGTTTGCAAGAGGGGATCAAGTGGTTTCCATCTTTGGGGAAGCCGGTGCGCACCGCAGGCAAGTCGGGGATATCCCAGGCTCGAACGCGGTTGGGCGTCGAGCCGATTCGCTTGCTTCACGACCGTTCGGTGCGCCCTTTGGCTTCGCGAAAAACACCGGGTGCGTGGTATCGAAAATGGAAAACGGTCAGCCTGGACGGCAGCACCCTGGACGTGGCGGACACCGATGAGAACGAAGCGGCTTTCGGTCGGCCGAAAGCGTCTCGGGGCAAAAGCGGTTATCCGAAAATCCGTTTTGTGTCATTGGTGGAGAACGGCACCCACGTGTTGTTCGACTCGCGTATGGGTTCCTACGGCGTCCAGGAAATCACGTTGGCCCAAGAGGTCGTCGGACATCTGCAAAAGGGGATGCTGTGCCTGGCGGATCGGAATTTTTTCGGTTATCCCTTGTGGAAACAGGCGGCCGAAACCGGCGCGGACCTGCTTTGGCGACTCAAAATCAACAACGTACGGCGCAAGGAAAAACAACTGTCCGACGGATCCTATCTGAGCACGATCTATCCGACGGAAAAAGCGCAACGACACAACAAGGACGGAATCCGGGTTCGGGTTATCGAGTATCGGCTTGAAGGGCAGCCCGACGCGGAGCCGATTTATCGCCTGATCACGACGATTCTTGACGCGAAGGCCGCGCCGGCGGAGGAACTGGCGGCGCTTTACCACGAACGATGGGAGATCGAAACGGCGTTCGATGAACTCAAAACCCATCTGCGCGGGGCGAAGATCGTGTTGCGCAGCAAGAGCCCGGCCTTGGTGAAACAGGAATTTTTCGGCCTGATGCTGGCCCACTTCATGATCCGCAATCTGATGCATCAGGCTGCCAAAAGCGTCAATCTCGATGCGGACAAACTTTCCTTCGTTCACGCCGTGCGCATCGTGAGGCGAAAAATCCCAAAAACAAATCCTTTTCCCCCCTCGGCTTAGAAAGAAATTCCATCGATGGCTCTTGGAAGAAATTCTCGAAGAACGCGTGGTCTCCAGCCGAGAGCGAAGAAACAAACGCGGCGTCAAAGTGAAGATGAGCAACTATCCCATACGACGACGAGGGGAAAATCTCGATCCACCACGGGCTTCCCCTACATGCCGCATCGTGGAAAGGGGGCTTTAAGTGAACAGTATTGCACTTAATAGTACTCCAGTTGACTCTTGGGTTATACCACGCGAATAACTACCGGATTCGCTTGAACCCCCGTGAACAACGCTATTTACGATGCAAATAAAAGAAGCATCACCGTTTATACCAATTGTGCTTTGAGGTGAAAGGTTTGGACGATTTCCATCAGCGTCGCTCATTGTGTTTCCAATTATAGTGCTGTTATAAATGTGCATATGTGCACAGTAGTCGCAATTAATGCCGCTTGCTTTATCGCTTGGGCTTCCTCCGTTTATCGTGCAACTCGAGATAATTGCGTCATCATGAATATCAATTCCTGCTGAATTTTCAATCTGACAATTTTCCGCATAGGCGCCTCCGAAGATAGAAAAGCCCTCAATAATGAACATACCAACCAAGTTGCTATAGAAATCCAGTCCGTTTTCTTGAGTAGCAATAATGGTCGTTATGTATTCCTTAATATTTCTTTGCCAGTTTTCTTCCTCGTATCCACCGAATAGGGAAACATCCTCCGCTTCGACGGATTCGTTGTAATCGCCCCGTGCTACGAAGACGGATTTAGTTTGCGCTTCCGCAAGATTAACGCCAGCGGAAATGGTCAGCTTGGGAAACTCCATCGTACCAGGATTGTTGTCATCGCCGGTCTTTGCTACGAATACGCCGATTTCATCGGAGGGCGTAGGCGCGAATTCGTAAGGCGATGGATTTTGTTCATCATCAGAGGTATCGTCGTCATTTGTATCGTCGTTTACATCGTCGTTTGCGTCGTCATTTGATGCCTCGTCATCCGATGAATTGTCGTTGGACGAACCATCGTCGCAGCCGGCGAAAAGCAGGCAAAGAAGCAATGCCGATAAAATCAACGTGAAGGAAAAAATCGATTTCATGAAAATCCTCCGGGCATAAAAAACACCTTTGCCCCGAATTCAAAGGCCCCGTTTGATGAAATCCATATTTATACAATAGCACTATACCACAGAGCCGGGCGGCAGGCCAATGAGTTGTAAGTGAGGAGTTAAGGATTACAAGGGGCAAGGATCAAGGGGAAAAGATCAAGGGGAAAGGGGCAAGGGGTTTCTCCTGTGCGCGTAGCATAAGCCTGGCTATTGGCGGCGCAGGTCAATAAGGAAATGTCAAGGATCGACGACCGCCCTTTTAAGGCGGCGAAAAGCAATTTTCTTCTTCGCAAAGTTTGAAGAGAGGGGTGTTAAAGTACGGTAATCCTCGAAGAACCGTTTATTTACGGCGAAATATTTTCAAACGACCGATGGACCGGATGGATGTCTCCAATTAACGCAAAATTCACCAAGCCGCGTTCGAGGGCTGTAATCAGGCGGTCTATGACGAGGCTGCTTTCAAATTGCAGCGCCTGCGTGGGATTGCTCATATAATGCGTTTCGATGAGAACGGCGGGCATTTTCGCGGGATAGATCATGGGGTGATTGGTTTTTTCCCGCACGTAAATCGGCAGGTCGTCGGACCATAACTGATAATCCGGGCTGCGTTCGGGATCTTTGTGAAAATCCTCAAAGCGCGGCCCCATTTTCATATCCATGGGAAATCCCGCGTCGCGCATTGCCTCGGCCATGAATTGAGCGAGCTTGATGCTTTGTGGCTGCTTTTGCGCGGCGTACCAGATCACCGAATAGCCCTGACGTTTCGTGCCCCATGCGTTTCCGTGAATGCTGATGTAGATATCCGCGTCGTGTTCGTTGGCTACAACCGGCCGCATGGAGTTGGTCAGATACATCTCCCGGTCCCGCGTCAGGTAAACGTCCCAATGTCCCGTTTTCTCCAGACGTTTTTTAAGCGCCCAGGCCACGCGCAGGTTCCGCCGCTTTTCGCACAAGCCCCAGAAAGTCTTTGCGCCTTCGTTTTCACCGCCGTGGCCCGGATCGATCACCAGCGTGAGTTTGCCGAAATCTTCCGGGTACGTGACCGGCGCCGGGGCGGGCGTAAAAATATAGGGCATAAAGACAATGAAAAGACCGGCGAGCAGCGTGGCGAAAACGGCGGCGGTCAGCAGCGTGGCGGATATGGCGAATAATTTTTTTATAAGCCGGGCGAAGGTCACTCTTTAACTCTTTATTAAAAAGCGGATCATGCTTCGCGGCGGATGATAATTTATCGGCGTCGGAAAAGCAAAAAAAGCGTGCGCTAATCAAGCTGCTCAAGCAGTTCGCGGGCCTGCGCGTCGTGGGGATAGTTCTCGATGGATTTGGCGAGCAATTCCTTTGCTTCAGCGATTTTGCCTTCCTCGATGTAGATCTTCGCCAGGGCGTTGTATTTTTTGTATTCGATTTGGGGATTGAGTTCGATGGCGATTTTAAGGTTCTCTTTGGCTTTATTCAAATCCCCGGTTTTGACGTACATCAAACCCAGGCCCTCGTAGGGACAGGTGTATTGCCCGTCGCTTTGCGTGATGGCTTTCCTCAATCCTTCTTCCGCTTTTGCATACTCTCCGTGGGCGAGATATATCATCGACAGTTCGGCCGTCGCGTACGGATTGCCGGGGCTTATCTCAAGCACCTTGCTTAGCAATCCTTCAGCCCGGTCCATCTGATCCAGGCCGGTGTAGGCATTGGCCTTTCCCAGCAAGCTCAGGACGTTGTCTTTTGATATCTGCCCAAAATGTTCCAAAGCCCGCGCATGATCTCCCCGGTTGGAATCGATCCATCCGAGGCCCAGGCACGCCATGATGTCGTAAAAATCCACGGCGCTGTCGACGCACAGAGGCTCAAGCAGCGCGACGGCGTTTTCCTCGTCTTTTTCGATGATCGCCAGATGGCCCAGGCCGGCCTTTACGCCGCGATTGACGGCTTCTGCTCCTGCGTCCTTTTGCAGATCGAAAAGAATATTCTTGGCCTCGTCGTACTTTTTCCGCATCAGCAGGCAAAAGGCCTTGAAGACGTAAAACTCTTTCCTGGCGTCGCTTTGGATGGCGGCGTCGATGAGTTTTTCCGCTTTTGCCATTTCGCCGATTCCAAACAAGGCGCGCGCTGCGCTGTAGGCCGCGTCGGGATTGTCCTTGTACATCTCCGAAACCCTGACCAGCATTTGAGCCGATTTATCGAGCTTCCCCGAATCTCTGTACAACGTTCCCAGTGCCTGATACGCGCACGCCCAATCCTGCTTTTTTTCCATGGCCGCGGCTAAAAGCAGCTTTTCGCCTTCTTCGGTTTGTCCCGCGTCGATGAGCAGGGTTCCCAGGGCGTGTTGACTTTCCCGGATGTCGTCGATGTTGCCGATTTCCTCGGCGATCCGAAGGCCCTCGCGGGCGATTTTAACAGCCTGCTCAAGCGTTTTGGGATGCCTTCCGAAGGTTCTGGCCAGCGACGCGTAAGCGAAAGGCCGGCGGGGATTTTTTTCGATGGCTTTTTCGAAAAGGAGTTTCGCGCGTCGGCCGGTTGCGCTCCAGAAGTATTCCGGATTCACGGCCAAGTACATGCCGGCGAGCAGGAGCGATGTTTCGCCCGGGTCGCCGGCGTGCGTTTGGCAAAGCTGTTTTTGTTTTTTGTCTTTCGCCGCCGCGCATATTTCACGAGCGAGTTCGATGATTGTTTCATCGGTCCATTTTTCTTTGACAAGGTATTTGCCGAGAATTCCTTTGACATTGCCTGGATTGAGCGCAAGAGCTTTATCGAACATCTCCCGGGCTTTTTTTCGGTGCTCGATACCGTCTTGGGCATACGAGTAGGCGTCTATGTCGAGATATAAAAACCCCAGTTCCACGCACAGGGAATCATCCCGGGGCGATTTTTCCAGTTTGTCGATATATTCGGTTTCGAGCTTGCGTAAATTATTCAGAGTCGACGCGAAGGCGTTTTCCGACATGAAATCTTCGGCATTCGGCAGAGTATATTCGTTTGCATTAACAAGCGGCTTATCGCTTTTGCCGCAGGCGAAAAGAAAAGCGAGCGCCAGGAAAAACGCAAAGACGAATGCGCCTGTGCGCGGCCGGCGGTTTATTGGGCAGGGTATTTTCATCGGCATATTCATCATACTTACTAAACGCCAGTCTCATCATTAAATCAAAACCGTTTTTCCTTGAAGCTAAAATTTTCCCGACTGATCCGATGAAAAAAAATCCGAAGTCAGATAAGATATTTCCTATCGGTTTTTCTAAAGATCGGGCATGCGCGTGAAATTCGTATCAAAAATCATAATTGCAGCGCTTATTATCTGCGTTGCCGTATCGTGCGGCGATGACGATAACTCGCCTTCGTCCGACTCCGGCGCAACAAGCGACGACGATGATGTGGATGACGACGCAAACGACGATCTCAATGACGATACGGCTTCGCCTGATGATGATCTCAACGACGACACGGATGACGACACGGGTGATAATGTCACCGAAGGTTTCGCGGCCATACCAGCCGGGGAATTCATGATGGGCAGCCCGGACGATGAGCGGGGACGCTTCGACGACGAAAGGCGGCATCACGTTGTGCTCACAAATTCTTTCGAGATCATGACCACGGAAGTCACGCAAGGTCAGTATGAGCAGCTGATGGGCGACAATCCCAGCTACTTCGAACACGTAGCGGAAAATCCGGTGGAATACGTGAGCTGGTGGGACGCGCAGGCTTATGCCGACAAACTGTCGGAAGCCGCGGGTTACGAGCCGTGCTACACGCTTTCCGACGTGCTGTGCCTGGAAGGCGGATTCGGCGATCCGGCGGATTACTGCGCCGGCAGAGGAGGAATCGTTTTCGCCCGCACCGAGCTGAATGCGGCGACGCCATATGCGTGCGCGGGCTATCGCCTGCCCACGGAAGCGGAGTGGGAATACGCGACTCGAGCCGGGAGTACGAGCGCTTTTTACAACGGCGACATTTTCTTCATTGATTGCGACCTGCCCGATCCAGGCCTGAAATTGATCGCATGGTATTGCCAAAACGCCGGGGGGGCGCCCCACGCGGTCGCGCTGAAAACGCCGAACGCCTGGGGGCTTTACGACGTGAGCGGAAACCTCATGGAATGGACCTGGGACTGGTACGGCGAGTACGCAGACGATGAAATCGATCCGGTAGGCCTCGCCGACGGAACGCAGCGGGCTGCGCGGGGCGGAAGCTGGTTCACCTTCGCCCGGGCTTGCCGCTCGGCCAACCGCTATGCCTTTTTTCCATTTTTTCGCGACAGCGACATCGGCTTTCGCCTGGTGCGGACATTACCATTATGAGCTTCGGAACAACAAAACAGGATGTCATTATCGACACTAGAAAACTAGAGAAATTACTAATAAATCAGCCAACATATTCAAGTTGATTTTTTGTATATTCAATGCACCCTTCCAACCAATGGATAAAACTGTCTTTAGAAAAGTCTATGCAATGATTATTCAGGTCTCCTTCTTGCCATTTTGATGACATCGCATAATGAAATTTCTCCATTTTACTCAACTCAGGAGTGCGTTCGTATGATGGGATGTCTTCTGGATTGAAATCTGTTGGCGCTGGTTCACCTTTGGGATTGAAAGGATTTTGTGAATCAAAATTCGAATAACTATGCCAATGAGGTTGAGCGTGTGACCCATTTCCAATATGGTGTTGACAGGCCCATTCAGCTCTTAAGACAGGGAGTTTACTAGGATTAAAAGCCTCCCCCTTAAAAACTATAATGTTGGCATTTGTTAATTTGTGTTTTCCACCATGCGAAATAAAAATGAATGAAACACCCAGCCAATAGTTTTTAAAAAAGCGGACAACTTTTTGTTGTCGGTGACCATCATCGGCAATTATTATTTCTGGACCTGATAAGGTGTAACTTTCACCTTGCGGGACAAGTCCTTTTTCAAAACCGAGCTTAGGATTTCCCACCAGCCTTTTTAGTACCGTCAAACATCGATTATTAATATTGCCTGGTTTATTTACAACCAAACCAGTAGCCATTTTTATTCCTTTATATGTTGTAAGGAAATCCTATAAATCTCATCGATAATTCTTTTTGATTTTAGTTGAATTTTTCTGAATTCATCATTTGATTCACATTTGCTGATCATTTTACCAAGATGTGAAATATCGGCAATGATGCTGGGTTCAAAAATATCTCTCCCAAGATCAGGCAAAGGGATTCTATTTACGAAACGGGTTGATAAATTCCATTGACCACCACCAACATTGTTTGAGACCGCCGCTAAAAAATTTTCAAAAAATTCGCTGTTTAAAATCGTTGAATATGCAAAACCTAAATCGCTTGTGAAATTATCTGTTTTTGGCAACCAAGCGTACCCTTGAACAACGGCAAATTTACCGGTCTCATCCCAAGCAAATGATCCGGCGTTCCCAAAATACTTAGACACGATTTTTTGTTGTTGAGTCTCTTGCCAAATTCGGTGTCTTGTAAGCTGCCACCAATTCGCCCCATGAATCCCAGCCCGATTGATGAGTTTTTCCTTTGCCGGCTTCAAGTATTGTTGATAGTAGTTTGGCAGACCTTTTTGCAATTCTGCTTCACTTTCGATGTGTCTGTTGCCATAAGGGTAAAAAACATAATCAGTATCTTTTAATGCCCCATTTCTAATGGACCGATTAATGACAGCGGATAAAAAGTATTTCTGTTCTTCCTTTGATAACGATTCTTTTTCTTCTTTTGGAATTAAAAATGACGGATTGTTCCCAGTGCGAACTCCTTGGCGAACAGAAAAAAGGTTCTGCACTGTTTTCAATGATTTATATCGGTCCAGCTGTCGCCAAGATTTGAATGACCTGGGGGCCCAACTGCTTTTTCCTTTTCCTATCTCAACATTTCTATATACACTGTAACCTGACCCCTCTGCTGGTAGGATTGCATTTTCACCGTAGAATTTCATTTTTCTTAAGGTTCGTAATGCGAGCGAACTTGAAGAAGATCGTTGGTCTGCCCATAAAGCGATCGGGGGATAGGAATCAGCTTCAGATTTGGTTCCTATATAAAGTGCAACATCCACTGTTGCGCCAGAGAACAATTGATGATTACCCAAACGAGCAATAAATCGACTGAATAATTGATTTCCAATGCTTTCTCTAAGAGTCGCTGCTGAATCACCATCAAGAATTGATGCGGGAATTATGCAACCGAGTACTCCGTCCATATTAACAGATCGGGAAGCTTTTATCAAAAAGGCGGAAGATAAATCTGGACGCCCTTTCATGACATTGCCGAGAAAGCTTTCAATGTGCTTGCGGTTTTCTTCGGTCATATCTTGCCAAGACTGATAAGGGGGATTCATCAATAGTAAATCGGCTTTAGGCCAATTGCAATCTGGGTCAAGCGAATCTCTATTTTCGATTGAGATTGACACATTTTGTGTCATGTATTTTTCCTCATTGGCCAATACAAATCTTGCTATATCACAAGCTGCTGGGGAAATATCCCAACCAATTAAATGGATTTTTCCTGAGTGATTGCTTCGTTCAAGTTGGCGCAGGGCTTCTCGCAGGAACTCTGCCGAACCACATGCCGGGTCAAAAATTACAAGGGGAGTATCCTTATCAATGGAAGGTTTCATTTCAATCGATTGTTCAACGAGAGCTCTTGCAAGCGCAGGAGGAGTGAAATGAACACCAATAGCACTTTGGTTCTTTTTAATTAAAAGAGGTGAGTCTGGCATGCCGGGAAGAACAAGCTGTGAACTATAAAGCGCTTCATAATGTGCTTCCTGAAATAGTTGTCCTGCGGCATGACGCAATAGAAGTTTTAAATCAGGTTCAAGTTCTTCTGCGGGCCGACCTTGAGTGAATTCTTTTTGTAATCTATTCCAGGCATCAACAGGAATAGTATTGGCTACCTCTAGAGCAGAATCATTTAATCCCCACTCAGACATTGCCACCTTACTAATGCCAATGTCGTCGCAGGAAGCTGCCAACATTACTAGAAATGCTTCTAGAGATTTTTGGGCAGTTCCTTCACGTCCGAGTTGATCACGAAGTTGACGAAATGTTTTTATTGCGTGGGAAATTATTGACGAAGTTGAAGTCGGGGCGTTTTTTTCGAGGTAGTCATGAAAACGACCAAGCTGCTTTAAAATGCTTTTACTGTTGTACCTTTCGAAAACAGATTTATTCCGGTCCCAGCGGTGAACTTCGATTAAATCTTCTGAGGCATGTACATAATGACCAACATTGGTTGACCATGCGTTGTTTCGCCTTTCTGTGTCTCCTATTTCTTTATTGAAACCAAGACAAAAATTACCGGTTCCTCCATTGAGAAGAACGTACTGACTGTTCCCTCTTGAGAGGTGGCTTCGCATCGGGATGCCTAATAATCCAAGCTCCTTTTCCCAAAAATGGACATCAAGGTGATCTGACATCGTAATCTCTCCTTTAATCCATTTTCAACTTAATTCCATTCAAATTTTATGCTTTTTGCCCCGCTGTCAAGAACTGTTTGTATTAAACAATGTGTTGTTAATGCTGTCAATTGCGCGGAAGAACATTGCTAAGAGCGGAATGACCTCGGTCTAAAATTGCCGCATTTGTCTCTATCAAAAATTAATTTACTCTCTTATGATCGAGTGGAAAGTTTTCCCGGAGGGATAAAATGCCTAAAAAACTCACGCTTCGTTTTTCGGTTCTCGCTTTGGCTTTGTTTCTGTGCTTCGCCGTTTCGTGCGGCGACGACGATGACCCTTCGACAAGCTCAGGGCAGGCTAATGATGATGCGGCTGATGTGGATGACGACGCCGACGACGATCTCGATGACGACGTGAACGACGACGCAAACGACGACGTGGACGATGACGCGAATGATGATGTTGATGACGATGTCAACGACGATGTGAATGACGACGTGGACGACGACGATCCCGTTGTTTTCGATCCCTGGGACAACCCGAGCGCCGCGGCGGACGCCTTTCGCCTTTACTACAAGGAACGCCTCGCGCGGACCCTGGTGGCCTATAACCGGTTCAAGCTCGTCGGGGACGTGGTTCCGGCGCACACCCTCGGCGCGACGCTCATCGCCAAAAGCGGCGACCATTACGACGTCGCGATGCATCCCGTCGACAACAACGACATCGGCTGGTCCGTCTTCAACGTTTATCAGGCCTACAGAATATTCCGTTCCCGCGATCAGGCTCTGACGCTCATTCGCCAGTTCGAAGGTCTGGCGGTCGCCGAGGAAATATCCGGGATTCCCGGCCTGACCTGCCGGGAGTGGGAGCCGGGATTCACCACCATGATCGACGGAATAACCGGCGCCGTTGAACGAACGAGCGACGGCGATCCCGTTGACCCCGCCGAATCGTACCCGCCTGAGCTCGAAGAAGAAATCATCAACGCCTTCTTTGCCGACGGCGTTTACAGCATCTGCGGGGATCCCAAAGATTACTACTTCACCATCGAACCGATCGTGAATCCGGCCGATTACTCCGTGACGTTCGTTTTCGAGGAAATGCCTTTCTATCTGCGCGTGTCGAATTGCTGCTCGTCGTTCATGGTTTCGCAGCTCGGAACTTTCGCCGGATATTTCTGGGGCAATCACAATTCCCGCGACAATTTCCCGGATTATGCCATGGGTTACTTTGCGGCTTGCCAGGCCATGGACGATCCCGACGCCAACGCCGACGTGCGCGCCTCCGCGGCCCGCGCGTGCGCGTCGGGCAAACGCATCGGAGACTCGGTGGTGGAACATGAGTATAACCTGATGACGGTCGGCGAATTCGAACCTTATGACGAACAGCACCTGATCGTCGCCGGAGCCCTTAGGCCCGACGGCACCGACGAGGGCTGGGAAGGTCTCGGCTCGATGAACATGTGCCAGATGTCCTACATGGCCAAAGCCATGTCCACGGCGGGATTGTCCTCGGCTTATGAAACAGTCGAAACCCCAGGCGCCTACGAAATCATCGCCGTCAAAGCCCTTTTCGAACTCCTGGGTCTTCAACCGCCGGATATCACGAAAACGTGCCATTCCATCGACGATTTTCTCCTTGACCTGACATGGGGCTCTTTCTTGACGATGGATCTAGCCGGCATTTCGATATGGGATATTATCCCGTCGGTATTGAACCTGTGGCCGGACGATGTGTGGCCCGTTCTTATCGAACTGGCGGACGCTCTGGACCAGCCGGAAATGGCGATATTCGCCGTCGTCTATTACGCGCGCACCACGCCGGACAGGGCCGACTTGCTTAATGAAGCTAGGCAGACCCTATATCACATCGTGGAAATCCAGCGCCGCGCCGCGCAGTTGGTTTACGATTGGGCGAATTCGCAGAATCCTCCGGTTCAAGAGGCCATAAACAAGGCCGAACGCTATCTGGCAATGGCCTCTTTGTATGCGCATATCGGCGGCGTCGGCAACGACAGTTTCGATCCGCTGGGCTTCACGCGTGAAGAAAACTTCAACGCCGGATTCGAAGCCGTCTTGAATCGCCCGGACTCGACGCCCCGGCCTCTTATGGACGACGCCTATATATGGCAGCGCATTCAAGACGAACTGGCCGGTTACGGAGATCGCCCGAACGTCGTCGACAGATACTGGGAGCGCTTCCCCACGGAGGCGGATAAACCTTTGAGGCGCTTTGGCGATCATTACGAAAACGTGGACATCAACGGCGATTTCCAGGAAATCCCCAACATTTCCCACCAGTGGTTCAGCGGACTGGATTTGTGGAAGATGCTGCCGGCCTGCTCTCTCGAACCGACTGTACTCGACTGCAAATGGGCTCTCATCGGCTGCCAGGGTTCCGACCTGAATGCCTCCGGCGCAGTGGATGAAGCGGATCAGACGCTTTTTGACGCGGCATGGACAGCGCACGGCGAGGGTGCGGCCTGCGACGAAGGCGACGCCTGGTGCGACGGCGCGGACCTGGATCGAAACGGCGCCCTGGAGCAAGAGGACGCGGATTTCATGAGCGCCGCGCAGGGCTGCTGGTACTGACACAAGTTAAGGCTGAAGGATGAGGAGTCGCTCAATCCTGAGTGCTCGCCCTTTACATAGGCAAACACGGCGCTTGCCCCTGCAATCTCGTTATGAAATTCGCATCCGCAATGCGTGAATTCCTCCTTCCTGCTTCCTCCTTCATCCTTTTTCGAATCAGTTTTTTCACGAATGATTCGGCGAAAAGGCCGGCGGCGGGACAAACTCGGATTTGTGATAAAAACACCCCCCGCAATTTTGGCAGGAGGTGTTTTTTATTTATACGTTGATTATTCCCAGGGCGTTTCCTTGAGGTCGAAGTAGAAGCCCATCATCATGGTGCCTTCGAGAGA
This sequence comes from bacterium, assembly GCA_963674685.2. Taxonomy (GTDB): domain Bacteria; phylum Lernaellota; class Lernaellaia; order JACKCT01; family JACKCT01. The sequence goes on along the minus strand of CAXXWT010000002.1, from coordinate 967,770 downwards.
CACGAATCCCAAATCCTTGTTGAAATACATATAGGCTGTGCCGTTGAAAGTTTCCCATAACTCGAATTCTTCGGTGATGTCGATCTGCACTACCATACAATCGGTCACATGGCCGTAAGGCACGTCCACTTCGCCGTCCAGGCTGATGGTTGTCGAGGTCAACTCGATATCGACGGTTCCCGGCTGATCCCAAATGTCCCATGTTCCGGTTCCGGTGTCCGTGGTCGGAACGTTCAATTCCGGGTTCAGGTAAATGAAAGCCGGATCGGTCAGGTCGAAGACGCCGTCGGGATTGGTATCGGCTTTCACCATGTTCGTCCAGTAGATTTCCGAACCGGCGAAACCGATTTGACCGGGTGTTGAAAAATCGAACCATGCATAGAAACCGATGATGTCATCCTCTCCGAAATCCCCGAGTTGAACCTTTGTATATTCAGCCCGGCGATATTGTTCCTGACCGACAAATGTCCAGGTCAGGTCGTAGGTAAATCCTCGCCACTCGGCGCATTCGTAAAGAAACTCCAATCCGGCCGCGGGCGGCCACCAGTCTCCCCAGAAGTCATCGTCATCATCGACATCGTCGTCGACATCGTCATCCACGTCGTCATCGACGTCGTCGTCAACGTCGTCGTCAACGTCATCGTCCGCGTCGTCATTTACATCATCATCAGCGTCATCGTCTTCTTCCGTGTCGTCGTCCGCGTCAGCCGCATCGTCGTTGTCGTCATCGTCATCGCCGCAGGCCGTCAGACCTGCCGTCAGAACCAAAATTCCCATCAGGGAAATGACCAAAAGCAATGAGCGTTTCATTTCAATCCTCCGTTGTGTTGTTGATCTGATTTTGCTGTTCTCCCAAAGAGCATTCGATAATTTTATTTATGTATTTTCAAATAATGTTAAAGACTGACTGCGCTGAGTGTCAATAATAAATTGATGTTTTTTAAGGGCGCCGAAAGCGGGCCGGTGTGAGAAATGTGAAGATTAGAGAAGTTTTTGGAGCATCCCTTTGAACATCATTATCCCACCTTGAATCATGTCGCCGACGGAAAACACGCCGATTTTCAGGCTGCGCCAGATGATGCGCGGGCGCAGGTAGAAACGCAGCATGGCTTCTTGCAGCAGGGACATAATCTGCGTCGTGGACATGCCGGGAAGCTCCCACATTTTTTCATTTTTTAAAGGCCTGTATTGATTGTTCCATTGCCACGAAGGCGTGTCGGCGCCCAGATGCCGCTGATATTTTTCATAAAGCGGCGTGCCGGGATAGGGCGTCACGCGGGCGAAACTGGCCACGTCGGGGTCCAGGTCCACGGCATAGCGGATCGTGGCTTTGGCTTCTGTCGGCGTTTCGTCCGGGAAGCCGATCATGAAAACTCCGTAGGCCAAAAGTCCCGCTTCCCGGGTCATTTTCATGGTTTCAAAAGCTCGCCGGGGATCGATGTCTTTTCCGGCGGCTTTCAGATGCTTCGCACTGGCGCTTTCAAATCCGTAAAGAACGTAGAGACAGCCGCTTTTTTTCATGGCGCCCAGCAGCGGCTTTGTGACCAGATCCGACCGCGTGGTGGAAAACCAGCGGATTTTTTTGCTTAGAGCCCGCCTTTCCATCAAGTCGGCGAATTCCAAACCGTCTTTTTCCGACCAGGGAAAAACCGCGTCTTCGAAACCGAAGGAGGAAACGCCGAATTTTTCGACGGCCCACTGAATCTCCTCCACCACGGATTCCATGGAACGTTTGCGGACTTTCGGCGTCCAGAGATACTGCGCGCAGTAGGAGCATTTCCAGGGACATCCCCGCGACGATTCCAGAGCCAGCAGGCGGTCCTGAAATATCAGGCGGGGCGGCGCGATATAGTGATCCAGATTGAATAGCTCCCATGCCGGACGGGGCAGCTTGTCGAGGTTTTCGATTTGCGGCGCCGCCCGGCCCAGGTGAATCCGGCCGTCTTCCCGATATGACAGCCCCGGGATTCCGGCAAGGCTTTCGCCGCTTTCGATGCGCCGTAAAACTTCAGCGAAAGTCTTTTCTCCTTCGCCCAAAACGACGCTGTCAATTTCGTTTTCCTCCAGCATCTGCTTCGAAAAGTAGGAAGCGTGCGTGTTGCCCAAAACGATGTGAGTCTTGTTGCGCCGTCCTTTCACCAGCCTGACAATTTCCTCGACCATCGGGACGTTCGGCGACAACACGCTGAGACCCAGAATATCCACGTCGTTTTTCACCACGAAGTCGGCGATGTGCGCGGCGCCGCGGTGCGTGGCGTATTGATCCTCGACGAAAACCTCGTGGCCCATGTCCCGGGCCACGGCGGCGATGACCGCCACGCCTCGGGGCGCCATGGGATTCATGCCTTCGCTGTAGACGCCCGCCGTGCTTTCCCGGCGGGACGAGGGATTGACGATGAAGACTCTCATACGGGCAAGTTAGTTTTTCTATCTCCCCAAAGTCAACGCAAGCCATTTGTCATTTGACTTCAATCGAAGCGTGGAATTACGATTGGCTGAGTATAACCATAGGGGACGACGAATATGACCTCGCGGGCCGGGGCGGGCATCAAGGCTTTTATGGAAAGGGCGCGAAAGCATCTGCGCTTTGTTTACCGGTATCCCGGCGTCATGCCCCGCGCGGCGGGCAATTATCTGCGCCTGGCCCTTGGAGGGCGACGACTGCGCGGCGTGGAATTCGCCCTGACCTACGAATGCGTGGCGCGTTGCGAGCATTGCTCGGCGGCTTTTTTGCGCCATAAAAAACCGGACCGGCCGCCGCTGTCGCTTGCGCAGATCAAAGACGCGGCCGCGCAATGCCTTGATCTTGGGACCTTGAACATCAACCTCACCGGCGGCGAGGCGCTGCTTCGCGGTGATCTTCCCGAGATCGTTGCGGCGTGCAAACCGAAAAGCACCGTCGTGTCTTTAGCCTCGAACGGCTGGCTGATCGACGAGGCGACGGCCAAGGATATCGCCTCCTGGGGCGTTTCCATCGTGACTATGAGCCTGGATTCCGCCGATCCCGATAAACACGACGCCCGGCGCAATCTTCCCGGATCTTTCGAGCGCCTGATGGCGGCGACGGATCATCTGCAATCCGCGGGCGTAGAGGTTTTTCTCAACACGATTCTCACGCGGGAAAACATGGCCGACGGGGACATGAAAGAAATGATCCGCCTGACCGAAGCAAGGGGCGCGACTCTGACCGTCAACCTGGCGTGCGAGGTGGGCGGATGGCAGGGATCGGATGTGCACCCGCAAAACGACGGCACGAAATATCACCGCGGGCTCATGAAAAATCCCCGCGTACGCTGGGAGGGATCGTCAAATTATTTCCGTGAAGGCTGCCCCGCCGGACTGGAAAAGCTCTATATCAGCCCTTATGGCGACGTGATGCCGTGCAATTTCATTCATCTGTCTTTCGGCAATCTCCGGGATTATCCCCTGGCGCTCATATGGAAGAAAGTGCTGCGTGATCCGAGCTTCAATCGCATTCATGACAGGTGCCTGGTGGCGGAAAATCCCGAATTTCAAAAATTGCGCCTGGCGCCCATTTCCCAAAGCCCGATCCACCCCATGCCGGTGGACGACAATTTCGATCACGGAGATCGCGCATGACTTCCCGCGCGCCCGGCGCCGCCGACCTGAAAATGATGGCGGCTTTTCCGCGCGCGGCTTTGCGCGTGGCGAAGGGGTGGCTCAAGGCGATGTCCGGGCAAAAGCGACCCCTGCACGGCGTGGAATTTTGCGTGACGTATCACTGTCAATTGAACTGCCCGCATTGCCTGACCAAGTCATTGATTGATGAAAGCCGCCGGGAGATGACGAAGGATCAGGCGCAAAAAGCGATTGGAGATCTGGCCGATCTGGGCGCGGTGTTCATCAACGTGACCGGCGGCGAACCGCTGATGCGCCCGGATATTTTCGACATCCTGGCCGAGGCGGCGAAACGGCGGGATATCCTCGTGACGCTGGCGTCAAACGGCCTGGCGATCGACGGCCAAGTCGCTCGCGAGCTTAAAAAAGCCAACGTCGCCATCGTTGTTTTATCTCTGGACGGCGCCGATGCGCGCGCTCACGACGCAAGCCGCGCCCACGCGGGGGCCTTTGACGCTTTGATGAATGCGGCGCGGGAATTGCGCCGTGTGAAAATCCCCGTCTGGTTTACGACGATTCTGACAAAAGAAAACGCCGAAGACGGCTCCATCTTTCAAACGGCGGATCTGGCGAAAAGTCTGCGCGGCGTGTTGACCGTGAACTGGGCGTATGCCGTGGGAAAAAACTGGTCGCAAAAAAACGCGCTGGCCGGCGCAGCGGAGCGCAGAGCCTTTGCGCGGCTGATGCGCATGCCTCACGTGCGCTGGGAAGGATCGTCCAATTTCGGCGCGGAAGGCTGCCCGGCGGGAAGCGAAAAGCTTTATGTGACGCCGTACGGCGACGTATTTCCCTGCGCGTGCATCCAGGCGAGTTTCGGTAATTTGATCGAAGAGCCGGCTCGCGAAATCTGGCGGCGCATGGGACGGGTCGGCGAGTTCGACGGGCGGCGTAAAGAATGCCTGGTCGCCTGCGACGCAAAGTTTATCGACGAGCCATTCAAGGCCATTTGCAAAAATCCCGGACTTCGGGCCGATGAAGTATTTACGGACCGCGTTTCGACGGATGGGAAGAGCAAATGAAAGTTCTTTTCATCAATCCGACGCAGCGCCGCCTGCTGCAAGCCAATTTGCCCGGGCCGATCGAAAAGGTTCGAGGAAAGAATCAGCCCATAGGCCTGCTTTACGCGGCGGCGGCGGCAAGGCGCGCACCCGGCGTCGAAGTTCGCGTCATCGACGCGCATGCCGAGAATCTGGACATGCTCGCTTTGGAGAAAAAAGCGGCGGCCTTTGCGCCGGATGTTGTGGGGCTCACGTGCATTTCCTTTAATCTGCCCGATGTCATGGACTGCGTCGCCGCGGTGAAAAAAGCCGCGCCGAACGCGCAAGTGCTTATCGGCGGCCTCCAGCCTTATTTGTATCCAAAAGAAACGCTTTCGCTGCCCGGCGTTGACGGCGTATTTATCGGCGAGGCGGAAAAGTCCTTCGCCGCGTACCTGGATAATTCCGGCGATCCGCGGGCGCTGAAAAAAATACCGGGCCTGATGATCAAGTGCGAAGGCGAAATCGTGAACACGGGCCCGGCGCCGCTGGAAATGAACCTGGACGAATTGCCCGCGCCGGCTTTCGATATGCTGATTCCCGATCTTTATTCATCCGTCATCACGGATGCGCGGCCCACCGTGAATCTGATCACGAGCCGGGGCTGCCCTTTTCAGTGCGCTTTTTGCAGCCGCTCGGCCACGGGGAAAAAATTCCGCTTCCACAGCCCCGAGCGCGTCGTGGCCGATGCGAGGGCGTGCCTGGATCTGGGTTACAAAAACCTGCTTTTTTACGACGAGGTGTTCACGGTCCGCCGCGAGCGGGTTTTGGCCATTTGCGAACTGATTAAAAAAGAAAATTTGCGTTTCGAGTGGATGGCCCGGGCGACAGCCAACACCATCGACGAGCAGATGCTGGCGGCGATGAAACAGGCCGGGTGTTTCATGACGACCTACGGCGTCGAGTCCGGCTCACCGCGCATCCTGGAAAAAATGAATCGGCCCGTGCGGGATATCGATGTCATCCGAAAGGCTTTTCGCGATTCCCGCAAAGCGGGATTGGAGACGCTGGCGTATTTCATGGTCGGCAATCCCGGCGAAACGGATGACGACCTGCGCGCCACGCGCTCCCTGATGCGCGAGCTTGACCCGGATCACGTGCATATCAGCGTGTTTGTGTGCTATCCGGCCACGCCGTTTTATGAGCAGGGTTTGCGCGACGGCTTGTTTGAAAATGACATCTGGCGCGACTTCGCCGCCGATCCTTCCAAAAAGATTTCCCTTCCCACGTGGCCGCAAAGCCCGCCGCCGGAAAAACTCTTTGCCGCCGTGCAGCGCATGAACAAAAATTTTTACTTGAATCCAAAAGTCGCGTGGCGGCAATTGAAAAAAATCCGCGGCCTTTCCGGAATCGCGAAACGCTGGCCCTATCTGAAGAGCCTGCTGGGATTTTAGGCGTAGGAACAGTTTTCAATTTTTGGTAGGAGCGGTTTTTCCTGTCCTGAGCAGCGCCGAAGGGAACCGCGAAATATCCCCAGTTCAACGATGCGCCGCGCGCCCGGCGGCGACCCGGTGCGGGGCGACGCGATAGGATTTGACGCTGGATAAAAGCAGCGCCCAGCTTCGCCCGACCTTCCGGCCTTTGATTCTGCCGTTTTGCGCGGCTTTGATGACGGCGGCGCGGGAGATGCCGAGCAGGTTGGCGGCGTCCGCGGCGCTGACAATTTCCTCGATGGAGACTTTTTCGTCATCCTCGTTCGGCAGAATGACGCCCTGCCGGATGCCGACGCGATCGACGATATCCTCCGCCGCTTGGTACAGGATCGATTCGTGGATCTCCCGCGTAACGTGCGGGCTTCCCTTGAGAGGATAAGCGCCTTTGCCGCAGATCAGGCGCTGCAAGTCGAAATAATCCTCGTCGTTCATCGCCCGATTGAACAAGTCAACGAGAAACTCCAGGTCCTTTTTCGGCAAGGCTCCGAGATCGATTTCTTTGCCGCTTAAAAGGCGATAGAGCTTTTTTTCTTTTTCTTTGGCCATATAGTCACTCTTTATTTGTCTCCGGACTTGGTGATTTTGCCCGGCTTTTTTGGTTTACGAGCGGAAACCACCTTGCCCTCTGCTTTATCATAAGCCACGCGCCAGATGGCCTTTTGCCCCATCATGTGCGCGATCTCCGCCAGATATTCATCGAGTTCGCCGATTCTTTCGCGGGGAATGCCGATTTCATAACGCCATGATTCGTCATATTCGACTTCTCCTGTGTCCGGCGCTCTCCACGCGCCCGGGGCGGGATTGTTGCTGACCAGCGACCAGCCATCAAATCGATCCTCCAACCCCCGCTGAATTGCCTTGAACACGCCTCGCGAATACGCTTTTCCTTCTCTATCACGTGTCGGGATAAGAAACTGACACGCTAACAGTGAGGAATTTTGTTTTTCGCCCATTGAGAGTCCTCCTGGAGTGTTCAACTCCAAGTCTTGGCGATGCTTGCATTTTTTACCTCCCCGGAGAAAGATAAAACAAGAATACAATTGTGGTTTATATTTGTCAACCAAAAATGGATCTGAAATATTTGAGAATGACCTGCACCCCTACCGGGGTTTGACGGATGGATCATGAACCTGCGTTTACCAGGGTTTCACCCTTTGCTACTGACCTGCATCCCGGCGGGATTTGGCGAATGGGTTACGAACCTAAACTTGCCAAGGATAATCCCTCGGCTACGCTCGGGACAGACGCCCCTTCGGGATTTGGCTGGTTTGAAGAAGAAAAACTTACGCGCCCAGTTCTTTTTCGATGGCGGCCCAGACCTGATCTTGATTGATACGGTCCATGCAGTCGATGGTGCGGCAGCGTTTAATGTAGCCGAAGATGGAGCATGGACGACAGGGCACGCGCGTGTAAACGGCGGAGCCCTTGCCCGGCGGCGGCCCCCACTTGCGTTCGTCGCTGGGGCCGAACATGACCACGGATTTTAAGCCCAGAGCCATGGCCATGTGCGTGACGCCGGTGTCGCATCCCACGTAAATGCGGGATCGGGAAAGCACCGCCACGCTTTGCGCCAATGAGAGTTTGCCCACCAGGGAGACGACGGCGGAATCGTTGACCGCGTGCATCACGTCTTTGGCCAGGCGCGCCGAGTCCTTTCCGCCGATCAGCACCACGGGGCCGGCGTTTTTCGCCAGAAGGCGCCGGACGATTTCCGCCCAGCGGCCCGCGGGCCACGCCTTTTCCCGCGCGCCGCCGTACGGGAATACCGTCAGCAGATCCTTTGCGCCGGTCGGCAGGCCGGGAACTTCGTCGGGCAGGCGCGAGGTGTTCAGCAAATTTTCCACATCGACGGGCTTTCCGCACGGCCCGCAAAGCGGCTCCACGAGCTTGTCGAAAGCCTCGGCCTCGTAACGGTCCATGGGATAGTCGACCAGGTGCGTGTAGAGTTCGTTTCGCACCGGGCTGATTTTGAAGCCGATGCGCACCGGCGCGCCGGAGAGTATGGCGAAGACCGACGAGGAATAATGGAACTGCTCCGAGTCCACGACCACGTCGAAGCGCCGCTTTTTAAGATTGCGCAGGAAGCTAAAGGGCTTGTCGTCGTAGCATATGACCTCGTCGAACACGTCGGTCATGGAGGTGACGGACAGGTTGCGCTTTTCGCCCACGAGGGTGAGTTTCGCGCCGGGCAGCGAGCGCTTGAGCCGCATGGCCGCGGGCAGAAGCAAAAGCAGATCGCCCATGCCGCCGGGGCGAATGAACATGATGTTGTGAATGTCCTTTTTCGCCACTTCGACAAAAGGCGGCCCGACGGTCTTGCGGTAATGCCGCCAGCCTAAATAGCGCGCGGCGATGCCGCCACCGAGGCGGTCGGCTGTTTTCAGTAATTGCGTTCGCCAGGACAAGCGGCCTCCGGCTTCGTTCAAGCAGTGATATCTCGTATTCCTTACGGACGGCGAGAAGTATAATCGAAGCTGTCGAAAAACGGCAAGGAGTAGCGTCAAGGAGAAAAGGGAAAGGGGAAATTCCGAATGCGGAAATCGGAATACGGAATTCAATTTGAGCCGCGAACGACAAAATCGCCGTGAGGCGATGAGTGAGCGGATAAATTTCGACTTTGGCACATCATGTGTGGCGAAAGTTAGCCCCGGGCGTGTGAGATACTGTCGATAAATGCCCCGACTGACAAACCAACGCCTTGTCATTTCGAGCGGAACGTAGTGGAGTCGAGAAATCCCTTAAAAGATGCGTGTGAATAATGTTGACGTGTCCAACATGGCAAGATAATAGCACTTCGTTAAAGGGATCCCTCCACTACGCTTCGCTCCGGTCGGGATGACATCGTCTTTCACTTTGTCTTCCATCATTTTTGCCGCTATATTCATTTGCTGAATTGCCTGGGCAAGGGAAAGATTCATGAAAAATATTTTAAAAACGGCTTTGATTTTTACCATCGCGGCGATGATGTTGTTTGTCGCCTGCGGCGATGACGATGATGACGACGCCAGCGATTCCGAAAAAGACGACGATACGGAATCGGACGACGGTCTCAACGACGATGTCAACGATGACGCAAATGACGACGCGGATGACGATTCCGACGATGACGCCGACGATGACACGGACGAATATCCTGATATTGTGAATCCGCCGGACTCCATGCCTTTTTTCATCGAGCGGGAAAGCGCGGGAGATGCGCCTTCGACCGAAGATGTCGCGCAGTTCACGCAGACCATGAAAAGTTTTTACGAGGGCGTGGATTATTTCCGCTGGGCGACGCGGCATTCCTTCGGTCTGGCGGACAATAACGAATGGGAACAAACCCCCTACAAAATCTGGTGGACGAACACGTACGCCGTCAAAGAAGGCGATACGGTGACGTTTACGTGGACTCGGCCTTCGGACAATTCCACGGCGAAAGTCGGGCGCGTGCTTCCCGCGGTGATCAGCTATTTTCTTTTATCCGGCGACGCCGTGGCCCGCGACCTGGCTCTGGGCTACATCCGGGGACTGTCGGCCGCGTACGACGGCATGATCTGGGCCGGCGAAGATCCGGTGATCGATTCGCTGATGGCGCGAACGATTTTTCACCGGAATCATTCCTGGGAAGCCGACGGCGGAAGAAAGGCCGCGGTGGACTACGACGCCGTGCGATACGAGATCATCGAGCGTCGCCACGACACCATCCACAATCCTGACAATCCGACCTGGGGCGACATCTGGGTGCGCAACAAGCGATCCAAGGACGATTTTCCCTACCTTTACCGCAACATCCCCGTGCTGGCGCGGCTCATCCGCGCGACCGACGACGACGAGATGCGCGAGGCGGCGCGCAAGCTCTACCTGCAGATCGTGGGCATGTGCAAAGACATCGTGGAAAACGATTACATCATCCGCACGAAGGGCGAAGGCGGCGAGGTGTTCATCCCGCGAACGGACATCGGGCTCGTGGACGACTTCGCCACCTTCACGCTCTATGAATTCATCTTCCCCCGCGCCGAATGCAACGCCAAAATATGCACGGCCTATATCGCCGAAGGAAACGGCCTGGATAACGACTGCCGCGACGGCGACGGCGGTCTGTACGAGTGGATCAACATCGCGGGCCATTTCTGGGGCTCGAATATGATCTGGGGATTTCACGTGAGCGCCGTGTCCCTGGCGCTGGCTTTTGGCGACGACGAAACGGCTCGGGAGCTTCTCGACGGCCTGGCGGCCCGCATGGACGAACTCATGGATCATCCGTGGGCGGACGACAACGTGGAATGGCATCCGGACATGGCGCAGCTTCTCGTGCTGGCCGCCGCGTACGGATTGCCTCTTACCGGCGAAGAAGCGCAGCTTGTCATGGATCATTTCAGCGCGTCGGCGGATCATTATAACCGGTTCGAATACTGGGATTTGTGGGCCGACGCGGTTCCCGACGGCGAATACGTGTACATCCCCGACCGCTATGTTTACGATGGCGGCGCGGCCGTCGGGGCTTATGTGCGTGTTCCGGAAATCACCAACCTGTACGAATATTGTTATTCGCCGCTGAAAGATCCGGCCGGCGCCCGGTTCGTCGATTGCGACTTGTTGCTCGGAAATTCCTAATTGCGTAAGTTGAAAAAAATGCGAGGGCAATATGCAAAAAGTTGAGCTTGGAAAAAATCTGCTGACCGGCAACGAAAAGATCGACGCGCAGCATCTGATGATGTTCAAATGGGCCAACAGGATATTGCGCGATCAGGATTGGGAGCCCGAATACCTGGTCAAGGTCATCAATTTTCTCATCAATTACATCAAATACCACTTCAAGGCCGAAGAACATTTCATGCTCGAACTGGGATATCCCAAATTCGACCAACACGAGAACCAGCACAAACTTTTTATCGACAAGGTTTTGGAAATTCGCAAGGCGGCGGTGGCAAAAGAGGATACGAACGCGATCCTGGCGAGAATCCACGATGTTTTCAACCAGTGGCTCATTTACCACATCGGCGAAATCGACAGGCAATACATAGAACATATCCGGAGCAGAAATCTGACGGACCAAGCTGCGATACGTGAAACGCAACAGTTGATTGAAAAAGGCGTGCTGAGTGAAAAATTCCGGGACATCGAAGAAGAAGCCAGAAAGCGCCTGGACTCAAAAGATAAAAAGATGTGGCTTAACCTGCCGGATCTGTTCGAATAACAATTTCCTCAAATTTACTTCGACAGATCTTTAGCGATCCGCTTCGCTTCGTCTTCGGTGAAATCGCCGTTGATGAGGCCGCGCTTGCGGATGACGCCCCTGATGACGGGCGCCGATGTCACTTTGCCGTTTAAAATAATCGCCGCCCTTTCATTGATGTTGTTTTTCGTAAACTCGGCGAACTTGTCCCCGCCTTCTTTCGTCAGGTCGAAAGTCACGGCGGGCCTTCCGAATTGGTCCTTAATGACCTTGGCCTTTTTGATATGGGCGGCGGTAATCACGACTTCATTAGACACGTAAAGAGGTTTGTCCGACGCGGGATAATCGATTTTGTAATAACCTTTTCCTGATATTTCAGCGGCATTGAGGGGATACGCAAGTCCAAAATTTGCCTCGACCTGAAAGTAGTTTTAAAAAGTAATAAAGAAAATAAAAGTACGAAGATGAAGGCAGCGAGGATGAAAACTCTTTTTGGTTTTTGAAAGCGGAACACGTATTGAATATCCTTTTGATTTTGCGCCGCCTGAGAATACCAAAATCCAATAAGACGGGCAATTGATGACGGGTTAAGCGCTTGCGGGTTTTTCCTTGGGCTCTTCTTTCGTGGCGAGCATTCCCGTTCCCACGAGGATGACGACGATGCCCACGGCCTGCATAGTCTGAATTTTTTCCCCGAAGATCGTCAGGGCGGCCAGGATCGGCAGGATGAAACTCATGATCGTCATGATGGGCGAAATCACGCTGGCGCGGCCGTTGGCGTATGCCGTCTGCATGATAACGCCGCCGAAGATGTTCGTCGTGAGAACTATATAAACCGGGTAATCCGTAAAGACGCTTTCGAGGATCGGCGCACTCCAGACGTGAAAAGGCAGGCCGGTTTCCAGGATGGCGCGTTCCGCCAAAAGTTTTCCCATGATGTTGGCCAGGCCGAAAATGATGCCCGCCGCGAAGGAAAAGGAAAACTCCATGGAGATATCGAATTTCCGTAAAACAATGGCGCCAGCGGAAAGCCCGGCGGTCAGCGCAGTGAAAATCATCAGCATGCCGTCCGCGGGCATTTGAAACGACCGCTGCCCGCCGCACGCGCCCACGAGGGCCACGCCGGCCACAATGGCGGCGATGCCGGCGATCTCCAGCCCCTTGATTTTTTCCTTGAGAAATACCACGCCGATAAACGCGGCCACCACGCCGGTCAAGCCTACGAGAGGCTGCACCAGGGCCAGATCGCCCATCCCTAAAGCCGTGGCGAAGCAGATCATTCCTCCCAGCATGGATGCGAGCCCCGCCATCCAGTGCCAGTTGACCAGCAAAGTTTTGAGTATGGGCGCAATCTGCCGAAAGGCGTTTGACAACGTGATTTTGGGAAACTCCGAAGACATCCCGTGTTTTTGAAGCGCGGTGCCCACGCCCCAGAAAAGGCTGGCTGCAACGGCTAATAGAATCGGCGCCATGGATACTCCTGTAAACTAGCCGCTTGCAAAATTATTATTCCCTCAGTTTTGCTTATAAATATAAACAGCACAGGCGAGGGCGCCTGTGCCACATACGCTGTGGTCGGCAATCGTTTTTCTTTGGCACGTCACATGTGGCACAGCCGCCCCCGGCTGTGATTGCTTCGCTAATCTTCATGTGTGGTAAAACCATAAACGCCCTCGCAGATAATTTTGCAAGCAGCCAAAATAGCGCCCGATCATCCTTTCAAGAGCTTCTCCGTGTCAAGCCGCGCTTGTGAGCCTTTGGCAAAGGTGATATCAAGCGCGGGCGATGAAAACCGTTTTCCATATAATAAAAACGTCGCCCGCATGAAAAAATCCCCGGCCTTTTTATTGATCCTGATTTTTTGGGCGTGCGTGGCTGTTGCGGATCAGCAAGACGTCGTGCGGTCCATCGAGTTTACCGGCAATAAAAAGATGCGCGCGTCCCGGATGCTTCAGTACATGGACACGAAGGTGGGCCTGGCCTTCGATCAAAAGACATTGGACGGCGACATCGAGCGGCTCAAGAGCTGGTGGTATTTCGAATACGTGCGCCCCACCGTCGACCGCCGTGAAGACGGCGTCTACATCTCGGTGGCAATGAAAGAGAAGTGGACCGTCATCCCGGAGATCGAAATCAAATCCGGCGGCGGCGTCACCGCCGTGCGCCTGGGGATCAAGGACACGAACTTCCTGGGCTACCGGCAGGAGGCGATGATTTACGGCGGCTGGCGCTCGAAAGACTGGCTGGCCGGCGCGCGTTTTATCGAACCAAACATCCTGGGATCGCGTTTCGGCACGCGCATCGAGGCCAAGCGCCATTTTTACGAAGACCCGATTTTCCGCTCGCCGAATGATCCGGGCGATCCGAGAAAGCTTTACATCGCCGACGTGGAGCGCCTGTACGTGGATCTGCGTTTTGAAAAGGAACTGCATCCGCTGGCGCGCCTGGGCGTGACGGGCTGGTATTCACGGGACACTACGGAGACCGCCGCAAATTCGCCGAATGACGATCCGCCGCCGATGGATTACGCCATGCCGGAAAAATCCACCGCCGTTTCCGCCGGGATATGGACGATGCTCGGCCGCCGCGTGGTGGATCATTACATCTGCCGCGGCGTCACGTTCGAATCATCGGTCAACGTTTTCGACTCTGCTTTCGGCGCCCGTTCGGATTTCACCCGCACGCAGGCCGATCTTCGCTTCTACATTCCGATTCCCTGGGAAATGAATTTCGCGGGCAAACTTTTCGGCGGCTGGGAGGATTCGGACCAGTTCATCGAGCAGTTCGCTCTGGGCGGGCTGGACAATCTGCGCGGCTTTCTGGACCGGCGTTTTCGCGGCCGGGGCGCGGCCTACGCAAACTTCGAGTACCGCTGGATGTTTCCCTGGTCCTGGTGGGTCATTTCATGGATGTGGGTGGGGTGCGCCGACGCCGGGATCGTGTGGGACGACTGGGATCAAGAAACAAACGCCATAGATGACATTCACGCAGGCGCCGGTTTCGGCGGCCGCCTCATCGTCACGAAGTGGGACAACGCCATCACGCGCCTGGATCTGGCCTGGCCCCTCGAGGGCGGCCCGCCGGTCTACACGCTGGGCGTGGATATGTATTTTTAAAAAAAGGATGAAGGCGGAAGGAGGAAGGAGGAAATACTCCTGCTAAGCTTATAGCTTTTTACGCGCCAGCCATATCTGCTCTTTGCCGTACGCGGGCGGCGATTTGGCGAAGTCGGAATATTCGGCCAGAATTTCGTAACCTTCGAGTTCGAAGAGATAACGCATTTCGCGCCGGTAGATCCAGCTCATATTCAGGATTTGTTCCTCCTGCCGGATGATCGCGCCGCCGTCGTCGACTTCTTCGTGAATCCAGCGCACCGTGAATGTTTGCGTTACGGGATCATTGATCTGGTCCACGACGCGGACCTTGACAATGTTTCCCGTGATCGGGTGTCTCACCTCCTCAAAATATGGCTTACGAGGCAGTTCCGGCGAAAGGTATTCAAGACGCGGACCGCAGGCGACGGTGGATTCTTGGAACCCATCAGGAGTCTGTTGTATTAATCCATCTTCAACCCTTATTGGAAGAGTTTTCGTTTTGGTTCAACCGACGCACTTTCCAGAGCCGTGGCCTTGTCCTCCAGAGGCTACTCGAGCATGCTGTTGTTACCAAACATATCACGGATGCCGATGTTACGGATGGATACGACTTGGATGAGTCATTGGATGTTACCTTCGAGGAGGAACTAACCGATGACCCCGTTTACATTATTGTCCTGCATATCCTTCGGGAAAAACCGCATAGGTCATTTCGCCACTGCCGGAATCACATATCTTGTATACGACATACACCCTGCCGTCACTGCCCAAATCCATTGAAAAATATGGTGCCCGCCCGCATGAATCATCCACTTGAACCTGGGTCCATTGCCCTGATTCATTGGTGGCGTAATTAAAATAGTCTGGATAATACTCATTGAAAACCAGATGGATTTTTCCCTGCGCGTCCGCTTTCATGATGGAATGCTCTCCCTCGTTCCCTGCCGTACTGATGGACTCGATCTGCCAGGATCCGGATGCGTTGTTTCCGATTTTCAGCAACTGGGCAATCGTATCAAAATAACTGACATACACATGCCCTGCGCCGGTCACTGCAATGGCCGTGTCGTGAGTGCTTATGTTCAGCGACAAATCCACCGTTAGAGACGACCATACTCCGTTTGCCTTTTGTGCCACCTTAATCTGGTCGGCATCAGTGTCCACATAGCTGATATATACCGTACCGTTGTCATCAATTGCCAGCGCCTCACCCACCATGAATGTATAGTGACTTGTCGGACAGTAAAGATTTTCCTCCACCCAACTGCCGCTTGCACCGGTCACATAATACAAACAGTCATTAAGACGATCGTGGTGCACCACGTGAACATAATCGCTCGGACCGACGATCATTGAGTTGAATCGATTGGTGCTGCATGAGACATTCAGCGTTTCCACCAGCCAATCTCCTCGGCTGTTGGTAGTGTACATCAATGAGTCGTTCCACCAATCGACGAAAGTGATATGCACCTTATCATTCGAGTCGATATCGATGGATGTATGTTGATCTGCATACCCCACTGTATTGATATCAGACGTGATCCAGTCTCCAGTCCGATTTGTAGTATATTTCAATATATTATTTTGCCAGTCTATATAAGCTATGTGCGCATAGTTGCCGGAATCCACTGCGATGGAGCATCCGTCCCCCGGCACTTCGGAAAACGTCTTTATCGATAAAGTTTCGTCATCATCGGCGTCGTCATCCAAGTCATCGTCCAAGTCGTCATTTACATCGTCGTCGGAATCGTCATTGACGTCATCATCCAAGTCATCGTCCAAGTCATCGTCCAAGTCGTCATCCGCATCATCGTTTACGTCATCATCAACATAATCGACGGAATCGTCATTCACATCATCATCTCCAGCGTCATCGTTCGCATCATCATCCGCCATATTGACGGAATCATCATCGTCGTCGCCGCAAGCAACCATCATGGACGCGCCGAAAACCAAAAATGCAAACAATAATTTTACCCATATCATTTTCTTCATTTCAATCTCCAAAAATTAACATATCTGTTGCCGGTGCTTTCCCATTTACGATAGCGAATGATAACCTCTTCGAGTTGTTTGTCAATTTAGTGCATTCAAGCGATGCACGCCAGCCAGATCTGCTCTTTGCCGTAGGCGGGCGGCGATTTGGCGAAGTCGGAATATTCGGCCAGAATTTCGTAGCCTTCGAGTTCGAAGAGATAACGCATTTCGCGCCGGTAGATCCAGCTCATATTCAGGATTTGTTCTTCTTGCCGGATGATTGCGCCGTCGCCGTCGACTTCCTCGTGAATCCAACGCACCGTGAATGTTTGCGTTACGGGATCATTGATCTGATCCACGACGCGGACCTTGACAATGTTTCCCGTGATCGGGTGTCTCACCTCCTCAAAATATGGCTTACGAGGCAGTTCCGGCGAAAGGTATTCAAGACGCGGATCGAAAAGCTGGATGATCAGTATCCCACCGGGCCGCATGTGCCGACGGATACAACGCAGGCAGCTTCGCTGATCCGACTCGCTCAGATTCGCCTGGAAGGTGCGGAAGGCGATGACCGCCAGAGAAAAAGTCTCATCCAGTTCAAAATCGCGCATATCTCCGTGCGCGAATTTGATTCTCCCGCCGACTTCGCCAGGATAATTTCCGCGTTTCGATTCGGCGACTTCAAGCATCGCTTCAGAAAACTCAAGCCCCTGGACATGATGACCTGCTTCAGCCAACGGCCAGGCAATCCGGCCCGTCCCCGATCCGAGTTCCAGAATCGGTCCGCCGCATTGCGCCGCCATTTCCTTGTAAAAGGCGATGTCGTCTTTTTGCATGTACGCGTCGTAGAGCGCGTCGTAAGTCTCGACGATCAGTCCGCGTGTTGAATAAAGGGGTGTTTTTTCTTCCATTGTATCATCCTCCGGGAGGAGATTTCCCGCTTTACGCGATGATTGGGCTTGAACCTTTATATCAATCACGAAATAATACGCAAAGAGCACTCAAGAAAAAACGGGGGAAATCATGGCCGCGAAGCAAAGGCTCAATCTCGTGACGGGGGCGTGCGGGTTCTGCGGGTCGCATCTGGTCAAGCTTCTTTTGGACGACGGGCAGGAGGTCATCGCCACGGATCTGGCCAAATCTTTTGAGCATCCGAAAAACAAAATGATCTTCGAAAAAATCGGCCTGGATTTCGGCCATGAAAACTGCACGGTGATCGGAGCGGATCTGACCGACGCCGAAAGCCTGAAAGCCCTTTTTAAAAAGAACGTCACGCACGTATTTCACACGGCGTCCCTCTACGATTACTCGGCGCCCATGGACATCCTGCGCAAAATCAATATCGACGGCAGCGTGCACCTTTTCGACCTGGCGCTGAAGTGCAAAAGTCTCAAGCGCTTTATCCACTGGAGCACCTGCGGGATTTTTGGAAAGCCCTACACGTCGGCGCAGAAAAATCCGGGCAACGTCCCGTTCACGGAAGATAGCTCTTCGCCGAAAAACACTCCCTTCGGCCAGCCGCAGCCCGACGGCACGCATCTGGTCAACGATTACTCCGTCACCAAATGGGAGCAGGAGCAGATCGCCTGGAAATACCATCGCGAAAAAGGCCTGCCCCTGACGGTGGTGCGGCCCGCGCCTCTCTACGGTCCGGGCAGCGACTACGGGCACGGAGGAATATTGCTGGCCATCAACAAGGGCGTCGTTCCCGTCATCGCCGCCGACGCGAAAAACTACATTACAACCTCGGTGCACGTACAGGACATGGCCCGCTTCGCCGCCTTCGTCGCCGACAAGGACGAGACCATCGGCGATGACTTCAACGTGGTGGACGACTCCATCATCTCCTACGCCGAGTTTCTGAATTATCTGGCGCTTCTGCTCGGGCGGCGCATGTACAATTTTTGGTTCATCAACCTGGCGCTGGCCCGGCCGATCATGATCGCGCTGGCCAAATTCTGGCTTTATTTGGAGCAGAAATACAAGGCGCCGCGGCTGCGCGTGTTTGAAATCGGCTCGGCCACGTATATTTCCTCCAGCTACTGGATCGACAACGCGAAAAGCAAAGAGACCGGCTTTACCTACAAATACCCGGACGTGAAGCCGGGCATGCGTGAAACGGTCAGGTGGTTTCGCGACGTGGGATGGTTGGATAAAAAATACAATCCCAAAGGAATCTGGAAAGAGAACCTGGACAAAGATGCTTGAATCATTTTGGCATCGGAATTCAAGGTTTCCATCGTCCCGATGGGACGATAAGGTTTTTGCACATCACAAAAACCCTTTCGCATTCCGCATTCGCAAATCCGAATTGAAGGGTCAGCCCATCGCCTTAGGCCGTTGCGGCTCTTCCAACTGGCATTGCTGAACCGGTTCGCTGCTTTCGCAGGAGCAGTGATCGCCGCCCCCGCAGTGCCCTTTGATGGGCTTGCCTTTAACGATGATGCCGATGCTCAGGCCCGTAACCGCCAGGGCGAATATCAGAAAGCTGAAAAGAATTGTTGTGATCATCGCGAACCTCCGAGGCCCTTCCATAAAACAATATGGCCATGATCGGCTTTCATGGCAAGTTAAAACGCCGTCGCAAGAGGTCCTTACAACAATGCACCCCGACGATCAAGCCGGATGCGAAACCTATTGCCGCTTCGTGATGAACTTGTGATAGGCGTTGATCCAGTAGGCCGCCAGGTAATCGTGCCCGCTGTGAACTTTGAGCGGATTATCCGAGCCGCACTCCTCAATATTGAACGGGCTCCACTGGAACATGAATCCCGCCGGGCAATATTGATCCACGGGAAAGGGCTCCAGGGCCTGCGGATTGATGGCGCCCATCAACTGATCGAGCAGCGGTATCATCTCCTGCAATTCGGACATGAGAATGGAGAAGGGATCGAGAGTATACGTGGACGGATCTTTTTCCGGCACGTAATACTCGGCCAGAGGCGGGTCGCGGAACGCCTCCAGATCCTCTTCGAGTTGCGTTTGATATTCGTCGCTTGAATCCGATCCGTATCCGCCCTGGCTCATGTAAATTCCGTTAAACCAGGGATTGTGGGAAAGGCGCGTGAAGGTATGCACCTGATCGTTGAATAGCCGGACCATGAAATCATAATCGTCCGGGCTGTAATAAACCTTGCCCAGGCGCAGGATGTTGTACCAGTTCGTGTGCGCCAGGTTGTTGCCGAAATACTGCATGTAGCGGTTGAACAGGGCGATGCTGCTGAGTTGGTATCCAAGCCGCTGGGAATTGAGCAGATGTTTCGCCAGCTCCTCCTTGAAGCGGTCCAGGCCCGTGATGTGATAACCGATCGTGATCCACGATAACTGGAACGTGGATAGAACCTGCGGCGCGGCGTCGGTCGGCTCGTCGGCCTCGTCGATGATCCACCAGCCCGTGGACATCAGCTCGTCGAGAACTTCCGTCACGTCGGCGGCGATCATCTGCCGCGTGTCCTCGTCGTCGATCAGGTCGTAGGCCACGGCCATGCCGTAGAACCATCCCGTATATTGATCGCGGCTGGTTTCGCCGATCCACCAGTCGCCGGCGAACTCGCCGTCCTCGATGTGGTGGCAGCGATCCGAGCCGTCGCACCATTCGTCTCCGCCGTAGGTGATGGAATCCTGCATGCCCACGTATCGGGAAATGAAACCCGTCTTGCCGTTGACGTGAAGCAGCCGGTCCAGGGCCTGCGCCATGCGCATCGCGTTGTCTTTGGCTTCTTGCTCGCCGGTCACGTGGTAACGGAAGGCTTGCGCGCCCAGGTACGTGCCCGTCCAGATGCAGCTGTCGCCGTGGCCGTGGTATCCGGTCACTTCGGTGTACGTGTCGTCGGCAAAATACTGGTGGACGTTGCAACCGTAGTCCGGCTGCGCCCAGGTTTTGTGCCAGTCGTCATAGCCTTGCGCCTTCTGTCGCCACGGACCGTCCTCGCCGCTTTCGTCGTAGTCCGCCGGCTCAATATTGCTTTGCGGCCACGACGCCACGTAATCGTCCGGCAGGTCGTCGTCCGCGGAATCGTCATCCGCGTCGTCGTTTAAATCATCGTTGGCATCATCGTTAACGTCATCGTCGACGCCGTTCGTGTCATCATCCGCGTCGTCGTCGACTTCTACGTCGTTGTCGTCATTGTCGTCATCATCGTCGTCGCCGCAGGCCATGACCGTAAGACCGGCAAAAACGCAGGTCAGGATTATGAGCCAAAGAAAAGAATTTTTCATAGCAGCCTCCCAAAGCAAGCCTCTCATTATAATTGAGTCGGCCGACCATGCAAGCAGCCTGTTAAGATATGAGTTAGGAGTAAAAAGGATGCGGATTTTTAATATGAAAGCGAGTCATCGAACAAAAGCCCGCAGGGCGAAAGTTAATAGCCCGGTTCGTAAGAGCCGGGAAAAAAGAATCAACACTCATTTAAAAGCCCTCGTTAGAAGGCGACAGGATATACCAACATCATTTGAATTGGTCCGTTTCAGAAAATACTTTACGCATCCGGAAAAATAGTTTAGACTGGTCTTAGACTAGTTTGAATTGGAGGACAAAAAGATGGTCACTGTCGGCGCCTACGAGGCCAAAACCAATTTATCCAAACTCCTGGATCGCGTGGCAAAAGGAGAGCGAATCGTTATTACGCGGCATGGAGTTCCTGTAGCTGTAATGCAGCAACCCGCCTCCCGGCCCTCAAAGGACATCGAGGAAATTGTCGAACAGATCAAGGATTTCCGAAAGGACAAGCATCTCGAAGGTTTGTCTATAAAGGATATGATCGCCGAGGGAAGAGATTAATGCCGCGAAAATTCGTTCTGGATAATTCCGTTGTTATGGCATGGTGTTTTAGAGATGAAACATCACCTTATAGCGAAGTCGTCCTGAGTAAAATGGAGAACCTACAGGCCCTTACCCCTGCTATCTGGCCCCTGGAGCTAGTCAATGTATTATGCGTGGCGCAAAGAAAAAAACGTTTGATAAAAGCTGAGGCAAAGCGCTTTATCACCTTGGTCAAATCACTCCCTATACGTGTCGAACACCATAGCCCGGAAGAAGTATTTAGTTCCATATTCGATATCGCCGTATCCCAGAAGCTTTCCTCTTATGATGCCTCTTACCTCGAATTGGCTGTCAGGGAGTCCGTTCCCATAGCGACTTTAGACGAATCCCTGCGCCGGGCCGCCCGTCGCTGCGGCGTGCCTGTCCTCAAACCATAATACCGGCTGCCATGCCTTGACACTCTCTGCCGCCCCCGTAGTATTGCTCCCTTGCCTCGCAGGGTGTAAATGGTTTGTGCCTTCGTTTTTAACGCTCACCGGCATCCGACGAAAGCGTCGTGGCAACCCATGGAGACAAGTTATGCCGCCGGCCATATTGACAAAAAACGTGACGCGCGCCTTCCAGAAGAAAAAGCAAAAGCAGGTGTATGCCCTTAACGGCGTGAATATCGAGGTCAATCCGGGAGAAATATTCGGCTTCCTGGGACCCAATGGCGCCGGCAAGACCACGCTCATTAAAATTCTCTGCACGCTTTTGTATCCGACCGACGGCGAAGCCTACGTCGACGGCCTGAACGTCGTAACCGAAACGCAAAAAGTCCGGCACGTCATCAGCATGGTCTCCGGCGGCGAATCCAGCGGCTACGGCATTCTCACCGTGGCGGAAAACATCTGGATGTTCTCCCAGTTCCACGGCATTCCCGGGCGCATCGCCAAGGAGCGCATGGCCCGATATCTGAAGGCCTTCGACTTCGAAAAGGACGCCAACACCAAGCTGTCCAAACTCTCCACGGGAATGCGCCAGAAGATGAATCTGATCCGCGGATTCGTTACGGATCCGAAGATCCTTTTTCTCGACGAACCGACGCTGGGCCTGGACGTGCACGTGGCGCGCAACGTGCGTAATAACGTTCTTTCCTGGGTGCGTGATCATAGGGAGAAAACCGTTTTCCTCACCACGCATTACATGGCCGAGGCCGAGGAGTTGTGCGACCGCATCGCCATCATCGACCGGGGCCAAATCGTGGAATGCGACACACCCGCCAACCTGCGCAAAAAGCTGGCGGAAGGTTCGATCTATCGCCTGAATCTTTCCCCCGCGCCGGCGAAAGCGGATTTCCTGAGCTATATCCGGGGCGTCAAGGATCCGTACATTTCCAAGTCCGACAACGGCGACGGCTCCTGGGAAATTCGCTTCGGCCTCGACGAGGATGAAATGCTGCTGGAGGTTTTGCAGGCGGCGAAAAGCGGCGGACTGCACGTCGACTCTTTCGGAAAAATCGAACCGGGGCTTGAAGATCTTTTCCTCAAAGTCGTGGGACGCAAGCTGGAGAAGGAAGAATGACCGGGTGGGCCGTCCGCTCATTTCGGGCCGTCAAGGCCCGGGCTTATATTCGGATCGTGGGCGCCAACCGCGAGCTTTCGTGGATGCTCACGGAAATCGTGCTGCCCATATTGTCCGTCGCCGCGTATATCCTGCTTTATCGATCTCTGGGCCTGCCGCCCATTTACGAAGGCCTGGTTATTCTCGGCGGCGCCATGATCCCCCTTTGGATGGTGGTGCTCTGGTCCATGGCCATGCAGCTTTTCTGGGAAAAAGGCGTGGGCAATCTGGACATCTATTTGTCCTCGCCGACCGATCCCATCATGCTGCTGATCGGCATGGCCGTGGGCGGAATGTTCATGGGCGGCCTGCGTTCGGCCATGATCCTCTTTTTGGGAATCGTCATTTTCGACGTGCATCTTTTCGTCGCCGACTGGCTTCTTTTTATCGCCACGCTGTCTTTTACGATGACGGCTTTATTTTCCATGGGCATGGCCGCGGCGAGCGTGTATTTCGTCACCGGGCGCAAGGGTATCAAGATCAACATCGCCCTTATGGAACCGGTTTACATGCTTACCGGCATGTACTTTCCCATGAAGAATCTGGGCGCCGTGATGGGCATAGTCGCTTCGCTGATCCCTTTGTCGCTGGGCCTGGACGGAATCCGCCAACTGTGCCTGCCCGGCGGCGCTTCGCTGAAGTTCATTTCCGTGCACGCGGAAATCGGAATCCTCATGACCATGACCGTCATATTCGGAATCGCCGCTTACTATTTGCTGCGACGGATGGAGAGAAAAGGGCGCATGGATGGAACGCTGTCGGAACGCTGGATGTGAGAGAAGTGGCCTTGGATTCAGGGTCCAGGGTTTAGGGTACAGGGTCTTTCAAATTCGGAATGGCGAATGCGGAATGTAGGAGCGGTTTTTAACCGCGATTTGTGTGACGACATTCCTAACGCGATTATCGCGGATGGAATCCGCTCCTACAGGCTTTTCGGATATCGTATTCGGCATTCGACTCTGCAGACGCGTATGACGGCTCATTAATTAGCCCAGGGCGGGAGAGACTTTCGATAAATGGAAAAAGTTCCGTTGCTGTCATCCCGACCGGAGCAACGCGTAGTGGAGGGATCCCTTTAACGACGCGTGAATATGTTGTTAACATGTCCGCTTTGAGCAAGACATTCACGTCTCATTGAAGGGATTCCTCGACTCGCCCTAAAGGGCTGGCTCGGAATGACATGCTGTGGATTGCTTGTTTTGTGCATTTATCGACACTCTCTGGAGCCCTGGGGAAAAAGAATTGATAGATATTGTTCCAAGCCCCTTTTGGGGCGACAGGAATTTGGAATTTAGAATCTGGAAATAAAAAGTGCGCGCAATAGTTATGACATTAAAGACCGCGATCTGGCTCGGGTGGCAGGAGGAGGCCAACTGGACCAAAACCTGGATTTATATCCTTTACGCGGCGGTGCGTCCTCTGTCGCTTTGCCTGATTATCTTTTTCCTTTTCAAAGCCGTCACCGACAATCCCGCGGCGGATCCGAATTTCATTTCCGTTTACGTGGGCAACGCTTTTTACACGATCTTTCTGGCCGTGGCCGGCGGCATTTCCTGGGTGGTCATTCAGGACCGGGAGCATTATCGCGTCATTCGCGACATCTATATCGTTCCCACGCCTTACTGGGTTTACGTCATGGGCCGCGGCTTCATTGCGCTGATGATCGCCATCAGCTCGCTTGCGATCATCCTGATATTCGGCCAGACGGTCCTGGGGCTGCCCATCGGCCTGGGAAGCATCGACTGGCCGCTTCTGGCCGTCGCCATGGCGCTGGGAATCGTCGCCGCCACGGCCATGGGCCTCATATTCGCCGGGCTGTGCCTGATCACCGCGCGCCACTCCATGCTCCTGGCCGAAGGCGTCGGAGCGCTTTTCCTGCTGGTTTCCGGCGTTCTATACCCCATCGACTTTCTGCCGATCTGGGCTCGGCTGATCGGATACGCCCTTCCCATGACATACTGGATGGAAGCAGTGCGCCGCGCGTTCGGCCACGGCGCGTTTTCCGCCTCGCTGGAAAAACTGAGCACCGGCGCGGACATGATTCTGCTGACGGCGCTCACCGTGGTATTCACCGTGGCGAGCGCAAAAATCTTTCACATCTGCGACGAATACGCCAAGCGCAGCGGAAAAATCGACCAGACCACGCATTACTAAAGGATCAATGTGGAAGGAAGAAGGAGGAATCGGACAAACGATTCGGATCCGCGACGGTGAAATTCCTCCTTCTGATTTCCTCCTTCCTCCTTTTCCAACAATGCCGAACCGACACCCGCTCATTCACATGCCTCAAGCTAAAGCTTTCGCCATGTCTGCCATTCGCGGCTCTGTTTGACCTGCGCCATGGCGCACTTTGAGACAAAAGCCGCGAGTGGCAAAATCCGACGACGCCTTGGCGGAGTCGGATGAACGAGCGGGTATGCATCGAATCCGCAATTTCGCCAGCAGCTAAGCCATTAGCCTCTACCCTCCAATCACTGCTTGAAAAATTCCCATGCGCGTATCATGGTATGAGATCATCTTTAGGAGATTACGCCCGTGCCTTTCGCCAAACTGAGCATGAGTTTGAAAAACAGGCTTTTTCTTTCGCTGCTCATCCCGGCTTTGCTTCTGATCGCCATGGGCGTCGCCGGTTTCGTTTCCGTGCGCGTGCTGGCGAAATCCGCCGACCGGATCTTGTCGAACAACTACCGCAGCATTCAGGCGTCCCGGCAGATGGAACGGGCTTTGCTGTCGGTGGAGCCGTGCGTTCTCGACAAAGCGCGCTGCGACGGCGGGCAAGCGCATGCCCTGGAGAGTTTTGAAAAAGCTCTCGGCGAGTGCGAGGCCAATATCACCGAAAGCGCCGAAAGACCTTTGCTGCAAGAAATCCGCGCCAAGTGGGAGCCCTTGAGACAAAAGATCACCGCCATAAATTCCGATCCGGCGACCGCGGAAACTTCAAATCCTCTGGCCCTGTACGATAAAATCAGCCGCCTGATTGAAATCAACGAGCGGGCCATGTACGACTTCGAGAAAAGAACCGGACGCCGCGCGATCATCATGACCGCCGCGGTTTCGATCACGTCCATTCTGGGACTCGCGGCGCTTTTCGCGTTTACTCTGATTTCCGCGCAGCGCATTTCAAAGCCCATTATCGACACCGCCGACGATTTGAAGCAGGCCCTGGCTCATTCGGATAAATCCTCCGATGAATCCGGCGTCGAGGTGGACGAAATCAGGAGGCTGCGAACCGAACTCGGCCGGCTGCTGGCCCGGCTCGCGCGTTATGAAAGCGATCAGTCCAAACGCTTCACCGACTTGCAGGATACTTTCTATCTGGTCAGCGACCGGATACGCGAAGGCCTGCTTTTGCTGGGCGACGACTTTTCCGTTTTGTACGCCAACAGCCAGGCCAGGGCGATCCTCAAACTGCGTGACGAGGATTTATCCGCCGAATCGCTCAAAGACTTCCGTATGGATGAGCAGGTCGGACGGATTCTGGAGCCGGTGTTTACTTCCGACGCACACCGGGAAATCGACCTTGCGGAAGTGACGCTTGAAATCGGCGGCGAAAAGCGCACTTACCGGCCGCGTTTTTTCCCGGGCAAAGTCGGCGAAAATAAAAAAGCCTCGTTATTGATTTTCTGGGACGTGACCGAGCAGTTGCGTTTCGAGGAAGCGCGCCGGGGCTTTATCGCCATGCTTTCACACCAGTTGAAAACGCCTATCACGTCTTTGACTCTTTCGGTCAATCTGCTGCGCGAGCGCCTGCGCGACGTCCCCGACGAATGCGTGGAGTTATTGGATCATGCCAAAAGCGGATGCCATAACTTGAGCATGCTGGTTTCCGAGTTGATCGATACGGCGCGGGAAACCGCTCCCGAATTCACCTTGCACAAAGCGCGCGTCGACCTGGCCGATCTTTTGCGCAACGCGCTTCGTCCTCTCAAACCCCAGGCGGCGGAAAAGGGCGTGACGATAAAAGACGATCTGGGCGCCGAAGCGATTTGGGCCGGCGTGGATCCTGTGAAGTTTTCCTGGGTCGTGGCCAACACCGTGGGAAACTCCCTGCGCTATACTCCGGCGGGCGGAACCGTGACCGTCGCCATGCGCCGCGACCGGGAGAAAATCCACATCGAGATCAGCGACACGGGAGCGGGCATCGAAGGAGAAAAACTGCGGCGGATTTTCATTCCGCCCGAGCCTTCGGAACTCAGGGATCCCGGCTCCCACGGCCTGGGGCTTTCCATCGCGAAGGAAATCGTGGAATCTCATCGGGGCGCCATCGACATTCAAAGCGCGCCGGGCCAAGGAACGACCGTGCATATCGCCATACGCAACGACGGAGAGCAATTTGAGCCGCATTCTCATTCTGGATGACGATCCGCACATCCGCCGCACCCTGGACATTATGCTCAAGGGCGACGGCTATGAAACGCTGACGGCGTCTTCCGCGGAGCAGGCCCTGGAAATCCTGCGTGATCAATACGCGGACATCGCCCTGGTCGATTTGCAATTGCCCGGCATGGACGGGATCGCCTTTACGAAAAAACTGCGCGATACGCGCCGGGACGTCGATGTCGTCATCATCACCGCGCACGGCAGCATCGACAGCGCCGTCGAAGCCATGAAGGAAGGCTCCTTCGATTACATTACAAAACCTTTCACGCCGCAGCAGGTCCGCCATCGATTGAAGCTCATCGAGCGGCTTCGCGGATTGCGATCCGAGGTGGAAACACTCAAGGAAAAAATCGAAGGAAGCTCTGAGGCCGGTTTTATCACGCAAAGCCCGAATCTGCGCCATATCATCGACATCGCCAAAACGGCGGCGGAAACCGACGCGACGGTTTTGATCACCGGCGAAAGCGGCGTGGGAAAAGGCCTTCTGGCGCGCCTGATCCATGGGTGGAGCTCCCGGTCCGGCGGCCCTTTTTGCACCGTGGACTGCACGGCGTTTCACGAATCCCTTCTGGAGTCGGATCTGTTCGGACACAAAAAAGGAGCTTTCACCGGCGCCGCCGCGGACAAAACGGGCAAGGTGGAACTGGCCGCCGGAGGGACGCTCTTTCTGGATGAGATCGGCGAAATTTCTCCGTCGATACAGGCCAAGTTTCTGCGCCTCGTCGAAGAGCGCGCCTTCGAGCGCCTGGGCGATCCCGCGCCCCGCGAAATCGACGTGCGCATCATCGCCGCGACCAATCAGGATCTTTTCGAGATGGTGAACCGGAAGCAGTTTCGCTCGGACCTGTTTTATCGCCTCAGCGTTCTGGAAATCGCCGTTCCGCCTCTTCGAAGCCGCCCGGAGGATGTCCCTTTGTTATGCGAGCGGTTTATCGCGCGTTACTCCAGGCGGCACGAGCGCGTGGTCGAGGGAGTTAACGAGGAAGTGGAGCGCCGCCTCGTGGCTTATACCTGGCCCGGCAACGTCCGGGAACTGATGCACGTCATCGAGCGCGCGGTGCTGCTTTGCCCCGGACGAACGATCCGCATGGATCATCTGCCCGACAGGCTGCGTGATAATACTGCTCCGGACTCCGGCGGCGCCGATATCGTGACGCTATCAGAACTGGAAGAAACGCATATCCGCCGCGTTCTTTCCCTGGGCCTGAGCCAGGAGGAAAGCGCCGCGCGCCTGGGCATCGATCCTTCCACGCTTTGGCGCAAACGAAAAAAATACGATATGTAGCGGCTTTGGAAAAAAATCGTGCACTTTGCAAGACCGCATTGCAAACCGCATGAAAATCCCGGTCCGGCCCGACTCCGCCGAAACGCCATTCTTCAGCCATTTCAAACACTTATACTTTCGGCACGCCTCTTGATTAAGGGTCTTTTCGCGACGGCCTTTTGTCAGAGGTGAAAATGGAAATATGGCTGAAAAATTCAAAACGGGAATCGCCGGTTCGCTGCAACGGCGCTTTGGCCGCCCTGGATGGTTTGACAAAATCGGGAGATTCTGTCGCAATTATCGGCGCGAATTCACCGGATATCGATCTGGCGCAATTGGAGACGATATTTCGCCTGGCAAAGCGTTTTCATGTTGACGGCCGGCGCATTATTGTCGCTTCCGATTACCCGTCGGTAGACTGGATAAAACCCCTGGCTTCCCTGGGACTGGACCGTTTGAGTTTATGGCGCAATCCCAGGGGACCGGCGCCTTCGGCTTCTTCGGCGGCCGGAGCCGATAAAGTATTAACCCGGCTGTGCCCGCACCTTCACGCGAGCACGAAGCGGGGTAAAACGCTCAGGCTTTGCGGCGCGGGAAACGACCGCATCGTGCTGGCGCAAAAACCGATGGAGAAATGGTGCCTGAGCAAAGCGAAAGGATGCCCTCATTTAGCCCGGATGGAGACCGCGCGATGAAGTGGCATCAAAAACCTCACGCGCTTTTAATCGGCGGCTTCGCGCTGATCATCTTCGTGGGAACGCTGCTTCTCATGCTGCCCTGGGCGCACCATCCCGGCCGCGTGCGCCTGGGCGACGCCTTTTTCACGTCCGCGTCGGCGGTATGCGTGACCGGGCTGATCGTCGTGGACACCGCGCGGGATTACACCCTGTTCGGGCAAATCATTATTTTGCTTCTTATTCAGACCGGGGGCCTCGGGGTCATGACCTTCGCCGCCGTGGCCGCCATGGCTTTGGGCGGGCGGCTTTCCTTTCGATCCCAGGCCATATTGTCCGACGTTTTTTTTCAGCACGACATGGCTTATGAACTCAAGAAAACTTTCTGGGTTATCTTGAAGCTCACGTTCGTCATCGAGGGTCTGGGAGTCTTGCTCTTATATTTTGGTTTTTCCCGGCAGTTGGGATATTCCCACGCGTTTTTTCCGGCTCTGTTTCACTCGATTTCGGCTTTTTGCAACGCCGGGTTTTCCACATTCAGCGACAGCCTGATTTCCTGCCGACAAAACATGCTCGTGATGTTTCCGCTGATCGCCCTGATCGTTATCGGAGGCATCGGGCATTTCGTCATCGTCGAACTCTGGCGGCGTTTCAGAAAATCCAAAGCGAATGAATCGGAAATCTCTTTGAAATTGAGCTTTCATTCCAAGATCGCTTTGTGGGTCTCCGGATTGCTGCTCGTCCTGGGCTTCGCGGCGATGCTCATCCTGGGCATGACGCCGGAAGAGAAAACAACGTCCGATTACGTCATGGCCTCGTTTTTCCAGAGCGTCACCGCGCGCACCGCCGGTTTCAATTCGGTGAATTTCGGCATGCTGCCCATGGGCTCGCTGGTTTTCATCATGTTCCTGATGATCATCGGCGGAAGTCCCGGTTCGTGCGCCGGCGGCGTCAAGACAACCTCGTTCGCCATCTGGCTGGCGCGCATTCGCTGCCGGCTGATCGGCCGGTCGGATACGATTCTCATGGGAAAAACGATTCCCGTCGACATCGTGCGCCGCGTATCGATTCTCATCGGCCTTTCTCTGCTCTGGAACGGATTCGGCGTGTTGTTCCTGTCAGCCACGGAAAAAGCGCCGGGAATCCATCTCCAGGATATTTTGTTCGAGCAGATATCGGCCTTCGGCACCGTGGGGCTTTCCACGGGCCTGACGCCCTCGTTGAGCGCCGCGGGGCGCCTGTGGATCATCCTGTCCATGTTCGTCGGCCGCCTGGGTCCGCTGACGCTTGCCATTTGGATGATCCCGCTGAAAAAGGAAAAAATCACCTACCCCGAAGGAAGGATCATGATCGGATGAAACGCAACGGAAAACAAAGGCAGGTCGTTGTCATCGGTCTGGGACAGTTCGGAAGCGGCTTGTCCCGGGAACTGGCGCGGCACTGCGAGGTTCTGGCGGCGGATATGGACCAGGACATCGTCGACGATATCGCGGATAAAGTGCAAAGAGCGCTGTGCCTGGACGCCCGGGATTTTAACAGCATCAAATCCGTGGTCAGCCCGGAAGTGGACGAGGCCGTCGTGAGCATGGGCGACATGGAAGCGAGCATCCTTTGCACCTTGCACCTGCATAAAATCGGGGTCAAAAGCATACGCGCCAAGGCGACCAGCGAAGATCACGCCACCATCCTGCGGTCCGTGGGCGCCATGGAAATCATTTTTCCCGAGCGCGACACGGCCCAGCGCATGGCCCGGCAGATCATCAATCCGAACCTGCTGGATTTTATCCCCATCGAAAAGGATTACGACGTGGTGGACGCCGCGCCGCCGCCGTCCTTCATCGGCAAAACTTTGATTGAACTGAAAGTCCGAAAGAGCTTCGGAGTTTTCGTCATCGCCGTCCGTCAGCCCGATCTGGACAAGTTTCTTTTCCTGCCGGGACCGGATTACGTGGTCAGGGACAAGGACACGCTGGTTTTGATCGGCAAAAAAGACGACTTGCTGAGTTTCGGCGAAGAAGAATCGAAGGGCTGACCTGAAAGCCTACGCGGATGGCATGGACAAGACGTATGCGAGCGCCGGCGAGCTTATGCTTGTCCGTGCCACCCGCGGAACGCTATAGTGTCGGGCGATGAAAAACTCGTCCGAATCAAAACTCGCAACATGGATATGGTTATCCGGCATTATACTCATGCTTGGATTCGCGTGCGCCTTGCTCATGTGGTGGAACCGGACCACGTATCCCATCGCCGCCGGCAGACCCCACGCGAGTCTCCATATGCCCATGCTTCATTTTGCGCCGCCGCCGGATAACCCCGGCATCATTATAGGCCTGCCCGAAGATCCCTGGCTCTTTCGCCTGACCTCATTCATGCTGGGGCATTTCGGACGAAGCTACAGCTCCATTATGGGAGCGCAGATTATTCTCTATGCGCTGCTCGTGTTGATCACAGGCGCGATCGCCTGGCGCTGGAAGGGACCCGCCGCGGGATTTATCGCCTCGGCCCTGACCGCATATATGCCCGGTGTTCTGGAATGCGCGATTCTTTTCGACGACCATCTTTTCGTCATGTGCTGCGCCGCCATATCCGTTTATCTTTTAACCTACGCCAAGGGTCTCAAAGGCATTGTTTTTGCCGCCGCCGCGGCTTTCTTCCTCGGCGCCGCCATGCGTTACTGCTTCGTGGCCTCTACGGGACTGATGGCTTTTATCGCTGTGTCTTTCGCTTTTGGAGGAGTAATCATCGACGAATATCTCGATGTTCGCCGGAAGATTCCCGTCGGCGATCAGCCGGGCGAAAGCGCGCTGAAATACACCGTGAAATTGCTATGGCCGGCGGCAATGGTTTTCGCACTCGTTTTGTCGGTGAGCGCGCTGCGCAACGGAAGCCTGGACTATCTGTCCTATATATTCGAGGAACTCGAAAGCGGCGGCACAGGCTCGGTCTGGGACGCGCCGTTGAGCCTGCTGACTTTCCCCTATATCCTATTTGTATATCAGCTTGCTCCCGTCATTTCCTGCGCCGCCGGCATCGGCCTTGTCGCTCTTTTCCGCCGGTCGGTGAAAGGACGATGGACCATCGCTGCATGGTTTTTCGGCCTGATTATCGTATGCTCTTTGG
The DNA here is from genome assembly GCA_963674685.2 of bacterium. Lineage (GTDB taxonomy): Bacteria > Lernaellota > Lernaellaia > JACKCT01 > JACKCT01. Next base: position 935,629 of record CAXXWT010000002.1, on the reverse strand, counting down.
AAGGCAAGAAAAACTATTACTACGATTTTTGCGCCATGATCGCCGCGGCCCCCATGGCGGGAGTCGGGCTGGCGAGCCTGATGAAGAAAAAATCATTTCTTGCTTTAGCCCTGCTTATGGTTTTGGGGACTTGCGCCATTTCGACGGCGCGCCTGACATCCCGGCAAACCTACCTGGAGCTTTCCCCGAAGATGATAGATTACTTTCAGGAAAAGCCTCAGGTTTTCTGCCTGGGTCCCCGGCGCGATCCCATGTTTCACGATCTGGAATATCCGGATTTATACAAAGCCGTCAAAAAGAGGCGAATAGACGGGGATAGAATTCTTATTCTCGCCTTGGGCGGCAGAGAAAATTTCAGCATCATTCGTTATTACCTGACCCTGACGGATCCGTTGATTCAGATTTTTGTCCTCAACGAATTCGTCGAAGCCCTGCCGCGGATTCCGCGACCTTTCCTATTGATTCACAAGAATCTGTCGAACGGTTCAGCCCCTTCTTTGGAAGAGGAATTGATTCTGCAAATCCAAAGAATTGAAGGCGACATTGACGGCATGAATGACGCGACGGGCCGAGCGCAATTTATGAAAAAAGTGCTGGCCCGCCGCAACTATAATCAAGTATACGAAGACCGCACTTTCGTGCTTTACGATAGAGATTAATCGATTTCGGGAAGCTTGCCGCCCGCGCAGTCCGTCATGAAGTTGAAATCGCGGCGCATCAATTTTTCGAATTCATTTCTCGATCTTTCCACCGCGTCCCTCAGGCGCTTGTTGAACTGCTGCTCGTCAAAAAGAATTTTTTGCTTGTTTCGAGCCATCTTTTTCGGCTGCCGCTTGATGCGCTCGATCCGCTCTTCGGATTTGACGATTTCCTTTTGCATCTGACAAATCTGCGACGCCAGTTCCTTGGCCCGCTCGATGGAGCGATTTCTGATTTTGGAATCCAGGGAATAGCCGTCGATCGGCCGGTAGTCCTCGACCTCGACGAACACGCCGGTTTTCTCTTTTTCAAGCCTTTTCACGGCGTCGGTCAGCACCTTGCCAAGCAGCGCTTTTTGCGCCGGCGTTTTGTCCGGAATCGCCTTTTCGGCGCTTCTTTCCAGGCAGGCGTTTCGAGCCGCCGGGCCGATGGAGTCGCTGCCCAAAAGCGGATCGCACGCGGCGCGGGTTTGCTTTTCCCACGCGGCGGTGAATTGCACGATCTCGGCCAACTGCCCGGCGGAGAGCATATATCGATCCGGTCCTTCCGTTTTATTTTCCGAAGGGATTCCGATGCAGGCCGTTTCGGCGTCGGGGCACGCGCACTGAGATGAGTCGCGCCACGCAACGATCATTGCGCTGGCTCGGCCGTAGCGGCCGGCGGCCAGATGATTCAGCCACTGCCCCGAATCATTGACGAGGCATTGTTGCGCCGCCGATGCGCCGGAGGCGATCAACAGGCAGACGGCGAGGCCCAATAAGGCTTTGTGAAAATTGCGGGGGAAATAACTCATGGCTTATGCCGCTAAAAAGCGCCGCGCGCGGCCCAAGTCGCTTTTATAGCTTTTCAATCACCGTTTTCTTCGTCGAAGCTCTCGCCGCATTCGGGGCATTTGTCGGCGCCTTCTTCGACGACCGCGCCGCAATTGGAACAGACGATTTCATCTCCGGCCTCTTCGCCGGCGGCCAGAAAATCTTCCACGATCTGTTTGGCTTCGTCGGCCCAGCGGCGGGGCGTCAGAATTGAGTTTTCCACGCTGGGGTAGACGTGAAAACTTTCCATGCTGACGCCGGTAATAACCACCGGGATGCCCGCGCTTTCCAGGTCGTTTTTCAACATCCTTGCGCGGACGGGATCGAAATCGTTGAGGATGGGAATCCACTCCACGTCGGTCATCAGTTCATCATCAGTGGGTACGTCGGCCAAAAGCTCTCCGCCGCATTTCGTGCAGGTTTCCGTTTCTTCCGAATACTCAACGCGACATTTTGGGCACCAAGTCACTTTCGGCCTCCTTTATCGTAAAAGACATCGTCAACTATTGATTTTAAGCCCATGCCGGGAATTTTCACAAGCATTTTTCCGCAAAGCAAGGAAGCGACAGAAAGCAGGCGCATGGAAAACATCCAGCGCGGGTGGCACGGACAAGCGCCCTCGCTTTGCTTCGGGCCAAAGAAGCTTGTCCATGCCGCCCGCGAGTCATTGCCATCCGCCGCCTTTTAAGCTCTTTATGATATCGCCATTGCCCGGCTTCAGCCCCACCTACTTCCCGACCACTTTCCTTTTGCGCATTTCCAGCACTTCCGGAGCCTGCAAAACGGCGTCTTTAAGAAGCCTGAAACCGATGCCCACGAGCTGGCCGGTGGAACGTTTGTACGTGGCGGGCGGTTCGCCCAGTTCGGTCCAGCCTTTTTCGTCGTGCGTCAGATCGTCCCAGTTGTGGAATATGCGTCCCCACTCGCTGGACATGGCCTGCTGCACGCGATCTTTGGCGATAAAAGGATACCAGTACAGATCGTGATAGGTCACGCTGGCGATATACGACCATGGCGCCAGCCATGTTTTTAAAGACCACTCCATAAAATTTTTCAGGCCGCCCCAGTAGATTTTATGCTGCATCCGCGCGGCGAAGGTCAGGCGCTTCATCGGCCCTTCGAAGTTCCAATTTTCCTGCGCGGCGTCCACGTCGCCCACGATCTCGATTTCGCCGGGGTCGGCGCATCCCAGCCCCAGGTCGTGGGCCAGGCGCATGAACTGAATCTGCATGGGATCAAAGCCCATAAGTTTGGCCGCCACGGCGTCGATGGCCGTCTGGTCGGAAGACGCCAGCAGCACGTTTTTCACGTACGGCGTCATGCACCGGGGTCCGGGGCCGTCTCCCGCGAAGGTTCCGTCCATGACGGCGAAGATGCCGCGATGGATTTTCTTCTGGATCATCAAAAGGTCCACGAGGGTTTTATGGATCACCGGATGCGTCCAGTGGCGCTTTTCGTTGAGCAGGCCGCCGAACGCGTTTTTCATGGCGCCGGTGGTGGTGGTGAAAATGTGCGTCTTCACCGTGGGCAGGTGGATGATGTTCTCCCCGATAAATCGTTTGGGGATCATGAACCCTTGCGGATACACATCGTTAAGGCAGGTGAATTTGTCGGCCAGATCGCCCACGGCGTCGCGGACGTTGATCCATTCCTCGCCCTCGTAAAGATGCACGTTGCGCAGGCCGTGCGCGTCGGTGACGTTGATCTGTTTGTTTTCCCGCTCGCCGAAATGCGCGTCGATGACCACGGTCCGGTTGTGGCAGCCGTGAATGAGATCGGGATTGTAGCCGTCTTTTTTCATGGCCCCGATGACGCCTTCAAGCTGCCAGGGCGTCGTCGAGGAGCCGGGGAAGAAATGGTGCCAGCTGATATTGATTTTAAGGCCCGTGTCCGCGTCCTTGGCGATAACATCCTGATAGCCCGCCAGGTTCATCAACCGGTGATAATCTTCCAAAACGGTGCGGGGCGATGTCCTGACAATGGCGACTTTCGATTTAGCCATAAGATAAATTCCTTTAATGAAAAAGCGGCCTTTCGCAAGCGGCCGCAAGGCTATTATTCATTTCGCGTAGTTATTGTAATTGAGCCGCGGTTTTGAGGCAAGGCGGCAGCGCCTCATTGAAGGGATTCCTCCACTACGCTAAAGCTCCGGTCGGAATGACAAAGTCGTCGCTTGCTCGGAATGAAAGTGAATTCGCAAAACCGGCCCAAAACCGACAGACGAACCAAAGCCCCGTTTTATGACGCAGGCCCTGCCGGAATAGTTATTTTATTGAGTTATTCCACGGCGATTTCGCCTTCAAAAGCGCAGTAATCATCGTGCGCCGCGCTGATCGCGACGTTTTCGCCGGCGGCGGGCGTGATGGTGAAATCCGCCGTTCCGTCGTCGCCTGTCGTTTCCACGCACGGAACGCAGCTTCCGCCGTTTAAGGTCACGACGGCGCCGGCGACGGGCGTTGTCAGGTCGTCGTCCGCGACGGTTACGGTGAACTGGCTTTGGGTATCCGCGGGCAGGCTTTCAACGGAAGACTCCACGCGCATGACCATGAAGTAAACGCCCACGTCTTTCATGGGCGCGACGTATTTCAACCCCGTTGATTCCAGAAGCTGACGCCAGCTTTCAAAGCGCGAAGGATCCTGCAACTCCATGCCGTGATCCGAGGTTAGCACCCAGAGGGTGCGGTCGAAAATCCCGGCCTGACGATAAAGATCCATGAGCAATCCCACGCGTGCGTCGGCCTGCTCCATATCCCTTCGCACCATGTCCGAGTGCGGGCCGTATCCTTCTCCGTCGTGATCCGTCATGTAAAAACTCGCGCCGACGATTTTCGGGAAATCATGCGTGGGATCGCTGAAAATCAGGCTGAACTGCACCGTCACCAGGGCGTCGGCAATTTGAATCATATAGTCGTCGAGAATGCCGCTTTGCGCTTTGACGTCAACGATGGCGTTGAGCAGCTTGCCCAGTTCGATATAGGAGTAATCCGCGCCGCGATAGTAAAGCTCGTTGATCGAAGCAAAGTAAGCTCCCCGCCAGTCGGGCGGCCAAAGCTCCCAGTCGCCGAAAGACCGGTGCGCCGCTTCGAATATCGTCTCCACGCGGTCTCCGTGATAGAAGGCGTCGTAATAATCGTCCACCAACTGCGGATTGCGTATAACTTCCAGGATATCGTCGGTGATGTATTTGCCCGACACGACGCTTTGCGTGTCGCGCAGATAAAACGAGTTGTTGATAATCCCGTGGCGGCCCGGCCAGGCGCCGGTCCCGATATTCGTGTGCCCCGGGGAACTGATGCTGGGAAAGCCCACGACGGCGCCGCCGCGCACAATGACCCCGCTTTGCATCAGCTCGGTAAAATGCGGCAGGAGGTAGCCGTGACGGCTTGGATTTTCGTAAAGCCAGATCATTTCATTGGAATTGAGGCCGTCGAAATCCAGAATCACCGCGTAATCCGCCATGGGTCGCGCGGCGCATTCATCTTCCATCACTTCCGTCAGCACGCGCCCGTCCTGCCATTTCAAAAAGGTATTGCTTACCGCGTGCCCGCGATCGTCCACGCCTTCTCCCACGTCCGCGCCCAGAAACGCCAGCACCGTGGGAGCGATGTCCGTATGCCGCGCCGACATTTCCAGAACCTGCCCGCTTTTCGCGCCGGCGCCGGAAAAGATCAGCGTCGCCCGGGACTGGCTCAGGGACATGGCCCCATGCGTGCCGGCGCTGCCGCTGGCGGCGTTGTAGTGGCCGAAAACAAGGTCCGGCGCGTTGGGGGTGTCGAAAAGCTGCGTCAGGCGCTGATAGGGATAAGGGTAGCTGGAATCCAGAGGCAAAAATCCCACGCGGGGATCGTCGGCGGCGTAGCCGAGCTGCGTCATCTGCACGCTGTTGGGATTTTCGTAAAGCGATAGCTCCGTTTCGTAATCCGGCGCATACATGGGATCGACGTTGGGGAAGGGATCGTCGCCGGTCTGCTGCGTGATGTTGTATTCATATCCCTCGTCGCCGATGGTTCTTGTGAAACGCTGCTCGCCGTCGCGAGTCCAGATCACGTATTCGTCGCTTTCGGTGAGGTACGTGGCGGCGAATTTTATCGCGTCGCTTGCCAGCAGGGCGTCCTTGGCGGCCAGCGTCGCGGGCAATTCCCACGAGTTTGCGCCCTGATCGCCGGGGATCATGATGTCCGCGGGCCCGTAATCGTCTCCGTAAGTCCAATAGGGCGGGCACAGGGCTTCCGTATCGTCATCCGCGTCGTCGTTGACATCGTCGTTCACATCGTCATCAACGTCGTCGTTGACGTCGTCATCCGCATCGTCATCGAGATCATCGTTCACGTCGTCGTCAGGCGAAGCCGTATCATCATCGGTGATTTCGGGGCTCGTGGATGAATCGTCGTCATCGTCATCGGAGCAGGCCGTGAAAAAGGCCAACGCGAAAAAGGCGGCCATGAAAACGGCGGTTAATGCTTTTCGATTTATTCTCATTTTGCTTATCCGATCTTCAACCGTTTCGAACTGAGCATCATCATAAAATGATTTGGATTCAGAATGAAAGCTTCCTTATTGACCTTTCTTTCCTGCGCGTGCTATAGCTTCCGTCGATATGGGTTGACGGGAGTTTGCGGAGCTTTTAAGAAACTCCCGCAGGGAAGTCCGGTGAAAGTCCGGCGCGGTCCCGCCACTGTAACGGGTAAATAGAGGCCCGGAGCCAGGAACCTGCCCCGTCACGACGCAAACCATGTACGTCCTTCGGTAGAAAGGGCGGGTTTGAAAGCGACAGGCGCAAACCCCCTTCGAATGACGAAGGGGTTTTTTAGTGCCTTTTGCCCAAAAAACCTCCTTTTTTCAGCCGTGGGGCGGACGATTGACAACGGTTCGACAAAGGAGGTTTTCATGTTCAGCCAAAAACTGCTTCGAAGCGGCCTGTTCGTCGTCCTCGCCCTGATCGCCGGCTTATGCATCGGTTGCGGATGCGGCGACGATGACGATGACGACGACAACGACAATCCGTCCATCGACGATGATGCGGATGATGATGCGGACGACGACGTCAACGACGACGTCAACGACGATGTGGATGACGACGTGGATGACGATGTCGACGATGACGTCGACGACGACGTCGACGACGACACAGGTCCCGAACTGGTCGGTCTTTACCTGGATCACTACACCAGGGCGATTCCGCAGACGGTCGCCAAGACCTTTACGGCCACCGCCGAGTGGGACGACGGTTCCACGACGACGACCGATGATTTTGTGTGGGAAAGCGACGACACCGGCGTATTGACCGTCGACCAAAACGGAAACGCCACGGGCGTGGCCGACGGTGCGGCCACTGTCAGTGTTACGTTGCAGGATATGACCGACCACGCGGACGTGATTGTCGGCGCAGACGTTTTCTTCATTGACGCCGTGGGGGATGTCCTGAGTTCCTACGACCGGATCACCGGCGCCGTCGCCGATGATTACCTGGCCGCGCGCGACGTGATTTTTGAAGTTCCGTCCAGCATGGCGATATGGGAAGGCACAGCCTACGTGGCCGATTCGGGCGCCCATGCGACTCCCGACGAAGAGGACGGCGGATTGGTGCTCGTCGATCTTTTTGAAAAAACCACATCCACGCTGGAATACGCCGGCCTGGACAATCCCTGGACCATCAAGATCGTCGAGGACGCCGCTTTCGTGACCGGACAGCTTTCCAACAATCTCGCCGTCGTCAATCTCTGGGACGAAAGCGCGGTTCTTTATGACCTGACCGCCGATTGCGCCCCGGTGGACGTGGAAATCGTCGGCGAAAAAGCCTACGTGATTTGCAGCCGTTACGATTCCGGAACGTGGACCTACGGCGATCCCGGGCAGGTCGCGGTGGTGGACTTCAGCGCCGACCCGGTCACGGTGACGCCCATTGATATTCCCAGGATCAATCCGCAGCAGGCCGCCGTCACGCCCGACGGCAGTTCTCTGTACGTCGTTTCCACCGGCGATTATTTCTCCGCATTCGGCGTCGTGACCGAGATCGACCTGGCCACGGACACGGTCGCCGCATCCTTCGACCTGGGCAATTCCCCCGGCCCCATCGTCATTGCGGAAAACGGCAAGGCCTTTATCGGCGACGCGGACGCATTGTGGGCCGATGGCTATGTCTACGTTGTGGATACGGAAGACAATACAATTCTGCGCGGCGCAGGCGATCCCGTACTCTTTACGGGCTCCGCGGGAATCATGGACATGGCCGTCAGTCCTTTTGACGGCAATATCTACATCGCCAACTGGGGAACGACGCAAACGTCCGTCATGAGTCCGGACGATTACTCGATCCTCAATAATCCGGCTACAAACAGCCCTCAGGGATACTGTTTCTGGCAGTAAGCCGGGCTGTCATATCGAACGCCATATTGAACCATTAATCAGGGGGAGGACTTTTTTCCTCCCCTCGGTTATTATTGGAGTGTATAAAAGCGGTCCTTATGATGACACGAAACGGCTCAAAATTTTTCACGTCCCTGTTTTTGCTTTTCGCCCTGGCGCTGCCGGCGTTGCCCGTGGCCTGCGGCTGCGGCGATGACGACGATGACGATGACGACGACAGCGATGACATCGTGGACGATGACGACGACACGGGCGACGATGACTTCTGGCCCGACGACGATACGCAGCAGCTCGAAGGGTTGGAGCGCATCGAGATCACTCCGTCCATGCGGGCCATCCCGAAAGGTTTTTCCAAGGCGTTTTCCGCCGCAGCCTACTACGAGGGCGGAACCACCGTCACGCAGGCCGACTTCGTTTATGACTCAAGCGACAATTCCGTGATGAGCGTCGACGGCGACGGCGCGGCCACGGGCGTAAAAAACGGTTCGGCCGTACTTTCGGCGCGGCTCGGGGAAGTGGTCGGCGAAGCCCAAATCACCGTCGGCGCGGATATCTTCTTTTTTAACGGCGTCACGGGATACTTCGGCTCCTATGATCGCGGCAGAGACCGCGTGTCCGAAGATCACTTCGGGTTCGGGCAGGCCGTCGCGCAATTCCCGGTGGATATGCAGATCGCCGAGAACTACGCCTGCATCGCCGATCGGGGCGACGACGACGAAACCGATTCGCCCGGCCGGGATATCATCATCCTTGATCTGTCCACTGGGCAGTATCAGACGCTGATCATCCCGGGCCTGAGCAGGCCCCGGGACCTGAGAATCGTGGACGACCAGGCCTTCGTGACCGGGACCCTTTCGGACAACTTCGCCCGCATAGACCTCGTGGACCTGACGTCCGAAATTTACGAACTGCCGGAAGGATGCGGCCCCAACGGCCTGGAGGTGATGTACGGCAGGGCGTTCGTGGCGTGCAATTATTTCGACGCGGATCAAAACACCTACGGCGATCCGGGGCGCATCGCGGACGTGGATCTGGAAAGCGGCGAAACGGCTCTTATCGACACGACGCAGGTCAATCCGGGAAGCCTGGCTCTGTCGGCGGATGAATCATCCCTCTACGTGGTTTGCACCGGCGACTACGCGGGCAGGCCCGGCTCAATCAACGAAATCGACCTCGCCGCCGGGCAGGTTCGGGACTTTTTCTCGCTGGGCTTGGCGCCGGGGGACATCGCCATCAATTCCGAGGGCCTGGCCTTTATCGGCGAAAACCTCGCCGGAAATGTTTACGTCGTCGACACCGGCGACAACACGGTTGTTCGCGGCGCGGACGATCCCGTAAAAATCGACGGCGCCTGGTGGACGTATTTCGTTCGCATAAGCCCCTTTTCCGGTCATGTTTTCGTCGCCGACTGGCTGAATTCCAAAACCGTCATTCTCGATTCCCTGGATTTTTCCGTCGTCGACAAAATCGATACCGAAAACGCCGGCGGATATATCTTCTGGGAATAATTTTCATCATGCGCAGCTTTCATACTCTTGGATTCATAATCTTCGCTCTGGCGCTGTTTTGCGCCTGCGCCGGGAATGACGACGATGATTCTTCGCCGGGCTCCGAGCAGACCGACGACGATTCGACCGGCGATGTCGATGACGATGATTCAGCCGACGACGATCTGAATGACGACATGGACGACGATGATGTGAACGATGACACGGTTTCGCCTGATGACGACGTTAACGACGACGCGGACGATGATACGGGCGATCCTCTGGATCCGGAAGGCGACGAGGACGCAGACGGCGTTTCCAACGGCGATGAAATCGAGGACGGGACCGATCCGCGCAATCCCGCCGACGCCAATGCCTGGCATCCGGAAATGAAAGAATACCCCAGGCTTCTTTTGGACCGGCAGGGATGGATCGCCGTCAGGCAAAAGATCCGGGACGAAGATCCCGAGTACACGGCCATGTATCAGCGCGTGTTAAGCAGGGCCGACGACACGCCTCGAGAGATGCCCGAGGGAGTTTTCAATCCGAGCGTTCTGGAAACCAACGGACTCATCGCCCGCGGCGCCGCGCTGGTCGGATTCATTTCCGACAATCCGCTGATGACCCAAAAAGCGGCGCAGATGCTTTTACAGGTGGATGTGCAACTGGACTTGCTGCCTCTCGCTGATTTCGACGCCGCGACAATCCACGGCGGCGCCGCCATGGTGTATTTCAGCCAAACATATGATTTGCTGGCGGGCTTCGGGCAGCTTGCCGACGAATCCCTCGCCGCCTGCGCGCAAAGCCTGCGGGAAATGGCCGAGCGGCTTTACGAATACCACGTCGTCAGTCCGTGGCGGATCCTTCTTCACTTCACGCAAAACAATCACAACATCCGCTTCGCCTCAGGGATAGGCATGGCGGGCATGACGCTGAATTTATTGCCCGAGGCGGCGAAATACGTAAATTACGCCGTCACGGACACCACGTATTTCCTTTTGGACTGGCAAAACTGCGTGGGCGGCTGCCAGGCCGAAGGACCGAATTATCTGGACTATTCCGCCGCGTGTTATCTGCCGTTTTACATGGCGTATCACCGCTTCGCGCAAGGGCTGACGTATCCCTACCGCGTCGATTGCAGCAACCGCCTTTTCCCGGGCTGCGAGGAAATCAATGTGGACGTCGCCGATCCCTGGGTCGATTCCCGCCTGGCGGACGTGCATCGCTGGCGCTTTTCCATTGTCATGCCCGACGGCCGCGCGCCGAATATCGACGACGCGAATTTCGCCTGCGGCTACCCGGCGCTCATGGCGGCGTTTCATCAGGATCCGCCCCAAATGTGGATCTACACGGACAGCGAAAAATGCCGCAACGCGGGAACGACGTTAAGCCTGGAACACCTGGCGTTGATGGATCAAATGCCCGAACCTGCTCCGCCGGATTTTGGGCCGACGATCATGATGGAGCCGGCGGGGCAGGCGATTTTGCGCGACGGGTGGGAAACCGGCGATTTTTATGCGCTGGTCATCGGCGAGCACGGCCACGCGCGGGTTCACGGCATGGGCCACGAGCAACCCGACGCCACGAGCTTCATCTTCTACGCCCTGGGCGAACTGTTCGCCATCGATTCGGGCTACATCGAATGGGAAGAGCGATGGCGCGTAGCGAGCGCGGAAAATCACAATCTCATCCTCGTGGACGGACGCGGGCCGACGACGGGACTCATGGGATTGGGCTGCGATGTGGACGCCTATTTGAGCGACCTCGTGGATGAAGACGCCCTGAAGATGGTTCGCGTCAAGTCCCGGTACGCATTGACCGACGTGGAACGCCTGGTCGGCATGATTCCCGAAAGCGCTTTTTTTACAATCGACCGCGCGAAACCGGCATTTTCGCGATTGTTGACCTGGCAGTTTCACGCCAACGCGGGAGGTTCGACGGACGGCGTCATGACCGCAGGCGACGGTGAAGCGCTCGTCGAACGCCCTGACGCCGTCATGAAAGTTCATCTCGCTTCGAACCTCGACGGAACGCAATACGAAACGGCGACGCGCGAGCACGGTTTCACGCACGGCGACATCGACACGCATGAAGTCTTTGAAGCCAGCGCGCAAGGCGAAGACGCCCTGTTTATCAGCGTTGAGCCGGTCGGGCTGACCGAAGATAACTTGCCGCCGGTAACGTTTTATCGCGACGACGGCCGCGTGGTCGCGGCCATGATCGAATATGAAGACCGCGTGATTTTCATCGCCGCGCAGTTGGATGACGGCGTGATCGAAATACCCTCGGATTTCAGCGGCCTGCCTGTCATGCAAAGCGACGCGCAAAGCTTCGTCCTTTCCGTGGATCCTGATTCTTCGCAAATTTTGTATCAGCATCTTGACGGCGGATCGTATCTCAACCTTATCGATGGTAATGCAGGAGTTCATCCATGAGTCATCCGGTTCTTGACCTCATCATGAAACGGCGTTCGGTTCGCTCTTTTACCGGCGACTGCGTCTCGAAGGATCAGCTGCAAACGATTCTCAAAGCGGCCATGGCCGCGCCTTCGGCCAGAAACGAGCAGCCCTGGAATTTTTACGTCGCTACCGATCCGGTGAAAATCAGTGCAATTTGCCGCGCGCACCCCCACGCGTCCTGGGGCGAAAAGGCCGGCGCGGTCATCGTGCCATATTTTGAAAAAGGAACCAGGAACTACTATATCATGCAGGATCTGGCCGCCGCCACGCAGAATCTCCTGCTGGCCGCGGCGGGGCTGGACTTGGGCGCCACGTGGTGCGGCATGCCCGAGGAAAGACAGGAAATGGTCAGGCCCGCCACGAGCCTGGGCGAAAAATACTGGCTTTTTGCCGTGATCCCCGTGGGCGTTCCGGCCGAGGTTCCCCCGCCGCGCACGCAATATGACGAAGCGAAAATCCTCTGGAGTTAATCACGGCGTTTGTAAAACTATTTTACGAGCTTGCTTCCTATTGTACGACACATGATGTGGTGGTGAAGCCATCCCAATCTTTGTATGGGCGGGCAACATGCCGACACGCTAAAGAAAAGAAGATCGACAAGCACAACGTGTGTGGCACAGCGCGGCCTAACGGCCGCAACCAAAAGGGATTGTAAGACATTCCTTCACACCCGAGGGCGGGTGTGCCACACATGACGTGCTCGGGTGAAAGGTGCATGGCTTCGGCCCAGCAGACGTGTGTGGCGCATCGCGGCCTGCCGGCCGCAACCAAAAGGGATTGTAAGACATTCCTTCACACCCGAGGGCGGGTGTGCCACACATGACATGCCCGGGTGAAAGGTGCATGGCTTCGGCCCAGCAGACGTGTGTGGCACAGCGCGGCCTAACGGCCGCAACCAAAAGGGATTGTAAGACATTCCTTCACACCCGAGGGCGGGTGTGCCACACATGACGTGCCCGGGTGAAAGGTGCATGGCTTCGGCCCTGTAGACGGGTGTGGCACAGCGCGGTCTGGCGACTGCAACCAAATGTGGTTGTAAGACATTCCTTCACACCCGAGGGCGGGTGTGCCACACATGACGTGCCCGGGTGAAAGGTGCATGGCTTCGGCCCTGTAGACGTGTGTGGCACAGCGCGGTCTGGCGACCACAACCAAATGTGCTTGCCAGGCATTCCTTCACACCCGAGGGCGGGTGTGCCACACATGACGTGCCCGGGTGAAAGGTGCATGGCTTCGGCCCTGTAGACGTGTGTGGCACAGGCGCCCTCGCCTGTGCGAGCCCGCAGGGCGACAGTGAATAACCCGGTGCGCCTGTCCTGAGCGAAGCCGAAGGGTCAGAGCCGGGAAAAAGGGGCCATAAACATTATGAAAAAGCCCGCTTTGGCTTCGCGACGGATATGGCGTGAGAAAATAAATCGTGACGCTACGCAAAGATTTCTACGATTAGTGGCACAGCCTGTCGAGTCTTCGACCCTGAGGCTGAGCCTCAGGCTCAGACCCGAAGGGAGCCTCAAGGTCGAGCGACCGCCCCCGGCTGTGCGGTTGCTTGAGGAAGCACTGAATTGCGGAAAAGAAATTTTATAAGAAGCTAATTTCCAAAAACAACTAAGTGAAACCATGAGATAATTTCAGGTGTCGTTGTACTTACAGCCGCCTGCGTTTATGATGGCGGCGTACGTCAACGAGGGGAGATCATCTCATGCAAAAATCCGTGGCCGGCCTTGTCGGCGCGCTGTTTCTAATAGTTGTTTTCGGCGGTTCCTGCGCTTTTTTGGGCGGCGCCGCGGATTCCGGCGAAACCGGCGGCGCAAATAATCAACAGGCCGCAAAGCTGGGCGGCGACAAAGCCGATCTATATCTGCTGGCGATCGAAGCGGAGCGGGCGGTGCTCAACGGCAATCTGGAAGGCGGAATCGCCGCGTACGAAAAGATCGTGAAAATCGATCCCTCCGACGCCCGGGCTTATTTGAATCTTTCGCAACTCTACATCAGGACCGGCGACCTGAATGCCGCCATGGAAAGCGCCAAACGCGCTTACGAACTGAAACCGGAAGACGACAAAGCGGCCATCCTTGTCGCGGGCCTCTACGCCGCCCGGGGAAGAATCGACGAGGCCGTCGAAGTGTACCGGAAGCTGTTAAGCGATCAGCCGGATCACGCGGCTTACGAAGAAATCGCCATTTTACTGTCCAACCTTTTGATCGTGAAAAAGGATTTCGACGAAGCCGGAAACGTTTTGACGCGCCTGACGGAAAAGAAACCCGATTCGGCGGACGCCTATTTCGCCCTGGGGCGCATCGAGCTTTACGAGGAAAACTGCGAAGCCGCCGTTCCCTTGCTGGAAAAGGCCGCTATGCTCAGGCCGGATCATGAAAGGGCTTATTTCAGCCTGGGTTACTGCTCCGAAAAGGCGGAAGACAACGAAAAGGCCATCGGCTATTACGAAAAAAGCCTGAAAATCAACCCGGACAACTCGGCCCTTCGCGCCCACCTGGTGCGCATGCACCTGTCCGAGGGAAATCCGGAAGAGGCCAACCGCCAGAACGAGATGCTCAAGTATCTCCAAATCAGCGAAGAGGACATCCGCCTGAACCGGGGACTGATTCTCTATGAACAGGCCCGATTCGCGGAAGCGATCGCCGAATTCGATTTGATCCTGTCCTCCGCGCCCAAAAGCGGGGGCGCCCTGTATTACAAGGCCCTTTGCCTTTCCCGACTCAGCCGGCTCGACGAGGCTCTGGAGGTTTACGGCAAGATTCCCGAAGACCACAAGCTGTACGTCGACAGCCTCATCGCCCAGGGCTCCATCATGCGGCGCATGGGAAAACCGGATCAGGCCGAGCAGATATTGAGCAAGGCTCGCGAGCTTGCCCCGGACGACCCCTATCTCATTCGCTCCCTGGCCCTGGTCTACTCGGACCTCGGGCGCCGGGACGATGCGCTGAATATGCTGGAAAAAGCCGTCGAACTCACGCCCGACGATCACCACATGGTTTATTCCCTGGCCAATATCCACGAGCGGAACGGCGATTGGAAAAAAGCCATTTCGCTGATGGAAGGCGTTTTGAAAAAAGATCCGGAAAATACCGACGCCCTGAATTTTATCGGTTACACGCTTTTGGAACACAACTCGGAGCTGAAACGGGCGGAAAGGCTTTTGGAAAAGGCTTCCGGTCTGCTTCCCAACGACGGCTTCATCATGGACAGCTACGGCTGGCTTTTATACAAGCGAAAAAAATACTCCGAAGCCCTGCCTGTTCTCATCAAGTCCCTTTCCCTGGCGCCGGACGAAGCGGTCATCGCCGAGCACGTGGGCGATTGTTATCTGGCCCTCGGCGACAAGGAAAACGCGCTGGCGTATTACAAAAAAGCTCTGACTCTTTTCCCCGAGCCCAAGGTGATGAAAGAAATCATGGACAAGGTGAAAAAGCTTGAAAAATAGGTTCCTTTATCATCTCGCCGTCATCTGCGGTTTTTGCCTTGTTCTTGCGTCGTGCAAACCTCCATCCGTTTCCACCGGCCTTCCTGGCGTCAGCGCGAAGGAACTGGCCGAATCGATTGTCGAAAGGGCCAGGCCATTTCAGGCGGAAGGAATCCTTCGATTCGAAGGCGGACTTTTGTCTTTCGCGGAATGTGAATTTTCCTGCGATCCGAAACTCGGCATGCGCATCGATCTGTATACTCCTTTCGGGACTCCGGCGGCGGTTTTTGCTCTGCGCGGGGATCATGCCGAATTTTTGAGCATCATCGAGGGGCTGCTGGTGCGCGGCAGGGCAAAGGATTTGACCTCGCGCATCTTCAATCTCGACGTCGATCCGGGCGGTTTGCCCTGGATACTCGCCGGCGGGCTGCCGGCCAATCTCACAAACTGGCGTTATGAATCCCTGGAGAAAAACATATCCGGCATGGTTCTTCTGACCGCGCAAGATGAGGCGGGCCATGATTTTCACGCGGTTTTGCAGGGCAAAGATTACCGCGTTACGGAAATTTCCGTTTATGGACCGGACGGCGGGGATCCCCTGCAACGCATCGAGTGCGACGATCACCTGCCCGGCGGCGCGCCGATCCCGCGGCGTCTGAGTCTTTCCGGCCCCGCGCCGGAGAATGAATTTCAGATCATTTTACGTGATATCAAAATCGGCAAAGGCCCCGGCAAAGACGAGCTTACGCTCGAAGGAATGCCGGGCATACGCGTCCAAGATCTGTAAATCCGATGGCAAAAAACATGGCTTTGCTGAAAGTTTCGGACCTGCATGTACACATCCCGGTAGACGGCGCAATGGCCCGCGCCGTGGACGGCGTTTCCTTCGCCGTTGAAAAAGGGCAGGTCTTCGGCATGGTCGGCGAGTCGGGATGCGGCAAGTCGATCAGCGCCAGGGCGGTTCTGGGCCTGCTTCCGAAATCCGCGAATGTTTCGGGACGCGTCGAGTTTGGCGGCGCCGGAGATTTGACGCGCCTCGGACCCGAGGAAATGCGCCGCATCCGGGGAAAAAGAATCGCGGCGGTCTTTCAGGATCCCATGACCTACCTCAATCCCGTGTACACGGTGGGAAACCAGATGAGCGAGGTTTACCGGCTGCATCAGGGCATGACAAAAAGGCAGGCCCGCGCCGCCGCGCGGGATATGCTCGGCCGCGTGCGCATCGCCGATCCCGACGCCTGCGCCGAATCCTATCCCTGGCAGCTTTCCGGCGGGATGCGCCAGCGCGTGCTGATCGCCATGGCCCTGGCCTGCAAGCCCGATCTTCTGATCGCCGACGAACCGACGACGGCCCTGGACCCGACCACGCAGGCCCGCGTCCTGGATCTGCTCACGGATCTGGTCGAGGAATTCGGGACGTCGCTTTGGCTCATCACGCACGACCTGGCCGTCGCCAAACAGCTTTGCGACAAAGCGGCGGTGATGTACGCGGGAAAGATCGTCGAAATAGGGCTGATGGATATAATCGCCGGCAATCCGGCTCACCCATACACGCGGGGACTTATCGAAGCGGTCGAGGCGCTGGAAAACGGCGAAATCAACGAGACCATTCCCGGTCAGGCGCACCCGTCTACAGCTCATCCGCCGGGCTGCCGGTTTCATCCGCGGTGCAAAATCGCCGGCGCCGAGTGCGCCGTGAAAGAGCCCGCGCTCGCGGCCCGCGGCGCCGGTCATCTTGCGGCGTGCGATCGAATATAAATCTGTTGAAATTCACGGGATATCGGTCCACAATAGCTCTCGCATGTGAATTAAAGTGTTGTTTTTTTTTGCAATCGATTCTTATTCGCTGAAGTATTTGGTCAAGGAATCACGATGACACGAAATTCCAAATCGCTTGTAACGATCATTCTGGCCTTTTTCATCGTGGCGACGGTCGCGCCGGCGGCGCAGGCGAAACCGACGGCGTTCGGGCTGGCGATGAAGGCATACGAGGACCTGGACTACGACAAAGCCGAAACGTTATTTTTGCAGACTATTGCATCGGGCCGCCTGTCCGCCGAGCAGATGATCCAGGCCCGGCAGCGCCTGGCGCAGATATATATCGCCACGGACAAACCCGACGGCGCCGTCGAGCAGTATCGGGCCATCCTTGTCAGCGATTCCGGATTCACGCTGCCCGAAGGCGCTTCGCCGAAGCTGAAGCAGGCATTCGATACGGCGCAGTACAAGCTGGCCAAAGAACAAAAGAATAAAGACACGCGGAAATCCGACGGGTCCCCGAAGAGAGCGGGAAACAGGAAGCTGGGCTGGACCCTCGCGGGCGTCGGCGCGGCGGCCCTTGTCGGCGGAGGCTTGTCGTACGTCATGGCGATCGACCAGAACAGCAAATTCCAGGACGCCGCGGACACGGCAGACGCCGACGCGTACCGCAACGCGGGGAAAAATTATGAAACTCTGGGCCAGGCCCTTATCGGCGTCGGCCTGGCGTCGGGCGGCCTGGGGATTTATTTTATAAAGACATCGCCGTCGGACACGGCAAACGGCGGCGCCCTTTATTTCGCCGGGACATCGGCCAATGAAGGGGGCTTTCAACTGAATTTCGGCATGGCCTGGTAAAGGCTTTTGAAAAACGACCGGAATAACGGAGTCGGCATGAGTTTTCGAGACCTGATTTTTTCCTTCTTCGTGGTGATCGCTCTTTTCGCGACATCCTGCTACATCCTCGACTGGAGCGACGGCGCCAGCGGCGCCTATGGCGACGATTCGGGTGATGACGACGATGATGACGATGATGATTCTCAGACTGACGATTACGGAATCAAATGGCTTTCCGTTGCCGGCGGAGACATGGAAATGGGCTGCTCTTATGCCTCCTGCGATCCCTGGGAGCTTCCCGTGCACAGCGTGTCCCTTTCCGATTTCTGGATGACGGAAACGGAAATCACTATCGCCAAGTGGCGAGAGGTTATTGGCGAAGATCCCGACGGATATCCCGACGATTTTCTGTGCGCCGACGACGAATGTCCCGTCGCCAACGTCACTTGGGATCAGGCCACGGCGTTTTGCCACGAGGTAGGCGGACGCCTGCCGACGGAAGCCGAGTGGGAATACGCGATTCGGGCGGGTGCTGATGGAGCCTCCTATTACTGCGGGGAGGAAAGTTGCCTCAGCGAGGCGGCCTGGAATGAAGACAACGCCGACTATCAAACGCATGAAGTCGGAACACTCGCCCCCAACGACTTCGGGTTCTACGATATGCTCGGCAACGTTTCCGAATGGGTGAATGACTGGTACGCGCCGATGTACTACGACGAAAGCCCCGCTGAAAATCCCCCGGGGCATTATAACGGGCTGATGAAGATCCTTCGGGGCGGCAACGTCGGCGACGGCTACTGGGCCTGCCGCGCGGGATTCCGTGGGGATTACATGCGTCCCTTCGATCTGGCCAATTACATCGGATTCCGATGCGTCAAGGACGGCGCGGACATCGGCGACATCGGAGAAGGCGTCGACGCCTATACCTGGAAAAACTATATCCAGGGTCTGTTCGCATTCTACTGCATGAGTTGCCACGGCAATCCCCTGGAAAACGGCGCCACGTTCGAGCTTCTCGCTTACGAAGACGTGAATTCCCGTCTGGCCGACATCAAGACCGCCGTCGCAACCGACGAGAGCATGCCTCCCGAGTATCCCACGCCCGAACAATACGAACGCGAGGACATCGGAAACTGGATCGACAGCGGCGCTCCGGAAACCTGGCAGGATGTGAAATGAAAGAGTGCTATGCGGGTTAGGCTGTCGAGGCAAAATTATTCATGACAGCAAGCATGAGCCGGAAATTTCTCAGGTGAAACAAAAGGGCTGGCGTTAAAGCACGGTAATTCTCGAAGAACCAAAAATTTGACTTTTCGATATATGTATATTTCCCATAATACTTACAATTAACCGGCAACGGCCTGTTTCCTCAATCCAGATGCGCTTTAAAGACCCCCTCCTCGCGAGCCGCGGCCCCGGCCGTTGGACGGCGTGCGATCAATTCGAGGTTATTGAAATTCCTGAAATATAGGTCCACAATGACTCTCGCTTGTGAATGAAATAATACACTGATTAATACGAGCCATCCTCATTCATTGAGCATTTGGTCGATGTTCAAAGGAGCGCAACCGATGAAAAAACGCAATGTATGGATTTGTGCGCTTGTCTGCGGTGTGATTTTTGCGTCCGCCTTAACGGCTTCGGCGCAGGCGCTCAAAGGCGGCGGCTTCAGCGAAGCCGCATCCGGACCTCCCGGCTGGTATCAGCACAGCGTGGCGGTGGTGGTGGGAATCGACAAATATTCCCACGGATGGGGAAGGCTGTCCGCCGCGGGAAGCGACGCGAAAAAGATGGCCAAGGTTCTGCGCGATCGCGGATTCACCGTTCATGAGCTTTACGACGAGCAGGCGACTTTTCAGGGCATCATATCCACCCTGCGAAAAGCCGCGCAGACCACCGGGCGCGACGACCGCTTTATGTTCTTCTACTCGGGGCACGGATACACGAAAATATCGGACTGGGACGGCTCGACCACGGGCTACCTGGTTCCCGTGGAAGGCATCTCCGGCGACATCGCCAGCTACATCTCCGTGGCCCAGTTGCGCGACGAGATTTTGTCCAACTGCAAGGCCAAGCACGTTCTTCTCGTGATCGATTCCTGTTTTTCCGGAACGCTGCTCACGCGCGCTGCGATCAACGACGGCGCGGTCCGCGACTATCTGGGCAAACGCGGCATCTACGGCATCACGGCGGGCATGCAGGATCAACCGGCGGTGGACGGACTGTTCACCAATGTGATGCTGGAAGGCATGTGCGGAAACGCCGATTTCAACAACGACGGCTTCGTGGCCTTCAAGGAGCTGGGCATATACTCCGAGCAGAACGTTCGCGCGCGCAACCGGCATCAGACGCCTGATTTCGGCGTCATGTACGGCGCGGGGCAGTTTGTTTTCACAAGGCCGAATTTCGAACCGGCGCCGGCGCCGGAATCCGAAACCGCCGCCGCGAAAGGCATGGCGTATCTGACGGTGGTCGCCGATCCCTGGGTGGAGATATACGTGGACGGGAAAAAACTCGGGATATCCCCGGCTTTCAAAATCGAGGTTCCTTCCGGCGCCCGCGAGTTGCGTTTCATCAACGAAAAAGCCGGGATCGACAAAACGATGGAAGTCGATTTCGGCAAAGACAAGCACGTCAAGATCGGATCGAAACTTGAGGTTGTGAAATAATGCGGCGGCGGTCTTTAGCCGCGCGCTGAACATACGAAGGAATCACGATGACACGAAATTCCAAATCGCTTGCGACGATCATTCTGGCCTTTTTCATCGTGGCGACGGTCGCGCCGGCGGCGCAGGCGAAACCGACGGCGTTCGGGCTGGCGATGAAGGCATACGAGGACCTGGACTACGACAAAGCCGAAACGTTATTTTTGCAGACTATTGCATCGGGCCGCCTGTCCGCCGAGCAGATGATCCAGGCCCGGCAGCGCCTGGCGCAGATATATATCGCCACGGACAAACCCGACGGCGCCGTCGAGCAGTATCGGGCCATCCTTGTCAGCGATTCCGGATTCACGCTGCCCGAAGGCGCTTCGCCGAAGCTGAAGCAGGCATTCGATACGGCGCAGTACAAGCTGGCCAAAGAACAAAAGAATAAAGACACGCGGAAATCCGACGGGTCCCCGAAGAGAGCGGGAAACAGGAAGCTGGGCTGGACCCTCGCGGGCGTCGGCGCGGCGGCCCTTGTCGGCGGAGGCTTGTCGTACGTCATGGCGATCGACCAGAACAGCAAATTCCAGGACGCCGCGGACACGGCAGACGCCGACGCGTACCGCAACGCGGGGAAAAATTATGAAACTCTGGGCCAGGTCCTTATCGGCGTCGGCCTGGCGTCGGGCGGCCTGGGGATTTATTTTATAAAGACATCGCCGTCGGACACGGCAAACGGCGGCGCCCTTTATTTCGCCGGGACATCGGCCAATGAAGGGGGCTTTCAACTGAATTTCGGCATGGCCTGGTAAAGGCTTTTGAAAAACGACCGGAATAACGGAGTCGGCATGAGTTTTCGAGACCTGATTTTTTCCTTCTTCGTGGTGATCGCTCTTTTCGCGACATCCTGCTACATCCTCGACTGGAGCGACGGCGCCAGCGGCGCCTATGGCGAAACGGGCGGCGGCGACGATGACGACAACGACGACAGCGACGATGGCGACGATGACTCCCAGATCGACGAGTACGGCATCACCTGGCGGCATATCGCCGGCGGAGATATGGAGATGGGCTGTTCTTATGCCTCCTGCGATCCCTGGGAGCTTCCCGTGCACAATGTGTCTCTCTCCTCGTTCTGGATGGGCGATACGGAAATCACCATTGCAGAGTGGATAGACGTCATGGAAGAGGATCCCCTCGGATATCCTGATGATTTTACATGCGCCGACGACGAATGCCCCGTCGCCAATGTCAGCTGGGATGAGGCCGACGCATTCTGCCGCCGGGTGGGCGGACGCCTGCCGACGGAAGCCGAGTGGGAATTCGCCGCCAGAGCGGGCACTTCGTGGTCCCATTATTGCGGTGTAGATTATGCGAACTGTCTCGACTCTATAGCCTGGAACGAAAACAACTCCGATTATCAAACACACCCCGTCGGCGAGTTGAATTGGAATGCTTTCAAATTATTCGACATGTTGGGCAACGTTTCCGAGTGGGTCAACGACTGGTACGCGCCGATGTACTACGAAGAAAGTCCCGCCGAAGATCCTCCGGGGTTTTACAACGGAAAGTTCAAAATACTTCGGGGCGGCGACTATAGCCACGGAGCCTGGTATTGCCGCGCGGACAACCGGGGGGATATCAGGCAACCCTTCGATCTCGGCGATTATATCGGATTTCGATGCGTCAAAGACGGCGCGGAGGTCGACGATATCGGCGAAGGCGCCGACGCCTATACCTGGAATAATTATATCCAGGGCCTGTTCGCGTATTTCTGCATGGATTGCCACGGCGATCCTCCGTCCGAAGGCGCAACCTTCCCTTTGCTGGATTACGAAGATGTGGCTTCCAAATTGAGCGATATCGAGAGCGCGGCCGTGGACGGCGATTCGATGCCGCCCGAGTCGCCGACGCCGCAAGAATACCAGCGGGAAGCCCTGGGCGAGTGGATCGATTACGGCGCCGCGGAAACCTGGCAGGACGTGGGAGAATAACGGATCTGCTTAATCGGGAGGGGTGGAAATGAGACACTGGAAATGGCTGATGGCGCCGGCGTTGATGGTCTTTTTGACCATGGCGGTTTCGATCTCGTGCGGAGATGACGACGATGACGATGACGATGACGCCGGTGATGACGATGTTGATGATGACGCCGATGACGATAGTGATGACGACGCCGATGATGACGCCGGTGAGTTCAGTTTTGGCTCAAGCGCATTCAACGACGGCGACCGGATGCCGGACGAGTACGCGTGCGGCCAGGCCAAAGGCGGCAACGGCGTTTCCCCGCCGCTGGAATGGTCCAATCCGCCGGAAGGAACCGTGGCCTGGGCGATCACGATGTTCGATCCGGAGGCCGATGATTTCGGTCACTGGGGCATTGCAAACATACCCGTCGGAACCATGTCGCTGGAAGAGGCGATCAGCCCCGGCGGCGTCTTGCCCGAGGGCGCTTTCGAGGTCATGAACGACTTCGGCAACGAAGAGTATGACGGTCCGTGCCCGCCGGAAGACGACGGCGACCATACGTACGAGATCACGATCTGGGCGCTTGGCGATCAGCTCCCGGCTACGCCGCCGGATGAAAAAGCAGGCTGGTGCATCCATGCCCTCTACAGCCAGCTTATTATGGTGGCGATTGTGTACGCCGTGATTACCGTGACGTATTCGCGTTAAGCGAAGCTGATAAAATCATCCCCGCCTCAATTGAGCGGGGATGATTCATTTTAAAAAGAATCTGCTTGATTATTACCTGCCACCCTTGCAAATTGAATATTCAATGTTCAATTTGCAAGGAGGATGGCTGGTCCTTGAAGTAATATTCAATCAAGTATTGCAACATATTTAGATTGGAAGGAAAATGTAAATTGCATATTAATTACTGAGCTAAACACCGTGGATTTAATAAATGAGCATTCCTGATATTACCGAAGAACCAAAACGGAAGAAGCCTGATTTCCCATGGGAGCGTTTTTGGCGAGGCGCAGAGGAATCGGAGTTTTTTTCTATGCGAACGCGCGAGCCTTTATCGAAAGATTCTTACGGAACGCCAGGCGAGCGTCTATCCTTTAACGACATCAACTATTCCAATTGCCTCATTTTATTGGGTGAAGCAGGAATGGGAAAATCAACTACCCTGGAAAAGGAATGTAAAAAGCTTGAGGTAAACGACGAGCAAAAACTTTTAGTCGATCTGTTTCGTTACGCGAATCCGGCGAGACTGAATAGATTTATTTTCCAAAATCCCGAGTTTGTAAAAGCCCAAAAGACCGACCAGGAATTTTATTTGTTCCTGGACAGTTTCGACGAGTGCCATGCTTTAAATCCGGATCTACACCTCACACTGGGTGATTTACTGAAAGAATCGATAACACTTCTGCCTTCGCTGAAACTGCGGCTGGCCTGCCGATCCGGTCCTTTTCCCAGCTCTTTGAAAGAAGAACTGGAGAACATATTTCAGGCTGAAAATGTAAAAACATACGAGCTTTTGCCTCTATCCCGCCAAAACATCATCGAAGCCTGCGAAGCCCAGTCTGTTGATTTCGAAGCATTCGTCGCCGAGATTGAGCGCCAACGAGTTTGGCCCTATACGGAGATTCCTCTGACCTTGATTCATATGCTGAAAATTTTCGCTAGAGATAAACGGCTACCTAAGAGGCAAACTGATTTATTCGAAACACTCACGCGCGAATTATTGCGAGAGCAAAACATAAAAAGAATTGATACTCACGATGAAAGATTAAAAGGTAAAATAGATGAAGATTGCCGATTGAAAGCAGCCGAATATATCGCATCTGCGTCGATTTTTACGAATCGCCCATTCATTTTATTAAATGGCGCCGAGACTCCTTTTCACAGAAATGAACTTGCCATCACCGAGCTTGTGAAGAATACAAAAATAATAGGCCACAGCAAAATTAACGTGACGCCCTCTGTGCCAATAAGAGTGAGACAATGGTTGTGTGAGAATTTAGTGTATAATTCGAGGGCGTGAAGGAGAACTCGAATGAATAAGCAACGAGAAAACGGTGATGGATCGTTTTTGGGGGCGCAGCGTAGTGGAGGCGAGCGAAGCGAGCCGGAACGGAGCGGAGCCCCCAAAAACGACGGGTCGCCCGCACCCCCCTCTCCGGAGGTCTCAGAACGCCCCGAGCGCCGCCGCTTCACCGCCGCCTACAAGCTGGCTGTCGTGCAGGAGGCCGACCGCTGCGCCGAGCCAGGTCAAATCGGCGCCTTGCTGCGTCGGGAAGGACTGTACTCTTCCCACCTGGGCAAGTGGCGTCAGTTGCGGGATCAGGGCGCTCTAGATGGCCTGAACGGCAAAAAGCGCGGGCCCAAACCCGGTGCATCCCCGCTGTTGAAAAAAGAGAACGAGCAATTGCGTCGCGACAACGCCCGGCTGCAAAAAAAGCTGGCGAAGGCCGAAATGGTGATCGACTTCCAAAAAAAAGTTGCCGCGCTCCTGGACATCCCCCTGAACCGGCCGGACGACGACGGGAGCGCCTGATGCAAGCGGTGCATGAGCGCGGAGCCTCCATCGGCGTTGCGTCGGCCTGCGACGCTCTGTCTTTGCCGCGAGCCACATACTATCGGCGTCTTTCTCCCGCGCTTCACCGCCATCGTCCGAAGCCGAAAAGAGCGCTGGACGACGGGGAACGGCAAAGGGTTTTGGATATTCTTCACGCGCCGGAAAACATCGACAAAGCGCCCGCTGAAATCGTCGCAACCCTAATGGATCAAGGAGAATATCATTGCAGTACACGCACCATGCACCGCATTTTGGAATCGGAGAAAGAAGTGAAGGAACGCCGGAATCAGCGCCGCCATCCCAATTATGCGAAGCCGGAACTTTTGGCGACCGCGCCTAATCAAGTCTGGAGTTGGGACATCACCAAGCTGAAAGGGCCGGTGAAATGGAGTTATTATCACCTCTACGTGATTCTCGATATTTTCAGCCGATACACTGTGGGGTGGATGATCGCGCATCGCGAGAGCGCGGCGCTGGCGAAAACGCTCATCTCCCAAACGTGCGCCAGACAAGGAATCGGTCCTGATCAGCTCACTCTTCACGCGGACCGTGGAACCTCGATGAAATCCAAACCGGTCGCGCTGCTGTTGTCGGATCTGGGCGTGACAAAAACGCACTCAAGGCCGCATGTGTCCAATGACAATCCATTTTCTGAAAGCCAGTTCAAGACGATGAAATACCGCCCGGAATTTCCGAAACGATTCGGGTCCATCGAGGATGCACGGGTTTTTTGCCGGACCTTTTTTCACTGGTACAACAACGAACACCGCCACAGCGGCATCGCCATGTACACGCCGGAGACAGTCCATTATGGACGTGCGGAGAAGGCGGCCAGGCAAAGAGAGAGAGTGCTTTTAGAAGCTCTTGAAAAACATCCCGAACGATTCGTTAACAAAACACCAACACCACAGGCGCTGCCCGAGGCGGTATGGATCAATCCGCCGAAAACGGGGAACCAGGACAGTGTACTCTAAACTATGAAAAACGGTGTCTCATTATCGTTGACACGTTCCGACGCGGATGATGCTTGAAGAGACTCTCAATACAACCTTGTTTAAGCATTTAGGCTCTCATCGAACTTTTATCCACAAACAAATCGCAGAATATCTGGCGGCACGATTTCTGTGTAAACAAGAGATTTCATCAGAGCAAGTTTTCCCTCTTTTTCGTCATCCCGAACTGTCTTCGGGACGGATCGTTCCCTATTTACGAGACACTGTGATCTGGTACGCTAGATATAACCAAGAATCAATTGATAAACTTAAGGATTTGATTTGCGATGATCCGAAGGTGTTTTTGTTTGGAGATTTGGTTTCCATGTCGGAAGAGTTTCGGGAAGCCGTAGCCGAATCCCTTCTAAAGGCATTTCAGGACGGAAAAGCTCACGACGGGGATATCGCCTTTAAGGGAAAATATGAGAAATTACGGCATCCAAAATTGGTAGGACAACTTAAGTTTTATCTTACAAAGAATAATATCAGCTTCGTCGCCCGCCGCGCCGCCATCCATATCGCCGAAGCCTGCGATGTGCAGGGACTCCAGCCGCAACTCCTCACCATTGCCTTGGACGAAACGGAGGATCATCACATCCGTTGTCAGGCGGCCCGTGTCGTAGCCCGCAACGGAAGACCCGAGTATCGAAAAAATCTGCGGCCTTTCGTCGAAGGCGACGCCGGCGAGGACCCGAACGACGATTTGAAAGCCTACGGCCTCATCGCCCTTTGGCCCGAGTTCATGTCCGCCAAGGAGCTCTTCGAATCGCTGACGCCGCCGAAAAAAGAAAGGTATATCGGCCACTACGAATTATTTGCGGACTATGAATTGCCGAAATCTTTATCGCCTTCATATCTGCCCGTCGCCCTCGATTGGATTTCCCGGCAGCTGAAGTCCCGTTTTGGTCTATCAAGGTGGTCGAGCTTAAAAGGCAAAATTATCAAAATGGCCTGGGAAAACCTGGATGCTCCCGGAATCCTGGAAGCCTTCGCAAAAGCCCTTTGGTCGCGTTTTTTACTTCACGACGACATTTTTCATCCGAAGAAAAATGAAACGATAATAAATCCCGAAGATGTCGATAAGCGGCGAAGCGTCCTCATGGCAATTCTTCATAATTGTAATTTTAAAATCGAAGAGCTTGGCCGTCACCTCATATACAACGTGACCGGAATCGCACTTGTAACGGATGAGGATTTGCCCTGGCTCATAGAAAAATATCAAGATGAAGGAGATCCGGCGATAAAAGACGCTTTATCGGAGATCATAAACCTCGTCTTCAGTCCTTTCCGCGTTCACGATCATGAAACAGTCAACGCCATTTTAGGCCTTGCGAAAGAAGATAAGAAATTTCGTGAGAAATTCTCGGCCTACATCGATTCGGTTGATCGGTATTCCAAAGAGGCGCAAAGGAGCCAATCTTCGTATTATGAAGATCGGAAAATCCAGAAAGAAATCGAGACGGGACGAAAACAGAAAACATATGAACATCCGAACGTGTTGATCGGTCCGATCCTGGAAAAAATTCAAAAAGGCCAGTTGGTGCATTGGTTTGAGGTCGTGAGCGTCATGCAATTGGATGAGGAAGGGTTGGATCAGGGGCACAATTTTCATAGTCTGTTGCAAAACCCTGGTTGGCCGCTTTTGGCTCAGGAAAATCAAAGAAGGGTATTAGCCGCAGCAAAAAAATATATTTTTGATTATGATCCATATGCGTCACGAGAAATGAGACCGGGTGATTTCGATATTAACGAGATTGCCGGATACAAAGCTCTGGATTTGATTTTCCATCTCGCCCCGGAGTTCCTTAAGGAAATTCCTGTCAAGGTCTGGTCTCGCTGGATTCATTCCGTAATGTCCGTCAAAAGTTTTGTTGGCGATCCCGCCATAGATGCCCTTGAACAAATCGCCTACGATGACTTCCCCGACGAATTCATCAAGTGGCTGAATCGATGCATCGAAATGGAAAACCGAAAAAACGGCAACCTTTCCAGCCCGCACAAGGTCATGCATCTATATGACGACAGGCTGGAAAAATATTTCCTGGGCAAAATGAAAGACCGCGAACTTGGGCCGAAATCCATGGGAACATTGCTGCGTCTTTTAACGAAAAGGGATGTAACCGAGGCGAAAGATTTCGCGAAGGACCTGTTAGCCGGTCCCTATCCCTTCCAGGAAGAAAGAAGAGACGAAGCGGTTGAAGCGGCTTGCGCCCTGATCCTTTCGCCGACGGGTGGAATCTGGTCCTTCATATGGTCGCCCATTCAATCCGACGAGGAATTCGGAAAACTGTTTTTTAAACGCCTCGTTGATGAAGAAAATATTATTGATCGAGAAGCGAATCTTCCCATCAGAGAAGAAGAATTCGCCGATTTGTACATCTGGCTGGAAAATCATTATCCGGGAAAAGAGGATCCCAAGCACGATGAATTCATGGCCTACACCGTAACCTTCCGGGATTTGATCGGAAGATTCCGGGAAGGGATCATCCGGCGGCTTAAGGGTTTGGGATCGCGAGCGGCAGTGCACGCCTTGCAAAGAATTTCTAAAAAATTTCCCGACAAGCGACAGCGGCTTCAATTCGATATTTTGGATGCCGAAGAGCGCTTTCTCGAATCATCATGGATTCCTCCGGATGTAGGCGATTTCAAAACACTGATCGAGGATTCCCAGAGACGCTTGGTTCGAAATCCAAGCGAATTGATGAAGGTCGTTCTCGCCTCACTGGATCGACTGGAAAAGTCTTTTCACGACGGCGAGCTGCCCGCAGTGCGTGATGTGTGGAATGAAGTTCCCGAGCATTTGCTGAAGACCGAGAACGGCGAGCAATCCAAGGCAGGTGAGAAACAAAATGGGAAGGATATGAAGTACTTTCCAAAAAACGAAAACGCTTTATCCGACAGGATCGCCCGGCATCTTCAAGGCGAGCTGGAAGGTCGCCGAATCGTCGTCGATCGGGAAGTCCAGGTCAATTGGAACAAAAAAACCGACATTAAAATAACCGCCTTCAAACCCGAAGAAAGCGAAGCCGAAAGCCCTTGCAAGCTGGTGATCGAGGTCAAAGGCTTCTGGAATAAGGATCTTAAAACAGCCATGGAAAAGCAATTGATCGGCGAATATCTTTTCGGCGAAAATCTGAGCCACGGAATTTACCTGGTCGGCTGGTTTTATTGCAGTGAGTGGTGGGAAGCGGATAATCGAAAGAAGCGCAACAAGTCAATATTCGGAAAGAAAGGCATCGAACAAGCCCGGGATTTTTTCCGTAAGCAAGCAAAAGAACTCCAAGAAACGCATCGCAATATCATACTTGATACTTTCGTCCTGGACGCGACGAAATAGATACTACATTTTTTGATATAAAAGGTGTGTGAAATCACCGAACCTCAAGCATTCGATCCAGCGATCCTTTGGCGCGTATACGTAAGTTTTCTTCGATTTCGATTTGCTGCACGTTTTCGCGCAAAGAGCGAAGCACTTCTTCCAGCGTGACTTCTTTCATGTGCGTGCATGCCTTGGAGCACATGCGCAGGATATCCTTGCCGGGGTTTTCCGCCACGATGTTGTCGCCCATGGAGCATTCGGTCAGCAAAAAGAAATGCGGCGCGTCGCTTTCCTTGACGTATTTGATCATCTGCGAGGTGCTTCCGCCGTAATCCGCCGCCTCGAAAACCTCCGGGCTGCATTCGGGATGCGCCAGCACAACGACGTCGGGAATCTGCTCGCGGGCTTCCTTGACGTCGTCTAATGTAAACGCCTCGTGGACCTCGCAGCGCCCGCGCCAGCCGATGATCACGTTCTCCGGCAGATCCTTCAGATCCGCCCAGTCGGCCGGATCGTCGCTGGCGGGGATCACGTACACGGGGCGATTGAGCTCCCGGCCGATGTTTTTCGCCATGTATTCGTCCGGCGTAAAGATGACCGGCCTGTCGCCAAAGGATTGCACGACCTTGACCGAGTTTGCCGACGTGCAGCACACGTCAACTTCCGCCTTAATGTCGGCGTACGTGTTGATATAATTCACCACGGGCAGGCCGGGATACTTTGCGCGCAGCTTCACCACGTCGTTTGCCGTTATCGCCTCGGCCAGGGAGCATCCGGCGCGCGTGGCGGGTAAAAGAACCGTTTTATGCGGGCTTAAGATCTTCGCCGATTCGGCCATGAAGCGCACGCCGCAAAAAATGATGGGATCGCAATCGGTCTCGACGGCCTTGCGCGAAAGTTCCAGCGAATCGCCCATGATGTCCGGCACGCTGATAAAAAGCGCCGGCTCCATGTAGTTGTGCCCTAAAATGAGCGCGTTTCGCTCTTTTTTGAGCCGGTTGATTTCATACGCCAGCTCGGCCTTGGGCCTGATTTCGTCCGGCGGGACGATCCCGGCCAGCTTTTTGCGCATAATTTCATAGGTTTCTTGAAGTGTCGCCGCGTCGATGCCCATTTTCGTACTCCCCGATCAAAAATCGATCGAGGCCATTGTTAACGAATTTAATAAGCAGTCAACCTTGTCTAAATATTGTGAAAGCGTTACAACACCGCTTTTTACGGCATGGGAAAGTGATTTCCCTTGCCGACGCGTATGATGAAGGCGGTTATTCCCGATGCCGGAGTTCATCCCCTTTAAGGGATTGCTTCCCGAATTTTTCGAAATCAGCGCGGCCCTGGCCGACGCCGGGGGACCGGATCTGGCCGTTTCGGGTCTGCGCGGCGGGGCTGTGCCGCTGGCCGCCGCGGAGATCGCCGTATCCCGCAAAGGCCCCATTCTGATCATCGCTCCCGACGCCAACAGCGCCAAGCGGCTTTTCGGCGACTTGAATTTCTTCCTCCAAAGCGTCGGCGGCGCCAAAAGGCTCTACTACTACCCGCCCTACGACGTGGCTCCCTACGAATCCCTTTCGCCGCATTCCGCCATCACGGCGGCGCGCCTGTCGGCGTTAGCGGCGCTGGGCTCGCCCAGAAGCGAGGCCGTCGTCATCAGCGCCGTCGGCCCGCTGCTCAAGCGCGTCATCCCCAGAAGCAAACTGTCCGCCTCCGCGCTGGACGTGCGCGTGGGCGAGGAAGCGGACCGGGAGATCATGATCTATGCTCTGGAGGAATCGGGTTACCACAGGGCGCCTCTCGTCGAGGACGTGGGGGAATACGCCGTGCGCGGCGGCGTGATTGATTTCTGGAGCCCGCTATTAAGCGATCCCACGCGCATCGAGCTTTTCGGCGACGAAATCCGATCCATCCGATCCTTTTCGCCGGCGCGGCAAACGACGATGAAGCACATCGACCGGGCGCGCATTTTCGCGTGCCGGGAAACGATTATCAGCGAGGAAACCCCCGGACTATTCGCCGAGCGCGTCAAGCCCCTGGCCGACGGGCAAAACGTCGACCGCCGTATCCGCGACCGCCTGGTCGATGAAATGCGCGCGCGCATCAGCACGCCGGGCATCGAGTTTCTGCTGCCTTTGTTTTACGACGGCCTGGACACGATCGCCGATTATCTGTCTTCCGAATCCACAATCCTGCTCGTCGATCCGGACCTGACGGAAGCCATGGCTCACACGGAGCAAAGCGTCATCGAAAAGCGCAGGGAAAGAGCCCGGGAGGCGGGCAAACTGTGCGTCGAATATGAAAGCCTCTATCAAAATGCGGAAAAGTTCTTCGAAGGATTGAATCATCTTCGCCACGTCACCGCCGGCAGCGAAGTCGCGCCGCCCCGAGGCAAAGGAAAGGAATTCCGATTCGAGGCGGAAACGCATTCACAACTGCGTGAGGAGATTTTGTCTCGGGCCAAGGGCGAGAAGATGCTGGAGCCGCTCACGAAGCGCCTGGAGGCCTGGATCGAAAAAGGATATCGCACGGCCCTTGTGGCGCGGGGACCGTCCGGCGCCGACCGCCTGCGCCGCCTGCTCGACGGATACGATCTGAGCTACGCGTACGATAAAGACGACAACATCGCGGATTTTCTGGGCCGCCCGGCCTCGATGCGCATTCCCATTCTCATCGGCGAACTGTCCGCCGGGGCTCTGATCGAAAGCGCGCAGACCGCCCTGGTGACCGAGGAGGAAATTTTCGGCCCGCGCAAGCGCTCGGAAGCCTATCGGGGGAAAAAGGGCGAGCCCATCTCCGACTTCGGCGATTTGAGCGAAGGCGACGCCATCGTGCACGTGCGCCACGGCATCGGAATATTCCGGGGCCTTGTCCGCCTGCTCCTTTGGGGCGCGGAAGGCGAATACCTGCACATCGAATACGCCGGCGGCGACAAGCTTTATCTTCCGGTGGACCGCCTGGCTCTCGTGCAGAGGTACGTAGGCGCCGGCGAGAGCATGCCCAAAATCGACAAACTCGGCGGCGGCGGATGGGACATCAAAAAGAGGCGCGCCAAGGCCGCGATCCGCAAGATGGCCGGGCAGCTCATCAAACTTTACGCCAGGCGCGAATCCATGCCCGGATACGCCTTCCCCGACGGCGGCGAACTTTTCGAGGAATTCGAGGGAACCTTCCCCTACGATGAAACGCCGGACCAGATCACCACCATCGATTCGGTGATCGAAGACATGAAAAAAGACCGGCCCATGGACCGCCTGGTATGCGGCGACGTGGGATTCGGCAAAACGGAAGTGGCGCTGCGCGCGGCGTTTCTGGCCGTGATGGACGGCAAGCAGGCGGCGATTTTAGCCCCGACGACCACGCTCGCCTTTCAGCACCTGCGGACCTTCACGTCGCGCATGAATCCTTTCGGCGTGCGCGTGAAGATGCTTTCCCGCTTCGTCGAGCCCAAAGACCGGCAGAAAACCATGAAGGATTTGGAAGCCGGAGACGTGGATGTGATCATCGGCACGCATCAGCTTTTGGGCAAGAAAATCAAATTCAAGGATCTGGGTCTGCTGGTCGTGGACGAAGAGCAGCTTTTCGGCGTGGCGCAAAAAGAAAAGATCAAGTCCATGAAGGAACTGGTGGACGTGCTGGCCATGACCGCCACGCCGATCCCGCGCACCCTGCACATGAGTCTCGTGGGCATTCGCGACATGTCAGTGATCAACACCGCTCCCGAAGACCGCCTGGCGGTCCGCACCTTCATCACCCGATGGGACGAAGACACGCTGGGTTCGGCGTTGCGCAGGGAACTGGGGCGCGGCGGGCAAGTGTTTTTCATCCACAACCGCGTGCAAAGCATCGACGGCATGGCCGACAAGGTCCGCCGTCTGGCGCCTTCCGCCAGAATCAGAATCGGCCACGGCCAGATGCCCGGCGAGCAGATCGAGCAGCTTCTGATCGATTTCGCCGAGCGCCGCTTCGACATCCTCGTGGCGACGACCATCGTCGGGTCCGGCCTGGATTACCCGCAGGCCAACACCATCATCATCAACAGGGCGGATATGCTGGGCCTGGCGCAGCTATACCAGCTTCGCGGACGCGTGGGACGCAGCAAGACCCAGGCTTTCTGCTATCTGGTGATTCCGGAAAGGGCCAAGATCGGCAAGGACGCCCGGCGGCGCCTGGCGGCCATCAAGAATTTTTCGGAACTGGGCAGCGGCTACAAGGTGGCGGGAAAGGATCTTGAAATTCGCGGCGCGGGAAATCTGCTGGGCGGCGAGCAGTCCGGGCACATCACCGCCATCGGCTACGAACTTTTCCGGGAACTGCTCGACGAGGAAATCCGGCGCCTGAAGGGCGAGGATGTTCCGGACAAAATCGAAACCGAGATCAATCTGGGCATCGCCGCGTATATTCCCAAGGAATACATACCGCCCGAATCCATCCGCCTGGGAGCCTACAAGCGGATTTCCGAGGTCCCGGATGAAAAGAGCCTCGACAGCGTCAGGGCTGAAATCCTGGATCGATTCGGCGACGCCCCCGACGAGCTTGTGCGCCTGTTCGATATCGTATCTTTGAAAATCCTCGCCAAACCGCTGCGAATTTCCGCCATCGACTACAACAAGGAAGCGCTGACTTTCACCTTCGACGCAAGCACCCCGGTGAAAATTTCCAGACTTGTGGAAATGGTGAGTCGGGCTCCGAAGCGCTATCGGCTGCTGCCGGACGGAAAATTGATGGAGATCATTGGGAAAGTATCGGGAAACCGCTTATTTGCGGCGGTTCGCCAGGGCTTGATTGCACTGAATATCTATGATAATAACCGCGAACCGGAAGGGGAAGTTCTGTCAAACAAATAAGCGCCGACTAATCCTCATAATGTCTAGAAAAGGATGGTGGAACAATGAATAAACGGATGATCATTTTCGTTACGGTACTTGCTCTTGGATTATTTGCCTTCTCAGCCTGCCAGCCTCCGGCCACAACGTCGAGCGCGGCGCCGGCTGCCGCCGCGCACAAAAAAAGCGGAACCCCGCTGGCCAAAGTCGGTGGCGAAGTCATCACTCTGGAAGAGTTCAACGACAAATTGGACAAAATCCCGCCGTTTTACAAAAGGCGCGTCGCTACGAAAAAAGGGAAACTGGAATATCTGGACCGCCTGATCAGCGAGGATTTGTATTACCAGGAAGCTCTCGCCCGCAACATGGATAAAGAGGCGGAATTCATCGAGCAACTTGAATCCATCAAAAAATCCATCCTCGCCGGCAAGATCAAAAAAGATCTCATGGAACAGAAAACCGAAGTCGGCGACGCCGAAGCCAAAGCTTACTACGACGAGCATCCGGAAGAATATCAGTCGCCGGAAACCGTCAGCGTCAATCATATCCTGTTCCGCCTGAAGAGAGGCGATTCCGAGGATAAGGAAGCGGAAGTCAAGAAACAAGCCGAGAAGGTTTACAAGGAAATCAAATCCGGCAAAATCAGCTTCGAGGAAGCCGCGAAAAAATACTCCGACGACAAAGGTTCCGCGAAAAAAGGCGGCCAACTGCCTCCGATCCGCAAGGGCCTGAAATCCAAGGAATTCGACGAAGTGGCCTTCGCTTTCGCGAACAAAGATGAAACCAGCGAGCCGTTCAAGGATCGCCGCGGATACAACATCCTGCAATTCATCGAGAAAACCGCCGCGCAGCCCAAAGAATACGATAAAGTCGAAAAGCAGATCAAAAGGAAGCTGGCGCAGGAATCGCAAAAGACCGCCATCGATGCCTTCACCGAGGATCTTCGCAAAAAGTACCCGGTCTCCATCGAGGAAAGCCTCCTGCAGGATGAGGCCGCCGACGAAGAGCCCAAAGCCGAGGCTGGAGCCGAAACCGAAGAAGAAGGCAAGTAACGGTTTCGAGTCAATAAAATAAGCTGAATCCCATGTGACGATAAAACGACGGGCGGCCGGTGATCAAAGGGCCGCCCGTCGGTATTTTCGCCATGGGGCGGCCGGCGCGCAGTAAAGGAAAAAAGAGCCTTTTTTCGTTGAAGGCAGCCGTGGATTTTCTTTGCTTCAAAGGTTATGATCGCCTTCGGAGGAAGGGCATCGAATGAAAAAGCGAACAATCGCCGCAGCCATGACGCTCTTGTGGATATGCCTGACGGCCCCGATAAGCGCCGAGATCGTCAACCGCATCGCCGCGATCGTTGACGACGAAGTGATAACGGTTCACGAAGTCCAGACGAAATCCCGGCAGATCGTCAACGCCTATCTGTCGCAGGCCGATGAAGAATCGCCGGAGCAGCGCCAGCAGCGCATCCGCCAGCTTCACAAGGAAACGTTGCGCGCGCTGATCGAGCAGAAGCTTCTGGAGCGCGAGGTGGCGCGCCTGGGCATTCCCGTCGAGGAACAGGATGTCGACAATCAGATTCAAAGCATTCTGTCGGCGAATCACATGACTCGGGAGGAACTCAACCAGACGCTTTTGCGTGAAGGCAAAACCATGAAAGAGTTCCGGGACCAGATCCGCAACCGCATATTGACCGAGCAATACGTCGGCATTCGCATGAAAGACCGCGTCAAAGTCACCGAAGAAGAGGCCCGTTCTTATTATCAGCTGCACCTGGATGAATACATCGCCGACATCAAAGTCAGCCTGGCGGAAATCCGTTTCAACCTTCCCGCCGACGCCGACGACGAGACGGTCCGCCGGGTTTTCGACGAGGCGGCTTCCACCTATGAGTCTCTTCTGGCCGGAGCCGATTTCGGGCAAGTCGCCCTTGAGCGCTCCGACGGAAGCACGGCGGCTAAAGACGGATATCTGGGCGAGTTTCTGCTCGGCGCGCAATTGAAAAAAACCTATCGCAGAGCCGCGGAGAATCTTGAGGCCGGGCAGGTGTCCACGGTGTACAGGGATACCGCCGGATTCTTCATTCTCAAATGCCTGGACCGCTCCAACGCCGGCAGCAAACCCTTCGAGGAAGTGCGCGACAGGATTATGATGATGCTGCGCAACGAATCCAGCCAGAGGGAAATGCAAAAACTGGCCAAAGAGCTGTACAAAAAAAGCTACGTTGACATTAAAGTGGAAGAGTTCAATTAATCAGGGCTGAAACCACTTCTTTTCGGGAAGAATATTATGGCATTACCGACCCTCGCGATCACCATGGGGGATCCGGCCGGCATCGGACCGGAAACCGTCGTCAAGGCTTTGCCGGAGGCTTTTCGAGTCTGCCGGCCGGTTCTGATCGGAATGAAAGAAGTCCTGGCCTCCACCGCCGAAGGATGCGGCCTGAGTGATATCGCCCGGCAAATCGGCGGCTCCATT
This sequence comes from bacterium, assembly GCA_963674685.2. Taxonomy (GTDB): domain Bacteria; phylum Lernaellota; class Lernaellaia; order JACKCT01; family JACKCT01. The sequence continues at coordinate 899,014 of CAXXWT010000002.1, read as the reverse complement.
CCCGTCGAGATGCCCGAACGCCTCCTGGAACATGAAAACGCCCCGAAGTCCGGCGCGGGCAGCGTCGTCCCGGAAGACGGTTACGATCTGGCCTTTCGAGGGATGGCGCAGGCCGCCTTTGTGCGCACCGCCGTGGAGCACGCCATGGTGGGCGACGTGGACGCCGTGGTGACCGCACCCATCACGAAATCGGCCTTGCACAAGGCCGGCATTCATTATCCCGGCCATACGGAAATTCTGGGCGATCTCACGGGCGCGAAAACCCCCGTCATGATGCTCATCGGACGGACTTTGCGTGTTGTTCCCCTGACCACGCATTGCCCCGTACGCGACGTGTCGAAACTGCTGACCCGGAACATGGTGGAAGACAAAATCAAGATAATCGACAGGGACATGAAGCGATTTTTCGGCATATCAAACACGAGGATCGCCCTTTGCGCCCTCAATCCCCACGGCGGCGAAGGGGGCCTTTTCGGCAAAGAGGAAATCGAGGTTCTGGCGCCGGTGGTGGTGAAGCTTCGCGCCAAGGGAATCAACATCAGCGGACCCTATCCCGCGGACACGATTTTCATGAAAGCCCGGCAGGGCGAATACGACGTCGTCGCCACGCCCATGCACGATCAGGCTTTGATCCCCTTGAAGCTTCTTCACTTCGACGAAGGCGTCAACATCACGCTGGGGCTTCCCATCATCCGCACATCCCCGGATCACGGCACGGCCCTGGATATCGCGGGCAAATACGTGGCCAATCCCACCAGCATGATCACCGCCATCAAAACCGCCGCGGACATGGTGCAAAATAAAAGAATCAACGGATAAATGAACACGGACAGACTTGTCATCAAGGGGGCCAGGGAGCACAACCTGCGCGATATCACGGTCAGCATTCCGCGCAACAAGCTCGTGGTCATCACCGGATTATCCGGTTCGGGAAAAAGCTCTCTGGCTTTCGATACGATCTACGCCGAAGGCCAGAGGCGGTACGTCGAGAGCCTTTCCTCATACGCACGGCAGTTTCTGGAGCAATTCGCGAAACCGGACGTGGACTCCATCGAGGGATTGTCGCCGGCCATCAGCATCGAGCAGAAAACCACCAGCCGGAATCCCCGCTCCACCGTGGGAACCGTCACCGAAATCTACGATTATCTGCGCCTGCTCTATGCGCGGATCGGCGCGCCCTATTGCCACAGTTGCGGCAAACCCATCGCCGCGCAGACCCCGCAGCAGATGGTGGACGCCATCCTCAATCATCCGGAAGGAACGCCGATTTCGATCCTGGCGCCGATTGTTCGCGGACGCAAAGGCGAATACAAAAAAGAACTGACGCGCTTCGCCAAAGAGGGTTTCGTGCGCGTCATGATCGACGGCGAGACCTACGATCTGTCCGAGGTCCCCGGCTTGAAAAAAACCGTCAAGCACGACATCGATCTTTACGTCGACCGCATCAAGATGCGCCCCGGCGTCGAGCGGCGGCTGACCGACTCCATTGAAACGGCGCTCAAATATTCCGAAGGATTGGTCAAGGTGATCGCCGCGGAAGATCCGCCGCGCTTTTTTTCCGAAAACTTCGCGTGCATCGACTGCGGCATCAGTTATCCGGAGATCGAACCGAGGATGTTTTCATTCAACAACCCGCACGGCGCATGCCCGAACTGCGACGGCCTCGGTTCAAAAATGTTCATCGACGAAGACCTCATCGTTCCCGATCCGAGCCTGTCGCTTCGCGAGGGCGCCGTGGTCCCGTGGGAAAACCGGATCGGATCGATGTTTTTCCACAGCATTCTCGAGAGCTTAACGAAGCACTACAAGTTTTCCATCAACGCGCCCTGGAAAGATCTGCCCGACGAGGTGAAAAATTTGCTGCTGCATGGCAGCGGCGACGAGGAGATTCGCTTTTATCACGAAGACGGCGAACGCCGTTATTCCTACGTGCGGCCCTTTGAAGGAATTATCCCGAATCTGAACCGGCGTTTTCACGAAACCGGCAGCGAGATGATGCGCGAGGAGATTCGCCGCTTCATGAGCGTGATGCCGTGCAGCGAATGCGGCGGCCAGCGGCTGCGCCTGGAGGCCAGAAATATCCGGATCGGCGGACTGAATATTTCCGAACTGACGGCCCTGTCCATCGCCGATTCATTCAAGTTTATCGCCGGCCTCAAACTCAGCGAAAAGCATGTCGAGATCGCACGGCGCGTGCTGCGGGAGGTCAACGAGCGCCTGGGATTCCTGCGGGCCGTGGGCCTGGATTATCTTTCCCTGGACAGAAAAAGCGGCACCCTGGCCGGCGGCGAAAGCCAGCGCATCCGCCTGGCCACGCAGATCGGCTCGTCCCTGGTCGGCGTGCTCTACATCCTGGACGAGCCGTCCATCGGCCTGCACCAGCGCGACAACAAGCGGCTTTTGAAAATGCTCAAGCGGCTGCGCGATCTGGGCAACACGGTCATCGTCGTCGAGCACGACGCCGAAACCATCGCCGCGGCGGATTACGTGATCGACATGGGGCCCGGCGCCGGCGTTCACGGCGGCGAAGTCGTTTACGCCGGAACCGTGCGCGGACTCAAAAAAAACAAAAACTCCCTGACCGGAAAATATCTGTCCGGTGAACTGAATATTCCCGTGCCGCGAAATCGGCGCCCGATAAAAAAGCGAGCGATCACGCTGACCGGCTGCCGGGGAAACAATCTGAAAAAAATCCAGGCGGCGTTCCCTTTGGGAGCCTTCACGTGCGTGACGGGCGTGTCCGGCTCGGGCAAGTCCACGCTGGTCATCGACACCCTGCACCGGGCGCTGGCGCAGCGCATCTATCGCTCCAAGGAGCGCCCTTCCCCCTTCGATAAAATTTCGGGCATGTCTTACGTGGACAAGGTCATCAACATCGATCAATCCCCCATCGGGCGCACGCCGCGCAGCAATCCGGCGACCTACACCGGGCTGTTCACGCCGATCCGCGATCTTTTCGCGTCTTTACCCGAGTCCAAGATCCGCGGTTACAAGCCGGGGCGATTTTCCTTCAACGTCAAGGGCGGTCGCTGCGAAACCTGCGAGGGCGACGGCCTGATCAAAATCGAAATGCATTTTCTGCCCGACGTGTACGTGACCTGCGACGACTGCAAGGGCAGGCGCTACAACCGCGACACGCTGGAGGTTCGCTACAAGGGAAAATCCATCGCCGGAGTTCTGGACATGACGGTGAATCAGGCGGCGGATTTTTTATCGAATATCCCGGCCATCTACAATAAACTCAAAACCCTGCAGGACGTGGGGCTGGGATACATCCACCTGGGGCAGCAGGCGACCACGCTGTCCGGCGGAGAGGCCCAGCGCATCAAATTGTCCAAGGAGCTTTCCAAGCGCTCCACGGGGCGGACCGTTTACATCCTCGACGAACCCACCACCGGCCTGCATTTCGAGGATATCAAGAAACTTCTGGAGGTTTTGGGCAGGCTCGTGGACGCGGGAAACACGGTGATCGTCATCGAGCACAATCTCGACGTCATCAAGACCGCCGACTGGATCATCGACCTGGGTCCCGAAGGCGGCGACGGCGGCGGCGCGATCATCGGCAAAGGACGCCCGGAGGATATCGCCGCTTTGGATGAGAGCCACACCGGGCGTTTCTTGAAAGATATCTTCGCGTCGGAAAGTTAATCGACCGGGAACATAATCACTTGTCACGTAAAAGCGATCACGTTAATAATATAAACGCCATTTAAATATTTGGATGCCGTGGGATTTCATTAAAGGGGCTATTGGAGTTTTTTCATGGCGGATGAAGCGACCGCGCCGAAGCCCAAACTGAGTCGACGCCGCAAAGTTATTTATTTTCTCGCCGTCTATTTTATCCTCGCCCTTCTCGTGGAACTGGGCCTTAATATCGCCAAGGCCATACACGACGCGCAGACTTACACCGCCGGTTCAAGCGACGACGCGGGCAGCATCGTTTTTATTTGCCTGGGCGACTCCATGACCTACGGCCTCGGCGCCGACAGGGAACACTCCTACCCGATACAGATGCCGGAATTCTGGAAATATCGTTATCCGAATATCCCGATCAAGGTCTACAACATCGGCATTGCCGGATACAGCACCTCGAACTCCATGAACCGCCTCGCGCGCTTTTTCGTGGAAACGCCGGATGCGAAACCGGATTTTGCCCTCATCCTTTTGGGCATCAACAATCGTTGGAATCTTCAGGGCGCCACGTTCTGGGATTGGGAAAAAGACGCGAAGAAAGATAACTACGCCGAATACCTGGCCAGCAAACTTCAACTCGGCAAGGTTTTCAATATGGCCGCGGAAAATGAAGCGGCCCTGATCGAAAAAGCGCGAAACACCACGGGCGTCAAATACAATCACATGCTCTACAAGCAGGGCTGGGACATGTTTTTCGAAAGCTTCGACGACGAGCTTTTGATTCGCTGGATCGACCGGGATATGGACCGGATCGTCAAGATGTTGCGCGAGCACGATATTCAGCCGGTATTTTTGCCCTACCATTTTCCCGTGCTGCCGCAGCTTAACGATCTGATCAGAGAGATCGCGCAAAAACACTCGGCCCTTCTTCTCGATATCGAGAAACCGGCCGCGTACTACGAATCCCGAAAAATGTTCGCCGTCGATGATTATCATCTGAACACCGAGGGCTACCGGGATCTGGCGGCGCGCGTGGTGCAGGAGTTTTACGATCGATACGATACCGACGCCCTGCAGGCGATCATCGAGAAAAAAAAGGCCCGCGCCGACGCCGTGGTTGCGGGAGCGAATCCCTGAACGGGGAATCCCAATATCCTTAATACCAAGACCTACAACCACATTGTTCCAACATATGTTACCCGCTTACTTTCGCCTGAGCCTTCGCTGACGCTGAACGCCCGGCTCCGTGCGCGACTCTGTTTTACGTGTGCCTTGGCATGATTGAAACAGAGCCGCGAGCGGCAAAATTCGCCTTAAGCGAATGAGCGAGCGGGTATGCATCGAACCCGCAATATTAACATCTCATGTACACCGATTCGATCTAACGCCACGCAAAGGGCCTGCGTCATGAAACCGGGTTTTTTTTTTGGTTCTTCGACAATTACCGTACTTTATTGGTACGAAAAGAAAATTATTTTTCGTCCTTGACAGAATTTTTGGGATGGAATTTGTACTTATAGGTTTTGAAAGGACATTTTTGACCGCGGCCGCGAGTCATCCCTTTAAGGTCAATGGATCGGAAAACGCGCTTTTGCTTCCATGCTTTTTCGGCTGTTTTTTTGCAGTTTCTTGATGCTAATAAAAGGAAATGTCCTTTCAAAACCTTAATTGATGAGCTTTTCCATCCCAAAAATTCCGTCAAGGATTTTAACCGCCCGACGGGCGGCGAAAAATAATTTTTCTTTCCCGTCTTTTTGCAGGTGGTTATAAAAGTACGGTAATTGTCGAAGAACCTTTTTTTAGAATCCCAAGGGAAATGGAGTAAAAAATGTAGCATGAAGTCAACAGATCCAATTTTCAAAGTAAAATCTTATCAATTCAACATCGAGTGAGGAAATCATTCAATCTGGCGCCGCCTTTGTCATCCCGACCGGAGCGAAGCGTAGTGGAGGGATCCCTTGAACGATGCGCGAATATATTGTTAAAACGCGCACTTCAGTAAGGCGATCACGCCTCATGGAAGGGATTCCTCGACTCCGCTGAAGCTCCGCTCGGAATGACAAAGTTGCTGCTTGGTGGAAAAGAAAGAAAATCAGCAAGCCGGTCCAAAGCCGACTGAATTCATGAAAACCCGGTTCTGTGACGCAGGCCCCCACGCAAACGCAAAGAGCCTTTGTAGACCGTTTCGAGCTTTCCGTGTTAGAAAGCGCGGCATGTCGGATCAACACGTAAAGATGAAAGCGGCGGCGGCGAAATTCGCATTGCTCATCGGCCTGCTGGCGGGGCTCGGCGCCCTGGCGTGGCGCTACAACGCGCCGATGGACCTCTTGCGGGAAAAGGTTTTGACCGTCCCCGCGGCGCTGCGCTATCCGGCATACATTCTCCTTTACACGCTGGTCAGCATCGCGCCGGTTCCCGCGCGCGACGTCGTGAAGCTCACCGGCGCATTCCTGTTCGGAGGTCCCGTCAGTTCCCTGCTGGTGTTCGCCGGGGAAATGGGGGCGACAGCCGCCGCCTGGATCATGGGCCGGACGCTGGGAAAGGATTTCGTGGACCGCATTCTGGCGGGACGCCTGCAATCCATGCAAAGCAAAATCGCCGGGGCGTCCTGGCGGCAGATCGCGCTGCTTCGCGTTTTTCCCGGAACCCCCTATCGGTTTTTCAATTACGCGGCTCCCGTAACGGACGTCAGGCCCTGGCCGCTTTTTTTAGGTTGCGCCGTCGGGACGCTGCCCAGGACCGTGTTTTTCCAGATGCTCTTTGCGTGGCTTGGAGACGACATTGCGCGGCGCGGGACGACGACATTCGAAATTTTCGCGATATCCATTTTGTTCGCCGCGGCCGCCCTGGGCTTTTGGTTTTTCTGGACTCGCCGCAAAAGAAAAACCGGCCGAGCTGGAACAAAAAAAGCTTAACGTGTAGCATGTCCTTCGCTATGCACGGACAAGCGTGAGGCTTTAAAAAATGCAGCGAAGAAAGACCCGTCAATTTCATCTCGGCTCCGTCGCCGTCGGCGGCGATGCGCCCGTCAGCGTGCAGAGCATGACCAAGACCGACACGCGGGACGTTGACGCCACCATCGCGCAGATCCGCAAGCTCGCCGACATGGGGTGCGAGATTATCCGCTGCGCCGTCGTGGACGAAGACGCCGCCAAAGCCCTTGCGCCGATCAAGAAGGCTTCGCCGATTCCGGTGGTGGCCGACATCCATTTCGATCATAAACTTGCCATGATCGCCCTCGATGCGGGCGCATGCGGCCTGCGGCTGAATCCCGGCAACATCAACGCGCGCTGGAAGGTCGAAGAAGTCGTCAAGGCGGCCAAAGACGCGCAGGCGCCCATTCGCATCGGCGTCAATTCCGGTTCCGTGGAAAAAGAGTTTCAGCGCAAATACGGCGGACCCACCGCGCAGGCCATGCTGGATTCAGCCCTGGCGCACGTGCGTATCCTGGAGGATTTGAACTTTCGCGATATCAAGGTCAGTCTCAAGGCCACGGATATCAAAAGGAACATCGAGGCCAACCGACTGTTCGCCGCAAAAACCGATATCCCGATACACCTGGGCGTTACCGAGGCCGGCACCGCGTGGGCCGGCTCGATCAAAAGCGCCGCGGGCATGGCGATTCTGCTGGCCGAGGGGATCGGGGACACGTTGCGCGTGAGTCTGACCGGCGATCCCGCCGAGGAAGTCCGCGTGGGCTGGCAGATATTGAAATCCCTGGAGCTGAGGGTGCGCGGCGTGACCATCATCAGTTGCCCGACATGCGGCCGGCTTCAAAGGCCCATCGAGGATCTGGCCTACCGCTTCGAGCAGGAACTCGCGCATATCGATCATCCTTTCCACCTGGCCGTTATGGGATGCTCGGTCAACGGCCCCGGAGAAAGCAAGGGCGCGGACATCGGCGTCGTCGCCGATAAAAGCGGAAATATGCGCCTTTACAAGGAAGGGCATTATTGGCGAAAAGCGCCCGTCGACAGCGTGGTTGAAATCGTCAAAGCGCAGTTCGAAAAAATGCTCGACAAATCCAAAGGCTGAATCGCCGGCAGCGCAGCTATGAAAAGAAAAAATTCCAATCCGTTTTTTAATCGACATAGGTAAGCCCTCGCGGGCTTTCCCTGTCACACCACCGGGCATACGGGTCCGTACCACGGCGGTTCGGTTGGTTCAGCATTCTACCTCGGGTCCAGGTCTATAAGGTCGAGCGAGCGAAAGCAACAGTTTTTAAATGCGATGCTAAGCGCCGGGCTCATGCTGATACGCCACGGTCCGTGGGGACTGCCTGCGGTTTGTGCCGCCAGGTCCTTTCCCACGCCGCGCTTTCTCAGTTCCCTGAAGCGGACTTTGCCTCGCTTCCACTGCTTCCAGGCCACGCATCGGAGCCGTCGCCTGATCCATTTGTCGAGTTTACCAAGCACCGAAGGCGTCTCGCAGAATCCGAAGTACCCGAGCCATCCTCGGAGGAAGCGATTCAGGTCTTCGATCATCTTTTTCAGACTTACCGTTCGGGTTCGGCGCGTTAGATCACGGACTCGCTCCTTGAAGCGGTCGAGCGCCTGCGGCGATATTCGCCGTTTTGCGTTTACTCCACTGGTGAAGCTGAATCCGAGAAATTTGCGCCGCACGGGTCTGTCCACCGCGCTTTTGGATGCGTTGACCTTCAGCTTGAGTTTGCGTTCGATGAAGCGACTAACGCTTTCCATCACGCGACGCCCCGCCCTTTCGCTGCGAACATAGATGTTGCAATCGTCAGCATAACGGACGAAAGGCAGACCGCGCTTTTCAAGCTCCCGGTCGAGATCGTCGAGCACGATGTTGGACAAAAGCGGAGAAAGCGGACCGCCCTGCGGAGTGCCTTCGGTCGTTGGGCCGACCAGTCCGTTTTCCATGACGCCGGCATTGAGAAATGCGCGGATCAGTTTGAGGACGCGCTTGTCGGAAATGCGTTTGGCGATGCGCCCCATCAGCATGTCGTGGTTCACGCGATCGAAGAATTTCTCCAGATCGATGTCCACGACGAAGCCGCAGCCTTTGGCGATGTAGCTTTGCGCCTTGGCCACCGCCTGATGAGCCGATCGACCGGGACGAAAGCCGAAGCTGTTGTCCGAAAACGTCCGATCCCAGCGTTCCTGAAGGACTTGAAGCAACGCCTGCTGGATGAGTCGATCCATCGCCGTGGGCACGCCCAGTTTTCGGACGCCGCCGTTGGGCTTTGGTATCTCAACCCGTTTTACAGGCGCCGGCTTGTAGGTCCCCTTGAGAAGTTCCTCGCCGATCCTCGGCCAATGGACGTTGATCTGTTCCGCCAGCCTTTCGACTGTCACGCCGTCCACGCCGGGGCCGCCTTTGTTCCGCTTGACCCGTTTGTAAGCTGCTTTCAGGTTTTCCCGTTCGAGCACTTCCTCCATGAGACTTGAGGTTGACGCCGGGCTTTCGGGGCCGGGGGACGCCGCGGACGGTTCGATCCCTTCGGAAACGACCATCGGGGCTTCACCCCTACCCTTCGTTTCCAAGGCCAATTCCAACTGGATTTTCCGACAAATGCCGCCCATGAGAATCCTCGTCTCTACTTGCCGCTCCATACCGTTCGGGCCTTCGGCGATATCGCCTACTATGCCCTCTGCTGACTTCTGCAACGCGGTCAGGACGCCTCGCGACGACCTCAGTCCCGAATCCGGGACACGAAGCAGACCTCCCGAGGTAAGCACGACAACCTTCACCGCGCACCCGCCGGATTTACAGCCGATGCCCTTGACGGATATGGACTTCGCGATCATTTGCTCGCTCGTCCGGCAAGGACTGCCTCACATCCGGTTTCTGTTCGTCAGGTCGCGGCTTTGCTACACGCTTCCTTCAGACGACGCCTCGCGACGGCGCCCTTGCGCTTCGCTAGCCCTTCACCTCCGTCAGGTTGGGCAGGGGACTTACACCCCCAAGTTGACGTGCATGCTCGGCACACAAAAAAAAGTCGCCCCAAAAGGCGACTTATTTGATGATATAGCCATCAACACTAATCTCAGGCAGGCAGTGGTTTAAAGTGATTTGAACTTTATTTGGGGAGACGTTTCGTGGTTCGAGGATCGGCCGGAACCGGCTTCATCCCATATTTTTCTGTGGCTTTATAGAAGAACAGCTGAATCGCACTCCCTGCCCACAATACTTTATAAAAGATCCCATTTAAGAATGAGCTCACATTCTGCTGACTTCATACTTGGTAACACAGCCCTTTTTAGATGTCAAGTGCAATAGTTTAATCGCTTAGGCTTTTTGCAAAAATTGACGTCAAGTGATCAGGCGTTATTGCCTACTTGCCCCATAGGGATATCCCCGAGCCGCTCCTAAGGCATTTCGCTTATGATGAATTTTAGTTCAATTTTGGAATATTCTGAAATATCCTTATTATTTCAGCGTGTTAACCATTTTCCTTCACACGGACCAATGTCTCGCAAGGCGGATATTTTACAACTACCAATAACCTTATAAGAGTTTTAACGAATTTGTAGTGATTCTCATGACAATTTCAGATTGATGAAACGTAGAAAACCTTTCACCTTTTGTCTGAATTCTTCCCAGGTCCTGATTGATATAAGACTTCGTAGAAGATACGCCGGGGAAAGATAAACACGGCGATAGGCTACGCGGATCAGTTCAGCGACATTTTGCTCCAATGGGCCGGGCCATGGAGGAGGCGCAAAATGAGGATCGGGGTTTTTCGCCTGTTTTTGCCAGTAGTCCGAACCGATCGCTCCCGACCTCAGTCCCTGCTCATAAGCCTCGGTGTCGGGCATGGGAATAAATACCTCAATTAAGGCAAAATCCATTTTGAGCTTCACGGCCAACTCGATGGTTTTCAGGGCCGCTTTTTCATCCTCGCCGGGCAGCCCCAGCATATAATATCCAAGGGTGCGCAGGCCCGCTTTTTTTGCGCTTTTGACGGCTTCCGAAACCTGGTCGAGGCTCGTGTTCTTTTTAATGGATTTCAGAATATTTTCGTCGCCGGATTCGATTCCGAAATATACGCGGTCGCACCCCGCCTCGGCCAGGGCTTTAAACACGTCTTCGTTAACAGTGTCCACGCGGGTGCGGCAATCGAATCGGATTTTCGATTGGAGTCCGGCGAATTTTTCGCAAATCTCGAAAGTCCTTTTTTTGTTGGCGGTAAAGGTGTCGTCGTAGATGGAAAACTCGTTGACGCCTTCGCTTTGCCGGATCAGGACTTCCTCGATGACATTGTCCGCGGAGCGCGGACGCAGTCCCCGGTCGAGCCTCGGCCTGTCGCAGAAAGTGCACTGGAAAGGACACCCCCGGGACGTGACCATGGGCATGACCGGCCGCGAGCGGGCCAGCGCGGACCAGTAGCGGTCCAGGGGAAGTCCGTCGGACCTCGGGATGGGCAGCGAGTCCAAATCTTTTATCGGCGCCGCTTTTGCGACGAATTCACGGCCGGCAACCGCCACGCCGGGTATGCCGTCGGGCATTGCGCCGTTTTGCAGAGCTTTTAAAATCTCGCAAAAAACAAATTCACCTTCTCCGGCGACCGCGGCGTCGAACTCGGGCAGGTTCGCCGTTTCCAAAGGGTATATCGTCGGATGCACGCCCCCGGCCACGACGAATAAATCCGGCGTAGCTTTTTTCATGGCCCCGGCGACGGCCAGCCCGGAGGAGAGATTGTAGGAATTCACCGTGACGCCGGCGACGGCGTAACCGCCTTCGGCGACCGCGGCGGCCACCTGATCCGGGCCCATGTCCAGCGCATCGGCGTCCAGATAGTCGACTTCAAATCCACGGCTCCTGGCCGTTTCCCTGACATACAGAGGACCCAGGGCCGGAACCTGAATCCATTTTTCCCCGACCTCTTCGGGCATCAGCGCTTCAAAGAGCAGTTCCAGGCGGGGATGGATTAATAACGCTTTCAAATTTCGCGCCTCGCATCCGAGCGTCGCGCGGGAATGTGACATTTATTCATCGGCAAGCTCCCGGATTTCCTTTTCGATCAATTGCGTCGCTTTTGAACTGAAGGTGCAAAATATTACGGTTTCGATCCCGCCATCCCCGCGCAGAAAATCCGCCACGGTCTTCACCGCGATTTTCGCCGCTTTGTCCTCGGGGTATCCATAAACGCCGGTGCTGATGCCGGGAAACGCCATGCTTTTCAAGTTCGCATCCCGGGCAAGCTCCAGGGAACGACGATAGCAGGAAGCCAGAAGCTCGGCCCGGTCGGCGCCGCCGCGTCCGTAGACCGGTCCCACGGTGTGTATCACACGCCTCGCCCTCAGCCGGTATCCTTTTGTCATTTTCGCATCGCCCGTCTCACAACCTCCCAGCGTGGCGCATTCCTTTTTCAGGTCCGGCCCCGCGGCCCGGTGGATGGCGCCGTCCACGCCGCCCCCGCCGAGCAGAGTGTGGTTGGCGGCGTTGACGATGGCGTCAACGTCCAGCGTCGTGATGTCTCCCTGCCAGACCCGCATTCTCTTTTTAAGCGAAGCCATGAGATCTCCCCGAAGATGTGAGCTGCCTGTTTTGCTAAAAGACAGTTTATATTCAAACAGATCGTCCGGCCAAGCTCAAGGCGCTGCTTTTATCGAAACGGCGAAAAACGACAGGATCAGTTCCGTTCGCCTTTTTGGTAACGGTTGACCGCGTTGACGTGATCCCGGTAACGGACCGAAAAAAAGTGAGTCCCGTCGTTTCGGGCGACGAAGTAGATGGCTTTGGAATCGGCGGGCCAAAGCGCCGCCTCCAGGGCTTCGGCGCCGGGATTCGCGATGGGGCCGGGAGGAAGGCCCTTGATTTTGTAGGTGTTGTAAGCGGTGGTGTTTTGCAGATCCTTTTTCGTCAGATTCCCGTTGAACTTCTCTCCGAGTCCGTAAATCACCGTGGGATCGCTTTGGAGACGCATTTTCTTTTTGAGGCGGTTGTGAAACACGGCGGCGATCATGGGCCGCTCGAAAGCCTGCCCCGTTTCTTTTTCCACGATGCTGGCCAGCGTGACGACCTGGTGCATGGTCATGCCGATGTCGGCGGCGCGTTTTTGCATGCGCTGGTCGTATATTTCAAAAAAACGCCGGACCATTTGCGTGAAAAGGGTCTTGGCCCCTTCGCCTTTCGTGTAATAATAGGTGTCGGGAAACAGATATCCTTCCAGGGAATCGGCGGGTATTTCCAGGCTTTTTGCAAAAGCAGCGTTTTTTGTCAGCGCATCCAGAACCGCTTTCGTATCGATGCCTTCTTTTTCCATCAGATCGGCGATCCGCCGGACGCTGTAACCTTCGGGAATGGTCACGGACCGGGGATGCATGGGACCGGAAACAAGAATTTCCAAAACTTTTTCCGGTTTTTCCCGCTGACGGATCACAAAATCCCCGGCGCGCAGTTTCGACGCCGCGTTTTTTGAAATCGCATACGCCACGAAAGCCTTCGAGGATCGTACAACTCCTTGCTCCTCCAGACGTTTGGCGATGGCCGCCAGGCTCATGCCCTTGTCGACGGTCACTTCGACCTCGTCGCCGGGCTTGTAACTCATCGTGGAATGCAGAATCAATACAAGAGCGAAAACGGCGAGGACCGCGGCGGCGGCGATAAATCGGGGCCGTTTCCAAGCAGGCGGCCGCGGTCGCATCAATTGTCTTTTCGGTCGAGATGCCATTCGTCGAGCCACCCCTGGAGGATGTACGTTGCGGCGACCTTGTCGATGACGCCTTTTCGTTTTTTTCGGCTGACGCCCGCTTCGATCATGACGCTTTCGACGGCCATGGTGGAAAGGCGCTCGTCCCACAAATGCACGGGCAGACCGGTTTCGGCTTCAACCAACGCCGCCAGGGCGCGGGCTTTTTGCGAGCCGGGGCTTTCGTCTCCGTTCATGTGCAAGGGCAGGCCGATGACGATTTCCCGGACTTCGTGCTCGGCGGCAAGGCGTGCGATTTCCGCCGCATTTTCATGCTGGGATTTGGCCTTTATCACGCACACGGGATTGGCCGCAAGGCGCAGTTCGTCGGACACGGCCACGCCGATGCGCGCCTGGCCCGGATCGATTCCCATTACGCGGCCGTGCATTGTTTCTCCTTTAAGTGCGCCGGTCATGAGCCGTAATCACTTTTATATGTCACACACGGAGCCGTTTCGTAAAGGATCCTGAGGATTTAAGGGGATATTGGAATGCTTCGCGTCAGCCGCACCGGGAGCCGTCGTCGTTATCGTCGTCATCGTCGTCATCGGCGGGAGGAATAAAGGAATCGTCGTCGTCGACCATGTCGTCGTCATCGCCGTCGTCATCCATATCGTCGTCGTCATCCGAAACGGGGCAGGAGCCGTCCGGCGGGAATTCGCCGGGGCCGTCGTGCCGGCCGACCCACAATTCATCGCCGTCGCGCGTGTATTTCACCACGACGAAGTCCGGGCCGGTTTCCCGGGCGACGGAAGTTCCCATGGCCAGGACGTTGTCGCCGGAATCCACCGCCACGGCCGTCCCCTGATCGACCAGGTTGTCGGGGCTGTCGTAGCGCGCGGTCCATTCCGCCTGCCCGGCGATATCGTATTTCACCGTGGCGATATCGAAATCTTCGGCGATAACGTAACGTTTCAATGACGAGCCCGTAACCACCGCGCGGTTGGCGCTGTCTAAAGCGATGTCCATGGGATAATCGGCGCCTTCCGGACCGGAGTATCGCGCCCGCCACATCTCCTGTCCCAGGGCGTCGTATTTGATCGTGATGTAATCCGGGCTTGCGTTGACTTCGCCGCCGTATCCCGTGACGTATAGATGGTCCTGTGTGTCCAGAAAAAGCGCCGTGGGCACGTCCCGGGAATCGTCGGCGCCGCCGTAAAGGCCGATCCATTCATCCTTGCCGGCCGCCGAGTATTTTATGGCGGCGAAATCGAAATCGCTTTGGTCGCCCCGGTAAGCTCCGCCCGCGACAAAGGCGTCGCCGGCGGCGCTCACGGCCAGTCCCGCGGCGCCGGCGGCGGATTCGGCGGCGAAGTATTGCGACACCCACCCGAATTCGCCTTCGGAATCGTACTTCAGCGTCAGCATAAACGTCGTGGCCAGTCCGGATACGTACACGTTGTGGTCCGCGTCCACGGCGATATGTTTTCCCTGATCCATGATGCCGAAACTGTACAGCGCGAACCAGAGCCGGTTGCCGTCCGCATCGTATTTAATCGTCGCGACATCCTGGGACAAAACGCCGAATTGCTCGTCGAAAACCGAGGCCAGACCCGTGACGTAGACGTTGCCCTCGTCGTCCAGCGCGACGGCGTTGCCCCGGTCGAATCCGCTTTCCGGACCGTCGAAACTCGCCGTCCAGCAAAGGCCGCCGTCGGCGTCGTATTTGACCGTCACGATATCCCTGTCGCCTTGGGCGTTGTACGCCGTTCCCGTGACGTAGGAATTGCCGTCGGAATCGGCGGCGACGTCCCAGGCCTTATCGTCGCCAAGCACGTCGCCGTTTTCGCCGGTGTGGCGGTTCGCCCAGGCTTTCAGACCCTCCGGCTCCCATTTGACGGTCACCCAATCATAATCGTATTCGTATTCGGGTTCGGCGTCGTCATCCGCAGGCGAAGCCGTATCATCGTCCGCCGTGTCGTCATCGCCGGTTTCAACCATGCGCTGCTCTATGAGTGAATAACCGGTCACGAAGACATTTCCGTCGGCGTCGACGGCAAGGGCCGTGGCGATGTCGAGAAGAGAGTCGGAATACGGGGATTCTTTGGCGCAACTTAAAATCAGGCTTGAAGGATTGGGAACGTCCGCGGCAACGACTAAAGCCGCACTCGGCA
Source organism: bacterium (assembly GCA_963674685.2). Lineage (GTDB taxonomy): Bacteria > Lernaellota > Lernaellaia > JACKCT01 > JACKCT01. Next base: position 883,606 of record CAXXWT010000002.1, on the reverse strand, counting down.
TCAGCAAAGCGGTCGAAAGCAAAGCCGCAAGAATGAAAAATTTATGGCGCATATTTCGTCGGCGCTCCAAAAAGCCGATCCTTTCATACTTATTATAACATAGCGCCACTGAAGGATGAAGAAGGAAACAAGGCTTGCCTGCTCGACTTCGATTCAGCGCAAACGCAGGAATTGTTCGACGCTGAATCCCGCGTCCTTGAGAATGCGTACAGCAAGCCCTCGCCCGATATCGCACCCGGTATGCACCGGGATGGTGATCGTTATAACTTTTTGCTCGTTTTTGAGTATTAAGTGGCTTCCTGACTGGCGATCTTCGATGAACCCGTTGGATTTAAGAAACCTGATAAGTTCCTTCGCACTAACCTGCGGCATCCTGGTCATCCCGGGAAGCCCAGGGAAAGGTGTTCGACGTGGACGAGCTTTTCATCCTGCGGAATTGAAAGTCCTTGTGAGATCAGTGATTCAATATGCGCCTGGATCGCTTCGCGAATATTGTGCTTTGCTTCCTCAATGGTTTTACCGTTGCTGAAACAACCGGAAAGGTTGGGGCTGTAGGCATAATAACCTTCATCTTCCGGTTCTTTTTCAATAACGATTTGAAAAGAATAATATTTCATTTTCAAACCTCCTCGCTTTCATGAATAATATCAGAGACATGGCTCGATGGCGATACGATTTTTTATTAGCCCGCATTTCTCACCAGCTTTCTACTGCGGATGTCTATCCGGCAGGAACTACGAGCTATTCTCCCTCCAGCCGCCTTGACGTACTGCCTTGGTACGCCCGCAGCGTCTTCCAGTCCGAGTAGCCCGTATTCCCAACCGTCTAAACGCCCTCGCTACAAAACCTGGTGAGAAATGCGGGTTAGTGTTTTAAAATCACGAATAACTGTTTTAATTCAAAGCGAAGAGATGACGGCCATAACATACGGATTGCGTCGAAACGTACAGGATACGCATTCGCGGCTTCAGTCGCCGCCGCCCCAGCGCTTTTTGTATCGAAAAAGCAGCACGCAGAAAAACGGGCCGCCGATCATGGCGGTCAAAACGCCCACGGGAATTTCTACAGACGGCAGGATGACTCGCGCGGCGGTGTCGCAGAGCGCCAGAAAACCTGCGCCGGCGAATGCGCTGGCGGGAACCAGCACGCGCATGTCCGGGCCGGTGATAAAGCGCAGGGCGTGGGGCACGATCAATCCCACGAATCCGATGGGGCCCGCGGCGCTGACTACGGCGCCGGTGATCATGGAGGCGAACACGAAGGTGGCTTTTTGCGTTTTGGGCACATCCACGCCCTTTGCCGATGCCATCGTGGCGCCGAAAGACAGGACGTTCAAACTCGGCGCCAGAACCATCAGGGCCGCCGCGCCGATGATCCACAGGGGCAAAAGGCCCGCCAGGGAATTATATCCCACGATATCCAGACCGCCCATGGTCCAGCGTATCATCTGGCTGTTTTCGGTGAAGTCCGCCATGTAGTGAATGAAGAGAATCATGGCAGAAAAGAAAAAGCTGATCGTCACGCCGGACAAAAGCAGAATCGACGCGGGAAGCCCGCTTCGCCCGCGGGCCAGAAGGTAGATCAGCCCCATGGCTCCCAGGGAGCCGGCGAAGGCGAAAAGGGGAATGGCGGAAAAACTTAAAAAGCTGATATCCAACCCCAGCTTGATGGCCAGAACCGCGCCCAGGGCCGCGCCGGAACTCACGCCCAGCGTGTAGGGCTCGGCCAGAGGATTGCGCAAAAGAGCCTGAAACGCGGCGCCGGCCATGGCCAGAGCGCTTCCGGTCAAAGCCGCCAGCAAAATTCTCGGGATACGCAGCATGAAAAGCAGCGTGTAATCCGAGTTGAGGTTCCTGGGAATGGAGAGATCCAGGGCTTTGGAAATTTCCACGGGCACGCGACCCGCCAGGGGACACAGGATCATAACGGCGGCAAAGAAGATCGCGAAAGGCAAAACGCGCGCAAAGAAACGCAAGGGGGTCAGGGCTTTCATTTTTCGCCCTCCGCGACGATGCCGGGAGTGATGATCGGCGCGCCGCCGGGGCGTTTCGTGAAATCCACGTGCACGCGGTAGACTTCCTCGATCAGCTCCGGCGTGAGGATTTCCCAGGGGTGTCCGTCGGCGACGATGCGGCCCTTGGACAAGACGATGACGCGGGGAAAAAACAAAGCCGCCATGTTCAGATCGTGCGTGACGACGGCGACGGTGATGGAGTTTTCGCGGTTCAGTCGCCGCAGAATGGAGTGAATCTGAATCTGATAACGCAGATCCAAAGCGGCCGTGGGCTCGTCCAGGAGCATGATCGAGGGCTGCTGGGCCAGGGCGGCGGCGATCACCACGCGCTGCCTTTCTCCGCCGGACAGCTCGGTCAGCAAGCGGTCGCTTAAGGCGTCGGTGTCGGTTTCCGTCATGGCCCGGCGGGCCAGTTCGGCGTCGGCGGCGGATTCGAAGGGCAGCGCTCCGTGATGCGGCCTGCGGCCCATCAGCACGAAATCCCCGGCGGTGTACCCGAAGGCAATGGAGAGATCCTGGGGCACGTAGGCGATAAACCGCGCCGCCTCCCGGCGTTTGTATTCGCTCAAGGCTTTGTCGAAAAGCTTCACTTTGCCCGATCGCGGACGAAGCATCCCGGCCATGATCTTGAGCATCGTGGATTTGCCCGAACCGTTGGGACCGACGATGCCCGCCATTTCCCCGTCGCGAACGCGCACGCTCAGGCCGTCGAGCACGTCTTTGTTTCGATAAGCGAAAGAGACTTGCTCGAGTTTCAGTGATGCGTCGGGTTTTCCCATGATTTATCGCTTTGCCGTTTTGTTTGGCGATGAATTGCGCGGTTCATCGACAGCGGAGGCCACGGGAAATGTCATGGCTTGCCCGGGCTGCTTTTGGCCAAAGCTTTGGCGACGGTTTCGCAAAGCTGCACGGCCTCGTAAGGTTTTTCCACGTAAGCCACCGGCCCCAGGTCGGCGTCCCGCATCTCCTTGATCTGCTCGGCGTAACCGGTGCACAGGACGGCCTTCGTGCCGGGATCGTACACGCGCATTTTGCGAAATGCGGATTCGCCGTTCAGGCCGGGCATGACCATGTCCAGCATAACCAGATCGAAGCGCCCGTTTTCCGCCTTGAAAATATCCAGCGCTTCCTGCCCGTCTTCGGCGACGGTCACGTCGTATCCCGCGTCGGTCAGGATTTTTCGGCAAAACTCCCTTTCGCCGTCGTCGTCTTCGGCCAGCAGAATTCTCTTCTGAAAACCCGGCGCGCCGAAAAACAGCTGGCTTTGCCCGCCGTCTTTCAAAGGCCTATAAGGTCTGAATGATTCCGGCGGCCCGGCCGCGGCCTTTTCTTGCGGGAAAATCGATCTTAACGGTTCGCCGAGAATTTCCTTTTTATCCAGGGCGAGAATCCGCGTGGCCGCGTCGTTGAGATCGATGATGTCTCCGTCGGCGGAAAAAATGAGAATTCCGTCTCCGGAGTCTTCGAAAAAGGACCAATACTGCTCGTCGACATTGCTTTCGGCCACTTTGATCGAATCTTCGATTCTATGCTCCGCCGGCTTTTCATCCGCGATGTCTTTTACGGCCTCGGGCCGGATTTCAAGTTCCCGCATGACGAGCAAAGCCCCGAGAACCCTTTCGCCGTCCGTCAGCGCTCTTCCCTGAATGCGGATCGGCGCGCGGCTGTCGTCGGCTAAAATGAATTCGGGCCGGTCAAAGTCGAATCGGTCGCCTTCCAGCACCTTGACGATTTTTTCCGACAGCCTGTTTTTCAAAACGATCTGCGTGGAAAATAAATTTCGTCCCACCACGTCTTCCGCGCTTGCCGCGCGCATGCGGCTGATGATGAGGAATTCGGGATTGAGGTGGGCGATGCGTCCCTCGTGATCCGTGGCCAGGACGCCCACCGTCACGCCGTTAAGCGCCGCGCGCAAGACCGTTTCGCTTTCCGTGAGTCCCTTCTTAAGCCGGGTCCGCAATATCGCGGCGGATGCGATTTCCGCCAGGCCGTAAATGAGTTCCTCTTCGGTCTCGGCGAATCGCGCTTCATCCTTTGCAAAAACGCACAGGGCGCCGAGCCTGACGCCTTCGCACCGCAGCGGGACATACATATAGGATTTGCAATCCATGCTCGCGGCGGGATCGTCGGCGGGCAGGACGTCGGGGCGGCGCCTGGCCAAAATCGCCTCGCCGCGCTCGGTGACTTTGCCGATGAGTCCCTCTCCCTCATGGATTGCCTTGGGCACCAGCATGGACGGCATTTCGGCGTGCCCGGCCACGCGAAGAAGGCCGGTGATTTCGTCTTTCAGATAAACCGCCGCGATGTCGGCGCCGGCCAGTTTTTTCGCCCCGGCGGCGATGTTGAAAGCCAGGGGCAGGGGTTCGGCGATCAGAGCGAAATTTCTGGCCGACTCCAGAAGCTGCGACAGAACGCGGCTGGACAGCTTGCCGAGCACGCCGGTTTCGATCATGCCGACGAGGCCGAAAACCATGAGCCCGTTCATTTTTTCATCCGGCCCGTTCAGCCGCTCGAAGCGCAGGGTGCATTCGATCTTCTCCGAGCCGGGAGATTCGAACTCGGTCTGCGTCGGGCCGACCGACCCTCCTTTGAGAAGGGTTTTGATCACCGATTCGATGCGCTGCGCGTCTTTGAGCGAACAGGCTTCAGGCAGGGGGCGGCCCATTTTCGCCTCGACGGCGCCGGCGACCGTCGGCGGAAGTTTTTTCGGGACGCCCGAAATCCTTCCGGCGAAATCCAGCATGATGACGAACTCTTTGCCTTCCCAGGTATCCAAGAGGTCCTCCGAATGCGCGGGCGAAAACGCCGAAACATTACGATGCTTTTACGATAACAAGATGCGTGCGCCGGTCAATGCCCCCGTTAATCGAAGCTGGTTTTTTGATCTTGATTGTGAAATGATAACTGAACTTGTCGCCAATAATCCCGGATGAACCATAAAACCTTTAAAAGAGGATGATCATGAAAAAAACTGCGCTGACCATGGCTTTGACTTTGATGGCGCTTATGATCGGGCTTTCGGCATGGGCGTCGGACGAATGGATCGATCACACCGACGGCGATTCGGTATACGCGTACGATCCTTTCAACGACGCCGGCGACCTGTGGACCATGCGCATTTCACCGCAGACTCCGGCGCTCATCAAGCTGATCATGTTTTATACGGAGTTTACCGGCGCCGTGGAAGTGCATCTTTACAAAGACGACAATGATTTTCCGAATCTCGACCGGCAGATGATGGAGCCGGTGCGCGTGGATGTCGAGGAAGGCTACAACCGTTATTACATCGAATTCGATGATCCCATCGACGCGGATACGGGGCTGGATTTTCACGTCGGCATTTTAAAACTGGATGACGAACCCAGACTCGGCATGGACTCCACGGGGAACTGGGGATTGCGTGCGAAATCCTACCGCGACGGCGTGTGGCATGAAAACCACCGGGACTGGTACATCAGCGTCAAAGTCGAGCGCTATGATGTTCCCGTCGACACGCAGTTTACGGACGTTACCGAAACGGCGGGGCTCACGACGCGCGGTTCCCGCGTGTCCTGGGCGGACTACGACAACGACGGCGATCAGGACTTGATGACCGGCAATCATCTTTATCGCAACGAGGGAGACGGGGGCTTTACCGACGTATCGGCGGCGGCGGGCGTTATCGACATGCCCAATACCGGCGCGGTCTGGGCCGACTTCGACAATGACGGCTGCATCGATTATTTCGCCATGGCCAACAGCCTGGAGATTAACGACCGGTTTTTGAAAAACAACTGCGACGGAACTTTTACGGATATCACTGAAGACGCCCTGGAAGAAGGGGATATTGATAAACTGCCCACGGAAGGCGCCGGTTGGGGCGATTACAACCTGGACGGATATCTGGATCTGTACATCGCCAACTACGAAATGCCCGGCGAAACCCTGAGCATCGGAACGCGGGACAAGCTTTATCGCAACAACGGGGACGGGACCTTTACCGACGTGGCGCCGGAGCTTGATCTGGATCCGCTCATCGCGGGCGACGGCGACTATATGTGCGGGCGCGGCGTGAACTGGGGTGATTACAACGACGACGGCTGGCCGGACATTTACGTGAGCAACTACCGCCTCGATCCCAACTTCCTGTACCGCAACAACGGCGACGGAACTTTTACGGAAGTGTCCGAATCGCTGGGCGTGCAGGGATACGAATATCAGGACGCCTGGGGGCATACCATCGGCTCCGCGTGGGCCGACTTCAACAACGATGGCTATCTGGATCTCGTCAACGCGAACCTGGCGCACCCGCGCTTTTCCAGTTTCAGCGATCCGAGTTTCATATTCATCAACAACGGACCGCCGGATTACGACTTCACGGATATGACCGAGCAATGGAAACTGGTATATATCGAGACGAATTCGGATCCCAGCGCCGGCGACTGGAACAACGACGGCTGGTGCGATCTGATGATCACGAACATTTACAGCGGCTATCAGGAGCAGCTTTATCGAAACAACGGAGACGGATCCTTCGCCGAGATGGGCGATTTCAACGGCCTGGATATCGACAACGGCTGGGGCTCGACCTTCGTTGATTACGACAGCGACGGCGACCTGGACATGATGTGCAACCGCGGGCTTTTCGCCAACAACGGAACCGATAACAACTGGCTGCAAATCAAGCTGGAGTGCAATGACGGCGACCCTTATTGCGTGGGCGCGCGGGTCGAACTGCAGGTCACGGCCGACAAGGGGCCGCAGGCCAAAGAGATTTCATCGGGCAAAGGAACCACCAACGGCGATCCTTTCATCCTGCATTACGGCCTGAATACTTGCCAGACGGCCTGGCGCGTCACGGCGAAGTTTTTAAGCGGTAAAGTGGTGACGCTCTACGAAGTCGCCGCCAACGCGCTTGTCACCATCAACGAAGACGACGCAAGCGACGCCGAACCGGCGACGCCCACCGAAGACGGCGCGTGCTCCGACGTGGACTATCCCAAACCCGCGTGGCCCGCCGGCGGCGACTGGGAGCCGGATGACGACGCGGATGACGACAGCGCCGATGACGACAGCGTCGATGACGACAGTGCCGATGATGACGTTGATGATGATGTCGATGACGACGCCGATGATGATGACGCCGATGATGATATCAATACCAATACCGATAACGGCGATGATGACGACGATGATGGCGGATGCTGCGGATAAAATTGGGTTATACACCGCCTGACACGCAAGTTAAGTTTGCTAAAGCCAAATAACTCACATTGGGTATAATTGTTAAATAATGGGCTAGGAAATATATCAATAATTTTGTATTGAGTTTCTAGCAGGTGTAGAAAAATAAATTGTCAATCAATGGAATTGCCGGATTTGATTGCTGGAATTGTTTTAGACAATAGCGTCAACGAAGCTCATACGGGATTCAAAGGGACTCGCTTTATAGAAAGTGGTTGATTTTCCGATTATGAACTTTTGCATTTCAATGGCGGCGCGGCGCTTTTTTGAAAAGGAGTTATTGTGTTGAGTTCTTTTGCCGAGAAAAATCAGGCCAGATCCGAATTTTCCGATTACGTCGATTCCATCGGTAAATTCGCCATCCTGGTCATGGATCGTGAGTACAAGCACATCTACGCCCAGATCGGTCCCGAAATGGAGGCCAAAAGCGGCCTTAAGGCAGGCGAACTGCTGGGCAAAACCATTGCCGAATGTTTCCCGCCGGAAATCGCGAAGACGCGTGAGATTTTGGTCGATAATATGTTTGCCAACGGAGAGCAGACCAACCACGAGTTCGGCGTACCGGGACCGGATGGCAAGAAAAACTGGTTGGAGTATTCCTATTACGCCAAGAGAAATGAAGACGGCGAGATCGTAGCCGTCATCAACACCATCAGCGATATATCCAGGCAAAGAAATATTGTGGAAGAAGTGAAGGCCATGCCGGATATTACAAACAGCATCATCGAGCACAATCCCTACGGCATTATGATTTTCAATAAGGACGGCTATGTCATTCGCTCGAATAAGGCGTTTTCTCAGGTTATGGGACTCGATAAAGTCGGCGTAGAGCCATCCAAGGATTACTGTTTTTTCGAAGATGAAGTGGTGAAACAATACGGAATCCTAGATGACCTTTATGCCATGCGTGAGGGAAAAATATTTAGAACCGACATTGAGTTGTGTTTGAATTATCGCCAGCAACGCGTGGAGCATCCTGAATGGTATCCCTACGAGGAAAAATTTATTGAAGCGACCTGCTTCCCGGTTTTCAATGACAAGAACGAGTTCGCGTATTTCGTCGTCATGTACCAGGATGTAACCGAAAAACGGCTGGCTCAAAACGAAAAGGAAAAGTTCGAGAAGATGCTTCATCAGGCGCAGAAGATGGAGATGATGGGCACGCTGGCCGGAGGCATCGCGCACGACTTCAACAACATTCTCACCGGCATCCTGTGGTCGTCGAAAATGGTGCAGGACGCCGTGAAAAACGATCCGGCCGCCGGGGAGAACGTCGGCCGCGTCATCGAAGGCGCCAACCGGGCCAGGGACCTGGTCAACCAGATTCTCACATTCAGCCGGCAAAGCGACCAGAAGCGCATTCCCATCCGCATCCAGGATACTGTCAATGAAGCCCTGAAATTCATGAAAGCCTCCATGCCGAAGAATATCGAAATCAAGGCGGACATCGACGATGACTGCCAGACCGTATTGGCGGATTCATCCCGAATTTTCCAGGTTGTTCTGAACCTTTGCACCAACGGCTTTCAGGCCGTCGGTGAAAAAGACGGGACTGTTGAAGTTTCATTAACCGAATCTCCATTGGAAGATTTGGATGGAATCGGTCTTTCCCTGCCCGCAGGCGACTACGTTAAGCTCACCATCAAGGATTCGGGCCGCGGGATGGATTCGGATACGGTGGATCGGATTTTCGATCCGTTTTTCACGACCAAGGAACAAGGCGAGGGCACGGGGCTGGGGCTTTCGGTTGTGCATGGAATCGTGGAGGGCCATGACGGCCGGATCATGGTGAAAAGCGAGCCGGGACAAGGCGCGATCTTTGACGTCTATTTTCCGGTTTTCAGGCAGTCGGCGTACGCGGAAGACATTTCGAGCGTTTCCGAATTGCCCAAAGGCAGCGAGACGATCATGATGGTGGACGACGAAGAGGCGATCCTGGACGCCGGAAGCGCGCTTCTGACCGGCCTGGGATACAAGGTCGATACCTACCGCGAGCCGATTCAGGCGCTCCAGGATTTCAAGCTGAATCCGGGAAAATACGACTTATTGCTGACCGATCAGGTGATGCCGAAAATGACCGGGTTTCAGTTACATAAAAAAATCACGCAGATCGCCCCGGAATTTCCGACGATCATCATGACCGGATTTTCAAAAGCGATGGCGCAGTTGCAGCAGTCCGAGAATCAAAAAATGCGCCTGATCGTCAAACCCATGGATCCCGCCGGAATCGCCGGAATGATTCGGGAGGTCATCGGCTGGACCGCGCAATCCTAATCCTGCTATAGTTGGTTGTTTTTGCAGGTCTTCTTGTGTGATGAAAATATTTTATACGGATAACGAATTCAAACTATGACGAGTATCCTGATCGTTGACGACGACAGATCGCTTTGCGAATCCTTCAAAGGGAAACTTTCGCAATCGGGTTATGACGTAACTTGCGCCCATACCCTGAGCGACGGATTGGATCTGGCGGCCGGCGCCTTCATTGATCTGGTTCTTCTGGACGTGCGCATGCCCGACGGCAACGGCCTGGACTATATCCCCAGGTTCAGAGATACGCACTGCGCCCCGGAAATCATCATCATGACCGGCAATGATGAACCCGATGGCGCGGCTCTTGCTATTGAAAAAGACGCCTGGGATTACATCCCGAAAAACGGATCCATCAACGACATTGTATTGTCCGTAACGCGGGCGCTTGACTACAGACGGAAAAAGAATTCCGCGGCCGAGAAAAAAATCGTTCTGAAAAGAAAAAACATCATCGGCGACAGTTTTGAATTCAATGAATGCCTGGATCTGGTCGCCAGAGCGTCTTCCAGCGCATCCAACGTGATGATCCTCGGTGAAACGGGGACGGGCAAGGAGCTTTTCGCCCGCGCCATTCACGAAAACAGCGATCGCGCAAACAAGGCGTTTGTGATTGTGGATTGCGCTTCCGTCCCGGAAAACCTGTTCGAGAGCATTTTATTCGGTCACACAAAAGGCGCTTTTACCAGCGCGGAAAAAACAACGACGGGGCTTGTGGAGCAGGCGGACGGAGGCACGCTGTTTCTGGACGAAATTTCGGAATTGAAACTCGCGCATCAAAAGGTCCTGCTGCGCACGCTACAGGAACGCACATACAAGCCGATCGGCAGCGTCAAAGAGCGGAAGAGCGATTTTCGGCTTGTGGCCGCCACAAACAGGGAGCTGGCGGATCTGATCGAGACGGGGAACTTCAGGCAGGATCTGCTGTTCAGGCTGCAAACCGTCACGATCAAGCTGCCGCCTCTGAATCAAAGATCCGGCGATGTGAAAAAACTTACGCATCATTATCTCGAAAAGATATGCGGGGATAATGATATTCCCGTGAAAGGATATTCGCCGGAGTTCATGGAATGCCTGGAAAAATACCACTGGCCGGGAAATGTCCGGGAACTGGTCCAGAGCATCGAGCAGGCGATTGTCATCGCCGGGGATTCCCAGGTTCTATACCCGATCCATCTGCCCAAATACCTGCGCGCGGATCTGGCGAAAAAATCCCTGGAGTGCGCCGATCCCGCGCCGCCGGTATCCGACCAATCGGATAAGCTTCCGTCGTTCAAGGAATATAAAACTTTTGCCTTGGACAAAGCGGAGAAGGTTTACCTGACGGACCTGCTTGCGGAAACGAACTACAATATCAAAGATGCCGCCGGATTATCCGGGCTTTCCCAGCCGCGTTTGTATGCTCTTCTAAAAAAGCACGACTTGCCGACAAAAGAATAATCCGCCGCCGCCCCCTTTCTTCTTACGCAATAATAATTTCTTGAAATGTAATAAAACATTCTTGCTTTTCAAGAAAAATCCGCCGCTTTCACTTCATTAAAGTCAAAAACTTACAAAAAAATATGGTGGATTTTTTGTCATTGGTTGGCACGGACATTGCCTTATTGCGGGCGCAAGCGCGGATCAGAATTTTTCGTAAAACACGAACACCGATAAGGAAGCATCGATGAATCACTCTCGTCTCAAGATATTGTTTGTTCTTTGTTTCAGCGTTGTTTTCAGCCTGACCTGCGATATGGAGTACGCAGCTGATGATGACGACGCCCACGACTATGGAATAATCAGCGCTGTCGACAGTGACAAAACCGCAGAACTGGATGATGATTCTATCGCAATTGATAATGATTCCGCATTCAGCGACACAGGGATGCTTAATGACGACACGTATTACTATGATCCTTTAAGTGATACGTACCAGATGGATGCCGAATTCGATGTCTGGATTGATGACAAAACAGGCTTGGTCTGGCAAGTGACTCCAACTGGCGGTGAGATAGAGTTTTCGCAAGCTGACGATCATTGCGAGCGGTTATTTCTTGGCGGTTACGATGATTGGCGTTTGCCTACAATATCGGAATTAAGGAGTCTTTTTTCCTGGTGCACTGAAACGAAAACAGACGGTGCCTGTAATGTTAGCGATGATTGCCTGAATTCTTCCTGCAAAAATTCTTCATGCGATGGCTGTTTGCTTGAAGATGATTTTGAAAATGAAAATAATTTTCCTTTGGAACAAAAGGAATCAGATATTGCGTATTGGTCTTCAAACGTAGTTCAGGATCTCAGGGGTTTCGCATGGCAAATTCAGAATTCCACAGGCGAAATCGGTATCATCAATCACGAAAGCCTTAACAATGTGAGATGCGTTCGTGGCTTCAATGACGCTTCCAAAATTGCCATTCACTCAAAAACAGATCAGGAAAGAATATCTAAACACAATTCTCCGCACTCAGCAAACCGATCACTCACTTCTGCATCGGCGACTATTTTCAAAACGACACAACTACTCACAAATACAACACCGACCATTGAGACGAGCTTTCCGTCAATCGCTTCCGAGCAACCTGACGCAAGTGACTACAATCAATACAGAATTGTCGCTACGGATCCCGCTAATGATGACTACTTCGGTTATTCCGTTTCCATCTCAGGGGATTACGCCATTGTGGGTGCATATCAAGAGGATACGGGAGGTTCGGAGGCAGGAGCAGCTTACATATATCAACGAACCGGAAACAATATCTGGGATTCTGCCGTAAAAATACAATCCACAAGTCCCGATCAAGCGGACCAGTTCGGTTATTCCGTTTCCATTTCCGGGGATTACGCCATTGTGGGCGCAAGGCTGGAAGACCTGGATGATGTAGGTGAGTTTGCCGGGGCTGCCTATATCTTTCATCGAACCGGAGATAATTCCTGGACGGATGATCCCGTTGCCAATATTTTACCGGATGAACCTAGCTCATATGCTTATTATGGTAATTCCGTTTCGATCTCGGGCGATTACGCCATTGTGGGCGCTTATCATGAATATGAGGGTGGATCAAGAGCCGGAGCTGCATACATCTTCCACAGAACCGGTACCAATACCTGGGACACTGGAACGCGAATCGTTTCAAGTGATCCGGATGCGGACGATTACTTTGGCCAATCCGTCTCGATTTCCGGTGATTACGCCATTGTGGGCGCTTATTTGGAAGATACAACAGGTGCAGCCTATATTTTTCATAGAACCGGAACAAATACCTGGGGTGAAGTCACCAGGAAAATCTCATCCGATACACCAGTGGCATATGATCACTTCGGTTATTCCGTTTCCATATCCGGTGATTACGCCATTGTAGGAGCGGATCAGGAAGATGGAAGTGGAACCGACGCCGGCGCAGTTTATATCTTCCATCGGACAGGAACGAATACCTGGGATGGTGGAATAAAGAAAACAGCTTCCGATGCTCAGGATTCAGACTATTTCGGCCACTCGGTTTCCATCTCCGGCGATTATGCCATTGTGGGTGCTTATCGGGAGGATGAAGAAGGCTCGAATGCAGGAGCCGCTTACATTTTCCATAGAACCGGCACCAACACCTGGGAAGAGGTGGAAAAAAACACGGCGACCTATGCTTATCAAGGCGATTATTACGGATGTGCGGCTGCTATTTCCAGCGATCATTCCATCGTCGGCGCATATGGCGCTTATTATAATTATGGTGCGGCTTATATTTCAGATTTATCAAACACGGAAAGCTCCGTCGGTACGTGGCGCGAACCCAATACAAATCTGATATGGCAGTTGGAACCGCCTGACACTGAGAAAAGCTGGAGCGATGCCAACAGCTATTGCAGTACTTTACCGACAGGCGGTTTAAGCTGGCGATTGCCGACAATCTCGGAACTGAGGTCACTGGTTCGCGATTGCGCCAACACTCAAACGGGCGGGGCTTGTGGTGTGAAAGATGACTGCCTAGATGGCAGTTGTAACAGTTCGTCCTGCGCGGGTTGTCAATCAGACCAGGGACCGGCGGACGGTTGCTATTGGCCGACCGGACTCAGCGGCGACTGCGGAACCTATTGGTCTTCTTCCGAGGCTTCGGATATTCAGACATGGGCCCTGATGTTTACGACAGCAGGTGTTTATGCTTATCAAAGCAACCTTGCCGGTCAAACCTTCAAGGTTCGATGCGTCAGCGATGATGAGAATTTCGTTGAAGTACCCGCCGGTAATTTCAATATGGGCAGCCCAGTCGGCGAAACAGGGCGCAGCTCCTACGAGACCCAGCACGAGGTTACGCTGACGAATGCATTTGAAATCGGCGCTTATGAAGTTACGCAAGACGAATATGAAGCGCTGATGGGAGGAAATCCCAGCTATTTCAGTGCTGACGGTGCTGGAGCCGACTGCGGCGGCAACTGCCCGGTGGAAAATGTCAGTTGGTTCGACGCATTGGCATATGCCAACAAGAAATCGGAAAATAAATCTTATAAGCCATGTTACGTATTGAGCGGCATCAAATGCCAGGATAACAGCGACGGTGATACAGCCAATTACTGCAAGTTAAATGACGGAATAAAATCAGCCAGCGTAAGCCTCAATAGCGTTGGCTCCGTTTACTGGTGCGAAGGATATCGGCTTCCCACGGAAGCGGAATGGGAAAAGGCGGCCAGAGCCGGAACAACGACGGCATATTACAACGGCGAAGATACCGATTTGAACCTAATAAATATTGCCTGGTACACGTTAAACGCCCACAGTTCAACTCACCCTGTCGGGCAAAAGTCTCCGAATGACTTGGGATTATACGACACCAGTGGAAATGTCGACGAATGGGTTTGGGATTACTGGTATAACGAGGATTATTCCGGCAACGAAACGGATCCCGAAGGAGCTTTGACAGGAACCCAAAGAGCCAACCGAGGAGGAAGATATGACAGCCCGTCTTCAAGTTGTCGATCCGCAACCCGAAATAGCAGCAACCCAAACTTTCAAGGCAGTTTCAAAGGTTTCCGCATAGCCCGAACTATCGACCCGCCGGAATACACTGAGGATTTCGCCTTGATCAAAGCCGGAACCTTCACCATGGGTAGCCCCACAGACGAGCCGGGACGCGTTGTTGACGATGAAACGCAGCATGAAGTTACGCTGACGAATGATTTTGAAGTCAGCATTTATGAAACGACGCAAAGTCAGTTCCAGACGCTCCTGAGCTGGACGCCAAGTCACTTTGGTCCCAATGATGATTACCCTGTGGAAGACGTCAGTTGGTACGACGCAATTGCGTATTCCATTAAGTTTTCTCAAGAGAAGTCCATCAATCCTTGCTACACAATGACAAACATTGTTTGTGCGCAAGACGACAGTGCGGGGAACACAACAACCTGGTGCAATGACAAGGAAGGAATCAAGAGCGCGACGGTGGCCTTGAACGGTGTTTCCTCGGTGTACGATTGCGTTGGTTATCGCCTGTTAACGGAAGCCGAATGGGAATACGCGACGCGAGCCGGAACCACGACCGCTTATTATAATGGGACCAATAGCGACGCCAGCCATACTCAATTTGATGTTCCCGATATCGAGAATATCGGCTGGTATGGCGGTAATTGGAATTCAACAACACATCCTGTTGGCGAAAAATACCCCAATAACTGGGGATTGTACGACATGAGCGGCAATGTCTGGGAATGGGTTTGGGATTGGTACGATGCAACCTATCCCGGTACGGTCACCGATCCAGAGGGGCCGGAAAGCGACGGAGGCCAGGGCCATGTTATCCGCGGCGGGGACGCACCTCATTACGGAAGCAACCTGCGCTCCGCGAATCGCTATATTGATGATGGAACTGGAGATGCTTATATAGGTATTCGGCTGGCTAGGACGCTTGAAACTGAGGCGCCAACGACAACTTCAACAACCTCGACTACGCAAGCTCCAACCACAACGATTGTGACGACGACATCGATAACTACAACAACCGCGTCCCCTGTTTGGACGGACTCGGAAACGGAATTGACCTGGCAGGTTGCGCCGACCGGCGGAGAAATGAGCTGGGCGAGCGCCGGCACACATTGCGACGGATTGACGCTGAACGGCCTGGATTGGCGCCTGCCTTCCATATCCGAGCTTCGCAGCTTGATTCTCGACTGCGCGGATACAATAAGCGGCGGAGACTGCGATGCAACGGACAGCTGCACGCAAACGACCTGTAAAAATACTCCCCCCTGTTACGGCTGCACCTATGACGCGGGACCGTCGGATGGATGTTACTGGTCTTCCCAATTCGGCTCCGCCTGCTCTGAATATGAATCCACTTTCTGGTCGTCGTCGGCAGTGGATGGTGCTGCAAGCTCAAGCGCCTGGACTGTAAATTTCAGAAACGGTGAAATCAGTTACGACACGACATCCGCCTATACGGAAAGAAACGCGCGCTGCGTCAGCGGCGACATGGCGACAACGACGACCATCGTTACAACAACGACTACGACCACGACGACGACTTGTCCCGGATGTTATATCGAGGAAACTTGTTACAACGACGGCGACGCGAATCCGTCCAACGAATGCCAATACTGCGATGACTCGTCTCCTGCCGCCTGGTCTTCATACGGATCGGAAACAAGCTGCGCGGCGTCCAATGCTTCTGTGGCGCTCTGCGACGGCGCCGGCGGCTGTGACGCCATCGTCTGCAACGGCGGCTATACGCTTTGTCTGGACGCATGTGTGATGGACCCGGTTCCTGACGGCGGGCAGTGCCTGATCGACTGCGTGTCGTATAATGACGGCGACGCGAATCCTTCCAACGAATGCCAATACTGCGATGACTCGTCTCCTGCCGCCTGGTCTTCATACGGATCGGAAACAAGCTGCGCGGCGTCCAATGCTTCTGTGGCGCTCTGCGACGGCGCCGGCGGCTGTGACGCCATCGTCTGCAACGGCGGCTATACGCTTTGTCTGGACGCATGTGTGATGGACCCGGTTCCTGACGGCGGGCAGTGCCTGATCGACTGCGTGTCGTATAATGACGGCGACGCGAATCCTTCCAACGAATGCCAATACTGCGATGACTCGTCTCCTGCCGCCTGGTCTTCATACGGATCGGAAACAAGCTGCGCGGCGTCCAATGCTTCTGTGGCGCTCTGCGACGGCGCCGGCGGCTGTGACGCCATCGTCTGCAACGGCGGCTATACGCTTTGTCTGGACGCATGTGTGATGGACCCGGTTCCTGACGGCGGGCAGTGCCTGATCGACTGCGTGTCGTATAATGACGGCGACGCGAATCCTTCCAACGAATGCCAATACTGCGATGACTCGTCTCCTGCCGCCTGGTCTTCATACGGATCGGAAACAAGCTGCACGGCTTCCGACCCCAATGCTTACACCGCTGCCTGCGACGGCTCGGGAAGTTGCGATGTCACGTCGTGCATGGGCGGTTATACGCTTTGTTCCGGTTCGTGTTTGATGACGCCGGTTCCTGACGGCGGGCAGTGCCTGATCGACTGCGTGTCGTATAATGACGGCGACGCGAATCCCTCCAACGAATGCGAGTTCTGCAATGACGCTTATCCCACGTCCTGGTCGGACAACGACGGCGCGTCCTGTGACGACGGTGTTTTCTGCAACGGCGACGACACGTGCCTTTCCGGCGCCTGCGACACGCACGCCGGAAACCCGTGCAGCGGCGACACGCCGTACTGCTGGTGCGATGCGCCTGCCACCAACTGCCAGTGCCATTCCGACGCCGCCGTCGATCTCATCGAGTTTGCGGCCGAGAGGAAATCGGACGGCGTATTGCTGACCTGGCTGACCGGATCCGAAATGCAGTGCGGGGCGTTCGGCATCCTGCGCTGCCGAATTTCCGAACAGGAAAGCTCCATCGAGCCGCAGTGCGCGCTGGATGATCACACACCTCTGGATATGACCATCCCGTGCGAAAACGAGCCGAGCGGCGCGCGTTACGAAAGCTTCGACGCCGGCGCCTCGGCGGACGCGGCCTGGTCGTATTACCTGCGTGAATACGAAACCGGCGGCGGGATCGTGGATTACGGTCCGCTCGTTTTGCCCGCGGGCGAAGAATCGGCCGGGATCGCGAAAGCCGATATCAAACGCAGCGCCGAATCCCGCGACGATCTTCCCGGAGATGATGACGCGGATGATGATGACAACGTCAATCCCGACGCGGACGATGACATCGGCTCCGACGGGGGCGGCGGCGATGACGATGATGACGGCGGATGCGGCTGTTAGAAACTTTGTGCTATACTCCGCCCGAATTTTTGGGTGGGTATGATGTACAAATACAATGTCGAGAAAATTGAAAGAATCGTCGCCGAGCAGAATCGCTGGCGCTCATCCACAATCAACCTGATCGCCAGCGAGAACGTCATGTCCCAGAGAGCCAGGGCGATCATGGGCTCGGACTTCGCCCATCGCTACGCGGAAGGCCATCCCGGCGAGCGCTATTACCAGGGCACGGAGATGATCGACGAGATCGAGGCCATGCTCCGCAAGCACATGGGCTCCATGTTCGGCGCAAGGCACGTGGACGTCCGCCCGATCTCCGGCACCGTGGCCAACGAAGCGGTCTTTTCGCGCTACATCAAACCCGGTGACGTGGTGATGGTCAACTCCACGCCCGGCGGCGGACACATCAGCCACCACAAGGCGGGCTCCGTCGGCAAATACACGCACAACATCATCAACTTTCCGCTGACTCCCGACGGCTACCACATCGACGTGGACCAGACCGCGTTTCTCATCAAAGAAGTGCATCCGAAAATGTTGATCTTCGGCAAAAGCCTCTACCTGTTTCCCGATCCGGTGGCCGAACTGGCGGGTTTGTGCAAAAAGATGGGCATCATCATCGTCTACGACGCCGCGCACGTGCTGGGCCTCATCGCCGGCAAGGCCTTTCAGGACCCGCTGGGCGAGGGCGCGGATCTGGTGACGGGCTCCACGCACAAAACTTTTTTCGGCTCGCAAAGAGGCGTCATCCTTTCTAACGTCAGCCCCGCCGAGTGGCGCAAGATCGACAAGGGCGCTTTTCCCGCGTCGAGTTCGAATCACCACCTGGACACGCTGGTGACGCTGGCCCTTTGCGCCTATGAGTTTCGCGCTTTCGGAGAGGAATACGCGCGGCAGGTCATCGCCAACGCCAAGGCGCTGGCCGAGGCCATGGCCGGATTCGGATTCGACGTGCAGGCCAAGGAGTTCGGCTTTACCGAAAGTCACCAGGTGGCCGTGAGTCTGGCTCGGCACGGCGGCGGCGATCAGGTCGCCCGGGATCTCAAGGACAACAACATCATCTGCAACATGAACCTTTTGCCCTCGGAGTCTCTGGAAAACGTCAAGACCCCGGCGGGCATCCGCCTGGGCGTGCAGGAAATGACCCGCTTCGGCATGAAGGAACCGGAGATGAGGCAGATCGCCGAGTTCATGAAAAACGTCGTTTTAGACGCCCAATTTGTCCGGGATGAAGTCAAAGAGTTTCGCGGTCAATATCAAAAGGTCATGTACAGCTTCGACGACTGATTACGCGGGCAGCTCCGCGACGGTTTCCATCATCAACCTGTTCATGATTTCCGCCTGATCTTCCCTGTAATTGTACGCGGTCGTCAGCGTCAGCGCGCCGTTGTAGCCGCTGGCGGCGGCCAGGATGTGCGGCGGCAACGCGATGGGCGGAAGCAGGCGGGCCATGCGCGCCGGCTTATCGAATGAAACGCTTTCGACCGGAATCGGCCCCATATTCGTAAACGAGTTGGCGATATTTTTCTTGCGCAAAGAAAAGGCGACGAAATTATTGAAGGCGTTTTTGATCTTGCCGTAGGGCAGCATAAACCCCAGCGGAACCGCCACGGCGTAATCCGCCAGTCCGATCCAGTTGGACTTCATGCGCCTGGTCCGCGCGCTGACTTTGGCCAGCGTGTCGTCGAAATGATCTCCGAGATCCGTACCGAGCCGCATGAACTCCAGGGCGCTCATATTGACCGGGGCGTCGCCCCGGCCGCCGGGAATGTAGCGCCTGAGATCGGCGGTAAAATACAGGCGAAGCTGCGATTCGCGATCCCACTCGGCGACCTTCGTCTGGGCTCTGAAAAAAGCCGCCATGAGAATGTCGTTGAGCGTTGCGCGCCTCTCGGCGCCGTAGGCCGCCAGACGGCTTACCTGCTCGGCGGGAATGTCGTAAACGAACAATTCGGATTTTCCCGGATCGCCGTCGATGAGAAGATGGTGCGTGGGCAGCGGGACGAGCTTGTTTAACGTCGTGCGGATGTAGTTGTAAAAAACTCGCGGGTATTCATACCAAGGCAGACGGCGCATGAACTGCCATACGCCGCGCGAGCTTTGTAGATTCGGCTCCGGAACGTAATCCGGCTCCTTTGCCAGGCGATTGTACAGGCTCGCCACGAGTGCGCCGATTTCCTTGACGCCGCCGGCGTCCGTGGCCACGTGGCCGATTTTTAAAAGCAGTTTGTCGCCGCCGTCTTGTTGCAGCAGGCAGGCTTGGAGTTGCGGCCCTTCAAGGGCGTCAAGGCCCTGAAGTCTAAAGTTTTGATAATCGTTCGCATCGGCGGTAACGATCAGGTGATCGATTTCGTCGTTATCCAAACGATGCCAGTAAGGGCGCTTGTGGTCGTAGACAAAGCGGCAACCCAGAATCGGCTCGGCGTCGAGGGCGAGGCGCACGGCGCGCGCCAGCCTTTGCGTATCCAGCCGGTGGTCGAATTCCATTTCAAGCTGAATGATCAGATCGACCATGACTTCCAGGCAGTATACGGCCTTGTCCGTAACGGCGCAGGGGATTTGCTTCGGGATTTCTGTCATTGAAAACACTTTCGCATGAGTTTGCATCGGCTTAAATTCGCCGGGATCATATCGGCTTGCAAATGAAATGTCATCAGGCCGTTCGAAACCGCCACGTAAGCCAATAATAAAAATGGACGGGCTTTTAAGCCCGTCCATCCGAACGAATCAGGTGATCTTAATCGCCGTAGCAAAGATTATAGGCATCTGTATAACCCCCGCTGCATTCGTAATAGTCGGGGATGACCAGACATGAAATCGGATCGTCAATGCAGTGGTCGTCGCAAGCATTGATCCAGACATCTTCAATCACCACCGCGCATTCGCCGCAAATGGCGATGTCCACCAGCGTATGGCAGAGTAGATCCATGCAGTATTCGCCGTCCTCCGAAGTTGTCGTCTCGGCGATCAGGGTCTCGGTTCCGGCATAGAACGCCTTTATTGGGAACTCACCCAGAGGGGACCAGTTGGCGTCCACGTCCCCCATCACGCACGAGGTGTCGCCTTCTTCGTAAGGCGTCAGCGTCACTTCCGCGCAGCCCGTGGGATTTGTATTGCAGTCGCCCATGGCGTCCGGCGTTATCCGGGCCGGATAATGCAGAGAACTTTGGACGACCACTTCGTGTCCCAGCAGGGCGGGCATGCAAAACTCACCGTCGGCGTCCGTGACGGCCCGGCTGTTGTTGGAACCCCAGATCACGAGATTCTCGATGGGATCGCCGAGAACGTCTTCCGCAACGCCCTTGACGCAAGTGACGCCTTCAAGGTCGAAGTAGCCGCCGTAGGTGCATAGTCCGGGTGCAGTCGAACACATGGCTTGCCCATTATCCGCCGCCACCTCAATGGTTTTGGGCAGGAAACCGAGTTCACTGGAGGAGGCCCGGATCATGTTGTACCGACCCGGCGCCACATCAATGCAAAACTGGCCGTTGACGTTCGTCGTTGCCGTGGAGCCCCCGCTGCCGGAACTGGGCCAGGATTGCACCAGCGCCCCGGGAATGGGATTGCCCTGCGCGTCGCGAACGGTTCCTATATAACACCAGGAATTCCACATCAGGGCCTTATCGCAATTCCAAAACATTCTAAAAGCCTGTTTCGAGTCTCCGCGCGTGCCGATAGAGTCCACATTCACTGTCCATGACAAAGCATCGGGATTGTTGCCGGCGGCTCCAACATTGCCGGAGCCCTGTTCCACCCATACCCCCAGATCGGGATCGAGATACCAGGCCGACACGGACTCGCCGTCGCTCAGTCCGGAGCCTTCGGGCAATCTCAATTCCAGCGTGGCCGTCTGGCCTGACGCCAGCGACAAAGGAACGCCGGCGGCGGTCTCGACGATGATCTCGGAAAGGCCGAAAGACGTCAGATTTGTATCGCCGCCGCCGTCCAGCATGCCGTAATAGTCGCCCGGGAATGCGTCGCGTTCGTCCCCGGTGGGATCGATGGTGGTCATGATGGCGATGGCGTCGCCCGTGTAAGGATTGCCCGTAGGATCGACCAGGGCGTTAGCCGGGATCTGGAGTCGGTGGTTGCCGAAATAGCGGTTGAACTCCTCGCCGGTATTGAATTCCTTTTGCGGGGATCTTGCTTTGAGAGCCACGTGCATCGTCGATGTAAGGCTTTCATACACCACGCAGTTGCGCCAGTTGGAAGTATAGCCTTCTTTGTCGAATCGTATTTTGATCGCGTCCCCGGCGGGGAAATCGGTGAATCCGAAAGCGCCGCTTGCGTCGGTAACCGCCGACGCCCTTGATCCCAGTGTCGTGACCTGCACGCCTTCCAGGGGCATGTTGTTCGTGTCGGTGACAAGGCCGGAGACATTGCCCATCGGATCGGCCGTATCATCGTCGACATCATCATCAACATCATCATCAACATCGTCGTTAACGTCGTCATTTACGTCATCATCGACATCGTCATCCGCGTCATCATCGACATCATCATTGACATCATCATTGACATCGTCATCCACGTCATCGTCCACATCGTCGTTTACATCATCGTTGGCGTCGTCATTTACGTCATCATTGACATCGTCATCTGCGTCATCGTCATTTTCCGTATCGTCATCGGACGGATCGGCATTATCATCGTTATCATCATCGTCGTCCCCGCAACCCAATATCGGCGTAAACGCCGCCAGGGTAATGAAAATAAATAGGAAAAAGACATATTTACTCATTTTGTCCCGCATGGTGAAACCTCCCTATGAACAAGGTTGAAAAATATTTTCAGTTGTTTTCGACTATTCCATTAGTGGAAGGACAATATCACAATTAGATCATAATTGCATAGTATTTGTTTTAGGAATTATCGGATAATTTCAACGGGCGTCGGCACAGTCATTATCGCGGCTAAATAATCCCCAGCCAGTCGTGATAGAGAAAATAGCTTCTGCCGATCAGCAGGCTGATGCGGGCCATGACCGTGTAGCCGAAAGCCGCGCCGAATGCGACCATGAGAAAGATGATGCCCGTTTTCGCCGACACGCCTAAAGCTCCTTTATGCTCCCTGGAAAAGTAAAAGTAGCTTAACGTCACGAGCACGCCGACGATAATGATGATGTTGTTGATGCTGTTCAGCGGCAAAAAGGTCGCCCGAACCTGCGGGAGGATCATGCCGTGAATGGCGCCGGTCACGCCCAGTCCCGCCGCCACGCCCATAGTAAAAGCGATGGCCGCCCGGGAATAATGAGATATCTTCGGGACCATGCGCGTGAGCATGAGAAGCCCCAGAAAGGCCGGGAGCAGGAGAATATAGCGGTCGAATCCCTCCTTTTGAAACCAAGCGTCCACGAGCATGGGTTTGACGTCGAAGAACATGACGTAGATGAGCCAATACCCCGCCGACAGGCCGATGTAGACGTGTTCAGCCAGTTTGTAAACCACGTTGTCCTTGTACAGGAAGCTGAAGATCGCCAACGTGAAAAACGCCGCCATCCAGACGCCGAATATTTGCATAAAACCCGCGGATCCCATCACGACGCTCCCAGTTTCTTTTTTGTAAGAAGGTAAGTGACATTGCCTAAGATGATCAGGGCGATGATCGCCAGATGCACCCAGGATTGCGGCGACATGGCCAGCAGGCCCAGTCCCGGTTTGTCGATCAGAGTTTCGTATTCCGCCGCGCCGCGCATGCCTCCCAGCAGTCCGACAAGCTGCTCGGCCTGCAAATAGTTATAATAGTCCGGCGCTCCCACCGCCGTGGTGCCGACGATGAGTTTCGCGCCGTAGCGGGCCTGCGCGAATTGAATCCAGTATTCCGGCGTGGCGCCGTGGGCCATCACCGCCACCGCCGCCAGATCGCCGTAGTTATGGATGTCTTTCATCATGGGAAGTGCGTCCATCGGCGTTCCCTGGTAATCCACGGCGAAAATGTCGCGGATTTCCCGGCCCATGGCCACGATGACGGCCTGCGCGCCCGGGCGATATCCCATGTTCACGTAATCCACGCCGTATTTCTTTCCATATTCCGCCGCGGTGCTTTCCAGGGCCTGCGTGCCCAGGGGCATGCCGATGGCCAGCATTCCGGTGAGAAGCACCTTGACGTCTTTTTGAAAGCAATGACTCAGCAGGCAAAGAATCATGGGCTGAATTTCCGGCATGGAGGTGGCGTCGTAGTCCACGGAGAACATCACCGCGCCGCCCGCCGGGATCGACTCGATGTAGTCATAGGCCTTCTGTACTTCCGGGCTGATCTGCACCGGGCTGGTGAGCTTTAAAAGCATAGGCACGCTCACCACGATGAAGATCACGAGAAAAATGATTCGGCGGTCGATGTTGTTGAGTTTTTCCAAAAAGGTTTTTTGCGTGTCCTGTGTCATGAGATGTAACTCCTCTCAATGCCCAGGATAATCCTGATGGACGTGGCCGCCGCGCCCAGGAAGGAGCCGATCATGATGCCCCGCTTCGCGCCCACCTGCGGCACGTTCATGATCCACTCGGAGATTACGGGAAACTGGGACCAGATTTTTTCTCCCACCGGAACGCGGCCCAGCATGACCAGAACCGCCGAAAGCAGAAGCATCGTAGCGGCCAGGTTCCTGACGCGAAACGCCCGGTAGGCCGCGGACGCGATGAAGAAGGAAAGAATGGCGAACATGGTGCTTTGCAGCGGCACGATCATATGCGTGTACACGTACATGAAAGGGCTTTGCAGGTGAAAAGGCGAGCCGTATTTGACCTGCCCCATGATTCCCGTCACTAAGCTTAGAAGCAGCGCCAGGATCAGCGCCAGGGAGTAGGCCCAGCCCTGTTTTTGTTTCATGATTTTCACGACGTTGATGCGCACCAGGCTTTCGACGCCCACTACCATGGAAATGCCGACAACGATGGCGAACCACACGAGCGTGTGCTGCTCGATGTCGCCCAAAGGGCTGTTGGGAAAGTAGAACGTCAGGATGATAAAGATGCCCGCGATAAAGGAAATCGTCAGGGGGATTCTTTGCTTCATGATATCTCCGTTAACCCGCGGCGCCGGTGAAAAGCATTTTGAAGAAATTGTAAGCGGTTTCGGCGACGGAACCTTCGAATAGCGCCGCCGGCGTGGCGAGGATCACTCCCAGGATCACGCTCCCGGCGAAAAAGACTTTCAATACGTCCTGGGATTTCAAGGTGCCGAGTTGGACCGGATCCCGGGAAAGATAGCTGGCGGCGGCGTAAAGTTCTTCGCCGATCAGCGTGTAGTCGCAGGCCGCCACCAGGAAGGGAAGCTGGGACGTCTGGTCGGTTCCGGCGATCTGGATGGCGCCTACGGAGTTGCCCGTTTCGGCCATGACCAGGGATTCGGCGGCGAACCAGCCCTGCAGGAAAATCGCGCCGGGTTTTTCCCGCATCATGATGCCGTCCACGCCCGCCGCGTAGCCGAACTGATCGTAGGTCAGGTAAAAGACGCTGTTTTCGTCGAACATATCGGGGCGGCCCGATTCCACGTACGCCATTTTCACCGTTTCCTCCGCCGTGGGATGTACGATGGGATCGGCGCAGGGGACGATGATGTCGGTCTGGTATTCGGCCACCTTGTCGGCCACGCGGCGCAGGATCGAAAGCGAGGCCAGCGTCGCCAGCGTACTCATATCGCCGATGCCCGGAATGTACAAAACCGGTTTGCCCATTTCCGTGGAGCGGCCCACGGCGTCGTCCACCGCCTCCAGCCCGGCGATTTTGCGGATGAAGATCGGCGCGCCCCCGCGGGCTCTTTGGATGTTGAATAAAATGAGCGCCGTTAAAACGGCGATGACCACGAGGGAAGGAAGGCGCTCTACGGAAAACCAGGATTTGTTTTCCTGGCCTTCGGTTTTGGCCTCGGCGTCCGGCGCGGTTGCGGTCACGGCTTCGGCGTCATCGATCTGCGCCGGCGGCGCCGCGGCCGTTTCTTCCGGCGGTTTCAGGGCATCTTCGGCGGCGTAGGCCGTCGATGCCGCAAACAGCAGCGCGCACGCAATCAAACATAGCAATCGCTTCATGGTGATTTTCGACCTTGTCTGAAAGTGAGATTGTGTCGGGTTTCTGTCTGGCGTTTTTGGATAATGGCAGTCCGGATTCAACCGAAGCATCCTCTATGGATTTTTGTGAAATCGCCCGGCGGCGACGGGCCACATTATATCCCCTCGCGCGCTTGAGGCAATCAATCGGACTTGCTATGCGGCTTTATTTCCTGCAACAAGGAAAATACGGCATGATCATATGGCCGTTCCATTGAAAAAAGGCGTCAGGCGAACGTGAATTACAGCCTTCAAAAAAGCAAAGAAGCCATGTACGGATCGCCTTTTCGCTATGCCATTTCATACCTTGCGCCCCAGTACGTCAAAGAGCATTGCCCGTCGCGCGCGCGGATTCTGGACGTCGGCTGCGGCGCCGGACGCTACGCCCTGTATTTCGCCGATGCGGGCATTCGCGGCGAGTACGTGGGAGTGGATCTGGATGTCGGCGCCTGGGTCGAAGAGCCAATGCCTGAAGGCCTGACGCGCCGATTCGTCAAACTGGACGCGCACAAACTGAGCGAGTTGGAACCCGGATTCGACTTCGCGATATCGCTGACGGCCTTCGAACATTTCGAAGACGACGCGCTTGTCATGGGGCAGCTTGCAAAGGGGCTCAAAAGCGGCGGCCGGGCGCTGATCGTCGTGCCGTCGCATTACTCATACGCGCTGTACGGCCGGCACGGCTTCCGCCGTTACTCGAAAAATTCCATCGAGGCGCTTTGCCGCCAGGCCGGCCTGGAGATAGTTGCTTTAAGAAAAATCGGCGGCGCATTCGGCTGGCTGTTTCATTTTTTTTGGTTTTTCCCGGCGCACGTGACACGGCTTTTGTCAAAGACCCTGATCTACGCGCTGTTTGCCATGAACAAGGAAAAGGCGCGCGAGAAATTACCGCGCCTCATGTGTTTTTTGGACGGCCTGGGCAATCATCACCTGAAATTCAAGCCTACGCGCCAACTGCACGGCCTGCTGGTCCGTATAGCGGACAAGGCGGATCGCCTGCTGCCTTTTGCCGAAGCCGGGTATGTATTTGTCGCCGTGAAGAGGTGATGTGGTCAATCCCGATAGGGATATTGGTCAATAGCGAAGTACGGTAATCTTTAATAATCCGATCATTCCCTACCGGAAATGCTTGAGAATCAGCTCCATCGGCGGCTGCAGGGGCGGAAAGTGGGCGTAGAGCCACTGGAAGCCGACAATGGCGACGATGATGCTCAGGATTCCGCCGACGATGGGCGGGATTTTTGAGCTTTCATCGAAACGCAGGATTTTATGGAAAATCGGATCCACCAGGAACCTGATGGCAATGTTGATGATGGCAAAAACGAGAACGCCGATCACCAACATGAAAAACAGGGTCAGATACATCCATAAATTTGGAAAGAAATCATCTCTGAAAAATGAAATGATCTTTCCCACGAAACCGACGGCTTCATCCTTGACTTCCTGCCCGGAAGGGACCGGAACTTTCGGCGCCGGCGTCCCATCCGGCATAGGCGGCGGCGTGGGAACCTTGGAGGGGATGGGAGGCGGCGTGGGAACGGCGGGGGGAGCGGGCATGTTCGGATGTCCGCCCGTTGCCTGGGCCAACTTTTCCTGCGTGATCACCATGAAGCGAAGAACCATCTCATTCATTTCGCCAAATCTCCGTAAATTTCCTTGAATGTTCCACGTTTACTTAAAAAGCCTACATCCTTCCGGCTTTTGAGGCAATAATTTTTCGCCGCCGCCCGCACCCGACAAAATATTTGTCCCATCCGGCGCTCCCGTGTATTATTCGCAAAGTTTGAAACGATATCGGAACCGGCGCAAAGGCGGCGGTGTCACACCCCTTGTGATGGAGTTTGTGTTGACATTAGGGCTTGCGGATCCCGACGCGGAAGTTATCGACCAGATCCGCGCGGGACAAAAAGAAGCCTTCGAAAACATCGTGGTGCGGTATAACCGCCGCATCTACGCCGTCGCGTACCGGTACGTCAACAACTCCGAGGAAGCCGCCGACATCACGCAGGAAATTTTTATCCGGGTCTGGGAAAAACTGGAGACTTTTCGAGGGGATTCGAAATTTTCCACATGGCTGTTTCAACTGGCGGGAAACCACTGCAAAAACAAGTTGAAGGCTTTGAAAAGAAGGCGGTGGTTTCAAAACGAGTCCCTGGAAAGCAATCCCGCCGGCGACGACCGCGGCCCCGTCCGGCAGCACGAGTCCTCGGATCCCGGGCCGGGAGAACTGCTCAACGGCGCGCGGATGCAGCAGCTGGTTCGCGTCAAGCTGGAGGAGCTTCCCGAGGATCAGCGGGCCGTTTTGAAAATGCGCGACATCGACGATCTGGATTACGATGAGATCGCCGAAGCGACGGGTTTGGCCTTGGGAACGGTCAAAAGTCGAATTCACAGAGGCCGAATAGAATTGGCGAAAAAAATCAAGAGGGAAATGGCCGAAGAGGCGGTCTAAAAAAACAATCGTGGTGAAACGATGAGTTGCAAGGATTTTGAACAATATCTGGCTGAATACGTCGACGGCTCCCTGCCGGAAAAGCAGGTTAAGTTTGTCGAAGCGCATCTGGCGCAGTGCGAGGCCTGCCGCAGCGAAGTCGAATTGTCCCGATTCGCGAAAACGAATCTCGCCAAATTGTCGAAACCGGAATTGCCCGCCGATCTGACCGATCGTATCTTCGAGGCGACGACGCAAAAAGCCTCGTGGGCGGCAAAATTCAAAGCATGGTTCGGCGGCATCCCGGTTCCCGCCTATGCGCTGGTATTGGTCGCCGTGGCCGCGGGCGTCGTGGTTTATCGCATGCCCGTCGCCGACAAGAGTTTCATGGAGCAGGCGCCGGATGCGCCGATTGTCGCCAAAATGCAAAAAGGCGAGGCGGAAAAAAAGATGTCCGCACCGGCTGCGCCTCCCGCCGCGGCGCCCGAGGTTGCGGACGAATCCGTTAAATCCGTCGAATCCGAAGCAGCCCCCGTGAAGTCGAAAAAGGCGCTCACGCATGCTGAAATGTTGAACGCAAAAGCCGCCAAGGAGACGTCCGCTGATTATTCAGGCAAACAAGACGATTTGGCGGGACTCCTAAGCAGCGCTTCCTCCGATAAGATGTCCGGGGGCGAAAAATCCGGCCATGGCTTATCGGTTTTCAAAGACGGTCGCGAAGAAAATCGTGTGAAAGTTTCCGGCGTCAAAGGATCGGGAGGAGGCGGGGAGGGTCGCGGCCCGGGCCGCGGGGCGGGAGACGTGAAAAAATCCGCTCCGACGACTTTTATTCCCAAAAACGAACCCATGTTCGCAAGATCGAGGAATGTTCCCCGACGCCCGGCGCCCGGCGAAGCCACTACCGTTTCAACGGCCCAGGCGTCGGGCGCCGTCGTCATGGATCAGCCTCCGTACATGGCCGACACGCCCTCGGAGGAATTAGCGGTCGAACAGCCAGAGGACGCGCTGGAGGAAAAAATCTCAAAGAGAAGGGGTGAAGACCGCGCCGAAATCGACGGTGTTTACGACGCCGAAGCCGCGCCGGCCGCCGCCGAGGGCTTATTCTCCGGTGAAGGCGACCGGGCCCGGCCCGCTTCGCTTCCCATCGTCGGGCGTTACGACGGCATCCGATCCGGCATGACGCGCAACAGAACGATACTCATCACTTCGCAAAAAAGCCTGGCCCGAATATGGTCTGAAATCTGGAAAATCCGCATCAATCCTCCGCCCCCGCCGTACGTGGATTTCAGCAGGCAGGTGGTCGTGGCTTACAGCCTGGGCACGCAAACCACCGGCGGATACGCCGTGAGGATTCAGGAAGTCAAACGCGAAGGGAATATTCTGCGAGCCCATGTATCCATAAAACGGCCCTCGGCGGGAACGGGACTGACGCAGGCTCTGACGCAACCCTACAGCCTGGTGGTCGTGGACATTGGAAGCGGTTCACGCAAAGGTTTGAGACTCGAAGTGTATTAATTCAGCGGCGCCACGAAAGGTTTGATATTTTCCTTCTTGCCGATGGCGCCCGCGAATTCCAAAGCCCCGCTTTTTGAATTGAATTTCCCGACGCGTACGCGATACCACACGCCCTTGCTGCCGAGATCCGTCTTGACGACGTAGGCTTTGATGCCTTTTCCCAACCATTTTTGCTGGCGGCTCGTGGCTTCTTCGGGGCTCTTGTGCGAAGACAGTTGCACGGTCCAGCCCCCTTTTTCCGGAGGCGTCGGCGCGGATGTCGCCGAAGACTTCGGCTGGGGAATCGGCGTGGGAGCGGGCGTTTCTTCCGGCGCGGGTACGGGCGTCGGCTCGGGCGGCGCGGGGGTCGGTTCATCCAGCAGGTTCACGGGGCCCGGCTCGGGGATCGGCATATCGACGGTGATTTCCGCCGCCGATGCGGGAAGCGTGTCAATCGGCTCGGGCGTCGGCATATTCGGGGCCGGAGTATCCTTTATGACCGTTTGCGTTCCCTGCATTTGCCCAAGGCCTTTGCCCACGACGACGCCCAGGGCGAACACCACGGCCAGAACGGCCAGCACACCCGTAAAAAGAAAGGCAATCTGCCTGTTGTCCAGTTCAATCGTCAACTTGTTTCGGAATTTGCGCAGATCACGCATCAGTGGACCTCTGGTTGAAGCTTCGTGTTACGTACATAGCACTTGCCGGTGAATGCGACAAGGCATGCGCGGTTAACAGGGGCTGATTATTTTTTAGAAAACCGGCGTAATATCGTCGGATGCGTACAACGAAAACGGAACATCCGGGCAGCCACGGGGAGGCTCTGTGACTGACGGAATCAGTCTATACGGCAGCTTCCAACTTCGCTGAAGCTACGTCGGACGGGTACGCTGCCGGCTCATATTGTTTCGCCCCTCGGGTTGCCGGTGATTTACGCATTCGCAATTCCGAATTGATGTGACCCGAAATCCGATCTACTCCGTCCGTTCCTTCCGCAAATACCAAAAGGAGCCGATCAAAAGAACGAAGCCGATAAATGTGAAAATGCGTGAAATGATGTCCACGCCGGTGGAGCCGTAATAAATCTTCACTTCCCGGTCGCGGGGATAGACCAGCATGAAATTCGGAGAGACGTGATAAATCTTCGCCGCGCCGCTGCGCAGTTTCCAGTTGGGATAATAACTGCGCTTGATAATGTGCGGCTCGCCGGGGCAGTCCGTGGTGAAGTTCACGCCGCGGTCGTCGAATTTCGTGACTTCGACGTTGCAATTCGTCCGCGCCGGCGCAAACGCGGGCATTTCCATCGGCGATGCGCCGAAAGTGTCCGGCCCGTAACTCAACCCCGGAACCACGCCGCCGTCGAGAGTCTGCGCGCGCACGTGGTAGAACGCGCCGCCCAGGCCCTGATTGAGCTTGATGATCAGGTCGTTGCGCCCTTCGCGCAGCCGCACGCGCAACCGCACCGGCCGGTCGGGCTCGTGCCGCCGCGCGTCTTTGAGATGCCTGCCGTTCAAGAAAACTCCCACCTCGTCGTCGCTGGCCGCGAGAAGCTGGATGTCCTGCTCCCGGTCCGAGTAAAGGCCCGAGTACGCGTAGATGATCAGGTGATGCGAGGGATTGACCATGGCGTCCACGTCGATGCGCCCTTCGCGCACGTAGGAGGTCCAGCTCTTGCCCTTGATCTTGCGGCCCGGCCTTAGCGCGGCCTCGTCTTCCCCGAGAGGATTCCAGCGCACCCACTTGAAAGGATCGTTCTTGTCCTCTTCGGGATCGTGATAAAACGGCCCGAGCATGCTCCAACTCGTGATCTCGGTCAGGTCCGGGCGGGCTTTTGAAATCATGCCGTAATACGTGGCCAGGTCGAAGGCCAGCGAAAGCTCTTCGTCGAGAATATCCTCGCCGGGCTTGACGTAAGCGAAAGGCGTGTCCAGAAGGTCCGGTACGGAAAACCACTCCAGCGCCCGCTCTTTCCAGCTGTCGGTTTCCAGGTACGCGGGCCGATATTTCGGCACGTACACCCAAGGCGTTGCACCGCCCTTTCGCGCGTAAACGCTGTAATCCTTGATGGTGCGCACCTTCGGCCAGGTGTCGGAATATTTATCCATCTCAGTTTCGAGCTTGTCCCAGTAAGCGATCACGTGGCTGATGGAAAATAGTTCCGCGTGACGCAGTCCGATTTCCGGATTGAATTTCGGCGGGTTGACAAGCTTGGGAAATCCCGCGCACCCTTTGGAAAACTCGCACTGCACCGTGTAGCCGAACAGGGCGCCGGTGGCGGAGTTGACGATGCCGCCGACGATGAAGGGCTTGCCGATCATGGCGGGGAAGGCCTCGAAAATACGGTCCGAGCCGAACCGGTTGTTGGCGTGGGCCTGATCCACGACGAACCGCCCCTCGGTGCCTTCCATCTCGTCCATCATCCCCTTGAGGATGGAATAGGAGCGTTTATGCTCGACGCCGTCATTGTTCCACTTGAACCAGCCCGAAACCTCGTCCTTGTCCATGGACTGCAGGGCCAGGATAACGAACGCCGCGCCCACCACGGCGATGCGCTCGTAGGTCAGAAAGTCCATGAGATAGGCCGCGCCGTATACGCACAGCATCATGAAGGCGAAGAAGATAAACGGCCAGAAGCGGATGTTGCCGAAGCTGGAGTTGATGCGCCCGCCGTAGTTCCAGCAAAACAGGGAGATGAGAAACATCACCACGTACATGCCCACGCCCTGATCTTTTTTCCACACGCCGAATCCCAGAGCCGCGACGCCGAAAACGGCGATGTACTTGGCCCAGAACGGGAAGGTTTCCAGGAGTTTTTCGTCCCAGTCGCCGCCGAATTCGACGGAAAAATGCGTTTTGGCCATCAGCGGAAAAAGCCAGAAGGCGGCGCACAAAACAGCGATGATCCCGGTGGGTAAAAGAGCCTTGATGCGGGGAACCCACTGCCGGCTCAAAACAAAGACGCAGGCGCCGGAAACCAAAATGGCGATGAGCGTGGTGAAAAAGTGGGAATAAAAACACAGCGTGAGGATAACGGCGGTCATCGGCCGCATGCGCTTTTCACGCAAATCCGCCAGCGCGTATCCTAAAAACAGAACGAAAAGGCAAAAGGACATGGAGTTGGCGATCATGCCCGCCAGCGTGCTTTTGACGTTGACGCCCCACATGGTGTGCGTCTGCACGAATAAAAACGGTACGGATGCGATCGCCGCCAGAGGCGCGGCGGCGCGCGGGCCTTTGAGTTGTTTCGTGCCCAGATAAAGGCTCAAAGGCAGCCAAAAGAGTCCGGCGACGGAAACGAATTTGAACGCGATGTTGATCGGAATCACGAAAGCGAGTAGCGCCATGACCAGGTAGGGGAGGAAGAAATAGAACTGGTACATGGGAAAGCCGGACCACCAGCCGTCGGCCCAGGAGATGATGCTGCCGTGTTTTATGGATTCGTGCAGGTGGCTGACCAGGTAGTTATGGGCCGGAACGTCGCCGCCCGTCGGCGTGGTGTCGAGCGTGAGCAGCGAGATCGGAAAATACGAGGTCATGAAAAAGAAGATCGCGAGCAAGACCACGGCGTCGATGATCAAATTGTAATGGGTCTTTAAAAAAACTGAGATACGGTTAAACAAAGATTTGCTGCTTTTTTCCGTCGATTCCGCCGTCATATCTTTTGCTTATTTCTTTTTGGCGACGCGCCGGATGATCTCCGCCAGCGCGGCGAGAATTAATACGCCGATTCCGATGAAAATGGCATTTTTGCGTGAGGTTATGGACATGCCGCCGGCCTGCACGCGCACGGGGGATTTGAGGACGTATGTATAATGGAGGTTGTCGAGATTGTATTCGAAGACCAGAAAGACCGGGTAACCGGCGCCGGCCAGGGCGCTGAAATTCGTAACCTTCATGGATTGATCCACGATGCCGCTGGCGGGCAGATCCAGCATGAGTGCGCCGTCGTCGAAGTTGAGTTCCTTGGGGCCGAAAACGCGAACGCTGACGTGCTTGGCGTCGCCGTCCTTGTTTTTCAGGCTGAAGTTCAATTTACCCTTTTTCTTGATGTACACAGGGTCGGCCTTCCCGTGAAGACGGGCGGGTCTGGAATCGGCGCCCACGTTGACGAGCGTGATTTCCAGGGCCGTGAAGGGATACAGGTTCAGGTCGGCGAAATCGACGGTGACGTACACGGGATAAACGCCGGGCTCCGTCGGCAGTTTCTCCAGGAAAAACGTATAGGATTTTTTCTCGCCGGGATTCAGAGTATCCCAGCGGGGACCGGCCAGCGTTTCATCCGTCAGATCGATTTGAATCTGCACGTTTTTCGCCGCCTCGTCGCCGCTGTTGTCCACGGAAATCTCCAGGCCTTTTTTCTCATCCACCGTAACCTGCTTGACCCGGGGCGTAATGGAGATGGTCCCCGCCGACGCCGTCGCGGCGGCCGTCAGCAACACCGATATGCCTATCAATAACAATCGCGCGATTTTCAACTTGCAGGGCATGCCGTTAAGTCCCCGTGTAATGTTTCCAAATAGAGGCGGAAGTATAGGTTATCGCCGCGGGAGCCGCAAGCCGTGTCATGAAGATGCGCTATCGCTTTTAGGCTCTTGTGCAATTATAATAATCTCCTCGAAATTCCAGGGAGCGCTGATATGTTGCGATGGATGACAATATTGATAATGACCGCGGTTTCATCGCAGGCTTTCGCGCAGGTCACGGTCAACGATATCACGCTGCATGATCAGGTGCTCCCCGCCGTAGCGGCGAAAGGCGACTTCGTATACGCGGCCTTTCAGGACGGATCGACGTTTCAATACGACGTGCGCGTGGCTGTAAGCGATAACGGCGGCGAAAGTTTCGCGCCCTCGATTTTGCCCTATGAGCCGAATGAAGAAGACCAGGAGATGCCGGACATCGCCGTCGGACCAAATGGCGAGGTCTACGTGGTCTGGGCTGACTGGCGCAATCGGACGGATTACGACATATACGCAACGGTCAGCGCCGATCAAGGCGAAAGCTTCGCGCCGCCGGTGCGCGTCAATGCCGAAACTAAAGGCACGCAGGTCGAGCCCTCCGTGGCCGTGGGATCAGGCGGCGCCGTGTACGTGGCGTGGGCCGACAACCGCCGCACCACCGCCGAAGACAGCGGCGTGCGCTGGGACGTTTACGCCGCCGTCAGCGACGACGGCGCTTTGACCTTCCATAACGAAACAGCGCTGAACATCCGGGATGAGTACTTCGACATCTTTCCCGAGATCGCCGCCACGCCGCAGGGCGCCGCGGTCGCGTGGTACGATAATTATCCGGCGATCCAAACCGCCGCGACCTTCGACGGCGGCGAAACCTGGAGCGAATCCGTCCGCCTGGATATCGACAACAACGCCTTCGTCAGCATGCCCCGCGTGGCGGCGAGCGAAACCGGCGTGGTCTTCGTGGCATGGAACGACGGCACGGAATCCGACGCCGGGCAGGACCCGCAGCTCATCGACTATTGCGGCATGACGCTGGATATCTATGGCGCAATCAGCGAAGACGGCGGCGCCGCCTGGTCGAATTCGGCGCGCATCAACGCCCAGCAGATGCTCGATCAGCGAAACGCAGCCCTTTCCTTTCACAATGACGAACTGCTCATCGCCTTCAGCGACGACCGGGACGTAGGGAATTTTCCGATTCACGGCCTTATCGCGCAAAGCCCCTGGGCATGGCCGCAAAGCTCGCAGCCCTGGGACGGATACGAGGGCGTCACGGTCCGCGACTGGCCGGACCTTTGCGGCCGGGCGATGGTCTGGCAGGATTATCGAAACGGCGACTGGGACATCTACTTCACGCGCATCGGAGGCGGGCCATGAGAAATCATCTCGTACTGCCGATGATCCTTGTCGCGCTGATGATGTGCGTGTCCTGTGGATGCGACGATGATTCTTCCGACGACTCGGATTCGCCGCCGGATGACGACACGGATTCGCCTGACGACGATCTGGCGGACGACGACACGGACGATGACGCGGACGATGACACTCCCAACCTTGATCTGGTTTTCGCGGAGCCGGCTTACTGGCTGAAAAAAAACTCTCAGGAAATGGCGGCGGAGCTTGACGCCATGATTGATCAAGGCGTCGGCGGCCTGATCTGGCGATGGAGCCTTCGCTTCGGCAAAACGACGTACCCCTCCACCGCGTTCACGCCATACCTCGACATGGAACTGGGCGATCCTCTGGAGGAATTGCTCACGCTGGCCGACGCGCGCGGCATGGATGTTTACCTGGGCCTTTCGGCGGGCCGGGCCGTGGCGGATTATTATCACGACGCCGTCACGCCCGAGTTCGACCGCGCGCAAAGCCTGCTGGCGGAACTGACCACGCAATACGGCCCGCACGAAAGCCTGGCGGGATTCTACATCCCTTTCGAATTCCCGCGCATGATAAACGAAGACGCGCAACTCCTGCTGACGCTCATCGCATCCACCGCGCATGATGCGGGCGATTACCGCGTCCTGCTGACGTTGCGTTATCCCGGCGTCCCGCAGTGGCGCGTTTTCGAGAAGCTGTTGCAAAACCGGTTCAACGCGTACTTTTCTTTAGATGATATCGACGACTCCGATTACCGCGCCAAGTGGTCCGAGCATATGATCCAGGCGTGCGCGACGGCGGGAATCGACGCCGTTTTACTATCCACGCAGATGGGCAATTACTTCAACGAAATCGAGCAGGCGCAAGAGGATCTGGCCGCGATGCAAAGCGCCCGGGACGGCCTCGGCGGCACGGTGGAAATTCACGCGCAGATCGATCTGTATGACGCGCTGGGGACAGGCGCCGGAATTCGCAAAGCCTTCGGGCCGGCGGCGCCGGATCGCATCGACGAGCAGATGCAGCTTAACGCCGACGGATATGCGGGATTCGGGTGGGACGAGTGGCGCAACGCCGACGG
The DNA here is from genome assembly GCA_963674685.2 of bacterium. GTDB lineage: Bacteria > Lernaellota > Lernaellaia > JACKCT01 > JACKCT01. The sequence goes on along the minus strand of CAXXWT010000002.1, from coordinate 846,951 downwards.
AAACTTAAGCGGCGTCTCGCGCACAGCGGAGCCGGAATTACTCGCCAAAGCCGACGCGGTGCGGGAACACATTATCAACCGGACGATGCGCGACAGGCAGCTTGCCACGGTCATTAACGGGCAGTACCCCTTAGGATTTTACTGGAACGCCTGGCAGGAAGATTCCTGCTGGCTGACCGGGCTGTACCTGGCGGCGGAAAGCTATCACTGCGCCGTCACCGGCGAAGACGACGCCTGCAATGCCGCCCGCGCGACCTGGCGGGCGATCAAGCGCATGGCCGACGTGACGTCCAAGCGCGGCGAGGTGGTGCGCAACTGGGCGCGCTACCTGTACGTGCAGACCGATCCCGTGCCTCCCGGCTCGGACACGATCAAGCGCTGGCATAAACACCCGGACGAGGAGGTCTACTGGGTCGGCGACATCAGCGTGGATCAACTCAGCGGCTACATGAACGGCCTGGCCACGTATTACGACCTCGCGGCGACGGAAGATGAGCGCGCCGAGATACGCGATCTCACCGAAGCGATCATGGGCGACATCCTGGCGAATCATTTGCGTTGCCGGCAGTTCGACGGGCAACTGACCACGTATGGAAATCTTTTTGCCACGCCGGAGCTGGCGTCGGATTTTCTCATGATCGCGTGGCATATCACCGGCGATCAAAAATACCTCGACGAGTTTAACCGCATCACCTTCGAGGCGCACTGGGATATCAACCTCATCGTCTTTCATTACGTGATGCATTACGTGCTGGGGCGTAGCGGCAATCAGCATTTTCAGGACAGCGGCCTTACGCATCTTTTCGAATACATCGAGGACCCGGAAGCCTACCGCCGCTACATCCGCGGGCTGGAATACGTCTTTCAGGGGTCATTTCTGTACGGCAACAGCTACGCCAACTTCACGCACCAGATGCACTCTCCCGCATCGGCGGGCGCGGCCCGGGCTCTGGGCGAACTGCACGATTTCAATCCCGGCTATCTCGACAACGGCCTCTGGTATCGGGAAGTCAACCGCGCGTTTCGGCCCGGAACCTGGGTGGACATGCACGAACGCCCGGCCAAGGAATGGATGTGGGCCTGGGCTCCGAACGGCATCACCGCCACGCGCGGCACCACCAGCCACCGCTACACCGGCGTGGGTTTCCTGCTGTGCTACTGGCAGGGCCGATACTACGGGTGGATAAGGTAAGGTTCTCTTCAACGGATGACGAGTATCTGTTTTACCGATAGGAGTGGATAATGCTTTATATGAAAATGCCCGCCTACGCAGGCTCCTTGCTTATCGTTTTTCTCTGCGGCTGCCTGTCCGACTTTCTTTACAAAAAAGAGACGAGTCAAAGGGATGTGAAAGTCAGCGTCGTCGAAAGTGGGGAGGTGGCGTTGGCCTGTGACGACGTGGTTTCAGACCATTCAAAAAATGTTGGGCATACCGAAACATGTTGCATTTGGGGTGATGACAATTCTTCCGCATACTTCTGTTCTCCAATATACGAACATTATAGCGCATTATGTCACTGGGAAAACAAGGAACCAAATTCGTACCAGTTACTCTGGTTTCAAAGCAATCAACAACTCGAAAGCTGCTTTCATGCCGGCATTGCGAAGGCAGAATGTGATGTAAATTTTCAGAGCGAAGAAGTCATTGCTTTATCCTCCTATTGCGCCGATTGTCGCCTGGATATCTGCTCAGCGGTTATCGAGGATGACAGAATAAACATCACCGCCGTTCACAATTTCTGCCCGATTGAGTATCCTGAAGACATTCCGCTATGCGATGATTGCGATCGGTATAGTGAAGTTGCCAATCATCATATCCACCACATCCGTATTCCCAAAACCGATTACCTGCCGATTTACGTCACCGTGTACACGGCGGACAACGAAGACGCCGAGGCCTGCGAATATCCCGAGGAACCGCCGATATGAGTTTTAAAAGAACAATATTATTTTTTGTGATCGCCCTGTTTGCTGCGATGAATTCCGTATTGATGAGTGCTTGCGGCAAAGCGCCGAAACCGGAAGATACGGTGGCCTTGATGATGAAATGGGCGCACGTCAGGATTGTGAGATGAGGTCATGATGCGTGTCTTTCGGCCCGTCGTTCCCAGAAATCCTCGAAGCGTCCGCTCAGGATGCAGCATCGCAGGGCGATGATGGCGTTAGCGCCTCGGAGCGTCCAATGCATCCCCGCCCGTTTGAGGCGCGTGCCGACGACGAGTTTGCATCCGGCCTCGACGACTCCCGTCGAGGTGCACAGACCTTTCTTTCGGAATTCCGGGTAGCGCATCCTTTGTCGATTTCGGCGGATGTACTTGGCGCATTTGCGCGCCTCTTCGTTTGTTTCGGCGTGGCGGCGCAAGGCGCGCATCAACTCGTTCAGGCGTCCTTCGTCGAGTTCGTCACATCGCCGCTTCGCCCACGTCGCCGCCGTGTCGCTGGTCGCCCCGTAGATCGCTTTGCCCACGTCGGAGAGATGCTGCTTGACGTGGAAGCGATCCACGATCTGAATCGCGTCGGGAAAGCGCTCGTCGGCCAGATTCCAGATCCACGGCGCTCCGTCGCCCAAAACCACCTGCCGCCGGGCCTTGTCGAATCCCGTCCGCCGCGCCTGGCGCTCCACGCGTTCCGCAAACGCCGACGGCGTCTCGTCCGTGTCCGCCTGCGCCGCGCTTTCGATCGCGGCAGAGTACGTCACCGACCCGTCGTCCCGCTCCGGCGTCCCGTCCTTGTTCCGGGATTCCGCCGTCCACGTCGTGACGAGCTTGACCTCGCGAGTTTTCGACGATCCGTCCGGCTGTTTTCCCGCCCGGCCCGCCAGATACTCCTTGCGCATCGGCAGGCCCGTGCCGTCCATCCCCAGGTACATTGTCGGCGCCAAAGGCTCCCCCGACTCATCTCCTTCCTGCTCCGCCTCGGCGATTTCCCGGCCCAACGCCTCCGCCGTCCGCTCCACCTGCTTGGCGTCCACCGCGACGCCCCCCAACTCCCTGAGCAGCGTTTCTCCCTCCGCGAAACTCACCATCGACGCCGCCAGCCCGGTCATTCGCACTAACGCCGGCGACAAGGACGCGCCGTCGATGCCCAGATCGCGGTCTCGGGGACAAAATCCCGCCCCGCACGACGCGCAGTGATAATAAGCCCGGGACAAGGTTAACTCGCCCAACACGGTCTTGAAGGTTTTTTCGCGCCGGCCCGCGTAACGCGCCTCGCGTCCGCAACAACACGGCAGCGACGGCCCGGCGTGATCCGATGCGTCGGCGTTCAATCGACGCTCCACCGCCCGAGCCGCCAACGCCAGCGCCTGGCGGCGCGCCGCCGCCTCGATCGCCTCGAAGTCGATTTCCGAAACGGCTCCCTCACCGATCAGCGCTTCGATTTCGGCCTCGATTTCCTTCGAGAAGGACGCTTTGAAGCCCCCTTTTTGGCCGCCTCGTCCGAGGCGGCCTGCACCGGCTCCAACTCCGCGTCGGCCCATTGTTCCGCCGACTTCAAAACCTCCTTGACTAGCGCACGAAACTCCCGCGCATTCTGAATCTGTCCTTGAACCATGGTCGCGGCTTCTTTTGTCAGATATCGCGTGCGCGTCTTTCCCCGGTCTTGTGTCGTGAGAGTGTAATACGGTCCGTGGCGGGCCGAAGGATCCTTTTGGCAAGGGCAGCTCTTCTGGCCGCACTTCATCCAACGTTCGCCGACCCACCCACTACGCATCGGGTGCGGATGGCTCAATCTCTCGGACAATATCCTGGTCCGCGATCCCGGATCGGAAATGGTTGGCATGGGATACTCCTACTGTTATATTCACTGTAGGATACACCAAAGAAATAGCCGACGCAAGAAATTTCCAACATTCCTGACGTGCGCCCTGATGAAATCCGTCTGTTGACGCCGCCCCTGCGCGTCGGGCACAATGATCGCTCACCGATGCACATATGACAGGACAATCGAGGGAAGGAGAAATGCCATGAGGATTCGAGCGATTCTGATCTTAGGATGCGTTTTTGCGCTGCTGGGCCTGGCGGCGACCGCGTGGGCCGAAAAGGAAAACGTCGTCGAATCCGAAAGGTGGCACGCGATTTATTACAAAGGCGACAAAGTCGGCATGGCCCACGAAGAGTTCACGGACTGGACCGAGGGCGGCGACAAGTACCGGAAGATCGAGTCCAAAGGATACGTCAAGGTTCGCGGCGTCGCCACCGACGACCGGCGGCGCAAAGTGGACAGCGTGGCTTACACCGTCGGCGGAAAATCGAAGCACGAGGTTCTTTTCAAAAACGGCGTCGTCATCGAATACGAAGCGAAACACACGGGAAGCCGGCAGCCGACCATGAAAGCCGAAGGAGAGATGGAAGGCGGCGTCCTGGTCCTGAAACGAAAAGAGGGGCCCACGAAAAACCTGTGGCGCGTGGGCAAAAGCGATTACGATCTCACCAGCGATCCGGCGTCCATGGAGCCTTTTCTGGAAACCGTCGGCGGCGAAAAGGTCGAGAAAATGGTCTTCGCTTTTTCCGACGGAAAAATCAAAAAGACATCCTTCCTACGCAAAAAAGACGGCGAAACCCTCGACGTGGACGGCGTGAAAAAACCGGCCAAGGTCTACAAGCTGGAAGACGAGGAATACAAATCGACGGTCAAGACCATCGGCGGCAAAGTGGTCTATTTCAAGCGCACGAAAAAAACCACGAAAAACTCCCTCGTCAGCCGCATGACCACCGAAGAAAAAGCCAAAAGCGACTCGGGACATTAGCCCGGTGCTGACCGCTAATATTGCTTCGCCCTTGCGGGCTAGCCACTGGCCGCTACGGCCTACCACCAGGCGGGTTTGTGCGGGGAGGACGAAAGGGCGTAGCGCAGGGCGTCCAGGGCGTGATCGTTTTCCTTGACCGGCTCCTCGGCGCTTCGATCGTCTTCGCGCCATCGATAGCCCTGGATTTCGCTGAGAAGATGCGCAAGGGATTCGGCGAATCGAAGCCGGGGCGCCTCGCCGCCGGGAACGTGCAGGAGCGTGGCCACGCGCTGGATTCCGCTCGCCACGCGGTTGTCGGCGCCCTTTGCGGGAAGGCCCGCGGCGCGAAAGGATCGGATGTACTCGGCTCGGGAAGGATCGCATAGAAAAGCGGATGGGCGAAAGCGCGCGTTCAGATCCTGCGCGATGGATAGCCACGTCACCCCGGCTTCGGAAGAATCCACGTACGTGCGCTCCCGCACGATCTCCTCGACGGCCCACCAGTTGCCGTCGTTGTCGAATCCCAAGACGACCATGGCGCCGGGATTGCGAAATCCCCAGTCCACGCCCACGCGAATCTCGGCAAACTCACTCGGCAAATCGGCTTTTTTGACCACGTGAACTTTTCGGTCGAACTCCTCGTAAACCTGTCCGACGAATGCGTCGAATGAAGCCATGTATTCCCGCATAAAATAGCGGGGTGGAAGATCGCGCCGGGCTTGCTCGACTTCCTCGGCCATGCCGGGCAGGGCCGTGTTTTGCGCGGTGGTGAAATGCACGCCGGCCCAGGCCGGATCGTAAAGCTCGTCCAGCGCGTCGCCGCGCCGCCAGATTTCATTGTAAAACCAGTTTCGCGATAGCGGCGTGGTCGAGAAAAGCCCCCATCCCCGGCGATCGGACAAGCGCATGCGAAGCTGCCCCCGCCAGGCTTCCGGATGCAGCCGGGCCGCCTCGTCGATCCACATGCCGTCCAGGCCCACGCCCACGAGGCGCTCGTAATAATGCGCGCTTTTAAACTCGATAAGGATGTCGCCGCGCACTTCCAGCCGCCGCTCCGTTTTTTGCCAGGCTTTGACGAGGGCTTTGGAGTCGGCCTGTAAAATGTCGGAAATTTCCCGCCACTGCACGTCGGCCAGATCGTACGTGGGGGCGACGGCCCAGTAGCGCAAGGGGCCGGATTTGGCGAAGCGGTCGGCGAAGACGCGGCGCATGAACTCCCGCGCGGCGCCGTAGCTTTTTCCCGAGCGCACGCCGGCGCATACGGATGCGAACCGCGCGGCGCATGCGTGAAGCTCACGCTGGCCTTCGTGGGGGTGATAGCGCTTGAAAAGATGTATCATGGGAAGAAAGTTATGAGTTAGGAGTGAGGGGTTATGAGTGAAGAAAGTAGTTCATCGGAAAGCCGCCAAATCCCGTCAGGGATGCAGGTCAATAGCGAAGGGCTTCAGCCCTGGAATAAGGAGATCGTTTCATTCTCAATAAACCCCTGGCAAGGGGTGTAGGAAGTACTGATTATCCGCCCCGGGATTTGTTGGCGTTTTCTTCACCGACGCCGGGGATGTGGATGTTGACGATGACGGGACCGGACATTTCGCCTTCCAAAAGGCCCATTTCGCCTTTCTGCACGCGTTCAAGCAGTTTGGAAATCTTGTCCAGTTCCGCCTCGTCCACGTCTTCGATGGATAACTGCTCGATGCGCCTGCGCAGGCGCCGCCAGATGGAAAGATAGGATTCGCCGTCCATCATTCTCTCCTTTTTAGCAAAGTTGATTTTTGAACCAGGCGGGCGGGCGGATTTCGCCGATGCATTTTTCGCCGCCGGGTTGATAGGCCATAGCCAGGCGATATTGCTCCCAGAGCGCCTTGAGCGAGGCTTTTGCGTCGAAGGAAAAATGCCCGCATTGCAGATTGCGGACTCCGGCGGGCTCTTTGACGCGAAATGCGTCGGTGCAGGTTTCCACACGTTCGATATGCCCGCAGCGCACGCACTGCCTGGCGTGGAATTGCGTGACGAATTTATGCTTTCCGTTTTTGCATGGCCGCATGGGAAAAATCCTTTGCGTTCGATTAAACAGTTTTCTCATTAATGGCGAAATGAAGGGGGAGACGAAACAGTTTTATTATTGTTTTCCGCTAATTTTCTGATATTCTGTGGACAATTAAGGGCGTTTATCCCTCATTTTGCTTTAAGGAATGATCCATGGGCCGCGAATTCAAAGACAAAGTTACTTTTCGTCCAGGCGCAAACAAACCCAAGGTGAAAAGCGATGAAAGCGACGCGGATTTCGTAAAAAGAATGAAGGGCGAGCCGAAGCCCGGCGTCGATTATCGCAGCGCTTCGCTAAAAATTCATCCCCATGTCTGCGCCCGCTGCGGGAGGGAATTTTCCGGCAAAAACCTGCGCCTTTTGACGGTGCATCACAAAGACGGGGACCACTTCAACAATCCCCCCGACGGCTCCAACTGGGAAAACCTTTGTGTGTATTGCCACGACGACGAGCATTCCCGCGGGGATTTCGCCGATTACGTCAGCACCGCCGACAATAAAGGCGCAAGCGGCAACAAAGGCGACAGCGTTTCATCCTCCGAGGAAAAAAAGAGCACGCTGGCGGACCTGCTGAATCAGGCCATGAAGAAGAAATAAAAGCATAGCGAACCTCTGCATAGCAAAACAAGGTTGACAAAAACTATAAAAATTGTTATTTTGTAAACTACCCTGCCATATTTTCGGAGCATGGAGGATGAAATGATTGGGGAAAGGTTACAAAGAGCAAGAATAGCGAAAGGATTATCTCTACGGGCTCTTGCGGACTCCGTTGGGGTTTCCCACAATGCGATTCAGAAATATGAGAAAAACCAGATGATGCCGGATTCAGAGGTATTGCTGAAAATTTCCGATTGTTTGTCGATCCGCATGGATTATCTTTTCCGAGATTCTGACGTTGATCTTGGGCAAGTAGCTTTTCGATGCAAATCAAACGTTCCTGAAAAGTGGAAAAATTCAGTAAAGGAAAAAGCGCGTGACATTCTTGAAAGATATATTGAGATTGAAAGCTATTTTCCTGATACCGACAGCAGTTCGAGTGAATTTCCACGAATTGAAATCCAGACTCACGTTGCGGATTCAATTGAATCAGCCGCGAATCGGCTAAGAAACGAATGGAACCTTGGTCAAATGCCGATTGCGCATATTCTGGAATTTGTTGAAGAAAAAGGAGTAAAGATAGTATTTATCAAGGCACCGGATCAATCCAAGTTTGACGGGCTTTGCGGATGGATAGGAGACGATCATAAGATACCGGTGATTGTATTGGATGAAAGGTGGCCGGCAGATCGTATTCGCTTTACAACAGCTCATGAATTAGGTCATCTTGTTTTAAACGACGACGATGAAAAAACAGCGAATCGTTTTGCGGGCGCATTCCTTTATCCGAAAGAGTCGGTGATGCGCGATTTCGGAGTAAAGCGATCAAAGGTTGATTGGTTTGAACTTGCCGAATCAAAATCGCGTTATGGTATAAGTATGCAGGGTGTAATGTATCGTTTGTTTGACCTTGGGGTCATTTCTGGAAATTATTTTAGAAATCTTCTCATCACTTTCAAGGTAAAAGGCTGGCACAACAATGAACCGAGAAAACTACCGCCTGATATGGAAAAGGTGTCTCGGATGAAACGGCTCCTGCTAAGAGCGCTTCAAGAAAGAATTGTATCAGAAGCAAAAGCCGCTGAATTACTTCAAGTACCCATAGCAAAACTGCACGGTCAATTGTCTTTGGAGTCCAGTTGAATTCCAAAATAACTGTTGTTGTTGCAGATACGAATATCTGGAGAGACCTTGGGGCGGGAGGTCTCATCGACCGACTTTTCCAATTGCCGTATGATTTCGTCGTGCCTAACACATTATTCGATCAAGAACTCAAACACTATCATTGGGCTGATATTGTCCCTGAATATGCGAATATCGAAAAGCTTTCCGGTGATGAGGTTTCACGGGCGGCTGTCTTGAAAAAAGTCGACCATGTGAAAGACGGCAAGGAACCGGGAATCATAGATTGCATGTGTCTAGCAATTGCGGAAAGCAGGAATTGGGCTTTGGTGACCAATGATCGTCGTCTTAGAAATGTTGCGAAAACAACATCAGTTACCGTGAAAACTACTGTATGGATCTTCAAGGAATTATTGAAACATAAGATCATTGACGCCAAAAGAGCGGAAGATGCCTTGGCCGACATGAAAGCAGAGAACCGATGGGTTCCATATTCTGTCCTCCAAAAATTAGTTGATGACTACAAATAAAAGTGAATTTACCATGTGCCAAAAAAACTACCGGTAGTTTATTGCGGATCAGCCTCTTTTATCTTCCAGCGGAGAATAATGACCGATGGCCTTTAGAATAAGTCCCGCCATCAGATGAAATACCAGGCAGGCTATGCAGAAACCGGCGGTGAACTTTGCGTAGCCTATGGCCTCATGGGGACGGTAATCCATATCCCAGGGCGCCTGGTCCAAGATGGCGGACCAGAAGTATGTGCCGGTTGCGATAAAAATAGATACCGCCCGCCCGAGAAGCCAGGTAAAAATAAACCCGATGGAAATTCCACTCAGCAGCCCTGCCACCAGAACAACGCCGTTGTAAAACTTGTCGGGCGACCGGGCCATTTCTTCTCCGAGATCGAAGTAAAGATGCGCGAAAAAGGCTCCAAGAATCAGCCAGTAGAAGATCAGCCAGACGTTCCAGCTCCCTCGTATTTTTCCGGGCGACATGAAATGGAAACCTTCGCGTGGTTTGAAGTCGGCGGCAAATTTTTTAAAGCCGACAGTGCGCCGCCCCTATGCGGGCGGTTTATTTCCTGCGTTTGACCCGAGGCGATTTTGCGTGTGAGAAATCCCGCATAAAACGGCGCCAGCGCAAAACCGAGCAGCATCATGAGGACAAGAATCAGGCTCAGGAATTCTGGAATAAAGTACACCATCAGGATTTTAAAAATACTCGAATTTGTTAATACTTAACAATCAGCGCAAAAAAAGCAGGCAGACACCCTTATGCAAGGTAGTGAAATCGTAGCGATTCTGCAATATGCCACGCACGCTTTGCCGGACCGGGAGTGAATACAGATGACTGCGCCAAAAGACAAAAATTCTCCACCATAAATTAAATAACTGAGCAAATGCGGATTAATATGTTACTCAGATAAAGTGGCAGCGCTATCGGAAAGGAATCATGGTGAAACGTTTCAAGAGTGATCTGGTCGACCCTGATAAGTTTGTCGTCACCCTGGAACTCGTGCCGGCCCGAGAATCCATTGGGCATAGAACGGATGCACTGGAGGGGATCACTTGCGACGCCTGCAAAGACGGGCGGATTTCCGCCGTTTCCATTACGGACAATCCGGGGGGCAATCCGGCTTTGAGTCCGGATGTGCTCGGATCTGAAATTTTCAAACAAGGAATGGATGTCATCGTCCATTTTACCTGCAGGGATATGAACCGCGTCGGTATGGAAAGCCGGGCCCTTCAACTGGCCCGTATGGGTATAAAAAACATCCTGGCTTTGACCGGCGACTACAGCGGCAAGGGATTTGGCGGCAAAGGCGCGCCGGTTTTTGATCTGGATTCGGTCCTGTTAACCAAGATGCTCAAGCGGTTGAGTGAAAAAATCGCCGCCTCAGGGGATCCGGACCGCTTTTTTACCGGTTGCGCGGTGTCGCCCTTTAAGTGCCGGGAATCGGAATGCATGGCCCAGTATAAGAAACTGGACAGGAAAATTGAGGCCGGGGCTACATTTGTCATCACGCAGTTGGGATATGATATTCAAAAATTTGAGAAACTCATTCGGTATCACAAGGAACACAACGCGTACATCCCTATGATAGCCTCAATATACCTGCTAAGCCCCAGAGCCGCGCGGGCCATGAACAAAGGATTGGTGCCCGGCGCCTATGTCTCCGACGATCTGTACGAAAAAGTGGTTTCCGAATGGCGGATAGATCCCCATAACGGCCTCAAGCAATCGATTGAACGAGCAGCCAGACTGGGTGTCGTCCTGAAAGGTCTGGGATACCGGGGAATCCATATCGGCGGAATTCACAAGAGTTTTGACACTGTCGCCGCCATCCTGGATCACATGGATGCCGTCGAGGACCGTTGGGCCGATTTTCTTGACGAATCGACGGCGGGCTGCAAGGAAAAATCCTTTTACTGGTATGTGAAAAACACATCCGGCGAAAAAGTAGAAAAAGACAAACCACGCTTAAAAGAGATACTGCTCGACCGCATCCCGTACCGAATGATGAATTTTGCCCACAAACTCTTTTTCAGTAAATCCAGCATGTTGGCGTCGGCGCTTGGCGGCCTGGCCTCGTTTTTGGAAAGACATCGGCAAACCTGGATTATCAGATGGTGCCTTGAAGAACCTGTAAAGGGATTAATGCTGTCCTGCCAGAGCTGCGGGGACTGCGCCATCCAGCATGTGGCCTTTCTCTGCCCGGAATCGGGATGTCCCAAGCACACGCGCAACGGCCCCTGTGGCGGGAGCCGGGACGGAGCCTGCGAGGTATACCCGGAAAAGCAGTGCATATGGGTTCGAGCCTATGATCGGCTGAAACATGCAAACAGGATTTCCCGCTTTATGGCCGACATAGTCCCTCCTCGAATGTGGGAACTGAACAAAACCTCCTCCTGGATCAATTTCCACCTGGGAAAAGATCATCAACGATAAGCCGTTGTTGGATTGCGTTTGCCGACGTTGTCATTCCGAGCGAGTCCGCCAGGACGAGTCGAGGAATCTCTTAACTGATGTGTGTAGATTATCACAACGCGCCGGCGCCTCTTTGAAGGGATTCCTCCACTACGCTAAAGCTCCGGTCGGAATGACACTGTCACTACTTGATTGGAATGAAAAATAATTCGCAAACTGATCCACTATCTATTTTCTCCGGCAGGTTGATTGCATGGCGATAGAACTGTAAAACTTATGATTGCGCGAGAGGGGTGGCGGGATCAGCCGGTCGAATGGCCGCTTTTCTCCGGAGCGGTTCCTTAAGAGCCGGTTTATTAATTTCAATTTGGGGAGTGTCGGATTATGGAAATTGCGGGACTTGGCTTTGATTATCGAAACGTGAAGTTTTGCGGCAAAACTATTGGAGTTGGAAACCGGTTGGATAGGAGCGTACCCATGAAAACGCGATTGATTTTGCTTTGCCTCGCGCTGACCTTTTTCTGTTTCGCCTCGGCGGGCCGGGCGATGGAACCGGATCCCGCGCTTCATCAAAAAGCCCGGGACTACTGCGATTATATTCAGCAGTGGGCGTCAAACGGCTGGGGAGAGCTGGAGGGATTCGAGTCCGCCGGCGGAGTATGTGAGCAGATGTACACCGATGACACGCTCACCGAACTTGAGCGAATGCGGGGCAGCGGAGATTCCACGATCTGGTCGGGCATGTACTTAGCCTCCCAGGCTTTGCGCTATATGGCCACCGGCGACGAGGAGGCCAGGCAGGAAGTTTTACGCATGGCGGCTTATCTCCATGTCGTCAAAGATATCACCGACACGCCCGGATACATCGCCCGATACGCCGCGCGGGACGAGGATTTCTGGAATCAGGAACACGTCGGCGGCGACCGCTATTTTCAAGGCGAAGGTCCTTATGAAGGCTATTTCTGGGTGGGCGACACGAGCCGCGATCAGTACACGGGCTGGTGGCTGGGGCTGTCGCTGGCCTACGAAGCCGTCGATGACGAGTCGATGCGCGCGACGATCCGCGCCGACTTTAAAGATGTCATCGACACGCTTATCGAAAACAACTGGATGATCGTGGATAACCTGGGGATTATTGACGGCAACAGCGCGGCAACAGTTCTTCCGTCTCTTCGGATGTCATGGGTGTTGCAGGCAGCCAGCGTGGGAGCGGACGAAAGTTACTGGGATCTTTGGGATGAACTTTTCGAACAGTTCAAAAACTTTCTATGGATCGACACCTTCAGCTGGTTCAACGCTTACGGCCAGTACTTTGGATTCAACCTGAATCACAACACCTTCCTGCCCATTTTCCGCCTTGCGCCGAAAGCCGAACAACTCGAACACATTTGGGAAATCTGGAACGTCAACGTCCGCCAGTGGACCGAATGGACGCACAACGCCTGGTTCGATTCCGTATACCTGGCCGGGTGCAACCGGCTTGGGACCTGCGATCCGGAAGAAGTCGAGGCGGTCGCCGATGACATTTATAACACGCTGACCGTCTTTGCGGATGCGCCCAACCGGGCCTTTACCGGCGATCCTCCCGATTTGCCCCTGGATCCTTTTTCCGTCCTGATGAACGAACTGGAAGACCAATATCCCTTCCTGCGGGACCTGTTCGACATTTCCCTTCGTACGCGAGACCCCCACGATTTTGAAGACCGCTGCTGGTCCGACATGATCTGGCAGCGCACGCCCTATCACATTGATTGCACCGCGCAGCCAGGCAACCGCGTCGGTCCCGGCGTCGATTACCTTATTGCGTATTGGACTGCCTTCTATTACGGCGCCGTGCCGTCCGACGGACCTTACGGCGACGACGACTTGATCGATGACGATGACGCCGACGATGATACGGCTTCGCCTGACGACGACGTGGATGATGATGCAGGCGACGACGATGACGACGACGCGGCTTCGCCTGACGACGACGATGATGAAACGCCCTTGTCCGACTCCGGCGGCTCGGATGATGACGATGATGATGGAAGCTGCTGCGGGTAGTTCGAGGGTGTACTCGGGAGGCTACCTTCGACAGGGAGGATGTTCTCAGGTCATCGACCAAGTGGTGGGCAAAAGTAAAAAGCGGCGCAAGAAGTCGATTGACGTTCTTAATAAATACTTGAATTGATCGCGATCGTCTTCGATTTAGAATGTATCGGCAATTTAACGAGGGATTTTCTCGCGCTGAAGCGCAGGTTTTTTCCGCGAATACATAGGAGTCCACATGATCTCAACGATATATTGCTTGAGATTAAAGGCGCCGATATCAGACGTAACATTGCTTTAGGCAATCGGCGGCATCGACGTGCTGCGTTCGGATTTATCGATCATTTATTATCACTTATTGAACAATATCATGGTTGTATCTTTGGTCGAGTTTGGGTCAAGGGAATTGGCGTACCTTTTGCCGGCAGGTCGGTGTATGCGTCATCCATGCAATATTGTTGCACTACCTTTCAAATCTTCCTGGACGACTTTGACGATGAGGGGATCATCATAGCCGACAGCAGGAACAAACCCGCCAACACCAATGTTTCACATTCCATATTCACGCAGAAATTCAAGGCGAACGGCGATAATTTTTCGAGAATTGTCGAGATGCCGGTTTTTGGGCATAGTGACAACCATGCTGGGATCCAAATTGCCGATCTCGTTTGCTCGGCAATTATTTTTCCAATGGCGTACAATCGTATTGTCAGGGTTATGTGAACAGCGTTCATACGCGAGACTATGCGTCTTTAAAATTGCGTTACGGTGCACGAATGCAAGCGATGCAGTTCAGGTATCAAGATCAATCCGGCCAACGTTGGCACGGCGGAATAACTGTTTCTGACGCTATTGCGCAACGAGGCGGCGGCGCATTATTTCGGTAACTCATTATTTGCATGAGGAGAAAACAATGAAAAAGGTCATAATTGTGGGTTGCGGGGCTTACATGGACAGCGGATACGGTTGCCCCGGCGAGTGGAGATGCCTCAAGGCGGCGTCGCTGGGCGAAGGCGGTTTCGACGAGCCCGCCACGGTGGTCGGTTTTGTCAAATGCGAATGTCCGGGACGCGCGGTGGTTCCCACGGTCGGGATGTCCATGAAAATGTCCGAAACCAAACCCGACGAGATCCGGCTTTCCTCATGTCTGGCAAACGCCAAGCCCGGCTGCCCTTACGTGAGCGCCGAAGAGTTGGCGAAACTCATCGAAGGCAAATTCGGCATTCCCGTGAAGCTCGGCACGCACGATTATCATTAGAAACGTCTTTTCAACAGACTTGTGAATGAATTGCGGGCTGTTATCTTTCGGACCCGCAGGTCATTGAGTCACTTTTTGGAATGACAAAGCCCGGTCAGTCGTAAATAGATTTAGAAAATCGCAATTAGGGAAAGATGCCACGCTCTTTATAGAGGGCTTCTAAATGAGTCAGAGCGACGATCTGCGCCGCCGTCCTCGGATCGGTCTTGTATTTTTCGGCGGCCTCCCTGACTCTTTGCAGTCCGCAGATAATTTTCTTGCGCAACTTTTCATCGACTTCTTCCAATTCCCATGATTCGCTTCGTTTGTTTTGAAGCCACTCGAAGTAACTTACGATTACGCCTCCCGAATTGCAGAGGATGTCGGGAAGAATGTCAATATTTCTCTCCTGGAGGATTGCATCGCCGTCAGGGTCTGTGGGGCCGTTGGCTCCCTCGGCGACCAGGCGGCAGCGCAAATTCGGCGCCGTGATCGCCGTTATCTGGTTTTCCATCGCGGCAGGAATGAAAATGTCGGCTTTTGTCGAGAGAAAGACCTCATGGCTTACCGGCTCCGCCGACGGGAAACCGAAAACGCTTCCGGTCTTCCTGACATATTCCGCCAACTCGTCGACATTGATTCCTTTGGGATTGCGGATCGCGCCGGCAACGTCTTCCACAGCGACCAGTAGGGACCCCGTGAGTTTCATCAGCCTTGCCGACCAAGAGCCTACGTTTCCGAAGCCTTGAATGAAATGAGTGGTTTTCGCAAGTTCGACGGCATTTTCTTTCGCCCATTCTTGGACTAGGAAAACCAGACCTTGCGCGGTCGCTTTTTCGCGCCCGAGACTTCCTCCCGACTCCACGGGCTTCCCGGTGACGATGTGGATGGACCGCTGACGATCCTGAGGAGGAACCGTTGATTCGTAGGTGTCCAGAATCCAGGCCATGATCTGCGCGTTCGTGTTTACATCCGGCGCGGGGATATCATACTCAGGGCCGATCACGTTGCCCAGTGCGAAGGTAAACCGCCTTGTGATTTTCTCCAACTCCGAAAGTGAATACTTGGTCGGGTCCATCTCGATGCCTCCTTTGGCCCCACCGAAAGGGATGCGCACGATGGCGCTTTTCCAGGTCATCCAGGCGGCCAGGGCGCGCACTTCGTCGATGTTCACCGCAGGATGGTAGCGCAGACCGCCTTTGTAGGGACCGAGGGCGTTGTTGTGCTGAACGCGGTAGCCGGTAAACATCTCAACTCGTCCGTCGTCCATCTTGACGGGAAAATGGACGACAATCTCATTTATGGTCGTTCCAAGGATTTTTCTGACGTTGGGATTCAATCCCATCAAATCGGCGGCTTTGTTGTACTGACGTTCGACATTTTCAAACAGGCTGGAAGGGCATATATGCGTCACAGGGTTGCCTTTATCCTTGATCCGTTGCTTGGAGATCAGCAGATCGTCAGTCCTTGCAAGATTTTCTATCATGGCAATTTCCTCATTCTTCATTAAAATCGCTTTAGCGGTATTCTTCGCAGCGCCAAACTCCACCTTCCGGTTTGGGGAAGGTACACGTATCCCGGTGTTCGCAATTCATGCACAATCCTTTCAGCCGGGTTGCTTTGGAAGTGGAGGATGAGGCTGTTGTCAGGCAGTCCGGGCCTTTCGGCAGAGCGGATCGCTTTGTGCGGCTCAGTTCATATTCCTCGCAATGGAGCACCGGTTGATGCGCGACCTTTCGGTGCATGCAAACGGGGGAATGCTTGCAGTTGACACACAGTCCCGTATCGCAATTTATGGATGAGCCTTTATCTTCACTCTCTTGTGATATCGGAAACTCGTGTCTTTCCTGAAACCTGGTAATCATTTGCTCGCTCCTTTCGCCAAATTCATCTCTTAGTGGAGCAAGGCGCGTACCAATTTTTCTCCAAAATCGAATGCTGCTTGTTGTGGATAAAAAAGGCTATAAATTTAATAGGTTATCAGCGAATCGGGTACAAATGACATAAAGCGGGTTGAAAAAACGCTCGGGAAAATCGGGGAGAATCTCCCCGGTGGAGAGAAACACCCCGGAGTATTTATGTCAGTTTATAACGCTTGATTTTATCTCGCAGGGTTTTTCGATCAACCCCTAATATTTCAGCCGCCTTGGTTTTGTTTCCGCTAGTCGTGGTTAGTGCGCGACGAATATGATTCATTTCCATCTCGGCTAAAGTTGAAAGACCGTCCCCGCAACGTAAAGCCGAAAACCGCATGAGGTCCGGCAAGTCGGGCACTTCAATCAAGTCACTGTCGGCCATAACGATAAGACGTTGTATGACGTTTTCCAACTCCCGCACGTTTCCCGGCCAGTTGTAACTCCGTAGAACCTCCAGAGCGCTATCGGCAAAGTCCGGTTGTGACCGCCCTAATTCTTCTGAATACTTGGCTGTGAAATGACGAATAAGGAGAAGGATGTCATTTTCCCTGGATCGCAGCGGTGGTATCTTGATGCTTAGTACGTTAAGGCGATAATACAGGTCCTCCCGAAAAACACCGTTTTTGACCAGATCGAGCAGATTTTTATTTGTCGAGGCGAGAATACGGACGTCGATTCGACGGGGACGATTCGAGCCGACCATGTAAACTTCTTTTTCCTGGATGACTCGCAGGAGTTTTACTTGCATTTGATGGCTGATCTCGCTTATCTCATCCAAAAATACGGTGCCGCCGTCGGCTGTTTGAAAAAATCCCGCCCGGGATTCGGAAGCGCCGGTGAAAGCTCCTTTTACATGACCGAAAAGTTCACTTTCAAGAAGTCCTTCGGGTATAGCTCCGCAATTGACCGGCGCGAAAGGACCTGACGCCTGGGAGCTATTGTAGTGGATAGCGCGAGCCACCAGCTCCTTCCCTGTTCCGCTTTCCCCGGAAATCAAAACGGTCGCCGATGTTGAAGCCGATTTAGCAATGTCATGCAATACCTGCTGCATGATGACTGATTCCCCGATCAAGGCATGTTTCAATACTTTTTTACTTTCAGGCTCCTTACGAATCTTTGTGCGAAGATTCCGTTTTTCCAGGGCTCGATTGACGGCGCCCAGCAGTTCCTCGTCCGTAAAAGGCTTGGGAAGATATTCTTCGGCCCCAAGTTTCAATGCCTGAACCGCCCCTTCCACCGATGCATAACCGGTGATCATAATTATCTCGGTGTCCTTGATATTTTCTCGGACGTGCCGAATAAGGTCCATCCCGGAAGTCCCCGGCATTTTCAAATCCGTTATAACGAGTTCGACGGAAGCGCTGTCAAGCACGGCCAGCGCTTCATCCACTTTGGCGGCTGTGAAGATTCTATATTTGTTTGCTTCAAGATTTCGCCGAATTACTTCAAGGGTATCAGGCGCATCATCGACGACAAGAATGGAGGCTAAGGTATTGCCGGAACTCATTTGATGTTCCTTTCACTCAGTGTTTTCTGCGCTGACGGGAAACGCGATCTCGAAGCGGGCGCCTTGACCGGGCCGACTGTCCACGCGAATTGTTCCGCCATGAGAAGTCACAATGCCGTGCACGACGGGAAGACCGAGCCCCGTCCCCTCGTGCAGCGCTTTGGTCGTGTAAAAGGGGACAAAGATACTCCTGAGGGCGTCCTCATTCATGCCCGCCCCCGTGTCTTTTACGATAAGCAAGACCGTTTGTCCGCTCCTTTTGGTTTGTATCGTCAAAGCGCCGCCTTTTTGCATTGCGTGCATCGCATTCACCACGAGATTGACGACGACTTGGCGAAGTTGAGCGGCATCGGCTTGCAGCAGCGGCAAATCGGACTCCAGGAGTCGTTCAACGTTGATCCCCTCCTTTGTACATCGGGATTCCAGGAAAAAAAGGGCGTCTTCGATGACGGTGTTTATATCTGTTAAAGACTTCTGAAACGGAACCTTGCGCCCAAAGATGAGAAGCTTTTTTACGACCTCTCGGGCGTGAAGAGACGCCTTGACGATGCGATCGATATCATTGACGGCTTGCCTGGGTAAACCCTCCGTTTTTTGCAGTAATTGTGCGAATCCGAGAATGCTTCCAATCGGCTCATTGAGTTCATGGGCGACGCCCGCCCCCAGTTGCCCGATAGTCGCCAAGCGGTCGGCGTGAAGAAGCTGATCGTGAAGCGTCGTCCTGTCGGATCGAATTTCCCGTTCCTCTAAAACGAAGCCAAGTTGCCGTGCAACGGTGGAAATCAGGCTGCGCTCTTCTCGTAAAAACGGGCCTTCGTCCATCATCGGACGTTCTTCAGCGTAGAAAACTTCAACCAGACCGCGCAGTTGGCCCGCCACTATGATATCGGCAACCTGGTGAGCCTGTCCCTCTTGAAATCCGGTCGAGACGAACGAATTATTATCGTAGATTATACGAGCCGTGGCGACTTCAGGATATTGCCAGGCCGGGGGAAGCATCTCAACGATCCGAAAAAGCATTTGGTCCGTCGGCAGGTCGCGTTGTTCAAAAATTCGCGCGATTCCGTATAGACAAGTCAGTTCTTTTACACGCTCGTTCAGCGCCACAACGGACATCCGTTGAAAGAACACGCGAATCAGCGTATCAGCCCAATCCTCAAGTGCTTCCACTGAAGACAGTGAAAGGCGAATCCTGTCTTTCCAGGCGATTCTTAGGAGACCGACTCGGGTATTCTTATTGCTCAGAGGAAGCAGAACCGAAGATGCAAAAAGCTCGCCTTTTCGCCCTTGAAGAAGTCTCGTGAGAAACTCCGGGGATGCAAAAGCGCAATTCGCGTTTTCGGGACGGCGAGACCAAGCGCTGCCTTTTTTTGTAAATCCGGTCAGCGTCGGATCATAATGTCCGATCGCGACATCGTAATAGATCGAAGGATCCTCTTTACAGACGGTCAAATGTGCTCCGTCGGAAGCGGCTATGCAGCGCTTGTTTCTGACAAGGCTGGATTCCTGTGTATTGCTATGGGCGTCGCACTGAGAAAAATGACCTTGCTGCCGTATCCTGAGTTCAACCCAGTTCGCGCGGGTTTTACTCAGCACTTCCAATGTGGCGGACTTTAAAAAATCACCGCGAGCAGAAGCTGTTTGGGCAGCTTCAAGAAGGGCCTGAACAAAGAGTCTGTATGTTTCGGTTGAAAGAAAAGAAGGACTATCGATTTCATCAAGTTTTGACATTTGACGCTCTTGTTTTTCCATGACGTTCATTCTAAAGGAAAACAATCTGCTTTAGCGATTGAAAAATCAAGGAATCCGTAACTGGAGTTAAAGAAATTAAACAAGTTTAATTCTCGAAGTCTAAGCCGGCATTCCCGTGAAGCTCGGCACGCACGATTATCATTAGGATCCGTCTGAAATCTCTTGTGTTGTGCGCAGAATTTTTTCATAACTTTTTTAGGCGATACTGACAGCCGGCGAACTTTTCTTTTGACCAGATAGCAACCCTCTGATAGCTTTGCATCCAATTGATTTTCCTGGAGTAAGTCGATGAGAAATCCTGTTGTCGCAACAATAATCCCGATCCTGATATTACTGCTGGCCGTCTTCTCGTTCTCCTCGTGCGGGGACGATGACGATGATTCGTCTTCGTCTGACTCCGGTGTAACAGACGATGACGACGCGGACGACGATGCGGACGACGATTCCGATGATGATGACGTTGACGATGACCTTGACGATGACGTTGATGACGATGTCAATGATGACTTTGATGATGATGTCGATGACGACGTAGACGATACAGCCCTTGAAGTGGGTGACACGGTACCCAACTTCACCTTAGCGGGACACGACGGCTCGACCTTCACTTTGTCAAACTACGCCGGGCAAATGGTTTTGCTCACATCCGCGCCATATCCTCAAACGCCGGTCTGAAGCACCCAGCTTGGAGACCTGGATGGTCTCTATGATGAGTTCACTTCCCGGAACACTATGTCTTTTGGTATTAACGTGGCCGATCTGGCTACACTGACCGATTGGGCTGAGGATTTGTCTCTGGTGGATTTGGTGCTGCTGTCCGACCACGATCCCCTTGGCGATGTCGCCCAAATGCTCGGGATTATGAATCCGGGAGCAAGCTTTGCAAAGCGCGCTAATGTTCTCATCGACGAAAGCGGAGTTTTAGTCTGGCGCAAGACTTATACAGGTTTACCGGATTTCCAGGAGATACTGGACTGGATCGATGACAATTAATTTCCGGTAGGTGGCTATGCAGGCCATCTAATGGCTATGAGAATACCTGACCTGATTTCGGCATCGGAATGCTTGTTGAGGAGGTTTACAGATGGCCCATCTGTTCACATCGTTGCAGATTCGCGATGTGTCGTTGCGAAATCGCATCATGGTCTCGCCTATGGTCCAGTATTCGAGCGTCGATGGTTACGCCAACGACTGGCATCTGGTGCACCTGGGAAGCCGAGCGGTCGGTGGTGCCGGAGCCGTCCTCACGGGAGCGACAGCCATAATGCCCGAGGGCCGGATCAGCCCTGATGATTTGGGAATTTGGAGCGACGGCCATCTAGAAATGCTGGCCCGTATCTTCCGTTTTATCGAAGACCAGGGTGCAGTCGTCGGAGTGCAACTGGCCCATGCCGGGCGTAAAGCCGGAACCAGCGCTCCCTGGAAAGGCGGCCAGCCCGTCGATGAATCCGATGGGGGATGGCGTCCGATCTACGCGCCAAGCGCCATTCCGTTTGATCAGACATATCCGGTTCCCGCGACCATGACGAAGGAGGATATTCAAAGGCTGATTATGGCGTTTGCAGACGCGGCCCGACGCGTGCAGGAAGCCGGCGGACGAATCGTTGAGATCCACGCGGCGCACGGGTATCTTATACACCAATTCCTCTCTCCTCTGAGCAACCACCGTGATGACGAGTACGGCGGCACATTCATAAACCGGACGCGGTTCCTGTGCGAGGTCGTGGAATCGGTGAGGAGCAAGTGGCCTGAATCTTACCCCGTCTTTGTACGAATATCTGCGACCGATTGGATCGAGGGCGGATGGACCTTAGAAGATTCCGTGGCGTTGGCAAAACAGCTTATTGGCCTGGGTGTGGATGTGGTGGACTGCTCGTCGGGCGGATTGTTGCCTGGCGCTAAGATCCCGATCGGCGCCGGTTATCAAGTTCCGTTTGCTGAACGGATTCGCCGGGAAACGAATATACTCACGGCTGCGGTCGGTTTGATTACAGCCCCTGAGCAGGCTGATCAGATCATCAGAACGGGAAATGCGGACCTGGTGCTATTGGGAAGGGAGTTCTTGCGCGATCCCTATTGGCCTCTTCATGCGGCGATTCGTCTGGGAGAGGAGAACCCTGTTCCGAAACAATACAAGCGTGGATTTTGATCGTTCTTTCTAATTGCGGCGCTCTCGAACACGAACCAAACCATACTTGCGACCAGGGCGGTCAACTTTCATTTTTCGGCAGCTGTTTTATTAACCTTCCACAAACTCCTATGTCATGCGTCAGCGTTTCCAAATATTTCACATAAACCAAGTTTTTGTTTTTTGATCATATATCAGGCATATCTGAAACTTCCGGAACTCAGCAGAAAGCAGGGGACCCAGGGGCGTGTGAAAACCGATATGAAATTTTTTTTGGTAAATTATCTCGGGAGAAATGCACGAGAGCTTGGTTGTTCCTTTCCCGCTCGTTCTCCGCTCCGGTTGCAATTTTCAAGTACGACAGTGCGTTCGTATTTGACAAATAGCGATCTGCACGGTTAAGGCTGTGGCATTATTACTATCTGGCGGAACTTTAACGGATTAAGGAAAATACTGGGAACATCAATGCACTTTCCTCCACACTTTCATTCCTGTCTCGTTGCCGCCGCCCTGGGGGATGCTCTGGGAGCGCCGGTGGAATTCATGTCCATCGGGGAAATTCAGGCACGCTACGGCGAAAAAGGCCTGCGGGAGCTTGTGCCCGCATTTGGTTTTAAGGGTGCTGTAACAGACGACACGCAGATGGCCATAGCGACCGCGAAAGCCATAATTACAGCTCACGAATCAGAGCAGGGGCTTATCGATTGCCTGCGCGATGCATATCTGGAATGGCTTAAGAGTCAGAATGATCCGGCGAATCGCCGCGCTCCCGGCAATACATGCCTTTCCGCCCTGAAGAAGCAAAGAGTGAATCCCACACCGACTGCGGATAACGACAGCTGGGGATGCGGCGGCGTGATGCGCGCTCATCCGGTTGGCTTGGCTTTCTCTGGAGATCCACAAATGGCTTTTGAAATCGGATATTTCAGCGCGGCGCTAACCCACGGCCATCCCCGAGCCACGCTTCCGGCTGGAATGTTCGCGGCGATCATCGCGAAATTACTCTTAGGCACAGATATCGAAGATGCTGTCGCGGAGTCTATGCGACTGGTGCGTGACTATGGCAATCAGGAAGATACTTTAGACGAGGTGCGGGAAGCCCTCGATACTGCAGGCTCAGAGGTAGAAAAGACGCTATCAGAGATTCAGCAAGCTGTGTATGCCGCGGAATCAAATGTCACGGACCTGGGATATATCGAATCCACGGAAGGCGGCTGGCGCGGGGATACGGCGCTGGCTATCGGCATCTTTTGCTGTATCCGCCATGAGGATGATCCTCTGGAAGCTCTTTTCGCATCGATCAACCACTCCGGCGATTCGGACAGCACAGGAACAATCTGCGGAGCTATGCTCGGCACCATGTACGACCTGGACTGGATTCCCCCTGACTGGCTGGATGTGTTGGAACATCGTGAAGAGCTGATGTCGCTGGCTGCCAAGCTTATTAAAGGACCGGCACTATAGCCACTATACCGACGCGATTAACGATCAAATGAGTGAAGTCAATCAGAACGTGAAGACCGTGTACCCCTGCTCCACGAACCGGGCGATGCTCGGGTGCCCGTTCAGTTCGTCGCACAATTCGAGCCCTTGTTCTTTAGCGCTTTGCAAAGAACCCATCTTGGTGGCGCACGCTTTGCACACGCAGCCGATCAGACCGGCCTCCTTAGCCTTTTTATAGAGAGGCGCAAAGGGCATGTCCGGATTCTCGTGGAAGTCCTTGGCCAGTTTGGAGGCTGTGCCCTCCATGACGACCTGCACTTCATACCCGCGCTTTTTCATGTCCATGGCGTTTAACAAAACGTGGACAAAGCACATCGGGTCTCCGTTGAACGCAAATAATGCCGCTTTCATAACGATCCTCCTGATCTCGCATTAACTGTCGTTGCAAACACCATAGGCGCAGCTATCAAAGCGGGTCCCTTTGGCCGGAAAGGGGACCCAGGGCGGCGTGAAAGCCGATATGAAATATTTTTTGGGGAGCTTAATAAGCTGAAAAAAGGGCGGAAGTGACTAACAGGCTTTTATAATCACTCATTTTTTCCATTTTTATGCAGCATTTATTTTTTGTTAGTGTTATGTGTTGGCAATCCATGATTTTTTAAAAATCATTTACAAGTGAGAAAGGGCAATCCATGGAGTTAATAAAAATAAATATCGATCGGGATTTGTGCAACGGATGTGGGTTGTGCGTCCCGGTCTGTCCGAGGGAAATTATGTCGATGTCTGACAAATTGTCCGTCGGCGATTCCACGCTATGCATCGGGTGCGGGCATTGCGCGGCTTCATGTCCCCAAATGGCAATAGACATTTCTTTTATAGATGCAGGCGCTTTGAATTTTACTACACTCGATGTGGACAAAAATTGGTTGAAACCCGGCATGTTTGATGCCGCTTCATTAATAAATCTCATGAGTTCGCGGCGTTCATGCAGAAAATTTTCCGACGAACCGGTCAAGCGGGATTTACTCAACGATCTGGTGAAAGTGGGAATGACTGCCCCCTCCGGTTCCAATGCACAACAATGGACCTTTACCATTTTGCCGTCAGCGCAGGCAGTTTCAAAACTCGGCACAAAAGTTTCCGATTTTTATCGCAAACTCAACAATCTTGCTTCAAAAAGGTCGCTTCGATTTTTATCGCGATTGTTTGCGAAGGACGTGCTTGGCAAATATTATCGGGACTATTATGAATTTGTTGAGCAGGCGCTGCACGAATATGATGTCATGGGGAAGGATAAACTGTTTTATAATGCTCCGGCGGCAATTTTAGTGGGAGCAAAAGCCCAAAGCTCTACTCCTTGCGAAGACGCATTGTTGGCGACGCAAAATATTTTACTGGCTGCCCACGCTGCTGGCTTGGGAACCTGCCTGATCGGGTTTGCGGTTGAAGCGATTAAAAATGACAAGGAAATTAGAAAAAGCATTGGTCTCGGAAAAGGAGAGAATATTTACGCGGTGATTGTTGTGGGAAAATCCAAAGAAAAATACCAACGTACTGCAGGGCGGCAGAAAGTTGAACCACGTTATTACGAATGAAAATAATAAGTCCTGTTTGGCGCCTCCAAATCCAACCGATAACGAGGTGTCGGAAGCCTTCGTGATGAATGAAGGGTGACTTCATGAAATTCACTCGTTGCAGAGCCGGGCATAGCCGTAATCCCGGCAATCCCCGCATCGATTTTTTAGAACACATCATTGTTCAATGCGACAGAGTGATTCAGAGTCTTTTCTTTTGACCGATGCCGCAGTCGTCTGCTAGCTTGAATTCAGTTGATTTTCATGGAGCGAATCAATGAAAAACCTCAGCACATTGGTCGCCATCGCATCCCTGCTTCTTATGAGTTTCACCGTGATCGCTTCCTGCGGAGATGATGATGACGACTCGGGTGACGATTCCCAAACGAATGATGATGCTTCGGTTGGAGATGATGACTCCGACGGCGGTATTGATGATAACGATGATGCTGATGACGACACTATTCCGGACGATGACGCAACAGATGATGATACGGCCTGCGATGACGACACCGACCCGGGCGACCCGATTGTCCCGAGCCAATCTTATCTTGATCGAAAAGCAGCCTTCCTGGCTCATTGCGACGAAAACGCCGCTCCGGACGGCGGCATTTACAGCCAGGCCTGCGCTGCTTATACCGGATCCGCAAACTATGATGAAAATGAGATTTACCTTCATATGGATCTGCTTAACGCCCGTTCGGGAAATGTCTGCTTTCGCCTGCAGGTGCTGCTGAGATTGCTGATATTTGACCGGGAGAATCCCTCCCTGCCGCCGCAGCTTCGCAGCGATCTCGAACAAGCCGTTCTCGGTTACAAGTTCTGGCTTGACGAGCCGGGAGATTCCGACATGGGATGGAATTCCGAGAATCAGCAGATACTTCATCACACCGCCGAACTCCTTGCAGGGCAACTCTACCCTGACGAGGCGTTTACAAACTCCGGAATGACCGGACAAGACCACATCGAGCACGCCAAACCTCTTATTTCTCGCTGGTTGGAATACAAAGGGCGGTTCGGAATCTCCGAGTGGAATTCGAACGTCTATTTGAATGAGGATATGCCGGCGCTGATCAACCTCGTCGAATTCTCCGAAGACGAGGCCATTGCTACACGCGCAGCAATGATCCTCGATTCGATCGCCTTCAATTTTGCCATGAACTATTACAAAGGCTACTACAACACTACGCGAGGGCGTACTTATACAGAGCGCCTTCTTGACGGGCTTCACGACAGCACCCGCCTGGCCGCATGGATAATGCTTGGTCTGGCCCCACCGGATTCTATCGACGATTTGGACCCCGGCGATTTTACCGCCTGCGTTCTGGCGACCAGCGACCTATATTACCCACCTCCAATCCTGGAAGAAATCGCTGAGGATGCGAAAGACTTCGTTGAACATCGCCAGAGCAACAGCATGGACTTAGCCGAAGGCCCGGATTGGGGGATCGGCTATGAAAGCCTGGAGGATGTGATGTTCTGGTGGGGTCTTACGGCATTTGCCGCCCCGCAGGTCATCGCGGCGACCTTTCAATTCATTGAAGACTACGACTTGTGGGACGGGGAGCCTTGGCAGGACTTCGCTTTTCTAAGTTTCCTCGTTGGCAGCCCTATCCTTCCCTGGGTGGTTGAGGTTTACGAGCCGATGTCGCGCGGCGTCGCACTTGAGTCGGTTAACACCTATACATACCGCACACCGCACTGGCAGCTTTCCGGCGCGCAGGATTACAAGCCCGGTTACTGGACCGGACAAGTTCACATCTGGATGGCCAGCCTCGACTCCGAATCCTATGTATTCACAACATATCCTGGTGGATTGGAGGATGACTACATGGGCGGGGAGTGGACCGGCGGATGGACGCCGCGGGCCACGATGTACGAGAATGTCGGCATATTCCAGTATCAGAGACCGCACCTGTTTCTTCTCGACAGCTTGCTGTTCGTGGATTACACCCATGCCTACTTCCCAAAGCTGACTTTTGATGAATACGTTGAAAGCGGAAACTGGGTGATCGGGAAAAAAGGCGACTCCTACGTAGCCTTATATTCTCAGAATCCTACGTACTGGTCCTCGGATAACGATTACGAGCTCATCGCCGACGGCAAAGAAAACGTCTGGATTGTTGAGTTGGGCGATGTGGAAACTTTCACCACGTTCGACGAATTTATAGATGCTATCGAAGACGCCTCAGTAACCATTGGCAACACGGTTATCTACGAATCACCATCACAAGGCGCCGTTGAGGTCGGTTGGACCGGACCGATGACCGTCGGCGGCGTCTCGGTCGACATCGGACCCCACGAACGTTGGGACAACGCATACTGCTATCAGCCTCGCGGCGATGGCGAAACTGTCATCGAATTTGACGGGCGACTCCTCGAACTCGATTTCGACATGCCGCGCAGAAGATATTGGGAGAATTATGCGAAATAGTCGCACGGCGGCACAGGCGAACTTTTCTTTTGACCAGATAGCAACCCTCTGATAGCTTTGCATCCAATTGATTTTCCTGGAGTAAGTCGATGAGAAATCCTGTTGTCGCAACAATAATCCCGATCCTGATATTACTGCTGGCCGTCTTCTCGTTCTCCTCGTGCGGGGACGATGACGATGATTCGTCTTCGTCCGACCCGGACGATACAGGCGACGACGATG
Organism: bacterium; assembly: GCA_963674685.2. Classification (GTDB taxonomy): domain Bacteria; phylum Lernaellota; class Lernaellaia; order JACKCT01; family JACKCT01. The sequence goes on along the minus strand of CAXXWT010000002.1, from coordinate 819,285 downwards.
CGGACGACGATTCCGATGATGATGTGGATGATGACGTTGACGATGATGTAGACGACGATGACCTTGACGATGACGTTGATGACGACATCCCTGAAACAACCGAAGGATTTGCATATGCGCCCGCCGGCATGTTCACGATGGGAAGCCCGGTCGAGGAACCCGGTCATCGCGAGAACGAAAAGCAGCACGACGTCGCGCTGACAAGCCATTTCGAAATCCTGGAATCCGAAGTCACGCAAAGCATGTTCGAAGAAGTGATGGGTTACAATCCGAGTTACTTTAACGCCTTGGGCCAGGCGCCGAACAAACCCGTAGAGCAGGTGAGCTGGTACGACGCCCTGGCATATTCCAACAAGCTTTCGCAGCAGCATGGTTATGACGCCTGCTACGCACTTTCCGATATCGTGTGCGCGAACGACAACCCCGGCGACGCGACGGATTACTGCGTGAACGATGGCGGCGTGAAGGAAGCCACAGTCGCTTTAAGCGGGATCGACTCCCAGTACGACTGCGAGGGGTTTCGGCTGCCGACAGAGGCCGAGTGGGAATACGCGGCCCGCGCCGGAACCACCACGGCGCACTACGGCGGCGACGTTCTGGAGATCGGCTGCGCGCCTCTTGATGCGAACCTTCATCCCATCGCCTGGTACTGCGGCAACGCGGCTTTGGAAACGCATCCCGTCAAAACCCGCATGCCGAACGACTGGGGACTTTACGATATGATCGGCAACCTCATGGAGTGGACCGGCGACGACTACCACACGGATGCAAGCCCTGATGCCGCCGATCCCGAGGTATTTAACGACGCCTACTACCGCGTTGTACGCGGAACGGCCATGCGCTTTCATTCCCCGCAGCGCGCGCGAGCAGCTTACCGCGCGGCCTACACGCCCAAATTCCGCGAGCGCTGGATCGGTTTCCGCGTGGCGAGAACGCTGCCGCCCGATGCCGAGAAAAGTTTGCCGAATTACGATTTTCGCGTTGGTCACGGCTCAGACAAGGTTGATTCCGGTCGGATGGCGAGGGATCTTCCGGACTCGCTTCCTTTCACTTTCACGCGACCGGATGTCGGCGTGCCCCTGACGACGCAGGAAATCGACGAGTTCACCGGGAAGATCACAGGGCTTTGGAAGGACATCGATTACTTTCAGTGGCTCAACCGCATCACGCATGGCATGGACAAGTCCAATCCGGATGGTTACCCGCCTTTCGGTTTGTACTGGCAGGATGTCAACCCGGTGAAAAGCGGATCCACGGTCACCTTCGAACACCACGGCAACGCCGACAACCTGATGATTGCGACGGGGAAGATTTTTAATACGGTCGCCGCGATTTATCTGGCAACCGGCGACGCGCAGTACGCGCGGCTCGTCGAGCTTTATTGCCAGGGCGTCGTCGCTTTGATTCGAGGCCTTCTATTCAACGCGGAAGATCCGGATAAGTACTTGATGGCTCGCGCGATCTTCCCCGGCGACCACAGCTATTCCTACGACGGCCGTGACTCCGCGGTTTCTTACGATGGATCAAAACACTACGATTACGACTGGAACGCGCATACGGTGCCGAACCCTGAAAATCCTGACTACGGCAATATCTGGGTCCGTAACTGGCGCAGCCAGGACGACGTGCCGCATATCTACCGCATGACGCCCATGGTGCAGCGTGTTGTCGATGAAGCAACGGACGAAGCGGTCCTTGCCGCGGCGGAAAACGCCCTGGAATATCTGCAGGGCTTTGCCAGGGATATTGTCGATTCCGGCTACACCATACGTTCACGTGAGCAGGGCGATGTGCATGTGCCGCTGACGGAGAGCGGATTCCGGATTGCGGACCTGGCCAGCTTCTCTGTTTATGAACCCATATTGCCCAACTCGCAGTGCGATCCAAAACTCACCACGGCCCTGATTTCGTATAGTGACCCTCTTGATAACGATTGCGGCAACGGCCTCGGCGGACTTTACGAATTCATCGCCACCACCGGAAACTACTATAACTACATGATCATCAGATACTTCCACATCGCGGCCGTCTACAACGCGTTGATGTGGGGATACGACGATCTGGCGCAGACTCTTTTGGAAGGACTGGCAAAGCGAACCGACGACAGCATGTACGACTTGTCGATGCCCAATCGCGATCATGACGCGTGGAACGCCGACGTCGCGGCGTATCTGCTGGCTGCCGGCGCTGCGGGACTGCCGCTCACATCGGACGAAGCGCAGTTTATTGCCCAGCAGTATTCGAAGGCGGTCGATCACTACGAGACCTGGCCTTACTGGGATCTTTGGGACGCTTCCGTTGGCGACGGCACCTATGCCTATTCGCCCGGTGAGAGCGGCGCCGATGGCCGCGTAGTCCGCGACGAGGAGATCGCCATGCTCATCGAGTATTGCTGGTCGCCCTTCCGCAATCCCGCCGGCGCCGAAGTCGTCAACTGTGACGTGATCCTCGACCCGACCCAGTGGGGCAATTGATCAAACGCGCTGAATTTGATCTGAGTTGCGTTGCGAAAAGCCATCCGGCCTGCCCACCGTACGGACTTTTTCCGGTCTGGACGACGGACAGAGCCGGCAAATTCGGCGCGGATCGGCCCGCGTGTCTTTAGGAAAAACGTTAAAGCGAAATTAACGCGATCTCATCCGCCGCATGATCCGTCATCGTCGTCATCGTCGTCGTCATCGTCGCTCCAATCGTCGTCGCAATCGTCACTCCAGTCGTCGTCCCACCAGTCATCGTCCGTATCGTCGTCGGTAAGCGAAGCCGTGTCGTCGTCCATGTCGTCGTCAGGCGAAGCCGTGTCGTCGTTCACGTCATCATCAGTAGGCGAAGCCGTATCGTCGTCGGCCGTGTCGTCGTCATCCGCCGCGTCTTCATCCGTCAAGACGCGGACCAGGTCCAGGAAATACATGTCGGCCATGCCCGCGGCGTAGCCCTTATAATGCCATCGAAGATAGACGGTCTCACCGGCATACGGGGTCAGGTCGATCTGTTTTTCCGTCCAGGACGCGCCGCAAGAGCCGTGGCCGCAGGAATCGAGCACGGTCCAGACCGATTGATCGGGGCTGGCCTCGAACTTCATGTCGTTTTGCGCGAGGCCCGCAAGCGGTTCCTTGTGATAAAACGACCATGAGGCGCTCGCCGCTCCCGAGAGATCTATGGCGGGCGTCATGAGGGCGCTGTCAATTTCCGGCCATCCGTCAAGTCCCGTCGTCGCGGAAACTATCATCATCCGGTCGCCGTCGTAGGCCAGGCCGAATTCGGGCCACATGTTGAAGTACATCCAGGAATTACCCCCCGACTCATCGATGTCCCATCCGGCCGGAATCTGGCTCTCGAAACTTTCGTCGACAAGAACTTCCGCATGAAGGGAAACGGCGATAAGAGACAAAACGGAAACGGCGAGGATCACCAGGGGGATCTGAAGAAAAATGTGACGATTCATGAAATCAATCCTCCAAATATAAAAAAACCAAAGTTATTATATCATATGATCTCAACGAATATCAAAGTTGCACTTGCGCTCAGCCACAGCACGATCCCTCGTCATCGTCGTCGTCATCATTATCGTCGTTGAGTTCACCAAAGGCATCATCGTCGACATCATCATTGAGGTCGTCATCAACGTCATCGTCGACGTCATCATCAGGCGAAGCCGTATCGTCGTTTGCATCGTCGTTCGCGTCGTCATTGATATCGTCATCAACATCATCATCGGCGCTATCATCATCAGGCGAAGCCGTGTCGTCGTCATCATCGGCGTCATCATCCGTATCATCATCGTCGGGCGGTGCGAGGTCCGGGGCGTAGAAACCGATCATGTGATTTTCGCCCAGGCGCTCCGGTTCATCTTCGATGACGGCGCCGCCTAGGGTTTCGAAAATGATATCGGCATAAGTCTGATGCCCCAAATCGCTGGGATGAACTTCGTCCACCAGGTAATCGTCAAGCCACACGCCGTAAAGTGCGCCGAAGCTGTCCACGAGAACCGTGTTTTCAACGTCGCCCAAGGTCTGGCGCACGCTGCTCAGGATCTGGTCCAGCAGCCAGGTCGTCAGCGGCAGTATGGACGGGGGCAGCAAACTCGACCACGCGGTGCTGTTGGAAAAATTGGGATAGAGCACGTAGGCCACGTCGCAATCCGGCTTCTCGGCCTGAATCGCTTCCATAAGATCGATGACGTTGGGAACCATGCCGAAAAGGTATTCCGGATGGTCAAAAAATTTCTGGATAATCACTGCGGGATCGTAAGGCGGCCCGTCTTCCACGTAGGCGTCCAGATCGTTGCCGCCCAGCGTGATCGTCACCAGGTCCGCTTCGGGCAAAACCGGCATCAGCCTGTTTTCGAAATAACCCGCGTCGGCGCCGGGCAGCCATTCCCAGGATTTACTTCCGCCGCGCGCCTGGTTGTAAACGGTCACATCCGCCAACGGCTCGAAATGATCGCCCAGGCGCAGGGGATATGGGTAGTCCGCTCCTTCCACGCCGATGCTGTCGCCGATGGTCACGATGGTGATCGCTCCTTCCGCCAAGGCTTCCGGGACGCGAAAAGGTCTGTTGCGCGAGGTGCAAAGGTAGTCGAAGTCCATGCCGTAATCGATGAAATAAGAGCCCGGCTCCAGATCGTCGAAGGCAAATGATCCGTCCTCGCCCGTTTGCATCGTGCTTTCGCTTGCGCCGTCGAAAAGATACACGTCGATATCCGCCAGTCCCGCGTCTGCTGCGCCGATTTCCTGTTCGTAATGAGAGCGGGAGCTTTGGTCGCCGTCGTGATAGACGTATCCGTTCAGCGAAGCCGTAAAAACAGCCGCCGGCGCGAAAACAACCAGCGTTGCAACGAAAATCAATATATGAATTTTATAAGCCATGTTTCCCTCGAAGCGTTATCCAAAGATGATTATAACACGCGCGCCCCGGCAAGAATAAGGCAATGATGCGGGGATATCAACGGAGATTCAGTCGTTTGCTCGCGGCATGGGCAACACGGGGGCGAAACATCTTAAGCGCTAAGTTAAAATCAGCCCGAAGGGCGACACAATATTGGCGCGGTGCGTTAGCGCCGGGTCAATGACCAAAGCGGACTCCTTTTCATCCTTCCTCCCTCATCCTTGCTTCTTGCCTTGTTGTGTCGGTCCGCTTTGTTTAGAATCGAAAACCGGCGCGTAAAATACGATCCACAGGAGTCACCTCAATGAGAAAAGCCTTTCTCGCTACGCTGATAATATTCGTTGTAAGTTTCGCGGCGCTTACCTGCGCCTGCGGCGAAGACGACTCGTCCTCCGAAGCTTCAGCGAAGGAGGATGACGATTCGGCGAACGATGATGTGAATGATGATGCCAACGATGATCTGAACGACGACGCGGATGACGATCTGAACGACGACGTCGATGATGATGTTGACGATGACGTGGACGATGACGTGGACGACGACTGGCCGCTGCCGGAGCCGACTTACGGCTGGATTCTCATGGACACGGACCGGGAAAAGCTGACCGACGCCATGGAGCGCGCGGTGGATTACGGCATGGACAACGTGCATCTTTCCCACAACCTGATCATGAACATCGACGAGATCAACGACGACGAGGACAAGGCGGCGCTTTTGCAGGATGTGGCGCAAGAAGCGCACGCACTGGGCCTTGAGGTCTGGGTCTGGTCCCATGAACTCAACGACGTGTCGAACATCCTGCTTTGCTTCGATCCCGAAGACGCCATGTGGGAAAGGCGCGCGAGCCAGTACCGCCAGGCCCTTAACCGCATCCCGGAAATCGACGGCGTTGTTCTGATGACCGGCAGCGCCGACGTGGAGCCGTGGTACGTGCCGTGCATCTGCGACTGGTGCAGGAATCTGCCGCCCGGAGACAATCCGCTTCTCAACGTTCTCAACTCCGATCCCTCCGGGCGCGTGCGGCAGATTTACGATATGGTGGGCGACGTGGTGATCCGGGAATACGACAAGAAACTGCGCATGCGGACCTTTTTGCATCAGCCCATGGAGGTGGTGTGGCTGGGCGAGTCCCTGCGCGAGTACGACGATCCCGACCTCATGGTGATGTCCAAGGACGTGCCGCAGGATTGGCAGCCGTACTACCCGCACAATCCCCTGATCGGCGACGTGGGTCACCGGCATCAGATCATCGAGATGGACCTGGGCAACGAGTACTGGGGTATCAGCAACATCCTCAATTCCCAGGTGGATTACATCTATATGCGCTATCAGTATGATCTCGAGCACGGAGCGCGGGGCGCGGCGGCGCGCATCGAGCGGGGAAGCAATCACGCCCTGGACACGGCCAACGAGATCAACATCTTCGCTTTTTCGCAGTACATGCTCGATTCCGGCGCGACGCCGGATCAGGTTTACCGCGACTGGTTCGAGCAGCGTTACGGCATCCCGGGAGACAGCGCCGCCGCCGATACGCTGAAAACGGTTTTCCGCAATTCCCATTTCGCCATGCGCAAGATGTATTACACGCTGGGCATGTGGACGCTGGAAAAAGGATCCGACGTTCCCGATTCGGCCCTGTATCCCGGGCAACTCTGGGCGCGCAACACGGCTTATTACGATCCCGATTGGCTCGGCGTTTTCACCGATCTCGTTTTTCCAGGCAAAGACACGCTGATGCGCCTGTGGCAGGAGAGCCTGGAGGCCCGGGAGCTGGCGGCGGACAACCTGACTTTGTTGGAAAGCGTGGAAGGCGCTTTTTCGGAGGCGGCGGATTATCAGGAACTGCGCGACATGCTCGAACTGCAGGAGGATTGCGCCGAGGTCTGGCAGTACGTGATCGACACGACTTATCGCTGGGTGGCGCAAATTTTCGGCCTGCAAAACGCCGACGACAACCTGGAATTCAACGCGCGAAAATTGCTCGAACTGGCCGACGCCATGGAAGCGCGATGGGGCGCGGGCGTGACGCCGGGGAAGCCCTCGCGCATCCGGGATTTCGTTTCCGATCTGCGCGGCTCGTTCCCCGAACAGGTCGATTCCGAAAGCTGGCAGCAGATGCGCATCTTCAACGCGGCCGCCGAGGATTTGGGCGCGGGGCAAATCCGTATCACCTGGGAGACCGACGAAGCCGCCACGCAGCTTGTGGAATGGAGCCGGGAACTTCCCTTATATGAAAACTCATCGGGAGAACAGGAAGCAGCCGCCACGGAGCACAGCGTCACGATTGAGGTGGATGACATCGGCGAGCGTCATGTGTATCGCGTGGCGAGCCGCGGCGCCGGCGGCGACCTCATCTACTCCGGGGATTTCTGGTTCGGCCTGGACCCTTGATAAAAGGATGAAATAGGAAGGAGGAAGGAGGAACTTTCACCTTCATCCTCATCACTAACCACTCGCCTGGCACATTACAAATTAGGAATCCGAACGGCTTATCGGAGCGGTTTTTTAACCGCGATATTGTGATGGTATCTATATCGCGATTGGAAACAGTTCCAACATATATGACAAGGCTTCCCGTGCCTGCTGGATTCGCTCGCGCCAAGGCACATGGAAAACAGATCCGCGAATGGCAGACATGCCGAAAGCACGGCTTGAGGCATGTGAATGAGCGGGTATGCGTCGAGTTGGCGGTAAAGTTTAATTTTATCATGAGACCGCGCCTGCGGGGGTGTAACCGTTTCGGATGTCGATTTTTTTTTACCCGCTTACTCATTCGCCTTCGCTGACGCTTCAGGCGAATCTGCCGTGCGCGGCTCTGTAGAAAGCCACACGCGTCTACAGGGCCGAAGCCATGTACCTTTCGCCCGGGCACGTCATGTGTGGCACACCCGCCCTCGGGTGTGAAGGAATGTCTTACAATCACATTTGGTTGCGGTCGCCAGACCGCGCTGCGCCACATGCGTTTGCCAATCCTAAATCCTTTCCCCTTTCCCCTTGGACCTTTCCCCTTCCTACGGTTTATTCACTTTCTCCAGGATGCGGGCGACGATATCGTCGCTTTGCATACCTTCCGCTTCGGCTTCGTACGTTCCGATCACGCGGTGACGCAGAACGTCCGGCGCGATGGTGTGCACGTCGTCGGCGGTGACGAATCCCCGGTGATTGAGAAAGGCGTAGGCCTTGGCCGCCGTGGTGAGGTAGAGGCTGGCGCGGGGGCTGGCGCCCAGGGCGATCAGCGATTCCAGGTTGTCCATGCCCATGGATTTCGGCTCTCGCGTGGCCTGCACCAGATCCAGGATGTAGGAGATGATTTTTTCATCCACGTAGATGCGCCGCACCACGTCGCGGGCTTCGATGATCTGCTCCGGCGAGATGACGGGGGAGATTTCGGGCCGCGCGCCTGTAGTGTATCGCCCGATGATCTCCTTTTCCTCGTTGCGCGTCGGGTAGCCGATCTTCAGTTTGAGCATAAAGCGGTCCACCTGCGCTTCGGGCAAAGGATAGGTTCCCTGTTGCTCGATGGGGTTTTGCGTGGCGAATACGAGAAACGGCTCGGGGAGTTTGAAGCTTTGGTCGCCCAGCGTGATCTGGTGTTCCTGCATGGCTTCCAGAAGGGCCGACTGCACCTTGGCGGGGGCGCGGTTGATTTCATCGGCCAGGATGATGTTGGCGAAAAGCGGTCCTTTCTTCACCTTGAAATCTCCGGTTTTCTGATCGTAGATCATGGTTCCCACGAGGTCCGCGGGCAGAAGATCCGGGGTGAACTGAATCCGGGCGAAGGCGGCCTTCACGGCGCGGGCAAAGGTATTGACGGTCAGGGTTTTGGCCAGGCCGGGGACGCCTTCGAGCAGAATGTGCTCGCCGGTGAGGATGCCGATCAGCACGCGCTCGATCATGTATCGCTGCCCGACAATGGCTTTGCCGACTTCCACGGCCAGGGTATCGACGAAGGCCGACGCGTTTTCCACTTCACTCGTCAGTTTTTGAATCTCACCCGGCAGTTCCATGATCATCCTCCTTAATTGTATCCGGCCTGTAGGCCGATAGTTTTTCGAGTATATGCCTGGCCCGGCTTAACGTCGACATGGCGTCGCCCCGGCTGACGGAGCCGGTGAATTTGCCTACCTGGCATTCGTTGACGACCTTTCGAACCTCGTTGAGAAGTTCGACGGGCGCGCCTCTTTGAGCCAGAATGGAAATCCGCGTCGCCGCCGCTCCTACCGCCGCCGCATCAGGATAGAAAGCTTCGGCCCAAAAAAGTTCCTCGATTTTCGAATAAAAATCACCTTCGATCTTTTCGGCGGCTTCGGCGGCCAGGCCGTCCCAGGGATCCTGTTTCGTTTTCGCCGCTTCCTCCGCTTTTTCCATCGCGTCGCTGATCGTTCCGGCGCGGCGCAAGCGGCGCTTGATGTAAAAGGCCGCTACGGCAAAAACCGCCAGCCCGGCGACAAAAGCGATCCATTTGCCGCTTTTCGACGATTTTATCATTTTGGTCAAAGGCGGCTTGACGGTGACCGGCGCTTCCGCGGCCAGGACCGAGGATTCGGCGGTCTGAGTCCCGGCAATCCCGTAGGGAACGGCGACGGGTCCCAGTTTGTACTCGCCTTCCTGAACGCACGCGTACTCGGCGCGGCGAATGATGGTCGTGATTTCTTTGCCGCTTAAGAAAAGCTTTTTGTTATTTTGCGTCTGGCGGACGATGTCCAGACCCTGAGCCATCGGCATGTCATATTTCTGCAACTCGACGCGTTTGCCCCGGTCGGCCTTGACGGTGACGGTCAAGGTGTATTCGATCCGCCCGCCCACGGGGCAGGAATCGTGATCCACCTTACCGAAAGCCGTGACTTCGACCGCGGAAGCGGCATTCGGATCCGAGGCATTTTCCCCGCCGTTTGCGCCGCCCGTGGTGTTGATTTCGTATTTTTTCGCCGCTTCCGCCGGCGTGAGAGACTCTGGCGCCTGAGACCGGGCTATGCCTGGGAAACCGAGAAAAACCGCTGTAATAATCAGGAAAACGACTTTTAATCGCAATTTGTAAAATCCCCGCTTCCGTAAAAATCCAGCATCAATATAGTGACGGGTTTTTAAGGGTCAAGACAAGAATTTTGCTTAACCAAGGAACTTACAAAGAAGGGCTTTTGGGCGCGGTATCTTTGATTTTCAGCAAATTTTAGTATAAACTGCATGCTTGTAAGCGTGTGCTTAAGGGGCGGCGGAGGTGTGTCATGAGTCAGAAAATCCCCCCGGCCGTTTTAATCGTGCTCTTTGCCATCTCGAATTTCTTTTTGGAATTCCGATCGCGCCTTAAAACCCGGCGCGATTTTATAACGCGGCGACAGATAACGGCTGCCGGGATCTTGTCGCCGGGAATTTTCTTAGAAGAGGGAAAAACAACTTTAGTCCATTCACAATGCGGAGCGAGTTATGACAATGAAGTTTCAATTTCCACGGCAGGTTGCGGTCATCGCGGCAATCTGCATCCTGTCGATTTTCTGCGCCGGCGCCGCCACAGCTCAGGTGGACGATATCGTCCGCACGGTCTTCGTTCTGGCAAGCTATAATACGGTTTTTACCTATCCTTTGCAGGTGTACACCGTCAACGGCCAGGAACTGATTTTGGCCGACACCATGCGTTCAGTGTCTCACGGCATCGGCCCCGTCGGCCTGGCGGTGGACCCGATCGCCGAGCATTTGTACGTCACGTATGAAAGCGAAGGATTCATCGAGGCTTTCGACGCCCGGGACGGGACGCTTCTGACCACCATTTACCTGGCCGGCACCGCGAATCTGGCCGGAATCGACGTGCGCGTGGGCGACGGGCTTTTATATGCGGTGGATCGCACGGGCACTACGCTCTTTGAGTTCGATTCGGATACTTTTGCGCCCACCGACAGCTGGCCGCTGACCGATCTCGGGGGCGGCGGCACGTACGATCTCGAAGTTCTCGAAAACTGGGACGGACGCGATGTCATCTTCGTATCCAACGGTTATCCGGACGTCCATTACTATGATCTGGACACGCAGGAGCATCTCGGCAGCGTGACCATGCTCGACCGCGCGGCGTCCATGACCGTAGACAACCATCGCGGAACCCCGATCATTTTTGCGGCCGCCACGGCCAACGGCACGCCGGGCGGACATTCCTACCTGTTGAAGTACGACTTCGACACTGACACGCACGACTCGGTCGTCCTCGGCAGCGGCGACGGCCGCGGCGTTTCGGTCAATCCTCTGGAAAACATCGTGTACGTGAACGTCAGCGGCGTTCCCAACACGATTCGGGTTTACGACCAGGATTCGCTCACCGAGCTTTATCGCTATTCGCTTCCCGGCAGTCCGACGGACAACGAGACCAGCAAGCTCGCCTTCGGCAGCACGGTGAAAAAGGAAATCATCAACACGAGCGCCAATCCGGACAACGTCGCCGGGGAATTCGATCAGGGGGAGGACATCGTCTTCAAGATCACCTTGATCAACAAACGGGACATAGACATCCACGTGCTGCCTTTGAGGGATATCTACGACACCACGCAGTTGACCTACCGTTCCTCCACCGTCGCCCCCGTCGATATTACGGATGACGGGCAGATCGACTGGGCGGATATGATCACCGTCATCGGGCACGACCTGGCTTTTGAAGAGGAGTACGCCTTCGAAGTCACCTTCACTGCCGAGCCCGAGGAATGCCAGCGCTACGTGACCGGAGCCAACATCATGGAGATGCACGACGCCATCGACGCGCGGGACGAGCCTATCGACGACGCCAGCGGAACCGTCGAATACAGAATCTGGTGCACGTGCATCACCGACGAGGATTGCGACGACGGCATCTTCTGCAACGGCGAGGAAACCTGCGAAAACCGTCAATGCCTGCACGCGGGCAATCCATGCCCCATCGACGACGAGAACTTCTGCAACGGCGTTGAAACCATCGAGTGCATCGAAGAGACGCAGGAATGCGGTCACGCCGGGGATCCGTGCGTGGACGACAACAACCTCTGCAACGGCGACGAAGTCTGCAACGACGAGACGCAGGCCTGCGAGCACAGCGGCGATCCCTGCGCCGACGACGGATTGTTCTGCAACGGCGAGGATTATTGCGATCCCACCAAGCTGGATTGCCAGCACACCGGCGACCCTTGCACCGATGAGGAAACCTGCGACGAAGAGGCCGATCTTTGCGTCGGCGGCGACAATCCCATCGACGACGGCGAAGACGACGCCGGATGGCCCGAAGGAAAAGTCACCGGCGGCTGCTGCGGCTGCGAATAAGAAATAACCGCTGATTCATAAAAGGGCGAGGCTTAAAAAACCTCGCTCTTTTTTATCGATTCCGCCATCCGGCGGATCACCTGATTTCTTCGCGCTGCGCGGCAAGGCGAAAGCGCCGCAATCTACCTGAAAGCAAATACCTTGACTATGGGCCGATAATTGATGAATACTCGCTATAAGAAAAAAAAAGGAGTTTTGAATTTTTGGGCGGCCGCTTGTGGCGAAAGTGAAGGGAAACTGATTGAATACGGACGGAGGTTCGACTCCCATTTCCTCCACCAGTTTCCTTGTTTCGGAATTTTCTCTTTGAAAACCGCCACCACTCGTGGCATAAAGGTAGGCGACCTATAACCGCGCAATATAAAGAGGTTTTCGGAAACGTGACGAGGTTATCTACCGCACCATCTCTTGGACGAGTTTCCTCCCCAGAACCCACATTTTGCCGGTTTTCCCCTGTTTCTCTCTCTGTTTCTCTGAATCTTTCGGACTTCGCCCAACTCGTCCTAAAGATGAGATTGCTTATAATTCAGCTAGTTACGAGGCGTGATTTTTCGGGGGTTCGACTCTCGTTGCCTATGGAAATGATTTCAGAATGATAGCACGGGAAGAGAATCTGGAAAACACACACGCTTCCTCAAGTAAGATCGAATATTTTTTAGTTGGTCTTTTTATCTTGGCTTATACAGTCGTTACATCGCGCTACCTTCTCAATGCCCATGATAATTTTTATACATTTCATAATTTAGCCGAATTCGAAAATTGGTACTGGCAATTTCTTCACGGGCAACCTTTTGCTACAAGTTTGCCAAAGCCTTCACCCCATCTATATTTTGGTCAACTAATACTATTGCCCTTTTATGCGCTTTGGACTGACGTAAAAACATTGCTTATTGGACGCAGCCTTTGGATAGCTTTAGGTGCTGTCCCGACATATTTCATCTCAAGGTCCTTTTTTCAGACCAGCATTGTTAGAATTCTGACGGTTGCCTGTTATTGTTTAAATCCAATCATCATTATGACGCATTTTAATCAGTACTTTAGTGCCGAACCTTTTGTCATACCGGTTTTCCTTCTCTCATTATATGCGGCGATTGAAAAAAGAACCATCCTTCTCTGTGTTTCTCTCGCTTTTGCGTGTCTTGTTAGGGAAGATATGGCATTAACGGTCATAGCCATGGGCTTTTTTGTCTTTTTTTCAAATAGACAGCGTCGCCTAGGGTTGATCATCTCGCTTTTCGCACTTACCTATTTCGTCTTATCCATCAAGTTTATTGCTCCTTTTATGTTCAATATGAACAATTATATACCAACTGGCGGTTACGGTTATGACTATCTCGGTCATGATGTAACAGGAATTGTCGTTGGCGCGATAAAACACCCGGACAGAATATTGGGAACAATATTTAACTATGGCCGATTGAAGTATTTAGGTATCATTTTTATCAGTGTTGGCTTCCTTCCCTTTGCAGCTCTAGATATTATTGCAGCTGGTCTACCAGCAATATTGATAAATGTTATTTCGAAGAATCCGGAACAAGTTGATCCTTACAGCATGTATGTGGGGCCGGTTATTCCTTTCATTGTGGCCTCCGCTGTCGTTGGTTTAAAACGAATATGCAGCAAAACGAGAAACTATTCTCGGATGGCAATGCTGTTATTGCTATTAGTTTTGTCTTTGGATTGTTTGATTCTTTTATTGACTAAGATTCCTGAAAATCGTCTTTTTGCGCCACACCGAGAAGCATCTCGTCTTGCCGTAGCTGCGGTTCCGGAGAAAGCGTCTATAACGGCGACACCGAATTTCTTGCCACATTTATCGCAGCGAAGGTGTCTTTACGATTTTATTCAGAACGAAAAAAGCGAGTATTATTTGATAGAGACAAACGAAACTCACTGGATAACGCGGTGGCTGAAAGAAAATGGAAACTACCAAAATAGAATTGATGAGGTCATGGCGGACGAAAGAAATGAATTGCTGTTTAACAAAGACGGAATATATTTGCTTCGAAACAATTCAATTGAAACAGATTGCAGATAGATGATGAAGCATCGAGAAGGTGGTTTGTATCTACTCCGGGCGGCAATAGGCTGTTAAGAACTCTGCGTAGGTTCGCGGGTTGTCGAAACGGAAAAATCCTTTTAACAAGCGTATGAAGAATGTCTGCCATGCCAGGTTGACGAACATCGTCAACTTATTATGTGGACCGCGAATACATTTTACTGTTTTTAGGATGCGCCATTTTGAGCCAGGCAGAAATAGACTTTGGTAACTCCACCGAATAACCGCAAATCCGCTTTTGTCGAGTAAGGCTTTAAGAGTCGATTGGTCGAACAACGTCACATGGTGTGGAACAGAAAGAATGATAATGCCAATATGGGCCGAAAGCCTTGGATGAATCGCATTCGTTATTTGGAACAGAAACGATCAATAATCCATCCGGGCGCAATATTCGTCGGCACTCGCGTAAAGCTTCGATCGGGTTAGGCAAATGTTCCAACGAGTTATCAAAAACGATGGCATCGAAATAATTATCTTCATATTTCACCTCAGAGAGATCACCAAGTACGACATTCAAACCGCGGGATTGAGCGTTTGCGATTGCCTGAGGATTATTATCAACGCCATGGTCAATCCAGCCGTTTTCTCGGGCCCAGGCAAGAAAATTTCCCGATCCGCAGCCGATATCCAATAATCGAGGCTGGTAGCCCAAAGTATTAGCAGCAGGTAAAATAACTTTTATTTGGCCATCATAAATAAAAGTTGAAAAATAGGCAAGGCAACGCATCCACAATGTACGAGGTTTTCTTGGGTATCCGCCTAGATCTTGCATGGCTAAGCCACGCAGACGATCACCAAGCGAAGGCTTTTTTATTTGATGAGCATAGTAGTCCGAAGGATATGTGGCCGCGAGTTTCTCAAGAGAAAGCTGTGTCCCCAATGATATTTGGCTGCAACTTGGGCAACGCAGATAGCGGAATTCTCCGACGACTAGATGTAAAGGGGCTTTGTCCAGCATTTTGCCACATGACGGACACGACCCTGGAGCCTCTTTGATTGAATCCAGATCGCGATACTCCAACTGACGTCCTTATTGAACGAAGACAATTAAATCGGCTCTTTGTGTACTACAGAAAGCAAACTCGGTCAACGAAAGGTTTTTGCGCGATATGGGCACTTCGGTAATGTGCCAAGCAGGATTAGATGTTGAAAAGATATCGTTGTTCTGACCATGCCAAAGGTATCGGCTTAATTAGAGTTGCGAGTGATAAATCAGATGGTTCTTCCCCGTCGAGAAAAGCAGTCACAATATCCGGCGCGATCAACGTCAACCGCATGATCCGCCCAACATACGACGGATCGACATCAAATCTCCTTGCCAGTTCACTAATCGACGCTACCTCACCCCTGTCCAACAGATTCTGCCAACGGTGCGCCCGAGCCAGCGCAACGACCAGCGGTTTCTGGTACGTCGTTCGATCCGGAGCAACAGGCGGCAATCCATCAGGCGTAATGATTTCCTTCCGCCCGCCGCGCCGTTTGAACTTCAGCGGGATGTGGATTCGGATGCTCTGGCCGTCGCGCTGGAGGGTAATCTTCTCGTCCTGCTCATCCATCGGCGCTGATCCTTTCTTCGCGGTCGCCCAGTTCGTCGACGAGCGAGTGCAGGCCGTCCGACCGCATGACCACTTCCGCGCCGATCTCACTCACGACCACGCGCTCGATCAACAAGCTCACGATGCGCGCCTGCTCGGCAGGGAATAATTCGTCCCACACCGCGTCGAGGTTGTTCAGCGCATCAGCGACCTGCTGCTCGGACAGCGGGTTGGCCTGCAGCGCGGCGACCGTGGAGTCAATTTCGCCGATGCGCTCCCTGATGTCTTGTTCGCGGATCGGGTCGTTGACACCGGGTAACTCGCCCGCCAGGTCGAACCGCTCGTTTTTCAGGTGCTCGATTTCCTCGTTCTCTTTTTGCCGGGCGACGCGGCAGGTCTCGGCAACCAGTTCCGGCGACTGGAACACCGCGCGCATCTGCGCCATGACCGCGCCCTCGATCTCACCAGCGGCAATGTTCTTCACCGGGCAGGTGGCCCACCCTTTTTTCGTCGCCTGGATGCAAACGTAGTAGCGGTACGTCTTGCCGTTCTTCTTCGTGAACGACGGCCCCATCGACCCGCCACAGTGCCCGCACTTGATGATGCCTTTGAGCAGCGCCGGTGTCTTGGACCGGGCATTGTTTCCTCGCACTTTGCAGTTTTCTTCGAGGATGGCCTGGACCTTGTTGAAAAGCTCGCGCGGCACGATGGCCTCGTGCTCGCCTTTGTACCGACTCTCCTTGTGGACGATCTCGCCGATGTAAATGCGATTGTTGAAGAGTCGATACAAATGCATCTTGTTCCACGGCTGACCGGTTCGCACCTTGCCTTTCATGGTCGTCCAGGCCTTGGTCGTGTAGCCCTGCTCGTTGAGTTCCTTGGCGAGTTTCGTCGCCGATTCGTGTTGAGCGAACAGCTTGAAGACGTGCCGCACCAGCTTCGCCTCCTCGGGGTTCACGATCAGTCTCTTGGCGACGCGGTCCACGTCGTACCCGAGGATCGGCATGCCGCCGGTGTACTTGCCCTTGCGCTTGGAGGCGGCGATTTTATCGCGGATGCGCTCCCCGATAATTTCGCGTTCGAACTGTGCGAATGAAAGAAGGATGTTCAGCGTGAGGCGCCCCATGGACGTCGTTGTGTTGAATGCCTGTGTAACGGACACGAACGTCACACCCTGGTGGTCGAAGGTCTCCACGATTCGGGTAAAATCGAGGAGCGACCGGCTCAGGCGATCCACTTTATAAACGACTACGCAGTCGATTCGTCGCTCCTCGATGTCCTGCAGCAGGCGCTTCAGTGCTGGGCGATCCATGTTGCCGCCGGAAAATCCGCCGTCGTCATATCGCTGCGTCAGCGCTATCCACCCCTCGCTTCGCTGGCTGACGATAAAAGCCTCGGCCGCCTCGCGCTGCGCATCGAGCGAATTGAATTCCTGGTCGAGACCTTCCTCGGTCGATTTCCGCGTGTAGATCGCGCAGCGGACCTTGGGCGTCACGCCGCTGGGAGCTTTTCCGTTGCCGTTACCTTGGCCGTTTCCATTTCTCATTTACGGCCATCCTTCTTGCCACTTTGGCGCAAGCCGAAAAAAGCCGGGCCATTCCAGTGCGTTCCCGTGACCTCCTTGGTGATCGCAGTCAGCGAGCGATAGACTTTGCCTTCGAATTCATAGCCATTTTTGACGACCGTGACCTCGTAGCGTTTGTCGTTCCATTCGCGGATCAATCGCGTACCGATGACTGGCATACCCTTCTTTTTGGGTGTGCTCCGGTCAAGCGAAGCCATCTTGTCCAGGCCGTTTTCCTTGGCGATCTGCTCGAGGCGTTCCTTCGCTGCGTCCGAAAGACCGCCGTAGGCTAATTCCTGGATGCGGTACGCCAGGCGCTTGATCAGGAAGGGTTTGTTGTAGGCGGGCGGCTCGGTGCCATTCAAAGAGCGCCATCGCTCCTTGAGTTCGTCGTAGGACAGATTCGGCAACTGCGCGATCTGCTTGAGCACCTTGGTTTCTTGCTTCATCGTTTCTCTCCTCTCTGCTCAGGTTCGAGACGATGAAGGCTCTTAGGGCTTGAAACCTCAAGGACTTTCTCTGTTTTCCTGTTCAATTTCAGCACGTTATGCACATCGCGTAGGTGTAGGCGCATGACGCCGGTCGCCAGGATGGACGCAATTTCCTTCAACGCATGATTCATTGGCACACCCCTTTCAAAGGTCCAATAAGAAAAAGGGGGTTCTTTTTTCGACCAGGGGACATGGCTCCACATTTTTCATTTGACTCCTAACAGCCGTTAGGAATAAAATTCGCCCGTTGTGCTCATGCGGCGATCCGCCGTTTAGAGAAATGGAGAGGCGATGAAGGACCCTGGCAAGGGTAAACCACCGGAACTCACGCTGCGCCAGAACGAGACTCTGGAGTGGATTCGTGGTTTTGTTCGGTTGCACGGCAAGCCGCCGACCATGCGGGAAATCGGCGCCCAATTCGGGATCGCCAGTTCCAGCGTGTTCGACCTGGTGAAAGCCCTCGAGCGAAAGGGTCAACTACGGCGTGGCGAAGGCGCGTCGCGGACGGTGGAACTTGTCGGAAAAACGACTCGAAACAAACCGGATACCGGCTTGGAGGTTCCCATAGTCGGCCGCATCGCCGCAGGCCGCCCGATCTGGGCGGTGGAAAATATCGAGGGAACGGTCACCGTCGATTCCGCCCTGTCACGGCGTTACGACAATCTCTTCGCCTTGCACGTTGACGGCGACAGCATGGTGGACGCGGGCATCCTCGACGGCGATCTGGTGATTGTTGCACAGCAGGAATGGGCCGATTCGGGCGACATCGTCGTGGCGCTGATCGGCGAATCGGCCACGGTGAAACGGTTGGAACTGGATCGCAAGGGGGCGATCCGGCTCGTTGCCGCGAATCCAAAATACGAAGACATCGTGATCCACGATCCGGATTTTCAAATTCAGGGAAAGGTGATCGGGGTACAGCGGCACATCGGGTAACCGCGAGATCACCATGCCCTTGGGTTAATGGCAATGTTTGCCTTGGGGGGAAGAAAATGGCGAAGCGAGACGTTAAGAAATTTGCAAACAAGAAGTTTCTCAAAACCGTGGACATGGAGTTACTGCGCCGGTTCTTCGAGCGGTTCCAGGATGACATCGATCTTGACCTGGACGACCTCACGCCGGAAAGCGTCTATGAGTTTCTAACCGAAAAACTCGGTGAGGACTGCCCGCCGGAGATGCTCGAGGACCTGCACAAGATCAGCGATATGAGCACCGACCTGGGCATGGACCTGTTACAGCAGCGGGCTTTGTTGTCCGATCCGCCGGTCACCCTGGTTCCATTCGAGGAAACGGAAGACGGCGAAGGGGGCATGCACATCAACCCGCGATACCTGGCGCTGCGAACCTACCTCGAACATCGGGATCTGTTCGAAGAGACGCACAGGTGGTTATCCTTCATCCATTCGTCGAGTCCGGAGGAATTCCTGGGAATCGAGGAAGATGTGGAGGTTGATCTGGACGAGCCGATGCGGGTGCGATTCGAGGAAGCGGCCGCCGACTATTTCAACGCGCGGTACAAAGGCAATTACTGCAAGCTCTCCTTTTTCGATGACCACGACGGCATCAACATCCTCATCACGCACGGCAAGTATCCGGTCACGACCATGATCATCGATCACGACGAGGAAAAGGCCTTCACTTTTCGGGAGGTCCGGCAAGACGCCCTGGGCTTCAACCCACAAGATGGCCGCTTGAAGGTGTACGCGCCGGTTCAGGAAGAGCGCGCCAAACTCGCGGAGCTTTTCGCCGACATCATCTTGAAGCAGCCGGATTTTTTCGCGCACGCGGACAGCCAGAATCTCTACACGCTCAAACCGTTGAACGACGACGACTTCAAAATTGATGGGAAATGGGATTCCGAATTTAGGAACGCCTATGTGAATGAAGTGCAGATCAGCGACGGCAAGCGCGGGGGATCGGCGCTCACGGCTCGTGGACTGAAGGCGATGGAGCGCTTGAATTGCATGAACGGCGAGGGAGACACAAACGGTTGGGACTTCGTCTACGTCAAGATCAGGTTCGAGTTTTTCATCCGACAAAAGAAGCGCACGAAGATGGTCAAGATCAAGCCGCCGAGCATTTGCACGTTCAAGCGGGAAACCCTCGAAGAAAAAATCATGGAGCACCTGAGACGCAATGGCTTCTGCCAACCCCGAAAGCCTATGGCGTAAGATCATCGAGTCGATGGTCGGCGCTGGAGACGTGCGCCTTAACGGAACGGAGGTTAAGCCGTTCGGTCGTCGCGCTCTTGACGCTATGCTCCACGACCGCCTGCTGATCCAAGAAGCCATTCCCGATGATCTCGGTATTTGCGGCTGCATCAATGACGAATGCGTCGCGGTTCTTGAACGCATCGACGGCAAGTATTGGTCCGTCTGCCCCAGCGCCCAGCGGCGGCCTCTTCCTTTGTCGGAAGACGATATCACCTTCTACCACCTCAACTTCAAGGAATCCCTCAAGCGCCTGAGAACGGCAAACGGACTTGAGGACCAGGACATCTCCACCATCGCCAGCGAGAACGCTTACTTCCTCGGCAAGACCGAGGTCGGGATCGAACCGCTGTCCGCCCTGTTTTGTCGCCGTTTGAATCGAAGAAATGCAACCGACCTTTTCCACAAAGCGCGCGGGGCTATCTCCGAAGGAAAAATCCTTCTGGCCGCCGCGAACGGGTTCAGCCTCAACCTGACGGAATCACGCGTCGCAGATTCCCTCGGTATTTACCCGATTCGGTTTTTCGATTTCCAAGAGGCGCCCGATTCCTTGCGGTTGGACTGGCCGACCATTGTTTCAAAAGTTCTTCTTCCGCAAGTCGATGAAACGCAATCACTCCTTTTTGTCGATAGCTCCTGTCATCTTGCCCGCTATAAAAACCATCTGCTCGATATCAGCGCCAAACCGTTCGAGGTACTTGTCGCGTTGGCGAAGGCCGCGAAAAGGACCAATGGATCGGGGTACGTGTTGATCCAAGACATCCGCCTGCAACTCGCGGGACAAGTATCAACGGTGATCGACGGTTCTCGCTTGAGCGATAATGTCCGGGAGTTGCGAAACTACTTTCGCAAGATGACGGATGATCAGCTGATCTCCAATGAAGAAGCAGACATTATCTCCACCAAGAAAACCGTCGGCTATCGCCTGACGATTCCGCACGAACAAATTGTCGTGATCTGACCCTTCCTGTCTCCCTAAATTCGAAAAGTACTCTGCCGCCGGTTTCGGCGGCTTTTTTATTTTTATAGGGCAATTTTCTTCCGCTAAATCAACAAGATAGCTTTCCCACGATTTTCCCATCTTAAACCCATGGCCATCCCAAACAGGGGGTTTCCGTACCGGATAAATGAATTGGGCACACCGAACCGTGGAGGTGCCCTATCGAACGCTTTGTTATTGAGTTTCGGGAATGGCTGGAACGAGAAACAACGACAAAAACATTTCAAAACAGCTTCGCGGCGCTGCGAACTCGTTGCCCATCTTTGCACGCGTTTCCAGACGCTTGGTCGCTGCGGAAAATCCTACTTCCAAATTCGCCGTGGCCTCAATCTGCGCGGGATGCCATCCTTGTCGAGTTGCTGGGGCTCGACACTAAACGAAACAGCATAGTCGACAAAGTCCTCCTTGCTCTCTGCCTTCCAATCATCGAGTCCGTATTTGCCAGAAAGAGGAAATACGATTCGAACCATGACGACCTTTGGCAGAATCTGATCCATGCGTTCATGGCAATCATCCGCCGGGTCGATGTGAGCCATCGTCGCGCTTATCTCCCGCAAAAAATCTTCAACGACCTCCATCACGATCTGCACGCCCACTATGAATCGGCCTGGGACTGGAACCGGCGGATGGTCGTTTACGACGACTTCGCCAAAGCCAAAGCAGATTTACTACCGGTCCCATCCCCCGAGGACGAATTGCTGCGGGCCTCCATCCGATCAGACGCACTCGCCCGGCTTCGGCAACTGCGCGACACGGGTTGCATCGACGAGTTCGATTTTCTTCTGCTCACGGCGACCGAGGTCTATGGCCGCGAAATCAAAGAGTTCGCAGCCGAGCAGAACCGCGAATACCAGGCCGTGAAGAAACGCAGGCAACGCCTGCTCAAGAAAATTTCGTCTTTTGGGGACGCCGATGTCCCCTGACCTGAAAAACACCCCCCTTTTTCTTTATGGGACCGGAGCGACGAAAAAAAAATCGCGCCTATGTCCCCCGAACCGAAAACGGAAGCCCTTTTACCTCTTAGGACCCGGCGAAGCCGGAAAGGAGTTCGATCATGAAAACCGGTGCCCGATGGAAGCCATTGCTCAATGACGCATTTGCGGAATTGGGACTGCTTATCGGCGGCGTCGCCGCCACTTACGGCCTGGATGACGCGGTCGTCGAGGCGCTGATGCGCAACGTCGAACGACTCTGGAAACAGACCACGGAACGCTTCGAACGCGAGGGCGCGGATATCGCATCCCTCACGACCGACACCGCGACCGAGCCGCACCCGGCGGTCTCCAGGTTCCTCCAAACCCTCAAATCCAAAGCGAGTTAACGATATGAACGCGAACAAAATTACGAGGCTCATTTCGGATCACTTTCAGCCTCATGCGGTCAAAGGGGACCTCAAGCCAAGTCGCGGCTACGAGGTTGTCGAGAGCGACCCCTGCCGTTTGAAGATCCGCACTCGCAGCAGGGACGGCAAGGTGGTCCAGTCCCTGTTCGCAACTCTCATGACCTGCCGAAGCATGCGACACGGTGAATTCCGACGTGTCGACCTGGCCTGGGGGGTGGAGCGCAAAGGGAAGGATCGCGCAGTCGAGCCGCTAAACGAAAGGCCGGGACAGGACGGCGAATTCGAATTGAATGCCCTGCCTTACGTCGAACCCACTGCCGATGGCTTCCTGGTGCCCGTCGACAAATTCATGGCTCGCGGACTCAGCGGCCATTTCTCCCGCCGCACCCGTAGGGAGAAAGCATCATGACCAATCCACGCATTACGTCCACATATTCCATGTGGAGTTCGTTCAGAAACTGCCGCATGGCCTGCAAGCTGCGGTACCTCGATTTCCTCGTGCCCCTGTCCTCCGATCCCAACCTCCGATTCGGTTCGGCGATTCACCAGTTCCTCGAACATTGGCACCGGGGCCGCGATCTCGCCCAGGTGCTCGACCAGATCGACCACTCGTATCCCAACCGCGCCGGTGACGAGGACCAGCAACGCGACTGGCACCTGGCGACGGCGATCATGAAAGGGTACGTCGTTCGGTATCCGTCGGAAGAATTCGCGGTCGTCGAACTGGAGAAGAAGTTTGAAGGCGAGATCGTTAATCCGGCGACCGCCGCCACGTCGCGTAGTTTCATGCTGGCGGGCAAGGTCGACGGCATTGTCCAAATCGGCGACGAACACTTTCTACTCGAACACAAGACCGCGTCGCTGCTCGACTCCAGTTACCTTGAACGGCTGTGGACCGACTTCCAGATCATCCTCTACTGCTGGTACGTCGAGCAGGTTCTCGGCATTCGCATCAACGGCGTCATCTACAACATCCTCGTCAAGGCGAAGCTCCAGCAATCGCGTGGCGAAACCGAGGCCGAGTACGAAGCCCGCCGCGCGGAACTGATCGCCAAGTCCAAGACGGGCAAATCATCGGCCCAGCGCCGCATGCCGGAATCGGACGATGCATTTCAGGCGCGCCTCGCGATCAAGTATATCGAACCGGGAATGTTCCACCGGGAGATTCTGTACATCTCCCGCGACCGTTTCGCCGTGCTGCAGGCCGAGTTGTGGGAGTTGACCCAGAACTTTCTCGACGCCCGCCGCCGCGACACCTGGTACCAGAACACCTCGCAGTGCTTTCAGTACGGCCGCCCGTGCGCCTACTTCCCTCTGTGCCGCAGCGACTTCTCGCCGCTCGTCCGCGAGAACCACTACCGCATCGAACCGCCCCACACGGAGCTTTCAGACCCATCCACGACAACGGACAACGCGCCCGTTTTTTAAGAGGAGACCGAAATGATTCTGCCCAAGGAAAAATCCAAACCCAAAACCGAACTCACCGAGTTCACGATCTTCGGCTACGGCATGCCCAAGATCGGCAAGACCACCTTTGCCGCCGGATTCCCCGACGCCGTGTTCCTGGCGACCGAGGCCGGACACAACGCGCTGTCGATCTTCAAGGTCGACCTGCCCGATTGGGACGCTTTCCTCGAAGCCTGCCGCGAACTGGCCGAGGGGCAACACAGTTTCCGCAACATCATCATCGATACCGTCGACAACTTGTGGCTGCTCTGCCGCAACCACATTTGCGCGAAAAACAAGATCGAGCACGAGGGCGACCTGGCCTACGGCAAGGGCTACGCGCTCATCCTCAACGAGTTCGCCCGTGTGCTGATGAAGCTGTCGATGCTGCCCTACGGCCTCGTGCTGATCTCCCACGCCACGGTGCAGGAAATTCAGACGCGCACCGGCCCGCTGCACAAGATCGTACCGTCGCTGCCGGAAAAGCCTCGCAAGCTCATTCTCGGCATGGCCGACATGATCCTGTTTTTCGACCAGGACTTCGTTCGGACGGATGACGGAAAACAGACCATCCGCCGCGTTATCCGCACGCAGCCCAGCCCCAACTATGAGGCGGGCGACCGCACCGGGCGTCTGCCCGATGTTATCGATCTCGATTACCGGAAGTTCGTGGATGCCTTCGGCCGCCCGGCTCCGACAACCGTCAACGCCAACAAGAAATCTTAATCCCAGGAGGACACGATCATGACGACACAGCCCCCCGTTGATTCCACCGACCTCACTCAGTTCGACGAAGAATTCGCCGCAACTGAAGTGCAACCAAACCAGTTCGACGAAATGCCCGACGGCAAATATCAGATCAAGGTTGAGAAGGTCGAACTGACCCGCACGCAGAACGGCGCGCCGATGCTCAAGTGGCATTTGCGCGTGCTCGGCCCGCAGCATCGAGGCCGCATGATGTTTCGCAACAACGTCATGGCGAGCAACGAGAACATCAAGTTTTTGAAGGCCGACCTCCTCGCCTGCGGCCTGGAACTCGGCAAGCTCTCGGACCTGCCCGGGCGACTCGGTGAATTGCTCGATGTGGCACTCGAGGTCACGAAGAAGACGCGCGGCGAGTACGCCAACGTCTATTTGAACAAGCGCATCGTCCTTGATGACTCGGACGCGGACTATCAGGGCGCTGCCAAGAGCGCACTGTCGGCGTTCTAAGTATGGACGCTGTCGCCATCATCATCGACACACGTGAGCAGGTTCCTTACGCCTTCGATTCCCGGCAGGTGGTGCGCCAGGCGCTGCCTGCCGGGGATTACTCGGTCGTGGGATTCGAAACGTCGGTCGCGGTCGAACGAAAGACGCTGGAGGACTTCGTCCACTCGGTGATCCGCGACCGCGAGCGATTCAAGAAGGAACTGGCCAAGCTCGCGGACTATCCCCAGGCCTGCGTGGTCGTTGAAGCAAACCTGTCCGACGTGCTCTCGGCTCGATATTCATCGGGCGCACATCCCCATTCGGTGTTCGGCGCGGCGGTCTCCATCTGTGTGGATCACGGCGTGCCGGTGTTCTTCTGCGGCGACCGCCAGGCGGCCCGCCGGTTCACCGAGGAATTCCTGGAACGTGCCGCCACGAAAATAAAAGCGGAAAGGAATCCATGAACGAATCGATCCAATACCTGCGCGGCCGTGTCGAGACGCTGTTTCATGCGTCGCCGGGTTTTTCCGCCGGGCGGCTGAAGGACGAGGACGGCCGCCTCGTCACGTTCGCGGGAAAGGTGATCGCCGCCGTCGGCGAGCAAGTCATCCTCCAGGGTGCGTGGGTGAATCATCCGAAATACGGCAAGCAGTTCCAGGCCGATTCGCTGACGCACGATCTTGATTTGTCCGTGGAGGGCTTGGCGCATTACCTCGCCAACAACCCTTCGTTCGTCGGGTTGGGCCCGGTCAAGGCAAAGCGGATCGCCCAGGCGTTCGGCCGCGATTTCGGACGCGTCATCGTCGATAACCCGGAAGCCGTGGCAAAGGCCGGTCCGACCACTCTCGAAGTAGCGCAAAACATTCGCGCCGAGTGGTTGCGGCACCAGGCCATCAATGCGGCCGCGACCGAGCTATCCGCCTTCGGCCTCACACACCATCAGGTGCGTTCGCTGATCGATAAATACGGCAACGACGCCGTGGCCATCATCAAGAGCGATCCTTATTTGATCGTGCGCGACATTCGGGGCTTCGGTTTCAAGCGCGTGGACGCCATCGCCCGCAAGGTGGGTGTGCCGAAGGATTTTCCTCCGAGGGTGCGCGCCGGGATTCTCGACTGCCTCGACGACGCCCTCGACCAGGGCCACACCTGGGTGGAGGAAGCGGATCTCATTGAGCGCGCCAATAAGCTGCTCGTCATGGACTCGTTGCGCAGCCGCGACATCATCGAGATGGAACTGAGCGGCCTGATTACCAAGGGCACGCTTTCCTGCGACTCCTATGACGGTCGCTTCCTGATTGCCCGCGCCGACATCCGGACGATGGAACGCGATGTTGAGCAGTGGCTTCGCGGCGGCGACAAGGATCATCCCGGCGTGTTCGACCTGCTGGGCGTCTGGCAGAAGGTCCGTGACGGCGAACTTTGCCCCGCGCTCAACCCCAAGCAGCGTACCGCAGTGGTCGCCGCGCTCACGCACCAGATCACCACGATCTCCGGAGGCGCGGGCAGCGGCAAGACATTCACGGTTGCCGACCTGACAAAGGTCCTCGAAGAAAACGGATTGTCCGTCGTGCTCGCAGCGCCGACCGGCAAGGCCGCCAAGCGCCTCGAACAGGTCGTCGGCAAAGAGGCGTTCACCATCCACCGGCTGCTCGGCTTCAACGGACACGAATGGTCGCGCGGCCCCGACGATCTCCTCGACGCCGACGTCATCATCATCGACGAGACCTCGATGGTGGACCTGCATCTGGCGTGGCGCCTGTTGCGCGCCATCGACCACGAGCACACGGCTGTCGTGTTCGTCGGCGATCACAACCAGCTTCCACCGGTTGGCCCCGGCGATCTGCTGCGCGACATGATCCATACGGGCATCGTGCCCGGCGTGGTGCTGACCGATGTGGTTCGCCAGGCCGGGGAACTCAAGGAAAACAGCACCGCGATTTTGCAGGGGAGCGTCGCCAAGACTTCAACCCATGTCGATTCTCGTGGCCGCCGCCCCTGGTATCTCGTAGACGAGTTCACTGACCCATGGGATGTGCGGCGGTTTATCCGGGACCTTTATGAGACGGTTCTTGCGGATAAGCTGGGATACGATCTGCTCGATGACATCCAGCTTCTCACGCCCCAGCGCAAAAACATCCTGGGCGTCAATGAACTGAACGTCGAGCTACAGAGCCTGGTTCAACGCAAGCTCTATGGCGTGGAGGTCCCGGCAATCGTACCGGGACGTCGCCCGCCGTTTTTTCTCCACGACAAGGTCATCCAACGCCGCAACAATTATGACCTCGGCATCATGAACGGGTCCATCGGACGCGTTGCCGAGCTTCTACCCCACGGCGATCTGCGTGTTCGATTCGATAATGACGAGGTGACTCTCTGTCGCGCCGATGGCGATCTGGACGATCTGCAGCTGGCCTATGCGCTGACGATCCATCAGTGCCAGGGCAGCGAATTCCCCTGCGCCGTCGTGATCGTCCACAAGTCGCACTCCTTCATGCACAGCCAGAATCTTTTCTACACCGGCGTCAGCCGCGCCAAGGAAACGACCGTCGTCATCGGCGACCGCTGGGGAGTGAAAAACTGCGCCACGAAGAAGGCGAACGACGAGCGCAATACGTTCCTGGGTTTGTGGCGGAAGGACGCCGAGGCGGCCTCCCTCAAGGAGGCGCTGAATGGATAACACGTCTCGCCCGGATGCCTCGACCGCAACCCGCCTGCTGCGTGACTACTTTTTCTCGCGTACCGATATCGTCGCGGCCCGGCAATCGTGGATCGACCGCAAGACCAAGGAGCGCATCTCACAGCCGCGCCCAGTTAAAGGTGATGCCCATCTGGACGCGCTGATCGCGTTTCACGTCGCCGGTCCCGATCCAAGCAAGGCGCCGCCGCTTAACTACATTAACCGCAAGACCAACGGCCTCGTCGCGGACAAACGCGGATTTGATCGCGTCGGCAGTTATGCCGTGGCTCCCGACAATACGACCGTCTGGCTCTGCCTCGATTTTGACGGGCCGGGGCATCCACTGCCGCTGGCCGATCCCCAGGCGACGATGCTGGCGTGCGTTGAGAAGTGCCGCGCCGCAGGCGTTCCCGTCCACATCGAAAAATCGGGCAGCGGCCTCGGTTGGCATCTCTGGGTGTTTTTCGAAGCGTCGGTGCCCGCAGTTGATGCCCGGCTTCTCGGTTATTCCATCGCGCCCACGGGCCACGTGCTCGTCACCGGCGAACCCGCCGACGTCCGGATCGGGCGCGGGATCGAGTGCTTTCCAAAACAGAACACGGTCAGCGACAAACCGTTCCGTGCGGGCAACATGGTCTGGTTGCCATTTTGGTATGGCGTGAAGGACGGCGGTAACCAGTTTCATCGGGTCGCCGAAGACGGCAGCCTCGTGCCATACGCCCCAGATGGATTCGAACGTCTGGCGGTCTCACGGCTCCAGGAAATCCTCGCGCAGGTGCCCGACGACATCCGGCGCTTCGTGCTGAAAACGAAGAGTGGACTAAAAGAGGCGTCGGCTCCGAAAAATAGTCCACCTGCCGCACCCAGCAATTTCACGCCGACCGACGCGCAGATGATCCGTGCGGCGCTCGATCACATCTCGCCTGACATTCCCTACGACGACTGGCTCCGCATCGGTATGGCTCTCCATCACTGGGACCCGCAGACCGGGCTTTCCATCTGGGAAGCCTGGAGCGCACGGGGCGAAAAGTATGTGGCAGGAGAGCCGTCGCTCAAGTGGGACGGCTTCACGTCCGGCGGCGGCGTCACCCTGGGCACCCTGTTCGACATGGCAAAGAAGGCGGGCTGGTCGCCGCCGACCCACGAGCGCACGCCGCTTCCCACTGACGAGGAGATCGCGACCTTCATGGACATCGATCCGGAGGCGCTGTTCGACCAGGTCAAATCCGAGAAGCAACGAGAGATCCTCGGCTGCCTGCTCGAAGCGAATCGTCCGCTCACTCCCAAGGAAATCGCCGCCGAGATCGGCAAGGACCACAACGCGACCAAGGTGCTTCTGCATCGCATGGCGAAGGATGGAAAAGTCCAGAGCGACGACGTTGGCGGTTACATTTTGGGGGCGGATGTAACCCAAGCCATAGGCAGCCCGGTTACATTGCCGGTTACATCCGTGGAAAATGTAACCCGAAAGACGTCTGAAGCGGTTACATCTGATGGAAATGTAACTCCGAATGTAACCGGCTCGGTTACATCTGGCCCAAATGTAACCGCAAATGTAACCAGCACGGTTCTGAAAAATGTAACCGCGCCGGACGGCCCACGCCTCCCGACCGTCGTCGTCAAACGGCAGATGCGATACGAGAAGAACGAAGGTTGGGCGGTGGTCCACGCCGCCAACTATCCGCCCAAGCTGTTCCAGAGAACCGGCGGCCTCGTACAACTGGTCAATACCGACGCGGCTCCGGTGATCATGCCGGTCACCGAAACCCTCCTCCAAGGGCGCCTTTCCGATATCGCCAACTGGGTTGTTCAAACCAAGGACATGGAAGTCCCGGTCCATCCGCCCAAGGACGTCGTGGCGCTCATGGTCGCGTCGCCGGACCCGGCGCTGCCTCATCTGGAGACGGTTGCATCCACACCCATGTTCGACCAGGACGGCTCACTGATCGCCGCCCCCGGTTACCACCGCGAGGCGCGGCTCTGGATGCATCGTCCTCTCGATTTCGATATGAGTGACATTCCCTCAAATCCGACTTCCCGCGAGATCGATGAAGCGCGCTCCCTGCTGGTCGATGAACTTCTTGCCGATTTTCCATTTACGTCAGACTCGGAGCGTTGTCACGCGACAGCCGCGCTGTTTCCCACGTTCGTGCGTCGCATGATCGACGGACCGCTGCCCATCCATCTTATCGAGGCACCGACACCCGGCACCGGCAAGTCGCTTCTGGCCGAGGCCATTTCCCTTGTGTGCGTCGGGCACAGCGCCGACGTGACCACCTTCGATAAAGACGAAAACGACACGCGCAAGAAGATCACGGCAATTCTGGCTTCGGCCCCGCAGATCGTGCTGGTGGACAATCTGCGTAAGGGGCTTATGTCATCGCAGATCGCGGCGGCGATCACGGCCAACATCTGGACGGATCGCCTGCTCCAAACCTCGCAGATGCTTCGCTTGCCCAATCGTGCCATGTGGGTCGCCACGGGCAACAATCCATCACTCTCGATGGAAAACGCCCGCCGCAGCATTCGCATACGCCTTGACGCCAAGATGGATCGACCGGGGCGGCGGCGTGGCTTCAAACACTACCCGTTGCGCCAGTGGGTCTTGGACAACCGCCCCGCGTTGGTGCGTGCCGTTCTCACAATCATTCGAGGGTGGATTGCTGCGGGCATGCCAAGTACCGATCAGGTCCTGGGCTCCTTCGAGTCCTGGTCCAAGATCGTCGGCGGCATTCTCCAATGGCTCGGCGTCCCCGGCTTTCTCTCCAACGCTGAGGAACTTTATGAGACCGCCGACACCGAAGGCAGCGAGTGGCGCGAGTTCGTCGCGGCATGGTGGGATCGGTTCGGGCCACGCTTCGTATCCGGCGGCGACCTGCTCGGTCTGGCGACGGAAAAAGATCTGCTCATCGGGGTTATCGGCGATGGCGGATCGCGCTCGCAAAAGATCCGGCTCGGCCGCGCCCTCGGCACCATGCGCGACCGCCAGTACGATTCCCTTCGTATCAAATTGCGTCGAGAGCGAACCGCGAAGCGATGGGAATACGGGCTCGAAATGGTCGAGCAAAACGCCGACCGAACCGCCTCGGTCCATCGGCTGTTCCCGGATAGTCCGGATAGTGGTGAAAATTCAGACCCCAACTATCCGGGTCAAAAAGCTCTGCAAAATCAATGCTCCCCGGATAGTCCGGATAGTCCGGATAGTGTTTCCAATACCTATACGCATACGCACGCACCTGCGCGCACACATGAAGCCAGCACCGGCAGCAACTATCCGGACTATCCGGACACTCCGGCGACCCGCGAAAACAAAGGGAAAAATCGCCCGGATAGTGCCCCCGACCGAAAATCCCACTATCCGGACTATCCGGCAGCCGCTTCCTGCGACCTCGCCGACTTCGATCCCCAGGAGGAAGAATCATGAGTGCCACGATCAACACAGCACTGCGCGTCGCCTCGGACCTTCGGCACATCGCGGTTGATTGTTCCGGCGATCAGCCCCGGGACGTGATCCACGGTGACGCCGTCTATCGCTTGCTCGACGCGACCTACTACGCCTGGCTCCGCTGCCGGATGGATCGCGCCAAGAAAGCATTCGACGCGGGAAAACTTCCCGCCGCGACTTGGCAGACTCTGCGCCAGCGATTCAACGGGATTCACCAGTGGGCTATTGCCCATCTCGGCGAGCCTGCTCTGCTCCAGGCAATCAAAACACTCGACGAGAAATCGTATCTGCCCCCGCGCCACGACCACGCCATCGGCCTCGTTGAATCCTGGGACGAGCGTTCGGCCATCATGGAGCACGACGGCGGTCTCGCCCACGAGGACGCCGAGCAGTCGGCAGCCCATCTCGTCTCCCGCGAACTCACCCCCGAGGATGTCGAGTCCTTCAAGGCCCTGGGCGTCGAGGTCCACGTCAAATCCAAGCCCGGCGAATTCACCCTCGTCCCCGAATACACGGATCAGGCAGGCAACACCCGCACCGAAATATCCGCCGAGGATCTGCGCAAGCTCTCGATGGTGATGAACGCATTCCCCGGCAGCGAGATCACTTACGTCGGGCCACAGCAGGAACCGTGGGGCGAACCTTACACGCCACAGGCTCCCGCGCCGAAGCCATCGACACCACCCCCGGCACCCAAACCCGAATCCAAACCCGCGCAGCCGCCCGAGCAGGCCAGGCTGTTTTGATGGAGGAGAAAATGACGAATGAAATGAAATTGGCTTACGTCGCTGGCCGGTACCGTGGTCGCACCAACAACGACGTCGCCCAGAACATCGCCGCAGCCCGCGAGGTCGCGGCGTACCTGTGGTCACTCGGCTATGCAGTGATCTGCCCGCATCTGAACTCGGCATTCATGAGTGGAGCCGCTCCCGAGGAAGTCTTCATGAACGGCGGCCTCGAAATGGTTCGTCGTTCTGACCTGATCGTTCTCGTTGAAGGCTGGGCTGGCTCCCAGGGAACCGCCCTCGAAATCGAGGAGGCACGCGCCCACGGCATTCCAATCTTCAGCGATCTTGAGTTCGTTCCTCCGGCCAGCACCACCCTGGAGCACTGCGCCAATGGGTAATTGCAAAGCACCCACTGAAGTCTACTCGCGGGTCGTTGGGTACTACCGGCCCGTCCAACACTGGAACCCCGGCAAGCAAGCCGAATTTCACGACCGCGTTCCCTACGCGGTTCAAGGAGGATCAATGACGCCCAACTCTCCCAAGTCCACTCACCCCATTCCTTGCGCCAACTGCCTGCACTGCAAGGTCTATCTCGAACGTGCTGATCGCGGCGAGAAAGCCGAGCGGCGGGTCAAATGTGTGATGGGCAACTGGCAGACGCCTTCGGGCAAGGAACGGACCTACTGCTACCACACCGTCCTCAATCGCCGCATGGCGTCTTGCCCCGATTACGAAAGCATGGGCGAGCACGACCGCGACGAGTTTTTGAAAAGCCTGCGCGACAACCTGCCAGTCGAGCGCGACATGGTCGCAGTGAGCGCCCCGGCGGTCGGAGCGAACGCATGAAACATGTCAACGCAAAAAATGTCCTGCCGCCAGACCTGCTGGCTCAACTCTATGAACTTTTGCCGAACGGGGGATACATCTATGTTCCCCAACGCGTTACCAGTGCCCGCATCCGGCGCAACCTGGAGATTTTCCGGATGAGTTCGGAAGGAAAAAGCGTCACCGAGATCGCGGAGCGAACGCTGATCCACCGAGCCACGGTTTATCGGGTGCTGTCGCAGTTCGTCCGACAAAAACGCGCGGTACAGGGTTTGGAGAATAGTCGTTCATGATGTTTCAATCTTGGGGCACGCGGCCTCGCTCCGGTCGGCAGTCTGGCCGGATTCAATCCGCAGGCGAAAGGTAGAAAATGGGCGATTCCACAATTAAACCGCAGAGCGAGGACTTCGTTGTCCGTATGGGCAAACAGTTTCGGCGCTGTACGGCGCGAATGAAGAGCACCGGCGAACGCTGCACGCACCCCGCCGTGTCCGGATACAACGTTTGCCGTATGCACGGCGCAAATCACAAGAACCATCCCGGCCCACCGGCAGGTAATAACAACGCGCTCAAACACGGTGCCTACGTCAAGAAGATGCTGACCGACGAGGAGAAGGCGATCTTCGAGGACATGCTGGCCGCCATCCACCGCGACTTCGATCTGAACGAGTCGACGGACCTGGCGCAGGCCTCGATGGCCGCCTTCTATTTTGCCAAGTGGCACTGCGCGGTGCTCGGCAATGCCGATGCCGCAGTCGGTAATTACGACGTGCTGTTCCGCAAGCAGCTGGAGTGCCTCAAGACCACGAGGGCGCAGCGCGACACCGGCGGCGGGCAGCAGACCACGCCAGCGGAATGGGCGGTTGCGCTTCTGGAAAGCGTGCGCGGCGCGGCTCCTGGCAAGGCGAAAAAAGAAAACCCGGAGGACTGATGCGCCGAAAACGCGAAACCAATCGCGTGGAAGTCGCTCGTGGCGGTCGCCGCAAGTCGGCGAAGTTGCGCGAGTCGGCCTTCAGCCGATCCGCAGATAAGACGTGTTATGAGAGGCGCGAGCCGGACGGCTCAGAGGCTTTCGAGTGCGTCTTCGAGGTCGTCGTCGGTGATGTGGGCATAGACCTGGGTGGTGGTGACGCGGGCGTGGCCGAGGGCTTTGGCGACCAGCAGCAGGTTGTGCGTGCGGCCATAAAGCAGCGTGGCGAAGGTATGGCGCAGGCCGTGGACGGTGATCTTACCGTGGAGCCCGGCCCATGCGAGCCAGAGGCCCATGCGCTCCTGGACCTGGCGGGTGCTGATGCGCCGGTCGCGGTTGGACAGGAAGAGCGCGTCGGTCTCGACCATCGCCTTGCGGCGTCGCTGGACATACTTGCGCATGACGGTCCGAAGCTCGGTGTTCAGGAACCGCACCTGGGGCTTGCCGCCCTTGGCGCGCCTGATGCGCAGCTGCTTCTCGTCCAGACGCACGTCGCCGATGTCGAGGCCGACCAGTTCCGCCAGGCGGATGCCGGTACCCAACAGGACGCGCAGCATGACCAGGTCGCGTTCGGCTGCCTCGCCCTTGCGCGTGGCGACCGCCTTGAGCAGAGACTTCACCTCGGCGGCGCTGAGGAAAGACGGCGCTTCCCGGTCGTGCCGCTTGATCTTGATCCAGTCGGCGGGATCGCGTCCCGTTGCGCCCACGTTGGCCACGTAGCGCCCGAAGCTGCGCAGGCAGGCCTTTATGCGTCCCAGGCTCGCTTCGCCACGGGGCGCGCCCGTGTGCGTCGTGGTCACCGGCTCGGACAAAAGGAACCGTGCGAGCAGGTCGGCCGTGATCTCTGGCGCCTGGACATCGCCCGCGAAGGCAGCCAACAGGCTGAGGTCGCGGCCATAGCAGCTGAGGGTGTGCGGGCTTTTGCCGTCAGCCTCCAGGCGCGTGAGGAACTGGTTGATGGCAGTGGAAAGGTTCACGAGCTACTCCTTTCCGGTCAGGCCGAGCCGTTTGATGATCTCGGCCTTGTCCTCGGGCGGGAAGTCGATCCGGTCCTTGAGATAGCGCCAAGCGCCTTCGTTGAGATTGCCCTGGGCATCGAAGACCGCGTCGTGGATGAGGCTCACCGCCTTTTTGATCTCCGCTTGCCGGGCGCGGTCGGCCTTGACCAGTTGCTCGATGGCGATGGTCAGCGCCTCAGCCTCGTCTTTGGCAAAGACGTTCTCGGCCGCACGTTTCTGCTTCTCCCGAAGCACCTTGATGGCTTGTTTGAAGTTCATTGTCTCCCCCTACCTGATTCCCAGGCGGCTTTCGATTTCCAGTTTCTCGTCCTCGCCGATCCGCATCTTGTCGCGCAGGAACATCCAGACATCCCGAATGTCCCGATCCGGCCATCCGCCGATCTCGCGGATCATCTGGACGGCCCGATTGATTTCGGCCTCGCGCTGGATGACGGAAGTGGTCAGGCAGTCGATAGCGCGCTGCAGTGCCTCGACCTCCTCGTCCTCGGGGATGGCGATCAGGTTGCCCTGGCAGCGCTCGATCATGGCTTGCAGGGTGTCGATAGCGATTTCCAGTTTCATGGCTCAGTCCTCCTTGAGCGCGAACCGTGGTTTCCCGCGCCCATCGTTCGGTATCTCGATGTGGACAGTCCCGGCGCTCATAGCCCGCTTGAGGTCGGGTCCGGCGAACCCCGCCAGCTTGGTCCAGCGGTCGTGGGGCGTCGGTGTTTCGCTGGCGGCCTTTTCCCACTGACGAAGGCTGCGGTGGGCTGCGGCGATCTCCCTGCGCACGGCGCTCATGTCGATGGCAGTCGCGTTTTCGTTCGGCGTCGGTTTCATGATTTCTCATCCTCCAGCGGGACCAGGTCCTCGCGGCGGGCGTCGCTGGTGACCCAGGAGAATCGCTGGTCCTGCTCGATCCAGGGCGCGACATCCCACAGCCCCGTCGGGCGCTCGTTGTCGTCGAGGATCGGAGCGATCAGCTTCACCTTGAGTCCGGTCATGAATGCGTGGTCCGTGCCCGTGTACCGGGCGATCATGCCGCGCTTAAGCCTGGGTTTCTTCATCGTTGGCCTCCGTGGTTTGGGTGTTTTGGTTTTCGAGGGCTGCCGCGATCCGCTCCAGCGCGGCGTTGAGCCTGGCCAGTTCGCGGGCGATGGTCGGCATGGTGTGGTCGTAGAAGGTGCGACCCATTGCCGTCTGGAAAAATTCCGGCATCGCGTCCTCCTAGTTCAGGCTCGCGGTGATCTCGTAGAGATTCCCGCTGGCCAGCAGCTTGTCGATGAACTTGGTCCGGGCTTCCGCGCTCTTGAATTCCCGCTCTTTGTTGACCAGTTCAAAGCGCTTGTTGATCTCGATCCAGCGCAGTCCGTAGGTGGCGGTTTCGCTGTTGTTCGCGGCTTCCATCGTGGTCTCCTTTCGGTTTTGGTTTCTCGTGCTCACGCGACGTACAGGGGCTTCTTGGCACATGGAAGTCAAGGGAAAACAACCACTTATGCGAAGTTCTTTTCCCCGAAGAAATGCGCCTGTCGGCAGGCGCAAAAGGCAGGCGGGATCGAGCGGGGGGCGTCAGGTGGTGGGCGTTTCCTCTCGGAAGCCTCGGAAGATTCCCTCGGCGTAGGTCTTGTGATTGGCCTTGTCGGTCAGCCAGAAGGCGGCGTCGACGTGGCCAAGCTCCAAGGCGATGGCGGCGACGGCGGGGCGATCCAGCATGTTCGTCCTCCCGCTTCGGCGCACGGCCTCGATGCCGGTCAGCACCTCGGGCGGGATGGCAATTTTAGCGATTTGATCCGTCATGGCTTACTCGGCGCTTTCGGCGGGCTCAGCCTCGACGGTTTCCTTGATTTTCGCGGCATACTCTTTGGGCAGCGGCACTTTGTCCGTCCATCCCTGGTCCTTGCAGAAAACCAGCATCTGTTTGAAGACGCGGATAGTTTGAGCCACCGTGTGATGACTGCGGGGCCGCTCCTGGCGCGGTTCGCCCTCTTTTTTGGGTTCGCGGATCAGCTTGTTGACCGCGTCGCTCTTGAAGAAGGCCGAGACGTGGACGGGCAGAATCTTGGCGATGTCCTTGCCCTCGCCGAAGTGGGCGACGGCCAGGTCGAGGTGCCGACCGTAGGTGATGACAGTCCGTTCGTTCTTGCCGAGTTCGGTCAGATGGGCGACGTACTTCTCGGCGGCCTCTTTGATCGTGGTGGTCTTCGTGGTCATGGGATGCTCCTTCTGCATTTATGGTCTTTCGACCGGGTTGACTTCGCACAGGGTCCAGCCGTTGAACGACTGGCCGATCTCTTCGGGCTTCCAGTTGCCTCTCGCCTCGATCCGCGCCAGCGTTTCGTAAGCCTCGGCAATGCTGACGAAGGGGCGGATGCTCCGTTCGTTCAGCTTCTGGCCGAGGATCGCGCCGGTGTCGAGGTTGGTCAGGATGTAACGCGCCATATCTTTTCTCCTTTCGATTCAGCAGCTTACGACGTGTCACATCGCTTCGTGTGGCGGGCAAGTCAAGGAGATTTTTCATCGAATATCGAGATTTCTCGGAGGGCTGCATGACAGCGACAACGACACTCCCCAAGGATCCCCAGGCGGTCGCCCGCGTGCTGCTGGACCCGGTGCTCTGGGGGCAGGCGTATCTTCACAACCGCGACGGCGCGAACCGCGTTTTCTGGAAGCACCAGGTCGAGGACCTGCAATGCGAGCGGACCAACATCATCCACCTGGACGGCAGAGATAGTGGCAAGACGATCAACCTGGCGGCCGACTCGCTCCACTACGCCTTCATCACGCGCGGCGGGTCGGGCCTCGTGGCCGCGCCGCACCAGGGGCACCTGGACACGATCATCGAGGAAGTGGAGTTCCAGATCGGCGCGAATCCCGACCTGGAAGCGTCGATTGCCAAGGCCAAGAACGGCAACCCCAAGATCATCCGCAAGCCCTACTTCCGGATCGAGTTCACCAACGGGACGGTGCTGCACTTCCGGCCCGCTGGCGCGTATGGCGAGTCGTTCCGGTCGTTGCACGTGGACCGGCTCTGGGTGGACGAGGGCGCGTGGATTCCGGAGAAGGCGTGGAAGGCGCTGCGCCAGTGCCTCAATGCCAAGGGCAAGTTTCGGATTTACTCGACACCCAACGGCCTGCGCGACACCACGTATTACCGGCTGACGCAGTTGAAGAAGTGGAAGGTCTTTCGCTGGCCGTCGTGGGTCAATCCGACGTGGACGCCGGAACGCGAAGCGGAACTGATGGAGTTTTACGGCGGGAAGGACACGCCGGGCTGGCAGCATGAAGTCGCGGGCGAGCACGGCAAACCGAGCTTCGGCGCGTTCGATCTCGATGCCCTTCATGCCTGCCGCAAGGAAGTGCCGGAATATCGCCTGATCCCCATTACCAGCGAGGAACTGGAGGGGTGTGAGGACGAGGCGGCGGTGCGCGAACGCTTCGACATGCTGATGAGTCTGTCGCCGAGGGCCGGAACCCACTGGCTCGGCATCGACACCGGCTACACGAGCGATCCGACGGAACTGGTCGTGTTCCGCGAGGACGAGACCGGGCTGACCATGATCCTGCGTGTCCACGGCGAGCAGATTCCCTATCCCTGGCTCTCGGAATTGATCCGTACCCTGGACATCTACTTCGAGTTTGTGGGGATCGGTTTGGACAACGGCGGCAACGGCCTCGCGGTCGCGCAAGAACTGACGAGCCTGGACAAGTTCAAGGACCGCAACTTTCTCGGGCGGCTCCAGGGCTTCGACTTCGGCGGCAACACCATCGTGAGTTGGGATGAGGCGGGAAAGCCGGTCAAGAAGCGCACGAAGGAACACATGACCGCGCTCATCAATGCGGCTCTGCGGCGGCGGCAGATCATCTTCCCGCGTGACGACCGGCAGATCGAGGAGCAGTTCGCCACGCAGACATATTCCATGAACAACGGCCGCGTGACCTACAGCAAGGGCAACGACCACGTGATAGACGCCGTGCGCTGCGCGTTGCTGGTCAAGGACCGCAAAGCATTCCAGGGCGGCGGGCCGCAGTTCGAAGAGGTCTTCATCATGCCGATGGCGACCGACCCGATTTTCGATTGAGGTGAGAAGTGAAAAACACCGCTCAAGAAGCACCGAAGAAGAACACACCCCAGTCTCCGAGCGCATCGGACCCGCTGGCGTCCTTCGCCATCATCCTGGACCCCTCGCGCATGGGCACGGCGGCGGCGCTGGCTCCCAACTTGTTCGAGAAGCACGGGGTCAAGGACTCCATCCCCGCCGAGTGGCACGAGCGCGCGGCCAAGGCGTGGGAGTTTTATCTCGAAGAACCCATCGTCTCGAACACGATCAACTCGTGGCGCGTCTTCGCGCTGGGCGACGAGGTCGGCGTGTCGAGCGAGGACGAAACCACGCAGGAACAGGCGCGGGATATGTTCTATCGCCTGGACCTCAACAGCTTCGTCAAGGACATGATCCTGCAGCTGCTCGTGAAGGGCGACTGCATCGGGTATCTCAAGCGCGCACCCGAAGGCGACGATCTGGCGAAGGTCGTCTGCGTCAATCCCGTGAGCGTGAAGCTGAAATTCGTTGGCGGGACGCTCACCGAGGCCACGCAGCGCAAGGAAATGGCCGACGGCACCTTCGACGCTGGGGACGAGGGCGTATCGCTGGCGCTCGACCAGATGCTGCATATCAAGTGGAACGCGCCGGAATTTTCCCCGCGCGGCAACAGTCTGGTGCTTCCCGCCTTCGAGTCCATCGAACTGCTGCGCGATTTCCGAAAGGCAGAGCGAGCCATCGCAAAGCGGTGGACGACGCCGCTGCGGTTCATCCAGGTGGGCGGGCAGTTCGGCGACAAGGTCATCATGCCGAGCCAGAAGATGATCGACACGCTCCGGGGCGAACTGAACAAGATGGACCTCAAGAGCGGACTGGTCGTGCCGTTCTACGTGAAGGCGGAAACCTACGGCAACGAAGGGCACGTCCTGGACACCGAACGCAAGGTCAAGGAGGTCAAAGAGGACATTCTCGTGGCGCTCGGGATGGCGCGGTCCATCGTCACCGGCGACGGCCCCAACTTCGCTACGGCCTCGGTCTCGATGCAGAAGATGGTGATCATGCTCAAGGAGATCAAGCAGGCCGCGCGGCGGATCCTCGACTGGGTCTTTTACGAGTGGATGGAACTCAAGGGCTTCGACGCCGACGTTGATTACGAGTTCTCGGACCTGGACCTCACGAGCGAGGTGGACCAGAAGCGGTTGCTCATCGACCTGTACGACCGCAACCTGATTTCCAAGAACACACTGCAAGCCAAGATGGACCTCAACCCCGAGGTCGAGTCGGCCAATCGCGCCAAGGAACAACGGCTGCTCGATATGAACTGGGACATCAAGGACGTCACTGCGCTCGTCCAACTGGCTAT
This sequence comes from bacterium, assembly GCA_963674685.2. Lineage (GTDB taxonomy): Bacteria > Lernaellota > Lernaellaia > JACKCT01 > JACKCT01. The sequence goes on along the minus strand of CAXXWT010000002.1, from coordinate 779,244 downwards.
CATGAGTCCAGCGTCGGCGCGCAAGCTGCTGGGCCTGGAAGATGCCGCCGAGGATCAAGCGATCCAGGAAGAGGAGCAGCAGGCGGTCGAAGCCATGTACGCTGATGCGACGGCCAAGACCCGCGCTTCCGGCAGCACCTGCAGCGAATGTCTGCACTTCGACGAGGAGACGAATCACTGCCGGGTGCTGGAGCGCGATGCGTCTCTGTTCGATCCGGCCTGCCGCTTCTATCGCCACGCGGCGGTCTAAATGCTCGCCGTCGCCCTCGACCAGGCTGAACGCATCAAGCAAGCGGTCGCTTCATCGTTCGCGGCTCGCGATCTGTACACCGAAAAGCAGGTCGCGGCGCTGGTCGGGTCTTTGCGCGAGGCCGAGAAGCGGATCAAAGCCGATTTGCTCCGGTACGCCGATCTCGGCGCGCTCACCCCCGGACAAAAGATCAACCAGATTCGACTTGCCGCACTCACCGACCGTCTGGACGGCACGATCAAGGGCCTGAAAGCCGAGCACACGCTCGCGCTGAAGGCCGCCGCCAAGGAATCCCACCTCGAGGGAATTACCCAGGGCGCCCTCGAACTCAAAGTCCACGGCCTGCCTGGATACGACACGCTCACCGATGAATCCGCGAAGCGTCTTGCGAAGGACGCCTTCTCGCTCATGGACAAAAGCGCGCTGGATTTTCTCGTGCGTTTCGACGTCCAGCTGGCCGGACAGGTTTCCACAGACCTGCTTACCGGCGTGAAAAACGCATTGACGGTCGGGATCGCGCAGGGCCTCTCCATCCCGAACATCGCCAGAAATATCGGCTCGGTGATTCTGGACAAAGAGGCGTTCAAGCAAGCGGGCAAGACGGTCTTCGGCTCGGCGCAGCAGCGTCTCGAATTGATCGCCCGCACCGAGATACTGCGGGCGCACAACCAGGGGCGGCTCAAGTTCTATGACACGGTCGGCGTGCGCCAGGTCCGGTGGATGGTCGCGCATGACGAACGCCTGTGTCCGAAATGCTCGGAACTCGATGGAAAAGTATTTCCCATCGATAAAATGCCGCCGATCCCGTTTCATCCAGGGTGCCGCTGCTGTGTATCGGCAGAGCCTCTACGGGTGTGCAGCACCGACTCGCTGAAACTCATCGCAATGGCTGGTCCGGCGGATGCGGCCGGCGCATGTCTCATGACGCCGCAGCAGGTTCACGATGTTGCGGGCGCACAGAAAGCCGAGCAAGCCCAGACCAACAAGGCAATCAAGCAGGGCCAATACGAAACCCTGGGCCTCAAGCCGCTGCAGGAGGAATGCAAGAAGCGCGGGATTTCGATCTACCGAACGAAGGCCGATTTCATCAAACTTCTCGGCCAGCAGAATCCGGGTATCGATTATTCGACCTGGGCGACCAAAGACATCATGGCCGAGGTCGCCAAGCAGAGCATCGGGAAAACCTGCACGAAGGATGATCTGATCGCCCTGCTCAAGCAGTGGGACGCAGCGCATGCAGCCATCGTGAAAGAGGCGGCGGAAACGCTGCCTGACTTCGCGTCGATGACCGTGCAGGACCTTCAGCACCAGTGCCTGAAAAACGGCATCTCCATCTCCAAGACAAAAAAGGACTTCATCGCGGAACTGGAAAAGCTGGAGCCCAACCCCGCCAAACCCCACTTCATGCTCAAGGGCGAGGAACTCCAGGCCAAGATCAAGCAGTTTGGGATCGGCAAGCTCAAGAACAAGGACATGCTGATTTCGGACCTGCAGAAGGCGCTCTCCATCGACAAGAAGGCGGTCCAGGCCGTAGAGGAAGCGGTCAAGCAGAAGACCGAACTGGTCAAGGCCATCGAATCGGTGACAGTGCCGGAAGACCCGACCCATTATCAAATCTTTCTCGATACGGCGAAGAAGGCGGCGCAGTCGTACACGCAGCATGCGGACTTCATCGCGGCTGATGAAATTGCTTCGCTCTCTGAATCCCTGGCGCAAAAGATCACAGCCTGGGAAACGAAAGTGAAAAGCATGTCGCTGGACGATCTGAAAAAGCTCGCCCAGCAGACCAAGCTTAAGCACTACCAGTGGCACACGAAGGACGAACTGGTCGCCCGGTTCACAATGTTCGACGAGGCGCAGCTGGCGAAGGTCGATGCGTCCGTCGAAATGAAATGGGCGAAATGGGCCGAGAAGCATGGCGGCAAGAAGGCGAAAACCGCCCCGGCTCCGAAACCGAAAGTTGTCGAACCATCGAAGCCAGTTTCCATCCCCGAGTCGCCCCTCCCGCCGAAAAACCCGACCAAGCTCACAACGGTCGATGAGCCGTTCCGGGGCGTCGATGCCCAGTGGGAACAGATCAAGTCAAGAAAGCCCTTCAAGAACCGGCGCGAGGTGCGTTCGGAACTCGGCGGCGCGCACCGCAAATACATCTATGACGACGACCAGGGCAACAAGTGGCTCTTCAAGCCGATCTCCGAGGATTTCCGCGCCCACGGCGACGAGGTCGCCTACCGCATCGGCCGCCTGATCGATCCGGACACGGTGGAAGTGCGCCTGATCGAACTGGATGGGGAAACCGGCTCGATCCAGCGGATGGTGCCCAAGCTCAAAGCGCAGAAGGACTTCAAGGGGATCGATCCCCGCGACCTGCTGCCTGCGGAAATCGAGCAGATTCAACGCGAGCACGTTATCGACTGGCTGATCAGCAACCACGACGGCCACTGGGAAAATTTTCTGCGCGGTTCCGACGATCACCTGTACGGCATCGACAAAGGACAACTCTTTAAATTTCTCGGCGACGACAAGTTGAGCGTCCTGTATCACCCGAACGCTCCGCACGGCGCTTCCGAGCCGTATTACAACACCGTGATGCGGGCTTTTTCTGAAAAACGCATCGAGATGAACCTGCAGGCAACGCTTAAATATATCGAGCGGGTTGAGAGCATTTCGGACGATCTGTATCTCGACTCTCTGCGCCCCTATGCGGAGAAGCGTTTTCGCAGCGGGGCGATGAAACGTGACGCCTTCTACCAGATGGCCCTGGAGCGCAAACGCAACATACGTCGGGATTTTGAGAAGTTTTACGACGAGATGTCGAAAAAACGGGGGCTGCCGGGATTCTCGTTCGACGCGAAGGTTGCGAAAAAAGGCGCGGCGCGTCTCGGGCAATTCGAGGAGCAAATGGTGCAGGATGCTGCCGAGGCGGGTTGGCAGGGCAAGTCCATCCCCATCGACGTCGACCAGATCGAGGACCAGAACGCGCTGGTGTTTCAGCAGACGGTAAAAAAGGGATCGAAGGTCACGGGCAAGCAGACCGTCGTCCAGATCAAGGTTCGGCCCGAGCATGAATCCAAAATCATGGAGGCGATTCGAAAATCTGGTCCCGTGGGAAAGCAGTCGCAGGTGGTCAGAGTGGGCGAACCTCTGGTCGAGGATGAGTTTTACAACACGATCCTCGCCGGAGTGAAAACCATTAATGCGCATCTGGCCGATCAAAACTTCAACACCACGACTCTGAGCAATGTCGGCAAACTGCGGTCTCAAATCGAATCTTTGATGAGAAGTACTGATGATCCTGAAATCCAAGCGATGTGCCGAGAATATTTTTTCAAAATCGACGAGATAACTTCAGTATTCAAAAAAGCGTCAGCAGGGGAAGCGGCGCCCAAGGTGTCGATGTACAAGCAGTATCTACGTAAAAAAGCGCATTCCACGCCGAAAACGGAAAAACCGGCTGGCATGGTGGTCCGCAAGGGCAAGGTGACCATGCAGAACCGCAAGAACCTAGCCGGTGAGTTGATCACGGACGAAACGGAGCGAGACCTGGCTGCGATTTTCGATCACCATATTTCCGGGGGCGTGCAATACGATATCGAGTTCGAGGACGGCGTCCGAGCGGTCTACCGCCCCTGGGACGGCAACCGAGACATCTATGCCACTGGCGGCGAGATGGAAATCCGGATCGACGGGGTGTGCAATCCGGGGGCGGTGGAGAAAGCCCTTGAAAAGATCGAACGATTGGGCCTGAATGCGACCCCGGCGAGCATCGAGGATGCGGAGATCATGTACTTACAAAAGCAGGCTTACATCCAGGGCATCGACAAGTCGCCCAGGTTCAAAAAGGCGATGACGAAGACCGAGGGACTCAAGACCAAGCAAGCCCAAGTCAAGATGCTGCGGCAGTTCTGGAACGAGGAACTGGGCGTGGACGATGTATCGAAACTGCCCCATTACGATCCCTTCGGTGGATTCCAGCACGCCACGCGGGGCAAGATTGAAGGCGCGGGACGCCGGGTGCAGATGCGGTTCGACATCACGGACGCGGACCTGGAAAGGGATTTTGGGGGGTATTCGCTCAAGCACCGGCTCACCAACAACGAGGACATGGCCGAATTCGTCGAAAGAGTGCTCGACAACAACGGCGCGATGGTTTCCACGATGGAAAAGCTGCGCCTGGGTATCAAGCCGGGCGGCATGTCCCCTGGGGCCGACATGGAATCGGGAGGGGCGTCGTACTTTTTCACGCGGCTCCAACGGACTCCGACGGCGGCGCGCACAGGCGAGCCGGGATTCTATTTCAAGCGAAATCTTCTGCGCCGGATGGACGCGATCACCTACGATTCCGACAAATTTGGGCGCTGCACCGACGACAAGGTGCGCAAGTTTCGGAAATCGTTCATCAAGGACTGGAAAGGGATCGCCGACCATAGGTCGAGCAACGAGACGATTTTCAAGTACACGGTCACATTGCTCGACAACCTGGAAAATATTGTGACCCATAACAGCCGCGAGCGTCAGGCGATCATTCAGGCGTTCAAGAAGCGCGGCATATCCAAGCTTGCGGATGGCAGGCGGATCGAGGACATCGTTTTTTAGCCGGGTAGGAACCAATGGGAAAAATTGACATCAAGACGGAAATCGCCAGGGTCCAGGGCATAATCGACGGGATCACCGCGAACGGATTTTGGCATGGGGTGTTTTTCGAGGAAGGTGACTCGCTGACCTTCCATCCGTATCGGCTGGAGGTTCTGGGCGCGAAGCCGGACGTGGGGCCGGATGGCGCGGTGAAATCCTGGCTGTACGCGATCCTGATGATCGACAGAGGCTTTGCCGATTTCGGCGCGAGCATGCATTGCTGCCACTTGCACTTCGTGACGAAGATTAATTGGGTGCGCGGCGGCTCCGGCCGTATTTACGCTACGGAATTGCGGGACGATGATGGCAACAAGCTCGTGATCAACGAGATCGACGCTGGCGAGCACCCGGAACTGGCCGGGGAGTGGGAGGCGTATATCGAGCGGCTGAATAATATCCCCGACCGGGTGCGCGGCTGCCTGGAGTCCATAAGGGAGGAATTCGGCGCGATGGTTGAGGAGCGGTTCCGATGAAGCTGCGGTACATGATCGACTACGTTTATGACGAGAAGCGTTTTGAAAAGGGCCTCGATCCCTACGTGCCCGCCGGGCTGTGGGTCGTGACGCCGACCGGATTCGACGCCGGATACCTGCCGGGCTTCGAGGAGCGCGAGGACGAGGTCAATTGGATCGTCAATGATTGGGTGGAAAAGGACATCAAGCCCTGCCTCAATCCCGGCTTCATGGAGTATTGGCGTGAGAGCCGTTCGCCCTATCGCGGCGCGTTTGGCGAGATCGTGGAGACCGAGGAGTACGAGAACTCAGGCGTTTGCATCGAAGCTGTTCTTAGCGCTTTTGGAAAGAAGTGATTTCCACTGTCGCGGTTTTATCCGATAAATTCGCACACCTCATGATCTTGCCCTTTCGGAAACGGACCCATATTCTGCCTGCATGAGTAAGCTGTTCACATACATCGAGAAGCTCGTGGCGGAAAGATTCTTCGGGACCGTGACGCTGGGTTTCAAGGATGGCAAAGTTTGTTTCATCAAGGTCGAGAAGCATCTTAAGCTGACTGACTTTTGACAATTCGACCACTTGGGGTCGTCGAGAGCATCGAGCCCCGGTGAAGCTTGAAGGCAAAACCTTCGTGTAGTCCGGCGAGGTAATCGGGAGCACCGAGCCCGCATGTGACTGAAGGTGAGTTCCTCGGCTTTGCCGGGGTTTTTGTTTTTTTAGGGAGCAAGCGTGGCGCTGCAAACGGACATGGACCGGCTGACTTTCCTGCTTGAGGCGGAAGCCGAGCTTTCGCTCTTTGGCGACGAGCAGCTGTCCGCGCAGGCCGCCGACGAGCAGCGCCGGTACGTCACCAACTACATCGGGTCCAAGCAGAAGCTGATCGACTTCATCTGGGAAAACACGCCGGACGACACCCGCGCTGTGGCCGATCTTTTTTCCGGTTCCTCGGTCGTTGGCTTCATGTTCAAGCAAAAAGGCAAGGCGGTCACCGCCAACGACAAGCTGCGCTACTGCTACCACATCGCCCGCGCCATCATCGAAAACCCCGGCGAGACGGTCACCGACGACGAGATCGCGGCGCTGCTGGCCGACAACCCGCAGGCGGGCGACTTCGTCCGCAAGCACTTCGCGGGCATCTACTTCGCCGAGGGCGTCCACGGGATCATCGATACGATCCGCGCCAACATCGACAAGCTCGGCGGCTTCAAAAAAGACATCGCACTCTTTGCCCTGGGCAAATCCTGCATCACCGGCAAGGGCGGTTTCGGCCATTTCGGGACGACCATCCCTCACGGCGACCGCCAGGACAACCCGGAGCGTTTCAAGCAGCGGTTCGCGGACAACGTCCATACGATCAACTCGCTCGCTTTCGATAACGGCCAACCCTGCCGTGCGGCCTGCGGCGACATCATGGACGTCGGCCCGCAAGTGAAGGCCGACCTGGTTTACTTCGACCCGCCCTACGCCACGCATTTCTCGCAGACCAACTACGAGCGGTCCTACCACTTCATCGAAGGGCTGATGACGTATTGGGACGGCAAGGAGATCGTCGAGGGCACCAAAACCAAGATTTACCGGATCGAAAAGTCCGGCATGACTAAAACGAACGCGTCGAATTTCTTCCGGGAATTTCTCGGCGCCTGCGTCCACATCCGCAACTGGATCATCAGCTACCGCGACCAGGCGTATCCGTCCGAGCCGGAAGTGAAGCGGATCATCGGTGACCTGGGCCGGGATGTTTCCCTCAAAAGCAAAGATCACCATTACCAGATCAGCGCGAAGCACGGCGACGCCAGCAACGCGAAGGAGCACCTGTTCCTGTGCTCGGCGAAAGAGGCGGCGCAGGATCTGGACGAGGCGGCCGACCGGCACGAGATGGGAATGTCCGCGCTTGGCGACTGCGATCTTGACCTACTTTCGGCATTCGCAGCCGACGACAAGGTCCGCGTCTCGCCCTACATGGGCAGCAAGTACTTCGCGCTGGAATGGATTTGGAAGAACAGCCCGCAGGACGCGAAGTCAATGCTGGACGCCTTTTCCGGCGGCGGGAACGTTGCATATTACTTCAAGCGCAAGGGGCTGACGGTTTACGCGAGTGACCGGATGCACTACCCGTGGCACATCGCCAGGGCCGTGGTGGAAAACCAGACCGACACGGTTTCCGACCAGGAGATCGAGGCGCTGCTCGCGGACAACCCCGACGCCGGGAACTTCTGCGAGAAGACGTTCACCGACTACTACTTCACACCGGAAATCCTTCATTTCCTCGACAACACCTGGGCCAACGCCCAGAAGTTGCCCGGCTACAAAAAAGATATCGCGCTTTTTGCGATGGGCTACGCCTGCATGACCAAGGCACGGTTCGGCGAATTCGGGCGCAGCAAGAAGGGCATGACCGGCAAGCCCGAGGACGAGAGCAAGAAGGACACGAGCCTTGGCGAGATTCCGCTGGAGGACTTCCGCGACCTGTTCGTGAAGAACGTCCGCAAGATCAACAATCTCGTGTTCGATTCCGGTACGTCCTGCAAAGCGTTTTGCGGCGAGGTCCGGGAAATCCTGCCGAAGCTCGATGTGGACCTGGTCTACGCCGATCCGCCGTACATCACCGAGTTTGGAGCCAACGATTACGAAGGCAAGATGCACTTCGTCGAGGGCCTCATGACCATGTGGGCGGGCAAGCAGATCCACGACAACGCCCGCCGCGATTACGAGTCCGGCACCAAGTACAACAAGGAGACCATCGCGGCGCTGATCGGCGACGTGGTCGAGGGCGCCCGCGCGAAGTCGATCCTCATGTCCTACCGGGACAAAGCGTATCCCCGCGAGCCCGAGGTGGTCGAGATGCTGAAAAAGCGCTTCGGCCAGGTCGCGGTGAAGCGCATGGACGTGCGCTACAACATCGCCCGCTACGGCGCGCCGGGCGGCGGGGCCGACGCCCAGGAACTGCTCTTCGTGGCCAGCGGACCGCTGGCGGCGCGGGCGAACGCCCACGCCAATTTCCACACCCGGATCACCGGGCAAGTCATTACCCAATCGCTCATCGCCCAGGCCCAGACCGACGAAGGCGATAAGCGGTTTTCTTTCATCCTGACCCACGTCGGGACCAACAAAAACGGCGACCACTTTACCGAGGATGAATGCCGAAAGGCTTTCCAGTCGGTTGTGGGCACGAAGATCGACGTCGCCCACAGCCAGGATTTCCGCGACATCGTCGGCGGCGTGGTCTCGTCCGAATACGTCGAGGACGGCGAGGCAAGCCGGATCGAATGCGTGGGCGAGATTTACACCGGCGTCACCGAAGCGGCGCGCCAGGCCTATGCCTTGGTTCGCAAGGGGATCATCCGGCAAGTCTCGATGGAATGCGATTACGCCGAGGGCGAGTGCTCGATCTGCGGCAAGCGGGTGAAGAGCAAGGCCGAATACTGCGTCCATCTCAAGAACTACAAGGGCGGCACGTATCAGGGCAAGCCGTGCTTCGAGATTCTGCACGGCGTCGTGTTTACCGGCGTGGGCCTGCTCGACAAGAAGGGCGCGGACGAGAACGCGCGGATCAAGAAGGTTGCCAGTTTTCAGAAGGAGAAACTCATGGCCGACAAGACCAAGCAGAGCAAAGGCCAGGACGAGTTCCTGGACCAGGAAGATCCGGGCGGAGAGGCTCCCGCAGAGGAGCCGACGACCGACAACCCGGATACGGAATTGAAGCGGCTGCGGGCCGAAAACAAGAAGCTCAAAAAGCAGCTTGAAGACGCCCAGCAGCGCATTTCGGAACTGGAGACCGAACAGGCGGCGGCCGCACGGCGCGCCAAGGCCGAAACGGTTCTTAAAAAATGGGAAGGCAAAGGTCGCAGCTTCGAAAACGACGAGGCGCGCACGGCGGAACTCAACCGCCTGGCCGTGCTTTCGGAAGAGGCGATCCTGGCGACCGAGCAGGTCATCGACTCGCTCGCCGCGCCGAAAAAGGACGATCCGTTCAAGCCGCCGTTGCCCGGCGATCTGACGAAGAAAGCCGAGGCCTCCGTGCAGCCCAAGCTGAAGGCCGATGCGGGCGTCGATCCGCTGGTGGTGGACGACAAGAAACCGGCGGGCCTCGAACAGAAACTGAAAACCGGCCTGATGGCTTCTTACAAAGCCACCGTGGGCCAGGAGGTGGCGTGAAATGGGTTATTTCGTTGACGTAAAGCACGACACCGGAATCGCCTACGGCGATGGGTTCGTCCAGGGCGACGGGGTGTGCGGGCAGGTCATGAAGCTGGTCGGCGACGACCTGTTCGCCGTGGCCGACGATCCGACGGAACCGGCATTCGGCATCCTGTACCGGGATGTGAAGTCGGGCGAGATGCCGACGATCTATACCGGCGGCGGCGTGTACGAAACGGACAACTTCACCGGCACGATCCAGGCGGGCGAGCGGCTGAAGGTCCACGCGACCAACCACAACCTCACCAACGGCGTGCAGGCGGGGGAGGTCGTCGTGGCGCAGGCCATCACCATGTCCGGCGGCATGCTGAAGTTCAAGCTGCTGGTGTAGGGAGGAAACACACATGGAAACGACCGGAATCGACGTTCATTCCCAGGAATACATGGAGGCGATGGCCGCTCTTCTGAGCGAAGCCGTTTCCACCGAGGAAGGCCTGAAGGCGCTCGCGGCCGCTATCGCCGCGCCCATCGATCAGGAGATCAAACGCAAGGAGATCACCTCGCTGCTCCTGACCAAACAGAACCTGCCCAAAGGCGAGCCCGCGAAATACCAGAAGAAGCCGAAGGTGAAGGCGTACTGGATTTCCAAAAACGGCGAGGCGCAGGAATCGGTGCTGGGCGAGGACGAGGTGGAGTTTCCGATCAACCGGATTCACTCGACCCCGATGGTGGACATCTCGGTCTTGAAGCACGGAAACATCGGCACGCTGACCGACATCCAGAAGGCTGCCGCCAACGAAATCCGCAAGGAGATCGACAAGCGGACCCTGACCGTCATCAGCGCATCCATCCCCGCCGAGAACACGATCACCGTGACCAGCGGCGGGAAACTGACCGAGGACGCGCTCAACGAGGCGCTTTCGATCCTCGAGGACCTGGAACTGGCCCCGTCGACGATCATCATGCGCGGCGCGCGGTTCAACGACATGCGGTCCTGGGAAGGGATCGACCCGCAAACCAAGCTCGAACTGCGGCAGAAGGGCATCTACAAGGTCTACGGCGGCGCGAACATCCTGACCACGGCGGCGGCCAACATGAGCGAGATCATCATCGTCCCGGACGAGGAGATCGGGAAGTGGGCCATCCGCCAGGCGCTGTCCACCGAGAGCGTTTACAAGGCGCTCAAGTTCAAGACCGGGTGGCTGGTGTGGATGGAGTGCGCCCAGGGCGTCACTCGACCGGAAATCCTGGCGAAGGTCGTCATCAACCAGTAGGAGGCGGCCATGCCGGAAATTCGAAATCTGACGAAGACGCGGCTGTCGCTGCCCCACGAGGACGGCACGGTGGTGATCCTGCCGGAAGGCAAGGTCCATGTGCCGCGCGTGACGGCCGCCGTGCTCAAGGCCGTGGAGAACGGCCTCGTCGAAGTGCTCGGTGCCGTGCGGCCCAAGCTGGCGTTTCCCATCAACGATTTGCTCCCGCACGAGGCGGTTGCGGCGGTGGACTCCCTGCAGGATGTCGATCTGCTGCGGTCGCTACTTGAGGAAGCCAAAAACAAGAAGGTGCAGGAAGCCATACGACGGCGGCTGAAGCTGCTGGAGGGCGGCGATGACGCAGGTAGCTGACATCCTCGCTCTGCTGCGCACCGATTTGGGCGACGCGGCAGGCGAACTGCTCGGGGACAACGACGTCTTGCGGGCGCTGACGCGGGCGATCCTGGCGGTGAACCGGGACATCAACCGCATGTATTCGATTAACGGTGAGGAGATCGTTCCGGACCTTTCGGGCGACGACGCGGACCTGGTGGTCCTGCGCGCCCATGCATTCTGCTGCTCGATGCTCCGCTCGGCGGCCAGCGCCAACTTCTCCTTCGGGTCCGGCGACAAGCGCGTGGACAAGACGATGCAGGCGCAGGCCTGGGGCGATCTGGAAAAGGATTTGCTGGCGCGGTACCGCGAGGCGGTTTCGCGGATCAACCCGGCGCTCGCGGATGGTTTGCTCGATGTGGGCAACATCCGCCCGCAAATCTTCGAGGTGGGAAGGCGATGCCGCTGATCACCGAACGGGAAAAGCGCGTGATTGAAACGGACCTGACCGATCTGGTGAAGGCCGAGGAGACGACTTGCAAAATCACGCGGCCCGCAGTGGCGGGGACCGGAGAGTTTTACGGCCCGAGCGAGGGCGCTGAAGACCTGATCGCCGATGCGCTGCCGGTCGAGTTCCACTACGGACGGCCGGACAACCTGGAACAGGAAGGCGCGGACGCCACGGCGGATGTGGAGTTCGGAGCGGACGTGAAAGAAGGCGATTTTCTGGAATACCTGGGCGTGCGTTTCCGGGTGACCGATGTGGAACCCCACTCGCTGTATGGCGCGCGGGCTTACACCACGCTGGTCCTGGAACGCGAATACAAGGAATGAATTCATGCTGATCAAGCTGCGGAACATTTCGAATACGACCATCGACGTGCCCGGGCACGGAATGGTGCTCAAACCCGGCGCGGCGATGTGGGCCGACAGCCTGACCGCCGATCTGCAGGCCGCCATCGAGGGCGGGTATCTTTCGATTATCGACCAGGTGGGCGATCCGTCCTCGGGGGAACTGCCCGATGGATCGGTGACCGCCGCGAAGCTGGCCGCCGGACTGCTGGATCGGTACGTGGTCGTGGATTGGAGCGATCCGGAAACGGTGAATCCCACCACGCAACGGGTGTCGATCCAATTGAAAAACCTCGGCGGCGGCGACATCGCCGACCCCCACACCCTGCGCGTTACCTGCGACGACAGGGCGAACATGACCGTGGGGGAAAGCGGAACCATTCTATCGGGCGATGACTCCAGCGACATGATCGCCCACACCGATCCCAATGGGAAACTCGACCTGATTGTGAGTTGCGATCAGGCCATCACTGTATCCATTGCGGCCGGTCCCACGCAGTTGAGTCCGATACTCGACTGCCGGGACGGCTGCGACATTTCGTTCGAACAATAAGGAGGAACGACCATGCCCATTCAAGACGCTGTCAGCCCTGTGCAGAAAGTGACCACCAGCGAACTGGACAAGGATTTCGCCGACGCCTTCGCCGTCGTCAATTGGGACGATCCCGGCGCGGAAGCCGACGACAAGATCGCCGTGACCCTGCAGCTGACCAATCCGGTGAAGGACGACCTGGCCGTGAAAGAGCGGATTCGTCTGACCTGCACCACCGGCGCAACCATGAATCTGGCCCCGGCGGGCGCGGGAACCGTGCTTTCCGGTGCGGACTCGGACGACATGATCGTCGAGACCGACGAGGCGACCGGGAGCTTCGACCTGGAAGTGACCAACGACGGTGCCGGGACCGTGACCGTGATCGGCGGCGCGACCCAGGGATCGGGCTTCGTTCACTGCGGCGAAAGCGTGGACCTGACCTTCGCGTAAGCGAACGGAGAGTCATGAAAGACGGTGTGATCAAAATCGACCTTCCGGCGGTGGAGTCGCTCGGCGATGCGCTGGGCGACTTCTCCGTCGAGTTGACCAAGGAACTGAAGGTCGCCATGACCGACACGGTCACGACCATCGAGAAGTACGCGAAGCACCGCTGCCCGGTGGACACCGGCAATCTGCGTTCGTCGATCACGCCGGAAGTGAAAGGAATCGAGGAAGGCTCGGTCGGCACCAATGTCGAGTACGCGATGGCCGTCGAGTACGGCTCGCGCCCCCACGACATCAAGCCGCGTGAAAAGAAAGCGCTGGCGTTCGGGGTGGGCGGTTCGAAAGGACGGTACGTGACGACCAAGAGCGGCAAGCGCCGCTACCAGAAGGGCAAGCCTGGCGAGCCGGTGGTCGCGGGGCACGTGAAGCACCCCGGCACCAAGCCGCAGCCCTTCCTGGAACCGGCCTTCATCGTGGGCGGCAAGGTCGCCCAGAAAAACGTGGACGCGGCGGTCAATGCCGCGCTGGCCAAGGCCAAATCGGAAATGAAGGAGACCACGTGAAGCTGCGGCGCGCCATCGCTTCGTTTTTGCAGAGCCGGATCGCCGGGCTGAACGCCCTGGCGGATCGACCGGACGGCAAGAACGTCCGCTACCCGTTGGCGACCTTCACGGTGCTGGACCGGAATACCCAGGTGCTGGGATGCGGCGCAACCGATTACCGGCGCAGGGACGAGGACGGCATGGTCGTGAAAAAAGGCCGCGTGCTGCCGCAAGAAACCTCGCTACGGATCGATCTGTGGGTTCCCGGCGCCGCAGAGAAGAGCGCGGAAGAAAGAGTGGAAGAACTAGCGGCCTCGGTGGAAGCGGCGTTCGAGTCATGGCGCTTCGATCCGAACCCGCCACCCATCGTCGATCCGGTTTCTCAGGACGACTTGGCCGTTACAGCCATCCGGCATGTGACCACGGTCGATCTGCCGACGGACAAAACCGGCGAGCCGTTTCTGGCGCGCAAGAGCCTGACCTATGCGGTGACGCATCGCCGCTACCGCGAACGCGACGTGACGCACCGGATCGAGAGCGTCCACCTCGCGTATGGAGAGTAAGCATGGCCAAGAAAAAAGACGTTCCCGAAAAGCCACTTCCGGTGCTGCCGGACCTGTCGAAGCTGACGATTTCCATCACCGGCAAGGCCGAAGCGCTGTTTCCGGTGGATTCGCTGGCAAAGGAAATGGGAATTTCCGCGCCGGTCCTGGCGGGGATGAAGACGGCCTACGGCTGGACGCCAAGCACGCGGATCAAGAAGAGCGAGTTCGTCGACAAGGTGAAGACCTGGCTCGGCGCGCCCGCGGGTGGGAGGTAAATCATGGCGACCACGAGAATCATCCCGGACGCCTACACCGAATACGAGGATGGGCACATCGGCGCGGTCGCGCCGTCGCTTGCTAACGTCGAGGCCAAGATCGGCGCGGCGATGGGCGGTCTGGCAAATCGCCTGTACGTGTTTTCCGGGCCGGACGCTAAAGCCCAGGCCAAGCAGGTCTTTCGCGGCGGCCCGCTGCTGCAGGCCATCGAAGAGGCTTTCGACGCGGGCAGTTCCACGATCTACGCCTGGCGCATCGGCCAGACCAGCAAGGCGTCCATCGACCTGCAACGCAAGAACGGGGGCACGGGCATCCGCCTGGTCGCTCTCGAGGCGGGCGACTATTGGAACCGCGTGAACGTCACCGTCGATCAGGAGATCAGCGGGATCACGACGAACACCTGGTATCTGAATGCGGCCGGCAACTTTTTGGTGCTGCTCGACGAGAACGGTCAGCAGGAACAAAGCATCGACCTTTCGGCGCATTTTACGACGGCGCGCGGTTGCGCGATCCAGATGGGCGACGATCCGGGAGACGACCATTTCCTGTCGGTCTGGGTCGGCGGCACCGACAGCGAAGGCCACGAGATCCTGCGCCACTTCGATACCGACGGCACACTCATACCCGAACACAACATGGACCTTTCGACGTTCATCACGGCCGAGCAGATCACTGCGCTGCCGTTTATCATGGTGAGCGAGGATCATGGCTCGACGATCATGGTCTCGACGCCGACAAAGCTTTACATGCTCGACCAGATCGTCGCGCAGCCTGCCGAACCATTTCAGACGGTCGATTACGCCGCGCTGGGCATGACCAACCCCGCCGTTACCGGGGGCTGCATCAGCTTCTTTGTTGAGGGCGGCGAACCGCAGCAGCCGGACGGTTTGTACGTGCTCGATCCCGGCGCGCGGAAGATTTACAAGCTCGGTCCCTTCGATCAGGGCGGGCCGCCGTCCATCATGCGCACCATCGACATCGCGGGCATCACCAACTCGAATCAGGCGACCGGCCTGACGCTCAACATCCTCACCGGCGACTTCCAGATGAGTCTGCGCGACGCCGACGACGCCTGGCGGATCATCCGCTTCTCTTCCAATCACAACTCCCCGAACGACGGCGACATCACCGAGACTTACAACCTGGGGCATCCGATCCAGGACGTGACTTTCACCATCGAGGAGATGTTATTCGACACGGTTGTGACGCTGTGGGACGGCAACGAGGACGATCCGCAGGAGTATGTTTTCCGGGCGCAGACCAATCAGGCTCTCGCGGGCATCATCAGCGGCGGCCAGAACCTGGTCGAGGCGCAGTTCGTGGCCGAGGGTGAACTCGATAACTTCGACGATCCGCAAACGCTCGGCGGCGGCAGCGATGGTCTCTATCCGACGAATGGCGATTACCTCCATGCCCTGGAACTCTCCGAGGCGCGGACGGAAATCTCCTGGGTCCAGTGCGTGGACGCGACCGGTGCCGACATCTGGAATTCGATCCTCGTGCATTGCGACCGCATGCTGGATGTCTTTTTGTCCGAGCGGTTCGCGGTCCTGGAATGTCCGGCGTTCCAGTCGAACAACGAAATCGGCTCCACGGGATATGTGGGCGACCTTCAATCCTACGTGGATTCCATCGTGGATCGCATGGCCACGGTCGCCAACAAGAACGGCGTCGTCTTCGCGGGCGGCGCGGAGTTCATGGGCAGCGATGGGGTGCGCTACACGGCGGGATCGCTCGTGTCGGCCTGCGCGGGCGTCATGGCCTCTCTTGAAGTGCAGCAGTCGCTCATCAACAAGCAGGTCCCGAACGTCCTGAAGCTTGTTCCGGAGTTTTCCCCCGGCCACATCCAGCAGCTGATCCAGGCCCGCGTGAATTGCGTGAGGCTCAAGCCGGGTCGGGGTTACATCATCGCCCACTCGCTCACGGCGGCCCCGCCCGCCTCGGACTACTCCCGCGTCAACGACCTGCGCTCTGTCTACTACGGCGGCAAAGCGGCCCGCGAGGCGGCGCAGCCCCTGGTGGGCGAAGAGAACGATGAAGAGGGAAACGGCCTGCGGCTGCTCGAATCCTTCATGTCGCGTCCGCTGGACGTTATGGAGGACCACGGCCAGATAGACGACTACGAGATCGAAGCGATCAGCAGCGACAACGACCGGCTGCTCGGCGACGTGTACGTGAGCCTGGGCATCCAGCCGCTGCGGGCGATGGAGAAAATCTACACCAAGGTGTTCCTGAAGTAAGGGAGGCGCCACATGGCCAACGAGGAATACATCAGCGGTTACGCGGGGGAAGAGATTTCGCTGCTCGTCGAGGGCATCAAGATCATGGCCCTGCAGAATTGCTCGTACAAGGAGTCCCAGGACAAGGAGCCGATCTACGGCGCGGGTTTCGTGAAGGCGCACGCCATGGGGCGCGGCAAACGGAAGTTCGAACTGGACTTCGAGGTCAAGGAACTCAACCAGTCCGTGATCGAGGAGCCGACCAACGCGCCGCGCAGCAAGACCACGCAACTCAAGGTGGTCAAGATAGGCGCCGCCGAATACGCGTCGCTCCTGGACATCAAGAACGCGACTGTTTTGATCGTTTATCCAGCCAAGAACGGCATTCAGAAGATCAAGAAATTCACTGGCTTCGAGTTCACCGACGTGGAGGAAGGTTTCGCCTTCGACGATTCGGCGGTGGGCAAGAAGTGCAGCGGCCTCGCCATCTGGGGCGAAGGCATGGTGTGATTTGAGAAGAATAGACTACAATTCAAAAGCAGCAAGAATGATGACTACCACCATTCAGGATCTTTTGATTCGTCACCACAGTTGGGGTTGTCGGGAACATATTCCCATTGCACTGCCGATCCAGCATATTCCTCACATTGCTCCTGGCTACCAGCTGGGGTCATGCTTACATCTCCTGCAGACGCGTGCCAATAACAGCAACCATCGTCATCGTTATCATCGTCATCGTCATCGTCATCGTCATCGTCATAGTCATAGTCATCGTCATCGTCATAGTCATCGTCATAGTCATCGTCATCGTCATCGTCATCATCCCCACATGCAACAACAAGAGTCATTGCCGCAAAACAAACTAATAGTGAAATGCAGAGCCAATTCAATTCCTTCATTTCTTTCTCCTGTGAAAAGTCTTGATTATAGGCACGTTACCCCCCCCCCCCGAAAAGTCAATGCCTCTTCGCGCGAGATATCAAAAACATTTACCCCTGGCTTATGGCCTCAAACCACCGCCAGGGATCAATAAGGAGTAGTTAATGGAAGACAGACTGCAAGCGGCCATCCCGATTGTTCGCGCCGATTATCCCGACGTGAAACTGTTTCAGATTTGCATCCCCGGCGACGAGGAAATCTATCTCGCCCGCAAGTGCGCCTGGAACGAGTACAAGCGGCTCATCGGCGCGGTGAAGGATGAGGTCACCGCTAACGAGATCCTCGTCCAGAAGTTCCTGGTGCATCCCAAGCTTTCCTACGAGCAGATCGACCTGGAGATGGACCCTGGCAAGGTCGTGATCCTGGCCCAGCAGATTCAGAAAGGGCTCGGCTTCGTGACCGACGGGGTGACCCTAAAAAACGTCTGAACCGGGCGCGGCGGGAGGTCGAATCCTCCTGGTACCGGCAAGCCCGCGCCCACATCTGCGACCGGTTCGGATGGCGCTTTTCCGAGGTGGACGCCATGTCCTTCGAGGAGGTGATCGACGCGCTGGCCAGCGTGCAGTACCTCGCGTACCTCGAGGAAAAAGCCGCCCGGAAGAACCGGCCAAAAGCACCCAACAAACGGAGGTAACCCATGGGAATCGTGTCCGACATCATGAAACTGGTGAACGACTTCAAGCAGGCGCTTGCCGACGACAAGATCGACCGGGACGAGGCCGCGAAAATCGCCATCGATCTCGCTGAAGTTCTCAAGGAACTGGCCGCGCTGATCCCCCTGATCATCAAGTACGCGCCGAAGGCCTAATCCATGTCCACCGGCCAGGGAATTCTTCACCAGATCAAAGTCCGACTCGTCGGATCGGATGAGCTTTCGTCCGTCCTGAAGAAGGCGACCGGCTCGGTGGAGAATTTTAAGCGGGCCGGTGAGCAGATGAAATCGGTGGGCGTGAAAATGCTCGGCGCGGGTGTGGCCCTCGGGTCGGCCCTCGCCGGTGCGGTCGCGCCCGCCATGCGTCTTGAAGAATCGCTCGCCAATCTGTCATCCGTTTCGACCCTGCCGATGGACGGCTCCATCCAGGACATGAAGACCGGGATGCTGGAGGCGAAAAAGGTCGCGCTCGAATGGTCGAGCAGCCATACGCAGTCGGCCAAGGAAGTGACCGACGCCATGTACGACCTGGCCTCGGCGGGGCTGACCGTCAACCAGGTCAACGACGTGGCCACGCAGACGATGGCGCTGGCTTCGGCCACACGCGCCGACGCGGCCGAGTCCTCGGCGATGATGGCCAAGGCCCTCAACACCTTCGGCCAGACGCAACTTGCGACCCTGCCCATCGGCGAACGGGCCAACGCCATCATGGACACCTTTGCCGCCGTGGTGAAGGGCGCGAAGACCACGCTGCCGGAACTGGGCGCGGCGCTCAAGGCTGTCATGGGCACGGCCAGCAATGCCGGACTCACCATCCAGGAAACGGCGGCTTCCGTCGGCCTACTCCAGACGCGGGGTCTTCCCGCCGAGCAAGCGGGCACGGCCCTTTCCGCCGTGCTGCGCCAACTACCCAAGGCCGCTTCCGAACTGGGCATGAAGGTCGAGGACGCCACGGGACGTCTGCTGCCCATGAGCGACATCGTTGCGCAGCTGTCCAGGCGCTATGCCGACGGCGGTCTGTCGGTCAAGGAGATGGCCGAAATTCAGAAGGTGTTCGGCGACGAGGCCGGTCGAGCCATCCAGCTTCTGATCGGGCAGGAAGGCGCGCTGAAAGACCTGACTGCAGCTGCCGGGGCATCGGGAACGGCGATGGGCATGGTCGCGCAGCAGGAGGACGCCTTCGGCGCGCAGGCTAAGATCGCCTGGAATAACGTGAAAAACGCCGCCCTCGTTCTGGGCGACGCCATGCTTCCGGCTTTGCGATCCGCCGCGACTTGGCTCGGGCAAGCGGCCAAGGGCTTCAAGGCGTTTGCCGATAACCACCCCACGCTGGTCAAGGTTGTGGGCACCCTGGCTCTGGCGGCCACGGCGATTTTGATTCTCGGCGGCGGCGCGTTGTGGCTCGCGGGCAGCTTCGCCGGAACAATCAGTTCGATTCTTTCCCTGAGCGCGGCCGTCGCCAAGGCGGGCGGCCTGATGACGGTATTGAAGACCGGAATCATGGCTGTTGGCCGGGCGCTCATGTCTCTGTTCCTCAATCCCGTGGGCCTGGTGATCCTGGGCGTCGTCGCCCTCGGGGCGGGCATCTACCTTTTATATAAGAAGAGCGAAACCTTCCGGAACATCATCGCCCGCGTGGGCGCGGCGCTGAAAACCACCTTCATGCCGGTGCTGATCTCCGTCGCTTACGGCGTCGGGTATTTCGTCGGGACGCTGACCAAGGCATGGGAGATGGTGAGCAGCTACACCGCCGAGGTCTGGCCGCTGGTCAGCACGTACCTCGTGGGTTTCGGCAAGGTCGTCTACGCCTATCTCGTCCCGGCCATCGCGTTTCTGAAGGGTTATCTCGTCTTCGCCTGGGGCGTGATCAAGACCGTCACCGTGGCCTCGTGGGAGTTCGTGAAGCTCACCATCGCCACGGTTTTCAACATGATCAAAAACATCGTGTTCATCGGCTGGTCCATCGTCAGCGGGATTTTTAAGGCGGGTATGCAGATCCTCACCGGCGACTGGTCCGGCGCATGGGAAACCATCAAGCAGATGTTCGTAAATGTCTGGACAGGCATCCAGGGCTACTTCGGCTCAATTGTCGGATGGTTCACTGGCCTGGGTACGATCTTTTACGACGCGGGCGTCGGCCTGATCACCGCGTTCAAGGACGGCATCATGGCGACCTGGGAGTCGCTCAAGGGCGGCGTCACCAAGGTGCTGGGATGGATTCGTGACCTTTTACCCGGTTCCGATGCCCGGCGCGGACCGCTCTCCGATCTGACCGCGTCCGGAAAAGCGTTCTTCCCGACCTTCACCAAGGGTCTTGTGCAGGAATCCGACGCCCCGAAGCGCGGCGTGGAAACGGCGCTGAAAGATGTGACGCTGGCGCCCGGCGCTATCGAGATGCCAGCGCCGCGCTCCCGATACGAATCCGCGCCTGCCAATTCCGGTAGCTCCCTGGTGGTCGAGCGCGGGGCCATCGTTATCAACGTGACCGGCACGAGCGAGGCGGTGGACGATCTCGAGGCGCGCCTCGAAGAACTTTTTGCCCGGCTCAATCGGCGATGGGGGGCGGCCTATGCCGGATGAGTACACCAACGACGGGCCGACCTACGTGAAGCTGGGCGATGTGAAATCCGACGGCACGCCGGACATCGCCAATGTCCTTTTCGAGTTTCCGGTTCCCCACGGCCAGATGCGTGTGCGTCAGGAAGTGCGAATCGACGAGGTCGAGGCACCCGGCCGCTCGGGGAAGATCAAGCAGGCCGTCGGCTACCAGGACAGCGAGATTAGCATCGGGCTTCGCCTTTACTCGGACGATGACGGCAAGACCGCTCTGGATAAATACGCCGTCCTCCAGGACGCATTTCGCAAACGCGACAACGCGGATTCGCTGCCCCGCGTGTTTTCGATTCAGAGTCCGCTCACCGATGCCTGCCGTATCCAGACCGTGCTCTTCAAGGGCCTGGAGATTTCCGACGCCGAGGGGACGGACCAACTGGAGGTGACCGTATCGCTCACCGAGTTCGAACCTATCGAGGCGGCCGTCGATGATCGCGGCGGAAGCGGCGGTGGTGGATCGGGCGGCGGCTCTGGAGGCAGCGGGGGTGGAAGCGGATCGGGCGGTGGTTCCGGCGGCGACACCCCCGATTCGAGCGGCGCGGACGACGCGGCGGGGCACAGCCAGGAAGATTCGGCCATGCGTGACGCCTTCAACGCGGGCAAGCAGGACGCGATGGGCGGCGGCGGGCCGAGCAGGCCGGGGAGCGAATGATGCAGCCGCAATCGATCAATTACCTCGGTCCCAAGACGGAAGTCGCAATCGGCGATCTGACACTGACTTCTGTTGCCGGAATGTCGGTCTGGTCCTCCCGCGAGCCGACCGCCGATACCTGCGAGATCGTGCTGCCCGATCTGCCGGGCGACCTGGCGAAAAAGGTGGAAAAGGACGCGCCCCTCGTCGTGCGACACGGCTACAAGGGCTACGACCTGGAGACGATCTTTACCGGCACCGTGGCCGATGTGTTGCCCAAAAAGCGATTCACGGTTTTCGGCGCTGACGCAATGCGCCTGCTCTTCGAAACCAAGCTGACGATCACCTTCCAGGACGAAACGCCGACCTCGATTATCCGCAAGATGGTGGGCGACCTGGGTATCGACGTTTCGAAGGTCACCGAAATCGAGGACGTGCTCGACCGGCTGCCGCTTTACCGCAACACGGTCTGGCAGGCGGTCAAGATGATCAACGACCGCACTGGCCTGCCGCACGACTTTTTCATGGACGAAACCGGCGCGTTCTGTTGGGAGCCGCGCGACATCGAGCAGGAGCCGTCGTTCGAGTTTGTCTACGGACAGAACATTCTCGACCTGGATTTGAAGACATCGGGGCAGTCCACGCTGCTCACCGTCGGCATGCCGGTACGTCATTCGATGAAGGTCACCGTGACCGGCCGCCTGGGCGAGACCGCCGATTTCTACGTCATGGCCGTCAAGCATTTCCTTGCCCCCAAGGGCGGCAGCCGGACCTTTCTGAAGATGGAGCGCATCGATGAGTCTTGAACAGGAAATTAAAAGCCTCATCGAAAAACTTGCACCGGACCTGCGGCCGCACATGCGCCTGTCGCTTTCCGGCGTGGTGACCAAGGTCCACGAGGACGATTATCGCGTCGACGTGGAAATTCCCGGCGACAACGACGAGGTCCTGGCGCTTCCCTTCATTCCCGTGAAATCCCCTATGGCGATGGACGGTTGGGGCATTTTCGCGCTGCCCGAAGTGGACAGCGAAGTCTCGGTCGCATTCTGGGGCGGCGACCCCACCAATCCCTTCGTGGACGGCGCGGTGCTGATCAACAACCGCACGCCGGTCGGGGCCAAGGTCGGGATGATCGTCATCACCGACCGCGTCGGCCAGTGCATCAGGCTCAAGCCGCAGACCGGCGAGATCATCGTCAACGGCTACAACCTGAAAACGACTGTCACCGGGTCCGAGGCGCGCTCGGTCGATGGGTCGCTGAATGAAATCGTCGGCGAGAATCACAACGTCACTGTGGGCCGCAAGGCGACGGAGACGATCAAAGGCAAATCGCTGCGCGTCCTGGAAAAAGGCGAAACGGCGATCCACGGCGTGCTCGACGACGCGGCCACGTTCGACGACCCCGATGACGAGAACTTTCTCAAGCTCAAATCCGCCGCGATCAAAGCTGAGGTCATGGGCAACCACGTCCAGCGGGTCGAGGGCGGGCAGACGGTCGATGTCGAAGGCCTGCAGAGCGTCACGGTCGGCTCAGATCGCAAGACCAAGGTGCTCGGCGCGGACTTCGAGGCCGTGGCGAAGTCGAAGCAAGTCCTGGTCGGCGGGAACCTGGACATCATGGTCGCCAATGCGATGGGCGTACCCATGCCCGCCGCGATCCAGATCGGCAGTCCGCCCCCGATGATCAACTGCTGGGGCGGCGTGTTTATTCCCGGCGCGTCGGCGCCGATGGTCAACGGCACGGCGCTTTCCACAGCGTTCACCACTTACACCGCCGCGATCAATACGGCTCTGGGAGCGCTGGCCGGATCGTTCTCCGGTTCCAACCCGGTCATCGGCTCGCAGATCGCTACGGCGCTGGGAACCTTCAACACCGCTGTCGGCATTGCGGTGAGCGCGCTTTTGTCGGCCATCACCGCGTCGTTGTCGGTGCGCCAGTTCTTCGCGGTGCCGTGATGGGGTGGGAGAAGGCCAGAGAGCCGGGAATGGTGAAGCGGCTGAAACGGATCGCGCAGTTGGTCGAGCAGATCCGCCAGGAACTGGTGGAACAGGAGGCGCGGCGGATCGAGGGTATGGCGAAAACAGTTCGGTATTTTCAAGGAGCGAAGGGTCGCGATGAATCAGTGGGCTGAGTTCAATCTGCAAAGTCTGTTTCCAGGGCCGGTCGCCGACGCGACCGAGCAGGTGGGAATCGTCTGCGAGCAGATCGGCACGACCGCCGAGACCATTGCCTCGGCCATCGAAATGCTGGCCGATCTGCTGGTGGACGTGACCGATCCCCTGCGCGCCCTGATCCAGGAACTGATCACTCTGCTCGAAGAGACGATGTCCGACATTCTCCACACCGGCATCTACTTTTATTACGACTGCGCGGGCTGGCCGTTCTATCAAGTGCGCTCCTTCGATTGGGACAAGATCAAACAGGCGATGGCCGAGGGCGAAGCGCACGGCGCAGACATCCGCGAAGGCGATGTGAAGCCCGAGGACCTGCCTCTCGCCACGACTGCCGTGGCTTACGGCTGGCCCGGTTGGCAGGCCCGGTGGAAGAAGTCCATCGACGACATGGGCGATCTGGAGCGGCCGATCTTTTCCGACAACGCCGAGATCGGCGCGATCTTCCTCGTGGCGGGCACCCCGTCTCTCGACGGTTTTCTCATGCTCCTGCGCGCCATCGGCGAACTGCTGGGCATCAAGGTTTTCGAGGACGCATGGGACCGGTTCGTGGTCACTTTTCTCGATGCCGACGCCAAGAAAGGCGACCGCAGCATCGTGGTCAAGGACGTGACCGGCTTCGCCGAGGACGACTGGATCGTCGTCGGGCCGCTGACTGTGGCGCTGCCGGTGTTCACCTACATCAAGTCCATCGACAAAAAGCCCCGGACCTTCGTGCTGACCGATCCGCTGCCCCAGGATTTCGCCAAGGGATCGCCGGTCGCCATGACCGGCTCTGCCGCAGCAGGCAACAACCGCAAGCCCACCGCGCCGGACTGGGCGAATCTGACCCTCGCGGAAATCATCCCCTTCCTGGATGACCTGGACGCTCTGATTCAGAAGATCATCGGGTTGCTGCGCGTGGCCGACGGCTTCCTGGCGCTGCTCCAGGAGCTTGCGGAAATCCTCAACAAGAAGGCCCAGAAACTGCGCCAGATCGCCCAGATGATCACCGACTTGATCGAGCGCATCATGGCGATCCTCACGCTCACCGGGCTGTTCTTCCTCAAGGTCGAATCGTCCACCGGCTTCACCGGTCTGTACGACGCGATCAGCGAGGCCGACGACTCCTTCCCGCTGCCCGCCGACTCCTTCGTGTTCGGGGCTTGCCTGCTCGCGGGCGGCGCTGACTTCGGGCCGCTGGCCGACTTTCTGGGGGTGTGAGATGGGCTTCATCGACACCTTCGACAGCGCGCTTCTCGATCCGGTGGCCTGGATTCCCTACACCGAGGGCGCCAACACGGTTTCCATCGTGGGCGGCCGCCTCAATCTCCACGCCTTCAACGGTTCCATGTTTCAACCGGGAATGGCAGGCGCCGGCCGCGCTGTCATGCTCCAGGGGGATTTCAGCCTGGTCGTGGACATCGACGCCACGATCACCCTCGGCCCGGCGCTTCCCTTCGGATGGGCTTCCATCGTTCTCGGCCCGCCGAGCCAGTCGCCGGAAGTGGTGGGATTGTTCAAGTTCGGGGCGCTCGATCTCGTGCTGGCGCACGTCCGCGTCGATGGCGGAATCACCGGCGTCGGGGCGATTGAGCTTCAGCCGGGAATCAGCCAGCAGGCGGCGCGGCTTCGCATCTCGCGCTTCGGCAGCACCTGGACCACCGAGGCCGATCTGCTCGACGGCGCGGGCTATCGGGCCATGTCGCAGGCGAGCGGGACGACCGGCGACATCCAGGTCATCCTTTACGCCCTGTGCTGCGGCAATCCGGTCGAGGCCTTTTTCGATAACTACATGGAAAATGCCGCGCCGGTGGACCAACCGGCAGTGGTGACCGGATACGGTTATCCCAACCTCGGTTGCGATCTGCTGCTCGACGAGGACGGCGATCTGGCCATCTCGGTCACCGGAGACCTGGCGCTGACGCCAAACGGGCGGGTTTGCCTTCTCCAGGACATCGCCGACCTCCTTGAGACCCTGCCCAAGGACCTGTTCGGTCATCCAGAATACGGCGCGGGAATCGGGCGGCTGTTCGGTGAGAGTTACAAGGCGGGATTCGTCCGTCACGTCGAGCGAGCCGTGCGCGACGCCCTGATCAACGACCCCTCAGTCGCGCCCCGCCTGCTGCCGGAAACCGTCCAGGTCGACATGGAACGCTATTCCGATACAGAGCTTTCCGTTTCCATCACCGCCAGCGCCATCAGCGACGGCCAGATCGTGCCGCTCAACTTCGTCTGGCAATACGGCCTGGACGAGATGTCGCGGATTTTTACGCGGGAGGCGGCGCAATGATCATCCGCACCTACGACCAGATCGTCGCCGACATGCTGGCCAAGATCGCGGCCCGAACCAAGCTCACCAACTTCAACGTGGGCTCGGTCGTCCGCACCCTCGTGGAGATTTTGGGCGCGGCCATTGCCGACTTGGGCGACCTGACGCTTGCCTGCCTCAAGGCGGGGTTCATCGCCACGGCCACTGGATATTGGCTCGATCTCAAGGCCAAGGAATTCGGCGTCACGCGGCACCCGGCCAAAGCGACCGAGGGTGTCGTCTATTTCTGCAGGACGGTTCCCAAGAACGAAAACATCGTGATCCCGGCGGGCACCATCGTCTCCACGCTCAAGGACCAGGAAGGCAAGGCCTATCGGTTCTTCACCAGGGATGAGGTGATCCTGGCGACCGGGACGACCGAGATCGAGGCGGCGGTTATCGCCGAGCAGCCCGGCGCGGCGCACAACGTCGGTCCCGGCTCCATCCAGAAAACCGCCGTCCACATCCGAGGCGTGGATCGCGTTGAAAACCGCGACGACTGGATCACCAGCGAAGGCACCGACGAGGAAACCGACGCATCGTTGCGAGCCCGGTGCTTCCTCGCCTGGGAAGAACTGACCCAGGGCAGCACGGAGCGGGCCTACATCTCCTGGGCGCTTTCTGATGCCAGAGTAACCAGCGCTTTCGTCAATTCCCAGCATCCGCGCGGCCAGGGAACCGTCAACGTCTACATCCTCGGCGCGGGCGGCATGCCGTCGCAAAGCCTCATCGACGACGTGCAGGCCACAATCGATGAAAACCGTCCGCTCTGCGTCGACGCCCTCGTCCTCGCCCCCGACGAGATCGAGGTGGACCTGGACTTCGCCATCGTGCCCAGGCGGTGGGTGCCCACTTCAACCATCGATGCCGAGGTGAGAAAACGCCTGCAGGCTTATTTCAATCCCCAGGGCGATCCGGCTTACCCGTGGATCGAGCCGCTCGGCGTGGGCCGCAAGGTCGTCTTCAACCAGTTGGTCGAGATCGTTATGAGCGTGGACGGCGTGTACGACGTCCGCTTCGTTTCGCCCCTTGCGGACATCGACGTGGACACCGACGAACTGCCCACCATCCGGACCCTGGCAGTTCGATTCGAAGGAGCCGTGGCATGAGCAAGATCGCTGAATACCTCTGGTGGATTCTGCCCGGCTTCTTGAAGAAAAAGGGCGCGGTCGATCCCTCCGGTTCGACAACCTGGAATCTCGTCAACATCCAGGGCGAAAGCCTCGATACCTCCAAGGGTGAGATCGTCGCCATGCGCTCCCAGCACGCCGTTGAAACCGCCGAGGGCGAGCACCTGGAAGCCCTGGGCGAGGAGCGGGAAACAAGGCGGTTCGAAAGCGAAACCGACGCGGCCTACCGGCTGCGTATCTTCCAGGCAGCCGCCGACAAACAGAAGGTCGGCACCAAGCCTCACATGCTCCGGATGCTGCAGGACTCGGGCTTCGGCGCGGCAGTGACCGAGGTCTGGACGATCACCCGGCGCTACTGGGCGGAATTCATAATCCGGCTGTGGGACACGGGCACGCCCATCACGGTCACCCAGGAAGAACTCTACCGCGAGGTGGACCGCAATCGCCCGGCCCATGCCCGCGCCGTTTACCAGATCGAATTGCCGCTGGACGTGTACGACGACGGCGAGAATTTCGACGAGGCCAACGCCTTTGACGGATGGAATTTGCCATGACCCAGAAAATCTCTTTTCAATACCGCGACCCCGAGGACACCGAGCTTCTGAATCGGCGCTGGGAGGGCATCATCGAGCCGGGCGTCAAGCAGGGTTTCGAAGTCACCCTCGGCTCCACCGGCCCGAATCCGGCCACGACCATCACGATCCGGGCGGGCGTCCTGGTCACCAACGATTTCTGCCGGATCGAGGAGACCGCTTCCCTGATCGACGTGGCAGCGATCCCGGCCAACGCCTCGGCCGACCCGCGCTGGGACCTGGTGGTCTGCGAGCACCGCTATTTGCGTTCCGTGCCGCCCCCTGTGGCCACCTACGCGATTATTCAGGGCGAGCAGAGCCCAACGCCAGCCTTGCCCGATATCCCCGAAAACTGCGTCCCCTTGGCCTACTGCCGTATCCCAGGCGGCGCGACCCAATATGCGGAGATCGTCAACTTCATCACCCAGTTTCGCTACAACTGTTACTGGGACGATGCCGCCGATACCTGGCGCATCCGCTTCGGCGCGAAGATCGCCATGCTCATCTCCATCATGCCGACGCCTTTTTCAGCGCTGAACCTCTCGGCGGGCATGCGCGTGTTCATCCATCCCGGCGGCGTGGCCGATGGCGACCCGATCACCTGGACCCGCATCGCCGAATTGACACCGGACGGCTTCACCGAACTGGTTACCCTGGCCCAGGAGGTGATCGCCGCGCGGGGCAGCATGGCATCCCTCGATGCCCGGCTCGATGTCTCGCTGGGTGAAAACGGCGCTTACAAGCGCGTCGGCTTCCTCGACCAAGTCATGGACGAGGTGGAACAGGCACGCGGGTCGGCGGCCAGTCTCGACGTGCGCCTGGATGTCTCGCTCAACAACGACGGCTCCTATCGCCGGGTCGGATTGCTCGACCAGGTCATGGACGAGGTGGAGGACGCTCGCGGCAGCATGTCCGACCTGGACGCCCGCCTCGATGTCTCCCTGAATAATGATGGCACCATCAAGACCGCCGCCCTGCAGGAAAAGATCAGCCACGCGGACCTGACCAACATGCCGGACACCGGCGGCACCAACGGCGACCACGACGCCCGTTATTATCGCCAGACCGAGATCAACGACATGCGCGACCGCATTCACGGCGACGGCGTTCTAACCGGATGCGACGTTTTGTCCGTCAATGGCATGTCTCTTCATATCGCTGCTGGAACTGTCCTTTATAACGGCAAACTCGTGACGGTGCAGGACCATTGGTCCGACAGCATGGAGTCGGAAGGCACCTGGTACTGCTCGATCAACTCGGCGGGCAACTCGGTCATGTCCCAGTCAGGCTGGAACGGAGTCCATTTATATAAGTGCCGGGCTTCAAGCAGTGACGTGGAGGTGGTTTCCGATAAGCGCGACATGATCAGCCTCCCGGACCGCCGGAACATCTTTCGCCACGCGGAGGATCACTACGATTCCGGCGTCACTATGCTCGGCGGCGTCAGCATGGCCTGGGAGGGTGTGCTCGCCATCGGCAAAGTCGCCGGTTGCGGCACGACCTTCTACGACGGCCAGACGCGCGGCTATTGCCGGATGGTGGACGCGACCTTCGCCTCGGTCTTCGAACCGAACATGATCGTCACCTTCTGGAACTTGACGGAAGCTGAAACCTATAAGCGGGTCGTCCACGCGGTCAATGCCGACTACGTGTACTTCACGACCAGCACATCGGTCGGCGCAACCTCCAGCGGCACCCTGGCCGAGTATCGAAAGATCGACGGCAGCGCGGATTTTCGGGATCGCATCCTGACCATCCTCTCCACGTCGCGCTACTCGCTCTACAACGATCCCAATTTCATGCCCAACGGCAACGACAAAGGGACCTGGGGCGCCACGGCGGGTGGCACGGCCTACGGCAATTTCCGCATGAATGTTTCCCAGGTCTACACCGAACTGGGCATCGATTTCTCTCAGACCGGGTGGTCCGACCAGGAAACGGGCAGCAGCGCGGCGATGGTCTATGTGCCGGGCGGCAGCCAGGACAGCGGCGCGCAGGGGTGGAGGGTCTTTGCCGACGATTACGACGGCGACCTATGGATCGCTTACGCCCACGCGACCTGGGACGGCATCTTCGATGTGTCCACCTACAAGGGCGGCCGCGCCAACTTCTACGTGATGATTCTCGCGAGCCCCGATCTCGGCGGCTACGTGTGAGGAGGATGAAGCCGTGCCGGTGAAATACGTTTTTGATGACGCGGGCAACCTGGTGATCCGGACCCGCCTGCGGCCGCTTGCGGAAATGCCAACCGACCAGGAGATGCTGGACCTTGGAAAAGCTCGGGCTGGCGCTGAATCCATTGAGGGCTGGCACGTGATCCAGGTGGCTGACGAGACTTATCGTGCCGTCTACAAGATCGCCGCGCGGATTACGCGGGACGTCGGCACCGGCGAACTCGTTGTCGTGCCCCGTGAGGTGACGCCGGTTTCCGTCGAGGAACTGACCCGCCAGTCCCGTGTGAAGGAAATAGGTAAGACCGCTGCCGGGGATTGGGCCGCTCTTACCACCGAACAGAAAACCACCCTGATGCTCGAATACTTTGAGAAGGCGATCCTGCAGATCGCGTGAAGGAGAATACGCATGGAAAGTCATCTGCTTGAGATGGTCGGAATCGTTGCTGGCGCAATGGCCGGATACGGCGCTATGTTTACATTCCTTATTCGCTGGATAACGAAGAAGAACGACGAACTGCTTAAGATCATGCTCGGCAACGACCGGGCGTGGAAGGAGAAGACCAGCGAGTCGCTGGACGAAATCCGCGAGCGCGTCGACCACGGCGAGTGCTGCGCGTACAGGGCCGACAAGGAGCATGTCCACGAGCGGCTAAATGAGATCCGCGCCGCCGTTGTTGATCGGAAGAGTGCGTGATGGGAGCAGTGAACATCGTCCGCCTAGTTGAGAAGCTGCCGTGGAATCCGAATCGCCCGAGCTGGCCGCAGAAGCGCAGTCTGGAAAAGATCGACCGCGTGATCCTGCACCAGAGCCTCGGCCACGCCGATACATCCGGCAACCGCGACGTCTTCGGGGTCAACAGCTACCATATCAGTCCCGGCAACCACATTTCGGCCGGCGGCTGTCCGCACATCTGCTACCACTACTGTCTCGATGACGATGGCGCGATTTACCAGTGTAACGACCTCCAGTATGTTGTCTGGCACTGCAAGGGGCAAAACGCTCGCTCCATCGGCGTCATGTTGGTCGGCAATTTTGCAGGGCCTGGACACGATGGCGGCGAACCCACGGCCGCACAGGAGAAGGCATTCTTCGCGCTGGCGGAACACTTAATGGAGACGCTGGGATTGGGACCTATAGCCTTCTTCGGTCACGGCGATTTCGGCAAGCCCGCATGCCCTGGATACACGGCTAAATCCTGGATTTCAAAAGTGAAAGTTGAGGCAATCAACTTCGACCAATGACCAACACAAAATAGTACTTCCTTAAATACCTCTTGACAGCATTCTTCTGATCGGATGATATGTCATCTGATTATTTAAACTCCTGCGTCATCGTAATCTATGACCGGTTGCTTATTGGGGTGCATATTGTCGGCAAACCAACGCGAAATCGCTGACCTAATCCGCGATCTTCGAGAGCGGCTTGCTCTTTCTCAGGAAAAATTCGCAGCAAAGTTAGGCGTTTCGTTTCCTTCGGTAAGCCGTTGGGAAAACAGCAGAGCCAAACCCTCCCAACTGGCGATGAAGAGGATTGAAGAACTCCTTCGCCGTTTAGGAGTAAAAGGAGAAGACCTTTTGCAGGAGTTTTTTGCTGAAGAGGAGTGATTACGTGATCAATCTGGCGCCCCTTTTTTCTGGAAAGTGCTCTGAGAACGAGAGTACGATGCCTTTACGCATGCGAAAATGCTTATTACGGAACGAGAATTGACATGGATCAAACACAGCTGAACATGATCACGAACTTCCTCTGGAACATCGCAGACGACGTGCTCCGCGACGTTTACAAACGTGGCGATTACCACAGCGTGATTCTCCCAATGACAGTCCTACGTCGTCTCGATGCGGTACTGGAACCAACCAAGCAAGCCGTGATTGAAATGAAAGCTGCCCTTGACCAGGAGAAGGTAACTAATCAGGACGATGCGCTCCGCTCTGCGTCCGGCCAGGCTTTTTACAACACTTCGCCCTTTTTATTGCGTGACCTTAGAGCCCGAGCGACTCAACAGAAACTGCGCGATGATTTTGAAACTTACCTCGATGGCTTTTCGCCAAATGTTCAAGACATCATTAAGAACTTCAAGTTTCGGAACCAGATCCCGACGCTTTCAGAAGCCGACGCCATTGGTATCCTTATTGAAAAGTTTCTCGACAAGGACATCAACCTCAGCCCTAATCCTACGCCCACTCAGCTCGGCCTTGACAACCACGGCATGGGTACAATCTTCGAAGAACTTATCCGCCGCTTCAATGAAGAAAAAAACGAAGAGGCTGGTGAACACTGGACTCCTCGCGATGCGGTCAAGTTGATGGCGGGGCTTATTTTCCGCCCGATTGCAGAACAGATAAAATCAGCAACTTATCTGCTTTATGATGGTGCATGCGGAACTGGTGGTATGCTTACCGTCGCGGAAGAAACACTCCATCAGATCGCCGCTGAACAGGGCAAACAGGTTTCCACTCACTTGTATGGCCAAGAGATCAATGCGGAATCCTACGCGATCTGCAAAGCCGATCTTCTTCTGAAGGGAGAAGGTACGGCCGCAGATAACATCGTAGGTGGCCCGGCTCATTCCACGCTGTCCGCAGATGCCTTCCGTTCAAGCGAATTCGATTTCATGCTTTCAAATCCACCCTACGGAAAAAGCTATAAGGTTGACCTAGAGCGGATGGGAGGCAAAAAGGAACTCAAGGATCCTCGTTTTCTGATCGAACACGATGGCAACCCAGAATACTCCTTGGTAACGCGATCCAGCGACGGTCAGATGCTCTTTCTTGCCAACATGATTAGCAAGATGAAGCATGACACTGAACTCGGTAGTCGAATAGCCGAAGTTCACAATGGCTCCTCCCTTTTTACGGGTGATGCCGGACAGGGGGAAAGCAATATCCGCCGCTGGATCATTGAAAACGACTGGCTTGAGGCCATTGTCGCTTTGCCGCTAAGTATGTTCTACAACACTGGCATCGCCACCTATGTCTGGGTTCTTTCCAACCGCAAACCAGAGCATCGTAAAGGACAAGTTCAATTGATCGATGCTACTCAATGGTTTCAACCCCTTCGCAAGAACATGGGGATGAAAAATTGCGAGCTATCGCCTGACGATATCAAGCGCATTTGCACGACCTTTCTCTCCTTCGAGGAAACCCCTCAATCGAAGATATTTCCAAATGCTGCTTTTGGCTATTGGAAGGTGCCGGTTGAACGCCCGCTTCGCTTACACAGCCAGCTTACAGTGAAGTCCATTAAATCTCTTCGTTTCGCTTCAGGAGACGAGGAAATCCGTTCGACGCTGTACGAAACGATTGGTGACGCGCTATTTGAAAAACCTGCCTCGGTTCGTGGTCAGTTGGAGACACTCATCAATGATTG
Organism: bacterium; assembly: GCA_963674685.2. Lineage (GTDB taxonomy): Bacteria > Lernaellota > Lernaellaia > JACKCT01 > JACKCT01. The sequence goes on along the minus strand of CAXXWT010000002.1, from coordinate 746,228 downwards.
GGGAAACGGGGAAGAAGACGACGATGACGAAGAATCCGATGGTGGAAAAAAGAAGGGGCTGCCAGATAAAAAGAAGAAAAAGTTATTGAACGAATCCACATGGAAACGCGATGCAATGCTCCATGATGTTGCCAGCGAACTTAGAAAGGAATTGGGGGACGGGCTCTTTGAAGACCACAATCTATTTCGTGCGCAGGTGGAAGTTGCGCTGAAAAAGCTGAATATAAAAGTCAGTGCAGCTGAATTGAAAATCATTTACAAGGCAGTGAGTTGGCGAGTTGAAACGGCTCCTCCTGTGATCGCCAAAGTTCACAAGGTTGGCAAGATACAACCCGATCCGCTTTATGGCGTTTTTGAACAGACTATTGACGGAAAAACTCGTGCGGTTGAATACGAAGCCGATACTGACCTTCGAGACACGGAACAGGTTCCTCTACTCGAGCCGAACGGAATTGAAGCGTTTATCCGGCGTGAGGTGCTGCCCTATACTCCCGACGCATGGATTAGAAAAGAGGCAAAAATAGGTTATGAGATAAGTTTTACAAGGCATTTTTATAAACCGCAACCGCTTCGAGCTCTAGACGACATCCGAGCGGACATTATCGCAGTCGAAAAAGAAACCGAGGGACTGCTTGCGCAAATAATGGGCGGAGAATTCAAATGAAAGACGCTCAAAAGCCTGACCATAGAGGTCTTAACACAATTATCGGTTGGCTGAAGGAAGGGCGTTTTTTGATCCCCGACTTCCAACGTGAGTTTGAGTGGAGGCCCTGGGATATTCGTGAGCTAATGCGCTCCATTTTCCTTGACTACTATATTGGCAGTCTCTTGCTGTGGAAGGGCAAGGAAGAGAACTTTGAAGCTTTTTCATGTGAATCAATCTACGGCCACAACGGCGATGGAAAACCTGAATACATTGTGCTGGATGGACAGCAGCGGTTAACGGCAATGTTCTATGCATTTCTCGCGCCCGATGTGCCGCTTCCAAACCGAGCCAACCGTGCTTTTTATTTCATTCGTGTCGACCGATTGATGGATGAAGAATTTGACGAAGCGTTTCATTACGACTGGCATACTCGACGCTGGACCGCGTTATTGAGAGACCGTACGTCTCAATATGAAAACCATATTTTCCCTTTATCCGTCGTCGGGGCCGGTGGGTGGGAAATGCCGAATTGGGTTCAGGGTTATGAGCAATTCTGGGAGCAGAAAACCACAGATGCAGAATCCATCGGAGACGGTGCGACAGTGGAGTCGGCAAGTCACAATGCAAAGAATGCAAAGGCTTTCGGGGCGTTGCTGAAGGACATCACCGAACAATACCAGATATCCTATATTGAATTAGATCGGGAAATCGGCCCCGATAAGGTCTGCGATATCTTCACACAGATTAACAGCCGAGGCATTCGACTGGATGTGTTCGACCTTCTTAACGCCTTGCTTAAACCTAAGGGCCTTCAACTCAAGAAAATGTGGCGAGAGGCTGCCCCGAAGTTAATTTTTGTAGAATCAGACAAACTGAATGTTTACGTTCTTCAAGTGATGTCCATTCTCAGGCAGCATTATTGCTCGCCTAAATACCTGTATTTTCTACTTCCAGGGCAGGAGAAGCCCATTCGCGACCCCGATGGCACCAGACGTAAAGAAATACTGGTTTCAGATCCCGCAACATTCAAGGAGTATTGGGATGGTGCAGTTGCCGCCCTTCTGGAGGCGATCAATCTGCTTCGCCATCCACAAGAATTTGGCGTAAGTTCTTCAAATTATCTTCCTTATGTGTCCATCCTTCCTGTCTTTGCAGCTTTGCAGGCTCACTTGAAGAATCTACCTGCAAACCGACAGTTGGAAGCCCAGAGAAAAGTCCGTCATTGGTATTGGGCTTCCGTATTTACAAATCGGTACTCGGGTTCCGTAGAATCGACCAGCGCCAGGGATTTTCTCAGTATTAAAACCTGGCTTGAGGACGATTCTGCAAAACCGGATTTGCTGCTCGAATTTGCAAACCATTTCAAGGATATCGACCTGCGGAAGGAAGTTAAGCGTGGGACCTCCATCTACAACGGCATTTTCAATCTTCTGGTTCTGAGTGGAGCGCGGGATTGGATGACCGGCAACGTCCCGCAACCGGCGACCTTGGACGACCACCACATTGTCCCCGCCTCTTGGGGGAAAACAAACCTTCCAGGAAATATTGTCAATTCTATTTTGAATCGAACTCCCTTGAGTGCCGACACGAATAGAAAGGTTATTAAAGAGCGCCTTCCAAATGCTTATCTCCCTGAGTTGATCAAGAACAACACAGAGGCTTCGGTGCGTTCCATTCTCGAATCACATTTTATTTCTACCATTGCACTCAACATTCTCCTTCGTAATCCGTTCACACAGGTGGATTTTGAAGAGTTTATTTCCGAACGCCAGCGAACCATTCAAGATGCGATAGAAAGCTTATTGATTAAGGAGAGATTGGATTTATCTCCTCAGCTGCGTGAGTTGGACCGGAAAATTGAGGAAACAGAGTTAGCGTTGCGAAAAGTCATTGAAGAAGCACTGACCAACGACGGGAGTTTGCTGCCTTCACACGTTCTTCAGAAAGTGGATTTGAGAATTCAAGGCGCAGCCAAGAAAAATCCAGCCTTTGATCCAGAGCATTATCAGACATTAAACGGTAAACTCGAATATTGCGACCTGCGCGAGTTGCAGGATACTATAGCCAACGGTTCTCTTTGGCTGAAGTTTTCAGAGCGCTTCGTCAACAAAGAGAGCCTTGCTCAGAAATTTAATCAGTTTGCGGAATTGCGGAATGGGATTCGCCACAGCAGAAATGTAGATGAAATCACAAGGAAGGAAGGCGAAGCAGCCATTCTTTGGTTCGAGAAGGTGCTTACTAAATGATGGAAGAGTTAAAGCCGTATCCGGAATACAGGGACACTGGCGAACAATGGCTTGGTGGTATTCCAAAGCATTGGGATATCAAACCTGGGATAGCGGCATTCCGTCAAAAGCAGGTCAAAAATATTGGGATGCAGGAAAAAACTGTGCTTTCGCTTAGTTATGGCCGGATCGTGATCAAACCGCGCGAAAAACTCCATGGTCTTGTGCCAGAATCATTTGAAACTTATCAGATTGGTGAACCGGGCGATATCATAATACGCTCAACGGATTTGCAGAACGATTGGAAAAGTTTGCGCGTAGGGATGGTTAGAAATCGTGGAATTATCACTTCCGCTTATTTATGCTTGTATACAACAAGTACGTTCATTCCTGAGTATGGCTACCTGCTTCTTCATGCTTTCGACTTGATGAAGGTGTTTTATGGCATGGGATCTGGCTTGCGCCAAAATTTGGCTTTTAAGGATTTGAAGAAGATGCTTGTCTTCGTACCCCCTAAACCTGAGCAGAAAGCAATAGTACGTTTTCTTGATCATTTTGACAGGTTAATACGTTATTTCATTAAGTTGAAACAACGACAAATAAGACTCCTTGAAGAGCAAAAACAAAAAATAATTCATCACTCAATCATCAAAAGCATTAATCCCAATGTTCGCTTCAAGCCATCTGGTATCGATTGGCTAGGGGAGATTCCTAATCATTGGAAAATTGTTCGAAATTCAAGATTATTTGTTGAGAGAATTGAGAAAGGAAGATCGGGATTACCGATATTAGTAGTTTCACTCAGAACTGGTGTGACTGAAGGCTCAGATAAAAATGAAAAGGGAAAGCCAAAGAGATTAATTTCCAATTTTGCGACTTACAAGTATGCTGATACTGGCGATATTGCATACAACATGATGCGAATGTGGCAGGGAGCGGTTGGTGTTGTACCAACTCCTGGTCTTGTAAGCCCTGCTTATGTTGTGGCCAAACCCCTTAATGGAGTGTTTAGTCGATATTTTGAGTATTTGTTTCGAACAGATGCCTGCAAAGGTGAAATAAACCGGAATTCGAGAGGAATCGTCTCTGATCGCAACCGACTATATTGGGATCAGTTTAAACGCTTATGTCTCCCACTTCCTCCATTTGAAGAGCAAAAAGAGATTGTAGATTATATTTCTTCAGAGACGGATTTATTCAACAAAACAATTTTACATCTAACAAAAGAAATAAATTACATTAAAGAATACCGCACCCGATTTATATCGGATGTTGTAACTGGCAAGTTGGATGTTCGCACATTGGCAGAATCAATACCCGAGAAGCATGAAGGACAATTTGAGGATATTCCGGACAAAGATGAGCCTGAAGTAGATAGCGAGGACGAGGCCGATGAGTGACAGGCCGAAAATACCAGTTCCGGTAAAAAGGAAGGTACTTCACGAGTGTTGTCACCGCTGTGCAGTGTGCGGCTTTGGCCTTTCGATTGAAATCGCCCACATTATACCCTGGTTTGAGACGGAGGATCATCGAGCAGAAAATCTGATTGCCTTGTGTGCAAATTGCCATGAAATGGCCCACAACCAAAATTGGAAAAAGAGAGATTATGAGGTCTATAAGAAGAAGCCATGGGCGTTAAGAACAAACGTGCCACAACCTATGAGCGCTCCTCAAAAAGCCATGGTTGATCTAATTGCCGCTCGGGAAGCCTCCGACATGGACGCCGATCAAAGAAGACAGCTTATTAATTTAGTAGCGGCCTATTTAAATGTGTCTGTTGGTGAAGTGAAAATTATTGCAGTTGTGCCAAGTAGCAGTTCATTAATTCGTATCGAATTGCCTATTGACGCGGCTGAGCGACTTATTCTCGGCTTCCAATCCCATGACCCCCGGCTGATCTCTTTCCTTGACGATTTCGCGAGTTCATCTCACGAAACTCTTTGCAACGAAGAATCTCCATTCGGGACAGGGGGGCATATTAAACTGATCGCATCTGCATGCCCTTCTCCTGCTGATAAGCCGCCAGTGACCAATACAAAAGAAGAAGGGCTTGAAAGCCTGATTTTCAATTCGATGACCAATTTTGGCTGGAATGCCGGAACAAGCTCCGACTATGACCGTGAGTATGCTGTTGACATTGTGCAATTGGCAGAGTTTATCGAGGAAACTCAGGAACAGACTTCAGCGGCCCTTCAACTTCACGCAGATTGCCCGGCCAGAAGGAAATTCCTTGCTCGATTGCAAGGAGAGATCACACGAAACGGCATTATCCGCGTTCTTCGAAAAGGCTTAGACCACGAAAGGTTCCATATCGACCTTTTTTATGGAAAACCATCGGCAGAAAATCTCGATGCAGTGAAGCGCCATGCGGCCAATCGTTTCAGCGTGACTCGCCAGCTTCATTATAGTCGTGAAGAATCAAAACGAGCCCTCGATTTAGCGCTTTTCATCAACGGCCTTCCCGTTGCCACATTCGAGTTGAAAAACAGTCTCACAAAGCAGACCGTCGAAGACGCGGTGGAGCAATACAAGCGAGATCGCGACCCTCGAGAGACACTATTCCTCTTTGGTCGTTGCATCGTCCATTTTGCTTTAGATGACCAATCTATTCAGATGTGCACGGAGTTAAAAGGTCGTAAAGGTCTGGCGAAAGATTCGTGGTTTCTGCCGTTCAATCAAGGATACAACCATGGCGCTGGTAATCCCCCAAACCCGTATGGAATAAAGACGGATTATCAATGGCGAAGAATTCTTACTCCCGGCGGTTTCACCGATATTTTGGAGAATTATTCTCAGATCGTTGAAGAGAGAAACGAAAAGACCGGCAAGAAAAAGAAGAAGCAGGTTTTTCCGCGTTTCCAGCAACTTGATGTAGTGCGAAAGCTTCTGGCAGATGCAGCGTGGTTTGGCGCAGGGAAACGCTATTTAATTCAGCACTCTGCTGGTAGCGGCAAATCCAACTCTATCGCATGGCTTGCACATCAATTGGTCGGATTACGAAAGGATGGAGCGGATATCTTCGACTCGATTATCGTAATTACGGATAGGCGGGTACTGGATAAGCAGATCCGTGAGACCATTAAAAGCTTTGCGCAAGTTTCTGCTATTGTTGGTGCAGTCAAAGAAGGGTCCAATCAGTCGAAAACGGTGCAGCTTTCAAATTTCCTGCGGCAAGGGAAAAAGATCATCATTTCCACTGTTCAAACCTTTCCCTTCATATTGGATAACATTGGTGAGGAGCACCGTGGCAAACGCTTCGCAATCATCATCGATGAGGCGCATTCCAGCCAGGGTGGGCGCACAGCAGCTGCGATGAGCATGGCCCTTTCCGAAACCGGGGAAACAGACGACGTTGAAACGACTGAAGACAAGATCAATAGAATCATCGAGTCAAGAAAGCTTTTAGAAAACGCAAGCTACTTTGCTTTCACCGCTACGCCGAAAAACAAAACATTGGAACTTTTCGGCATTCCGTACTGCGTCGGTGAACAGACAAAGCACAGGCCCTTCCATAGCTACACAATGAAACAAGCTATCCAAGAGGGCTTCATTCTCGATGTCCTTAAGTTTTACACCCCCGTTGATAGTTATTATCGGTTAGCAAAGACTGTTGAGGGCGATCCTGTTTTCGACGTCAAAAAGGCAAGGAAGAAGTTACGCCGATTTGTTGAATCTCACGAGAAAGCGATCCGCGACAAAGCCGAGATCATGGTCGACCATTTCCTTGAACAGGTTATCGGGCAGAATAAAATCGGTGGTCAAGCTCGGGCAATGGTTGTTACCGGAAGCATTCAGCGGGCATTAAAATATTTCTTTGCCTTTCAACGCTATTTGATGGAGATCAAGAGTCCATATAAGGCTATCGTCGCATTCTCTGGTGAGCCGGAATACGAGGGTGAGAAAGTCAGTGAATCCAAACTAAACGGATTCCCAAGCCGTGAGATTGAGGACCGAATTCAGGACGACCCGTATCGCTTTCTTATCTGTGCAGATAAATTCCAGACCGGCTATGACGAACCGCTACTGCATACGATGTATGTTGACAAGCCGCTTTCCGGCGTGAAAGCAGTGCAGACGCTCTCCAGGCTCAATCGCGCTCATCCAAAGAAGTACGATGTCTTCGTCCTCGATTTTCAGAACAACACCGAAACCATAAAAAAGGCATTTGCGGACTATTATCGGACAACGATCCTCAGCGAGGAAACCGATCCGAATAAACTTCACACATTGAAGGCAGATATCGACGGGTACCAGGTCTATGCTCCAGAGCAAATAGAGTCCCTTGTTGACCTGTATCTCAACGGAGCGGACCGCGACAAACTCGATCCGATTCTCGATGCTTGCGTTGCTGTTTACGTAGGTGACCTTGATGAAGATGGGCAAGTCGATTTTAAGGGGAAAGCGAAGACCTTTGTTCGCACTTATGATTTCCTCGCTACTATCCTTCCCTACGGGGTTGCTGATTGGGAAAAACTCTCAATCTTCTTGAACTTCCTCATTCCGAAACTGCCTGCCCCAATCGAAGAAGACCTGTCGAGGGGCGTACTCGAGGCCATCGACATGGATAGCTACCGTGCTGAGAAAAAGGCAACGATGGCCATTGCCCTTCCGGATATAGATGCTGAGATCGAACCTGTTCCGACTTCGGGAGGTGGTAGAAAACCGGAACCGGAATTGGATAGATTATCGAATATTCTTAAAGCCTTCAACGAGCAATTTGGTGGGCTATTTTCTGATGTAGAGCGTATCGAAAAGCGGATCACAGAAGAAATTCCCGCCAAGGTCTCAGCAGATCAAGCTTACCGGAATGCGAAGAAGAACTCTGATCGCCAGAATGCCCGGATTGAACACGACAATGCTCTCAAGCGCGTGATTACCGCATTGTTCAAAGACGACGCACAACTTTTCAAGCAGTTCCAGGACAACGACTCGTTCCGCCGTTGGTTAACTGATACGGTGTTTGGGTTGACTTATGACGAGTGAATGCCAAATGAAACGATTCAAAGGAAATATTGAGAAATGAAGGCCCTTGATGCAACAATCCAGATTCTAAAGGAAGCCGGTTCGCCTTTGCACATCAAGGAGGTAAAACTGTTGTTTACTCTTACTTTTTTTAATCCAGGACCAGGAGTGTCTATTTAATGGCTATTAAAGACCCATGGCTTCCAGACTTCGTAGCTCGATGGTATGACGAATTGCTGAGCGCATTGCGGCTGGATAAAGATGTGCACTATGAAGATATTTCTAAATGGACGCGCGACCACTATTATGCCAAAATAACTTATTATAAGCTCTTACTGGAAAAGCCGAACAGTGAAGCTCATCGATTGTATAATTACGTCGAGAATAGCGATCGGGGAACCAAAGTCGAGCGCTGTCTATATGCTCTCATGGTCGTAAACGACTTGTTCTGCTACGTCGGATTCCGCATTCCAAGGCACCCTAGTCCTGAATGGAAGCAGATCCGTGATTTTTGGGTTGATCATGGCAATCTGCTCCGATCCTCTGTTGGGTACCTTGTTCCGAGGGAGGCATGTACGTGCTCATGGGGGTGGCCGCTATATACTCCCGATCACGAACTCGACTGTTACTTCGATTATTTCCGGCGCTGGTCTCCCGACGATACATGGAAATACAAGGTGGAAATTAAGGTCCTTCCTGCCTCAAAAGTCTCACTCTTTCCACAACTTCAAGATAGACTAAGAATCGCTGTCGTTCCTCTAGTATCTTCAATCAAAGATATGAATGTAAAAAGCATTAAAGACTCTGTTCCTCCTTCATACTCAGTCACTCTCGCTGACCCGGCTGCTATCCAAGACGCTGCTTTGCGTGCATTACAGGAGTGCGCTGCCAATGAATGCGATGTGGTCGTCTTCCCCGAGTTAACGATGACACCAGAGATTCAGAACGCTCTCGGAAGGCAACGGCGCAAAATCGCCCAATTGCGTCCGTATTTGATTGTGGCTGGATCAGCACATACCCCAGCGAAAATAAAAGGGAAGAAATGTTTTCACAATCAATCTCTCATATTCGACAACGAAGGGAATAGCGTGCTTAAACATCACAAACTACATAAATACACAATGTCGAATCGAGAACAGGATAGATACGGATTTTTAGATGCATTAGGCTATTTGGATTGTTGCGAAGAGATGACAGAACAACCCTCTTCTATTGAAATCATCGACACTATCCTTGGTCGGATCGCTGTATTAATTTGCGAAGATCTGTCTGTTCATAAATTTGTGGAGCGTCTTATCGAAAAATTCGCAATTGACCTATTGCTCGTGCCTGTCCTAGATGGCATGCAGGATAATAACCGCTGGACGGCACGCTATGGGAAACGCTACGCAGAGATCGGGGCAGGTGTGGTTGTGGCGACATCACTGAGTTTAGTAACACAGCACCTTAAGCATTTGAAAGCTACTGGAAAAGCTACCACAAGCGCGAAACCAAGCGTTGGACTCATTGTGGTACCGCATTCCGGTGCCCTACGCATCCTCGAGTCGACGAAGCATGATCAACCAGTTTTCATCGACATCCCTCTAGCTTGACGATGTGCGGCTACAATGGCGTATTGGCCGATCCTCTCCACAACCTTCGCATCATGGAATCCAACCGCCCGCAGTCGCTTGAGTGCATCTCCGGTCCATAAAATCCTATCCGCCATTTGATCCTCTAACTCATGCCGAACCCATAATCTCGTAAGTTCCTGATCCGCAACACTTGTCAGACCATCATACCTGAATATCTGGTCGGTTAGTTCAGACAAGTACTCATCTTTGTCATCAGCTGCGTACTTGTCAAGGTTGATGAACAGCCCGTCAAGGCTCAATACCCGTACAATCTCGCGTTCTAAATCGGCGCGAAAGACGTCGGTATTATTGTGAAGTGTATATGCCGATGCAACCACTTCGCATGAGCGGTCCCCAAGCCCTCGGAAAAACGCGAGCGCATTAGAGTGCACAAGTTCAACCTGTCCTGAAACTAGATATTCGCTGAGTTTTGATCTCGCCTGCGCCAGCATGCCACTGTCGCTGTCCACCCCAATTACAGTTGCATCAGGATTTGCCGAGAGTATGGCTTTGGTGGTAAATCCCGTCCCCACCCCAATGTCTAAAACTCGCGGCCGCGAATACTCCTTATTAATCCGAAGCGCCAAGCTTTCTTCCAATTCGAGGAAAGACGGTACGACAAGCGGGATCAAGTCGTATTTACTCCCAATCAGCCCATCGAATCGACGGGCCTCCCCTGGTCCCTTCATCTGGCCCTCCAAACCCTCTTCAAGAACCACGCGAGTTGCTCGGTTTCAGGTTCATCCAGAATTCCTGGATCGCCAGTTTCACGCACCTCTCCCCCCTCGAGAAACAGAACTTGGTCTGCCATTGCTCGGGCAAAGTCGATATGGTGGGTAACAACTAGCAATGTGAGACCCTGCTGCTTAAGGCCCTCCATAACCTCCAAAACTTCTGCTGCCAACACTGGGTCGAGTGCAGAAGTGACCTCATCAAGCATCAGCAGTTCAGGACGCATCGCAAGTGCCCGCGCGATTGCTGCCCGCTGTTTCTGTCCACCTGAAAGGCTATGGGGGAAGGAGTCCATCTTCTCGGCTATTGCAACCTGGCGACCAAGTTCCTCCGCGAGTTCATAGGCGTCACTCTTCCGCATTCCTTTGACGCAAATCGGGCCCAGCGCAATGTTCTCTCGAATAGTCTTATTCGGCCAGAGGTTCCACTCTTGAAAAACCATCCCGATGCGGGTGCGTAAAGCGGAGGGATCCATTTCGACCGTGTAAGTCGATGAGGTGGCGTCCGCATTTACGATGGTTTTTCCGTCGAATTCAATCCGACCATGATCGATGCGACAGAGCAAGTTGATGCACTTCAAGAGCGTTGTTTTCCCGCCTCCACTTGGACCAATGACTACGCACGCCTCGCCGGGCTGCAAGTCAAAGGAAACTCCTGCAATCACAGGGCTGTCGCCAAAAGACTTGTGAATGTTGTGAACAGAAAGGTGCGACATCGTGACCTACGATCTTCTTGTAAACATGCTTGAACTCTCCAATTTTCGAACGAGAAAGGAGAAGGGCAGCAAGACCACGAGGTAAATCCCAGCCAAAGCAGCGTAAACCTCGAGAAAGCGGTAGGTATAAGTGCTCACTTCTGAGGCGCGATGGACGAGTTCCCGGACTACAATGACTGATGCCAAAGAAGTCAGCTTGAATATATCCAAATAGAGAATTCCCAGGGTAGGGACAATGCTACGCAGAGCCTCAGGGAAGATCAAGCGCTTCAAGACGGTAGGGTGCGACATACCCAGAGCATAGCCCGCATCAATTTGGGGTCGCGGCACGCCAGCAATGGCGTGCCGAAACACATCGGCTACGAAAACACACAACGAGAGCGACAAGGCTGATGCCGCAAGCCAGAATGAGGACTTGATCCCGGTGAGATAGGGAAGCCAATAATAGAAGAATAGAATGACTATCAGGGGAGGAAGTGCCTTGATCGCGTCTATCAAGAATAACAACAGGGATCTCAACAGAACAAACGGTCCGGGGGTCTTGAAGCTCAGCACGACCCCTAGTGCCAACCCGGATATAGTCCCGAGAAGCATTGCCACAAGACTCAGAAGCGTCGTTACTCCAAGCCCCTCCGCGAACGCCCAGCGGTAAGTCCAGATAACGCTCCAGTCCCAATCATAATGAAACACTAAAAACTCCGAATGCTACTCGTCCGCGATATCGTATTTTCGCTTGATTCCCTTGATGATTCCGTTCGATTCGGCGTAGCGGATGGCGGAGTTCAGAAAGTTCCCAAACACAAAGTCTCCTTGCCGGTACATGAAGCCCGCCGGTATCGAGGATGGGGGAGGGGCGACAAAACGCGCCTCGACCTCTCCCGAGTGTGCGGCAACGAATGCCTTCACTTGGGCAAGGTCAGCAAGAGCAATATCGGCCTTGCCGGTGACAACCTCTAGAAATAGCTGGGAGGCGTCATCTACCTTGACGGCACGAATCGTAGCTTTCGGTAGATTCTGGATTGCGAACGCTTGGTTGGTATAGCCCTGTCGGACAGCAACGGTAATGCCAGTCTTATTTACGTCCTCGATGCGAGAGAACCGCGTTTCGCCCTTGCGGACAATCCCCGCCGAGTCGCCGAAGTAGGAATAGGGATCAGTGAAACCAACGCGAGTTGCTCGGGCGATTGTCTGGAAGATCGGCTCTGTCATCACGTCAAACTTTCCTGCTTGAATATCTGGGATCTTGGTGTCAGCAGTAGTGCGAACCCACTCTACTTCCCAGCCTGCCTCCTTCGCAATGTAAGCGGTAAGGTCAACACTGAAGCCGGTTAACTTGCCGCTTTCCGGCTCCAGAATGGTGTAGGGGGGGTAAAGCTCGTAGCCAACACGTAGCACTCCGCGCTCTGTAATTTGATTGAGAGTGCTTTTCTGTACGGTGGGGCTATGTACATTTGTTGGTAAGGGGGTTGGCAAGAACAGACCACCGATGGCGATTGCAAGGGCAAGGACGGCAATCGCAACAGTAGTCCACGAACGCGTTTTCGTCGTTCTGCTCGTGACAGCTTCACTGGGCATCGTTAGATCTCCTTTTTGTAAATGGTTCAAGTAAGCCAAATGCTGCAATTGCCGAATTACTATTGCCAAGGGCGCGCTTGAACGCTGCGCCCCACTTGATTGCCTCTTCGAATGGTAGATTCAACATTAGATTAGAAGCAAACACCTCCGCTGGAAGTGCGGTCAGACCGGCTTCCAGGAGGTCTGTTTTAACCGAGGTATCGCCAGTCTCCCACTTTTTCTCCTTCAATACCTGACTTAGGCTCCTTGCACTAGCTCTTGCCACGGCGACTCGCCAGGTTTTGTCGCCCTTTGGAAGAGGAATGCCCACAGGTATGGGAGAGCGATAACTCAGATTGATATCGGTTTCAACGAACCCTTTTTCTTTCGAGTCTTTTTCCTGCCTCTCCTTTGCGATTTTCCGCATCTTCTGAGCTATCACGTGGTCACACAAGACTAGCTTCATCGGCCCTGCCTGCAACCAATCTACGATTTCCTCTTCAGTGCTGAAGTTTATTAATGCTTTTGGAAGCACATAGCCGCTGAATACCCGGCCCACTTCTGTCGCCGAAGGTGTGTCGCTAAGAACCGCAAGCTGAAGGTCCGCAAATTCTTGAATAAGACTTCGAATACATTGGACTACCTCCGCGAACGGCAACTTCTTGTCTACTCGGTTTAGACTCAACAAGACCTCTGAGCCCTGGGGCGCACAAACTGTGTATGTTTCGCACCATGCAAACTGAATAATGTCCGCCAAGTGTGCCCGATTCTCAGAAAGCCAATATGGCTCTTTCGAGAAATCGTATACGCCATCAAGAAGGCCCTCGGCAAGCAGGTGAAAGTGAACCGACTCGGCGGGTAATGGTATCTCACTGATGATGTCCTGATGATTGGCGAGCAAGTTTTTCACAACCAGGTTAACGAAGTTGCTATAATTTTCCCCACGAGTGTACACAGTGTGAATGACGCGAAGGTCCGGCTTTGTACGCGTGAGAGCCCTCTGAATTGGGTCCGAGTATTGTGAGGCGTTGATGTATGCGGTTCGGTTTTCCGCGAATAGTGGGCTTAGCTTTGGTGAGCGATCTGCTTCTGCCAGTATGGACAAGCTGCGTCGCGCATCCACAGACGCCTCTGCATCAATGCTTAGCGCACGAAACAGCTTGTAATAGTCACGCATCAGCACCGACTCGTTTGCGGTAACATTTGTTCCAAACCTGATGTCCTCTGTTAGGTGGCCGTCTATGGACTCCGTGTGAAGCGGAACCACGGGCGGTAATGGAAGTTCCCTAGAGGAAGAGACGCTAATATTGGGATTTCGCAAAAAAGCATGCACATCATTCAGCAGTTTGTCTTCTTTTTCCCGCGATTGCAGCGGAATCCGCGTGAGGGCGACAATTACTGTTGGCGCCTTGGTGGTTGGGGTAGGAGTAACGCTATGTATCCACCGTCTTGCGCCAGAGATATCTTCAGGGATGTTCTGGACAAAGCAACAAAACGTGTCAGACATCAACCGCACTGCCATACGACCGATATCAGTGACACCTGTTCGACAGTCAATTAGGAGGTAGTCTGGGGCCAGTGAGCAGTTCTGGATTTGAGCCTTCAATTCATATGAAAACGGAACAGCAACAGCGTACCGCCCTGTCTTGTCATCGCCCATGGTTGTTTCAAAGAGGATACGCCGTACCTGATGGAGTTGACTCGAGTATTTCTCGGAGGGGGCATTTCCAGCGGGTAAGAGATAAATTGACCCTTTGGCTTTCTTGGCCGCAGGGGGCAAATCAGTAACCTTCGTCAGATACTTTTCGATAGAGGGAAAAGAGCCCTCTGCTTCCATATTTTCCACAAGATCAACCAATCCAACCAGTCGAGAGCGAGTATTAGTCTTGTGCGACCGCAATCCAAACTTAAAATGAAGCCCAGGAGCCTCCAAATCAAGGTCGATAACCGCCACGCAGTATCCAAAGCGAGCGAGAAAGCGCGCTACATTAACAACTGCAAGTGTTCGCCCCGCTCCGCCCTTGTATGAGTAGAAGGAGATGGTTTTCATTTAGCCGACCACTTGTTGCAATATAGGAATGCTCACTGACTTCCTCTCAAACACCTTATCCATCGTTACGCACGTGTCGTTTGACAGCGCATTTTTTGCATAAGGAAACGTGTTTTCTCCAAAGCCGATACCACTAGGCGTGCCCGCCGCTTTACGACCAGCTGGGGTGATCCGCACCCAACATTCTCGACCCACTTTTTGAACTTCGACTAGCCCGTGCTGATCGAGTCGATTGATTTCGCGAGGAATTTGGCTTTCGTCAAGCCCTGATAATCGGGCAATGTCTTTAAACCTCCATTCTTTCCTCGTTAGAATTTGAAGAATTGGCAATGCGTTTTTAAAGCCTCGAATCAGCGCGGTCGTAGAGAGCGAAAGCTCTCGACCGAGGTGAGCACGCAAGAGCCGAGCAAGCCCTTCCAATTGGCCTGCCCGCCAAAGCCTCCATACCGCATCTGTTGCTTCCTCATCCGCGAAAAGACGCCGTGCAACTCGGCTTGCTTCTTCGGAACGCTCAGCGATTTCCGCCTCTGGGCTGGAAGTAACAAGATCAAGAGCCTCCCAAACCCACTCTTCGAGAAGCTGGTCGGATCTGAGGCTAGCTGGTTGGTCGCGGAGAGCCTCTAACAACTCAGGAATTCTTGACATACCTGCACTCCATGGGTAACGCCCCCGTCCTTCCTCAAAAAGTGCGCACAATTCAGCAGCGCACCCTAGCGGTACAATCTACAGAATTTGTCAAGTATAGGTCAAGTATAAGTCGGCTGTCAATCCATTTTGAACAAGAAAGCTTTGCCCCGGTTCACTGAGCAGCCATCTCGGACCTGGATAGAGTAGGTCCTCCCGTATGCTTTGGATCGCCGGATTTGCCCAACTCAGTGGTCGCTCACTGATGCGTCACGCGAAATACGACTGCCGGAATGGAAACCGCCAAAATGACTCGGTTGAGCGAAAATGGTTTTATTTTTTGTAATCAACAACTTAGAGAATCATAATCCCCGCCAACAATCCCCGTCAAGTTCGATACCAGTAACGTTTCCTCCACTCTTCGACTCGCCCAAACACTCTCTCCGAGAGCATTCGGGCTTCGCTCAGAGCAGGCCATTTACGATGCGATAAGCGAATTTGGCGAGTCGAAGAGTGTCCTGAGTAAGCGACCAGCCTGTGGTGAGGGAGCAAAGCGAATCGAACCAAGGGAGCGCATCGAAGGGCATGATGACCTTTTACGTTTACATTCTTCGTTGTTCCGATGGCAGCTACTACGTCGGCTCGACGCAGAATGTCGGGCAGCGCCTAAAAGCTCACAACGACGGAAAAGCAGCCAATTTCACGAAGTTGCGCCTCCCTGTGACTTTGGCATACTTTGAACCATGCGAAGATGAAACGACGGCGGTTCGACGAGAACGGCAGATCAAAAGATGGTCGAGAGCGAAGAAAGCGGCTTTAATCAGTGGCGACTTGGGGACGCTTCAAACATTGAGCCGGTCGAAGACCATGAGCGATCAAAGATCCTGAGTTTGCCGAAGGGGCGAAGCGAGTCGAATGGAGGCATAAACGATGATGGCTCCGCAGCGTGACGAGTTTACCCCCAAAACACCCACATTTGCCCCCAAAACAGCCCTTTTCCTCTCTCCCTCTCTGAATCGTTCCTGTGGTGAGCGAAGTCGAACCAGTGACTTCGACCAACTCGTCACGGTTGTGAGAATGCTTATTTATCAATTACTTACGCGCATGGCATTTTTCGCCATTTCGACTCTCGCGCGGAGTAGGAAATGCATTTACTTTCGTAGCCAAAAGTGTTCATACCATCAACCCAAAGGAGCATAAGTATGTCCGAAGTTTTCATCTTTGTAGACAATTCAAATATTTGGATCGAAGGCAAAAGGATTTCAGGCAGCATGAAATCACCGCCAGTAGACATGAATTACTATTATAGAATTGAATATGGTTGTTTGCTTACCCACGTTTGCGAAGGGCGAAATTTAGGAGCTATGCCACAGCTTTATGGTTCTGAGCCTCCGCCAAATGACTCCGTTTGGAAAATGATCAGGTCAAAAGGCTATGATGTTAATGTCTTTAAACGTAACTTTTTCGGAAAAGAAAAAGGTGTTGACATGCGGATGGGAATGGATGTGGCGAAATTAATATTTCGACAAAAACCCCGCAAAGATGACACCATAATTATCATTGCAGGAGATGCCGATTTTTTACCCGTTATAGAAGATTCTCAAGCGGAAGGTTGGACGGTTGAAGTATGGTATTGGTCCAATTGTGCTGGTGATCTAAAAAAGAAGGCTAACCGCTATGAGGAGTTGAACCCCGCGATTTATAAAATCGGTTTTGATGAAACTACATAAATGGCTTATTTGCTATCGAGGGGAGTGAAAATTGAGTGCAAGTAAAAAGCATGGTGTAGTCGTTCTATTAGATGCCCTTGGAGTTAGCTCCTATGACATGGCCGCTGCAGAAGTGTTTTTCAAAAAGCGGGAGGCCATTTTCCAGGGAGTCGAAATTGCTTTTTCTGGATTTCATGACGAAGGGATAAAAATAGGCTTGCCTCCAAACGTTCTTAAGATGTTCCCTAAAAGAAGCTCCCAAGCGACGTTTGGCGATACTGTTCTATTTGAATGGGAATTCGCGGTAAATGATTTTGCAAACTGTATTTTAGGAATCGGCCTTTGGCTAAATTTATTTATTCATATTGGTTTAAAGGAAGGACTTGCGTTCCGAGGTGCCATAAGCGTCGGCGATTATATTGTTGATTATAATACATCTACATACCTGGGTCCAGCGGTCGCGGACGCTGCCAGTTGGTACGAAAAAGCAAATTGGATTGGAATTATTGTTACGCCGAGTATGGGATTAAGACTTGAGATATTGGCATCTGGCAAACTAAAAGGCTTCTTGTCAAAAGCATTCGTAAAGTACCCGAATACGCCGTTGAAAAATTCACAATTAACTGAGGCCTGGGTTGCGGCTTGGCCAGTGATACTGTATGAGGAAAAGACCAGAACCGGAAAGAATTTACCGAGAAACGAAATAATTTCTACGCTCGGACAATTTCCAATCCCTAAGGGAACGGAAAGCAAGTACTATAATACAATAAATTTTTTCGACTGGTATATAGGCGTGCATGGTGGGAAATAGATTCTTCTGACGGTGCGTGCGTTTAGCAATATCTCAGCGGATCAAAAAGATAATTCTGAAAACAAAATTACTTTGAACAAAAACCAAATTGCCTCCGCTGCTCTTCCCAAAGCACCGGGAACGGCTTGGTGATTTTTGCCAGCGACAGGCCACTGGGTTCGTTTCCATCCATGATCGCCCGGACGATGTCCGGTGCCACCAGCGTCAACCCCAGTATCCGGCTCACGTAGGCGCGGTCCACCTTGAGGCGTTTGGCAAGCGACGCGATAGACGCGACCTTTCCGGTTTCCAGGAGTTCCTGCCAGCGGAAGGCGCGAGCCAGGGCGACCACCAGCGGCCGCTGGGCCGGGGATTTGGTCTGGTCGCCCATAGGGGCATCCTGCGGCACGATGATTTCCTTCCGCCCACCGCGCCGCTTAAATTTCATGGGGATGTGGACGACCACGCCGTCATCGTCAACTCTGATCGTTGGCTTCTTGCTCTCGCTCATCTATGGGTTCCTCCTCGATATCCTTGAGATCGGCCACGAGCGTGTGCAGGCCGTCGTGCCGATAGCGCACATCGATCCCCTCGGTTGTCACAACTATGCGCTCGATCAGCAGGCTGACAATTCGCGCCTGCTCGCTTGGAAAAAGTTCTTCCCACGCTTGGTCGAGATTGCGTAGCGCTTCGGCGACCTGCTGCTCTGACAGCGGGTTGGCTTCCAGCAGGAATTCGTGACAGTCACCGGAATTTTGGTATATATATACGAAATATTGGATAATGAGTCAGGTTATTGGATTTCGATCTTCCCTGCGCTTAATTACGCAACTCTTCCCCGGATGTCTCACCGCAAGCGTTCTCTATATGCGATGCGAAAATGTCCCGCAGGGATTTGGCGAAAATAGGCCGCCGATTCATCGGGGGTTTAAAAAGATGTATAAAACAGTTTTTTGTCCCATCGGGACGATTGAACTTGGTTCCATGATGATGTGGATCGATTCCGCACATAATTCCAATCGTCCCGACGGGACGAAGAAAACAAAGATTTGACTGATGATCCCTCCATTGAAATGAAGGGCTATTATCGCATTGTCCCTCACGGGACCTCGGCGTCATCCCAAACGTGCATCACGTTAAGCGTCTTTGCAAAAGCCGGAACGCGGATCGTATCCCAAGTCGCTTTATGATATTTTTCTTTATCCATAATTATGGTTCTTCTGAGGATTACCGTACTTCATCATGAAATGAAGAAGAAAATTAATTTTTCTTCTTCACAAAGTTTGAAGAGTGCGTGTTAAAGTACTGTAATCTCCGAAGAACCGAAAAAGATATTGTCATGAGATTTCCAAGCCCATGAAATGGATGCAGGTAATAAATGTATCACTGGCGAATGTGAAATGCGGGCTAGTGTCATGTCACACGTCAACAGTCACATTCGGCCGCGATCCATCCCGGTAGCCGGCGTTATTCGTCGCTCGAATATTCCCGATATGCTTGCTCCTCACGCCTTGGCAACCGGGTGCCTCGTCAACCTTAAGTGCAGACAGATGACATGTGACATGACACTAGTTTTCCAGCGTAAAGCGGATGGGCTGGTAGAACCATACGCTGCGGCCCTGGCCGGGGGCGGAGTAGCGCCACTGTTTGACGGCGGCCATGGCGGATTGCTCGAAGCCGAAGCCCGAAGGCGAAGCTTTGACCACTTGAACGGAAACGACGTTTCCCGAAGCTGAGATCAACACCTTCAAAACCACGCGGCCTTCCTTGCCGGCCTTGCGCGCGAGAGACGGATACTCGGGCGAAACCATTTTCTTGAGTTTGGGCGGCGCGGAAACTTTCACCGGCTTGGGCGGCGCGCTGTAAGGTTTGACGGCGTTGGGATCGGTGAAATCCTTTTCCTGTTCTTTCATCAGCGTATTGCCCACGCGCACGGCCACGCTGGAATCGCCCACCACGGAATCCTTCGTGACGCCGAAGACTTCCTTGACCGGCTCCGTGCTGACGATCTTTTTATCCGTATTCGGCGGCGGCGCCTCGACTTTTGGCGGCGGCGTGGGCTTGGGCGTCGCCTTCGGGGCCGGCGTGGGCGTGGGCGGCGGCGTAGGTCGCTTGATGTTGGGATCGGAGACGATTTTGACTAGCTTGGATTCGCTGATGGGCTGCGTGCCCAGTTTGGTGAGCGCAGCCCAGCCGACGGCGTGCACGAGCACGCTGATAATCACCGTGGCTCTGAAAAACCACGATTTGCCGGATGCTATCGTCTCGACCTGCATTGCTTATTTATCCGCGTTTTCGTTTTGGGCCGCCGGTTGAATTTCTTCCGGCGGGTCGATGTTGATGGCGAATTTGGCGCAGCCGTTTTTGCGCACCAGGTCGATCATTTCCACGACGCGCCCGTGCATGACCTGCTTGTCCGCCGCGATGACCGCCTGCAGATCCGGCGTGTTGACCAGGCGTTCCTTGATGTACGCCTCGATGCCGGGGATGTCGATTTCCTTGCCGTCCAGATAAAGCTTGCCGTCTTTCGTGATGACGATGGCGAAGTTCTGCGGTTCGCTGGGTTCGCCGGTGGCGGCTTTGGGAAGCTCCACCTTGATCTGCGGGGAGACGATAAAGGTCGCGGTGACCATGAAGATGATGAGCAGCACCAGGATGATGTCCACCAGCGGGGTCACGTTGATCGCGGTGATCGGTTCGTCGGCATTGCCTTGCTGCGCGCCCATGTTTGATCCCTATTGATTATAGGCCCTGATAACGTGAGGGCTCGTTTATTCGGATTTGTCGGCTTTCGATTCGCCGGCGTGCTTTCGTTTCGCGAATGCCATCAGCACGTTGGCCGTGGCGTAGGCGCCGTCCACGATGCCTTTCTGCCGGGCTTTGAAGTAATTATAAAACACGACGGCGGGAATGGCGACGAACAGGCCGACCGCCGTGGCGATGAGCGCTTCGGAGATGCCCGCCATAACGGTTTGCGGGCCCTGCGTGGTCGCCTGGGAAAGATCGTGGAACGCGCGGATGATGCCCATCACCGTGCCCAGAAGGCCGATGAAGGGGGCGTTGTTTCCGATGGTGCCCAGGATGATCAGGCGCTTGTCCAGGCGGTTTCTTTCCAGCATGGCGCGGCCGTTGATGAGTTCTTCCATCACCAGCGGGCCTTCGTCGAAATTGTTAAGACCCTCGCGGCAAAGGGCGGCTTTGATCCCGCGTTTGCCTTCGATCAGGGCTTTGGCGCCTTTAAGGTCATGCGCGTCCACGAGCTTGACCAGACGGGCTTTGAAATCTTCCGGCAGGGAGTTTTCCCGCGCGTATTGGATGATTTTTTCAAAGAAAATCGCCAGAGAAAGAATGCTTAAGGCAAAGAGAATATAGAGAATCGACGTGGCCATATGCATGGACACGGAAAGCAGCATGTCTTCCAGCGTTCCGGAGCTTTGCACGGCGGTAATGGCCGGCGTGGGCGAGGGCGCGGCGGCTATGGTCGTCGTGGTCGAGACCGCCGTTTCGATGGTTGTGGATGTCTGACTGACAATGAATTGAATCAGCGATGATGCATGCATAATAATTATTCTCCCCGAGGCGCTTAAAAAAAAGCAGCCCATAAAAGCGCAGGCGACAACATATAGCCTGACACTGAAAAGTCAACAAAAGTTAACGAAATTCATGTTTCATAATGTATCGCCCTCGATACGGTCATTTGCTTTTCCTCGGCCCCAAAGCCCTTGTTTTTCCAGATGCTCACGCCCTTTTGCGTCGGCATTCACATCATCAAACACATCCGGGATGAAAATGTGTCACTTTTTTTATTGATTGGAAAAAGGAGGATTCAGGCGGTGGATTTCACTTCTCTATCAGGTGTTTATCCAGGAATTCAAACGTTTGAGGCATGAAGGATTTACCCGCGGCGTTATCCGCGTATCCGTACGGCGCCTCCAGGCTGATACCGGTAGTGGAAAGATCGTTTATCAGTTCGCAGTAGCGAAAGACGTCGGGATGCGAAGTATCCGTCAGCATATCATGGGATCCGAATGTCAGGTAATAATCCTGGAGATAATCCGAAATATGCGCAGCGAAGACTTGAGGAGCGATTCTCACGGTGAAATTGGCGAAAGTGCTCCCCCCGGAATGACCGATAAGCCCGATGTTTTCGACGCCGTGATATTTAAGAAATTTTGCGATCAGCAAAACCTCATACGCGCGTATTTGCAGCATGGAAAACCCATGGCTCAATAGATATGTGAAGAAATCGCCGCTGTTTTTTTCTTTAAAACAAAGGGGCCTTTGCATCGGCAAAATCAGATCATATCCCCTTTTTGGATATTCGGAGCCGAAAAACTTATTTATAAAATCCTGTTCATTTCTAGTTTCATGCCCATGCAGGGCGATTATGCCTCCTTTGGGGAATTTATGGGTGGTTTTCAGCCACGTGGCTTTGAATTTTCCCACCCAGGGATCTTCAAAGAGCAATTCCACCTGATCGTAACGCAGGTCCGGGTTAGAGTTATACGAAATCACCGTCGTTTTCAGCGGCCTGCCGTTGATTCCTTCAAGCAGAAAGCCGAGATTCACCGCTTCGATGAGATGGTTTTTCAATTCCTTTTTCGTTAACGATCCGGGGTAGATGTTTTTTTCGGGAATGAGCCGGTAGTCATTGATTTTGCGTTGCAGGTCTTTGCGCGAGATGGCTTTGCCGTGCCCGGCGGATGAGGCTTTATTGACGAACTGCTCGTATTCCAAAGTGCAATGAAATAATTCCGATTTGATATCACTCTTGTACGTGTTTTTATAATCCACGCGCTCTAAAACATTATATGCGCTGCGGTAGGGATATTTCGTGTCGTAATTTCCCCCGGGGATATCTTTGTTCGATTTCTGTTTCTTTGAAAGCCAGTCCGCCGAATTGGCGTCGGTCGTGGAATCAGCAGTCTTGGTCTCGCGGTTGCGTGAGCATCCGTAAGCGAAAGCCAAAGACAGGATCAAAAAAAGAACCAGGCAATATTGACAGACCGGGACCGCGTTCATTTTATGTCTCATGTCCATGAGGAAAAACGGCGTGATGATTTACTCTCCCATGAGTTGTTCGATAAAAAACTGAATGATCAAATCATCCACGGGTCCGGTTTCTTCAGCCTCTTTGAGGATTTCCGGCTCCCGGCCCGGAAGATACAGGATCGTATCCTCGGAACCGTTTTCCGGTCCGTGGCTGTAATATCCATAAGGCACACCCAACAGTGGAATATCCGCCGTCGTGAAATCCCTGATGATTAAGTGATAGGGAAAGATGCCGGGATGCGTGGTGTCCAGCATATAAAAGTCATCGTATGGTGCTTCCGGATCATTACCCATATATGAATCGGTCATATCCGTGACCACCGCGTCGAAAATATTGTCGACTCTCAAGTAGAGGTTGTTAAGGGCGCTTCCGCCGGAGTGGCCGATGCCGCCAATTCTCGAACTGTCGATGATCGGTGAATCCTTCGAGCCCAGGAAATCAATATATTTTTTCACTACGCGGGCCTCGTACCAGCGCATCCCCATGGCGGAAAAACCGTCCAAATAATAAGCTTTGGAAAAAGTGCCTTCCGGATTGCCGCCGCCCGATCCTCTTCGCGTGTAAACTAAAAACGCGAATCCTTCTCCGACAAGATCGAAGCAAAAGGAATTGACTAAATAGTCCTCGGAATTTTCCCCGTGTCCGTGCGTGGCGACGATGACCGGAACCGGAAAAATATTTTGTTCACTTTCCGGGGGCGTCAGCAAAACAAGGTCGAATGCGCCGGCCAGCGCATCCGTCAATAATATCTTGCGTTTGACGTAGCCGTTGAGCTCTTCACGCGAAAGCTCGTCGACGTATAGATTGCGCGAGTTTATTTGCTCAAACATAAAACTCGCGTTCAACTGCTCTTCGATGATGCTTTTAAGCTCTTCGGCGCCCGGCCGGTCGTCGGCGTCATAAACCTCGACTTCGCCGCGGCGCGCCGCATTGATCTTTTCCAGGGCTTCTTCGTAGCTCATGGGATTCGCGTTGTCGACAAACAGAGCCGTATCGAGCAGTTGGAGATAATCGTCGATGCAATCCCAGGCGTCGAAAATACCCCAGCATTGGTAATGATCCAGAACGTCGTTTCTTCCGTCGCATTCGATCACGTTGAGCGGAGCGTCATCCGTCGGGTACTGGCAGCGGGGGTCGTAGGGATCGTCCTCGTCGTCATCCGAGGCGTCGTCATTTGCGGCATCGTCATCGTTTTCGTCATCATCGTCGGCGGGAACCCATATTCCACCCCGGCTTTCGTCATCGTCATCTTCCGCGCACGAAAGACTTGAAAAAGCCGCCAGGCATACGCTGATAATCAGCATTATGAACATCGAGATTCTCATCATCATCCCTTTGCCGGCATTTTAACGATACCATTGTAGGATTCGCGGCATGAAAATCAACCTGGATTATCGGCCAGAGCTTTATAAACGGGAAAAAGCGTTTCGCGCCATCGAAAAGGTTTGATAATGTCGGTCTGCGGCGAGTTGTCCACAACCGGCACTTCGTCGATGAATGCGGAATTGACGACCGGCGTTTTATAAAAGAGTTCAGAAAGGCGTGCTTCGTCGTATTTCTCGATGAGATTCCAGCCGACGATGACAAGGTCCGTTTTTGCCGCGGAACGCTTCAATTCTTCGAGTCCCTCGGCGACGCTCGCGGCGGCCGACGCGTCGTAGCCCGCTTTTTGAAGGATGATTACCGCGTGGTTTCTTTCCGTTTCGTCGGATTCAATCACCAGAATGCGCGCGTCGCCGTGCAAGTATTCTTCCCGGCCGATTCCGAAATTCGCGGCCGGGACGCCGGCGATGGGAGTTTTGTTCAGCGCGGTTTTCAGCAAAGGCTCCAAAATCTCGAAAATATATCCCGCCGGATCCGCTTTCGGCGCATCATCAAGATAATCCCAGACCACGGAGCTGACGCCCCCGCCGGTGACAACGAGGCGGCCGGTTTCCGGCAATACGGTCAGCCAGTGGATCCAGGGCAGGACGCGCGCGCGTTTTATAAGCCGGTTATCATGAAGGTCGCGGATTTCCACGGCGCCGGATAAAGAAGCCATGAACAAGAGATTTCGGCTTTTGTCGACGGCGAGACAACGAACGCCCAGCGGCGCATTTATTACGGACTCGGCGGCGAAGGTCTCGGGATTGAAGCAAGCAACCTCCATGTCCAGAGGGAAGCTGATCCATAAACCGTTTTCGCCAAAGGCCATGCCCGCCGCCACGCGCCCGAAGTCCACGTGTCGAATCGGCGCAAGGTTCGAAAGAGTCGACACGTATATTCCGCGATCGCGCAGTATATAGATTTCATCTTTTTCCGGCCTGATGAGAATCTGCCGGGCCGGGCCGCGATTGGACTCGAACAGCGCGTCGGCGACGACCGTTTTCTTGTCGACATCGATGATCGCGCCGATATTGTCCTCGGTCATGATGACGAGCCTGCGCGCAGCTCCGTCATAAGCCAGCTTGACCGGCTCGGCGGTTCGGACCGGAAACTCCCGGAAAGGTATTTCGGTTTTGTCGACGATACCAAGCGGCGCAAGACTCAAGGTGTATAGCGCCGGTCCTGCAACGTCGAAGATGAAAGCCTCGCCGGCCGCGCGGTCGACGCCCATCTGGTTCCATACGCCGGGGACGGTCAATTTTCCGGCGCATTGCCAGGAGCCGTCTGCGGCCCGGACCGCGCGGTTGACGGCGTCGCCGATGCGAATGAGAAGCTGCCTGTCCCCGTCGATGGAAACGGCCTCGTATCCCGATGCGCCGGGCCCGTATTCCGGGCATACCGGCTTTGTCCAGCCTTGCGAATAGACGGGCATGCCGGATCGAATAGGCTGCGCCGGCAGGTAGACGAGAATCGGCAGCAGGCAGGCGGATATAGCCGCGAGAGGTCGCCACACGCGCCAGTACTTTGACGGCAGCCACCCCGTAAAAAAGCTGATCCATAATAACGGCAGTGAATTGAAAAGGGGAGTGGGGATGAGGAAAGGCAGCGTCCACCAACGGACCGGATTGCGCATGGCCGCTTTGTCGGCGGCGAAAAACGCGAGACACAACGACAGGCGGGCCGCCTCGACAAGATATAAGCGGTGGGGAAAGAAATTTTTCCACGTACGCGGGCCGGCGATTTCATATGCGTTGAAAAGGTTCGCGATAAGCGTGGGAATCGGCGAAAACAACATAATCAGGCCGCACGCGACGGCAAAAAACACGGCCATGGGACGCCCGATTGCAAAGGACGGCAGCTTTATCAAACCGCTTGCAAAAACAAATAAAACAGCCGCGGCCGCTATAATCAAAAGCAGAATGTCGATGTGTATCAGGCAGTAAACCTGATCGAATCTCGAAAGCTCCGGCGCTTTTATAAGCGTCGGGACGACCCACTGCGCGGCGAATAAATAGAATTTCCAGATAAGGAAAACCGTTGCCGCCGAAAGAATAACGATCCTTGTCACGGGCTGCGCGGTTTGGAAGCGCCCCGGCCAGGTTGCGGCGGATTTCAGCGGTCCCCTGACTCCCCGGTTGAATTCATAGAGCGCTTTTTTCCACGACGCGAGGCGTGAATTCATGAAAACCAAATCTTTTCTTTACCGGTCCGACCGGGAATTTGAGGAACCTTTTAAATCGCCTGATTCAATAATTATGGAACAAAATAATCCGCGTCAATCCGCAAGGCGAATCTTGACACGCCGCCTTTTGTAGCCGACTATGCGCAATGACGCAAACGCGCAAACGCGCAAACGCGCATAAGCGCAAATACGCTTTATATTCAAACATTATAGGAACTATCCAGAATGTCCGGTCGCCGAGAAATCAGCGGTTTCTATTCAACGGGTCAAGCCGCAAAAGTTTTGGATATGTCGCCAAGAACCGTTTTGGAGTATTGCCGCAACGGAAAGATTAAAGCGAAACAGCATCCTGTCACGAATCAGTGGATTATTGCCGACAAGGATCTAAAAGCTTTTCTGAAAAGCAAAGGGATAAAACCGCCTGATGCGCTTGACGGCAAGCCGGATATGGAACCCGAGCAAAAATCCCCGCGCGTACTTGTTGTTGACGATGAAATTTTTGTTCGAAATGCCATAAAACGCCACTTGGATATTGAAAACATTGAAACTTGCGAGGCCGCCGACGGTGAAAAAGGTTTCGAGCTGGCAAATTCTCAAATATTCGATTTGATTTTGCTCGATCTGCAAATGCCGAAAGTCAACGGCCCCAAATTTATAGAAAAGATGCATGAAGTCTATAACAGAACACCTATTATTATCATAACCGGATATCCCGATAGCGACCTTGTGGCAAAAGCCATGAACTACGGTCCCATAACACTGGTTCCTAAGCCGTTCACCAGGCAAACCCTTTTAAAAGCCGTCTACGCGGTTTTGGATAGACCGAGAAATAAATGATTCGACAGAAGTTTTAAGGGAAGGAATAAAAAATGCCGGCAAAAACTCCCGCCGCGCGCTTAAATGCCATTGCGGATGTGATCGATGACGTCATCTATGTCGCGGATCCGGAAACCTATGAGTTGTTATACGTCAATAAAGCCGCCGAGAAATTCTGGGGGAAAAATGTTGTCGGGAAAAAGTGCCACAAGGTTCTTCAAGATCGCGACAAGCCTTGTCCCTTTTGTTCAAATAAGGAAATTTTCGGCGAGAACCTCGGGAAAACCTATATTTGGGAATTTCAAAACGAGGTGACGGGATACTGGTTCCGATGCGTGGACAAGGCGATCGAATGGGTTGACGGCCGGATGGTGCGGATGGAGCTTGCCGGCGATATCAATGATCGCAAGGTATTGGAAGAAGATTTACGGGAAAGGGTCAAGGAACTCGGTTGCATGCAGGCCGTCAGCAATGTGATCGAGCAAAAAGGCATTACGATCGACAAAGTCGTGGAGGAAACCGCCCGCGCTTTATCGACTTCGTTGCGTTTTCCGAAAAGTACGATCGCCCGCGTTACGATCGACGACGACTTTCACGAAACCGGAGATTTCGAATCGTGCGTCGACACAATGTCCGCGGAAATAAAACTCGCCGACAAAAAGGCGGGCTCCGTCGAAATCGGATATCATCAGAAACAACCGGAAGCCGACAAAGGACCCTTTTTAAGCGAAGAACGCGACCTCATCAATTTCGTGGCTGAAATGCTGGGCGTTTTCCTGTCGCGCCAAAAAGCGGAAACGGAACTTATCGAGCACCAGAAATACCTCGAACAGGAGATCGACAAACGCACGGCGGAGTTGCAATTCCGGTCTTCCGAACTGACGACCATCATCGATAGCATTCCGGGGCTGGTTTTCTACAAGGACAATGACAACCGGTACGTCCGTGTGAACCAATTCGTCGCCGACGCCCATAAAATGAAAAAAGAAGAGATCGAAGGGCAAAGCTGCTGGGACCTGTATCCGAAGGATGTGGCAAAAGCTTATTACGACGACGACATGGAAGTTATCAACAGCGGCAAAGCCAAGCTGAACATCGACGAACCCTGGGATACGGAGGACGGGAGGCGGTGGGTCAACACCAGTAAAATCCCTTTTCTTGATGAATCGGGAAAAGTAGTCGGACTCATCGGCGTCTCCATGGATGTGACGGAGCGCAAGGAGGCCGAAGAAGAAATTGCCAGGCAGGCAAAAATACGAACCGCGGTCAACAAATTTTTCAGAGAAGCCCTGGCCTGCGAAACGATTGAAGACGTGGTCAAAAGCGCCCTTGCGGTGGCGGAAAAACTGACCGGCAGCAAATTCGGATTCATCGGCGAGGTGAACGAGCAGGGGCGTTTCGACACGATCGGACTGAGCAATCCGGGCTGGGACAGTTGCAATATTCAGGGATCGAATGCCACGGCGCTCATTAAAAACATGGAGCTTCGCGGGATTTGGGCGACGGTGCTCAAAAGCGGAAAATCGCTCATCATCGACGATCCGTACTCGCATCCCGACAGCGTTGGCACTCCCGACGGACACCCGCCGCTGACGTCATTTTTGGGAGTGCCCCTCATTCGCGAAGGCCGGGCCGTCGGCGTAATCGCTCTTGGCAACAAGGATGGAAATTATACGGCGGATGATCAGGAAGCCGTCGAAGTCCTCAGCGCTGCTTTCTATGAAGTGCTTATAAGAAAACGCGCGGAACTCCAGGTTAAAAAACAGACTCTGTTAAAAACCAGCAAAACCGAACTTTCGGATATCATGCGGGGAGATCAAACCCTCAATAGCCTGTGCCGCGGCATAATCACGCACATCTGTAAATCCCTGGATGCGCAGACGGGCCTCATTTTCATCGGAAAAAGCGACGGGTCGGTCGATCTCGAGGCGGTCTATGCTCACAGACGGCCCGGAAATCTTCCAAAACGTTATGGTCCCGGCGAAGGTTTGATCGGACAGGCCGTTTTGGAAAGAAAAGAAGTGATTTTAGAGAATATTCCCGACGACTATATCAAAATAGAATCGGGATTCGGCGCAACGAAACCCAAATATCTCTACATTAAACCGATTGTTCACAATCAGGCGGTCAAGGCCGTGCTTGAAATCGGCTTCCTGAAAGGCTTCGACGAATTCAAGCTGCAAGTTATCGACGAAGCGTCCGACAGCATCGCCATGGCTGTCGAAAGCGCCCAGGCGAGATCGTATCAGGCGAAACTCCTCGAAGAATCCCAGCAGCTTTCCGAAGAACTTCAGGCCCAGCAGGAGGAACTCAAAACCGCGAACGAGGAGCTGGAGGAACAGACTCAGCGCCCTCTGTGCCAATAAGAGTGAGACAATGGTTGTGTGAGAATTTAGTGTATAATTCGAGGGCGTGAAGGAGAACTCGAATGAATAAGCAACGAGAAAACGGTGATGGATCGTTTTTGGGGGCGCAGCGTAGTGGAGGCGAGCGAAGCGAGCCGGAACGGAGCGGAGCCCCCAAAAACGACGGGCCGCCCGCACCCCCCTCTCCGGAGGTCTCGGAACGCCCCGAGCGCCGCCGCTTCACCGCCGCCTACAAGCTGGCTGTCGTGCAGGAGGCCGACCGCTGCGCCGAGCCAGGTCAAATCGGCGCCTTGCTGCGTCGGGAAGGACTGTACTCTTCCCACCTGGGCAAGTGGCGTCAGTTGCGGGATCAGGGCGCTCTAGATGGCCTGAACGGCAAAAAGCGCGGGCCCAAACCCGGTGCATCCCCGCTGTTGAAAAAAGAGAACGAGCAATTGCGTCGCGACAACGCCCGGCTGCAAAAAAAGCTGGCGAAGGCCGAAATGGTGATCGACTTCCAAAAAAAAGTTGCCGCGCTCCTGGACATCCCCCTGAACCGGCCGGACGACGACGGGAGCGCCTGATGCAAGCGGTGCATGAGCGCGGAGCCTCCATCGGCGTTGCGTCGGCCTGCGACGCTCTGTCTTTGCCGCGAGCCACATACTATCGGCGTCTTTCTCCCGCGCTTCACCGCCATCGTCCGAAGCCGAAAAGAGCGCTGGACGACGGGGAACGGCAAAGGGTTTTGGATATTCTTCACGCGCCGGAAAACATCGACAAAGCGCCCGCTGAAATCGTCGCAACCCTAATGGATCAAGGAGAATATCATTGCAGTACACGCACCATGCACCGCATTTTGGAATCGGAGAAAGAAGTGAAGGAACGCCGGAATCAGCGCCGCCATCCCAATTATGCGAAGCCGGAACTTTTGGCGACCGCGCCTAATCAAGTCTGGAGTTGGGACATCACCAAGCTGAAAGGGCCGGTGAAATGGAGTTATTATCACCTCTACGTGATTCTCGATATTTTCAGCCGATACACTGTGGGGTGGATGATCGCGCATCGCGAGAGCGCGGCGCTGGCGAAAACGCTCATCTCCCAAACGTGCGCCAGACAAGGAATCGGTCCTGATCAGCTCACTCTTCACGCGGACCGTGGAACCTCGATGAAATCCAAACCGGTCGCGCTGCTGTTGTCGGATCTGGGCGTGACAAAAACGCACTCAAGGCCGCATGTGTCCAATGACAATCCATTTTCTGAAAGCCAGTTCAAGACGATGAAATACCGCCCGGAATTTCCGAAACGATTCGGGTCCATCGAGGATGCACGGGTTTTTTGCCGGACCTTTTTTCACTGGTACAACAACGAACACCGCCACAGCGGCATCGCCATGTACACGCCGGAGACAGTCCATTATGGACGTGCGGAGAAGGCGGCCAGGCAAAGAGAGAGAGTGCTTTTAGAAGCTCTTGAAAAACATCCCGAACGATTCGTTAACAAAACACCAACACCACAGGCGCTGCCCGAGGCGGTATGGATCAATCCGCCGAAAACGGGGAACCAGGACAGTGTACTCTAAACTATGAAAAACGGTGTCTCATTATCGTTGACACGTTCCGGCGACTCAAGGCATCGGAGGAAAGGCTCAAGACGCAGCAGGAAGAACTCCAGGTGACCAACGAGGAACTCGAAGAAAAAAACGAAATGCTCGAGCGCCAGAAAAGGGTTGTGGAAAACGCCAGAAAAGAGATCGAGGAAAAAGCCGAAGCCCTTTCCCTGGCCAGCAAGTACAAATCGGAATTTCTGGCGAACATGTCCCATGAACTGCGCACGCCTTTAAACAGCCTGCTTCTGCTCGCCCAATCGCTGACTCAAAACAGGGAAAAGAACCTGACCGAGGGGCAACTCGAAGCCGCGCAGGTCATATACGGCAGCGGAACCGATCTTTTGAACCTGATCAATGAAATCCTGGATCTTGCGAAAATCGAAGCCGGACGGATGGAGCTTCAGGTTGAAGAGATTCATGTCGAGGATCTGTCCGCGGGAATTCGAGCCTCATTCGGCCATCTGGCAAAGCAGAAAGGTCTCTTCCTGGACATAAACCTGGGTGACGATATCCCGGAAAAAATGCGAAGCGACAGAAAACGGATTGAGCAGGTTTTGAGAAACCTCGTGTCCAATGCGATCAAGTTTACCGACAAAGGCGGGATATCGATTCGATTCGCCCTCGCCGGTGAAAATGCCGATCTTTCACAAAGCGGCTTGAGTCGCCAAAACGCTCTGGCTTTCTCGGTGACGGACACGGGCATTGGGATTTCTCCGGATCAACAAAAAATGATCTTCGAGGCCTTTCAACAGGCCAACGGAGGCATCTCCAGGAAACACGGCGGGACGGGACTGGGATTGTCGATATCCAGGGAGATCGCCACGCTGCTCGGGGGAGAAATTCAGGTTGTCAGCAATACGGACGAGGGATCGACATTTACCTTGTATCTCCCCATGCAGGTTGAGAGGAGATCCGGCCAAAAGAAAATGGCGCGGACGGCCTCCCGGGGATCGGAAGCGGTATTCGAAAAAGACCGGAGATTAATGCCGGCTAAACCTGAAAAGAAAGCAGCCCCTAAGAAAATATCCTCATTAATCAGCATCATCGAAGATGACAGGGGGCGGATTTCAGACTCGGACAAAGTCATGCTCGTCATCGAAGATGACGAGAAATTCGCCAAAATACTCTACCAAAGAAGCCGTGAAAGAGGATTGAAATGCATTTGCGCCCCCACCGGGGAAGACGGATTATTGCTGGCCGAGGAACTTTTGCCGACGGGTATCATTCTCGACATCCGGCTTCCGGGCATGGACGGCTGGAAGGTGCTGGCGGCGCTGAAGGAAAATACCAAAACCCGGCACATCCCTGTTCACATTGTTTCCGTCGAGAAGGTTTCGACCCAGGCTTTGCGGCAGGGAGCCATAGGGCACGCCTCGAAACCGATATCCCTGGATAATCTCGATGAAGTTTTTTCCCGTCTGCGCAGCGCATCGGATCCGGGCGTCAAGCGCGTGCTGGTCGTGGAAGACGACGCGCAGATTCGGAAAAACATCGTTTCCCTCATCGCGGATGAAAACGTCCAAATCGATGAGGCTCCCAACGGCCGAAAGGCGCTGGCCGCAATCAGCGAAAACGAATATCAATGCATCGTGCTGGATCTGGGACTTCCGGACATTTCCGGTCTTCAGATTTTGAAAAAGGCCGAGAAGGTGGGGATCGACCTGCCGCCGGTGATCATCCACACGGCCAGCGATCTGACCCGCGGGCAGGAAATGGAATTAAAGGAGTATGCGGAGTCGATCGTCCTGAAAGATGTGCGATCGAAAGAACGGCTGCTCGACGAAGTTTCGCTGTTCCTCCACCGGATGGTCAGCGAACTTCCGGACAGAACCCGGCAGATCATAAAGAACCTTCACGAAACCGACGAACTTCTCAAGGACAAAACCATACTCATCGTGGACGACGATATGCGTACGCTTTTCGCGTTGTCGCGCCTTTTGTCGGACCGCGGCATGAAAGTCCTGAAGGCGGAAAACGGGGAAGTCGCTCTGAAAGTCCTGGAGGATAATTTCGATGTTCAGCTTATTCTGATGGATATCATGATGCCCGTCATGGATGGTTATGAGGCGATAGGGAAAATCCGCGCGCAGGAAAAATACAGAAACCTCCCGATCATCGCGCTGACCGCCAAGGCGATGAAAGGAGACCGGGAGAAATGCATCGAGACGGGAGCGAACGACTATATGTCCAAGCCCGTCGATCAGGAGAAGCTGGTTTCCCTCATGAGAGTATGGCTTTACCGATAAGAACGGAAGATTGACATGGATAATGCGCAAATGGAAAAACTGGAAATCGCTCTTTTGCTCGAGGCTATATATCAACGCTCCGGCTACGATTTCCGATCTTATGCTAAAGCCTCCATCGGGCGCAGGACGAGGCAGTTCATGTCCGGATGCGGGTGCGAAAAAATCGCCGAGATGATTCCCAGGGCGCTGCATGATCAGGAGTTCATGACCAGGCTGATCCAGTACTACTCGATCTCCGTGACCGAAATGTTTCGCGATCCTTTCGTGTACAAGGTGATTCGGGAAAAGATCATCCCGATGCTGCGCACCTATCCCTATTTAAAAATATGGCACGCGGGCTGCGCCACGGGCGAGGAGGTGTATTCCCTGGCGATATTGCTCGCGGAAGAAAACATCTACCGGCGCTCGACGATCTACGCAACCGATTTCAACGATTCGGTCCTGAATAAAGCCAGAGAAGGAATTTATTCCATCGAGCATATACAAGAGGCCACGCGCAATTATCAGGCCGGCGGAGGCCGCCGGCCGTTTTCCGAATACTATCATTCCCGATATGGAGCGGCCGCTCTAGACGCATCCCTGAAGAAAAATATCACGTTCGCCAATCACAACCTGGCCACGGACGGCGCTTTCGGCGAGATGAACATGGTCATTTGCAGAAATGTCCTCATATATTTCAACCGGGAACTCCAGAATAAAGCGTTAAAACTTTTTGCCCAAAGCTTGGTTCACGGAGGATTTCTATGCCTTGGGACCAAGGAAACGATAGATTTTACCGAGGTGGCCGGAGATTTTGAGCCGGTGGATAAGAAAGCGAGAATCTATAAGAAATCGGAGCGCGGAAGTCGGAACGCGGAGCAATGAACATGGAAAAAGATGAACTGAAAATAAGGACAAAGGAATTCGCGTTGCGGATCATGCGGTTGGCGAACGCCTTGCCGGATAGTATGGGCATTGTAAAACAGGAAGCAGACGAGTCAATGTATTGGATGGAGTTGAGGGCAAACAAATGAGTTCCGATCCCCGCCTTCCGCGTTCCGCGTTCCGCGCTGTCGTCATCGGCGCTTCGGCGGGAGGCTTCGAAGCCATGTCCAATATATTTGCCAATATTCCGTCGGATTTTCCCTGGCCGATACTCATCGTTCAACATCTGCACCCCACGGACGAGGGCAGGTTTTGCGAACATCTCTCAACGGCGGCGCCGGTTCCTGTTATCGAACCCTGCGACAAGGAGAAAATCGAACCGGGGAAAAGCTACATGGCGCCCGCCAACTACCACATGATCGTTGAATCGGATGAAACAATCGCTTTAACCGTGGATGAAAAATGCAATTACTCACGCCCCTCGATCAATGTGCTTTTCGAAAGCGCCGCGCGGGTATGGAAGGAAAGCCTGATAGGGATAATCCTGTCGGGAGCGAACTTCGACGGCACTGAAGGGATAAGGGAAATCCATGTTTTCGGCGGACTGACCATCGCGCAGGATCCCAAAACAGCGACGCATCCCGTCATGCCGAAAGCGGCTATTGAATCCGGGAAAATCGATAAAGTATTTTCACCCCGGCAAATCGGCGAATTTCTGACGGCGTCATGCAAATCAGCCGCGGGAACTTCCGGAACACGGAGTTGAAAAAGCGGTAAAGGAGCGAACGGATGGCCGGAAAACGCAAGATACTCATCGTGGACGACAGGGTGGAAAACCTTGTCGCGCTGGAAAATACGCTTTTCGATCTGGACGTGGAGGTTTTCAGGGCGACAAACGGCAATGAGGCCCTTGCCCTTTCTCTGAAAAACGATTTTGCCGTAGCCGTCCTCGATGTTCAAATGCCGGAGATGGACGGGTACGAACTGGCCGATCTGCTTCGGGGCGATCTCAAGACCCACCGGCTGCCGATTATATTCGTGACCGCCGCCTACGGGGAGCAGGAACAGATTTTCAAAGGATACGAAGCCGGCGCCGTGGATTATCTGGTCAAACCGTACAATCCGAGAGTGCTGATTTCGAAAATCTCGGTTTTTCTCGAGCTGCACGGTCAGCGCATTGCCCTGGCCGACAAGATCAGCGCCTTGGCCGCTTCGGAGGAACGCTTCCGCAGCCTTGTCATGACCGTGCCGGATATCGTTTATCGCGTGGACACGCAGGGTCGCTTCACCTTTCTTAATGACGCCATCACGCTTTTGGGTTACGCGCCCGAGGATCTTATCGGCGAGCACTTTACGAGGATCATTTTGCCTTCACAGGCGGATGAAGTCAGCCGGGACAAAGTTCTCCCAAAGTTCGCCGGAAAGGACACCGACTCGCAGGGCGCTCCCAAGCTTTTTGACGAGCGCAGGACATACAACCGAAAGACCACGGAGCTTGAAGTCTGTCTCATTCCGAAAGCGCAGGCGGACAGGATTCCGGGGCTCGTGCAAAACATCGGAGACGAGGCCATTGAGGTTGAGATCAACAGTTCCGGTCTTTACAGCAGGTCACAGGGAAGAGGACATTCGGTCTTTTTGGGCACCGTCGGCGTTATTCGGGACATTTCCGAACGGAAAAAAGCCGAGAAAGAACTCGAGCGATATCAGAAAAACCTCGAGGAAATTGTCGAGAATCGTACGAAAAATCTTGCCCACTTAACGCAGGTTCTTCGGTCCATCCGCAATGTGAATCAGCTGATTGTCCGTGAAAACGACATAAGTATTTTGATTTCTGAAGCGTGCAAACTTCTTGTGCAGGAACGCGGTTTCAAAGGCGCCTGGATCATATTGACCGGCGACGGGGAAAACGGCATGGCCTCCGCTCAGGAAGGATATTCGGATAAAGCCTTTGAAGAATTGAAAAGCAATATCAATTTACATGGATTGCCCATCTGTTACGACCAGTCGGACGGATCGCAAATCACAGTTGTCAGAGACGCCGAAGTTGAATGTAAAGGATGTCCGTTTGCGAAGGAATATGGAAAGAATCTGGTTCTGACCGCGCCTCTTCGTTACGGCGATCGCCGCTTTGGATACTTTTCCATCTCCATGTCCGCGGAAATTGCCGTGGAAGAAGAGGAACTGTCGCTTTTCGAGGAAATCGCAGGCGATATTTCCTTTGCTCTGCACAATATGGAAGCAGGCGAATTAAGGCGAAGGGCCGAAGAGGAAAAACTGGAGGCTTTGCTGCAAACCGAAGGATTGCTCGCCGCCACGCGCTCCGTATTGGCTACACCCAGTATTGAAAACTCCGCCCGGGCAATCTTCAACATCTGCGCAAAACGAATCGGCGTCGACGCCGGATATTTCGCCCTGCTTAGCGAAGATGGAAAATACAACGAGGTCATATTCCTCGAATCGGGAAGAATGGACTGCAGCGTGGATCCCTCTTTGCCCATGCCCATTCGCGGATTGCGGGAGGTTGCCTACAAATTGGGCAAAGCCACATTCGACAATAATTTCAGGTCAAGCTCATATTGGAAATTCATGCCGAAAGGACATGTGGACCTGGAAAATGTATTATTCGCCCCCGTAATTCTGGAAAACAAATCGGTGGGACTCATGGGCTTCGCCAACAAGCCGGGCGGCTTTACGGATAATGACGCGACCATCGCGCAGGCGTTTGCAGAGATCGCCGCGGTCGCTCTGCGCGAGAGCAGAACGCAGGAAGAATTGCGTCGAAGCGAAAAGAAATACAGAAAATACGTGGAAAACGCTCCCGAAGGCATTTTCATAGCCGACGCCGAAGGACGCTACATCGATGCCAATGCAGCGGCCTGCAGGATGACGG
This sequence comes from bacterium, assembly GCA_963674685.2. Classification (GTDB taxonomy): domain Bacteria; phylum Lernaellota; class Lernaellaia; order JACKCT01; family JACKCT01. Next base: position 709,241 of record CAXXWT010000002.1, on the reverse strand, counting down.
GATATTCGCGAGATGAACTGATGAATATGTCCATGTCCGAGCTGGCCTCGCCTATGGCTTCTTTAGAATCCCTTGAAGCATTCGCGGACTTGAAAAAAGGCGACGGGATCGATATCGAGACGATTTTGAGGAAAAAGGACGGAAGCGACATATTCGTGATACTTGCGGCCGTCAAATTGTCGGACAATCATTTTCTGGCGTTCTGCGCCGATATCACTCATCTCAAAGTCGCCGAACAGGAAAAGGATCAACTTGAAAAGCAGTTGAATCAAGCGCAGAAAATGGAATCCATCGGACGTCTGGCCGGCGGCGTGGCCCACGACTTCAACAACCTGCTGACGGCCATACAAGGATTTTCGGAACTCGTTATGGATTCTTTGAACGAAAACGATCCGATTCGCAGGGATGTCCGGGAGATCCAGAAAGCCGCTGATTCGGCGGCGCATTTGACGAGTCAGCTTCTGGCATTTTCACGCAAACAGATCGTCGCTCCGAAAGTGATGAATCTTAATATGGCCGTGACCTTTTCCGAGAAAATGCTCAAGCGGATCATCGGCGAGGACATCGACCTGGTCTATATTCGCGACGAGCGTCTCGATCAGGTTCTTGTCGATCCGGGGCAGATCGACCAGGTCCTTATCAATCTCGCGGTCAATTCAAGAGACGCCATGCCCACCGGCGGGAAACTGACGATCGAAACAAAAAACGTGTCCCTTGATAAAAACCGGTGCCAGACCTGCAACGAACTCATATCAGGCGATTTCGTGATGCTGGCGATCAGCGACGACGGCCCCGGAATGGACGATGAAACGATAAAAAATATATTCGAACCCTTTTTTACGACGAAGGAAAAAGGCAAGGGAACGGGACTCGGCCTTTCGACGGTGCACGGCATCGTGCATCAGAATAACGGCCACATAAATGTCTATTCGGAAATCGGCAACGGCACCGCCTTCAAGATATATTTACCGGCGATACATGCGGAGTTGGAAGAAATTGCCGAAAAAAAAGAACCTGTTTCGCTTGCCGGAAATGAAACGATTCTGGTTGTCGAGGACCAGGAAATCGTTCGAAAACTGGCCTGCAGGGCTTTGAAAACCAAAGGGTACGAGGTTATTGAAGCGCAAAACGGAGGCGAAGCCCTGATCAGCTTCGAGAAATACGGCGACAAAATCGATCTTCTCTTGACCGATGTCGTCATGCCCTCGATGAGCGGAAAAGAGCTTTATGAAAAATTGTTGAAGATCAATCCGCACCTGAAGACGATATTCATGTCCGGATATACGGAAAACGCCATTGCCCATCATGGGGTCCTTGAAGCGGGAACGAATTTTATCCAAAAACCGTTTAAACCCAACGATCTGGTTCAAAAAGTGCGTCAGGTGCTCGATGCCCCCGTTCCCGATGTTGATCAAGGCGGCGACAAGTCGCTTGGCGCGATTCTTGTCGTCGACGACGAGGAAACGATGCGCGAACTGTGTTCAATTCGCCTTAAGGCCATGGGCTATGAAGTGATTACCGCCGTGGACGGGCAAATGGGATTGGACGCTTTTCAGAACAACGCACAAAACATTTCTCTGGTCATCCTGGATCAGACGATGGATAAAATGTCCGGAACAGAGGTTTTAAAAAGAATCCGCGCCATCGATCCCGATGCCCCGGTCGTCATCTCCAGCGGATTCGGATCGGAGGAAATTTTCGAATCCCTCAAAGATTACAAGGGAGTCGGTTTCCTCGCAAAGCCTTTCAGGCGCCGCGATTTCGAAGAGGCCGTATCCAAGTTCCGGCGGCCCGTGAAATAGCCCGCCGCAATCGCGGGAAGCTCTCCTTAAAAAGAAAAAGCCGGCAACTTCAAATGATTACCGGCTTCATCCGCATAGCGGGCAACGGGGTTCGAAAGCGAGCAGGGATAAATGAAAAAACTCCGGCATTGCGCCACATTGCCCAATTTTCAATAGCTTAAGCCCTGTCCGAAGGTTTCGAAAATTACTCGAAAATCACGGAAGTTGATCGAAAATTCTGTCAATTGACAGAATTGGGAATGCCTCAAATCTGCCCGGCCGATTTGTTCTGGTTCATATCCATTGATGAATGCGAGTCCGCGTAAAATCACGTTGGCGGTATTCTCACCTTCTCCACTGGCATCGAGTCGTTGGAGAAGCCCTATTTCCCTTCACCAGGCCAGTTTAGCTTACATTCTTCGACTTGATACGTACTAGTGTCATGTCACACTTGATATGTTATATAAGAATGTGCCATAATGACCTCCTCGGAAAGGAGGTCTCGGATGCCGAAGATCAAGTATCGATTTTCTTTGACGGAAGAAGAGCGGGAGGAACTCCAGGCCATTGTATGCCGGGGCAAGCACAACACATCGAAAGTCATCAACGCCCTGATTCTGCTGAACTGCGACGAGAAAGAGGAGGAACCGCGAACTCTGAGAGAACAGGACATCGCCGATGTGCTGAATATCAGCCTCATGAAGCTGTATCGCGTCAAAAAACGCTTTGTGGAGGAAGGGCTTCACATGGCCCTGCATGGGCGCAAAGGTCAACAGAGCTATGAAAAAAAAGCCGACGGCGAATTCGAGGCGCATTTGATCGCCCTCAGTTGCAGCGATCCGCCCCAGGGACACGTTCGGTGGTCGCTTCGACTGTTGGCGGACAAGGTGGTGGAGTTGCAGTATGTGGACAGCGTGTCGTATGAAACCATTCGCCGCGTGTTAAAAAAAACGAACTTAAGCCTTGGCAAAAGCTCGGGTGGGTCATCCCGCCGGAGCAGGATGCCGAATTTGTAGCCCAGATGGAAAGGGTTTTGGATGTCTACAAAAGGCCTTATGATCCGCGGTTTCCAGTGGTTTGCATGGATGAATCGCCGCGCCAGTTGATTGACGAGGTGAAAACCCCCATACCCGGCGCGCCGGGACGGCCGGTTCGTTACGACTATGAATACAAGCGGCAAGGCGTCTGCAACGTCTTCATGGCCAACGAGCCTTTGGGCGGGAAACGGCTGGTTCAGGTGACGGAAAGAAAAACCAAGAAAGACTGGGCGCTGTTTATCGACCGCATCGCACGGCGCTATAGAAAGGCGGAGAAGGTCACGTTGGTGATGGATAATCTCAATACGCATAAGCCGGGCTCCTTTTATGAAACGTTTGCGCCGGACCGGGCTAAAAAGCTTTGGGATCGTTTCGAGTTTGTGTATACGCCCAAACACGGCAGTTGGCTGAATATGGCGGAAGTCGAACTGAATGTTCTGATCAGGCAATGCCTGAAAAGGCGAATTCCCGATATGGCGTCCGTCGCCGCGGAGGTCGAGGCATGGCAACATCACAGGAATTCGAAAAATGCGACGATTAACTGGCAATTCACAACAAAGGACGCAAGGATAAAACTGAGAAGGCTTTATCCAACATTACAGGTGTGACATGACACTAGCACGATTCGGCTTATCTTTGTCTTGCAAACGACCACTCTAGCAGTCTCTTTCCAGAACGAAAAATACGCCACTTGCTATTGGATTGTCTTGCACTGATAGAGGACAACTATTCACGATGCGCTAGCCCTCCATCATAAGAGCGTTGAGGGCATCTCCATAATCTTCACCATCTTTATCTCTAAAACGGTCCGCTCCCGGAATATACGTAAAGCAGAATGACTCCATTTCGTGAGTGACGAAAACAACGACCTGCTCTGTCATATTTTCTCCTCTCAATAGTTCATATCGCGATCAGGTTTTCCCCATCCACGCGGCAGCGATCGCTTTTTTTCATGAGTTCAATGCCCTCCATGAAATAAGCCCTCACCTTATTTCCAAGTTTCGCGATGCCGAAAACTTTTGCAGTTTCTCGGGCGAGATCATCCTGACTCATGCTGATGTGTAGTTTGAGTAACTGGGATGCCGCGTTTGCAATTTCCTCAGGGCATATTTCCTGTGCGGTACGCGCATTTAGATTAATTTCATTCGGAATACGGAAAGCGTCGTAAGATTTCTCTGTCAGCTGCTTCGTCCAGACGAACTCACGTTTTCCTGTGCGACGCACCGGAAATCCATTTTGTCTTACAGCATCTTTCACAACCTTGCGGATGCGACTGCCGGCCCTTTGCAGCCCCCAAGCTGACGCAACCTCGGAATAGAGAGTATCAATCAATAGAGGGGCCTCAATGTCGATGATTTTCCTGATGAGATCACGCACAATCCCAGCGTTAGTCGGATCGTGGAGTTCGCCAAAGAAAATCTGACTGAATATGTCGTATTTTCGGTAGACAGATTGCCCTGGAAGTTCGGTGGAAGCAGGCTCAGGCGCAACGGGATAACGATTGCCATACATCGCCTGTTTCGCATACTGCGGTTTGACATCCTGGTTTTCGGCGCTCTCTTGAGTGACGCGCGCCGAAGGGACATTCGTCGGAGGACTCAGGTCCATATCATCGACGGCGCCGGATTTTTGCTTCGCGAGTTTGATTGCTTCTTCAAGCTTGGCAATCTCCTGCGGGCGCTGAAGCCACCAGTCGGTTGACCAGATGCGGTGCAACCGCCAACCGAGACCTTCCAGAACCGTCTGACGAAGCCGGTCGCGGTCACGCGCCGATTTTGCGCTGTGGTAGTTCGCTCCGTCGCATTCCACTCCCAGGAGATAACGACCCGGGGCGTTGGGATCGCGAACGGCAAGATCGATCCGGTATCCTGAACAACCGACCTGAGCATCCACGCGCCATTGCCTTTTTGTGAGTTCATCAAGAACCGATTGCTCAAAGAAAGACTCCACCTCGCCGGTAGTATGAGATGTTTCCTCGACGAGGGCGACCGATCCGCGCTTTGCATAGTCTAGAAACGTGCGCAGGTGATGCACGCCGGTCGCTTGGGTACGAGAACAATCAATTTGCTCGGATCGCAAGCGGGAGAAAACCAGTAACTGCTTACGCGCCCTAGTGATGGCTACGTTGAGGCGACGCTCACCACCCTTGTTGTTCAGGGGACCGAAGTTCATACGAATGACTCCGGCGGCGTCCGGTCCATAACAGATCGAAAAAAGGATCACATCCCGCTCGTCGCCCTGGACAGTTTCCAGATTCTTTACGAAAACGGGCTCGCTGACCGTCGTAAAATATGGTTCAATTTCCGGGTACTCGTTTCGTGCCGCATCCAAGAGGTCTTCCACAAGTCCCTGCTGCGCCTGGCTGAAAGTCACCACACCTAAAGAATTGTTCTGCTCTTTCGGATCACGCAAGCGCTTGACAATTTCGGAGACGACGGCTTCCGCCTCCTTGCGGTTCGTTCGTGATTTTCCGTAGTCATACACTGCATCCGGGATTTCGCGCCATCGAACTCCCAGTCGAGGGTGTTCAGCAAGCGCGGCCGGAAAGGTATGTAGTCGATTCTCGTAATATTGCCGATTGCTGAAGGCAATTAAACTCTCGTGACGACTGCGATAATGCCAATCGAGGCGCAAGGGCTTTATTCCCGCCGCCTCTGCTTCCTCAAGGATACTATCCAATTCTTCGGGCAGGTCGTCTTCGTTATAATCCTCGTCTCCCCTCTGTCGCTCGAAAAAACTTGTGGGCGGTAATTGTCGGGAATCGCCTACCACGATGAGTTGGTTTCCGCGAGCGATTGCGCCGATAGCGTCATAAGTTGGCATTTGCGACGCTTCGTCGAATACGACCAAGTCAAATTTCGGGAAGTCGGCTCCGATGAACTGGGCCACGGAGAGTGGACTCATAAGGGCGCAGGGTTTGTATTTGGCGAGTGCGTTGGGACACTCTTTAAAAATGCGCCGGATTGTCTTTCGCCCGCCCTGTGCAAACCGCTGAAGCAATCCAGCTTCAGAGCTGGCTGGCGTACGTTGTCCGGTTACTGCAGCCCGCGGCATTGCACTTGCAATGCGGGCGAAGGTCTCCTTCCGGGTCAGGTCAGCGATCTTGGCGTCGTGATCCTGGAACTCTCTAATTTTCAGGTTGTGACGCTCTCCGATGAATCCGGCCAGAGAGGGTATCGACTTTAATACGGTTCGCGCCCACCAGTCTGCGAAGGAGTGTACGAAAACGGCCTCTAATTGGTGTACACCGATTTCACCTCCTTCGAGAGCTTCAGCGAGTTCAACGAGGCAAAACTTAGCGACCGACGCGCGTGATGCCTGGTAGTGAGACCATTCGCGAAGGCGTGGCAAGTTCGCTGACAGATTTTGCAGTGTCGTTTCCGCTTTCTCCAATGCACGTGCATCGCAATCACTGCCCCAAGCCATGCTTGATTCCAGCACCAGGAAGTTATCAAGATGTCTTCGTTGATCCTCGACTCCTTGTAGAGCATCCAGGAAAGCCCGTGCATGTTGAGAGGTCGAGGTATCGGCTACGAACATAGTGCGTCCGGAACGTGTCAACGATAATGAGACACCGTTTTTCATAGTTTAGAGTACACTGTCCTGGTTCCCCGTTTTCGGCGGATTGATCCATACCGCCTCGGGCAGCGCCTGTGGTGTTGGTGTTTTGTTAACGAATCGTTCGGGATGTTTTTCAAGAGCTTCTAAAAGCACTCTCTCTCTTTGCCTGGCCGCCTTCTCCGCACGTCCATAATGGACTGTCTCCGGCGTGTACATGGCGATGCCGCTGTGGCGGTGTTCGTTGTTGTACCAGTGAAAAAAGGTCCGGCAAAAAACCCGTGCATCCTCGATGGACCCGAATCGTTTCGGAAATTCCGGGCGGTATTTCATCGTCTTGAACTGGCTTTCAGAAAATGGATTGTCATTGGACACATGCGGCCTTGAGTGCGTTTTTGTCACGCCCAGATCCGACAACAGCAGCGCGACCGGTTTGGATTTCATCGAGGTTCCACGGTCCGCGTGAAGAGTGAGCTGATCAGGACCGATTCCTTGTCTGGCGCACGTTTGGGAGATGAGCGTTTTCGCCAGCGCCGCGCTCTCGCGATGCGCGATCATCCACCCCACAGTGTATCGGCTGAAAATATCGAGAATCACGTAGAGGTGATAATAACTCCATTTCACCGGCCCTTTCAGCTTGGTGATGTCCCAACTCCAGACTTGATTAGGCGCGGTCGCCAAAAGTTCCGGCTTCGCATAATTGGGATGGCGGCGCTGATTCCGGCGTTCCTTCACTTCTTTCTCCGATTCCAAAATGCGGTGCATGGTGCGTGTACTGCAATGATATTCTCCTTGATCCATTAGGGTTGCGACGATTTCAGCGGGCGCTTTGTCGATGTTTTCCGGCGCGTGAAGAATATCCAAAACCCTTTGCCGTTCCCCGTCGTCCAGCGCTCTTTTCGGCTTCGGACGATGGCGGTGAAGCGCGGGAGAAAGACGCCGATAGTATGTGGCTCGCGGCAAAGACAGAGCGTCGCAGGCCGACGCAACGCCGATGGAGGCTCCGCGCTCATGCACCGCTTGCATCAGGCGCTCCCGTCGTCGTCCGGCCGGTTCAGGGGGATGTCCAGGAGCGCGGCAACTTTTTTTTGGAAGTCGATCACCATTTCGGCCTTCGCCAGCTTTTTTTGCAGCCGGGCGTTGTCGCGACGCAATTGCTCGTTCTCTTTTTTCAACAGCGGGGATGCACCGGGTTTGGGCCCGCGCTTTTTGCCGTTCAGGCCATCTAGAGCGCCCTGATCCCGCAACTGACGCCACTTGCCCAGGTGGGAAGAGTACAGTCCTTCCCGACGCAGCAAGGCGCCGATTTGACCTGGCTCGGCGCAGCGGTCGGCCTCCTGCACGACAGCCAGCTTGTAGGCGGCGGTGAAGCGGCGGCGCTCGGGGCGTTCTGAGACCTCCGGAGAGGGGGGTGCGGGCGACCCGTCGTTTTTGGGGGCTCCGCTCCGTTCCGGCTCGCTTCGCTCGCCTCCACTACGCTGCGCCCCCAAAAACGATCCATCACCGTTTTCTCGTTGCTTATTCATTCGAGTTCTCCTTCACGCCCTCGAATTATACACTAAATTCTCACACAACCATTGTCTCACTCTTATTGGCACAGAGGGGGCTCCGATAGGATCGCTTGTGTGACACTCGGGGTGGTCTCCAACAGGGCGGTCAATTCACCCGCGAGTTTGAAATCAGATAGTGATGCATCTTCTATTTTAAGCCCCAGGTCCGATAAAACCGACGAGCTAGTAGCCCTTAAATTTTGATACGCCTCTACAGCCAACTGGATAGCTTTCGTCGCATCGTCCTCGATGCCGTATGTCCAAGATGTCAGTCGCACAGCTCCCAGTGGGTGTCCTGCAGGATCGCCGGAGACACGCGCCGCTTCGGCCATCTCACGCACGGCAGATTGCATCCTTTCGAAATCCTCTGCTGTTCGTTTTCCGGGATTACCTAGGTCCAACGTAACCTTCGGATCGTCTCTTTGACCAATGAGTCTAGAGATGATCCAGTATGCGCTTTTACCGAATGCACGAGGTATGTGGAGATCGTGTGCATAATCGTTCAGTATTTTTCGCTGTTCAGCAAGGCGGTTTGTGTCTGCCTCCCATCGTTCGCTACTACCAGCCCCGGCTACAGCTAGCGCATCGCGGAGCTGCGACCGAAAGGACTCCTTTGTAGTCTTGTTGGAGTGTAATTCCAGGCAAAAAGGTCCGAGTCCGACATCTGATAGACGCTTGTGTACCACTTCGAGTGCCGCCCGTTTCTGAGCCACGAACAAAACCCGCTTCCCGAGCGTAAGACAATGGGCGATCAGGTTAGTAATAGTTTGTGATTTTCCGGTACCCGGTGGACCTTGCAATACGAAGGTTCGTCCTTCAGCAGCCGCGTATATCGCGCGGAGTTGGGATGAATCGGCGTGAAGCGGGCAGAAAGTCGCCGACGGCGAATACCGATCGTCGAGGGTCTCCAGATCGGGAAACTTCGCTTCCGGTTCAAACAATTCATTCGAATTTTCGATCAAGTGACGGACAACGTCATTTTTCTTGAGTTCCTCGGCGTTCGCCTCCAGGTCCAACCACATCAGGAAACGGGAAAAAGTAAGTATGGTGAGGCTCGCATCCTCCTCTACTTTCCAGCGGGGTTCCCGCTTGATGGCGTCGCGGATGATTCTTAGAATTTTAGGTACGTCTAGTCCGGACTCATCTTCCGGCAAGGGATCCAGAGCATCGATGGTAATGCCGAAATCGACTTTGAGTTTCTGGAGCAGCGTAATATTGATCCTCGACTCCTCATCAATGCGCTGAATGCGGAACCCATCGCGCACAGACTTGCGCTCAATGGTCATTGGGATCAGTAGAATAGGCGCGCGGCGCTCAATATCGCTAGATTCCGCTTCAGTCCAGACAAGGAAACCGAGGGCCAAGAATAAAGTGTTTGCACCTCCTTCTTCCAATCCCAAACGTGCGGTACGTTCTATCTCAATAAGACGACGCGAAAGCTCACGCTCAGTCAGGGCGGCGCGGATCCGTCTTTGAGCCATTTCCTCTTGAAGATACTCATTCAGAGCATCCCCGCCTGTTTGCTCCTGGTGAATGGTAGCGTTGCGCGGATCGGAAGTATCCCAGGCATCCGGCTTTGGGCGCAAGCGAAAAGCCTTGTCAGCAGCAAGTTCATCCTCTAGCCCCGCAATGTCTGGACAGAGCAACGGGATAGACTTTTTCCTGTCCTTGAAGTTGAGCAGGCGATTGCGGAGGCTCAGGTCGAGCAGACTGGTCTTCCACCGTGCAAGGCGGTCAGCGGCACTTTCCTGGTCACGTGGAAGGCGCGTTGATCTGGCGACACTAGCCTCCTCGACTGCTTCTGGGACGGCTAGATCCTCGCCGATTGACAGCGTATCTCTACCGGGATTGATATCCTCATCTTTTGATGCACTGACTTCCTCAGTCAACGACAATGGGTGGATACCGATTTTGCGCGCAGCCCAAACGTCTACAGCGAAGTAAAAGCTGGCTTCGGTCTGAAGTTGAATCTGTGCTTGCTTTAGTGCGATTTTGAAGCTGAGTGGAGGAGTCTTAGCGATGCCCGTCGACTCAATAACAAGGAACTCGTTTAGCTTAATCCGATTCAGAAGGATCGATGCATGGCTGGTCACAGTGTCGTCGAAAGAATTGTCTACGAGCCATACTCCGGGAAAGGCGTGTCCCTCAACTAGTACGACCACCGGACGCAGTCCTGCCTGCTCGAAACAAGCGGCGAGAAGCGCGGTAGTGTCCATGCAGGTGCCCAGTTTTCGGTCGAGCAGGTGCTCCGGAGTTCTGATTTTCTGTCCGGTCTTCTCGAAACTGGCTGGGGGATTGACGTAGCTAATCTTCTGGCGGGCCGCCGCGTAGTAGATCGCAGCGGCCTGCGTCCATGCGCGCTTAGGATCCCTCGACTGATAACCCGACAATGAGCCGTTTTTGGTTTTTTCCAGCAACAACTTCGAAGCCTCGGCCAGGATTCGTTCCACGGCGGGATCGTTAGGCAATACGTGCGCGGCGACAATCTCCGGAAGCGAGGAAACACCGCACCACTCGTTGTAAGCCAGAACTGAAAGAGGAAACGGATATTGAATTGGCGTGAAATTCTCAGCGGCGATTTCGATCCACAAATGACCTTCTTCTCGCTCGATCTGCTTGCGGAGAGGTCCACGCAAAAGCGTCAGGGCAAGATCGGAAAAGGCATAACTCTCGCCGGGACCTATGGCATCGACTCTTAACATCTTTTCCGCGACAACCGGCGGATCGCTCCATACGCGAACGTGCGCGTTGACTGCCTTACTGTCCGAGACGTTCATCAACACAAGACTGCTTAAAAGCGGCACGGAATTCTGCTGTATCGCGAAATTGACAAAGGGAGTGTAACTGACCCTGGCGGTGAGTTGGGACTCAGCTTGCGATAATTCAACCGATTCCGGCATAGGCGCTCCAAGGCTGATCAAATGAATCAAAAAGCTTTACAATATTATTCTCAAAATGCCTGAAAATACCTTTATTCCGGAAATGACCCGAAAACCTCAGGACCAATTGCCGAACGGAATTTTCCAGGGCGGACCGGCTGCCGCCTTTTATAAAGTTCACGGACGTTGACGCCCGGATCGCTTGTTAAATTTGTTTTTTGATCGCCTGGCCGAAGCTCCACGCCATCAGATACGGCAGAGAGTCATTGACCCATTCTTTCAGCGGCGACTCAATGCAGCGATAACTCCTCTCGGTTCCCTGGTCCTGAAGTACAGCCTTGCGCAGGGGCAAATTATTCACTTGTTTTCCAACAGTGTCTTTGCCTTTCCAAACGCCGGGACCGGGAAATGCGATGTTTCCGACTCCGGATGTGAAGTCGTTCCAGAACTCGTTGTCCGAAACCGGGCTCGGGTGCAGATATCCATTTTCGATTTGAGCCTCATTCAGGCCGGAATCCTCGGGATTTAAAAGGGCGGGAGGCGGCCAATACCAGTACAGGAATTGGCTATTCGGATCGTCGGTGTCGAGACATGCGTCAAAACCGATAAAGGATCGGTGTATCACTTCCCCCAGATCAATTTTATCGGTTTTGTCGATACCTCTCTTTTTGCACCATTTGAGCGCTCCACAACAAAGCTCCCGCTTTGTCAGGTAATCCGCGAAGCATTTTTCTTCGAACTCTTCTTGCATCAATTCTTTGACGAATTTCCCGCAATTAGCGATCCTTTCCCCCGGCGTCTCATCCAGCCTGGACAGCAGCCATCCGCCCCCGTAAACATAAGCCTCGACGGAATAATTCTTAAAGCGATTGCTTTTGTCTCCGTTGAGCTTTGCGGCAGAAACCTGTTGTTTTGCCAGTTTCAATATGTACTTCTTGACGATCGTCAGCACGTCTTCCGCCAAAGGCGTTGCGATGAAGCGCTGATTTTCGTTGACGATGTGCTCCAGTCGATGTTTCCATTCATCGAGAGGAGTCAATCGGTCGATGGAGTTCTCGGAGGTTTTCGAGTCCATCTTCCAGCGCTTCACCTCGTTTTCGCTGTCAAAGTGCGACAAAGCATAGGCCAACGCATGCAGGAGAAATTCCCCGCCGATTTTATAGCTGGTCTTCAGGCAAAACGACCGGACGTCTTCAGTTTTGACGGTTTTTTCCCGGGTTCCTACCGGCATCGGTCTGAGCATCGCCTCCTCGTCGCTTGTAATAACGACGACGACGTCCACGGTCTGGCCGCCGAAATCGAGAAAAAGCTTGACGTAGTTTTTCGGTTGCTTTTCCGATTTTTTGTCCGATGGTTTGTCCGATTGCCTGACCGATTCTTTGGATTTAGCCGATAATTTTTCCTTCCCATATCGCACGGCGTCCAGTTCGCAAACGTATTTGATTTCGATATTATCCCAAAAGCCGCACATCGCTTTTCTGAAAAGACCGTCGCCATTAATCCCTTGTTTCTTCTCGGTTCCGCAAGCAGACCGAAGAACCCGGCTATAGGGAATCCGATCCTCCGCCGTCGAATCGTCGTCGGATTTGTTTTTCCAATCGATTTCGGAGTAGCAAATCGCAACATCCAGTTCATCGAGAAAAAAGGCGTTGTCCGAATCGGGATCGGCATGGTTGATCGCAATCGTTTGCCCGAGGAGCAGGACAAAGGTTCCAAGAACGGATTTGGCCAGTTGATATCGGTTCATATTTTCGAGGTTAACGCCTGATTTGCTGATGAGATCCGGCGCTTTGAACTTTGTAATTTCCACAGGCTCGCCGTCGGTTTGCGAGTTCGGATTCGTTTTGTATTTTGCCAGAATGTCGGATTGATATTCCTGCTTCAACCAGGCGTCTCGAACGAAGGTCCTGTATTTATCGGAATCCTTTTCTTTTAACGTGGTTTCCAGGTAGGAATTGAGAGCTTTCACGCTGCTGAAGTGCACCGCCGAAGGCAGGCAGTTATTGCGCTGCTTCAGCCACTCGCCGCATCCGAAGTAGCCGGCGGCGTCGGGATCGCCGCACAGAAGCTTCCACCCCGATTGCAATTCGGCGACAAAATCACCGTTGATGTGCATGTCGAAAATTCGGGTCGGCTTTTTGAAAAGGTTCCAGCCGGATTCCAGATCCATGACACAGAAGGTGTTGCTGGCCCCGATATCGATGGCCATTTTGCCTTTCAACTTGTCGTTCGTATCGATGGGCGCGACTCTGCCGGAGGTCGAGGACATTTTCGTTTCGCCGAACCATTGACCAAGATCGATAAGAGCCGTCGCCGATATTGAACCTTCACGGGTTTTATATGACAACACAATCCATTTCATCCAGCCTGCGGGCCAGTCTCCACCTCTTCCGGGCGGGAAATAACGCGAAGGCGCGGCCATCGCCCCGGCGTCGGAGGCTAAGCCGCCTTGAGACCGCCGCGAGCCTGCGACCCCAAGGTCTTTTCCCGTCAGCACGCTTTCACCCAGGGTGAATATCCGGGCGTATTCGTCGTCAGGCTTGTATCCGACCAGCGAACCGGCGGGATGTTCCAGCTTTATCATTCCCTTTGTCACGGCGCCGCGAGCCAGGACCATCCCGTTGAAGTCAGCCTTTAAGGTTTTCGGATTGACCGCCAGAAACAGGTGCTCTTTTTCGTCCGGAGTAAAAACTTCCGCCTCAATGGAAAAGTGAATCGCAACATTTTGCGTGAAACGGTCCTCGGCCTCCTGAACCCGGGATCGCGCATCCGCGGTAATTTTCAGCGCGAACTCCTGTCGGATTCTCCTCCCATCATCCTTCAGTCGCGGCGGGGCGATACGCTCCAGAAGCTGAATATCTTCCAGCCAGATCATCCAACTCGGCATCGGAACAGGCAATTTGGACGCTCCGCCGCCCGTTTGCTTCATGTTCCCGGTAACGAAAATCGGGGCGGAATATAAAAACGCTTCTCCTTCTTCCGTAACTTTCAGGGATTCCCCGGTCTTGTCGCCGAGGGATGCGCAAATTTCCAGAAACGCCTGATGCATCGCCTTTCCGATTGTCTCCAGATCGTCGTCGACAGGATAGAAGGCTTCGTATTCCTCCAATTGTTCGTTCCTGGGCTTCGATTCGATCACCGATCCGAGGCCGTGTTCGTATAACGCATTCACGGCTCGAAAAATCGCCATTTCGGTCCTTTTGTGGAGGGCGGCCTGGAGATTTTCTTTATGCTTTCCGTGTTTCGAATCCATCAAATAAACCCTCCGCCTTCGTCTTCATGTCCGTCTTCCGGTTCATTTTCCCATTCGACTTCCGGCTCGATATCCGGCTCGACATCCGGCTTAGCTTTCGGCTTGACATCCGGGGCGTTTTGGGGAGCGGCTGCCGAAGTGCGCACCAGGTCGAAGGAGTATTTCTTCTTTCCTCTCGATTCTTCGGACACGAGAACATGATCGCTACGCACTTCGTCCGGGGGTAATTTCCGTCTGTCGTCGACGGCGTAAACTTTTGGGACGGGAGCTTCCTTTTTGCCGCCGTCCATTTGGCGCCCGATCAACCACCCGACAACCAGCACGGCAACCGCGACGCCGACGATCCAAAGCCGGTCGGTTTCCACGAACCACTTGGCCGCGGATTGCGAATGGAGGACGAAGAGGGCTCCAAAGCCCGTCACGCCGAGGATTGAGATCGCGGTCATAAGGATCCGGTCGCGGATTCGCTTGTCAATTAATTCACCGATCTGTTTCATTGGATCACTTCCTTTCGATCTTCCATATGGAGATGCCGACCTGTGACTGGGATTGAGAATCCCGGGCGAGGAAATCCTGCGTAACGCGCATATCGTATTCCAGCGTGTGTGAGACCAGTACAACAGCCCACTTTTCCCGGGGCTGGGAAACAAGATTCGCCACCTTTTCCATCAGGAAGCGATGCGTCCCCGGATCCGTATTTCCGAAAACCTCGTCCAGCAGCAGCAGGTGCAACGCAACGGACCCCGTGCGACGCCGCCTGTCGCGCATTCGAAGAATGGCGTTGGCCAGAAAGAGTCGGTGACGCTCGCCTTCGGAAAAGGTTTTTATTTCCTGCGTAAGCTTGTCGGCGGTAAAAGCGGCGTTGTCTTTGCCGAAGAATTCCCGCAGATCGTTCACCGTCTTATCGATCGAACCTCGGGTGGCGATCAGGGGCTCCAGGTATTCCCGGGCGCAGATTTCTTCCGGAATCGTTCGGCCGCAGTCCTGCGGAACGTACGCCAGTTCCACGCCCCCGTGGGAGGCGGCATTGTCCAGAATCGCCTCGAAGAATCGCGTTTTTCCGATGCCGCTGGGGCCCGTCAAGAAGTAAATGTTTTTCGGCTTGACAGCGGGAGCGCCGACGACATCGAGATGCTTTTCCCCCATGGACAATTTTCCGGATTTGAACTTGAGCTTGTGGATGGGTTGAGTTGAGTTAAATGATTCGCGAACCTCCACCCCTTCGAATCGCTCCACGCCCTCCGTTGACTTTTGCATTTCCCGTATTTCTGAAAAGAATTCTTGAATTTCCCGGTCGCCGGCCGGATATTCCAGTTCGTAAACGCCGCTTTCGTCTCGTTGAATCCCCGCTCCTACCTTAAAATCCCGGCCCTTTCGCAAAGCGGTTTCAGGCGATTCGCCGTTTTCATCAGCTTTGCCCAGCCAAAGGATTCTGGGCATTAATTCGTCGTGCCGATTCTTCCACGTCAACAACCGATCGATCACCGTCGCGTCGTGGGAAATAATCGCCAGGCATGTTTCGTCCATTCCCTTCCATGGTTCGCCGTCTTTCGGCCGCACTATCTTTTCAAGCAGGTTGAGCATGCTGTGCTTGCGCGATTCGTCCTGGGAAGCGGTGAACTCGTCGAACAACAGAAAGTGTCGGCGTTTAACCGCCGTCAGGCACAGCACGAACATCAATCGCTGACGTTCGCCTCTGGACAGGTTGAAAATGCTGACGTAGGGATCCTCCAGGCGTTCGGCCAGGTCCGTATCCTGGAGAATTCCGAGATCCGACAGCGCCGTTCTCTGTTCGTTTCCGTCTCCAATCACGCTGAGGAAGTCGGCTAAACTGATCGCCGGATTCAGGGCTTCGTCCGGATCTTGCGGGACCAGCAGAGCGCGATCGGGATAGATGGATTCCAGCGCTCTGCCGACCGTCGTTTTGCCCGACCCGCTGGGGCCGAGCAACATTTGCAGGCCCGGCAACTGAATATACTTATCCGCATAGAATTTTCGTGGGATATCCGTCACGATCGGTTTATCGTCCACATAAACCGTGCTGTCTTCAAACCGGTATTTTCTTCTTTTTCGCGGCATGCCGTACGCGACAATCATCGATCCCAGAAACAACATGCCCGCCACGAACACCACTTTCATGACCAATGCCTGCATCGTGTCCGGCGACCCCGCCGCCGGAGACAGATACAGAATCGATCCCATGCTCGCATACAAGGGTCGCGCGATGTTAAACGCGTCCAGAATGCACCCGGAAATCATTTCCATCAGAATCGCCGCCGCGGCGATAAACAGAAACAGAATTTGCAGTTCGCGATGGTTTTTCAGAAAAATTTCGTTGCGCACAATGCTTCGAAAAGGCAAAAACAGGTTGAAATTCGCTCGTCGGGTGGAGCTTTCCAGGTATTCATCCTTTTTGCCGCGCAACCATTCCAGAATCACGGCGCCGCCCGTCAATCCCAGTGCGAGAATGGAATAGAACAGTCCCGGCGCCGCCACGATATGGGCCAGCAGGGCTTGCGCTTCACCGGCCGTCGTTTTGCCTCCCCACCTCCAGATGGAAAGCTCGTTTCCTTCGAAATCGTACGTCAGCCGAAGCAACAGCGCGACAACCACGAAGGGAATGGCTTTCAATGCGGCGACGATCAAAGAGGAGGCTTTGCCAAACCAGGATCCGTCGCTATGCCCGATCTTATAACTCTCCGCGCCTTTGAGCAGGATCATCCAGAAAGCGGCGATGACGGCGGCCACGGCCATCGTCCCCAGACCGACCAGCAGACTGCCGGCGGCCAGAGTTGCAGACGGATTGGCGAATATTTTCGGATTCGCTCCCTGGCTGATCCAGTTCTTCGGATCGCACAGCCAGAGATGCCCGAGAAAATTGAATCCGGTCAAAGCCCAGACGATCGGGGTCGCCAGCAGGATTAGCGCCAGCGCCATGAGGACTTTTTTATCGGACGCTTTCGCGCGTTCCTTTTTGCCTCGGCGACCTTCATCCGCGCCGCCGGAATCCGCCCCAAAAGTCTCGCCGATTTTCCATGTGTAATTCATCCAGACGAACATTCGAAGAGACGCGCCGCCGGCCAGATAGACGGCCGCCAGGGCGCAGGCATAACCCGGATAGAGTTCGTCCCGGAAAAGCAGGCCGATAAGTTGCCCGGCCCCAATGAGCAGAAGCAGCGAACCGATGATCGAAATCACCGTGAATCCTTCAGCCGGCGTCACGAAAAACCACTTCCACAAAGGCCACTGTCTGAAACTTCGCAAAAAATCGACGACTTTAAAGTCGCTGGTTTTCTTATTTTTCGAAGCCTCGCTTTTCCCGGCTTTCATGCCGATGCGTCCCCCGGCCCATTGGCTCGCTTTCACGATGGGACTCACCTTGCCGAAGCGTCTTGCTTTTTTCGGCGGTCCCAGTATTCGATCGACGCATTTAATCAGCTCGTTTGCGGCGATGATCAGAAACAGCAGCGACGCGGCGAGCACGACCGCGATTTCCATCCGCTCTTCCGGGTAAAGCATGGAGCCTCGAATGAGATGATAGTATCCGCCCACGTCGGTTTTCCACATCACTAGTTTCGTTTTGTACAGCACGAACACCGCGGCGGGCACGATCAACGGGACAAAGGCCTTGAGCCGTTTCGCCGTCTCGATGACCGCCAGTTTACCGACCAGGTGGATTTCACTTCCGCCGGCGTTTCCCACCGCCTTGATCAGAAGCCTTCCGTCGCCGTTTTCAAATTGGGCCTGCGTAACGACGGCGTATCCCAGCAGCGCCGCAAAATTGGCCACATAGAGAACCTGACTGAGCAGGCCTTGATAAACGAACGAAACGTCCAGATAAATCCTGCTGTTCCGTTCGACGTAGATGGACATGACGACGAACAGAAGAAAAATTATCCGGCGCTTCCAGGCGTCATCGTATCTCCCGCCGTGAACCGTCTTTTTCTCCGCCCGTCCCTTTATGTTCAGGATCCTCTTTTTAGGCTTTTTTCCTGAAGGCAGGGAAAACGCCTTTTTGAAATAGGCGCCCTTGAAAACCGCCAGGGCGTAAACGAATGCCAGGATCGACAGGATCGTCGCGTAAATCAGGGTCAGGGCTTCCATGCTTCCGTTGACGGCGTACCAGATATTCCCCTCTTTGAACAAAGCCCTTTCCCGAACCGCTTTCAAGTCGAATTGGCGCTTCTTTTCCTTTTTACGGCTTTTGAGCGTCTGGATTTTTCTCTGATATTCCCGCGTCGAGTCGATCCTCGTAATTTCTGCGAGTTTCCAGAAAGCCGCGCTGTCTTGGGACTTTGTCGGCCATATCCAGCTCCACCAGCTTCCCTCATTTTTTGCGGCTTCGGGAGCGTCAAGCAGGTATTCCATCACGCGATATTCTATTCTGTCGTCCAGGTCGAGGCTGATCTCTCTTTCGTATTCAAGTTCTCTTTGTTCCTGGACGGATATCCATCCGAGATCGAGCCTGCTGGCGACCTTCGCGTTCACCGCGACGACGGCCGTGATCGCGATCGTCGCCGTGACGGCGATCATGCACAGCAATCGAATCAGCGCTGCAAGTCCCTTCATCATCGGCCGGCGCCTCGGCGTGTTTTCGACTGGCGTTTCATGGTTGTTTCTCTTTATCGTCGCTGCAATCTCCCGCGAGCCGGACATCGCAGTTCAGCACGTCCTCGTAAGCTTTTTTCAATATCTCGATCTTTCTGCAGGCCTCGACGCCGCCGGTTCCCTTATATTCAAAAACAATCCAATCTCCTTTTTCCAAAAAGGTCGGCGCACTCAGCCCCATTTTCCCGGCATACTGCGCCACGCGTTTATTCACGATATCCTTTTTATCTTTGCTTATGGATGCGCACGACGCTTTGCTTTGTTCTTCCGACGTGTACGACGCTTTGTTTTTCAGGCGCTTCAACTCTTCTTTATTGTTTCGCAGTTCCGCCCGGCATTTTTGCAAAGACTCGTTTGTCGCCTCATCGATTCTGTTTTCCGGGGCGTCGTTATTGTCGTCATTTCCCTGTTCGCCCGCGTCGCTTCCGGATGTCGTTTCCGAATCATCGCCGCCGTCGTTATCGCCGTTGTCGTCGCCGTCGTCATCACCGTCATCGCTGAATACGCCTTCCAGCCACCCGAAGTTCATTGTGACTCCGCCTTTGAATTCGTCGCGGGTTTTATCTTTCACGTACTCGTTATATCCTTTGAATGTTAAATTATTTCCCTTTTTAACGGACTCGGCGCGGTCCTTGGTCCAATACCATCCATTGAGTAAATAACTGCGCGCCGTCACATTTAATGTTTTCGCGTCCATTTGTTTGTCTAAATCCGGGTTTTCGATCAGCCACATTTCGCAAGTGTTGCCATCCAGATCGCCGATCGCATCGATGCTTTTTCTGTCCCTGGCCGGCCAGCCCTTTTTCGTATTTGTGGTCCAGCATATATTCGCGAGTCGATAACCGGCGATGTCCTTTTTGTTCACGTAATCAACCGTCGCTTCTTTTCGCGCCGGCTTTTTCGGCGGATTCGGCCAGCCGGGGTACGTCGCCAGCTTCCGCCCGGCGAGTAGTTTTTCAACGGCTTTGGGAAGCGGATCCAATGCGTATCGAAACGCCGCCAGATAAATCAGGTCGGATTGATCTTTGCTAATCTTCGTCGTGGGGTATTGACATATCGTCGTCATGTTGGGTCTGTTTTCAATCAGAAAATTGTCGCTATTTTTGTCGTATCTGCCTTTATTGTAGTCGTCGAATTCATATACACCTGACAAATCGAACCGGCAGCGAGGAGTCTTGTCGCCGACTTTTTTCTCTGGTTCACAATAACCATCCCTGTCTTTCTCGTTGTAACATTCGGCGTCTTTATCCACGTACTGATGCACAAAAAAACGCGTCATGTTAATCGTTTCTTTGAATGCCGATTCCGAATCCGTCTTTGGTTTTGGGGAATCCTTTTTTTCTTCAGGTCGGCCCGATGCCGAATCGGGATCGTTGTCGGCGGCGCAACCGGCGGCCAGCAGGGCGACCACGCCGACGATAATCAAAGGAATGTATACAGGAATTCTCATGACCGCCACTCACCTTTCAATCGTCATCGCCCATGGTGTAGGAAAAACCGTTCGAATAGTACAAGGGAAGAATCGGCGCCGGGCCCTCGAAAACCTCCTTTTCAAGCAGCAAAAGGGCTTCGAGCCTGTTTTCGGGAAGATCCCGCAGTATATCTTTGGTGCAGTCTTCTTTCAGGGATCTCTTGGCCCATATCGGCACGGGTCGAACGATCTTGCTTTCAAAATTGTACCAGACGCACATACCCCCGCCTCCGTCCTCGGCGTCCCGTAAAGGCGTGCCGGCCGACAGCGTCGCACGGCTTTTGTATACGAGTTCCATAAGCGTCGGGACCTGCCTGGACGTGTAGGGTCCGGTGGTCGTCATGAGAACGTCCCAGTTCTTGGCGGCCAGAGGTTCCTGGATGGTCTTTTGGCTGAAGGTGGCGACGGAAACGTCAATGCCTTTGTCTTTAACCAGCTCCGCGATCTTCTCCGCCGCGTGTTCAAAGGGCTCCATATCGCTGACGCCGAGCACGAGTTCGCATTCCTGCGCCGGCGCTGATACAATCTCCGGCCCATCGATTTGAAATACTTCCCTGGGCAGCAATCCGTATTCCCTGTTGGTCTTCTGCCACTTGAACACTCCGCCGCCGCCCAGGGCCTGCCCCGCCAGGGCTTGCATGAAATCCGCGAAGGACGAATCGCGGCTTGCGGCTTTGCTGGCGTCGACAAGAGCGGACATCAGGGCTCTGGCGCAGTTGTCATCCGTTCCCTTTTTTCCGAAAAGGCCCACGAAACAGAGGAATTCGCTCAGGTTGTCGCTGACTACGTTGTTTCTTACCGATTCCGGCAGCAGGCTTTTTTTCCAGATATTGGTAAACGTACATTTCGCCCGGTCCTTTTCGCAGCTTTCGATCATTTCCTCGATCTGGCCCGGAAGAATTCTTTTATAGAACTTTGTGCTGCGGTATGAGTAGGGTCTTCCCCGTTCCGCGACCTGGTATGAATCGGTCTTCCAATTGGTCAGGTCATATTTCCCGGTGTAACCGATTCGAAGAGCGATGTCCGCTTTGCCCCGTACTTTGGCCTCTTCCAGTCCGCCGACGTCGTCTTGCACCTGTTGATAGATGCGCTGCTCCCGCGGGGATTCCCTGTTGTCGCGAATTTCCTCCGCAGACTTGAACACGTCTGCGAATCGTTCCTCCCAGACTCTCTTGTCCCGGGCCGCTTCCCTGAAAATGCTGAAAATCGGACTGACTTTGGAAGGCTCCTTTCCGTCCCGATACTTGACGACCGGCATGGACAGCACCTCTTCAACGATTTCCCTTTGATCCGTCGCCGTGACGTCCCCTTCCAATACGGTCTCTCTTCTGTTTTCCGTTTCGTATTGCAAAGAGATGGAAGAAAGCAGAACGCAAACCCGGTCGTCATAACCTTGCAATTTGTTCCAGACCTGGGTTCGCAACGATTTCGCCTCCGCCGGATCCAGTTCATTCGTGTATGTCTGACTGAAATTCTTTGCGGAAGACGGCGTAATCACCTCCTGGGCCAGGGCCGCGTAGTGCAAAACCGACGCGCCCGCCCTTCCGCATTCAACGGGAATCACCGGCGACGAGGGTTCCTGCGCGGCGTGCATCATCAGGTAGTATGCGCTCATCGCGATGTCCTCGGGCAGCGCGCGAAGCTCTTCATATCCCGGGCCGGCCTCTTCCAGGTCCGACGCCGGCCTCCGCTCGCGATTGATCCGGCCGCAATAGAATGTTCCGTGTTCGGCGGTCAGCAGGCAATTGACGTCCTTTGCGCCCTTGCAGACGCGAATCCGCCCTCCGGGCATCTCCGGTTTTTTCAAGATGCCCTCGTCTTCCGAGCCGGCCGTCAGATCAATAAGAGGTCTATACAGGTAGCTCTGGAGTTCTTTTTCGGCCCGGTTCACGTATTGACCGGGACACGCGGTGTCCACCAGCTGGTTGACGCCGAACACGCGTTCGTCGGACTGCACGCGGCAATTCAACTGGTTGAATATTTTGTCTTCCGGCGACCAGCCCGAATGCATTTGTGAAAAAAACAGATACGCGTCCGAAAGGGCCAGCAGGTTTCTAACGTCGCACACCGCTCCGACGACCTTCCCGCCGTCCAGCCGCACGGAATAGACCCTGTTCGAGGCATCCTTCGTCCGGTCGGTCATTACGGAAACGGTCACATCCTCGTTGATTTTTTCGACGTTGTTTTTTTTCAGTTGCCGGTTCATCAGCGCCGCAAAAGGAACTTCATTCAGCTTCGAAGGCAAGACATAGGAGAAGATGAATCCACTTCCCAGAGCGTAGTCGACAATACAGGCCGCGAGGCCGGCGATGCCCAGGCCGACCAATATTTTCAGAATCATTGATCGATATTTCATGATTACTCTCCGATTGCCTTGATCCCCGTATTTTATTACTTGCTGGGGGTCGTATAAAACTTGAAACTCTGGATTTCCTGAGTGGGGATGATCGAAATCGAACCCGATCGGCCCGAATACCGGTCCAAATTGATTCGAATTCGTCCGTTGACATATTGTCCGCCAGCTCTGAAAGGGCTTTTGCTCGAAATGAACAGAACCGGCCCGGCGCCCGATTCTCTCGTCCAGCGAACCTCGAATTCCGCCTTGCGGCAAACCGACTTGGTCCAATAAGCTCTGGTGACCGAGTTCAGAGTGTGATACGTGCCGGACAATTCGGGAGACAAACGCGGCTGCGCATTCTTGGCGATGAAATGACCTTTGGGAAACTTATTGGCCAGATAGTTGCTCCCGCCACAGCAGCCTCCCCCGCATCCTCTGCACCAGCCGTCGATCGTGGAATCGTAAAGATGCATCGGCGGCGGAAATTCGAGTTCATGGTTGTCGGGTTTCGGCCCGAAGACCGGATTTGCAATCTGTTTCGACTCCAGGCCGAAAGCCTTCTGTATCGTCGACGCCCTCTCGTTGGCGCACCCGCCCATGTTGTTGACCAGTCGGCCGTAAGCCTCCCTGAAGCGCGCCCTTACGGCGTCGGCGTCGAGGCTCTGCCCGTTGCACATGAGTTCACCCGGCGTGGGGGCAAAGTCCAGAATGTCTTTTGCCGACTTCACGTATCTGGCGTAATCGTATACGGAATCCAGGCGATCTTTCAGCGTCTTCGGATCCAGCGCGTCGCACATGGCCTTATCGGCCGCGGAGCGGACCGCTTCGGAAAAAATCGACTTCTGTTTTTGCCCGATGCATTCCTGGAGTTGCATCCCCTTTTTTATGGAGCGGTCGGGCGCGGATTCCTCGGTTTTGCCGCCGTATGCGCGGTAATTGAACTGCGTGATTAATTTCTTCAACTCTTTTTTCATATTGCCCAGGCCGGCGGGGGCGTCGTCTTCAGTCTTCATTTTCAAATAGCCCATTCCGACGGCGGCGGAGTCGGCCAGGTATTCTTGCAGGCACTCGGCGTCAAGGTCCGACTCGCAGAGCAATTCGCTCGCTTTTTTCAAGGCCTTTTCGGATTCATGAATCTTGTCCATGCACATCTGGATTTTTCCCTGATCCAGATTCAGCTCCCTTCGAAGAAACCGAACGGCCGAGTCTACGTCGGGAACGGGTATCGCCGAGTCAGTCCCGTAGCACAACTGATTGCAGCCAAATCGCGGACGGGCG
Source organism: bacterium (assembly GCA_963674685.2). Taxonomy (GTDB): domain Bacteria; phylum Lernaellota; class Lernaellaia; order JACKCT01; family JACKCT01. The sequence goes on along the minus strand of CAXXWT010000002.1, from coordinate 685,488 downwards.
ACGCCCGGGGGAAATGTCATGGTCCAGTCCCAACCGTCTCCCGTCAGCCAGATATCGTCTTGCCCGGATAAAAACGCAAAGACGGCGTCGCGACGATCGGTCGCCCGGTTTACCGACGTCAATTCCGGGGCAAAGGAATGCCATTTTTTATAACGGTCTTTGCCACCGGAAAGAAACGCGGCGATCCAGTATGCCGCTTCGTTTCTTTCGGCGTCGCCGGAGCCTTTAAAGTCCATGGAATACAGGCTTTGAAGAAGCGACAAGTGCGCGTCCCAATACGGGTGGTCGGCGGAGGCGAGGCTGAATTTGGCCTTTTTGGCAAGGTTCCGGAGCATCGGCAAAGAATTGAGCAGCTTGGCAATATTTTCCCGGGCTGCAAAAGCTTTGTCCGGGGAGACCGCTCTCGGCGGCCCGCCTCCGTAAAGCGCGTTCAGGATGGATCGCGATTCGCTCAACAGCATATGCATTTCCGCCGCGAGATGAGCGAGAGGAGAAGCCGTGCACTCTTCCTCCGAATCGAAATATTCGCGCAGGCGATCCAGGGAGGGGGCGCCTGAAACCTGTTGAATCCCGTCCTGACGCAAAAAACTTTCTTCAATGGCCTGCTGGTATATGGCGGCGATTGAAAAGAAACGGCTGATGTCCTTTTCGGCTCCGAAGGGCGCGGAAAGTTCAAGGATCAGCGGCAGGCAGGATCTTTCCTTTTTCAAAACGGGACACAATCCGTTCCACCACTTGCGCCGGGACATTTCACCCGGCCGCAACCGGATGACCAGGTACGCATCCCGGCCCGGACCCGAACAGATGAATTCACCTCTGCCGGTGGCTGAACACGGAAATGTTCCGTTGGTGCTTTTTATATATGCGCTGATTTGCGCGTCGTAAAAAGCCTGTCTCTGTTTGTAAACTCCGAATTGTTCGAGCGATTTGACCTTTCCTCTGATCTCGCCGACAACGGCGGGAATCCTGACGCTGTACTCGGCGCCGTCGGTGCCGGAAGCCTTTTTGGGAACTCCGTAAGAGACATTCATGTTCAAGGTCTTGTCGGAGCAAAACGATGCGTGTTTCGACATTTCCAGGGTTCTATTGTAGACCGTGGTGTATTCTGGTTTCGATTTTGCCGCGCAACTGCTCGACATCAGGAGAAAACAGATGAGGACGGCCAGCGAAATTGTCAAAACGGATAATTGACAGCCGGCTCGCGCAATCCATACCCAGCGTTTCGTAGACAGATCGGACGTCATGGGGTGCTCGTCGGGAAACATCGCCAGCTTCGCCAGCGTCCGGAATCGATTCTGATACAAACGCCAGCGCAGGATCTCCTGTTCGTCGGCCGCATCGCGTTTTTTGTTTTTATCCGGAACGCGGACCGTCGCAATCGTAATTTCTTTGAGCCTCAAGGCCGTCCTCCTTTTTATTGAAGGTTTCTATAAGCGCTCGCCCCGGCGTCGAAGTTCGACCATCCAGAGAAAATATATGTTTCCGTCGCCCATCAGGGGATCCGAATCCAGACACTGATCGACGAATTCCATATCGGGTTCCGGAATCGGCGTAATACGGCCGCGTCCGGAGGAGTCGGAAATCGCGCGATGCGCGACGATAGGATGGCGCGCGATGTCGGGAGTATTTTCCCCGTCGCCCATTCGGAGAAATTCCACGATTTTCTCGCGCAATTCGCGGACCGATTCGGTCTTTAATTCCTTGATTCGCGCAAGCAGGCTTTTTTGGACGACCTCTCCCGAAAGCAGTTCGTCGATTTTGTCTTCCTTCCCGGCAAGATCGATGAGCATCTGGGCTTCGGCCCGAGCCGCCAGATTCTTCAACGAGGACTTCCGGTTTTTGGGAAGATTTTTGCGGGTTCGTTCGAAGTTTTCCTTATCCGACAAATAGGCGATGCAATAAAGGACGTTCGCGTCGAAGCTCCGCGCCGTGATCATCCCGGGATCTTTTTTGTCGATCAGGCAGTGGGCTTTGCCGCGCAGTTGCGTAAAGAGCGCGATAAACGATTTGTTGTCTTCCGGATCGTCGACTTTTCCTAAGCGGGGCAAAAAGACCATCATCGGACGCGGCTGCCTTTTCCAGTCGTCCGTCATGATCTTTTCCATCGCGGCCGTCGGCTCCAGATTCCGCCTCGCGGAAGACCAGCTTTTCCATAAATAAATACTTGACCCGTGAAGGATTTTGGCGATCCGGCCGTCGATATAATTCTTGACGGTTTGCACCTCCTCCTTGCCGAATCCGTGCCGGGAAAAGCGGCTTAAATCGAATACCGCATGCATGGTGTCGCGCGGATCGAACAAGGGCACGTCGCCGACGGCCGTGTTGATGCCGATATCGCCCCAGGAATGTCGATAGCAGGGATCGTCGTTCCGGCGTGACTCGCTCGTATGTCGCTCCAATATATTGTAGATAATGTTTGCGTCATTTTCCATTTTTCTCTCCGTCATGACTTGCTTTGCGTTTTTTAAGACGCCAAGCGTGGTTTTGGTTCGAAAACCGACCTAATAAGTAATAATTTGTCGCTCTTTGCTTCTGTCGGCGACGCGGGTTTCAAACCATTTGCGTGTTTTGGGAAATCCATGCAAATCAAGGTAATTCTTATACAAATCGGGTCTGAGTATTTTCCGATCCTCATCGCCGTGAATCGGTCCGTCGATCCAGTCGATGATCTTTTTTCTCTCGATTTCCACTTCTTTCAGAGTGCTTTCGGGCAAATTGGGCAGATCGGTCCATTTCTTCTTGTTCTTGCCGGTCCGCAAGTCGAAGGGAATCGATCCTTTATAGATTGTATTTTTCTTTCTCGCTTCCGCTTCCCAGTTCTCCAGAATCAGCGGGGTGAGCAGTTGACAGCGCCGAAGATAGACCTGATCGCGCAGATTATCTCTTAAGGATTCGATCAATTCCCGGACCTCCCGATAAGCCGCGCGCAGATCGTCGACGTTGCGGATGTTGTGAAACCAGTTCGGATATCGCGCCTGCGCTTCTTTTTTCGCCGCGACAAACCTTTTTTCCGAAAGAAATCGGGACGGCGGCTCCAGCAACTGCCCCATTCTTTTCGTGACATCCGCCCGGTTGAGACTCACAGTCGCGATGGATTCGGTGAACATGGCTTCGCACAGCCTGTAGATCGCAAAAGAGATATCTACACGAAACCTTTCTTTCGAAAGCGGTTCGGCGCCTTCGTCTTCCACGATCGGCATGAGCCATTCGATATCGATCTTCGACAGGTGTTTCGAGGTCCGAATGAACTCCTCGGCGGGACTGATGATGTCTTGCCGCAACAGATAGTAGTAAAATGCGTTGAGTCCTTGGTTCAGCGCTTGTTCCAGGGCAATTTCGTCATCGGTGAGCGCCATTCCCGTTTTCGGCCCTCCTTCCTGCTTGACTTCACCCCGGCCCTTATCATCGTTCTTGAAGTTCCATATATATTCGGTCGACTGAAGCTCATTCCGGCACGTCTGATCTTCATCCCGGATGTGTATTAAAAGATCGTCCGGCTTCCGAAGCAGACTGATCAGAGAAATCGTTTTTTCTCCGAACCACGACCAGAGCATGGCTCTTGTCAAGCTCTTTCCGTTTCCCGGACGGTCGTTGTCGTCGTCTTCGCCGTTGCCGCCGCCGTCGCCCCCTCCTTCCACATCCAGACGGAACTTGAGCTTTTTCAGTTTAATCACGTTTTGTCCGTATTCCTGCAGGCCGTCGAAACCCCTTCGCCGGAGAAAAATTTCCATATCCAGCCAATTACAGACGATCTGGTTGATTTTCGCCGACTTGACTCCATAAGGGCTTGATGGGAAGCGTATGACCTGAGTGCTGTTTTTATATTTTTTCGATGAAAACTTCGCAATATCCAAAGGGGGTAAATCCCCCTTGCCGCGTATACGATCGTTCATATCCTTTTCCCCCGTTTCAGTGCCTGCCGCTGCGGGCGACGCATCCCGCTGCTTCAGCTTATTTTTTTTCTAAAATATCCCGCACCTCTTTCAAGAGCTCCATGGCGGAACCGATAAAAAGCAATAAATTTGGAAAATGACAAAGGACGTCGCCCTTTTCATCGCTTTGGACGACAACGCTTTCGGGATTCTCAAGATTCCCGACAAAGAAAAGGTCGTATGAAGCTCTCGCCGGCCCGTCCAGCCGGGCGATAAGGTCGTGCACTTCGAAAGGATCGGTCTTCATGATTTGGCTGCTTCTCAGGATCGCGACTTCCCGAATCGCATAGGACATTTTCCGTGCGGATTTCGGCCGCCAGATATGCTTATCGGTCCCGTCCCGGAATACTTCGTGCCACTTTCTCCGGCGCAGATTCGATTGGCGTTTTTCCGAGATCCAATCGAACAGAATCACAAGCGCCGACGCCGTCGTCAGCCATTCGACGTATCGGCCTTTTTCCTCGGCTTTTTGCATCAGGTCCGCTTTGCCGAAAATCGTTGCAAGCAGTTCTTCCGGCGAGTCCTTTACCGGGCGCGCTCCAGTCGAATCCCGGTTCTGGACGCCGGGCAGAGCGGCCCTGGATGGAAAAATATCGCCTTCGCGGCTCCAGGGCCAGTTTTCTTCTTTGGACTTTCCGGCGATCCGCTTGATCACTCCCATCACTGCCTGCTCGAAGGTCAGCCCTTCGTTGCATTTCAATTTATTATTTCCCATTGCAAGCGTCAGATAGCAATTGACGGCGTTGTTGATGAAGCTCGCGCGGGTATTCCTGAACCTCTCGACCTTGCCGGCGGTCAGGTCTTTTTGCACTTGAATCCAGCTTTCCTCGTGGTCTTTTTTGTCGAGCGCGCGGTTAAGCACGTACAGCGACTGCGCCAGTTTTAAAATGAGAAATAAATGATTCGAAAAACTTTCCGTTTTTAACTCGAAGCACCGGCCCTTCAGCCGTCTTCCCATAACAAAGGGATCCTTGAGAAGATGCAGACCCATACGATCATCATAAAAATCCAACGCACGTGCAAAGGAGCGAAGCGCCCGGTACAACGGCAACGTCGAATCCTTCGATTTCGCCGACGTCTCGATTTCGGCGACGGCCGCCAATCCATTGGAAAGCCATTCGCGATTTTCAGTGCGTATGGGCCCATTGTCTTTTTTCCCGACGGAAATTCCATGGCGGTCCACCAGAAACCAGTTCTTCTTTTTTTCTATTTCACCAATAATCTGCATTTCATGGCCGAACTTCGGATCCTCCAGGGGATTGTCTAGAGGTATGTTGTTTTTTTTCGCCTTCTTTCTTTTCTTTCGCAACGTTTCAACATCTTTGGTCAACAGGAATTTTTTTACTTCATCACTCATGGCCGGCAAGGGATATCCGGCGATGGGACCGCCGCCGCCTCCCTGGGAAAAAAAGGAGGGAAGATAAATTCCAAAAGGTTTTCCATATGTATCTCGACCGATTTCATACGCGTGTCCGCATACCTCGCCGAGCGTCTCCATCACGGCGGCATGGCTCATCCCAATACTCTTTTTTTTTGCCTTCGCTTTTGTCATTGTTTTCCTTTTTGGCGGCAGGCTGTCAATTCGGATATCACCATGGTTAGTAAAAATTTGGCATGCGTCCCTTTTCGGATGTCACCTTAGTCAGTAAAAATTCGGCATACTCTACTTTAAGTAATTTTAAGTAATTTTTTGGCATATTTTCGACCGAACATCGCGCCTTTTTTCGACATTTTCAATTTCTCGCTGAATTTGGAGAAGGGTTATCCGTTCTCCAGAACCTCGTCGAAACCGAATTTCGTGGCGGCAAGTAAAAACACCAATGGGTGTTGATTGTCGCTGGTCTGCGTCTGAAGATCGACGAACGCGTCCACTTTTTCGATAATTTTTTGCAGGTCGGTCGCGCCTTTGGGAAACGCGCTCCAATTCTCGTCTTTAATTTTTAAATCTTTTTCAAGGATATGTTCTTTATAACGAGGATCCAGGGCTTTGGCGTCGGGGATATTGATGCGTCCGTTGCGGCGGCCGAAAACGGCGAACCTGACCCAGTATTGGTCCGCCAAAGCCCTTGCCTGCCGAACCGTTTCCCTGGTTTCCGGCGAGGAGGTCGCCAAAACGACGGACCGTTCTTTCAAATCATCCGTAATGCCATCCGTGATCCAGGATTCATAACGGACTTCGGGAAGAAACCGGCTCTTTTTATCGAGAAGGTCCGTCAATACGCCGTAACTTTTTTTCCACAACGCTCTGCTCTCTTCGTCGCCATCGATGAGAAATACGGGGACCTTGAAATTCATCGGCAAACCGGTCTTGCATTTATTTTCCAACAGGTTTTCCGAAGCCAGAATTCGAATCGCGATTTTCGCCCAGATAAACCTGGAATCCTGCCAGCTATAGCGAATTCCTTCTTTAATGCATTTCTTGAAGATTTCCGCGATCTCAATGCGAAAATCCTCCGAGACGCCCTCTCCGCCAAGGGTAAATCCTCCGAGATTTGTACCCGGCGGGCCGGCGTCAGCCATTTTTAAAAACCACGACCACGAAGGAACTTTTTGGGAATATTCCTTTTTTCTAGGCAGAAAAAGCGTCACTCCGTTTTGTCCCTCGATGTAGTAAATGTCCTGAAACCATTTTAACAGCGACGGATCATCTCCTTTTTCCGGGGAGGGTCCGTCGCCGGCCTGGCGGGCATGAAACGCCATGGACAACATGCAGAGTTCGTCGACTTTCTCATCAATTTGCAGATCGGCCAGGGAGCGGGGACCCCCTAAAAGAAGCATGGGCTTTTTGTTTCGCTCGGCCTCCAGCAAATACCTGACGGCCCAGCGAGGCGATAATTCCAGACGCACGAACCAGCGCGCGATAATTGTGCGCCCGATTTCCTGGTTGATCAGCAGCCACTTCTTTTTTTTCGCCGTGGATTCCCCGTTAAACGCCTTTTTTTCCAAAGACTCCAACTCCCCGCGATCCGTCTCGCTCAGGCAAACAGCCCTGAGCAGATCGGTCCAGCGATTATTTTCCACCGGATCGCGCAGCCTGTCGACGACCATGGCGCTCCACCTGTCGTGACCCCCGGCGCCGCAGAAGCCCTTGAGAGGATCGGTGTTGCTGAAGTATTGTTCGTAATGTTGTATGTTCAACGGCAAGCGACGGGCCAATTCGCACCCTTGCGGAACGGTCGAGTTCTCTTTGTCAACGCTCCAGCGCTCTATGCCGTGGCAAAGATATTCCGCGGCTGGGGTTTTCATGTTTTCGTCGTTAAGGCCGATGTCATGGTGCATGTCCAGGATATGGTGCGTTAATTCATGCAACACGCATTCCTTGACTTCCTCGCGCGTAACTTCGCCTCCCCACTCCAATTCAATCAGCCGATGGCCCGGACTATACATTTTCGCCCGGCCTTGCGGAATCGGTTCTTTGTTGATTGTTATTTTCAGCCTCAGGTGGTCGGGAAAGATGGTTGAGCGTTGATATCCCGGAAGAAGAGTTTCTTGCATGATCTCATGAAACTGCTCAAGGGCATCGATAACGCCCAGCCACTGTTCCAACTTCAATAATACGACCAATTGATCGTTCTCATTGAGGGAAAATTTCTCAATTTTTCCCAGGTTGCGCAGTACTTCAATATAAAAGTGAGTTCCCCAGATCGCTTTTTGTTGAGAATCCGAATCCGCCCACCGGTTTAATTGATCAATCCTCTTGAAATCCCTTTCTGGAATCCGCCAGATTTCCCAAGGATTGCTTTGGTTAGGAGTCATGATTTTCCTCAATTATTATCTGGAAACATTGCAGAATAGAAAAAGCGGTTTATTCTGTCAACTGTATCTCGATTTTGAAATTAGACATTTTGACTATTCAGAAACCGCCGATATTGGTATTGGGCAATTGTTGAACTTTATGATCAAATTCTCACGCGGATATGTTTGATTTCCCGGCATATGACACATGGCGCCGACAAATTGATCGAATGATAAATACATATTTCCATCCGATAGTCCGTGGTCATGCATGCAGGCGTGAAATGGGGGCTGGGCGTACGATTTCGTCAGGGATATGCCCGACCCGTTGCGCCGGGGCGGCTGACTTTTATTGACTCGCTTGCTTGCGGAAGGGGCGGCGGCGCGATACGCGCCGCCGCAATGGCGTTCGTTTTTCGGCAGGGAAGCCTGCGCCGCGCCGCCGGAATCATTCCGTCGCGAAGCAATCCGGGCAACGCAAAGCCTTTGCGCAAAGCTTCACAACAGTCCCTCCTCCGAGTTCAGCACGGTCTCCATGTGGCAGTTTCGAACCGAGGCGTCGCAGTTGCCGTAATACAGGATATCCGTATTCAGGTACCCGTAGACGACGTCGTCTTCGGTATTGACGTCCACGACGTAGTTTTTCGCCGTGACCTTGATGCAGTCGGCGCCCACCGATATCTGATCCATCCCGTCATACAGCACCGTCGTCCCGTACACGGGTCCGGCGAACAGCTCGACTTCATCATCGGACGTTCCCTCGATAACGTAGGAGACGAATCCCCTGGAAAAGTCGCCGTTTTGTTCGATGGTCAGCACCCACGTGTCCTCGTCGGAGGCCATCTCCTCGCCGCAGGAATTCTCCGTGATTTTGGGATAGACGATATACATTCCCTCGATGTCTTCGCCGTAACTCGGACCATCGTCATCGTCGTCGCCCGAGCCGCCGTCGCCGCATCCGAATGTCAAAGCGGCCAAAAGGCAAAAGGCGATCGCTGTCAGCGTGCGTGCAAATTGTCTGAAGTATGACATTTCTCTTCCTCCTGTTTTCGGCGCCGGCGATTCTGATATTTTTTGAGGGCCGAGGCCGGGTTGTGTTGCATTGCTCTTGTCGTTGTTAAGTAAAAAGTCGTGTTTTCCTTTCATGGGATGGTCAGTTTTTGTCCGGGATAAATCGTGTCGCTAAGTTTCATGTCGTTGATTTTTGCCAGTCCGGCTTTGGACACGCCGTATTTTTTACTGATGGCGATAAGGGATTCGCCGGCTCGGACGACGTGTATTTTATATCTGCCCGGAATCGTCAGACTGCTGCCGGGACGCAGGCCGCGGGCGTTGTCCAATTGATTGGTCTTGACGAGAGCTTTGACGGAAACGCCGTATTTTTTACCGATATTCCAGAGCGTGTCCCCTTTTTTCACGATGTGAGTTTTGCCGGCGGCATGTTTGACCTTTGATTTTCGCGAACCCGAACCGGTTGGAGCATAAGCGGCGCCGGGAATCCTGAGTTTTTCGCCGACGCGCAACGTAGAGTCGACGCCGATGCCGCTGGCTTTGGCGATGCTCTTTGGATCGCTTCCATAACGCAGAGCGACAGCCGACAGCGTGTCTCCGCGCCGCACCACGTATTCCACATCCGAAACCAGGCGCAGCACGCGTCCGGGCGCGATTCGATCCGCGTTTTGAATCCCGTTGATTTGCTTCAACTCGCTCACCGACCGGCCGTAACGCGAAGCGATCTCCGACAGCGTTTCTCCACGCCTGACCGTGTGACGAGCCGCGCCGCCCTTCGCGGCGGACGCGCGGGGCGAGGCAAAACCGTTGGCGGGAATCGACAACTCCATGCCCGGATAGATTCTCGATGCGGCGGCCAGGTTGTTTGCCTGGGCCAGGAGTTGCACGTTTGTTCGGTGCTTTTGTGCGATTTGCGACAGCGTATCGCCTTTTCGCACCGTGTATTTACGGGCCGATTCGAAAGAACCGGTCCCGGAATAAATGGTCAGTTTTGCGCCGATCGGAATCCTGTCCTCCCGGCCGATTCTCCCTTTATTCCAACGCTTCAGGTCTTTGACGGACACGTCGTATCGGCGGGCGATGTCCCAGAGCGTGTCCCCCGCGCGGACCTTGTAGCGCCGGATTGCGGCGGTGCTTTGCGTTTTGGTCCTTTGTTTTCTTTTCGCCTCCTTTTCCCGTTGCCGCCATCGCGATTCAATCTGTTCCAGATACCGGATCGCCTGCTCGTTGTCGGAATTTACGGGCACCATCAGCACTTCGCCGGATTGGGGCGAGCCGATCCGGTCCTCCAGATCATTGGCCGCGACGATCCGGCTGACGGGAACGCCGTAACGCATGGCGACCGAATCGACGGTTTGGTTCTCCTCGATTTCATGCCGGATCCAGACAACGGCCTCCCGCTCTAAAAGCTCGTCGAGTTTTGGAAAGAGTTTTTTCCGACAGCCTTCCGGAAGCCGAAGGGTCCAGGAGCGATCCGGCGGCGTGGTGTTTCGCTTCAGAGCGGGATTCAGCTTTTGAATCTCTTTGACGGGAACGCCGATCGAGTCGGCGATCGACGCGATCTGAACCGATCCGCGAATGTTGATCCGATCGGTTTTTTCCGGCCGATCTTCGGGGACGTGAAATCCGTATCGCGACGGATTGTTGTAAATGATCATCGCGGCGATCCATTTCGGCACGTAATTCATGGTTTCGCGGTGAAGTTTCAGACGCCAGTAATCGGTTGCGCCCCCGGCGCGCCGGATCGCCTTGTCGACGTTGCCGCAACCGGTGTTGTAAGAAGCCACGGCCAGTTCCAGGTTGCCCCGGTAGCGCTCCAAAGACGCCTGAAGATAACGCGCCGCCGCGTCGGTCGCCTTGATCCAGTCGTAGCGTTCGTCCACCCAGGAATCGACGGCGAGGCCATAAGACACCGCGGTCCTGGGCATGAATTGCCAAAGGCCGGCGGCTCCCGCGTGGCTGCGAATCGTCTCGGAAAAACCGGATTCGATCATGGCGACGTAAAACAGCTCGGCGGGCAGATCATAATCGGCCAGGACATTGTGAATCCGGCGCCGATATCCGGCGCTGCGGTCGAGGTAGCGCTGGAACCGCGCCGGCGCTTTTTTCGTGAAGTAGTTGATCCAGACCGCGATGCGCCGTCGCGAATCGGGAGTCAGGTCGTTGAGATATTTTTGAAGACTCGGAATGCTGCGCGCCGCCTCGACAACCTCCAGGTCGCCGCGCGTCGGTTCGCTCGGCGAGATGATCAGGGTATCGTATTCCGAAGGCGTCAGTTTGTCCGGATCGCTTAAGCCCTGAAGCAGCGCAATGGAAAACTGAAATCGGTCGACCAGCTTTTTTTCCTGGATTGAACTGCCCTGAAAATCGAAGATGCTTTGCTGCGCGGCGGCGAGCTTCTCCCGGGCCTGCGTGGTCTTGTTGCTTTTATATAGTTCGACGGCCTCGGTCATCAGTTTTTCCATTTTCTTTTCAATAACGCGAAATTCCTTTTCGGAAAGCGGCCTTTCATCCTCATCGTCGTCCGCCGTCGATCCCGGAGCCGTTCGAATTTTCCAAACCGGACCGGAACAGGACGCGCCGGAAAAAACGATTGTCGCGGCCAATAAAACGTAAAAGAGATTTTTCATTTTCCTTCTCCGGCGGGTTCATGGAGTTTTTTGTCGGCAGGGCAAAACAGCGTCGAAATCATTTTGACCTTCATGCCCGTTGCGCACGAAGGATTAAGTATTGTTTCGGTTTCGCCGAGAACTCGCCCGTTATCGATGAAGGACAAAACGCCAAATAAATACTTCAGGTCATGGCTCATGGTCAGGAGGAATCTTTGGGAATCATCACATTGAAAATTCCGAATCGGGAATGCCGCGAAAGCGCCGTGAAGCCCGTTTTTCCCCTCGGCGACAAGCGCTCCCACCTGAAGTGCGTCCCGTTGAAAGATGCAAAACGCAATGCTCACGGTAAAACGAAATACAACAAGAAAGTAAAAATCGGGTTTGACAAAGCGCAAAGCGACATCACGTCCTGCAGTCGCCCGGACCGCGACCCGGACTCCATCGAGGCGGCCGAAACCACGACGGCGGGCCGTCATCGTTCAAACATCCGGCTCGCGGTCGTGAAAGATCGGGAGCGCGGGGCTTGCGAGCGCTTGTACCTTTTTTATCTGTCGGGCGATCCGTTTCTGACGGTCGAATCTCTGGAGCTTGAGTATCAACGCCTGTTTCCCGAGCAGGCGTGCGGCAAATTGCGGTTTCATCCGCTGACTCTCGGTCTCGCCGGAGTCGATCTCGACGCTACGCTGATCAGATTCAAGTCCCTGGACCGTTTCTTTGAAAACGGGGGATGGAAATTGACTCCCGGGATTCAACGGGACTGGCTGCTGATCGCCCGCGAGCGCCCGGAACCGGGAACGTCCAAGATGCTGGAGGTGAGGATGCTGGGAATCGACGAGTTCGTGGGCGTCAGGCCTTTCGAAGTGGAAATGCCGAAAGCCGATTCGGGTGAAAGCGAGTTTCTCGGAATTTCCTACACCGAGAAATACGGATTTCTCGCCACGCTTTCGAGCGGCGAGCTGGCTTGGATCAAGTTCGAAGACAACGGCGCGCCGCTGCTTTCAGCCCCGGAAGACGACAATATCCTGGACATGTTCAAGATGCTCCATCGGAATTTCCTCGAAGAAAAGCCGGACCGAAAGCATTTTGTGGCGGATCCGGAATTCGCGGGCAGGCTGATGGATAAATTCGAAAAGACCTCCGGGTATCCCATGGATGAACCGTCCCCCGAGATGGACGGCGAATTTCTGCTGGGCCAAACCATCCCCTTGCCTGAGTTTCGCGAGGAGACGAACAGCGACGACGACATGCCGCCGCAAGAAGCCGGATGGACTGTGCGCTGTGAAGGGGATGTCAAACGGACGCTGGATCGCCATGCCCCCGGCGGTTGGTCATTCGGATTGCTTCGGGCCAAAGGCGACGACGACGGATACTTCGGCGCCCTGTTCGCGAACGGATGGCCGCTGATTCAGACCGACCGGATCGAGGCGCCGCAACGGAGTTGCGAAGCTGCGCCGGCGCCCGCCGGCAAGGATAAGGAAAGCGATTTCGAGGACTCGAAGGACAATCCCGCGGCCATGACGCCGGCGGAGTCCGCCGGGGCCGAACCGATCCCGATCGATCCGGATGAAACGGCGGAGGCAAAAACGGAAAACGAACTCCTTGTCCGAAAGGCGCCGGAAGACGACCGGCCGGTTTCGCCGCCGGTCATCGGGCTGATTTCGGAGGATCGGCAGGCGATTGTCTGGGCGTCGAAAAAGAAACTGTTTCTGATCGAACTGGAGAGAAAATGAAAACCACTATCGGTTCCGGGCCTGCGTTTGCGGCGTTGTGGCTGTTTCTGACGGCGATATGCCCGACCGCTTCGAACGCCGATGATTCAGTTTACCTTCTGATCGAGCAAACCCGGGCCATGTCGGAAAAAGTCCACCGGGCCTTGCAGGCTTCGGGTGAAAACGCCCGCGACCGGTACGATTGGATCAAAGGCGGCGATCTCAAGAAAGCCGGCGTATTCCCGGAATCGACCGAAGACTCGGCCGTCGGGGATGTCGGCGGAGCGACGCGCGAATATCTGCTTTATTGGGGGCTGTTGTCGAACTCGCCGACTCCCGTGCCGCGAGCGGTGGCGAATCCTCCCGCCGGGCATAAACCGAAGGCGTCGGCTGAGCCGGACGAATTCGACCGGTTTCGCGAAATCGCTCCCTTGCTTTCAAATCTTTTAAGCTGGATTGCCGGCGAAACGGGCGCCGGCGCAGAAGTCATTTTCCCGAAGGGCGAACCGAAACTGCCGATCCGGCGAGACGCGTCGTACGTGTTCGTTCTGGACGTGACGCCGGGCTTTGAAAACGACGTTATGGATTTTATCGCAAAAGCGAAAGATAGCGGATTTCATGTGTGGATGAAAAAGGCGCCGTTGCACGGCGGACACGATCATTTCCTGGTGATCCGCCTGTCCCGGAAGGATATGGGGCTGCGCAGCCGCACCGATGACGGCTATTATCGCTATCCGCCGCCGTGGCGGACGAAATACGAGAATCCGAAAATCACGCTGATTGAAAACGAAAACGCCCGGGAGTTTTCCCTGTTGTTCAACGCTCCCGGCATTCGACGCCTGCTGTCCGAAGACTTCGAAATTTCCGACATCCGGTATCGCGCCCAATCCGCCAGGCAGTCGCAACTGTCGGGCCTTGAAAACCGGGATGAGGGTTTTGCGCTGAAATTCAAAACGGACGGCGAACTGATGTCCGGGGGTGAACAAACTTCCTGGATCGACGCTTTTCGCCCTTCCTCAAGCCGATATATCGATTGGGATTGCTATAAGGCCGCGGCGCTGGAAGCCGATTTTCAAATTGTTTCCAAAAACACCGAGTCCTTCGATCTGCTGACTTTCCTTTCCCCGGATTCCAAACTCGATTCAAACGGGCTTCGCTTTCTTCCGGTCAAGCTGACCAAAGACGCATTTTTCGAATGCGCCACGGTCGGAGAAGTTGAAAACAAAGAATTTCTGGATAAGTGGCGTCCGATGGCGGCGAGTTCCTGGCTGGTTGCGGCGGCCTTGCTGTCGGGCCTTGCTTTCAGACGGCGGGCGATCTGTAAAAGAATTCTGCTTATGCAAGTCGAGCCGGGCTTGAAAAAGGACCGGACGACCCTGTTGTTCTGGCTGGGCGTAATGGCTCTGCCGGCGACGATGGGCGGAATCGCATGGCTGTATTTCGGGATTTTTCTGAACGGGAAGTATGAAATACATACTCGATATCCGGTGATGTTTTACATAACCTGGGGCGTCCTTCTTTTCGTCACGGCGGCGGCGCCTTTGCAAATTGCGCGGCGGATGTTCGTTCGCCCGTATTTTGCGCGGGCCGGCGAAGAATTGCGCGCCGCGATGGAGCCGTGGACTCGATATTCGGCCGCGGGAAGGTCGCGCCGATGAGATTTTTTATTTACTCCACCGATGCGAAAAGGTTCAAAGAATGCGTGGTCGAGCCCGTGCGCTCGATTCTTCCCCAGTTCGACATGACGCACCTGGACGTCGGCATTTTCGACATCGAGTCCGACGAGTCCGAGATGCGGCAAACGGAGTTTTGCCGGCGTTATTTTCTCCGACGCCTTTTCGCTCAAAAGACTTCTTTGGATTTCGTGAAAATCCGGTCGATCGACCAGAGAAAACCGCCGTTTTGCGCCGAGGACCTTTCCCCGGACGCAAAGAGCGTGGCGCTGAGCCGGATTGAAAAGGCAGGCTCCCGCAAGCGTGACGACTTATTGGTCGTCCTCTGGCTCGATACGGTCGAGTCGGCCCTTTGGACCGAATTCGATCGAATTCTGCGCCCTGCCGCGACGGTGTTTATCGATGGCGCGGGCAGCGACAAGGAACGCCGCAGGATTCGCGGATTAGTCGCCCAGGAGGCGGCCGCAAGACCGGACGCGGGCGAAACCGTATTCCTCGAAAACGGCGATCAGTTGCTTCCCTGCATCCGACGCCGGTTTGCGAACCGGCGGCTTGAGCGACATGAAGCCCGCCGTAAACCGACATTTGCCTTTGACGCCGAGACCGTGACTGAATTCGCGCAAAAGCGGTCGACGGCGGTTGTGGAATGCATCATCGCGGATTGGATTGACCGGTTTTGTGAAGATATTCTCATTCCCCGAATCGCCGAGGCGCTTAAAAACACGCCCGGCGTTCGGATGAAGGGTGTTAAATCTTCCTGGTTTCACCGGGCCTTTGATCGGATATTCGGTTTGAAGTGCGCGACGGCGTCCATGCCGAAGATCGCCGCCGACAGCCTGGCCGCGCATTGGGAGACCACCCAAAATTTTACTTTAATGAAATACGTCACCGAAATCTGCAACACGTATTTTCGGCGGTTTGACTTGAAAGACACCGACGCAAAACGACTGAAGGAAGAAACAAGCGAAAGGCAATCGGCGCACGATCGGCCGACCGCCGGCGAGATATGGGATCCGGTGACGTTCATTGAAGATCGCATGCTCGAAGAGATCGACGGTTTCGAAGGATTTCGCGACATGTATGAAAAGTGCGGCGAGGACCCGCGCCGCGACTTTCGACGCCTGGCGTTCTGGGTTGGAGCCGACGGCATGCGTGAATTTTTAGGAAAGATGATGACGGAAATCTACTCCAAGACGCGGGACAAGGCCGTATACGCCGTTTCCGGGCACCTCGATGCGGCTTTGAGCAGGACCGGCGCGTCCGCCGGTGAAATCTTCACCCCGGGGCGTCTCGAACAGATGGTCCTCGTTCCTCGGACGCCGCGGGATTTTACGATTTTTCTGGGCAACGACATCAATGCGAACTATGGCGGACATCGCGATAAATTACAGAACATTTCAATACCCACCGGGGGGTGAACATGCGCCAGCTTCTGAAATTAATGCCGGATTGGTTCGATCTTCTGCAGGGAAACGAAAGTCTTTCCCACTTGGCCTTCGAACTCAAAATCGAAGAAAACAACAGCCCCAGGGATTACTTCAAGTTGTATATCGAGGGAAGTAATTTCGAGAGTCGGGGAAGCGACGGAAGTAATGAAAGGATCCGGTTAAACACGAAAAATGAGTGCGTTACGCGCTTTGAAAACGACCTGAAAGAACGCCTTGACAACATCGAGGACAAGTTCTTTGTCGAGCGCCCTGCCCGTTTGATGAATCATCCGCTGTACGAAGTGAATCTGGAGTTGGAAGCGGGCATCGACGAAAGCCACGAACAGGCCCGGGAAGCCCTGCGGCTGTTGAAAATAATTGAAGAGCAGATTCGGGGACGCTGCGCCGGCGAAAACAGTATCGCGGCGAAATACGGCGGTTTATGGAGCAAGGCCGAATCCGCGGGTGACGAAGACCGCACAGTGATGCCGCCGAATGTTCGACTCCTGTTTGCCAATCCGAACGCCGAAGTCGACAAGGGATGTTGCCGGCTGAACGGCTTCGACATCGAATCCATCCACGACTCTTCGCCTCTCAAGGCGTTCACCCGGTACGTGTTCGCCAACGACAACGAAAACATCGCGTACGTAAACGTCGATGCTTTGTCCGGTAAAGTCATGGACAAGGTCGATGAAAACGAAGGCGTCTTCGAGCACAGCCTCGATTTGCCCGATCCTTTCGGCACGCAAGAGCGGTTGAAGCTGAAAAACGACCTCAGCCGGCGTCTGGCGGGAAAAAACGTGCTCGTAGGCCTTGAATGGAAAAAAAGCGCGGGCGCGGGCGTACTGATCTTCGATCCCATTAAAAAACGGCTCGAAAAGCTGATCGCCGAACTGGACAAAAAGGACGGACAGTTGGTGATCGATCAAAAAATAGCCATCGACAAACATATTCTCGAAGACCCGGAAAATATGGAAAGGATCGATCGTTGGACGCGATCCATCATCGAGTCCGGCCGAAACAGCCGACGATTCGTCACTTCCGTCGTGCGGGATTCTCACGGATTGATTCTGCGCTTGCTGGACTTGAAGCGGATTTGCGACATGGTTCAGGAAGGCAGGCCCGTCGACCAGGTTTTTTCGAGCGAGCTGACGAAGGTTTTCGGTCCCGAAGTCAAGGAAAGGATTCTCGACGCGCTGGAAAACGGAGGCGTGTTCGACGACGTCGACGCCGATGAAGCGAAGGAAGATTCCGAGGCGCGGCGCGAAGCTTTGCCAAAGAGGCTGCTGTGCGTGGAGTTCGACGAGGACCGGCTGAAAATCAACGAAGTGCTTCGGAAAGACTCGCTCCTGAATTTTCTCAGCGACGGCGGAACCACCGGATTGAGGGCGCGCATCAGCAATATCCGCGACGTGCGGACAATCAGGAGCATCCTGGAGCAAAGACTGCGCGACGCGATAAACGGTGAGTCCGCGCCGGATCTGATGGTGTCGAAGCTGCATGGATCCGAAGATGTCTACCATATCCGTTTGGCGTCGCAGGATACGATGCGCCTTGTCGCCAAAGACCGTCGAAAAGTCGCCGACAGAAGGGTCGCGCCTCCGGATTTCACGATTGGATTCACGCAGGCGTCGCCTTTTCCCAGCATCTACACGGCGCTTCACAAATCCTGGACCATCAATCCCGAAAAAGTCGACGATCTTGGATTATGCTCCGGCGGAATATGGAACCTTCTGCACCGCTCCGTCGGCGGATTTCAGCATATCGTCTCGCAGTTTCATCCCGGCCTGTCGGTCATCGTCAAACCCGGGGACAATCCGGACGCGTCGCTGAAACGGATGGTGCTTTATCTCGAAAACGAGGCTGGCGATCTGATCGACGTTACGGAATTGAAGCTGGTCGCAAAGGACGCCGACGCCAAACGCGTGTCTTACGGCGATTCGCTTTTCTTCGATCTTCCCGACGATTTCGCGGCGGATGAAAAAAAGGTGTTTTTCATCGGATATGTGGCGGAGATTGAAAACCGGAAGGGCGAAGCGTCGAAGGGTCAATACGCGCAAAAATATCGGCTCGAAGTGAAAACGCGTTCGACGCCGAAGGTGGGCTTGCTGATCTCCATCGATCCGGGCGCTCAGAACTTCGCCGCAAGCATCGCCCGCTTCGGCGCACTTGCCACGTTCCCCGACGCTCCGAAAGTGATCAAAGTCGGGCTGACTCGTGGGAAAACCCGCCTCAGCCACCAGCGCAACACGCTGATATTCGGCACGCGGCAATACGAGGATCAGGTTGATATCGTCCATGACGGCATCATGACCGGGGGCGGACTGGCTCCGGATTACGCCGTTATGGAACAATATGAATTCGAGTTCGCAACCAACGACAAACAGCCGATGGCGCGACTTGTGGAAAAAGCGCCGAGGTCCGATCCGGAGCCGGCCGGGCCGCACGAGTTCGTCACGCTGCCCAATCCGAAAGCGGGGCTGTTGCGCGACTTCCGCGATCCCGACTACAGGAAGAATCTCAAGCTGCATATCAAGCTGTTTATGAAAAATATCCTCAAGCGGATCGAACTGACGATTCCAACGGTATGCGAAACCATTGACGGCGGATGGTCCGAAGCGAGGGACATCGGAACCACGAAACTGTTCAAAGGCCAAACCGCGGCCATCGCCCTGCCCAACGAGATTTACAACATTGACGAAGATATCCCCTGGGAAAGCCTGAAGCGGCTGGAAGACGAGCTGGGAAAACTGGGCTCCGGCGATATCCGGATCGTGGAGGATGTGGATTTCGTCACGGAGGAAATTCAAAGCGCCAAAAAGTCATACAAGGAATATATCAAGGGCATTCTGAAAGAATACGGATTCAAAGACATCCGGTTCGTCAGTGAAAGCAATTCCATTTTCTACTCCTGGTTCATCAATCGGCTTCAAAAAAAGGATCAGAAAGAAGTGGAAAAACACAAGACGGTGATCGTCGTGGATATGGGGCACTCTTCGACGGATATCAGCGTATTTCTGGACTCGCCGGGCAACAGCCCCCGTTTTACTCAGATCGCCAGATTCACGGTCAGGCGTAATGAAGTTCTTGACGCAGTCTCCGACTTCGGCTGCGCCGAATGCGGCGCGGAATCCACCGGCGGAAACGTTTCGACCGGAGGAAATGTCACGTCTCCGACGCAAGTCGAGTCGACGCCATCGACGCCGACAGACTCGAAAGCCGATCCCAAGAAAAAATCTTTTCCGTCGTTTTCCGTGGATCAAAAATCCCCGGCCGTCGATGTTGAAGCCTTGGACCTTTCGAAGACTCCGGAAAATGACAACGAATCCGCCGGCGGTGATGTGGAAATGGAAGAAAGCGACACGGCGGGCGAAAATCGCCGCGCGTTCGATCAGGTTGCGGATTCGGTTCTGACTGTCGAAACAGCCCGAAAAGAGCTGGCGAAGGTCCGATCCGAGTTTTTTGCCGGATCGAGTCTGGCCTCGTTGATGTGGACCTTGTCAAAAGGCCGGTCGGAGGGAAAGGGCTTCAGTGGCGACTCGGATGACGGGGAGTTGGAAAAAGAAGATCTCAATATGCAGCACGCCATCGACGAGATCAAAGAAGAATGGTCCCGGTCGGATGGGACGTCCGGCGAAATTATAAGCGACACCAAGGCCACCTTGAAAATATCCATCGGACGGGTGGATCAGATCATGGCGATCTACCTGAACGCTCTTTTCGAAGCCATCAAAGTGAAGATCGCCGAAAGGTCGGTGGGAAGCCCGGCTGAAGACAGGGATACGATTCTCCTTTTGGCGGGAATGGCCTTTTCCAATGAGAACACGAGGATGAAACGCCTCGTACATAAACTGAGCGAGAAGGTGTTCGGCGTCGAGCCGGATCATTGCGAATTGATGGGCAAGGACACCCTCGCCCTGGGCGGACTTCTGGAGAAACAGACCATCAACGAAATCAAGTTCGACGGGCGATGGATGCTCGAGGTCGGGAAGGAATCCGCGGGAGACCTTGAAAATCCCGACGTCGAAGTGATCGCCAAATATTTGAAGTCGGGACTGCCCCGGCTGATGCTGAAAAACACGGTTACGGATGTAAAACGCAAATATCTGATGATTCAAAAACAGCCGGACGCACCGAAAGACCAGTCGGCCGAATGATCATCAACTCGATCCTGGAGCGCCAACGATGAATCGAAAAACACTTCTTTTTTGGACGTTCGTGATGCCGGCCGTTTTAATTCATGGAGCCTCTTTGGCCCAAACGGACGCCGTCGACATGATCAACGCCATCGCCGCTTACGACGCCAATTGTCCGAAAATGATCCCGAAAGTTGAATTTCTCGTGACGAAAAACGGCACAAAAGACATGGCGAAAATCGATTGCACTTTGCCGCAAATCAAAGCGACCGATAAACCTTTGAAAGATTCCATGAAGAGGAAAATCGGACTCGCCTTCCTGATCGCCGAACAAGGGAAGTTGACGGAAGCGCAGATCGACAATCAGGGGGAGTTCAGGCGCCTTAAAAAAACCGTGGACGAGGGAATCAAACTTCTTTGCCAAAACGCCAGACCTGATTTGTCTTCCATGTATCAGGGAATTGATAATTGCACCGCAAGCGCCAAAAAAGCCGTTATGCAGTTGGATAACGAGAATTATTCCAACCGGCTTGCCGAAAGACGGGCTGAGGAAGCTCGAAAACAAAAAGAGCTAAAGGAAAGAGCGCTGGAGGCAAAGAAGGCAACGGAAAATTCCGAAGGCGCCGCGGCGCCGGGACAAACAGAGCCGGGCGCTTCGGAAGCCCGGAACAAAGCACAAACGCCGCAAGGCGTGACAATAGGCGGAATCAAGATTCCGAAAATGTTCTACGACGTCATATTTATTCTGATGTCCCTGACCATCGTGGGAATGGTAATCCGCTACTTTATCCGTCCCAGAAAAGAAAGGCCGCCGGCGACCGGCATGGTGGAAGAACGGCCTCCGCATTTGGCGCAGTACAATGGAGGACCGCGCAACATCAACGAAACTCAACAAAGCCCGGAGATTGATCTTGAACGGATGCTTGAACTCGAAAAGGTCCAGGGGGAAGTCATGAAAGCAACGATGAAAAATGACGTCGTCGAGACCGGCCCCGGCCCCGCTCCGACAGCGGGCGGCGTTTCTCCCGGAACGGCCGAACACGCCGCCAAAAACGCCTCCGGGAGCGCTTCCGACGAAGGCGCCGCGTTCGGTAATACGGATGCAGAAACTCATGACGACGCCCCGGAAAAGAGCGCCGGCGAAAAGCCGGACGAAAGCGAGAAATCGGCGATGCTTTCGGCGGATTCGGACGCCGACGCATCCGGCGACAACAAGATAAGCAAGGAGGAGCAGTTGGTTGAGCTTGTCAGATACGTCGCCGATATGGTGATCGAAAAGATCGGAAAGGATGCGGACGCGGCCCTGGGCCGGCAGGGCGACGACGCCGAATTCAAAGAAACGGCCGGATCAAAGACGTATGACGACGCAGGCCGGACGAACATTGTGGAAAAACTGGAGACGGTCGTGGTTCGCGGACTCAAGCGCGAGCTTCAATCCATGTTCGCCGTCAGTGAAGCCGCCGAAGGCGCCGAAGCGGACGCCGAAGAAAATGACGCCGATCAACGGCCGGGTAAAACCGTCGCCGATCAACTCGTGGCCGCGGTCGCGCAAAAAGTCAGAATGGATATGAAACAGACCCCCGATGAAGGATGGCTCGGTTCGAAGGATATCTCATCCATTCGCGAATCCCTGAATCAGGAACTGGAAGACGCCCTGCGGCCCGGCGCGAAATCGATCTCTGGAGGCGGCAGTGGGGCGGCCTCCGGGCTCGTGCGGCCCGTCGACGCGCTGGTGAGTAAAATTGCCGGCATGACGGCCGAAAGAACCGCTGGCGAGACGATTGCGCGGATGGTTCCACGCGGAAAGCAGTACAGGGAAGAACATCCCGAGGCCGACGGAAATTCCTGGACCGTCGGCGATCAGATTGCGGCGGAGGTTGGAAAGGAAATTGGGCCTATAACCGCCGAGGTCGAAAAGAAACTGAGGCTCATTCGCAACGGGCTGCGTGATGTGATGGAAAATAATACTCAGCAGGATATGAAGCGGGACCTTCTGATAACCGGACAGGGAAAGATTTCACGATTTATCGAAGAATACGTGGATCACGGCCGGGAAGCGTTCCAGGCGATGATCGACGCCGTCGCGGAAAAGGAGATTCCCGAGGTCATTGTCGAGATCGTGCGCGCGCGGCTCAAAGAGGAAGTGAAAAGCATCATCGATTCGCGGGATGTTCTGGAATTGATGAACACGGCCTGGAGTTTGCAAACAACGAATATCCTGGTCGGCGCGTTGCAAAAACCCGAGGTGCAATCGAAAATCGTCGCGGCCGCCGACGCGGGTTTGTCCGACGCCGTAGCTCATGGCGCGAGAGGGGAAATCGAATCCATCCTGTCGGTCGCCGCGGACAAGGAAAAAGAAAACCTGACCCGGATCGCCGGCGAGGAATTGAAAGGCATCCTGGCAAACCGGATTCCCGAGAACCTGACGGATTCATTTATCAATATGCGGAATCAGTTCGAGAACATCGCGGCGGCCTTTCATGCGATGGCGTCCCGCGTGGAAACGCAGATCGAACGATGGGAAACGACGGACAATTTTGTACGCGACAAGGTCACGCAGTTTCGGAAAATCCAGACGAACCTGGAGGCGAATTTCGACCGCCGCGTCGGAGATTATTTAAAAATGCTGGGAAAGGCCGAACCTGGAATGTCCAAAAACCTGCTTCTGAAAAGGAATCTTTTACAAGGGAGCAATTTCGAAGACGCTTTGAACACCGTCGTTTTTTCCCGGCAGTCTCCGCCCATGTGGCTGACCGATAAAGTGAAGCGAATGTTTAAGGGCGTGGAAAATACGGAGAAGACGGCCCGGCGGATTTTCCACGAAGCGTTTCTGGCGGCGTATCCGGATTTCGACATATCGGATGACGCCGATAAAATCGATGCGCTCCGCGAGGTGCTTCGGCAGGCGAGCGGCTCTGAAAACGACGTCTTCAAGGTTGATCTGGAGATCGTGAAAGTCGTCGCGGACAAGATTGTCCGGTCTTATGATCTGCGTGAGTTCTGGCAAAAAACCGGCGAGATATATCAGAAATTTCATGTCGAAATACCGAAGGAAATCCGCAAGCAGTTCGACGACGAAAAAATCGCCGAAACCGACTTTGAAGATGCAAAACAAATCATCATGTGGGACCTGAACGAAGCGCTCTATTTTTCCGTGGAGAACTGAAAGACGCGCTTTGGCGCATGCTTTCATGGCGATTGATTCGGGCAAACGGCCGCCGGCGACATCCCGGCGGCCATTTTTTTAGTTAACGCTTGGAGGCGAAAAAAAATCCACGCAACCGGCGGGTGATGGAAGATGAAGGGCATATTGAAAAACGGCGCGGCGTTCCTGGTTCTCGTCGCGATCAACACCGCGGTCTATTACGGAATCGCATCGATCAACGCGGCCGTGACAAAACGCATCATGACTCCGGGCGCCGCTTCAAAAACGCCCGAAAATGTGACGGAGTCCACGCGGTCGAACTTCGTGGCGTCGATCTCCGGCAATCCGATTCTCGCCGTCAACGCTTATCGGGTCGGGATCCCGTCCGGCGGCGCCCGCTTCGTGGCCGGCAGCGGTTCCTACAGCGACCTTCTGATCCGTCCGAGCGACAATCATATGCTCAAGCGATACATTCATCTTTTCGATTATCACTTCGCGCTTTCCGTCGATTCGGAGGGAAAAACCTATCTGGACGTGTTCGACGCCGACGAGTGCCGCGATTTTATTCGCGCCGCCAATCGTTGCATGGGAAACCGGTTTCGCGAAAAGCGCGTGGAGCGGCAGATATTCGACAGTTGCCTGGCCGACGGAAGCGCTCCGGCCGTCCTGGTTCGGACCAGAAGCAAAAACAGCGGGGAAAATTATCGGGACGCGCACCTCTACGCGCGCATCGGCGGCAAACAGGTCGACTTGCTGTCCGTGGAGCCCGCCGTCGCCGAATCCCGGGATCGGGGTCGGAGTTTGAAGGAACTGCGCGACGGCGCGGTGCTCGACGTGGACCGCCTGCCGCTAGGTCCGCCGGCCGCGATTCTCCCCGGCGCGGAAGGAAGCGCGACGTCGATTCTCCCGATGCGGATCGCCGTCAACGATTATTCGCCGGAGGACGCGGGACGCATGTCGGACTCGGAAAGGCGGATTTTCCATTCCTTGCGGCTTGACGGCGACCAACTGCGTATCTCCCGACTCTGGAAACGCGCCCTGACCGGATTCGTCGGCAATGAGCCGAATCGGACGCTGGCCAAGGGACTAGGAATGGCGTTCGTACGCGTTCCGACGCTTCCTCCCAAAGATTTTGGATTTGAATTGTCCGTCGAGGACAAAATCCTCGCGTTGCGGCCCAGGGATTTGTCGATCAACGGGCCGGACGCCTCGTCGGAGCCCGGCCGGTCGCCGTACGCCTACCGTTTTTCCAATGCAAAATCCGGCTTCATGAATCGACTCTTTGCCGCCGGCGAACGTCTGGCGGGAGAGGTTCCGTATTTCCGATCACGGGGATTTCGTCGTCTTCCCCGGTATCCCGAGTTCTACGAGCTCAGCGTGCGCGATCCCAACATCGTTCTGCCCTCCAACGGATCGCGGAAGCTGTCGCTTCCGGGCGTCGGCGGCGAAGAGGCCGACCTCTCGAATTTCCTTCCCCTTCCCGGCGAACAGGCGAACGTGGTCTTTGTCGAGTTCCCCGGCGACTTCGGCGGATTGATGGATGAAGGCGGCGATCCGGTCGATCCGCCGGTCGTCCGCGCGATCCGCGTCGCCGAATGGTTTCATCACGCCATGGATTTTTCCGGCCGGACGCAAAATGCCGATGCGCCGCCTGATCTGGCCCTTCGCGGGCCGAAGACGACCGAGATTCTGGATCGGTTTGAAACGTGGAGTCACAACGTCAGGATAGGTTCGTTTCTCGCCTTTTTGGTCGTCGCGTTATTTCATCTTTTTATGGTCGGCCGGATGTACGGCGCGAGCGTTGCTTCGCGTTTGAAAGCCCTTCCCCACGACTCAACGTCCGCCGCGCCGTCACGGATCCGCCGCCTTGTATGCGGGTTTCCCCTCTGGCTCGTGGCGGTTTTTTCTTTGACCGCTTTCGGCTTTCCGCTTCAAACGCTTTTTTATTTGTCGGAAAAATATCTCGTCGATTTTTCCACCTATCTCGAACTTCTTCTGGTTGCCGGTCTTTCGATCCTTTGCGCCGCGTTTATGATATTCGACCTGCGTGTGATCCTGCGTTCGCTTCGGGGTGAAAAAACCGCCTCCAGGGTGTTTTCCGGATTTGCTCAGACGGGATTGTCGGCTCTTCCCATCGCCGCGGTCGGTCGCTGCGTGCTGATGAACGGATTGGGGCTGTCCCGGGATACAGCGACGGCGTGGGTCGCTTCCCTGCTCGGCGTCTGGATTTGCTATTGGGCGGTTCTTGTCTTGTTGCTCGCCGCGATTTTTATGCTCAAAGTCCCGTCGACCATTCGCATGAGAAAGAAGAAGTTGTCCGGCCCGGCGCCGCGCGTCGCCGGGTCTTCGTCGGTTTTCGAGAAGCTGTCTGCTATCGGAGGCCGCATTCGAAGCCTGGTGGTCGACCTGCCCAACAAGGACTGGATATATCGGTTGTATCAGGCCGTGACAATCGGCGGCGGACTCTTCGGCGCAGGGCTGATCCTGCTGGATCTGTTTGAGCACCGCGCGCTGGCGAACGCTCTGGCCGGATGGCCCCTTATGCGTGGAACGGGCGCGTGGACATCTTTGTTTCTGTTCTATGCCCTCGGTGCGGCCTGGGCGGTCGCCATGGGGATCGACGGCTTCGGCTACGGTCGCAAAGGCCGGTGGAGTCGACTGACGGCGATCCTGCCGGAGCTTGAACTCGGGACCGTCGCGCTGGGCGCGGGGGTTGTCGTTATCCACATGTTTTTGAACGAGCCCGCCGCGTTCAAGATCGCCGCCTGGGCGTTTTGGCTTCCGGCCGTCGGCGCGAGGGCGTATCGACTGGCGAAAAACGACGAGGGAAGCGGTCCGCGTTGTTTCGGGGCGCGGATCGCGTTGTTTGCCTGGGCGTGCTTCAATTTTCTTCTCTTACTGCTACCGGGACTGCTCCTCTGGTCGATCGGCTCCTGGCTTGCATGGTCGGTCTGCATGTTCTTTTTGCCGTCGAGCCGCCGCGGCGAAGAAAACCACTCGCCCTTTTGGCGCTTCATCGACGCAAGCCGGGACCGGGTCGGAAAATGGGCGGCGGAGTTCGACCATGTCTGCGAAATGTTTTTCCGGTTCAGCGGCGGCGTCTTCGTTTACCTCTTCCCGGTTCTCGTCGTGCTGTTTGCGGCGGTGCTTATTACAAGCCAGATGGTCGAGCTGTGGGTGCCGATCCTGATCCTTGCGCTGAGCGTCTTCATCTCCGGGTGGAACACGCGCAACGCGGCTGCGCCCTCGGTGGGCGCGAATCTGCTGGGGGCCAAGGCCTGGCGGCTCAGCCCCGCGGCGGCCTGCTGGTATCCGATTCTCATCTTCGGAACCGTGGGCGTCCTGTTTTTGCCGCTTGTCCGAAATCCGGGAGAACTCTGGGTGTTCGGCCGGTTTTTCATCATCGCCGTCGCCGCAGCTTTCTTTTTCATGAAGTTTGATCCGTCCGGTGCAAAACAGGAGTGGAACGCCACTTTTATGCGCCGGGTCGTCGCAAGAATTCTTTTCAGGCCTTTTGGGATTCTCGTCTATCGTGTCATGGTGCTGGCTGTTTTGGCCCTCGCCTTCGCGCTGGTCAACTGGCTGGTCGTGCAATGGCTCCCCCGGCATATGGATCCCGACTCTCTTGTTCAGAACTCCGTCAAGCGATTTGTCGAAAGGAAGCATGCCAAGGAGATGCCCTACTACGCCGGGAACAACGAACAGGTCGTCGATGCTTTCTGGACGGTTATGGACGACACGCGCCTTGACTGGATATCGAACATGCACACGGACTTCGCGATCCCCTCGGCTCTGGCCGTCGCCCGTCATACCGGCGAGAAAACAGGCCGTCTCGCCGTCGCGATGGCAGCGCTTTGGCTGTCGGCCCTGGTTTTGTTGCTGCGATCGGTCCGACGCAATCCCTTCAAGCGCTTTCTGGCGATTCTCTATGTTTCGTATTTTCTGTTCCGGCTCGCTTACATCGTGGGTTATTCGTTTTTCGGAAGCTGGTTGTCCGGGATCAACATGCCCTTTGTGGCGGCGGGCAAGTTCGGATTTGCGAGCAACATCGCGCTGATCGGCATGCTGGCCTACATGCTTCTTCGTCCCGATGATGCGACGAAATCAACGCAAAAGGCTAAACCTCTCGAGGTCACGCTGTTTCTGGCCGCCGCTTCGGCTTGCCTGCTGCTGTTTATCAATCCCTGGAAGGTGGCGGTCCTCATACGGGAATCGGTCCGCGACGAACCGCCGCGCCGGATCGAGGATATCTGGTTCGAAGGATCCCTCGCGCGGTCGATTTCGAAAGACGCCGAAGCTTTTCTCGACGCTTCGGCGGACCATCCTTTTTCAACGGAGTTGGAGCGCCTGGGGGATTGCGGTCCGGCGGCGGGAACGGCGGGCTCCATTCAGTCGCTGTGCGAATCGGTTTTTCGCGCTGAAGACACTAGGGCGCTCGACGGCGACGCGGACGCGACGGCGATTTGGCGGATCGGCGACCGCGTGTTCCTTTTTTACAGGGCGGGAGGCGCCGGCGACAAAGGGCTGATCGGCTTCGCGCAGATCGGACTGGCGAAAAAAGCCGACACGGTCGACGGCGTCGTCGGCGCTCGCAGTCGCATCGATGATCCGCTGTTGAGCGTCAAATCCGAGCCGCAGATATACACGTATCGCGGTTATTACACGCAATCCCGCCACCTGCGCGTCCGGTTGACTGGAAGCCGACTTTCCTGTGAGCCCCTTTACCTCGATCCCGGATTCACGCGGCCGAGCGTAACGGAGGCCTATCGCGAAAAATCACTCGCCGAGGGCCGCGACGCATGCTGGCTGGGAACCGCGGACCGCGAAGGGAAATCACCGACAAGCCTGCGCCTTGCGCCGTTCAAGTCCCGAACTCCTGAAATGACTTTTCTGATCCAGGACAACGGACCTTACAGCCAGCAGCGCGTCGTCGCGGCGACAACCCGGCTGATCTTCCACCCGTACGAAGACGCTTTCTCCAGGAGCATCCCGGACCGATGGCGAAACCTCCAATTCGAGGACCTTTGGGCGACCGCGGTCCAGAGCGGCGTCGTGGGATTCGAGGAAATCGACGGGATCGGCAGCCGTTTCGCCGTTCGCCTCACGCCGTCGGAACGGGAACGCTTCGCTCGGGGTGAAAGCCGGATCGCCGGCGTCCCTATCGTTGAACGGCGTGCGGCGGACCGGACGCTGGAAACAACAAATGAGGCCGTCGTAAAGGAGCTTTTCAGTTACAAGCATCGGCCGCCGATGCGAAAAGCGCTTCGAAGGATCGCTTCGGCCGCCGATCGAACCCTGGGCGATCCGACGAATCCCTACGTGTCCATCGTCGCGTTTAAAAAAGATGGGGGCGACGCCGGCGACAAAAGATTCGAGGTGATGGGAGTTGATCCGAAGTACGTGGAAGAAGTACACAGAAAGCGGTTCAAACATTTTTCACCGATTTTTCTCACCGGCGGGGATGTGGCCCCCGATTCACGGGATTATCGCGCGTCCTTCGCGCACCGCTACTTCCAGGTCTTCGATTCGGACGGCGCACGGCGCTATCTGTTTCTTCCTCGGCGACAAGACGGACGGTTCGCGGCGACCCGTTATATGGCGCCGGCCGGAAAAGAGCGCAGGATGCATCTTATGCCCGACGGGATTGTCGCCGCCCGCAACATTTACGTCGAGACCGCGAAAGCCGGATTGAAAAAAACCAGATATTACTCCGTGTCGGCGCCTGAATCCGGCCCGAAGGATATCCAGGAAATCTCGATTCCAAATTTTGAAGCCGGATTCTTCCGTTGCGCCGGCGTTCGCATGACGGACGGCGATCCGGTTTCCGACGCGATTCGGAAGCTGTTTCCAAAGGCTGTCGCCTATCGCTGGTTCGATATGACCCTGCCCGAGACGATTTCCGGAAAAATGGAAGGGGAGCATCTCCTGATGTATTCCGTCCGAACCAACCGCGCTCCCTACAAGCACGCATTTTCGCTGGTGGAAAACTCTCTGGCCTCCCTTTGGGGAACCGGCCGGTGGGCGGGACTGGAGACGGCAATCCTGCGCCAATTGGAACTGGAGCGACTGGTGGACGGAAAAGACCGAACCGACGGACCGAGGGTGGCGCGCTCGACAATCAACGGTCCGATGCAATTGATAGCGTACAAGATCGTAAAGAGCACTATCGACGAATGCTACCGCGACATGCGGGCTCCGAAAAATCAGGAGATCATGAAGCGGGCCCGCCTGCGCCCGGAATGGAAAAATTGGGTCAAGGGATCGGTGATTCTCATGGATCGCCAGGGGCGCATGCCGGTTTTGCTGTCCTATCCCGAATCATCTTTGCAGATCGCGGACCTGGATAAGGAAAAGGAGTTTTTCCACAACCAGATCGTCAATAAAAGAACTCAGGTGTTGAGCGTCTACAAGATCATCTGCCGAAACATGATCAATCCTTCGGACGGCGGCTTTTTCGACCGGCTTCGAATCATTTACTCGGACGCCCCCGAGGCCGGAACCAACCTGCTGGCTTTTCGCCTGGGATGGCGGGAGGTTCTGCGGGCCGCGGGCCGCAATGCCGAATCGAAGAAGGCGCTTCGAGCGTTGATCCAAAACGAACCTCTTTTGGTGGAACGCTTCAAATCCGGAAAATCCATCGACGAAAGCTTCCTTTGCGACATGTTGCAGGCGTCCGGCGACGTGGAAATCTGCGATCCGAAGGCGAAAACCGGCGGCGTCGCGCAGGAAGTCCTTCGCCGGCATCATGAGATGCGCGGGATTCTTGCCCACATCGAGAAACGATACGCCATCGATTACTACCGCCATCGCGCCTTGACCGAGCCGATCAAACCTGGTTCGGTTATGAAGCCGCTTTCCATGATGGCTCTGTGGCTGGAAGAAGGAATCCTCGATTTCGAAGGATTCCTGAAATTCTCACCCTTTCTGATCAGCGGCTCCAGGCCGTTCGGCTTCGAAGGAGACGGCGAACCTGTTTTTCGGGACGTCTATTTCCGTTCGCATTATTTATCGGAAGCGATCACGAATTCGATCAACACCTTTGTCGTCATCGGCGTCCTGAGGGCTTTGAATCACGATCCGGAAAACGGAGAAAAGGTACGGCGCGACGGAAGCCGGCAGCCGGGGCGGACCGAGCCCCTTTCCGTCTTCAGCCACGGCGCGTGGATAGAATTGAAACGCAATCACGATCTTTGGACGCGGTTGCAAAATGTCGCCGGCGTCGGCCCGGAACAGACCGCCGCCGATCCCTTCCGCCTGGTCGGCGGCTACGGCGCGCAGATCGGACGGAGTTTCTGGCCCGCCCACGACGGCGCGCTGCCCACGTTTTATCTTGCCGGAACTATTTGGGAGAATCTGGAGCCGTCGGCGTCCGGGGCGTTGCTGGACGGGCAGGCTCTTTGCCTATCCGCTTCCAACGAAATCGTCGACGGAGCTTTTGGCGGTCATCGATTGTGCGACAGCGTCGAACTCTATATTCCGTTGAGGTCCTACATACAGTTCTTCTACGGCGAAGGGAATTTAAAGGTTCTGCCGCTTCTGATTCCGACGGCTTTCGTCAATTTTCTGCGGGGATTTGCCGCGCCGGCGCGCCCGCGGTTGTTCGAGGGCCGCGAAAAGACTCATCGGGCGTCGCCCCCGCAGGCCGTCTCAAGCGGGGAAGAAAAAACAATTGATGATCGTTTTGCCGAACGGGGCCTGAAAATGGTGCGCGCCGGAATGGCCGGCGCCTACGGCCGGACCTATGGTCTCGGAAACTGGATGACCGATGAGGCTTCCCGCCGCACTCTTCACACCGTCGGGATGCTCAAGTACGCCGGAAAAACCGGAACGATTGTTCCGTTATACGCCTACGCCGGAAAAACGGGCGATCCCGTGGCGGTGAAGCTGAAGAAACTGCTCGGCGACGAGGCTTACCGGCGGGTTTTCCTGGCGCCGGACAGCGGCAGGTTCGTTACGTTTCCGAACCGGGACCGGCGTCTATGCGCCCGGGGGGAACATGAGATGAAGGAATGCGTCAAACGCTTTGCCGGATATACAGGAGAGCCGGAATCCTTGAATGAGGATGATCCGTCGCTGATTCCGGCGGCGAGGGTTCCTTACGTCGCGTTCGTGGAACTGGATGCGGCGGGCAACGGAGGACATATCGCCGCACCGATCGGGCATCGAATCATGCTGTTGCTGGAAGGGATGTATTCACAGGATCGTTAGGCAGGATCTGCCGGAAGGGATGAAGCGATGATCGCGGCAAAAGGCGCCGACAGAACGACGGATATTCGTCATCCGTTGATTAATTTTTTTCAGCAGGCCCAGGAGGCCATCGATCTTAGGGAGTATCGAATCTGCGCCTATCGACAGGGATTTCCGGTCGAGACGCTGGCATTCGACTTCGAGGATTTCGATTTGGCGAGAGGCAGGCTGAAACCGCCGGGGGGCCGGCCGTCGACCATTTTTTCAAAATGGCCGGAAGATTGGTGCGCATTCTGGAGAGTCGGACCGGAAAGCGAGCGGTTCGGTTGCCCGAGCGTAGGCGAGTTCGCATTCATCGACCGCCCCGACGCCTTTCCCTACGCCGTTCCGGCGTGCCGCGTGACGCGCGTTGTCGACTGGTGGAGAACGCACGTCGCGAATCCGCAGTTGGCGGACAGAAGCGGCAGGCGCCTTGCCGGGACTCTGGAAGAATTTCAAAAGAAACTCTCCGATTCGATCGTGATAAAACTGGATAGATCGCCACGGACCGACTCGCAGATTTCCAGTGTCCGTTTCGATTACGTATTCGACAGCGAACGGCTCGGATGCCGAATCGGGCTGAAAACGAACGGCGGCGATCCTGCGGATCCTCCGGCAAAGATCGTCCGGGAAGTCGTTCTGGCCAGAGGACTGGAATCCGGCGCGATGCAGGCCGCCATCATGCTTGAAGCCTCCGGGACCGACAGCGACGCGACTTTGACATTTGAAAAGACCTGCCGTGAGGATATGCGGATTCACGACGCCGCGAGCCGGTTGCTGGTCGGCAACTACGATTTTCACGAGCGGGCCTGGCTTTTTTGCCTTCCGCGGGGAACGCTGGACGTTTCCACGCATTCTGGAGTCGTGAGATCGATCCGGGCGACGCGACTGGACGTGACGGATGAGTTGACCGGACAATGGGCGGCTTTGAAAAAAAACAAAGAAGTTGCGCCGGATCCCGCCAACCGGGAAATCCGGTACTGCATTCCAAAAACAGCGTTGAACAGGCCCGTGTTTTTACCCCGGGACCAGCGTAAACGATTTCTTCTCGATATCGAGTACCGCGACGGGCTGCCCGAGATGTTGATCGGAAAGAAAGCACTCGACGTCGGATTTCAGGAAACAGGGGAGGAGCCGGATTTCGAGTCAATGGGGCATCTTTCCGTATCCGCGGTCCACGACGACGGGCGAAAGCGCTATATCGATTCCATCCGCCTGAATCATCCTTATCAGGGATTGGCGCTGAATTATCTGGATCAGAACGACCCGGGAAGACCTCCCGAACGCCGGCGTGTTTGCGTCGACCGGTTTGGACGCGCGAAGATGGTTTCTTTGGACAACAACGCGCCGACCGGGCGTTCGTGGTCCGTATTCCAGTTTCTGGACGACAATATCCAGCGAGTCAGCCGGGACGAGGATATGGATTTACGGGAGCAATGGGGCGGCGCGCCGAATGCGGGGAACTTCTGGGGACGAATCGACAAGAGCCTCGAAAAGCCCGTCCATTGGATCAAAAATCCCGTCGACTACCTGAACAACGGATTGGTTGTCATTCGCGATGATCGGCTGGCGGGATTTTTGGCCGAGAAAATTCAAACTCTCAGGCTCAGGATCTATACGAACCGCGTTCCCTATGTTTTCGATCCCGAAGGAGGTGAGGCGAAAGTCAAGCGGTGGCTGGATGAATGTCTGGAGGATGAAAATCGATTCGCGCGGCGGTGGAAGGCCATTGCGTCGGATTGCTCGGCGGTTCACAGGCTGCTGATTCTCATCCGGTACGGATTGGAAAAGGGAATGTCTTCCGCGGACGCCTTTGCGGAAAAGCTGCTGTCTTTGGACGGTCGGAAATATCTTCGCTTTTTTCCGCCCCAGGCTCTGAAGCAACTGATCGAAGCGTTATGGAAAAAAAACAGGATCGAGATTGATGCGCGGGGCAAAGCGTCGTTTATCGTATTTACAGCCGGACAAACCCGGGTCGCCGAAGTCAACGAGGGTTGGACGTGCCGGGAATACGGCGTTCAGGCGGCGATTTCCGGCGGGGACGACGAAAAGCTTCCGGCGGCCGATGCGGACTTCGACTTTCAGATCGACTTTGACCGCCCCATCGATCGGATCGGGAGTTTGATCGACAGAGGCGATAAAAAGCCGGTCCGTGAGATGGATGTTTGGGCTCACTGGCCGGGAGGGGATTTCGTTCAGGGGGAAAGCTATATCTGGGTCGATATGGACGCCGGATCGGAAGCGAGGCAGTTTCCCGTCGTCGCAGGCGAGACCTTCGACCGCTCCGGCGGATTGAAAGCGATTCGGACCGGAATGCGCATCGAAAAACAGGGAGCGGGATACGTACCTTTCCTGCTTTATTATGAGGAGCCCGACGCGGTGCAGGTTCGCGCCTGGGACAAAGATGTGGGCGCCGTCGTGGAAATGGCGCTCACCAACAGCAGGCTGGTCGTCGAACCGGCCGACGGGAGTGCTAAAAATGCGGCGCAGCTTATTTCGCATCCCGAGGTATACGCCCGATGGGAGCAAAACGCGGATCAGGCCGTGATCTATCCGGAAAAAAGAGAAATTAGAGGTGAACCCGGCGCAAATGTGCAGAAGGAAGTTTACGATTCGCTGTGTCGCGCGATTGAAAGGCGGTGCCGGCAGGCTTTGTCGAACGACGGGCGGACCAGGAGGGCTTTGAAGGACGAAACAGCATTAGCGTTGTTTCCTGAAGAAGCGGCGCGATCCGTTGAAATGAAAATCGGAAGCGGCGCGCCGCCCAAAACAACGGCGAATCTGGAATTCGATATCTGCCCGGCGCTGGTTCGTGAGGGAAGAGATTCGGGAATAGAGGCGTACTGGGAAATCCGACTGGTTCGGCTTACGGTGGATATCCCGCGCAACGGAAACGATTTCGAGACAGTGATCCCCTACCATCCCGCCCGCGGGGACGCACTGTGTGTAAAAGCAGCTTACAATAGAAGATATCTGAGATCCGGAAATGCATTGCTGATAGCGCGACCGGCGGATTGACTTCGAACATGAGGATCTGAAGTTCCAAGTAGGGTGCTTCCCGTTTTTTTCAATTCCGAGTGATTACGAATAACGCTTAATATAACTGTTTATTGCGAGTTACTCATTTTTGCCAAATGAATTGACTATTTGGAGGATTATTCAATCCTGAATCGTTTCCCACGTTATTGAAAGGATCGCAATCGACGTAAGCATTCGTACTTTAGGATGGCGAGGGTATCTAATAACTGCTTGGATCGGTAATGGATTCAGTTTTGACTCTATAAAGTAATCATGCTTTGTCATAAATTGACATGGGATTTGTTTGTTACCATAATTTCGGAATGGGAGATAAAACCGATTCTCCCCAAGCCCGTTTCCAAGCGTACCTTCACTGTTTAGGCTAGGTCATCGGCCATGCGGATCGCCAGGAGCCTCTTCGTTCCTACCTAAGCGGTCTTCTTCCGTGCTGCCGAAAAAGTGTGGAGCCATGGCGGACAAAATTGATCCGGTCCACATCGGGGCTCGTCATCAGTCCATGCACCACTTTGTGGCTCACTCTCCCTGAGACTAGAATAAGATCTTATCGGTGGCCCGTGATTATGCCCTGGCCCAACTGGAGCGCCACGCCCCCGTGGGCACCTGGATAGTGGACGATACGGGATATCCGAAGAAGGGCCGTCACAGCATGGGCGTGGCCCGTCAGTATTGCGGCGAGGTGGGCACACAAGAGAACTGTCAGATCGCGATCAAGATTTCCGCGGCCAACGCGGTGATGAGCGTTCCCTGTGCTCATCGCTTGTATCTGCCCAGACAGTGGGCCTTAGATCCCGTCCGCCGCCGGAAGGTTGGTGTGCCCGAGGATGTGGTGTTCCAAAGCAAATGGCAGATTGCCCTAGACCAACTTCGGGCCATCCTCGCCGACGATCTTTGTTTGCACATTGTCAAGGGTCTTCTTGCAATGACTTAATGAAAACAGAGGTGGAGTTTCACTATGGGGGTTAAAAATCCTTTCTGAATCCCCAAATTAAATTTCTTCGCATCTTTTTTGAAAAGCTTGAAAAAACCGACGACCGGAATATCCGTACTAAAATGCAATATTGCCCTCCGCGTCGGACGCTGGTCTTTTTCATGTAATCCTTGCCGACCCCCAGCCTGGGTCGTTATAATTGCGTCATGAATGAAGCAACAAAAGTAGCGCTTTACGCGCGGGTAAGCACAAGCGGCAAAGGACAAAATCCAGAACTTCAATTGGACGACCTTCGTTCTGTCGCCCTTCAAAGGAAATGGAATATCGTCGGAGAATTTATCGACGAAGGAATTTCGGGATCGAAAGATCGTCGCCCTTCACTGGACCGGCTAATGAACGCCGTCCATGAAGGCAAAGTCGATGTCGTCGCCGTTTGGCGATTCGACAGGTTCGCCAGGTCCACGCGACACCTTCTGGAAGTCCTTGAAACATTCCGGGTAAAGAACGTCGATTTCTTTAGCCTTCGGGAACAGGTGGATACAAGCACCCCGGCGGGGAAGGCATTGTTCACGATGATCGCTGCCGTCGCGGAATTGGAACGCGACCTGATCTGTGAAAGGGTCAAGGCCGGAATCGAGAGGGCAAAATCGAAGGGAATCAAATTGGGACGGCCCAAACGAAAGGATTTGGATGTCGCCCGGATCAAACGACTTCTCGCTTCGGGAAAAAGTTTGTCGGAAATTTCCCGATTCCTGGAAATCCCCCGATCCACGCTGCAATCCACGCTAAAAAGGGCTGACGAAAAACCCCTACGGCAAAATCAGGAAATCGCGTCGATAAACCCTTGAAAAACGTGATAATCAAAAACGCCGAAACGCTTGACGAAAATCAAATGGTTTTCGCGTTTCGAATCGCCCAATGAAGAACCTTCTTCGTTAAAGATTTTCAGTTCCGACTTTTCTTGTAACTGAAGATGGCTGTGCGATGGCTAGAGTTCTACCGGTCAAAAATCAACGCCTTGTGGACCGATTAATGACAGGCTTCTTGACCTGCTTTTAAGAGCATTTCGTCGCTTGGGTTTTCTGACCGGCATTTATTGTTGCAATGGCGATTCCCTTATCATGACCAAAATCATTCATTTATCGCGGACTCGAATTGTTGCCGGAATGTTTCCTGCGTAGTTCTGAAATGCATCCGAATTTCAAGCACCGACTTATCTTTTAGAGTCACTGTCGGAATCTAATGATTCTGTCACCGTTTGGGCAAAGGAAATTTCAACCTGTACTCCGGTATGACCACATAAGGTTCATTGCCCACGAACTTAAGATGGACATGAATTGGTCTCCCTGGCTTCCACCCTTTCTTTCGTGCCATCATCAGATACTCGCTCATTTTCCTTTCAGCGTACTCCTGCAGACCACGAATCCAATGTCTATGGGCAAACATACTATTCACAGCCGCTACGCTGTCACCGGACGATGCAATTCCCCCGCCAGGGGGAGAATAGGCAGTTCCGTCCGATAGGGCTGTCATCATGTAAGCGCCCTTTCTCAACTCAACGATTTCATCTGATGTTGGTGCGACGCCATCTGGCCCAATGACAATTCCTTTCATCTTTCGATGAACGATTGTTTCAGGCCAATTCCGGTGGATGATCTCTAAGAGTTCGACATCACCCCAATCTCCGTGACTACCGACGGAGAGAAAGTAAATCGACGTGTCTGTGGCTCGAACGAAAAGTAAATCCTTTGTCCGAGCAACGAACCCGTCAGCATTTATCATTTTGCCCAAATGGAGATGGTGAATGTCCCAATCGAAGAGCAGACCGTCCTTTGCAGAGGGTTTTTCCAGAACAGCCTTACTCTGGTAGGGCGTCAGCGTATTTCCAGTCTGGACTGTTTCCTTGATGCGTTCGAGAACTTCTCTATGTCCTTCGGGACAGGTGAACTCCTTCGCAATAAAAACTTGACGGCGACAGGAACGGATACGACGCTTCCCAAGATTAAAGCTCATCATTTCAATTTTATCGTCGGGTGTTTTTGGGTCGATTTTATTACCAGAAGAAATCATTTGAAGACGCAGGTACTCCACCCAATCCTTATAAAAATTGATACGAGAGCTTTTCTTACACCTATTCGACATTAGGGTTTCATTTCTTGCTTCAACGGCGAAATTCCCCGATTATGCGATCATTCGTCACGATCATCATCTTCGGAAAGAGGGAAGATCGTTTTTAGGTCAGCTGGAGCATCTATCCCGTATGCTGCACAGAGCCATGCTAGATGGATACCGAAAATGCCGCGTAGCTCCCCAAGCGATAACCAGATATGATCGGCCATGTAGTGAGGCACATGAATTCTGCGGTCGGGTCTTCCAACCGAATCCAGGTACTTACGACAAGCTGCCCTCATCGCTTGTAGAGGCCCAACCATCTCGGAATCTTCGGAGCATCTGCGCAGAGTCTCTGTTAATTCCTTTCGAATTTCGAGAACTGACCACTCCACCCACGGGCCATTTTCCATGTCATATGGGTAGAACAGTGCCCGTTTATCTTCAAGGAAGTTGATGAGGTCACGGATGATCTCGCGCTGATCTTCCGGTGGGTTCCAACTTATCCCAAATACTGGCGTGGAAATCCCCGTGATGCTTCTTGCTACCTTCTTCGATTTCACGAATTTGCCGGTCATCTGCTACTCCATAATAGGTAATCAAATCTTTGGGGCTGATATGGACCGACCTGTCAATCCCCAGCACGGGGGAAGCGTTATCCACTTATCCATAATCCATTTCCTGCTTCCTTAAAAGCTTTCATCAGGATTGTGGATAAGTGGATAACGCGAGGGGATGCACGAGACCGTCGAGGACGGAGGCTCAAAGCGGCGAACGAAAAGGGATGCTTCGACGACAAGTCAATCTGATATCCGCGGGTTATCCCGGCGAGCCGGAACAGGACCGCATGACCGTTATCCGTCGCGGCCGAGCGCCGTCTACAATCGCGAGTCCGGGCGCGCAAGACGCCCTGTCGCATAGCCCCGCCGCGCATCGGCCTGATCGTACCCTTTCTCATTCGCCGCCTTCAACCTCCGTCTGTGGAAAAAAACGCCTATGTTCGAAAAGCTGAAAGTCTAAATTTCCTCATGACGCATCACCGCCCAGATGAAGCCAGCCAGTTCCCGCGCCACCGCCGCCGTCGCCACGTTGAGATGTTTCCCCGATCTCTCCCGGAGTTTGTAATAACGGCGATGCAGTCTGCTGCTCGCCCGGTCGGCGGCGGCGATCACCGCCTTCGGCTGGCCCGCCCGGCGCTTTCTCAGATGCGCGCTCACCGCCGGACGGTGGAGATAGTGCTTCGCCGCAACCACCAACAGGCGGCGGACATGGGAGTTGCCCGCCTTGGTGATGCGGCCCCGGCGCGAGCTTTCGCCGCTCGAATATTCGGAAGGCGTCATCCCCAGATAGGACATGAGTTCCGGCGCGCTTTGAAAACGGCGAAAATCATGAAGCTCCGCCAGAATCGTCATGGCCGTCACCGTCCCCACCCCGCGCAGGCAGCCCAACCAGCCCGCCTTCTCGGCGTACTCTGGGCTTCGCGCCGCCTCTTCAATATGCTCGTCCAGGGTCGCAAGACGCTCCTCGATCTGTTCGAGGGACAGCAAGTACTGCTCGAAGACCCGCTGGGCGTGAATCGACTCGAAGCGCAGCTTCCGAAGCCAGATGCGATGTTTCTTCGTCCAGTTCCTGGTCTCGGTGAACAGAAAACCATGACGAAGAAGCATGTTGCTCAGGCGATTCCGGGCGCGCATCTGGTCCTGTTTCGCGTCTTCCCTGGCACGGGTCAGATCCCGCACCGATTCCTGCTGCGGGTCGGGAGGATGCACCTCGGTGAGCAGGCCCGCCATGAAAAGCGTGGCCAACTTTTGGGCGTCCCGGCGGTCCGTCTTGACCCGCTCGCCGGGTTTGACGGGTATCAGGGACGGCGCGATCACCACGCAGGGCAACCCCAGGTCGTCCAGCTTTCTTTTTAACGCGTAGCCGCAGGGACCGGCTTCGTAGCAGGCCACGGCTTCGCCGGGAGCCAGGCGCTTAACCTTTTTCACGAACTTTTTGACGGCCCGAGGCTCGTTGGCGAATTCCCATTCCTCGGCGACCTTCGTCGAGCCGGGGAGAACGACGGCGGCATTAACGGTCTTCTTATGGACATCCATACCTACGCTCGTGATATATTGATTCTCGGACATGATCGGCTCCTTTCGTATGTAGCTCTGAGCTATTGAAAATCCTTTTCGCAGCTTAACCTACGATGCTGCGAAACGGAGCCGGTCGGTCCATATTGTCTATATCTGTGACATAAAAATTTCCTTTTTCTTCCCCTGCCTGCTCTCTCTCGGAGATGAAAAATGTCAAATAGAGAAGCGCAGAACGGGCCAGTTTCAAGGTTTTAAGAGTGAGATCGAAGAGTTCACCATCTGTCGTATGGAAGTTGATCGGATTTTCCCTTGAATGCTCCCCGTGTGGGTCTTTGACAAGCGGTTTATCAGCGCTCAAGGGAAAAGTAATTTGGTGCGGCTCAAAGAGTGTGTGAACGACAAGATATTTGTGCTCGATGCTGTTTCTTATTCGATTGATTCTCGAATCAAATTCCTCTAAGTCCAAACGGATGTCATTTAGTGCAAAAAGGTACTTGTTGTTCTCTTTGAAATGGAGCTTTTCTGTTTTAAAAATTGACTTGAAATCAATTTTCCATTCAGCCAAAGACCCGTCTAAGTATTCGTGAACAAGAAACGCGATTTTATCGAATACGGAATATGATTTTGTCAGCGACAATTTCATCGTCTCTATGTTTAAATCAAAGCCCACTCTGTAATCGGTAAAAGGATTCAGGCGGTCCTCATAAGGAATTTTCAGGAACTCAAAGGCTGTGTCTGCGATCTGAGCCTTTATGAATAGAGTTCTAGCGACGACATAGGAGTCTTTGATTTCGACCAGGTATGAGAAAAAGTGATAAGGCGTCTTTATGTCTTTAATTTTGTGGGTGAAATGGAGCGGGAAAAAGTCGTCGTTTTGACAGAAATGGCGGTCAGCGGTTCCTTTCGCGTAATTAAGAAATAAGCGGTGCTCAAGACAAACAGAATGGTGAAAGGCACTAATTTCTTTCTTGGGAACTTTGCTGATCCAAGTGATTCCCTCACTACTCATTACTTTTGCCTTTCGAGAACGGATAAAAACCACTTGGCTTTTTCTTCGGAAGAATAGTCATTCGCCAAATCGACAGCCGTTTGGAAAAATTCAGTAGCTTTCAAATGTTCACCGAGTTTCAAGTAAGCTTGCCCAAGATTACATGCGACGCGACTTGTTTTAACGGGGAAGCTCCACGCCATATTCAAACACTTAATCGCTTCATCGACCTGACTCTTCATGAAGGCCAATTTGACAAGTAACTCCCCCTTCAAAGAATAAGCAATTTGGTGATCAGGTCTGACCCGAATAGCATTTTCGCAAATTTCAATAGCTTCAAGTTCGCGCCCGACTGAATTATAGCTGTTCGCAAGGTTTAGAATCGCTTCCGATTTAGCTGGATTGATATCCAAACATTGTTTCAAATGACGGCGACCTTCTCTTTGGTTCCACAAGTAACAGTCGATGTCTGATGTGGCTTTACCTATCTCGGAAAGTTCAAAAAATGTGTTTGCAATATTGTAATGGAAGCTTTCTTCATCGACGACACCTTCGCATTTCTGGAAAAAGTCTCTGCCGATTTCAGCAAGTCTTGGGTTGATATTTTTTGCCATCTGCAAATTTACCATCATCCCTGCAAGTACGAAAAATAAATCCGCAAACTTGTCTTTGCCAAGCTGCTCAACCGCAACGTTATCGAGCAGCCATTTAGAGCTTTCGTAGAAACTCTCTTTAATCGACAGATCAAGAATAGATTCAAGAATGAGTAAGGCGCGTGAGGAAATTTCAGAGGGATATTTTGAATACGATTTCCGAAGGTATGAAACGTACTTCCTTTGAGCCTCAAGATTGGGGTCGAATTTGGTTAAATCTTCTTCTTGAAGCGCCTTTTTTTTCCTACCCACCGGTCAACCCGCTTTCAAAGATTTTTCAAGTCATTCGTGAAGTCTCTTAAAACCAGCCTTTATCACCTGTGTCAACAGCTTGTGCCGCCCATACAAGAACTGCCGGTAATCCATCGTTTCCCACCATTGTTTTCATCCGAAAGATTCAATCGCCTCTCGAATTAATTTATTAAGTTCTTCAGATGTAAAAAAAGTAATTTTTATCCAACCCCTTGGATCAAGAGGATAACCAGAAAGAAATTTGCCCCATACGTATCCGTTTCCATTTTTGCTTGGTGTCAGTGTTCCGAGATGCGTTTTCTGTTTCCTGCTTCTATAGTAGTGATAGGAATATCGGCCTTGCGTGGACGGTTTTTCAGTCAATTCTTCAAATGAGTTAAAAATTGTTCTTTTCTCTTCAAAAGAAAGCATTCCGTCTCTTTTCTCATTAAAAACTGCTGCTCTGTGGTCGATGCTTAAATCGGTATCCCTTTTATCTTCCTCAGTCGTATTTCCGTCGAATTCATATTCGTCTTCGATTTCATTACTCTGGTTCGGTTCAAAAATATGTGTAGCTCTGATTTTTCTTGGTCGTTCAATACCAAGCGCCTCGGTGATCTGTTCGAATCCTTGCTCACCTGCAAAAAGCTTTATTTCATTTTCTAAACCGCGAAGCCGAACCTTTTGCCATGAACTACTTTTATTATGATGCTCCCGAACGAACTTTGCAGGCAGCGTATAAAACTCAACTGGCGCTGATCCTTCGCTTCCCGTATTTTTCCCGAAGAATTTTCCTATATTCATGAAGACAATGATGAGGAAGTCAAAAGCATCGATTGATTGTTCCTTTACGGGGAATCCACGATCACAATCGGTCGCATAACGACTCTTAACTTGAATGCGTATTTGCGCTTTTTGTTTCGCTTTAGGGTGGTAGCGCGGATTGGGGTGAATGCAAATCAGGTCATAGCCCCAATACTGTTCACTTAAGTAAATTTTTCTGGTATTCTTCTTTCGATTGAAGGAGGATACGACTATGGCAAGAACAGTAGCAGAACTTCCGCCAGGGATGCGTGTCACGGATCATATCAGTCTTGGGGTTCTCGGCATGACCTTTCCTCTTGAGCAGGTACAGGCGATTTTGTACGAGAGCGGTAAAGCCAGTGTTCGCGAGCGTGATTTGCCGGCGGATTTGATGGTCTATTACGTGATCGCCATGTCGTTGTACATGCAGGTTTCCTACGGTGAGGTTTTGCGTTGTTTGCAAGAGGGGATCAAGTGGTTTCCATCTTTGGGGAAGCCGGTGCGCACCGCAGGCAAGTCGGGGATATCCCAGGCTCGAACGCGGTTGGGCGTCGAGCCGATTCGCTTGCTTCACGACCGTTCGGTGCGCCCTTTGGCTTCGCGAAAAACACCGGGTGCGTGGTATCGAAAATGGAAAACGGTCAGCCTGGACGGCAGCACCCTGGACGTGGCGGACACCGATGAGAACGAAGCGGCTTTCGGTCGGCCGAAAGCGTCTCGGGGCAAAAGCGGTTATCCGAAAATCCGTTTTGTGTCATTGGTGGAGAACGGCACCCACGTGTTGTTCGACTCGCGTATGGGTTCCTACGGCGTCCAGGAAATCACGTTGGCCCAAGAGGTCGTCGGACATCTGCAAAAGGGGATGCTGTGCCTGGCGGATCGGAATTTTTTCGGTTATCCCTTGTGGAAACAGGCGGCCGAAACCGGCGCGGACCTGCTTTGGCGACTCAAAATCAACAACGTACGGCGCAAGGAAAAACAACTGTCCGACGGATCCTATCTGAGCACGATCTATCCGACGGAAAAAGCGCAACGACACAACAAGGACGGAATCCGGGTTCGGGTTATCGAGTATCGGCTTGAAGGGCAGCCCGACGCGGAGCCGATTTATCGCCTGATCACGACGATTCTTGACGCGAAGGCCGCGCCGGCGGAGGAACTGGCGGCGCTTTACCACGAACGATGGGAGATCGAAACGGCGTTCGATGAACTCAAAACCCATCTGCGCGGGGCGAAGATCGTGTTGCGCAGCAAGAGCCCGGCCTTGGTGAAACAGGAATTTTTCGGCCTGATGCTGGCCCACTTCATGATCCGCAATCTGATGCATCAGGCTGCCAAAAGCGTCAATCTCGATGCGGACAAACTTTCCTTCGTTCACGCCGTGCGCATCGTGAGGCGAAAAATCCCAAAAACAAATCCTTTTCCCCCCTCGGCTTAGAAAGAAATTCCATCGATGGCTCTTGGAAGAAATTCTCGAAGAACGCGTGGTCTCCAGCCGAGAGCGAAGAAACAAACGCGGCGTCAAAGTGAAGATGAGCAACTATCCCATACGACGACGAGGGGAAAATCTCGATCCACCACGGGCTTCCCCTACATGCCGCATCGTGGAAAGGGGGCTTTAAGTGAACAGTATTGGTCATAGCCCTCATTTCCTGGTGGAGCTTTATAGGTCAAGATATTTCGTCTCATTAAATGCCCCATAACCAAGTACTCTGCACCTAAAGAAACTACAGGTAGACGAAGCCACGATTTGTTTCCCATATCAACTCCCATTTAATTTACGACAGATTAAACTATTCATGTTGCAATCCCCGTGCAAAGCAATTCCGCTTGCTTAATGACCGTGTTCGTCACCGATTCCTGCATATCCAGCAGAAAGCTGTACTTTTTCAGCAATCATTTCACGATCACCCGCATATGGGTGCAGGCGAATTCCTTCAAATTCCAGTCCATGGTTTATTATGCGCCTGATGATTTCCACCAGATTGCGCACAATGGCCTTCAGTGTATCGCCGCCAAGCACATGGTAATAGCAGAATCTATCCCAAATCTACATTTCAAATCCCTTAATCACGTGCCTATTCATTAACAAACTCGTCTCCTAAAATAAAGCCATGAAAAAACTCAACACGAATGAATTAATCTGGCGCTTTATGTGCGGCTCCCAGATTTTCATGAACCTATCAACCAAGTGAACAATTGTCCTGTGGTTTTATTAAACTGTATTCACAGATAAATCCTTGACAAACATGTTCCATTTCCCCTTATATATCAAATACTTACGTAATTTT
The DNA here is from genome assembly GCA_963674685.2 of bacterium. GTDB lineage: Bacteria > Lernaellota > Lernaellaia > JACKCT01 > JACKCT01. The sequence goes on along the minus strand of CAXXWT010000002.1, from coordinate 640,761 downwards.
TTCTCTTGACAGAAAGAACGGGATTAGTATATTAATGCCGTCGATTGGAACATTTCGATGCTCCAATTTGGGGATGGGAAAAAATGAACATCTACCCACATCGTGGGTTAGTTTGAAACTGCCAAGAATTTCCCATCCGGTTCTTGGCGGTTTCTGTTTTTGGGCTAAGGCGATGGCCCTTTGATTCGAGAAGCCCCTGACCGATCACCGGTGAATACACAGCAGGCGAAATTAGCCAAGAGGCCATTTACAAATTCCTTGAACGAGAAGATTATGGATTCGCCCAACCACAAAGAACACGACAACCGATCCCTAAAGGGGTCTCCAATTCGGAAGAATTTCGTCGGCGTATCCGGTTTCGGGAATTCATATAGTAATCGCTTCGGTTCATCGCCTGAGAGCGGATCACTCCATCGATGCGCACTTTCTAAGTCGCCCACTCAAATCGGGGATGAATCTGATTTTTTGTCGCTTTTTGATGGCGAAATCCTGCCGACAACAATCTCCGCATATTTTTTATAAAAGAAATAAAAAGTATTTTTGAGCAATTTCGAGAATAATTCCGAGCACTTACCTCCTCATGCATGCCAAAGGCCGTTTAATCCCAGCTTAGAAATTGCCTGGAGGGGTATAAGTTAGTAGGAGGTTATAGTGCAAAAAAAACAAAATTCAAGAAAGACGCATCAATGGCGCTATTTTACTAAACCGCCAAAGTACAACGACAGGATCTATAACGACGATCATCTACCTATTGCCGAAGAAATATATGCCCTGAATGAGGGGGAGGGAACTTTCGACATTCACACTACTGTTGAGATTTTCTACGAGTCTCTGGGTATCAATGAAAGGGATAACGAGGCGAGGGATCAATATAAACGGGATTGTCGCGAAAAATTAAGGCGTCAAATAGATGATTACGAATGCTATATCAAAGCCATATGTCACGTCCTTCGCCACGCGAAAAGAGTTTATGAGGTACCTATCTTGCTCCGAGGTGCTTTCGGGAAGGATATTGCTATCCCCGAGCGTTGGGATATTGGGTGGGAAAGTGACGAAGACGAGTTCGCGCGTCGACATGAGGAACATATGCGTGACCAGGAAGAGAACTAAAAAGGAAGAAAAGATCTCTAATTCACCGCAAATGGCTTGGATGTTGAAGTCGAGGATTCCGTTAATCAGTCAAATCCAAAGCCAAAAGGATGTCGTATGAATAAAAAGCTGAGGAAAGAAATTCTTGATGAGGAGTGCGGCTATACTTCAGTATCTAACCGTGCGCTTTATTGGAAAACGCTTTCTGACGCTTCATATCGGTTGTATAGCCTCATTATTTCTTTGGTAAATTCTAAAGGCTACTGCTGGGGATCGATTGGATATTTTTCCGAAAAGCTCGGCTGGTCCCATCGGAAAACTAGCAGGACAATAAAGGATTTGAGCGACAAAAAACTGATCCGGCGCGAAAAACGGACGGGACAGACATCCCTTACTTACCTCCTCGCGCCAACCCATCTGCCCATAGCCGACAAGAAATCCCAGAAAGGAAAGCAAAAAACAGTATTGCCAAAAATGGCCGACCCCACGGTCACCAACGGCAGCTTAGGTATGTCATCAGAGGCATATCAACACGGTCAAATTTGTCAGCAGGGTACTGTCACGGACGACACGCAAATAAGCTTTAACGAAAGATATCTAATGGCTACAAAGACTGAAAAGGAGAAAATATTAAATGATAAGTCATTTAATACCGCTTCGCCTAACGGCAGCGGTGAAAAGAAATCCTTCGTGAGTGAAAATAGAACATCACCCGATATTGAAAAACTGCGCCAATTGTTGCATCGAGACGATAAAGAACCGTGCGAGCCTGTCGATGAAGAAGGATAGCGACATGAATTTTATTGATTTCTATTATCCCGATGCTGCCGTTATTGAAATCCAAACCGACACGGTTCCAATCCCCATAGGAAAGCCCAGGATTCAATTTAAGGGTCCGGCTTTCGTCGCAATAGAAAATACCGAGTTGTCATTGGAAACCCCAACAGACGGCCCTCTGGCTCCACAGACGGCCGTCTCTAAGCAAAAGCAGAATTCTCCAGCGTCACTCCTAAATAGTGAAGAACTCGGTCAACGGCTGGGACTGGATAAATTACTCGTCGAGAAACTCGCCCGGGAAGGAAAAATTCCCGGGAAAAAATATGGGCGGTTCTGGCGATTTCTCTGGCAAGACGTGATAGATTGCCAACGGCAATGTGGCGTAGATGCCGGAAAGGAGGAAAACAATGTCGAAAGTGCATCTGCGCCGACTCAAAGGGGGACGGCAAGTGGATTTCACGTACCTAAACAAGGATGGCCGGATGGTCCGGTTTCGCCGCCTGATAAAAGGATCAAGAAAAGAAGTCGAAGCTAAAGGCCGTGAATTAAAACGACAAGCCGACGCTAAAGGATATGTGCCTGGATATGATGACGTTGCTGAAGAAAGAACCGACCGATTGCCAATGCACAAGGTCTTGAATCTTTATTTCGATCAGGACGTCAAAATCCATAATTCAGCGTCTGAAATTAACAATAAGGAATCGATGCTTCGAAATCACATCGGTCCATTTTTCGGGGATAGAGATATCCGAGACCTGAGGACGGCTGACTGTCTCACATTTCAAGCACAACTTTGTCGCAAACCGCGATCTCGGAAAAAAGGCGATCGCGGAAAAAACCTTTCGAAAAGCCGTGTGAATAAAATCATGGGATGTTTTCGGAAGTTCTGCAATTGGGCTGTGGAAATGGGAATCATTGAAGTATCTCCAATGAAATCCATCAAACCTTTGCCGGTCCCGGAATTTGAACCGAAAACATGGAACGAGGAAGAGTGCCTTCGATTTCTGAAAATGTGTAAAGAACATCGTCCTGACTGGCTGTGTTTTTTCACGACAGCAGCTTTGACGGGAATGCGCGCTGGCGAATTGTGCGCTCTGAAGTGGTTGGACATCGACTTCGAAAATAGTGCTATTCGGATTCAGCGATCTGTCTGGCGTGGTATTGAAAAATGCCCGAAGGGACGTCGCAATCGCTCAATCCCTTTAAATAATGCTCTGAGTGAAATGCTGATCAATCGTCGGGAAAAGGCGGTGAAATCCGAATACGTTTTCGCAAATGATGAAGGGCGCCAGCTGGCATATTATTCATACCGTAAACCCTTTGATCACATTTGTAATCGAGCAGGAGTGACGCGAATTCGCTTTCACGACATCCGTCACTCGTTCGCTTCCCAACTGGTGATGAATGGGAAATCGCTGGAAGTCGTGAAGAAACTACTCGGCCATTCCGATATACGTGTCACAATGCGATACACGCATAGTCCCAATGAGGCGATGAAAGACGCTGTAAATAGCCTACTTCCAGGGCTTGAAAGGCAAGAAACTTGTCAACGAATCTGTCAACGCACCGTAAAAAAACGTCATTTGACTTTGGTGAAGTGAAAAAAGCCAGCAACTTCAATGAGTTGCTGGCCTTGCCTGTAAAGCGGGCAACGGGGCTCGAACCCGCGACCCCGAGCTTGGGAAGCTCGTGCTCTGCCAACTGAGCTACGCCCGCATCAAGGGGAAAAATATAGTCGTGCGCCGTAATGGGTGTCAAGCTGATCCAATGCAGGAAGCTCAATAACCTCATCGCTTTTCATGTTGCTTGAAAATCGTGACGCCAAATATATCGCCGTATCAACACCCGCAGGAGTTTGACGTGTCGTCCTCGTCATCGGAGGCCGTCGGAGCCGAATCGTCATCGTCGTCATCGGCGATCGGAAGATTATCATCATCTCCCGTGTCGTCGTTTATCCAATCGTCATCGGCGTCGTCATTCAGGTCGTCATCAACATCATCATCAACATCGTCGTCGACATCGTCGTCGAGGTCATCGTTGAGATCATCATCCAGGTCATCATCGATATCATCATTCACGTCATCGTTCACGTCGTCGTCGAATTCCACATCCGCGCTCACCGGACCGAAGGTCTGCGTCGCGCTTAAACCCGCATATTCCACCTTGTACCAGTAAACCTGGCGGCGGGAATTATCGTCCACGAACTCATAATCGCTTTGTCCCAAAGTGATCAGCGTGTCGTTGATCTGCTCGAAGGGGCCTTCTTCCGCCGGGGCGCGCAGGACGTTCCAGCCTCCGCCGTTGCCTTCCACGATGGGCGACCAGGCCACGATGACGGTTCCGGAATCCTCCGCGGCCGACAGGCGCCACAATTCGGCGCCCAGGACCATGGTCGGATCGGCGCATAAGCCGGCTGCTTTTTGAAGCGTCGGGCGCATTTTTTCAAGAGCATCCTGCATGATCGAGTTGTCGGGATAAAACACTCCGTATCCGTTGGAGCCGGTCATTTCGATGGTTAAAGCCGCGAGTCCCGCCACGCTGTATTCCCAGTCCACGGCCACGCCGCTGCATAAGTAAAGGTCCGAGGTTTTCAGGGGCGTGTAGCCCGTGGTGCGGGCAAGCTCGCCGGCCAGGCTCGAATGAATCAGAAGATCCTGCGCCGAAATGTCGTCGTAAGTATGTCCCCAGGGGTAGAGGATCAGGCCGCCGTAGGTATGGAGGTTGACGGCCATGGTCAGGTTTTCATGCGCGAAGATAAAATCGCGCAGGCTTTGCGTTTCGTTTTCGGAAAAGGCCTGCGCGCCGTGATAGACCTCGTCGCATTCGTCGGAAGATGATCCGTCGCCGCCGAAACCGACCTCGAAATTCCGGTTGATATCCGTGCCGATGCAGTAGGGGAGACTTGTAAGCGCCCTGTTTTTCCGCCAATAGGGCAGATCGTTGTCAACGTCGTATGTGTGGCCGTCGGGATTCACGCGAACGATGACGTAGATTTCCCGGTTGTCCACGAGCCAGGTGATATAATCGTCGGCGCCGTAGCCTTCGAGCATATAGGCGATAAAATCCAGGGCGACTTCAACGGTGACGTGTTCCCGGGCGTGATACATAGCCGCGACGAGCAAAGCCGGTTCATCGGATTCGTATTGATCGGCATTGTCGCTGATTCGGTAAGTCAGGATTTCCCGGCCTTCGACGGTGGCGCCGATGGAAAACTCCTCGATGATGTCCGGATAAGCGGCGGTCAGCCCGTTAAGGGCGTCCAGCATTTCCTGTTCGTCGTGATAATCGCTCATATACGATGGGAAATCCGTTTGCGCCTCCGGGAAATACTCGAATCCCAGAGCCTCGATTTTTCGAAGCGTCTTTTCGTCGGCGCGAATCACGACCGAATCGTCGGAAAGATCCACGCCCTCGACGGCCATTCCCAGATTGGCCACGGCGGTTCGCTCCTGCGCGTTCGCGGTCATGATTCTGATCCGATGGCGCTGCCCGGAATGGGCGGGGACGGCGGCGATAAGCAGCAAGGACATCACGGCGCAAAAAACGATGGCGGCGCGATGAAACTTTCGCGCCTTGAAGCTCGGATGCTCGACGGGCATAACTATCCCCCATAACGCCGGACGATTCGCGGCGCTATTATTCTAAAGCATCGAATGGATCATTTAAACCATGGTCAGGGCTTCGCCGATGAGTTCGGTGACGTACTCCTGCTTTTCGTTGTCGTTGCCGTAAAGCAAATTGGAAATCGGCTCGGCCTTGAGGGGCTGCACGGGGCACTTGCCCAATAATCTCTTGACCACCGACAGGTCCGCCCGGCGGAAAAGGGAAGATTTCGATTGCACGCGTTCGTTGAGAACGATTTTGCGAAAAGGGTATTCCTGAAAATAATAGACGTTGGCCTTGTAGCCCATATCCCAGATATTCTGCGCGTCCTCGTCGGTCAAAGAGCTGCCGTCGTCGTTGTACTTGTCGATCAACATCTCCTTGACGGCGCCTTGGTCCTCGATGGGTCCTTTTTCCTGCAGGATGTCGTACAGGGTCTCCAGGGCCTTGATCCTGTCTTCCGGCGGCATGATGCGATAGTGAATCTGGCGCAGGGTGTTGCGGTAAATCGACTCCAGGTCTTCCGTGGGCAGAGGATCGGAGTTGATATAACTGACGTCGGGCTTGACCTCGGCGGGCTTGACGAAAGCTCCGTCCTCCCGCTTTTCCACCTGGACCACGTCGTCGCAGGCCTCGACAAACTGAGTGAAGTTCTCATGGCCGTAATCGCCCTCGTCGAACGAAGGATCCATGCGGATCATGATGGGGCGGATGTTGTAGAGGGAAACGAGCCCTTCCTCGTTGCTGCGCGCCAGGCGCCGGACGGCCCGAAGGAGCAGATCCTTGGCGTCGTCGATATGCACCTTGCCGCGACTTTGCGCGGGCTTGGTTCTTTCCTCGCCGTCATCGTCATCGTCGGCGTTGGGCAGAAGGCTCTGGTAGTATTTGAACTCGTTGCAGGATTTGATCCAGTAAATATTGGAAGAGTCCCTGGCGCCGATGCCGATAACGTAATTGCCGTGCTTGCGTATCTGTTGGGCGAGATTCGTGAAATCCGAGTCGCCGCCCACGACAACCTGCACGTTGACGTCGGGGTAGTGGAAAATGTCCTCGATGGCGTCGATGGCGATTCGAATATCCGCGCCGTTTTTCGCGTGCTGGCCGCGGTGGAAAAGCTGAATGAGATCGACGGAATGTTCTAAAAGGATGAAGCGATAATGCTTGTACATGGTCCAGTTCCCGTAGGCCCTGTTGATGACCACGTTGCCCAGGGAATTGAGATATTCCATGACCGTCTTGACGTTGACCATTTCCTCATAGGCGCGCGACGCCCGGCCGGGACTGCTGTAACCCGGAGGTTGGATGCCGTTATGAATATTTTCGAAATCCCAGTAAACAGCTATTCTTTTCGCGCCTTGATCGATAAACCCGTCCCTTGAAAATTGCTGCATAAAACCACCCCGTATGAATAAAATAAAATCAATTCAACCACATTCGCCCTCCATGTTTTCTCACGTCCGATTCATCGGCTCATCAGGTCTGGAGGGTATTGAGATAAACCCAACTTCTCTTTATGACACAGAATGCCACGATATTCAAAACAAATTTTCGCAAGTCAATGATTTCGTTGGATTCCTTTCACTTTCGACTCTTAATGTCCGTTGGGGTTGACAGCGCGCAACGGAAATGACGAGAATTCGTCTTTACGCTTTAATGCGTAAGATTGTTTGCAGGCGATGTACAACCATGGAGATTATTATGCTGCGATACGGATTCCATTTCCCTCTGATCCTCCTGGCTCTTTTTGCAGCCGCGTTTATCACGATCGGATGCGACAACGGCGACGACGACGATGACGATGACAACGGCGCCACGGGTGGATATTTCTGCGACAACGTGGTTTCCTGCGAGTTCGGCCCCGCTTTGGGCATCGGGAGCCTCGATCAATGCGAAAGCTATTTTTCGTCACTAACCAATACCGTCGCCGACTGCGCTCTGGCCGCGAGCGGATGCGAACAGATGGCGTCTTGCCTGAATATCGACGTCGATGACGATGCGGACGACGACGCCGATGATGACGATGTGGATGACGACGCGGATGACGACGCGGACGATGACGACGACGTCGACGACGACGCGGACGATGACGACGATGCGCCGGAATTGATCCGCAGCAAATCCTCCTGGGAGCTTTCCGCCTCTGATCCCGAACTGGAACTGTGGGTCGAGTGGTCCGGCAACAACTTCGATCCCGAGTGGGAACTGGCCGCCTATTGGGTCGGCTGGAGCGACCGGGACGACGATCTCGCCGGCGGCAAGCAGTACGTCAGCCTGGACGGCGGCGAGCCGATTGTTACGGACCTGGGCGCCGGAGTCGGCCGCACGGGCTCCTGGGAAGACCGGGACATCGGCCTGGAACTCACCGGAGATTTCGCCGAGCCGGGGCATCACTCCATGCAGATATGGGTCGTCGACGCCGCGGGCCATGAAAGCAATTCCATCATCAAGAGTTATGATGTGGGCGGCGACGATTACAGCATCGGCCGGCCCTTTACTGATTTCACGCTTCGCGGTTTTCAGGAGGGAGTCTACGGCGACTACACGCTCTCCGACAGCTTGGGCAAGGTAGTCATTATCGACAGCTTCGCCGGGTGGTGCCCGCCATGCAACGCCGAAGCGCCGGACCTCGACGACCTCATGGATACATACTCCGACGCCGTAATAATGATCTATTCGCTCATGCAGGAGGATCTTTACGGCAACGCGCCCGATGACGAGGATCTGGAAAACTGGACTCTGTACAATTACGGCGACGCTTCGGAAGGCGCCAGGGCCGAGCAGCTCACCGGCATTATCCTCAACGACGCCGGCGCCGCGGTCGCGGGTCCTTTCTATCCGGCGAATTACGTACCCACGAACTTCGTCGTCGACCAGCAGGGCCTGTTGCGGATGAAGATCAACGGCTGGTATTCGCCCTGGGTCGAAAGCGCCATCGAATATCTGGACGGACTCGACTGACCCGATAGGCGGCAAATTTGCGATAAGTCACCGCGTCGGCCGCAGAAGCCGGCGCGGTTTTTTATTCTGAAAAATACTTGTTGTGGTTGAAATGGCGATTTGATATCATTAGTTCAATTGATGGATTGTATTGTTTTTCAAGGGGCCGTGATGGGTGCGAAGCCGTTTTGCATCGGGTGACGCCGGTGCTTGGGAGTTCATTATGAAACGCCGCCTTTTCGCAATGTTATACGTTGTTGCTCTTCTTTCGTTTATCCCTGTGGCCGCGCACGCCGACGGCGGCTGGTGGGACGACGACTGGGACGATGATTATTACGAATACGATTGCTACGACCTGTGTACAAAAGTCGCATCGCTTTGCGCCGTGGACTGCGTTCCGGCAAGCTACGCGGAATGCCATGATTATTGTGAAAGCCATCTGGATCAGGACCGGATCGATTGCGCGCAACACAAGGATTGCTCGGACTTTTCCGATTGTTTGTGCGGCGGAGAAGATGACGACGCGCAAGTGGATGACGATGCGGCAAAAGACGACGCTGATTCCGGCGACGACGATGATGACAGCAAAGACGGCTTTTCATGCAGCGTGAGCCGCGGCAGGCAAAGCACGGCCCTGACGGTTTTTATGTTTGTCGTGGGAATTTCGGCTTTCATTTTCAGCCTTTCGACCGGCCGAAAGCCAAAGAAATGAATCAGGAGGCATTGTTATGAACAAAGCACTATTTCTCGCCCTATTTCTGATCGTAGCCCTGCCCGCGCTTACCTGGGCCGACGCCGCCGATGACGACTTTTGGGATGATGACGCGGATGACGATATTTCATTTCAATGCTCGGATCTTTGCGCCAGAGCGGTGAATCTTTGCTCTTCGTCGTGCGTGCCGGATACTTACGATGAATGCATGACTTTTTGCGAAAACAATCTGAGCCAAAGCCATATCGACTGCGCGCAGAATTACAGTTGCGATAATTTCAACGAATGCCTTTGCGGCGGCGACAATGACGACGACGCCAACGACGATGCGACGGTCGATGACGACGCGGATGATGATGCGGATGACGACATCGACTACGCAAACGATGACGCCGATTCCGGCGACGACGATAATGACGACGACGATAATGACGACGACAACGGATTGTTTTGCAGCGTGAGCCGGGGGCGACAAAGCACGGCCCTGACGGTTTTCATGCTCGCCGTCGGCATCCTGGCTTTCATTTTCAGCATTCGCTCAAAAAACCCATCAAAGCGAAGCTGATCCGGCATTAAAGAAGAATGAGCAGCCTACAAGCACGAGGGTTTGCCTCATGCAAATCCATTGCGACACTTGCAATCGCGCCAGTGAAATTCCTCCTTCCTCCTTAATCAGGATGACGCCCCTTGCCTTTTGCGCGGGCCGTGACATACAACAAATCAGTCGATAAGATTCGTTCGAAGCTCCTTAACACGCCTTAAAGAGTTGAAGATGCTTTTCAGCCGCCGCATGCGCGCCACATTCGAAAGCGTGAAGATGTCGCTGGATTCGATTCGCAGCAACAAGCTGCGGTCGATCCTGACATGCCTGGGCATCATCATCGGCGTGGCCACGGTGATCGGGATGATGAGCATCGTGGCGGGGATCGACGGGATCGTGGGGAAGGAACTCAACCGCATCGGCGCTTCTTCGTTTATGTTGCAAAAATATCCGGCGCTGCAGATCAGCATGGACTGGCGCAAATACCGCAAGCGGAAAGATTTAACTCTCGCGGATGTCGAAGCGATCAGGCAAACCTGCCCTTCGGTGGATCTGGCGGCGCCGACGACGGGATTCGGCGGCAAGATCATCAGCGGCGGCGGGGAGAAAACCGATCCCAATGTTATGCTGGTGGGCACGACAAGCGTTTACCCTTCCATTCACGGCGTGGATTTTCGCGAAGGCCGCAGCTTTATCCCCCTGGAGGACGCCAGACCCAGGAACGTGTGCATCCTCGGCCTGGATGTGGTGGACCGGCTGTTCCAATACGGCTCCCCGGTCGGGCGCTACGTCAGCGTGGATAATATGCGGCTTCGCGTGATCGGCGTTCTGGACAGGCGCGGCAGCGTTTTCGGCGAAAGCCAGGACAACATGGTCGTGGCGCCCATGTCGGTCGTCGCCAAGCATTACGACACGCGGGGCAGGATCGAGATCAACATCAAAGCCAAGGCGGATGTTCCGATTCAGCAGGCCATCGACGAGGTGGTGGCGCTGATGCGCGTGCGGCATAAACTCAAAACCTATGAGCCGGACGATTTCGAGATCGAGACCCGGGACTCCATCACGAAAGCCTGGACCAATCTCACCGGCTCCATCTTCGCGGCGGCCATCGGCATCGCCGGCATCTCGCTTCTGGTGGGAGGCATCGGCATCATGAACATCATGCTGGTGTCCGTGCGCGAGCGCACGCGGGAGATCGGCGTCCGCAAAGCCCTGGGCGCGCAACGCAAGGACATCTCCCGGCAGTTTCTGATCGAAGCCGGCGCGCTGGCCTTTCTGGGAGGCGTTTTGGGAGTCGGCCTCGGCGTGGGCGGCCTCAAACTCACCATGCATTACACGGACAAAGTGCCGATCATCATCACCACGTATTCCATTGTGCTGGCTCTGACTTTCTCCTTTTTCGTCGGAGTGTTTTTCGGCGTCTATCCGGCTCGAAAGGCCGCGAAACTCGATCCCATCGAAGCTTTGCGTTATGAGTAAGTTTCGCCAACAATCAAAGGAGACCCTTATGCCGGCAAAACCGAAGGCCTATCACGCGCACGATATGCTTTATCGAAATATGGCCAAAAAGGGCGCCTCTTCCTGGGATCAGTCCGCGGGATATAAGCAAGACATGGATCCGGATTTCAAGCGGTTTCTGGAAGACGCGGTTTCGCAGGAATGGTTTCCCAGAACCGGTTCGATGATCGAACTGGGGTGCGGAACCGCGCCCGCCCTGCGCTGGTTTAACGATTTGGGCTGGAAGGGCGCGGGCGTGGACATCAGCCCCAAAGCGATTCGAATGGCCAAAGCGCAATCCAAGGGCAGAGGGCTGAAGTTTCAGGCGGGCGACGTCACGAAGCTCGATGCTTTCGCCGATGAGAGTTTCGACTTCGTGCTGGACGGGCACTGCCTGCATTGCATCGTGGAAAAAAAGGACCGTCAGGCGTTTTTCCGCGTGGCCCGGCGCATTCTCAAGCCCGGCGGCCTGATATTGATCGACACCATGAGCGCGCCGGTGCAAAGAAAAATGTATCGCGAAAAGCACGGCATATTGGAAAGCAACGTGGCCTGGAATCCCGTGAAAGACGCGCAAAATTTCGCCGGGGCGCGCAAAATCGACGGGAAATGGCATATCCCCACGCGATATTTCGAGCATTGGAAAAATATCCTGAAAAGCGTCTGCGATAACGGTTTTTTCGTGCGCCTCTTTCGCGTCAACACGGATCATCCCAACGAAGCCGTTTCCAACCTTTCGGTCGTCGCAAGAAAAATTGAGACTTAAGCGAAAAACCCTGTCGTCCAATAAATCGGCGGGGCTTAAGTCGAGGAATCCCTTCAATTAGGCGTATTAATGATGGAAAGACGACAACGCCTCACGAAAGGGATTCCTCGACTCGTCCTGACGGACTCGCTCGGAACGACAAACTTGGCACTTCCCGAAACCCGCTCCACTGTTGCTTAAAGTCCTTTCCATGCTATCGTAGTCGCGATTGAATATGAGTTTTTTAACGGCGCATCGATGATGAATATGACTTTCAAGCGCGTTACAATTTGCATGGCCGTTTTTATGATCGCGATCCTGTTTTTCGCTACGGCGGCGCAGGCCGATGAGGGGATATGGGATGTGGAATCCTATTTCGCCACGCGCCAAACGCCGGATTCCCTGATTACCGACGACGGTGATTTCGGCGACGAATATCCGAGCCGGCCGCAATATGAGCGCAAAGTGAAACAGAGGGATCCGGAGTTTTATCTCGTGGCCCGGGGCGGCGTAGCCTACGGCGATTCTTTCGCCAATTTTAACTACAAGTCGCGGCCTTACAGCTACAACGAAAGCGAGGTCGAGTCCAAGTCCACGTCCAAGAGCGCATACCAGGCCAATGCGGGAGCCGAGGCGCTTTACTATCCGGGGCGCTTTCCCGGAACGCTCCTTTGTTTCGATTTGTTGACCAACGTGGGGTCCATGCCTATCAGGTTGGAAAACGATTACGCGCCGGACCTGGAGGGTAAGGATCTGGTGTACTATTCCCAGGGATTTCTGGCGGGTGCGGGACTGCGTCGCAAGGGCGCCTTCACGCACATCAAGGCCGGGCCGGTGTGGGGCAGAATGGAAATCGACGGCCGCGATCCGGTGAACGCTTCGGGCTGGATCTTTGAATACGGCGTGGGAATCGTTTTCAAGCTCAATCCCAGCCTGGTTTTGGGCCCGGCGCTGGACCTGCATTACTGGCAGCTCAACTCGGAAGATATGGACGTGGGCGACGGCGGCGAGGGACAGCTTTCCGTCGGCGCGGCCATGTATCAACTCAGCCTCAGGCTGGGCCTGGTGATCAATTAAATCCCAAGCTTGCCCTTATCCAGGCCCGTCAGTTCCGATTTGAAATCTTCGGCGAGGATTTTCTGCGCGAGCTCCACGTCCATTGATAAAGGGTCTTCACGCAATATCTGACTCACCATGACGGCGCCTTTCGCGTTGCGGGATTGATGTTCCGCATTGAGGATGCGGTAGTAGTAATTCGCTTCCACGGTCTTGGCGGCGACGGCTTCGTCATCCGAACCGCGAGCCTTTTCCAGGCCGCCCAGTTCGTAAAGCGTGGAAAATAAAATCATTTTATATGTGAAAGCTTCAAGTTGCGCGGCATGACCGGCGGCGCCATTCAGATCGCCTTTTTTCAAGGAGGTGTGCAGATCGTTTAGCGCGGAGGCGAAGCTGTCGGAATATTCCATTCCTTTTGCGAGCCATTGATCTCTTCGTCCGGCGATGGATTTGATGATCGCCGCGCTTCGATCGATTTTCGCCAGGTCATCTCCCGTGGATTTAAGTTGTGCGACCTTTTTTAGAGAGTTTATAAAAAAGGCGATGAACGCGTTCTGGATTCCCTTTTGCGCGACTTGCCTGTTGGCCGACAGGTTTTTCCCGGCGGCGCCTTCGGCCAGGGCGGCGGTTATCTCTTTGTCCAGCGACGTTTGAAATTTTGCGTCCGCTTCTTTCACGTAAGCTTTTAAAATCGGCCCGTATTTTTCGGAAAGTGCCTTGAAATCCTCAGGCTTCGATATCCACGCCTTCATAAAATCGGAATAGGCTTTTGCAAGCGGGGTATTCGGGTCCGCCAAAGCTTCGTAGGGTTGCGCGGGCGTCGCCGTGAAAATCATCAATAAAATCAAAACGGCGGCGGGTGCGATTTTCAAATACTTCATGGCTTGCCCCTTAAGTTTTTACGCGGCATCTCAAGATACCGATCAGGACTTGATGATAATCACAGGCCGGGACCTGAGGCAATGATTGTTACATTCTTTTACATTCCGTTTACAAAACTCCTACAGAAACTTTGCGTTCAACGTGTTTATAATCCTCACGTTTTTTCGTTTCAGTGAAAAAAGGAGAGTTTTCATGCGTATAATCGGTCTGGTGGTCTTTGCGGCGGCTTTGCTGGCGATTTTGCCGGCCGCCTTCGCGCAAGAGGAAGATGCGGATTCGGATAAAAGCGTTGGAGACGAAGCGGACGGCGACAATGATTTGCAGGCCGAGGAGGTTGTCGTTACGGCTTCGCGCAGAAAATCATCCTGGAAAGACGCGCCGGTCATGGTGACGGTGATCGGCAAGGAAGAGTTGGAGAATTCATCCGATACGACCGTGGACGAGTTTCTTCGCCGCGTGCCGAGCGTCGCCGTGAAAAGGTCGCACATCGCCGAATGCGGGCCCGGCCGGGAAATGACTCTCAGAGGGATTCCGGATCAGAAACGAACCCTGGTTCTCGTCGACGGCATTCCCATGAACGACGGTTTCGGCGGTTCGGTGAACTGGTCGCTGATTCCCAAACAGAGCGTGGAGCGCATCGAGATCGTTCGCGGACCGATGTCGGCGCTTTACGGATCGGGCGCCATGGGCGGCGTGATCAACATCATCACGAAGGTTCCCAAAAAGAGGAACGAAACGACGATCAAGGGCAGCTACGGAAGCTTTGACGCCTATTCGGGCGCCATCCTCCAGGGCGGCATGTTCGACAAAAGCGGGTATTTCGCCGCCGGCCGGCTCTACGACACGGACGGCTATATGAAGGTGGAGGACCCGGAAGATTACCACGAGAAAAACGAACGCAGCGAATGGAGTTTGCTCGGCAAGTACTATCACATGACCGGCGAGGACTCCATGGTGACCCTGGGCGCGTATTCCGTGGACGAGGATTACAGCCGCGGACGTCTTTTCGATCATCAGAACAACTCGCTCAGCGGCTTCCATCTCACTTTTGAAAAGGAGACGATGGACGGCATCGAAGTCGTCGGCGCATTTTACGGCAATCAGAATCAGCGAAAGGTATGGGTGGGAGCGGCGCCGACGTATGACTCCCTGGAACATACGGAAGACAACGAAGTTCAGCGCTTCGGCGAATTGTTCAAAGGGAGTTTCAAGGCGGGCCGGTACAATACGATCACGGCGGGCATCGATTCCGCATACAACAGGTTCGAAAAGTACAACGACTTCGAGCCTGCCGAAGTCACGACGGGCGGCCAGGACGGCGGAAACGGCGAAGAGAGCGATTCGGAAACGATAATCGTCGAGCGGGAAGCCAAGGCCAAGGGCAAGCAGTACATGATTTCCCTTTTCGCGCAGGATGAGACCACCTTCAAGTCGAAGAAACATAAAGTGACGCTCACGGCCGGGGCGCGCAGCGATTACTGCAAAAGCTTCGACGGGGAAATGTACGATTCCAATCCCACGGGAACGGAAATCAATGAGGAATACGAAGACGAAATATGGCTCTCATTGAATCCCAAGGCCGGTGTGGTATACCGATACGCCGACTGGACGACGGTCAGGCTGTCCGCCGGGCGCGCCTTCGCGGCGCCGACGCTCTCCGAAATGTACATGGTCTTCACCAGAGGTCCGATCACGCTCCACGGCAATCCGGAACTGGAGCCGGAAAAGGCTGTCTCCTACAACGCGGGCATCGACCAATGGCTCGGAAAAGATTTTGTAGCGCGGGTCGACGGATATTACACGCAAGGCGACAATTTCATCAGTTCACGGGAAATCGCGCCCAATGTGTATGAAAACGACAACATCACCAAGGTGCAGATATACGGCGCCGACGCCGAACTGCGCTGGTCGATCGTGAAGAGCCTCAAAGCGTACGCCGGTTATACCTACACTGAATCGACCATCCTGGAAGATGAAGAGGCTCCCGAGACCGAGGACAACGATCTGGCCTTCATGCCGAGAAGCAAAGGTCGACTCGGTCTCACATTCGACAATCCCAAATACTTCACCCTGGACGTGAGCGCCAATTACGTCGGCGCCAGATATACCGACATAGAAAACACGAGTGAAGGGCAATTGGACGAATACGTTTCCCTGGACGCCTATCTGGCTCGTAGGATCGGGGAGAATGTTACGCTGGCCGTTTCGGGGGAAAACCTGCTGGATGACAGATACGAGCTTTATAGCCTTCCGTCGGACGAGTCGTACGCGCCGGGTTTGATTGTCAACGGACACGCGACCTTAAGCTTTTAATCGGGGGTTTCTTACAAGCGCGCAGCATCGAAGAGAGGGATCAATGGATTCGATATCGAAGTCTTTAACAGTCGCCCTTTTTGTTTTTGCCGCGATCTTTATGGGCGGATCGGATTTATCCGCGCAGGAAGAAAAACAGGCAAAGGTCCGCTTCGGCGTCATCGGCATGGGCGGAGGCGCGTTCGACGCTCTCAAGTCCTGCGAAGAGGAGTTGAACGTCAGCCTCGCCCATTTTCGCCCGAACAGATTCACGCAGGATCCCCCGCCGGATCTTTCCAAGTTCGACGCCATGATCACATCTTTTGCCTCCGGCGATCAAAAGGATCAATACAAAACGGCTTTTCAAAAAGCGCTGAAGAAAAATCCCGACATGAAAACCTTCTGCGTGGGGCCGCCGGCGATTTGCGGCATGTGGGGCGAGTGGATCGGCCGGGAAAACCTCACCCAGGATTCGCAGATGGCCGCTTACTACGGCCTATCCGAGCAGTCTATGAAACAGATGCTCGAGTATGCGCTCATCAAATACTTCGGCCGACCCGGCGAAGTCGATCCGCCGAATCCCGAAACCGCCGTGAAAATCTATCATCCCGAATACGGCGACCTTGAAAGCGTCGGGGAGTTTCTTCGCCTGGCGAAAAAGGACGGATGGGATACGGAAAAAACTCCCCGCGTGGCGCTGGGAACCTGGCGGCATCATCGCGTCTTTCATCAGCCTAAAGTCGTGGACGCCATCATGGAAGAACTGAAAAAGCGCGGAATTCTCTCCCTTTGTCTGATCGCCGACGACAAGGATTTCACAGACCGCCTGACGGAGTTTTCGCCCGATCTCGTCATCATGACCTCGCACACGAGAGAGCCGGCGGCGTTTTGGGAAAAACTCGGCGTTCCCAGGATACACGCCCTTTGGTTCATGAACGAATCCATCGGCGCGTGGCGCGGCAGTTCCACAACCGGAATGAAAAAATCCGAGATCAAGCATCTGGTGGTGTCCGCGGAACTCAAAGGCTCCACGGAAACCCTCACCGCCGGAGGAACGGAATTCGGCGGCGGCGGCGGCGATGAGATCATCCCCATACCGGACCGCATCAGAAGGATCGGCGGGCGCGCGCAGTCCTGGATTAACCTGGCGCGCAAGAAAAATTCCGAAAAGAAAATATCCGTCATTTATTACGACACGAAAGCCGACAAATCGAGTTTGATGATGGGGCCCGCGCACAACCTCAACGCCCCGCCCAGCATGATCAAGTTTCTTAACGCCATGAAAAACGACGGTTACACGATCGATAAACTGCCCGCCGACGCCGACGAACTTCTGAAACAGGCCCAGGACCACGGCCGGCAGATGGGATTGTACGAACCCGGCGCCGTCGACAAGCTGGCGCGAAGCGGCAAGGCGGTGCTGGTCAAAGAAGACAAATACAGAAAATGGTTCGAGGAAAAGGTTCCCCGAAAGCAGCGGGATGAAATCAAGGAATTCTGGGGCGAGGCGCCCGGCGAAATCATGGTGTGGGAACATCAAGGCGCAAAATACATCGTCCTGCCGCGCATCGATCTGGGCAACGTCGCTTTGATGCCGCAGCCTTTGAAGGGCGAAACGCTGATCGCCTCGTCGAAACGAAAGGATATCAAAAAGAGCCTGTTGCCGCCGCCGCACAATTATCTGGCCACGTATTTCTGGCTCCAGGAAGAATTCGGCGCCGACGCCCTGGTGCACTTCGGCTCCCACGGAACGGAATGGCTGTTTTCCGGCAAACAGGCGGTGCTGTCCGCGTCCGACTGGACCGACATCATGCTGGCCGATATGCCCAACATCAATCCCTGGCTCGCCGGCAACACGGCGGAGCATCAACCCTGCCGCCGCCGCGCCATGGCCGTCACCGTCGATTTTCTCCCTCCGCCTTTGATCGAAGCGGGATTGTCCGACGAGCTTTTGAACCTGCAGTCGGACATCATCAAATGGAAGGGAATGGAAGAAGGAGCCCTGTCAAAGAAGTTCGCCGCAACCATCAGCGAGCAGGCCAGAGCCGCCCGTCTCGACGAAGAACTGGATTTTGCGTCATCGCCGGAAGAAATCCTCGGCGACGGCGACATCAAAAAAGTCTCCAAATATCTTCACGACCTGCAAAACGAGTTTGTCCCCGCGGGGATGCATATACTCGGGCAAAAACCTTCGGACGAAAAGTTGATTCCCTATTACGCATATTGCATGGGCAAAAGATTTCGCGAGGCGGCAAAAGGGATTTTCGATATCCCGGCGGATGCGCCGAGTCCGGAAAACTATCTGAATGGCAAAGGCGAGGAAATCATCAGGCTGATGTTGCAGCAGGGATTTTCTCCGGCGGAGGCGGCGAAAGCCGCGGGGGCGAAGCTGCCGGACGGCAAACTGCCGGAGGCCGCGACCGAAAGCCTGAATATGATCGCCCAGATGAATAAAGGATTTCACGACACGCACGATGAAATCGACAGCGTCCTCAATGCGTTAAACGGAAAATTCGTTTCACCGGGGCCGTCGGGAAATCCGGAAAGAAATCCCGGCGTGGTTCCCACCGGACGCAACATGTTCGTTTTGAATCCCGAGGAACTGCCCTCCCGGTCGTCCTGGGAACTGGCGAAGAAACTGACGGACGATTACCTGGCCGATGCGTTTTCAAAAAAAGGCGCTTATCCGCGCAAGGTGGCCTTCAGCCTCGTGCCCTACGCCACGTACAACGACTACGGCATTATCGAATCTCAGATCCTTTACCTGATGGGCGTTCGCCCGGTCTGGAATGCGAAAAATCTGGTGCGCGATGTGAAACTGATCCCCGCCGGCGAACTGAAGCGTCCGCGGATCGACGTTTTCCTTTCCGCCCGAAGCGTCTATCGCGACGAACTGCCTGCGCTGATGAAACTCATCGACAAAGCCGTGCGCCTCGCGGCGTCGAAGAAGGAAAAAAACAATTACGTCCATGACAACAGCGCGGCGATGGAAAAGAAGCTGGCGGAAAGCGGATTCGCCGCCAATAAGGCGAAAATCCTGTCCATGGCCCGCATGTACGGCGCCGAGCCCGATGAAATCATCGACAGCCACAACTGGTTTTTCTATCTCACGGAGCGGTCCGGCGAATGGGAAAACCGGGAGGAATTGCTCGACGCGTACCTGCCTTACAGCAAACACGTTTACACCGACGGCATGTGGGGCGTCGATTCCCCGGAGGCTTTCGACGAGGCGATCAAGGGAACCGAATCGATTATGCGCAGCTGGAACGACAACAGGGATTTCGTTTTGGCCAACAAGTTCGCGTGGTGGGTGGACGGCACGCTCTCGCTGGCGATCAAGCATATCACGGGCAAGGAGCCGGAGCTTCTTTTCGTGGATGTGCGTGACGCCGACGACGCGAAGATCGTTGATTCGACGGACGCGGTGCAAAGGGATTTCCGCCTTCGCCTGTCGAATCCCAAATGGATCAGGCAGATGATGGAAGAAGGCTACGCCGGCGCCAATTTCATCTCCGGAAACGTGGACAACCTCATGGGCTGGGAAATTATGCGCGACAAGACCGTCTCCGACGCGAACTGGGAGCGCATAACCGACATCTACGTCCGCGACAGCGAAAACCTGCGCATACGCGAATGGTACGATAAGCAAAATCCTTATGCTTTTCAGAAGCTGTCGGTCACGATGCTGGAAACCATCCGTAAAAAATACTGGAACGCAAACGAGGCGACGATTCTGGAAATCACGGAAGCTTACGCGCGGTCCGTGGCAAAGCACGGCATGAACAGCGGACCCCGCGAGGGCGGAAACGAAAAGCTCGAACAGTTCGTCGCCGACACGCTGTCGGCGCCGGGAACCGCGGAGTTGGACGCATTGCTTCAGCAGTATCTGGCCGAATCGGCGAAGCTCAAAAACGTCCGCGAAGACGCCGGCGAAAATGAACCCGTCGAAGGGAGCAAGTTGGAGAAGAAAGAGGATAAACAGGAAAAGCCGTCGGCGGATTTGCGCTTTCTGTTTTTTGTCGTCATCATCGCAGCCGTGATCTTTATCATCGGCTTTCAATTCAAAGGCGCTTCGAAAGCGAAAAGAAACTAAGGATAAATCCGAATGAGCCCTTTGGTCGGGATTCTCTACAACATTACACTGGCGCTGAAAGTTCCGGTGGTCCTTTGCCTGCTTTTTGCCCTGGCCTGGATGCTTTTCGAGGCCGGGGGATTCGGGCGAGAATGGCTGGACCGCAAGCTGGCGGCCTCCAAGTGGAGAGTATTTCTGGTGCTGATCGTGGAAAAGGACGCGCATCCCGAAAGCTTGAAAAAGGCTTTCTTCGACCTGCGTTCATATCCGACGCTGCTGGCGCTTTTTGCGACCCGAGCCCGCATTCTGCCGGAAAATCCCGCGCATCTGGATAAGCTGATTTCCGAAATCGAAATCGAGGCCAACAAGCGATGCTGCCGCATGCGCGTGGGAACCCGCATCGGCCCCATTCTGGGATTGATGGGCACGCTGATCCCCATGGGTCCGGCGCTTTTGGGCATCACCACCGGCGACCTGGAAACCATGGCGGGCAATCTCATCGTGGCCTTCAGCACCACTGTCGTCGGCCTTCTCATCGGCGCCGCCTGCCTGATGATGCTCATCGTCAGGCAGTATTGGTACGCCAAGGATATGTCCGATCTGGAATACATCGCCCAGATGATTTTTTTCGCCGGGGAGGATGCGCCATGAGTTTCAAACGATTCGAGCGGCGCAAAAAGACCGGAAGCCGATATAAAAACTTCCTGCAAAGCGCCGACGACGATCCCCTGGGCGGCGTGGCCAATCTCTTCGATGTGGCGATGGTTTTCGCCGTGGCGTTGATCCTGGCCATGTTCCACGCACTGAACGTTCCCGAGCTTCTGACGGCGACCGACGATGTCACCATCGTAAAAAATCCCGGCAAGCCGAACATGGAGATTATCAAAAAGGAAGGCGTCAAGCTCGAAAAATACCGGATGACCGATCAGCGGATGAACGGGCAGGGACAGCGCCTGGGTGTTTGTTACAAGCTGGCCAACGGCGAGGTGGTTTACGTCCCTGAAAGCGTAGTGAATAAAAAGATCGAAACGCCCGAACCTTGAAAACAATGGTTCATCTCCGATTTGATGCGGATCTTCATCGGGCATTCTTTTCCATATGACCGACGTTACATTCTTTTACATTCCATTTACAAAACTCCTACAGACGCAGACGGCCGGACATCTGTATGATTTCCGAAGCTTTGCGTGAACGTACTCGAAAAAAAAGAATTCACTAAGAAACGAATAATCCTTAAAGGAGTGGGTTTGATGTATCGGAAATTAATTATTGCAACTTTGGCTTTTTTATTGGCAAGCGTTTCTTTCGCGTTTGCCGAAGACGGAGATTCCGAATCCGACGAAAATCTTCCGGAAGGCAAGGAAGTCGTCGTTACGGGAACCCGGATCGAATCGGATCCGCAGGATCTGCCCGCGGATGTGTCCGTCATCGATCAGACGAGGATGCGGCAACCCGGCGTCAAAAACTCTTTCGACGCCCTGGTCGAGCAGCCCGGCGTCAGCGTCAATCCCCGGCAGGAAAACGGCGTGCTCAACTCCGTGGACGTTCGCGGTTTGAGAACGGACTTCACCAGCGGCGGCAGCCTCCTCGTGATGATCGACGGCATCCCGCAGCGCCGCCTGTCTTTCGGCGGTCCGTATATGGGCGGCATTCCTTACGACGCCGTCACGCGCATGGAATTGGCTAAGGGTCCCACGGCTTCCCTTTACGGCCGAAACGCCCTGGGCGGCGCTTTGCAGCTTTTTACCGATCCCGGATCGGCGACGCCGCACTACGATTTCCTGACGGCCTTCGAGCACCCCTCGGTTTCCACGCGGCTTTCCCTGAAAGGCTCCGGGCCCGTCGGTAAAGACAGCCCGCACACCTACAGCCTGACCGGCAGCTTCACCAAGGCGGAAGGATGGCAGGAAGACAACGAACTGACCCGAGGCGACCTTTACGCCAACACCAACTTCTATCTTTCTCCGAACGATCATTTGCGCATCATCGGCGGATATTTCTTTAACAAAGAAGGCATGGTCGCGCCGGTTCCCCTGGACGAAGACGGGGAAAGACTGGACGGAGTAGATCGGGACGCCAACCTCGGCGTCGACGGTCAGAACGAAAACACGCTGTATGAATACCGTCTGGGCGCTCTTTGGACCCATGTTTTTGCCGACTGGCTGGAAACGAAGCTGATCGGGGCCTACTGGCACGGCGACACGTACTGGAATAACGGCCTGGCGGGAAGTCCGCCGGATGAAGACGGAGTTATTCACCGGATCGCCGACGACCGCACCTTTCTGGAAGATTATTATTTTTCCGAACTGTCCGTGAAGATCGATTACAAAGCCGATTCCTGGCTTAACGGTTCGGTCGTAGTCGGCGGAAGCTATGAGTATCTCACCTTCCAGATGGATCAGACCAGAATCTCCACTGTCGACGCCCTGGATGAAAATGACGCCATCGATTACGGCGCCGGTCTGCCCATCGATCTGGCGACCCTCGAGGACCCTCCCAGAAGCACCTGGGCGTACGCGGACCCGGTCCAGCGCGACACTTACGAAACCGTCTACGGCGCCTTTTTGCGGGACCAGACAAACTTTATCGACCGCATTCACGTGACGGGCGGCGTTCGTTACGACAGTTACGACAGAAAGCAGGTGGATCCCGACACGGAAGATGAAATGGAGACCGACGACAGCGCCGTCAGCCCCAGCGCCGGCCTCGGCTTCAGCATCATCAAAAATGAAAACAATCGTTTGAACGTTTACGGGGCCTGGGGCATGGGCTTTTCGCCGATCTTCCGTTCCATTTCCAACACCGAGTTCTCCGACCTCGATCCGGAAACGAGCCAAAGCGTCGAAGCGGGCGTCAAATCCAGCTGGCTGAAAAACCGCATCGAGGCCGGCGTCGTCGGCTATCAGATGCAGCGAAACGACATCGTCGATTACAACAACGACACCGCCATGTTCGAAAACCAGGGCGACTGGGAAATCCAGGGCGTCGAGGCCCAGCTTAAAGGCCGTCCGGTCAAGCAGCTTCTGGTTTACGCCAATTTCACGACGCGCGAACCGGTCATCAAAAAATACACCGTCAATCCCGACCTGGAAGATAATCAGATCGCCGGACTGTCCAAGCAGCAGGCCGTCGGCGGATTCAAAGCCAAAGGATTCATTGCCCGAAGCAAGCACGGAATGGGCGGCGGCGCCGGCGCAAGGTATTATTCGAAATCCTACACGAATCCCGACAACTCCTGCGAACTGGCTCCATACACGCTCGTGGACGCGTATGTGTCCTATTTCTACTCCGACGGCCTGGAGATCAGCGCTTACGGCAAAAACCTGCTGGACGAGGAGTATTTTTCCGCCGTTTACGGCAACACCGGATACGAGTCGGCGTTCGAAGGCCTGCCCCAAAGCTTCGGCGTTCAGGCCCGGGCGCATTTCTAGGAGAGACGTCCATGGACAAATTCGGCATCTTCGAGGTGGATTGCAGGCAGAGATCCGAAAGCGACCACGGGCTTTCTTACGTCCGCCGCGCTTTGCCTTTTCAAGATCGGATCGAGCGAATCCATGCATTCGCCCGGCAGTTCAACATCCCGACGGTTTTCACGACCTGCTGCTCCAACCGCTTATTGAGCAAAAACGACTGCCGGGGGGCTCTCGTGGTCCCCATGGACGT
Organism: bacterium; assembly: GCA_963674685.2. Lineage (GTDB taxonomy): Bacteria > Lernaellota > Lernaellaia > JACKCT01 > JACKCT01. The sequence continues at coordinate 616,895 of CAXXWT010000002.1, read as the reverse complement.
TTCCGATCTCGACTGGACGAAAGATGTGCATTCAAGCCCGTCCATCTATATCGAAAAAACCACGTGGGGCAGTCCGGAGGCCAACACGCGGCACTGCGCCTGGGAAATGTTCCAGCACAACGGAAACGCGAAAAAGCTTTTTGAGAAGCTGGGCATTCGCCGCTGGATCGTATATGGCGTGGGAATCGATCTGTGCGTGAACGCGGCGACGCGCGGCCTGCTCGATGCGGGCTGCGAGGTCGTTATTTTGCGCGATATTCTGGTTAACAACGCCGGCGGCACGCCCGAAAGCATGGAAAAAATCCTTGCCGACTTAGGTGAAAAAGGCGTGAAAACCATGTCTTTCGACGACTTCATTGAATCCTGCAGCCGGATCGTTGCGTGATTGAAAAAATCAATTCGTTTTTCGCCGGGCCGAAGCTTTTAAGCGGCGCCGGGGCGCGGACCTACCGCAAGCATCTCGCCTACGCGGTTTTTCAGGCTCTGGCCGAGGGCGTCCTGGCCAATGCGCCGGTCATGGCGCTCAAGGGCATGGCAAGTCCGAGCTGGCAGATGGCGCTGGAAAAATCCATTTCCAGCTTCGGCATGTTTCTGCTGGTTTATCTGGGCGGCGTGATGGCCGTGCGCAGGAAGATGCCCTTCGTTTTCTGGCCGGGAATGATTTACGCCGTTTGCGCGCTTTTTATGGGCGTCACCGACAACGTGATGCTGTTTCTCATCCTGTCCGGCGTGGGCGTTTTGTTCGACAACATATTGCGTCCCGCCCTGACCGCCGTGATCCGTTTCAATTATCCCGTGGAGGTTCGCGGCGCCGTCACGGGCGAGATTCGAAAATGGTCCTCCCTCGTCTTTCTGGCCGGCAGCCTGATCTCGGCGGGCCTTCTGGATTTGGTTGCGGACAATCCCCGGATGATGATCAAGGGGCAGATGATTGCGGCGGCGCTGCTTCTGGCCGCGGGCTTTACGATCTTCAAAACCATCCGCGTGAAAGAAGACGCAAAAGAATATGCCGGGCGCAAGCCCGCCGGCCTGAAAAAATGTTTTTGGGATTGCGTCGGCATTCTTTCAAAGGACAGACGCTTTCGCCGGTACCTTGGAATCGGCGTTCTCTACGCATTCGGCGGAATGACGTTCGCCTCCTTTATCCCCGTACTTCTGACGAAGGATCTGGAATTCAGCTACACCGGCGCCACGCTCTTTTTATATTTCATTCCAGCCCTGATTACTTTTGTGACGACCGGATATATCGGCCGGTGGATTGACAAAGTCAGCACATGGAGAGCCTGGGCATGGATACGGTTGGGATGGGGACTGGATGCGCTGGTTCTGGCGGGCGCGCCCCTGGCGGCGGCCTGGTTTCCCCCGGCGGCGCTCGTCATGCCGTTTATCGCGAGATTCTTCCGGGGCGTCGTGCAGGGCGGTTCCTATATTCTGTGGTGGGAAGTCGCCGTCAATCATTTCGCCCCGCCCGGCGGCGACACCACGCGCTACATGGGCATGATCATGTTTATGAACGGCATCGGGCGACTTTTCGGACCTTTGCTCGGAGCTTTACTCGTCACGAAATCCGGCGCCGGCGCCGTGATGCTGGCGGGCGCTTTCTTCGTTCTTCTTTCATCGCTACTGTGCTTTATTGAAAACGGCCGGGAAAAGAGAATAGAGCGCCTGAAAACGATGACGAACTACGAGCTTTCCTTTGATCGACCGCCAGTGAGAAAATCTCCATAAAGGGTTTTGACATGGAAAACAAATTCGCGTTCTTCGACGTCGATTGTTACGAAAGATGCGACACGGGATTCACTTTCCGCTCCCGCGTCAAACCTATCGGAAGCCGGGTCGAGAAGCTGCACGCGCTTGCCGAAGAGCGCGGCGTCCGCCTGGTGTTCACCACGTGCTGCGACGGCCGGATGCTCAGGCCCGGCGAGGACGACGAAATTCTTTTCGTGCCCGTGGAAGCCGAAAACACCGATTGGCTCGACAAGGTAAACGAAAGCCGGATTATCTATCTTCACAAGCTCGCCTGGGGAGCGCCGAAAGAAGACATCAAGCACGTGGCCTGGGATATGTTCTTGCATAACCGCAACGCGACTCGATTGATCAAGGAACTCGGCATCCCGCAATGGTGCGTTTTCGGAAACGGAATGGATCTTTGCGTAAGCAGCGCGGCCAAAGGGATTCTCAAAGCAGGTTTCGATGTAACGCTGATTTCCGACGTGATGATATCCAGCGCAGGCGGAAACGCCGAGAGCATGGAAAAGACCATCGCCGGCCTGTGTGAAATGGGCGCCGGGCGCATGACCATTGACGAATTTTTCAAGGAGATTGCGGGACAATGAGCGAAACAGGCTCTCGAAAAGTTATTTCGTTTCTCGGCCTTAGCCTGATCAAGGTTAACCTTTCGCCGCTTTCGTGAAAAAGAAAACCGCCCGGCTTAAGGGGCCGGGCGATCATCATGGCTAACTTAAAGAATCCCGCCCGCGACTATTCCCATTCCTGCGCGACGAGGTAATCGGCGACGCCCAGAGCCTTGAGGTCTTCTCTGGCGTCCTGGGCGTTGATCTTCGACGACAGCACGTGCTGGTTGTAGTCGATGCGGATGTCGTTGGCGATCAGGCTGCCGCGGATGCCGCCGAGGGCTTTATGGGGATACGGCAAAAACCAGCTGTTTTCGTTTGTGAACTGATTCTGGATGACGAAATGCAGCGCGCGCAAGATGGCGACGCCGTATTTTTTCTGCGATTCCACATCGCCAAGGAATTTGGCGAGCAGATAATTTTCCGCCAGGGATTCGCCGCGGGCGGACGTGGGCGTGGTGCGCGGCGGAGCGGAATTGTCGGCGCCGCCCAGGTAGTCGGGGTAGTAACCGCGCCGGTGTCCGGGGACGAACTGGTGCTTGATGACGGCGTCGGCGTGCGAGTAAGCCAGATTCTTGTATTCCTCGCGCATGGCCGGATCTTTTTCCAGGCGCGCCATGCGGGCCCAGGCCTGCCCGACCCAGCAGTAGTTGCCCACCTCGTTGTGGCCGGCGTCCTGCCATCGCTGTTTCTGGCCGGGAGAGATTTCCGCCGCGGCGTCCCACCATTTTTTGTCGCCGGTTTTTTCATACAGTCTCACCAGCGCCAGCATGGCTTCGCCGGGATAGTATCGCGACTGTTCCTTGGGCGCTTTTTTGCCGACGGCCTGTTTGAAGGAAGTGTAAAAGTAGCCTTTTTTGGGCATTCGATAATAAAGGATCGACTCTCCCAGCTTCTCCTGAAGCTCCTTGTCCTTGTCGGTCATAAACTCTTCGGGCAGCGCGGCGTAGGCCATGGCCACCAGAGCGTTGGTTCCCAGAACCGACCGGCCCCTTTCGCGGACGATGGCGATATTTGGCGCTTCGTCGGGAACCACGGTCATGTCCAGCAGATAATTCAGAGCCTTTCGTCCCGCCTCGTAGTATTTCTTGTCGCCGAAAGCGTTGTAGGATTCGAAGAGCCCGAAAACCGATCCGGCGTGGCGCACGATTCCGTAGCCGGGGAATTTCTCGTCCTCGACGGGGAAGTAGAGATAAACGAGCTTGCCGCTGTCGTCGACGATGCGCGCCAGGTAGTCCGCGTTGGCGACCGCGGCGGCTCTGATGGATTCGTGATCGAGAGGCGCGATCATGTTTTTGGCTCTGCGGCTGAGCACGGGAGTTCCGGGCTGACCGTACTTGTCGATGAAAGTGTAAGTCGTGAATTTATAAAGCTCCGCGTTTTTCCATTCCGTCGTGTTGCCGGCGGCTTCCTTGGAAAGCTCACGCAGTTGCTTGGCGACCAGCGTGCGGCCGTAACGCCTGTTTCTCTGGTCGCTGCGGGAGCGGTAATTGATTCCCCATCCGTCGTAAAACACCATTTCGGGGATCTGGTAAACCGTCTTTTGCGGCGTCACCATGATGAAGCCGTTGAGGCCGTCCTCCATCTGGCGGCTGAGGCGTTTATATATCTGCTTTTCGCTGAGTTCGTGATTGACGGAAATTTTTTTGACCGAGTTGATCACGCCGACCTTGATGCGCGCGTCGGTCAATCTCGTCGCCATTTTGGCTTTGAAATTCGCATCCGCCGCCGTTCGCTTCACGGCTTTTTTAAAGTCTTCGAAAAAGTTGTCGCCCGGCATGACTGTGACGACGGGATGATTCGGAGACAGAAAGACTTCGACGACCGCGCCGCCGCCCTCGATTCCCAGTATTCCGGCCTCCGCCGCGGGGATCGACTCGCCGGACAGACCCTTGCGCGCCGCGTCGAGCAGAAAAGCCTGCTGCGCATCGGTAAATGTAATCTTTTGATCCAGTTCACTGACATCGTGTTTGCCGTCGGCGCCTTTTTGTCCGGCGCAGCCGAAGCATAAAATCGCCGTCAGCGCGATCATGACGATGCTAAAACGTTTCGTTGACAACATGAAAGCTCCCATCGGTTGTGAATTCTCCCGAATTTGAGTCCACATGTGTATCGTGTCGCGCAAACTTTTTCAATGCTCTCATTTCGGAATAATGATTCTTTTCGGTGATGGAAAGTCTTTTGCCTTAATCGCCGAAAACGCGCTTGAACACGTAGTCCACGTGGCGGACCTGAACGCCGGGATCCAGGGCGTCGCGGACCTGCTTTTCGTCGAGGTTATTTTTAATGTTTTCGTCGGCGAGCAGTTCGCTCAAGAAGTCGGCGCCCTGCTCCCAGACCTTCATGGCGCTTTGCTGCACGACCTGGTACGCGTCCTCCCGGGTCATCCCGGCGCGGACCAGGTGCAAAAGGATCGTCTGCGACGCGTGCAGGCCTCCCGTAAGGTTCAGGTTCTTTTCCATGTTCTCGGGATAGACCAGAAGCTTGTCGAGAATCCGCGTCATGCGCGCCATCATGAAATCCAGGCCGATGGTTGCGTCGGGGGCGATCACGCGTTCCGCCGAGGAATGGCTGATGTCGCGTTCGTGCCAGAGGGCCTGATTCTGCAAGGCCGTTTCGGCGGCGGCCCGCACCACGCGGGCCATTCCGCTGACGTTTTCCGACAAGATGGGATTGCGCTTGTGCGGCATGGCCGACGAGCCTTTCTGGCCTTTGTGGAAAAACTCTTCGGCTTCGTATACTTCCGTGCGCTGCAGGTGGCGGACCTCCACGGCGAATTTGTCCAGGGATCCGGCGATCACCGCCAGCACGCAGAAAAACTCCGCGTGCCGGTCGCGCTGTATGATCTGGCTCGAAGCGGGCGCTGGTTTCAATCCCAAAGCCGCGCACACGTGCTCTTCCACGGACGGGGGCAGGTGCGCGAAGGTTCCCACGGCGCCGGAGATTTTCCCTACGGCGATGCGCTCGCGCGCGGCGACCAGGCGGTCGCGGTTGCGGCGCATCTCGTCGTACCACAGAGCCAGCTTCCAGCCGAAAGTGATGGGCTCGGCGTGGATGCCGTGGGAACGGCCGATCTGAATGGCGTCCTTGAATTCATACGCCCGGCGTTTGAGGACTTCCATCATGGCGTCGATGTCTTCGAGCAATATGTCGGCGGCGTCGCAAAGCTGCACGGCGAAAGCCGTATCCAAAACGTCGGAGCTGGTCATGCCCAGGTGCAAATAGCGCCCTTCGGGTCCGACGAACTCGGCGACGTTGGTGAGAAAGGCGATGACGTCGTGGCGCGTTTTTTTCTCGATCTCGTCGATGCGCGCGGGATCGATGTCGGCTTTTTCCTTGATGACCGCCAGCGCCTCGGCGGGAACCTGCCCCAATTCCACCATGGCTTCCGTGGCGGCGATTTCCACCGCCAGCCAGGTGCGATATTTATTTTCGTCGGACCAGATGCGGCCCATTTCTTCACGGGTGTAACGCGGGATCATGCCGCTTGCTCCTTGGATTTGATGATGATTTCCGAACCGGCCTGATCCTGGCGCGCCACGAGAATCCGCGGGGCCAGGCCGCACTGCTGAAGCGCCGCGCACATGCCGTCATAGGCCAGAGTCGGGACGTTGTTGGTTTGCGACAGATGCGCCAGCGCCACGTACTGCAGACCCGGGTGGGCGATCTGCGTGATGAGTTCCTGCGCCTGCGCGTTGGATAAATGGCCCCGGCGGCTTTTGATGCGCCGCTTGTCTTCCGGGCGATACGGACCGTTCATGAGCATGTCGATGTCGTGGTTCGATTCGATGACCAGCGCGTCCAGGCCGGCGAATTTTTGTTGCACCAGGCGCGTGACGATGCCCAGATCCGTGGCGAATCCCATTTTCAGGGATTGATATTCCATAACGAACATGACCGGGTCCGCCGCGTCGTGGCTCACGGAAAAAGGATGCACCTTAAGTTCACCGATGGTGAACGCTTCGCCGGCCGTGATGGGATTTATGGTCACGCCCTTTTCCAGGCACAGCGGAGGATTTCTTCGGCCGCGGCCGCAACGCGCGGCGTCTTCGACGGCGTATGTCTCAAATCCGAAACGGCGCGATAATACGGGAATGCCGTTTACGTGGTCGCTGTGCTCGTGCGTGAGAAGGATTCCCTGCGTGGCTTCCGGGGATTCGCCGACGGACTCCATGCGCTCCACGACCTGCTTTGCGGAAATGCCCGCGTCGATGAGAACCTGCGTCGATCCCGCCTTGAGAATCCAGCAATTGCCGCGGCTTCCGCTGGCCAGACTGCGTATGGAAAAATGATGACTCACTTAAGGAAAATCCCGGTTTCAAACTTATTGCGCGATAACATGATTCGCCGGGACGCGCAAGAAATTTGGACGTTGTGAAAGGCTTGAGACGAATTTCTCGGCTAATTTGGACGATTGAATAATTTTCCTTGAAGAGGATTTCTCTAGTCTGTAACAAAAAGATTAATTATATTAGAAGTAAATGGCGGTTATTTTTGCTATATAAGGAAAGTTATCGAGTGGCCTTGACACTCATTGGAGTAATGCCATGAAGCAAAAGTCATTTTTAAAGCCACGCTTGGTTGGCTCCCGATTTGATGAGAATGCGATCCCGTTGGAATTTCTCAAGGATTTAGCGGTGCTTGAGGAAATGATAGTTGAGGTCGCCAAATGGGAATACTTCAAGCAGCATCCAAGCCGGCAACGCGTTCCGCGCGGATTTACCGAAAGTATTTCGTTAAAACTTGCCGGAATTGAAAAGGGGTGTGCGATCCCGGCGATTGATGTTTTTGCTGAATCCAATGATCTACTTGATCCGCCAAGCTTGTTCTTTTATGAGAGAGCCAAAGATTCCATTATCAGCGCAATAGAGGCCGCGGAAAACAATAGGTCGATTACCGATCACATCCCTGAAAAAGCACTGGGTTACTTTGACCGAATCGGCAGAAGTCTCAAGAGCACCGAAGTGATCGAGTTCAACTTGGAAGATCGACCTTCACCGGTTCGATATACAAAGGAAACTCGCAGAAAGCTTGTGTTAGCTTCAACAAGAATGAAGGAGTTTACGGAAGAGACCACGCAGATAGGCTCCATTCCAGAGGCGGACCAGGACAATATGACTTTTGAAATACAGATGATTAACGAGCGAAAAGTCAAAGCTCCGCTGACCATTCAACATTCAGATATCATTCTCCAGGCATTTAATGATTATAAAAAAGGATTGCGCGTGCAACTCCAAGGTGTCGCCAAGTTTTCGCGGCAGGGAAAAATTTTGGAATTTGAGTCTGTCGAGCATGTCGGTGTTCTTGATCCCATGGATATTTTCGCGCGCCTGGAGGAATTAAGATTACTCAAAGACGGCTGGTTTGAAGGCAAAGGGATTGCTCCGAAAGATGCAGGAATCGACTGGCTGGCGAACGCATTTCGAGACCATTACGAAGAAGATCTGCCCTTGCCTTTATTGTTTCCGACGATTGAGGGCGGCATCCAGGTTGAATGGTCGATCGGTCCAAACGAAATTACGTTGGAGATCGATCTTACGGGGCATAGCGGCGAATGGCACCGGCTGGACATTGACAAGAGTAACGATGATAACCGCCATCTGAATTTGGATGAGGCCGTGGATTGGCGTTGGCTTGCTAGCGAGATCGGCAAAACGACAGAGGAAGATGTATGACGAACGATACTCTTCTCTTACGGCAAATCAATCCCTCATGGGTGCAACAAGGATGTGTGACTTCACAAGCTTTTCGGCCAATGCCGAAAGATGAGAAAAAACTTTCTGTATACGATGGCGACTTGATTACACCGGAAGATGCTTGGAAGCATTTCACGGGAAATTATCAATCCGCCGGAATCATGGCGGTATCTGTCGGCGAGTGCGCGCAGCAAGGTCTACAGGCATCATCCGATCCTGAGCCTTTTCCAGAACATGCGTAAATTGATTTTTCAGAATATTCAGAAAACCAAATCAAATCCAAAGCCAAGCTATTGAAAAAACAAGCGGTGGGCCGAGGCTGGCTTTTTCAGGTATGGGGCGATGAATAACCTGAACGCGATTAATTTCCATTCAATAGTATTTTAAGTTTACTCGAAGCTCACCGAGTCGATCAGGGCGGCGGAATCCCAGTAGGCGTCGCCGGCGTCGGAAACCAGCAGGACGAGGGTGATTTCCTCGCCGGGGACGACGGGCCACGAAACGTAGCGTCCGAGGTTGCCGTTGGCGTAGGAGCCGCGGGGCGTGTCGCCGCTGGAATCGTAGCTTAAGTGCGCGCCGAATACCGCGCCGCCCGGCGCGTAGGAAGCGTCCGCCGATTCGGCGACGCCGGCGATGGCTTGCGCGTCTTCCGGCATATCCACGAAGTCCTGGATCAGAGCCTGATCGGCGACGCCGCGCTCGATCAGAGGCTCGTACTCGCCCAGAATATATACGGTGAAAATATCCGAATAAGCGCTTGCCGCGTAATCCGGGTACTCCTGCGTGGCGAAGTCGTAGCTGATGATGAGTTTTGAAACATTTTCGGGCGCGGTGAGCGTCCGATAAACGGCGCAGCTTTGCAGACCCTCGCCGCCGGTTGTGATCCATGCGTAACGGCTGCCGTCGCCGTCGGGGAAAAGATCGGCGTATGCCGCATCCGAAACGCCGAAGCAACCCTGGGACGTCTCCGCGCCTCCCGCGGCGAGATATTGCCACCCCGTCGTGTCGCCCGTTTCAAAATCGCAGTTGGCGCAGTCCGCATCCGCCGCCGGGATCTCGAATCCGTCCTCGGCGAGATTGACGAATTGCTGGGCCGTCACGACGGTTCCGTCGCTAAAAGCGACATTTTCATCCGTGTCGCAATCTTCCGGAACGCCTTCAATTTCGCACTTGAGATTGGGATAAAGCGCCGTATCGGTTACGGCGTAGGTCAAAGCGCCCATGCATTCGTCGGATTGGAAAAAGAGCGTCAGCGGGCGGCCGGTTAAGTAGATGTCATCCTGCTGCGCGGCGGGCAGGGTGAATTGCCCGCCGGACGTCGGGCGCGTGTAAAATCCCGAGTCCGCGGTGATGAGGATATCGCTCACGTCCACGCCGCCGCAGGGCGCGGCGCTGCCGGTGACGAAAGCATTTTGCGCGTCGGAATAATATGCGGCGTACCAGCCGGTTCCCAAAGAGCCGGCCGTCTCGCCGAGAAGGCCGGCGCTTTCGGTATCCACGGCCATAATGTCGCCGTCGAAAGTCAGCTTGGCGGCGAAGCGCAGGCGAATTTCACCCTCGATGTTCTGGACTTTCACCATGATGATCTGGTGGTCGATTTTCGTCAGATCCAGGCCTTCTTTTTTGAGGCTGGATCCCACTATGGCCATGCGGTCTTCGACTTCGTCGAAATCCACGGCCCAGTCGCCGTCCAGAAGCTGCGAATATTCCTGGGAAAGATTAATGGCGAACAGGAAATTCCAGCCCCGCGGCGACTGCGCGCCGACATCGCCTTCTTCCAGGTTCCAGGGATAGCCCGTTATGACTTCGAGCTCGTCGGTCAGCGTGGGCGTTTCAGTGTATTCTTCCTCGTCGTCTTCATCGTCGCTGCCGCCGCCGGAGCTTCCCACGCACGCGCTTTGCGCGGCCATGAAAACCAAAAGGGCCAAGCAAGCGAAAATCAGTATCGAAAAACGTCGTAACGGCATTCAAATGCTCCTTAAAAATCATGGCCGGGCGCCGCCAAAGCGCCGCGCCGATTTTCGGCGCGTTTCTTGTATGAACTTTTTCAGGTTTCCAATCAAGAGGACTCGGCTTTGCGCATGGGAAGGGTTATCGTAAAAGTCGTTCCCTTGCCGATGGTCGAGTTCACGTCCAATCCGCCGCCGTGCTCCTTGACGGTTTTTTGCGCCACGGGCAATCCCAGCCCCAGGCACGCGTCGCGCTTGGACGAATTGAACAGGACGAAGATATCGTTGAGACGATCCCGGCCGATTCCCGCGCCGTTGTCGCTGATGATCACCTGCACATTGGCTCCGTCGGGTGTTTTGGCGGTTTTTACCGCCACTTTCCCGTCCTTGGCGTCCGCGGTGGCTTCGATGGCGTTGGTCAGGATATTTTTCACGGCCCGATAAATTCCCATGGGGTCGATCTCGATTTCCTCCAGGGAGGCATCTTCTTCAAATACGAGTTCGGCGCCGTTTTCCGAGGCCCTGTTCCTGACGACGTCCAGGGCGTTTCCCACGAGAGTATTGAGATCGGCGCCCATGAGGATGGGGGGCTTGTCGTCCACGACCTCGCTGACGTCCCGAATCAGGTTGGACAGCCGCCTTCGGGCGTCCTGAACCTTGGACCACCCGTTTTTCACCGTATCCAGGGAATCGCCTTTCAGGCCGGCGTCGATCTGACGTGAGCCGCTCTTCATGGACTTCATGATGTCGCTCATGCAACGCATAATGCCGCGGAGCACCAGGTCGATGCCTTCAAGGCGCTGGCTGTGGGCGTGATGGCGTATCACGCGATTCTGGGCGATGGCGTCGGCAAGATCCCCGGCAAGGGACAACAATTGCCTGAGCGTATCCTCGCTGAATTTCACCTTGTGGTCCGCGTCCACCTGGATGACGCCGATGACCTGGCCGCCGCTGATCAGCGGCACCGCCATGACGGAGCGTTTTCCCATGGCAATGACGCTTTCCTTGCCGGAAAAACGATCATCGACGGCGTCGGAAGTGAACACCACGGCTTCTTTCGTTTTCATGGTGTGTAAAATGATGCTGTCGCTGATCGGAGCGTCTTCGGGAAGATCTTTCACGGTGCGCGATCCCGTGACTTTGACGACGTCGTCGCTTTCAGGCAGGATCAGGCACGCCCTGTCGGCGCCCGTGGATTTGATCGCCAGATCGAGAAGAGACTGGAAAAGGTCTTTTTCCTTCAGAACTCCCGAAAGAATCTCACTGATCTTGCCGGCGAAATAGTTTTTCTCGTCGGGGGAACTCCCTTCGGATTTTACGGAAATCGTGACGCCGCCCTGCTCCTCGCCGCCTGAAGCGGCGCGGTCCAAAGTAACATCCTCGGAGCCGGCTTCATGTCCGGCTTCATCTTTAAGTTCGACTTTTTCTTCCTTGGCGCCTTTTTCATGGAAAACAAGCCGATGATTTCCGATGCGTATGGCGTCTCCGTGTCTGATCTGCACGTAATCGATGGTGTTGTCGTTGACGATGGTTCCGTTGGTCGATCCCAGATCCTTGATCCACCATCCGTCGTCGCGCTCGACGATTTCCGCATGCCGGCGGCTGGCCTGTTCGTCCTGCACGACAATCTGGCACGAGGGATCGCGGCCGATCGTGCTGGTCTTCTGCGTCAGTTGAACCCATCCAAGATGATCGTCTTTTTCGATGATTTCCAGTCGAGGCACTTTGGCTCCCAGATCTGATCTTTCAATGACTGTTCAATGCCGGGGCGTATATTATTCCTTCGTATTTTCATCATAGGGCGTCGCTCCGCCGAAGGCGAATACCAGTTTGCCGTAAAAAGTATTAAAATGAAAATCCGGCTCGGATCCTTCGAGGCTTTCGCCCTCCAGCTGCCAGCCCGCAGAAGCGATTTCGGCAATCGCGCCCAAACGAAGTCCCGTCATGAAAAAGGCGAAGCCACCTTCGCCTTTGGTTATCGGTACGACGTAATCGAGGTGAAATGCGATGTTGCCGACGAAGGCGCCGTACTCCAGGCGCACATCGTCCTCTTCGGCGACGCGGGCCACCATGACGCCGTCGCCTTGCTCGCCGTCGGAAAGTTGCACATAACGCATCCCGGCCTGATCGGCCAAAGGCAGCGTGGAATAATCGCCGTCAAGCAAAAGCGTTGTGAATCCCGAGCCGAATCCCAGGACCGGGTATCCCCGAAAGCCGCGGCTGTCGAAAAGAACGTATCCCGCCTGCAGGAGAAAGTATCCCGCCTGCATGGAGGCGTCCAGGTCGGGTCCGCTTCCGTTGCCGCCGGCGACGGCGCCCGTCATGCCGAAGACGGCTCGATCAAATATCACGCCGTAACCCTCGAAGCCGAATTGGGGGATGACGTTTCCGAATTCATCGGCGCCGGCGGGCTCGAGGTAATCATTGACGCCGTCGAGATTCAGCATCATGGCTCCGAAATGAAAGCCGCCGTATCCGCCGAAGCCCATGCGGGTTTCGAAAGCCGCGGCGGGTAAAGCCGCCATCAGGGAAATGACGACGATCAGCAGTGTCTTACGCATGAACGGCTCCTCGATTTCTCATAAAATTTTTAAGAACCCATATTCCACCGATATTCTATTCTTGTTTGGCATATGTTTTCAACCGCCGGCGTTCGATATTTTCCTCGGAATCATTTTCATGGCCAAATAATAAAAAGATCACTTTTGCCATCCATGCAAGGTGGCTATACTGACCGGCAATGAGAAGCGATGCTGAAATCAAAATCGTTGTCGTCATACCCTGCGCCGGCGAACCGCAGGCCGCCGGGGCCGTGGACGCCGCGCTGGCGCAAGGTTCCGGTCATCGCGTCGTCCTGGCGGGTAAAAAGCCCGAGGGACTCGAGCCCCGCGATCGATTGACGATTTACGACACCGCGTCGGCGGTTCCGCCGGGCATGGCGAGAAACCTGGGCGCCAAATGCGCCGGCGACGCCGATGTCCTGATATTTCTCGATGCAGACTGCGTGCCGCAGCCCGGATGGCTCGACGCCGTCCTTTCGCGGATAAAGGTCGGCCGCGATCTTGTCGGCGGCGTTTTGCGCATCGAGGGCGCCGGATATTTTTTCATGGCCGATCAGGTCACGAGTTTTTTCGATCAGCTTGAAAATACGCCGGGCGGCGAAGTTCCCACGCTGACGGCGACGAACCTCGCCGTGACCAGGGAGCTTTGGGAAAAGGCCGGGCCGTTTCCTGATATCGTTATGGCCGGGGAGGATCTGGATTTCGTGATGCGATGCCGCCGCGCGGGGGCGCAGCCGTATCTGGAGGCCGGGGCGTGCGTGGCGCACCGGCCGGGCAAGATCGGTTTTCGCAGGATGTGGCGGCACGCCGGGCATTGGGGCAAGGATTCCATTCACGTTCGCAAAACCTATCCGGATTTTCTCCCCATGCCCGCCTGGATGAAAAACCCCCTGGCTTTGGCGGCAGGCTCTCCTTTTATCGGAATGGGTTTTGCTTTTTTTCAATTGATAAATACTCCTCGCCCCTACCGGCTGTGGCGGCTATGGCCCGCCATGTCCGTGGCGAAAACGGTCTGGTGTCTGGCCGCGGCGAAGTCGCTTTGGCTAAAAAAAAGAGGTTCATCCGGGATGACCGTACTTTAACACCCACCCTTCATGATAAAGTACGGTAATCCTCGAAGAACCATTTTTCTTCTTTAATGTGATTATGGTATTCAGAAATCAGGCGGAGGTTATGACGCTTCCACGGTCTTGCTCAGGAAATTTTCAAGCCGGGTGCCTGTTTCTCCCGCCAATTCATGGAACTGCATTCCGATAAAAGGATCCGCCGCTTCCGGGTGGAAATGAACAACTTTTCCGTTCAATTGCGCGCCGGCGAGAGATCCGTCGCAAACCTCTAAATCGATAACGAAATCGTGGGATGGAATGGAAATCGGATTCTTGTCGGCGACGCTGATTTTGGCGCCTCCCCGTGAAATGTCGGTCAGGCGGCCCTGATATGGTCCGAAAGTTTTTCCGTTGATGAACTTGAAGTTGACTTCATCCTCGATAGCCACGCGCTGATGGGATCGGCGCATAGGGGTTTCTTCGTTGAGAAGATCCATGGGAATCTTGTGTTTTACCATGAAGGAATGCAACTGACCGGCGCTGATGCGCCTTTCGTTGCTGAAGGGTAGACGAAAGCCGCCGATCTTGTTTTCATCAAACCATTTGATAACGGTATTGATGTTCACGCCAAGGAGGCGGGCGACCTCGCCGGTCGTATAAACCTTTTTAGACATCCAACACCTGCTTTTCCTTTAATACCCTTATTTCCTTGATCCTTTCGGTACGCCTTATTTAATCATATTCCCCTGTTATTGACAAGGCATTTATTGCCATATCAGGAGTAAAATGAAAAATATCCCAAGAAAGAAATAGGCGGCAACGGAGAAGGACATCAGATGTGAAACGGCGCTTTCCTTCCCCATGGGAATTACAAATCCATTCGACTCAAGTTTCGGCGCATACTCGCCGGCGATCCGCAGGCCGAGCTTAACGGCGCAATTGTCGTCGTTATCCTCGCAGTAAACAATTTTTGATTTGATCGATTTATTGAAATGCCCCGACTGATGAACAAGTTCCTTGTCGGCCAGACGTGTAACTTGAATCTGGCCAAGTTCGTTCACGATTATTCGGTGGGAGTAATCCGTCATTTTCTTTAAGGGCTCCTTCCTATGGCGGAAATGCCATTCCCCTTTCAATTCCTCTCCGTAATAGGATGAAAATGGAATTTCTCATGCGAAATGGCTTGTCAAAGTTCTTACTCCATCGCAATTCCCTTTTACTTCTTTTATTTCTATTTGTAAACACTATTTTAAAAGTTTCCTGATTTCTCTCGTAAAATTCCTAGTGATTTTATGAATATTTGGTATTGTGGTATTTGCAGAAATCATGCGAATAGTCGGCTAACCACTTAATTATAATTGATTAAGTAAATAGTTTTTTACTACGGAGTGGAGGCGAAGCGTTTTCCAATAAATGGCCCCTCTCAATTTCCCCGGCGCGGACATGTTTTTCTTGCTTCTTTTATTTCTATTTTCCCTTGACATTCTTAAACACCTTTGGTAGCATTCTGCTTCGCTAGCTTTGAATACCAGGATATTCTCTTTTAATTGCAAAGAGAATGTTCGTGGGGGAAAGAATAAGGCCGGGTTTTCAACGAAACAATCCCAAAGGGGGGAAAAGATGGCTGGGCAGGAACTTCTAATCAACGCGTCACTGGCATCGGTTTTGTGCGTTGTCCTTGTTTATTTGACGCGACTCTGGAAGTAATTTCTTTTTGATTGAAATTCTGAAATAACGCTCGATTTTCCAATTCACACAATCAAAATCTTGCGTGACCGGCGACAGTTCAATACTGTCGCCAGATCTTTTTTGGCGCCGACGATCGTACGGCGCTTTTTCATTTGACAGCTCTTCACCGCTGACGATACAATGATTTTCGTGCATATCTGCGTCTGTCGCACAGCGTTTTTCTGTGTTTTTTCGGGGCTTAAGGAGATTCGATGATGAATACGATTATCAAGCCGGTTTTTTTTGCTTTGCTGGTTGCATTACTTCTTTCCGTTTCGCTTAGCGCATGCGGCGACGACGACGATGAAACCACGCGGCCGTATTATAATCCGGACGATGACGACGACGACATCCTCCCTCCCGTCGATGACGACGTCGACGATGATGCGGACGACGACACGGATGACGACGCCGACGACGACACGGATGACGACACCACCCCGGATGAGTTGACGGTCATCATCAACGCTCCGGCTAACGGCGCGCAGATTGCCGGAACCGATCTTCCCGTGCAGGCGGACACATGGTTTTCCGACACGGATCAAACCGTGATCACGCTTATCGGCGTGGGGAACGAACCCGCCGAAGCGCTGGAAATCACCGATTACTTCAGCATTGTCGAAGGCGGTATTTCGGGAACTTTGCGAAATATGGAAGCCGGAACCTACACTTTGAGCATTACGGTTCACGACGGCGCACGCAATGCGGCCCAGGATTCGGCGACCTTTGAAATCGTAACGGAAGCCGGGGCCATCCAGATCAACAAACCGGCGTCGGGAGGTTTCTACGAATATCTCCAGTTGCCCGTTGAGGCCGTATATACTGATGACGTGGATTCAGGAAGCATTCTCGTTAAAATCAACGGGGTTGACATTACCGAAAGCATGACGATTGCCGACGGGCAGATCAACGGCAACCTCACAGGGCTCGAATCCGGCGTCCACACCCTTCATATTCACGGCTCGACGGCCGGCGCCGACTTGCGCGAGGGCGAGTTCGTGGACGCGTACAGTATTTTCACCATCGAGTTTACCGGGGCTCATATCGAGATCGAACTGGACCGGGATACGATCCAGACCGGAGAATTGGTCAACGTGGATTACCGCGTCATTGACGACGAGGGCAATGATCAGACCGACGGCGCCACGGCGGACTGGGACGTGGAGCCCAACGACGGCGTCGCGATCGACGAAGAGCAGCATACCATCGCCTTCGACCGGTCCGGCATGTTCGAGCTGACGATATTCACATTGCTGGACGGCGAACCCGTTGAAGGCCTTGCCAATATCTGGGTGACGGCCAGGCAGCCGGGCCGCGTTGAGATCGCGCTGAATTCCTATGCGATAAGCGCCGGCGATCAGACCTGGGCTCAGGCCACGGTATACGACGAAGGCGACAACCCCATTGCGGGCAATGTGATTTATACGGCGTGGCCGAGTCTGGGCGTAGAGATAACGCAAGGGGATCCGGCTTTTATCACCTCTACGCGGGCGGGAGATGTCGTCATTCGCGGCACGGTGGAGGGAACTTCCGTTTACGATGAAAAAGTCTTGACGGTGGCGCCGGGAGATCCCGACCACATGGAGTTGACGATTTCGGATCCGGTCATCGACGAGAACGAATCGGTCAAGCCGGTCTACACAATCGTCGACGAATATGGAAATTTCATCGAAGAACTGGAGGCGAACTTTTCCGTCGGCGCCGGAATTGAAGGCGTCGACTGGGATCTCGATACTCCCGAAGCGGGATTCATCACCTTTTACAACAGCGGGTACTATCTGGTGACCGCGGCCGCCGAAGCTCCCTGGAGCGGAGTCAACGACAGCGCTTATGTTCACGTAGTCGATGTCACGCCGCCGCAGATCGAACTCTGGACACCCGAACGCGGTTTATGGGTCGATGAAGCCCAGGTGTTTATTTCCGGAATCGTCAACGGCTGTGATTCCACAACCGACCGAATCTGGTACACCGGCGACGAAACCGGCCGCGCTCTGGCGGCCGACTGCACCTTCCAGCACGACTATCCTCTGGTCGACGGCCTCAACATAGTGGAGATCACCGTCACCGAGGAATCGGGCGGCGTTTCCAAAGCCGCCTTCAGCCGAATGAAGGGACCGAAACACACCGACGGCGAACCGGTCGATGACGGTTTGCGCCTGCGCATGAACGAAAACGGCTTCGCCCAGTTTACCAGCATTCTCATGCCCATCCTTAACGACTACCTGGAAGACATCCCCGAGATGGTCTATCAAATGAATCCCCTGTTCGACGAGGAAATAACCTATTGGGGCGTGGATATAGCCAGCGCCCGGGCCGATTGCACGGAACTGACCTTCGGCGACCCCTGGTTCAGCCTGGACAGCGTGCGGGACGTGGGCATCACGATGGACGCGGGCATCACGAACATCAACGCGGCGTTTCGCGTCAGGGGCCGAATACTCGGCATCTCTTACAGCATCTCCGGGGAGTTGGGCTTCGATTCGGTGGGCTTAAGGGCCGCCACGGATATTTTCGTCGATGAAAACGACGTGTTCACGGTGGAAATGTATGACATCACAATGAGCGCCAACGGTTTTTCCTTCGATATCAGCGGCTTCCCGGATGAACTGGAAGACTGGTTCAGCGATGAGATTGAAACGCTCATCGAAGATCTGATCGAAGACGCGCTGGTGTCCACGATACCGCCCATGCTGGAAGATTTGCTGAATGATATCCCGCAGAACTTCAGCTTCGAGATCGACGGCATTCCTTTCGACGTGAAATACGAGATCGACAGAATCAACTGGGACGACACAGGCGGATCCTTTTACATGAACACCGGCATGAAGACGGATGTGCAAAGTGCCCTGGTGACGGACTTCGGCGGTTCGTTGAGCAGTCCGGGAACGCCCCCGAGTCATGAGGATATGGGGCAGTACGTGCCCGGAACGCAGAATTTTTACGGATTCGGCATGTTGTTCGACGACGATTTCTTCAATCAGGCCCTTTACTCTTTGTATAAGGCCGGACTGATCTCCCAGGATTTCGAGGACATCGCCGCCACCGGGGATACGCTGATTCAATTTGCCTTCCCGGGTCTTCATGATGCGTATCCCGGCCAGGTCAACGCCACCCTGAGGGCCATGCTGCCGCCGGTGATCATCGTCGCTCCGCAAGACAGCGGAACCGACGGGGCCATCCCCGTGGAAATCCAGATCGGCGACCTGATCGTGAATATGCTTGTGGACGGCGCCGACGGCGAGAAGCCTTTCGTGAAGATGGCGGTCAGCCTGAAGATTCCCGCCACCTTGGACGTGCAGTTCCCCGACAACATCCTGGTTCTGGACTTCGGCGATCCGGAAGCATCCATCTACACGATTTCCGAGCCCCTGATGCACTTTGAGAACAACGCCTTGTTTGAAGACGCGGCGCCGCTGATCGTGGAATTACTGGTTCCCATGCTGGGTGATCTGGTGGGGAATATCGCCATTCCGTCTTTCGGCGGATATTCCTTAAGCGTGGTCGATGAAATGATCATGGGATCGTCGAACGACTTTGTCGCCATTTTCGCGGACCTGGCCACGGAGGAGTGACGCCCCGGCCTTAGGCTTGAGTGGAATGTTGAAGTGTAAAACAATCGCAGCGCCTGTTGCGAAAACGGCGTGATAGTATTTGAAAAATTGGATTTTGCCGTGTATGATCGCCGCGTTATTCGGTAACTTAAAGCGCAAGTTTCGACATAAAACAGGATAGAAGGAGGCGTGGGATATGAAAGCGTGGAAAGTTCTTGGTTTAATGCTCTGTCTTCTCATGGTCGGGGTTTTATTCGCAGCGTGCGGGGGTAAAAACCTCCCGGCGGTTCCGGAGATTCCCAAAGTGGAAAAGCCGGAATTTCCTACCGTAATGCTGAAGCACTCGGTATTGCGGACATGGAAAGAGGGCAATGATCCCAACGGCCTGGGCGCTGAGATTCTTCTGAAAGAGAATCTGGAAGAACTCAAACCCGAAACCCTCGTCGCTTTTCTACAGGGCCGCGGCAGAAAGAACGACCGAAGCCCCGTCGTGATCCGCGTCTTTACCAGCCAGCAGGCGTGGCAGGAAGAAAAAGACGAGGCCTGGGGCGAAGCCTACGACGCGGGCTATATCTGTTATTACAAGCGCGTGAAGGACGGCGGCCATTTCCTGCGCTGGATGCAGAAGGCGGGGCCCTATGCGAATATGAAAGGTCAGATGATCGATTTCAACAAGCCGCCCGAGCCGGAAACTCCCGGGGAAGCGGAGCCTAAGGCCGAGGAACCGAAAGAGCCCGAACTTCCGCCGACTTTGGAATAGAACAAACCTTGGAAATCAGTACACGGCCGTAGAATTAAAATTCCACGGCCGTTTTATTTTTTTTGCGACAATGTGGAAAAGTCGGCGTTATGGATCTACTCGTCGTCTTCCACGCCGATGGCCTTGCTGGTGAAAGCCGAGACGATGGATAAAACAATTGATGCGAAAATCGCCGTGAAGCATCCGTCCACGCTGAAGCCGGGCGTCAGAAACGCCGCCAGCAAAAGGCACGCGCCGTTGATGACCAGCGCGAAAATTCCGAACGTGACAATGGAAAGCGGCAGGGCCATCAGTTGCACCATCGGCCGGATCGTGGCGTTGACCAGGCCCACCATGATCGCCGCGATGAAAAAGGCCAAAGCGCCTTTTATTTGAACGCCGCCGAAGGTCACGCTGATGACGACCAGGCCCGCGATATTTGCAATGAATCGTCCCCAGAACGGACTCATGTTCCACGCTCCCGTTTTTTATGCGTGAATAGCACACGCATTTCCATATATTACTAATTCATCCGGGGGGATAAGGGCAAGGACTTGCCCATGCATTGAAACTTGTAGTCAATCCACGCATTTTTCGAAAGCTTTAAAAGGCGATGTAAACAGCGGTTATTCGCGTTTATTGACGAACACAGCGCGGATAGTAAAAAGCATCATCCTTTTGCCCGCTGTAAAGATTGGCGAAATCGAAATTAATGACCCAGGCTTGATCGCTTTCCGACGTATTCGGAGAAGATGAACTGTAGGCGGTCGCCATCGGTCCCTCGAACACCTCCAGTTCCGGAGGCCAATAATAACCTCCCTCGGCGGGACCATTTCGATAATCACATCCTCCGCAATCCCCGTAATTCCAAGAGCAATCCCAGGTCAGGCAATCGTCGTATAGGCCGCAATATAATTCGTCTTCCATGTCCGGACAGCCTCGTATCAGACTTCGCAGTTCGGAAATCGTCGGCAAACGCCAATCATCGCAACCGTCCAGTTCCAGGCTGTCGCAGTAATCGACGGTCTCGCACCAATCCAGATACACATCATCGGGATGATAGGTGTCGGTCTGCCACGTCAATCCGGTGTTTGGATCGAAGCACGTCTGATCGTCGCACTGAAACGTTTCATAATCGCCGGTGTCGTCGTCGGAGTCGTCGTTGACATCATCATTTAAGTCATCGTCCAAATCATCATCAACATCGTCATCGTCATCATCATCCGCGTCATCGTTTGCGTCATCGTCAATGTCGTCCAAATCATCGTCGACATCGTCATTCATATCGTCGTCATCGCTGTCATCGTCATCGCTGTCATCGTCATCGCCGCAGGCCATAAAAGCCATTTGGAAGGTTCTTCGAGGATTACCGTACTTCATCATGAAACGAAGAAGAAAATTATTTTTCGTCCTTGACATTGCCTAAAGGGATGGAATTTTTGCTCATAGGTTTTGAAAGGACGTTTTTGATCGACGTCGCGGGCAATCCCTTCGAGATAAAAGGATTGGAAGACATGTCGACAATTCGGTGATTTATTGGCGGCTTTATCGCGGTCTCCTGACGCCCAAATTGGGAAATGTCCTTTCAAAACCTTAAATGACGGGCTTTTCCATCCCAAAGGAAATGTCAAGGATCGACGACCGCCCTTTTGGGCGGCGAAAAATAATTTTCTTCTTCGCAAAGTTGGAGAAGTGGGCGTTAAAGTACGGTAATCCTCGAAGAACCATTTGGAAAAACAAAACCAGTGTGAAAACGAAAATTGTTCCTGCTTTCATTTTTTTCCCTTCGAATTTACCGTGGAAATATCAGGAAACGAATCAATTCGTTTTTTCTATTTCCCACGGACCGGATGCGTTGGTTATATAATATAAGTCGGCGTCGCCGTATATTGAACATGAGCATTCCGAGCCCGTGAGTTGCGGATCAAGATAGCTCATATGCAAATGGTCTTCATTATCCATAACCATGGAAAAGCCGACGCCGATTCCCATGGATCCATCGTCCGTTTCCGGCAACAAGGTTTCGCCGTTTTCATTTTCCACATCGATCACCTTGTCGACGCGCCAGCCGTCGGATTCTCTGACCGCGAGATAAATTGCGCCCTCGCTGAGGTAATTCCAGGCAATATATACATTGTCGCTTTCATCCAAGGCGATGAACACATTATTCTTGGAAGCAACCTGATAATTATTGTATGGATTAACACGATTTTCAGCAACCGGTTCCCCCCCGATTTCCTCCCATTTCCATTTGCCACTTCTGTTCGTCACATATTGAATTCTATAAGGTCGATGTTCATCCTGTATAGCAATATGGACATAATCACTCGAATCTAGAATAATATCAGTTTTATCACCATGGGCGAAATCAATTCTGCGAGGATCATCAAGATTCCAACTGTGTGAGGAGTAACGACTCTGCCATTCGTTGCCATCGTAGTACAAATAGCATAAATCATCTGCGCTAATATAACTAAAATGTGCATAGCCGTCTGAATCAATATTAAATGCAACGCTATGAAGTAATCCACCAACTGTTAAATTAGCCCCATCAGTTCCATAGCCGTAAGGGTAACCGTTATACTCCCAGTGACATATCTCATTTACGTTTGGCTTTAAATAGACAATACGTCCTCCACCGTAGCCATCTGCATAAGAAAATTGAATATCATCTCCATATTTAACAACATTAATATCAAAAAATAGTTCAACGTCATTTCCGCTGCTATAACCAAGGTCTATAGTGCTGTAAAATTCATTGCAATACAAGTATAAATTAATTGTGGTTATTTGATATGTTGCCAGAATCAATCTTCCTCTTTCGTCAACAGTATATGAAAATTCAGGCTGGCTTATTCCCAATGAGTCATAATCCCAAATGCCGGCTTTGCCGAAAATATAATTTAACTCGCTTGATGCGCTCATGACATATATAATGTGAATTTTCCCTGTATTGTCAATGAAAATTTTGCTGTTTCCAATTTGTTGCGGGCAAGTCAAACCCCCATCATCAGGGCACCCTGTGTCGTCGTCACTTTCGATATTTTCGTCATCGTCTGAGTTTTGTTCTTTTTCACAAGCGCAAAACAGCAACATTGAAACCAGCAGAAAAATAAGACATAAGTCTTTGTTTGGCCTATGATGTATCTCCAAAACCATCCTCCGCTTGATAAGGTCTACCATCGATAGTATACCATCTTCCAAGATTTCTAACCCATACTAATCCTGACCACCTATCAAATAATTCCAAATCCGGATTTTCATCTGGATCATTTTTTGTAACATAAAATTTTTTGTAACATACTTTGCCGCCACCCTGATTTCCTCCAAGTCCCCAGAACCAATTCGTATGCAAGTTTGCGTTGAAAGGCTCGACCCAATCAAGAAATAACGTAGAATGACTATCATTATGTAATGAATCAGTAGAATTGATGGAACAGTAAAATCCTTTTCTTACTAACTCACCAAGACTTTCATATGCAATATTATTTCCAGGAGATATCCATTTTCCATTATCATCAAACCAAATCCCAGCTTCAGCTGCAAAATATAGATGCTCCGGCGACAAACTTGATCCCTGGCGAATAGCCCACGTTGCAAACTCTGTGCACCAACTGTCCAAATGCCAGTCACAATGTAATCCATGCCAGCCTTTCCTCCTCTCGCAAGTCTTTCTCCAATATGCTGGATATTTATTACTCCATGATTTACCGTAATCACCAGCAGCAGCCCTAATAATGCCATTATTTGTAAAAAATTGCCATCTAGCTCTATCTTGTCTGTAATCCTCGATGTAATTTCTTAATGCAAGCACAATGGAACTGCCATTTTCCGTTTTAATGAACTTATTGATCTCTGTATTCAATACAAATGTCGGATAATCTTCTCCTTCAACTCTATTCATATAATATTTAACTTGTCCTATCTTAGCTTCTGAGCCTTCATCCATTTTAATCTCGACGTAATCCAGATCATCCGGTAATTTGATTCCTCTCCACTGATGGTGGGTCCCATTCAGAACAATATTACGTATCTTGGTATCATTTGAAACCAATTCCCCAAACTTGATTCTAGTTCTACCAATGGAAAAATTTTTATGAATCACTCTCTTTACTATATTCTCCCTGCCAATTGTTACTCTTCCCCTCAAGCCGGAACCAGAAGAAATCCAAATATCTATATAGGTAGTATTATTAAATCCATGATAAAATGAAGGAATGCCAACACTTTGAGTAGTGCTTATTGTTTTTGAAACCGAACTGTAGAATGGATCGCTTTTCTCCAAATCGAGTATTTCTTTAAAATTAAATTTAGATAATTCTTTATTCGATGACTTTGCTTCAGATATATTTGAATTATTAGAAGTAATGACGTTCTTATAAATTGAGGATGCGTAAGAAATAAACTGATCTTCACTTGGGAAAACTGATCTGGATTTTGAAATAAAATTTTTACAAACTTCAGCATCACAGCCTAAAGCTGAATACAAATCCTTTTTAAATTCACCTCTGTCGATTTGGTTGCAGATCGAATCAAAAGCATCTGGATCGCTAATATATGTTTGACAAATTGCGATTTCTTCTCCTTTTTCATCTTTTCCCATAGTATAGAAAACAGAAGATGCCAAATCCTTTTTTAACGCGGCAACAGCTATTTCGGAATCATTTTGTACTTTTTCTTTCTGATCATAGCTGCCCAGCGGTTTCCCGTCCTTGCCGTAGGGGATCAACGGCGAATCCTTCGGAACCACGTAATTCGTGTAGCCGTCATTTCGGGGCTTGGGTTTCCAGGGCGTCAGCGGGCTGTTTTTCGGAACGATTGTCGCCGGTACTAATGGACTGTCTTTGGGAACAATTTTCGCCGGCACATAGTCGCTTTTTTTGGAACTACCCTTTATGTACGGCGTATATTCACTTTTCTTCATCGCTTATTTATCCTTCATGCGAAAGCATTTTAACATATAATGGTTTCCAATGAACAAAAATTTTCCGCCGCGGCGGGGCGAAACTCACGCACCCCGCCGCACGCATCGATTATTTCAGCTGACGGTGACCGCGCCTTCGTCGCCGTTGACGACGATCTGCCGATCGCTCGGAATCGTGACCTTGCCGTCTCGGATGTTCGCGTCGCTGAAAGAGGTGTTCTCCGCGCCGGAGAAAATCGATTGCGATTCCACGACAACGCCGAAGTACTGCACGCTCTCGAAGGAGGTCTCGTTGATGATCCGAACGTGCGCGATGTCGATGTCGTCGTCCACGAACATCGAGTCCTCGATATCCACCGAAGAATTTGTCGTGAGACGAATCGCCGAATATTTCAAAATCTCCTTCGTGGTGCGAATATCGGTGATGTACTTTCGGGTGTCGGTGCGCCACACCTTGAAAACAACCGTCGAACTTTGCATGGCGCCGACGCCGACGCGCATATTATCCTTCAGGTAGTTTTCGCCGGCGAAACTGACTTGTGAGCGATAGATCGAAGCCACACCCATATCGTTGTCGTAGGCGTAACAGTTATTAACTTCCGCGTTGCTGAAATAATTCACCAGCAGGCCGAGGGTTCCCTGGCTGAACGCGCAGTAATGAAAAGCTGCCGAACTGTATAACGTCAACTGTGCAATGATATCCTCTTCATCATCCGAACATCTGAAATCCAAACCATTGAAAATCACATTTTGCGTGCGCTCGAGTTTGAACGGAGGCACGACGCAGGGTTTCGTCGCCGTCGGATCCCAACTGCCTCCGTCGTTGTAAGGATCCTGGTTGTCTTCATAATATGAATCGTTCCAGTTTTCGACTTGAAATGTGAGGCTGACATCTTCCCCGGCATTGAAGTTCAATCCGATAAGCTCAATTTTTTGATCCGTTGCGTCGATGTAGTTTTGCGGCGAAGTCGGCGTGCCTTTTAAATGAATGGTCACATTATCCGTGATGGGATCGGAACATAACGCAAGAGCCGCGGATATATGTTTCTTCGCAGTACCCCAGGCAAGTCCGTCGCCGCCGTCGTCCGCTTTGTTGGAATCAACGTAGTAATCAGTCGCCATGAAAAAGCTTCTTTCGTAAAAACAAAATTTCCTGTCCAGATTGAGCCAATTATAGAGGCGTGGTTAAATTCTGTCAATACCAATAATGCGTAATAATATCGTATATTAAAAATAGCATAAAATGCAAAAAAAAAGACTTTGCGTGCAATATTTTAATACTTTACTTTAAGAAATGCGGTCTAATCTCCCAGTAGGGCCTTGTATAGTTCCGGGCGGCGATCGTTGAAGCGGTGATTGCGCTGTGTGATGGTTTTATCGAAGGCTTGGGCGGGATCGATTTGGACGACGCGGCTTTCCACGCTGTCTTTTTGCGCGCGCGCCAGGATTTCCCCGTGCGCGCCGGTGATCTGGGAACGGCCGGTAAACTTCAGATCCTCTTCGGTTCCGACGCGGTTGCAGGTCACGGCGAAAACGCCGTTTTCCAGGCACCGCGTTTTCATGGCCTCCTGCGCCCAGGGAAGGACCAGGTTGGACGGATGGATGAGAATCTGCGCGCCTTTCAGGGCCAGAACGCGGGCGACTTCGGGAAACTGCCAGTCGTAACAGATCATGAGGCCGACTTTCACGCCGCGCACGTCCGCGATGCGCAAGGGGCCGGGGCCGGGATCGAAGACGAGCTTTTCCCTGTCGAACAAATGAGTCTTGGCGTAGATGTCCAGAATGGCGTCGCCGTGGACTAAAAATGCGGCGTTGTAAATTTTGCCTTCCGATCTCCAGGGAAATCCGCCGGCGACGGCGGCGCCGATGGTCCGGGATATTTCCATGGCCCATTTGATCGTCGGACCGTCGTCGAATTCCGCCGCGGCGGCCAGGCAGTCCCGGTCGTCGAAAAGATAACCGGATGCGAACAATTCCGGCAGCACGATCAGGTCGGCCTGGTCCATCATGTAGACAAGCCT
The DNA here is from genome assembly GCA_963674685.2 of bacterium. Classification (GTDB taxonomy): domain Bacteria; phylum Lernaellota; class Lernaellaia; order JACKCT01; family JACKCT01. The sequence continues at coordinate 590,326 of CAXXWT010000002.1, read as the reverse complement.
GGCGGCCCGGTCCAGATTGCTTTTCAGATCGCCGCGCAAAGGCGAGGTCTGCGCGAAGCCGACGCGAAACATAGACAGGCTCCTTGCGAAAGTCCCTATTCGCGTCGATGATATCCCACCGATGCTCCCGGCGCCAGCATCAGGGGCAGGCGCCGGGCTAGGCCATGGGTGACGATAATCCTCCGATGCCGTCGGCGCCGGCTTGAAAGAAATATTCATTAACCTGTCATAAGCAAAATCCTCGAAGAACCAAAATCCTTGGAAGTTTTAAAAAAACCGTTTGCATTGTTTTGCGTTTTTTGGGCACAATGACAAATCGAAATTTCCATTTGGATTTTAATTGCCCGGAGTTGCCGCGCTTCCCCTGAAAGCTGTCTGAAAGCAAAGGTGCGCTTATGGAAAACGAACGCACAACGAAAGAGCAATTGGTCGAAAAGCTCGCCGGACTCCGTGATGGGATAGCCGAGTTGAAAGAAGCCTTGGCGCGCCGCCGGTCCGCCGGAATTCTGCCGGACGAAAATGCCGTTGTGGCGGATCAAGCCGCGACAGGGAGCCGCATAAGCAGCAGCGCCGACGAAGAACTGAAAAAAAAGAACGGTTTCATTATCCAGATCGCCGAAACCAGCCCCGTCGGCATTGTTCGCGTCGACAAAACCGGCCGAATCGTTTTTGCAAACAGCCGGGCGGAAAAAATTCTCGGTTTAAAAGAATCGAGTATTACAAACCGAATGTACAATGATCCCGGATGGAAAATCACCGACATCGACGGCAATCCGTTTCCCGGAGAAAAACTGCCGTTTGTTGTCGTGCAAAAAACCGGCAAACCTGTTTTCGATATCCGCCACGCTATCGAACGATTGGGTGGAACAAGAACATTGCTTTCCATCAACGCTTCGCCTCTTTTTGATGAGTACGGCGACTTTGACGGCATGGTGGCCGCAATCGACGACATCACTTCGCGCAAAAAATCGGAAGATGAGCTTAAAGAAAGCGAACGCCGGCATCGCCAGCTTTTTGAAACGATCGGTTCCTGCGTGGCGATTTACGATCCGGTTGATAACGGCGAAGACTTCGTGTTCGTGGATATCAATCCCGCCGGTGAAAAATACGGAAAGCTTAAGAAAGAAGAAGTCGTCGGACGCAAAGTGACGGAAGTTTTTCCCAAAGTAAAGGAAATTGGCCTGTTTGATGTATTTCAACGCGTGGCCAGATCCGGCGAAACAGAACACCTCCCCTTGAAACTGTATCAGGACGAGCGAGTCACCGAGTGGGTGGAAAACACGGTCTATCGGTTGCCGAACGGGCATATCGTGGCCGTTTACGAAGACACCAGTGAAAAACATATGACCGAACAGGCTCTGATTGACAGCGAGGAGAAATATCGCCGCCTGTTTGAAAAAATGATGAATGCTTTCGCCTTTCATAGAATCATTAAAGATGATCAAGGACGGGCGATTGATTATGAGTTTCTCGAAGTCAATGATGCCTTTTTGAAATTGACAGGACTAAAACGTGAAAACCTGATCGGCCGGCGTGTTACGGAGGCGTTGCCGGGAATAGAAAGCGATCCGGCGAACTGGATCGAGCGTTACGCGAAAGTCGCGGCTACGGGCCAAGAGGAAAGATTCGAGAACTATTCGGAAGTCATCGGCAAATGGTTTACCATATACGCATACAGCCCGAAGACAGACTATTTTGTTACGATCTTTGAAGATATCACCGACCGCAAAGAAGCTGAGAAAAGACATAAAGAACTCGAGGAGCAGCTGAATCACACGATGCGCCTCGAAGCCGTGGGCCGTCTGGCGGGCGGCGTAGCCCACGATTTCAACAATCTATTAACGGCCATCAACGGTTTTGCCGAATTGGCGCTGGATGAACTTGAGGAAGATCATCCGGTCAGGCAACACCTCGATGAAATATCCGGAGCCGGCCGGCGCGCCTCCGACCTGACGGCCCAACTCCTGGCATTTTCGAGAAAACAGGTCATTTCTCCCAAAATCATTCAGCCCAACGGAATACTCGATAATTCACAGAAAATTCTTCGGCGCGTAATCGGCGAGGATGTCGAGTTGATCTTCAAACCGGCCGACGACCTCGGTCATATCATGGCCGATCCCGCGCAGCTCGATCAGATCATCATGAATCTGGCCGTCAACGCCAGGGACGCCATGCCCGAAGGCGGGAAACTGTCCATTGAAACGTGCAATGTGGTTTTGCGGGATGAACCGGTCGTGCTGGACGGCGTGGCCGAAATGATCTCCGGGAACTACGTCATGATTGCGGTTTCCGATTCCGGCGACGGCATGAGCGAAGAGACCTTGAATCGTATATTCGAACCCTTTTTCTCCACAAAGCCCAAAGGACATGGCACCGGCCTGGGCCTGGCCACGGTCTATGGAATCGTGAGACAAAACAACGGATTTATCGATGTCATCTCGAAATCCGGCGCGGGATCCACTTTCAAGATTTTCCTTCCCCGCCACCAAGGGCAAATTGAGCAAGTCAATCCGCAAACCAAGACCGAGGCGCCATGCGGACATGAGACGATTTTGCTGGTAGAGGATGAACAGCGCGTCCGGAGCCTCGTGAAAAGATTTTTGGAAAGACAGGGATATAAAGTTATCGACGTCGATAACGGCGAAAGCGCTCTGGCTGTTTTTATCGAGTCGGCAAAGGAAATAGACCTGCTTTTAACGGATGTGATTATGCCGAAAATGAGCGGCAGGCAACTGAGGGAAAAAATTCAGGAAATAAAACCGGGACAGAAAACCCTGTTCATGTCGGGTTATTCCAAAACCGCCATTAGCGACGAAATGATATTGAACGAAGGCGTGGCATTTATCCAAAAACCGTTTCGCAACAGCGAACTCGCATTGAAAGTACGCGAGGCTATGGACTGTTAACGGCATCCGCCGGTGTTGTGACGGAATTTGAAAAATAAAAAGCGAACGTATCAGATAAGGAATCGGAATGAAAAGAATTATGAAAACAGTATATCTCCTTGTCATGATCGCCGTCCTTATTTGTCCGGGCTGCGGCGATGACGACGACTCAACGGATTCGCATGGCGCGGATAATACACAAAACGACGATTCTTCAAGCGGCGCGAATGACGACGTTGTAAACGATGACAACGATGCCGACGACGATGCCGACGACGACTCCGATGACGACGCCGACGACGACTCCGATGACGATATCGACGATGATGCAGATGATGATGTTGACGACGACGCGGATGACGATGTCGATGACGACGCATTTCCGTCATGCGCGGATTATGGCTTTGCCATGGCGGACGGCAACATTCCCGGCGATATTCTGAACGAAACCTCCGGCCTGGCGGCGAGTCTGCAAAACCCCGGAGTCTTATGGGGGCACAACGATTCGGGAGACGGCCCGAAGGTCTACGCCATGACCCTGACCGGGGATTACCTGGGAACGGCGACGCTGACCGGCGCGCAGGCGGTGGATTGGGAGGACATGACGCTGGGGCCGTGCGGATTGCGCAGCGGCGAATGTCTCTACATGGGCGATCACGGCGACAACGGCGCATCCCGAACGGACTGCGCAATTTATAGGCTTCCCGAGCCTTACGTGGATCCCCTCACGCCCTTCGGGGAAATGAATCTCGATGACTGGGAGCGTTTCCCCTTTTCGTATCCTGACGAGCCCAGGGATGCGGAAGCGCTGGCGATCCACCCCGACGGATCGCTGTACGTGTTTTCCAAATACCCCGCGGGCGTCAGCGAGATGTTCGCTTTTCCCCCTCTGACGGAGCCGGAGCAGCCGGTGACGGTGACGTGGATCGCCGATCTGGATACGGGAAACATCGAGGGCCAGTGGACGACCGCCGCCGATATTCATCGAAACGGAAATCGCCTGATTCTTCGAACCTACATTACCGTGTGGGAGTGGCGCCTGGCCACCGGCGAGTCCTTTTTGAACATCGCTTCGGCCGAGCGCGTCAGCGCGCCGTTCGGCCTGGAGGGACAGGGAGAATCCATCGCTTATGATCCGGCCGCGGGCGAATATCTGCATACCAGCGAACGCCTGACCGATCAGGATCCGCCGATTTATCGAATACCTTGCTCAGGGCGTTAAGCATGATTGATTTACACGGAAATAAAGCGGCGCGGTTTGCAGATAAACTGCTGGACATGGTTTTTCCGCCGACGTGCATGTTGTGCAACGAGGTTCTTCCGGCGCACAACCGCACCGGGCTTTGCGTGGGTTGCCGCGAGTCGTTATGGTCCGTGCATCCGCCGTTTTGCCGCGTGTGCGGGCGCCCCTTTGCAGAAGGGGAAGTATCGCGCGTATGCAGGGATTGTTTCGAAGCCCCGCCCGATTACAATATGCTCCGCGTCCCCTATGCGTACGTGAGTCCTCTTCGTGAAGCTCTCATTCACTTCAAATTTCACCGCGTGACGCGCTATTCAAAAGCCCTGGGGCACCTTCTGGCCTCGGCGACGGATCTGGGCGTCGACTGGCGTGATTACGACCTGGCCTTGCCGGTTCCGCTGCATGCCGCGAGGATCCGCCGGCGCGGTTTCAACCAGGCTCTTTTTCTCGGAAGGATCATTTTAGAAGGCAGCGGCGTCCCGCTGCGCTACGACGTTCTTACGCGCGTGAAAGCCACCATCCCGCAGACCGGTCTGTCCGGATCGAAGCGGCGGGAAAACGTCCGCGGGGCTTTTAGCGTCGCCGACCGGGCCTTGGTCGCGGGAAGATCGATCTTGCTGATCGACGATATCGTGACCACCGGTTCGACCCTTAACGCCTGCGCGAAAGCTTTGAAAAAATCCGGCGCCAAACGCGTGGACGCCGTGGCCGTCGCGCGCCCGGTTTATATGAGCGATTAAGTTTCCCTTGACACATTTCCCGTCATGACTCCTGACGACAAATCCGGCAAAACACCGACTTTGCAATAAGCTTCCTTCTCATCGAGACCAATCATCTCAATCCACGCAAAGCCCTGTCAATAAAGGCTTATAAGAGATTTCGTCCAAAGCGACAGCGGGTGATATTTTCTTAAGGCGAACCCTGTCAATCAGCCAAAGGCGACAAGAAAACTAATTATTCGCCTGGAGAAAAATACGATGAACAGGGCGCCGTACAAGGACCTGGTCGAGTCCCGACACCCCCTCCATTTATCCCGTCTGCCGTTCTGGCGCCTCGCCTGGTTGAGCTACCGGGGCGGGCCGGATTACCTGGCGGCGCCCAATCTTTTTTCCCACCGCCTGGAGCACGGAGACGATCACCGCCGCCGGATGGCCCGCGCGTATTATCTCAATTATTGCCGCCCGGTAGTGGACGCATACGCCTCCCACATTTTCAGAAATCCCCCCGCCGTACTGCCCGCGGAGCCGATCAAGGCGCTTGTCGAAAACGCCGACGGCGCAGGCCGCGATCTGTTTTCTTTCATGAAGCAAAGCCTGATCGCCGCCGCCGTGTACGGGCAGGTCATGATCGGCGTGGACAGACCCCGCTCCGATCAGTCGCCGAAAACCCGGGCCGACGAAATGAGCCTGGGCCTTTCCAATTACTTCCACCTCGTTATTCCGGAAAATTTCCTCAACTGGTCCACCGACGGCGCCGGGGATTTTTCCTGGTGCCTCATTCGGCAGGAAAACCGAAGCGTCTCCTGCGACGATCCCCAAAGCGGCGAGGAAGTGATTTACCGCCTGTGGACGCCGAAAGTCTGGAAGGACATCGACGAAAACGGACAAGTGGTGGATCAAGGCGCCAATCCTTTCGGGCGCGTCCCTTTCATCCCGTGCATTTTCCGCGAAACCGGCGATTCGGTCCTCGGTGAAAGCCTGCTTTCGTCCATCGCCTACGTGAACCGGGAGATATTCAATCTTTCCTCCATGCTGTCGGAGATTCTCTACCGCCAGACCTTTTCCCAGCTCGTCGCCGAAGGCAGCGCCCACGAATACGGCGAAGGCGGCAACATCGGACGCCTGGGAACCAGTTCCATCTTTCTGTACCCGGAAGGACGCAAGGCTCCGGAATTCATCAGCCCCGACGGCGGGCAGGCCAGACTTCTCATGGATCAGATCGACCAACTCGTCGACGAGATCTACCGGCTGGCGTCCCTTTCCCGGGGCAGCGCGAGGGAGGGGAATCTCGCCAGCGGCATCAGCAAAGCTTATGACTTCCTCGACACCAATCAGGCCCTTTCCGACGCCGCGCAGAACATCGCTTCGGCTTTTTGCCGTGCTATCGGAATCGCTTTTCCCGACTGGAAAGGCGGCATCCAGTTTCCCGGAGACTTCGGCGTCGACAATTCGGAAAAACTACTCGACGAAGTCGAGCGCTCCTTTGCCCTGGGCGTCGGCCCGATTTTCAAAAAGAGGCTTATCGAACGCCTGGCCCGCGCCACGCTGCGCGAGCTTCCCGCCGCGCATCGGCAGGAAGTGATGGATGAGATCAAACGGCAAACAAATGACGAAACACCCGCAACGGAGAAAATCCATGGACGTAAATAAGGACGAAAAAGCCGGAAAGCCCGAAGGGAATCTGGCGAAACTGATCGAACGCCTGGGCGAGCATCTGGAGCGCCTGGAGGCGGAGACGATGGACGACGCCCAGCGCAGCGCCGCCGAAGCGCAACGCCGCGTCAAGGAACTGACCAAAGAGCGCGAGCGTCTGGCCCAAGAGGCCGCAAGTTGGGAAAAGCGCTACAAGGACGGAACCCTCGGACGGCTGATCAGCGAAGCCGCCGTGGCCGCCGGCGCATACCGGCCCGATCAGATCGTGGCGCTGCTTTCTCCCAGGTCTCGCTGGAGCGAAGACGGCTCCCAGCCTCTGCTGACTTTGGACGGCGCCGACGGAAAACAAAACGTTTTCGAAAAAGACCGGTTTATCGACGGCGTCAAAGCCTACCTGGCCGACAATCCCAATCTGGCCGGATCGGGGACCGGCGGCGGCGCCGGCTCGAAACCGTCACCGGCTCCGACTCTTTCCCGAAATCCGAAAACACTCGCCGAGCTTCGGCGGATGCGTTCGCAGCTTGAAGATCAGGCGCGGCTGATGCGCTGATCGGCGCCATTAAACAAAAACCATCAAGGAGAAAAACATGACCTTAGGCAGCAACCACATGACCACGGCCACGGCCGCGAACTTCATTCCCGAGCTTTGGGCTCTGGACGTTCTGGAGGCGGCGGAAAGCAACCTCATTATGGCCAAACTCGTCACTCGCTTCGACGACGTGGCCGCCGAAGGCGGAGACATGATTCACGTGCCGAAAGTTTCCAACTTCTCGGCGCAGAGCAAAGCCCCCAACGCGCAGGTCAGTCCCCAGAGCGCCACCGAGGAGAAGGTGAGCATTCCTTTGACGAACCACAAGGAAGTGTCCTTTCTGATCGAGGACATCGTGGCGGTGCAGGCCAAATCCTCGCTACGCGAGATTTATACGAAAAAGGCCGGCTACGCCATTTCCAAAGCCATCGACGCGCACCTGACGGGCCTTTACGCCTCGCTGACCGAATCCGTGGGCAAGGGCGACATTGAAACCGACGACCTGATCGAAGCCATGTCGATTCTGGACAACAACGACGCTCCCGCCGAAGATCGCTTCCTGGTGATCTGCCCCGACGCCAAGGCGGAGATCATGAACCTGGACAAATTCACCAGCCGCGACTACATGGCGCCGGACGATCCCAACGCGCCCACGCAGACCGGCCTTCTGGGCGACATCCTGGGCTGCAAGGTCTACATGAGCAGCAACATCGTCGCGACCGTTTCCAGCGGCGTGGACACGGCTCACAACCTGATGTTCCAGAAAGGCGCTTTCGCCCTGGCGATCCAGCTCGGACCCCGCGTGCAGGCCAACTACGTCCCCGAATACCTGGGCACCCTGGTGACCGTCGACGTGATTTACGGCTACGCCCTTCTCAACGAAGACTTCGCCGTGGATCTCCAGACCTCCTGATTACGCTGACGAGACCGGCTGAAAAAGCCGGTCTCCATTTCCCTTAGCGAGGATGAAATGTCCCAGGCGATATACGTGCAAAATCCGAAAGGAAGAATCGTGGACGTCACGCAGTCCTGGTTTCGCGAAAACCGGAACCTGTTTTCAAACGGACCGTGGCGCGTCGTCGCGTCGCGCCCGAAAGCCGGGCCGGCCGCCGACATGCCGACAAAAAAACCGAGAAAACGCCCCGTGATATTGCACGTGATGCCCTGGCAGATGAGCATGGGCGGAGCCCAGCGATTTTTTTGCGACCTGGCGCGCCATTTCAAAAGCTTTTGCGACATCCACGTCGTTTATCCCAAACACGGATCCGACGATCACTGGAGCCGCGCGTTGTCGGATGTGCGTTGCCACAGCGTGTCCAACACCGGCGAGGCGGCGGCCGTGGTGAAAAACCTGAATCCCGATCTCGTTCACCATCATCACCCATCCGGAAAATGGCTGTGGGAGGTCATCAACGGTAAATATCCGGTCCTGGGAACGCAGCACGGATGGGAGGCCAACAAAGATCCGATGCCGTGCGTGGCGCCGATCTGCGGCGAACATGAAAATGTGATCCGCCACGGCGTCGACCTGGCGCAATTCAAGCCGAGCCGCCGACGGAAACGCAACGGAATCTTCACCGTCGGCATCGTGGGACGCCGGTCGCCGGAAAAGCTACCGCCGACTTTCATAAGCGCCCTGGCCGCGTGGGATGTCAAAGACATCAAAGTGCGTCTGATCGGAAGAGGATTGACCTGCCCGCAAACGGAAACGGCCGAAGCCCGCCTGCGGCGCATCCCTTTCGTGGAGCTTGCGGCGGATGTGGCGCCGGATGAGATGCCCGCGGTTTATTACGGACTGGACGCGCTGATCGTTCCTTCGCGTCTGGACTCCACGTCATACGCGGCGCTGGAAGCCATGGCGTGCCGCGTGCCCGTTATCGCAAGACGCGTGCAGGGTCTGCCGGAAACCGTCGGCGACGCAGGGCTGCTCTGCGACACCGACGATGAGCTTCTCAAGGCCGTCGAATACTTGAAAGACAATCCGAAAAAGCGGGAGAAATACCGGCGCCGCGGCCTTGATCGCGTTCGAAAATATTTCGACGCAAGGCGCATGCTCGCCGATTACGAAAAGCTCTACGACGCGCGAAGCGCCGGCATTGTCAGACCCGCCGCTCCCGGTCTCGACTTGTCCGTCGTCATCCCCGTTTACAACACGCCGGCTAACTGGCTGCGCGAATCCGTCGTATCCGTCATGGATCAAAAGGAAGTGCGCTTCGAGATTGTGTGCGTGGATGACGGATCGACAAATAAGGAAACGCTGGACGAGCTTAAACATCTCGATTTGCAGGAGGGCGTGCGCGTCATCCGCGTTGCGCACGGCGGCGTCGGTCCCGCCTGCAACGCCGGAATCAGGGCGGCGAAAGCCGATCTCATTGCCCGGCACGACGCCGACGACGTGATGATGCCCGGACGCCTGGCGGCGCAGGCGCGTTATATGGCGGCGCATTCGGACATCGATCTGATTGCGGGTCAGATGGAAATCATGGATGCGTCGGGAAGCATCTTGAAACGCACGAATCTGCGCTTCGACGAAAGCCGTTTTATCGGCGATCAGCCCTGGGCCGTCGCGCATCCCACGGTCTGCTTCAGGCGATATCCGGTTTTAGCCGCCGGAGGATACATCCCGGGTCCGGCGCAGGATTTCGACCTTTGGTGCCGCCTGCAGGCCGGGGGCCTGAAAATGCGCGTGCTGCCGGAATTTTTCACACGATACCGCACGCATCCCGGGCAGCAAACCGCCCGTAAAGATCACGGAACACACGCCGCCCGATTGCGGCGAAAGCACCGGGCTCCACGGAAAAACCGCGCCCGGCGGAGAACAAAATGAGTCTGAACACCAATCCATGCGATCCGGCGGCGGACAGCTTCGTCGACCTGGACTACGCCGACGGTTATCTGAGCGCGCATCCCGATAACTCCTGCTGGGAGAATCTGCCCGGCGACGACCTGGAGCAAGACGAGGTCAAGGAAAAGCTGTTGATCGCCGCTTCGCGAATGATCAGCCGCGCGCCCCTGTCGAAAAAGCCGCTGGCCGAAAATCTCGACTGGCGCAGCGGTCAGGGCCTGGCCGCGCCCGTTGCGGGACACGGCGTTTATTACGGCGTGGCGGATTCCGCCCTGGAAAACGAAATGACCGACGCGGCGCTGGCGGGCGGCGCTCCCGAGCGGTACATCGGCGGCGCCATACGCACGGAAGAAGGCGTCTTTATCGGCGTCGAGGATTTCGATCCGGAAATCGGCGCCGTCGCCCTGACGGAGATATGTCCCAAGGAATTTCAGGCCGGCTCGCCATATGCCCTGGTCGAGGCGATTTCGCCCGCGGTGAAACAGGCTGCCTGTGAACAAGCGCTTTTTCTGGCGTCCGCGCCGAATCTTTCCATTCTCGATGAAATCGAACTCGGCCTTCGCTCGGCTTCCGCCGAAGGCGCCGGCGGGGGACAGATTTCGTTACGCGCGGCGCGCAACACCGGCGAGCTTTGCTTTGCCGCCCGGCGTCTTCTGGCTTCATGCGGCCTTTTGCGCGACGCCGGAAGCATCGCCTCGGGAAGGGCGTAAAAATGGCCTCGAAATTCGATAACGCGATGGCCGACATCGTGAGCACGCTTCGCGGCATCAGCGAAGACGGCGGCTTCAACACGACGGTTGCGCTGGTCCGCGAACGCAAAATTTCTTTCGCCGGGGCGGGGAAATTTCCATGCCTGTCCGTCGTTGCGGGTCGCGAGCGGATCAAGCATCTGCCCGGGGGATTTATCAGGCGCAGCATCCGCGTTTTGATCACCGGCTTCGTCAGGCCTCCGAAAGGAATCGACAAGCGCCGCGCCGCCCGCGATCTGATGGCCGACGCGCAGCGCGCCCTGCTTGACGATCCCACCAGGGGCGGCAGCGCGGTCATGACCGTCATCAGGGAACTTCGCTACGACGCCATGCCGAGAGAGCAAGGCTGCCGGGGCGAGTGCGCCGTGGATATCGTCATTCACGAATCTCTATAGCGGCTGGGAAAATATCGACTGATGTTTTCGGCGCAGCCGGTCAAATACGCGAGGAAATTTAAACCGTCATAACGACGCATGGAGTCATTCATGTCCGAATATCCCAATCCCTTGCGGGAACAACTTTTCGCGGCGCCGGAAAGCGCCTACGGCGTCTTGTCCGACGCTTCGCCGCAGCTGGCCGTCCGCCATATCCGAGCCGCTTTCAACTACACGCAACAGCGCGCGGAAAGAGAAGATAAACGCGGCAGTCGGGGCATTGCCGAGCGCGTCAGCCGGCGAAAAAATCTCAAATACGAAATCGAAAGCTACGCCATGGCGAATCCGTCGCCGGGCGCCGCTCCGAATGCCGGAAATCTTCTGCGGACTCACGGACTTGCGCAGAGCTTTTCATCCGCCACGCAGGTCGCGGCGTCGCCCGCGCCGACCACGACTTCATGCGCTATCGCCGACGCGCAGGCCGCGCAGGCCGGCGAGGCCGTGGCATTCGTCTCAGGCGGCGAGTATTGCATCCGCAAGGTTTCGGCAAACAACGCCGGGCTGATCGAGTGGACCCCCGCTCTTTTCTCGCCTCCGGCCGCGGGAGATACGGTCTACGCCGCAACCTGCTGCGTTCCCCGGGCGAATCCCGGCGCTTCCGCGTCGCTGTGGCGTTTTCTGGACGGCGCGGCTTTCGCGTATCCGGGATGCGTGGGCGATTCCTGGGAATTGTCCGTCAGCGGCGATCAGGAGGCGCGCTTTCGTTTCACCGGACTCGGCGGCGAGGAGAAATTCGCCGCCTCGGACGTCTTGTCCGAAAACATCAACGGCCAGCAGACCGCGATTCCGGTGGAAAATCCCGAACGATTCGAGGCCGGGCACACGTTATGCGTCGAGCAGGAATTGATGAAGATTCTTTCCGTCGACGCGCAAAGCTCGACGCTTGAAGTCGAGCGCGCGCAAGGCGAAAGCCAGGCGGCGTCTCACGAAGCGGGCTGCGCCGTAACGCCCTATCAGCCTGATGCGAGTACGGCCGGATCGCCGATCGCGGGTATTTGCGGGATGATCGAACTGGGCGGCGCGGTGTTTGAAATTACCGAAGCGAATCTGAAATGCTCCGAAGGCCTTTTGATGCGTCAGGCGTTCGGCGCGGATCGCCCCGTGGGATTCTCTTATCCCGAAAGGCGCCGTGTGAGTCTTTCACTTGGCGGATATCTTACTTCGGAAACGGCGAGCCGATACGGCCTCGTCAAGAATTTCGACAGCGTGGAAGTATTCATTCAGGCCGGAAACTCGGCCGGAAAGGCGCTTGCGATTCACGTCCCGCGCTTCGAGGCCGACATCCCGGAAATCACCGCCGAGCCCGGCAAGGAAATCCCGCTGACGCTTTCGGGCCTGTGCCTGGAAACCGAGGGCGACGACGAGGTCAGCCTGATTTTCGCCTGACGGTTTCGGGCCGGCATTCACCATCACACCGGATGACAATCATGGATTTCAAATACACCAAAGGCTATCTGCATTATAACGATCTTCCCTGGCAGTGCCGGGAATATCTGCCGGCGTCGGAAAACGTCAATGACGCATGCGTGTCTCGGATCATCGCCGGCGCCGACCAATCGTATCTCTTTTCCGTTTTTGCCACCGACACGGATTTCACAGTCATCATCCTTGAAGATCAATCCGGAACGTTCACCGACGCTCTGGGGGGCTATTGCCTCATGCCCGGCGGTTTTTCCAGAGTCGTCGTGATCGGCAAATACATTTACGCCGTGCCCAAACTCGACGCGACCGGGATATATCGCCTGCATTTGCAATATCTCAACGGAGGCGACTCCTCATCCCATCTTGAAAACTATCTCGATGGCGTCGCCCCGGTCGGCGACATCCACGGCGACGTTATCGACGACGATGAATTTCTCTACTACATCACCGAAATCGACAAGCGGCTTTACGTGCGCAATATTTCCGCCGGCGTCGAATTTCAAACAAACCTCGAAGGCGACGGGCCGTGTCTGTTGCCCAAAGGGCGCTGGGACGGCGGGCTGTACTGGACCTGCGGTCCATTTTTACACGTGTATTACCGCCCCGAATCCATCGACGCCGACGGATTTTTCGCGCAGATGTCTTACGGGCATGTCGGCGATGACTTCGACGGCGATGAAATCGACGAAGCGAAGTGGGCCATCGTCAACGAAGGCCTGATGAGCTCCTGCTTCGCGCACAGCGACGCGCTTTTATTCGACACGCAAGCGCCGTCGCCGGGAAGCGCCCGGGCCGAAGCCTATTATAAATCCTTGTGCGTCGGGAACATCGGCGTTCAAATCGATTTGAACGTCGGCGCGTGGCCCGATGTCGCGGGAACGCAAGACGCCGGAGTCTCGCTGGAGCTTTGTACGCCGGATTTCAACACTGTTTACAGAATCATTCGCGGCCGGAAACCGATCAGCGGCGGGGCCTCGCAGGAACAATACCTTCGCTTCGAAGTCGAGCGGGATGACGCCGTCGTTTATGAACTGGAGCTCTACAGTCCGCCTGACGAACTGAAGATCAAGGTCGAACGCCGGCCCGGCGAAGGCGGCGGCAAGCAAATTTGCTTCGGCAGGGAAAATCAGCCCGGCATGTGGGACGCCTGGTACTGGCAGGACGACGAAGGAAACGACGCCCCCTTGATTCCGCGAATCGTCGTGTTCAACGACAGCGGACAATCCCTGTCCGGCTCCATCGACAACTTTGCGGCGACGGTTTCAAGTCCGGCGATTTATCGGTCAATGCCCGACGAGGTTCCCGTGTGCGCCGCCATGTCCCCGCGGCTTTTTGAAAACGAACGGACTATCGCCTTGGGATATAGAGGCGGGGCGGGATTTCTTTTGACCTGTGAAGCGGATCAGGGCGGAGCAAGCGAGGCAAGGGCCAAGGTGTCGGAACCGATCACTTCCCACGAAGTGGGACTCGGCGCGAAAATACTCGGCTTCGTCGATCCGGTCGCCGCGTGCGTGTCCGAGGACGGCGCCAGCGTATTTTTCGGCGGCGTCGGAGGCGTCACGCAGGTGGGCGCCGCCTATGCGGACCAACCCGTAAAGCTTCGTCAATACACCACCGCGTGGGATCACGCGCAGCCCCTGACGTGGATCGATGTTCAGGCCCTTGATTATTGCGAGAACGGATTCGTCTACGGGACGAAAGTGTCCGCTATCGGCGGCGGCGATCCCTACGACCCCTACAATCCTTATGGAATGTCGATCATCGGTTCTCAAGGCAGCGGCGGCGCCGGATATATCATTCCCGACTTCGACGCCCCCGAGGGACAAGACGCGTTCGCCCGGGCGAGAAATCACAATGAAATCGTCACGGGAACCGGATTGCCGCCCGTGATTCCGGAAGACTTTCTTCACGCCCACGTGGAACGGCGCATCAACGGCGGCTTATGGCAGCGCCTTAAAGTCGAAGGATGGACGATGATCGTTACACCGTGGGACCACGAAAGCGACGTGGCGTTCTTGCGTGATGAGCAGCTGGGCGACATCGGGGCGGTGATACAAGACGAAGGCCTGAATGCGGGCAAGTACGAATACCGTTGGGTTTTTCATGACGAAGCCGGAAATCAGGGATACCGATATCCCGAAACGGCTTATGGCAATTATACGGAATACGTAGACGCGCCGGTTCTGTCGGGGATGACGATCAACGGAGGCGTTTCACCGACTACGCAGCGGGGCGTAAGTTGCGTGGCGGCGGGACACAGCGGCGCGGCAAGCCTTTCCGAGTCCGGGCGCGTTTATCAGGTTCGTTTCTGGAACGAGGGCCAAAGCGAGTCGGACAGTCCGTGGCGCGATTACGATCCGGCGCGCGGCTATCCCCACCTGCTTGGCGCCGGCAGCGGAATGAAAACCGTGTACGCCCGCGGGCGTCATTGCAACGGCGACGAATCGCAGGCTGTCGCGGCCACGATCATCTACAATGAAATCGAGGACGAAGCGGCCGCGGGGGGCGAGTTCGAAAATGTCATGATTTGTTACGGCCAGGCCGCCGGCCATAATTTCACCGGCGACGGGGCGGATATTGAATCCGCAAGTTCCCGGGAGGATTTCGAACCGGAAAACCTCTTGCAAAACGACCTGGGCGCCGTGTGGAAATCCGACGGCCTCGGAGATTTTGCGAGTCAAGGAGCAAGCTGCGAATATCTCGCCGAAATCACCTTCGACCTGAACGTGGAGAAAAACATCGAGGTGCTGGGAATCCTCGGCCACAACTTCGCGCAGGTTTACGACGGCGTGACGCCGCTTGAGGATTTCAGCGTTCAATGGCAGTGGGCCGACGACGAGGATTTTTCTTCGGGTTTCGGTTTCGTGGAGCTTGGCGAATTGCGAAACCAGGTGGAGATACTTCACAGGCCGCAAGTGACGCGCCGCTGGTGGCGCTTGAAATTGTCGGTCAAAACCCGCCTGGTTCATTCCATAACGCCCACGAATCTGGCATGGACGATCGGCCGCGTGGTCATCAACGAACAAGCGCTGTGTTATACGCCGCCTTACAATTACGACGACGCGATTCGCATCGAGCATCACGATCCTTCGTCCGTGGCCATGACCAAAGGCCGGGCTCGCCGCGTGGTGGAGCTTTCGCCCTATCGAAAAGCCGAACTGCGCTTCAAGTCGCTGACGGCAAACGACATCGGGCCTTTTGAAACGATCTGGAGCCGGCAGCGCCAGACGCGTCCCGTTCTGGTCATTATCGACCCCGCTTCGATTTCCAAGGGCGAACAAAGTCCAGCGGCCCCCGAGGTGGGCGACCGCCCGGCGATCTACGGTTATCTCGGCGAACGGCTGCGCCTTGACGGCGCGGGCTGGAATCGGCTGGACCTTCTCATGAGCGTCGAAGAGAGCGTCGGCTGACATGAAAAGGATGAAATAAGAAGGATGAAGGAAGAATTCTGAATGAAACGGCAAAGGGAAAAGTTAAATCGCGGTTGAAACTCTCATGCGAACCGCTTGAATTCCTTCTTCTCTGTTTTGTCCTTCATCATTTTTTTCACTCATGACTTTTCGGCCGGCGGAGCCACTGATCACTGGCCACTATCCACTAACCACTCATCAAAAAGCGTCATGACAATAGCGCAAACAAACTTAATAAATTACAACATCCTGGTCCGCATTCCCGCGACCAACGGGATGTCCGGCGATATCAAATGGGCTTTGATGCACAAAACCTGCGCCGTGCGCGGCGCGTCGGATCCGTCCCTCGACGGCGTCTGGAGCGGCGTGCTGTCCGTTTCGGGATTTCGTCAGTCCCTGGGCTCCATCAACGAGGGCAACATCGTTTTTCCCGCCGTGGTTCTCAAGGCCGCGCGGGGCGACGCGGACGCCGTGAGCGATGAGCTGATCGACGAAATCCGTTCGTGCGAATACCTGGTGGGCGCGCCGGTCGAATTTTATTGGACCGACGCCGACGCGCCGAATCCCGGCGCGGACAATCTGTTTCACGTGGGGATCGTCGAGCGGGGCGACGTGCGCATTGAAACCGCCGTTTTGGAGATCGCCTGCCGGGACAGGATGGAGCGGGACGATCGCCGCATTCCGGCGACGCATTACCTGGACCAGAATTCCATCGACGAATCGGCAAGAGGGCGAAGCGTCCCGATCCTTTTCGGCGACTGGAGCGCGGAAAACTCCGACTACTGGATCCCGGCGACGTGCGTGAATACGAAAAACACCGGAGATAATAATCTTGCCGCGCGCATCTGCAGGCCCGGCGAATACGGAATCAAAAGCTTCGGCTACAAAGCCCGATGGCTGGACGCCGAAGGACGCTACAAACGAGATGAAACGGGATATCGGGAACTGGATCTTCTGGTGACCGACGCTTCGGAGGGCAACGTGGAGCTTGTCGGCTCCAGCGCAAACGCCATGGAGCGCTCGTGGGAATCGGGCGACCGGATATGGATAAAAGGCCCGCAGGGTGAAGTCGACGAAAGCGGAACGTTGATCTCGAATCCCGTGGGCGTCATCCGGCATCTGCTTCTGGACATGCGCGTAGGGCTGGGACTCGCGCCGGTTGATTTGGATGAGGATTCATTCGATAGGGTTCGCGGGACGCTGGACGAATTCGGTTATCGGTGCCGGCGCTTTATCGACGAGGAAACGACGGTTCTCGACGTCATTTCCGAAATTTGCTGCGAGTTCGGCCTCAAGCTGATCGTCAGAGCGGGTCGATATGCTCTGGTCGGCCTGGGATTTGCGAATGTCGAGGAACCTGATCACAGCTTGCGCTTCGACAACGTGCTTTCCTTCAGGGAATGGAACGACCGGAACCGCGTGGGTTTTGAAAAAATCGATCTTCGCTACCGAATGCGTCCGAAAGACCGGGTTCTGACCCGCCGCTACACGCACGATGAAGACGCCGCCACGAAATCACAGGCGAACCTGATCGAAGCGCAATGGATATTCGACGACGAAACGGCGGTGATCCGGGCTTCGGTCTGGGCGTTTTGCTACGGCGGCGTCATCAAAACCTTAAGCCTCGAAACGGATTTCGGAAGCCTGGGCGTCAGGATCGGGCAATTTGTCGAGGTCATCCGTGATGACGCCCGGGAGATCTACCAGGTCACGCAGCTCGATTACAATTTCGATCTTCCCATACGCCTGACCATGGAGCTTACGGCCTTGAGTCATTCCCGTCGCACCGGCGTGTGGTCCGCGGATGAAGGACAGGAAGTTCCTTCGGAATTCGGCGGCGGCGTGATGCCCGCGAGCTGGGATGAGGCCGACGACAGGCAGCGTAGCGGACTTTCCTTCTGGTCGGATGACGCGGGCGAAAATCCCGACGGCTCGGATGCGAAAGTCTGGGGAAGGTAATGGGATAAGGAGGAAGGAGGAAATAGGAAGGATGAAATTCGTGCGATGCGGATGCGAATTATCACAGCCTTTATACCGGCGCTTACGCACCGGCCTATTGACTGTCGCCTCTTGCGAGGCTCTTTTTCACTCTTCGCCTTTACCAAGCTTCAGATAAAAGACGACAAACGATCAACATCAACAACCCAACTTCATGGAGCCACGCATGGCCGTATGGTACAGTGACGACGGATACAATTTTTTCACAACGCCGGATCCGGCGCTCTGGTCGCCGACGAAACAAAGTTTTGCCGCGCAGTTGAACGAAAACGTGCGATATTTGAAATACGTGAAAGCCGATTTCGTTCGCGGCGTATCGGACCCGCAGGTTTCCCAGTCCAACGACGGCGGATTTATCATCCAGGTCGTCGGATCCACGCCCAGCGGCTCGACGGGCTACTACCGCACCCTGGCCAACGAAGACGACTACGGCGGCCTGCTGGCCCGCTTTGGATTTTACAACCGGTTCATCACCGTGATGGGTTCGTTTATTTTTCTGGATTCGCCTTCCAATGCGCTGCCCGGCGGCTCAAGCGAGGGATTGCTTATCTCCAACCTCCTGGGAAGCGAATCCGGCGACACGAAACCCATGCTGGGAAGCTGGTACACGGGACCCGGCGCGTCGCGGCCGATCTCCGGATCCTCCACGCGCGTGTTTCAGAAAAGCGGCAGCTACAACGGCGGGGATGACAACTACTCCATCGCCTTGTTCGCCGGAGTCGACGAAGACACCGGAAAGCTGATGCTCTATGAAGACGCTCCCCACGGCATCGCCTTCCAGTTCACCTTCTTCATCGGACCGAAGTGCGAGCAGTGAGCGGGGGCAAGGGTTTAGGAAACAGGATTCAGGGTTTCGGCCCTGCAAACGTGTGTGGCGAAAGGCGCCCTCGCCTGTGCGAGCCCTTTAGGGCGAAAGAATGTAGCCCCGGGCGTGAGCC
Organism: bacterium; assembly: GCA_963674685.2. Lineage (GTDB taxonomy): Bacteria > Lernaellota > Lernaellaia > JACKCT01 > JACKCT01. The sequence continues at coordinate 571,504 of CAXXWT010000002.1, read as the reverse complement.
CGGGGTACAGTAGGTAAGTAACATTTAAAAGCCCCGTCAGGGGCGACACAAACAAACAGAGCCGCGCACGGCAGATTCGCCTGAAGCGTCAGCGAAGGCGAATGAGTAAGCGGGTCATGCATCGATAATCGAAATGATCACGCCGTTGCATGCGCGGTTTTGTTTTCAAAATAAAATCTTATTGCCGATTCGTGGCACACCCGCTCATTATCGCATCTTTGCTAACGCAAAGATGCGATTGGACATTCGCGGCTCTGTTTCGGGCGATCCCGCATGCCAAGGTCAGCCGTTTTGGTTTGCGATTGCGAATGAGTAAGCGGGTCATGAGTGGCCAGTGATGAGTGGCCAGTGGTTAGAACAGAGCCGCGCACGGCAAAATTCGCCTGAAGCGTCAGCGAAGGCGAATGAGTAAGCGGGTAGATATCGGCCCTGTAAACGTTTGCGGCGCATCGCGGCCTACCGGCTGCAACAAAATGTGATTGTAAGACATTCCTTTCACACTCGAAGGCGAGTGCGCCACAAATGACGCGCCCGGGCGAAATGTTTCAACTTGCACTCGAAACCCGGCGCCTGACACTCGACACCCAAAACCCCATACCCCAATTCATCATGAACGAATCGAAACGGCTTTTGAAAACCTCATAACAAACACGGAAAATACAACATGAACATCGACTGCATCACGGGCGGAAAGCCCGTTTCCTACGTTCCGATTTTCGGCGGCGAGCGCAAAAAAAGCGCCGACCAAAACTACGAGCCGGTCATCTTTTACCTGCTACCCATGACCGTCGAGCAATACGAGAACTCCGGCGAACTTTTGCGGCGCGTGGATGAAGACAGCGGCGAGGCGACCTGGCGCGTCAAGCCGGAAAACGTGGACGATATTTTTATCCGCCACGTGGCGAAGATCGAGAACCTGCGCGTCGCCGGCGGAGAAACCATCGGCGACGGAAAGGCTTTCGCCGACTGCCGCAAGACGGCCTCCAGCGCCTTCGCGCCCCTGTTTATGGAAATCCTCGCGGCGGTGCGCGACGTTTCTGTGCTGTCGGAGGGGATGAGAAAAAACTGATCGCGGCAGTCCGCGCCGCCGCGGGACCAAAGGCGTGGGACTGCCGTAAGTGCGACGACAATATGCGCGCTTTGCGCAACTGCGGGGGACGCGGCAATCCCCGCTTTCGCATCACGCTGGGCGACCGCGTTTTTCGGCAGTGCCCTTTAAGCGCCATCGACGAAACGGCCTGGATCATCCTTCGCCGCTGGCGCCGGATGAAAATGTTCGGGCTGCCTGGAATGGATGTGGGAAAAGATATGACCGAAGCCCTGGCCCAGGCCTTTGAGTTGATCGAATCCGAAATGATGAATCTGGAGCCGGGTGAAAATTCTACATTGGAGATAAAACAATGCCCCTTAACATAAACACCGACGCGCAATCCCTTTTCGAGGCCGCGGAGGCCGCCGCTGAACTGGAAGAAAGGCTGGAAGCAAGCCGCCGGCTCATGGAGGATTTCAACGACGAGGCCTCGCGCCAGGCCGCGTACATCGGCGCTTTCGGCGACGAGCAGGTGGCCCTGGAGCGCAGTGTGGCGCAGCAGCGCGACGCCATGAGCCGCGAGAGTTTCGAAAAATGGATCGGCTACGCCGCGCACGCCAGCGACTTTACACGGCGGTCTTTCGCCTACGCTACCGCCGCCGTCGGCCGGGGTATCGCCGAAGAGCTGGTCGAAGGCACGAACGACTGGCGGCAAAGCCTGAAGGCGGTTTTGAAGCAGATGATCGCCCTGACCGCGCAGATGGTCATCATGCGTTCGCTGATGACGGCCATGACCGGCGGCGCGAGCGGCTGGATCGACTTTTTCCACACCGGCGGCGAGGTCATGCACTCGGGCGGGCCGGTGCGCGCGCACGCGGGGCTTCAAGTGCGCGGCGGGGAAGTGCCCATCATCGCGCAGCGCGGAGAGTTCGTCATGCGGCGGCAGGCCGTGGAGGAAATCGGCCCGGCCAACCTGGATCGGCTCAACCGGGGCGGCTTGATCGGCTCCAACGTCAACTACAGCTTCAACATCACCGTCAACTCAGATCAAAACGGCGACGCGGCGGAAATGGCCCGCCGCCTCGGCCCGGAGATCATCGACTACCTGCGCCGTGAAACCGGCCGCGGCGTCTTGATTATGGGTTAGAGAAAATGCCTTTGCAGGAGCGGCTTTAAGCCGCGAACAAGCCCGTCAGGGCGACACAATATTAGCCCCGTGCGTAAGCGCGGGGTAAGGAGATCATTAATAATTTCTGCGAAGCCCGCGAAGCGGGCGACAGGAATGACGGAGGAGTTTTAGGCCAATCCTCATCTTGGACGAGGATCGGCCTGGCTTCTCCATTAGAATTCGGGAAGTTCTCCCAGGTTATCCGCCTCAGTCTGGTTCTGATCCGTTCGGAGGAAATACTCATCTTTACTGGATTTGTAGTAATGCACTTTCGCGCCGACCACCCAGTTTCCGAATCGATCGAGAAGGGCAGTATGGTATGTGCTATCGAGCATGATGCCGGTAACCACGTCCATTTTCGTTTTCACCTCGGATTGAGTCCCGGGCTTGCCGCCGATGTCCTGATGGACTTTGAGTTTTGTGATTCGGCTGTGGTTATTTTCGTATCGAACGGCCGTAATGAAGTAAGAACTCATTGTATTTTTCCTTTCGTTTAGCGGCCCTGGCCGCTCTTGTTTCTCGTCCTGTCGACGAGTTTGTATTCCTGTCCGGCTTTCGGTGTGGGGGGCAAAGGTTTGCCTTTGACCGACGTTCTTTCTTCGCCGGTTTTTCCGCCGCGCGGACCGGTGATTGCGTATTGGCCGGAGGCCGGCGTTTCCTGCCCCGGATGGAGTTTCTTCTGACTCATGGGTTTATCCTCATGGTTTGCTTTTTGTTCATCAACTTTGATTTTCACTATCGATTTTCGACACACGAATCCCATCAAGGTCCCATGAAAACCTCCATTTGTTGGCTCTACCCTCTTAATGTGGGAAATGCTTGACAGGAGTGGGTAAGTCTGAAAGGCTGACTTTCGTTCTAAAGGACCTGTCTGATTTCAAAGGTTGGGCAGTGTAACCTTCAAAGACCACGGTGGCAGCCGTGGTCTTTGCCATTTATGGCGAAATTTTCCTTACCTCGTTTTCGCCTCCCTTTTCTTCGCCTTATTTTTCGTATTCTTCGCTTTTGTTTTCGTCTTTTTCTTCGTCGGGGTTTTGCCGGTTATTTTCTTTTTTGCTTTCTTATCGTCATCACTGCATTTTTTATTCTCTATTTCTTTGACATCATCCGTGGATTCAGTTTGGTCGTTGGAGCGATCGCGATCCACATTTTCAATTTTCAACAATGGGATCATTGCACCGATGCCCAGTGCCGAAAAGTGATGTCCGATTTCCTGTCTTATATACGGCCATACCGCAAGGGCGCCGATGATTTTTGCAAAAGCGGATATTCCCTGCGGACCGACGGGTTCGGGTACGGGCTCCGGCGGAATTTGGTATTCCGCGGCGAACTGGACGACTATTTGAACATAAGGTTTTTCTTCTTGCTCTATCTTTTCCGGCTGAACGGCAATAGAAAATTTTACTTTTATAATGAGATGGTCCGCTTCGATGATGACGGTTTCCGTCTTGACATCCGAATGACTGATCCTTATGGACGCATTTTCCTCATCCATGGATGTTAATTCGGAAAGACGACTGTGAAGTTCAATTTCAATGGGTCTGATTGCAAGAAGGTGCGCCGATTTGGCCACGAAATTCGCATCGCGAAATTCTTTGCCTGATGCCTGGATGGTTATATCGCGCATTTTCATTCTCCTGAATATTATTTCATTTTATATGACTGCCGCCTCTTCGCTCGAACGAGTTGAATGCCAGTTTGTCAGAGCCGTTTTGCTCGATGCAAAGATGGAAATTATTTTGTCGTCATGACGCCCCGTCCCCGCGTCTTTTCGCTGAAGCAAGTTCGCTTTTTGGCTATGGCCGCGCGGGATCGTCATAATCCAGCTTTCCGCGAAGCTTGAACACATCTCTTCCAGCTTGTTCGTGTTTTGCCGGATAAGGGTTTCAATCTTTTTCAAACCCTCTTCGAACACCGTGTTCTTTTCTTCGCCGGCGATGGAAATATCCAAATGACGCTGGAAAATGATCGATAGTCTGGCCAAATCCTCGATATTGATTCGCCCTTCTTCCAAGCCGCGCATGAATCGCGAAAGTGAGGATGGGCTCCTTCCCATTTTTTCCGCCAAGTCTTGCTGGCTTAGTCTGCGACTGCGCATTTCATTGTTGATGTCGTCTGCCAATTGCCTTCCTGCCGACAGGCATACGGCTTTTATTGCGGATTCCGGTTTATCTCTCAGCATTTCAGACATGAAACTCCACGAATTTGTGCTTTGCATTTTACTTCCGCCTCCCCAACGGATTACTGCTTCGATTGATGTTTTTCCAAGCATCAAAAATACTTTTCATATCGGCCCTTGATAAATTGTTCGACTGTTTCTGAATAAGACGAAATACGAAAATAGGATTTTCCTCACGACAAACTCCATAAAAAAGACGAATCCAATAACCCTGAAATTGACACAGCCGATGCTCAAAAACACCTTTCCCAATTGGAGTTCCGACTTTTTTGCCTTTGCTTAAATCCAAAATAACAGAACCGCACTCAGCATCTAAATCAATTCGACTTTGAATTTTCCTTTGAATTTTTGATAAGTCTCGCTGAAATCGTTCAGTTATTTCCACGTCCGGCATTTCCTGCTCCATCAAATAGCAGATTGACAACATATGCATAGTATCTCAGCTTGTCAATATATAAATTGCAGATTCTGAAATATTTTGTCAGAAATTGAAATTTCACTGTTTGGCCACGAAGCCGGAGCGGGAAAAGCCAGAGTTTGCTGGCTCGGCAAGATCGGGTTGCGCGGGGTAATCCTCATCCCCACTTCACAACGAATTGATCCAATCGCAAAGTTTCTCTACGGCGGTGATGGTTCTATGGCAATTGGCGCGTAAAAATTCCTCGTCGAGTTTTTGAGACAATGGAATCTGCTCGCTGGCGGCAAGCGCCCGGGCTCCGTCGAAATCCACGTAGGCGATCCGAGCGGTCATTTCCTTTTCATCGCGGCCGAACTGCCTGCCAGGTAAAATCGCCACTCCCGTTTGCTTCAGCGCCCGATTGCACAATTCACTGCTTGTCGCAATGCCCGCGGCGTTAAGCCGGACGGCAATGGGGCTGAAATCCGGGAAAAGATAAAACGCTCCTTGCGGATCACGGACCCGGGCGCCGGCGTCCCGGAGCCGCATGGCGCACCAGTTTCCCACAAGGGCCAGAATTCGCCGCGTGTGCGCCAGATGCCTCTCGATGCGGGCGCCGCCGTCAAAGGCTCGAACGGCGGCGTATTGAATCGGCGCGCTGGTGGAGGTGTATGTCTCGCTGGCGACCGACGCCATGGCCCCGCAAAGCCACATCAGGGATTTCGGAAAGGTGAAGGTGCCCAGGCGCCATCCACCGGCCCCGCACCATTTTGACAATCCGGAACTGATGATCGTTCCTTCCGGGTAGTATCGGGCAATGGAGAGATGCTTGCCCTTATGATTCAGCTTTCCGTATATTTCATCCGATAGAAGAATCACGTCGTATTTGCGGGCGACCTCCGCGAGCTTTTTGAGCGTGGCCGCCTTGTAGGTCGACCCTTCCGGATTTCCCGGATAATTCAATATTACGATGCGCGGCCTTCCCGGATCCTGCGCACACAAATCTTCGAGCATCTCGGGCCGCAGACGCCATTTTTGTTCGAAGGTTGTGTGAAGATAAATCACTCGACGGCCTAAAATATGAGCCTGCGGGGCGTATGAAACCCAGCAAGGGGTGGGGATCACAAGATCGCCGTAGTATGCGATCTGAAGGAGAAACATCAATTCCTTCGATCCCGGCCCGATCAGCACACAATCGGGATCCGCGTTGATTCCGTCGTTCTTCTCATGGAAATTCGCCACGGCCTCTCTCAATTGCTTCAGGCCCTGCACGGCGAGATAATCCTTCTGATGGGCGTTTTGTCTCAAAGCCTCGACGACAGGCTCCGGCACGGGGAAAGGCGACTGCCCCAGACCCAGCTTGTAGATCACGCGTCCTTCTTTGATGAGACGATTGGAAAGCTCGTTGATGGCCACTGTTGCGGATTTGCTCAAACCCCGCACGTTAAGGTTCAGCGAAACATGTTCCTGGTTATTCAGCATTTTATCTCCCGGCAAAAAAAATTCCATGCGGCGCGGCCGAAGCAGGCGCGCCGTTGATTCCTACTTTCGATCCGTCATTCAAAAGCCTGGATAACGCCCCATTCCACGGCGACGAAACCGGCGCGGGAAAAGCCGACGGGCGCCGGCTGCGCGAGATCGAGCTGCGCGGGGTAATCGTCGTATCCTTCGAAGATGAGCCAGAGGCGAAGCATGTTGTCCGGCGCGGGATCGATGACGAGATCGACGGAGTGGCGGATGATTTCGTGAAACTGCGGGTACACGGCGTACCACGCGTAGATCGGCAGTTCCTGCGTCCAGTATAAAAGAAAATCGCCCACCTCGCGTCCTTCAAAGCCCACCGCGAGCATATAGTTTTCCAGCAATGCGAAAAGCTCGTCCCGCGCGGCGACGAATCCTTCGTCGAACTGGTAGATGCCGAAATCATGAACGTTGGGCGCAAACGCCTCGTAATACAGATAAGGATAGATGCCGTCGATGAGGCCGCCGGGCTCGACGAAGACATCCCAGCCGTCGCCGTAGGGCGGCCAGCTCCAGATCAGATCCGTGGCCGGGCTTGTCGCCAGCGTGACGGACACGTTCATCGGATTTTCCGGGTAAAGATAAATGACCGGCTTGTCGTCGAGATCCTTTTCCACGCAGCAGTCATTATAACATTCATAATCCCAGCCCAGCACGGTTTCGCAAAACGTCGTTGACAAGCACGGCACGCAGTCCGTGCAGCAATCCTCGTAACAAAGCCATCCCCACTCAAAAGACTCCCGGCAAGTATCATGCGAATCGCAACTGACGCAGTTTTCCGTGTCGTCATCGGGCGTGGCCGTGTCATCATCGGCGTCATCATCAATATCGTCATTTGCGTCGTCATCGGCATCATCATCCGCGTCGTTGTCGTCGTTGTCATCGTCATTCGAATCCGTGGACGGCTCGTCGCACCCGCAGGACGCCGCCAGCAGCGACAAGAGCATAAGCGCTGTGATTATGAGAATGTTGAAACGCATGGTTTTCTCCGCGCAGGTTTGCATGACGGCTATGATATCAATTCCGATGCTCTTTGCGTAGCGTTTTTGTTTTTGTTTTTTCACGAAAGATCCGTCGCCCGTTTAAGCGGGCTTTGTATATTGTCGATGCCTTATTTAGTTGCAGGGCCGATATCCACCCGCTTACTCATTCGCCTTCGCTGACGCTTCAGGCGAATTTGCCTGTCGAGAGCCTCCAGGTCGAGCGACCGTGCGCGACTTGTGTTCTAACCACTGGCCACTAAGGCAGAAAACATAACCGGTTCGGGATAAAAGCGGTATATTCACTGATTTTCATTTATCTGACTTCATTCGCTGATTATTACGACCTTCCCACAATCCCGGGCAATTTCTCTTGACAAATCGTGTTACGAAACGCATGTTTGTGCTACCAGCTTGGAGCCGCCGGGCCAGCGGCTCTTCAAAAAAGGGTGGACACAATGCACATTCCCGATGGATTCGTCAGCGGTCCGATTAACGCCGCAACCTTCGCCGTCTCGGCGGCGGCGGTGAGCGTGGCCGTGGTCAAGGCGAAGAAAAATATGGATGAAAAACAGGTGCCGCTTCTAGGCGTCACCGCGGCGTTTATTTTCGCGGCGCAAATGCTCAATTTTCCGGTGGCGGGGGGCACCAGCGGGCATTTCCTCGGCGCATTGATGGCCGGCGTTTTGCTGGGGCCGCTTAACGCGTGCATCGTCATGGCGCTGGTGCTGATCATCCAGGCGCTGGTCTTCGCCGACGGCGGCGTGACGGCCCTGGGATCGAATGTCTTTATTATGGGCGTGGTCGGCGGCATTTTCTCAACATATTTATTTTACGGCTTGAAATTCATCTTACCGAAAAGCAAAAAAGGTTTTCTGGCCGCCGTGGCCGCGGCGGCGTGGAGTTCGGTATTTATCGCATCGGCGGTTTGCGCCGGGCTTCTGGCCTTATCCGGCACATCGCCGATTCAGGTTGTCTTGCCTTCCATGCTCGGGGTTCACGCCCTGATCGGCATCGGGGAGGCGCTGATCACGACCACGGTCGTCAGCATGGTGCTGGCGGTGCGCAGCGATCTGGTCGGATCCTGGACCGCGCAGGAGGCCGCATGACCATGAACACAAAAAACCTGCTGATCGCGGGATTGGGTTTGTCGCTTTTACTCGCCGTTTTCGTTTCGCCTTACGCGTCCTCGTCGCCCGACGGTCTGGAGCGCGTGGCCGAGGACAAGGGTTTTCTGGAAAAAGCCGAGGCGCCGGGCGTGACGGCATGGGAGCATTCGCCCATTCCCGATTACGCCTTTCCCGGCGTGAAGAATGAAAAAGTCGCCACGGCTCTGGCGGGTCTTTTCGGCGCCGGCGGCATTTTCGCCTTGAGCTACGGTTTATTCGGCTTGATCAGGAAGAAAGCGTAATTTATGGAACACGGATTTCTCGATCAGGATGCATACGCCGACAGCCCGATTCATCGGCTTGACGCGCGCATCAAGGTCATCGGCCTGCTGGCGGGAATTCTCGTGTGCGTGGGCACGCCCGCGCAATCCTACTTCGCCTTTTGCGTCTACGCTTTTTCTCTGCTTGTCATCGTTGCGCTTTCGAAGATCAGCCCTTATCGCATTTTCAAACGAAGCCTGGTCGTTCTGCCCTTCATTTTAATGATCGCCGTCTTCGCGCCTTTTTTAAAAACCGGGCAGGTCGCCGGAGGCTACAGCCTGGGAATCTTCCGTAGCGCTACGGTCGTGACGCCGGCCCTCGTGGTGTGGAATGTGACGGCGAAGGCGCTGCTTTCCATGCTCATGGTCATCGTCCTGACGTCCACGACGCCTTTTCCCGAATTGCTTCAGGCCTTAAGAAAACTGCGCGTGCCGGATATCTTCGTCATGCTGCTTTCATTTACCTATCGCTACCTTTTCGTCATGATCGACGAGTTTCAGCGCATGCGCCGCGCCCTGGCTTCCCGGGGATGGCAGGGCAAGTGGATATGGCACGCGAAAGTTATCGGGCAACTGATCGGCGTCATGTTCATCAGAACCTATGAAAAAGCCGAGCGCATCTACGTGGCCATGATATCCCGAGGCTATGACGGGCAATTCACGTACCTTTCCGCAAAAAAGCCTTCCTACGGCGACGCCATTTTCCTGACCGCCTTTCTCGGGCCGTTTCTCGCCGCGAGGATATGGCTTTCATGACGCCCGCCGTCAGTCTCCAGGAAGTCGATTTCAATTATCACGACGGGACCAAAGCGCTTTCGGGCATTTCCCTGGATATCGCGCCCGGGGAAAAAATCGGCATCGTCGGTCCGAACGGCTCGGGAAAATCAACGCTTTTAATGCTGTTGAACGGCGTGTTGCTTCCGACGAAGGGCGCCGTTTCCATCGACGGAATCAAGGTCGAAAAGAAAAGTCTGCGCGATATCCGACGCAAGGTCGGCGTGGTTTTTCAAAATCCCGACGATCAGCTTTTCTCCCCGACGGTCGTCGAAGACGTGGCCTTCGGCCCGCGCAACATGGGGCTTGATGAGCAGGAAGTCGCCAAGCGCGTCGATTTTGCTCTGGACCTCGTGGGCATGCGCGATTTCAAGAACCGCAGCGGGCATCATTTGAGCTTCGGACAAAAAAAGCGCGTGGCCGTGGCGACGGTTCTTTCCATGCGGCCGCAAATCTGGGCTTTCGACGAGCCTTCCTCCAACCTGGATCCGCGCACCAAGCATTCCCTTGAGGAATTCATCAACTCCCTTTCCGATACGGTCATCACCGTCACGCAGGACATGTTCTTCGCCGCGCAGACCTGCGCGCGCATCGTTGTTTTGTATCAGGGCCGCATCGAACGCGACGGAAGCCGCGAGGAAATCTTCACCGACGACGCTCTGCTCGAAAAATGCAACCTGGACTTCCGCAAAAACTTCAGCATCCTGGAAAAACTGCGCGGAGTAAAATGATCAACACCTATATGGCGTCAGCCTGGGATTAGCAGTAATAACCGTGATTCCACTACTGTTTTTAAAATCAGCATCGTGCGTGACGAGCTTCCAATTCTTTTCTTGGCACAACTGAACAAGCACCTCATCATTTAAATCTCGATGCTCTTTTTCAAAGGCATGAAGAAGCTGATTAAAGTTCATTGTTTCAAAACCGTTATTGATCCGCTTCGCTGATTTAATAATTCTCTTAACAGCATCCGTAATCTCAGAAGCGACTGACGAATAGCTTGGGCTTTGCCTGAAACTCTTAAAATGTGACGACACTAAAGCTCTTTGCGTCACCAATAGATTGTGCTTCAGGCGCAGATACCGATTTACGAATTCTGAGAGAATCAATACATCAATATAAATAGCGGTTCCAGCCTGCAACATACTACCGAGTGCTTTCGAGTATTTCCCAGCTCTCCAATCGTTCGGATCAAATTGTGGGCCATAAATGTACAGCCAGACGTTCGCGTCGATAAGACAGTGATCAGAATTGGAAAATGTATATTTGTCGATGGAATGGAGATTACTCGTCATCGTCTTCTCCTTTTCCTGATTCCTCACGACGAGCTTGCTCCGCTCTTTTCGGATCCTTGAAATAAGCTTTCGCCCCGTCGACAACTCGCTTGAGAAGCGCAAGATCATCCTGCGCTATATCGGCGACACTCAAATGTTGCCGGATAAACTCTTCTTTAAAAGTGCCGTATAATTGACCGATGGCGGCGTTGAGAAAGGCCGAGGTCAGAGTATCGATATTGACAAAAGACAACTGAACGTCACGACCATCCTGCAAAGCCTTCATTAAAAGGCCGAAGACTTTTTGTCCGTCTTCGGATGCGACGGCCAAATTTCCCCCGATTGTTTCATAAATCCGCAATGTCAGGATTTCACTCATGAACGCCTCCTCGTAATCTAAAATATCTCGTCCGGCCGGATTTCACAGGCCAAACAGTATGAATGCGTATCCGCCGTGTTGATTTCAATGTTGACGACCGTTCCCGGAAAAGGATGTGGTAAAACTTGAGTATTGCTGTCGCCGTTTATCAACTCCCAGTATCCTTTGTCGGAAGCGATCTGAATTCTTCCTTTGTTTTTCCTGATAAACTCTTGGAGAAGCTTAAGCCCCAAACCTCCCGGAACGGAGCCTCTTTTTGTCGTATTGTTGCCGCTTAACGACCAAATGATGGCATCTTCGGGCGTCAAGTCAAGATTTAATCTGTCTTTGACAATCCCTCTCATCCCAAGTCCAAGATCAGCAACGGAAAAATCAAGCCTTTTCTTTCTGTGGAAGTATTGACCGCAGGAAAAGATGCCAAGCGTCGTTTGGGAATGGATGACGGCGTTGCTGAATATCTCAAATAGGCTTTCCTGAAATTTTTTGTACAAAGCGGGCGTCATCGTCGGAATATTTTTTCCCGCCAATTCCCGGCTTATGTAGTCGGCGAAATAATGATCGTCTTTTGTCTCAAATCGCTTGTATTGAATTGTCGATCCCCAAGAATCGAATAAGCGGCTATACCCGTAATGAGCCAAAAAGCCGTTTTTCGAAAGGATGCTCTGGACGCCAGAAATTATATTATTAATCGTAACGGCATTTCCTTCCTGGGTCGCTTTGTGAACTAACGCTCCCAAAGGGGCGCACATATTTGCGTCGATCCAATTTACGGCCGACATATCGATATCGATATCTTCCCATAGTGCCGTGTCGATCAATTTCCCAAAGCTTACTAGGCGACAAAAACCTTCGAAGTTGCTCCGAATGTCCTGGAGGTGAATTTTCATTTCCGAGCCTCCGGGATACCCGTAAATTCTGTTTGAAAATCACTAATCATGGCTAACTTACTACGCACCTTTTTTTGCCTTCAATAGCATGAAGACCGTATCAAGAGATTGCATGAAGCATAGGGATTTCTCATGCCTGTTACAAGTTTCAGTATTTATTTTTGGACCTGAAGCCATCATCAATTTTCGCGCCGTTTATCAAGCCACGGCTTTCCCACAAGCTCGATCCAAAGACCGCCCAATTGCCACAGGGATCGAAACAGGCGCGGGAAATTGAAAATCTGGCTTCGGCCGTAAACGCGGAAGTGATGCCGTACGCCGACTTCCGTGAAACGGGCGCCGGCGGTCTGAAGTTTTTTCATGAGTTCCACGCATATGGCGCCGGAGTGGCGCGTCAGTTCGACACGGTCGAATATCTCCCGGCGTATGAGCCGGAAGTCGCAGTCCACGTCCCAAACTTTCAGCGAAAAGGCGAATCGTATCAAGTGCTGGTAGACGCCGCCGATCAGTCGCCGGTGCAGCGGATCGTTTCGCTTCGTTTTGTAGCCCTGCACCAGGTCGATGTCCTCGCCCATGGCTTCGACGAGAAGCTTCAGTTGCGCCGGATCGTATTGCGCGTCGCCGTCGGTGTAAAAAATCCAGTCCTTGGCCGCGTTTTCAAAGCCGCTGATGAGCGCGCCGCCGTAACCCCTGTTTTTTTCATGAAAAACCAGGCGCAGATGGTCGGGGAAAACGCCCCGCATTTTTTCCAGAAGCTGCCGTGCGCCGTCCGTGCTGCCGTCGTCGATGACGATCACTTCGTAATCGTCGCTGACTTCCTCGAGCGTAAAAAGGGCGGAAAGAACCATGGTCGCGATAGTGCCGCGATCATTGAAGCAGGGGAAAAAACAAGATATGGACGGCTTGGTCAACGCGCCTCCCGCCGGCGAAAATTCCCGTCGCCGCGAAAGCCCATTTGATAGCGACTTTTACGAAAGTTGCAAGACCGTAAAAATCGCAGGTTGATTTAAAACCACACAGAGCATAGGATTTTTTCAAAATCCCGATTTGACCAACGATTCTTTCGAATCGCGTGAACGGCAGTTCGGCAGGCGCGTGAGGATCATTGGCGCGGGAAATGGTTATTCACTTTCACAAGGACGATTTGAATATGCCGGTGCTTGTCATCCCGCGTTCAGGCGGTTTGAAAGAGTATTTCACGGTCGGCGACCGGGAGCTTTATATCGGCCGCTCCGAGACGTGTGATATTTTTATCAATGACGGAAGCGTGTCGCGCCGTCACGCGAAACTCGCGCCTCACAGCGGCGGCCTTGTTGTCGAAGATCTCGGCAGCAAAAACGGAACTTTGATCAACGGCGAACTGATCACGCGCAACACCGTAAAAACCGGCGACAATATTCTGTTCGGGGACGTCGCCTCCCGGTTGACGGACGAAATCGCGGCCGAAGCTTCCGATGAACGGAGCATGCGCGAACAAAGCATTTCTCTGCGCGCCGACGCCCTCGGGCCGGACGCGAATTATCTTGGCTTTCTTTTCGATCTGGCGCCCGCAACCCCGACGTTCAAGGATGAAAAGAGCGTATGCAAGTTCGCCATAAGCGCGTTGATGGAGCAACTCGAATGCGACAACGTATTCGTCGCCCTCTATGACAACGCCGCCGGCCGTTACAACGGGGGATTTTTCCGCGGCGCCGACCCGAAGGCCATGGCGCCGGTCTTGCCTCCGGGGATCCTTCACAAGACGACGCATTACAAAAAAGCTTTTCTTTTGACCGATGTCCGGCAAGAGTTCGAAGGGGGCGGCGGCCGGGGATTTTTCGCGGCGTTATGCGTTCCCATGCTCACCGGCGGCGAACTGCAGGGAATCATTTACCTGGACAGAGATGCGCCGAAAGCTCCCTTGAACGAACGGGACGCGGCGATCGGATCGGCCATGGCCGCGACCTTCTCCTCGCTGATATTCATGAGCCGCAGGATCGGTCATCTGCGCACGGCCAATAAAACCCTCAAGCGGAAAATGGAAGGCCTGGAAATGGTGGGCCAAAGCCGGGCCATGACCGAAGTGCGGGAAAAACTGGTGTCCATCGCCGCCAAGACCGAATCGCCGGCGCTGATCCTGGGCGAAGCCGGCACGGGGCGCGCCCTGGCGGCCCGAATGATTCACCGCTTTTCCCGACGGTCCGACAAACCGTTTTTAATCCTTGATTGCCCGACTATCGCGCCGGAATTGATGGACAGTGAGCTTTTCGGCCATGTTCGCGGGGCGTTTCCCGGCGCGGATCGAGACCGCCGGGGCCTGCTGGAACTGGTCGACGGAGGAACTCTGCTCATCAAATCCCTGGAAATTCTTCCCATGGATCTTCAGCAGAAACTTTTCTGGTTTATGGAAACCGGCGAGTTTGCGCCGCTGGGCGCCGGGAAAAATATTTCCGCCAAGGTCCGCGTGATCGCTTCCATGGCCGGAGCGCCCTCGGATGATATTCAATCGGGACGCCTGAGGGAGGATCTGTTTTTCAAAATGCATGCTTTGCACGTGGAAATCCCGCCTTTGCGGGACCGGGCGGAGGATATTGCTTTGCTGGCGCGGCATTTTTTACAGATCGGGCGCGGGCGCGTAAGTACGGCGATCAAGGACTTTTCTCACGCGGCGATGGACAAGCTGAAAAACTACGACTGGCCCGGAAACGTCAGGCAGCTGCAAAAGGTCGTCGACGCCTCCCTTTTCGCCTGCGACGGCGAGATGATTCTCCCCGAGCATATTTTGGGCATTGACGACGGCGATGATGATTTCGATTACGAGGATTTCACCGATCTGGACGCTTTGCAAACCCTGCAGACGGTTCAGTTGGGGCACGGCCCGCTGCAGGCGGCGCTGGACAGCGTGGAGAAAAAGAGCATTCAAAAGGCCCTTAAGCGGCACAAGGGGAATTTGGAAAAAACCGCCTCCGAACTGGATATCAGCGTTTCCGAGCTGAAAAGCAAAATCGAAAAATTCAAAATCGACTTGTCTTTTTAAGAAGACAGGATCTTTTTCACCCCGACCAGAAGTTCGTTGATGGTAAACGGCTTTTGAATGTAATTTCCTCTTTCGCCGTCGATTCCATATAGAGACATGATGTCTTTTTCATAGCCGGACATATATATAACCCTCAGGTCCGGGTGCGTTTCCATGAGTTGCCGATATAATTCGCCGCCGCTGATTTTCGGCATCACCACGTCGGTCAGTAAAAGATCGATGGCGCCTCGATGGCCCCGGCTGATATTCAGGGCATCCTGGCTGTCTTTGGCCTCCAAAACCTTGTATCCGGCGGCTCCGAGTATCTTGACGGCCAGTTTGCGCACCATTTTTTCGTCTTCAACGATCAGAACGGTTTCTTCTCCCGAAACGGGCTGCTGCGTTTGGGCGACGGTCTTCGCTTTGGCTTCCGGGACCACGCGAGGGAAATAAATCCCAAAAGTTGTCGGGCCGCCGATTTTGGAATCGACTTCGATGAAACCGTTGTTCTGGCGCACGATTCCGTAAACCGTGGACAATCCCAGCCCCGTGCCTTTTTCCACGCCTTTATTCGTGAAAAAAGGCTCGAATATGTGATCGATCGTTTCCTGATCCATTCCCTCCCCGCTGTCGGTCACCGTAAGAACAACCGCATCGCCGGGCGACGCATGGGGATTTCTTAAGCAAAACTGCTCACTGAGAGTCGTTTCTCCCGTTTCGACGGCAAGCGTTCCGCCGTCGGGCATGGCGTCGCGGGAGTTGGCCGCGAGGTTAATCAGGATCTGGTCGACCTGGTGGGGATCGATCATCACGAACCCAAGGTCGGCGTCCAGGGAGATTTTCAGATGCACGTCCTCGCCGATAATCCGTGAAATCATCCCGCGGGCCTGTTCGATTCGTTCATTGATATCGATCGCTTTCGGGGTCCGCGCCCTTTTTCGGCTGAAGGCCAGAAGCTGCTCGGTCAGCGCCGAGGCCCTGTCGGAGGCTTTCTTGATTTCCCGGACGTCGGAAAACAGCGGATCGTCTTCATTGAGTGTTTTCAGCGCGAGTTCGGCATATCCTTTGATGCCGGTCAACAGGTTGTTGAAATCGTGCGCGATGCCGCCGGCCAGTCGGCCGATAGCCTCCATTTTCTGCGCCTGCTGCAGCTTGTCCTCGAGCAGCCGGTTTTGTTCCTCGAAATTTCTTCGCTCCGTGATGTTGCGAACCACCGTGATAATCCGGTTGACGGCATTGTTTTCCACAATGGGGGTTTTCCTGATTTCCGTGTAGACCGGTTCGTTGTCAAGCAGAGTCTTTTCTTCGGTATTCAGGGTTTTTCCCGTACGAAAGACCAACTCATATTCTTTCCAGACCTGATCGGGCAGGAAAGGAAATACCTCCTTTAGATTCATGCTCCGCCAGTCCCCTTTCGGGACGTTGTTTTTCCACCATTTGCCGGTGTTGGAGTTGTGAAGAAGCACGCGCAAATCCCGATCGACGACGTGAAGCATATCGTCCATCGCGTCGATGGTGGTTCGATATCTTTTTTCGGAGTGTTGCAGAGCGTCTTCCGCGCGTTTTCTGTCCGTGACGTCTTCCAGCGCCCCTTCGTAATAAATGACGGCGCCGTTTTCGTCTTTAAACGCTCTGCAACTGTCGTTGACCCAGATGACGGAATCATCGAAACATTTCAGTTGAAACTCGAAATCTCTGACAACGTCTTTTACTACCATCAGTTTGCTGAACTGGTCGCGTCTTTCGGGATTTTGGAAAGCGCTGCGGGCGTTGAATTTGAGCAGGGTATCCATGTCCGGGCATTTCAACATTTTCAGAAGCGTATCGTTGGCGTTGAGAATGCGCCCGTCCGGCGTCGATCGGTACAATCCCAAAGGGATGCGGTTGAACAGATCCCGGTAACGATCTTTGCTTTTCAATAACGCCTGCTTTGCCAAAAACCGTTCCGTAACATCCTCGTGCATGACCACAATTTTCTCGACGTCGCCCGCTTCGGACACGACGGGAAAGATCGTCGCCGCCACGCAGATTGTTAAATCGGGATAGGACGGGCCCAGACGGCGCGGATTGTACCAGGTGGGTTTGACGCGCAGAACTCCGATTTCCCGTATATTTTGCAGTTTTTCCGCGACTCCCTGTTCCTGCAATATCGGATCGCTGAAAAGCGAATAATCGTCCGCCGGAATGGAGCCGAAAAGTGTGCGGAAAGATTCGTTGCCGCTGATAAAGCGGCCCTGCGCGTCGTATAGGGCGATGCTGTAAGGATTGAAATTGAAAATCCCGACGGTAAAATCAGCCGAGTCGCTCATCGTGAACCTCTTCGGCGAAATCAAGTGGCGATCATGAAGCTATATTCGACATCCAGCCGCTATCATAGTGTTTTGGCCGCTCATGTGAAGGCTTCGGATTGAAGCGCATCGATTGGCGCGTTTCTTGTGACCTTTGGACCAAAAGCGTCATTTTGTTGTGAAGCCGACTTTGTGTAATGATCGTATGATGTTACATTGCATTCGTCCGTGACGAGACGATTCCAATTACTATCGGGGAAACACCAATGAAAAAACACCAAAGAAGCTCCATTCTATTTTTCGGAATCGTTTTGATGTTGATGTTTTCCGCCTCGTCGGCGGCGGGTTGGGACCACGAAGGACCGACTTTGGGTCCGGCCGATGCGCCGGTTAAAATCGCCTTCTATTACGATTTTCAATGCGGGCATTGCAAAAAGACGGCGCCGGTCATGCTTTCGCTGGTCGACGACTATAAAAACCTGGTTCAGCTTACCGCCGTGAATTTTCCCAGCCCCGGTCATTCATATGCCGAACCTTCGGCGGAACTGGCCCTGACCGCGGCGGATCACGGAAAATTTCGGGAGGCTTTCATTCTGCTGTTTGAAAAGCAAAGCGAGCTGTCTCCGGATAATCTGATAAAATACGGCAAGGCTCTGGGCCTCGACGAAAAAACCGTCAGGGCCAATCTGGAAAACCATGCCCACAGAAAAATTATCAAAAGGGATTTTTATAAGGCTTTGGAAATAGGCCTGACCGCCACGCCGACCATTTTCGTCAATGAAACAAAGTTGATGGGATATCACGACGCGGATTATTTCAAATGGCACATCAACCAGGAATTGAAGAAAAAGGGCATAAAAAGCCCGGTCGGCGAAGTGCCCAAGCCGGTGAAGAAAAAGGATCCCTACGCGAAAAGCGTTCCCTCGGATATGATTTTCGTGAGCAAACCCATGCCCCCCAACAACTCGAAGCTGTTGGTTGAAGTCGGGCAGAAGGCTCCCGAGTTCGGCCTGGAAACCATTGACGGCAAGGAAATTTCACTGAGCGATTATCTGGGTAAAGCGAACGTGGTGATCTCTTTCGTCCCGGCTGCCTGGACCCCCGTATGCAGCGCCCAGTGGCCCGAATACAATGAAAACAAGGACGTGTTCGATAAAAATGAAACAAAGCTGATCGGAATTTCGGTGGATAATAGGCCGTCATTATTCGCCTGGTGCGGCACGATGGGCGATTTATGGTTTCCCGTTGTCTCGGATTTCTATCCCCACGGCGCCACCGCAAAAGAGTACGGAGTGCTGCGCGAAGAGGGCGTCGCCGAAAGAGCCTTGTTTCTTATCGATAAAAAGGGGATTATCCGGTACATTGATGTTCATGACATCAATTCGAAGCCGAATTTCGAGATTTTAAAAAGCCAGATGGAAAAGCTCAATCAATAAATACCCGGCTCATGTTTCCATGACGCGGCGGGAAAAGGGAGGATTGGAAATGAAACGTTTGACGATTTTTGCGGCAGGTTTGTTTTTCCTGCTTGGCGCTTTCACTTTGGCCTATGCGGAAGATGACGCCGAGAAGATGGACAAAGACGAAACGTGCGACATCATCGGCGACTGCAGTTCGGATATGGTCAAAGCCGCCAAATCCATGCTGGTGGAATGCGAGTCCATGATGGCCGAGGCGGACAAAATCATGAAGAAGGGGAAGATGATTCGCGGCCAGGGATTGATCTGGGGCGACAAGGATATGGAAAACGAGGGAATGGCCATCTACAACCAGGGCAAAAAAATGTACGATGAGGCCAAGGCCTTGAGCGATACGTGCAAGATTATTATCGAGGACAGCGAAAAGAGGGAAAAGAAGTACAAAAGAGGCCCGGATAAAAAACTTGATGACAATCCTGCCAGGACCGGGGATCACTCACCCACCAATTAATCGAGGAACGGATAAAGTACTGAAATGAACACAGGGGGCAGCCGTGGCTATAAGCAGCCCGAAAGAACAGGCGAAATCCATTTCCGAGGGATATTTCAACATCACCGCGCCGTATCTTCGAAAGCTCAACGAGGGACAGCTAAGAGAGCTTATCAAGGCGCTGGGCGCGGTTGAACGCGAGGTTCGCAGGGAAATGCCGAAAGACGGCGATTTCGACGGGATCAAGAAAAAGCACTTTAAGCTTGGCAACCTGCGTCGCACGAAGCTCGTCATCGACACATTCTGCAGACAGCGGCGCATCAGACTCTGATTCGCATTAAAGATGAGTTATGTCGCGCGCGCGGCATGGGCAAGACGTTTTGAGCATCCTTACAGGAGCATCAAGAGCATCGATTCAGCACGGACTTCAGGCTCAGTGGATCGTTCGCGCGGGCTGCTGAAGTTTGAGCGGATCGAAAACAAGCCTGATGAGGCGCCCGTGCAGCGAAACGCTGACAAGGATGGTTTTCCAATCGCGAAACGCTCTGTGAATTTCATGGATTTTATTTAAGATCGCGTCGGCGATGGCGTCCTGTTCTCTGTCGCCGAGATCGCTGATGCCGTCCCGCAACAGCACCGCCAGCGCCGACCGCGTCAATCCGACGAGAAGTTCCGCCTTCTCGACAGTCAGAACGCCCGCGTCGACCAGTTGCCTGATCGTTTCCTCTTCGGCTCCTGTAAAATCGAAAGTAACGTTGCTATCGGACATGGATTCATTCCTCGAAAATATTATGTCACTGTTTGCCGCTTAAGCCAAATAACCCAGGCCGCGAAGGCGTTTGGCGACCTCGCGCATATCCGATTCGTTGCCAGGATGATCCGTCGCGCGGCGGGCGGGCGTCGCCGCTCCCGTCTTCGGCGGATGGGCCGACGCCATCTTTTCATCCAGCAGGGGCGATGATAGGCCGGCGTCCAGATTGCATGGTATCGGAGTCCCCGCGAGATACGCGATCATCGGCGCGATCTCCAGAATATTTCCGTCGGGCATGCGGCCGTGCGTCGACGCGGGACCCAGCAGCGCGGCGACGCCGTGCATCCTGTGGTTGCCCGTGTGCCCGACAGCGACTTCACCCACGAGGCCGTCGCCGAAAAATTCCGTGCCCCCGCGCGTCATGTATTCATAATCCCGGAAAACGGCCACGATATCGGGAGCGCTTCCCAGGCAATCGCCCCGGTATAAATCCTCGCGGCGCAAAGCGTCGCTGCAAAGAAGATCGCCGTCGGCGGGATGACGAAGTCCACGCAGTTTTTCAATCAGTTCACTTTTTAGCGCCTCGTATTCCCGGCCGGGCTCGACGGAGCCTTGAGGTTCACGGCCCCGGCAGTTGATCCACAGATTGCCGAACAGGCCGGCGGACCATGCGCGGGTCTTGCGCCAGTCAACCGTCGCCCAGGTTTTGTACCGGGGATCGATGAGCCCTTTGCGGACGGCCTCGTCATCGTCCGGCAGAGGAGCGAGGGGGCCTTCGACGAGGCGCCTGTGCCAGCCGTGTTTCGGGTCGTCGGCGCCGGGATCGTCCGGGATTGTCCACGCGCGCACTTTCGCCGGATCGAAGCTTAAATACCCTTCGTCGATAAGCCAGCGGTTAAGATATAAATCGCCCTTCAAATCCCCGAAGCCGTGATCGGACACTAAAAGGAGATGATCCTTCGGGCCGAGGCGCTCGATATAATCTCCCAGGCAGTCGTCGAGTTTTTTCGCGACGTGGAATATCTCGTCGCCGATGCCGCCGTGTTTTCCCGGTTCGGCGCGGTGCGCCGCTGTCATGCGTCCCCACAGCGCGTGCTGCGCCCTGTCCAGGGCGACATACACGGCGAAGAACACATCAGGCTTTCGCCGGTCAAACAAACGCAGGAAATTCTCGTGGCGGGAGGCGATCATGCCGTGAAGGTCCGCAATGAATTGTTCGCCGCCCGGATACCAGTGGGACATTACATCGATGACGTAGTCCTTCAGTTCGTCGCGCAACTCGGGCGGATGCGTGAAGCCGGGAGTTTCCGCCGACGGCGTATGCATTCCTCCAATGGCGAATCCGTTGATGGGATCGACGGGAAACGACAGCGGGACGTTGCAGACGCCGCAGCTGACGGACCTTGGCATCGTTTCGAAAATCGTCGGAAAAGCGCGGTGACGGCTCGTGACCAGTTCGATTTCATACGAGCCTTTTTTCCGCATCCCGAAGTCGAATATGCCGTGACGTCCCGGATTGACGCCGGTGATCATGCTGGTCCAGGCCTGCGGCGTGAGGGGATGGCGCGTCGATTTCAGACGGCCGAAAGCGCCGCCTTCCATCACGCGGCGCAGATTCGGCAAATGCCCTTTTTGCGCCCACGGAAACAGCAGGTCCGGATCCGCTCCGTCCAGGCCGAATACGATTACGCGTCCCATGGCAAATCCTTTGTTGGCCAAAAATCCCTATTACGTTTAAGATATACAGACTTTCACAGGGTTGCGCTACGGCCGGATAATCCGGCTGCAAGGAGGGTCTCATGAACTTGAGAAAGGCGCTTATTTATTTATGGCTTCTTATGACGGTGTTAACGGCCGCCTGCGGCGATCTTGAGGACGACCCGACGACTTCGCGGACGACGATTGCCGTCGTCAACACCAGCAATCCCGGTTCGTCGGGAGAATTGTCTTTCCTGTTTGCCACGAACCACTACGTGGACCGCGTGTACCGGATCAATCTTGATACTCTGGACGTGGATGATGTGAAGGTCGGCAAAAAACCCCGGGCCATCGCCGCCAGCCCCGACGGGCGTTTCGTGGCCTGCGCCAACGAGGATTCGAACAGCATCAGCGTCATCCCCACCGTCAGCCTGAACGCGTGGAGCGTGGCCGTCGGATGGAAGCCTCTTGAGTTGCGGTTTTCTCCCAACGGAAGATGGCTGGCAGTGGCCAATTATGAATATCTTTCCGTAGCCTTAATCGACACGAATAACGGCGCCATGTCCGTGATTTATGCGTGCACCGGGCCTACGAGTCTGGATTTTTCCAGCGACTCCGAAACTCTGGCCGTGGCTTGCTACGGCTCGGGCTCCGTGCAACTCATCGATACAAACGAGAAGCAGGTTATACACGGCACGATGGAAGATGGAACGGAAGTTTACGACCGGACTCAGGTTGTCCTTTTCGGTCGCGAGAACACCAACGCGCAAAACCTGCTTTTCACCGGCTTTCGCGAAGGACCTTGGGACGAGGCTGCGTCGGGGACCAATTTCTCTATCGGCGTCATCGATCTCGAAGAAGATCCGTGGGAAACGGATTTCGTGGAAGCGGCTATCAACCCAAGATTCTTTTTCTGGAACCACGCCGGCGACAAATTGATAGCAATCCATCACGGGCAGGATCCCGAAGTCGAAACTTACAATGAAGATCATAGTGTGACGTACACATACGACTCGGGAGGCGCTTTGATACCGGGCCAGATCAGCGTTTTGGAAGTGGATGAAGATCGCAACGTGGAAACCAAAGACCGATATATCATCAGCGGCAATCCCGTCGCCGCGGCCATCGATCCCAACCGGGATTTCATTGCCGTGGCCGACAAAGATGACGGGAAGGTTGTCTTCGTGGATCTGGATGAAAAGACGCAGTTTGAAGTTTCGACCAAAACAAGGCCCTATGCCCTGGCGTTCAACAGCGCGGGGACGAAACTGGTCGTGGTGCACGAGACGCCGCTGATGCCCGTGTCCCTGGTCGACGTGGCCGGCCGCTCGTCGAAACTGGTTTACGAAAGCCTGTCCATGAACCGGTGGTTTGATTAGAAAGGACGCCGACGATGAAAAGACATTTTCTGATGGCCATGATTCTGCTGCTTTTCGCCGCGCCCGCCGCCGCCTTTGACTGGTCCCTGCAGGCCCGCTGGGGCTACGGGCAGATGTTCCCGCAAAGCGACGAGTGGGATGAATTGTATGAAGGCGAAGATATATCCAGAAACACATTTTCGCTGGACGCCGAATTATGGAAAGGGTTCGGCCCGTACCTTGGCTACCAGGGCGGAAGGACGGAAGGGAAATACCTGGACAAAATCACATTGACGTTTCAAAGCAATGATTTCGTTCTCGGCGCGCAATACCGTTACCCTCTGGCCGACTGGGTCGTACCCGGAATGCGCCTGGGAATGCTGTTTCTAAACTCCCGCCAGGTTCTCGACGACGACTATATCGAATACGAAATGGAATCGAACACGGTCGGCTTCGAAATCGCGCAGGACTGGAATTTCTATTTCGCGCCGAACGCAAAAAGCCGCTTCTGGAGAGGCTGGGGAATATTCGGCGAGTATTATTATCAGTACAGACCCATTGAAGAAATGGGCGATCTTGAGGATGCGTCGGGATGGGGATATCACCTGGGCATCCAGTACAAATATGACTTTGAGCATGAGCCCAAAAAAAAGGTGCATCCTTCCGACAAAGAGATCCTGGAGAAACAAAAAGAGCTTGATGAACTGATCAAGAAAAAAGAAGAGGCTAAAGAAAAGGAAGGCGATACGGCTGAAAAACCCGAGGCGGAAGATACGGGCGAGGCGTCCCAGCCGGAACCCGAACGATCGGGAGAATAACAGTTCCTGATTGAAAACGGATGGCGATGGATAACTACCTCAAGGAAGCATTTTTAAGGCCCGCGAATCTGACGGCCCTGGGCGTTGCGGCGTTTTGCTCGGTCATCGCCGTCGGCATGGGAGGGTGGCCGCTGCTCATTTTCCCCGTCGCGGCGGAAATTTTATATCTTCGCCGTCGCTCCCGCTCGCCGAGATTCAGAATATGGGTCCGTAAAACCAAAGGCCTTGGCGGCGCGTTGATGGATAATCATGCCCGCGACGAATTGACCGCGCAGCTCGACGCGCAAAACCGCTCCCGCTACCGGCGCTTTCAAAAAACCTATCACGATATTCTGGAAAAAACCGGAAACGAAAGCGCGCAGCAGTGGTTTCTCGTCGAGGAAAGCTTGAGGAAGATCGAGGGAATGCGCGACGGCTATCTGCGCCTGCTGCATGCGTATCACCGCTCCGTGGAACTGCTGCGCCGCACCGATGAAAAGGCCTTGCGGAATGAAATGGAAGACGAAAAGCGCAAACTGGAGTCAGCGCACGGCGAGGCCGCCGAAATCCGCGAGAAAAACCTTGGGCTTATAACGGAAAGGCTGGAACATCTCGACAAGGTGAAAAACGAAGTCGAAGTCATCAAAGCCCAATTGGAACTGATGGAAAACACGCTGGCCCTTTTGCGTGACAAGGCCCTGACCATGGAAAAGCCCGCCGATATCGACACGCACCTCGAACTGGCGGTGCAAAATATGAGCGACGCGGAAATTTTTTCGGACCGCATGGAAAACCTGCTCGCCGGGACTTTGAACCGGACAAAATTCTAGAATCCACTAAGATATTTCCCACTGATGCGAGCTTATAATTACCGGGTGCCCACTCTATCCCCGGCGCTCACGAGACTGTCGATAAATGCAAGAAAACGAGCAATTCACACCATGTCATCCCGAGCGAGCCCTTCAGGGCGAGTCGAGGGATCCCTTCAATGAAGCGCTTTCGCCTTGCTGAAGTGCGCGTTGTAACAGCGTATCCGCACATCGTTAAAGGGATTCCTCCACTACGCTTCGCTCCGGTCGGAATGACAAAAATTGGACGTTTTTAATCCATAGTCTCCATATCCTCCCGCCGCTGACCTGAAAGCAAAATGCTGCTATGCTTTTGTGCGTGAATTTATGGCGATGGAGAAATAAATGAAGCCGATATTATTGATATTTCTAATTGTCATGCTGCCTTGTTTCTGCTTCATGGGCTGCGGGTGCGGCGATGACGATGATGACCCTTCGACAAGCTCAGGGCAGGCTGACGATGATGACGATACGTCCCAGGCCGATGATGATGCCGATGATGATGCAAATGACGACGTGAACGACGATGTCGACGACGACGTGGAAAATGATCCCGTCGAAATCATCGCGGAGTTTTTACCCGTCGCGCAGCCCGGCGCCGAATACTCCCACCAACTCAAAACGATAAACGAAGATTTGCCTTACGACCTCTGGGAAATCGATTACGGGCAGTTGCCGGACGGCCTGACCCTCGATCCCGCGACAGGCCTGATTTCCGGCGAAGCCGAGGCTGATGAAGGCCTCTACTTTTTCGTCACGCGGATTTACGACGCCGTCGGCGACAGCGACGACGAGTTTTTCGGCATCCGCGTCGGGGACCCGGAAACGCCCGGGCCGATGAAAATCCGCGAAGAGGAATTTACCGACATTTATTATGCGCGCCACACGGCCCACGGCATGACCTACGCCTGCGAGACCTGCGACGATCCCGAGGGCAACTGGGGTTTCAGCCAATACGGCGACAGCGGCATGTGGTCCGGCACATTCTGCGCCGGCGCCGCGTACCGCTACAATGTCACGGCCGATGCGGCCGATCTGGAGCGGGTTCGCGATTGCGCCGAAGGGCTGGACGGCCTGCGCCGCGTGACCGGGCAGCCGGGACTTTGCGCCAGAGGATACGCGCACAAGGACGATCCTTTCGCCTCCGGGGATTTCAACAGCTTTTATCCCGATAATCCCGACAGCGAGAATCATTACGGCGAAGGCGAGTGGGAGGACTGGTACTGGCGGGGCGATGTTTCCCGGGACCAGATAACCGGCGTCATGCTGGGCTGGGCGGTGATGTACGACCTGGTCGATGACGACGAGATCCGGCAGCTTGCCGGGGAAAACGTGGCGTCCATCGCGGATCACGTCTGGGACCACGGCCTGAAGATCGTCGAGTCGGGCGAAATGACGAAATACGGCCAGCTATCGGGCTATTGGATCGACGACACGCCCATGTTCAACGGATTCAACGCCGTGATCTGCCTGGCCTGGTTTAAGCTCGCGTATCACATCACCGGTGAATCCCGCTTCCTGGAGCACTACAACGAACTCATCTACGACAAAGGTTATTTGTGGGTGACGGACCTGTATTGCTACGCGTACATGGGCTATCTGACCAAGTGGTATAACGTGCATATGGCCATGGACAATTTCTATATTCTCCTGCGCGTTGCGCGGGGCGACGACAAATATGACGAGATGGCGGGCCTTTTGGAAAAGCATCTCTGGCTGCCCGCCGGCTCGGCCCGTCACCAGCGCCACGCGCGCCTGGAGGGCAATCCCTGGTTTTCATTCCAGTATGCCGACGCGACCGGACAAAGGGATCCGGAAGCTCTGTATAAGGCGATGGTGTTTTTCAGCGATTATCCGCTGTGGGTCGAAAAGGAGCGGCACGTGGATAATTACGGACGTCCGGAAGTCGAAATCGATCCCTTCCATCCCGAGTGGGCCACGCAGCCGCTGCCTCCCACGTGGCGGCATTCCAGCAATTTCGTTTGGCATCGCTGCCCATATGCCATTCAAGGCGGAACGGCGTCGGATCGCGAAAACTCGGGCAGCGCATATATTTCTCCATACTGGCTCGGCCGCTACTCGGGTGTTATCGATCCGAACTGGTGAGCCATGGCATCTTCAAAGGCAGGGAATATGACTTATTTTATTTCAAAAAAAGGAAATAAAATTGACTCAGCGCATCAACCGGACCATAATTGATCGGCCTTCGTCTTTGTTCCAAGCGCTTTATTTTTTTAATCCTAAGGAACTCCATTGGCCGCAAATCGTAGCCGCAGTTTTGTTTTTACGCTTTTTCAGGATCTGATCCTGCTCGCGAGCATTGTTGCGGCCAGTTTGCTGCGCTACGCCATCGAGCCCTTCGACCTGTTCAATCATCAAAAAGTTATCGCAATTCTCGTCGTTTTCGTTTTCTATAAGATGACTTTCCACTATTTCAATCTCTATCAGACCAATTTGCATCTTTCCCTGCGGGAATTCGTCAGCCAGCTTCTTATCGCCAATATCGTGACGCTGATTTTGCTTACCGGACTTTATTATTTTACGACTCCCCTGGTGATCGGGCGCGGGATTCTGGCCCTGTGCGTCTTTTTCATCATGTTGTTTACGACCTTTCACCGCCTCACCTGGAGCGCGTTCAGCCGCGATATCGCCTTTACGAAAAACCTCCTCGTCCTGGGCGCCGATAAAAACGGCCAGATCGTTTTGTCGGAGATCATGAAATACCGGCATTCAGGCTACCGCATTCTCGGCATGATCGACATCGATCCGACGAAGGTTGGTAAAGAGGTGTTAAGCGGCGTCAAGATCATCGGCTCGCCGGAAGATATGCTTCGCATTCACTCGGAAACGCACGTGGATGAAGTGGTCGTAGCCCTGGAGGAAGCCCGAGGCAACCTGCCGTCGGATATCCTCATGGAAATGAAACTGCGCGGCGTGCAGATTATCGATTCCACGCAGTTTCACGAACAGTTCACAGGCAAAATCGTCCTCGAAGGCCTGCGCGCGAGTTGGTTCATATTTTCCGACGGATTCGCCATCAGCCGCTTCGCGCTTATCACCAAGCGCCTTTTTGACCTGACTACGGCCATTTCCCTGATGCTTGCCACGCTTCCCCTGTCGTTTTTTGTGGGATTGATCGTGAAATTTTCGAGCAAGGGGCCGCTTTTATACAGGCAGGAGCGCGTGGGGCTTCGCGGCCAGTCTTTCATGCTCATCAAGTTCCGATCCATGTACACCGACGCTGAAAAGCACGGTCCGGTCTGGGCGCAGGAAAACGATCCCCGGGTCACGCCCATCGGGCGCTTCATCCGCCGCTTTCGCATCGACGAACTCCCGCAGGTCTGGAACGTGATCAAAGGAGAGATGAGCTTCGTGGGACCCCGGCCGGAAAGGCCGTTCTTCGTGCAGGGACTTTCCAAGCAGCTTCCCTTTTACACGCAGCGCCACGTCGTCAAACCCGGCATCACCGGCTGGGCGCAGGTCCGCTATCCTTACGGCTCCAGCGAACAGGACTCCAAGGAAAAACTTCAACTGGACCTGTACTACATCAAAAACATCTCCATGGCCTTCGACGTGAAAATCCTCCTGGAAACCGTCAGCGTCGTCCTCGGCAAGATGAAAGTTCACTAAGTTAGTGGCCAGTGGTTAGTGATTAGTGGTCAGTGATTTAAAACAAAAGCCGCGCACGGCAGATTCGCCTAAAAGCGTCAGCGAAGGCGGATGAGTAAGCGGGTGGATATCGGCCCTGCAACTAAATGTGGTTGTAAGACATTCCTTTCACACCCGAGGGCGGGTGTGCCACACATGACGTGCCCGGGCGAAAGGTGCATGGCTTCGGCCCTGTAGACGTGTGTGGCACAGGCGCCCCCGCCTGTGCAAGCCCTTTAGGGCGAAAGAATGTAGCCCCGGGCGTGAGCCCGGGGTACAGCAGGTAAGTAACATTTTAAAAGCCCCGTCAGGGGCGACACAAACACAAGCCGCGCACGACAGATTCGCCTAAAAGCGTCAGCGAAGGCGAATGAGTAAGCGGGGCATGAGCGGCCAGTGGTTAGCAGCCAGTGATTAGAAACAAAAGCCGCAAGCCATCGCATGCGCGATATTGCTCACACACGATGTGCCCGGGCCAAATTACGGAACCTGGCGCGTACAACTCATGCACAATTTATTTATTGTCCTGCCGATAAACCTTCCTTTGTCGCCGTCTGTCACAAGATGGCTTGGAGCGTCAAGATTTGCGTCTTGAGCTTTTTCCCTTCTTATCCGAAAATTCCCATATCGAAAAATTGCATACGTCTTCAAGGAAAACTATGGGGATTAACCATGTCGAAAAAAGAAATCTCATGCCTTCACTGCGTGAAACGCGCTACTTGCGTCAAAGCCTGCCTTCTCGTCGAAAAGATACTGTCCGCGGAACAAAAGCATTTTCAGGGGCGGGAAATTCTCGTATCGCCGCACATCATCACGGCGATTTACGCAGGCGCGCAGGCGCCGTCTTTGCGTGAAATGACGGGCGACAAGCTCAACGAGGCCGATCTCAAGATGATTCCGGGAATGACCATGCGTCAAAAGAGCGTTTTGCGCATGACTTTCGTGGAGGAAATGAGCCAGCGGGCCATCGCCAGGCGCCTGGGGATCAGCCAGACCACCGTGGGGGAGCATCTCATGGCGGCGCGCAAAAAGGTTCGCTCATTTCTTAACGCCGGGCGCAAAGGCGCGAGGGCGTCTTTGAACTGATCTCTGATGACCCGCTTACTCTTTTTGCGCCTGGCGGCGAGGCTTCGTGCGCGGCTCTGTCCACTGACGACTAGCCACTGAGCACTAAATACACCGAAGCCCGCCTTATCCAAGCGGGCTTTGCGGTGCGAGTCGCTTTCGCTGCGTCGTTAGTTTTCACCTTTGCTTTTTGTTACTTGACTGTGACCTCGATCTGCTTGGGTTTGACCTCGGGGGTTTTCGCCAGGGAAATCTCGAGGATTCCGTTTTTCATCTTGGCGGAAATGCTTTCGTGATCCACTTTGTCGCCCAGCCTGAAGCGCCTGGTGAACTTGCCGTAAGACCTTTCGACCAGGTGATAGTTGTCCTTTTCCTCGTCGCGATCGAGTTTTGTCTCGCCGCTGATGGTCAGGACGCCTTTTTCAACCGATACGTTGATGTCTTTTTTGTCCAGGCCCGGAAGCTCGGCGAAAATCGTGAATCCTTCTTCCGTTTCCTTGATGTCCACGCTCGGGCAGTAGTGGCATGTCTGCCAACTGTCGTCTTTGCTTCGCGTGAGAAATGCGTCGAACAGATTGTCGAAACCGGTTGTCGGCGCGATTGGATTCCAACGTATGAGAGACATGATGCACCTCCTGTATATTCAAGTTGTTCAAGTCTTTTTTTGCCCAAATCGGCTTTAATTTTTGAGCGCTCCTGTTAACTTCTCTTACGCAAAAACTTAAGCACGTCTGCGCCGATGTCAACTCCAGGCAAGAAAATTTTTGTAACGAAAACAACAAGTTATGCCACTTGACAGTGTGGCGGTCAATGGTTACTGGCCACGGAATTTTTTGATGTCAAGGCCACGCATAGCCCGTAGGGCGAAAGAATGTAGCCCGGTTCGTAAGAACCGGATTATGGGATCATGATAAGAAGCCCTCGGCAGAGAGCGACAGAGTAATACCGGCGATATTAAACCAATCATTTTATGGTCGTTGTATTGGAATGATTGGGACGTGGATTTTCCATCTGTCGCCCGCTTGCACGAGCTTTGATGTAATACTGAAGCTCTCTTTTCCCCGCGTTGAAGAGATTGTCGATAAATGTGTTAATTTAAGATCCACGTTTTGTCATTTCGAGTGAGTCCGTAAGGGATTCCTCCACTTCGCTTCGCTTCGGTCGGAATGACATGTTTTTCGCATTCCTCGACTTTATCGACAGTCTCTAAAACTCCGGGCCATTTTCGCCAACCTCTACGGGGCAAAAATGAATCTTCGCAATACGGATGCGGATCACTTGTCCGATTCTGCCTTCAGCCTTCCTATTTCCTCTTTTACTAAAGGTTATCCCGCGGCGTTTTCCAGTTCCCGGACAATGCTGTCGGTAAGCTTTCGCGCCTCGTCTTCCTCGAAACGGAACCGGTCGCAAACGAAGTTGAAATAGAAGCGCCGGTTGTGCGCGCGCGTGGTGAGACCCAGATGCACGGCGCGGGTCAGCGACGCGGAGGAATGGATGTCGCTGATTTCAAAATCTCCTGCGCCCAGCACCGTCGAGTCCAGGGTCTGCCGGCCGTCCACGATTTTCGGCCACATGGTTCCCAAATTCGACAGATAAAAGGTCATCATCATTTTTTCGATGATCGGCCGCACGAGATTCAGCCGTGTTTTTAGAGGCAGCGCGCGCAACATCCTTACGATCACGCTTAAGATATTGTGATACCCGATGTCGATGCCGCGCAGCAGCTGATCCTTTCGGATGTCGCGGAAAAAGCGCGTCTGCTCGTCGATGTCGTCGCTCGGGCAATCCGCCAGATAATTCAAACCCGCCAGCATGATGCCCGTTTCATCCGTGGCGGGCATGCGTCCGCGGAGGCTGGTGATCAGCATAAAACGCAGCCGCTCGCTGGCAACGCCGCGCTCTTTGTTCCACCTGGCGATGGCCTTGCGCGCCCCGGCCAGAAGCAGGTCGTTAAGAGACGCCTCGTTTTTCACGGCGCGCGCCAGAAGGGCTTGAGGAATTTTGGGATCGTCCCACACGTGGCGCAGGGAAATCCGTCCTTTACACTGATCCGACGGCAAAACGCGCCGCGTGGCGATTCCCTGCATCGTGCTGGAGCGGTTGACGATCAGCACATCGGTCATCTGCTCGGAGATGAACGCCGGGAGCGAGATGGCCTTGACGAATTTATCCTGGCGGTTGAGCGCTCCGAGCCCTTGCTGATCCTTCCAGTCCGGTTCGACGCCTTTGATCAGCTTGTGATACTCGGCCAGCATGGTCGTGAGCATCTTCACCGCTTTGGCCGGATCGAGAACGCTGTGGTGATACAAAACCGAAAAGATATGTTCGTCGTCGGTTACGCGAACCAGAAAACACCGCAGGGGAAATTCCCGCGTCGGATCGATTCTGCGCGCCGTCCGGTGCGCGTGATAGCGCGTGGAAAAATCCATGGGATCGAACGGGTCGCCGGCCATGTGGCGGCAGTCCTCGATGGTCAGCCGGTTCTTGACGTCTTTGTTGAAAACCCACATGGGCTGATAAATCAGACCTGGCCGCGTTTCCCGCAGGTTGCAGCTGAATATGGGGACCCGGCTCATGGCCCGGTCGTAGGCTTCGGAGATAGCGGCGTAGTCGATGGGCCCGCGAAATTGCAATTGCGTCCAGTCGGTTTTCGGATAATCGTCGGTTTCGCCGGCCATGGCGTATTCGGTAAAACGCTCCAGGGGTCCGCTGAAATTCCGGTCGGTCATGCGTTGTTCCATCTTGTGTGAAAAGTAAACGGCGACGGAGACCTCCTATCGGTTCTCCCGCTTAACCTTGACAGTTTATCTTAAGTTATTCGATTCCCAAAACGTGCGCGGCGTTTTTGTAGAAGAAATGTGGCTGTATCTTTTCATCCACGACCTTCTTCCATTCTTCGACCACGTTGTAATCCAGGCAGGGATAGTTCGTGCCGAAAATGGCTTTATGCCGCAGATGGCTGTTGATCATGCGGATCATTTCCTTGGGGACGATCCGGGGATGCAGCCCGGTGAAATCGATATAGACGTTCTCGTGCCGGTTGGCGATCATGAGGGCCAGTTCGCCGAAACCGTAACCGGCGTGGGCCATGACGATTTTCAGCTTCGGGAAATCCACCGCCACCTGGTCGATGTAGCGCGGATTGCCGAAATCGATGCTCTTGAGCGGATTGTAATGCACCGAGGTATGATTCACGATGCAGCGGTCCAGCTCGTCGCACAGCGTATAGAGCGGATAGTTCACCGCATCCGTCGGATAAATCCCCGTGATGTAGGGATTGATATTCAGACCACGCAGGCCGAGATCCTCAAAGGCATGGCGGAGATTTTTGACTGATTCCGTGACGCCGTCGTGATCCGGGCGCACCGCCGCCAGACCCACGTAGTTCGAATATTTCTTGCATGTCTCGGCCACGATCTCATTGCCCGGCGCATCGTCGGAAAAGATCAAACCTTTCGTAATGCCGAATTCGGCCATGTCTTCGATGGATTGCTCGAAGGATGCTATGCCGAATCGGGGATGGCCGTGATAGAGGGAGCAATAGCGTTCGAATTCGGGGATGGGTTTGGGAACGAGATTGCGATAGTACCACTCCGTGCGGGGACGAACACGAAAGTCAAGTATCTCCATAAACAGACTCCTATTTGGATTATTAACTGTGCCCCTTTTATGGATTGTCTCGCTTCAATGCATGGATGTCAAGGAAAGATAACGGGAATACGCAGGATTTCATTGGTTAATTTCGGCAATCCTCGAAGAACCTTAATAAAGAGTATTCCTTTTCTACAGGGGTCGTTACATTTCGTAAAGCGATTTTGAGCCGGCAGCATTGTCGATTCTATCCCCGCCACGCAAAACGTCCTGTTTGCGCCTCATTATTCGTGTTATTGCGCACTAATATTTTCAGCTTTTTCGCCTTTTCGCAAAACTGTCTGAGTCGTAAATATCTCTTATATTTCAATGAGTTATCGCCATCGCTCATTAGGCTGAAATTGGATTTCGCGCTTGCCTCAAAGCGATGTCGCGCCTCATTCAAGGGCCAACGCCGCGACTTTGGCACGCCTGTTGCTCAATCCTACTTCCGTAAACGATCTCATGAAATTCAATGCAAGGAGCGGAACGATGACAAACGCAAGCAAAATCAAAAACTCGATGCTGGCCGCGCTGTTAGTCCTGGTAATCGCCGGGGCCGGATGCGATTTCATCGAAGATCAAATCGACAACTACACGGTCAAAGAATTTGACTACTCTTCCAGCTTCTACAGCGGCGACACGGGCCAAGGCGCCGCCGTTTTGAAACTGGTTGAAAACACGACCATCTCCAGCCTGAACGTCCAGGAAGTCAATCGCGTGGCTCTGTCGAACATGCAGGATCCTCTTTCGGCCATCTTCCTGGGCCTGGAAAACGTGACGCTGGAACTGGTCGGCAGCATCCAGAACAATAGCGACAACGAAGGCCGCGCTTACATCTTCTTCGCGCCCAATGAAGAACCCGCCGAAAACGAATCCCAACTGATCGGCTCCTTCGCCATCGGCGCCGGCGAAAAGTTCGCCTTCAGCGGATCGGAAGGATTCGATCAGACTCCCGAAGAAGTCGAAGAAAACATCCTGAACTACATCCTGAACTATCCCAGCCGCGAAGTCTTCCACGTCTTCCTCTACAGCGAAGGCGTCTACACCGAATCCATCGCCGTGAACTACCTGAACCTCAGCGCCAGCCCGACCTTCCTGCGGGAAAAAGCTCTTCCCCCGATCGCGCTGGGCAGCAAAAAGCAGAAACTCGAAGACATCGTCAGCGTCGGAGTCTCCGGCCGCTTCACCAACGAAGGCTCCTTCCCGGCGCGCGTTGTCTGGATGGTCGGCGGCAGCGACGAAGAACTGAACATCGAAGATCACGTGATCATCGACGCCTGGGTTGAACCCGGCGACAGCATCTTGGCCGAAAGCGGACTCGTCGCCCCGCAGGGCCTCAAGACCCTCAAAGGATACGTGAAAGACATGATGGAAGACGCAAGGTCGGTCGAAGGAAAAATGATCATCACCTCCGACGGCGGCGTCCAGGTCAACATCGAATCCTTCAAAGTGGAAGTCATCGCCGAAGTTAACGTCTACGACGTTAACTTCTAAGAATCATAGCTGGTTCCCTCCTTTCTCTCCCGGAAGCAAAAGCTTCCGGGCTTTTTTATTTATCGGGTTCTTGAAAACGAAAAAGCGCGAGCCGATTTGACGGCATCGCGCCTTTTTCGTTTTCGCGCCTTGTTACTTCCAGGCGATGTCGCCGGGATCGAATTTCAGCACATTTTCAAAATGCCTGAAAATCTTTTTGTTGGCGCGCGTGGAAAAACCGATGGTGGTGTAATGGCCGCCGGCCACGAAATGAAGTTGCGGCTTGCCGTAGCTTTCCCAGGTTTTCATCACCACTTCACGGCGGATGATGTCGTCCATGGCGGCGTTGATCATGATCATCCGGGCCGGATCCAGGCGGTCGGCGTAGGTCGCCGGATCAAGAGGCTTCAAAAATCCTTTCGAGTATTCGTACAACTCGGAGCGCGTAACGCCCGCGTGCTTCATCACGCCGTTCCGGTAAGCGCCGACGGTGCGGTAACCGCTGGTGTTGAGAATATCCGGCAGATGCCCGGCGGTGACGACCAGCCCCGCCGCTTTAACGCGCGTATCCGTTTCCATGGTCAGCGCAGTGATGATCCCGCCCAGCGAAACGCCCATCACGCATAGTTTATCCTTGTCCACGTATTCCAGAGCTTCCAGATAATCCAGGGAGCGCCGCGCGTCGATCACCGCCTGCCGGATCAGCTTGCTGTTGTAATCCTCGCTTTTTTTCGGGTTGAAAAAAGCTTCCCTGCGGCGCAGAGCCACGACCACGAAACCGCGGTCCGCGAAGTATTTGCCGAAATCCTTGACGATCTCGTAAGGCCCGCCCGTCGGCGGAAGAACCACGAGCCCGGGGCGCTTTTTCGACCGGTCCTTCGGCTCGTAAAAATAGCCTTTGAGGTGGGGATGCTTCATGACCGGAAAATCCTTGGCCGTCCATTTGATTTCATGAACGGTATAGAATTCCTTTTTCTCGGTTTTCCCGTAATAGCGGGGATTCATGTCCGGCGGATTCGTGTATTCAAAAAGGGAAACCGGCTGCTTGCCCACGGAAGGAAGCTGCGCCTTCATCGTCCCTTCAAAGTTGTACGTCCCGCATGAACACAGGGCAAAGATCATGAGAATCGAAGCCGTGAAAAAAGCTTTGCGCATGGCGTCTCCTTCGATTGTTTTAAGCACCCGACCTGAAGATCATTTATTCACTTTCACTGTTCCGATTAGCCATTTTGGCGACTTTGACAATCAAATCCAGTTTTTCCGAAATTTCAGGATCGATTTCATCGGTTGGCATTAATTCGGCAAGTGTGTAGTAGCTTGTTTTTCTCAACAAATTCGGTTGACGAAGTCTTTCATAGTATTCTTCGAATAAGGGATCGAGAAAGTCATCCGTCGATTTAATATCATCACCCCATGGATCGGCCTTTTTCAATTTTCTCAATGCTTCGCCGATACTGTCGATGGATTCCTTCATGATCTGAATTCTGTTTTGAGAATCCTTTTTTTCCAGCACATCGGCAAAAATGTCCGTTTGCGGCAAATTCTCTTTCCCTGAAAATGTCTTTCCCCCGGCGTATGCCAGAAGCACTCCTTCCGTGCAAAAATAATTTTCCAACTCTCTTTTTTTCCACATCGTTTGGGAAAGCGGTTCCTTTTCTTCAAGAGGACTTTCAATTCGATCAAAAATAGCGACGCCAACGAAGTCATTTTTCGCTTCTTGCAATCCATAGAAGTGTTCTTTGGCTGTATTTGGATTGTTCAACACGTATTTTACAAAGGGTCTTTCAAGATATTTTTGAGCTTCGTGATTTAACTTTCGGGCAAATGTCTGTAGGATCGCCAGGTCCGTTGATCCTTCCAGG
The DNA here is from genome assembly GCA_963674685.2 of bacterium. Classification (GTDB taxonomy): domain Bacteria; phylum Lernaellota; class Lernaellaia; order JACKCT01; family JACKCT01. The sequence continues at coordinate 535,162 of CAXXWT010000002.1, read as the reverse complement.
TAGAGAACCCATCCCGTCTGCTCGGCCTGGGCATATTGATCGAATCCTATCTTCGTCAGAGATTTGAGAACCTGACTTCCCCGATCATCCAGTCTGTGTGGTTTTCCGACAAAAGCGACAACAACATCACGTCCCGCGGCCTCATTGAGAACGACTTCCGAATGGCTGGCAATGACAATTTGCGAACCGCGCTTTCGCGCCGTTTCCGAAAGCAACTGATAAATCTGCCTTTGACGCAGTATTTCCAGATGCGCGTCGGGCTCATCCAGCATAAGAACCGTATTCGGATTGGCGTAAAGATGAGCCAGCAACAGCAGAGTTTGCTGAAGCCCCCGGCCCGAGGATGAAAGATCCAGGACAACCCCGTTGTTTTCGCGATAGCTCATGGCGATTTCGCCGCGCTCGGCGACGTAGTCGGGGGGAAGAATCTCCGCTCCGAACATGCTCCTGATATTATCCACGAGCGCATTCCAGGATTCGGGATCGCTGCTTGTGTAAATGGCGTGGCACAGATTCCTGAGGACTTGCGCGCTTTGCCCCTCGCCGAGGAGAACATTCACGCGGCCCGCCTCGAGCTTGGGTTCGACCGCCGCCAGGCCGGACATGGGCGGTAAATAGGCGACTCGAACTTGAGACGCCTGCGCGGGAATCTGCATCGGCTCATTGGAAGCAAAGCGCAACGGCCTGCAATAGATCGATTCCGAATTCGCGAAATCGAATTCCAAACCGCACTCCCATTTCTCGTCATTCGAAACGCCGTCGACAATGATCTCGATTCGGATATTTTGCGTGTCCTGTTTGGCGCCGACTCGCTTGACGCTTCTAACGTGAAGATCTCTCCAGAAGTGTTGCGTGTCCGGGGCCGGGATGGAAAGAATGTCCCGGCGGTTGACCGCCACGCCGGCGCGCTCGGCGGGATTGCTTTTCTTTCGTTTAGCAAGCCAAGTGCGCAGGCCGATATCCCACAGCGCCAGGGCCTGTAGGGCGGTTGTCTTGCCGGAGTTGTTGGGGCCGACAAAGGCGACGGCGCGCCCCAGTTCGATTTCCGTATCTTCGAAGCGTTTGAAATTTCTGATGCGAAGTTTGGTCAGCATGATCCACCGTCCGGCACGGTTGTTGAGAGTTTATTCATACCCTTATGACGCCATATTGAAAAGTCATTTTCTTTTGCATTGGATATCGCCATTTCATTAACACGCGCTTTGCTCATTTCAAATGAGAAAATACTTTTTTTTGCAATCCCCTTTATGGATTCTGAAAATCGGATAAACTAGCGGCCTCGTATACGTGTTTGCCATTAAAGAATTCAAGAAAGATGATCGCGGCGGCGCCAAGCAAAAAAAACCGCGAGCCGCGAAGATGAAAGGGACGACGCATGCCGGACACGCAAAAAACCATTCCCATCCTCGACCAGGGCATTATGCCCATGCTGCAGCCGGTCGATCTGGAAGAATTCCGCGCTTTGAACCGAAACAAGAGCAAAGCGCTCGTCGACAAGCTCATGACCGAGGAGCAGGCCGTCGAGAAATTCGTCGAAGACGGGCAATACCTGGGCGTCGAACTGTACGGCAGCGTGCGCGCGCCCATGAGCCTGACCCGCGCCATCGTGCGCAGCGGCAAAAAGCATTTTCGCCTCGCGGGCCAGGGCGTGCACGAGTCGGACCTTCTCATGGCCGCGGATCTGGTGGAGCACATCGACTTCACGTACATGGGCCAGGAGGTCTACGGCGTGTCGTCCATCACGCGCCGCGCCTGCGAACCGGGCGGGCCGGTCAAGACCATCGTGGAATGGTCCAACGGCGCCATATCCTGGCGCTTCAAGGCGGCGGCCATGGGCGTGCCCTTCGTACCCACGTATTCCATGCTGGGCACCGACACGCTCAAGTACTCGGCGGCGAAGGTGATCGAATGCCCCTTTACCAAAAAGCCCGTCGCCCTTTTGCCCGCGCTGATTCTGGACGTGGGATTCATCCACGTGTCGCGGGCCGACAAACACGGCAACTGCCAGATCGACGGCATCAGCGGCTTCGCCTTCGAGATGGCCCGGGCCTCCAAGAGGCTCATTGTTTCCGCCGAGGAAATCGTGGACGTGGGCGAAATCCGCGAGCGGCCGGACAAGACCATCATTCCCTACTACCTGGTGGACGGCGTGGTGCATGCCCCGTTCGGCTCCTGGCCCGGGGAGATGGCCGGCGCCTACGAGCGCGACGAGGAGCATTACAAAAACTTCATCAAGCTTTCCAAGTCCAAGGAAGATACGGACGCATATATGAAGCAGTGGGTTTACGACCTTCCGGATCACAAGGCGCTGCTCGATAAAATCGGCGCGGATAAACTGCAATCCCTGCGCATCAAAAAGAAGGAGGCATAAAAATGGCAAATGAGTATTCCCCTTCGGAGCTTCTGATCTGCCTGTCCTCCCGCGTGATGAAAGACGGCGCCACGGCGTTTATCGGAACCGGCATCCCCATGCTGGCCGCGTCCCTGGCGCAGAAGATGCACGCCCCGACGCTGATTCCCGTTTTCGAATTCGGCGGCACCGGCGCAATTCTGGAAAAACTCCCCCTGGCCGTGGGCGACATGCGGACCTTCAACAAAGCCACCGCGGCGTCGGGCATCTGCGACATCATGGAAACCGCGCAGCGCGGATTCATTGAATACGGATTTTTGGGCGGCGCGCAGATCGATCCGTACGGCAACCTCAACTCGACGAATATCGGCGCGCACGACGCGCCCAAGGTGCGGCTGCCCGGCTCCGGCGGCGGCAATGACGTGGGAAGCCTTTGCTGGCAACTCATCGCCATCATGCGCCACGACGCGCGGCGCTTTATCGAAAAGATCGATTTTATTACGACGCCCGGCTACCTGAGCGGCCCCGGCGCGCGGGAAAAGGCGGGACTGCCCGCGGGAACCGGTCCTTACCGCGTGGTGACGAACTTGTGCGTGATGGGATTCGACGACGCAACCAAGCGCATGAAGGTGCTTTCGTTGAATCCCGGCGTGACCATCGAGCAGGTGAAAGAAAACACGGGCTTCGATCTTCTCGCGGCGGAACACCTCGATCGAAACGATCCGCCGACGGATGAGGAACTGCGCATCCTCCGCGAAGATGTGGACCCGGACGGATTGTATCGATAGCTCTCACACATTGAACATGGATTGAGATTTGTAAAAGATGATAGTCGTGTGACATTGGTTTTCTTTCCCGCTTTTTATCGTCTAATGCAAAATTATCAATTCAACATAATATCTAGCCAAAGATCTTTGAAATTTTTCAGGTTCAATTCTATTTCGATAAGCGTTTCGCGGATTTGAGGCAAGGGTCCAGGGTTTAGGGTTTAGGGTTCCGGCCCTGCAATCGTGTGTGGCACAGCGCGACACCGCCTGTGCGAGCCCGCAGGGCGAAACAAACAAAAGCCGCGCACGGCAAATTCGCCTGAGTTGTAACGAAGGCGAATGAGTAAGCGGGTCATGCATCGATAATCGAAATGATCACGCCGTTGCATGCGCGGTTTTGTTTTCAAAATAAAATCTTGTTGCCGATTCGTGGCACACCCGCTCATTATCGCATCTTTGCTAACGCAAAGATGCGATTGGACATTCGCGGCTCTGTTTCGGGCGATCCCGCATGCCAAGGTCAGCCGTTTTGGTTTGCGATTGCGAATGAGTAAGCGGGTCATGAGTGGTTAGTGGTCAGTGATTTAAAACAGAGCCGCGCACGGCAAATTCGCCTGAGTTGTAACGAAGGCGAATGAGTAAGCGGGTGGATATCGGCCCTGCAACTAAATGTGGTTGTAAGACATTCCTTTCACACCCGAGGGCGGGTGTGCCACACATGACGTGCCCGGGCGAAAGGTACATGGCTTCGGCCCTGTAGACGTGTGTGGCAAAGCCGCGCACGGCAAAATTCGCCTGAAGCGTCAGCGAAGGCGAATGAGTAAGCGGGTAGATTTCGGCCCTGCAACCAAATGTAGTTGCAAGACATTCCTTTCACACCCGAGGGCGGGTGTGCCACACATGACGTGCCCGGGCGAAAAGTACATGGCTTCGGCCCTGTAGACGTGTGTGGCACAGCGCGTCCCTTCGGCCGCAACCAAAAGGATTTTTTTAGTTGCCGTATCATCCAATTTCTATACAGAACAAGAAAAACATCGCATCCTTCCCAGGCTTGGAAAGGTCTGGAAAGGACCCTTAGTTTCCCACACCCAGGAGGATGCGATGCAAACCTTTATACAGAAACACTCATCGAAAGTCATCGGAGTTCTATCCGGCTTTGATCGCCTTGTATTCCGAGGCTCTTTACGCCGCATCGCCTATTCGGCGGGGATGGACAAGTATCTGGGGATTAACCGCGTGCTGTACAAGGATTACGGTCGGCATGTGGAAGAGGTGACGTCCCGGGTGAAGGCGGCCTCTGTTTCCGAGGCCAAGCGTTTGGGCCGGGAAGTTCGTTATTTGCCTTCATCGCGGATTTCCAAAGAAGCCGAGGCGCGCCAAATGGCCGAGCGCCACCATATCACGGATGGCCTTATTGGTGTTTTGAGTTGCCTGACGCTGTGTTATTCCTATGAGATGCATCGGGATCGCGAACAAAAAATGCTGCGCGTTCGGGCTTGCAAGACCAAGTGCCTGCACTATTACCATTACTGGTTTCACCCTGAGTTCGGTTTTTGTCACGGTCGCATCCAGACCTACTTTCCCTTTTCGATTCAGGTGTGTCTCAACGGTCGTGAATGGTTGGCCCGCCAGATGGACCGGGCGGGAATCGGATATCTTCGCCGAGAAAACGGTTTTGTCTGGATCGAAGACATGGAGGCGGCGCAGGCGTTGATGCAGGAACAATTGCACACGCCCTGGCCGAAAGTTCTCGACGAAATCGCCTTGCGCCTCAATCCGATTCATCATCAGGTGTTCGGGATCTTTCCGGCGGACTATTACTGGACGGCGCATCAAAGCGAATGGGCTACGGATTTGATGTTTGCGCGTCCCAGGGATTTGGCGGAGCTTTATCCCCGTCTGGTTCATCATGCGATGTCGGTCTTCGGCAGTCCGGATGTCATGCGTTTTTTGGGACGCTTTGTACCGGCGAGCGGCAATGTTCCCCTTCGCTTCGGCGGGGAGGCGGTGACGGATCTGAAGGTTCGTCCCGAAGGGATGCGCGTCAAACACCGTTTGAACCGTAATCAGATCAAAATGTACGACAAACAAGGCAGCGTCCTGCGGGTGGAGACGACGATTAACGATCCCAAGGATTTTCGGGTTTTCCGTCCCAAAGAAGGCGACGCGTCGAAAAAGCAATCCTGGCGTGTTCTTCGCAAGGGGGTGGCGGATCTGGCTCGTCGGTCACAGGTGAGTCAGTCGGCGAACGAGCGATATCTGGAAGCCTTGTCCTACGTGGAATCGGATACGCCCTTGGGGGATTGCATGAATCGCATCAGTCGAGCGGTGACGCGGCGAGGCCGCAAAGTTCGCGGGCTTCGCCCCTGGGGGGAGGACGCATTGTTGCTGGCATCGGTGAGCCGGGGGGAATATCAAATCAACGGATTTCGGAATCGAGATATTCGACGACATATATTTCCGAAAGCGTCGCGGAATAAAAAAGACGCCAAAACTCAGGCGGGACAAGTGACCTATCGCCTTCGTCTCCTTCGCTCTCACGGCTTAATCAAGAAAGTGCCGCGTACGCATCGATACGTTTTAACGGCAAAAGGCCGTTTGATAGTCAGTTCACTGGCGGCTATAAAAAACGTGGGAATTCAAAGGATTATGGAGTTAGCAGCATGAAATTCTTGACGCCACGCAAAGATTTCTACGATTAGTAGTACAGGCGCCCCCGCCTGTGCGAGCCCGCAGGGCGACACAAACACAAGCCGCGCACGGCAAATTCGCTTGAGTTGTAACGAAGGCGAATGAGTAAGCGGGTCATGCATCGATAATCGAAATGATCACGCCGTTGCATGCGCGGTTTTGTTTTCAAAATAAAATCTTGTTGCCGATTCGTGGCACACCCGCTCATTATCGCATCTTCGCTAACGCAAAGATGCGATTGGCCATTCGCGGCTCTGTTTCGGGCGATCCCGCATGCCAAGGTCAGCTGTTTTGGTTTGCGATTGCGAATGAGTAAGCGGGTCATGAGCGGCCAGTGGTTAGCGGCCAGTGATTAGAACAGAGCCGCGCACGACAGATTCGCCTGAAGCGTCAGCGAAGGCGAATGAGTAAGCGGGTGGATATCGGCCCTGCAACTAAATGTAGTTGCAAGACATTCCTTTCACACCCGAGGGCGGGTGTGCCACACATGACGTGCCCGGGCGAAAGGTGCATGGTTTCTGCCCTGTAGACGTGTGTGGCGAAAGGCGCCCTCGCCTGTGCGAGCCCGCAGGGCGAAACAAACAAACAGAGCCGCGCACGGCAAAATTCGCCTAAAGCGTCAGCGAAGGCGAATGAGTAAGCGGGTAATGCATCGATAATCGAAATGGTCACGCCGTTGCATGCGCGGTTTTGTTTTCAAAATAAAATTTTGTTGCCGATTCGTGGCACACCCGCTCATTATCGCATCTTCGCTAACGCAAAGATGCGATTGGCCATTCGCGGCTCTGTTTCGGGCGATCCCGCCTGCCAAGGTCAGCTGTTTTGGTTTGCGATTGCGAATGAGTAAGCGGGTTATGAGTGGCCAGTGATTGGTGGCCAGTGGTTAGAACAGAGCCGCGCACGGCAGATTCGCCTGAAGCGTCAGCGAAGGCGAATGAGTAAGCGGGTGGATATCGGCCCTGCAAACGTGTGTGGCGGAAGTCACTTCCGGTTGCGCGGGGCTTCGGATCAGTAAGCACGCCGTCCTTTTAAATCGCGAAAGGCAAGATCGTTGACGGGTAATAAGTGTGCGATTAAAGCTTGATTTTCGCTTGAATGCCTTTATCGAGTCGTGGTACGATTCCGGGCTACCAGGGGGAATTTCGTGTCGATCATAAAGGCTCGATACAAATAAATCCGATCATGATTCCGGATTGAGCGATTTATTGGGAGAAACGCATGAATAAACTGCTTGTGGCAACGGTGATAGTGCTTCTACTCGCGCCGGCGCTTGCACAAGGCGACTGGATTAAAGAAACCGTGGCCTCTTTAGGCGATCAGGGAACCCACGCCTCCATCGCCATGGACGCCGACGACAAAGCTCACGTGGCCTGGTTCGACGCCACCAACGCGCAGCTCAAATACGCGGTCCGCGAGTTCGACGGGTGGTACGTGGAAACCGTCGAAACGGGGCAGGTCGGGCAATACACCAGCGTGGCCGTCAATCCCGTCACGCAGTATCCGGCAATCGCCTATTATGATTTCAATAACGAAAGACCCCGCTACGCCTGGTACGACGGCGCCTCCTGGACCTCCGAGACCATCGAGGAAGACGAAAAAGACCGCGGGCGATACATTCACCTGGAATTCAACAGCAACGGGATCCCCTACGTGGCCTACAAGTTTGACGGCGGATTGTGGCACACCAACGGCGTGCGCGTGGGGTGGAAAAGCGGCGCGAGCTGGAGCTTTCATACACTGGAGGACATCGCCAACTCTACCGGCGCCGAGATGCTCGGCGAGCATACGGCCATCACTTTCGACGCGCAGGATTACCCCCAGATCGCCTATCGCAGGGAATGGGTTATCTACCAGAACCTGTATTTCGGATGGCAAAACGGCAGCGGCTGGCATACCGAGGAATGCCTGGGCCTGGACATCTCCGGCGAGTACAACGACATTGCTCTGGACGGCAACGACAACGTCTATGTCAGTTTTTTCGACTACGACACCTTCGGCGACGACTGCGTGTCCGTGGCGCATAAAGATTATCAGGGATGGTGGAAAGAGAACGTGGAGTGCGTTGGAAGCGACTGGGGCAAGTACACCAGCATCGCCGTGGACGACGGCGCCCACCTTCACGTGACCTACATCGGCGACGGCGATCTGCGCTACGCCAACACGACTCCGGGCTACTGGTTCATCCAGCGAATCGACTCGTCCAGCCATTACACGGGCATCGTTCTGGATTCGAGCGACCGGCCCTGGATTTCCTATTACGAGACGACGGCCCGCGACATGAAGGTGGCCTATGAGCTTCCGTCGCCGACGATCATCTCCATCGATCCGGATACGGGTATGAACACCGGCGTTCTCGAGGACGTGGAGATACTCGGCAATTACTTCATGTTCGGCAGCGCCATGCGCCTTTATCGGGACGACGTGGACGCGCAGATTCCCGGCGTCATCGTCACGCACAACAGCAAAACCGCCATGGTGGTCGATCTGGATCTGACCGATGCGCCGACGGGCTACTGGGATGTGGAAGTGACGAACGCCGCGGGAACCGGCAAGCTCGTGGACGGCTTTTTCGTCAACGCGCCGGGACCGCAGCTCGATCAGCTCGATCCCGCGCAGGGTCCCAATGACGACAGCGCCTTCGGCGTGACGATTAACGGGCGTTATTTCCAGGCGGGAATGACCGTTCGCTTAGAGCGTCTCGGGGAAACGGCGATTACCGCATCGACGGTCAACGTGGCCGATTCCGGCGAAGCGGACGTGGTTTTCAACCTGTTGAACGCCGCCACGGGGTTTTGGGATGTGGTGGTGGAGACTCCGTTCGGCGATGTGACTTTGGAAGACGCCTTCGAGGTGGTTTGCGGAACGACCATCGCCGATTTCAGCGCGAACCCGACTTCGGGATTCGCCGCATTGATGGTGGATTTCACGGATCTGTCCGCGGAGTTCAACACCTGCGAAATCGATACATGGGACTGGGATTTCGGCGACGGCAACACTTCGGCGGATCAGAATCCGACCAACACTTATTCGGCTCCCGGCCTCTACACCGTCAGCCTGACCGTGTATTCTCCCGGCGGCGATCCCACTGAGACGAAAGTGGATTACATCGAAGTCAAACTCGATTCGGATGACGATGTGGACGACGACGTCGATGATGACGCGGATGACGATTTGAACGACGACGTCGATGACGACGTTAACGACGACGCCGATGACGACGTCAACGACGACTTAAACGATGACGAGGATGACGATTGGGTCAACGACGACACCGACGATGATACGAGCGTCGATGACAACTTGTACGGCGACGATGACGAGGAAAGCGGCGGCTCCTTGAGCGGCGGACAAGACACTTCCGACGGCGGTTGCGGCTGCGGTTGCTGACAGGCGATACTCGAAGACGAAAACTCATGCATCCGGGAAGCTTTGCGCGGCCCGGATGCTTTTTTTATTTCGACGATTACCTTTCAGACGAAATGTGATATTGTCTGCGTCGTAATTAAATAAACAACCGAAGGTGCGGCCATGAGATTTTCTGCGGCGGTTTTTCCGGTGGTGATCGCGCTGGTTTGCGCTGTTTGCCTCCTGACGGGATGCGACGATGATTCCGATGATGACGGACCGGCGGACGATGATCTTAACGACGATATAAATGACGACACGGCTTCGCCTGGCGACGACGATCTCGATGACGATACGGCTTCGCCGGATGACGACGTTGACGACGACGCGGACGATGATGTCGAGGATTTGCCGACGATCCCGATTTGCGATCTGAACGCCGGCAATGTCCGGGTTCCTTTTCCCAGCATGTATTTCACGCAAGTCGATGAATCCCGATCGACGGGAATTCATCTGACTATGGACAAAGAGCTTCCAGAGGCCGTCGGCGCGGCCCTCGACGCGGCTGCGGGGACGGATTTCGACGTTGCGATTCCCGAGCTGGACGGATTTTCCATCCTGTCTTCGATCATGATTCCTTTTTCCGGGCCGCTCGACGCGCCGGCCTGGGTCGAAGGCTCGCCGGGCATACTCATGCAGCCGCTGGAAGGATTCGTCAGGCTCGCGGACGTGACGGGGGATGTTCCACGGCTTTTGGAATACAAAATTTCCATGATCGAAGGCCGCAACGTCCTGGTGATCAATCCGGCGACGCCGCTTTCGCCCGCAAGAAGAATTCTCGTATGCGTCGCCGGTCCTTTAAACGACGCTTCGGGCCGCGCCGTCGAAAGAAATCCACTGTTCGATTCTGTCCTCAACGATGAGCCCGGATTGCCCGACGATCCCCTTGTCGACGACATGAAAGAGGCCCGGGATATAATTCTTCTCGGTCCTTTGGGCGTTGCCCTGGACGATACGCTGCTGGCTTTCACGTACCGCACCGGCACGGGGCAGAAAATGATCCACGCCATGCGGGCTATCGTCGAAGAATTGGACGCAACGACTCCCATCGAGCCGCAGGATCTTACGTGGGACGGCGACCGGACATTGCGCGGGACTTATCCCTCGCCGGATTTTCGCGTGGACGGTTATCTGCCGACCGAAAATCCCGATGAACTGGAAATCGCGTTAACGGCGGACCTGGATTTCGTTTTGCGCCTTCCGGAAAACATCGATGAAGCGCTGTATCCGCTCATCTACCTCCACGGTCTGGGCGGTTCGAGAAACTGGTCGCCGAGCGTCGAGGGCGCGGCGGTATTCGCCATCGACGCGGTTTTGCACGGCGGCCGAGACGAGGATTTCGAAAGCGACGCGCCTTATCCGTTCCTGGATTTTAAAAAGGTGCGTTTGTTGCGCGACAACATCCGCCAGACGGCGTCGGATCACGTGGCGCTGGCGCGGATGATCCGGCATATCGCGGACGATCCCGACGGATACGGCCTGCCGCCGATAACCGGGGGCGCGCTGGCGACACTGGGACATTCGTTGGGCTGCATCAACGGCATGGCTTTTTCCTCTATCGACCCGGCCGTCGATCACGCCGTGGGCGTCGGCGGCGGCGGGATGTTTTCGCTGTTTCAAAGGGAAAGCGTTTACGGATTTTTCATGCCCGCCGCGATTCGCGGCCTGCCGCCTTACGAATCCCTGATTTTCCGGCATCTCATGCAGGCGGCCCTCGATCCGGCGGATCCGGCGGCCCTGTCGCCGGGATTGATCCGAGAGCCCCCCGACGGGCGCTCGCCGCGCAATGTGATAATCGTCGATGTGATCGGCGACCGCTCGGTCCCCAACATCGCGTCGGAAGCCCTGGCCTGGGCGGCGGGCGTGGGAACATTCGAAGGCGCGCCGAGCAACAACTTCGGCCTGGATGAATTTGCTTTGCCCCTGACCGGAAATTTCAACGACGCCACGGGCCTGATTTATGAATTTGTCATGAACAACGTCGGCGTCACGGAGCGGCATGGAGAGTTGTTCGAAAGCGATGCGCAATGGAACCTGGTGAAGACCTTTTTGCAAACGGGAGTCGATAACGGCGTTGCGACGGCCGTCGATCCGGAGGTTTCACAATGACAAAACATTTTCCGGCAATATTCGCTGTACTCATCGCCGCCTTTTGCCTGGCGGCGCTATCCGGCTGCGGGTGCGGCGATGACGATGACCCTTCGACAAGCTCAGGGCAGGCAGACAATGACGACCATGTGAATGACGATGTGAACGACGACGCGAACGATGATGTCGACGACGACGTCAATGACGATGCCGATGATGACATCGACGACGACGTGGATGATGACGACGTTTGCCCCGCCGGGGATATTGAAGCCGCCAAAGCCTTTCTGGTTGCGGAAAACGGCGATGCGGCGAGGGCCGCGTTTTTGAATATACTGGAGGACTATCCGGAGTGCGCGCCGGCGCATTTCGGCGTCGCGCTGGCCGACCAGCTTCGATTCATCGCCATCGTCGACGAGCTTTTTTCCTACATCTACGATCCGTTCCCGGAGGAAAGAGCAACCATCGACGTGGGCGCCATCGTCGTCGATTACGTCAGAAATCTTCTAAAACCGCTGGTGACCGAGATCCTGGAGCATCTGGAGCCCTGCCGCGGGGCGGAATCCCTGAAGTTCGACATCGAGCGATTTTCCCTGCGCATTCTGGGTATGGAGTTTCTGGTGTACGCCGGCGAGTACGACGTGGGCGACGCGCTGTTGCAATCGGCGGAATTCACGTTGCTGTCCGCGGCGTTGGATACGGTTCTTTCCTTCGACCTGAGTTTCAATTTTCAGATCATTCTGGACCGGTATCAGCAGTGGGGAGAGATGGATGTCTATTCCATGATCATCGACATTCTGGACACCTTTCTGTCCATTTTCGACGATGCCGAATATCCGGATTTTCTGCGCCTGACCGAAGAAGCCGAAACTTTGCTGCCTCAGGCGGGCCTTTCCATGGGCTGGGCCTGGCAATACTATCACGACGGCATCGAAATAATTCTCGCCGAAGAAATGGATGCAATCAGGGATGTGAGCGGATGCGGCGACCGTGACGGCGACGGGCTTTGCGGGCCGTCGGAATTTGTTCACGGCGTTTTCTACTCCTTCCCCGCCGAGCTTCATGAACTGATGATGCCCGTGGAAATCGCCCTGCGCGACGCCTATTGGGACAACACCTCCCTGGACGTCGATCCCGACAATCCCAATCCTTTTCGCCTCAATAAACTCAATTCGATCCTGCGTTATTTCGGCATACCGGGACTTCTTTTACCCATAGGCCTGGACCTGGGCGCAATGTACTGCGATCCTGATCCCAACACCGTTCGCATCACGGCGCAGGCCATCCTCAATCTGCTCAAGTATCTCGTCGAAACTATGGCGCCGGCGCAAAGCGATTTTGATGCGGCGATGCCGCCTGCCTTGCCGCGCCGGGCGAGCGTTCCGCAGCACGGCCCGGCGCCGGGCATCGAAACGGCGTCAGGCATTGCGGCGCTTCCCTATCAACAGTTCACGGCGCGCAGCAAACAGCTGTCCTCCCACGATCCCGCCGGCGGCAACGACGATGGCTTCACGCCTCCCAACTATCTTTACGTCGACGAGCGCGGGGAGTTCGTGGTTTTCGATCAGTTCGGGCCGGGATGCATATACCGCATGCAGTTCACGCACACCTGGTCGATCATCACCAACTTGCGCATCTACGTGGACGATATGGAAATCCCGGTATTGGAAGGTCCGATATGGCTGCTGTTTTTCGGCGGCATCGAGCCTTTCACCAAACCGCTGGTGCAAAGCATGTTTTCGGCCAGCGGGACCAACTTCAGCTATCTGCCGATTCCGTTCGACGAGCGGTGCAAGATCACCTACAACCTGCCGCCGGAATTTTACGGCGTCTCCTACGTGAAATACGACGCCGACACGCACGTGGACAGCTTTACGGGAAACGAGGATTTATCAACGCTTCGCGCGCAATTTGAAAACGCCGGCCAGGATCCGAAAGCCGATGTTCCGTCGGAAACGATCACCGGCGCGCAAAGCATCGGCGCCGGCGAGTCCGTCGATATTCTCGATTTAGAGCGAAGCGGCGCCGTGTGGCGACTGTATTTGCAAATTGATCCCTTCACACAGGAGGCGGCGCAGGATCTGTGGATCGCCGCCGAGTGGGACGACATCGAAAGCGTTATGGTCCAGGCGCCGGTCAACCAATTCTTTGGCAGCTTCATGATAGAAGACGCGCCGCGGACTCTGCTGTATGGGTATGAAGACGGGCGCTACTACAGCTATTTTCCGATGCCGTTTAACACGCATGCCCTCATGCGCCTGGAAAATCACGGTGCGGCATCGGTGGATGTTTCCTGGGAGATCGTCGCGGCCACCGAAAGCTATGGCGACAAAGCCGGGTATTTCAAAACGCAATACAACGAGGAAAATCCGGTTCCGCAAAACCTGGATTATCCCATCGCAAGCCGCCAGGGCGCGGCGGGAAAATGGGTCGGGTGGACATACACCATGCGCGGCCCCTTAAGCCGCTGGTACCTGGAGGGCGACGAGCGTTTTTATTACGACGGCCTCAACGCGCCGGCCGTGTACGGCACCGGCACCGAGGACTATTTCAACGGCGGCTGGTATTTCATCATGGGAACATTCGACGAACCGTTGACCGGCAATCCTTCGCATCGGATTTTCAACGATTACGATCTGACCGGCGCGTACCGGCTGCACGTGGGCGACGCGGTCCATTATCTGGACAGCGTCCGGCTCGGCATCGAGCACGGCTCCAACAACGCGGGAACCACGGAGCATCATTCGTCGGTTTCATATTTTTATGAAACCGGCGCGCCGATGATGAGCCTGTCCGACGAGCTTGACGTGGGCGACGCCGCGAGCGAAGGCGCTCACGGATACGCGGCGACAAACGCCGAGGCGACGGGACAAATCGATTCCTTCTTCGAAGGCGAGGACGACCGGACGCCTTTTTCCGATGAGGGCATGGCCGTCAGCGGTCAAAGCGTATTTACAATAGCCGTCGATCCGGCCAACGAGGGCGTGGTGCTTCGCCGGCGTTTCGATCAGTTCAACCCCGCGCAGCGGGCGCGCGTTTTGTTGGACGGAGTCGACGTGGGAACCTGGTATTACGCCGACAGCAGCCGGACAAAGCGTTTCGGCGAAGACGACTTCGTTTTGCCCCCTTCGGCAACCGCCGGGAAATCCTCGGTGCAAATCACGCTGGAGGTCGAAAGCGAAGCCGCCTGGACGGAATTGAATTATCAGGCTTATTCCATCGTCCCGTAGAAGGCGGCCGATCAATCGTATCGCCTTATCATTTTTCGTCGTCTTGCCGTTTCACGAAAATCCAAGCTACACGTGATGATAAAAATCCCCTATGCTGTGAGCAGGGAAGTATATTATCCTTTGAATTTGAACGTGCGCGATTTTTTTTAAGACGCAAAGCGCCGTCAACCGTGGGATCAATATTTGGAAGACGCGATTCAAAATACGCCTGCTTCGCCGAGCGTGGAAAAAGCCATCGTGGTCAAGGATCTGACGAAGGACTACCACATCTATTCCCGGCGCGGGCAGAAGCTCAAGGAATTGCTCCTTTTCGGGCGGCGCGATTATCACGACAAAAAGCGCGCTCTGTTCGACGTATCCTTCGAGGTGGACCACGGCGAATGCCTGGGCGTCATCGGCGACAACGGCTCGGGAAAAAGCACGCTTTTGAAAATCCTGGCCGGCACCTCGAATCCCACCGCGGGCCTCGTGCATGTCAGCGGGATGCGCAGCTATATCCTGGATCCTTCCACCGGCTTCAATCCCGACCTGTCGGGGCGGGAAAACGTCTTCGCCAAATGCTCCCTGATGGGAATGTCCCCGGCGCAGGTCCGGGAGCTTTATCCCAAAATTCTGGAATTCTCCGGCATCGAGGATCGCATCAAACATCCCTTCCGGACGTACTCGACGGGCATGCAGGTGCGCCTGGGTTTTTCCGTGGCCATCCATATTCCCTTCGATGTGCTGATCGTCGACGAGGTTCTGGCCGTGGGCGATTTTCTCTTTCAGCGAAAGTGCATCAACGCCATCAGGGCTTTTCGGGATCAGGGAAAGACCATCGTCGTGAGCAGCCACAGCCTCTCGGAGGTGTCGAGCTTCTGCGACCGCCTGATTCTGCTTCGCGAAGGCCAGGTGGCCATGGTGGGCATGACGGATCAGGTCATCAAATGCTACGTGGAGCAGTGCGAGAAAATGTACACGAGAATCGAAGCTCCCGTGGTGCACGACGAAGTCCTGAGCCCGTCCAGCGAAAGAACCGAGGGCGCGCGCATCATCGAAGTGCAGTTTCTCGGGCCCGACGGCGCGCCGCGGACGCAATTCGAAACGGGCCGGCCCATGACCGTAAGGATGCGCTTCGTCACCGACGGGCCGCTGCCGGACCCATGCTTTCGCGTCCAGTTTCTACGCAACGACGGTCTTTTGGTTCAGGGCATCAACAACTACCGCCAGGAAATTCATTTTATCGATATCGAGGGACATTTCGAGGTGCTTTTACATTACCCGTCCCTGAACATGCTCGGCGGCGATTACTACGCCAACGTAGGCCTTTGGCCCGACGAGTTTCAGAGTTTTTCCGCCAAATGTCCTTATGACGTGAAGGAATACAAGATCATCATCACGGTCGTGCAAAGGCGCGAACACGGCGGCGGCCTGGCCTACGGCGAAAGCACTTTCAAACTCAACAAGCTCGAAGACATTTCACCCAAAGGCGATTGATGGATCCGGTGGTCAAAACGCGGTTGGTCCGGCTGGCCGAAAATCTCAAGCTTCTGGCGAAATACGCCACGCCGGCGCGCCTGGCCAACGTGGCGCTCAATGAGTGGGAGTTTCACCGCCGACGCGACATCCTCGATTCCTATCCGCCGACTTTGACTATCGACGTGACCAACGCCTGCCAGCTCAAGTGCCCTCTTTGCGCCACCGGGCGCGGCGCCGTGCGGCGCGCAAAAAGCGTGATGCCCCTTTCGGCGTTCGCCGATCTGCTGGATCAGACCGCCGGGCGCTGTTTTCAGGTTCATCTTTACTGCTGGGGCGAGCCGACGCTTGTTCACAATCTGCCGGAGTACGTGGCCGAGGCGCGGCGCCGGCGGATGGCGTGCGTGATCGGAACGAATCTTTCAAAGCCTTTAAGCGACGCGCAAGCCCTTGATCTCGTGGCGTCGGGGCCGGACCGCCTCGTGATCAGCCTCGACGGCGTGACGCAGGAAATCCATGCCCGTTACCGCGTGGGATCCGATATCCGAGCCGTTCGGAAAAATGTGCTGGCGCTGGCTTCGGCGAAAGCGCGGCTCGGCAAAAAAAATCCCCGCCTCATTTGGCAGATGCTTCATTTCGCGCACAATCGGGATCATATTCCCGTGGCCGAGGCGCTGCACCGGCAATGGGGATTCGACGGTTTCGAAGTGGAAAGCCCCAACCTGCCGTTTGGTTCGCGGGATGAAAATCTGGCCCGCCGGTGGTTTGACGGCGAGACCGGCGCCGCCCGCGCTCCGGACGTGAAGGACAACGTGGGCGAAGTGTGTTTCTGGCCTTGGCGCGTTGCCGTGATCGCGCCGGACGGGGGCCTGGCGGCCTGTTGTTACGCGCATGATCCCGACGACGATACGGGCAATGTTTTGCGCGAAGGATTTATTACGGCGTTAAACAACCCGAAGATGGCCGCCGTGCGGCGCGGCGTGGCGGGAGTCGGCGAAGTCGCGGGTCCGTGCGGGAAGTGCGGCTTATATCTATCCACAACATGAATTGGAACAATCCGTTCATACGAGACGATTTTTTTTCGATAACGCCATGAAACATCAAATCCCTGAAAACGACAACCGGGCATTGCCCGAGCATATTTCATGGCGGGACGCGGCGGTGCTGGCCGCGCTTTTGTTATCGGTCTTTCTGGCGAATCTTCACTGGCACCATACCCATGCGCTGAGATTGATTGACGATCCCATCGGTTCGGTGGAACAGGTGGTCCATGTTGTCGACGATCCCCTGACGGCTTTTAAGGACATGGCTTTTTTTACCGACAGCATGCCGGTGATGTCCGTAAACGTTTTCGTCGCGGGAATCATTCAGAAGATCGTCGGTCCTTCGGGTCTGGCGTTTGTGATGACCGGGACCTTCTTTTACCTTTTGGCGGTCGGCGCGATTTTTCTTGCCGCCCGGCGTAAGACCGGACTCGGCGGCGCGTTTATCGCCGGTGTTGCCGTGGCTTGTATTCCGGCCGTGTTCGTATGGTCGCGGGTATTCATCATGTCCTCCTCGACGACATTGATGGCCGCGCCGGCCGTCGGCTTGTGCCTGGCCGTATGGTCCGAACATTTTTCCAGGCCGGTTTTGTCGCTGCTGTTTTTAGTCGTGGCGATTCTGTCGATGCGCGTTGGAATCTTCGTCAGCAACAATTTTCAATCCGTTCTTCTGTACGCCATTTTGGTCGGCTACGAACTCGTCGTCGGATTCACATCGAAAGACGGCAAAAATCTTCGGCGCGTCGGCTGGATTTTTGCCGCCGTTATTTTTGCCGTTTTGGTTATTCAAACGAGTTTTTTTCAAAACTCCATGAATTATTTGAGACACGAAGGGATCGAGCTTTCCGACGATCAATATTCGAGTTCCCGCCTTTTGAGCCATCCCGACTCCCTGGCGGCTTATCCGGTTTACATGTGGCATCTGGCTCTCAAACCGTTTTTCTGTCTGGCGACCCTGGCGGCGTCCCTGTTTTTGCTCAAAGGTGGGAAATGGCGGGACCAGGTATTTCTGGTCGTATTTTGGGGAGTCCTGATAATCCTTTCGCTGGTCAGCAAAAAAAATTACAACTACGTTTTTTCCGTGTTGCCGATAACCGGAGCGATCATCGGCCGGGCGTGCGACAAGCTTGACAATAAAAAAGCCGTGTGGGCGATCGCCGGGCTGATGACCCTGATCGGCGCGGGGCATTTCTGGCATTACTCCCATGGATCGCAGCCGATGAAGGATAAGGTTCCCGAGTGGTCGATGAAGTATTTCGATAATTACCAGTATCGGCCCATCGCGTCGATCGCAACGAAAATCGACGGTCGCGAAGAGTTGGCCCGCCGGATTGTATCCCTGGCCGCGAAGCACGATGAGCTCGATGTCGTTTTTTGGAGCGCCGGTTTTGACGAATCGGCCAGAACGACGATAGGCCTGCTTTCCATTTTCGATTCGCGCCAAAAAAAGGTTCGTTGCTACTTTCCCGATATCCCTTTGCAAAAAACAAAGGTCATTCCGGCGGACGCGGTCGCGGACGTCATCGTGCATTTTCCCTGGCCCGATCAGGCCGAAAAATTCCAGGTGTCATGTGACGCCGTCGACAGACAGGACTGGATCTCATTTTGCGAGCGCGTGCATTGGGATGATTATGAGAAGGAAACGATGGAAATCAGGCATTATGCTTCCATCGTCATCTGGACTTCGAAAAAGCTGCTGGATCGGCCATAAGTCAAGCGGCTTTCAAATCCGGACCAGGACCGCATTAGGATATACAAGCATTCATGAAGTGATTCTGAAGAGCTTATGCGCTCTTACTCGCAACCGCAGCATCCGCCGGTGACTTTTCCTTCGGGCCATCCTTCGTCTTCTTCTTCCTCGCCGGTGGGAACGTCCGTGGTGATGTCGTCATCCGACTCGGGCTCTTCTGGTTCGACGCACTCGTCGTTGATCTCGTCGCAGGTTTCGCCTTCCGCGCACGGATTGCCCACGTGGGCGCAGCGGTCGTAATCCTCGTCGCAGAACTCGTCGCCGTTGCAGTAAAGGCCGTCGTCTTCTTCACACGGCGGATCGCCGTCAATGCACAGGTCGTTCAATTCGTCGCACTGCTCGTAACCGTTGCAGAACAGGTCGTCGGTTTCGCAGGGGCTGCCCGTGTGGCCGCACTGGTCGTTTTCCTCGTCACAGAATTCATCGCCGTTGCAAAAGACGTTGTCGTCGCCGCATCCGGGAACCTGCGTATGGAAACATTGGTCGTCTTCCTCGTTGCAGTCCTCGACGCCGTTGCACCATAGGCCGTCGTCCGGGCAGGCGATATCCGCCCATTGGCATTCACCCGTATTCGTGTCGCAAGTTTCCGCGCCGTTGCAGAACAGGCTGTCGTCGCATTCTTCGTCGGTCGTGCAGACGCACAGATCCTCGCCGTCGCAATCCTGGTCGATGCCGTCGCAATTGATTTCCGGCGCGCCGGGATAAATCGTTTCATCCCAGTCGTTGCAGTCCGGGCCGTCGCACTGCGGTCCCTCGAATCCGTCGTCGTCGTTGTCGCAGTCGACCAGGATGCCCCAAAGGGGTATGAATTCGGCTCCGGCCACCGTGCCGTAGCTGACGAAAATCGAGGTCGGCTTCGTGGAAACGAGATGCCACTGAGTCGGGTAGCTGGATTCGCCGTGGTGGCCGCCGGCGCCGAGGATGCCGCTGAAAACCTCGACGTCATCGGCCGTGTCGGGGGTGCCCTGCGTGTCCCATAACGTGATTTCGTTGTCGTCCTGATAGGAAAAGATGTCGATTTCACCGTTCACGGAAGTGAAATAGAAGTTGGTCCCGATGCGGGTGCCGCCTTCGTCCACGGCCACATCCATATAATGGTAATCCGCCGAGGCGCCCGAGTAAGGGTTGACCGCCACCGTGACGGTCTCGTCGCTTTCGATATCGAAATACAAAACGCCGAAATTCGCATTCCACATCTGCCCGGTTTGCAGGGCGCCGCTATAGACCGTCGATCCGTCGTCGATGTTGGTCACTGTCACGTTGTTGTCATCGGCGTAACTGGTGATGACCAAATCGCCCTGTCCGCTGGATACGGCCATTCCCCCGACGAATTTCGTTCCGGAGAAAAGGCCGTTGGAAGCGGGAACGCTGTAGCCGATATCCGCGAAATTCAATACGGAGACGGGTTTGTTGGAGATGGTCTTGAGATAACGGTGGCGGATTCCTTCAGCGCCGCGAATATCCCAATACTCGCCGGCGTTGAGAATGTTGACTCCGATGAAAGAGTCGTCGCCCATGTCGAAGACCTGAACCTGCGTGTTGTCGTGATAGGCGAATACTTTTTGCCGGTCCGCCGCCGAACTCCAATATTGATAGCTGTAGAACTTCGTGCCGACGGCCATGGAATGCTCGTTGAGAGCGTAGTAGCCGCAGATATTGCTGTCGGCGGCGCCGACCAGCACGGAGACCAGATCCGAAGCTTCCAGCAGAAAGCGCCCCGGCTGGATGTCGTAGGCCGCGTGTTCACCCTCGTTGAGCGCGCCGGAAAAAAGCATCGTGCCGATATCGTCGTATATTTCATAGGTCGTGCCGTCAATGTATCCGAACACAAATATTTTGTCGAAAGCGTAGAAATACGATGAGTTCGGATACGCCTGGCTCGCGGCGTCGACGGACCAGATCGGCTGCCGGGCGAACTCGGGGCGCATGGGGTGCGCGTAGAGTCCCGGAACAGCGCCGTCGGCGACGGATTTTTGATTCGTGATCGCGGGGACTTGCGCGGCCGAGACCGTCGAAATGGAAAATACCAGGAAGAGAACGGTCATCAAAGTCATTCGAGTTTTAAAATTCAGCACGGTTTCCTCCAATCGGCAATGCGAACCGAATGCGGATTCTAACAGAAACCACAAGGTTAATGAACCATAATCATTGACGTGATGCCGTTTAAAAATCGCGCTTATTCCGAGGGCCGTTTCATTTTATCCAGAACCCGGCGGCTGGCTTCGCGGAATGTATCGAACACGCCCTTGCCGGTCTGCGCGACGGCGGGGAAAACCGGCCGATCGGTCGTGGACAACAAACGGATCAGTTCGTACTCGGGAACCGCGTGGGGAAGATCGCGCTTGTTGAGTTGAAAAATGAAGGGAATTTTTCCCGGATCGATTTTATAGGTGTCAAAAAGCCTGTAGGTCTCCGTCAGGCAATCCAGGTTTTCCTGCACGCGCGCCGGATCGGAATCCGCCACGAAGACCACGGCGTCCACGCCGTTGAAAATCAAGCGCCGGGACGTTTCGAAGGGGATGGCTCCGGGAATGGCGTAAACCAAAAGGCGCGCGCGAAAACCCCGGATGCGGCCCAGAAACATGGGCAGAAAATCGAAATAGGCCGTGTGGCTTCTGTCGCGCTCCAGGCAAACAAGTTCTCCGATATAATCCTTGTCGGTTCGTTCGGAGATGACGCGCAGGTTCGTGGTCTTGCCCGAACCCGCCGGACCCACGTAAACGATTTTCGCGTTGAGTTCGCGGCTGTTTCGATTGATGAATACCACGGCTCCCCCCATCGAGCGTCGGCAGGCTCCGAATCCTTTTTATTCTTATTTCATAATACGCGTTTTTAAGCTGTCGGCAAGAAGCATCTCATTCATCACAATAGGCAACTCGGCCGATTAATTCAATCAATTCCCCAAGGTCATGCGGCCATGGTCACAGCCGATCGCTCTACTTCTTTTCCTTGATCTTCCTGATCTGTTGTTGGAAGGCCTCGCCGGAAATGGCGCGGTGCTGCGCGGCGAGGAAATGCCCGGAGAAATCCTCATAATGCGTGGCGTAGGATTCGTTCAGCAGGCGCCGGGAAAGCTCCAGGGAGTCGGGATTGAAGGGCATGAACTCCTCGATGGTCTCGGCCAGGATTTTCTCTTCGCTTGCCGATGCGAAAACTTTGTCCGCCAGGCCGACGCGCAACGCTTCGTCCGCCGGGATTTTTTTGCCCGTCAGCACGTAATACTTCGCGCGGCCGAGGCCGATGTATTTGCCCAGGCGCCAGGTCGCCAGGCCGGGGATAAATCCCATCTCCACTTCGTTGAAGCGAAAAAAAGCTTTTTCCTCCGCCAGACGCACATCGCAGACCAGCGCGAGTTGGACGCCGCCGCCCACGCACGCTCCCTCGATGAGCGCCACGGTAATTTTATTCAGGCGCTCCAACGCTGCGCAGACCTTTTCCCACTTGTTGAATCCGTGGATGTCCAGGGGTTTGTCCGGAACGAAATCCCGCAGGTCGATTCCTTCGCAGAAAACACCGCCGGCGCCGCGAAGGATTACGACGGACGCCCTGGATTCGTCCTCGATGCGATGAATCGCGTCGAGCAGTTCCGCGACCATTTTCATATTCGTTTTGTTGCCGCTGTCCGGGCGGTTGAGGGTGATGACGGCTGCGCGGCCGTCGTCGCTGAAATTCAAGGTTTCGAAATCCGGCATGGTCGCTCCCTTTTTTTCGTAATCTTTCATCCATTGTTAATTCCAATGGCGCGCCGGCGCAAGATGTGCATCGGCAATTTTCGGGGAGGAAAATGTAAACCGGGTTGCCGGTTTGTTGCTCAATCGCTCATGATCGCATCTTCGCTGACGCCAAGTTGCAATGGGGCATTTGCGGTTCGGTTTTTGGCGATTCCTTTTGCCGATGGCTCGGCGTGTCTGTTATTCGCGGCTTTTGTTTACATCACGCATTGTCATCACGTCCAAACGACGCAGGTCCGATTCGGCAAACAAAAAGCGCCCCCGTCACAAATCGGTTGACAAGGATTCGTCCGCCGGGTTAATAAGCACTCTCTTTGGGTCTTTTGAAAAGATGCGAAAGTGGTGGAATTGGTAGACGCGCAGGGTTCAGGGTCCTGTGTCCGAGAGGACGTGGGGGTTCGACTCCCCCCTTTCGCAAAGCATTTTCAATGCAAATCATCAATCGTTGAAGCCGCCTCTATGCGGCTTTTTTCTTTTAGCTTTTTCTTCGAGCATGGCCCCGAAGCTTTTGTCGGTGGAAAATACGAGGCGGCGTTCTCCGACGGATTTTATGAATGTATTGAAAAGTTCAAATAGCAAAGCCCATGAGAGAAACGTCTTTCCTCTCATGGGCTTCTTAGCGCTTCAAATGAAATTTTACGAAGCTATTTTTGTTTAAGAAACGCAGTCCACGTCGCAGTCCCAGTATGCTCCGTCGCAGCCGTCCAGGCAGTCGGCGTCCTCGCAGGCGTCCCAGCAGGCGTCATAGACATCCCAGCAATCGTTCATGCAATCGATATCCCAGCCATTGCATTCGACCATGGTTTCCCAGCATGCGTCATTGCAGTTCTCATCATCATTGCATCCGGCGTAACAGTCGGCTTCTTCGGCGCTGCAAGAGTCGCAATCGAAGTAGCAGTCGCGCAACGGCTGATAACAATTGAACCATGCCTGGTCGCATACATCCTCAGTGTCTTCGCAATGATTCCAATTCGTGTCGCACTGCAGCATAGCGTCGGCCAGATCGATCATGCATTGCGCGTCGCAAGTCGCATCGTCATCGTCATCGTCATCGTCATCATCGTCATCATCGTCGTCGTCATCATCGTCGTCCCCGCAGGCAACGGCCAGGGCAAAAACCGAAGCCAGCATCAAAACCAGAGCGATAAAAAGGGTGGTCTTAAAGATTTTCATTTCCAGTTTTCTCCGTTGTTGTTCATTCGGACAGTTATGAATTATAGCAGAATCTTAAAAATCA
The DNA here is from genome assembly GCA_963674685.2 of bacterium. GTDB lineage: Bacteria > Lernaellota > Lernaellaia > JACKCT01 > JACKCT01. Next base: position 511,415 of record CAXXWT010000002.1, on the reverse strand, counting down.
TTGGGGAAAATTTCATTCGCCGATAAGCCCATGGCTGATATTTTAGGCTTATATGATTCATGAAAATTGTTATATAATGCTTCACGGTGAACTTGCCATATAAAATGCGGGAGTGGAAATTGCTGAAGATCAATATCTTGGTTCTGGCGGCGATTGTTTTGCTTTACGCGCTGAGTTGCGTTTCTTGCGGATGCGGCGATGACGATGATGATGCAGGCGAGAATGCGGTAGACGATGATACTGACGATGATACGGCTTCGCCTGATGAGGACGCGCAGGAATCCGCCTATCGGACGGTGATCAGCCTCAACGGAACGTGGGAGGTCGAGCAGGGCGATGCGGGCTCCGAGCCGCCGGCTGAGTTCAACCACGTCGCGCCGGTTCCCGCGCTTTTGAATTCCGCCGAACCGCCTTTCGCGCAAATCGGCGAAACAAGCGATCTGCGCCGGGCTTTCTGGTACAGAACCACGTTTAAGGGACCGGAGGCGCGGGACATCGCCATCCTGAACATTCACAAGGCGAAATACGGCATCGCCGTATGGCTGAACGAATGGTGCATCGGCGGGCATTTGGGATCATACACACTGGCGTCTTTCGACGTGACGCACGCCGTTCGGCCGGGCATGACAAACACGCTGCTGGTGCGCGTGGGCGCGACGAGAGAAAACGTACCCGCGTGGGTTCCCGCCGGACAGGACGCCGAGAAGCAATACTGGCTGCCGGGCATATACGACGACGTGCAGCTTATCGCCTGCGATTCCCCGCGCATCGTCCGCGTCAAGGTGGAGCCGGACATCGATCACGACAGCGCCAAGGTTATCGTCACGCTGAAAAACGATCACGACGAGGCGAAAAGCATCAAATTGACCAGCGCCATCAGCGAGTGGGAAAATCCGCAGAAAGCCGACGGGGAATCCAGCGATGAAATCGAACTGGCGCCGGGGCAGGAGCTTAAGGTCGAGCAGATTATCCCCATCGAAAACGTACGCTTGTGGTCCTGCGACGATCCTTTTCTATATGAGGTCGAAACGCGCGTTGAAAGCGGCGGCAAAGTGCTCGACAATCTAACGACGCGTTTCGGCATGCGCAAAGCTGAATGGCGCTCCGGCGACCAAAAGGGTTTTTATCTTAATAACGAAAGGATGTATCTGCGCGGTTCGAATATCACGCTGCACAGATTTTTCGAAGATCCCCTGGCGGGCGCGCTGCCCTGGGACGAGCAATGGGTTCGCAAGCTGTTGACCGAGTACCCGCAAAAGCTTCATTGGAACAGCTTTCGTATTTCCATCGGCAGGGCGCCGAATTTCTGGTACGACATCGCCGACGAGGAAGGGCTGATCATCGCCGATGAGTTTCAGATGTGGGACTTTATCGACAACGCGAACAAGCCCTGGTCCGAAGACGAAATGGCCGTCGAGTTCGCCGAGTGGATTCAGGAAAGCTGGAATCATCCTAGTATCGCCTGGTGGGATTCCTCCAACGAGTCGTTCAGCAAAATGACCACGCGGGTCGTGGACCGGGTTCGCGATCTCGATCCCACGCGCCAGTGGGAAAACGGCGGATTCAAAGCCCCGCACGGCGACGCGGATCCCATCGAGGACCACCCGTACGTTTTTTTTACCCTGTTCGTGCATAACGACGTGGACCTCATCGACGAAAACGACGGACTGCCCCCGCAGGGCGGCCTTCCGACCGTGCTGCGTTTTACGTGGGACGATCCCGAACACCCGTACATCAACAACGAGTACGGCTGGCTTTGGATCAATCGGGACGGCTCGCCGACGTTTATGACGCTTAAGGTTTATTACGACATTCTCGGCGGCGTGGGGCCGTTCGGGCCGGAAATTCATCGCGAAGCCTACGCCTATCTCGTAGGCGGGCTGACCGAGTTCTGGCGGGCCAAACGGGGCTACGAGGCTGTTTTGCACTTCACCTATCTGGGCTATTCCCGACCCTGGGGCTCTACGAGCGACAACTTCATCGACGTGGAAAATCTGGTGCTGGAGCCGCGCTGGTTCGAATACGCGCAAAACGCCTTCGCTCCGCTGATGGTCTATCTGGATACGTGGCGGGAAAGTTATACGCCCGAATCCGTCGAGCAGATTCCGGTGCAGGTGATCAACGATTACGACACGCCGCAAACGGCGGTGCTCAAGGTGATGGCCGTCGATCCCTCGGGAAATATTTTAGCCGAATCGGATTTGCAGCCCGTGAGTCTCGATCCCTTGGGAGCGGCCGATTATCAGCTTGAACTGCAAATGCCCGACGCCGCGCGATATATGCTTTTCGCAAAGCTGACGCCGGACGATCAGCAGATCCCCGTCGTATGGAGCCGCCGTAAAGTCGGATTCGAGAATGCGGGGATTCAGGGCGTCGACCCGGGCGATTTTTAACGGGCAGGCCGGCGTCAAATGGAATTCCTACTTATGTTTTGAAAGGAAAAGAAGTTAATCTTCCGTATCATCGTCTGCATCATCGTTGAGATCATCATCGGCGTCATCGTCTTGTTCATCGTCGCGCTCGAAGAGAAAAGAGCAGACAAACTCACCGGAACCGAAACCTCCGTTGTCAGCCTGCGAGGCTGTAAAGTCGCCAAAATAAACTTCGGCCGCATCGAGATACATGACCGTCACGGTATAATTCACCGGATCGATGGCGCAGGCCGACCAATAATCCACTTTAACGGTATACATGCCGTCCGGGGCCGTTCCCGTAGCCCAGAATACATTTTCGTTGTTGACAGAATCGATATCGCACGCCGGATTGGAATCCAGGTCGAGTTCTCCACCGGATAACGATGTCGGGTGGCCGTAGAATATTTCTTCGCCGTGTGGATCGATAACATGAAGATCCAAATCGACATTCAGGTCAAAGGTCAGGCTGACTTTGATATCGCCCACGCCGGTTGCAATCAGAGGCACTTCAACAAGATAAACCGAGCTTCTGTTGCCGTCCGCATCTTCGACGGATAATCCCATGCCGAACATGGAATCCGTCAAGTCTTTGCCGATCGTGAAATATTTGAAGGCTACGCCGCCGGCCGGATTTTCGATTTCGGAAACGAATTCCTCGGTATCGTTTTGTTGAAATGCAATCACACTTTGCACCGTATCTTTTCCCTGTCGATCGTCAAACTGGACTTTGAATAAAGCCGTGCTCCCGTTGATGACCACTTGCGGCTCCTGCACACTCGTAATCACCGGGCAGTCGGGGCAATCGGGATCGAAGTTGTCGTCGGCGAATGAATATCGGTCGGATTCATCCGAATCTCCTCCGCAGCCCGCCGGCGCGGCAAACGCCATGATGAATGAGATAGTGATAATCGGAAAGTATAACTTAATGTGTCTCATGCCATTTCCTCTTTGTAATAGAACAACCTGTCGGCGCATGCCGTCGATCGAGCCCTTAATCCTTCGTTGAACGATCCGTATAATTTACCGGCGGCGCCGCCGACGAAAACACCTGAGCGTTCAAATGAAATTTATATGCATCAAATTTTATCCGATATAAATCAGTGATGAGATGATACCAGAGGCAAGCGGCTTTGTCATCCGCATGAACCAAACTTTTCCGGCGGATTAACTTTCTTCTTTTTCCACGGCCGAAGCGTAGCTTTTCGCGATGGCCCGGCGCATCCCGGCGGGCGTCGTCTTGCCCAGGTGCGCGTCCATGGCGAGAAACAATGCGCCCAGACACGGATCGTATTTCAGGCGCACGAGTTTGATCTTCGGATAAACACGGCGCACCTTTTCCTCGACGGACTGCACGAACAAGGGGCTGACGCCCTTTTGGTAGATGCTTCCGCCTAAAACGATGGGCACGGCTCGGCTTTTATCCTTGAACAGTCGGCGCATGCAGGAAAGGATTTCCGCGCCGCACTCGTGCCCCGTCCGGCGCAGGATGCGCTGCGCGACCTTGTCGCCTTTTTTCGCCGCTTCAAAAACGATGGGCGTGTGTTCGTTGAGGCGAAAACAGGGATTGTAGCTGTCGAAATAGGTCTGTTCGACGATGTCCATGAGGTTGTCGAGTTTCAGCGCCTCGCAGATCATATCCACGATGATGGTTTTGGGCCCGCGCCCGTCCTCGGCTTTCCACGCGGCGACGAGGCCTTTGCTGGAAATGTCGAAGGAGCTTCCGCTGTCGCCGCTGAACGGGCCGAATCCGCCGACCTTCACGTGGTCGCCTTTTTCGTTGAAGCCCATGGTGTTGGAGCCGGTGCCCGCCACCGCGGCCACGCCGACGCCGTCTTTGGTTCCGGCGCGCAGAATCAGCGTCGTATCGTTGCACAGCACGAAATGGGCCGCCGGATTGATTTCGGAAACAAAGCCGCCGACGATGTCGAAATCCTTTTCCCGGTCGGCCCCGGCGATGCCGTAAGCGGCGGAAGCGATCTGTTCCGGCGCGATGCCGGCGGCGGCGCAGGCTCGATCGATCGAGCGCCGGATCTCGCCTTTGGCCGCATCGCGGCCGATGCTCTGGAAATTGCACGGCCCGGCCAGCGCCGTCGTCAGAACGTTGCCGCGCATGTCGGCGATGCCCGCGCGGGTTTTCGTTCCCCCGCCGTCCACGCCGAGAATGTATTGGTTGTCTTTCGTTTTGGGTTTTTTCATTCGAGTTATTGAATCTGCCGCCCGCTAAAGTGGGTTTATTAAATAATGGTCGCCTTTATCCCCCGGGCACGTCACATGTGGCACAGCCTTCCAAAGGCTGTGGTGAAATCGAAACCCTGAACACTCCATACCCTGCACAGCCTTTGAAAGGCTTTCGCCACACACGTTTGCAGAGGCGAAATCCTGGACCCTGGACCCTAAACCCAAGATCCTTCATCACTTCTGCGCGTTAAGCCATATATCCACCGGCGTGCGGTATCCGCCGGGATCCTTGAAAGGAAACTCGATTTTACGGCCCTGCGCGGCGGACATATAACCTGCGATCATGATTTCCAGGACCACGCGGCCGTCCACGGCGGATTCCACGGGGGTATCGCCGCTTCGGACGCAGTTGACGAAATCCTGCATTTCCTGCGGGTATCCGTTTTGCCACGCCCATTCCCATTCCGGCGACGACCAGCCTTTTTCCACGTGGTCGCTGTCCCAGGAATCGCCGTGGCCGTCGGTGGAATAGACCTTCAAGCCCAGGCCCTCGTGATAGAGGTTGCCGTGGATGACGCCTTTCGTGCCGTGCAGTTCGGCCTTGGATTCCATGCCGCCCTGCAGCGTCCAGGAGGATTCCACCAGCGCCTTTTTGCCGCCTTCGAATTCGATGATCATCATGATGTGATCGTCCAGGTTCGTGACTTCCTTGTGGACGTACAGGCCGATGTCGCAATACACGCTTTTGACCGGCGGCTTGTTCAGCGCCCATCGGCAAAACTCGATGGCGTGGCAGCCCATGTCCATGAGGATGCCTCCCCCGGCGGTCTCGGATTTGAAAAACCAGGGCGAGTACGGCCCGGCGTGCTTTTCCGACTGCTTGGCGAGAAATACGTCGCCGATGGCGCCGGTGTCGGCGATGCGTTTCGCCTCGACGAATTTCGGCAGATAGCAAAGTTCCTCAGCGTATCCCACGATGACGCCGGCTTTCTCGGCGGCTTCGATCATGGCGTCGGCTTCTTCCAGCGTCAGCGCCAGGGGTTTTTCGCAGACGACGTGCTTGCCCGCGGCGATGGCCTTGAGCGCGAATTCGGCGTGCAAAAAATTGGGAATGCCGATGGAAATCAGGTCGATGTCCTTGCGCGCCAGCATCTCCTCGTAATTTTCATAGCGATCCGGGACGCCCAGTTGCGCGCAATGCGCTTTGCCCCGGGCCGAATCGTTGCAATGCTGCGCGACCACTTCCACGCCCTGAAGCGATTGGAAGGCCTTTGCGTGTACTTTCCCGATAAATCCCGATCCGACTTGCCCGACGCGCACGGTTTTCATGTCTTGAATCCCCCGTTGAGTGCTTTGTTTTCAATTTTGGATCCTCGCTAAAAATACACGCACGCATGGGCGAATGCAAGAACGTAAAAAGGGGCCGGAGCGGCTGAATTACGAAAGCCGAAATTCATTGCGTGGCGGCATGCGCGATGTGGGACAAAAAGAGAAAATGTCCCGTAGGGACAATGTGAAAATAGGCCCCGGATTTATCCGGGGTTTATAAAGATGAGCGACTATCCTTATCGTCCCATCGGGACGAAAGAAAACCGGTGAAGTAAATCGCGCAGTACGCGGAAGCCGAAGCCCTGATTATCCCCGACGAAAAGGACCGTTTTCTCTGGATAATTTTGCCATTATTTCTCCAATAGCCAAAGCCATATACCCATAAATATACCCATAGATACCCAATGGTGGACAAGTTGCCCATTATTGGGTATTTATGGGTATATTTGTGGGGGTCAAGCATGGAACCACTTTTAAAACTGAATATTACCCCGGAATTTCTAAGAATAATCAGTGAACTGGATGAGTTCAAAGGGCGCTGGGGTGAAGCAAGTAAGATAAGCCCGGAACGTCTTTCGGCCTTGAGTCGCGTAGCAACCATTGAGTCCGTCGGATCTTCAACCCGGATTGAGGGCGCCAAGCTCAGCAATGAGGAGGTGGATCGTTTATTAACCGGTCTTAAGATTCGCTCATTCAAAACCCGCGACGAGCAGGAAGTCGCCGGATACGCCGACGCGATGGAGATGATCTTCGAGTCTTGGGAAGATATCCCCCTGTCCGAGAATCACATCAAGCAACTGCACGGCGTATTATTAAGTCACTCAAAGAAGGATCATCGGCATCGAGGCCAATATAAAACGATTTCCAACAGCGTTGAGGCATTCGACGCGCAAGGCAAGTCGCTTGGAGTCATTTTTGAAACCGCCTCGCCTTTCGATACGCCGCGCCTCATGGAAGAGCTGGTTCAATGGTCGGTTGAAGCGCTCGAAACCGGTGAATATCATCCGCTGCTTGTCATCGCCGTATTCATTGTGCGCTTCTTGGCGATCCATCCTTTTCAGGACGGAAACGGAAGGCTGTCGCGTATTCTCACAACGCTTTTACTATTACGCTCCGGCTATAACTACGTATTATATAGTTCTCTGGAGCGGATCATAGAAGATAACAAGAATCAGTATTATCTTTCATTGCGCCAGGCGCAATCAACATTGGATCAAGATGAAAAGCAGCTTGGGGAATGGATAAAGTTTTTTCTGCGTTGCCTAGCTCGTCAAAAGATACTTCTGGAAGAAAAATTGATTCGGGAAAAGGTTCTGGAAACACTATCCCCCCTCTCGGAACAGCTTGTTAAATTTACCAAAGACCATCATCGGTTAACTATATCCATGGCGCAAAAAATCACAAATGCAAATCGAAATACTCTGAAAGCTCACTTACGCAAACTTGTTGAAAATGGTTATCTCGTTCAGCGGGGCCGCGGTCGAGGTACGTGGTATGAGCCGGGAAAATAGGGTATTGCCGCCACGCCCCATTTTCACTTTTTGATTTTCCCCGGAACCGATTTTACCGGCGGCATGTCTACCCCTTTATGACCGTTGAAACTTGAAACGCTTAGGGGAAGATCATGAAGCGACCTTTGTTGACGTTGCTGTGCGTGGCGGGGATTCTGGCAATCGGCGGCGCCGCGCACGCCCAGGGCATTCTCATTCCCAAAGACAAGAGCCTTCCGGCGCTGGCGATTGAAAGCCATCGCGTTTCCATCAAAATCAACGATCAGGGCGCCGTGACCAGCGTCGAGCAGGTGTTTCGCAATCACACCAACCGCCAGCTCGAAGCCACGTACGTTTTCCCGCTGCCGCAGGGCGCCGCCGTGCAGGAGTTCGCCCTTTGGATGAACGGCAAAAAGGTCAGCGGCGAGGTGCTGGAGGCCGGGCGGGCCAAGCAGATTTATACGGACATCGTGCGGCGCATGCGTGATCCGGGCCTGCTGGAATACCTGGGCAATAATCTTTTTCGCGCCTCCATTTATCCGGTTCCCCCGAACTCCACGCAAAAAGTTCAGATCGCCTTTTCCCAGGTCGCGCCCATGGACGCGGGCCTTTGCAAATACGTGTATCCTCTCAAAACCGGGCACGGCGCCAGCCGCACGCTCAAGGATTTCACCATCGACGCGCGCGTGAAAAGCTCGATTCCCATCAAGTCGATCTACTCGCCCACGCACGAAATCGACGTTGACCGCGACGGCGAAAACGTTGCGAGGGTGGGCGTGGAGAATATGCGCGCCGCGCTGGACCGGGATTTCATCCTCTATTACACCGTGTCGGAAAAAGACGTAGGGATAAATCTTCTCGCGCAAAAAAACAGCGGCGAAGACGGATATTTCATGTTGCTGGTCAGCCCCAAGGCCGATCCGAAAGCCGACGAGATTCTGCCCAAAGACGTGAGTTTCGTGATCGACGCTTCCGGGAGCATGCGCGGCGAGAAAATGAAACGGGCTAAAAACGCGCTGAATTATTTCCTGGACAACTTGAACAAAGGCGACAGCTTCAACGTCATAAGATTTTCCACGGGCGTGAAGGCTTTTCGGGAAAAAAGCGTAACTGCCGACAAAAAGAACATCGGCGACGCAAAAAAGTTCGTGGACAAAATGCGCGCCCAGGGCGGCACCGCGATCCACGATGCGCTGGCGCGGGCATTGGAGGAATCCCCCGCCGACGGGCGGCCCTCCATCGTGATCTTCCTGACCGACGGCATGCCCACCGTGGGCGAAACATCCTATGAAAAAATCACGGCCGACGCGGCCGAAGCCAACGACGGGCGAAGGCGCCTTTTCGTGGTCGGCGTCGGCGACGACGTGAACGCCGTTTTGCTGGACCGCCTGGCCGACGACGGTCGGGGATATCCTTTGTACGTGAAGCCGGATGTGGAGATTGAAAAAGAACTCGGCATCCTTTCCGATCGCATCTCCCGTCCGGTTTTTTCGGATATCTCGCTTTCGATCCCGGGAGTTGAGACCGACGACATATACCCGGTGCGCCTGCCGGATCTTTTCGCCGGAAGCCGCCTGGTGATTTTCGGACGCTACGAAAAAGGCGGCGCCAGCGCCGTGGTCTTAAACGGCTCGCGTAAAGGCAAGCGGGAATCGGTCACCTACGAGGCGACGTTCCCGAAGGAAAGCGACGAAGCGCCCTTCGTGCCGAAATTATGGGCCACGCGCAAGGTCGGGCATCTGCTGGGCGAAATCCGCCTGCACGGTGAAAATCGTGAACTGGTCGACGAGGTGCGCCGCCTGGGAACGCGCTACGGCATCGTCACGCCCTACACGAGTTATCTCATCGTGGAAAACGAAAAAATGCTGACGCGCAATCGTGGAATGAACGGGCTGATGGACGGGGAAGCCGACATGCCCGCCGCGGCGCCCTTGGCGGACGGGGCAATAATGGGATCCATGGGCAAAGGCGCGGGCGACGTCCTGCCGACGGAAGAAGCCCGGGTGCGCGGCGAACGCGCCGGCAGGGCCAAGATGATGGCTCAGTCCTTCGCGGAAGTCTCCGGCGCCGGCGCGGTGACCGCGAGCAAGGAGATCGACAAGCTCAAGTCGTCGGAAACCATGGCCGACGATATGACCGCGGTGCGCACCGTGGGCGACAAGACATTCGTTTACAAAAACGGCGCCTTCACCGACACGGCCTACACGGGCAAGGAGAAAGTGCTGCGCGTGAAATACATGTCCGACGCCTGGTTCGCCATCGCCGCCAAAAGTAAGTCCGCGGCGAAGTATCTGAAACTCGGGAAAAGCGTCATCTTCGTCAGCGCCGACGGACGCGCCGTCATCGTCGCAGGCGACGGCGTCGATAAAATTGACGACGAGGAGCTTGCGAAATGGTTGCCGTGAAGAACTTATGCAGGGGCAATCCCCGTGGTTGCCCATGAACGGGCGGGCACAGGAGCCCGCCCCATAAGCGCTAACTTGATGTCATGTATCCTTATTAGCCGGTCAGCGTTAGCTGCCGGGAATAAGGCAGCAACGGTTATCCCATCGAGCCCGTCAGGGCGGCACAATCCGAGAAAACGTGGTTTGTTGTGTGCCGCCATGACGGGCTCAAAATAAATGATGGTTCCCCTTATTTCCTCGGTTCGTCGAAGGGAAGGCCCTCGTCCCGACGCAGTCGCCCGGCCAGCTCCTCGACTTTATCGATGAAGGTCTGCGGGTCGGCAGGATTGTTTTTCCACGCGCTAAGGTCCAGGCCGGGAGTTGCGAGAATGGCGAATGCCGGGTCCATCGCGGCGATTTCAAAATGCCCGTCGCGCACGAGTTTGGCGGCAAGCTCCAGGTTGTCGGGATTCAAATAGGTGAAGGTGCATGTTCTGCACTGCGCTTCCAGGAACCACAGGACGATGAAATCCGTTCCCGATAGCTCGGCGGGGATTTTTTGCGTACCGTATTCAAAGAGCCTGCTGCGGTTGGATAAAATTAAAAGCAGGCGCGAGTTGGCCGTGACGGTGGCGTCTTCGGGGATTTTTTGCGTCGCTTCGAAGGCTCGCCTTTCCGCGTCGGTTGGATGGATGAAAACCGGATCCAGAACATTCGAGGCTTTCATCGCCGACAGAGGCTCGCTCCCGTAATTCTGATATTGCCCGAAGATGCCCGTGTCGGAAATCGTATACAGGGAACATGCGATCATCAGCGCCATCAAGGTCCTGCGCGCGATCATAGCTTTTTGCTCTCCGATAAAGGGAATGCGCGTGAACCAGCCGGCCGCGCGCTTTGCCGATTCCAGGGCGGCCCAGAATGCAAAGGGGAGGATGGCGCAGATCATGTGCGCCTGTCGCACGGGCAGGGGGTCTTTGAGCAAAAGAACCTGCGCGACGATTGATGAGCATCCGATAAGTTGCAGCGGGGAAAAGACGGGAAGAAAGCCCAGGCCGCGTATCGTTCGCGCCAAAAGCCCCAGGTGCTCTTTGGAAAAAACCGCCGCCAGCGTTTCGCCCGGATTTTTGAAAAGGGCCGCAAAAAAAGAGGCTGGAAACGAATGTCCCGAAAGGCCGATGAAGCGGTTGTAAATGGTGTCGAACGTGGGGTGATAAATCGGAATAATGACTTTCAGGGCGATAACAAACCACAGCGCCCCGGCCACGAGGCCGGTCGCCCACCATTTCACCGGCCTTCTTTGGATAAGGGCGATCACGCCGAAGGCCGCCAGGATCGGCGCCTGCGTTTCCTTGCAGCAAAGTGCGAGAATGGAAAAGACGATAAAGCCTTTAAATCTCGATTGAACGTAATACGCCGCGGCGAAAAGCCACAGCGTCGCCGCGAGGGTCTCCACGTCCAGGTTGCCCAGCGCGATCTCGTGCAGCGCCGGCCAGCAAAGCCACAAAACGCATGCCAGCAGGCCGCCGAGGCCTCCGCCGATCAGCGTTTTCCCGAGCCGGAAGGCGGCGAGCGAACCCAAGGCGCAGACGAACGCCGCCAGCGTGAACCAGGCCCGCGCATCGCGCACGAAAAGATACGGAATCGACGCGGCCAGGAACATGGGGCGGAAGTGGCGATGGTGGCGATGCTCGCCCTTTACGGTGGAATAATAGATATCCCCGCGCGCCGTGTTGTACATCATCTGGTTGTTGACGGCTTCGTCGCGCCAGTCGTGGGAGAAAGTCGATTCGTATTTTTTAATCCCGAGAAACGAGAAGATCATCGCCCAGGCCAGCGCCAGCAGCATCGAAGCGGCAAAATAGCGGCGCTCGCTTTTTTTCGTCACGAGTTTTCCCCCGCCCATTTCAGGAGAATTTCCTCGATGCTCGGACGAACCTCGTTCAGGGCTTCCAGCCGTTCATAACCATTGCCCAACAGTTTTTCATATTCGGTAAAATTATGCCGGACATGGGCGCCCACCGCGAGCCGGACCGCCGGCGGAGACAGATCCTTGGCCATGGCCGTCCTGCCCACCCTGCCGCTGTATATCCGGCAGGCGTGTTCGGCGATCTTGTGTTCGATGTTTTCCAGGCAATGCGGATACATTCCGCGAATCGCGTTCGCGAAACTTTGGACGTATTCTTCATCCTTCTTCGCCCGTCGCGCGCGGGATTTTTTCCGCTTGATCCGCCGCGCTTCATCGTCCAGCAGGCATTCCATATGGGCCTTTTCCAGCGCTTCGGTTTCGACCAGCAAACCTTGCCGCTCGTAGCGCTTGCGGGCGCGGCTCCATTTCAACACCACCGCCCACAGGGCGGAGTGCTTTTTCGAACGTCTGGTCAGGGCGGCGTTCCCGGTCGGCAGAAAATCCAGATCGCCCAGTTCGGAGCATTTCATGCACAGGGCGTCGTCGCCGGCCAGTTCGATCCATCTGCTTTTGCTCAGTTCGTCCCCGCACTTGGCGCACGCCGAAGGTTTTTGGATGATAAAAACTTTGCGCTCTTCCTTCTTGATCTCTTCGTTTATCATATCCGTCCCCGGTTCGAGTTCGCTTTTGCGAATATGCTTATGGCCATCGATTCCCGGCGCAACGCGATCATTCGATCCCGTCGCGCAATCTATCATAGCGCGCATTGACTTTCGCATTTTTTTCCCGGCGGATATTAAATCAAATTCCGCCGCGTAATCCAAGCTATGGGGAATTTTTTGCCGGCCCGCCGCGGCAAGGCTTCTTGATCGCCGCGATTCCCCGGTATAAATTGTCTTTCGGTTCACGTTTATTCATACGAGCAACGGGTATAAAAATGATGAAAGCCGACCAATGGAAAAAACCGGCGTCAAAATCAAGGGCCGGACAACCCAAGGATAAGCGGGGCGCTTCAAGAAAGGTTTTAACCAAGACCGAAAAGAAAATTCCACGAACGAGAAAACCGGCCGGGATGACGCTCGAGCAATGGCAGCGCGGGCTTCGCGCGCAGTTCGGCCGGGATCAGAATTTCGGACTGAAAAATATCGGCGACCACGCGATTTTCTCCGAATTTCTCGTATCCAATCCCGAAACCGGCGGGAATTACAAGGTGGCCGTTCGCGGCCGGGAGCCGGGCGACAACTTTTGCTCCTGCCCCGATTTCGCCGTCAATACCCTCGGCACATGCAAGCACATCGAGTTCGTCATTTCCAAACTGGAAAAGCGGCGCGGCGCGAAGAAAGCTTTCGCCGCGGGCTTTCATCCCGTCTATTCCGAGGTCTTTCTGCGCTACGGCGTCAGGCGGGAAGTGGTATTTCGGGCGGGAACGGAGTGTCCGAAAACGTTGCTCGATCTCGCGAAGCGCTACTTCGACGACAAGGGACTTCTCATTCCGACCGCATACGCCCGCTTCGACGCTTTTTTGAAGCAGGCGGGAAAGGTTGAATGCGATCTTCGTTGTTACGACGACGCGATCGGTTTTATCGCACGCGCTCGCGATCAAGCCATGCGCCGCGTGATCCTCGACCAGGCCTTTCCGCAAGGCGCGGACAGCCCGGCCTTCGACGCTTGCGTCAAGACGTCGCTGTATCCCTATCAGCGTTACGGCGCCCTGTTCGCCGCCCGGGCCGGCCGGTGCCTGATCGCCGACGACATGGGTCTCGGCAAGACCGTGCAAGCCATCGCCGCGGCTCAGATTCTTGCCGACGTCGTCGGCGTCGAACGGGTGCTGGTCGTTTCACCGACTTCGCTGAAGCACCAGTGGGCGCAGGAGATCGCCCGCTTTACGGACCGGTCGGCGGTCGTGATCGAAGGGCTGCTGGCCCGGCGCGCCGAGTTGTACCGTGAGAATTCTTTCTACAAGATCGTCAATTACGACGTCATACACCGGGATATGGAGCCGATCCGCCGCTGGGCTCCGGACCTGATCATCCTGGACGAGGCGCAGCGGATCAAAAACTGGAAGACACGCACGGCGAAAAGCGTGAAAAAACTCTCTTCCGAATACGCCATCGTGCTGACGGGCACGCCGCTGGAAAACCGGCTTGAGGAACTGCACTCGATCGTCGAATTCGTGGACCGCTTCCGCCTCGGGCCGATGTTTCAATTTTTAAGCGAGCACCAGCACGCGGACGAAGGCGGAAAAGTCATCGGTTACCGCAACCTGGGCGCCGTCGCCAAAACTCTTGCGCCGATCCTGGTGCGTCGAAACAAGCGCGAGGTGCTCAAAGAGCTTCCTGAACGCATCGAGAAAAGCTTTTTTCTACCCATGACCCCGCAGCAGCAAAACCACCACGATGAGAACCGGGACATCGTCGGGCAAATCGTCTCCAAATGGCGAAGATATCATTTCCTTTCCGAGACGGACCAGCGGCGCCTGATGATCGCCCTGCAGAATATGCGGATGGCCTGCGACAGCAGTTACCTCCTGGACCAAAGCACGGAGTTCGGCGTCAAGGCGGACGAGGTGTGTCTTTTCTGCGAAGAGGCGCTGGAGAATCCCGACGTGAAGATCGTGGTTTTCAGCCAGTGGCTGCGCATGCACGAACTGCTGGTCAATCGGCTGAAAAGAGGGAAGTGGGAGCCCGTCCTCTTTCACGGCGGCGTTCCCGGATCCAAGAGAAAGGATTTGATTCGCCGGTTCAAGGAGGATCCCGACCTTCGCATCTTTTTGTCCACGGACGCCGGCGGCGTCGGGTTGAATCTGCAAAACGCCTCGATGGTCGTCAACGTGGAGCAGCCCTGGAATCCGGCGGTCCTCGAACAGCGCATCGGCCGCGTGCATCGCATGGGACAGAAACGCCCGGTGCACGTGGCGCATTTCATCTCCCAGGGAACCATCGAACACGGCATGCTGTCTTTGCTTTCCTTCAAGAAATCCATGTTCGCCGGAGTCCTGGACGGCGGGCGGGACGAAGTCTTCCTCGGCGGGACGAAACTGAAACGATTCATGGACACCGTGCAAACGGCGACCGGCGCCATGACGGGCTCCATGCCCTCTTCGGACGACGACGCGCCGCCCGATCCGCAAAGCGGTCAGGAGGAGCTTTTCGCAAACGAGCCGGCGGCGTCAGAACAGACTCCGGATTGGAGCGACCTTTTGACCTCGGGCCTCGCGTTTATCAACCAGCTCGGCCGGGCGATCCAGGCGGGGCAGGGATCGGATCGGTCCCCCGCGCCGGATTCCGCGGGCTCGCCTTTCGTCGTTCGCGACGAAAAAACGGGCCAATCCTACCTGAAGCTGCCGACGCCGGACCCGGAACTGCTGTTGAAGGCCGCCGATTGGCTCACCGCCATGGCGGGTGGAAAGCGGAAGACATGACGGCGTCGCCTACGACGGCCGTCCGTTGGGAAAACGCCGCCCGGTTTGCTTTAGCGCCGTTGGAAAAATGCCGGCTGTGAAGAGATCGGCGTCCAGGCAAGCGCCGGCGGCATGAAAATAGCCGGGTAACGATGGTGTGTGGTTTTTGCTTTTGCGGGGACTTGTCAGCGAATATTCCTTTATGGTAACTAAAGGCTAATGGCGAAGCGAAGTAATTCCGAAGAAAAAATAGGGCAGTGGTTTGAGTAAACCGATTTCCGAGGGAGGCTGATTTGGCATCTGTTAAACGGCAATCACCCGAAGACTTGTTTATTGCAGTTTTAAATCGCGTTGATCCGGATATTACGATTGTTGACGACCACCGCCTTGTACAAATCCTCGACAAGGCTGCGAAGGGAAATAATTCTCCTTTTTCTGCCTTTCGCGCCCATCCTGTTTATGGCGACAGCAAAGTTTTAAGCCAAGTCCTTGAAGTTCTGGATGATGGTGGAACAGTCCACCACTTTGGCGCAGACTTATATAAATATAAGCCAAGCCTAAGGGCAACTGGAGGATATGGCAGGAAGAAATATGACGCGCTGACAGAAGCTCAAAGAAAGGCGGTCGACAGCGTTGCCAAAAAAATCTCAACAGAGTTCAAGCGCGCTTAAAAAATTTATCAGCAATATTTCAGCATTCGTATCGAGTTTTTTACCAAGTGATTGCCGGCGATGGTGCGAAAGCTATATTGATTCCGGCGATAAAATAATTCATGACAGCATATGGGGAACATTCAGGTTAACTCCTCTTGAAATCGCAGTGTTGGATACTCCGCTATTACAGCGACTAAGATTTATTAAGCAAACTGGTTGTACATATTTAACCTACCCATCAGCGCGTCACACTAGATTTGAGCATACCTTGGGGGTGATGTGTCAATCTGACAGGATGCTGCAACACCTTCGTCGTCAAGAGGCAAATCCAAAATTAATTACCGATGAGGTTATCCGAAATATCAGACTCGCGGCCATTTTGCACGATGTCGGACACGGCCCTTTTTCTCACACAAGTGAGCAATACTATTCCGTGATGAATGCTTTGCAAAAAATTCGTTTATCAAGCAATCCGTATGGGGATTGCGATGCGGGGGAGATGCTTTCCGCCTTGATTGTTACTTCAAAGCCTTTTAGGAAATTTGCAAAGCAGCTTTATCAATCCTTCGACCAAGAAGTTGACGTTGACAGTATCGCCAAACTCATTACGGGAAAAATAGACCCCCTGAATTATTTTCGTACGGAAATTATTCATGGTCCCTTTGATGCGGATAAACTTGATTACATGCATAGAGACGGTCTTTTTAGCGGACTTGGGATGCAAATTGATTTGGATCGTCTCATGAATTCCATGAAAATCCATAAGTGCAAATGGCGTGGAAAAGTACAACGCCGACTTGCAGGTTCAGTTTCCGGCACGACGCCGCTTGAGCAAATAATGTTCAATAAAATGGTTCTGCATACCGGTATTTATCATCATCACAAAGTTAGAGCATGCGATTGTATGCTATGGGCGGTTTTTGAAAGAGCAGTTAAAACGAAAAAGAAAGTGGGTGGTGTTAAACTCAATTCGCCGAGTGATTTCTTAAAACTCACCGACGACTCATTGATGACTGCCGATTTATGCGAAGATGACTCAGCCCGTAAAATAATCGAAGATATCCGAACAAGGCGAATTTGGAAACGAGCTCTTGTTATTGCCAGAAGTACTATTGAGGAGGAGTGTTACGAAGCTCCCGATAAAAACGATCCTGACAATGAGAAAGGGCCTTGGCAGGAGTTTAGGAACTTAAACGGAAACGATCCCGACAAATTCAAGAATCGTAGAAGTATAGCAAGGAAAATTTGGAAAAAAGCTGGAGAACCTTGTGCCGAACATGAGATTTGGTTGGACATACCCACTCTTCCAAGTATGCAGGAAGCAAAAAAAACATGGATCGTTCTAAAAGGAAATGAGAAACCTATTGTTTTAGGAAAAATAGTACCGATCGATAAATGGGTAAAACAATACGGCATTCACAAATATCGAGCCCACGTTTTTTGTCCGAAAGATTGCGTCGATGTCGTCAGCGATGCTTCATCGGATGTATTATCAAAAGAATTCGGATTGAAATTCAAACCTTTTGCAAAGTCTTTTGCAAAAATCACATAGCTTGCTTTACTGATCTTCCAGGCCGGCCTGCGTGGTGAGGCGGATGACTTTGGCGTCGGCGTCGATGCTTTCGACGGCGTCATCGGTGTAGGGGACGTCCCGGCGCTTTTTTCCGGAAGCCACGACCAGCACGTCGTTGGAGCCGGTGGCGTAGAGGGATTCGACGACGCCCAGTTCGCGGCCGCCGGCGTCGATCACGCGCATTCCTTCCAGCTCGAACCAATAGAACTCGCCCTCGCCCAGCTCGGCCAGATCCTCGCGGCGGGCCAGAACGCGGCCGCCGACAAGCTCCTGCGCCTGGTCGATGTGATCGATTCCCTCGACTTTGAGAACGTGCAGGGCGCCCTTGTGAACGCGGCATTTTTCGACGGCGCGCGACTGCCTTGCGCCATCGGGACGCTCGATGATGATTTGCTTGAGTGAAAGCAGATTTTCCGATTCGCCGGATAAAGGATATGCCCGAAACTCGCCTTTAAGCCCCTGCGTTTTCGTGATGTTCGCCAGGGCGACGAGGTTTTCGGGCTCGGGCCTTTTCACTCAATAATCTCCAGCATGGTTCGCCGGTTGTTTTTGGCCGCGGCGGCGGAGAGGATGGTTCGAATGGCGCGGGCGGTCCGTCCGCTTTTGCCGATGACTTTGCCCAGATCGGCCTTGTTGACTTTCAGTTCGATGACCGAGGTGCTTTCGCCGGCCACTTCCAGAACTTCCACTTCGTCCGGATAATCCACCAAAGAACGCGCAATGTAATCGATAAGGTCTTTCATACCTTTTGCCTCCGCAATTTTTTTAAAATTCTTTTAAGCGATCTTCGATTGGCCGTCAGGCCGTGGGGGCCGCTTCGGCCGCGCCCTTGGCCGCCTTTGCGCCGAGCCCGGCCTTGACGAGGATGCTGCGCACCGTCACGGTGGGCGTTGCGCCCTGGTTAAGCCAGTACTTGATCTTGTCGGCTTTCAGGTTGACCTTATCGCTTTCGGCTTTCGGGTCGTAGGTTCCGACCTGCTCGATAAAGCGTCCGTCTCTCGGAGATCGGGAGTCCGCTACAATAATTCGGTAGTAAGGAGTTTTCTTCGCACCCAGTCGCGTGAGTCGTATTTTGAGTCCCATAATGCCTTTCCCGGTCGTCGCTTTGGCCGGTTGATCGAGGTTGTAAAACCGGCCGTCGGTTAACAAGAATGCCCTATTTAGTGAAAAACGATCAATTGCGCAATCATTTTTTCTTTTTTTTCTTGATTTTCTTGGCCAGCTTTTTTTTATTCTTTTTCCCCGCGCCGCCCCCGACGGATGCGGGTACGGCCATGCCCTTCATCTTCGGCATGCGCATTTTGCCCATTCCGGGAAACCCCATCCCGCCGCCCTGAGCCATGGCGGCGACCATTTTTTTCATCTGCGTGTATTGTTTCAGCAGGTTATTGATGTCCTGAACCGTGGTTCCGCTGCCCCGAGCGATGCGCTGGCGGCGGCTGCCGTTGATGATCTGATGGTTCTTGCGTTCCTCCATGGTCATGGAAGAAATCATGGCGTCGATCTTCACAAGCTCCTTTTCGTCCGGCTCCATACCCGCGGGCATCGCTCCTTTGAGCTTGTTCATGCCCGGAATCATGGACATGAGCTGATCCAGGCTGCCCATGCCGCGAACCTGTTTGAGCTGGCTCCGAAAATCCTCCAGCGTGAACTCGTTTTTCTTGAGTTTGCGCTCCAGTTCGGCGGCCTTTTCCTCGTCCATGGCGGATTCGGCCTTTTCGATCAGCGTCAGGATGTCGCCCATGCCCAGGATGCGCCCGGCCATGCGGTCCGGATGGAAAACCTCCAGGGCGTCCATCTTTTCGCCCACGCCGACGAGCTTGATGGGCGCGCCGGTGACGGACTTGATGGAAAGGGCCGCGCCGCCGCGGGCGTCGGAATCCATCTTCGTCAGAACCACGCCGGTGACGCCCACCTGGTCGTTGAAGGATTTGGCGACGTTGACCGCCTCCTGGCCCGTCATGGCGTCGGCTACGAAGAGAATCTCCGCGGGCTGCATGATCGATTTGATGCGCTGAAGCTCGAGCATCATCTTTTCGTCGATCTGCAAACGGCCGGCGGTGTCGATGAGCATCACGTCGTGGCCCATCTTCAATGCTTCTTCTTTGGCCAGTTCGCAGATGTGCACCGGATCCTGGCCCACGTTGGAATCGTAGGCGGGAATGTCGATGTCGGCGGCGAGTTTTTTGAGCTGATCGATGGCGGCGGGGCGGTACACGTCGGCGGGAACCAGCAGGGGGCGGCGTCCCTTTTTGCGCAGCATGACCGCCGTCTTGCCCACGCTGGTGGTTTTACCCGAGCCCTGCAGGCCCACGAACATGATGGGGATCGGCGATTTGCCCGTAAGGGTCAGTTCCTGCCCCGAGCCGCCCATGAGATCGGTCAATTCTTCGTTGACGATCTTGACGAACATCTGCCCGGGCGTGAGGCTCTTCATCACCTCTTCGCCGGTCGCCCGCTCCTTGACCTTGCCGAGGAAGTCCTTGACCACGCGGAAGTTGACGTCGGCTTCCAGCAGGCTCATGCGCACTTCGCGCAGGGCGTCCTGGATGTTCTTTTCCGAAAGGCGTCCCTGGCCTTTGAGATTTTTTATGACGAGACCCAGGCGGTCGCTGAGGTTCTCAAACATTCGTTGTTTCCGCTGTTTTCGTTTCCAAATTTACGCGCTTTTTGGGGCTGTAAATCCCCCGTCCAAAACCAAAGCTTGTTATAATCGCGGCCCCGGCTTTTCGTCAAGGAACCGTACGTTCCCGATTCTCACGGGCGGCTTCGCAATCGTCGCGAAAAACGTGAAAAAGCGGGGTAAAAAAACCCCGCTGAAAAATCAATCACTCGCCTAAGCTGTTATCAGTCACATCCGCAGCAGCCGCCGGTGACTTTGCCTTCGGGCCAGCCGGCGTCGTCTTCCTCGTCGTCCTTGGGAACGTCGGTGACGATTTCCGCCGAGTCGTCGTCGGGCTCGACATCGTCGTCGCCAAACGGCACGCATTCGTCGTTGGCCTCGTCGCAGGCTTCGCCGTCCGGGCAGGGATCGCCGCTGTGGACGCATGCGCCCTCGTTTTCGTCGCAGGATTCGTCGCCGTTGCAGAACAAGCCGTCGTCGCCGCAGGGATCGCCGGAGCTGTCGCAGGAGTCGGTTTCGTCGTTGCAGGTTTCCGTACCGTTGCAGAACACGCCGTCGTCGAAACATGGATCGCCGGTGTGGTTGCACTGGTCGAGAATCTCGTTGCAGCTTTCGTCGCCGTTGCACCACAGACCGTCGTCGCCGCAGGGTTCGTCGCCGGGCACGCAGTCGCCGTCCACGCACTGCTCTTCGCCGTTGCAGAAAGTCCCGTCGCTGCAATCTTCGGGATCGTTGCAGCCGCAGATGATGGTGTAATCCACCATGCCCGAGGAATCGGGGACGGTTCCGCCCATCTCCACCTGCGCGCCGCGAACGTGCACGACGTTTGTTCCCTCCACGCGCTCGTCGCACGGATCGGGCTCGGCGGTGAAGTGCGTTTCTATGGCGTAGGAGTCGCCCGGGGCCAGATTCTGGCCGTAGGAATTTATCAGGTCCGACCACTCGATGCGCCCGTCATTCAGGTTATTGTTGGAAGCCGGCGTGGACGAGATGTATGTCAGATGGGTTCTGTCGTATTCATCGAAGACCGGCAGCTTGGTCATAGCGCGTGAAGAGGTATTGGTGATCGTGATAGTGAATACGACCTCTTCACCGGTGTTGATGTCGCCGGTGTGAGAGGTGATTTCCTTTTCCACGCGCGTGCCGAGCGACAGCCAAGTGACTTCCAGGTCCGTGGGGCTGCATGGAATGAGTCCGCAGGTGAAGGTCTCGCGGTCGAGTTGCTGCAGGTTCGATGTATCGTAAACGCGCACGGAATGGCTGAGTAAAAAGGCGCCGTTAACCGCGACGAAAACCGCCGAACCGTCGTAGGCCACGTCGATGCCGCGCCCGTCGGAACCCAGATCCTGCGTATTGCCCTGGCCGGTTTCCGTGAAATATTGAACGAGATAATCGTGTCCGCCCGGCGCTCCGCTGTTCGAGGCCGTTCCGTAAATGATGGGAGAGCCGGAATTTGCGTCTACGGCGATGGCGGTGATCTGCATATTGGTCGTGACGCCGCCGACTTCCTCATGCGTGTCCACGTCGAACCAGCATACCTTGTTTTCAGCGCTGGCCACGAAAAGCACGTCTTGTCCGTCAAGATTTTCAATCGCCGCCACGTCGTAGGCTCCGGGTCCCACAACGATAGGTTCGTCCGTATCGTCGTCGTCGCCCGTATCATCGTCGCCGGTGTCGTCATCCACGTCGTCGTCTGTCTCTTCGGTGTAATTGCAGTAACCGTTGGGGAGAATCCATGAGTCAACCAGCGTGAATGTGTCCATGTTCACGACGAAGATTCTCGGATCGCCCCGCTCTACGAAAAAGGCCAGGCGGCGTCCGTCCATGGTGTCCACGCCGGCCAGATTGGTCATGCCGGCAACGGGGATCTGGGACAAAAGATTCCAGGTGCGGCCGTCGTAAACGTCCATCTCGCCGGAACCTTCATGGCAGACGTAGAGGTGTTCGTTGACCGCGTCTACGCCAAGACCGACAGGGCCTGTGGCGCGGCTGTCGATCTGGAAAGTGTTTTCGTAAGAGATCTGATTGTTGCTGATCGTGTAAACGCGGACCGGGCTGTTGTCGAAAACACCTCCGTCCTGGCTGGCGATCACGTACAGCGTGTGCGCTTCCAGGGCCTGGGACCAAGCCGTTTCGGCGGGCATGGTCGCCATCGCCGCCGTCATCAGAAAGATGAAAGCGGTCGCCATACCGCCCCATCGAGCGCCGGAATTCAAGGCTGAATTTTGAAAAAGCGATTTCACAGTCATCATGGCTCACCTCATGAAAGGCTTAAAGCGCCTTATGTCGCCCCGCGTTATTTTAGGATTGAAATTAAAAAACAGACCCTCCGAGGCTAAAAGATTATCATAACCATAGGCTCCGTTACAAGCGGCAAAAATTACGCGTCAGTTGGCGCCAAGGCTGAATAATATGGAATTATGCGAGAAAGGACTTCGTTGTTCAGTTTTAACTATCAGTTATCGATTTGGAAAATCGCCGGGGTCTGAAGATTGGTTTATCGACAGTCTCATATGATGTGGGATTGATCAAAGAATAAAAGTCAGCCCGCGAAGCGGGATATCATCGCCGAATACAGCGACACAAACTGATCGTTGATCACGTCCCAGGACAGATTTTTTTCGATGTGCGCTCGCGCCTTGTCTCCGGTCGATTGCCGGAACGAGGCATCGTCGATCAGGGCGCTCAACCGGTCGCGCAGACTTTCCACGTTGCCGCGCTCGTACCCGAGGGCCGCGCCGTCGACCAGTAGGTGACAATTTGTGGAAAAAGCGGAAATTACCTCGGGTACGACGATCGGCAGACCGCAGGCCATGGCCTCGACGATCGTGTTGCTGAAGTTGCCGGGCCAGGCGCCCAGGTCCGCGGCGCTGTAGTAGTCGCGGAGCTTTTCCGTCGGCGCCAGACCCAGACGGATGATGCGCCCGGCGTGCGGCGACTGGGCGATAGCCGTTTCCAGTTTCGCGAGGTAGGCGGCTTCGCCGCCGCCGACGATCAACATTTTCAGCCGCAAATTCCTTGCCAGCAGCGGAACCGCCGCCGCCAGCAGATTCTCCACATCCTTTTGCGGTTCGAGTTTGCCGGCGTGCACGAGCAACACGTCGTCCGTTGCGACGCCCAGATTCCGGCGCGTCCGTTCCCGCGCTTCTTCGTCGAAACGAAACACATCCGTGTCCGCGCCGAGATAAAGCAATTCGATGCGCTCCTCGGGAATGCCATATTCGCACGCCAACAGGGTCCGCTCGCCCTCGCCGATGGCGACCAGCTCGTCGGCGGCGCGCAGCACGGGCGGCGCAATGAACCGCCTCATCAGCCGGCGATACACGCGGCGGGAGAACGTGCGTGTGAAGCTCGTGTTGAAATCCGAAGCGTGGTTGTCGAAGAGAATCGGGGCCTTGAGTTTCGGTTTGGCCAGGGCGATCTGCCGCGCCATGAACGAAAAGGTGCCGTGGCAGTGCACGACTTCCGGTTGGAAATCAAGGCAGGCGCGCACCAGGCCACGTAACACGATCACGCCGGCCGACGCCAATTCGACGACCGGTTGCAGGCGGTGCACGGCCACGCCGCCCTCGGTGGTCCGACCGGCGCCGACGATCCGTTCGCCGAGCACCGGTTCCATGCTTTGTTTGTAGTTCGGATAGGGGAAGAACCGGTCGGCGGCGACCATGAGCACATCGTGTCCGGCCCGGGCCTGCTTGCGCGTCAGATACGTTTCCTGATAGCCGATTTTGGGCTGGAAATACGGCTGGACGTGAAGGATGCGCATGGCTTCTCCCTACTTTTTCAGCAAATCGGCAAAGATTGCCGCCGCGGTTTGCAGGTGGGCGGATTCGCTGTAGCGCGAGACCGCGCGGGCGCGGGCGTTTGACGCCAGTTGCCGATACCGCGCCGCATCAGCCGTCACCTCTTCGATGGCTTGGGCGAGCGATTCCGGGTCCGGACGCTCGACCGTGACGCCGCAGGTCTGGTCCACCATGTTTTTCAGGTCGGCGGTGGGCGTGACCACGGCCGGCATTCCGGCCATCATCCCTTCGATCACGCAGATTGGTTGAGCCTCGGTCGGATAGGTCGACGGCAACGCCAGGACGTGGCAACTTCGGAGCAGCTCCTCTTTTTGCTCGCCTACGACCACGCCCACTTTTTTTATCCGATCGCCGAGCCCGAGCCGGGAAATCTCCGAGGAGAGGTAGGCGTCGAAATCGGCCGCGGTCGCATAGGGATCGGTCGGCAAAACCATCGGCGCGCCGGCCAGAATCAGCGAGTATCGATCGGGCAGTTGAGCCATGGCCTGGATGAGGGGCGCGACGCCTTTGGACGGGAAAATATTGCTCAAAAATAAAATACGAAGCTGGGCGTCAATGGATCGGACTGGAGGTTCGATCCCTATTGGTATTCCGTTGGGAAGAAAGACGATCGCTTCTTCGCGAACGAATTCCATCATCGGTCGGAATTCAGAGGACAACAACACCACGCGGTCGAACCGTCGATAGACGCGCTCGATCACGCCGCGAAACCAGCGGGGCAATTGCGGCAGCAAGGATTCGAACAGCCTTCCGTGCAGGTGCGCGACGGTTTTGCAGCCGCGGACGCGCGCCGCGAGGATAAAGCCCAGATCGCGCAGAAACCCCGCTTTCGATTGTGCGACGGAAAAGTAGGCGACCTTGACGCCGCGCGCGCGCCGAAAAAACCGCCACCACGAGCGCGCGATCTTTCCGGCGCGCGCCGCGTTCGACATGCCGTCGTCGTAATGCCCCAGCTCGGCAAGGTCGTAGCGAGGCAGGCCAAGACCGTCGACCAGGATGCGGAAGGCTTCGCTTTGGCCCATGACCGGCGGTGGATAAACGCCCACGGCCAGGATGTCGCTGCGATCTTCGGGACAGAGAAGTTCACTTTCCAAATCGGGCATCTCCGTCGGGAAAAGGGCGCGAGGAGACGGCGGGAACGCTATCACAGATCTCCCGGAAAGGCAAAAAAGCCGCACGGCCGGAGCATTGACGCCGACATCGGGCCAGAGCTTTCAGCGATTATTGAGATCGAGCGCGGCCCGCCTATTGCCTTGACACACGGGCGTTCGGCGTGATTCACTCGCTGTTGCCGTTCGCGCCGAATTCGCGGCATTTCGGCAACGGGAGTTACGTTGAAGTTCAGTGTCGTTACGCCGTCATTCAACCAAGCGGAATTCATCGAACGCACACTCGCCAGCGTTCACCGGCAGACCGGCGATTTCGAATTGGAGCACTTCGTGATCGACGGCGGCAGCACCGACGGCACCGTCGACCTCCTGCGGCGGTGGGACGACAAGCTGTCGTACGTCTCAGAGCCCGATAACGGCCAATCGCACGCCTTGAACAAGGGGATCGCGTGCGCGACCGGCGACATAATCGTCTGGCTCAACAGCGACGACATTCTCTTCGACGGCGCCTTGCGCAAAGTGGCCGCTTTTTTTTCCGCCCACCCGGAGGCGCGGTGGTTGTACGGCAAGGCCAAGCTCATCGACGAACACGACCGCGAGATCCGCAAACCGATCACCTGGTATAAAAACCTGTTGTTGCGGCGCTACTCCTACTCGCTGCTGCTGGTCGAAAACTTCATCTCGCAGGTCGCCGTTTTTTTCCATCGCTCGCTGTACAACGAAGTGGGCGGGGTCGACGAAGCGTTGAAGTACGACATGGATTACGACCTGTGGCTGAAGTTCGGGCGGATTTGCCGGCCGGGGATACTGGACCGTTACCTGGGCGCCTTCCGCTTTTATACCGGCTGCAAGACCGGCGGCGACATCGAAAAGACGCTGCTGGTCGCCAACCAAATCGCCGTTAAACACGCCAGGGCGATCGGCAAAGGCTGGCTTGGAAGCGTCAACTATTGGTGGTACTACAAACGAACCAACTTGATCTATCAGCTACTGGCCGAGGGACAACGCGATGACTCTCAAGAAAGACCTTGAATGGTCGGTCGCCAAGCGGTGGAACCCGTTCAACTCGTACAAGTTGTTGGCGCAGATTTATCGATGGGAAAAGATTCAACCGGGCCGGCCGATTCCGCAACCGGTTTTGGTGACCGTCGATCCAGTCAACCGATGCAATCTGGATTGCCGGTGGTGCAATTCGGCCAAGATTCTGGAAGAGCGCGAGAAAAAGATCGCCCCCAAAACCCTGGAGGCGATCGCGGACTTTTTGCCGAAATGGCAGGGAGCGCCGGACTGGCCGCAAGGGGTTGAGGCCGTTTGCATCGCCGGCGGCGGCGAACCTCTTTTGCACCCGCATTGCGGTGAATTCGTCCGGCGATTGGCGGCCAATGGCGTCGAAGTGGGCGTGGTGACCAACGGCACGGCGATCCACGGTCACACCGAAGCGCTGACGGACTGCACCTGGGTCGGCGTCAGCGTGGATGCGGGCAGCAGCGCCACGTTCAACGAATTGAAAGACCCCGGCGGCGAAACCGATCATTACGGAAAAATTCTGGCCAACATCGCCGACCTCGTTGACCTGGCCAAGCGAAAATCGGCGCGCCTGGCGATGGAACGCAGCGGATACGGCGTTTCGTTCAAGTATCTGCTCTACGAAACAAACGTCGGTGAGATATTCGAGGCGGCCCGGACCGCCAAGGAAATCGGCTGCCGCAATTTTCACCTGCGGCCGGCCGGAACCCCGTGGGACAAGCTGGGCGCGCCGTTCATCTCCTTTGCGCCGGAAGCGCTGGAATTGTTCCGGGAGCAGATCGAAAAGGCGCGGGAGCTGGAGGACGAGAACTTCGGCGTGTACGCCATTACCCACAAGTTCAACGAAGAACTGGTCAAGGCCAATCATTTCGGCCAGTGCCACGCCGTCTTCATGACCGGTGTGTTCATGCCGCCATCCGACGAACGGGCACCCGAGGAAGCCTTCAACTTCGGCCTCTGCTGCGACCGTCGCGGCGATCCGCGACTAGACCTGGCCGTCAACGTCACCGACGTGGAGGCGGTCGCCGCCGCCTGGTCCGGCCGGCGGCATTGGGAAGTGTTCGAAGGCATACGGGTTGCCGCGCAGTGCCCTCGCTGCACCTATCAGCCGCACAACCAAATTTTCGAGTACGTGATCAAGAAAGACTCGATGACGTTTCGGTTCATCTAGCGAAGACCGCTTCCGAAGTTCGCCAAATCCACTCCCGGCGGCCGCGCCATCGCCGGCGATCCTTGATTGTGCGCCGATTTTTACGGTACAAAGCAGATGATCGCAAGCGCGCCAGGTGGAGAAATGACTTGATCGAAAGCTTCAAAATGCGTTCAGCGGAAGTTGCCGATGAGCGGCCGGATCGCGTCCTCGTCGTCATCCCGGCTTACAACGAAGAGCAACAGATCGAAGAGGTCGTCGCCTCCGTCGCGGCGCTGCCCCTGAGGCTGGACGTGCTGGTGGTCGATGACGGCTCGTTCGACGCGACTGCCGCTATGGCGCGGGCCGCCGGCGCCGCGGTGTTGTCGCACCCGGTCAACATGGGTTACGGAGCGGCGCTCCAAACCGGATACAAGTACGCGCAACGAAACGATTACGATTTCGTCGTGCAACTCGACGCCGACGGTCAGCACCTGCCGCGATATATTCCCGAACTCATCCGCGAGTTGCAGGCTCGGCGGGCCGACCTCGTCATCGGCTCGCGGTTTTCCGGCGTGTCCGGCTATCGCGTTCCCCGGTTGCGGCGCCTTGGCATTCACCTTTTTTCCACGCTGGTCCGCCTGTTCACGGGCCAGCACATCCGCGATGTCACCTCGGGTTTTCAAGCCGCCAATCGCAAGGTCGTCCGACTCTACGCCTCGGACTACTTCCCGACCGATTTTCCGGATGCGGACGTGTTGATTTTGATGCACCGGACCGGTTTGCTGATCAAAGAACTCCCGATGGAGATGAAAGCCTCAGTGACCGGCCAGTCCATGCACTCGGGTCTGTCGCTGATTTATTACATCGTCAAGATGTCGCTTTCGATTTTCATCACCGTGATTACCGACGTCCGTATTCTCAGGAGGGCTTTCCATGACTCTGACGCAACGAATCTTCGCCGTGACAGCGTCGCTCGTTCTGCTGACCCTGGTCTTGAGCCTGGTCCGCCAGAAACAGATGGCCGTTGATTACTCGATTTTGTGGGTTTTGATCAGCGGCGTGATCGTCTTGCTGTCAGCCTGGTACGGTTTTCTCGAATTTCTCAGCCGGTTGATCGGAGCGGTAACCCCGACGACAACGTTGTTCATTTTCGGCACGATATTCCTGATCGCGCTGAACATCCACTACTCGGTGAGATTGTCCGAACTTTCCCGCCGAAACAAAGTGCTGGTTCAGGAGATGGCGCTGCTCCGGCATGACCTGACCGAAAGTGTCCGACACAAAGGCGAAGATTCCCGGTAAAGCCGGTGCGGCGGCGATCGCATGAAGGAAAGCCGGGAAACCACGGCGGGCATAAACATCCCCATCATGAAAAGAACACTGAAGCTGCAAAACGACATATCCCGGATCGAAACCACTGTGCCTGAAGACGATAAAGACGAGACTTACACGGACCTTAAGTTGATCCAGCAAAGCGAATTTCAAAACCCCGATCATTCTTTTGAGAGAACCTCACTTCTCGTTAACGGAAAATCATTCATCTCCTAACCAAATTTTAATTTGTTTCATCTAAATTGAAAGCGCGACCGGATTGCCCGGGAACGGTCACGTTTAGATCTCCGTGTATTTCGGTAAGGAGAATTGTAAAAAAGCCGATGCGCGGTTCAATGAAGCAAAAAGCCCTGTCGGCTGCGAAATTCAAAAAGCAATCGATCCCGGCGTAAAACTTGTCGCGGCAATCGACGGATGATGAATCCTGGGAGTGAGTCTGGGAATGACAGAAGAAAACCTTTCAACATTTGCGTTGCGACACGAATCAGGAGTTGCCGTTATGGCGAAAAAGAGGATTCTCGTTATCGAGGATGATGAGGACATTTTTGAGTTGATGCGCTACAACCTGGAAAAGGAATCCTACATCGTCAAAGGGGCGCGTTCCGCCGAAAGCGCGCTGACGCTTATGAAAAACGACGTCCCGGATTTGATCTGCCTGGATTTGATGCTTCCCGGCATAGACGGCTTCGATTTTTTCCGCACCGTCAAATCCATCGAGAATTACTCCTCGATACCCATCATTATCGTTTCGGCAAAAAGCGACGAAACGGTTATCGTCACGGGCCTGGAATTCGGCGCCGAGGATTTCATCACCAAGCCTTTCAACGTCCGCGTGTTTGTCGCTCGCGTCCGCGCGGCTTTGCGTCGGCGCAGGAGACGCAAAAATGACGGGCCGGAGGTGATTGCCAAAAACGGTCTGATCATTAACGCCAAAACCCATGAAGTCAGTTTCGAGAAAAAATCGATCGATCTGACCGTCAGTGAATTCCAGTTGCTTTTTCTTCTCGTGGCGCATACCGACCGGGTGTGGTCGCGGGCGGCTATTATCGAGCACATTAAAGGAGACGGATGCAACATCACGCACCGCGCCATTGATGTGCAGATGACCGGTTTGAGAAAGAAACTGGGGAAAGCCGGCGAATTCATTAAAACGGTTCGCGGCGTCGGATACCGTTTCGTTGCCGCCGACGAATGACAATACTGCCTGCCGCAATATTTGGACTTCGTTAGACAAGCCCATCCCCGTTGCGCGCAATCTTCATTGAAACACTTGTTTTCTCTCAAGAATTTCCCGGTGCGCATATTTAACCAATATTTAAAGAGCGCCTAATTATCGGCAAATGCGCCCCCAGTATTTTGCCGCTCGATGAATCTGAATGACGCCCTTGATGGCGATGAATTCGTCATGGAAATGCTGTGCGATAAAACTTGGTAATGAGAACGGAATAACTTGGAGGAAATGATGAGAACAAAGGATTTTTGGACATCTCTGCTTGTCCTGTCATCGATCTGCCTCGCGGCATTGGCTATGATGTTTGCCGTTTCCTGCGGCGATGACGACGATGACGACGACAGCAGCGGCGACGACGATGACGACGACGATCCCGGCGATGAAAGCGAACTTGACTGCGAAGGCGACGTTTGCTGGATTTCGGGCGTCATCACCAATGATTTCACCATGACGGCGGACACGAATTGGGTTCTTCGCGGCGGCGTTTTTGTCGGCAACGACGTCGATGAAACCATCCTGACCATCGAAGCCGGCACGCGGATTTTCGGCGAATCCTCGACCAACGGCATGCTGGTGGTCACACGCGGCTCCAAACTCATGGCCGAAGGCGCGGCGGACGCCCCCATTGTTTTCTCGTCTTCGAAAAACGACGGCGAGCGGGCCCGGGGCGACTGGGGCGGCATCATCATCAACGGCCGCGCGCCCATCAATAACTGCCTCACCGACGAAGAGGCCTTCTGCGAGTCCATCGGCGAAGGCGCCACCGGTTCCTTCGGCGGCGCCGATCCCACCGACAACAGCGGCGTTCTCAAGTATGTGCGCGTCGAGTTCGCCGGCCGCCTGATCAGCCCGGACAACGAGCTGAACGGCATCGCCTTTCAGGGCGTCGGCAGCGGCACTACCGTGGAGTACGTGCAGGTTCACATGAATAAGGACGACGGCATCGAGTTCTTCGGCGGCGCCTGCAACATCAAGCACTTTCTGATCACCGGCGTGGCAGACGACATGCTCGACTGGACCGACGGCTGGCAGGGCAAGGCGCAGTTCGGCGTGCTCCAGCAATACGCCGACGCCGGCGACCAGGGCATCGAAGCCGACAATAGCGGCGAAGACAACACGGCGACCCCGCGCTCCCATCCGACGATTTCCAACGTGACCATCATCGGCGCCGGCGGCGAGAGTTCCGACCTGGGCGCGCTTCTGCGAGAAGGCACGGCGGCCAACCTTTCCAACCTGATCATCTACGGTTTCGGCGAAGCCGGACTGGCCGTCGATCACCAGGAAACCTTCGAGAACGCCTGGGGCGGCGACGATCTCAGCGGAGAGCTGACCCTGACCAATTCCATCATGTTCAACAACGCCGAGAATTATGCCGAGCCTGAAATCGACGGATACACGCCTCCTTTCAGCGTGGCCGATTTCTGGGAAACCCTGAATGAAGGCAACTCCAACGAAGATCCGATGATCGCGGATCCGCGCAACGAGGCGAATCCGGATTTCACCCTGGAATCGGGAAGCCCGGCTCTTACCGGCGCTTCGGTTCCGAGCGAATCCTTCTTCGAGGACGTCGACTTCATCGGCGGCGTCGGCGACGACGACTGGACCGCCGGCTGGACCACCAGCGCTGCAAACTAAATCTTACCCTCCGGGCAGTGGGTGCGGCGCTGACTTATCGGGCCAAAGCGCCGCGCCCATTTGCCAAGGGGAAATTCGGAGTGCGATCCATGCCCGGATATCGATTCTTATCTCTGATGAACACCCGCCTCGGACCTGTTTGTTGCATTTTCACTTTTTTTGTTTTGGCGGCCTGGCCGGCGCCGGTGAAATCCGACGAAATCACCAATCTGGCCGAGAAACTCACCGCCATGCGCGGTGATGTGGAATCTCTGGAAAACAAACTCGAACTCAAACAGCAGAAGCTCAAAAAAGACCTGGACTCCCTGGCCCAGCAAAAAGCCGACCTGGAAATGCAGATCGAAAAAGAGCGGCTTCGGATCAAGGAACTCGCCTCGGCCATGAACAGGCGCAAAGAGGATATCGAGAAATACTCGGTGTCCGGCGAAGATCTGAAACCGCTTTTATTTTCCGCCGTCGACGACACGCGGGCTTACGTGGAATCGGCGCTGCCTTTCAAGACGCCGGAGCGGCTTGCGGAACTTGCAAAGATCGAAACGCAGATAAAAACCGGCGTGATGCGCCCGGAAAAGTCCGCCATGATGCTCTGGGCGTTTTTGGAAGATGAATTCCGCCTCACCAGGGAAAGCGGCCTCGATAGGCAGATCATCACCGTCAACGGATACGAGCAACTGGCCGATGTCGCCCGGATCGGAATGATCATGATGTTCTTTCAAACGAAAGGCGGCCTGACCGGCAAAGCGGTCAAAGAGGCGGGCGCCTGGAAATACGAAGTGCTGACCGATTCTCCGGACGCCGAAAAGGTCGCTTATCTGTTCGACTCATTCAAAAAACAAATTCGCGTTGGATATTTCGAACTGCCCAACGCGCTGCCGGACCCCGGGGAAAAATAATGAAGCATTGGATCACCGCCGTTTTTCTCATGATGATGGCCGCCGCCTCGGCGGCTTTTCCCGGATATGCCGCAGCGCAAAACGACACCCTCGCCGCGGCGTATAAAAAGGAATTCGCTTTTTTGGAAGCGGAGAAGAAAAGCCTTCTCAAACGCCTGTCAGAGCAGGACGCCGTGGCCGAAGCGAAGATCGGCGAGGCGAAAAACGAGCTGGGCTCTTTATCGTCGAAGCTGCTGCATTTTACCGTTGAAGCCTCCCGTATGGAGGAATTGCTCCTTGATTCCGAACGCGAAGCCGAAGGACTTATCGAAAACGCCGACACGCTGGAAGGCACGGTAACGCAGGCCGCGCAGACTCTGGAAACTTACGGCGTGATTCTTCCGGAAACCGGCGGCGATGAGGGAAACTCCCAGGCTATAAAAAAACAGCTTGCTTTTTTATACCAGCAGTCCCTGTCCACTCTCGGTCTGCTTTCCTCCGTGAGAACCGACGACGGAGAGTTTTTTCTCAAAGACGGGAAAAAAGCGTCGGGAAAAATCATCCGCCTGGGCAACGTGGCGGCCTTAGGCTCAAGCCCGCAAGGCGGCGGCGCTCTGGCTCCCGCGGGCGACGGACGCTTCAAAATCTGGCAGGCCGGCAAAGTCGCCGAATCGCTGACCGAACCGGGCAGGCCGCGCACCTTGAAAATGTTTATCTACGAATCTTTGGATAAGGCCGTGGATCGGCGGGAGAAAGCCACCGTCATTGACACCATCAATCTCGGCGGCGTCATCGGGTGGATCATCGTCATCCTGGGCGTCGGCGCCGCGCTGATGATCCTCATGCGCTCACGCTTCCTCTATCAGGCGGCTTCCCGGCGGGACGCCATTTTAGATGAAGTGACGCCTCTGGTGACGCAAGGAAAATTTACGGAAGCCGAGAATATCTGCAAAGCCGGCAAAGGCGCCACCGCGCGCGTGCTCAAAGCCACCATCCGCAACCTGAATCGCGACCGTGAGCATCTGGAGGACATCATCTCGGAAAGCATCCTCCACGAAACGCCTTTTCTCGACCGCTTCGGCGCGTCGATCCTGGTTTTCGCCGCCGTGGCGCCGCTTCTGGGCCTGCTGGGCACCGTCACCGGCATGATCTCCACTTTCAATATCATCACCG
Source organism: bacterium (assembly GCA_963674685.2). Classification (GTDB taxonomy): domain Bacteria; phylum Lernaellota; class Lernaellaia; order JACKCT01; family JACKCT01. The sequence continues at coordinate 478,152 of CAXXWT010000002.1, read as the reverse complement.
AATTCGGCGCCGGGGATCCGAAGCTTTTATCCGGCGGCATTTCCGAAGCCCTCATCACGACGGAACTGGGCCTTATCGTCGCCATACCGACGCTGCTTTGCGGCAATCTGCTTTCCGGATGGTCAGAAAAGATTAAAACAAGCATGGAAAACGCGGCGCTGAAAATTACAAATCTTTCGTTCAATCGACGTCAGGCAAGCCTTTTCGACACGGAGAAAAGCGGCTGATGCTTTTTGCCTTCGTCAAAGATTTCACCGGGTACATTACGGCGGGCGGCTTCGTGATGCCGCCGCTGATGATCGGCACCATGCTGCTCTGGTACGCCCTGGGTTATCGCTACGCCACGCTGAAGCGAGGCAACGCGCGCAGCGTCCGCGTCCTGGTCGATCGATACAGCCAAAGTTATCACCGCCGGCCTTCCGGGATCATCGATACGGCGGTGGTTCTGGGGCTTAAGGCGATGAGATCAAAAAAGCATCCCTTGCGCCGCAATCTCGACGAAGCCTTCGGCGAATTACAGGCCGAAATATCCAGATACGGAACCCTTATCCGAAGCATCGTCCGCGTCGCTCCGCTGGCCGGCCTGCTGGGCACGGTCACCGGAATGATCGAAACCTTCAACGCCCTGGGGGACATGTCCCTGTTTTCCCAGTCCGGAGGCATTGCGGGAGGCATTTCTCAGGCTTTGATTTCCACGCAGATGGGACTGGCCGTCGCGGTTCCGGGAATGGTCGCCGGGCGCGTTCTGGATCGCAGGGAAAAGCAACTTGAAATGGAGCTGGCGCAAGTCAAGGACATTCTCTGCGCGGGCGGGGGGGATGGCGAATCATGAGATACCGGGAAAAGAAATCGTCGGAGCAGGGAATCGATATCTCCCCGCTGATCGACATGGTTTTTATTCTTCTCATTTTCTTCATGGTGTCCACGACCTTCGTCAAGGATCTGAAGGTGGATATCGACCGCCCCTCGGCCGGCAGCTCGCAGAAGGCATCCACCAAGGCGCTTCGCGTGCACATCACCCGCGGCGGCGACGTGCTGGTGGACGGGCAGAGCGTCAGGCCTTGGATGGTGCAGTCCAGGGTCAGGGATCACTTAAAAACAATGACTCAAAAAATCGTTCTGGTTATTACCGACCGCCGCACTTCGGCCGAACAGTTGATCCAGGTTATCGATCACTGCCGCATGGCCGGGGCCGCGGACGTCGGCGTTGCAACGGAAAAGGAGGCCGGCTGATGACGGAAAGGCAAAAGACACGCTTAAAAAAATCGCTGCCGAAAAATCTGGTCGCTATGGTTTGGATGCTGATCGGGTCCCTGGCTGTTTTCACGCTGGTGCTGACCATGAACAGCGCCATCGCCAGGCCCAAGGCCGACAACAATCACAAGAAAGTCGCTTTTCAGGTCCGGAAAGTGCAAAAAAAGGACCGCCGGATGAAAGTGCGGCAACCGCGGCAGCCCCGCCGGAAATCGACGAGCAAGGCTAATCGCGCGCCGCTGCCGAAAATCTCGGGGTCCCTGGGCGGCATGAGCTTCGGAATTCCCGATTTCGACACCTCGGCGGTGGGCCGGCTTTCGGACAATATGCTCGGCGACATCGACGACCTGGTCATGAACGAAGAGGCCGTGGACAAGGCGCCGCGCGTTCGAACCCGCACCGAAGTCGATTATCCCAGAAAAGCCCGCTCCAAGGGTACATCGGGATTCGTGGTCTTGAGCCTGCTCATCACGGCGGACGGAGATGTGGAAAAAGTGAAAATTCTGGAGGCCGAACCGGACGGCGTTTTCGAGCAGGCCGCGCAGGAAGCCGTCCGCGACTGGAAATTCGATCCCGCCACCTACCAGGGTAAAAGCGTCAAGGTCTGGGCCAGGCAGCGCGTGCAATTCAAACTTATATAAAGCGGCATTAAGCGAATATGGTTCGACGAGACTTTCCTTCACTGATTTTCATCGCCGCGATTGCTCTTGTCTTCGGTCTGGCGCCGGTGCGGCCGACCGCTGCTTATGCCAAGGAAAAATCCGAGGCTTCAGACAAAGAGGAAACGGACATCCTCGGTCTGGCGGCGCTGATGATTCGCGACGGTCATTTCGAACGCGCCGAGACTTTGCTCTTAAAAGTGGATGAAGGCGATGAGAAGATCGACAAGGCCAGGTTATATACGCTGACCGGGCTTTTGCTTCTGCGCCGCGAGCTTTATACCGAAGCGAACCTGAAACTCAGCCTGGCCCTTAAAGCCGGATACGACGATCCGATTCTTCACGTCTATATCGCGCAGGCCCTCTACGGGCTAAAGGAGTACGACCAAAGCCTCGAGGCCTTGGACCGCGCCGGGGACGCCGGAAAAGCGCAGCCCGAGTTGCTCCAACTTCGCGCCCAGTGTCACTGGAAAGCCCGCCGCGCCGAAAAGGCCTGGGATGTCATTGCGGAAGGCGAGAGCAGATTTCCCGGAAATTCGATTTTTCAGCGACAGAAAATATTTTACCTGATCGAACTCGGGCTCTTTCAGCAGGCCGTCGAAAAAGGAGAATCCTATCTTCGAAGTTCGGATGTAAAACCCGAAGATTACGTGGCCGTCGGCGAGGCCCTGCGTTTGACCGGGCAGGCGCAAAAAGCCATTCCCATTTTGGAACTGGCTCATCTTCGGTTTCCCGAGGATATGACCGTCGTCGCCGAGCTGGCGCACACCTATCTCGATGAAGGATTCGTGTACACCGCCGCCACGCTGTTCGAGCGGGCCGCGCTGGCCGATCCCAATTCTTATGTCGAAGCAGCCGAGTTGTTTCGCCGAAAAAACCTTCCCACGCGGGCATTGTACGCCAACATGCGGATTCCCGATCAGAAGGAAAAAGTCAGGCAACGCCTGGGGATTTTGCTGCAACGGCGTCGATATGATCTGGCCGTCGCGCTGGAAGCGCGGCTGTCGCGCCTGGGGCTATTGGCGGACGATGAAATTCGATACGCCATGGCCTACTGCCATTTCAAGCTTGGCCGTTTCGACAAAACCGAGAAGCATCTTAAATCCATCACCCGACCGGATCTCTTTCACAGCGCCATGGAGCTTCGCAAGGCCATGCAATCATGCGGCGAATTGGGTTGGGAGTGTTATTGATTCATGATAATCAGGATATTTTTCGCACTATTTGTCGGCCTGATTCTTCCGAACATCGCGTCGGCTCAGGAATTGAACGGTAATCTGACATGCATTGTCTTCGTTCAGGGTGAAGGCCTTCCCCTGACCGGGGCCATCGTATCGATTGACGGCGGCGCTTCGGCGACCACCAACGCCGACGGGGCGGCCCGCTTGCAGGCCCCGCAGGGCAAGCGCCAGATCAACATCTCGCATCCCGACTATGAACCGGCCTCCGTCGCCGATGCCTGGATCGTCGCCGGCGAAACGACGGAAATCATCGCTTCTTTGGGTCCGGCGGGCGTTCCGGCGGTCGTGAGCGTCGAATATCCCCGGGATAAAGTGAAAATGCTCGAAACCACCGGGATCGCCGCGCCGGTCAAAAGCGACGCCGTCATGGTTCGCGTGCGCGGAAAGGTGGTCAAGGACGAAGACGGCGCGCCGGTAGCCGACGCCCGGATTTTCGCCAGAGGCAGCGCCGCCGAGACCAAGACCGATGAAAACGGCCTTTTCGAGCTGGATGTCCCCGAAGGGAAATACGCCCTTTCGATCATCCATTCCGACTTCAACACGCAGACAATCGACGGTGTTTTGCACCCGGGCGACGAAGCCGAGCCCATTGAAGTGGGGTTGACGCCAAGCGCTCTTGCTTTGCGCGATTACACCGTCACCGCTCCCCGCGTGGAAGGAAGCCTGTCCGCCATGCTCGATCAGCGCAAGAAAATGAACGCCGTCAGCGACGTTATCGGCGCCGAGCAGATTTCCCGATCCGGCGACAGCGACGCCGCGGCGGCCCTCAAGCGGGTTACGGGACTTACGGTGGTGGACGGAAAATATATATACGTGCGCGGCATGGGCGAGCGCTATTCCTCGTCGTTGATCAACGGCTCCACGTTGCCCAGTCCCGAACCCGAGCGCCGCGTCGTTCCGCTGGACATGTTCCCCACGGACCTTTTTCAGGGCGTGGTCGTGCAAAAGACGTACTCCCCGGATATGCCCGGAGAATTCGGGGGTGGCGTAATCATGCTTCAGACCAAAGGCGTGCCCGATGAATTTGTCCTCAAGGTGGGCATGTCGGGCGGATACCACGTAGGAACGACGTTCGAGCGCGGGCTTATGTACGACGGCGGCGATACGGACTGGCTCGGCATCGACGACGGCTCGCGGGCCATGCCCGACGAGGTGGCTCGAGCGACGGAAGGCGAGGCGCTTTTGGAAAGCGACCGCTTTTCTTCCCGGGGCTACACCTCCGAGGAATTGGAGGAATACGGCGAAGCCATGCCCAACAACTGGGAAGTATATCGGGACAAAGTTCCCATGGATGCGGGCCTTGATCTGACGGCGGGCTACGGCTTTCGCGCCGGCGTCATGAAGATCGGCCTTATGGGAGGCCTGACGTACGGCAACGACTGGGATTTGCAGCGCAAGCAGAAGAACTATTATATCGTCGGCGCCGGAGATCATCTCGAACTCCAGCACTCCTACGATTTTGAAACGCTGACCAACTCCATCGATCTGGGAACCATTTTCAATTTCGGGCTCGGAATAACCGACGATCATCTGATCCAGTCCACGACGCTGCTCGTGCGTACGACGGATAATGAAACCAGGATGTATCACGGCCCGAATCGGGACGTGGCCACGAACATCGAAGCCACGCGGCAGCGATGGCTTGAGCGGCAACTGTTTTTCCAGCAGGCGTCGGGCCATCACATCATTCCCGAGGTGATGAACCTGGGCGTCGACTGGCGTTACGCCTTTTCCAAAGCGGAAAGAGACGAACCCGACCGTCGAGAAGTTCGCTACGATCTTGAAAGCACCACCGGCGAGTGGATTCTTTCCGATCGGCCCGAAGGCAACCAGCGGCTTTTTTCCGAACTCGAAGATGAAAACAACGATTTCGGCCTGGATTTGACCCTCCCCTTTAATGTTTGGCGGGATTGGGAAGCCAAGGTCAAAACCGGCGCCGCCTATGTGACGCGGGAACGCAACGTCGATACGCGCCGGTTCAAGTTCATGCACAAAGGAGAACGAAGCACCGACGTGGATGTGCTCAGTCGGAATCCCGAAGATATTTTCGTGGATGAAAACATCGGAAGCGACGGTTTTCAGTTCGAGGAAATCACCCGGGAAACCGACAACTACAACGCATCCCAGGACATCAACGCGTTTTATGGCATAGCCGATTTACCGGTTATGCAGACGGTCCGCGTCGTTGGCGGCGCGCGCTGGGAAAAGTCCGCGCAGAACGTCGAGACGTTCGAGCTTTTCAATCCCGACGACGAACCCGTCGCCGCCGATCTTGAGACCACCGACATCTTGCCGGCGCTGAACGTCACATACAACTTCAACGAAAACATGTTTTTTCGCGGCGCTTACAGCAAAACCGTGTCGCGTCCGGATTTTCGCGAACTGTCTTCGGCCACGTTCAACGATGTCACCGGCGGGCGGCAGGTTTTCGGGAATCCGGATCTTGAACGCTGCATGATCAGCAGCATGGACCTTCGCTGGGAGTGGTATTTCGCGCAGGAAGAGATTCTTTCCTTCGGATTGTTTTACAAACAGTTTGAAAAGCCCATCGAAACGATCGTCGTGCCCAGCGCACAGTTTTCCGTCACCTATGAAAACGCGAAAAAAGCCGAGAATTACGGCTTGGAGATGGATTTTCGAAAAAGCTTCGGATTCGTCTACGATCCGCTGGAATATCTTTATCTATCCGGAAACGCGGCGTGGATTCAATCCGAAGTCGAGCTTTCGGAAGACTCGGGGATATCCACGGAAGACAAGCGTCCCTTGCAGGGTCAGTCGCCTTATACGGTCAACCTCATGCTCGAATACGACAATGAGGACATCGGCGCCAAGGCCTCCATCCTCTATAACGTCTTCGGAGAACGGATCGAGGAGGTGGGCGCCGGCGGCGCGCCGGATGTCGTCGAGCAGCCGTTCCATCAACTCGACCTGGTCGCGTCCCAGGCATTGCCCCACGGATTTTCGATCAAAGCCAAAGCGAAAAATCTGCTGGATCTCGAAGTCCGTCGCATGCAGGACGAGGAAATCGTCGAGCGCTATTTCAAAGGCCGGGAGTTTTCCTTGGGCCTTTCCTGGCAGTATTAACGAAAACCCCGGAAGGCGTCCGTCACCGCGGAAGTCGAGGCATGTCGACATCACAGGAATTCGAAAAATGTGACGATTAACTGGCAATTCACAACAAAGGACGCAAGGATAAAACTGAGAAGGCTTTATCCAACATTACAGGTGCGACATGACAGTAGGAAATTCGAGGAATGAAATAACAGGATCATTCTCCCCACTCAAACTTATTTCGTATCCCGTTACAGTGAGTATGCGGAATTATTTTTTCATGTTGCAATCTTCCGACGACAATACCAGGAGAAATTCCCATTGAATCAGCAAAGGCAATTATTCTTGCAATTGAAAATGGAGTTCTGCCACTAATAAACTTTTTCCATTCATAAGGAGGAATAAGAAAATCTGCTGCGAACTTGTCCGCATCCTTTTCTTTTTGTTCGTCTTTGTTATGTCCGAATTCCAAAAATACTTCCTTTTTGCCATGCCGTAAAACATGCCCTGCTTCGTGAAAAAAAGTAAACCAGAAAATATCACCCCATTTATATCGAATATTAAGTTGGACTAATGCTTTTTCTGGTGTGAGCCAACGTGTGATGCCGTTTAAAACGAGCTTAGGAATTTCTTTTACCAATACGACCGCCACGCCAGAATCGGCACAAAGGTCAACTAGTTTATTCTGAAAGACTTTCGGCTTTTTAACGGTTAAACTGCGGATTTCCTTAAGGTTTTGCACGAACTGCCTTTCATTGAAAGGGCGACATTGAATATTTCTTGCCAGCAATTCCCCTCTACGAATCCAAGCAGAAACCGCTTCCGGTTTACTCTCATAAGCTTCGCTGCTTCTGGCTGCGTATTGATAACTATCAAAGACATTTTTCCATCTATCAAAGGAAGTCACGCCATAAAATTTCAAGACTTCTTCAGCTTGTTCAGCTTTGTCATTCTTCTTCTCAACCCAACCATTTTCAATCATTTGCTTGACTGGAAATTCCTTCAACCTAGCAATATCTTGTTGAAGTCGGTTTTCTTCTTCCAAGCGAGCAAGCGCATCCCTATAATTACGTTCAAGATTGCTCCAAAAACTCGCAGGTACTCCGAAGACCTTTTCAAACAACAGCGTGCTTTGTGTCGTAATCGGAGCTTCCCCGGAGATTATCTGATTGATGTGTTTTTTGGACAGACCTGTCCGCAACGAAAGTTGGACCTGCGTCATGCCCAGTGCTTCCATCGTTTCCAAAACCGTTTCGCCGGGGGGGATTGCGTAGTCCGGTGAAAAGTCCTTATTTCCCATGATAATCCACCACTTCTATGATTCGTATGTGGGTTACTTCTTTCAAATCTATTCCACCGTCTTTAAGTCGTGGTATCTGATCGTGGTCCACCTCGAAAATAAGGCGATGCGGGTGCTTTCCATCGCATGAAAACTGACCATCCCTGTTGCCGCTAAGAGGGTGGCAGTGCGGAGCAGGGAGCTTACAGAAATCTCCCAGATTATTCGCTGCTTTCAATTCTGAATGTCTTTGCATGAGTTTCTGTGCGTTTTCCGGCCCCCATAATTTCGATGCCTTTTTCCCCCAAGTTTTTTCGGCTTCATTTTTTTCCTCAAAAGCTTTTTTCAGCTTGTTCGTCTTGTAGGATATATCCACGGATCATCCTTGTCAATTTTATTTACCTATCAGGTAAATCATTTTCCAAATTATAAGGTCCCCACAGCGCGAGAAGCAGGCTGTCGTCAAATAAGGATTGGTGTTTTTCTGTCATGCAGCATTTCCCATCGAAGTTCCACTTGCAAAGGTGGATTTGTCAGAAGGCGCAACACCGATCCAACCACATGTTTGCTTTCGAGAAATTATCGATCTGTCGGAGTTTAGCCGAAACCGCTTTTCAGGAAAAGGGGATTAGTAAAATCGATTTTACTCTTTGGATAGAAATCAAGATACCAATTGAAAGCAATATGATTTGTCGGTCACATATGAAAAAGCTGATTTCTCAAAAAGGTACGTAACCTATTGATTTCATTAATACTGCCGCCGGGATTCGAACCTGGGACCTCCTGATCCACAATCAGGCGCTCTAACCAACTGAGCTACGGCAGCTCAAATTCCGAATTCTCCGGGAATTCGGAGTTGCAAATATCTTCAAAAGCGCATGGCGTGTCAACACCCTCATTTCAAAAGGCGAAAAAGGTTATCGCCCGCGCAAAGCCGCCGGTTTTGCGCCGTAAAGCCCTTGCGCTTGCAAAGGCCGTAATTTAGCCTGATGATTCCGCTCTGAAAGGTGAGAACCGTATGAGCAAGGGTCCGGATATACAACTCGTCATTTGCCCCCCGTTCGGCCCGGAAATGCCGCCGCTTTCCCTGGCTTGCCTGGCCGCCGCCGCGCGGGTGAAGGGCTTTAGCGCGAAAGTCATGGATTTGAACATCCGCGTCTTTCGCGACGCGGGGCCGGACTGCTCTGATCAATGGAGCATGGATTACAAGACGCAGTGGGTGTGGCCCACGAAGATCGCCGACACGTACGGCGCATTCGCTGAAACGCTGGACCGAGCCGTTGAAGAATTGGCGGACGCCGGCGCCGGCGCGTACGGATTTTCCTGCCATTCGGACAATCGCCTGATGACGCAGGAAATCATCCGCCGCCTCAAAAGCAAAAAGCCCGACGCCTACGTGATCGTCGGCGGAATGGGCGTGTTCGCCGAAAAATCCATGCGCCGCTTCGACCGGGGTCTCGTGGATGCTTTCGTGGTCGGACACGAAGGCGAGGCCACGCTCGTCGATCTGCTGACGGCGCTACGCGAAGGCAAAAGCGCGGCGCGGATTCCCGGCGTGATGATCCTCGGCGAAATGGATTACGGGGATTTCGTCGAGCGGCCGACCACGCAGAATCTGGACGAGTATCCCTGGCCGACCTTCGAGGATTTCGATTTAAGTCTTTACACCACGAAGAATCTGCCGATTCTCACCAGCCGTGGATGCCGGGGCAAATGCATCTTTTGCAACGACCGCGTGCTCATGGGACCGCAACGCAATCGCAGCGCGGGCCACGTGTTTGAGGAAATCCGTTATCACGTCGAAAAAAACGGCGTGCGGGATTTTTCCTTCAACGATCTTCAGCTCAATTACAACATCGAGCAGATCGACAAACTCTGCACCATGATCAACCGGTGGGGCGAGGAAATCCGCTGGACCGCCAACGCCATCGTTTCCGACGCCCTGCAGCCCAGCATCCTCAAAAACCTGCGCGCGGCGGGCTGCCACACCATCACCCTGGGAATTGAAAGCGGCTCGCCGACGATCATGAAGCGCATGAACAAGGGATTCGCCAAGGAGACCGCCCTGCGGCTCATGCGCGACATCCGCGAGGCGGGCGTCAGCCTGTGGATCAACCTGGTCATCGGTTTTCCCGGCGAGACCGACGAGACCGTCGGCGAAACCGTCGCCATGATCGAAGACGCGGGTCATCTTATAAACGAAGTGTGCGTGTGCAATTCGTGCAACATCATCGATCATTCGATTTTGTCGAACAAAAGGGAAAAATTCGGCGTCGCCGCGGCTTCGGATCCGGACTGGTTCGAGGTGTCCTGGGAAACCACGGACGGCCAAAACACGCCGGCTATCCGCCACGCCTGGCTCGGGCGCGTGATGGAGGCGCTGGAAAAAAAGAAAATCCCCGTGCGCCAGAGCAATTATCACTTCCACGGCGAAGACGAGTACTGGGCCGCGCGCAAGCTCGACGCGACGCTGGCGATTCTGCCGCCTTTCGACACCGCTTCGCCGCCCGTCGCGCTGACCATGAGTTCGGCTTATCTGCAAAGCCGCGGCCTGGCGGTTTCGTGCATGGATTTCAATCTGGAAATCCACCTGGCCGCCAAGGAAAAGCACGAGGCTTTCTGGGACCTTTCTCAAAGGGATGAGTGGGCCAAACCGGAGCAGTGCGCCCGTCGCATGGAAACCCTCGGCCTCGACGCGACGCGAATCGCCGAACGCCTGTTGGCGCGGGACGCGGACAACATCGCCTTTTTCGTTCACCGCGCCAACACGCTGGCGACGCTGTCGGTGCTCGAGGCTATCCGTAAAAAGTCGCCGGGAAAGCGCATCATCCTTTTCGGTCCGACGACGTCCATAGGCGCCGAGCGCGACCTTTTCACCGATGAATTGTGCAACTACATGATCGTCGGGGAAATCGAGCAAAGCCTTAGCGATTTGCTTTTGCGATTGAAAAACGGCGAAAAGCTATCGGCGCTGCGCGGCGTTCGATACACTCTGCAAAGCGGCGACAAGCATTATCTGCCCCGCGAGCCGATCATGGACCTTTCCGAACTGCCGACGCCGGATTACCGCGAGTTGCGTCCGGAAAAATACAGCGAGACTCTTTCCATCCGAACGAGCCGGGGATGCCGGTGGCGCTGCGCTTTTTGCGCGCAGCAGGCGGGCGAAGGGCCGGCGAGGTACCGCGCCGCCGAATCCGTGTTCGAAGAGATGGACACCGCCTACAGGCGTCACGACATTCGGGCTTTCGAGTTCGACGACCTGGTGTCCGACGGAAATATAGGTCTGCTCGACAAGCTGTGCGATCTGCTCATCGAAGCGAAAATGCCCGTGCGTTTCGGGGCTAATTTCGCGCCTTCGGACGAACTGACGCCGGGGCTTTTTTGCAAGTTGCGTCAGGCAGGCTGCAAATTTCTGCGGTTCGGCGTCGAAAGTTTTTCAGACGACGTGCTTCGCCTGATGAACAAGCCCTATACGCATCAAACGGCGATGCGAAATCTGCGTGACGCGCATGAGGCGGGGATTGAAACGCACGTCAATATCATCATCGGTTTCCCCGGCGAGACAACGGCGGATTTCTACCTGACGGCCCGGCGTTTGAAACAGGTCGAGCCGCATATCGATTTCGTGGACACGATTTCGGCCTGCGAGGTTCTGCCGAAAAGCGCCGTTGAGCGAAACTCGATGAAGTACATCGTTCTCATGCCGCCTTCGGATCATTCCCGGCAGTGGAGCCATAAGGGCTGGAACAACGAGGCCTGGAGAAAAACGCGGGTCAAGGAAATGGCCGCGTGGGTCGCCGGAATGAACGTGAAATTCAATTACGATTTTTTCCTAAAACCAAACGATCCCATCAGAAAGCAGGAAAAAAGAATCCGCCGGCGCATCGCGGAAAAAGCCGGGCGGGACATCGCGTGCGTGCTGGTCAATTTGCCTCCCTGGGGTTTCACCAATCCGCCGGTGGGCCCGGCGATCCTCGCCACGTACCTGGATGCGAAAGGTCATCCGTCGAAGGTTCTGGATTTCAACGCCCGCTGGTACGACGAGGCGCCCGAAGACTGGAAGCTTTTATGGCACGTGGAAAACAAAAATTTCTGGTCCTCAGACGAAACCTGGCCGATTATCGCGCACGCCTTCGACGACCGGATTCAGGCGGCGGCGGATGAGATATTGAGCTACAACGCGCCGGTCATCGGCATTTCCGTGTGCGATCCCAAGGAACGCATGGCGATCGAGATCATCAAGCGGCTGCGAAAATGCAACCGGGACGTGACCATCATCCTCGGCGGCCCGGCGATCTTTACTCCCGAGTACCGCGGGATTTTCTTCGAGCGCGCTGGCGACCTCGTCAGCGGATACGTCGTCGGCGAAGGCGAGCAGGCGCTTTGCGAGTGCGTGGAGGCTGTCGAGGCGGGCGCGCCGATCAAAGGCATCCCCGGCGTTATCACGCTGGATGAAAACGGCTATGAGGATTACGCCCCCCGCGAGCCGATCAAAGACCTGGACTCGATACCGTTTCCCACGTACGGGCATTTCGACATGAACCTGTTTTCCGGAGATTCGCTGGTGCTGGAATGGTCCCGGGGCTGCATCGCGGACTGCATGTATTGCAAAGGCAAAAGCCTGGCGGGCGCATATCGCAGCCGCTCGGCGCGGCACATATTCGACGAACTCAAACACCACGTGCGCGAACTCGGCTACCGCAGCTTCACCGTGTCGGACAACATCTTAAACGGCCGTCCGAAAATGCTGGAGCAACTGTGCGACATGATCATCGACGAGGGGCTGGACATCCACTGGAACGCCGAAGCGGCGCCGATGAAAAATCTTTCCCGCACGCTTTTAGAAAAACTCCGGAAAGCCGGTTGCTTCGAGCTTCAACTCGGCGTGGAGACGGGCTCCGAACGCGTGCTGGAGATGATGAACAAAAGCCGTCTGTTCGACATCGAGTCGGCGGCGCGCGTGCTTCGCGACGCTCACGAAGTGGGGATCAAAACCTGCATGTTCTGCATGGTGGGTTATCCCGGCGAGACGGAAAGAGATTTTCAAAAAACCCTGTGCTTCATAGAAGACAACGCGGCGTATATCGACCAGGTCAAATCCATCAATTCCTGCCACATCATCACCGGCACGGATCTGCACAAGAATGCGGCAAACCTCGGCATCGCGCTGCCGGAAAAGGATTACCACTACCTTTGGGTCGATGCGAACGGCCTCGACCACGAAATGCGCAACGACCGCATCCGCCGCGTTCTCGCCCTGGTTCAGCGCCTGGGCATTGAGTGCCTGGAAACAAACTTAACCGAAGGCAAGCAGCAGAACTTGCGTCAAAGCGCGTCGGATGAAAATCTTTTAATGAAAGAAAAGTTCGCCCGCCTGCTGGAACTGGCCAACCGCATCGGGAGTTTCGATCCCGGCGAGTACGGCGAAGGCGGCAAAGACATCTGCGAGTCCGGCGAAAAGGCCGAGCCCGAAGCCGCCATGGACGAAAAACCCGTCGACGATGATTTTATCAAAGCCAATCTGCCGCTGGCGGGAATCCTGTCCGGCGACAAAGTCTACGCGGGACCCGATATCATCGAACTGGACCTGACCAACCAATGCAATCTGCATTGCGCGGGATGCTGGAACCACGGATTCGAGATGGGCGCGGATCGCTGGACCGGAGAAATCTTCCGGCGTACGCTGCCCACGGATCTGGCGCTTAAGGCCGTCGACGACGCCGCGGCGGCGGGCGCGAAAATGGCGCAGCTTTCCGGGGCGGGAGAGCCGCTGCTCCATCCGGATTTTTTAAAGATCGTGGAGCGCATCAAATCCCACGGCATGAAATGCACGGTCATCACCAACGGCGCGCTGCTGAAAGAAAAGCACATCGAGCGCTTCGTGGAGATGGGCCTGGACAACCTGACGGTCAGCGCCTGGGCCGGAACGCCGGAGATGTACGCGGCGGTTCATCCCAAAACAAAGGGCAAGACCCTCGGGAAGATACGCGATGCGCTCCAGCGCCTGCACCAACTCAAAAGGCAATCGAAACACAACAGGCCCCACGTGAAGATTTACAACGTGATCAACCACATCAACGCCGGCGGCATCGACGACATGATCACGTTCGCCCTGCGGTGCCGCGCCGATCACGTGGAGTTTACGCCCGTCGATATCATCGCGGGAAAATCGGATCACCTGGCGCTGACCGCCGAAGACCGGGAACTCATCAAGGCGCAGCTCGACGGCTTCGTGCGCCGCGACGACTATCTGGAACTCGATCCCACGCAGGCTCCCAGGGACAAAAGCGGCGTCGGCGAGGGAAAGGAATTCGCCCGCTTCGTCAAACGCGACATTCTGCCCGCGGATTTCCGGTACGAACTTAACGACATCACGAAGTTCGATGTTTTGTGCGAGCGCAAGGAGTGGCGCCTGGATATCCGCGAGGACAACTTAGAGGAAAACGCGCTCTTTTTCGGATATCCGAAAGATGAATGCGTCAAGTGCCCGCTGCTTGAAAAATGCAGCATCGACAAAGAGCATTTTCATATTCGCGTGGAGTTTCTTTCGGTGCTGGGATTCGGCGCTTTCTATCGGAGGATCACCAGCCCGGCGGCGGGCGGCGGTGGGTATGACCGGGACTTCATCCGCGATCTGCCGTGCAACATCGGATGGACCTACGTGCGCGTGGGAACCGGCGGCGCCGTGCTTCCCTGCTGCAAGGGCAAACGCAAGCCCCTGGGCAATTTGAACGATAAAGATTTGCTGGACATCTGGACTGCGCCGCCCTACGCCGAGTTTCGCGACAAGGCCATGAACTGCCCGAAGGACGATCCCTATTTCGAGCCCATCGGATGCCTGAAAGCCTGCGACAACCTGGGGATGATCCTCAAGACCACGCACGCCCTCGACCAATTAAGCGACGCGCAAAAGCAAGCGCTTTTAAAAGTCGAAGACAATATCTGATGGGATCGGAATTACTCGGTGATTTTTTTGTACACGTCTTTGCGATGCGCTTTTGTTCGCTTTTCGGCAAATCCAAAAAGTTTTTCGAAGCCTTCGGCTTCCACACGACTTTCCACGAGGCCATGAATTAAAGCCCCAGGTCTTTTTTCATCTTCTCCCAGGAAACGCTGCCGGGTTCCTTCAACGCCTCGCGCGCATCCGTCAGGTCGATCATGTCCTCCAGGTTTTCCAAAACAGCCAGATCCTCGACGGAAACCAGGGCGGCCACGTCTTTTCCCCGGCGATGCACGATGATTCTTTCTCCCGCATAAGCCACGCGATTGATGGCGTCGGCGAAATCTTTCCGGGCTTCGTTGGCGGCCAGCCTGACCATGACAAAAACTCCTTAATGTACATCACGTACTACAGTTACAATTACCCGCTTTGCCGCAAAGAAAATCAAGATATTAATACGGAATAATACAATCGGGTTCTTCGAGGATTGCCATACTTGAAAAGATAAAACAGCGGATGTTGCTTCACAGCCCGGCATACGGGACTGCAACCCCCGGAGGGGGTGTTTGGTCAGTAGCGAAGGGCTTTAGCCCTGGAACAAAGAGATCGATTTATTTTTCATGAAACCCCTGACAAGGGGTGTAGGAAGCGCGTTCGCCTTGAGTCGCCTTATGATGTTCATAATATAAAAGCCACCTGCGCCCCGCTTCGGGGGCTTTTAAAATATGGCGTGTTCAATATTTCCAGGGCTAAAGCCCTTCGCTATTGACCGACATCCCTATCGGGATTTACTTCAGACACTCAATGGCCGCCTTTGTATCGAGATAATCCATGAGCATGCGTTTAATGGTAAAGTACGGTAATCCTCGAAGAACCGACAATCGTTCGGTTTGGCTGGATGATTATCGGCCGCTTACTTCATCATCTCCAGGCCGCAGGCCTCGAGGCAGTCGGCGAGCCCCCCGTCGGCGCAATCGTCGAAGGCGTACGAGCAGTCGATAAAGCAAAGCACGTCTTCCGGCCAATAGATGTGGCAGGCGGAGTCGGCGCTGATCGGTTCGTCGTCGTAACCCAGAATGTTGAAACACTCGTCGAAGAGCCATTGCATGGATTCGTAAAGTTCGCCGTCCACGCACGGGGAATCGGATTCCACCGTATCGTCATCATCGTCATCGTCGCTGTCGAGCTCTTCTTCATCCTCGTCGTCGGAACCGGTGCAGTACGGAAGCGTTCCGAAAACGACAATGAGCAAAGCACAGAAGATGAATGGATAAATTCGCATCGGTTTTCGCGCTTTCCAAAAAGAGGATCAGCAGCCGTCATCATATCGCGTGACGGGAAATTGATCCACCGTCGCCTGTCTCGGATAATATTTTCGCGCTTTCCATAAAAAAACGCCCCGGCGGGCGGGGCGTTTTTTTCGGATTTGTTTTACTTAGGCCATGCAGGCGTCGATGCAGTCGAACAGCGGGTCGGGATCGCCGCCGCACTGATCGGCAGCGTCGTAGCAGGCCATGAAGCAGTCGATGTCGGCAGCTTCGGCGGCTTCGCAAACGCCGTCGGCGTCCAGGGGATTATTCTGTGCATCTTCGAGGTCATAGCAGTCGTCGAAGAGCCACACCATCGCTTCGTACACATCTTCCGTGTCGCATTCGCCGATCGGTGTGAAATCGTCGTCCGTGTCGTCGTCCACGTCGTCATCCACGTCGTCATCCACGTCGTCATCGCCGGTGTCGTCGTCGCCGGTGTCGTCGTCGCCGGTGTCGTCGTCATCATCATCGTCGTCATCGTCGTCATCGCCACAGGCGACGGCGAATCCAAGACTCAAAGACATGATCGCGATAACCAGCGATAAAAACCAAAATTTGTTACTCATACCTTCATTCCTCCAGTTGTTATTAACTCGCACTTCAGGCCAGGCGTTCGGCCGATTTCTGAAGTAATGACAAAGGCAAAGCCCGTACCAAATGGGAGAAAATCTTATAACTCGTTGATATTATTGGGTATATTTCCAAATTACGTGTGCGAGCAACGTCGACTGAATCTCTCAGATATTCGCGGGATCATCAGATTTTCACAAAAACAGCCTGTGAAAATAAGCGATTTGTGATAATTGTTACATTTGCACAAAGTCCCTTTGCGGATTTCCGCTGCATTCGGGTGTTTGACTTAATGTTTTACGGGATAAATACTTTGCCAAAGCAGATGAGTTTTTGGTAAACTAACGGCCAAGAATAATCAGGGGAATAGCAAATGTCGAAACTCTTTTTTTTCCTTTGCGCATGTTTATGCGTTTTCACTTTTTGTTTTTTCGGATGCGGCGACGATGACGACGACAGCGGCGGAGGCGATGCGCCGGATGTGGACGATGATGTCGACGACGATGTGGATGATGATCTCAACGACGACATCGACGACGACGTCAACGACGACACAGACGACGACATCGATGACGACACGGTTTGCGAAGGCTGCTTTATCGGCGGCGCGTGTTATGGCGATCAGGCGGCCAATCCGGACAATGAATGTGAGATATGCGATGTCGCCACGGCCGTCGACGCGTGGACTCCGCTTGCCGACGGCGCGGACTGCGATGACGGCCGGTGGTGCAACGGCGACGACGCCTGCCTGGCGGGAACGTGCAGCGATCACGAAGGCAATCCCTGCCCCAACGACGGAGAGTTCTGCAACGGCGGCGAATATTGCGACGAAGCGGCCGACGGATGCGGCCACATGGGAAATCCCTGCACCGACGACACGCTGTACTGCAACGGCACGGAAAGTTGCGACGAGGATCAGGACGAATGCGTGCATTCCGGCGATCCCTGCGATCCGCTTATCTGCAACGAAGATGAGGAGGACTGTGATCCTCTTCCGACAACCACGACGACAACCACGACGAGCACCACAACCACGCAGCAACCGACGACGACAACCGTAGCCACATCAACGAGCACGACTTACACCGGCGGATCGACCACATCGACGCAAAATCCGACCACAACAACCACCTTGACGACAACGACCTCAACCACGACCACCACAACATCGACGACCACGACGGTTGTGACCACCACTTCTACAACCACTTCCACGCAAGGAAGTTGCGCGGGATTCGAGCTTCGCGGATCGAGCCTGTTCAACGACGCCGTCGAGCTTTGCATCAACACATCCTCGCGGGCCGAGGATTACTTCATCGAGGGCGGATGGGATCTTTTCACCGGCCGCGAAAACGATTCCGAGTGGTACGATACGTTTACGATCGACATCGTGGACGACGTGCCCATGACTTACGCGCCGGAATACTCGACCGAGGAATATGAGTATTACTATTTCGAGCAAGGCGCTATTTACGGGCAGATGATTTACTGGCTGACCAGCCAGGCCAAGTCGATGATCCTGATCGTCAGCGGAAGCCTGGACGGGGAGGATGAGCTTTTCGACGTCATTTATCTGACCAATCAGCCGGGCGAGTGCCCAGAAAACCACGCGCCCATGATGCCCTACGAAATTGTCCAGGAATTCACATGCGACACGCAGGATTTCGTCGATTACTACGAGTTCGACGAAGAGGGAATCTGGCAGGTGCCCACGGACGACTGCTTCGCCATTCTCTATGTCTTTTCCGACGCCGACTGCAACTGGATCGGCGGCAACCAGTATTATTTATACATTGATGAGTGGATCGGCTTGGGCGATCCGTTCAACGACCAGAGTTGGATCACGAACAACTGCTCGTGGTTCGATTCCCAAAGCGCCATCGGGTATTTTTACAATGCCCTGGGATACGAAGCCACGTACACGTACACCAACAAGATGAAAGACGGATGCGGCGTGGACACCAACATCGCCGAGACGCGCATCAACTTCTTTGAGGAGCAATAGGGGAAAATCTGAGCGTGCGCGTGGCATGATAAATACGCCTGCGTAGCAGGCTATGGGGAAATATCCCACGGCTAACCAGGCAGTCATGATTTCCAATCCTCTTTCTTGGGGCTGTTTGCAAGGAGTTTTGAAATGAAGAATTCAACTTGGCCCTTCATTTTCGTTCTTCTTTTTATTCTTAGCACTGTTGTGTTCATATTCTCCTGCGACTGCAGAGATTCCGATGAGAATGAAGAGGATGTGCAGGAGGAGGAAGCAAGCGGTACAGATTATGTTTTGGATCTGGATTTAACGTGTATTGATCGATTTTGCGAAGATCTGGATGTGTTTGAGTGTTCACTTATTGGAGGAGATATTTTGGCAAAGGATTTTATTTGCTATATTTCATTGGAGCTTAAGCCAATGAGAATGTCTTGCGCAAATCCGAATGGATATTCAGCTTGCCTATGCGACTGCAGTTACCACCTTTCTGAAGTGACTGACGAATCAACAAGCGTAACTAAAAAGGCTGCTGCTGAGAATGATTACTATTTAAGCTATTCTCGTGCATGTAGAATACTTGGAAATTGCTCCAGTAAATGCATAAGTTGGTATTGTACGTATCCATCTGGCTGAAAACTCTGGTGTGTTATGGCACAGGAGATCGACTGATCGTCTTTGAGGAATCCTTCAAACCATTTTCCCAACGCAATAAACGCCGACTGATTCCGGAACCTTTAAGTGTCGATGTCGCACGCGGAAAAATTGGGGGAAGTCCAATTTCGTCTTACCCTTGACAATCATATCCCGGTGAATATTCTTGCCCGCCTGGAATAATGGAGTTGTCATGAATCAGGAGACTCACATATTAAACGTGGCCGCGTCGAAACTCGAATGGCATAAAGTTCTCGACAAGCTGTCCGGGTTCGCGTCCAGCGAGCCGGCCGTTGAAGCGGCGTTGAAGCTGCCCTTTCTGGATGACATCGAGGCCGCGCGCAAAGCCTTGGGGCAAACCACCGAAGCGCGGCGGCTGATCGGCGAAGGCGAGGAGCCGAGCCTTTTGGATGTTCATGATCTGAAGTCCGAACTCACGCGCGCTTCCGTGCAGGCGGTTTTATCACCGGAAGAACTGATCCGCGTGGCGGATGTGCTCAAAGCTTCGCGCAAAACCCGGATGATCCTGACGGCCCGTTGGGAGGAATTTCCCCTCCTGGCGCAGCCCGCCGTGCGCATGCACGAGGACGAAGGCCTGGAGCGCTCCATCACGTCGTCCATCGACCGGGAAGGGCACGTGAACGATTCGGCGTCGAAGGAACTCGCCGAATTGCGCCAGCGCTATAAAAAGGTTCACGGCAGAATTTATGAAACCATGAAGATCATGACCGGCAAGCCGGAACTGGCCGAGTATCTGCAGGATGATTTTTTTACGCTTAGAAACGGCCGCTACGTTCTTTTGGTTCGCATCGAGAAACAGAGCAAGGTGGACGGCATCGTCCACGATATTTCCGGATCCAGCCAGTCTCTGTATATCGAGCCCAGAGAAATCACGCAGCTCAATAACGTGCTGCGCGCCACGGAACTGGAAATCGACCGCGAGGTTCACAGAATTCTTGCCGAGTTTTCGGCGCGGGTCGCGAAGATCGGCCCGGCGCTGCGGCGCACCGTCGAGGCTCTCGTCGAAACGGACCTGGCCCTGGCCCGCGCGCGTTACGCCGATTTTCTCCGCGGCCACGAGCCGCAGCTTAACGAAAGCGGCGACATGCTGCTCAAGGATCTTCGGCATCCTCTTTTAGCGCAGCAGGATATCGAGGTGATTGCCAATACGGTGCGGATCGATCCGGAAACTTCGTGCCTTTTGATCACCGGACCGAACGCCGGCGGAAAAACGGTGCTGCTCAAATCCGTGGGCCTGGCCGCCCTCATGGTCCGGGCGGGGCTCCATCCGCCGGTGGGTTCCGATTCCGTCATGGCGTACTTCAACCGGATTTTCGCCGAGATCGGCGACGCGCAGTCCATCGAGCTCGGCTTGTCGAGTTTCGCGGCGCGCATCGCGGCGCTCAAGCATATTATGGAAAACCTCGCCGGGCGCAGCCTGGTGCTGCTGGATGAAATCGGCGCGGGCACCGATCCCCGTCAGGGCATCGCCCTGTCCACGGCATTTCTGGAGCGCATGGCTTCCATGAAGGCGCGGACTTTGGTCACCACGCATTTCAGCGAACTGGCGGCCATGGCGACCAGCCGGGAAGGTTTCTTGAACGCCTCGATGGAATTCGACCGGGAGCGGATGATGCCGACGTATCGCCTGCGCGTGGGGATCGCCGGGCGGTCCGGCGCCTTCGACACGGCGGTGCGCATGGGGCTGGATTCGGCGATCATCGAAAGGGCCCGCGAGCTTTACGAAGGCGTCGGTTCGGAACTGGACGACGTGATGGATCGCCTGGATCAGACGCACCAGGAACTGATGAGCCGGCTGCGTGAGGCGCAGGAGGCCAAGGCGGAAGCCAAGGCTCTCGTGGAAAAACAGCGCGACATCGTTCGGGGTCTGGAAAAGCGCAAGGAGCAGCTGGCGCAAAAAGAACTGGGCAAAGTGCAGGCCGAGTATCGCGCGGCGCGGCAGGAAATCCAGACCGCGGTGGCGTCGGTGAAGCTTCGGCCTTCCAAAAAGAAATCCATCGAAACCCGTGAATCCATCACGCGCATTGTGGAAGAAGCCAAAAGCGCCACGCCGAAACCGGCGAACAAAAAGACCGGCCCGCCCCTGGATGCGATCAAAGACTGGTCGAAAATGAAAAAGAACGATTCGGTCTACATCCAGTCCATGAAAAGCGACGGCGTTGTGGATCAGCTTCCCGATGAGAAGGGCAAACTGGTGGTGATCATCGGCGGCATGCGCGTGACGCTGGATAAGGACGACGTATTTATCCGGCGCGACAAGCCCGTGAAAAAGCCAAAGAGCCGAATCCACTTTCAGGAAAGTTACGAGCCGGCGGAGTCGGACGGTTTGTCGGGCAGAAGTCTGGATTTGCGCGGCCAGAGGGCGGACGACGCCGTCGACCGGGTCAGGGAATTTCTCGACCTGGCTTTTCGAAAGCGCTGGGAAAAAATTTACATCATCCACGGTCACGGAACGGGCGTTTTGAAAAAGGAAGTCCGCACGCAGCTGGCGGCGACGCCTTATAATCTGTCCTACAGGCCCGGAGAAAAAGGCGAGGGCGGCGACGGCGCGACGGTCGTGGAAATACATTTTGATTAAGCGAAAATAGGCTTTTTCGGTTTGTTGAAAGTATCGAAATGCATTGCAATTCATTCGCTTTTTCCACGCAAAAATTTTTCGGGTTGCCAATTCGACGCCAACGTCTATAATCTGCCAACTGCGGCCCGGAGTTTTAGGGCCATTAATGATAGCCACCGGCGGCCAATAGGATGCATGTTTCCAAAAAGCCGATTACCGGAATGAAGCACCACCGCTTGTACGCGGTGGTATTGCCCGACCAAACGCGATTCACGAAACGAATTCACAATAAACTGCGTTATGAAGGCCCTTCTGTTTTGATTTAGTCGACAGATTATCGAGGACCATGGCAATGAATCAAAATCAAGCGGTGAATAATGCGGGATCTGAAAAGCCCGCCGAACCCGTATCGAAAAAGTCGAAGGCCGCGCCCGAAATTCATATTTGCGAGGAATTTTGCAAAGGCTGCGACATCTGCGTCGACGCCTGCCCGCAAAATTGTCTCGCCATGGAAGGGGGCAAGGTTGCCGTCGTGAACGCCGCGGCCTGCACCGCTTGCGGGCTTTGCGAAATGCGTTGCCCGGACTTCGCCATTTGGATAGGGGACTTCGAAACATGAAAAACAACAAGGGATCGGAAAACGATAACGGCGGGCGCAACGGGAAAAATCGCCGCAACGGAAACGGCAACGGGAACGGCGAAGGGAGTCAGCAGCAGGATAAACTCGCCGACGAAAATGTCGCAAAAATCGTCAATCCGAAATTCCCGCGAACGGTTTTCAAAACCGGTCTGCGCCTGATGAGCGGCAACGAGGCGATCGCCGAAGCGGCCCTGTACGCCGGGTGCCGATTCTTTGCGGGATATCCCATCACGCCGTCGTCCGAGATTGCGGAGCACCTCGCCAAGCGCTTGCCTCAGGTGGGCGGTTACTTCGTGCAGATGGAAGATGAGATCGCCGCCATGGGCGCCATTTTAGGAGCCTCTCTGGCCGGCGCGAAAGTCTTGACGGCCACCAGCGGCCCCGGATTTTCCCTGAAGCAGGAAAATATCGGCTACGGCTGCATCGCGGAAATTCCTTGCGTCATCGTCAACGTCATGCGCGGCGGGCCGTCCACCGGCGTGCCGACCAAAGCTTCCCAGGGCGACGTCATGCAGGCCCGCTGGGGAACGCACGGCGATCATCCCATCGTGGTTCTGACCCCCGACAGCGTCGAGGAATTGTTCTGGGAAACGGTGCGGGCCTTTCGCATCGCCGAACGTTTTCGAACACCGGTGATCATATTGGCCGATGAGATCATCGGGCACATGCGCGAACGGCTCTTTTTGCCCAAACCCGCCACGGTCAACGTGCAGGGTCGGCGTCGCCCGAGGCGCGACACGGGCGAGTATTCGGCGTACCAGATACCGCGTTCGGACATTCCCATCATCCCGAATTTCGGCGAGGGCTATCGCTATCACGTCACGGGGCTGGCGCACGATGAAACGGGCTTTCCCACGAGTGAGCCCGCCGTCATCGAAAACGAACTCATCCGCCTGCATCGGAAGATCAATCGCGCATCCAACGTGATCGTCAAATGGGAGCAGTATTTTCTCGACGACGCCGACGTCGCGGTGGTGGCCTACGGATCGTCGGCGCGAAGCGCCCGGGCGGCGGTCAACCGCCTGCGCGCCTCGGGACGCAAAACGGGCATGTTCCGGCTCAAAACCATGTGGCCTTTTCCCACGAGGGCGATCAAGGCGTTGTCGGAAAGAGTCAAGGCGATCATCGTTCCCGAACTCAATATGGGGCAGGCCGTTTTGCAGGTGGAGCGCGCGGCCCTTCAGAAGTGCAAAATCATACGGCTCAACCGGGTCGATTCGGAAATGATCAGTCCCAAACAGATCGTTAAAATCGTAAAGGACCTTTAGAATATGGCTTTCGACTACAATTTCTATTTGCGTGAGAATCATCTTCCGCATATCTGGTGTCCCGGTTGTTCCCACGGCATCGTCGCCAAGGGGATCATTCGCGCCGTGCATAAAATGGGATGGGAAAAGGACGATCTGGTCATCGTGTCCGGCATCGGATGCGCCAGCCGCCTGCCGGGATACGTGGATGCGAACACGCTTCACACCACGCACGGCAGGGCGCTGGCCTTCGCGCTGGGCATCAAGATCATCAAGCCTTATCTGAAAGTCATCATCGTGTCCGGCGACGGGGACGCCCTGGCCATCGGAGGCAACCATTTCCTCCATGCGTGCCGCCGCAACATCGACATCAATCTGATCATTTTCAACAACAAGGTTTACGGCATGACCGGCGGACAGACTTCGCCCACCACGCCTTTCGGCAGCTTCACGTCAACGGGACCTTACGGCAACGTGGAGCACGAACTGGACCCGGTGGCGGTTGGCGTGGCGGCGGGCGCGACGTTCGTGGCCAGGACCACCGCGTATCACGTCATGCAGATGGACAAGATTTTCACGCAGGCTTTCGAACACAAGGGTTTTTCCGTGGTGGACGTGTCCTGCGACTGCTGGACGACGTACGGGCGCAAAAATGCCATGAAAAATCCCGTGGATATGCTGGATGTTTACCGGAAAAAATGCGTGAAGTACGAAAAGTATCAGGAGCTTTCCGATGAGGAAAAGAAGGAGCATATCCCCATCGGAATATTTCACCGGGAGACGCGGCCCGAGTACGTGGACGAATTGCAGCTCATCAAGGAACGGGCGATGAAGGAACTCAAAAAATGATGGATTTTTCTAACGGCGAGGTCGGGATTCGCCTGTCGGGCACGGGCGGCCAGGGAGTCATACTGGCCGGCATTATTCTGGCGGAAGCCGCCATTATTTTCGACGCGAAAAACGCCATCCAGACACAGTCATACGGGCCCGAAGCCCGAGGCGGCGCGACGAAGTGCGAGGTGATCATCTCCGACGACGACATCGATTTTCCCAAGGTCGAGGAGCCGGACATCCTGCTGGCCATGAGTCAGGAAGCCGCCGATAAATTTGTTCCGGACCTGAAAAAAGGCGGCGTTCTCATTGCCGACAGCACCTTCGTCGGCGAGGCGCCCGAAGGCAATTATCAGCGATACAACATCGCCTTTACGAAGATCGCCCGGGAAGAACTGGGCCGCGTCGTCGTCGCCAATATGCTGGCCCTGGGGGCGCTGGCGGGCATTACTGAAGTGGTCTCGCGCATGGCCCTGGAGCAGGCGGTGATGAAGCGCGTGCCCAAGGGATTTCGCGAACTCAACCGCCGGGCGCTGGCCATCGGTCTGCGCGAAGCCACCGCCGAACTGGTGGACAATCCTTTGAAATAAAATTACCCAAAGAGAAGATTATGGAAGAAAAATTTGCACACCTTGACCGCGATCAACTCTTAAAACTTCTTTCCGTTTACGCGCACAACTGGCTGGCCCACGACGGCTGCTGGTTTCTGGCATGCGAGGAAAAGTACGGCCTTGAAACCGCCATCGAACTGGATACGGCCTCCTGGAGGCGGTTCACCGTGGCCGAGGCCAAACGCATCATGAAGGCCTTTGACATACCGATCGGCGGCGGCCTGGACGTGCTGGAAAAAGCGCTGGGATTCAGGCTCTACTCGTGCGTGAACACGCAGGAAGTTACACGTGAAGACGGAGCGCTGATTTACCGCATGAAGGAATGCCGCGTGCAGACCGCGCGGCGGCGCAAGGGCCTGGCGGATTTCCCGTGCAAACCCGTGGGCCTTGTGGAATACAGCGGATTCGCCTCCACTATCGATCCCGCCATCAAAACGGAATGCCTGCGCTGCCCGCCGGACGACTGCGGCGACGAAGCATGCATCTGGAAATTTTCCATCCCAAAGGATTGATTGGAGCGTTTACAGGGCCGAAGCAATGCACGGGCTTTGGAAGCCTGCGCCACTCATCGTAGGAATCTTTGCGTGGCGTCACGATTTTTTTCTCACGCCATATCCGTCGCCCGCTTCGCGGGCTTTGTTAATATTGTTGATGCCTTTACCTATAGCTCACGCTATGGGCCATGTCTCCTTAGCCTGCTAAAGCAGGCTCAATTTGGAATGTCGCCTATATCCTACTTTGGTTGCGGCCGGCAGGTCGCGATGCGCCACACGCACTTGCTGGGCCGAAATCCTCATCACTAGCCACTGACCACTAACCACTGGCCACTATGCGGTCTTGTTTTTAAAATAATATCCTGTTGTTGAAGCCAGGAAATAAAAAAGGGCAGGCTTTTATACCTGCCCCTGTGAATCACGAACCACAGGCCGCTAAGCACTACTCTTTGGCTTTTTCCTCTTTCTTTTCTTCCTCTACGGGATCGGGGATGCCGCGGATGTCGCGGTCGATGGTCCGGGCCGCCATTTTGCCGGCGCCCATGGCCAGGATGACCGTGGCCGCGCCCAGGACGATGTCGCCGCCGGCGTAGACGCCCTTTTTCGAGGTGCGGGCGAATTTGTCGGCCACGATGGTTCCCCACTTGGAGGTTTTCAGGTCGTCGGTCGTCTTCGGGATGAGGGGATTCGGCCCGTTGCCGATGGCCACCACCACCACGTCGGCGGGGATGAAGAATTCCGAGCCTTCGATGGGAACCGGGCGGCGCCGTCCGGATGCGTCGGGCTCGCCGAGTTCCATCCTGATGCAGTTCATGCCCGTCACCCACCCCCGCTCGTCGGCGGTGAAGGAAATGGGATTGCACAGCAGGTTAAAGTTCAGGCCCTCTTCTTCGGCATGGTGAACCTCTTCGGCCCGGGCGGGCATTTCGGCGCGGGAGCGGCGATAAACCAGATTCACCTGCTCGGCGCCCAGGCGAAGGGCCGTGCGCGCCGAGTCCATGGCCACGTTTCCGCCGCCCAGAACGGCGACGTTTTTACCCAGGATGACCGGCGTTCTGGATTTGGGAAACTCGTAAGCCTTCATGAGGTTGGAGCGTGTCAGGTATTCGTTGGCGGAATAAACGCCGATGAAATTTTCGCCGGGCAACCCCATGAATTTCGGCAGCCCCGCGCCGGTGCCCACGAAAACGGCGGAGTAGCCCTGCTCCAAAAGCTCGTCCACGGTGTCCAGTTTGCCCACCACGTAGTTGTATTTCAGTTCGACGCCCAGGCTGGAAACGTAATCCACTTCCTTTTGCACGATGCCTTTGGGCAGGCGAAACTCGGGGATGCCGTAGACCAGCACGCCGCCCGCTTTATGGAAGGCCTCGAAGATCGTCACATCGTAGCCCATCATGGCCAGATCCGCCGCGCAGGTCAGACCGGCGGGGCCGCTGCCGACGATGGCCACCTTGTGACCGTTTTTCTCCGCCATTTTCGGCAGGGTAAAGCCGACGTTATCTCTTTCCCAGTCGGCCAGGAAGCGCTCCAGCGTGCCGATGGCCACGGGCTTGCTCTTTTTGCCCAGGACGCACTTGGCTTCGCACTGCGTTTCCTGGGGGCAGACCCTGCCGCAGACGGCGGGCAGGCCGTTGGTGCTTTTAATGATCCCGACGGCGGATTTGAAATCGCCTTCCTCGATCTTGGCGAGAAATTCCGGGATTCTCACTTCGACGGGGCAGCCCTGCATGCAAAACGGTTTTTTACATTGGAGGCAGCGGCTGGCTTCGGCCATGGCCTGCTCCGGCGTAAAGCCGTAAGGGACTTCGTTGAAGTTCTTGATGCGCTCTTTGGGCGGCTGCTCTTTCATCACATGACGGTCGATTTTTACTTTGGGCATTATTTTATCCTTCCCTAATATTTTTCGATCAGCCGCGGCCGAGTTTGCACTTGTGATCTTCCAGGGCCATCTTTTCGTATTCCTTGTACGCCGCGAGCCTTCGCGTCAGTTCGTCGAAGTCCACGCCGTGACCGTCGAACTCGGGTCCGTCCACGCAGCAGAATTTCGTTTCGCCGTGCACGGTGACGCGGCAGCCCCCGCACATGCCCGTGCCGTCCACCATGATGGGATTGAGACTGACGGTGATGGGGGCCTTGTGTTTTTCCGCGACGGCCACGGTGGCTTTCATCATGGGGACGGGACCGATGGCGAATACGTGGTCGTACACGCCGTCTTCGGTCATCCAGTTATCCAATAATTGGCTGACGAAGCCCTTGAATCCCGCGCTGCCGTCGTCGGTGCAAACGCCCACGCGGTCCGAGTGCGCGCTCATCTCTTTTTCCAGAATCAAAAGGTCTTTGTTGCGGGAGCCGATGATGGTGTGCACCTCGTTGCCCGCGGCTTTGAGTCCCTCGACTATTGGATACATGGGCGCCACGCCGATTCCGCCGCCCACGCACGCCACGCGGCCGAAATTTTCGATTTCCGTGGGTTCGCCCAGGGGGCCGGCGACGTCCAGCAGATATTGTCCGGCTTTCATCTGGGATAACTGCGTGGTGGTTAGACCAACAACCTGCCAGATGATGGTCAGGCTTCCTTCGTCGGCGTTTGCGTCGGCGATAGTCAGCGGGATGCGCTCGCCGCATTCGTCGATGCGAAGCAAAATGAACTGGCCCGGTTTTCTTTTGCGCGCGATGTTCGGCGCGGAAAACTTCATCCGATAAACGAGACCCGGCAGAAGCGCTTCGACGGACAGGATTTCATAACCCGAGGTCGCCTCGCAGGATTTCTCGCCGGTATTTGCTGGATTATTCGTGGGCATCTTCGATAACCTTTCTTTTCTAATAACCGGGGCTTTCACCCCTTTTTACGCCGGAGCAACTTACATTTTATAGGTCAAAGCATCAAGACAATTCACAAAATGAAACCTTATCCACGCCCTAAAATAACTTTATCGCGTCATTAAGTTAGAAAACGGGCGGAAGCCGGCTTCCGCCCGTTTGATCTTACCTAAAGGCATCGGTCCGGCTTAATCAGACATCCAGGTTGTCGGCCACCAGTTGCAGGACGTCCAGAATCTTGACCTTGTCTTCCTTCTCCTCGTCCTTGGAGCCGTCGGACAGCATGGTCATGCAGAAGGGGCAGGAGACGCCGATGGTCGACGGCTCGTTGCAATCCGCCCAAAGCTGTTTGAAGCGCTCGGTGTTGACGCGGGGCTGGTGTTCTTCCATCCACATGCGTCCGCCGCCGGCGCCGCAGCAGTAGGAGCCGATTTCCGTAAGTTTTGGTTCCAGAACCTCGCCGCCGAGCATTTCGATCATCTCGCGCTGCGGTTTGAAAATGCCGTTGTAACGTCCCAGGAAGCAGGGATCGTGATAGGCTACGCCGCCGAGATCGCAATTTTTCTTGAGCTTGATTTTGCCTTCGGCTAAAAGCGACCGAACCAGTTCGTTGGCGTGCACGACATCGAAGCCCTTGAAGCCTTCGTACTTTTTGGCGACTTCCTGATCATCGTGCGTGGTTCGGGCCTGCTCGATGAAGTCCGGGTACTCGTTGGCCAGGGTGTTGAAGCAGTGCGGGCAGTTGGCGATGATCTTTTTCACGCCGTAGTTCATAAAGGTCTGGATGTTCATGGTCGTGAGCATCTGACCCAGGTATTCGTTGCCCAGACGCCTGGCCGTTTCGCCGTTGCACTGTTCCTCGATGCCCAGGACCGCGTATTTCACGCCCGCGGCGTTGAGGATTTTGCACAGGGCGATGGTGATCTTCTGGGACAGGTCGTCGAAGGAGCCCATGCAGCCCACGAAGTAGCAGTACTCGATTTCCTTCAGTTCATCGGGCTCCAGTTCGCAGAACTGCTTGACGGCGAAATCGTCGCCGCCCTTGGCGATCCAGTCGGCGCGTTTTTCCGGCGACAGGCCCCAGGGGTTCGAGTTGCGCTCGACGCCCTTGAAGAAGTTGGCGATTTCCGTGGGAATCTCGCCGCTGATCATGGCCATGTACTGACGCATTTGCACGATGCGGGGGATCTGCTCGATGAAAACGGGGCAGCGTTCCTCGCAGTCGCCGCACATGGTGCATGCCCAGATGGTGTCGGCGCTGATGGCGCCGGTGGCCAGCAGTTCGCCTTCCCATTCCTTCTTCTCTCCCTCTTCTTTTTTCCAGAACTCGAAGGGTCCGAGAATGTACGGTTCCTTGGCGTACATGTGCTTTTTAATGCCCTTGTTGACGTCCCTTAGGGAAAGCGGTTTGTCCGTGGACCAGGCCGGGCACTGGGGCACGCAACGGCCGCATTCGGTGCAGGAGTAAATGTCATTGACCTGCTTCCAGGTCATGTGCTCGAACTGGGAAATACCGATGGGCAGATCCGGATCTTCTTCCATCTTTTCGAATTTGGCTTCCAGATCCTCGATGGGCGCAACGCGGCCCTTGGGTTTGAGGTTCAGGAAGAAGACGTTGGGAATGCCGGTGATGACGTGGAAATGCTTTCCGAAGGGCAGGTAGTTCAAAAAGGCCAGGATCATGAAGCTGTGGAGCCAGACCATGCCCTTGTAAACCTTCAGGCCGGTTTCCGGCGTGAACAAAGGCGCCCACAGTTTGCCGAGAGAAAAGGAGCCGTGTCCGGTGCCGGCGATGAGGCCGCCTTCCAGGAGCATGTCGGCGAACATCAGGCCGGAGATCCAGCACAGAATCACCACCGGCTCAAGCTGAGGCACATTCTGCATGCGCGTCGGCTTCAAAATCAGGCGGCGATAGGCAAAGCCCACGCATCCGACCAGCACGCCGATGACCACGAGGTCTTTCAGCAGGCCGTAAAGCACGTCAAGGACGCCGCCGACGCCGGGAATCATTCCCAGGCCGAATTCCGGTCCGCCGAAGGCCATGCCGAAAATGATGGTTGTGCGAATCGACAAAACCATGAAGCCGCCGAAAATGAAGATGTGCAGCCAGCCGGCCTGCTTTTCACGGGGCATGCGGTTTTGTCCGAAGCCGAATTTGACGGCCGCGGCGATGCGCTTGGGGATTTCATCGAATCGATTCTCGCCCGGTCCCAGCGTCATGAGCTTGAAGCGCCGATACATGACGTAGCCGAAGATCGCGAGCCCCGCCAAGATCATCAAGGCGAACAGGATCATGTTGAAGATTGAAAAATGCAGCTCCATTGGAAGAATCCTCCCGGTCGTTGGTAAACCCGTTTGAGAAATCAAAGCCGAATCACAATTACGCAATCCGGAAAACTCAGGGCATTAATTTCAGACGGTTTTCATGCGCGTTACATGAGTCGGAGCGGGGCGATAAGCGCCCCGCTCCCGATAGTGAATTTTATTGATGGACTTAACAAAGCCTATCGGCCTTTTAAGCCAAAAGTTTCTTGAACTCCTCGGTCATGACCGGAGCCACTTCGAACAGGTCGGCCACGATGCCGTAATCGGCTTTCTGGAAGATCGGCGCCTCGGGATCCTTGTTGACGGCGACGATGACCTTGGAGGTTCTCATGCCGGCCATGTGCTGGATGGCTCCGCTGATGCCGAAAGCCAGGTACAGGGACGGATTGACCGTTTTTCCGGTTTGGCCGACCTGCATGGACTGCTCGGCGTAGCCCGCATCCACGGCGGCGCGGGAAGCGCCGACGCTGGCGCCCAGGACGTCCGCCATGTCTTCGAGAATCTTGAAGTTTTCTTTGCTCTTCATCGCGCGGCCGCCGGAGACGATACGATCGGCTTCGGTCAGGTCCGGGCGGGCGGAAGAGCCGGCGATCTCCTCGACCACGTTGGCTTTCACGTCGCCGAAATCGGCGGAAACAGTGACCGCTTCGCCGGCGCCGGAAGCTTCGGCCACGGCGATGATATTCGGGCGGACGCTGACGACCGCGGGGGTTCCGGCGAATTCGATGGTGGCGAAGCCGTTGCCCGCAAACATGGGATGCGTCGCCTGAACTTTGCCGCCGACCACTTTCGCGTCGACGCAGTCGGCCACGAAACCGGCGTCCATTTTGGCCGCCAGACGCGGAGCCGCGTCGCGGCCCAGGGAGGTGGCGCCGAAAAGCACCACGCCGGCGCCGTCCTGGCTCGCCACGTCGCTGACGATCTTCACGAAACCTTCGGTATTGTATTTGTCGACGCCGTCGGCCACGTACACTTTAGCGGCCCCGTAGGCGGCGAGTTTCTCGACCGCTCCGGCGACGCCGCTGCCGATGGCCAGCGCGGAAACGGTTCCGCCCAGGTCCGCGGCCAGCTTGCCGGCCAGCGTCAGAAGCTCAAAAGAAACTTTCTTGGGATCAGAGCCCTTGAATTCAGCAACTACCAGTATGTTCGACATTTTTTGCTCCTTTCCCGGTTAGATGACCTTCGCTTCTTCGCGAAGAAGTTTAACCACTTCCGCCACCTTCTCGACGCCCTCGAAAACCTTTCCGGCCTGTCGTTCTTCCGGAAGGGTACAGGCAACGATCCGGCACTTTGCGTCGCCGACCTGCGCGTCCATGGCGTTCACCGGTTTGCGCTTGGCCTTCATGATGCCCGGAAGGCTGGCGTAACGGGGTTCGTTAATGCCCTTGGTGCAGGTAACGAGCATGGGCGCGGAGCCTTCGACGACCTGTTTGGCGCCGCCTTCGATGTCGCGGAACGCTTTGACTTTGTCGCCTTCGATTTCCAGCTTGCTCACTTCGTGGGCCTGCCCGATGCCGAGCAATTCGGCGACCATGCCGGGAACCGCGAACATGTCCTCGTCCACGGCGCGGCAGCCCGAGAGAACCAGGCCGTAATCCAGATCCTTGACGGCGGCGGCCAGGGCCTTGGCCACGGCCAGGGGGTCGCCGAGACGCTCGTCGACCTTGAGATGCACCGCGTCGTCGGCGCCCATGGCCAGCGCGCTGCGCACGGCTTCGACGATGCGATCCGGCCCAAGGCTGACAACGGTAACTTTGTCCGCCTTGCCCGCTTCTTTGATTTTCAAGGCTTCTTCCACGGCGTATTCATCATAGGGATTCAGAATCCACTTGATTCCGTCCATGTCGAAACCGGATCCGTCGCCCGTCAGCTTGATACGGCTTTCGGTGTCGGGAACCTGCTTGCATAAAACAACGATGTTCACAACAAACCTCCTCTTTTGTCTGTCAGGTTATGGTCGCTCTTTAAGTCCTTTGATGATCATGGTCTTGAGATTGTCGGCGATTTCCACCGGTGTATATTTCGGTTTGGGCGTTAATACCCAATAAAGAACCATCTCGTCCAACGCTCCGAAAATCGCCCGCTTCACGATTCCCGGCTTGATGCCCTTGCGGAATATCCCTTTTTCAATGCCGTCGTGAATGATCTCCGAAACGAGGTTCAGAAATTCGGCGAATTTCGTGGGCACGTACTCTTTCATGAACTTGTTGGACTGGCGAAGCTCCACGGATATCACCTCCGCCAGGGCGCGGCGCTTTTCCATGTATTCGATGTACGCCGTAATAAACATCTCCAGCTTGGCGACGGGATCGCCTTGCGCGTCGAGGGCTTTGCGAAACTCGCTGTTGACGGCTTCCATGCGCTCTTCAAAAAGCCGGATGAGAATATCGTCCTTGTTTCTGAAATATAAGTAGATGGTGCCGTCCGCGACGCCCGCCGCCTTGGCGATCTCACTGATCGTCGAATTATGAAATCCGTTTTTCGCAAAAACCTTGACAGCGGATTTGAGAATCTTCTCGTGCTTTTCTTTTTTATCGAGGCGTTTGGCGCCGTTTTTTTTCTCCGCCATATCTTTACCCGAAATATCGAAGGTATCTTTCGCTTTCCATGATGATCTTGCTTTTTTTGTAACGAATCAATACGGCGCTTTCGGCTTTCCCCAAAAGCCGCCGCCGCCGCACCGGGATTGAGCATTTAAAATAAAAATGAATGAATGCTCACTCATTGAGTTCTTTAACATGAGCTTTCAAAGCGTGTCAAGGCTATGGAATTGACCCATTGAATCGCCTTGGCGTTGCAACATGTTGATTTTACAAGTAAATATCAATGCAATAAAATGAATGGGATTCATTTTGTCCCAATTTTTTTGCCTTGAAACATCTCATCAAAGAGATTTAAAATTTTTCAATTATATTCTACACCGATGCGCGTTTCGCGGATTCAAGTTAGGGACCAGGATTTAGGGTCAAAGGTCAGGACGGCAGAGTCAAAGGCCGGGTCGAACGATCGCCCTTGAGTGCGGAGGAATGTCTTACAACGACATTTTGTGGCAAGGCCGATATCCACCCGCTTACTCATTCGCCTTCGCTGACGCTTTAGGCGAATTTGCCGTGCGCGGCTCAGAAGGAAGCCACACACGTTTGCAGGGCCGATACAATGCACAGGCGAGGGCGCCTGTGCCACACACGTCTACAGGGCCGATATCCACCCGCTTACTCATTCGCCTTCGCTGACGCTTTAGGCGAATTTGCCGTGCGCGGCTCAGAAGGAAGCCACACACGTTTGCAGGGCCGATACAATGCACAGGCGAGGGCGCCTGTGCCACACACGTCTACAGGGCCGAAGCCATGCACCTTTCGCCCGGGCATGTCATGTGTGGCACACCCGCCCTCGGGTGTGAAGGAATGCCTGGCAAGCACATTTGGTTGCGGTCGCCAGACCGCGCTGTGCCACACACGTCTACAGGGCCGAAGCCATGCACCTTTCACCCGGGCACGTCATGTGTGGCACACCCGCCCTCGGGTGTGAAGGAATGTCTTACAACCACATTTGGTTGCGGTCGCCAGACCGCGCTGTGCCACACACGTCTACAGGGCCGATATCCACCCGCTTACTCATTCGCCTTGCCGCCCGGTGGCGATGCCGATATCATCGGCATGGCGAAAACGAATAACGAGAAAAGCGATGGACTTAAGCGAGGCGGCGAAAAACCGAATAGCGATAGCCGTTTGCGCCGGGCTGGTGGTGATCATGCTGGCGCCGCTTTTCCGCCATCCTTTCGCCCTTGTCGGCGACGATCCGGCCCGCACGCACGATTATTTGCAGCAGGCCACGTACGACCGCCTTTTTCGGCAGGCGGTTTTGGAAGACAGAGAGTTTCCGCTAAGAACGTATTTTCTCGGCGGCGGCTATCCTCTCCCGGCCAACCCGCAGGATTCCACCTTCAGCCCCATGTCCATCGCGTCGCTGATATTCGGCGAAGCCTTGGGAATGAAAATCAACATCGTGCTTTTCTTTTGCATCGGAAGCTGCGGGATGTTTTACCTCGCCCGGCGCGCGTTCGGGGCGTCGGCCCTGGGCGCGGTCTGGGCCGCTTGCGCCTACGCGTTTTCAGGCTGGTGGCTTTCGCGCCTGGAATGGGGATTTTATTTCAAGCTGTATTTCCACTTCGTTCCCTGGATATGGTTTTTTCTGGAAAAGGCCCGGCGGCGCGCCTTGAAGGGCAAAGCCGGCCGCCTGCCGGATTCAAGCGTTGTCGTCGCGGGATTACTGCTGGCCTTAACGCTCACGCAACTCGGCCTGGGCTTCGTGGTCGTTGCTTTGTTCTTTTTGATCTATTTCGCTTTCGACAGCCTGGCGGCCGGGAAAGGGCGTCAGACGGCGCTTTGCAAAGCCTCCATGGCGACGCTTGCCGTCGCGTTTGCCCTATCGGCGCTTTTCGCCGCGGCGAAGCTGGCGCCCATGATCGAGCTGTTGGCCCAGAGCCCGCGCCGCGTGGACAATTATGACATCTATTTGGGCGTGGCGGGGGGCTACCCGCATTTTTACAAAACATTCGGCGTCTTCGCCAAAGCCCTGGCGCTGCCCTCAACGATACCCAACGAATCCATATGGCCCGGCTGGATGACGCTGCCTCTGGCCGCCGCGGGATTTGCCGCGTCATGGAAAAAGCTTTGGCCGCTTTTTCTGGCGGCGCTTTTGTTTGCGCTGATTTGCTTCGGCCCATATTGCCCCGTCGATCTGTTCAAGCCGCTTTGGCATCTTCCTTTCTTTCGCTCGATGCACGCGCCTTATCAGTTGTTCAGTTTCTTTGTCCTCGCGGCCCTTTGCCTGGGCGCGGCCAGGGGCTTCGATCTTCTCGGCGCCCCGGAGCTTCGGCGCGCAAAGATCGCCTTGGGAGTCATCGCCTTCGCCACGCTGATTTTGGGATGGATGCTTTTTCACGTGAACGTATTGAGCGGAATTTTCAAGTACGATGCGCCGGTTTCGGCAAAAGATATCAACACCGGACCATTCTACGCGGTGCAGGGATCCGGCATGGTTCGGGGCGCGCCGAGGACGAAAAAGTCTCAGCAATACTTCAATGTTCTGCGCGGTGTGGGAACCATCGACTGGGACGGCGACGTGCTGCTGACGGAATACGCGCAGCCGCGCTATTTCGTCGACGCCCTGGACCGGCGCACAGAAAATCCGCTTTACAAAGGCGAGGCGTATTTCGAAGGCGGCGCCGGCGAGATCGAATCGCTTACGCTTCAGTCGAATGTGATCGAAGTTAAAGGCCGGTCGCCTTCAGGCGGCCTCGTGGTCGTGAACCAGAACTGGGACAGGCATTTTACATGCAATTATCCTCTGATCAGGCAAGCGGGATTGCTGGCCGCGAATGTGGGGCCGGGATCGTTCGAGCTTCGCTTTTCCTATCGCCCGTGGCCGATGTACGCGGGCATGGTCTGCTCGCTGATTTGCGCTGCCTGCGCGCTTGTTTTTTTGGTTCGGGAGCGCTTCAAGAATCAAAGCGGGCGCCGCGGCGGGAAGGCATTGTAAATTTCCCCCGCAATGACTATTCTCTGGGGTCAATGGGAAGGCTTTGCGCTTTCGATATCGTCATCAACGGTTGATATCGACGGCGATGAATTGAATTCGAGGTTTTATGATGAACAAGGTTTTCTGGATTATTCTGCTGATTATCGCGTTGCCTTTGGCGGCATACGCGCAAAACGACGACGCGGACGACGACACGACTGCGGACGACGACACAACTGCGGACGACGATACGGCTGCCGATGACGACACCGGCGCCGACGACGATCTCGACGATGACGATCAGGAAGAGGAGATGGAACACAAGGTTACGGCGTGGATCGACTCCGCCGTGAAAGAGGGCGACGATGTTCGCGTGACCGTCCTTTGCGAGGATCCGGACCGCAAGCTGCTTCTCAAACGCATTTATATGAACTTTTCCGGCAAGCCGGACGAGGAATTGACCGTGGACGATTTGATTGAAAATGAAATCGTCAGGGATCTTGATTCGACGGAAACGGACGGCGAATATTTCGGCGAAAACAAACACGTTTATAAAGTGGAAATCGTGGACGCGTGCGTTCCTTCCGGCCGAATCCGATATACATTGAAGAATACCTATCCGGACGGCGCCGTGGGCCGGTTAAGCATCTACACGATCGACGTTTCGGGAACCAGCAGCCGTTGCGGCGGCGAGGAGCCGAAAGACGATGACGACGATGACGACGACGACTCCGGCGTGTGCGCCCTGGCGCAAAACAGCGGCGGCGCCGCGGCCGCTTTCCCGGTTTTTCTCGCCCTGGGACTGGCCTGGGCGCTGATGCGAAAGCGCTCGTAAAAGCCGGCGGGCGGCATGGACAAGCTTCTTGCCCGAGCTTGCGAGGGAGCGTGTCCGCGCATAGTCTTAAATAAATATTTACATGGAAGAGAAAAGGTCACGGACAAACCTCGCTCGCTGGCGCTCGCAGATTCTTGTCCATGCCACCCGCGTCGGCGCGCCCAAGCATCTGTCTTCCCTCTTGCCATTGTAAATATCAGATCAAGGACATGAAAATGGATGCATTTCTGACTTTATCCGCCACCGAACTGGCCCGGATGATCCGCGAAGGCGAGGCGACATCGGGCGAAATCGTCGAAGCCCACATCAAACGCATCGAGCGGGTCAATCCGCTTCTTAACGCCGTGGTCAAAGACCGGTTCGACGCCGCCCGCGACGAAGCGAAAAAAGCGGATGGCGCAATGCGCGGCCAGAAAAGCGGCAAGCTGCCGCCACTGCACGGCGTGCCGTGCACGATCAAGGAATGCTTCGCCTTCGCCGGGCTGCCCAACACCTCGGGCCTAAAATCCCGCAAAGATTTCGTGCCCGATTTCGACGCCACGGCGGTGGCGCGCCTCAAAAAAGCCGGGACCATCCCTTTGGGGATAACGAACGTTCCCGAACTATGCATGTGGATGGAAACCTACAACACGGTTTACGGCCGCACGAAAAATCCTTACGACCAAAGACGTATCGTGGGCGGCTCCAGCGGCGGCGAAGGGGCGATCATCGGCGCGGGAGGATCGCCCTTCGGCCTGGGCTCGGACATCGGCGGTTCGATTAGAATGCCCGCCTTTTTCAACGGCGTTTTCGGCCACAAGCCCTCCGGCGGCCTGGTTCCGGGTACGGGGCAGCACCCCATCGCGCACGGAAAGGCTTTGCGCTATCTCACCACGGGACCGCTTGCGCGCCGCGCCGAAGATCTGTGGCCGCTTATCAATATCCTCGCCGGGCCCGACGGCGCGGACGAAGGATGCACGGCCATGAAACTCGGCGATCCGGGCAAAGTGGAAATTAACAAGCTGCGCGTTCTGGTCGTCAAAGACAACGGCGCCATTCGCGTCAGCGCCGACATGCATAAAGCGCAGGCGGACGCGGCCGAGGCGCTGCGGCGGCAAGGCGCCGAAGTATCCACGCATCAGATTCCGGCTTTTAAAAAATCCTTCGATATCTGGTCGGCGATGCTGGCCGAGGCCGGCGGGCCGACTTTCAGCGAGATGCTGGGCGGCGGCCGCCCCATACCCGCTTTGACCGAACTGGCGAAATTCGGCGCGGGAAAAAGCGATTACACGCTGCCCTCGATTGTCCTGGCTTTGATGGAAAAGACGCTGAAATTCATGCCGGGAAGATTGCGCCGCCTGGTCGAAGAAGGCAAAAAGTTGCGTGAAGAACTGACGCAGCTCATCGGCCCGCGCGGGATCATGCTTTATCCTTCGTATCCGACCGCCGCGCCGAAACACAACAAACCGCTTTTTCCGCCGTTTAACTGGCAGTACACGGGGATTTTCAACATGATGGAAATTCCCGTCACCCAGGTTCCTTTGGGCCTGAATCACGAGGGGCTTCCCGTGGGCGTGCAGGTCGCGTCTATTCACGGCAACGATCACGTCACCGTCGCCGTGGCGCTGGCGCTGGAAAAAGAATTCGGCGGCTGGGTCGCGCCGAAGTTGTAATCAGCACCCACACCCGCCGGAGTCGTCGTCATCGTCCGAGTCGCTTGCCGGCGCGTTGTCGTCGTCATCCTGCGCCGCGTCATCGTCGCCGTCATCATCCACCCAATCGTCGTCATCGTCGTCGTCATCATCAACATCATCGTTGACGTCATCATCATCGGGATCGATTCTTTCCAGGATTCCGGCCTGCTCGGCGACGTAGGCCGTCACGATCCGCGCCGTGTTCGCGCACTGCTCAAGATCGAGCTTATCGTACGTGTCGCGCGCGGTATTCATCCATCCCGTCAGTTCGTAGAGGCTGCCCACCATGAAGGCCCGATAGCCGACATCCCAGAACGACGCCATGTTGGCGGTGTCGATGGCGGGCAGGGGAACGCCGACCATGGCCGTGCCGCACGCGTAGCGCCCCGGAATTTTGTTGAGTTCGCTCAAGAAAGGCCAGGAAGGAAAATCCGAATTGGCGAAAGCCGCGTTGACGCCGGGAAAGCGCCATCCCGGGACGTCCAGGTTGAACATGAGAACGATATTCTCCCCGCCGGCATGGGCCTGCTCCGCGTGATGCCGGGAACCGACGAGGCCCACTTCTTCCGCGTCGAAAAAAATGAAGCGAATCGTATCGGCGAATCTGTAATCGGCCAGGGCGAACAGCGCCTGCATGACGATGACGACGCCCGAGGCGTTGTCCACGGCGCCTTGCGCCGGTTCGGAAGAATCCACGCCGTTGGTGGAGTCGTAATGCGCGCCGACGATCCATATGTTTTCGGGATTTTCGCTTCCGGGGATTTCCACGATCAGGTTGGCGCATTCGTCGTTGGATAGATAATCGAAATAATCCCACCGGACGGTGAAACCTTCCTGCTCCAGCCGGGAGGCCAGGTATTCCTGCGCGATTTCATGATCCGGGTGATCGACGTGCCGGCTTTTAATGCGCCCGTACTCGGTTTCGATCTGCCCGGTGAGCGCCTGCGCGTCTTGCGTGATTTCATCCAGGGACACGCACTGGATGGTTTCCGCGGCCAGGGGATCGGCCTCGACCTGCGCCAGAGCAGGCTGGATAAAGGGCGTTGTGATAAACCAGAAAAGAAGCAATATATATCGCCGTTTCATGGGCGACCTCTTTTCATGTCAATTCGCTCTGTCAGGGATATATACAATTCCAGCAGATATATGAGAATCCTTTTCGGCAGGCCGGGGCTTTTGATTGTCGACCAGTAGAGGTTCATGATCCGGCCGACGGCCTTTCCGGCGCCGCGATTCAAATCCAGGACTCGTTGACCTCGTATCACGCGTTCAACGCGCCCGACGATCTCGCCGGCAGGCCGCCAGACGACAAGAATGGCGTTGTCGCCGCGCTCGGCGATCAGATGCGCGCCGTTTTCTTCCTTCATGGCGATCACGCGATGGGCCACGAGGGATTTTTCGCGCCGGAATAAAACCACGTCTCCGACGGCGACGGGCGTTTGGGGGTAGGGCGACACGCGCACCGTGTCGCCGCTTTGAATCAGCGGGCGCATGGACTGGCCCTGGATGGGGATTTCAATCGGGCCTTCGAGGACGCGGCCTAACGCGTCGCCTTTTGGATTTGCCGCCAAGGATCAGTCCGAAGCGATCACGGCGCCGCAGGCCAGGGACTGCTCGATGAAATCGGCGGCGTCGCCCGCGGCCTGCTCGCGGTTAAGATCGGGAAAATTTTCGCAAAGCAACTGCGTCAGCTCGTCGTGCGTGGCGCCGCCGTCGAGGCGCTCCCAGAGCATCTTTGCGCTTTCGTTGAATTCAATCACCCGGCCGCCGTCGATATCGATCAATATGGCTCCGTCCTGAAAATCTTCGAGGCTCATTCCGGGAGCTTGCCGGTACTTCATTTTCACTCCGTCGCCTGCCGCAGGGGCAGGCAGGGGTCGCCCATGAGATTGTAGCTCATCGTCAGGATTTGAAAATTCACATCCGACTCGTTGTCGGTGAGCTCTTTGGCCGCCGCGATCAGCGCCTCGCCCACGGTTTCGACTTCGCCGTTTGTGAAATAGTCGGTGAGAGTTGCGGAAAACGTTTCCGTATGCTGCGGGAAACCGTAGGCGGAAGGGGAGATCACGCCCGCCGCTCCGAAGTCGGCGTCCTCCAGGATCGTCATGGTTTCCGCCAGCGCGTGCGGCGTTCCGGTGTACGCGAAGTATCCTGAAAGGCAGTTGTACAACACGAAAACCGGCGGCTGCCCGTTGTGCTCGAGCATGACGTCCACGTTATAGAAATATTCCGACTGGCCGATGATGCTTTCGCCGGCCATGATATTCATGTCGCCGTGGCCGAAATACTCGGCGACCGCCGCGCCGTTTTGGATGAGCGTCAGCAAGTCGGCGCGCAGGGCGATAACCGCCGGTTCCTCCCACTGGTTCTCGCCGCCTGCCGGAGGATAGGTCTCGTTGTAATCGATAAGGTGCAGCGCGTCGCTTGCGTATCCCGCGGGAAGGGCGTCTTTGACCTCTTCGGCAAGCACCCCATGATAAGTTTCGTTGTCGTCGCTGAGAAAAACGTAGTGATTCGTCGTCGCCGCCTGGTAATCGGCAATGCGCTCGACGGCCGCCGTAAGTTGGGCCTCGTTTCTGGCGGGGATGCGCCCCACGGCCATGGGAATGTCGGCGCGGTTCGAAACCGGAATGAAGGAAAAGAGCGTGTCGCTGGGAAACCACAGGTGGTTCTGCTCGCTCCACTGATAGATCGTCGGCAGATTCAGGCGGATGTCGAACTCGTCCGGGTCGTGCAGATGCGGCGTAGAGTCGCCGACGAAAAACAGCGCCCTGGGCGCGAGCGTCCAGTTTTGCGCGGCGTAATCCAGATAATCCAAAATGGCGTCGGGCGACTGGTAGCCGTTGTTGAACAGGTGAAAAAGCTCCCGGGGACTGCGCAGCACCGGCGTCCAGCCCTCGTTTTCCCGCAGCGTCAGAAGATCCGCGAGTTCGTCATGGAATGCCTCGGGCGCCAGGATAATCAGGTCGCCTTCCTCGTCGAGAACGCCCTCCACGTCCGGCACGCCGAAAATGCCGTCGGGCTGCGCCGGCAGATCCGGATCGAATATCACGTAGGTATTGCCCGGCGTGAAATCCGGCAGCCATAAGTCCGTTCCGTCATCGTACAGCTCCACGATTTTCGGAAGAAGCGGATCCGTAACATCCCAGATTTCCATGGTTCCCCGTAAATAGCCGGGCAGTTTCACATCCACGATTTCATTTTCATAGCTTGTGAAGATCTTTCCTTCGCCGTCAAAGGAAAGGGGCGCCAGCACATCCACGAAAGCCGACGCCACGTTGAAAGCGTCGGCCACGTTGCCGTTGTCCACGAGGCTGAACACTATTTCGTATGATCCGTCGTCCGGCGCTACGGACGCCAGTTCGCCTTCCCAGGAAAAGCTATCCCACGAGTCGAAACTCACCCGCGGCAAGGCGCTTCCGTTCAGCGTGACATCCACGTCCCGTTCGAAGGCCGCGCCGCCGAAAAGGGAATAGCCCGCTTTTACAGCTGCATCATCCGGCGAAAATCCTTCAAATAACGCGGATACGGTATCCGTCAACCGCACTTTATCCGAGGCCCAGCAGTCGGGAAATACGCCTTCGGTCTCGGACGCGTGAAAGACCGCCCAGTAATCCCTAAAGCGAACCGTGTGGCGCTGTATAATTTCGTCCGCCGGAGCGCCCCGCGTCGCGGGCGCGGCAAGTGTTTCCATCATCGGCGATGCGTCGCCGTCGGCCAGGTCGGCAATGACATGCGTTTCCGCCGTGTAGCCGTCGCCGTCGATCGGGGGCGCGTAGGCGAAAACGACGGGCTCGGCGGCCTCCGGGTCCAGGACGCGAACGGGAACTTTTACGCCGTCCACGCGAACGCGCAAGTATGGCAGGGATTCGGTCTGCGTGTCCGTGATGGATGACAAGGGAACCTGCAGGACGCCCGGAGTCATGGACCAGAAATCCACGATGGGGCAGGGCTCGCCGTCACATTCGGAGTAATCGATGGTGTCGTCATCCGCATCGTCGTCGATATCGTCGTCTGCGTCATCGTCGACGTCGTCGTTAAGGTCGTCATCGACGTCGTCGTTCAGATCATCGTCCGCGTCATCGTCGGGCGAAGCCGTGTCGTCGTCGAGATCGTCGTTTCCGGAATTGTCGTCATCATCGTCCCCGCAGCCGCAGCCGCCAATAAACGCGCACGCGAAAATGGCGATGCAACCGATCATGATCGTAAGAAACAAGCGTGTGGAAATCATGTTTTCATCTCCTAAAGTAAGCTGCCCTTTTATATCACAGATTGGCAAATCTAACATAGCCAAAGGATTGCAGTTGTAAAGTGAGGAAGGAGGAGTCGGAGGGATGGTCCGCGCTCGTATTGCGCGGATGCATAAAGGGCGACCATATAGGCCGCCCTTGCTCAAACGTTCTGTACTAGTCACTAATCACCGGCCATCAGCCACTATCTCGACAACCTCATCCCGTCGCGGGTTTCAATCCTTCCCGAGGCCATTAACGCCGGGGCAAGTATGCAAAAGATAATTTGCTCAAAGCCATGCCTTGTTAGCAGCCGCAGGCGCCTTCGGAATCGTCGCTGTCGTCGGCTGCGGCTTCCGGCTCTTCTTCCGCGTCCTCTTCGTCAGCCTGCCCTGAGCCTGTCGAAGGGTCATCGTCGCCGGGCTGCGCCCTCAGCAGATCGAAAGTGCTTTCGTAGGGTTCGACGTGACCGGTGTTCATGAACGAATCATCGACGGAAATGAACATCGGGCCGTATTCGAAGATGCGGTCCGTCGTGTCATACTCACGCAGGTAGTAGGAATATGACTGATCTTTTCCGGCCGTGGAATCGACGGTGGAATAGTCCGCGCCGTTGGGATTGCCTTCGCAAGGCACGGTGATGTCCAGTTCCGTGTGGCTCCAAAGCTCGCACGCGCCGGGATTGGCGGTTTCGCAACGGAGTATCTTGAAAGCGCCGCACTCGATCTCCTGCGCGGTTTTCCATGTGAGTTTCACGCCCTCGGCGCTTCGCTCGGCGGAGAAATCCAGGAGGTTGACCTTGGCGTCGGCGTGGCAGGAGCAATTGTCACTAGCTTCACAATAACACCATTTATTTTCGCCTGAGCATACTTCCCACGAAAACCCGGAGCAAGAATCTATGTCGAAGCAAGCCCCTGGTGAGGACATACACGTATTTCCGCCTTCAACATTTTCCCACGGGTCACACCACATCTCCGTTAAACTCCCATCGCAATTTGCCGGGCA
Source organism: bacterium (assembly GCA_963674685.2). GTDB lineage: Bacteria > Lernaellota > Lernaellaia > JACKCT01 > JACKCT01. The sequence continues at coordinate 434,402 of CAXXWT010000002.1, read as the reverse complement.
TCCTGAATCAACCTTTGGCGAGACTTCGCAAACTGCTGAAGCTAAAGCCGGCAAGAGCAGCATGGCAGCCACGGCCAGCAGGGACAGTGTCGTTAATTTTTTCATTGTGATCTCCCTAATAAAAGTCGGGCGTGCCGGAGCAGGCCTGCGCGGGACCGAGTTTACGAACGAAATCCGATCCGCTGTGAACAACGAGCTTCGGAGATTTATAGGCTTTTTCTTTTCGGTCAATCGCGTTTTTCGCTTTCTGGTGCTTTTTCACCTCGTCCCTCCTTTATAAACTTCAGACTACTTCGCGTCACGGTTCAATGGCATTGTTAAAACCTTTGCGCAACTAAACATGAATTTTCAGTGAAGTCAAGTGAGATTTGCGTTAATAATAGATGATCAGCCGCCCGGCGGATTCCTTATATCGGATGGACGAAAACATCCGCCTTCGCTTTTGGCTACGGCGCGACAAGTTGCCGAGGCAAAGAGCATCCGCTGTATTTGCTCAAGGCCATGCCTTGTGTCGCCCTCCTGAAGTCGGGCTTCGGATATATAATTTGTTGATGATCTGTTTTCCCTGGGGCTTCCGCCCCAGGCTAAAGCATGAGTCGCCCTAACGGGCTCTAACCTGTCTTGTCGTCGTGAATGTCAACTTTTCCGATGCCATCCGCCTTCGCTTTTGGCTACGGCGCGACAAGTTGCCGAGGCAAAAAGCGTTTGCATATAACAATAAAAGGGCGACCACTCAGGGGTCGCCCCTACTTAACTTTTATAATGCCATCGGAGCCGAGCTAAAGACCATCCGCTGGAAATGGTCAAAGCCATGCCTTGTTAGCAGCCGCAGGCGCCTTCGGAATCGTCGCTGTCGTCGGCTGCGGCTTCCGGCTCTTCTTCTTCCGCTTCGTCATCGTCATCATCGTCGCCAGGCTGCGCCCTCAGCAGATCGAACGTGCTTTCGTAAGGCTCGACGTGCCCGGTGTTCATGAAAGAATCATCGACGGAAATGAACATGGGGCCGTATTCGAAGATGCGGTCCGTCGTGTCATACTCACGCAGGTAGTAGGAATATGACTGATCTTTTCCGGCCGTGGAATCGACGGTGGAATAGTCCGCGCCGTTGGGATTGCCTTCGCAGGGCACGGTGATGTCCAGTTCCGTGTGGCTCCAGAGTTCGCAGGTTCCTGGCGTTGCGGTTTTGCAGCGCAGTATCTTGAAAGCCCCGCACTCGATCTCCTGCGCGGTTTTCCATGTGAGTTTCACGCCTTCGGTGCCGCGCTCGGCGGAAAAATCCAGCAGGTTGACCTTGGCTTCGTCTTTGCAACCGCAATTTACGCCCGGCGCATCGCAATAGCAGTACTTAGCGCCGCAACTGCCCGTGTCATTTCCAATGCACCTGGTACTAACCGGATCACATGCAGCGGTAGCTACACAAACGCTACCTCCGGCGGCTATATCAGCAGGATCACACCATTGATCACCTACCTCCGCGCATTCTTCGAAATCAATGCATCCAAACAAATCACCTGTGAGCCAAGGTGATAATTCGCAAGCAGCTGAAGCCAGAGCCGGCAAGAGCAGCATGGCAGCCACGGCCAGCAGTGACAGTGTCGTAAATTTTTTCATTGCGATCTCCCTAATAAAAATCGGGCGTGCCGGAGCAGGCCTGCGCGGGACCGAGTTTACGAACGAAATCCGAGCCGCTGTGAACAACGAGCTTCGGAGATTTATAGGCGTTTTCCTTTTTCTCAAGCCTTACGACCTTCGCTTTTTGATGCTTTTTCATCTTATTCCTCCTTAAAACAACAGACGACTCAATGTCTTCAGTTTAACTGCATCGCTAAAACCTTGCATAATTAAACACTAATTTTCAATGAAGTCAAGTAAGATTTATATTACATAATAATTTGTCCGTCGGCAGGCGAATAGTTGTGTGCGTCAAGTTCCGCAATTTCGTCTCAGCGCATCTCGGTGCCTAACGCCTAAAGAAAAAGGTTTAAACAGTAATTGGTCAAGCTCATAGCTTGCCGCAGGCGCCTTCCGACTCCGCCGAGGCTTCGTCGGACAAGTCCGAATCGTCTAAATCTCCATTATCTTCTTCATCGTCAGCCTGCCCTGAGCCTGTCGAAGGGTCATCGTCGCCGGGCTGCGCCCTCAGCAGATCGAAAGTGCTTTCGTAGGGTTCGACGTGACCGGTGTTCATGAACGAATCATCGACGGAAATGAACATCGGGCCGTATTCGAAAATGCGGTCCGTCGTGTCATACTCACGCAGATAGTAGGAATACGACTGATCTTTTTTTGCCGTCGGATCGACAGCGGAATAATCCGCGCCGTTGGGATTGTCCAGGCAGGGAACTGTGATATCCAGTTCCGTGTGATTCCACAGTTCGCATGCGCCCGGCGTGTCGGTTTCGCAACGCAAGATTTTGAAGGCGCCGCATTCAATCTCCTGCGCGGTCTTCCAGTTTAGTTTCACGCCCTCGGCGCTGCGCTCGGCGCTGAAATCCAGTAAGTTGACCTTGGCGTCGGCGTGACAGGAGCATGTTCCCGTAACGCAATAGCAATAAGGCTCGCTGCCGTCGCAGGCCGCGCCGTTTCCCGTGCAGAAGTCGCCCGAGCAGCCGCTGTTGCTGGTGCAAAGATAATTGGGGGATACGGTTGTGTCACAATAATCTTCTGACGCCAGAGTACATGATGAGCTTGCCTGGCATCCGGAATCCACCCACAAGGAATTCCCGCAGATGGAAATATAGCCTTTGTATACATCTCCGCTTCCGGCGGTGCCGGCATAGATTGTGTTGCCGACGTTTAAGAGGATATACACTGCACTGGGAATGCCCCCAGTTCTTCCCCAACTTAATCCGTAGTCAGTCGTTTTGAAGATTTCATAAGGCGGATCGGAGATTGCCGCGTAAATCACACTGTTGACTTCCAAAAGGCTGTGGACATATCCGGCGCCATCCAGATCGCTGGTATTGGTCCAACTGGTTCCCCCGTTCGTGGTTTTGAAAACATCGCCGTTCATGGCTGTTCCGGCATAGATAGCTCCGTCGGAGCCTTCCAGCAGTGAATAGACATAATCTGTGTCCACGAAATCGCTGATGTCGTTCCACGTGTCTCCGTCGTCCGTTGTCTTGAAAACATCCCCTGCGCCGGTATTGGCGCAGGCATAGATGGCCCCTCCGGATTCCATAAGGCAGTTGGCCCAGTAAGCGCCGCTCAAGTTTCCGGTATTGGACCAGTTGCTTCCGCCGTCGGTGCTTTTATAAACATCTCCCTGCGTGGTTCCCGTTCCCGCGTAAATCGTTCCATCGTATTCCAGAAGTGAATATATGATCCAATCGCCGAAAACCGTTCCGCTGTCGGTCCAGGAACTCCCTCCATTTGTCGATTTGAATACGTGCGCGCCTCCTCCGCTGGCGCCGGCGTATATGGCGCCATCGTACTCCAGCAGGGCGTAGACAGTTCCTGCTCCTGTTAATTCGCCGGTGTTTTCCCAGGTTTCGCCGCCGTCAGTGGATTTATAGACGTTTCCGGCGGTGCCGGTGGCGGCGTAAAGGGTGCTGCTGACATACAGCAAAGCATTGACGGTGACGGCGCCGGACAACTCGTCGGTGTTGCTCCAGCTTTGCGCATAGCTGGAAGATGCCGGGACGAGGATGGATAAAAGGATCAGAATTAATAGTGGAACAGGTCGATTAATCATTAGTGTTCTCATGCTTTGTACCGCCTCATCATTTCATGAATAAGCAATCTTTTAAAACGTTCAATAGGTTGCCGTTTATTTTATAGTCGAGCCACAATTCCGGTTCATACCATCTGGAGCATGGTTGCGCAAGCGATAACTCCCATATCGAAACGATATATCATTGGCTGATCTTATCGCCATTGATTAAGTCCGCCAATACTCTATATGCTGTCGGCAGGTCCGGTTTTGACGATGATTCAATTCTCAAGGGCTTGGAAAATTTCAGCAACAGGCTCAGGGAGTTTCTGCCCGTGTTCGATATCGATTCGCGCTATAAGTTTTTTCTTCACTTGCTGGCCGAGACAGGCGGAAAGGAAGCCGCCGGCAGTATGAGCGAATCGGATTGGGCGGACTTGGCTGAACTGGCGATGTCATTGAATCTCGCCGGATTGTTGTATGACCGGATCAGGCAAAAGGAGATTGAAGACCTGGTCCCCGATCCTGTTTGCCGGATGCTGCGACAGCAATACCTGTCCCAGGCCGCCATGGGCGCGCTGATTTTACGCCAGCTGAAAACGATATTAAACGCTTTCAAGGCCCGCGACATTCCCGTGATCGTACTAAAAGGCGCGCATCTGTTGCAGCATGTTTACAAAAAACCGGCCCTGCGCGCCATGGGAGATATCGATCTGCTGGTGCGGCGGGATGATTTGAAAAAAAGCGAATCCGTCCTGGTCGAACTCGGCTACCACGCACACAGGAAAGTTTTGGTGGACTCCTCCGATCCCGCCTGGATGCATCTGCCCCCGATGATGAAAGAGGGCTTTCTTCCCGTGGAAATCCATTGGAACATCAAAGAGCCCGACGAGGACGTCGACATCGCCCCCGAGGGTCTTTGGGATCGGGCCGTCGGCGCAGAATACGCCGGAGCGCCGGCTTACGGCCTTTGCCCGGAAGATCTTTTTCTGCACCTATGTTTTCATGCGGTTTATCACCACGCATTCGAAGCGGGACTGCGGGATATCTGCGATCTGGATCGCGTTCTCATTGCTCATCGGGACGATCTCAAGTGGGACGCCGTCATCGAGCGGGCGAAAAAATGGAGATTGCAAAACACCGTTTGGATCGCCCTGCATTTTGCGCGCTCGCTTCTCGCCTCGCCGGCGCCCGAGGAGATTCTTGCCGCGCTCAAACCGAAAAATGTCAACGATGAGTTGATGTCATGGCTGGGCGGGCAGTTGTTCGAGCAAAGCGACGGATACGCGTCAAAAGGCTTTTCCGGTTTGGTAAGCGAACGCGGTTTCGCCGGGAAAATGCGCGCGCTGTGCTCGGCCCTTTTTCCGACGCGCAAGGAAATGGCCGGCAAGTACCCGGTTGAGGAAACTTCACTTCGTATATGGATGTATTACCCCCTTCGGTGGCTGTATCTGATCCGCCGTTATTTTCCGAAATTGCGGCTTGTGGTTGCCGGCGACCGCCGCACGGAAATCCAAAGTGAGAATCAAGCGATCCGCGGCCGCCTTCAAAAATGGCTTCAGGAATCCTGATCCGCCTCGCCGCACCGGCGCGCCACCTGGCTGAAATACTCGAAGGAAAATTCACGGATGGCCGCGCACAGGGGATCGACCGCCTGAAATGAGCCGTATTTTTGATACGCCAGAGCGGGGCAACCGGCCTGGCAGATCCCGCTCAAGGGACAATTGCGGCAGTCTTCGATTTCATAACGGCGTCGGTAAGTTTTGTCTTTCCACTTTCCCAGCCGCGCCGCGACCTTGTCCGCGGAATCCGCGCAACCCGAATCGCCGATGGCAAACTCGCCGCCCATGAGGCACGGACACAGATGAAAGCTCCCGTCCGAGGCAACCGTCAGGCGCTGACCCACGCCGCAAACGCTTTTGCCGAAATCATCCGGAAAGTCGCCCAGATATCCCGGCAGACCGGTAAAGCCCACGTCGACATGAACGGGCCATTTATCGGCCGTGATGGCTCTTGCGGCTTTTTGCGCCCAGCGGCGCACTTTTTCCGAATGATAATCAAAGGTGGGTCCTGCGATAGTTTTTATGCCGATCCCGTGCAGGGGCATGAAGCGGATGCGCGAAAGTCCCAGCGACGCCGTGAGGTTCACCATGTCATCGAGCCGGTCGATGTTCCAGTCGGACATGGTGCAATTGACGATGATGTTTTCCGGAGGGATTCGGCCCATGAGAAGCTTAATGCCCCGGACGGCTTTATCGAATGTCCCCGGGCCGTTTTGCCTGTCGTGCGTGGGCGCATCGGGGCCATGCAGGCTGATAAGAACGTAATCCTTCGGCCCGAGCAGGCCGATATTTTCTTTTGTGAATAAAATCCCGTTGCTCAAAATCACCGACGCCAGGCCATGATGATGAACCATGTCGACGATGGCGGGGAAATCCGGATGAAGCAAAGGCTCGCCGCCGGAAAGCGTGACTCGTTTCAGGCCGAGCGGCGTAAAGCGGCGAATTATTTTTTCGATATCGCCCGTCGTCAGATCCTGGGCGCGCGGCGTGTCGTCTTTGATGTAATAGCAATGTCTGCATTTCAGATTGCAGCGGCTTGTGATGTGCAAAAACAGCGATTGAATGCCCGGCTCGTTGCCCTCCGCGGGGGCTTGCGCTTCAAAGGGAAGGTTTTCCATCAAATCATGCGCCGCATTATCGACCGCCTCGTCGAATGCGCGCCGATCCGAAAACTCCTCTTCGCCCAGCTGCGCGATGGCCCACTTTCCGTGATACGGCGACGACAAAAGCACGTAACCGGGCGCCGCCGGAAGCGACGTCGCCCACAAAACCTGATCGCCCATTAACAGGCGCCTGGAAAACAGATTATCGAATATGTTTGTCGCCTTTTCCATCAAGTCCCTTCGATAATTTCCATCACACGCCCCGCGCGCTCTTCGACGCTCCCGTTGTAAAGAAGATACGCCTCGGCATCGGCAATCAGTTGCGAAAACGCTTTGAAATGATTTATTTCCGCGCTCGGCTCATTTTTGCCAAGGTAGTGAATACAGTTCGCCGCAAGCCCCAGCACGGCTTTTGCCAGGCTGACTTTTTCAAGCTGCGCGGGCTTTTCGAACCGCGGTTTGTCGGTTTTTGATGATTTGATGAAATCCACGCGCGCCGCGCCGGCTTTCAGCCTTGCGTGCAGATCGTTGAGGCCGAACTCGCCGGTTGGGGCAAAGGAGAAGCGAAACCAGCAAGTGTTTCCCCGGGATTCAACAGCTTGATTCTCCAGAGGCAAATCCTCCAGGACATTTTCCAAAACTTCTTTTTCCGACATCCCGCAGGCGATCACGAAGTCCTGCTTTGCGGCGCCGGGGAAAATGTCTTCCAGAAAAAACACGTGAGAAACCCCGCATGGGTTTTCATAAATACTGCCGGATAAAATTCCGCTTGTTTTGTATCGACCGAAAATGGAATCGCCGCCGCCCACCGGTTCCGATTCGACGCCCCGGGGAAACGGCGCGATCATGCCGGTTTCGCGCAAAACGATTATCTGGCCTTCGCAAAGCAGGGGATAGCCACGGCTGTTGAGCTCCATGGAAAGCGTCGTTTTGCCCGCTCCCGATCCGCCGATGAACAAAACGGCTTTATCATCCGCCACGACGGCCGAACCGTGCAGGATATCGTGCGTGGCCGCAAGGGCGTCCAATATGGATTGGTTCGCGACTGTTTTTAGAAGCCAGGCCGCGTTGTCATGCGGCCCGAATGCCCGGCGCATTTTGAGGCCGCCGCCCGCGACAAAGGCTTCTATGGATCCGGCGCCCGCTCGTATCGACACGTCGGCGTCGGCGTCGCTTCCGGCATCGGCGAAACGGGCCAGTGATTTTTCGACCTCGCCCAACCAATTTTCGTCGTCGGCTTTGATTTCTATTATCCGGTCTAAAACGCGATAGCGGCGTGCGTGCATGATATGTACCCGGAGCGAAAATTCAAAAATACATGCTGCGTAAATTCTTAAAGCCAATGTTTGGTGATTGCTTGGCATGTGTCAATAAAACGGTATAGTCGGTACTGTTTGAAAAATCACGGACCGCGCAGGGAAATCATGGATAACGAAAACGGCATGGGCAAAGACTTTGCCAGGGCTTTGGCTTTGCGCCGCTCGCTACAACTCGTGTGGGAGAGCGGCCGCCGGTGGACTCTGGTCAACGGGGCGCTATTGATCGTGCAGGGCGCCGCGCCTCTGGGCATGCTTTACCTGCTGAAATTGCTGGTCGATTCCCTGACCGCCGGGATGACGGGCGGGCCGTCGGCCGTCGATCTCGGCGGGGTCATGCCCCTGATCGTCATCATGGGAGGCATTGTTTTCGCCATGGCCGCGGTCAGGCCCCTGATCGTTCTGGCCCAGGAAACTCTCACGCAGGTTGTGACGGATCACGTTTTCGATCTGCTCCACGCGAAGTCCATCGAGGTCGATCTGGAATACTACGAGGATGCGACCTTTTACGATTCCTTCCACCGCGCGCAGAGGCAAACGCCGTTTTTGCCGGCTCAGATCGTTCAGCGCATCATGATGATGGGCGAAAACGCGCTCTTTCTTGTCGCCATGGCCGCTTTGCTGTTTTCGTTTCACTGGCTCGTGGTCGTCATGCTCATCGCCGCGGCGGCGCCGGGCGTATACGTCCGGCTTCAACACGCGGACCGCTTCTATCGCTGGCAGCGCGCCATCACGCCGGAAGAACGCAAGGCCTGGTATTACAACCTGATCATGACGCAAAGCGAATTCGCGAAGGAACTGCGCATTTTTCAGTTCGGCAATCTGTTCCGCGGCCGATTCAAAAAACTGCGCGACCGCGTTCGGAAAGAAAAACTCGACATCGCCGTGCAGCGCTCCAAGGCGGAACTCATCACGCAGGTCGCCACCTCCGCCGCGCTGATCGTCACGTACATATGGGTGGGCTGGCGCACCGTGCAGGGCGTCATCACCGTCGGCGATCTGGTCATGTATTTTCAGGCCTTCCAGCGCGGCCAGGCCTATATGCGCGAGATGTTCCGCAACATGTCTTCGCTTTATGAAAGCAATCTATTCATCAGCGACCTTTATGAGTTTCTGGATCTTAAAAAGCGCGTTCACGAGCCGCAGGAACCGAAACCGTTTCCGGAGCCGATCGAAAAAGGCATCGTTTATAAAAACGTCGGCTTCAAGTATCCGACCGGAACGAGAAGCGTGCTTCAAAACGTCAGCCTCTCAATCGGCCGCGGCGAAACCGTGGCCATCGTGGGGGAAAACGGATCGGGAAAAACGACGCTCGTCAAGCTGCTTTGCCGCCTGTACGATCCTACCGAAGGCGCGATTCTCATCGACGGCGTGAGTTTGCGCGACCTGCCTCCCGTCGAACTGCGTAAGCATATCAGCGCCGTTTTTCAGGACTACGGCCGGTATTTTTTATCCGCCGCGCAAAACATCCGCCTGGGCGACGTGGACGGATCTCTGACCGATGAAGCCGTTGAGGAAGCCGCGCGCAAAAGCGGAATTCACGAAGTGATCGAATCGCTGCCGAAAAGCTACGAAACCGTTTTGGGCAAGTGGTTCGAGGGCGGCGAGGAACTCAGCATGGGCGAATGGCAGAAGCTGGCTCTGGCCCGCGCCCTCGTGAGAAAAGCCCCCATCATGATCCTGGACGAGCCCAGCAATTCCCTGGACGTGAAATCCGAAGAGAAGTTCCTGGAAGGTTTTCGCTCGGCGATCGAGGGCCGGGCGGCGGTTTTGATCGGCCACAGGATTTCAACCGTTCGCCGCGCGGATCGCATCTACGTTCTTGACAAGGGCCAAATCGTGGAAAGCGGCAACCACGACGAACTGCTGGCCTTCGGCGGAAAGTATGCGCAGTTATATGCCACGCAGTCCAAGCATTTTCAGGATCCGCTGTCTTAACCCACGCTTCTCTCCAGCTTTCTACTGCTTGACGCCCTCGCGAAAAAACCTGATGAGATTATAGAGACCTTTTTAAAGGATCAATTCATGAAAAAGCATTTTGCCAGGCCGGTCGTTTTCGCCAGCAGGTGCCTGGGCTTCGACGCGTGCCGATGGAACGGCGTCGCCATCAGCGCGCCGCTGATCGACAAAATGAAAGCCCACGTCGATTTCATCACCCACTGTCCGGAGATGGAAATCGGCCTGGGCGTGCCGCGCAAGCCGGTGCGCATCATCCGGCACGAAGGCGAAAAGCATCTCTACCAGCCGGAAACGGATCGTTTCTTCACGAAGGAAATGACGCAATACTCCAAGCGCGCCGTAGCGGACCTGCCCCGCGTGCATGGATTTATCCTTAAAACCCGTTCGCCTTCGTGCGGGCCTCGCGATGTGAAATTCTATGACGGCAAACAAGGCAAATCCTCCATCGAACCCATTGCAGGCATTTTCGCTCGGGAAATTATCGACCGCCACGGCCTGACGGCCGTCGAGGACGAAGGGCGGCTGACGAATTTCACGATTCGCGAGCGCTTTTTCATCAAAATATTCGCCCTGGCTGATTTTCACCGCGCCGCCGATTCCGGCAAAATAAAAAGCCTTCTGGATTTTCATCAGCGAAGCAAGCTGACGCTCATGGCATGCAATCAAAAGGAACAAAAAGCTCTGGGCAAACTGCTGGCCGCGCAAAAAACCATGTCCTTCGCCGAGCTTTGCGGCGAGTATGAAAAAGGCCTCGGCCGCGCTTTTCGAACCGGGCCGCGGCCCGGAACATCCATCAACGTGATGATGCACGCCATGGGCTATTTTAAAAAATCGCTCAAAAGCGCGGAGAAGGCGCTGCTTCTGGATCTGATGGAAAGTTACCGCGACAAAAAGACGCCCCTGTCGGCGCCGGCGGCGGTGATCAAATCCTGGATCGAGCGATTCGACGAACCCTATTTGCGCACGCAGACATTTTTCGATCCCTATCCGCAAGACCTGGTGTCCATCAGCGACTCCGGCAAAGGCGCCGATTACTAAAGGCGTACCTGCGATGATCCATCCGGCGAGAATCAAGCGGCTGAATCGAAACAGCCCGGCTAAGGGCGATTACGTCCTGTACTGGATGCAGCAATCCCAGCGCGCCGACTGGAATCACGCCCTGGAATACGCCGCGGAAAGGGCCGACGAAGCCGGCTTGCCCCTCGTGGTCTTTTTCGGCCTGACCGACGGATATCCCGGCGCGAACCTGCGTCATTATCGATTCATGATCGAAGGCCTGGCGAAAACCAGGCGGGAACTGGAAAGCCGCAACATTCAAATGGTCGTGCGCCGCGTTGCCCCCGCCGAAGGCGCGTTGGGCATGGCCGCGCGCGCAAGCGTCGCCGTCACCGACGTGGGCTACGCGAAGCCCGGCAGGGCGTGGAAAGCCGAAGTCGCCCGGCGGATCGCCTGCCCGCTCATATCCGTGGAGTCGGACGTGGTCGTTCCGGTCAAAGCGGCCAGCGATAAATCGGAATACGCCGCATTCACGCTACGCAGAAAAGTTCACCGCCGCCTGGATGAATTTCTCGCTCCGCTCAAAAAGCGAAACCTGAAAAACAGTTCCCTTTCATTGGATTTTGACGACGCTTTGTCTTTGGATAATCCCGATGAAGTTTTGCGAATCATGGATATCGACCGGAGCGTCGCCGCCGCGCCGGGCTTTGTCGGCGGCAACGACGAAGCGCAAAAACGGCTTAACGATTTCATCAATAACAAACTGCATCGTTATCACGAAGACCGAAACGACCCGAACCTGCGGGGCACGTCGGATTTGAGCCCTTACCTTCATTTCGGACAGATTTCGCCGCTTCAAATCGCTTTGAAGATTACGGGCCGTGAAGGCCCCGGCCCGGCGGCGTTTTTGGAAGAATTTATCGTGCGCCGGGAACTGGCGGCGAATTTCGCGTATTTTGAAAAGCATCACGATTCCATCCGCTGCCTGCCGGACTGGGCGCGAAAGACGCTGGCCGAACATGAAAAGGATCCCCGCGAAATCATTTACACGAAGCGGGCGCTGGAAAACGCGCAAACGCACGATCCGTACTGGAACGCCGCGCAAAGCGAGATGGTCAAAACCGGGAAGATGCATGGCTACATGCGCATGTACTGGGGTAAAAAGATTCTGGAGTGGTCCAAAACGCCGGCGCAGGCTTACAAAACAGCCCTTGACTTAAACGACAAGTATGAACTCGACGGACGCGATCCCAACGGCTGCGCGGGCGTAGCCTGGTGTTTCGGCAAGCACGACCGCCCCTGGGCGCGCCGCGCAATATTCGGCACGGTGCGATATATGAACGCGCAAGGCCTCAAACGAAAATTCGACGCCGACGCATACACTCGTTACGTCGCCGGGCTTTGAAGACTCCTACCGGCTATTGCATCGCGCCGTCATTCATTGTACTCACGTAATCCTTTGATCGTTTCATCTCCACGCAAAAGGCATGCACATGGGCATTTTGTCGAATACAACGAGCATCTTTCAGTTTCGCGCAAACGGAAAACTGCCGAAGGAAAACTACGAACAGTGGATCGCAGAACGCCTGCAAAAAAACCGCTTTCGCCCCATCGACGAAGGTCCGGAAGAAGAATCCGTGGGCTGGACTTTCCTGGAAGACAGCCGGATCAACGATTTCGAGACCGACCGCAGCTTTCTGCGCGACCGGTACGTGGCCGTCGCCCTGCGCAGGGACCTGCGAAAAGTCCCCGCGGCGCTACTGAAAAACCGCGTGAAGGACATGGAGGATCAGTTTCTCGCCGCGCATCCGGGCATGCGCTGGGTTCCCCGGGACCGCTTGCGGGAAATCCGTGAAGAAGTTCACGCCGCGCTGCTGTCAAAAACATTTCCCACGCCCACGACCGTGGACATGGTTTGGGACCTGCGCGAAAAAACCGTGTCCATCACCAGCCTCACGCTGGCCGCCGTGGACCTGGCCCAGGATTTTTTTAAAGAAACTTTTCCGGGATTTTCCATCACCGCCATGCATCCTTACGCGCGGGCGGAAAAGCTCGCTGACGCGACGATCCGCCCGGCTTTGCAAAAAGCCAACGGCGCCGTCGAAGATGACGTGGTTTCCCACATCAAGGGCAATCGCTGGCTCGGCCGGGAGTTTTTGCTGTGGGTGCTTTATAACTCGGCTAACGGTCATTCGGATTATCCCATCTGCGCGCCGGGACCGCGTGGAAAGGATGAACGGTTTACGGGGTACGTCGAGGATAAGCTGGTTTTAGCCAAAGAGCGTGAAAGCGGCACGCAGAAAGTCGCCATCACCGGCCCGCCGGAGGATTTCGGCGAGGCGCGCAAAGCCCTGCAGGTCGGAAAAGAGATCGAGGAAGCGGCCCTGGGATTCGAGCTTGGCGAAAATTCCTGGAAGCTCACGCTCAAAGGCGAACTGTTCGCCTTCGCCTCCCTGAAATGCCCGAAGGTCCAGTTGGAAAAAGGCGACGCGGTGGACGAGACCATGGAGCGGATCGGCTTTTTCTTCGAGCGCATGAGCGTGCTGGAAACCGGCCTTCAACTATTCGACAGCCTGTACAAGACCTTCCTGACCGAACGCCTGGGCGGCGCATGGGGCAAGCGCGCGGCCGCAATTAGGAAATGGACGGGGGCGTAAATATTCCAGCGTCCCGATGGGACGCATTTGTGCAACATGCCATCCTTTACACCCCGGATGAAGAGACTGTCGATAAATGGAATACAACCCAATATTGTCATCCCGACCGAAGCGAAGCGTAGTGGAGGGATCCCTTTAACGATGCGTGCAATATGTTGTTGGCGCGTTCATTTCGGCAATGCGATCACGTATCATTGAAGGGATTCCTCGACTCGTCCTAACAGACTCGCTCGGAATGACATGGCGTAGGCTGCTTCTTGTTCCGATTACCGACAGTCTCTAAATCCGGGGCCTATTAGCGCGTTGTCCCTGACGGGACACAATAAAACGCTTCGCGATTCTCCATACTAAATAAATTCCGTTAACAAAATTCGTCCCATCGGGACGATTGAGACCCTACATAAAACTTCTTCCTACATTGTCAGAAAACTTTAAAACCTCAATACCCGTATCGGCCTTTGCGTTTTCGGCGTTTTTTCTTCTCGCCGGATTCGGAGTAGTAATACGTGGAGTAATAGCCGTAATCGTAGCGGTAGCCGGCGGAGATGTTGTTGGTGACAAGGCCCATGAGGTTCGCATTGACTTTTTCGAGCAAGTCGACGGCCCGGTTCACGCCCGACGCCCTGGCCCGGCCCAGTTCCACCACCAGCAGCGTGCTTTGAATAAACGATGACAGGATCGCCGCGTCGGTGACGGCCACGACCGGCGGCGAATCCAGCAGCACCATGTCGAACTCATCGCTCAACTCGGCAACCAGATCCTTCATGGCCTGCGAGCCGAGCATCTCCGTGGGATTGGGCGGAATCGGTCCGGATGGAATAACCCACAAATTTTCCACGCCGGAGTCCCGCATAACCTGTTCGCGGGTTTGTTCCTGCGTCAGAATAGTCGTAATACCCGGATCGCGGGAAAGCTCGAAGAAGTTGTGAATATTCGGCTTACGCAAGTCGCAGTCGATGAGAATCGTCTTTTTGCCCGTGTTGGCGATGGTCAGGGCCAGGTTCGACACCACCGTGCTTTTGCCTTCCGAAGGCCCCGCGGAGGTGATGAGAATCTGGCTCGCCGTTTTATCGGGCTGCGCGTAATGGATGTTGGTCCGCAACGTGCGGAAGGATTCGGAGATGGGCGATTTCGGGCTGTGCTTCGTCACCAGATTGCGCGTCGCCGACCGCGGTCCGTCGTCGTCTTCCAATAGCCTTTGCTCGGAAATGCGCGGGATGATGCCGTAGATCGGTTTTTTGATATAGCGCTCGACTTCCTCGGTGCTTTTGAGGGAATCGTCGATGAATTCCAGGAAAAACGCCACCCCCACCGCCAGGATCAGCCCGGCCATCAGCCCCATCGTCAAATTCAGCTTCATGTTGGGCGACACCGGCGCCTGGGGCACTTCGGCGCTGTCGATGATGCTCACGTTGCCGATGGTCGAGGCTTCGGTGATGCGCGCTTCCTCGCGCTTCTGGGACAGGAACGTGTAAATCTCCCCGGCCACCTGCCGCGCCCGCATCAGTTCCGCCAGATCGCGTTCCTTGTCGGGCAAAAGTTTCAGGCGCGCGTTGTAGTCGCCCATGACCTCTTCGATTTCTTCCTTCCGCGCGTCGAAGCTGTTGAGGGTGCTGATGATGACCTGAGTGATTTTCTGCTTCAGTTCGTTGATCTGCATCTGCAGGGCGATAATTTCCGGATGAGATTCGGTGAACGTCGCCAGCATCTCCTGCTTCTTGGTTTCCAGCCCGGTCAGTTCCAGGCTCATGTTCGACAGCACCGTGTTTTCCTTGCTCACCGCCGGAAGAGTGAAATTCTGCGCGTCGGGCTTGCTCAATGCGGCGAGCATGGATTTGTAATAGCGGGTTTCGATGGCGATCCGGTTTTTTTCCACGGCGAATTGCGCGTAGCCCTGAATGATCGTCGAGGCTTCGTCGGGCAGCGACATCACGCCCTCTTTCGCCTTGTAATCGCGCAGAGATTCCTCGGATTCGTTGAGCTGCTTCTGCACCAGGCCGCGCTGCTTTTCGATGAAGGTCAGCGTCTCCCGGGCCTCGCGGGCGTTTTCCGAAATGTTGCGCCGGATGTAGACATCCACGATGGAGTCCACGATCTTGCGCGCCATGTACGGATCCGGGTCGCGATGATAAACGCGCAGTATCTGCGTGTTTTTGTCGCCCACCGGGCGCACCGTGGTCCGGTCCATCACGCGCCGGGCCGCCGCGCGGAAAGGAACCTGGCGGAAGCGGAAGTAGACGCCCTTGGCGGCGCCGGAGCCGTGGTAGTTGAGCCGAACCGCTTTTTTCGGATCGGTTTCCGGCGCCGCGAAAGGCTCGTTGAGCTTCCCCTTGCCGATTTCCGCGCCGCCTCGGGTGACGGTGTACGCGCCTTCGGCGGTGTCGAAGGTCACGGTGAAGCTCTTGCCTTTATAGGCTTTGCCCACGTGCACGTCCTCGAAAAACAAACCCACGCCGTAAGGGAATCCGGTCAGGATCGTATCCAGATGCAGATCGTCGACGACTTCCTCGGCTACGGAGCGGCTTTTGATGATTTCGATTTCCGCGGCGACAGTGTTGGTCTGATCGGCGCCGACCAGTTCGGCCAGCAGACTCTTTTTTGCCCGGTCCTTGATCTGAATCGTCGAGTAGGCCTCGAACATCGGCGTGGCCATGAAGGTGTGAATCGCCACGGACACGAAGACCGCCAGAAAAGCCAGGGCGGCGATGAAACGCCGGCGAAACAGAACCTGCAGGTAGTCGGATATTCGGATTTCCTCGCGGGGGTCGACTTCCATGCGGCTCCTTGCTATCGATTCATAGCGTCAATCGCCGCGGCGTCCACGACAATGCGCGACAAGTTCGGCAAAATCTGGCTCATCACCCGGTCCCATTTGGCCAGCCCGGATGCGGGAACGTAAACGATATCGCCCGGCTTAAGCAGCATCATATCCGGGCGCTTTCCTTTGATGACATCCTGAAAATTCACTTCCGTGACCTCGCCGCTTCCCAGGCCGCCGCGGATGACTTTAACGCCCCGCTTGTACGCGGTGGTCTCGTTGAATCCGCCGGCGTCGGCGATGGCCTGGCCCAGCGTGATCTTGCCCGTGCGCACCGGCACCCCCGTCGGACGCAAAACCTCGCCCCAGAACGTACACGCGCGCGGTCTGGATGCTGGGCACGTAAATTAAATCCCCGTCGGCCAGCGGGATGTTCTGGGACATGGCGCCGCGCGTAAACAAGGAGACGAAATCGATGGGGACGACTTCGCCCTTGCGCACGAGATAAGCGCCTTGCAGGTTGCCGTTTTCCGCGATTCCCCCGGCGTCGCTGACGCCTTCCAAAATGGTGGTGGTCCCGCGGATGGGATAGCTGCCCGGACGCGTGAACAGGCCGTTGGCGAAAAATATCTGGCTTCGGTATTCCTTGATCTCAAGGTCCACCTGCGGGTCGCGAATGTATTTTGAAAGGGCCTGTTTTATCGTTTCCTGCGCTTCGGCCAGGGACAAATCCGCCACCGGGACATTGCCCGCCAGGGACACGAAGAAGGTTCCGTCGTCGTCGCGCACTACGCCTTCCTTGGGACAGGTCTTCGCGCATCCAGATATTCAGGCGCAATATGTCGTCGGGACCGATCTTGTACGTATGCCTCTGACGCCGGGCGCCTTCCACCATTTGCTGCAGCGCGGCGTTGAGCTGAGGGTCCACCTGCCCGGCGGGCAGCGCTTCATAGGTCTGCTGCGCATCGGGTTTGGCATCCGGCGTTTTCGTCACGCACGCCGCCGCCGTTGATCGCGAGCGCGATCAGCGCGATTTTCACGAACCGCGACAAGCCGTTGCGTCGGGATTTCAGAGCCGATTCGGGCACACATATCTCCTACGCAAGCGATGATATCTTGCGGCTTCGGATGATAAAAGAAACAAATCCCAAAAAACAAGAACGCTGAAAGTGGATCAATCGAAATACGCGACGACATTAATCGAGGTGAAAAACCTCTTCCAGCTCGATCATGTTCAGTTCGGGATTGTCCGGATCGATGGGCTCCAGGAATTCCAATATCAAATCCTGCCACCTTGTGTTGACGACCTCCGTGGCCATGCCTTCCCCATGCATCCTGGAAGCTGTCCGGAGTTTCGAAATAGCCGAAAACCTGCCCGTCGCTTTGCATGAACAGGGAATAATTGCGCCAGCCGTGGCGACTGAGCGCCTCGAGCATGGCCGGCCAGACCACATGGTGACATTTCTTGTATTCCTCGATCCATTTTTCCTGAACCTTGAAGGTGAATCCGACGCGTTTCATTTCCTGATCTCCTTAAATTTTTTTAAAGCATGGTCGGCCGATTATCAGGCAGCGCCCAAAGGCGGGTTTGCGCGCGTCAGCCGTCCGTTTGCTTATGGCCCGCGTCAAAACTAGTCAAAACCTGTTCGTTGGGCAAGGTTTTGAAAAATATCCGAAAAAGAGGCCGTTATTTTCGAAAATGCTCGCTTTCGAATTTTTGTTTGGCTTCGATAAACTCGTGGTACGCATTACCGGCGTATTTCGCCTTCGTGCTCGGCCAAAGATCGTTATTTCCGAGCATGTCGTCGATAATAAAGTTCTTTGGATGAGAGGATTTTTCTTCGCCTGACTCGAAGTCGGGAAGATCGTAATAATTGGAATGGAAAATATTGTCGACAAGCTGCATGGACTCGACCTGTTTGAGATTTTTCAGGCAGTTATAATTTTTCGCGAAAAGGTTATTTTTAATAATGATGCGTTTGCTTTTTACGAAATCCAAAACGCAGCCGGCCTTATCATCATCGCAATTAAATGCGATGAAATTATCCGTAAAAGTCAAATCCTCGGCAAAAGACAGGTCGACGCCCTGATGCGTGCATTCGGCCAGGGCGCATCCTTCCACCAAAAGGCGCTTGTTCATCCAGCCCGCCACCGCCGACCAGCCCGATCCATAAAACACGCAGTCCCTGAAAATGATGTCGTCGGCCTTGTACAACCACGCCACGCCGCCGCTGCACGTCTGCGCCGGATGCCCGGCGTGCCCGAAATAAACGTTTTCGATAAGTATGCGCCGGCTGTTCATGATCTGGACAGGAAGCGTGGCGCCTTTTTCGCACAGGACATACGCGCCGCCCGTGGAATATATTTTAAGGTCCTTTTTGTTTTCGATTTTAACCGGCGGCTCCGGGCCGGCGGCGGCGCTTTGAAAATAAACGCCGGGAAATAGCATGATCTGATCGCCGGGTTTCGCGCGCTTGATGGCGTCGGTTATCGTCGACGCGGAATGATCCGGCCCCGGCGTGACGACGATGGTGTCGCCGTCGGTATTCGGTTCGGCAGGCTGCTTCGGAGCTGTAAAGACGGGCTTTGCGACCGCGGGCGCGGGCGCGACCGCCGTGCTTTTCGATTTTTTCCCGAACTCCGGCGTCTTGATTCCCTGCAGAAATTTTAAGGGGAAAAGAAGATAACCCGCCACAACGAAAACTATAACGATGCCCGGCGCAAGCTCCAGCAAAATGCGGATGCTTTTCGCAAAAGACTTTTTGCGCTGCAAATAATAAAAGCCCGTCGCATACACGGACACCGCGCCCATAACGGCCATGAGAAGGTAGCAAAGAATGATCCATTTTTCTATTTTGAACTTCGTGTTGAACAAGATCACGAGAAATCCCGTCAGCGCGAAAGCGGCGTTGATCAGAAGCGGAAAAACAACGGAGACGTCTTTTTTTGTTGCTTGCTCAACCGGAACATCTTTGAGATCATCGATCATGGCGCACTCGACTCCTCAGTGAGTTTTTTCCAATGCGGCAATCGTCGCTTCCGCCGCGCTTTTTAGTCCCGAATCATCCGCGTCGACCATGTCGCGCAGCCTGGGCAATGCGATCTTCGCCTTAACCCCGAAGGCGGCCAGGGCCTTTGCCGCGTCCTGCCTGACGGCGCTTTCCGGATCATCCAGGCATTCGATGAGCCTCTCCAGGGCTTCTTGCGAATCGTTGCCGACGGCTTTGAGCGAACTGGCGGCCTGCGCCCTGACCCACCAATCCTTATGTCGCGTCGCTGTGATCAACGCGTCGACAATCTTCGGAATCTTAAGACCGATTTCTCCCAGCGCGTACGCCGCCTCTTGCGCGACGGTGCTGTCGGCGTCTTTCAGGCGCTCAATCAACGCCGGCGCGGCGCTTTTGGCTCCGTCGCCGAATGTGGAAAGCGACGTAGCGCTCCACCGGCGGACATCCGCGTTTTCATCCGCAAGCGCCTTGATCAGCGCCGGCACGCTTTTTTCTTCGCCGCAGGCAATGTCCCCCAGACCGCGCACCGCGCTTTCGCGGACTTTCGGCTCTTTGTCCTTCGCGGCCTCGATCAAATCGCCGACGGCGCCGCACGCGGCCAGATCCTGTTTGCCCAGCGACTCGGCGGCGCGCATGCGCACCTGCCAGTCCGGATCTTTCAGCGAGCGAACCAGATCGCCGGTGGCTTTCGCGCCGTGCGCCCCGAACTCGCCCAGGGCCCGCGCGGCGTTTCGGCGAACGGCCGGATCCTTGTCGCGAAGCTTCGCCGCAATGAGATCAACGGCGCTCGCGGCATCCCCGCCGATTTGGCCGAGGGCGATGGAGGCCTCGCGGCGCACCTCGGGATCGGAGTCCTCCAGCGCTTTGATCAACGCGGGAACCGCGGCCTTGGCCCGATACCCCATGCCGCCGATGGTCATGACCACGCGGGCTCTGTTCCCATGCCGGTCGCCCCGAAGCGCCTCGACGAGATAGGGAACGGCGGGCGCGCCGATTTCGTTCAGCTTGTTGAAGGCGTCATAATTGCGCGGGTTTTCCAGTCCCGCGACAAGGCGCCTGATTCGCGATTCTTCGCTAAACGGATTGCAGCCGAGACCATAAAGCGCACAGAAGACCGCAACGATTATTTGGGTCGATTTGATAAGCTTTTTCTTCCGGCGCATTTTGGTGCTCAATGGAAAAAATCTATCTTTGTGAAAATCAAAAATCGCATTATCATATCATTTAATGCAAATTACCGCTTCATGCGCCGTGTATCTTGTTTGTAAATCCTCCATGAATGCAATATAGCAAATGGATTGCGGTCCTTTATCAATGATCGAGGTGCTTTAGGATTATGAATTTCAATGAAAAATGCGTGTACATAAGCGGCGGATCAAGCGGCATCGGCCTGGCGGCCGCCAGACTATTTTCCGCCAAAGGAGCAAACGTTTTTATTTTTTCCGTGGATCCCGACGAAGCCTTGAAAAGCGCCGTGCGTGAAATTGAAGGCGCCAAAATTTCCGACGGGCAGCGCTTCGGTTACACGCAGCTTGACGTATCCGACGAAAAGGCGGTTTCGAAAAAACTCGGCAAAGCCGTGAAATCCTTCGGCGAACCATATGGGATCATATGCAGCGCGGGAATCGGCGGCGCGGTGTATTTCGACAAACTTCCGTATGAACGTTTCGACGCCACAATGAAGATCAATTGCTACGGCACGCGCAACGTGATCGCGGCGCTTTTACCCCACATGAACTCGGGCGGCTACATCGTCAACGTGTCTTCCTTCAGCGGCCTGGTCGGCATCGTCGGATACACGGCCTATGCCTCGTCCAAATTCGCCGTGGTGGGTTTTTCCCAATCCCTGCGCGCGGAATTGAAGCCGAAAGGCATCACGGTGTCGGTCCTGTGCCCGCCGCAGGTGGACACGCCGCTTCTTGCCAAAACCGATCCCGACAAACCGCCCGAGACCAAGGCGATCAACGACCGGGCGGGATTGCTCACCGCCGACGAAACCGCCCTGGCCATGTATCAGGGAATGATGAAAAACGAATTCATCATCATCCCCGGCGGCAAGGCAAAGCTGTTTCATCTTTTCAACAGATGGCTGCCGTCGGTTCGCGAGCGGATCACGGACCGCGTTGTGACGAAGGTGCGAAAACAAAACGGCATGGATTAAAACCCACGTCACTGGAGACTGTCGATAAACGAAAAACGTCCGGTATTTGTCATTCCGACCGTAGCGAAGCGTAGTGGAGGAATCCCTTTAACGAGGCGCTATCGTCTTGCCATGGTGCGCACTTTAAAATTATACACACGCATCTTTTAAGGGATTCCTCGACTTCGCTCTTAAATGACATGGTGTGGATTGCTTATTTTGTGCGTTTATCGAAAATCTCATTACTGTGCGGTGGTTTCTCCCTTTCGCTTAAACATCATGACCCAAAGGCCCGATTTTAAAGGAAGTGAAATCGGCCGGTAGTTTTCACCAAAACGCGGATCGCCGGTGATCTCTTTCTGGTAGGGGATGTCATCGATCTTTACCGGATCGCCTTTCTTGTATGGCTTGCCGGAAAGCATTCCGTAGATTTCAAACGTAATGTATTTCGGCTTGCGGTCGAGAACGTAATGCCCGTCGAATTTCATGTGCCCTCTTTTTAACTGGGAATACTTAATGGGCGCGCGCGCGATGTGCCTGTCCGCCAGGCCCCAGTAGTCCAGGCCGCGTAAACCGGAGAAAAAATGCAACTGGCCCGAACTCCCGGCCAAAAGCGCGTTTTTGTCCGGCTCGTAATCCGCCAGAGCCAGGCCGAGGTCTTTGAAAAGGCCCTCGGTGCGGATGACCGCCGCCTGCGTGTTATGCCCCTTGGCCACGTAGCCGTAGCTCGGCGCAAGAATCAGAAGGCAGCATAGGGCGGGCGCCCATTTCGGAAGCCTGGGCATCGCGATGGGAAAGGCGCTGATCACCAGAAGCGGAATCAGGGGCGCCGTGTATCGAAATCCCCATTCGTATCCCCCGCCGCTTTTGACAAGCCACGCGAAACTCAAAACCGCCGAGGAAAACGCGACGAGGCGAATGGGGCGGCCCTCCCGGCGACGCAGTCCGATGACCGCCAAAACCAGAAGGATTGCGCCGTGCCATAAAAAGAAGCGGCCCACGTAATCCGCCCCCATGAGCGAATCCTTCAGCAGATCGCCGCCCCAGGCTTTTGCATAATACGTGTTGGGAAGAAATTCGCCGAAATACACGATACGGAAAACCTCGTACAGGCCGGCGGGTACGGCGGCAACCGCCAGACGCAAAATCGCCGCGCGCATGCCGTCCTGAAAATACCAGTAAAGCGCCAGCGCACCGACGAAAAGCGCCGCTTCCGGCCGAAGCAGCAAAACCGCCGCCGCGGCGAAAACGCCGGCCTTCGTGCGCCCGGAGTTTTGGAAATACAAAGCCGCTATAAAAAGCGCCGCTTGCAGCGTGGTCTCCAGGCCGTTTCCCACGTTGTTGAGGATAATCGGATGCAGCGCGCAGACCGCCGCGGCAGCCAGGGAGCGCGTCATCGCATAAACCAAAAGCACCAGCAGAATCGCGGCGAGGATATTGAGCGCATTGACGGCCCAAAGCGGGTCTTTGAAAACAAGCATCAACGCCGCCGCCGCGAACATGTGCAGCGGGCTGGAATACGCCTCGACGCGCTCGCCGGCGTTGTACACGGGACCGTTTCCGTTTGCGAGATTTTGCGCGCACCGATAGGTGATGTAGCAATCTTCCGTGTGCGTCAGCGGCCGAAAAAACTGAAGCACCAGGATCATGGCCCCCAACAGGGCCGCCAGCACAAACTTTTCGCGCGCCGTTATGGATTGCTTTGCGTTTTCAGGCTGCATGACCCGGCCATGTTGCGGCAAACAGCGAGGCTTCACAAGCCCTGCGCGGCCGCAGCATGGCTTTGGATTGAAGGGTCGTTTCTTTGATACACTTCCACGACGCCGGCGCATTTTGTGGAAATGGATTCGGCCTTTACAAAGAGCGATTCGATCAGCGTTCGGTATTGCGGGTCGGCGTCGCTTACCGGCGGCGAATCGGCCTCGGGATCGCGCCCGCCGTTTGATTTCAAAAGCGCCTGCTCGATTTTTTCGCGGGGCATGTCCCAAATGTTTTGCGTGACCAGCAAAACATCCACGCCTTCGACCAGGGCCGGGAAATCCCAATAATCCCGATACTCGAAACCGAGCGTGCGCGCCGATCTTTTTTGGCGCGCGTTGAATAGACTCACATCGTAAAGCACCAGATCGAGATTCATGGAAAGGCTCATGGGCGTCAGCGGATGAAGGGCCAGCGTGACATTTTCACCCTTCGCGCCGCCACGCAGATACTTTTCAATGGAAGAAAATACCTTATCGAAATCGTCGACGCACTGCGCGGAATCGCCGCCCGGATACCCGGAATCCATCGGCAGGAGTTTTTTGCCGAAGCCGGCGTTATAAACATTTCCCAGGCCCAAAACCGCCAGACCGATTCCCGCAATAATTGCCGCTTTTTTCCATTTTTCCCCGAGCACATCCCCGGCAGCGGCGAGACCGATAGCTGTTCCCAGCGCGCACAAGGGGATCAGCGGCGTGGCAAAACGGATGTCTTTGAGCGGCATGATCGTGATCATCAGATAGGCCCCGACCAGCGAGGTCGAAACCGCCAGCCCTGCCCGGAGGCCCTTAGCCGCCAGCGTCCAGGGCAGGCACACGACCAGCGCCGCGGTCAGCGGCGCGGAGAGGCTGTAATTGTACATCTGCCGCAAGTACCACAGGGATTGATCGAACAGACCGCCGCCGGGATGCTGCGCCGATGCGAACGAAATTTCCGACCGGCGGGAAACGGCTATGAGCGCCGCGGTGAAAATCAAAAACGAAGCGCCGAGGAAAATGCGCCTCCCGGTGAAAAACACTTCTTCGTCTTCTCGCTTATGGCTGTATCCGTAAATGACGCATTCGATGAAAGTATATAGCGCCGGGGCAAGGGCGTAGAGCGCGAAAGTGCGTTTCATGAGCATGCCGACCGTCATGGCCGCCACGGCCGCCAGCAAAGGCAGCGGCTTCATAAAACGCTCCGAAGCCGTCAGGCCCCAGACCATCACCACGCAAAGCGCCCCCATGGGGACCTCGTCAAACGGCACACGGGAATACAAAGCCACGTGCGGCGCGGCGAGCATCAGCGCGCACGCCAGCGGTCCGGCCCAGTTGGTTTCCGTGGCCCGGCGCGCCAGCAAATGCATGGCGAAAAAGGCCGGCAGAAACCAAAGCGCGTTTGCAATCGGCACGCAGTTGCGCGAGATGCCGAAAATGTCGCTCACCAAAGCCCAGATCGAAAAATTCAGCGATCCGAGACCGGTCGGGCCGCTCAAGGTTTTAAAAAGCGCCGTTATTCCGCCTTCGTCGATCACGCGGGCCAGCTTGAAACTTTGGGAAAGTTGAAACGCGCCGAAGGGATAGCGCACGCTGTCGAGCCAGGCCAGGCTCAGGGCCAACTGCGCCGCCCATAGGGCGACGATGACAATAAAGGGCCAATATGCCCGGGGTAAATTTTCAGGAGTGGGTTCGTCGGACATGTAGCGAATTTGAACGAATTTTTCGCCCGAGTCCAGCGCCGGGGCGTTGAGCAGCAGGCGACATGGACAATTCTGCGCGGGTGCCAGGTGGCATCTATAAGCGCATGCTCGCTGGCGCTCTCATTCGACTTGTCCATGCCGCCCGCCTGAACTTGCCTGCGCCGCCCGCCAGCCTTGCCCCTCGACATCGGCGTTTCGCGACTTATAATGATGCGCAAGATGAGTCAGTTTAAAGATTTCCAGGCCGCGCAATTATTCTGTTCGCACTGCAAAAAAGTCGTCGAGGTGCGCGAAGTGCTTCTGCTGGTGCTTCCCGGCAAAAACCTCTACGACTATCGGTGCGCCGAGTGCGGAAGGCCTGTCGGTTCTCGGGAGGAAGCGGACGCCGACGCGATGTCCATCAAAACGCTCGGGCCTAAACCGGCGCCGGGCCGCATGGCCTATCGCGCCCTGCCGAGACGGCGGTGAGCCGATCCGACGGTGCGATTTTTCCCGTTGCGCGAGTTGGGAAACAATGAATTACGAAGACCGGATGAAAAAAATGAAACGCACACTTTGCATTCTTGCCGTCCTGGCGGCGCTCGTCCTTCCCGGATGCGCCGGAAAATGGATCGGCGCGGGATTCCCGACCGCGGGAGACAGCGCATATATCATGCCCGGTCTGCGCGATTCGGCCCGGATCGATTACGACCGGTATTTCGTGCCCCATATCAATGCGTCAAGCGACAACGACGCTTTTTACGCCCTGGGATACGCCATGGCCTCGGCCCGGCTGCACCAGATGGATTTCATGCGACACGCGGCCCAGGGCCGGCTTTCGGAAGTTTACGGCCCGTCGAAAGCCGTGCGGATCGACGGCAAGGACGTGGGCATCGACATCCTCGAGGTGGACTATTTTCTGCGTCTACTGGATTTCAGCGACGCCGGCAAGCGCCTGCTGGCTAAAGCGTCCGGCAAAAACAGAATGATCCTCAAAGCGTTCGCCGCCGGCGTCAACGCCTTCGTGGAAACCAACCGGCGATCCAAGACCCTTTCCGCCCCCTACTCCATGCCCGAGCGCATGGGAGGGCGTTCGTTCGAGGCATGGACCGAACTCAATACCGCGGAACTCATGATGCTCAACGCCTGGAACACGGCGCAGAATTTCCATGACGAAGTTTTCGCTGTTCGGGCGCTGCAGGCCGACGCGCCCGTGGAGCGCATCGTCGATCTTCTTTCACCCAACTATCCCCTGAAATCGGATTTTTTCCTCTATCTCGACGCCCTGAAAAAAGATATCCGGGCAGTGCGCTTCATCCGCGGCATGGAAATGTTCGAGCAGTTGCGCCGGGCTGAAGCCTACCTGGCGCCTTATACCGGCGAAGGCGCGGCCTTGAGCGTCGCCGGCGATCGCAGCGCCAACGGCAAACCGATCCTGGCGGTCGCAACGCACAGCGCCTCGACCGCCCCGGCCTTCTGGTTTATCGCGCAGGTTTCGGCGCCGCACTTCAACGTCGCCGGCGCTTTTCCCGTAGGAGTCCCTTTTTGCCGCGTGGGACACAACGGCTCCGTGGCGTGGGGCGTTTCATCCTCCCGGGCCGACGTGGTCGATCTGGCGATTGAAAGCGTCAACGCCGGCAAAAAAGAGTATCTCGTCGGCGACAAATGGAAGCCCATGTTGTCGCGCACCGTGAATCTGGACGCGAAAAACGTCACGGTGAAAAGGGATATGTACGCCGGCGCCTTCGGGCCCATCATCACGGAAATAACCCCCGGAACCAAGGCCGCCGTTTCCATGCGCTGGACCGGCTGGGAACCGGGCGACGACATCAACGCCGGATTCGCTTTGATGCGCTCCCGGTCCGTGGCGGATTTACGAAAAACCGCCGAAGGCCTGAGCCTGTGTTACGCCAATCTCGTTTACGCCGACGTGGGCGGCGGATACGGCCGCATCATGACCGGCAATATCCCTTCGCGCAAAGGATTCGCCGGGCTTTTGCCCAAAAACGCCGCCGATCCGAAACAGGAATGGTCCGGCATGCTGCCGTATGACTCCAGGCCGACCGTTAACGACAAGCAGGGTTTCGTCGCCACGGCGAACAACCGCCCCGACGATCTCAAAGCCGATTACATTTCCATGGCCTGGTCGGCGCCTTTCCGGCATGATCGGCTCCATGAATTGCTGGCGGCCAACGACGCTCTGACCCTGGACGACGTACGGGCCATGCAGATGGACGTGCTGAACCGGCAGGCGGACGCCATTTTGCCTTACGTCACCGGCATCGCGGGGGCTTCTTCCAATCTGAGCAAGGCCATGGACGTGCTCAACGACTGGGACCGGCGCGTCGCATTCGATTCTCACGGAGCTCTTTACTACGAGGTATTCCTCACGAATTTCATCACCGAATCCCTTTCCGATCTTCCGCCCTCGGTCAGAAAAGCCTATCTGGCCCGCTCGCCGTTTTCGCAGGCTCCATTCGACGGGATCGCCCGGCGCAGCACGGCTCTGTGGGAAGACGGCCGCCAAAGGGATATCTTGATCAAAAAAGCCCTGTCGGCCACGGGGGATGAGTTGACCATGCGTTTCGGCGGGCTGCTGAATACGGCGACATGGGGAGATTTGCATCGCGCGCATTTCAAGCATCCTCTCGCCGATGCGCCATGGATCGGCAAGGAGTATAAAATCGCGCCTCTGCCCTTCGGCGGCGACGCGGCGACGATACATTCCGGTGTTTTTCACTACGGCAAAAACTATGACGTCTCGTCCTGCGACTCGTTGCGCTTTTTGATCGACATGGCCGATCCCGATTCAGCCCGTTTCGCCGTTTTCGGCGGTCAGTCCGAAATCCCGACGCACGGATCCTATATCAACCTTCTCAATTCCTGGTATCGGGGCAAGGACCAGCCCCTCTATTATTCCGAATCGGGCCTGGTAAATGGGGGCATTCTTTCCGTCGTGACCTTGAAGCCCGCGCCCTGACCCATCGCCGCCGACTTTGCCGTATTGAGTATAAGATCAAATTCATGGAGCGTATTGACCTTTACCGGGCTCGTTCGAGTTGTTGCTTTTCAGCACATCCTTATGTTATTTTCGACTGTCACAAGGTGTCATCCCGCAAATGCCCGAATGGGTTGCGCCGGGTATTTCGGGACTTACAATTTGGGGTTTTTATTATGACCACACGCGTCTTTGTCAGGCAGGCTTCACATTTTTCGCTTCACTCCGTTTTCTTTCTCACCACGTTGTTTTTACTTCTTGCGGCCACATGTTACGCGCAAACGCCTGCGGATGATGTCCGCACGCTTTTCGCAATCACTCACCAGTCCTCTTTCGGCACGTTTCCGTTAACGATCTGGGGGGTGGACGGA
The DNA here is from genome assembly GCA_963674685.2 of bacterium. Classification (GTDB taxonomy): domain Bacteria; phylum Lernaellota; class Lernaellaia; order JACKCT01; family JACKCT01. The sequence continues at coordinate 406,467 of CAXXWT010000002.1, read as the reverse complement.
TCGACAATAAACTGGGTGGGTGAACTTAATCCCAATACTCGAGGCAGCGGTCCAATCAGCTTGGGCGTGGATGCCGCCCATGAGCATCTGTTTATTACCGTTGAGGACTCCAATAAATTGGATGTCATCAACGCGCTTTCCGGTGAGCGCCTCAATCAGATTACACTTTCCGGCACCAGCGATCTGGCCGGGATCGACGTTTTGGAAAGCCGGGGTCAGTTATTCGTCGTTGATCGGCAGCAGATGGATATCTTCGTATTCGACACGACCACGTACAACTCGGTGGATCATTGGATATTGCCGACCGGCAGCGGCGCTTTTGACATTTCCGTCGAGGAAAACGTCGACGGCGATGACGTAATATTCGTCTCCGACGGCACGCCAACCGTCCGGTGGTACGACATCGACACGCATGCTCAAGTCGGCGCGGCGACCTTCACGGCCAATTGCATCGGCATGGCCGTGGACAATACCCAGTCGTCTCCCTTGATCTTCACCGTCGCGCACGATCCCGGCGTGGACGATCCCTTCCCCGAGGATCACAATTATCTGCAAAGATACAACGTGGGAAATGATCAGGAAACGCGGCACCAGATGGACACCAGCGCCCGCGGCCTTGAAGTTAACGAAAACGAGCGCCTGGTGTACGCCACGCTCGGCAGCTACAGCATCTTTCCTACCAGACCTTCGAGTGTGCGCGTTTTCAATGCCGATACTCTGGTGGAGCTTTTCAAGTATGAAATAACCGGTTGCGGCTTATTGCCTTGCGTACCGACGGGAATTGCCGCTTCCAGGCTTGCCTTCGGAACGCGTTTTGAAAAAGAATTGACCAGCCATCCCGGCGGACAGTTCAACACCGGCGAAGAAGTCGTTTTCACGGTGACTATCACCAACGAATCTTCCTCTTCCATCCATATTCTCCCCTTGGAAGACGAATATGACACAAGTCACCTGGAGTACCTTAGCAGCAATCCCGCTTCCGACAACAACAACGACGACGGGACGATCAACTGGAGCAACCTGATCACCGACATCGGCTCCGATCTGGGGCCCGATGAATCCACCGACGTCGAAATCCATTTTCGGGCTCGGGGCGACTGCGAAGATTACATGGACGGGGCCAACTCCGCCGCCATGACCGGCGCCGAGACCGATCAGGGCAATCCTCTGGCCGATGCTTCGGACACGGCGGATTACCGCCTTATTTGCGTTTGCCTTGAAGATTCGGATTGCGACGACGGACAATGGTGCAACGGCGAGGAAACGTGCGTGCAGGATGAATGCGTGCCCGGCGATCCGCCCTGTCCCGATGACGGCGTGTACTGCAACGGCGAGGAAACCTGCAACGAGCAAAACGATCAGTGCGGCAACTCGGGCAATCCCTGCTCCGACGACGGTCTGTACTGCAACGGCGAAGAAGAATGCAACGAAGGCGCCGACAGTTGCGATCACTCCGGCGATCCCTGCCGGGAAATTTATTGCGACGCCCCGGCCACGTGCGTGGAGGCGACCGACGAATGCATCAGCGACGGAACGCCCTGCCTGGATGACGGCATTTTCTGCAACGGCGACGAGTATTGCGATCACGACATCAGCGACTGCGTCCACAGCGGCGATCCCTGCGGCGACGACAGGCAATGGTGCAACGGCGAAGAATCATGCGACGAGGAAAACGACGTATGCGACAGCACCGGCGATCCGTGTCCGGACGGCGAAGCCTGCGACGAAGTCGCCGACGAGTGCGTTCCCTTCGACTTCGACGACGACGCCGATGACGACGCGGACATCACGGAAGACACGCCGGTCGGCGACGAGGAAGACGACGCCGGATGGCCTGAAGGCAAAGTGACCGGTGGTTGTTGCGGTTGCGACTGATCACGCAATCGCGTTAAAATACTATAAGAAGGCTTGAAATCTTAAAGGGGCGCGAATAATGCGCCCCTTAGCCGTTTGGTTTGAAAAAATGCTGAAATTGCTTTTACGAATTTTCCCGATTTTTCTTTTTCTCGCACTGATGGTTCTTTCCGGCTGCGACTGCGGGGACGATGACGACGATGACGATCATGCGGCCGACGACGATGATGACGTCATCGAAACCGACATCATTGTTTATGGAAAAAACGAGTCGTGGACCACAACCGATATTCCGGTGGATGAGTGTGATCAAATCATCATCACGGCGGCCGGAAAAATATTTCTGGACGAAAACCAGGAACTCATCGGCCCTGAAGGTCATCCCAATATCCTTTGCACCGATGAGTGCGTTATCGGCGATGCGCCTCGCGGAGCGCTGATCGGCTGGGTCGGCGTCGATTTGTGGAATCCTTTCCTCACCGGGACGCATTACGATCAGCCGTCGGAGCAGACGGGCCGCCTTTACTTCATCGTCAACGACGACAGCTATGACGACAACGGAGGTTATTTCTCCGTCGCGGTGCGCATCGAAAACCGGGAATGCGCCGACGACGATATCAATGACGATACGATCGACGACGACGTGAATGACGACGTCAACGACGACATCAATGACGACACAATCAATGACGATCTAAACGACGACATGAACGATGACGTCGATGATGATGTGGATGACGATATCGACGACGACGTGGATGACGATACGGAAGATTATTGTCCGGACGTGGTCGGCGTTGTCGAAGAGCCGGAAATGCAGCTTATCGAGGCGGAAACCTTCATCATGGGAAGCCCCGACGCCGAACTGGGCCATCTGGTCTATGAAAATCAGCACGAGGTCACGCTCACGCGGAATTTCTACATGGCGACCTACGAACTCACGCAGGATCTCTGGAAAGGGCTTTACGGATACATCTTTCGCCGCCAGGAAGAGTGCGGGGAGGATTATCCCGTCTACGGCGTTTCCTGGACCCGGGCCGTCAAGTTTTGCAACGACCTTTCCGCGGCTTTGGGATATGAAGAGTGTTACGTGATCAACGGCGACGACGTGCAGTGGAACTGGGACTGCGACGGATTCCGGCTGCCCACCGAAGCCGAATGGGAATACGCGGCGCGGGCGGGATCGGAGGACGCCTTCTACAACGGCGACGTCACCAATCTGGAATGCGCCGATCCGCTGCTCAACGAGATCGCCTGGTACTGCGGGAATTCGGGCTCGTCCGACGCGCATGTCGTGGGCCAACTGCCGGCCAACGACTACGGCCTGTACGACATGCACGGCAACGTATGGGAATGGGCGTGGGACGGATTCGACGACGAAGACCAGATTATCTATCCCGACGGTCCCGTCACCGATCCGACCGGCCCGGGAGGCGTCCTGGCCCGGTCCTATCGCGGGGGAAGCATGTACGCTACGGCCATGGACACGCGCGTCGCATACCGGCGCTTCGCCAGCCCCGGATTCACCGACGCGGACACCGCCATGCGCCTTTGCCGCACCGCCGCGGATTAAGCTCAAGGCAAACGAGGCTCTTGCCTTTGTCTAGTCGGGCGCTATACTTTTCATGACATTTTATGGTTTACGCCAAGGTCGGGGATGGAGCGTTTCATGAATATAAAGATATCCAGCGTGATATTGGCGATCATTCTGCTGGCCGCAACCGCGGGCGCAAATGATCCGATTCAATCGCGAACCGTATGGGTGATCGCCGATCTTCATTCGGCGTTCAGCTCCGACTGGCCGCTGGCGCTTTACGCCATCCAGGATCAATCGCTCCTTTTCACGGATGAGTTGAGGCCCACGAATCGCAACGGCGGGCCTATCGGACTGGCCGTGGATACGCGCACGGCCAAACTCTTTGTGACCTATGAAGACGACGAAAGGGTCGACATCATCAACGCCCGCACCGCCGAACGTCAGGGCATGATCACGCTGCCCGGAACCAACGACCTTGCCGGCGTCGACGTGCTGGAAGAGCGCGGCCTGTTTTACGTGGTGGACCGAGGGCAAAAAACCATATTCACATTCAATACCGGCGACTACAGCCCCGCCGGAACCTGGATTCTGCCCACCGGCGAAGGCGCCTACGGCATCGAGGTCGTGGAAAACGTGGGCGGGGCGGATGTCATTTTCGTCGCCGACGGCACGAGCATGGTCCGCTGGTACGACATCGACACGCGGCAGGAAGCGGGGATGGCGCAGCAATCGGGAAACGCCATCAGCATCGCCGTGGACAACAGCGGCGAGACCCCGGTGATATACACGACGGCATTCGATCCCGGGCATGACGAGGATTTTCCCGCCGATCACGATTTCCTCATCAAATATGATCTGGCGACGAACACCGAGCAAAGCCGCACGATTTCCCCCGGCGGTCGCGGCGTGTCCGTCAACGAAGTCGACCAGGTGGTGTACGTCGCCGTGGGCGCCGCGGACACCACGTGGGGATACAAACCCACGATTCGATCCTACAGCACCGATAACCTCGTGCAGTTGGGAAGCTGGCCCCTGGATTTTTGCGGCACGGGACTTTTGGGCGTTTGCACTCCGACGGACGTGGTCGCCACGCCCCTGGCTTTCGGCAGCCTGATCACCAAGGAACTGACCTCGCACCCCGGAGGGCGCATCGAACAGGGCGATGAGGTCGTTTTCACCATCACGATCACCAACGAATCCCTGTCGGCCATCCACGTGCTGCCCTTCGAGGATCGTTATTATACGCCGCACCTGGCATTCGTTTCCGCGCAGCCCGCCCCCGACGACGCCACGGACGACGGCGCCATCAACTGGTCCGATTTATGCGCGTCTTTCGGAGGCGATCTGGAGCCCGACGAGACCTTTACGCTGGAAGTGCGCTTTACCGCCAACGAAATCATCTGCCCCGACTGGGAAAGCGGTAAGAACGACGCGGAGATGATCGGCGCCGTCAGCGTTTTGGAAACAAATCTGCCCGACTCTCTGGCCAGCGCCGATTACCTTTTGGAATGCACTCCCCCGGTGGACGAGACGGATGATGACGACGACACCGAAACCGATGACGATCTGGACGTCGATGTCCCGATCGACGAAGACGACGGCGATCCGGGATGGCCCGAAGGAAAGGTGACCGGCGGCTGCTGCGGATGCGAATGACGGCGATATAACCGATTTTTGTTGAGTTTTCATAATCCCTCATTTTATCATTGACAGATAAGAATCGTTTTATAAAGTATTGCTTTAAGGAAGTGATTGTAAGCATTTATTTTAACTGCAAATATTCTTAGTCAACTATCTGGATCTCAGCGAGGAAACGATGTCCGATACTCCGGTCGAAAAACATCAATTTACCCAGCGCATCAGATGTCCCATCCACGGTTTTATCCGATTTTCGGAAGTAGAAAAAAAGATCATCAACCATCCTTCATTTCAAAGATTGCGCAGGATAAAGCAGTTGGCTTTAACGCATTATCTTTATCCCGGCGCAACGCATACTCGTTTTGAGCACACGCTGGGCGTGTTGGAGATGTCTTCAAAGGCATTTGATGTCATCAGCATGAAGAAAAAGGAACTTCTGGCAAGGGAGTTCGAGAAAATTGATGCTCTTCGTGAAGATTCACTGGAAAATGCGAAACTATTATTACGTCTTTTCGCATTGTTCCACGATATCGGGCACACGCCGTTTTCGCACGCTGGAGAAATCCTCGGCATCAATCATGAGCAGGAATCTTTGGAAATTATCGACAATGATTTCGCAGAGATTATCAATGGCAATTATTGTCCGGGATGTTTGGATTTATTAAAGGAATTGCTTTCTGAAATCGACGAGAAGAATCAAGCGCTTCAAATTCTGCAAAGGATCATCAAAGGCCAGTTGGATATGGATCGAGCGGATTATTTACTCCGGGACTCTCATTGCTGTGGGGTGGAATATGGACGCTACGATCATTTGAGAATGATTGAATCCATGAATGCCGCTTTGGACGACCAGGAGATGATCGATATCGCCATCGACAGAGGCGGCTACCATTCCGTCGAAGCATTGTTGCTGGCTCGATACCAGATGAATTTGCAGGTTTATTTTCATCCCATCAGGAGAATCTATGATTTTTATATTGAAAATTTTCTCACGAATTGGATAAACCATTCCGGTGAAATTGATGTTGATCATTACAAGAAAATGGACGATTTTTCCGTCTACGAATACATTCGCAAATATGCGGAAGAAGTAAATGACGAAGAGATTTCACCATGGGCAAAGAGAATTCATGAACGTGACCACCATCGCCTTGTTTTTGAGTCAGTTGAACATGCTGATTATATGGACAACAAACAAGTCAGGAAAAATTATGAATCCCTAATTGAAAAGAATGATGAATGGGATTTTTATCTTGATGAAAAATGCCAAAGCTCGGTTCATAAGCTCTATGTTCCCGGCTCAGATGCGGATGGAAGAGATATCGATGATCTAATCGTTCTCGATCAAAAGAATGACGAACAAGGAAAATCCATCGGTTTAATCAGCAAAGTCCTTGAGAAAATTCCGAGTAAATTTAAAGTTTATCGGATCTACGCTTATCCGAAAAACGGACGCATTGAAACGGAAACCAACAAATCAGCATTGAAAGAGATGCGTGATTTGTGTAATTCTGCGTAAAAATCGGGGAGACAACAATGAGTTCAAAAATTTTAGTGCTTGAAACAATCAGAAGTTTTAAGGACGAATTTTCCGAAAAGCCGCTCGGCAGAACCGCTCTCCAAAAATTTTGTTATTTTGAGAAAAAACTTGGCGTTCCGTTTCAGGAATTTTTCCACATGCATTTTTACGGTCCGTATTCGGAAAGGTTGGCGGAAAAAATCAGCGGCCTGGAAATTGATGGATTCATTCAAGATAATTCCTCCGGCCCTGGTCGATCTGTTTTCGAGTTGACTGATCTTGGCAAGGAATTTTTAATTCAGCATTCGGAAAAATTAGACAGTAAACACGAAAAAATTATCGAAGCCGTGACGAAAGCGTTTGGCAGACTCAACACCAATCAATTAGAGCTTCTTTCCTCAGTATACTTCATCTGGGCGCGTAAAAAGCAGGAGAATAAAACTGCCGATCCTGTAAGAGACGCCGTTGTTCAAGAAGTCGGAAAAATTAAACGAGACAAGTTCAGCAAAGAAGAAATATCGGAAACCTACGACGCGATGAAATCAGTCAGTCTCATCGACGCCAACTGAAAAAAACGCCCAATATTTTCCGACAACCTGCTTTTGGAACCCTGCAAGACGATTTCAAATTACTACTTTGAAAACTTCACTTTTATTTCCTGAAATAGCTATTCGTGGATCATGTAATTGAGTCCGCCGTCGCCGTAGTAAATGACGTGAATCCTGTCGGCATCATCCATCACGCTTTTGTTATACAGCCCTGTAGCTCCGACGGTCACAAGCTCCTCGGTCGTCCAGTCCGCGTCGCCGCGCCATGAGTGCAACAGGTCGGATCCGGAGGCGCGGAAGTGCACGATGTGGGGATACGCGGACGAATCCAGAAGAATCGTGGAGAACTGCCCGGAAAAGTAGTCGTCGGCGGTTTCGATGGTCCATGATCCGTCGTAGCGGGCATATTTCAAAGCGTCGTTGTCTTTGTCGAAGTAACTGATGTAAACGTTTCCGGTGGCCGGGTCCACGGCGATGGAGGTTTGCGTCCCGACGTCCCCGGCGGCGTCCACGGAACCGGTTTCCCAGGTCCCGCCGGCATTGGTCGCGTACTTGAGTTGGGGGGTGTCGGCGTCATAGTAGGCCAGATGAACATTATCCGACGCATCCAGGGCCAATGAAACGTACTTTCCGCAATCACCGAAATTATCCACCGTGGCCGTCGCCCATGAACCGGACGCGTTGGTAGTGTACGCCAACTCCATGTCGGCGTCGTTGTAGTATGCGATGTGCGCGAAGCCGCCGGAGTCAAGGGCGAATCCGTTCCAGGTGTTTTGGGACAGCGAAACCAAATCCTCTCCGACCCAGGATCCGGAAGCGTTGGTCGCATACCGCAGGGATTCAAATCGGCAAGAGTGCACGACGTGGACGGCGCCCGCGGAGTCGACCGCGATGGAAGTATACCGGCCGCACTCGTCGTAGGCCGCGTTGTCCACCGATTCGATCGTCCAGGTCGCGCCGCTTCCCGATCCGACCATCAGGCCGTCCGTCAAATCATCGTGAAACGCCGCATAAACATCTCCCGAAGCGGCCAGGGCTATGGAGCAGTGACTCCCCGTTTCCCCTTCGTTCCACACCAGTTCGGTCGCAACGGCGTCCGCGCCGTCGTCAAAAGTGTGCTCCAATGCGCCGGTATCCGTGTTGTGGGAGGCGATATGGTATCCGCCGGCGTCGTCCAGCGCCAGCGCGAGTTCGCCGGCGTAGGTCACAAGGTCGTCTACGACCCAGGAGCCCGTGGCGTCGGTCGCATACTTCAAAATTCCATTTTCGGCAAAGGCGACATGAAGATCGTCGCTTGAATCGACTTTCAGGCTGATGTATTCCCCTTCACCGTCGTGCAGCACGGATGTCGTCCACGAACCGTAATTGCCGGTTGCGTATTTCACCTGATCATTGTCGAGGTCGCGATAGGCAATGTGCACGACTCCGCTTGAATCGACGCCGATCGCCGGTTGATCCCCCACGTCCCCGGCGTCGTCGACAACCTCATGCACCCAAGAACCGGACGCGTTGGTCGCGTAATGCAGGGATTGGGAATGGCAGTAGGCCACGTGGGCGAAATCCGAACCGTCCAGAACCAGAGCCACGTCCCACGCGTAATTGGCTTCGATGGTCGTGCGAACCCAGGAACCGGATGCGTTAGTGGCGTAAAAGGGACCCGTGCCGTCGGAGGAAACCAGATGGATCGAGTCGTCGGAAGCCACGGCCAGGCCCATCTCATGTCCGGCGAAGGGATCCGTGATAACGGTTTGCCTTACCCAGCTTCCGGTGGCGTTGGTCGTATACCGCAATCGGCCGCCGACCTCGTCTCTGTAGACAACGTGCAGATGTCCCGATGAGTCCCCGGCGATCTTCGGATTCTTTGCGTTTTTAGCGATTCGCTCGCGAACGACCTCGGCGGCCGCGCCGTCATCGGTAAAAAGCGCCACGTCGTTGTAATGCGTGGCGGCATAGTACATCCGCCCGCCTGTCCCAGGAGCCAGGGAGACGCCGTCATAACCCGGCGAGCCGCCCATGACGTGTCCCTCAAGAGTCGTGGTGTCATCGTCGTCGAGATCATCGTTCACGTCGTCATCGACGTCGTCGTTCACATCGTCATCGACGTCGTCGTTGATATCGTCGTTCAAGTCGTCATCAACATCATCATTCAAATCGTCGTTGAGGTCGTCGTTGAGGTCGTCATCCGCATCGTCGTCGAGATCGTCATTGATATCGTCGTTCACGTCGTCGTCATCGAGATCATCGTCGACATCGTCGTCAGGCGAAATCGTGTCGTCGTCGCCCGCATCATCATCATTATCCGGGCAACAATCGCAGTCGTCGTCATCCCCGCAATCGCAGGACACCGCGGCAAAGAGCGTGAAAAGCAATGAGGCGACGAATATCAAGCCGGTATATTTCTTCATTTTTACCTCCCAACGATCAACATGAGTAGTTTTCACAATCAAATTTTGATTACGCCCTTTAGAATACACAAAAGCCATAAAACATGGCAAGCGATCAAAACGAAAATCTTTTATACGGGCAACGCGGAGATTGCCGCCCGTGCGCGGCACGGACAAGCTTCTCGGCCTGAAGCTTTAGCTGAGGGCGCTTGTCCGTGCTGATTGGAACTATTCATATTCCGATGAAGACAGAAATGACACGGACAAGGGTATGCTCGCTGACGCTCGCAGACGACTTGTCCATGCCGCCCGCAAGACGGGCAACCACGGGGGGTTGCCCCTACTGGTCGCAGGCGAGACGGAATCCGATATCAAAATCCCAGGCGCCGGGTTTGCCGTGCGCGCGATGGAAGATCCGGCACTTTTCCCTGGGCGCGTACCATGATCCTCCCCGAAGGACTTTTTGCCCTCCCGAATCCGGCGCCGCCATATCTCCGGCGATGTAGCGATGAAACGAATCGGGAGCGAACCAGTCGGCGTTCCATTCCCAGATGTTGCCGATCATGTCGAAACAACCGTACGGACTTTTCCCAAAGGCGAACTCCTGTATCGCCGTCACGCCTCCGTAACGCCCTCCCACGTTGGCGCGCCCTTCCAGGAATTTGTCGCCCCAGGGATATCGGCGCAGGGGCGCGGGATTGTCCTCGCCTTCCAGAAGGACGCCGCCCCGGGCGGTCTTTTCCCATTCCAGTTCGGTGGGCAGGCGATATTTCTTGCCCGTCAGTTCACTGAGCCAGGCGCAATACGCCAAAGCGTCTTCGCAGGTCACGCCGGTGACGGGACGATCCGGCGCACAAAGATTTGGTATGGCAGCGTTTTTCGGCTCGCTGCGACCGACGGAAGTCAGAAAGTAGCGGTATTCTTCGTTCGTGACGGGAAACATTCCGATGGAAAAGGGCGGCAGATAAACCGCCTTGCTGAAGCGCGAATCCGGCGCCTGATCATCTTCCGCGGCTTTGGCGTTGATGAAAAACTCACCGGCCTCGACGGGCAGCATTGCCGGCAGCAGCGGCGAAACCGCCATGCGGCCCAGGCTCGTCGCCGCCTCGGAATCCGCCACGCTCTCCAGGATGGTGGGCTGCTCCCCGGAATCGGCCTGCAGAATCGTGCGGGCGGAAGCAACTTCATAAATGCCCGACAATCTGGGACCCTTGAAGAATTTGCAGTAATACCAGTCGATCACTTCAAAAAGCGCCGATAATAATCCCGCGGGATCCAAACCGGAATCGCTGTATTCGACGTCGGTCACAAGCTTTTGGGCGCCGGCTTTTATCGTCAGCAGGGGCGTGGCGACATTGATGGGCAAAACGCCGTCGGCGGCCAGCCGGTCAATCGCATCCAGGGGAGTCGATCCGGGATGGTCGGCGCCTATCTTTCTGCACAAATCCCGCAGGATGCTTTCGGTCATGGCCTTAATACGCAATACCGCCTCGCGGGGATCCTCGGGAAATACCTGAACGATCCTGGCCACTTCCTCCCGGCGGACGCCCAGCTCAGGCGAAAGAAGCCTGGCTTTATCGACGTATCTGCTCAAAGCCTTCTGCACAGCCGAGGAAACGGCGCCGGCGGCGGATTGGCTGTCCAGGCGCTTAATAAATTTCGATCCCAGCTTTTTTTCCAGCCGCTGCTTTTCCCGCGGCCTCAGCTTATCGAAAATATACCGGACGTATTCCTTCGTGCTGATTTGCGCGCCGGCCAGATGTTCGATTTCCTCGATGGCGTCAATGAGATCCATCGACGACTGAAAACGGTCGTCGGGATCGACGGCCATGCATTTCATGATGACGTCCGCCAGTTCCATGGGCAAATCCGGCGCCGCCAGTTTCGGATGGGGAAAGTCCCCACCCATTTTCATGCGAATGACGGCCCGGATGCCTTTCTTGGCGAAGGGGTTTTGCCCGACCACCATCTCGTAAAACAGCGTGCCCAGGGCGTAAATATCCGTCCGGTTGTCGATATTTTTCGCTTCAAACTGCTCCGGCGCGGCGTAGGCGACTTTCCCTTTGAAAACGTTGGAGCCGCTGACGTCGCTGACTTCTTCCTTGGCTTTGACCAGCCCGAAATCAATGATCTTCGCGTGGCCGTCGAAGGAAACGATGACGTTTTTCGGATCGAGATCGCGATGGACGAGCTTCAGAGACTCGCCCCCGGAACCTTCCAGGCAGTAGGCGTAATCGAGCCCTTCGCACACCTGCTTGACGATGTCCAGAATGACATTGACAGGCGCGGGGTAATCCATCCTTTGCGCTCTTGTTTTCAAACGCGCCAGATCCACGCCGTCGATGTACTCCATCTCGATGTAATACTGATCGCCGACTTTATCGAAATGGTAGGTCTGCACGATGTTGGGATGATTCAAATGCGCGGCCACGAGCGCTTCACGACGAAAATGCTTGATGTAAGTTTCCTGCGCGCAATACTCCGGCAAAATCTGCTTGATGCAGACGGTTTTTTCGAATCCGTCGGCGCCTCGCACGATCCCTTTGTAGACAATGCCCATGCCGCCTTGCGCGATTTTGTCGGTCAGCTGAAATTTACCGAACGGTTTGGGCATTATTTAAAGTCTCTGGAAATGGCGTCGAGCAATTTCCGGCATACGACGGTGTATTTTCCGTTGCCGAGTTTGGCGAAGCCGTCCGTGGCGCGGCCCACGAGTTCAACGGCCTTGTTTAGAAGCTGCCTTTTCGCCGGACCGGACTTCAGGCCCCGGCAATGTTCGACGATTCTTGCGCCGTAATTCAGCAGCATCACGTAATGATCGAAACCGATATTGACGGACTCGTATATCTCCATGGTCTTCTCCATCAGGGCGAACGATCCTTCGTGATCTTTCTGATCGAATCGGGCCAGAGCTTCGAGTTCCGTTTGAATCGCCCGATCCGGATTGGAGATATATTCGCCGCAGGCGCTGCGCGCCTTTTCGACATACTTCAGAACTTTTTCGGGATTCCGCTGCGCGGCGGCGATGCGGGCCTGATAACTGTAGAGCAGCGGAAGCACCCATGACCATTTCTCGGCCGCCAGTTCTATGGCGCTTTCAAGAAGCTGCGTCGCACCTTCGTAATCGCCCTGTTCATAGCGGACATAACCGAGGTTGGCTTTTCCGATGGCGATTCCTTCCAGATCGTTCAACCGAATGCTGATCTCCTGCGCTTCCTGATAGTTCTGCTGGGCCGCGGCGTAGTCGCCCATCTGCGCGAAGAAAACTCCCAGATTCGTCGACGCGATGGAGTTGCCCAGCTCGTCGCCGATTTTCACCCGGATTTGCCGGTCCCGCTTCAGGTAGGGAAGGGAATCCTCGTTGTTGCCCAGGGCGCGAAAGAGTTTGCCCAAGCCCTGGTAGAGCATGGCACCCTGTTTGTTCTCGGCGGTTTTTTCCAAAATGGCGAGGCCGCGATAATAACTCATGGCCGCTTCGCGCATATCTCCTTTGCGGTAATAACTCCAGCCGATCAGTTGATGGATTTCCGCCAGTTGAAGCCGGAACGGGAAATCGTCCAGCCCCGTGAGTTCGTCCCGGGCCTTGCAAAGCCATTCCAGCGCTTTTTCGTTGTCGCCGCGCTGTTTGTACACGTTGGACATTCCGGTAAAAACGCTGGCCCGGGCGTTATGATAGGAAGGGCTTTCGTCGCCCGAAAAACGGGCGTCAAGCATCTGGATGCCCGATTTGAACATCCCGTGAGCCTCGTCGGGAAAGCCTTCCTGCAGGAGTTTTTCGCCCTGTTCGCGGAAAGGCCTGACCGTTCGCTCCACCTGGCTGTGCGTGGCGAAGCCGCTTTCGCCGACCTGGTCGCGGAAGGCCTCGACCTCAAATTTATGGCCGCATTCGCCGCAAAACCTCGCCGTAGCCGGGCTTTTCGCCCCGCATTCCGCGCAGAATTTTTCCGTTTTCCCGGCGGGCTGACCGCAATTTTCGCAAAACTTCGCCTCGGGTCTGATCGGAGAGAGGCAAAATTTGCATTGCATGGCGAATTCTCAAAGTCAGTCAATTAAATTGTGACCTGAGTTAGAGATTAGGTCCGGGGGCCAAATGCGTCAATCCCAATAGGACTTTCAAGCGCCCCCGTTGATTATTTTGCTTTTGTGTTTTTATATGCCCGCAGGAAAATCGATAGGAGATGCTTAAATGGGATTATGTAAAAATTTAACCGTAGCCCTGATGCTGATATTATGCGCGTTATTCACGCAGGCGTGCGGGGATGATGACTCTTCGACATGCTCAGGGCAGGCTGATGAAGATTGCGACGACGCGGATGATGACACGGGCGCCGATGACGATGACGACGATATCTCAAACGGTCTGATATCTTACACGCGCATCGTCCCCTCCGACGGCCTGCCCGATTCCGTCGTTTTAAATAACGCCAACAACAACCTGGACGTAGTCAAACACGACGGCAAAGTCTTTCTGGCTTTTCGCACCGCCGCCACGCATTTTGCCGACGCCAACGCGATTGTTTACGTGGTCGGCAGTACGGACGAGCAAACCTGGGAATTAGAAACATCCATCGCCATGGGGACGGATTTGCGTGAGCCGCGTTTGCTCAGTTTTGACGGAAAACTTTTTCTTTACGTCTCGCTGCTGGGTGAAAATCCGCTGGATTTCGAGCCGCAGGGCCTTGCGGTCACGCGCTACAACGGCCCGGCTGACTGGAGCGAACCGCAAAATATTTTGGAGGAAAGCAACTTCATCGCCTGGAGAACCAAAACCATCGACGAAGTCCCCTACATGCTGGCCTACACCGGCGGCGAAAGCATCTACGATCCCGAGGGCGGCGACATGGAGGTTCACTGGCTGACGACGCAAGACGGATACGACTGGGAGCCGGTCGTCGCCGGGCGGCCCGTGGTGATTCGGGGCGGATGTTCCGAAACGGATTTCGAATTTCTGGATAACGGCGATGTCATAGCGCTTTGCCGAAACGAAAAAGGCGACGAGGACGGCTGGGGGTCGAAAATATGCCGCGCGCCGGCAAACGATCCGGGGGTCTGGGAGTGCGCGCCGGACAAGAAGAAATACGACTCGCCGCTGGTTTTCAAACACGGATCGGATATTTATCTGATCGGCCGCCGCAACCTCAACGCCAGCGGAGATTACGACCTGGGCTGGAATCATCTGCCGGAAACGATGCGTTTTCTGATGTATGAACTGGATTACTGGACGCACCCAAAAAGAACTTCTCTTTGGCGAATCGACCCCGACGAACTTTCAGTCGAATTTCTGGTCGATCTGCCCTCACGCGGCGACACGTGCTTTCCCGGATTGATCAAGGAAAACGAAGATTCCTTTGTCGTTTACAACTATTCCTCGCCCCTGACCGGCCCGGACCTCATCTGGGTCAAAGGACAACTCGGCCCCACGTACATCTACCGCTATGAATTGGATTTCGGCGTCTAAGGATTATGAACAATTGCCATAGGAGCGTTTGTTTATCAATTCACATCATCGATTCGCGTTTGAATGATTTGATCGGCGCTCCAGCCATTGCTGAAAACGCGTTTCTCCAGGTTCCAGTTCAATCGCTTTTTCGCACGCTTTTCGCACCTCAGCTTCCGGTTCCTTAAGCCACGACATAGTCCTTGCAAGGTCAAACCATGCCCAGGCGGTTCGAGTGGATTGGTCGGACGCAAGTGATAACACTCGTCTCAAAAGAGTCATCGATTCCCGATTGAGTTTTGTGCGACTATTAAATTCTGCTTTGCTTTTTGGGTGAATCCCTGAAGCAAGCTTCATTTTCGTTTGGGCAAACTCATGGAGCGCTTTCGGATCTGTTTGAATGTCGGAGGCGATTGATAAAAAAATTCTGTGAGCCTTTTCATATTTATTTGATCGTTTGTTCAAAATTGCTAGTTCAACTGCTTCAAATGCATTGGGAGGTGTCGGTATATTCTTCAGCAACTCTCGAGCTTGCTCGAAATCCTGATTATCCAATAGAGCTTTTGCGAGAGCAATATATGCAATATGACGATCAGTCGCACCTTCCATCTGCTCGATTTCAGTCAGCACGCGGCGCGCGAGTGTGATATTGCCAAGCTCGGCTGAATATCCGATGAGTTGTCCGGCAAGAACACCGGATTTGGGATTACTTTTTCGCACTTCAACGAGATGATCAATAGCTCTTTGTTTTTCTCCCGTATGCCATAGTTGAGCGCTTTGTCTTATTGCCTGGAGGATGACATATCCAGGATGAGCCGGTAAAGTGACGCGAAAGTAAGTTCTCGCTTCATCGAAGTCGAAGCTCGGCTCTGGAGAACCATTGTTTTTCATGTCTCTACGAATTTTCGGCAAACCTGTTCCACGAAGTTCAGCGAGTCGTAGTTCTTTAAAAAATTCCCCTATGCGACGATTTCGAGCCGGCGGAGGAGGAAAATGAGCCCCTGGTTCCAGATACTTTTTATCGAATCCGGTAACGGGTCCCGGATAACTCGTGATTTCCAGTCTGTCCGGATAAAAATAAACTTTTATAGGTTCTGGCGGCGCGTCATAGCCCCGGTGAATCACGGCATTAACCAGCGCTTCTTCAACCGCTTGGTAGGGGTAGCTGACAAAACGTGTTGCTTCCGGCCTGTCGGACACTTTCTGAACAATTTCCGTCGCTAGATTTCTGATGCTTTCGATGGCGGATCGAGCTTGGCTCTCGATGTTGCCGGATATCACTTTTTCCTCGATGAGGTCCCCGCCGGCGTCATCACCAAAATGAGCCATTTCAATCCGGGCATATGGAAAATGCTTTGCCGGAGTGTCGCAAAACATTAGCAGCGCAATGTTTCGAGGTACTTCGCTTCCGTTTATTTTAGCCGATAGCCGCATGGCCCTGGCAAGTTCTTCCGTCGACATATCAAGATTCCGTGATACCAAATCACTTCGTACATCAGAAAGAAACTTGCGCACCAAGGTGCCTGAGATTTCAGTAATCGCCAAGTCATGTCTGCGTCGATCGTCAAAGGGAATACGCGGCGCGACTTCTTGAAGTTGTCGAAGCAAATCCCCTCTTGCCGCCTGAGATTCGGAACCGACGCGGACAAAATACTCTCGACCTTTGCCTTCTCGTGGAGGACCCTGATATGGTCTTGTTTCACCTGCCGGAGCCCAAACGACGATGATATTCTTTTCCATAAAAACTTCGGGGGAAATGAGAGGAAGGTAATCAGGGATTAGTTTACCGCGGCAATCGCCTGCGATCTGCCTTTGAATGAGATCCAAAGCGTCTTCGGTCAAACCTGAGGGCGGAAGCACGGGACGGCCATCTTGTTCCGCTACCCCTATGATCACATATCCACCATTTAAATTGTGTAGGTCGTTAGCAAAGGCGCAAATTGACCGTAATGTTGATCCTCTAGTGGTGTCATCCCAGGTTTTTTTAAATTCCCGCCTCTCAGATTCGACCCCGCGAGCATGAATGAGATCGTCAATATTGACAGGAAGTATGTTCATGACTACCGATCCCGAAATTTCCTTTAAAGATTGGCAGATTTGCCTTATTCGACTTTATCTTACGTCTCTCATTTTATCAATGACACAAAACGATTCGGATGACCAGTATTCAACATTGATAAGCTACTGGTGGATTCCAGATTTGAGTTTTCCAGTTCCCGTCACCGGCCCGGACCTCATCTGGGTCAAGGGGCAACTCGGCCCCACGTACATTGACCGCTATGTGCTGGATTTCTAAGCGACAACTGAAGTAACGCCAGGGCGCACGTCAGGATTGTGAGATGAGGTCATGATGCGTGTCTTTCGGCCCGTCGTTCCCAGAAATCCTCGAAGCGTCCGCTCAGGATGCAGCATCGCAGGGCGATGATGGCGTTAGCGCCTCGGAGCGTCCAATGCATCCCCGCCCGTTTGAGGCGCGTGCCGACGACGAGTTTGCATCCGGCCTCGACGACCCCCGTCGAGGTGCACAGACCTTTCTTTCGGAATTCCGGGTAGCGCATCCTTTGTCGATTTCGGTGGATGTACTTGGCGCATTTGCGCGCCTGTTCGTTTGTTTCGGCGTGGCGGCGCAAGGCGCGCATCAACTCGTTCAGGCGTCCTTCGTCGAGTTCGTCACATCGCCGCTTCGCCCACGTCGCCGCCGTGTCGCTGGTCGCCCCGTAGATCACTTTGCCCACGTCGGAGAGATGCTGCTTGACGTGGAAGCGATCCACGATCTGAATCGCGTCGGGAAAGCGCTCGTCGGCCAGATTCCAGATCCACGGCGCTCCGTCGCCCAAAACCACCTGCCGCCGGGCCTTGTCGAATCCCGTCCGCCGCGCCTGGCGCTCCACGCGTTCCGCAAACGCCGACGGCGTCTCGTCCGTGTCCGCCTGCGCCGCGCTTTCGATCGCGGCAGAGTACGTCACCGACCCGTCGTCCCGCTCCGGCGTCCCGTCCTTGTTCCGGGATTCCGCCGTCCACGTCGTGACGAGCTTGACCTCGCGAGTTTTCGACGATCCGTCCGGCTGTTTTCCCGCCCGGCCCGCCAGATACTCCTTGCGCATCGGCAGGCCCGTGCCGTCCATCCCCAGGTACATTGTCGGCGCCAAAGGCTCCCCCGACTCATCTCCTTCCTGCTCCGCCTCGGCGATTTCCCGGCCCAACGCCTCCGCCGTCCGCTCCACCTGCTTGGTGTCCACCGCGACGCCGCCCAATTCCCTCAGCAAGGTCTCCCCTTCGGCGAAACTCACCATCGAGGCCGTGAGGCCGGTCATCCGCACCAGCGCCGGCGACAACGATCCCTCCTCCATCCCCAAGTCACGATCCCGCGGACAGAATCCCTTACGGCACGCCTCGCAGTGATAATACGCACGAAGCAAGGTCATCTCGCCCAACACCGTCCGGAAGGTCTTCTTCCGTCGCCCCGCGTACCGCGCCGCTTTTCCGCAACGGCACGGGAGCGTCGGCCCCGCATGATCCGATTCGTCCGCGTTAAGACGACACTCCACCGCACGCGCCGCCACAACCAAGGCCTGCCGCCTCACCGCCGTCTCAATCGCCTCGAAATCGATTCCCGAAGCCGTTTCCGGACCGATCAGCGCCTCGATTTCGGCTTCGATTTCCGCCGCGAAGGCGATTTTGAAGCCCCCTTTTTCGCCGCCTCCTCCGAGGCGGCCTGCGCTTCCTTCAACTCTGCGTCCGCCCATTGTTCACAGGCCTTCCAATAGGCCTCGATCAAACGCCGAAATTCTTGGCCAGCCTCGACTTGATGACGTAAAAGATCGGCGTTCTCACGATTGATCCATTGGGACACGGTCTTTTTGCCGACGACGCGAACCCAACTGACGTAGGGACCGTGACGCGCCGAAGGATCGGTGGCGCAACGACAACCCTTCTTGCCGCACTTCACGTAGCGTTCCGACACCGAACCCCTCCGCATGGGACGAGGTTCGATCAGCCTTAACAAAAGATCTCGGACAGGAACCGGAAGAGTGGGCATATTGGACATAGTAACCTCCTTGCGAATATCATATTCGCAAGATTGCCCCAATGCAATACCCTTCCCGACTGCACATCACAATCCTGACGTGCGCCCAAATTCAGCGCCGCTGTGGACAAGGAGCTTCGGAGCCTTGTAAGATGGCTTTTTCGCTTCGTGAGCGCCACCCTTGCGAGCTATAACCTTTTTCTTTTGATTATTCATTTTCAACCATCCTTTTACATTTAATAAACTCCCGAAAGCCCAACTCCATAATTCCATACGGGAATAAGCCTACCATTATCGACCATTCGCGCATTCCATAGTTTTATTTGCACTCTTGAACAACAATTATATGTTTTTATAACAAATTACTATTTTGCTTGCAACTGCCTAAGGAGAGCATATACCCGCCCTTTTTTGAAACAGTCTGCACGTGACTTTGACCAGCACTCCAAAACACCGTATTGTCGTCTGTGCTCCAACAACTCCCTTGACGCCCGGCGGCGGCTGTCGATATAGTCTGTTGCTCCCGAGGGGGAATAACGCGTTCTTTCACATCCGGGGCCCAAATGACCGTACTAGGCGGGGAGTTAGCCGCTCCTTGTCGCCCGTGGCTATAGCGGGGTCGAATCCCCTTTTTGAGGCTTTGGCTTCAATCCGGGTCCGTTCCGCCGGTCAGCCGCCCGGGTCCCACGCAACGAGATGCTGTGAATCCCGTCAGGTCCGGAAGGAAGCAGCGGTAAGCGGAATGTTCTCGTGTGCCGTGGACCGCCTGGATTGGCAGCCGATGGAAAACGCCGGTATTGATGTCGGGTCGATGGAGGGTGTACGGTCTTTTGGCTCCCGGATTTTCATCGAAGCGCGGCCGCTTTGCTTCGAGCCGGCGATCGATCATGTCCTATCTGGTTTTTGCCCGAAAATACCGCCCGCAGACCTTCGACGAAGTCGTCGGCCAGCGCCACGTCACGCGGACTCTGGCCGCGGCCATCGAGTCGGACCGCATCGCGCACGGCTATATCTTTTCCGGCACGCGCGGCGTGGGAAAAACCACCGTGGCGCGCATCTTCGCCAAGGCCATCAACTGCGAAACCGGCCCGACGCCAACGCCCTGCAACAAGTGCCAGAGCTGCCTGGAGATTACGAAGGGCAACTCGGTGGATGTTTTCGAAATCGACGGCGCGTCCAATCGCGGCATCGACGACGTGCGCGATTTGCGTGAACAGGTCAAATATCTGCCCCAGCATTCCCGCAATAAAATCATCATCATCGACGAAGTGCATATGCTCACGAAGGACGCCTTCAACGCCCTTCTCAAAACGCTGGAAGAACCTCCGCCGCACGTGGTTTTCATGTTCGCCACCACGGAGCCGGACAAGATTCCCGAAACCATCCTTTCCCGCTGCCAGAAATACGACCTCAAGGCGATTGCGCTGCGTGATATTCAGGCGCACATCAAAATGATCGTCGACAGCGAGGGAATCGAATACGGCGAAGACAAGCTGGCGCTGATCGCGCGCAAGGCCGAAGGTTCGATCCGCGACGCGTTGAGCTTTCTCGACCAGGCGGTGTCCTTCGCCGGCGCCGACTGCTCCGTGAGCGATCTCGCCGAACTATTGGGCATCATGGACAGGCAGGTGCTTTTGGATCTGTCGGCCAATATCCTGGACGGCAAACCCGGCAAGACCCTGGAAATTTTCGACAAGCTTTCGGAACTGGCCTGGGACGTGAAGCAGTTTTACGGCGATCTCATGGAGCATTTCCGCAACCTGATCGTCGCGAAAATCGCCGGAAACCCGCAGAGCATGATCAACGCCTCCGCCGACGAACTCGATCAACTGATCGCGCAGGCGAAAAACCAATCGGTGGAAACCCTGGAAAATCTCTTTTCCATCCTCGTGGAAAGCGAGGAGGAAATCACGCGTTCGGCCAATTCGCGCCTGGTTCTGGAAATGGTGCTGCTTCGCCTGGCCCTGGCGCAGCCGGTCAGGCCGCTGGACGACCTCGCCATGGAAATCGGGCGTTTGCGCAAAGCCCTGGCCGCGGGAAAGTTTCCCGATCCCCCCTTGCCAAGCGGCGGCGGCAGCTCCGGAGCCCGCGGCGCCGCGCCCGCAAAAAGCGCCGAAAAAAAAAAGGCGGTAGAAACAGCGCCGGTCAATAAACCCGATGACAGCAAAAAAGCCCGCTCGAATCGCGAGGGTTTTCTGGAAACCGTCAGAAAGGCGGATCTTCAACTGCACTCGGCGCTGGAACGCGGCGTGGTGACGATCGAGGCCGGGCGCGTATCGATTCTCGTACAACCGGGCTTCGACGCCGATGTCGTCAAATCCGGCGCGGGCAAGATGGAGGAAATCGTCAAGGAAGTCTTCGGCGACGCGGCGACTTTTCAAGTGACCGAAATCGAATCTTCCGGAATCGACGTCGAGGAAATGGAAGCCAGAGAACAAAAGCAGGACATGGAAAAAAAGCTTGAAGAAAGACGTCGCACGGTGATGAAAAACCCGACGGTCAGCACATTGATGAAACAATTCCCCGGAGCGGAGATCAAGGTCACGCCCTCGCGGTCGTAATACTTATGCTTCGCAACGGATCAGACGGGAAAAAGATATGAAGAATTTCATGGATATCATAAAAGCGGCCAAAGACGCGCAGTCCAATATCGCGCAATTGCAGGAAGAACTGGGCGCCCGCGTTGTGGAAGCCGCGGTCGGCGGCGGCGTTGTCGTCGCCCGGGCCAACGGCAAGCAGGAACTTATCGGCATTCAGATCAAGCCCGAAGCCGTCGAGCTTGGAGACATGGAGATGCTGCAGGACATGATCCTGTCCGCCGTCAACGAGGCCATGCGAAAATCCAAGGCTTTGGCCGCCGAGGAAATGAACAAAATCGCCGGAGGCCTCAATATCCAGGAAATTCTGGGCAACCTCAAGTGAGTGGTTAGTGACCAGCGGCCAGTGGTTAGAACAGAGCCGCGCACGGCAGATTCGCCTGAGTTGTAACGAAGGCGAATGAGTAAGCGGGTAAATAGCGGCGAGAAAAAAGAGCCTCGTCAGAGGCGAAAGATAATAGCCCCGGGCTTTTAGCCCGGGGGAATAAGCAATTTATTTATTTATATTGCCCGCTTTAGCGGGCGACGGATCTTGCTTTAATACCTCGTAACAAACGCGAAAGTTGAAATAAATCATGTCTTTTGACGCCGGACCGATCAACGACCTCGTGGCGCAACTCAAGCGCCTTCCGGGAATCGGCGAGAAAAACGCCACCCGCATCGCCTACTATATCCTCCGCCTCACCGACGAGGACGCCCGGCAGTTCGCCGACGCCGTCACCGGCGTGAAAGAGCGCATCCGCCTGTGCGAAAAATGCTTCAATCTCACCGACGTGCAACCTTGCAAAATCTGCGCGGGCGCCGGCCGCGACCATTCGACGATCTGCGTGGTCGAGCAACCGCCGGACGTGGCGGCCTTCGAGCGCATCGGCGCCTATCAGGGAGTTTACCACGTGCTTCACGGCGCGTTATCGCCCCTGGACAACGTGGGTCCCGACGCGATTCGCATCGCCGAACTGATGGACCGGGCGAAAAGCGACCAGGTGCGTGAAATTATTCTGGCGACGAATCCCAATCGGGAAGGCGAGGCCACGGCGCATTACATCGCCGACGCGCTCAAGGCCTGCGGCGTGAAGGTTTCGCGCATCGCCCACGGCGTTCCCGCCGGAAGCGAACTGGAATATGCCGACTCCGTAACCCTGGGTCTGGCCTTAAAAGGCCGCAACGCCATGGACGAAGGCGGCGGCGACTAAGCTGCTGATTTGAAGCGTGTCTGTCATTCGCGGCTTTTGTTTCAACTGTCGATGCTTCCAGACACCCTAAATCAAAACCCACTTCTTATGATTTTAAGTGCTTGGAGTATGTGAAAGAGCATGGTGTTGAAGTCAGGAAAAATCGACTGTCTCTAAAATGGAGGGTTCTTGTCTTTGAGTCCCTCACGGGACCGGTTATGATCCATCACTTTGAAACGCGCGCGTAAGTGGGATAACGTTAGCGCTGAAATCTCATCCCGGAGAGTTTTAAGACAATGACCGCCATGCATAAAAGCCTGATCTCATTATTCCTCATTCCGTTTCTGTTTCTGAGTGCGTGCGGTGACGATGATGGCTCGGATGATTCGGAAGGCGGCGACGACGCGGACGATGACGCGAATGACGATGTGAACGACGTCGCGGATCAGGCGGCCCTGGAGCATTACCACGACGTTTTCGCGGCGCTGGCGCAGCGCAACATGACGCCGCTCGCGACGCTGCATCACTACACGCTGCCGCGCTGAATCCACGACGGGACCCGGAAGGGTGCGCCGAGCGGGGATGGCTCGATCCCGAAACGATCGTGACCGAGATCGCGAAGTACGCCGGATTCGCCGCCGTGGACACGATCAATCCCGCCAAGCCGCGCATTCCCCGGGAAACGGTTCAGATTTACGGCGCCATCGCCGGCGCCGGCGGCGTCGCGAAGGATCTGGCCGATCAATATCCCATCGATGACGATTCTTAAAATTGACGGCGCCAACACTTCGCGGCACGATGTCGCAGACGGCCGATCTGAAAATTGAAATTATTTCATCAGCGGCAATGTTTCCTCCACACTCGAGGCTCGTGCTTCGCAGCGAAGCGCCGCTTCGCAGAGTAGTAGCGAGTGCGTCACACATTTTGCGCCTGGCAAAATGTCTCAGTTCGGCACGTCGCATGTAGTACAGCCGGCTGTGATTGTTGCGGGATTTGTAAAAGCATAGTTTCTTTATCGGTGGCCCGGGAAAACGGCCGGAGGCGTCAATAATTTCGGAGTATGAAAACTATGTTTTTCCGCTTAAAAAAACGCCCGCTCACGGCGCTGCAAATAGAAGTCAGCAGCCGCTGCACGCGCCAATGCGGCCTCTGCCCGCGTTCAGCGCTGTCGAACAAGTGGCAAAACATCGACATGAGCGACGAGCTTTGGAAAAAAGCTACGCCCGCCTTCGGCCAAGCGGAATATGTGTATTTGCAGGGCTGGGGCGAGCCGCTTTGCCATCCCGCCTTGCCGCAAATGGCGCGTGAGGCGAAAAAATCCGGCGCGAAGGTGGGTTTTACGACCAACGGCGACCTGCTGGAATCCGCCGCGGACTGGATATTGCGCGAAGGCGTCGACCTTCTGACCGTTTCCGTCGCGGGCGACAAGAAACACCACGCGCGTTTGCGCGACGGATCGGAAATCGAAAAAATCATGGACGGCATTGAAAAGCTGACCCGCGGCGCCCGTGAAACGAAAAACCGCATCAAAGTGCAGATCAGCTATCTTCTCACGCGAGAAAACGCGGGAGATTTGCCCTCGATCCTAAAGCGCGGCGCAAAAGCCGGCGTGAAGGATTTCTTCGCGACCCATCTCGACGTCACGCCCACGCGGCATCTTCTTGACCAGTCTGCCTTCGATGAAAACGGATTGCGGTCGGAAGTCGGAAAACACCTGCGCGAGGCCGAAACCGCATCCGGGAAATTGCGCGTCAAGTTTCGCGGACCGACTACGGAACCGGAGGAAAGGCTTGCGTGCGCGCTGAATCCGCTCAAGTTCGCCTTCGTCACCGCCGACGGAAGGGTGGGACCTTGCGTGAATCTGCTTTTTCCTGTTGAAGGCGCGATCCCCCGTCAAGATTTTTCCGTCATGCGTGAAATCAAGCAAACGTCTTACGGGCATCTGGCGGATCAGAATTTGACGGAAATCCTCGCCGGTAAAACCCGAAAGGTTTTTACGGCGAATTTCATCATGCGCCTGAACGCCGAAGCGCGATTTCATCGCCGAATACGCAGCGCCGACGCCTGGCAGGCGCTTGCAAAACTTGGGGAGTTCGAGAAAGAACGGGACGAGATTCTGCGCGCCTATCCTTTTCCTGAGGTCTGCGCCGGTTGCCATAAAATTATGGGCTGGTGAAATTTGACGGCGATATCATCCTCGGCTCATACTGCGTTTCGATCCATCCTTACTTTGAGGATTTTCCATAATGCGTATTTTACTTTGGTACTGTGAAAGATTCGCCTGGACTCCGGCCGTGAAAACGCTGGACAACGCGCCGGACGCTAAAGCCGGCGAATACAAAGACGCCGTCGTAGCCTTTGTGCACGTGGAGCCCGTGGATATTGAAAAAGGCGCTTCGACGGAAACGCGATTGATAAAAAACATCAAGTGGGCGGCGAGAAAAAACGAAACGGATACGATTCTGCTGCATTCTTTCACGCATCTCGGTGAGGACAAGGCCGATCCCGCCGACGCCCTGGCCGTGCTCGACCGCGCGCAGGAGCGCCTGGAAAAGGCCGGTTACAAGGCCGTCCAAACTCCGTGGGGTCACTTTCTCAATCTGGAGTTAAACGCTCCGGGGCATCCTCTGGCGAGGATTTTCAAGCAGTGGTGAATCGATTTATTTTCGGTTCATCCAAAGATCACCGTGCTTTATCATTAGGTACGGCAATCTTTGGATGCCCCTTCATTTTTTCTCGTATTGCCTGACGGCCAACACGCGCCCCAGTGATTTCCTGTTCGTCGCCCCTTCGTTTCCCGTGGTGAAGTTCAGGCTTTGAATTCTATCATTGCCCTGCTTCGACCTGGTCCAGGGACAGCACTGGCCCAGTTTCAGATTGGGATGCACGTGAAATAATTCGCCTTTATGGCAGGATTTGCCTATGCATTTCGCCTGGACGCTTCCGTCATAAAGCTTTCGGACCTGCTTGATGCTCGGAAGCCTCCAGTCCTTGTGGTCGCAGGCGTTTAGTTTCTGCACATATTTCAGCGCTTTGTCGTAAGTCATGGAGTAGCCGGGATCAGGCGCCCATTCGAGCCTTGATTTGATGTGCACGACCGTCCCGCATTTTGTCAGCTTATAATTTTTCATAAGATCTTTTTTTCCGCTCCCTGCAAAGGCGGAAGCCGCAAACACGAAAGTGAGAATCAGGATGCAAGGCGTCAGGAGCCGCGTCAGTTTTACATTCATGGGTTACAAACCTTCATTCGTTATACTTCAGCCACGAAGGGAATTATAACTCTTGACCGGTTTCGGAAACAAGTGAAAATAAGCCGTATGATAATGAAAAAGCCCGGCGTCGAGCGCCCTTGAAAACCCGAAATCGGCTGGACAAAACTCAAGATAAAAGGTACTTATGAAAATACGTTATAACCAGGAAACGATGGAGTTTCCATGAATCCATTTCGTTCATCTTCAAGCCCGGCAAGGAGATAAGCTATGTTCAAAATGAGAAAACTGTTTTTGTTCCTGATTTTATTTTGCGCCTTGATGACGACCGCGCCGCTGATCGGCTGCGGCTGCGGCGACGACGATGACGACTCGTCGGGCGGCGGCGACGATGACGTGGACGCCACCGCTTGCGCCATCGGCGCATCAACGTACGAGGACGGCGCCGTCAATCCGGACAATCCCTGCCTCTATTGCAATCCGATGTTAAGCGCCGGCGGCTGGTCCCTGGTCGCCGACGGCAGCGACTGCGACGACGGATTGTACTGCAACGGGAGCGATGCGTGCGACTCCGGTTCATGCGTACATGACGGAGATCCGTGCGGCGATGATGAAACCTGCAACGAAGACGCCGACGCATGCGACGACGCCGACGACGACGCCGACGACGACACCGTTCCCCCGGGACAGTGCCTCATCGGAGAAGACGCTTATAACGACGGAGATACGGCGCCCGGCAACGTCTGCCTGATTTGCGATCCTGATGAAAACCAGACGGGATGGACCTTGAACGACGGGCAGGCCTGCGACGACGAGCAGTATTGCAACGGCACGGACACTTGCGCCTCCGGTTCCTGTTCCGTGCACACGGGTGATCCCTGCCCCGACGACGGCAGCTTTTGCAACGGCGCCGAATCCTGCAACGAAACCGGCGACCAGTGCGAAAATGAGGGCGATCCCTGCGGCGAAAACGATTTCTGCGACGAGGACAACGACGTTTGCGACCCGGTTCACAACCAGCCGGCCGGCTCGAAGGTATCCGGGACCGTCACCATCAACGGCCAGGCGCTCAACGCCTTTTACCCGGACGAATATTTCTACGGGACCGTGTCTCTCTGGAACGATTCGCGGGCCGAAAGCTATCTGGGGTATTTCGATTACGACGGCAGCTATGCTTTCCCTTACGTGGAAAACGGAACATACAACCTGGAAATCGTCTTCGAGTACTACGGCGACTACGACATCGAATACACCAATTCCTACCTGGCGCAAAACGTCGTCATGAACGACGCCGACGTCGAGGTCAATCCCGACATGACCTTCTACGAGGTCAGCGGCGCCGTAACGGACTCGGGCGGAAGCGCCCTCAATGAAACGACCCTGGCCATAATCGGCACGGCGGCGTCCAAGGCCCCGACGGCCTTTGACTGCGTGACGGAAATCACCATGCCCGAAGACGGCAACACCTATTCGGTATACACACCGGCATACGATGACTACACCTTCCGATGGACGCCGTTATCCGGCCTGGGCATCGCCACCGAATGGGAAGACGGCGTCGACGTATCCGCCGACATGACGAAGGACCATCAGTTCGCCGCGGCGACGAACGACATCGAGGTTTTGTTTACTTCGGACGGCGGCAATATCCGTTACGACTGGGCGTACTACATGGAGATGAGTTTCATATTCGATAACGGAACCCGCGCCTATGAGGCATTCGAGGAAAATGTGGGAAGCGTGACCATGGCGCTGAACGACGGCGACTACGACGTGGTCGCGGAAGTGAAAGGATCGGGCGACGATCAGTACACGCATTATTACAATCCCGACCTGACGGCCAACGTTTCCGGCGACGCGGATGTCGAGTTCGACATCCCGCTTTTCACCGTCGATGGAACCGTCACCGATAAAAACGGAGCCCCTTTCGAGGATGCGCAAGTGTATGCTATGCACGGGACATTCCCCGAAGACGATCCCGGCGCGACGGGATGGGCGATTTACACGCGCGCCTCGACGGACGAAAACGGGCAGTACACTTTGAAACTGCCGGAGGGCGAATATGATTTCCGATACGAGCCGCCCTATAATACGACGGATCACGTCACGGAGGTCGTCGAGGACGTCACGATCAACGCCGATGAAACGCGGGACTACCAGTTCCAGACCGATCCGATTTTCATGACCGGGACCGTAACAATCGGCGGCCTGAGCCCGGAAGCCTATTTCGGCTCCCTGATCGTTTTCGGCGAAATGACTTTGTACGACGCAAACGGCGCCGAATACTACGGCGAAATCTACGGCGACGGCGCGTACTCCACGCCTTTGGCGGCAGGCCTGACTTACACGGCGACGTGCTACATCTCGGCCATGGTCGGCCTAGTCAACATGACGGACTGGTACATCGGCGAGCTTCAGGCCGATATCAATCCTACCGTGGATTTCACGCAGGATTACAACCTGACCATGTATGAACTCTACGGCAACATCATGCAGTCCGACGGCGAAACTCCCGCGGCGGGCGTCAACGTCGTGGTTGCCGATGAAGCAGGCATGGAGTGGTACAGGGGCGCCGGCGACGACTTCTTCGTAGCCAACAAACTGGTGATTTTCGGCGGCAGTTACTCCATGAAGGTTCCCGAGGGAACGTTCAAAGTGGGATTCATGGATTACAACACCGGGTATACCGAATTCGCCGCCGATCAGGTGATCGAGGGCGACACGCAGCTCGATTTCGTTTTCGGAAACTGACCTGAAAGGCGGAAGGAGGAAGGATGAGGGAGGAGTCGGACGGATGACTCGTATCTGCGTTGCGAAGGTTCAATCTCCCCGTCGCCTTCTTCCTTTTTCCATAAATGATTCGGTGAGCCCCCGGTGGCGCTAATCCGCAATTATCCAGGACAAACAAGGGTGGGGTAAATCCCCGCCCTTTTATCACTGTTTAAAACCTGTGCTTCGCAATCGATCGTGTTTATGAATTAATCCTTATATACAAAAAATAATATTGCCTTATTGAAAAAAACGCCAAAAAGCGGGTTGCCGCAAACGGCGAAAGAAAATATATATGGAATCTTAGGGATTCGGGCATACAGGCTCGTTTTTCCGAATAAATTTTATTATTTGTAATCCGTTTCAAACGGCTGCATTGCGGAGCAAGGAACCAACGATGGCATTGAAAACAAATATTCGCGACCTTCGATTCAACCTCTTCGAATTTCTGGACATGGATAGCCTTTTCTACACGAACCGCCACAAGGATCTCACGCAGGATATGGCGGAGATGATCCTGGGCGAGGCCGACAAGGTCGCCAAGGGCGTCATGGCCCCCTTGAATAAAAGCGGCGACGAAGTCGGCGCCCGTTTTTCGGCCGGCCGCGTCACGCTTCCCGACGGATTCAAGGCGGCCTGGAATAAAATCGCCGAAGGCGGATGGCTCGGCCTGGCGGGAAATCCCGAATACGGCGGACAGGGACTGCCCGTTTCCATTAAAGTCGCCGTCGACGAACTGTTCCTGGCCGCCAACACCGCGCTGACGCTGACCTGCGGCCTTTCGCCTTCCGCCGCTTCGGTCATCGAGGAATTCGGAAGCGACGAACTCAAGAAAACTTATCTGGAAAAAATCTACGCCGGCGTCTGGGGCGCCACCATGTGCCTGACCGAACCCGGCGCCGGTTCCGCCCTGGGCTCGCTGAGAACCCGCGCCGAAAAGATCGAGGGGACCGAAAACCGCTATCGGATCACCGGAGAAAAGCTGTTTATCACCGCCGGCGAGCACGACCTGACGGAAAACATCGTCCACCTCGTCCTCGCCAAGGTTCCCGGCGCGCCCGCGGGAACGCGGGGCATCAGCCTCTTCGTCGTGCCGAAGCTTCGCCCCGACGCCGATGGTTTTCTGGGCGACTCAAACGACGTGACCTGCCAGCGGATCGAGCACAAGATGGGCATCAAGGCCAGCCCGACATGCTCGCTGACCTTCGGCGACCGGGGCCAGTGCGAAGGAATCATCATCGGCGAGGAAAACAGGGGCCTGATGTACATGTTCCGCATGATGAACGAAGAGCGCATCACCGTGGGCATCCAGGGCGCGGCCCTGGCTTCGGCGGCCTATCTCTACGCCCTGGATTATTGCAAGGAAAGACAGCAGAGCCCGCACTGGACGAAGATGCGCGACCGGGAAGCGCCCAACGCGCCCATCATCGAACATCCCGACGTGCGCAGAATGCTCATGTGGCAAAAAAGCCACGTGGAGGGAATGCGCGCGCTCCTTCTGACCACCGCATATTACGCCGACTTAAGCTACAGCCTCGAATACGACACCGAGCGCGCCCGTTACGACGGCCTGGCCCAACTGCTCACCCCCGTTTGCAAAGCCTACTGCACCGACCGGGGGTTCGAATCCACCATCCAGGCGATTCAATGCCTGGGCGGATACGGCTTCACCGGCGAATACGATGTGGAGCAATACGCCCGGGACGCCAAAATCGGTTCGATCTACGAAGGCACCAATGCCATTCAGGCCATGGATTTCCTCCTGCGGAAAATCCCCATGAACAGCGGCGAAGCCTTCAGAACGTACATGACCATCATCGCGCAGGATCTGGAACGCTTCGGGCAGGATAAAAACCTGACGCCTTACGTGGAAGCTGTGACAGAAGCCAAGGAACGCTTTGAATCCGTGGTGGAAAAACTCCTGCGCTGCACCGGCGACAACGGCTTCCAGCCCCTGATGCAGGCGACGAAGGTTCTTTCCATGATGGGCGACATATGCGTTTCCCATCTTTTGCTCAAACAATCCGTCATCGCGCAAAAACACCTGGACGCCGGTTTTGAAAAACTCGGCGCCGCCGGCAACGACGAGATGGTCGCCGCCATCGAAAACGACGAGGACCTGGCCTTTTACTATGGCAAGGTCAAGGCGGCGCAATTTTATATCACGCAGGTGCTCCCCGGGATTTACGCGCAGGCCCGGGCCATTGAATCCATGGACGCTTCGGCCATGGACGCGATTCTCTAAAAAGGCGTTTCGAATTTGATCGATCGCGTCGTGACAAATTACAACTTTGATGTTATCCACAACTGAACGAAGAAGAGACGTTCGGGCGCACAGGCGCGCGCGAGTACATGCTCTTTTTAGCGGAGAAACGAATGGAACAAGGACACGGCGACAACAACCTGGCCATCTTTATCGACTTCGAAAATCTGGCCTTGGGGTTCAAAAACAGAAAAGGCAAATTCCAAATCAAACGCGTCCTGGCGCGGCTTGTGGAAAAGGGCAAGATCATCGTGAAGAAAGCCTACGCGGACTGGAATCCGTACGGCGAATTCAAACGGGAGATGCACGAGGCGGCCATCGAACTCATCGAGGTTCCGCACCGGTCCATGACCGGGAAAAACTCGGCGGATATCCGCATGGTCGTGGACGCCCTGGACCTTTGTTACTCCAAGGACCACATCGACACCTTCGTGGTCTGCTCCGGCGATTCGGACCTTTCCCCGCTGGTGTCCAAGCTCAAGGAAAACGGCAAAAACGTCATCGGCCTGGGCCTCAAGGATTCCACCAGCAACCTTCTGGTGGCCAACTGCGACGAGTTCATTTTTTATGAAGACCTGGAGACGCCCAAGCGCATGCCTTCCGTCGGAAAGAATCTGGACAAAACAAAGCGCGAAGCCTTCGAGCTTTTGCTGGAGGCCATCGACGCCCTGATTCGCGAGGACAAGGAAATCCTGTGGTCCAGCATGGTCAAACAGACCATGAAGCGCAAAAAACCGGGATTCAGCGAAGCTTATCACGGCTACAGCTCATTTTCCGAACTTTTGGAAGACGCGCAGAAAAATAAACTCATCACACTGACAAAGGAAGCGCGGAGCGGAACCTACGTGATCACGGGATACGGAGCGAAATCCTCGGACGCCAAATAAGGCGGGATCGGGGTATTGAATATATCGATGTCTCGATTATACGAGACGCCAAAGCGACTGAAATAACATGGTGAAAGAAGCGCTGACTCCGGCCATGCGGCAGTGGTTCGAGGTGAAGGATCGCTATCCCGACCACGTGCTGATGTTTCGCATGGGCGATTTCTATGAAATGTTTTACGAGGACGCCAAAACGGCTTCCCGCGTTCTGGACATCGCCCTGACAAGCCGCAACAAGGATTCCGAGGCCCCGGTGCCCCTGGCCGGCATCCCTTACCACGCCCTGACCGGATACCTCGCAAAATTCGTGCGCGCCAATTACAAGGTCGCCATATGCGAGCAGCTCGAGGATCCGAAAAAAGCGGGCAAGGTCGTCAAGCGCGGCGTCACGCGCGTGGTGACGGCGGGCGTCGCCGTCGAGCCGGAAACCCTGGATGAAAAAAGCCACAACTATCTCATGAGCCTGGTCCGCGACGGCGGGCGCTGGGGTTTCGCCGTGGCCGAGCTGACCACCGGGGAATTCACCGTCGGATTGTTCACCGACGAAAAGCGCATGATCTCCGAAATCGTCCGGCGGGAACCGGCGGAAATCGTCGTCCCGTCGTCCCTGAACGGATCGGAGGACCTTCAAAAGCTGGTCAAATCCCTGGGCGCCCCTCTCATCTCATACATCAACGACGAGATGTTCGACATTGACAGCGCCGCAGCGTCTTTGGACATCCAGTTTCCCGAAGACAAGGTGGCGGATATGGACCGGGAAAAACTCGGCCCCGCCCTGTCCGCCGCCGGAGGCGCGCTGGGCTATTTGCTCGACACGCAGATGTGCGAACTCGGCCACGTCAATAAACTGAAGATTTTTTCCGGCGACGAGTTCATGGTCATGGATGAAACCGCCAAGCGCAACCTGGAACTGACCACAAGCCTGCGGGAGCAGAAAAAACGCGGCAGCCTGCTATGGCTTTTGGATCAAACCGTCACGGCCATGGGCGCGCGTCTTCTCAAGCAATGGCTTTTGTATCCGCTCCTGTCGCCGTCGAAAATCCGCCGGCGCCACGCCGCCGTGGAAACCCTCGTGACCGAAAGCGTCAAGCGCGGCGAAATCCGGGACCTGCTGAGTAAAACGCATGATCTGGAGCGCCTGTGCGGGCGCATCAGCATGGCCGTTTGCAACGCGCGGGACCTGATCGCCTTAAAGACAAGCCTGGTCATCCTGCCGACTTTGCGGAGCCTGCTGACCGAGTTTACCGATCCGTTGCTGACCGATTCGGGCCGGAACCTCGACGACCTGGGCGATATCCGGGACCTGGTCGAACAGAGCATCGATGAAGAGCCGCCCCTGTCGCTGCGCGATGGCGGATTCATCAAGGAAGGCTGCAACGAACAGCTCGACGAACTGCGGAACATCTCGCGCAGCGGCAAGCGTTATCTGTCCGACATGGAGGCCGCGGAGCGCAAACGCACCGGCATCCCGAAACTCAAAATCGGATACAATCGCGTTTTCGGCTACTACATCGAGATCAGCAACGTTTTCAAAGACAAGGCGCCCGAGGAGTACATCCGCAAACAGACCCTGGTCAACGCCGAGCGCTACATCACGCAGGAACTCAAAGAATACGAGGAGAAGGTTCTCAACGCGCAGGAGCGGATTCAGGAACTGGAATACAAGCTGTTTTCCGAAATCCGTGAGCGCATCGCCCGCGAAGTGGCCCGTATCCAGAAAACCGCCCGCGTGCAGGCCGCCCTGGACGTGCTTTGCAATTTCGCGGAATTGGCCGAAAGCAACAACTACGTCAGGCCCGTCATCGACGATTCGGACATCATCGAAATCGAAGAGGGGCGGCATCCCGTGGTGGAAAAAACCAATCCCGGCGAGCGCTTCATCCCCAACGAGACTTTTCTGGATTGCAACGAAAGCCAGCTTCTGATCATCACCGGTCCGAACATGGCCGGTAAATCGACCTTCATCCGGCAGGTGGCGCTGATCACGCTCATGGCCCAGATAGGGTCCTTCGTGCCCGCCAAATCGGCGAGAATCGGCGTGGTGGACCGGATTTTCACCCGCGTGGGCGCTTCGGACAATCTGGCCCGGGGCGAATCCACATTCATGGTCGAAATGAAAGAAACCGCCGGCATCCTCAGCGAAGCCACAAACAAGAGCCTCATCGTTTTAGATGAGATAGGCCGGGGCACCAGCACCTTCGACGGCCTTTCCATCGCCTGGGCGGTGACCGAGCATCTGCACGACAATCCCAAGGTGCGGGCGCGGACGCTTTTCGCCACGCATTATCACGAGATCGTGGATATCGCCCGGGAAAAGACCCGGATTAAAAATTTCAACATCGGCATCATCGAGCGCGACGACACGCTGGTTTTTCTGCATAGGATTCTGCCGGGAAGCGCCAACAGAAGCTACGGCATACAGGTCGCCAAACTCGCGGGACTGCCCGAAGAGGTCATCGAACGCGCCAAGGAAATTCTGGCCAACCTGGAAAGCGCGGAACTCGATGAAATCGGCCGCGCCCGCATCAGCCGGCGGCAAGGAGCCGCCACGCCCAAGGGCCAGCTTTCTTTGTTCAGCCCCTCCAGGCCCTCTCCGGTGGTCGAGGAACTCAAGCGAATCGATCCCATGCGCCTTTCGCCGCTGGAAGCGCTGAACGTTCTGGTTTCCTTAAAGGACAAAGTGGATAAAGGATGATTCGGCGACACGCCAACGCGGCCCTTTACGGAATCCTTCCCTTTATTCTGGCCGCGCTGATGATTTTCGCCGCCGCCGATTTCGCCCACGCCGCCTCGTCGGAGCAGCAATATAAAAAAATCAAGGACGACTACAACAAGTTCCTAAAAAACGAAGGGCAAAAAACCTATCGCCACAACTGGCTGCGTCACATCGACAAATTTCTCAAACTCCAGAAACGTTATCCCAAGTCGAAAAGAGCCGACGACTGCCTGTACATGGCCGCGCAAGGCTACGTAAAGCTCCATGAATATTCCTACGTCAAAGACGATTTGAAAAAGGCCGTGAAGCATTACGACGCCCTGGCCGCCAAATACCCCAAAAGCAATCTCGCCGACGACAGCCTTGTCTATGCAGGGGAGATTCTGGAAAAGCTGGGAGATTATAGCGGCGCCTATGACCGTTTTGCAAAATGCGTTTCGCGATGCCCGAAAGGCGACCTTGCGCCCAAGGCCCGGGCCGGGAAAAAGCGGCTCGACAAATATGCGCCGAAGCCAACGCCGACTCCCACACCGACCCCGGCGCCCACGCCCGAGCCCTCGGAGGATATCGAGAAAACGCCTCCGCCGCCCGTGGCCACGCCGGCGCCTTCGGCCATCACGCAGATTCTGGGAGAGACCATCGTCACGGAAGGCGACGACAGCGTGGATGAGAGCGATAAAGAGGATCAAGACGGCATGATCATGCCGCCGATTCCGCCGGATGCTTTGGGCGTCCCGGCCATCCGCAACATCCGGCACTGGAGCAATCCGGATTACACGCGCATCGTCATCGAGCTTTCGGAAAAAGTCCCTTATGAGCAGCATCTTCTGGAAAAGCCCCCGGACGGCAATCTCCCCAGAAGGCTTTATCTGGATTTCAAAGGCTGCAAGCTGCTTGAGGCCATGGACAAGGAATATCCGATTGAAGACGGCCTTCTCAAAAGGGTTCGGGCCGGACAAAACACCGAGGACGTGGCCCGCGTCGTTCTGGATATCGAAAGCATCGAGAACTTTCAAATCTTTCCGCTCCTGGACCCTTTTCGCGTGATCATCGACGTTACGGGAGAAAAAAAGGAGCAGCCGGCGGTCAAAGTCCCGGCGACCGCCTCCAAGCGCCGTTTCTGGAAAGTCGTCATCGACGCGGGGCACGGGGGAACGGACCCGGGCGCCATGAGCCGCCGGGGAGACCGGGAAGCGGACATGGCGCTTTCCATCGCGAAACTGGTGGAAAAGGAATTTGCGAAAGACAAAGACATCAAAGTTTTGCTGACGCGCAGAACCGATCACTTCATCACCCTTCCCCAGCGCCCCGCCATCGCCAACAGCTACGACGCGGACCTTTTCGTGTCGGTGCACATCAACGCGGCGCCCAACCGCCAGGCATCGGGCATCGAGGTTTACTACTTCTCCCCGAAAGCCGGCGCGGACATCGCCGATCTGGTCGCGGCGGAAAACGCCACGGACGTCGAAGGCGTGATGAATATGAACACCCTGTGGGCCGGACTGTCGCTTTTGTACAAGCAGGCCGAGTCCAACAACCTGGCGGCCAAGGTGCAGGGCCAGATGCTCAATAAAGCCCGGCGGCATTACGCGGATGTCAACTCGCGCAAGATTCGCGGCGCGCCCTTTTACGTCCTGCTAGGCGCGAAGATGCCCGCCATCTTGGTGGAGTGCGGATTCATCACGAACAAGACCGAACTGCGCCGCCTGAAAAGCAAGCGGTATCAAGAGGCTCTGGCCCAGGGCATCGCGCAAGGCGTCAGGGAATATTTCCGGGAGTTCGACTGATGCCCGGCATCGACCATCACATCGACCGCTATATGATCTACCTCAAAGCGGAAAAAGGGCTTTCTAAAAACACGCTGGAAGCCTACGGCCGCGATCTGGCGCTTTTTCTGGAATATTGCGACGTCGAACAGATCGTCGACGTGAAAAAAATCGGCCGTGAGCATTTGCTGGAGTTCGTGGGGCGGCGGCGCGAACAGGGCGCATCGGCCCGGACCGCCGCGCGAAACCTCATCGCCGTGCGCGGCCTGCTGAAATTCCTGCTCATGGAAGACATCATTTCCGAAGACCCTTCCGAACTAGTGGGCTTGCCGAGGCTCAAGCGCAATCTGCCGGAAGTTCTGAGCGAGGAGGATGTGGAAAAGCTTCTCGCCGGACCGGACCGAGAAAAACCCGCGGGCCTGCGCGACGCCGCCATGCTGGAGCTTTTGTACGCCACGGGAGTGCGTGTGAGCGAACTGGTCGCCATGAAAACGGCGCAGCTCAATTTCGAGGCGAACTACGTGCGCGTGGTGGGCAAGGGCAAAAAGGAACGCGTCGCCCCTTTCAGCCAAAGCGCAAGGGACCTGATCGAACAGTACATGCGCGACGGACGCCCGAAACTGCTCAAAGGCAGAACCAGCGAATATCTTTTCATCACCAATCGCGGCGGCCCCATGTCCCGCCAGAATTTCCAGGCGATGCTCGACAGGCTCGCCCTGACGGCGGGCATCGGCAAAAAACTTCATCCCCATCTGCTGCGCCACAGCTTCGCCACGCACATGCTCGCCCGGGGCGCGGACTTGCGCGTGGTGCAAAAGCTTTTGGGCCATTCCGATATCTCCACGACGGAAATTTACACGCATGTTGACAAAACGCGCTTAAAAAGGCTGCATAAGAAAATACACCCCAGGGGATGACATGACGGATTTCGGCGACCGGATGCGCGACGCTTTACCCGAAAAGACTTTGTCGCGAATCGAGGAAATCGGCCGGGACGCATCGGCGATGGATCTTACGGCTTACGTGGTCGGGGGGTGCGTCCGCGATATCCTGCTCGGTCGCCCGGCCGGCGACATCGACGTGGGCGTTGTCGGCGACGCGCAGGCCCTGGCCGTCCGTTTGGCGGAAAACCATCCGTGCAAAGTGAAAAAGAGCCTTCGCTACAACAACGCGACGCTCACCTTCGACGACGGGGAAAAAATCGACCTGATCTCGGCCCGCGGGGAAACCTACGCGCAGCCCGGCGCATGGCCCGTCGCGGAGGCTTCGGGAATCGAGGACGATCTGGCGCGGCGGGATTTTACCATCAACACCATGGCGGCGCACATCAATCCGGGTAATTTTGGGCAGTTCGTCGATCTTTACGACGGGCGAAAAGACCTGGAGGCCGGGCTTGTCCGAGCGCTCCACAAGGATTCCTTCACCGACGACCCGACGCGCATATTGCGGGCCTGCCGGTTTGCCGGGCGGTTCGGATACGCATTCGAGGCGAAAACGGCGAAGTGGATGCAAAGCTATAAGTACCCGGCCGTGCTCCCGGCGCAACTGGGTAAAAGAATCGCCATCGAACTGATGATCCTTTTCCATGAGGATGATCCCGTGCCCGCCCTTCGCCATCTCGCCGGGCAAAGCGTTCGACGGGCGATCAGCACGCATTTTCTGGAGGGCGAATACGTCTTCGAACTTCTTGATAAAGTGCAGCCCACCCTCCGGTGGTATGAGGAAAATCAACCGAAAAGCCCGGCGGCCGCCGCCTGGAATGTCTGGACGATGACGGCCTTTTCTCCCCTGCATGCGCGGGAGTTGGTCAACTTCTGCAAAAGGCTGGACGGCGTCGATGTTTCGAGCGCCCGCGAACTGATGGCGATGCGAAACGTCCACAGGGACCTTTTTCGCAACCGCGTCGAAAAAGACAGCCAGTTTGCAAAAAGATTTTCCACGCTCGGCGTCGAAGCGCTTTTGGTCATGACGGCCCAAACGCCTTATCCCTTGATCGAAAAGGCATTGCGGCGTTATCTGCTGGATGTGCGGCATAGAAAACTGCGCGTACGCGGAGCCGACCTGCAAGCCCTGGGGATAGAGCCGGGGCCGGAAATCGGCCGGATACTGGCGCTGGTCAAAGACGCCGTTTACGACGGCGAGGTCGAGAGCAAAGCCGAGCAGCTTGCGTTGGCGAAGCGGTTTTTCACCGAAACGGAATTAAAATAAATCTACAACTGATTCTGCGCGTCGGCGGTGATTTCATTGATCGTGCGCACGAAGGCGTTGACGTGATATCCGTCCACCAGGCGGTGGTCCAGAATCATGGTTAAAGGGACGACGGTTTTCGCCGCGAGTTGCCCGTCAACCACGTGCGCCTGCTCAATGGGCGAATGCTGAAAAAAGCGTGTAAAGGCGCGCAAAATCTGCGTGGCGCTTTTCGTGGCGATGAAATTGCTTGTCTGCGGCCCGTTGGCTTTGGATAAAACGAGATTCGTGGTCAGGTCGCGCTCGTAAATGGTCCGGAACTGAAATTTTTCGCTGATGATGCGAAACAGGCCGCTGCGGATGTAAAACTTCGGCGCGAAACCGATTTTGGTCTGTCCGTTTTCCTCAAACTCCGCCAGCTTCTTTTCACGCAGCTGATCGAACTTATCCGAAATATCTTCCAGGGACATGTCCTGCGGCTGGTCGATGAGGAGCATGGTCAAAGCGTGCTGCGCGCCGGGCAGCAGGTAAGGATTGGAAATGGTCACCGTTTCAAGCTCATAGATCTTTCGATCCAAAACAACGCTGTTGAATTCCGGGTGCTTGATAAAAGCTTTGCCCAGAAGCTTGTTGAACACGTGGACCATGGTGATCGGTTTGCCGCTTGTTTCACGCCGCGCCGCGATAAGCTGCTGCAGGGGCGCGGCATCCACGTACAGAATCAGAGCGACGTAAGGATCGCTGGAGGGCGAAAACATATACACCTGGTTCTGGCGGGCGACGCCGACCTGCTCGGGCGACAGTTTGCGCATGCGCAAAGGTCTTTTATCCACTGGTTTTTCCCTTTGTTCGTTGAATTCTTTTCAATGAGGTTTCAGCGGCGGGCGGCAATCTCAATTCAAATTCTTCTTAATAAGCCCCGAAAATATTTTTCTTACAAACAGGCGACGCGATTTTGCCCCATACACGCGCCTGAAACGCGTATTATAGCACACTGGGTAAATAAAAAAATATAAAAACGGACTATTTAAGTAAAAATCATCCGTTTTTAACAAGTTTCTTACAGGCGCCGGGACCGACTCAACACAGGCTTTTATTTCGACGCGGGCTTTAAGATCAGCGTCGCCGGTTTTTCCATTTCATCCAGATCTTTATCCGTAAAGGGCAAAGGGAAATCCTCGACGCGATACCACGTCTGGAGCATGTCGTCGAAGGATGGATGATTGGGATTTTCCGATTGGCCCGTGGGAAAAGCCACGCGCGCCTTGCCCGGCTCGGCCATGTCGATCAAAAAGCGGATGGACGAATAATACTGCAAATCGTACGTCTTGCCCGGCCGGTAGCCGCCGCTGTTGACCGTGTTGCTGTCGCCGGGATAGGGCATGGAATCGAGGCGGTATTTGCGTCCGACCAACGGCGCGACGGCCAGGGCGTGATGAAAATGCAACCGGTGCAAATCGCCCCACGCGGCCTCGCGCCAACCGTCGCCGTAACGCGTTTTCAGCTCATGCACCGCCGCTGTAAGCGAGCTTAAGATCATGCGGTCGCGCTGCGCGTCGTCATCCCACAGCCCCGTTTCCTTGCGCCAGATCGCGTCGATGGGATGCTGGTTGAATTGCACGCTGCAAAAATAGGAATCGACGGCGTCTTGCGGCATATCGCCGAGAACCTGCAAGGCGAAATGAGCCAAAAACACCTGATACAAAAGCGCGCCGGCCGAATCGGCGGCGACTTCCCGATCCCAGCCGCGCAGAATCTCCAGCGCTTCGCACGCTGCGCCGTCCTTGCATGGAATCGAAAGCACGATAGGCAGGGCCATGTCCGCCTGCAGGCTGTGCACATCCGCCTGCCAGCGCCGGTGATCGGCCAGGGTCTGGCCTTCTTTGCTCGAAACCATCTGCACGATGCGTTCGTAGCGATAAGGTCCGATGTAATCCAAAGACACGTTGTCGGCATATTGCGATTCCGGGCGGTTGTTGGCGGTGGCGATGAAACCCCGGGGCGGATTTACAGCGCCGGCCTTGTCGTATCTCGTTAAAAATCCTGTCCAACGCATGCCCGGATTCGAGCCGTCTTTCGGCAGCAATCCGGTATAGCCCGCGCGCTTGGGAACGCCGCCGGTGACGATCCATCCGATGCTCCCGGAGGCGTCGGCGCCGACGAGATTGATGCTGATCAGGTCCAGCTGGCTTCCCGCTTCCATCATGCCGTTAATGTTCGTCGCCTGCATCAGATCGAAACCCGCGTCGATGGCGTTATGAGCCGTCCATCCGGCCCAATGCATGGATACGGCGCTTTTCACGCCGGGCTCGATTTTCGTGATGATGCGCCCTTTGCCGGCGTGGTAGATCGTGCGCTCGAAGCTTTCTTTTCGGCTTTTGATCACAACCTTTTTTTCCGTCAAAGGAAGATCCTCATCGCCGAGCCTGTAAGTCTTTTTCACCGGATCGATCATTTCCACGGAAAAGTCGGTGGTGTCGGCGCGCGTCATGGTGGCGCCCCACGCCACGCGCCCGTTGTGCCCCACCATGGCGGCCGGAACACCCGGAGGAAACGCGCCGGCCGCGTTGTATTCGGGACATTTCACGTGCGCGACGAACCAGAAGTTCGGGATCATGGTCCCCAGGTGGGGGTCGTTGGCGAAGATCGGCCGCCCGCTGTAGGTCCGGTCTCCGGAAACAGCCCAGTTGTTGCTCGCGCCGCCCATGGGTCCGGTGTGCAGGCGCCCCTGGATGAAGGTGTTGTACATCGCAAAGCCGACGTCAAAACGCACGCCCCGCAGACGGTCCCTGAAATCATCGAAGTATTCGTAGTCCTTAACCTCGCGCGGATAATAGGGCGAGATGAGGTTCACGATTTTCTTCAAGGGCACGCCGTTTTGCGCCGCCAGGATGGAAAAACTTTCCTCGTCGGCGTTCTTCGACAGGATGTACGCCAGAAGCCCCAGGATCGAAGCCGAATCCCGCGCGGTCCATTTTTCGAAAACCACCTTGTTTTTTCCCGGCGCCGAATACGGCAGCGACAGCTTGCCTTCGTTGTCGCGGACAAACGCGTTGACGCCTTCGGCGTAGGCATCGAACAGCGCGCGCCTTTCGGGCGAGGTCTGGTCGAGAAGCCGTTTGCCCAGCGCCGGAAAATCCATCAGTTTCAAAAAGGCGTCCACTTCCACCATATCAACAGCGACTTCCCGGTCGCCTTTTTTAACGGTCGCATCCCGGCCCGCCAGTTGCGCGGCCTCTCCTTCGGCCAGGTGACGAAACATGTCCATCTGAAAAAGCCTTGCCGCCGCCTGCGCGTATCCGAGGGCGAAAAAAGCGTCATGGGCGTTCTGCGCCCGAATGTGCGGGATATAATGTTCGTCATAGTCGACGCGCACTTCGGTTGCGAGGCGCGAATCTTCGCAGCAGCGCGATCCCTTTTCGGGAAAGCCGCTTCCCACGAGGGCGCAGCCGGAAATCATCAAAACGATCATCAATGCCGAAGCCGCAACAAATATTTTTCTTTTCATTCGCATTCAATCCTCGATCGTGGGCCCTGCTGTTCGCTTTCCGTCACGGTGACGCGTTTGCATTTCGGAAAAATCGAACGCGGGCTTTGAATAATAAAAGAGCCAAGCAAATACGGCGAAGTCGCCCTATTGATCAGTGATGCATACGGGAAAACGACTCGCCCGTGCCCGGGGTCGTAAATGATGACGGATTTCGACGTTTTGTCGTAACCGGCGATGACGGCCACGTGCCCGCTTTTGCCGCCGAAAATCAAAGCGGCCAAAATGGGTTTTTGCTGATCGATGTGGCTGACGATCTGCTCAAAGGTCAGGGGACCGGACTTGTATCCGCCCTTGATCTTAAAGATCCCGTCCATGATCTCGGCCATCTCGTGGAGCCTGCCGGTGCGTTTGCATTCCGGCGCGACCAGGCAGCAAAAACCCCGCCCGCCGTGGCGCAGTTCGTATTCGTTGAGAACCTCGCAATCCAGGATCGCGAATCCCTTCGTGTATTCCACGACCATGCCGATGGCCGCCGCCCAGCACCACACGTCGGTGTTTTGCCTGCGCAGATTGACCGGCAGTTCCACCTTGTCGGCGCTTTGCGCGGGCGCAGGCGGCGTCACGCAGTAAAGCACGCACAAAAGGATTGCAGCGATAAGCTTGAATCGCATCGTTTAACTCCAAAGGTCTGTAGGAGCGGATTCCATCCGCGATAATCGCGAAAGGAATGCCATCACGCATTTCGCGGTTAAAAACCGCTCCTACATTGTTTGTTATTCAGAATTGAAAACACCCTGCCGCTTATTATGCGTAAAATGCCCGCAAAGGCCAGCATCCGCAATGACGCGTGCAATCAGCATGGAAGTCAAACAATCTTTTTTTAAACGCGCCACCTGTCATTCCGAGCGAAGCAGCCGCAGGCTGCGAAGTCGAGGAATCCCTTCAAAGAGACGCTGTCGCCTTATTATATTGTGCACACCGTAAAAATATATCCACGCATCGTTAAAGAGATTCCTCGACTCGCCCTGACGGACTCACTCGGAATGACATGTTGTAGGCTGCTCGTTTTTTTCGTTAATCTTTTTTGAAAACAATCCACCGCACGGCCTTGGCGGCGCCGTGATCGGCCACGCGAAAACCGCTTTCGTGAAGCCACGCGACGGACAGGGCCTGTCCCCGATCCCGTCCGTTTCGTTTTTCATGGCTTAAGATCAGCCAGACTTCGTTTCGATTTTTCATAAGGCTTTTGAATTGCTTCTTGCTGTTTCGGGTCATGATGGCGGGAGCTTCCCTCGGAATCGGTCCTTCACCGGGAAGATCGGCGGGAAGGCCGTAAAACGGCCCGGGGCGTTTTGAATAAACGGTAAAGGCGTCTTTGATAAAATGCGCCACGGTCAGGGCCGCCGCCGAAGGGCCGGCGTTTTGATCGTAGGCCCGCACGGCTTCGCGAAGATCCTCGCGATTCGCCTCGCGGACGCCGGGCAAAAGAGCCGCCTGTGTGGCGATCACGACGGCGACGACGGCGGGCATGACAAAACGCCGGCGGCTCGATTTCAGAGCTAGAACGACGATCGCCATGATCGGGGGCGCCAGAAAAGCGAAATAGGCAAAGCCGATGAATACGCCCCGCAGTTCGTGGGCGACGGCGGCCATGGAATAGATCGCGACAAAAAACACGCAGGCCGGCCCCAGTCCCATATTCCCCGCGCGGTCGGACACGGCAAAACCGAATAAATCGGCTTCCCTTTTTCTCGCGCCGCTCCAGGCGGCGTAGAGAATCAGCGCCGTCAGCAGCGCGGTGAACAATGCGCCAAGTTTGACGTCGAGGCTGTAGACCAGTTCGGAGCAGGATTGAAAAGGCGAGTGATGAATGAAAATCTGAATGCCCCGCCGCACGAATTCATAGGGCGTCAGCGGCCACTGCGTCCATCCGCCGCCGGGAGCGATGCGGCTCGTCTGCCGAAGCAGCGTCGGCAGCCATGCGGCGAAAGCGAGGCCGGATACGGCGGCGGCGCCTAACAGGGATTTCGCTCCGGGTCGGTTGCGCTTGAAAACGGCGGCGGCCACGGCAAGCTGCGCGGCGATTAAAAAGACCGCGTAGTAGAATGTATAAAGCGCCAGCGCGTTGACAACGGCCAGCAGCGCCGTAAATTTCCCGGCCTGTTTTTTCGCGGCGACAAGGTACGTCAACGGAAACGCCGCGCCCAAAATCAGCGCCGAGAACATATAGCCGCGGCCAAGGCGCGACAGGGCGATCAGGCCCGGATCGAACGCGGCGAATAAAGCCGCCGCCGTCGCGCCGCGAAAACCGCCGGCAAGAAAGCCTACGTACGCCAGAAGAAAGATAAAAGCGAAGCCGGAAAAAACGGATAGTGCGCGGGCTTGGAATTCCACGGATCCGGGCAGAATCGATCCGGCGGCGCGTAGAGCGATGATATACGCCGGCGGATGCACGTCGGATGCGAAATCAACGTGATCGTCGAAAAACGCGATCCTCGCCGTGTACAGCTCGTCGCTGTTCAGGCCGCGCAGGTCGATATCCCACGCGCGAAGCGCAAGCCCCATCAGCGCGATCGCTAAGATGACGGTGGTCTTTTTCATCGTTTGAAAAATCCGGTGGTCTTTAAAGGCTTCAAAATTCAGGCACGCATTTTA
Source organism: bacterium (assembly GCA_963674685.2). Taxonomy (GTDB): domain Bacteria; phylum Lernaellota; class Lernaellaia; order JACKCT01; family JACKCT01. The sequence continues at coordinate 361,815 of CAXXWT010000002.1, read as the reverse complement.
TCAATCGACATAGGTAAGCCCTCGCGGGCTTTCCCTGTCACACCACCGGGCATACGGGTCCGTACCACGGCGGTTCGGTTGGTTCAGCATTCTACCTCGGGTCCAGGTCTATAAGGTCGAGCGAGCGAAAGCAACAGTTTTTAAATGCGATGCTAAGCGCCGGGCTCATGCTGATACGCCACGGTCCGTGGGGACTGCCTGCGGTTTGTGCCGCCAGGTCCTTTCCCACGCCGCGCTTTCTCAGTTCCCTGAAGCGGACTTTGCCTCGCTTCCACTGCTTCCAGGCCACGCATCGGAGCCGTCGCCTGATCCATTCGTCGAGTTTACCAAGCACCGAAGGCGTCTCGCAGAATCCGAAGTACCCGAGCCATCCTCGGAGGAAGCGATTCAGGTCTTCGATCATCTTTTTCAGACTTACCGTTCGGGTTCGGCGCGTTAGATCACGGACTCGCTCCTTGAAGCGGTCGAGCGCCTGCGGCGATATTCGCCGTTTTGCGTTTACTCCACTGGTGAAGCTGAATCCGAGAAATTTGCGCCGCACGGGTCTGTCCACCGCGCTTTTGGATGCGTTGACCTTCAGCTTGAGTTTGCGTTCGATGAAGCGACTGACGCTTTCCATCACGCGACGCCCCGCCCTTTCGCTGCGAACATAGATGTTGCAATCGTCAGCATAACGGACGAAAGGCAGACCGCGCTTTTCAAGCTCCCGGTCGAGATCGTCGAGCACGATGTTGGACAAAAGCGGAGAAAGCGGACCGCCCTGCGGAGTGCCTTCGGTCGTTGGGCCGACCAGTCCGTTTTCCATGACGCCGGCATTGAGAAATGCGCGGATCAGTTTGAGGACGCGCTTGTCGGAAATGCGTTTGGCGATGCGCCCCATCAGCATGTCGTGGTTCACGCGATCGAAGAATTTCTCCAGATCGATGTCCACGACGAAGCCGCAGCCTTTGGCGATGTAGCTTTGCGCCTTGGCCACCGCCTGATGAGCCGATCGACCGGGACGAAAGCCGAAGCTGTTGTCCGAAAACGTCCGATCCCAGCGTTCCTGAAGGACTTGAAGCAACGCCTGCTGGATGAGTCGATCCATCGCCGTGGGCACGCCCAGTTTTCGGACGCCGCCGTTGGGCTTTGGTATCTCAACCCGTTTTACAGGCGCCGGCTTGTAGGTCCCCTTGAGAAGTTCCTCGCCGATCCTCGGCCAATGGACGTTGATCTGTTCCGCCAGCCTTTCGACTGTCACGCCGTCCACGCCGGGGCCGCCTTTGTTCCGCTTGACCCGTTTGTAAGCTGCTTTCAGGTTTTCCCGTTCGAGCACTTCCTCCATGAGACTTGAGGTTGACGCCGGGCTTTCGGGGCCGGGGGACGCCACGGACGGTTCGATCCCTTCGGAAACGACCATCGGGGCTTCACCCCTACCCTTCGTTTCCAAGGCCAATTCCAACTGGATTTTCCGACAAATGCCGCCCATGAGAATCCTCGTCTCTACTTGCCGCTCCATACCGTTCGGGCCTTCGGCGATATCGCCTACTATGCCCTCTGCTGACTTCTGCAACGCGGTCAGGACGCCTCGCGACGACCTCAGTCCCGAATCCGGGACACGAAGCAGACCTCCCGAGGTAAGCACGACAACCTTCACCGCGCACCCGCCGGATTTACAGCCGATGCCCTTGACGGATATGGACTTCGCGATCATTTGCTCGCTCGTCCGGCAAGGACTGCCTCACATCCGGTTTCTGTTCGTCAGGTCGCGGCTTTGCTACACGCTTCCTTCAGACGACGCCTCGCGACGGCGCCCTTGCGCTTCGCTAGCCCTTCACCTCCGTCAGGTTGGGCAGGGGACTTACACCCCCAAGTTGACGTGCATGCTCGGCACACAAAAGCAAGGGCGAGGCCTAAGAAGGCTTCGCCCTTGTGCATTTTTTTACGCGCGCCTATTCGGCGACGAAAGCGTACATGTACTGCGTGGCGGTCAGGATGTCATCCGTGGCATGCGGGAACTCGTAATAATCATGATCAAGCCAAAGCTGGAGCATGTCGAGTTCATTGTCATCGCCGGCGACGGGAATCTGGCCGCCGGGATAGTGGAAATGCGTTGTGATCTCCCCGGCCTCGAATTCGTTGACAATCCGCAGACTCGGTCCGTTTGTCGTCGTGTAATCCGCCGCATTTTGCGCGTAGGACGCCACGTTCACGGTATAAAGGCCGCCGGGAATGGCGTACGGACCCTTGTCGTATATGCTGATTCCGAATGCGGAAAAAGCGATGTGCTCTTCGACGAGATGATGCATGCGTCCCCAATACCACTCATCGACGGCCGCGCCTTCGAAGGGCTTAACGGCCGCGCCGATCGGAGGTGTGTACTCAAGATCGGGAATATCCGCCGCGGCCTGATTCAGCGCGTTGACGACGATTTCCTGCTGCGTTTCGACCTCGACCGTCGAGACATCGTCCCAGATCGGATCCGCGGGCAGGTCGATGAGATTCAGCATGGCCACGGTGTTTTCCGACCATCCGGCGACGGCAACGCCCTGGGCGTCGAGTTCGTCGCCGAAGGTGAACAATTTGAGCAGGGTTTCAAACTGCGCGAACGCCATGGCGGCGACGGCATTGCTTTTTTCCGTTGCATCTTCGGAAACCGCCCCTTGGGGATCGCTTCCGGTCAGGCCGCTGCTGAGGTTATAACCCCAGTTGTTCCAATAATCATAAATGGCCGCGGCGTCATCGGATAGTTCGGGATTGTCCACGCCGATGATATTGAGGACTTTCGGAATAATCTCCGCCGCGTAAAGAGCCATGACATCGGTCTGGATCGCCTTCATGGATTCCATGGTGAAGCCCCGGCTTCCCGACTGCTCGGTCAGCATCTCATCCACGCGCGCGGCGCGATATCCGATGGCCCGGTTGAAGTACCAGTAATAATCGTCGTTGGTCGGGTCGCCGTCCTGCAGCGATCCGTTGATGTCGTTGTTGGCGGTGCACAAGAATCCGCGGGCGGGATTGGTGACCTGGGGAATCTCGTTTTCGGGGATATACCCGTCCCATTCCGCGCTGCCGTCCCCGGGCAGAATGTGCCAGGGTGGAATCGTCGCCGCCCAGGACCGGTACGGCACCCAGGCGTTGGGGAAGTATCCGATGTCGCCGCCGACGTCCTGCAAGATCAGGTTTTGTGCGCCGACTTTGAAGGCTTCGTAGGCTGTGAAAGCCTCGGCGACGCTTGTGACGTCGAACAGATCCATGATGGCTTTCGGCTCGAAGGAAGGTTCGTGACCGGTCCACCTGAAGGAAAGCGCCGTTGCCCCGTCGATGCTGTCGGGAAGAATCGGTCCGTGATGCGGAACGACATAGATGTCCCGCTGCACGATTTCGTCGGAACCGAATAGTTTGAAATCCTGCGTGGTTTTGATCAGGTCCACCGTGCCGCCTTCGAAGTTGACCGCCGTCGGCTCGTCGCCGCTAAGGACCAGTTCCTCGGCGTAAACGTCCAGGACGTCGTAGCCCGCGACGGTCAGGCCCCACGCCACGTATTCGTTGGCGCCGATGAGGGTCATCGGACCGCCGCCGGGAATGGAAACACCCCAGCTTTTCATATCGTCGCCGCCGAATTCCTTGGTGTCCACGTATTGCGCGGTCCAGATCGCCGGATAGGAAAGGGTCAGGTGCGGGTCGTTGGCCAGATAACCCACGCCCCCGTTGATGTCCGGAGAAACGATCCAGTTGTTGCTGGCCTGGCCGTCTTTCGAAATCGGCTTGAACGCCTCAGCCTTGTTGATGAAATCCCGGGCTTGTTTCAAGCCCTGATATCCTTCCGGCAACACATTGGTGAATCGCGGCGCGGCGGCCGTTTTGGCCTCCGGCATGTCGCCCGGCTGCAGGATCGTCGTATCCGTCGCCATGGCGCGGGTGAAAATCGTCTCGTAAAGATCGGGGTAAGCGGAGCCGGCCAGCATCTGGGCGTAGATCGTAAGATCAATCTCGTAGCCGAGCGTGGCGGAAAGATCCCATACCTGGTAACGCGCGATGCTTAGTGAATCGCGGATTTCCCAGTCGGGAACAATTTCGGGAGTGACGCCGAGAAATGTGTACTCCGAAGGCCAGACATCCGGGGTGATTTCCGCGCGTTTTTCCTCCAGCCAGGCGTTGACGCCGTCGGCAAAAGCCTGAAGGCGCGCCTCGGCGTCCGCGCCGATGACCTCCAGCATGTTGTCCAAAACGGACTCGCCGTTGGAACTCATGAATACCGTCCGAAAGTACAAATCGGTATCCACGGCGTCCTCGCCGATATATTCCGAAAGCTTGCCCGACGCCAGATGGCGCAGGAAGTCCATTTGCATGAATCGCTGCTCGGCGATCATGTATCCATAGACCATGGAAAGATCGATGGGATTTTCCGCAAAGATGTAGGGGATGTGATACTGGTCCAGGGCCACGCGCACGTGACCGGTCAGACCGGGCAGCGTGACGGTTTTGTCCGGCGGGTAATCCACCACCGGGCTGTCGGGCAGATCATCGTCCACGTCGTCATCCACATCGTCATCGACGTCGTCGTCCACATCATCATCCACGTCGTCATCGACATCGTCATCCGCATCATCGTCCGCGTCGTCGTCCGCATCATCATCCACATCGTCATCGTCGAGGGACGGATTGCCGTTGTCGTCGTCGTCATCGTCTCCGCATCCGCAGCCCGTCGGCCCGAACATCAGAGCCAATGACAGCAGTGCAAGAAAAAACAGCTTTAAATGAATATTCATCTTCATCCCTTTCTTTTAGGTTTTATTGGCTTGTTTATATGACCTGCCCATAGAATACGCGTTCTTCAAAGACGATACAAGCTGGGAATGTGTTGATGTTTTTTTATTGCCGGGATAAAAAAACGGCGACTTTCCCAAAAGAAGAAAAATCGCCGTTTTGATCAATTCACATTTTACGGTCCGACATTCAGCGGCGCGCCCCCGTCCAGGATATTGGCCAGCCAGTCGGTGAAAGCGGTATCATCTGCGGTTGTGTTATAGAAGGATGCGTGATCCTCATCGGTTTCGTCATAGGGCAAAATGCCGTGCGTGTCGCCGCCTATGAAATACGTGGACCACTGCCCCGTCGGCATCAGGAAGTTGTCGCGCATGTCGATCAGGCCGTTGGTGAAGTCTTCCGCGGGGATCATGTCGATCTCTTCCGTGCAATCCTGATAGCCCAGGCTCCAGTATTCCCTGATCGTGGCGTCTTCGACCGATGAGAAAAGGCCGAAGTATGCGTCGGGATAGGTTTCGGCCAGCCAGAGCAGCATGTTGGAGATGCCGTCGCCGTCGGCCTGCGTGCAGTCGGCGCATTCATCGGGAATCGCCGGATCCACGTTCCACTGGAAACGAAGCAGCAACTGATAACACGGCGCCAGGGCGGTGTCGTCGTCGACGTAGGGTCCCGAATCGGCCACCAGCGCCATGTCGATGCCCGGAAACTCGTCGGCGATGACCGGGTATGCCATGTAGGAGCCGAAGCTTCCCGCGCTGGTGCCCATCAAAGCCGCCTGCGTCATCCCGGTGAATTCCCCGGCGATGACCGGAGCCATCAGCTTGATGTTCTCGTGGCCCATGTACTGCTGGAATCCTTCCACACCTGACACCGTGGCGTTGGCCTGGCTGCCGAGATGCACGTCGCCGGTGCAGTAAGGGATGAAAGCCACGTTCCAGTCCGCCACCGGATTGGCCGCGTTCGTGTCGTCGAAAATTCCACCGGACAAAAAGCCCGAAGCGTATTCGATCATATCCGATTCGCCGTAGCTGGATCGATTGGACCCGCAACTGCTTTCGCTGTAGCAGGCGCCGCCGTCCTGCATGAAGATGACCAGCTTGTCCGAATCCGTCTTGCGGCGAATCGCGACGCCCGTGGCGGAACCGTCCCGGCACATGCTTCCCTCGACGGGAATCCACTCCCATGCGATGTCGTCGTCCGCGTCGTCGTTCACATCGTCGTCCGCGTCGTCGTCCGCATCATCGTCGGCGTCGTCGTCATCGATGGACGGATTGCCGTTGTCGTCATCGTCATCGTCGCCGCATCCGCAGCCCGTCGGCCCGAACATCAGAGCCATTGCGATCAGGGTTAAAAGAAACAAGAGTTTTTTCATGGGTTCTACCTCCTGGAATTGTCTTTCATTCCATTTTGAAAAACGCCGAAAAACCTTATTCCGGCGCCAAGGCAAAACCGGCGCGCCATGGCGCCCGGCCTGTGCCTTGAAAAAAGCATGATTTGCGCATCGATAATAGTTTTCTCTCGAAGGGCAATATAGCGAAAACCACGGAGGTTGGAAACTTAAAAAGGAGTTTTCCCGGTTTTGGCCAACGGAGTCATTCGCGGTCTTTTTCACGCATTGAGCGTAAATTTTCAAATCAATATTGACAAGCAGGGGCGCTTTTATGTAAAAGGCATGCCCCGAGCGGATTTACGCGCCAATGCTCCGCGCGGGCCTTGAAAATCGATTATGTCCCCATCGTCTAGTGGTTAGGACGTCGGGCTTTCAATCCGGCAACAGGGGTTCAATTCCCCTTGGGGACGTTAATTTCATTTGGCTGCCGATAATCTAGGTGGCCTTTTTTTATACATTTTTGTTCACACTCTTCGGCTCGACCTCTTTCTTCAAAAATAAAACTCCGTTTATACTGATCATGAAATAGAAACTGGCGGCCTGCTTGACCGGATTCTGTGAAAGGAAATGGTATGGGATCGAATCTCCCGACAAAAGGACAATTCCTGATCTATCAGGCTGAAGACGGTTCGATAAAAGTCGATGTTCGACTGGAAGATGAAACCGTTTGGCTGACCCAGAAGCTGATGTCCGAGCTTTTTCAAAAAGATGTACGAACAATAAGTGAACATATTTCAAATGTTTACGACGAAGGGGAACTTGAACCGGAGGCAACTATCCGGAAATTCCGGATAGTTCAAACGGAAGGATCCAGAGAAGTAACGAGAATAGTCGATTTTTACAATTTAGACATGATTTTATCAGTCGGCTACAGAGTAAAATCACACGTTGCCACTCGATTTCGCCAATGGGCGACTCGCCAACTTCGTGAGTTTATCATTAAGGGATTTGTACTCGACGACGAAAGGCTGAAAAATCCGGATCAACCTTTTGATTATTTTGAAGAATTATTGCGCCGCATCCAGGATATTCGAACTTCGGAACGGCGGTTTTACCAAAAGATCACTGATATATATGCAACAAGCATCGATTATGATCCAACCCGGCAGATAAGCATCGATTTTTTCAAGACCGTCCAGAATAAAATGCACTGGGCCATCACAGGCAAAACGGCGGCGGAAATTATCTATGAAAGAGCAGACGCCTCGGCGAGGGACATGGGACTGACCAATTACAGAGGCGTAAAAGTCAGGAAGCAGGATATTGCTGTTGCAAAAAACTACCTGGATGAAGAGGAATTGGCAGCTCTCAATAACCTTGTCGAGCAATACCTGGTTTTCGCTGAAGGACAGGCGATGCGGCGTATACCGATGCACATGAAAGACTGGGTTGATAAACTCGATGCGTTTCTTAAGCTCAACGACAGGGACATCCTGGCCCACACCGGCAAAATATCCCATCAAATGGCAAAGGAGCTGGCCGAGACGGAATATGAAAAATTCAATCGGCAACGAATAAAAGAAAGTGATAAAGCTTTGTCGGAGTTTGATAAAGAAGTAAAACGATTGACGGAAAAGAAAGATAAGGATGAATAGCCAGGAGGATTTTCTCATGTCGGATGAAAGCACTACCGATAGGAAGTCGGAGAAATATGAAAATGGGATCGCATCCCGTTTCTTAACCTTTGGGGACCTGACGCTTCCCAAAAGGGCTGGGTGATGTTTGCAGCGTTGACACGCGAACCTCGCGGGTGAAGAAAAAGCCGCCTTAAAAAACGGTCTCACTCGCGGGCGCATATTATGCATTTTCCACTCTGCCGTATTCAAGACGATTTATGTCAGTTATTGTCAGCGCTGTAATTATGTCGATATCAGCAGCGTCTATCCAGTACGTTCAATTCTGAGGCCATTGACATTGGGCCTGGTGTTTACATGCAAAATGACAGTCATTGGCGCCGTTGGACCTGTGGGGATAAGTTCTACATCCCTTGGGGACGTTAATTTAATAATCCCGTTTCTTGAGATTATCAGGAAGCGGGATATTTTTTGCGCGGATACAAACCGATACAAAAAACTACAAATCGCCTACAGACCCGTATCCGGTCGTTCAGTTATGCTAAAATTCAGTTGTCGTGCTTTTAAAGAGGGAGCGTAAAGTGTGATGAAGACCGAAAAACCGATACGTATTTTGCTGGTTGAAGACGACGACAAGCTCTCAGCGCTGGTCGGAGAATACCTGGAATCGAACTCCTACACGGTGATTCGCGAAAGCCGCGGCGACACCGCCGTGAAGAAAATCACCGACGAGAATCCCGATCTGGTCATTCTCGACGTCATGCTTCCCGGAAAAGACGGCGTCGCCGTATGCCGCGAGGTCCGCCCCTCTTTTGCGGGACCGATCTTGATGCTTACAGCCTTAAACGACGAAACGCACGAAGTGGTGGGCCTGGAGGTGGGCGCCGACGACTATCTGACCAAGCCTGTGAGTCCGCGTCTGCTTCTCACGCGCATACACGCTCTGCTCCGGCGTTCGACGCTCAATCCCGCCTCGCCGGAAGCCGCGCAGGAGCCATCGGACAAAAACCATCGCATTTTGACCGGCGCCCTGGTGATCGACGCCGGCAACCGCGAAGTCCTGCTCGAAGGCGTTCCCGTCGACCTGACCACGTCCGAATTCGATCTTCTTTATTTTCTGGCTCAGAATCCCGGCGAAGTTCTGACCAGGGATCGCATATATCAGGATGTGCGTGGGATTGAGTACGACGGCTGCGACCGGTCCATCGACCTGCGCATTATGCGGCTGCGCAGAAAACTCGGCGATGACGCAAAAAATCCTCGGCGCATCAAGTCCATTCACGGCGCCGGATACCTGTTTGTGGAAAACCAATGAAGCGACTGTATCTCATCATTTCTTTGACCATGCTGGCGGCCATCGTGCTTTCTTCGGTGACAGCCAGTCAGGTTCTTCACCGTTTATTCGACAAAAATATGCGGCAGCGCATGCGCGAGATGCAAAGCAATCTCGCCGGGCTGATCGTCGAGCGGCTGGAAGAAGCGCCTGAAAGCGAAATGGATGAGGAACTGTCCCGGTTTCAAAAAGCGGTTTTCCCGCAGGTCGAAATCGTGCCCGCCGACTCGCCGGCCGTCCCCCAAAACGCCGGAGACGTTTCGCCGCAGGCCGCGGCCGAACCGGCAAGGCGCCGTCACGCGCATTTCACGCCTTTTCGCCAAGGGAAATATTATCTTGTCATGAAACCGCCGACTCGTCCGGGGCCGTCGAGGATTTGGCCGTTTCTGCTGGAACTGTTCGTCATTTTCCCGATCGTGGGCGTCACGGGTTATCTTCTGATTTCGCCCATCGCGCGCCGGTTGCGCATTCTGGAAAACGCGACGGTGAAAATCGGCGGGGGCGATCTTTCAGCCCGCGCCGATATCGACGACCCCGGCGCCGTGGGCGACCTGGCCCGCCGCTTCAACGAAATGGCCGACCGCATCCAGACGCTTCTGGAAAACCAGAAACACCTGCTTCTGGCGGTCTCCCATGAACTGCGCACCCCGATTTCCCGCATCCGTTTCAATCTGGAGATGTTGTCGGAATCCCGGGAAGAATCGGAGCGCGTGCGGCGCGCGCAGGAGATGGAAGAGGAGTTGGTGGAACTCAACGACATTGTGGAAGAACTTTTGCTTTACCTCAAGTTCGACTCTCCGAATACACCCATGGAAAAGGGGCCTATCGAAATCGCCGCCGTGCTGGGCGAGCTGATCGACAAAGTCAACGAGAAAAAGCCGGAAATCGTGTTCCGGCTTCACACCGGCGACAGCGGCGATCTTGCGCTTATCGCCAATGAGAAATACTTCAAACGCGCCCTGCAAAACCTGCTGGACAATGCGATTCGCTACGCCGAGGCGTCGGTGATCGTCGCCTGCGCCGAGTTAGGCGGCGGCGTTTCCGTAACCGTTTCCGACGACGGGCCGGGCATCCCGCCTCAGGAATACGAACGGATATTCGAGCCTTTCGGACGACTCGACGACAGCCGCAGCCGCCGGTCCGGCGGCGTCGGTCTCGGGTTGGCGATCGTCCGGAGGATTCTACAGCGACATGGCGGAACGGTTTCGGTATCGGCCGGCGACGCGGGGGGAGCCAAATTCACAACCGTCTGGCCGCAGCCTCAGCCATAGCGAAACAAGACGATACGCGGCGAAACAGCCACGAAGCAGCTATTTCTGCATGCATTCCATAAAAATATACAGATCCCGGTTCGGTAGTTTACTCGCCGACGACCTGCTCTGCATCGTATAATGGCGCGGTGTCTTTATACGTGGTTTTGACGCGTTTCGAAACGCTGAGATATCCATACCAGACGCAGAACCAGACCAGGCTTCCGAAAATCGATTTCGGCAATTCGGCCGCAATGATATCGTTTCCTTCTTTTGAGAATCCCGCCAGGAAGGGAAGGAATGCGGCGATAAACGAGTAGACTAAAAAAACGATGAAATACTTTTTCGCCGTCTGCGCGGCGCCGGGACGAACGCGCCACAATTTCAACCCCGCATATATCTGGAAAGCGATAACTCCGGCGCTTAAGATTAAATCGACGGCGGTGACAAGCATCAGGCCGGGATATTGATCTTTTACTTCCCAGATATCCCCCAGTACGCTGACGATGCCCTGAAGCGACCACAGAGGAGATATAATCACCATGATCACGCAAAGAAAAAGGAGCCACCCTCCGACCCCCTGATATCTGTCGTCTATGATTTTGGCAACAGGCGCCGGCGTCGTCATGAATTCCTCTGCGTCAATCAAGGTGCAAAAAAACGCCTGCCGAGTGTCGGCAGGCGTTTTGACGCTTAAATTTAAGGTTCTTCTGCTAGCAGCCGCAACCGCCTTCGTCGGAGTCCGAATCCTCATCGGCCGCCGCGGGCTCTTCATCGTCGTCGGCATCGTCGGCGTCGCCGCTCTTGACTTCGAAGTTGTCGCGACCGGCGGTGCCGGAAACAACGTTGCCGTCGGCGTCAACGGCGCCTTCGGTTTTCACGATGACGTAGCTTTCGGTCTCGTCGTCGAGAACCTTGAAGGTGAGATGGGCGGTCATGGAAGCATCCAGATCCAGGTCCGCGTCTCCGATCAGGTTGGTCCAGCCGTTTGCGGCGTCCATGGCCGGATCGGAAGAGACCAGCTCGAGAACTTCATTGTCGTAGATGACTTCGGCGGGCAACATGTGGATGGCCGCGTCGAAGTTGTTCGTGAAGGTGACTTGGTATTCCACGGTGTAGCCCGGTGTGAAGACATCGTCCGTCGAGGCCTGCAGTTTGACCGAGTGTCCGAAATCGCCCGTCGAGGCGACCACGTCGGTGGGGCTCCAGGTGCCGTCGCCGAAGGGGTGGAAGGCCAGTTCGGTCATGGTGTCGCCGTCGATCACGCGGAGGCCGGTGTTGGAAAGATCGCCGAAGCCGGTCAGCACGTAGATGAGGTTGCTGTCGTCATTGACGGTCAGGCCTTTGGCGATGCCGCCGAGTTCCAGGGTGTTTTCCACTTCGTCGGCTAGGCTGATCTGGGTCAGCGTGTTGGTGAAGCGGCCCATGGTGGTGTAAGCGAACTTGCCGCCGTTCAAGGCCGTGGCCACGGAACCTTCCGTTGTGGCGAGGCCGCCCAGTTCGGTGCCGTTGTCCGCGTCGTAGTAACGCAGCGTGTTGGAGCCGTCGCCGACGAAAACAACGCCGTCACTGACCGAAACGCCGAATGCGCCGTTGCAGTTGCTCAAGGCCCAGGTGTTGACCAGCGACAGATCCGAGGAATTGTACACGTATAAATTCGTGGTCTCGCGATTGGCGATGTACATCAGGCCGCGTTCAAGGTCGATGTCCATGCCGGCCAGATCCTGCGTCTCGTTGAAGAGCGAAAGACCGATAGACTCGAACGTCTCGCTGTTGAGCGTCGCCAGCGTGTTGTTGTGGTGATGCGCGATGTAAAGCTTCTTGTGAACGGGATCGGCCATCAATCCCACGGGACCGCCGGCTTCGCCCATGTCCAGCCACGCAGTGTCGGCCGGAATCAGCTCATTTCCATGGATAAGATAGGCAAGAACGGGAAACTGCAGGAATCCGTTGTTGTTGCCCAAAGCATACACGATGCTTTTTTCGGCGGCGCCGACCGTCGTTGCCATCAGGAGAGCAGTCATCAGGACAACCGCTAATCCCAAGTAACGCGCGTGTTTTTTGCTCATAAACGTCATTTTGAACCTCGATTTAATGCGTTCTAAAATACTTCTCCCCTTTTGGGGATTTCAACCCAAAAGCCCCCATGGGAACATGGGATTAAATTTAATCACAAAGCTCTCATTTTGTCAAAATGTTATCTTAATCCGCAGTCTGCGTCACAAACCCGGGTTTTTAGGCGGCGAAAAATAATTTTCTTCTTCGCAAAGTTTGAAGGGCCGGCGTTAAAGTACGGTAATTTGCGATGAACCTCTTTTCTTTCTCGATCATTCAATCCGGCGCAGGATTGTGACAAAAGGCGACGACCTTTGCAGCATCAATTGAAAATACGGCTCCGGCCGTTTCAAAGGCCAAAATCCTTTCAATCCGCGAACGTTTTGAACAGCAGAATCATCGAATACAAGATACCGATAACCGTTCACACGCATGAAGGCCACCAGGTGATCAAGGCTTTGAAAAGGAGGAGCCTGCGGCAAAAACCAGGGAATAGCGAAACGTTCCTTCAGGGGCGACTGCGCATCGTAATAAATAAAGGAAAAACTCAGGACCTCCCTGGCGAAAGACATTCCGTCCGCGTGCAGTGCATCGGAGACAGCCATCAAAGCGCGATCCTGATCGCTCTTTGATAATTGCGGAAGGATGAACCAAACGGCGTTGACGGACGCAAGAATCCCGACCGCCACACCGGCGGCCAAGGCTTTTTTCCTGATCCTTTCCGACGCTCCAATCGCCGCGTGGATCGACGAAGCTGCGGAAAGACAAAGCAGTGGACCCCATACAATCAGCAGCCGCTTTACGACAAAAGCCAGACTGACTCCGGCGGTCAGCGTCAGCGCGAAAATCAGGCCGATGATCGTTTTACGGCTCCATCGCCGCTTCACGGCGGCAGCTATCAGGCCCGCCCATCCCAGAATGGTTATCGGAATTCCGGCGTGGTCAATGGCGGCCGCGGAACCGAGATTGGCCAGGAAATTCCGGAAGAATCGGGGAGGATCAATCCGAATGATATCCAGCAAACCTCCCTGAAATCGGGCTTGCCGAAAAACAATCCCATAATCCTGTTCGCCGAAAATTCCATAATATACATTTTGCATTTCGAGATTCCAGAAAGGCGAACCTTTTGCAACGGTTGCGGAAAAAAGCTGCGGCAGGGCGCCCAGGACGAAAAACGAGAAAAACAACACGCCGTTTTTCAAACGGTCGACCGCAAAACCTTTCGAATAGATCAACAGGATCACGAATGCCGCGGGAAGCAGCAATAAAGTCGAGTATCGTATCAGATACCCCAATCCCAGCATCCCTCCCGCGAGTATGAATCGAGCCCTTCGATCTTCCTGTAATCCCCTGACGAGGAAATAGAATCCCGCCATTTGGAATACCAGAGCCGGCAGGTCGGTCATGGCGGCTGTCGAAAACTGAAAATAAACCGGATTGACCGTCGTAAAGACGAGAGCCGACAGAGCCGCAGGGCGATCGAAAATCTCCAGGCCGATCCGATAAATCAGGTAAAGCCCGACGGCCCCAAAGACCAGCACGACCAGTCGTCCCGCCGCCAGATAGTCGCCGGTTACGAGGGAAAATATTCGTATCAGAAAAGGAAATCCCACCGTGCAGAAACCGTCCAGCCAGCTTGACGGATCGCCGACTTTCAACCGATTCGCCATTTTGATAAAGCTGATCACATCGGTATTCTGAAGCACCGGGTTGGATAGAGAAACCAAGCCTGTCGCCAGAGTCCAGCAACCGATCAACAGCAACGGCGCTTTGTCTATCTTGATGTTTTCAGCAGCGGCCATGAAAATCCTTGGGTCACCGTAGGCGATTTATAGGATTTCGCGTAACCGGGACAATATCATGATCTTGGAGGTTCTATTTTATCCAATTCACCCATATAAGATTTTAGGGCTGTTGGCAGTGTCACGGAACCGTCCTCATTTTGGCAATTTTCCAGGATTGCCACGAAGGCCCGTCCGACGGCGAGACCCGACCCGTTGATCGTATGAACGTATTGCGTGCCTTTCTCGCCTTTTGCCCGAAATCTGATTTTTGCCCGCCGGGCTTGAAAGTCTCCGAAATTGGAGCAGGAACTGATCTCCCGGTATCGATTCTGACTGGGCAGCCAAACTTCCAAATCCATGCAGCGCCTCGCGGAAAATCCCATGTCGGCGGTGCAAAGTTCCACGACGCGGTAAGGCAATTCGAGGGCGCGAAGTATCATTTCCGCGTCCGCGATCAACTTTTCATGTTCCGCTTCCGATTCGTCGGGATGCGTGAATTTTACGAGTTCCACTTTGTCGAACTGATGCACGCGAATCATGCCTCGCGTATCCTTGCCGTGGGAGCCGGCCTCGGATCGGAAGCACGGCGTGAAGGCGCAGTAGTTGACCGGCAGATCCCGCGTTTCCAGGATCTCGTCGTAATGGATGTTGGTCAGGGGAACTTCGGCCGTGGGAATGAGCCACAAGTCGCGCCCCTCGACTTTGAAAAGGTCTTCGGAAAATTTCGGAAGCTGGCCCGTTCCCGTCAGGCACGCGGAATTGACCATGTACGGCGGCGCGATTTCCGTGTAGCCGTTTTTATTCGTCTGCGTGTCGAGCATGAAATTAATCAACGCACGTTCCATCAAAGCGCCGACTCCGCGCTGCAACGCGAATCGGGCTCCGGAAAGCTTGGCGGCCCGGCCCATGTCCAGAATCCCCAAGGCCTCGCCGATTTCCACGTGGTCCTTCGGCTCAAAATCGAACTTTCTCGGTTCGCCCCAGGAGCGCGCCACCACGTTGTCGTCCTCGCTTTGCCCGAAAGGAGTCTGCTTAGACGGCATGTTGGGAATGGTCAAAAGCAGGTCGTCGTACTGGTCGTCGATCTCTTTAAGCTGCGGATCGATGTCTTTGATCCGCTTGGAGATCTGACCCATCTCCTTGAGAATTTCCGACGCGTCGCCTTTTTCGCGCTTGATCCGGGCGATTTCTCCCGAAGCCTTTTTCTGATCGTGGCGCAGGGTTTCCACTTCGGCGATCAACTGGCGCCGCTTTTGATCCAGCCCGATCAGGCCGTCAAGATCGACAACGGTTTTTCTCGCCCTGAGCATTTCGGCGACTTCGTCAATGTGTTCGCGCACAAATTTTCTGTCCAGCATCCCGATCAACCCTCCCCAAGGGATAAGAAAGCACGAAACTTAACACGCGCGCCTGTGGATTTCCAGACGAAATTTGACGATGCCTATTTTGAGTCCGTCAGGGCGACGCAAATGAGTCCGAAAGGCGATACAATCCAAAACACTGAAGAGGTGCAGGTCAATAGCGAAAAGCGACAGCCCTGGGAAAAGGAGACTCGCACGCCATCCTTCATTGACTGCGTCGCTACGGCCCATTATGGTGTTTTTTCAGATCGGTGATTCAATCCGGCGTTTCAACAAATTATGTATTAATCCATTCATAATCGGGGTTCGTCGTGGGAAAAGGTCAAACTCATTGGGACAGCAGAACGGCCTTTATTCTGGCCGCAATCGGTTCCGCCATAGGGCTGGGCAATATCTGGCGCTTCCCATACGTCTGCTACAAATACGGCGGAGGGGCTTTTCTGATTCCCTATCTGTTCGCCCTTTTCACAACGGGCATTCCGCTGATGATCCTCGAGTTCAGCCTGGGGCATAAAATGAATGCCGCGGCGCCGACCGCATTCGCCAGAGTGAAAAAAAAGTATGAATGGATCGGTTGGTTCGCGCTTGGCGTCAGTTTTATCATCACTTGTTACTACGCCGTGATCATGGGCTGGGCCGCCAATTTTTTAAAATTCTCCCTCACGCTGGAGTGGGGTCAATCCTATGCGGAAACCAAGGAATTCTTTTTCGGCAATTTCCTGGGATTGACCGAAAGCATCGCGCACTTCGGTTCGATCAAAGGCTGGATCGTACTGGCCCTTGTGTTTTGCTGGATATGGATTCTCGCCTCCGTCTGGGAGGGCGCCAAAACCGTGTCCAAAGTCGTGTACGTCACGGTTCTTTTGCCGTGGGCGATACTGATAGTCTTCATGATTCGCGGATTGACTCTGCCGGGCGCTTTTGAAGGACTGCGCTACTATCTCACGCCCGACTTTTCGGCCCTGTTGAATCTCGAAGTATGGGCCGCGGCCTATACACAGGCGTTTTTCTCCCTCACTTTAGGCTTCGGCGTCATGATCGCCTATGCCAGTTTTCTGCCCCGCAAGAGCGATCTGGTCAACAACGCCTTTATCATATGCCTTGCCGACGCGGCCACGGCTTTCGTAAGCGGCATCGTCGTTTTTTCCACCTTGGGATTTTACGCCCTCCAGGAAGGCAAGGCCGTTGCCGACGTTGTGGCGAGCGGGCCGGGTCTGGCCTTCGTCACGTATCCCGCGATCATCAACGCGCTGCCGGCGTCGCGTCTGTTCGGGGTGCTGTTTTTCCTGATGCTGCTGACGCTGGGCATTGACTCGGCTTTCTCGCTTACAGAAGCCGTGTCCGCGGGAATCATGGACAAATGGAAACTGAGTCGCAAAAAGGTCAACTTCAGCATTGCCTCAATTGCTTTTTTTATCGGCTTGGTGTTCTGCATGGGATCGGGGCTTTACTGGCTGGATATCGTCGATCGCTTCATGAACAACTTCGGCCTCATCATTGTCGCTTTGCTGGAATGCATCGTACTCGGGTATTTCTACAACCTGGAGGAACTCAGGCAGTACGCCAACAAAAACTCCGAAATTAGAGTCGGCAAATGGTGGAATGTCCTTATCAAGATCGTGACTCCGCTGGCCCTTCTGGTTCTTCTCTCAAATGAGATCATCGATAGAATCAAGGGAGCTTATGAGAATTATCCGCGTTGGGCCGAGTTCGTCGGGGGCTGGTTCGTACTGCTGCTCATCGCAGTGACGGCCTTGCTGTTGACCCGCAAGAAAGAAGCGAGGGATTAATATGCCGATTTCCGCGATTATCGTTCTCGTTCTTGCCGTAGGCATACTTTTCGGCGGTTTGACCTACTGTTGCAGCAAAGCGATGTCGCACCGCGATGTTAAAAAAGACGCGGACTGACGATCGCGATACGTTTTGCCGCAATTGCCGTTTACAGTCGCTGTCGCCTTTGAAAACGGCGGCCTTCGCAATATTTTCACGGGCGGCTAATAAAGAGTCATTTCCACATCGCCCGAAATTCATGTATATAAGAGCTTTCGGTCAGGGGACCGGACAACACGTATAGAGGAAATTGGCCATGCCATTGAAAAGGATTGGTGTTTTAACAGGAGGCGGCGATTGCAGCGGATTGAACGCGGCCATTCGCGCCGTGACCAGATGCGCCGTTTATCAATACGGCGCCACAGTGGTCGGCATCCGGGACGGCTTCGAGGGTTTGCTGGGCACGCCGCGCACGCTGAGCCTCACGCAGTCCATGGTGCGGGGTTTGCTGGCCCGCGGCGGAACGATTCTGGGAAGCACGAACAAGGGTGATCCCTTTGCCTATAAAAGCGTCGAAGGCGACAGAGTCATCACCACGGACCGCAGCGACGAGGTGATCGAAAACTTCCGCAATCTGGAACTGGATGTTCTGATCGTCATCGGCGGAGACGGAACGAACGCCATCGGCTGGAAACTTCACAAACGGGGCGTTCCCGTCATCGGCCTGCCGAAAACCATCGACAACGACCTGGACGCCACGGACGTGACCTTCGGTTTCGACACCGCCGTCAACGTCGTGGTGGAAGCCATCGACCGTTTGCAGACAACCGCCGAAAGCCACCACCGCATCATGGTCGTCGAAACCATGGGCCGAAACGTGGGATGGATCGCCGTGGAGGCGGGTCTGGCCGGCGGAGCCCATATCATTTTGATTCCGGAAATTCCTTTCGAAATCGAAAAAATTGTGGAGGCCATTCGGAAACGCCGGGCCAAGGGGCGCAACTTCACGATTATATGCGTGGCCGAGGGAGCCAAACTCAAAGGTGGAAACGCCGTCGTGGATAAAATCGTCAGAGACTCAGCCGAGACCATCAGGCTTGGCGGCATCTCCAAAACGCTGGTGGACTGGCTGGAGGATTACAACCTGGGCGAATGCCGGGCCACGGACCTGGGCCACATTCAGCGCGGCGGTACGCCGTCGGCCTTCGACCGCAACCTGGCCACGCGCCTGGGCGTGTACGCCGTGCATTGCGCCGCCCGCGGCGAATCCGGCGTTCTGGTCGTGCACAAAAACACCGAGGCCTCCACGATCTCCCTGGGCGACGCCCTGAAAAAAATTCGCCGTGTCGATCCCGACGGCAAGTGGGTAAAAACCGCCCGGGACATCGGAGTCAGCTTCGGAGATTAGCTTCACGGCCATAAAGCCCGGATTTATTACGGACTGCGGCGAGGAAACTCGGCGTCGGCAACTGCATGAACCGGATCAAGAATTTTTTGACCGGGTGCCGCGATAAGCGGCCGGATCACGGCGGCCCCGGTAGGTTTTCCCGCAATCAATTCATTTTTTATGCTCTGTTAATGCTGCTGATCATCGGTGCCGCGGGCTTGAATTTATACTGGCGCGACACTCACCGCCAGATTATGGCCGTAACCGCGCATGAATCCCATCTGGCGGGACTCGACCAGATTATGCTCTTTGAGCGCGCACCGCTGGATTTAATAAAAAACATGTTCATGTTCCATTCCGGGTCGGGCGCCTATCTTACTTTATACAACCTCAGTGCGTCCGTACCCGTGATGATATTCGGATTGGGCTACGATCAAATGATGCTGAACTCGCTGTTCTATTATATTCTGACAATACTTTTCGTTTTCGGCGCCGCGAAACGCATTTCCGGCCCGCACGGAGCCCTGGCGGCGGCGATGGTGGTCGCCCTAACACCGGAAGTGTTTTTATGGTCCTCGATTTACAACAGCCGGATCGCCGTCATCGCCGCTGCGGCCTGCGCCCTCTATCTTCTGTTTGCATCGGACAAACTGACGAAAACCTGGCCAAGTCTCTTGTTGTTGCTGCTGAATTACAGCAGCTTTTTTCTCAGCGAAACGGTGGGAGAAAAATTGCAGATTCCCCTGCTGACCGCCGTCGGCATCGGATACTTTCTTGTCGAGCAGCTCATCGTCAGGAAATCCGGGTGGACAAAAAGCGTCATGTGGACCGGAGTTTTCGCGGTCGCCGGTGTTGCGATTCTGTTTAGCGCACTATTCGGCAGCGGTCTCTTTCATAAGATCTATTCATACGTCGTGCGCGAAAGCGTTACATTATCGAGCGGGCCTTATGCTTCGGGCAGTTCTTTTTCAAATCCCATCTCCCTGTTGACCTATCCCGTGCTATTTTACCATATGGCTCTTTTTCCCATGTTTTCCATTATGTGCCTGGCGTCTGTTTTTTTTCTGGGGATTCACTGGCGAAAGGCCGAAGCGCCGGTGCTTGTTTTGTTGAGCGCGCCTTTTATGGTTTTATCCTTTATCAATAAAAAAGACCCCGCTTTTCTGCTCTTTCTATTACCCGTCATCGCCGTCGTTATCGGTGCGGCCGTTGCCCGTTTTCGGCGCGGCGCGGAATATTTTCTCCTAGCGGCGCTGATATTCTTCGGCGGATCATGGGTTTTGTATAATCTGGTCTTTCTCACCGTCAAGGGCGATATCGCGAAAGTGAAACATGAATTGGTATTGAAAAAATTCACCTACCTGTTCAAGGGTTCTCATTTTATACATTGGGTGCCCGTTTCGACAAAATATCTTCCCAGGGACCTGGCCGAGGAAATTGGCGAAAGCGCAAAACAAAAGGGTCGCCTGCAGGCGCTGCTGCTGATCGACAATACGAGGGACGACGCCGAGTTGTTTCGCTATTTTTTGCGCATTCAAGCCCATGAGCATCATATCGATATCCTCGATCCGTTTGTCAGAACCCAGCATGTGCAAAGTAAATTCAGCTTTGAAAATCAAAATTTCGCGAGACTCAATCCGGATTATATCGTGGATTTTCTTGTCCCGAGCAACACCTCGGCGGACTGGAAGCAAACAAGCGATGAACGGTTCGAGATTTATCTGGAAAGCATAAAAAGTTATCCGTATTATTCCTATCGCTCTGGAAGCTTCCGGGAATATGCCAGCCTTCTTGCCGAATTGCCCTGGGAAAAATACAAGCGCCGGGACGATGTTTATAAAGTGGCGTTTTTCAAAAAAACCGCGGTGATTTACACGCGGCGCTCAGGCGATGAGTCCGAGGTTAAAAACTGGTGAGAAACCGATTTATAAAAGGATGAAATAGGAAGGATGAACTGCGCCACACGGACGCGAATCATCTGTCCGATTCCTTCTTTCTCGCCCCTTGTTCCTTTCCCCTATCAAGTTTCGGATCAGAAGATTTCCTTTTCCGCGAAGAAAAACGGCACTTCCACGCCGGCGGTTTCCGCGGCGTCCGAGCCGTGGGCCGAATTGCGCGTAAAGGATTCCGCGTACAGCTTGCGAATGGTGCCTTCCGCCGCTTTTTCCGGATTCGTCGCGCCCATGGCGTCGCGCCACGTCTGTATGGCGTTCTCTCCTTCAAAAGCCACGACCACGCACGGACCTTCCGTCATGAAACCCACGAGCTCTTCGAAAAAAGGTTTGCCTTTGTGAATGGCGTAAAAACGCTCCGCGTCGTCTTTGGTCATTTGCAGCATGCGCAAAGCCTTGATGGTCAGGCCGGCGCCGGTCGCGTGAGCCAGAATTTTTCCGACGTAATTGTTCGCCACCGCGTCGGGCTTGATGATTCCCAGGGTTCTTTCAACGGCCATTTTTATCTTCTCCTGTTAGGTTTGATTTCCAAAAAGACTTCAAACATCGCCGACTATATATGGGCAAACACCAGCGAAGTTCAAGAGTTTTTGGAAGTTACCGAATTTCCAGCGCATTCATCAACGCGCGCGTCATGTTGTCGAAGGTGTGAATTTTAGTCGCCAGGCGTTTTCCCTCGGCGCCCATGCGCGCGGTCAGATCCGCGTCGCCCAGGATCGCGGAAATTTTTTCGGCGACGTCTTTTGGATCGTGCGGATCGACGAGAAAGCCGCCGGCGCCGTCTTTGACCGCCTCGGCCACGCCGCCGGAATTGCCGCCCACTACGGGAACGCCCCGCGCGCCGGCTTCGATGAACACCAGCCCGAAGCCCTCCACGTCGTCGCCTTCGGACCGGCTGATAAGGGCGAAGACATCCGCCCGCTCGTATAGCTGCGCCAGCTCTTCGTCGTCGATTCCACCGGTGAAGATCACGCGAGCTTCAACGCCCTTTTCTTTAGCCAGCGTTTTCAGCCGCGTCTCCTCGGGACCCCGCCCGACGATCACACATGCAAGGTCGTCGTATTTTTCTTCAAGATGCGCTACAGCCGAAATCAGCGTGTCAAACCCTTTTCGCCGCACCAGGCGGCCCACGGAAAGAATCACGCGCCGGCCCGTAAGCGACTGTCCCCGGTACGGCTCGGGCAGCTTGCTTTTCGCCGGCTCCGACGCCACGCACCCCATGGGAATTTTCTCGACGCGGGCTTTGGGCTCAAATTCACTCAAAAAATCCGAAAAAGGCTGCGCGATGGTCGTGACAAGCTCCGCGCGGCGCAATACGGCTTTCCAGAAACGCGGCGCGCGGCTATGGCGAAGGCGCATCAATTCCATGCCGTACGTGAGCACGACGTACGGGACGCCGAAAAAGCGGTTCCATAAAAACGCCAGGGGGCCGTTGGTCTGCAAATAGCCGCATACGATGCGCTCGAAGCGAAAAGAGCGCCAGGTTTTGACTAAAGCGATAAGCAAAGCCGCCTGCCTGAAAATGAGAGCAAGCGGCCCGGGCAGGGAGTTGAAGGAGGGTATGCGCGTGATTTTCGCGGGATAAGCGCGATCGTGCGCCGCGTCGCCAGGGCAAGCCAAAGCGATCACACGAAATTCGCCGGGCCACCGCGACGCAAGCTGCCCCAACACCCCCTGCACTCCGCCGATCTCCGGCGGAAAATTTCTGACAAAAAACAACGTACGCATTTTAATTCGTGACAGTCACCTATTATTTACGAGGTATATGAACTATATGGCATTATTTTTCAAATTCCGAAACCCGATTCCCGGAATCTGAATTGAAAAGACTTTTAAGGAGGAGAAATTGGACGGCTTAGTCCTACACCCCTTTGGGGTTTTGGATGGATTACAAATCTTCTCTACCAGGGCTAATCCCTCGACTTCGCTCGGGACAGGCGACCTTCGCTATTGACCTGCGCCTGCTTCACAGGCCTTCTTCCTCCTTCAGCCTTCCACTTTCCTCCTTAAATTTCAGTCCTTCGTATCTTCCGTTCTTCGCCAGGTTTTTTCCAGGGCTTCCAGGATGGAACATATGCGATTATTCCATGAATGTTTGGCGGCCTCGGCGATGCGCTTTTTCTTGTCGTTCTCGCTGTCGCTTTTCAAACGCCGGGCAATGGCCTGCGCGAAATCTTCGGCGTCGCGGCCCAAATCCACGAGGTCCTTAAACTCCGCGATATCCGGCAGCGGCGTTGCGACCACCGGCCGGCCTGAAGCCAGGTATTCGAAAAACTTCAGCGGCAAAACGCCCCGCGTGTAGCTGTCGAGCTTGTACGGGATCATGCACGCATCCATGCCCGCCATGAGCGCCGGCAACTCGTCGGGAAGCTTCTTGCCCATAAAACGGACGTTGGGATAGCGCATGAAACGCTCGATGCCGAATCCCCTGTCGGGTCCGACGAGGACAAAGGACCAATCGGGTTTCATGGCGAACAGATTGTGCATCAGCGTGTCGTCAAGTTTGTAATTCAGCGCGCCGATATAGCCGACGACGGGCTTTTTCAAATCGCCGATTTCCCGCGACGGTTCGAGGGTGTTGGCCTGGTGAAAATGGTCGAAGTCGGCCACGTTGGGCACCAGATATGTATTGGGATTGTCCTTCTTCTTGGTCTCGTACAGGAACCGGGCCGTGGTGAACACGGCGTCCACGCGCATGATCAGCTTTCTTTCCATCTGCCGCGTGGCCTGCATCCAATGCCCGGGCATGGAGGCATATTCATCCACGCAGTCATAACACGACAATTCGTAATCCAGGGTTTTCAGATATGGGGCGCTGGACGGCGGATAGAGCCAGAGAATGTACTCGCCGATTCCGAGTTTCCTGAGCCGCTCCCGGATCAGCGGGGCCGCCAGCCGGTGATTGAGCTCGTTGACCGTCGCCAGCTTCTGCCCGAACGGCGCGGCTCCCGGCGGCCGCAGCACATGCACGCCCGACGGATCGGTCCAGTAGCGATGGGAATATCCTCTTTTGCCGTCGGCCAGGCTCGCCAGCGGCTCCACGTACAGAACGCGGAAATCCCCGGCCAGGCGCGAAGCGATCTGCTGTTTATTGGTCCAAAGCTCTTCGTCCCAGTCGGCGGTGCTGACCATGACGATGTTTCGGGGAAGATCATATGCGCCGTAATCGCCCATTGAGGGACTCCCGGCAAAGTTGAGTTACGTTATTTCTTCACGATATCCTGCCAGGAAAAGTCGCAGTACCAAGCCCCTTCCACGTTGATCCAGTACTGCTTGATCAGTTTCGTGTCCACGGCCATGGACGGCAGAACCTGCCGGTTGATATATCGGATCAGAGCCGTTCCGTAATAGATTTTGGCCTTTTTCTTGTCGGGTTTTTCCTCTTTCACATCTTCGACTTTTTCGTTGTCTGTTTTTTCGTCCCCGGCTTTTTCGACTTCGGTTATTTTCGTATCTCCCGAACCGTCCATGTCTTTGGCGTCCAGATTCTCTTCGGGAGTCGGCAGCCGGGATTTCCGGGGCCAAAGTTCCAGATTTGGCTTGTCCTCGTGAAGGGCAAGGTCGTCCGTGGATTCGGGCAGTCCGAGATCCCGAACCGGCGGTTCCTTATTGACCTGACACATGACCACGCTGTAGGTTTCGATCAGCAGGTGCGGGCCGTATTTTTCCGCATCCATAAGAAAGTCCAGGCGTTTGGAAGGCACGATCATCATGGCGGCGGCTTCGTAATCCCGCCACACGACGACCTTGTTGAAATCGGTGACGACTTCGTGAAGCTCGTCGGACATATCCTGAAGCATCTTGCGTTCGCGCTTTTCGTGACAGGATGATCCCATCAGCGACAGGGATGAAAAAACCACCAGGCAAAGAATCGCCGCGCGCCAAAGGGGCGGCATTCTTTGACTCAGCATGCGGGCCATCGTTTTCCCCCTTTACTGACTCGGTGAACTCGGGATCAATTCTCTTCTTCGTTCTTTTCTTTTCTCGACCGGAATTCCCGTGGCGTCCGGTTTGAGATACCATTTGTCGCCGGATTTTTCCCAGCGCTGAATCTCATGGATGCGTGAGTGCCAGACGAAATATATCCGCCCCCATATGTCGATGTCCACGCGGGCGATCACGCCGTTGGCCTCGATTTTGATATCGTTGATTCGATATTTGAGAACAATCTCCCTGTCATAGGAGTTCGTGCGCATCAAAGACGCGTAAATGGCGATGAACTCCGTCAGATCCTCGTCGCTCGCAAAATACGGATTGAGTTTTTCCCGCGTGATGTAAGCGGTGAGTTTCTGATCCTGCAAATCCGTCCAAAGGGCCTCGACGCGCGCCTTGACGGCCTCGGCTTCGATCTTCGCCTCCGAATCTTCGAGGGTCCGAATTTTATCGTAGCCTTCCAGGCGCAGGTTTTCATGCTTTACGGCGCATGCGCACATCGACAGAATCAATGCGGCGACGATGATCTTTTTCAATGGCCCTTCCTCTTCTTCTTTTTGGCCTTGCCCTTGTTTCCCGACGCCTCGGGCCGGGGAGGGGGCGGCGTCTTGTCCACTTTATCCACGGCCGTGCGCTTCGGCAAGGTGATAAAAAGGGCCGCGGCGATAGCGAACAATATCAGGCTGACGGTTTGGCTTTCGCTGATGCGCAGTTGATACAGCCCGGCGCCTTTTTCCACGGCGGCTTCCGAGTATAGCAAAATCTTCCAGAACCAGGAGGCGTTGTCCGGCGTCATGCCCGCGGGCGCGTGCACGGTAAACAGACCCACGAATCCCCGGGGATCATTGCGGAAAAACTCCAGCGTGGAGCGGACCACCCCGTACAGGATCAAAAACCAGGCGATCACGGCGCCGTGGAATTTCTTCCGGGGCCGGATATAAAAATACAAGATCAGGAAGATCAGAAAGGACATGAACGATTCGGCGGGCTGCGTGGGATAGAGGGGAATCCCGGAAACCCCCACCGTTTCCGGCGGATAGACCATGGCCAGAGGAAAGTCCGCGGGGCAGGCCTTGCCGTAGCAGCATCCCGCCAGCGTGCATCCGATTCGCGCGATGGCCAGTCCCGACGCGAGTAGCGGCGCAATGAAATCCGCGTAGGCGGCGACGTTCTTTTTCTTGCGCTTGAAATAAATGATGGCGCCCAGAGCGCCGCCGATCAATCCGCCGTAAAAAACCAGTCCGCCTTCGCGAACGTTGAATATCATCCAGGGTTCATGGATGTAGTGTTGCCAGAAAACCGCGCAGTGAAAGAGCCTGGCGCCGAGAATCGACGGAATCAGTATCCAGAGGGCGAGGTTTTGCACGTCGTCGGGATCGTCTCCGAACTCCCTGACCTGCCTGGATAGCAGCCAGATGCCGAACAGAAAAGCGATGGCCAGCATCACGCCGTAGGAGTGAATGGGAAAACCGAATATCCTGAACATGACCGGATGCAAAACGTCTATTCCTCTTTTAGGGGCGTATTTCGAAGCGGAGAGTTTTCCCAGAGAAACACGAAAACGCCGCAGACGATAGCGATATCCGCCACGTTGAACGCGGGCCAGCTGAAGGATTTATAATGAAGCAGCAAGAAATCCGCCACGCCGCCGATTCGGAATCTGTCGCACAGATTGCCTATGGCGCCGCCGAGAATCCCTCCCAGGGCGATATACTGGCGCTTTTTGACGTCATCCAGTTGGACGACGAAAAACAGGAGCATTCCCATGGCCAGCACCGAGATCACTACGAAAAAGGTCAGCGGCATGGTCGAGAAAAAGCTGAAAGCGGCGCCCGTGTTGTATCGCAGCGTCAGATCGAAGAATCCGCCGATGACCGGGATCCTTTCAAGCGGCTCGACATGCTGCACGACGATGTGCTTTGTAAACTGGTCGACGCCGAACACGGCGGCCGCCGCCGCGAAAACAAACAGAATTTTGTTTTTGATGCTCACGTTTTTAAAAACGCCCTTCATCGCCGCCGGCGGAAATCGCCGCGCCCGGCGCGCTTTTGGCCGGAGCCGTGTATTCCAGGCTGTGCTTGGACATATCCCACATAAAGAAAAAGACGCCGATCACGATGGCCACATCCGCCACGTTGAACGTGGGCCAGATCATGTCGTAGTAATGCACGTCAAGAAAATCCACCACGGAGCCCATGCGAATCCGGTCGCTGATATTGCCCATGGCGCCGCCTAAAATGAGGGAATGCGCGGCGGACAGGCGCACCCGGGAAGGGTCCGAGCGGATGATGAAATACAGAATGAAACTTAAGGCGATAAAAGATACCGTCAGGAAAAAGGCGATGGGCTGCCCGCGAAAAAGGCCGAATGCGGCGCCGGGATTCTGTTTGAGCGTAATGGAAAAGAAATTGGCGATCACCGCGTGGCTTTGATCGGGGCGAAAAGCGGATTTCACCCAGAATTTCGTGATCTGATCCAGGGCCAGGCAGGTCAAGGCCCCGAAAATGATGATGAAATATTTGTTTTTTAGCCACGACATATAAAGCTCGTTTCCCTGGCGGCGCTTTTCGTAAATCATCGCGCCCGCCCGTCATGAAAGCTCGATTGTAACTAACCGAATACCCCGGGCAGGTCAAGGCGCGTACAGGGAATTCGGCTTTCGAGCAATAGGTCAACCTCGCCGCTTCATCCATGACACGCGTCCGGGACGTCCGGTTAAATGTAGCGCAAGCATTAATACTCGATATTTCAACGATTCTGGCACTCAGCGCCAAACTCACATTTCGTTCATCAAACCTCTCGCTTGACCGGTTATTAATGCAAATATACTATAAATTTGGGAAGAAATGACACTTGCGCAGCCACGAATCAAAACTCTGACCAAAGGATTCAGCATGCTTTATGCACATAGGGTTTTCTTGATTTTTGCAATACTATGTATTTCGTCTCTCGTATTAACCTGCGGGGCGAACACCGGCTCCGACGGCGCAGCCGGCGCGGCGGGTGAAGCCGGCGAGGCGGGCGTGCCCGGACCGGCGGGTGAAGACGGAAGCGGCGCCGGCTCCGCGCCGCAAAGCCCTTCCGGTTTGACGGCCGAAGCGATCAGCCCGTCGCAAATCGACGTGCGTTGGGTTTTCAATACCGGCGCCGAACTCGGATTCAACGTGCAGCGCTCGGAAGGCGACGACGAGTGGGAAACCATTGCCGGGACGGCAGCGAACGTCACCGTCTATCACGACGAGTCCGTGGAATGCGAACACGAATATTCCTACCGGGTGCTGGCCTATAACGACTATGGGGAGTCTCAACCGTCCAACGAGGAATCGGCCACCGCGGACTATTGCGAACTCGACGCGCCCGGCGACATGACGGCGATTCTGGACGACGAACAGGAAGACGGCGCCCAGCGCGCCATTCTTCTTTCCTGGAGCGAAGGCGCCGGCGAATTACCCGGCGTGCCCGGCAGTTATGAAATCTATCGCAAGACTTTCGACGGCGCCTGGTCGGCCACCCCGCTGGCCGCGCAGCCTTCCGACCAGACCACGTACACCGACGAGGACGCGGCGTGCGGTCAGACGTTTCAGTACCGCGTGCGCGCGGCGAATGAAAACAGCGTGAAGTCGGCTTTTTCCAACACCGCCACGAGCCGCGCCGACGCGTGCCCGCTGGTCGATCCTTCCAACCTCGTCGCCACGACGGATCAGGCGGGAAGCATCGATCTTTCATGGGACATCAACGACCCGGACGCCACGGGCTACCTGCTCCAACGCCGCGAACACGAAGCGCGTGGCGAATGGGTGACCATCGCCGATTTACCCGAAGGCTCCACGAGTTACAGCGACGAAGGCGCCGCGTGCGAAACGGCGGAATATGACTACCGCCTTCGCGCCTATAACGGCGACAAGCAATCGGCGTGGATTGAGACACTATCGCCGGGCAGTGCGTACTGCGTTGTGGATGCACCGAGTGGATTGTACGCCAATGCCGTTGGCCCTGAAGAAATAGAACTCAGTTGGATCAATAATGCGGACAACGCGACGGGCATACGCATCTATCGTGACGAAGCGGAACTGACGACGCTTTCGCCGGATTCCACGTCCTACACCGACGATACCGTCGATTGCGAAACCGTCTATCGCTACACGGTGACGGCTTACACGATGAACGTGGAATCTGATTTCACGAATGCCGAAGCCGCGCAGACCGGCTGGTGTCCGATCGCGGCCCCGTACAACGTGACAACGGTGGGCGACGGCAACGAAGTGACGGTGAGCTGGGAACACGATCAACAATACGTGGAAAGCTTCGACGTGCAGCGTCGCACTGAGGGCGAAGGATTATGGCAGTTGCTTGATACCGTAAGCGCCCCGGACACAAACGTCACGGACACGACGGTTGCGTGTTATCGAGATTATGAGTATCGCGTTCTGGCCTACAACGAGAATGTTGAATCCGCGTGGTCTGAAAGCGCGACCGGCGCAGCGACAGGTTGTACTCCGACTCGGCCGCAACCAGTGTTACAATCCATCTCCCCCGTATCCTATGTCGCCCTTTCTCGGGATTTCCTTGATGCCCCCCCCGATCCGCTTTATCCACTGACTATTACCGGTGAAGGCATCGCGCAAGATACAAAGGTGGAAGTTGGCGACTTCTTGCTTGCCTGCGACACAGAAGGAGTTGGAACAGATTGTCAGGCTGATGACACAGGGGCTCCGCAGAATTGCGCCACAAGCTGCGTGGTTTCACTGCCTGACGAAATCATGAAGCATGCCGATGAATACGTTGTTCGCTTAGACACCCCCGATCCGGTTTGGGAAGGATCGAATACATCCGCAGAAACGGAGTTTTTTAATGTCGTCGCGCCGCAGCCTGTGATTGATAAAATCTGGCCGCGAGGCGTTCTGCAACAGTTGGATGCAAACAACGGTCCGATTCCCCAACCCATCAATGTCCGGGTTTGGGGGCGAAACACGCTTGATAACGCGCAGGTCCGCCTCGGCCCGAACTACGGTGAGGTGCTTTCCATCGTCACGGATCCTTTAACCGGCGATCAGGAAATCGAGGTGTTGGTGTCGACGGTTGGAATTTATCCGAACGACGATCCATATGAGTTCGCAATGAGCAATCCTCCGCCGGGCGGCGGCGAGAACATCCGTCCGTTCGGCGTGAATCCGCTGATCGAGAATTGGGATGGTGTGGTTTCCGCAAGTTTGCGGCCAACAAGGATCGGTGGACCGATGCCGATGGTCAGGCAACTTTTTGAGGGGCCATCGAAAATGAACACGAACGCAGGTCTTGTCTTTTCCGGCGGAGCGCAATGGGTCGCAATACGGGATCAGGAAGGACGACTGCTCAAGAGAATCGCTGCCGCTGATTTTGGAAGCGTGATCCCATATAACCTCTCAGATGTCATCGAAGTTCAAGCGACGAGGAGGATCGGTGACATTGCGACCCTTTCCGGTTCGAACCTGGAGTTTCGAGGCGGCGACGGAACCTTCCCTGCAAAAAACGATTACCCCATGGGAATCGAACCAAGCTCCCTGGCAACCGGCGACTTTAACAGCGATGGAGCCACTGATATCGTGACTGCAAATTATGGCAGTGATAGCATTTCAATCCGTCTGGGCAACGGCGATGGAACCTTTGGCGACAAAACGGACTACCCGGGAGACAATCCAAGATACGTTGCCGTCGCCGACCTGAACGACGACCAGGCGCTTGATATCGTTGTCGTGAATTATTCAAGTGACTATTTGTCGATCCGCTTTGGAGTCGGCGATGGAACCTTCGGCGATAACATCGATTACTTCATGGCTGACCACCCTCTCTCCGTCACGATTGAAGACATTGACGGCGACGGCGCACCCGACCTGGCGACCACCAATAGTAGAAAAGTTTCTATTCGCCTGGGCAACGGCGACGGAACCTTCAGCCCTGTTACCGACCATGTCTTCACTGATTACCCGCGCACCGTCGTCTTCGACGACCTTAACGGCGACGGCACGCCCGACATCACAACCAGGATTGGCAATTTTGGCAAAATTTCGGTCCGCCTGGGCAACGGCAATGGAACTTACGGTGAGCAAACCGATTACACCAATGACCTGGGGGGGATCGGATCTTTTGCAATCGGAGACCTTAACGGCGACGGCGCGCCCGACATGGTTACAACGACCGGCCCACTGGGCGTTGCGTCGATCCGCCTGGGCAACGGCGACGGAACCTTCGGTGAGCCTTCCGATTACACAATGGGAGATTCCCCCAATTCCCTTGGATCCGTCTTAATCGCCGACCTGAACGGCGATGGAGCGCCCGACATCGCGACCGCGAACCGGCTTGACGACAATGTTTCGATCCGTCCTGGCAACGGCGACGGATCCTTCGGAGACAAAGAGGATTTCGCCGCCGGAGATGGCCCAGGCTCCATGGTAGTCTCCGACTTTAACGGCGATGGAGCGCCGGATATCGCATCTGCTAATTATTATAGCGACAATATTTCTATCCTCCTCGGCAACGGAGGCTCGGCCCTTTCCTCCAGAACAGATTACGAAATGGGAAATGGACCAATGAACGTCGCCATCGGCGACCTGAACGGCGACGATATTCCCGATCTGGTGACAGCGAATGATGACAGCGATGATGTTTCTGTCCGCCTTGGCAACGGCGACGGAACCTTCGGCGTCAATGTGGATTGGGAAATGGAAGGCGAAAGTATTTATGAGGAAGAGCCATATTCCGTTGCTATTGGCGATCTTAACGGCGACGATGTGCCCGACATCGCGACTGCAAATTATGAAAGCTGGACTGTCTCTATCCGATTTGGCAACGGCGACGGGACTTTTTCCGCTGAAACGGTCAATGACATGGGATTCAATCCATATTCCATCATGATCGTTGACCTGAACGACGATGACAACAACGACATCGTAACCGCAGGTGCTGCTGTAACAATCAGCCTCGGCAACGGCGATGGGACATTCGCCGACCAGATTTACTACATGATGGGAACTGGCCCATTTTGTCTTGCGATTGGCGACCTTGACGGTGACGAGACGCCGGACATTGCAACTGCAAATTTGGATGGAGACGCTTCTGTTCGTATTGGCAACGGCGACGGAACCTTTGGTGAACAAACCGATTATGCCATGGGAAGCGAACCGTATTCCATCGCGGTCGCAGACCTGAACGGCGACGACGCCCTTGATATCGTTACCGCAAATAATGGAGACTACAATGTTTCAATCCGTTTTGGTAACGGCGACGGAACCTTTGGCGACAATACAGAATTCCTTATGGGAGATCATCCAAAGTCCGTCTCCGTCGGCGACTTTAACGGCGACGGCTTGCCCGACATAGCCACTGCGAATGAATTTGGCGACACTGTTTCAATTCGCGTTGGCCGAGGTGGCGGGATCTTCGGCCCCAAAACAGATTTTGCCATGGGAAATACTCCTTATTCTTTGGCAATCGCCGACCTTAACGACGATGGCCAGCTCGACCTTGTGACCGCGAATTACAACGACGATAACGTTTCAGTCCGCTTAATGGGCGACATCCCCGGAACATGGCGCCAGGAACTCACCGACTCCTTCTCCGATGATCCGGATCAGCCGTGGCTGCCGAAATACGCGCCCGTCGGTTTCACGAATCTGGATATCCATCAGGCGGCGCAGACCGTGACGAAGGTGGGCGTGCGTGTGATGCTGGAATGGACCACGCAGCCCGCAGGAACGGTGGGCTTGGGCCTCGTCGCGCCGGACGGGCAGATGGTGGATCTGGGGAGCCACAGCGATTTCACCGCCTGGCCCGATGATGAAAATCCGACTTCCTGGCGGCTGAACAAAACATTCCGCGAATATGATTTTAATGGAGAAACGGGCATCGCAGGTTTAGTTGATCTGCATGGTTTGCAACCGACGGATTACTGGACTTTGTCCATCGATAACCAGACCGGCGCACCGGCGGAAGTAAAAAACTTTACTGTCATCACCGACGGACATTTTTGATTAGTTGTTAGTGGTTAGTGACCAGTGATTAGAAACACAATCCGCGCACGACAAATTCACCTGAGCAAATGCGAAGGTGAATGAGTAAGCGGGTGGATATCGGCCCTGCAACTAAATGTAGTTGCAAGACATTCCTTTCACACCCGAGGGCGGGTGTGCCACACATGACGTGCCCGGGCGAAAGGTGCATGGCTTCGGTCCTGTAGACGTGTGTGGCGAAAGGCGCCCCCGCCTGTGCGAGCCCGCAGGGCGAAACAAACACAAGCCGCGCACGGCAAATTCGCATGAAGCGTCAGCGAAGGCGAATGAGTAAGCGGGTCATGCATCGATTATCCAAATGATCACGCCGTTGCATGCGCGGTTTTGTTTTCAAAATAAAATCTTGTTGCCGATTCGTGGCACACCCGCTCATTATCGCATCTTCGCTAACGCAAAGATGCGATTGGACATTCGCGGCTCTGTTTCGGGCGATCCCGCATGCCAAGGTCAGCTGTTTTGGTTTGCGATTGCGAATGAGTAAGCGGGTCATAAGTAGAAAAAGCCCCGAAAAATGCGAGGCGTTTTCGTTTTTGTTAAACGATTCAACTTATGGGCAACCGCAGCCCTCATCGTCGTCGTCCAGGCATATATATCTTCGACTTGACTATATGCGGAGCCTGTCCATACTCCATTAGCTTACCGTGAATTTACTATGAGAGGCGATGCATGCGGACGACAACACACATTTTATGGCTGATCGGCGCGCTGCTATTTGCCGCGTTTATTTTGACCGGCTGCGCGTCGGATGACGACGAACCTTCGAATGACGATGTGGATGACGACACATCGGACGACGACACCGGAGACCTCGGCGAATTCGAATATCCCTATTGCGAAATCAACGAAGAAAAAATCGGCGATTTATTGCAGCGCATGAGCCTGCGCGAGAAGATCGGGCAGATGTATCTCGTCGGCGCGCAGTCCTTTCCTTTCGTCGAGATCGAAGAGATGCGATTTCTCATCGAGGACGTTAAAGTCGGCGGCATTTTCGTGCAGCCTTTGACGGGCATAGGCTTTACGCCGTCATGGTCCGCCGTAAACGTCAACCAGCTTCAGGGCATGGCGTGGTTTTCGGACCCGGGCATCCCGCTGATTATCAGCATCGATCAGGAGGGAGGCATCCCGCAGGCGGTCAACAACCTCACCGCCGGCACGGATCAGCCGGGCAATCTGGGGCTCGGGGCCACATTCGATCCGAATGCCAGTTACGAATCCTATCGCGTGATGGGCGCCGAGCTTTCGGCGATCGGAGTCAACGCGAGTTTTTCGCCGGTGGCGGAACTGGCGATTTCCCACGAGGAAACGTCCATGTACACGCGCTGCTTCGGCGAGCAGACCGAGGCCGTCGCGGATCATACGGCGCAGGCCGTGCGCGGATTGCAAAAGAACCTCATCATGGCCACGCCCAAGCACTTCCCGAGCCACTCCACGGCCCCGGGAGACGAGCATTACGACCTGACCGTCAACGAAGAAGACGAGCAGAGCGTCCGGCAAAAATATCTGCCGCCTTTCATCGACTCCATCGAAGCCGGCGCGGATATGATCATGATGACGCATTCCGTTTATCGCGCCTGGGGCGACGAGCCGGCGGTTTTCAACAAGACCATCGTCACGGACCTGCTTCGAAACGAACTGGGCTTTGAGGGGCTGATCATCACCGACGACATGAACATGGGCTCCATAACGCTCAACGAGTGGGACGAATTGCCCGACATCATGGCCGTCGAGGCGGGCGTGGACATCATCCTGGACTGCTTCCGCAGCGATCCGCCCGACTTCGGCGACGTCAGCGACTATAACTGGCCTTTTGACATCGCCGAACAGATTGAACTCGTATACGACGCCGTCGTCGACGGGCGAATTTCCGAGGAAAGAATCGATCAGTCGGTGCGCAGGATATTAACCGCAAAGATGAAGTACTGCCTTTTCGAAGATCCCTTCGGCGACGTCGGTGAGGCCAAAGAAGTTTTGGGATCGCCGGAACACATGGAATCATCCCGCAAGCTTCACGAAAAAGCCATTACGCTGGTGCGCGATGAGCAAAATCTTCTGCCCCTGGAACCGAACGCGCATGTTCACGTGGTCTGTCCCATGTTCGCGCAGTATGAAATGTATCCCGACGCCGCCTGGGGCAATATCGCGGGAACGGATCTTCTGACGCAGGTGAAAAAAGTCGCCCCGAATGCCACGGGCGACACCTTCCTGGTCAGCGACTGGTGGATCAACACGCCCAGGATCGTGGACGGCGCGGCGAACTCGGGAGCCGAAGCGCTGATCATCGGAACGTACAACGGATTGTATTACGACCAGCAGATCAACATGGTCGAAAGGCTGCTCGACCTGGGAAAACCGACGGTCGTCGTCGCCCTGGCCATGCCCTGGGACATCATGGCGTTTCCCGATATCTCCACGTACATCGCCACGTACAGCAACCGCGATCTGGCTCTGGAAACCGTCGCCCGTTACATTTTCGGGCGCGCCAAAGCGACGGGGAAACTGCCGGTGACGATCCCGGACATGTACGAGTACGGCTGGAGCCTGCAGCAGTAAGTACGGTAATCCTCGAAGAACCGTAAATATCAACATGATTATCATGTAAATTTACTTGCACTTTATTGCCGATTCGATGCACGCCCGCTCATTGCCGATCTTCGCTGACGCGAAGATACGGCTGGACATTCGCGGCTCTGTTTCGGGCGATACATTTTACCCGAGTTTACCGTATGGGTTCGCGGTAGCGCATCTGGCGCGATCAGGTGTGCTAAGTACTCACACAACAAAATCAGTCCGCTGCAACGAAACATCAGCCGCGAGCGGCAAAATTCGCCGACGCGAAAGCGGAGGCGAATGAGCGAGCGGGTAATGCATCACTGCTGAATGATCGAAATTCTTCCTTGACCTTTCAGCTGTATTCGCTGTAATGAAAGCTCCTTAACGGGGCCGTCGGATCGCAAGTATTTTAAGCTTTTAATAATCGACTAAGGTTTTTATTGGACGAATGACTGACAAAACCAACGAAAACGCCGCGGTCATCCTCAACGCCAATGCGCGGAAGGTGACGCGGAAGATAAAAAAACAGACCGAGCAATTCATCCCCAAAGCGCAGCTTTACATGTCCCACAGCTTCGATGACGCGAAGCAGGCCGTCAGCGACATCGTGGAAAAAGGCTACCAGACTGTTTTTTGCGGGGGCGGCGACGGGACGCTGGTCAATACGATCACGCAGTTTAAAAACTACATCGACCAGAAAAACAAAGAGATTCAAGACGCCGTGGCGCAATACAAATTCCCGAACCTGGGTGTTCTCAAGCTCGGGACCGGCAACGCCATTTCCGGAATGATCGGCAATCCCAAGGGCTTAAGCCCCTTGAACTGGTACAAATTGGGGAAAAAACCCCGGCTGATGAAACTGAACCTGATTGAAGCGGAAAAGAAACATTTTCATTTCGCCGGACTTGGCTGGGACGCGGCCATCATCAACGATTATTACGCCATGAAGGAACGCTTCGCGAAAATCTTCGTCGCGAACCGGTTGATGCAGGGATTTCAGGGATACATCGCCACCATCGCGCTCAAAACCGCGCCCCGAGAGCTATTCCGCACCCGCCGGCCCATAGCGCGCGTTATCAATGAGGGCGACCGGGTTTTCAGCATGCGCTTAAACAAACCCGCGCAGCTCACGCCCTATCGCCATGGCGACACGATCTACGAAGGCCCGGTCAGCATCCTCGGCGCCGCCACTTCCCCCTACTACGGCTACAACCTCGTGGCCTTTCCCTTCGCCAGCCTCATGGACGGCTTCATGAACTTCCGCATCGTCAAGGCGGGGGTCCTGGAATGCATCTCCAGAAGCCCGTGGATTTACCGGGGGAAATACCAGGGGAAAAACTTCCTGGACTTCCTGGCCACGAAGGTCCGCGTGGAATTCGACCGGCCCATGCCCATGCAAATCGGCGGCGACGCCAGCGGCTACCGCGACTCCGTCACCTTCGCCATGAGCGATTTGTCGGTGAACATCCTGGATTACTCCAGAGCGTAAAGTTCTTCTTAGTTATTAAAGTCAGCTTCTTTTCTTCATCACTACTCTGCATGGCGCGCCGTCGGAGCCGATGATTTTTAAAGGCAGGCCAATCAGGTCGTAGCGGCCGGGCGCGACGGCGGATAAATTCAGGCCTTCGATGATCCAGATGCCGGCGGACAGGAGAATTTGGTGCGTTTCGGCGCCGCCGGAAAATGGCCCCACGGAAAGATAATCGACGCCCACGCAGTTTAAGTGTTTTTCCGCCAGCAGGCGCGCGGCGTCGGGCGTGATATACACGTAGTCCTTCACGAATTTATCCGTCTTCCAGCATCGGGACGAATTGCGCGTTTTGAATAAGATGCGTTCGCCTTTGCGAATGCGGTGTTCGCGCAGTTCCGGCGCATCGATCACGGACCGGTCGCGTATGCCGATCACGCGCGCCGGTCCGACGGTCGCTTCGACGGGCATGGCGTCGATGGATTTTCCATCCTCGATGAAATGCAGCGGCGCGTCCATGTGCGTGGCGGTGTGCGCGCTCATGGAAAGGTGCGTGAGGTTGCTGTGGGAATTTCCGTCGATCTGCCGCGACCTTTCGACAACGGCTTTCGGATCGCCGGGCCAATTCACGACGCCGTTTTTCAATCCCACCGTGACGTCGATCCATTTTCCTTTTTTACGCGTCGGCATTTTGATATCTCCGCAAATGAATTCCTGCACCCCTTCGGGATTTAGCGGTTTTCCGAAAAGATTTCCATTCATCCCGATGGGACGAAAAATAGTTTTTCTTCTTTATCCCTTACTGGGCGGAATACAACCTGATCGTGGAAGATGTTTATCTGAGTCCCGATTTTCCGATGGACGACGAACGTTTCGTGAAACTCATGTCAAGCGCGCTGTGCAGACTGTTAATCGTGATGTTCTTCATGACTTATCTTCTTCAAAAAAAATCTCTAAATCATCCCACTCGTCTTTACCCGCATCCTCTCTCCAGGCATGGATTCTATCTCGTGCGAATTATCGTACAAGCTTTCCCTCACCCTTGGATGTCATTGCAGGAA
This sequence comes from bacterium, assembly GCA_963674685.2. GTDB lineage: Bacteria > Lernaellota > Lernaellaia > JACKCT01 > JACKCT01. Next base: position 324,153 of record CAXXWT010000002.1, on the reverse strand, counting down.
CCTCTGAACTGCGTTTAAAGCATCTGGAGCTTTCCATTTCAATGCTTCATTGGCCACAAATGACCCCGAACGACCTATGTTAAATGTAGGGTAGTCAAAGATAAACCCCCAAAATCTCCATCGATTTCGGGGGTTTATCTTTTAGCGGGAAACGGGATTTGAACCCGCGACCCTCGCCTTGGCAAGGCGATGCTCTACCACTGAGCTATTCCCGCGCGCCCGCAGGCAGGAAAGAATATATATATAAGCCGTCCGGCGGTGTCAAGCTCCCTTTCGCAGACGGGCCTGGGTCATGAAGCCGGATTTTGCGTTTCTTTTTGGTTCTTCGACAATTACCGTACTTTAACACCCGCTCTTCAAACTTTGCGAAGAAGAAAATTATTTTTCGCCGCCTTAAAAGGGCGGTCGTCGACCGCCTTGACATTTCCTTTGGGATGGAAAAGCCCGTCATTAAAGGTTTTGAAAGGACATTTCCCTATGCCGAACATGATTCATAATAAGATGCCGCAAGTTTCATCCGCTTATTCCGCGCCGGTATACGAGCCGCCGGATTCTCACCCAAATGACCGTCCGCCGATTGACACCTTTTATTGACAAATATTCGTTTTCTTATTATCAATTATTTGCTTTAATGATTTGCATATTTGGCTTTTGTACCTTACAATCAACTGTAGCGTATTTTTGAGTTGGAGACAATTTGTGCTTTGGGTTTATTTTTCCTCTAATACGTTTCTTGCAAAGCCGCCTAATACGGCTTCCGTGAAAAAAACCGGCCGAGGCGGATTTACGCTCCTTGAGCTTATCGTCGCCTTCATGGTTCTCGCCGTTCTGGCGTCGATTGCCCTTGTTTATGCAAAGAACGTTCGCCACAAAGCTCTCATGGCCCTTTTTTATTCCGATATCAGGCAAGTGAAAATCGCGGCGAACCGTTTTCAGCAGGATATGGGCTTTTATCCGCCGGATGTCTGGCGGGGCGTCGATCCCGGATTGATTGAAAAATATGGATGGCGGGATGGGGGCCACTCCTCCAAATGGGATCAGCTCGACCTGAGCAACTGGAACGGCCCGTATCTCGAAAACTGGAAGAAAGGCTGGAAACGCAATCCTTTCGGCGGATTATACGACTGGGATAATTACGAAGAAGGTTATTCGCACATGGGCATTACGGGGCCGGCGGCTTACCTGACCCTCAAGCCGAGTGAATGGGGAGGAACGACGGGCCTGCCGCTGCCTCTTTTCGAAGATGAACTCGAAGCCGCCGGAGTCGATGTCAGCAGTTGGGCTTATTGCGTTGCGGTAAAAATGGGCGAATATCACAACCAGGATCTCTCCGGCGGGCATTGATATCAAACCGCTGAGTGATCGGATTTTCTTCTTTATTCATGATATAGTACGGTAATTCCGGATGAACCTTAAATTCTTTTAATCAGTCTCGATTGCGGAAGGAAAGGCATGAAGGATCGTCGGGCCGTGAGGTTGAAAAAATTTTTCCTGGCCAAGGTGGCTTTGGTCTCCGGAGATATCATCGCTTATACACGGGATCTGTCCATCAACGGCGCGTGTTTTTCCTGTAACCAGCAAATCAGCGTGGGTGAAAACATCGTCTTGCAACTCAGCGCGCCCGGCTTGACCAACATGCGCCTGAAGGGCTTTATCGTTTGGAAAAGGGATTTGCCTACAGGCTTTAAAACGAAATTTCAATACGGCGTCGCGCTGCGCGAAATCACCCGGCAATACAAGGAGTTCATCGATAAAGCCCTGGAGCGCAACCAGGACCGGGAGCGCAGAAAAAATACGCGCTATGGAGACGCGCTCGTCATTCAAAACGAGGATGTTCTGGATCTGCTGGGAGCCGGCACGCTGAACATATCGGCCGACGGCCTTTACATCAGGACCAACACAAAGCTGAGGCAGGGCAACCGCTACGAATTGCGCCTGGTCGGCCCGCAACTCGACAAACCCATCGAATGCAGCGGCGTCGTGGTCAATGTTTTCGACGCGCCCGATGACGACGAGGACGCGTTTTTCGGCGCCGGCCTGCGCCTGGAAACCTTCAAGGGCGATTGCCGCGAGCGTTTCGAGCAATACATCAAGGGCCTTGAAAAACTCTACCGTTTCCACTGGCCGCCGGAACTGGTGATTCCCGAGCGGGAAGAGGAGTCCTGAGTATTAACACTCGATATTGAAATAAAGAAAACATTCCCGCCGCGTACGCGATAAAGATCGGACTGGTCCCATAGGGACCATGTGAAAATAGGCCCCCAATTTATTGGGGGTTTGAAATATGCGCAAATACCCTTTCGTCCCATCGGGACAATTGATGATATCATGACAGTAAAAGCTTTGGGCAAGCGCAATTCCCATCGTCCCGATGGGACGAATTAAAATGGAGGGCTATTATCTTTGAAGTCCCTGATGGGACCGACCAAAAGTATGTTCACCTTTGATCGTGTCGAATAAAACCGCGGTACACCGTTGCCCTCTGTGCCAATAAGAGTGAGACAATGGTTGTGTGAGAATTTAGTGTATAATTCGAGGGCGTGAAGGAGAACTCGAATGAATAAGCAACGAGAAAACGGTGATGGATCGTTTTTGGGGGCGCAGCGTAGTGGAGGCGAGCGAAGCGAGCCGGAACGGAGCGGAGCCCCCAAAAACGACGGGCCGCCCGCACCCCCCTCTCCGGAGGTCTCAGAACGCCCCGAGCGCCGCCGCTTCACCGCCGCCTACAAGCTGGCTGTCGTGCAGGAGGCCGACCGCTGCGCCGAGCCAGGTCAAATCGGCGCCTTGCTGCGTCGGGAAGGACTGTACTCTTCCCACCTGGGCAAGTGGCGTCAGTTGCGGGATCAGGGCGCTCTAGATGGCCTGAACGGCAAAAAGCGCGGGCCCAAACCCGGTGCATCCCCGCTGTTGAAAAAAGAGAACGAGCAATTGCGTCGCGACAACGCCCGGCTGCAAAAAAAGCTGGCGAAGGCCGAAATGGTGATCGACTTCCAAAAAAAAGTTGCCGCGCTCCTGGACATCCCCCTGAACCGGCCGGACGACGACGGGAGCGCCTGATGCAAGCGGTGCATGAGCGCGGAGCCTCCATCGGCGTTGCGTCGGCCTGCGACGCTCTGTCTTTGCCGCGAGCCACATACTATCGGCGTCTTTCTCCCGCGCTTCACCGCCATCGTCCGAAGCCGAAAAGAGCGCTGGACGACGGGGAACGGCAAAGGGTTTTGGATATTCTTCACGCGCCGGAAAACATCGACAAAGCGCCCGCTGAAATCGTCGCAACCCTAATGGATCAAGGAGAATATCATTGCAGTACACGCACCATGCACCGCATTTTGGAATCGGAGAAAGAAGTGAAGGAACGCCGGAATCAGCGCCGCCATCCCAATTATGCGAAGCCGGAACTTTTGGCGACCGCGCCTAATCAAGTCTGGAGTTGGGACATCACCAAGCTGAAAGGGCCGGTGAAATGGAGTTATTATCACCTCTACGTGATTCTCGATATTTTCAGCCGATACACTGTGGGGTGGATGATCGCGCATCGCGAGAGCGCGGCGCTGGCGAAAACGCTCATCTCCCAAACGTGCGCCAGACAAGGAATCGGTCCTGATCAGCTCACTCTTCACGCGGACCGTGGAACCTCGATGAAATCCAAACCGGTCGCGCTGCTGTTGTCGGATCTGGGCGTGACAAAAACGCACTCAAGGCCGCATGTGTCCAATGACAATCCATTTTCTGAAAGCCAGTTCAAGACGATGAAATACCGCCCGGAATTTCCGAAACGATTCGGGTCCATCGAGGATGCACGGGTTTTTTGCCGGACCTTTTTTCACTGGTACAACAACGAACACCGCCACAGCGGCATCGCCATGTACACGCCGGAGACAGTCCATTATGGACGTGCGGAGAAGGCGGCCAGGCAAAGAGAGAGAGTGCTTTTAGAAGCTCTTGAAAAACATCCCGAACGATTCGTTAACAAAACACCAACACCACAGGCGCTGCCCGAGGCGGTATGGATCAATCCGCCGAAAACGGGGAACCAGGACAGTGTACTCTAAACTATGAAAAACGGTGTCTCATTATCGTTGACACGTTCCGTTGAGATAGTCAATCACACGTCGCTGCGAGCTCGAAGGCCGCCGCGTCAAGCGGAACTTCTCTTTTGCCGTCGACGACCACGTAGTAAATTCCGTAAGGCAAACCCGCCAGCGACAGTTCGTCGTGTCCCGCTTCATCCGTGCCGTCGTCCCTTGAGGAAAGCGCGCACGAATCCGGGTCGGTGTAATCACTGACAATCAGAATATCCAGATCGACGGCCAGCGCCCCGGGCGTCCAGGTCAGATCCACGCTCATGTTGTCGTCCCAGACCTCGAAGAAATAAATGTTCTCCGGCCCGTTGTGCTTGCCCCACCACAGCGGCGAGACGCAGGAATACTCTTCCAGGTTGTTTACAGACCACAGATTGTTGCCGCTGATCGTTTCGCCGCAGTCCAGAACATCGTTGACATCTTCGGGTTTGGCAATGCATTCATCCGTGTATTCCAGGCATATCTGCCACAGCCCCAGGCCGCAGGGATTGCCGACGGCGTCGCAGCGGTTGAGCGTTTCGTTGCATTCGCCGCCGTCGCAGTACAGGCCGTTGGCGTCCGGGCAGTCCGGCTCGTTTCGGGTTTTGCAGGAGTCGGAATCCTCGTCGCAATATTCTTCGCCGTTGCAATACAATCCGTCGCTCGGGCACTGATCGCCCGCATGCGTGCACGTTCCGCCCTGGCAGGAATCGCTGCCGTTGCACCAGTTCCCGTCGTCGCAGGAAACGCCGTTGTTGTTCGTCCAGGCGGTTTCGCTCTCATCGACGTTGCAATACTTGCAGGCGTTGCCGGGATTCACTTCGCCGTTGTCGTAACAGATGTTGTTGATCAGGCACCCTTCGCAACCGCCGTTGTCATCGTCGGCGTCGTCGTTGACGTCATCGTCGTCGGCGTCGTCATTGACGTCGTCATCCCAAAGATCGTCGTCCGTATCCGCGTCGTCGTCGGGAATTGTCAGGTCGTCGTCCGCCGCCGTGTCGTTGTCGTCATCGTCATCGTCGTCGTCATCGTCATCGCCGCCGCCGCAGGCGACCACGGAAAACGTCATGGCCAGCGCAAGAAGCGCGAAAACGAAAAGCCAGGAATTGATCTTCATCATGTTGAACCTCGAAAAGCCTGCGCGACATTTATTCGCCGCTTATTTAAGCGGAAATGATTTTAGCATTGAAAAAGGCGAATGAAAAGAAGAGTTTGGATCCGGTTGTGAATCAGCTTGCAAATGAAATTCGCATTCATAAAAATTCGATGTCGTTTTGAGCATAAGCTACCAGATAACGTTAAAAAATCTTTTGCACAATTGAAAGGAGCCCTCGATCTGATGATGATTGGGTTTGGAAAAATGCGACATCAACCTAGAAGGAAAATTCTCATGAAGAAGTTATCTGGGCCTAGCCTGCCGCAATTCGTTATATCTTAGAACGTAATTCCTGCTGATGAGAATGGAGTCTTATCCGCGCAAGCATTTTCCAACTTCCTACAGCCATCAATTTCCATATTTCCGGCAAACTCAGATTTGAAATTGAAAGGAAAATTTTGTAAAAAAAGAGCTTTGTGCTTTAATATATTCTCGCTTAGTTTTTTAAGAAACTTAATCATCAAGAGAAATATGATTTTTTCGGCAATATCTTTCCAACTTTGCTTTAGTCCACCTTTTCCCGTCTGGAGATGGTGTTCGATCCTTCCGAAGCGCTTCTAAAATTTCAATTTTTGTTAGGCCTTTATTTGCATGTGAAGATATTTTTATTCTTATTTCGGACCTGATTGAAACTGCAGTAATTGCTTCCCGACCCAGATCATCAAGAATGCGCGATTTAACATTGCGTTTCATAATAATGCCGGGTGTTTTCTCAACCAAATTATGCAATTTTTTCCGTTTGTGAAATGCTTCTCTTACCATTTGTTTAAGATGCGTGTCAGGGAATTCAACTTCATACACTTTACCAAGAAGAGTGAGTAAAATAAACTCATATCCTGCTACATCCCCGAATAAAGACTCGTATTCCGATCCTAGTATCAGGCTTAAGAGATTTGAGGTATTAACGTGTTGCTGATCAATATCATCAATATCTATACTTCTAATCCAAGTCATCAGAATTGTGAGATAATAACGCCCAAGTTTTTTTGATGTCGCTTTTGCCTTTAGAAAACGCTTTAACAATACATCCAAATCAATACTTCTTATCTCTGAATCGCTATACTTGATGTCGTAATAGTCAGATATTAGGCTATGTCCTGCGTTAGGAACAAAACCACTTGCTAATATTTCCTGATGATCAGGCTCCCTTCGAGGTTTATGTTTGGCTCCACTTTCTCCAAGCACAGTGATACCTATTCCTTTAAGTTTTTCATGTCCAGAAAATAGATCAACGGCTGACTCTCCAAAATAAAAACCCCAAAGGACTTTTTTTCGCAATTTCTGGGCTTTGGCGCTTTGATCCATCATAGGATTCTGAAATGCACGGACAGGAGTAATAGTGCCTGGCATAATTGAACCTTTAAAATAGTAGCCTCCAGTGAAACAGTCCTTCCGAACTTCACGAATAAAATCGACAATGTTTTTTAAGTTAGCACATTGAAAAAACATGCAATCGCTGAAGAACCAGATACCTTCTCCTTTCTCTGGTTTAAGCCTGATAGATTTGTCCCAAATTGTGTTTTGGAAGGATTTAAGTGTTTCATAATAGGCACGAGTGTCATGCCGGGCTAGATCCTTAATTCCAACTAAATCAAAGAAACCACAGTATGGAACTTCTGGTTGCCTACGTCCCATTATTTCACTCCTTCCTCTGGAATACCTGCTTGGTCAATTTTTCCAGGAACAGGAAACCGGAAAAATTTTAGCCAATAATGAAATGCTGCAAAGATGTACTCTGTCTCGCTTGGAACTATTCTCCAATAATTTGCTCTCCATTTCTTTTTACCAAACAAGGCTGCAATCGAGTTTCTTATTTTAAGCTTCTTTGGACGATAAGGTTGAGTAGTCATTACCAATGTGTACATTCCAGGGGAGAGGTTCGAGACAGCATTTACCAATTTTGGATAACTGATTTGGTTGCCACGAATATGACTCGAAATGATGTTTTTAGATATCTCAGATGGCGTGGGTATGTCAGTAATATCTGGTGGGTCAAAGTGTAAAATGAATTTCTTCCACAATTCATAATATTCTAGCAGATCTTCGCGTCTAAATGTCTTTGATTTGCGAACAGCTGCCGCAAATGAATAATAACCAATTTCCCAGTCCGTTATCTGGCCATAATATGTTTTCTCTAAGTTATTGTCTTGGGCATATTTCACTTTTAGCTTAGAAAACTCACTTCCTGAAGGAAATTCCTTGTCCGGAATATTGTGCTGCCATGCATAGTACATTACAATATCAAATGCGATATCGTGAGCAAGCAGTGTTAGATTAGAATCTGGTCCAGTAACAATTAAGTCAAGAGAGCCAGCTCCTTTTGACCAACAGGGTTGGCAATCGTTATTAGGATCAAATGCAACCAAGTGTGATGGAGCGTGATCCGCAGGTATTTCATCCATTTTGGTATGAACACAATCGATAATTATCCGATCAGATGGTCCAACGCAATCTGACAGTTTTGGTTCCCCGGCGGCACGTGCAACACATTCAATGTTGAGCCTCTTTGTTTTCAGACTAGTAACCCTCTCCAATTCAGCAATCGATTTCTGAAGGAGATTGTCTGCGCTATTGCCAATCTTTTGTAAATCTCGTAGCCAGACATCTTGTTCCGGGGATAAATTTTCAGACAGCGGTTTAAGTAGCAGCACTCTGCGTGTATTCTTTGACTCTGCACTATGTTGACTAATTTTTGGCACGAAATCCCTCCATACTTGAAAGAATGTACTTTATTGGCCACCAAAAAAATGGCCACGTGCGAAATCCAAAAGGAACTGGATAAAGGATGTCTTTAAACTAAAACAATGCTAAGGTCAAGGTCGATTTCTGCTGGAATTGAGGAGGAGATATGTTGCAGGAATACAAGGGCAATTTATGCATTGTATCCGCATTAGCAATTGAATATTGGGTAGTGCTATTGGTCATGTGTTCGTCGTCTGGAAAAAATTTCAAAAGGAGCATTCGATGACTTGGAAAGCCGTTGCGTTAATCGTGTTTGTTTCAATCTGCAATATCTTGTTAAACCTATTTGCAAATTATTTGACTGGAAGCAGACCAGATTTGGCAACAATATTCAAATCGCCTTTGTTCTACGCTGCTTTTGTCACTGGAATGCTTTCCTTTTCAACTATGATCGCAGCATACTGGTTCTTAAAGGGCGGTGATGCTGAAACATTTGCTTTAGGCGTGTTACTAATGGGTACAGTATCGATTATTGGAGGTACATTTCTGGGATTAGTAATTAAAATATTTAAAGAAGGCTGGGAAACTTTCTCTAGATTCACTCAATTTGACTTTTTAATTGTTGTATTACTACTTGTTCTCTTTGTGTTGAGATGGATAAAAGTCCTTGGCACACATTCTGGAACATAAATCCAAGATTAGTCCACGTTTTATTTAAAGGTGAAATATTGCAACCGGTTTTTTCAGATAAATAAGGAAAATATTAGTGCTGTCGAATTCATCCAAAACGACAATTTTTCGCATTTTTCATGTTTTGTTTCGCAGAAGGATTCACATACCCATTTTATTCAAAAACACGTATCGGATGAAACGCGTTCACCATGCCCGCGTGGACGAGCGAGCTGTTGGCGGTTAAGACCTGGCCGCGGGAGCCGCTGCTTGCCTGCATGTAGGCGCCGCAGCCCAGTCCGCCGCCGAAATTCGACGTGAAACGCGCGCGTGACAGGTCGCGCAGAGCCTGCTCGGCGATGTGCTCGTAATTTGCGTATCCCGGCTTTTCATAATCCTTCATTCGGCCGCAGGATTTCAGCACCGGGGGATATCCGGCCAGGATGCTGTCCAGGACCTTTTTCCAGTTGTCGCGAAACACCCTGCCGTTGGCGAATACCTCCACACCCAGCACGCGCGTACCCGCGATCACCACCATGCCCACGGTCCTCCGGGGAAACGATCCCCATTGCGGGCGATGAAAGCATTTCAGGGCTTCGGCCAGGCGGCCGTCTTCGTAAACGTTCTGGATATTGCCCGTTCTCGCCGTTGCGCCAAAACGCGACAATTCTTCCGAAGCCCCATGCCATATGGAATCCTGCGTGGCGCTGCCGGCAAGATTATCGCGCATGGGCGCCGGAACCATTTTTCCCGAAGCCTTGAACATGGGGCCGCTTCCGCCGCTCCAGCGATGCTGCTGCCCGCAAAACACCGGAACTCCTTCCCATTCGGATCGCGCGGGAATGAGAAAATCGTTTGCCACCAGGCGGTTTTGTTTTCCGCCCAGCAAGATTTCTCCCGCCATGAGCAAAACCGGCTTTCGCGACGTGTTTTGTACCTCAAGCCACGGGACCGATCCGTTTCCCCGCTCCCGCACTTTCAAGTTTCCCCGGCGAATCGCCAGGTCCATGGATGTGATCGATCCGTCGCCGCGCCAGCCATCAGACACCACCGGGACGATCACGACGCCCATGCGCCGCTTCGCCGCCCCGATATCCACGCCGGCCGCCATATCGCCGACGGCCTGGCGCGCGTTGCACATGTCCCCGGGAAACGGCGTCGGCCGCGGCGGCATCCAGCGCCTTTCGCCCGAGCCGGTCTGACCCTGTTCCAGGTAGGCGCCCATGATCAAAACAACGCATATCAAAAGCGCGCCGATCCGCCACAGATTTCGCATCACCGCCTCCGCGTGAAAGCCCTCTTATAAAAGGTACGACACTGACCGCGCCCCGAAAGTTTCAACGGTTTGAATTTGCGCTATCATGATCAGATTCTCTATTTATTACGCAATCTCTGCCGCCCGCTGAAGCGGGCTTGTTTAATTGGAGTATTCGCTCTATCCCCGGCGCTCACGCACCGGTCTACATTCTTTCGCCCTTCGGGCTTTCTAATGATCTTTCGCGACCACGCCGACAGAACTCATCCTTCATACTTCCTCCTTCCTCCTTATGTTCCTGCCAAGCAAAATTTTCCTCCGGCGGGCAACAAAGGCCCTGCCCAAGCCGGTATCACGAATCGGGCAAAATACTGAAATAATCAATTATTACATACAGATACGAACAAAGGGCCATGTGGCATAAGCCTTGCTTAAATGGTGGAGGCAAGCGTGGGATCGCTGACGACATGGTCATGGATGATTTTACCTGGGGCTTAAAACGCCCCGTTTGCGAAACGCCGTTTCGCATCCATAGGACGGACGATGCTGCAAAACCCGCTAATCGGCGACTTGAAAGCCCTCCAGCCGCAAGCAAACAAGGGCAACGTCAAAAAGGCTGAAGCCGCCGATGGATTCATGAGCTTCGTGGATGTTGCGCAGCAAGCCTTCGACACCGCGCAGCAAACCACGCCTCAAAATCAGGAAGCCAATTCCCCTTCCGATCCCATAAATACGGAAACGCAAAACACCAGCCGGTCCAACAATAGCGCCAGGTCGGATGAGGCGGCGGCGAGCTGCTCTTCCGATACGGCCGAAAAGTCCGGCGAATCCAATAAATCCGCGATTGACGAAAACGCCGCTTCGAATGAAGAGGTTAAAGGCGAAACAAAATCCGGCGCAAAAGCAAGCAGCCAAATCAATTCACCCGGAAGCGAGTCGGCCAAATCTTTTACGCCCGCGCAGGAAGCAAGCGCAAAAAACGCGGCCCTAAATTCCAAAAACTCTTTGGAAAACCTGCTGAAAATCGACGTGAACTCAGGCAGCCGATCCGCAGAATCGAAATCCGCAATCCAGGCTCCCAAGGCCATGCCCGCAGTCCCGGCGAATATCGAGTCCGCGCAATCGCGATTCACTCCCGCGGAAAACGCCAATCAAACTTCCGACCCGGCTCGGTCCATGAAAATGCTGGTCTTAAGCGGACAGGAAGCACTGCGTCGTTTGGAGCTTCAAAACAAGGCTGTCGGCAGCAACACTGCGACCCAAAAAACACCTTTTAACGCCCCAGCTACTGAAAGCGGCAAAGCGGTCAACGCCAAAGCCGACGCTTACAACCAGCAGGAAAAATCCACCGTACATTTCCGCGACGAGCAGCCCGCCGCAACGCGCACGGCAAATGCCGGCGAGGCAAAACAGCCCGATGCGAATATTTCGAATCAACAAACGGCTCAGGTCCGTGAAGCGGCCGTAAAAGCCCCGGAATCGGCGGCGAAAACGCTTTCCACAACACCTCAAACAGCGCTTCGCGTCGAGCAGATCCAGTCAATCATGGACAAAGCATCGAGCCGCCTCACGCAAATGGCGCAGGGCGGCGGAGGCAAAAGCGTTATCGTTCTCAAACCGGCGCACTTGGGCAGAATCCGCCTGGAAATCGACGTGAAGGACGCTATTGTGAAAGCGAAAATCACAACCGAATCAAGCAGCGTCCGCGCCGTTTTGGAAACCGAGGCGCCGCATCTTCGCGAGACGCTGCAACAGCACGGCATGAAGCTGGAGCAACTGGAAATCAAGAACGGATGGAATAAAAACGCGTTTGCCGGCGGCGACGCCGGAGCGGCGGATCAAAAGCGCGAGCAGGCGATGCCAAAGCCCCGTCGCGATTCAAGGCCGGTCATAAAAACCGAGCTTAACGTAAAACCGGTCGCGAAAAGATATAACCTTAACGGAACACTCAGCGTGACGGCTTAGGAGATTTCAATGTCGGTTCAAAACGTGGATGTCACATCCTTGAGCGGTTACACGGAATACATCGAATCCAGCGCCACCGAAGACCTGATGGACGAGGAAGTGTTTTTGAATCTGCTGGTCACGCAGTTGCAGAATCAGGACCCCCTCGATCCGATGAGCAACCAGGACTTTCTGATGCAGCTCGCCACCTTAAGCCAGGTCGAAGAACAGCGCACCATGAACGACAACCTGGAAACCCTGCAGCTTTATCAATCCAGCATCAACAACGCGCAAAGCCTCGCCCTGATCGGCAAAGAAGTCATTGCCAGCGGGGATACGGTCAGCCTGGAGCGCGGCGAAGAAAAGGATCTGCATTTCTACCTGGACGCGGACGCGGCGGAAGTGGAAATCACCATTTACAATGAAAGCGGTTCCGTGGTTCGGCAAATCACCAAATCCGAAATGGATTCGGGCGATCAGGTCGTCGCCTGGGACGGCAAAGACAGAAACAACAGCCCGTTGGACAGCGGCGTTTATACGTTCGAGGTGACCGCGACGAACGACGCCGGAGACTCGGTGGCGGTCCAGACCATGATCAGCGGCCTGGTCACGAGCGTATCTTTCGCCAACGGCGCCCCGGAACTTGAAATCGACGGCCAGAAGGTCGTTTTCGGCAACTTGTATGAAGTCAAGCAATAAACAAATTCATCGGATCGATGAAACTTAACGTTTTGGATTTGATTTTGAAAAACCATTCGGCAATTCACCTGGCGAGTCCTTTCCATGGAAGGATTGTTACGGACGAGCCCCTTGAGACCATCGATGGATGTACGGTGGAAAGGAGCGACTCATGGCAATCATAGGAACGATGTACTCCGGGATCTCCGGCCTGATCGCCAACGGCGTGGCCATGGAAATCATCGGCAACAACCTCTCCAATATCAACACGCCGGCATTCAAATCTTCCCGGCCGGATTTCGCCGACATCTTGTCGCGTTCCATGGGATCCGGCTCCACCGTGGGACGCGGATCTCAGATCGAATCCGTTTCCCAGGTCTTCACGCAGGGCGGATTGCAGTCCACGGAAAACGTCACGGATCTGGCCATCGAAGGAGCGGGTTTCTTCCTGATGCGCAGCCCGAAGGAAAGCGGTTCGTTTTTCAGCCGCGCGGGCAACTTCCAGATCAATCCCAACGGGTATCTGGTCAATCCCAACGGATACTTCCTGCAGGGGTATGAACTCGACGCCGATGGCAACGCCGCCGGAACTCCGGGCGATATCCGCATCGGCAATGCTCCCCTCGAGCCCAAACCCACGGGAAACGCAGAAGGCATTCAAATCTACGCGAACTTAAGCGCCAATGCCGACCTCAATCCGGGCGGCGCCGCTTTCGACGTCAACGATCCCGATGCGACATCCAACTTCGCCGCTTCCATCACCGTTTATGACAGCCTGGGCGAAAGCCATCAACTGACGGTTTATTTTCGAAAAACCTCGGAAAGCACCGGCGGCAACAGTTGGGAATGGAACGCGGTGGTGCCCGCCGACGATCACGCCACCGGAGTTGACACGGTGTGCGCCAGCGGAACGCTGGATTTCGACACAGACGGCGGCCTCGTCACGGAAACACAGATTTCCTCCAGTTTTGATTTCGCCGGAGGCGCCACGCAGGCGCAGATCATCGACTTTGATTTCGGCGATGCGATCTCCGACGGCGGCACCGGATACTCGGGCTCCACGCAGTTCGGAACCGAATCCGCCGTATCTTTTTTGAGCCAGGACGGTTCCGCTCCCAGTTATCTCCAGTCCATTTCCATCGACACCGACGGGATCATCGAAGGCAAATACAACAACGGCGAAACCGTCCAGTTCGCGCAGATCACCATGGCCAATTTCAACACGCCGGAAAAACTGGCCCAGATCGGCGGCAATATTTATCAGGAAACCACGCAGTCAGGCCCGCCGGTCATCGGCGTCGCCGACACCGCCGGCAACGGACGGATCTTCTCCAACACGCTGGAGATGTCCAACGTGGATATGGCCCAGCAATTCGTTCAAATGATTACAACGCAACGCGGTTATCAGGCCAACAGCCGCTCCATCTCGACATCCGACGAGATGCTGACCGAACTGCTCAACTTGAAGCGCTAAAAGCCTTCTTGATTCCCATTTGCGCCGGGGTTAGTGACAGGCCCCGGCGCAAACCTTCTTTACGATATGCCTGTCATGCTCTTTCAAATTCATGAAATGTGATTTCGCCGGCGGATCAGATAACGAAAAATTTGACGGCGGCGACGGCGGTGCGGATAATGAAGCGAAGGTGTGACAATGGCTCAAGGCGCGCGGCAAAATACTCGAAAAGAACATCCCTCGGAAGCCGAGGTCGAGCAGCTTCTTAACGATTTGTCCGAACAACTTCGGGGGGATATCTTTAGAAGCCTGCTTACGCGCGGCGCCATCCTGCTGACCCTGCTGACGCTGCTGGCCCTGGGCGGTCTGGCCGCATACAAATTCCTCCCCGGCTTGCTCGGGCAGGTTATCGCGCGGTTTTTTTAGCCTTATAGCCATCCAAAATAAGTTGATAGAACCATTTTGCATGGATGAAGATGGATCTCATAACACGAGCATGAATTTTACGATGGCATTGTTGGGGCAAGCCCCCGCGCTTACCCAGGTCGCTTCCCCCTTCATCCTTAAGTTTCAGGTCAACCGCGCGCAGGCCTGCGCGGCCAGATCGAAAATGCGCTGCCTGGCCGAGGTGAGTTTCAGAAAATTGCGGTGTTTCCATTTTTTCCCGCTCACGTCGTCTCCGCCGTAGAGAATCTGCCCGAAGATCACGCCGCGAAACTTCGCCACGGCGAACATGGACGCCGCTTCCATCTCCACGGCCAGGCATCCCTCCTTGCGCCGCATGGCGATTTTGTTCGGCGTTTCCCGATACACTCCGTCCGTGGTCCAGGTTTTCGTGAGAAGATAATCGACCTCGTTTTCCTTCATCACATCCTCGATGGCGGCGACGGCCTCCGGCGATGCCTGAACTTCCCGCGAAGGCGGAAGGTAATGATAGGAAAGTCCCTCGTCGCGCACGGCGGAGACCGGGACGATCACATGCCCGGCGGCGATATCCCGGTCGAGCACTCCTGCGCTGCCGCATGCGATAAATTTTTCGAAACCGTATGCGATGAGAGTTTCCAGCACGATGGCGGAAAAAGGGCCGCCCAGGCCGGGATGGATGAGCCCGAGGGATTCGCCGTGATATTCGAACTTGTAAAGGGGATTGGGCGCCAGTTCGCTTTTCAGCCTCGCAATCACCTTCAGCGCCCCTTGCTTTCGAAGTTTTTCTATAACTTCGGGAAAAAAGCAAAGCACGCATTTTTTCGGGGCAAACAAAGGTTTCAGCGGCTTGCGCGGACTGATGACGGCATTCGGATTTTCGTCGAATTCCAGTATGGGAAAATCGTTTTTCATAATTCGCTCTTTGTCATACTTTCGCGCCGGAACCGGCAATGATCTTTCCCCGGCGATTCCATATTCCGGAGCTTATTTCGTGTTGCCGCTCACGATGCGATGATAACGATTTCGCCAAGCTTGGAAAAGCACCCGCCGCGCTGCTATAATATTTCTCGCATTTTTTGGCGAATCGCTATAAAAAAGGGATATTGAAGCAAAGACCGCCTCAGGCGAAAAAATAATGGGGATGAGATATGCGTGCTGCGAAAACGCTGTTATTGGCGGGTATTTACCTGGCTTGTATTCTTTCGGTTTCCGCTTCGGCCTCGACGATAATCTACTACGAAAACAGCGAGACCGGAATTCAGCAGGCGAACATGATGATGAATCTGGCCGGGCATTTCGATTCCCGCGTCGAAGCCGCCGACGTCGCCGGATATGAGCAGGGCGACATGGATCTATACGATTACGCCATCTACATCGGCGTTGATTTCGATTACGAGATTCCCGACGCATTCTTCGAGGACGTCAGAGCCAACCGTTACAACGTTTTCTGGATCGGGGACAATTTCGACGATCTGTCTTTAAGATTGCAAAACAACAATCCTTTCGGCTTTGAGTTTGCGGACTGGTACGACGGCGAGGACCGCGACAGGATCGATTACAAGGACCGCCAGATGGTGCGGGCTACGGATTTCTCTTTCGCCGACGTGCGCGTCGTGGGATCGCCGACCGTCTATTCTTTCGTTTCCCCCGAAGACGCGCCGGATTACGAGCATCCCCATTTTCTGTGCGGCGGCAAACTCTGCTATCTGGTGGAAAATCCCTTTTACTATGAAGGCAGCGACGACCGCATGCTCGTGCTGGCCGATTTGCTGCACGAGTTTTACCAGACGGGAATCGGCAATGTGCGCCAGGCCATGATTCGTTTCGAGGATATCAGCCCGGGGCTATACAACCTTGAACTCTTGAGATCTTACGTGGACGAACTGGCGGCCAGGGACGTTCCTTTCGGATTCGGCGTCATCCCGATTTTCGAGGATCCGGAAGGCCTTTATTATATGGAGCCCACGGAGCTTCATCTCAAGGACGATCCGGCGCTGGCCAACACTTTCAATTACATGTTGCGCAACGGCGGCACCATGATCGCCCACGGATGCACGCACCAAAACGGCGACGGCATCACCGCCGAGGACTGGGAATTCACATACGATATCGACGCCGTGCCCCTGGAAGAAGACAGCGAGCAATGGGTGAAGGAAAAGATCGAGACATCCCTCGATGAATTTGCGCAGTGGAATTGGCGGCCGATGATCTGGGAGACGCCCCACTACAGCGCTTCCCAGGGCGATTACAGGATCTTCGCACAGTACTTCGACGTGAACTGGGCTCAGGTGCAAACGTTCCCCGTCGCCTGGAACGCCGATCCGGTTTTCGGCGAAGCTCTTGATCCGGTTTCTCAGCGCCTACCCTATTATTCGGCGACCGGAGAATTCGGCATGGCCGTTCTGCCGGAAAACCTGGGGTATCTGGACGCCCAGACCGATGAATACAGCCCCGAAACTCTCCTGGAAACGGCCGATCGCCTCAGCATCGTCCGCGACGCCATGCCGGCTTTCTTTTTCCATTACACGCTGGTGTCGATCGAGGATGTCCTCACCGTGATCGACGGCCTCAAGGACCGGGGATATACGTTCATCAGTCCGGAGGACATTATCGGCGATGACGGCATGAACGGCCTGGACGGCGAGCCTTTCGGCGACGGCGACACGGGACTCGACGACGACGGCGGCGACGGCGATGACCCGGAATACATGGCCGACGGCGATGAGAAGGACAACGGCGCCTGCGGCTTTTAATAAAAAAAGCCCTCGTTGAAGCAATATTTCATGGAGGCTTCAAGTGTTGCGTAAGACATCAATTGGTTTCATGTTCATGATGGCTATCCTTGTGGCGGCAGGCGGTGCGTACGCCTCGACGATTATTTATTACGAAACACCCGGCGCGGGCGGCGAGCAGATCATATACGCCAATATGATGCTCAACCTCATGGCGCACTTCGATTCGGAAGTGACCACCGCGGACGTAGCCGAATATCAGTCGGGAGATCTGGGCAACTACGACTATGCCGTTTACATCGGCTACAGTTATGATTTCGAGTTGCCGCAGGATTTTCTCGATGATGTGGCGACAAATCAGCACCGTATTCTGTGGATCGGCGAAGGGCTGCATCAGTTGACCGACGCTTTCCCCGGCCCCGGGCCCTTCGGTTTCAAATCGGGAGAATACAACGAAGGCGACGGGCGCGACCGCATCGATTACAAAGGCCGATTCATGGAACGCCGTGAAGAGCTGTCGTTTTGGGACGTGGAGATCACGGGCAATCCGGGCATCTACTCCTACCTGATTCCCGACGGCCTGCCGGACCAGGATCATCCCCATTTCCTTTGCGGCGGCAACCTGTGCTACCTGGCCGAATTCCCTTTCTGGTTTGACTGGATCGACGATCGCATGTACGTGCTGGCGGATTTGCTTCACGAATTTTACGAAACCGACGCCCTTGAAAACCATAAAGCTCTTTTCCGATTTTACGAACTGACGCCGGGGATGGTGGACACGGCGAACGTGCGCCAGGTGGTCGACAAGCTGGGCGAGATGGACGTTCCCTTCGCCTTTGCGGTGGTTCCCATCTTCAAGGACGTGACGGGCCTGATCGCGGATCCGGACACGGAATGGCATTTTGATGACGACCCGGATCTGGTGATTCTCATCGACGACATGCTGGATGTCGGCGGCGTGTTGATTCAACTGGGCGTCACGCATCAGCATGACGACGGCACGACGGGCGACGCCGAGTTCGTTCAGGGCGAAAGCGGCGATCCTCTGGGATACGACGCGCAAGCCTGGGTGCAAGACCGCATCGAGGCGGGTTTGCAGGAATTTGCCGCCGAAGGATGGACGCCGAAAATCTGGGAAACACCCTGGCATCTGGCGTCCCACGGCGATTACCTGATCTTTTCCGAATACTTCGATTACTATCTACAAAACCCGCAAGTTTTCCCCGTGCGCCACGACGCCGATCCCATCTTCGCCACAAGCTTCATCGGCCCGACGAATCAGTTGATGCCGTTTGAAACCACCTTCAGCGCGTCGAATATGGGAATCGCGCCGGCCAACCTGGGGTGCGTGCTTCCGGGAACGCCCGGCGCCGATTTCGAGGATCTGCGGGATATGGCCCTGCGCATGAGCATCGTCCGCGACGCCGTGGTTTCCTTCTGCGCGTATTCGGGAGTCGATCCCGACGACATGGAGGACTTCGTCGGAGAACTGGAGGATTTGGGTTACTTGTTCACGAATCCCAACGGGCTTTTCGGCATCACCGACGATGACGACGACAGCGACGACGACTGGTTTCCCGACGACGACGCCGACGATGACGCGGCCGATTGCCACGAATGCGATTCAACGGGCGACTGCGTCGCCGATCTGGGCGAAGAGCACGCGTGCGTTGATAATTGCTGCGTTTCCGTGCCGGCCTGGCATGAAGACGAGCCGGACATCGTCGACGACGATCCCGACGACGACGCGCAGATCGACGGCGACGATGATGACGATTCCGACAACGGCGCCTGCGGCTGCTAAAAATTATGTTCAAAAAAATCCCGCTTTTTACGGCGGGATTGATAAAAAGGAAGACTAAGTTCTTTTCTCGCCTCGCAACTAAGCTTTGACGCTCAGGAGAAGCTCCATCAACTCTTCTTTACTGTATTCTTCATAAAGGCTGATGCCTTCGGCGACGGCCTGCGCGGATATGGTCGTCGTTTCCTCTTCGTCCTCTTCTTCTTCGGAGGATGCGGCGGCCTGCGCGTCGGGAGGCGGTCCCGGCGGCGGGCCCGGCGGCGAACCGATTTTTTCCTTGATGCCGTCCAGGGCGGCGTAAGCCTCCTGCTCCTGCAGAATGCCGTCGCCGTCTTCGTCGTAAAGACTCATGATCTCATCGACGTCGATATCCTGCCCGCTCATCTGCGAAATCATTTTCGCAAATTCGGACAGTTCGGTTTTGTCGAAGGTTCCGTCCCCGTTTGCGTCCACCTTCTTGAAGACTTCCTCCTGGCTGGGAGGCTCCTTCATGACGGGCATGCCTGCGCTTGCGTTACTGATGCTGCTGACCATTATCACCCCCGTTTCGTTAAGTGAATCCATCCCTGGGTGGTGAATTCCCTGCCTTGTTTCCCGGCCCGATCCCGTGATTGGAAATCAGGCTATTGGATTTTGACTAAAGGTAGTATCGGGGATTTTTCCCAATAACTTTGTATCGTTTTTGTATTTGTTTGTATCGTCCGATTTGTAAGGGAAGTTTTTAAATGCCGGGCTCGGATCTCGAATACAAGTGGAACCATTCGAGAGACTTATATCTATTCGCGGTTGAAACCGCTCTTACACGAATCAATACTCACTGGCCGCTAACCACTAGCCGCTAGTCACTGGCCGCTAACCGCTAATCACTCCTGCGCGGCCTGCGCCAGGTCGCCGAAGATTCCCAGGCTGTCGTCCATGTAGCCGAAGACGCTGGTTTCGACCACCTCCAGCGTCAGGCCCTCGAAAGCCGGGATGGGAAAATCGCCCAATAAGTCCGCCAGCATGGGCGTCACCAGTTGCAGCAACATGGGCATCAGCGCTTCCAGCAGGCTGTCGGGGATGTTGGCGTACTGCTCTTCGATCACGTCCACGCTCACTTCGGCCTGACCCAGTTCGATCGAAAGAGAATTCGTTTCCGTATCAACTTCCACGCTGACCGGAACTTTCATGGCCAGGGCCATGCTCAGGCCCAGGGCAGGCTCCTCGCCGTCCGGCGCCAGCATCATGTCGATCAGCAGATCGCCGATCTGCAGTTCCATGGTCACCGCGTCGGAAACGATATCCGGCGAATACACCAGCACCGGCGGAAGCTGCGGATCGAGCCAGAACTCGATGGGCGTTTCATCGGGGAAAAAGTCGTTAAGCCCCGGCAGGAACGTCGACAGGTCGCCGATGGAAAGCTCGTAATCGAAGCCCATACCCTGCGCCCAATCGTTGTCCAGGTGGAAGGTCAAAAGGCCCGCCCGGTAGAATTGATAGAGGGCCTGATTGAGGAATTCATCGCCGATGGCCGCGCCGAAACCGTAAAGCAGGTTGCCCTCCGGCGTCGTGGTTTCCAGGTCGGGCTGCGGGCTGTTGGTCCATATGCTGCCGCCGACGGCGCGTGTATCGGGATCGATGTAATCCGTGGACGCCATGCCGTTCATCCAGAGCACCATGCCCTCATCGTCGAAATCCAGCTCGTTGAACTCCAGCTCAAACAGGAAATTGACGCCCAGAAGTTCCTGCTCGAAGCCCAGGTACAAATCGCCCAGGAGATCCTGGATCATTTGGGAAAGCTCGTCGCCGAGCAGGCTGTCGATCATGCCGTTGATGATATTTTCAAGCGCCGTAATCAAACCTGAGTTGGAATATCCGTTGATGTCAACGACGAAGTCGTCCCCCAGGTCAATGTTGGGCGAGTCGATTTCCACGACCAGATTGCCATCGACATCGATGCTCACGTCGATGCTCGCACTGGCCGTCACGGCGCTGCCGGAAACATCCAGGTCGTAGCGCGTCGGGCTGCCGGCGCCGATGGTCACATCCACGTATCCGGCCAGATGCAGGTTTGGAATCGTGGCTTCGAGCGCCAGACCGCCCCACTGCGGAGTGATGTTGATAACCGGATCGCCGTAGGAGAAATCCGTATAATCGGCGTAGATGTAAGGGCTGTCGCCCGGCTCGCCCATTTCCATGGGCAGGTAGCCGGCGATCAGTTCATCCACGTTGAACTCGTCGATGAACCCGGAAGCCAAAGTTTCGATCTGGTCGAGGCCCGTTTCGTTCACGCGCACGCCCACCACGTTATCGATCATCGTGTCGTCGGGCAAAAGAACGCCGCGCAGGATGGATGTGTTGGCGTGCGTGGAGTTGCCGAATTCGTCCGCCGCCTCCATCTCGACGATGTTCAATCCCCCTTCATACAGATTGACCAGATGAATGAAGTTGCCCTGATCGTCGTAGATCACATTCTGACCGTTGATGGTGAACGTATCGATGGAGCTTTCATTTTCGATGATTTGTCCCGTGATGTTCAGGCCCGTAACCTGCGTGATAAAACCGCGTTCCGGGCTGGTGATGATGATCCGCGGCTCGATTTCGTCGTCCACCATTACGTCGAGGCTGTCGGTCATGATCGTATAGCGCGCCGTCACGGTGAAAGGATCCGTGCGGGCGCGATTGAAGGTGATGTCTTCGCCGTCGATCTCCACATTGTAATCGTCGGCGTCTTCCACGCTGACCGTCGGATCGGCGTCGATGGCGTTGCCGTGCGCATCCATAACCTCGGCGCTCCAGGTGATGGTGTCGCCTGCGTCAATGTTGCGCTCGGACAGGGCAAGCTCCACGTGATCCGCCGGGCCGGGAATCACGTTGCAGTCGGCCTCGCCGGAAACGCTCATGCCGCTGACGATGCCCGTGATGGTATGCATCACCGCGCGCGTGAGCGTAATGCGGTTGCCGTCCACCTCGGCGCCCTGCCCCGGATCCACGAAGTAATTGACGGTCCATCCGTCCAGCGGTTCGTCGTCGGCGTTGTATACGGTCGAGTTGGCGACGACGAACATGCCGGCCTGAATTTCCGTCGAGGAAAGATGCAGTTCCACGGACGTGGGCGTAAGATATTTCACCTCGACGCTTTCCGTGTCGGCGACCGTGGTCCGGCTGATCTCGGCGCTGGCGGTGATGTCGTAATTGCCCTTGGTGTTGAAGGTGAACTCGTCGCCGTCGCGGGTCCAGCCTGTGGAAGGGTTGACAGCGTACGTGTAACTTACATCCAGTTCGTTGCCCGAGGCGTCGTACACGTGGACTTCGGCCTCGACGGGATCGCCGGGCTCGACCATGCGGTCGGAAATCGTGAGTTCCAGATAGGGATCGACGATATTCACCGTAAAGAACACGCTTTCAAAATTGTCCCCTGCCTCGTTCGACGCCTCGACGCGGAAATTGTGGTTGCCCGGCGCCACGCCGTCGATCACGCCGGTGACGTTATAGGTGTTGGGCGTCACTCCGTCTTCCGTGATGGTCACGAAATCGGTGACGCGCGTCGAATCCATAAAGGCCGCGATGGAATCACGGTCCGCATTTTCCACGCGGGCCTGAACTTCGATTTCCGTCGTGTCGTAACTTGCGCTGGCCTGGGGTTTGGTGATGGTAATGACGGGCGTGTCTTCATCCGCCGTATCGTCATCCGCGTCGTCGTCGACGTCGTCATCGCCCGTATCGTCATCCGCGTCGTCGTCGACGTCGTCATCGCCCGTATCGTCATCCGCGTCGTCGTCATCGTCGTTGGTGTCGGGAATGTATTCGTCGTCGTCGTCATCTTCCGGCATGTAATACGGCGTGGAGGAATCGTCATCCCCGGAATTGCACGCGGCAAAAGCCGCCGCGACGATAAAGACGAAACAAAGCAGCGAGAGCATTTTGCGGAATCGAAATGCGCGCTTCATGGCAAAGCCCTTTATATTTGGAAAAACAGCAACCTATTTTAGCACAGATGGGATTTGCCGTGTCAAACGCAAATGTCACAGCGGGCGCACGTCAGGATTGTGATGTGCAGTCGGGAAGGGTATTGCATTGGGGCAATCTTGCGAATATGATATTCGCAAGGAGGTTACTATGTCCAATATGCCCACTCTTCCGGTTCCTGTCCGAGATCTTTTGTTAAGGCTGATCGAACCTCGTCCCATGCGGAGGGGTTCGGTGTCGGAACGCTACGTGAAGTGCGGCAAGAAGGGTTGTCGTTGCGCCACCGATCCTTCGGCGCGTCACGGTCCCTACGTCAGTTGGGTTCGCGTCGTCGGCAAAAAGACCGTGTCCCAATGGATCAATCGTGAGAACGCCGATCTTTTACGTCATCAAGTCGAGGCTGGCCAAGAATTTCGGCGTTTGATCGAGGCCTATTGGAAGGCCTGTGAACAATGGGCGGACGCAGAGTTGAAGGAAGCGCAGGCCGCCTCGGACGAGGCGGCCAAAAAGGGGGCTTCAAAATCGCCTTCGCGGCGGAAATCGAAGCCGAAATCGAGGCGCTGATCGGTCCGGAAACGGCTTCGGGAATCGATTTCGAGGCGATTGAGACGGCGGTGAGGCGGCAGGCCTTGGTTGTGGCGGCGCGTGCGGTGGAGTGTCGTCTTAACGCGGACGAATCGGATCATGCGGGGCCGACGCTCCCGTGCCGTTGCGGAAAAGCGGCGCGGTACGCGGGGCGACGGAAGAAGACCTTCCGGACGGTGTTGGGCGAGATGACCTTGCTTCGTGCGTATTATCACTGCGAGGCGTGCCGTAAGGGATTCTGTCCGCGGGATCGTGACTTGGGGATGGAGGAGGGATCGTTGTCGCCGGCGCTGGTGCGGATGACCGGCCTCACGGCCTCGATGGTGAGTTTCGCCGAAGGGGAGACCTTGCTGAGGGAATTGGGCGGCGTCGCGGTGGACACCAAGCAGGTGGAGCGGACGGCGGAGGCGTTGGGCCGGGAAATCGCCGAGGCGGAGCAGGAAGGAGATGAGTCGGGGGAGCCTTTGGCGCCGACAATGTACCTGGGGATGGACGGCACGGGCCTGCCGATGCGCAAGGAGTATCTGGCGGGCCGGGCGGGAAAACAGCCGGACGGATCGTCGAAAACTCGCGAGGTCAAGCTCGTCACGACGTGGACGGCGGAATCCCGGAACAAGGACGGGACGCCGGAGCGGGACGACGGGTCGGTGACGTACTCTGCCGCGATCGAAAGCGCGGCGCAGGCGGACACGGACGAGACGCCGTCGGCGTTTGCGGAACGCGTGGAGCGCCAGGCGCGGCGGACGGGATTCGACAAGGCCCGGCGGCAGGTGGTTTTGGGCGACGGAGCGCCGTGGATCTGGAATCTGGCCGACGAGCGCTTTCCCGACGCGATTCAGATCGTGGATCGCTTCCACGTCAAGCAGCATCTCTCCGACGTGGGCAAAGTGATCTACGGGGCGACCAGCGACACGGCGGCGACGTGGGCGAAGCGGCGATGTGACGAACTCGACGAAGGACGCCTGAACGAGTTGATGCGCGCCTTGCGCCGCCACGCCGAAACAAACGAACAGGCGCGCAAATGCGCCAAGTACATCCACCGAAATCGACAAAGGATGCGCTACCCGGAATTCCGAAAGAAAGGTCTGTGCACCTCGACGGGGGTCGTCGAGGCCGGATGCAAACTCGTCGTCGGCACGCGCCTCAAACGGGCGGGGATGCATTGGACGCTCCGAGGCGCTAACGCCATCATCGCCCTGCGATGCTGCATCCTGAGCGGACGCTTCGAGGATTTCTGGGAACGACGGGCCGAAAGACACGCATCATGACCTCATCTCACAATCCTGACGTGCGCCCTGTCACAGCCGTTTCCTACACATCCACCGCCTTTTTCGGTTATGCTGCTTGTGATAAGCGAAGTAAGCGCACCTTTAAATATTTCATTATTACGTTGATTGTCCGGAGATAAATCATGACGCTCGATGCAATAGAAAAAAACGGAAAGCTCGTGGTGATCGGCGGCGTGGCGGCGGGGATGTCCGCGGCCAGTCAGGCCAAGCGGCGCAGGCCGGATGTCGAGGTCACGGCGCTGGAAAAAGGCGACTTCGTGTCTTACGGCGCGTGCGGCATGCCTTACAACATCGAAGACCCGAAACGAGACATGGAAGACCTCGTGGTCATCAACCCGGAGCAGTTCCGCAAAAAGCGGGGGATCAACGTCCTCACGCGCCACGAGGCCGTGGCCGTGGATCGCGAAAAGCGCATCGTCACCGCCAAAACTCCCGAGGGTGAAAAAACCTTTCCCTACGACCGCCTCGTCATCGCCACGGGAGCGCGGGCCAGGAAAATCGACATCGAAGGCGCCAAGCTTCCCGGCGTGCATTTCCTGCACACGCTGAGTCACGGCAAGGCGCTGAAAAGCGATCTGGCGGCGCTGCCGGAAAATTCGCCGGTGTTCATTATGGGCGCGGGCTACATCGCCATGGAAATGGCCGAAGTCCTCACGCGGCGCGGCATGGCGGTCACCGTCTGGTCCCGCAGCATGATCGTACGCGTGCTGGCCGACTCCATCCGCCAAAAAGTCCTGGACGCTTTGAGCCGTCACGGCGTGGACGTGGTTTACGGGCAGGTGGCGCGCATCGAAGGCAGCGAGGATGAGGGCATCCGCGCCGTGGCCATGCGCGACAACCGGCGCTTTCAAGCCCAAATGGCGCTGATCGCAACAGGCGTCAATCCCAATTCCGAAATCGCGCAGGCCGCGGGGCTGGCGATCGGCAAAACCGGAGCGATCGCCGTCAATGATTATCTGCAAACCTCCGATCCACGGATTTTCGCGGCGGGCGACTGCGCTGAACATCGATTCCAACTGGGCGGCGACCCCGTTTACACGCCTCTTGGCGACGTGGCCAACAAGCAGGGAAAAATCGCCGGGGCGAACGTGGTCGGCGCCGGCGAAGCTTTCCCCGGCGTTTTGGGCACATCCATTTTCCGGGTCTTCGATACGGAAGTCGCCATGTGCGGGCTCAGTGAGGATCAAGCCAAAGCCAGGGGATTTTCGCCGCTGTCGGCGGAGATTACCGGCCGCACCCGCGCCCACGCCTATCCCGGCGCAAAGGAATTCACGGTGCGCATTGTCTTCGACGCAGCCGAAGGACGCCTTTTGGGCGCGCAGATTGCCGCCGGCGAAGGGGCGTGGCGCATCAACGTGCTTTCGGCGGCGATCAAAGCGGGATTTACCGTAAACAATCTGGCGGAAATCGACATGGCCTATGCGCCGCCCTTCTCGCCGGTGTGGGACCCGATCCTGACGCTGGCCGGGCAGGCGCAAAAGGTTCTGGCGAAAAGCAAAGCCTGAAATACCGAAGAACTATTATCCCTAAATGGGATTTCCTGTAATTTACTCACTTTTGATTCAGCTTGACTTCAATAATATCTTGTCTTATTCTCATTTTACGTGGAATACTTGCGTAAATTTAAAATAAGGGACGAATATCCATGTTAGTCAGCTTCACCGTCGGCAATTATCGGTCCTTCAAAGAGCCCGTGACACTCAGCATGGAAGTTGAGCCTCGGCTTCAAGGATTGGAAAAATCGAACTTGTTGAGCCGGGGCGACTATAAGCATCTGCTGAATGCCGCCGCGATTTACGGTCCGAACGCCAGCGGAAAGAGCAATCTTATCAAGGCTGTCCGATTCATGCTGAATTTTGTCATCCACTCAGCGAAAGACGCGCAGCAGGATGAACCGATTGATGTCGAGCCGTTTCTTCTCGATTCCGGCATGGCCGCCAAACCTTCCGAATTTGAGATCGTCTTTCTCATCGGGAAAGTTGAATACACTTATGGATTTAAGGCGACCAAAGAAAAGGTCATCGAGGAATGGCTTTATTATTGTCCCAGGAAACGCAAAACAGTCCTATTTAAACGCAAAGGGAAAAAATATCCGACGATCAACAAAACACAATTTCGTGAAGGATTGGGCCTCCCGTCGCGAACAAGGCCAAACGCTTTGTTCCTGTCTACCGTCGCCCAATGGAATGGGAAAGAGGCCGGTAAAATTTTCAGTGCGCTGAAAAACATCAGAACGCTTCAAGGCTATGATCCACTTTCTTTTTCCCATGTTACAACCGAGTTTATGGAAGAAAAAAAATATGCGGACAAGATAAAGGAATTTATTCAGAAACTTGATTTGAATATCAAGGATATTGTGATTGAAACAAAAGGAGTAATGCTGAAAGGAATAGATAGCACAAGTTCGGATGCGACATTGCATCTGTCTATTCCAGAAGAATCCAATCATATCAGAACAATCCATCAGTCGCCCGATGGATCACGAGTCCCATTGAAAATGGATATTCACGAATCCCACGGAACGCAAAAGCTCTTCGCGCTGGCCGGGCCGATTATCGAGGCGTTGGCCAACGGTACGACTATATTTATAGATGAAATCGACTCGCGTCTTCATCCGTCGCTCACCATTGAATTATTGAAAATGTTTCAAAAGGACAAATCAAACAAAAAGAATTCACAGATCATATTTACGACGCACGACAGCAATTTATTAAGCCATAGAGTAAAGCTTCTGCGCCGTGATCAGATATGGTTTACGGAAAAGAAGTCGAATGAATCCACGGACCTTTACAGCCTCGCCGAATTCGGCCCTCGCAAGGATGAAGCCCTGGACCTAAACTATCTTCGCGGAAAATACGGCGCGGTTCCATTTATAAACGAGTTGGCGACAATGATAGAAAAAAAACATGGCTGATCATCGTCACAAAAACCCAGGAAGGCGCAAGTGGAATACGCGAAAGCCGCGTCGATTTATACTCATCGTTTGCGAAGGGGAAAAAACAGAGCCGAATTACTTCAAGGCTTTCCGAGAAAAAACCAGGGCCATGAATATTCAAATCGAAGTGGAAGGCTCCGGCAGCAATACGTTTTCAGTAGTACGAAAAGCAAAAGAACTTTTTGATGGCCAAGGCGGCTTCGATCAGGTTTGGTGCGTTTTCGATAAGGATGATTTTCCGATGAAAAATGTCGCCAAAGCTTTTTCATTGGCAAAAAAAGCAATTCAAAATGCGAAAAAGCTGCCTCAAAGATACGAAAAATCCTGCAAGAATGAACCTTGCCCCAGCCCCTCGACAACGGTTGTCTATCTCGTCGAAGCATTGAATAAAGAAATCGCCAAATACTCATAGGCAAGCGGCTGACGGATCAAAATGATTGGAAGAACTTTTTAGGACGCACCTTCTGTTGCGCTCCCTACGGCTATAAACATTACAGTCTCATAATCCCTTGCGACAATCCGAAACAATGATTATGTTCCTGATGCCGGCGCGACGGCTTTGAAAATTTTTTTGAAAATACGGATCATTAAATTAAGTCTCTTTCCCGAGAAAAGGAGCTTTTCATGAGAGTCAGCGTTCAATATAAAGACGGCAAAAAGCAGGACATAAAACTGGGCAAATACATCGTCTCCACGGACCAGATGGAAGAAGAAGGCGGCGACGAGACGGCCCCGAGCCCTTTCCAGCTTTTCGTTATGTCCCTGGCCTCGTGCGCCGCGTATTACGTGCGCGAGTTTTGCACCAGCCGCGATCTTTCCACGGACGGCGTCAATGTCACGCAGATGATCGATATGGACTGGCAGAAAAAGGCCCTGCGTTACGTGAGAATCACCGTCGAACTGCCCGAATCTTTCCCTGAGAAATATCGCGACGCTGTCATTCGCGCGGCGCAGCAATGCTCGGTGAAAAAAGCCATTTCCCAGATGCCGGAAATCGAGATCGCTTATAAGGTCGCGTAAATATCCATGAGCTATTTCGCTTGATAAGCGTTTTTCGATGAAAAGACTCCGCCGGAATATATGGTGGATTTGACATCCCGAAAACACCGAATTAGAGTGAAATCGAATGGAATTTGCCAAGTGAACATCCCTTGTTTTTCCGCACTATCAGCGGCGGTCTATTATAAGGAGCGCCGAAATTGCAGAAACTGAAATCAAAGGATTTTCTTCCGGCGACTTGTCAGGCGACCTTATTCACGCCGGACGAACAATTGTCGACGAATCGGCTGGTGAGGGAGCTTCTGCCTCACTGGATGAGTCGCTTTGACGCCGAACCAATCATTCTTCCGCTGGGAGAGCAAGCGCCCAGGGAAATACCAAAGATTATTTGCCGCAACAAATCCGGCGATTTGTCCTGCGAGATAGCATCTTCACGAATCAATATTATAGGTAAAAATTTTCCGGCCGGCGAAACCGAAAATCCCGATGAGTTTTTTCTTATTGCCTCGGATGTTTTCGAAGAATACGTCAAAATCCTTAATCCCCGCATCGGCCGTGTCGCGGCGATAGTGAATTGGTATGCGAAGCACGAAAATCCAGGTTTGTTTCTTGCTCGCCATTTTTGCACGGAACGTTGTCACGAAGCTCCGCTGAATCGTCCGGAGAATTTCGAACTCCACGCGCACAAACGCTTTTCCATGGGGAATAAATTCTCGGTCAATTCCTGGGTTCGAAATAAAACAGGCGTCATTTCAACATCCACCGGCAGACAACTGATTGTTCTTGTGGAGCAGGACATCAATACTCTGGCGGAAGAAATGAGTTCAGAGAACTACAGCGTCAAACAATTTCGCGAATTTTTTCAGCTTGTGTCTCACGAGTTTGTTCTCATTTTGGGCTTATATTATCCAGAAGGGGATTAGGTTTTGCGTACCGAACTCATTGAAATCAAAGAAAGCGACACATCCACGGCTGTTCAGTTTGATTTTGGGGATCTTGGCCCATTTGCCGATGAAAGAGGGGTTCAATCCCGATCTATTCCCGAGTTGTGGCGCGAAAGCAATAACACTCTTGTAAGCGACGCCGGCGCTCCGTCATTTATGGATAATTACGAAAAATGCTTCAAGGATTATTTTCTAAAAATCTACGTGGCCGCCGAAATATCATCGAACGGCATTGAGAGGCGTTTTCAGGAATTGAAGCATCAATGGCAAAAAGAAACGATGCTGCTTTCATCCATCAATGAAATTGCAATGCACCCGGCCTATCAGCGAATAATAGGCCTCGGTCCACAGGCTGTTCATCTCATTTTAAAAGAACTCGTGGATAGGCCGGACCATTGGTTTTGGGCGCTGAAGGTTATTACTGGAGCCGATCCTGTTGAGCCGACGCAGCGGGGGCGAATCAAAGAAATGGCGCAAGCCTGGATTCAATGGGGCAAAGAAAACGGTTTTGATTATTAATGTGTGATTTGCATGGTGTATTTCCGAAGTTGGAGAAGTATCATGTTACGAGTCCACAAACTCCTTCTTATAACTGCATCGCATGGGCTGCAAATGATAATGGGGCTTGGTGGGAACCGGATAGGTTTTATTTATATTATTGGCCTCCGGATATTCCAAGAGAATATACGATGGACGCATTCATTCAAGCCTATTCCACTTTGAAATACACGCCCTGCGAAAACTCCGAGCTTGAAAGCGGCTATGAAAAAGTGGCTATATATACAAATGAAAACGGAGTTCCAACTCACGCAACCCGCCAATTGCCGGATGGAACATGGACCAGCAAGCTCGGTAAAGATGTTGATATCGAACACGAAAGCCTTCAAGTGCTGGAAGGATCCGCGTACGGAAAAGTGAAGCTGTTCCTAAAGCGCCCGCGAGCATAAAGGTAGATCGTCAAGCTCTCACATCCAGGCGGTCGCGCAGGCCGTCGCCCAGGAAATTGAAGGCCAGAACCGTCACGCAAAGAGCCAGGCCGGGCCACGTGGACATGTGCGGCGCGAACAGGAGAAACTCCACGCCCTCGCTGAGCATGGAGCCCCACGTGGGGTAATCCTGCGGCCCGAGTCCCAGAAACGACAGCGACGATTCGGCGAGAATCGCTCCCGCCACGGCGAACGTAGCCTGCACCATGACCGGCGCCAGCACTTCGGGCATGATGTGGCGCGCGACAATCCTCACCGGCCCGGCTCCCATGGCGCGCGCGGCGGCGACGAAATCTCTTTCCTTGATCGCCAGCACCTGCCCGCGGACCAGCCGCGCGAAGGACACCCACCCCAAAGCGCACAGGGCGATGATGACGTTGACCAGCGACGGCCCCAGGATTCCGGCGACGGCGATGGCCAGCAGAATTCCGGGAAACGCCATGAGAATATCCACCAGGCGCATGAGGATTATGTCCGCCGCGCCTCCGGAGTAGCCCGCCGCCGCGCCCAGGGCGGTTCCGACGGCCGCGGAAATCAGCACGACGACAAGCCCCACGCATAGCGAAGTTCTGGCGCCGTAAAGAAGCCGCGAAAGGATGTCCCGGCCCAGGTCGTCGCAACCCAGAGGATGCGCGGCGCTGGGGCCGTCAAGGTCGGCGCCCAGATCGATAGCCGCCGGATCGTACGGCGCCAAAAGCGGCGCCAGAAGCGCCAGGACCGCCATGAAAATGATCAGCGCGATTCCGGCTGCGGCGAGGCGGCTCTTCATGGCTCACCCCCGAGCCGAACCCTCGGATCGATTACGGCGTAGGTCAAGTCCGTGGCGAGATTGATCAGAACATATGAAACGCTGACGACCAGCACGCACCCTTGCACCAGCGGATAGTCCCGACTCTGGATCGCGCCGACCAAAAGCGTGCCGATTCCCGGCCACGCAAAGACGGTTTCCGTGATGATGGCTCCGGATAAAAGCGCGCCGGTCTGCAGGCCGATGATGGTGACCACGGGCATCAGCGCATTGCGCAGAACGTGTTTGAGAATCACGGTCCGCTCGGGCAATCCCTTGGCCCTGGCGGTGACCACGTAATCCTCGGAAAGCGTCTCCAGCACCGACGAACGCGTCATGCGGGCCAGCATGGCCGCCATCGCGGTCCCCAGCGTGATCGCCGGCAGAATCAACGAAGCCCAGCCGTCGTCGCCGGAAACGGGCAGCCATTCGAGCTTTAGCGCAAAGAGGATGATCAAAAGCGGACCGAGCCAGAAGTTGGGCATGGCCAGGCCGATCAGAGAAACGAGCATGGAGCCGTTGTCGAAAAGCGAATCCTTTTTCACTGCCGCCATAACGCCCGCGGGGATGCCGATGAGAAGCGCTACGAGCATCGCGGCGGAGGCCAGGCGGATCGTGGCGGGCAGCCGCTCGGCGATCACGGACAGCACGCCGTCGTGATAGAAAAAGCTTTGTCCGAGATCGCCTTTGAAAATCCCCGTCACGAAACGGCCGTATTGCGCGTGGATCGGCTGATCGAGGCCAAGCCTGCCGCGCAGCATTTCCTTGTCGGCGCTCATGGCGGTTTCGCCGAGCATCACCTCCACCGGATCGCCGGGAATCATATGAACGAAAAAAAAGACCAGCGTTACGACGCCCCAGACCGTCGGGACGACTAATGCGAGCCTTTGGGCGATATACCTCTTCATGCCATAACCGCGAAAGTGATCGGCGCGCCGCCTGGCAACGGGATCAATCCCTCTTGTTTTGATAAAGGAGCTGTTGCTGCCGGCAACGTTTAGCTTTTTTGGCTAAGTGTCTGGCTTTTTGCGCCTCGTACAGGGCCTCGTCGTCTTTGCCTTCGGCGGCAAGCTTTTCCGCTTCCGCCAGATGCTTTTGCGCCTGAGCCAGAAAATCCAGGCATTCCCCTTCGATTTTCGCGGATTTCGCGTCGATGATCGACTGGCGCGCCTGCTCCAGTTCGGCGGTGGGAGCGTGATGACAAGCGGCGACCATCAAAACGACGCCAATAAACGCCGCCGTAAACGTCGCCGCATTTGACCTCGCAAAGATTTTTCGCTTGAAGATAGTGACTCTCATACGTGTTTCATAGCATTTTTTTCCACCGCCCGAAACGGTGCGGCCAGGCTGCCGAGCCCTAACTTTGGTTCTTCGAGAATTACCGTACGTTAAGAGATAAAGAAGAAAAACTATTTTTCGTCCTTGACATTGCCTTTGGAATGGAATTTTTGCTGATAGGTTTTGAAAGGACATTTTTGATCGACGACCGCCCTTTTAAGGCGGCGAAAGATAATTTTTCTTCTTCGCAAAGTTTGAAGAGCGGGTGTTAAAGTACGGTAATCCGCGAAGAACCCCAACTTTTCCTTGAATGAGCCCGGATCATGATTATTTTCTTGTTACGTGGCTGATTTTCATATCACCACACCGGATTTTCCTTTATCATTTTCAAGGCCGGCCGCACGCAAAACAACCGCCGGCACGGGAGACAATTGATGAGTATCCAAGCACAATCGTTTCGCACGGCGCGGACTGCTTCTTTCATTTCCGCTATAGCGCTTTTTGCGATCCTTTTTTCCGGATGCGGCTATAACGCCATTCAAGGCCTGGACGAAGAGGTCACGGCGGCCTGGTCGGAAGTCGAGAATCAGTTTCAGCGCAGGTTCGATCTGATTCCCAACCTCGTCAGCACGGTCAAGGGATACGCCGCGCACGAAGCCGACACATTCAAGGCGGTCACCGAGGCCCGCTCCCGCGTGGGACAAATCAAAGTCACGCCGGAAATGCTTTCCGATCCGAAGGCGTTTCAGAACTACCAGGCGGCGCAATCCCAACTGGGCGGAGCGTTGAGCCGATTGCTCCTCGTGGCCGAGCGCTATCCGGACCTGAAAGCCAGTCAGAATTTCCTCGACCTCCAGGCCCAGCTCGAAGGCACGGAAAACCGCATTGCCGTGGCCCGCGGCCGCTATATCAAGGCGGTTACGGCCTACAACAAGAAGGTGCGTTACTTCCCCTCGAACATCACGGCGAAATATATTCTCAAAATGGAGGTCAAGCAGAATTTCAGCGTGGAAAACGAAGCCGTGAAGCAAGCGCCCAAAGTGGAATTTTAACCGGGCCTCTTGCAGGCGCTTGGCGCGTCGTGATATGCCTTTTAGGCGAAACGGGGGCGTAAACATTTGCTTTTAAATCATCGAAAAAAAATTGCGCTTGTCTTCGCGGCGTTTATCGTTTTCAGCGTCGCGGCCGTCGCCCTGGCGGCGGTTCCGAAACTCAAAGGGCGCGTCAACGATTACGCAGGGATTCTCGACGCCAGCCAGGAAGCGCAGATCGAGGGCGCCCTGGCCTCATTTGAATCTCAGACGACGACGCAAATCGCGCTTCTGACCGTCAAATCGCTGGACGGCGATTCCGTCGAGCAATATTCGATGCGCGTGGCCGAGCAATGGAAAATCGGCCAAAAAGGCAAGGACAACGGCGTGATCCTGTTAGTCGCTCCGAATGATCGCCAGGTCCGCATCGAAGTGGGCTACGGCCTGGAAGGCGCCCTGACCGATCTCGAATCATCCCGGATCATCCGACACGTGATCAT
The DNA here is from genome assembly GCA_963674685.2 of bacterium. Taxonomy (GTDB): domain Bacteria; phylum Lernaellota; class Lernaellaia; order JACKCT01; family JACKCT01. The sequence continues at coordinate 290,014 of CAXXWT010000002.1, read as the reverse complement.
CCCCGCCTTCAAAACGGGAAATTACTACGCGGGAATCGTCGGCGGCCTGGATGGGATCATGAAAGCGACGCAGGGCGAATTCACCGCGCCGAAAACCGACAGAGCCTACGCGCGAAGCCAGAATAAATCGGCTCGTTCCATATTCTCTACGATTTTCAGCATCATCATTTTTATCCTCCTGATCTCCACGCGCACCGGCCGCTTCATCCTGTTCAGCACGCTTTTATTCGGCGGGCGCGGCGGACGCAGCAGCGGAGGACTCGGAGGATTTTCCGGCGGCGGAGGCGGCTTCGGCGGAGGCGGCGCCTCGGGAAGTTGGTAAAATGTAGAAGCGGTTTCCAACCGCGATTGGCGTAGCCATTTGCAAAATACATTTCGAGGAGTCGCTATTTTTATTTACGGAAAAAAATTTGTGCTGATGAGAAGCAATCACAGCCGGGGGCGGCTGTGCCACATGTGACGTGCCAAAGAATAACGATCGCCGGCCACAGCGTGTGTGGCACAGGCGCCCTCGCCTGTGCTGTTGTCTATAAGAAAAGATAGCTATATCAGTCATTTTGCAAGTGGTTAGGCGATTGCATAAAACACGATAGGTTGTAAATATGACCTTAAACGACGCGGACAAAAAACGAATCGAAGACGCGGTGAGCAAGGCGGAATCCACGACTTCGGGCGAAATCGTGCCCCTCGTGGTTCACACTTCCGACGCCTATCCCCACGCCGAACTCGTGGGCGGACTGATCGGCCAGGCGCTGGTTCTCATCGCGGGCATGTGGATTTTCCCCGATTTCGATTATTTCATCTGCGGCGGCATGCTCATCGGCGGATTTATCGTCGGCTTTTTGCTCGTGAGATTTATACCTTTTCTCAAGCGCTTTTTGATCGGCCGCAAAGTCATCGATACGGAAGTCGAGCAAAGGGCGATTCAGGCCTTCGTCGAGCACGGATTGATCAATACCCGCGACCGCACGGGCATTTTGATCATGGTTTCGCTTCTGGAGCGCCGCGTGCGCGTGCTGGCCGACGCGGGCATCAACGCCAAAGTCAAACCGGGACAGTGGGATGAAGTCGTCGGACTGGTGCTTCACGGAATCAAAAACAAGTCCCTGGCCGACGGCCTGATCGCCGGAGTCATGCGATGCGGCGAAATCCTCAAGCAAGATTTTCCCATCAAGCCCGACGACGCCAACGAACTTTCCAATAAAGTGGTCGTGGAATAACGCCCGGCGAATTCAGCGGGCATGCGTTATAAACAATTCATCTTTTTGGAGGGCACATGTCCGACATCGTCTGCGCCATCGACCAGGGAACCACCGGCTCCACGGTTCTTTTGATCAATTCGGATCTGAAAGTCATCGCCAAAGGCTATCAGGAATTCCGCCAGATTTTCCCCAAGCCCGGATGGGTCGAGCATGATCCCCGCGACATTTGGGAATCGGTGGACGCCGCCATCAGGAAAGCTCTTCAAAGCGCTTATATCACCCCGGATCGCATAGCCGCCATCGGCATCACGAACCAGCGCGAGACCACAGTCATCTGGAACAGGGAAACGGGCAGGCCCTACCACAACGCCATCGTCTGGCAGTGCCGCCGCACCTCGGACATCTGCCGTGAGCTTAAGGAAAAGGGCCTGGAGGAACTCTACACGCGCAAAACCGGCCTGCTGCTCGATCCCTATTTCAGCGGCACCAAGCTGACGTGGCTGGCGCGCAACGTTCCCGAATTCGCCGCTGACGCCAAGGCCGGAAAAGCGGCTTTCGGCACCATAGATACGTACCTTGTCTGGCGCCTTTCCGGCGGCGAGCACGTCACGGACGTTTCCAACGCCAGCCGCACCCTCATGATGAATCTGGAGACGCTGGCCTGGGACGAGGAGCTGGCCGGGCATCTGGAAGTTCCCATGTCCGTCCTGCCCGGCATCAAGGCGTCCAGCGAAGTGTACGCCAAAACCAAAGGACTTTCGGTTCTGCCCGACGGCATCCCCGTGGCGGGCATCGCCGGGGATCAACAGGCGGCGCTTTTCGGGCAGGCTTGCTATGAGCCCGGCGACGCCAAATGCACATACGGCACCGGCGCGTTCATGCTGATGAATACGGGAAGTGAAATCGTCCACTCGAAAAACAAACTGCTGACCACCGTCGCATGGCGCGTAGGCGACGAGACAACCTACGCCCTGGAAGGGTCGAGCTTCATCTGCGGCGCGGCGGTTCAGTGGCTGCGCGACGGCCTGGGCTTCATCGACGACAGCCCGGCCATCGAAGCCCTGGCGTCCAGCGTGCCGGATTCCGGCGGCGTGGTTTTCGTTCCCGCCCTGACCGGACTCGGCGCGCCGCACTGGAATCCCGAAGCCCGCGGCGTGATCTGGGGAATCGATCGCGGCGTCACCGCCGCGCACATCGCCCGGGCGACGCTGGAAGGCATGGCCATGCAGAACTTTGAAGTCTTAAACGCCATGCAGGCGGATTCGGGCAAACCCTTGAGCGTGCTTCGCGTGGACGGCGGCGCCAGCAACAACAATCTGCTGATGCAGTTCCAGGCCGACATTCTAGGCACGCCCATCAGCCGCCCGACCATGGTGGAGACCACGGCTTACGGCGCGGCCTTTTTGGCCGGGCTGGCCGTAGGCGTGTGGAGCGGCAAGGACGAGGTGACGCAGCGATGGGCCGAGGACCGTCGATTCGAGCCATCTATGGCGAAAGAGGAAGTGGACGCGCACCTGGCCAGGTGGCGGGAAGGCATTAAGCGGGTTTGACAAAGCGCATACCGATCATCATCGCGGCGGCGATTCTCGCCGTCGCTTATATCGCCTGCGACGATTTGAGCCTCGACGCGGCGCCGGTTTCCGACGCGCCGGTGGGAAGCCGCAAAATCGAACCGGCGGAGGAATTGCTTTCCCCCGGCCGCCTGGAATGGCAGGTCGAGCGCGTGCGGATTCCCTCATGCCGCCGCCCGCAGGGACTGGCCCTGGACCGGCGCGGCAGGCTTTACGCGGCGTGTTCGCTGCTCGGTGAAATCCAGGTGATCGATCCGGACTCCATGTCCGTGCTGGAAACCTGGGGGCCGTTTTTTGAATACTTTTTCAAAGTCGACATCGTCCCCGGCGAAAAGCGCGTGGCGGCTATCGGCATGAACGGCAGCTTTTTTCATCTGTTCAACATGCAGACGGGACGTTTGAGCGCGCGCATCAAGGTCGGTAAAAATCTTTCGGACATGCGCCGCGTGCCGCACACCAGCCTCTATCTCGTTTCCGCCACGAACAGCCGCATGGCGGCGCTCGTCGACGCCGAAAATGAAAAGCTGGTTCGGGAAATCCACTTCCCGGCTCCCGTGGGCTACCTGGCCGTCGGGCAAAGCGGACGCGTGGCGGCGGCCACCGGCGGCGTCTATGCGAAAAGCCGCGCCGCAAGCAGACTCATAAACGGCAGGGTGTACATCTTCGACCCGCAAAACACGACCGATATATTTCCCGCGCAGACTTTAAGCGCCGGCAGGCAGTGCCGCGAGCCGGTTTTCGTATCCGACGACACGCTTTTGCTGGCGCCGAATTACGGGGAAGGAACGGTGTCGGTTTTCGACGTCGAGGCACGGCAATTATTGCGCAAGCTGGACGTGCAGCGCGGGCCGGAGCGCATTATCGTCGGCCCTGACGGGCGAAACGCCTATTGCCTCAACAGGATTTCCCGGTCCGTCAGCGTGATCAACCTGTCCCCTCTGGAAGTGATCCGCGACATCAAGCTGCCCGCACCGCCGGAACATGCGCTGGTCAGCCCCGACGGCAGCCTCCTGGTCGTCACACTGCCAAAGGCCGGCGAAGATGAAGAAGCCGGTGAAGGCGACGAAGAAGCAGGAAATTATCTGGCTTTAATCGACCTAGCTGAAAACGCCCTCGTGGATTTGATCCCCGCCGGCGGCGACCCTGCCGCCATGACGCAATCCTCCGACGGACGCCGCGTCTTCGTCTCGAACTTTCAGGACAATTCCATTTCGATTTTCCGGTAGGATGGATAAATCAAGAAAATCAAGATCGAAGCTTATATTCTTGCAGTTAGGAATCGAATCTTTAGTCTAAAGTCTTTGGGAAAGATGCTCAAGCAAATAACGAGTTTCAGGTTTTGCTTTATTTCTCTCCACCACATTCTTGGAAACGGCTGAAATTAGCTCCAAAGTACTATGATCGTATGAGATTGAATCAAAGTAAAATCCAGTCTGTTCTGTGCCGGTTCAGCCTGAAATGGACTGAAGCCGTTTTTTGCTAGTGCGAAGACCCATTCCTTCGCACCGGCGTTTTTCGTACTTCGAGCATGGGTTTTTGGAGGCATCGGGGGTCTATCTCCGGTGAGTATTTCGGAAGAGATTGGTGGGCGCGGGGTTTGAAGCCACGCCCTGCTCACCGTTGATGAGCCCCGCCGGGTTATCCCTCGGCGGGTTGCTCCCCAGCAGAGCCCGCCTCCGTTTCGCCCGGCAACCATCAGTTCACCACCATCGCGAGATTCGCGTCAAGACCGTTTCGGCGCCCGCGCCGCATTTCCCGCGCCGCTTCGAGCTTGCGGTCCCGTGCGGCGAAGATTTCCGCATCGCGCCCTTCGAGTTTGTCCCTGGGCGTCACGAACCCGATCGCGCTGTGCAGTCGCACCGTGTTATAGTGCTCCACGTAGCCCGCGACCAAGCGCTTCGCATCGTCCAGGGACAGCGGCGCGCCGGGACGAATGCATTCGCTCTTGATCGACTTGTGCCACCGCTCGATCTTCCCGTTCGACTGCGGGTAGTAGGGCGAGGTCCGCACGTGCGTCATTCCGGCGATCCGGATGAACTCCTTGAAGTCTTTGGCCACGAACTGCGGCCCGTTGTCCGAGATGATCCGCGGCCTCGCTTCCGGGTGCATCTCCCGCGCCCGTTGCAGGATGATCTCGATGTCGGCTTCCGTCATCGCGTCCCGAATATCCCAGTGCAGGAGGGACCGGCTGCACCCGTCCAGCACCGAGCACAGGTAGTAAAACGTGCCGCAAATGTTGATGTACGACACGTCGATATGCCAATGTTCATGGGGCTTCAAGGGCTGTTCGAACCCCGTGCCTTTCTTCGTCTTGCCGCCGTTCCAGCGACGCAGCAATCCCGCGTTGTGCAGCACGCGCCACACGCTCGAAGGACTCACGGCCACAACATCCGCGTCCAGCATCATGAACGCCAGCCGACGATATCCTTCCAGCGGATGGTCGTGGAAAAACTCGATGATCTTCTCCTTCTCCCAGGCTTCAAGCCAGAAATCGCGAGGAATCCAGCCGTTGTGCTCGTTGACTTTGCCGTAGCGGGCGCGCCAGTCGTAGAACTTGCTGCGCGTCACGCCGATCCAGGCGATGAAACGCCCCGTCGTGATTTCGGTTTTGTCGCTCCAGCAATTCACGAAATCCACCACCGCGTCCCGTGTGTCATGGGCCACCCACACACCCTTCAATTCTCCCCAAGACTTTTTTTTAGCGCCACGTGCTCCTCCATGAGCTCCGCGATCACCTCGTCCTTCTTGCGAAGCTTGGCCTCCATCGCCTCCATCTTGCGCTTTTCACGGCGCTGCGCTTTCTTGCCCGGCCCCTTCTCGAATGCCGCCGCGCCGTTCTCGAAAAACTCCTTCAGCCACCGGTAGAACACCGTGGGCTGAAGCTGGCGCTTCTCGCAGATGTCCGAGACCGCTTGCTTCTCAACCAGGTGGAGCCGAAGCAGCGCCACCTTCTCCTGCGCCGAATAATTCTTCCGTTGTTTCCTCATGACCGACCTCCGTTTGGTTACTGTCTACCAAAACGGCCCGTCAGTCCATTTCCAACTGAGGCGTTACAGTTCAATATCGGTCGCGTCGAAAAGGATGACGGGGATTCCTGCGGATAGATACGCACATACAGTTGCTTCGAGGATATATGTGTCTGTCGCACTTATCGGTTCCGGCGCTAAACCCACTGCTGCGACGGCATGAGCCATTTGCTCAATAGTTAATCCACGATTGGGAAATCTCCTTCGATCCAATGGGGATATTTCCGTTGCCGGTTTTGTTATTGCCGAAGGTGATGGAATTGTATGCTGAAAAAGTTTTCCTGTGGCATGAAATGAAGACCATAATGCGCTTGTTGCGCATGGTCATCCAAATAGTCATGATCAACATAAGGTCCCTCAATAACAACAGTGCTCGCACCAATTTCACGAAAATATTCCTTAAAATATATCTGGTGAAGTTTTCGATCAATCAGATCTGGTTTTGCCTCTGAATAGAGGCTTAGTAGTCTTTTTAGATTTTGGATTGAATACTCGCAAACGTCCACCAGAGCATTCTGATGATCATGCCATATAATCCTCCATCGATCCGATTTAAAAAATCAGATCGTAATTGGGCGCTTTAAGGATCGTGATGTTGGTATGCTGATATTCCTCAGACGTTGCGCTTCGCGATGTCCTCTTTCAAAAGCTTCTGAAAGTGCTTGTTTTCCTGCAGGCGTGGACAGATCCTTTTTTGCTTTGGCGATCAATCTTTGCAGTTCTTGCGGGTCAATCGGGGCTTTTTTCTTCATTCACCGCTTCCTCTCCTAGCAAGTTCTAGAACGAAGCTTGCAGAAATACAAGACAGTTTTTCCCTTCTATTCCTATCGTCAAAAAGCCGACAAAATTAAGCAAAATTTCAACTTCAATGTAAGAAAAAATACCACATATCAATTACTTGTCAAATAAGTATTAAGAAATCACTTGAATCTGCGAGTTTTCTCCGTGCTTTTGTTAAAAATGAATTAGCTTAAGTTTTTTCTATTCCCCCATTCGATGCAGATAGAAAACATCGTCCGGGAAATGATTGTCTTCCAGGTATTGCTTCATATGCTCTTCGTCGCGCAGGTTGAAGCCGAAAAAAGCAGTGGAATAGGCGTCGATGATGGAAAACGCCTTGTCGTGTTCGATGAACTCGAATTCGTCTTCGCCCCAGCGTCTTTCGCCTGTGCCGCAGCCGTCGCCGTCGCCTAAAATCGAGGGAAGCAGCAGGCAGGAATCGGTGAAGGTGTAGTGCCCGGCGTTATAAAACTCCAGTTTGAATTTCGGCGGCGGCGCGATCTCGTAATCCAGGCGGAACAGGAACGTGGCGTCGCCCATGGTTCCGTCGTCGGGCGCGATCATCCACATGAGCGAGTCATCGAAATCCTCGTCGTACCAGGGGAACATGAAAGACGCCATGACCACGCACGCGCTGATGCGCGGATCCGATTTCGTCGCCTCCACCGCCGCGGTGCCGCCGAAGGAATGGCCCAGGGCGCCGATTTTGAGCGGATCGATCATGCCGGTGAAAAAGCCGTTTGCCTCGTGCGCGGTCATGTAAAGAAATTCGTCGACGAGAAAAGAAAGGTCGTACTTGCGCATCCAGTAGGCGATGAAAACCAGGTTCTCGTCGAAAGGAACGAACTCTTCTTGAAGCGGCGCCACCAGGCTGTTTCCCGTGTGATCCGGCGCTACGACGATGAAGCCGTGACTGGCCAGATATTCGCACTGCGTGAAATTCTGAAAGCGCGTGCCCGCGTTGCCGTGAGAAAACACGATCATGGGATAGGGGGCGCCTGCGGTGTTGATGGGCGCGTCGCGCACCGAGCCGGTTTCGTTGTAAAAATTATCGATCTCCTCCGCCGGCGCCTCGTATTCTTCCAGAACCTCGAACACGTCCTCGGCCCAGTCGCCCAGGAAATTCACAATGACATCGTGAGGCATATCCGCGGCTTCCGGCGCCGCCGGATACCACACCTCCACGACGAGCTTGCGGTCGCTTTGCGTAGCCGGATCGTACCGGCCTTCTTCCGTGAAATACATGGTCCGGTTTCCCACGGGATAAGGACCGGGCGTCGAAGGGTCGTGTTGCACATCATCATCCGCGTCGTCGTCCACGTCATCATTTGCGTCGTCATTTGCGTCGTCATCGGCGTCATCGTCCGCGCTGTCGTCATCGACGATATCCGCCGCGTCGTCATCGGACGAGTCGTCATCGTCGTCGCCGCAGGAGAAGGTGAATGCAAATAACCCCGCAAGCAACATGATCATCGCGAAATGCCGAAGTCCCATGCCTTTTCTCCAAACAATTGGTTGTTTCAGATATGCATTGTCGCACAAAGCCGCCGGGTGTCAATGGACAATGGCGAGTGCGGGTTTCCGTATCCAATGTGTACTACTAATCGTAGAAATCTTTGCGTGGCGTCAAGAATTTCATGCTGCTAACTCCATAATCCTTTGAATTCCCACGTTTTTTATAGCCGCCAGTGAACTGAGCCGCTCGCCGGTACAAAGCCCAAGCGCTTGGCCTTGGAATACAAGGCGATCAAAGCCGGATAGAACTCCGATGACTTTCGACGAGTGTTTCTGTATAAAGGTTTGCATCGCATCCTCCTGGGTGTGGGAAACTAAGGGTCCTTTCCAGACCTTTCCAAGCCTGGGAAGGATGCGATGTTTTTCTTGTTCTGTATAGAAATTGGATGATACGGCAACTAATGAAATCCTTTTGGTTGCGGCCGAAGGGCCGCGTTGCGCCACATGTGACGTGCAAAAGAAAAACGATTGCCAACCACAGCGTGTGTGGCGCAGGCTTCCAAAGCCTCTGCTGTAATGTATTGAAAACTCAGACTGAGGAAACAATAATTTTGCAAGAGACTGTTGAATTGTCCTTTACTCATCCTTCCTATTTTCTCCTTCCTTCTTCACCATGACGGACACCAACGAAACATACGTGAGCGCTTGGCGCGTTTGGAAAAAAGCGCACCGGCTCGGCGTTATACGGCGCAAGGGAAACCGCGAGCAGGTTCTTGACCAGCAGCAACGTAATCTGGATCGCCTGCTGCAATTTGCCGTGAAACGCTGTCCCTTTTACGCGGCGCAGGCGCGCGGGATCGATCCGGGCAAGGTCAAGCTGTCGGATTTTACGCCGACGGATAAAAACGAGATCATGGCCAATTTCGAGCAGGTCGTGACGGATCCCATGATCCGGCTCGGTGAGCTGCAGGATTTCGTCAGCGATCCCGGGCGCGTGGGCGAACTGTTCATGGGCCGATACGTGGCGGCGCATACCTCGGGTTCTTCGGGGGTGCGGGGCATTTTCATCATCGACAAATGGGGCTGGGAAATGTCCCAAGCCATGGGGCTTTCCGCCGGAGAACTGCCTCGCTTCGGGTGGGGCTGGCCCAGGGCGCTGGCGGCGCCGCTGTTGCACGTGCCCGCCGTAGCCGTCGTTCCCAAGCAGGGGCATTACAGCAGCATCCTCGTACCCACGATTAAGTCGCCTTTCGCCGACCGCTTCGTGGATCTGCATCTTCTGGAGATCACCGATCCCTTCGAGAAGCTCGTGGACGAGATCAACCGCATCAAGCCTTTCGGCATATATTCCTATCCTTCGATGCTCGACGTTCTGGCCCATTACCGGCAGCGCGGTCTTTTGCAAGTCAAACTTCACTTCATCACCGCCGCCGGGGAGCCTTTTACTCCGGACATCCGCCGGCATGTTCAGCAGGCCTGGCCCGGCGCGGGCCTCGTGGACATGTACGCCTCGACGGAAGTGATGTCCATCGCCAAGCAATGTTCGCGCGGGACCTATCACTTAAACGAGGACTGGCTCGTCGTGGAGAACGTGGACGAGGCGGGAAAACCGGTTCCGGCGGGGCGGCGGGGAGAAAAAATTTACGTGACGCATCTGTACAACTATCTCATGCCCCTGATTCGATACGAGATGAGCGATTCCATCGAGATCGAAGACGAGCCGTGCCCATGCGGATCGCCGTTTGCGGGGGTTAAAGTGCTGGGCCGAACGAACCACACTCTGACGCTGCCCGGGCGGGGAAAGGATGTCATGATCCTTCCCACGCCTTTGCTGGTGGCTTTCATGGACGTTCCGGGATTGCGCCAGTATCAGGTCATTCAGGAAAGCCGGGACATGGTTCACGTCAATTTCGTCAGCGACGAGGGATGGGAAAGCGAACCGGTCCGAAAAGGGATTGACGAGCTGTTGGACAGGTATTTCAAAAAACACGGCGTGGCTTCGCCGATCAGGCGCTCGTATAAGGCGGTTGAGGAAATCCCCCGCGATCCGTACACGCATAAAATCATGCAGATCGTCAACAAGACGATGTCGTAAAAGGGAGAGTTTAGGTTCATCCGAAATTACCGTACGTTAAGAGATAAAGAAGAAAAATTATTTTTCGTCCTTGACTTGACCTAAAGGGATGGAATTTTGACTTGTAGGTTTTGAAAGGACATTTTTGATCACCATCGCGAGTAATCCCTTTTTTTAAAAAACGAAATCGGAAGACGCGTCGGCATTCCCGTTGATTTCCGCTAGTTTCATAGCGGCCTGTTTGCGCCCATAAAGGGTCATGTCCTTTCAAAACCTTGAATAACGAGCTTTTCCATCCCAAAGGTCACGTCAAGGATCGCTGACCGCCCTTTTAAGGCGGCGAAAAATAATTTTTCTTCTTCGCAAAGTTTGAAGGGTGTTAAAGTACGGTAATCCCGGATGAACCAAAGTTTATTTATCGAGGCGCTTGACCCAGATGTTCATGTCCTCGAATCGCCCGAAAATATCGCAATTGTTGACGAGTCGGCCCGAGAATTCGTAGCCGAGGCGATAGAATACGCGGTTCATTCCCACGCTCATGGCCCGGGCCAGAGTATACGCGGTCATGATCCCCCTTGAGCGCAGATCCTCTTCCAGTTTGGCCAAAAGGACCTGCATCAGGCCTTTGCCCTGCGCTTCGGGAACCGTGGCGCAGTCGGTCATTTCCGCGTTGGAGTGTTTGGCGTCGATATCCGCGCTGGCGGCGGCCATGGCCTTGTCGCCGTCTATGGCGAGTCTGTAAACGATGTTCCTGTCCATGGTCGACTTGATGTAATCGGGATTGGTCAGAGGCGATGGATAAGTTTCGAAAACGCTCCGGTATATCCAGACCAGCATGGGAATGTGCTTATCGGTGGCCGTAAGGACTTGCGTGTCGGGATCGGTCCGGCGTTTGTTTTCGCCGTTCGAGTGGTAAATCAGTTCCTCGATGAGTTGCGCCTCTTTGAGCAAGTCATCGCTCTGAGCCCGATCGAAGGATGAGAAGCGGGACAGGATATAAGCGTCCTGCCCGTGGAAATAATATCTCATGACTCCTTCCATCATGTATCCGTGAGAGAGAAACTGCTGAAAGTCCTCTTTTGTCGCTTTGACGAATATCTTGTCGAAGTCGTTGGATTCGGCCAGCCAGGCCAGCCGCCTGATCATATTCGGATAATTTTCGGCCTCGTAATCGAGAATTTTCAATCGCCGGTTGTAATAGTCGAAAAATACATTGACCCTGTAGCCGTCGCCCTCGATTTCAAAATCCAACCCGTAGACGGTGCCCACGACGGTGGTCTTCACGCCCTTGTCCAGCGTGAACTGCACGAGCCCCATGTCCTTTTCCGTGGGCTCGACGCCGCTCCACTCATCGACCGGCATTTCCGCATCGGGAGGGCTTGCCGGCTCCGCGTCATTTTTCGTAATTTCCGCTTTTTCGTTCGCTTGTTCCTGGTCTGCCTGAGGTGCTTCCATAACGCCGCTCATTTCAAGCTGTTTTCAGTGAAGCGCCGATAGTACAGGAAATTCAATGATTTCGCAAATTTAGATGGCGTTACGGGCGCACGTCAGGATTGTGATGTGCAGTCGGGAAGGGTATTGCATTGGGGCAATCTTGCGAATATGATATTCGCAAGGAGGTTACTATGTCCAATATGCCCACTCTTCCGGTTCCTGTCCGAGATCTTTTGTTAAGGCTGATCGAACCTCGTCCCATGCGGAGGGGTTCGGTGTCGGAACGCTACGTGAAGTGCGGCAAGAAGGGTTGTCGTTGCGCCACCGATCCTTCGGCGCGTCACGGTCCCTACGTCAGTTGGGTTCGCGTCGTCGGCAAAAAGACCGTGTCCCAATGGATCAATCGTGAGAACGCCGATCTTTTACGTCATCAAGTCGAGGCTGGCCAAGAATTTCGGCGTTTGATCGAGGCCTATTGGAAGGCCTGTGAACAATGGGCGGACGCAGAGTTGAAGGAAGCGCAGGCCGCCTCGGAGGAGGCGGCCAAAAAGGGGGCTTCAAAGCGTCCTTCTCGAAGGAAATCGAGGCCGAAATCGAAGCGCTGATCGGTGAGGGAGCCGTTTCGGAAATCGACTTCGAGGCGATCGAGGCGGCGGCGCGCCGCCAGGCGCTGGCGTTGGCGGCTCGGGCGGTGGAGCGTCGATTGAACGCCGACGCATCGGATCACGCCGGGCCGTCGCTGCCGTGTTGTTGCGGACGCGAGGCGCGTTACGCGGGCCGGCGCGAAAAAACCTTCAAGACCGTGTTGGGCGAGTTAACCTTGTCCCGGGCTTATTATCACTGCGCGTCGTGCGGGGCGGGATTTTGTCCCCGAGACCGCGATCTGGGCATCGACGGCGCGTCCTTGTCGCCGGCGTTAGTGCGAATGACCGGGCTGGCGGCGTCGATGGTGAGTTTCGCGGAGGGAGAAACGCTGCTCAGGGAGTTGGGGGGCGTCGCGGTGGACGCCAAGCAGGTGGAGCAGACGGCGGAGGCGTTGGGCCGGGAAATCGCCGAGGCGGAGCAGGAAGGAGATGAGTCGGGGGAGCCTTTGGCGCCGACAATGTACCTGGGGATGGACGGCACGGGCCTGCCGATGCGCAAGGAGTATCTGGCGGGCCGGGCGGGAAAACAGCCGGACGGATCGTCGAAAACTCGCGAGGTCAAGCTCGTCACGACGTGGACGGCGGAATCCCGGAACAAGGACGGGACGCCGGAGCGGGACGACGGGTCGGTGACGTACTCTGCCGCGATCGAAAGCGCGGCGCAGGCGGACACGGACGAGACGCCGTCGGCGTTTGCGGAACGCGTGGAGCGCCAGGCGCAGCGGACGGGATTCGACAAGGCCCGGCGGCAGGTGGTTTTGGGCGACGGAGCGCCGTGGATCTGGAATCTGGCCGACGAGCGCTTTCCCGACGCGATTCAGATCGTGGATCGCTTCCACGTCAAGCAGCATCTCTCCGACGTGGGCAAAGCGATCTACGGGGCGACCAGCGACACGGCGGCGACGTGGGCGAAGCGGCGATGTGACGAACTCGACGAAGGACGCCTGAACGAGTTGATGCGCGCCTTGCGCCGCCACGCCGAAACAAACGAACAGGCGCGCAAATGCGCCAAGTACATCCGCCGAAATCGACAAAGGATGCGCTACCCGGAATTCCGAAAGAAAGGTCTGTGCACCTCGACGGGAGTCGTCGAGGCCGGATGCAAACTCGTCGTCGGCACGCGCCTCAAACGGGCGGGGATGCATTGGACGCTCCGAGGCGCTAACGCCATCATCGCCCTGCGATGCTGCATCCTGAGCGGACGCTTCGAGGATTTCTGGGAACGACGGGCCGAAAGACACGCATCATGACCTCATCTCACAATCCTGACGTGCGCCCGCTGAATTTGTTCGCAAACTTGGCCCCGCGCAGGCGTGCAGCGGCAGTCCCGACTTTTATTAAAAGGAGGAAACCGATGAAAAAAGCGTTTGTTCTATTTGCGATTATTTCTCTCATCGCCTTTTTTGCCGCCGGCGTCATGGCCGCCACAGAAGCCAAGATAGTAGCTCCTGGCGCCGAGGCATCCGATAACTTCGGCAAGTCCGTCTCGATTTCCGGCGATTACGCCATCGTGGGGGCTCATGGAGAAGAAACGGGGGGCAGTATGGCCGGAGCGGCCTATATCTATCACCGCACCGGGCTCGATAATGTTTGGGATGCGGGAACCGAAATAAAGGCCTTCGACGCTCAGGCATCCGATGTTTTCGGCTGGTCCGTCTCGATCTCCGGCGATTACGCCATTGTGGGGGCATATGGGGAAGATGAGGAAGGATCTTTAGCTGGAGCGGCCTATATTTTTCATCGAACCGGGCCCGATAATGTTTGGGACGCAGGAATCAAGATCGTTGCAGCCGACGCCGCCGCAGACGATTGGTTCGGCGTGTCCGTCTCGATCTCCGGCGATTACGCCATCGTGGGAGCGCATTGGGAAGATCCGGGAGCATCAGACGCCGGAGCGGCCTATATATATCACCGAACCGGGCCCGATAATGTTTGGGATACGGGAACAAAAATCATGGCATCCGACGTTCAGGCTTACGATTACTTCGGCATTTCCGTCTCAATTTCCGGCGATTATGCCATCGTTGGGGCATATGGAGAAGATACGGGCGGATCAAATGCCGGAGCGGCTTATATCTATCACCGAACCGGGCCCGATAATGTTTGGGATACGGGAACCAAAATCATGGCATCCGACGCTCAGGGCAGCGATTGGTTCGGCGTGTCTGTCTCGATTTCCGGTCCTTACGCCATCGTGGGGGCATATCAGGAAGATGAAGGAGGATCAAATGCCGGAGCGGCCTATGTTTATCAGCGCACCGGGGAAAACGCTTGGGACACGGAAACCAAAATAATGGCCTCCGATGCTGAAGCAGATGATCAATTCGGCAAGTCCGTCTCGATCTCCGGCCCTTACGCCATCGTGGGGGCGCAATATGAAGATACGGGAGCATCAGGCGCCGGAGCGGCATATCTCTATTTCCGAACCGGAGAAAATACCTGGGATACTACAGAAACCAAGATGCAAGCATCGGATTTTGAGGCAGGCGCATATTTCGGCTCTTCCGTTTCAATCTACGGCTATTACGCCATTGTGGGGGCAGTCCTGGATGATCCAGGCTCGAAAGAGGACGCCGGATCGGCATATATTTACGATCACGATCTGCCCGCAGCCATTGATCTGCTATTTTTCGAGGCGCAGTGGGCAGACCAGGGCGCGATCCTATCTTGGATGACGGGCACGGAATTGGACTGCGGCGCGTTTATGATATTGCGTTGCGAGGGCGGCATACAAGCTTGCGAATTTGATGATTTCAAGCAGCTTGCCGACATCGTTATCCCTTGCGAAGACAGCGCTTTTGGCGCTGAATACGAAGCCTTTGACCTGACAGCCGATCAAAGCGCCGACTATTCCTATATGCTTTGCGAGTACGAAACCACCGGCGGCGTCAACCACTACGGCCCGGTGTTTCTCAGCGCCGACCCTTCGGCAGACTCAGGACAGGCGAATGACGACGACAATTTCCAGGATGATGACGACGTCGACGTATCCGATGACGACAATGCAGACACCAATGACTTCGACGGCGGCGACGCGGCGGATGGCGACGAAGACACCGGAGGCTGCGGGTTTTAAGTCCTCTGTCGTGTTACGCAAATCAGCACAATCGGCCCGGGCGACAAAAGCCCGGCCCGTTTTTTTCTGACTCGCCTTTCATGAAGTCGGGCGCATTTACAAATCTTCATACCTTTATAGCAATCGCTCTTTCGTTTATGGGGATGCAATTTAAATAAAAAACTCCGGCTCCTTTCGCTCATGGTGCAGCTTGATCAGCCGCATGGCCGCGTCTTTGACCGGACCGGCTTTCATCGTTCGGGCGGCTTGCGGGCAGCTTTTGATGCAGGCGCAGCACGTGACGCATTTTCCCATATCGATTAATCGGCTGTTTTGCGCGTCGATGGCGCCGGCAGGACATCCTTGCGCGCAAATGCCGCACTGCACGCATTCATCGCTGACGGCGATAAAATCCACATCCCAAAGCTCGGTGATTCCCCCGTAGGGATGCCCGCCGGGTACATCGATATCCGAAAGCTGCTCAGCGGATGAAACGGAAAGCAGTTTTTCATGGATTTCACGCCCGAACGATTTCGCGTGGTCCAAATCACCGGCATCGGGGCGGACTTCGGCTGTGGTGAGTTCGGAACTGGAAAAGGAATGTTCTCCAATATATGCCGCTCCGGCGATTGGAACGCACCCGCGTTTTGTCAAAATGTCCTTAAGTCGGGCGTTGTAATATCAATGATTTCCACATGGCTTTGATCGATCCCTCGCGCAATGCCTTGAGGCGAATTTGCCGTGCGCGGCTTTTGTTTCGTTGCCACAGACCGGATCAGTGTCAGGATATGCTTGAGTAATTGATCCGAATTCGCAATCGCAAACCAAAACAGCTGACCTTGGCATGCGGGATCGTCCGAAACAGAGCCGCGAATGTCCAATCGCATCTTTGCGTTAGCAAAGATGCGATAATGAGCGGGTGTGCCACGAATCGGCAACAAAATTTTATTTTGAAAACAAAACCGCGCATGCAACGGCGTGATCATTTCGATTATCGATGCATGACCCGCTTACTCATTCGCCTTCGCTGACGCTTTGGCGAATTTGTCGTGCGCGGCTCTGTTTGTTTCGCCCTGCGGGCTCGCACAGGCGAGGGCGCCTTTCGCCACACACGTCTACAGGGCCGAAGCCATGCACCTTTCGCCCGGGCACGTCATGTGTGGCACACCCGCCCTCGGGTGTGAAGGAATGTCTTACAATCCCTTTTGGTTGCAGGGCCGATATCCACCCGCTTACTCATTCGCCTTCGCTGACGCTTCAGGCGAATCTGCCGTGCGCGGCTCTGTTCTAACCACTGGCCACTCATAACCCGCTTACTCATTCGCAATCGCAAACCAAAACAGCTGACCTTGGCATGCGGGATCGCCCGAAACAGAGCCGCGAATGGCCAATCGCATCTTTGCGTTAGCAAAGATGCGATAATGAGCGGGTGTGCCACGAATCGGCAACAAAATTTTATTTTGAAAACAAAACCGCGCATGCAACGGCGTGATCATTTCGATTATCGATGCATGACCCGCTTACTCATTCGCCTTCGCTGACGCTTTGGCGAATTTGTCGTGCGCGGCTCTGTTTGTTTCGCCCTGCGGGCTCGCACAGGCGGGGGCGCCTGTGCCACACGCGTCTACAGGGTCGATATCCACCCGCTTACTCATTCGCCTTCGCTGACGCTTTAGGCGAATTTGCCGTGCGCGGCTTTTGTTTATTTCGCCCTGCGGGCTCGCACAGGCGGGGGCGCCTGTGCCACACACGTCTACAGGGCCGAAGCCATGCACCTTTCGCCCGGGCACGTCATGTGTGGCACACCCGCCCTCGGGTGTGCTGTTGTCCATTTAAACTCAGACTGAAAAAGCAATAATTTTTCAAATGGTTAGGATAGTGACTCGTGTTTAGTTTCGGTTTATCCAATTCATATTTTCCAAACTTCCAAACTCAAAGCGTTAAAGGTTTATTTTCAATTCAGGCACATGCGCGTACACCGCCCTTCTACTTCACGTGGTTTTTCTTTAGACTCATTTATCCGAAACGCTTTTTTCCAAAGACAAAGGCTTAAAAACACTTGGCGAAAGTTCTGCTCATACAAAGCGCGTACATGTACAAGCACCACACGCATCTTCAGCCCCTGGGCATCATGTACGTGGCTTCGGCCCTGCGCAAAGCCGGACACGAACCGCATATCGTGGACATGAAAGTGGAAGGCATCGGCGTCGGCGAAACCATCCGCCGCGTCGCCGCCTTAAAGCCGGATGTTCTGGGCATCACCGCCATGACTTATGAATCCGACTGCATGCACGCCCTGGCCGACGAGGCGCGCAAGGCCATGCCTGACATGCCCATCGTCGCCGGCGGCGCCCACGCGGCCAATATGCCCGAAGAAACACTGCGCAAGGGCGCGAGCATCGATTACGTCGTGATCGGCGAAGGCGAGCAGACGTTCGCGGAACTGGTCGAGGTTCTGGGAAAAGGCGGCGACGCCCACAGCGTGAAGGGGTTGGCCTATTTGCGTGACGGGGAGTTTGTCCGAAGCCGTGAGCGCCCGTACATCGAGGATCTGGACGCATGGCCCTTTCCCGCGTGGGATCTGATACCTGTTGAAAAATATTTCGATATTCATCGCGGCGGAATCATTTTTTATCACAAAGAGTTCATGACGGTTTTCAGTTCCCGCTCGTGCCCGTATCAGTGCATCTACTGCCACCGGAACCTCGGAAAGGTTTACAGGCCGCGCAGTCCCGAGCGCGTCGTGGACGAAATCGAAACACTGGTCCGTGAGTACGGCATCCGCGAGATCGAATTCATGGACGACATGTTCAACCTGAACAAAGAGCGGGTCAAGAGCATATGCGGCCATATTCTGGACCGGAAACTTAACATTAAAATGACTTTCCCCAACGGCATGCGGGCCGATATCCTGGACGTTCAAACGCTCAAGGCGCTTAAAGACGCCGGGATGTATCGAACCATGCTGGCCATCGAATCCGGTTCGCCGCGCATGCAGAAATACATGAAGAAGAACGTGAAGCTCGAAATGGCAAAGGAGATTATCGGCCAGGCGGTTAGCTTGGGAATCATGACGCATGGCGCGTTCATGCTGGGATTTCCCACGGAGACCGAGCAGGAAATGCGCATGACCATAGACTTCGCGCGCCGGTCGAAGTTTCACACCGCCGCTTTTTATCGCGTGCTGCCCTTCCCCGGCTCCGAATTATATGAAATCGTTAGACGGGAAAGGCCCGATCTTGAAATCACACCCGCGCGCTTCGAGTACCATTCGTCGGATATCAATTTGAGCCGCGTCCCGGAAGAAAAAGTCACGAGCCTGCGCAAAGAGGCCTACATCCGATTTTATTTGAATCCCTTAAGGCTTCTACGGATATTTTACCGGCTGCCGAACAAGTTTTATCTCGTGCCACACCTCATTAAAATGTTCATCAACCGGGCGCTGGAAAAATAATCGCACTACACATTCCTGCGGATCATATCCAGCGCGTAATAAGCGGCGAGCCGGCGCACATTGTCGCGGTCGCCGAAAAGCACCCGCGTTAAATGCACCGTTTCGTCATTTGTCGCCATGGCCCAATGCGCTGTGCCCACGGGCTTTTCCGGCGTTCCGCCGGTGGGTCCGGCGATGCCCGTCACGGCCAGGCCGATGTCGGCGCCGGATTCGCGGCGGACCCCTTCGGCCATCTGCCGGGCGCACTGCTCGGACACGGCGCCGTGATGATCCAGCGTGTCTTGCGTGACGCCGAGACGGCGCATTTTCGCGTCGTTGGAATACGTCACGCATCCTTCAAGCAGAAAATCCGATGATCCCGGCACGCCGACCAGCAGCGAAGCAATCAGGCCGCCGGTGCAGCTTTCGGCCAGCGCCAGCGTCTTTCCTTTCTCCTTTAAAAGCGCCGCGATAGTCTGCGCCATGTCGCTGCCGTCTTCGGAAAAAATGTGGTCGCCCATCAGTTCGCGCAACTCGGCGCGCGCGGCGGCCAATATTCCTTCCGCCTCCTTATCATCGCTGCTTCTCGTGCACAGCGTCAGCTTGATTTCGGGAAACTGCGGGCCGTAAATCAGCATGATCGGCGAATCCGCTCCGGGCCAGTCGCGCAGGCGCTTGGCGATTTCCGACTCCGACAATCCGAAGACGCGAATGAGTTGCGTGATGTATTTTTCGCCGCTTTTGGCCGACAACCACGGCAGCACGTAGGCTTCAGTGAGATACTTCATTTCCCGGGGTACGCCGGGCAAAAACGCCGCCTCGCCCTTTTCGGATTTGCACACGAACGCGTCCGCGGTGCCCATGTGGTTCGTCCAGATTTCGGCGTCCGCCGGAAAGCGCGCCTGGAGTTCGTTGGTCTCGGGCATGGTGCGGCCGAAACGCTCCCACAACTGTTTGATGCGCTCCAAGGATTCCTCACGTAGTTTCAGCGGCTGATCGAAAACCCTGGAGGCCGCGTAGCGCGTCCTGTCGTCTTCCGTGGGTCCCAGGCCGCCGGTTACGATCACGAGCCCGGTTCGTTTAAGCGCCGCATCGAGAGCCTCGAAGATGCTTTCCTCCTTGTCGCCCACGATGGTCACCCTCGCCGGGCTCATTCCCACCGTTGCCGCGCTCTGCGATAAAAAAGAGGAATTGGTGTCCACGGTGGTTCCGAGTAAAAGTTCCTCGCCCGTCGCCACGATTTCAAACACATTATTTTTGTTATCGCTCATATTGTCCTCTGATCTGAAATTTGAATTCATTTCATCAATAGAAACGCTTCTTCCACACTCGACCTGAACCCTAAGCATCATCCCCGCGACAGTAAGTCGGATATCACCTCGATGGCTTCGTCGATCTGGTCGGCGTCGATTCCGATGTGCGTGACCGCGCGGATGCTGTCGGGCCCGAGCGCCCCCATGAGAACGCCTTGTTTTTCCATCGCCGCCACGAGCTTCGGCGCGCTCCAGGGCTGCAGGACGCGGAAATTCACAATATTCGTTTCCACGTCCAGCGGAGAGACAACCGCCTTGTCCATGTCCGCCAGCGCCTCGGCGAGCCTTTGCGCGTTGATGTGGTCGTCCACCAGTTTCGGAAAATTCACGTCCAGGGCGTACAGGCCCGCGGCGGCCAGGATGCCGACCTGTCTCATTCCGCCGCCCATGCGCTTGCGCAGCCGCAAGGCTTTTTTATAAAACTTCTTCGGCATGGCCAGCAGCGAGCCCGCCGGGGCTCCCAGGCCCTTGGACAGGCAGCAGCTGACGGTGTCGGCCCAGCGGGCGATCTCGCTGACGGGCACGCCCGTGGCTACTGACGCGTTCCAGATGCGCGCGCCGTCCAGGTGCACGGCGATGCCTTCTTTTGACGCCCACTCATACAGCGCGCGGGCGCTCGTCATAGGAATCACGCGGCCGCCGCATCGGTTGTGCGTATTTTCCACGCACACCAGGCGCGTGGGCGGAAAGTGGATATCGTCGGGCCGCACGCGGCTTTTGAGCATTTCCGGCGACAGGGCTCCGTTGTGCCCGGGGACCGGATGAAGCTGCACTCCGGCAAGGGCCGCGGGGTGGCCGCTTTCGTAATAAAAAATGTGGCAGTTTTGCTCGCACAGAACTTCCGAACCGGGCTCGGCGTGCAGGGCGATGGCGCAAGCGTTGCTCATGGTTCCCGACGGGAAAAAGAGAGCCGTATCCTTGCCCAGCATTTTCGCCACGCGCTTTTCCAGTTGCAGAACCGTGGGATCATCCCGCCACACATCGTCGCCGACAACGGCGCCGGCTATGGCCTCCCGCATCCCCCGATCCGGCTGCGTGACCGTGTCCGAACGAAGATCGATAACATTTTGACTCATCGTATGTCCTTAAAGCTTTTTAAAAGGCGGCGCCCTCGACGCAAACCGGCCGCTCTTGTCGGCTGCTTTTCACGAATCGTAGGCAAGGACGTCGGGAAGATCAAGAAGCATTTGCCTGATGTAATTCAACGCTTGCCTTGACCCCCGGCCTGCGCGAAGCTATATGAGGAGTGCCTTGTATGGCCCGTTTCAGCCGTCGGGCAAAAAAAAGGATTTCAATTTGCGCAAACGCCACGCGAAAATAATTGTCTGCCTTCTGCCGCTGATGCTCGCCGTATCGGCAATCGCGCTTTTTATCGCCTCCTGCGATGACGACGACGACGGCGGCAGTAAACTGCATTGGTTCGACTGCAAGCCGGTGCTGGAGAAACTGGCTTCATGCGACATCGAGATTTCCCTGGACGGCGCCGCCGTGACCGACAACGAAACGGCCTACGACTCCTGCCAATTCATCCGGGGCAACATGTGGCTGGTGATGTTTAAGTGCTACAAGGAAAACGAAAGCTGCGAGGATCTGGCCCAGTGTCTGCCGGAGCACGGATTTATTACGCCGGATGCCGACGACGACACGGCGGACGACGACAGCCTAAATGACGACACGACCGATGACGACACGGCGGACGACGACAGCGTAAATGACGACACGACCGATGACGACAGCGTAAATGACGACACGCAGTAGAGAATAATCCCGTATGGTTTGCCCGGGCCGGATGAACCGAACGGTTAATTGATTATAAAACTTTTTAATTGGTTTCGCCGGTTAACCCGGTTTATGTGGCTCCGGGCGGTTGTCCTCATGTTATCGAAGGATTTGACGAGGCAGTGTGTGGGCGTCGATAGTCGACAAATACTGAAACGAAAAAAACGAGCCCGGATTTTCTTTATTTTCCTTCTAATCGTCCTGGCCGTGATTTCCTCGTGCGTGCTTTATATCATCCACAACAAGGAAAAATTGATCGCCGATAAAATGGCGGGGTTGACCGCCTCCTTCGAAAACAAGACAGGGCTCGCTCTTCGCTACGACACGCTGGACACGGATATGACCAGCATGGTCAGCGTTCAAAACTTGAGAATTTTTCCGAAAGACGCCGCCGATAA
This sequence comes from bacterium, assembly GCA_963674685.2. Taxonomy (GTDB): domain Bacteria; phylum Lernaellota; class Lernaellaia; order JACKCT01; family JACKCT01. The sequence continues at coordinate 267,850 of CAXXWT010000002.1, read as the reverse complement.
ACCGCCTCTGGTATTCGTCAAGGATATGGAGGTCAATTTCGAGATCGTGGCTTCCTCGCTGATTCCGGTCAAGCTGCGCTCGATCAAGCTCGCCGAGCCCCGGGCCGAGCTGACCATTTCCGAAAACGGGCATCCGGTTCTGCCGGAAAACTGCCTGGCGATTTTCCGCCGCATGATCAAGACAAAAAGCGAAGGAGAAAAAAAAGAGGGCGGAGAAAAACACGCCGGCGGGCGGATCGAGAAATTTCTGTCGACCATATTGGGCCTGGAAGTCGCCTTCACCGGCGGCAGCCTGACCATCGAGGACAATCACTACGGCCGCAATGCTCCCGTAACGATAAATATGATGGACCTAAACGGCGATTGCTTTCTGGATCTTTTAAACCGCCGCATGAACGCCACCGTGGACGGGAGAATCGATCAGGATTCGGGAAGGTTCAGCGCGCGCCTGCAGATGTCCAAGGAAACGAAGTCTCTTGATCTAAGCGCCCGGTCGTTGAATCTTTCCTTCCTGGCCCCCTACATCCCCGAGAAAATCCTCACAGGCCCCATGACCACGCTCAACGGGCATGTTTCCATCAAGAAATACGCGGGCAATCCATTCATCCCGCTGAATTTCGACGCCGACTTGTCCGGCTTCGGCATCGAGGATCCCCGCCTGGCCAAAAACCCCATCAACAATATCCGTATAAAAAGCGAAGGAAAAATCAGCCTCGATCAAGATTCGCGGGTGGCGCGCGTCGAGCGCGCAAAAATCCATCTCGGCTCCGGCGCGGTCAATATCAAAGGTTCGCTGGGAGTGCCCGGGGAGAAAAAACCGGTGCTGGACCTTACGGCGTCGGCGAAGGATTTGCCGCTACAGGATTTTCTGGATTCCATCCCCGATGATTTCATTCCGGTCCTGGCCGACGCGCGGGTTGACGGCCGAATGGATTTCGATCTGGGACTTCACGTCGATTTGAACAACGCAAAAGCCACGCGGATCGAACCGAAAGTCGAAATCAGGGATTTTCTCATGGCGCAGGCGCCCCAAAACGCGGACGTCCGGAAATTGCACGGTCCGTTTCTTCATACGGCCAGGAAAAAAGGCGAAGTCGTCAAATCATTCATGGTCGGTCCGGAGAATCCGGATTTCGTTTCCTTTAACAATCTTGGACCCGTGCTGATCGGCGCGGTGCTGACCTGCGAGGACGGGCGCTTTTTCAGGCATGGCGGATTCGTCCTGAAACATATTCGCGACAGCATCAAGGACGATATTAAACGCGAGGGATTCGTCCGCGGGGCCAGCACCGTTTCCATGCAGACAGCCAAAAATCTTTTCCTGGATCACAATAAAACCGCCTCACGCAAGTTTCAGGAAATGCTCCTGACGTGGTGGATCGAAAAAGAGATTCCGAAAAAGCGCATCCTGGAAATTTATATGAATATCATCGAGTGGGGACCCGGACTCTACGGCATAGGGCCCGCCGCGCATCATTATTTCGGAAAGGAACCGGCCAATCTCAGCCCCCTGCAATGCGCTTTTCTGGGCAGCATCATTAAAAATCCCGTTTATTATCACAATTATTACACCAGGGGTTACGTGAGCCACGGATGGAGCACCATGCTCGCATTCATCCTGCGTAAAATGGTGGAAAGAGGAACGATAGAAGAAGAAGTCTTCGAATGGTGTGATCCTTATCAGCCGGTGTTTTCCAAAAACGGCAAGCCCGCTTTCGGCGGATGCAAAAAACCCGAAGACGAAGAAGAGAAAAAGGAAGGGGAAAATGGAGACTCGGCAAACCCCGCCAAGACGGAATCGGATTTCGACCTTATCGACGAGGAAATAAAAGGTGAATTGAAAGACGACGACTCAGGCGACGACGACACGGCTTCGCCTCATGACGAAAAGCCCGCCGCCGGCAATCCCGGCGAAACCGATAAAGAAAACAAAGATGAAACCCCTCTCGCCGCGCCCGAGCCTCACTAGGTTTTGTTGCGAGGGCGTTTAGACGGTTGGGAATACGGGCTACTCGGACTGGAAGACACTGCGGACGTACTAAGGCAGTACGTCAAGGCGGCTGGAGGGAGAATAGCTCGTAGTTCCTGCTGGATAGGCGTCCGCAGTAGAAAACTGGTGAGAAATGCGGGTAAAGCGCTTTATTTATACTTTAAGACACGGACAAGCGTTTTTCGCATACGCTCAAAACGACTTGTCCATGCCACCCGCGGTTGGCGGCGATTCCTCTTTGCCGGCGAGGGTTTCAGGTAAGACCACGCCGCCGGAGATGAGGATTTTGAAAGCCGCCTCCACGCTCATATTCAGGCGTATCGTGTCCGACTCGGGGACGATGAGAAACCAGCCGGAAGTTGGATTCGGCGTAGTGGGAATAAATACGCACAGGCTGCCGCCGGGAACATTCCCCGCCAGAACGCTGCCGTCGGTTTCGTTGGTGACAAAACCGATAGACCATATTCGTTTGCGCGGATATTCGATCAGGACCGCGTGCTGAAACTGTTCCTTGTTGCCGCCCAAAATGGCGTAGGTGAACTGCCGCAGGCCGCTGTAGACATTTCTCACCAGCGGGATTTTTTCGATGATCGACTCCCCGAGATTCATCAGGCGCCGACCCATAAAATTGCGGGCGAAAAATCCCACGACCAGAATAACGAACACGGTCAGGATGATGCCCAGGCCCGGCAGGTGAAATCCCAGAATCGATTCGGGGTGCAGCCTTTTGGGAAGAATCAGAATCGCCGAATCGGTCATGTTGACCAAAAAGCGCATGATGAGAATTGTCAGCCAGAAGGGGACGAACACCAGCAGGCCCGCCACGAAGAGCCTGCGAAAGTCGTCTCTCAAATACTGCCAGAATTTGCCGATTGTGTTTTTGATTCGCGCCCGCATGCGTTTTCTCTAAATCAATTGAAACGTCGGATAATTTTAAAGCCACCGGCGTAAAAAGCGCAAGGGCGATGCCGTGATTTTTCTCAAAAGAAATTACGCCCTGGATTAATAACCGCTCTTATTGTGCCCGGCGGCGAAATCGCATATCAATAATCGGACATGCACGGTGCGGAGTTCACATGTACCTGAAGATCGAGCGAAGGCTGCACTCGCCATACTTCCCTGAGGAGCTTACGCAAAGAGCGAAAATGCATCTGGCCATGTGCGATTTCGTGTGCGTGGGCGAGGGACCGCCCATGGAGTTTCGCCGGGGGTCTTTAAAAGGCAACCTTCTGTCCATGTCCATCCGCAAGCTTCCGCATGAGATTCTCATCCACTACACGCCCGACGAAATCGGCGCGCAAATAAACATCACCTACCAGGTCAACGCCTGGATGACGCTCATCATTGACGAGGAAAAAAAATTCTGGGTGGCCGAAGTCGATGATCTTGAAAAAGCGCTGACCGAAGATGTGACGCTGCCCTTGGTCAGTTCCGCGGAAAAAATCGCCCGCATCGCCGGCAAACTCAAAACCGGCGCTTTTGTCATCGTTCTGGCCGCATCCGGCGCCGTCACGATGTTTTTGGCCAGAATCGGCTCCAAGCTCCTTGTCCGCCTGGCGCCCTACATCGGCAAAAAGGCCGTCTTTCCCCTGCACGCCGCCTTGAGCCTCGTCGCTTTTAGCGCATGCCTATACGCCGGATACAAGCTTATCAAGTGGAGCCTCGCGCCCAGCGAAAGAAAAAGCCATAATCCATAGCTCACGAGAGTGTCGATAAATGAAGTAAGGTCCGTTAATGTCATCCCGACTGGAGCGAAGCGTAGTGGAGGGATCCCTTTAATGATTTGTGAATATGTTGTTTAAGTGCTCATTTTTACAAGACAATTACGCCTCATTAAAGGGATTCCTCGACTTCGCTCGGAATGACATGTTGTGGAATGTTTGTTTTGGGTATTTATCGACGGTCTCTCGCGCTATGGGCTATGTCTTCTTAGCCTGTTAACGCAGGCTCAATTGTGATGACGTTTTCCTACTTTGGTTGCGGCCGCTAGGTCGCGCTCTGTGCCACATGCGTTTGCAACCCCTGAATCCTAAACCCTGGACCCTCTTAAGGCAGGCATCCCCAGATGCAACCGTCGTACGTGTTCAGGCATCCGAGATAGCAGCCCACCGTCGCGCCGCACTCATCCGTGCATGCATCGAACGCGTCGAAACACGTTGTGAGGCATTGCTCATCGGCATTGCATTCGGCGGCGAAACACGATGCGTAATCGCCTTCGCATTCATCCCGGCAGGCATCGTCGTCCTCGCCGCAGGCGTCCTTGCAGTCCAGGTAGGGAAGCGTGCATCCGTTCGGGTCCAGGCATTCCCTGTACGCCGGATTGCAGACATTTGCCGGGCAGTCCAGGGTATCGCAATCGATCAGGCAATCCGCGTAATCTTCGTGGCACTCCATATCCTCGCCGCACTGAAAATCCGCGTTGTCGTCGTCGCCGGCGTCGTCATTGTCGTCATCATCGTCATCCTGCACATCCCGGCTGTTGCACCCGTTGACAAGCGCGGCCGATACGCAAAGCAGCACGAAGATAATGACAATTAAAAACAGTTTATTGCGTCGCATGATATCTCCTTTGCTTGTGAGATCAATATTCGCCTAAAAAAGTGAATGTATCCTGTTCGTAGCAGTCCCATTGTTGAGACGGATCGAAAGCGTCGCCGCCGTCCCGGTCTCCGATGGCGACGGTGTTTTTACGCACCAGGGTTTGATTCTGCGTGGCGCATGGCTCGATCCCCCATGAATCACCGGGATTCTCGCCGATCTTCCCGAAGACATCCAAAACCGTCGTGTAGCAAAGCAACTCGAAGGCGTCGTTGCCGTCGAAATTGATCAGAGGTTTTTCAAGATCGCATTTTTCCAATAAGGCCGCGTCGGAGCCGGGATTGCACGTCACGAAAACTTCTCCCGGCTGCAGGGGCGTCGGCTCGCTGGCCATAAACTGCGCCGCCGTCGGCGAAGTCGCGCCGTCGAGATAAAACTGCACGGCGCACATGCTCATATCCACCGCGTGATCGCCGGCGTTGTAAAACTCCAAAGCCCGGTTTTGCCCCGAGCCTTCGATATATTCGCTGAAAATGAGATTATCGCCGTTGTCGTCGTCCACGTCGTCATCCGCGTCATCGTCGGCGTCATCATCAAAGAGATCGTCGTCGCTGTCGTCGTTGACGGACTCCGTGTCGTCATCGTCGGCAGGCGAAGCCGTATCGTCGTCGTCGGAATCATTGTCGTCGTCATCGTCATCGCCGCACGAATACGCACCGAGAATCAGAAGCAAACCCGGCAATATCGTTAAAGCCGCGCGCCATATGCCATGCATTTTATCACCCCATAAATTACAAGCGCCATTTCAACCGCCGGTGAGTTTACATGAATTTTTAAATGAAATCACCGATCAAAATATGAAGGGGCAAGAGGCAAGGGGAAAGCGTAGGAGCGGTTTCCAGCCGCGACATCAAAGAGCCTCGCAAGAGGCGACAGTCAATAGGCCGGCGCGTGAGCGCCGGTGCAAAAAGATAAACGATAACTCCCATGAGCCCGCGTCAGCGGGCGACAGATGGGAAATACGCAACCTAATGTAAAAATCGTTTTAAATGCCAACGACATGCATTCTACCGCCCTCTAACAAGGGCTTTAGAAATGATTATCGATTCTCTTCCCCGGCGCTGACGCGCCGGGCTATTGACTTTCACTCTTCGGACTTTATACGGAGGAAAATTTCAGCCTTCCTCCTTCAAATTTCAGCCTTAACTTTTAGTCCGTCCAGTAGTCGTCCAGTTCCTCAAGCTCTTCCAGGCAGGCGCCTCCCGCGCAGGTCACCAGGCACGCCGTGGCGGAAAGGCACGAAGCATCGTCCTCGAAGCAGCCGAAAAAGCAGTCCGCGCAATCAACCGCCGACTGCGCCCAATCGTTGCAATACTCAAGGCATTCGTCCTTGTCTTCATACCAGAGCTGCCCGCCGCAGTCGAACATGCCGTCGCAGGCCATGGCGCAATTGGGATTGGGCGTGCTGCCGCCATCATCGTCATCGTCACCGCTGTCGTCATCGTCGTCGTCATCATCGTCATCACCGCACGAGACGGCCATGCACAACGAAGCAACCAGCACCGCAACAGCGAACCGAAACCAAAGTTTTTCCATTTGAAGCACCCTTTTGAATTTATGAAAATCAACGCATCAATTGACATTATTACCTATCGGCACGGGCAAAGGAAACCGTTAGCGCCTGTCGATTATTTTATCGGCAAATCGAATATTGAAGGAAACCTCGATCGGAAGCTAAACCTTTGAATTTTTTGAGCAGGGACTCAAAGAGACTGATTGTCACGCGGACGCTGTCGCGCTTGTCTTTCTTGAATCGTCCGTCTTTTTTCGGCGATCATCTCGACGATATCCTCGGCCACATCGCGGATTTCCTTCGCTGTACGAACCTCTTTACCGGCTTCCAGTTTGAGAGCTACGAGAAGCGGTTCGTATATGTCCGCGTTTTCAGAGCGTTCCAAAACTTTCGCCGCCTCATCCGCCTGCCCCGATGCCGCGGCGAAGATAAAAAGGTCAATTATGTCCTTTTTGCATTCCCTGGCGAAATCCCTGTCGTTTAAAACATACTTCGCTTCACCGAGTAATAAATAATGAAGTGTACGCTCATCTTGATTTACGGAACACGCTTCATGTGAAACCGCATTCACAAAATCTGATACTTTTTCTCTTTCATATAGTGCATTCATAAATTCCATCACGAGTTTGACCCGGGCCGACTCGCCACCCCGGCGGCGCATGATGTGATAGATGTTGTATAACCTCTCGGCGATTCGATAGGACTTTTGTTTCCCGTTCGCGGCGACTTCGATGACGGCGCCTTTGTTCACCAGTCTTAAAAGATTCGTGCTTGCTTTATTGACGGAAATGCGCGCGGCATCCGCGACTTCTCTGGACGTCGAATCGTTCCAAAGATCAGCCAGCGTGACGAAAACTTTTCTTTCCAATGCGGCGAGGCTTTCAATATTGGATTTCAGGTAGGTCGTGTGCTGATCTACGAGACCGTCAAGTTTTCCCAGGAGGTTCTTTATTGAGATATCCGTGGCGAATTCGGAAATGATTGTCAAAAGACGAGGGTTTCCTCCAGTAACAATATGAACGGGTCGTAAGTTGAGTTTATTGATTTTTCTTCCGCTGACTCGCTGAAAGATATTTTGGCAGTCATCCTGATCCAGCGGCTTTAAGCGAATTGGTTTAAACAGTTCCCAAAGTGCTTTATCGGCGTTCGTGGTTTTATTGAATCGAAGAACTGACGTGCAGACCAGCATGATCAGCGGTTCATTGCTCAATATCTTTCTCAGCTTCCAATCCTCGCCTTTCTTAAATTGTTTGCCGATCAACTCATCCATGTTTTCTACTATCAAGAGCAGGCGTTTCCCGTGTTGTTTAGCGTAATTCGTTAAATGAGCCAGAGATCGATCACTCAGGCGCTTTTCGTCGCTTTCTTTCCCCAAAACGTTGTATGCTGTCATTAGGTTATCATCATAACTTTGATGCGCGAGGTGCCCTAACGCTTCCAGCCAAAATTCCGCCGCGGTGAAAACCTCGTAGCTTTCCTCGCCGAAAATAATGGGCTGCCACTTTTTTTTGAGCTCCTCATCGTTTTTTATGAAATAAGCCAGACGTCTGACCAACATTGTTTTGCCCATTCCTCGGCGGCCGCTAATGGCTACATGCTGAATCGATTCCCCCGAGTTGTCGCGCACGACGGCCACGAGCTTTTCCAATTCCTCATGCCGGACCACGAAGGTGTCGATCAACTCAGATTCCTTCATAAACGCCGGATTGTATTTGAGTGTCGTTTTTACCATGATATTCAATCCCTTTTCCTGGCAGGAATATGCGTGAATCCGAAATGGGCTTTCCACCAGTCTCTGACGAGGTACGAATCGAATACGAATTTTTCGCCGCGCGTTTTCAGATAACCGTCATGTTTAAGCCGAAGTTCCCCCAAGTAAAATGGCGTAAGTCTTTGATATTGGTTCGGAAACGTTTCAATGGAAATTCCCGTTACTGGCTACAGCCCCAGCAGGTCGAAAGCTTTTCGTTGCAGGGGCGTCGGTTCGGTGAGTTGTTCGAAGGTCGGCGCATCGGGCCGGGATTTGATTTTGCAGCGGCATTTGCAGCGCGTTCCCAGGGCGGCCAGCAGCGTGTCGAAGCTGTGCACGGGCAGACCGTCGTCCGTGGTTCGGCGGGCCTTCTTTCGTTTCGCGTGATCCGAGATATCCGCCGGCGCCACGGGATCGCGCGTCAGGCGATCCTCGTCGAGCCTTTCGTCGGCGAACAGAAGCGGCGCCAGCGCTTTCCTCATATGCCATTCCACGTAATAAGCGAGCATGCACAAAAAGATATGCGCCTTAACGCGGCCGGCGCCGCGATGACGGATCGGGCGAACCCTGATATCGATTCCCTTGAGCGTGCGGAACAATCGTTCGACCCGCGACAATCCCTTGTAGGTCCGCACCGCGTCCTCGGCGGTCAATTTCTCTTGCGGCTCGCTGGTGCGGATCACGTATATTCCGTCCAGCGCCGATTCGCCCTCGATGGATTCGGCCTTGCGTGAAAAGGAAAAGCTTCCGTCCTCGATATCCAGGCGGAAATGTTTGGCCATCTTGTATTTGTTGATCACCTTGCCCGCCGCCAAAGCGATCTCCGTTTTGGGCATGGGCGTCTTTGTCCGGCGCATCGCTTTGACCGCGATCTTCGAAAGCTCCTTTTCCGTCGCGGTTAAAAGCTCCTCGCGCTTGCGCTTGCGTTCATCGGCCAGCAAAGGATTGAAACAGGCCACCAGCCGCTCCCCCGGAAAATCCGGCGACGAAAACTCCGCCAGGTTCTGCTCGTCGAAAAGAGACAGCTGCAAAGCGCCCCCTTCGGCCAGCCGGCGGATCGCCCCGCTGCGCAAAGCGGTGATCCATCCGACGCCCGGATGTTTCTTGAGGTGGTCGATCTGCGTTTGCGTGAGCATCCCCCGGTCCCCCGCCAGCACCACGCGGGAAAGGCCGAAGCGGTCCCGGAGTTTGTCCGCCTGGTCTGGCACGGTGGTCGGATCGCCGGTGTTGCCGGGGTAAACGTCCACCGCAATCGGCCGTCCGTCGGCGTCGGTCATCGCGCCGTAGACGATGATCTGTTTGCCTTTCTTCCGGTCCCGATTGTAACCGAATTGCGCCAGAGGGCAGGTGCGGCCCTCGTAATAGCTGCTGGACACGTCGTAAAGCACCGTCGCGTCCTCGGATAAGTGACGCGCCGCCAGCTTCTTTTCGATGCCATTTTGACGGGAAAGGAGCCAGTCCATGGCCCCGTACAAATCGTCGGCGTCGGCGTCGGCCACGCCCAGTTCCTCGGCCAGCGTGGTCGTGCGCCACAAACGCGTCGTCGCCAGCTTCGACGCGGGATGGATCAGACGCTCGGCGATCATCGCGACCACCAGGTCACGCTCGCGGGTGCGCTTTGCGCCGATGATCTTGTCGAGCCCGAGCTTTTTGATCGCGCCCAGCACCGCCTCGACGTGGCCGTGGGGAACGGAGGCCTCGACGCGAAAAGCATCGGACAACGGCGCGTACTGCCGTCCCGATAAAAAGCCGCGGATGATTTCGATCAATTCCCCGGGTAAATGGGAAATGTTTCCCAGAGTTTCGTGTTTGACCTTGCCGCCTTCGCGGTAGGTGCGCCGAAGCAGATGGGTCTGGTAGACCTTGTTTTTGTATTTTCTTTGTGTAGTGGCCACATGGACCGCGCCTGTTCTTTTCGCCATACGCCAATAATAAAGAATGATGAAATACTTGTCAAGAGATAATATGACATATTAGTGGCTACATATTGCAGCGATTTTCAGGCGCTATTGCACCGCAATTCATGAATTTCATTCATGTTTTATGGGCTACCAAGGGAATTTTGAACGGGGAACTTCGGTTTAAGAATTTCGAGGGTTTGCGGCAATATGGATTCGCAGGTTTTGCCGTCAACTTTGTGAGAACGGCAAATAATGGGTATTGTTTTGGGAGTCAGGGATTTTTCAACGGCGGCTTCGGTCAACAAATCCAGAACAAATGATAATTTCTTCGGGCCGAAAACCTGCCTCAATCGTTCTTCGTAGGTGGACATTTCCGCGTATGCCCTGTTACTAATCATTTCAACTCGATAAACACGATTGACCTCTTTCAACAAAAATGTTGGCATCAAATCTGTTGGCATACTCTCATGACCATACATCATTGTCAACAGTTTTGTTGGCAACAAATCTGTTGACAAAAATCACAGGGTCATTTTCAAGGAAAATTATGAATAACTATTTGATTATAATATTGATTTTAATAATTACACGAAAACGTAGCGAACCTAATTCACGTTCGGATCGCTGGGGGCCTCGCGCTTTTCGGCGCTCTCATCTTCATCTTCGGTTTCGGACAGGCGGCAGACCGAAACCACGCGGTCGCCTTCGTCCAGGCCGAACATGCGCACGCCCTGCGTGTTGCGGCCCATGATCCGCATCGTCCCCAGCGGCATTCGGATGATCTTGCCGTGTTCGGTGATCAGCATGAGCTGCTCGCAGTCATCCACCTGCATGAATCCCACGACCTTGCCGTTGCGCTCGGTGGTTTTGATGGTAATGACGCCCTGGCCGCCGCGATGGCGCACCGGGTACTCATCCTCGGGACTGCGTTTGCCGTAACCATTTTCACAGACCGTCAGCAGAGAAAGATCGGGCTGAAGGACCGTGCCGTCGACCACGTAATTGTCGCCGATCAGCCTGATGCCCTTGACGCCGCGCGCGGTGCGGCCCATGGGACGCACGTCTTTTTCGTTGAAGCGAATCGCCATGCCCTCGGCGGTGGCCAGGATGATATCCTGTGTTCCGTCGGTGAGTTCGGCGCCGACCAGATGGTCGCCCTCGTCGATGCCCAGAGCGATGATGCCGTTGGAGCGGGGATTGGAAAACGCCATCAGGTCCGTTTTCTTGATGATGCCGTTTCTCGTGAACATGGCCACGTATTGGCCTTCTACGAATTCCCGGACGGGCAGGATGGTTACAACCCTCTCGGAAGCATCGCCCATGTTGAGCAGATTGACGACGGCTTTTCCGCGCCCGGTCCGGCCGACCTTGGGAATCTGGTAGACCTTGATCCAATAAAGGCGGCCGAGGTTCGTGAAAACGAGGAAGTATTGATGCGCCGAGGCCACGTATAGTTGCTCGACGAAATCCTCGTCCTTCGTGTCCATGCCGATAACGCCCTTGCCGCCGCGATTCTGCGCCCGGTATTCACTCAACGGCACGCGCTTGATGTATCCCATGTGGCTGACCGTCACGACCATGTCCTCGTCGGCGATCAGATCTTCCATGGTGTACTGACCCTCTTCCTCGATGATCCGCGTGCGGCGCTCGTCGCCGTATCGCTCGCGGATGGCCTTGAACTCGCCGAGGATCACTTCCATGAGCAGCGCCTGGTCGCCCAAAATTTTCGTCAGGCGGGCGATGGTCTCCTGCAAATCCTTGTATTCGCCCTCGATTTTTTCCCGCTCAAGACCCGTGAGACGCGCCAGGCGCATGTCCAGGATGGCCCTGGCCTGCTTCTCGCTGAGTTCGTAGGACTCGATCATGCGCGCGGCGGCTTCATCCTGCGTCTGCGACGAGCGGATAATGGTGATGATGGCGTCGATATGATCCAGCGCGATGAGCAGGCCTTCCAGAATATGGGCGCGGGCTTCGGCCTGTCTTTTTTCATATTCGCAACGCCGCGTGACCACCTGACGCCGGAAGTCCAGGAAATACTCCAGCATCTCCTTGAGGCCCATTTCCCGGGGCTGCCCGCCCACGAGAGCCAGGTTGATGACGCCGAATGTATGCTGGCAGTATGTGAGCTTGTAAAGCTGGTTGATGATCACGTCGGCGATGACGTCCCGTTTGAGTTCCACGACGATGCGCATGCCGTCCTTGTCCGACTCGTCGCGCAGATCCGAAATGCCCTCAATCTTCTTGTCCTTGACCGTCCCGGCAATCTCTTCCAGAAGGCGCGTCTTGTTGACCTGGTAGGGAATCTCGGTAATGACGATGGATTCCCGGTCGTTTTTCTCATTGATTTCCACGTCCATCTTCGCGCGACAGATAAGGCGCCCGCGGCCCGTGGTGTAGGCGTCGTAAATTCCCGAATGACCGCAGATATATCCGCCGGTGGGAAAATCCGGGCCGGGAATATGATTCATCAATTCGCCGATGCCGATGTCGGGGTTTTCAGCCAGAGCCATGAGCCCGTCGAGAAGTTCGCCCAGGTTATGCGGCGGAATCTTCGTGGCCATTCCCACGGCGATGCCCTCGGAGCCGTTGAGCAGCAGCAAAGGAACCTTGGAAGGCAGGACGGTAGGTTCGAGCTGCTTTTCGTCGTAGCTCGGCATCCAGTCCACCGTCTCTTTTTCGATATCTTCGAGAATCTCAGCCGAAATGCGTTGCAAACGCGCTTCCGTATAACGCATGGCCGCCGGGGGATCGCCGTCCACGGAGCCGAAGTTGCCCTGCCCGTCCACGAGGGTGTAGCGCATGGAAAAATTCTGCGCCAGGCGGGCCAGCGTATCGTAAATCGCCGAATCGCCGTGAGGGTGCAGTTTACCCATGACGTCGCCGACGATGCGGGCGCATTTGACGTAAGAACGGTTATATTGAAGGCCCGAATCATGCATGGTGTACAGGATGCGCCGGTGCACGGGTTTGAGGCCGTCCCGCGCGTCGGGCAGCGCGCGCCCGACGATGACGCTCATGGCGTAATCCAGATAGCTTGATTTGATTTCGTCTTCGATGTTGGTGAAGTAGTTCTTTTCCGGCGTCATTTTTTGTTTCGCTCAATCAGCCCGTTTTAATAAATATAGGATAAATACATGCACACGCGGCGATTTCATGCGCTTGCCAATAAGTAAATCCGGGCTGTGGCGCCGCGTAAAAGCGGAGCGTTTTTCACAGCCCGAAAAACCATGATTTTTATACCAGAAAATTAGTTTTTTTGCAAGTGGAAAATCGGTTTGGAAATTAATATTTATCTCAATAAATCCAATAACTTAAGGGCGTTGCAACGCATGATAAAAGCGGCCGGATTTTCATCCGGGCCGATTTCGGGGAATTCATGAAAACAATTGATCTGATTTGCACGCCTTGGCTTGATGATGCCGTGGTGTTAAGAAGGTGCGACGCGATAAGAAAACCTACGGGAGAATACATGAGCGACCTGCAGAAAATTTATGATGAGCTGATTGCCGACACGAAAGAGATTTCGCTTTTCGACGCCATCGAGAATGTTTTAGGCTGGGATCAGGAAACCTACATGCCGCCCAAGGGCGTGGATCTTCGCTCCAGAGAACTGGCCCTGCTGGCCAAAATCGCCCATCAGCGCGCCACGAACCCGCAACGCGGCGAGTGGCTCGACAAGCTGGAGGCCGGCAAGGATTCTCTGGGCGACGATCAGCGGGCTTCCTTGAGGGAGCTTCGCCGCCATTACGACATGCTGGCCAAACTTCCTTCGGAACTGGTCGAACTGGAAACACGCACAACCTCCATGGCCCAGGCCGAATGGGCCAAGGCGCGCAAGCAGTCGGACTTTTCGCTGTTCGCCCCCTGGCTGGAAAAAATCATCGACATCAAAAAGCAGATCGCCGAACACTGGGGATACCCGGAAACGCCGTACGACGCGCTTCTGGATCAATACGAGCCGGGCGCCACGGCTAAATCCACGGCGGCCAAGCTGGAAGCTCTGCGCGAAAAGCTCGTTCCCTGGGTCCAAAAGATAACCGATTCCCCCCATCAACCGCGCACCGATTTTCTCTTAAGGGGCTACGCGGTGGACAAGCAGGAAAAACTGGCCCGCTTCGCCATGGAGGCCGTCGGCTACGACATCGAAGCCGGGCGCCTGGACGTCACCACGCATCCCTTTTGCAGCGGCATGGGCGACGACGTGCGCATCACCACGCGCTATCAGGAAGACGAGCCGTTCGCTTCCCTGTTCGGCGTGATTCACGAGACCGGGCACGCGCTGTACGAACAAGGCTTAAGCCGCGAGCATCTCGGCGCGCCGCTGGGCAGTTCATCGTCCATGTCGATCCACGAATCCCAGTCCCTGTTCTGGGAAAACATGATCGGGCGCTCGAAGCATTTCCTGCGCTTCATTCAGGGAAAAATCCGCGACAGCTTCCCGGCGAAGCTCGATGACGTGAGCTTCGACGAGATGTACGCGGGCATCAACATCGTACGGCCGTCGCTCATCCGCGTGGAGGCCGACGACGTAACGTACGGTCTGCACATCGTGGTCCGCTTCGAAATCGAAAAGGATATTCTCAGCGGCAAACTTTCAGTGTCCGACATCCCGAAGGCATGGAATCAGAAAATAGAGCAATACCTGGGCGTCACGCCGCCCAACGACGCCAAAGGATGCCTGCAGGATATCCACTGGTCCATCGGCGCTTTCGGATATTTCCCCAGCTACGCTCTGGGCTCCATGAACGCCGCGCAGATTTTCACCGCTCTGCGCCGCGACATTCCCGACGTGTACGATCAGGTCGAACAGGGAAAATTCACCGAGGCCCTGCAATGGCTGAAAGAGAAAGTTTATATGCAGGGCTGCCGGCATCTGCCCGACGATCTGATCGAGGTCGTGACCGGCAAGCAGCCCAGCGCCGACGATTTCATCGCACACATCGCCGAAAAATTCGGCGAGATATATCAGATTGGCTGACGTCAGGATTTAAGGTCCAGGGTTTAGGGTCCAGGGTCTGGGGTCTAGGCTCTGCAAGCGTGTGTGGCACAGCGCGGTCTGGCGACCACAACCAAATGTGCTTGCCAGGCATTCCTTCACACCCGAGGGCGGGTGTGCCACACATGACGTGCCCGGGCGAAAGGTGCATGGCTTCGGCCCAGCAGACGTGTGTGGCACAGCGCGGCCCTTCGGCCGCAACCAAAAGGATTATTTTAGTTGCCGTATCATCCAATTTCTATACAGAACAAGAAAAACATCGCATCCTTCCCAGGCTTGGAAAGGTCTGGAAAGGACCCTTAGTTTCCCACACCCAGGAGGATGCGATGCAAACCTTTATACAGAAACACTCATCGAAAGTCATCGGAGTTCTATCCGGCTTTGATCGCCTTGTATTCCGAGGCTCTTTACGCCGCATCGCCTATTCGGCGGGGATGGACAAGTATCTGGGGATTAACCGCGTGCTGTACAAGGATTACGGTCGGCATGTGGAAGAGGTGACGTCCCGGGTGAAGGCGGCCTCTGTTTCCGAGGCCAAGCGTTTGGGCCGGGAAGTTCGTTATTTGCCTTCATCGCGGATTTCCAAAGAAGCCGAGGCGCGCCAAATGGCCGAGCGCCACCATATCACGGATGGCCTTATTGGTGTTTTGAGTTGCCTGACGCTGTGTTATTCCTATGAGATGCATCGGGATCGCGAACAAAAAATGCTGCGCGTTCGGGCTTGCAAGACCAAGTGCCTGCACTATTACCATTACTGGTTTCACCCTGAGTTCGGTTTTTGTCACGGTCGCATCCAGACCTACTTTCCCTTTTCGATTCAGGTGTGTCTCAACGGTCGTGAATGGTTGGCCCGCCAGATGGACCGGGCGGGAATCGGATATCTTCGCCGAGAAAACGGTTTTGTCTGGATCGAAGACATGGAGGCGGCGCAGGCGTTGATGCAGGAACAATTGCACACGCCCTGGCCGAAAGTTCTCGACGAAATCGCCTTGCGCCTCAATCCGATTCATCATCAGGTGTTCGGGATCTTTCCGGCGGACTATTACTGGACGGCGCATCAAAGCGAATGGGCTACGGATTTGATGTTTGCGCGTCCCAGGGATTTGGCGGAGCTTTATCCCCGTCTGGTTCATCATGCGATGTCGGTCTTCGGCAGTCCGGATGTCATGCGTTTTTTGGGACGCTTTGTACCGGCGAGCGGCAATGTTCCCCTTCGCTTCGGCGGGGAGGCGGTGACGGATCTGAAGGTTCGTCCCGAAGGGATGCGCGTCAAACACCGTTTGAACCGTAATCAGATCAAAATGTACGACAAACAAGGCAGCGTCCTGCGGGTGGAGACGACGATTAACGATCCCAAGGATTTTCGGGTTTTCCGTCCCAAAGAAGGCGACGCGTCGAAAAAGCAATCCTGGCGTGTTCTTCGCAAGGGGGTGGCGGATCTGGCTCGTCGGTCACAGGTGAGTCAGTCGGCGAACGAGCGATATCTGGAAGCCTTGTCCTACGTGGAATCGGATACGCCCTTGGGGGATTGCATGAATCGCATCAGTCGAGCGGTGACGCGGCGAGGCCGCAAAGTTCGCGGGCTTCGCCCCTGGGGGGAGGACGCATTGTTGCTGGCATCGGTGAGCCGGGGGGAATATCAAATCAACGGATTTCGGAATCGAGATATTCGACGACATATATTTCCGAAAGCGTCGCGGAATAAAAAAGACGCCAAAACTCAGGCGGGACAAGTGACCTATCGCCTTCGTCTCCTTCGCTCTCACGGCTTAATCAAGAAAGTGCCGCGTACGCATCGATACGTTTTAACGGCAAAAGGCCGTTTGATAGTCAGTTCACTGGCGGCTATAAAAAACGTGGGAATTCAAAGGATTATGGAGTTAGCAGCATGAAATTCTTGACGCCACGCAAAGATTTCTACGATTAGTAGTACAGGCGCCCTCGCCTGTGCGAGCCCGCAGGGCGACAGTGAATAACCCGGCTCGTCAGAGCCGGGAAAAAGGGGCCATAAACATTATGAAAAAGCCCGCTTTAGCGGGCGGCACATCTTGCGTAGTAAATAAAATCTTGACGCCACGCAAAGATTTCTACGATTAGTAGTACAGCCGCCCTCGGCTGTGTTAGCCCGTCAGGGCGATAGATTGTAGACAGTATGGACCGACCGGCTCCCTTTCGCAGCATCGTAGGTTAAGCTGCGAAAAGGATTTTCATTAGCTCAGAGCTACATACGAAAGGAGCCGATCATGTCCGAGAGTCAATATATCACGAGCGTAGGTATGGATGTCCACAAAAAGAGCATCAACGTTGCCGTCGTTCTTCCCAATTCGAAAAAAATCGACGCGGAATGGCAGATCGCCAACGAGCCTCGCGCCATCAAAAAGCTCGTAAAGAAGGTTAAGCGCCTGGCGCCCGGCGAGGCCGTGGCTTGTTATGAAGCCGGTCCCTGCGGTTACGCCTTGAAAAGGAAACTGGACGCTCTGGGTCTTCCGTGCGTGGTGATCGCGCCTTCCCTGATTCCCGTCAAACCCGGGGAGCGAATCAAGACGGATCGCCGCGACGCTCGGAAGCTGGCCTCCCTTTTCATGGCGGGCCTGCTGACCGAGGTGCATCCTCCCGATCCCGCAGAGGAGTCGACGCGGGATCTGACCCGAGCCCGGGAGGACACGAAACAGGATCAGATGCGCGCCCGGCATCGCCTGACCAACATGCTTCTTCGCCGGGGCATTATCTATACCGAAACCAGGCATTGGACGAAGAAACACTACGTCTGGCTTCGGCAGGTGCGCTTTGAGTCCGATCGGTCGCAACGGGTTTTCGAACATTATCTGCTGTCTTTGGAGCAGATCGAGGAGCGTCTGGCGGAGTTGGACGCCGCCATCACAGAAGCGGCCCAAAGCGAAGAATACGCCGAGAAGGCGGGTTGGCTGGGCTGCCTTCGCGGGGTGAGCACGGTGACGGCCATGACGATCCTGGCGGAGCTTCACGATTTTCGGCGTTTTCAAAGCGCGCCGGAATTGATGTGTTATCTTGGAATGACGCCTTCCGAATATTCGAGCGGCGAAAGCTCGCATCGCGGCGGCATCACCAAGGCGGGCAACGCGCACGTCCGTCGCCTGCTGATGGTGGCGGCCAAGCATTACCGTCACCGGCCGGCGGTGAGCCTGCATCTGAGAAAGCGTCGGGCGGGTCAGCCGAAGGCGGTGATCGCCATCGCGGACCGTGCGGGAGCCCGTTTGCATCGGCGCTATTACAAACTCCGTGAGGGATCGGGAAAACATCCCAACGTGGCGACGGCGGCGGTGGCGCGTGAACTGGCGGGTTTCATCTGGGCGGTGATGCGTCATGAGGAAATTTAGATATTAACTTTTAAGAAGACGGGTGTTTTTTCACGGAACGGAGGTTGAAAGCGGCGAATGAGAAAGGGTACGACCAGGCCGATGCGCGACCGGGCTATGCGACAGGGCGTTTTGCGCGCCCGGACTCGCGATTGTAGACAGCGTACGGCCACGACGGAAAACAGTCATGCGGCCCTGTTTCGGCTTGCCGGAATAACCCGCGGATATCAGAGTGACTCGTCGTCGAAGCATCCCTTCTCGTTCGTCGTTTTGAGCCTCCGTCGTCAACGGGCTCGTGCATCCCCGCGCGTTACCCACTTATCCACAATCCTGATGAGAGCTTTTAAAGAAGCTAAAAATGGATTATGGATAAGTGGATAACGCTTAACCTGTGCAGGGCTTGACAGGTCGGTCCATATCAGCCCGGCAGTGTCAGCTGCCGGGATAAGGCAGATTTTTATTTTTTTATTCGAGCCCGTTAGGGCGGCGCCAATAAGCCCATCAGGACTGCACGGTCCGGTAAAGGCAGGATAAAAATAATATGTCGCCCTGACTCAGTAAAAAGGATATCACCATATTTCATTTGACCGATGGAATCGGTGCAGGACTTTTAATAACCGCTGCATCATGATATTTTCCCGTCAATATCAAGGAATTCGATTCCGTTTTGCGGAGTTCATAATGAAAAAAGCCCACATAATTTTCATCGCCATATTTTTCATCGCCGCCGTGTCCGTCGCCGTGGCGCAAAACAAGGGCGGCAGTTTCTCAAGCGTGAACATGCAAAGTGCTTGGTATCAAAACAGTTTCGCCCTCGTGGTGGGTATTAACTCCTATTCCAATGGTTGGGGGCGGCTTTCCGCCGGAGTAAGCGATGCGAAGAAGATGGCGAAAGTGCTTCGTGAAAGAGGTTTTACTGTTTACGAACTGTACAACGAAAAAGCGAAGGGAGCGGAGATTATCAAGCAACTCAGGAAAGCCGCTCGCCGCACCGGCCATAACGACCGATTTGTTTTTTACTATTCCGGTCACGGGTATACCGAAACTTCCGCTTGGGAAAACTCGCAGACGGGTTACATCGTGCCGGTTGAGGGCCGAAGCGGGGACCTCACCGGATACATCTCGATGAATCAAGTGCGCGACGAGATCATCAGCCACTGCAAAGCCCGTCATGTTCTTCTGATCATGGACTCATGTTTTTCCGGGACTTTGCTGACCCGCGCCTCAATCAACGATGGTGAAGTGTCGGATTTTTTAAGCAAACGAGGAATCTACGGCATCACAGCGGGCATGCAGGATCAGCCGGCTCTGGACGGACTGTTTACCAATGTTCTTTTGGACGGGCTGGAAGGTAACGCTGACTTTGACAACAACGGATATGTGACCTTTAAGGAACTGGGCCTGTACGCCGAGCAGAACGTCAAGACACGCAACCATTCCCAGACCCCCGACTATGGTGTGATGTACGGCGCAGGGCAGTTTGTATTCGCCCGTCCCGGAATAAACCCGTTGTATGCCGCTTCTGGTGATTTCCCTGTTGAGTCAACGTATACACCACCGGAAACAGATTACGACGCCATAGCCCTGGCCGAAGAACGACGAGCCAACGAAAAGCGCGCGAACCGGCAAGCGAGACAGAAAACAATCACAGACTGCTTCGCCAAAGTGAAGGGATATAAACAGAGCCTGGAATACTCCAAGTCAGCAAAGCAGGAAGTTTATTAGCGTTTCCTGTCTGATTTTCCAGACGATAATCACTATTACGACGAAGTTAACGGCTGGTTGAAAGAAGCGGATATCGGGGGAGATATGGTGAAAATTCCCCATGGCTGGTTCACTATAGGCTGCTCACCGAGCGATGCGGAGTGTCATGATGAAGAGAGGATTACAAAGCGCGTTTACATAAACGACTTTTATATGGACGTGTGTGAAGTGACACAATCGGAATATCAGAATGTCATGGGGAAAACCCCCAGCCATTTTAAGCATTGTTCCAATTGCCCTGTTGAAAGTGTGAGCTGGTTTAACGCCAGAGACTATTGCCAAAAGGTTAATAAACGCCTGCCGACGGAAGCCGAGTGGGAATACGCGGCTCGCGGGGGAACGAGTGGCGCAAGATACAGCGATCTAGAATCCATTGCGTGGTATCTGGAAAATTCTGGCGGAAAGACTCATCCAGTGGGAAGAAAGCAGTCCAATGCGTACGGCCTGTATGATATGCTCGGTAATGTTTGGGAATGGTGCCAAGACTGGTATGATGAAAAATGGTACATCCGAATGCCGCAAAGAAATCCAGCAAATACCGCTGAATCTGTATCTCGCACGGTTCGCGGCGGATCCTGGGATTTTGATTCCGCATATATACGAACCTCATTTCGGGGCAACGGGCAACCAGATTTCGGGAATGACAGGATCGGCTTTCGTTGTTCCCGGGATGCAGACTAATTCGAAAATTCAAATGGCGAACTCGGAATGAGTTCGCCCTGCCGGGCTCGCTTG
The DNA here is from genome assembly GCA_963674685.2 of bacterium. Classification (GTDB taxonomy): domain Bacteria; phylum Lernaellota; class Lernaellaia; order JACKCT01; family JACKCT01. The sequence continues at coordinate 247,268 of CAXXWT010000002.1, read as the reverse complement.
CGCCGTCCTTCGGGCTCTTTAATGCGCCTTCACAGCATTTATTTATCGGCGACGCAGCGCACGCCCTTGTCGTCGATACGCGTAGTGGGAAACCAGGTCTGCCGGTAAATAGCGACAGCTTCCTCATTTGTCGAATACCAGGACGCGCCGCGTGCGATGTAATAATTCGGGCGTTTTTCCACGTCGGAACTCACCCACTCCTTGACGTTGCCCGCCATATTCCGCACGCCGTATGGGCTGTCGCCGCCGGGGAAGGCGTCGACGGGATTGGTGTGCCCGTAACCGTCGTTCCAGTCTTTGTCGGCGTAGGGCATGGGGCAGGCTTCACCGCAGATGTTGGCGCGCTGCGCGGTCGGTTCCCCGTTGCCCCACGGATAAATCCGGCCGTCCGCACCCCGCGCGGCCTTTTCCCATTCGTATTCCGTGGGCAGGCGCTTTCCCGCCCAGAGGCAATATCGCTCGGCCTGTTTGGGGCTGAGAAGGGCCGGGCGATCGGGATCCTTGCCGTGGGGCCAATCCATGTGCGGCGCCGGAAGGCAGGCCTGCTCGGCCACGCACACGTCGTAAAGGGCGTTGCTGAGTTCCACGCGGTCGATATAAAAATCGCCGATCACCCGCGTTTCAAGAGGCAGGCAATCGTCGGGCGCGCGCGGCGTTTTGTCGCAGCCGATGACCGCCGGGCCTTTTTTGATGAGAATCATGTCCTTTAAGTCGGGTTTGGTTTTTTTCAGCCCGAAACGAATGTCTTTTTTCATGCGCGCTAAAAGCACCACCATCCAGGTATTGTATTCATCCGGGATGCCCTCGTGTCCCCAGATGAAGACGTTATTCGAAATCTCTTCCGGGTCCGTCGGAGTCGGCGGAATGACGGGTTCTGATGGCGGATTGTATCTGTCGCAGGCCGGCGCGGTCAGCATGAAAGCGAGGCAAATGATGAAAACCGAAGCGAAGAATAAACTTGCGTAAAATCGTTTTGCTTTTGGCGTCGATTTTGTTTTCAAATGAGTGCTCCGGAAGTATGAATGCCGCGCGCGTGGGCTTGTCCATGATGCCACGCAACGGCGCCCGAGGGAATCGCGGTTGCCTTCGACCATGCTCAGGACAGGAGAAACCGTTCCTACGCGCCTTCGCAAAGTTTCGGGAGTTTTCCTTTCCCCTTGCCTCTTTCCCCTTCATTTTTCATGTCAGTGATTGAATGATGCGCAAATACGACTGATAGCGCTTTTGGGTGATCTTTTTATCGGCGACCGCTTTTATCACCGCGCACTGCGGTTCGTTTATATGCAGGCAGTTGCGGAATCGGCACTGCGCGCCGGCCCCGTCGATTTCGTGAAAGGCGCGGGAAACCGCCTGCGGGTCGATGCCCACGAAAGAAAACTCGCGTATGCCGGGCGTGTCGATGAGATAGCCGTCTTTGTACGGATAGGCGCGGGCGGTCGTGGTTTTCTGGCGTCCCTGCCCGGTCGCGGCGTGCAATTCGCCGATCCGGATATTCTGCCCGGGTAAAAACATCGACAGGATGCTCGACTTGCCGACTCCCGAATGTCCGGAAAAAACGCTGATTCCCGAAGACACTTTTTCGATCAATTCGTCGCTGCCTTCGCCGGTTTTCGCCGACAGGCGCAGCACTTCGACGCCCAGATCGCCGTACTTCGAGGCTTTTCTCATCACGTCCGGGCGGGCCTGGTCGCTTTTATTCATCACCAGAATCAGCGGGAGATTCATGACCTGCGCGTAGACGTGATACCGATCGGTCAGGCCGGGTTTGTAGAGGGGATCGGAAGCGCTTTGCACTAAGATGATCCGGTCGATGTTGGCGGCGAGGATCTGCGTTCTTTCGTGATCCGCCCGGGCCAGGACGCTTTGGCGGGGAAGTATTTCCACAACCCGTTTGTCGTCGGCTTTGACCAGGTCTCCGGCCACGGTGCGAAGCTGTCTGGAAATGGGAAGGCGTTTTTCCTTGCCGTTATCAAAACGCACCAGGCAGCGGATGCTGAAATTCGCCAGAACGCGGCCCGTTTTGAATTCGTCTTCGCCGGTGGATCGCGTTTTCCCGCGAGCCTTGTGCTTCTTGTCGGCTTCGAGTTCGCGGACAAGATCTTTGCGATAGGGCCTGGTTTTTTTCATGTTTTTTGTCAGTTCCCGCCCGGATAATGCGTGGCGAACCATGTCGTCCAGCCGTTGACCTGCATGTCTTCGTTCACATCCTTGGAGAGCTTGACGGTCTCATATTCGTACCAGGAGCCGTCCCGGGCCAATTTGCCGAGAGCTTTACGATCCTTTTCAAGCCTTTTCACGTAACCGTTGTAACGATTCAGGGCCGCGGGCTTGCCTTGATAATATGCTTCCGGCGCCTGGCCTTTCATCTCGGCGTGGAAATCCTCCAGGGTTTTTTCATAGAAGCGTATTCGGTTTTTTATATTGACGCTTTCACTCCGGTTGTCGAATTTGAAATCGTCGCCGCTCAGGCCGATGCGCAGAATGCCCAGTTCCTTCCCCCGGTCCTGCAGATGAAATACGGGCGTTCGGGACAGCTCCTGCACATCCTGCGTGAACAGGCTGGTGTTATGCCCGGCGAGAATGAACGAAAGCGGACCGGCTTTCGACGCCGCGTCTTTCAGTTCCTCTTTGTTCAAATGGGCCAGGGCGATGATGAAGTCGCATTCTTTTTTCAGTTTTCGCGACTGCGTCTTGGCCCAATCGCCGGGCGGAAGGATTTTCATGCCCTGGTGAGGAACCGCTGTTTTAACGTACGTGAAATCCGCCGACACAATCCCCATGACGCCGACTTTATAGCCTTCGATATCGAGAATTTTGGAGCCTTGAAAAAGCGGCCGGCCGCTTTTTTCGTCCACCACGTTTCCGGCGAAAATCGGATAATTCATTTCTTTTTTCAGATTCAGGAAGGTTTTAGCGCCCAGCGCCATATCGAGTTCGCCGAAGGTCGCCCCGTCAAGGCCGATGCGGTTATTGACGCGAACGAACAATTGCGCTCTGGCCGATTCCCGGTCACGCAGGTTTTCAGCGATCACGGGGGATTTATGAAACTGATCGCCCAGATCGAAAACCAGGACGTTCTTGTTTGTCTTTTTCAGGTTGGCGATGAACCCCGCTTTTCTGGCAAGACCGCCAGAAGCCGAAGCGCTTCAACCGCAGGGCGCAATTTCCCCCAGCGAGTCGGCGGAAATGACGATCGTCAATTCGGTTTCATTTTCCGACGCGTTTCCTGCCGCGCACGCGACGGCGAAACTCAGCAAGACTGTCAATATCACCGGCATTGCGTGAATTTTTACGCCTTTCAATGTGTCTCCTTTATTTTAAGGATGCTCCATGGCCTTCGATGCGTTGGTATCGAATTCCTGATTGAAATATCTATTATACGGAAAAGAGATGGACAGAGGAAACAGGGCGATCCCGAAGGAATTTTTGACGCCCACCTCGTTATAAGCCCGCAGGACCTCCCATTCGGGCAAAAAGCGCCTTGAGCTTTCTGCTTCCGTAGGCAAGGCGAAAATCCACTTTCTGCCGTCGGCCTCGATGGACGCAGCCTCTTTGGACATTTGCGCCAAAGCCTCGATGCGCTCCACGACATTGGTTCCAAAGTATGGATCGGCCCGCCTCCAGTTGTAAGTCACGAAAAGGCCGTCGATTCCCGTTTTCAAAAGTTCCCCGGCATCCTGGCTTTTTCGGGAAAGGGCCTCGGCGGGATCGCGCAACGCCAGCGGATCCAGTTCGCAAAACACCCGCACGGCCGGATTTACGGCCTTGATCTTTTCCGTAAGGTTTTTGACAAGCGTGTTCATATGTTGGGTTTTAAAAAGCGCGTACTGGGCGTACGGCTCGGAGAATTGAACGGTGTTGTCGTTTCCGATGTGAAAAAACTTTTCTGGCCTCGCCGCTTCACCGTTGGCGGCGTTGTAAATTTCAAGGGCCTTTGGCGACAGGCCCTCATCTTCGGAAAGGCTTGTTTGCCCCGACAAGATGATGCCGTCGGCGGAAGTCGCCGCCAGATCCGCGGCCAGCCCCTCGACAATTTGCATGGCTTCGCTGTTGAAAGGATCGAGCAGGTTGGAGGCGTGATATTCATTTCCGGTCAAAGTCCACTTGCGGTCCATGAGATCCTGCCGGTCGAGCATCCACGGGCAGTTGCGCACCGGCAGCATCACCAGCAGCTTCATGCCTAAACCATGCGCCACGCGGGCCGCCTGCGTGATGATCTTATCGTCGATGACGGGAGCCCGGCCGGTTTTGAAATATGCTCCCTGCTGCGTCGGCTCCTTTTGCACAAGCCTGTGGATCGGCTCCTGCGCCGGACGCGTGCCCCAGATAATCACCGTGTTGACGCCCGCCCCCGCCAGAGTGCTGAAACCCCGGCGCAGATCGGGAATATCCATGTAGGGCATCGATGCGGAAATGACGGCCACATGACGCAACGGCGGATACAGCGATAAAGGGCGCGCGGCGCGGATGGGGGAGCCGTAAATATTCTCGCACTGCGCCAGGCGCTTTTTGGCGTCGACGGCGTTGGCGGCTAAAGGAAATCGCTCCATGTAGAGACGATAATAGGAGCCGGCCTTTTCCCAATTTTCCTTGCGATAGTGAGACTCGGCGATTTTATAGATAGCATCCCGCGTTTCCGGGCGCTTCGGAAACCGGTCGATAAGCGATTGAAAAGCCAGGCACGCGCCTTCATATTTTGCGTCGTAAAATAAATTCAATCCACGCAGGTAAATTTGCGCGGCGTCTTCCTGCCCGGCCGGCGCAGGCGCGGCATTGATGCACGCGGCGACGATCAGCATCGCGAAAATAAAAGCTTTTAAGTTGCATTTCAGCATATCAATAAGTATTCCCCAGGATCATCGCCCAAACCTCGCCAAGGGGCTTGTCGAAAAGAAGCCATCCCGCGGCGACGAGGTTCGCGGTGACAAACCATCCGGCAAGTCGGCATGCTTTTTCCGAAAGCCGGGGCGCGATGAACCTTCTAACGCCCCGATAGGCCAGGAGCAAGCCCGCGTGGTACAGCCCCCAGGCCAGGAAGTGACCCGCGAAGCCGTGCCACAGCCCGACGGCGGCCATGGCCATGGCGGTGTTTACGGCGATGCGCCAGGAAGTCACCCGGGATCCGCCCAGGGGAATGAACACGTAATCCCTGACGAAGCCCGTCAGCGTCATGTGCCAGCGTTTCCAGAAATCCGACGGATTGGAAGCGAAGATCGGCCAGTCGAAATTTTCCTCGACGCTTATCCCCATCATCTTCGCCGTGCCGATGGCGATGTCCGAGTAGCCGCTGAAATCGGCGTAAATGAAAATGAAGTAAAGCCAGCAGCATGCCCAGGTTATAAAAACGGATTCACCGGCGCCGCGCCAGCCGTCAAGCAGCGTGAAGCAGGCCTGCGCGATGACGAGTTTTTTGAAAAATCCCAAAGCCACGCGGAAAAGCCCGGCGGAAAATTCGCCGGAATCAAATGCGGAGGGTGTTTCGGCCTGCGCGCGGTAGTTTTCAAAACGCTTGATGGGGCCGGCGGGCAGCGTGGGAAAAAACAGCGCGTACGACGCGAAGCTTTCCGGGCGCACCTTTGCGGCGATATTCCCGCGGGCGCGCTCGACGGCGAAGTGGATGAGTTGAAACGTCAGATAGCTGGCCGAAAGCGGCGCGATCCACGCCGAGCCCGGGGCGGTCTGGCCCGGGCCGCCGGGCCATTTTACGGCGATGAGATAAATGAGCGGCGCGGCCATGGCGGCGGCTGTCAGGGCTTTGCGTTTTGCGCCTTCATTTTTTGCGGCAAAGCCCGACAGGGCGTATGTCCAAAGCACGCAAGCCAGAGTCGGGACGGCGAAGGCCCCGGCATACTGCACGAGAACGGCCAAAGACCACGCGGCGATCCAGATGTTGCGGCGGCGCGGAGACTTGATAAGCCACAATCCGGCGACGGCGATCGGGGCGACGAAAAGCAGGTAGGCGGCGGAGCCGATCATGGCGCAGCCCCCGCGAATTGCTTCGTCCGCGCGGCGAGTTCGACGGCGAGCTTTTTCATGCCGCTTTTCGTGGGGTGGTCCATGTCGTGAAAATCGGTTTCGTCAAGAAAGTCCGTGAGGTCGGCGTTTCGTTCGGGGTCGGCGCTTAGTACGCTCCCCACGGCTTTTTTGTAGTGCTCGACCGTATCGGACGTTAAAATTTTTTCACGATTGCCTTTGGAAGTATTGGTCGGCGTCAGATAAAAAAAGCAGTTCAGATCATCGGCCGCGCACGTCTTTTGAATTTCCGCCAGCGCCCTTAAATTGACGCCGCTTTGAATTTTAAGATTCGATTCGGGCAGGTCATAGGCGCGTCGATATCCTTCGGGTTCATCTTGTGCTTCGCTAGCGGCGGCGAAGCGGCGTTTGATGTGATTCCAGATCGTCAGGCCCCGCCGGAAAGGGTGGTCGCCGGCGCCGAGGCCGCTTGAGAGAAAATCGCGGTTACGCACAATGAAAAGGCGGCTCGTGATATTTTCGGCGATTTCGTCGGGAAGCGCCCAGAGTGTTTTGCGCGGCTTTTGTTTGATGCCCAATGTCTTGTGGACCAGGCGCGGATGTCTGGCGCCCACGGGCGGCGCGGCAAGGTCTTTGTACCGCGCGGTCTGCACCGGGTACTGCCGAGAATAAAATTTCATGTTGTCGGCGACGAGGATGAGGTCCGGCCTGCATCCGGCGTCGAGAAGTCGCTGTAATAGCAGCATCTTGTCAGAGTTATTGCCCGCCGTCAGGCCCAGATTGAACACTTTCCAGGGCGCTTTGGCGCTGCGCCCGAGCTGCCTTTCGTAAAAAACCGGCAGGGTTTCGCTTACGCCCGATCTGGCGCCCCGCACCACGCTGTCGCCTAAAAATACCGCCTTGGGCGAAGGCGCTTTGGCGACGCAAGAGATGATTTCATCCACCAGGGCGACGGAGGATTTGCCGAATCGAAACGGCCCTTCGGCCAGGCGGCGCTCGACGATCTTGGACAGGCTCATATCAGCCAGCAAAAACAAAAGCAGAGCGATTGGGATAAAACCCAGCCCCGGCGCGCCCGCGATGCGCATCAGGCGATTGAATATCGGCCGTTCAGTACGATTCGACATTCTTGATTTGTACCTGCGCGCCGCGCGGATGACAAGACGCGGGTGATTGCCTATGATTCGATTCCGAGCCGGAATGAAGGGAGATCATTTGACGATTATCGATGAATTCGAAGCGGTTTTATTCGACGTGGACGGCGTTTTGCTGGATACGATGCCGCAGCACGTGGATGCGTGGGTGAGCGCCGGGCGGGAATTGGGCCTGTCCATCGACGAAGAGGAAGTTTATATGCGGGAAGGCGAAAAACCCGCCAAATCGGCCAAGGATTTCATCAAGCAGGCCGGACTCATGACCACGCGCGCACGGGCGCAGGCGCTGATCGACAAGAAGATAGAGATTTTCAAAAGGAACGCCCGCGCGCCAAAAGCGTTTCCCGGCGCTTTGGAGGCGTTGGAAAAACTTCGCGATGCCGGAGTAAAGCTTGGTTTTGTCACCGGCACAAGCCGAAACGAGATCGACGAGATCATGCCGCCGGAAATGCTGGAGTGCTTTTCGGCGTCGGTTTGCGGCGACGAGGTCATGCACGGCAAGCCCAATCCCGAGCCGTACATGAAGGCCATGGCGCAGCTTGGCGTTTCGGGTAAGAAATGCCTGGTGGTTGAAAACGCTCCTTACGGAATCCAATCGGCTCTCGCCGCCGGCGCCGCCGTCTGGGCTCTGCGCAGCTATTTATCCGACGAACATCTTTCGCAGGCGCATCGCATCATCGACCTGATGCAGGATTTCGCGGCATTGATATAAGGCGTAAAAGACCGATGTATTTGGCCGTACCAAGCGTCACATATATGACCGGGAGCGATCGCTCGACACCCGTCGCCCGCTAAAGCGGGCTTCGTAAATATTGTTGATGCCATTACCCATAGCTTGCGCTATAGGCTATGTCTCCATCGCCTGCTAAAGCAGGCATTACTAACCACTGACCACTATCCACTAATCACTATTCACTAATCAAAAACTCCCGTCCGTTATCACGGTGAAGTTTTTCACTTCTGCACTCGCGCCGGTCTGGTTGTCGATGGAAAGGGTCCAGTAATCCGTGGGCTGCAAACCGTGCAGGTCGGTCAGTCCGTCTATTCCAAGCTCTCCATTGAAGTCATATTCCCGGAAGGTTTTATTCAGCCGCCAGGAAGTAGGGGTCACCGCATCGGGCCAGGGCGTGAACGAACTGTGGCTACCCAGGTCCACCATCTGACCGTCCGGCGCGACGAGGCCAAGATCGATGCTCCCCGCGGGCTGCGTGGTCCATTCCAGGAAAACTTGAACACCGACTTTCGTCACCGTCTGCGCCGCCTGATGAATATCAAGCTCCGTGAATCCAACCTCCGCATACTTCGGCAGCCACGGCGAATCCGGATCGTCGGAGAAGGAATCAGTCAGTTCCTGATGCCAGTTGCCGGGGATGATGCCCATGAGGCAAACTGAAATATCATCGCTGTTTTCATTGGCCGTGGCGATATCCGGCGTATCGTCGCCGTCCAGGTTCGCGACAATGACATCTTTGGGGCGGTCGCCAACCGGGAAATCCGTTTTATCGCCGAACGTGCCGTCTCCGTTGCACAAACGGATGGATATAGTGTCGCTCTGTGCGTCAGCTGTAATCAGGTCGGGTACGCCGTCGCCGTTAAGGTCATCCGCGGTCGCTGAATAGAGGTTAACTCCCATCTCATAATCGACAGCGGAGCCGTAGGTCCTGCCGCCGATATTCAGGCGGACCGAGACATCGCCGCTGCCTTGATTGACTGACACCAGGTCGGGCCGGCCGTCGCCGTTGAAGTCACCCGCCGCAATGTCAGTGATGGCCAGGTTCGCCGGGACATCTGTTTTGTCGGTGAAAGTCCCGTCGCCATAACCCAGACGGATGGCAATGGTTCCTTGATTCCAATTCGCCGTCGCCACGTCGAGCGGTCCGTTGTTGTTAATATCCGTAACCACGATTGCTTGCGCTCCAACTCCCATATAGTAATCCGTTTTCGCACCGAAGGTCCCGTCGCCGTTACCCAGGAAGATGGAAATACTTCCTCCGACATTGTTGGCCACAACAAGATCGAAATCGCCGTCGCTGTCGAAATCCGCTGCCTTGACGCATTGGGGACCATCTCCCGCCGCGTAATCCGTCGCCGTACCGAATGTTCCGTTGCCATTGCCCAGGAGAATCGTAACCGTGTCGGTCCAGCTATTTACGGCGGCCATGTCGATATTTTCGTCGCCGTTGAAATCCGCCGCCGCAACTGAGTTCGGTCTGGCGCTTTCTCCCATATCAATGTCGCTTCTTGCGCCGTATGTCCCGTCGCCGTTTCCCAGGTTGATGGATACGTAGCCGTGACCGAATACGGCATCATTTCTGTTCGCCGTGATTAAATCGTTTATGCCGTCGCCGTTCAGGTCCGCCGTTGTGACGGCTAAGGCTTCGTAGCCCATTGCCACGCTGTTGACATTCGTACCGAAGGCGTTGCCGCCGATTCCCAGGCGAATCGATATGGCAGTTGCTCCTGCATCCGCCGTGAGCAAATCGGGAGCGCCGTCGCCGTTGATATCCGCTGCGTGAACCGAGTAGGTTTGGTCGCCCATAACGTAATTCGCTTCCGCACCGAAGCTTCCGTCGCCGTCGCCCAGTCGGATTGAGATTGTATCGGCAAACTCGTTGGCCGAAATAATGTCAGGTATGCTGTCGCCGTTGAGATCCGCCGTTTCAATCCAGTGCGGAGCATCGCCCAAACTGTATTCAGTATCGGCGCCCAATGTCCCGTCGCCGTTTCCCAGTCGAACAGAGATGTTATCGCTGTAATAATTTGTAGTGGCGATATCGGTCGCACCATCGCCGTTAAAGTCCGATGCGGTAACGGAATTGGGGCCGTTCCCCATGGAGTAATCCGTTCTTTCGCTGAAAGTCCCGTCGCCATAGCCCAGGGAAATAGATACATTGTCTCCAATTTGATTGGCCGTTATCAGATCGGCAAAGCCGTCGCCATTTAAATCGGCAACCGCCACGGAACGCGGTCCGTCTCCCATGTGGTGGTCGCTTCGATCGCCGAAGCTTCCATCACCATTGCCCGGGCGGATGGAAACATTTTCCGTGGCATAATTAGCCGTCACCAGATCCACGACGCCGTCGCCATTCAAATCAGCCGCTGCAATCGCTGCAGGTTCGTTGCCCATTTCGTAATTGCTTGCCGCCCCGAAGTTGCCCGCACCGTCGCCCAGGCATACCGAGACATCGTAGCTTGCCTTGTTGGCCGTCGCCAGATCCAGAGCGCCGTCGCCGTTGAAATCCGCCGCAACGGCCTTCAGGGGGTCATCACCCACCCAAATTATTGTCTCTGCGCCAAAAGTGCCGTCTCCGTTGCCCGGCCGGAACTCAACTTTTCCAACTAAAAATGTCTCATAGCACACGATCATATCCAGAGCGCTGTCTGAGTTAAAATCCGCCAGGACGAGGGAATTCGGTACGTCGCCTCCAGCGGGATCGATTACGCTTCTCGCACCGAAAGCTCCATCCCCGCCGCGAAACAATGTTCCGGGGTTGGACAATGACACGACCGCGCCGGTATTGTGCGAGACTTCAAAGTCGATCAGATTTCCCATGCGTGTGGGCAAAGAACCCAGGGCGCTTTGCCTGGGAACTCTGGCCATCAATCTTTCCTGAGAATCCCGAAGCGAAACAAATTCTGCGTCGCCGTTCCATCCCAGCCCTGTTCCGCGGCTCATTTGAGCCGGTTGCCCTTTGACCCGGGAAGCGCTCCAGGGCATTCGACCGGACGTGCGCGTTGGTCTTAAATCCGTAATGTGAAAGTCATTCCATGTATTGACCTGAGTGTTGATGCCGAAAGGTTCGTTATGCTGCCCGCCGCCGGGGCTCGGGTTCACGATGGAAAGGCCGTAAGGCTCATCTCTCGGAGACAGACCGGCCGAAGAGACATAAGCGCTCAATATCTGCTCGCCCGTGTCCTCATCTTCATGGATATCCGTGATAAGCCCCATGTTCCCGGCAAGACTGATGTAGGAGTTGTTCATCACCTTCTGAGCCCAAATCGTCAGATTGATAGTTCTACCGACCGGTTGGGATGAGGAATCGAAGTTTTGCTTTATGCCCCGCGGCCAGACTTTGGATATTTCCGGCAGCGTGGTGATGACGTTGATGGATTTCGTGGCCGCGGAAGTGTTGAGACCGTTGTAAACGGGATCCGGCGTGACAAGGCGCACGACGTAGGTTCCGCTGTTGCGCATGATCTCATTCGGCAAACTGGCTGTGCAGGTTGTAGCGCATGAATCGGTTACGATACCGCCCAGGCCGTCGGACAGGCACGAAACGCCTTCGCCGCCCGTGTCGCAATCCAGGAGAAAGTCGCCGACTTCCACTTTCGTATCCGATGCAATTCCGTCGCCTTCAAGCGTGAGCGGATATTTCGGGTCGGCTTCATCCTCGCGTGAAAAGGCCACGTAGGACAATGGCGATGAAGTGGTCAAAACCGGTTGCGGGCGGGTCGGCGTGCAGCCCGTCGCCGAGCCGACTGCCGAGTCGGACCATTGCGAGTTCATGTTCTCGTTATAGGCCAATACCCGGTACTCATAGGTCTTATAGCACGCAACCGTCGTATCCGTGACATTCGTGTCCGGCGCCGTCACCGTGTCCAGCAGTTGCCATGTGCCTTCGCTTTCGGTGCGGCGCTGCACGTCAAAGCTCTCCACGTATTGCTGATCGTGCTCCCAGCTGACCGTCACTTCGTTGCCGAGGCCGACGGCGGCGACGTTGCCGGGCGTGGCGATCGGGCACCAGTCGGTCTGCGCTGCGGAGGTGCCGGAAGGAATCGATTCCACGTTCGTCGTGTAGGCGGTGAGTTTGTAACGATAAAGCGTCTGGCAGTCGATGTCCTCGTCGTTGTAAGACATCGCGTCAGAGGAAAGCGTGGTCAATTCCGATTCGTCGCGGTAAACGCGAATCCCCGTGGCGTTATCCGCAGTATTCACCCAGGTGAGCTCGATTTCATCGGACCCGACAGCGTTGGCGTAAAGACCGGTTGGTGAACCCACGTCGCAATATGACGACCCCGTCGCCGTGTTGGACCAGTCGGAAACCGTGTTCCGATCATAAGCCTGCACGCGGTAATCATAATCCGTCGTCTCGCACGTGGCGGAATCATCCTCATGGGACGTGGAATCGGAGGGCAATGACGCAATGGTTGACCAGGTGCCAAGCCCCGTTTCGCTTCGTTGCACGTAGTAACCCATTTCCGCGTTTGAGTTGTCCAGCCATTCCAGTTGCACAGCTCCGACTTGCGTTGTGGATGCCGTCAGGCTCGTCGGCGCCTCCACCGGGCACCAGGAGGTTGTCGAGCGATCCTTGTTGGAGGGATCGGACACGACATTGTCGTTGAATGCCTCAACATAATATTCGTAATCCGTTTCGCACACGCGACCCTCGTCCAGGTAAGTCTGAACGTCCGCTTCCGTCGTGTGGATCAGCAGATTGTCGCGATAAATATTGAATCCGTTTTCATTGTCGGAGTTGTCCGTCCAGGTGAGCTGCATGGATGTATCGTCGGCGGCCTGCGCCAGCAAGCCTGTTGGCGCATTCACCACGCACCAGGCGCTTCCCGGCGTCAGTGTTTCCAACCATGCTGACTGCTTTTCGCCATTGTAAGCGCGAAGGCGGTAGTCATACTCGGCGCTTTCGCACTCGGCGCCTTCATCGCTGTAGCTTGTCGAACCTTCCGGCAAATCGGCGATGGTCACCCATTCGGCGCGCGCATCGTGTTCGCGGCGTTGGAGCAGGTAGCCCGTGGCGTCCGGGTCGTTGATGTCCCATGAAAGATCGATGCTTCCCGCCTGATCCGTCGTGGCCGTGAGATTGGATGGATCGACCAGCGGGCACGCGTCGGCGCGGCTCGTGGCGGTGTTGGAAAAAGCCGACTTCACGCTGTTTTCATTCGCCGCGCGCACGCGATACTGATATGTTCCGCCGCACGCCGCGTCCTCGTCGGTGTACGTGGTCTGGTCCGAAGGCTGCGTGGCTAGGGGAGTGGCCGACCAGGCGCCGTCGAAAGTCTTGCGGTAGATTTCGTAGCTTCCGGGCTCGCCGGGTAATTCGCCCGCGCCTTCGCTCCAGGAAAGAAGAATGGCTCGCTGCGCCCCGTCTTCCTGTTCATCGTCCAGAATCGCCGTCATGTCGCCGGGCGCGTCGAGTTCGCAATAATCCGCCGTGGCGGATTCCTCGTTGGACGGTGCGGACTCGCCGTAGTCGTTATAGGCCAGCACCCGGTAGGAATATTCGTGTTCGCATTCAACAGATTCGTCGTGATAGACGGTGACGTTCGCTGCCGTCCCGGCGATGGTTTCCCATTCGTCGTCGCCTTCCGAGCGCTGCACGTTGAATCCGAGTTCGGCGCCGGTGTTGAAAACCCAGCGCACGTCGATTTGCGACGGGCTGATCGCTTCCGCCGTCAAACCGGAAGGGCTTTGCGGCGCGGAGCCGGCGCCGCTTCCGTCTTCGCCCGCCGGGCCGGGCACGCCGTCGGTTCCGTCTGTACCCGCCGCACCGGCGGCACCGGCCGCGCCGGTGTTCGCCCCGCAGGACATTGTAAATAATGCGGCTAAAACGATCATAGAAACAATAAGTGCTTTTATTTTTAAGAGCATACCGCTTTCCTTTATGGCGTAAGTTTTGAATATTGTTTAAATATAGATGCCATCAACGCAGTTTATGAGGATGTCATGCTCTGGGTCAAGTATGCCTAATGTCATATTTATTGGATTTCCGAATTATATAAACTATCAAAGTATAAGCTACAAAATACATAGATTAATATCCGCTCAATCATATTGAATTCCGGCGGAAAAAAGAGTTGACTGCTTTATTAAGGATACAAATGAAAAGCCGGCCCGCGAGGGCCGGCTTCTTCGAAGCTTTAAAAATTGCGTAAACTATTTGACGCAGTCCGCTGCATCCCACGAGCAGAGGGTTTCGCAATCGCAAACGCCGTCATCCGCCCAGCCGCAGGGATCGTCATTCTGGCAGCAAAGGTCTTCGTCTTCGTAGTTCATGCAGTAATCCAGCGTGGCGCCGGTCCACTGCAGGGTGTACGCGTTATCCGTGTACGTGTCATAGATATTATAGATTTCCAGGTAGACATTTCCCCGGGAAGCGGGATTCAAGAATAATACTCTCTCGTTGTCCGTCATGCTTACGCCGTTGTCGAGTTCGTTATCCGACTCATCGTAAGCGCTGATGTCCAGATCGTTGTCGGCATGCGTGAAGCCGAGATCGACGATAAAGTAATCCGCCGTAATCGTCTCGAAGTAGAACCAGTCAACATCGCCGGCCACACCGTCGATCACCGTATCCACCGGAACGGGACCCGAAGCCGAGGCTTTGTCGTTGTTGGGTTCCGCGTCGGTGACCACGTCATCGTCGACATCATCGTCAACGTCATCGTCGCCGGTGTCGTCGTCGCCGGTGTCATCATCGACGTCATCGTCGACGTCATCATCGGCGTCGTCATCGACATCGTCATCGGCGTCGTCATCGACATCGTCATCGGCGTCGTCATCGGCTTCCGTGTCGTCATCCACGTCGGCGTCGTCATTGTCGTCATCGTCATCATCCCCGCAAGCGACGGCAAATGCCATGCTCAGGGAAAGAACGGCGATCAAGGCAAATATAAGTTTCATGTGTTTCATCTTCCCACTCCTATGGTTGTTTATTAGTCAAGCTGTCGGAAATATAGCAAATTGCAGGGATATTGGCGAATTATTTTTGTCAACGCAGGACAATAAAGCCGGTAAGAGAACGAATTCACCAAATTTTTCAAGGTGTTAGAAGCGGTTTATTTGAAAGTCGCCGGCCGAAGATCATTGCTGGAGTTTGGCCGGGATCGGATCAATTCCACCAGTAATCATCATCCCAGAAGTCGTCGTCCCACCAGAAGTCGTCGTCGCCGCTGCAGTCGTTTTCGTCCCAGGGGCATGTTCCGTCGCAGTCGCACCATCCGTCGTCGGCCCACCAGCACGGATCGTCAACCTGGCAGCACCAGCTATAGCCGGTGTATCCGGGGCAGTATTCCTCATCGTCGTCCCAATAGTCGTCGTCCCAGTAATCATCATCCCAGACATCGTCATCGACGGTGCAATCCTGCCAGTCCCATTCGCAAAATCCGCTGCAATCGCAGGAATCGTTGTTGGCGTAATCGCATGGATCGTCCACGGCGCAGCATGTATCGCCGCCGCTGTAATTGGGACAGAGTCTGTCGGAGCAGTCGGCGACCTCCCACTCGCACCATCCGTCGCAGTCGCAGGCGCCGTTGTCGGCCAGGCCGCAGGGATCGTTCACGCGGCAGCAATCGTCGGCGCCTTCGTATCCGATGCAGATATATTCGCCGATATCGTCGTCGTCATCATTGTCATCATCGCCGTCGTCGCCGTCGTCGTCCCAGATATCGTCGTCGGCAACATCATCGTCGGCGCTGTCGTCATCGTCCGTCAATGAACCAAGATTGTCATCGTCGGCGGCCTCGGCCTGATCGTCGTCTGTGTCATCGTCGTCGTCGCCGCAGGAAACCGCGATGACAAACATGGAAACAAGTATGCCGCAGATAGCCAACATCAGCAGGAATTTATTATTCATGATAATTCTCCGAGCAATTCCAATATGAGTTTATACAAAAAGAATCGAAAAGCAAAAAGAAATTCCGGTTCTTCGAGGATTCCCGTACTTCATCATGAAATGGAGAAGAAAATTATTTTTCGGCCTTTAACATCTCGGAGTGCTGCGAGGCGCGCTCGCGGTAATGCGCGGCGTTGATTTCCGAATAGAAAAGCTCCTGGCCTTCCGGCGCGGTCTTTTTGACCTTGCCGGGGATTCCGGCGACGACGGAATTGGGCGGAATAACGGTGTTTTCCAGCACGACGGCGCCGGCGGCCACGACGCAGCCCGGACCGATCACGGCGTTATCCATGATCACCGCGCCCATGCCGATGAGGCAGCGGTCGCCGATGGCGCAACCGTGAAGAATGGCGTTGTGTCCCACGGTCACGTCGGCGCCGATATCCATATTGCTCAGTCCGCCGGTGGTGTGCAGCATGCATAAATCCTGGATATTGGTGCGCTCGCCGATCTTGATATAGCCTTCGTCGCCGCGAATCACCGTGTTGTACCAGACGCTGGCGCCCTGGGCGATGCTGACGTCGCCGATCACGACGGCGCCCGGCGCCACGAATACGTCATCGGCCAGCTTCGGTTCTTTGCCCTCGATTGCTTTAATCATGATTTTCCCCGGAATTGCTTTTCAAGCGATGCTCATGTGGGTCAATCGTTTAGCGTAAAATGGCGTGAGACTCAAGCTTGATCGGTGTTTTGGGGCAGTATCTCACGAAGCCTGCGCGCGATGCGCCAGGCGAGAAGGGGAGGGACGGCGTTGCCGACGGCGGGGGTGCGTGAGCCAACGATGAAGTCGTCGGGAAAGGACTGCGCGCGAAGCAGTTCGGGCATGCTCAAATAGCGGTCGTACCAGGGGTGGATGATGCGGTTTTCATTCGTATCCACGGCTTTGACGGTGGGAAAAGGCGCGTCGGCGATCAGACGGCGCGACGATGCGCCGAATTTCGGATGACGGCGCCGGCCTTCCTTCAAGGCGCGAAAAGGTCGCGTGTGCACGGGGATGTTTAAATCGGCGATGGCTTCGCGGACGGTGCGATGCGGGCGCTTCTCGCTGCCGTGCGTCGCTTTGGGAAAGGGATTTTTACTGGCGACATCCTCGCGCACGCCGATGACGAACAGCCGTTTTCGGCGCTGCGGCACGCCGTAATCCGCCGCTTCGAGTACGCGATGAAAGACGGCGTATCCCAGGGATTCGAATTCGGCCAGAAGCTCCGTGAAGTATCGGGCAAAGGCTTTTCGGACGGCCAGACCGGCGACATTTTCCATAACGAAAATTGGAGGCTTCGTGATTTTAAGAACACGCGCAAAGGCGGGCGTCATGTCCCGCGCGTCGCTTGGGCCCAGACGCTTGCCCGCGGCGCTGAACGGCTGGCAGGGAGGTCCGCCGATCAATATATCCGCGTCGGGCCACGTCCCGATATCACGCACGTCGCCGCAAATTATTGCGCCGATGTTTTGCCGGTAGATCGACGCGGCTTGTGGATCGCTTTCCACGGCGGCGACGATTCGCACGCCGGTTGAAGCGTAGCGGGCGCCGAGATATTTGAAATCGCCGACGAAGCCGAGGTCCATTCCCCCGCATCCGGCGAACAGGCTGATGATGCGCATGGTATGATGAGGGTTTAGGGTTCAGGATTTAGGGTCATTACAATTCGGAGTTCGAAATTCGGAATGGCGGAATCGATGCACACCCGCTCATTCACATACTTCAAGCTGGCGCTTTCAGTATGTCTGCCATTCGCGGCTCTGTTTTCGATTTTGCCGAAGCACACGCCAAAACCGAGCCGCGAACGCCAATATCGCCGTTAGGTGATGAGTAAGCGGGTGGATATCGACCTTGCAAACGTGTGTGGCACGGCCGCCCCCGGCCGTGAGAGTTTTGGGTCTGCAAACGCGCGTGACTCATCACCGCAAAATCACAGATCCGTTTTCGATGATTGATTTTTACTAATCAACGCATTTTGAAAGGGTCAACCATGCGCAAGCCGCGCGCCTGTTAACCCGCATACATGTTTTCGATGAGTTCCTTGTATTCCTTGTTGACGATGCGTCGCTTGACTTTTTGCGAGGGCGTGAGAACGCCGTTATCCTCGCTGAACTCGTGGTCCACGAGCGTGAATTTTTTGATGGTCTCGAACCGCGCCAGGTCCGCGTTGACCATATCCACGCGCTGTTGAATCAGCGCCTTGACCTCGGGCAGGCCGACAAGCTCCTGGTCGCTTTTGAAAGACAATCCCTTTTCCTTCGCCCAATGGTTCAGGATCTCGAAGTTCGGGCTGACGAGCGCCGTCAGGTAGTTGCGGTTGTCGCCGATGAGAATGACCCGTTCGATGTACGGATCGGTATTAAAGGCGGTTTCAATGGGCATGGGCGCGATATTCTTGCCGGCGCTCGTGATGATCAGTTCCTTTTTGCGGTCGGTGATCATCAGGCGGCCCTTGTCGTCGTATTCGCCGATGTCGCCGGAGCGAAACCAACCGTCGGGGGTGAACGCCTCGGCCGTCGCTTCGGGATTCTTGTAGTATTCCTTCATGACGCACGCGCCGCGAATGAGCACTTCGCCGTCTTCGTCCAGCTTGACTTCGACGTCGTCGATGGCGGTCCCCACGGTTCCGAGCTTGTTGTTGCCGGGCTGCGTGACCGTGGCGATGGGGCTGGTTTCGGTCAGGCCGTAGCCCTGGTAGATATCGATGCCGATGCCCTGAAAGAAGCTCATCAAATCCGCCGACAACGGTCCGCCGCCGCCGTAGGCCACGCGCAGGTTTTCCATACCCGCTTTGACCTTCACCTTGCCCAGAAGCTTGCCGGCGAATTTGTATTTCAAGGCCGTCAGGCCCGGAATCGGTTTGCCTTCGTTGCGGTATTTAAAAACTTCCAGCCCGACCTTGTGCGCCGCCCAGAAAATTTTCCGGGCGAATTTCGGGCGCTCCTGAAGCACGCCCAGCACGCGCACGTAAAGCTTTTCGTACAATCTGGGAACGCTGATGAGAATCGTGGGTCTTATGGCCGCCATGGATTCGCGCATGGTTTCCGAGTCCAGTCCTTCCGCCATGGCCAGCGTGGAGCCCACGTTGAAACACCCCAGATAGTCCGCCGAGAAGCCGAAGGAATGGGAGAACGGCAGATGGGAAAGCCAAACGTCCTCGACGCGGAAGTCGAATACGGGAATCACGGCGCGCTGGGAAAGCAGGTTGCCGTGCGAGAGGATGACGCCCTTGGGAACGCCCGTGGTTCCGGATGTGTAAATCAGCGCCGCCGGATCGTCTTTTTTCAGCGCTTTGACGCGCTCGATCATTTTTTCCTCGTCGAAAAGCTGCGCGCCGCGCTTCATGAAAGTGTCGAACGACACGTATCGGCCGTCGGGATCGTCTTCCATGGGCTCAAAGACGACGATTTTTTCCAGCTTCGGGCACTGGTCTTTGAAAGCGAGAGCTTTTTCGAGTTGTTCCTGCGTTCCGCAGAAAAGCACCTTGGAGTCCGAATGGGAGACGATGTATTCGGCTTCTTTGACCGTGAGGGAAGGGTAGACCGTGACCACGACGCCGCCTGAGTATAGAATTCCCGAAGCCGCCATCAGCCAGCGCGGCCTGTTGGCGCTGAAAATCGCCGCATGCTCGTGTATTCCAAGACCGGCGTCGACAAGCGCCGCGGCGATGGATTCATAAGTTCGGGTGAATTCTCCGTGGGTGACCGGTTTGAAGGAATCGGTCAGCACGCCGTTGACCCGTTTGGTCAGCAGTTGCACCCTGTCCAGGTCTTTTTTACCTCGGTTGTAATGAACCGCCGCCAGTGATTCTTCGGGTAGTGGCTGAAATGTCATCACGATCCCCCATTCGATGCGGCCGCACCGGCCCTTCAAACATAAATCGATAATGTGAAAAGTTATTCAATTTTACTTTATGTCGCTCAACGGACATCAGATTTGCTGATATCCGCCATGGCGTCAAGTGGTCCGCGCATCCCGAGCCAAGGATATTCCCGGCCGAAAGGAAAAAACGGCTTTTCACGTTACGTACAAGTCCATTTCAAAAACGTGAAAATTTCTTGACAATTTTTGGGCGAAAGCTAGGATGCAGTTGTTCTTGATGATTTTATTTTATTTCTTTTACGCCGGTTGAAGTAAACCGGCGGGTAGCAGACTCCGGCGCATTGTGGATTTTGCCCGGTGAGGAAAGGTCGCGATCTTCGGCGATATTCGCATTTTCAAAATGAACAGAAAGCTGAATCAATTCGGGAAAGGATCGGGTGTGTTTCCGCAACGGAAATCGCGCCGAAACGGCCGCCTGCGCCGCCTGTTTTCAATCCGGTCGGGCGGCGCCGGTTCGGCGAATGCCTTCTTGCTTTTCATCGCGATGCTTGTCGTTTTAATCGGCTGCGGGCAAGACCGTCCGGCTGCGCTCGAGCCCGGGGATGCGAGCCGGATCGGCAGCCCTGACCGATTTCTCGCTGATATTGAAAGAGTGAACGAGGCGATCGCTCAAAATCCTGAAGATGCCGAAAACTACATTGACGCAGGCAAAAAATACAACTCGTTGACCAACGTGGCTCGCGGTTCGAAGGAAAAGATTGAATTCAGAAAACTGGCCAAGAAAAACTTGATGAAGGCCATTGAACTCGACGGGAATAACTTCGAGGCTTATCTCGGCCTTGCGGATTACTATAACACCAGCGGCCCCCCCGGATACGGAAAGGATCTGGATAAGGCAATCAAATACTTTCAGATATGTCATGAGATGAGACCCGATTCGACGCAGGTCCTCGTATTTATAGGCGTCTGTTATTACAGAAAGAAAAAATATCAGGAAGCGAAAGAAGCCCTGAACAAAGCCCTGGAATTGGCGGAAAAACAGTATATGGAGACCTTGAAAACAGGGTATCTGTTCGATATTCGAAAAGCCAAAGAGCACCTGGGCAGAATTTATACGGAAGAAGGAAAGCTGGATCTGGCTGAAAAATTCCTGAAGGAATCCACAGAGGATCTGGATGACTTCAATGACAAGCACAACGCCACCTGGGGTTGTCCTTATCAGGCGCTGGGAAGACTCTATTCCCTCCAGAAAAAGCCCAAGGCCGCGGTCGTCAGTTATATCAAAGCCGCCGAGGAGCAACCATTTACCGACCATATGCAATACAAAGCGGCGCTTCACCTCTGTCGAGCCCAATACTACGATCAGGCGTTGATATACATTAATCGGGCTTTGAAAATATCGGATGATATCATTCCCAGATTAATCAAGCTCTGGATTATTTTCAATATGGAGTGGGCGGAGTTTCGCGGAAATGAAATGAAAACGCTGAATCTGGCCATTGTTCAGGACCAAAAGCTGGATCCCGGCGCCGAGTTTCTTTTAGCCCTCGACGATTACCAGCAAGACCGATTCGACGACGCCATGATCAGAGTCAACCGGATTCTGGAACGTGAAAATTACGGCCCCGCCATGGTCTTGAAAGGTTTCTTATATCTATTTCAGAAGCGATATGACGAAGCCGGGGATTTGTTTGAAAGCGCCCGCAATGAAAGACACACGGATTTCGGCGCCGAAGTCGGGCTGGGGCATCTGAAAATTATTCAAAAGCATTACTTTGAAGCCGAAAAGGATTTTCTAGGCGCGCTCAAAATCGGCGATACGACATTCGGCGACGCCCCGATCGTCGTAAAAAATGACGAAAAATATCTCTGGTTCTGTTATGAAATGGCCAACCTGGGAATGGGTTGGGTTCAGGCCAACAGGAATTGCCATGATATCGCTCTGAGTTATATCAGGCGAATCCTGGAAGCGCAGCCGAATGATTTGATGGCCCAATTGGCCAGAGGCAATTCCCTGATCGGGATGAAACGATTCGCGGAAGCGGAAAAACTGTACGACCAACTGCTTCAGACGCATCCGGGGGATCCGTTCGCCATGGCGCAGTTGGCTCTTACCAAATATAACCTCGGCAAGGAAAACGATGCGGAAGAGCTGTTTCTCAAAGCGCAAAACGCCGGCGATCCCACATATACCTGCCCTTACGAGGGATTGGGGCTCGTTTATCTCAAGCAGGGCAAACTCGACAAGGCCAAAAAGAATTTCAAGAAAGCCATCGAACTGGATCCCGATATTCAATTTAAAAAATATAACGGACTCGCAAAAATCTATATGAAAGAGGGAAAGAACGCCAAGGCCGCGACTCTTTTGAAAAAATCCATTGGCAATTATCCCCATGATAATGAGGCCGTGATTCTGCTGGAAAAATGCGCGCAAATTCTTTGCGAGGCAAAAGACGCCGCGGGCATCGATTCCTTTCTGTTCCTCGCCGGCGTCCAGGCAGACCACGGCGAGCCCCAGAAGGCATGTCGGTCGATAAATCACGTTCTGTCCAATATCACCGACAGGCAGTTCTGGAGTCCTAAAATTGTCGATGTGGCAATAAAGCTGAGGGAAAAAGGATTTATTGACGAATACAACAGCATCCTGTTCGCCGCGGAAAAAAATACTCTGATTCCGGTCCCGGACGCCGCCCTATAGCATTTTACATAAAACGCTGATCAGGCGCATTTCAGGTTCGCTTCTTGCCGTCAAATCAATAGTAGATGAATGACGCCTTGACCCACTCCCGATTTCCGACATCGTCCGGACTGCTCGATGTTCCGGCATCTTTTGTGAAAGACCGCATAAAAGGGCGATAATTCTTGACATCCCTTCAATCGCGAATACAATTGGCTATCGAAATATTCTGCTTTCAGAGGAAATTTGAATTGATTTTTAGGGTAGCGCCCGGATTCGCGCGGGGTGCGTAAAAGGCAGTGGGTTATGCAAGTCTTTCGGCTTCCAGTCAGCCGTCTTTGCGGCGTTTTTCACCGGGATCGCGTTTTCGCGTCGAGGCGTTCCGTCCGGTTGATCGGCGTCGCGGCTGCAATCTACGTGCTGATCATCTCATTGAGCGCCTGCGACTGGAACCGGCCCAATTCCATCGAAAAGTACGTCACGCAGAAAACGCGAAGTTCAAGAAAATACCTTTCGGAAATACGCAAATGGGAAAAGGCTCTCAAGCAATCCCCCGACGACGACGGGTTATATGCCCGGATAGGCCTGGACTATGTCAACCTGAGCCGCCAGGCGCGGAATTCGGACGAGGAAAAAAAATATAAGCAAAAGGCCAAATTGAATTTCGAAAAAGCCATTGACTTAAACGAAAACAATATCGACGCAGTTTTCGGTTTGGGTGAGTATTACGTTGCCGGTCATGAAAAGGATCTGGTCAAGGCGCTGAAGTGGTATAAAAAGTGCCTGGGATTAGGAAGCGATTCGCTCGATTCCGGGGATCCGACGCATACAGGAAGTCCGGCTCAATATCTTGCGACGATAGCAAAATTGGAAAAGCTCGTCGCGCAATCTCCGAATGACGACAAGAGCTACGTTCACATGGGCCGGGCTTATAACCTGCTCAGGAACGCGGCTGCCGGTTGGTTGGAGCGAGTTACGGTCATTCAACTTGCCAAAACCTGTTTTCAGATTGCCCTTGAATTCAACGAAAACAACTTCGATGCTTATCTCGGCCTTGCCGATATCTACAACAGCGCCGGCCCCGCCGGATACGGAGAGGATTTGAGCAAGGCCCTCGAATATTTTCAAAAATGCCGGGAAATGGAATCCGATTCATCCCGAGTCCTCGTTAATATGGGCGTTTGTTATTACAGATTGAAAAAATATTCGGAAGCGAAGGAAGTTTTGAATAAAGCCGTTGCATTGGCTGAAAACGCCTACATGAATACTTTTGAAACGAGCTATCTGTTCGATTTGAGAAAAGCCAGGGAACATCTGGGCAGAATATATACGGATGAAGGAAAACTGGACCTGGCAGAAAACTTTCTTAAGGAATCCGCCGAGGGTCTGGATGATTTTAATGATAGAAACAATTCTACCTGGGGATGCCCTTACCAGGCGCTGGGAAGACTCTATAATCTGAAAGGGCAATCCATGGATATGGCGATAAACTATATCAAGGCCGCCGAGGAGCAGCCGTTTACGGACTATCTGCAATACGAAGCGGCCCTTTATTGCTATAAAGGCAAATATTACGATCTGGCTCTGCAATATATTAACAGGGCTATGGAAATCACGCATGAATTTCGATTCAAGTATCTAAAAACAAAGATTCTCGCCAGGCTGAAATGGGCCGAATTTCGAGGACAAGAAGCCAAAGCTATTGATTTGGCCGTTGTCCGGGACAACGACTTGGAGCCCGCCGCCGATTTCCTCAAAGCTCTCGATGACTATCAAAAGGACCGATTCGACGATTGCATGATCAGGGTCAACCGGATTCTGGAACGGGAAAACAACGGTCCCGCCATGGTTTTGAAGGGATTTCTGTTTCTTTTTCAGAAGCGATATGACGAAGCAAAAAACTTGTTTGAAAAAGCCCACAACGTCAATGACACAGGTTTCGGCGCCGAAGTCGGGCTGGGGCATTTGAAAATCATCGAGCGGAAGTTCGAAAGAGCCGTTCATGATTTTCGAGGCGCGCTGAAAATTGGGAATCTGACCTTCGAAAGCGGCCCGATCATCGTTAAAGACGATCTGAAATATTTTTGGTTTTGTTATGAGATGGCCAATCTGGGAATGGGATGGGTCAATTCCAACACCAATCATCATGATGAAGCCGTCGGTTTTTTTAACCGGATCCTCGATGTGCAGCCTCAAGACCTGATGGCCCTGCTGGGCAAGGGTAATTCGCTGATCGGGATGAAGCGATTGGCCGAAGCCGAAAAACTTTACAATCAATTGCTTCAGACGCATCCGCGGGATCCGTTCGCCATGGCGCAGCTGGCTCTTATCAAACTTAACCTCGGCAAAGAAAGCGATGCGGAAGAGTTGTTTCTCAAAGCGCAAAACGCCGGCGATCCCACATATACCTGCCCTTACGAGGGATTGGGGCTCGTTTATCTCAAGCAGGGCAAACTCGACAAGGCCAAGGAAAATTTCAAAAAGGCCATCGAAATGGATCCCGATATTCAATACCAAAAGTACAACGGGCTGGCAAAAATTTATATGAAAGAGAAAAAGAACGTCAAAGCGGCGGAGCTTTTAATAAAATCCATCGACAATTATCCCTTTGATAATGAGGCCGTAACCCTGCTCGGGAAATGCGCGCAAAATCTTTGTGAAGCAAACGATCCCGCGTGCGGCGAGACCGCATTATACATCGCGAATTTACTGGCAGACCGTGGTGAGCCCCACGAAACCTGCAGAGTTATGACGGAAATCCTGGGAAACGTCGACGTCGAGGAATCCTGGAAAACGGGACTTTTGAACGTGGCGAAAATCATCGAGAATCGGGGATTTCCCGCCTCATCCGACTGCCTTAAAGCTATCGCCGAAGGAAAAACTTCCGAATTGTCGAGCGGAGCCGAAATTTAGCATTTCATAAAAAACGCGAATCGTATTATAGCGATTCGCGTTTTGCCGATTGGGCGCCTGAATCAGGAAAGTATCGCCGCCAGATCTTCTTGCGCCGTTCCGATCGGTTTGATGTCGAAATTCCGCACCAGGACGTCCAGCACCGCCGGCGTGATGAAAGCCGGAAGCGAAGGCCCGAGCCGGATGCCCTTGATTCCCAGGTGCAGCAGGGAAAGCAGAATGCAAACCGCCTTTTGCTCGTACCAGGACAGGATCATCGACAGGGGCAGACCGTTAAGATCCGTGTTGAAGGCTTCCGCCAGAGCCATGGCGATCTTTACCGCGGAGTACGCGTCATTGCATTGCCCGATATCCAGAAGGCGCGGGATGCCGCCGATGTCGCCCAGGTCCAGCTTGTTGAAGCGATACTTCCCGCACGCCAGCGTCAGGATCACCGTATCCGCGGGAGCGGATTCGACGAACTCGGTGTAGTAGTTCCTGCCGGGCTTTGCGCCGTCGCATCCGCCGACCAGAAAGAAATGTTTGATCGCTCCTGCCTTGACGGCTTCAATCACTTTGTCGGCCACGCCAAGAACCGCGTTGCGTCCGAATCCCACAGTGATGGTTTTGTCGCCGCCGTCTTCGGCGAATCCGTCGGCGGCCAGCGCCGCTTCGATCACCGGCGAAAAATCCCCGTCGGCAATGTGTTTCACGCCGGGCCACGCCACGAGGCCGCATGTAAAGATGCGGCCAAAGTACGTGTCCCGGGGCTTTTGAATGCAGTTCGTGGTCATGAGAATCGCGCCGGGAAACGCGTCGAATTCCTTTTTCTGATCCTGCCATGCGCCGCCGTAGTTGCCCGCGAGATGGGAGTATTTTTTCAGACCGGGATAGCCGTGGCAGGGAAGCATCTCGCCGTGCGTGTATACGTTGATGCCCTTGCCTTCGGTTTGTTTGAGCAATTCCTCCAGATCCTTCAGATCGTGCCCGGACACGAGGATCGCCTTGCCGGAAAGGGGCTCGACGCGAACCTGCGTGGGGACCGGATGGCCGTACGCGCCGGTGTTGGCCGCGTCCAGAAGCTCCATCACGCGGATGTTGACCTCGCCGCACTTGAGATTCATGGCCACGAGGCTGTCCGCCGTGAGATCGTCGCGCGTGAGAAAATCCAGCGCCTCGGCGAAAAACGCATACACGTCGTCGTCTTCTTCGCCGAGTATCATGGCGTGATGCGCGTAGGCCGCCATTCCTTTGAGTCCGTAAGTCAGAAGCTCCATCAGACCCGTCGCGTCGTCGCCGAGTTTTTCCCTGGTTTTCAGAATGGAAACGGCGAGTCCTTTGGCTTCGAGATCCTCCACCGTCGCCGACGCGTCCCAATCGATCATGGAGTCGATATCCGCTTTGACCGCTGCTTTCAGCCCGGCGTTGATGTTCGCGGCTTCGACTAAAAGCGCGCGCAACCTTTGCGGGTCGAAGTTGACGTTTGTCACCGTCGTGAAAAGCGCCTCGCATAAAAAACGATCCGCCGCGCGGTCGCTTTGGCCCTGCGCGCGCAGGGCGTGCAGATAACGCGCCAGCCCCTTGGAAACGTAAATCAGAAGATCCTGAAGCGCGGCGGTCTGCGCATCTTTGCCGCACACGCCGACCTTGTCGCATCCGACGCCCTTGCTCGTTTGTTCGCACTGAAAACAAAACATGCTCATTTTTTTTCCCCTTTATTGTTTTTGCCTGACGTTAAGTCGCTTCGATGATCGTTTCATTTGGCTTTCCCGGCTTCTTTCCGACCGCCTTAATAGCGGTATATTGGTACAGTAATACCAAAATTATTCCGGACGTCAAGTCTTTTTTCATCCGCCGGATCATTAATCGAAAAACTCACGGATAAAAGGATGAAGAAAGAGATAGAAAGGATGAATTTGCGAAATGCAAAAGCGAATGCCTGGGCGGCATTGTCGGGCAAGCCCCCATAAGCGCTAAGTTGAGGCCATAGGGTTCTTTGAAAACGGTCATTGCTCCATGAAATTCACCATGTTGGATAACTGCTGAAAACCTACGAGATCGTCAATAATTTAACGGCGAGTGACAAATCCAGCCCGCAAGGGCGGCACAATCCTAATTCGATGAAAAAGCACGGAGTCAAAGTGCCGCCCTGACGGGCTCAAATGAATAATATCAATCGTTCATTGACCCGGCGCTGACGCACCGGGCTGATATGGACCGACCTGTCAAGCCCTGCACAGGTTAAGCGTTATCCACTTATCCATAATCCATTTTTAGCTTCTTTAAAAGCTCTCATCAGGATTGTGGATAAGTGGGTAACGCGCGGGGATGCACGAGCCCGTTGACGACGGAGGCTCAAAACGACGAACGAGAAGGGATGCTTCGACGACGAGTCACTCTGATATCCGCGGGTTATTCCGGCAAGCCGAAACAGGGCCGCATGACTGTTTTCCGTCGTGGCCGTACGCTGTCTACAATCGCGAGTCCGGGCGCGCAAAACGCCCTGTCGCATAGCCCGGTCGCGCATCGGCCTGGTCGTACCCTTTCTCATTCGCCGCTTTCAACCTCCGTTCCGTGAAAAAACACCCGTCTTCTTAAAAGTTAATATCTAAATTTCCTCATGACGCATCACCGCCCAGATGAAACCCGCCAGTTCACGCGCCACCGCCGCCGTCGCCACGTTGGGATGTTTTCCCGATCCCTCACGGAGTTTGTAATAGCGCCGATGCAAACGGGCTCCCGCACGGTCCGCGATGGCGATCACCGCCTTCGGCTGACCCGCCCGACGCTTTCTCAGATGCAGGCTCACCGCCGGCCGGTGACGGTAATGCTTGGCCGCCACCATCAGCAGGCGACGGACGTGCGCGTTGCCCGCCTTGGTGATGCCGCCGCGATGCGAGCTTTCGCCGCTCGAATATTCGGAAGGCGTCATTCCAAGATAACACATCAATTCCGGCGCGCTTTGAAAACGCCGAAAATCGTGAAGCTCCGCCAGGATCGTCATGGCCGTCACCGTGCTCACCCCGCGAAGGCAGCCCAGCCAACCCGCCTTCTCGGCGTATTCTTCGCTTTGGGCCGCTTCTGTGATGGCGGCGTCCAACTCCGCCAGACGCTCCTCGATCTGCTCCAAAGACAGCAGATAATGTTCGAAAACCCGTTGCGACCGATCGGACTCAAAGCGCACCTGCCGAAGCCAGACGTAGTGTTTCTTCGTCCAATGCCTGGTTTCGGTATAGATAATGCCCCGGCGAAGAAGCATGTTGGTCAGGCGATGCCGGGCGCGCATCTGATCCTGTTTCGTGTCCTCCCGGGCTCGGGTCAGATCCCGCGTCGACTCCTCTGCGGGATCGGGAGGATGCACCTCGGTCAGCAGGCCCGCCATGAAAAGGGAGGCCAGCTTCCGAGCGTCGCGGCGATCCGTCTTGATTCGCTCCCCGGGTTTGACGGGAATCAGGGAAGGCGCGATCACCACGCACGGAAGACCCAGAGCGTCCAGTTTCCTTTTCAAGGCGTAACCGCAGGGACCGGCTTCATAACAAGCCACGGCCTCGCCGGGCGCCAGGCGCTTAACCTTCTTTACGAGCTTTTTGATGGCGCGAGGCTCGTTGGCGATCTGCCATTCCGCGTCGATTTTTTTCGAATTGGGAAGAACGACGGCAACGTTGATGCTCTTTTTGTGGACATCCATACCTACGCTCGTGATATATTGACTCTCGGACATGATCGGCTCCTTTCGTATGTAGCTCTGAGCTAATGAAAATCCTTTTCGCAGCTTAACCTACGATGCTGCGAAAGGGAGCCGGTCGGTCCATACTGTCTAATAATGTGCCGCCCTTCGGGCTGATTTCAACTGAGCGCTTATGGTGAGCGCTTATGGGGCAAGCCCCCGTGTTTGCTCGTGTCAACCGTCACGGCCGCTTCGTGAAATACGTGCACGGCGCCGACGCGCAGCGGTGCGACGTCAAAAGCGGCGATCCCGACCGCCTTCCCGAAGGCCGAGGCCCGCAGGGCGACCTGATGAAAATATACAACTACGTCCGCGCCGTACGCGACATTTCATCAACCTGAAATAGCAGATTCTTCCTGACGTTTTCAGGTTATAGCCCGTCGGCATTACGGCGGGTTCATTTTTTGAAATGTTTTATGATAGGCTCACAGTCAATGTGATTCTTCCCAGGCTCAGTCTTAATACCTGACGAATAGTGACTTTCAGGACGTTTTCATTATTTGCATGGATTTGATACAATAACGATGATTAAAGTGATTGGGAGAATTTCTGAAAATCATGAAAATTGCCTTTTGCAATATACTGACTTTGGTCCTGGCCTGTTGTTTTGTTCTGGCTATAGCCTGCGGAGATGACGACCCTTCGACAAGCTCAGGGCAGGCTGACGATGACGACGACACGTCCCAAGTCGATGATGATCTGGACGACGATGACACGAATGACGACTTCAACGATGATGCGGACGATGACGCGGATGACGACGATCTCCATCCTGCCTTCGAAGATCCTGACCCTTCCGATGATATCGGCATTTTCATCGCCGTCACCGGTGACGACGCATTCCCAGGCACCATGGCGCAACCCAAACGCACTATCGGCGCCGGAATCACCCAAGCCGACCTGGAAGGAAAAATTCTGTTCGTCGCCCGTGGAACGTATAATGAATCAATCGTTACTACGGTTTCAATATACGGAGGGTACAATGAGACCGACTGGCTGCGGGATATTCAGATCCACGAGACCAAAATCACCAGCCTGTTTCGTGAGCAGACCATACTCATCGACGCAACGGGCCGTGATCTGATCCTCGACGGCCTGCACGTTGAGGGTTCGTACTACACCTTCGCCGCCTCGGCTGTCAAAGCCACCGGCGGCGCCGTCACACTCCGAAGAAACGTTATCAGCACGCCCGACCTGTTTAATCCCTTCGGCCTTGGAGTCAGCGAAACCGTAAACCTCGCCGTCGGTGCCGCCATCCTCGAAAACAACCTGATCTATAGCGGTAACGTCATCGGGGGCGAGGTTGAGCAGGGAACTATGTTTACCTCCACCGCCGTATTCATCACCGCCAATAACGCCACAGTCGTTAACAATCTGATTGTGGCCGGTGACGCGTCCTACGGATTCATGTCGAGCGTGTCCACGGGCATGAGCCTGAATTGCCTGCAGGGTATCGCCATCAACAATACAATCCTCAGCGGGCAAGCAGGCAACTCCCTGGCCCTGTTTGTTATTTCCCTTGCAACCACTGCGGTCAACAACGTTATCCATTGCGGCGAATCACCAGGCGCCACTGCCCTGTCCCTTAAGGGAGGAAAAATCACCCTCCGGAACAATGATCTGCATGGACCGGCCAACGCAACTCTCGTGCATAGTTTCGGCCAGGATGTCCACACCGCGGCAGCGCTGAACGCATGCCTGTGGCCTGGATGCCAGGACGCCGCGGACAACCTTTCCCAAGATCCGCTATACGTGGGAAACGACGATTTCCACCTGACGCCCGCAAGCCCATGTATCGACGCAGGAACCGATCCCCAGCCCTGGTATACGGAAATCGCCGCATCCCTCGACCTGGATTTGGAACCCAGGCCGTCAGGCTCCACCTGGGATATCGGAATGGATGAGTATTTCCCCGGAAGGTAGCTAGGGCGATGCCATAAATCCAAAATTGCGCCGGGTACGCAAAACGGCTGCCCTATTCTATTTTGAATAATCCGGCGGCGTTTTGATAGAGGACCTTTTGCCGCAATTCCTTATCGCCTTCCGTCGCGATGAGAACCTTGGCCAGAGCGAACGCCTGGTGGTAGAAGGGCCGGCCAGTCCCGTATATCACGCGATCCGGGTGCGCCTCGTCCAGGATGCGACGTACATTCGTCAGCGACTGGCAGGAGGTTTCAAGAATAACATTGGGGTAGCGCTTTGCGTAGTCGAGAGCCTGCTCCATCTGGAGCGCGCCGGAATGCCCCAGAACGAAAGTCGTTTCAGGATTTTTTGCAATCGGCTTTTCGTAATACATAACCTGCGACAATTCGCGGCCCTTTTTTGGCTCGATTCCCACCGGCCCGCAGTGAAACAGAATCGGCAGTTTCCGCTGACCGCACAGCTTATAGAGCCGCATCGCCCTGTGATTGTCAGCGCGAATCAATTGCACCGCCGGATGAACCTTAATCCCCCTCGCGCCCATGGCGACTTGTTTGTCGAGCTTTCCTTCCACATTCCAGGCATATCCGACCATAGTCTTGAAACCGCACAGGCTTGCTTGCTTCCATTATTGCTTATTGGCCACATATTGTTTCTCATCGTATCGTTTTGTTACTGCACGAGTTCAATTTAATCCGGGTCGCACAGGCCGTCGCAGTATCGAACGATTTCGCCTTCCAAGAGAAAATGCATGGTCTGCTGCAAGACATGGGGCATGACGTTCATATCGCCATGCGCTCCATTGTCCCCGGCCGGGGGCGTATTGTCTTCCGGCGGAGGATTGGCGAGGACCTGCTCCACCAAATAGTATTGCTCGAATGCCGATTCATTCGTGGGTGATGTGACCTCTTCGAGTCCGGGGATCGGGTATATCGGCGGCGTCATTTGCTTGACCCCTATGGACCGCGCCAGCATTTCGGAAGTCATGTTCGGCACCTGACTGTCGCCGATAGCCTCCTGGAGAAGAACAATCCGGTTCGCCGGAACATCGGGCAGCGGATCGTTGAATAACAAATGAGATAAATTCACGGGATCGGAATGATCGAACTGGGTCTGAACGACGGCGATTCCCATCTGTTGCAGCAAAGGATCGGGATAAAGTATGTCCAGAACCAGTTTAATCGGCCACCAGTTGGAGGATCGAGTAAACATATTCATCCACCCGGATCCAGGAACACCCATCACTCCTCGCTCGAATCGCGGCGAGATGGCAACGAAAGATGATCCCTGGATACCGCCCAGGCTGCCGCCATAGTAATAGACCTTCGACGAGTCGATCAGATCATTTTCTCCAATTTTCACGGCCGGATCCTCGGCGAGATCGCCAAGAGCCAGTTCCGTGAGCGTCAAGTTATTTATCAGGGATTGCTGCAATCGATCTGTAACAAGAGTAATTCTGTTGAGGTCCGGTAGAACCTCATCGATAATCAGATCCAGATCGCCGGATGAAAGTCCGATCCAATCTGTGGCGATCAGAATCACGCCGTATTCCTCGGCCAGCGGTTGAAGCACGCCTGTGCCAAGTCCGCCCGTCAGATAGGAACGGCCGCTTCCGAACAATCCGTGGCCGAATACGACCAGCGGCAAAGGTTCGCCCAACTCGGCTTTTTTCGGAATCAGCATTGTGAAGGGGAAAGACATATTAGTCGCCTGCCGTATCGGATGATGTTCGGCGTCGTATTCGAATGTGTTTTCTTCCGTAAGGAATGTCGGCGCTACAAAATCGCCTTCCACGATGCGGGCCATGTTTGCGTTGGGATCATCCTCGACGGAAGTCAGCGTGTAATCCAAGCCTGTGCCCATCATTTCATCCAGGGCCTGCTCGCGCATGGACACGACGGAACCCAGGAGATAATCCTGGCCGGCCACCATGAAATCGAAGGCCAAAAGCAGTCTATCCCTTGCGTAACCGTATTCCTCCAAGAACTGGAATATGGTTTCGTAATGCGGGCGAACGTCCTCGATCTCCTCATTGGTCACAGGAATATTATCACGCAGCACCGCGAAAGCTTCCGGTGAAGATAGCGGAAGGTCGTCAGCGTCCGTCAGTGTGTCAGTCAGCACCACGACATGCCGGTGCCCCATTTCCATGGGCTCCAGAGGCCGGATAATAAGCGCATAGCGATTCGGATAGAGCACCTTGCGATTCATGTCCATCTCGGAAATGAATCGTACGCGTTTGCCGGCGTCCATATCGAAAAGAGCAATGGGAGTGCCCTGCACCAGGGATTCGTCCAGATGATGGACATCCGTCAGGTGTCTTTCGTGGATATCTTTACCGAAATGCAAAAGAATCGGCCCGGCGGGAGAAACTCCGTCGGCCGTGTTGGTCAAACTCATGTCGATCGGCGTGACTCCGTCGGGAATCGGCAGGGCCTCTTCCGGTATGGCTACGCGCACGCCGGTAGGGCTCGATGAGTCCTCTTCCTGGAAAAAGGCGCTGGGGTATGGCAGCAGGCATACGTCCGTGGACGCAAAGGGATTGCAGTTTTCCACCAGATCCAGCGTGATCGGCGCCGTTGTATCGTCATCATCGACGTCATCGTCGAGGTCGTCGTCTGCGTCATCGTTGACATCATCATTCAGATCATCGTCCGCATCGTCGTCAGGTGAAGCCGTATCGTCATCGACATCATCGTTGAGGTCATCGTCCGCGTCGTCATTGGCGTCGCAATCGGCGGGTGCATCGCACGAGTCATCGTCAGCCTGCCCTGAGCTTGTCGAAGGGTCGTCATCCCCGCACGCAAGCGTCACGCTGAGACTCAAAAGCAGAATCAATACCGCGGCAAATATCCGCAATGCAATTTTCACACGCATGTCAACCTCCAAAAAAACGCCCTTTTGGCATCCTATGACAACAAAAGGTTTTTTCAAAGGATTGAATTTGATCGATGATCAACGCATTCCTGCCGGGGGCGGCAAGCGGGCAACCGGGGGGTTGCCCCTACAACGTCCGCGCAACATTTCGCCAGGATGTATCCCGGCGCCAATCCGTAAGGGCGGATCCCTGTGCCGATCCGAAAACAGGCAAGGTCTTTTCCTAATTGAAGCGATTTAATATAATGACAACGAAATAAATAGCGGAAGGAGCGAAGCAATAATGGCTCGATTAAAAGCCCTCATTATTATCTTGATTGCCATTTTTGTTTTCGCCGGATGCAGCCGGGTATTGGCGAATAGTAAGAAGTGTCCACCGGGTACGAAGCTTGCCGGAGCCGCGCCACCCAACGGCACGGAGCAATGGTGCGAGCGGCAAGATGCTGTCAAAGAAGGGCCATACATCGCCTGGAATGATAACGGTCAGAAGATGTATGAAGGCGAATATATAAACGGCAATAGAATAGGCCTCTGGACGTATTGGCATGAAAACGGATTGAAGGATTGTGAAGCCGAATACAAGGACGGGATACTGCATGGCCGATGGTCGAGTTGGTATGAAAGCGGCCTTAAAAAGGAGGAGTGCAAATATAGCAATGAAAAAATTCACTCGATCCCGGCTGGCGGGAGCCCATGTGACGATGTAAGATATCCGGGCGTGTGGAAATTCAACCTGGGAGAATCGACATGTCAAACGGGCCTGTCCTTTTACTGACCGCGCATGCCGACGACGCGGAATTTTTCGCCGGCGGAACCATCGCCAAATTCGTCGCCGAAGGCCGGGATGTTTACGAAGTCATCGCCACGAACAACGAACGCGGCAGCTTTGAACTGGATAAAGAGAAACTTGTCTCCGACAGCCGCGATAAGGAGGCCAAAGAAGCCGCGCGGGTTTTGGGCAAAAAAGAAATTTTCTTCCTTGAGTATCCCGACGGATTTCTCGGAGACACGCCGCTTAACGAACTGCGCGAAAAATTCATGCGTTTCATCCGCGAGATTCGGCCGTACACGCTGATGACATTCGATCCCTGGGCGCCTTACGAACCCCATCCCGATCACCGGGCCGTAGGCATGGCGGCGGTGGAGGCCGCGGGTTTTGCGCACCTGCCCCTTTATCATCCCGAGCATCTCAAAGCCGGGCTTAAACCCCACGTGACCGCGGAAAGTTATTACTTTGCAAAGTCGCCGATGAACGCGGAAAAGTTCGTGGACGTCGGGCCGTATATCGACAAGAAAATCGAAGCCTTGTGCGCGCACGATTGCCAGATGAAAATGATGATCGACGACTTTTTGATGACGGCCAAGGCCTGCGGCATGGAATCGGATATGCTCGATTCGATAGACCGAAACAACTATCGCCCCATCCTGGAAATGTTCATCCGCAAATGGGCGCAGCAGACCGGCGAACCGGCGGGCGTCGAATACGCCGAAGTCTTCCGGTATGAAACCGCCAACGATCTGATCCGGGAATTGATGTCGAGCTAGGATTCAGGGGCCAGCGTACTGAATTCGGAATAGCGAATCGGTAATGATCACTCCCATATTCATGGCCGAAATCCGAAACCCGAGACCCGAAATCCGAAAGTTACTATTGCATCCTGATCGCTTCCACGGGTTGCACGCGGCCGGCCTTCCACGCGGGATAAATGGACACAACAATCGCCGTCACGATCGTGGCCGCCAGAGAAATCACAACCTGCGTGGGCGTCAGATAAGGATACATGACGGAACTGGCGCCGAAGAATTCCTGGCCCGCGGCGGCGAAACTTAAGTCCAGGCCGAATTTGCCGAAATACCAGTTCAGGCCGATTCCCAGGCCCGCGCCCACGGCTCCGGCGAATAAAGCCAGCAGCAAAGACTCCACGACCATCATGACCATGACCATCTTGCGCGTTACGCCCAGAGCCAGCATGACGCCGAACTCACGTGTGCGTTCGTGCACCACCATCAGAAAGGTATTGGCGATGCCGAAAGCCATGGCGATGAAATATATCGTATAAAAAATGCCCATTCCGGCGTCCCAGAATTTGAATAACTCCGTGAGCATGGGCAGCATTTCCTGCCAATCGCTGATCGTTAGATTCGGATCGCCTTTCCAGCTCGCCTTGACTTTCGCCGCCAATTCCGAAGCCCTTTCGGCGGAATCGCCCATGATGACCAGTTCCGTCACATTCCCGGGAATGGAAAAGAACTGCTGCGCTTCTTTCAAGGGAATATATATGTGAGTTTTGTCGAAAACCTTGGTGGGAGTTTTGAATACTCCGACGATGCGGAAAACCTGGCTGGATACCTCGCCGTCGGCATTGTAGGCCATAAGAACAATGCGGCGGTTCAGTTTGGTTTTGAAGCGCTTGAGCAAAGCTTGCCCGATGATGATCTTGCGCGTGTCGCTTTCTTCAAACCACCTTCCATCGACCATGGATCCGGGGAGGATGGAAACCGAGGCTTCTCGGGAAGGCTGGACGCCGACCATGGTCACCTGGTCCGAACGCTCGGAATTCGAGGCGACGACCATGCCCACCACGCGAGCCGCGGCGCCCTCCACTTCCGGCGCGCCGGCGATAGCCTGCACGGCGCCTTCGGGTAGCGGAAAATTCAGCGTGGGGACGGGATTGTCAAGATATCCGACCGCGGTGATTTTCGCGTGACCCGTCAGTGTGTTCACGGCATTGTCCCGCATGTTTGCCTTGTATGCGTTCATGATGCCGATAAATCCCACTACGCCGAAAAGGCCTACGGTGATCGCCGAGATCATGATGAGGGTCCGGCGCTTGTTTCTCCAAAGGTTTCGCCATGCCGTTTTAATGATGATCAACATAGGATGAAAATCTCCCTATACATGCCGCAGGGCTTCCACGGGCTGAAATCGCGTGACGCGCCACGCGGGATACAAGGCGACGACGAGAACAATCAGCCATACCATCAGGAAAGTGTCCGTCATCACCAGCGGCGCCAGTTTCGGATATATCTTCCCGGTCATGCCGAACTGCTCCATCATTTGCTGAGCGCCTTCCATTTTGATTCCGGTCATCTGAAAAATGAAAGTAATCCCGCTGCCGAGAATCATCCCGATCACGTAACTGAAAAGGAAAAGCACCTGGCTTTCGAGCAGTATCAGCAACCCGCAGACTTTGGGTTTGACGCCGATGGCCAGCATGACGCCGAATTCCCGCGTTCTTTCGATGGCCGACATCAGGAACGTATTGAGAATGCCGAAAGCCACCACCAGAAGCAGGATGCCGTAGGTAATTTTTCCGAAAGCCTTGTCGAGCTTGATTCCCTGATCAAGTCCGGGCATAACTTCGGCCCACGTCAGGGCTTTGAGCTTCAATGTGCTGTCTTTCATGCCGTCGAGTCCGCTTTGAATCTGCGCTTTGACCGGCTCGATGAGTTTGTGCCCCTGAAGCAAAATGGCCAGGACGTTGACGCGTCCTTCCATTACCGTCCATTCCTGCACAGCGTTTAAATTGGCGAAAAGGAAGTTGCGGTCGAAATCGGTCTGGCCCATCTTGAAGATGCCCCGAACTTTCAGTTTTGCCGCCGCCGTGCTGCCGTCGGAGGCCGCACCCATCACGATAATTTCGTCGCCGACGGTTGCCTTGAGGTTTTTCGCCAGCTTGTGGCCCATGATGACGCCTTCCGGATCGTCCGGATCGAGATACTCGCCCTCTTTGATAACCTTGGCGATACGCGTGACTTCCGCTTCCTTTTTCGCGTCGGTTCCGATCACCAGCGCGCCGAAGGAGTGATCGCCGTGACTCACCAGCATTCCTGTCATTACACGGGGAACGGCGGCCACGACGCCGGGAGTATTCTCGACAAGCTTTATCACCGCGTCGGGATCGTCGATGGAAAGGTTGATGTCGCCTTCTTCCTGAAAATCCTCGGCCTGGACCTGCAAATGCCCGGAATTGGTCTTGACGAGGTTGTCGATCATTTGTGAGTACTGGCCGTTTTGCATGGCTTTGAAAAAGATCAGAATGATCACGGCAAATGCGATGGCGGCCACGGTCAGCCCCGTACGCCGCTTGTTTCGTCCCAGATTTCTCCAGGACATGATGATGAGATCGCGCATGGTCTAACGTCCGCCTCTGGAAAGGTTTTGCATCGTGAATGTCGAGTCCGGTATCTTTATGTCGAATTCGAGTTTGTCGAAAATCAGCACGGT
The DNA here is from genome assembly GCA_963674685.2 of bacterium. Classification (GTDB taxonomy): domain Bacteria; phylum Lernaellota; class Lernaellaia; order JACKCT01; family JACKCT01. Next base: position 209,391 of record CAXXWT010000002.1, on the reverse strand, counting down.
TTTATTGTCCGGCTTTTTATTATTTGTCATCGTGTAGCGGGTGGGAACCCGGCGTCCGGAAGTTTCCTTGATCTGATCGAGGCTCATGGCCTTTGCGAGCTGCATGTCCTCGTCGTAATACTCCATCCGCCGGTAGATCGTCCCGTCCTTCTGGACGATGATCACGACTTTTCCCCAGAAAACGGGGGCGTTTTCGTGGGGGATGCACTCGATCTTCCAGCAAGGTTTGCCGTCGATCGTTTCTTCGCCCACGATTTTATGCGTGTAGTCCGTGATCATGGAATCGGCGCGGGAAATGTCGTCGTTGGTGAAATCCGACCCCATCCAGCTTTGCAGCATCATGGAAGGGGGAATCTTCACCTTGCGTTCGACCTTGGGCAGATAATTCCACATTTCGCGACCCAGTTTCAAAAACGTCGTGCCCTTGTCCTTGGCCGGCTGCAAAACCACAATGAACGACTTCTCCGTTCCCTGCGTCCACGCCTGCATTTTCGTCGTGCGCTTCCAGCGTTTTGTGGCAACCTTCATGGTCATTTCGGCGTAACTGCTCGCGCCGCGGGCCAGATCATCGGCTTTTTTGATGATTTCATCGGCGCTGGGCTCCTGCGCGGACGCCGCGACCGAAAAAGTGAGCATGATGCAGGCCGCAAGGATTAAAGCCGGATATAAGCGCATATGATCCTCCTGCTTTTAGAAATATGAGTGAATGCGGGAACTCGAATATCAAGCCCCGATAATGCCGCGCTAAAAAAATCCAATGGACAATTGCGTCTAAGCGAGTTTTCAAGCCACATAAGTCGATACGTTATTCAGGATTATTAGCACAATGCCGTTTAACTGGAAAGTCCGCTTTTTTAATTGAGACAGCGAAAACGCTGTGTTCCTTAATGAAATAAAAGACTATCCCCGATAAAAGCCACGCATGCTTCATGCGCGCCGAGCCCGTTTATCTTGCCTTTTAGCCCCCGCGATAGTAGAAAGTCCTGCAGGAAAAAGAGTACGCAATCAGGCGCTGCCGGGAGTCCGATGAAGAAATTTACCCTCGAAATGAAGGTCGGTATATTCTTCGTACTCGTGTTTGTACTCATCGCCTGGATTTCCACGCAACTCGGCGATTACGAATTCAAAAACAAATACGGATTGGAACTGTCGGCGATTTTCAGCTCCTCGGCGGGCATTTCCGAGGATACGGCGGTAAACCTTGCCGGCATTAAAATCGGCGTGGTCACCAGCAAAAGCCTGGACAGAGGCAAATCCCGCGTCAACTTCCAGGTGTTGACCGACACGCTTATCCCGGAAGACAGCCGCATTTCCATCCACACGTACGGTTTCCTCGGCCAGAAATACCTTGAAATCGTGCCGGGCAGCAGCCGGAATTTTCTACAAAGCGGCGACGAACTGGTGAACGTGGACGACTCCGGAGATTTTACTGAACTGACCGCCACGATGAACGACGTGGCCGAGGACGTCAAAGCCGTGACCGAAAGCCTGCGCGCCGTTTTGGGCGGCGAAGAAGGCGAGGATCAAATCCGGGGCATCGTCTCGGCGCTCAACACCATCACCACCGTCGTAGCCGACACCCTGGAAGCCAACGAGACGAAGATGGACAGGATCATGAGTTACATCGAAGCCCTCACGGCGCAGATGGTCATGATCACGAAGGAGAATCGCGAGAGCTTCCGCCAGGCCATGAAAGCCATGCCCGCCATCTCGGAAAATTTAGGCCGGATCAGCGGCAACCTGGCCGACATCATGGAATCCAACAACGAGGATATTTCGCTGACCCTGTCGAACCTCGTGGGAGTCACCGAGAACCTGAGCAAAAGCCTGGAAGCGATTTCCAACATCGCGCAGAAAATCGACGACGGCCAGGGAACCATCGGCAAGCTGGTCAACGACGATGAGACCATCGCCAATATCAACGAGGCCGTGGAAGGCATCAACGATTATCTGGAACGGGTCCGCAAGCTTCAGGTTGAAGTCTCCTACCGAGGCGAGTATCACATCGACCAGGAGCAGGGAAAGAGTTATTTCAACATCAACATCCGGCCCACGTTCGACAAGGTTTATATGATCGGCCTCGTGGACGATCCCGTCGGGCGCAATCGGCACACGCTCACCGAAACGAAGACCACGACCAATCCCGGCGCGGCGGATGAGGACGTCACGGAAGAAATCGAGGAAAAGGACGTCACCACCTCGGAGCTTTTATTCACCGCGCAGATCGGCAAACGCTGGCACAACTTCCTGTTTCGCGGCGGAATCATCGAAAGCCACGGCGGCGCGGGCGTCGAGTTTTTCATGTGGGAAGACCATATAAATCTGGCTTTCGAGGTTTTCGATTTCGACGTGACGAATAATCCGCATCTCAAGACCTGGATCAACATCAGCTTCCTGGATCATTTCTTCATCACCGGCGGCGTGGACGATTTCATCAACAAGTTCGACGATCCGCGCTATTTCGTCGGCGGCGGCCTCTACTTCACCGACCGGGATATCTCCATCCTCGCCACGCAGGTTCCCTCCGGCATCACCGGGATGTAGCGACCGGAAATTCTTCATCATTCTTGTTGCCTGTAAAGCAGGCGTGGGCGAACAGCCCGAAGGGCGGCGCAATTAAGAATGAAACCTGAATTCGTAAAGTGAACCACTCCCGCTATCCGAACCGCTTTTGATTCCTATACCGAACGTGCTAATATCCTTTTCGCTTTTCAATGCCCGGGAGGAATAACGATGTCGATACGCGTGATCGCGCTGAGTGCGTGCCTGGTTTTGATATTCACCGGTTTGGCGTCCGCGGCGCCTTTTGTCGTGGTGTCGGATACGAATGCGCTCATAGCTCCCTCGCCGGACTCCGGCGCCAAAGACCCGCTGCCGGCGGGAAGCATCGTGGATGTCACGCACCAGGCCGGGGATTATTACCGCGTTGTGTATGGACCGAAAAGCGAGGCGGGTTATCTGTCCGCAAAATCCGTGCGGCAGGCCAAAACCAAAGGCGGACCCCTTATTCCGATCCTGATCGCTGCGGCGACTCCCTTGGGAAAAATGGTGGCCAAAAAGGCGACGGCCTGGTTTGCAAAAAAATTCAACATCAATCTCGGCGGCGATACAGGGCAAGTTTCCTCTCAAATGGAAGCCGGGCAGGAACTGGTGGCTTTGGACCGTGAGGACGGCTGGCTGAAGGTCAAGTTGCCGGACGGAGCCGTCGGCTACGTAAAAGACACAATGGACCTGGCGTCTTTGCAGGATATCGCCTACGCGCAAGGCTCCACGATGGGAATATGGAAAAACTCGGAAAAAATTCCAGGGCAGACGCAAGGGCTGGCTTTGCGCGTCGAACTGCGGAAAACCGACGGCGCGCCGGTCCCTCCCAATTCCACGCTAAGACTCGGCGACGAATACAGAATCTATATTACCGCGTCCGCGGACTGTTACGTGCGGATCACCGCCGAAACACCGGATAAAAATCACGTCTGCCAATACTATCCAAATCATTTTCCCGGCACGCAGACTTCCATGCTTTTCAAGGCGGGCAAAACCTACAGCGGCGAAATGCTTCCGGATGGCAGAAGCTTCCTCGTGGCCAGGCCCATCGGGGCGAAAGACATCATTCGCATCGAGGCGACCGGCGCCGGGCCGTATCACTACGTGTCGAAAGGCGACGGCTGCGCGCCGACGGCGACATTCAAAGGAGGCGGTTTTTCCGTGGCGGGCGACGTGAAAAACCCCACGGCCCAGGTTCTCGTGGAATATCCCGTTCTCACAACCGAGTAGGGGCAACCCCGCATAGCGCTCACTTCATGTCATTTGGTCCGTTGAATGCGGTTATGACTCCATACAAATCGCCATGCCGTAAAATTCTCGGAACTCTACGACAGCAGCATTAGCCGGTCAGCGTACCTGTCCGACGTAGCTTCAGCGAAGTAGGAAGCTGCCGGAAATAAGGCTGTAACAATTATCCTATCGAGCCCGTCAGGGCGGCGCATAACAAGCCATACTATCTCGGATTGTGCCGCCCTTCGGGCTCAAAAATAATGATGATCCCTTATCCCCCGCGCTGACGCACGGGTCTGATTATTTGCCGTTCCGTATCAAAAAGATGGTTCTTCGGAGGTTACCGTACTTTTATAACCACCTGCAAAAAAACAGCCGAAAAATTCTGTCAAGGACGAAAAATAATTTTCTTTTCGTACCAAAAAAGTACGGCAATTGTCGAAGAACCAAAAAGATTAGCAAAATCCTGAAAACTGCAAACAATTATTTACAGTCCAGTAACTTCAGTGGCTGATTTTATGAGCATATTTCTATTTATTCAGTCGCGGATATTTCAGGGCGGGATCGCCGTAGACCTGGAATCCCATGAAGTTCTGGAAATAAAACCCGGTTTCGTAACCCGCAATCAGACCGAAGAAACTGTCCATATAAACCTTTTTCGAATGGTCTACGGAGCACGCGATCGGATTGCGTCGGTTTAAAATCTGGTCGACGGCCACCAGGAAAACCAGGCTTCCTTCCCCGTAGGCGCCGGGATTCGTGTAGGCGGTGCTGCCGACGAAAGCCGCCGCCATGCGGCCCAAAGACGCCGCGCCCAGATTGTCGTACCAAAGCGGATTGCTGTTGCGGCATCCGGAACTCATGACGATGCCGGGAACCGTGCCCATGTTCTCGTAAAACAGAGCGTCCTCGGAATGGATGAAATCGTAGCCGACGCCTCCGGCGCTGATCGGGTCGCCGTGAGAAGCCCATAAAAACATACCCGAGGGATTATTCGGCCAGTATTGCATAAGGTTGAAGCGGGTCAGGTTGACGTCCGGCCGGATGAGGCCGCCGCGTTCGAACAGGGTTGTCGCGTCGTAACCGCCCGGCGTCACGACCCAGTTGCGTATAACCGTCATGAGAAGGGATGCGTCGCTGACAATGGCGATGTGCACCGCGCCGAGCATGACATTTTGATAATGATCCAGCAGTCCTTCCTCGAAATCAATCGTGTCGTTTACCACGTCCTCAATTCGATTCGGTTCGTCAAGGGGGATGCGCCCGACGTGATATTCCGGATTCAGGTCATAATTATCCTCTCCCCATTCCCCGTAAAATCCGTCGCCGTCCGAGTCGAAATCGCCGGAGATGTCGGCATAAAAGTAGTCCGAATATATCTGATAGAGGTCGTGCAGAAGCGGATCGGGATACATGAGTAGCATCGGGATCTTGGAGATGGAGCCGACGATGAGCAGATAATTGACTTTGCCCGGCTCATACGTTTCTTTCAGGAATTCGCGGACGGCCAGGGCGTCGGAAAGATCGTCCCCGCCGGTTCCGTCGATTTCGGAAAGGGATTTGGCGATGACCGTGTGTCCCTGTGAGCTCCTGTAGTCGATGAGGTCATCAAGCGAATCCATCAATCCGTTGCCGGCGACAATCACGTATTGTCCGGGGCCGTCGCAGGGAATATCCTGCTCATCATCGTCATCCGCGTCGTCGTCGATGTCGTCATCATCGTCCGTGTCCTGATAATGACATTGATCGTTGATGCAGTAAAACCAGGACGAGCAATCCGGTTCCCATTCCCAGCAATTGACGATGCAATCCCAATCCGCGAAGGGATCCCGGCTGTTGCAGGAGTCCACGGCGTCATTTTGATCCAGGTTGAACAAATTATGTCGGCACAGTTCATAAGTGGATTCGACGCAGTTCTCGCATCGTTTATTCCACTCATCATCCACGACGTCATCGTCCGCCTGATCATCATCGAGATCGTCATCAAGGTTGTCGTCATCGCCGTCAATGACGTTGTCCTCATCGGCCGATCCGCTGTCTGAAGTTTCCGTGCATGAGAAAAGAAAAATCAGCGGCAGTAGAAATATCAGAAGGGCCGCGGGCGATTTTTTATAATGCATAGTTTACCCTTATGCCTGTTTATCGGGATAGCTCTTATTTTTAAAAAGGTGCTTGAGCAATCCGGAACGCATCCGGCAAGGCAAAATTATAGCAAAACACAGGGATAATAAAAGCCCTTTTTTCATTTTTGTTGGCGGGGCGATTAAAGCGCCGTCAAATTTTTTTTATGGAAGTGTTCACAAGATGATCCAATAGGCTTGACAGGGGGCCGCGGAAGTTATTTATAGGAAAAGCCGTCGCCTGGTTAAGGGCGCGACATGGGACTTTTACACCTCGTTTATTAAAAAAAGAAAGGTCTGATAATGGCTGCTTATTACAAGATCAACGATGAATGCATCGCGTGCGGCGCCTGCATGGATGAGTGTCCGGAAGAAGCAATCAGCGAAGGCGACATCTTTTCGATCGATCCGGAAAAATGCTCCGCGTGCGGAAGCTGCGCCGAGGTTTGCCCGACGGAATCCTGCGTTCCCGTAGAAGAGTAGTCCTTACAAGCACCTGCATATTCTTTCGCTGCACTGTTTTCCCGCTGCCTTGCAGCGGGAAACGTGGTGTTTTGTTTTTAAAGGCGGAAGAGAATATTGAAAAAGAGCCTGTTTTCAACTTGGGCACTTGAAAGTCGTCGCATACCAGACTAAACTTTGTCATGGTTAAATGGAAACCACAACCGGCTTGGTGAATCATCATGATTGCAGTGCAGATGTTTCTTTATGCTTCCGCGGCCTTGTTCTTCGGGGTCATGGTTTTGGTGGCTTTCCGTATGTTCGCGTCCGACGGCGCAAGGCGGCTCAATGAAGGCGATGCCGATGAAGGCGCCGAAAGCGAATCGGACGACAAGCCCCTGAACGTACGCTATCGAGAGCTTCTGGAATTGGGAATGGTGCAACTCGAACAAGGTGAGCAGATTCTCATCGGCTGCGGACGCAAAGCGGAAGTCGAGGAAGTTCTGGTCGTCACCGACAGGCGGGCTTTCATCATGACCCGGCGGCAGGGAGCCACCTTTTTCGCAAAACATACTTTTCGGGTGGATCAGCTGCGCCCCGTCCCGTCGTCGGCAGGCCTCGTGGGCAACAAGATTGTCTTAAGCGACGGATCGCAGACGGCGGCGATCAGCTCTCCGGGCAACACGGGCATTCTCGCCGACGCCAGACTGGTCGTTCGCGAACTGAACAATCTTATCAGGCAGTCTCACAGGGCGCCGGTATAATTTGCATTCGGGCCGCGGAACCGCCGGACAATTTTTTCATTCGGAGGAAAGCGTGACGCTTAAAGGACTTGTATATATTGCCGCTTTGACTTTCGGAATTTTCCTGGCTCTACAGGCGTGCGATTCCGGCGACGGAGACGGCGACCGCTCGACGCTTTCCGGCGAAGACGACGCGGTGGCCGAATGCATCCGTCTTTGTGAACTGGCTCTCGCCGACGAGGTGGATCTTGGCGAAGGCCCCTGCATGGCCGAGGAAGTCGTCGACGACTGGGCCTGCGATATCGCCCACGATCCGAGAACCGATGAGGACGACCTGGAAACCAACCAGTGTGAATTTTGGCCGGATCAGGTCGCGCACTTCGTCGAACTCGACACCGAGTGTTTCCTGATCAGGGCGCAGTAAACCTCATCCTTTGCGCATTTTCGTGAATCAATCCTCAAGAACCAGTATCGACCCCCAGCGTCTTGATGCGCCGGTGAAGGTGTGAGCGCTCGACGCCGATGGCTTCGGCGGTGCGGCTGACGTTGCCGTCGTGCTCCGCCAGTTTTTTCTCCAGATAGGCGCGCTCGAAGACGGCCTTGGCCTCGCGCCATGTGTCCGAGTCGAAAAGATCGTCCATGGCGCCTTGCTCCCGGCTTTCCCCGTAATCCAGGGTTTGCGAAACGTCCCGGCGATTCACCGTTTTATTGGGCGTCATGATCACGAGCCGTTCGACGATGTTTTTCAGTTCGCGGACGTTTCCCGGCCATGCGTGGTTTTTCAATTCCTCGACGGCGTCGGGGGTGAAGTTTCTGCGCGTCAGACCCGACTCGTCGCAATAGAGTTTCATGAAATGCTCGACGAAAAGAGGAATATCCTCCCGCCGGTCCCGAAGCGGCGGCACGTGGATCGGAATGACGTTCAGGCGAAAGTAAAGATCCTCTCGGAATCGATTTTCCCTGATGAGGGTTTCGAGGTTTTTGTTCGTCGCGGCGATCACCCGCGCGTCCACGCTGATGACTTCGGCGCCGCCGACGCGCTCGAAGCTTCTTTCCTGGAGAATGCGGAGAATCTTCGCCTGCGTGCGCAGACTCATATCGGCGATTTCATCGAGGAAAATCGTGCCTCCGTCGGCCAGGTCGAACTTGCCCCGGCGCTTGCCGGTAGCGCCGGTGAACGCGCCTTTCTCATGGCCGAAAAGTTCGGATTCGATCAGTTCTTCGGGAATCGCCGCGCAGTTGACTTCGATAAAAGCCTTGTCTCTTCTTTGCGAAAGCAGGTGAATATGCCTGGCCACCAGTTCCTTGCCGGTCCCGTTTTCTCCCGTGATCATGACGCGCCCGTCCGAGGGCGCCGCCCTGTCGATCTGATCCCTCACCGCCCGGATGGCGGGGCTTTCGCCGACGATCTCGTGCCGGCTTTGAATCTGCTCCCGGAGCCTTTGGTTTTCCGAGCGCAGGTTCAGCATATTCATGACGTTTTGCGTCGTCAGTATAACCTGATCCAGGGAAAGGGGCTTTTCAAAAAAATCATAGGCGCCGAGTTTCGTGGCTTTGACCGCGGTTTCGACGCTCCCGTGCCCGCTGATCATGATGACGGCGATGTCGTCGTGCTTTTCCTTGATGCGTGAAAGCGTCTCCAGGCCGTCGATCCCCGGCATCCAGATATCCAGGAGAATCAGGTCCGGCGTGTCCTCCTCGATCATCTTCAATGCGGTTTCGCCGTCCGGCGCGCTTTTGACCTTGAAACCCTCGTCCTCCAAAACGCCGGCAAGGGTTTTGCGTATTTCCAGTTCGTCGTCGACGATGAGAATATGGCGGGTCATGGAGTTTCGCTCTCCTTAAGTTTCTTTGGACTTGCTTGCGGGATCGCTTTCCGGAGCGTCCTCGACGGCGAGTAAAAGGGGGAAGCACAAAACGACCCTTGTTCCCCTGGGAGAGTTTCCTTTCAGATCCACGCGGCCTCCGTGGTCCACCATGATCTGATGGACGATCGCCAGGCCCAGTCCCGTGCCCATCTTTTTCGTCGAGAAGTAGGGTTCGAACAGGCGCCGTTTATACGCCGTGGGCAAACCGACGCCGTCGTCGGACAGACTCACGAACACTTCGTCGGCCATCGCGTCGACGCCGGTTTCAATCATGATATTTCCGGGGCCGGTAATGGCGTCCACGGCGTTGTCGAGGATGTTGATCAAAGCCCGCTTGATCTGGGCTCGATCGAGTTTGAGCATGGGAATATCGGGATTCGCCTTAATGTCGAAGCGGATCTCGGGATGGGCCTCGGAATATAAAAGCGCCGTTTCCGAAACGATGTCATTGATTTTTTCGGGCTGCGGGAAGATCTCCGCCAGCCTGGCGAAGTTCGAAAACTCCTGCACCATGGATTTCATTTCGCCGACCTGCCTGATGATGGTGGCGGTGGACTCGAAAAACACCTGGTCGCTTTCTTCCCGGAACCGGTCGGCGTATCGCTTTCTCAATCGCTGGGCCGCGAGTTGAATGGGAGTCAGGGGATTTTTAATCTCGTGGGCGATGCGCCGGGCGATTTCGCGCCACGCGGCCACGCGTTTGGCCTTCATCAGTTCGGTCAGATCGTCGAGAACCATGACGGCGGTGATGTCTTTCGCGTCATGCCCCTCGGATAAAATGGTGATCCGGGCCAGAAGGACGCGATTTTCTCCCTCGATGCTCACTTCCGATTCGCGCTCGATAAAGCTGCCTTCTTTCAACTGAAGGCTTTTTTCAAATCCCTCGGCCAGGGCGGGATTCAACAGGTCGCCGAAAGCTTCCCGGAAATGTTTGTTCAAAACGTTTTCATTCAGCCCGAGAATCTTGTGGGCGTTTTTATTGATGGTGGCGATGCGGCCGTCTCCGCTGAAACTGATGACTCCGGCGGAGATGTTGCTCAGGACGGTCTCGATGTATTGCCGCCTCTGGTCGAGTTCCACGTTCTTGGCGTTTAGGTCCGCCGCCGATTGCTCCACCTGCCGCCGGGTGCGTTTCAGATCGTCGATCATGCCGTTGAAGGCATCGGTGAGGCGTCCCATCTCATCCTTGGAATGCCACTCGATGCGCGCGTCCAGGTCTCCCGCGGCCACGCGTCCCGTGGCGTCGGCCATTTTCTGAATCGGCACGGCGATGCCCCGGGCGAGGAAAAACCCGAACCAGGTCGCCGCGAAAAAAATGAAAATGGATATCAGGGCGAATATGACCAGATAGCTGATGACGATCGGCCTTTTATAAAGCAGAAGCTGCCGGTAATCGTCATAGGTCTGGCGGATGGAAGACATCCTTTTCAAAATTCTGTTGGGCACTGAATAGCTGACCACTACGGCGGCGGCGACCTCGTTTTCCACGTAGACGGGAGCCGCGCTGCGGACGATTTCGCCGTCCGTGGACATCATGTTGTCCGTGACGGGATTGCCCTGAAAAACATCGGCGAGAAATTTGGGTCCCGCCTCGTTTTCGGCGGTATCGGCGAAGCGGCCGCCGGTGGACAGATTCTTTTTATTCGGATCGCGCCAGATGATTTCCAGGGCGTCGATTTGATATTCATTTTTTTTGGCCTGCATGACCCGGACAAAATTTTCGCCTTCCGTCATCTTGGAAAGGGCCGCCGCCGTCAATGCGGTTTTGCTTTTTTCCTTTGAAGCTTCGGGGGCGTCCGCCGCCTTGCCGGCGCCGAGAAAGCTGCCGCTTGTCAGGGCGTCGGCGAGAGTCAGGGATATGTGCCGGGAATTTTTTCTGTAGATCGAATAGTAGGATTGCGCGATTTCCAGGGTTTCCTTGAGGCTTTGTTCGATCTGGCTGGAGAACCAGTTGTCGATGGAGCGGGTGACGAAAGTGTTGGCGGCGTAAAACATGATGATCGTCGGCAAAAGCGCAAATCCGCTGAACGCCACGATGAGCTTGGTGCGCAAGCGGGAGCCGAGAACCTTCTGCCGCCTTTCGAAAAACAGCTTGGCCAGATTTCTCAGGATCAAAAAGAGCATGATGCAGATGAGAATCAGGTTCAGATTGATCAGGCCGAAGAACATCAGGTTTTGCGAAAACGGATAGATGCCCTGCGTCGGGAGGGTGTAACGCTCGATGATGAAAAGCGTCACGATTCCCAGGGCGATCACCACGGCCCATATCATTTCGGCGCGGCGCTTTCGCCGGGCGAGTTCCCGTTCCACCTCGGGGCTTATGTTTTTCGAGGATTTCACGGCCCGCCGTCCTTGTCCGGAGCGGCGACCTGGTCGGGCGCCTCAAGATCCACGCGCACCCACGATGTTTCAAAACGCCAGAGGGACGAAAGGAACGACTGGAAGAAAAAGTTGAAGAGTTTGGAAATGGTCGGGGGAAGCTCGACTTTTTCCATCTGCGCGCGAATCAAAAGATAATAGCCTTCCCCGGAAGACGAACTCGTGGGCGCGTGAATCTTCACGTCCTTGAAAACAGCCATGATCTTTTTAGCCTCGGCGAAGGTTTTTGCCGTCGTCACCGAATCCTTTTCACCCATGTAGATCGAAAAACTCTGGCGAATGCTGTCGTACCGAATCGTCCGCACGATTTGAAATGTGAGTATCGTTTCGTCGGCGAGAACCGAGACGTCGTGCTGGATTTTGAAAAAGTAAGTGAAGGTCGTCGGAATGCCCGCCAGGATCGCCCTGTCGGTGTCTTCAGTAAAAGCGTCGACCAGCTTGAAGCTGACGAGGTAGGCTTTCCCGTCGTATTTGACGGCGCCGATTTCGATCCGGGCGTGAGCCTTGGCCTCGGCCCGGCCGGTCACGACAAAAAGCGCCGCCACCGCCAGAGCGAGTGCAAAAAAAGCCGCCGGATATCTTGTTTTCGCCGCAGTCATTTCGCCGTTTTTTAAAATTTCAGTAAATTCGCTTTATCAAGGGCGTCTAAGAAGCGCAAGGATATATCATTTTACGAAAACAATAAATGTTTCAAAATGGCGGGATCGCCTTGCCTTCGGCGGCGCGGGACGCATGGATCGGGCCGATTTCTTCGCATCAACCCAGCTTGTCGATCTCCTTGGCGATGGCCTCGAAAACTTCCGCGCCGCGAGAGTTGGGCGCGTATTCCCAGATTGTTTTTCCGTAACTTTGCGCCTCGTCTACCGTGACGTTGAAGCCCAGGACGTTTTGGGAAAGTTTGTCGCTAAAGAAATCCGAGAGTTTTTGCAAAATCGCGTTGGCCAGGCGCGTGTTCCGGTAAAGCACGGGCAGGACCAGGCTGATTTTCAGCGAGCGGTTGCCCAGGTTGTTTTTAACGGCCTGCACGGTTTCGACGATCTCCGCGCATCCGTCCAGGGCCAGATAGGTCAGGTTGACGGGGATCACGATCTCGCCGGCGGCCATCATGATGTTGATCGTGATCAGGCCCATGGAAGGCGGGGCGTCGAAAATTACGTAATCATAGCCGCGCAAACCGCGCAGCTTGTCGCGCAGCTTGACATTGCGGTCGTCGTCTTCGGCGGCCTGGGTTGGAAAATCGGTCAGTGTTTTATTGGAAACGACGATGTCCAGGTTCTCGACGCGCGTGGGCTGCGCGATGTCGGAAACTTTCACATCGGGAGCCATCATCAGCTCCAGCGTGGTCTTTGACGCGGATTTAACGTCAAGCCCGAGGCTTTTGCCGGATTGGCCCTGCGGGTCCAGGTCGATGATCAGGACCTTTTTTCCCTGCCGGGCGGCGAAATAGGAGCCGATGTTGACCGAAAGCGTGGTTTTGCAACTGCCGCCCTTCTCATTGACGAAAGCGATTTTCCGCATGTTCTTCTTCCATTTATTTACCGGACATCAGCTCGGCAAGTTTCTCGACGCGCAGCACCAGTTCGTCGATGCGTTTTTCCAGTCGATGCACGTTTTTGTTGAGACCCATGGCCCGGTCGGCCAGCCTGTCGAAATCCGTTTTGCTGGGAACGCCGGCCAGTCCCATGATAATCGCCACATCCCGGTTCAGGCGCTGTTTCGTGCCCGCGGCGCGCCTCATGGCGGCGCCCAGAGCGTTTCCGAAGCGGGGGTTTGTCAGAAATTCGTGGGCGATGTCCTCCAGGACCTCGTCTTTCATTTTCCCGAGTTTTTTCATGGGCGACTGCTCGTTCGGCATGGCGTTCAATGCCCCTTCCATCGACTGAGAAATTTTATATTCGTATATTGTCGCGCGATGTCAAGACGCGGCGCTTTATTCAATCCGAATATGAAAAACTCATGATCTTAATATCTCGAAGAACCCGAAAAAACTGTTAAAGGGGTCCCGGTTTGAAAAATTCGTCATTTGGATTAAAGTTTGGCGGATAATGACCGATCATACTTAAAGGTATTGACTCGAAGGATCGAGGCTTCCCATGAATGTCAAAGGACTGACCGATGTACAGGCCGCGAAGCTTGTAAATCAGAAAAGCAAATCCCCCCAAACGGGAAAATCCACAAAATCCCTTGCCGGCGAAAGCGTCAGCTTGTCTTCCGTCGATCGGAATAAGGCTCTGCGGATCGTCGCGGACAAATCGCTTCAGCAGATCGCGGAAATGACCCGCTTTGCCGCGCAGGCTTTGGGTTATGACCCCGACACACTGGGTTCTTTGGATGTTTCCCCCGAGGCGACGTCGAGCCGCATCGCCGATTTCGCCATCGGCCTGTTCGGTTTGTATAAGCAGCAAAATCCGGACATGAGCGAGCAGGAGGCTCTTGACAGCTACGAAGAGCTCATTAACGGCGCGGTCAATAAGGGATATCGGGAGGCTCTGAGCACGCTGTCGGGGCTCGGCGTCAATGACCGGGGCATTTTGGACACGGCGCAAAAAACCATCGAAATGACCTTTCAGAAACTTAACGATTTTTTCACCGCCAAACGTGAAGTTCTGGCGGCGCAGCAGTCTGCGGAGCAGACTGCAACGCAGCCGACGGAAACGGAGGCGGGATAGCAACCGAGGAAAATTCTTAGATTTCGATCTGCCATTGGACCGGCGGTTCGGATTGGAAGGGGACGGCCTGGAGGTTGTCCCCTTCGTTTATAAGTCCGGGGTCCAAGGTCTAGTCAATTTGGAATACGGTGTACGTAAATATACATGAGTCCCGAGCGGCGGATTCGAATATCTCAAGCCGGCGGGTGGCATCTATAAGCTTCAGAGGCCCGAGCTTGCGAGGGTGCTTGTCCGTGCCACCCGAAACCCGAAACCCGAGACCCGAGACCCGAGACCCGAAATAATTTCTTTGTCTTAAGGAATTACTGCGCGCCTGCGACGCAGCGAACGCCTTTATCGTCCACGCGCGTGCCGGGCACCCAGTCCTGCCGGTAATGAACCATCATTTCCCTTGTCGGCGAGTACCATGATGCGCCTCGGGCGATGTAATGATTTTTTTCCAGCGTCGTGTAGGATTTCACCCACTCTTTCACATTGCCTTCCATGTCGCTTAAACCGAAAGGGCTTTTCCCCTTTGGAAATGAGCCGACCGGGGATGTGTAATCATAACCGTCGTTCCAGTTTTCATCGGCCCACTGGAAATTGCATCCCTTGCCGCAGATATTGCCCCGCGTGTCGTCGGGTTCATCATTGCCCCAGGGATAGAGCCGCCCGTCCGAGCCTCGGGCCGCCATTTCCCACTGCGGCTCCGTGGGAAGCTCCTTGCCGGCCCAGTAGCAATAACGCTCGGCCTGTTTGAAAGTCATCAGGGCGGGCATCTTGTCTTTGCCGGCGTCGGCGATGTGGGGCTGCCTTAAAAGCGGGAGGCATTTCTCGGCTTTGACGCACTCATGATATTCGGCGTTGGTCACTTCATTTTTGTCGATGTAAAATTGCGGGACGGAAAGTTTTTGCATGGCGATGCAGCTTAACGTGTCGTCCAGGCCCAGCGGATCGCATCCGAAATCCATTTCACCCGCCGGGATTTTTGTCATTTTCGACAAATCGGGCGTTTTTTCCTCCAAGCCCCATTTTATGTCGTCCAACAACATGGCGCCCAGTTCCCTGATCCAGTCCTGCATCTCATCCTGGACGTTGAAGCCGTATATGCATGTCAGATTCTGCGCTTCTTTTTTGGAAAGATTCATCAGCTTCGGGTAAGTCTTCGGCGGGGTCGGCGTCGGAGTCGCCGCGGGTTCCGGCGTGGAGGGAGGAGGCCCCGAGGGGACGTCGCCGGTCGCGTCCCCGGCCGGAGGAGGCCCCGGAGGAGGCTCCGGAGGAGCATCGTCGTTCGGACCGTCGGCCGGAAGCGCCATGCCGGGCCCCGGCGTGCCTTGATCGGGCGCCGGGGGCGGCGATCCGCCGGGAGATTCGGGGGAATGACCGCAGGCGCAAAGCAGTAAAGGGCAAATCACAAGCAAGATAATCGCCCGGGAAAAATGCGGCAGGCGATATCGCATCGTTTGACGATAGCGCCCTACTGAAAGTCCATCATAATCGCCCAAATCATTTTCTCCGCTAAAAAGCTTTCGCTTAATCGGTTTTTTTAAGGAGCCGGCCGATGCCGCGGCGCGCCTGGTGTCTTACGATTTCCAGTCATCAAGGTAGCTCCGGCGTCAAGCGAAATCAACCGCTTTGATGACATTTTTTGCGGTCAATGAATCCCGCGACGTAAAAACCGGTCTTGCCGATCATCACGGAGATTTATGCCTCATTTCGATCCACGGCTTTTCCATTTGTCGATTTATTCGTTAAGATGCGCCGTAGTTGTAACTTTAGCGGGGCGCGATTTCGATGAGCCGGCGGGAAAAAGCGCTGCTTGCACTGATCATTTTAATGGGCCTGGCGGCGCGCGTCTACTTTCTTATCGCTTTTGAAAACGTCTTTTCCACGGAAAGCGAAGCGTATTCCAAGATCAATCTGGTCAACGACTGGATCGCGCACGGCAAGCCCTATCCCGATTCCAATTTCGGTCCGCTGCACACGTGGCTGATTTATCTCATGACAAGGCCTTTTTCCGACCCGGTTTGGCCGGTGCGGATCTTTTCGATGATCTGCGGCATCGCGGCGATTCCGGTATTTTTTTACATCGCAAAAAAGGTCGCCGGCCGGCGCGCCGCCTTGATCGCCGCGCTGTTATTCGCCTTTTTTCCCGTGCATCTTCGCGCCAGCGCGACGAGCCTGGCCGAAGCGCCGTACGCGCTGACGTTTTTCGGCGGGCTGGCGGCCTTTATCGCCTATACGAGCAATAAAAAATCGTCCTACGCTTGGATGATTCTGTCGGCGCTGTGTTTCAATCTGGCGGGAATGCTGCGTTTCGAGGCGTGGCTTTTCTTTCCGGTCCTGTGCCTGTTCGCCATTCGGCGGGGATTTCTCAAGGCCGCGGGCTACGGTCTGATGCTGCTGATATTCCCGCTGACGCACATGTATTTCTGCTGGAAGACCACCGGGAATCCCATGTCCTTTTCGCAGACTTCGGCGGCGAGTTTCATGCTCTATCTGCCGCGGATGCCTTTGTCCTATCGCTCCACCGCCTGGCTCGTGTGCTTCTGGCTCGGGCTCTCGCCGGTTCTGGCGGCGCTTTGCGCTTTCGGGATAGCCTGGGCCGTTGCGGCAAAACGCGGCGGGCTTTTACTGGCGCTGTTTTTCTTTCCCTACGTCATTTTGAGTTACCGGACCATCAAGGGGATGATCGATCCCTCCCTGGTGCGTTACGGCATCGTTCTCGCCGCGCTGCCGCTGCCCCTTGCGGCGGGATTTATCGACGCCGTCACGCAAAAGCTGCTGAGGCGCGAGCGGCTGCGCGCGGCGGTTACGGCGCTTGCGTGCGCGCTGATCATCGGCTTCACTTCATTTTGGAGTTATCGGCAGGCCGCCGGCAGCAGCCTTCCCGAAGACGTTCGGACCGTGGCGGCTTTCTTAAGGGACCAGGCCGGAAAAGATGAGCGCATCATTTTGGATAAGCGCTTTCATCCCTACATCGTGGTGGAAAGCCGGCACGATCCGAGCCTGCTGGTTTCGCTTCGCTACGGCGGCGGCCCGGTGACGGATCCCAAGGAATACGAAGCGGTGGTGAAAAAGCTTTTTCCGCTGTCCCACGGCCACGGCGAGGAGGTCGCCTGGGGCAGGGACATCAAATATTACGAACACGACGCCTTCGTCGAAATGATGAAGGATTTCAATCCGACGATGCTGGTTCTGGATTACGAATCCGGAGGCAACATGCAGGCTTTCACTATCCCGCCTGACATCGAGGAAACGCGTATGCACGGGCGGCTTTTAAAAAGAGTGCTTCGCGTCGGAGACTTCGCCGTTTTTCGCATCGAGCACGTCCCGGGAGATGACTCGTGAAGCTGAAAAAGCATACGATCATCTTCGCGTCCCTGGTCGCACTCGGCGCGGCGGTCCGCATCGCGGCTCTTTTCGTTTTGCCCAATCTGCTTTCCATGGAAGGCGAAAGCTACAGCAAGCTGCATCTCTTTTTGCAATGGGTCGCCTCGCCGCTTCCTTACCCGGACACGAATTTCGGGCCGATGCATATGGTCCTGCTCTGGATTCCCTGGAAGCTTGCCGGCAGCCTGATTCTGGGAAATCGCATCCTCTCCCTGATTTTTTCCGTTGCGCTTTTTTGGCCCGTGTATCTGCTGGTGCGGCGAACTTCGGGGGAGGTCGCGGCTTTGTCGGCCGCGGCTCTGCTGGCGCTGGCGGCCCTTCCCGTCGGCCTGGGCGTCGTGACGCTTGCCGAAGGCCCTTATCTGTTTTTCTTTGCCGCGGGCCTGATGTTTTTTGCAAAAATCATCGATGAAAAATCCAAGGCGGATAACCGGACTCTGATTTATTTTGCATTGCTTATGTCCGCCGCGCTGGCCCTTCGGTTCGAGTCCTGGATGTTTTTACCAATCTGGCCCGCTCTCATCTGGCGCCGCCGGGGAATAAAAATGGCGCTGACGGCGGCGGCGCTTTTATCCGTGTTCCCGCTGATCCACATGTACATGTGCTGGAAGATCGTCGGGCACCCTTTAAAATTTCTCATTCAAAGCGCGCAGATCACGGCCATCAACGAGCAGGCGGTTCCCCTGACCCTGCGGGCGGCGGAATGGGTGAAAACCCTGGTCGCCGTCGACGGCGTCGTCATGCTGGCCGTCGGCGTCGCCGGTGTGGCCTATGGCCTGGCGCGGGGACCGAGCCGCCTGGTCGCGGCGCTTTTTCTGTGGCATTTCGTCATCGCCGAAGCGCAGGCCATGCGCGCGGCGCTGGCGCCGGAACTGTATCGCTACGGGGCTTTGCTGGTGCTTCTGCTGATTCTGCCCGCCGCCAGGCTCATCGCCGATGTCAGCGACAGACTATCGGGCCGCAAGCCCGCCGCCCTTGTCGCCATTTTGCTGTCGCTCATCATTTCGGCGACGACGCTGCCGTACCTGCAACAAATCAAGCAGGATACGGATCTGTCCCTGGTGCCATATCTGGCGGCCGAGGCTCTGCAAAAAAACCTGACGGAATCGGACCGCGTTTTCATGGGCAACGAAAGCCATCCGCTGCTGGTGGTGGAAAGCGGTTTGTCGTGGGGAAATTTTGCATTGCCGTTTTATCCCGACGGGGTGCGCGCGGATCCCGCGCATTGTGAAAAGATCTTTCGCGAATGGAAACCCACGAAGATACTCGTTTACAAATACGATCCCACTTTCCGGGAGATTCTCCGCATCGAATCCTGCGAAAAAACCGAAGTATTCGGCAAAGTATTTCGTCCTGTTTTCGAGCATGATCCGTGGTGCCTGCTGGCCGGAGACGAATTGTGAAAAAGCGCGCTTGCCTGGCGCTTGTCGCCGTTGCGATAGTCTTCGTCGCTTTTGAGGCCGGATTGCGCATCGCCGGTTTCCATGCCCCGGCGAAGATCCTGGATTATCGCCTGCGGATTTCCGGCGAATTGCACGGCGAGCCCGATTTGCACCGTTTCTGGAAACTGCCCGACCGGCTGCCGCATTTTGACGAAGATGCCTTCAAAATTGTCTGCCTGGCCGATTCGGTGACGGTCATGGACCAGGGGCATGGCTATCCGGAAATGTTGCCCCGGGCCATGCGCGCCCGCGGGAGTACGGAAAACGTCCGGGTCTTTAACGCCGGGGCGCCGGAGTACACGGTTTATCAGGGCAGGGTGTATCTCGAAAGGGAGCTGATCCAAAGCCGGCCGGATGTGGTGACAGTGCAGTTTGGAATCAACGATCACTGGCGCGCGCCGGGCGGGATCTCCGATCCGTACGTCAACATGCCGAGTGTAAACGCATTGCGCGTTCACCGGGCTCTCGCGAAACTGCGCACCTACCAGGCTCTGCGAACGCTGGTTCTTCCGGCGGCAAAAAGAAGCGGCGGCGGGCATAAGCCCTACAGAGTTATCCCGGAAGATTATGTGGAGAATCTCGAAAAGATTATCGAAATTTGCGCGGCGGGCAAAGCGCGTCCAATTGTCATTTTGTCGCCTTATCTGGACATCGGGCAGGACTGGGCGCCTTTGCATCGGCGGTACATCCGCCTGACTCTGAAAACCGCGGAAAAACACGGCGCCGCCGTCGTCGATCTCATCGACCGCTTTCGTTTCGATCCGTCGCTGTTTATGGAGCCGAAAACGGACCACGTTCATTTCAATGAGGCCGGAGCGCAAATCATCGCCGACAAGATCGCCGAAACGATATTGAAGGATTTGCCTTAATCCAAAATCTTGCTAAAGGCGCTTGAAATTTTTGATTCCATGATACGTTGATGGGCGTTTTGCAAATACGAGTAATGGTTATGGGGAGAGGGTTTCGATAACCCGCTTACTCTCGCCGCGTTTTCGCTAACGCTCAAACGAGGCTTCGTGCGCGGCTCTGTTTCACGCGCGCCATGGCATGATCGCAACCGAGCCGCAAGCGGCAAAATCGCCGTTAGGCGATTGAGCGAGCGGGTGGACTTCGGCCTCATCAACACGCGTGGCGATAGCCTTATTCTCCCTTACCGGCATTTTCAGGCATTTTATTCCGCTATTCTTTTTTCGGATGGCAGTTTTTGCAGCCCTTGGGATGAATCAGTTCGGCCTTTTTATTTTTCATATGGCAGAACTTGCAGGTTTTTTTGTGGAAAGTCGCCATGCCCGCCGGCGCGCCGTCCTTGCCCGCCTTCGTATGGCACTCGACGCACTTCGTGCCTTCGCCGCTTTTGCTCGTATGGTGACACACCTTGCAGTCATCGGCCCGTTTTATATGCGCTCCGTGATCGAAGGTCGCCGCTTTCTTTCCGGATATGGAAAAAGTGATTTTGCCCTCAGGCGTTTTTTCTCCTTCGGATAAGGCGTATGCCGCCAGTCCGAAAACAAATATCGTCGTGATCAGCAAAATCAATGGTTTCTTCAAAACGCCCTCCGAATCGGTGTTGTTCGCCGTGATATCCCGTCGGCAATTTATTTATGCGAATAGTCTTTTCATGGCAAGCGTCGCTTTAATTTTTAAAACAAACTGCAAGATCTGCCGGCGCCGCCGTCATCGTCGTCATCGTCGCCGGCGCCGCCCTGCGTGCTGTCGGCTTCCGTCGGCATTTCGCAACGCTGCGTGACGCAATCGCCGAAATCTTCGCATCCCTCGACGTCCGGGTGGTTTTCGCACTCGGCGACGCAGTCCCAGTCGCCGATTCCGTCCTGACAATAATTATCAGCGTCTTCGCCGGACATCAGGTCATCGCCGATCACGAAAGCCAGATCGCATTCGTTATAGATGATTTCCAGAAGATCGGCGCAGTCGACGTTATCGGAATTGTCGTCGTCACTATCGTCGTCATTGTACCAGGGAGAGTCATCGTCATCATCGCTGTCGTCATCGCTGTCGTCATCCGCGTCGTCGTCGGCGTCGTCATCCGCGTCGTCGTCGCTGTCATCGTTAACGTCGTCATCCGAATCGTCATCGGCGTCGTCATCCGGAGTTTCGTACTCGCTGACGGCGTCATAGGCGTTGATCTCGCCCCATCCCAATTGGTTGCTCCAACCAGATCCTAATTTGAATGCGGTATCGAATATGGTTTGCACGATGTCGTCCGCGTCGCTAGCCCCGGCGGAAATCATCAGGGCCGCCACGCCGGCGGCGTGCGGTGAAGCCGAACTGGTGCCGTAGTATCCGTAATATCCGACGCCGTAATCCTCATTCCAGGTTTCCTGCACGATTTCCTCGCCCGGCGCCACGATATCCAGGTCGCTGCCGTAATTGGAAAAGTCCGATCGGGTGGGATTGCCGCCGACGCTGTGCAGCCCGCACGAACCGACGGCCACCACGGACTCGTACGCCGCGGGGTATTCCACCGGGGAAACGCCGCTGTTGCCCGCTGCGGCGAACACAACAACGTTATGATTTCTCGCGTAGTTGCAGGCGCTGTTGGACTGGCTGACGTATTCGCCTCCGCCCAGGCTCATGTTGATCACGTCGGCGCCCTGATCCACGGCCCAGTAAATGCCGTCGATAATGTCGCCTTCGTAAGCGCCTTCGTCGTAGTCTGGAAAAACCTTGATCGGCAAAATGGTCGCCTCGAAGGCCAGTCCCGCGGCGCCGGTGTTGTTTCCTGTACGCTCGGCGACGGTGTTGGACACGTGCGTGCCGTGCCCGATGTAATCTCTCACGTTGCTGTCGTCGCCCCAGAAATCATATCCGGTAAGAAGGTGGCTCGGTTCGTCTTCCATGCCGGTGGTGCGAAAGCCCGAATCGATGACCGCCACGACGGCGCCCGAACCGTCGCTAATATCCCAGGCGTCTTCCGCGTATATCTGCTCGAAATTCGTCTGGTAGGAATAGTAAGGATCGTTGGGATGATAATTCAGGTGCTTGACCCAGTTCGGTGAAACGTCCGTCGCCTCGGGCATGGACTTGAGCCGGGCCATGGCCTCGGGCAATTCGATATCGTGAAATTCGACCAGAATGAAAGTGAAGTCTCCCGCCTTGTAGAAGCCGGCGTCCTTGACGTCTTTGAGCATAAATCTTGCGCCCTGACTGGTGTGCAGGGAATGGATGGAGATATCCCGAGCGGCGAGCGCCGATTCGAGTGAGTCGAGAGGCAGTTTTCCGTCAAAGGACGCGATGGCGGTGGTGGCGCTGGCCTCGTGGCCGTTGAAAACGACGTTGCGGCTGTCCTTAAACGCGAAAGCGGGGCCGGCCTGTATCAGGATGAAAATCGGGATAAGAAAAAAAACGGATGAAAAAGATCGCCTCATTGAAATCTCCCGTGGAACGATTTTGGCGTGTAACCGCTCAAGTGATAATTTTTTTACCGACCGGGATTATTATCCCGATATTTTACCATGGCGATTTTAACCGAAAGAGTTGATTTTTACAAAATCGGCCGGCCACAATAATACGCAAAAGTCAGAATGCTTATATTAAGGCGCCATGCGGGGTTTCCAAAATCAGCTTTTACTGTAATAATTCTCGAAATTAAAAAAAAGGAAATAATAATGCCTGAAATTATCTTGACACAAAGTGAAGCCGATGCTCTGATCTCAATGGAGAAACATGCCGTTTCTTCCGATGTTGCGGACTTTCCAATGCGGGGAGAAAAGCTGACGGTTGATCTCATTTCACCAAATAAAAAGGAGAAATTTCTGCTGGACATCTATAGAGGCTTAATTGAGATGAGGAAAGTCAAGTACCAGAATCGCGCGAGGCAAATCATTCCGCTGATCCGCTTGGATTTGGGAGGTTCCCCGCACCGCAATCCTGACGGTGAAGAGATTCCGGTGCCGCACCTTCATCTGTATCGCGAAGGGTTTGCCGATAAATGGGCGTTCACGGTTCCGGCTGATCGTTTTTCAAACCTTGCCGACCTGGGACAAACTCTTACGGAATTTATGAAGTATTGTAATATTACTCGAAAACCCAACATCAGAATTGGTTTGTTCACATGATTTCAGACATTCAAAACCTGATTGACAGGTACATTTTCTGGCTCAAAGACAGGACTGTCCTTCGGGAAGTGAAGGATTGGGTCGAAATCACGACGCCCTATCTGGATCGCCATAACGATTACCTTCAAATATACGCGAGAAAACACAATGGCGGATTCCTACTCAGCGATGACGGATACATATTGGATGATCTTGAACAAACCGGATGCAAACTCGAAACCCCAAAGCGTCAGCAGTTGTTGAAAATGACCCTGAATGGTTTCGGAGTTCAATTGAACAATCAAGCCTTGCAAATTGTTACAACTCCCGAAACCTTCGCCATGAGAAAACACAATCTGATCCAGGCCATGCTGGCGGTCAACGACATGTTCTATCTGGCGTCTCCGGTTGTAACGAATATTTTTTACGAAGATATCGTCACGTGGCTGGATTTGCAGGATATTCGCTATACTCCCCAGGTAAAATTCACCGGGAAAACAGGTTATGATCACCTTTTCGATTTTGTAATCCCGAAATCCCGGGTAAAACCCGAGCGTATTGTTCAGTCCATCAATCGCCCCAGTCGTCAGACGGCTGAGACCCTGGCGTTTTCCTGGATCGACACGAAAGGCGTTCGCGCATCCGATTCGAAAATATTTGCATTGTTAAACGACCAGGAAAGAGAAGTTTCCTCGGACGTCATCGACGCGCTGAAAAGATATAGCGTGAGGCCGGTTCCATGGAGCCGCCGCGACGATGTTCTCAAGGAATTGGCTGCGTAGCGAAGTGTTTTTAGATTAGAGAAAATAATTAAACCACTGATGCAATTATAATTACCCCTGCCTCGCTTTTGTCGTGATCATATCTTACGTAGGCGAAATTAAAAGGGTTCGTCGACCACGATCGTCTGGTTGCGCCCCGGTCCCACGGAGATCACGCTGACCGGCAGTTCAAGGTATTCCTCGATGAATCGGATATACGCCTTGGCGTTTTCCGGCAGATCGTCGAAGTTTTTGATATCGCAGGTTTTTTCGCTCCACCCGGGCAGGGTTTTGTATACGGGCTTCATGGCCTCGAACAATTCCGGGTCCGAAGGCATTTCGTCGGTTGTTTGCCCCTTGATCTCGTAACCGACGGCCACTTTCAATTCTTCGAGTCCGTCGAGCACGTCCAGCTTCGTGATGACCAGATTTGTCAGGTCGTTGAGCTGCTTGGAATATTTCACGACGGACAGATCAAGCCAGCCGCAGCGACGCGGACGTCCCGTGGTCGAGCCGAATTCCTGCCCGACTTCGCCGATTTGCTTGCCCACGTCGTCGAACAATTCCGTGGGAAAGGGTCCGGTGCCCACGCGCGTGGTGTAGGCCTTGAACACGCCGTAGATTTTATCCAGGGAGCGGGGGCCGATGCCGCTTCCCGTGGCGGCCTGCGCGGAAACCGTGTTCGAGCTGGTCACGAAAGGGTAGGTGCCGTGGTCGATGTCCAGCATCGTGCCCTGCGCGCCTTCGAACACGACTTTTTTCCCGCCCCGGACCGCGTCGCCCACCAGGCGGTACGTGTTGGAGGCATAGGGCGCCAGCCGTCTGGCGTATTTGATGTATTCGTCGATGATTTCCTCGGCGTCCACGGGGTCAGCCCCGTAAAACTCCGAAAGGATGAAATTGTATTCCTCGACATAACCGCGCACGTGGTCGGCCAATGCGCCTTCTTTGATGAATTCCCCGAAGCGGATGCCCGTACGCCCGACTTTGTGGCAGTAGGACGGACCGATGCCCCGGCCGGTGGTGCCGATTTTTTCCTTGCCGCGTCCCGATTCCTGCGCGGCGTCCAGGGATTTATGCCAGGGCAAAATGACATGAGCCCGCGTCGAAATCACCAGGGCCGAATCGTCGGGCATTTTGCCGGAGGTTTTGAGCCCGTCGATTTCATGGACGAGAATTTGCGGATCGATGACGACTCCGTTGCCGATCACGCACTTTACGCCCTTACGCAAAATTCCCGATGGGATGTGATGCAGGATGGTTTTTTCTCCGTCCACCACGATGGTGTGCCCGGCGTTGTTTCCGCCCTGAAAACGCACCAGCATATCCGCATGGCTGCTGAACAGGTCGACCACCATGCCTTTGCCTTCGTCTCCCCACTGCGTTCCGACAATCACCACACTCGGCATTTTTGCCTCGATTCTTTTCGATTGTTAAACCCAAAACCCACGCACTATAGCACGCGTATTTTAAATTTTCACGTATTTCACGGAGACGATTCCGTCGCCTCCCAGAAGCTTTTCCATCGTCTTTTCGTCGACTTCGTGATCCATGGTCACGAAGGTCAGCGCCGTGCCCGTTTCACGGTTTCGAGCCAGGCGGAGATTCGCGATGTTGACGCCCGCTTCGCCTAAAAGGGTGCCGATAAAGCCCACCACGCCGGGCACGTCCTTGTTTCTTAAAATCAGCATGTGCCCTTCGGGCTCGATGTTGATGACGTTGTCGTTGAAGCGGGTCAGGCGAATGTCGTGCGCGCCGAATTTCACGCCGGTCAGGCTGCGCTGTTTCCCGTCGGGATAGCGCACGGTCACGGTCAGGAAATTCGTGTACTCGCCGCCTTTGGCTCGGGAGCTTTCGACCACGGACATGTCGTGCTGGTCGGCGAAAACCGGCGCGTTGACGAAATTGACGTCCTCGTCGTGGAGGCGCGCAAAAAATCCTTTGAGGATGGCGATTCCCACCGGCTTGTTGGACAGTTGCGACAACTCGCCGCCGTAGGTGATATCCATCTCGGCGGGAATTTCGGAGGATAGCTGGGCCTGCATCGAGCCGAGCTTTTCTCCGAGAACCATGAAGGGCGCGATGTCCTTGAGCGCGTCGCCGCTGACGCTGGGCACGTTCACCGCGTTGACGATGACGCCGCCGGCCAGGTAGTCGATGATCTGCTTAACGACCGCCACGGCCACGTTTTCCTGAGCCTCGGCGGTGCTGGCGCCCAGGTGCGGCGTGACGATGACGTTGTCGAGTTTGAAGAGAGGATTGTCCGTGCAAGGTTCATGCTCGAACACATCCAGAGCCGCCGCGGCCACGCGCCCGCTTTGCAGGGCCTCGTAGAGATCCGATTCCTTGACGATGCCGCCACGGGCGCAGTTGATCAGCCGCACGCCCTGTTTCATCTTCGCGATGGTCTGCTCGTTGATCAGATTTTTCGTTTCGGGCGTCTTGGGCAGGTGGATGGTGATGAAGTCGGACCGCCCCAACAGTTCGTCGAACGAAGCTTTTTCCACGCCCAGTTTCCGCGCCTGATTGTCGGAAACGAAAGGATCGTTGGCCAAAACCTTCATGCGCAATCCCAGCGCGCGCTCGGCCACGACGCGTCCCACGCGTCCCAGGCCCAGAATGCCCAGAGTCTTTCCGAAGACTTCGGTGCCCTGGAAGCTGCTTTTGAGCCATTTGCCGGATTTCAGGCTGGCGTCGGCCTGCGGGATTTTGCGGGCCATGGCCAGCATCATGGCCACGGCGTGTTCGCCGGTGGTTACGGTATTGCCGCCGGGTGTATTCATCACGCAGATTCCGCGCTGCGTGGCGGCGACGATGTCCACGTTGTCCACGCCCACGCCGGCTCTGCCCACGACTCTGAGTTTCGTCGCGGCGTTTAAGACTTCTTCGCTGACACGCGTGCCGGACCGGATCACCAGGCCGTCGTATTCGCCGATGACGGCCATGAGTTCTTCGGGGGACAATCCGGGCTTGTAATCCGCCGTAAAATCCGGGTTTTCGTCGAAAATCCGCCTTCCGGCTTCGCTGAATTTGTCGCTGATCAGTATTTTGAGCATAGCAATTTAACGCTTCGGCGCACCTCGCATCGCGATACTTTTAGGGAAATCGCACCTGGTTGCTTAAGGCACGATAGCCGAGGGGAAATGTGGCGTCAATATCAGCGGCCGGCGTTTTATGTGGGCGCCGCGGACTTTGACGCAACCGCGCGCGACAGGGTTGTTTTTGCGTTGAAAGAGTGTAAAATTGTTAAATGTTGATTTGAGGTTATTGAAATGCAAAAATTGCATCGATACGCGACAATTCGAGACGGAAATATCTGTTTTTCAAGCGTCGGCGGCGATCTCGATGAGGACGTCAAGAAGGTTTGGCGGATAAAAAGGCAATAGAAAGAGATTTTTTTTCATTAAATTCCGGCAGAACTGACAATAAAATGAGTTTAAGGACTTTTTTCGATGGTCGATGAGGTTAAATCCAAGGTTTTCAATAAATTACCGGGTAAACTCAAAGAGTTTTATACTCCGAAAAATTTATATGTCGTCATACTCGTTATACTCGTCATTTTGATTTCGACATTCGGAATATCCGCAACGCTGAAAATCAAATTAATGGATTTTAAGCTTGGCGTCGGAGTGATAACACCGTTTCTTTTGGTTGTTGCGTGGTTTGTGGATCGAAAAAAATCTCTTTGGTTCGTATCTCTTTTGATTACCGCCGTGATCGCTTACATGGCTGTCACGGTCACGTACAGGGAAAATCGGAAGTGGTTTACGGATTCAAAGCTAAAAAGAATTAATGCCTGGAATGCATTTCATTATGTTTTCGGAGCAAAATATTTTAACGAACTGGGATATTTCCACCTCTACCAGGCTGCTTTGCTGGCCGATCTCGACGGGGATAATTTATTTGAAAATGTTAAGAAAACCCGAAACATGCACAACTACAAAGTTGAACGTGTTTCCCAGGCTCTTAGAGATGCGAAGAAGGAGAGAGTCAGACAGAATTTTACAGATGAAAGATGGGAAGAATTACAAAGGGATTTAGGGGCGATCCATCCTTATATGTCGAATCCGTCATGGGCCAATTGTTTCAGAGACGCCGGATTTCACCCGTCGCCGGCCTTTATGATTTTTCACAAACCGCTTTTGAATTATCTACCGATTCACAAGCGGAAAGTCCTTGAGAAGTTGTGCACTGCTCAAAACTATTTGTTCGTTCTCACCTTTTTTGTCGCTTGGTGGGCTTTCGGTTTGCGTACGACGCTCGTGATGGTGATATGGATGAACATATATTTTGGAAACATTCGCAAGCTGACGGGCGGTTATTTCGCCTTCGACTGGTTCAGTCTGACCGTGGTCGCGACGGCGCTTTACAAAAAAGGCGCCGCTCTTTTGCCCACGCCTTTGCTGGCTTATTCCGCCATGATGCGCGGCTTCCCCGGACTTCTGGCCACGCACGCGGGCCTGCAGTGGACGTTGACCATTTTGAAAAGGAAATGGCCCGACAAAAAGCGAAATCTCTTTGTCGGCGGCCTCGTAGTTTTTTGCCTGGTTTGCGTCATTTTGGGTAGTACCACGAAGCGCGGTCCAAGAGCCTGGCTGGAATGGAAGGAAAAGATAACGACGCATTCCAGCTTCATGCCTCTGGACAGCAACAAAGTCGGGCTGAAGTGTCTGTTTACCATGGACTTTTCAAAGATGTCCTACAAAATTGATAGAAAAAATCTCAAGAAAAACCTGGAAAAAAACAAAGTCGCTTACAGAATCACGCAGGCTTTCATCGTTTTGTTGACCCTGGCCGCCATGTTGAGAAGAAAGAATTACAACGGGATGCTTCTGGGGTTGATTATCGCCTTTTCGATGATGGTCTTATCGAGGTATTACATCTCCCTGTGGGTTCTTATGTTTACCTGGACGAACCTGGATAAACGCAGGATCGGCAACCTCTTTTCTTCCGTGTGGCTCTTTTTCGCTGCCGATCTGCTTTTATACCTGGTCATGACGCCCGGTTTTCATAAGCGAACGCCCTACTTTTCGTTCAGCCTGTGCATGCTGATTTATTTCATTGCCATGGCTATCCAATTCCTAGTGCGCGATTATATGGATATACGCAAGTCGAAGAAACTCGAACGCGCCGCGACGGAAATCCGATCCGAAGTATAAATGCCTTGAGCGAATCGTCCGCCGCCTACTTGTTGCTCCTTCGCCGGAATACCACGATGAGCAGCAGCATGAGAAAACTCAAGGCGTATGCGCCGACGCCCATGTAAAATGTGTGACGGAAACCGGTTATCGTCGCGGACCCGATGGCCAGCGGAGTCGCCAAGGCCGAAAACGCACCGTTGAGGCCGAACATGGCGGCGGCGAATCCTTCATGCAACTGCTCTTTGATCAGGCGAATTCCCAGAGGGAAGGGCACGCCCATGGCGAAGGCCATCGGCGCAATGAGCAATTGCGTGATGATGATGCGAACCGCCAGCGGCCAGGCGATGCAGGCCTGGATGATCCCGGGCAGAAGGGAATAGAGAACGGCCGATAAAATGATGATGGCGCCGAAGCCGATCGACGCGGTCTTGATGCTCCAATTAGCGCTAAGAAGGCTGCCCAGGCCGGAAAAGAGCAACATACCGGCGATGACGACCGCCATGACGAGAACCGGCATGCCCAGGAAAATCTGCAACTGTTGGATGAATACGATCTCGATGATGAGATATCCGATTCCCAGAAGCGCAAAGTACAGTATGGCCGGCAAGCCCACGCCCAGAGACGACAGGGATTTTTTGCCGCCGGTCCGGCGGATTGCATGGATGACAAGAAGCAGCGCCACGGGAAACAGGCCCATGACCAGAGTCAGGATTCCGGTAGTGCGAATCATGCGCTTGAGGTGAGGTCTTTCCAGGTCGACATCGAACGGAAAGGGTTTGTCGTCGACGATCGGCTCCAGGTTGACTTTGGTTTTATCCATTACGGATGAGGGATCGTCCGAGCGCAGAATCTTTTCATAAAGATCGTTCGTCGTGCGGCCGGGCGCGTGGTTGACGATCAAAGAGATGCTGTGATTGACCTTGGGGAAACGGTCGTATTGACTTTGGACCCAGGAATCGATGGCGGCCAGATTATCCGCGTCGATGGGAGTTTTCTTGATCATAATTCCCGTGTAAAGACTGCCGCGATTTTTAAAGTTGCGCGCATACCAGGAATATATCCAGAAATGATCGGACGGATTTTCGGCGCCGTAGCGATTCGCGAGAACTTCCCTGGCGGTTCGGATAAAACGCGCAATGCCGCGTCGCGCGTGATCGTTGACGTCCCGTTCCTCCAAAACGAGCCAGCCTCGGTCCGTGAGATGATCGAAAAGCCCTTCCATGGCTTCGATCGTGTGCAGGTATTCGGGACGCCCGACGTATCCGATATTTCTCATGCGATGCGTATTGAGCATCGTGATCATGTCGAATTTTTCCGTTGTCTGCGCGAGGTAGCTTCGGGCGTCCGTCATATGAACTTCGATGTCTTTATAGGCGTCTTTCGAAAAACGCCGGATGGATTTCTTTTTCATCAGGCGGATAATGGCCGGATTGATCTCCACGCCGACGACGCGGCCGTTGGTCAGGCTTCTCACCAGTTTGGTGGCGCCCTCGGCCGCCGTTCCGATCACCAGCGCGTTGGGATTCTCGACCAGTCCGCGCGTAATGCGCCGGTCTCTGGCGAAGTTTTTGAGCCGTTTGGTGGAAATGTGATCGTTGGACCGCCCGTTGAAATAGGTGCCCATGGACCATTTGTCTTTTCGGACGACGTCGATTCTTTCGACGAGGCTGCCGTAACTGTGCAAAAGCCGGAAGGTCCGTCCCGTGACTTTTCCTTCCTGGGCATAGCGGCCGCTTCTGACGAATCGGTCGTAGCGATTATAAATCTTACTGCTTTGCGAACTGGGCCGCACGGCCCAGACCAGATTGAAATAATCCGCGTAAGTATTAACCGCCATGGCCGTCCATGAGGCAAGGCTCAAAACAAGGGCGACAAGGGTCATGGCGTTTACAAATTTCCCGCGATGTATCCGGGCGAACAGGGCGGCCAGGATGAAACCGCCGCCGACGATCAGCAAGATAGATCCTTCTTCCCGGTAAAACGGAACCGACACGCAGGCCGCTAAAGCGCCGACGGCGGCGCCGACCAGATCCGCCGCGTAAACCTTGTTCGCCGAGGCCAGTGAGAGGGCGGAGGAAAGAATGAAGCTGGCGACGGCAAAGGGCAGCATCATGGCCACGGAAAACAGCCACGTGTTGTCGGGATAAAGAAACAGGGCGCCGAACGAAACGCCGATCGCAAGGGGGAACGCCAGCGCGACCCACGGGTACGCCGCAAGCTTCATGCGTGATCGAAAAATATAGGCGCCAAGCCCGCCGACGCTTATTCCCAATAAAGCGATGGCGATAATCATCATGGCGTCCATGTATTCGAGGACGAACTGAAGAGTTTGAAAAGCCACGATTTCATAAAACATCATCAGCAGCGCCGTGGCGCTGACGGCCAGGTAAAACGATCGCGGCATCCGGGATGAATCCGGAGTTTCTATTCGTGTCTCGTTTGTCGGCATTGTTTAATGTCCAAATTTAAAGTTTCATGTCGTTTCAACTATAACAAACAATCGATCCTTTTAATCCTCGATCAATTCCACGTTGGCGCGGGGGACCGTAACGGGCTCCGTTTCGCCTTCCAAAACCAGTTGCAAAACGCGGGCCTTGCTTTCCGAGCCCAGGACCGTCGGCTCCGACGGCAAAGAAGTCACCTTGCCGATGCGGCCGAAGTAGGGCACGCGGATCACGCGAATGAGCGACCCGATTTCCAGCCCGCTGATTTCCTTGTCGGCGTCGTCTTCGGCTTCGCCGGCGCGCTCCATGGGAATGACGACTTCCGGACGGATGACGCCGGCGCGAATCTGCGTGGCGCCGTTGATGCTCGCCTCGCGCCCTTCGTGCGCCGCCAGGATGTCGAAAGTCTTTTTCGCCATATCGACTTCGCCGAAACCTTCCGTGACCACGAGCGTGACGCCCAGATTCTCGTGTCCCGTGATGGCTACGCCCAGGTCGTAGCCCAGAAAATCCTTGAGATCCTGATCGTGGAATCCGCCGGAGACCACCCCGGCTACGCCCATGGAAATGGCCTTTTTCAAGGCCCCCGCCGTCACCAGGTTGCCGCCGACGATGATGCAGCCCTTGTGCTCTTCTTTGATCAGATCGTCGGTCAGGCGCTGATCCGGCGACCGGCAGACCATGACGAGCTTGCCGTGCGTTTCACCGCCGACGCCGAAGATGCCCTGCACGAAGGTGCCGTACGTTTTCACCACGCATCCTTCTTCCGGGATGATTTCCGCCACCTCGCCGCGCACGTAAGCCTTGACTTGCACCGGCACCGGCGCGCCCCGGAAAAGAACCTGCCCCGTGATCTTGTTCACGTCTTCCAGAGTTCCGTCCATGGGCGCCTTGGCCACGGATTTAAAAATGCCGAAAAAGGATTTGGCCATGGCGATGGGTTCGTCTTTTTCCACCGCCTCGCCGACCTTTTTGAGCATGTGATCCGGGACTTCGCCGGGCTCCAGGGATAAAAGGCCGGCCACGTTGACCAGGTTGGCGTCGCCGGGAAGATTCGTGTTGGCCACGATGTCGTCGGGCTCGACCCTGCGTCCGACTTCGACCATCACTTCTCCGCGCAAGGGAAGGATGCGCCGTTTCCTCATGGTCATGCCGGTGGTGACTTTCAATCCGGGGGTGTATGAGTGGGCCATATTGTCAACCTCTAATGGTGGGGATTATCGTTCCAGACTTTCAGCGTCATAGTTGCCGAGCGTCGTCATCCAGGATTTCAGGGAATTGACGCGATCGGCGGTGTTTTCCGGCAAATTCAAGGGCCGCCCGCGGCCGTCGAGAATCAGGCCGACCGCGCCGCCTTTGACCCGCCTCGTGGCGGCGTTGCCTTTTCCCTCGCCTACGTCGAAGCCCCGCGCGGGATTGAAGGTCATTTCCGCCGTTTCATTCAAGGCCAGGGGCAGCAGTTTCATTTCGCCGAATTTCAAAGCGCCTTCCACGGCGCCCGAGGGAAGATCGATCTTGTATTGTCCCACGTCCTTGCCCGGCTTGGACGTTCCCGAAGGCGCCACGCATGATCCTAAATAGACCAGGCAGTCTTTCGTGAAGACCTCCGTGGCCGCCTTCGGGTGAACCTGCGCCGATACGCCCAGGTGCGGCATCATGAAAATCGAGTCCTTGGCCAGCATGGTGAATCCTTCGGGCCGAAACGCGTCGATCAGCATCAGGGCGGTCTGGCTCAGTCTCGGCGCGTGGGACAAAACGCCGCCGGAAGCCACAAGCAGATCCAGGGCCATCATGTCCACGAGGGTTTCGCCGGAAGAGCTCTGGTCGAAGGTGTCGCCGATGGTCCTTTGCTGCTGCACTCCTTTGAGTTTCGTGGCGAAGGATTTGTGCTGAATAAAAGCCAGGCGCAAAGCTTCCTTGGCGACGGCCTGCTCGAAGATCAGCTCCTCAAGCGTCTGCGGAATCGTGGTGGGCCGGATCATCTTGTTTTTCACGCGGTTGCGCAGATCCACTTCGTCCATGTCGAAAGGCACCCAGCGCATGACGTTGGGCAGGCCCGCTTCGGCGAAGACGTTGGAAATGGAATAACTCATGCCCAGGTTGGCCGAAACGGTGCGGTTGAACTCGCCGTCGAAAACCGAGAAAACGTCCGTGGTGGCGCCTCCGATATCCACGCACACCGCGTTAATGCTTTCCCTTTCCGCGATGGTTTTAAGAATGTTGCCCACGGCCGCCGGCGTGGGCATGATGGGCGCGTCGGTCCAGCTCATCAGCTTGCCGTAGCCCGGCGCCTGCGCCATGACGTGTTCCATGAAAAGGTCGTGAATTTTCTCCCGGGCCGGGGCCAGGTTCTCGCGCTCCAGCACGGGGCGCAGATTTTCCACCATCACCAGATCGGTTTTCTTTTCCAGTTCCTCGGCCACGTGCTCACGGGCGTCCACGTTGCCGGCGTAGATCACCGGCAGGTTGTAGCCCGAACCCAGGCGGGGCTTGGGATTGGCGGCGGCGATGATCTGCGCCAGTTCCACCACGTGACTTTTCGTTCCGCCGTCGATGCCGCCGGATAAAAGAATCATGTCCGGGCGAAGCTGGCGGATGCGCTCGATCTGTTCGTGGGGCAGGCGGTTGTCGTTGGCGCAGATGACGTCCATGACGATGGAGCCAGCGCCCAACGCGGCGCGCTCGGCGGATTCGGCCGTCATTTTCCGCACGACGCCCGCCACCATCATCTGCAGGCCGCCGCCGGCGGAGGATGTGGAGATATATAGATCGCAGCCCTCGTTTTCCGTGGCGGGACGGAGGATTTGATTGTTTTCATCCACCAGGCGCCTTCCGGCCAGTTCGCCCACTTCCGTGACGGCGTTCAGCACGCCCATGGTCACGTCCTCGAAGGGCGCTTCGACGGTGGTGGGCGCTTCTCCGCGGTGGGTCTGCCTGTAGACGCCGTCGATCTTCTGGATGAGGATCGCTTTGGTCGTCGTCGAACCGCAGTCCGTGGCGAGGATCACTTGAACTTTTTCCGGGTCGATGCTCATGAAATTTCCTAAAGATTTATGATGATATTTTTTAACGCACTCCTTTTTCAGCGCGCTTTATCGGTTCGCTTCCTTTTGACTTTCTTTATCGGCGCAGTTTGCGCTTTGTTTTTCAGATTCAGGGGCTGCGCAGCCCTTTTCGGGAGACTTCCTCAGCCGCCTGATGGTTCTTGTTATCAGGCCGGGGCGTTTTTGAGCCTTGAATTCGGCGATTTCAGCGCTACGCTTTCCTTCGGCTTCCTCGATGGCTTTGAGAATCAAGTCCACGCTGCCCCGACGCTCCAAAACCAGGCGGAATTTCTCATAGTCCCGCCAGGAAAACAAGCTCTTCACGATTGGCTCGAACCAGGCCAGGGCCTGCGCTCCGACGAAGTTCAAGGGCCGGGCCGATTCGATAAACAGGAGCCCGGGGATCGCCAGGCCGTAGCCGACGATTTTATCCGCCAGACGGCGGATCAGTTCCTTCTCCTCGTCGGTGAAGGCGTACTCGGCTTTTTCGTCGATGGCGAATGCGTGTTTCCAGAATCCCATGGCGCCCGTGTCTTTTGTTGAGCTTTCTTTTTAGATGATCCAAAAAGGCTTAACGCTAAAGGAGCGTTATTATCATAAAGCCCGGATAATTAACAACAAAAGAGCATGGCGCCGGAAAGTGTCGCCCATGTCGTGATCATATTGCGTTGCCCGCGTCATTTGCATTGATGCGGATCATTTCGGACGGAACTTCGCGGGGGCGAATCTTTCATAGAGCCCCTCGAAAACGCCTCGGGGATCCAGGCGTTTTTTCACTTTGTCGTATCCCGGCTTGTTGTAGATTTCCCAGAAAGTCTTTTCGTCGTAATGGTTGCGCGAGATGAGAGTCTTGATTCCGCCCAGTTCGAAGACCTTGTTTTCCATCAATTCCGAGTAGTCCACCAGCGGATTGGTGTTGACTTTTCCGTAGACGGCGCAGTCGATGAGGAATTTATCATCCATTTTCTCGGCGAATTTCGGCGCCAGCCAGGGATAGTAATCGGTCACGCGATAGGGCACGATCCAGAGCGGGAAAAAGTCGAAGTCGCTTTCATACCAGTCGTAGAACTCCTTGAAGCGCTTGGAGGGGATGAAGACATCCACGACCACGTCGGGCCTTTTCTTGAGTTTGAGAACATGGCGGAGCCGATTCGACCATTTGATGAGATTCGTCGAGCCCAGGAAAAATTTTCCGAAAAGTCTCCGGACCAGTTTGTTTTCCAAAGGGGGAACCGTTTTGGTCAGCCAGTGGCATTCGGCGTCGTATCGAAAGAAATAGTGATGCGTGGTCAGATAATCTTCGGTTTTCGTCGCGGTGCTTTTGTAAAATATATCCCGCCATTCGTAATCCGATACGTAGGGCGCCCGGTCCACCATATTTCCCAGGCAGATTACGAATAATTTGGGGCTGTGGATGATGGCGTCGACGAATTCATAATCCGCCTTGTCGCAGCGCTCGTATAGATCGGCCTTGAATTCGTCGAAATTCGTATAGCGGCGATATTCCATTTTTACGTAGGGCTTGGCCGGAAGCAGCTTGAATTTGATTTTGCTCAATATCCCCAGCGTGCCGTATGAGCCGTGCATCATCTCGAAAATTTCCGGGTTCTTTTCCCGGCTGCAGGTCAGAATTTCGCCTTCGCCGGTGATGACCTCGTATTCCAGGCAACTGTCGTGAAATCCCCCGTCCTTGTAGGACATGGACTCGATGGAGCAGCCCGATACGGCTCCCCCGATGGTGATGCCTTTGAGTTCGGACACGGTGTTGGGAATCAGTCCCTTCGCCAGCGTCGCGCGCGTCAGATCATCGAAAGTCAGGCCGCTCTCCGCGGCGCATGTCATGTTCTGCTCGTCGATTTCCAAAAGCGCGTCCAGGTCGGAAAGATCGACTTTCGGCGTTTCATTCGGATTCGCGTAAGGATTGGGAACGAAGTGAGACACGGATTTTTTTACAAAATCGACGCGCGCGCCTTTTTCCGCCGCCGCCTTGACCTGCCGTGCGACGAAACGAACTTTTTCTTCATGGCTTTGCATATCGCTTCCCGGTTTGATGTTGAAAAGAGAAACGGCCTTACACGTAATGGACGGGAAAAGCGGGATAAATGACCAGTTCGTTGTTTCCGATCCCCGTCGGCGGATTCGCCGGTCTCTCTCATACACGTCATGCGGCTTGAGCGCAAGTTTCGCACCCGGTGTTAAAAAACCATTTGCGGGAAATCATGGGAACGCCGTTTGAATCAACGGTTGGCATAATGCCCGCGAACCATTTATAATGCCTGAAATTCGCGGTGGATAATCTCATCTCATTTCTGGCGTGTGATCGGGGGAAGCTGCGATGGTCGGTGAGAACTTTGCGGGTTCGGTCATTGTGGATTGGTCGATATTTCACGGTGTTTTCGACAGCGCCGAGATCAGGCGGTATGCCCCGATGGAGCCGGGCGTGTACCTTTTGTGGCGTCAGCGAAAAAAAGACAAGTGGATCCTGTTTTTCGTGGGCGAAACCAACGACCTGGAGCAGGCGTTTCTCGGGCACATCTCGGATGACGAGACGAATGCCTGCGTGAAGGAAATCGCCGGCGGCGAGCCATGCGGCTTCGAATACGCGGTGATTTCAAACAGGGAAATCCGAAAGGGCATCGTGAAATTTTTATACGATCATTATAAACCCAAGTGCGTCCCCAAAGATCCCGGCGGCCTGCCCATCGAGGTCAATCTGCCCTGAAGAAAAGGCTTGCAATTTTGCATTTGAAATGCACGATTGCGCGTTTTCGCATACTAATCCATCAAAGATAATGAAGCCGCCTTCGCCTTGAAATCATCCGGCGGATCGCATTGGATTTCAATCATTTCGCCGCTGGCCGGATGGGAAAACGCGATGGCCGCCGCATGGAGAAAAAAGCGAGCCTCGGGCAGCGGCGGCCCGCCGTAAAGCACATCGCCCGCCAGCGGATATCCGGCGTAGGCCAGGTGCGCGCGGACCTGATGCATGGCCCCCGTCGCGCACTTCGCCCGCACCAGCGCGTACCGTTCCCTTTGGGTTTCGGTGATAAACTCCGTTTGGGCTTGCGCGGCGCCGCGGCCTTTCGCCCCTTGGACAATGACGCGATCCGATCGCCGAGAGGGGTGGGATATGGGCTCATCGACGCGAAAATTTTGCGGCGGATCGCCGACGCAGACGGCGCAATATTCCTTGCGTAATTTATGGTCGCGAAAAGCGCCGCGCAGCAAGTCGTAACTTTTCCTTGTTTTCGCCGCCAGCAGGATCCCGGAGGTCCAGTAATCGAGCCTGTGCGCGATGCCCGGTGTAAGCGGCGGCCCCACTTCGGCTATTTCCGGAAACTTTGCAACTAGGGCTTGGGCCAGGGTGCCGCGGTCGGAGGTTTTCAGCGGGGCGCTATGCCGTCCGGCGGGTTTGTCCACCGCGAGAATGTGTTCATCCTCAAGCAATATCGTTACGGGGCAGGCGTCATCGGGCGTCGCGTACGCGCATACCGGAAAAGCCTCGACCTCGATGATTTGCCCGGCGTCGACCGGATCGCCTTTGCGCGCTTTGCGGCCGTTCACGAGAACCTTGCCGGCCTCGATCAGGGCGGCGGTTTTTTTTCTGGACAGGCCGGGAATCGCGAGCGCGCAAAATTGATCCAGCCTTTTCCCGGCATCCGCTTCGCTAACTTTGAAGTGCATTGATTTTCTTACTTGGTCGTTTCAACCTTTTTAATGTTCCATGAACTACTCATTTTGCCGGGCTTCCATCCCGGATCGTTTGAGGCGCCGGCGCGGATTGCGGGCTCATCGCCTCAATAAGGAAGATCGCGGGCCAGACCGGCCGCAATGTTCAGCACGTTTTCCACAAGCGGCTTGTCGACAGCGCCAATGTCCATTTTGCACGGAGAGATCATCACCGAAATCCAGTCGGGCTTGAACTCAATTTCCCGGATATTCTCATCGATCAAAAAAAGATTGTCGATCAATTCCCGACGTCCGGCGGATTGCAGATAGGCGGCCGCGAAGTCCTTGTTCGGCGTGCTGATATGGTACGCGTCGTCAAAGGCCGGATCCGAAGTGTTTATAATGTCAGCGCGTTCCATCCAAGCCTCCGGCCTGATTCAAATCCTTTTTGGCGATTTCGCTTTCAATCCAAAGAAGCGTCAAATGCCTCGGCCAATAATTCGGCCGCTTCTTCGTCGTTCGGATTGTTGGCCATGGACTTTTTCAATAGCTCTTTCGCTTTTTTCTTTTTGCCTTCCCGAAGATATATTTTCGCCAGAGCATTGTATTTTTTATATTCGATATCGGGATTGATTGCGATGGCCTTTTCCAGATTCGTCTTGGCTTCGGCCGTGCGTCCCTGCGCAAGATAAACCAGCCCCAGGCCTTCGTAGGGGCAGGTATAGTTTTTGTCCCCTTCCTTTTTCGCCGTTTGAAAATACTCGACCGCTTTTTCCAGTTCGCCCCGATTGTAATAAATCAAGGCCAGTTCCGACAGCGCGCGCGCGTTTTTCGGATTCGATTTCAGGATGATTTTGATCGTCGCTTCGGCTTCTTCGTATCGTTCAAGGCGTCCCAGGGCGTTTCCCTTGGCCAATAGCGCCCCGACATTTTCGGAATCCTGCTGCAATACGCGATTAAAGTAATAAATGGCTTCCTGGGGACTGTTTTGGCGGACCAGAATCCAGCCCATCCCCATGAAAGCCATCTGATAGACGAAAGTATTAAACTTGCCGTCCAATATGCATTTCAAGCCGTTTATCTTTTTTCCGTACGCCGCCATGGCCTCTTTGTCTTCCACCCATCTGGCGAACAGATTCCGGGCAAGATCAAGCCGGTTTGTCCCCAGAGCGACGTGACCAAGCCCGATGTCGACCTGAAAATTGCCGCCCTGGTCTACAATGGGCCGAAAAATGGCTTCGGCTTCTGAGAATCGCCGAAGGGTAATGAGAATATAACCCTTCATGATCAGGGCGCCCCGATGAAAGCTTCCATACTGCAGTTTCTCGACACCCAATGCCCTCTCGATGTATAGCAAAGCGTTTTTCGCATCGCCGCAAAGATGACAGGCTATCGCGGCGTCGAGTTGACGCTGGGAATTCTCGCGCTCCCGGTCGGCGGATTTCCTGAGATCCACGCACGCTTTTTTGTTTTGACCCATTCCCAGGTAGAGATTTCCCGTCGCCTCATACAGGCAGCCCCAGTGAGACTCGATGGATCTGTTGGAATGCACCAGATCAAGGTGTGTTTGCTCAAAAGCTTTTCGGGCCTGATCGAGTTTCCCCTGCTCCATGTATACCCAGCCGAGTTCCATCATCAACTGAGAGCGATCGATCATTTCCGCGGAAGTATTGCCCAGGGGCTCAATAATTCGAATCAGTATGGCTTCGGCTTTATCGAATAATCCGGCCTCTCGATAAATACCTTCGATATCCTCCAGCATGATGCGGCTCACGCGGCCGGGATCCGCCTTGTCAATGGCCATCAGTTTATCCGCCTGGGCGACGGCTTTTTCGAAAAGTCTTATTCCGCAATAGCACCTTGCCAGTCCAAGGCGGGCTCGGTCATAGTCCGGATCCACGCGGATGGCGTTTTCAAACATGCCGCAGGCCGACTCGATGCTGTTTTGGTCAAAGGGGCCTTCGGATAAAATGTTTTTGGCGTAAGCATAATTCGCCAGCGGATCGTTTTTTTCAATTTCAAGGGACTTTGCAAATAACTCTTTGGCTCTGGTCATGATTTCGGCGCGTTCGGAGTCGCCGGCGGCGCGCCGGCTCTTGCCCTCATAGAGTTTTGCGAGTCGCCATAGAATTTTCGGGTCGTCGACTTTTTGTTGTAATAAGTTTTCCAAAAGGACGATGAGGTCATTTCTGGCTTTGTCGTCCTCCTTTTCATAATTCAACTTATTAAAAAAGTTATCCACGCGTTTTATGGCCGGAACATTTTCACCGTTATTGTGGTTCGGGGCGCGATCCGGAATCCGCTCGCTTTCTCCCATGGTATTTTCAACGACGGTTTTTTCTTCGGCAGGCTTGCCGGGTGAATCCGTCCGGCTCCCGCAGGCTCCCGAGGCAATCAGCAGAAATAGGAGTATTATCGGGGCGCATCCTTTTTTTAAATGCATGAGTTGGCTCATTTCCTGATTTTACTCAGCATCCGCGCGGCTTCATCGTCATGAGGATTGTTGGCCATGGATTTTTCCAACAATTCGACGGCCTTTTTTGTATTGCCCTCGCGTAGATAGATTTTCGCCAGAGCGTTGAACTTTTTGTACTCCACGTCGGGATTGATCTCAATGGCCTTTTGCAGATTCGCTTTGGCCTCATCGAGCCGCCCCTGCTTGAAATACACCAGGCCGAGTCCTTCGTACGGGCAGGTGTAATTCTCTTGACCGGCGGCCTTCGCCTTTTTAAAATACTTCTCGGCCGCATCCAGATCGCCCGTATTGAAATTGATCAGGGCCAGTTCCGAAAAAGCCCGGGCGTTTTCAGGATCGGTTTCAAGCACCTTGTTTACCGCGGTTTTCGCTTCGTCATAACGCTTCAAATGCCCCAGGGCGTTCGCTTTCGCCAAAAGCGCGGCTTGGCTTTCGGGATTGAATTCATCGATGCGCTGGAAGTAATCCAGGGCCTGATCGAAATCTTTTTCAAGAGCCGATATGTTCCCCAAGCCCAATAGCGCCGTTTCCATTAAGAAGGCGTTATACAGCTCCTGAAAACTCTTGATATTTGAAATTTGACTGGAATCCAAAACGTCAACGCCTTTCAAAAAATCCTCACGCGCTGTTTCCAAACGAGACTCGGCGAGGTGAATCCGCCCCAATCCCACGTTTGATCCCGCATTGCCGGGATAAGAGGCTTTCATCTTTTCGAAAATCCCCCGGGCTTCGGTAATGCGGTTTTCAGCCACTAAAATGAAACCCTTCAGTATTTGCAGGGGTCTTTCTTGCAGGGACAGGGAATTTTTCTTTGCCAGATCAATCGATCGCTCCAAATATTTTACGGCCAGGGTCTGATTGCCGGCTAAGTGACATGCGAGGGAGGCGCTAAAGTTCGTGTTGTAATTCAATTTCTCTTCATCGGCTGATTTTGCATATGCGTCGCACGCCTCGGTATTTCGCTTCATCTGCATATATAAGGTCCCGATTGCGTGATAGAGGCATCCCCAATAGCTGCCCTGTTCTATTCCGGCGCCATCCATTGTTTGCGCCGCTTTTTTTAAAGTATTTTCCGCGGCTATATAATTTCCCGATTTGGTATAGACGCGGCCCAGCTCCGCCAGAATCTGGGAGTATTTCAAAGAGAAACCGGCGCTGTCGGCTTTCGCGGAAGCCCATTCCAGGATAGATATGGCTTTCGGGTATTGCTCCAGATTTTTATAATATTCTCCGAGATCTCTGGAATAAGAAAGCAACTCTTCGTCGATAACAGTCGATTGATGGATCAAGACATCGACCCGGTTCATGAGAGCGAGGCTTTTTGAATCATCCCCCAGTTTTTCCCAGTTCCTCGCCATTTGAAAATATATTTGCAGATTTTCAGGCCGGGCTTCGAGAATTTTCGAAAAAATATCATTGCTTTTCAGCAAGTCCTCCCGGGAGCCGGATTCGGAAAAAATTGATGCATACGCAATCATGGCCTGAGTGTTTTTCGGATCGAGCTCCAGAGATTTTTCGAACATTCGAAAGGCGGCCTTCCTGTCGTTGTCCCCTTCGGCTTTCGTTCTGGCGAATGACGTGGGCGCGATATACGTTTGCCCCAGTTCCAGATATATCCCGGGATCATTCGGACTTTTTTGTATTTTCTCTTCCAGCCGGGCGATCTTGTCCGCGCGCTCCCGGTCGGCCTGGGTCACGGGGGTATATGTTTTTTGCGCGTCCGATTCCGATGTATTTGCCGACGCGGAGTTTTCGGGAATGTTCGTTTCGCGCAAGCAGCCCGCCGCGCAGATTAATAATAAAGCAAGGAGGAATGCGGCCGGTTTCGCGGACATCTTTATGGGTCCAATCGAATTGAAAACCTTTGGATCATAAATGACGTCGCGTGACGCGTCAAACGCAAATCACCGAATTTTTGCGCGGCCGGGTCGGTCGTGCGGGGTGGAAATTCGATCATTGTGCGGAATCCGCATCCTCGATCATTGCTCTGATCGCCTCCGCCGTGACGGCGTCCGGCGCCCAGCGAAGCCGGGGATACTGTTTTTGAAGATTGGCCAGTCGCCTTTCCTCCCGGGAAAAATCATAGGCTAAAATGACGGGGATTTTCTCGAAACCTGATTTTTTCAGCTCATGAAGAATGAAAAGGCCCTGGTTGATCTGAAGGTGTTTCCAGGCCGCCTGCTCGTCGCCGCCCCGCTCCCGCGCGGCCTTGTCGTGGTCGCCGAGCAGATCGCTCAAGGGGATGCGGTCAAAGCGCATATCCAGGTAAATCAGATCCACTTCCCGTTCCCTTAGAATTTCCAGGGCTTGCTTTCCGCTTTTCGCCTGGAGGTAGCGGGGTCCTTCGACGAAGCGGCTCAGGTTGTCCAGATATTCGTCGCCGTCTTCGATGATCAGAATGGTTTTGTCGCTTGAAATCATGCGTTCTCCGAAACCGTTTCCGCCATGGGCGCCCTGGGAAGCTTGACCGCGATGCCTTTGGTCCACGGTTCCTCGCCGGGAACGACTTCGATGATCCCGTCATAACGCGCGACAAGGGCCGCCGTCAGACCCAGTCCTTCCTCTACGCTGCGATCACGCAGCATGGCCGGATCCAGAACCTGTTCGGACCGGTCCTTGACGATCAGCGCGATGCGTTCGACGCCGGTGATATCGTCGAGATCGTCTTTGACTTCAAAGGCGATATGGACGGTTTTCAGGCCGTCTTTCAATGAGGCGGCGGCCGCGTTGCGCGTCAGATTCGAAGCCACATCCTCGAAGACCTGCCTCGGCATCAGAATGCCCCGCGGCTCCCGCGCCGATATATCGATGACCGGGTCGCTGAAATCGGCGCCCTTGAACGCCGGTTCGCGCATGGTTTTCCGATGAATCCCGCGCAGGATATCCTCGTCCACGTCCAGAACCCGAAGCTGGTCCAGAAGCGCCCGGACCGCTTCGTAGCCGTGCGT
Source organism: bacterium (assembly GCA_963674685.2). GTDB lineage: Bacteria > Lernaellota > Lernaellaia > JACKCT01 > JACKCT01. The sequence goes on along the minus strand of CAXXWT010000002.1, from coordinate 166,045 downwards.
GTTCATCAGGCTGGTCGCTTCCTCGACGGCGTAGAGGAATTTTTCGCGGCGCGCCGGTTTCAGGGTATCGATGCGGTTGAAATCCCCGGCCCATTTTTCCAGAATGCCGAATCCTTTGAATATGGCCGCAAGGCCTTCGTCGCGGCGCGCCAGATTGAGACGCTGGGAATAGGCGTTGCCGACGCGCTCCAGTCGGTCGGCGTAATCGCGCAGCTTGTCGACGATCGCGTCCTTGCCGTCGCGGCCGAAAAGACTCGCCGCGATGTGCGTCGCCTTGTCCTGCGCCGGATTTCCCGCCCGGATGGTTTCAATCAGGCCCGTGAGCGCCATGGTGTTGTGTTTGAGGACTTCGTGCCGAATGGCCGACAGGATGCGCTGAACGTCGGGCCCGGATTCCGGGCGCCGCGTGATCAGGGTTTTCAAATCAATGCCGCCGTATCGCCGCCGATACCAGATCAGAGCGGCCAGAGCGGCGACGGCGCCCAGGGCGACAATTTGTGAATAAACGGCGCGCAGCCTTCCGTTGATTTGATTTTTCAGATGATGAGATGCCTGAATGAGGCGGGTTTCACGGCTTTGACTCAGGTAGGAGTCCAGGCGCCTTCGCGCGCGCAGCAAATCGCCCAGCCTGCCCCAGTCCTTAAGCCATGTGAGTTTTTGTGATCCTAAAATCAGGCAGTCCAGCCGGGCGAGATGATACAGGGCGTTTTCATCGCCGAGACTTTCGGCGAATATGAGGCGCCGCCGGGCGTTCTCATAGTCCCCGGAGTCCATGAGAATGCGCCCGAGCTGCGTGTATACATCGCCCTGCGCGGAATCGATTTGAAGAGAATTTTCCAGCGCTGCGGCCGCTTCATCCAGCCTCCCGGCGCTTTGAAGAATGCGGGCTTTGAGGTTGAGAACCTCGGTGTTTTGATCGCCGTCGGGCAAACGGGCGAGCCGGGCCATGGCCTCGTCGAGTTCGCCTCTTGTTAAAAGAGCCCGCACCCGGCCGAGCGTATCCAGCAAAGCATGATCCGTTGCGACCGGATATCGCGCCGGATCGTCCGATGCATCCGAATCTTTTTCGGGCCAAAGCGCCTCGATGTTTTCCTTCATGGCCAGGGCGCGGGGTCGATCCCCGTCCTCCGGCGCCTGGGCCAGGTATTTTTCTATATGCCATAAGGCCTGCCGGAAATTGCCTATGGCCTTTTGCGCGGCGGCGAGTTTGATATGAAGGGAGGCCCAGTCGGGTTTGAGTTGAAGGGCTTTCTCATAGAATAAAACCGCTTCCGCCGAATGGTCGCCCAGGGAGCCTTCCTCGTACAGATCGCCCAGCCGCGCTTGGAATTCCGCGTTGCCGTTGTCGTGGGCCAGCGCGCGAAGGTAGGAAAGCTCCGCTTCTTTCGCGCGGCCGGTTTTGTGCAAGATGTCTCCAAGGTCGGCGTGGGCTTCGGCAAATTGAGGGGCCATGCCGATCGCCTCGCGCAGGAGCTTTTCCGCTTCGACATATTGATTTCGGTTGATGAGGGTTCTTCCGTGCGCGACGAGTTTTTGGGCTTTGGCGGGAATCTCCGACGACGCCTTGATCCATCCGAAGCGTCTGGCCTGCATCTCGACGTCGATCTCCCAGATGCGCCGGGCCGCCTCGGAGCCGTAATCGCCGTTCTCATCCACTTGCCGATACCAGCTTAGAGCCTCGTTGTATTTGGCGAAATCGCGATAAAAATCCCCCACCTCGACGCGAAGCTCGTCGCTGACGACCTCGGTTTCGAAATACTCGTTGTAAAAACGCTCGGCTTTTTCGAATCGCCCGGACCGAACGGCGATGCGGGCCTGGCGCAGGATGAGGTCCGGCGCGTTTCCCTTGAGTTCGCGGGCTTTGGTCAGCAGGCCGGACGCTTCCGCCAGCCTTTGCGGCGTATCGGCCTGCATGGCCAGCAGATCCACAAGGTTGAGGTAAGCGACGAATCGATCCGGATCCAGTTTGAGAGTTCGGCGATAGTAGCGTTCCGCCGCGTCGTAGTTGCCCAGAAGCTGATACAAAAACGCCAGGTTGTTGCAGATTTCCGGATTGTCGGGATCGAGCTTGTATGCTTGCTGAAAAACCGCCAGAGCGCCGGGATAATCTTTTTCCCTGTATAGTTTCAGAGCCTCTTTGTTGCGCCTTACGGCCAGCCGCTCCAGGGCGTCGTCCACAAGTTCCGAAGGCTCGTCGGTTTGGGCTCTTGCCGTTTGCGGCGCGGCCCATAGCAGGGACGCGGCCAGAAGCGCGCATATAAATCGGGTCCCTTTATGCATTCTTTCGCAACTCGCGTATTTTCAATCCCAGTTGATTGAAACGCAGCCTGACCGCGCGGGCTTTTTCCCCGTCGCCTAAAAGGATGTCGGCCATCTGCGCGAAATCCCCGTTCGTGCTTTGAAACAAGGCGAGGAAGTATTGCCTTTCCACGCTGCCGGACACGGCGGACAGGGAATGGGCCGCCTCGATTTTCACCGGGACGGTTCCCGGGGCGCTTTCGGATTCGGCGCCGGACGCGGACATTCCCGCCGATCCCGCCAGCTAGTTCCCCGATCAGTCCTGTATCCGCCTGAAGCCGGAGCGAATGAAGGGGCAGTCCGCTTCCGGCGGCGTCCGCCGCCTCGACAAGCGTGAAGGATACGATGTTGCGCATCACCATGGCCGCCTCCCGCATGTTGCCGGGCCACCGGTGACGCAGGAGCATTTTCCATGCCGGTTCCGGCACGACCAGTTGCAGGGCGTCGCTTTTCTTTTTGCCCCGCCTGCCGATGACGAGCTCAAAGGACGGATTTTTCCCCAGGCGAAGGGCGGCGGCGACCTCGTCGCGCGGCCCGGCGGTTTCCCGGTCGTCGAAAGCCTGAGCCGCGAAACGCCTGAGGATGAAAGGAATGTCCTCCGGGCGGTCGCGCAGGGGAGGAATGACCAGGCGCGTCGAGGGCGACAGGCGCATGTAGAGGTCGGGCCGGAATCTGCCCTCTCGGACCGCGCGGGGCAGGGATGTATTGGAAGCGGCGACCACCTTGACGTCGACTTGCGCTTCCTTCTTGGAGCCCAGCGGACGAAATCGCCCGTCCTGCAATGCCAGCAGCAGTTGCCTTTGCACGTCCATGGGCGCGTTTTGAATCTCGTCGATGAACAAAGTCCCCCGGTGCGCGAGTTGAAAGACTCCTTCGCGATCCGCCACCGCGCCCGTGTAGGCTCCGCGGACCGCGCCAAACAGGTGCGCCGACATCAGGTCGCCGGGAACGGTGGACAAATCCAGCGTGACGAAGGGTCCCGGACGCCCGCTGTTGGCGTGCAGAAACTTTTCGGCCAGAAAGGATTTTCCCGTTCCCGTTTCCCCTTCCAGAATGACCGGCATTCGTCCCCGCGCCAGGACGGTCAGGCGCCGCCGAACCGCGCGCATGGCCGAGTTTTCTCCCCAGAGGATTCCCGATTCCTCAAGCCCGAGAGCGGCTTCTTTGAGCGCGGCGTTGATGCGAATGCGCAGGGCGTCCACGTCATCGCCTTCCAGAAGGTAAGTCATGGATTGATCGGTCAGTTCGTCCGCCAGATCCACGAGAGCCAGATCCTCTATGGATGTCATGAGCAATACCGGCAGCCGGGGATAAAGGCGTCGGATTTCCCGCCAGATCGCCACGCCTTGAAATCGCCGCGTGCGCCGCCGGCTGTACGACGGCCCCAGGGATAAGAGCATGTCCGGCTCAAGATCGAAATGCATGTCCAATAGGATGACATCGACCTGCGCGTGATGGGTTTTCAGGTATGAAAGGGCCGACGGTCCGTCGGGAAGGCGCGGCGGCTGCAAATCGCCCAAGGGCTTGATGAGCGTGAATTCGGGCATCTTCGATTCGACGATTCGGGCGTAATCCAGTCCGTCGTCGATGACTAGGATGCGGGTTTTAGCCGGCACGTTTGATCTCCTCTATCAGGCCGCGAATGGCGACGGGAACTTTTTTCAAATCGTATTCGATCATGACCCGGTCCAAAGGATAACCCAGCGTGTTGACGGCCGTTTCCCAGGTCAGCGCGCCGGTCACCGCTTCCTGAAGAAGGCGAAATGCCGTGGACTGATCGAAGCATCCGGCGCTTTGGGAGCAAAACTCCGTCCAGATTTCCCGCGCGGACTTCGCGCCGGCAGGTGTTTGCCGCGTTAAAAAGCAGCGCGTTTCCCAGGGCCGCGCGCACCTGATGTTGCGGCGCATCCGGCGCCAGGTAACTGAAGGGAAGCACGATGTATTTTCCCAAATCGTGCTGCAAATCCAAAAGCAGATCGATCAACGTTTCATGGTCCATGGCTCAGTTCTCCCGAGACGATTATTGTCGTATCGGATATGCTATCATACGTAGAAGGTAAATGTCATTTGTAGAATTGAGTTGCTTTGTCAATATTTGATTGCGGTTTGCCGGCGACTTTGCTATGAATTGACAGTCATGATTTCATTTCAATTCAATGCAATTATGGGTTTGGGTATTCGGAAAAACAAAATTTCAATTGTGCAAATCATGCGCGGGCAAAAGCCGCGGATCGTGCGGGCCGGGAATTTTATCCGGAAAAACCCGCTGTTTCGCCGTAGGTTTGTCGGTTCTGTTTCTGGCGGCGGCGCTTTTTAGCGGATGCGACCGGATGGACGTTTCTCCCAATACCCAAAATTCCATCCAGGAGACGACGCCGGCGCCCCCGAGTATATCCCAGCGGCCACTAACCGATGCAGAGTCGACGATTAATTGGGGAAGTCTTACGGAACAACAGATTCATCAAATCCTGGCCGACCACCCCGACAATGCAAAAGCCTGGATGGAACTCGGCCGTTTTTATTTAAACGCGAGTCAAGGCACGAACGCTGAAGCGAAAAGAAAACTTGAACTCGCCGACCAGGCGTTAAACAAGGCGATTAAACTCAATCCTGACAATCGGGAAATTTATTTTGCTTTAGACCAAGTCTATCAGGAGCTGATTTATAAGTTTAGAAAAGAATTTCCGATAAAGCGTCGGCAGCGCTTTCTCGAAGAACTGATTGATCGATTCCCCGACGATCCCAGAGCGCCGCTCGCACTGGCCTCGATGTACAATTATGAGCTGAACCTTCCGTTAGCGGCGGAAGAATGGGCCAAAAAGGCCCTTAAACTCAGTCAACAGAAAAATTATGGATTTCTCCGCCGACGCGCTCAACAATTGCTGGGCCGAATTTACATGAAACGCGGTAAAACCAGCCGCGCGGAATACTATTTTACCGAAGCCGCGAAAGGTTTGAAGGAAAGAAAACCTACCGGCGATCAAATTTACTGGGCATGCCCCTACAGCGCTCTGGGCGAATTGTACACCATGCTCGATAAGCCGAATAAAGCCGCGAAGAGTTATATGGACGCCGCCGATCTGGAGCGCGATCAAAAAGACAAACAATTGTTGGCGGCGTATAAAGCCTATGTCGCCGGGGATTACAAGAATACCCTTAAATATATAGACCGGACCTTGGCCTTGGAAAGGAAAAGCACTTACCTGGAATTCAGAGGATACATTCTTCTTTACCTTCGCCGGTACAAAAAAGCGAAATCCCTGTTCGATGAGATTCTATCCAAGGATCCTTCGGATATCGGCGCGCGCGTGGGTCACGGCCATCTTGCGATCATCAACAAGAATTACCGGTACGCAGACGAGTTGTTCAAAGACGCCGAAGATGATGCCGTGGCCAGGATCAAAGGAGTCCGGCAAATTCAAGGCTGGTTGCAAACGGATGTTGATTTGGCCCGCCTGACGGTTGAAATGATCTATCTGGGCCAGGCATGGATCGAAGCGAATCAGAACCGGCACGAAACAGCGATCGAGTTTTACGATAAAGCTTTGAATGTATCGCCTGACAATCTTCTCGCTCAATTGGGCAAGGCCAACTCCCTGGGCGGCGCAAAACGCCTGGATTTGGCCGAAGAGGCGTATCGGGAAATTCTGAAGACCTATCCCGAGAATCCCCACGCTCTGTCGGAAATGGGCCGGATATTATTCAACAAGGGCCTGGATGAGGAAGCCGAAAAGTATTACAAGAGAGCCTTGGAGATAGATTCCGGGCATTATACCTGTCCCTATGAAGGATTGGGCCTGGTATACCTGAAAAGGGGCAAGACGGACCTTGCGCGCAAGAATTTCGAGAAGGCTGTCAAGATCAATCCGAATATGGAATACAAGAAGTTAAACGGCCTGGCGGAAATTTACATCAACGAAGGCAAGTATAAAAAAGCCAGGAAGCTTCTGGAGAAATCCATGGAAAATTATCCCTATGACGAAGAGGCTAAAAAGCTTATAAAAAAGCTGGATTCGGCGGTAAATACAAAGAGGGCTGAATGACCAGATCGGTCGGCAGGGCTGTAAACCCGGCCGGAGAATCCAGTTCACGGATTTTTTTCGTAATTATTCTTGCGATGACGACTTTTTTTCTCAATTGTCATTCCGAAGATTTATCGCCGGAAACCGCCGCGACAATTATCGAACCGACGCCGGCGCCGGCGGAAGCGCCCCAGCCGATATCGACTCCTCCAAAAAAGGAAAATAACTGGGATACTTTTACTGAGAAGCAATTTAAGGAGCTTCTCGCCGATCAACCCGAAAATCCGCGGGTGTGGCAGGAATTGGGCCGATTCTATTGGGAACATCAAGAGATTGAAGGGAGAAGTAAAAAAGAAAACTCCCTGCTCGCAAAAAACGCGCTCCGTAAAGCGCTCGAACTCGATCCTGCGAATCGGACCTCATATGATCTTCTGAATAGAGTTTACGGGGATCTGGTGTATGACGATGCCTCGCTGTTGCCCGAAAGAGAGGCGTTGTTGAAAAACGCCATGGATCAATTTCCCGATTTGCCCTGGCCTTCGTATCAATTGGGTTTGATATACTTCGATTATTGGCGGCAGGGTCAAAAAGCGGAAGAATATGCAAAACAAGCCCTGAAGCTTTCCGTGAAAGCCGATGACGCGTGGAATCATTTCCAGGTTTTGCAATTGCTGGGTCGAATTTACATGGGCAGAGGGGACGCCGTTCAGGCGGAGAAATACTTTATTGAGGCTGCAACAAAGTTGGAAGAACAGAAGAAAGAAAACAATTATAATTATCCCGCCTGCCCTTACAGCGCTCTCGGCAAATTGTACACGATGCTCGGCAAGCCGGGAAAAGCCGCAAAAAGTTTTATGGACGCCGCCGATCTGGAGCCTCATCAATCACGCAAACAAGCATTGGCGGCTTACAAATCTTATGTCGTCGCGGACTACGCAAACGCTTTGAAGTATATTGACCGGGCGCTTGCCATTGAATCGGAAAACAGTTATCGGGAATTCAAGGGATACATTCTTCTTTTCATGCGCAAATATGAAAAAGCGAGGGTCTGGTTTGAAAAGAGTTTGTCGAAGGATCCCGCCGACCTGGGCGCGTGCGTCGGTCAAGGTCATCTCGCCATCATCAATAAAGACTACGGGCTTGCGTCGGAGTTATTCCATTCCGTGAAGGACAAGGCCGAAGAGAAATTCAGGGACGAGCTGCAAAACGGGAATTCAATCCCGGGCGCCTATGATCTGGCCCGTCTGACGGTTGAGATGGTTAACCTGGGCCTCGCCTGGATCGAGGCCAATCAGAACCGTCATGAGACGGCCATCAAGTATTACGATAAAATTTTGGATCTGAATTCGGAAAACCTCCTTGCTCAATTGGGCAAGGCCAACTCCCTCGGCGGGGCGAATCGCCTGGACGAAGCGGAAAAAGCTTATCGGCAAATTCTTGCAAAGTATCCTGAAAACCCGCATGCCCTGTCCGAACTGGGGCGAATACTTTTCAGCCGGGGATTGGATGAAGAAGCCGAGGAGTATTACAAGCGGGCCTTGAAAATAGATTCCGCTCATTATACCTGCCCGTACGAAGGACTGGGCTTGGTGTATCTGAAAAGGGGCAAGACCGATCTTGCGGCGAGGAATTTCAAAAAGGCCATCAAAATCGGCCCGGATATGGAATACAAGAAGTATAACGGCCTGGCAAAAATCTACATCAACGAAGGCAAGTATAAAAAAGCCGGCGAGCTTTTGAAAAAATCCATTGAAAACTTTCCCTACGACGACGAGGCTAAAGAGCTGATGAAAAAACTGGACGCCGCCATCCGGGCAAAACAGGGAAAGTAAAAGCCTTCAATTCATCTACGGATTGAATTAATCCTTTTCGATCAGCCGGTGCTTCTTGCTATAAAACGATAGACTTATTGATCGTGATAACCTAATAATTCAACATGAGCATTTCCCAGGCAAACACCCTAATTAAAGAGCGATACAGACTCCTGTCTTTTGCGGAAGATCGATCCCGCGCTTATTGTTCAGGGACAGGCCTACCCGACAGAAAGCAATTCGGACAGTACTTCACGCCCACTGCCATTGCCGGTTTCATGGCCGGGCTATTTTCCATCAGCAAGAATTCCATTTCGATCCTTGATCCCGGAGCCGGATGCGGAATCTTAAGCGCTGCGTTGTGCGACCAACTCTTGTATTCCGAGAGGCGACTTTGCATTCATCTATCGGCCTACGAAATCGATGAACGCTTGGTTCCGATCCTACGAGACGTTCTAAGTGAATGCTCCCAACGTTTGAATGAAGCAGGACACGATTTTGAATTCGAAATAATTAACGGTGATTTCATTGTCGATAACGCAGACAATCCCACTCTATTTCAAGACAAGGCACAAACGGCAAAATATGATTTGATTATCTCTAATCCGCCTTATTTCAAGCTGGCGAAAGATTCTGATCAATCAAGAGCGCTACCCAAATTTGTATCCGGCCAGCCGAATATCTATTCCCTGTTTTTGGGATTGTCGGCCAATATGCTGGCGAAGGACGGGCAGTTTGTTTTCATCAGTCCAAGAAGCTTTTGCTCCGGGCTTTATTTTCAACGATTCAGAAAATGGTTCCTTGAAAACATGGAGATACAACGAATTCATGCCTTCCATTCCCGGCAGGAGCTTTTCGACGGCGACGGCGTTCTTCAGGAAAATATTATCGTCAAAGCTGTTCGGAATCCCAATGCTCACCTGAATTCCGTTGAAATCAGCGTTTCAAAAAACAAGGATTTTTCTGACTCTGAAAGATTCAATACTCATATCAAGGAATTGATTCATAGGAGAAACGGCCATGTATTTCTTCGTGTGCCGCATTCTCGCAAGGAACTAGAGGCCATTAATTTTATCGATTCATTTCCGCATACGCTCAATGAACTCGGACTGGAAATTTCCACCGGCCCTGTTGTCGCTTTTCGGGCTACTGAACACTTGATTGAAGATCATACCATCAATAAGGGGCAGGCTCCTTTACTTTGGGCACATAACCTGAAAGGCGGCCTTATCAGCTGGCCTATTGAGAAGCCGCGAAAACACCCTGTTATTTCCGTGAATGACCTCAGTAAAAAAATCATCCTGCCTTCCGATAATTACGTGCTTATCAAACGGTTCACGTCAAAGGAGCAGGACCGCCGTGTAGTTGCTTCTGCATTTTTACACACGAAATTTCCACACAGTTTTGTTGGCCTGGAGAATCATCTTAACTATATCCATCGACCCAAAGGCAGCTTGAACGTTGACGAAGCCTTGGGAGTCACAGCGCTGTTGAACTCGCGAATTTATGACACTTACTTCCGCGTTCTCAACGGAAACACGCAGGTCAATGCCACTGACATACGAAATATACCTCTGCCGTCGCTTTCCGTAATCACTTCAATTGGTGAGAAAATACGCCTGAAATCTGAGCTTGACGACTCGAAATTGCAAATCCTTTTGACAGAGAACACCGACGACTGGCTAATGCCTTACTTAGAGAATCGGATTGATACAAATGAGTAGGAAAGACGAAGCACTTGAAATTTTAAAGGCGATGGGTATGCCGGCAGCCCAGCAGAACGACCGCTCTGCATGGACGCTATTGGCCTTGCTCGAAATGAATGAAAACACGCCTTGGGTAAAGGTGAAGCAAAGAACCATACGCATCCATGACATCATCGTTTTCATCGAGAAGAATTTCGGTCAGCAGTATGCCGAGAATTCGCGCGAGACGATTCGCCGACAGACTATTCATCAATTGGAGCAGGCCGCCATTGTTGAGAGAAATCCTGATGATCCTTCACGACCGACGAACAGCCCGAATACAGTCTACCAAGTCACCACTGAAGCGTTTTCATTGATAAAGACTTTTGGAACAAAAAATTGGAAAGGGCAAGTTCAGGAATTTCTCAAGAAGCAGGGTGCGCTGAAAGAGCGGTATGAAAAGCGGAAACGACGCAATACGGTCAAAGTCAAAGTGCCTGATGGCCCAACATTGTCCCTTTCCCCTGGAAAGCACAACGAACTTCAGGCACAGATCATTGATGAATTTCGCCCTCGTTTTTGCAGCAACACCACTGTTCTTTATGTCGGTGATACGGCCAAGAAACTCCTTCACATCGATGAAGAAGGGCTTACAAAATTAAAAGTGCCAATTACACAGCACGACAAGCTTCCTGATGTCGTCCTTTACGATGAGTCAAAAAATATTCTTTTCCTTATTGAAGCCGTCACTGCCCATGGCCCTTTGTCACCCAAGCGCCAAATCGAACTTGAAAATACGTTGGCAAATTGCCCAGCGAGACAAGTTTATATCAGCACATTCCCTGATTTTCGTGAGTTTAAAAAGCATATTCAGGATATTGCGTGGGATACTGAGGTCTGGATTCGAGAGAATCCGGATCATATGGTCCATTTTAACGGCCCGAAGTTCTTCAATGTCTATAATGATGTGTAAAGAAACTGATCTCATCGCAGCTTACTTATAAGCTATATGGATGGATGTTGGTTCGCCGGTTTATAGCGGAAAATCTGTGCCGCCCAATTCGTTTCCTTGGCGGGAGTATAATTTTACTCCGGCTGCGACTTCATCGTCCGGCGGCTTCGCCGTTGGTGTTTCCGTATTGATCCTTGATCGATCCGGCCTCGAAGCTTACCGACAGCGCGCCGCTTAGTGCGGACACGTCGATCTGCCCGACGAGTTTTTGCGTTTGCGCGTCGAAAGTCATTTCGCAATACGCGGTGTTTCCCGGTTCATCGGTGATTGCGGCCCGACCGTAGGCATCGGGCGCGATAGCCCGCTTGAGTCCGCCGGAAAGGGGCGAACGCATGCGCCGGGCCATGACGGGATCCGGCGGAAAGGCCGCCGTCGCTTCGATACTCAAGACATCGCCGCTGCGCTCTTGCGTGATGTCGCATACGAGGATGCTTCGCGCCGCCGACAGCTTGAAGGCTTGCGAGTATATCTCATATTCCTGCCGGCCTTCGGCTGTGAGGCCCGCGCCGCTGACCTTGATGCGCCAGATGCCGACGGGGTCATCCACGCCGGTTTCCCAGGCCAGGTTGTATTCGAAAAGCCTGGACGGGCTTGAACGCTTTTCCCGGTAAGACGGGAGCGGGAAAAGGCGCACGGCGATTTCCCATCCCTTGTCGTCGTACAGCGAGCCGTTGCTTCGCTTGGCGTCGACGAACTCGCCGCCGATGCGCCGCTGCAAAACCGCGTGCAACCGGTCGATATCCGCGTGCCCGCCGTACCAGCCGAAACGAACGATGTCGAAACGCGACGAATCGAGTTTGGGTTGCGTGATGATCTCGCCCAGGCGCTCGGATTTTTCGACTTCGACGGCCTCGGTGTTTTTGTAAAAAATATTCGGCGCCGGATCGTCGTAAGCCGGCGCGGTGTCTTCGGCCGTCCAGAGGGACATTTCGCTCACCTGATTCTGGAGCCAGGGGCCGTAGCGCCAGCCGAAAAACGAGCCCTCCGCCTCGCCGCCGCCCTGCATCCAGTCCCAGTCCTGCAGGATGTAAAAGATGTAATTCTGCGCGTAGCCAATGGTGTTGATGTTTTCAAATGGCGCGCCGAGGGTTTCGGCGATCTGCTCCCGCGTGTCCACGGCCAGATGCGATGTGATCTCCCCCGGCGCCGTGAAGAAATACTGGTCGCCGATTTGCGCCACGCTCACCGGCGACTGCCCGAAGAGTTTTGCGTACACCGCCACCTGCGGCCAGGACAGATCGATGGCGCAACCCAGGTATCCGTCGATAAGCGACGTATCCGGATCGTCGCAGTCGGCGATGCTGCCTTCGGATTCGTTGGCCATGAAGCCGCACTCCATGGCGCCCTTTTCGTACTCGATAAATTCTCCGGCCCAGTTGTAATAACCGAATTCCCCGGGCTGATAGCCCAGGGTTTCGCGGTCGGCGGTGTAGCGCCGGGTGTCGATTTTCAGTTCCGGCTTGTCGTCGGTGACGATGTCCGCGTCGATTTCTCTCACCATTTGCGCGACTTCGTAACCGATCCATTCGGTCATCTGCATGGAGCCGTGACCCAAGGGGCCGTCGATAAGCGGCACTACGTCGCCCGCGGAACCCTGGATATAAAGCGTCGTGACGGGGTGGTCGTAGAGTTTTTCCACCGCCCGCTCCACGCCGCCGGGCGCGTCGCCGGTAAGGTCGAACATCCCGTAGCTGTAAATGACGCCGTGCATGGCCGCGCCGACGAGCATGGCGAAGGTTTCGCCCTCGTCGTTTTCGATCCGCCCGACCCACAGGCGGTCTTCCTTGAAAACGCCGGGGCCGTTGTAGCAGCGCCGGTCCTCCGTGAGCCGCTCTTCCGGATCGAAAGGCTCGCGATAACCGAATCCGATGCGCGCCGGTTGCATATCGTCCAACGCTTCCGTGATGGAATCCGCGATGCTGCCGGCGATGCGGTCCACGATGTTCTGGTTGTAAACGTCCACGCCCACGAGGCTCGTGATGTCCGGAACGGCCAGGAAATGTCCGGGGCCGCTGTGCGTGTGCGTGGCGTTGAGGATGAGGCTTCGGTCCAGGTCCAGGCCCGTGCGCTCCCGCACCAGGTTCACGACCTGCGTGCGCAGGCTTTCGGTGACGCCCATCATTTCGACGCGGGCGATGACCATGGTCAGATCGTTTCGGCGAAGGGCGACGGTTTTGACGCTCGGCATGTCCAGGTAGCCGAAGGAGCCGCCCATGAGTTTATTGTATTGCGTGATAAAGCCCACGCGAAAGGCGAAGCCGCCCATGGATATGCCGATGGGCAGGTCGAGGGATTTCGACGAAGCGCCGGCCCAGAGGCGGTCGAAAGAATTATCGTCCGTCGTGTCGTCGTCGGGCGAAGCCGTATCGTCGTCCGCGTCCGTTGAGTCTTGCGATGAAGAATCATCGTCGTCGGACGCGCACCCGGAAATCATGCCGGCGCCAAGAGCCGAAAACAGGCAGAATAAAATGAAGAAATGAAATCGGTTTTTCATAAAAAAAGCCTCCGGATAATTTTCTATCTCGCGGCGATTAGGCGTCGCCTTTATTCACGGCGGACAAGACTACCAGCACGCGCGGGAAAAGGGCAACACCGGCTTATGAGATGATTTGATCGTGTATGGCATCTAACAGGGCAAGGCGTCTATGGCGGACCCGAAGGGCGTTACAATATCAAGCGGATAAGTCCTTTTAAATTCGTCGTGAATTCCTAAACATTTGCTAAAATTCTCTTGACGCGGCGCGGCAAAGGTTTATAATGCAGCGCGTCATGATCTTTTCGATTTGCCATTTGGCAAGGGGCGATCATGGAGGAAAATTATGAGACCGGTAAGCGAGTTAATTGACGATTTCAGACAAAGACGAATCATTATCGGGCCGGACCACTTTGTTCTGGGCGACGGATACGGTCATCCCGGCGCGCACGCCAGCCTTTTCGTGGTGGCGCGGCGTTTCTACAAAGCCTCGGATTTGTGGGAAGAATGCGTTGTGCGTATTATCAGACGCCTGGGCGGCAGGCCTTTCGACCTGATTGTCACGCCGGACGATCAAAGCCTTCCCACGGCGAGGATTCTGTCCAACGCGCTGGCGATAAATTCCGACATCGGCGGCATTCCCGTGTATTCCATGAGCAGCTGCCGGCGCCTGCCGGAAACCTCGGGCCGCGTATTGATCCACGACGACGTGGTCAATCGCGGGCGCCAGATCATGCAGGTTCTCGACTGGATGAACGAAGAGCGCCACGAGCCCATCGGCATCAGTTGCCATTTCACGCGCTACGCCGAGCCCGAACTGGCCGGCCTTCCGATTTTCTGCGCCGTGGACCGGGTGCTGGCGGCGGTTAACGCCGATGAGTGCCCCCTCTGCAAGGAGCGCAAGCCCGTCAACACGCTTTTCGGCAAGGGCGCCCTGTTTTGCGCGCAACACGGCGATGTGCCTCCCAAGGCGCATGGCTGGTGATAGACCCGAATAATGCAGTAGATTTCTACTGCATAATCCGGTATAAAATAAAAGAGTCCGCCGGGTGATCGCCCGGCGGGCTTCATTCTATTTCGCATGGCTGCCTGAAGGTCAATAATACCAGGGTTTTTTCCCGCAATAACCTTCTTTGACAGTTCTTACTCCCGGTACTTGTCGGAAATAAGCCTCAACCTTTCGTTTATTTTGACCGTAGTAATTTGCCGCTTTATCTAGTCCTTCCGAGCTGGCTACGAATAGTCCTGAAAGCGCGCCAACTGTTGTCATATCCAGCTTATATCTAACAACGCCTCTTCCTTCATAGCACGCGCTAAGACTATACCCTCTTAAAACCCCCATTTTGTTTAAATTGCTTTGCGCGGATGCCAGATATTGGTCAACTTTAATAGACACTCCTTTATAGTTTCTATATTCGGAAGCGTGTCGGCGACGGGCCTTTTCTTTAAGCTCATCCTGCCAAATCTTCCGCTGCTTGTATGGCACTCCCCACGAAGACAACTCCTCGTAGAGCGAATGAAGTTGATTGTCACTTCTTGCTTTGGCGATGGCTGGCACAAAATATTCGGAAGCCAGGGTGATGATCTGTTCTTCGGCCTGTTTTTTCCTGTCGTCGCTGCTTCTGACTTTTTTCATGAAGGTGCGGCACGGTTCCAGGTTTCCGGCGAGACATTCGTTGAAATTTCCGGTTAATTGCCTGGCCTTGTATTCCTGACTCAGCAGATTGCCCACGCGCTGAAATTTTTCCTTTTTGCCTCGGGACGTATAGTAGATTTGTTTTTTCTCACTCTTGTAATAATTGACAACCTCTTCCGGAACATCCGCAACATCAATATAGAATGTTGTGTGATAGTCCTCGCTGTTTTCCAGGCCCTTAATAAGGCTCTTGTCTTCCAGTTTTTTCAGCAAAACATGCTTGTCGCCAACGTCGATTTGGTAGGTGTCTTGTTTTATCTTTTCGTTGCAGATCTGCGCATCGGTAACCAGGGAGGCATTGTACTGGTTTTTGCTGACCTGAAATAAGTAAAAGAGTTTTTTATATCGGGATACGCTGACTTTTTCGATTTCCCGGCATACCCCTTCTTCCCAGACGACGACGCCGAAGTATGGATCTTCAACGAATGGCGTCGCGGCATTTTCCTCGTCGATTCTGTCTTTCATAACATTATGGGACAAAAGGTCGACTTTATATGGCGCGCAACCCATGGTCATCGCCAGAAACAGAAGGATTTGACACATGAAGGCCAATGCGGCAAGTCTTTTTATGGGCATTTAACATCTCCCTGAAAATGGTCGATTAGCGCTTTTCCAAAGGTTTCGGAATTAAGAGTTCCTTGCCTTTTTGATAGGTGTTCTTTCTCCAGTTGTATTGGCCTTTGACGAAAGATCCAATGAAAATTTTGCCTTTGGGCGTGATCATCATGCCAACGCCGTGAAATCTGCCTTTGACGAATGGGCCGTAGTACAGACTTCCATCATTGTACATGTACATCCCATGAAGGAAGCGGCCCTTATCGAATTCGCCAATAAAGTAGCGTCCGCCGGAGCCGCTTGCTTCTCCGAATCCATGGGCGTAACCCCCGTTGCATTCGCCTCGAATATGACTCCAGTTCACGGCGGTCTTGTGGATTTTGCAACCTCCGTCAGCCCACGAGATTGAATACGCCGTAAGGGTGAGCAAAAGGATAAACAGCGATATTTTAAGGTATTTCAATCCTACATCCCTCCTGATTGCGATTCATCGTTAATCGCCGTGTTCCAATGCGGCGGCAAGGAAGCTTTTTTCACTCTCGACTTAATCCAGGGGATGGAATTTTTCCAGCTTATAAAAAAACCGTTCCTTTTCCACCCCCGAATCCCGGCCAAAGCTTTCACCGTAAGAGGTCGTCAAACTTTTCTTTGGAATCCTTGATCGACGTCGTACGGCAATTCTCGATGAATCCTGATTTCCTTGTGTTATCGAGTTTTTTTGAAATACTATTTCGCCAGGACAAGATAGGAACCGTTGTTCGCGGAACCATGACGTTTGTTGCCATTTACGTATACGGCGTTTACGCCGATATCGGCCGACCAGCTAAGCGAGAACTCGCCCTTGGAATTACACAAAACTCTGTCGGTCACGCCGCCGCTTTTAACGGAAGCCGATACCTTGCAACTCGAACAAGGCGTGCCGTCTTTATGCAGAACCTTTCCGGAAATCCCGCCGGCGAAAGCCAACGAAACCATCGAAAGCGTAAAAACAAACACCAATGCCGTTGTCAACATCACCCTTTTCATGCCTGCCTCCTTGATTGAAAGAATTTTCAAATTTTATATTTTGCATAATATGAAAAGTCAAGCTTTTACTGGATCGAAATCTAATAATATGTAATAAATAATTGCTTAGATTGTTTGATAGATATATTGGATATGCCGTGAAATATTAACTAAGAAATAAGTTGGAGGTAAGCATTGGATTATATTATTAGTATGATATGTTGGAATTGACGTAATTGAACTTGGTTTCATCCAGCTTGCCAAACTTGTCGGTGTTTTTGCCTTTCAAAGAAGGGTATATAGTACGGTAATTGGCAATGAATCAAAATGGAACCCGCCGGACAATTGCCCGGCGGGCTCGTTTCTTCATGCGCGGCGTCTAATGATAACTGACAATACTTTCGTAATCCGAAAGCAGGTCGGCGATTTCCTCAAGCTCCGCGTCGCCCAGCGCGTCGGCGGCGCTTTGCACCGTGTCCTTCGTTTCCTGACAAAGGTCAAAAGCGTCGTCGCCGTTTCCTTCGTCAATCAGCCGGTCGATTTCCTTCAAAGCTTCGGCGTAGGCCACGATAGCGTTTCCTTTCAAAAGCTGATCGGCGTCGGCGGCGAGAAGCTCCTGGAAGGTCATGGTCCTTTCATCCTGCTTTTGAACGCGCGTGAACGGATCGGTATATTTGGCGCGCACGGAAATGGAATCCTGCGCGTTCGCCAGCTGGCCGTCGCAGGCGATGATGTACTGGTGAAAGACCATCGCGTCGTTGGGGCCCAGGTGCTGCGGCTCCACCTGGGTCGGATCCGGGCTGTATTCCTCGCCGTGAAACTCTTCCATGACCATGTACCAGGGCATTTCCAGGCGGACCTGCACGGCCATGGCCGCAAGCTCCATATTTTCCTGGAACCGGCCCTTGAACTGAATATCCGCCTCTTTGGTCGAATCGATGAAGATGTACGCGCCTTTACCGGCGTCGGTGACGTCGTCCATCAGATCATCCCGATAATCTCCGGGTGCGTCGTCGACGCCCACGCCCACGAGATATATTCCCTCGCCCTCGGAATCGTCGGCGGCCTGGAAAATGATGTTGATATCCGTGACGCCGGTGTTGGCGCCGCCGTCGCTGATGAGAATTACGCGGTTCAGCCAACCCTCGTGATAATTCTCCTCAGCCAGTTCATAAGCCCGCACCAGTCCTCCGTGCAGGTTCGTGGAGCCGTCGGCGGACAGATCGTCGATCACATCGAGCAGCGTCTGGTCGTCCGGGCCGGATATGACGTGGGAGTTCAGCGGTACGTGAGCGCTGTCGCTCCATTCCACCATCGAAACGACGTCCCCGGCCTGAAGCTGCGAGGCGACGGCTCGGCAGACATCCCTAAGCAGCCCGATGGCTGCGCCGCCCATGGACCCGGATGTGTCCAGGGAAAAGGTTAGGCTCATGTGACGGCCTTCGCCGGCGTCGATCCGATGGCTTTGCGCCCCGATCTGCAAAACGTATTCGCGACCGGCCTCGTACTGCGAGTTTTCCATTTCTCGAAGCTGCGGAACCACGTTGATTCTTCCATTGGCGGGAGGATCGTATTCGATTTGGTAGTAGTTGGTGAACTCGTAAGTTCTTACGCGCCCGCGGGGAACGATGCGCCCGGCCTCGATATAAGCGCGGGCTATGACCGGCGAAGCCTGAGAGTTGGAATCGTCCGCCGACAGCCAGAGGACCAGCGGCTCTTGTTCCAGCGGGCATTCCCAGACCGGAAGCTCCGTGGTGTCGTCGTCATCAATCGTGTCGTCGTCCGCGTCATCATCAGCCGTGTCATCGTCCCAGTCGTCATCTCCCCAGTCGTCATCCCAGTAATCGTCGTCCCATCCATCATCGTCCGCGTCATCGTCGACATCGTCGTCGATATCATCGTCCGCGTCGTCATCGTCTACGTCGTCGTCCAAATCATTATCCAGGTCGTCGTCACCGTCGGGAGCGCTTTCACCGTCGTCATCGCCGCTGACGCTGTCGTCGTCATCGTCGTCGCCGCAAGAAATTATTGCCCCAAGCGACAGGATAAGAGTGAAAATCCATAAGCATCGCCTGGTTTGAAACATGACGTCCCTCCGCAAAGTAAAAGGTTGTAAAACAACCCCCTTAGCTGCGAACAGGCATGCCCCTCCGGTATCTTAACCGAGAAATAATATCACAATTCGTTTTGATCACAAAGAAAAATGGAAGTGATATTTTAAGGGCGATATCCAGCCGAAATTGCCGGAGTTTTTCCTGTCTTTTCTACTGAGCGCTATGCTCATCGGCGCCGATGTCCCAGGCTGCGTTGTCTGGCCGCGCGTCGCCGTCGAAATCGACAGCCGCTATCGCGGGGCCAATGTATAAAGACGGATCGGTTCCCGCATCGAGGCAGGGGCTGTCGTCCCGGATGTGAAAGTCGCCCTGGTCGGCATCGACGAAGCGCGGGTCTTCGCTGATGTTGCCCGAAGCTTCATCGCATCCGTACCAGTCGCACGAATTTATATCGGTGATTTGCTCAATGACGCTGACGCCGCTGCGCAGCAGTTCATCCTGATTCGCCCCCCAGATATTGTTGCTTTGCAAAGCCGCCGTTCCGTCGGTTACGTTTACGCCTAGGCTCGTCGCCTCGTCGCCTGTCGCGGACCCGCCGTCGATAATGTTGTTCAGAAGATATAGCGGGCCGTCGTCGTTGAGTATGCCGCAACTGATGCCGTCGTCGTCCGAGGCCGATCCGCCGAATATAACGTTATTCGAAAGTATCGCCGTTTCCGTGTTGCGCAGGCCGACGCTCTGATGTCCCGCCGATCCTCCGTCCAGGATGTTGTTTGTCAAAGTCGCCGCATCCAGGTTGGCGACGGCGTAGCTGTTTCCCTCGCCGCCCGCCGGCTCCCCGCCGTATACGTCATTGCTAATCAGATTGACCGCGCCGCTCCTGTTGAAAACACCGATGCTTTGAACGCTTCCGAGACCGCCGTGGACCTCATTGCCCGTCAGCATCACAATGCCGCCCTGATTGTAGACGCCATGGCTTTCCTCGCCGTCCCCTGCGCTGCTGATATCGTTATCCGTGAGCCGAACGACGCCGTTGTTGCTGTACACGCCCATGTTGAGGCTGCCCGATCCGGCTTCGATGCTGTTGTTTTTCAATGTCAGTTCGCCTTGATAATTAATTACGCCGATACTTTGTACGACGCTTGATCCGCCGCTGACGGCGTTGCCGACCAGCGTGGCTTTGCCGTCGTTGTAAAAACCGTCACTGATGCTGTCGGCATCGGTCGTCGATCCCGCGTCGATCGTGTTGTCGACTACAACCGCATCGCCGCGGTTATACACGCCGATGACCAGGTCGCCATCGGATCCGCCGATGATCGTGAAACCCTGAATCGCGACCGGGTCGCCATCTTTGACTTCCACCGCCGCGCTGTTTTGGGCGCGCAACGTCGTGGCGGCTTTCCCTTTTTCCCAGGTGGCGGAATCGTAGCCGCCGAACAGCGACACCCACGTCTTGACGTCTTCTTGATATTCGCCTTCGGCCACGAAAACGGATTTATTTTCGTGATACGCAAGGTCCGCGGCGGCGGCGATGGTTCGCAATGGCTCGGACATGGCGCCGGAATTGTTGTCGCTGCCCGTGGTCGCCACGAAAACTCCCGTATCGTCGCTGACGTCGAGATCGCTGCCGTTGCAGTCCTGATCGATTCCGTCACCGGGAAGTTCCGGCGCACCCGGATGGCTTAACAGGTCGCTGTCGTCGCAGTCGTTTCCGCCGGACTGCGCCGACTGATAACCGTCGCAGTCGAAATCGAAACCTTCGTCGACGATGCCGTCGCAGTTATTGTCCGCGCCGTCGAAGACCTCAGCAGTGTCCGGATTGATCGAATCGTCGATGTCGTTGCAGTCCCCGTCGATCTCGCTGTACGAGTCGCCGTCGTTGTCTTCATCCGGCAAACCGGCGAATCTTTTAACGCCATAGCATTTCGAAGCGGCGGAATCGTCGTCGTCATCGGCATCGTCGTCGCCTCCCATATCCAGGCACGCGGACAACTCATCGCAATCGGAGGCATTACCCACGCACGTTTGCTCATCGTCGGAAAGATCGTCCCAATAGGCTTCGCAGGCATCCAGGTCGTCAATGCCAAGGGCGTCGTCAAAATCGCACGCCAGGATGTTTTCGCAAAAAAACTCGCTTCCGTCGTCGTTGTCGGACGCGCCGCCGTGGCCGTCATCATCATCGCCGCAGGAAACCATGGACGAAAGGGGAAGGATAATAAGCAATGACAATCCAAAGATCAGGGCCAATTTCCGCATCTTCATCTCCGATGAATTCGTTATGCTGGAATTATAAAAAATCCGTCGGCCGATGGCAATGAAAGTTATATTTTCACCGGCCGGAGCGGATTCGCTTTTTCAAGGTAGGAAAGCAAGCGAAAGCGGTGGATCTTTGGATTGTACAATTTTGAGAAAATTCGTATATTTACGTTAGCTCATGGCTCTAAAAACTTGAAGATGGAGGAATCAATATGGGGCTTTTGCTCCCTGAGTACCTCGAGATGCGCCATAAGTTTCTGACTCTTTCGCCGAAACTGAGTATCCAAAACGACGACATGGTGGACCTGTATAGAATCGAATGCCCTTCACTGCGTCTGAACAAACACGCCTTCATCTTTCGCAGCGGAGGCGAGCTTGTGCTGCACGTCTCGCCGGTCGCGGGACTGACGAGAGACTTGAAGGTCAGCATGCCCGACAACGAGATCGTCGGCGTCGTGCAAAGGGAAACGAATGAAAAAACCGGGCGCTCCATGTGCACGGCCGTCAGCGCCGCGGGCGAAAGGGAGTTTGCGGTATTGCCCGAGGGGAGCATGGCGCACAGGCTGAAAACGCGTTTCGCGCTTTTTTCCTCACGGGTCGACAATATTTATTACAAGGATCACTGCATCGGTTCTTTCATCACGCAGGCGGGCTATCTGCACGAGAAGTACATCGTGAAAACGGATGAGCAGGCCCTCGTCAAATCGAATCCGCATCTGTTTTTAGGATTGCTCGTGGCCCTGACGGGCATTATGAATCGCGTGTTTACATAAAAGCCGCCGGACTGCGCCTCATACGTTTTTCATTATGCGATTGATGAAATGCTCGATCCGATAGGCGAGATCCTTCCATATCAATACCGCCAGCAGCCACCATAAAACGATCCACAGCGGCACCCCGGCAAACCAGCCCAGCGCGTAGTGATGAAGCCCGCCGATGCGGATATAGGCGATTTCGACCAAAGGGCCGACGAAAAGGAAGACGCCTAAAAGCTTTCGGTCATGGGCATCAGGCCTGAAAAAGACAAAGGCCGCAATCAATGCCGCCAGAAAGGGCAGCCACGAGTAAACGGGATGATCGTAGAAGCGATAGATCGCCTGCCGCGATGCGAAGACCAGAGCAATTTCGGCGGCGACTTTCAGCGCCGGATTATCGAAGGTGATTTTCGCGATTCGAAGCCGGTTTGAAACGGTTTTTACCGGGCCGAGAAATTCCCATCGGGTAAAACGGGCCATCGACCGAAGAATCATGCCCCAGAAAAGAAACATCCATAGCGGGATTTCGGAAAACTTGAAAAAATGCGGGACGGTGTAATGATAGATTTGCCTGTTTGTGACGGAATTCCAGTCGTTGAATGCGCCAAGCGCCAGGCACACGGCGAAAAATATCGCCTCCGCCGCCATGTTGATTCCTTCGGCGTCGGCGATTTTCGATAAGATGAAAAATCGCGCGGTGATGAGCGCCGGAACCAGTATCGACATGAGCCAGAGTTTTTGAGCCGCGACGCAAATGGCTGCGCTGATGATGAAAACAATCAACGCGTCGACGGCCATCAACCTATTGGAGTCGGGCTTCATCGCGATACTCATTTCGAAGGTTTCAGGGCGAATTCAAAGACTTCTCCGGCCAGTCCGCTTTTCATCGGCGCAACGACGCCGTCCATGTAACGCGCTGTCGTGTAGTTTTGCATCCAGGCGCACTCGCCTCCGCATTGGTTTTTAGCATGGCCGTGGAAAAAGTCGGGATTGACGAGCTTTCTTCCCGCCTCGTAGGCGTCGTCGAAACTTTCGTAATCCAGGAGGTTGATATTGACCGGCTCCACGTTGCGCGAGGCTCTGCACGGCCAGCAGATTTCGCCGTTGGGCCACACGTGGGGCTTCAGCGCCGTAATGCAGCGATATGGCTCGGCTTTGAGCAGCCGTTTAAGAAGCGTCGGCGAGCCGATGATTTTCGCGCCGGCCTTTTTGCGCTTAAGGATCAGGTTCGAAAGTTCGACATAGGCGGGATCCTTCAGCATGCCGCGGTCGGGCGCGTGATGATAATTGACCGGCACGGGCACAAACCAGACGCCCAGGTCGTCGGCCAGGTCCAGAACGCTGCGCGCCTCGTCAATGCTGTCCGGAGTAATGACCGTGTTGACGGCGAGTTTGAAGCGAACTTTTTCCTGCAAAGATCGCAGCATCAGCAGATTGGTCAAAACGCGATCCGCTTGCTTAACGCCCCATAGCTTGTTCAGGCGCCGCTTGTGCAGGCCGTCCAGGCTAACGATCACCATGTCCATTTGCCGAAGGAAATTGCGCCAGTTCGGTTTGGCGAGTTTTGCATGGAGAAGCGCTGCGTTCGTGTTGATCATGTTGGGGAAAAAGCCGAGATTCCATGCGTAATCCAAAAGCTCCGGCAAATCGTCGCGCATGGTCGGTTCGCCGCCGCACCAGTATAGCGCCGGTGAGCCGGTGATCATGAGATCGAGAAGCTTTTTACCGCCGCCGGTGTTAAGGCGGTTATCATCGGGCATGTCGAAGTAGTGTTCGCCCTGATGATTATCGCAATAGGAGCAGCGGAAATTGCAACTGTTGAGCATCGTCCAGATGATATAGAGCGGACGCAGGGCGTGATTGCCCGATTTATAGCGCCGCCTGTTGATGCGATAATTTTGGACCGTGAGTTTCAGAGATTTTGCCTTGCGCGCCGCATCCCGGATTTTATCGGCGGCGCTTAAATCGGAATCCTTGGTGATCAACGGCGCAATCCGCTCCGCCAATTCGAGGGCATCGGCATGCAGGCGTTGAACATCAGTGTGGCCCTCTATCGGTCGATAGCGCCGAAATTGAAGTTTTTCATGATTTTTCAGGTCGTGCATTTATTGGAAGCCTTTGCATTGATTGTCTTGGATTGGTTTTCAGCCGCAGCATGACGCGTCGTCATTGTCGTCATCATCGCCCGCGTCGCCGTCGGCGGGCGAACCCGTATCGTCATTGACATCGTCGTCGTTGCCGAACCAGTCGTCGTCGGAATCGTCATTTGCGTCGTCGTTCGCATCATCGTTCATATCGTCGTTTACGTCATCATCAATATCATCGTTAGCATCATCATCTGCGTCATCATTGATGTCGTCGTTCACGTCGTCATCCGATTCATAAAAGGCGTCTTCGACGGCCTCCCAAAGCCCGCTATTCGATCCCGCGTAGCCCAGCGCCCAGAATCCCACGCCGCCGGTCCCGCGGGTTTTTGCATAATCGAAACGCAGGGCCAAAGACTGCGCGTCCTCGTACCAGAGCTGACGCCAGCCGTCGCCGTTTTCATACCAGACAAGGGAGGGGCTGTCGGCCTGCGTGTCGTATTGCCTGCCTCCGTAAGACGGATTGTCCGCCATATTTTGCGACGTGGACAGAATGACGGCGGTAGCGCTTCCCCGGGTTGTCCCGGGCACGGAGTCGTTCGTCGTCGGCCAATTATATCCGTACAGCGGGAGCCCCAGGATTACGGAACTCAAATCATACGGCGTGATGTAAAATTCATAATCATCCAGGGTCCATTCGATGCCGTAATCGCCCCAGGTCGCGCCGCCGCGCAGGGGGCTGACCGGACCGGGATCGCCGTTTCGCCAGTGATAATCGTAGGCCATGATAAAAAGATAATCGGTCTGCGCGGCCAGGGCGTCGAAATCGAAAGAACCGTTCCAGTCCACCGCCGGCGTGGCGATGCTCAGGTGCGCGCCGGGCAGCGCCGCGTTAAGAGCCGCGCGCAGGGCCGTGATAAACGTGACGAAATTATTTTTTTGGGAAAAAGCAAGACCTTCGAAATCGATGTTTGCCCCGTCGGCGCCGGCCAGCGTGACTTCATCGACGATTTCGGCCACGGCGTCGCTGCGGTGTTGCTGAACCGACAGCAGATTCGTGATGGATGTCTCGCTGAAATTCGTGACCGTTAAAACGACGCGGGTTCCGTTGGCATGGGCTTCGTCGATCAAATCGCCGTCGGGCCATCCGTACATGTCGGTAAAAAATCCGTCGTCGCCGATGGATGCGCCGAACCAGGCGACGGTGGACAGCAGTTCGTAGTCCAGATCCGCCGGTTCCGTGGACGACCAGTATGGGTAATATCCCATCACCTGCGCTAAAAGCGCTTTGGCTCGTGGCGCCAGAACCCGGCTTGAAGGCCGCGTCGGCCTTTGCGGTTGCAGATCCAGTTTTTGCGCGCGCCTGGCGAATGGCTCGTTTCCGCCGATGTAATCCGGGCCGTCGGCTTGGACGCTTGCGCAAAGCATCATGAAAACCGTCAACGCAAGGCAGATGATTCGCGCCACGTTCGTCTCCCGTCATTGAATGAACCGGATATCATTCCAGTAGTACGATTGTATGAGCCGCTTATTGAGCATTTCAAGTTTTTTTGAGGAATCTGTCGAAAAACTCGAAAACCGAATCCCAGTGTTTGTCTTTTGCGTACGGGATTTTTTTGGTCGGCGTTTTGGTTGTCGTCAGGTCGTTGATTTGTCGGTGAATCGTAAAGAGCCGGGGGGCAAATTCATCCAGCAGATACTTGTCTTCATACACGCCCAGATATGAACCTTTGCAATCGCCCACGTAGGCGGCGAATCCGTTGTCGATTCGCACCACGAGGTTGCCGGCGATGCTGCCTCCCGAGTGGCCGAGCAGCCCGATGCGGCTGCCGATGATTTCATCTTTGGAAAGCAGGTATTTTCTGATCAGCAATATTTCGTAGATGCGGATGCTCATGAGCGTGAAGCCGCGCCGCATGAGCTCGCGGACCAGGCGGTCTTCGCTTGCGTCCGCTCCCATGACGCGAAATGTCGGCGCCGCCAGGGCGTATCCTTTTTCGGGAAATTGCTTAAGGCCGAATTCGCTTACGAAAAGATCGGCGCTTTCCCCGTGGCCGTGCGCGGCGATGACGGCGGGATGCGGTCCGGCGGTTTTCGGTGTGAAAAAAAGAATCTCGAACTCGCCGATGAGAGGATCGGAAAGCAAAATACGTTTCTTGAGATAGGCGCCTGCGTCGATTTCATGCACAGTGCGTGCTTCGAGAATCCGGTCATCCATTCCATTTAGAAGAAAACTTAAATTCAGCGTGTTGATGATTTTTTCACGCAGCGCCGAATCGGACAGATGATCGTTATCGATGGGAGGCTGCGTTTCACGTATGCTCTCAATATTTGCGAAATCTTCCACCACCTCCCGGTCGGCGTGCGCGGCCTGATCTTCGGCCGTTTGCAGATAATCCTCGTCGCATGCTCTGGGATCCGCGCATTTCCATTTCGCGCCGATATCGACGCTTTCATGCACGAGGTTTTTTGACTTGAGGTCGGGCGAATTTTTACAGGCGGAAATTGTGACGACCAGACAAAGGACGCATATGCCATAGACAACGAAGGAATAAAGCCAGTCCCGTTTTGTGTGGTTGATTCTCATTGAATGCTTGATGTTTTAACGGAGCCGAAAGCCTTGATCAGTTCACCACTTTCAATGATGAGTCGTGTTGATAATCCATCGTAAATTGAACTTTGCCGTTTACTTCAACAGGGACTTTGATTTTTCCGGAACTGCATTGGACTCCGAGTTGCTTCACAAGAAGGAAAATCAGGCGTTCAAATAAATCTCCATTGACTTTCCTGGCGCGGTTTGATTGCCCGGCGGGCAGCGCATCGAGAGCGGCGCCGATTGATTGCTGGATAGTATAAATGGATTTTCTGATGAGTTCACGCGACACCTGATCCTGAATGCTTATTTCCTTGGCGCCATGAAAAGTCGGGAGAAAATCATTGGTGACACAGCTCATATTATTTGCGTCAAACATTAGATTGGAGTTAATCGGACGAGTGATATTGTAGTTGCCGTTTTTCCTAAATTGATAAAATCGGTAGTGATGTTCGTTTTGGGAGACGATTGTCGCTTGAACGCCTGAATCAAAAAACTCGATAAATCGGGCCGTAAAGTCCAAATAGTTTTCAAGCGTAATAAAATTTTCTTTGTTTGCAGCAAACTTTACTAATTGTTTCAACGTCATCGTATTCCCTCGCGACGGGCTGCATTTTTACGGTCAAATTCAATCCATTCTTCTTTTGTCATGCAGCGAACGTTCTCGATGCGCTCAATAGCCCATTCGTTATATTCGGCGTTCAAGTCGCAACCGGCCCATTTCCGATCGAGTTGCTGTGCGACAACTAGAGTTGTTCCCGAGCCGGAAAAGGGATCGACGACCAGATCGCCTTCAGAGGATGCGCCCAGCACCAGCTTCCGAAGCAATTCTTCCGGCTTCTGCGTGGGGTGTGGCGTTTTCTCTCCCATGCCGTTGCAGGTCGTGGGGACTTCTATAACGTCTTTGGGCTTGGCTCCTTTGGGATTCGGCTCCCAGTTGTCATGCCTTTTGCCGTTGCCGAAATTGCTGGTGGCGGCTTGCGGATGGGACGGATATTTCAGTGTATGATTGCCGTACGGGATTCGAATATCGTCAAGGTTCAATTGAAAATCACCCGATTTTCGAAAATGCAAAATACTCTCATGAGACCGCCCCCAGTCCTTTCCCAGATTGGCTTTATTGCGGTAATGCCAGACAAGCCATCGGCATGAATAAAAGAATTGCGACGCGGGATGTTTCAGATCCGCCAGAATTTCCGAAAAGCCGCATATGTACAATGAGCCTGAGGATTTCAGCGCTTTCGACGCGGGTTCAATCCAACGCAAAGACCAATCGATATAAGCTTCCTGACTTTCAAAATTATCCCAATCGGCTTTTTTCAGATTGTAAGGAGGATCGGCAAAAATCAGATCTACGGATTCTGGTTCAAGGGATGAAAGCCACTCGATCGAGTCACCCTGATATAGCTTCCCGTTCGGGTGTTCATATTGAGGACGCAGGCAAACTGAGGATTCATCCTGTCTTGGATGTTCCATTGGGACGTCGTGAAAAGAAAGCGAAAGGGTTCTGGTGGATGGCTTCTTTTTCTTTCTGTTTTTTTTGACGCCGATGCAAGCTGTGCCGGCTCTTGTTTTCTTCTGTATTGTCGTCAAACTCATCGAAAGATTCTTCCCTTAAAGAGATTTCCTGAGCCAATCATAGCAATCTCATGGAAATTTATACATAACTTTGTCGATTCTTCAAAATCAATAATACCACTTCAGGTATGTGAAGTAGACGTCCGCGGCGGCGTAATCCTCTTTTGTCGTCGGATCCGTATAGCCCGCGAATTCGCCGGGTATCTGCCCCGAGGTCACGTTGGCGCCGGCCTGAAGCTCCAGGCTTTCGGTGATGCTCCAGCCCAGGTATGCGCCGTTGTAAAAACTGCCGTCGGAAATATTTATAATGAACACCTCATTGAGGGTGACGAGAGGATGGGGCGTGAGCGTGAAGTTCACGGCGCCGTAGTGCCTGCCGAAATTGGACGGGGCGCCCCGGAGCATGGCGCTGATGAATTCCGGCTGTTGAGCCAGTTCGCCGTAGTCATCCGGATCGTCTTCGCCTTCCCCGTTGTAATAATACTCCAGCAAAATATAGGGATTCCAGTTCCAGGCAAAGCCGTAGTCGATATCGGCCATGGCCCGGAAATAGGGATCCGGCCTATCCTCTTCGGGCATGGTTTCAAAAGACGTATACGTCGCGGCGAGGCGCAGCAGCGCGCCGCCGATAGGGCCTTCCGCGTCGAAACCGGCGATGTAACGGTCGTAAATGCGGCCTCCGGAAAGCGCCAGATCGAAAACATTGACGTTGACCGAAGCCCTGGCGGCGCCGGCCGAATATTCCCTGTCGATGTCGTCGACTCCGTCGGTTCGGCGCACCGGCGCCGCCACGAAGTCCAGCGAAGCGTTTGACGCGACGGAAACCCGGACGCGGACCATGTCGATTCCCGGTTTTTCCTCTTTATCGATTTCCGTGGGCGAAAAGGGGGCGAAATAATCGGTGGGATTCCAGAATCGCCCCGGCCCCCAGGTCAGGGCGCTTCGTCCGACGGTCAAATCCGCGGGGCCGCTTCGAAGGCGCCAATACAGCCTGTCCAGGCCGTGATTCACCACGTATTCGTCTTCTTCCTCGGATCTTTCCAGGCTGAACAATCGGGGAATATACGTATCAGGAAAGAGTTGTTGAAGCACCGCGTCGCCGCCGGGGACAAAGGCCAGCAGTTTTTCGGTCTCGGTTTTGGCGCGCTGCGTGTCACCGTATCGGACCGACGCCTCGTAATGGGCGACGAAATCCGCATCGCCCATATAAACTTCCGAACGAAGGCGGGCCCGTGCCGTGTTATCCCAAAAGGTATTTTGATCCACGATCCCGTAGTCGCGATACAAGTCGCTGTTTTGCGTCATGGAAGTAAAGTTTTTGAAATATCCGGAAAGGTCCCAGGATACGTCTTCGCCGGAATATGCGCTGAATGCCGAGGCCGCCGTCGCGTGAGCCAAAAAAAGTGCGAATGCCGTGATGAATTGTACTGCCCGTCGCCGTAGATTCATGATCAGGATTCCTCGGCGAATTTGTCTCCTTCTTCGCCCCGAATGAAGGCGTGGACGAAAGGGTGATCGCTGTTTTGAATGACTTCGGGTTTGCCGTTCTGGATGATTTTCCCCTTATATAAAACGGCGACCTGGTCGGCGATGCGGAACGTGGCTTCGATGTCGTGGCTGATGATGAAACTCGTGCATCCCAGACTTTTTTGCATGTGAAGAATCAGGTTGTTCACCGAGTCGGTCATAATGGGATCGAGTCCCGTCGTCGGCTCGTCGTACAGAATAATGGAAGGGCGCAGGACGATGGCCCGGGCCAATGCCGCGCGTTTGCGCATGCCGCCGGACAACTCGGAAGGCATTTTTTGTTCGATGCCGTAGAGGCCGACTTCGGCCAGCGATTCGCGGACCTTCTCTTCGATTTCCTCCTTGGTGTATTTGCGGGCTTCCTTGAGGGGAAATCCGACATTTTCACCCACGGTCATGGAATCGAAAAGGGCGCCGTCCTGAAACAGCATGCCGAATTTTTTCCGCACCCGGTTGATCTGCACGCTGTCCATCTTGGTGATGTCTTCGTCTTCGATCAGCACCTGGCCCGAATCGGGTCTGAGCAGGCCGATGATGTGCTTGAGGGTAACGGATTTGCCGCCGCCGGACCGACCGAGAAGAACGGTGATCTCCCCTTTCCGGCAATTCAGATTGAGGCCGTCGAGGACCTGCTGATTCCTGAAAGCTTTTTTTACGTCGATGAGTTTAATCATAATCGGCGTGAAGGGATCGGCTTATGGTTTGCCGCTTTCTTTTTGCAACTCGGCGGCTTTTTCGCCCATTTCGGCGGCGTACTGGTCGTCGCCCATTTTGGCGGCGATGTCGCGGAGCCGTGCGTATACCACCGGATCCTCCGGCGACATTTCCCGCGCTTTTTCCACGGCCTGCCGCGCTTTGCTGAAGAATCCGGCGCTGAATTGCTCGTCGCCCCAGTCCAGAAGCGCTTCCGTCAGGGCGGGATACGCCTGGTTGGCGCCCAGACCCAGCGCGGAAATGGCCAATTCGACGAGTTCTTCGCTTCCGCCGATCACGAGGGCTTCATGAGCCTTGTCGATGATTTCCTTGATATTGATCGAGCGGTCTTCGCTCTCGGTTTTTTCCTCGGCGGCGTCTTCGACCTGTTCACCCTCGGCTGTTTCGGATTTGACATCTTTTGCTTCGGGTTCTCTATCGGTTTCTTCGGCCGATTCGCCCTCCGGAGCCGGTTCGGCTTTTTCTTCGACGGCCTCTTCGACGGCTTCTTCGGCGGCCTCTTCAGCGGCTTCCGAAACTTCCGCCTCGACTTCGATTTCGGCTTCTACATCCTCCGGCTCGGCTTCGGCTTCATCGACGACGACTTCAGCTTCGACCTCAGGCGGGATTTCCGGCTCTTCGTCAATGTCGCTGATGTCCAGAGAGTGCCCGTTCAAGCCCAGTTTCCTGATAAGCTCCTCTTCGTCCGCATCCAGGTCGATGTCGAGTTCCTCACCCAATTGGAAAATGCTTTCGTCGATGTCGGCGAAAATATCGACGTCGGGCGCTTGGGGCTCATCACCGGATGTTTTTCGGTCGACGGCTTCGACATCGACGACGACTTCATCGTCCGAAAGCGGTTCAACGGGAATCTCTTCTTCGTCGCCGGGCTCGGCTTCGGCTTCCTCGGGAATGGCGACATCCGCGGACCGGACCACGAATTCCTCGTCCTCGTCATCATCGTCATCCGCGCCGTCGTACACATCGTCGTCCGCGCCTTCTTCAACATCGAAATCGCTTTGCATGGCGTCGTCGATGTCGACCACAAGTTCCTGGACTTCATCCAGAAGTTCCTGCTCATCGCCTGCTTCAGCGACCGGTTCAGGCGCCGGGGTCGCTTCGGCCGGCTCCGTCATGACTTTTTTCGGCGCCGCCGGAGGCGTCGGTTTCGGAGCAGGCGGAGGGGGCGGCGGAGGAGCCGGAGCGGCGGGAGTCGGAATATCGATGCCGGAATCCGGGAGATTCAATCCTTTGACGACCAGTTCATACATGAATCGGTCCGCGTCCCATCCGCCGAGAAACTCGGAATACAGATCGGAGCGAAGTATCTTTTCCTTGACGTGATCTTCGGGTTCGCCGTCTTTCGTCACCCAGAAAAGGCCGTGCGCGAAATGAGGAACTTCCGCGAGTATGTCAAACAGGGGATCTTTGCGTCCCGAGTATCCTAAAACGATGAAAACCGAATCCTGCGCGGCGCGGAAGATTGCCTGTCGGATCGATCCTTGGATCCGCTCGATTTCCCCGTGCGCGGCGTAGCTGCGGTGGTTGTCCTCGGGACCGTTGAAATAAATGACCGAACCCGTCGAAAGCGAATCCGAAACGGTCTCTCCGTCGCGGTGCATGTCCACGATCCAGGGATTGAGAAGGCCCGTCATGCGCATGGCGCGGGTCAGAAGATTATCGAAGTTCGAAGTCAGCGCCGTGTTCGCCCATCCGTCCCGGATCATGCGAGCCAGAAGTAAATGAGTGCTGTTGGCTTGCTTGACTCCGCTGAAAATTTCATGAAGGAACATTCGCCGGCTGGCGGGCGAAAGAATCGAAAAGTAATGGGCGAAACGGGAAACGCCGGAATCTTCGCTATAGGATTCGGGAGAAAGGTAGATGAATCGACTGAGGATCTGATCCGCCAGGGTTTCCGCGTCCGGGATGCCGGCGGACACGGAAGCGCCGGCGCCAAGCCAAAACGTCGCCATAACCTTTTTTTCATGGGAGAGAAGGTATTGGGCGATTTGAAAAGGCGTCTTCGCTCGAAACTGCGTCATGCAATGCGCCCCTTACGCCTTGCGGGAATTAATCCGATGGCTTCGGAAACAATCTTAGGTTTTGGCATTAGTCAAAAAGTCCGCTGCGATTCAATGAAAACTATAGCGTTTCTCACACGTGTGTGACCGTTTATATGTCTTTTCCCGCTTAACGGCAACGCCTTCCACCGAGGCGGGCAATTGGAAAAGACAACGCCCCAACGGGCATCGCCGCAAACAATAACTCAAAACAGAATGCGTGAAAAGCCCCCCTTGTTGAAAATCTTCTCAAGTTCAATTTATATGGGACGCGGGATTGCAAAAAGGAAGTTGTTCCCGATATCCTGCAAAGGCTGTTTTCATGATTTGGAGTCGACCATGACCGGGCGAATGACCGATGTTCCGGGCCTGCTTGTCGGCTGCGTCGAGGATACGGAAGCCCTGACGGGGCTCACCGTTCTTTTATGCGGGGAAGGCGCCGTTTTCAGCGCAAAAATGCTCGGGCCGGCCACTTCCACGAGGCAGGTCGACGCGGGCCGATGCGAACATCTCGTCGAAAAGATACACGCCATATGCCTGACCGGCGGCTCGGCCTACGGCCTGGACGCCGCGGGCGGCGTGATGAAGTTTCTGCGCGATAAGGGCATCGGCAACAAAGTGCGGCATATGGTGATCCCCACGGTTCCCACGGCGGCGCTATTCGACCTGGGAGTCGGGAAAACGCAAAGAACGCCCGACGCGGAAATGGCTTTGAGGGCTTGTGAAATAGCCGGGAAAGATGTCCCCGGGGGCAGCGTCGGCGCCGGGTGCGGGGCGACGGTGGGAAAAAGCCTCGGGCCGCAATGGATGATGAAAGGCGGGCAGGGCACGGCTTCGCTGACGGGCTCCGGCGGCGTCGTGGTGGGCGCTTTGGCCGCGGTCAACGCCTTTGGCGACGTCATCGACGCGCAAAGCGGCCGGATACTCGCCGGCGCCAGAAGTCCCGACGAGCCCGGCCGGCTCGCCGATGTTCCGGATCGCCTCGGACGGGACCTTCCGGCGGCCAGGCCGTCTCCGCTCGAAAATACGACGCTGGCGGTCGTTGCCGTGGGGGGAAACATGGATAAAATGGCTTTGACCCGCGTTTGCGCCATGGCCGGCGCAGGGCTGGCGCGCTCGATTGCTCCGTCGCACTGCGTTTTCGACGGCGACGTGCTGTTCGCCCTGGCGACGGGCGGACCCGAGGTCAATGAAAATGAAGTCGGACATCTGGCGGCCGAAGCCCTGGCCATGGCCGTCGCCGACGCGGTTTTGCGCGCCGACGGTTTCGGGCTGATTCCCGACCGCCGCATCCTGGGATACGGGATACATTCGTGAAAAAATTTTCCACCAACAGGATAAACCTTTTATTGATCGTTATTCTCGTGTTTGGAGCCGGTTTGCGCTTCTGGCATCTGGGAACCGCGAAATTCTGGGCCGATGAGGATATGGGCGTCGCCTCCCAATATAGATCCGTTCGAGAGATTATCGTCGAACGCATCGAGCGCAGCCAGTTCATCAATATCGAACCGCCGGGTTATCATATCCTCAATAAGGTCGCTCAAGTATTCGCCCCCGATCCCGACGATGCGTTCAACAGCTGGCTGGGGCGATTCGGCCTTCGCCTGATATCGGCGCTTTGCGGAATCCTCTCGATCTATATCATGTTTCTTTTAGGGAAAATATTTATTGATAAAACTTACGCCTGGATCCCGGCGGCGCTTTTGTCTTTCAGCTTTTACGGCGTGTTCTACAGCCAGGAAAACCGCCCCTATTCCCTGGTCGTGATGCTGACGCTGCTTTCGACCTGGCTTTTCATCGAGGCGTTTTTCAAAAGGCGGCGCCGGCTGGCGATTCCTTATTCCTTTTCCGTCGCCGCGATATGTTACATGCACTATACGGCCATTCTTACGCCGATGGTTCACGCCGCGGCCTTTGGAGCCGCGTGGCTGCTGCGCCTTAAAACGCCCTTTGACGAGTACGAAAGCACGCGCATCGATAGATGGGATGTGTCGGCCTTTTTCCTGGCCGGCGTCGGCGCGCTGATTCTATTTTCACCGTGGCTGCCGCACAGTTTCAGTATGGCCGTGAAACCCACGGAATATTTTCACTCCGCGAAAGGCCCCTCGCTGCATTTGTCGTATATCCACTTCATCCTGGCCGTTTCCACGTACGCGCATTTCGGCTGCGGCGGATTTTTATCGATTTTCACTTATGGATTGCTGGCGCCGATCGGGCTGATCGGAATCCGGCGCAACAATTCCTCGCTGGCGGCGCTGGGAGCGTGTTTTTACATCGTCCCCACGCTGTTTGTTCTGCTCAATTCGTATTCCATTTACCTTCAGCCGCGCTATCTGATTATTGTTTTTCCCATCCATCAGCTTCTGGCGGGCGCGGGCATCGTGGAAATCGCACGGTTCGCCTCGAAACAACTGGGCCGCTTGAGGCGATTGAAATTTCAGCGGATGAAAATTTTTACTTATTTGATCGGCGCAATCGTCGCCTTTTTGTTTTTCATGAACTTAATACCGCTGCGTTATTATTACGCGAACCAGATCAAATGCAGCTCGGAGAATTTCGCCGAAGTGCAATTCTGCGAGCAGTACCTGCAGCATATGGTCAGCGCCCTGGAAAAAAATCCGTAAATTTTTTTAGCGATCGGACTTGGGCTGCACCGAGAGATTCGCCAGGTCGAGATAGGTCATGGGCATGCGGTCTTTGAGGAAAGGGAACTCGCGGCGCGTAAGTTCGACGACTTTTCGATCGATGTCGTAAACGGCCATGCCCTCCACGGAACCCATGGGATTGCCCAACAGATCCCCCGTAGGCGTTGCGCAAAACGACTGGCCGCAAAACTTGTATCCGTCGTCCTCGCCGACGCGATTGGCACGAATCACGTAAAACCCGTTGAAAAAAGCCTGCGCCGATAGAGCGCGCAGCCATAAATCCTCGTTGGAGCCGGTGGCGCTTGTGGGCACCACGACGGCGCGGGCGCCGGCCAAAGCAACGGCCCGAAAGGCCTCCGGGAAAAACGTGTCCCAGCAAATGAGGAAGGCCACGGGCATCCCGTCGATTTCCACCACGGGGTAATCGTGGCCGGGCGTGAAATAAAATTTGCCCTCCCAGCCCGGAATCTGCGGGATGTGGACCGAGCGGCTGACGGATTTGATTTTGCCTTGCGCGTCGATAAGGACCACGGCGTTCGAGTACAATCCCTGTCCCTCGTGCAGGAACATGGGCGCCGCCACGGCGATTTGATGATCCCCGGCGATGTCGGCCCATTTCTGCATCATCGGCCCGTCGAGGGTCTGGGCCATATTGAAGTTGTTTTTATTCATTTCATCGGCGAACCATTGCCAGCCGAAAAGCTCGCCGAAAACCGCCACGTTGACTTCGGCCTGCGCGGCGATGACCACGCGCTCGGCCGCACGGTCGAGATCTTTTTCCCAGTCGCCGCTGCTTCTCAGCTGAATAACGGCGATTTTATTTGAATCGGTCATTCGTTTCCTCCGAAGTTATCGAGGTCGGCAAACGATAACGGATTTCCCCCGGCCTTGAAAAGGCATTTTAAAGGGTGAAGGAGGAAATCAGCGGATTGACAGGCGACGGCATTGGCGTTTTAATGCGCACCGTTGGATGCGCTGGCGCATTTTTTAAAGGCGTGAGCGCTTTGGTATTAATCTCGCTTTGGAGAATTCCATGGACGAAGGCGCAAGTAGCAGTGACCAACCTCCGGGTAGGGGCTTGGCCGGCGTTTTCGCACGTGGGCATTTCCCCCCTCGATAACGCCTAATTAAACCCCCGCCCAATCCGGTCCTCCTATCTACCGGCGCCATTGCCATTTGTCCGGTCGCAGGCGTTGATTTGCGTTGACGCAGGCCTGTTTGATCTATGCGCCCGAGCAAAGATGGTAAACGGTTAAAGGCACTTAACGGCGAAGAATATTTTTACTTCGCGCCGCAGGGGAGGTGCTTCATGGCTCAGACGATTATGCGCGAAAACGGAAAGTATTACGGTTTCGGCTACGCTTCCGAACTCATCGGACGTCCGGTCGTGTCCGGCGATAGAGGAAAGGGAAAAATCAAGGATCTCATTGCTTTTCGCGGCGATCCCTATCCTGAATTAAACGGTCTGGTCGTACGAAGCAAAAGAAAAGATTACTACGTGCCCATCACGCAGATCGGCGATTGGAGCA
Source organism: bacterium (assembly GCA_963674685.2). GTDB lineage: Bacteria > Lernaellota > Lernaellaia > JACKCT01 > JACKCT01. The sequence continues at coordinate 129,714 of CAXXWT010000002.1, read as the reverse complement.
AAACGCCCAAGGGCCGCCTGTCGCTTTCGAAAATCGAAAAAGAATTCGCCGGTTGCGAGGATAACTGCTTCAGCGTCAAAAAGGTTCTCATGGACAAGCAGGTCGTCGACATGCAGGGCGCCAAGGTCGAGCGCATCAACGACGTCCATCTTCTTCATTCCCAGGGGCGCACCTATCTCGTTCACGTGGACGTGGGCTTTACCGGCCTCATGCGGCGACTGGGATTCGAAGGCGGCGTGCGCGGCGCGGCAAAGATTTTCGGAAAAACGCTGCAGGACGATTTGATTTCCTGGCGCGCGGTGCAAACCCTCGAGGAAGGGGGCGGGCCGGGCCCGGTGCGCCTGCGCGTGGACCACGCGGACCTCAAGAATCTGCATCCCGGCGAGATGGCCGATATCCTGGAGGATCTGGACAAGGACGAGCGCGTGGCGCTTTTGCATACTCTGGATATCGAAACCGCCGCCGAGGCTTTGGAGGAACTCGAACCGGAACTGGGCGCGGCCATCGTGCAGGATCTGGATCCGGAAGTGGCCGCGGACATCATGGAGGAAATCGAACCCTCCGTGGCGGCTGACATTCTCGAAGACATGCCCGCCGAGCAGCAGGAAAACATCAAGTCCCGCATGATCGAGGAGGAAAGGGAGCAGCTCGATAAACTCCAGACCTACAGCGAAAAGGAGACCGCGGGCGCGCTCATGACCACGGACTACATCGCCCTTTCGCCGACGGCCACCGTCGCCGACGCCCTGCGACTGATTCGCGCGTCGTCGGAAACCGTGGAGCTGATCCATTACGCGTTCATGGTGGACGGCGACGATCGCCTGAAGGGCGTGGTTTCGTTGCGCAGCCTGATTATCGCCAAGCCCGATACGTTGCTGCATGAACTGGCCGGCGAGCGCCTGGTTTCGGTGAGACTGGAAGACGAATGGGCCGAAGTGGCCAGGCAGTTTTATAAATATAATTTCCTGGCCCTGCCCGTGCTGGACGAGGAAAGCAAACTGCAGGGGATCATCACGTTCCAGCACAGCTTTGACGAATTAATTCCTTTCTATCATAAGGAAGCGGCGTAAGCGGAGTTAAAAGTGATGAGTTAAGAGTGGGGAGTTATGGGCGAGGAAAATGTAGGAGCGGTTTCCAACCGCGACAGGCCGTCAGGGCGAAGGAAAAATAGCCCACAGCGCAAGCTGTGGGGATACGAATTGATAACGTTTTATGAGCCCATGAAATGGGCGAAGCTCCTTGTTCCATTGCATGCGAGACTGTCGATAAATGCGCATAATGAGCAATTAACACCATGTCATTTAAGAGCGAAGTCGAGGAATTCCTTCAATGAGGCGTGTTTATCTTGCTAAAATGTACACGTTAACAACATATTCACGCATCGTTGAAGGGATCCCTCCACTACGCTTCGCTCCGGTCGGGATGACAGAAATTGGCGCTTTTGTGATAATCGACAGTCTCGTGAAAGCTGGAAATGAAATGATCGTTTAATGGTTAATCAGCCCCGTTAAGGGGCGGCAGAGATTGTTCTTATGGCGACGGAAACGAAAAACAATCCGCTGAAATCCCTTTGGGCGCGCCTGGCCGTTTTTGCGGCGGTTCTCGGCCCGGGGATCGTTACCTTGAGCGTGGGCAACGACGCCGGCGGCCTGGCGACCTACAGCCGCGCCGGAGCGCTTTTCGGTTTCGACATCCTGTGGATTTTCGTACCCCTGACCGTCATTTTGATCATGGTTCAGGAGATGGCCAACCGCATGGGCGTCGTGACCGGCGACGGCCTGTCGTCCATGATCCGCGAACGCTTCGGCGTGAAAACCACGTTCTACCTCATGCTGGCCCTATTATTCGTCAACTTCAGAACCATTATGGCCGAATTCGCCGGAATCGCCGCGTCCGCTGATCTGGTGGGTGTTTCGCCGCTTCTCGTAGTGCCGATATGCGCCGGAGCGGTGATCGGTCTGGTGTTGCGCTGGGATTACAAATCCGTGGAGCGCGTTTTTCTGGTGGCGGCCTTTTTCTACATCACTTACCTTGTGGCCGGATACATGGTCAAACCCGATCCCGTCGAGGTCGCCAAGGCCCTCGCCATTCCCAAGTGGATTCCGTCCAAAGCGTACATTCTGATGGTGCTGGCGCTTTTCGGAACGACTACGGCGCCTTGGATGGCCTTTTTCCAGCAGTCCAGCGTCGTGGAAAAGGGCATCGACGTGGACGACGCGGCTTACTCGAAGGCGGATACGATCTTCGGCAGCATCTTCGTCAACTTCGTGGCCCTTTGCATCGTGATCACCTGCGCCATGACCCTGCATCCCGCGGGCGTCGAGGTCAACAACGCCGGGGAAGCCGCCGCCGCTCTGGCTCCGCTGATGGGAACGTGGGCCAGGCATCTGTTCGCCTTCGGGCTTTTCAACGCCTCGATGTACGCCGCGTGCGTATTGCCCCTGGCCACCGCGTATACGATCTGCGAGGCTCTGGGATGGGAACGCGGCGTGGACAACCGCTATTCGGAAGCTCCGCAGTTTTACATTCTCTATATCGCCTCGATCATCCTCGGCGCGTTTTTTGTGCTTTTACCCGGGCGCTCGTTTATCAACATGATCATCATTTCCCAGGTGGTCAACGGCATATTGCTGCCCATCATCCTGATTTTCATTTTGATTCTCGTGAACGATCCCAAGATCATGGGAAAGTACACGAACGGCAGGATATATAATTACTTCTGCCTCGCGACGGTGGCTTTTCTCACCGTGCTGTCCGCGGCCTATATCGTTTCGCTGTTTGTTTGATTAATTGTCGGCGCAACGGCATAGTGATTTCGTAGCGGATAAACGCACCTTCCAAAAAGGATACAAGCATGAAGAATCAAGCGACCGCCCCAAATTCCGTCTTCATGATTATCGCGTTTATCGCGGCGATGTTGCCGCTCGCGTTTCATCCGGAAACAGCCGCGGCGCAGGCCATGCCCGGCGTGGTCACCGCGAAGGGCATGGCCGTCATTCTCAATGACAATGCCGTCGCGGCCAAAGACAAGGCCATAGCCGACGCCCGGCGCAAGGCTTTGGAACAGGTGGTGGGCGTTTTAGTGGACGCGGAGACCGTGGTGGACAACGGCATGGTTCTGTCGGCTTCCATTAAGCACTCCACGAGCGGCTTGATTCGGCGTTATGCCGTGGTCGAGGAAAAAAAGGAAAAAGGCATTTACACGGTCACTATCCAGGCGGAAATCTCACCGACGCAGATTGCCCGGGATCTGTCGGCTATCGCGTCGTCGGATACAACAATTCTGGTGACGGTGCGGGAAAAATCATGCGCGTCGGATGAAAAACGCAAGGCTGTTGAAAGCGTGCTGATTCGTCAGTTATCCGAAGGGGGCTTTCAGGTCGTCGACGAAACGCAGTCCAAAAAACTGCGCGATAGGGATCGTCAGTTACTGATCAATTCCGGCGATTCAAACGCCGCCCGCCGCGCCTCGCTCAGGTTTTTATCCAACTTGATCGTCACCGGGGAAGTGGAGTGCAGGGAGTCGCAATCGGTGGGCCAGGGTATGGTTTTCACGCGTACGGCGGGAAGTTTGCGCGTCGTTCTGGCGGATTCCGCGCAGGTGCTTTTAGCGGTCGAAGTCCCCGATCCGGATGATTTCGGCGGATCGGACAAACTCGCTCGCGGCGAAAAAAGCGCGGGCGACAGCTGTGAGAATTCCTGCGCGGCGGGATTGCGTAAAACCGCCGATAAACTGGCGAAAAAAACCGTTGTAAAACTCAAAGAGAAGATCAAAACCGGAGCCAAGGAACTGACGGTTGAAGTCGCCGGTGTTAAATCCGCCGAAGAAGTTTCCAGGCTGGCCCATGAAATACAGGCCAGACGATGGGTTGCGCAGGCTCTCGTCGCCGGCTTCGAGGAAAAATCCGGAATCGGCCGGATCAGCGTGAAGTATGAGGAAAAACCCGTGTATCTCGCTTCGGCCTTCGAGGGCCGAAGCGATTATGTTCTTGTGGAATTCAACGAAACCCGCATCTTATTGCGCAAGCCTCAATAAGAAAGCCGTTTACATCAGGAACATGACCTTGGCCATTTTCAACAGCCCGTTCTTGATGTTGGCGGCCAGGACTTTCAAGGCGTCTTCGGTTGAAATACTGACGCCGGCTTTTTGCGCTCCGACGAGCTGTTGGGCTTTTAATACCAGAGGATTGTTTCCAATCCTGTCCTGAGCCACGGAGCTTTTCAGGTTGCTCGTATATCCGATGAAGCCGTTTCGCTCGATCATTCCCTTGTCGACCATGCCTTTGAAAGCCAGCTCGGGACCGTAGACGACCTCGCCGTTTTTCGTGGTGATTTTCGGCATCATGGCCGGAGTCAATCCCAGGCCTTTGGCGTCGATCACGATTCCCGTGTAGTTGGACGGCAGCTTGGTGTTTTCCAAAGCGCTCTGATCCGGTTTGAACAGCGCGGCTTTTTCCGCTTCGGTGCGCAGGGTCCATTTGACCAGGGGCATCTGAATGCCGTTGGCGCCCTTCATCACCAGGCCGAGTCGCACGATTCCTTTCGGCGCGTCCTTGATGTAAGTCGTTTTTTCTTCGATGACCCGGGCTCCTTTGATCATGCCCTCGACCTTCGTGCGCGTCACCTGGTCGGTCGTAAGACTGTTTTGCACGAGGGTTTCGCTGGAAACGGCGACGCCGTTGACTGTTTCAGCCAAGCGGGCGTAAGCCTGAGCCCGCGCGCCTTCCATGGCCATGATTTCCGCCTGCGCGGCATTGGCCATTTTCGACACATCCACCGAGGCGTATCCGACCACTTCGATGTATCCTTCTTCCCAATCGACCTTCGCCGCCGACTGGCTGCCCTTTTGCACTTTCACGGTCGGCGAAGGTGCTTTGCCTTGCTCTTCCTCCCACCAGTTCGCCGCGAAAGCGACACAAGAAATCATGAGGAAAATGATCGAATAACCGATGATACGTCGCATAGCCTCTCCTTTGCCGGGTTCTCACGAACGGTGCGCCGCCGCTTGCGTCCCCCTTGGTTATCAGAACCGCGCTTCGATCTATAGTCTAATAATCGCCGATACGCACAGTGTACTGAGCAATAGGCGTCGGAAAATCTTTCGAAGGTAAAATGCTTTGTTTCACTTGAAAAGCCACGTACTGAATGCCGTTGCGAGTTCCCTTTTTCTTTTTAACGTCATCGGTCAGAGTTTTCACGCTGAGTATTTCAAAGTTTTCGGGGAATGCGTCGCATAACCACATTTGCGTGATCGGCATATCCCCAAGATTCTGGACAACCAGCGTGAAGGTCACTTTGGTGCCCGGAGCCGCCAGTTTGTAGTTGACGGTTTTTTTGACCAAAACATCCTTCGACATCGAATCGCTTTCAGCGACCGTCGCGAGTCTTTTGGAGTCGGCTTTCATGGCAAGTCTGTCGGCGCTGGATTCCATGGAGAATTTTTCGCTGTCGCTTGACTCGCGCAACGTTTTGGAATCCGATTCCGTTTGAACCGAATAGGAACTCAATTTATCCTGTAAAGCTTGAAGGTCGTTTTGCAGTTTTGCTTTCTTGATGAGTTTCATGTTCAGGCCGATGGATTTGAAAAAGTTCTTTAATTCGGCCGTAAAATATTGCAACCCCAGCTTGGCGTATTTTGTCGCGAATTGCATCAGACTTTTACCATTGACCTGGAGCTTTATGCCCAGGGCCTTGGCTCTTTGAACTATACTGATCGCCTTTGTGCGCAACAGAATATCGGCGCCCGGCAGGTCGTCAAATTGTCCGATGAGCAGCATCGGCAGATAGCCGTTATAAGCGAGTTTCACATAGCCGCCGTCGGCTTCCGGAATCCCGATTTTTTCCAGGAGCTCTTCGATAATGGGTCTTTTGGCTTCCTCGTCAATCAGTCCCTCGCCGACCAAAGCGTCCAGAAATTCTCCGAAAGTCATGTCTTCAGAGTAACCGATGCTGATCAACGCATTGAAGATTTTTTCGTACCCGATTTCGACGGGTTTTTTGTGAGAACTCAAAATGAGGTACATGTTGTCCGAAGTGAGTTCCAGCGATCCCAGGTTGTCCATATCCAGTTTGGCGGCGCCGGACGTCTCTTCGGTCAAAGTCGTCGCTTTTTCCAATTGGGTCCTGGATGTGGCTGTTTGTGAATCGACTGTCGCCGCAAGTTTCTTGTTTGTCTGTCCCCAGTTCAGCTCCCGGGGCATCTCGATACGATTCGAATAAACCGGGCCGTAGTATTTCGACGACATCTCCATGGTGAACACGCCGAATGTGTCGCCTGATGTAAATTTCGCCGCGGAAATGAAATCCTTGATATCCGGTTTTTCGATTCGTCGCAGCCGTCCTGCGTCGACTTTGACGGAACCTCCGCCGGAGAAAAAACTGTCGCTTTGTTCCGGCTGTTCATCGGCGCCCGAGGCCGGTGTATTGAGAGCCGGAATCAAAAGGAGCAAAGCGGACGCGAAAACGGCGAATCCCGCGTATTTCTGCCGAAAAACATTCATGGACACGAATCCCTTTGTTTTCCAGATCGTGGATGAAGTTATTGGCATGAATCGCCGATCAGGCGATCCATGTTTGAAAACCGATGAATTTCCTTTAGATACCGGCAATCAGCAATATCGCCAGGACCGCACCGATGCCGCCAACCCAATAAATCGTCTTGCTGTCTCCCTTATTGACATCGACGCCCTGCGGGGGACGGTTCCCTAAAGTCAGAGTCAGAATGGTGACTTCTTCCTCCAGGGTTGGATCTTTAACTTTCAAGATCTGTACTTCGCCGGATTGCGCCGCGGCGATATGCGCGGCCTCTATCGAGACCGTGACGGCCGAGGCTTCGGTAATTTCCGTCGCATTTTCCAGCACCAGTCTTCCGTAAAACGGCGTCCCCGAGGGAACGTTGTAGTATAGGAATTCGAAACCGTAGTCATTGGCCATATCGAACTCGAGCGTTGCCGGTAAAGAAAACTTCTTGTCTTTTTTACCCGTAAGAACGTTTTTGAGCTTCTGGGGCGAGATGAGATCGACTTTAAGGCCTTTTTCCGCTTCAAATTTTACGGCGATGGTTCCGTATTTCCTGACTTTGTAATTGGGTTGTTCTCCGTAAGCCCGAGCCCGTTGCTGGGCTTGTATTTGAGCCATTTGCGACGAGGAAACGCAATTGATGAACATTGATGAAGCAATCAATAAGGAAAAAACTCCGAGAAGAGTGATCCATTTTGCATATTTTTTCATTTTTCGACTCCTGATTGTTGTTCCAAGGTAAATTCACCTTCTGATATCGACACCCTGCGGGGGACGGTTTCCCAAGGTCAGGGTTAAAATCGTAACTTCTTCTTGCAAGGTCGGATCTTTGACTTTCAAGATCTGCACTTCTCCGGATTGCGCCGCGGCAATATGCGCAGCCTCTATCGAGACCGTGACGGCCGAGGCTTCGGTAATTTCCGTCGCATTTTCCAGCACCAGTCTTCCGTAAAACGGCGTCCCTGAAGGAACGTTGTAATATAGGAATTGAAAAACATAGTCATAGGCCATGTCGAACTCGATGGTTGCCGGTAAAGAAAACTCTTTTCTTTTTTTACCCGTAAGAACGTTCTTGAGTTTTCTGGGCGAGATGAGATCGACCTTAAGGCCCTTTTCCGCTTCAAATTTTACGGCGATGGTTCCGTATTTCCTAACCTTATAATTTGGTTGTTCTCCGTAAGCCTGGGCTCGTTTCAGCGCTTGAATTTGAGCCATTTGCGACGAAGGCGCGCAATTGATGAACAGGGATGAAACAGTCAATAAAGAAAAAACTCCGAGAAGCATGACCCATTTTGCATGTTTTTTCATTTTCCAACTCCCGACTGTTGCTCCAAGGCGAACTCGCCGATGACCGGCGCCCGATAAGCGACCGTATCTCGAATATCGATTTTCCAGAGACTGCTTGTCGCGGCCTCGAAACTCCCGCTGCTTTGAGCCTTGAAATTCGAATTGACGTCCGCGACGACAATCCACTTTGTTCCGTCGTGATACTGAATCGAGAAATTCTTCGGAAGTCCGCCGGAATGACAATAATCTTCTTCGGGTATGGATAATGTCCATTTGGTAAAAGAGTTTTCGCCGAGGAAGCGAATTTCAAGCGACGCGGAATAGTTGCCTTGTTTCGCGCTCCAGTAAGTGCTGTTGTCGCCGTCGACGGCCTTTGACGCGTCATGCGAATCGGCTTCCGAGGAGGCTTTCACCGCCGGCTTCATGACTTCCTTCGATAGTTGATCAGCCAGCTTGAGCGAGCTCAATTTGCCGTCAAGCTCGATCATTCTGGAAATCATGATTTCGCCCGTTTCCACGCCGACGACGCGAAAGGATAAAATCGCCTGAGAATTGTCTCCGATAATCTTTCCACTGACCACATATTTTGCGCTGGCGAGTTTTCCTACGCTGATCGCCGATTGATCATCGAAAAGTTCGGACAAGGAAAGTTTTTGTTCTTTAATGATTTGATGGATTTGTTCTCGTTCCAGGGCGCGAAATTGGCTGTTTTTGGATATCGCCATAATGAGTGATTCTTGCACTATATCAACATTGATTGATTTGATATTCGCGCTGATTTGAAACGGCAACACGGCTATATTCATTCGTTTTCCGGAAAAAGCCGTAAAAACAAGCAGTGAAAGGCCCACGCAGATATAGGGGAGAACGTAATAAATATGGGTATGGAATCCAGTTCTGGGCCTTGAATTTCGCTTGATTTCAAACACTGTTTTCTCTTGTGAATATTGGAATTTCGCGCCCCCGATAATGATCAGGCAAACCGATCATGTCAATACTTTACATCGAATCCGATGCAAGACCATGTATGGATATGGAATATCATTGTATTGGCCAACCGGAAAGCTTTCGCAACATCATTATGCGCCGGCGATTTTTCATGGTTTCAATAATCGGCCGCGGCGCTTTTTATCAGCCGCAACACCCGCCGTCGTCATCGTCGTCATCGCCGCCGTCGGCCTCTTCTTCGACCGTGTCGTCGTCGCCTATAACGAGGTCGTCATCCGCGTCGTCATCGGGAATCCAGTCGTCATCATCGGCGTCGTCGTCAAGGTCGTCATCCGCGTCATCATCGGCGCCTGCCGTGACAGCGATGAAATCCGTTTTCGTTTCCATGCTGGATCCGCCGTCGGTGTTGATCTGAAGCGAGACGGTGTAGACGCCTGGATCTTCGTAGACATGCTGCGGCGCGGCTTCAGAGGAGCTTTCTCCGTCGCCGAAGGTCCAGCGATGCTCATTGGGGCCGCAATCCGTGTACACGATGGACTGGTCGAAGAAATTGACGCCCAAAGGCGCCGCGCCCGTGACCGGATTGGCGTTGAAATTCGCCGCGGGCTGCCCGCATTCGATATCGAAGGCGTCTTCCAGCGTGTTGTCGCCGAATTCGTGCTCCAGTTTCAGGTCGTATGTTCCGACGGATTTGTTTTTGAGATTGAACACGGCCTCGGCCTGATTCATGGAATTCAGCGTCACGCTGATCGCGGCGATCTGCGCGCGTCCCGGACCGACCAGCGTCGCCGTCATGGGATCGGCGAAATAGTCGCCGTCGATGGTCACGGTGAAATTCGGGTTGTCGTTTTGTCCGACCGACGGATCGACGGCCGTCGGCTCCGGCGCCGGCGTGGTCACCTGGAAACCGTCTTCCAGGACGCCCGTGCCCGCCGTATTGCTTACGCGCACATCCCAAAGCCCCGGCCACTGGCCCGTCAGATCGAACACGCACGTCAGGGTGGTCTGACTCGCAACGTCGACATCGGAGCCTTGAATCTCATCGCCGGTTTCGGAGTTGTAAAGGCTGACTTCGCCGTCGGAGGTAAACCTGGCGCCCGTCACCGTGATCGTATCCGTCGGGCCGGTGTTGACGCCGCTGGCGGGATCCACGGAGGCAACCTCCGGCGGACCGAGTTTGCGCGTGTATTTTATATCCATGTCGGTGTAGTTGTAATACACCACGTGGGGATTGCCCGCCGAGTCCAGGGCGATATTCGACCAGTAGGAAGGATCCGTATCCAGCGCATAGATAGCCCATGAACCGTTGCTGTCATCGGCATAACGAAGCTGCCCGCCGGCGTAGTACACCATGTGCAGGACTCCGTCATCGTCCACGGCGATGTCCGAGTATCTTCCCGTGCTGCTGCTCGAAGTGCATTCCACCTGATCTTTAGACCATGATCCGGCTATTTTTTTGAACACCGCCGCGCAGTTATCTCCGAAAGTCGATTCGTCGTAGGTGCTGATATAGACATTGTTGCCGGCGTCGACGGCGATGCCGTTGTACGTGCCGCAAAGGTCCAGCAGATCCGACACCGTGTCCGTCTGCCAGCTGCTTCCCGGATTCCACGCAAACTTAAGGCTTGTGTCCGCTTCATCGTGATAGGCGATCTGGGGCTGATTGTATCCGTTGAAAGTGATGGCGGTATGCGTGCCCAGAGCGAAAACGCCCAGGCCCTGCGTGCGGTCGTCCACTTCCGTGCAGCTCCATGCGTCGACGCCCCGAGAGCAGACCATGAGGCCCAGTTCACTGAGGATATCCCCTTCGTCGAAATGGTAGGAAACGTAAGGCACGCCGTCATTGCTGAACGCCAGGTCAATCCATTGCCCCTGATCATCGCTGGTGTCATCGACCACCTCTGTGTGCCAGTCGGTTCCGTCGAACCACGCGAAATTGGCGTTGTCATCGGCCGAGTCGTAGTAGGCGATGCCGGGCAGATCGGTGGTCGGGTTCAGGGCGATATGCGCGTACCGGCCTTTGCTGCCCTCGTCGATGATCGTGATATCCCAGCCGTCAATGTGGCGCTTCCCATACATGAGTCTGGTGTTGGTCGCGTCGTACCAGGCGGCGTGGGGCGTGTCCGAGGAGTCCAGCACGATGGAGGAGTACTCTCCCTGCTGGCCTTCGGAAGCCACGGTTTCATCGACCCACTGAGCGTTTGCCGCGCCGGTTGCGGATAGTGACAAAACAAGAGCCAGAACGATACTGATACGAGTTTTCATAGCGATAACCTCCACAAGCGGATCATACTCCGAAAATTATATTACTACTCAGAATCTCATCGGCGGATAACGAAAAATCAGCAGCCGCATCCTCCGGCGCTGTCGTCGTCATCGTCGCCGCTGTCGGCTTCTTCCGTATCGTCGTCGGATATGAGGCCGCTGTCGTCGTCATCCGGCGGATTCCAATCGTCGTCATCGCCGGAATCGTCGTTGACGTCGTCGTCCGCCGGCTGGTCCTGCACGTTGATGTAGTTGCTTTTGATCTCCTGGTCGAAGCCGGCGGGTCCCGTAACCTTGAGCGTGACCTGATATACGCCGGCCGCGGCGTACTCATGCCGCGGATCGGCCTCCAGAGACGTTTCGCCGTCTCCGAAATCCCATTCCCACGTATGAATCGCGCAGTCCGTGTAATCCGTGGACTGGTCCGTGAACTGCACGGTTAATGGCGCGTTTCCCGCCGTGGGATTGGCGTTGAAATTCGCTTTGGGCAGGCCGCAAGCGATTTCGAAGGCATTATTCAGCGTGCTTTCACCGAAGTCGGTGACAATCTGCACGTTGTAGTCGCCGATGCTCCGATCGACCAGGTCGAACGTCGCCTGCGCTTCGGTCAGGGAATTCATGGCGACCGAGTCGGCCATGATGTTGGCGCGATTGGGGCCGATCAGCACCGCCGTTATAGGTTCGGCGAAATTCTCGCCGGTGAGCGTGAGGTTGAACGAGTCGTTGCCGTTGCGGCCCGTGGCCGGATTGATGTCCGTTAAAACGGGCGGGGCCGTTTCGATCGCGAATCCGTCTTCCAGCGTTCCGACGCCGGCGGGATTCGTGACACGCACGTCCCAAAGACCGGGCCATTGATCGCTAAGATCGAAATCGCATTCCAGCTCCGTGGCGGAAATGACGTCGATATCGGCGCCGGGAATTTGCGTGTCCGAGTCGGGGAAATCAAGATAGGCCGTGCTCTCGGGCGTAAAGCCCGCGCCGGTAATCGCCACGGAGACCAATTCGCTGTTCATGCCCGAATCCGGCGTAATGCTCAAAACCTCCGGCGCGTCCTGGTCCCATATATAACGGACGTCTTTGTTGCCGGCGAAGTAATAAATGATGTGAGGGCTTTCGCGCGAGTCCAGTGCGATGCCGGTCCACTGCCCGGCGTCCGTACTCGCATCCAGCGTCTCGATGCTCCAGTCGCCGTCCTGCCTGGTGGCCAGGCGAAGCTCGTTGTCGGCGTGGAAAGTCACGTAGACCGTGGAGTCGCTCGTGACGGCCACGTCGGAGTACTTGCCGAAGTCGTCGCCCGAGTCGCACTGGATCTGTTCCTTGCTCCACCCGCCGGAGCCCTTTCTGAAAAGCGCTATGCAATTATCGTCGAAAAGTCCGGTATCCAGGCTGCTGATATAAACATTGTCGCCAGGATCCACGGCGATTCCCGCGTATTCGCCGCTGGCGTCCGCGGCGTCGGCGGCGTCATCGGTGTGCCAGCCGCCGCCGTCGCGCCAACCAAATTTTTGATTGGTAGTGAATTCGTCTCTGTACGCGACCTGGGGTTGGTCGCCGCTGTCCATGGCGATGGCAGTGTGGGAACCCACGACCACGGGCCACACATATTGCTGTAACTGATGGCAATCCCACCAGCCGCCGATTCTCCAGCAGACGTTGCCGCCGATATATTCGAATCCGCCGTTGTCATAAAGGTAAGAAACGTAAGGAACGCCTTCTTCTGTAAAAGCGATGTCGATCCACTGCCCTTCGTCCTCGAAATCCTGATAATCGATCTGCTCGTTATGCCACGATCCGTCGAGCCAGGCGTACTTGGCTTCCCCGGCGGCTTCGTCGTAATAAGCAATCGCCGGCATATCCGTGTCCGGATTGATGGCGATATGGCTGTAGCGGCCTTTGCTGGGGGCGTCGACGACGGTCGTTTGCCATCCGTCGAACTCGCGCACGCCGTAGATCAGGCGGGCATTGGCGCCATCGTACCAGGAAGCGTGAGGAATATCTTCGCTGTCGATCGCGATGGCGGCATATTGGCCCTGCGTGCCCGCGGTGGCCACGTCTTCGATGACCCATGCCGCGCCGGCGACGGCGGCCGAAGCCAAAATCAGAAGCATTGAAAGCAGCAAAGTGCGACCCGTCATATAATTCCTCCAAACCGGCCCGGCATCACGCGCCGCGCCGCCTTCCTTTGTATCTTTCCGTTCGGCTTTTTCTCCCCAAAGCGGACATCATAATAAATCAATTGATGATCAATTCCAACTTCCTAAGGATGTCATTCAGCGAATGACGCGCCCTGAAGCTTTTTTTCCAACTGCGCCGACAATTCTTTTGCGATGAGTGCATGTCCGCTGACGCTCGGGTGAATCGTGTCCAGAAACAGATCCTTGGTTTTGTCGAGGGGATAACGTCGATGAATGTCCTGCATGTTGCAAAAGGCGGTGGAATACTCCTCGGAAGCCGTCCGGTAATTTTTCAATAATTTAATCAGGTTCGGATCGCCGGAGCCCGGAGAGCCGTCCGTCGTCCGGGCGTTTTTCTCCGACTTTTCTTCATTCGCCTTGTACTTCAGATAATAATTGTAAGGTAAAACAAGCAATGCGACGGCTATATTTTCACGCTTGCAACGTTCGCAAATGGCGCGAAGATTTTTTGCGTGTTGCGCCGCCGATACTCTCTGTCGGCCTTCGTCGGAACCCTCTAATATATTTTGCCAGAACAGTTGGCGGTTTTCCGGTATGGGGCGCGCCGAAACGATGCGCGCTTCCAGTAGCTTAAACAGGGAGCTGTGGCGCATCAGAAGGCGCGCCGATTTGTTGAAGCGGTACCCGGCGCTCGAAAAACGCCTCAGAAGCTGTTCGTCCGTCCATTGGGTCGGCATCAAATCGGACCACAAGGCGGCGATCACCACGACGTCGGGCCGGATCTTCGCGAGATTGTCTTCAAAAAAAATGCGGCATTGGGTCGAGGAATATCCCGGAACCGCGGCGTTGGCGACTTCCACCTTGCGGTCGAGTTTCTCCGCCAGCATGTCGCGGGTCAGGTAAGGAAAAGCCTTTGATTCCAAAACGCCGAATCCGTAAACGCTGGAATCGCCCATAAAGAGGATGCGTAAAGCCCCCGGCTCTTTCGGCTGCGTCAGTTCCGCCCCGCGCATGCCCATGCCGTTGATGCGGACATGCACTCCGGCATCGTCGTATTCGCCCGGGGACATGCGCCAGAGCAGCTGCTCGTCCTCGCGCATGGTTCTGTTGACCTTGCCGCCCACGGAAACGTGGTCGATGGAAAACAACATGGGGCGGCAATGCCGCAAGATCCGGGCGGCGATCTCGCCGGCGCCGGCGGCCATGCAAAATATCAGAGCCGCGAATACCAATTTTCCAAGTCGCTGAACGGGCATTTCAGTCGTCCTTTTAAAAAACGAATTGCTCAGGCGGCATTTTTATCACGGATTAGCGGCGCGGCGAAAGAGGCGCAACGATAATATCCGGCGTCGCGGATTCTTGACCGCCGGGATTTCAATGTGGTACATTGGTTGGACCAATGGGCCAACGGGGCCGAAGTCATTCGGGAGGGAAAATGGCGAAACAGGCCGCGAAAACCGTCGATCCGACCAAGTTGCCGCATGGCGCGGAATTTCAGCCGGTGAAAAAAACCCGCGTGTCCGACGAAGTCGTCGTGCAAATGACGAATCTCATTATCTCAGGCGCGTTCGCCGCCGGGGATCGGCTTCCGGCGGAAAGGCAGTTGGCGCAAAAATTATCCGTCAACCGTACGTCCCTGCGGGAGGCGCTTCGCCGGATGGAGGCCATGGGTCTGGTGAGCATCCGGCCCGGCGAGGGCGTTTTCGTCGAAGATCACAACACGAATTCCGGCCTGGAGTTCGTGAAATTCCTGCTGACCACGAATATCGGCCTGGATAAACAGCTGCTTTTGGACATGGCGGAAATCCGGCGCGTTTTCGCCACGGCCATGATCGAACTGGCGGCGAAAAGAGCGAGCGCCGAATCCATAAAGCGCCTGCGGGAAATCGCCGGCGAATATCCGGCGACGGATTGCCCCGGACGCGACACGGGCGAAAAGGATTTCGAATTTTTTCACGAGCTGGCCAAGGCTACCGGAAACAGGGTTTTCATGTATACGCTCAACACGATCCGCGACGTGCTGAAGAACCTGAGCGTTTTGTACTATCGAATCGAAGGAGATCCTAAAACCGCCGCAAATCTTTACCGGCGCCTGGTCGAGGCCATGGAAAAAGGCCAGGTGAAAAAAGCCGTTTCGATTTTCCGCCGACAGATGGAGCGCGACGACGAAAAGCTCGCCGCGCTATTGGAGGGTCTGTCATGAGCACGCAAAATATTACTGATGCAGACGGGGCGCGCATCGCAAGAATTCGCCGGCGTTATCAGACGGAAATTCCCGTCATTTCCATCGAGCGGGCCAGGCTCTACACCGACAAATGGCGCGAACTGGAAAACGGCGACACGCCGCTACCCGTGCGCGCGGCTCTGGCCATGAAACACGTGTACGAAAACATGACGCACCACGTGGACGGCGACGACCGCATTGCCGGCAACTGGTGCGAGCATTTTCTCGGCCTGCCCGTGGACGTCGAGCGCGGCCTTTTCAACGGCGTTCTTGCGACCGAGTTCGACAAAAGCTCCATGATCGCCTTTCAGGCAAAATCCTACGCGCGCTTCGTGAAATATATGCTCAAAAAACACGGGCCTTTGGGCCTTTATCGCATCGCGAAAAAAAACGCGGCCCTGGGGCCGACGCCGGTCAACATCGGCCTTAAAACGTTGCCTGAAAGGGCGGTCAACGCATTTACCATCGATCCTCGCGACAAGGAAATTTTACAAAAAGAACTTTTGCCCTACTGGAAAGGGCGATGCATCGCCGACATCGTGGCCGAAAAAATCGAGCAGTCCGATCTGTACACCGGGGACATGGCCGACTTTGCCGCGGCGGTTCCGTCCACGCCCTCGAAACAGGCGCTGATCGTCTCTCTGGGCGCCGCCATCGCCACGTATCAGGGGCACCTGGTCCTTGATCATGAAACTGTTTTACGTCGCGGGTTGCTTGCCATGCGCGAGGACGTGCAAAAAGCCATCGACACGCACGCCGGCGGCGTCGATGAAATGGACTTTTTAAGGTCCGTGCAAATCGCCATGGACGGCGTGATCATCTACGCAAACCGTCTTTGCGAGAAACTCGAAAGCGAACTTGAAAAAACCGATCACCTGGCGCGAAAGGCCGTCATCGAGCAGATGCTGGAAAACTGCCGCCGCGCTGCGTTGCATCCGGCGGAAAGCTTCCGACAGGCGGTGCAGTCCCTGTGGACGCACAAGGCGGCCGTGGAACTGGCGCACATCACGAACGTGCACGCCGTGGGCCGCGTCGATCAGCTTCTGTATCCCTACTATGAAAAGGACCTGGCAAAAGGCCTCATCACACCGGAGCAGGCGCGGGAACTTCTCGAAGAACTGCTACTCAAAATCATGGTCCAGAACCTGCGCCCCGAGTCGAATCTGCTGGGCAATTTCTACTTGCGCTACGAGGGTTCGACGCCCGTGACCATCGGCGGGCTTAACGAAGAAGGAAAAGACGCTGCCAACGATCTGACCTATCTTGTTCTCGACGCCGCCGACCGGTCCAAATGCGTGACGAGCATCGTTCTTCGCGTGCATGAAAACACGCCGGAAGAATTATACATGGCCGCCGCGCGGGTCCTTCATCGCGGCACTTCGAATCTGTCGCTGATGAACGACGAGATTTTCGTGGACGCCATGCAGCGTCGCGGATTTTCCCTGCGAGATTCCCGAAACTACGCCATCACGGGATGCACGGATCTGCTGAGTCCGGGCAACACCGGCGGCATCAGCTTCTCCGGGCTTTTGCTCGGGCGCGTTCTGGACATGACGCTGCGCAACGGCGACGCGGCCACGCTCATCGGCGTCGTCAAGGGCCTGGGGCCGCGCACCGGCGCGCCGGAGAGCTTCACCAACTTCGAGCAATTGCTCGACGCATTCATCACGCAGATTGACAACATGATCCGCGTGAACGTGGAGGCGTCGAATCTTCGCGACGAGTTATTCGCGCGGTATATGCCCGCGCCGTATATTTCCGCGTTTATCAAAGGGTGCCTGGAAAACAAAAAAGACGTCACGCAAGGCGGCGCGACGTACAATTTCGCCGGCATCAACATGATCAATTCCGTGGCCAACGTGGTCGACAGCCTTTACGTCATCAAGAAACTGGTCTTTGACGATAAGCGCTATACGCTCACGCAGATCATGCGCGCCGTGGACGACAACTTCGACGGACATGATGAGATTCACGAGGCGGTGCTCAATATCTCAGGCAAATGGGGCAACGGCGCAAAGGAGTGCGACGAACTGGCGCGCAAAATCATGTCCCGCGTGTTTGCGGCGGCCGAAAAGTATAAGGCGTTCAAGGGCGGGGGCTTCGCACCTTTTATCAACAGCATGACGAGTCACACCATGGACGGACGCGTGTCCGTCGCTACGCCCGACGGGCGCAGGGCCGCCACGCCTTACGCGGCCAGCTGCAATCCCTACAACGTGGAAGGCGCGGGACTGACCGGCGTGCTGCGTTCCGTGGCGGCGCTGGATTTCAAACCGATTCTCGGCTGCGCGGTGAATCTGCGCCTTCATCCCACCGCCATCGGCGAGACGGAAGAATCGCGCGCGAAATGGATCGCCCTGATGCGCGCCTATTTCAAAATGGGCGGCGCGCAGGTGCAGCCCACGGTGGCCTCGGCGGAAACGCTGCGCGCGGCGCAAAAAAATCCCGACAATTACCGCGACCTCATGGTCAAAGTCGGAGGCTACAGCACGTACTTCGTGGACCTGGGCCGGGAAATTCAAAACGAAGTGATCTCCCGAACCGAACACGCCTGTTGAAAGACTGAAGAAGGAAGACTGAAGAAGGAAGGCTGAAGGAGGAAGGCTGAAGGAGGAGGAAGCCAATGCGGATTTGCGAATTCGAAATTCGGAATGTCCGCAACCAAATGTCAATTTTCTTTAAATCCCTACGGGACATCTTCTTTGCCTGCCGTGCTTTATCTCACGATCAAACAAAAAATCTTGACGCCACGCAAAGATTTTCAGCATTAGTAGTACAGCCGCTACTACTCCGCGAAGCGGCGCTTCGCTGCGAAGCACGAGCCTCGTCTGCGCAAAACAAACATTTGATCCCTTGCGAGGGATTCGTAAAATGAAAAGATGAAATCAACCACCGGCATCATATTCGACATTCAGACATATGCCCTTTACGACGGGCCGGGCATACGCACTACGGTCTTTCTCAAGGGCTGCCCGCTTCGCTGCGCCTGGTGCCACAATCCGGAAAGCTGGAATCCGAAACCGCAAATAGCCTACACGGCGTCTCGGTGCGCGGCCTGTAGCGCGTGCGTGGCCGCCTGCCCGAACGATGCGCTGGAAATGATCGAGGATGCAGTGCGGCGCGATTTTGCCGAATGCGAAAACTGCGGCGCGTGCGCGTCGGCCTGTCCCAACGAAGCCATGGAGATGATAGGGCATGAAACGACCACGCAGGCCGTGGCGGAAAAAGCCCTGGCCGACATGCCTTTCTACGAGGCCTCCGGCGGCGGCGTGACCTTTACCGGCGGCGAGCCGACCGCGCAGTTCGACTTTCTGCTGGCGGCGATTAAGGCGGTGAAAGAAGGCGGCGCGCACGTGGCGCTGGAGACGTGCGGGCTGTTTGCAAAAGACAAACTGGCGGCGCTGATCGAGGCCGTCGATCTGTTTTTGATGGACATCAAAATTATCGATGATGAGCGCCACAAGGAACTGACCGGCGCGGGTAATGAATTGATCCTGTCCAACTTTTCCGAGATCGTGAAAAGGGCGGGGCATGAAAAAGTGCTGCCGCGCATTCCGCTGATTCCGTCCGTCAACGCAGGCGCAGAAGAGATCGGGCGGATCGTCGATTTCCTGAAATCAATAAGCCACCCGGGTCCCGTGCATTTGATGCCCTACAATCCGCTGGCGAAAAACAAGTGGGAAAAACTCGGGCGCGGCGGCGATTATCGCGATTTCGGCCGCCTGGAAGATCGCGACCTATCCCGCGTCGCCGGGCAATTCGAAAGCGCGGGCTTTAAGGTTGTGATCAACAAATAAAGCCCGCGCTCGCATGCCCCCGCCTCTTACGAGGCTCTTTCTCTTTTCTCTTTTCACCTTTCCTCTTGTCCCTTCTTTACTCACTCCACATCCCGTATTCCTCCAGCAGATCCAGGTCGTGCACATCCATGGAGCGCAGCAAATAGTTACCGGCGCGGTCAAGGACCACGACGCGCACGGCGATTTTCTCTTTGCGGAATTGTTCGGGCATTTCGATCATGGCCTTGTATGTTCCCGTGTTCGGATCAAGGGAGAAGTGAAAGTGTTTTTTGGGGTTGCCGACCACGTACGCATAAACGCGTTGCGCCGGCTCGAAGGCGTCGACTTCCACCGGCAATAGCTCGCCGCCGTACGTGGCCTGCGGGGCGTGTATGTCGAACTCGGGCTGCGTGTGATCGACCAGGTATTTCACGCTTTGAAATTCGACGCCTCCTTTTGCGTCTTCGATAAGGACGCGGACGATATAAGTTCCCTCGGGAACCTGCCGGGACGCCAGAACCCGCGTGGACCAACGTCCGCGAATTTCATCCAGTTGCATTTTCCTGATCATTCCGAAAGGGAAATACGCCGTGACGCGCTGCGCGTCCGGCGGCGCGATCACGTGAAAAACCGGCCCGCTTTGCGCGTACGTATCGCACGATGCGGGGCGCGTATCCCCGGCGAAAGCGGGCAGCGAAAATGCGATGAAAAGCGTAGCGACGAAACTTGCGGTGATTATTATGCGTGTCATGGCCTGCCTCCTTTTTTCAAGCGGCGTTCATATACACGCTCATTAAGAGCAAGAGGCGGGCCGAATGGAAAATATGCTATAAGATATTGATATTAAAAAGTATTTATGTTTTTGGATTTGACTGGACGATATTTGCAAATTACACGATTAAAGGCATAATTATGTAATTAATAGCATAATTTATAAGTTAAATGCTTGTTCCGATGAGTTGTCGAGCATCCCCGGCGTGGATCGGACCTTTGCGCGGTGAAATATTATTTTTCGAACAGAGCCTTGACGAAATCGCCGGCGTCAAAAGGACGCAAATCGTCGATCTGTTCGCCGATGCCGATGAAGCGGATCGGGATGTTGAGCTCGTCGCTGATTCCCACGATACAGCCGCCCTTGCTGGTGCCGTCCAGCTTGGTCAGGATAAGGCCGCTAAGGTCGATGGCTTCGTTGAATGTTTTGGCCTGTAAAATGGCGTTTTGCCCCGTGGTGGCGTCCAGAACCAGGAAAGTCTCCTGCGGCGCGCCGGGAACGATCTTGCTCATCACCCGCTTGATCTTCTTGAGCTCTTCCATGAGATTCGATTTCGTGTGCAGCCTCCCAGCCGTATCCACGATGACCACGTCGCTGCCTCGATTGACCGCCGCCTGCACCGCGTCGTATGCCACCGCCGACGGATCGGCGCCGGTTTTCTGTTTCACGAAATCCACGTTCGCCCGCTGACTCCATATCTCCAACTGCTCGATGGCGGCGGCGCGGAAAGTGTCCGCCGCGCCTAGAAGCACGGACTTGCCTTCGGCGGCGAAATTCGAGGCCAGCTTGCCGATGGTGGTCGTTTTACCCACGCCGTTGACGCCCACGACCATGATGACAAAGGGCTTTTCCTTTTCGATGTCCAGGGGCGGATGCTCTTTGGCCAGGATGTCCGAAACCTGCTCCTGGAGCATGTTGCGCAGTTCTTCCGGATCATTCAGGGACTTTTTCTCCACCGATTTCCGCGTGGCTTCCAGAAGTTTATAGGATGTCTGGATGCCGATATCCGCCGTGACCAGAGCCTCTTCCAGGTCGTCGTACAGATCGTCGTCGATCTCTTTGCGCCCGGTGAGAACCTGATCGATTTTCCCGACGAATCCGCTGCTGGTTTTGGCAAGGCCCTTTTTCAGCCGGGCAAAGAAACTCAGCTTCGGTTCGGGTTCGGGCTCAGGCTCGGGCTCCGGTTCAGGCTCAGGCTCAGGCTCGGGTTCCGGGATTTCCTCAACTTCCGGCTCGGGAGGAAGCTCCATCGCTTCATCGGGGGCGGCGTCTTCCACAGCCTCGACCGCCTCAGTGATTTCATCCGGCTTGGCTTCCGCTTCAACGATGGTTTCGGCCTCGACCTCGGCGCCTTCCGGTTCCTCTTCTATGACTTCGACGGCATCCGGAGCTTTTCCCTCGGTCAGCATGGCCTGCAGGCGCTTGATTTCCTTTCGCGCGCCGCGGAGCCTGAGGGCTTGCAACGACATGAAAAAGAGCAGCGCGGCAATCAGCGGCGTCGTTAAATGCGCGTCGGCGATTCCGCTTCTTGCAACGTATTCGTTAATCGTATTTAGAATCGGTTCCCAATATTTTTCCAGATACGATCCGATAAGGGGGATAATTTCCCAATTCATGCTTCACATCCTTTACACGCGTAGGGGATTATTAATCCCGGTCGGCGCTTTTCCTACTATAAATACCGCGCAAACTCAATACGATAGACGTTTTTTTAAGTTGTTCGATCCGCAAACGGGCATCCCCCGGAAGCTGACGGGCTTTGCGGCCAAAACACCCGCCGCGCAAATTCGCCCTTGGATTTTTTTTGCTAATGGAGTAAGAATTGCGCCGGCTCTGTTAAATCCATGCCGAACCGGCTAATTATTCCAAGGGGCAAAATCGGGGCAAAGGACGATGGGCGAAAGCAGGCGGGGCATTCCGTTTGTTTTTAAGCTATTATCAGATCATTGCCGAAACGGTATAAAGAACAGGACAGCTTTTATGGGCATCCCGAGAATACTCACCCTGATCCACGACATGCTCAAAAACAATCTGGCGGACCGCGAGACGCTGCTCGAAATTCAGAACACGCGGCTTCGGGCCATGCTCCGCCACGCGGTCGCGCACTCGGAATTCTATCGCAAAAGATACCAGGGAATCGACATCGAGACCTGCCCGATTACGGACCTGCCGCCGGTGACCAAACCGGAAATGATGGCCAATTTCGACGATTTCGTCTGCGACAAGCGCCTGAAAAGAGAGCAGCTCAAAACCTGGCTCGAAGATAAAAGCAACCTCGGCAAGATGTATATGGGAAAATACATTCCCTTTCAGACTTCCGGCACTACCGGGGAAAACGCCCTCGTGGTTTACGACCGCAGGGCCATGGATCACGTCCACGCCATCGTGGTCGCCAGGCACGCCATGGAAAAAGAACCATCGGGCTGGGAGCAACTGAAAATCCTGTTTGAAGCGTTTTTGTACCGCCGCAACCGCATCGCCACGGTCCTGATGACCGGAGGCCCGTATCCGGCTTATACCGCCGCTTTATATACGCCCAAGGCGCATACTCTTTTTGTCGAGGAGCGCGTTTTCCCGTTGCGTGATCCGCTGCCGGAAATCGTCAAAGGACTCAACGAATTCAATCCCATGTCCGTCATGTCCTACCCCTCTCTTCTGGCGCTTCTGGCCAGGGAACAGATCGCGGGAAGGCTTCATCTCAAATTCGATCATCCCATGTCGTGGCTCATCGCCGGAAGCGAGCCCCTGTCGACCTCCACGAAGCTTCTGGCGAAAAAAGCCTGGGGCAAGGGCGTGCAGGATACTTACGGCACCGCCGAATGCCTGATCATGGCCCGGTCCTGCGGGCAGTTCGACCGTATGCACGTCATGATCGATCAATGTGTTTTCGAGGTCGTGGACAGGCATTACAATCCCGTTCCCGACGGACAGGTCGGCGAAAAGGTTCTGGTCACAAATCTTTTCAACTTCGCGCAGCCATTCATCCGCTATGAAGTTTCGGACGTGACGGGATATTCCCTGGATCATCAGTGCGCGTGCCAAACGGCCTTTCCCACGCTGCTGCCCGTCGAGGGCCGCACCGACGACATCTTTTACATCGACCGCCCCGGCGGGGGGTACGAGGCGGTGCATCCCTATCTCTTCCTGGGTCCCATCGTGGAACTGACCGACGTGCGCGAATATCAACTCGCGCAGACCGGGCGCAACGAGTTCACTTTCAAGTACATCCCCGTCAGGCCGGAACTCAACATCGACGCGCACGTCAAAGAGGTTCTGATGGACGGCGTCGCGAAGGCGAGTCTGGACAAGCGAATCGAAATGATATTTGAACGTGTCGAAGAGATTCCCCGCGACGCGCGTTCGGGCAAGTTCCGCCAGATCATCAGCAAAATCGGCGCGCCTGAAGATCTGGACGAATCCGAAAAGCAGGAACATTAAACTTTCCCATATTCAAGCCTTTCGTAGTCGAGGCATTGTTGTCCGGGCGGCGCGACCAGCTCTTTTTCGCCGGTCGGATTTAGCGAAACAAATGCACTTTTGAAGGTTCTACAAAAAGAAGAAAATCTTGGATTATTTCAACCTGCGTAAATTGCCCCGATAACCTTTCAAACTCCGGCTTCGCCCTGTGCAGCATGGCCAGAAATCTTTGATTTTTCTCGTTCAGGCGCTGATCGTCGGGATAAAGGTGGGCTGAACGCGGATGATTGATTGCTACCGCTCTTTCAAGGCTGTTGTAAGCTTCCATGAGCGTGCGGGAAGCATAGAGGCCGGGAATGCCTTTCAGAAGCGGGAATATCACAATGGCGTCGTATTGCGGCAGCGAGGGCGCCGGAACCGTTGAGCAAATCAGGTCGCGGGAATAGATGCTTTGGAAGGCCAGGGTCGCCACCGTAAGGTCCTGTTCGCAGGGATTGCCGACGAAGGCCAAAGCGGCTGGCCGCGGCACTGAATCCATGACCTTTGAATATAATACATGGTCCAGTAAGTCTTCGTTGTGGACCCGCGTCCCGAAGCCCTCCAAACCCAGCAGATCGCACCGGGGCACATATTTCGGCCCGCCGGGGACGAAATGCGTCAGCCATTTATCACCGACGACGCCCGAGGGGATCCATTGATTGACGACTGCCAGGTTATACGCCACGGCTGAAATGAAAATGATGACGAGGCCGTAGCGGCCCAAACGCCTGATGATCGGACCGTATCCCGCGGCGGCGCACAAACCCAGGGCGGGCACGATGTTGGATACGTAATATATGTTGCGCTTTGGCAGCAGGATCAGCAAGAGCAGAGGGATGATCGTAGAAAGCAGCCAGAAAGAACGCATGGCGTTTCGGCGAAATAGCAACAGGATGAATCCCAGGGCGAATGTCATATTCAGCGGCCATGACAGGGTTGCCCTCCAAAGGACATAAGGATACGCCAATAGGGCCGCCGGAGCAGCCCATACGCTTTTTGTGTGATAGAACAGCGCGGAAAAACCGTTGCCAAAGATACGGGCGTTGCCGGGCAGCCAGCCGGGATAAGGCGCGGAATTAATTATAAAGGGCGACGCGACGGCGATGACGGCGACGAGCAGGGCTCCCGTGGCGATATAGTGTTTGCGATTTTCTTTTGCCGTGAACGCCGTCAAAAAAACCACGGCCATCGGCGCGGCCAGCGCCAAGCCGAAAAACAGATATTCCGACGCGGATGAATTTACGAAGACCGCGAGGAGAAAAACCAAAAACAACAAAATTCCGTGGCGGATTGAAGGCGACTTCCGAAAGTAAAGCAGAAGGGCCAAAACGGCGCCAATGGACGCCAAGCGGGGCATGTGCACGTCGTAAACACGGGATGCGCTGACGACGAAGGGCGAGGATGAAACGAAGACGGCGGCTAAAAAGGCGCCTTTTTCCTCGGCGCCGGACCATGCGGCGGCGCAATATGCCGAAAGGGTCAACACGATCAAAAAAAAGACCGTCGCGCTTAAAAAGGCCCGCCTGGAATAATGAAAAACGGGATTGACACAGGACCTGACCCTATCGAGAGCCGTAAAGAAATAACCGGGAAAATTCCTGGCGGGAGCTTCGATGACTTTTTCGTAACTCGTAAGATCGTAAGTGCCCGCGGGTTTTTTCGGCCAGGATTCGCCCACATCCCACAGGATGGAAAAAACAAGATAGGAAATCCATGCCGCCAGGCAGATTCGCGGCATCAGGCGTTCCGATATTTTCTTTTCGGAAAAACTTCGCGGCACGATAATTTCCAATTTGCCCTTTTTTCTTGGCATGAAAGACTTCGGCAAACGGGTCAATTTGTATTCTTGAGAAAACTGTCAAAAAAAGCCAGTCGTCCCCGCGTTGCTTTTATTTTAGCTCGCGCAAGGCTTATAGGCTTTTGACCCGAAAGCATCTTATTGATATTTTGGCATCGAGACCCGACTTTCTCAATAAGACCATGGCAAAGATTTATTTGATGCCGCCCTCGTGCCGCAAGGCGATTTTCGCGGTCGCTCCGCATGTCTCCCGCGGCTTTGACAATGAAAAATCGGCGCATGAATCCGCCAATGATAACGACGTTAATTCCAGTTGCATGGAGTTCATTCCGGAGTGTCAGGATCAGTCCGCGGAGGAGGCTTCTGAAAGCTGTGACGCCTAATAGGTTGAAGGCGATGATTACGCGCCTTGATTGACATGCGCTTATGCCGAGTAAATATAGGCTGCCGTTTGTCGGCAGTTCCCGGTCCCGAAAAACGCCCCGACCGTTTGTTTGAGATAGTCGATTGCGCGCGTTTCGGCAAACGATGTAATCTGATCGGCGGCTGCGCGACGCATGGCCGCGTAACGCTTGCGCCGCGGACGTTCAACCGACGACGACAACGGAAATTCAAGGATGACGACCTCCTTTTTCGACAGACTCCGCCGGAACAAATGGAATTTCTTGTGCCTGGCGGGCTGCCTGGCGGTCCTGATTTCCATTCTGGAAATCGTCTTGCGCATTCCCATGCGAGAGTCGATGCCTACCTATTATTACGGTCTGGCGGGCGAGGTGTGGGACGAGGACGCGGATATGTTCTGGACACCGCGTCACCAATACAAGGCGGAACTGGCCAAGCTGCCGCGATTCGATTCCAACCACCTCATCTATACTTTCGGCGGTTCGATCCCCACCAACCACACCGCGAACACCAATTTCCCCGCCGAGCTTGAAAAGCTGCTCGCGCCGAATTACGCGGTCGCCAATTTCGCCACGGGCGGCTACTCGTCGCGCCAATCGCTCGTCCTTTCTCGAAAGATGATCAAACGCAAGACGCCGCACCTGCTGATTGTCTGTCACGGCTACAACGACCACGGCTTGTCAATCGCGTCGGACCGCGACATGGCGCGCAGAAACCATCGCGCGTCGGTGCGTCTGCTGCATTTTATTTCCGGATCCCGAATTGTGCAGGCGGCGCGGCGCCTGGCGTGGGTGACGATGGGCTATGACCCGTACAACCTCAATCCCAAAGCTAAAAATATCCGGCTACGCGTGTCGCCGGATGATTACGAAGACAACCTGCGCGGGTTTCTTCGGGAAGCGCGGGAAAATAAAATCCAGGTTGTCTTCATGACGCAGGCGGTGATCGACGCGGCGGTGGCGCGCGACACGGATCCGTACTTCATCGTCATGCGCGCAGTGGCCGCGCGGACGCCGAAAGCGCACTTTCTCGACGTGCGCGGCGCGGTTGAGGCTTACTATAAAGAGCACCTGGGTTATATGCCGGACCACCGCACGCCGGACAAAAGCAGCGACATGCTGCTGCACAACGATACGTGCCATCTGTCCGACGACGGTCACCGCCTGATCGCAACACTTCTTTACGACTTCCTCATGACAAACGGCCTGACGCCGTGATTCTTTATGGTTCTTCGAAGATTACCGTACTTCATATCATTATCTTTTGACCGCGTTACGGCTTCTTGCTAGCCTGGAATTGAAACATTTCTTTAGAAAGTGAGTCGATGACAAACTTTCGTTTCGTATTGCCATTTTTGCTTGCCCTGATTCTATTAGGCGCATTGTTGGTTTCCTGCGATTATGAAGATGATGATGACAGCGACGCCGAGAACGTGGTTGATGATGACAGCATGGACGCCGATGACGATACAACTTCGCCGGGCGACGATGACGACGACGATCCGTGGCCGGCCGGCGACGACCCGAACCGCTATCACTGGGACGGTCTGGCCGATCCGTTTTATGAAGGCTGGTTTTTCCGCGTGGCGCTTCCCGACGGACGATCATTCGCATTCCTTTACTGCGTTCAAAATCCCGGCGCGACGGAAGATGACCTCGGCGGCGCCCATCTGGTTGCCGCGCGAAACGGCGGAGAACTTTTCCGGCAGTCGTGGGACACCGATGAGTTTATCGCCGACGCGGATAGCTTCGAAGTCGAGATCGCCGGGCATCACGCCGCAAAAGGCCGCGTCGACGGCGTCATTCAAGACGGCGGACACGAAGTCGCGTGGAGCATCGACTACGAAATCATCGAGCCGTGGTTAAACACCATGGGCGATTTCACGAACGCGCCGAACCTTCCGATCAACTGGTACGTGGGCGCGCTGCGCGGCAGCGGCAGCGGCGTCATCGAATGGGACGGCGAGGTCGTCGAATTTGCAGAAGCCGCTGTTTTTCAGGATCACAACTGGGGCGATTTCTTCCCAGGGGGCTACGCCTGGATGCAGAGCCAGGAATTTCCCGATTCCGGCGACGCGCTGGCTCTGGCCGGGGGAAAGGTGGGCGCCATCGAAGCGGGAATGTTCGTCTGGCGGCGCGACGGCGAACTGGTGGAACTGCGCAGCCAGGATTTCAACGCGAGTTTCGATTTCTCATCGGACTACGACAGCGGCCTGATCGAGGCGGACATCCAAACGGCAAATCGCCGCTACCTGATCAGCGGTTTCTTCGACAACGACACTCCTTCGGTTCTGCCGGCGCCGATGCCGGAAGGATTTCTGCCCTACACGCGCATGGCCCTTTCCGGGCGAATCCGCGTCCAAACCTACACGCAAAACGGCGACGCCTGGGACCTTGTCGAGGAAATCTGGTCGGATAACGCAGGCGTTGAAATGGGCGGCGACTACGGCCCGCCGATTGAGCGATGAGATTTATTTGGCTGATGAGAAATGCGGGCTAAAATTAATCTCCGGCGCTCATGCCATATCGGAACATACCTCCACGTTCCTTACAGGAAATCTCGCAGCATATCTTCGACGTGAAACGACAGCGTCGTCATCCAGTAAAGAGGTTCGCCGGCGACGAAGTGTCTTTCGGGAACCAGGCTTGGCGTGGCGTTTGCGCCCTCGAAATTGCTGGCGTAATTGAATTCCGACTGCCGATAACGCAAGTTCAGCAGGTTGCGCCCTTGCGCTCCCAGGGAAAAATGCCAAAGCCTCGCTTCCGCCCCCGCGTTGAGCAAATACATGGGATCGCCGAATTCCTTGAGGGGAAGCGGCCGGCCGGGAACGTAGGTGAATCCGGCGCCGGCGCGTCCGTCCACGGGAACCGAACCGAGCCGCCAGGCGAAAAGCGACCCGTGGACCGCGGCGTCCGCACGCGCCACCCACTCGGGAATATACGGCAACAGTTCACCGGTTTCATCGAGCACGGCTTTCGTCCGCCCGACGTTCAAAAGCGAATCGAAGAAACGGCCGATGAAAAATCTTGCGCCGAAAAGCTGCGCCGTTCGCGTGGACGATCCTATCAGCACATTGCGCCCGGCGAATTCATCGAAAGACATGTCCTTGTCGATCTTCGTATAGACGTAACTCGCCCGGGCTTTTAAAGCGAGGGGATCGCCCTGTTTTCCGTACGCGTAAGCCAGTCCCGCTTCGGCGGAATGGGCCAGAGCGAAAGGCGCCGTCTCGTTGTCGGAAAGGGCCGCGGCTTCCGTCGAGCGCGTGCTTTGGCCGTAACTCGTCAGAAGGTGAAGCTCATCCCAGAGCGTGAAATCGAATGTCCCCCTGGGATTGATCGCGTATCCGAAGGCCTGGGACGTTTGATCGGCAAGCCGGCCGCCCTCCCGATCCGAATCGGACTGATTCTTGTCGGTTATGCCGAAATGAAACGCGTCGTAACGCAATCCGCCCCGGAAAGCGCACCAGTTTAGAGGCTGAAAATTTGCCCGAGCCCAGCTCGCGATGTTCATGATAGTGAAGTCATTGTCGAAAACACGTTTGTAGGGAATGGCGGTTACGGCGCGCAGGCGGCTTTGACTCGAACTTCCTTGATCGTACCTCAGCGCATATCCGAGGCCGAGACTTTGCTCATGATTGAGCGCGTATCCCGAAATCGTGTAGTCGCCCCGAGAACCGGCGGTGACGACGTTGTATCGCATTTCGATGTTGTCGCCACGCTGCTCGTCGGCGACGTAGGACTCGCCGTCGGTCATATCGTCGGTGAGCCAGCCGGTGAAATTGGCGCGCAGGCGCATGGCGCGGTAACCGAAAAACGACGCTTGGTGAAATAGAGAACCGGCCGGGTAGCTTTCCGTGTCGAGGGTGACCAGCCAGCGATTGCTTTCGCCGCCCTGATTGGAATCGTAGGTGTCGTAAAAGCCCATTTCGCCGGATTCGTAATCGTCCCGTCGAACCACGCCGGCCTGATCGTATCGCGCCGCGTAACCATAAACGCTGAACTTGCAGTGCAAGGCGGAATCGTCGGCGTCATGCGCGTAGCGGCTCAGGAATGTCGCGCGCTCAGACGCCCGGTTTTCGCCGAATCCGTCGCTGCGATAATGCTCGAAGCCCGCGAAGGTTTCCGTGTCCGTTTTTTCCGGTGCGATGAGTAAAAGGACGCGGTGGGAATTCCACGCGCCGTAGCCGTATTGCGCCAGGGAGCCGCGATCGCGCACGCCCAGGCGGTAGTCGGCGCTTCCGGCGAACGCGAAATCGCCCTGCGCCGGATCGAAGGGTCCTTCGGAAATGACGACGGACTGCACGAATTCGGGGGGAATGAACATGAGGTCGGCGTAGCCGTGTCCGTGCGGGTTGCTGACCTCGTTCAGGGGCGCGCCGTCGAGGGTGAACTCGATGTCCTGACCTTCGTTGGCCGCGAAACCGCGCATGAACGTTTCGTGGGCGTGGCCTTCGCCGCCGTGATTGGTCGTCAAGATTCCCGGCGCCAGCATGAGATGCTCGGACACGTTTTTTCGGGGGATGATATCCAGCTCTCCCACTTCCACATCGTATTGAGACGCCGGCGCGGATTCCTCTTGTTTCTCGCCGGCGACAACGACCTCTTCGGCTTCGAACAATTTATCCGCTTCATCGTCCGTGATATCCGATTCCGTCTCGTCGCCGTTCGTTTTGCCGTCGCCGCTATCGTCTTCGTCTTGCGCGTAAAGCGAAGATGAGAAAGCGAAAAGAAGAAACAGGCAAGCCGTCGCTGCGAAAATCATTTTTATCATCATTGTTTTTCCCGTAAGGATTGCCGCCGGCGCCAGGAAGAATCGCGGTTCCCTTCGGCTTACCCCAGGACAGGAGAAACCGCTCCTGCAAGCTTCGGCAAGGCTTCGGTGTTGCGAACATTCCGCGTTCGCCGTTGGCGCGTTCCAAATTCATCCTTCTTCCTTAATCCTCAGTCCAGTGATTCGGTCACGCATAGTCCCACGCCGTTGAAGTGGACGCCGTAACGGGCGGCGTATTCGACGAACGCGAGCAGATTCAACTGATCGGGAGGCAGCACGCCGCCGTCGTTGTAAAAAACCGCCCCGCCGTCTTTGTCCAGAAGGGGATCGCCGTTTTCATCGCGCAAATCGGTTAGATCCTGATTCGCCAGATCCTCTTCCGTGAGATAATCATCCTCTCCGGCCACCGCGGCCCAGGCGTCGAATCGCAAATCCTCGTCGCCGGAAGCCAGCGTGTCCCAGAAAAGATGCAGCGAGTGGGCGTAGATGTATGCGCCGATGCTTTTGTTGTTCTCGATGGCGACGCCCGTGGTTTGATCCTTGCCGTTGACGCACTCGCTGTAATGCGTCGCCACGGACAGGCGCAGCGAAAACTCCACCGTGCGGCCGTCCTTCGACGCGTATCCTTCAATCCAATAGGAATACCCGTCTTCGATCATTTTCGTTACGATTTCGGCATCCGCATTGAGATTCGTCGCGCCGCCGTCGACGATGGGAACGTCGAAGCCGACGTCGTAACGCACGGCGGACATGCCGGTGATCGAGGCGATTTCAAGATCCGCGCCGTCGCCCGCTTTTAAATCAAGCACGACCGCGTCGTCGAAAGAGCCTTTCACCTTGCCGCTGTCCGGATCGGTCAGTTCGATATTGCCGAAGGCGACGATGTATTTGGTGAATTGTAGGGACCATCCGTCCACGAAGGAATACTCGGTATTCCCTTCCGTATGCGGGAATCCCTCCTGCAGGGCTTTGCCGCCGCCGGCGTAAAAAAGCAGATCGCCTTTGCCCGCCGCATCCTCGTCTTCGCTGGTGCAGGCGCTTTGCGTCAATGACGCCGCCAGAACAAGCGCCAGAGCGAAAAATGTCGTTGCGTGTTTCATTTTAATGGCTCCGTGTAAGCTTCGTAGGAATAACGGGAGCGCACTCCCGTCAGCCAGGCGTTGTACGCCTGCGTGTTTTCGGTGATTTCATAACGGCCCTGTTCGTTTTGCTCGACGAGGGAATCGAAGTCGACGTTGGCAAACCACGCCTCCGCCAAAACCCGCACGACCGCGGTGGAGCCGTCTTTCAATTCCATGTCGGCGCCGATGTTTTCCACAACGCGCATGGTCCCCTCGTCGGGAATGGTCAGATACCCCTCGAAAGGCGCGATAGCGTCGTCTTTGGCCGCCTCGCCTTCGACATGGATGGAAAAGCCGCTTAATCGCTCGAATTCGCCCTCAGCCGATCCCGCTTCGATTTCACCGGGAGGATGAATATGAAGCTCGAACATGCGGCAGCGGCCTTTTTGCCCGTCGCTTGCGCCGGTGAATGTCACGCCGTCATCCAGCAGGTCCACCACGTACTGCTTGAGCACTTCGCCCAGGACCGTCCCTTTGTCGTATTGGGCGTGGGCCGGGCAGGCGTACGCGAGACGCGGTGAAAACAATCGCTTAAAAAGGCGGGCCAGGGGCGTCGAACTGTAAAAGTATATGGGTCCGACGACCATTTCCGCTTTGCTCAATTCAACGGCCCAACCCTTATCGTTGGTAAAGGCCGCTGCATCCGGGCTCCCGACGACGCCGGTTTGAAAGCGAATCGATTCGCCGGAAGTTTCCGCGTCGTTGTCGGCGTCGCAGGAAAAATGCCCGAAAACGAGAACCATCGCCGCGATAAGCAAAATGTATTTTGTGACAGGTGATGATCTTGTCATGGTTTCAACCTCGAATGCAAAGATCGACGCCGGCGGCCCGTGAAGATTCATTCGACCGCCGGCGGCAAAAGCGTTATTCGTCGTAATATTTGATGATGAAGCGCACAGTTTGCGTGGAAACGGCGGCGAACTTGATCACGTAGGGAACCGGCGATTCGCCGTCGCCGTCGTACTCGACGCCGCCCACGTGGTAATGATCCGCCAGCACGTCCTCGCACATGCCGTTGGCGATGCCGCCGGAAGCGGACGCCTCATCCCCGTTTCGGTCGTAAACGGCGCCGAAGACGTCGGCCGTATCCAGGAAAACCACGTACTCGCCGCTTTGATAAACGGGAAAGTGAATGTAGCTTTCGGCGTTATCCGGCAAGGTTGCTTCGACGGGGGTATCGAGATCGGCGTGATAATCTTCGCTGAACACGTCGTCGAAGCTTTCCACCACGCCTTTTTGTTCGACTTCGCCGTTTTCGAACTGATCGCAGGCTTCCTGTGGGAATTCATTGTCGTCAGCGTCGTCGTTTGCGTCGTCATCGGTATCGTCGTCATCGTCGTTATCCGCGTCGTCGTCATCGCCGCAACCGGGACTGATTATCAAAACGCCCGATATGAGCAGGATCAGCGGCAGGAGTATAAGTTTTATCTTCATGTTGATCTCCGTTTTAGATTTTGTTGTCTATTTAGGGAATTTGGCAGATTGCCGCCGCGGATTCTTCCGCGCATTCCTTGCTTCCGCAGGACTCGATTCCCCAGTGGCCGTCCACGCAGTTGTAGGCCGTGTTGTCCTCGCACTTGAAAGCGCCCTCGTCGCAGGATGAACTCATGTCCACGCACACGGCCTGCGACGCCGTCAATTCCACGCACGAGTAACCGCTGGATGCGCAATCCATGCCCCAGTGAAAATGCGGGTCCATGCCCTCGATCACGTGACACCACTGGATCATGTCATCCGCGCACTGCTCCCAATTGGCCCGGTCTTCGACGCACGCGAAGTCTCCCTCGACGGGCGGCGAATCCTCGTCGCTATCGTCGTCGTCGTCGTCATCCTGCCCTGAGCTTGTCGAAGGGTCATCGTCATCCCCGCAGCCGATCGCCGCGAGCATAAGCCACAAGAAGATGAAGGCGCACGACAGACCGAAAAGCCCGGCGGCTTTTTTGCCGTTCATTTGCTCTCCTCATACGCGCACGACAGGCCGAAACACCGCCGGTGCGCCGGTTTGCAATTAAGTCATGATGTTTTGTCGATTAGTCCCGGAAAGCCGGAGGACCCCGGATGAAGTTGGGCGAGAAGGTGTTCTGTTGATGGAGCCTTCGATTTTCGACGGCCCGGGTGAAAAGCAGCGCCCAATAAAAGAGAAAAAGCAGAAGTACGGGTAGAGCATTATGAAAAGCCGCCACCGCAACGCAGATGGGGCAATCGTGATGATGCCGATGGTCTTCGTGATGATGAAATGCGGCGTGGACGGACAGGTGCGCCAAAGAGGCTAACAGCAAAGCGATGATGAGAAGTGAGGCGCTCTTCTTCATAGCTGTGTAATATAAAGTATTACCTTTGCCGAATCAATAAACTTTATGGTGGATAGAATTATTTTTTATTCCCACGTAGCCGGTGAAATTTCTGTGGCGGTCGGATGACCGGAATCCTTTCGGCTCGGTGAATCCCGCGTCCTGAAACAAGGTATAAATCTGCGCGGGATCAAATAACTTCAGGCCTTCTTTGGCGAAGCCTTTGTTTTCCAGAGAAGCTCTGTCCGTCATAATCAACACGAAGCGGCCGCCGTTTTGAAGCACGCGGGAAATTTCCTTAAACGCCTTCGGCGGATCGGTCCAGTAAAAGATCGAATTGACGGAAACAACTTTTGTAAAATGCGCGTCGGGAAACAGAAGCGATTCCACGGGGGCGTGTTTCAATTCCGGTTTGGTTTCGGCAGGAAGTTTCGCGAATCTGCTTTGCGCCCTTTTGACAAGTCCGATTGATGCATCGACGCCGTGGACCGCGCCGCCGTCAATCACGTCGGCCATGCGCTCGATCAAATAACCACCGCCGAAGCCGATATCCAGCACGCGGTCATCGGATTGCAAATCCAGATGCCGGAGCGCGAAATCGTTAAGGGTTTTATTGCGCCGGTTCCAAAGCGGCGCCAGCAAGAGACGCCCGAAGAAGTATGACGGACTTGCTAACTGCCTCGCCATGAATTTATGAAGCATTGAATTTCACTCATCCGCCGGTGTGACGTTGATGGAATAATCGCCGCCGACCGACACGTCGATCCGCCAGCCGCCGTCCACGCGGCGAGCTGCGAATGAGTCAATGCCTTCGCCGGTTACGGTGGGCTCGGTATCGGAGTCGCCTGGTATCCACAAATCGGCAATGCCCGGCGTGTCGGTTGATCCGGCCATGATTAGATTTCCGTCGCAATTTTCATCGCTCATAGCCGTCAATCTTCCCGGCGTCGCCCGGGGAAAGGCGCGGTTCAGGCAGGCGCGCAATTCGAAACGCGCATCGCCGCAACGCAGAACCTGTTCGTCGATCCATTCTTGCGTCGGCGGCCACATTGCATTGTGCGGGTCGCCGCATTCCTGTTCCCACTGCCACCAAGCGCCGCCGTCGAAAATATAGCGGTCTTCCAGCGCGGCGTAGCGCGTGGTCCATGCGTCGTTGGTTTCCGAGTCGCTGAAACAGTTGTATTCCCCGATCCAAAGCGGCGTGCCGTAGATCAACCCGGCGGCGGCGTAAAGCCAGAACGAAAAATCCAGCAATCCTTCCGGGCCGTCGACGATGGACTCGAAATAATTATGCGGCGCGAAGACAAGGCTCTCATCGCGCAGGCTGAACTCCGGCGGGATGCCCATGGCGCTGGGTTCGAAAAAGATGATATGGCCCGGTGAACCGGCCTGTCCTTCCGCATCCCGGATCGCGTCGATGGCGCTGCGGTAAAATGCGCTCAATCCGTCGCGCGTGGAAATGATGTCCGATCCGTTTCCGGGCTCGTTGATCAGATCGTATCCCGCCACGCCGGGATTGTCGGCGAACCGGGCGGCGATAAATCCCCAAAGCTCGGCCAACTCGTCGCGGACGCCGTCGCGGTTTGCGTAGAAATTATCCCAGGCCCTGATCACCGCCGGGCTTTCTTCGCGACGGCCCGGCGTGCATGTCGCTTCGCCGTCGGTGTACGTGGCCCACTGCGGCGCCCCGTCCCAGCCTTTTTGATGATGCGCACCTTCCGGGCACTCCTCATCCGCGGGCGTGAAAACGAATTTCGACCATGCGTCCTGGTGCATGTCGATCACCACGTAAATCTCCCGGGCGTTGGCTTCGGCCACGGCGTCGCGCACGCGCTGTAGATAATCCTCGTCGATCTCATCCCGCCGCGGCTCCCAGGCGGACCACGTGGTCACCAGGCGAACAACGTTCATCCCTTGCGCCGCCGCGTCATCCCAATCATCGGCGCCCAGATCGGCAACCGTCGGCAGCGAAGGATCGGTTGGGAAATAATCTCCCAGGTGGTTGAAATTCGCGCCGCGCAGCAGCACCTGCCGCCCGAGCGAATCGATAATGCCCGCGTTTTGTCCTTGCGTGGCGTGTAACCAAAACGGAAATTTATCTTCATCATCGTCGGTGTCGTCATCCGCATCGTCGTTCACGTCGTCATTGACGTCATCGTTGGCGTCATCATCCAGGCACGCCATCTCCGTGCATGACCAACCGCCGTCTTCACAAAAGCACGTGTTGCATCCGTCGGCGGCGGGCATGTCCTCACCCTGGGCGAAGCAATCCCTGTCCGATTCCACGCCGGGCGGGGCTTGCGTGCACGCGCAATCCTCATCAGCCTGCCCTGAGCTTGTCGAAGGGTTATCGTCATCGCCGCAACCGAGAGGCGTCAGAAACACCAATGCAAAGAAAATCAGAAGGCCGGTTGTTTTTACCACATCAAATCTCCCGTGAAGATCAGCATCCATCAATAGCGATATCAGGGCCTGATGGAATAGGTCAACAGGATCGTGGCTAAAGAGCCCGATTCAATCGGAAAGTCCGATCGGCAAGACTTATCGTTAAATCATGACGGCGAGTCGGTCTTTCGTTAATCTCGCACACATAGAGCCTGAAGATCCGAATAACCGGCAACGTTATCGTCAATGCGTGCAGAATCGAAATTGACGTTCCACCCTCGGTCGGGACGGTTCGTGACCGGCGAGGATGACCAGTACCAATGGATATATGCGTTGCTGTGTATTTCGTCCGGCCAATAGGCTCCATATTGCCCCGGACCTTCCCCTTGTTCACATCCTTCGCATGAATCATCCCAACAACTCATCGAGTCCAGACATGAGTCCGTCACCCCGCAAGAGCCATCCGTCATTGTTTCTTCGCAACCGCGGATAAGAGTGCGATATTCTGAAATCGTCGGTAAACGCCATCCCCCTCCGGCAAGGCTTAAGTCGTCGCAGTAATCTATCGCCTCCTCCCAACTTCTTGGAGTGGTAGGCGGCGATGCCTGCCATACCAAGCCGGAAATGGGATCGGTCCATGTGCCGTCATCGTCGTCATCGGCGTCGTCGTCAACGTCATCATCCACATCGTCATCCGCAT
Source organism: bacterium (assembly GCA_963674685.2). GTDB lineage: Bacteria > Lernaellota > Lernaellaia > JACKCT01 > JACKCT01. Next base: position 92,865 of record CAXXWT010000002.1, on the reverse strand, counting down.
CGTCATTGACGTCGTCATCGGCGTCATCGTCAGAATCGTCGTCGCCGCCGACATCATCCGCGGGCGCGATGCAGATATCATCGATCCGCAGGATCGAGGCTTCTCCTTTTTCAAAAACCCAGCCCATGCAATTGATCATGCCCGGCGTCAGATCGAAGCTTTTTGCGTCGCTTTTATCAATTTTCGGCGGTTCGATAACCGTAATTCCCTCGCAAGCGGTGTATTCGCCGTCGAACAGAATGCTGTAAGTATCCGTTACGAAATCAAGTTCAAAGGCAACTTCGTTCCATTCGTTGCTATCTTCCAAAGCGGCATCACAATCGAACATTTCATAATCTGCATACGCAGCAAAAACTTCACTCGAATACGCCATGTATGTATACAAATCCCGGATTGAATTCTCGTTGCATGAGCCCAAAAAGAAACCCACCGGGCTTCCATTGCCGGCAAAGTTGACTGTGTATCTTATGCCTTCAAAACTAACACTTTCGATTATAGAATTTTGTAAGTTTTCTTCAATTTGATAATAAATTGCAAAAGGATCTTCTCCAGGAGAAGCAATTTGCAAGAGAGCGTCGCCATCCACGCAACCTGGATAGAAATCCTCGTCGCAATCTTCCAGGCACACTTTTGAATTCCAATGTTCCGGAAGACCTCCCATGGGTGCTTCTTCGCACTCTTCGAGTGCTTCGTAAGATTCATCCATTTCCCAGGAGAAATCCGGATCGCAGGCCGTCATAAAGGGCAAACCTTCCATGCTCGCGATGAATTCTTCGCAGCTTTCCGCTAAAAATACATCAACTTCATTTCCTTTCTGAAAATCCTCGTGGACGAGGCATTTCTTGCCGCCGTAATAGCCGCTATCTGGATTGGGATCATCATCGTCATCTGAGCTTGCCGACGGATGACAATCCGCGCATATCAAACCAATGCTCACCAGTAATATGAACGCCGTATAAAGCGATTTATTCATAGCCGTCTCTCCGTTGGCAAAGCCATATCCATTGAATTATTCCGGACGCGCCACATGCCAGTCAACCGGCCAGTCGTTTCCGTTTGCGTATTCCATCATGAGAAAATCCTTGCCCCACGAAAAATTCAGGTCGCTGTCCGCGGAAACGGGCGGCATGGCCACATCATGAATCGAATACCCGGAAGGCAGTTTGATCTTCATCAAAAGCCTGGGAGAAGCGCCTAAAAAATCCGCGGTGCGCGAATCATCATTAACGGAGCTGAAACTTTTGTCATAAGCCGGTTCATTAATGCCGGAATTCTGAATCATGAATCCGTTTTCCTGATTCCTGTTGTCCATCAATGTCTGCACAAGCCAGCCGATATCGGACATCGACGAGCACCAGCCGTTGCTGCGCATTTTTATTTTGAATTCATACTCTGCGTCGAACATGGTATTGGGCGTGTTATTCCAGGTCAGTTCCAAGGGATTCCACGGCTCCATGGCCAGATGAACCCATAATTCCTGGTCGTCGTCCGTTCCATCCTCCTGCTTCGCGCCGTGATAAAGCTCCATAGAGGCTTCCAGAATTTCAGCACCGGGAGGAAGATAAGGCAGGGGGAAGTGAACAAAGGCTCTTTTATATTCATAATTATAGGCCACGCTGATCCACTCTTTGTCCCCGTAATTCCATTCTCCGTAAGGGCAGTCCTGGGATATGCCGCAACTCGTGTAGGTATCCTTGTCGGCGCCGATCCAAAGAAAATAGTAACTGCCGCCGCCCGATCCGTCGTCATCGTTATCATCCGATGAATCCGTTAAATCCAGGCCGCACGACCCGGCGAGAAGAATCACCAGAACCGCCGGAAGGATGATGGGTGCGCGTTGCATCATGAAACCTTTCAAAAAGCCACATCCACGGGATGTCTTCAATTTCCGCTGTAATCCAAGGCTCTTGGATATCAATATTGTTTTCTCGCAGCTTTGAGCTGATTATTTATAATATAGCTGTATTAAATTTCAATACACACGATTGAATTAGCCCTTTTCAAGGTAAACTCACATTTTCATCTAATCTTGCATATAAAAAATCGCCCCTACGGCATCATGGCGCAGGGGCGAGTAACTATTTATAATAAATAACGAGTTTTATTCGTCCGGTTTCCAGACCTTCCAGACGTTGCCGACCAGGTCGGGGCCGACTTTCAGGACTGGCTTGCCCGGCTCCCAGCCGGCGGGGCAGACTTCTGCGCCCTTCGTGGCGCGCACATGCTGGAATGCCTGAAGCTGCCTTATGGATTCGGTCACTTTTCTTCCCACGGGAGGAGTGAGAATCTCAATGGCCTGAATCACGCCGTCGGGATCGATGATGAAGCGCCCGCGGACATCCACGCCCCCGGCTTCGTCGTAAATGCCGTAAATCGATCCGATCTTTCCGCCCGCGTCGGAGAGCATCGGGAAGGGGAATCCCCCGTCAACCATCTTCGAAAGCTCCTGTTCCTGCCACATTTTGTGCACGAAACGGCTGTCCGTGCTGCAGGCCATCACCTGCACGTCCAATTTTTTGAACTCTTCGGCTTTGCCGGCGACCGCCGACAATTCCGTGGGTCATACAAAGGTGAAATCACCCGGATAGAAGCAAAGGAAAACCCACTTGCCCTTGAAATCCGAAAGCTTGAAATTCTTGAAACCGCCTTCATGATACGCCGAAGCCTCAAAATCCGGCGCAGCTTGCCCTACCATGACCATTTTCTTCGCCTCCTTTACCGGCGCGGCAGCCGGCGCTTGTGTTGATTCCGGTTCCGGGGCCAGCGGCCCCGCGGCCGTGGCGACGCACCCCTCTACCTTTTCGTCTGACATGGAACCTCCTATTCGATGATGGTTGACGCGAAGCACTGATGCTAAATCAGTACCCTATTTTCCCTGCAAATTTCTGCAAGCATCTTCACCAAATCCGTAGACGGCTCCGGTGAATCGTGAATCTTTGATTGAATTCAGCAGGGGCGGCTTATGAAAGTTTAAGCCGCCCCTGACGTGTCTTCATAATTTATCGGCGCCCGTCATCAGGCAAGGTCGAAACGGTCCAGGTTCATGACCTTGTCCCAGGCGGCGACGAAGTCGTCGACGAACTTTTTTGCCGAGTCGGCGCATGCGTAGACTTCCGCGACGGCCCGAAGCTCCGAATTCGAGCCGAAGATCAAATCCACGCGCGTGCCGGTCCACTTGAGCTTGCCGGTTTCGCGATCGAATCCCTCGAACACGTCGGCGTCTTTTTTCGCCGGCTTCCACTCGGTGCTCATGTCGAGGAGATTGATGAAAAAGTCGTTGGTCAGCGCTTCGGGCCGGTCCGTGAAAACGCCGTACGGGGATTTTTCGAAGTTGGCGTTCAAAACGCGCATGCCGCCGACCAGAAGCGTCATCTCCGGCGCGGTCAGGGTCATCAGTTGCGCTTTGTCCACCAGCATTTCCTCGGCGGAAACGCTGTAACGGGCTTTCTGATAGTTGCGAAATCCGTCGGCGAACGGTTCGAGAACGGCGAAGGAGGCCGCGTCGGTCTGCTTTAGCGTAGCGTCCATGCGCCCCGGCGTAAAAGGAACTTTGATTTTATAACCGGCGTTCTTCGCGGCCTGTTCGACGCCGGCGCATCCGGCCAGGACGATCATGTCGGCCAGGGATACTTTCTTGCCGCCGGTTTGCGTTTTGTTGAACGCGCTTTGAATGCGCTTCAGCGCCCCAAGCACTTTCGCCAGCCGCTTGGGCTCGTTGACTTCCCAATCTTTTTGCGGCGCCAGTCGAATGCGCGCGCCGTTGGCGCCGCCCCGATAATCGGAGCCGCGGAAAGTGGACGCCGACGCCCAGGCGGTCGAAACCAGGTCGGATACGGAAAGGCGAGAATCCATAACCTGACGTTTGAGATCAGCGACGTCCCTTGCGCTGATCAGTTTGTGGTCGACGGCGGGAATCGGATCCTGCCAGATGAGTTCTTCGGCCGGGACCTCCGGGCCGAGATAGCGCGAGCGCGGCCCCATGTCGCGGTGCGTGAGCTTGAACCACGCCCGGGCGAATGCGTCGGCGAACTCTTCCGGATTTTTTCTGAAGCGCAGGGAAATCTTTTTGTAAATGGGATCGAAGCGCAAAGACAGGTCCGTGGTCAGCATGGCCGGAGCGATACGTTTTTTGGGATCGTGCGCATGCGGAGTCGTGCCGTCGGCGGCGCCGTCTTTCGGCGTCCATTGGTAGGCGCCCGCCGGGCTTTTCGTCAGTTCCCATTCGTAGTCGAACAGGATTCTGAAAAAGTTCCGGCTCCACTTCGTGGGCGTGTTGGTCCAGGTGACTTCCGGACCGCCGCTGATCGTGTCGCCGCCTTTGCCGGATTTGTAGCTGCTCTTCCAGCCCAGTCCCTGCTGCTCGATGGGCGCCGCCTCCGGCTCGGGTCCGACGTGCTTCGGATGCCCCGCGCCGTGGGTCTTGCCGAAAGAGTGACCTCCGGCGATAAGCGCCACCGTTTCCTCGTCGTTCATGGCCATGCGCGCGAAGGTTTCGCGGATATCCTTCGCCGCCGCAACCGGGTCCGGTTTGCCGCCCGGGCCTTCCGGGTTGACGTATATCAGGCCCATTTGCACCGCCGCCAGAGGATTTTCCAGATCACGCTTGCCGGAATACCGGTTGTCGCCCAGCCACTTGTCCTCGGAACCCCAGTATATGTCCTTTTCCGGCTCCCAGACGTCCTCGCGCCCGCCGGCGAAACCGAAAGTTTCAAAACCCATGGATTCCAGGGCGACGTTGCCGGCCAGGATCATCAGATCGGCCCAGGAAATTTTCCGGCCGTATTTCTGCTTGACGGGCCAGATCAACCGGCGCGCCTTGTCCAGATTCACGTTATCCGGCCAACTGTTCAAAGGCGCCAGGCGCTGCGCGCCGGTCCCCGCGCCGCCTCGGCCGTCGCCGACGCGATACGTGCCCGCGCTGTGCCAGGCCATGCGAATGAATAAGGGGCCGTAGTGACCGAAGTCCGCCGGCCACCAGTCCTGGGATTTGGTCATGACTTCGCGAAGGTCCTTTTTCACGGCCTTGAGGTTGAGGCTTTCGAATTCCTTTTTGTAGTTGAAATCCTCGTCCATCGGATCGGATTTGGCGGAATGCTGTCGCAGGATATCGACCCTCAGATGCTTCGGCCACCAGTCCGCGTTCGTGGCGCCGCCGCCCTGCATTCCCGCTTTCGCTTTCGGATTTTTTGTTTTTGCCATTTTTACTCCCTTGATGCGTTATCGATTAGTCGGATGCTTTCTTTTGTTTGCATTTTTTGCACAGGCCCCTGAATTCCACGTGCGTGCTTATAACTTTGCCCATGGACCGGACTTTTTTCGGCACGGGCAAAGCATCGAATTTCATATCGGTGAAGTCCGCGGCGGCGCCGCAGACGGTGCAGACAAAATGATGATGAGGTTCATTGTTGCCGTCGAAACGCACGCGCTCTTTCGAGGAGCCCAGTATTTGAACGAGCCCCATATCCACGAAGGTCCACATGGTCCGGTACACCGTATCCAGGGAGATCGTCGGGACGCGCTCGCGGACTCTACGGAAAATCACTTCGACGTTCGGATGGTCCGAGGACCGGGCCACCTCCCGATAGATTTCCATGCGCTGATGCGTAACCTTAATCCCTTTTTGATGAAGCGCTTTTTGAAAGTGCTCCATACGGCGACGCACTTCTTTTTCTGCTATATTCATTAACCCGCTCTTAGATAGGAACTATTCCTATTTACAAATAAGCCCGTAAATACTTTCTCGTCAAATTGCTATTGTTTTATTCGCTGCTCTTGTGAGAATAATAACAACTTTGGGCGTCTTTGTCATTCTGACCGTAGCGAAGCGTAGAGGAGGAATCCCTTCAATGAGGCGCTATCGTCTTGCCTGTTCATTAATGAAAATATATAGACATAGTTGTCGGCGCCAGGGCCGGATAATCCGGTCGCCGGTAAAATTAATTTTTTAAATTCATGGAACCATGACCAGGTCTTCGAAAACATCTTTTGACAAATACTTGAAACGCCTCCGCTACGGCCGCACGGTCGTGCAGCTGATTTTTTTGGCATTGACCCTCTGGATAGCGATACGGATGCTGTTGGGCGTTCGGGGGGCGACGATTGAAAAATACTGCCCCTTCGGAGGCGTCGAAACCCTGATCCCGTGGCTGGGCAAAACAGGAACCCTGTGCAGCCTGTCGACTACGAACATTTCGGTTCTTGTCGGCGTTTTGCTCATCACTTTGCTTTTCAAGCGCGTTTTTTGCAGTCACATCTGCCCTCTGGGCACGGTGATGGAGTGGGCGGGAATCGCCGGAAGAAAATATATCATCGGCTCGCGGCGCATACCGGTGAAACTGGATCAAGCGCTGACGTGGCTCAAGTATCCGATCCTGGTCGTGATCATCATCGCCACGATCAGGACCGAGGAGCTTGTTTTCAGAAACTTCGATCCTTACTACGTCCTGTTCAGCGCCGGACAGGGACATGCGATAACCGCCGTCGGAGTTGTATTAACCTTAGGCATTCTCGTCGTCGGTTTCCTCATCCCGCTTTTCTTCTGTAAATATTTATGCCCCATGGGCGCATGCCTGGCTCCCTTCGGCAAAGCGGGTTTGGTCCGCGTGACTCGGGATGAGCAAAAATGCACCAACTGCGGCTTTTGCGACAGCGCCTGCGAGTGGGGCATCAAAGTATCGGAAGCCAAAACCGTTAACGGCGCCGAGTGCGGCAACTGCCAGGAATGCATCCGCAAATGCCCGGTAAAAGGCGCGCTGTTCTTAAGCGTCGGAAAGGCCAAGTCATGAAAATTCATCCTTTTCTGCTGGCCCCGACGGTGGGCGTGGTTTTCCTGGGCGTCATATTTATCGGCAGCGCCTGGGAACTGCCGTCCATGAAAAAAGACTTCGGCCTGCCCGCCCAGCAGGAAAAAACGGTGGAGATGATCGTGGACGGACTTCATTGCCGCGGAACGTCGAATTTTTTTATGAGCGTCGTCGAAAAAGTGCCCGGCGTTTTATCCGTATCCACGTTCGTGCAGGAGCACCGCGCGTCCATTGCTTATGACCCGACCAAAATCGATCCGGAAGGCATCGCCGAAGCCGTCGAGAAGCCCGTCAGGCTTCGCAACGGGCGAACGGCGCAGCCTTTTCAGGTCACGAAAATTTTGGATTAAATCCTGGCCGCTTGCAAAATTCACTTCGTAGCGCAGTCAATTTCATTTGCAACTAAGGAAAGATTGATGAGTTGGAATCACAGCCGGGGGCGGCTGTGCCACATGTGACGTTCCAGAGAAAAGCGGTTTACCAGCCACAGCGTGTGTGGCACAGGCGCCCTCGCCTGTGCTGATATCTATACAAATTCGAGTCCATGAAACAATAGTTTCAAGCGATTAAATCCACCGTCAAAGAGACCAGGGACTTGCCATTTCCATGAGCGCCACTCCCGGAGCGTTTTCAAAATAAACCACGTTATACTCGGGGTGTATCAGGATAATAAAGGGCTGCACTCCGTCATCGTCTGGAAAAGTAATCTCCACGGCGATGCATCCGGTCAGCGTGCCGAATTCCAGATCGACGCTTCGGTCAAGGTCGATAACCTTCAGGGAATACTCATGGGTGAGTTCGAGGGGATCGTCGTCATCCTCGCCGAAATACACGGTGCTTTCGCCCTGCGTTTCCAATGATTCTCCCAAAGGGATATCCAAAGGGAACACAACGGGGTCATCGTAATATTCCATAAAGGAATAATCGTTCTCGATCAGTCTGGTGTATACGGTGACGGATTTCACCCGGATTTCCCAAGGGGTTGATCTGTCGAAAATCAAAACACCTCCGGCCTCGCCCGGCGCGGGATTGCCGACGGTTAACTGATCCCATGTTTCTCCTTCGAAATCGATGCCGTAATCGATCTGCACGTTCATATCCACCATATTGTCCTCAAAGCCGCCGGAATAGACCGCTGTCTCTTCCTCCTCCGGCCATGCCGCGCTCCAGGAAAAGCCCCATTCCCCTGTATCGTCCGCGTCGTCGTCGAGGTCGTCGTCGGCATCGTCGTCGGCGTCATCATCCGCATCGTCATCCGCGTCATCATCGACATCCGCGTTGTCGTCGTTATCGTCATCATCATCGTCGCCGCAGGAAAGCAGCATCGCAAGACCAAGACAGAGAAATCCCAGGAACAACAATATGGATAACCTTTGCATCAGAATCTCCTTCGTGCTGTTGGTGAATCAAATTTTTCAATTCGCTTGATAAGAATACATAAAATTGCCTTGCCGTCACGTAAAAAACTACTGCGATGCCCGCGACTAATCGCCGAACTCATATCCCACGCGCATTTTTCTTAAATTCGCGTGACCGAATTTCCCCGTAGCCTTGGCCAGCTCAAGGGTTTTTTGCGCCTCTTTTCTGCTTTTACCCCCGTAAACGGCCAAAAAATTATAATCGCGATTGGTCCCCGTATAGTAAACGGCGTGCTCGAAGCAGCCGAAGCGCGAGGCAAAGACCTTTTTCCCGGGAAACAGCGCTTGAGCTTCTTTACGATCTTTTTCCTCGAAGAAACCCGAGCATTCCACATCGCCGCTCGGGCCGTTATCGGGAACGGATTTCACGCTTTTTAGCAGAACCGCATAAAACTCCACGGAAAAGTACGCGTTTTGCCACTTGAGCTTTTTCGCCAGGTTGAAGGCCAGATCATAGTCTTTGAACCGGTCGTCTTTGCAGGGCTTATTCGGATCATGACAAATCGTCGCCTCGGGATTGTGCGTTTCCGACCGGGGCGCAACTTCGAAATCCGCTAGAGAAAGACTGCATGTCGCCAAGGCGACAAGTAGCGTAAAACAAATTCTTCTCATGGATTATCTTTGCTCCTTAAAATTATTTCTCATAATATGCACAAAGGGATTTCGAATGCCAGTCCGATGTCGCGCGGCCTGCAATATGCAATTCATGTTAACGCTGGATTTTGATTTCGCCGTCTTGAATTCGCCGAATGACATCGACGGCTTCGCGTCATTGCCAAAAACCACGTAAATCAGTATATTTTGCGCTCGCACGTTTGATACGCTTCCCCCATGAAATGTGTCATAACACGTGCGTGATACATATGGATGCCGAATTTTTCGGCACGAAGGCTCTAGTGGAGGCCAGCGATGAAGCTTCGAGGCGGTTTTATTGCCATTGCGGCGATTATTCTCATTTTCTCGATGACTTCCTGCGAACGCGGGCAGTACGACGATGAGACCACGACCAGAGATTTTGAAAATCCGGGCGGCGACGGTCCCGAAATACTCTTCGAACCCGATGCCGATCCCATATCCCTTTTGCCGCAGCCCAACAATATCATGGCCAAGGACGATCCGACCACGAGCACGGGCAAACGCGTCAACATCACGTACGAAGGAAAAACGGACTTCAACCTTCGCCTGCGCAAGCGCATCCGCCAAATGGACGGATTCGCCAACTACGCCAACATCGCCGTGTCTTTTTCCCTTCCCGTCGATCTGCAAACGGTCCGCGACGACAACATCTATCTGGTCAACGTGCAGCGGGACTCCAAATGGTACGGCGAGATCGTTCCCCTGGATCTGGGAAAGGGCTATTTCCCAAAAGACCTGAAAAGTCCGGAGTCGGTTTTCCCCAACGATCCCATGTCCGGCGCCAAAGACCTGATTTATCCGCCGGACAATCGCGTGGACTACTACGAAGACTCCACCAACACCCTTTTAGTCCGCGGACTCTATCCGCTCCATCAGCAAAATAAATACGCCGTCGTCCTGACCACGGGTCTGCGCGGCGAAAACGGCTTCCCGGTCAGGCCTCCCGATTATTTCGATTCGGTGACGTTTCCCGGCCAGGAAGATTCCCTTTCCGACGCGGCGGCGATTCTCAATCAGGAAGTCGGTCTCGATCCCGAAGACATCGCTTTCAGTTGGGAATTCACGGTCATGACCATCACCGAGCCGATGCAAATCTTACGCAAAGGCCTTTACGGCGAAGGCGTTTACGACTGGATCGCCGACGAACTTCCGCCGACGCTCACCATGCTGCATCCTTTTTCCGTTGAAGGCGAAGACGACAACAACGATCTGCTTTTCGACGCCGACGCATTCCAGGAAGTCGTAGACATGATCGTCTCCGTTATCCCCGAGGCGGATTCGGTGCCCATCGACGTGATCCTTTCCCTGCATCACCTGGATTACATTGTATCCGGCAGCTATAAGACCTTGAGCTTCTTGGACAACGACGAACGCGTTTTTAACTGGGACTATCATAAAGGACAAATAGATTATCAGCCCGAAGAGGTCACCTTCTACATCTCCGTTCCCAGGGAAACGGAAACCTGCAAAGCGCCGTTCAGGACCGTGTTTTATCAGCACGCCAATATCCGAAACCGCTTAGACAGCGTGGTGATGTCCGACAAACTCGCCGAGCAATGCCTGGCCACCATCGGCATCGACGCCGCCGAGCACGGACCGGAAACCTATATCTCCGGCGCGTTCTACGTATTGGAAAGCCTGGACGATGTGGATATCGGGCACCTGCCCAATCAGATCGACGTGGTTTTGGCCAAACTGATTCTGGCGGTGTTTTACCCTTCCATCGACACCACCGGCATGACGACCAGCCAGCTTATCGACGTGCTGAAAAAGCAGACCTTCCTGGGCACCATGCTCCACGGCCGCTCCGTGGACATCAAGGAACAGGGCATTCTCATATCCGGACAGACCTTCTGGACGGCGGACATTTACCGCACGGTGGACATCACGCGCCAGACGATCTTCGACCTGTTCCAGGGCGTGCGCGTGATGAACAATCTTTGCGAGGACGCCAACGGAAACGGACACCTGGACCTTCTGGAAGGCGATTTCAACCAGGACGGCGTCTGCGACGTGGGCGGTAAGGACAACGACATTTATTTCATGGGCATGAGCCTGGGGTCGCTGTTGGGCATTCCCTTCGTCGCGCTGGAGCCGGAAATCAAAACGGCGGTCTTCAACGTGCCCGGCGGCGGACTGACCGACATCCTCCAACGCACTACAGTCCCCAACGTCAACGCCGCCATCCGCGCCGAACTCACCGGCCCGGTGATCGTCGGGCGACTGGATGCGATCACGAACCGCGTGAAACTGACCGTCAACACGGAAACCCCGAACGTGGCTTTCGACGACGTCCTGTTCGATCCCGGCGCGCGCGTCGTGTTGCAGAATCTCGACGGCGGTTTCACAAAAGACACGACCATGGACGAAAACGGAAACTTCGCCGTAGCCGTAGCCGCCGACGCCGGAGATTTTCTCAATCTCAAAGTCGTGGACCCGGACACCAATGAAGTCCTTGACGAGGTCGAGTGGCCTTCGCGATCCTTCGGATTCGGCGTTTACCGCAACACACCGGAAGCCCGATCCTTCATCGACACGGCGCAGTGGGTTGTGACCCTGACCGATCCCATCGGCTATGCGCCCCATCTCTATCTCGATCCGCTGCCGGGAAACCCGGAAAAGAATTTCCTTATCCAGGTCTGCTCCCCCGACTCGGCCGTGCCTTTGGCCGCCGGGGCCGCGATAGCCCGCGCCGCCGGCGTCATGGACGACACGCACCTGGAACACCTATTGAAAAACAATGCGCTCAACTGGGATCGAATCTCATTCTCCCAGGCGAATCTGCCCCTGCAAAGCTCGTCCAAGCGGGGATGGCGCATCCACCCGGCGTACAACCACGAATATCTGCTGGCGCCGCGATACGATCCCTATTCCATCATGTACAGCGTTCTGTCGCGGCGGCAGGCGGCCCTGTTCATGTCTTCCGACGGACAAATCATTGAAGACAACGTCCACCTGCTCGTGGAGGAACAATATATCGCCGATCCCATCGATCCCGACATCATCGAATGACGGTAGGACCGTCTGCCAATACTCTTGAACCGTTGTTTGAAAAGAAAAGGCACCGGGAAAGAGAGAGGCATGAGCCCATGAAATAGGCGAAGGAAAAATAGCCCATAGCGCAAGCTATGGGATAAAGATCATTTACATTTTATAAAAGCCCGCTTTAGCGGGCGACACAAACTCATCAATGACCACTGGTCACTGGCCGCTAGCCACTGACTCCTGGTCACTGTAACTGGATCGACATATGGAAAAACTTGAATTCTTCATTCGAAAAAACGCCCTGACGGTTCTTCTACTCGTTTGCCTCGCCGCCTTTTTCGCCGCGTGCGGCGATGATGACGACGACGATAACGACGATCATGACGACGGAGGCGATCTCGTCTGGTCCATGGACTTCGAGAGCGCGCAGGATGTCGAGGCCACGGGCGGCCGGATCGTCTCGAAAAATCCCATACTCGCCTTCGTTCCCGGGCTCGACGGCAACGCCTTTTACCTGTCCGACGGCAACGCCGTTCTGATGCGGGCCGACGGCAAGCTCCCCGTGTCCGAAGGCACGATGGAATTCTGGATTCTACCCAAAGCCGTCTGGCACGACGACCGGCATCGCCAGATTCTTTCCGTGGGCGGCGAAAGCAACTTCGCCATCCTAAAAGACAGCGACAAGAATTTCCTGAACTTCGTCGTCGGCGGCCACTCCCTGTATTTCAAGGAAAACCTCGATCTGGTCACCTATTATTTCTTCGAGTTTTACGCCCCGTATATTTGGGACACAAAGTGGACGCACGTGGCCGTGGTCTGGAAAAACCTGGGCGAAAGAAGCGAAGGCATGCGCCGCATCTACATCGACGGCCGGCTCAAAAACGAGGAAACGCAGAACCTGCCGAACTTCGACGTGGATGAAACCTTCCACATCGGCGCTCTTCGCGACGACGCGCAGCCCGACTGCCTGATCGACAATCTGCGTATTTATAACCGCGCCAAAAGCGAAGAGGAAATCCAAAACGACGCCTCGTACCTGGCGAGTGACCGGACTTTGACCTATCAGCCCGGCCTCATTCCCGTCCCGCAGGCCTGGGGCAAGCGCCCCGAGGCGGGATTCGTCATCGACGCCGATACGAAAATCGTCGTGGCGCCCGAGTACGCGGAAAAACTCGGGGATATGCTCGCGGTCCTGCAGGACTGGGCGCAAAACAGCTTCGGCGTACGCCCGGAAGTCACGCTGGTTCCGGACGACGGCTCAGGCGCCTTTAACAACGTCATCGCCATCGGCACTCCGGACGACAACCTGATCATCCGCAGCCTGGCCAACCGCCGCGGCCTGCCGTTAAGCGAAGAGAACCTGGGCAGCGAAGGCTACGCCATCGAAGTGTACAGCAACGCCGTGGCCGCAGCCGCCATGGATTATCCCGGCGTGGTGCACGCCCTGACCGCCGTGATCCGCCTCGTGGCGCAGCATCATCCGGCAGGCGAACTCCCGGCCCTGACCGTCGTGGACAAGCCCGATTTCGAAATTCGCGGAACCGAAATGCTCGGCATCGAAACGCTTGACGACGAACTGAAACGGCGCATCCGCTACATGGCCGAACTCAAGCTCACGCACCTTCTGATCCCCGGCGATTTCTATTTCGATCTGGACGACCCGGCGATTCGCGCCGAGGTTCAGGCCGTCTTTGAATACGCCCGGGATTACGGCATCGAGCCCGTGCCCCAACTGGCCCTTTACGGCGACGCGGACCGCGTGATCGCCGAGTGCAGCAAGGCGGGCTTCGACTGCGCCGACGGAAACAGCAACGACACATGCCCCATGGTGGAACTGATGTACACGGATGTATACGATCCGCTTTTACGCAATATCGCCGAGTATCTCGATCCCGCGTGGATTCACATCGGCCACAGCGACATCCGCAGCTTCAACCGGGCCGACGCCTGCCTCGAATCGGGCCTTTCCGCGGCGGAGCTTTACGCCTATTCAGTCAACCGCACCGTGGGGATGGTGCGGGAAATCCTGCCCGACACGCAGATCATGATTTGGTCCGACATGATCGAGCCCTTGCATAACGGCTACCGGCTGATGGCCCCGGCACCCGGCTCCGACGAGGATCCGCCGCTGGCGACCACGCTCGTGCCCCACGACATCACCTGGTGCACATTCAAATACAGCAACTATCTGCCGCTTCTGTACGTGTACGGTCTGTTTACTTTCACCGATCTGGCGGAGGACGGATACACCTACACTGCCGGCGGCGGCGGGCACAATCCTGCACAGGGAATGATCTGGATGCGCAACGCGCGGGACTACGGCGGCAAAGGTTTCATCGGACGCCCGACCACCGACGCGGGCTTCGAGGACCGGGAATGGGCCTGGCTGCCCTCCCTCGCCGAAGCCGCCTGGTCATACTGGATGCCCGTCAATCCGGAAAACCTGCATTACGATTATTACAAACTCAACGCAAGCTACGGGGCAATGTAAAATCCGCCGCCCGTTTCTCCTTCGCCAAGGCTTCGTCGGGATAAGTCGGGCTTCTTGCAAATGACTCGCGCCGGCGACGGAGAAATTTCTCCTTTTTTTCAGGTCAATACAACGTTTTTCCTTTTTTCGCGCAATCATCGATGATTTTCGCCGGGGCGAACTGCGGGCCGTGCGCGTCGGCCAGTTTCTTCAGGCTTTCGACGATCTTCGCCGCTCCCACCGAGTCGATATAGCGGAAAGGTCCGCCGAGAAACGGCGGGAATCCCAGGCCCAGAATCGCGCCCAGGTCGCCGTCCAGGGGACTTTCAATGATTCCTTCCTGCAGGCAGTGCGCCGCCTCGTTGACCATGACCAGGGCGATGCGGTCCGCGATATCGCCCGGCGAAACGGTTTTGGACGCCGCCGCTTCGATCAATCCATAAATCTCTTCGTTGGGTGTTTTGCCCGGCTTCACCTTTTTGCCGCCGGTGTAATCGTAAAATCCTTTCTGGTTTTTACGTCCGGCGAAACCGGCTTTGCTCAGACGCGCCAGAGCTTCCGACTGCGGGATCTCGCCCCGCGTTTTCCTGAAGAATGCGCCCAGGAAATCGCCCACGTGCGCGGCCACGTCCATGCCCACTTCGTCGATGAGGCGCACCGGGCCGACGGGGAATCCGAAGTCCATCAGCGCCCGGTCGATCGCCTCGATGCGCACGCCTTCTTCCAGCAGCATGCAGGTTTCGTTCAGATACGGCGCCAGGATGCGCGTGGTGTAAAAGCCCGGCCCGTCCTTGACCACGATGACGGTCTTGCCCTGTTTGACGCCCAGAGCCACCGCCTTTTTCGTCGCCCACGCGGCGGTCTTGTCG
This sequence comes from bacterium, assembly GCA_963674685.2. Lineage (GTDB taxonomy): Bacteria > Lernaellota > Lernaellaia > JACKCT01 > JACKCT01. The sequence continues at coordinate 77,684 of CAXXWT010000002.1, read as the reverse complement.
GTGCGGATGACTTCCAGCAGGGGCATTTTTTCCACCGGCGAGAAGTAGTGCATGCCCAGAACCGTTTCGGGTCGTTTGGAGGCTTTGGCGATTTCACTGATGGGAAGCGCCGAGGTGTTGGACGCAAACACGCAGTCTTTGGCCGTGACCTTCTCAACGTCTTTAAGCACGGCCTGCTTGATTTTGATTTCCTCGAAGACCGCTTCGATGACGATGTCGCAATGCGCCATCTCCGAGTAATCCCGCGTGGTCAGAACGCGGGAAAGGGCTTTGTCGCGATCCAGCAGCTTCATGCCGCCTTTTTTCACTTTTCGTTCCAGATCTTTTCGGATGTAGGCCGCGCCTTTGGCCAGCGCCTCATCGGCGATATCCTTTATGACGACGGGCAATTTGGCGTTGTTCGTCGTGACCAGGCCGATTCCCGCGCCCATGAGTCCCGCGCCGAGAACGCCGACTCTTTTCGAAGGCTTCGCGCCCTTTGCCAGGGGCGGTTTTTTCTTGGCGGTCATGCCGAAAAAGAGGTTGACCAGTTGCCGGCTTTGCGGGGATACGGCCAGCTCGCCGAACAGCTTCCGCTCGGCGGCGAATCCCGCGTCGCGGGGACCGACGAGTCCGGCTTTGACGGCGGCGATGATCTTCAGCGGAGCCGGATAATTGCCTCGGGATTTTTTCTGAACCATCTCTTCGGCTTTTTTCAGCGCAAAGTCCCGCGCCGGGCCGACTTCCTTGAACACGCGGTCGGCCAGTTTTCCGGTTTTGTGTCTGGCCGCGCCGTTTTCCACGAGCCGAAGGGCGGCGGTCGCCGCGGTGTCGGCCAAACCCCAATGCATGACTACTTCGTCGACCAGGCCGATCTTCCGAGCTTTTTTCGGATAAATGTTTTTGCCGGTGAGCATCATGTCCATGGCGTTTTGCAGGTCGATCAGCTTGGGCAGGCGCTGCGTTCCCCCGCCGCCGGGCAGAAGTCCGAGTTTGACTTCCGGCAGACCCAGGTACGTGGAAGGGTGATCCGTCGCGATGCGGTAATGGCAGGCCAGGGCGAATTCGCATCCGCCGCCCAGAGCCACGCCGTGAATCGCCGCCACATTGGGCTTGGGAAATTTTTCGATGCGGTCGAAAATATCCTGCGCGGCCTTGCTGATTTTTTCCGCGTCCTCGGGCTTTTTGACTCCGAGGAATTCGTCGATGTCGGCCCCGGCGATAAAGCAGCCTTCCTTGTCGCTGATCCAGACCAGGGCTTTGACGTTCGCGTCGGCCTGCAAATCGTCGAGAATCTTTCCGAACTCGCCCACGAGTTTCGTGGACAGCTTGTTGACCTTGTCGTCGGGATCGTTGAAGTGAATGACGGCGACGCCGTCGGACCTTTTATCAACCGTCAAAGGCAGATTTATTTTTGTTTTCGCCATGATTAATCCCTTTCCAGAATCGTCGCGTTGCCAAGTCCCGAAAGAGCGCAGGCCGAAACGAGGCCGTAGCGCGAATCTTCGCGAACCATGCGATTGACGCACGTGGTGAACAGGCGTCCGCCGGTTGCGCCGAAGGGGTGTCCGAGGGAAAGGCTGCCGCCCAGCGTGTTGAGTCGATCATCGCGCACGTCGCCGATCTTGTCGTCCAGCCCGAAATAGTCTTTCGCGAATTCCTTGGAGCCTATGAGCTTGATGGCGGCCACCATCTGCCCGGCGAAGGCTTCGTGAATTTCCAAAACGCCGATGTCGTTGAATTCGATTCCGGCGCGTTTTAGAGCCAGAGGCAGCGTGTAGGTCTGTCCTAAAAGCATTTCCTCCAAAGGATCGGTGCCGACGTAGGCGTAGGATTTGATAAACGCTTTGGGTTTGAATCCCAGTTCCTTGGCCTTGGATTCGCTCATCAGCAAAACCGCCGAAGCGCCGTCTGTCAAAAAGGAGGCGTTTCCGGCGGTGACCGTGCCATACGACTTTTCGAAGGCGGGCTTGAGGGACGACAGCTTTTCAATAGTCGAATCACCGCGAATCCCGTTGTCGGCCATGACGGGTTTGTAGTGCGGGCCAGGCGCCGCCATCACCATCTCTTCGGCGAGCAACCCTTTTTCCGTGGCCGCGGCGGCCAGGTGGTGAGAGCGAAGCGCGTATTCATCCTGCTCACGGCGCGTGATCCCCAGGCGCTTGCACATGCGGTCGCAACTGGCGCCCATGGACAGGCCGGTGAAATAATCGGCGATCCCCACGTTAGCCGGGGCCAGGTCTTTGGGCCGGACGTCCTTGAAAATCTTGTAATAATCCTTGAGCCCTTTGGCCCGGGACGACTTGATGAGTTTTTGCCTCATGGTTTTGGAAAAACGGATCGGAACATCCGAGGTGATGTCGGTTCCCCCGGCGACGGCCACGTCGATGTGCCCGAAGCGGATCTGGTCCGCCGCGTTGGTGATGGCCTGATTGGAGGAAATGCACGCCTCGCTGATGCTGTAGGCGGGGACCTTTGAGGGGATGCCCGCGGCCAGCATCACTTCCCGGGCGACGTTGGATTTCTCGGGATCCGCCGTCACGCATCCGTAGAGAAACTGGCCGATCAGGTCCGGATCCAGGCCGGTTTTGTTGATCAAACCGGCCACGGCCAAGCGGCCCAGTTCGTAAGCCGGCAGGTCGTTGAATTGGGTTCCGGCGCGCAAAAACGGCGTTCGGCAGCCGTCGACAACGGCCACGCGGTCCGCGCCGGCGGATTTTCTACTCACCATGAATAACTCCCCTTAAAGAAGCGTGGAAACTTCTTTCCGATATGTTTTTAAAGCTGGTTATTTTTTTGTTCACGCGAAAAAGAGATTAGTGGATAACATCAACGCACGGCCAATGCAAGAATCGGGCGTTTGAAAGAGGTATGAAAAGGGCGGCCCTTTTAAAAAAAAGACCGCCCTTGATGATCCGAAATAGTCATGCGTTTAACAGCCGCATCCTCCGTCGTCGTCATCGTCATCGTCGCCGCCGTCGGTCACGTCGTCGTCCGTCGCGTCATCGGCGTCATCGTCATCGGCGTCATCGTCGCCTTCCGGCTCCTGTCCGTAATCGAGTACGTTGCTTGACTCGCCGCAGATGTCCTTTACGTAAATTTCCAGGTAGGAAAACTCGCCGGGAATAAGGAAGGAAGCCTGGCCGTCCGTTCCGGTCAAATCCGTAGCGGGAGTTTCGAACCGTGTGAAATCGCCGCCGTCTACCGCGTAAAAGAACTCGGCGCCGGCCAGATTGGCGTCGGCGTCTTCGAAGTTAAAGAGAATCTCGGCGTCGTCGGCTTTGGAAACCGTCAGGCCGCTGATGGACGGAGCATCATTTTGACCGCAAAGGCCTTCGTAGCTGACGTTCATGTGAGCCGCCTGGTAACCAAAGTCGAGAAGACTGTCGCCCCAGCGGACGCGGAAATAGCCGTTTTCACCCCAGTCTTCGCTCCAACTGTTTTTGCATATCCAGTATTTTTCCGTGGCGTTGTATCCGACGATGACCACGGCATGGCCGCCCAGCATCTGCCCGTCCACATGTTCGTAGACGCCTTCGGTGTAGCCCTGAAAATCCGAAAAGACCATGAAGCCGGCGACGATGGGACCGTTTTGCAGGGGCTGGATGAAGGTTTCGGGCTGCTGGAACATATAGAATTTATAGCTGTCGATCTTGTAAGTCCGGCCGGCCCAGCCCTCGCAGCGCTCGTTGCAATCCGCGCGGCCCAGGGAACTGCCGTCGCATTGATTTAAATCGTACGGGAAGCAGGCCTCGTCGCAGGTCCCGTTATCCTGGAGCCATCCCAGGGTGTGGAAGAACGTGGCGGGGGGCATGAGATTGCCCGCGCAGGACCAGACGAGCTGTTCCGCCAAATTCGGCTCGATGAATTCATTGTCCATGGCGATCTTGATCCGGGACTCCAGGCAGCCGACGGTGCTGAACGTGGCGCAGGAGCCGCAAGGGTGCTGATCCTTTATGGAAGTCAGGTAATTTTTCCCGTTGTAATCCCGCCAGTCGAGGGTGTCGGGGGGATCTTCCTTGAATTCACCGTCCCACTCATAGAGGATTTCGCCGTCGGGAGGCACGGGACTTTCCAGCGGATAGTTTAAATACTGGGCGAACTCCTCGGCGCTCATGTGCGAGAATTTCGTTTCGCCGGCCGTCCACCGGGCGCCTTTTTCATCGATGTCTTTTTGAAGCTTTGCGATGTCGAGGGCATATGCCGGGGTCGTAAGGGCCGATGCGGCCAGCGCCAGGACCGCCAGCGCGATAATTGAATAGCGTTTCACTTTTTTAGTTCTCCTTTTCCTTCGCGATTTGAAAATTATCATGCCCCGAATTTATAAAAAGCAAATCCGAATTCCTTAAACATTATCCCTTGGTCGTCGGCTGAAAGTCAACTTGGCCCGGAAATGTTGAGAAAAGATCAGGAGTCCCTATAATGCCGCTCCGAGAAAAGGAGAATTATGCCCGGGAAAAAAAATGAAAAATCAAGGAAAATAATAGTCAACGCCGATCCCGCGAAAATTGCGGGAGACGATATCCTCACCGGCGTATTTCAAAGCGTTCCGCCAAATTTGGTAACCGATTACGACGCGAGCCTGGAAATTTTGCGGCATGCCAATTCGGATATTCATGAAATCCTGCGAAGCGCTTCGACGTTGGAAAAAGCCCGGGACGCCATGTTCGGATATCTGGACAAGGCCGAGCGCCGCGTTTTCGATATCGATAACGGCCTGCACGTCATGGAAAAAGTCATTGTAAGGGACTGTATCAGGGTATTTCGCAGCATCATCGGCCCCGTTAATGAAAAAGTTAATCAATTCAGCGCGTTGGATATTTTATGGAAACTGGCGCGTGGCGAGACTGAAAAAATAAAGCAGGAGATTTCCGTTGCTTTCGTGATGGAGTTTATTCATCTTTTCAGCGGCGTAACAGGCCACGCAAACGTTTATACAAAACAAGGCGGAGTGAAAAAACGCGTCCCGAAATTCATCCAGATGGAGGGCCGGGAAGCCGCGTTGCGTAGAAGCGACAGGCTCGACAGGATGTCATTGCAGTTGCGTCGGTATTTGATGAAATATCATTGCGGCCTCGAACCGGAAATCATCAAGCGGAGAAGGGAAAACCGCCGCAAGATTTACAAAGCTTTCGGGGCCGGGAAAGAGGATTGGAAGAATTACAAGTGGCACCTGGAAAACGTGATCAAAAAGCCGGAAACGATTTTTCAATTCATTGAAATTTCCGAAGATTATAAAAAGGCGCTGACCAAGGCATACAAAAACCGCCTGCCCATGGGCGTGACGCCTTACTATCTGCATCTCATGGATAGAGCTTCGGACCTGGGTTACGATCACGCCGTGCGGGCGCAGGTGCTGCCGCCGCCGGAATACGTGGACTCCATGAGCACGCACCTCCTGGAACGGGAGAGGCACTTTGATTTTATGGGCGAACACGACACCTCGCCCGTCGATCTGATCACGCGGCGCTATCCGGCCATCTGCATCTTCAAACCATACAACACCTGTTCCCAGATTTGCGTTTATTGCCAGCGGAACTGGGAGATCGACGAATGCATGTCGGCCAACGCCATGGCGGGAAAGAGGAGTTTGCAAAGGGCTCTTACGTGGATGCGGGAGCATCCGGGCATCGGCGACGTTCTCATCACCGGGGGCGACCCCATGGTGATCGACGACGAAAAACTGGAATACGTCCTCGACGAGGTCGCCGCCATCAAACATATCTATCGCATCCGAATCGGCACCCGGACTCCCGTGGTTTTGCCGATGAGATGGACCGACAACGCGGCGAGGATCGTGGCGAAACATCATGAACCGGGACGCCGGGAAGTGGCCGTGGTCACGCACTTCGAACACAGCTACGAGATCACGCCGGAAGCCATGGCGGCGGTTCGCAGAATCCGAAAACGGGGAGTCAGCGTATATAACCAGCAGGTTTTCACCATCGAGAACTCCAGGCGCTTCGAATCGGCCAAATTGCGCATGGATCTGCGCAAAATCGGCGTGGATCCTTATTACACGTTCAATACCAAGGGAAAAAAGGAAACAAGGAAATACATGGTTCCCATCGCGCGCATTTTGCAGGAGCGCAAAGAGGAGGCGCGTCTGCTGCCGGGCCTGGAGCGGACTGACGAACCGGTCTTCAATGTGCCGCGCCTGGGAAAAAATCACCTGCGCGCCTGGCAGGATCACCAACTGACCATGATCCTCGCCGACGGCAGCCGGATTTACCAGTTCCACCCCTGGGAAAAGAACATCACGCCGGTGCCGACCTACAATTACGTGGACATTCCGATTTACGACTACTTGCAGGAACTCGCCGCCCGCGGCGAGAACGTCGAGGACTACAAGACCATCTGGTATTATTATTAGGCGCCGTTGTTTATCAAGTTCTGAGCTTCAAGACCTTCTTCTCATAGTCATAGATCTCGCGCATCCAGTCTGAATGACCCGGAACATTTTGCGTCTGGCAAAAATATTCCCAGACGGCGCCGAAGGGCATGGTTTTCATTTCTTCCAATAACGCCAGGCGGCCGAAAAGATCGCCGTCTCTTTCCATCGCGCGCAGTTTATCCGTAGGCTCGAGTAGCGCATAGAGAAGGGCCTTTTGCGCCGCCCGCGCGCCGGTGATCCAGGCGCCGACGCGGTTTATGGACGCGTCGAAAAAATCCAGCGCGATGTTGATGCGGCCGAGCGCGTCGGCGCGCGTGATTTCCAGCATCAGCGCGCGCAGTTCGTCCCCCAGCGTAACCACGTGATCCGAATCCCAGCGCACGCCCCGGCTGACGTGCAGGAGAATTTCGTCGAAGAATAAAAGCAGCGCCGAAACCTTGTCGGCCACCGATTCCGTGGGGTGGAAATGTCCCATGTCCAGGCACACCATGACGCCGTTTTTCTGCGCCCAAAGAAGGTAAAATTCATGGGAGCCGGCCACGAAGGACTCGGAGCCGATGCCGAAAAGTTTGCATTCCACGCTGTCTTTCAAGTGGTCCGGCGAATACTTGACTTCGTAGATTTCATCCAGGCTGTTTTGCAGGTGCTTGCGGTGCGCCAGGCGGTTGACCGTTTCATCCTTTGCGCCGTCGGGTATCCACAAATTATGCACGCAGGGTTTGCCAAGCTCCTTGCCCATGTGCGCGGCGATGGCGCGGCATCGCTTGACGTGCTCGATCCAAAACGCGCGGATATTTTCATCCGGGCTCGCCAGTGTATAACCCGAATCGGCTTTCACGTGGGAAAAGAGCGTGGCGTTGAAATCCAGTCCCAATCCTTTGTCGCGCGCCCAATCGATCCAGCTTCGGAAATGCTCCGGCGCAAATTCGTCGCGCTCGACGCGCCGGCCGCCGAAGTCGCCGTAGCTGGAGTGCAGGTTCAGGCGGCGCCTGCCGGGAATGAGGCTGTAGGCCATGGACAGATCCCGGCGCAATTCTTCGATGGTGCGCGCTTTGCCGGGGAAACTTCCGGTCACGGCGATTCCGCCGCCGCCAAGCTGCGCGTCCGGGGCTTCGAATCCGCCCACGTCGTCGCCCTGCCAGCAGTGCAGGGAAATGGAGGTTGCCGCCAAACTCTCAAGGGCCTTTCCCACATCAACGCCGAATTCGGCATAACGCTCTTTTGCTGTTTGGCAACAATGCTCGATAGATTGTCTGGTCAATACTTGCTCCCGCCTTTCGGTTTTTCGCGTAAGACTTTCATGACGAGGATTTGAAAAATTTCCCAGGCTTTTTCCCACTCTGGCGTTGGATTAGGCGTGTACTCGACAACCTCAAAGGAATTGCGCACAACCTCTCGGAGATGATCCCGTGAAGAGACTTTGCCGTCGGCCATGGCCTGCACCAGCAGGTTGCCGACAGCCGTGGCCTCCACCGGTCCGGCGTAAACCGGCAGGGCGCAAGCATCGGCCGTAAATTGACACAGCAATTCGTTTTTCACGCCGCCGCCGATAATGTGAATGCGGTTGATCTCTTTGGATTGCGCTTTGCGGAGTTGCTCCAGCGTGTGTCGATATTTTAAAGCGAGGCTACGCAGGATGCACAGGGCGATTTCGGGTTTGCCCATGGGAATCCACATGCCGTTTTGCTCGCAATGGCGCTTGATGGTTTCCACCATATTATCAGGGTTCAGAAAATCCTCGTGGTCTGGATCCACGTACGCATGTTCCGGGTGCGCATCTTTGGCTTCTTCCATCAGTTCGTCGTAGCTGACTTTTTTGTTTTTAGACCAGACTTCCATGCACTTTTGCAAAAGCCACAATCCGCCGATGTTTTTCAAAAAACGAATCGTGCCGCCCAGGCCGCCTTCGTTGGTGAAGTTCGCCGCCAGGGCTTTTTTTGTCAGGACCGGCCCTTTGAGTTCCACGCCCATCAGCGACCATGTGCCGGAACTGATGTAGGCCCAGTCCCTGCCTTTTGCCGGAACGGCGGCTACGGCCGAAGCCGTGTCGTGCGTGGCCACGGCGACCAACGGGACGGGATCGAATCCCGTTTCCTCGCAGACCTCGTCGCTGAGTCGGCCCAGGATGGAGCCGGGCATCACCACTTCCTGCATCATTTGATCGCAGCCCGCGACGAGGCAAAGCCCGTCGTTCCATCGCATTTCCGTCAGGTCGAAAAGCTGCGAGGTCGAGGCAATGGAAAACTCGGTTTTTTTCACCCCGGCGAGCAAATAGTGAAAAAGGTCCGGCATAAAAAGAAGGTCCGCGGCAACCCGTTTGAAAAGAATCGGGCTGTGCTTTTCGATCATAGACCACAACTGGAACAGCGTATTGAAAGGAAGGCTCTGCGTGCCGGTTTGCAAGTATACTTTTTCCGCCGAGTAGTTTAGAAAAAACGATTCCATAGCGCCTTCGGTGCGCTTGTCGCGATACGTGTAGGGCAGGCCGATCACCGAGCCGTCGGCGGCCAAAAGGCCGTAATCCACTCCCCACGTGTCGATGCCCACGCTCGCCGGTTTGATCCCTTGAGCGGCGCAGATTTTCATGCCTTTTTTGATTTCGGCAAAAAGCGCCCAGATGTCCCAGTGCAAATGGCCGTGGAGTTTAAGCATGCGGTTTTCGAAGCGATGAATCTCGCGCACTTCGAGCCGGTCGTTTTTCAAGAATCCCGCCAGCGCGCGGCCGCTGCCGGCGCCCAGGTCGAATGCGAGATAGCATGATCGGCCCATAGGCTACTCCTCGAGGCCGAAGGCTTTTACCAGGTCGTCGAGCTGATGTTTCTCCAGTCCTTGAGCAACGACGCCCGCCGACCGGCACATGAGCATGATCTTCGCCGCCTTGTTGGCCGTGTCGATCAGGTCGAAGGCGCGCATCACGGAATCGGCGATCGCCACGCATCCGTGAATCTCCCAGAGAACCAGCTTGAAGCCCCGTCGAAAGGCTTCGACGGTTTCCAGCGCCAATTCCTCCGTGCCGGGAACCATATAACGCGCAAAGCCGACGCCGCGCGGCAGCGTGACCTTTACCTCGGGATGCATGCCCCAAAGGACGTCGCAAAGGGCCTGTTCGTTTTTGTATTCGGGCAGATGCGTCAGGGCGATCATCTCCGTGGGGTGCGTGTGCAATACGACGTTTTCAGCGGCGCCGCTTTCTAAAAGAAATTCATGAACACGCAAATGCGAGGGCCATTCGGACGTGGGATTGAAATCCGGATGGTCGCCGCCGCCCCATATGATGTGATAGCCGTTACCGGCGTCGTTCATGCGCAAGACGCAGGCGTTCGCCCCGGCGTTTTTGGACAGGTCGCGAAACCGGCGGCCCGTTCCCGTGACCAGAAAAAATCTCCCGGCCAGCGTGGGATAGGCGCACGCCAGCGCGCGATAGCGCTCTACGCCCGCCGGGACGGCTTCGCTTCCAATGCAATCCGTCAGATCGACCGACAGATTCCCCGCGTTGCGTTCAGCCCAGCCGTTTTCCCAAAGATACGCCGAAGCCTCGGCGGCTTTATCCAGGATTACTTTGATTTCGGGAATTTCAAGAAAGGAATTATTCAAAATCAGCTCCGCGTAAATTTCAGTGAATCCACTTCCAAATCCAATGGCGATATTAAAAGCGCTGGAGAATTTTTCCAAGTTGGAATTGGCGTTTCCCAAATTCAATCGAATAGACAAATTTTTCCATTGAATGTTATAACAAGCGACTTGGTTTTTCTAAAACATCATTAATACTGGAGTGGGTTGTGCGGGGGAAAAAAATCGGTTTTGACAATGAAAAGTACCTGAATGCGCAGGCCGAGGCGATCTTAAAACGCGTAGAGTTATTTTCCGGAAAACTTTATCTGGAGTTCGGGGGGAAACTGCTCAAAGACATGCACGCCTCGCGGGTTTTGCCCGGATACGATCCGGACGTGAAAATCAAGCTCCTGCAGCGACTGAAGGATGTGCTGGAAATTATTTTCTGCATTCATGCCGAGGATATCGACAAGGGCCGCATCCGAGGGGATTTCGGCCTGACCTATGATGCGGCCTCGCTTAAAACCTTCGACGATCTGGAGGATTTCGGCTTTTCCATATCCGGCGTCATCGTCAACCGCTACAAAGGTCAAAAGAGCACCGACCGGTTTATTCGCTTTCTCAAATCCCGGGACATTCCCGTATACACGCAGCCCGAGATTGACGGATATCCCGCCGACGTGGAAAGGATCGTCAGTGAAGACGGCTACGGGCGCAACCCCTTTATCGAAACCAAGAAGCCCCTCGTCATCGTTACAGGAGCGGGACCCGGCAGCGGGAAAATGGCCACTTGCCTTTCCCAGGTTTATCATCACAACGTGCGTGGCCAGGAGGCCGGCTTCGCCAAGTTTGAAACCTTTCCGATCTGGAATTTGCCCCTGAATCATCCCGTCAATCTGGCCTACGAGGCTGCAACGGCGGATTTGAAGGATCTTAATTTGGTGGATCCCTTTCACCTGGAGGCCTACGGCGTCACCGTCATCAATTACAACCGGGACATCGAAAACTTCAGCATCATGAAAGAGATTATTCAGCGTATCGGCAAGGGCAATACAGCCATGGCCGAATACAGTTCGCCAACGGACATGGGCGTGAACATGGCCAAAGAGGGCATCGTCGACGACGAGGCGGTGCAGGAAGCCGCCCAACAGGAGATCATTCGCCGTTATTATCGATATATGAATGAGAACAAGCAGGGCCTGGAATCGAAGGAGACGGTGACCATCGTCGAAAAGCTCCTGCAGAAAATCGGCATGAAGCTTACCGATCGCTCAACGGTGCCCGCCGCAAGGGAAATCGCCGAAAAGGCCAAAGAACTCGGAAAGGGCCATCGCAGCATCTATTGCGGCGCGGCGATAGAACTTCACGACGGGAAAATCGTCACCGGCGCCAATTCGCCTCTTCTGCATGCCGAGTCCGCCTGCATCATCAAGGCGATCAAGGAAATGGCGGGCATTCCCAAAGAGATCGACCTCTTGCCTGAAAGTTACATCAGGAATATCACCAGCCTGAAAGAAGACATCCTCAAGGGAAAGACCGCCAGCCTTAATGTGGAGGAAGTCCTGGTGTGCCTTTCCATTTGCGCCACCTCCAATCCGACTTGCGATTTTTGCCTCAAAAAATTGAAGGAACTGGCGGGATGCGAAATGCACTCTACGCACCGCATCGGCAAAGGCGATGAAAACGGCCTTCGAAAGCTGCGCCTCAACGTTACATCGGACTTTCTTCCGACCTCTCGGGGATTTTATTACTAAATTGAAGTTGCCGGAGAGAAACAGGGGGGATCGAATCCCCCCTGCGTCCATTTTTCGCTTTTGTGACTAATTCGTCGAAGGTTCGGCGGCGCCGAAATCGTCTGCAATAGGCTTTTCGAGGGCTTCCGGCGCAACCGGGGCTTCCGGCATATCCGGGACAACTTCCGGGGCCGCTTCAGGCGCTGCTTCCGGCTGACCGCCTTCAGGCATCGGTTCAAACACATTTTCCGGCGGCGGAGCCTGAAAATCCTGGGGGTTCTGCTGCGCGGACTCCGGGCTTTTGCAAGCGACGACGCTGATGCATAACGATGCTATCAGGGCGAGGACAAAAAACTTCTTCATGACTGACTCCTTGTTATTAGACTGATGAAAACGTTTCCGTTTTTTGAGTCGGATTATTTATTTTTTTGCATTGAATTTGAGGGCGGCGCATTCGTTACGTTGCGTAAGTGAGATGCATTTGGATAACAATGAGCGACAAAGGTTGATTATAAAGTGATTATCGATTACTCATTGCACCGCTTTGTGCCACACCTCCATTTTGCCGCCGGTTGATTCCGACGGTGTTTCTGGACGGATTAGCATGCCGTTTTATCGAAAAGTCAATAAAAATCTCACTATGCGGCGAATTTTTCTTCATAGCGATTGATGTAGAAATCCGACCGGGATTGTAATAAAAATAAAAGCGTCGAAACCACAGCCGGCTTAAGGAGGTTGTTCATGATCAGGTTCTTTCGATTCGTCCCGATTCTACTTGCGCTTTGCGCGCTTTTTTTGCCGGCGGCCTGCGGTGACGACGACGATTCTTCCGATGACGACGCTCCGGATGACGATGTAAATGACGATACGGCTTCGCCTGCCGACGACGACACGTCGGATGACGACGCAAACGACGATGCGGACGATGATGCTTTCGAGGGCGTCGTGCCCACGACGCTGGATCTGACCCTCGTTCCCGCCCAAGGGACTGACGGGTGGCGTCTCGAACCCGGCGCCGGGGAAGCGCACATCGAGCGCAACGATTTGCAGGCCTTCGCGACGCGCGATCCTCTCAGCGATCCTTTGTCCATGGGCTATTTCCTCATCCTGGCCGACCAGCACCAGGCCGACGAGGAGTCGCCGGCGCGCCTGGATTTCTACGGTTCATGGGAGGTCCTGTTCGCCATGTTCGAATCCTTCCACCGGCCGCAGCAGGATCTGACTCCGCAGATTCTCAACGCCATGGCGCGCACGGCCAACCGCCTGCAAAAAGATTACGAGCGCGATTTCGACATGGCCCTGATATTGGGCGACGGATCGGACAACTCCCAGTTCAACGAGATGAAGGTTCTTATCGACATTCTCGACGGAGGCGGCCTGACCTCATTACACAAAGGCTGGGTGCGGCCTGACAGCGGCGACCTGGACATCGATCCGGATACCGGTCTCAACAAAGGCGAGCGGAATTTCGGTTCCCAGGATTATGATGTTCAGGGCAATCCCAACATGCTGTATTTTCGCGCCGGATATCCGAACTCCAACGCCGACTTCCCGGCAAGCGGCCTTTTAAAAAGCGACGGCAGCAAACTGCCCTGGTATTACAGCATCGGCAATCACGACGTGCTGGGCGCCGGCGGCTTCAATCCCGACGGCGGCGTGACCTGCTTTTCAAAGGCGGACTTTGTCGGCGACGTGGCGCGTTACGGCTTCATCCCCGGACTCGCGTCGACGGTCGCCTGGATGAAAGCGAACGGAAACGAGCCGCTTTACATCGCCAACGGATTCTTCGGATGGAACACAAACTGGCAGAACCTTTATCTGCTCATGGTCCTGGGCGACTGGCAAAGCGAAATCAATCCTCAGTTCGACTTGCCCACGCTCATAAACGACACGCCCGGCGATCCGAGCGACGACGGCATATACGTCACGGCGGATATCAAGCGGGCTTTTCTGGGCGCCGAGGGGCTGATCCCCCTGATGCATGGGCAGGGTCACGGTTTTTACGATCATAACGAAGACGGCCAGGTCAACATTGCGGACGGGGGCTGGTATCGGATTGACTGGCCTAACGCATTGATGCCCCTGCGCATTTTGATGCTCGACTCGATGGATCTGCCCGCCGTGTCCGAAGGCGGCATGAGTCCGGCGCAGCTTTCCTGGCTTAAAAATGAACTGGATCACGCCGTCGAAGACAAGGTTCTGGTCATTGTCGGTTCCCACCACCCCGAGCTTGAAGTCATCGCCGGCGGAGTGCGTTTTCAGCAGATGCTCCACGACTGCCCCAACGTGATTGCGCATCTGGTCGGCCATCGCCATCAGAACCAGGTGACGCCGCTGCCGGACGTCACGGGCGATCCTCTGCGCAGCCACTGGGAAATCCAGACGCCTTCCACGGTGGAATACCCGCAGCAGGGACGCATTATCGAAATCGTGGACAACCGTGACGGCACGGGAACGATCTACAACACGGTATTCGATCATTGGCCCATAAAAGGCGACGACTCAGACGATCTGGCGGGCCTGGGACGCGACCTCGCGTTCGGTGAACACGCCAGGCTGCGCTACGATGATGCGCGCAAATTCGGCTCGACGGGGGGCGTAACGGACCGCAATGTGGCGCTTAAATTTCAAATCCCGGACGCCGTGGCCGACAAACTGGCGGATATCCCGTCAAACGGCCTGGTGACCTCCACCGACGTTCTCGGACATCGCTACGAAAGCGACGGGGAATGATAAGTAAGCTTCATTTCGTTGTATGCCTTTTGATTGCCGTACTCGTGTTATGCCTCGCATCATGCGGGGACGACGACCCTTCGACAGGCTCAGGGCAGGCTGATTCCGGCGATGACGATCAGATTAATGATGACCTCGATGACGATGCGGATGACGACGCATCCGACGACGATCTAAACGACGATGCGGATGATGACGACACGTCCGAGCCGGGATGCCAAAGCGGCGTGTTTTTCAATTTCGATTTGAGCGACGGGCAAAGGAATATCCCTTATCCCAGCGATTTGCTGAAAGCCGACGACGGCAAACTTGATTTAAACGGGCAGGTCGTTGCCTATCTGGATGATATCCTGCGCTATACGCCTTTTTTCAGAGAGGCGCTAAACACGCTGGACGGTTTCGGGCTGTCCACGCCCATCTGGTTTCCCGCAACCGCCGCTCCCGACGAACAACAGCTTCCCGATTTTACCGAACCATCTGCATCCGACGCGGTTTTTTGCCTCGTGGTAGGCGATGAAGCGAATTCCCATTACGGGCAGTACTGGCCTCTTGACGTCGAATGGGTGGAAAAAAGCGGATTCATAAGCGTCAGGCCGCACTGGCCGTTTGCGGAAAAAACGATATATGCGTGCGTGGCGACGGATCGGCTTTCGACCGCAAGCGGCGACTGCTACGAAAGGCCCGCGCATCTTCGATACATTTTGTCCGAGCAAGCCGGCGACGCCGATCCGCGGGCGCCGGATTTGGAAACGGCGCGGCTAAAAAGCGCCCCGTTTGTTGACGATCTTATCGAACAAACGGGACTTTCGCGAAACGAGATCATCGGACTTTCCATCTTCACCACGCAGTCCGTCACTTCCGATATGCTATCCATCCGCGATCAGCTCGATGACATGGCAATAAGCGATCCGCCGCAAGTGCGCGACTGGCAACTTGTCGAAGCTCCCGGCGGGGACATCGACTCCATCTGGCAGGGCCGCTACGACACGATCGGGTGGCGGCGCGACGGCATTTTCGTCCGCGATGAAAACGGCGATCCGGTCCCCGGCGAGCCGGAGGAAATTCCGATTCGCCTGAGCTTGCCGCCTCCCGGCGCCGGCGAATACGAGCAGCCTTATCCGGTCGTTATTTTCGGTCACGGCAACGGTTCGGACCTGGATGAATCCCGGGAAATCGCAGAGGTGTTGTGCCCGCGGGGTTTTGCCGTGGCGGCGATCAACTGGGCGTGGCACGGCGAGCGGGGTCGGGGATTGGATGATGTGCTTCGCATGCTTTTGTTTTTCAATGTTTTGTCGCCGCGCCATTTTCGCGACAACATCCGCCAGGGCGTCGCCGACACCCTTTGGCTGAAACACGTGATCCGGCAGCTTGGCGATCTGGATTTTTCCCCGCAGGCCGGCGGGGGCGACGGCGCGCCGGATCTGGACACGGATCATTTGCTAATATTCGGGCAGTCCCTGGGCGGCATTCATGATGGAATCGTTGTGACGCTGGAACCGGATTTCGACGCGGGAATCCTTTACGTTCCCGCGGCGGACCTGCGCGCCACCGGCCTGGAATCGGATACCGGAGCGCAGATCATCACGATCCTCGATCTGATCGAGATGCTCACGCCCCTGAACGTGAAAAAAGATATTCTCGTCGCCCTGGATCTCTTGTTCGCCGTTTTGGATCCGGCGGATCCTTACGCCTGGGGCCGCTATCTTTTGCGGGAGCCGCTTTTCGGGCAAAACAGCCAGACCAATATTTTGGAGATGATGGCCGCCTACGACGACACCATCGGCGCGCCGGGCTCGGCGCAGATGGCGCGCGGTTTCGGGCTCACGCAGCTTCAACCCGTGGTCTGGGCAATCGACGATCTGACCCTCGCCGGGATGCCTTTTTCCGGTCCCGCCGTGTTTCAATATGACACGGACGATCACGGTTTTTTCGAGGAATACAACGACATCGGCGTCGCGTCCCACCGACAGGCGGCGCATTTCTTCCGCAGCGCCGTCGAAACGGGCGCGGCGACGATCATCGACGGTTTTTAAGGATTAAAATATGTTCGGATTTTTTCGCCGCAGGCGACGCGCAAAAATAAAGTCGCAGGATTTTCCCGCGAAATGGCTTTCGATCATCGAAAAGAATGTGCCTTATTACGGCAAGCTGACGCCTGAAGAGCAAAGGGAACTGCGCGGGCATATCCTGGTTTTTTTACATGAGAAGAATTTCCTCGGCGCAGGCGGCCTTGAAATCACCGACGAGATTCGCGTCACCATCGCCGCGCAGGCCTGCATCCTTTTGCTGGGCCGCGAAACGGAGTATTACCCGAGCCTGCGGACCATTCTCGTTTACCCGCATACATTTTTCGTCGAGCAAAAAAAGCGCCTGCCCGACGGGTCCGTGGCTGAGGGCATGGGCGCGCACCTGGGCGAATCGTGGCACCGGGGTCCGGTGGTTTTGTCCTGGAGCGACGTGAAGCACGGAGCCTTCGACGCGCACGACGGGCATAACGTGGTCTTTCACGAATTTGCGCATCAACTCGACAGCGAACACGGGCGGACCGACGGCGCGCCGCTTCTGCCCGAAAGATCCATGTACACGGCCTGGGCGCGGGTGCTGACAAAAGAGTATGAGAAACTGCTCGACGATCTGGAGCATCACCGTCGCCATTGCCTGAATTCCTACGCGGCGACGAATCCTGCGGAGTTTTTCGCCGTGGTGACGGAGACGTTTTTCGAAGCGCCGCAAAGGCTGCAAAAATGCCATCCCGAATTGTACGAGCAGTTAAAGCTTTTCTACAAGCAGGACCCCGCAAAGCGATACGTCAATTAACGGATCATCTGAACTCAACACTGCAGAAAGCTAATGAAAATGACTGTCAAAGCGGTGCGTTCGCGTTTCCTGTTCACAACAATATCCACTCCAGCGGCCGTGCAGTCGCTCGATAGAAAAATTCTTAATTTTCTTGACAATTTTATAATGAAAAGTGGCATAATGCTTTAAAGTCGTGTTCCGAATGGTTTTTTTGCGGGTTACCATTTTTCAATTGCGCCTGAGTTTAGGTCGGACCTGAAACCTGTGGGCTTTTTTTCGGAGCTTCCGGGTCTGCTCGATCTTCATTTTAAATGTATTGGGATAAAATGGGGAGTGGGATGAAGGAATCGGATTTGACGGGTGCGGCGTCTCCTGAGTTGAGATCCTTTGTAAACAGTATCGGAGACGCCGTCATTGTCACTGACGCCGCGGGCAGAATTACGTTGATAAATTCTGTTGCCCAAAACCTCGCCGGATGTGAAGAAACAAAGGCCATAAGGAATCCCTGCTTCGAAACAATTTCCATTGTCGATGAAGAAACCCGTACGTCCATCGAAGATCCAGTCAAGAGAGTCTTAAATGATGGATTGAGCCTTAAACTGGACGCCAATTCCCTGTTAATCACCAATCGCGGGGATGAGTATCCGATCGCCGGTAATTTTTCGCCCTTGCGAAATCAAGTAAACGAAACAATAGGAGTCATTTTTATTTTTCGCGACCAAAGCGAAGATCGCATGTCCATTAAAGCGTTGCGGGAAAGTGAAAACCTGAACCGGAATCTCGTGGAGAATCTGCCGCAACGAGTGTTCATTAAAGATAAAAATTCTCGTTATCTTTATTGCAATTCGAATTATGCCCGCGATATGGATCTGACTCCGGAGCAAATGACGGGGAAGGACGACTTCGCATTCTACTCTCGTGAATTAGCGGAGAATTACAGGAAAGATGATCAGGCCGTCGTGACCACCGGCACAATGATAGATGTTGAGGAAAAGTACCGGACAGGAGGCGAAGAGCGATGGGTGCACACCATCAAAACTCCCCACTATGACCGGAACGGGGAAATCGCCGGCGTCTTCGGAATATTCGAGGACATCACCTTGCGAAAGAACGCCGAGGACGCATTAAAAAGGCTGAACCGCGAGCTTCGGGCTATTATAAAAAGCAACCAGATTCTTCTGCGGGCCGAGGACGAGCAGATCCTCCTGAAAGATATTTGCAATCTTTTTTGCAATGAGGCGGGATATCGCCTGTCCTGGGTGGGCTATGTTGAAAAAGACGCCGAAAAAACCATACGACCCATAGCCTGGGCGGGATTCGACAGCGGATATATTGCCGAAGCAAAGCTTACATGGTCCGAAAATTCGGAGCGGGGACAGGGACCGGCCGGAATAGCTGTTCGCAGTGGAAAGACTGTCTATGTTCAGGATTTTACCACCGATCCGAGGATGTCTCTTTGGAGCAAAGGTGCATTGGATCGTGGTTACAATTCAGGATTAGCGCTTCCGCTTAAAGATGAAAGGGGCCAGGTATTCGGCGTATTGCTGATCTATTCTTCTGAGGTCAATGCAATAACAAGCGCTGAAATTGAGTTGATGGAAATCCTTGCCGGAGATTTGGCCTACGGGATCATCACTTTGCGTACCCGGAACGAACACACACGCATGAAAGAAGCTCTTCAGCAACAATACTCTACCCTTCACAGCATCATCAACAGCACTGAAGCTTTCATTTTCTCCGTTGACCGACTATATCGCTATACCAGTTTTAATAATGGACACGCTGCAGTCATGAAAACGATCTATGGTTCTGATATCAAAATCGGCCATAGCTTGCTGGATTATATGACCGTGGCGGAAGATCGTGAGATTGCAAAGCGTAATCTGGATCGTGCGTTGGCTGGAGAGCAAATCGTAGAAGAGTCCTATTCGGGTGAAGAGCTCCGATCGAAGAAATATTTTCAGGTATCTCATGGTCCCATCAAAAATGAGGATGGAGAAATAATCGGTGTTGCCGTCGTCGCTCATGATTTTACCGAACGCAAGCGGGCGGAAGTTGAACTTCAGCAATCCACCGACTTGCTTCATTCCATCGTTGACGCCGCACCAACAGCGATAATTGGTCTCGATTTGGAAGGTAAAGTTCATACTGTTTGGAATAAGGCTGCCGAGAAAATGCTCGGATGGAGCGCCGAAGAGGCGATAGGCGAGTATCTGCCCAGCGTACCGGTGGAAAAAAAGGACGAATTTGCAAAATTCCGGGAATGGATTCGAAGCGGTAAAAGTTTGGACGGCATCGAGGTCCGAAGGAAAAGGCGCGACGGCACTCCCATCGAATACAGCATTTATGGATCGCCGTTGCACGACTCGAATGGTGAAATCATCGGCAACGTCGCCGTGCTGTTGGATTTGACCGAACACAATCGAGTGTTGAAAGCCCTCCAGGTCAGCGAAGAGAGATATCGCGGCCTTTTTGAAAACTCGCCGGCATCTTTATGGGAAGAGGACATTTCCGCCGTTAAGGATTTCTTTGATGAACTTCGAAAGCAGGGCATCACTGACCTGGACGCATATCTGCGGCAACATCCGGAAACCTTGCTGCGATGCGCAGAGATGGTTCAGGTCATTGACGTGAACAAAGCCACTCTAATCCTGCACGAGGCTTCCAACAAACAGGAGTTGTTGGAGGGATTGCCGAAGACCTTTCTGCCGGAGTCCTATTCCATATTCCAGAAAGCTCTCGTCTCATTTTGGAACGGTAAAACGGAAATGAAAGTGGACGGCGTCGTTCAGACATTGACCGGAAGACCGGTGTATGTCTCCACTCAATTTTCAATTATTCAAGGACATGGCCGCAGCCCGCTAAAAATGTTGGTTTCTCTGACGGATATCACAGAACGCAAACTCGCGGAAGATTCGCTTCGCAATTGGTCGCAGGCTGTGGAGCAGAGCCCGGCTTCCATTGTTATTACGGATATCGAAGGCAACATCGAGTACGTCAATCCCAAATTCACGGAAATCACCGGTTACACATCCGATGAAGCAATCGGAAAAAATCCGCGTATCTTGAAATCCGGTGAAACACCGCCGGAAGAATATCGACAATTGTGGGAAAGCATCAGCGGTGGCAGAACTTGGCATGGAGTTTTTCAAAACAAGAAGAAAAACGGCGAGTTTTACTGGGAGTCCGCCAATATCTCGCCGGTATTCAACGGGGATGGCGCAATCACCAATTATATCGCCGTAAAAGAAGACATTACCGAACTTAACCGAGCCGAAAAAGAGCGCGAGATTTATTTGCGCTTACTGGAAAACATGGACCTTGTAAATAAAACAATTCAAGGAACAAACAACCTCGAACAGATGTTAAGCGATGTACTCGATCTGGTGCTATCTTTATTTGATTGTGATCGCGCCTATCTTCTGTATCCGTGTGATCCGGATGCGTCTTCCTGGTATGTCCCGATGGAAAGGTGCAAGCCGGAGTATCCAGGCGTCAAAGAGTTCGGTCGTGATATCCCGATGGATAAAGACGTTGCGGAGACTTTCCGGATTTTACTCACTTCCAATGGTCCTGTAAGATTTGGCCCCCAAACCCCCTATCCTCTACCTGAAGAAGTGTCGGAACGCTATGGTTTTAAGAGTTTCATGTCGATGGCTCTTTTCCCAGACGGTGATAAACCGTGGCAGTTTGGAATTCATCAATGTTCCCATCCCCGAGTCTGGACTGACGAGGAATTGATCTTCTTGAAGGAGATAGGAATTCGCTTGACGGACAGACTTTCCAGCCTGATCGCATTTCGAAACTTACAGATTAGCGAGAAGCGTCTCGCCGAAGCACAGCGAATCGCCCACATTGGTTATTGGATGATTGATTATAAGTCCGACCTCATCATGATTTCCGATGAAGCCTGCCGAATAATTGGATTGCGTCCGGATAAATCACCTCTGCCAATTGCTCATTGGACGAAGTGGTGGGAAGAACATATCCATCCACATGATTTGCCGAAAACGCTGAAATCCATAAAAGAGGCTGTTAAAGGAGGTTCACAATTTAATGTCGATTTTCGTTTGCAGAGGCCAGACCTCGATGAGCGATACATCCATAGTGAAGCGAATATTCAATGGGATGAAAATGGCAACCCAATACAGATATTTGGGATGATACAGGATTTAACCGATCAAAGACAGGCGGAACTTGCATTGCGTAACAGTGAAGAGAAATTCCGCGCAATCAGCACTTCAGCCCTCGATGCAATTATATTAAAAGATGACGACGGAAAAGTTGCATATTGGAATCCTGCGGCTGAAAAATTGTTCCAATATACTCATGAAGAAGCGATCGGTAAGAATGTACATGATTTATTAATGCCGGCGAAATATCGTCCTGAATATGAAAGAGGAATTGTCGAGTTTAAAAAATCAGGGAAGGGCCGCGTGGTCGGGAATCTCACCGAGTTAACCGGAAAACGAAAAGACGGTACGGAGTTTCCAATCGAAATCGCCGTGTCGCCGTTTTTAATCGCTGGAAAATATTGGGCTTCTTCCATTATTCGTGACATCACTGAGCGTAAAAAGGCGGATGAACAGATGCTCCGCTCAAACCAGCGATTGCGATTGCACAGTGAACATTCTCCCCTGGGATTTTTGGAATGGGATGAAAATTTCTGTGCGATGGAATGGAATGACGCATGCGAGCGGATTTTCGGTTACTCCAGACAGGAGGCTATCGGCCGACATGCCAAGGATTTAGTACTCCATCCCGAGGTTCACGATTTGGTCGACGGGATATTTCAAAGCTTAATAAGTCAAAGCGGCGGTCAGCACAGCATCAATGAAAACATTACTAAAGACGGTCGAATCATCACCTGTGAATGGTTTAATACGACCCTCGTCGACAAATATGGAAAGGTTATAGGCGTCGCCTCGATATGCAGAGACATCACCGAGCGTATACGAGCGGATGAAGAGAAAGCAAAGCTTGAGTCACAACTTCGTCAGGCTCAGAAGATGGAATCAATCGGCCGTCTCGCAGGTGGCGTCGCACATGATTTCAATAATCTTCTCACCGGTATAATCGGTTATGCTGAGATGATGCAGGCTTCGCTCGATTCCAAAGAGCCTCTTTATAATGATGTGTGCCAAATCATTGAAGCCGGCCAAAGTGCAGCCGGATTAACGAAACAGCTCCTGGCATTTTCCCGAAAGCAAGTTATCGAACCGAGAATCATCGACTTAAATAAAGCTATCAATCGCTCACTGAAAATGCTGGAACGCCTCATCGGCGAAGACATCGATCTCGTTTTTACTCCGGCCTATAACTTGTGGAAAACAAAAGTGGATCCCGCGCAATTTGATCAGATTCTCTTTAACTTGTCGGTGAATTCGCGTGACGCCATGAAGAGTGGCGGCCGTTTGATTCTTGAAACGCAAAATACCGTTCTCGACGAAAAATATTGTCAGGATCATACGGGTGCGGTTCCGGGCGAATATGTCGTGTTTTCCGTGAGTGACAACGGCGCTGGAATGAGTCAGGAAACTCTGTACAACATTTTCGAACCTTTCTTTACCACCAAGGAAAAAGGGAAGGGCACCGGCCTGGGTCTTTCGACCGTATACGGAATTGTCAAACAACATGGCGGTTATATAATTCCCTATTCCAAACCTGATGAAGGTACGACGTTCAGAATATATTTGCCCAAGGCAAAGGAAGGCATCGAAAACGTCAATGGGGAAATAAAAAAATCGGTTCTTTCCGGCGGGGAAACCATTTTGCTGGTCGAGGACGATGATATTGTGCGAAATCTGGCAACAAGAATTCTGGAGCAAAGCGGTTATAGGGTTTTGAAAGCCGTAGATGGGGTTGACGCCATATCGAAGACAAAAGGTTTTAAAGAAAAAATTCATCTCCTATTAACCGATGTCATCATGCCGAATATCAGCGGCAAGGAATTGTGCGATAAAATTATCGAGATCAGACCGGATATTCACGTGATCTTCATGTCGGGTTACACGGATGATGCTATCGCGCATAGTGGAGTTTTGGATGAAGGCATGCATTTCTTAAGCAAACCTTTCACGAAAGAACAGTTGTTACAAAAAGTACGCGAGGTATTCGATAGGGATAAATCCGGTTAAAGGAAGGGATAACATGGAAAATCGCAAATATGAGTTTACCTGGGATCTTCTCGGCGACATCGCTGAGGGAAGACCGAATTTGGGGCCCTGGACTCGGCTTGAGCTCTATCGGCTGATGCAATTCACCTTTCGGGATGTTATGGAGGAACGCTTAGGTGCTGAGAAGACCGACGAGATGTTTTATGAAGCGGGCAAATTGGCCGGCATTCAGTTTTACAATAATGTTCTGGAAAAGACCGGAGACTTCCATCAATTCATCGGGAACTTACAATCCTCGCTGAAGGAAATGAAAGTCGGGATCTTACGTGTGGAAGAGTCCGATATTGAAAAAGGATCCTTTGTCATCACCGTATCGGAGGACTTGGATTGCTCGGGTTTGCCCGAACTGAATTATCAAATCTGCAAATATGATGAAGGATTTATTGCAGCGCTCCTCGAATCATTTACAGAAAAACAATTTCGAGTTGTTGAAGTGGATTGTTGGTGCACCGGCGACCGCACCTGCCGCTTCACAGCCGATGTGATCGAGTGATTGATTTCCGCGATGATGAAATCCAACAAAATGGAAAAGGCTGCGCTTGACAGGGCGATTGCGAATCTGAACCTGATAATCGATACGGGTAAAAGCAAGGAAATACCTGATGATTTAGAGTCACATGAGGAATTTTTATTTCTGCGGGAGAAAATGACCGAACTGTTGCGTGATGCACTTGCCCTGTCCAAGGGCGACCTGGCCAAACCAATTAAAACCAAAGGATTTATGGCCGGCGCTTTAAGAACACTCCAGGCGGATCTGAGACATTTGACATGGCAAGCCAAAATGGTTGCGACCGGTGACTTTAGCCAGCGCGTGGATTTCATGGGAGAATTTTCCGATGCCTTTAATTCCATGATCAAGGGATTGGAAAAAGCACGCTCTGATCTTGCGGAAAGCGAAAGAAAATTTCGCCTGCTGGCAGAACACGCGCAGGATGTTATCTGGACTATCAATCTGGAGGGTCGCTATTCCTTTGTGAGTCCTTCCATAGCGCAATTAACCGGCTTTACTCCCGCCGATTTAATGGATAAACCATTGGACGACGTCCTTCCCGGGTTGTCGTTTTCGCAGTTGCGCGGCGCCTTTTCAGCCGCATCGACAGACGGCCAGGGCGCCGATTCATGTCGCATTTTCGAATTGAAACATCCTCGTAAAGATGGCTCAATGATCTGGACGGAAGTTACGATCGGCGCGCTATATGACGATGAAGGAGACCAGACGGGATATATCGGAATTTCCCGTGATATTACCGAGCGAAAAAAAATGCAGGACGAGCTCACGAGGCTCGCGACGACGGATCCTCTTACCGGTGCGGTTAATCGACGCGCATTTCTTGAGAGGGGGGAGAAGGAAGTCATCCGCGCAATTCGGTATCATCATCCCCTCTCCTTGCTGATGTTGGATGTCGATTATTTCAAGCGGATCAACGACACGCGAGGGCATCCGACGGGAGATGAGGTTTTACGGATTCTTGTTCGAACTTGCATGAAGTGTCTGCGTTCCGGCGATACACTCGGAAGATTTGGAGGTGAAGAGTTTACAATTCTCCTTCCGGAAACCGATAGATCGGACGCGACATTCATTGCAGAAAGAGTTCGAAGCGATCTTGCCGCAGTAAAGGTTCAGACTGAAAAAGGCGAGGAGTTTTCATTTACCGCCAGCATCGGTGTTGCGTCCGAAGCGGGTGCTGACTTTTCTGTCGACAAACTGATACAGCAGGCTGACGCAGCTTTGTATAACGCGAAGCATGACGGACGGAATTGCGTAAGATAAAAATCATCGACATTTGAATTGATCGTGACTAAGTACAACATATTACTGTATCGGTGCGTAAATTCGTAAGAAATCCGAAGAAAAAAAGATTGGCGTAAAAACAGCAGGTGTTGAAATGATTTATCATATGAATAGGATACGCGCATGATGATTTCCTTGAGCATGCATGTCTTCGTTCCGCGTCCGCTTAAGCCGCGTTTTTTCCATCTGGTCCGCGAAGCGGGATTCAAGGCCGTCGAGATATGGGCCATGACCCCGCACGTTGAAATTGAAGAAGAAGGCAAACTGGCTGAGGCCGTGAAATGGGCGCGCGAAGCGGGATTGAAAACGCCTTCTTTGCATCTTCCTTTTTATCGAAGATGGGGCGCGCCGGATTTCAGATTTCTGGGCCTTGGCGACCCGCAAAGAGATTTCGCGAAGCTGGCAAGCGATCTGATTTTGCGCGTGCTTGATAAATGCCCGGATCTGGGCGTACCCGTCGCCGTATTGCACGGCATGGGTTATGCCCCCGGCGATGAAGATTATCTGCGTGATCTTTATGCGCGGGATTTGGAGCCAGTCGTAGAAAGGGCCGAAAAACTCGGCGTCACGCTGGCTGTCGAAAACATCATGTCGGATCTTTCAAAGTCAGCGGAGATCGCCGCCTTGGTCGACAAAGTCAAATCGCCGAATCTTAAAGCGTGCCTGGACACGGGCCACGCCAACGTCAACGAAAACGTGAAAGACGCCGTCGATAATCTCGGAAGCCTTATTGCCGCCACACATCTGCAAGACAATCACGGAACAACCGACGAGCATCTGATTCCCGGGCAGGGGACCATCGACTGGCAATACGCGGCAAAGGCTATCAAGGCGTGCGGCGATCCCTTGCTTACCGTTGAAATCAACGGGCCGGATTCGGGACGGGAGTTCGACGAGAAGAGTTTTGCGATGCACCTCAAAAAGGCGTATGATTCGGCGGTAAATTATTTTGGATAAGCGAATGCGTGAAGCACGGGCACATCATGTGTGGCATATCGCGGCTATTCGGCCGCAACCAAATGTCAATTTCCTTGTGGTCCCGTCAGGGGCGACACAAACAAAAGCCGCGCACGGCAAATCCACCGAAGCTTGACGCCGTCACGCCGGAAACGCCGGTCAAGGTGCGCCTGTTCGGCAATCCCGGCGAATAACGCGAATCACACCCGCTCATTGCTGCATCTTCGCTAACGCAAAGATACAGCTGGACATTCGCGGCTCTGTTTCAATCGCGCCAAAGCAAACGTCACACAGAGCCGCGAGCGACAAAATCGCCGTCAGGCGATAAGCGAGCGGGTGTGCTTGGAACCCGCAATCCGTGCTCGATATCAATACCGGCTATGATGAGGCCGGACCTATCAAAGAGACTCTTTATATCCAGCGCAGCCACGCGGCGAAGATCACCCACAAGGCCAGGACCAGGCACAGAATAATCCAGAACGTCGCGATCTTCATTTTCGCTAAAGCTACGGTTGGAATGACATTTTTTCGCATAACTCAACTTTATCCACAGTTTCTCGCGCTATGGGCTATAAATCCGCCGCCTGCTTCGCAGGTTCATCTTGATAGTTTACCGGAATTTATTACTTCTTTTTGGTCTTATCCAACCACTTGCCGCCGGTGGGAATCCGCGGGGCGTCGGCGGTGACGAACCAGCCTTCGAAACCGGGTGCGCCGATTTTGTCGCGGCGAATAAAGGTGGCGATGTAGCCCTTTTTGTATTCGTGGTTGGCGTACCGGTATTGTGACAAAAACTGCGAGTTTTTCACCATGTCCTGATATGCCGGCAGGGGCAGAACCTTGCCCAGTTCCCCGCATTCATCAAACGGCTTTTTCGCGGTCTGCACGCAGAAGAAGATGAAATCCGGCTTGCGTTTGAGGACGTATTTCGAATTGTATTTTTCGTGGCCGCGGGGGGATTTGAACTTGGTGCGGATTTTCGTGTGCGCGATGGTCTCGTCGGTCAGGCCCAATAAATCGATCATCGGCCCGTCGATATACCAGCCGTATTCGCCGATGGCCGTCGCCGCGGTCAGGCTGTCCGGCGGGATGATGTCCTTTAAAATGAGCGCCTGCTTTTCCCAGGCCCGGCAGGCCACCGCGCCGGTGAAAGCCTTTATGCCGCTGAAACCCAGCAGAATCGTCGAGGCGTTCAGAATCAAAACGCCGATCACCACATTGCGTCTGGTGTGCATCGCCGCGGCGATTTTGCCGATGAAATTTTTTATCTCATCCCATTTGATTTTTCTCGCCAGACTCAGCGCCAAAAGCGCCGCCACAGGCCAGGCCGGGACCATGAAGCGATAATAGGGCATGAAATCCCCGCCGCCCATGATCGATTGCAGGGACTGCGCGGCGAATAATGAGACCAGAATTTTTTCCAGGTTGTTAAACGTCAGCCCGAGTTTTTTGCGCCGGATAATCATCACGACGGGAATAAGGGGCATGGCGCCGAAGGCCACGGATTTGATCCAATATTTTGCGCCGCGAATCAGCGTGATCGGCTTGACGCCGCCTACCTTGGCGTAATAGGTGTTGGGATAAAGCCAGCCGTAATAGTGAAAACGCCACGCGAAGTATGCGCCGTAAAGAATCCAGAAAACAGCGCCGAAGACGATCGCGTTTTTCCACCTCTTCCGATTGCCGCTCCACAAGATCGCCAGACCGCAAAACGCGGCGATCATCACGCCGTCGGGCCTTGTCAGCGCCGCGACCACGCACGCCAGAGCCGCCCAAACGGGAGGCTTGTCTTTTTCCACATCGCGCCATAATAGCAGCGCCGCCGCCGTGACCGCCGCACCGTACCAGATCGTTTCCATGCCCGAGATGGTCCACTGGATCATGCCGGGGCTCGTGAGAACGAACAGACCGTATGCCCACGCGGCCAGATCGGTCTTTTCGCCGCCGTAATAAATTCGCTCGATGAGCCAAACGCCCATGGCGACGATCAGCGCCAGCGCCAAAACGGCGATCGCCATGGATACGTATCGCGGATCGGCGCCCAGGCGGATGAACGGCGCCAGAGCCGTCATCTGCAAAAAGGTCGTGCAGCCCTCCACGCGCTCGCCGGGATTGAAAATCGGCCCGTTTCCTTCGGCCATGTTGCGCGCGTAGCGGTAGGTGATGAAAGCGTCGTCGTAATTGCCCATGCCCCAAAGGAAGATCGAATATATCAATCCGGCGACAACAGCGGCAGCGAACCATTTGCGCGTGCGTGTCATGACGACGTCGCCTCCCGCCGCCACTTGGCGCGCAAGTGCCCGTAAAGGAAGGCGAATGAATAAGCCGCCATCATGCATCCGGCGTAACCGACGCCCGCCATAACGGCTTTTGCGCACCCGGCCCCTCTGCCGGCAAATGTCACCCAGACGGAAAGTATCAGGATGACAAAACCCGCAATCATGATCTTGCGGCCGCGGGATTCGAAACGGGGCGATTTCGACCAGCGCCGGCGAAGATTTTCAAGGGGCCTTAACGCCAGCGCCATGCCGGTAAAGGCCAGCAGCGCCCTCGGATAACGGAACCAGTCATGAAACAAGGGGAAATCCGTCAAGCTGCCGATGCTTCTGACCACGAACTGGGCTCCGAAGATGAAAAACCAGTGAAACACAAAAACGATGAGTGAAGTGTGGGACCAGAAGGCGATCCATTCGTTGCACGTGTCCTTGTCCCGGTAATACAGCTTGGTCAGCAAAAAAAGCGCGGTAATAAAGGCAATCGACTGGAGGATAAATCGGGGATTCACGCGAAAAGCCTGCGGGATGTTTCCCTCGGCTTCCAGATACGGTAAAAATGCGCTCAGAGCCGCAACGAGAAAAGCTCCCGCCAAAGCCGCAAAAATCCACCGGCCGCGCAGTCGGTCCAGAAATACGCCCAGCGTGAAATAGCCGATCCAGGGGATCGGGCCGTAATGATTGAACAGGTAGGGAAGCGGCCGCAGCTCTTTCATCCATTGCGCGTTGACGACGCCGTCGCCCGCCAGTTGAAGATATATAAAGCCGCTTTGAATATTAGAGTGAAGCTCGACGGTGGAGCTGTGCGCGACGGCCCCCACCGCGAAAAAGGCGAACGTGACAAGGCCCACGAGGCTGTTTCTCACACCGCCGTACACCAGCAGAAAACTCACGAAAGTCCCCAGGGCCACGCATTGTATCAGATCCATCACGGCGAACGTCCCGACGATCATATTGTAGGAATAGCCCATGACGAAAAGCCAGAATGAGGCTTTGACGTAAAAGCGCCCGGCGTCGAAATTCGGATCGGTCCGGGCTTTGGCGATAAAGTTGATCACGTTTGCGCCGGAGACGGCCAGATAGATTCCCGTGGCAAGCTCCAGGACGCCGATAAAAATCAGTTGCGGGTAATCATCCGGCGACCAGATGATCCGGAAATTGTGATAGATCACCATGAGAATCATGAAAAGACCGCGCAGATAATCCAGCTCGGGCCGCCGCCTCCAGACCTCGCCTTTGTCGGCGACGATTCCGGGCGATATTTTCGATTCCGTTTCCATGAAGTCCTTTGGCGGAAAATATAATCCGTGAGGCGCCGGGGCCGTTTGGCGCCTAAGCCATAATACAAAGGCAACCGCATTTGCATATACTACGCGGCGCAAAGGCGCAAGAAAGAGCCATGCGATTCATGAAAACCCTTGCGGTGGCGACTTGTTTTGCCCGTCGATCTTTTTCGCCCTTGTTTGCGCGAAACAACTTCATTATAGTTTCGGGCAATCGTTTTAAAACCCCGCTGCACGGAGGTTGACCGGCAATGCGAAAATATATCTTTTGTTGTCTTCTTGTTTCCCTTTGGATTTTGCTGCCGATTTTGGCTTCGGCGCAGGATGACGAGGATACGGCCGAGCCGCAAAAATCCGAGCTTAAGGAAGTCGTCGTATCCGCCGAGCGCAGCCCCGAGGATCTGTCGAAAACGGCCCGCGCGGTTTCCATCGTGACGGGCGACGAAATCCTCCAGCGCATGTCCCGGACGGTTCCAGAGGCCCTGCGTTATGAGGAAGGCGTCATGGTGCAGCGGACCAACCTGGGCGGCGGGGCTCCTTTCATCCGCGGCCTCATGGGCAACCAGGTGCTCTACATGGTGGATGGAATCCGGCTGAACAATTCCGTATATCGCGGCGGACCGAATCAATATCTCAACACTTCCGATCCGTACTTTATCGAGCGGATCGAGGTCGTGCGGGGCCCCAGTTCGGTCCTTTACGGCTCCGACGCTTTGGGCGGCGCCATCAACGTCATCACGAAACGGCGGAAAAATTTCGATCACGGCGCGGACACGAACGGCCGGATCATGGGGCAATTCTCCACGGCGGAAGGCGAACAGACCGCGCATTTCGACACGGATTTCAACGTGGGCAAAAGAGTCGGCGCGGCGGCGTCGGCTAACTACCGGCAATTCGGCGACATCGATCCCGGCGGCTCCACGGGCGTGCAGGAGCCTTACGGCTATAAGGAACAGAATTACGCCGGAAACCTGGATTTTCACGTCAGCGACAAGTTGACCTGGGAACTTTCCGCGCACCACGTGAACCTGGACGACGTTCCGAATTATGATCCGAACAATCCGAAAAACAATTACAATCCGCAAACAAGGGATTTGTATTATACGCGTTTCATTTTCGAGGATCTTTCCCAATACCTGGACCGGGTCATCCTCAGCGGTTCGGCGCAGACGCAGCTCGAAGGCCGGGAAAGGATCGCCGCCGACACTCCCACATTCGAAACCGTGGACGAGGATATCGTGCAGACATACGGGGTGGGCCTGCAACTTGAGTCGCCTCTTGGCCGGTGGGTTCGCTTCATCTACGGCGGCGAGTTCTACAAAGATGAAATCAGTTCCAAGCGCGACGTCGAGGCCGTCAACAGCGACTGGAGCCTCGATGTCGATCCTCAATTGCCCGACGGCTCGACCTACACAAGCGCCGCCGGATATCTGGAAGCGCGATTCACGCCCGCATCCTGGTTGAAGCTGGTTCCCGGCGTGCGTTTCAGCAGCTTCACGCCGGATATCGAAATGGATGATCCGGCGGTCGGCGCGGTCACGGTGGACGACCCCATCGACGACGTGACATGGGCCGTGCATTCCCTCCTGTCGTTCGGAAAAAATCAGGGGCTTATCATGGGCGTTTCCCGCGGATTCAGGGCGCCGAACGTCAGCGATCTGGCCAAGCTGGGCGCCGAGGACGGGCGTTTCGACGTACCCAACAGCGAACTCGATCCCGAGTCCATGATCCAGTACGAAGCCGGTTATCGGGTAACCGCCCCCCGGGCCTTCCTGTCCTTTTTCGGCTACTACTCCGAGATCGACGATCTGCTCGTCAGAAAGCCGGCCGCGTACAACGGGCAGGAGACAATCGGCGAGGACGTGGTCATGCGCAACGAGAACGCCGGCGAGGCCGTCGTTTACGGATACGAATTCGCGACGAAACTGGAAGCGGTCAAAAATTTCTTCTTCCTGGGAGGAACCGCCGCCTACACTTTCGGTCATAACGAAACCGACGACGAGCCCATGCGCCGCATCCCGCCGCTGTTCGGCGCGGCCTGGACGCGCTTCAATGTCGAACCGGCCTGGTTTGAGGTTTCCTCGGAGCACGCCGCCAAACAGGATCGTCTTTCCGAAGGCGACAAGACGGATTCACGCATCGGCCCGAACGGAACGAAGGGGTTTTCCGTTTATCACTTCAAGCTGGGCGTCGCCATCGAGGACTGGCTGCAGATCACCACGGGCATCGAAAACGCCTTCGACCGGCAATACAAATATCACGGTTCCGGTCCCTACGAAGCGGGACGCAACTTCAAAACCCAGGTTTCGCTTCTGTTTTAGTGGATAGTGATTAGCGGCCGGTGGTTTAGCCGCCAGCAAAATGATAGACTCATTATTCCCGCGCCGTACATCTAGGGTCGTATTTTCTCCGCCAATGCAAAATCGTCACCCGCTTACTCTCGCCGCGCCTTCGCTGGCGCTCAGGCTCGACTCCGTGCGCGGCTCAGTTACAATCGTGCCAAGGCACACGCTACACAGAGCCGCGAGCGGCAATATTCGACAGAGCGTTAGCGAAGACGAATGAGCGAGCGGGTGTGCATCGAATCTGCAATACTTGCATCTCGTCGACACAGATTTCCAATGACTGCGGCGCCGTCTTTTAAAAACAAAGATTGCGGTTTTGCCGGCGGCATTTGAAACGATTCGCTTTTTGGCGATCAGTATTGAAGTGAGCGTACGTAGATTTATCATCTGCTCCCGCTGACGCGGGCTCGAATGAGTATTGGTTTATGCCTTAAATACCGGCGCTCACGCACCGGCCTATGAACTATCGCCCTAACGGGCTTTGTTTCACCCGGGCAAAATTCCTCCTTCTGACTTCCTCCTTCATCCTTTTTTGCAATCAGCTTCGCTTCGACGAGGCGATGCGTTTTTCCACGATGGCGCATCCCACGGCGTCGCCCCAAACATTGACGGCGGTGCGAAACCGATCCAGCAGCCAGTCGATGGACAGCAATATTCCGACGCCTTCCACGGGGACTTTGACCGCCGTGAGCACCATAACCATCGTCACCAGGCCGGCTTCGGGGATCGCCGCCGCGCCGACGGCCGCCAGCGTGGCCGTGAGCATGACGACCAGCATCTCGACAAAACTCAGATCGATGCCGTAGGCCTGCGCGATGAAGACGACGGCCACCGCTTCGTAAAGCGCCGTTCCGTCCATGTTGACCGTGGCTCCCAGGGGGAAGACGAAGCCGGAAGCCTGCTCGGACATTTTTGCTTTTTCCCGGGCGGCGCCGATGGTGACGGGAAGCGTGGCCGCCGAGGACGCGGTGGAAAACGCCATGATCAGCGGTTCCAGAAAATGGCGGAAATGCCGGATCGGATTGCGGCCTGAAAAGAAAAACACCAGCAGGGGCAAAACGATAAAGGCGTGAATGCCGAGACCCGCAAGAACCGTGAAAAAGTATTTCAGCAGTTTCATGAGTTCATGCACGACG
The DNA here is from genome assembly GCA_963674685.2 of bacterium. Taxonomy (GTDB): domain Bacteria; phylum Lernaellota; class Lernaellaia; order JACKCT01; family JACKCT01. The sequence goes on along the minus strand of CAXXWT010000002.1, from coordinate 44,532 downwards.
GCCATGCCTCCGCCGGCCGCGCCGATGCGGTCGGCCACCAGGCCCAGGATACCTATGGGCGCCAGCCATATCACCATGCGCACTAATTTAAGCAACGCTTCGTTGAGGGAATCGAAAAGCTCAATGGCGCGGCGGCCCTTTTGACCCAGCGTGGTGAGAACGCCGCCGAAAACAAGAGAGAAAATGATCAGGCCCAGCACATTGGACCGCGCGGCGGCGTCTATGAGATTATTGGGGAACATGCCGAGAACGAGCTGAAAAATCGCCTCGTACCACACCACGGATTCATTGACATGCGGCGAGGCGGCGGCGGTTCCCGCTCCGATTCCCGGCTGAATCAAGTTGACCAGCGTCAGGCCGATGGTGACGGATATCAGCGTGGTCAGGATGTAATATCCGAAGGTGAAGCCGAATAGCCCGCCGATGCGGCGCATGTCGCCCATGGCGGATACGCCCACGATCATGCTGCACACGATCAGCGGCACGACCAGCGCTTTGAGAATGTTCATGAAAACATCGCCCGTCAGGCGGACAAGGCCGACAAAAAATCCCCAGGACGGATCGGTCCAATGGGCGCCGAATATGCCGCCGATGAAAAAGCCCGCCGCGGCGCCCCCCAGCAGAAGCAACGGCAGTAAATAGGGATTGCGTTGTTCGTCGTCGCCGACGGGCGCAATGCTTCCCATGAGAGATTCTCCCGTAAGTTTGTTGAATTATCCCGAGCCGGATTTCGCAGGTTAGCATGATGCAGCGGGATTGTCATGGGGAATGGGAAAAGCCGGACGCCGGTTTCCCGGGAGCGTTGAAGACGATTCGATCGATGATAATTATTATTTGACAACGGACCATTACGGCAGTAACTTTTAAGCGATAGCTCACTTTAAAAAAACCTTTGTTGCGCTGAAATGTTCAACTCTATGCGAGGAGGCAAAAATGAAGCGAATGTCCCTTTTCATCCTGATTCTTATCTTTGTTGCGGCCGGTTCGGCATTTGCCGGCGACAAGAATATCGAGGCTGAAAATATTCTTGTCGGAGGCGCGGCGGACCTTGGATTCGCCCTTGGGACCAGGACGGCCACGCCGGAAGAAGGCGACGACATTGAAACCAACACCACGAGCTTCGGACTTTCCGGCTACATGGGCTATTTCGTGATTGACGGTTTTGAACTCGGCCCCATTCTGGCCCTGGATAATGAGAAAATCACCTACGTCGAAGGCGGCGCTAACGGCGATGACGCCGTCAGCTCGACCACAACTTATGATTTCGGCCTTCAACTGGGCTATTTCTTCGATCTGGGCGGCGCCGCCGTGCCTTATGGCATGTTGGGTATCGCCTATCGCGGCGGCTCCACTTCCTACGACAACGGCGACACGGAGGCCACCGCGGATATGAGCGGCTATGTCATTGAACCCAAGGTCGGCGCCAACATCTTCTTTACGGAAGCGATCGCGTTGGATCTGGGTCTTTTCGTGGAATATGCTTCATACACGCAAACCCAGGACTCGGGCGAGGATGATTCCGAAGAAGCCGACTTCGACGTCAGTGAAACAAACTACGGCCTGGCGGTCGGTTTCAACGTTTTCTTCTAAAATTCATCCCATAATTCGTTAAGCATGACGGGGCGGAAATTTTCATTCCGCCCTGTCTTTTTAACTTCAACAATGGGACGCCTGGAGAATCGATTTGTTATCCGCTCGCACATTCGTCTCAAGCGACGGCATCCGATAAAAGAATCCCGATGGCGCGTCGTACCTGTTGATCGCCCGGCCTTCGGCTGATATTCTTTTTACGATAGGAATAATTATTGGCGCCATATAAGATTGAAAGGGAAGCAAGGCGCGAAAATTGAAGATCAACATTCCGGGTTCGAATTTCGTTCGGCGCTTTTGAAAAACAGGAAATTGAGAAAAGCATGAATTATTCGATGGTGCTCAAATCCATGCGTCCCAGGCAATGGATTAAAAATTTTATGGTCTTTCCGGCGCTGGTTTTCGCGCAGAAGCTGACGGATCCCACGGCCGTCTTATCCGTGTTCGGGGGATTTGCTGTTTTCTGCGTGTTGTCCGGCGTGGTCTATATCTATAACGATCTCAACGATTACCAAAACGACAAGAATCATCCGACGAAAAAATTTCGGCCTATCGCGTCGGGGCAGCTTTCCCACGAGGACGCCCGTCAGGCCATCGTCATTTTAGCCATTGCGGCGCTGGCCGGTTCTTTGGCCCTTAATCTTTTCAGTTTCCGCGTGGGCTTCGATTTCCTCATCATATGCCTTTTATATCTGGCGCTGCAGGTTTCCTATTCCCTCTATTTGAAAAACATCGTCATCCTCGACGTAGGCGCCATCGCCGGCGGTTTCGTCCTGCGCGTCCTGGGCGGCGCCGCGATTCTGAACGTCGAGGTCAGTTCCTGGATCATCATCTGCACGATTCTCCTGGCCCTTTTTCTCGGATTCGGCAAAAGGCGCCACGAGATCGTTCTGCTGTCGGAATCGGCGGGGTCGCATCGGAAAATTCTCGAAGAATATTCCCCCTATTATCTCGACCAGATGATCTCCGTGGTGACGGCGGGAACCGTGGTGGCCTATTCCCTGTACACCATGGACGACAGGGTTATCGAAAAACTCGGCACGAAAAATCTGCCGCTGACCATCCCCTTCGTATTGTACGGAGTTTTCCGCTACCTTTACCTGGTGCACCAAAAAGACGAAGGCGGAAGCCCCAGCCGCGTTTTGCTTTCCGACCGCCCGATATTAATCGACATCGCCCTGTTCATGGTGACCGCCGTCGTGCTGCTTTACTGGAAATAAACGGCTGCGCCGTTTGCAGGGGCGTCCCCACGCCTGTCCGTGCGAAAGGGTGGGCGCAGAGACCCGCCTCTACTCTTCTTTCGCGTCTTTTTTCTTCGGCAGGCTATCGATGTCGCCTACTGGCAGATCATCCAATTCATCCCGCTGCACGCTGTCATAATCCGGCATGGGCGGCTCGCCGTATCCGGGAAGCTTCCCTGTCCCGAACGCGGGCAGCGCCGGCAGCGGCGTGGGCGCCGGTTCGTGAATAAAGGCGTTTGTAAAGCTCCTCCTGGCGACGGGATCCGTGGCGCAGGTCAAAAACACCCAGCCGAAAAAAAGGATCGCCGCCGCGCTAAAAGCCACGATAATCAGGCGTTTTCCGCGAATGATTTTCATATCCACAGCTTGAATCCCATTTCGGGATTTTGCAAGCGGCTTTTCATGCGCTTTCACTTATTTCAACGCATGCAAAAGACCGGCGCCGCTTTGCGTGGCATGGGCAAAAACATGGGTTTTTACTTGACTTTAGCCTTTAGGCCCATAGAATGACCTATGGCCTCACCGGCCTTTTTTTCATGAGATTGCCCTTCTGCGTCAAAAGGCCTGATAAAATCAAATACGTTTAGAGGATGACCCGCATGAAATCCCGGATGCTTTTTATTACCCTTCTCGTGTCCGTGTTTTTCGCCTCCCTGGCGCACGGCGCCTGGCTTGATCCCAATCTGCGGCAGGAATTGACGGCGGCCGCATCCGACGAATACGTCCGCTGCTTTTTCACCCTTCGCGACACGGTGGATCACTCGGTCCTTCTCGACGAAATCCACCGGCAAAAAATGACTTTGGCCAAACGCCATTTCACGGTCGTCACCGAGCTCAAGGAAAAAGCCGCCGCCACGCAGGCCCCGATCATCGCCATGCTGGAATCGGCCCGGCGAAGCGGGGATGTCAGGGAATACCGCGGCTACTGGATCAGCAACGCCATGACGGTTTGGGCCAGGCCGTCCTTTTTCGTCGAACTCGTCGATCATCCGGCCGTCGACAGGATTTATTTTCCCTACGCCATCGAGAATATCGCGCCCGTCGATCAGCCGATCATTTCCGGCCGCGGAGCCGCGACGGGAATCGAGCCGGGCATCTCCGCCACGCGGGCTCCGGAACTTTGGGCCATGGGATTCGACGGTTCCACGGCTCTGGCCGGCGACTGCGACACCGGCGCCGACGGCGAGCATCCGGCCTTCGCCGACCGCTGGCGCGGCCTGGATGAAGGCGTCGATCCATCGGCAGCCTGGTTTGATCCGGTCACCGATACCGACTTTCCATTCGATGCCGGTTACCACGGAACGCACACACTGGGCACCATCGTCGGCGACGATGGCGGCGACAATCAGATCGGCATGGCTCCGGGCGCCAAATGGATCGCCGCGGGCGTCATCGACCGAGTCGATATTCAGCGGACCATCGACGATTCCATCCTGGCCTTCCAGTGGTTCACCGATCCCGACGGCAATCCGGCGACCACGGGCGACGTGCCCGACGTCATCAACAACTCCTGGGGCATCAGCCCGATTTACCATGGCGTGCCTTACTGCGACGAGCAGATGTGGGCGGCCATCGACGGCGCGGAAGCCGCCGGCATCGTGGTCGTTTTCGCCGCGGGCAACGAGGGATCGGGGATCATGACCATGCGCACTCCCGGCGACCGCATCGCCACGGACCTGAACGTGTTTTCCATCGGAGCTCTCAACCAGGACGCCGAAACCGTCTCCAGCTTTTCCAGCCGCGGTCCCAGCGGATGCGATGAAGTCACGATCAAGCCCGAAGTCTGCGCCGTGGGCAGTGACGTTCGATCGTCGATGCCCAATGAAAGTTACGGAACCTTGAACGGCACCTCCATGGCCACGCCGCACGTGGCCGGCGCCGTCTGCCTGCTTCGCGACGCTTATCCCGAGGCTTCGCCGGAAGACATCAAGTTCGCCCTTTACGAAACCGCCGTGGATCTGGGCGATCCCGGCGAAGACAACAACTACGGGAAAGGCCGCATCGACGTGGTCGAGGCCTATTTCTTCCTGCAGACCTATCTGGTCGACTCCGACGGCAAAATCCGCATCGATTCGCTTTACACCTGCGACGACGTTATCGAAGTCAGCGTCAACGACGCGGATCTGACCGGCCCGACCGTCGACGTGAACGTGGCCGGAGACTCCATGCCCGGCGGACGCACCGTGACATGCAGCCTGGGGGGATCGGCCGGGATCTACGCGGGAAGCATCGAAACCAGCGCGTCGAACGAAAACGGCAAGCTGCTTGTCGCGCACGGTGATCGGATCACCGCCACGTACATCGACGCCGACGACGGACAGGGCGGATCAAACGTGGTTAAAACGGACACCGCTTCCGTTGACTGCCTGGCCCCGGTTTTCGCCGGTCTGGTCGAAGCCCTTCCCGGCGACGGGCAGGTCGACCTGAGCTGGGATCCGGCCGCGGATGAAAACGGCGTCACGTACAACATCTACAAATCAAGTACTTCCGGCGGGCAGGATTTCAATGCACCCGTCGCGCAAATCACCGACACCGCTTATATTGATTATTCGGTGGTGAATTACGAGCCGTATTATTACGTGGTCCGCGCGGAAGACAGCCTGGGCCACGAGGATGACAATACGGTGGAAAAAGAAGCCATGCCCATCGGGCCGGTCGTCATCTTCTTCGAGGATTTTGAAGGAGGCGGCCTGGCCGACTGGACCATCGTCGACGGCGGAAGAACCAACGACACGTGGACGGACACAAATCCCATGGGCCGTTATTCGGACTGGTGGCAGGGGAATTTCGCCATCGTGGACAGGGACGCCGGCGGATTATTCGGTAATCTGGACGAGCAACTCATCACGCCGGCCATCGACCTTTCTCACTACCGGGAGATCGTCCTTTCCTTTGTCCATGAATTCGAAAGAGGTTTTCTGGAATACGCGCAGGTGGATTATTCCTACGACGGACAAAGCTGGATCAATCTCGACACGTACCGCGATGACAACGGCGGCGAAAGAAGCTTCCAATTGCCGGATTGGGAGCAGCAGCCTGAGTTTTACGTGCGTTTCTATTATCCTTCCGGCGGCAGCCTGGCTATGTACTGGGGCGTGGACACGGTGAAACTGACCGGAATACCCATCCCGACGACGACCACGACCAGCACGACGACCACAACCTCGACCACAACGACTTCGACCGGCACGACAACCACGACCATGCCGCCGGATGACGACGCGGACGATGACAACGACGACGACTGGATCCCGCCGGATGACGATGCGGATGACGATGTGAATGACGACACGGGAGACGATGACATCGGCGACGACGACGATGACGATGATGACGACAACGGCGGGATTTGCGGGTAAATCGATTACCGGTGGAAACTGTCAGCCTTCGTCTAATATGTCCATGAAGGCAACCTCCCCGTGAAGTTTAACGGGCGCCCGATTCTTTCATCGTTACACAGTGAGTCGTCCCTGGGCGTGATATCTCCGTTTAGGATCAGGTATTCGAGCGTGTCAAAAAGTTCCTGTTCGGCCCAGATATGGCCGGGCGTTCCGTGTTCGTCGAAGTAATGTGTTCCGACTGTAGGAAAATACGTTATCCCGGGGACGAGGAACTGGACGTGGTGAAAACGTCGCGCACGCCGGGATTGCGCCGGATGATGCTCTCAGGAAGACTCGAGGATTACTGGGAATCCAGACTGGCTTCATGAATAAAGATAAATTAAATCAGCGCCGTGCTGAAATAGCGCTCGGCCCTGTCGGGCAGCACGGTGGCGATGTTGCCGGTGATCTGCTTCGCGAGTTGCATGGCGGCCCAGATGTTGGCGCCGGAGCTGATTCCCACGAGCAGGCCGTGATCGCGCCCGAGCATGCGCGTGGTTTCGATGGCGTCCTCGTCAGTGACTTCGATGACGCCGTCCACCAGACTGACATCCAGAACCGCCGGGATGAATCCGTCGCCGATTCCCTGGATCTGGTGCAGACCCGGCTCGTGGCCGAGCAGCGCCGCCACGTTCTTGGGCTCCACGGCGATGATTTTGGCTTTGGGGTTGCGTTCCTTGAGAAAGGTTCCGATGCCCTGCAAAGTTCCGCCGCTGCCCACGCCGGCCACGAAGCAATCGATCTCGCCGTTCATTTGCCGCCAAAGCTCCCTGGCGGTTTCCTCGTAATGCACGCGGGGATTGTCCTTGTTTTCAAATTGCTGCGGGACGAATATGCGTGGATCCTCCGCCGCCATTTGCTCAACCTTTTTAACGGCGCCGGGGATGCTTTCCTTGTCCGGCGTCAGAATAAGCTCGGCGCCGAGCATTTGAATAAGCTTCTTGCGCTCTTCGCTCATGCTTTCGGGCATCACGATGCGCACGCAGTATCCCTTGAGCCGCCCGACCAGCGCCAGACCGATGCCCGTATTGCCGGAAGTCGGTTCGCAGATGATCGTATCGGGCTTGAGCTTGCCGTCCCTGCGCGCGCCCTCGAGCATGGCCAGCGCCACGCGGTCTTTGATGCTTCCGCCGGGATTGAGGAATTCCGCCTTGGCGAAGATATTCGTTTTCTTGAGCTGCAAAAGCGGCGTGTTGCCTATGAGATTGAGGATGTTGTTCGTCAGCATATCATTCCCTTTCCTTAAAAAAGGAAAACGGTCCGCGCAATTAATAATGCAAGTGCGCGGCTTTGGCAATGGCCCCTTGAAAGAGCAAGGCGGAAGGGGAAAGGAGCAAGAAGGAAAGGAGGAATGATAACTCAACCCCCTTTTTCATCCGACAGGCTTCTTTCTTCTCACTTCTCATTTTATCCTTTTTCATGCACGGTGTGTCTCGTGTCCGGAGGTTTGATGATGAAATGGCTTTTCTCTTTTGGTTTTATTTTGGCGATTATAAGCGTCTTCGGCGTTTTCATGACATGCGGCTCCGGGGAGGATGACAGCGACGCCGCGGGTGCTTTGACTTTGACCGACGACGATGGCGGCGACGACGATACACAAGACTGGATCGACGGCGTGCCGGACGAAGTGAACGATTTTCTTGACAGCGACGATCTGGCCGCCCTGGAAGACGCGGGCATGCCCATTCATTACGGCGACGCCCCCCCGGACATCGAAGGCAACTACGAACTTAACTCGCTCTACATCGTCTATGACACGAGCGGCCCCAACGGACCGAAGGACGACTACGACTTCACTTTCTGGGACCAGAGCGATGACGGATCGATCAAACTGAGTTATGACGCCGTTTCCATCGCGGACTCGAAATACAATATTTCGGCCTACATCTCCGGTTCGGATTCCTGTTTCACCGTTTTCGCCGATATCCACGGCCAAGACGGCTCCTGCACATACTCGTCGCCTTTCCTGTTTTCCGGTTGCCGCGTCTCCAGCGGCCTGCGTCATTTTTATTGGAGCATGATCATAACAAGCGCGGAAGGAAGCGACTGCACGAGAGTCCTGCCCGCCGGAACGATACGCATCATCCACGAGACCGACGATCTGGCCACGCAGATTTATTATTAGGTTTTTCACCTGTCGATTGAACCGCGGCCATTTCGCGATCACCTGCAATTTTGCATTTGCATGCAGACCGCATGGACAATATAATTACAAATGAATAGCGTTAAGCGAGGGGTATATAATGCCTCAGAAAATTTACTCTTATACCGTCGTTTTTGAACCTGCCGAGGAAGGCGGCTACGTTGTGCATGTCCCCGCCCTTCCCGGATGCGTAACTCAGGGAGAGACCCTGGCAGAAGCTCGCGTAATGGCGGCTGATGCTATCAGGCTTTATCTGGAAGACCTGGAGGCCGATGGCGAACCCGCCCCCATCGAAACGGATGAAACTCGAATTACGAAAACAGAAGTTCTTGTTTTCCCAGTTCAAACAGCTTGAGACATGACGAAACTCCCCGTTGTTTCACCGAAAAACACCATCAAAGCTTTGGAAAAAGCCGGATTTATTGTTCGCAGGCAATCCGGTAGTCACGTTTTGCTTTCTCACCCGGATAAACATGGGCGAGTCGTAGTTGCCGTACACGCCGAAGATATCAAACGCGGCACTCTTAAAAGCATCCTGAAGCAAGCTGATTTAACTGTGGATGAATTCATCAAGCTCCTTAAATAATTACTCATTTCACTGACAATGGCTCAAATATTACAGGCATTGACGCCCGAGTAAATCGAGACGGTAATGCACAATGCCAGGTAAGCCATGGCGCCAAAAGCCTGCACGACGTCATTGGAGGCAATGCTCGTCGACTGTCTATGCCGCTCGTTTGTATATACGCCTCGATGATTTTCCATGGCCTGCCGTTGCGCATCCTGCAATTGCGCGCGCATCTCGCTGTTCATCGGTCCGCTGAAACTCGCCCAGGCGTATCCGTCGCGAACCATGACCGCCGCGTAACTTTCCCCGTCGGGTGGAAATACATGAGCCCTGCGCCGGCGTCGCTTGTAGAATTGATCCCGCTTATCGAGCGCCGGATACACCTTCAGATATACTTCTTTACCGAGCATCAGCTGCTTTGCCCTGGCGACGGACTCTGCTTTGTATATGCCGTCCGGCATCTTGGGATGCCTGGGACCGGGCGGAGTCAGGCCGAGAATCCAGAGCTTTTCCAGGCAGCCGTCCGCGTGGCGGATCACGAGAAAATCCGCGTCGAGGACGTCGGCGACGCGCGCTTTAAATTTTTCCATAGCCGACGCATCCGCGGGAACAACGGCAATCAGGCACAAACAGACAAAGAATGTGATGAAATAATCTTTCAGTTTGATAAAATTTTGCGAATGGCTTTTTCGCATAACGGCCGCCCATGTTTCGTGACGGCATTATACCACATATTCAAGGTTCTTCGCGGATTACCGTATTTTCATGACCACCTACAAGAAAGCGGGAAAGAAAATTATTTTTCGCCGCCCGAAAGGGCGGTCGTCGATCCTTGACATCTCCTTTGGGATGGAAAAGCCCGTCATTTAAGGTTTTGAAAGGACATTTCCCTATTTGGGCGTTAGGAGACCGCGATTAAGCCGCCAATAAATCACCGAATTGTCCACATGTCTTCCGATCCTTTTATCTTGAAGGGATTGCCCGCGACGTCGATCAAAAACGTCCTTTCAAAACCTATCAGCAAAAATTCCATCCCAAAGGAGATGTCAAGGACGAAAATAATTTTCTTCTTCATTTCATGATGAAGTACGGTAATCCTCGAAGAACCATATTTCATCATAACAATGATTGAATTATGCGTCGCTGTCGCCGGAATCTTGCTTCCCGGCGGCTTTCATTTCCAGGATCATGGAAATCAGCGCGATGATAAACACCGGCGCGGCGACGGCGATGGCGGCGATGTGAAAAACGCGCAAGCCGTAAGCGCTTGAAACCCATTGTGAAAGGCCGACGCCGACCGGGTTGGCGATCCATCCGACGAGCGCCATCCCCAAAGCGATGCCGAGCATCGGCCTTTTATTCGGGATGATTTCATGGAACACGGCGAAAAGGGCGACAGTGTAACATCCCACGGAAGCGGAATAGAGGGGATGAACGATTTTTACCAGATTCCGGTCCTGGTTGAAATACAGGGCGACGGCGGCGGCCAGCAGCGCAGCGGAAGCCACGGCCACGACCTTGTTTTTGCCCCAGCGGAAATAATACAGGCCGCAAATGACGGACAGCAAAAAATGATACATCCCGTTGCTCACCCAGTCCGAGGAGCCGGAAAATATGGGATTGGGTCCGTAATCGCTTCGCCCGACCGGCTGGAACGTGAACGAATCCGCCGCGATCAATAAAGCCAGGGGCAATAAAGCCGCAAGGGCCTTGATAAGCGATCCGCCTTCGACTCCGGGTTTTTCCTCATAAGGTTTTTTGAGCACGCCGGAGAAAAGGAAGATCGCCGCGGCGCCGGATGCGGCCAGGCCCATGTCGATTCCACCCAGGCGAATCGGATCGCCGGAAAACGCCACGGCCATGTTGGCCAGCAGGTATGCCAGACCGGCGGCAAAACCCGCGAAAATGCCCTTGAGGCGCCACGGGACGTTTACGGAAAAGACGCCCAAGATCAAAACAATCTGCGCGCCGAGCAAAAATCCCAGCACGGCAAACAGAATCGTGAAATGGCTTGTCAATGCGAAACTGAATTTGGCGATAAACGCCATCGCCGCGCACAAAACGGCGATCACGACAAACCGGACCCGCGTCTTTGTTATCCGATCGAAGACAAAGCCGGAAATGATCGCCGCCGCAATGCCCGAAAGCGTCAGCGCCGCCAGGGGAATCCGCATGGCGGCTTCCGTCATGCCGACAGAATCCCGCATGTAATGAAGCAGGCCGAAAGGAACGAGGGTGACGTAGTAAGCGAAATTAACCGCCAGCACCCAGGCGCACAACAGGCCCAGCAGAAGCGTTTCTTTGAGCATGATCGTTCCCAGGGCGACTTTTTCCATGGCTCCGTCGGGAACGATCTTCGGAACTTTTCGGCGGGGACGATTTGGATTTCTCAACTTGAATTCCCGTTTGCGTTAGTTAAAGCTAAAGAGCTTTTCACGCGCCTCTTATAAACGCTATCAGCAGCAATATCCAGAGAATCGCTTGGGAGACGATCGTCGTGCGGCACCGGTCGATCACGCGATCCAGATCCTCCAGCCAGTTTTGCGCCCGTCGGCTTTTGAGATACACCAGCGGCAAAAATCCCGCCGCCGCCAGACCGAGCGATGGGATGACGCCTACCAAGACGCCGGCGACAATCACAATGATCGCGGCATACAGCAGCCCCGCCCATACCCTGACGCCCGCCGCCGTTCCCCGGCGGGCCACCAGATTCATTTTCCCCGAGGCTTTGTCGGCGACAAAATCCGGAATCTCGTTGACCGTAATGATGGCCGCCGACCACAAACCCAGGGCCGTACCCGCCCACCATGCGGAAAGAGGAACGGCGCCGGTCTGCGCGTACGCCCCATAGGCGCATAAAACCGGGCCGAAATTAAATCCCAGGACAATTTCCCCGAGCCCCCGATACGCCAGCCAGATGGGGCGCGTGCTGTAGGATATTCCCGAAACCGCTCCGATAATCGCCAGGATATAAATGCCCGGCCCGACGTGTCGGCCTAAAAGCCAGATGACCGCGCTTCCCAAACCATACGCGACGCACGCCGCCGTTCGCAGCGATTTCGCCGGAAGAAGACTTTCCTGAATGACTCTCGTCCCGCCGGAAAAAGGCGTTCGCACCTCGTTGATGTCGTCGGCGCCGGAAAGGTGGTCGAAATAATCGTTGAGCAGGTTCGCGCCGGCGTGGTAACACCACGCGCCGCAAAGCGCCGCCAACATCAGACCCCAATTCAGCGAGTGTCCGCCGCCCGCCGCCGCCGCGAAAGCGCCCGTCGTCACGGGAATCAGGCTGACGATCAGAAAACCGCGAAAAAATCCGACGGCCCGCATCCAGCGATAGACAAGGCCGCGAGTTTCGCCCGGCGCGGTCTTTTGTTCGGTTTTGTCGATTTGATTCCAATCATTCATTGGCGAAAAATACTATACAATTGCGCCCGGCAAGCAAAGGGGTGCGGCCCAAAGGGCGAAATCCTGTCGACGTCCGTCCGATTCCTTTCGTGAAAACGGAGCCGGTTATTGCGATTTATTGCTTTTTGAAATTTCGAACATTGACCATTTGCATTCAATGCGGCTTCTGTTATTATTCGCTTCCTGTTTATAAGGTATGAAGCTTGAGTGACGCACTGACAAAACCGAAGATCATGGGACGGACCGGCAAGAAAAAGGAAACCGGCGCCGCAACGGCGGAATTGTTTCCCGAGTTCGCTGCGGCCGATGCGCCGGAGGAACCGGAGGAAGTCTACGATCCGGAACCCGATCCCGAGCCCGCACCCGCGAGGCTTGCGCCGCAAAAATCCGTTCCCAAAGAGGAACCACCCAAAACAGTGCCGTCGATATTTCCGAACCGGGATCCGGAATTTTCCCGTCCCATCTTCAACAAAAAAAGACCGGTTCCCGGTCAGCCGGTGAATGCAAACGCCAATGAGGGCATTGCAAAACCCCGGCTGACTCCGCCGCCGCCCAAGTTGAAACCCCGGCGGCCGGAGGCTGCATTCAGCGCTCCGCCCTCTCCGTTGCCGGTGAAAAAATATGAGACCGGCGTTCTGGGGCTGGACAATCGGATCGGGGGTCTGTCCGCCGGATCCTTCAACTGCATTTCCGGCGTGGAAGGCGTCAGCCGATCCCAGCTCGTCGCGCACATCGCCGAGCGGCTCGCCATGCAGGATGCGCGGGTGCTGGCCGTTATTTCGCCCCACGAGGAAGACCACTGGAATGCAATGCCGAATCTATCCGTGCGCGTCGCGGTGAAGTTCAGCCTGGACGATCTTCTATCCTTAGTCGACGAAACCGATAGAACCAACGTGATCATCATCGATCCGCTGCATTCCCTGCAGACTCCGCCGGAGCAGGAACGCATTGCGGCCATGGATTACGCCGTCACGCAGTTCGCCAACTACGCCAGGCGCCGCCGCCAGACCATCATCACCGTACCGCAACCCGTGGACCGCGCCTCCCGGCATGAAGGCGTATCCCTGCATCCCTGGATGTTTCGGGATATCTCATGCCTGATGGATTTATCCGAACTGATTCTCATGGTGCGAACGCACCGCATGGGCCAGCAGGAAATACTGGCCTATCGCCGCGGAATGAAAAACCGCATCGGCGGCCTGCCCTCTTTCGTTATTCCCTGGCAGTAATCCACGCATCAGCATAATGCTTGTCCGTGTCACACCCTTTTGCCGAAGAAGCTCGTCACGTTTTCGATAAAGCCTGATCCAGATCCTCGATGATGTCGTCGATATGCTCGATGCCCACGGACAGGCGGATCAAGTCTTCGCCCACGCCCGCCTTTTCGAGTTCCTCCGGGCCGAGTTGCCGGTGCGTCGTGGAAGCGGGATGAATAATCAGCGAACGCGTGTCGCCGATATTCGCTAAAAGCGACCAGAGTTTCACGTTGTTGATGAGTTTCTTGCCCGCTTCGAAACCGCCTTTGACGCCGAAGGCCACGAGACCCCCGGCTCCGTCGGGCAGATATTTCTGCGCCAGATCGAATGACGGGCCGCCCTCAAGTAGCGGATAGCTGACCCACGCCGCCTTCGGGTGCCCGGCCAGCCACCTCGCAAGCGCCAGGGCGTTTTCCGAGTGCTTCTGCATACGCAGGTGCATGGTTTCCAGGCCCTGAATGAAAAGGAAGGCGTTAAAGGGACCGAGAGACGGGCCGTAGTCCCGCAGGGATTCCACGCGGGCTTTGGTGATGAAAGTTTTTTCGCCGAATTTTTCGTACATGCGCAAATCGTGATAGCCAGGGCTTTCTTCCGTGAATTCCGGGAAGCGCCCGGCGTCCCAGGGGAAGTTGCCGCCGTCCACGATCACGCCGCCGATGGACGAGCCGTGGCCGCCGATATATTTCGTCGCGCTGTGCACGACGATGTTCGCCCCGTGCTCGAAAGGCCGAAACAGCGCCGGGGTCGCCACTGTGTTGTCCACGATCATGGGCACGCCCGCTTCTTTGGCGATTTGCGCGATGGCGTTAAAATCCGGAACGTTCAGGCGCGGATTGCCGATGGTCTCCAGGTAGATCGCCTTGGTTTTTTCGCTTATGGCGCCGCGGATTTGATCAAGGTCGCCGATGTCCACGAACCGCGCCGTGATTCCCACGCGGGGCAGCGTGACGGCGAACATGTTGTACGTCCCGCCGTAAAGCGTCGTGGCGGAAACGAACTCGTCGCCGCTTTTCATCAGCGTCATGATCGTCAGGTATTCCGCCGCGTGCCCGGAAGCCACGGCCAGCGCCCCCGCGCCTTTTTCCAAAGCCGCCATGCGCTTTTCGAATGCGTCTGAAGTCGGATTGCCGATGCGGGAATAAATAAAACCGTCGGCGTCCAGATTGAACAGATCGGCGGCGTGATCCGCGTTTTCGAAAATGTAGCTGGTGGTCTGATAAATCGGCACGGCCCGGGAACCGGTTGCGGGGCAAGGCTCGTAGCCCGCGTGCACGGCCAGCGTTTCAGGTCTTAGTTTGCTCATCGCAATATCCTAGCTTTGCGTTTTTTTCGTGTGACATTCGGCTCGGCGGGAAAATCGCCGGACTTTCATCCATAGAATCATTCGCCTGCGTGGGTCAAGTATCAAGCATCAGGATTTACGCGCAAAAACCGCGGCGTAAAAACCTTCCGGCTCCCGCATCGTGGGCATGAACTGAAAATCGCCGTCGCAAACCGCCGCCTGCAAGCCGCTTCCCAGAATCTCTTTGACGTCGAGCCTTTCAAATTCCGGATGCTTTTCGCAAAACGCGTCGGCGACTCCCCGGTTTTCACTCGGACTTAAAGTGCAGACCGAGTAAATCAGGCGTCCGCCTTTTTTCAAATGCGCCGAAGCGTTTTCCAGAATCGCCGACTGCAAGCGGGCGAGGCGGGAAATGTCCTTTGCTTTCAAACGCCATTTGGCCTCGGGATTTTTCGCCAGTTCCCCCAGGCCGCTGCACGGCGCATCCACGAGAATCCTGTCGAACGGCCCGCCGGGAACCTCGAAACTGTGCGACGCGTCGGCGCAAACGCATTTGATATTGACGAGGCCGAGGCGCTCGGCGTTTTGCTTCACCAGCCCCAGGCGTCCTTCGTGCACGTCCAGCGCCGTGACGAAACCGGAAGCTCCCGCGGCCTGCGCCAGGGCCATGGCTTTTCCCCCCGGCGCGGCGCAGGCGTCCAGAACGCGCTGCCCCCCTTTGACGCCCGCAAGCTCGGCGACAAGCTGGCTGGCTTCGCCCTGCACGTAGCAAAGGCCGTCGGCGAACGCCTTGGACGAAATCGCCTTTTCAATCTGCCGCACGCGCACTCCTTCTCGCGAGAACCGCGTGGCGTCCGCGTCCACGCCGTCATCGGCAAGCCGCGCAATCAGTTCGTCCCGCTCGATGCCCGCCGCGCGAAGCACTCCCGGCGCTTCACTGAGCATGACCTGGCATATGCGGTCCGCCGCGTCCTTGCCATAAGCGCCGGTCCAAAGCTCGACGATCCAGTCCGGCATGGAATGGCGGATTCCGACGGATTCGACTTCGTCCGGGCTTGTCGGCGTGGGAAGGGAATTTTTCACGCGAGCCAGATTGCGCATGACGGCGTTGACGAATCCCGTCGCCCGGCGCGGAACCAGCTTCACCGTTTCGTCCACGGCGGCGCGGTCCGGGATGCGGTCCATGTACGCCAGTTGGAAAAGCCCAATGCGCAGCGCATCCAGCACCGCCGGCTCCAGTTTGGTTGTCGGAATTTTGGAATAGCGGTCGATCCACCAGTCAAGACGCCGCCGAAAGCGCATGACCCCCAGGGAGATCGCCGAAGCCAGCCGCCGGTCGGCTTCGTCGAGATCGGCGCGCCTGAACGCGGCGTCCAGGTACAGATCGATAAACGCGTCCCGCTGGCGAAAAGCCGTCAGCGCGTCGAAGGCAATCAGCCTGGCGGAGGGTTTCATGGGCATGTAAGGGCCTGCCCCGCTTTGACCGGCATCCCGCAAAGAAAGCTCCTTGCATCCATGCACTTCTTGCCTTCGAGCTGCACCTCAAGAAGCTGCAATGCGCCTTTGCCGGCGGTCACCAAAAGGCCGTCGGCGTCCGCCTGCGCGATGACGCCGGGTTGCCCGTGCACGTCGGAAACGAGGCGGGCTTTATGGATTTTCAGGCGCTTTCCGCAAAGCATGGTTTGCGCGCCGGGCCAGGGCGTCACGCCGCGAATAAGCCGGTCGATTTCCTCGGCGGGCTTTTCCCAGTCGATCACGCCGTCGGATTTTTTCAGCATGGGCGCGTCCGTGGCCTTCGATTCGTCCTGCGGCTCGAACAGCGCGTCGCCCCGCTCGATTTTTTTTAAGGCCTCGACCATAAGCTCGCCGCCGGCCAGGGCGATTTTATGCGTAAGGGTTGCGGCGTTGTCGTCGTCTTCAATCGCCAGTTCGCTGCGCAGGAACGTGGGGCCCGTGTCCATGCCTTCGTCCATTTTCATGATGGTCACGCCGGTGACTTTTTCGCCGCGAATGATCGCCCAGTTAATCGGCGCCGAGCCGCGATATTTGGGAAGCAGCGAAGCGTGCGCGTTGACGCACCCCAGCGGCGGCAGGTCGAGCAGATTTTTGCGCAGGAATTTTCCGTAAGCCGCCACGGCGATGACGTCCGGCTTCACCTCCTCGATGGCGCTCACGGCCTCGGCGTCCAGCTTGTCGGGCTGCGCGACAGGCAGTCCCAACTCGACGGCGGCCTGATGCACCGGCGTTGGCATCAAACGCCGTCCCCGCCCTTTCGGCCTGTCGGGCTGCGAAACGACCAGCTCGGGCGCGTACCCCCCGGCGGCCATCGCCTTAAGCGCCTCGGCGGCCAGTTGCGGCGTTCCCATAAAAACAATGCGCATTGAAAAGCTCCGAAATTTTATACACACGCTATGGGCGAGTATAGACGAAACCGCGCGACAAGGTCACCTGATTAATATATCGGCTTACTTGCCGGCAAGCACCGGAATCGAAATCCGCGAAGGATGCGCGTCGTCATGGTGGATGGTCAGCGTGGAGGATTCCCAGTGCGTTTGCGCGTTGAAGGCTTCGGCGGTGTGCGGGTTTTCGAAATAGCCGCAGTGCGCGGGGCGGATTTCCAAAGCCAGGCGCGAGTTTGCGCCCACGGCAAAGGCCGCGGGGAACATCGCCATGTCCGCTTCGTAGATGACGCCGGAGTCGAGTAATTCGTCGCCGCCGTCGCGATATCGCGCGCGAAGCTGCGCCGTGCCGATCAGGCGCTCATGTCCCAAAAGAGAAACTTCTTTCAAATCCAAAAACAGGTCCGCGTCCGGCGTCGTGGATGAAAAGTAAATGACGGCCTCGGGCGTTCCCGCGATGTAAAGCCCTTCGTCCAACAAAGCCGAATAATACTTTTCTACCGCGTGGTCGTCGGCGCAGGGGTCGTTTTCAGCCGGGTCCGCGTATATGTCATCCGGCGCTTCGTTTAGCGCATTCGTCTCGCTTAACTGGCCGAACGATCCGCTCATGTCCAGATACAAAGTCAGCGTCTCGGACGGCGGCGGCCACGAATCCGCGGCGTGTGCATCATCTTCATCTTCGGCGCGAAACTGCACGGCGGGCGCCTGCTCCAGTCCGACGTCTTCGCCCAGCAAAAAGGCGCGCATATAATCGACCATGAGCTTATTGGCCGCCGTCTCGAAATAGGGAAGCGTATACGTATGATAGCCGTGCGCTTCCGGGCCGACGACAAGGCGATGATCCCCCGCGCGGCCGCAATCGTTTTCGCTCAAACCCCGCCATGCATCGACGGGATCGGACCATTGAAATTCCATGGAATATAAAATCAGCGACGGCGCGCACACCTGCGCCAATTCGTCGTCCAGAACGTTTTGGCGCCACGTGTCGCCGGAAGGATCAGGCGCCTCGACATATTTTTGCCAGTAGTCGCAGCTTTCGCCCACGACGGCCTGGTCGGCGCCGGCCACGTCGAGCATATTCGTGGCCTGAATAATCAAATCATCCGGCATCCACTCGCCGTATTTCAGCGTGTAAAGCCAGTCCAGGCGCGCCTTGGAGGCCGCGCCGTCATCCTGCCTGGGCCCGACGTCGCCCCTTGCGGGTTCTTCGGCGGCGACGGCTTTGACGAGCGGATTATCCACCGCCGCCGCCACGGCCGCGTAAGCGTCGTAGGACGCGCCGAAGCTTCCGATCTCGTCGTTCGACCAATACTGTTGCGCGATCCATTCCGTCGTCGCGCGGCCGTCGGCGATCTCGTTGACGTACGGTAAAAACTCACCTTCGGACAGCCCCCGCCCACGGCAGTCCTGCAACACGAACGCCATGCCCAGGTCGACGAAAACCTGAGCGCGCTTTTCGTATTCGCCTTCGGCGATGGAAAGGCGGTATGGGGTGCGGCACAAAACGGCGGGCACGCCGTTTTCTGAATCGGGTTCGGGAAGAAAAACCTTCGTATAAAGATTGATGCCGTCGCCCGCGGATATCACATCCTCATAATCCTCCCACGGCCCGTCGTGATCATCATCACTGTCGTCATCCGCGTCGTCGTCGGTGAAAAAATCGTCGTCGCCGGCGTCGTCATCGCCGGGCGAAGCCGTATCATCGTCATCTAAAGAATCATCGTCCGCCTGCCCTGAACATGTGGAAGGATCGTCTTCGACGCACCCTCCAAGCAGGCATAGAAACAAAATCATGACCCATGAAACCGGGATGATGCAACGGCCGACAGGCGAAATCATGGCGCCTCCGCAAAAAAAGCTATTCGAGCTTCTTTTTCACCGGTTCCAGGTAGGTGTGGGGATTTTCATAAATATAGGCGGGGCCGCATTTGGCGGTGTATTTTTCCTTGTCGAACGGCTTTTCGTGGCCGCGGTCGGTGACTTTGTATTCCGGTTCCTTGTAGGGCGTGATCATCCCTTCGTAATTGCGCAGGATGATCGTATCCCGGGAGCGGCTGATGACGTAATTCGGCATGACGGGGATTTTTCCGCCGCCGCCGGGCGCGTCCACCACGAACGTGGGCACCGCCATGCCCGACGTATGCCCGCGCAACGCCTCGATAATCTCGATGCCCCGGCCGACCGTCGTGCGGAAGTGCTCGATGCCCCGGGACAGATCGCACTGGTAAACGTAGTAAGGCCGCACGCGAATGCGCAACAGTTCATGAACCAGAGCCTTCATGATGCGCGGGCTGTCGTTGACGCCTCGCAAAAGCACGCTCTGATTGGCCAGGGGCGCGCCGGCGGCCGCCAGCTTCGCGCAGGCGGCGGACACTTCTTCGGTGATTTCCTTCGGGTGATTGACGTGGATGTTCACGAAGACGGGATGATATTTTTTAATGATTTCGCACAAATCGTCGGTCACGCGCATGGGGCAGACCACGGGTATGCGCGTGCCGAGCCGCAGGATTTCCACGTGGGGAATCGCGCTCAAAGTTTTGAGAATGTACTCCAGGCGCTCATCGCTCAAGGTCAGGGGATCGCCGCCGGAGATGACGATATCCCGCACCTCTTCGTGTTCCGAAATATACTCCACGCATTTGTCAAACGACTTCAGAAAAGAGCGGTCCTTGCCTCCGACCAGGCGGCGGCGCGTGCAATGGCGGCAGAAGTTCGAGCATTCGCCGGTGACCAGAAGCAGCACGCGGTCCGGGTAGCGATGCGTCAGGCCCTGCTCCGGGCTGTCCGTATCTTCGGCCAGAGGGTCGGCCATGTCGGCTTCGGAAAATTCCAGTTCCTGGCTCGTGGGAACGAATTGCCGGCGGATCGGACAGTGCGGATCATTCCAATCCATTAAAGAGGCGATGTACGGGGTGATTGCCATGCGCAAAGTGCCGGTGCATTGCCGCAGTTCGGCTTCCGTCTCGGCGTCGATGGTAAAGACTTTCTTGAGCTGGTCCACGTCCTGAATGCGGTTTCGCATCTGCCATCGCCAGTCGTTCCATTTCTCGTCGGGCACGTCGGCGAAAATTTCAGGTCTTTTATTTTCTGTACTCATTTTTTTACGGCTCCGGTTGATCAGGATTCCAACCGACTATAGCAGATATGCTTGCAATTGTTAAAAACTCATCTTAGGCCGCTACAAAGCGCAATTTATGCGTAACGTCGCATGTATAAATTGCGAATGTACTCGCTTTCGCGGATCAGCGAGAGGGCGTGGCGCGCGTGGCCTTTGGTGTAGCCGTTGCCGATGATCATGGTCACGTCCTTGCCGACGCCTTCCGCGCCAAGAGCCGCTTTCGTGAAGTCCGTGGCCATGGAAAAGAAATAGACTACGCCATTATCCTTGGCTGAAAGGATGCTTCCCATTTCGCAGTTTTCCCGGGACACGCAATTGATCACCACGTCGGCCAGTTTGCCGCCGGTGACCCGACTCACTTCGTCGTATAAAGCCAGGGCGTCGTCGGCGGGCGCGATAACCACGTCGTCCACGAATCCCGAATCGGCCACCAGCGCCTCGACTTCCTTTCGGCGGATGGCGGCGATCACGCGGCCTTCCGGTCCGGCCTGCCTTTTCGCTTCGCAGCAGCAAAGCAGGCCGCTTTTGCCGTTGGCGCCGATGATGAGCGCGGTGTCGCCTTTTTTGACGAGTTTGGCGACCTGAGCGGCGGCGCCGGCCACGTCCAGAACGGCCAGAGCGAGTTTTTGAGGCAAATCGTCGGGAAGCTTCGCCCATATCCCCGACTCGAACAAAATAGCCTGGGCCTCGACGTCCACCTGATCCACGTCTTTTCGCACTTCCAGAAATTTCGTGATGGAAAGAGGCGTCAGGGACAAAGATACGAGGCTTGCGATTTTATCGCCGACCTCAAGGTCGATTTTGCCCCGCAACGCCGGACCGATCTTCGCCACTTTACCGACGAACATGCCGCCTGAGCCGGTCCAGGGATTTTTCTGCTTGCCGTATTTCCCGACGATTTCGGCAATGATTTCCGTGATCCGCTTTTCGTCGCCTTCAGCTTTGTCGCAGATAACCTTGAAGCTGGCCGAATCGATATTCAGCGTTTCAACATCGCAAAGAATCTCGTTGTCGTACAAAACCGACATGTCGTTATCGAGCTTTCGCGCCGGCTGCGGCAAAACGCCTTTCGGCTCGATGACGCGATGGACTCCGTATTTATTGCCCTTCACATTGGCCTCCTTGAATTTCCCGTTTTTAAGGAAAACGAAAATCCTTACTTCCAACTGGCGAAATAGATCATATACGGGATTTAGGCAAGTGATGGAAAACGCAAAGTCTCAACGGGATTTATACTCTTTATACCGGCGGAGGATAATCCGCGCCGCCTGCCGGAAAATCCCGAATCCCGCCAGCCCCGCAAGCCGGAAAATCCGCGCCGGGCGCCAGTAAAATCGAATCATGGCGCGACGGCGCATGGCATCGACGCGCTTTGGCGGCAAGCCCGGCAGATCAAGCGACGCGCCGGATTGGGAAACGCGGGCAAAGTCATTTTTTGAAATGTAGTTTCTCTTTGCGGCCTCGTCAAAAAGGGACGATCCCACGAAAGGCGCCGCCGTGTAAAACTGCGCGAAATCCAGATCCATCGCCAGCGCGTCTTCAAGGGTTTTTTGCATGGATTCGGGCGTCTCGCCGGGCAGGCCGAAAATGAAATGGCCCAATGTTTTGATCCCGGCTTTTTTCGCCATTTGAACCGGCGCGTTATAATCGACCGCTCTTTGATTTTTGCCCATTTGCGACAGCACCGCCGGATCGGTGGACTCCATGCCGAAGCTGATCATCCAGCAGCCGGCGGCGCGCATGCTTTGAAGCATCTGCTCATCCACGGTGTCCAAGCGGCTGTTTGCCGTCCACCTGATCCCCGGCGTTTCCAAACGCATGGCTTCGGTGAGCTTCATAACGAAGTTTTTATCGATCGTAAAAGTGTCGGCCCACATGAAGAAATCGTGAATGCCGAATTTCCTTCGGCCCGTGCGGATTTCCTCGATCACGGAATCGACCCCGCGAAATCTTACCGAACGGCCGTAATAGGCGCCGGCGGTGCAAAATGAGCAGCGGCGCCGACAGCCGCGAAGCGGCGCCACGCAAAGCTGCCCTTGCTTTTGAAAAGGCAACCGGTACAGGTTCAGATCGGCCGCATCCCAGGCGGGAAAGGGAAGGCGGTCTAAATTTTTGATAAAAGGCCTGTCCGGATTGCGACGCGGCTTGCCGCCGGCCTGAAAGCTCAATCCGTTAACGCGGCTCACATCGGCGTCTTCCCGCAGCGCCTCGATCAATTCAGAAAAAGTTTCTTCCGGCTCACGACGTATAATAAAATCCACGCAAGGATTCTCGGCCAGCAATTCCAGGTCGAGGGCGCTTGCGTGAACTCCGCACAGGGCAAGGCGCGCACCCGGCAAAGCCTCTTTGATGTTTTCGGCGGTCGCCATGTCATCTTCGATGCTGGGCGTGGAAACCGCCAGAACGCACAAATCGGGCTTGACGCCGTTAAGTATCTTTAGAAGCCGCGATAAAGGAACAACTTCCGCGGGGCAATCGAAGATACGCGGCTTATGACCCGACTTCAGGGCGACGGCGGCAAGGTACGCCAGCGTTATGGGCGGCCACTGCGTGGACCAGATAGACGCCCTTTGCGTGCACCGGCCCTCGCGCATAAACGATGCATTGCCTGAGATCGGTCCGTTGATCAGGGCGATTTTCATGATAAACGCCGGTTCATGCCCTATTTCGCAATACGCTCGCGAAAGATCGTGGCCAGGATGCGCAAGCCGTTGCGGATGCGCTTAAATCCGGTCCGGCCCCCTGTTCTCGCTTTTCTGACGACGGGAATCTCGCGAACTTCCACGCCCATCTTCAAGGCCTTGCAGAGCATCTCGGTCTCGATTTCATATTGCGTGGAGTAAAGGGGCATCGATGCGGCCAACTTCGTCTCCATGGCGCGAAATCCCGACTGGGAATCGGTTATGCGGCTGCCGAAAAGCCAATTGATCAGGCCGCTCATGAATCTGTTCCCATAATAATTCGGCAGCGAAATGCCGCCCTGTTCGATTTTGCCGATGAATTTCGATCCGTTGACGAAACGCGCGCCGTTTTCCGCCTGTGTGATCAGGTCGCGCAAATCCTCGGCGTGATCCTGCCCGTCCCCGTCCATGAAAATCAAATATGGCGTGTCGGTTTCGCGAATTGCCCTTTGCAGCGCAACTCCCTTGCCCGAGTTGGATTCCATGCGAATGAGTCTGACCTCGTCGAATCCGGAAACAATTTTCGCGGTATCGTCCGTCGACCCGTCGTCCACGACAAGAATCCGGGCTTCGGGAACGACGCTTTTAACGCTTTCAAGCACGCGACCGATGGATTCGGCCTCGTTGTGGCATGGAATGATGATGGTCCATCGGCTCATGTAATTTTGCCTTCCATCCGTTTCGTTCTTTCCGGCTTAAAGGATTCCGGCAATGTGCAAAGGAAAAGGTTTATAAATTTCGCCTCGATAAGCTCCAGTGTCAATGCCCTGTGCGAATTTGCTTCTTTATCTCTTAATGTACGGTAATTCCGGATGAACCGAAAATTTCGACGATCTGATAAAATGCGTTTTCCCTTGACCTGCGGAATTATATTGTGTTAAATGCCCTTCGATCTAGGCTTATGCATCAGTTTTGGTTGGCAAAACGAATAGATCATTAACACGAACGAAAACCGCAAGGAGGGAATGAAAAATGTTGAGCAAAAGGTTTATGTTTCTCGCCCTGGTCGCCTCTCTGGTAATGGCGTTGAGCTTTGCCGTCGCCTGTGGCGATGACGATGATGACGACGACGATGACGATGCCGATGACGATGCCGATGACGATGCCGATGACGACTTCACGGCCGTCGGCGACTGCGACACCCAAGCCGTCTATGAGTTGATCGAATGGGTGGCAGACTGTTACGTGCTCGAGGATAGCGAAGGCAACGTGCTGGATGCCGATATGCTTTGCGAAGACGCCGGCGCTGCTACCATCGGCTGCTACACGGACTGTGCAGACATGTACGATGAGTGCGGTGGCGACGATGATCCCATGTTTGACTGCATCGCAGGGTGCACGGCCTAATTAGAATCGTAAGTTCGATAAAAGCCCCGGGGCCAAAGAGCTTCGGGGCTTTTTTTATGCTCTTTTAAGCGCGAGACAAAACCGTTATATTGGCGGATATTGTTCATCCGCTTTTAAAGCGCTCGATCTGGTTTTGAATTTTTATTTTGGGGCTGATGGGAGATACGTTGATGAAACTTGCCGGAAGATTTTTGCTGTTTGCAGCGCTGTTTGCCTTGGTTTCCATGATCGCCTGCGCCGGCGACGATGACGATGACGACGAACTGGACGAAACCGACGACGGCGACGATGATGACAATCCGCCGGATGACACCTGCGATTTTCCCGCCGTGAGACAAAACATCGAATGGCTTTTTGAAAGCTGTTATTCCATCCTCGACGCGCAGGATGATCCCGTTACGGCGGACGACGTCTGCGACCTATCCGCAAACGCTATCGGATGTTACAACGGTTGCGCCGACGATGCCGAGGAATGCGGGGGAGACGAGGATCCCCTGCTGGAATGCATGATCGATTGCGGGTTGGAAGACCTGTCGGCCTGACCTGCGCGGATTTATTGCAAATGCCCGAAATTTTAGATATTTCCGGGAGTTTTTTACCGGATTTTCTCTCCGATCGCCGCCGCAACGCCGGTCGCGGGCAATTCGACGCTGAATCCTCCGGCGCCGTCTGATATTTCCATCTCCTTGACGCCCACCGCATCCGGGTTTTCAAAGGTGTTGCGCGCATCGGGATGTTCGGCGCCAAGCAGGCGCAGGCTCTTGAAACGATATCCCGGGCATTCGACTTCAATTCTCATCGGCCCTTCGTAGCGCCGCTGGATCAGGGTGATGCCGGCCCGCTCGCCTGTCGCGGCGGCATGCGCCGACACCATGGGGGCGTTTCGCGCCGCCGGAATGGCTCCGAGTTTTTTCGAAAAATACGACGGGCCGGACACTTTGCACGGAATTCTGCCGCCGACGAGCGTGGAAGCGTATAGCTGCATGACGTAATAAGGCGGCGTTTTGACGATTTTCCCCTCGTTGGTTTGCAAAAGGCCCAGGACGTTGAAGGCCTGCGCCAGATTGGCCATGCCGACGATATCGCAATGGTCCACCAGGCTGCCCGCCATGCCGGCCACGGCCACGGCGTCCCGCATCCGCCAGAAGACCTGATAAATCTGCAGGAACCACCACCATAAATTCCACTCGTCCAGGGCGATTTTCATGAAGTGATTTTCGCCGAGGACATCCCGCATCTGCCCGGCGACAAATGAAATCTTTCTGTCAAGTTCCAGGTATGCCGACGCCAGGCTGTAGTGGTTTTGCGCATTGCCGCCCAGGCGAAAAAGAAGATATTGCGCTTTGTTCATGCTCGGCAGATAGACATGAAACGACAAATACGCCGCCTGTCCTTCGATCCGCGACAGCACGATGGGATTCCAATTCGGCCACATATCGCAGGTTCCCACTACCACGGGGGTGATGCCCGGATCCTGCTCACGCATAAGGCGATGAAACTCCAGGTATCGCTTTGCGTAACCGGCGGGATCGCTGTGACCGTAGGCCCAATAACCGAACTGCTCGTTGCCGATGCCCCAGGTTTTAACGCCCCAGGGGTCGCGCCGTCCGTTTTCGGCCCGATTTTTCCCGAAAGGAGTATCCGGCGCCCCGTTGCAGTACTGCACCCAGTCGGCGGCTTCCTTTGCCGATCCCGTGGCCAGATTGATGTTGATGTAAGGATCGGCTTTTATTTTCGCGCACAGCGAAAGAAATTCGTCGGTCCCGAAATGATTGGGATCTTTGGGGCCGATCCAGGGACCGTATTTTTTCCAGAAACGATTCGGCCTCACCGGACGGTCCGGGCCGATGCCGTCCTCCCAGTGGTATCCGTCGGCGAAAAGCCCTCCGGGCCAGCGCAGGCACGACACGCGCATTTCATCCAATGCCTTGACGGCTTCGCCGCGCGGCTTTCCGTCGGAACCGAGGAATCCGCCTCCGTACAGGCTCTTGGCCATGTTTTCCAGAAAATGCCCGAAGATTTTCGGATCGATTTTCGGCCCCATATTTTTCGTATCGACAAATACCTTTGCATTCATCTTGATGCGGTCTCCGTTTATTTTTCCTTAAGGCAGGAAATTGGAAGGGTTCTACCCCTTTGCTCTTTTATGGACAAGTTCGCCTGTCCGTGTAAAGTTCACGGCATGTCTGGGAGCGAGAAAATGAAAAAAAACGCCGTGGTTCTGCTTTCCGGCGGACTGGATTCGACAACGTGCCTGGCCATCGCCAAAAGTCAGGATTACACGTGTCATTGCCTGAGCTTTCGATACGGCCAGCGCCACTGCCGGGAACTTAACGCGGCGCAAAAAGTCGCCGAAACTTTCAGCGCTGAGAAACATCTGGTTCTGGATCTGGGACTCGACCGGATCGGCGGCTCGGCGCTGACGACGGATGCGCCGGTCCCGAAGGCGCGCTCCGACGAGGAAATCGGGCATGGCGTACCCGTCACGTACGTCCCGGCGCGCAACACGATTTTCCTGTCCTATGCGCTGGCCTGGGCCGAAGTTCTAAACGCGGCGGATATTTTTATCGGAGTCAACGCGCTGGACTATTCCGGGTACCCGGACTGCCGCCCGGAATACATCGCCGCGTTCGAAAAAACGGCGAACCTGGCCACGGCGCAATCCACGGAAAAAGGCGTGAGACTGACCATCCACACGCCGCTTATCGACATGACCAAAGCGCAGATCATCGAAACGGGAATGAAACTCGGCGTGGACTACGGTCTCACGCATTCCTGCTACGATCCGGCGCCGGACGGCAAAGCGTGCGGGCGCTGCGACTCGTGCATTTTGCGCCGCCGGGGATTCGCGGAAGCGGGATACGACGATCCTCTGGATTATGCCCTATGAGCTTGCGCGTAAACGAAACATTTATCAGCATCCAGGGCGAATCCACTTTTGCGGGATTCCCATGCGTTTTCGTGCGCCTGACCGGCTGCCCCCTGCGTTGCGCGTGGTGCGACACGCAATATGCCTACGACGACGGCGAGGAAATGCGCGTCGGCGAGATCGTCGAAAAAGTCCTCGCATACGGCGCATGGCTCGTAGAGATTACCGGCGGGGAGCCGCTGGCGCAGCCCGAAGCGCCGGATCTCATTTCCCGGCTGTGCGATCTTGGGCAGGTCGTTTTAGTTGAAACAAGCGGCGCCCGTCCCGTGGATGCCGTGGATGAAAGAGCGCACATCATCATGGACGTGAAATGCCCGTCCTCGCGGCAGGCTGAAAAAATGCATTGGGAAAACATCGAGCATCTTACGGATAAGGATGAAGTGAAGTTCGTTTGCGCCGATCGGCGGGATTACGATTACGCCAAAGAGATCATCGCCAAATACGAAGTTTTCGGCCGCTGCCCGGTGCTGCTTTCCCCGGCGTCCGGCGCCCTCGATGCCCGGCAACTTGCCGACTGGATCGTCGCCGACCGCCTGCCCGCCAAATTGCAACTGCAACTGCACAAGTTCATATGGCCGGATCGAGACCGGGGCGTTTAAGGCGCGATCAGACGGAAGTCTCTTTTGAATTCACGGCCTCGGCGACAGGCAACGGTATCGCCATCATGGGGGCGCCGCCTCGCCTGAAAATCTCCATATATGCCGCCGCCTTGACGCAAGCCGCCAGGGGCATCGAAAGAAGCAGGCCGATATAAACCATGTAAACGCCGGCCGAAGCGACCAGATTCAACACGAAGGAAAAAACAACGAGTATCAGCCAGTCCGCCTTGAAGTGCCGCCGGCAATCGTCGAACGCTTCTCCGACGCCTTTACCCTGATCAACCATGACGACCAGCAAAAAGAAGGTCAGGGCGTTTGTGACGAACATGCCCACGCAGCAGGCCAGCATCCCGGCAAATCCCAGGATGAACATCAAAAGGCCGCCGAGAAAATACGAGCCGAATCTGCCGAATCCGATGAACAGGTCGTTGATTACAGGCCGCCCGCCCCGCAACGCTTTGAGCGCCATGTAATAGTAGCCGGCGTAGATCGCCGGCCCTAATACCACGGTCATGGAGATAACGAAGGTCAGGCACGTGGCGCCGATAAAAACGCCGACGTTATCCGAAAAGGCGATCCAGCCGAGGCTGAAAGCCCGGCCGAAATCGATTCGCCCCACGGGAGCAACCTGGATGCCGTCCGACACTATTCGGTTCTAAGGCTCGATGGGAGCAGCCGGCTGCGCCACGGCGGGCGCCGCGCCGTCGCCGAATACGCCGTAATAGGCCGCCGCGACGGTGCAATAGGCAAACGGCATGGTCAGCAAAACGCCGATGCCCAAAGCGTAGGCGCCGACCTGCGCGATGAATCCGGTCACGAAGGCGAAAACAATGGCCAGCAGCCAGTCGCCTTTGAAATATTGCCAGCATTCGCCCAGGGCCTCGCCGCTGCCTTTTCCCGTATCGATCATCCGTATGAACAAAAACATCAATACGGCATTGGAAACGAACGCGCCGATAAAGCACGCCAAAACTCCCAGAAAGCCGACGGCGATCATCAGCAAAAAGCCCACGAAGAATCTTCCGAAGTGCGAAAATCCGAAGAAAACGTCGCCGACTTCGACTTTCTGCCCGCGTACGGCCTTCAAGCACATGTTATAAAATCCCGCCAGCATGATCGGCGCTAAAATGACCGTCATCGAGATAATCGCCATCAAAAGCGTTCCGATGATCAAAACGCCGATGTTCGCCGTAAATGCCTGCCACCCTTTGGAAAACGCGTCGCCGAAATCGATTTTACCCATACCGCCAATCTCCTATTCGTTTTTGATCCTGTGATAACCGACAGCCGACACGATAGTAAAAACCATGGTTATAACCGCGCGTCCGCCTTATTCAATACTTCAATTTTTTCAGTCTGTGATACTTCCGCTCATATTAATAGCATGAGCTTGCGTGCAATGGAAAGGGGGAGAGTGCGCCTACGTCATGAAACCGGGTTTTTACGGATCCCCGAAGAAAATGGGGAGAAAATTGTAGTACGCAGTCTACAAATCTGCTTTTCAAAGGAAAATCTTCTCAATTCGATGTCGCGTGACGGGACGGCCTGAGTGACGAGACGGTTTAAGTGAATGACAAATCTGTCATTCCGAGCGAGTCCGTCAGGACGAGTCGAGGAATCCCTTAAACGATGCGTGTTTATCATTTTACTGTGTACATCATGGCAAGGCGGCAGCGCCTCATTGAAGGGATTCCTCCACTACGCTAAAGCTCCGGTCGGAATGACAAAGTCGTCGCTTGCTCGGAATGAAAGTGAATTCGCAAACCGGCCCAAAACCGACAGACGAACCAAAACCCCGTTTTATGACGCAGGCCCGGGGAGATTTTATTCGGCCCGGCTTAAGATGAAGAGGCGGCTTTTTCCAGGGCTTTGATGAGCATTTCCTTCGTGATGACTTCCGGCATGACTACGGGATCATTCGCCTTTCCCGGCGCGACAATGACGTAAAGCGGCACGCCGGCTTTGCCTCTTTTTTTGAGATAATCCGTAATGGCCTTGTCCCGGTTGGTCCAGTCGCCTTTGAGCGGGGCGATGTTATTCTTTTCGATGGCGCTTTTGACTTCGTCGGTCTCGACCACGGCTTTTTCATTGACCTTGCACGTCCAGCACCAGGCGGCGGTGAAATCGATGAAAACCGTCCGGCCCTTGGCATTGAACTGAGCCACGCGATCTTCGGAAAATTTTTCCCAGGGGATGCCGCCTTCCGTGTGCGTTATTTCGCCCGTCGCCGCCGCATCGAAGCGCAGCAGAAAAAGGCCGCCTCCGACAACCAGCACAAGCGCCGTCGCCGAGGCGATCATGCGCGTACGCGAAATCCGCATGATGTTTGCGAACCGCCCGTAAAGCCAGGCCGCCAGGCCGCAAAGGGTCAGGTAAATCAACATGCGGGTCAGGCCGGGAGCGCCGGCCTGTTTGCCGAGCACATCCAGGAGCCACACGACGGTGGCCAGAAGCAAAAATCCCATGAGGGCTTTGAAGGTCACCATCCAGTCGCCGGGTTTGGGCATAAACCGGGTCCAGGCGGGAACGAAAGCGAGGACGAGAAATGGGAATGCCAGACCGAGGCCCACGAAGATGAATATGGCGAATGTGACGATAATGGGCTGCGTGAAGGCAAAACCCAGCGCCGCGCCCAGAAAAGGCGCCGTGCACGGCGTGGCCAGGACCGTGGCGAAAACTCCGTTGGCGAAAGAGGAGCCCAGGCCCGAACCGCCTCCCGCGCCGGCCAGCGTCCGGCTTGCCGGAGCCGTGATCTCAAAGACTCCGAGCATGGAAAGGCCGAAAATGAAAACGACGGCGGCCAGGACGGAAACGAAAACCGGCGACTGGAATTGGAATCCCCATCCGACGGCTTCGCCGCCGCTTTTTAAAAGCGCCACCACGGCGGCCAGGACGAGAAAACTCACCAGGATGCCCGCCGTATACGCCAGGCCGTAAGACCGTATGGTCTTTTTATCCATGTCCGCCTGCTTGATCAGCGACATGACCTTGATGGAAACCACCGGCAGCACGCAGGGCATGATGTTCAATATCACGCCGCCGACGAATCCCAGAAAAATCATCCACGCGAGCCCGGGGCTTTCGGGAGTCCCTGCCGCCGCGCCGGAATCATCCACGGTCGACGCGACCGGCAAAGCCGTTTTCGTGACCGGCGATCCGGCCTTGGCGCGGGGCAGATCCATGTCATATTCAAAGCGAATCGTTTCCGCTTTGCCTTCGCCGATCATGCGAAGCTGGAAAACGCCTCCGATTTTTTCAGACGGCGCATCGTCGGGATAACTTTTTCCTTTGACGCGAACGACAAGCTCCTCCTGCGCCGTCGAGCCGGCTTTGGGGATATTCATGCTTTCGATTTCGTAATTTTCGTGGGCCATGGGAATAAAGGCCGGAACGCGTGCGTCGGCAAAGGGAGCCAGCTTTTTCCCGGCGGGAGCTTTGACGACGAACATGGCCTCGAAGGGTGAATCCGGCGCGACGGCGGATACATCCAAAAGGCCCGTCACTAAAAGTCCGGGAATGTCCGCAACCGCAACCG
This sequence comes from bacterium, assembly GCA_963674685.2. Taxonomy (GTDB): domain Bacteria; phylum Lernaellota; class Lernaellaia; order JACKCT01; family JACKCT01. The sequence goes on along the minus strand of CAXXWT010000002.1, from coordinate 13,059 downwards.
GCACATTCGAAGCGCATGTTTCAAAGAGCCCGTAATCCTCGCCTTCACCGCACATTTCGGACACGGGCAGCTTCGCCGTCAAAACGGCCTGGCCCGGAATACACTTGTTTTTGCACGCCAGCCAACGCACTTTCGCCGTCAGTTCGACCTGCCCGCCTTCCAGCTTCTCGGGAATTTCCACGTCGGCGTAGAGCATCGTCTTATCTTCGTATCCGTAACCGGCCAGCGGCGTGCCCGCGCCGAAATAAAACGGGGCGGGATATTTCGTTTTGGAAAACTTGAAACCTTCCGGCCCGGTGAAATCGGCCTGCGTCGGGATTCCCGCGTCTCCGGGATTGGTCCAGTAGATATGCCATCCCTTGTCGATGGTTAAGCACACGCCGATGCGCAGGCGGCCTTCGGGCGTTGCGGCATCCATATCGACGATCAGCCGCGGCTCCACGTGGTCGTCCGCCGTGATCGGAGTCTGCGCGAAAGCCGGCAGCGTAAAAACGAAAAGCGACCCAATCATCGCGATGAATATTGATAGATTTTTTTTCATGCTTTACCCCGAAAGTCATACTAGCAGCGTCGCACAATATAACCGCGCGGCGGATATCGCGCCACATTCATTCGCCAAAATGTGATTTTCTCGTGAAGTGTACAGCTATTGCATCAGCGTCGCCATGATCGCTTTTTGCACGTGCAGTCGGTTTTCCGCTTCGTCCCAGACAACGCTGGCCGCCGATTCGAAAACCTCTTCGCTGACTTCCTCGCCGCGATGCGCGGGCAGGCAGTGAAGGAAAACGGCTCCGGGAGCAGCGGTTTTCATCAAAACCGAATCGACCTGGAATCCTTGAAAAGCCTGAAGGCGTTTTTCAGCTTCGTCTTCCTGGCCCATGCTGGCGAAAACGTCCGTGGTCACCACGTCGGCGCCGCTTGCGGCTTCTTTCGGATCGCGCGTGACAAGAATTCCGTCGGGATTGGCCTGCTTTGCCGCCGCCAGGATTTCGGGATTCGGATCATAACCTTCCGGGCAGGCCAGCCTGAGCGAGAATCCGAATTTCGCCGCGGCGTTGAGCCAGGAGTTGGCCATATTGTTGCCGTCGCCGATCCAGGCGATTGTGCGGTCCTTGATATCGCCTTTGTGCTCGATGACGGTCATGATATCCGCCATGATCTGGCACGGGTGAAGCAGATCGGTCAGGCCGTTGATGACCGGAACATCGCCGAACTGCGCGAACTCTTCCACGACGCTTTGCGCGAAAGTGCGAATCATGATCCCGTGAACGTAGCGCGACATCACGCGGGCCGTGTCCTTGATCGGCTCGCCGCGCCCCATCTGGGAATGCTGCGAGGATATGAAAAGGGGCTGGCCGCCGAGTTGGAAGATCCCCACCTCGAAACTCATTCTGGTGCGCGTGCTGGCTTTTTCAAAAATCATCGCCAGGCTTTTGCCCTCCAACAGGCGGTGCGCTTTGCCGGCCTTTTGTTCGTTTTTAAGTTTTGCGCCCAACTCCAATAGCTTTTCAAGCTCCGGAAGCCGCCAGTCGGCGATGCTCAAAAAATGTTTTGTTTCGTCGTAATTGTCGGCCATGCGCGAAACTCCGAATGAATTGATGAAAGTTTAGCTTCTCAAACCCGGTGGTTTTTTATCTTTTCTTTTTGGTCGCCGCGGTTTTTCGTTTTCTCGCCTTGGGCTTGGGATTTTTCATCGCAATTTCCCGGCGGCGTTTTTTCATCCACCCTTCATTCAAAACGGTATTGCCCCGCGACACGAAAAGGCTGTCGTCGGGTATGTCCGTCGTCACCGTCGAACCGGTCGCCACGTGGGACCGGTCGCCGATGTTCACGGGAGCGATCAACTGGGAGTCGCTGCCGACGTAAACGCGGCCTCCGACTCTGGAGCGATGAATCTGCGTGCCGTCGAAATTGCATGTGATCACGCCGGCGCCCACGATGGTCTCCGGCCCGACGTCCGTATCGCCCAGATAACAAAGACGCCGGACTCTGGCTCTTTTGCCGATTTTGGCTTCATAAAGCTCGACGAAGGGCTCTACCGACGCCTCGTCTTCCACCTGAGAACGGGAACGCAGCCTGGCGAAGGGACCGACAATTGCCTTTTTTGCGACTTTGCTGTCCTCGATGACGCTGTAGGCCTTGAGTTTTGCCCCGTCGTCGATGATGGACCGCGTGACCTGGGAGCCGGACTGGATGACGCATTCGGCGCCGATGCGCGAGCCTTCCCGGATCGCCACGTTCGGATACAGCACCGTATCCTTGCCGATGGTCACGTCGATATCCACGTACGTGGAATGCGGATCCATCACGGTGACGCCGCCGTCCATGAAAACGTCGAGGATGCTCATGCGCAGAATTTCGTCGGCCAGCGCAAGATCGGCCCGCGTGTTGACGCCCATCGCCTCGGAGGGATTGGGAAGCTCGAACACGCCGCATTTTTTTCCGGCTTTGACCGCCAATTCGATGATGTCGGTCAGGTAGTACTCACCCTGATCGTTGCTTTTGCCGACCTTGGCAAGAAGCTTGAAAAGCAGCTTGGATTTCACAAGGTAAATGCCCGCATTGACTTCGCCGATTTGTCTTTGTTCAGTCGAAGCGTCCCTTTCCTCGACGATTCCCGTAAGCTCTCCTTTGTCGCCGGTCAGAATCCGCCCGTAGCCCGCGGGATCGTCGGGGGAAAATGTCATCAGCGTCAAATCCCGTTTGCCCCGGCGATGCGTGGTCATGAAATCCTTCATGCTCTGCGTGGATAATAAAGGAACGTCGCCGGATAGAATCATCACGTCGCCGTCGAAACCGGCCAGCCCGGCCTTGGCGGACATCACCGCGTGCCCGGTTCCGAGTTGCTCTTTTTGCACGGCAAAATCGACCTGGCTTTGCTCCAGGCAGTCCAGGACCGTTTCTTTAACTTCCTCGGACTGGCGGCCGACGACAATCACGAACTTCTCGGGGGATAGCGGCGTCGTTCTGGCGATCACGTGACAAATAAGAGGCCAGCCGCAAATGGAATGCAGCACCTTGACTTTGTTGCTTTTCATTCTCGTTCCCTGGCCGGCGGCCATAACGATCACCGCAAAATTTTTCATGTCGTTGTCCTCGTCCTTTTTCCTTTGCAGCGGCCTTTCAATAGCCCCCGCGAGCTTGATTTCAATTGCAGAATTTCAAGTAGCTCACGGGCTTACCGACCGCCAAGAACTTTTTTGGGATTGTCCGCCAAAAGCGTCGCTAAAGCTTTTTCACCGTAAAGTCCGCGCACTACTTTTACACCGTCGCTGTAGGCCGGCGCAAGCCAACGCGGGCCGTGCGTATCACCCGCCAGGCAAAATGCAAGGTTTTTTTCGAGAATGAAACGAGCCGCCTTGGCGACGGTTCGTCCGTACATTCCCGCCAGGCTTCCCAGGTTGACCTGGAGTAAAAACCCCATTTCGGCGATTTCCTTCGCCCGAGCGGGTTTTTCGGAAATCTCGCGATATCTTTCCACGTGGGCGAGAATCGGGATGTAGCCTTTGAGGCGGATATGAAAGGCCGCGTCGGACAACAAGTGGGGAATCTGCATCATGGGCATTTCCACCAGCAGATAAAGGCCGTCCGCCAGCGTCTCCACCTCCTTTTCGAGCTTCGGTAAAAAGGTTTCGTCCAGATAGTATTCGGCCCCGTTGTGCAGGCGCACGGCCAGGCCCGCCTTTTCCGCCAGTTTTTCCAGATCCCTCCGGACCTGATCGGCTCTTTCCCGCGGGCTTTCGTAGACCCCCGACATCAGATGCCGCGTCATGACAATATCGGAAAATCCCGCTTCCTGCGCGCAGGCCAGGCATTCAACGGCCTTATCGAGGTTTTCAACCCCGTCATCCAGGCCGGGCAGCAGGTGCGTATGCAGATCGATGAATCCGCTCATGATTTTTCCGCCGTTTTCGCTTGATTCGGGTAAGGTTTTTCCAGAATGTCGAAGATTTGGCCCGACACGATGTAAAAAAGACAAACCTGGGAAAAAGCCGTCAATAAAGCCAGATGAAAAAGCTTCGCGTGCGTGAGCGCCGAAAGCAATTCAATCAGGGCGAAAAAACCGGGCAGCGGCGGCGCCGCGCCGATGGTAAACAAAACCGCCAACCGGGTGATGACGGCCGCGTTTCCCTCCCTTTTTTTCAGCAGGAACAAAGCGCCGAAGGCGGGCAGGCCGACCAGGTAATGAAGCCGCTCGGCGGCCAGGGCGTGACCCGGTTCACGCAATATCGCCGCGCCCAGAGCGAACCACTGAAAAAGCCAGACGGCCAGCGCCGCCGCCGGAATTTTTTCCGAGTCCTTTACGCCCAGAGCGATCAGAGAAGAAAGAATCAAACCGGCGACCGACAGCGAATAAACGAGCGGCGCCCAGTCGGCTCTCGACTCGAATCCGTCCCCCGCGGCCCAGGACATAAAGAGGCGAAGCAACAGCGCGCAGGCGAATAACATCAGTATGGGCAATCGCCTGCTCATGATTATTTATCCCCCAACAGAGGCGGCTTTTTCACGGCGCCGGCGTCAAAGGGATCCTCCACGGCGCGCATCGGCTTCTCGATGGCGGCGGCCATGACCCGCCGGTGGCGCAGTTCCTCGCACAGGCGGTCGACGGAAGGAGTGATCCTGTGAAGAATCACTCCGGGGAAAATCCCCAGGCCGATAATGATGGTTAAAATGGCGATCGGGGGCAGCAGTTCACGGAAATAAAGCCTTTCGATGCTCTCATCGCTTTTTTCCATCCCGCGGCGAAACGCCCGGCGCAGCAAAGACAGCAGGGATACGGAAAGCGTACCCATTCCAAGAGCCGCCAAGGCCGCCACGATCGGATGCGAGCGAAAAGCGCCGCCCAAAGTCAGGATCTGGCCGACGAATCCCGCCGTGCCGGGAAGACCGATGATCCCAAGGGTTGCGATGAAAGCCAGCGTCGCCATGCGCGGCATTTTTGCGGCGATGATTTCCGGGGAAGGATTTCCCCTTCGATCCAGCGAATCGAGCATCAGGCAAAGCACGGCGAAAGCCAGGCTCTGCGTTACGAGGATGAAAACCGCTCCGGCCACGGCGGGACGCGTGGCGCTGATCATTCCCACAATGACGAGATTGGCCGCGGCCACGCGCACCCTGGTGATGATCTGCGCCGGGCGGCTGCGGCCGTAAGCCACGAGCCCCATATGCAAAAGGCCCAGCGCCGCCGCCGCTCCGATAGCGCTCCAGAAAAGCGGAGGGACCGCGGGGAACAGCGGCAGTGTGAAGCGGATGAAGCCGTACGCGGCGACCAGGGAAACCATGGCGAAAAGCGTCGTGGCCGAAGCCGGGTCCGATTCGTCGCTGATTTCCATGAACCATCCGTGAATCGGAACCAAAGGGATTCTGAATCCCAAAGTCAGGCAGAATGATAAGGCCAGCAGAAGCTGCATGGCGGGCGAAAAATCCAAAGTCGCCTCGACGATGCCCGCCGGCATAAATCCCGCCCCGCCGCCTTTCCAGTGAATCGCCAAAACGGCCAGCAGGATGGGAGCCATGGTCAGAGACTGCGTGATGAAGGCTTTGCGCACTACGGGCAAAAGGCTTCTTTTTTTCAGCGCCACCGAAAGCAAATTCAGCGATAAGGAGCTTTCCATGAAAATGATGAAAAGCATAAGGTCGCTCGCGAAAAGAGCCCCCAGGGAACAGGCGAGGGAAGCCAGCAGCAGCGTCATGGATGAAATCGGTCCCGCCGCTCTGGCGAAAAACGCCATGGTGGTCAGCACAATCACCGAAAGGGCGGGCAGCAAACTGATCCCGTCAAGGGCCGGCGCGTAATTCAGATTCCACTGGGCAAAAATCGCAAACGGCGGTTCGACCATCCATAAAGACTGCGGGTCGTCGAGCTTGGGCTGGTAGCCGACGGCGATGAAAATGATGAGGCAAAGCAAAACCGTCAGCAGCATGCGCGCCGTTAAATATCCCGTCGTGCCTCTGATCCGCGCCACAACCAGCGACGTCGCCGCGATGATCAGCGGGAAAAACGTGATGACGGTCAAATAGCGCAAAACATCACCTCCGCCACGGCCCGACCATGAGATACACGCCGGCGGTTATCACGACGCCGGCCAGCGCGATATACAGTTTTCCTCTAAATCCGCCGCTTTTGGACGCGATAAAGTTGCCGATGTGCTGCGGGATCCTGATCATCTTGTCCATGCCGCCGTAAAACACGACCCGGTCCAGAAAATCGTCGAAAAACGAGCCGGCGATTCCATGCAGCGGGCTTGAAAAATCAGGGAGAAACCGGCCCGTTTTCGCCGTTTCCAGGACGGTCAGCGCGATATTGACGATGGCCCACGTTCCCATGAGAATCGCCGCCGCCATGACGACCCACGACGGCAAAGTTTTCACCAGGACATCGAGCCGGTAGGCCAGGTATACGGCCGCCGCCGAGGGACAAAGAGCATTGAGCAATCCCGGGCCGGTTCTGAATCCGACGCCGAAAAGCAGGACGGCGATTCCCAGGGCCGCCTCTTTTTGAGAAGGCGGATAAGCCGCCGCCTCTCTGGCGATGCCCTGGTAATCCATCGCTCCCAGCGCGCCGAAAATCAGAAACAATCCGAGCAAAGCCAAGGCGTTGCCGATTCCGTGCGTCAAAAGCAGACGCGCCGAGCGGTTGCCGTAATCCGAATCGTCCCTGGACTTTAAGGCCGTTATAGCCGCCAGGGGGCCGATGGCCGCCAGAGCCGCAATCACCGGAACCAGATTGTCGGCGAGAATGAACAGGAGCGCGGCGCACAGGATGGCGTTTATGGCGCCGCGAATCCGCGGGTCGCGGCCTCGAAACGTATTGATGATCTGGAGCATCAAAGTTCCCGCAATGGCCACGGAGCACAAGATCCCCGCTTCCGTGTCCATGCGCAGGTAGATGCCGGCGGTCAGCGGCGGGACGCTGAACCAGTCGCCCCAGTCCAGATGGAGTTGCATGGCGCCCAAAGGCAGCCGAAAGCGCCGGTAAACGACAAGACCCATGGTGAAAAGCGCCGCCGATGCGCCGACCAGGGCCGCGTGGCGCAAGAGCCTGTTTCGAAGCCGGTCGCTTTTTCCCGTCATGGCCGAAAGCAGCGCCGAAGCCAAAGGAAAGGTCAACAGGAGTATCAGCAGAAAATTGAAATCAAAGCTCTGAATGATAATCTGCATCTTTGTTTGGCCAGACGTTTGACGCGAAACTGGATCACGGCCGGCGAAAATCGCCGGAACTGTCTTTCAAATATTGAAACGCCGCTTCGGCGATGAAAACAGATCAACCGGAAGCGGCGATTTAATGAGCGGCGGGTATTATTTTTTTACGGAATGATCAGCAACGACACCATGCCGCGGTCAAATTTGACGGCCTTGACGCGAACATGCTCTCCCATGTCCGTCGTAAAATCGCCCAGATCCACGGGACGCAGTTTCGCGGCGGCGTTCACCAGAAGACGCGTATGCCGCACGTTGAAGTAAACGTTGCCGAAATCCGTCGTCACGTAATAACGATCGAGTATGTTGCCGAGCAGCACGTCGATCTGTTGGCTTTGCTCGGCAACGGCTGCCGAACTCAGCATAAAGCCCAGGGCCAAAACAAAGACCAACGTTAAAGCTATCGTGCGCATCTCGCCTCCCCGGCCGAATCGGCCTATCGGGTTATGTGCTTTTAATCACGAGGGTTTTTTATCATTTGATTCCGTCGACCGTCAAGTTGCAATTTTTTTATGCCATCGAGTATCCCCAATGATTTCCACCCGGCCCCGGGAAAAACTTTTTCACTCCCGCGAATCTTGCCGATATCTATCAGCTTTTCGAGGGTGGAAATGGTTCAGTTCAACATCCATTCCACGGGGAAGGTGGCGTACCACAGGGCGTATTCTCCCCGGTAGAGCACGTGGGCGCGGTCGTCGGAATCGATCTCGAAGCGGATGCCCAAATCATAAAATTGTCCGCCGGAGTCGATGGTTTTTTCTATCCACTCGTCATTGCGTTTCGTCACGATCCGAACCTTCGTGCCCGAGGAAGAAGTGCCGTTGTATTCTTCCACGAGGTAGGCGATATAAACGTTGCCCGCCGAATCCGTGGAAATTCCCGTGCCGAAAGTGTCGGCGTCGTTGACTTCCTCATATTCCCAATCCGCGCCGTCGTTTCTGGCAAAAGTCAGATGTTCATTTCCATAGTACCATTCATAGCTCATATATTTTGTTTGGCCGTCGTAATGGAAATCATGGCCCTCGCCGATGTGTTCGTCCATCGTGAAACCCTGGAGAATCGTTTGAGTCCACTGTCCGCCGTCATATTCGAAATAACGAAGGTAATGGAAATCGTACATGAAAAACCAATAATACGCGGTATAGCTCGCCATGGGGTTGTCGTTTCCGTCGATGATTAGACGGACTTCGTTATCCTCGTAATAGCCGATGCTGAGCGTCTCCGTGGTCCATTCTTCGTTTTCTTTTTTCGAATAACAAAGATCGCTGCCCTCCCCCGTAAAAAGGAGGCACGGAGAGCCCTGGGAATCCTGGGCGGCGGAAATTACATTATAACGGACCTGATCGCTCTCCTCGTCGTATGGATACGGAACCTCTTCTTCGGCCGACCAACGCCCGTCGGAATACTTGGCGTAAAGCAATTTATAATCTTGATTCCGCCACCAGGCGACGTGGACCGCGCCGTCGGGACCGGCCGAAACGGCGCCGCTCCAACCGTATCCCATATTGCGGAACTCCCAGCGATCATCCACGCGCCGGGCGACAAAAAAGTCTTTTTCAATATTATTATATGAATCTGGAGTCTCGGAAAAAGCGATGTACGGAACATTATCTTGGTCCAGTGACAATGAAGGAAGAAAACCGACGTTCATTCCCGTATCGAAAACTTCCGTTTGCAGTGCGTCGTTCTCCAATAAGGATAAGCCGAATTCGCCGTATTGAGAGTAGTAATGCGTGAAGTATACACGCCCACCGGACCCGACTCCCATTTTTATATCATCATTGTTTGGTTCAATTATTTCTTCAGATACCTTCGTTAAGCCATCATTCGAAAATGTCCAATATTGAATCAAGTCGTAGGTATCCTGACAATCGCCGCCAATTATATGGAAAAGACTGCCAAAGTAATCCACTTCCACATAACATCCCCACCAATCCTGCTCGCCAAATGTTCCGGTGGTCCAAGCGTTACTTTCATGTTTAGCGAACCTCAGGTTATCGGCTTCTTCCAAATTGGTCCAAACAATAAACGGTTTGCCGTCCTCGTCTACGTCCATATCCAGATCTATTGCGCGGTTTTCCTCAATAACGGAATCAATCTCCCATTGACCGCTTTGATTGGTCGCATAATACATATACGTTGTGTAATTATCGACAAAGAAATATGCAATGTGAACATAATGATCATTATCGACCGAGATCGATTTTGGATTGATCATGTCGGGACTTTCAAGCGCCGAATCAACGGTCACGCGAGTCCATTCTCCGCTGCTATTGCTTAAATATTGCATCGCCATATTGGCGTGGTCCCAGGCGGCGATATGCACGGCGCCCGTCGCCGGTTCGACGGCCATGGGAATGTAATCGAATCCTGATCCCATGCACATATAATCCATGACGTTTTCCGAAGTCCAGCTTCGTCCCCGTTGCGTCAGCAAAACCAGTTTCTCCTCGCGCATATTGTGGTAAAGAACGTAGAGGTTCCCCGCCGAATCCTTCCCGATGCTCGGCGTCGCGGCGAACTGGGCCAGAATTTCCTTATCCAAAAGCGTCAGGTTCTCGTCGGCGTGATAGAGAAAAAGCGTCCTTCCCTTGGCGGCTAGGACGTAAATGTCGCCGGCGTCCGTCACCACCAGGTCCTGTCCCCGATGACCGGGAAGCCCGCCGGCGACCATTTCGATGTACAAGCCGTCTTTATCGTATACGGGAATGGAAGGATCTTCCGTGTCGTCGTCGGCGAAATGATCTTCCGTGTCGTCGTCTCCGGAATCGTCATCGGCGTCATCATCAACGTCATCATCCGTATCGTCATCCGGCAACGCGGAATCGTCGTCAACATCGTCATTGAGATCGTCGTCCGCGTCCTCGTCCGGTTCCTCAACCGAATCATCATCGTCATCCGAATCCGAATTGCAGGTACAACCCGAGGCGAAGCAAAGAAAAAAGAGGGTGAAGAGAAAAATTAGGTGCGACCAATTATCAAAGGACTTTATAAAACTATTCATAATCCATTTTCCTTCCCAGTCATATTCCCGCAAGCCGCGTTTTCAGCGGCTTGCGGGTTTTTTTGGATTATCCCGCTTTAAGGCGGAGAAAACAAGAAAACTAATTGCCGAGAATTGTATCTTCGAAGTCTTGCGTCACCTCCGGCGTGTCGCCATTGCACGTGCAATCCGGCGGATCGTCCCATGGATCGGTATATTCGGAGCAGCGGATGTCCGGCGTGAAAGTCAGCGCCGTGTAGCCTCCCGTTCCCGCCGAGTCCACGTCACCGGTCAGGAACCACTCCAAATCCATAGCATCGCCTCCATAAGATTTTTGCTTATAACGAACCTGCACATATGCGCCGTAGTAGGAAGGTTTGCTGCCATGACCAGTAGGAATTTGAGTAATTCCAGCAGGTATGGCCGGGATCGCAAGTGCCCATTTGAGACATAAGAGGAATGTCGTCGATCGATACCGTATCCTCATCCTCCATGCCGGGAAAAACATGGAGAAATTCTGTGCCGGAATATCCGATTCTTGCGTCCTGGATATAGCCGCTGGCGGCAAACATCCCCTCGGTCGTGTATGTTTTTATCAAAACTCCACCCGTCACGGTTATGGAAACGCTGGAATCATCGTCTCCGAAAGTCCCAAGGTCGTTATTGACCGCTTTTTGAAAAAATGCCGTTAGCTCCGGAACGATCTTGTCAATGTAATTCCAGTCAAAGAATGATACCGGACAAGGATTAAACTGAACAAGCGGCCAGAGATACCATTTGTGATCCATATCGGGGACGAGCCAGGAAAACACTTTTATTCCCGCTCCGGCGTTGGCTTTATAGGCGTCGCGCGTTATCTTGTACGAACGGACGGGAAAAAACTCATCCTGCGCGCCGTCCATGAGAAGGATCGAATTCAGCGGCGTGTAATCCTTGGGATCCATCACATCCGCCACTTCGCAGACCTCCAATTCGACACCCGTCGGAGAGTTATCGCAATCGATGGTCAAAAGCGGCGTACCTAAGTCGGCGGTAATCAAATGTGTCAGCCAATTGCCGTCAATGGCGCCAACCTCTTCCCATCCTCCCATTCCGGCGAATCCCACGGCGCCGTCCAGGCGGCTGTCCACGCCGTTGGCGATCAGCGTGGTCACGCTGCCGCCGCTGATGCCGAACATCACGACCTTCCCGTTGGTGTAGCCACGTGTGAATGCCGAGCCGCCGCTATCAAATTGCTTTTCGATAACAGTGACCGCCCGCATGGCTGAATGGGCGTATCCGTAGAACATACTGTATTCAGGATGCAAGGGATTGACGTCAAAGCCGTCTCGGATTTCAGCCGGCCCCATCGATTCTCCATGGCTGAGTTGATCCCCGCTATCAGTGTACACTCAACCGGGCAGTCCGGCGCCGGACTTCCGACGCATCCATCGGCGCAGTTGTATCCCTGCCCCGGCGAACTAATACTCAAGACCAGGCCGCCGGTTTCTCTCGCCAATCCCCTCGCCGCGGCGAGACTTCCCCGCCCACCATGCAGGTCGTCAACGCGGGGCTGGTACCAATGAAGGTAAATCAGAGCAGGTTTTTTATCCTCTGCTAAGGCTAATTCTGCACAATCATCAATGCCGTTTGCGGTATCCAGAACTACAGCGTAGTAACCCCAAGCCCAATCGTTCGCACCACCTTCCCCGTAAACACCTTCCACTTCCTGCTTTGTTTTGAATTTTATGATTCCCTGGCAAAATTTTTCTCCATCAGTAAATTCTTCTTCATACGCTATGTCGACGGAGGCGTCGGGCATGTTGTTCACGATGTAACTCATATCGAAAGTGGCCGTATCCGCGTGCGCTACTGTTGACGCCAGAAGAACGCAAACAATAGCCAGAAGGATTTTTCTTTCCATTATCTCGCACCTTTCTAAATTATATCTGTTTAATCCATTTGTTTTTTGGTTATTTCCGTTTGAATTCCTGCGGGATCGAATTCTCCGCCGCATGCGTACTCGTGACTCGAAATATGATCATCGCTCATGAATGTAATAATCAGCTTTTCTTCTTTACCTTCGAAAGCGACAATCACTTTTTTGTCCGATTCGTTTGTGACTTGAATGTTGTTCGAGCTTTCCTTTTCCCCAAGAATACCGGTAACGGTCTGATCTTCGACGCTGAAAGTAAGTTCGATTTTCTGAAGGTTTTCCAGTAATTTTTCCTGGTCTTCCGTCACCGGATCAAGCACCCATGTCCCGTCAAGTTTCTTGACGTCATCGCTTTCCGCAAACGCGGATGTTGCCCATAGGCATAAAATGATCAGCAAAAAATAAAAGAATCTTTTTTTCATCGTAACCTCCTTACACAGTTAAACTCGAGCATGCGACCATTCGCACAACCCGAAAGATATGAGTGAAAAGCAATATTCGACACCCGGAAGTTTTGTAACTTTTTTGTATCATTTTGTACCTCAAGGATACACCAAACCTAGTTTCTAGTTCAAGATATAACTTTAATAGTTTTGTGCGTCAAGAGTTATTTGCGCGCAACGCTTTTCATTCGGGCGCTATAGGTTTTGAGCCGCCCTCCGCAAGCGTCGGGCTCATTTAGGAAATGAAATCCGCCGATTCCCAGGGCTCCCGCCCTGGGCTCATGGAAGAGGCACACCGCCTGACGGCGGGTTCCCGGCGGTCCGCCTCCATAAACGAGAGTTATTCTTTGGGGTGAAAATCCGCGTTTCGAGGCTTTCCTTGTGAAAGTCTCCCCAATGATTTCCAGCCGGCCCCGGAGCAAAAATTTTTCACTCCCGCGAATCTTGCCGATATCTATCAGCTTTTCGAGGGTGGAAATGGTTCAGTTCAACATCCATTCCACGGGGAAGGTGGCGTA
>CAXXWT010000001.1:0-283553 GCA_963674685.2 bacterium | reverse complement strand
CCTTAAAATGGCCGTTGACATCAGCATAGATATCCCCTGCAACGCTGGTATTAAACAGCCATTTAAGCCGGTAATTCAATTGGATTTCCTTTGCCTGTAAATCGGTTGCCGACATCAAAAACACCAAAAGCAACAATGATATAAAACTGCGCTTTTTCATAAGATCTCTCCTTTTTTTGAAATGGACAATTTGATTTTAATTTGTTCACCCAGGGTTTCCAGGATGCCCTGGTATATGGAAATAATGATCCCGATCATAAACAAAGCGATGAGGATTTTAGCCAGATCGCTTTGATACAGGGCAATCCGGATGCTGTATCCGATCCCGGCATTGGCCGCGATGAATTCCGCTACAATGGTACCGGCCATGGCAAGGGTGGCACTTCCCGCTATCACGGTTGTCAGCTTGCTTAAATTTTCAAATGCCCTTATTTTCACTTCAAGCTGCCACCGCATCCGGCCGGTGACAATATAAAAATGTTCAATATCTTTCACCGGCGTTGCCATGATCCCCAGGACGGATAACAAAAGGGGAAAATAGCAGATCATGGAGGCAATCATAAGCCTTGGAATAAAGCCATCCCCCAGAAGAATGAAAATAATGGGGGCCAGGGCCACAATGGGATAGGCCTGTATATTATAGGCTGTCACCTTAATAAAGGAACCGATCCAGGATGATCTCCGGCCGGCAATTCCCACGGTAAAGGCCATGATGATGGAGATGAACTGGCCCAGCACAGTGACGGACAGGGTGTTCATCACATCAAAAAAATACCCGCCAAAGACCTGTCCTGCTGTTTCAAAGACCAGGGGAACACCCGGGATCACATAATCGGACAGGGATAATATGGCCTTGATGGCCAATAAAAAAGCACTGCCAATGATATATACGATTAAAAACTGGTAAATTCGTCTAAAAAGCATTCATGATCTCCAGCATGGTCTGATCCAGTTTTTTTTTGTCCAAGTGGTAATTATTTTTATAATCCTCACCGTGGATCATAAAGCAGCCTTTATTTTCCGACGGTTTTCCAAACACAAGGATCTGGTTGCAAAATTTGGATACCTCCATGAGGTTGTGGGAAATATACAAAAACATTTTATCCACAAACAATTTTTTAATGGCAAGGATAATGGTTTCCCTCAGCTTCTCGTCAACATTGGCAAGACTTTCATCTAAAATAAGCAGGTCAAACTCCTGTAAGAGATACCGGATGAGGTTGATACGGTTCTGCTGGCCCATGGACAGCTGGGAAAAGCGTGAGGCCAGCACATCATTTAATTCAAAAATCTTGATAAGCTCTTCTTTTAGCCCTTCTTTTCCAGGCGGGGTGACCTTGTTCAGATGATTGCCCGTACAGGACCATCCCGGAAGCCTTTCCAGGTTATAAGAGTATAGGATGGTATCCATGTTTTCAATGATGATATCACCGTCATACCGGACATCCCCCTGGGCAATAAGTTTTGCCAGAGAGGTTTTCCCCACCCCGGAGGGTCCGAACAAGGCATTGAATCCAGGGTTGTTCATGGAAAAAGACAGATTATTAATAACGGCAATCTCGCTGTCCGGATATGTAAAATTCAGGTTCTTACTTTCAAGACGCATTCATGACTCCAGGATATTATCCGATCAAATTTACCTTACTCTTATCGGTCTTTTCTTTAAAAATCAATGTCCCAAAGCCATTAATTATCTTGTCCCGCTGCTTTCTGAGGTCCTCGTATTCATCTTCATAGCCTATAAGTTCCATCATCACAGGTGGCTTGGTGGAATGGGCCGGTAGACGATCCCGGGTCTCTTTGATCAAAACGGTCAGTTGGGCCATCCGTTTTTCTATGGCATTTAGGTTTTTCATTTAATCCTCAATCCCTCAATACTCATGACTCACCTCTCATAACTTTCATATTTTGTTGTGCCCGTCAGGGCATGGCGTTATTTTATAAAATCAGTCTAGCATAAAAAAAAGAAATTGACTTCAAGAAAAGTGTTTCCCATTGACTCAATACAATGAATGCAATGGGTCATATTGCCCCTTAAACAGCCATATGATTAAGTATCAGCCCGGATGAATGACAGCTTAAAAAAATCTTTATTTTTTTCGAATTATTTTTTTTTATTCTTTTATATCAGAAAGTTGTGTCAAGTCGCAAATACAAAAAGACCTGTTTAAAACCAACATGAAAACACCCTGGCGCTGTTATTGCTATTACAATAAATGAAGTTCAAACAAATATTTTTTTAATAAACGAACACATTTTAGCAAGGAGCTTAACATGTCAAACGGAGAAGCAGTTTACGGATTTTTTATTCCCACAGTTTCACTCATGGGTATTGGTTCGCACAAAGAGATTTGTGCCCAGATGAAAAGCCTGGGAGTGAAGAAACCTTTTCTTGTGGCAGATAAAGGGATTACTGCTGCCGGACTTACCCAGAAGATTTGTGACATCATTAAAAAAGAGATGGGTTCAGATACGGTTGTATACGATGAAACAATTCCAAATCCCACAGACAAAAATGTCGAGGAGGGTCTTGCCCTTTACAAAAAAAGCGGGTGTGACATGATCATAACCCTTGGCGGTGGAAGTTCCCATGACTGCGGAAAAGGCATTGGCCTGGTTGCAACAAATGGCGGAACCATCCACGATTATGAAGGCGTAGATCAATCCACAAAGGCAATGCCTCCCTTTATTGCCATCAACACCACAGCCGGAACCGCAAGCGAGATGACCCGTTTCTGCATCATCACCGATACCGGCAGAAAAGTTAAGATGGCCATCGTTGACTGGCGTGTAACACCCAACATTGCCATTAATGATCCGCTTCTCATGATGGGCATGCCGTCAGCACTGACTGCTGCCACAGGTATGGATGCCCTGACCCATTCCGTTGAGGCCTATGTTTCCACCATTGCAACCCCCATCACCGATGCCTGTGCCATCAAGGCCATTGAACTGGTTGCCCAGAATTTAAGACAGGCCGTTGCCAATGGTCAAGACCTTGCGGCAAGGGATAAAATGGCCTATGCTGAATACCTTGCAGGAATGGCATTTAACAATGCAAGTCTTGGCCATGTCCATGCAATGGCCCACCAACTGGGTGGATATTACGACCTTCCCCATGGTGTCTGCAATGCCATTCTTCTCCCCCATGTTTCAAGGTTTAACCTCATCTCCAACCTCCAGCGATATGCCGACATTGCTGTTGCTCTAGGGGAAAATATTACAGGACTGTCTGTTCGGGACGCAGCAGAAAAAGCGTTGACAGCCATCCAGACCCTTTCCGCAGATGTGGGTATCCCTGCGAACCTTACAGAACTTGGCGTAAAAAAAGAAGATCTTATGATCATGGCTGAAAATGCACAAAAAGATGCCTGCGGTGCCACAAACCCACGGATTCCGACCCTGGATGATGTTGTGGGCATTTACACGGCTGCATTATAATTGGGGGAGCAAGAAATTTTTTCTGCTCCCTGTTGCCGTGTTCAGGGGGAATCGGTGTTCTCCTGCATTATTCATGATCCAATAATTTACGATACAGGGTTTTCCTGCTGATACCCAGTATTTCAGCTGCTTTGGACCTGTTCCCATCCACAAACCGGAGTACCTTCATGATGTGATTTTTCTCCAGATCTTCAAGGGTGGGAAACGGGGCAGTCGTTCCCGCATCCATACCATCCACGATCTCAAGAAGTTCAAGTGGCAGGCTGCGTTCGGTGATAATCCGGTTCTCCGCAAGAATGATTCCCCGTTCCATTACATTATGAAGTTCCCGGACATTGCCGGGCCAGTCATAGGCCATGATGCGGCGCATGGCATTTTTAGCCACCTTGCAGGGGGGGATGCCGGTGCTCATTTTACCCAGGATATAGTCCACCAGGACGGGAATCTCCTCTTTTCGTTTGCGCAGGGGAAGTATCTTTATGGTGAAGACGTTGAGCCGGTGAAAAAGGGCTTCACTGAAACCCCCCTTTGCCACCTCCTGTTTAAGGTCGCGATTGGTGGCAAAAATAAATCGGATATCAACCTTTATTTCATTCTTATCCCCCACAGGACGAAAGGTCTGATTCTCCATGACGCGCAGCAGTGAAGCCTGCACCCCCACGGAGAGCTCTCCGATTTCGTCCAGGAACAATGTGCCCTTGTCAGCAAGGGCCAGCAGCCCTCTCCTGGATTCTTCAGCCCCGGTAAAGGCGCCCTTGCAATAACCGAACAATTCGCTTCGTATCAACTCCTCCTGCAGGGTTGCACAATTCTTTGTTATCATGGGGTTGTCACCCCGCAGACTCAGGCCGTGAAGCTGTCTTGCCACCACATTTTTACCCGTACCGCTTTCGCCCATTATCAATACCGGAACCAGGGTCGGTGCAACCTTTCCAATCAGGAATCGCACCTCTTCCATGGCTGTGGAATGGCCCACGATCTGTTCCGGAAAATGTCTTTTTTCCAGATGACCCTGCTGCTTTAAAAACTGTTTCTTGTGAAGAAATCCCCGTTGATAGGCCTTTTCAACCACCTGTTCAAGACGTTCCAGGTCAAAGGGCTTTGTTATATAATCACAGGCACCGGTTTTCATGGCTTCAACAGCATCGTCAACATCGCCGTACCCGGTAATTAAAATGATCTGAACCGCCAGGATCTCCTCCTGGAATTTGGACATCAATTCAATGCCATTGGCATCGGGAAGGCTGATATCCAGAATGATGATGTCAAATACATCCTTCCTGATGGCGGCAAAGGCTTCTTTGGCATTACCGGCGGTGGTTATACTGCGCCGGGAAGACCCCAGTTCTTTTTCCAGCAGCCTGCGAATGAATTTTTCATCGTCCACCACAAGGATATTGATGGGCCTTGATGGTTTAGTCATTTTCCGAATATTCCGAATTTGGAAATTTAATTTTAAAAACACTTCCAAGTGTTTCTTTGCTGTTGACCAGGATCTCTCCGTTATGCTGCTTGATAATATTATAACAGGTGGACAAACCGATGCCGGTACCCTTGTCCACGGGCTTTGTGGTAAAAAAAGGGTCAAAAAGTCTGTCCATGTGTTCCGGTGCAATGCCACATCCATTGTCTTTGACGGAAAGCGTCACCCAGTGATCCTCTTTTCCTGTGGAAATCTCCAACCTTCCGTGGTTTTCGACAGCATCAATGGCATTGCAGATGATGTTGAGCATGACCTGTTTCAGTTCAGCAGCACTGCCTTGAATGCTTGGAATGTCAGGGTCAAATTCAAGTTTTATTTTCAGCAATGGATTTTGTTTCAAGCGGTAGCACAGCAGCTTGAGAACGTCAGTGATCAGTTGTTTCAAATTCACAGGGATAAAATCTATTTTCTTCCTGGGGCTGAATGTCAGCAGGTTCTTTACAATATCACGACACCGGTTGCACTCGGTAATGATGGTGCCGATGTATTCATCAAAATCCGCCATAAGTTCCCGGTTTTCAAAATCATCTTCCAGGCAGCGCCTGAGTTTGGGCAATCTCCGTTTGAGCCCTTCTGAAAATCCGCTGATGGACGTCAGCGGATTGTTTATTTCATGGGCAACGCCTGCAGCAAGGAGTCCCACCGTGGCCATTTTTTTAGAATGATAATATTTTGCCTGGTACTCTTTTTCCCTGGTCACATCCCGCATGAGGAAAAGGAATCTGAATATTTTTTTGTTGGCGTCTTCCATGGGAGACACAGAGACTTCAAATTGATGATTGTTCTTGTCAATCTGGTACACCAGCAGTTTACGGCAAACTTTGCCGGTCTTTCTGGCGGTTATGATGGGGCAGTCCGGACAGGGGCTTGTCTGTTTTTTAAAAATTTCATAGCACAAACGGCCTTCAGGATTTTTACAATTAAAAACTTCAGAAAACAGGCGATTCACCGATATTATGGTGAAATTTAACGACATGATGGCCATCACATCGGAAATGCCATCTAAAATTGCCTGGACCTGGCGCTGTTTGCGCTCGAGTTTAAGGTTTGTTGCCTGGAGCTCGACCACTTTATTTTTTACCTCTCCAAAAAAACCCAATTTTGTATCTTCAAGGCCGACAATATCTTCAAGGGTTGTGGGCTTATTCATTACCATACTCCCTCACAAATCTGCATCATATCTTCGACTGTGGCTGTTCTTGGATTGCTCAACAAACAGGAATCATAGGTGGCCATTTTACAGATCTGGGGCAATGTTGAGCGGTCCGGCACAATGTCCCGCAATCGTGTGGACACATGAAGGCTTTGAAAATATGCTTCAAGTTTTTCAATGCCGGCCAGGGCCGTTTCACGGGTGGATTCCATTGATCTGCCCAGCACAGCCTTTCCTATCTCTGCAATTTTATCCGTACACTCGCAAAGATTATATCGCATGACCTGGGGAAGCAGTATGGGGTGAATCGTACCGTGTACCGCATCCAGCATCCCGCCAAGGGTATGGGCAAGGGCATGCTCAAGCCCAAGGCTTGCATTGCTGAACGCCATGGCTGCAGATGTTCCTGCCATGCTCAGTTTTTCCAGATGATCAATGGATCGGGTCTCCAGGGCCAGGGGAAGGTATTTTATAATCAACTCAATGGCTTTCAATGAATGAACTTCGGTTATGGGAGAGGCAATCTTTGAGACATGGGCCTCAATGGCATGGGACAGCGCATCCACAGCAGCAGCAATGATCAGTTCCCGGGATTTTGTGGTGAGCAGCATTGGATCAATAATGGAAATATTGGGAACCAGTGTCCGGCTGATGATTGACATCTTAACCTGCCGTTCCATGTCCGTTATAATGGTAAATTGGGAGATATCCGACCCGCTGCTTGCAGTTGAAGGAATAAACACCATGGGTGGGAAGGGGGTGCCTGATGCGGTTGGCCCCTTCATAATCATTGACACGCCCACCATTGCTGGCAACCAGTGCAATTCCCTTGGCAGCATCCATGGGACTGCCGCCCCCCAGGGCAATCACCACATCACACCCATGTTTGCTATATAAAAGCGCACCTTTTTCTATCTGCCAGTCCCGGGGATTGGAAGATATATCGGAGTAATAAACCCAGTTGAGGTGCTCTTTTTTAAGGATTTCAAAAACCTGCTCGACCCATCCGGATTTTTCCAGGCCTGGGTCAGAGACAAAGAATATTTTTTCCGCACCAAGGCGTGTGGCGCAGGTACCTGCATATTTCAAGCTGCCGCGACCAAAAAATATTTCCGGAACAGAAAATTTTATAATTCCCATAGGCATTCCTTTTATTCGTATTTGATCCAGCCGATTTCAACCCTTAATGTAGCATAACTATTTTAAATTTTACATAAAATTAATTCATATCAGACCTTAAACAAAGACAGGGAAAAAATGCAAAGCGCATTCATCTGTCCCAGGTCACCGGCAGTGCAATAGCCTTTGAAAAAATATCAAAACTGGGGAACATCATCCATTATATCATCGGGTGCTTCATCTTTATAGGGGATAAGCACGGCCTGGGAACTTTTCCCATCCACAAGAATTTTTATGGGATTTTTAAATTTCATATGCTTTAAATAGGTGGTTGTGGTGTCACAGATCTGGCAGGTAAAAAAATCATAATCAATAAAATCATCCCCCTTGTCTGATATGGTAATATAACTGATGCCAAGGGATGTGATATTCTGGAAAAAGTGGGACCCCTGGGAAGGATCTGCTTTAATGCTGTCAATGGTGGTTTCTATCATTACGCCCACATTGGAAATATCATTCCAGACCACGGGTATGCCCAGCCACCGGTCTGATGTCCCCCACCGACCCGGCCCGATCAAAACGTATTTTCTATTATTTTTATCAAAAAGGGCATTAATCTTGTTAATTTCTGCTGCAATTTCAATGGTTTTCAAAGGATCAAAGATATCAGGGTCCACATACACCACGTCATAGATATCCTTATATTCGCCATTTCCAAGGGATCGTGTAGAATAACAGAATGCCGCTTTAATTTCTCTGGGTCCTATTTCAACCCCTTTATTTTGCTTATACCAGCCCATGGGCCTGATTTGCAGCAGTGAAAATTGCGGCCGTTGCGTCTCATCCTCTGGCAAATTAACTGCAAATTCAACCTCAACAGAAGACCCCATCCATTTGCGGCCGATTTTGGTGACGGCTTCAAGAATCGAGGATAGGGGAAAGGTATTGTATTTTAAGATATTGGCAAAGGTCAATACAGGGAAGCCCTTGCTGGAAAACGAATCCCTGATCCTGTTATCCTGGACATGAAAGGTGGAGGACAAAAACCTCACCGCCGGATGATCGGTGGCATCGCTCAAATCGAGTTTTGAAAGGGTAGGGTCTTCTGTGGATCCGGACATCAAATGGCCATCACCTAAAAATTCATCCAGTTTTAAAGCATAAAAATATTTTTGGGAATTTTCAAGGATATCTTCGACCATGGAAAACTGGGGCAGGAACTGGGGATATTTAGGACAGAATCTCAAGGTCTGCCCCCCTTCCATGACAATTTTCCCAAGCCCCAGGGCCATGTGGCAGATACCTTCTTCCGCTTTTAAATGGGCGATGGGATAAAAATTATAAGACTGGGCCACCCCTGAAATGGTCGGATAAAAATAATTTTTACAGGCCATCCCGGTCAACTGCTGAAGGATCACGGCCATTTCCTCGTCCTCGGTTCGATGCATGGTGGATCGCGCATAGGATCTTGGCGCCTTGAGATAGGCGGAGGCATACACCAGTTTGATGGCCATGATCAGCTGCGATAGGCGTTTTTCAAGACGGGGATGTGAATTGGGAAGCATATAGGTATTATAAAGCCCTGCAAAGGGCTGATAATGTGCATCTTCAAAAAGGGAGGAGGACCGCACGGCAATGGGATATCTGACATTCTGCAAATAGGCTTCCAGGCTTTTTTTCAACTCCTCCGGAAACCTGGACTGAACAAAGCGTTCAACAATCTGCTGGTCTTCGAGTTGCTCATCAGATTCCAGAAGCCGGGAAAGCTGATTTTCCTCAACAAAGGATTTAAACCCTTCCGTTGAAATCACAAAGGTCTGGGGAATACGAATATCCACATCCGGGAACTGGTCCTGCAAAGAAGAATCCCGCTTAATCTGGGATGCCATAAAAGCAAGCCCTCTGGCCTTTCCGCCAAGGGATCCGCTTCCGATTTTCATAAAATCCGTATCAGAATCAAACTTTTCAGAATCAAACTCAATAATCTCTCCCTGACGTGAGCCTTTTCTCTTGGCATGAATGCTCTCGGTTAAAAATTTTTTCAGCTCCCGGGGGTTTAGAAAGTCACTGATCTTATAGGGCCTGAGCTTCAGGGCGAAATAAATTTCACTTCTGGCCATGAACCACCTGGAAAAATCATTGTTCATGGCATGGTAGACAATGGATTCATCGGGAATTTTCGACAAGAGTTTTTCCATGGTCCTCAAGTCACCGGCTCTGGCAATTTCTTTTCCATCGGGCAATCGAAAAATAAAATCACCAAACCCAAGATAGGAGACAAAAAAATTTTTGATCTGATCATTTAAGGTACTTGAATTCTTATTAATAAATACGGCCGGGATCTCCAGTGCTTTCTTTCGGTTATGCTCCTCCGTGCTCAGGATCAATAGCGGCAGATCCGGAACTTCCTGTTTTATTTTTCTGAGAAGTTTATACCCTGCCGCTCCATCCTCCACCCCGTTTTTCAGATACCGCATATCTGAAAAAACAGACAGCAGGTAGGGTTTATAGCGTTCATACAGGACCATGGCTGCGTCATAAGTATGGGCCATCAATACTTTGGGCCTGCCCCTCATTTTTAACAGCCGGTGTTCTTCATTCATGGATTCATCAATGACGGACTGTGTCTGCAGTACAATCTGTTTGTAGAGAACCGGTAAAAAAGAGGAATAATGATAGGGGGAATTTTCCACCAGAAGGATAACCCTGACATTGGCATTTGCCGTGTCCAGGGCCACATTTTTTTCATCCTCAAAATTCTTGATAATGGCCAGCAGAAGGTCTGCATTTCCGCCCCAGATATAGGTGCGATCAATGGCGGTGGAATTATCCGAACAAAGATAGTGATCAATATCGCAGGTATTGTGCAGCAGCATGAAAAAGGGCAGGTCAAAATATTTTCTCTTTACTTCCTCACCAAAGGTATACACATCCATTTCATCCAGGCTGGGCATGGCAAGAATCAAATCAAAGTTTTTTTCTTCAAGGAGTTTAAAGGCCTCGGCGGCAGTTGATACCCAGGTAAGCCTGGGCGGTTTTGACAGGTTAAGGCCCCTGTATTCATTGATAATTCTGGTGGAAAGACGGCCTTCTTCCTCCATGATAAATGCATCATAGGGGCAGGATACCAGGAGAATGTCCCCCACTTTGTTGACCATCAACTCATGATATAATTTAAGAGAAGACCCTTGGGTCAAGGTATTTAAATGATCCATCTGTATCACCCCTAGCCCGGGCCAAACGCCGGCTCATATCCCACAACGAACCGGGTTGTTGTGATGTTGCCAAGGGCTGAAAAATGTCTGTTGTTCTTGTCAAAGGGGCATATGGGCAGGGCACACGGCTCAAACCCGAAACGTTGATAAAACTGTGGACTGCCCAGGACAAAGAGGGGGCTGGTTTTGATGGGGTCCTGCCGCAGGGCAAACCTGATCAGCTCAGAGCCGATCCCCTGGCGTTGAAATTGAGGTGCCACCGCCAGGGGCGCCAGGTGGAAACCGCAGACCGATTTACCGTTGTAAGCGTTTGAGAATGCAATATAGGCAATAACCTTGTTGGTTTGGATGCAGATCCATTCATGGATGGGGGTTTTGTTGCCATGGAAGGATTCCACCAGTTCTGCCTCGTATCGGCTGTTGGGAAAGGCCGAATTAAGCAGGGCCGCTACCTTGTCATAGGTCTCCGGGGTTGGTTTTCGTATTTTCATTTGCTCCTTTTTTTATCAGGGGATTATTTTTGATACAGATTGCTGTGTTCCAATCACAATCATGGTGTCTCCCATGGACAGGGTGTCATCGGCTTTGGGTATGTATCGGTATCTTGCCTCGTTATATTTTCGTATGGCTATGACCTGACAATTATACCGATTGGTTAGATCGATGTCTCTAAGTGTTTTTTGTGCAAGCTTTTTAATCACAATTTTTCGAATGATCATTTCAGAGTCAAAGGGTAAGCGTTGAATAATGCCGGGTATATCAATCCTGTCTGCCAGTTGAATGGCTGCGATATGCTCCGGAATGATGACTTCATCAGCACCGATTTTACGCAGCAGGTTGGCATGGTCTTCGTTGATGGCTTTAACCCAGACATTGGGTACCTTCAACTCCTTCAGATACATGGTGGCCATGGCACTGGTGGAAATAGAATCACCGACACTGACCAGAACATGGGTGATTTCAGACAATCCTATCTGCTCCAGGGCTTTTTTTTCGGACGTATCTGCCGCATACACCTGGGAAAAAACATTCTGGGCTCTTTGAATATTTATGGGGTTGGAATCAATGCCGATTACCGGGTATTTCAAATTTCTCAGGGACGCACCAAATTTATATCCGAATTTACCCAGACCGATAACACAAATTTGCGGTTTCATTATCTCTTATTTTCCTGTCATCCAATCATTAAATTTTCTTCCGGTTGCGAATAGTAGGGAATTTCCTGGAAACTGAGCACTGCACTGATCAATACAAACGGCCCCAGGCGGCCAACGAACATTAAAAAAATCAGGATCCATTTGCCGGCAGTTGAAAGCGTTGATGTCACACCGGTGCTTAACCCCACTGTGCAGAACGCTGAAACAGATTCAAAGAGAAGTTCCAGGTATTGTCCCCGGACTTGATAATGGGGCTTATCGCCACCTTCCGTAAAATCAAGTAAAAATACCGCAAAAAAAATCAGTGCAATAGATAAAATAAACAACACCATGGCCTTTTTTAAAGTGGCTTCGCTGACGGCAAATTTCCCGATCACCGTCTGTTTTTTTCCTTTGAGCTGGGACCAGATCGCAGCTATCAACACCCGGAAGGTCGTTACTTTTATACCGCCGGCGCAGGATCCGGGTGCACCGCCCACAAACATGAGAAAAAGAAAAATAACCAAAGAAACATTTGTCATTTGACCCATATCCAGAGTATTAAATCCGGCTGTCCGGCAGGTTACGGATTGAAACAAGGCGGTTAAAACGGCATCATCCAGTACCATCAACCTATTATACCCGATAAACTCAGAAAAATAAATCGCCACCCAGCCAAAAAAAATCAATGAACAACTGGTTTTCAAAACAACCATGGAATACCAGCTGATGCCATTGGCAGCGGTCATTGAGTGCGGCTTACATCGTTGCAGGATGTAATTTTTAACGTCAACCCATACTGAAAACCCAATCCCCCCTAAGAAAATCAAGGTAATGAACACGAGATTTATACCCCAGTCGCCTTTAAAGTTCATGAGATTGTTCGGGAACAAAGAAAAACCAGCATTACAAAATGCAGACACAGAATGAAAAACCGCTGAAAATGGAGAAAACTTATCCGGTGACATCCAATACAGCAGGATGGCGCCCATGGCTTCGATAAGAAATGTCCAGGTGACAATCTCCATGAGGAAGTCACCCAGGTTAAAGCTAAGGTCGTGTAACAGTGCCTGTCCCACTGATATTCTATCTGTAATCGTTGTTCTGCGCCGCAAAAGATAAATAAAAAGACTGGTGATTGTCATAATACCCAGTCCGCCGATTTGCATCATGCACAAGATAATGGTTTTACCAAATACCGTAAAACAGGTACCGGTATCATTCACCGTTAATCCCGTTACACAGACGGCGGAGGTGGCTGTAAAGATGGTATCTGTCCAGGACATTGAACTGAGTCTGGTTGTTTCAGCGCTGTGAAGAAGAACAGCCCCCAGCAGGATGACGAGCATAAAGAAAAAAATCGGTAAAACAACTGGAAATTTCAGCATCTTGAATCGTTTCATGCAGTGACAAACCTTAACTTGCCTTACAGTGCGCTTTTGTCAAAACCAAAGACAGAACACGCAGCTGTTCTCACTTTGACAATGACGAATAATTATGTCCCCCTCTCCTATAGTTGGGTAAGCTTTTTTAGTCAACCATTTCGTTGGATTTTTTCACCCGTGCCTCCGGTGCCTTTGCCGGCTGACCATTGATCAACAACCACCTGACAATTTTTCCCATCCATTCATTGACAAAAACTGAGTTCCTATGGATAATGCCTGAGAATCCGTTTTTTCAAAATGAAACGGCAGGATTTTTTTCAGGAAAAAAACAGCCGGAAAGGCCAGGCCACACTATAGAGGAAGGGCCTGAGACGAACCTGTCGGGATATCCACCCGATGGTTTCCTTGTTTCCCCGGTAGTTTATAAAAGATATACGAACAGATCATCGTTAGGGAAAGATAAAAGGAGAAGACAATGGTTAAAACATCGCTGTGCTGGATATGGATCTCATTGGGTATCATCTGTTCGTTCATGGGCTGCAATGATAAAATAGATCCCGGCACCACTGAACCAGGCCCCCCCGCAACCATCAAAACAGCTGTAGCTGTAGCCGCCATCAGCAACCAGCCCTTTGTTTATGAAGCCCTTGGAACCATCACCGCCCAGACCGCCAGCACCCTGTCCGGCAAAATCATGGGAACTGTCAAGGCCGTGAATGTCAGGGAAGGAGACGTCGTCAAACAAGGGGACATCCTAATTGTTCTGGATAAAAGGCAGGTGGATGCAGGCCTGCGCCAGAGCAAAGCCGGGTTGTCCGAAGCCATGAAAGCTGCCACAGCAGCTGCCTCTGCCAGGGATGCGGCCCGGGCCGGGGCCGAACTTGCCCAGGCCACCTACAACCGCTACCAGACCCTTTTCCAGGAAGAATCCGCCACCCGCCAGGAATTTGAAGAGGTTGAGGCCCGCCACCGTCAGGCCCAGGCAGCCCTGTCCCAGGCCGATGCCATGGTGGCGGCTGCCCAGTCCCGGATTCAACAGGCAAAGGCCACTGTTTCCGGGGCCAATATTTCCCAGAAAGATGCCACCATCCAAGCCCCCTATGACGGCATTGTGACAGCAAAAATGATCACAGTAGGCGACCTGGCCTCGCCCGGGACTCCCCTGCTCACCCTGGAAAAAACCGAAGGGTTCCAGGCCGAACTGGTGCTTCCGGAACATCATATCCAGGCGGTGCGAATCGGCCAGTCCATGGAAATCAGTATTCCGGCCCAAGCCGGTTCTCCCCTGATTACCGGCAGGGTAGAAACCATTGCCCCCATGGCGGATCAGCAAAGCCGATCTTTTACGGTCAAGGTCCTTCTGCCGGAAACTGCCATGCTCCGTTCGGGCATGTTTGCCAGGGTCAGTATCCCTGTGGGGGAAGGTGGCATGCTCTTGATTCCTGAATCAGCCCAGGTGTTACAGGGGCAGCTCACCGGCTATTTTCTGGTGGATGACAATTCCATTGCAAGATTCCGGCTCATGAGAACCGGCAGATATTTCAAGGATCAAATTGAAATCATTTCGGGAATGAAACCCGGAGTCCGGTATGTTGTGTCTCCGCCTGCGGATTTAAGGGACGGCATGAAAATAGAGGGGGCATCATGACCATCAAATTAGGTCCGGCCGGAAAAATCGCCTCCTTTTTCATTGATTCCAAACTGACCCCCCTGATTATCATTGCATCGATTCTCTTAGGCATTGCAGCGGTCATTGCCCTGCCCAGGGAGGAAGAACCCCAGATCATTGTTCCCATGATCGACGTGTTTGTCCAGATGCCGGGAGCCGGGGCCCAGGAGGTGGAGCAGCGGGTCACCAAACCCATGGAAAAACTGCTCTGGGAGATTCCTGGCGTGGAATACATTTACTCCACATCCATGCCCGGCATGTCCATGGTGGTGATCCGTTTCCTGGTGGGACAGGACCAGGAGACCGCCATTGTCCGGCTTCAATCCAAACTCATGGCCAATTATGACCGGATTCCCTCGGGGGTGAGCCCGCCACTGATCCGGCCCAGATATATTGACGACGTCCCCATCCTGGCCTTGACCTTCTGGAGTGAAGACATGGACCATTACCTTCTCCGGCGGCTGGTGGCAGAGGTGGAGGACCGGGTCAAGCAGGAACCCAATGTCTCCATCACCACCATCATCGGCGGAGAACAGCGACAGGTGAACGTTCGCCTGGACCCCATTCGTCTGGCAGCCTATGGCCTGGACATGGAACAGGTGACCGGCCTTGTGGCCGCAGCCAACCATGCGTCGGATTCAGGGAGTTTCCCGTCCCGGCAGGGCCAGGTGGTGGTCCATACGGGCGGTTTTCTCAAGGATGCCGAGGATGTGGGCAGGGTTGTCATCAATGTCTACAAGGGTCGCCCCGTATATCTAAGGGATGTGGCCCAGATTGAAGACGGCCCCTCAGACCCGGAGCAATATGTCTTTTTCGGCATCGGCCCTGCCGCCGGGGGAAAAACAGATTACCCCTGTGACCTCATCCAAAGGAGTCTGGCCGGCGGTCACCCTCACCGTTGCCAAGCGTAAGGGCACCAACGCCATCAGCGTGGCGGACAAGGTATTGGAACGGGTAAAGGATGCACAAAACAGGATCATTCCGGATAACGTCCACATGACCATTACCCGCCATTACGGCGAAACCGCCAAGGAAAAATCCAATGAACTGCTGTTTCACATGCTCATCGCTGTGGTATCCGTCACCATTCTCATCTGGTTTACTCTGGGCCACCGGGAATCCGGGGTTGTGGCCTTTGCCATTCCCGTGACCCTGGCCCTGACCCTGACCACCTTTTACCTGTACGGCTATACCTTGAACCGCATCACCTTGTTTGCCCTTATTTTTTCCATCGGCATCCTGGTGGACGATGCCATCGTGGTGGTGGAAAATGTGGTGCGCCATTACCGACTGACGGAAAATCAGGGCCGTTCCCGGTTCAAGGTGGCCATTGAAGCCGTGGATGAAGTGGGAAACCCCACTATCCTGGCCACCCTGGCGGTCATTGCCGCCATTTTACCCATGGCCTTTGTGGGCGGTCTCATGGGCCCCTACATGCGCCCCATCCCCATGGGGGCATCCGCTGCCATGTTCTTTTCCCTGATGGTGGCCTTTATCGTTACACCCTGGGCCTCGGTGCGCATGATCAAAGCTGAAGGACATGGGGGCACAGAAAACCTTGACACGGAAGACTGGTCCATAAGACTCTACCGGCGAGTCATGGATCCCCTGCTTCACAAACCGGTCTTCCAATGGGGCTTTCTTTTGACCGTGGCAGGTCTGCTGATCCTGGCCTGCTCCCTGGTGGGGGTGGGTCTGGTCCGGGTCAAGATGCTGCCCTTTGACAACAAAAGCGAATTTCAGGTCATTCTGGACATGCCGGAAACCGCCACCCTTGAAGACACCGCCAATGCTGCCAAACAAATGGGGGGACTATCTTGCCACTGTCAACGAGGTGGTGAATTACCAGATCCACACCGGAACCTCAGGCCCCTATAATTTCAACGGCCTGGTCCGTCATTATGATTTAAGGAAAGGTCCGGGCATGGCCGATATCCAAGTCAATCTGGCCGGCAAGGGCAACCGCAGTCAGCAGAGCCATGAAATCGCCAAACGGGTGAGACAGCCGTTGAAAACCATTGCCGACACTTACGGGGCAAGGGTCAAGATCGCTGAAGTTCCCCCGGGACCACCGGTGCTGTCAACCCTGGTGGCTGAAATTTACGGCCCGGACTACCAGCAGCAGAAAGAACTGGCCCTGAAGGTGCGGAATATTTTTGAAACCACCGACGGTGTGGTGGATGTGGACTGGTACATGGAAGAGGATCAGGTCCGGTTTCAGCTGGATATTGATCAGGAAAAAGCTGCCCTGCATGGTATCAGCGTCGGCAGGATCGCCCGGACCCTGAAAATTGTCCTGGAGGGACAACCGTCCGGCCTGCTCCACCAGCCCCTGGAAAAAGAGGATGTCCCCATCATTCTCCAGCCGGCCCTGGCCAGCCGGGCCGGTGTGGAACGGCTGGGGGCTGTCAAGGTTCCGGCGGCCAACGGCAGTCTGGTGGACCTGGCCTCCCTGCTCCGGGTGAAGCAGACAGAACTGGATCGAAGCATTTATCATAAAAACCTGATGCCGGTCATCTATATCACCGCAGATGTGGCCGGTGCCAAAGAAAGCCCGGTCTATGCCATCCTGGAGATGTGGAAAAAAATCGACGCCCTTACTACACCCCAGGGGTATGGCATTGTCCAGCACACGGCTGCACTCCCGGAATCCGACCGGCATCTTTCCATGAAATGGGACGGAGAATGGCACATCACCTATGAGGTATTCCGGGATCTGGGCCTGGCCTTCGGCGTGGTCCTGATCCTGATCTTTGTTCTGGTGGTGGGATGGTTCCAGTCCTTTTCAACCCCCTTTGTCATCATGGTGGCCATTCCCTTTTCCCTTATCGGGATTCTACCGGCCCATTGGGCCATGAATGCCTTTTTCACAGCCACTTCCATGATCGGCTTCATTGCCGGTGCCGGAATCGTGGTACGAAACTCCATCATTCTGGTGGATTTCATTGAGTTAAGAATCGCCCAGGGCATGCCCCTGGATCAGGCGGTCATTGATGCCGGGGCCGTCAGGTTCCGCCCCATGATGCTCACAGCTGCAGCCGTGGTGGTTGGGGCCTCGGTCATCCTCTTTGATCCCATTTTCCAGGGCCTGGCCATCTCCCTTATGGCCGGTGAGGTGGCATCACTGCTGTTTTCACGAATGACGGTACCCATTCTGTATTTCATGGACAAACGCTGGGAATCGGCCCATATCCCTGCACCGGCAAAAGAGGCGTGATCCGCTGCAATACGGGTGACGGCCCATTCAATGAGGAGGAAAAAATGGCAAGACAAGTTAAAAAAACACCATCAAGACCTGGGAAGCGTATCATCAAATGCATACTGGCAGCATGGCTCCTAACAGCCCCGGTTCAATGCCTGGCATCGGATCTGACCCTTTCCCAGGCTGTGGAAACAGCGCTTTCCCGTAATCCCATGCTCCAGGCAACAAACTTTGAGACCCTTTCGGCCCATGAAAAAATACTCCAGGCCCGGTCCGGCGCACTGCCCCAGGTTTACCTCACCGGCCAGGCCAACCGCACCACCAATCCCATGTGGGCCTTTGGAACCCGGCTGAACCAGGAATCCATTACGCAATCGGATTTTGATCCGGACCATCTCAATGATCCGGACAGCATCACCAACTATGCGTCAAACCTTTCCGTCACCTGGCCCGTTTACGACAGCGGCCAGACCTGGTATGGCCTCCAGCAGGCCCGACTGAACCAGGCGGCAGCCGTGGTGTTTACGGACCGCACCCGGCAGCAGGTCATTGCCGGAACCATCACCGCCTACATCGGCGCCCTGCTGGCCCGGGAAAATCAAATCGTCCTCCAACAGATCTCAAAAACGGCTCGATCTCACCTGAAAATGATACAATCCCGGTATGACGGCGGATTTGTAGCAAAAAGCGACCTGCTCCGGGCCCAGGTCCATATTGCCGATCTAAAACAGCAGCTGGCAGAGGCCCGAAGCCAGATCAGCATTGCCAAATGCCGGCTCACCGTGGCCATGGGCGTTGGCGGAGAACTGAACGACACTCTGTCAACCCCCCTGAAAGCCGGGGATCCCATCGTTGGTGACATAGACGCATGGATCAGCACCGCCCTGTCCCACCGGCCGGATCTCAAGCACTTGGAATTTCAGAAACGTATTGCCGAGAAAGAGATAGACAAGAACAAGGCATCCCGCCATCCCTCGGTGAGTCTGGCAGGAAATTATGAAATGAATTCCGAAGATTTTGATGACACAGGAACCAACTACACCATTGGGGCCGTTGTTTCTGTGCCGCTGTTCACAGGCGGCCGGACATCGGCCAAAATACGGGAAGCCGGGATCACCCTCAAACAGATCAAGGCGCAACTTAAGGGTATGTCCCAGCAGATCTGCGGAGAAACCCGCCAGGCATTTTTCAATGCCCAAAGCGCCTGGGAGCGGATCCAGGTTGCCCGGGCCTCGGTGAACCTGAGTAAGGAATCCCTGCGCATCGTCAGAAACCGGTATAACAACGGTCTGTTCACCATTACCGATCTTCTGGACGCGGAAACCATGGTCCAGCAAAGCATGACCCATGAGCTCAAGGCTGTCCACGATTACAGAAGTGCAGCAACCCGCCTTGATCTGGCAGCCGGAACCATCAACGATTAAATACAGTATATACTGTCATTTTACATTGATCATCGAAGGGATTTAAATAACCAAATGAGCAAGGCTCTTTCTAAAAACGACATCATCAGAAAGCATACCCTGAAGAAAACTATGTTTTATGAACGGATAGAACAGGAAATTATATGGGCAAGTTTTCATCCGAACACGGGTTTTCGGTCAGACACTACAGATGAAAAGTGTCAACCGCCAGACCCAAGTGTCCTGTATCCAGACTCATTTGAACGATATCGCCCTTAAAGACGAAAAATGATTAATAAATATAGCGTTCACAGATTTTACGGTAATGATACCCGTAAATGGAAAGTGTGATGGCAGTAGGTACAAGTCTTGGTTTCCGGATCAGGGTCCATATTCTGATTTTCTATTGCAGAGTAATGTCTTGAAAGATGAGATACATTATGCCGCCACCGAAGCCTGCAATGGTGTCATTTTTAAAAATATAGCTTATCAGATAAATCTCATGCTCCGCCCTGTCCAACGAAGCTTCCATGACCGGGAAGTACATTTCGATATTCTGCAGCTTTTATGATACATGAGTATTGTCTACCCCTAACTTAAATCTCAACCTAAAAGCCGGGGTGGCATGTCATGGATCAGGTGGAATCAAAACAAAATTGCCAACATGTTTCTTCTCGAGAAACTCGCGTTGCGCATCTGCTATGCGTTCGAGCGGAAATATTTTCGCTACAAGCGGCCGTAACTCGTCGCGCTCAATGTAAGAAATAAGGTTTGAGAAAATGGGTTCGTCCCATGCAGTGCAGCCAATCAACGTCAAATCCTTCAGATAGAAGATGCGCATGTCAAGTGTCACTAATGGACCTCCGATCGCCCCGGAGGAAACGTATCTTCCACCTCGCTTCAGTGCCTTCAGCAGGCCTCCGAAAGCTGGCCCGGCAACGTTGTCAATAACAACATCCACAGAGTTCTCACCAAGACTGTCAACGATATCATCATTACGATCGATAACGCGATCCGCACCTATGGCAAGAACTTGTTCCATCTTCGCCTTCGACGCAATCGCCGTCACAGTGGCGCCCCGTCGTTTTACCAGTTGCACGACAGCTGAGCCCACACCGCCAGACGCTCCTGCGACTAAAACATGCTCACCCTTACACACCTCGCCACGATGAACCATGTTTTCAGCGGTTCCGTAGGCACAAGGGATAGTTCCAAGCTCGGCATCGCTCCAATCACAGTCCACGGCGAACACCTCTCCTGCGGGAACTTTGACAAACTGAGCAAAGGCGCCGTCGAAATCAGAACCCATCCAGATGTTGTCCATTGATCCAAAACCTGACTGTCGCATGCATGCTCGCACAAGTACGCGTGAACCGATGATGCTTTTATCCCCGCCAGGGGCAACGGCAACAATACGGCCACAACAATCTGTGCCCTGGATGAATGGGAAAGGTGTTGTCTCGTTCCACCCCCCGTCAGCTTTTTCTGTTGCCTGCTGTCCCTCGGCAGTTGCCGCATCCTCAGTACCTGTTGTCACCGAAGAAGAGTACCAGCCAATGCGTGTATTTATTTCAGTATTGTTTACCCCGGCGGCGAGAACTTGCAGTAAAACTTCAC
The DNA here is from genome assembly GCA_963674685.2 of bacterium. GTDB lineage: Bacteria > Lernaellota > Lernaellaia > JACKCT01 > JACKCT01. The sequence goes on along the minus strand of CAXXWT010000001.1, from coordinate 262,730 downwards.
CCGGCTCAAGTGTCGGAAGGTTTACCACACGGCACTGGAGTTTGTCGTATCCGCCATTTCCGGAGGTGACAACAGCTTTCATTTCTTTTCTAAAGTCTTGCAGATCAAATCGATCTTGTTTTGGATCGGTATCCCACTTAATTTTCATGCTGAATCTTCCTTTTATTTCTAAGAAGTGCTCGGATCATTGCAGTCAGCCACACCTGATAGGAAATTAGTGATTGCAAAGGTAAAAACGATAAGCTGTTTTTTGAGTACCCCGGGAAGGGGGAAGAAAAGACCTCCCCCCCCCTTCGGAGATCTGCAGGGTCATCCTATTTGATCAGATTTTTACTCTTAAGCCAATCCATGGCCACATCGTGAACCGGTTTGTGGTCTATATCCACGGCCTTGTTGAGTTGCTGCATCTCTACCGTGGTCAGATTATCCGCAAGTGGTTTTAATATGGTTTGTATCTCCGGATACGTATCAAGGATTTCCTTTCTGACAACTGGCACGGGATTGTACACGGGGAAGAAAGACTTGTCGTCTTCAAGGTTCACAAAGCCGAAGGCCGCGATTCTGCCATCGGTGGCAAAACCCATTGCAGAATTGACCAGCCCTTCTTTCAATGCCTGGTAGGTAAGACCCACAGACATTTTTTTTGACCTGTTTGGCAGGAAGCTTGAAATTATACGTTTTCATAATGCCTTTAAATCCGTCAGGGCGTTCCCAGAATTCCGAATCCAGAGCAAATATCAGTTTGTCCGGATTTTTAGTGACATAGACTCCCAGATCGGAGATACTCTTGATTTCGAGTTTCTCCGCTTCTGCCTTATTCATCATCAGGGTATAGGTATTGTTGAACTTGACAGGATCGAGCCAGACAAGACCTTTCTCGGAATCGGCTTTTTTGACCCAGTCGTAAATCTTTTCAGGAACGGTCATTATTTTTGTATCTTTCTGCTTGTAATACAGCGTGTATGCCGTGCCTGTATACTCGTAATAGAGGTCAAACTGTGCATTCTCCAGTGATTTTCTGGCGATCACCGACCCGACCCCTGTCTTCAGCGTAACATCGAAACCCTGCCTGTTCGAGAAGGATGCTGGCAAGTTCCGGAAGAAGGAGTTGTTCTGTATAATCTTTACCGCCCACTATCAGGCTTTTATCCTTGGCAAGGACACTGCCTGGTAAAAGTAACGTCAAAATAAGTATTGCCGGAAGAACGAGTTTAAATATCGTTTTCATGTTATACCTCCTATTGGTCTCTTGACTGAATGCCAGAGAGTTATCGTTTTTAAGAATTTGAACAAAAAATAAGTTACGTTTTTTTGCTCAAGTCCCGGGTTAAGTGCTCATTATTGTGAAAAAAACAGACCCCCACACCTTTCCTAGTCGGAAAGACGTAGACCCCTTGAGATCAGTACTATTCCTAGTAGTTCAGACAAAAAATCCGCAAAAAGTGCCAGTAGCGTTACCGGAATGGCACCGGCCAACAGCTTATCCGTTTGCATCAGATTTATTCCTGTGAATATGAGGTCTCCCAGGCCTCCTGCCCCGATGATATAGGCCAGCGCGGCTGTGCCGATATTAATTATCAGGGCGACCCTGAATCCCGTGAGAATCACCTGCATGGCATTTGGTATCTCCACCTCCATGAGAATCCTCATAGGAGGCATTCCCATGCCTTTCCCGGCATCTATTAGTTCCGGGGGTACCGCGGTAATCCCGGCAAGCGTATTTCTTGCAATGGGAAGTATGGAATAGATGGTAAGCGCGAATACCGCCGGCTTCATGCCGATACCCAGAAAACTCATGGCCAGCGCCAGAACGGCAAGGGAGGGGATGGTTTGTCCCAGTCCGATAATATACATGCAGACCCCGGCGTACCTGCGAAACCGATGCCTGGTAAGAACAATCCCCGCTGTTACGCCTAGGATCGTGGCAAAGATCATACTTAAGGTCACCATGTACAGATGCTGGATGAACAATTCCATGATAACGGGATATTCGTATGGATCAGAGAGTAATTCTATAAAACCCGTTCGTTCAAACGTCACACCTGCAATCAGTATGATAACCGCAATGATAACCCTGTATAATTTTGTAAATAGTCTATTCATCGCGAAAGTTTCCTTTGTACCCTGATACCTTCAGGCGTCGCAATCCTTTCCAGCAGAGCCATCCCACCGTCTACGATTATGGCCAGAAGAGAGACAAGTATGGCACCGCTCAGTATCATCTCCGGATATACCCGGGCTATACCCTGCTGTATATACACCCCCAACCCGCCTGCGCCGATGTAGGTGGCAATAGCTGCAACGCCTATATTCATGACAGCAGCCGTCCTCAATCCCGCAATAATTAATGGTATGGCCAGCGGGATTTCCAGCTCTCGCAAAAGTTTCCATTTACTCATGCCCATACCGCGGCCTGCGTCCACCAGAGCAGAAGGGACATTTTTTATGGCTGTATAGGTATTTCTGATGATAGGGAGCTGACTGTAGAGAACCAGAGCTATAACGGCAGGAACTTTTCCCAGGCCCATATTGACAATCGCAAGGATGGGGAGCATCAGCCCAAACAGGGCAAGGGAGGGGATTGTCATAAGTATGTTGGCACCGTTCAAAACCCTGGACGCAAACTGCTCGTGCTTGGTAATGACGATACCCAGAACCACGCCAATAGGTGTGGCGATAAGAAGCGCTATCCCCACAATCCATATATGTTCCCAGGTGAGGTACAGAACCTGGTTAAAGTTATCCAATATGAATTGCAGTGTACTCATGACGAAACCTCGGTTTCAACAATGTTCTGTTTCATCGGCGTAACTTGCTTTTACCGCTTTTTGTATATCGTTGTAGGTTACCGTCCCGGCAAAGTTTTTATCTCCGTCCACAACACAGATGGTTGCGGTATCAATACATAAGCATAGAGGAGAGCACGTCCCGGAGTGGGGTTTTTTTCCCTCAGGAGAATGTGGATTTGGTTCCACCACGTCCCGTACCGGGCCTTGTTCATACTTGAGACCTTTCTGCGTCACAAAGCCTATTGGTTTGTTTCCATCCAGCACTATGCCGTAGCGAGATTCCTTTGTGTCCAGAAAATGTAATGCATCAGGGGAACGGTCGGCTCCCTGGATGATGTTCTTCGGATTTCGGTTAATAATATCACTTACCCGCATGAGTCCAAGGACTTTCAATGCCCTGTCACCACCCACGAAATCGGAGACAAATTTGTTTTTGGGCTGGGTCAGAATGATCTCGGGTGTGTCGTATTGTACCAGACGTCCCTTTTCAAAAATGGCAATGCGGTCACCCATCTTTATTGCTTCGTGTATATCATGGGAGACAAAGGCCACGGTCTTCTTCAGCTTTGCCTGAAGCTTGAGAAACTCATCTTGAATCTCTTCTCTGTTTATGGGGTCTATCGCGCCAAAGGGCTCATCCATGAGAAGTATAGCAGGGTCTGCGGCAAGTCCCCGGGCGACCCCCACTCGCTGCTGCTGACCGCCGGATAGCTCTGCGGGGTAACGGTCTCTGTACAGTTCAGGATCCAGGTTAGTCATTTCAAGCAGCTCATCAATGCGCTTACTGATACGTTCTTCGTCCCACCGTAGAAGTTTGGGCACAACGGCGATGTTTTCGGCTATGGTTTTGTTTGGAAAGAGCCCGATGGCCTGAATGACATATCCCAAGCCGCTGCCTGAGTTGGACGACATCGAGGTCCATGATATTTTGATCTTTTATGGTTATGATTCCTCGTGTGAGTGTCTCCAGTCTGTTGGTAAGACGCAGGGTTGTTGTTTTGCCGCATCCCGAGGGGCCGAGAAACACCACTACTTCGCCCTTGGGAATGGTGAAACTTACATTATCAAGGGCGGTAACGGCATTAATGCCCTTACCGAATATTTTTGTTACAGATTCATAAGTTATCATTGGAGACCTCTTGGTTCTCTGAACTGCTCGTATCTGTTTCAGAGGATTGGTAAACCGCTTATGGCAATCCTGCATTTGTACACCATTGATCAACGGAGGAGCCTTCCCGGCGCTTTCAGGTAGAATGGGCAGGTTAGTTGCGCATGCAGGTTCTTGATTTAAATTTTTTTATATAATCCTAATTCCTAATTAAAGGCCTATCGTACAATCCCGTGTTCTTCGTCCCATCTTACTATAGTGGACCCCAATGTCAAGACAGTTTTTTATTCAATTTAAGCGTCATTTCCTATTCTTGGAGTGTTCATAATTCTGTGTCACGGTTCAACGCCCAGATTTGCTTCAGCCATTAGCGAAAGTGGAAGCCAGGCCCTGAATCTACCCTCGCACGGTCATGCGCGGACTCGAGGGTGCGTTCAGATAGTTCATTGATCCATAGCATTTGATCGCGAAGCGCGCGTCGCCGGCCCGGACTGGCAGTCAGACCAGCGATGGTTTGAAACGCCCCGAAAATCCGCAACATGATGGCGACATTACCTTTGGCGCTGCCTCGAATTTGATCGAACGATCCAGCCAGCAAGTCCTTAAAGGTTGGTCCGATGGTGAGCACCCTCAGATTCCCTTCCTCCTTCCTATTTTAATTTTGCAAGGACGGCTTTTAAAAAAGCCCACATATTGGACACCGAGCTGATGCTGAGATACTCAGCAGGTGTGTGGACATTGTAAAGGTTCGGCCCGAAACTGATCATGTCCGTCTTTGGCAGTTTCTCCTTGAGCAGGCCGCGTTCAAGTCCCGCATGAATGGCCCGGACAACCGCATCTTTGCCGGAGACCTCTTTATAAAAGCTGACGCACAGGTCTCGTATCTTTGAATCCGGTTCATAACGCCATGCAGGGTACTCACCCGTCCGGGAGCTTTTGGCGTTGACCTGCTTTGCCAGAGCCTCAAGCCCGCGGGTGATCCCTTCCCTGATGGAATTGACACAACTTCTTACGGAAATAGTGAGCCTGATGGATTTGTCCGATTGCTCCAGTACACCTAAATTAAGACTGCTTTCCACAAGATTGTCCAAATCCATGCTCATGGACTGAACACCATTGGGAGCAATCAAAATTCCCAGTGAGATGATCTGTTTTAAGTGAAGCTGCACCAACCATACCGGTCTCTTCATCGGTTGTGACGAGAAGCTCAACAGGCGGGTGGGGGATATCATCTGAATCCAGTATGGCCAGTCCGTATGCCACGCCAATGCCGTTATCCGCACCAAGTGTTGTGCCATTTGCCCGTAAAAAATCTCCATCAACCTTTAAAGATATCGGGTCTGTTGAAAAATTGTGACTCGGATTTTTCTAATTTCTCACAGACCATGTCCATATGTCCCTGGAGAATCACCGCAGGTGAGTCTTCATATCCTTCGCAGTTCCGGGTTTTTTGATAATAACGTTCAGTTTTTTATCCTGAAAAACGTCTAACTTTCTTTTTTTTGCAAAATTGACCAGGTAGTCACTCACCTGCTTTTCATTTTTAGAGCATCTTGGAATTTTTGCCAGTTCTTCAAAATAATGAAAGACTTGTTTTGGATTCAACTTTTTCAACATCAGACGATCTCCTTTCCGATGAATGATTCTTCTGTATATTTTTTTGCCTCTCTTCAAGACTTTGAACGTTCATTCCTGAATCCCTGGTTCTGTTTGACGAGGCCATAGACCGTGGATAGCCCGAGACCTGTGTTTTTAACTACAGGATTCTTCGACCCTGAATGATTCGAACCAAAATGGCGATAACCGCCAGTACCAGCAGGATATGAATAAATCCACCCATTGTATAACTACTCACCAATCCCAGCACCCATAAAATTAACATGACGACGACAACGGTCCACAACATGGTATTCTCCTCTCATATATGAATAAACGATCTGTTTATGTTTCGTACCGGCTGACACACCCTGCAATGGGGGCAGTCAGAAAAAATACAAGAACCAATTGTCTTAAAAAATTCAGTTTAATCATAATGTCTCTTTATAATATAAATCCTCTAATTCCGGCCTTCCGAACAATTCAAAAAACCTGTCTCTGATATTTTTATCCGGCTGCCTTTTCGGATCAATCAACATGGCTGCTCCTCTTCCAGTTTCCGTTTATATTCTTCAGTGGCCGCGTGCTGGGCCGATGTGTTTTTCTCCACCTGCTGATCCGCAAGAGCCTTCAGGGTAATTCTGACAACAATCATGGCGGTCTCCTTTCTATGCTATACCCAGCGATTTGAATGAATCCGCTACCAATATGAATTCCACGAACAAGCCAGGATAATGACCGATTTATCAGTTTGTGGCATCTTTTACCTTATCCACTGCCTCTTCGATGGCTTCACCTGTCTCCCTCTTCTTCACTTTTTTAAACTGTTTGCTTTTTAAACTTCAAAATCGACTATTCGAGAAGCAACAGGATCTGTATAGGTAATTTTTGTCTTATAGGATTTTACATTGATATAGGCGGTGGCAATATGTTTTTTAAAAGTCCATTCTAAATTCAATTCCGTATCCCTGGATTTAAGCAATTTAAATTCTCCATTAAATGCAGGATAACTGTTCCGAAATTCCATAAGTTTTAAAAGACGTTGAACCACCGGCTTTTTAATATCTTCCCGAATTTCTTCTATTGTATAATTGTGACGGTTGATATTTCTTCCCAGCTTTGTTTTTTCCAACAATTCAATATCATTCTCTCCAGCCAGCAGACCGACATAATATACCTGGGGGATTCCTGGTGAAAAAAACTGTATGGTTCTTGCTGCAATATATGCGTCATCATCACATCCCAAAGCAGAATAATAGGTACAATTCACCTGATAAATATCCAGATTCTGATAGTCTGGCCCGGAATACGTCTTCTTAACATTGGAGCCTTTTTCATACAATTTTTCAATGGTCTGATCAATTTCATCCCGATTTAACAAACCGTCTACATCCACCACACCGATATGGCTTTCCGATACGTTTCTCCGGTCTGGACATCGCTTTCATAGACGATATGAACTTTGCCTTGCGGTCCGATGCGCAAGACGGCATTGGCGCCGCTGTCTTCGGAATCGTCCACGACCGTGGCTTCCCACTGCCCGCTCCGATTGTTTGCGTACATCAGTTCAGAGCAATCTTCCGCATAATATGAGCCCAATTTGCAATATGCTGCGTGCAGGCAACCTCCATCATCGACAGCCAGCGAGGTGTAAATGCCGGATTCGTAAAAATGGGTGTCGTCAATGTACCGGAAGCTCCATGCGCTGTCTTCGTAGGAAGCCAGCCTGGGATGACCGCTCGAAGTGTTGTAATAGCTGATATAAATCTCCCCGTTTTGGCCCAGGGCGATGGAATTGAACCTTCCGACGGAATCAGTGGAATCCACCGTGAAAAACTCCCAGGTTCCCAGGTTTCTTGCCATCTTCAAATTGAGGTTTGAGAAATCCTGGTAACTGACGTAGGGATGCCCACCGGCGTCGAGTGCGATATGCGGATGGCGGCCGACATCTCCCAGGGAGTCGACGGTATTTTGGACCCAGACACCGCTCTTGTCGGTTATATAGACGAGATCCTTGTTTTTATAATCAAGATACACGATATGGGAATAACCATCCGCGTCCAGCGCCATGTCCATTTCCTGACTCGCCCATGATCCTTCCCCGACGGTCTGATCGACCCAGGTGCCCGACTCATTCGAGATGCAGCCCAGATCGGAAAAGTTTTTGGCATGGGTTAAATGAACCTTGCTCTCGTCGTCTACGACAAGGGAAGTGTTTGAAAGGCTGACGGAACAAACCTCCTCGGTCTCCCATGAGCCGCTCATATTCGTCGTATAATAATATGAGAAATCGCTGTTTGAATTCTTCCACGTATAACAGGAATGCAACTTGCCCGCGGAATCCGTGTCCATGGGGATTTCGTAGTTGCTGATCCAGGCGCTGTCGGAATAAGCCAGATTCTCGGAAACGAAGTCATCGTCGGCCTTATACAAATAATCCAAAGAACTGACTTCGTAATACATCTGATCGTCGTCGCCCCACAAATCATCATCGTCGTCGGTCCAATATTGGTCGACGGTGTGTACGAGGATGTTCGGATCGCCCTCATCGCTCGCCGCAGCGAAGGCGTAATGCCCCAGGGAGCCGTTATGCAGGCTGTAATGTTGCCACGAACCGTCGGCGTTCGTCGCATAAAAAAATTCCGAACTGGGCTTCATCCAAAACTCATACGTGCAATGCAAATGCCCATGCGCGTCCATATCCACCGAATACGGACCCAGGGCGTAAGTTACACCGATATCCTCGTCGACCCACTGTCCGCTTTCGTTCGTGGCGTGCAACAAGCCGTGATCGTTATAAATCACGTGAACAAAGCCGCCGGGATCGACCTCGATATACGGCATGCATGAGAATACATCTTCGGCAATGACCTGCGTTTCCCATAAGCCGGATGCGTTGGTCGCGTACATCAGCCGGTCTTGCGCGATGTCTTCATACACGACGTGGATAAAGTCGCTTTCATCCACGGCGATCTCGGCTTCCGCTCCGTTTTCGGCGATGAATTCCTCGGACCACTCCTGTCCGCCGCCGGGGCGCTTGAACAAAACCACATCACGCAGCCGCGTGGTCACTGCGTACAACGAACCGTCCGATCCCATTTCCATCGAAGTTCTGTCGGCGGCCACGCGCCCGCCGGTGAGATATTGGGCCGCAAGTTCCATGGCGCAGGCGCCGGCGTTTTCGTCGCATGGAAAATCCGGCGCGCAGGGATCGCCGGCGCTGTAGCAATCGTCGGCGTCCTCGTCGCATAGTTCCGCCCCATCGCAATACAGGCCGTTGTCCGGGCATCGATCCCAGGGTGAGAGGGTGTGCGTGCAAACATCGCCGTCTTCGTCGCATTCTTCCTGCCCGTTGCACCACAGGCCGTCGTCGGGACACGGATTTCCCGTCGAAGGCGAGCATTCGCCGTTTTCCTCGTCGCACGGTTCTTCGCCGTTGCAGAATATTCCGTCGTCGCAAGGCGGAATCCCGTCGTAACACGTATGCACCACGCACTTTTCGAGCCCGTTGCAATAAACGCCGTCGTCGCACTGGGAATCGCTCGTGCATTCGTATGTATCGTCATCGATGTCGTCATCAGGCGAATCCGTATCATCGTCGACATCGTCATTGGCGTCGTCGTTGATATCGTCATCCGAGTCGTCATCGAGATCATCATTCAAATCATCATTGACGCTGTCATCGTTAGCGTCATCGTTTGAATCGTCGTCCACATCATCGTCGCTTGTTGCGTCGGAGTCGGATGGCGAATCCTCATCGCCGCAGTCGCAACCGAAGGTAAAAACAACCGCCACGAACATTGCGATGCTAAAAACACGCATGACCGGATGCTTGCCCAACATAACGCCCGTCGATCCTTTCAATGCCCCGGTGATAAAATCATACATTAAATCGTAACGATTCATTCATATCACAAAACGCGTGATGAATCACTATTCAAAGGTCGTAATACTCCCCGCCCTTGTGACCCGTCATTGACAAGAATTTTGGTTCTTCGGAGATTACCGTACTTTAACACGCACTCTTCAAACCTTATGAATAAGAAAAATTATTTTTCGCCGCCTTAAAAGGGCGGTCGTCGATCCTTGACATTTCCTTTGGGATGGAAAAGCCCGTCATTTAAGGTTTTGAAAGGACATTTCCCTATGTGGGCTTCAGGAGACCGCGATAAAGCGCCAATAAATCACCGAATTGTCGACATGTCTTCCGATCCTTTTATAAGGACGAAAAATAATTTTCTTCTTCATTTCATGATGAAGTATGGTAATCTTCGAAGAACCAGAATTTTTCAAAATCCTACACATGCACGAGGTTTTTATCGCACCGATATCTCTTCGCTCCAAATCAAGCCGACGAATCCTTGGGCGGGCGAATATCATCATGGAGTCGCGTGTGCGTGTTCTTCTCGTAGCCGCTCCGACAAGCTGGTATGAAAAAAAACTGCCGGTCTATACCTACATGGTCGGGTTGCCGGGCGAAACCTCCGCCGAATATGCGCTGACGATTGCGGCCATGCTGCGGCTGCTCGCCTCGGTGCGCGTGGCCGTCCTGGAGCCTTATATCGCACTTCCTTACTCGCCACTGTCCGCCTCGACGGGACTGGACAACGAGGATTGGGATCCTTCCGTCCTGATACTGAAAGGGCGGTTCGAAAGGTTTTATTATCAGGCCATGTTCCTGGCCGGGAAAAATCCTTCGTTACGGCCGGATCGCGCCCTATTTCCTTAAAAAAAGTCTTTGAACAAATCCGATTGAAAATTCCCGCCGATAAATTATCATGGATGAAACGCTTTAGCCCGCGTGGAGTTCAAATGTCCAATTCGGCCGAAGAACGTGTATCGACGAAATACTTGACGCGCCTTGACGACGGGCGGATCCGGTGCGATCTGTGCCCCCGGGGCTGCGTGCTCAAAGACGGGCAGCGTGGTTTTTGCTTCATTCGCGCCCGGGAGGGCGATGAGATCGTCCTGACCTCCTACGGACGATCCAGCGGATTTTGCATTGACCCGATAGAAAAAAAGCCGCTGAACCATTTTCTGCCCGGCACGCCGATTCTTTCCTTCGGAACCGCCGGCTGCAACCTGGGATGTAAATTCTGCCAGAACTGGGACATGAGCAAGTCCCGGCAGATGAACACGCTGGCCGATTACGCTTCGCCGCAAGCCATCGCCCTGGCCGCGGAAAGGACAGGATGCCGCAGCGTGGCCTATACCTATAACGATCCCGTCATCTTCCATGAATACGCCATCGATACGGCGCAGGCATGCGCGCAGGCCGGCGTCAAATCCGTCGCCGTGACGGCCGGGTACATGAATCCGAAACCCCGTGAGGAGTTTTACCGGCACATGGACGCGGCGAACGTGGACCTCAAGGCCTTCACCGAAGATTTCTATCACCGGCTCTGCGGCGCGCATATGGAAGCGGTGCTGGAGACGCTGAAATACATAAAAAATGAGACTGAAACCTGGCTGGAACTGACGACGCTGCTCATTCCCGGCGAAAACGACTCGGAAAAAGAGCTGGAGGAGATGACGCAGTGGGTGGTCGAGAATCTGGGGCCGGACGTTCCGATGCATTTCAGCGCCTTTCACCCGGACTGGAAAATGCTGGATTATCCCCCCACGCCGTCGAAGACACTAACGCAAGCCCGCGAAATCGCTATGAAAAACGGCGTCCGTCATGCCTATACGGGCAACGTCTACGATGAGCGGGGCGGCTCGACGTATTGTCACGAATGCGGGCAGAAACTGATCGGGCGCGACTGGTATGTGCTGGGCGCGTGGAATCTGGACGAAAAAGGCCGATGCAACAAATGCAAAACGCCGTGCGCGGGGATTTTCGATGCAAATCCGGGCACTTGGGGCGCAAGACGCCAGCCGGTGCGAATGCGCGATTTCAATACCGGCTTCTTTGATTAAAAAAACGAAAACCGCCTTGTATAAGCATTTCACTAAAAAAACGCTTAAGTGTTCGCCGCCCGTGCCGATGTATATTAAGTACGTGGGCTTATTAGTTAAACAACCAGGAGGAGGGAAAAGCCGGTTCGAATCGCCTTTAGGGGCAAAGTTGGGCTTCATGGACGTTGCTTAACTTAAAAAAATCAAATGGAAGACAAAGGATTGTTTTCTAACAAGGATGACGTATCAAGGAGGATACAAAAATGGGTCTCGTAGTAACCAACAACATTCCTTCCATCAACGCTCAAAGAAATGTCGGCAAAAACCAGATGGGTTTGGACAAAGCCCTCGAAAGGTTGTCTTCCGGTTACAGGGTTAACCGCGCTGCTGACGACGCCGCCGGACTGGCGATTTCCGAAAAACTGCGCGGCAACGTGCGCGCTCTGTCCCAGGCCAGCCGAAACGCCTCGGACGGCATTTCTCTGATCCAGACCGCAGAAGGAGCCATGGATGAAATCAGTTCCATGCTCGTTCGTATGAAGGAACTTTCCGAGCAGGCCTCCACGGGCACCGTCGGAACCTCCGAACGGGGCTATCTGAACACCGAGTTCACGGCCCTTCGAACGGAGATCACGCGTATCGCCGACAACACCAAATACAACGACATCAACCTGCTCAACGGCTCTTTGAGCAAGCAGATTATGGTGGGAATCACCTCGGGTGAAAAGATCACCGTTTCCACAGGCGACGTGGACGCTACGGCGCTCTCTTTGGCCACCAGCATCTCGACCGCCACGAAAGCGCAATCGGCTCTGGGCACCACGTCCACGGCCATCGGCACCGTCGCCGGCCGTCGCGCCTCTCTGGGCTCCTTGCAGAACCGCTTCGAGTCGGTCGTGTCGAGCATCGACAACCAGGTTGAAAACCTTTCGGCCGCGGAAAGCCGCATCAGGGACGTGGACATCGCCTCCGAAACGGCGAACCTGACCAAGTACAGCATCCTGGTGCAAGCCGGCGTCAGCATCCTGGCGCAGGCCAACCAATCGCCGATGTACGCTTTGGCACTGATGTCATAAGCACTTTTTCTCTGATCGATCAGGGAAGGAACCCTTCGGCGAATAAGGATGTGTCGGGCCGATCGTGAAGAGTCGGGTGTTGTTCGCTAAAGTTATAGCGGACGTTCCAAATTAAGATGAAGGGAAGCGGATAGCCGCTTCCCTTCTGTTTATTATACTATGCCGTTCCTTTCGCGGCTTCGGATGACACCCGGGTTCTTTAATGATTTATACCCACAACCGTTATTGGGTTCGGGAAAAATCAGCGATTCCCTTTATATTTGCGCATAAAAAAACGCCGCCTTTTCGAGAAATTAGCGATTGACTATCTTGAATCGCGCCGATATCCTTAATCTCAGTGCAGGTAAGAAATACAATTTAAACATATTGAAGATTGCAGTGGGAGGGATGCGCCATGAGCAAGAACATTGCCGAGTTGAATAAGTTTCATATTCGGAAAAAAGGTTTCTCCATCAAAGATGCGGGATTTCATGTGCTGGACGAAAACATGGATGAAGTCTGCTACGTCATCATCCCCGACTTGAAACTGACGAAACAGGTCGAGTTTTTCAAGGACCAGTCAAAATCGGAAAAACTCTTCTGGATCAAGCAGGATAAAATCTTTTTCGCCACCACCGCGCAGTACACCTTGTTTGCCGAGGAATTGAAACCGGAGGCGATATACGTTGCGGAGCTTAGGGAAAACATCATCAAGCGCAATGTGAAGATCCTGACACTGACCGATGATCGGATGTGCAACCTGGTGGAAAAATCGGCTTTCGGAGGTCTGCTCGGCGATACTTCCGGCGCGGAGTTCGTTTTCACTTTCGGAGATGAAATTCTGGGCGAATTGACGCCAAATCCCAAGAACGACGAGTATGTTCTGGATATCCAGATTGAAGTCGGTCCGAAACTGGATCCCAAAGTAGCTCTGGGCGCCGCCATTATCCTTTACGGCAGAATCATCTGATCCGAATCAAGGATAAATGTAAAAACAGAAAAGGATGAGTTGCACGGGCCGGCACGGCGGCTTGCCCCTTCATGCCGTTGCGGTGTTCGCGTTCCAGCCACGGAATTCATCCTTACTCGTTACTCCTTCATCCTTTCACTACGGACAAATTCTATCGGGCTCTGCGCCGAAGAGTCGTGAGTGAAAACATGTCCGGATCCACGCCGGTATTGGCCCGGTACTCATACCAGGGAAACGCGGTGGCGTGCTCGGCCTGCAGGTCGATCACAAGAGATGTGGCGATGGTCAGAGGCATGGAAGCGGGATCCTCCGATTTATTCGAGGCGTTGAGCACCAGTTTCCACGGCTGACCTTTTCGGTCATATGCCAGTTTCGCGTGCGCGTAGTACGCTTCGGCATCCACGAAAAGCACCTGCCTGCTGTACGGGTATTTTTTTAATTTGGGAATCAACTCCAGAATATATACCGGCCGGGGTTGCCATTTCAGGCGCGGATTCCAGTGAGGGTAGTTTTCGAAATCATAAGTCTTGCCGGCGGCGTCCGGACCGTACTCGACGCCGGCGTACATGGGCGCCAGCATCGTGGCCCTTCCGATAATTTTCCAATTCATCCATTCGGGCCTGCCCGAGTATCCCCGGATGTCCTCGTAAAACAGATCCGTATTGTTCCATGATTCGCCGTGATTTTCACTGGTGAAGCGCATGGTCCGTTTCTGAGCAGGGATGTATATCCACCCTTCCCTGTCCACGGGATTGTCGTACACGTTGTAAAGGGCCATCTGTCCTTTCCGGTCCAGGGGAGACAGAATTTCCGTTATCGAGGACGCGGCGATTTTTCGTTTGGCGATTTTTTCCAGGCGCGGAATCGGCTCGATATCGGTTCTGTGCATGGTGTTGCCTAAAACGGTCCATCGCCATCGTTCGCTGCTTTCCACGCCTTTTTTGGCCGATATCCAGAAAACGCCGAATTCATGTTTTCCGTCGTCGCCGTGATAGCTGTGAAAAAAATTCCACGCGGCCTCGCTCCCGCTTTTGGGATCGGGAAACGGCAGCCCTGAGTGGTAGTTTTCCAGTCCCGTCGTCTCGGCGCTTTCGCCGATTTCGACAAGACGCGCCGACCCGCGATTCTTGTTGGTCGCCGCGATATAACCACGACTCGGCGCGTATGGCTCATAGCCTCTCGTCGCGAGCTTCAAATGATATTTTTTGATCATGATGAGAACCGGCTCGGGAATGACTTTCGAAAACTGATCCACGTTGCCGGAGTCGATGATCATCCCCGCCTGATATCCGGGGATGTCCAGGTTCGGTTTGAAACCCGCTGTGGCTCCCCAGTTTTCCCGGGTGATCGTTTCGCTTTGCGCCCACGCGCCATGAACGAAAAGCATCAAAATAATAAAGGCGCCGCAAGCCGTCTTGAACATGCTTTTGTGCATTAACTTTTCCCGCGTAATTGTTGATGATGAACAACCGGTCAAACTAGGATTAGCGTTTCGATACGCCGCCGTCAATTCGTCGTGGCAAGTGATTGGAGGATAGTGATTAGTGGTCAGTGATTGAGTCACTTGCAAAATTCATTTCGTGGTGTCGTTATTTTTGTTTACGAATAAAAAAAAGATCGTACTGATGAGTGGGAATCACGAGCCTCGGGTGTGAAAGGAATGTCTTACAATCCCTTTTGGTTGCGGCCGGCAGGCCGCGATATGCCACACACGTCTACAGGGCCGATATCCACCCGCTTACTCATTCGCCCTCGTTGCAACTCAGGCGAATCTGCCGTGCGCGGCTTGTGTTTGTTTCGCCCTGCGGGCTCGCACAGGCGAGGGCGCCTGTGCCACACACGTCTACAGGGCCGAAGCCATGCACCTTTCGCCCGAGCACATCATGTGTGGCACAGCCGCCCTCGGCTGTGCATTTGATCAAGTGAGCACGGGATTAAAATAATCGATAGTTTTGCAAGCGGCTAGATTAGTGGTTGCGCGGCCGGCCTTTCGCCGGATCACCTTATCGGCCCAATAGTTCCGACGGATCGAGGCGGCCCAGCTCCTGGCTGCGCTTGGCCGCCGCTTCCACGGCGTCTCCCACGGTGGATCGGAAATTGCCTTTTTCCAGGGCTTTCAAACCGGCGAAAGTCGTGCCTCCCGGCGTCGCCACCAGATCTTTCAACTCGCTGGCGGGTTTGCCCGTTTCCAAAAACATTTTCCCGGCGCCGTACACGGTCTGCGCGGCGAGCATGTTGGCCACTTTGCGCGGCAGGCCGATCTGCACGCCGGCGTCCGAAAGAGCTTCGATCATCATAAAGACAAAGGCCGGCCCGGAGCCGGACAAACCGGTCACAACGTCCATCAGCCATTCCTTCTTCACGACGGTCACGCGGCCGACGCACTCGAAAATTTCCTTGGCGATTTCCAATTCCCCGCGCCCGGCGTATTTCCCCGCAAAAAGCGCGCTGGCTCCCTGCAGGACTTGAGCGCACGCGTTGGGCATCACGCGCACCACGGGGACTTTTTTATCGACGCCCAGGTTTTCGGAAATACGCTGCGTGGATATGCCGGCGGCGATGCTGATGACGACCTGCCCGGGATCGACGACCTCTTTGACCTGCGCCAACGTGGCGTCCAGAACCTGCGGCTTGACGGCGCAAACGACGATGTCTTTTCCCTTGACCTTCTTGACGCTTGAAAAAACGTCGATTTTATGGGTCTTCGCGATATATTTGCGGCGGTCGGGAATAATTTCTATCGCGCTTAAACGCTTGGCTGAAATGACCTTCGCGGCCAGCAAGCCCTGAATGAGAATTTCCCCCATATTCCCCGCGCCGATAATGCAGATTGTCTTTTTTTCGAACATAATAATCCTTGTTTATTTGAGGCCGCGCAGGATTCGCCACGCCGCATGTCCGGCCTAAGGAAAGGACAAATCGTCGATCTCTTCGTCCTCAGGTTGTTCATCGGGGATATATCGATCGGGGACGTCGTCTCTTCTGGCGATGCTTCTGAACCTGGCGTACTGCCCCTGAAACTCCAACTCGACGGCGCCGATTCTGCCGTTTCTATGCTTGGCTAATATCACTTCCGCCTTGCCTCTGTTGTCGACCCCTTCCTGATTGTACACCTCGTCCCGATAAATGAAGACGATCATGTCCGCATCCTGCTCCAAGGCTCCGGACTCGCGCAGATCGCTCATCATCGGACGTTTGTCCGCCCTCCCCTCGGGAGAGCGGTTCAGCTGCGCCAAAGCCAGGACGGGGATATTCAATTCCTTGGCCAAAAGCTTCAGGCCGCGGCTGATTTTGCTGATCTCCTGCTCGCGGTTCTGCGCGCCTTTGGGCGATTCCATCAACTGAATATAATCGATGAAGATCATGTCCAGTCCGTGTTCCGCCTTCATCCGCCTCGCTTTGGCCCGTATGTCCATCAGGCTCAAAGCGCCCGTGTCGTCGATGAACATCCGGCTTTCATAAAGCTCTCCGGCGTATTTCGTCAGCCTCTCGAAATTGGCTTCGATCAAATCCGCGTCGCGCATGGCCGACAAATTGATCTCGGCGGTGGAACATATCAAACGCAGACCGAGTTGCGTCCGGGGCATTTCCAGCGAAAAAAACAGGATGTTGCTATGCGTGGAAAACTTGGAAGACGCATGCGCGGCGATATTCAGCGCCAGGGCCGTCTTGCCCATGGAAGGTCTGGCGGCGAGAATGATCAGATCGCCTTTTTGAAAACCGTTGGTGATGCGGTCCAAATCCGCGAAGCCGGAGGGAACGCCGGAGACCGCGTGCCCCAGTTTCGCGATCTCGTTCAGATGCTGCATGGACTCGCGGACGATGGAAGAGATCGGAACGATTCCTTCCTTGATTTTCTCCTCGGCCACTTCCAGGACGGCTCTTTCCGCGTCCTCGATGATCTCGTCGGCGTCGCGCGTGGGAGTATAGGCGTCGGCAAGAATTTCATGGGCGGCGTTGATGAGGCGGCGCAGCATGGCCTTTTCAAAGACCACGTTGGCGTGGGACACGATGTTGGCGGAAGTCGTCGCCGTATTGAGCAACTTGGTCAGGAAATCCAGGCCGCCGATGGCTTCAAGCCGGCCGTTTGTTTTCAGCGCCTCGCCCAACGTCACCAGATCGATGGATTCGCCTTTTTGATAAAGGGCGATCATCGTGGCGAAAATCAGCCTGTTGGCCGTTCGGTAGAAATGATCCTCGCAGAGTTGATCGGCGATCTGGTCGATGGCTTCATTGCGCCAGCAGATTCCGGTCAATACCGCGAGTTCGGCTTCGTCGGAGTGCGGGGGTTCTTTGAGAAGAGCATTATCGTCCGCCATGACACCCCCGCGTTTTCAATGCCGCTATAAACATTTCGGCCCGCTCTCGCCGGGGTTCGACCCCGTCGAAAGCGTTGATCATTGACTTATTCCTTGACGACCCACACTTTCGCCTTCGCTTTGACTTCGTATCCCAGCTTGACCGGCACTTCGAACACGCCGACGGTGCGAATGGGCTCTTCAAGAAGGATATCGCGCTTGCGCACTTCGACGTCCATCTTTGCGAAAGCATCCTGGATATTTTTCGCCGTCACCGATCCGTAAAGTTTTTCTTCCTCGCCCACTTTGGCGGGAATCGTGATCTGCAGGGATTCGATCCGGCGCTTGATGCCTTCGGCCCCGGCGATTTCCTTGCGCTTTCTGTCCTCGGCGATCCGCTTTTGATGATTCAACTGCTTCAGCGACCTTTCCGTCGCCTGAATCGCCATGTTTCCGGGGATAAGAAAATTGCGGGCGTACCCGTTGGCTACGGTGAGCGCATCCCCGATCCGTCCGACCTTATCCACATCTTTTAATAAGATGACTTTCATGTCCTGTCTCCTTTATCTTCTTTCGCCGACCCGTTTTTTTTCTCGGGGCTCGGCTTTTTCAACCGCCTGAAATCCAACCAGATATCCATTATCCCGACAACGGCGACCGCCGGAATAAACATCACCACTTCCAGAAGCCCTATCAACAGGGCGTAAGCGATCATTCTCATGCCCGGACTCAATTGGAAACGGTCCATGGTGGAACTCGTGATCGCCATTCCCTGAAAGAAAAACGGCATCACGCAAACCGCCAGAACGTTTCCCGCGACCGCCACGGCCCAGGGATTGTCCCAGAAAACAAGCGCCAGGCCCGGTATGGCGATGGTGAAAACCCATGACTCGGGCGCCGACCAGTTTTTCAGTTCCCCGGCGATGTCCGGCGAATCCTTCGCGGGCCTGATCCTTGAAACGGCCACCATGTTCAGCCATACAATCAAGGACGCCAGGACCAGGTACACCCCGGGGATGAAAATCCAAAAAGCCAAAAACAAAGCCGGATTGATCCTCAATTCCGCCGGCAGTTTATCGAGAAGCTCCAGCATTTCCGGCTGGATCAGACCATGGCTTAAAAAGGTCTGAACCCTGTGCTGGGCCGGCGTCGTCACCACGGCGTCGATATCGCCGAATCCGAACCCCGAACCGACCGCCGTCGCCGCCGCAATGAGAATCAATCCCAGAACCGACGCGCCAAACGCAATGAGAAAGATCGTATTGACGCTCTTTTCTTTGCGCCGGCCGTAGGCCAGTCCCATGGCCGGCGCTCCGATAAAAGCCGTTATCCAGGCCGCCGTCGATATTCCTCCCGACACCGCGAACAACGCGATCAGGCCGCCGAGGGATATCCACGCCCGCGCCCTTCCCCGCCTTTCGCCGATGACGACCAGCAATGTGGGCATCGCCGCTGAAATGAACAGAAGCGCCAGACCCACCGCCGCGACAATGGCAGACGACAAAACCTTTTACAGCCCCGCTATACCGATGTATCCACGAAAGGCAACAACGCGATATGCCTGGCCCTTTTGATCTGAACCATCACCTGTCGCTGATGTTTTGCACAGTTGCCCGAAATACGCCGTGGAATGATCTTTCCCCGTTCCGTCACGAAATGGGAAAGCATTTTCGAATCCTTGTAGTCGATGATCAGATCCGCGTCCTGGCAGAACCGGCATCGCTTTCGTTGCAGCAGTTTGCGTTTTTTTCCGCTGAGTTTCGTAATACTCATTTTCCATTCTCCACGATATCCACAAAGCCTCTAGAAGGGGATGTCGTCATCTTCGATGGGAGGCGGACCGCTGTCCTCATCCGATAAGCCTGCGCCGCCGTCGCTCCGGCCGCCGCCGCCCAAAAAGGCCACGCGGTTGGCCACGACTTCGATCTTGCTTCGCTTTTGTCCTTCCGGCGTTTCCCATCGACGCTGTTGAAGCTCGCCGTCCACGAGTACGGGACGGCCCTTGGCGAGAAATTTGGCGCAATTTTCAGCTTGGTTTCCGAAGACGACGATGTCGAAGAAGCTGACCTCATCGACCCATTCCTCGTTGCGTTTGATCCGCCGGTTAACGGCCAGACCAAGGTTCACGATGCAGGTGCCTCCCTGCGTGTATCGCTTCTCCGGATCCCTGGTCAAATTGCCCATCAAAATGACTTTGTTGTAACTCGCCATGATCTCATCCCCAGTTGCTTTGTCGGTTAATATTCTTTAGCACAACAAAGCGCAGGTTTCACCCTGCGATTTACTGATCCGTTTCGCTGTCGTTTTCCTTCGATTCGTCGGCGCTTGCGTCCTGCGCCTGCTCAGGCTCACTTTCGCCGGAAGCCTTCGCTTCATCAGCGACGGGCTCGGACTTGGCTTCGGCATCCGCTGCGGGAGCGTCTTTAACGGCATCAACTTTTACATCATCCCCGCCGTCTTCTTTGGCGGGCTCATCGCCGCTGTCTTCTTCGGCGGGCTCATCGCCGCTGTCTTCTTCGGCGGGCTCATCGCCGCTGTCTTCTTCGGCGGGCTCATCGCCGCTGTCTTCTTTGTCTTCTTTGGCGGGCTCATCGCCTTTTTCTTTTTCCGGTTTCACATCGGCCGACATGGACTCTGCCGGTCGGTCACGATTATCATCCGAATCGATGGGATCCATACGCGGCGTAATCTTCGAATAATGCTCGATTTCCGCATCCAGATCCATCACTTTGTCATCCAGCTGCACTGTCAACCAGCGGAGAACCTGAGGATGAATTCCAAAAACCCGTTCCAGTTCTTTAACTGAGGACGCCTGGCCGGCGAAGGTGGTGAGTTGGTAGATGCCTTTGTTGGTCTTGTCGATCTCGTAGGCCAGCTTGCGCTTGCCCCAACTCTCGTGGAGAAGGATCGTTCCGCCCTCACCCGTGATAGTGTCTTTGATTTTGTCAATGGCCGCCTGCGTGACGTCGGACGGAGCATCGTGACGCAGGATATACATGACTTCGTACTTGCGCAGCAATTTAACCTCCTTACGGTTTTCATCAGCCCCGGTCTGAAAAACCCCCGGAGCAAGGAGAGGGAAGGGGCGAACCATTCGCCCCTTCCTTCAAATATTCAGTTTTAAGCCGATCCGTTTATCACAGAATCGGAGCGATGACCAGAGCAACAACACTCATCAATTTGATGAGGATGTTCATGGCCGGACCGCTTGTGTCCTTGAAAGGATCGCCGACGGTGTCGCCGACAACGGCGGCTTTGTGCGTGTCGGAACCCTTGCCGCCGTAGTTTCCTTCTTCGATGGTCTTTTTCGCGTTATCCCAGGCGCCGCCGGCGTTAGCCATGAACAGAGCCATGAAAACACCGATCAATGTTGCGCCGGCCAGGAAACCACCCAGGGCTTCTTTGCCGAGGATGAAGCCAACCGCAACCGGAGCGATAACAGCGGACATTCCGGGAAGAATCATCTCTTTAATAGCCGCATCAGTGGAGATAGCGACGCATCGTTCGGAATCGGGCTTGCCGGTTCCTTCCATGATTCCGGGAATCTCGCGGAACTGACGGCGAACTTCCTCAACCATGGCGGCCGCGGCGCGACCGACGGCGCTCATGGTCCAGGCGCCTACCAGGAAGGGCAGGATGCCGCCGAGGAACATGCCGACGATGACTTCGTTATTCATCAGGGACAGATCGGCCACTTCCATCTTGGTCGTGGTCAGATAAGCCGAGAACAGAGCCAGAGCCGTCAGAGCGGCGGAGCCGATGGCGAAACCTTTGCCGATGGCGGCGGTGGTGTTGCCCTGGGCGTCGAGGCGATCAGTGATCTTGCGAACGTCTTCGCCAAGACCGGCCATTTCCGTGATGCCGCCGGCGTTGTCGGCGACGGGGCCGTATGCGTCAACGCTCATGGTCACGCCGACGGTGGCCAGCATGGAGACGCCGGCGATGCCGATGCCGTACAGTCCGGCCCAGTGGAAGGCCAGGTAGATCGCCAGGGACAAAACCAAAACCGGCAGGGCGGTCGATTCGAGACCGACGGCCAGACCGGTGATGATGTTCGTCGCCGGACCGGTTTCGGAGGCCTGGGCGATTCTATGAATCGGTTTGGAGCTGGTGTAGTACTCGGTCAACAGGCCGATGGCTACGCCGGCGAAAAGACCGACCGTCGCCGCACCGAAGACGCCCAGCCACTCGCCGGTTCCACCCAGCAGTGCGAGGCAAGCGACGAACGAACCGACGATGTAAACCGCGCCGGCGTAGTAGGTCACCTTGCGAAGTGCGTCGGCGGGATCGGCGTCTTTGAGTTGATCCATTTTCCTGGAGCCGATGATTGAACCGATCAGGCCGATGGTGATCAAAACGATCGGCAAAGACATGTGGTTCATGACCTTGGTGGCCATACCGGCGGAAATGACGATAGTGGCGATAACGGCGCCCACGTAGGATTCAAAAAGGTCGGCGCCCAGGCCGGCCACGTCGCCCACGTTGTCGCCGACGTTGTCCGCGATAACGGCCGGGTTCCGGGGATCGTCTTCGGGAATTCCCGCTTCGACTTTGCCCACGA
Organism: bacterium; assembly: GCA_963674685.2. Classification (GTDB taxonomy): domain Bacteria; phylum Lernaellota; class Lernaellaia; order JACKCT01; family JACKCT01. The sequence goes on along the minus strand of CAXXWT010000001.1, from coordinate 240,455 downwards.
GGTCCGCGCCCACGTCAGCGGCTTTGGTGTAAATGCCGCCGCCCACGCGAGCAAACAGGGCGATGGAACTGGCGCCCATGGAGAATCCGCCGATGATGCTGGCGAAATTCGTCAGGTTTTGGGGCGTGTTGTCGGCGAATACCGGGTAAAGGAAGAAAAGACCGAGACCCAGAAGTCCGAGGCTCGCGACCAAAAGACCCATCACGTTGCCGCCGGCAAATGCCTGCGCCAGCGCTTCACCGGCGCCCTTCGTCGCGGCAGCCTGAGATGTGCGGACGTTGGCTTTCGTAGCGGCTTTCATTCCGAAGAAGCCGGCCGTCACGGAGCAGAGTCCACCGGCCAGAAAAGCGAATGCCGTCCAAAAGTCACGGAACACGAGCAGAAGAACGAAAACCACGAGTCCGAAAACGGCCAACACGCGATATTCACGCTTCAGAAATACGGCCGACCCTGCCGCGATTTGATCTCCAAGATCCCGCATGGTCTCGTTGCCGGGATCGGCGGCCAAAATCCGCTGGTATACCTGCCATGCGACAAACAGGCCGACCACACCAACGATCCAGCCGAAAAACGATAAAAAGTCACCCATTCAGCACCTCCTGTTAAGCTTCAAACAAACAAGCCGGCCGAAAACTTCGGCCTTTATTTCCCACATCTTCTACGAACACGCGGTCGAAACCGCTTTTAACCCAAAATTAATCACGACGGTGTTCCTCACTCGATCGCTACTGATCTTCCATCCCCCGGCCGTCGTGAAACCGATTTTGCGTTTCCGTAAGGCCCGCTTCAAGGAAAAATTCCACGGCGTCCGCCGCTCTGTCGGCCGCCTCGCCGAATTTCCCCATAAGGGCGGGAGGAATTTTCGCCAGGACGAAATCGCTGGTTTCCATCAGGGGATTTTCCGGTCGCCCCACTCCGAAACGCAGCCTGTAAAATTCATCCGTCCCTAAAGATTGCACAATGGATTTGATGCCCTTGTGCCCCCCGGAGCCTCCTCCTAGTTTTATCTTGATGCGTCCCGGATTCAGATCCACGTCATCATGGACGACCAGAAGATCTTCAAAAGCCGCATCAAAGAATCCCAGCGCCGCCGTCACCGAACGCCCCGACCGATTCATATAGGTCGTGGGCTTCAGCAAGGCGACTTTATGTCCCGCCAGCCGGGTTTGCGCGAAGTATCCTTCGAATTTACTTTTTTTCGAAAACTCGACACCCGCGCGCTTTGCCAGAATGTCACAGATCCACCAACCCACGTTATGCCGGGTTGCCTGATATGATGACCCGGGATTGCCCAGGCCGACAATCAACTTCACGACCGCTCCCAGGCGATCAGCCCTTATCCTCGCCGTCAGCTTCCGGTTTCTTCTCGTCGCCGCCTTCGGCGGATTCTCCGCCTTCGGCCGCTTCGCCTTCGCCCTCTTCCCCGGGTTTGACTTCTTCTTCCTTACGCGGCTTGATGCACGTTACGATCGGAGTGTCCGGCGGTGAACTCAGCGTCACGCCTTCCGGCAGCGCCAGATGCTCGGCGTACCAGGTCTCCGAATCCTTCAGCTCCGTCACATCGACGGTAATCATCTGCGGAATGGCCGTTGGAATGCATACAAGCTGAATATCGCGTGCGAGACGTTGCATGATAGCGCCCTTCTTGACGCCGGCGGCCGTGCCTTCATATTTCACCGCCACGGTCACAACGATGGGCTTGTCGACGTCGATCGCCTTGAAATCCACCGCCATGGGCGCCCGCTCGATATGGTGCCTCTGCAACTCCTGTATCATAAATACCCTTGAGTCCAGATCCCCGCGGCCCTCGACTTTAAGCTTGATAAGGGATGTCAGATAGTTATAGTTGGATATGAAATCCCCGAATTCCTCGGCGTCGAGGATCACGTTGACGGGATCAAGTCCCATTCCGTAAATGACGGCCGGAATTTTTCCCTCACGCCGCGTTCGCCTCGCCGGGCCCTTTCCGGATTCTGTTCTCGGCGAGGCCGATAGCTCGATCATGGACATTGTTTATCTCCAAATTAACTTCTGGCTCTTTGCTTTCAGTTGATCACCTGCACATCGGTAAACAGCGAACTCACCGATCCGCCGATGTGAATGTTGGCCATGGCCCTTGCCAGAATCGGGGCGATGGTGACGATCTGAATTTTATCGACGCTCCTGGCGTTGTCGTCCAGAGGAATCGTATCGGTTATCAGCATTCTGTCGATCTCGGAATCGCGAATGCGCTCCACGGCCGGCGGCGAAAACACCGCGTGCGTCCCCGCGGCCAGCACCTTGTTGACGCCCGCGCTTTTCAGCGCCTCGGCGGCGGCGCAAATCGTCCCGGCGCTGTCGACCATGTCGTCGATCATGATGGCGGTTTTCCCCTCCACCTCGCCGATGATATTCACGCTCGCCACGTGCCCGGGGCGGCTTCGGCGCTTGTCGATAATGGCCAGGCCGACTTCGCCCTTCATGATATGGGCCAGATAGCGGGCCCGTCGGACGCCGCCGGCGTCGGGGCTGACGACGACCTTATCGCCGTTCGACACTTCGTCGAGAGCTTCCAGGGCGTTGCATAAATCCGCCGTGGCGTAAAGGTTGTCCACGGGAATTTTGAAAAATCCCTGGATCTGCCCGGCGTGAAGGTCAACGGTCAAAACGCGGTGAGCGCCCGCCTCGGAAATCAAATCCGCCAGCAGGCGGGCTGAAATCGGCGCTCTGGGACTGACCTTGCGGTCCTGCCTGGCGTAGCCGTAATATGGAATGACCGCGGTAATGCGCTCGGAACTGGCCCGGGAAAGGGCGTCGAGCATGATCAGCAGTTCCATGATGGAGCCGTTGACGTCGGGCCGGCAGGTCGGCTGCACGACGTAGACATCCTTGCCGCGGGCGGATTCGCTGATTTCGACGTTGATCTCGCCGTCGCTGAACCGGGAAACGTTGGCGTTGCCCAGCTTGATGTTGAGATTCTGGCAGATAGACTTGGCCAGTTCGGGATGCGAATTCCCGGTAAAAACCAGCATCTTGTCCGCGTTTACGGCCCGTATGGCGTCATCCATACAATATCACCCGTCGAAATTGTCCCGATGGGAATCGAGATCAGCGCTACAATGAATTTTTAAAGGCTCTATTTTCCAATTCTATCCGAAAAGTTCCACCATTTATCTGGGGCGGTAGGACTCGAACCTACGGTACAGGAACCAAAATCCTGGGTCTTACCACTTGACGACGCCCCATCAATTCTCATCATCCTCTTGCGAATTTTACGGATGATCCGAATCATTGACCGCATTGGCGACAAGCCTGGTTGCAAAGGCTCGCCAGCCGCGCATGGCGCAATCAGCAATGACGCCGTTAATGGCGTCGGCGTCTCGAAAGATGCCAAAGACCGTCGGTCCGCTCCCGCTCATCAGAGACCCGATCGCCCCATGCTTATTCAGCACGGCTTTCATCGCACTGATTTCAGGATGCTTTTCGGAGACTACCGGCTCCAGATCGTTCAATAAAACCCTCGAAAAATCGTCGAGGGTAGAGATCAACCGCTGAAACATAGTGTGCATTGAGTTTCGTGTCAAGGTCAAATCATAGGCTTCATACACGGCTTTGGTCGATACCGGGAATCCCGGATTGATCAGGGCGATTTCCGCCTTTGCGTCGATGGTATAAGGCGTAATTTTTTCGCCAATTCCCTCGACCAGAGCCGGGCCGCCGCGCAGAAAATACGGAATATCGGCGCCCAGGCTAAGGCCGATTTCGGCCAGTTTATTCTCACCGACATCCAAATCCCATAATTTACAAAGGCCCTTAAGCGCCGCCGCCGCGTTGCTCGATCCGCCTCCAAGACCCGCGGATACGGGGATTTTTTTCGCCAGATGAATCGATGCGCCCTTGTCGCACCCGGTTTCGGTTTGCAGCGCTTGCGCGGCGCGCACGATCAGATTGCCCGAATCCACGGGCAGACCGGGCTGATCGCATGTCAGTGATACCCCGGCGTCTTGGCCGGCAATCTCCAACTCGTCGTATAAATCCAGTTCGCAGTTGATCATGCGCAGCAGATGATAACCGTCGTCGCGCCGGCCGGTGATTTCCAGGTGAAGATTGACCTTGGCCGGGGATTTTACAATGAGTTTTGCGTCGCCCATAACTTTTTTTCCGCGTCGGAAATGAAAGTCCACAATACATATCAGGGCCGCCGTTCGCAATGTCGGCGGCCGCCCTTTTCGCAATTTCCCGGGCGGCCCTTGATATTTTTTTTGCGACAAGAGAAGTTGGACGGCAAATGAGGATTATAAAGCGGGGGATCATCATGAAAATATCCAGAGCTTTTTCATCGAAAATCAGGCGTCTCAGTATTATTAGCCGCTTGCAAAATATCCTGCGAGCTCGTTTTGGATTGCGCAATCCATATTTTAGTTGTGAAACAATCACAGCCGAGGCTCGTGCTTCGCAGCGAAGCGCCGCTTCGCAGAGTAGTAGCGGCTGTACTACATGTGACGTGCCAAAGAAAAACGCTTTACCGTCCAAGGCGTGTGTGGCACAGGCGCCCTCGCCTGTGCTGTTATGGAGCCACAGAATAAAGAGCCAACAATTTTGCCGGCGGTTAATTATTCTGATATGCATTCCGGCCCTTCTCCTGCTGCTTTCGGCAGGCGCAGTCCACGCGCAGGAGTCACCGTGCGCCACGCCCCAGCAGGCGATTATCAAATTTTCCGGCAATCTCTCAGCGGACAGATACGATCCCGACGCCGCGGGCGCGTGTTTCGACTTCAGCAAATTTCCCAGTGATATCCAAAAACGCCGCGATATCGTCGTTTCCTTAAAAAAAATCCTCGACAGCAAGGGACTGATTATCGACCTCGACGCGGCGCCCGACAAAGCCGACTACAGTGAAGAAAAAAGCGGCCTTGCGCGCTACGTGCTTTTTGAAAACCAATTGCCCGAAGTTTTTCTGGAGAAATCCGGCGGGCGGTGGCTTTTTTCATCGTTCACCGTGAGCGTTATTCCCGAAATCTACAACCAGACATTTTCTCTTGGCATCGAAAAATTTTCATCCAAAATGCCCGGATTTCTAAAGCACAAGGTCATGGGCATTTCCGCGTGGAGATACTTCGCCCTGGCGATCTTGATCATTATGACTCTCATCGCAGGGCGCATCATCGGCTTTTTCATCGGCAACATCATCGTAAAGACTTTAAAGAAACGGCGCATCGAATGGACGCAGCAGGCGGCGAAAATCACCAAGTGGCCCGTGGCTTTTATCGTGATGTCGGCCCTTGCGGCGCCGGTTTTGCCGGAACTGCTTTTGCCCGCGCGCTTGAACGCGATTTTGTTTCTCGCGCTGAAAGTTATCGCCGCGGGCTCCGCCGTGATCATCGCGTACCGGCTCAACGACGCGTTTTTCGACTACCTGGCCAAACGCGCCGAAGCCACGGAAACGCGCCTGGACGACCAGCTCGTTCCGCTGCTCAAAAAAGCGGCGCGCGTGGTGCTGATTCTCGTCGGCGTTTTATTCGTTTTGCAAAACATGGACGTGGATATCGGCTCCCTCATGGCGGGCCTGGGACTCGGCGGTCTGGCCTTCGCGCTGGCGGCCAAAGACACGCTGGCCAATTTCTTCGGCTCCATCATGATCTTCGCCGACCGGCCTTTTCAGATCGGCGACTGGGTCATCATTCAGGGCGTGGAAGGCACCGTCGAGGAAGTGGGATTTCGCTCGACGCGCATCCGCACATTTTACAAATCCCTGGTGACGCTGCCCAACTCCAAGGTCGCCGACGCCGTTGTGGACAACCTGGGCGAACGCACTTATAGGCGACTGAAATTGAATCTGGGACTGACCTACAGCACTAGCGCGGAGCAGATGCAGGCGTTCGTGGAAGGCGTGCGCGCGATCCTGCAGGCCAACGCGAAGATATGGCAGGATTATTTCGAGGTGCATTTCAACAGTTTCGGCCCGTCGTCGCTGGATGTGATGGTCTACGCGTTTCTCGACGTGAAATCATGGACCGAGGAACTTTCGGAAAAGCATAATATCCTTCTGGAGTTCTTGCGCCTGGCGGAAAAACTCGGCGTGTCCTACGCATTCCCCACGCAGTCCCTGCACGTGGAATCCATGCCCGGCGAGCCGACGCAACCGCTGACGAAGGAGGAAATGATTCAGTCCATCAACGGATTCGGCCCCGGCGGAAATTTGAGCAAAGCGTCCGGCCCCACGCTCACGCACGGATTCATGCCCGGCGCCGCGCAACGAAAAGGAGACGCGGAGTGAATAAGCCATGAGTGAGGAGTGGTCAGTTCACAGAGCCGCGGGCTTGCACAGGCGAGGGCGCCTGCGCCACACGCGTCTGCAGGGCCGAAGCCATGCACCTTTCGCCCGGGCACGTCATGCGTGGCACACCCGCTACTACTCTGCGAAGCACGAGCCTCGGGTGTGGAGGAATGTCTTACAAGCACATTTGGTTGCGGTCGCCAGCCCGCGATGTGCCACATGCGACATGCCAAAGAAAAACAATACACCTGGCACAACGTGTGTGGCACGGATGCTTTCGTCTGTGCAGGAATGAATTTTTTAAGACTCAAAAAGATTTTAATGGAGGGAATAAGAAGGAAAAACAAAAAATGACACGATACCTTTTCTCCTTCCTCCTTCCTATTTCCCCATTCATCCATCCTTACTCAGCCGTTTTTCGATTTCCTCGGTTTTTGCGTTCATGTCGGCGACGAAACGCGTGTCTTCGATGTCGCCAAGATTGATGCGCACGTTGGCCAGGGCGCCGCGTATGCCCGCCGCGCACATATAGCCGCCAACCTTGAGGTCCGAAGCCGCGTTGGGATTGGATATGCCGTTAAGATCGCGCAGCAGGTCCAGAACTTCGACACCGTATTGCGCGCTTTTCATGGGCACTTCCGCGGCGTATTTCGTGGCCGCCTGAATTGCCTTGTGCTTCTCGGACTCCCCCGCGTCTTTCATCCTATAAGCGGTCATAACCTTCGCGTAGGCCGCGGAATCCTCGTCAATGGCGTTTGCAGCGCATCCTTTTAGCTCTTCCAATTTTTGCTGCGTCGTTGCGAGCGTGTTTTCATATTCCAGATATTTCTTCCGGCCCCTGGTCAGGCCGATCACCATCAGGCCCAGCGACGCGCCCAGGCAGATTCCCAGGGCCGACACGCTGCCGCCGCCGGGCACGGGATCTTTGGACGCCACCTTCCCCGCAAAGCTTTCGCAATCGCCGGCCATGGACCCTTCCCCCGTTTTTTCCGCGAGGACCTTAGCCAGGCGGTTTTCCAGAATCACGTCGGGCGAAAAATCCTCAACGCGAAGATAAAAGTCCGCAGCCATGTCCAGGGCCTTTTGCGGGATGAGGCCCACGATCTCGCTGCCGATAACCTGCACGCCGTATCGTTCGGCTTCGGATTTGACCATGTTGAACACGCGGTGCACCGGCGTTTTTGTAAAGTCGGTCAGGTTCATGGACACCTGCGCGATGTTGCGCTCCTCCAGTTTGAATCCCATGGCTTTGACGAAGCGAAGCCCGCCGCCGATAAAGCGCACCGCGTCGGCGATCTTCGATGCCAGCGCCACGTCCGGCGTATCCAGGTTGATGTTATACGCCACGAGAAAAGGCCTGGCGCCCACCGCCGTCGCTCCCGCTGTCGGGTGAAGCTCAGGCTCGCCGAAATCCGGCTGGCGATCAGGATTCGTTTTCACCTCATTGCGCAAGCCCTCGAACTGCCCCTTTCGCACCGCCGCCAGATTCTTTCGCTCCGGGCGCCGGGCCGCGTGCTCGTACAAATACGTCGGCACGCCGCAGCGCTCCCATATCTTTTGCGCCGTCCATTCGGCGATCTTCACGCAATCGTCCATCGTCGCATTTTTCACCGGAATAAACGGAACCACGTCCGCGGCGCCCATGCGCGGATGCTCGCCCTCATGTTTATTCAGGTCGATAAGCTCCGCCGCGGCCGCCACGCCGCGCACCGCCGCTTCGCCGATGGTTTCTTTTGGGCCGACCAGCGTGATCACGCATCGGTTGTGGTCCGCGTCCATCTCCCGGGCGATGCAGTAGACGTTTTCCACGCCGGTCATCGCTTCGACGATCTTGTCCACGACCTGCCTGTTTCGCCCTTCGCTGAAATTCGGCACGCATTCGATGATGGAGTTCATACGAGCTTTCCTTTTTTGAAAATCGCTTTGCAGTGGTTCATCCCGAAATGATAGGGAATCAGCCGGTAGTCGGGTACGGATGCGATGAACAGGTCCGCCTGTTTGCCCGGTTCGATGCTTCCGATTTTGTTTTGCATCTCGATGGCGCATGCGCCGTTGTGCGTGGCGGCGACCAGGGCCTCGGCGGGGGTCATGCGCATGTAATCGCAGGCCAGCGACATGGTCATCTGCATGTTCAGGCTCGGCGCGCTGCCGGGATTGAAATCCGTGGCCAGCGCTACCGCCACGCCCGCATCGATCATCTTGCGCGCCGGGGCGAAAGTCTGTAGGCCCAGATGCATCACGCATCCGGGAAGCAGCGTGGCGATGGTGTCGCTTCCCGCCAGAGCCTTGATTTCCTCGTCGCCGATGCGGTCCGCGTGGTCTATGGACACGGCTTTAAGCTCCACGCCAAGTTTCGTTCCGCCGCTGAGTGAAAGCTGGTCCGCGTGGACGCGCGGTTTGAGGCCTCTGGCTTTTGCGGCTTCGAGAATCTTTCGCGATTCCTCCACGGTAAACACGTGGGATTCGCAAAACACGTCGCAGTATTGCGCCAGGCCTTCGCCGGCGACTTGCGGGATCATCTTTTCGGTCAACAGTTTGATGTAGCCCGCGCGGTCGTTTTTGTACTCCGCCGGAATTTCGTGCGCGCCCAGGAAGGTCGCCACAACATCGAGAGGCGACTGCTCGCCGATTTTTTTAATGACGCGCAGCATCTTGATTTCGTCTTCCGGCGACAGGCCGTAACCGCTTTTGGCTTCGATGGCGCCGGTGCCGTGGCGCAGGAAAAGGTCGGCATGACGCAAACCGCGTTCAAGAAGCTCCTGCTCGTCCGCCTCGCGCAAATGCCGCACGCTGCTGGCGATGCCGCCGCCCATCTGCGCGATTTGTTGATAGCTGGCGCCGCGAATTTTCAGTTCGTATTCATCCTGGCGCGTGCGCGCGAAAACGGGATGCGTGTGGCTGTCGCAAAACGGCGGAAAAACCGCGCCTCCGCCGGCGTCGTATTCCTCGGCGTTTTTGGCCTCTGGCATGGATGTGACGAAGCGATGCGCGCCGGCGGCCAGGATCATTTCCTTATGGATAAGAACGGCGGCGTTTTCCACGACGCCGAGATAGGAAAGGTCCGTTTCGCGGCGGGTTTTCGCGTCCCCGGCGATAGTCAGCAGTTGGCCGATATTTTTGATAAGAAGCATGGTGATGTCCCTGCGGTTAAATGAAGATTTCCTGCACAGGTGGGGGCGGAATTATTAAAAAATGGAAGGCGTTGCATGCACAGCCGAGGGCGGCTGTGCCACACACGCTGTGGCCGGCGAGCCGTTTTTCTTTGGCACGTCACATGTGGCACAGCCGCCCCCGGCTGTGATTGCTTCTCATCAGCACAAGTATTATTCCAATAAATGAAAATAGCGACTCCTCAGAATGTTTTTTGCGAGTGACTAAACCCCTACTCCATCATGGGAATCTTGATTCCCTTGGCTTTGGCGAAGTCGGCGGCTTCGTCGTATCCCGCGTCCACGTGGCGGAAGATTCCCGTTCCCGGATCGTTGGTGAAAACGCGTTCGATGCGCTTGTCCATTTCCTTCGTCCCGTCGGCGACGGTGACCTGCCCGGCGTGCAGGGAATATCCGATGCCCACGCCGCCGCCGTGATGGAAGCTCACCCAACTTGCGCCGGAGGACGCGGACACCAGGGCGTTGAGGATGGGCCAGTCGGCCACGGCGTCGGAGCCGTCTTTCATGGATTCGGTCTCGCGATACGGGCTGGCCACGCTGCCGCAATCCAGGTGATCCCGGCCGAAGACGACGGGGGCGCTTAAGGTTCCATTGCCAACCATTTCGTTGATGCGCCGCCCGAACTCGGCCCGTTCGCCATACCCGAGCCAGCAGATGCGGCAGGGAAGACCCTGAAAATGCACGCGCTCGCCGGCCAGCTTGATCCAGCGATTCAGCCCCTCGTTGTCCGGGAACATGTCCAGGACGAGCTGATCGGTTTTGTAAATATCTTCGGGTTTGCCGCTTAACGCCGCCCAACGAAACGGCCCGCGCCCCTCGCAAAACAGCGGGCGGATGTACTCGGGCGTAAAACCGGGAAAGGCGTAGGCGTCCGCAACGCCCTGGTCGAACGCCATGGTGCGGATGTTGTTGCCGTAGTCGAAAGTGACCGCGCCTTTTTTCATGAGGTCCAGCATGCCGCGCACGTGATCGACAATCGACAAAAGCGCGCGCTTGCGACATTCGTCGGGATCGGTTTTGCGTAGCTCGGCGGCTTCGGACACGGTCATCCCTTTGGGCACGTAGCCGTTTAGAGGGTCGTGGGCGCTGGTCTGATCGGTGAGGATATCGATCTCCACGTCGCGCCTGGCCAGTTCGGGTATAACATCCGCGCAGTTGCCCACGAGGCCCACGGAGATCGCCTCGCCCTTGGCCTTCGCGGTCGTGACGATATCCAGCGCCTCGTCCAGGTCCGTGACCATCTTGTCGCAATAGCCGGTTTGCAGGCGTTTTTCGATGCGCGCCGGATCGACTTCGATGCCTAAAAAAGCCGCGCCGCACATGGCGGCGGCCAAAGGCTGCGCGCCGCCCATGCCTCCCAGGCCGCCCGTAACCAACAGCTTGCCGCGAAGGTCCGAGCCGAAGTGCTTGCGCCCGGCGGCGGCGAAGGTTTCATAGGTTCCCTGCAAAATACCCTGCGTGCCGATGTATATCCATGAACCGGCGGTCATCTGGCCGAACATCATCAGGCCTTTTTTATCCAGTTCGTCGAAATGTTCCCAGGTGGCCCACTTGCCCACGAGATTGGAATTGGCGATCAGCACGCGGGGAGCGTATTCGTGCGTTCGCAGGATGCCGACGGGTTTGCCCGATTGCACGAGCAGGGTCTCGTCGTTTTCCAGTTCTTTGAGGCTGCGCACGATGGCGTCGTAGCATGGCCAGTTGCGCGCCGCCTTGCCCCGCCCGCCGTATACTACGAGATTGTCCGGGTCCTCCCCGACCTCGGGATCGAGGTTGTTCATGAGCATGCGCATGGCGGCTTCCTGGTGCCAGCCTTTGCACGTGAGTTGATTGCCGCGCGGTGCGCGAATCGGCTTGCGAACCATAACAAAACCCCCGCTGATCTTCTTTTAATGGGCTGCGTGCAATCGCTGCTTAAGTTGCATGAAGTTATTATGTGACAGGGGAAATGGCGTGTAAAGGCACGCTCGGCGGATTATTGCGCAATGCTTTCAAGAAAACTCAGGTGCGGGCTTTTCGGCCAGGAACCGTACCAGTAAAGATTCATATTCGACACTTGCGGATAGATAAGAAACAAATAGATGCCCTGCCGGTCGGGATACTCGATTTCCAGAACCCGAGGATCCCCGATTTCCTTCGCCAGCCGTGCGCTGAATGAGCTGTATCGGGAACGTGAGTCGGATTTGTTGCTACTTCTATCCAGTAAGATGATTTTCCTGCCCGCTCGAGCCATTGCCAGAATCTCTTGCGTAGCTGTTGGGGATTCTATGTCTGCAAAAGCGCGCTTGGTTGGAATTGCCTTGACGAGATTTGCTTTGAGGATTTGATCGATCTTTTTCGCGTTTGTTTTTTGCGAATCGTAGACCAACACCGGATCGCCGCGAAACGCGCTTTGCTGACGCAGGTGATACCGGGTCTGGTGCGCATACATATCCTGTTTTACCTGATAATAATTGTTGTTCCACGCCAGGAGACAAAAGCCGAGCATCACCATCGCGGTCAGCCCCGCCGCCGCATTGCCCATCCGGCCTTCCTTGGAAAGCTCGCCGATTCCCGCCGCGAGACACGCCAGTCCGAACGGAATAAACGAAGCGATAAACGCGTATCCGAACGGAGAGGACAGCGCCAAAAGCGCCGATGGAATCAGTGCGATGAGAAACAGAAAACCCATGAAGGGATGTTTCACTCCACCCCACGCGCCCAGGAAAAAAAGCCACAGGGTAAACAGCACCGTGCCGGCGGCAAAAACGTATTGCAGAACGTCAGCAAAAGGCGATTGCGTGATATATGGGCTGAAATTCATGAAATGAAAAACGCCGCCGAAAAAGGGAATGTTCATAAAAAAACCGGTTATAGCGTTCGGACCGAAAGGAAAAAGCAGATATTGCTGGTATGAAGGCGGCCAGTTTTCAAAGAAAATCGAACCGGAATCGATGCGGACGAAGAAATTTACTCCCGCCGGAAGCGCCAGCGCAAAAGCCGCGAAAACGGGCAGATATGAATAACGGCGTTTAAAGCCCGGTTCCAGCCTGGTAGCCAGAGCGGCGAATGCCAGAAAAACAAGATATAAAAATCCGACCGGATGCGTGTAAACCGCCAGCAGCGCAAAGACCATGGTCGCGAATTTCCCCTGCTCGCCGTGGCAGCCAAGCCACTTTGTCGCATACCAGACCGATATCAGGATAAAGAGCATGGCCAGGGGCACAGGCGACAAAAGTTGCCCGCCCGCAATCAGCAGCGTGTTCATGGCGTAAAAGACCGCCGCGAAAAGTGCCGTAATCCGCGTGATTTTCCTTTCGACGATTAAAAATAAAAACACGGCCCCAAGCGCCGAAATGAAGGCCGGGAGAAGGCGCAGTACCCAAAGGGCGTCGCCGAAAGCCAGCTTCCATAATTCGACAAGCGGATAAAAAGGCGAAAGCGCGCCTTGCGTAATAAATGAAATGGACAAAGGATCGGGGTTATTTGCCCAGGCGTTAAGAGAAAACATCTCCGGGTAATCGAGGAATAATGAATCGCCCAGTCCGATGAGGCGAATGCCCAGGGCGAGGCAAAAAACGGCGAATATTGTAAGCAGCCTTTCGGCGCGATCCTTCGGCATGGTGAGGGGATATTAGCACAGCCTTTTTAGCAGGCAAGAGCCAAAATCCGCCAATCGGGACAAATGCGCTCAATAATCGTTGACAAGTGTAAAGCTTTTGCATATATCCGGCACCTTAGCGAGGAGCCAAGAGCCATGAATACGATTGAACAAATTGAAAGACAAAGCGAAAATCCGGGGCATCCGGATTTCAAACCGGGCGACACGGTCCGGGTCCACGTAAAAATCACCGAAGGCGAAAAAACCCGCATTCAGGTATTTGAAGGCGTCGTCATTCGGATACGCAATCGCGGCGACCGCGGTTCCTTCACCGTCCGCAAGGTCAGCTACGGAATCGGCGTCGAGCGCATTTTCCCTTACTATTCGCCCAACATCGATATGGTGGAACTGGTGCGCCAGGGCCGCGTACGTCAGGCGAAGCTGTACTACCTGCGCAAACTCTCCGGCAAAGCCGCGCGCATCCGGGAAAAGAAGACCAACTAAAGTCTTTAAAAAGAAATCGACATAGGTAAGCCCTCGCGGGCTTTCCCTGTCACACCACCGGGCATACGGGTCCGTACCACGGCGGTTCGGTTGGTTCAGCATTCTACCTCGGGTCCAGGTCTATAAGGTCGAGCGAGCGAAAGCAACAGTTTGTAAGCTGCTTTCAGGTTTTCCCGTTCGAGCACTTCCTCCATGAGACTTGAGGTTGACGCCGGGCTTTCGGGGCCGGGGGACGCCACGGACGGTTCGATCCCTTCGGAAACGACCATCGGGGCTTCACCCCTACCCTTCGTTTCCAAGGCCAATTCCAACTGGATTTTCCGACAAATGCCGCCCATGAGAATCCTCGTCTCTACTTGCCGCTCCATACCGTTCGGGCCTTCGGCGATATCGCCTACTATGCCCTCTGCTGACTTCTGCAACGCGGTCAGGACGCCTCGCGACGACCTCAGTCCCGAATCCGGGACACGAAGCAGACCTCCCGAGGTAAGCACGACAACCTTCACCGCGCACCCGCCGGATTTACAGCCGATGCCCTTGACGGATATGGACTTCGCGATCATTTGCTCGCTCGTCCGGCAAGGACTGCCTCACATCCGGTTTCTGTTCGTCAGGTCGCGGCTTTGCTACACGCTTCCTTCAGACGACGCCTCGCGACGGCGCCCTTGCGCTTCGCTAGCCCTTCACCTCCGTCAGGTTGGGCAGGGGACTTACACCCCCAAGTTGACGTGCATGCTCGGCACACAAATCAAAGGATCGGCTCATGCAGCCGATCCTTTTCTTTATTATTCTCACCCGCCGGATTGAAACGCTTACACCACTGATGTGATTATTTCCTTCTCAGTAAGGATTCAGGAATTCGGGTCTCAGGTTGCAGATTTCGGCCCAGTAGGCGCGTGTGGCACAGGCGCCCTCGCCTGTGCAGTGCTTCGTGTTTGCAAACTTGCGTGGCAAATCGCAGTTTTCCACCATAGTCAAATGTGATTGGGAGGCATACCTCATGCACCCAAGGGCGAGGGCTTTCGAATATCTTTGGCTGGTATGTTAGTCGCTCGTTTCCTCGGGATGCCACTCGGTGTCCTCGCAGTCGAATTTGATGCTTTCGGTGCTGTCGGGCGTTACGTAGCCCTCCAGTTCCTCGCAGGCATCCATGATGTCGCCTCCCCAGAGTTCATACGCCTCGAAAGCCAGGTAAAGGCTGCTGACGGTGCATTGCTCTTCAGAGGACTCCACGATCCCGTCGCCGACCTCGTGATCGATGCGAAGCGGCTCGTTGTCCTCCCCGGGCAGGGACTCATAAAAACAGGTGATCTTGCATCCCCAAAATGAGCACGTTTCGGGGGGATACTCGTCATTTTCCTCGTCGTCGCCGCCGCATGCGAACAAAGACACGGCGATAAGCATCAAGATCCCCGCCATAATCGAAATAACTTTTATTTTCATTTCATCCTCGGGCAAATACGCTTTCACGAAACCAATTTACACCATGAAAGCTTCTTTGCGAAGGGCATTCATCTTTTGCCCGCCCTTTCATTTATCAAACAGCGCGTCGATGCTTTCCTTGCCGGGAGGTTTGGCGACGCCTTTTTCCGTAAAAAGCGCGGCAATGTATTTCGCCGGCGTGACGTCGAACGCGGGATTCAGGGCTTTGACGCCCGCCGGGGCGATCTGGAGTTTTCCGAGGATATTGGTTACTTCCTCCGGCGAGCGCTGCTCGATGGGGATGTGGCTTCCGTCCGGGATGGCGCGATCGATGGTGGACAGGGGCGCGGCGATGTAAAACGGAATGCCGTGCTCTTTCGCCAACACCGCGACGGAATAGGTTCCGATTTTATTGGCCGCGTCTCCGTTTCCCGCCACGCGGTCGGCGCCGGTCACCACGAGATCAATCTGGCCCTGTTTCATCAGATGCCCGGCCATGTTGTCGCAGATGATCGACACGTCGATTCCGTCCGCCGCCAGTTCATACGAGGTCAGGCGCGCGCCCTGAAGCCAGGGCCTGGTTTCGTCGGCCAATACGCGGATTTCCTTGCCCGCCTCGACGGCGGCCCGGATGACGCCCAGAGCCGTGCCGTATCCGCCGGTGGCCAGGGCGCCGGCGTTGCAGTGCGTGAGGATGGCGGCCTTGTCGGGCACGAACTCGGCGCCGAAGCGGCCCATGGCCTTGCAGGATTCCACATCTTCTTTATGGATCTGCGCCGCTTTGTCGCGAATCGCCGTGCGCACGGCATCCATTCCTTTTCCTTTATTTTGCTCGAACAATCCCTTCATGGCGTCGATGGCCCAGAAAAGATTGACGGCGGTGGGCCGCGTGGCGGCCATGAACTCGCACACCTTTTCAAAGTGCTGTGCGGCTTTTTGAACATCGTCGGGCCCCTGGGCCACGGCCTGGGCCAGGCCGTACGACGCCGCGATTCCGATGGCGGGGGCGCCGCGGATCACCATGGTTTTGATGGCTTCGGCCACCTCTTCCGGAGTTTTGCACACGACGTAATCTTCCGTGTGGGGCAAGATACGCTGGTCGATCATGACCACGTCGCCGTCTTTATATTCAATCGTTTCCGGTAACATTTATCCTCCTCGTCGCTAGTATCGGATTCGCTTTCCGTTTTTGTATTCGCCTTCTTCCTTGATTCTTCCGTCGGGATACCAGGTTTTATAGGCTCCGCTGCGCAGACCGTCTTCATAGTAATGGATGGAGCGCATAACGCCGTTTTCATACCACGTGCGGAACGAGCCGTGAATCAGTCCGTTCCTGCACTTGGCCAGATACATTTTCTTGCCCCAGGGATACCACCACCCCCATCGGTTGCAGAGCCTGCGTCCGTCCATGTACTGATGTTCGATGGTGTATTTTTCATCCTCCAGGTATTCGATCCAGATGCCGTTCATTTTATTGTTCGAATATTCGCCCTCGAAGCGCTTTTCGCCGGCGGGATTGTAGTTGATCCATTTCCCGCTCTTTTCTCCGGCGACGAAATGGCCTTCCAGGGTTTTTCTTCCCTGTTTGTCGTAGTAGGTCCACGCGCCTTCCTTATTCCCGTTTCGATACTGCCCTTCCGCCATGAGGGTCTGGTTCAGATACCACTTTCGGTAACGCCCGTCCCTTTTGCCGTCCTTGAATTCCACGGCGATCTTTTTATATCCGTCGTTGATAAGCCCTTCGGGCAACCGCGGCTCTTGCTTCTCCGGTTTTTTGGCTACAGGCGCTTTCACGGCCTCCTTTTTTTCCTCAGGTGTTTCGATGGCTTCGGTGTCGTCATCGCTGACTTCTTCATCTTCTTCGATAACTTCTACTTCCGATTCTCCTTCGGGTAAAAGGGCGTCTTCCGCGGACCCCATGGGCATCTCCTCGATGATCATAATGCCGGAATCCGCTTCGGCGTCCTGTCCCTTATCCCCGCTCGTTTCGACTTCGCCGTCATCTTCTACGACATCCGTCGCGTCTTCGCTTTCCCCTTGAGCTTCATCGCCGGCAGCTTCTTCGCCAGTTTCGGCGTCAGTTGGCAGAGGAACGACAAGGGCGCCTTCGGTTTCTTTCTCCTGATCGTCTTCCGGCTCCGCTGCTTCATCCCCCGGCTTTGCGGCATCCGTTTCTGTTTCCGGAGTAGGCGCCGGCGTGGATTCTTCCGCTTCTTCCGCTGCTGGTTCTTCCACTTCTTCCGGCGTGGATTCCGGAGTTGCCTCCGGCAACGGCGCGGCTGTTATCTCAGGGACCGGTTCAGGCGTGGGTTCGGGAGTTGGTTCGGGCGTCGGTTCGGGAGTTGGTTCGGGAGTTGGTTCGGGCGTCGGCTCGGGAGTTGGCTCGGGCGTCGGCTCGGGAGTTGGCTCGGGCGTCGGCTCGGGCGTGGGTTCAGGAGTTGGCTCAGGTTCGGAAGCTTCCTCGCCGGCATCGGCCGGTTCTTCTGCTTCTTCGGTATCCTGCTTTATACTTCCGGTGAAAAATACCGACGCATAGAACGCATCCGGCGCATCGTCGTCGCCGTCGTCCCACATCCCGTCATCGAACGGCAGATCGTCATCCGAGTATTCCATATCATCTTCACCGATCGGTTCTTCGGTATTTTCCGCCGCCGGAGTTTCACTGCTTGCGTCATCGGGATTTGCGTCAGGCGCGGACTCGGCGCCGCTTCCTGTTTCCTCAGGCGGATTTGACGAATCCTCCGCCGCTTCATCGGCATCTTCTTTTTCTTCGACAGGAGCGGCAACAACGCCGGCGGCTGCTTCGCCGGCATCATCCGCGCTTTCCGGCGCCGGGGTTGCGGCCTTGTCGCCCGTTTCCTCTTCCGCCGGGGTTTGCACCACGTCCAGGATGGTTACTCCGGAATCCGCGGCGTCATCGCTTGCCGGCGCTTCGGGCGTCTCGCCGGTTATTTCATCTTCGGACGCCGGTTTTTCATCCGCGGGAGTCGCGGCATCCGCGGGAGTCGCGGCCTCAGCGCCGTCCGGCGGCATGGGGGCTTCATCCTCCGGCAAGGGAGGTGAAACCATATTGTCCGTCATCTCATCGATATCTTTGGCGGCTTCTTCCTGGAGCTTGTCCTCTTCCGCCAGCGCGTCTTTAGCGCCTTCAGCGGCTGAATCCTCGGGTTGCTTCGGCGGGGGGCCGGGATCGTTTTCCAGTTCGTCCCGCCACTTTTGAATGGTCTTCAGATACTCCATGGACTCGGGCGTAATGCGATACCAGGCAATCCAGATTCCGCTCCTTTTCCCGTCAACATACTCCCTATGGTTGAGCTTGATTCCTTCTTCGCTCCACCGGGTCATCCGATAGGTATTGCTTCCTTCCCCGAAATATTCCGTTTCAGTTTCCTTGTTGCCGTTTTCATACCAGGTCGTCCATATGCCGACCTTATGACCGTTATCATAACGGCCTTTTTCCTCCATCTGGCCGTTTTCATACCAAAGCGCCCAAAGACCGTCCTGCTCTTCGTCTTGATATTCTCCCTCTTCTCTTTTGACGCCGCTTTTATACCACCGGATATACGGCCCGGTTTTTGCGCCTTGAACGTAATTTTCTTCGACGCGTTTTTTCCCGTTTTCGTACCAGTGGATTTTCGGGCCTTCCTGCAGCCCGTCGCGGCACTCGCCCTCGACCTGTTTATTGCCGTCGAGGAAAAATCCGTCGGACTCGCACAACAATCGGCCGTGATCATAGCTGCGGTCCGTATCCAGCAGGCCGTTGGGATGCCAGGAGCGGAATCGACCGTGAGGCTCCTGGTTGATAAATTCCGAATCGGTTTGTTTGCGTCCGTTTTCATACCAGGTTCTCACCCGGATATGCTTCGGCCCGTCCACGTATTCCGTTTCCTGGTCCTTTCGGCCGGTTTCGGCCCAAAGCGTCCAACGGCCGATTTTAACGCCATTGTCGTATTCGCCGCGTTCCTTGATCTTTCCGTTGCGATACCAGCTTTCGTACATGCCGTGCTTAGTCTTTTTACCGTCTTTGTCCTTGACCTCGCACCACATTTCGGGCTGCTGAAGCATGGCGGCCTTTTCAACGATATAAGCCCCCGGCGGGCATTCGGTTTTCGTCGCGCAACCCGCAAAAAAACATAAGACCGACGCAGCAATCAGCAACAGGAAAATAATTTGCGCTTTGCGTACCATGGCGTTCCTTCCCGGCAAGCCGTAAAAAGCACGGAAAAATGTAGGGGAAAGGCGTTGCGATTTCAAGCGCGAGGCGCCCGGCAAGTAAAACAAGTCACAAGCCTCGCAAGAGGCGAAAGTCAATAGGCCGATGCGCCTGCCCTGAGCGAAGCCGAAAGGTCAGCGCCGGTATGAAGATGTAAACCAATATTTATTCGAGCCCGCTTTAGCGGGCGACAGGAGAATCCGACCTCTTATTTGTCTACCGCGATATTGTGCTTTTTCATTATAGCGTTCCACTTTTCCATTAATGGCAATTTCCATGGAATAAATCTCTATCGCCTGCAAGCAGGCTCACGCGCAAGCTCCGCGAACATTTGGTCAATAAAACCAAGCGAGCCACGCAAACTCCATGAATATTTGGTGGTGAAAACATAGCCAAAAATATTTGAGTTCTCAGAGATTTATGCGTTGTTTGACAGATAACTTTGCAGATTATCACAGTAATAATCTAGTCTTAGCAACCACAGCATCCGCCGTCGTCATCGTCGTCGTCGTCGCCGTCGTCATCGGCGTCATCGTTCGCGTCGTCATCGTCCGTACCCGAACCTGTCGCGGCAGCGGCACTGACTATCGATAATATTCCTGCATCATCGGCGGTTTGAATGGCGAAATATAAATCGGATTCATCCAGATCAACGTGAACGCTTACGGTCGTTCCGCCGTATCCGGGTTCGACGCTCCCGGCGCCGGGAACTCGCTGCGCGGTTGCAAAATTCTCCGGCCCGGTCAGTTCCTCGGCTGTTTCGGCAAAGCGTATGTCATAGCTTTTGGGTCTGCCGCATCCCCAGTCGTCGCCGGAGCGGTGAAAGTCAGCGTATATCCACTATCATTTTCGGTGACTTCCAAATCCGTCACAACGCCCGGAGGCTGCGTGTCCTGGCCGAAAACGCCCGTGTGCCGTTCGTCGTGGTGGAACGTCCACCAGTCCGGCGCGGAGCCGTGATTCCGGCACGCGCCCCCGACCGTGTTCCAGCCGAAGAGATTGCCCTCCCGCGTGTGCACGAATACTTCCAGCATTCCGTCGGCGTCGGCGTCGCCGATTGTCGGCGCGGAGACAGACCAGTTGTTCGTGAACTTGGGCCAGCTTTCGGCTTCGTTTCCGAAGATATCCGGCGCGTGAATCAGGAATCCGCCGGTGCCGGCGATGATCTCCGAATAGCCGTCGCCGGACACGTCGGCCACGGCGGCGTTGCAGTACCAGTTGCTGTCTTCCAGATCCGTGGAAAACGCGGTCTGCGTGAGGTCGTCCAGATCCCAGGCCACGAGCGTGGGTCGAATCAGGGAAATCCATCCGTCGATCATGTCCACGGCGCTCGTGGCGGGCAGCACGTAATACAGCTTGTCGTCGCCGCTCAGGCGGCCGAAGGAGCCGTGGCCCATGAGGTTCACCGACAAATCGCTGGGCAGCGTGATCACGCGGGTCTGATCCGCGTCGACTTCCAGCATCGTGGGCAGCCACGCGACGGGGCCGACGCCGATGTAGGTTTTGCCGTTGTGCCGGGCCATGGCGGGGCTGGAGGTGATGCCGATGGTCACCGGCGGAACCGGCAGCGCGTCGCCCAGCGGCGCAAAGATGGATTTAGGCCAGTCAGGCAGAAACGGCGAGCCGGAGGTATTGTCGTTGCCGTCGTGGAACACGCCGTAGAAGCGCACGGTTTTAAATGGATCATCGCCGCAGACCTCTGAAGTGCCCACGAGGATGGAAGGATATTCGGCGATGTCGGAATTGGCGGAATTCGGATCGAGAATCCCCACGACCGGCGTTCCCAGAATCTGCGGCGGGAAATCTTCGAGTTCGTGGCGACATACTTTGCCCGCCGGAACCATGCCCGGATCGGATTTTGCCAAAACAGGAAATCCGGGTACTGGGTCGGCCTTGCCGTCGCCGTCTTCGTCGACGGGCTTGAAGGCGTAAATTTTTCCGTCGAAAGATGTGAGGATGATCTCCAGCAGACCGTCTTTGTCCAGATCGCCGAGCACCGGCGCGCCGCCGAAGCTGCGCCCGTGGCCGAAGCTTTCGGTTGTGGAATTATCCACGTCGTCGGACCAGACGGGAAAGCCCTCCAGGATCGGCGCCGGATTGCCGTCGCCGTCGAGATGCAGATTGCCGTTTGCATGTATCGGCAAAACCGCTCCGCCGTTCGTGGCCGCCACGATGTACGGCGTGCCGTCGCCGAACAAATCGCCCACGGCGGGAGAACTGGTGCTGGAGTCCACGGGATTGTCCAGGCCGTTATAGGCTTTCAAATCCACGGGGAAGCCGTCCATCATTTCGTAGTCGCCGCTTGCGGAGTTATATTTATAAACAAGAAGCTCGGCTTTGCTCGTGGCGGTGATGATCTCCAGGCGCCCGTCGGGGTCCCCGTCCAGGTCGTAGAGCGTGGGCGAAGATTCTCCCGACGCATCCAGCTTGATCGGAAAGCCCTGCATGAGTCCGGTGGAATCGTCGGCGTCGCGATGCACGGCGATGGTGCGGCGATCCTCACCCATGACGCCCTGCGCGTTTGTCGCCTGCAAACGCAAGGTCACGGTGAAATCGAAGGAGTCGGCCGGTGGATTGCTGTAAACGTCCTCAGGCAAAAGGGATGTCACGTCAACCGACGCAATCACATCGTCGATTTCCGCCGAGCCGCTTCCCGTGGCGACGCTGGCAAATTCCTCATCCAGAGGCTCTTTTCCGGCGGCGACCTGAAGCTCCCAATCGAAATTTTCTCCCCTGGCGTACATGTTGGCGCGCACATCGACGGCGGGCGTTCCTAAAGGATCGATAATTGTAAACCAGGCGGGAGCGCGAAAACGCACTTCCGGGGGGATGCGCGAGGCAACGCCGTGATCCGGATCGCCGAGCATATCGAAAGCATTGATCAGATTCGGGCGGCCGTATCCGAAATGCGCGTCCCAACCGGGCTGGCATCCGCCGCCGGTCAGCGTCACGCAGAAATGATAAATGTCGTCGGCGCTCATGGTCATGATCTGCTTGATCTCATTGGCCGAAAGCTCGACGCCCAGGTCCCGGGCGCGTGAAATGAGTAAGCCTGCGAAGCCGGCGGTGTTGCCCGCCGCCTCGGACGAGCATGCGCCGGACGAACTTGCCAAAAGCACGGTTTCGCCCCACATGGTGCAATAGGTTTCCACGAAGCCGAAAACATGCATGGGGAAAAATCCGAGGAAATCGATGGGCGGAATCGGGAAAATGGATTTGACGCTGATGACGTCATCGCACGAACCGGAATAGGAATGATGATAGCTGAGTTCGTCGCTGGCCACGCCGATCAGCACGGTTCCCGCCTCGGAAATTTCCGTGAGAAGCTCGTTGACCTGGCCGCTGTAATTCAAAGAACCGGAGGCGAAAACCGCCACCGACGCGCCCATGTCATGGCCGTACTGCACGCCGAGACCCAGCGTATTGTGTTCGCCCATGACGGAATCGGATACACGGATCGGCAAAATCGTGCAGCGCGGACAAAAGCCCGGCTTGTCGCCGCTCCCGTTTTCCGCGATCGCCGCGGCGTCCTTGGCCCGGTCCTCGCCGTGGCCGCCTTCGGGAAACTCTCTGACCCCCAGGGCTTCATTGGTCTGGCGCAAAAAATCCCAGCCGCAGATGTCGTCGGCCAGGCCGTTTCCGTCGTCGTCGTTGCCGTCGGAAAAACTGTCGATCAAATCCTTGATGCTCACCGCGCGGCCCAGGTCGGCAAAGCGCGAATCCAGATCGTAGTCGCGGATGTTGAAACGCCCGTCGCCGTTGCAGTCCCAGGGATCCGGCGCGCACGTCTCGTCGCCGTTTAAAGGTTTGTAAGCATCGAGTTCGCCTTTGTTAATGAAATAGTTGTTCGCCAGTTCATCCAGATCGTACCGCTCGATGCCGTCGTCCACGACGGCGATGATCACGTCCGAGCGCCCGGCGGTGTATTTCCAGGCTTCCGTGGCGCCCATGCCGGGAATCGTTTCCGGTCTTGCCGTGTCGGTGTTTTCCGGATCGACGGGATTGTAGCCGAGCAGCACGTTCGCGTTGACGAAAGCGTCCACGAAATCCATGGGATCGCTCGGGTCCCAGTTTTGCAGGATGTCCATATCGCTCGGGATATTGGCGACGAAAACCTGCCCGAACGCGTACTGGCCGTCAAAAGCCGCGCCGCCGGCGCTTTGCAGATCGCCGCTGATGTTGATGGTCAGACGCGTCGCGAACGGCCAGCGGTTATCATTTTCCGTGGGAGTTAAAACGAGCGTGTCGTTGCTGACGTTGGTCGTTTCGAATTCATAACCGACGCCGACGCGCGTATCCGCATCCGATTCATAGGCTACGAAAATCGAGGCGCTATCGACGGTGGCGGGATTGATCGATTCGTCGAAAACCAGGCGCATGGGGTCCGCGGTGAGATTCTGAAACATTCCCAAATGCGGATCCTGGTCGATAAGCGACAAGGCAAACGCATTATGCGCGGTTAACAAAACAAAAAGGAAAGCGGTAAGAGGCAATAAACGAATGCGCATGGCTTTCTCCGGTATAACGAGGCAAATTTTACGTGAGTTTAAATGAATGTCGGTGCTTTTGCCAGAGCATATAATTATGAAAGTGGGTTATTTGACAAAAAGACGATTCTGTCATCCCGAGGGAGTCCTTCAGGACGAGTCGAGGGATCCCTTAAATGATACGTAAGTATTAATCGAAAGTGTGCACATTATAATAAGGCGACAATGTCTCTTTGAAGGGAGTCCTCGACTTCGCGGCCTCAGGCTGCGTTTGCTTGAAATGACAACGGGTACGTTTGAAGTAAAACAAATAGATCGCGGCGGCTTGCCTGCCGCTCGCGCTGTGCTTACACTCGGGAGGAGGATTCTCAATCACGTTGCGGCGGGTGAATGCATCAGTTTTCCGAAATCATCTCTTTTTTAGGGCATGCGCCGGGCCTGATCCCGCTGCCGGGTCTTGCCGATCATCTGCCCGCGCTTAAAGTCTATTTCGGCATCTTCGCCTCGGCGCCGGTATTTTTAGTGACTCTCGCGTTTTATTTTATTGCGCTTTTAACGGCGGCGGCGGCGGCGCTGACCGGTCTGTATCTCGGCATCGCCGTTACGCGCGCTCTTGTCGTCATCGCGCTCATTGCCCTTTTCGGAATATATTACGCCGTATCGAAAAAGGGATTGCTTTGTCCGCGAATCCGAGCGTTGCGCAAGATCGGCGACGGCCCGTCTTTCGTGCGGCGTTATGGAGCGAAAGCCGTTAATCTGGCCAAACTCATGCGCGCCGGATTCCCGGTTCCCGACGGATATGCGGTAGCCAAAGCGCCCGGGCCTTCGGATATTGCCGGGCTGCAAAAACTCGTGAAAAAAATCGGGAAGCGTTTTTGCGGCGGCAAAGTCATTGTCCGATCTTCGTTTGCGGGAGAAGACTCGGAAGAGGCCAGCTATTCGGGCGTCTTTGCCTCCGTGCCATCGATCGATCCGCGCGATGCCGATGCGCTGGCCGGCGCCGTCGGACAGGTCGCCGCCTCCACGCGAAATACCGGGCGGATTTACGGCGGCAAAACATCCGGCGGCCCATTATCCATCGTCGTACAAGAGCAGATCGAACACAGCCTTGCGGGCTTTGCCTTTTCCGTGGATGTCAGTTCGGGCCGCACGCAGCGCCTGCTCGTCGAAGTTCACGAGGGCGCCGGCGCGACATACGGCGTCGACAGGATAAGCGCCGCGCGCGGTTGCATTCTCGGAGACGCCGACGCAATCGATGATGATCTCCTGACGCAGATTGTCGAAGCGACGGATAAGGCCGCGGACCTCTTCGGCGCTCCCACGCAGATTGAATGGGGGTATGACGACGGCAGACTTTGGATATACCAGGCCAGGCCGATCCTCAAAGCACCCGATCTGTCCACGTGGATCGTCGCGCCGGGACTCGAATCGATAAAAGCCCTGACGCCGCTTTCACAAGACATCCTTTATTCCGGCGGCGACGCAGGCGGCGCCTTGGCAAAGCTGGGATTGCTCGGCGACGAACATTTCAGGGATCACGCCGGAAAGCGCTTCGTGGATTGGAACGCCCTGGAATCGGCGAAGCGCAAGCTACGCAAAGGCGATCTGACCCCGCGGCAATATTTTCAAATCCTAAAGCTGTTTATGAACACCGCAAAAGCCGAGCCGTTTGATCCCGGCGCGCCGCTTGCCGTGTTGATCGAGGCGCTTCATCGGGAAATCAAACGCCAGCAGGACAACCGGCTTTGCATCGATGCCATGAGCTTCGCCGGTTCTTTTTTATGCGGAGGATTGATATCGCCGGACCGAATCGAAAATCTCTTTGCCCTGGGCGACGACAATCCCTTTATAAATATGGGGCGTGATCTTGATCGCCTCATGCAAAGCGGGCGAATCGACGAGGCGGTCAAGCGCTATCCATTCCTGCCGAATCATGAAAACGAACTGGCCGCCGACAGAGCCGCGGACGATCCGAAAATTCTCAAAGCGTTCGCGTTTTCCGATGCGCCGCAAATCAATCCGGACAAAACGGACGAGGTATCGGCGATCCTGAAATCCACGCAGCGCGACACGCTGGTGCGCTGGCTGCCCTTTGTCATTTCCCGAATCGGCCGCTCAATCCGCCGCCGGCGCCTGGACGCGGAAAACGGCCATATCAATATCCTGAAAATCAATGACGCCATCAAACGCCGGGCATTGGCGCTCGCAAGCGAAAAAGGCGTTATGCCCGATGATGTTTTCTATCTAAAGCTCGATGAACTTATCGGCGATGCGAAAGCTATGCCGGATGCTGAAGCCGTCGAAAAGCGCCGACAACGCTATTTCGAGCAGATTTCAAGCGAATCGGAAGATGTCCTGCATTTTTGCGGGCGAAATAAAGTCAACTTCAATTCCACGCAAGACGCGGCCGACGAACTTCGCGGCGTGGGAATCGGCCGGGGGCTTTTTACCGGCGAACTCATCGCGCCTGAAGACGCGTCGAAACCCGGCGAAGGGTTCATCGTATTGTGCGCGGACACGAGTATAAACTGGCTTGGAGTACTACGCGAAGGAAGGCCGGTCCTTTGCCTGAAAGGAGGGATACTTTCCCATCTGGCCAACGTGGCCCGGGAAATCGGCGCCCCGATTTTCATTATAGGCCGAGCGGCGCAGGAAATTTTCCAGCCGGGCGACCGGATCAAAATCGACTTCGACCGGGGAGTGGTTCGGCATGTTTAGCATCAGTCCGCTCACTCTATTTTTATTGACCCTGTCCCTTGCGATGCTGCGCGTTGCGCGCCGCCGAAGCGCCCGCGCGGTCGGCGTCGGCGCCGGGGTGATCGGCGCGGCATCTGTTGCGTCTCTTATATTTCTGATCCGGCTTTGGTCCGGCAGGGATGAGGTTCCCGGAAAAATCATCATCTTGAGTGTTTTGGGTTTCTACGTTGCCATATTCCTGGCCTTTGCCGCGATCATGCTTTCCGAAAAACTGGCGGAGGACAGGCGGTTTCAGGCCGCCGGCGGCATATGGATTTTGATGTTCCTTTTATTGATGCGCGGTTTTCAACGGGATTACATCGAGAATATCTGGTTCATGGATGTCATGAACAATATGCTATACGGCCTTATCGGCGCCGGGCAGCCCGGACAGGCCCTTTCGGCATGCATCGATGCTTTCGGAAAAGTCAATTTATTTGTCGCAAAATATTTTCTTGAGCTCGCCACGGCGGGGACGCTGGCGCTGGCGTATGTTTTTTACATCCTCGTCGGCGCGTACTACGAACGCGAAAAATATATCGCGTGGCAAAGCATTCGCCCTCCCCGTTTATCCGCCGCATTCGCCGCGGTCATCATTATCATCCACGCGCTCATAAAACATTTCACGCAAGGGCCGATCGAATCGGATTTTTTGCAGATCACGATTCATATCGTTATCGGTATATATCTGCTCCATGGAATTCTGGTTCTTTCACGGGGCATACGCGTCGGCGGGGCGATGAGAATTGCGGCTCTTGTTGCCGCGCTTGCCGCCGCCATATCGCAGCGTCCATTGGAAATCATCGCGCTGATCGGCTATGCGGACAATCTGGTGGGCATATCCGGGCAAGGCCTGTCGACACGCACGATTTCCAACAAATTCGCGCGGCGATTCATCGAAAGGGCCGCTTCCGTGAAGGGTTTTGCGGTCATGATTATCATCACCGTGATTTGCGTTCCCGTATTCAGCGCAAAGACGATCCGCCCCCTCGCCTTTGGAGGGGCGCAGGCGGGCGTATCCGGTTCGGCGCCCGAGAACATGAAGCTGATCGTCACTCGAAAAGGCCGGTTTTACATGGACATCCATGAATTTCCCAACCGCGAAGGGATCATTCCCGAGCACGGAATATCCTACACGCAGGCCGCCGGGATATGCCGCCAAAACCAAAAGCGCCTTTGCACCGCCGACGAATGGGAAGCCGCCTGCCGGGGTCCGCATGCCCGGATGTACGAATTCGCCGATAACGGAAACGAATCCCATCACATCTTGAATAAGCGCTGCAACACGCGCCCCATGGGAATCCGGCGCGAGGGCATCGCGGCCGGCGGATCGACGGATTGCGTCAACGAACTGGGCATCCGCGACATGACGGGAAACGTCTGGGAATGGGTCGATAACGGCGACGGACCGTTTCGCGCGCTCAAGGGATCGAGTTATCAATACAACGACGATTACACCACGCTGTGCTCGACGAAAGTGCTGCTTCTGGATACGCAAATCAAAAAGCTGAAGCTTCCCACGGTGGGACTGCGTTGTTGCAAGGATGCGAATTAGGTTTCGTGCGTTGACTTGATGGCCGTTAGCAGCTTTTTCGCTTCGTTGTCATAAAATCTTGGGCGAAAGATAATCTATAATCTGAATTCCACGAAGTTTCCGCCTTTGTCTTTGCCTTTGCGCACGCCCTTGCGCTCTTTTTTCGTCAAGGGTGATTTTTCCAAAAGCAATTGGTGGAACTCGGCGAATTCCTCGTCGGTCAGCGGCCGCACCTGGTATTTCGACTTTTTATTGTTGTTGAAAATGGGATGCAGTCGAATCCGTTTTTGCAGTTTGTCGCCGTTATCGATCACGATGAGCTGGGCCGTATAGCTGTATGGCTTCGTCTTTAATTTCGAATATCGCCCGGGCGAAAGGAACATGAAATTACCCAGTCCGTAAACGATCCATTTGCCGTTGTAGCGCTCGATTTCCTGCATGGAATGGCCGCCGTGGCCGATGACCAGGTCGGCGCCGTCTTTCAACATGCGGTGCGCGTACTTTGTCTGCCGCTTGGTTTTCCATTTATAGTTTTTCCCCCAATGGGGATAGACAATGATGAAGGCGTCGGGATCGCTGCTTCTAATCTGCGCGATTTGCTCCTTGAGGGCGTCGGCGGACAACCTGTACACGCCCGGCGTTTCGCCGTCGGCGTAGAAAGAGTATTTATTGTCATAGCTCCTGCTGTATTCGAAAGCCGCGATCACGGCGATCTTAAACGAGTGATCGCCGACATTGAATATTTTGGTAAAAGGCTTTTTCGCGTCGGCTTCGGTCATGCCCGCGCCGAAAGCGTTCATACCGTTTTTCTGCGCGACTTCGAGGGTCTGCTTCAATCCCGGGACGCCGAAATCCAGGCCGTGATTGTTGGCCAGCGAAAATGTGGTCATGCCGTACTTGAGCAGGGTTTTCGGAGCATGCTCCACGCTGGTCCAGTGACAATAGGCTTTGTCGCCTTCATAGGGCGATTTTTCGATATCCGTGATGGGGGTTTCCAGATTGAAGATGGTAAAGTCCGCCGTCGCAAGCAGCGGAGCGACTTTTTGCAAAGGGAAATCATAACCCTTTTTCTTCAAGACCTTGGGGGTTCCCCGGTAGTTTTCCCCGAATGACGTATCGCCGGCGAACAGAATTTTCACGTTCGGCCCCTTGATCGCCGTCGTCTTCGTCAAGGATTCGATTTTTTCGCAACCCGACGCGAAGGCGAAAAGCAAAACAAGAGCGATGATCCCGGTAAAAATCAAGCCGCATCGATTTGTTGATTCAGACTTCAAAATCATATCCTCTTTCGTCTCTTAACCTCAAAGGCATAAAGCGCCGGTGAGTTATTCACATGACTTCCAAGCCAAAGAATAATCACGTTCAAAGGCCTGCCGTCAATAGAGACGGATCATTTGGTGATGTGTTTCTCAAGTTCCAGCATATCCCGCAAGGGGATATCGTTTTCGCCCAAGTCAGGAACGCTCGGTTTATACTTTCGAACCCGATCCATGGCGTCGATATGAACGCGCGCAAGCCGATAGCCGCGTTTGAGAAAAAAAATCAGCGCCCGGATATTGTCATTCGTTGTAACGATACGGATTAATTCGGCCCCTGTTTGCGCTATTTCCCCCTCAACCGCCTGCATCAGCCGGGAGCCATGTCCACGGTCGGGATGAAACGCATCGATGGTGACGATTTCGCAGCCATCTTCATTTTCCGCCCAGGTGACGAGCCCCGCGGGTTCGCCATTTTCATCGAGGCAAAAAAGTCCCCTCACGTCCGCGGGCATATACGTTCTTTCGACGCAGACAATCGGCAATCCCCACTTTTGCCATACCCGCGATATTTCATCCGGCGAGGCAAATCGAGTTCGAGAGTTTTTTGCGAATTGATCTTCCGGCATTGCCCGCGATCTTTATAAAACCCGGTGTGTCACGGTCACTTGCTTTGATTCGGCGCCGCGTATTTGAAGGCCGCGTAAACGGCCAGCCCGATCCACAGGAAATCATAATAACTGAAGACATCCTGAGGATTATTCATGAATGCATCGAGGCTGTCCGACGAAAACAAAGTCCATTTCGACGTGATTTCACCGACGTACTGAGCGTAATCGGCGCCTTTGAACAAATAATAATATGCGACGTATTTCCCGGCGATGATCCCCGCCGCCGCGCAGATAGCGGCGATCATTCTTCCGACGACGCCGGCTTGGCCGCGACTGAAAAGCTTCACGAGAAAAGCGGTCAAGGCCCCGACTCCCAAAGCCAGGTAACTGATTTCATGCCTTGTCCATGCGGCGACGGCGCCCCAGGCAACGCAACCTCCGACAGCGCCGATGATTCCGCCGATGAGGCCTGAAACAACACCCATGCCGTTCTTATCACCGGCCGTTTTGGAAACGACTCCATAAATCCTTTCACGAACGGAGTTCACGACGTTATTGGCCTGGAATCGGGTCATCCCTTTTTCTTCCAGCATTCCGACGACGGCCATTTCTCCAAGACCGAGTTTCAACTGCTCCTCGACGAATGCATAAATGTCCGCTAATGATTCCTTCCTGACATCCGAAGACGAATTATCCGGCATTGAAATTTTCTCCATGAAAGGCAAAGCGAAAAAGCGGCTTTGCGCATAAGGTTAAACGGCGCTCCTTGATTTAAACGTAATATCGCGGTCCTTCAAATGAATACTCAAAAATCCTCTGGGCCTGACAAGGATGGTTTTCGTTTTAAGGCAAGCGGAGCAAATCACCATTTCGCGTAATGTTCCTCGCAGAAGCCGTAGCAGTTCAGGGCAACCTTCGATCGCCCCACTTTCACGTGGCCTTCAAACCGCCCGAAAGGCTGATGCAGACTGCTTCCCACGAGGCCGAAATTCACGTTTTCGTATCGCTCGTGCTCGGGATGGAATGTGATATCCACTTCCCCGTTATTGCCGGCCACGCGCCAGGGGCGGCTCATGACATTTTTCTGATCGTAATCGAAATGGACGCCTTCCATCATGTGCGGCTTGCCGTCGATCCAGACCGTGTTTTCATTGTATGCGCCGGCAATCAGACCGGAGCTGAAATTGAGGCCGACGGTTTTTCCCTGTTTGTCCATGCCCACGCCGGCGGCCCAGTTCCACACGGTCACGCGCGGCGGCGTGGCGGCGGACCAGTCCAGAAGCGCCAGAGCGTCTTTTCCCAAAGGGACCTCCCGGCCGCCGATCGTCACGGAGCCTTTTGCCGGAAGCGCGGCGGATTTATAAGTGTAACCGAAACCGTACATGGCCTGCCGGACGCACGTGGATACGCCCTCGCCCATTTCCGAATAACTGAACTTCGCCCGCAGATCATGGCCGAAATCCATTTCAAGCTCGCGCGATCCGCTCTGCGTGGAGTTGTGCATGCGAATATAATTGGAGCCCACGCGTATCTCGCTGACGCCGTCCTGCGCCGACGGGGAAAAGGACGTGTTCATGCAAAAAGGCGCCTTGATGTTTTTTTCGACGATGCGTTTGTTGCGCTTGTCGTAACAATAGGCGAATCCGCTTCCCACGTAGTTCAGATGAACCACGGCGGCGCCGATGACGAAGTTTTCATCCATCACGCCGACGAATTCCCACCGCTTCAGGAGTTTTGCGGCCAGATTCGCGTCCATGGTCCAGGGCCAGCGGTGGAGCCCCTGATAGTCGAAATCATCGAAATTCAAAACGGGCGTCGCGCCCAGGAAGTTTCCGAAATTCGGAGAGCCGTCAGGCTCAAAAAGTTTCTCGGGCGTCTTTTTCAAAGTCGGTTGGGCCATTGATTACCTCTCAAGTATGATCTTGAAAAAACCAAAATCGGAGGCGCATTGTAGGAAAAGTGCGCGGCAGCGGCAAGAGATTCGCGCCCGGCGCGTTTATTTACGTCGTCTCCGTTTGTTTTCACGGTGCAAGTGATCGGGCGAGAACTCGCAACAAACGGCATCACTCACAAGCGTCATAACACAATCCCTGATCCGACAGGCACGACATGTACAGGCTCTGATCGCAGCTTCCTATCGGTTCCAGGCATTCGATGAAATCCTCATCGCAATACATTTTGCACTGCTCGCCTTCGACCCATTCCCAGCAGTTGGTCTGCGCCGCGCAGTCCAGCTTGGCCTGACGGAGCGCCGCCGTACACGGCGTCTGGCAGTGCGCCGCATCGCAATTGAAGCCCGTGGGGCATTCCGCGATGCACGCATTGTTAACAGTTACTGCATCCTGCTTGCACCCGTTGTATGTCAGAAGATCGCACTCGCCCATGGTCGTGGTGGTCGTCGATGAGGGCCTGGTGGAAGTGGTCGAAGTCCCGGTTGTCGTTGTCGTGGCGCAAGGATACATTATATCGCTCGATACATTGCTGACCGCGGATTCCCCGGCGCTGTTAAAAGCCATTACCCTGAACTGATAAAGATTATTGCAATGCCGGTTTTCGACCGTATAGGTCGCGACGTTCGTCGGCACATCGGCGATATCGGTCCACTCATACATAAAGACGATAAATTTGTACTCCTGAATTCGGAAACCGTCTTCGTCCGAACTGTTATCATCCCAAGTCAATTCCATTGTGCCGGGAGGGATGATGTCGACGCTCAGGTTCGATGGAGCGTTTGGCGGCTCGGTCGGCACTGTGGATGTGGTCGTCGTCGAAGTGGCGGTGGTCGTTGTCGATGTCGTGGTCGTGGATGTGGTGGTCGTGGTCGACGTCGTGCTGGTCGTAGACGTAGTCGATGTGCTTGTGGTTGTCGATGTGTTGGTGGTGGACGTCGTGGTCGTGGTCGAAGTGGTCGAAGTTGTGCTCGTTGTTGAAGTCGTCGTTGTGGTTGTGATCGATGTCGTCGTCGCCGGCGGCTCGTCCAAAACTTCGATCTCGATGAAAAACGAGCCTGCATTGTCGCTGTAATCAAAATCGTTGACGATTATGTACAAGCGCCCGGAACAATCCATCCGCTGGAGGAATCGGCCGCCGACTTCCAGCATGCAATCATCATCTTTGCTTTCATCGAGTTTGCCCAGGAGAATTCCCCAGGGGCTCGGGGAACTCGGGCAGGCGCCTCCGCACTCTTCGTCGAAACCGTCGGCGGAAACAGGCTCGCCGTCCTCCTCCAGTTGAATCGTCCCGTCGGCGTCTATGCGCAGATAATCGCCGGCTTCCACGTCGACGCCCGTATCCAGCCACTGGGCGTCCGCGGCGTCGAGGATAACGGAAATCGGATCGTCTTCCGTATCATCGTTGATAGAATCATCGTCGATGTCGTCATTGATATCATCATTGATATCGTCATCGATCGATTCTGTATCGTCATCCATAATATCGCCGGCGGACGAATCGTCGTCGTCATCTCCTCCAGAGGCGCAATCGATGAATAAAATCCCAAAGATCAAAGCAGTTGCAATCAATGCAGAAATGCTTAAAAAGCGAAACATGACAAACTCCAAATTCATTCCCTTGCGGGTATGTTGAAACAATTCAATGATAGGAAAGAGCGGCAGCCCTTCATAATATATTTCCATGCGAGGCAGTCAAGTTTCAGAAATAATCTGATGGAAATCCGGCCTTATCATGTGGAGGGCAAATATTTCACATACCGGCTGTCAGCATCCCGAGTTGCATGACGCCAGAGTCGAATTACACGAGTTGTAGCGGATTGCATCGCAGGTCTCCACCGGTTCGACGCAGTCGATGAAATCCTGCTCGCAATTCATATTGCACTCCTCGCCCTCGACCCATTCCCAGCAATAGGTCTGATCCGCGCAGTCCAGTTTCGCGTAAATATTTTATGCTTGGCGGCGAGAAAACACTCGCAGGACATTTGCGGTCGTTCGCGTGATGAGATCAGGGGCGTTTTCCATGGCCTCCTCCAGGCTCATCGGCCGCGGGCATATGGAAAACAGGGCCGTTATGCCTTCGGTTCTCAGCCGATCGGCGCCCTCGCCCACGGAGCCGGCAAGGGCGATAACGGGAACACCCGCGCGTTTCGCTCTTTGCGCCACGCCCAGGCATGTCTTCCCGCACAGGGTCTGGCCGTCGAGTTTGCCTTCTCCGGTCAAAACCAAGTCCGCGCCTCTCACGCGTTCGTCAAAGCGCACCGCATCCAAAATCAGGTCGACGCCGGGCGTCAGTTTCCCACGCAAAAATGCGCATGCTCCCCAGGCCAGGCCGCCCGCCGCGCCGCCGCCGGGCATATCTTTGTTCGCATCCGGAAAAAATGAGGCCAGATGCTCCAGTCCTTCATCGAGGGCGCGCGCCTGCTTTTCATCGGCGCCTTTTTGCGGGCCGAAAACATGCGCCGCGCCGCGCAGTCCCGTCAATGGATTGTCCACGTCGTAAGCGCCCACAATCTCCACATCGAAAACGCGCTTGTCCAATGCGTCGAAATCGACTTTTTCTATTTGTTTCAAAAGGCCGCCGCGCATCTTTTCTTTGATAAGCCCGGCAGAATTATAAAACCTCGCACCCAGGGCCTGCGCCATCCCTGCGCCGCCGTCGGTCGTGGCGCTTCCGCCGAGGCCGAAGATGATTTTATCCGGCTTCGCGTCCAACGCCGCGAGGATCAATTCGCCCACGCCGTAGGTCGTTGTTTGCGTCGGGTCCTTTTTATCGTCCGGCACAATTTCCAGCCCCGCCGCCTGCGCCATTTCGATAACCGCCGTTTTGCCGTCGTCGATCAGCCCCCATTTCGCTTCGACCGGTTCACCGAGCGGACCGGTGACGGTCGCCGTGCGCAATTCGCCGCCGGCAGCCTGCACCATGGTCGCGACGGTTCCGTCGCCGCCGTCGGCCACGGGGCAAAGATCGATCTCGGCGTCGGACACGGCGGCCGAAACGCCTTCCCTCATGGCGCGCGCCACGTCCACGGCGCTTAAGGATTCCTTGAAATTTTGCGGTGCGATAAGAACTTTCATGAACTTGTTTTAATGTCTTTTGTTGGGGGGTGTCTACATCATGGTCAAACTCATCACTTCGCGCTCCGCGTTTTCTTACACACCCGAGGGCGGGTGTGCCACACACGATGTGCCCGGGCAAAACGCCTTAATTTGGTTCGTAGCATGAACGAGACTCATCATTCACACACGAGGGCGGGTGTGCCGCACACGATGCGCTTGGATAAAATATCTCAACTTGTATCGAAGCGTCGTTGCGCAAGCCCTTTAGGGCGAAAGTTTATAGCCCGGTTCGTCAGAGCCGGGGATAAGGGACGATAAACATTATGAAAAAGCCTGCTTTTAGCGGGCGACAGATATTGGATGATAAATTGAGAATCTTGACGCCACGCAATGAATTTCAATGTTAATGGTCAGCCTTCCAAGAACTGTGCAGGTGGATATTTCAAAACGCTAAAACAATCCGCCGCATTTATCATCATCGTCATCATCGTCGTCGTTATCGCCGGAGTTTGAATCGGCGCCATGGTCATTACAGAATTCATGAGACACACAGGTTTCAGCTTCCTCATAACAGGATTCGCACTCATCAGGACAGGGATTACCCGAATGCCCCTGGCATTTCATTTCCAGGCAATAATCCTCGCCGTTGCAAAACACGCCGTCGTCGCAAGACTCGCTGTTGGCCCGATGGGCGCACGCGCCTTTGTAGCATTCTTCGTCGGTGCATACGTTTTCGTCATCGCAATCGACGGCGGCATTGATGACACGCACTACCTTCGTCGTTTCATCTTGCAAACCGCAACCGTCGGTCACTTTCAAGCTCACTGCGTAATCGCCGGGCGCCTGGTATTCATGGGCCGGCTCGGCTTCCGTTGACGTTGCGTCGTCGCCGAAGTCCCACTGATAGGAAATGTTCCAGCCTTCCGAGTTGTTTGAAAAAGCGATGGCCTCATTCGGGCACGCGGTTTCGGATTCGGCAATAAAGTCCGCGCGGGGCGCCGCATGAATGGTGATATAATCATCCTTGCGTACGTCGGAGCGCCCTTCCGGCGTCCAGGCGGAAAGGGTGACGGTATACATGCCGGGCTCGTCCCAGACGTGCGTGGGATTGATGTCCTTACTGCTTTGCCTGTCCCAGAAACGCCAGTAGTAATAATCCGCATCCGGCGTCGTGAGGTTTTCAAACTGCACCGGCGCTCCCGCGCATCCTTCCGTCGATTCGGCGCTGAAGTCGGCATGCACCGGCTCGTCGAATTCGTACAGCGGGCGCGCGGTCCATCCCTCGATATCCGCCTCGCCCCAGCGCATGAGGATGTAGCCGTGATCGCCCCACCAAGTCCCGCAGCTGTTGCGCACGATCCAGTACTGCTCGGCCTGATCGTAGCCGACGATGAGCACGGCGTGCGCGCCGACCACGGGGCCGGTCGCATGTTCCCAAACGCCGCCGGCATAGAAAATCCAGTCCAGATAAATATCGATCCCGGCGATCACCGGCCCGTCCTGCAGGGCCTGCATGATAGCCTGCGGGTTGTCTACCGGATCGATGCGGCCGTAGCCGCTGATGGTGGTGGACCAGTCGGTCCAGTCCTCGCACGGCTCGCAAGGCGAGTTCCAGCGCCGGTACGGAAAACACGGCTCCTCGGCTACGCCTTCGTTGAGGATGAATTCCAACGCCCCGGCCATGCTTCCGCCGCCGCAGTCCCCCGCCGCGCAGCATTCGGAAACCAGGTGCTGAATGGAAAGGCGCATGAAAGGATTGTTCAGATCGTGCTTGATGGCGATGGCGGATTCCACGGCGGCCAGCGTGGATGTAGCCCAGCAACTCCCGCACGGGTGCTGCTCCAAAACCGGCGTCACGTAGTTTTTCCCATTCATGTCGCGCCAGTCCAGATGCTCCTGCATTTCGTCCGCGGCCAGGTTCTTCGTCGGCAGGATCGGCATATCCTCACGCAGCTCGCTTTCGGGCATCCAGCCGAACCGCTTTGTCAATTCATCGAGGCTCATGTCCGCAAAGCGGTTTCGCTCGGCGCTCCACGACGCGCCGCGCTCCTGGAGCGCAGTTTCCAGTTCATCGCTGAAAAGGTTCAGATCGTTTTCGCCCGCCTGGGCAAACGCAGCCGCCTGAATGAGTAGCGCGAAAAGAGCGAACGCACAAAACAATCTTTTCATCAACACACCTCATCGCCCCAAAAAGAATCAAAATGAAAGTGAAATAATTATAACACAGATACAGGAAATCACATCGGCTTTGACAATCAATTGATTTGAACGGCAAAGGGATTTAGAAAATCAATTATGAGACTTAATTCCTGAATCCGGGAATTGCTGCCTTGGAGTCGACATGCGCCTGATAATAATTTCGCTTTTCGCCCTGATGATGCTCCTGCCGCTTTCGTGCGGGGACGATGATCCTCCGACAAGCTCAGGACAGGCTGACGACGTTTCAAACGACGATGACGACACGGCTTCGCCCGCGGACGATGATGACGCCGATGACGACGCGGATGATGACGCTTTCGAGTACAATATCTACACGCACGTCATCCCGGAGGACAAGGAGGCTATCGCCACCGGGGATTACGAGCAGCCGTCGCATTTTTACGACGCCATCTCCGTCAATTCCCAATACACGCACCTGCTCAATTTCATCGTGGATCCCATGATGCCGCCCTGGCGCGAGTCCCTTCGCACCAGCGGGCCGCTGATTCTCTACAGCGACGACCTGGACGTTATCGTCTTTTCGCCCATGGATCATTTTTACGTCAGTCTTATCTGGTTTGAAAACGGCGAAATCCGTTACGGCCTGGAAGGCGACCTGGATTCAATCCCCGCCGGATTCACGCACCGCTTCATCATGGTGCGCGGCAAGGGTATCAACGCCACGATCAAGAAATGGGGCGATCTGCTCAACGAAGACCGGGGGCGTTTGCGGCAGGACCGCTACGCCGATCCTGGTTTGAGCTATCTGGGCTACTGGACCGACAACGGCGCGTATTACTATTACAACACCGAAGGCGATATGAACGAGCAGGACACGCTTTTTGCCGTCATAGACGACGCGTACAGCGCGGGCATCCCTTACCGCTACATGCAGCTCGATTCCTGGTGGTACTTCAAGGACCCGGGGTTATTCAGCCCCGGCGGGCTCATCCGATGGGAACCGCTGCCCGAAATGTTTCCCGGCGGCCTGGTGGCGTTTCATAACCGCCTCGGCCTACCCCTGATCGCGCACAACCGCTGGTTTTCCCTGCAAAACGATTATCTTAACGATTACGATTTCATCCTCGACGAAGAAATGGCTTTTCCGCTGGGGCGTGACATCTTCGATCATTTCATGGACGACGGCCTCAATTGGGGATTATCCACGTACGAGCAGGACTGGCTCATGGCCCAGTTCTGGGGCGTCACGCACCTGCGCGACGGCGTGGACCACGCGGAAAACTGGATGCGGAACATGAACGACGCGGCGGCCGATCACGGCATGACCATACAACTGTGCATGGCCGGGGCGGCCTTTCTCATGGACAGCCTGGATCTGGACGCGGTCACGAGCATCCGCACCTCCATCGATTATCACATCAACATCAGCAAGGAATCCTACTGGCCGCAATTTCACACCGTGAACATGCTGGCCTGGGCCATCGGCGTCTGGCCTTTCAAGGACAACTTCCAGTCCGCCGAGAAATACGGCGAAGCCGAGGCGCTCATCAGTAGCCTGAGTGCGGGCATGGTCGGCCCCGGCGACAAGATCGGCGAAGCCGACGCGCAGCTTATCAGGCGCACCTGCCGCGAAGACGGCCTGCTTCTCAAACCCGACAAACCGGCCACGCCCATCGACGCCATGTTCCTCGACCACGAGCGGCCCTTTATCACGAGCACGTATTCCGACCGAAACGATATCGGCTATCGCTGGACCTACCTGGCGGCCTACAACCTCATGCGCGAGCATGAAGACCGCAGCTTCTTCGACATCGGGTGGGCCTACGTTTCCTACGGCATGAAATACACGGGCAACATGTTCGTCTTTCCGGATAAGGTGCTCGACTGGCATCTGGATGTTTACAAAGATCTTGGCATCACCGAGCAGATGCTGCTTTACAACTGGCGGACCGGCGAAGCGCAGGTGCTGGAAGGCGTTTTCGACATCCCGGCCATGGAGTCATTGTACGATCATGCCTATTACGTCCTCGTTCCGATCTTCGAAAACGGTCTGGCGCTGATCGGCGAATATGAAAAATTCGTCACGCTGGCCGACAAGCGGTTCAGGGAAATCGAGCCTACGGCAAACGGCGTCAACCTGACGCTGGCCGGCGCCCCGGGCGAGGACATCACGCTGCGCGTATATGACACGAACGCCGGCGCCTTTTTGGAAGACACGGTTGTCGCTTTTGATGATAACGAGGAGGTCGTCATCATCCGGCGTTAATAACCACAAGTTTTTCATCAGCGAAAATATGCATCCGTAACGATTCTCTCGTCGCGGACTTTATTTGCCCCGGACGCGCTGCAACGCCTTTTCCCGCCACTGATAAACCCTGTCCATGCGCTCGGGATGCAGAGGCGGCGGATCCATCCACGCCGGATTAATCCCAACGAAGGACGCTCTGCCTTCCTGCGGGTCGGGCGGTTCGAGGGCGGTCAGGTCCGGACCCGAGTGCTGCGTTTCCCACACGGTTTGCGGCCACGCGGGATACTGCGTGCTCAAGTTGTGCACCAGCAGGGCGCCGCCGTCGATGTCGAAAGGCGCCTCCAGATCCACGTCCCCGGCGCCGTTGACGCCCGCGTACACGATGTCGTCGCCTTCGGTTCCCGGATAATTCACTTCCGTTTCGCTTAATCTGAAGTATGCGCCGCTGTAAGATTCCAGGTCGCGGGAGGTCGTCCCGCCGGAAACCGAGTAGGGAATCTGCCCTTCGAAATCCATCAAACCTTCGTAGCCGTATTTGCCGGTCGCCGCCTGCGCCCACAAGGCGATGTTGTTTTCAAACAGCACGGCGGCCATGCCGCTTCCCAGGTTGTCGGTAAGAAACTGATCGACTTCCTCCGGGCTGCCGGTGTCCAGATCGAAAATGTCGCTCAAGGCATCCAGGCCGCCCAGGCGCGAAGCCACGTAGATCCACCACATATACGCCTGCGCGTAGTAATCGTAATTTCCCCACTCCCAGTGTATCAGCGACAGGCCTTCGCGGATCGTTTCGTTGTAATCCCACATATAGGCGTAAAGGGCGCTTCGATTGGGCCCGAAAACGGCGTGGACCGCGGACTCCGCCAGTCCCTCGTCGTGATACTCCCAATACTCGTAATTCGTTTCATGCCGGTGATTGTACAGCAGGTGCTGAAACTCGTGCGGGATGACGTTATAGGGCATCAGCGTGTCATACTCGACGTTGATGTATACCATTTCCATTTCATTGGAATGATAACCCCACCAGTTCCATGCCTGATCGTCGGAGTAAGCGTTGATTCCGCTGAAATACCCGCCGTACCAGCCATGGCCGTTGAGACCGAAGATCAAAATGCGGTCGTTGCCGTCCATGTCGGGAGCAGGATAAAAAATCTCCGTTTCCGTGGGGTAGATAAATTCATCGAACGCTTCGACGGAATCATTCACATCCTGCACGCTCCATCCTTGCTCTAAATAGACCACGCAGTGTTCGCCCACGGCGACCCGCCGAGCGGTCACGGAATAATCTTCCTCCCCTTCGAAATCCCACGCCCAAAGCCGAGCCGTATCCGCCGCGAGAAAATCGCCGGCCAATCCCCTGGCGCCGGTGTCTATGTCCAGGGTATACGTGACGCCGAGTTTCTGCCGATTTGTCGTGAGAGTCAGGATATTGCCGTCGTCATCGAAAACGGCGCCGGCGACGTCCAGGTCGCCATTGTCCGAATCGACGGCGTACTGTTCCAGGTCGTCGATGGCGTCGCCGGGATCGCCGGAAAGTTCGACTTCCATGGAATATTCATCGGGGGCCGTCACGCCCAACAGTTCGATGCCGTCCCAACTTCCCGGCTGCGTGTCGTCATCCACATCATCATCAACATCGTCATCCGAATCATCGTCCACATCATCGTTCACATCATCGTCGACATCATCATCGCCCATGTCGTCATCGGCGCTGTCGTCGTCATCGTCGGAAGAGTCGGATCCGCACGCGCAATAAAAACTCGCTAAAGCAATCGCCAAAATCAGCCAGGTCAGTTTTTTCATTTTCACTCCCGTTTAAAAACCGGCGTTTTTATAACACAATTATTCGTAATTGGGAGTGATAATCCGGAAATTGTAAAATCCGCAACCCCCTTAGGGCGCACGTCAGGATTGTGATGTGCAGTCGGGAAGGGTATTGCATTGGGGCAATCTTGCGAATATGATATTCGCAAGGAGGTTACTATGTCCAATATGCCCACTCTTCCGGTTCCTGTCCGAGATCTTTTGTTAAGGCTGATCGAACCTCGTCCCATGCGGAGGGGTTCGGTGTCGGAACGCTACGTGAAGTGCGGCAAGAAGGGTTGTCGTTGCGCCACCGATCCTTCGGCGCGTCACGGTCCCTACGTCAGTTGGGTTCGCGTCGTCGGCAAAAAGACCGTGTCCCAATGGATCAATCGTGAGAACGCCGATCTTTTACGTCATCAAGTCGAGGCTGGCCAAGAATTTCGGCGTTTGATCGAGGCCTATTGGAAGGCCTGTGAACAATGGGCGGACGCAGAGTTGAAGGAAGCGCAGGCCGCCTCGGACGAGGCGGCCAAAAAGGGGGCTTCAAAATCGCCTTCGCGGCGGAAATCGAAGCCGAAATCGAGGCGCTGATCGGTCCGGAAACGGCTTCGGGAATCGATTTCGAGGCGATTGAGACGGCGGTGAGGCGGCAGGCCTTGGTTGTGGCGGCGCGTGCGGTGGAGTGTCGTCTTAACGCGGACGAATCGGATCATGCGGGGCCGACGCTCCCGTGCCGTTGCGGAAAAGCGGCGCGGTACGCGGGGCGACGGAAGAAGACCTTCCGGACGGTGTTGGGCGAGATGACCTTGCTTCGTGCGTATTATCACTGCGAGGCGTGCCGTAAGGGATTCTGTCCGCGGGATCGTGACTTGGGGATGGAGGAGGGATCGTTGTCGCCGGCGCTGGTGCGGATGACCGGCCTCACGGCCTCGATGGTGAGTTTCGCCGAAGGGGAGACCTTGCTGAGGGAATTGGGCGGCGTCGCGGTGGACACCAAGCAGGTGGAGCGGACGGCGGAGGCGTTGGGCCGGGAAATCGCCGAGGCGGAGCAGGAAGGAGATGAGTCGGGGGAGCCTTTGGCGCCGACAATGTACCTGGGGATGGACGGCACGGGCCTGCCGATGCGCAAGGAGTATCTGGCGGGCCGGGCGGGAAAACAGCCGGACGGATCGTCGAAAACTCGCGAGGTCAAGCTCGTCACGACGTGGACGGCGGAATCCCGGAACAAGGACGGGACGCCGGAGCGGGACGACGGGTCGGTGACGTACTCTGCCGCGATCGAAAGCGCGGCGCAGGCGGACACGGACGAGACGCCGTCGGCGTTTGCGGAACGCGTGGAGCGCCAGGCGCGGCGGACGGGATTCGACAAGGCCCGGCGGCAGGTGGTTTTGGGCGACGGAGCGCCGTGGATCTGGAATCTGGCCGACGAGCGCTTTCCCGACGCGATTCAGATCGTGGATCGCTTCCACGTCAAGCAGCATCTCTCCGACGTGGGCAAAGTGATCTACGGGGCGACCAGCGACACGGCGGCGACGTGGGCGAAGCGGCGATGTGACGAACTCGACGAAGGACGCCTGAACGAGTTGATGCGCGCCTTGCGCCGCCACGCCGAAACAAACGAACAGGCGCGCAAATGCGCCAAGTACATCCACCGAAATCGACAAAGGATGCGCTACCCGGAATTCCGAAAGAAAGGTCTGTGCACCTCGACGGGGGTCGTCGAGGCCGGATGCAAACTCGTCGTCGGCACGCGCCTCAAACGGGCGGGGATGCATTGGACGCTCCGAGGCGCTAACGCCATCATCGCCCTGCGATGCTGCATCCTGAGCGGACGCTTCGAGGATTTCTGGGAACGACGGGCCGAAAGACACGCATCATGACCTCATCTCACAATCCTGACGTGCGCCCACCCCCTTATCAAAAAAAATCTTCGAGCACTTATTTTTCGTGATTGATTGGCGCTCGGCATTGCGTTATAATTGTCTCGTTGTGTTTGAATGATTTGCATGCTGTTTATTTTCACAGGGGGCCTTGGGAGGACCTTATGAGGATTTTACTTGGAATGCTATGCGGTCTGCTGGTGTTGTCGGCCTCTGC
This sequence comes from bacterium, assembly GCA_963674685.2. Taxonomy (GTDB): domain Bacteria; phylum Lernaellota; class Lernaellaia; order JACKCT01; family JACKCT01. Next base: position 197,369 of record CAXXWT010000001.1, on the reverse strand, counting down.
GGCGGTTTTTGCGCAGGATGACGACGCCGACTCGTTCAGCGGCACGGTCACCGCGGACTCTCCCGAAGCTCTGGAGCCTTCCACGGAATTCGATTTCAGTTTCATGGTGGAAAACACGAGCAGCTCAAACGACGATGCCGCAAACTGGATTTGCGAAGTGGATATGTTCCTGCCCTCGCACAGCTATGTTCTTCCGCTGGACGGGGTCAGCGATCCCGATTCGCTGCATAACGGCGAGTGGATCCACGACATCGATTTCGACGCCAACAACCGGATCGTGATCATGTGGATGCACTCCGGCCTTAATCTCTCGTCAACCGCCGAATGCGACCTTCATGAAGACGACGCCCTGGAGTTTTCTTTCAGAGCCATCACGGATGAAAACGCCACCGACGGATTCGGCTGGCGGCTGTACGCCTCCGGCGGCGCATCGCTTATGGGCACGGCCTATATCGGCGAAGAAGCCGACGACGACAACGACGACAATGACGACGCCGACGACGACGACGAGACCGACGGTGATGACGACACCGATGACAACGAGTGGCCTTCCGCCGACGACGACGCTGATGCCGACAACGACAGCGATGCGACCAGCGTCAGCTGCGGTTGCTGATAAAGCTTAAAACCGTACATAAGGCCCTATTTGAGGTTCATCCGGGATTACCGTACTTTAACACCCACCTTTAAACTTTGCGAAGAAGAAAAATTATTTTTCTTCTTTATCTCTGATAACGTACGGCAATTCCGGATGAACCATCATCTTTTCATGCACCGTATTGAATCGGAATGATGGATTCGATGTCGAGCTTTCCTTGACGAAACACAACGCAAAGTTTTAGTATTGTGTTGGTGCTCAAATTTAACAAGCCATGCGTGATGACAATCGGTTCTTCCGATAAACGCATACAATATCAAGGGGTAATCATCATGAAAAAATTGAGTATTATCGTCCTGGTGATGGCCATGGTTCCGGCAATGTCGTCCCTGGTTTTCGCACAGGATGACGACTACGGCGATTTTGACGCCGCCGGCGACTTCCTGTATCCCAACGCCCTGAGCGCCAACGAGACTTACGATTTCAACTTTCTCGTTGAAAACACCAGCGATACGATCAATCAATCGAATAATTGGATTTGCGAAGTGGATATTTTCATGCCCTCCGACGACTATGAACTCGACGAGGATTTCATCGCCGATCCCGACGCGCTGCACAGCGGCGAGTGGGTTGGCGAAATCGACTATGACGCCGATAACTCGGCTGCGATTACCTGGATGCATTCCGGCCTGAACGCCTCTTCCTCAATGGTTTGCGACATTCACGAAGGTGAAGGGCTGGAATTCGCCTTCCGCGCAACCACAGACACCGGTCCCAGGGATGGTTTCGAATGGCGCGCCCTATCCGCCGGCGGAGATTGGGTTACCGGCACCGCTTACGTGGGCGCGGGCGCGGATGATGACGACGACAACGCGGATGACGACGCCGACATCGATGACGACACCGACGAGTGGCCTACCGCCGCCGACGACGACGAGGATGCCGACGACGACAGCGATTCCACCAGCTTCAGTTGCGGTTGCTGATAAAGCCGGCAAAATCGAGATCCATCACAGAAGCGCCCGCGCCAAGCGGGCGTTTTCTTTTTAATCCTTAACATACCGATTTTCCATGTCATTCAGACTCATTTGTGTTATAAATAACGAGATCATGAAGATTTGTTCCCAGTGCGCGATAAGGCCATTTCGACGGAACGACCGGTTATACGTAAACGATGTTTTTTGCTGCATGGAGGTTATTATGAGGATCAAAATAATATACCTGATACTGACAGCGGCGATCCTTACGCATGCGGGAGCCGCCATGGCGCAACAAGATGATTTTGGCAAAAGCGATGATTTCACGGCCGACCTCGCTTTCGATGCGCCCTATGCCCTGCAACCCCGGCAGACTTATGATTTTGAGTTCACTTTATCGAATACCAGCGAGTCCGGAGATGTGGATAACAGCATCTGCCAACTGGAAATGTTCGTACCCGAACCGGATTACGATATCGACGAAAATTATATCTACGCGCCCGAGGCGCTCCACGGCGGCGTATGGACGACGGAGATGCTCGCATTCCATGACAATTATGGCGACATTTATGAAGGCGTTCGATGGGAGTACGTCGCCGAAAAGGAATCCCGGAGTCTTGGCGACATCAGCGAAGGAGAGAGCCTCGGCGGATTCGGCTTTCGCGCGACGACCGATCAGGACGCCAGCGACGGATTCGACTGGGCTGTATGGAGTGACGATGGCACTTTATTCATTGATGTCAGTTGCGTGATCCCCGAAAACTGCGATGAAACCGATGACGATTTTGACGACGATACGGCTTCGCCCGACGACGACGCGGATGATGATATTGACGACGATCTCAACGACGATCTCAACGACGATTCGGATGACAATGCGAACGACGATGCGAACGACGACATAGGCAGCGACGATAATGATGATGAGTGGCCCACGGCCGACGATGACGGCGAAGATACCGACGACGACAGCGATTCGACCAGTGTCAGTTGCGGTTGCTGATGTTGAAACAAATCTGACCACTAACCACTAATCTTGCCGCTTGCAAAACTATTGGTGGCGCCATCTTTGTTTCTTATAAACAGCCGCGCAGTTGATGGTTGCCAGTGCTCATGAGATTAAAGTATTGCGGATTCCATGATCACCCGCTCATTATCTATATCTCATCAATGCAGATTTCCAAAGACTCTGGAATTAATAATTTTGCAAGTGGCTAAATCACTATACCACAACCACTTCGTCGAATTCGCCGAAGACTTCCTTGAGCGCCTTGGTGATTTCGCCCAGCGTGGCGTAGGCTTCCACCGCATCCAGAATCGGCGCCATCAGGTTGTCCGTCCCTTGAGCGGCCTTCGTAACGGCGGCCAGGCACGCGCTGACTTTTTCATTGTCGCGCCTTTCGCGAAGCGCCGCCAGGCGTTCTTTCTGCCCCAGTTCCACGGACGAATCGACGCGCAGCAGATCCTTGAGTCCCTCGCCTTCGCTCTGGAATTTGTTGACGCCCACGATGACGCGGTCCTCGGCGTCCACTTCCTTTTGCCAGCGATAGGCGTTGTTCTGAATTTCCCGCTGCGGGAATCCTTTCATGATCGCTTCCACCATGCCGCCCATGTCGTCGATCCTAGTGATGTATTCCATGGCTCTTTGCTCGATCTCGTCGGTCAGCGACTCGATGTAATAGCTGCCCGCCAGAGGATCGACGGTGTCCGCGGCGCCGGATTCGTGCGCGATGATCTGCTGCGTGCGCAAAGCGATGGTCACCGAATCCTGGGAAGGCAGCGCCAGCGCCTCGTCCCGGGAGTTGGTGTGCAGCGACTGGGTGCCGCCCAAAACCGCCGCCAGAGCCTGCAGCGTCACGCGGACGACGTTGTTGTCGGGTTGCTGCGCGGTGAGCATGGAGCCGGCGGTCTGCGTGTGAAAGCGCATCATCATGGACTTGGGATTCGTGGCCCCGAAGCGCTCTTTCATCAGTTTGGCCCACAGGCGTCTGGCCGCGCGGAACTTCGCCACTTCCTCCAGCAGGTTGTTGTGCGCATTGAAGAAAAAGGACAGGCGGGGTCCGAGTTCGTCCACGTCCAGACCGACTTGCCGCGCCGCCTCCACGTACGCCAGTCCGTCGGCCAGCGTGAACGCGACTTCCTGCACCGCCGAGCATCCCGCCTCACGAATGTGATAGCCGGAGATGGAGATCGTGTTCCACTTGGGCGCCCGGTCTTTGCAGTAGGAAAAAATGTCCGTGATGATCCGCATGGATTCCTTGGGCGGAAAAATGAAAGTTCCGCGGGCCATGTATTCCTTGAGCAAATCGTTTTGAATCGTTCCCCGAAGCACGCCGGATTCTACGCCCTGTTTCTTGGCGACGGCCACGTACATGGCCAGCAAAATCGCCGCCGTGGAATTGATGGTCATGGAAGTGCTGACCTTGCCCAGGGGCACTTCGTGAAAAAGTGTTTCCATATCTTCCAGGGAGGAGATCGCCACGCCGACTTTGCCGACCTCGCCGTGGGCCATGGGATCGTCCGAGTCGTAGCCCATCTGCGTGGGAAGATCGAAAGCTACGGACAGGCCGGTCTGCCCCTGATTCAGCAGATAATGGTAACGTTCGTTCGTGGCCTTGGCGTCGCCGAAGCCGGAATACTGGCGCATGGTCCACAGGCGGCCCCGATACATGGTGGGCTGCACGCCGCGGGTGAAGGGATAGGCGCCGGGGTATCCAAGTTTTTCCGCCGAATCGAAATCATCGAGCATTAGCTCATCGTAAACCCGCTCGTATTCGAAATCGCTCGTGGATTCGAAGCTCTCCCGCCGTTCGGGAAAGCGTGAAAGGGACTTGGCCGTTTTCGCCTCGTAGGCCTCTTTTGCTTTTTGCAGTTTTTCGTTACCCATCGCGGGGCTCCTGTTTTTGTATATATTTAAATGCTGCGTTCAGTTGGGACGATCATAATGCAGGCTTGCGCGGCTTTTCGTCAATGGTGGAAATGACAAACGGCGCACGCGAAATATTGGAGCAACACACAACAATCGCGGATGGAATCCGCTCCTTCACCGGAAACTGGTTGCTTGCCAATCCACTGACCTGTGACTGCTAAGGCGAGCATGCACAGCCGAGGCTCGTGCTTCGCAGCGAAGCGCCGCTTCGCAGAGTAGTCGCGGCTGCGCCACGCACGTTTGCAGGGATGGAGCTTACCCGCTTACTCATTCGCCTTCGTAACAACTCAGGCGAATCTGTCGTGCGCGGCTCTGTTCTAACCACTGACCACTAACCACTAACCACTGACCACTAACCACTGACCACTAATCACTAGCCACTAACCACTGACCACTAACCACTAGCCACTGGCCGCTAACCACTCCTACGCCACCGGCGTTTCCCTTTTCAGGAAAGAGTCGGCGATTTTGTATGCCAGGGAGTAGATGATAAAGGCGCAGTTTGCCAAAAGAGGCGCCGGGAAAAGACTTCCGTCGGAAATCCAGAGGTTATCCATATCCCAGGCCTTGCCGTTCAAGTCGGTGACGGACGTCGATGGATCCGCGCCCATGCGGCATGTGCCGACCTTGTGGACCACGTCGATGCCGCCGTTGAACATCTGGTTTGTATCGGCGCCGGCATTGATCATGATTTCCCGAGCGTGAGCCATGGCCGTTTCGACCCACTCACGCTCCTGCTCGTTCGGCTCGAATTGCACGACCGGAAGCGGATCGCCGTATTTTGTTGGTCTTCGTGGCGTGAGGCAAAACATAATTTTCCGTAAAGCCTTCGTCGTAACTACGGCATAAGGGCGCTGAGATGATGAACTTCGGATACTGGCGCATGAGGCGCTTGAATGGCAGTCCAATCATGTCCACGAGATCGTCGGTTTCCATGACCTCGACCATGCCGCCCATGTACGTCGGCGGCGCCACCATGTTGAACTCGAGCAGATAACCTTTATCAAAGTTTTGATACAGATCGTTGAGCTCGACCAGGTTGCCCTGATAGCTGCGTACGTCGTCGCGTTTGAGGACAGAATAGGTTGCGCGGAAGAAATGCCCTCGCAGATTCCTTCCCACCTGCCCCGACGAGTTCGCCAACGCCTGGCCGTTTTGCCCGGACCAGTGAAGCAGCATGGGCGTCATCATGGAGCCGCCGGCAAGGACGAAGGAGTCGGCGTAAATTCTGTGCTGCTCAACGTGCTCGCTGGTCACGCCGGTTTTCGTGCGCTTGAGATAATCAACGCTCAGGATTTTTGTGCCGGAGCTGTCGGTGTTCAGGCGCGTCACCCAGCAGTTTTCCTTGACCTCGGCGCCGAACCATTTGGCCTTGGGAAGCGTAATGGTCGTGGCGTTGGCCTTCGCGTTGAACTTGCATCCCAGAATGCAGCATCGGCATTTGCGGCACCGGTCATGATAGACTCCGTATTCAAAATACGGTTCCCTGTTAAAGCCGGACTGCGTAGGCCCGAGATTGCCTCCCGCCGCTTCATTGATGATTTGCGCGTAATGACTCAATTCCTCGATGGGCCAACGGTAAACGTGGTAACGCTTTTTCGTCAGTTCAATGTATGGAAGAAATTGCTCGTATGAAAAAGGCCACAGTTCGTAATCTCTGGGAGTTGATTCTTCCAGCACCCCGGCGTAGCAGGTGGTTCCGCCGCCGGCGCATTCGCCCATGTCCGTACGCCAGTTGCGCCCCGTATATTCCTCGTGCCAGAAAAGCCCGTCGTTGATGGTGTCGATAAAGCGCTGGCTGGCGGCAAAATGATTCGGGGAACCGTACGTAACGTTCAGATCCTTGCCCGCTTCGAGAAAAACGACCTTGGCTCCGGCTTCCGCCAACTCTCCGCCTAATGTGGCGCCGCCGGCGCCCGCTCCAATGATGACTACATCCGCATGTTCACTCATTTGCCAAGCTCCTCCTTAACGCCTTTTTTCAGCGTCACGGGGAAAATAAAAGAATCCGGGTATCCTTCGCAGGGAATTCGGAACGTGCCCGTGGGATCGTTGGGATCATACCAGTTCATGGATTCGAAAAGCCTTTTTTCCGCCGCCGGTTCGTTTTCCTCAAATGTACCGATCATGGCGATCGACGTCAGTCCCGTAAGCAAATCCTTAATCAACGGTTGAATTTCATCCCGTTCACGGATCCACTGCCTGATCGCCTCAATACGCTCTTGTTCGTCGCATTGTAAAAAGCTTTTACTCGCGACCTTACGCGCGTATTGATTCAGATAAAACACGACCGCGATCTGCCCCAGATCTCCCAGTGAGGCCGCGACCGCCCAATCCCCGCCGTAATCCGAGCCTTTGAAATCGTTGGGAATTTCCGGATCCGGCGGGACGATCACGTCCACGGCGGCGGTCACTTCCGGCTTCGGCGCGGGGTCGGTTCCTTTTGCGACCTTGCCCATGGACCAGCCTTCCAGGTCTTTCGGCAAAAACACCGACGCCCCGGCCCGTCCGGCAATTATCATGGTGAAAAAGGTCGCCATGGAGTTTGCTATGAATTGACGTCTATCCATCAGGCGCCCCCTTTCTCTTCCGATTCATCCGCCATATCGATATGTCCGTTGATGTGCGTGCCGCGCGGCAGAATATTTCGGTCCGAGTCCAGCGTCGTCGGATGACAGGAACTGCAATCGGCTGAGGCGTCGCCGGAAGGATCGGTGATGCGGTGGCAGGCGCCGCACCGACTCGCGTCGCCGCTGGTGTCGAGCCACACGGGATTCTTGTAGTCGCCGCCGGTCAGCGTGGCGCCGTGGCAATACACATTGGAGCATTTGCCGCCGTCCCACATGGGATTCGCGCCGTCGACGGTCGCCAGATTCTTGAAAGCCACTTCCGCGACGCCGTCGCCGTCGATATGTCCTTCCTCCCAGGTTTCCAGGGGAACCCAGTGACAGTTGCTGCAGGCGGTCTGGTGCGCGGGAATGTCGCCGCGGCGCATGGCCTCGTGCGCGCCCACGCCGTCGAGGCCGGCGGAGCATTCGCCGTTCAAATTCTGCGGCGGCGACGCTCCCAAATTCCAGCCGTGGCATGACGTGCAGCCCACGGCGTAGTCCACCTGGCCGTTTTTATGGAGTTCCGGCTGGACGAAGTTGAAATATTCGTCCACCACGTACCCGTGACATCTGTAGCATCGGTTGTTGTCGGGATGACGCGCGGTTTTCGGCGGCGCGCCATGACATTCGCCGCAGCCCGCGGGCACGCTGACTTTTTCATAACCGCAGTCGTCATAGTCGCTCATGCTATCGTCATCCGCGACATCTTCATCGACGTCGGAGCCGTCGCGATCGCAGCCGTACAAGAGCAGTAAAGATACGATTCCAATACACGCAATCGACGCAAGGACACGAGCCCAAGGCTTACGCCTTGAAGGAATTTTCAGTAATTTCACTGCATTTAACTCCTATGAAACATATTGATCGAGTAAGCAAGTTTTCTTTTTCAGTTAATCGACACCAGTCGATTCGTGTTATCAACATCACTATCGCTTGTCAAACCTTTACCGGCCATTCGACAGGACAAATTCTGGTTCTTCCAAATTTCACCGCTCCGGCGATCCATTCATTGACTTTCAGCGTTGCATATGTCACCTGTTTCGGTTAATTCGCGATTTGCATCAACATTGGAGAGGATTCAATGCGGCGCAACACTAAACGATTCATTTTCTGCCTTGTTTTTTGCGTAGCGCTGGCGGCGGCCGGTTGCAACAATTCAAAGGAATCCACCTCTTCCGGCGTCAATATTCTGGACATTCAAAAAGTCCGTTTGAACGCGGAGGAAAAGCAGCAGATTCTCGATAACGCCAAAGCCCTGCTTCGGGATGAAAAATCGGCGGAGGATAAAGAGCGCTTTCCCGTATTATATGATCCGGAGCCCAGCGGTGTTTTCGTGACCGTGACCAGGCCCCTCCATCGGGCGCTGACGGGATTCGGCGAAGCCTATTCAATACAAAAGGCCCTGGAAAACGCCGTCAAGGATCTTGAAAACCGGACGAAGGGCATGGATTTTTCGCAAAGCCGCGTCCGCGTGGATATCATCAGAAATATCGGAGAAATGAAATTAAGAACGCTCAATAAAAAGTTTCATCCCGACGTCACCGAAAAAGGTCTGGTCTTCGACACGAAACCCCGCGTCGCTTTCCTGGGCCAGGAACTTCGGGATTACGGGGTTTTTCAAACAGTAATTAAAAGGAAACGCTACAATCCTTCGCAGATGAGCGACTTGATCAGAAGCCGGGAACTGCCCTCATCGCTGCATGATCAACTGGCCAAAGGCGGCAAGGCGCAGGTCGCGTATTTCAAAACCATTTCCTTCATCGAGGGCGCCGACGGCAAATTCGAGGATCTGGTCAGGGGCAATCTGCTCAACGGATTCGAAGCCACGCCCGAGCGCCTGACGGAGGCCATCAACGCGGCCGGTAACTATCTGAAGCAGGCGGTGAAATCCGACGGGGAATTCGAGTACAGGTATTACCCCGAAAAAGACAGTTTCGCCGACGCCTATAATCTTCTCCGGCACGCCGGCACCACGTTCGCCATGGGCCAGATTTACGAAATCAACCGAGATCCGGAATTGCTGGAGGCGATCAAACGCGCCCTGGGATTCCTGGAGCGCGTTTCCATGGGACCCGACGCCAACGACAGCAAGAAATACGATTGGAAAGCGGTAACGAACCAGGATCATCTGTACGCCAAGCTCGGCGGCAGCGGACTGGCCCTGCTGGCGTTCGGAACCTACACGACGGCCACCGGCGACATGCAGTATCTGCCCCTGATGGAAGCCTACGGGCGTTTTATCGAGTACATGCAAGAAGAAAACGGCCACATGCAACAGCGTTACTGGCACAGGCCGGAAGACAAAGGACGCCAGACGAAACCCGTTCTGTATTACCCCGGCGAAGCCTTCTTCGGCCTGGGCAAGCTTTATGAAATCACGAAAAATCCGCGCTGGATGAAGGTCGTGGAAAAAGGCGTCGACTACATCGCCGACGTCCGGGACGCCGACACGCCCACGATGAAACTGCAGCACGATCACTGGCTGATGTACGCCATCAATGAAATGAATAAATTCAAGGTGAAGGAAAATCACACGAAACACGCCCATCGTGTTATGGAGGCCATGCTGGCGAGATTCAATTACGATTCCAGGGATCCGGATTTCGTGGGCGGATTTTACAAGCATCCCAAGGCCACGGCCGCATCATGCCGCGTGGAAGGGATGGGGGCGCAGTACCAGATGGCCGTGCGAATGGGCGATCTCGAGTGGGCCGAAACCATTTTCAAGGCTCTGAAATTGGGCGGCATGTTTCTGATGCGGAACCAATACAACGAGGTCAACACCATATTCTTCCCGAATCCGAAGAAAACGGAAGGCTGCTACATGTCCAGCTTCTGGGAAGCGAATTGCCAGATCGACACCACGCAGCATTCCACAAGCGCCCTCGTGGGCGTCCGCAGGATCATGCTGGAAAGGCAGTCGAAAAAGAGCGAAGATCAGGGCGAATCGCCCGAGCTCAAAAAAGCCTCATAACCCGACTTGTTGTCCTAAAAACGCCCGCAATGTAAGGGAGAAACGCATGAAACTCCGCAATATTTATTGGATCGCGATACTGGCGGCTCTGCTTTGCGCGACAAGCGTTATCGGCGCCTGCGGCGATGACGACGACGATGACGACAATGACGACAACGAAGTTGACGACGACGCGGATGACGACGCCGACGATGACGCGGATGATGATGCCGATGACGACGTCGATGACGACGTCGACGATGACATCGATGACGACGCCGACGAGTTGACGATATCCAATCCCGTCGTCGGCGACTGTTATGAAGGCCCCGCCGACGTCACGCAGGATCCCTATGACTACGTCGAGTTCGAATGGAAAGACGGCGTTTTAAAAGTCCATCACATGATGGCGATCAAAAACGAGGGATACGAACTTGACGCCAAAGCGTATCTATCCGGCGAAAACGTCGCCATCAGGGAATATAATTCCGGCCAGCTCGTGGACGGCGTGTGCCCCCGCGACGTCAGCTACGAGATCACCGACCTGGAGTCGGACGAAATTTATCGGGTCAGGCTGTATGACATGATGGATGCCGCTTCCAAAGATGAAAGCGAAACCATGCTGGCGGACCTGGAGATGTGGCTGATCGAAGGCGAGCATTATCAGTGGGCCGCGCCCCTGACCGACGCGTTCACTTTCTCGCCGGGCCTGGATCCCGGCCCTTTCAACGCCGGCGACGAGTTTTCAATCAACCTTTCCACGTGTTATCTGGAAAACAGCGACACCGTGCAGATATCCCACCGCGTCGGATACGGCAAATCCGGATATCCGGAAACCGACATCTATTTCAACATCCATGAGCAGCTCGATCTCGCCAATCCCGGCGATCGCGATCCACAATGCGTATTTCAAACCTATGCCATGCCGGGCTTAAGCGCGGGGACGTACAGCGTTTACGCAAACTCCAACAATCCGATGAATGATGAGGGGTATTTTCTGGCGTCGCACGGGGACGCATTCGTCGTGGAGTAAAAACTACACGCCGAGACCTTCGTAGAACAGAAATTCGCTGCGAAACAGGCTTCGTTGCCTTTTCAGGAGGAAATGCTCCGTTCCATTGGCGCTTTTTCTTTCGCCGTCAAAATCGACCGTCACGAGCCGGAACTGCTGCACCACGCGGGCGACGTTCCCATCCTGCTCGAAAGTGACGCGGCGGTTGTCCGTCGAAATATGAATCGACTGATAGGCGTTGAAGCGCTTGGAAATTTTGCTGGTGACGGTTTCCACTTCATCGGAGCGATACTGATAATCAGGATGGAAAAGCGCCGCGTAAGCATCCACATCCCGCGTATTCAGGGCGGTTTCCCTGGCGTCCAGGGTATTTTCCACCTGCCTTTCAGGCGGCGGTGAGCACGATGCGGCCGCCAGGCACCACGCGAGGCACATCAATACGAGGCAAAGCTTATTTTTGCTCATCGATTAACTCACCGGCTTTTTCGCTGTATTTATTGTCGGGAAATTTCGTTTGGATCATATGCACGTACCGCTGCGCTTCTCTTTTTTCTTCCAGTTTCAAATAGCAGCTTGCGCAATAATACAGCGCTTCGGGATAGTACTCCGTATCGGCGTACAGCCTGATGATTCTCTGATATCGAACCAGCGAGGCATAGTACTCTTTTTCGCGGAAATAAAAGCGCGCGATGTAGCGTTCTCTTTTGGCCAGGTCGCGCCTGACTTCCTGTAGTTTATCTCTGGCGTCGCCGATCTCGGAATAATCCGGAAACTGCGTGGCCAGGCGGGACAGGGCGTCCTGGGCCAGGAAAGTCTCCTCCTGATCCCTGTCGATGGCCCTTTTCATTTTATAGTGGGACAAGCCGAGATAATGCATGGCGTGGGGCGTGGATTTGTTCGTAGGGTGCCGATCGATGAAATCCTCATACGCCGTGGCCGCCTCCACCCAGCGGCGTCTGTGGTAATAGGAATCGGCGATATGAAGCTCCGCCACGGTCACGTACATGGAAAAAGGATAGAGATCGATCAGCTTTTCATAGGCCTCGATGGCGTCGCTGTACTTTTCCTTTTCAAATTTCTGCGTTCCGTAATCGAAGATTTCCCTCGGCGACATCTCCTCGAACTTCGGCCCGCAGGCCGTGATGAAAAGCACCAGCGCGCAGAAGGCGAAAATGAGGGGGAAAACCGGATTTTTGAGCCTGAAAATCATCGGGCGACGCTATTCACATGTGGAATGTTTGTCAAGGATACCCGGGGCCGGCGAATTTTAAAAGCAAGGGAGAGGCGCCGGACGCGGGGCCTCTCCCGATGGTCTGCTTTTCTTCATCGACGCCGGCGAAAAACCTTATTCGTCGTCTTGGGTTTGAGCCGGACGACGAATCGTTTTTACGCCGCTGCTCACGTTCTCTTTGCCGGGAAGGCAGATCAGTCCGTAACCCGGGCTGACGACCTGTCCTCTTTTCTTGAGAATCTGCAAAGCGTTGCGGACGGAGGAAATCGGGCTTTTCGAATTGCCTTCGGCATTGCGTTCGATGAGCCCTTCAAGAATTTCATGCGCCGTCATGGGTTTATCGGAATGCTCGAGGATTTCGATGATAACCGAATTCATGGTGAATCCGCGTCGGCTTCTCTGCCGCGGCTTTCTTTCCACCATGGGCCTCACATCGGCTTTTCCTTCCCAAACGAGCAATAAATCATTGCGACGCTTGATATCATTCCTAAAGTCGCTGATTTTCGTATCGATGTTTTCTTTCTGGCTTTCCAGGTCCGCGATCTTCTGCTGGATGCTTTCAATTTCATTTTGCAGATTCGTGATGAACTCTATTGATGTTGTCATTTTCAGGTACTCCCCAAGTGGATTCAGTTCAGTGTTTTTTCTGCTATCATGGTCGCCCGTGAATGTCAATAACAATTTCAGGAAAAAGTATTATTTTTCCCAAATTAATGAATCATTGAATCGATTACAGTTTCTATCAGAAAGCAATTCGTCATTTCTCGACGTTAGTCTTGACTGGAGAATTAGTAGATTTTTTAAAAATTACCTTTTTCTTTTTGCGAATCTTTGACCTCAGCAGGATTCCCGATATCCCCATGGTAAACAAATTGATACAATTTTAATCCAGCCTACCTCCCTCGCAAATTAAAACAAGTATTAGAGCCGGCGACAATCCTGACGTCCCATTGCTCCCGGCCGTCAACCGAAAATCATTGAACAAATGCCGGAAACTTTTCTCCTAATGTATTTCAACATCAAATTGTCTTCCGCTTGCTTGCGTATATCCGAGTAGGAATTCAGTCATGGAGATACCGTAATTTCTTTTTAATAAACAGCTACTTATCTAGGCATGACATTGCTTATAACAAGTCAGGCGTCGATGGAATTCGAGGATCCAAGGAAATTCAAACGGCATTTCAGCAAGCGAATATCGAATTCACATGTTGATATGAAGCAATGATTTATTTACCTTCATGATCTCTATTCGTTGCAACCGGCCGGATCAACAAAACAAGGCTTTTTTCGAATTGAGCGTCAATTATCTCTTAGTGCAAAAAAAGATATCCCAAGGCCCCATTAGGAAAATAAAGCAGCAATAAATCCGTTGAATTCCAGGGTAAATAAAAGATAAAATAGTGCGCTTTTTTCAATGAAAACTTCCGTTAAAATCCTTAAAATCTCAGGTCAAAAACATAGGCATTATCCTTATGGCCCTTAAGGGAAACCCCTATCTGCACTAAGGCATTAATACGTCCTGCTTTTACCACCGGTTTTTATTCCTTGAATCGGAATCGCCTGCTTTTTTAAAAACCTGATTAATTTTATATATTCATTTTATCTCCCAGCGGCCTTGAAGCCGACCGGCGCGATTTATACTTTCCATTTGGAATCAGTCGAACTTAATTCACGGTTCAGTCGGCGGTTCCGTACTTAATCATGACATTGAAAACCTGCGGAAAAGCAAGGGAGTCCCGACGCGCCTTCCAATCCGTTTGTTTTAATGGGATTACCCGCGGCCGCGATGAAAAATGTCCTTTCAAAACCTATAAGCACAAATTCCATCCCAAAGGTTTTGTCAAGGACGAAAAATAATTTTTCTTCTTTATTCATGATAAAGTACGGCAATCTCGGATGAACCGAAATTCCCGCAAGTCAACAAAATGCCGCGACTCATCTGAAAAACGCCGAGCGTATTCATTTCATCATCCTCATCGCGTCTTTCGCTGTTTCGTCAAATGAAAAAATGGCATATGATCAAGGGGAATTTCTCGGAGTCTAATTCGTTGAGCATCGGCTTTCAAAACATGTGGCGCATGGGCTTTTCGACGGCGCTTTTTCGCGTTTTCGGGCTGCGCGCGCCTTTAAACGTCATGATCAGCCTTACCGATCGCTGCACCTGCCTGTGCAAATACTGCCGTATACCGTTAAGGAAAAGCTCAGAAATGACCCTGGAGCAATTGAAAGAACTGTTCGGCGAAATGCGCCGCGCCGGAACGGCGAGGCTCGGCCTGTGGGGCGGCGAACCTCTCATTCGCGAGGACATCGGCGATATCATCGAAAACGCCAGGACACGCGGTTTTTACATCAGCGTGGATACGAACGGCGAGCTTGTCGCGCAAAAACTTGCGGAGCTTGAAAATGCCGATCACCTCGTGATTTCACTTGACGGAAAAAAGGAAAATCACGACGCGAACCGGCACAAGGGGGCCTTCGACGCCGCCATGGAGGCTATCCGCCTGACCGCGCCGAGCAAAAGGCTTTGGACGATATCCGTCCTGACCAGGCACACTATCGGCGACGTGGATTACATTCTGGACCTGGCCCGCCAATACGGCTTTATGGCCACGTTTCAGGTTCTGCACCATAACGAAGTCCTCGGCGCCGGCCCGGCCGATCTGGCGCCCGAAGATCGAAAGCTCAGGCAGACGATAAAGGCCCTGATCAAGGCGAAATTAAACGGCGCTCCGATCGCCAACACGATTCATTATCTCAAATTCATTCGGGGATGGCCCCAATACACGCATCCGGCGACTTGCGCGCAAATCGGCTCCCTCAACTGTTTTGCCGGCGATCTGTTTTGCAACATCGACACCAACGGCGACCTCTATCCCTGTTCTCTTCTGGTCGGCAAGGTTCCGGCGCGCAATGTTTTAAAAAACGGATTCGTCGAGGCGTTCAAAGCGACTTCCCGAATGGGATGCAAATCCTGCGACGCCAGTTGTTACGTGGAATACAATCATCTTCATTCCCTGAATCCCGCGGCCGTCTGGGATTTTGCGCGATCCGTGAGACTCAAGATTTGACGACGATCCGCCGAGTTTTGTTCACCGCGGCAGTCAGCGTCATTTTTATGCTGCTGCATGAGACGGCCGGCTTCGCGCAGGTTGAAAACGACGACGAAACCGAACTCTGGGGACCGGCGAGAATCAGCGCCGCGGCCTCCATCGGCTCATATTGGACACTTCCCACCGTCAGCGACAAAAACGACAGGCGCCGCCGCAGCGCCAACACGCTAAACGGCTATCTTCGCGGCGCGTCCATGTCCGTCAGAACCGACGTGGCCCGGCGGGCGTCCATCCGCATTTCTCTGGGCGCCGCGCGGCGCTCGGAATTCGATCTGGATCAGGACGGCGACAACGACGATCCCGACGCCGGGAAGATCGTCACGTCTCTGACGGCGGCTTACGTGTCCTGGTACGTCAAACCCTGGCTGCGCGTGCGCGCAGGATTGCAGCCCCTGCCCTGGGCGAGTCTGTCCAATGATGCATGGGGATACAGTTTCGCCGCATCCGCCGCCACCCGCCGATATGGAATAACCGACAGTTACGACCTGGGCGTTTCGGCTTTCGGAGATCTTCCCCTGGAACTCGGCGGGTACGCGTTCGCCTTCGTCAACGGTGAAGAATCCCGAAAACCGGAACGCAATCGCTACAAGGCCGGCCACGCCGTGCTTTCACTCAAACCCCTGCCATTTGGAGCTTTCAAGAGAATCGGCATCGCCGGATGCGCCATCGACGAACTGCGCGACGATCCGCCGGGCGATGAAATCGACCGGCGTCGGGCCGCGGCGGCGCTGCTGGTGATTCCCGTATCCTATTTTCGCTTCGCCGCCGAAGGCGGGTTGAATTATCATTACGAAAGCACGGATAAAGCCCCGCGCGAAGAAGGCGTTTACTCGTTCTATGTTACGGCGAAACCCCGATGGAATCTGGGATTGTTTTTGCGGGGTGATTTCCGCGATCCCGACCTGAGCGAAAATGGCGGCCAAGAAAGCGTTTTCAATTCCCGGATTCGCGACCACGAACTTTATGCCGACGCCGACCGCCGATACGACTACTTTGCCGGAGCGAATTATATCATACGCCGCTCCGTTTCCCTGGGCGGATTCGCGCACATGCGTTTTTATGAGGAATATCACAAGGGACAGCCGATACCGCCGACGGCCGATCTGAATCTGGTTCTGACGTTAGGCTTCTAATCTGAAATAGCAAGGAAGCGTATGAATAACGCCATCCCGCAAATCAAACACCGGGAGCGCCTGACATTGAATTGGTCCCGAAAAGAAAAAATGCTTCGAATATTAACGACTCGATAATCAGCCTCTGGCCATGGCGACCCAGAGCGCGAGCCATAAAATTCCAATTGAGATGAGAAAAACCCGTTTAAACTGCAAGGCCCTCATTTTATCCCCCCGTCAATACCCTAATGCAAAGTCGCCGGAAACCCCGGCCAAGTTGACTTTTATTCTGTCAAGGCGCTCTATATACCACACATATTAAGAAAATGTAAATGTTTTATTTAATTCTTGTTTCCTTTTTTTTTTACACGCGAAGTACGCGGTGAAAACAGCAACGATTATTGCTTAAAACAAATGGACCATTTCAAGCGACCCGGCCGGGGATAATTTTAATATTTTATCAATTTTTCGCGAAAAGAGGGCTTGACCGCGAACAAGCGCCTTGATAGAAGAATGATCCCGTCTCCGGCGGGAGGGCAGGTAGCTCAGTCGGTAGAGCAACGGACTGAAAATCCGTGTGTCGGCAGTTCAATTCTGTCCCTGCCCATCAACGGAATCGAATACTTAGGCGACCTGTAAAAAGGTCGCCTTTAGTGTTTGGCGGAATTGTGTAAAGACTTCGATGGATTTTCAATTGCTTCTTAATGATCGCCGCCAAAACATAAACGGAAACGACGATCCCGATTTGCGTTTTGACCGCATTCACACTCGTTGCGTAAAACGCTGTGATGCGCAAGCGCTGTTTGATCCATTTGAAAAACAATTCCACGCGCCAACGCAAGCGATACTGATCGGCCACGTTTTGAGCGTCGATATCAAAGCTTTCTTGACATATCGAGGCAAAAGGAGCGAATGTTCAGTTCGCCGTACCGGCGATATTGACACCCGTTGAATGAACAAAACGGCATCGATGAAATATACAGACGCCGATACGAAAAAGAACCACTCTACATTAACCAGAAAACTCCTGGCCCTGCTTCTCGGGATAATCCTGACGGCGCTGTCGCTTGAGGGACTCATTAGATTGGGCAGCCGGTTTCTGGTCGTCTCGGTCGACGAGGCGACAAGCCGTGTTAAAAATATGTCCGATATACTTATTGTGACTACCGGCGACAGTCACACGCAAGGCATCGGCGCTCCCGAAGGCTGCGATTATCCGTCATATCTGCAAAAACTCTTATACAAAAACTATCCGGGAAATGCTATTCAGGTTATCAATCTGGGACAGGCGGGAAGCAACAGCAGTGAAGCGGTCAACAGGGTCCTGGAGTTCATCGCGAAAAGCCGCAAATCTCCCGACATCGTCATATTTCAGGGCGGAATGAATAACGATCACAATTTCCATGAGGCTGAGTTTTTCAAAGATCTAAAATTCAGCGACGACCGCGTGGAATGGTCCAGGTATTTTCTTTCGATGGCCAGGGTATATCGTTTCAGCAAAATCACGATCCAAAGACTCAATCGTGAGGCTAATAGAGATACTGCGAAAAAAATGCTCCATACTGACGACTATTTCGACGTCCACGGCGAAAAGGAAAAATCGCTGCTGGCCGACTGGCTCCTGTACGACATTTTACGGCTGAATAAGGAAATCATGAAACACGGCGGCAATCTGGTTCTGATGAATTATTGGATTCACACTCCCCATGTCATCGCAGCCTACCGACGCGCCCTGGAAAATTCTCCCATAACTTATGTGAACATATTTGCCTTCCGCTATACGAATAAACCCCCCGTCGAATACGCAACCCATGTAAAATCCTTTATAAGCTATCCGGACCTGCACCCCAACGCTCAAGGTTATAACCTGATAGCGAATCTGTTATTTCAGGATCTTATCAAACAAAACATACTGCCCCCATTCGAGTCCATTCCATCTCATTTGCAATAAGCAAACATTTTAGCGTCACCCAGGCCGGAAATCAACGGGAATGCCAACGCGTCTTCCGATGTCGTTTTTCTAAAAAGGGATTACTCGCGATGGTGATCAAAAATGTCCTTTCAAAACCATCAAGTCAAAATTCCATCCCTTTAGGTCAAGTCAAGGACGAAAAATAATTTTTCTTCTTTATCTCTTAACGTACGGTAATTCCGGATGAACCCATTTTTTCGCAGCGTTTTCTTTCGCAAAAAATATTTGATATAATGGAAATGATGACTAATGGAGGAGTCCATGAAGATTTTGAAATGCCTATTATTTGCGCCTTTGATTTTGTTGCTGGGATTCACGGCGGCGTGCGGCTGCGGATCATCGACGGACTCAGGCGGAAGCGTTGACGATATCAACGATGATATGAGCAACGGCACTGACGATGATGTGAATGATAACGCCGAAGATGACCTGGATGATGACAATCCGGATGACGACATCGATGACGATGCAAATGACGACGCCGACGATGACGTCAACGACGATATGGATGACGATAATGACGACGACATAAATGATGATGCAAACGACGATGTCGACGACGACGTAAACGACGACGTAAACGACGATGTTGATGACGACTGCGATCCGCTCGATGACGACACGGTATGGGATCTTGATCCGGTGGAATGCTGTTTGCCGAACGATCCCTGCTTACTGGCAAATGACGGGCTTTGTGAATGTCCGCTCATGCCCTGGGACGCCGTGGAATGCGAAGCGTGCTGCAACGGTTTCGGATTAACGCCCCATTACGATCCCCCTCCGGGATTTTTCAAAGGGGAAATGTATTTCCAGGAAATCGATAGATATAGCCTGGGAGCGACCGGCATTGACGTGGCCGTTCGAGACGGGAAGAAATATATCGTGGCTGCGTCCGGTCTTTATGTGTACCTTTATGATTACGATGAAAGCCACGCATGGCATCGGACCGTTATCGATTCCGGCGCCGATCACCCGGCCATGGTCATGGACAGCAGCGGATTTCTGCACATCGTGTATACTTTGTCCGGTAAATACACGGATGAATGCGGTCTGATGTATGCCACGAACCAGTCGGGACAGTGGGAGAAAGTTCTTTTAAAAGACGGCCTTGCCCCATGGATAAATCTCAGCGTGAATAACAGAACGTCCATCGATATAGATGACAGCGACTTTCTGCATATTACCTTCATGGATACCGACGGACAAAATGAAAGATTCTTTTATCTCACCAATATTTCGGGAACCTGGTCGAGCGATGAATTGAGTTCCTGCCCGGATGGGCGCCACCAAATTTCAGCAACCGGCGACGGCCATGTTTTTATTGCCCTCGACATAGGCCTGGCCCTGACGAATATCGGCGGCTCGGCATTTTATACTTACACCCTCTGCCCCTTTATTGGATTCACGAAAATATGCACTCCCTACGCCCTTGATGTCGACGCCATGGGCGATATCCATGTAATAAACCGGGTCAACGACATTGTGTGGGATTTTGAACCGTATCCCACTTATCCCTGGTATGACGTTACGGATTCTGCAGCTCATTATGAAAAACGGCCCGCAAACGGATATGGATGGATCGATGAAACTCTGCCCACCGTCAAGCCCGGCGATGATCTCGGCGCCGGTATTGCCGCGGAAGACAACGGTACGGCTCATTGCGTTTTCAACACGCCCTACACATTTAACTATGAAGAAAATGGAAAAGCCTATTACATGACCAACGGAAGCGGGCAATGGGACAAAGATACTTTCCCATGTCTTCGCTATTACGCGTTGTACAACGCCATCGATCTGGATGAAATGAATCGTCCGCAATGGGCATTCGGCGGCGGCTCTTTGTGTTTTGCCGACAACGAAAACGGTCCGTGGGCGATTTGGAATATCGACCCGGCGAAAGATATTTCCTGGCTTGTATCCGACCGCTTCAAAATCGACGGTCAAGGAAATCCTCATTTCCTCGCCCAAATTGATGCCGGTGTAGGTCACTTTGCCAGATTGGGAGGAAACTGGCAGATGACAGAAGCCGTCCCCAACGCCACGCATAATAAAGTCGCCGGAGATATCGACGCAAACGGCCATGTACACGTAATTTTTTCCCGAATGGACGATAATCTATATTACGCAACAAACCGCAGCGGCGAATGGACCGAAGAAACTCTCGATTCGCTAATCTATCCTTTTGCTTATCGCATGCATCGATTCGTCGCCGATGATCAGGGTTATGTACATTTTTCAAGCACTGACGAAGATCATAACCAGCGATACGTCACGAATAAGTCCGGCGCCTGGGAACTGCACTCTTTCAATCCCGAGACTATGGGATATGGCATTCCGATGACAATTGATGCAAACGGCGCGGGACATTTCCTTTATAAAAAACATGATGAGCCACGATACCTCGTCTACGCCAACGATGTCGGGGGACAGTGGTCTTACGAGACGATTGAGGAAACGGGAGACCCGATCGGTATTGAACTCGACAGCCTGGGATATGCGCACGCCGCTTATGAAGATTCGGAGGGAGACGCCGTCTATTTGAACAATACAGGCGGTCAATGGCAGACAATGCCCATACCTCACTATGCCTGTTATGGAAGTCAGTTCCGGGTGGATCAAAATGGCGGTGTCTATTATTTCTGCTATCATGAAATATACCGCTTGACCGGAAACGATTGGGAAGTCTACGAATTGCCGCGATCACCCGAATATATGGCAATAGACGACGCAGGTTATATCCACGCCGGATTCAAGGCTCGGAGTTCGGATCTGAATTACATCAAGTTCCCCGCTGACTGGCAGGGAGAATAATCGGGAAATCGCTGACATTGCATAGTTTTATTCTTGGGATTTGCGTAAGCAGAAAGTGTATTTTTTCCGCTGGTGATTTTTGATATAATGGCAATGTTTACAAATGGAGGAATCCATGAAGATTTTGAAATGGGTGTTATTTGCATCTTTGATTTTATTGTTGGGATTCACAGCGGCCTGCGACGGCGGCCCGTCGACGGACTCGGGAGACGACGATGACGATGACGATGAGTATAGCGAGTATTCGGATGACGACGCCGATGACGATGATGACGTCAATGATGATGCAAATGATGACGATATCGATGACGATGAAGGCGATGACGCCGACGACGACTCAATCGATGATGACTTAAATGACGATGTCGACGACGACACGGATCCCCCGACGACCACCACCAGCACCACCCCGCCGGGGACAACCACGACCACGACGTCGACATCCACGACAACGAGCACGGTATCGGTCCCCGAGGGATGGCTGCGCATCGATCTGACATGGGGATTTATCCCTTCCGACCTCGATCTGCACATGTGGGCGCCCCACGACGGCTGCGAAGCCGCAAATCCCTTCCACCTGTATTATCCCGATGCGGAAATTAGCGGCGGCCACGGTTGTTCGGAGGATTTCGCCCTGGAGCTGGACGACGCATCGAGTTTCGGACCGGAAATCATCATGGTTTACGAGCCGATGATCGACGAGGATTATCATGTGCTCGTTCATGATTATACAAATAAAACTTGTATTTCTCAGTGTATGGCGATGTCCAACTCAAATAACTTGAAGGTGGCGGCCACCACATCGGACAGCTATCGGGAATTTCATATGCCCGCCAACACATCCGCTACGCTCTGGGATGTTTTTACGGCCCGTTATAACGAAAGTTCATGGGAGTTCACTCCCATTGACGAATACTGCTTCGCAGAGTCGCCTGGTTCCATCAGCGGCTGCCCGCTTGATTAATGGACCGACTCTGATACGGAATTGATGTGGACGAACGGCCTGTCCGTGGGAACCAAGTCGCAAAGTTATTCGGATGCGCAGATTTCCTGCGATCTCCTTGATTAGGACGGTTATTCCGATTGGCGGCTTCCCGCGATTTCAGCACCGACGAAATCGTCAACCTGAATCAGCATGAAGCACTTCAAGTGCGCTGCGTTCGCTAGCCGGCCCAAACAAATGCACGGTTAAGATATTATTTAGCAGCCGCATCCCCCATCATCATCGTCGTCGTCTGCTCCGGATAAGCTGCCGTCATCGTCCACTTCGTCGTCATTGGCGCTGTCGTCATCGTCACTCGCGTCATCGTCACTTGCGTCATCGTCTTCGTCGTCATCGTCTTCGTCGTCATCGCTCACTTCCGACTCGTCCCAGGTGTTCTCTGTTGTATCGTAGGAAAACAGGATGTCGCTGAGGGCGCCGCCAGCCAGTTCGCCGCCGAACAGAAACACCTTTTCCGACGCGCCATCGCCTACGAGCGACGCGACAGCGCCTGTGACCGGGTAGGGAAGATCCGCCAATTGGGTGAATTCGGCGGTTTCAAAATTGAATAGCCAGGAGTCGCCAAGAACCGCGCCGTTTTTGAGGATCGAAGCACCCCCAAAAAACCAGGCGTGGTAATCGTTCCCCGCATTGGCGGCCATGGTGCGAAGAATCAAGTCATCGTGACCGAAGGGCATTTCATACCATTGATTGGTTTCGTAGGCGTACATCGGGGTGCTTTCCGAATAACCCAGAACATAGACGAGGGTGGCGGCTATGCCGACCGCCGCACCGGTCGCGGGATTGGCCGCGCTGGCCTTCTGCTCCCAGATATCGGCAGCCGGATCGTAAGCCCATAAGTCGTTCAGGTCGCCGGCTTCGCCGCGTCCTCCGAAGACATATATGACGGAGTCATGCGCCCACATCGCATGATCGCGCCGGGCGGGCGGCAGCGGACCTGTCGGCGTCTCGGATTCCCACATAGAGTACGTGAAATGGTGCAGATCGTTCATCAGATTAGCCTGAACGTCTTCACCCCCGAACATCATCACCGTGCCGTCGGGCAATGGGACCATATGATGTCCGCAACGATCCTCCGGTCCATCCGCGAAGGTCAGTTCGATCCAGGCTCCTCCTTTGTCAGGTGAGAAAACCCAGGTGTCCCCCAGCGTATTGCCCGCGTCGTCCAGGCCGCCGAACAGAAGCACGGAGTCGTCGGACAGCGGCGCCATAGCGTGAGATGCGCGGGCGCAAGGCTGGTCGGCCAACGCCGGCGCAACCGCGAGCAACGCGCAGAGCGTACATATCGCTGATAAAACATTTCTCATAGCTTCCCTCCAATAGGCGTGCATGTTCCACGGACCGATATCCCCTGCACTGAAGTCGGAACCCGGTTCGCAGGGAATCCCGGCCGTACAAATCCGAACGCCATACCCTTACGTTTTTAAGACATGTCATAGAGGCCATAACTGTTCTTCCTATTTTGCTGTCTAATGATAGGTCATGTCCTACCCTGTCCGCAAACTTTTCTGCGCTCAATCCGATATTCGCAAATGAAATTAGTCTTTTGCTCAGAGTCGTATCCATGTTAAGGAAATTGTACGTAATTGGTCAATTTCCCGATGAGAGGGGCTAGCGCCATGTTACACGACAACAGTCACGTTCGGCCGCCGATCCATCTCGGTTGTCGGCGTTATTCGTCGCTCGAATATTCCCGATATGCTTGCTCCTCACGCCTTGCCAACCGGGCGCCTCGTCAACCTTCGTGCGGACCGACGGCATGTGACATGACACGAGGATCTAATCATATGACTTCAAAACGCCGATCGGTTAAGGATCAAATTTCGGAGAGCATGCTTAAGCCAAGAAAGCGCCTGCTGATATTGGTCATGATCTTCGCGTTGATGCTTGGCTGCGGTTCCCGCGAGCAGGTCGATATAGGCAAGCAGCTTCGTGAAGCCCAGGCGCTTTTATCCTTGAATCGAAAGACAAACGAAGTGGTGGGTTATCTTCAAAGCACTAAAGGAACGCCAGCATATTATATAACTTCCTCCGACATGCAATCGCAAGGATATTTTGATAAAAAACAAATACCGCCGAATTATCAAAAGGCCCGGGAGGTGCTGGAAGAGGCTATACGGCTCAATTCCGAAAGCGACGAGGCTTATGTCCTTTTAGGAATTCTCTATTCCTACATGGCCGCGGACGTTCCCGACGCCGAGCTTTATCTCTGCGGCGACTCCCAGGACTATGCTTCGCCCAAGGGCAAGAAGTATCTCGCGAAGGCCACCGAGATGTTTGAGCGCGCACTGAAAATCAATCCCCAAAACAAAGACGCCTACTGGGGTTTGGTGCTTCGAGATTCCAAGCCCTTTACGCTCGACCGGACGAGCCCGGTAAAGGATATAAAAAAGTCTATAACAATATGCCGAAAACTTTTAAAACTCGATCCCGCCAACATCTACGCCCAAGCCAACCTGGGGATTTTCCTGCTGCGAATCGGCCATAAAAAAGAAGCCGAAGAGACGATTGACGATCTTGTGGCGCGGCATCGGGAAAGGATCGATCATCCGAAAATCGTCGAGGCTCTGTACGCCCTGGGCAAGGATTATCTTGAAGACGGGAAAACGAAATTAGCCGAGCGTACATTGAAACAAGCCGTCAACGCCATCACCAGCGACGGGCTGACCATTCCGACGGATGACAGGGGATACTACTTCGGGTGTCCTTTCCAGGCCCTAGGCGATCTGTATGCCGAAACCCGGCGCGGCGATCAAGCCATGAAGTATTATCTCGAGGCCGCGGATTACGGTTTTACGCAGACGCTCCAGGCGCTGGAAACGGTCATCGATGATTTCAGCACGATGAATTACCAGGCCGCGAACAAGCGGCTGGATCACGTTTTTCGTCTGCGTACGAATGACCCGGCGATGCGGCGTACGGGCGACGCCCTGCTCAGCCGCGGACACGTGGTTAAGGGACTGCTTTTAGCCTTGGAGAAACAATACGAGGCGGCTGCAAAGGAGTTCGATATCGCCGAGAAAATGGACTCGAAAAATATCGGAGCCGTCATGGGACGCGGACACCTGCAAATCAGCTCGCGGAATCCGGACAAAGCGGAAGAGCTTTTTCATTCAGTATTGTCGGAAAGCACAAAGCGTCTAAACACCGAACCTGAAAGCCAAAAATACAACGGGCTGGTTTACAGGATGACGAATTTGGGGCTGGCCTGGACGGCGGCCAACAGCATCGATCATGAAAAGGCGCTGCCCTATTTCGACAAGGTGCTGGAATATTTTCCGAATGACCTTCTGGCGATGACGGCCAAGTCAAACTCGCTAATCGCTCTAGGGCGCGTGAAAGAAGCGGAAAAGCTTATCATAAAAGCCCTAAGCATCGATCCGAAAAATCGATATGCCCTCGCCGCCAAAGCCACCGTGGATATGAACAAAGGCGATGCCAGAGCCGCCGAAGCGGAATTCAAACAAGCCAAAGAAGAAGGCGGTGCGAACTATACGTGCCCTTACGAGGGATTGGGTCTTTTGTATCTGCAACAGGGGAAAATCGATATGGCCAAGGCTCAGTTCGACAAGGCCGTCGCCATCAATCCCGCCATCGAATATCGGAAATTCATCGGTCTGGCAAAAATCTACATCATGGAAGGCCGCCGGAATGAGGCCGAGAAAATGCTCCGCAAAGCGTTAGAAAACGATCCGGAAAATAAGGAAGCTCTGAACTTGCTTAACCATTTGGGACTTGAATAGGACTCAGATCAATCGCCGAGCGTAAAAACGAGATGCGCGTAGTCCGGATTGAAAATACTCTTTATGCGGATTTTCTCCGGGGGCTCTGAAAGGCGAAATCCATAAGTGTTGTAAGGTTCGATCATATATTCCATCGGATATGGTCTGCCTCGATCCTCCAGAGGCTCATAGATATGAACCTTGGCGCCGGGCCGAAGCGCCTTCTTCATGCTCGTAAAAAACCGCGCGCGCGTTTTCAGTCTTTCATCGGACAAAGGGTTTTCCAATGCCCGCATCCCAATTTTCGCATTGAATGAGATGAGAATATCCACGGACTCGGGAGGCAGGCTGATGTCGTCGAAAGCCGAAAGGACGGGAACAATTCTTTCTTTCCCGGCAAACTCGACCTGGGATAAAATGAAGGAAAGAAAATCGACGGACAGCTTGTCTATGTCAATCGCATATACGCCGCCGAAAGGTATACCTTCATCCAATAGGCGAAGCTCAAATCCTCCCGTTCCACAGCCCAGGTCGGCGACGATGCTGTCGGGTCGGATATGCAACTCGGAAAGATCGAGTCTGTATGTAAAAGTGCTGAGACTTTTTTCCGATTTGACCCTGTTTATAAAATAGGTTTCGAGATTTTTTATATCAGCGGCGCTATAAACAACACCCCCCGTCGGATTAAGTGTGTTGGGGATATCAACATCGTATTGGGATTGGATGTAAAAATACGATGCTGCGCCGACGAACAGGATAACGATTCCGGCCAAAATCCATGCTGAATTTTTCTTTTGTTTTGCTTTCACTGATTCATCCTCTCGGGCTGAATATGGAAAATCAATTTGTTATAAACCATCCCCGTTGCTTGCGGCGGGTTATTCGAAACACCTCACGAGCCGCGAGACTTTTGAGCATTCTCACCGCTTTGTCCCACTATACGCGGGAACTGACTGGACCAAAAAATGAACATGGTCACGATCTATCCCAGTTTTGAAAATTTTCACCCCATAACGCTTCTCGATTTCACGATAAGCATCACGAGCGACAAAATCAACCTCTTTAGTTCATCGAGAATTACCGTACTTTATCATGAATAAAGAAGAACCGTGACGTTATGGCTTTTCTGGATGTACTCACTCATCCAACCATTCTACGCCCCAAGCGGCGGGGAAATATAGCTTGAGAGATTAATGACTGGCATTGGTCGTCGTCATGGAGAGTTCAGGCATGTATTGGTTCGTCGGTTTCACCGGCGGCAGTATTATGTACGCAGACTCCGGCGAAACTTTAAGCGTTCGTTGCATTCGCTGATCACCCCTATATTTCGCGCAACCGGGATCGCTTCACGTTTACCAGGCATGCTCCGACACGTTCGCCCGCGGATCGTTTGAGCGGACAAGATAGCGTCCGAGCCAGTAAACCGCGTGAAAATCGCCGCCGGGATTGAGCCGGTTATTATAATCGTCGTTGACGCGATACGGCGAGCGGTGCCAGGCGAAGTGGCTGGGCGGCCATAATTCGCGGGGCAAAGGCTCCGTGGCCTGCAGAACATCATTGTGCCCCAGCGAGGGATAAAAGGTTCCCAACACCCAGTTTCCCGCCAGCGTCAAAACCGTTTCGCCGTCAACGGCGAGGCATTCGCCCTGCGCGATTTCCTCTGCGTCGCAATTGACGACTTCCGGATTCCAGTACGGCGGATCGGGAAAGCCCGCCAGATCCCGCGCCGCCTGCTCCGCGGCTTCGATATCCGTGCCGTCCGGCGCGAAGGCCGCGTGGATCAGCGCGAAAAACGCCTGCCCGCCGTGCGCCACTTCCCAGTCGGGGTACCAGCTATGCCACAGGCTATCGTCCAGAACGCCCTGCCAATATGCGAACAAATCCGCATCCGCCTCGTAGCGCAGCAGCGGGTAAATGGCGCTGTACGACATGTTGATATTCGACCAGTTCGTGTACGGTCCCACGTACGCGAATTTGAAGGTCTGATCCACGTACTTGAGAAAATCCCTTTCCTCGATCAATTCGTTGAAAAAATCGATGAAGCGCTGCTCGCCGGTGATAAGGCCGATGGTTTTGATAAAACTCAAGGCCATCAGGGCGTTGAAACCGTTTCCCACGATCGGCGGCAGCACGACGCCCTCGATCTCCAGCGGATTCAAATCGTGATGTTTGGTCAACCGCCCGTCGGGATCGCGCAGCGTCAGGTCCAGGCCGGTTTCCGGCGCGACTTCCATCAGATGATCGCCGATGTCCGCCGCGTCCTGTCGCATGCGCTCTTTATATTCGACGGGAATGTCGGGATCGTCGGCGATCACGTCCCACATGGTTCCTATGCCCAGCATGTAGCCGTTGAGCTGGTCCTTGCTCAAATCGTCTTTCCAGATGTAGCCGGGATAAATGCCGCCCACGGAGTTGTCGGCCCGCCAGGTAATGCGTTTTTCCTCCGGCAGCGGCTCGCCATAGTCGTCGAACAGCGGAATGGTTTCCGGGATTGCGCCGGGATGATCCAAAGGACGAATGCCGCGGGCCACGTGTCCCGGCGTTCCCGTGATATCCGCGACGATGTGCAGCGTGTCGAGAATGTCGATGATGTTTTGACGCAAGCTCTCAACGTCTGCGCGCACCAGGCCGTCGCGGGCCATGACGTACCGGGCGGCGTCGCCGAACATGGACACGCCGCCGAAGGCGCACATGTCGCCGTGCTGCCCGTATTCGGCCATGAGCGTGTACACCGACTCGCCCGAGTATTCCTCATAGCTTTGCGTAGGATCGGAATTAGTCAGATAATCGTCCACGAGCGCCCTTTTATCCGCATCGGGAATTTCGGCCTGTAAAAACATGCCCGTGGGATAGGCGCTGATCTCGTGGAACTGCTGCGCATAACGCAGGGCCTTCGCCTCCAGCTCCGCGTCGTATCCCACTTGCCCGGGACCCGGAATCAGCGGCAGGCCTTCGTTCGTATCGTCATCGACGTCATCATCCGCATCGTCGTTTGCGTCGTCATCGAGATCATCGTTCACATCATCATCAACGTCGTCATCGAGATCATCGTTTGCGTCGTCATTCAATTCCGTATCATCGTCAGCCTGCTCAGAGTTTGTCGAATCGTCGTCGTCATCCGACGCGCACGCGACGGCAAGCATCAATGACAAAACGATCGTTGCCGCAAGCAACAGGTTTTTTCGCAAAGCAATCATGCCATTCTCCATTTCATCTAGTTATAAATCCCCAAACGATCGGCAATCAAGTTGGCGCCTTGATTCAGCATCACGGAACGCAGCTTCCATAAAGGAGAATGGACGTTCACATCGCGTCCTCGATCAACGAATTCCTCGACGGCCTGCATGCAGATATTCGTCAGATGCCTGAAAAGTTTTTCGCCCTGCTTTGCCGAAGCCAGAGCCGGATAACCGTAATAGGTATGCGCGTTGAAATGCTTGATGGCCTTCAAGATAGCCTGAACCTGAGACGCGTTCTTTTTCATGCGATCCGTCAGCGAAGCCTTGCCCTGCTGAGCATATAAAAAGGAATCGCCGGCATTTTGCCCCTGCTCAACCTCGCCGCTGTATAACGGCTCCAGTTCCTCCCAGCCGTCATCGACAAGCTCGGGCCATAGATGCAGGGCCATGGAGGTTTCAACGAATCCGGCGTGGTGATCCTTTTTGAACATCTCAAGAGTCATGGCGCACTCGGGCATATCCTCCACGGCCTCCAGAAACACGCGGCCTTCCGCCACGCGGGAAAGGACCATGGAAAAAAGGCTGGCCGCCGGCGCGTCGAAATCCTTTGTCAATTTATCGGCGGCGGCTTCCAGGCAGCATATGTGCCTCGGACCGCCGTGAAACGACGAATAGGCCAGGCGGGCGAAACCCGCTTTGGCGAAAGGTTTGAGCAAGTGATACGCCGTTTCGAATACCAGGCGCACGGGAAAACTGACGGAGCCCAGATGCGGCACGCAGTCGATGGCCGCGGGAACGGGCGGAAGAAGAATCACGTTCCAGTCCGCATGTTTTTCCGTAAATTTTACCGAGGCGTTTTCCGCCAGCGCGTAAGCCTCGAACATGTCCTGGCCCAAGGGCAGATGCGGGCCGTGAACCTCCAGCGGACTGAGCGTGGCCAGCACGAGCGTCCGTTTTTTATCCAGGCTCGATATCTTTGAATGGGAAATATTATCCAGTCTTAATACGCGGCTATTTCGAGTCAAGCCCATGCATCGTCTCCGAAAAATGACGCCCCGCAATTTTTGACACCCAATGTCCATATCATTATCCCCGTGGTCCGGCAAAAACAAGGCGATTTCAACTTTGCTTTGTAATTACTCATAAAATTGCTCCTAATTTTAGCGATAAGCGGCCTTTGCCGAAAAGTGGAATAATGATAAGGCAATCATTGAAGATTGTTCACCGATGACGCGCAGGAGAAATGCATGAAGCCCACGCCGGGGCAATATGAACGTTATCGCCGCATTTTCCAAGGCAAGGCCATGCCCCTGGCTTTCATCGACCTGGAGAATTTCGACAAAAACGTTCACTACGTTGCTCAAACGCAAAAGTCCACAGGTAAAACAATCCGTGTGCACACCAAATCGCTCCGCTGCGAAGGCCTGATAAAGCGCATCTTCGACGTGGGCAAACACGCTTACAAAGGACTGATGACTTTCACGATGGCGGAAACGGCCTTTTTGGCGGACAAAGGATTCGATGATTTCATCGTCGCTTATCCCACGGCGCAACCATCCGACCTGGCTCTGTTGACAGAGATGACCGCGCGGAAAACCAAAATATCTTTGATGATCGACTCGGTGGATCATCTTAGGATTCTTAACGCCGCCGGGAAAAAAGCCGGCATCGTGTTAAAAGCGTGCCTGGAAGTGGATATGTCCTATCGTCCGCTGGGAAGCAGGATGCATCTCGGCATGCGCCGCAGTCCTGTCCGCACGCCAGAACAAGCGGTCCGCATCGCCAAAGAATCGAAAAACTTTCCTTTCGTAAAAATCAACTCGATCATGGGATACGAAGCGCATATCGCGAGCCCCAACGACGCGGTTCCGGGCCAGGCGCTGAAAAACGCCGCCATCCGCGCTTTGAAAAAAGCGTCCATCGCCGAGTTCGGTCGCCGCCGGGCCGATGTTGTCGCGCGACTCAGGCAAGCCGGCCTCGATCCGGAAATCGTCAACGGCGGCGGAAGCGGAAGCCTCGTCTCCACAGGGCGCGATCCCGCGGTCACGGAAGTCACCGCCGGCTCGGCTTTTTACGCTCCGGTCCTGTTTTGGCATTACAAGGAAGTGGAGTTTACCCCGTCCGCATTCTTCGCTCTGCAGGTTGTACGCAAGCCCGCGCCGAACATGATCACATGCCTTGGCGGCGGTTACGTGGCCTCCGGCGCAGCGGCCAAGGACAAATTGCCTGTTCCCGTCTATCCCGAAGGGATGAAACTTCTGCCCCTGGAAGGCGCCGGAGAGGTTCAGACGCCGCTGATTCTTCCCGACGACTGCCGGAAATTATCCCTGGGGGATCCGGTATTTTTCCAACACGCCAAAGCCGGGGAAATCGCCGAACGCTTCAGCGAGTTTTCCCTGATCGAAGGCGAAAATATCATCGGAAAAGCCAAAACCTATCGAGGCCGGGGCAAAACCTTTTTATAAAGTTAACGCCGCCGCATGTGTTGCCGGAAAATCCTTTGCATGCATTGATAGAGTGAGTCGCATTCGATGATTCATTATACTCACATTCATTACATTTCTGATATTTCATTCACATGATGCCTATTGACACCTAGTGCCAACGGGCTATTTTAATGGGCATGACAAATCAACCCAAACTCAGGCAACGGAAAAAACTCAAAACCAGGCAGGATCTCGCGGAAGCCGCTTACGCCCTTTTCGGGAAAAGAGGCTTCGACAACGTCACGGTCGCCGAAATCGCGCAGGCCGCCGATGTTTCGCGCCGGACTTTCTTTCGTTATTTCCCCTCCAAAGAATCCGTCGTCTTCCCGCACAGAATGGACCTGATCGCCCGCTTCCGCCGCCTCATCGACGAAAGGGATAAAAAGGAAAATCCCCTGCGACGATGCCGGTACGCCACTTTGATTATTGCAAAGGAGTACATGGGCGACCGGGATAGAATACTTCGACAGCACCATATCGTGAAAAGCTCGACCGGTTTGATCGCCTATGAATACAAACTCGATCTGATTTTGGAGGAATCCATCGCCGAAGCGCTGACGCCATCGCGCAAGGCTAAAGCAGCGCAACGGCGCCGGGCGCGTTTGATCGCGGGCGTCGTCATCGGCGTGATCCGCGCGGCGCTTCGGGAGTGGTTTGCGAAAGATGCGCGGACGAATCTCGTCAGACTCGCGGAAAAGGCTTTCGACCTTTTGGACTCCGGCCTTGAATGATTCAAATCTTCCCGTATTGTTAGTCGTTGTGGGAAAAGATCCTTGTTAAAAAATCACTTATCACCAAAGTGCGGAGAGTTTTATGAAAATACCGGAAAAGGGTCGCGGCGTAAAAGAAATCATGACTGCTTTGGAAAAATTCAGAGACGGCGACGTGGATTGGCGCTCGGGACGCACCTGGGGATTCGTCTATGACGCCGGCCGGGAGGCTATGGCCGTCGCCAAAGAAGCGTACATGATGTACCTGACGGAAAACGCCCTGGACCCCACGTCTTTTCCCAGCGTGATGCAGATGGAAAATCAGATCATTTCCATGGCGGCCAACCACGTGGGCGGCGACGGCGAAACCGTGGGCAACTTCACCAGCGGCGGCACGGAAAGCATCATGCTGGCTTTAAAAACCGCCAGGGATTACGCCCGCGTCAAACACCCGGAAATTCACGAGCCGGAAGTGATTCTGCCGGTCACGGCGCACGCCGCATTTCATAAATCCTGCCACTACCTCGGCTTGAAAGCCGTCGCCACGCCGGTTTTGGACGACGCGTTCACCGCGGACGTGAGCGCTATGCGCGCGGCGATTACGCCAAACACGATTCTCCTGGTCGGATCGGCGCCCTCCTACGCGCACGGCGTGGTCGATCCGATCCGCGAAATCGGGAAGCTGGCCCTTGAGAAAAATCTGCTCTTTCACGTGGACGCGTGCATGGGCGGTTTTCTGCTCCCCTATTACAAGCGCCTCGGTGAAAAAATCACCGATTTCGACCTCACCGTACCCGGCGTGACGTCCCTGTCCATGGATCTGCACAAGTACGCCTATTGCCCCAAACCGGCGTCCATCATTTTGTATAAAAGCAAAGAGCTCCGACGATATCAGATATACGCCTGCTCCTGCTGGACCGGATACACGATCGTCAATCCCACGGCGGGCAGCACGAAAAGCGGCGGACCTCTGGCGGCTTCCTGGGCCGTTTTGAACTACATGGGCGACGACGGCTACATGGAACTGGCGCGCAAAAAGATCGCATGCATGAAAAAACTCATCGCCGGAATCGAGGCCATCGACGAACTGCGCCTGCAGGGAAGCCCGGAGATGAGCCTGGTCTGTTTCGTTTCCGATACGGTCAACGTCTTTCACATCGTCGACGAGATGGCGGCGCGCGGCTGGTACATTCAGCCGCAACTGGCTTTTGCGAACTCCAAGGAAAATATCCACATCTCCATCGCCGCCTCAAACGTCCGGTGGGTGGACGAGCTTCTCAAAGATCTGCGCGAGTGCGTGGAAATCGCGAAAGGCATGCCTGGCGGTGAAATCGGCAAACAGATCACGGAAGCCTTCTCCAATATCGATCCTGACTCCCTGACGGAAGAGATGTTCACGCAGATGCTGGGCATGGCGGGAATTCAGGGCACGGCGCTTCCCGAGCGCATGGCGGAGATCAACGAAATCCTCAACGCCCTGCCGGTGAAACTGCGCGAGAAATTGCTGGTCGAATTCCTCAATGATCTTTTTATTCTGAAGGAAAACTGACGCCGCGCGGGTCAGGCGGTTTCGATTACTTCGAGCCGTTGTGCCGGTAGGCGATCACCTTCACCTGCTCCATCGTCACCAGGCCCTCTTCGATCAGGCCGTCCAGATACGGGATGAACGCATCGATCCGGTCCTTGCGATCCACGATCTCCACGACCACGGGCAGATCCTCGGATATGCGCAGGACCTTGGATGTGTGAATCCGGCTGTTGGCGCCGAAGCCCTCGATGCCGCGCAACACCGTCGCTCCGGCCATGCCTCTTTCTCGGGCCTCGCGCACAATCACTTCGTACAGGGATTTACGTCCGACCTTATCGCTTTCTCCGATAAAAATCCTGAGGCGAAAAGCTTCTTCGGGAAGTTTCATTTCAAAGTCTCCTACATCAGGCGGGCGACGGCGATTCCGGCAAAAAGCGCCGCCAGACCGATGCCGTTTTGAAGCATGATGTTTCCGAAAGCGTAAAGCCACTGCGTGGCCCGGAAGAATTCCCCGGTATTTAAGATGAAGGCCGAAAAGGTCGTAAAGGCGCCGAAAAAGCCGATCAGAACGACCGTTCTGGTCTGCGGCGACACGGGCCAGCGGCTTTCGAAGATGACGCTGATAAATCCGACCACGAAACAGCCGAGGACGTTGACCGTGAGCGTTCCCCAGGGAAAATTCTCTCCGGCAAAGCGCTGAACCAGTCCGGCCAGACCGTATCGGGACAGCGTCCCCAGCGATCCGGCCAGCGCTATAAGTAGAATTTTATAAGCCATAACTCACCAAATTTACCGCTCGAACTTAACGCACCGTTTCCGGCGGCTAAATACACGGGAAAAACTCCGGGCGCAAGTTGACCGCATCCAGATCACGCAGCGCCATGGCCGCGTTGTCGCCCGGATCGATTTGCACCACATTGTTTTTCATCGGCGGCCTGTTTTTCATTTTTTGGGATCAAGCATCTTCAAGTTGGAAAATTTATTAAAATGCTTATCAAAGGTCAGGATTTGCAATCCGTGCCGGATGCAAATCTGCGCGATGAGTCCATCTGTCAGCGGTATCGTAAATCCTTTGTGTTGTGCCTCGGCGAGCAAACGCGCGGCTTCTTCCCAGTCGCGCCGGTCGATATCCAGATACGGCAGCGCCTGAAAAATATCGGAAATCAATTTGTATGGCTTTTTGCCTCTTGCACCGCGGAGAATTTCCGACAAAACCACTCCGCAAGTAACAACTTTACCACTCTCAATTGCATCATCCAGGAAATCATAAACTGCGCCTTCACCATGGCGGAAAAATTCAATCCAGACGCAGGTGTCCACGAGAATTCTATTCATCGATTTCCATTTCCCTTAACTTTTCCACGTCCAGATCTATGGCAAGTCTTCCCCTGAGCGAGCGTAATTTCTCAAGCCGCCTGAGACGAACGTAATCCGTTAATGCCCGATTGATCGCCTCGGTTTTAGTTTTGGCCTCCACCAATTTTAAAATGTCGACCAGAACATCGTCTCTAACATTGATTGTGGTCCTCATAATCGCTCCGTCATCAATTTCAGTGATAATTATATGCTATTTATTAGCATATAACAACTGTTATTTTGATGCTACAAAAGGCAGTGTCAGGACGAAACAAGCGCCGGGCGCGGTCGAATGATCCAGATAGAGGTCGCCGCGCATTTGCCGGGCGAGGCGGCGGCAGATGGAAAGACCCAGGCCCACGCCCGGGGCCGACTCGGCGGCCTGCTCGGCGGATTTGGAAAACGGCTGAAAAAGCCGCTTCGCGCTTTGTTTCGATATTCCCGGGCCGAAATCGCGCACGCGAAAAACCGCCTGCCTGCCCGCGAGGCCGACTTCAACGGCGATGCGTTTATCCGCCGACGCCGACGCGTATTTGGATGCGTTGTCCACGAGGTTGAAAAGGATGCGCTCCACGGCGGATTGATCGGCCAGAATTTCCATGGCGCCGGCGTCATCTTGCACTTCGACATCGAGCTGCATGTCCGCCTGCGCGGCGCGTTCGGCGATCCGGGGACGAATGCGCTCCAGCAAGCGCGTGATCGCCACCGGCTCGATCCTCTCGGCGATATTTCTTTTCTCGATCTGCGCGTAGGTTAAAACGTTATCGACCAGGTGCCCCAGGCGCTGCGCTTCGCCGTGCAGCGTATTGATGTATTTCTTTTTCCCGTCTTCGCCCTGGACCATTCCCTCGGCGAGCATCTCCGTATACATGCGAAACGTCGTCAGCGGCGTGCGCAGTTCGTGCGTGACGGCGGAAACGAAAGCCCCGCGCCGTTCGGACAGCTTCATGGAGCCGAAAAGCAGCCCCCCGATGGCGACGGCGGCCAGGATGAATCCGGCCCACGCCATGGTCAGAAAAATATGAAGCAGCCCGGAGCTTTTCGTGCTCGCGTGAGGCATGGATCCGGGATCGAGCCTTGCGGGAATGGCGGCCAGCAGGCGTATATTGTTTCCACGGTTTTCATCAGGGGCGGGAATCAGTTCGGCGTTCGGCAAAAGGTCGCGCACCCTGGCCAGCAGCATCTCCTTCACGGCCGGCCAGTTCATCCATGCGCCCTGCACGTATTCCTTTTCGTTGACCTCCACGCGGCGCGCGAAAAAAAGCTCCGAATCGAGCCACAGGGGATGCATGAGTTCCAGATTGGCGCTGGCGGAAACGGCCTCATCGACAAAGACCGTTTCATACGCAGGTTCCGGAATTGCCGTTGCGGGCGTCGGCGGGACATCGGCTGGCGCTTCGACCGCCGGCTGGTTCTTTTTCGCAGGCGCTTCTTGATTTTGTTCGTTTGTCTTTTCGTCGGCGGGCGTTACGCTTCGCTTCCGGCTGCGCAACGACGAAAAACCTAAAATACCTTTCGATTCGCTTTTCGTTTTTTCCTGATGCGTTTGAGGCGGCGCATTCATGACGTTGCTGGCGTAAATCAACATCTGCCGTTGCACTAATTCTTGATCACTCAATGATTGCTGCGCGGCCAGGTTGTCATCGACTTGCGCGACGTTGATATTTGCAGGCGCCGGCGAAGGTAAAGGTTTGGCGGACAATTTAAGGTTGACCTTGGCGCTTTTATCCTCGGCCAACGATGCGAGCTTCGTTGCCGAAGTCTTTTTTTCGATCAGTTTCCGCCTTTTTTCGTACTGCACGGTCTCGTATTTGATCGACGCCAGAAGCTTTTGCTTCGACACGCTTTGCGCCAGTTTTTCAAGCCGCGCTTTGGCCTGCTTCCCATCGGCGGCCTTGTTTAATACCGAGGGCGAAAGCCGACCCGAAGGATCGAACTGAAAATGAAGATTGATGTAACTAGCGGAATTCGATAATTGGGGTCCGGCGGGATTTTGCGTGGCGCCAGGATGATTTCCAGCACCTCCGCCCTGCTTCGTCAGGGATTTATAAGCGGCGATGGGGCGGGCGTTTTCCAGTCCGATGACCACGGACATAGTGGAATCCATGCGCCAAAGAGCCAGGCGCACTTTTTCCTCGAAATCCGCTCGCGCCCGCGCCTGTTTTCCCGCTTCGTCAAGGGCGACGACGGTGCGCGTAAGCCACATCATCACACCGGCGACCATCGCCAGGCAAAGCGCGAAGCCGAGCCATACCAGCCAGGATCGTTTGATGGCTAATCTCCCGGATCGTTGAACATATAACCCTTGCCCCGCACCGTCAGGATGATGCCCGGATTCGATGAATCATCCCGCAGCTTTTCCCGCAGCCGCGCCACGTGCATGTCGATCGTGCGGGTTTCGACGATGGCCCTCGGGTTGATTCCCCAGACGCGTTCCATGAGTTCGTCGCGGGATACGGCGCGGGTCGAGTTGGCCGCCAGATAGCGCAGCAATTCGAGTTCCTTTTCGGATAGTTCGCCGCGTCCGCCGTCGTTAAAGCGCACTTCGCACCTTTCGAAATCCACTTTCCCGCCGGGGATGCCGACATGCCGCACATCCATCGGGCGGTCCGACGAGCGGCGCAAAACCGCCTCGACGCGGGCCAGCAATTCTTTGACGGAAAAAGGCTTGACCACGTAATCGTCGGCGCCGAGCTTGAGGCCCTTGATGCGGTCGGATTCCTCGCCCCGCGCGGTCATGATGATGACCGGCAGCGTGGGCCTTGACTTGCGAACCTCCGCAAGGATGTCCAGGCCGCCGTGCTTCGGCAAAACGAGGTCGAGCAAGATGAGATCGCAGTTGCATTTCAGGCCCATATCCATGCCCTTTGCGCCGTCGGCGGCGTTGAGCGTGTCGTAGCCCTCGTAAGACAGGGCGTCGATGACGCCCTGCCTGATGGCCGCGTCGTCTTCGATGACCAGCACGATGCGTTTGCTCATGAGTCGCTTGCCTTTCTTTACCGGTCTACCCTGACAAGCCCGGGCAATCCGGTCAATACTGCACGTCGCCTTCGTATTCGATGCCTTTTTCCGCGGCCTGGGCTTTGATGCAGTCGAAAACGGCCTTGTCGAAGGAATCGGCGTTCTTGGCGCCTTTTTCCTTGGCCAGCTTCAACATATAGGCTTGCCTTTGATCGGCGAGTTCCTTGATATTTTTCTGCAATCCGTCCCGTTTGACCTGCATTTCCTCGACGTGCTTCTTGCGCTGCTCCGTGGACATTTTCTGCATGTCCTTGGGAAGCTGATCCTCGTCGATCTCATCCAGCTTCACGGATTTTGACTCCAAATCCCCCAGCAGTTCCTGCTCGCCGGAAAAATTTCTCATTCCCGCCGCTTTAGTGTTGAAAGACCCGCGCTGGGCCAAAGTCGCCACCGATGCTTCGGCGTAAATCTTCGAGGCGCGCTCTTTTCTCTCTTCATTTTTTTCCAGCACGGCGGTGTCGCCGTAATAAATGCGCGTGTCGTCGAGTTCACGGGACAGTTTCGCGATTTCCGCGTCGAAAGGCGTTGAGGCCGTGAAGGAGCCGCCGGACTGGGCGATGCGCATGAAACGTCCTTCGGCTTTTTTCGCGATATCATCCCACACCGGCGTGGTGCTGCCGTTGTCGCCGCACTGAATGGTGTTGATCGCGATGCCCGCCTTGGCCGCCTCCTTGCAGCTTCGCTCGTATTTCACGTCATCCTGATAATCCATGTGCGGAGGCGAATCCCCGACGAGAAACACCACGCGGTACGTCTCGTCGTCCGTGCTCCATTTGAATTTGTGAATCGCTTCATACAGGGCCTGATTCACGCTCTCCGGCGTGTCGCCGCCTCCGCCGGCCTGAAAGGCCATAAGTTCTTTGAAGACAAGGTCCAGGTCTTCGGTCAGGTCCGTCACTTTGGTGACGTAGGCGTCGCCCCTGTCGCGAAAACCCACCAGTCCCATTTTGATTTCCGGCGCCGGTTTCGTGGTGGCCAGCGTGTTGGCGATGGCCCAGATTTTGTCCTTGGCCGCCTGGATCAGGCCGCTCATGCTGCCGGTGGTGTCCAAAACGAAAACCACTTCGACCTTCGGAGATTTGGCTTCGGCGGCCATGGCGGGCATGGCCGCGAGCAGGCATATAAGCGCCAGAAGCGCGACGGGGCATCTCATAACGAACTCCTTGAATGAGGTTGCAAATTCGCTGCTTGTCTTTTTAGACAAACGCGCGCATCCACCGGTTCCGATTATTCGGTCTCGAAACCTTTTGCCTTCAAAAGCTCACGGATGCTTTTGCGCACCGCCGAATCGAAGGAGTCCTCTCCCTTTTCCGCAAGTTCTTTTCTTTTGACCGAGACATATTTCACTCTTTCCGCGTTGAGAGCCGAAATTTTCTTTTGCAGATCTTTTCTTTCGGATCGCTTTTTATCCAGATAAGCCGCGCGCTCGGCCTTGCTCATTTTGCGCATCGCCTCGGGCAATTCGTCGTCTTTGACGTCCTTTAACCTGACCTTTTTATTGTCCACCGCGTCCACCAGATCCCAGCCGGCGTTGCTGTATTGCGCGGCTGTTTTCGTCACGGATCGATTGATCATGCTTTTCATGGAATAGCCGACGGCGTTGGAATCCTGCGCGGCCTGATTGGCCAAACCGTGCATTCCGGCATCGCCGTAGGGGATATATGTTTTGTTGATCTCCAAACCCAGGCGCGTAATTTCCTTGTCCTGCGGCGCTTCGATGTAAACCGCTTTGCTGTTTTGGTCGATATTGAAATACTGGCCTTCGGCCAGCATGGCGCCGTCTTTCCATTTTCCGTTGACGCCCGTCATGAAGTCGCCGCAGTGAATGGTGTTGACGATGATTCCCTTGCCGACGGCCTTTTGCATGGCCTTTTTATAATCCACGGGTCCTTGTGTGAAAGGCTCGTTGCCGGCGATATAAACCACCTTGAGGTCGTCGGAAGACTTGCTCCATTTCAGAAAGTCGGCCGCCCTGTCGATAACCTGCCCGCAATACTCGCTGCCGCCGTTTGTCTTTAGTTCGAAAAGTTTCTGGGAGACCGCGTCCAGATCGTCGGTCAGGGCAAGAACCTGTCGAATGTACCCGTTCTCGCGATTCAGCGAGTCGTTGCCGTACTCGTAGAGGGCAACCTTCAAAACCGGCCTCTCGCCGTTTTTTTTCACTTTGATGAACTCGTTGACGATCTCCCACAACTGGGATTTGGCCTGGTCGATCAGGCCGTCCATGCTGTTGCTCGTGTCCAGTAAAATGGCCAGTTGCACCACGGGCTTTTTCGAATCCGCCCTCGCCGCGGACGTGCAAAAGGCCGAAATAAGGACCGCGCAAACCATGCATGCGAAAATTCGATTTTTCATGATCCAGTCTCCTTTTTCAAATCAAAGCCGCTTCATTTCATGACTTCGATAATAGGACCAATGGAGCATTTATATTGTAACAGGAACGTAAAATGCGATGGTGACTTTTTTTA
Organism: bacterium; assembly: GCA_963674685.2. Taxonomy (GTDB): domain Bacteria; phylum Lernaellota; class Lernaellaia; order JACKCT01; family JACKCT01. The sequence goes on along the minus strand of CAXXWT010000001.1, from coordinate 156,582 downwards.
TTCAGCGAGGTTTTCCGCGGCCGCGTTGGCGCCGGCGATGCGCCCGAAGACGATCGTCGCGGTCACGGCGGTGCCGCTGCCCGGATAGTAGGGCCCGATGAATCCCCCGCTGACCATTCCCGCGGCATACAAGCCGGGAATAGTTACCCCGGCGGGATTCAACACTCTCGCATCGGAATCGATTTTCAGTCCGCCGCACGAGCCCACGTTGTAGGCCAGCACGCGCGTGGCGTAGTAAGGCGCCGTATCGAAGGCCTGGAGTCCGACATCTTTGCCGAATACGGTATCTTCTTCCTGCGCCATATCCGCATTCCATTTCTGAAACGTCATCTCAAGCTGCCCGGCGTTCACACCCAGCGCCGCGGCCAGATCCGCCACAGTGTCGCCGGCAATCACCGTCCCGTCGGCGATTTCCGTGCTCAAATCCTCGCTCCATCCGCCGATATGGGCGCCGCCCATGGCCTTGACGGTTTCATCGAAAACCGCCCAGGCGATGTGCTGCTCCTGATCGAAAACGGCCCTGGACGCGTAGCCGTAATGCGCGGCCTCGTTGACGAACCGCTGCCCGTATTTGTTGATCCAGATTCCCGGAACGACAGGTTCGTAGTCCCCGCGGCCGATATGCGTCGCCGGGTAACTGATCGTTGCTCCGGTTCCCGCCAGATCCGCGCCGGCGGCAAGCCCCATCCTGATGCCGTCGCCTTCGTTGGCCATGGTCGCCAGGGACATATTGTTTTGCAAATCCCAGTAAAGCTGCGGGCAGTAGGCTTTGGCCATCTCCAGATTGCGGTCGAAACCGCCGCTGGCCAAGATGACGGCTTTGCGGGCGCGAAATTGCACTGCCGATCCGCCGGACTGCGCGGTCAATCCCGCAACCCTGCCGTTTAAGTCCATAATCAGCGCCGTCGCCGGGATTTCCAGCCTGATATCCACGCCCTCGTTTCGCGCCACCTGCTCCAGAAGGCCGGTGTAAGCAGGGGCGCCCCCGTCTAGTTGATGTCCCCGTCTCAACATCAGGCTGGAATCGATGTACGGGATGGGATCGACGGCTTTCATGGCGGAATAATCCGTTCCAAGCTGTTTTAACCACTCGATATCCGGCCCGGAATGATCAGCCAGGAGTCGAACCAATGCCTCGTCCACGGAACCTTCGCCCGCTTCAACCCAGTATTCATAGTGTTTGTCCGGCGTATCGTTCGTAACGCCGAAGTCCTTTTGAATGCTCGTCCCCGACGCCTGCATGATCCCGTCGCAGTAAGATGTGTTGCCGCCGACCTTGTCGGATTTTTCCAGCAACACGACCGAAGCGCCCGCTTTGGCGGCCTCTATGGCGGCAACCAGTCCCGCGCCCCCGGCGCCCACGACAACCACGTCGAATTCCTCATCCCAGTTCACGTTCTGCACCAGCTGCGCGTCCTCGCCGTCCTTGCCGTCCTCGCCGTCGGAGCCTACGCATCCCGCGATAAGGCACCCTCCGGCCGCGGCCGCGGCGCTGGTAGTGAAAATGGAACCGAGGAATTTCCGGCGCTCCATCAGATTTTTGTTTTCAGGCTTTTTCATATTTCGATTCCCATGTGGATTTACCTTTTAATGTTTACATGCATCCCAGCAAAGTTCCCCCGCAGCACTGCGCGATGGGATCATTGCAGGCGCCCATGAAGCACCCCATGTTGGCGAGAGGATCCTCGAAGGCGCTGGGACAATTGTCCTCGACGCACACTCCGGCATCCATGAACAAAAGCATCGCCTCATAGCTTGCGCCGTCGATGCACTCATCGATGCAATCCGCCGGAAGGCATTGTTGCAGGCATTTCATGATATACACGCAGGCCTGACCGCCGAAGCCGCCGAAGCAGTTTTCATAATCGTCGCGGCAATTCGATAAGGCGCATTGCGCGACCTGATAATAGCTGTCGGGATCAACGCTCCCGTTGCACGCGCCGATCACGCAGTCGGCCAGCGCAGGGCACTCGTCGGCGTAGTCCAGATCGTCGCGATCCAGAACTTCATCGCTGTCGTCATCATCGTCTGCGTCGTCATCCGCATCATCGTCATGATCGTCATCGGCGTCGTCATCGGCGCTGTCATCGTCAATATTGACTTCAATCACCTCGCCGTCCGAGCCGTCCGAACCGTCTTCGCCGTCTTTGCAGGATACGGCAATGACACCCAGTGCCAACGCGACAAACAACACGGGGAAAATTACGGCCAGATGGATTTTCATCATCGGAAACTCTCTATTCGAAAATGCAACTTCATAAGCATAAAACGGCGCAATTTATGACACAATCGAGTAAAAATCAAAATATTTTTAATAATGCGTAAACCGGCAACATTCCCATTTCGCTCACAAGTGATCGCTGACCTCTTTAACACCGGCTCACGCCGGCTTCCATGCTCCGAATCGGCTCATAGCCGGTCATGCGCCTGTTTTAGCGCCGGATTGAAGCAAGCTTTTATGTTTTGCAAGCTTGTGATATTTAGTATCTCCCGACAATGGGCAAGGTTTTTGCGCGGCCTTGCCCGGGCAAAATTATTTCCTATTATTGGAATAAGCAAACAGGCGGATCCCGACCGCTTTATAAGACCGCACGGAGGCCCGGACCCTTGGCCAAGCTGATGAGCTTTTATTATGACGGCGTCGACCACGACGCCTTCCAGACCCTCGGAGCCTTTGAAAACACGGAAGGGTTGCTCCTGGTTCTGACCGCGCCCGTCGGCGAGACGATGGCCCCGGAAGCCGCGCAACACGTATTGGAGCGCGTCGGGCAGACGTTTTACGAAATGCCCATGGATGATCCGAAACGATTTTTAACCAAGGTCGTCAGCGACGCCAATGCGGCCCTTTTCGCCCTGGGACAGTCCGTAGATCCGCCGAAAGCCATCGAAGCGTCCATCGCCTGCCTGTTTTTTTCCGCCGGGCATATTTCATACTCGCACATCGGCAACGCGCGCATTTATCTCTTGTCGGACGGCGTTATCCGCTGCGTGACGCAGGATCACACGCAAGCCCAGCAGATGGTGGATTCGGCCCTGCTCAAGCCCGAGGAAGCCAGAAACCATCCCTTCTCGCTGAATCTCCTTCGCGCTCTGGGAAGACGCCCCATTATCGAGGTGCCTGTTCATCGATCCATACCCGTCAAGAACGGGGATCATTATATTCTATGCTCATCGAGCGTTGCCAAGCGCCTGGATGACGAAAATATCGGCAGCCTCATCGTCAGCGGCGACATCAACACCGCCTGCCAATCCATCCACCACGAAGCCGAGTTAGTTGAAGGAATCGCGGATGACATCCTGTCCGTGCAGGCCATTCGATTCGGTGACGAACTGCCTTCGCCGAAGGTCAAAGCCTATAATCCTCTGGACAACATCGCCAAATCCCTCATGCGAAAAGAGGGAACCATGGAAGGCAAAAACGAAAACCTTTCCCGCAACCTGCTGATCCGCGCCGGGATCGCCGCCTTTTTATTTTGCTACATGCTGCTTTTCGCCATATGCAATCCCGACTGCACCGGAACCCGCGCCCAGGCCGCGATGATCGACCAGCCGGACACGCATATCATGACCGCCGAACCGGCCGATCATTTCGAGGACGATGAGTCATGAATCAGGAAAGAACCATTCGCATACTCGATGCGGCCATCGTGCTGCTTTTCCTTGTGTGCGTTGTTTTGACTTACAGATCATGCAAGCCTTCCGACGCGATTGAAACCTCGGAAAACTTGGGCCTTGCGGCGCAAAAACCCACGCCGACTCCCGCACCGACGCCGAAGCCGCGGGATCCGGATCCGGAACGCACGCTCATTTTGACGGCCATGGCATTTTTCGAAGCCATCTCCGACGGCCGGCACGCCGACGCGGCGGCCATGTTCGCCGACGCCGACAAGCAGATAAAATGGGAAGCGAACCTTCAGCGTGTCGCCAAATACGGAAATCCCGTCGTGGCGTTCGAAATCGAAAAGACATTCGAGCGCAACTATTGCAAGGTGGACCTAAAGGATAAAACGAAGGCGCGCTGCGACTTTCCCATTCTCCTGCACAGGAAAGACAACGACATTTCCGGATGGGCGGCCATCGGGATGAACCTGGAGCTTGAAGCCGGGCAGTGGAAAATCGTCTACTACCAGCAGGACGAACTGGACAAGGAAGCCTACGATAAGCGCAAGGCCGAGCAGGAGCGCAAGCGCATTGCGGCCAAGCTCGCCAAACAAAAACTCACCCTGACCGATGGCGACGACGACACGATCGAAACCGCCGATATCGAACCCGTCCCGGATTCTTCCGACGAATCGGAAGGCGATTAATTCAAAAGACGCAACAACATCAATTATCGATGCATTCCCCGCTTACTCTCTTCGCGCCTTCGCCGGCGCTCAGGCGCGACTTCGTGCGCGGCTCCGTGTCGTCGCAGACGCGGCGTGCCCGATTTCGATTTCGTTAACGGCCATGAGCCCCAAAATCAGTGCTGCGAGTGGCGAATGGCCAAAACAGAGCCGCGAATGGCCAATCGCTTGTTCGCGTCAGCGAAGAAGCGATAATGAGCGGGTGTGCTTCTTATCGGCAACAAGGCTTTATTTTTTTGTTTTATTTTTAAAGATGACCGCGCCAATCCTCCCGGTCAGCCTTGACATCCCCGGTAAGCGTTCTTACTTTTTCCGCGGCTATTTTTATCAATAACCGATCATCAATCGGGGAAATCATGGTTGCAGCGAATAATTCGTCTTCATCCCGGGAGCCTGTGGTTCAAGTCCGCGGCCTTACGAAAAACTACGGCGATCACCAGGCCGTGAAAGGCATCGACTTCAAACTGCATTCCGGCGAGGTTCTGGGCTTTTTGGGTCCCAACGGCGCGGGAAAAACCACGACGATGAGAATCATCACCGGGTACATTCCGCCCACCGAAGGAACCGTGACCGTCGGAGGCTTCGACGTCATGTCCGACAGTCTGAAAGTCCGCAAAAAAATCGGATATCTGCCCGAACACCCGCCGCTCTATCTGGAATTCACCGTCCGGGAAAACCTGGAATTCATTGCGAAATTAAGAAAAATTCCAGGATCCGAACGCGACGGGCGCATCGCCAAGGCCATGGAGCGATGCGGATTGACGAATGTGAGCGAAAGAATCGCCGGACATCTGTCCAAAGGTTACCGCCAGCGCGTCGGCCTCGCCCAGGCCGTGATCCACGAGCCCGACGTCCTGATTCTGGACGAGCCCACCATCGGCCTGGACCCGGTGCAAATCCAGGAAATCCGAAACCTCATCATGGAACTGGGAAAAGAGCATACGGTTTTACTGTCCACGCACATCCTTCCCGAAGTCGTGATGACCTGCGACCGCGTCATTATCATCAGCGGCGGAAAACTCGTGGCCGACGACACGGTCGGAGAGCTGTCCAGAAAGTTCGGCGGCGCGCGAAAACTGTCGCTTCGCATCGCCGATAAAAGCCGGGACATCGCAAAAAGCCTTGAAAAGATCGACGGCGTGGCCGCCGTGACGCCCGCATCGACGCCCGGCGGATATGAACTGACCGTTTCCGAAGCCAAAGAAGTGGCCGACCGGGTGGCCCGAACGGTGATCGATTCGGGATGCGGTTTGGTGGAAATCAGAGACGAAGTTCCCTCCCTGGAAGAGGTCTTCGTTCATTTGACGAGCAATTAGGGGGTGACGATTTGCATATCCTGACCATATGGCAAAAGGAATTGAAGCAGTTCTTCCTGTCGCCCATCGCCTACGTGATCCTCGTGGTTTTTATCACGCTGGCGGGCCTTTTCTATTTCGACTTATTCACCTACTTCGTGCAGATGCAGGCCCAGTTCCAGAGTTATCAAAATCCCATGGCCATGCAGCAACTCAACGTCAACGACATGATCATCACGCCGCTCTTTCACAACTTGAGCGTCATTCTCCTTTTGATCATCCCGCTGATGACCATGCGCCTGTACGCCGAGGAACGAAAAAACGGAACCGAGGAGACTCTTTTGACCAGCCCCATTTCCGAGTCGTCCATCGTCTGGGGCAAGTTCATGGGCGCCATTTCGTTTTACGCCTTCGCGGTTTTTCTGACCGCGCAGTTTCCGTTGATTCTTTTCAAATACGGCAATCCCGACGTGGGAAAAATCCTCACGGGCTATGCGGGGCTTTTTCTCATGGGCGCCTCGTTCATCGCTTTCGGCCTTTTTTCAAGCACCCTGGCGAAAACGCAGACCCAGGCCGCCGTGTGGTCCTTTTTCACGCTTCTTTTGCTGTGGATCGTCGGCTGGCTGGCGGAATCCGTCGCCGGCGCGGCGGGCAAGGTTCTCAAATACATCGCCATCATGACGCACTTCGAGAACTTCGCCCAGGGCGTCATCGCCGTCAGCGACCTGGTCTATTTCGCGGCGTTCATTTTCTTTTTCATTTTCCTGGCCACGCGCGTCGTCGAAAGCTCGCGCTGGAGGTAGAACGAATATGAAATCCATCGCATCGGTATTGAAATATGAAGGATTGCTGCTGTCGCTGATCGCCCTGATCACGCTTTTTTTCGCGACGGATATGCTGATTCAATTCTGGTACGTCGTCGCCCTGGGGCCGGTGCTTCTGGTCGCGGGCCTGATGATGGATCTGGGCAGCGTCACCACTACCTTAAGAAGACGCACGACGAAATTCGGCGCCAACGCCATCTTTTTCACAATTCTCGTGACAGCCATCATCGTTTTCGCCAACGTTATCGCCGCGGGATACGAAAAAACCTGGGACGGCACCTCATCCAAGGTCAACACCCTTTCCGATCAGACCGTGAAGATTCTTCAGAGCTTGAAAAATGAGGTTATGGTCACCGGTTTTTTCGCTCCCGGAGAATCGGAAGGTTTTGAGAAGCTGCTCAAACGCTATGTCGAGGCGGCGCCGAAGGATATGTTCACTTACCGCATCATCGATCCGGACAGAAATCCCGAGCGGCTGCAGGGATATGACGTGACCCAGCGCGGCGCCATCGTCGTGGAATCCGACGGGCGAAGCAACATCATTTCCCAGCAAGCGGAAGAAGCCCTCACCCAGTCCATTTTGAAAATCACGCAAGTCAAAACCGGTCCCGTCTGCTTCGTCGCCGGGCACGGGGAAGCCGGCGTCGAAGACGACGAGGAAATCGGCGCCTCCATGTTGAAGCGGCTTCTGGAAAATGAAAATCACGACGTCAAGCAAATCGTGCTGGCGGGCAGAATCGTGCCGCCCGAGTGCGGCGCCGTGATCGTGGCGGGTCCCGACAGGGCGCTGGCCGAAGCGGAAATCGCGGCTTTGAAAAAGTGGGTTGCCGACGGCGGCTCCATGATGCTGCTGACTGAGCCCATGGTTGAAACGGGGTTGGAAGAATGGATGGCTTCCTACGGCGTAAGGTTTGACAACGATATTCTCATCGAGGTCCAGGAAATTCCCTTTTTGGGCAGCCAGATCGGCGCAACTCCCGTTGTGCAGGATTATCCCCATCACGAAATCACGAAGGACATTAAGCAGCCCACCATTTTTCAGATGGCGCGCAGCCTGACCGTGGACTCACAAGCCGGCTCCATGGCCGACGCCACGCCGCTTTTAAAAACCAGCGAACAATCCTGGGGCGAAGTCAACACCAAGAAACTGCTGGATGAAGGCGCCGTCGAAAAAGAAAACGACGATCTCGCCGGGCCCCTCGTGCTGGGCGCCGCCATTGAAGTGACGCCGGAAACGAATAAGGCCGAAGACAGCGACGACGATACCGCCGCATCCGATAACGGCGATTCACCGGCGCAAAGCCGGATCATCGTTATCGGAGACTCGACCTTTGTCCGCAACGGGATGATCGGCCAGCTCTTCAACGCCAATCTGGCGCTCAACGGCATCGCCTGGCTGACGGGAAAAGAGGAAATCATCTCCGTACGCAGCAATGCGTTCGCTCCGTCCTCGATCTTCCTGAGCAGCGAGGACCGGGCCGCGGTATTTTTCATTTCCGTCGTGTTCATCCCCATGCTGGCGTCCATGTTCGGAATCGGCGTCATCATTTCACGAAACCGGCGGAGCAACGCATGAGCATTAAAAAAACCGTTGCCGCTCTTCTCATTCTCGCCGCCGTCGCCGCCGTATATTTCTTTTATGAAAGGCCCCGGATCACCCGCGAAGCCGAGGAGAAAAAGCAGGAAGGCTACGCTTTTGATCTTGCGTGGGATGATTTGAGCAAGATCGACATCGACGCCGCCGGACTCCAAACCGTTATGGCCAATGTCGAGGGCGGCGAAGGCTGGAAAGTCATCAAACCCTATCAGGACGACGCGGACAAATTCGCCGTTCAGGGAATCATTTCAAAATTCCGAACCACGAAACCGGACCGCATCATCGACGATCCCGACGAGGATCTTTCGATCTACGGACTGCCCGACTCCACTTTCAGGATCACTTTCACCGCCGCGGCCCATTCTCAGACGCTGATTTTCGGGGCCAGTCATAAAATCGGAGACGCCGTTTACGCGATGATCGACGGTCTGCCGAAGCTTTTCGTATTTCCCAGTTCGCTGAAAAACTCGCTGCTGGAGCCGTCGGACAAGTACCGGGATAAAGAGATTCTGCCCACCACCTACGATCGGGAGCCGATCAAAGTCTCCTATTCAAGAGGTGGAAAGCCGATTTACATCCTGGGAAAAGAGCGAATCGAATCCGAAGGCGACGACGACTCGGCGAGCGACTTTCCCGATGAGAAAAGCGAATGGAAGCTGACCGGACCGGTAAAATGGTGGAGAGCCGACGGCGAGGCCGTCGATAAAGTCATGCAGGGCCTGCGCTCTTTGAAGGTAAAATCCATTTTCAAGGAAAACGCGGAAAATCTCGAAGAATACGGCCTGGGAGAAGATCAATCGGTGTTCACCGTGCAATACGGCGACGGCAAAACGCCCGAATCCATTGAAATCTCCATCGGCTCGAAGGATCCCGCCGGGGATTACTACGCCGTGCCTCCCAAAGGCTATCTGTGCTCCATCCCCGGCCACGCGATGGAAAAAATCGACCTTCAAACCAACGATCTCAAAGATAAAACCCTGGTGGATTTCAATGTTCCGGACGTCCATAATTGGGTATTGCGCTTTGGCGATAAAACCATTAACATTTCGCGCTCTTCGGATGGGGACTTAATATCCGAAGCAGCCGGGGCTTTGGATCAGGAAAAAGTCCTGGACGCCTTGCGCCGACTCGTCGATGTCGAGGGCCGGCGCTTTTTGAGTTCGCCGCAACTCGAAACCGCGCAAAGCGCTTTGGCGGATTTCGATGCGCGTTTTGAAATGTACGGCGCCGACAAGACCTTGCTGGCATGGATCGAGGCGGCGCGCATGAAGTCCGACGGCGGTTCGGAAATTGTCGCGGGGCGCGGGAACCTATCGGACGGCATTTTTGAAATGGATCCCGGCCTGCTGAAAGACTGGCCGGATTCCATCGATGAATGGCTGACTCCGATCAAGGAAGAAACCGCACCCGATGCCGACGTCGAATCGGATGGAACGCTTTAGGGATTTGAAAACCCAACAGGGAGAACAAACATGGCCCGAATCACCGTTGAAGATTGCATCGAACACGTGGACAACCGCTTCCAACTCGTTCTCCTGGCGGCGCGTCGAACCCGGCAACTCATGCGCGGCAGCAAAGTTCTTATCGAATCCGACAACAACAAGGATATCGTCAATTCGCTGAGGGAAATCGCCGCGGGCAAAGTCCAGGTCATCAAGCACGACAACCGGCCGGAAGAAATAGAAGAATAAATCCGATCCCATAAGCTTGCCCCGCAAGTTTGGAGGCGACCATGAGCATAATTAGAAGGCCCGAGCAAATATTCGATATCCGCCTGCTGGAAAGAAATAAAAACAAAGGGCTGTACGACAGCAAAGAATATAAGAAGTGGCTTAAAGAGCTTCCCGACATGAAGGAAGAAGTCAGATACGTCACCGCCGTGGATCTTTTCGATGAGGCCAGGCAGGAGATGGAGGAGTCTTCCGAACAGGCCAAGCCGAAAACCACGGAAGCCGAATCCGAAGCAATCGAATAATACATACAAGTATTTCAAGCCCGCCCGGCTCTCATTTTTAGCACCGGTTTTTAACGCATGACCACGACAAAGGATTATTACGAAATTCTCGGCGTATCGCGCGACGCCGACGGCGTTGCGATCAAGAAAGCCTACCGGGAACTGGCCCTGAAATACCACCCGGACAAGAATCCCGGAAACGCCGAAGCGGAGATGAGTTTCAAGGAAGCCTCGGAAGCGTATCAGGTTTTATCCGACCCGCAGAAAAAAGAGACATACGACCGATTCGGGCACGACGGCCTTCGCGGGGCGGGATACCAGGGATTCAGCGATTTCGGCGACGTATTTTCCTCCATGGGGTCCATCTTCGAGGAAATTTTCGGCATGGGCGGATCGCGGCGCGGTTCCCGGCGGGGAGGCGCATACCGGGGCGACGACGTCCGTTTCGATCTGGAAATTCCTTTCGAGGAAGCCGCCTTCGGAGCGACAAAGCAGTTATCCGTCCCACGCAGGGCGTCCTGCCTGACCTGCAAGGGCTCCGGCGTCGCGCCGGGCTCGAATCCCGTGGTCTGCCCCTTATGCCAGGGCGCCGGCCAGGTGCGCAGAACGCAAGGATTTTTCTCCATTTCCACCACCTGCCATAGCTGCGGGGGCGCCGGAAAGATCATCAAGGATCCGTGCAAGGATTGCTCCGGCACGGGACGCATTGTGGAAAAAACTCAAGTTTCGGTCCGGATCCCGGCGGGCGTCGAAGACGGCATGCGTCTGCGCGTTTCCGGCAAGGGCGAAGACGGCGCAAGCGGCGGCCCTCCGGGCGATCTGTACGTTTTTATCCACGTCAAGCCGCACGAAGTCTTTCAGCGCCACGAAAACGACGTCGTCATCGATATTCCGGTCATGTTTCACGAAGCGGTTTTAGGCAAAAAGCTGGAAGTCCCTACACTGGACGGCGATGTCACGTTAAGCGTGCCCGCCGGCTCGCAACACGAGGATATTCTTCGGATACGCGGCAAGGGCATACCCAGGCTGCAGGGATATGGACGGGGAGATCAACTCTGCGTCGTCAGGCTGAAGGTCCCACGGAAGGTCAACAAAAGGCAAAAAGAGCTTCTCAAAGAATTCGGTAAAATCGAATCCGACAAAAAAGGCGACAAGATTTCGAGCCTGATCGACCGCATCAAGCATTTCGCATCCGGCGAATAATCAAAAAAAGGCGGGAGCCATATGACCCCGCCCTTCTTCTTTAACTTGAGTTTTGCTTACTGAATCTCGATCTCGCGAATAACAAGTTCATTCTTGGACGTTTTCTTGTACGTAACTTTGACGGAGACATCGGGATTCAACTGCCCGACCGTCGCTTCGGCGCCGGAGGCGAGTTTGATTGCCGATTTATCCGTGACGTACAGCTTTTTGGCATCTTCTTCTTTGGTTTTTCCCGGCAGAAGAATGTAGAGCCTGCCGATTTTGCCGTCGTCTTTTTTCTTGTCGTAGGGATCGTACTTGTGGATTTTTCCACCCATCGTGTACACGCCTTTTTTGCCTTTGACCTCGTAGACCTGCGCCACGGCGACGCTGGAAACCAGGAAAGCCGCCAAAATGACAGAGATAAGGATCAATTTTTTCATAAACTTACTCTCCTTTTTCTTTGTGAATGATCCGCTAACATTAGCGTTTTTGTTGATAAGACGCCCTTTTGTCTTTCATTCCCTTGCTTATTTCAGTTATCACCAAGATCGGGGCAAGTCAAGATTCCCTCTCTTGCAAAATCCCCTGCGGTCAAAAGATGAAACGGCAATTTCATGGACCTGATTTTTTCTCTTTGCCTTTCGACTTTGCGCTTTTCATCCCCGCCCCGTTGAAAAGCTCCTTTAAAGTCGGCTTGTTGATCTTCCGGAATTTCACGGGATCGAAAAGGCGTTTTTGCAATTTCGTGCTCAACGGCACGAAGGCATCCCACCCGTCCCGGCCGATATTGTCCTTGCGCATGAATCCCAGCACAAATCCCCGGGGAGTTTTCAGGGCCATGGGTTCATAAAGCTTGAAAGTTCTCGGGGAAAGAAATATGCGCCTTTGCGCCGTCGCGATAGTATGCGCATGAAGCCATGCCTCAGGTTTTTTCGGGATGCTTTTATAAAGGTCAGGCCACGTAAGGATCAGATCCGGCTTTTCGTCGAGAACGTATTTCGTATCGTGCTTTTCATGGCCGACGATGCGTTTGCCCGTATGAATCGCTTTGCGGCCGATCGCCAGGTTCGTCAATCCCACAATATCCAGGATTTTTCGGTCGCTGTAATAACCGATGGCCCCGATGGGCAGCGTGGCGATGTACGCGTCCGAGGGCGTCAGCCGTTTGAGTTCCCGGCCGACGTAACTCCAGTTGTGCGTCCATTCCACGAGCATATTGGCCTTGACGAACTGCAGCGCCAGGCTGAAAGCGGACCAACTGCACCACAGGAAAAGAAGCAGAAACACTTTCGCCGGTTTGATCTTCGGGCCGGCCTCAATTTCATTTTTGGAGGCTTTTCTTTCCTCGATTTTTATCCGGAACAATTTCCATGCCGCCAGGGCGCCCGGAATCAGTGCGGGAACTAGAAACCGGAAATAAGGGAAGAAATCGCCGCCGATAATCACCACGTAGGCCGAAGAAACCGCGACGATCCCCACGGCCACCCAAAACCATCGCGGCATCTTTGCAAGAACTTCGCGCTTTGCGCGGATCATCAAATAAATGAAGGCCACGGGAAACGCGAGAGATATCCCGGCTCTGATCAGATAATAAAGGCCGCCGGCGCTCAAATAAATGCTCGGGCTGCCCACTTTGGCCGCGAAGGTGTTGGGCCAGAAATATCCGAAATGATTCCAGCGCCACAGCCAGTAGCCCCCGAAAAGCGCGCAGACCATAACGCCGTAAGAAATCCCTCGAAATGCGGATTTCTTCCTGAAAGGCCATAGCCATGACAGCCCCAGGGGAACGGCGATGAGTATGCCGTCGGGCCGCATCAGCGCCGCGCCCACCGTCGCCAGAGAAGATAAAAGCGGCCAGGATTCGTTTTCGCGCTCTGAAAGATGGGCCATGAACGCGCCCATCCACAATAGGGCTACGATGGGCGTTTCCATGGCGGAAGTCGCCCAGATCATGCTCATGGGTGAAACGATCAGGTACAGGCCGAAAAGCGCGTCGAAGCTGTCCGGGCGGTATCCCTCAATATCGCGGGTCTGCTTTCGGTAAAAAACATAGCATAAAGTCAGCAGCGCCGCCCATGCCAGGATATCCAGGAAAACGGCGACGATATCCAGGCGCTCGATCCCCAGGCCGCTGAACAGAGCCAGGATGACCATCTGCCCGAAAGCCGTGCACCCTTCGACATTTTCCCCTTCATTGAAAACAATGCCTTTGCCATCCGCGATGTTCTTGCTGTAAGTCATCGTGATATAGGCGTCGTCCACGGGCCCGGCAAAGGGGAGAAAAAGCCAGGCGAAAAGTAAAATGACCGATGTCAGACCGAATACAAAGCTTTTGTTCAAGGGCCGGCCCCGTGAAAATTGATGACTCGTCGGGTCGGGATCATATATCCTTAGCGCGCGCATGGCCATATTTTGCGACGGCAAAGCGAAAAATACCCGGTTAAAAATTTTCAATTGCGATAAAGCCGCCAATAAATCACCGAATTGTCGACATGTCTTCCGATCCTTTCATGATGAAGTACGGTAATCCTCGAAGAACCAATATTTTTCCGGCAGCCTGCAATGGCCTTTCAAGACATTCCTGTTTTGTGGTACGCTTCAGACACTTCTGGTATCACTTAACGCAATTAACATTTACGGAGTCATTTGATGGACGGTGTTATCCTGGCGGCTGGTGCCGGGACAAGATTGCGCCCGCTCACCAACGCCATTCCCAAAGTGCTTGTATCCGTCGGGCCGTACCCGCTGGCGGAACATGTTCTTCGCGGATTGGCCTCATGCGGCGTCGACAACATAACATTTGTCACGGGCTACATGGCCGGCAAGGTGGAAAATTACTTCAACGAGGGAGCTTTGTGGGATGTGTCCACGAGTTTCGTCAAGCAGGATGAAATGAACGGCACGGCGCACGCCCTTTTATGCGCCGCCGACATGGTGACCAGCACGCCGTTTTTCGTGGCCTATGGAGATATTTTCCTGGCCTCGCAGCGCAACTACCAGCGTTTTTTGGAGTTTCATTTAAACGGCGGTTTCGATTTTTCCATCATGCTTAACGAAGTGGACGATCCCTACGAAGGAGCCGCGGTCTATTGCGACGGCGACCGCGTGACGAAGATTATCGAAAAGCCCCCAAAGGGAACCAGCCGGACCAATTTGAACAAACGCGGGATCCTGCTGGTCGATTACCGCATCTTTGACCTCATCGAGGACATCGAGCCTGGTCCGGGCGGCGAACTCTATCTGACCGACGCCGTCGCCATGGCCATCGACCGGGGCCTTCGCGTGGGAGGCTGCGTCTGCCGCGGATTCTCGTCGGACGTGGGAACCCCCGAGCGCCTGGCCGAAGCCAGAAAAGTATATGAAGAGAAAATGACCGGCGTTTTGGAAAAATAATTCGTCGGCCTCATTGACCCGGTCATGTCAAGCCGCTAGTCTTATTTCCGATTTCGATTTCCCTTTCAATCACGTGAAGCCATCCCATGAACGACGCGCAAACGCAATCCGCAAAACGATTCGACGCCCTTGTCGTGGGCGCCGGCGTGTGCGGACTGACGCTGGCGCGCAGGCTGGCCGGAAGCGGGCAATCGGCATGCGTGCTGGAAAGAGACGACCATGTCGGCGGTCTGGCCAGGACCTTCGACTACGGCGCGGGCCGTTTCGATATCGGACCACACCGTTTTCACACGGCGGACACGCACGTACAAAAATTTATTGCCGACACGCTGGGCGACGAAGCCCTGACCATCCCCCGCTTGAGCCTGGTCAATTTCAGGGGCCGATATTACCGGTGGCCCATTCACCCGAGCGTGCAGTTATTGCGTTTTCCCATGCGCATCGCATTCGGCGTCGCCTTCGATCTTCTGTTTCGGCTCTACCGCAAGAAACCCCAGGCGAGTTTTGCCGACTACGTTCGGAACATGTATGGAAATACGCTTTACGAGGCTTTTTTCCGCGACTATTCAACAAAATTTTTAGGGATCGCGCCGGAAGATACGGACCCGGACTGGGCCAAAACCGGAATCGACCGGGCCATCATTGACGAACGGCTGCAAATCAACACGCTCTGGGAACTGGTCCGCTCGATTATCGTCGGCTCGGGACGCGTGGAGACGCAGTTCACGTATCCCAAAGGCGGAATCGGAGTTTTTTCCAAAAAACTTCAGGAAGGCATCGAAGCCGGCGGCGGCCGGGTGCTTTGCGGCGCGGCCGTCACGAAGCTGGACATCGAAGGAGATTCCATTAAGGCCGTGCACGCCGGCGGCAAGCGCTTTGAAGCCGGGCGCATTTACTGGACGGCGCCGATCACGCTGCTTTCCGACCTAAGCGGAGAAGGCAAGGCTCCCGCGACCGCGCTGCGTTATCTTGACGTGGTTTTTTACAACATCATCGCAAAAAAGCGCTCGGGACCCGATTTCCAGTGGTGCTACTTCGGCGAAAAGCACATCCCCTTCACGCGGGTTTCCCGGCCCGACGCCTTCGACCCGCAAATGTCCCAAGGTCAAAACGGCGGCTTGTGCGTGGAGGTTTCGGCGCCGAAAGGCCACGAGACATGGAACAATCCGGAAGCGGGCCGAGATAACATCATCAAGAGCCTCGTCGACGCGGGCCTTCTCGAAAACGCCTCGGACGTTCTGGAATGCCGTATCGAACGCGTGCCGGATTGTTATCCGATCTATTCGGCGGGCTATCGCGAGGATCTGTCGAAGCTGAAAAAAAGTCTTTCGCGATTCGAGAATCTGACGCTCTCCGGTCGCACCGGCCTTTTCTGGTATAACAACATGGATCACTCCATCGCTTTGGCGCTGAAGCTGGCGAAAACGGGCTCACCGGATTCATAAACGCGGTCTGTCCACGGAAATAAGGTATATAATTCATGTCT
This sequence comes from bacterium, assembly GCA_963674685.2. GTDB lineage: Bacteria > Lernaellota > Lernaellaia > JACKCT01 > JACKCT01. The sequence goes on along the minus strand of CAXXWT010000001.1, from coordinate 140,502 downwards.
GATAATTCCATCGTTTTTCACCCCATCGGCGTTATCCATTCGCCGCACAAGGAACCGACCGGAGCGCCGATCCAGGGCGCTTACGCCATGAACGTCGAAGGGCGCGTGGAAGTGTACGAGCCGTATCGCGAGGGCCTGGCCGACCTGGAAGGTTTCAGCCACGCGATCCTTCTCTATTTCTTCAACCGCACCAAGGGATACAAACTTCGCGTCAAGCCTTATCTCGACAACGAGCTGCGCGGCCTGTTCGCCACGCGCGCGCCGAGGCGCCCGAACAACATCGGCCTGACCGTCGCGCGGGTTCTGGAAGTGACCGGCTCGGGCATGAGAATCGCCGGCGTGGACATGCTGGACCAGACGCCGCTTCTGGACATCAAGCCATACGTGCCGCTTTTCGACGAAGGGGATAAACCGTCCTTCGGTTGGCTGGAAAAACACCTGAAAGACGGCAAAAGAAAGCCGCCCGAAGCCGACGGGAGATTCCATGGAAAATGAATGGATCAACACTTCGGCAAGCGGCCGCCTCGTGGCCGCGGGAATCGGCTCTTTCAGCGTCAGTTCCATCCCTTTCGGCGAAAAATCATGATCTACTTGTTCATAATCGCCGGCATGATCTTTTTCATCTACGCGATAGTTTTCTTTGCCAAGCTCGTTTCGGAACTGCTGAAACGCTATTTGGAATCACACAGACGCATTCCGAAACTGCGTCGGCGCGACCGAGAATTTATCGACGCCATAATCCCGCATCTTAAAAAGTATTTCGACGATGCCTTTCCCGGCAACTTCGACGCGCTGACATTTCAATGGATCGAAAACATACTGGTTTTGGAAAATGTTTTTCAACAAACGAGCGACTTTCAAGCGTTGAAAATCCTTATCGATGAAAAAACGGGGGTTTTGAAAAGCGTAAACGACCGGCGGGCGGAACTGATATATAAAACAGCGCTCGGCGAAGTCATCATTGACAAATTGACGGTTTTATTCACTTCGAAAATAGGTCTGCGTGATGTGGAGCCGGACAACGTCAATGCAGACGGTCTTATCGAGGCTTTTAACGAGGCATTTCAAGGCGATCCGAAATTTGTTCTGTTGCTGTTTTCGTTGGTTCAGGCCGCTCGCTCACCGGGGAAAATTACGATTCACATGCAAATCATTCCCGAATGGAATCAATTTACTTTGGAAATCAATCCCAAGTTAACAATGATTTTTAATCAATTCCGTGAAAAGTTATTGAAAATGGATCAGGAAATAACGTTTTCCAAAAGAAAGAATCAGTTGGAAAACGTCCTTTTTTCCGATAACAATCCCGCCGAATAGACAGGTTTCAATGGTTCCGTCATCTAGCCATATAAAAATTACTGATATAGCTATCTTTATCTTATTGGCAACAACACAGGCGAGGCTCGTGCTTCGCAGCGAAGCGCCGCTTCGCAGAGTAGTAGCGCCTGCGCCACACATGACGTGCCCGGGCGAAAGGTGCATGGCTTCGGTCCTGTAAACGTGTGTGGCACAGCGCGGCCTAACGGCCGCAACCAAAAGGGATTGTAAGACATTCCTTCACACCCGAGGGCGGGTGTGCCACACATGACGTGCCCGGGCGAAAGGTGCATGGCTTCGGCCCAGCAGACGTGTGTGGCACAGCGCGGTCTGGCGACCGCAACCAAATGTGCTTGCCAGGCATTCCTTCACACCCGAGGGCGGGTGTGCCACACATGACGTGCCCGGGCGAAAGGTGCATGACTTCGGCCCTGTAAACGTGTGTGGCACAGCGCGGCCTAACGGCCGCAACCAAAAGGGATTGTAAGACATTCCTTCACACCCGAGGGCGGGTGTGCCACACATGATGTGCCCGGGCGAAAGGTGCATGGCTTCGGTCCTGTAAACGTGTGTGGCACAGCGCGGCCTAACGGCCGCAACCAAATGTGCTTGCCAGGCATTCCTTCACACCCGAGGGCGGGTGTGCCACACATGACGTGCCCGGGCGAAAGGTGCATGGCTTCGGCCCAGCAGACGTGTGTGGCACAGGCGCCCCCGCCTGTGCGAGCCCGCAGGGCGACAGTGAATAGCTCGGCTCGTCAGAGCCGTGGGAAAGGGACCATAAACATTATGGAAAAGCCCGCTTTGGCTTCGCGACGGATATGGCGTGAGAAAATAAATCGTGACGCCACGCAAAGATTTCTACGATTAGTAGCACAGCCTTCCAAAGGCTGTGATTGCTTCGCCATCTGATTGGATGCTGCAAAATTCAAAACGACCTCACAGATGATTTTGCAAGCAGCTGCTTCACTGAGCACTCATCACGAACTCGCCTTCGCCTCCCGGCCTTCTTTGCGGCCCCGCAGGGTCATCTTGTCGAAGATGATGTAGAGAACCGGGAGAAGAAGAAGCGTGAAAACCATGGAGATGATGACGCCGCCCATGGTCACGATGGCCATGGCCTGCCTGAATTCCGCTCCGGGACCGGGAATGGTTTGCGGTATCATGGATATGGCGATGGCCAGGTTCATCATCAAAATCGGCCGCAGACGCGTGACCGATGCTTCGGCGACGGCTTCGACAACGGGCATTCCCTCATCGCGAAGCTGCGTGGCGTAATCGAAAATCAAGATCGCGTTGTTGACGACGATGCCGACCAGCATAACCAGAGCCATCATACTGGTGATGCTCAGGGATGTGCCGGTAATGAAAAGCGAAAACGCGGCGCCCACTGCGCCCAGGGGGAGCGTAATCATAACCGTAACCGGATGAATGATGGACTCCTGGATGCCCGCCAGAACCAGATAGGTCAGAATAATGGCGAGAATAAGCGCGCTTAAGATTTCCGTCGCCATTTCCGCCATCAACTTGCCGTATCCGCCGAATTTGACTTTGACCGATCCCAGACTCATTTGATCGATCTTCTTCTGAATCTCGTTTTGCTTTTCGCTCAAAACGCCCTTCGTGATGTTCGCGTAGACATTGATGTTCTGCATGCGATCCAGGCGCTTAATTTTTGATTCCGCCGTGGAATTGATGAATTGGCCCAACTGGCCGAAAGGCGCCGGACCAAATGGCGTTTGCATATACAATGCGGCCAGGGAATCGGGATCATGGCGCTGATCCTCCGTTAAAAGAACGCGAATATCGTATTCTTCACCCAGTTCCCGATACCGGCTGGACACGTTGCCCTCATAGGCGTTGCGGATCTCCATGGCGACCTGCGCACTGGTCATACCGTACCGGCTGATCTGGTCCCGGTCGGGTTTGAATGCGAACTCGGGCATTCCTTCTCGGTAGTCCATGTTCACGTCGGCCAGACCCTCAATGCCCTGCATATGATCGACCAGTTCGTTGGCGACCTTTTTGACTTCGCGCAAATCCCTGCCGACGACGTTGATTTCCATGTCGGCGCTCATCGTCCCGCGGGCGATGCCCAGAATCACGGATATCTCCGCCGCCGGGATTCCCGCCATGGCCGGGCGAATCTCGTTGACGATTTCCTTGACGCCGCGTTCGCGCTCGTCCATCTGGCCGATGTCCAGAATGAGCGTCGCTTCTTCCACGCCTTTGGTTTCTCCGCCGACGGCGATGGAAACGTTCCGTAATTCCGGCGTCAGACGGCGAATGATTCCGTCAATTTCCCGCATGACATCAGACGTCTGTTTCAGACTCGACCCCACGGGCATTTTCACCTGCACCGTGGCCAGTCCTTCATCGCCGGCGGGAGCGAACTCCATGCCGACGAATCCGAACATAGAGATTCCGGCGACAAAGACGATTATCGACGCCAAAACGACAACCTTCCGATGATTCAAGCCCCAGTTTAACACCGTCTTATAGTCTTCCTTCAGAACGCCGAAGAGTCTTTCAAAGTTTCGTCCGAATGGCCCGATCTTCCGGCTGACGTCTTTCGTACGCGGGCGCATGAGCCTGGAGGCCATCATGGGAACCAGGGTGAAGCTCATCCACAGGGAAAAGAGCGTGGCGAACACGACCGTCAGTCCGAACTGACGCATGAACTGTCCGACGATTCCGCCCATAAAAGCGATAGGCGTAAACACGACGATATTGGTCAGAGTGCTGGCGAAAACGGCGATGGTCACTTCTGAGGTGCCGTCAATAGCGGCATCGGCGGGGGTTTTCCCTTTTTCCAGATTGAAGGTGATGCTTTCCAAAACAACGATGGTATTTGTCACAAGGGTTCCGACGGCCACGCCCAGAGCCATCAGGGTGATAATGTTGATGGAAAAACCCGCGAAATCGATCAAAATGAACGTGGCGATCAATGCCGCGGGCATGGAAACTCCCACGATCAATGTCGACCGGGAGCTATGGAGAAAGATGAACATCAGAATCGAAGTCAGGATGATGCCGATAATGATGTTCATGATCGTGCCGGAAGACATATCCTTGATATAAAATGAAGTGTCGCTCGCGACGCTGATCTCGATATCCGGCGGCAGTTCCATCTTCAGCTTTTCCGCAAGGTCCATCACGCCCTGCGCCGTTGCAACGGTGTTGGCGCCGGTCTTTTTGATGATTCCCATGTTGATGGCGGATCGAATCGGCTTTACCTCGCCTTTCGAGCCGTCTTCACGAACGCCTTGAGTGGCGAAAAAGGCGTCCGATCTCGGATCCGCGTACGTATCCAGCACTTTTGCCACATCGCTGATGCGAATAACCTCGCCCGAAGATAGCGGAATTTTCACATCCTCGATTTCATGAACGTTCTCGAACTGACCGACCATGCGGATGGCGTATTCCTGCGTGTCTTTGATGATGCGGCCGCCGGGGACGTTCAGGTTTTCCGCGCCAATCATCGAGGCGATCATACCGAGCGACAGGCTGTAGGACTGCGCCAGGCCCTTGTCGACGAGAATCTGAATCTCCCGCTCACGCCCGCCGGTCATATCCACGTTTCCCACGCCGGGCACCTGAGCCAGACGATCCTTGATTAAAGTGTCGGCGATGAAATACAACTCCGTGGCAGGGCGGTTGCCCACGACGTTCAGTTGGATAATCGGCTCCGCGTTGATGTTGAACTTTTCAACGCTGGGTTTTTCAGCATCTTTGGGAAGTTCGAACAAGATGGCGTCGATCTTGTCCTTCATTTCGATGGCCTTCAAGTCGCTGTCGACGCCGACTTCGAACTCGGCCATGATGTAGGACAAAGAATCCATGGACGTGGAGTTCAGGCTCTTTAGATCCGACAGGGTCGCGATCTGATCTTCCAGACGCTTTGTAATCTGGCTTTCAACTTCCTCGGGACCGGCGCCGGGGTAAATCGTCCGCACGGATATCATGGGAAAATCGACGTCGGGGGTCATTTCCAGGGCCAGCCTTTGATAGGACTGTACGCCCAAAACGAGGAAGACCACAATGATCACGCTCGTCAATACAGGTCGTCGTACAGCCAGTTTCGCCAAAAACATAGGGCGTACTCCTTATTGTCCGACGACGGTTTCGGGTCGGTTATGAATTTTCACTTTGACCTCTTTGGCGCGGTTGAGCATATTGCCGCCGTTCACGACGACCTCGTCTCCCGCGGCCAGGCCGCCTGTGATCTGCACCCAGTCCCTTGTGATAATCCCGGTTTCAACCGGAACGAATTTGGCCATGCCGCCGGCGACGCGGAATATGTGGGCTTTATCTTCCAGATACTCCACGGCTTCGGCGGGTACGGCCGGAACCTGTTCGGCGCTTTCAAGAGTGATTTGAACTTCGTGCAGCGTGCCGCTTCTTAAAAGTCCGTCGTCGTTGAGAAAACTGATTTCCACGCGAAACAGGCGCGTTACGGGATCCGCCGACAAACCGATGTTGCCGACTTTTCCCTCGTGGATTTTTTCCGTTCCATCGGCCAATAGGGTTTTGATGACGGCCTCGTCTCCGACGGAGATTTTTTTGACCTTCCCCTGCCCCACCTTGCCGACAAGCTTCAGATCGTCGGTCGTCGCAACGGTCACGATGGATTTGCCGGGATCCACGCGGTCTCCTGGTTTGAATTCCACGCGCGTCACCATGCCGCTGATGGGGCTGCGCAACTTCAGGGAATAGCTGAAATCCGTCAGGCCCGCTTTGGCCATTTCCACGGAGGATTTCACCGTGTCCCAATCCGATTCGCTGATGGCGCCGGCCTCGAAAAGAGGCTTCATACGATCCATGTTTCGCTTGGCGTCCTCGTATCGAATCCTTGCCGTCTCATGCGCGGTATACATGGATGTCGAGCTCAAGGGATCAAGTCTGACCAGAACCTGGTTTCTTTTGACCATCTTGCCGGGCTCGACGTAAATCTTCTTGATCCGCATCGGCGCGTTGGTGACGAGTTCCGCTTCGCCGACTCCCTCCAGAGCGCCGGTGAGTTTCATGACGGCCATAATATCCCGAAGTTCCACTTTCACCGTATCCACCGGGACGCCCTCGGTTTGATGCAACTGCGCGATGGACAAAGGGGGTTCCTCGCCGCCCATGGTCAAGAAACGGTAAGCGATAATGCCGATAACGACGATCGATATTCCGATTGCGCTCAACCACTTGAATCTATTGCTTATGCCGGACATTTTTTCTCCGTTCACAAAAAGTTATATTTTCTTGCCCAGGGCGCGATTTCGTTTCACGCGGGCCATGTTGAGATCATACAGACTTTTTATCAGGGCGCTTCTGGCCAGGGTCCACTGGGCCTTGGCGTCGGCTTTTTCCAGGCGCGTGCCCAGACCCGAATCGTAGCGAATCGTGGCCAGTTCAAATGCTTTTTCAGCCAGGGCCACGGTTTTTTTTCTGGCCGCGACTTCCTGCTTGAGAGTATCGATTTGCGTGGTCAATTGCGTGACTTCAAGCTCGATCCCTTTGGCAGCCTGGGAGCGGCGAAGCCGGGTGATGCGCTCCGTCGCCATGGCCTGCTTCATTTTTCCGTAACTCGAAAAGCCGTCGAAAAAAGGCCAGGTCAGCGTGGCGCCCACGGACCAGAAGGTCTTCCAGTCTTCGTCTTCCTGGGGCCAGAAATCCTCGTCGTCGGTAATACTCTGGCCCATATATGTGTAGTTCATCTCCGCCGCAAGAACCGGCAGCATTCCCGCACGATGAATATTGCCTTCCTGGTGGTTCATATCCTCCTGCAAAGAAAGCAGTTTCAGTTCCTGGCGGTCTTCCTTGGCAGTGTTGATATATTCATCGAGGCTCATATTCGGCGTATCTTCGACGAATCCTTCGCCCACATCCACCTTCCTGTCGAGAGGCAAACCCATCACGCGCAGAAGGTTTTGCTTGGAGATGATAACCAGGGAATCCATTTGAATCAGATAAGGCCGGTTTTGTTCCAGGTCGGTTTGGGCCTGCAGCAATTCGAATTCGGATTTCAAACCCCGGTCGTATTTGGCTTGCACGTCGTCCAGATGCATCTGGGACAGATTGAAATTTTTCAGGGCCACGTCCGCCATTTCCTTGGCCAGCACAACGCTGTAATAGGCCTCGGCGGCTTCCAGCACCGTATCCTGATCGGTCATCACGGCGTTTTCTTCGCTGATGTTCCGATAGGTCTTGGCCATGCGGATGGCGTTGCCCACGCGCCCGAAGGTAAAGAGATTCTGCCGGGCGTTGAGGGTGAAATTCCACTCGTGCTGATAAACCAGCGGAATATCGATCACGCCGATGGGCGGTCCGCCGGCTCCTATGCTCAAAGGATCGAGAAAACTGAAGTCCATCTGCTGCGCCGGCTCTTCGATGTTGTAAGTGTAGCCGGCGATGCCCGTCAGTTGCGGCCACGCGGCGCCCCGGTATTCGGTCACGACGCCCTGGGCTTTTTTGATCTCTTCTTCGGCGATCATTCCCGACTCGCTTTTCTCCAAAGCCTGCGAAACGGCTTGCTCTAAAGTCAGGGCGTCGAGATTGACGTTTTGATCGCCTTCCTGCGCGCCGGCCGCCACGGGAATCGCCGCAAGCAAGGCGACGGCAAAAATCAAAACAATATAGCGTTTCAAGGCTTCTCCTATTTTTTCTTTAATCCGTTGATAAAAAGGCCGACGAGAATGTCCGCCTTCTTCTTGTAATCAAGAGTCCGGCCCCGGATGACCCAGGGCATATCCAGGGCTTTAACGGCAGCCTGCATGGCTAAAACGACCACCGGGATGTCGTCGACGATCATTTCGTCGCGCCCAACGCCCAATTTGAGAATCGATGCAAGCAGTTCGCCCTCCTGTTCAAGAACGTCCCGAATCATTCCTTCGGCTTCCCGTCGCAATTCCTCGACGGATTCCACGGACACGTTGTATTCCCTGGCCGTTTCCTCAAAATTACCGATGCGCAGGAGGATGAACTTCCGGAGCATCTCCTCCACCGGGATATCCTCATGCAACACCTTGGAAGCTTTTTCCAAAAACCTATTGGCATGCCTTCGGACCAGGGCTTCGAATAACTCTTCCTTGCTTTTGAAATGCAGGTAGATCGTGCCTTTGCCCATGCCGGCGGCCTGCGCGATCTCGTCTACGGTGGTCTTTTTAATTCCGTAACGGGCGAAAAACGGCGCCGCGGCGTCGATGATCAATTCTCTTTTATCGCTTTTTTCGGCCATTTCCCCCTCATTCTGACGAGATGACCAGAACAGTCATTTGGTCATACCCTCATTAAATGGGCTTGTCAAGCTCGCATATAACGATCTGCTCAAAATAGTCGACATGTGAAACCGGCAGTGACATCTTCTCGGTCATGAAACGCAAAATCGAAAAATACGCCCAACTTGACGGCAACAGCGGGAATTATTCCGACTGGAGATGGATGACCATCGCGCAGCATCACGGACTTCCGACCCGACTGCTGGACTGGACCTATTTCCCGTTTGTCGCCGCGCATTTCGCCACGGCGGATCCTGAAAGATACAACAAGGACGGAGTTATCTGGCAGGTGGATTTCGTCAGGACGAACCAAATGCTCCCGCCGCAATTGCTCGATAAACTCGAGGAAGTCAGAGCCAACGCGTTCACCATCAGCATGCTGGAAACGGCTGTACCCAATGTTCGTAAGTTCGATGACCTGAGTACGAAAAACAACATTCTCTTCTTCGAACCCCCTTCGATGGACGACAGAATCGTCAATCAATTCGCCCTTTTCTCGGTCATGTCCGGTCTGAAAACGACAATTGACGACTGGCTTGTCAAACATCCCCATCTCTTTCGCCGCCTGATCATCCCCAAAGAGTTGAAATGGGAAATTCGTGACAAACTCGACCAGGCGAATATTACCGAAAGAACTCTCTTTCCCGGACTCGACGGCCTGGCCTCCTGGCTGCGTCGCCATTATCTGCCGCGCTGCTGAAACCAGTAAAAGGAGAAAGGGGAAAGGAGAAAGGGGAAAGAAGAAAGACGAAGAAAAAACAGTCCGGCGTCTGCCTTACCGACCTTGTATTGAATCCAAGATGTTGATCACTGTCCACCACTTTCAGCATGCTCATTCCGCAATCCGAATTCCGAATTCCGAATTTGGATAATCTATTGCCCCTTGCCCCTTTCCCCTTTCTTCTTGACAGCCCGGTCCGCCCTTTCTATTGTGCGCGCTTGAGGAAATCAGCAGTCTTTTTCCCCGGGAGATTCAATGGCCGATAAGGCGCAACTCGTCCTGGAAGACGGTCGCGTGTTCGCGGGAGAGCGCTTCGGCGCCGCCGGCGAAGCGATCGGCGAAGTCGTTTTCAACACCAGCATGAGCGGCTATCAGGAAATCCTGACCGATCCGTCCTACGCCGGGCAGATGATCTGCATGACCTATCCGCTCATCGGCAATACGGGCGTCAATTTCGAAGACGTGGAAAGCCGCCGTGTTTTCGCCGGCGGATTCATTATCCGATCACGCAGCCTCATCCCCTCTTCCTGGCGCGTCAAGCAGACGTTGGAGCTATACCTTGAAGAAGCGGGCGTCCCCGGCATCTGCGAACTGGACACGCGGGCGCTGACCAAACACCTGCGCGAAAACGGCTCCATGGCCGGAATCATCGCCGCGGCCGGCGAAAATCCCGCCGATCTCGTGAATAAGCTGAAAAAGCACCCTCCCATGACGGGCCGCGATTTGGTGCGCGAGGTGACCTGCGAAAAGCCTTACGACTGGAGGCAGGGAACCTGGCGGCTTGATTCGGGCTACGTGGATTTCAGCAATCGCACCGACGCGAAAAATATCGTCGCCATGGATTTCGGCGTGAAGCAAAACATCCTCCGCCTGCTGGCCGACGCGGGTTTTAACGTTAAAGTCGTACCCGCAAGCACATCGGCGGAAGACATCCTGGCCATGGAGCCCGACGGCGTCTTTTTATCCAACGGCCCCGGCGATCCGGAGCCCGTTTCTTACGCCGTGGAAACGGTGAAAAAACTGATCGGCAAAAAGCCCATCTTCGGCATATGCCTGGGGCACCAGATTCTCGGCCTGGCGCTGGGCGCGAAAACGTACAAGCTCAAATTCGGGCACCACGGCGCCAACCAGCCCGTGAAGGACATGGCCACGGGGCGCGTGGAAATTACATCGCAAAACCACAACTTCGCCGTCGACCTGCAATCCATCGAGGACCAGATCGTTCCCACGCATTACAATCTCAACGACGACACCAACGAAGGCATGGCCCACCGCGAGTTGCCACTTTTTTCCGTGCAGTACCACCCGGAGGCCTCCCCCGGCCCGCACGATTCGGTATATCTTTTTGATCGATTCAAGGAATTGATTGAGTCGTGTGTTTAGGAATTAAGCACTCCGGTCACATTAAAACGTCAGAACCACCTTGCCGAATTGCTGCGCGCTTGTCAGATACTCGTGCGCGTCTTTGACCTGCTGGGCGCGATAGATGCGATCCACGACGGGAGAAAGTTTGCCCGCGTTGAGCAGTTCGACAACCTGGCTGAATTCGGTCATGTTGCCCATGGTGCTTCCGAAAATCCGGAGCTGTTTCCAGAACACGCGGGCCAGATCCGCGGAAGGATCGGCGCCGCCGGTCGTGCCGCACACGACGATGCGCCCGCCGGGCCGCGCTGTTTTCACGCCGATGTGATAGGCCGGTCCCGAAACCGAATCGACGACGACATCCACGCCTTTTTTCCCGGTGAATTTGTAGACTTCCTTGGCCACGTTTTGCGTTTTGTAATTGAAGCCCGCCGCCGCGCCCATGGACTTGGCCTTGTCGAGCTTCCAGTCCTCGCTCGACGTCACGATGGCTATAGCGCCCACGAGATGGCATATGCCAAGCGCCGCCATGGCCACGCCGCCGCCGATGCCGTGAATCAAAACCGTCTCGCCGGGCAGCAGCTTCGCCTTGGTCATAAGCATCCGCCACGCGGTCAGGTGCGTCAGGCAAAATGCCGCCGCGTTTTCCAGGGTGACGTTTTCGGTGAGTTTGCGCGCGGCCCAGGATTTGACCACGACCTGTTCGGCGAAGTGGCCGTTAACGTGCTCGCCGCGCATCGCAAAACTACGGCACATGCTCTGCTCGCCACGCAGGCAAGCCGGGCATTTTCCACAAAAAACCATGGGCGTTAAAACCACGCGGTCTCCCACGGCGATATCCTCTACGCCCTCGCCGATTTCGTAAACGTCGCCGGCGGCGTCGCAACCCATGATGAAGGGCATTTCCTGCACGATCCCCGGAAGGCCGTCGCGCACCCAGACGTCCATGTGATTCAGCGCCATGGCGCGGACGTTAACCTTGATTTCACCAGGGCCGGGCAATCCCGGTTCCGGCGCATCGTCCAGGCGAACAACATCCGGCCCGCCGTGTTCGTGCATGCGAATGGCTTTCATTGATGTTTCTCCTTCCAGAACGGTTCGCATTTCAGGTCGACGCCGTCGGTCGTGCATTTCACCTGCCCGTCTTCATCGGTGCGATAAATCATCGCGCGGGATGAGCGCAGGCGCGCCAGGACCTTTTCGTCCGGGTGCCCGTAGCGGTTTTGCCGGCCCACGGGGATCAGCGCGTAACGTGGATGCGCCGCCTTGACGAACTCAGGCGTTGAACTTGTTTTCCCGCCGTGATGTCCCGCCACCAGGACGTCGGCGCTCAAATCCGTTTGCTCCGAAAGCGCTTTTTCCGCTTTTTCCTCGATATCCGCGCTTAAGAGAAATGTCTTTTCCCCGAAACCCAGGCGCAGGACAATCGATGCGTCGTTCAGCGTGAAACTGTCATTGTCATAGGCGGTTTTCGGCGGCCACAATACTTCGAGAACCGCCGAACCGATTGCCCGCTCCTCGGTCTCATCGTCCAGAACCTTTACGACAATACTTTTGCCTTTCGCCTTCGCGATGATTTCCTTGTACTGCGCCGGCGCGTGTTTCTTTTGTCCGCTGATCCACATCTCACGAACACCGAAATGTTCCACGATAAAATCGAGGCCCAGATAATGATCCGGATGCGGGTGCGTGTTTACGATTATGTCGATGCTTTTGATTCTTTTTTTCCACAAAAACGGCGCCAGAGCATTTTCGCCGATGTCGAAACTCGAACCGGCGAAGCCCCCGCCGTCGACGAGAATTTTTTCTCCGCCGGGAATTTCGATGAGTTGACTCAATCCCTGGCCCACGTCGATCAGCGTGAAGCGCAAGTCATTGTTGGTCCAATCCGCGATGCGATACGCGGCGGGCGCGACGATCAGGATTAGAACGCATACCGCGGAAGCGGCGCGCGCGGCGATGCGGCGTTTCCAATGAAGCACGGAAAAAATCAGGCCGTACACGGCGGCGATTTCCAAAAAGCTCGGCGTGCCGACGCGGACATAGGAGCCGGGAATCGCCGCGATCAATTGCGCCAGATGAAAGCCCGTGTTGATGGCGTACACGTCCGCGTCCAAAACGATCTGCGACAGTCCTATGGAAAGAGGCATCAAAAACGCCCCAAGGATCGATGCCGGGATGATGAACATGGAATACAGAGGCACGAGAAAGACGTTGGATATGAGCCCGAACAGCGAAAGTCCGTTGAAATGCCACGCGCTGATAGGCGCCGTAGCGATTCCCGCGGCCAGGGGCGTCGCCGCGGCGACGATCAGCCAGTCCGTCGCCTTCATCTTCATCGTCGGGAAGGCTTCGGAAATCGGGTCCTCCGCCCTTTTCGTACGGCGCCAAGCGATGCATCGCGGCACGGCCAGAATGATGGCGGTCACGGCGGCGAAGGATAACTGAAAACCCACGTCGAAAAGGCTGACCGGTCGCGCGATCATGATCAGCAGCGCCGCCAGGGCCACGGCGGAAAGAACATCTCTATGGCGGTCCGTGATAATCGCGAAAAGTAAAACTCCGATCATCACCGATGCGCGCACGGCGGAGAACGTGGCGCCGGCCAGCAGGCAGAAAGCCGCCGTGGGCAGCAGCGAGATCGCCGCTGAAAGCTTCATCGCGTTGGTTGCCAGCAGCAGGCGCGGAAATCGCCTCAACATAAAAAAGACAATGACAAACACTGCCGAGGCGATGACGCCCATGTGCAATCCGGAAATCGCCAGCAAATGAGCGACCCCGGCGTCGCGAAAGATATTGCGAATCGGCTTCGGCACGGAGCCGGATTCTCCGATCAATAGCGCGGCGACGATTTCGCGTTGCGGGGAGATAAGCTGCGCATCGAGCCGAGCGCGCAAAGCGGATCGAATCGATCCCGTGATCCGCCAAAAAGCCCAGCCTGCTCCCCGGCCGACAATCTTCAGATCCGACCGCGAATTGACGCTCGCCATCGCCTCGACGCCCCGGTATCGATAATACCGGTCCACGCGAAAAGCCCCCGGATTTCCGAAGGGAACAATTCGGCGAATCCGCGTGGAAAACCTGAGCCTGTCCCCGTAACGCAATCCCATCTCATCGAGGGGAACGCTTAAAAGTATTTTTCCTTTAACGGGAATGAACGCGCCGGCGGCCAGGTAAATTTTCTCCGCGCGAAAATGCATGGAAAATTTATCGGCCTTTCGTTCCGGCATCAAGACGACGACGCCCTCGACGTCCAGGCTCTCGCGGGATGCGTAATGTAAAATGTGTCCTTCGGGAATCTCATCGTATTCGGCGTGGGATGAATACACCGCGCCGTACAGGGCCAGCGCCGCCGCCACGAAAAGATACGGAGGCAGCCGCTTTTCCAAAAGCCTGCTTCCGATGAGGTAAGCCGCGGGAATCAGAATGGCGCATAAATAGAATATCTGCCCGCGCACATCCACGCAGCGCCCGAAAACCACGCCGGCGGCCATGATCAGCGCCACGGGAATGAGCGGCCTACGCATCGGCGCCCCCCTTCAACACCTGCGCCACCGCCTCGGCCAGGGCAAGGCTGAATCCCGGCGTGTCGGCGATTTGCTTCAGGTCGGCTTCGCGAATTCGCTTGACGGATCCGAACTGTTTGATCAGGGCTTTGCGCTTGGCCGGACCGACGCCGGGGATGTCGTCCAGCACGCTATGGATCTGCTTTTGGGACCGCAGCTTGCGGTGATATTCGATGGCGAAACGATGCGCCTCATCCCGAATCCTCTGCAGGAAAAAAAGCTCCGTCGAACCTTTGCGGAAAGTAACGGGATTTTTTCTGCCCGGTCGATAGGCCATATCCTCCGGCCCCCGGTCGTCCGGCTCCCGATCCTTGATCTTCGTGATCGCCGCCAGCGGTATCTGCTCGGCGCCAAGCTCGCGCAAAACGCTCTGGGCGATGGAAAGCTGCCCCCGCCCGCCGTCGACGAGAATGAGGTCCGGCCAGTAATTTTCCTCGATTGCCCTTTTCACGCGCCGGGTCAGCACCTCGCGCATCATGGCGTAATCGTCCGGTGTATCTTTGATGCGGATTCTGTATCGGCGATAGCGGTTTTTATCCGGCTGCCCTTCGACGAAAGTCACCTGGCTGCCCACGGCGCTTCGCCCCTGCACGTTGCTGATGTCGTAACACTCGACGACGATGGGAATTTTCGGCAGATGAAGCTTCCTTTGCAGGCCTGTCAAAATCTCCCTGGCGTCGGCCAGGCGCGCGCGCCTTTGCTCGAATTGCTGCTTCGCGTTTTGATTCGCCACCGCAACCAGCTTCACCTTGTCTCCGCGTTGCGGCGTTATCAGGCGGACTTTCGCACCGCGCAGATCGTTGAGCCAGTCCGCCAGCGTGTCGGCCATATCGCCCCAGCTTTGCGGGGACAGGATTTCTTCGGGAACGACGGCGCCGGCGGCGTAATAAGCCTGCGCGACCTGCGCGATGAGATCGCCGTCGTCGTCTTCCTGATTCGTGAAAGGAAAGCATCGCTGGCCGATGGTCTTTCCCTGCCGGATGAATATGGCCAGCACGCATCCCGACGCGCCTTCCCGGTATAGACCGAAAACGTCCCGGTCCACCTGGTCGGGATTCTCCGACTCCTGCTTCTCCAGGGTTTTGCGCATGTCGAAAATCAAATCCCGCAACCGCGCTGCGTCCTCAAAACGTAAATCCTCGGAGGCCGCGGCCATATCCTCTTCGAGTTCACGGATCAGCATCTCGCCCTTGCCCTCGAAGAACATCCGCACCTGCTTGACGATGCGGCCGTAATCCTGCTCGGAAATTTTGCCGCAGCACGGCCCGCTGCTGCGTCCGATCTGATAATTCAGGCACGGGCGCGTGCGCGCGTTGAACTGGCGGTTGTTGCACTCCCGCAGCTTGAAGTGCCTGTTGAGGTAGTTGAGTGTGTTTCTCGCCGCGCGAGCGTTTGAGTAAGGGCCATAATAAATCGAACCGTCGCGAAGAATCTTGCGCACCAGCGTCAGTCGGGGATATTTGTCCTTCATGGTGAGTTTGATGGAAAGAAAATTCTTGTCGTCGCGCAGCGCGATGTTGAACTGCGGCCTGTATTTTTTTATCAGCGTGTTTTCCAGAATCAGAGCCGCTTTTTCCGACTCGGTCACCATCCAGTCGAGCTGATCGGCGGTGGCGACCATAACGCGCGTTTTCAGATCCTTGTGCCTGGCCTGATAGCTCCGCACGCGGTTGCGCAGGACTTTCGCCTTGCCCACGTAAATGACGACGCCGTTTTTATCTTTCCACAGGTATACGCCGGGTGATTCGGGAACAATTTTCAGCTTTTCGACAAGCTTCGGCTTGAGCATGGCGTCAAGATAGCACCAAAAAGGCGGCAAGGGTCAAGACATGAAGGGATGAAATAGGAAGGATGAAGGATGAAAATGCCTACGAAGCCGATCAAGATCAATAGCCGGAGCAAGTGACAAGGGGAAAGAATCTTGTGGTTTCTCCTGCGTGGACAAGGCCGAAGTGAACCACGATTCAAATGAATCCCGCAAAGGGCGATAGGTATTGATCATTTAATCTGCGTATTTCCTTACAAAATATTATGCACCGGAGATCAAACGGGCGCTCTAATAATCCCAAACCCATGAAATGGGTGCAGGGAAGTATCTGAAAATTCACTTCCAAAGTTGATTCACTCGGTCGAAGAGGCTAACATCCGCCTCGTTTGCCGGATCGGCTTTTGCGGAGTTCGACACTTTAAAAAGAAAATGGTTATGAAAAACGTTCCCAAACGATTCATTCTCGCCAGTCAAAGCCCCCGCCGACGCAGGATGCTGCGCGACATGGGTTTAAACTTCGAGATCATGCCTTCCGATATCGAGGAGATTTTGCTCGACGGCGAAAAACCCGACGAACATACCTTGCGCCTGTCCAAAGAAAAGGCGGAGTTCATCGCCGCCGATAATCCCGACGCGTTGGTGCTGGGCGTCGACACGGCCGTGGTCGTCGATGAGCATATCCTGGGCAAGCCCGCCGACGCCCCCGAAGCCGAGAAGATGCTGGGGATGATCGCCGGACGTTTTCACGTAGTCTTTTCCTCCTACACTCTCATCGGAAAAGACGCGGGCATCTTCAGGCAGCGCGCCGTATCCACGCGCGTGGAAATCCGCCCTTTGAGCGCCGAGCGCATCCGCTGGTATATTCAAACCGGGGAGTCGATGGACAAGGCCGGGGCTTACGCCATTCAGGGAATCGGCGCATCGCTTGTGCGCGGCGTCAAAGGCAGCTATTCATGCGTCGTGGGTCTGCCGCTGGCGGAGCTTATGGAAGACATCGAAGAGCTGCTCGGCCCGAACTGGATTTTCGAATTATGACATCATCCATCGCGCAAAATTTACAGGACGTTCGTGAGCGTATCGCCGAAGCCGCGAAACGCGCCGGACGCGATCCGTCGGAAATCACGCTGGTGGCCGTATCGAAAAAGCAGCCGGCCGAGGCGATTATCGAAGCCTACGAGGCTGGCCAACGAGACTTCGGTGAAAACTACGCTCAGGAGCTTCGCGACAAAGCCGCCGAGATTTCCTACCCGGATTTGCGTTGGCACTACATCGGTCATTTGCAGAAAAACAAAGTCCGTTACGTGGCGCCGAGCGCGTTTTGCATGCACAGCGTGGACTCGGCGAGCCTGGCCGCGGAATTGTCGAAGCGCGCGGGCAATCTGGGACGAACGCTGCCGATCCTGCTGCAGGTGGACATCGCCGGGGAAGAGCAAAAATCCGGCGCCGAACCCGAAGCGATTTCCGGCATGATCGACCGGATAAAAACCATGGACAATCTCGTGATCCGCGGCCTGATGACCATGCCTCCTTTCTGGCCGGCGGAAAAAGTCCGGCCCTTTTTCAGGCAGCTAAAAATTCTTCGCGACAAGCTGGCCGCGACGCATCCCGACATCAGCTTCAAAGACCTGTCCATGGGTATGACGGCTGATTTTGAAGCCGCCGTTGAAGAAGGCTCCACGCTTGTCAGGGTCGGCACGGCCATATTCGGTTCCCGCGACTGAACCCGAGCGTTTTCCGGCCGGAATCAAAGCTCAAAAAATGACCGTATTTTGTTGACAAGGCCGAGGGACGTTGATTTAATCAAACTTTGCGATTGTTGAAATCACTTCCAACGAGTCATTACTTCAATGAAAGCGCAAGCCGGAAATAAAAAGACGCAGGAACTGCTTCAGAACCTGGAAGAAGTCGCGGAAAAACTGGACGTCACCGTTCGCTATGAACGTCTGATGCAGGGACCGATCCGCTCTCATCACGGCAGTTGCCGGCTGCATGAAAAAAATCTGATCGTCATCGATTCGAGAATGGGGCCGATGGAACGCCTCGGCGCACTGTCGCGGGAACTGTCGCGATTCGATCTCGAAAATGTTTTCATTCCCCCGGCGGTTAGGGATTTGCTCATGCAAAAACGCGCCAATGAGAGGAAAAATAATCCATGAAAGCACAGGAACTGTCATTGATCAAAGACCGGCTTTTGGCCGAGCGCGAAAGAATATTGAACAAAGCGCGTGAAACGCTTTTGACGATCAACGAAGTCAATACCGACGATTTGAACGACGAGGTGGATATCGCTTCACAAGAAGAAGGCGAGCGGGTTTCCCTCCGGCTTCGGGACCGTGAAGCCAAGCTTATCAACAAAATCGACGAGACGCTCAGTCGCCTGGAAAACAATCCCGACGACTTCGGGACGTGCGAAGAATGCGGAGCGCCCATAGGAATCAAACGCCTCATGGCCCGGCCCGTGGCGTCGCTTTGCATCGAATGCAAGGAGGAGCAGGAGCGCATCGAGCAGGGATACGCCTGATAAAAATTCTCAACATGAAACGATCAACCTGTGAGTAGCCCTCAAAAGAAAAAAGCTCTCCGACAATACAAGCCCGGCCGCCCCGCAACCCATCTCATACTTTTTATCGCAACGGTGCTTTCGGTTTATTTGTCAACGCATCCGGGCAATCCCCTGGCTCTTTTCGGCACCTCCGATTTCATCGAACGCCTGGCTTTCACGTGCGCCATTATGGGAATCCTCCTGGCTCACGAACTGGGGCATTACATTTCGGCGCGCCTGCACGGCATCGAGCTGACCCTCCCCTATTTCATCCCCGTCCCCTTCGCCTTCGGGACCATGGGCGCGGTCATCCGCATGAAGCAGATCGGCAAAAAATACGCCCTTTTGGACGTGGGCGCCGCCGGCCCCCTGGCGGGCATGGCCGTCGCTTTGCCCCTGGCCCTGGCCGGAATCGCCATGTCGCCGGTGCATCCCGTTCCCGACAATCAAATGACAGTCATGCTGGGAGACAGCCTGCTTTTCAAGGCCCTGGTCTATCTGATACACGGCCCTATCCCGGAAGGATCGGATGTCTTCCTTCATCCCATCGGATTGGCGGCCTGGTTCGGCTTCCTGGTCACGGCCCTGAACCTCATGCCCGCGGGTCAACTGGACGGCGGACACGTCACGAAAGCCATCCTTCCGCGATATCACCTTCTGATTTCCCGAACGATTTTTATGATCCTCAGCATTTGGGGAACCATGGGCGACGCGTTTATTTTCGAACCGCTGCTGGCGATAACCGGCGTGCTTTACGTCGCGGCGGCGATAACGTTGATCGCCACGGATCGCTTTGCTAAATTGGGTCGCAAGATACTCTTCGTATTATTTTTAGCGCACTTGGGATTGGTGATGTTTCTTGCGTCGGATACGGTCAGTTTCCCCTGGCTCCTGTGGTCGTTGCTCCTTTATACCTTTCGCCTGGATCATCCGCCGGTTTACGATCCCGACGCAGCGCTGAATAATGGACGACGCCTGGTGGGATGGCTGACGATGGCAATCTTTTTTCTGACGTTCATGCCGGTTCCCATCAGCATCATGTAAGCAAAAATGGGAGTATGCGCGATGGAAGCAATCAGGAAATTCTTTCATTTCGACGAACTGGGCACGAACTTCAAAACGGAAACCATCGCCGGCGTCACGACCTTTATGACAATGGCTTATATCATCGTCGTGAATCCCGCCATCTTAAGCAACGCGCACGGCGCCAAGATGAGCTTCGAGGCGGTGATGACCGCCACGTGCGTGGCTTCGGCTTTCGCCACGCTGCTCATGGCTCTCATCGCCAAATACCCCATCGCCCTGGCGCCGGGCATGGGGCTCAACGCATTTTTCAGTTTCGAAATATGCAACATGGCGGCGAAACTCCAGGGGCAGCATCAGGTCGCCACGGGAGTCGAACCCTGGCAGCTTGCGCTGGGCATGGTGTTTATCTCCGGCATTCTGTTTACGATTCTCACCATTGCAAGAATCCGCGAGATGATCATCAACGCCATCCCGGCCTCTTTGAAATTCGCCATCTCCTGCGGCATCGGTGTTTTCATCGCCTTTATCGGCCTGACGGAAGCGGGCATCGTCACGGGCAATCCGGTGACGCTGGTTCAGCTCGGCAAACTGACCTATCCGCCGACGCTGCTGGCGCTCATCGGCCTGGTCGTCACGATGGTCCTTATGGCATTGAAAGTGCGCGGCGCGATTCTTTTAGGCCTGGTCGCCACGGGACTTTTGGGAATTCCCTTCGGCATCGTCTCCTTCGACGGAGTCTTGAGCGCTCCTCCGGCCATGTCGACTTTCGGCAAAATGCAAATCTTCGACGTCTTTTCCGTCTACTTCATCGCCCCCATTTTGATGCTGCTGTTTTTCGACATGTTCGACACGATCGGCACGCTCATCGGCGTTTCCAACCAGGCCGGTTTCTTGAAAGACGGCAAGCTGCCCCGGGCCACCGGCGCTCTCGCCGCCGATTCCGTGGGCACCATGGCCGGCGCCGTCATGGGAACCAGCACCGTCACAAGCTACATCGAAAGCGCCGCCGGCGTTTCCGAAGGCGGACGTTCGGGGTTCGCCTCCGTGGTGACGGCTCTGCTATTCATCGCGGCGCTTTTTTTCTCGCCGCTGGTCAGGATGTTCGGCGCATCGGCGCCTTCGGCGGCGGATCCGAATATTTTCCTGCGCCCGATCACGGCCCCGGCGCTCATCCTCGTGGGTTATATGATGATGAAATCGGTTAAGAACATCCCGTGGGACGATCTGACCGAGGGCATCCCGGCCTTTCTGACCATTCTGGCCATGCCTCTGACGTTTTCCATCAGCCACGGTTTTTCCGTGGGATTCATCAGCTACCCCATCGTCAAGACCGCCGCCGGGAAGGCGAAGAATATTCACTGGCTGATATGGACTCTGGCGGCGATCTTGCTGGCGCGATACATCTTCCTGCCCATGAGCCTGGGGTGAAAGGCGGAAGGAGGAAGGGTGAAGGAGGAAAAAACAAAACTTAAAGCGGCTATGATCGGCGTGGGCGACATCACCGATCTGCACTATCCCGCATACCGCAACTGCGAGGACGCGGAACTGGCCGTCATATGCGACGCGGATGAGAAGCAGCTCGCGAAACGATCCCGGCAGTGGAGCGTATCCAAAACGACGACGGATTATCACGAGATTTTGCGTGATCCGGAAATCGACATCGTCGAAGTCAACACGCCGCATCACCTGCATAAATCCATCGTCATCGACGCGCTTGAAGCGGGCAAAAACGTGGCCTGCCAGAAGCCCATCGCCGTTTCCATCGACGAGGCCGAGGCGATGGTCGAAGCCGCGAGCAAAGCCCCCGGGCGATTTCGCGTGCTGGAAAATTTCGTGTTCTATCCGCCCTACGTGAAGGCGAAAGAACTGATGGACGCCGGGGAGATCGGCGATCCTTTATCGATTCGATTCAAGCTCGGCACCGGGATTTTCGGTTCGCGCTGGGTGCCGCTGAAAAGCGAACTTTGGCACCTGCTGGAATCCGAGAACGGGCGCGGGCAGGCGGTTTTCGACGACGGCTACCACAAGCTTTCCGTGGCCATGCACTTTTTCGGCGCCATCCGCTCGGTTGCGGGATTCATCGACCGATCCTTCAAGTACATCGACGAACCGGCGCAACTTATGTGGCGGTACGAAGGAAGCCGCGTCATCGGCACGTTCGACATCGCCTTTTCCCCCAACCTCTACACGCGCTCGAAATATTTTCCCGCCGACGAACGCATCGAGATCATCGGCACGAAAGGCGTCATCAGCCTCACGCGTTGCACCGGACAGATCACCGACGATCCGCCGCTGATTTTGTTCAAAGACGGCAAGTCATTCGCCTTCGAACATATCGAAGCCGACTGGCAGGCCGGCTTCACGGCGGCCATTCGCGATTTCCCCAAAGCGATCAGGGAAAAGCGGGATACTTTACTCACCGGGCAGCGGGCTTTGGACATTCTGAAATTCGCCTTTGCGCTGACCATCGCCGCGCAAAACGGCCATGAGCTCAAGCCGGGGGAAATCACCGACGAGTTCGTGCGAAAAGAACTGCGGGGCGCGTCATGAGAGCTTTGCGCATGAAAATCCGCGGCCTGCTCGTCGGCATTCTCATCGGCGTCACGAAATTCCTGGCGCGCTTAAAAGATAAAAACCTGCTGGCGGTCCTTCGCGTCGCAAGCGCCGTCGGGAAACTGACGGTTTTTCACAAGGCGCCGAACAATCCCCTGGAGGAAATCGCGGAAATTATACGCGACGACGAAAGAGGCAACCGAGCTTTGCGCGCCCTGATCCTGGAGGGCCGGCCCCAGCAGCTTCGATCATTTGTCAGAGGCATGCTCACGCACTACGTTTTGCCGAAAACTTCCCGCGCCATTCCCGTTGTCAGGCCAGCGAAGCGACCGAAAAGAGCCGCGAGAAAGCTCGATATCGGCCTGATCGGCGAGCATCCGTCTTACGACGCAATCCGCCGGGCGTACGAATCCGTTCCCAATTGCCGCACGATTTCCGACGCCAAACTCGTGGATCCGGCGGATCTTTTGAACGATTGTCACGCCCTGGAGTTTGTGAGCGTTGAAAAAGAGAAAATCCCCCTGGTCGAAAGCGTCATCCGGCGCAAAAAACCTCTGTCATTGAGCTATGAGTCGTTGCGTAAAAGCGAGGAGCTTCGCAACGCCGTCGCATGGGCTCCCGCCGATGCGCCCATCAGAATATGGCATCCTTCATTATATTATCCGCCCGTCATGCAGGTGAGAAAAATTCTCGACGCGCAGGAGATCGGAGAAATAACAACGATACGCCTTCGCGCTCTTTTGGGAAAGCTTGATGATCATAACGGCCCCGGTAAAACGCCGAATGAATATATGAAAGGGCCGTTTTTCGATCATTATCCCCTCCTGTCGTATATCGGCGGAGATATGGATCAATGCTTCCGGTATCTCAATAACATGGACGCCGATAAGGGCGGCCAGGGCGTCGTGAGTATAAAGTTCAAGCGCCCCGGATTATACGGTTCGCTGGAATGCGCGTGGGCGCCGGAGATGTTGATTCATTCGGAGGAACTGCCCCTGGATATCGAACTGGAAATCGCCGGGACCGACGGGATCATCTGGCTGCGGGGCGGCCCCGGACAGATCGCGCCGAAAGCGCCGATACGCGTGCGCGCCGGGAAAAGCTCATACACGCTGGGCGTGGAGTCCGGCATGGGCGTTGACTGGAGCGCGGTGTACGAGAATCTGACGTTTGAATTCGCCCGTATAGCCCGGGGCAAAGCAAAACGCCCGAACGCGGCGAGAGCCGTCGCGTCCGCTCTTCAAAACCGCGCTTTTTAATAAGAAAAACAATACAGGCATTTACATCATTTAACGGCTTGTGGTATTTTGTGTGAAATATGAATAACTCGCACGAAACCGTTTTTCGATTTTTTGCGGCGACAAGGAGTTTATGATGTTGAAAAAACGTAGTTACCTCTTTGGAATGGTATTTGTGTTGCTGACGTTGTCCTTTGGCTTGAGCATCGCCTTCGCGCAATTCGACGTATTTTCAAATGAAGGATCGGCAGATGGTGTAAAGGAACCTTTAACCGATGAAATCAACTTATATGAAGATATCGATCCTTTATACGGTCCGTTAATTTCCTGGCGCGCCGACGGAAGCTTCGTCGTGGTATGGCAAGAAGCCGACCATAATGTTTACTATCGACTTTTTGATTCCGACGGAACGCCGATTATCGCTCGTCAACAGGTGAACGACTATGAGGTCGGTTGGCAATCAAGTCCGCAATTGGCGGCAGATTCGGCGGGTAATTTCGTCGTTGTCTGGACTTCGCAATACCAGGACGGAGATGATTACGGCATCTTCGGACGGCGTTTTGACTCAAGCGGCGCAAAAGTCGGGACGGAGTTTCAAGTCAACGAAACTACCGAGAATAAGCAATGGTGCTCCAGCGTCGACATGGATTCGGCCGGCAATTTCGTGGTCGCCTGGTATTCGAATCATTTAACGCCCCGCCCGGTGTACGCCAGGCGATATGACGCAAGCGGAAATCCTTTGTCCTCGGAATGGATTGTCAGCGGCGACGTCCTGGGCGGTCTTTTCCCCACCGTCGCCATGAACGCTTCCGGGCGATTCGTTATTGCCTATTACGCGCAGGATCATGTTTACGCACAAATCTATGATCAAAATGGACAAAGCGTCGGAACAACCTTTCAAGTCGGCGAAACCCTTTCCACCGGCACCTCGCCGAGCGTTGCGATGGATGACTCCGGCAATTTCGTCGTGGCCTGGCCCTATTATGATTTAGCCGACATATCCGAAGTTTTCGCGCAGAGAGTTGATGCAACAGGCGCGCTTTTGGGCAGTGATTTTCAGGTGAACACCTACATTCAAGATGCACAGTCGAATCCGGATGTGGATGTGGATTCAAACGGAAATTTTGTGATTTCCTGGCAATCGGAAGGACAGGACAACGATCAATCGGGTGTTTATGCGAAGCGCTATAAAAGCGACGGCACGGCGCTCGGCGACGAGTTTCGAATCAACGATACCACTAACGGAGATCAGATTTCATCCTCTGTGGCTCTTGCCGACAATGCGGAAATCGCCGTTGCATGGGTCTCGATAGAAGAATTGGCCGCGCTTGACAGCATGTACACAATCATGGCCCGGTTTTTTGGCAATTACTGCTACGTTCACGCAGACTGCGCCGACGGAAACGAATGCACGGATAACTATTGCAATAGCGACGGCGAGTGCGAAACGGTCAACAACACCGATCCATGCGACGACGGCATTTTCTGCGACGGCGAAGACACGTGCGCGGACGGCAGTTGCTCCGTGCACGCGGGCGATCCCTGCGACCCGGACGAAACCTGTAATGAGGAAAATGACCAGTGCGACGGCGGGACCGATGACGACGTGGACGATGATGTAAATGACGATGTCGATGACGACGTTGACGACGATGTAAATGATGATGTCGATGACGACGTGAACGACGATGTCGATGACGATGTGAACGACGATGTCGATGACGACGTGGACGACGATGTCGATGATGACGTGAATGACGATGTCGATGATGATGTGAACGACGATGTCGATGACGACGTCGATGATGACATTAATGATGACGCCAACGACGACATTAATGATGATGTGAATGACGACACGAACGACGGCTTGTATGACGATGATTGCGTGATATGCGAAACAACATCCGAATGCACGGAATTGTTCGGCTCAAACTGGGCGTGCCTGGATGGTTGTTGCGAGCAGGTCAATCCTCCCGCGGCCTACGGCGACGATGACGACGACAGCGACAGCGGTTGTTGCGGTTGATGATATCGGCAAAACCTTTAGCTGATATTTCCGCGTCATTGTGTTATGAATCCGGCGGGAGGTGATCGATGTACCAGCCGGTTTACGACGCGCGGGCCAATGCTCTGATATTCGTGGATGATTTCGTGCAAAAACGCGATTACCTGGACGGCGACGTCAACGTCTTTGTCTGCGGCGGCCTGCAGGATCCGGACAAAATGGCGTCGCTCATCGAGCGCGCGGCGCCATTCGCCCCGGCGACCGCTATCGGCTTCGAGCACATTCACGAGGATGTCGACAACGCGCCCGTCGCTTTTATGGTTCCTTCCCAAAACGAACACGCCGTCCTGCCGGGCGTATTATGGCTGGATCTTAAAACCGCCGACCTGGACCGGATCGAAACCATCGAACTGCACGGCAACCTGCGCCGCCGCTTCAATATCTCGGTGCGCGTCGGCGCAAAAACCGTGGACGCGATCACGTACGTACGCTGCTGTGACTGAGTTTAAAGGATGAAGTAAGAAGGAGGAAGGATGAACCGGGCAACATCCTCGTTGCTGTAATGTGTTTTTTTCTCCAAACGCATACCCGCTCATTGTCACGCCCTCAGGCGTGACTGGTCATTCGCGGCTCTGTTTTTGCATTCGCCATTCGCATGATCCCGGTCATGGTTTTCCGCACGCGGATGCCCGATGCTATAAACGTGGGTCATACCGGAAGTTTTTGAAAAAAAAGGGGGAAGGCCGATGGTTGAACTCGCATTTTACACGTCGCTTATCGGCTTCGCCATCGCCGTCGCCGGCGGAATCAGCCTCATCTACAGCGCGGAAATAGCCCACTGCCAAGAGGAGTCCTGCGAACACCGCGTCGCGCGCCTGGATATCATCGGCGCCGCCCTCCTCGCCCTGGGCGTCGGCACAATGATCGCGTCCGTTTACGGGTATTGAGGAATCGGCTCGTCCCTGCAAACGTGTGTGGCGAAAGCACGATCTGGCGACCGCAACCAAATGTGCTTGCCAGGCATTCCTCCACACCCGAGGGCGGTCGCTCGACCTTGAGGCTCTCGACAGGGTGTGCCACACATGACGTGCCTGGGCAAAATATTTCAACTTGCGTGGAAGCGTTGCTCGTAAGCCCGAAGGGCGAAAGTTAATGGCCTGGTGCGCCTGTCCTGAGCGAAGCCGAAGGGTCAGCGCCAGGAAATGCGAATAATAAACATTTATGCGAAGCCCTCGTTAGAGGGCGACAGACGCAGCCGTACAAGTTACCCAGCAGGCGTAGTCCAACATCTGTAGCTGTTGCTTTCAGTGCCTTCTTCATTTTCGACAAAGTGGTTTTCAGGTGATGCAAAATGACCTTGTTAAAACCTAAATCATTCGATAAATTTCTCTTGATAAATAATGCAAGGAAAATTCATGAAAATAAAATAGAGATTTGACAGTGAATCACTAATGCTTAGATTGCTGTCGGGTGAACTTCAAAGGGAGGTAAATGAATGAAAAAATAAGAAAATGATGCGTAATATTTGAGGAGAATCTAATGATCGTAAATTTTAAAGTTTAGAAACAAAATTGATAGGAAAAATTATGAAACGAAAAATTAATAAGGTGAAGGACATGGTTAAAACTGCAAATCATTTTGGTGACCTTAAGGTCGGCGACAAATGCTTAATTCGAATTCCGCATATGAAGTTTCCCCAGTGCTGGACAGAGAAAGTCATATCTGGCGAAGTCCAAAGAACCGTTGAAAAAGGTAGGTTTGGGCATAAGGACACGTTCGAAATTGCCGCTGATCAAATGGTAAACTCGAACGAATTCGAGGTTCATCCCCATTCTGTAAGCGTTAAGAAATTGTTGGACGATTCGGTTGAATGCGCAAAAAGATTAAAAGACGAAATTGATGTGGAAGTTGCAAAAATTCGAAAACAACTTGAGTCAAAATAATAGTGATCCTGTCGCCCGCTTACGCGGGCTCCGCCTGAGTTTGTAATCGATTCTTTACCCCGGGTTCACCCTTCGGCTTCGCTCAGGGCCGGCGCCCGGGGTTACTATCTTTCGCCCTGCCGGGCTTTCAGGCCCTTCATCACTATTATATGAGTCGCCTTACTAACGGAGGCTTTGCTGCGCTTTGATCTAACTACAAATCCGACGCACACCCGCTCATTGTCACGCCCAAGGGCGTGACTGGACATTCGCGGCTCTGTTTTCGAGCTCATCCTTGCCCCTTTCCCCTTGCGCCTTGCCCCTTTCCCCTTGCGCCTTGCCCCTTTTACCCTTTTTCATTGACTGTTCGTATTTTGTTCGGTATTATTGCCTAAGATCATTTGCCTCGCGTTTTGGGGGAAATCGGGGGCTTTACGTGAACAGGCGCGTTTTACATCTGAATATGCCGGATTTTCCCGTGGCGCTGGAGCGCGTGCGTGATCCGGGACTGCGTCGCTTGCCCGTGATCATCGCCCTACCCAACGCGCGGGCCCGCGTGCAGTGCGCGTCGTCGGAAGCGCGAAGCTGGGGTGTGAGTGCGGGGATGCAGTTATCCGTCGCGCAACGCATCTGCCGGGACGCCGCCGTCATCCCGCCGAATTTGCGGCTGTACGCCAAAGCCCAAAGCGGCGTCATGAAAGTGCTTTCCCATTACACGCCGGTGGCCGAGCCGGAAGGATTCGCCAAAAGCTACGTAGATCTGTCCGGCACCGAGCGTCTGCTCGGCCCCATCCGCGACACGGCCCGTAAAATTTCCCGGGACATCCTCAACTCCTTTTGCCTGCAATCCCACCTGGGCCTTTCCATCAACAAATCCACCAGCGCCGTGGCCTCGGAAATCGTGGAAGATGAATTGATGGACGTTTCGCCCGGCGGCGAGGAGACTTTTCTCGCCCCGCAGCCCGCCCTTCTGCTTCCCGGCGTGGAAAATATTTCCGTCGGCGTCATCGACGAACTGAACATCCGCATCATCCGGCAATTCGCCGACACGCCGGCGAGCCGCCTGGCCCTGGTCTTCGGCCGGTTCGCCGCCATGCTCCACTGGCGCGCCCGCGGCCGCGATCCCCGCCCCGTCCGCCCGCCGGAAAAAAAGGAAAACATCGCCGAGGAAATCGAACTCACCCGCGACACCAACAACCGCGACGAACTCATGTCGATCCTCTACGGTCTCGTCGCAGCGTGCGCTTATAGGCTGCGCCAAGAAGCCAAAGCGCCGCGCACCGCCGAGCTTCTCGTAGGCTATTGCGACAACCTTATTGCCGAGGGCAAGGCGCGCCTTTCACCGCCGTCGAACCGGGACGAGGATCTGTTCAATGCAGCGCGCAAAATCTTTAACCGCGAAGCCGTGCGCCGCGTGCGCGTGTCTTATCTGAAACTGACGTGCAGCGATCTGGGGCCGCTGCGCACGCAGGAATCGCTTTTCGCCGACGTCCAGAACCATCGCGCCAAAGACGACGCGCTTATGCGGGCGATGGACGCGATTCGCGGCAAATACGGAATGGACTCCATCAGAAAGGGATTGATATGCCCGATTTTGTCCACTTAAACGCGCATTCCTGCTATTCCATGATGCGGGGCATCCCCTGGCCCGCGCAAATCTGCGCCGCCGCCAAGGAAATGGAAATGCCCGCCGCGGCCGTCACCGACACCAACGGCCTTTACGGCCTCGTGGATTATCTGGAAGAAGCAAAGCGCCAAGGCATCCCCGCCATCATCGGCGCGCAGGTCGACGACCCGCACTCGAAAGCCCGCGCCGTTTTGCTGGTGAAAAAACGCCCGGCATACAAATCCCTTTGCGAAATCATCTCGAATCGCCACATGGAGCCGGGATTCGAACTGGCCCGCGCTCTGGGCGGCGCCGACGAAGGCCTGGCCGTTCTCACCGACGATAAAAACATCCTCAAAAAACTCGCCGGGCGAAAGGAGTTGTACTGCGAAATCCGCCGGACGCAGGGCTCCCACGAGCTTTCCCGATGGGCCGCCGAGCGCGGCATCCCCGACGTGGTCACCGCCGACGCGCATTTTCTAAAGCCCGAAGACCGGCGGCTCCATACCCTGCTTCGCGCCATCGACACGAACTCGACGCTGAAGTCGATCCCGAAAGACGAGATCGCCGAAGCGAGTTGCTGGTACAAAAGCGCCGACGACATGATCCTCCAGTACCCGCATCTGCCCCGGGCCGTCGAACGGGCCGCGGAGCTTGCGTCCCAATGCGAAACGAACTGGCAGTTCGGCAACGTCATCATCCCGAAATTCCCTTCGGAAAACGGACTGCGTTCTTTTGAATTGCTCAAACAAAAATGCGAAGAGGCCATCCCCAGGCGTTACAGCCGCGAGACGCCGGCGATCCGCAGGCGCCTGGAAAAAGAACTGGACATCATCCGCGCGAAGAATTTTGCGGACATCTTCCTGATCGTCGCCGACGTGGTGCGGCAGACCACGCTGACCTGCGGCCGGGGCAGCGCCGCCGCCAGCATCGTGTCGTACCTCCTTTTCATCACGCACGTAGACCCGATCGCGCACAATCTTTACTTCGAGCGTTTTTTGAACAAGCAACGGATCGACCCGCCGGACATCGACGTGGATTTCGCGTGGGACGAGCGGGACGACGTGCTGGCTTATATCTTTGACAAGTACGGTCCCATGAAAACGGCCATGGTTTCCAATCACGTCACCATGCGGGCGCGGGCGTCGATCCGGGAACTGGCCAAGGTTTACGGCCTGCCCGATCAGGAGATCGACCTTATCGCCAAACGAATGCGCAAGATATGGTTCGTCAGCCGCATTCCCGTGGCCGAACTCATCAAAACGCATCCCCAGTTCAAGGGCCTGGAGATTCCCGAGCCCTGGCCCGAGATCATCGACACGGCGCGCCTTCTCGAAGGCCGCCCCCGCTATCTGTCGGTGCATTGCGGCGGCGTGGTGATCGTTCCGGGGAAGATGTGCTCCGCGGCGCCGGTGCAGAAAACACCCAAGGGCGTGCCGGTCCTGCAATGGGAAAAGGATCAGACCGAGGATTCGGGCTTGGTGAAAATCGACATTCTGGGCAACCGCTCTCTGGCGGTCATCCGCGACGCCCTGGCGGCGATTAAAAACTATCACGGCGTGGACATCCCGTACGCCAAGCTCAATCCGCTGCACGATCCGGAGACGCAGGCTCTGATCGCGCGGGGCGACACCATCGGCGTCTTCTACGTGGAATCCCCGGCCACGCGGCAATTACAGAAGAAAGCGGGCACGGGGGATTTCGAACACCTGGTCATCCACAGCTCCATCATCCGCCCCGCCGCCAACCGCTTCATCAACGAATACCTCCGGCGGCTCCACGGCGGAAAATGGGAGCCGCTGCATCCCTTATTGGAAAACATTCTTTCCGAAACCTACGGCATCATGAGCTACCAGGAGGACGTTTCGAAAACCGCTATTGCGCTGGCGGGCTTTTCCGTGGCCGACGCCGATTATTTGCGAAAAATCATTTCCAAAAAATCGCCCAAGCGCCTGCAGGAATACAAGGAAATGTTTTTTCGCGGCGCGCTCGAGCGCAAGGTGGAACTCGAAACCGTCGAAAGCATCTGGGAGATGATCCAAAGCTTTTCCGGCTATTCATTTTGCAAGCCCCACTCGGCCAGTTACGCCATGGTGTCCTTCAAAAGCGCCTGGCTGCGCGCGCACTTCCCCGCCGAATTCATGGCCGCGGTCATCAGCAACCAGGGCGGATATTATTCGAGCTTCGCCTACGTTTCCGAATGCCGCCGCATGGGTCTGCGGGTTCTGATGCCCGACGTGAATTTAAGCGAGCGAGCATACAAGGGACGCAAAAACAAGGTGCGCGTGGGCCTGATGCAGGTCAAGGGCCTTAGCGACGCCGGAATCGAGGCGATCCGTGAAACGCGACAAACGCGCCCCTACGAAAGCCTGGAGGATTTTCTGTCCCGCGCGGAGATCGACCCGGCGGACGCGCGGCTTCTGGTCAAGGCGGGATGTTTCGATTCCATCGCGGGGAAAATGAGTCGCCCGGACATGATGTGGCGCGTGTATGAATGGGCGGCGGCGCGCAGCGGGCATAAAACTCTTTCCCTTTTCGGCGACAAACCGGTGAAGCAAAAAAAGGCGGTAAAGCCAACCGAAGAATACAGCGCGAAAACCATGCTCAAACACGAGGCGCAGACGTTGGGATTTTTGTGCAGCCGGCATCCGCTGGAGTTGTACCGACATCGGATCAAAGGCGTAAACCGAGTCGAGGGAAAAGATTTACACAAATACTCAGGGCGACGCGTCACCACGCTGGGTTGGTACATCACGGCGAAAATCGCATCCACGCAAAATAACGAATCCATGGAGTTCATCAGCTTTGAAGACACCACGGCGATTTACGAAACGGTTTTATTTCCCAAAGCCTACGCGCGATTCTGCCACATGATCACGCACATGCGTCCTTACTGGCTGCGCGGCAAGGTGGACGAGCAATACGGCGCCGTTTCCCTGACCGTGGATGAAGTCCGTTTCGTGTAGGAGCGGCTTTTCCTGTCCAGAGCGTAGCTGAAGGAAACCGCGATTCCATGACGGCATATCGAACGATAGTCGCGGATGGAATCCGCTCCTACGGTCTTTTCGAATTTGCAATCGTGTGCGGCGAAAGCCGCCGCCTATATATACAGCTAGCTCCAAATCCTTTGGTGATCGTTATGGGCATGAAAATACAAAGTCTTTTTCAGCCTGTAAAACAGACGGAGGAGAAGTAGCCCACAGCGCGAGAGACTGTTGATAAATGCGTCGAAATAAAAATCGGCAGGTTGTCATTTATCGACAGTCTCGAAAGCTATGGGCGAATACCCCTTTGCCCTAAAGGGCGGCATTGCCGCCGGATCAGTCAGGACAGACGGGTTGACCGTCATTCTGAAACAGGCGGCCTCCGATATGCTGCTGGTACTCCCACTGATCGGGGAATACCCAGACTGCGACGAAGTTGCCGTTGGCGTTCATGTCGAAGCTGAGGCTGCCTCTGCGGCTGCCCGCCACGGCATTTAACTGGACGGGAAGATCGGGAGTTTCCGTATAGGCGTCAAAGTGAATCGCGAGAAGGCCCTCCTGGCCCAAATCCGAGTTTGAACCCAAACCCGCGACGGTAAAATTATCTCCCGCCCCGGCCGCGACCAGCGCTCCTTCAAACTCGATATTTTCCGATGCGACTTCCCGGTTCGTCGCCACAGGAACGCCGGCTTGATCGAATAAACTGAAAACCACTTTGCTCAAAGAAGATGTATCATGGAATACAACGATGATGTATCCGCTTTCAAACATGGCGACATGCAGATCTTCATAATGTGTTCCGATATCAATCACATCGCTGACGGGAGCGCCGGAAGAATCGTATATCCGCATGGAATTCGAACCGGCTTCAGTCCACGTAATGACAAAATCACCATTTTCGTTAATGGCGATATCATGGTCGTGTTGATCGCCGCCAAATATTTCATTAACGTAAAACCCGTCTCCTCTTGGGCTGCCGTCCGCATTGAAATATTGTCCCATGAGGCGTCGCGCGGGAAATGATTCTTCCGTCAGGACTTTCCATATAACGACAAAACCGCTGTTTGACGCCATCGCGGTTTTTGGTTCGGTTTGCAACGAACCTTCCAAAGCATTCACCACAAATTCCCCCACAACCGTATCACCGTTATTGTCATAAAGTTTGGCGGAAATTTCACCATTGCCCGTATTCTGGGGATGATTTTCCCAGGCAATAATAAATTCACCGCTTCCGCCGGCGGCCACATCCGGCGCCATTTGATGGAAAATTGTATAGTCATTTACCTGAAATTCATTTTTCATTGGATATCCGTCGGCGGCAAAACGCCGGGCGATGATTCCCGTGGAATCCCCGTCCTGGAATTCCGACTCCCACACGGCGACAAAGCCCCCGCCGGGATCCATCGCCACTCGCGGATTCGACTGATTGGTGTAAAAATATTGACTGACCTCAATTTCACATCCATCCAGCCATGCGCCATCGTCATCTACCAGATCATCATCGAAATCATCGTCATCATCATCACTATCGGTATCATCATTGCCGTCATCATCGGGCGAATCCGTATCATCATCATTCTCATCATCCAAATTGCCATCATCATCACTCTCGATGAGCGATGTGTCGATACCTCTCTCATCCGAATCATCGTCGCCGCATCCGTAAAACGCGATGGAAAATACGACGGCGCAAATAAAGGTCAACATGTACATAACCATGTGGTCTTTGAAAAACATATTTCTCTCCGTAAAAGTTGTCTGATCCATTATAATTCCTCGTCATTATAATGCAATAGCGTTATTCGGAAATAACGTCCAAATTTAACATTGATACATCGCGCTTGTTTTGGTTCTTCGAGGATTACCGTACTTGAGGACCGGCGGCCTATTACTTCTTCTTTTCGCCAAGCTCCAGGGCGAGCCTGATTTCCTCGATCTCGGTTCCCACGTCGCCTTCGCCGCCGAACTCGACCGCGTCGGCGTGAGCCGCGGCGCCGAGGTCCGCGCTTAAGGGCCGAAGCTTTTCCAGCAGTTTGTCATCGGCGCAAACGCGCAGGATTTTCAAAGGATGATTCTGGTTGACCTGCCGATCGGTTTTCCAGCGCCGGGCGCCGGTCAGGACGGCTATGAGCAGACGGCCCGCTTCCAGGGCAGTTTCATCCACGGAATCGGCGTCGGCCTTCGGCCAATCCGACACGTGCACCGACACCGGTGAATCATCCGCGCGAAAGACGATCTGGTAAAGCTCTTCGGTAATGTACGGGATAAAGGGCGCTAAAAGTTTCACGACTTTTTCGCAGACTTCATAAAGCGTCCAACGCCCGGCGTCCACCACGTCGGCTTCGAAATTCTCCGGATTCCAGAAACGCTCTTTGACGATTTCGATGTAGTTGTCGCAAAACTCGGTGAAGAAGAACCGCTCCGTGATTTCCATGGCGTGGCTGTACTCGTAGCGGTCCATGTATTTCGTGGCTTCGGCAATGACCTGCTGCAGGCGCGACTGAATCCATCGGTCGATGGTCGTGGGCGCGCCCGGCGTAAGCGAGCGCTTTTCGCCGTTTTCGTCTTCAAGCTGCATGGCGACAAATTTCGCCGCGTTCCATAGCTTGGTCATCAGGCGCTTGCCGTTGGAAACGTCTCTTTCGTGATAGCGAAGGTCGTTGCCCAGCGTCGCCCTGGCCGACCAGTAACGTAGCGCATCCGCGCCGTATTTTTCGATGACCTGCTCCGGCGGGACGTAGTTGCCCAGGCTTTTGCTCATTTTGCGGCCTTTTTCGTCCAGCCCCCAGCCGGAGATCATCACATCTTCCCAGGGCAGCGAATCCGTATGATGATGGCTTTTGGCTACGGTGTAGAAAAGCCATGTTCGAATGATCTCGAAAGCCTGCACGCGAATCGACATGGGATAGATACGATCCATCAGATTGTCGTCGAAGGCCCACCGGGCGTTGATCAGCGGCGTAAGGCTGCTGGTCATCCACGTGTCCATCACATCCTTTTCCGGGACGAAAACATCGTGGCCGCACGCGACGCATTTCGTTCCTTGAGGCGGCGACTTCATCAGCGGATCGACGGGAAGCTCGGATTCGTCGGCCACGCGCGGTGCGCCGCATTTTTCGCAGTACCACACCGGGAACGGCACGCCGTAAAAACGCTGGCGGCTGATGCACCAGTCCCACTTGAGGCCTTCGACCCAGTCGCTGTAACGGGAGATAAAATGGCCCGGCCGCCAGTTGATCTGCTCGCCGCGCGCAAGATATTCATCTTTCTTGTCGAGAAGACTGACGAACCACTGGGGCGAATGATTGAACTCGATGGGCGTGTCGCAGCGGTCGTGCACGCCGACTATGTGGCTGATCTTTTCCTGCTTTTTCAGTCGTCCCGCTTCTTCAAGATCCTTCAGGATCGCCTTGCGGGCATTTTGCGCGGTCATGTTTTCGTACGGCCCGGCCAGTTCGCCCAGTTTTCCCCAGGAGTTGAAGATGGCGCGCGTGTCCAGGCGATGTTCCTTCCACTTCTTCACGTCTTCCATATCGCCCCAGGTGCAGACCATCATCAGGCCCGTGCCGAAATCCACGGCCACGTCGGGATGCGTGCGGATTTCCACTTCGTAATCGAAAAGCGGAATCCGCGCTTTTTTCCCGATCAGATTAGCGTATCGCTCGTCTTCCGGATTCACGTACAAGGACACGCACGCCGGAATCAATTCGGGGCGCGTGGTGGAGATGATCAGATCTTCGCCGTCCGGTCCGATGAAGGCGATGTCGTTAAGCTGCGATTCCAGCTCCGCGGTTTCGATTTCCGCCTGCGCCACGGAAGTTCCGCATTTGTAACACCAGGTGATGGGTTCGTCGCGCCGCTGAATCCTCCCCTGGCGATGCAGGTCGCAAAAGCTTTTCTGCGACGTGGCCGTCGACCGGGGATCGATGGTTGAATAGGTCAGGTCCCAGTCCACGGAAATACCCAGGGCCTCCCAGAGATCGCGATAAACCTTCGCTCCGTTTCGGGTTTCTTCAAGGCACAGCTTGATGAAATCCTCGCGCGTGATCTTCGACTTGTTGATCTTATGTTTCTTTTCGACGAAGCGCTCCGTGGGCAAACCGTTGTCGTCGAAGCCCATGGGGTAAAAAATACTGAAGCCGGCCATGCGCTTATACCGGACGATGAATTCAGCCTGGGAGTAGCTCATGGCGTGCCCGACGTGCAGATGATCGCTGGAAACATAGGGCGGCGGGGTGTCCACGGAGAAAATCGGTCGTTTGTCTTCGGGGTTGAATTTATAGATTCCGGTTTCGTTCCAGAACCGTCTGGTTCGCGGCTCCACTTCCGTCGGATTGTATCGCTTCGGAAAATCCATGCCTTTACTCCATTCGTGGCGCCTTTTTATCATTTTGGCGCCGTGACAAGTAGCCGATGACTTACGATTTTTTTTCTTGAAATTCAAGGACTCATTGCGCCTGTCAAAAATGAAATATTTTACTTACGATCTGACCACATCATCAAAGCGATGAAATCCACCGGATATCCGATTATTTCCATATAACTGTAACTTGGGTTGAAATTTTCATCTGTCATGTGCTACGTAAGCTATGTTCGAGCAGAGAAATCCATTGAGAAGTGTGAGATATCGAGCGTCTCCCGCATTGGCCGCTTGAATAAATCTCTCTTTTGGAAATACAAGAAAAGGATAATTTCTTGATCCAAAATAAGTACATTATTCGATGTCCCGAGTGCGCTTTGGTGATTGAAGAAAAAGGTAATTCTTTTTTATGTGCGAAATGCGGCGCACCGGGCGTTGTGGAAATGAATCTTCCGCCATCGGAAAAAATAAAAGATTTTCATTCAGATTCCATGTGGCGTTTTTTCGACCTGCTTCCCGTAAACGACCCGGAGAAAATCGTCTCCCAGGGAGAAGGCCTGACGCCCTGCCTCCCCGCAGCGCGGCTGGCGAAAAGAATCGGAATAAAAAATCTTTGGCTGAAAAACGAAACCATGAATCCCACCGGCGCTTTCAAGGACCGGCAGATTTCCGTGAGCATGACCAGGGCTCTGGAATCGGGCCAAAAGGAAATCGCCGTCATCTCTTCGGGGAACGTGGCCGCCTCGGCGGCATCATACAGCGCACGGGCGGGATTGAAATGCAGAGTTTTTACACCGTCAAACGCTCCGGACGAACGCCTGACGCAGGCGCGCATTCACGGCGCCGTTCATTACAAGGTCGACACCGTTTCATCCAGCCGAATCTTCGAACTGGTCGGCGCGGCGTGCAAAAAGCGCGGCTGGCATCTTCTATCCACGGCGGGGATATATAACCCTTTCCAGGTCGAAGGCGCCAAGACCATCGCTCACGAACTCACGCGACAGGTCGATCCGTTGCCCGACATAATCATCGTCCCGGTGGGAGGCGGCGGACTCCTGGGCGCTTTGTGGCGAGGCTTTACGGAAATGAAAAAGCTCGGTCTTATCGAACGCATCCCCGCTCTGGTCGGCGTGCAGGCATCGGCCTGCGCCCCGCTGGTCAAAGCCATGAATGAAAACTTAAGCCCCCGACAGGTCATCAAAAATCCCGTTCCCGTGGGTCCCACAATCGCCGGAGCCATTGCCGACGACATTTTGTTCGACGCCTACACGGCTTTGCCCGCGCTACGCGAAACCGGCGGATTCGCGCTTGGCGTCGAAGATGATGAAATGCTGAAAGCGGAAAAATTGATGGCCGAATATGCCGGTATTTTCGCCGAACCGGCCAGCGCCGCGACCGTCGCGGGGCTCATACGCATGGTCGAAAGCGGCCAGGTCGCGCCCGACGATAAAATATGCTGCGTCATCACCGGATCCGGTTTCAAGGATATGAACGCCGCGTTTTCTCTGGCCGATACGCCGGTAGGCATAGATGCGAACGAAGAAAGTTTTATTCAATTAAAATAAATATGGAGCAAAAAATGAAAGAGATAATCCCTACGACCAAGGCCCCGAAACCGGCCGGCCCTTATTCGCCGGTGGTCGCTTTCGGCGATCTTCTTTTCATTTCGGGCCAGGGTCCCGTGGATCCCGTAAAAGGCCGGCTTGCCGATGCGGATCTTGAAACGCAGACGCGGATTTGCCTGGAAAACCTCAAAGCGATTTTGGAAGATGTCGGTTCGTCAATGCGCCATGTATTAAAAGTGACGGCTTACATATTCGACATGGACGCCTTTGCCGATTTCAACAAAATATACGCCGAATATTTCAGCGAGAATCCTCCGGCCCGAACATGTATCCAGGCCGGACGGCTGCCTTTCGATATCAAAGTGGAAATCGATGTTATCGCCTGCAAGAAAAAGTAATGGGCTTTGCGCCGATAAATGGAAGTCCGCGGATTTTGTAACGAGCAACATTTTATCGTTTTATTAGAGGTCAAATCTCATGGTGGCTATTCATTCGAAAAAATCCGGTGTTTATTGGGAAAGAAAAGGAATTAAAGTTGTAGAATTGCGCGGCTGCCCCGAAGAAATGGGTAGGGAGCATGGGCGTTTACTCAAAGATGTCATAAGGCACGGGTACGATAATTTTATTGAAAAACGCGTCATTCCCGAAATCGGCGGAGAAATTGTCGGCGACGATCCTTTGAAAATCTCGGCATTCTACGATTGGTGCCATGCACAGGCGTTGAAATACGCCGGTCAAATCAAACCCGAATACGAGGAAGAATACCTGGCCATGGCCCGGGCCGCCGATCTGCTTCCCGACCAAGGTCTTTTATTACAGGTCGTTTTGGACATCATGGAACTGGCGGGACTGGCCCATCGCGATCAGTTTTTTCATTCGTGCACGCAGGTCGCTTTCCTCCCCGAACTGACCGGCGGACCCACGCTCGTGGCCAGAAATCTCGACTGGCCCCCGTTCGGCGTCGCGCACACCATCTGCACTTTATTCCACTTCATCCCGGACAACGGCATCCCTTTCTGGAGTCAGGGCTTTGCGGGAATGATCGGCGCGCTGACGGCCATCAACGCCGAAGGGCTTGTCATCACGGAAGAGAGCCTGACGGAAACCAAAGATGTCAGCGACGAGGGTGTCCCGCACTGCCTTTTGCATCGGGAGATCGTGCAATACGATTCGACCCTGGAAGCCGCCAAAAAGCGCTTGGCAGAGGCTCCGCGAAACAACGGTTATCACACGCTCATCACCAGCGCGAAAGAAAACGACGCCCTCACGGTATTGACCAGCGCGCATCATCATGCCGTCAGGCGATCCTATGGCGGCGCATGCTGGGGAATCGAACCGGACCGCACGCCGGAAATGTTCGACGAAAAAGCCCTGCCCCACGAGGACATCCCTTTGACCAACGATTCAAGCGACATTCGCTATAAGCGCCTGCGAAGCCTTGCCCGCGAACTGAATCGGGAAATAGGGATCAAGGAGTGCGTCAAGTGGCTGGCCGACGATTTCGATACGACAACGGGCAAGCCGGGCGCGACTCTCAACAGTATCAGCAACGAAACAACCCTTCAGAGCTTCGTCGCCGATCCCGCAAACAAAAAATTCTACGTGGCCATGGGCCAAATCCCGGCGCCGGCCGGGCAATACGTCGAATTTGATCTCGACGAGACCTTGACATAAAATATAAAAGAAGATAGCCCCTGCGGATTCCGTATAAAATGCGGTTGATGCATGGTTGTGCGTGGTCGCAACGCGAAAAAAACTTATTCGGGACGAAATATGAAATCAAAATCATTTTCGGCGCTTGTCTGGTTGTCGTTGTTTCTCGTCCTCCTGATATCGGGCTGCGTCGACGACGATGACTCATCGGATTCGAAAGACGACGACGCGGATCCACTCGACGATGACGACACGGCTTCGCCCGACGACGATAATGAAAACGAGTCCATGACCGCCGGTTTCGCAAAAGTTGATATTACGCCGCAAATCTCCGTGAAGCTCGCGGGCTACGATATGTTCTTCTTTTCCGAAGACACCTGCCGCTGGTCCACGGAAATACATGACCCGATCTACGCGCAGGCCGTAGCTCTGGATGATCCGAAAAACGGCAAGTCTGTCATCCTGATTGTACTGGACATCATCGGGCTCATGCGTCCCGACGTTGAGCAAATCCAAAATGAAATCACGAACATGATCCCGGTTCGCGCGGATGAGGTCATCGTCGCCGCCACGCACAGCCACCACGGCCCGGACGCCATCGGCATCTGGGGCGTCATGATTCCCCCGATTTCCGGACGGCAGGAAGAAGTGATGGACATGATACTCGCAGGGGCCGTACAGGCGGCGACCGAAGCCTGGGACGCGCGAATTCCCGCGCATTTCGAATACGCGCAAGGGACCCTCGCCGAATGGCACGAAAACATCATCGAGGATGATCCGCAACGCACTCTGGACGACGCGTTTTCGATTTTTGCCGCCTACGACGATCAGGACAATCTCATGGGAACGCTCTGCAACTGGTCGGCGCATCCCACGGTCATGGGACAGGAAAGCACCGCCATGACTTCGGATTTCCCCGGCGTTTATTACCGGCTCATGAACGAGCAGTTCGGCGGCGTTCATCTTTTCGTCAACGGCGCCATCGGGGCCATGGTCCAGCCCTCCAATAAATGGCGGGATCCCGACGAATGGGACGAAGTGGAAGAAACCGGCGCGGCCGTCGCCGACAAGGCTTCCTCGCTGCTGGCCGAAGCGACCCCCATCGATAATGCTTCCATCGATTTTTTCGACAGCCGGGATGCGGGAGTCAGACTGACAAATCCCCTGTTCCCCCTGATGGGCTCGATAGGCCTTATCCCAAGACCAATGCCTCCTTTGGGGGAATACGCCGCCTGCCTCGTGACATCGTTTGCCATCGGCCCCGTTCACTTCGGGACCATGCCCGGCGAGTTCGCGCCCGACTACGGCGTCGCCTTTCGCGAGATCATGGGAGGCGACGCGCAATTTCTCATCGGCCTGGGCAATGACTGGATCGGTTACGTCCTCACGCCCCGTCAGGCCGCGCATCCCGCCTACTGGTATGAACGCATCCTGAGCCCCAGCGCTTACGCCGGAGAAAGCGTCAAAAACGCTTATGAACAGATATGGCAATGAAAAAAGCTTGAGTTTCGGATTGCAATTTTGACATTAATTCTTGACCGATTTCCTATTGCCATGTTATGAATTTCATCAGGCAATCGGGGATTATGAAATTAAAAAATATTTTTGAAGCCCTTCGG
The DNA here is from genome assembly GCA_963674685.2 of bacterium. Taxonomy (GTDB): domain Bacteria; phylum Lernaellota; class Lernaellaia; order JACKCT01; family JACKCT01. The sequence continues at coordinate 99,427 of CAXXWT010000001.1, read as the reverse complement.
AAAATCGGGCGAAAAATTCAGTTTATAGCCGCGCAGGTGCTGCTGGCCTTTCTTTATCTGGTTGGTTTCGGATCAACCAAAGTCTGGCTGTTTATTTTCCATCACAAGCTGTTTCGCGCAGCCAATAATGACGCCGAAACGTTTTGGCTGCCGGCCCAAAATCATGATTTCAATCCGGAGAAAAGCGGCTATCAAAGTTAAGCGAAAGCGGTGAAAATTCAGGCTAAGAATCAGGAGCGTCGCAATGGATCGAATCAAGTTGATTCTCAAAGAAACATTCTGGTTAATCCGGAATCATAAATTATATTTTCTTACGCCGATTCTCGTGGTTCTGGCTCTGATCGCCCTGTTGATTCACACGGTGGGACCCGCGGTCATGATGGCATTTCTATACGCCGGCATCTGACATGAACATTCTCGGTTTGTCGTGTTATTACCATGATGCGGCGGCCTGCCTCATCCGCGACGGCGTCATCGTCGCCGCGGCCCAGGAAGAACGCTTCAATCGCCTGAAATATTCGCCGGAATTCCCCGCCGGCGCTATCAATTACTGCCTCCAGGCCGGCGACATCATCATTGACGATGTCGACCACATTGCCTTTTACGAGATGCCTTTTCTGAAATTGCAGCGGGTAGTGCTTAACCATATTCTGAATTTCCCTCGTTCCTTCAAATTATTTCTGCAAACAATGCCCTCCTGGCTGAGTGATCGGCTCGTCCTTCCGATCACATTGAAAAAAAACCTCGGATACGAAGGTCCCGTTCACTTTTTAAGTCATCACCTGGCCCACGCGGCCAGTTCCTTTTACTGCTCCCCCTTCGAGGAAGCAGCAATTCTGACGGCGGACGGCATTGGCGAATGGGCCTCGACCACGCTCGCCCACGGCCGGGCAGGGGAAATCCACATGCTCAACGAATTGCGTTATCCGAATTCCCTGGGATTGCTTTACACGGCGATCACCACGTACCTGGGATTCAGAGCATTATCCGGCGAAGGAAAGGTCATGGCCCTGGCGGAGTTCGGCGAGCCGGCATATCTGGACAGGCTGCGTTCGATCGTCAACCTTAAGGAAGACGGCAGTCTGAATATCGACAGGCGATATTTTACATTCTTCGCGGGCCGCAGGATGTATACGCGCCGGTTCGTCAAAGAAATGGGACCGGAATACGCCCCGGGCGTCGAAGTCGACCAAAGGGGCCGCGACATGGCCGCCAGTTTGCAGCGGCTTTGCGAAGAAGCCTTGCTGAAAATGGCCGTCAAGGCCCATGATTTGACTGATTCCGATCATCTATGCCTAGCCGGTGGAGTCAGCCTCAACATTACGGCCACATCCCGCATCCGCGAGGAAGCTCCTTTCAAGGATATTTTCATCCAGCCCGCCGCCGGCGACAGCGGCAGCGCGCTGGGCGCGGCTTTATATCTTCATTACGCGCTGAACGGATCGGAGCGGATACAATCATTTCACGACCTTTTTCTCGGGCCGGAATTTACTCCTCTGCAAATCCGCCGCGCGTTCAACAACCGGCCGGTCCGGGTTACGGAACTGGAAACCGATGCGCTCCTTGATCGCGTCGCGCGCCTGATCGCCGACGGCAAAATCGTGGGATGGTTTCGCGGGCGCATGGAATTCGGCCCCCGGGCGCTGGGCAAGCGAAGCATTCTGGCCGATCCGACGCGGTCCGACATGAAAGATAAACTCAACGCGAAGGTCAAACACCGGGAAAGTTTTCGTCCATATGGTGTGAGCATCGCAGCCGAAGCCATAGGTGATTATTTCAATATGGACCGGCCTTCGCCGTACATGTTGCAGGTGGCGACCGTCAAACCCGAAGTCCGGAAAATAATCCCGGCAGCGATCCACGTGAACAGCACATCGCGAATCCAAACCGTTTCAAGAGATTCGGACGGCGTCTATTATGAGCTGATGCAAAAACTGCGCGACCTGATCGGCGTTCCCATGGTGCTCAATACTTCATTCAACGATCGCGGCGAGCCCATCGTCTGCACGCCGGATGATGCGATAAACTGTTTCCTCGGCACCGACATCGATTATCTGGTCATGGAAAATTTCCTGGTGGAAAAAAGCAGTAAAAGCGCCTGATCGACGACTCGCTTTCCCCTTGCCCCTTCTCACTGCGGCATGATTCCCAGATTCGTTAAATCTTTGATCACTCTTTCGGCCATGGCGAGGTTGCATTTGGCGGTCGGATGGCTGTTTTCCGGTTGCAGGCAGGGCTCGCCATCGCATTGACTATACATAAGTCCTTGATAATCAAAGCTGTATATGCCCTCATCCTTCAGCAAATCGGTGAGCAAATCAGCCTTTTTTGAAGTGTTCAGAAAAATGACGACGAAGCCCAGCAGTTCGAAATGCTTTTCCAGCTCCTTTTTCGCCTGCCCGATCATTCGGGCGGTCAGCCGGCGATTGCTGTCGCTGTAGGGGCCAAGCCACGTGGCCGCTTGATCGACCCAGTTCGCGTCATCTTTCAATTTAATGTCTCCGGCGGTCAGGGTCCCGGCGCGGCGGATTATTGAATCCTTATCAAGAATATATCGGGGCAACAGCACATCCGGATTCACCGTAAAAAAAAACGGCCAGCAGGCGGCGCGCTCAATGTGGAGATCATTGTATGAATAGACGACAACGCCCCGTTTTTCCTTGATGCCTTCATAAAATCGTTTATCGGTCACCAGGGCGAGAAAGTGATTGGGGCCGTAGCCTGAAACCGCATAATTATACGCCCTGATTTTTTCACTTTTTGTCAGCCGGGCAAAATGCGAAGCAACGGTCTGGTCGTCGTTCACATTCACGCCAAAGAGCATGGAATCCGGAGCGAAAATCGCAAAAGAACGATAATCGCCTTTCGGTTGCACTGTTGCTCGCCGGGCGAATTCGTCCGTCGTCTGGATAATCAATTCTTTGTGATACCGTAACTGAACCGTCACGTTAGGATAAAAACAGTGACCTAACCATTGGTCATTATTGTTAAAAAGTTCTTTGTCAACAATACTGGGTATGAAAAATGATCCTCGCTTAAGGATAAAAATAACCAGAAGCAACAGCAATAGAGCCACGCAGGTTCCTAAAAGGAAACTGATCAACTTCGCCGGATACGTGCGACGTTCTTTACCGATGCCGTCATCCTTTTTCATGGTTTGCTCTCATCGGCATCCGCCGATTTCAGTAGGGACCCGGTCGTTTCATTTTGCGGCAAATCATGATCGGAGACCGGAGGGACGGGTATGATATTCATACGTTTCAGATCCTCATACAGCTTGTCGGCCAGCAGGCGGTTTCCGCTGATGGTCGGATGACCGTTCTCTTCCTGCATGCATTTTTCATTTCCGCAATCTTTATAGCCCCTAGGTCCATTTAAATAGTGACGATAATCCAGGCAGGGGATCTCCATGGAGTCCTGCAATATGCTGGTCATTGGTTTTGCGTATAGGCCGTCAGGCAGAATCATAACCACAAAACCCAGGCTCTTGAATCGTTTTTCAAACTCCTTTTTCGCTTCGAGAATCAATCGGGCCGTCAACCGAAAATGATCCTTGGAAAGCAGGAGCCACTTAACACCGTCATTATACAGATCGAACTGCAACTGCCCTTTTTGAGGCGATTGGGAAGGATCCTTAATTTCATTCTCCCCCGAATCCACGATACCCAACCTTTTGACCTGATCGTTTTCGTCCAAAATATACTTGGGAAGCCGATATGAATGGTCAGGCTGAAACAAAAACGACCAGCAGGCGGCACGGAAGATGTGCCAGTCATTAAGCGAGTAAATGACAATTCCGCGTTTTTCTGAAATCTCCGCCGGGAAACGGGGATCGGTCATCAAAGATAAAAAGTTCCCCGGCCCCCAGCCGGAGACACCATAATTGTAGACTTTAATGTTTTCACCGGCGACTTTTTCTGCAAACAGGGAAGGAAGCGTGTGCCGGTCTTCGACATTGATTCCGTAGACCATCGAATCCGGGGCAAAAAGCACAAAAGAATCATAGGATTGGTCTGCAGGCTGGACGGTTACGCGCCGGCCGACATTGTCGGTGTGCTGGACAATGGGTTTATCGGGCGATGTCCAGTACTTTTCAGGAACTCCGCCTTCCTGGTTGCAGCCATGCCTGGAAACAAGCCAGTCGTCGGATACGTAAAAACTATCACCAATCGGCGAAAACTCAATCTGCGGCGCTTCCTCGACCGCGACTTCGTTGATCGCAACTTCCTTGATCGCGGCATTCGCCACGAACCAAATTACAAGGGCTACGATCACCCCCAGGCCCAATGCAATTATACGCGTCAGGCATCCCTTTTTTAAAACCTGATTTTGGGGATTGTTTTCACTCATTTCCGATCACCTGGATTCATGGAATTACCATAAGTAAACGCCGCGTTGCTTTTAAAACACTTAAGTGGATCAACTAAAAAAGCGGTCCGGACGAACCGGCTTTAAATTTGGTCAGTACCACAATCGAATGGCTTAATCAAATGCGTCGTCCATGTCAAAACGATCAGAAAATCCCCTTTTGGCATTGGATTTTGTTATACTAATCCGGCTGCAAGCCCATGAGATTGACCGTCCAAATCGGATGCCCTATTTTTTTTTCATCTGTTTCCTGCGTCGGCGATAAAAAGAAAGAGGCTTTGGATGCTGTGTTCAAAATGTGTTTTGCCCGAAAGCCCCCCGGACATTCGGCTTGACGATCGGGGCGTCTGCAATATTTGCCGGGCAGAGCAAACGTCCGGTCCGGCGGAGACGAGGCGAAAGTTACTTGAAACCGATTTCGTCAAAATCCTGAAAATAACCAAAGGCAAGCATAAATACGATTGCCTGGTCATGTGCAGCGGCGGAAAGGACAGCACGGCTGGGCTTTATGATATGAAAAAGCGATATGGGATGAACGTTCTCGCTTTCACTTTTGATCACGGATTTGAAATTGAAGATGCGCTGACCAACGTAAAAAACGCCGTGGAAATTCTCGATGTGGATTTTTTGCATTATCGATCGAGCTTTTTGAAAGACGTTTTCGCCAGGATCGTGTCAAGCCGATCCCCGGCCGTGATGTGCCACATCTGTTCCATATGGTACATGCAACTGACCTTCGAAATCGCCCGCCGATACGATATTCCCCTGATTGTCGCGGGCTGGACGAAAGGACAGACCGAGCGAGTGCAAACCAAAACGAAACGGGGAGAGACCGCGCCGGCTTCCGAGTTCGGCTCCATGGCCAAAGCCACGCAGAATTTTTTAATGGATCTTAGAAAAGATCCCAAATATAAAAACTTTCCGACGAGCATCGATGAAGTCATTCGCCTGGCCGGTAAGAAACACAAAAGCATGGTGATCTCTCCGCACTGGTATCTGGACCGGGAGGCGGATGAATACGTGGACTTGATTTCCAGGGAATTGAACTGGAAATACCCGAAGCTGAGCTACCCGGCAAAATCGACGAACTGCCTGATGAACTTTCTTTCGGTTCACCGGTCGCTCAAGCATTTCGGTTTCACGCATTATCACGTCGAGGCAAGCAATCTCGTCCGCATGGGCGTGTTGAGCCGAGACGAAGCGCTGAAAATGCTGGAAATCAATTATGACAAAGAGCTCATCAACTCCATCGGCGAAATACTGGGCATCGAAAACATCTACGACTTATAAATCCCCCTTTTTGAAAGGCGATCCAAGAGCCGAAGCAAAGCCTGATCGGAATAATACAATCTGAAATTTCAACTCCTTTTTTGTATCGTTATGTATCCTCTTTAACCCGACGAACAGTTCCCGTGTCACCGAAGCGGTTTTTGGCGCATCTCACATCCTTTGAAAATTTCATAAAAAAGGCTTGACGCGGGGAAACGCATTATTTATAAGTGAGTAGTCACTTACCTATATGGAGCGAACATGGGACGACGAAAAATTATCAGCGATGAAAAAATGCTGGAGGGAGCCAGAAATTGCTTTCTCGAATTCGGCCCCCACGTATCCACGGAAGTCATCGCCGAGCGCCTGGGCGTAAGCCAGGCGACGCTTTTCAAACGCTACGGCGCCAAAGAGGATCTGATGATCGCCGCCTTGGCGCCGCCTTCGCGCCCGGACTGGTTCGACGTCCTGGAACGGGGACCCGACGAACGCTCATTGCGGAAGCAGCTTTTCGAGATCGCCAACCTCCTCAACACGCACGTCGAGAATGTATTCCCCAGGATATCGGTGCTCAGAGCGGCGGGACTGGATCCGGAAAAGATTTTTGTAAAAACGAAAGCCGCCCCGCCAATCGGGACAATCAAGCAACTGGCGGCCTGGTTTCGCAGGGCGCATAAAAATGGCCTGATACGCAAGGTTCACGCGAATGCCGCTGCCATCGCCTTCATGGGAGCAGTCCACAGCAGGCTGTTTTTGAGCCTTCATTCTCCGGACGCCAAGCCCCTGTTAAGCGCAAAAGCCCACATCGACAACCTGGTCGACACATTCATTCACGGAATCGAGCGCGGAGGAAAGGCATGAAACGCTCTCTAACATTAATCGCAATTTTTGCGCTGTTTGTCGCATTATCGGCGTCAGCGGCGACGGCTCAGGAAGAATACTCGCGTTCCGTTCCCGGCGACGTGAGCGACGCGCCCTGGTGGACGAACATCGGCGATCCGATCCTGACCGATATCATCGAAAGGGGCCTTGCGGCCAATCCCGATTTAACGGCGGCGAAAAGTCTGGCGAAAAAATACAAGGCCGTCGCCTGGCAGACCCTGGCTCCCGCCCTTCCGCAAATCAGCATCGAACTCACGGGGCGGGAAACCGCCATCGAATCCCTGGGCGCAAACAGCATCGATCAGATGGAGGCTCAGGGCGAGGACGTCCCGGATTCCTATACCAGCGGCTCGGCCTACCTGGTCGGGAAACTGGATCTGGACCTTTTCGGCAAACGAATTCTCAGTCACATGGGCGCCCGCGCGGACGCCGCCGCCGCTTTGCAGGACCGGGACGCGTATGCCGCGTCTTTGGCGGAACTGATCGCACAAACCTATTACGGAATCCTGGCCGGGCGCACGCGGGTCAACGTCGTGAAAACGCAGATCCAGGCCAACGAGGATCTGCTGGAACTGGTGCAATTGAAGTACGAAAGAGGCGTCGCCGAAGGGCTGGACGTTTTGCAGCAAAAACAGCAGCTCGCCACCACGCGCACGCAGATCCCTTACGCGCAGGCCCTGCTGGAAACCTACGAGCAGCAACTGGCCGTCCTGCTGGGCATGCCGCCGGGGCAGAAAATCGCCATTCCGGATCGAAAACTGCCCGAAGCCGTCGCCGTTTCCCCGACGGGTCTGCCGGAGGATCTTTCGCTCAATCAACCGACGTTGAAATCCGCGGAAGCCTCCTTGAACGCCGAGCGGAAACGCCGCCTGAGCGCCATGGTGAACTTCCTGCCGACCATCGGATTGTACGCGCAAACGGGGGAAAAGTTCACCGACATCAATGAATGGGAACAGGATTCGGTCTGGGAGGTCGGTGCGACCATTTCCATCCCGCTCTTTCAGGGCGGAAGCAATCTGGCCGGTTATAAAAGCGCCCGGGCATCGGAAATCATCGCGAAAAGTCAGCATCGCAAAGCGACTCTGGAAGCGCTCCGAAAAGTGGAAAGCGCCATGATTTCCTTAGAGCAGGCGCGCAAGCAGCTTGAAGCCTACCGACAGCAGCAGGAGGCGGCGGATCAGGCGTTCACGCAGTCCAAAAGCCGTTACCTGTCGGGTTTGAGCAATTACCAGACAGTTCTGACCGCCCTATCCACAAAACAGCAGGCGGAATTGAACGTTGTTGAAACGAAAGTGTCCTGGGTGCAGGCCATGATCGACGTCGCCGATTCCGTGGGAGGATCCTGGACGGCGAATCTCGGCGAAACCCAAGGGGAGGACGACCAATGAGCAGGAAAAATAGAATCATCATACCCATCGTCATCATCATCGCCGGAATCGCCGCGGCGGCGACCATGGTTTTCTTGAAACCCAAAGCCTCACGGTCGCGCCCGAACCGCCAGGCCGCCCTGGTTGAAATCATGACGGCGCAAAAGCAGTCCCTGCCGGCCAAAGTCAAAGCCACCGGCGTCGTGTCCGCCGCCAACGAAATTACTCTCCTGCCCGAGGTTTCCGGGCGAATCGTTTCCCAGTCCGAAAAACTGGTTCCCGGCGGCCGATTCGAAAAAGGCGAGACCATGGCCCGCATCGATTCACGTAACTATTCTCTGGCCGTCCGGCAGGCCGAAAGTCAGGTCAAGCAGGCCGAACTGGAGATGCAACTGGAACAGGGACGGCAAAAGACCGCCAAAAAGGAATGGGAAATTCTGGGCGACGAGCGCCCGGAAAGCGAGGCGGCCCTGGCCCTGCGTAAACCTCACCTTGAAGCGGCGAAAGAAGCGCTCGTCGCGGCCAAAAGCTCATTGGACCAGGCGAAGCTGAACTTGAGCCGCACGACTTTGCGCGCTCCGTTTAACTGCGTGGTCTTGGAAGAAGGCATCGACGTCGGCCAGGTCGTCGGCCAAAGCAGCGTGGTCGCCACGCTGGCCGGAGTCGACCGATTCTGGATCGCCTCGTCGCTTCGCGTCGATCAACTCGGGCTGATCCAGATACCCGGATTCAACGCCGACACCGGATCGAAAGCTACAATCACGCAGAACCTGGGCAATGGACAGGAGACGGTGCGCGAAGGCGAGGTCGTCAAACTGGCCGGGAAACTCGACTCTCAGACCAGGACCGCGCAGGTTCTGGTGGCTTTGGATAATCCCATGGAGCCCCCGGAAGGGCAGTTGCCTATCCTTATCGGGGCATACGTGGATATGGAAATCACCGGACAGGATGCGGCCGACGCCTTTATCATTCCCCGCTCGACCCTGGTCGGCGGCAACAGCGTCTGGACCGTCAATGATGAAAACCGATTAACCGCCGTCGACGTCGCCGTTGTGTGGAGCGACGACAACGAGGCCGCCGTCACCGGCGCGTTGAAAGAAGGCGACCGCCTCGTGACCACGCCGCCGGCGATACCCGTTGAGGGAATGCCCGTGCGCATCCAGGGTGAAAAAACCGAAAATGAACTTCCCGACTCCGGCGCGGAGGGCGGCAATGAATCCTGACACAACGAAAACCTATCGCGGTCCTCTGGCGTGGATGGCGCAAAACTCCGTGGCCGCAAACCTGCTGATGTTCGTGATCATCTTCGCGGGCATTGTCGGATTGTTTCAGATCAAACAGGAAGTCTTTCCCGAGTTCGATCTCGACACGATTACCGTGAGCGTCGCCTATCCCGGCGCCAGCCCCAGCGAGGTCGAGCAGGGCATCGTGCTGGCGGTGGAAGAAGCGGTTCGCGGGATCGACGGCGTTAAAGAAATCAGCTCGACGGCCTCCGAAGGCTCAGGCGCGGTCGGTATCGAACTTTTAGGCGACGCCGATCCGGACAAAGCCCTTTCGGATGTCAAAAGCGAAATCGACCGGATTCAAACTTTTCCCGAAGATGCGGAACGCCCGGTGGTGGCCCTGGCCGCGCACAAACGGGAGGTGGTTTCGTTGCTGATTTCCGGCGACCAGACTCTGTCCACGATCCACGCCATCGCCGAGCATGCCCGGGAGGAATTCCTGGCTCACGATGACATCTCTCAGGTGGAAGTGGAAGGCGTCCCGTCCCTGGAGGTTTCCATAGAAATCTCCCGGGAAAATCTGGAGGCTTATGGCATCACCCTCAATCAGGTGGCCGAGCAGATCGCCGCCGCATCTTTGGAATTGCCCGGAGGAAGAATCGACACGCAGGCCGGTCAGGTTCTGGTGCGCGTGGCGGACAGGAAAAAAGAGGGGTATCAGTTTTCCGATATCATTATCAAGGGCACCAGCGAAGGCGCCGAGATCAGACTCGGCGAGATCGCCAAAATTCACGACGGCTACGAGGATACGGACCAGGCCTCGTATTTCAACGGCAAGCGCGCCGTGCGCCTGACCGTATACCGAATCGGCAAAGAGACGCCCACCGGCGTCGCCCGGGCCGTGCACGAAGTGACGGCCAAACTTAAAGAGAGCCTGCCGGACAACATTGCTTTGACCATCTGGACGGACCGCTCGGAAGTGCTGGAGCAGCGCATCGACCTTCTCAAGAAAAACGCCATGCTTGGCCTCATTCTCGTCGTAGTGTCCCTGGCTCTCTTTTTGAAAATGCGATTCGCATTCTGGGTAGCTCTCGGGATTCCCATCTCGTTTCTCGGCTGCTTCGCCGTTTTGCACGCCGGGGGTTACTCGATCAATATGATTTCCCTGTTCGCCCTGATCATCGCCCTGGGCATGGTCGTGGACGACGCGATCATTGTCGCGGAAAACACCTTCGCCAAAGTCCAGCAGGGAATGCCGAGAACGCAGGCGGCCATCGAGGGCGTGCGTGAAATGGCCCTGCCCGTCACGTTCTCCGTCCTCACAACCGTCGCGGCCTTTATCCCGCTGCTTTTCGTGCCGGGGATCATGGGGAAAATCTTTTTCATCATACCCATTGTGGTCAGCACGATTCTGCTGTTCTCCCTGATCGAATCGTTTTTCATACTCCCCTGCCACCTTGCCCATGGAAAGCGCACGACGGGAGGGAAAATCCTGCAATGGATCGAAAGGCGAAGACTCGAAGTCGCCGATCTGCTGCAAAAATTCATCGACGGATATTATCGGCCGACTTTAACAAGGGTGCTCGAATACCGGTATCTATCCCTTTCCATCGCCGTCGCCGTCTTATGCATCATCGCCGGCGTCGCCATTTCCGGCATCCTGCCGTTTAACTTCTTTCCGGATATCGAAGACGACGAAGTGGAAGTCACCGCTCAGTTGCCCTACGGATCTCCCATCGAAAGGACGCTGGAAGTCCAGGCCATTTTAGAAAAGGCCGCTTTCGAGGTCGCCGATGAAATGGGCGGCGAGCAGATATTCAAAGGGATGTTCACGCAGGTCGGTGAACTGGGCGGTGGATTTCGCCGAAGTCATACGACCGGCAGTCATTTAATCGGCATTGAGGTCGCGCTCAACGGCACGGAAGACGGTCTGATAAAGGCCAGCGATTTTGCCGCCGCATGGCAGAAGAAACTGCCGCCGATTCCAGGACTGGAGGCGCTGATTTTCAACGTCAATGTCGGACCTTCCGCCGGATCGCCGGTGGATGTGCAACTGACGCATGCCAACACCGACGTCCTGGCGGCGGCCTCGGAAGATGTTCTTGAAACCTTGAGCCGTTATCGGGAACTGACCAGCATCGAGAATTCCTATGCCGCGGGCAAGACCCAGTTCGACTATCACTTGCTGCCCGCCGCGCGAACGCTGGGCCTGACAGGCCGCGACGTGGCGCAGCAGATGCGCGCGGCGTTTTACGGCGCCGAGGCGATCCGTGAGCAGCGTGGGCGTAACGAGGTCCGCATCATGGTCCGTCTGCCGGAAAATCAGCGGCGCAGTGAATATGATCTTGAAGAAATGCGCATCTTCACTCCCGCCGCCGGGATGACGCCCCTGTCCCACGTGGCGACTTTCGACAGAAGCCGCGCGCCCACGGACATCAAAAGGGAGAACGGGAAAAGGATCGTCAACGTCAGCGCCAAGCTGGCCGCCGGAGTCGCCTCGCCCCGGCCGATTCTCGAATCCCTGGCCAAAGACATGGCGCCGCAGCTGAAGAAGAAATACGCCGGGCTCGATGTCGAGTTCGCCGGACGCCAGCGTGAGCAAGACGAATCCTTCACCAGCCTCATCGAGTACTTCATGCTCTCGCTTTTCATCATCTTCGCGCTTCTGGCGATACCGCTGGGTTCTTACGTGCAGACCATCGTCATTATGTCCGCCATTCCATTCGGAATCGTCGCCGCCATCACCGGGCACATCATCATGTTCACAAACCTGAGCCTGATGAGCGTGATGGGCATGGTGGCCCTGGCGGGCGTTGTGGTCAACGACACGCTGGTTCTGGTCGTAACCGCCAACAGGTATCGCAAAGACGAGGGCATGAGCGCCTGCGACGCAATTCTCTCGGCGGGAACGAGGCGGTTCCGCCCCATCCTGCTGACCTCGCTAACCACCTTCCTGGGTCTGGCGCCGATGATTTTCGAGCCGTCGATTCAGGCCAAGTTCATGATTCCCATGGCCATCAGCCTGGGCTTCGGAATCCTTTTCTCGCTTCCCATCGCGCTGATGCTGGTCCCGGCCGTCTACATGATTCTTGAAGACATCGTCAACGTGATCAGGCGAAAAGATCCGCACCAGTGCGGGGATGAAGCTTGAAGTTTGGGCGGAGCCCCCTAAGCGCTAACTTACAATTAGCCCGAAGGGCGACACAACATTAGAGCAATTTAAGTTAAACTGTAGCCGCACGAGGCAAACCAATTCACAATATCCTGCAACGAAACACTTGCTATAGCATTGCCGATAGCATTGAAGAGAGCTTTGGGATGTTGCAGAATTATCGGTTCTTCACTTTGATTTAAATTACATAGCAACACAGGCGAGGGCGCCTGTGCCACACACGCTGTGGCCGGCGAACCGTTTTTCTTTAGCACGTCACATGTGGCACAGCCGCCCTCGGCTGTGCATGTCACGCATGGCTAAAACATCCGCCTTTTCAATAGGATATGAGTTGATCCCAACTTTGAAAAACGTTTAAGTTTCAGGTCAGCGCTAATGGAGCAGGGCGCGGCTTCGTGCGCGGCTTCTGTTTCCCGCGCGCCATAGCACAAACAAAACAGAGCCGCGAGCGGCAATATTCGCTGAAGCGTTAGCGAAGGCGAATGAGCGAGCGGGTGTGCTTCGAATCCTCAATTCAAGCATCGCATTGACGATTGAAATTATCGGACCTTCTTTTTCTTGAATTTCCTGTAGTCGATATCCAGCTTGGCCACTTTGTACTGAATGACACGCTTTGTCGTGCCGAGAAGCTGCGCGGCGCGGCTCTGGTTCCCGTCGGCGTCTTTAAGCGCGTCGACGATCACTTCCATCTCATAAGCCGCGACGAGTTTTTCGAACGTCCCGCGCTGCTTGCTGCGCGCCTCGACGGATTTCATCCGCAGGGACGGCGGCAGGAGATGGCCGTGAATCACCTCGTTTTCGGCCAGCAGCACCGCCCGTTCGATGACATTCTCAAGCTCCCGGACGTTGCCGGGCCAGTGGTAGGACATCATCATGTCGATGGCCGGCGTGTCGATGCGTGTAATGGCCTTGGAGATATCCTCCGCGTAGATTCTAACGAAATGATCGGCCAGCATCATGATGTCGGCGCCCCGCTCCCGCAGGGGCGGAATGTGAATCGGAAAAACGCTGATGCGATAATACAAATCCGCCCGGAACCGACCGGCTTTGACTTCCGTTTCCAGCTTGCGATTGGTGGCCGCGACAACCCGCGCGCGGCTCTTGATGGTCTGCATGCCTCCCACGCGCTCGAAATCCCGCTCCTGGAGCACGCGCAGCAGCTTGACCTGCGCCTGCGGGGGAAGCTCGCCGACTTCGTCCAGGAAAATCGTTCCTCCCCGCGCGGCCTCAAAACGCCCGGTGCGCAATTGCGTCGCGCCGGTAAAGGCGCCCTTTTCATGTCCGAACAATTCGCTTTCGATAAGGTTTTCCGGTATGGCGCCGCAGTTGACCTTGATAAACGGCTGATCCCGCCGCGGTCCCGCGTTGTGTATGGCCTTTGCGACGAGTCCTTTTCCCGTCCCGGTTTCTCCGGTCAAAAGGACGGTGGTTTTGGAATCGGCGACCTGCGCCACCAGGTAGCGAACGTCGCGTATGGCCCTGGAGGATCCCAGAATAATGCTTTCCCTGCCGGAGCTTCCCACGGTCTCGCGCAGACGTCGATTTTCTTCGAAGACCCTGCGTGTTTCCAGACGGGAAGCGATCAGATTGGCCAGCGCCTTGAGAAAATGAAGATCATTTTCCAGATCCGACGGATCGCCTGATTTCCGGTCCACGGCAAGAGCGCCCACGACGACGCCGTCGAAATCGATGGGCACGCACAAAAAAGCGATTTCCGACAGGTCCAGGCCCTTGCGCATGCCGAAGGGATCGAGAAACTTCGGTTCCTTATCAAGCCTCGGGATGATGATCGGCTTCTTTTTTTGCACCACCAGGCCGGTAATGCCCTCGCCAAGCTGAAAGATGGACTGCTCTTTGAGCCTGCCGGCGTAACCGTAGCGGGCGATGGTGCGGACTTCCTGAACATCGCGAAGAAATATGGACACCATGCCCCGGTCCAGATGCAACTGCCCGGAAATGGTTTCCAGCGTGCTGTACAGGATTTTTTCCAGGTCGCCCGGCTGCGCCAGTTCCTGTGAAACCTGATGTAATACCTGAAGCTGTTTGAAGGAAAAATTCTCGGATTCCATAGCGAATAATTGGCACATTTTTGTATCTGAGTCAATTATCAGCACAATATTGTATCAATGCTGCAAATAAATGCAAAAGCACACGGGAACTGTATTTTAGCATTTTTAACCATGCTTTGATACAGAATTGTATCATTATATGATTTGCCATGATAACCAATATTGCCAATTATACATGCAAATTCAATTAGTTATAAGTTTTACGCATTGCGGCATGCTTATTGATAAATATGTGCTTGGTGCGATTAATTCAATGCTTCAAAATGAATCGTAGGAGGATTCCAAACCATGAGGCGCGTATCATTAATAACTGCAATGCTGATTTTGGGAACCGCGGGCCTGGCTTACGCCGGTGAGCTTAATACCGGCGACGTGGCGTGGGTTTCCGTGTGCGCCGCGCTTGTGATGCTCATGACTCCGGCCCTCGGTTTTTTCTATGCCGGCCTTGTAAGAAAAAAGAATCTGGTCTCGACGCTGGTGCAGTGTTTCGTGATCTTTTCCGTCGTCAGCATCATCTGGGCGCTTTGGGGATACAGCCTGGCCTTCGGCCCGAGCATCAAAGGCGTCATCGGTGATTTATCCCATTTCGGACTGAAAAACGTGGGAATGCAGCCGGATGGAATCTACGTGCAGTTCATTCCCGTCCTGTTGTTTTTCTTCTTTCAGCTCAAATTCGCCGCCATCACGCCGGCCCTTATCATCGGCGCCTTCGCCGAGCGCATCAATTTCAAAGCCCTGCTGATTTTCATCAGCCTGTGGGTCACGTTGATATATGCGCCCATCGCCCACTGGGTCTGGAATCCGGACGGCTGGCTCAACAATATGGGCGCCCTGGATTTTGCCGGCGGCACCGTCGTGCACATCGCGGCCGGCGTCTCGGCCCTGGCTGCCGCGCTCATTATCGGCAAACGCAAGGACGCCTTTAACGGCTCGGAGCTTCTGCCCAACAACATTCCCTTCGTGATCCTGGGCGCCTCGCTTCTGTGGTTCGGCTGGTTCGGATTCAACGCGGGCAGTTCCCTGGCCGCCAACGGCCTGTCGGTCAACGCCCTCGTGGTCACCAATCTCGCCGCGTCCGCCGCGGCGGTGAGCTGGATGCTCCTGGACTGGTTCATGAAAGGCCGCCCGTCGGCGGTGGGCATCGCCATCGGCGCCGTATGCGGCCTGGTAGCCATTACGCCGGCTTCGGGTTTCGTCAACGCGGGCGCGTCGATCATGATCGGCCTGTGCGCGGGAGTATTTTCCAACCTCACGGCCAACTGGCGCGCCACGCGAACCCGGCTGGACGATTCCCTGGATGTGTTCGCCTGCCACGGAGTCAGCGGCATATGGGGCGCCGTCGCCACGGGACTTTTCGCCACGACGACGATCAATCCCGACGCCGCCGACGGCCTGTTTTATGGAAATCCGAAGCAGCTTGGCATACAGATCATAGCAATCGTCGTCGTCGCCGCGTTTTCCTTCGCGGGCTCTTTCGGCCTGCTCAAAGGATTATCGCTTTTCATGCGAATCCGCGTAACCGATGAAGAAGAAGAATTGGGTTTGGACGCCACGCAGCATGGCGAAGAAGCATACGGGGAAGAAATCCTATACAATCCTTCACATTCGTAAAAGAAGCATTAAGACCACCCTTTTCGTGCGGGCGACAAAAAGCCCGCACTTTTTTAATGCCTTTCCCAACAAAAAAAGACTAAAATGATTTAACCCCCGATGCGGCGTGCGTGTCTGCTAATCGTATACGGGGTTTGAAAACAAACACCAGGGCGGCAAAAAGCCCATCAACGCAGAAGGAGATGAAAATGAAACGTGCAATCATCATCACAACGGTTCTCGTGGCGGTTGTCGCCCTGGCGGCCATTCCGGCATTCGCGCAAAAAGGAAACGGGCGCGGCCAGCGTGGAGGCGGCATGGGCATGGGCCCCGGGCCGGGCATGGGCATGGGCATGGGTCCGGGAATGGGCGTCGGCCTGCTGCTTCGCTTCCCGGAAATGGCCGAACAGGCCGGCGTCACCGATGAGCAGCTCGAGAAACTCGAAGATGTGATGCAGAAGCATCAGCACGAAATGATCGACACGCGAGACGCCATGCAAGACGCCAAGGATGACCTGGACGACCTGCTGAAGGCGGACACTCTCGACGAGAGCGCGATCAACAAAGCCACGCAGAATCTGGCCGACGCGCACGCCAAAATGCTGAAGCAAAGAACCAGTCACATGATTGAGATCCGAAATATCTTCAGCGCCGCGCAGCTCAAGAAAATCGACGAACTCGCCCAGGACAACCGACAGATGAGGCGCAACAACAGGCGGCAGCGAATCCGAAGCACCGTCACCGATCCCTGGCAATAAGCACGAGGGATCAGGGCAAGAAGGGGCAATTCACAACATTCAAAAAACGACCCCCTCCTGATCGGGAGGGGGTCGTTTTTATTCATTCGTATCGAGTTATAGAATCGCTTCCAGGCAGCTTTTATCACCCGTGGCAATGCGCTCGGCGATGGAATTCACTTCGGGAACGATGTTTTTGATGAAAAAACGCGCCGTCAACTTCTTGTTGAAGTAATAGGCTCCGTCGACGCTGTCTTTGGCAAATGCCGCGGCGTCGCTCGCGCCTTTTTCATCCATGAGCTTTTGCAATTTTCCCGCGGCGATAACGGCCTGCTCCAAAAGCAATCTGGCGCAGACGACATGTCCTGCCGCTTTTAGAAATGGCGTGGCCGAAAGAACGGGGAAGATGGGATCGGAACCGGCGGCGCCCATAAACTGCATGGCGATGGAGGCGATCTTGTCGCGGGCGGCGGCCAGATCCTTGAAGAGGTCGGCCAGATCCTCGAAATCCGAACCGCCGTCGATAAACGAAGCCAGTTCCGACATGAAAGTCATAAACAGCGCTCCGCCCTTCAAGCCGAGTTTTCGGCCCACGAGATCCAGCGCCTGCACGCCGTTGGCGCCCTCGTAGATGGCGGAGATTTTCGCATCGCGATAATACTGCTCGACGCCGTATTCCCGGCAATATCCCACGCCGCCCATGGCCTGAATCGCCTCCGAAGCCGTTTCGGCGCTGCGGTCGGTCGGGTATGCCTTCACGATGGGCGTTAAAAACTCCAACATGTAGTGAGCTTTTTTCTTCTCATCCTCGTCTTCGGAATAATCGGCGAGATCGTGCATTTTCGCCGTGAAAAGAATCAGAGCCCGGCACCCCTCGCTGAACGCCTTCATGGTCATCAACATGCGGCGGACATCCGGATGCTCGATGATCGCCACGCGCGGGGCGTTCGGATCCTTCATGGCCAGGATATGCGTGCCCTGAATGCGCTCCTTCGCGTAATCCAGCGCCATCCGATAAACCGCGCCGGTCATGGAGTTGCCCTGCAATCCCACGCCGATCCGCGCCTCGTTCATCATATTGAACATCAGGCGGATGCCGTCGCCCTCCTGGCCGATAATCCATCCCTTGCAATTTTTGTTGTCGCCGAAATTGAGCATGCACGTGGCCGAGGCGTGAATGCCCATTTTTTCCTCGACCTTCGCGCAGACGACGTCGTTGGGCTCGCCGAGATTTCCGTTTTCATCCACGCGGATTTTCGGGATCAGAAACAGGCTCAAGCCCTTGATGCCCTTGGGCGATCCGTCGGCTCTGCCCAGAACCAGGTGGATGATGTTTTCGGTCAGATCATGATCGCCCGAGGTGATGAACATCTTGGTCCCGACGATGCTGTATGTGCCGTCTTCGTTCTTGTATCCCTTCGTGGCCGTGTCGCCCAGCGCCGTTCCCACGTTCGGCTCGGTCAGGCACATGGTCCCGGCCCACTGACCGCTGGTGAGTTTTTCCAGATAAAGATTCTGCATCTCTTCCGTGCCGTAGGCGTCCAGCAGCTTGATGACCGCCGAAGTCAGGCCGGATGTGAAGGAAAAGGAACTGTTGGCGCCGACCATGCCTTCGTGGGCCGCGGCGTGCAAAAGACCCGGCAGGCCCTGGCCGCCCCATTTCACGGGCATGGAAACCGCGTTCCAGCCGGCTTCGCAATATTGCTTGTAAAGCCCGTGAAACATTTCCGGCATCTTCACCACGCCGTCTTCGAATTTCACGCCTTCCTCGTCGGCGGGCAGATTCGTCGGCGCGATCTTCTCCGTGGCGAATTTCACCGCTTCGGAAACGACCATCTTATATAAATCGCCGTCATGTTCGGCGAACGGTTTGAGTTTCGTTAAAGATTCAACATCGAGATGTTCGAAAAGACAGAACATGATGTCGCGTTCATCGATGGAAAAGCCCATGAATTCCTCCCCGTGTTATCATTTTGTAGTTTCGTTCTTCTTTTAGCGGAATATGCGCGCCGCATGCGGCCGACGCATCGTCATCAAATCCAGACGATCATTATGGCCCTGGCGTCTCATGTGTCAATTCAGTGAGTATCGTAATTTTCACTCCGAGCGTCGTCGCGGAATCCCTTAAAAGATGCGTGTGTATAAATTGACGTGGACATCTTGGCAAGGCGATAGCGCTTCATTGAAGGGATTCCTCCACTTGGCCAAAGCATCCGCCGGAATAACACATTCGTCACCTTTGATCACCGGCGCATTGACAACGCGGAACCTCTTTTGGGAAAGTGTCGGTACGCGCCCTTCATGAGGCATTTGGTCAAAACCTGGATGAATAATCTGAAATGAGCGAACTGGAGCCGCACTACTCAAATATTTCCCCGGAAGAACTGCCGCAAATCGAGCGCTATCCGATACACGTCGTTTTGGACAATATCCGCAGCGCTTTCAATGTGGGATCGATCTTCCGTACTTCCGACGCCGCGACGGTCGAGCGCCTGCACTTGTGCGGCCTGACGGCCTATCCGCCGAATACGAAACTGAAAAAAACCGCTCTGGGCGCCATGGATTATGTTCCCTGGACATATCACGACAAAACAACCGGCGCGCTCGCCGAATTAAAGAAAACGGGAATCCCGATCGTAGCGATTGAAGTCGCCGACGACGCCGTATCCTATCCGGATTTCGACTGGCCGAAACCGGTCGCCGTCGTTTTCGGCCACGAAGTGCGCGGAGTGCATCCCGACCTGATGGCGCAGTGTGATTCCGTCGTCAAAATTCCCATGTTCGGATTTAAGAACAGCGTGAACGTGGCCACGGCATACGGCGTCATTATTTATGAGATTCTCCGGCGATGGGGAGTTTTGAAAGCATGAGAACTCCATGAAGGATTCACGCGGCAAAGTGATCGCCGGAATCGCTCCGGGCCGGATCGTCGCCATTATTCTTCTTGCGATCGCCGCGCTTGCCTTTTCAACCTGCACGCAAGGCGAAAAACAATCGCCGAACTCAAGTCAAACGAATCCCGTCTCCGTGCGTGGAGATGTCAACGAAGAGACAACGCCGCCCCCATCCGGCGAGTCCCGCGATGCGCAGCCTTCTTTGGAAACGATCGTCAACAAGGGACCCGTTCCTTTTCCCGATAAACCAAATATCCTGCTTTTATCTTTGGACACCGCCAGAGCGGATCACGTCGGTTGCTACGGCCATACGCGCAACACGACGCCCAACATCGACAAGTTCGCGAAAACTTCAGCGGTCTTCGAGCGGGCATACAGCCATGCGCCCTGGACCTACGGATCATTCGCATCGCTTTTTACCGCCAGGGCGCCGGAAAGAGTCGGCATTTTCGACTGGGGAGACGAACTGGACGAAAAATTCACGACGTTGGCCGAGATACTCAAGACAGCCGGATACCATACGTCCATGAGCGTCAGCATGTCCGGGATGAATGCCGGCACGGGCATGGATCAGGGCTTTGACGAAATCGACAATTGGATCGCCAAAGCAAAAAACTATGAGGAATACACCGCGATCTCGTCCAAAAATGTATCGGATGCCGGTTTAAAAATTCTGGACAAGGTTGGGAAGGAGCCGTTTTTCCTTTGGCTCCATTATTACGATCCCCACGAAAAATACATGAATCATGATCAGTTCGCCTTCGGTCCCCAGGGCGTTTACAACTACGACGAGGAGATCGCTTTTGCCGATTTTCACATCGGACGCATACTGGATCGAATCGAGAAACTGGGACTATTGAATAACACGATTATCATCTTTCATTCCGATCACGGCGAGGAATTCGACGACCATGGCGGCTCCATGCACAGCGCCACGTTGTACGAAGAGGTGCTGTGGGTTCCGCTGATCATATACGCGCCGGGGATAACGCCCCATCGCATCGCACAGCCGGTCATGCTCAGCGACATAGCGCCCACTTTATTGAATATGCTCGGATTGCAAATCCCCAAAGAATATGAGGGCCTGCCGATTCCATACGCCGGCAACAAATTTACTCCCGTCGCCGGAAGAACCCTGTATTTTGAAAACTACTGCAACGCTCATTGCCAGCGGGCCGTCCGCCGGGGCGACATGAAGCTGATACACGACTGCCAAAAACTTCACGATGAACTGTTCGACTTAACAAACGATCCCAAAGAGCGGAAACCGTTGAGTGTCGACGAAGATAACGAAGTGTTCCTGAAAATGAGAGCGGCTCTTTTCAGTCGCCGGTGGACACCGCCCGCCCGCAAAGAAAATACTCTTTCAAAAAGCGAAAAAGAGAACTTAAAATCCCTGGGCTATGTACATTGACAAACCATTTCATTTTAGTTTTCACCGTAATTACCGATGAGATAGCATGAGTGAAGAAAAACAGTTGATTAATTTCAAATGTTTTTCACTAATTTACCGGGTGCGGGCAGCAAACCGAATTTCGGCGAACCAAACATGGCGATAAGCGAAATCCCAATAAGCTTGACAGGGCTTCGGAATGTTCCCGGCCTTGACGCGTCAAACGGAGTCAAAAGCGCTCGGGACAAAAGCGCGAAATCCGGAAGCGGCGCCGAGGCGCGTGAAAATAAAAGCGCCGGAAATGAGAAATTATCACGAGACGAGCAAAGGGAAGTTGAAAAGCTCAAGCAGACCGACAAGCAGGTCCGCGCTCATGAAGCGGCTCACGTCAGCGCCGGAGGCCGTTATATCAAAAAGGCGGCGACGTATACTTTCAAAACGGGACCTGACGGAAAACGTTACGCCGTGGGCGGCGAAGTCAGCATCGACGTATCCGAAGCGCAGACGCCGGAGGCCACAATACAAAAAATGCGCGTCGTGCGCGCCGCGGCCCTGGCGCCCGCGGATCCGTCATCCCAGGATTACACCGTCGCCAACAAGGCCGCGCAAAAATCCGCCGAAGCGCATGTGGAAAAATCCCGCGAGATCCGTGAATCCGCCGGAACATCGGAAGCCGATGATAAATCCGATGCCAAAGCGATAAATTCCACGGCCGCGACGCAAAGGTCATCCGGCGCCGTAAACGAGCAAACGTACAGTGAAATGCAAAAGATTGCGGGAAGTTACACGCGCGGCGCCGCTCCTGAAAACCGGAATGAAAAAGCGGAAAGTATAATCAACCTCATCGGATAAAAAAAACCCCGACCAAGCCGAGGTTTTTCTCATGACATTCAAGTTGATGATTACGCCGACATATAACATCATCGGGCAATCATGACCCGATCGTCCGTTATTATTTTTTGGGCGGAACGATGGAGTCTTTGCAGGCCTTGAGCAGACGCATTTTTGCCACGGTCTTGGCTTTGATCTTCATCTGCTCGCCGGTCTTCGGGTTGCGGCCCATGCGCGCTTTGCGGTTCGCCTTGGTCAGTTTGCCGATGCCGGGCATCGTGAAGGCGCCGACCTTTTTGGTCTGCGAGGTGGCCAGGCTGGCATACTCTTCGAGAAACGCGGCGGCGTCTTTCTTGGTGATGTTAAACTTTTCGGCGAAGTAAGCGACGATCTGGGTTTTCGTCATGGGTTTTTTCTCAGTAGCCATTCACTACCTCCTTATGGGAATACGGGGTTTTGGTTCGTAATAACCAGCTATCATTAAGCACGCTCAAGGCAAAAGGTCAAGAAAAAAAAGCGCTAAAAATCGCTCAGAGGCCTATTTTCAGGGGCTATCAGGCGTTTTAAGGGGCTCATAAGCCCAATTTACGGGATTATTCGTGATCGACGTGTTCCTGATCCGCCTTATTGCGGCGCGGCAAACCGCTTTTCGAAGGGTCTGCGCTGAATTTGACTTTGACGTCGCCGAAGGGATGCATGCCTTTGTTGGAAAAGGGGTAGACCACCTTACTGCCCTTGGCGTGCGTGGAAAAATAGTATCCCGATTCATCGCCCCGATAAAATTTGAATGTGATGTCTTCGGCGGGCGTGATCTGGGGCTCCATCTCCAACAGGCTCCGGAGGTCATTTGCATATTTCTTATGCTCGACGAAATAGCGGCGCTGAACCGTCGCGGCGCTTTGACCCGCTTGCAAAGCCTGTAAGTCCTTTGTCTCGTCGAAGTCCTTTTTGAAAAGCGGCAGACTTTTTATCCCCAAAGCCACGAGCATGACAAACACGGCCAGGGTCGGAAGCCAGGTCCATGCCGAATAATCCGGCCACGATTTTCTGCGAACGGAATCGACGGCGCGAAAAGCGATATAGACGACGGCGACGGCAATATTGCCGTAGAGAAATAAAGGGGCGCACAGCTTGCCGAGCCATCCGATAATCTTCGGAACATCGCCTTGCAGAAGGAAAACGGCTGCCAGGGCCGCCCAACTCACCGCGGCTGCCGAAGATAAAACCTTTAATAGGAGGGGCGCTTTTATACTGTCCTTCGATGTCGGTTCCAGGCTCATAATCCCAGTTCGTTAAAGGCGCAATCAATCCAGGAAATCACATCGTCACGCTCGATGTGGCTTGGGTCCGGAGGCGTCGGAGGCATCCCGCCGGTGTCGAGAAGGCGCTGCCTGATGTCTTCGGCGCCGTCCAAAAAATCCTGCTGCGTGTCGAAGTTGCTTCCTTCCGGAGCGCCGTTGCGCTGTGAATCATAGACTTCCGACGAATGACATCGCAGGCAGTAGTTATCCAGGAAGGGTTTGATGTGCTCATTGAAAGTTACGCCGCAAATCACCTCGTCGCCGCTTCCGCCAGGTGAAGCCGTGTCGTCGTCATCGTCGGAATCGTCGGAATCGTCCACATCCTCGACTTCCGTGTCGTCGCACGAAAAGACCGATACAATGATTAAGGCCGTCAAAGCGGACAAAATCAAAAACAGGATAATCCTCTTCAGAGCGTTTTTCGCGCCCGACGGGATGAAACGATGCATAAAATCCTCCGTATTAACTAAAGCGACTTTTCCTTTGTTTGCGACTTGCAGGCCGAAAGTCAAGGGATGCCGCGACCAAAAAAGAAATTCTTTTTATTTGTCCTGAAAGTAAAAACACATGGGGCTGTCCGTAAACCGGCTGGTGAAAAGTAAAAATATTCGCTAAATATGGGGAGCTTGCGGCTATTCGGAGGAATACTTTAATGAAAGACGAGGGAAGCTTCGATCTCATCACGACGGATGATCGTTTTGACGATTTGGAAAAAGACTGGATTGAGCTTCATAAAAATTCGAACGCCGATCCCCTCTTCTGCTCCTTTTCCTGGATGCGGACCTGGTGGCGTTTTTACAGCCATCTCGGAGAATTGCGAATACTGACATATCGCCGCCGCAAAGAACTGATCGGCATTGCCCCGCTGTTTTTACGCAAGATGACCGCCCGGGACATCGAGGTGGAAATGGTGGGCGAAAGAAAATTCATCGTGCCGACGAAAGGATTGAAATACAAGGTTCTGCATCCCATGGGCGCGGGGCAGGTCTGTTCCGACTTCCTGGGTTTTATCGCGAAAAAAGACGGGGCGGACGCGATATGGTCCGAACTTTACACGCACTTGCAAAAGAAGATTAAAGGCTACGACATTCTGTTCATGACCGATATGGACGAGCAAACCCAGGGCTTCGAGGGATTGCAATACGCCGCCATGGGCGGGCGCAACAAGCGATACCGCGATCAATACAAGGCGCCTTACGCTCCCCTGCCCGGCAGTTATCAGGATTACCTTTACACGCTGTCGAAAAAAAGCCGCTACAACGCCCGGAAAAAAATCAAGCAGATACAAGTCCATCACGAACTGATTCATGAGTTTCACAATGATCCCGCAACCCTCGACGAGGCGATGGACATTTTTATCGATCTTCACCGGCAGCGATGGCGGGCCGAAGGCCAGGAAGGCGTGTTTACCAGCGACTCCATGGTCAATTTCCATAAAGCCATGGCCGCCGAAGGACTGCGCCGCGGCTGGTTGCGGCTGGGTTTTTTGAAGCTGGACGGCAAACCCGAGTTTTGCACATACGGTTACCAGGTGGGCGAAAACGCCTATCTTTATCAGCAGGGCGGCAACCCCGACTTTCCGCGTTTCAATCTCGGCTATGCGGCGCTGGCATTTTCCATCGAAGACGCCTGCGACGGCGGCGCCGTGCAATACGACTTTCTGCGTGGCGAGCAGGATTACAAGCTGCACTGGGGGAAAAGTTCCCGCCAGCTCGTGCAGTTCATCGCCGGGCGCTCCATAAAGTCCACGCAGTTTTTCGCGCGTTCCTTCATCAATACGGATCCCCAGATCAGAAACTCCGTTAAACGAATCATCGACAGAGGCAAATCTTGACACATCCTCGAAGAGTTATCGCGGCGACCTTTTTAATGGCCGCGTCGGTCCTGGCGACGGAAATCATCCTCACACGGGTTTTCTCCGTTCTCATGTGGTATCATTTTGCGTTTCTTGCAATCTGCGTGTGCCTGTTCGGCATGGGCGTGGGCTCTTTGGCGCTGCATCTTTTCGGACGCAATCTTCGCGACGATGATTTGCCGGTCCACATGGCCTGGTCCGCCCTGGGCTTCGTCATATCCCAGGTCATATGCGTCATGCTGCTTCGCATCATGAAACTCGGCAGCCTGGACGTGAACCTCGTTTCACTTCTTCAGATGGGAATCGTTTTTCTGGTCTGCGCCGTTCCCTTCGGATTCGCGGGGCTCTTTTTGGGTCTCGTTTTTTCCAGGGGATCGAAGAATATCGGCAATATCTATTTCGCCGACCTCACCGGCGCCGCGCTGGGATGCATCATCACGATATGGATACTGGGAGTTTTCGGCGGAGCCGCCTCCTTGCTGGCCGTGGCGATTCTCGCCGCCGTGGCGGGCCTCGTGGCGTGTCCCGGCTACTTCGGAAAAGACAAGACGTTATCGCTCGTCGGCGGAATCGTCGGCCTGGCGCTGCTGCTGGTGATCGATCACTTCACCGGCTTTCTGGTATTTCATCACTCTAAGGGCAACGAGGAACCGGATCCCATTGCCGTGGCCTGGAACAGCTTTTCGCGCGTTATTGCGTTCGAGCGGCCCAAGCTCGGCGATGTCATGATGGAGATCGACGGCGTGGCCCACGCGCCCATCACCCCCTTCCACGGAGACATCGAAGCAACGCAGGTTGAATCCGCCAAACTCCAGCGCCTGCCCTTCGAGTATCTCGACAAGCCCAAGGTTCTCATCGTGGGTTCCGGCGGCGGCGAGCACATCCTCACCGCGCTGGCGGCGGGAGCGCGGGAAGTCGTCGGCATCGAGATGAATCCCATCGTCATCGACTGGGTGGACAAAAAATTCGACGATATGGCGGGCGGGCTGTTCCGATGGCCGGGAGTCAAAGTGGAACTGGCCGAAGGGCGCTCCTTCATCGCCCGATCCAAAGAAAAATACGACACCATCAATTTCACGTTGATCGACACGTGGGCGGCTACGGCGGCGGGCGCTTTTTCGCTGACGGAAAATTTTCTGTTCACCGAACAGGCTTTTAACGAATATTTCGATCACCTGACGCCGCAGGGTTTTCTTTCCATCAAGCGCTGGCAGGAACCGGAAGAATACCCCATGCGCCTGGCGGTCCTCGGGCGAAAGGTTTTGGAAGACCGGGGCGTGGAAGATCCGGAGGAATGCATATTTATCGCGGCCAACGACGCCTTCGCGAATATCATCATCGCCACGCGAGAGTTCGGGACTCAGGACGTCGTTCGGCTCAAGAAACTCACCGAACAACTCAACTTGAAAATCCTCTACTCGCCGAAACTCAGCGGGCCGGAGAATATTTTCCGGAAACTTCTCACCGGGGAAACGTCCAAGGTTCTGGCCGATTCGCCGTACGACCTGTCGCCGCCCACGGACGACCATCCATTTTTCTTCTATACGCTGCGCACCGGGGATCTGCCCAAGACGTTCGCCATGGCCTGGGGTTCGAAAATCCGCAACCTCGGAACTTTGATCCTTTTCTCCCTGGCCGGCATCGTCACCGTATGCGTCATTGTCCTGCTCATCGGCCCGCTGGTTTTGGTCCGGCAGCATCGATTGTTGCTTAAGGGCAACTTGCGCGCCGGGCTGTATTTCGCCCTCATCGGCGTGGGATTTCTCACGGTCGAAGTGTCCATGATGCAATCCTTCATCCTCTTTCTCGGGCATCCGACCCTGACGCTGGCCGTCTTTCTGGCGACGCTTTTATTCACGGGGGGATTGGGAGCGGCTATCTCCGGGCGCCTGGGCAAGGAATATCCCCGTCGCACCTTGATGATGCTCATATTCGGCCTGATCGCGTACGCCCTGTTTCTTCGCGCGGTGCAGGAACCGATTTTCTCATCCGCGCTGGGATTGTCCACGGCCGTGCGCTGCGGCATTACGGTGCTCATTCTCGCGCCTTTGGGAATACTCATGGGCATGCCCTTCCCCTTCGGCGTCCGCGCCGTCAGCGAGGACGGAACCGTGCCGTGGATGTTCGCCATCAACTCCGCCGCGTCCGTGCTCGGCTCCATTCTGGCCATGGTCATCGCCCTGAGTTTCGGTTTCACCTTCACGCAGTTCGTGGGGCTTGCGACCTATTTCCTGGCCCTCGTTTTATATCCCAGCGAGGATGTGTAGTTTACGCGGCAGTTCATGTTGACGAAAGCGCCGACAATACTTTCGATTCTCCTTTTCTTCGCCTTATTTTCAACGGCGGCGACGGCGGATAAAAATGAAGACGCGCCGGGAGAATTTTCGGATGTCTCTGAGCCACTGTTCTGGGCGCCAAGGCAAGACGATGGCGCTGCGCGATATTACTCTCCATTTTTCACGCAGAAGTTAAGCGGCATGAATTTCAGCCTCGGCATGTCGCTGAGACCGGACTTCACCATGGACCTCTACGGACCGGAAGGCCGCAGCGCGGAAGATATGCCCCAATTGGATTACATGCGACCATCGCAATATCTGGGCGATCTCGTCACGCCATTCGACGAGGCTCTCAACAGCTACATGCTCGCGCCCAGAGTATTTGTATTTGTGATCCGTTTCAAATAGACTTAACAAAATACATAAAACGCTCTTCGCATTGGAGTCGCTGATGAATTGGGAAACCAAAGAGATTTTAATTTACGGGAAAACTTATCCTGAAATCAGTACAAAATATGTGGAAACGGTCTGCACAGGTGGTATTGAAAAAGACACAGGCAACTTTATCAGACTTTATCCCATACCGTTTCGATATCTTAAAGATGAAAAGCGTTTTCAAAAATATCAGTGGATAAGAGCCAAAGTCCGGCGACACTCCAAAGACAACAGGCCGGAAAGCCGTCAGGTCGATATCGATTCCATTCAAACTCTATCGAGAGTAGGCACCGGGAAAAACAGGGATTGGCAAAT
Organism: bacterium; assembly: GCA_963674685.2. Classification (GTDB taxonomy): domain Bacteria; phylum Lernaellota; class Lernaellaia; order JACKCT01; family JACKCT01. The sequence goes on along the minus strand of CAXXWT010000001.1, from coordinate 71,450 downwards.
GCGAAAGGAGTTGTTTTTAGTACCGCAAAACATTTTCCGATCCCTGGAAACTCTTAAAGAGAGACAAAGCGCCGACGGAACATCAATCGGAATGGTCAAACCGAAACGCATCATTGACTTTTATATGAAGAAAAAAAAGCAGTCCGATTACGAAGACGCCCTGAAAAAGCGTGATATCGTATTAAGTCAAAAAGATTTATTTCGCGATCTTCGTGACTATGAAGTTCCGGAATTCAAATTCTATTTCGAATTCGAATGCGATGATCCTCAATGCAATGGTCATCAATTGAGCGTGTTGGACTGGGAGTTTTACGCCCTGCATCGAAAAACAAGAAATGATCCAGATTGGTTTGAAAAAATGAGGACAAAAATCATGGATTTGTGCGACGACAAACATGAAACATATTTATTCCTTGGGAATCTTGCAGATCCGGCGAAAAGACAAACCTTCTGCGTATCGGGTATTTTTCACCCTCCGATCAGAAAACAGATGTCACTATTATAAATTGATCGTTTGAATTTTTGTGTGGTTGAATTTCCGAATTTTGTCAGCCAGAACACTTCTGTGACACATCTCCGGATCGCCCTCAAAACACATCAGACACGCGTTGTTGTTCACAACATTTTCGTAGATATTCCCAATGACTTCAGATTTTTCTGAAATATATTTGCCGTAAGCGTTAAGCGCGCTTTGGTAATTGCCGGACGGCAGATATTTTTGACGAATTGCCTTTGGCGTACCGGCTTCTTTGATGTGTTCATATTTAATGCCGGCTTCTTCGCAAGATCGTGCAATCGAGCTTTTTGAAAATCCGGCTTTTCGGCTAATCGGGTATTCGCGCACGTCAATGAGCAGCGTAATTCCATTTTCGCTCAATGTGCGAATAAAAGCGTCAATTTTCCTACCCTGGTAACCAATTGTGTAAAGAAATTTCATATCAACCTCTTTTTTTTACTTACCACAAAAATCAAATTAGCTGAAAAATATTTCACACGAGCTTCACGTTCTTGAAAAGAATCTGCGCGATGAGGCCCGCGATCGGCGGGAAGAAAAAGGTGCATGCCAGGCGGATGATCGTGAAGCGCCATCCCAGGATGCCCACGTCCATGGGGATGCGGTTGATGGACCAAAGCGACCACCCGGTCAGAAAGGCGACCATGGTTCCCACGCCGGCGCCGCTTCGCATCAACCCCGCCACGATGGGCAGGCTCACGTAAGGTCCGCCCGGCGCCAGGCCGCCTGCGATCGTGCCGATCATGATGCCGCGAAAGCCCGACTCGGCGCCCACCCATTTCGCGATGCTGGCCTGCGGGATCAGCACCTGAATCATGCCGGCCATGATAAAAGCGAAAATTAAAAGAGGAAGTATCTCCAGCGTCAGCGACAGGGCGGACTTCAACCCGACGATGTGCTGCCCTTCGCCTTTGTAATATCCGATGATCAGCATTGTTATCGCGATGGCGCCCATGATAATCGTGGGAATCAGCATTTTCGACCTTCCTTTGGGCTTTCCTTTTTTCACTTTTGGATCGTCGCTCATCTCACTCATCAATCATTGCCGATCAGCGGCAAAAGAGTTTCACCGGTTTCAAATTCACTTTCGATATGCCCGGATTCCGCGGCGCCGCCGGGAATCTGAATCAAGGCGACGCGCGCGCAAAAGCTATTTTCCATTTGCTCGTAAGTCAACAGGCTCGCGTTGGAGGCATATCCGTCCAGGTCGACCAAAGCCTTGCCGCTGCCCGGATCGTAGTCCGTCATCAGCGCCTGCACGCTGAAATCGCGGATATAGTCGCCGTTATGCGTGGAGCCGAAAATATCGAAGTTGAAAGATTGCAGAGCGATAAAGGATTTTTCATATCCGGCATCCCCGTCAATCTCCACGCGGCGCATATCCTCCGGCGCATGTTCATATTTGCTTTGAAAAAGCAGGCTCGGCGGATCGTAAATCAGGTCGTAGCCGTGGTCGGTCATGGTCGCGGCCCCGCCGTTCATCCCGACGATAAGTACATGCACGACCGCCTTTGTCCGTGCGCGGGCCATGGCTCTGTTCATATCATCCCGGTCCGCCGGTCCGTGGTCGAACCTGGCCCATGCCGTAAAGGTCGCCGTTTGACCGTCGACGTTCAGGTCGCCCACTCCCGCGCCGATGCCGCGCGAAGTGTATCCCAAGGCAGGATCGTAATCCGCCGGATATTCGGGATCATACTGCGGGACATCAGTTGAAAGCTCCAGACCGTTTAGCAATACAAGATAGCTTTCATAACCGTCCATTCCCTTTTCGGCCAAAGGAATCTCAAGCGCTGCTTCGGCTTCATCCTCCGGCGCCGCAAGCCACAAGGTTGCGCGAAGCGGCAGGAACGCCATGCTTTTGTCGCCATCGACGATTGTATACCGGTAATCGACCGAAGGCGTATCCGTCAAAGTCTGTCCGGTGGACCAGTTGCCCCCGACGAACTCGGCGGCAAGTTCGATATCGCCGAAGTCCGGGCATGCGTCCTGCCTGGGATAAACGCCCCAGAGGCTTATGCGGTGATTCAGCCATTTCCAGGAAAGCCCCATGCCCGAGGTGACCACGGCGCGAAAGCAGGAATCAATCGATGCGAATTGATCATCGTCGCTGTCGTCATCGAATTCTTCGGCCGCAGGCGACGCGGAATCGTCGTCATCGCCGGGGTCTTGGCAGGCCGCGGCGAATAGCCCCAGAAAAACGGCGAAACCAGCAACGAATATGTTGAAATTTCTTAACAAAGCGATAGAAGCCTAAGCGATATTTACGGTCTTGTAAATTTCCCGCCAAGCCGCTAATTTTGCTTACCGGTTTTTTTAATTTCGTTCGATATTGACTGTATTTGATTTATCAGTATCGTTTGATACTTTCATTCCCGCCATGATCAGCGGTCGGGGCGTAGTCGGAACACAAATTCAGGCATGAAGTGTTTGATATTTTACGGACGATGCCGAGACATATCCCCGGCGGTCCAATGGCGGATCCGAGTAAATTATCGGAGGCGATAAATGAGCGTAAATCATGAACATCCGAACCGCAAGCGCCTTGTCGTGTTTGGCCTGGTCGCTATTTTTCTCGTTTTAATCCTGGTGGCCGTCCTCAACAGAATGACATCCTCTTCGGATTCCCTGAAAGGCGAACTGACGCGAGAGCAATGGCCCGTCAGCATCCGCACCGTTAAACCGGAGCCTTTCGTCAAACGGATCAAGGCGAACGGCATCCTCCAGGCGATGGAAGAAACGGCCATGGCCCCGGAAGTATCGGCCAAAGTCGCTTCCATCGAAGCCGACCTGGGCGACAGGGTTAAAAAAGGACAAGTGCTTATTCGCCTGGACGCCAGCGCGTACAAACTGGGATTAAACAGCGCGCAAGCCCAATACGCCCAAGCCAAAGCGGCTCTGGAACTGGCGGCGGACCAATACGACAGGACGAAAAAACTCGCGGATAAAAACCTTATCAGCGACGAAGCGCTGGATCAGGCGTCGACGAATTTCGAAGCATCCAAGGCTCAAAAACGCGTCGCGCAGGCCAATTTGTCCATTGCAAAGCGCAACTTGAAGGAAACAGGCATCAGAGCGCCTTTCGATGGTCGCATCAGCGCCCGAAACGCCAGCCCCGGCGAACTGGCGTCTCCGGGCGTCCCGATCATCAGCGTAGTCAAAGACCAGGTGCTGAAAATCGACCTGGCCCTTTCGGAAATGGAAATCAAGGAAGTCAAAAACGGCATGGCGGCCGTCATCACGCTTCCGTCGATGCCGGGCAAAGAATTTGCGGGAACCGTCACGCGCGTCGGCGTCGCCGCGGACCGCTCTTCCGGTTCTTTTCCCGTGCGCGTGGTAATCGACAACTCGGATTTCGAGCTTTTAAGCGGCATGCGGGCCAAGATAGACATCGAGCTGAAAAGATACCTGGAGGCCGTCATCGTCACGCGGGACAATATCGTGGAATTCAACAATCAGGACGCCGTATACGTTGCGGAAGAAAAGGAAGATAAAACCGTTGCCCGGACCCAGTTGGTCGAACTGGGCGAAAGGGACGGCGAAAGAGTGCGCGTGGTCTCAGGATTGAATCCCGGGGATCAACTCATTATCGTCGGACAGCAGTCCATTAAAGGAGGCGCCCGTCTTTTAATCATTGAAAAAGACGGCCGGCGCGTCGCCGGCGAAAAGGAAGACCCGGAAAACAACTCCGAAGCAAACGCGGAGGCCGGCGCCGATGCTTAGAATAATAAAAATGTCCGTGGATAATCCGGTTCTCGTCAATATTTTGATGGGAACGGTCATCATCATCGGGCTTTTCTCTTTCATGGGTCTGCCCCGGGAAATCGTTTCCGAGGTGAGTTTCAACTGGGTTTTCATCATCACCCCGTACCCCGGCGCCAGCAGCGAGGAAGCCGAGCAACTCGTCACGATCCCCATTGAAGAGGAAATACAGGACATCCCGGATATCGATGAAATGATCAGCGGCTCCACGGAAGGCAGCAGCTTCATCATGGTCAAGTTCGGCACGATCAGCGACGAACTCTTCCGGGTGCGAATGTTGGATTTGAAGGCGGAAATCGACAAGGTCCCGTATCTTCCCGACAACACGCGGCGCGATATGGTGGTGCAGGAATTCGACACCACGGAGATGGTTCCCGTCATCACCCTTAACATTTCCGGGCCGTTGAACGCCCTGGATATGCGAAAACTCGCCGTGGACATACGCCGCCGGGTGTTGCGCATCGACGGCGTGGCCAAGGGCGAACTGGCCGGAACGCACGACAGGCAGGTTTGGGTCGAGCTCGATCCGGACCTGCTGGAAGCGCACGGCGTCAGCCCCGACATGGTGTCTTCCGCCCTGGCTCTGGCCAATCAAAACGTGCCCGCCGGCAAAGTCACCGCCGGGCGCGAGGAAATGCTTCTTCGGACAATGGGGCGCTTCAAAGACGCGGACAGAGTCAGGAAAGTTATCGTCCGGTCCATGCCCGGGGGAAACGCGCTGGCCGTCGGCGACATCGCCAAAGTGACCGACGGATTCGAGGAACGGCGCACCGAGTCTCACCTCAACGGCCAGAAATCCGTATCCATCGCCATCGCCAAGCGTTCCAAGGCCAGCACCATCAAAATCATCGACGACATCAAAGCCCTGGCTGAAGAATTAAAGCCCACGCTGCCTCCGGGCGTTGAAATCACGCTGACCGGCGACACGGGCGTGCAGATCGACGAGATCATGGACGTGCTGCGCAACAACGCCGGCCTGGGAATGATTCTCGTGGTTCTGTTTCTGTATCTGTCCATTGGCGCGCGCAACGCCCTTTTCGTCGCCATGGGCATCCCCATTACCTTCCTGGCGACGTTTATTTTCATGTACTACACGGACAACTCCATCAACGGAAACAGCCTCTTCGGCCTGATTCTCGTTCTTGGCGTGGTCGTGGACGACGCCATCATCATCGTGGAAAACTGTTATCGTCATTATCAGATGGGCAAAACGATCCACGAAGCCGCCGTGGACGGGGCGCACGAAGTGGCCATGCCCGTGGTGTCCGCCACGCTGACCACCGTCGCCGCCTTTTTGCCGTTGATGCTGATGCCCGGCATCATGGGCAAATTCATGCGGATTATTCCCATCGTCGTGTGCCTGGTGCTGGCGGCCAGCATGGTGGAAGCCTTTGTCATCCTGCCTTCCCACTTCGCCGAATGGACCAACAAAAAAACCAAGCCGGCGCCCACGCCCCCGTGGCTTGTGCGCATTCAGGACTGGTATGCCAATGTCATTTCCACTCTGATTCACCATCGGGGCAAAGTTCTGGTCGGCCTAATCCTTATGCTCGTCGCTTCCGGTTTCGTTATCCCCGTCGTGGGCGTCGAACTGGCCGGTGAAGAGGAAATCAACATCTTTCAGGTTCTCATCGAAATGCCTTCCGGAACCAGCCTGGAAGTCACCAATGAAGCCATCGAGGAAATCGAAAGCGCCTGCCGCAAATTGCCGACAGAGGAGATCATCGCCGTCCAGGGCACCAGCGGTTTGATGCGCACGGAAACGGACTGGATTTTCGCCAACAACGTGGGCGAGGTCATGCTGGAACTTGTACCGAAGCGCGAAGGGCGGCGCAGCCTGGACGAGATTATCAACGAACTGCGCCAATACGTATACGACATTCCCGGCATCGAGAAAATCAGCTTCTTCAAACCCAGCGGCGGTCCGCCGACGGGCAAATCCATCGACGTCAGAGTCCTGGGGCGCGACTTCGATCCTTTGATCGCCATCAAGAACGAAATGGAAAATTACCTGGCGGGAGTTCATGGCGTCGTGGACGTCCAAGACAATTGGAAAAGCACGAAACAGGAACTGCGCATCATTGTCGACGAGCCCGCGGCGGCTTATTACGGCCTGGACCTGGGGAAAATCGCCTCCTTTGTCCGCACCGCTTTCGAAGGCTATGTCAGCACCACGTATCGCGACGGCAACGACGAAGTCGAAGTTCTCGTTCGATATCCCATGAGCTTCGAAAAGGACATGAACAATATCGAACGTCTCAAGATTCCCGGCGTCAACGCCATGGGTAAAGTCATATGGGTGCCGTTTAGCGCCGTGGCGTCTTTGGAGCTGACGGACTCCTGGCCGGAAATCGCGCACCAGGATCAGGATCGGTACATCGCCATCACCGCGGACATCGAGGCCGAGTACAAAAAAGACCTGGTAAAAATCAACGCCGGTATTCAAAAGTACTGGGACGACATTCTATCCAAGAAATACCCCGGCTATCGCATCGACATGAGTGGGCAGTTCGAGGAATTCGAAGAATCATTCGCCAGCCTCAAGCAGCTTTTCCTCATCGGCGTGTTCTTGATCTTCGTGATTCTGGGCGGGCAGTTTAAAAGCTTCACGCAGCCGATCATCATTATTTTCACGATTCCCTTCGCATTCATCGGTTCCATGATCGGCCTGCTCATCGCCGGAAGCCCGTTTTCCATTGTGGTCATGTTCGGCATGGTGGCTCTGGGGGGCGTGGCGGTTAATGACGCTATCGTCATGATCGATTTCGTCAACGGCGCGCGCCGAGACGGCGACAGCAAGGTCGACAGCCTGATCAATGCGGGAAAACTGCGCCTCAGGCCGATTTTCCTCACGACTGTTACTACGGTCGGAGCGCTTTTGCCGACAGCCTTGGGCCTCGGCGGACGCAGCGAAACATGGTCGCCGCTGGCCAACGTCATCGTTTTCGGCATGCTGGGCGCCATGTTCATGACGCTGTTCATTATCCCGTGCCTGTACCGGATATTCATCGACGACATTCCGGGGTGGTTCAGGCGGCGTTTCCGAAAACAGGAAATAGCGGCGCGGTCGGCGATTGATAAAATTTGATCCGGTATTGAACATCACAGTTGTTTTTGCAAAAAAATGTCATTGAATAGCCGACTGGGCAGCGTATTATAAAATGCCTGGTTTAGTTTTTCATTGAATATCCGAGAAAACCATGAAGGTAATTTGCAGCTATTGCCGGAAAGAAATGGGAAGTGTAAATCCCATTGAATCGGACGAATTGAGCCACGGAATTTGCGAGGACTGTTACCAGTATTTCATGGATCAATGGCAGGGACAGAATCTCGACGAGTACCTGGAGCGTTTCAACGCGCCCGTTGTGGCCTTCGATGAAGATGTGCGGGCCATCGCCGCCAACAAGCTTGCATTGAAAGCCCTTGGCAAAAAGCCGGAAACGGTGATCGGATTTTTAGGCGGCGAAATTATTGAGTGTGTTTATGCCAGAAGGCCGGAAGGTTGCGGGCATACCAAACACTGCCTGGCCTGCTCGATCCGCCTGACGGTCACGGAAACGATGAAGACCGGTAAAGCCATTATTCGAAAACCGGCTTACTTCGAAAGAGCCGATCGAAAAGTCGACCTGTGCATCTCCACGTACAAAGAAGAAAATTACGTGCGTCTGGTCATCGAAAGAGATGAAAACACCGGGAATCACTAAATCCGATTTTTCATATGCGATCAAAAACGCTGGGGGAGAATTCCAGGTCTACAGGATAATTTCCGCGAGTATTTTTCCCACTTCGGTCAGCGAAAGGCCCGCGGTCAGGGCCTGCTGCATGAGATAGATCGTGCCCACGAGAGTGAAGGTGCCGACGATTTTCAGGCCGTTTCTCAGCGTGCCGATGACTTTGTGGTCCGAATACCATTGCTCCAGACGTTTGGTGCGTTTTTTCTTCGCCATCCAGAGTTGAATCCAGATATTGACGCTCGTGGCCAATCCCAGAAGCACGGTGCGCGTCAGGATGCCGAGCATGAAGCGCGGCGAGCCCACGTAAAAGGTCGTTGTGATCAGATGCACAACGATGCCCAGACCGCCGACGAATGTCAGCATGCACGCGATGAAGTAGGCCAGGTACTTGTTCATCTTTCGTCCGACGGTGAACACGAAGGGATTGAAGATGAGCGCCACGACGAAATCGCGGTTGTAGATATTCCAGCGCCGCCAGTGCTCCAAAAGGTTCTTTGCAAAGAAGGGATAATGAAAATCCGCTTTGATGTCGAAGCCGAACATGCGCATCAGGCCGACGATCAGGTACACGTTGCCCGCCAGAATCAAAAAGACCTTCAGAAAGTTGTAGTAAATGAAAAACAGAATCTCCCAGCCGGGAATCGTCGTGTAAAAGTCCGTGATGTACGGCGGCGGCCCCAGGTTCGGCCAGTCGTACCACAGCGAAAAAACGTGCGCGTTTATAAGCAGGTACAAAACGCCCTGCCCGAACAAAAGCGCGCCCCCGGTTGCGATTTTGTGGTAGGGCCGGTCCAGAAATTTTTCATGAAAGTATGTATAGCCGATGGGCTTGATGTGCCAGGCGTTGAAGAAAAACGGCGAGGACATAAAAAAGATATAAAAATCTCTTAAAGGATGTTCATCCTTGCGGTGTTTGTAGACCGTGGTCTTTTCGAACAGATAGTAAACGTCCTTGAGAAAGTATGCGAGGAACAAGACGATGGCGAAGCCTTCCAGGTTCCGCTTTTCGAACAGAGGCTCCAGCCATCCCAGGTAGCCGAAGTACATGCCCGCCCAGACGATGAGCAGAATCGTCCACTTGAAAGGCGACGGCCATTTCGAATGGACCACGTAATACAGAATGAATCCGTAGGAAACCAGCACGCCGATCACCCAGACCGGCAGCAGCACCGGCAGCGTGCAGAAGCCGGCGATCAGGACCAGGGACTTTTTCCATCGCGACGGCGCGTAATACACGATTTGTAGAAATAACCATATCAATCCGAGAAAAATTGCGATTTTCACCGGACTGGCGTGTGCATTGGGATCGCCTAAAAGCGTGTTCGGCAAAAAACCTTTAGCGCAAAGCCAGGCAAAGCCCGCGAAAATGGCGGCGGACTGCGCGGCGAACAGCGCCTGTCCCCCGACGCCGCCGTAGGCCCCGTTTTCGATCTGCCGCTCGGACAGGTCGTCGCCGGAAACCAGGGCCGATATTTTATTATGCGTGTCCATAAAATTTTCCGCCGGATTTCATCACGCGAGACTAAAGGCCCTTTTGTGAAGCGTCAATCATGGGCAGAAGATATCAACAACCGGACATCTCATGTGCTATGAAAACAGGACAACTCGTTTTGTTATTGACAAAGAAGTTTGCGGATTCTCCCAGTAAGAATCAATCAGGTTTAGCCTACGAATATATCCTGGTTGAAGCCAAAGCAAGCCTCGCAGGTCAAATATATTTGAGGCCATAACCAAGCAAGCCTCGCAAGAGGCGAAAGTTAATAGGCCGGTGCGCCTGCAAGCAGGCTTACGAGCAAGCCCCACGAACACTGAGAAGGATATTCAAACTTCAGTGACGTAAGAGACTAAAATAGGCTTGAAATGACACACGAACAGCAGGAAATCCTAGCCAGAGAAATCACTTTTGCGCTGATACGCCTGCTTCCTCCCAAGGAATACCATGCGCTTGATATCGACTATGACCGTTTTGACAATCATGAAATCATAGAACAATTCGCGCCTATGCTGAAAGAAATAGCCGGTACGGACGATCCTTCCAAGGTCGATTTCACAGGCTTTCCCACATTGCTTGAACGTACAAAAGAAGCCTTTCCCGACGCGATTTTACCTTCCGAAAAAGCCTGAAAATAATTTCCTAAATATCTGTCGCCCCTCCCCGGGATAATTGATTTGTGCCCTCCTGTAGCCAAACAACCCAGGAGGTTAAGAGATGGAATTTATAAGCGGCAACTTCGATGTGAGTGCGTTTTTAAGACGCAAATTCGAAACCGATAGCATAAATAATGCAATCGTTCTTCCAAAGCTTATGACGGAAAAAGGAGCCTGGAAAAATGTTCCCCATTGCATGACGTATCGGACCAACGCCGAGGGAGGGCGCGAGCTGGGCCGGGTGGATCGGATTGCGTCGGAAGTGGGAGATAAACTCAGCAAGGTTCACGCCAGACCCGATATTCCAGGCGTCACTTACGAATTTCGCATGGAAAATACCGGCTACACTGGCTACAAAGGCGCCTATGGCTCCGGCAATAAGCGAATCGTCGTTTGTATGAAAGATTCCAAGGGGAAGTGGCGCACTTCACAGGAAGTCTATGAAACCATGCTGGAAGAGATCGGCCACGCCAAATCCCACGCCGTCGCTTTATTTAATCACGGTGTTTTGGAAAACGGCGAAGCGGGACTGATTTTATCTCCGAAAATTTCGAAAACGCATCTGGACCTGATTGAAGAGGCCATCTCCAAAACCCCGGATCCCACAGAATCTCCACATGTGTTCGATGAATGGAGCGAAGCGACGAAATATGTCAGCGATGAGCGAAGGAAAAGCGAACTCGTCGCCAAAATGTATCGCCAGATGAAGCTTAATCCTGAGGAAGTAAAAAAATACTTGCCTCAGCTTTATGACGTGTTAAAATTGTTGTAAGAGGCTAAAAATGAAGATGACGAAAAATGAAAAGCTGGCTCACGAACTGGGTCTGGCCCTTTTTCGTCTTCTTCCCTACGAGAAGTATCGGAAGATTCTCTTTGAAATCAATGCCATGGACCCGCGTGGAAGAGTTGAGCATCTCGGACCGAAACTCAAAAAACTGACCGGCACCGATGATCCGTCCAAGGTCGATTTTACCGGCGTTCCCACCTGGCGCGAGCGCATGAAAGAAGCCCATCCCGAAGCGATTCTACCTCCCGAGCAGCCGCAAATTTAGCTTTCTAAAACTCCGTCGCCCCCCTGCCCGAAAAAATGAAGTTGTGTCCTCCTGTGGCTAAACAGCCCGGGAGGTGCACGTGGCACTCGAAAAACCAAAAGAACAAAAGGTAACGCCTCCGAAAACGATTGAGGGCGAAGAGCAAGGCATTCAGACGCCTGAAGGCGATCCTGCCGTCCCGTCGGGGGAAACCCCCGCCGTCTCCACGCTCCAGACCGAGGCCGTGGAGAACGTGCCCACCGGCGCGGATCCGTCCTCGGGACTTTATCGCACCCTGTGGGTTCGCAATTTCTGGCTGGAATCCGCTTCCGCCTTTGCCGACAAGCTTTTTCAAATGGCGATCGAGGACCGGGAAACGCCGATCCTGGTGATGATTACATCTTTCGGCGGAAGTGTTCATGCCTGCCTGGCCATGGCCGACGCCATGGACCCGCATGAAGAAATTGATTTCATGAAGCCGAAACTCAAGGAAGCAGCCGGCACGGACGATCCTTCCAAGGTCGATTTCACAGGCTTTCCCACATTGCTTGAACGTACAAAAGAAGCCTTCCCCGACGCGATTTTACCTTCCGAAAAATCTAAGAAATAGCCCGAAGGGCGGCACATGTTATTTCTTGTTTCTTTGAAATGCGCCGGCCTGACGGGCTTCCCGTCGTCAACTCGTCCGTCGGGCAGGCCCGAATCACCCCTTTTCCATGATTTCCCGCTTTTGGCTTGAAATTCAGGCAATTCTGCGCGTGTTCCACCGCAATATTACACCAATTCGCCATTTGCCATGGAAAACTATGGGGATTATGGATTGTTCCTGCCGCTTTTTCCCATGAGCCTCATGACCGGGAGAGAAATATAATATCATATATATGGCGTCATACGCCCCGGCGCCATACTACATGTAGTATGTCTCCCAGGTTTCACCCGATATAAAAAACCCCTGCCCGATCCGTATTTATGAAAAAACGCCGTAAAATCAAATTACTTGACATGGCGGGAAAATCTGTTTATTTTCGTCATTTGACGGGAAATATTGTCATAACAAGGTAAGCAGCCCATGAGACTCAGCGGACATTACAAAGGGAAGATCGACAAGAGCGGTCGAATCGCTCTTCCCGCCACGCTCCGCAATCAACTGGGCGACCTGGCCAAGGGAACCTTTTGGATCACGAACACCAACATCTGCCTGGAGATTTTTCCGGAAGAGGAGTGGGAGAAACGCCGCGAGGAAAGCGACCTTCTCCCGGAGATGGATTACGACATCGAGCTTTTTCAAACCTTTTACTATGACGGCGCTCACGAAGTGAAAATCGACGGAGCCAATCGTGTATTGGTTCCCCCCGCCCTCCGTGAAGAAATGGGATTGGTCAAGGAAGTGATGATCGTCGGTCGAGGCAGGAAGATCACGATTTACAGCGCCTCCGCCTGGAGAAAGGTCTCCGAAGAAGCCAAAGCTCGATTCAGGGAACTTCAGGAAAAAGCCAGACAGAAGTTGCATGCGGTTCGTCACGGTCAGATTGATGAAAGTGCGGATGCTCAAGGCGGCGGCGAAAGCGGCTTGAACTGAGCTTAAGTGTTTGATTTTTAAATGAAATTTTGTTTCGGCGGCGGTCTTTAGAAGCCGAATTCGCTCAAAAAACGAAAAAATAAAAAATTACTCAAAACCTTAGGCAATTCAAATGAATTGCGTCGTGCAGTTGAAATCATGAATTACCGGCAGGGCGCCAGGGCGCCTCATGTTCCGGTGCTTTTAAAAGAAGTCATTGATCTTTTACAGGTTCAACCCGGCGGAACGTATCTGGACGCTACGCTCGGCGCCGGAGGGCACGCTCATGCCGTCGCTTCACTTTTGAAAGACGGCATGCTCGTCGGTCTGGACAAAGATCCCGCCGCCATCGATCTGGCGGCGCATCGGCTGGCCCCCTTCGGTGAAAATGTCGTCCTGAGACATGCGGCTTTTTCGGATTTCGCCGGGATTTTGGATGAATTGCAAGTCGATAAACTAGACGGCGTTTTGGCGGATCTCGGGATCAGTTCCATGCAATTGGACAACCCACATCGAGGATTTTCTTTTCAATATGATACGGCCGTAGACCTGCGCCTGGACAACACGCAGGGAGAAAGCGCCCTGGACCTTCTGGCCCGGCTCAAGCAGCGCGAACTTGCCGCCATCATCAGGCAGTACGGCGAAGAGCGTTATTCGGGCCGCATCGCCTCGGCCGTCGTCGAGGCAAGATCTCAGGGAGTCGCCTTCACAGGATCATCGCTCAGAGAAATTATCCACAAAGCCGTTCCCGCCAAATACCGCCATCAGGGAAAAATCGACTGCGCCACGCGAACCTTCCAGGCATTGCGCATTGCCACGAACCGGGAGCTTGAGGAACTGGATCTTTTTCTGGATCGGATTATTGACCGGTGCAATCCCGGCGCCCGCGTGGCCGTGATCTCCTTTCATTCGCTGGAAGACCGGATGGTCAAAAGGCGGTTGCGCGCCTGGGCGGATCCCTGCAACTGCCCCAAAAGCATCCCGCAATGCGTTTGCGGGGCCAGGCCGAAAGTTCGCATCATCACGAAAAAAGCGGTCAAGGCCGGCGACGCCGAAATCGCCGACAATCCCAGAAGCCGCAGCGCCAGACTCCGCGCGGCCGAAGTTCTCGGGCAGGAGGTGAAACCATGACGCGAAAACGACGTCAGGGCGTCTCCGCGAGAATGCGACGCCAATCCTGGCTGACGACGATCAATTATCGCTACGGTTTGAAGCCCGGCGTCCTGGCCGTTCACGTCATTTTGCTGCTGGGACTGTTTGCCCTGGGCCTCTACCTGAAATGGCAGGCTTTCGAATACGGAATGACCCTCAGCGAAATGAACGACTCTCTTGTTCAACTGACGAAGGAAAACAAATTTCTGGAAATCGAGTACGGCGGGCTGATCTCTCAAAGCCGCCTGGAGCAAAAAGCCAAGGAATACAAGCTTTTTGCCCCGGAGCCCTGGCAGAAAAGGACGGATTGATGACAAGGCGATATGAAAATCGAAGGCCGAAGACGTTGTCGCGAAGATCCATTCACCTTTTCGAAACACGGCTGCGGTGGATCATTGCCTGCTTTGTCATATTGATGATCATCTCCGTCGGAAGAGCCTTTCAATATCAGATTCTGGAACACCGGAAATGGGCCGAAAAGGCGGCGGTCACGCGGACCAAAAGCAAGGATCTCGCGCCGCCTCGCGGACCCATATTCGACCGCGACGATCAGCCCCTGGCCATCTCCCGAGATGCGATCTCGGTTCAGGCCAATACATATAACCTGACCGAAGAGGACATCAAAAAGAACGCTTCGACTCTGGCCCGAATTTTCGATCTGGATAAAAATGAACTGGAAGCGAAATTCAAAAAACCCACGGGCCGCGCATGGATCAAGCGCGACGTCACCGACGCCGAAAGCGAGTTCGTTCTCAAGGCGGGCCTCAGGGGCGTCAGCACGACCCTGGAAAGCGTCCGCAGCTATCCTTCCAAATCCCTGGCTGCCAACGTCCTTGGCTGCACCGGCGAAGGTTCCGAAGGCCTGGAAGGAATCGAATACATATATAACAAAACCCTTTTGGGCAAAGCCGGAAGGATCATCGGCATCAAGGATCTTTCCACGGACAGGATGATCTTCCCGGACGGCGTCCATTACAAAGACCGGGCTCCCGGCGGTTCGGTCAAGCTGACCATCGACAGCAGCATTCAGCACTTCACCGAACTGGCCCTGGCCAAGGGATGGAAAAGAACCGGAGCCAAATCCGCCATGGCCCTGGTCATGGATCCGAACAGCGGCGAAATCCTCGCCATGGCGCAACACCCGACTTTCGATCCTAATGATGCGTTGAACTACGAGCGCCCGCGTCGTTGCAATCTGGTCGTCACGACCGTTTTCGAGCCCGGCAGCACGCTCAAACCTTTCATTATCGCCGGTGCGCTCAACGCCGGGGCTATCACGCCCGACGACTACTTCGACTGCGGGAACGGCAAAATCACCATCGGCAAATACACTGTTCGCGACACGCATCCCCATTCCATTCTCCAGCCGCGCATGATTCTGGTGAAGTCCAGCAATATCTGCGCTTTTCGCGTCGCCGATAAAACCGGCCCGGAATCGGTTTACAAAACACTGGTCAATTTCGGATTCGGATCGAAAAGCAACGTCGGACTGGGCGGAGAATCGGGCGGAATTCTGCATCCTTACAACAAATGGGGCAAAATCGGGCTTTCGAATATCGCTTTCGGCCAGGGCATCGCCGTCAACTGCCTGCAGATGACGGCCGCTTTTTCCGCCTTGGTCAACGGCGGCATCCTCATCAAACCGTACATCGTCGCGGAAGTGCGCAACGGCGACGGACTGCGCGTCGAGAAGAACGGAACCGAGATCATCAACGAAGAAGTGATCCGTCCCGCCGTCAGCGAAATGGTGACGGATTTTCTCACCGGCGTCGTCAAGCCGGAAGGGACGGGAACCGCCGCCGCCCTGGATGAATACACGGTCGCGGGAAAAACGGGAACGACGCAGAAAATCGACAAAATCCGCGGTGGATACTCCAAGACCGATTATATCGGCTCTTTTATCGGCGCCGTCCCGGCGGAAAAACCCCAGGTGGTGATTCTCGTCGTGGTCGACGAACCCAAGGGGCTCATGAGTCAGAAATACGGGGGAGCGAGCGCCGGCCCCATCTTCAAGGAAATCGCCGAAAGGATCATGGCCTATTACACGGTCAGCGGGCAGGCGCCGAAACCCGAGCCCAATCTCCTTCTCAAAATGGCGCATAAGAACACCGCGCCGGTCGTCAAGAAAAAGCGGGCGGTGACGACCAGCGCCAGGCTATCCGAAAACGAATACTGGGACATTAACGACGCCAATCTCGAATTGGCAAACGCCTTGCAAAAGACTCTGGCGGGCGATTCGAAAGGAAAAAGCGAAACGTCGACTTTGACGGATTAGTGGAAATAACTTCGATGATGACTTTGTCGCAACTTTGCCGTGACTTGCCGGTGGCCATCCGCGCCGAGGGAGACCCGCGCGTTCAGGGCATTACGCTGGATTCGCGCGCAGTGCGCCCGGGATTCATCTTCGCCGCGGTCGTCGACGCCTATCGCAACGGCGAAAACTTTATATCGGACGCCGTCAAACGCGAAGCGGCGGCGGTGCTGGCGGCCGAGAATTTCGACGGCGGCGGCGCGCCCCTGATTCTCGCAAAAGACGTGAGGAAGATCCTCGGAATCATGGCTCACCGCCTGGCCGGCGATCCGACGAAGGATATTTGCCTGATCGGAGTCACCGGGACGAACGCCAAAACCACCTTCACGTACATCATGGAAAGCATCCTGCTGGCTGACGGCCGGCGGGTCGGCGTCGTGGGAACGATCACGCACCGCTACGACGGCAAGGTTTTCCCGGCGCCGAACACGACGCCGGAAGCGCCGGACCTGGCCCGCTTTTTCGACAAGATGCGCGGCCAGGGCGTGAATACCGCCGTCATGGAAGTCAGCAGCCACGGCCTGGCCCTCGATCGCGTGGCCGGATGCCGCTTCGACGCGGCCGTGTTTACGAACCTTTCCCGGGATCACCTGGATTTTCACCGCGACGACGAGGATTACCTCGCCGCGAAGATGAAGCTGTTTACCGAACATCTCAAACCGGGCAAAGAAACTCCGGCGATCGTCAACATCGACGATCCGGCGGGAAAGCGCATCGTTGCGGCCCGCGGCGGTAAAGCGGCGACCTACGGCAGGGATTCCGGCGCCATGTATCGCATCGAATCCTTCACCGCCGACAGCACGGGCCTTGAGATGAACCTTTCGACGCCGCGGGGCGCCATGAAAATCACAAGCCCCCTTCTCGGCCATTACCAGGCCTATAACGTGACCGCCGCCGTCGCCGCGGCCATGGAAATGGGCATCGGAAAAGAAACGATCATCGACGCCGTCGCCGCCATGCGCGGCGTTCCCGGCCGGATGGAAAATATCCCCGACGATGAAATCGACGTGATCGTGGACTACGCGCACACGCCCGACGCCGTGCGGACCGTCGTAGAGGCGGGACGCAAAATGACGCGGGGCCGCCTGATCACGATTTTCGGATGCGGCGGCGACCGGGACAAGGGCAAGCGTCCTTTGATGGCGCAGGCGGCGCAAAGCGCTTCGGATATCATCCTCGTCACCAGCGACAATCCGCGCACGGAAGATCCCGCGCGAATCATCGACGACATTTTAACGGGCGTCGATCTCGATCAGTGCGACCGCCTCGATGACAAAACCCTGGGCGCCTATGAAGGCCGGCGCGGCGTGTGGATCGAAATAAACCGCCCCAAAGCCGTCGCATGCGCGATCCATAACGCCAAGGCGAAAGACATGATCCTGATCGTGGGCAAAGGCCACGAAGATTATCAAATTATCGGAAAAGAAAAATTTCATCTCGACGACCGCGAGGAGGCGGCGAAAGCCCTCAAGGCGCGGCGTCGAAACGCAGCGGAGCCGAAAGTATCATGAGCCGCAATCCATGGAACGTCGACTGGATCGTAAGCGCCGTCAAAGGAAAGCTCATTGCGGCGCCGGCGGGTTACGGTGAACTGGAATTCAGAAACATCTCCACCGATACGCGAAATATCGGTTCCGGCGAGCTGTTCGTAGCGCTCAAAGGTCCGAATTACGACGCGCACAACTTCATCGGAACGGCGGTTCAGGCCGGCGCCACGGGCATGATCGTCCGCAAGGGATTCGCTGCGAGCGCCGACATCACGCAAAACCAGGTCGTTATCGAAGTCCCCGACACGCTCACGGCTCTGGGGGATCTGGCCGCCGCGCACCGCAAGCGTTTCGGCATTCCCGTCGCGGCTATCACTGGCTCCACGGGAAAAACGACCACCAAGGAGATGTTGAAATCCATTTTCCTGGCCCACTTCGGGGATTCGGTCCTGGCCACGGAAGGCAATTTCAACAACCTGATCGGTCTTCCCCTGACGCTGTTTCGTCTGACCGACAGGCACAAGGTCGCCGTTTTGGAAATGGGCATGAGCATGCGCGGGGAAATCCACAGACTGACGGATATCGCCGCTCCGGATATCGGCGTCATGACGAATGTCAGCGAGGTTCACATGGAGCAGCTGACCAGCATCGCCGCCATCGCGCAGGCCAAGGGTGAACTGCTCGACCGGCTGGGCGCGGAAAAAAGCGCCGTGCTCAACGCCGACGATCCCCGCGTGGCGGCCATGGGCGAAAACAGGCCCTTCGTGGTCAAAACTTTCGGCATAAAAAATCCCGCCGACGCGCGGGCCTCCGATATCAGAATCCGAGGTTTCGAGGGAATCACCTTCACCATGCAACTCGGCGGCGAAAGCGCCGAAGTCTCCCTGTCATGCGTCGGACGGCACAACGTCCTGAACGCTCTGGCCGCCGCGCAGTGCGCGCACATGATGGGAATCCCCACGGCGACCATCGTCAGGGGTCTGGAGTCGTTTCGCCCGGCGGCCATGCGCTGCCGCATTCTGGACATCCTGCGCGTGAAGGTTCTGGACGACACGTATAACGCCAATCCCAAAAGCATGGACGCGGCCCTGGCCACGTTAAGCGACCTGGCCGCGGGCGGCCGCCGCATCGTCGTGGTCGGGGACATGAAGGAACTCGGCGGCCAAAGCGCCGCCGCGCATCGCCGCCTCGGACGCCACATCGCAAAAACCGGCGCCGATTTTCTTTTCGTCATCGGCGAATTCGCGGGCGAGGTCGTCGCCGGCGCCCTGGAAGAGAAAATGCCCTCCAACCGAATCATCGACTCGGAGAGTCACGCGGAAATCGTGGAAATCCTGCGCGATCTCGCGGAAAGGGGCGACGTGGTTTTGGTCAAGGGTTCGCGGAGCATGCGCATGGAGCTGATCGTCAAAGGATTGAAAGGAGAAAGCCTCTGATGCTGTACCATCTCCTTTATCCTCTGTCCGAGAAATTCTTCGTTCTCAACGTCGTTCGGTACCTGACCTTCAGAACGGCCATGGCGTCTTTGACCGCCATGTTCATCTCCTTTCTTTTAGGACCCGTCCTCATTCGAAAACTCACGCAGATGCAGATCGGCCAAAGCATTCGTGACGACGGCCCGCAAAGCCACCTGGAGAAAGCCGGAACCCCGACAATGGGCGGCAGCCTGATCATTATCGCCATCCTGATCCCCACGCTTCTATGGGCCGATCTGAAAAATTCCTTCGTCTGGGCCATGACCCTGGTCATCGGCGGATACGGCCTGATCGGCTTTATCGACGATTATCTCAAAGTCGCCAAAAAGAACTCCAAAGGCCTTTCGGCCAATATGAAGATCGTAGGACAGGTCGTCATCGGAACCGCCGTGGCGGCGATCATTTACACGGCGCCGGGATACTCGAGCCTGATGCCCGTGCCCTTTTTCAAACAAGTGCATCTGGATCTGGGAATTATTTACATTCCCTTCATCGTTCTGGTCATCGTGGCCACGAGCAATACGGTGAATCTGACAGACGGCCTGGACGGACTGGCCATCGGCCCGACCATGACCAGCGCCCTGACCTTCACATTGCTCGCTTACCTGGCGGGCCACTTCAAACTGGCGAATTACCTGCAGATCACGTACGTGGCCGGCGCCGGAGACCTGTCGATCATTTGCGGCGCCATCGTCGGCGCGGGTCTGGGTTTCTTATGGTTCAACACCTATCCGGCGCAGGTCTTCATGGGCGACGTCGGCTCTCTGTCCCTGGGAGGGGCGCTGGGCGCGGCGGCGTGCGTGACGAAAAACGAAATCCTGCTGATTCTCATCGGCGGCATCTTCGTCCTGGAAGGTTTGTCGGTCATCATCCAGGTCACCAGTTTCAAACTCACGGGGAAAAGGGTCTTCGCCATGGCCCCGATCCACCACCATTACGAACTCAAGGGCTGGGCGGAACCGAAAATCATCGTTCGGTTCTGGATCATCAGCATTATTTTATCACTGATGGCGTTAACTTCGTTGAAGCTCAGATAATGATGAATCTGGCAAAAACCCGTGTTCTGGTCGTGGGCCTCAGGCGCTCCGGCATGGCCGCCATCAAGCTTCTGGCCAAACGCGGCGCCCGCGTCAACGCCAATGATCAGGCCACCGTTGCGCAGCTCGGCCCCGTGCTTCTGGAAGCTTCGTACTACACGGAAAAAATCGAGGTCGGCGGACATAAAGCCGACTGGTTCGCCCGCGCCGACCTGATCGTCGTTTCGCCGGGCGTTCCTTTAAGCGCCAAAGAGTTCGATCTGGCGCGCCGAAACGAAGTGCCCATCATCTCGGAAATCGAGCTGGCGTCCTGGTTCATCGATACGCCGATTCTGGCCGTCTCGGGAACCGACGGCAAAAGCACCACATGCTCTGTGTGCGGCCAGATCCTTGAAGCTTGCGGCCTGACCGTTTTCGTGGGCGGCAACATCGGCCGGCCCCTTTCCGAACTGCCGATGTCCGGAGAAAATTTCGACGCCGCCGTCGTGGAGCTTTCAAGCTTCCAACTGGAGGCGGTGAAGGATTTCCACCCCCGCGCCGCGGCGATCACCAACCTGTCTTTCGATCACCAGGACCGCTATGCGCATTTCGAGCAGTACGTCATGGCGAAAGCCAATGTCTTTTCCAACATGGATGAAAACGACACAGCCGTCCTCAACGGGCGCGACGACGCGGTGATGAAACATTTCGGCAACCTCCCCTGCCGGATTCACTGGTTCGGAGACGCCGGCAGGCCCGGAGCGTTTATCGAAGGCGATAAAATGCACATCCGCACCCCGGGAGATCAGCTTTCGATCGACATCAAGGATTTCCCTTTACCCGGAAATCACAATCAGGAAAACCTGATGGCCGCGTCGCTTCTGGCCCAGGCCGCGTTTCCTTCGCTGAAAGGCCTTCAAAAGGCCGTCGGCAATCTTTCCGGGCTTTCTCATCGCCTGGAAACCGTCGAAGAAATAAACGGCGTATTATTCATCAACGATTCGAAAGCCACGACCGTCGGCGCCGCGGCCACGGCGTTAAAAGCTATGGACAGGCCCGTCATTCTCCTGATGGGCGGACGAGACAAAGGCGGCGATTTTAGCCGGCTCGCAAAGCTCGCCGCCGAAAAGGCGAAAATGCTGGTGACCTTCGGCGAAGCCGCCGAAACAATCGAAAAGTCGCTGGCGAAAGCCGTAAAAACAATGCGCGGCGGATCCCTCGAGCAAGCCGTCGACCTGGCGCGGCAACACGCCGTTTCCGGCGACGCCGTCGTGTTGTCGCCGGGTTGCGCCAGTTTCGACGCCTATAAAAATTTCGAAATGCGCGGCGATCATTTCAAGGAGGTCATACGTGCGCTACGTTAAACGCCCGATGACCATAGCCCCGGGCATGATCGACAGCCGTCTGGCGATCCTGGCCGTCATGCTTTCCCTCTGGGGACTGCTGATGGTCTTTTCCGCCAGCCCGGAGATTTCCGAAAAGAATTTCGGCGCGGGAAATTATTTCGGGTACACGCTCAGGCAGGCAAAATTCATCGTCGCCGGGATCGGGCTCATGTTCGCCACGGCCTTTATCGATTACCACCGCTACGAATCCCGAAGGCTGCTGAGGATCCTTTTCGCCGTGACGGTCGTCGCGCTCATCGCCGTGCACTTCCCGCCTTTCGGCCAGACCTTCAACAACGCCTCCCGATGGCTTCAATACAAGTCCATCCGCTGCCAACCCGCGGAATTCGCCAAAATCACCATGGTCATTTTAATCGCCGCGCAAATCGCCCGGCGCGGCGAAGAGCGCATGCGGTCGTTTTTGGACGGCGTTTTTCCCGTCATGCTTTTCCCCGCTCTCATCAGCGTTTTGATATTGCTGCAAAACGATCTGGGCAGCGTGGTCGTCATTATGGGAGTCGCCATTTTCCTGATTTATATCGGCGGCGCCAAAATCAAGCACCTGGGGCTGGCGGGCATGGCGGCGGCGGCTTTCGGCGTCGCGGCCATCCTGATTTCTCCCAAGCGCATTACCAGAATCCTGACCTGGTTTATCGACGAACCGGATTTCTACGGATCGGGCTGGCAGATCGGCAACAGTAAAATCGCTTTCGGAAGCGGGCATATTTTCGGATGCGGCCTGACCGACGGCCTCCAGAAACTCAGCTTCCTGCCGGAAATTCATAAAGAGTTCATCCTGGCCAACGTGGGCGAGGAATTCGGATTTGTCGGCGTCGTCGCAACGCTGGCTCTTTTCACGATTCTGGTGGTCAAAGGACTGGTGACGGCGAAAAACGCCGGCGACCCTCTGGGGCGTTACATCGCCTTCGGCGCTTCATGCGTCCTTGGACTGGAAGTCCTTATCAACACGTACGTGGTTTTGGATCTGATTCCCAACAAGGGCATGGCCATGCCTTTTCTCTCATACGGAGGCAGTTCCCTGGTCGCGAGTTTCATATTGGCCGGACTGATTTTGTCGGTCAGCCGCTGGACGGAAAAGGATATAGCGCTATGAAAGTGATTTTCGCCGGCGGAGGAACCGGAGGGCACGTCATGCCCGCTCTTGCGGTCGCGCAGGCGCTTCGCGACGTAAAGGATGTGAACATCGAATTCGTCGGCGCGAAAAACGGCATGGAATCCGTCAAAGCCCCTCGGGCCGGATACCCTTTCCACGCCGTCCCGGCGGCGCAGGTCAAGGGCGTCGGCGTCTTGCGCGCCGTCAAGGGCCTGATCACGGCTTTTATCGGAATCTTCAAAGCCCGGAACCTGCTTCGGAGCCTCAAGGCCGACGTGGTGTCCCTGCGTCGGCGGTTACGCCGGATTCGCCGCCGGATTCGCCGCCTCGATCAGCGGCATGCCCTTGCTTATCCAGGAAGCCAACGTCGTACCCGGGCGGGTCAACAGGCTTCTGGCGCGCCGCGCGAACGTGGTCGCATTACCCTTCGAGCAGGCCCGCGGCTTCATCCGCTGCCGCCGGATCGAGGTGACGGGAAACGCCGTGCGCCCCGATCTCATCGAACGTTTCAAGCAGCTTCGCGACAAAAAAGACGAAAATACTTTCAACCTGTTCGTCTTCGGCGGAAGCCAGGGAGCCCGGCGGCTCAACGAAGCGGTCACGGCCTGGGCCGAGGTCGTCGGCGACGCTTTAGGTTCCGAAATTAGAATCATGCATCAGACCGGCAAAGCCGACTTTGCGCGGGTTGCCGAGTTTTATAAATCCCGCGACATGGACGTGCAGACGGCGGATTTCATCGAGGATATGGCCGCGGCCTACGCGCAGGCCGATCTCGTTTTGAGCCGCGCCGGCGGCAGCGTGGCCGAACTGACCGCCCTGGGTCTTCCCGCCATTCTGGCGCCCTACCCTTACGCCGCCGACGATCATCAGACCGCCAACGCGCAAGTTCTGGAAGAAGCCGGAGCGGCCGTCGTCATCGAAGATGAAAACTTAAGCGGCGAAACCCTCGGGACAATCCTCGCCGAGCTTCGCGCCGATCCCGACAAAATCAAATCCATGGCGCGGGCTTCGGCCGGCCTCGGCAGACCCGACGCGGCCGCAAAAATCGCCGGCCTGATCCTGGAAATGGGAGGCAACGCCTGATGTTTCGCAAAACCCATCACATACATTTCGTGGGCATCGGGGGCATCGGCATGAGCGGCATCGCCGAAGTGCTTCTGAACAAGGGATACGTGGTCACCGGTTCCGACATGGCCGCTTCGTCGATTACGCGACGCCTGGAAGAATTGGGGGCGAAAATATTTATCGGACACGAGGCCGCGCAGATTCAGGGCGCCGACGTTCTCGTCCTCAGCTCCGCCATCAAGCCCGACAATCCCGAAAGAGTCGCGGCCCGGGCGCAGTTCGTTCCCGTGATTCCGCGGGCCGAAATGCTGGCCGAGTTGATGCGGGCGAAATTCGGCATCGCCATCGGCGGAACGCACGGAAAAACCACGACGACGAGCCTGGTCGCCACGGTTCTCAACGCGGCCAAGCTGGATCCGACCATCATCATCGGCGGACGCCTGGATTCTTTAGGAACCAACGCCAGGCTCGGCGCCAGCGAGTACATGGTCGCCGAGGCCGACGAGTCGGACGGCAGTTTCCTGCTTCTTTCTCCGACCATCAGCGTGATCACCAACATCGATCCCGAGCATATGGATTATTATACGGGCATCGATCATCTCAAGCGCACTTTCGAGCTATTCGCCAACAAGATTCCCTTCTACGGCGTTGTGGTTCTTTGCATCGACCATGAAAACGTCCAGGCCCTGATCCCGAAAATCCACAAGCGTTACGTCACGTACGGGTTTTCCAAGCAGGCCGACCTGCGCGCCGTGGACATCGAGCAAAAGGATTTCAGCGCCCGCTTCAGCGTGATCCACGCCGAGGGCGGCAAGCTCGGCTCCGTCGAAATCGGCATGCCCGGCCGTCACAACATCCTCAACACGCTGGCGGCGGGTGGCGGTGGGCATGGAACTCGACATCCCCTTCGAGAAGATATCCCGGGCCGTGCAGGGATTCTCCGGCGTCAACCGGCGTTTCGATCCCGTCGGCGAAGCCGCGGGCATCCTGGTCATCGACGACTACGGACACCATCCCGAGGAAATAAAAAACACCCTGGCGACCGCCAAGGCCTGTTTCGACCGCCGCGTCGTCGCCGTTTTTCAACCCCATCGCTACACCAGGACGCGGGATCGCTACGACGAGTTTCTGACCGCTTTCAACGAAGCGGACCTCCTCGTGGTTACCGACATCTACCCGGCGTCGGAAGCGCCCATCGAGGGCGTTACGGCGAAAAAGCTTTTCGACGGCATCGGCGCCTGCGGGCATAAAAACGTTTATTTTGAGCCGGATAAAAACAAGCTGGTCGAAAAATTGCGCGAATTGTGCCGGCCCGGGGATCTGGTCATCACGCTGGGCGCCGGAGATATCACAAAAGTCTCGAAGCAATACTTCGCCGCCATCAGCGAGGGCAAGGAATGATGCGTCGGCAACGGCGAAAATCAAACTCACGAATCAAGGAGTTTACGACATGCGCGACATGAAAAGTCTCGACGGTTCAAGCGACGCCGCCCGCGAGGAAATCGCCGCTTCCTTTCACGATGACGATTATGCGCGGCAGCGCGCGGAAGTGGTCGAAAAAATCCTGGGCAATACCGTGGAAATCATCCGACTCCTGCGCCATGCGCGCTCGGCCATTCACGAGTACCGCGGCCTGAACATCGAACTGGACGGCGTGATCACGGAGGACGCCAATGGATAAGAGCCAGCGCATCGGCCTGCTTTTGGGCGGTCCCTCCTCGGAGCGGGAGGTCAGCTTCAAATCGGGAAAAGCCTGCGCCGACGCCCTGCGCCGCAGGGGCTGGGACGTCGTGGAAATCGACGTCGGCAAGAATCTCGCCGAAGATCTCGTCGCCGCAAAAGTCGACGTGGCTTTCAACATCCTTCACGGCAAATGGGGCGAAGACGGATGCGTCCAGGGACTTCTGGAAGTCATGGGCATTCCGTACACCGGCGCCGGAGTCACCGCCTCCGCCGTGGCCATGGACAAGATCCTCAGCAAGCTTCTTTTCGCCGACGCGGGCATTCCCACGGCGCCGCACATGGTCATCACGAAAGGCGAAATCCCCGACCGGATCGACATGGAATTCCCCGTGATCGTCAAGCCGGCCACGGAAGGATCGAGCGTGGGAATCAGCATCGTCGCCGGACCGGAGGATTTTCGCGCCGGCGCCGAAAAAGCTCTGAAAAACGACCGTCGCGCCCTGGTCGAAAAATACATCAAAGGCCGGGACATTCAGGTGGGCGTTCTCAACGGCCGCGCCGTCGGCTTCGTGGAAGTGCGCCCCAAACCCGTCGAAGGCGAGGAAATCACCTTTTACGACTACACGCATAAATACACGAAAGGCATGACCGATTACATCACGAAACCGGATGACTTCAGCGACGAAGCCCGAGTTCTGGTCGAAAAGTACAGCGAAAAGGCGTGCCTGGTTCTCGGGGCGGAAGGCGCCGTGCGCGTGGATTTTATGGTGGATGATCAAGACCGCCCTTTCATTCTGGAAGTCAATACGCTTCCCGGCATGACGGAGCTTTCCCTGTTTCCCATGATAGCGCGGGACTGGGCGGGCCTCGATTTCGACGATGTTGTTGAACAAATCCTCCTTGGCGCCCGGCTGAAAATGGGTGCGTGAGGGAAATGGCAATGTGGCCTTTCAAAGTCGGCAAAACCAATAAGCTCAAGGTCGAAAAGGACGACGACCGCGTTCGCGTCATGTCGCTGGCGCGCGTGGCCGCCGCCGGCGCGGCGACGTTGATATTGATCGCCGCATCGATCTTCGGCGTGGTTCACATCTGCCGCCACTCGGACGCCTTCGGCCTGAAAAAATTCATCCTCTTAAATCCCAGCGAAAACGTCACGACGGCCAACATCAAGCGCTTCCTCGAACTGTACCCGGACCAGAATATTTTTTCCGTCGACCTCCATTCGGTTCGCAAGGCTCTTTTAAAACATCACTGGATCGCCGACGCCCGCGTCACGCGCGTGCCCCCCGAGACGATCGAGCTGTACGTTTTCGAAAAAGTCCCCGTGGCCGTATTAACCGCTGCGGACACCCGAGGTGAAATATCCCGGTACTACCTGGACAAGACCGGCGAGCCGTTTACTCCCATCGTCTCGGAAATCCCCGAAGAATTGCCGGAGATCACCGGATTCAAAAAAGAATGGTTCCGTCAAGGCAGCATCGAGGCTTCGGGCCTGCATGGCGACCTGCGCGAAGCGATCCGGCTGATGGATCTGTTCGAAGGAAACGGCGTCGCCGCCGCCGACCGTATTCACAGCATCCATTTCGACAAAAAACTGGGCTACTCGGTCGTCATGGACGCCGACCGCAAGAAGATCCTTTTCGGATGGCCGCCTTATGGCGATTCCTTCACGACCCTCGGGCGCGTCCTGGCGAAAATCCACGAGGATCGGGAAAAAGTCAGGGCCATCGACTTAAGAGAATCGGAGTTCACCGTAGTCCAAAGAATGACGGAAGAGGGACAAACATGAAAGGTCGCAAGCCATTGGTCGTCGGGCTCGACATCGGCACGACGAAAGTCTGCGCCGTCGTCGGCGAAGCGCACAAGGAAGGCATCGCCATTCTGGGAGTCGGAACGAATCCCAACAAGGGCCTGCGCAAGGGCGTGGTCATCAATCTGGAAGCCGTCGTCAACGCCATTCAGCGCTCCGTGGAAGAAGCCGAACTCATGGCCGGCTGTGAAATCTCCAGCGTCTACGCGGGCATCTCCGGCTCCCATATCAAATCGTTTAACAGCCACGGCATGATTCCGCTCAAAGGCCGGGAAGTCACGGAAAAAGACATCGAACGGGTCCGGGAAGTCGCCGGCGCCGTGGCGATCCCCAAAGACCGGGAAATCCTCCACATCCTGCCCTTCGAATACATCGTCGACACGCAGCGCGGCATCCGCGATCCGGTCGGCATGACCGGCGTGCGCCTGGACGTCAACTGCCACATCATCACCGGCTCCGCCGCCAGCGCGGACAATATCTACAAATGCTGCGAGCGCCTGCGGCTGTTCGTCAACGAGACGGTGTTCGACCCCATCGCCTCCGGCATCGCCGTTTTGACCGAAGAGGAGCGCGAACAGGGCGTCATCCTCCTGGACATCGGCGGCGGCGCCAGCGACGTGGCGGTCTACAGCGAAGGGGCCCTGATTCACACATCGGTTCTGCCCCTGGCCGGAAGCCACATCACAAAGGATCTGGCTCACGGACTGAATATCCCCCCGGCCCCCATGGCCGAGCATCTGAAAATCAAGCACGGCTGCGCCCTGGCCGACGAAATCGATCCGGAAGAACAGGTGAGAATCGACGACATGGGCGGCGACGTCAGCCGCTCCTTCTCCCGGCAGATCATCTGCGACATCATCGAGCAACGCTGCGACGAAATCCTCCGTCTGCTCAAGGAAGAAGTGGAAAGCGCGCAGCTTATGCCTTTGGCCCGATCCGGCGTCGTTCTCACCGGCGGATGCGCCTGCCTGCCCGGCATCGATAAACTGGCCCGCAGGATTTTCGACACGCGCGTGCGCATCGGAACGCCCAGAGGCATCGCCGGCCACGTGGAGTACGTAGACGATCCGGCCTTCGCGGCGGCGGCGGGTCTGGCCATGTACGGCAATCTCAACGTTCAAAAAGGACACGCCGGAGCCCATAAGGACCGGGGCGTCATGAAACTGATCCGCAAGGTTCAGGATTGGTTCAAGGAGCTTTTTTAAAAGGACACAGCGGCGCTCACAAGAATCGGGGCGTCATGAAGCTGATCCGTAAGATTCGGGACTGGTTCGAGGAGTTTTAAAAGGATTTTTTCCGGCGCTTTTCGCCGGATGCATTGAAAGGAGACGGGATTATGGCAGAGGGAATGAAATTCGAGATTGACACGGCGGGACCGGCGAATCTCAAGGTGATCGGCGTGGGCGGTTGCGGCGGCAACTCCCTGAACACCATGATCAAAGCGGGAATGACCGGCGTGGACTTCATCGCCTGCAACACCGACCGGCAGGCGCTGGACAAGAACATGGCCTCGCAGCAGCTTCGCCTGGGCGAAGGGCTGGGAGCCGGAGGCATTCCGGATATCGGCAAACAGGCCGCCGAGGAATCCAGGGATGAAATCATCAAAGCACTCGAAGGCAGCCACATGGTCTTCATCACCGCCGGCATGGGCGGCGGAACCGGCACGGGAGCCTCGCCGGTCCTGGCGCGCATCGCCAAGGAGGAACTCGGCGCCCTGACCGTGGCCATCGTCACGCGTCCCTTCCCGTTTGAAGGCCGCAAGCGCTTGAGCGCCGCCGAGGAAGGACTCGAAGCCCTGAGCAAGCACGTGGATTCGCTGATCACGATCCCCAATCAGAAACTGCTGGCGTGGGCGGGCAACGGCCTGACCATGGAAGAGGCTTTCAAAAAGTCCGACGAGGTTCTGCTCAACGCCGTGCAGGGCATTTCCGATCTGATCACCGTGCCGGGCCTCATCAACCTGGACTTCGCCGACGTGAAAACCATCATGGCGGGCATGGGCGCGGCGCTGATGGGAACCGGCGTGGCCTCGGGAGAAGGCCGGGCGCTGGAAGCCGCCAACATGGCCATCAGCCATCCCCTGCTGGAAGACGTGCAGATCAACGGCGCCCGCGGCGTGCTCATCAACATCACCGGACCCCGGGACATGGGCCTGTCCGAAGTGCAGGACGCCGTATCCCACGTGCAGGAAGCCGCCTCGGAAGACGCCAACATCATCTTCGGAACGGTCTTCGACGAACGCATGGGCGACGCGATCCGCATCACCGTCATCGCCACGGGATTCCCGGCGGCGGGCGAAAGGATGATGCACGAAACGCGGCTCGAACCCGGCTCCGGGCGCATGCGCGCAACGTCCCGCGACGACGTCTCGATCTTCCCGGGCAATACGGGACGCATCGACAACCAGAGCGCCAGACCCGGCGTCCGCAAAATCGTCCACATGGGAAGCGTATCGGACAACGAACTCGACCAGTACGGCAATCCGAGAATTTCCGACGCCGGCGAGCGGGCCGTATTCAGCAAAGGACCGTCCCGGATTCAACCGGTAAAACGCAAAGTCGACCTAGAAGATTACGAAACGCCGACTTATATCCGCCGCTCCGCCGATTAATAACTTCGATGACAAACGCTCGATGACGACAGGTTCGAAAATGAAACAGGTTCGAAAATGAAAACGGTTCAAAAAACCAAGAAATATAACGGTGTTCCCCCCCCAATCCCCAACCCTCCATATACGTGTCCCTTCCCATAGGGACCGCCCGAAAATCCCCTCCAATTTTTTGCCGCCGTTGACCGCACGGCGGCACTTTTTTGCGGTATGACCGCAAGCAATTCCTGCGGATAAACCTGCCTCGATGTGAATGGCATCGGAAAAGTTGATATCCATGACGATAAGCTATGACCTTGACAACAAGCTATGAGCTTGACCAATTACGCCACGATTGTCTTATGAAAAGATTCTATCAACAGGCTCACTGTCGCAGATTTTCCACACGCTATTCAATAATCAATACTTCTTGAAAGCTCTTTTTCCAAATACATGCAGTGGTTTCATCATACCAATTATATGTATCCGGATTATCGCAGCCAAGTTCGGCTTTGAGTCTCGCCTCTTTCGTCAAGGGCCAGCATTCCTTCGGCATTGTTTCTATTGTCCAGGTAGGCGCTGCTTTTTCTCCGCTCCAGTCTCGCCTGTCAACAGATAATTCCGCTCTCGCAATCGTGTGACAATTCAGTGATATGAAAACGCCGACAATGCGAGCATCCGTGTTTTTGCGATACACTTCCAGAGCGACCGCTTGAATTGTCGGCGCCAACTTTTCATAGGGCATTTTAAGATCAAGTATAGCACGAGCCTGATATCGCTTCTGGTGAATGAGGTGATAGGCGTCAATGCTTTTTATTGAATAATAACCGACCATTGAAGGATCCGGTTTGGGGATTGTCATAGTTTTACAGGAAAAGATGATTACACAAATCGCGGCGATTCCGATAATTGACCTGATGTTCCGTTTGAAATTGTCATATCTCATTTCAACTCCTTCCCGCAGTGAGGGCAGACGCTTTTGTTTTGTCCCTGATATTCTTCGATGAAGCCCGAGGCCAATATGCCGGCGGGCAGCGCGAATAGGGCGATGCCCAAAATCGCGATCACCGAGGCGACGAGTTTTCCTCCCGTTGTTATCGGATGCACGTCGCCGTAACCGATGGTGGTAAGGGTGGCCGTCGCCCACCACATAGCCTGGGGAATGCTCGCGAAAGCCTCGGGCTGGGCTTCGTGTTCCGTGCAGTAAATCAGGGATGAAGACAATACGAGAAGCATCAAAAGAACGAAAACCGAGACTGTCAGCTCCTCCCGTTTTACCCTCAGGACTTTGGCGAGGGTTTT
Source organism: bacterium (assembly GCA_963674685.2). GTDB lineage: Bacteria > Lernaellota > Lernaellaia > JACKCT01 > JACKCT01. The sequence goes on along the minus strand of CAXXWT010000001.1, from coordinate 40,319 downwards.
TACGGCGGCGGAATAGCGGGCGACTTTTATCACGCGAAAAAGACGCAGCAAACGCAGGACGCGCACCACCCGCAGGCTGCCGTAGGAAGCGCAAAAAAACGGGGCGATGGCCGCAAGGTCAACAAGCATCATGGGTCTTATTGCGAAACGCAAACGACCCGTTAAAGGACGGGCGTAATCTTTTCGGGATGTGCACGACCACAGTCTCGCCGCATATTCCACGGTGAAAATCATCACCGAAATCCATTCGAAGATCCGGAAAAAGGCCGGCGAAAACTCATAGATCCGGTCCACGGTTTCAAGAATCACCGCCGCCACGTTGGAAAATATCAAGGCCAATATAAAGATGTCGAAGATCCGGGATAATCGATCGCCCTCTTTGCTCACTTCGACAATTTCCCAAACTCTGCTTTTAATATCCATTTTATGCTCTTGAAAGATGATAATCCGCCGCTTTTTACATTATACAAAAGATACTATGAATCACTCACAACCATTTTACCAGCCCATATGCCACGCTACAGAACATGCCGCGCAAGACATGGCCGCACCTTGTGTCGCCCCTGGCGGGGCTTTCTTATTGATTGATGATGATCTTTATCCCCCGGGCTTCCGCCTTCGCTGACGCTTCAGGCGAATCTGTCGTGCGCGGCTTGTGTTTGTCCCGCCCTTCGGGCTTTCACAGCCGAGGGCGGCTGTGCCACATGCGCGTGCAGGGCCAAATCCTGATTCTCGAAACCCGAAAATACTTCCCGCATCCCCTTCCCTCTTTGCTCCCGAAGCTTAACGCGTTAAATTGCGTGGGCCTTGCGTGGAATCGATGGATGTGTTTCGATTGGCGTGCGCCGCACGCCGGCAGCGGGGGTTTCGATGGCGGATTGCGAAATTCTTGAAAGACTCAAGCAGCAGTATCCGGAAAAGTTTATCCCGCCGTCGGGAATTTTTTCCCGGATCAACCCCGGCGACCGCATCTTCGTCAGCACCGCCTGCGGCGAGCCGCAATACCTGGTCGGCGAGCTCATCAAATACGTGCAGACGCATCCCAAGGCGATTCGCGACGCGGAGGTTCTGCACGTTTGGACCCTGGGCGTGGCGCCTTACGCCGACGAGAAGTTCAAGAAAAACTTTCGCCTCAATTCCTTTTTCATCGGCGACAACTCCCGCGAGGCGGTCAACAGGGGCGCGGCGGATTACGAGCCGATTTTCATGTCCCAGATCCCTTCCCTCTTTCGCCGGGGCCTGGTCCCGGTCAACTGCGCCCTCATCCAGACATCCCTGCCCGACAATCACGGCTACCTCAGCCTGGGCGTGAGCGTGGATATCGTCAAAGCCGGCGTGGAGGCCGCGGACATGGTCGTGGCGCAGGTGAATCCTTGCATGCCGCGCATTCACGGCAACACCTTCATTCACATAAGCGACATCGACTGCGTGGTCCTGCATGAGGAACCGTTGCTGGAATTCAACACTTCCGTGCCTGATGAAATCGCTACGAAGATCGGCCAGTACGTGGCCCGCATCGTCGAAGACGGCGACACGATCCAGGTCGGGTACGGCAGCATCCCCAACGCCGTCATCGCCAGTTTACGCGATAAGAAGCATCTGGGGATTCATACGGAGCTTCTCGGCGACGGGCTCGTGCAGCTCATCAAGTCCGGCGTCGTGGACAACTCGATGAAAACCATCGACCGGCACAAAACCGTGGCGACTTTCTCCATGGGCCACAAGGACACGTACGATTATCTCCATGACAATCCGTCCATCGAATTTCGTCCCGTGGATTACACCAACGACCCTTTGACCATCGCCCGCATCCGCAACATGACGCCCATCAATTCGGCTTTGCAGATCGATTTGACCGGGCAGTCGTCGTCCGAATCCATCGGCACGCAGTTTTTCAGCGGCATCGGCGGTCACGCCGATTTCATGCGCGGCGCGGTGCTGGCCCCGGGGGGGAAAACCATCCTGATCGTTCCGTCCACCGCGCAAAACGAAGAGGTCAGCCGCATCGTGCCGCTGATCGACACCGGCGCCGGCGTCACGCTCACGCGCGGCGATATCCACTACGTCGTCAGCGAATACGGCATCGCGTACCTGCACGGCAAGAACATCCGCGAGCGGGCCATGGCGCTGATCGCCATCGCCCATCCGAAATTCCGCAGCCACCTGATCAAGGAAGCGAAAAAGCATCACCTCATTTACAAGGACCAGGCGTTTATCCCGGGGGTCAAAGGAGAATACCCGGAACACCTGGAAGCGCAGCGCACCACGAAAACCGGTAAGAAGATTCTGCTGCGCCCCGTAAAAATCAGCGACGAGCAACTGCTGAAGGATTTTTTCTATTCCCTGTCGGACAAGAGCATCTACCGGCGTTTCATTTCCGCGCGCCGGGACATGCCCCACGAGCGTTTGCAGGAGTTCGTGGTCATCGATTACACGATGGAAATGGTGATCCTGGCGGTCGTGCAAAACGACGAGCAGGAACTCGTGGTCGGCGTCGGGCAGTACGGCATCGACGAGCGTCTGCACACGGCGGAAACCGCGTTCGTCGTCCGGGACAATTATCAAAATCTGGGCATCGGAAAGTCCCTTTTGGAATACATCACTTATTTGGCGAAAAAGCAGGGTCTTTTGGGTTTTACCGCGGAAGTTCTTCTCGGCAACGAATCCATGCTTCACTTGTTTGAGAATATGGGATTTGATATAACTCGTAGGCGCGACGAAGGCGTCTACGAACTGCAGATGAACTTTCGCCGCGACCGATAAAAATAATTTTTTTGCGTTTGTGAAATAAGGAATAAAAATACCGGAGCCAGCATGCCGACTGTTTATGAGCAGATGAAGGCTCTTTTCGAACCACGCTCCGTCGCCGTGATCGGCGCTTCGGCCAATCCCTCCAAAATCGGCTATAAAATCGTCGCCAATCTCATTCGCGGCGGATATGCAGGATCAATTTTTCCGGTCAATCCCAAGGCCGACACGATTTTGGATCTGCCCGTGGCGAAATCCATCGAGGATATCGACGCGCCAATCGATCTGGCGTGCGTCGCCACGCCGGCGCCCTTCGTATTTGACGCCATCAAGCAGTGCGCCGCCGCCGGAGTGAAAAACGCCATCATCATCACGTCCGGTTTTTCGGAAATCGGCCACATCGCCGAAGAACGGCAAATCGCCGCTTTCGCCAAAGAAAGCGGCATGCGGATCCTGGGCCCGAACGTCTTCGGAGTTTACTCGGCGAAAAACCGGTTTAACGCCACCTTCAGCGGCGGGGAAATTCAGCCGGGGGAAGTGGCCATCGTCACGCAAAGCGGCGCCATCGGCGTGGCCCTGATCGGCAAGACCGCCGCGGAAAACATCGGCCTGAGCTCCATCGTTTCCTTAGGGAATAAAAGCGATATCGACGAAGCGGATATTCTCGAATATTTAATCGACGAAGAAAGCGCAAAAATCATCCTGATGTACATCGAAGGCGTCAAAGACGGAGTCCGCTTCGTCAACGCCGTCAAGCGTGCGACCGCCGTCAAGCCGGTCGTCGTCATCAAATCGGGCTGGTCCAAACGCGGCGCCGTGGCCGTGGCTTCACACACCGGTTCCCTGGCGGGAACGGATAAAATCTTCGACAGCCTGATGAAACAGGCCGGCGCCGTGCGCGCGCAAAGCATTCAGGAGGCGCTGCACTGGGGCTCCTTCCTCAAGGACTCGCCTCGCCTGAAGGGGCGAAACTGCGTGATCGTCACAAACGGCGGCGGAGTCGGCGTCATGGCGACGGACGCCTGCGAGCTTCACAAGGTCAATCTCTACGACAATCTCCCGGCGTTAAAAAGCGCCTTCGGCGACGCCGTTCCCGAATTCGGCTCCGTGAAAAACCCCATCGACTTAACGGGCCAGGCCGCGGCGGCGGAATACGACAAAGCCCTGGACGCGGCGCTGGCGCGAGACGACATCCACAGCGTCATCGCCCTTTTTTGCGAAACGGCGATTTTCGACGAAAAAGCCCTGGGAAATGTTCTTTTAAGTCAGTTCGCCCGGTATCGAGGGAAAAAACCGATTGCCTTTTCGCTTTTCGGCGGCGAGAAGCTGACCAAAACCGTCGCTTCACTTCGTAAAAAAGGCGTTCCGGTATTCAACGAGATTCACGAATCGGTCAGTTCCATGGGCGCGCTCTATTTTTACAACCGCCGTAAAAACGCAGTCGTCCGGGAGATAAAACCGGTCCCAATCGACGAAGCAGCCGTCGCGCAGGCCATCAACAAGGCGCAAAAAGCGCGCCGGAATTTCCTTTTGGCCGACGAAAGCCGAATGGTTATGGAGGCCGCCGGAATCACGATTCCCGTTTCGCGCATCGCCGCCAATTTGCGTCAGTGCATTGAATACGCAAACGAGATCGGCTATCCGGTGGTCATGAAAGTCGTCTCCAGAGACATCGTTCATAAAAGCGACGCCGGCGGCGTTATGGTCAATCTGCACGATGACCGGGAAGTGGCCGAGGCCTTCGAAGCCATCAAGGCCAACTGCCGGGCCTACAATCGAAACGCGAAAATTCGCGGCATGGAAGTCGCCCGGATGATCGAGCCGGGCGTGGAGACCATCATCGGAGCGACCCGGGACAACACTTTCGGTCCCGTTGTCATGTTCGGACTCGGCGGCATATACGTGGAGGTCATGAAAGACGTGGCTTTTCGCGGCCTGCCGCTGACTGCGGGCAATATAGACGAAATGATTTCCGAAATCCGATCCTATCCCTTGCTTCTGGGAGTGCGCGGCGAAAAGAGCAAGGACATTCGCTCCATCAAGGAAATCATCGTCAAACTCACCTCTCTGATATCGACTTTCGAGCAAATCAGAGACATAGAAATAAATCCCCTCGTGGTCCATGACCAAAACGAGGGCAGCGTGGCCCTTGACGCCAGAATTCTCATTTCCACGCCGGAGGATAGGGACCGATGAGCAGAATAGTTTTTTCTTCACTTCGCAAAAATTCCGGGAAAACCAGCGTGATTGTCGGCTTGTGCAAGGCCGCCGAAAGAAATTTCGGATACATGAAGCCCCTGGGCGACCGCCTGATGTACAAGAAGAAAAGACTGTGGGACTACGACGCCGCACTGATGGTGGACATCTTCGACTTAAGCGAAGACGCCGGCGAGATTACCCTCGGTTTCGAGCAAACCAAGCTGGGGTACATGTACGACAGGGACGCCATCGAACTGCGTATCCGGGGCATGGCCGAAGATCTGGAAGCCGGGCGCGAGTTTCTTGCCGTGGAATCGGGCAAGGATATTCTGCTGGGCTCGAAAATCTACATGGACGGCATTTCCCTGGCCAAATGCCTGGACGCGAAAATCGTCATGATTATCCGCGGCGAAGACAATATGGTTCTCGACGACATTTCCTTCCTGAACCGCTACCTCGACCTGACCGGCGTGAAATTTGGAGGCGTCATCATCAACCAGATCCCCAATCTGGAGGATTTTATCGACTCCCGCCTGCCGGAAATCAAGGAAATGGGCGTGCCGGTTCTCGGGTGCCTGCCCTACTGCGAGGATCTGAATCTGATCAACATCCGCCTGTTGGCCGAAAAGCTGATGGCCAAGGTCATCGCCGCCGAAGAAAACATCGATCTGAACGTCCGCAAGGTTCTGATCGGAGCCATGAGCGCCGACGCGGTGGTCAAAGAACCGATATTCGAAACCGCCAACAAACTCCTCATCACTCCCGGAGACAGGACGGACATGATCCTGGCGGCCCTGGAACACAATACATCCGCCATTTTACTGACCAACAACGTCCTGCCGCCGCAAAGAATCATCTCGCGCTTCAACGAGGCGGGAGTGCCGCTGCTTCTGACGCATCACGATACCTATCAGGCCGCCATGCAGGTCAGCGAACTCGAATCTCTTCTGACGGCGGGCGACGCGGCGAAAATCGGCTTACTGGAAAAACTGGCAAAAAAACACATGGATATCGAGGCCATTCTCGGGTAGGCGCGAAGGATGAAACGTTAAAAAGCACGTTTGTGATTAACCGCCGCAGGTTTCAACTCTTCCCGATGCCATATCCGCCTAAGTTAAACGCAATAAGCAATAATTTGGTCAAGCTCATAGCTTGCACGGTATGACCGTGAGCAATTTCTTGAGAATCCGTCTTCCTCGTCCAAATGGCGGCAACAGGTTTATACCAGCAAAAGTCAAACGTGGGATAGTTGTCATAATTCCAACTCTCCCGATGCCATATCCGCCTAAGTTAAACGCAATAAGCAATAATTTGGTCAAGCTCATAGCTTGCACGGTATGACCGTGAGCAATTTCTTGAGAATCCGTCTTCCTCGTCCAAATGGCGGCAACAGGTTTATACCAGCAAAAGTCAAACGTGGGATAGTTGTCATAATTCCAACTCTCCCGATGCCATATCCGCCTAAGTTAAACGCAATGAGCAATAATTTGGTCAAGCTCATAGCTTGCACGATATGACCGTGAGCAATTTCTTGAGAATCCGTCTTCCTCGTCCAAATGGCGGCAACAGGTTTATACCAGCAAAAGTTAAACGTGGGATAGTTGTCATAATTCCAACTCTTCCCGATGCCATATCCGCCTAAGTTAAACGCAATGAGCAATAATTTGGTCAAGCTCATAGCTTGCACGGTATGACCGTGAGCAATTTCTTGAGAATCCGTCTTCCTCGTCCAAATGGCGGCAACAGGTTTATACCAGCAAAAGTTAAACGTGGGATAGTTGTCATAATTCCAACTCTTCCCGATGCCATATCCGCCTAAGTTAAACGCAATGAGCAATAATTTGGTCAAGCTCATAGCTTGCACGGTATGACCGTGAGCAATTTCTTGAGAATCCGTCTTCCTCGTCCAAATGGCGGCAACAGGTTTATACCAGCAAAAGTTAAACGTGGGATAGTTGTCATAATTCCAACTCTTCCCGATGCCATATCCGCCTAAGTTAAACGCAATAAGCAATAATTTGGTCAAGCTCATAGCTTGTCGGGGCGGGCCGCCTCTGCTATTTTGCGCAAACGAAGCCACAGGGCTCTTGAATATTCATGCACAACCACTCCTGTTTGCGCCGAGATTCGCCTGGAATAAGGGATGAACTGGCCCCGGGAGCAAGAAGCGAGGCCAATGCCAAAACGAACGGACATCAGGAAAATCATGCTGATCGGCTCGGGGCCGATCATTATCGGCCAGGCCTGCGAGTTCGATTATTCGGGCACGCAGGCATGCAAAGCGTTAAAAGAAGAAGGCTACGAGGTCATACTGCTGAACTCGAACCCGGCCACGATCATGACCGATCACGAGATGGCGGACCGCACGTACGTGGAGCCGATCACGCTGGACGTGCTGGAAAAGATATTCATCAAGGAACGCCCGGACGCCCTTCTGCCCACCATCGGCGGTCAGACGGCGCTGAATCTGGCGGTCAACGCGCACGAAGCCGGCCTCTTCGAGGAATACGGCGTGGAACTCATCGGCGCGAAGTACGAAGCTATCAACAAAGCCGAGGATCGCGAAGAATTCAAGCAAGCCGTGCAAAGTCTCGGGCTTTCCCTGCCCGTGAGCGGATACGCTTCCACCACCACCGAAGCCATGGAAATCGTGGAAAAAACGGGATTCCCGGTCATCATCCGCCCGAGCTTCACCCTGGGCGGAACCGGCGGGAGCGTGGCCTACAACCTGAAGGAATTCGAGCATTACGTCCGCTGGGGTCTGGATCTGTCCCCGAGAAACACCATCCTCATCGAAGAAAGCGTGATCGGCTGGAAGGAATTCGAGCTGGAAGTCATGCGGGATTCGGCGGACAACGTGGTCATCGTGTGCAGCATCGAAAATCTGGATCCCATGGGCGTGCACACCGGCGACTCCATCACCGTAGCCCCGGCCCAGACCCTGACCGATAAGGAATACCAGATCATGCGGGACGCCGCCATCCGCATCATCCGCGAAATCGGCGTGGACACCGGCGGCAGCAATATCCAGTTCGCGATCAATCCGGAAAACGGCGATCTGGCGGTCATCGAGATGAATCCCCGCGTGTCGCGATCCAGCGCTTTGGCCTCCAAGGCCACGGGATTTCCCATCGCCAAAATCGCCACCAAGCTCGCCATCGGCTACACGCTCGACGAAGTGGTCAACGACATCACGAAAAAGACCAAGGCGTGTTTCGAGCCGACCATCGACTACGTGGTGGTGAAATTCCCGCGTTTCGACTTCGAAAAATTCCCGGATACGGACAAAACCCTGACCACGCAGATGAAATCCGTGGGCGAGGCCATGAGCATCGGCCGGACCTTCCCCGAAGCTCTGCAAAAGGCCATTCATTCCCTGGAAAACGGCCGCTACTCCCTACACCAGAAAAACAACTTCATCGTCGACGGCGAAATCGTCGACAAAGAAGGCCTGTACGAAAGAGTCCGCGTCCCGACATGGAACCGTCTCTGGTATCTCACCGAAGCGATACGGGCCGGGATGGACCTGGAAAAAATCTATCGACTCAGCAGCATCGATCCTTGGTTTCTCACGCAAATCGAAGCCATCGTCAATGAAGAAAAAATCATGCGGAAAAAAGCCGCCGAGCACGCGGCGGCAGCCGCCAGCGACCGACTGGACGCCGACGACTGGCGAAGAGCCAAGCGCATGGGCTTTACCGATCGATTCATGGCGCAAATCCTGGGCGTGGATGACATGTCCATTCGGGAAATTCGCAAAAGCAAAGGCGTCCATGCGACCTTCAAGATGGTCGACACCTGCGGCGCCGAATTCGAGGCGTTTACGCCCTACTTCTATTCTACATACGAAAGCGAATGCGAGGCCAATCCGCCGGACGGGAAGAAAATCATGATTCTCGGAGGCGGACCGAACCGCATCGGCCAGGGAATCGAATTCGATTACTGCTGCGTGCATGCCGCCATGGCCGCTCGGGAATCGGGATTCACCTCGATCATGGTCAACTGCAATCCGGAAACCGTCTCCACGGACTACGACACATCCGACCGCCTGTACTTCGAGCCGGTGACTTACGAACACGTCATGAATATCGTCGAGACGGAAAACCCCGTCGGCGTAATTCTGCAGTTCGGCGGCCAGACGCCTTTGAAGCTGGCGAAACTGCTGGAAGCATCCAAGGTGCCGATTCTCGGCACGCAGCCCGACGCCATCGACCGGACGGAAGACCGCGAACGCTTTGTGCAGATCCTCAACAAGCTCGGCCTCAAGCAACCCGCCAACGGCATGGCCCTGACTCTCGACGAGGCCGCCGCCATCGCCGATGAAATCCATTATCCGGTGGTTTTGCGTCCTTCGTACGTGCTGGGCGGCAGGGCCATGGAGATCGTCCACGACCGGGAGGAACTCGAACGTTATATGGCCGGCGCCGTCGAGGCCAGCAGAAAAAAACCGATTTTGATCGACAAGTTTCTCATCGACGCCATCGAGATCGACGTGGATGCGGTTTGCGACGGGGAAATCTGCGTGATCGGCGCGATCCAGGAACAGATCGAAAGGGCCGGCGTGCATTCCGGCGATTCGTCGTGCGCCATCCCGCCGTTTTCTCTCAAAGAGGAAATTTTAGAAGAGGTCGCCCGTCAAACCAAAGCCCTGGCGTTCGAAATCGGCGTTATCGGGCTGATCAACATCCAGTTCGCCGTGCAGGGCGACAACGTATTCATTCTGGAAGTCAATCCCCGGGCCAGCCGCACGGTTCCCTTCGTGTCGAAATCCATCGGAAGGCCTTTAGCCAAAATCGCCACGAAAGTCATGCTGGGCATGAGCCTCACCGAGCAGGGATTCACCAAGCAGATCATTCCCAATCATTTCACCATCAAGGAAGCGGTCTATCCCTTTATTAAATTCCCGGGGACCGACACGCTGCTCGGCCCAGAAATGAAAAGCACCGGCGAAGTCATGGGCATCGGTTACGACTTCGGCGTCGCTTTCGCCAAGGCGGAAATTTCCGCCGGAAACTGCCTGCCGTCGCGGGGAACGGTTTTTTTCTCCGTGAAAAATTCCGACAAGAAATACGCCCCGGAGATCATCAAGCGGCTCCAGGAAATGGGTTTTGAAATCGTCAGCACAAAAGGCACCGCCGCCGCCGCGGAAGCCTTCGGGCTTCACGTCAAGCCGGTTCGCAAAGTCAAGGAAGGACGCCCCCATATCGTCGATATGATCCTCAACAACGAAATCAGTCTCGTGATCAACTCGACATCCGGCCCCTCGGCCACGAAGGACAGCCGGTCTATCCGGCGCAGCGCCCTGGAGCGCGGCGTCCCCTATTTCACGACGATCCCGGAAGCCTTCGCCGGTTTACGGGGTCTGGCGGCGGGCAATCCGGCGGACTGGAACGTCCGCTCTTTGCAGGAGTATCACAAACCCGGAGTGCGGCGATGAATTTCAGAATTGCTCTGGCGCAGATCAATCCCACCGTCGGCGATCTGCGCGGCAACGCCAACATGATTCTCGACCGAATCACGGAAGCGAAATCCGCCGCGGCGGATATCGTCCTTTTCCCGGAACTGGCTCTGTCGGGTTATCCTCCCGAGGATCTGCTTCTCAAGCCCCACTTCATCCATGACTGCGAGCAGCAACTCGACCGCATCGCCCGCGAAATCGGCGACATCGTCGCCGTCGTCGGACTGCCTTACATCGACGACGATTCCTACAACGCCGCCGCCGTTTGCTCCAACGGCGGCGTGCGCGACATTTATCGAAAAATCTACCTGCCCAATTACGGCGTATTCGATGAGCGGCGATATTTCGCCCCGGGCGGCGACATCATCGTCCTGGACATCGGCGGTGGCCTTTTCGGCCTGACGATCTGCGAGGATCTCTGGATCAGCGACGGGCCGTTTACGGATTGCGTGTACGATGGCGGAGCCCACGTGATTCTCAACATCTCCGCCTCCCCGTTTCACGCGGCGAAAACCGCGGACCGGGAACGCATGCTGGTCCAAAGAGCCGCGGACGTCGGCGCTTATCTGGCCTACTGCAACATGGTCGGCGGGCAGGACGAACTGATTTTCGACGGCTGCTCGTGCGTGATCGATCCAAGCGGCCGCGTCATCGCCAGAGCGCCGGCTTTTCAGCCCGATCTTCTGATCGCGGACATCAACATCGATTCCGTGATACGGCACAAATTGCGCGACCCGCGCCACAGGGAACCGATGTCTAACGCAAATCCCTTCGCCAAATCCGTCGTGTTTACGCCTATCGACCATGAAATCCGCGCCGACAAACCCGCGATCGATACGAAGATTGTAAGCATCGGCGACAAAACCGATCTGACCATCGCCGGCGTCGTGACCGGCATCAAGGATTACGCGGCGAAAAACGGTTTTTCCAAGGCCCTTATCGGCATTTCGGGCGGCGTGGATTCGGCTCTCGTCGCCGCGCTGGCATGCGAAAGCCTGGGGGCCGAAAATGTCCTGGGCCTTTTCATGCCCTCGATATTTTCTTCTCGCGAATCCGCCGAGGACGCGCACGCGCTGGCGGATAACTTGGGATTCGAACTCGTCGACGCGCCGATTATGGACGTCGTTGAGTCCTTTGAAAAAACTTTGGCGCCATTGTTCAAAGGAAGGCAACGCGACGTCACCGAGGAAAACATTCAGGCGCGCGTCCGGGGAATGCTTTTAATGGCCGTGTCCAACAAGTTCGGCCACCTGCTTCTGGCCACGGGCAACAAAAGCGAGATGAGCGTCGGATACGCGACGCTGTACGGCGACATGGCCGGCGGCTTCGCGCCCATCAAAGACCTTCCCAAAACCACGGTTTACGCCATTTGCGAAAGGCTCAACGAAAAAGCCGGCGACCGGGAGATCATCCCACGACGCATCATCGAAAAAGCCCCCACGGCGGAACTGCGTGATCATCAGAAAGACTCGGACTCCCTTCCTGAATACGACATCCTTGACAGGATTCTTCAATTGTACGTGGAGCAGGAAGTTCCCAGCGCGCAAATCGTCAGGGAAGGATTCGATCCGCAGGTCGTCGGGCAAGTGATACGCATGGTCAACGCGGGGGAATACAAGCGTCGGCAGGCGCCTCCGGGAGTCAAGATCACTTCGCTGGCCTTCGGAAAGGATCGGCGCATACCCATCACGAATCACTTCGTCAGAAATGAAGCGCCCGCCGTTACATTAGCCCGGGAAATCAAGGACGATGACTGAAAACAAATATGATTTTTTTCTGGGCGGCGTGATCCAGGGCTCCGTCGCCGACAAATCGATTCGGACGCAGGATTACAGGGAGCGCATCAAAGCCATCGTTTCCGCCAAGACGCCGGACCGGACGGTTTATTGCCCCTACTCCACGCATAACGCCAGCGTCAAATACGACGACGAAAAAGCCGATCAGGTATTTCGGGATCACATCGACCTGGCGACCAAGTGCGGCTGCATGATCGCTTATACGCCGGAAGCCAGCATGGGGACCGCCATCGAAATGTGGGAATGTCATCGTGCGGGCGTCCCGATCATCTCCATCACATCATTGCGCCACAACTGGGTTGTCAGAATTCTTTCTTCCGTCGTCTGCGAAGACCTGGACGAATTCGAAAAATGGTTGTCCGAGGAGAATTTGGGCGCTATGATTGCCGGACGATAGCAGCCTTCCATGTCCGTAAATTGCAAATGAATCGACCGGGTAAAATCCTTAGTGGAAATCGGAGGTGCGCCATTTCTTCTTTCGCAGTGGTCATGAACATCAAGGCGCGAAAAGTCCGCCAAAGCACCATCGGCAAAATCGGCCGGTACATCCCGAGCGACGATCTCTACATCACGCGGACCATCGAGCAATCCGACGAATGCCTGGATGAGGTCATTCAAAAACGATATCCTCTGGTTTTTTGCGGCGGCGGAGACGGCACCGCCATGCGCATTATCGAGCAGATGCTCAATCACATTAAGAGACACAAAAACGATGGGAAGGAATACAAGCTTCCCACCATCGGGATTTTGAAACTCGGCACGGGCAACGGCTGGGCCGGACTGCTCAACACGCCGCCGCAGGCGCAGCCCATCGAGCGAATCAAGCGGGGCGACAAAATCAAAACCAGCCGATTCAATATGATCCGGTGCGACGACCGGCTCACGCATTTCGCCGGCGTGGGCGTGGACGGCAAGATATTGAATCACTACATCGATTTGAAAAACAAATACACCGAAGGCTTCATGTGGAAGGTGGCCAACAGCCTGACCGGCTACCTCGTCGCCACGTTCGGCATCACGCTGCCGGACCTTATCAAACACGGCCTCGGCGCCACCATAAGAGTGTATTGCGACTCCGACGATCCCGTCTATCGCGTTTCTCACGCGAATGGCGTGCAGAAAACCGACATCAAACGCGGCGACCTGATCGAACAGCGCCCCATGCTGATGGCGGGCTGCGCCACCACGCCGAACTACGGGTTCAATCTCAAAGCCTACCCCTGGGCCGACCAGATGGACGGCTACATGCAGCTTCGCCTGGCGAACCCCCCTATTGTCGGTTTGGTGACGCATCTTCCCAGCCTATGGGCCGGAAAATACGAACACGAACTCATGAACGATTACTTTGTCAAAAGAGTCAGAGTTGAAAGCGACCAGGATTTGCCCTTCCAAATGGGCGGCGATCCCGAGGGCTACCGGAAGGAACTGGTATGGGAAGTGGCCGAAGAAACAGTGGATGTTCTCGATTTCAGACCCTGAATTCGATCGCCGATAATCTTGAAAATTAGGGAGCGTAACGATGGAGCGCGTTTATAATTTCTCCGCGGGACCGGCGGCTATTCCCACGGAGGTTCTGGAAAAAGCCCGGGATGAACTTTTGAATATCAACGGTTCGGGCATGAGCATTATGGAGCATTCCCACCGGGGCGCCGATTACGAAACCGTCCACACCGAAGCCAAGGAATTGGTCCGAAAGCTTCTTCATCTGCCCGACGGATACGAAGTTCTGTTCATTCAGGGAGGAGCGAGCCTTCAGTTTTGCATGGCGCCCATGAATTTCCTGACGCATGACCGCAGCGCGGACTACGTTCTGACGGGCCGCTGGTCCGTTCTCGCGCACGCTCAAGGCTTACTTTTCGGGTCGGCGAATATCCTGGCGTCGTCGAAAGAAACCCGCTTCGACCGGATACCAGATTTCGACGCATCGGCCGTGGATCCCAAAGCCGAATACGTGCATATCACCAGCAACAACACGATTGCCGGAACGCAATACCGGACATTTCCGGACACGGGCGGGATTCCCCTGATCGCCGACATGTCCTCGGACATCATGAGCCGGCCCTTCGACGTCGCCCCCTTCGGCATGATCTACGCCGGCGCGCAGAAAAATCTCGGTCCCGCCGGACTGACTCTGGTCGTTCTTCGCGCAGAACTGCTTGACCGCGCCAACGCGAATCTGCCTCCCATGCTCAGTTATAAAACCTACGTGGATCACGACTCCAGATACAACACGCCGCCGACGTTCGCCATTTACATGTTGCGAAACACGCTGGCGTGGATCGACGGGCTCGGCGGCCTCGGCGCCATGGAAAAACGAAATGTTTCAAAAGCCGAAATGCTATACCGGAGCATCGACGAATCCGGCGGTTTTTACAAAGCGCACGCCAGGCCCGGCAGCCGCTCGGCCATGAACGTCGCTTTCAGGCTCGGCGACGAGGAACTGGAAAAGCGGTTCATTTCGCAGGCGGCGGACGCCGGCCTGAAAAACCTGAAAGGACATCGCAGCGTGGGCGGCGTCAGGGCGTCCATATACAACGCCCTGGGGCTCGACGCCGTGAGGGCGCTCGTCGATTTCATGCAGCAGTTCATGGCAAAAAACGGATAATCATCAGAGCCGGATCGGGGATCGATTTGGTTGAGCGGGTTTTGCTTTAAAGCTCGTAAAGCTTTTTCATAAACTCTTTGGCTTCGAAACAATCCTTGTTCACTTCCAGGGCGCGAATGAAGTACAACTCGGCCATGGAGTGATCGCCCTCTTCCATATAAAGGCGACCCATGTAGAGATAGGGCATGTCCTGCTTCGGATCCATGTCGATTCCCTTTTGAATCAGCATGGCGCCCTGCGCGAAAGGATCGTCGCACGGGATGTGATATCGCGCCCAGCCGCCCAGGGCCAGGATATCCGCGGTGTCGCGGCCGCGCATCTGCAATTCGGTAAAAGCCCTGTCCGCATCCTTCCATTTCTCCTGCTCGACAAACCGTCTCAGGGACGTGGCCACGACTTCGAAAGACTGATCGGGCGTAAAGGCGACGCTCGTAATATCATCTTTGGGTTCTTCGGGCGGTTTATAAATATCGGGGTTGTACTGATCGCTGGAATCCACCGTCTCCATAAATTCTTCAGCGTTCTGATTATCGTCCTCTCCGAAATCGAAAATCACGGTCTCGTCATCGTCGTCATCCTCTTCAACCGGCGCGGCTTTTTCGTCCTTGATGTCGCCCAGGAAAAAGTTGGATTCTTCCGGCAATTCCGTGTCTTTCTTCTCCTCGGTTTCTTTTTCTACCGGAGAATATTCCGGCCCGTCGGCAAAATTGAAATCAGCCGTGAGATCTTCTTTCGGAGGCGCCGGTTTGGCCTGAGGCGCTTTTACAGGCGCGGGTTCGACCCGCGGCCTGACGTCCACTTTCTTCACATCGGGTTTCGAAACTGCGTCGCGCGGCGTGGCGGAAGGTATCGGGACCGCGGGTTTCGTAACTTCCGGAGATTCTCCGACGGAACCGGACGCTTTGACGCCGTCTCCGTTTTCGTGGATTTTCTGCTGGAGCATTTCCCGCTTGGCTCGTTTGACTTCCAGCAGTTTATTCAGTCTTTGAGACAAGGCCCCCTGGACATCCTCGCCTTTTTCCAATGCCGCCAATATGTCCTTGGCGTCACCGATTTCCGTCGTCATCCCCGTATGGATCTCATCAGGGGCGGGTTTTGGCTGATCCGTCCGGGCGTGAACCTGGTCGACGCTTTTCACCGCCGCCGTAAAGAGCCTGCTGAGGGGATCCGTTCGCCTTCGTAAAGCCCGCTCATATTGCTTTTCGTTCGATACGGAAAATTTGAGAACGCCCAGCGTCAACAGTCCGTATGCCAAGGCGATGGTCTTGTCCACGTCTTCGTCGAAACCGTCCATGAGATCCGACAATGTGGTGTCTTCGGAAATGGAGTCGAGGAATTTTGCCGCGACGGGCATTTCCGCCAGATCCGCCGGAACGATTATATTGTTTTCGTTGATTTTCAGTCTGTTTTTGAGGCGTTTCTGGACGCGTTCCCGCATCATTTTCGGGTCGTATTTGTCGAGAATGCCCCGCAAAATAAACACGGCTCCGTTTGCCGGAGTCGCATACTCATTGGCGTCCGGCCGGCGGCGCTCCACAAAGGTGTATTCCCCTTTGCGCCACATAAAGAAGCTCGGAGCGGCTCTCCAAAAGTATTCCTGGGCCAGCAGTTCCGTTTCCGTATTATCCAGAATGCCGGCCTGGATCATCATTTCGACAGGCGTCGTTTTCTTTTTCCTGGCCGTGGATCTGTACTGGCGGTATTCCTGTTCCGTGGTCAAATTGCGGGCGATGATGAACTGACCAAAATCCTCGTCGACAAAAACGCCTCTTCGATCGAAGACCACGCATCCGTTGACCAGGTACAAGGAGATGTGAGCCGTCCCTTCCTCCAGGGTCAGCGTCCCTGATTTTTTGGCTTTTAATAGACCGAACAAGAGCTTTGCCGGATGAAGAGAGCCTGCAAATTTCCCCTTCAAAATGAGATTTTTTCGCTGCTTAACCATGGCAATTCCTCAATAAAACAATACCTGGCATCACCCACAGCCGGAATACACCGGGACGCCCATGCAGGCAAGAGCCTATAAATATCATAGGAATTGTTAATTGTCATTAGCTCGAATTGCAAGCCAAAATACTATATTGGAGTGTTTTTTTCAAAGTTGATATACTGATGAAATGAAAATGCCGAATACGATCGTCATAAAATTCACCGCCGCGATTTTACTGCTGATGATTTGCGCCTCGGCTTCGCCGATCACGGCGGCGGAAAACATCATCCGGCGCGTTTGCTGCAAAAATATCCCGGCGTCTCAGATCCTGCCCCAGATTCAAAAACTGATCGCCGAAGGCGAAGCCGCTATTTTGGACGAAGGAGACAACTGCATTATTTTGAAGGGAAATCCGGAAGACATGGAGCAAATCGCGTCCGTCATCGCGATGCTCGATAAAAAAACGCCGGTCATCCGCCTTCATATCAGAAATTTTATCTGGACCGTCCTGGAAAATCAGAAAGCGCCTATCAACTGGAAAAAAAACGACGGCAATTGGCGCGTGGGCGACATGTCCGAAATGAAAAAGGCGCAAAAGGTTTATCGCGCGCCGGGTAAAGACGTGATTGTTCATTCCACCGCAGACGCATCGGGGAAATATTTCCGGGTCAACACCGGGCAGACCCTGCAGTTTATCCTGGGAGCAAAAATCAGGGCGGATCAATTCGAGCGGGATTCGCGCCTGGGCGATATGCCGATCGGCGTTTTCAAATCCCGGGAAATTCAGCCCGCCCTTTTGATCACGCCTTCCGTCGCCGGCAAGACCGTCATGTTTTCCATCGTGCCGGCGACGTTGGGCTACGCAGACGGAAAACTGGAAATACACCGCCACGAATCCCTGGCGATCAGCGCTTCATGCCCGGATAACGGGGAAATCCTCATCGGCGCCGGGGAAACCGGCGAAAACTCGCTGTTATACGGATGGTTCAAATCCTTTAACGGATCGGGAATCGAACTGGACCGGGAAACGGGACTATTAATCAGCGTCAACATCGAGCGGGAATCCACTCAATGAGATACAGGCGGATGAATCGTCAAACGGCTCATGGCGGCAAAATGCCCGGCCGTATCGCGATTCTGATTTTTATCGGAGCCCTCATGGTCATGACAGGATGCAAATCCAAACTCCACGTCCTTTGCATTGGAGACAGTTGGGCCGCCTGGTGGCAAAGAGCCCTGGAAGATGAGGTGAAATCCCGAGGCAAGGATATCAAGGTCTACAACATGGCCATCCCGGGAGCCACCGCCGAGTGGTGGGCGACGGAAAGCGCCCTGGGCGATGTTAAAAAGCTTCTGAAAGACAATGCGGACATCAAGTATTGCCTCATTTCCCTGGGCGCCAACGATCTTTTGGGAGGCTATCTGATCAGGAATTACCGCGACGAAACCTTCACTCGGCTCGACCGGGATATCAGAACCGTCATCGACAAACTGCTGGAGGTCAAACCCGATCTGCACATTAATATTCACGGCTACGATTATTTGAATTTCGTCCAAACCCCGCACTGCGTGGGGGTCGGACACAACGTCTTCGGCGACACGACCCGTTTTCAAAACAGCCTCATCGAACGGCTCACGCAAAACGCCTTCGCCATCGCCAAGGATTATCCGCAGGTGACGGCCACGAACCTCATCGGCTCGATGCAGGAGGCCGCGGGAATCGCCGGCGCCCCCGATCCGGCCAAACCCTCTCCGGAAAGCATGATGGAGCCGGAAGACTGCATTCACCCGAACTACAACGGCTATAGGGCCATGCACAAGCGAATATACGACACCTTTTTCGCGGTATTGGGCAAATGATGATTTCCGATAGCGCAGCAAAACGGCTCGGCGCGCTCCTGCCGGTTTTAACAATTGTGATCTTGTGCCTTTTCGCATCGGCCCGCGCAAGCCAGAGCAAGGGCATCGAACCTATCTGGGCGGCGCGTTACAACGGCCCGGGAAACGGCGGGGACGCCGTCGTCGATATCGGCATCGCGCGAAGCGGGCGAATCATCATCACCGGCTCATCGGCGGGCGCCGATTCGGCGACGGATATCGCCACGATCAGCTACGGCGACGGAGGGGAGGTCATCTGGACGATGCGTGCGGACGGCGGCCTGTTCGGCGATGACGCCGCGCGGCTTTTCGGATTTGATGAAAACGGCAACGTGATCGTCGTCGGCGACGCGGCGGACGCGCTGGGCGAATCCGATTTCTTTATCGTGAACTACAGCCCCGACGGCATCGAACAATGGCGGGCAAATTATAACGGACCCGGCGGGCAAGACACGGCTGAAGATTTCGTCATCGACGCAAACGGCGACATCTACGTGGTTGGAACTTCATCAGGCGCAAGCGGCGATACGGATATTGGGTGCGTGAAATATGGTTCCGAAGGCGCGCAGGTCGATACATGGCGTTTTGACGGCGCGGCGAATCTAAACGACCGAGCCGCGTCGATTGCCATCGATGACGACGGACGCGTTTTCACATGCGGGACCAGTGAAACGGCGACGGGCGTTGCGCGAATCGTGATTCTGGAACTGGCGGATGATCAGGAAATTCTTCAAATCGCGCAGTATGCCGGAATCGGAAGCGGGGACACGGCCGGGGAAATGATTATCGGCGACAGCGGCGACCTGATCGTGGCGGGCGAATCCAAAGGGAGCGACGACGAAGCCGACCTGCTGGCGGTTTCGTTTCAAGCAGGCGGGCAGCAAAATTGGGAGTACCGGTTCGATCCGGAATCCGCCGCCTGCGAAGATGCGAAGATCGCCGCCGACACGCAGGGCAATTATTTTCTCATAGGCAATTGTTATTCCGACGCGCAAAATTCTGAGGGCCGGGTCATGAAAATCGACGCGGACGGCGGCGAACTTTGGGCGCGCGGCTACGCGGGTGAAAACGGCGGTCTGACGCTTTTTTCCGATATCGGCCTGTTAGAGGAGGGATGCGTGGTCGCGGGAAGCATCCCTTCCGCAGCGGGCGATCAGGATGCACTTTTCGTTCTGTTCGACGACGAAGGGTATGAGCTCGGCGCCGTGCAGTATGCATCCGATTTTGGCGGAGACGACCACGCCGCCGCGCTGGCCGTCAGTGACGACAATTATCTATACCTGACCGGCTATTCACAGGACGCAAGCGGCGCGCGCGATTATCTTACGCTGAAATATGACATTCAGTGCGCCGGCTGCCGCATCGACGGGCAGTGTTATTTTCCCGACGAGGTCAGCGAGGAGAACTCGTGCATGGCGTGCGCGCCTTCGGTTGATCCGAATGCCTGGACCGCGCTGGACGACGGAGAGCCTTGCGAGGACAGGCTCTTTTGCAACGGCGACGACGCCTGCATTGACGGCGAGTGCAGCGGCCACGCCGGCGGCGCGTGCCCCGACGACGGACTTTATTGCAACGGCGGCGAATATTGCGACGAGACGTACGACCGCTGCCTGCACCTTGGCGATCCATGCCACGCGCCCTGGGAATGCAGCGAGCTTCTGGATGAATGCGTGGAAGGCGACGATGCGCCGACCGATTATCACGGCTGGGACGAAGGCGATTCCGAACTCGATGATTATCCAAAAGCCTGCTCCGGCTGCGGCCCGGATTGCTATCCCTATTATCCCACGCCGCGGGAACGTGAATATACCTATTTTTCCTGCGGCGATGACGATGATGACGATGATGACAACGACGATAACGACGACAACGACGATGGCGGGAATGGTGACGACGATGACGATGACGATGACGACGATGATGACGATGATGATGGCGATGATGACGATGATGATGACGATGATGACGACGACAACGACGACGGCGGCGGATGCGGCTGCTCAGGCGGCGACGACGATGACGACGACGAAGGCGAAGGCGGCTGCTGTGGATAAGAAAAATGCGGGATGATAGCTCCCGCATCAGAATCGGATAAAAGGCTCCTCAGATTCTCATCCGCGAATAATTTTTACGAATTGTCCCACCGGCCTTTGAATATATTCTCCTGGTCTTTTCTTTGGGCATGCGTCGTACGGAAGGTATAGCCAATGCTGTTTAAGGACAGAAACTCGAAAGTGACTTCAGGATCGTCAGTCAGATTGGGATCGTAAGCCAGCAGCAGTTGAAGCATATCGTCCCGGCCGGAACCGGCGGCAAATTCTTTCGTCGCATCTTCCCTTATGCTCTTAAGTCTGGCTTGCCGCTTTTCGTCTTTTATAAACAAATCGTCCGCGATTCGGACCAGTTCCAGAAACTCCCGGCGATATCCGTTTTCATCATCTCCCAATGAGTTTTTCGCGATGCGGAGCACGTCGTCAAAGCTCATGTCTTTCGTAAATTGAGAATCCCGCAGGAGCATCCCGAAAAGAGCCACCGACGACGCGAAGCGAAAATCTTCCGACGCTTTTCGAAATTTATTGGAGTCATCGACAATTGGATATTTTATCAGCTCGCTGACCTGTCCGTCAGGTTCTTTATAACGCAGTTTCACCGTCACCAATTCACTTCCGGATGCCGCCGCGCTGAGTTTTCCCGGGGTCTGATATTTCAACGGATCGACGGACGGAATCCGGGTGTCGCTTTGCGTGGTGATGATTTCATAAAAGGCGGTAACGGTGTGGCCCGCGCCGATTTCCCCGGCGTCTTTTTTGTCGTCGTTAAAATCCTTATTTTGCAAAAGCCGATTTTCATAGCCAATCAAGCGGTACATCTTCACCTTCGCCGGATTGAACTCCACCTGGATTTTCACATCCTTGGCGATGGTCGCCAGCGTCCCGGCAAGTTGCTCGCCGAAAACTTTATGCGCTTCATCCAGATCGTCCACGTAGGCGTAATTGCCGTTGCCCTTGTCGGCGAGCATCTCCATCTGGCTGTCTTTCAGATTCCCCATGCCGTAGCCGAGAACCGTAAGGAATATCCCCGACTGCGCCTTTTGTTCGATGAGCTTTTTCAGGCCGGATCGGCTGACCGTTCCCACGTTGAAATCACCGTCCGTCGCCAGGATAACGCGGTTGACGCCGCCGTCGACAAAGTGGTTGGCCGCCACGTTGTAAGCGAGTTTGATTCCCCCGCTGCCGTTGGTCGAACCGCCGGCGCTCAAACTACGCAAGGCCTGGCGTATAGCATATTTATCCTGACCCGACGTCGACGGAAGCAGCAGACCCTCGCGACCGGCATAAACGACGATAGCCACGCGGTCTTCAACGCGAAGTTCATCCACCAGCATTTCCAGGGATTTCACCACCAGCGGCAATTTGTTTGCAGTCTGCATGGAACCTGAAACATCGATAAGAAATACCAGGTTCATGGGAGCGATATCTTCCATGGGTATTTCACGCCCCTTAAGGGCGATACGCACCAGGCGATGATCCGTTGCCCACGGAGACGCGGCGACTTCCGCAGCCACGGCGAAGGGATTGTCGTCATCGGGTTGCGGATATTCGTACGGAAAATAATTGATCATCTCCTCTAAGCGCACCGCGCCGCCGGGAGGTATCGCTCCGCCTTTCAGCAAACGCCTGACATTGGAATACGACGCCGTATCCACGTCGATGGAAAACGTGGACAACGGACTATCCACAACGGAAAGAAATTCATTTTCGACGATAGCGTCGTAACTTTCCGCATTAAACAACCCGTTCGCAGGACCATCGTAATTCGTTATACCGTCGTACGTGATCACCGGCTGATACCCGCCTTGCAGCCCCTGAAGAGCCAAAACCAGATTTCTTCCCGCTGATTTTGAAGACGCGTTATAGCTGCGGCCGCGCAAGGAGATAAAATTCGGTATTGCGATGAGCGCAAGAACCGCCAGAATAACTGCCAGAATAATCATTGACGGAATCGCGCGCAGGATTGCCGATCCCAACGATTTCATGACTTTCCGAAAGCGACCGCCTTTCGGTTTTTCGCTTGTTTCATGGCCTTTGTCATCGTGAATATTTGCTGTTTCCATCGCCTGCCTCCTTCTTGCGCTTTATTGCCTTCAATAAAGACAACGAGCGAAAAGGAAGAGTGATTACAGTGGCGCGATGTTTTTCAATGTGCATCGTAAATTAATTTACTTAATTAGCCACGTGCAAAGTTATCTACGAAGTCGTTTGTGATTTTACGAAACATAAAAGATTGCAATGCAATCACAGCCGAGGGCGGCTGTGCCACATGTGACGTGCCAAAGAGAAACTGGTCGCCAGCCACAGCGTGTGTGGCACAGCGCGGTCTGGCGACCGCAACCAAATGTGCTTGCCAGGCATTCCTCCACAGCCTCTGGAAGGCTGTGCCACACGCGATGTACCCGGTTTAAATATTTCAACTTGCGTGGAAGCGTTGCTCGTAAGCCCGAAGGGCGAAAGTTAATAGACAGTATGGACCGACCGGCTCCCTTTCGCAGCATCGTAGGTTAAGCTGCGAAAAGGATTTTCATTAGCTCAGAGCTACATACGAAAGGAGCCGATCATGTCCGAGAGTCAATATATCACGAGCGTAGGTATGGATGTCCACAAAAAGAGCATCAACGTTGCCGTCGTTCTTCCCAATTCGAAAAAAATCGACGCGGAATGGCAGATCGCCAACGAGCCTCGCGCCATCAAAAAGCTCGTAAAGAAGGTTAAGCGCCTGGCGCCCGGCGAGGCCGTGGCTTGTTATGAAGCCGGTCCCTGCGGTTACGCCTTGAAAAGGAAACTGGACGCTCTGGGTCTTCCGTGCGTGGTGATCGCGCCTTCCCTGATTCCCGTCAAACCCGGGGAGCGAATCAAGACGGATCGCCGCGACGCTCGGAAGCTGGCCTCCCTTTTCATGGCGGGCCTGCTGACCGAGGTGCATCCTCCCGATCCCGCAGAGGAGTCGACGCGGGATCTGACCCGAGCCCGGGAGGACACGAAACAGGATCAGATGCGCGCCCGGCATCGCCTGACCAACATGCTTCTTCGCCGGGGCATTATCTATACCGAAACCAGGCATTGGACGAAGAAACACTACGTCTGGCTTCGGCAGGTGCGCTTTGAGTCCGATCGGTCGCAACGGGTTTTCGAACATTATCTGCTGTCTTTGGAGCAGATCGAGGAGCGTCTGGCGGAGTTGGACGCCGCCATCACAGAAGCGGCCCAAAGCGAAGAATACGCCGAGAAGGCGGGTTGGCTGGGCTGCCTTCGCGGGGTGAGCACGGTGACGGCCATGACGATCCTGGCGGAGCTTCACGATTTTCGGCGTTTTCAAAGCGCGCCGGAATTGATGTGTTATCTTGGAATGACGCCTTCCGAATATTCGAGCGGCGAAAGCTCGCATCGCGGCGGCATCACCAAGGCGGGCAACGCGCACGTCCGTCGCCTGCTGATGGTGGCGGCCAAGCATTACCGTCACCGGCCGGCGGTGAGCCTGCATCTGAGAAAGCGTCGGGCGGGTCAGCCGAAGGCGGTGATCGCCATCGCGGACCGTGCGGGAGCCCGTTTGCATCGGCGCTATTACAAACTCCGTGAGGGATCGGGAAAACATCCCAACGTGGCGACGGCGGCGGTGGCGCGTGAACTGGCGGGTTTCATCTGGGCGGTGATGCGTCATGAGGAAATTTAGATATTAACTTTTAAGAAGACGGGTGTTTTTTCACGGAACGGAGGTTGAAAGCGGCGAATGAGAAAGGGTACGACCAGGCCGATGCGCGACCGGGCTATGCGACAGGGCGTTTTGCGCGCCCGGACTCGCGATTGTAGACAGCGTACGGCCACGACGGAAAACAGTCATGCGGCCCTGTTTCGGCTTGCCGGAATAACCCGCGGATATCAGAGTGACTCGTCGTCGAAGCATCCCTTCTCGTTCGTCGTTTTGAGCCTCCGTCGTCAACGGGCTCGTGCATCCCCGCGCGTTACCCACTTATCCACAATCCTGATGAGAGCTTTTAAAGAAGCTAAAAATGGATTATGGATAAGTGGATAACGCTTAACCTGTGCAGGGCTTGACAGGTCGGTCCATATCAGCCTGGTGCGTCAGCGCCAGGAAATGCGAATAATAAACATTTATGCGAAGCCCTCGTTAGAGGGCGACAGGCTTTACGTTGCAAAAAAATCGTGAGGCCACGCAAAGAATTTCAACACTAGTAGTACAGGCGCCCTCGCCTGTGCTGCTCCTTGAATAAAAATACAGAGTAACGAATTAGCAATTTTGCAAGCCGCTATTATAGCGATGTACGATAATTCGCGGTGAGCCAATTATTACTAACGACGATTTGTTATTTGGAATTTTTCGGCGGCAGCGGGCCTTCGAACTCATACGGCGTGTCGGCATTTTCATGGCGGGTCTCGAAACTATAGCCGCTGGCATTCATGGACATAAAGGTGAAAGTCACATCCGGATCGTCGGTCAGATTTCTGTCGTAGGAAAGCAGCATTTTTAAAATATCCACGGCGCCGTCGGCTTTCGCCGGCTCGTCAGGCTGCGCCGGCCGGCCGACCAGTTCACCGGGAATCCGGCCTTCGCCATGCAAAACATGAACAGCCAGAACGGCGTTTCTTCCGGCGCTTTTGGCCGAAGCACCATACGCGCGAGCCCTGAGCGAAATAAAATTCGGAATCGAAATCAAACTTAAAATACTGATGATCGCCACGAGCACCGCCACTTGCGCGAGGCTGAAATAAGACCGGTGTCTTTTCCTGATCGGTGTCGGCCTGGGCGTTTCCTCGGCAAGTTTTTGCTCCGGCATCATTGACAAACGTTCGGCAAGGTCCGGCGAAACGTCCACGTCATGATAGAAATCCTGAATATGATCCTTTAGTTTTTTCGTTTCCTCGGCCATCACGAAGCCTCACTGGCGCGCTGATCGAAAAAGTTGCGAAGTTTTTTGCGCGCCCTGTGTAATATCACGAGGATATTCGAGCGCGTCCTTTCCTGCATTGTCGCTATTTCCGCCGCCGTGTACCCTTCGACGACGTGCAGATACACCGCCTGCCGTTCGTCTTCTTTCAGGTGAGAAAGAGCCCTTTCGATGCTTTTCCGATCGGCGCGGATCACGATATCGAAATCCGGTTCCGAATGGTGCGTGTCTCCGACGCCGTTTTCAAAAGGAATCATGCTGACCACCTTTTCTCGTCGCTTGAGATCGATGAATCTGTTGCGAATGATGCGGCACAGCAAAGGTTTGTCGAAGGGGCTGTCTGTTTCCAGAAGGCGCACCCAGGCGTCCTGAAGCAGATCCTCGGCCCAGGACTTTTCATGCGTCAGCGAAAATGCATAACGCATTCCGCATCGCATCAGATCGCTGATCGCCTCGGCCCGGGTCATGGCGTTCCTTAAAATAATTCGCGCGTTCACAAATGTTAACGAATAAGTGCGTTAACTGATTACATGAAATTTTAAGGCAAAGGAAGTTTCGCTTATTTCGGAAAAGTCATCTCGTCATACGCGTGGTATATGGCGTCGGCGAAATCGGGTCCGGCGCACAGCATTTTCTCATAGGCATACAATTCGTTGGCGTACTGCTCGCGGTCGATCACGTAACCGAACCAATCTTGTCCCAGGCCGATGAGAACTTGCGCCTTCCCTCCCATGCGCTCGCGGATGCCCATGCCCACCTGCGGGGAAAGTTCGCCGGGCATGGTGCCGAAACGCAAAGGCCCCATGGTCACGGACACGATGCGGAAGTTCAGCGGATCGCCGACTTTGGGCACCGGCAGTTTCAACACGCCGATGTTGCGCCCGAAGCGATACAGGCCGTTCATCATGGGTATGGACCCGTTTTCGTTTTGCACGACCATTTCATCGAAGCGGGCTTCTTCCATATTTTTCATCATGTCGCGAACCTGCGCGGCAAGGGTTTCTCCCATGAGGGCAGCCCATCGAAAATTCTGCCCGTCGCCTTTTAAGTTTTTCTTTCGGTATGGCTCGTTCGGCTGAATGGCGGCGCCGATGGAGCCGTTGACGAACATGTGCACGCCCGGTTCATGCGCGGCCATGTCGGCGTAAAAGGCTCCCGCCCAGTCCGATGAGATCAGGCGCGTTTTCATCCCCTCCGCGGTCGTGTGGCATCCCCAGTTGGTGATGGTGGCGATGCTTTTGCCGTCTTCGTCGACGGCGCGAATCACCGTCAATGTGTGGTCGATATAGGAGTATTTCGTTTTGTCGTCATAGGTGTTGCGGTGCAGGTCCGCTTGCTCGCCCACGGCGTAAAAAAGCTTCGCCGGCCGGGCGTCGGCTTTCGCCCGCGCAGCGGCGACGGCGGATTTGGCGATGACCATATCCAGATAATCCTCATCCCTTCCCGTATCCGGCGGCAGGATCGGCCCCCAAAGCCCAACGGTGTCCGGGCTGGAATGCGTGTGCGTGGCGGCGACAATGACGTGTTTTGAGGGGATTCCCGTTTGCTCGCTGACAAGATCCTGGATTTTCTGAATGTCCATCTGCACGAGCCCGACCAGATCGGCCACGATCAAAACGAACGACTCGCCGCCTTTTTCAAAATATACCGCGGTGGAATAAATCGGATCATGCACGCCTTTGGACCAGCGGCAAAGAGCCTTGGAAAACGCGCAAACGCCGTATCCGCCCATGATGAGCGAGCGGTTCGGCGTAATATCGATCCGCCCGGCGCCCACGTAAAGAGGCGAATCGCTTGTCGTATCCGCCTTCTCGTCGGCAATAACCGCGCCGGCGGTGAGAACGACGGCGGCAATAATCAAAATCAGAATGGCGAATCGTAAATTAATTTTCATGCGCAGGCTCCGGCGATATATTCCAAGGCATCAAATTGTCCGCTGCAAAACATACACATGAAAACGCAAAAGGTCCATTCACATAGACAAGGAATGTCAGGCGGCAAACAAGCGGGAGCGAGTTATGAATGATGAGTTAGGAGTCAAGAGTTTGGAAATCCATACCCGACGCGAAGCGATCACAGCCTTTGGAAGGCTGTGCTGTTGTCCAACCAGGCAAGGAAAAGACATCATCCATTTTGCAAGCGGCTAGATCACTATCCTGGCCGCTTGCAAAAATATGGATTCGATGCACACCCGCTCGCTCATTCTCCTTCGCTGACGCTCTGTCAAATTTTACCGCTCGCGGCTCTGTTTTTTAATTTCGCCAGGACGCAAGTTAAACCGAGCCGCGAATGACAGACACGCCGAAAGCGTAGCTTGAGGTGTGTGGATGAGCGCGTGTTCATCGAATCCGCTACACAGGCATCTCTAACGCAGGTTCCCACAGGATGTAATACTAACCCCAATACTGTTCACTTAAGTAAATTTTTCTGGTATTCTTCTTTCGATTGAAGGAGGATACGACTATGGCAAGAACAGTAGCAGAACTTCCGCCAGGGATGCGTGTCACGGATCATATCAGTCTTGGGGTTCTCGGCATGACCTTTCCTCTTGAGCAGGTACAGGCGATTTTGTACGAGAGCGGTAAAGCCAGTGTTCGCGAGCGTGATTTGCCGGCGGATTTGATGGTCTATTACGTGATCGCCATGTCGTTGTACATGCAGGTTTCCTACGGTGAGGTTTTGCGTTGTTTGCAAGAGGGGATCAAGTGGTTTCCATCTTTGGGGAAGCCGGTGCGCACCGCAGGCAAGTCGGGGATATCCCAGGCTCGAACGCGGTTGGGCGTCGAGCCGATTCGCTTGCTTCACGACCGTTCGGTGCGCCCTTTGGCTTCGCGAAAAACACCGGGTGCGTGGTATCGAAAATGGAAAACGGTCAGCCTGGACGGCAGCACCCTGGACGTGGCGGACACCGATGAGAACGAAGCGGCTTTCGGTCGGCCGAAAGCGTCTCGGGGCAAAAGCGGTTATCCGAAAATCCGTTTTGTGTCATTGGTGGAGAACGGCACCCACGTGTTGTTCGACTCGCGTATGGGTTCCTACGGCGTCCAGGAAATCACGTTGGCCCAAGAGGTCGTCGGACATCTGCAAAAGGGGATGCTGTGCCTGGCGGATCGGAATTTTTTCGGTTATCCCTTGTGGAAACAGGCGGCCGAAACCGGCGCGGACCTGCTTTGGCGACTCAAAATCAACAACGTACGGCGCAAGGAAAAACAACTGTCCGACGGATCCTATCTGAGCACGATCTATCCGACGGAAAAAGCGCAACGACACAACAAGGACGGAATCCGGGTTCGGGTTATCGAGTATCGGCTTGAAGGGCAGCCCGACGCGGAGCCGATTTATCGCCTGATCACGACGATTCTTGACGCGAAGGCCGCGCCGGCGGAGGAACTGGCGGCGCTTTACCACGAACGATGGGAGATCGAAACGGCGTTCGATGAACTCAAAACCCATCTGCGCGGGGCGAAGATCGTGTTGCGCAGCAAGAGCCCGGCCTTGGTGAAACAGGAATTTTTCGGCCTGATGCTGGCCCACTTCATGATCCGCAATCTGATGCATCAGGCTGCCAAAAGCGTCAATCTCGATGCGGACAAACTTTCCTTCGTTCACGCCGTGCGCATCGTGAGGCGAAAAATCCCAAAAACAAATCCTTTTCCCCCCTCGGCTTAGAAAGAAATTCCATCGATGGCTCTTGGAAGAAATTCTCGAAGAACGCGTGGTCTCCAGCCGAGAGCGAAGAAACAAACGCGGCGTCAAAGTGAAGATGAGCAACTATCCCATACGACGACGAGGGGAAAATCTCGATCCACCACGGGCTTCCCCTACATGCCGCATCGTGGAAAGGGGGCTTTAAGTGAACAGTATTGGGGCTAACCACTGATCAATAAATCCCTTATTTAAAATTCAAGGAGCGGACATAACGCCCGCTCCCTTAGAGACGATTTGATTTTTCCTTAAAAGGTAATGCCGGTGCGCATCTGCATGGTGAAGATGTTTTCCGAGTTGTCGTACATGTCGGAGAAATAATCGCCCAGGAATGCGTAACCGAACTGAATCCCGGTAAAGAAGTGTCCGTAAGCGACGCTGGAAACATCCAGGTCGACTTCCCAGCCCAGGTCGTGGGAAGCGTCGGTTCCGTCTTTGCCCTTATAGGATTCGTTGATGTAGCTGTTGATGACGTCAAGCTGAATTCGCAGTTGATCGACGGGCTGGATGTAACCGCTCACCTTGCCGTACATGCCGTTTTTCACCTGACCGCCCATGATGATTTCCCAGATGATCAGGTCGACGTCGTAGTCCGCGTCAAAGGGGAAGGTGTAAACCTTTTTCCCGAAAGCGGCCTGGTTTTCCACCACGGCGTTAATGAACTCGATGGAGGATTTGCTGCCGTCCTCGTCGGCGTCTTTTTGCGCCGCGGCCACGGCTATGGCCGAAGCGGAGTCGGGATCGAACTCGCGCTCGGGATCGGGATCGGCCGGGCTGGAGAAGCCGTATTCCACGCCGGCGCCCCATTTCTTGGTTTTATAGTTGGCCTTAAAAGCGTCCACGTACGCGTCGATCTCGATTTTTCCTCCGCCCTCGCCTGTGGGAAGGCCGGACTCTTCCAGATCGTCGATGGTCGAATCGGGAATCTGATCAAAGGAACCCTGCAGGGCCACGCCTTCATTCTCGATGGTGAATCCGCCGATCTGCAATTTCAGCCAGAGGTCATAGGCGAAAACGCGGGCGTTGGTCGACTGCTGCGTGCGGTGCATGAGGTACAGCCCGCCGTTGAAGGAATTTCTATCCCCAAATTCGATGTCGCGCAGATACTGCGCGAAAACATACTGATGAACGTCTTTGTCGCCGGTTTTGAAGTCGCCTTCCACCACGCGGTCGTAAATCAGAACCGGGATATAATGTTTGCCGATGCGCGTTCCGAACATCAAACGGTCGTACGTGTCGCCGAAATCGCTGTCGAGCCCTTCATATCCGAAAGGAGTTTTTTTCGGCAGTCCGGAATTGGAGAAAACTCCCATGCCGAAGTCCGATCCCATGCGGCCGAATCTAAAGAAACCGATGGGAAGCATGACTTCCGCCCACATGCGCGTCAGTTCGATGGCGTCCACCTCGTCACGCTCGTCTCCCTCTCCGTTGGGGCCCTGGTTTTCCGAGGCGCTCTGGGAAAAGACATTGCCCCGGTCCAGTTTGTCGGCGTCGAATTCGACGGTTTCGATTTTTTCCGTATCGGCGGGATTGCGTTCGACGACGGTCATGGGAATCGTGGCTTGTGCGTTTTGGCCGAAGGTCACGTTGCGCAGTGCGTCCACTTGCGCTTTGAAAGCGATATTCTCGTTGACGCGAATGATCGGAAGCAAAAGCGCCCTCTGGTCGAAATAGGACCACCAGTCGCTGTTCTCGTTGTAATCCCCGTCCTCGTATTCCTCGTTGAAGCGCCAGCCGAGATTGAAAGTATTGTCGTAGCGTACGCGATAATACCCGGACAGATCGAAAGCGACGCCCGCTTCTTCCATATTTTCATCGGCGGCGAAAACAAGCGGCGAAGATAACGACAGCAAAACCATGATCATGATTGCAAGGAAAGCTTTCCTCATTCATTTCCTCCAAAAGCCCGCGAGGCGTTCATCGCCGTTTCCAGGCAGTGTTCTTCATATAAAAAATTCGAGTATTTCACAACCCGGTCAAAAACCGTATGTCAATCCGACAATGCCGTGAAAACCACCGGCATTCCCCTCGATTTCCTGCTCTTCCCATCTCCAGCTTTCGGTATTGCCTTCGCTGACGCGCACCACGTCGATGGTTTTCATGACCATGACGGACCAACGCGCCTGCAAATTGAAAGAAAGCCGGTCGTTAACGGCCATTTCCAGGCCCGCTACGATATGTCCCTCGGGAGCCCAGTCTTCTCTGGAAAACTCCCGGGTACGTTTGATGTACAACCTTTTCTCCGGCACGTTGCCGATCCCGGTGTCGCCGGGT
This sequence comes from bacterium, assembly GCA_963674685.2. GTDB lineage: Bacteria > Lernaellota > Lernaellaia > JACKCT01 > JACKCT01. The sequence continues at coordinate 8,765 of CAXXWT010000001.1, read as the reverse complement.
TCCGGGCTGCCTTCGAGATCGTAGTTTTCGTTCCTGGCCTGATCGTATAAATCCTGCCCGGAAATATTCACATTGACGTAACAAATCCCGACGCCCGCGCCGATCATGGGCCTGAGCCTTCCCGCTTTGTTGAAAGTCCAGCTCGGGGTCAGCGTGATCGGAATCATCGTTTTGCTGTAAACGATGTCCACGTCGCGGTTCGGCGCCCATATCAGCCACAACCACCGCTCCGCCAACTCCACGGACAGTCCGGAATCCCACGCAATGGTCTGCGTCAGTCCGGGACTGAATATCCTGTCGTAACGGCTCGGCGTAAAAAACTGATTCCGATCCGTTCCATGGGAATAGCTGTAGCCTTTGATATCCTCGCCCCAGGAATTCGGGGCCATGCGGGAGCCGTACATTTCCGGCTCGACGGGCCAGAAATACTCGACCGAAGCTCCAAAGACAGGATTAAGATCGGCTTTTGACGCCGCGGGGGCTAAAATAAGCAATATGATCGCCGCAGCGATCGCTTTTCGCCTCATGGGCCGCTCCATCGAAGCAAAATGTTCAAATCATTTAACAAATGACGGCGGACTGTATCACTCGGGAAAATAGAGTGTCAAGCAGGCCACGGCATATGTTGCGTTGAAACGATAGCAAGATTTTCAGCGATTATCAGCAGATGCCGTCGGGAGGACACTCGCAGATGTTGATAGCCGTGTCGAAATCGATGCGGCATTCCGTCCAGGCATAGTAGCTTTCGCTGGCGTCGGCGCAGTTGATTCCTTCCATGCAGGCAACCATTTCCTCGAAAGCCGCCGTGTGGCACTCGGACTTTTCGCTCACGCTAAAATCCTGGTCGCATGAGCCCTGGATTTCCTCATCGGTGTATTGCGCTTCTCCACTGACGTTGGCGCACCCCTCCTCGCCGAAAAGTCTGATCATGGCGTCGGCGCAATCCTGCGCCGTGACGACTTCCGGTTCTTCCGTTTCCTCGCCATCGTCGTCGTCGTCATCGTCGTCGTCATCGCCGCAGGCCAAAGGCAAAAGGCAGCAGGCTAAAAGCGGGAGGCAAAAAAACCAGACAACTATTTTTTTCCAGGGCATATTCATACTCCTTTTCCTCTTATTCCTCGGTGGCGAAACTTTGCTCGAAATAGCAGTCGATGGTCGAGGAATCGCAGCCGCCGCCCTGATAGAAAATATCCTTGGAGATGTTGCCGGTGATGGTTTTATTTTCCACGTCGACGCGAACCTGCAAATCTTCCACATTGATCTTCGCGCAGTCGGGACCGACGCCCCGCGTATCGATGCCCGCTTTAATAATGACGTTCCCGTAGACGGTGCCTTTGAAAAGTTCAACCATGTCCCCGGAACCGACTTCCTGGTAGTTCACCCAGGCCACGGAGAAATCATCGCTTTGCTCGATTTCAACAATCCATTCCACGGGATCGGCTCCTTCATTGCCCGGACTGCAGGTGTCGGAGTCATAGCTCATCAGCGCCGTGTAGGTGCCGTGGATATCCTCGCCGTAGCTGGCGCCGTCGTCGTCATCGTCGTCATCGCCGGAGTTGCAGGATGACAGGACAAGAATTGCGATCAGTGAGAAAATGAACGTGAGCGTCAAACGAACCATGCGGGGTTTCATTGATGCCTCCATCTATAAAGGGATCCCTCCCAGAGTTTTTCCTAATACAATAAAGCTTTTTAATTCTGGCATGATACGAACAATTTTTCAAGTAGTTTCTTAAGATTTTTTTAAACCCTTTGACAACCGCCTCATAAAAGGAAAATGATGTCGGCAAATCCATTTGGGATAATTCAACGGCGACGCCATGACGAATATCAGAGTCGAGATAAGACAGGAGGGGAAAAGCATCGTCTCCATCGTCCTTCCTCCCACCGGCCTGATCGTGGGAGATTGCGACGAGGCGGATATTTGCCTGCCCGGCGTCGAAAAAGGAATGTTCTGGCGTCTGTCGCGTCATGGCGAGGGTATGGAAATCTCCATTTTCAGCGATACCGCAAAACGCCGGAAGGTCAAAACAAAGACTGTCGTCGTTGGGGACAGGGATAAGTTGGGGCCTTACGAATTAGGTCCCGTGGTCCTGAAGAGGAAAACCAAGGAACCCACGAAAAAGCTGGTGTACGATACCGGCCATAAAACGCTTCTCATCCAATCCGTTGAATTGACCATCAAGTCTTCACGTGACGGGCCCGTGCAAACTATCAGCCTTCCTGAAGGGCGAAGCGTTCTGGGCAAGGATCCCGCCTGCGACATCGTTCTCAACGACGCCTTTGTCTCGGCCCGCCATATGGCGTTGAACGCCGTCAACGGGCGCATCCTGGCTGAAGATCTGGGCAGCCGAAACGGAGTTTTTATCGAAGGGCAAAAAATATCCGGCGCTCAGGTAGTGGAAAATCAAGTCATCACCATCGGCGAAACGCAGATTTCCATACGCTCGACGGAAAAAAAGGAACTCATCGACAAACCGGCGCGCAATATCCCCGGTTTTGTCGGCGAGTGCGACGCCATCAGGCAGGTTACGGCCCTTGTCGACCGCGTGGCGCCCACGGACGTTACGGTCCTGGTTGAAGGCGAAACAGGAACCGGCAAGGAAGTTGTCGCGAGGGGCGTCCACGCCCTGTCCGGACGCCTGGCGGGACCGTTTATCCCCGTCAATTGCAGCGCCATTCCCAAAGATCTCTTTGAAAGCGAACTGTTCGGCCACGCCAAAGGCGCATTCACCGGCGCGCAGAAGCAGCGGCGCGGCCTTTTTTCGCTGGCCGCCGAAGGAACGCTTTTCCTCGACGAGATCAGCGAACTTCCCATGGATATGCAGGCCCGCCTGTTGCGTGTTCTGGACGACCGAAGGATCAGGCCCGTCGGTTCCGAACACGAAATCCAGTGCGATGTGCGAATCGTGGCCGCGACCAATAAAAATCTCGAGGAGCTTGTCATGAAAAAAGCTTTTCGCGACGATCTGTTGTACAGGCTCCGAATGGTCCCCGTATTGCTCCCGCCGCTGCGAACCCGAGGGAAGGATGTGGAGCTTCTGGCGACGCATTTTCTCGAATCCGAATCCGGTCAGTTGGGAAAGAGCAATCCGGGACTTGCGCCTTCGGCTCGTGAAGCGCTCAATAATTACAACTGGCCGGGGAACGTGAGGGAATTGAAAGCTTGCATCATCCGGGCGCTGGTCATGAATCCGTCCGATGCGCCCATTGATAAAAACAACCTGTTCATACCGCATATCGAAAACAGGGATTCCGGCACCTTGAGATCTATCGAGGAGCAAGCCATCCGGCAGGCGCTGTTAGAAGAGCAAACTCGTGAACAGGCGGCCAGGCGCCTGGGGATTGCCCCTTCGACGCTTTATGAAAAAATCAAAAAGTACAATCTTTGAAACTTTCATTGTTCGCGAAGCAACTTCTGCTTATGACTGTCTGAAATGGTTCTTCGAGGATTACCGTACTTCATCATGAAATGAATGATACCGAATTAAAACGACTCATTTGCTCGGCTTTTGTATGTAAATTCACGAATTGCGCACTATCGGATAGCGAAGGGGCTATGCTAGCCTCATAGTGAAAATAGGAATATCCCTTAAGGAGTTTTCCTATTGCAACGTAATTGTAATGGACGCATGTTGTGCCCGATAAAACTCATGAACTTAATGAAAAATTGAATCGGATTTTATGAGCGATAAAGTTACAAAAAAATTTCCGGCATCCGCCGATGCGAAGACCGATGGCGAGAGCGCCCAGCCAAAGAGACAGGATGCATCCGCACTGCGGTCGATTATCGAAAATCTTCCCGAAGCCACGTACGCCATAGACCTCGACGGCCGCGTCATCGCCTGGAATAAAAACGCGGTCATGCTCACCGGCGTGAAAAGCCGGCAGATTCTCGGGAAGTCGAATTATGAATGCTCGCTGCCGTTTTTCGGAACCCGGCGTCCCATGTTAAGCCATCTGGTCCTGGAATCGCCGGAAGCCGTCAAGAAAAACTTTCCCGACATCACGATCGATGACGACGGCCTCTACCAATGGGTCATTGAAGCCATCACTCTGCCGGAGGAATACCGGCATTTGTGGGGTCAGGCGAAAACCGTCGTCGACGCCAAGGGGCAAATCCAGGGAGTCGTGGAAAGCTTGCGTGTTATTACAGAGCAACGCAATACGGATATGGAAATTCAGGCGACCAAGGATGAGCTCGAACATAAAGTCGAGAATCTGGAACGGGAATTGGAGGACTGCAAAGAAAAATTAAAAGAATCGGGCCGTGAACGGGAGCGTATCGAAAACGAACTCAACGAAACGAACTTCAAACTCGTGGACTGGGTATACGAACTCGAACAGCGGAACAAGGAAATCGACATCGTCAGCCGCATGGTCGATCTGTTGCAGGCCTGTCGAACCGTCGAGGAATCCTACGCCGTCGTCGCACGCAGCACACAGGAACTCTTCCCTTATGATTCGGGCGCCTTGTGCATGTACGGTTCCACAAAAAATATCCTGGAAACCGTCGCCACGTGGGGCGACAAAGCCAAGGTGGAAAACTTATTCGAATCCGATCAGTGTTGGTCCTTACGGCGGGGAAAAGCTCACCTTGTGGACGATCCGAAAAGCGGGCAGATATGCGATCATTTCACCGAAACGCCCAGCACCAGCTATCTTTGCATGCCCATGAGCGCGCAGGGCGAGGTATTGGGAATGCTCACTTTATTCTTCGGGCTGATTGATCCGAAAACCCCGGAAAAAGACCGCAAGCGAATGATCGAGGCCAAGCAGCGCGTAGCCACGAACGTCACCGAGCAATTCGCCTTGTCCCTGGGCAATCTCAAACTGCGGCAGATTCTGCATTACCAATCCGTGCGGGATCAGCTGACGGGTCTTTTCAACAGAAGATACATGGAAGAAACTCTGCACCGCGAGACCCTGCGCATCGAACGCGAAAACAGTTCCCTGGGCATCATCATGATCGATGTGGATCACTTCAAGAACTTTAACGACAAATACGGGCATGAAACCGGCGACACCCTCCTGCGGGAGATGGGACGCTACCTGAAAAAGAACGTACGCGGCGGCGACATCGCCTGCCGTTACGGAGGAGAAGAGTTTATTCTCATCCTGCCCGGAGCCGACATTGAGGTCAGCAAGCGCCGCGCGGAGGAGATTCGCAAGGGAATCAAAAAAGAGGTGAAAGTAACCCCCGCCGGGCATAAACCACGCCAGGTCACGATTTCTCTGGGAGTGGCCGTCTACCCGCAACATGCGAATACTCCCGAAGAAACTACCGCCGCGGCCGACGCCGCCCTCTACAAATCCAAACAGGCCGGAAGGGACTGCGTGACCGTAGCCCCGGAATAAACGGGTTTTCCACAAACCCGATTGCCCCTATTTGCGCACCAGAATATATCACTTCTGAAAATAATTATTCCCTATACGCGATTTTGCCTTGCCCATGGCCGGGAAAAACACTATAACCATCACTTAAGAGCTATTATTGCTCACAAATGACATAAACAATCCTGTTAATTGATCGATTCATAAAGGAAATGCCCATGAAAAATGCCAAAGGCGCCAGGTTTATTTTCATCGCGTTGCTATGCTGCTGCTTCGTGATGTTGTTTGCAATCACGCAGGCCCCGGCTCAGAAACTCGAAAAGGTCATGGTCGGCTCTTCTCCGGTTCTTTCCAGTTCGGGCATATTCATCGCCATCGAACGCGGATACTTCGCCGAAGAAGGTATCGAGGCCGACACCACGACCTTCGCCAAATCCGGCGTCGCGATGCTGCCCTCCCTCATCAAAGGCGACCTGGACGTGGGCGGCGGCAATATTAACGCCGGCCTCTACAACGCCTACAACGACGGCCATAAAATTCAGATCGTCGCCGACAAAGGCACGGTCAGCAAAGGCTGCGGGTACCTGGCGCTGATCGCCGCCAAGAAAAACGTTCCCGACGGCGATATCTCGAAATTTAAAATCAAAAAAGGCTTCACCATGGCTCTGACCGCCTGGGGCGTTTCCCAGGAAATCGTGACCGAAAGATGGGCCAAACGCTATGGCCTGGAGCTTTCCGATATCAATATCAAAACCATGCCCTATCCCGCCTTTGTCCCGGCTTTGGACAACGGAAGCCTGGATGCGACCGTGGAGATCGAGCCCCACGTAGCCAGAGCCGTGCAAATGGGCGCGGGGATTCGCATCGCCGGCGACGATGAGGTTTATCCCGATCAGCAGTCCGCCACGATTTTCTATTCGGAAAACTTTGCGAACAACAAACCCGAACTCGCGCAAAAGTGGATGAACGCCTACGTGCGTGGACTGCGCGATTACAACGACGCGTTTTTTCACGGAAAAGATTTCGATGAAATCGTGAAAATCCTGATCAAGTGGACCAAGGTCAAGGATCCCGCCCTGTATAAAGCGGCGGTTCCCGTGGGTCTGTCGCCCGACGGCGCCATGAATATCGACAGTCTCAAGGCCGACGCGCAGTGGTTCCACGATCACGGTTACGTCAAGAAGCCCGTGGACATGGGCATCGTCAACACGAAATGGATCGAGAACGCTAAAAAGAAATTGGGACCCTATACTCCTGCCAAGTAAGAATCCTTCGAATCACGCCCGGGAGATCCCCTCAAGCTCCGTCTTGAACTCCCGGGCCATCAATCCTCTGATCGCATCCTGGATACTTTGTCCTTCATATAAAACACTGTGGACCAATCCGGTGATCGGCATGTCGACGTTAAGCCTTTTGGCAAGGCGATAGGTCGCGCCGGCCGAATAATAGCCTTCGGCCACGGCCCGGGTGCTTCCGATAACCTCCCGCGGGGATTCTCCCTTGGCCACGCGCCATCCCAGGGTGCGATTGCGCGACAGGTCCCCGGTGCAGGTCAGAATCAGATCGCCCATTCCCGCTAATCCAAGAAATGTCAGGGGATTGGCCCTCATGGCCACGCCGAGGCGCGCGATCTCCGCCAGTCCGCGCGTGATCAGGGCCGCCCTGGCATTGAGACCGAGCCCCAGTCCGTCGCATCCCCCGGCCGCCACGGCGATAACGTTTTTCACCGCTCCGCCGATCTGCACGCCCACCGGATCGTTGCTGGAATACACGCGAAAAGCCGGCGCGTGAAATTCCTTTTGCACTTTGCGAACGACATCCGGCGACACGCCCGCCGCCGCCACATCCGTGGGATAACCCTCCACGACTTCCTTGGCGAAACTGGGACCGGACAACACGACATACCGCTCGGCTCCCTGCGGCCTTATTTGCGCGTGAACGTCCGATAGAAGCATCAGGGAATTATCCTCAATGCCTTTTGTCAGTGAAACAACCACGGCGTCATCGGAAATATAGTCCGCGGCATCCAGGACGATATGGCGAAAAAAACTGGAGGGACACGCGATCACGACGATTTGAGCCTTGCAGGCTTCGGCCATATCGGTCGTTGGCATGAGCTTTTCCGGCAGCGTGAATCCGGGAAGATAAATCGTGTTTTCCCGCACTTCGGCGATGGACGCCGCGACTTCCGACTCATAGGCCCATATTGTGACCTCGTGTCCCATTCTGCACAGATGCGCGGCCACGGCCGTTCCCCAGGCCCCCGCGCCGATGACTCCGATTTTCGCCATCTTAAAACCTCCGCCGCTTCTATTGGCGCAATGAAATCTCAAGCGTTTTCGTGGGACCAGATTCCGGGTATTGTTCCGGCTTGTCAATAAAGCCAAAGATTGGATATTCTATGAGGAAGTTGCCTGCTTTACGGGCGATTAATAATTCGAGAGGTTTTAAGATGATTCGCTTTTTCGCAAAAGCCGCTTATCTCGGCTCCATGGCGCTTCTGTGTTTACTCGTCCTGATCCCTGCCTGCTCCGGCGGCGACGAGGAAGAGGACGACGAGGATGACGACGGCGATGACGATGACGATACCGGAACCGGAACAACGGAAATGTATTGGATGCCTGTTGCGGGAGGAACTTTTGAAATGGGCTGCTCCGCCGGGGACACGGAATGCGAGGGCGACGAAAACCCGATTCACACCGTGACGATTCCCTCCTTTGAAATGAGCGCCATTGAAATCACGCAGGAAATGTTCATGGATGTCATGGACGACAATCCCAGCAAATATGATGACTGCCCCGACTGCCCTGTGGAAAATGTCCCCTGGCTTTACGCCGGCATGTTTTGCCAGGCGGTGGACGCCCGTCTGCCCACGGAAGCGGAATGGGAGTACGCGGCCCGCGCCGGAACGACCACAAAGTATTCTTGCGGCGATGATGACGCATGCCTCGATAACGCCGCCTGGTATTCGGCGAATTCGGACGGGATTCCCCGCAAGGTGGGCCATAAAGACCCCAATGCATTCGGCCTCTACGACATGATGGGCAACGTTCGGGAATGGGTGAACGATTCCTACGACGCGGATTACTACACGATAAGCCCCCAGCAGGATCCCCCGGGACCGAGTGAAGGGCTGGGTCATATTCTCCGGGCGGCGCCTCGTCGGGTTTTGCTGTTTATATGCGCCTTTCCGACCGATTCTGGATTCAGGATCTCGTGGACATCGATCTCGTCGGTTTCCGCTGCGCCCGCGACGCGCAACAATAATTCGGAATGCGGATCCCAGGTCCCGGGACTCTATAAATGCGTGTGGCACAGTGCGGCTATCGCCGCAACCAAATGTGGTTGTAAGACATTCCTTCACACCCGAGGCTCGTGCTTCGCAGCGAAGCGCCGCTTCGCAGAGTAGTAGCGGGTGTGCCACACATGAT